>CAWJNV010000001.1:0-1900000 GCA_963844325.1 uncultured Sphingobacteriales bacterium
ACTCCTGAAGCTGCGGGCCAGCGCCCCGGCTCAACGGGCAACGAGGAGATTCCCATGTACCGCTCCCTCCAGTTCCTGGGCACCGAAACGGTATTGCTCAACAACGCCCGCCAAACCGGCATTACCCGCACCAGCTTCGGCAACCCCGACCTGAAGTGGGAAGTGACCAACCAGGTAGACGTAGGGCTGGAAATGGGGCTACTCAACAACCGGGTGGAACTGGAAGCCGACGTGTACTACAAGCGCACCAACGACCTGCTGCTCAACACCCCATTCCCTGGTCGACGGGCCTGAGCAATGTGTACCGCAACATCGGGGCCGTGGAAAACAAGGGCCTCGAATTTGCCCTGACCACCCGCAACGTGGAGTCGGCCCGCTTTAGCTGGAGTACCAACGTTAACTGGTCGGCTTTCAAGAACAAGGTAGTGAAACTGGGGGTCAACAACGACGACATTTTCCCCGGTCCCTGGTTCCTCGGTCAGACCAACATCCTGCGGGTAGGCTACCCGGTCGGCACCTTCTGGGGCTACAAACACCTGGGCACGTGGGGCACCGACGAAGCCGACCTGGCCAAGCAGTACGACCGGCTGCCGGGCGACCTCAAGTGGGCCGACCTGAACGAAGACGGCAAGATCGACGGCAAAGACGAAACGCCCATCGGCCGGATGTACCCCAGGTGGACCATGAACATTTCCAACACGTTCAACTTCCGGAACTTCGATTTCACCTTTGACGTCCGCTTCGTGGTCGGCGCCGACATCGTGAACGCCGCCAAACACTCCGTGGAAGACCGCCAGGCCATTGCCAACAGCCTGGCTACCGTGCTCGACGCCTGGCGGCCCGATAACCAGAATACCTACATTGCCCAGATCCGGCACTACAATGCCGGCTACGACACCCACATGGACGACTGGTGGGTAGAGAACGGCTCGTTCATCCGCGGGCAGAACTTCGTGCTGGGCTACTCGCTGCCCGGGGCCGTGCTGGAACGGGTCAAGTTGCAGCGGCTGCGCTTCTACGTAAGCGCCCAGAACCTGTTCCTGATCCACGACTACTCGGGCTACGATCCGGAAGCACTTACTTTCAGCGGCGGCACCAATGGCGTGGTCGATAATTTGGTCCAGAACATTGAGTTCTTCCAGTATCCCAAGCCCCGCACCTTCAACGTCGGCGCCACCATCTATTCTGATTCCCATCCTGACCCTTACTACGATGAACAAACTTCGTTATTACATACTTTGCGGGGTGCTGCTGCTGAGCGGCGCCTGCAACAATTTCCTGGAAGAAGACCCCACTGGGACGCTTACCACCCAGTCGGACGTGTCGAGCCGCGACATTGCCCGGGCATTTGCCAACTCGGCCTACGCCCGGTTGACCGTTCTCAACAACGGCGGCGGGGGCTGGGGCGGCAACAATGCCTCGCTCCTGGAATTCATGACCGGCAAGGCCGACGGCAACGCCCAGACGGAAGCCTGGAAATTCTACAACCTGGAGTACGACGCCCGCGCCTTTTACATCGACAACTGGTGGCAGGGCATGTACGAAGGCATTTCCCGGTGCAACCTGGCCCTGACCAAGATTCCCGGCATTGCGGTCCTCACGGAAGCCGAGAAGACGAACATGGTGGCTGAAGTGCGCACGATGCGGGCCTTCTACTACTTCTACCTGGTGCGCATATTCGGCGACGTACCCAAAATCACCGAACTGGCTACGCAACTGAGCGAAGTGGAAACGCCCCGTTCGCCGGTGAAGGAGATTTACGACGAGATCATCATTCCCGACTTGCTGGAAGCCGAAAAATCCACCCTGCCCTGGCGCGACGAAACGGGCCTGGTTTCGATGGGCCTCATCAAATCGCTGCTGGCCGACGTGTACCTGACCTACGCCGGCTACCCCGTGCAGGGCGGCCCCCAGTACTACGCCGAGTCGGCCCGGCGGTCGCAGGAAGTGATCAACAGCGGCGTATTCAGCCTCTTCCCCGAATACACCGACATGACCAACCCCGCCAACCGGAACAAGGGTGAATTCATCTTCCAGGTGCAGCACGCCAAAACCATCCGCCACAACGGCCTTACGCCGGTGACGCTGCCCACCCTGCGGGGCATTGCCAGTTACGCCGACGAATACGGCGGGCTGCTGCCGCGCAAAGAGTTCGTGGAGAGCTACGAACCCGGCGACAAGCGGACGGCCGAAAAACAGTTCTACTACACCTTCTACAAGGGCCACCCCAGCGACTACCCGGCCGGCGATCCGCGGCGGGAGAAGCTGGAACTGGGCGGCTACTACATCTACAAGTGGTTTGACCAGCAGGCCATTGACAACGACGCCCAGGCCAGCCTCAATTACACGGTGTACCGCCTGGCCGACGTGATGCTGCTGTACGCCGAAGCGTCCAACCGGGCAGAAGGCGGCCCCAATGCCAATGCGCGCCTGTACCTGAACCAGATCCGGAAGCGGGCCGACCTGCCCGAGACGACGGCGGCGGGCCAGGCCGAATTTGAGCGGGCCGTGTGGGCGGAGCGGTACTTCGAACTGGCCTACGAGGGCAAAATGTGGTTCGACATGGTGCGCACCCGCATGGTCCGCAACGACCTCACCAAAGGGTGGGAAAACTTCGTGGGCCACACCACCATTTACGGCAAGACCTTCACGGCCAACCAGTTGCTGTTCCCCATTCCGGAGCGCGAAATCAACAACAACAAGCGCCTTACGCAGAACCCGGGGTTTAATTAGGGGAGTTTATGAGTTTATGAGTTTATGAGTTTATGAGCGTTATTACTTTGAACTCATAAACTTTAAACTCATAAACTCTCTTCACAAAAAAAGGGTAGTCTTCCGGACTGCCCTTTTTTTGTGCCGGATGCCATTTCAGGCCGGGCGGCTCCCCTTCGCCAACCTACGCGCCACTTTTACGGTATACGTATTTGTACTTACCCAATCATGATCCAACCCCCACCCGTAACCTCGTCCCGTACATTTTCCCTGCTTGGGCAGGTGCTTCTCTGGGTAGCCGGCGTCGGGGTGGTCCTGGTGCTGGCCCTTTCAGCGGGCATCAGCCTTTTCCTGGGTCCGTACCTGAAGCAAAAGCTGGAACGGGGCGTCCGGAAGGCATCCGACGGGCTGTACGTACTGAAGATAGACGAGCTGAAGATTCAGTTCTGGCGCGGCCGCCTGATTGCCGGGGGCGTGGTGCTGGAACAGGATTCGGCCGCGTACGAACGGTTGCAGCGGAGCGGCGGGGAGGCAAGTTACGCCCGCGTGCGGCTGGAGGTGCCGGTGGTGACGCTGGGCAATATCCGCTGGCGGGAATACCTGGGCAATGACCTCATCCGGGTGGGCGAAATCTTCGTGGACTATCCCGCGTTGCGGGTGCAGCGCAACGTGCGGCTGCCGCCCCGCCGGAAGCCGGCCGAGAAACGTGATTCGGAAGCCGACTCGCTGGTGATGCCCTTTTTTGACCGGCTGCCCGTCCTGGTGCGCCGGGTGGCCGCCGGGGGGCTGGTGATCGATACCCTGGCCATCCACGGGGGCAAGCTCCACTACGAAGCAGTTGACGAGGAAGGGGTTGCCCGCCACACGGCCGACAGCCTTTCGGTTTCCTGCCGCGACATCCGCATTGACTCCTCGTCGCGGACCGAGGCGTGGCGCCGCACGCTGTACGCGGCCCAGGTGCGGTTTGGCCTCCGCAATTACCGGTACCGGGCCGCCGACGGCGAGTACGGCCTCACCATTGCGCGCGTCCGGTGCCTCGACGCCTACTCGCTGCTGGTAGACTCCCTCGACCTGCGCACGCTCATCACCGACGATGCTTTTGCCCGCCGCCACCCCTACGCCCGCGACCGGTTCGCCGTGTTCGTGCCGCGCATTACCGCCCGCGAACTGGACATCGAACGCTTCCTGCGCGACGACTACGTGGCCGAGCTGATCCAACTGACCAGCCCGGTGGTGAACGTGTACCGCTACAAGGGCCGGCCCCGCGACCCCAAGCCCCGGCGGATGCCCAACGAAGCGGTGCGGCAGTTTGCCTACTACTTCCGCGTGGACACGCTGGCGTGCCGGCAAGCTACCATCCAGTACAGTGAACAAAAAGCGGGCGCCGACGAGCCGGGCGACATGCTGCTGGAAAACACAAATCTACAGCTGCTCAACCTCACCAACGACCCGCAACTGATGTCGGCGAAAACCCCGGCCGTGGTGGCGGGCAACTGCCGGCTGATGGGCAAAGGCACGCTGGAACTGACGCTGGCCATGGACCTGCTGGGCGAATCATTCGACTGCCGGTACAACGGCACGCTGGCCCGGATGCAGGCGAGTGGATTCAACCGTTTTTTCATGCCCAGCGAAAACATCCGCATCGAGAGCGGGGTGGTTGAAAAAGCAGTATTTGCCGTCAACGTCCGCGACGGCGTGGCGACGGGCAACATGAAGGCGCTGTACCACGACCTGAAGCTGGCCGTGTTCCACAAGGAGAAAAAGAAGAAGCGCAAGTTTCTTTCCTTCCTGGGCAACCTGCTCATCAAGTCCAACAACAAGCCCTCCGGGGACACGCCGCCCAAGATCGGCCAGATCAATTACCGGCGGGAGGCCGACGACGGGTTCGTGCGGCTCCTGTGGCGGGCCGTAAAAACCGGCCTGATCACCACCCTTACCCCGGAAGCCCTGGCCAAACGGGCGTTGGCGGGCAAGGGAGAAGGGCCGCCGCCGGGGGAGAAAAACTGAGGGGGTTGTATGGTTGTATGGTTGTTGATCGGGAAGTAATCGTGCGCCAGCCCAACCATACAACCATACAACCATATAGCCATTCAGCCATTCAGCCATTCAGCCATACAACTTTCTATCCCTTCAACTTTTCGCGTCGTCGGGCTTCGCGCCGCACCCGGACCTGCTGAATCAGGTTGACCAGGCGGCTGCGCAGGTGCGGGTTGCCCAGGTGAAAAACCGCCGTGGCCCTCAGGCTTTCGGGCCGGCAGGGCTGGTTGGCGTGCAGCGACTGGTAACCCCAGAACAGGTACAGATTCCCCGGCTGCAAGCGATATACCTTCGCCCGCAGGAGCCGGCATACGGGTTCGCGCGACATGATCCACTGCGCCAGGGTGTTCTGCATAAAAACCTTCTCAATGAGGTTGACCAGGTTGTTGGAGCGGATGGGCCGCAGGCGGGGGTAGAGTACGAGGTCGCCGGAGGGCCCGCCCGCCGCGGACGGGATTACGATGGGCAATACGGCCGTAACCACGTACGCGTCGTAGTGAAACCGGAAAGCCTGCTTGCGCCCGGTGTTTCCTTTGAGCACCCGGAGCACCTGGTAGACGGGGGTAGTTCCCTCGGCGGTGCCGGTGGCAAGGGCGTACAGTTTACCGAGCAGTTCGGCAAAGGCCGGCAGTTGGCCGAGTTCTTCCATCAGGGAGCCGGCCACGGCTTGCGCACCGGAGTACGAAAAGTACTGGTCATTGTGCTTTTCCAGGTGGCGTTCTACGAAAGCCCGGGCTTCGTCGAGTTTTTCGGGAAGCACTACCCGGTCGATCACGGCAACGCCTTGGTCGTTCATTTCCTGGTAGAGACGGTGTACATCAAGTTTAGCGAGGCTGCTCAGATCAGCGAGTTGCATTGGGATAGAAGGGTAAGTGGGGGTCAATTCAACGAGGACTGCCGGTCCCTGGCGGCAGCGGGGAGAGGACTCCGGGGTATTGCGGAAGTTCCGGACAGGAAGCTTTACAGGGGGACGCTGGGGAATGGGTCAGCCTGCTGGGAAGGAACTGACCCGTGCCCATAATACGAAGGGTAGCCTCGTTTTGGTACATTCCCGCGATCCGGTTTTGGACATAGGGCGGACAATTTGTTATTACTTGGCAGGAGGATTCTGCCGCAGGGGTATCTGGCAGGCGTATTTTGAATGTTTCTCTCGAAAAAAAATGTTATTTCACTTTTAACGTGAAAGGTGTTACAGTAATCGGGAAAGTAAACAATGAGTCGTTGGCACGGGCCGGCAGCCTCCAGGATGGGCAGGGTGAGCACAAAGCCGGCCACCTGCCCGTGCAGATACCCATCCTGGTAGTTGGCCCGTACGTAGCCGTAGAGCAGCAGGGCCGCTTGCCGGGCCTTGCCGTACTCGATGCCTAGGTTGCACTCCAGCAGCGGCTGGAGCATTTCAAGCATAAAAAAAGTGGTTGTTAAACCACTTTTACTTCTTTACTTTATACTCTTCAACTAGGTCCATGAATTGTTTTCCTCCTTCAACCTCTACCTGGGTAATTCCGCCTATGTAAATTCTTCCTATCTCTCCAAAAGGCAGGCCCCTATCAGGATTCACGGACAAGCCAATTCTTAAGATCGCTATATACTCAGCTAGACAATTCACACAAGCGTAAGTTACTGGTGCAACAGAACTCATTCTCTGAATATTATACTCATAATTAAAATCCAATTTATTCAAATAGTATACATTATCAATTTCTCGTACTTCAATATTGTCAAGTAGTTTCACAAATACTTCTAAAATATCTATTCGAAAGTACTCCGTATTTAAGTTCTCAACTAACACATAAGAGAATTCCCTGTTTGCATAATTATGATCGAAAACAGTCGTGTTTGAACACCGCAAACACCTATGCTCAATCATCCAACTGCTATTACACTTGATCTCAAAAGGAATAAAAACCTTTTTCCCCTATTAACCTTGGCGGCATTTCCCGTATGTCTCTTGAAAGCAAGCCCTTATCCATAGTAATGTAAACTTCCCTTACCACTCCTATTTTATTCACCGTACTCAAATCAATTTCACATGCAACAATATCAACAATACAATCAATACACCTAATGCTCAATCAATTTTACCCTATTTTCCTTTTGCTATTTCATCATTTATTATACCAACTATATAATACAATCTGTTCATCTCATCATCTAAAAGCTGAACGCCGCTTTTATATACATTCTCAGGATAAAACCTTAAAAAAGAATTTGTAGATTCAACAATCCAGTTCAGGCTATGGATACTTCCATCATTTAAAAAGCTACTGATAGGGTGGTCTATGATATCCTTCGCACGGGACTTAAGCAAATTGCTAGAAGATTGCGTAATATCTTCCAACTCCTTCATGCACTTTATCAAGTACTCGAGATTAAATTGCAGCATCTTGATGTACGTCAATTTGTTTTCCATGGAATCTGATTATCTTGAAGTGTTCTAACTTGACTTGAGAATGCAGGGTTTACTGCTCCAAAATCAAAACTCCCATCTGACTTCTTAAGTCTCCTATATTTTAGAGGAATGAGTATTTGCTCAGCCCCTCCTGCTAAATGCGGATTCAGTATATCAAATTTATTCGACAGTTTTTGAGAAGCAGCGTTTCCTCTCCATACCCAAATACCCCCTTCCGGAACGGTATATTCTACTAAGTTGTTGAAACTGTTCCACTCAGGCTGCACAGCAGTCCCTCCAATAACCTCATTTAAATTATTTGGTTTCGTTCTAGTCCAATATCCACCCGTAAATTGACTCATACCGTCATTACAAACTCTATAAAGCTTAGTTCCCGCAGGCAGCTTAACAAGCTCAGCTGTTTCTTTCACAAATGACATCACATCACCTGCATAGCTTACACTGAAATCAGGATCATAAGCCCCATCAGGTAATTTTACTTCTGTGTTCTGCAATACGTAACCGTTAGGATAAGAGTTATCCACCCTATCCGCTCTACTTAAGCCAGGAAACTCGTTGAAATCTTTTGCTATTACTTTTCTATGGTACTTACTTAAGGCACCTTCTAGATCTGAAAATAGTTGTATTTTATTGGGTGTATTCTCAAAAGCTGCTTTAAGCTTCTTAGCATTTAAACCTTGATCGATCCAAGTCGTGATTTTTGCTTCTGCGCCGGGTGGTAGCACATTAGCTAAAGTATTTATCCAAGAAAGATCAGTTGATGGAATGTTCTCCACCGGCTCACCACTACCCGGGGCGTTCCTGCGGCCATCGTCCCAGTGCTCGACGAACTCGTCGGCAAACTGCTCGGGATGCTCCTTCTGGAGTTGCCTGAGGCTGCGGGTCAGGTTGTCCTGCCCTCCTTCGGCTGACTTGAGCAGTTGCCGCAACCGCTCCCCGCCCCCGGCAAGTTTGTTATTCTTGTTCAGAAGGGCAAACAGTCGGTCGGCTTTCAGGTACTGAGCCAGCGCCGGCAGCCGCTCCACCAGGATGGGCAGGGTGAGCACAAAGCCGGCCACCTGCCCGTGCAGATACCCATCCTGGTAGTTGGCCCGTACGTAGCCGTAGAGCAGCAGGGCCGCTTGCCGGGCCTTGCCGTACTCGATGCCTAGGTTGCACTCCAGCAGCGGCTTTAAGACGGCTTCCAGGCACAAAAAAAGTGGCTGTTAAACCACTTTTGCTCATCAGGCATCAACAGGAAAAAATCCGCTATAGTCTGGGTAACCATGCTGCGCGGGGCAATCAGAAAAAATAGATAGCAATGTTGAAGATGGCACCAAATGCATTTTTCTACTTTCGTACAACAGTGAAACTAGAAGGAATGCAGATCGTGTTCCAAAGAATTCCTTCATCCGACTATTAGGTTGTCCACTGCTGCTTTAACTAATTCATTCGCCAACATATGTAAGCATACTAAAATTCTCGATGGGTATAGCTGACTCTGCCTGTCTATTGTATTCGAGCTTTCGATCTTCCTTCCATTCAGTTGGGGCAAACCACTGAAGTTCCCTACTTAATACCCAAGTTTCTTTCGTTTTTTGAAAAACGAATATTAGCTTCTTAAGTGTTGTATCCTCCGTATAGAATGTCAGCTCTATTGTCTTGTTTTTAAATTCCACTATACGTTTCACCGGATAAACGTAAGCTGACCTTATGGATTCCAGACGTGCATCCGGAGATTTCACGTCGTAATTCTTAAAGTACAGAGGAAGTAAATTAGTTAAGTTTTTGTACAGAACAAAACTACCATCCTTGCTTTGCTTGTATATTGTATGAATGACGGTATCGCCGTCAGCAATATTAATTTTCTGCCATTGGACCATCTTGTCTTTTAAACCATCTCCGTCTAAGTCTACATCGCTCTGTATATCAGTAATTTCGTATCTATTAGGCACACAAATTGAAGAATCAAGTTTACTAGCAAGACGTTTGTACCGAATACGCCTGTTACAAGTTTCGTCTTTTTTCTGCGCGCAGGCGCAATTTGCACAAAATAACAACAGAAAAATAAAACAATGCTTTATCATTTCGTTTTCAATTTACAATTATTCAACCTCGCAGCCAATAGCTCATTAAACTTCTTCATTCTCATGTCCAAACCATGATCTCCTCCGTTTACTAATTTCGTAACATATTTTACGTCTTTTGTATCCAGCTTTTTCAAACTGCCCAACTTCCAGAGAAAAAAGCCAGATACTGAGTAGATGATAGCTCTGGTATCGGTTATCAATTGATCAGGGTTGCTCTCCCAATCATAACTTGTACCAAAAACAGTATTACATACCCTAGAGACGTCTCTGTATGTTACCCTGCCAGTTAACTGTATAGCTCCTCTACCTCTATATTTATAACCGTCACCACTATTTATGTTACCATTCCCATTTTCATTCGAATAAACCAAGTTGAAGAGGCTTTGCCTATTTTTCTCTTTATCTTCCTCTATCAATACAACCTTCTTGTACTGCCCGTTTTTCAATTTAACAAAAGAAGCAGGAATTCTCACAGTATCAAGCTCAGTCTTTTTACTCCATTTGAAAGTAGTAAAGTCTCTGCCATCAAATTTAACAACCGTACTATCCTCGGAAGATTCATATAATTCCTTCGTAGCATACTTCAGATAAATCTTATCATCCCAGAACGCTTGGGTAAAAAAGACGCTTCTAGTGCTCTTTTTATTAACATAAACCTCCAGAAGTCGTTTTACACTATATTGTCCGCCTTCGACTTTTGCATTCATTCCACCGCTTTCTACGTATATTTGGGATAAGAAATGAGCTTGCCGATGACAAGTATTAAACCCTCCTTTCTCTAGCGCCTGGTTAATATATTCTAGCGCATTTGCATCTTCGGCAACTACTTTACTTTTGGGGAAGAAAACATTCAGATCATCTGCGTCCAATTTTAAATTTCTTCCACAAACGCTACAAGAGTATTTGTATGTTTCCTTTCTTACGTAGAACTCTATTTTATCCTCCTTATCAGGTGTCTTATAAGAGATGGCGTACTTCCCTTCTACAAAAGGACTTAACTCGAGCACCCACGTTGCATTGCTGCCAACTTTTTTCCAATCATCGGTCGGATTAAGCGTCGCTGTGTTAGAACCTTCTGCTATTACTGATACGCGGCACCTCAACTCTTCTGGACTATTCTGCTGATATTGAATCCCTACTCGCAAAGACTGGCCGGACACTATAAATACTTTGTCGGTCTTAATAGTATCTTTACCAATAGTAGTTACGATCCCAGGAATGGGGCTTGTTTTGGAATTGCTTAAGTTACTTTCTGATTGTAAACCCTGCGACACTTTTTCGATCAACCGTTTGGCGTTATCTACTGCTAAAATTGCTTCCAACGCAGCTTCGTTATTTCCGTCAGCTACTAGCAATAAAGGTTCATCAAGCATTGCTGCACTTTCCCGAAGCAGTATTCGAACACTATCGGATATTTGTGGATGTTCAGCAATTATTGCTTCTACTTGTGTTGAGTACTGATCAACAAACGTATTAATCTGCTGTTGGTTTTGTTCTGGCTCTTTCAAGTAAGCAGTTAACTTGTCTAACTTCTCGGTGAGTGGCTTAAAGGCTTTCCCCGTCCATGCTACTACATCAGTCATCCGGTTGCTGTTACTTACCACATCGATTCTGCCCGAGACCACGTTACGGTCCTCGTCGATGTAGATGCGGTCAAACTTGACGGCAAAGGCGGCCCCGCCCAGGTAGTGGATGCTTACCCTACCGGTGCCCTTGTAGAAGCCGTCTTCGGGCAGGTGTTCTACTTCTTCCAGAATCACTTCCATACCCCTTGCCTGGATGGTCATACCCGCAGTGGCAAAAGCCAGGGGCTTGCCTTGTTGGAGTTGGGCTACCGGCTGGTTTTCCCCACAGGCAATTACCCTCGCTTTAGGGGTGCGGAAAGTGACTACTTCCGAGTAGGGGCCGTACACGCCTTTGACTTGTCCCTGCACCCTGGCCTCGTACCCGGTGTCAGGTTCCAGGTCAAATACCTTCAGTTCCCCTTCCTTCGTGTCGGTTTTGAACCATTCATAACCTGCCCCTGCTTTCTTGTACTCCACCCCGTAGCCCTCAAAGCCTTTCTGGTCCACCTGCCAGGAGAGCGTCGCTTTTCGTTCGGCTGGGGCCTGGGCTTTAAAGTCTCTTACCGCTCCCACCACGAAAGCCGGGTCAACGCCTCCGTAAGTGAAAGAGCAGACTTCCGAGTAGCCGTTGTTTCTGAACAGGTCCTTGCCGTCTTTGTCTTTGGCCTGCACCCGCCACACGTACTGCATGCCCTCCTGCAACGCCGGTTCGTTCACGCCATACACCAACTGCGTGTAGTCGGTCGAGACCTGGTAGATGGGACGGGAAGCGAGTACCACGTCGTTGACGTTCCGGCCCGCCGGACGGACCTCCAACAGGGAAAATTCATACTCAGTCGTAGCCGCCGAGTTGGCCGAAGCCGTACTGCGGGGCAGCCAGGAGAAGACCACCTGCTGCACGGGCTTGGCGGGAAGCTTGGTGCCGCAAGCCGGATAGTTGATCAGGGGCGGCTCGGATTTAGCCAGGAAGTAGAAGGCGCACGCTTCGGCGGCTACGGGCACGTCGGGGCGGCGGTAGTCGTAGGCCGACACGCACAGCCGGTAGCTGCCTTCGGGCAGGGCCCGTGTCCGCTCGTACTGCTCCCTGGAGTAGCCCACGAACTCCAGGTTGCGGCTGTCCAGGTAAGGCGCCAGGTCCGCCCCCGAAATCACCGTAGGCACGCCGGGGTCAAGCGGGAGGGGCGGCGGGTTGAAAGCCCGGGCAGTACGCAGGATCACCCGGCCGTTGAGTTCCACTGAAAACACGAGCCGCAGCGAATAAGCCGACTGCGAAAGGTCGCGTTGCAGCAGGATGACCCGCAGCTTTTCGGCCCCCGGCTGGGCGTAGTCCGACAGGTACACCGAGTAGGGCGGCGGCAGTTGCAGCGACGACTGCACCGGGAAAATCGTTTGCGCCTGCAAGGACAGGGCAAACAACAGCAACCCCAAAAGGGACAATGGGTAAGAGGGCCGGCGGCGGGCACCGCCCTGCATCCGCGAAAAAAGTTTCAACCGGGGAAATGTTAAAAAATGAAGGGCCAAAACTACCCGCCAAGTCCCTGTACAGGTACTTACATTAACCAAATCCCTATCAAACGTAATACAATCACCAATTTTTATTAACAATAAACGTTTTGGTATACCACGTACCCTCTCTGTTTAGCCCTTCCTCTCCTTACCGCTTTCCCTCTTCTGCGCCCACCCGCCGGCAGAACCATTCAACACCCTCCTGCCGGACGTTCCCCTCACGACCCTTTCGTGCGCCCCCCTTTTATCCGCTCCCAGTCCTTGCCGGGCCATTGGTCCGGTATATAGCCGTTATATCATCCCGATATTCCCTTTATCCCGCAACGCCCGGCAGTGGCCCGAAACTCCGTCCAATTGCCTATCTTCCGTTTTTCATCCACCTGAATTCTATGAAGAGACTAAGACGATCCGTGGCGTGGGCGGGGCTGCTGTGCCTGCTGCTGCCGCCCCTGGCCCCTGCCCAAACCAAGCTGGTCGAAAAAGTGACCCGCAAGGGCAACGAACTGGTGATTCCGTACGAGAAGTACGTGCTGCCCAACGGCCTCACCCTGCTGGTGCACGAAGACCACTCCGACCCCGTGGTGCACGTAGACGTGACCTACCACGTGGGCTCAGCCCGCGAAGAGATCGGCAAGTCGGGCTTTGCCCACTTTTTCGAACACATGATGTTCCAGGGCTCCGACCACGTGGGCGACGAACAACACTTCAAGCTGGTATCGGCCGCCGGGGGGACGCTCAACGGCACCACCAACCGCGACCGCACCAACTACTTCGAAACCGTGCCCAGCAACCAGCTCGAAACGGCCCTCTGGCTCGAAGCCGACCGCATGGGCTTCCTGCTCGACGCCGTCACGCAGAAGAAATTTGAGGTGCAGCGGGCTACCGTCAAGAACGAACGGGGCCAGAACTACGACAACCAGCCCTACGGCCTGGTGTACGAATACACGTCCAAAAACCTCTACCCCTACGGCCACCCCTACTCCTGGCTCACCATCGGCTACCTCGAAGACCTGGACCGCTCCGACGTGAACGACCTGAAAAACTTCTTCCTGCGCTGGTACGGCCCCAACAACGCCGTGGTGACGGTGGGCGGCGACGTGGACGCCAAAACCGTGGTGAAGCTGACCGAAAAATACTTCGGCGCCATTCCGAAGGGACCGGCCGTGCCCAACATGAAGCCCGTGCCGGTGACGCTGCCCAAGGACCGCTACGTGTCGTACGAAGACAACATCCGCTTTCCGATGCTGCGCATGGTGTACCCCACCGTGCCCCAGTACCACCCCGACGAGGCGCCCCTCGACCTGCTGGCCGAAATCCTGGGCGGCAGCAACACGTCGCTGCTGTACCAGAACCTGGTGAAAGCCCAGAAAGCCGTGCAGGCCAACGCCTTCCACCCGTCGGCGGAACTGGCCGGCGAGTTTACCCTGACTGCCCTGGCCTTCCCCGACACGCCCCTCGACAGCATGGAACGCATCGTACGCCGTTCGCTGACCGAGTTCGAAAAGCGCGGCGTCACCGACGACGACATTGCCCGCATCAAGGCCTCGCGCGAAACCCAGATCATCCAGGGACTCGCCAGCGTGGCCGGCAAAGCCTCGCAACTGGCCGCCTTCCAGACCTTTACGGGCAACCCCAACTACCTGCCCACCGAACTCAAGCGGTACCAGTCGGTCACCAAGGCCGACGTGATGCGGGTGTACAACAAGTACATCAAGGGCAAAGGCGCCGTGCTGCTGAGCGTGTACCCGAAGGGCAAGCCGCAACTGGTGGCGGCGCAGGACAACCACACCATTGCCAAGGAAGGCTACAAGGCGCCCGACTACGGCTACGCCGGCCTCAAGTACGCCAAGGCCAAAGACAACTTCGACCGGAGCAAGCAGCCCGGACCCGGCCCCAACCCGACCGTGAAAGTGCCGCCCTTCTGGACCCAGCAACTCGCCAACGGCATTAAGGTGATCGGCGCCAAAAACGAGGAAATCCCCAGCGTGACGCTGCTGTTCACGGTGCGCGGCGGGCACCGCCTGTCGGCCAAGGACCCCTCCAAAGCCGGCATTGCCGCCCTGACGGCCAGCCTGATGAACGAAGACACCGAGAAATACACGTCCGAAGAAATGACCAACGCCCTCGAAAAGCTGGGCAGCAGCATTTCGGTAGGCGCCGGCGGCGACAACCTGACGGTCAGCGTGCAGTCGCTCACCAAAAACCTGGACGCCACGCTGGCCCTGCTCGGGGAGCGGATGTTCCGCCCCAAGTTGGGCCAGGAGGACTTTGACCGCCTCAAGAAGCAGCAACTCGAAGGCATTGCCAACCAGGCCACCCAGCCGGTAGCCATTGCCAACAACGTGTACGGCAAACTGCTCTACGGGGAAAGCGACATCCGGTCGGTGCCCGTGCTGGGTACGGAAGCCACCGTCAAAAGCATTACCCTCGACGACGTGAAGAAGTTCTACGCCGACAACTTCTCGCCTTCGGTGACCAACCTGGTGGTGGTGGGCGACCTCGACCAGTCGCAGGTGCTGGGCAAACTGGACTTCCTGAAGGCCTGGCCGGCCAAGAACGTGACCATCCCGGCCCCGCAGACGGCCCAGGCCGCAGACCAGACCCGCATCTACCTGGTGGATAAGGAAAGTGCGCCGCAGTCGCAGATCCGGGTGGGCTACCTCACCGATATGCCCTTCGACGCCACGGGCGACTACTACAAGTCATTCCTGATGAACTACGTGCTGGGCGGCGCCTTCAACAGCCGCATTAACCTCAACCTGCGCGAAGACAAAGGCTGGACGTACGGGGCCGGTTCGGGCTTTGCCAGCACCGAAATTGCCGGTCCGTTCACGGCCCAGGCCGGCGTGCGGGGCAACGCCACCGACAGTTCGGTGGTGGAGATCATGAAGGAAATCAAAAACTACCGCGACAAGGGCATCACCGCCGACGAACTGGCCTTCCTGCGCAACTCGGTGGGCCAGAGCGAAGCCCGCCAGTACGAAACGCCCTTCCAGAAAGCCGGTTTCCTCAACCAGATCATCCGCTACGGCCTCGAAAAGGACTTCGTGGAGAAGCGCAACGAAATCCTGCGCACGATCACGACCGAGGAACTGAGTGCCCTGGCCAAAAAGCAACTGCCCGCCGACAAAATGCACATCCTGGTGGTGGGCGACAAGCAGAAGGTGAAGCCGGGCCTGGAAAAGCTGGGCTACGAAGTGGTGGAACTCGACAAGGAAGGCAAGCCGGTGGTTGCCGCCGCGGCCGAAGAGAAGCCCGAAGACAAACCGGCCGGGGCCGCGGGAGCCGGTTCGTCCGAGCCGCCCGCGCCGGATGCGGGCAAGAAAAAGGGCCGCAAGTCGGAGAAATAAGGTTTCACGCAAAGGCGCGAAGAAGCGCAAAGACCGCAAAGAAAAGGGCGCAAAGAGGGTTTCTTCTTTGCGCCCTTTGCATTAGGTTTTGTGCTCCTGCGTAGCTGTAAATCCGATCAGAATGCCAATACCGCAGTGAACGCTTTCAAACCCTCCTGTTGATCGTGTATTCCCTAAGAATGAGCGGATTACTTGAAGGCAAAACCCCACCTGGCCCACCCCTCGCCG
This sequence comes from uncultured Sphingobacteriales bacterium, assembly GCA_963844325.1. Classification (GTDB taxonomy): domain Bacteria; phylum Bacteroidota; class Bacteroidia; order Cytophagales; family 172606-1; genus CADCTQ01. The sequence continues at coordinate 15,878 of CAWJNV010000001.1, forward strand.
GGTATCCACGTGCCGGGTTTCTTTTCGTAGTACTGCGTCCGGTGTAGTTTTGCGTCAATTGTGCTTAGGTGCACCCGGGTTCTTTTCCTGAACTGCTCCTCCAGGGAGAGTCCGGCTTCCAGGTTGGTGATCAGCTGCTCATCCAGGGACGACAATTTGATCGCATTGTAGCGTTTCCAAAAATCAGGGTTGTATTCTTTGATCTGACTTTCCAGGCTTTTATCCCGCTGCATCACGAGCTTGGGATCGGGCGCCTGCACGCCCTCGGTGAGAATGTTGTTGACCAGCAGTTCGTCCTGGTATTCATTGGTGAAGCGTTCCTTTCCCTGGGGCACGTTGTAATCGTTGAACTTAAGGTATACCAGGATATAGTGCGGAAACAGGACGCCCCGGAACGATTTGAATTCGACGCTGATCCGGGCCTCCGATCCCAGCAGGTAGGAACGGATCGAGTCATTGCCCCCGACGGCCATCAGGTGCTGGGCGTCCTTGAAGACTTTGACCGGCATTGGGTCGGGAGCGTAAACGATTTTATGGATGGCAAAGGTGCCGGTATGGATGTAGAGTTGGTAGGCAGGCTTGCGGGTGTTGTCCTGCTGGTGCCAGCGCATGTATTTGTGGTGCTTGATCCGGGCCGTAATCAGGTAAAAGCTACTCGTATCCTGCCAGATCACCGAGTCGAGGCGGTAGGTGTAGTGACCCGTATGGAGCGATTCGTTCCGGTGGCGGACGGCGTTCTGCACCAGGCAGTTATACACCGAATTAAGGTATCGTTTCTCCCGGTCCAGGGCATTCTCGTAGGGTTTGGGGTCCTGGTAGTGGCTTTGGCGGGTCTCCCGCAGTACGACCTGCTCCCGCTGGCTGTACTTTCCGGGAAGATGCTGGTACCCCCGGTCATACAATTCCAGGGCCGCATCGGTGAAGTACACGTAGCGGCCGTCTACCTTCTGGTATTTGCGGTAATATGCCTCCAGGCGGTAGGGCTTGGTGGGGTAGTTGTCGGTAATTTTCTGCTTGGCTTTTCGCACAATCTGCTCCGCCGATAAACCCTTCTTGCCTTTCACGACGGCTTCTTCCAGCAGGTAGGTAGCGGGCTCCAGTCTGATCTCCGCGTTTGTTGCGGCTAACTCGCCGGCTTTTGCCTTAAATACCGCGTAGCCGATGCACGAGACAAACACAATGTCGTTCCGGTTGCCGGCGGGTACGTAAAAGTCAAACATGCCTCCCTCGTTGGTGATGGTACCCAGGGCCCGGCCCTGAATGCCGACGGAAGCGTAAGGGACGGGCCGGCCGGTTTGTTTGTCGAGCACTTTACCGGACAAGATCAGCGTATCCCCGGCGGCGGTCGCAGCCAATGCATCCGGTTGCAGGACGAAGAGCCAGCATAAGGCGGCGTAAGCCGCACAAATGACGTTTTTCGGCTTCATGAGGTTGATTTTAAACGTGAACGTGACTTATTCAATGCCCACCCGGCCGGGCCGGTGTCAGACCAGGTGCCGGGTTCATTTCCTTTTGTCGTCCGGGTGCCAGAGGTGTTTTTGCCCGAATACAAGCTGGGCCGCGGTCTCCCTGAAATACCGGGCCAACCGGGGTTCGACCTTCCCCCGGTAGGCAAGGTTCACGGGTGATTCCCCCAGCAAAGCGGCGTAGAACACGCAGGCAGCCAGGTAAGCCCCTTCCCGGGTGTGGTGCACCCGGTCCTTCCGGTATAATTTCAGGTCTGGTCTTTCGGCCCGGGCCCGGGCAAAGGCCGGCCCTACCGGGCTGATAATTGCCCCCAGTTCACGGGCAATTTTCAGGTGGATTTGTTGCAGCGAATCCAGGGCGTGGCCGAAGTCCCGGAACACGGCGTAGTAACGCACCAGTGAATCCCCGTTGACCGCCAGCACGGCATCCGGGCTGAATTCCTTCGGCATGAGCAGGTAAAATACCGTCCGGCTTCCCTGCCGGCGGATCAGGCTGTCGAGGGAACGGGCGGCGGGATACATGCCCCGCTCCGCATCGGCCGTGGCCGTCCGGCTTTGCTCCTGCAGCACCACGTAGTCCCAGGGGCGGCGCCGGATTTTTGCAAGGGCCCGGGGGTTATGCCGGTGCTCGTGCAGGGACTGTCCGTTTTTGGTGTGCTGGCGGATGCGTACTTTTTTACCCGCGGCGCGGGCCATCCGCCTTACCTTGTGCGGAATGTTGTAGCCGTCGTAGGTGGTGTAGCTGTTGCCGATGAAGAGTACGCTTACTCTTTTTTGGGCAACTGCCGCGGCAGTTTGCAGCAACAGGCCGAGCAAGGCCATGGCAAGGGGTAGTTTCATGGAAAATAAGGGCATGGCAATGGTTACAATCCGGCAAATTGTCTTTGCAGTTCCTCCGGTCCGCCAGGTTTGCGCATCCGGTATTCTCCCGGTGAAGGTGCGCAAAACGGGGTCTTGCTGCGGGATGCAGGCATCCGGCCACGCCGGAAAGGACAACAACAGCAACACCACACCGGTCAGGGTACGAAAGGCAGTACGCATACGGGACGACGGGTTACCGGACCGGGGTGAATCACTCGTAACGCAGGGCGTTTGCCGGCTCGATGCGGGTGGCCCGCAGGGCGTGGTACCCCACCGTGAGGGCGGCCACCCCGAGTACCAGCAACCCGGAAGAAACAAAAGCCAGGGGCGTAATGTCGATCCGGTAGGCAAACCCTTCCAGCCACTGCCGCACTGCATACCAGGCCAGCGGACCGGCAAGCAGCAGGGCCAGTGCCACCAACCCCAGGAACGGCCGGGCCATCAGGTACAGGATTTCGGGTTTGGTGGCGCCCATCACTTTGCGGATGCCGATTTCTTTGGTGCGTTCGGAGGCCGCACAGGCAACCAGCCCGAACAGCCCCAGGCAGGCAATCAGCAGGGTTAAGCCGGTAAAACCCGTAAACACGTCCAACAGCCGCTTTTCGTGCCGGTACTGCCCTTCAAACGCCGCGTCGAGGAACGTATGCGTGAATACCTGCCCGGGCAGCAGTTCTTTCCATACCGATTCCACGCCGGCCAAGGTACTCCCAAGGTCACCTCCGCGGAGGGCAAGGAACACTTTGGCCGGATGATTGGGTTCGTGCATCAGGATGAGGGGCTCGGGCCGGTTGTGCAGCGAAGCCCGGTGGAAATCTTTGACCACGCCCACGACTACGCCTTCCCGCCCGTAGAAAGGCGACCGGATCTTCCGGCCCAGGGCCTGCCGTGGAGCGGGTCCCCAGCCCATGAGCTTTACCAGTGCCTCGTTGACGATAAAAGCCCCTTGGGTATCGGAGGGGCTGTTGGCCCGGAAATTCCGCCCGGCCAGCAGGCGGATGCCGAGCAGGTCCAGGTACCCTTCGTCTACCATCACATTGCTCGACACCTGCCTCTTTTCCTGCCCCTGGCCTTCGAGGTAAAAAGCATCCTTGCTCACATCGGTGCCGGGCTGGGAACCGCCGTTGCCGGTGGCTACCCCCCGCACGCCGGGGATGGCCAGGAGCTTCTGCTTCAGCACTTCCGCTGCGTCGCCGGCCTCCTCCCCGTCAGTTACGTCCACCACCAGCACCTGATCCTTGCGGAAACCCAGGTCGAACCGCTGCACGTAGCGCATTTGCTGGTATACCAGCAGGGTGCTGCTGAGCAAGGCAACCGAGATGGTAAACTGCCCCACCACCAGCACCCGTTGCAGGGGCGGCTTGCCCAGCCGCAACCGGCCTTTGATGGCCTGCACCGGCCGGAACGCCGACAGGTAGAGGGCCGGGTACCCCCCCGCCACCACACCGAGGCCCACCAAGAGCCCCAGCACGCCCAACAACGTCCGGCCGTTGCCCATACTCCCCAGCGTCACCGCTTTGCCGGTTAGCTGGTTAAACACCGGCAGCAGCACCGCCGTCAGCCCCAGTGCCAGCCCCATGGCTATGGCGCAGAGCAGCAGCGATTCGGAAAGAAACTGCACCACCAGTTGCCGGCGGGCCGCCCCCACCACTTTGCGGACGCCAACTTCCTTAAGGCGCCGGGCCGCCTGGGCCACCGAGAGGTTCACGTAGTTACTGCCCACGATCAGCAGCAGGAGCAGCAGCACGGCCGAAAACACGTACACGTAGGCCCGGTTGCCCTTGGGCGTATCGTAGAGTTCTCCCCGCACGAAGTGAACGTCCCGCAGTGCCTCCAGGTGCATGACCATTCGTACGCTTTTGGCATCCTCCCCGAATTCGGGCAGCAGGTGCTCCTGCACGTAGCGGGCCAGTTTGGGCTCAAACCCTGCGCGCTGCTGCCGGCTCCGGAAGAGCACGTAGGTAAAGGCCCAGTCGTTGAACACCTCTTCGTGCCCGGGCAACAGGGCCTGGAAGCAGAGGTCCGATTGGGCGGGCAGGTCTTCGAGTACGCCCGTTACCCGGAAAGCTTCTCCGTTCAGTTCCAGCACCTTGCCCACCGGGTTGTCCCCTCTCCAGCCGGGGCCGAAATAACGCGCCGCCAGGGAGCGGGTCAGCACCACCGCATCGGGCCCGGCCAGGGCGGTCCGGGGGTCACCCAGCAGGAACGGGTGGGTGAACACGTTGAATACCGAAGGGTCCGCGTAGCAGTACCTGGTCTCTTCGAACTGCGCTTTCCCGTACCGCACCGTCAGTTTGCCCGGGTAAGGCAGCAGGCGCACACTCTCTTCGATTTCGGGGAAATTCCGCTCCAGATCCTCCCCCACCGAAACCCGGGCGTGGGCGGCGTGGATATCCGAATCGGGCGTCTGGAGGCGCGTGGTGAGCCGGAAGATGCGGTCGGCGTTCCGGTGGTGCCGGTCGTAGCCCAGTTCGTCGTCCAGGTAGAGCAACAGCAGCAGGGCGCTGCCCATACCCAGCCCCAGGCCCAGCAGGTGAATGCCGGTGGTGAGCTTGTGGCGGCGGAAAGTACGCAGGGCGATCCGCAGGTAGTTTTTGAGCATGACCAGGGAGCCAATGGCATGCAGTGTTTCCTGGTTGAGCGTGCCCACGCCCCGCGGCTCGAATGAGGCCAGCACCTTTTGGTAGGCGTCCGCGAAAGCAAGCCCGGTGACCATCTCCGCTTCTACGGCTTCGCTGAGGTGGTCAACAATTTCTTCGCGCAAGGGCGGATATACCAGGCCCCGCCTTTCCAGGTCGGCCTGCATCCACTCGATCTGCTCCTGCTTTAAGGGTATCATATTTCCGGCTTGGGTTGGGTGGAGAGTATGACTTTCATCGTGTTGACAAATTCCATGAACTCCCGCACCTTTTCGGCAGCCAGGCTGCTGCCCGCGGGCGTTAAGGCGTAGTACTTGCGAATCCGCTTGCCAATGTTCACCGTCTCGGTCACCACAAGCCCCTCCGCTTCCAGTTTGTGCAGGGTCGGGTACAGGGCGCCTTCCGTCAGCAGAATCTCTCCCCCCGACAACTCCTTCACCCGCTGGGTGATCTCGTAGCCGTACATCCTGCCCTGTTCGGCCAGGAGTTTGAGGATGATTGTTTGCAGGGAGCCTTTGAGCAGTTCAGTTGAATACATAAGCTAAATATACATAAGAATTTTATGTATACAAGCTCAACTTCACTTTTTTCTGCATGGATGGGTAAAAGACGCGGGGGAATGCCTGGGTGCGCAGCGGGGGGAGAAACGAGTAACCTACGACGCCACCCAGCCCTTGAAGCCCACGTACCGGTGCTGCGCTTCCAAAGCCTCGCGCATGCGGTCGCAGACGCGTTGTTTGAGCCCGGGCACGTCGGCCATGGTGAGCCCGGCCACCTCTACCGGTTCCAGGAACACGGTGGTGATGATGCCCGGCCGCAGCACGAAGGGGCTCCGGGGCAACAGGCGCCGCGAGTTGAGAATGACCATCGGCATGATGGGCGTCTGCATTTCCACGGCCAGCCGGAAGGCTCCGTCCTGGAAGGGCAGCAGGGGCTCGGCCGACTGGTTCATCTTGCCCTCCGGGAAGAGGAACACCGAAATGCCGCGGGAAAGCTTCCCGCGCAGTTCCCGCAGGCTTTTGAGCTTGCTGGCCGTACTGCCGCGGTCCACCGTAATCACCACGTAGGGGTACAGCCAGCCGAACACCGGCACTTTCTTGAGTTCGGCCTTGCCCAGCGGCCGGAACTGGCCCGGAATCGCCGTCACGAAGGCCGGAGAATCGAGGTAAGAGTTGTGGTTGGCGACGTACACGTAGGTGCGGCGCGTATCGATCTTGCGGCGCCCCACCGCCCGGAACCAGATGCCGCACAGCCAGCCGAAGGAAGTGCCCCAGGCCTTGAGGAAAAAATAGGCGATCCGGCCGCCCACCCGTTCGCCCAGCACGAAGGGCAGCGTCACCAGCGGCAGCGACGCCGTCATGATCACGCAGAACACGGCAATGGAGTAGGCCAGGTATATCTTGAGCAGCAGTTTCTTCATGGGTCAATGCATTGGGGCACGCGGAGTACGGTCCGGCGGACAACCGGTAAACGGCCGGACGGGCCAAAAGGGGGCTACCCCTTGAAAATTTCCTTTTCTTCGTCGGGGCGGTGCCACTCGTGGTGGCTGAAGGGTGAGTTGAGGTTGTGCAGCCGGATGGCCCACAGGGAAAACACGATGCCCACCACCAGGGCCACCAATGCCCCGATGGCCAGCAGCGGAATGTTGCGCATGTAGAGGAAGAAATCGTACAGGGCGTGCATCACCATGGGGAGCACCACGGCGGCCGTGCGGGGAAAGGGAATTTTGATGCTGTGCCGCCGGTGCGAGAACTTGGCCATGCCCACGAAAAAGCCCATGAGCACCCCGAACGTGGCGTGGGCCGGCACGGCCGTGAACATGCGGATGAGGGCCACGCCCAGGCCGCCTTCCACCACGTAAAACACGTTTTCCAGCGTGGCAAAGCCCATGGCGATCATCACGCCGTAGGTAATGCCGTCGAACGGCTCGTTGAATTCCTTGCGGCGGTAAAAAAACAAGATCAGGATCAGAAACTTGCTCAACTCTTCGCTGAAACCCACCGTGAGGGCGTACTGGAGGGTGGTGGTCAGTTCCACCGTTTGCCTGAACCCGAAACCCTCGAACACGCCTTCCAGGAAGGAGGCCGGAAAAATGCTGAGGGCGCCCAGGAAAAACGATTTTACCAGTAAATGCAGCGGCTCCCGGTCGAGTTTGTCCTTCTCGTAGACGAAGATGGCAATTGCCAGCCCCGGAGCCACCGCCAACGCGAACAGTATGAAAATCATGCCTCAAGTTACGAAATACACTAACGGGCTCCAAGCAGGCGGGTTTCGGGTCTGGCCGTGCCCCCGCGCATTACTGTCCGGATCACCCGGCGGGTACGGCCCCCTTTTCCGTATACGATGCCACCCGTAAAATGCATAATTTGCCCCATTCACCCCGCCTACCACCCATGAAAAGATTCCTTCCCCTCCTGATTGCCCTCGTGTCCCTGTTGTCGGCCTGCGGAAAAAAGCCGTCGGAACGGGCGGAAACTGATTCCGGCACCCCGCCCGACAGCAGCGTGGTCCGCACCGAAATCGCCACCGGCGGCCCCATCGACCCGTTTCTCGACTCCCTCCAGCACCGTTCGTTCCGCTACTTCTGGAACACCACCGACCCTGCCACCGGCCTGACGCCCGACCGGTACCCGAGCCGCACGTTTTCCAGCATTGCGGCCATCGGCTTCGGCCTGAGCAGCTACCTGGTGGGGGCTGAACGGCAGTACGTATCCCGGGAAGCCGCCGCCCGGCGCACGCTGAACACCCTGCAATACCTCTGGAAACTGCCCCAGCACGGCGGGAATACCAGCACGGCGGGCCACAAGGGCTTTTACTACCACTTCCTCAACTTCCACAACGGCCTCCGCTACCAGCAGGTCGAACTCTCGACCATCGATACGGGCCTGCTGCTGATGGGCGTGCTGTCGGCGCAGGTATACTTCGACGGCGACGACGCCACCGAGACGCGCATCCGGTCGCTGGCCGACTCGCTGTACCGCCGGGTGGAATGGCCGTGGTTCGCGCCCCGCGCCAATATCCTGAGCATGGGCTGGCACCCCGAAAGCCGCAAGTTCCTCGACGCGGAGTGGAAGGGCTACAACGAAGCCATGCTGCTGTACGTGCTGGCCTTCGGTTCGCCCACGCACCCGCTGGACTCCACGGCCTGGCAGGGCTGGACGTCCACCTACCAGTGGGGTGAGTTCCAGGGCCAGGAGCACCTCAACTTCGCGCCGCTGTTCGGCCACCAGTACTCCCACGCGTGGATCGACTTCCGGGGCATCCAGGACGACTACGGGCGGGCCAGGGGCATTGATTACTTCGAAAATTCGCGGCGGGCCACCTACGCCAACCGGGCCTACTGCATGGCAAACCCGCGCAAGTGGAAAGACTACGGCGCCAACGTGTGGGGGCTCACCGCCTGCGACGGGCCGGCCGACGTGAAACTCTTCCACAACGGCGACTCGGTGCAGATCCACTCCTACTGGGCCCGCGGCGCCAGCCTCCAGGAAATCAACGACGACGGCACCATTGCGCCCACGGCCGCCGGCGGCTCCATTCCGTTCGCCCCCGAAATCTGCATCCCGGCCCTCAAGCAAATGTACAAGCAGTACGGCGACCGGCTCTGGGGCGAATACGGCTTCTACGACGCCTTCAACCCCACCTTCACGCAAAGCCCCGGCACGGCCGACGGCTGGTTCGACACCGACTACCTGGGCATCGACAACGGGCCCATCGTGCTCATGATCGAAAACTACCGCAGCGGCTTCCTCTGGAACCTGATGAAGAAAAACCCCTACATTGTCCGCGGCCTCCAACGCGCCGGCTTCCGCGGCGGCTGGCTGGAGGGGAGTTTATGAGTTTATGAGTTCATGAGTTCATGAGTTGTTACGCGTTAGCACTTTGAACTCATGAACTCATAAACTCATGAACTTTTTTTCCTCCCCCACGCAACCCTTTCCGGAAAGCTTCCGTGCTGGGGACGATTTGAAAATGCCGGTGAACGTACTTTCGACTGACCACTTGCAAACCCTCCTGGAAGGCTGCCGCCGCGGTGACCGCAAGAGCCAGGAACTGCTCTATAAGCAGTTCTACGGCTACGCCATGAGCGTCTGCCTGCGGTACGCCCGCAGCCGCGCCGAAGCGATGGAGATCATGAACGACGGGTTCCTGAAGGTGTTCACCAAAACCGACCGCTACGATTCGGAACGGTCCTTTAAAGGCTGGCTGCGCCGCGTCATGATCAACACGGCGCTGGACCACTACCGCCAGGAAGTAAAACATTACCACCACGAAGACGTGGAGACGGCCGGGGCGGCCCCGGTGGCGGCAACGGTGATCGGCGACCTGGCGCACGAAGAACTGATCGGAATGGTGCAGCGGCTCTCGCCGGCCTACCGGCTGGTGTTCAACCTGTACGTGATCGACGGGTTTACGCACGAAGAAATTGCGGGTCAGTTGGGCATTTCGGCCGGCACGTCGAAGTCGAACCTGGCCCGGGCGAGGGTGCACTTAAAAGAAATGGTACAAAATAGTAGTAAAGATGCCTACGCAGGAAATGCCGGACAATGAGCTGGACGATCTCTTCCGTAAGGCTGCCGGGGAACACAACGCGGAGTTTGAGCCCGAAGCCTGGAAACGGATGGAGCAACTGCTGGACGAACGCGACGGCAGGACGGGCGGCTATTGGTGGAAGGGTATCCTGATGCTGCTGGCGCTGCTGCTGGTGGGTACGCTGGGCTTCGTGCTGCTGCGCCAACCGGGCGGCACGGCGGTCACCGAAAACCGGCCACCCGTAACGACTACCGCCCCGGCCGCCGCCGACGGGCCGGTGGAGGCGCAACGGCCGGCGGGAAATAGTGCACCGGCAGGAAATGAGTTGCCGGCGCGGGGTACTGACCCGGCAGCGGGTACGCAGCCGGAAAAAGCCGGGCGTGACGAAAACGCAACGGCGGGAAAAGGGGCCCCGGAACCCCCGGCAGCCAAAGGAGAACCGGCCGGTGATAAAGCAACGACCGGCGGCGCGGAAAAAGCCGGTGCCCCGGGGAAAGCCAGCCCGGGCAAAAGGAGTGACACCGAAAGAAAGGGCGAATATGCGTCAGTAGACCGCTTGCCCGGCGACGCCGGGAACCGGGGGAACGCACCCGGTGAAACGACCCGGGTTACCGCGAAACGAGCCCCGGCTGCGGCCACCGACCGGACCAACCGGGTACGTCCCGGCATGCTTACCGGGACGGCCCCCGGCACGCGGGAACGCTTGACCTCCCGCAGCGAACGGCCCGTTCGCACCAAAACCAATGCCCGGAATACGCCGCCGGGAGAGACGGGCGGGGCAACTGAGCGGACCCCACCCGGTGCCTTTGCGGATGACGAACCCGATCGGGTCGAAGCTACTACGGCACCCCGGCCCGGCGAGGGTCCCACCAGTGCCGTCCTGCCGGCAGGTGAAAAACTGCCGGAGTTTGCGTTTTTAACCGGGAAGCTACTGGCCGCTACTCCGCCGGAACTTGGCCGGCCCGTTGTGCCGCCCCCGGCGGTGCCGGAACAGGAAAAGCCGCCGGTTGAGCCCGTGGCGAAGCCCAAGCCGCCGGCCGGGCGCCTGAGTGCCGGCCTGATGGTGTCGCCGGACTTGAGTTCGATTGGCTTGCGGGGCCGCCTGACGCCGGGCACCAACGTGGGCGTGCAACTCGAATACCGGCTCACGAGCCGCTTCCGGGTGGGCGTGGGCGCCATTCACTCGGTGAAACTGTACTCGGCCGGGGTGGAGGATTACAAGGTGCCCTACGGCTTCTGGACGTACGGCGTAGTCCCCTCGGGCATCGACGCCAACTGCAAAGTGCTCGATTTGCCGGTGCACCTGCGCTTCGACGCCGTGCGGCGGGCCCGGTACAATGCCTTCGTGAGTACGGGCTTGTCGTCATACATCATGCTGAGCGAACGGTACGGCTACCGCTACCCGGCCTACAACCCGTACCTGCGGTCGGAGTGGCGCGGCAAACGCACCGGCGAACATTACTTCAGCGTGGTCAACCTGTCGGTGGGCTACGAACGGAGCCTGGGCCATCGCTTCTCCTGGCAGGCCGAGCCCTTCCTCAAACTGCCCCTGGGCGGCGTGGGCTTCGGCAAGGTACGGCTGGCCACCGGCGGCATGTTCGTATCGGTGAAGTACAAAATGGGCAAGCCGAATAACTAACACTCAATACCCAATTCTCAATACCCAATACTTAATACTCCATTCTTAATACCTATCCTTCAACCCCCTTTTTATGAACAAGTTCTTTTTTCAATCCTTCCAGCGTCTTACCTGGGTAGCGGCCCTGATGGGTGTATTGCTGACGACCGGCTGCGACAACGACGATGACGCCGACGACAACGTAGTGGCTTTCCGCAACATCACCGTCAGCGGTGCCAACGAAGTACCCGCCATCGCCAGTTCGGGCACCGGCACGTTCGAAGGTACCTACGACCGAACCACCAAAATACTCACCTACACCGTGCGGTGGTCGCTGGGCGACCCGGCGGCCACCACCGCCAACATGCACTTCCACGGCCCGGCCGAACTGACCGAGAGCAAAGGCGTGCGCCTGCCCATCACTGGCTTCCCCACGGGCAGCACCAACCAGACCTTCAGCAGCGCCACCCCCGCCCTCGACGCTACGCAGGAACAAGAACTGCTGAACGGCAAGTGGTACATCAACATCCACAGCTCCACTGTCCCGGGCGGTGAACTGCGGGGACAACTCGTCCGCTAGCCCGGCTTCCGCGCAACTTCTGTCCTTTCCGATACCCTTAAACGGAAGTCTAATTTTAAATTATGGATTTTGGATTATGAATTACCTGCTGTAGCCTGTGATTATCAATGGTTTATAATCTAAAATCCATAATTTTAAATCTATAATTTAATTCTGCCTGCTTACTTAAACCCTAGTCCATCATGAAAAAAGTATCCTTCGCCGCGGCCCTGCTCGCCGGCGGGCTCCTCTTCCAAGCCTGCGACAACACCGCCGTTGCCCCCGATTCAGCCCTTCAAACCAACGTAACCGCCGCGGCCCGCCTGGGTGGCGGCAGCTACAACGCCCACCTGACCGGCGACCAGGAAGTGCCCTCAAATCCCCTGGCCCCTCCCGTGGTGACCAATGCCACTGGCCAGGTCAACCTCAAACTGAGCGCCGACGGTACCGAACTGTACTACAAGCTCATCGTGGCGAACATTGAGACCGTGCGGTTCGCCCACCTGCACCAGGCTCCGGCCGGGGCCAACGGACCGGTGGTGGTTGACCTGTTCATGCCCATGCCCTTGATACCCGTCATCAGCCCGCAGGGCGTTCTTGCGGAAGGCGTTATTACCGCCGCCTCCCTCAAAGGTTCGCTGGCCGGCAAAACGCTGGCAGACCTGGTAGCCGCCATTGAGGCCGGCGACATTTACGCCAACGTCCACTCCGTCAAGTACGGCGGCGGCGAACTGCGGGGCCAGGTAGACTAAACCGGCCCGAACCCCCGATGCACCCCCTTCACGGTGCGGCATACTCCCCTTCCGGGGCAGTACCGGACTCCTGTTGCCCAAAAAGAGCCCGGGCCGCACCGTCAATTAGCTTTTTCCCTTGCAACCGCTACAATTTCCAACCTCTAAACCCTTATCCCCATGACCCGATCCGAATTCATCCGTAGCCTGGGCCTGAGCAGCGGCGCCCTGATGGCCGTGTACTGCCTGGGCGGCCTCACGGCCTGCACCAAGGAAGAACCCGATCCCGTTACCCCCGACAACAAGCTGGACCTCTCCCTCGACCTCAACAGCAACGACTACAGCAAGCTCAACACGAACGGCGAGTTTGTGGTTTTGACGAGCCAGCCGATCATCGTCGCCCGGAAAACCGACGGCAGCTTCGTGGCCGTGTCCAAGAACTGCACGCACCAGGGCCAGCAACTGACCTACCAGTCCGCCAGCGAACGCTTCAACTGCTCCCTGCACGGGTCCAACTTTTCGACGACCGGTTCGGTGGTCAACGGGCCGGCCACTTCGCCCCTGAAGCAGTACAAAACGGAACTCAACAGCGCCGGCACCGCCCTGCGGGTGTACGAGGGGTAACTTTTTCACGCAAGCCGACACCATGAAAAAAGCACTACTTTTTGCCCTGTGTCTCCTGGGCGCGGCCCCCGGCCTGCTTGCCCAGGACGACCTGCTGGGTATGTTGGGGGACGACAGCACCGCCACCGCGTTCACGCAGGCCACTTTTAAGTCGACGCGGGTAATCAACGGCCACTCGACGGAGACGCTGCCGCGCAACCACCTCGACTTCCGCATTTCGCACCGGTTCGGCCGGCTCAACTCGGGGCCCTACGAACTGTGGGGCCTCGACGTAGCTACCATCCGGATCGGGCTGGAGTACGGCATCACCAACCGCCTGATGGTGGGCCTGGGGCGCAGTTCCAACCAGAAGCTCTACGACGCATTTGCCAAGTTCAAACTGCTGCGGCAGTCGTCGGGAGCCCGGGCAATGCCCGTGACGGTCACCGTGCTGGGTTCGGCCGCCGCCAACACCCTGCGCTTTCCGCCGGAGGAAGCCATCACGTTCGAGTCGCGGCTCTCCTACTGCGGGCAGTTGCTGGTGGCGCGGAAGTTCAGCGAACGGCTGTCGCTGCAACTGATGCCCACGCTGCTCTACCGAAACCGCACCAACTTTGCCGGTGAATCGAACCTGGTGGCGGCGGTGGGGGTGGCGGGCCGCTTCAAGATCACCAAGCGGGTGGCCCTCAACGGGGAGTACTACGCCGTGCTGCCCAACCAGCTCAACCGGGTGTACCACAACGCCCTGGCCGTGGGCTTCGACATCGAAACGGGCGGACACGTGTTTGCCCTCCACTTCACCAACTCACTAGGCATGGTGGAAAAGCAGTTTCTGGCCGAAACCGAAGGGCAGTGGGGCCAGGGCGACATCCACTACGGGTTCAACATCTCCCGCACGTTCAGCCTGAATCGTAAAAAGAAGTAGTGGGTATTGGGTATTGAGTATTGGGTACGGCGTACCTGAACTTGGCCGAGTGAACCCGGCAGCGCAGTACTCAATACCCACTACTCAATACTCACTACTAAATTCAACCCATTCCCATGAAACGGATTCTGATCGTACTGGCGGCCTGGGCGTACGCGGGCACGGCCCCGGCGCAAAACCTTTTTTCCGCCCAGAGCGGCAACGTGAGCTTCTTTTCGAAGGCGCCCCTCGAAGACATTGAAGCCCACAACGCCAAGGCGCAGTCCGTCATCAACACGGCGACGGGCGAAATTGCCGTGAAGGTGCCCGTCAAAAGCTTCGTGTTCGAAAACGGGCTGATGCAGGAGCACTTCAACGAAAACTACCTGGAGAGTGACAAATACCCTTTTGCCACGTTCAAGGGCAAGATCAATGAAAGCATCGATTGGACGAAACCGGGCAACTACCCGGTAAGCGCCACGGGCAAGCTCAACGTGCACGGGGTGGAACGCGATCAGACCATCAAGGGTAAACTGGACGTGGGCAGCGGCAAGCTGCAACTGGACGCCGACTTTACCGTGGCCCTGGCCGACCACAAGATCGAAATCCCGACGCTAGTGTTCCAGAAAATCGCCGAAACCATTGCCGTCACCACCCGCTTCGTCTACCAGCCGCACGTGAAGCAATAGGGGGTTACAAGTATTTCAACCGGCGCAAAAAGTCAGCCTTTGCCTTTTCGGCAACCTGCTGGTAGGCCGGGTGAAACCAGACGAAATGCGGGGCGTCGGGAATGGGGTGAAAAAACACCTGATTGCCCGCCTGCTGCATTTTTTCCGTGAAGGTTTTGGCCGTGGGCAAGGGGACGTTGTTGTCGGCCGTGCCGTGAAAAATCAGCATGGGCGGCAGGCCGGCTTTTACGCGGTGGGTGGGTGAAATGGCAAGGGTTTTTCCTTTGTCCTTGATTTGCGGGTCCCACCAGTTCCAGCCGCCCAGGTCGTATACGGCCGAATTGAGGATCAGCGCATTGGGCCGGGAGCTGACCCGCCGGTCTTCGCCGGGTGCCTCGAGGGTGTCGGTCAGGGCGGCGCACAGGGCCAGGTGACCGCCGGCCGAGTTGCCGTACGCCACGATTTTGTCGGGATCAATGTGCAGTTCGGCCGCGTGCTGCCGCAGCCAGCGGAACACCGACCGGGCGTCGGAAACTTCCTCGAATGGCAGCACGCCGTGCCGGCCGGCCGTGCGGTACTCCACGGCCACGTTCACGAAGCCGTATTCCGACGTCCCGAAGTGCCAGTCGGGTTTGCCTTCACTCCAACTGCCCCCGTGCAGGTACACCATTGCCGGCCGCCGCTCCCCGGGCCGCACATCCTTCGGCACGAACACGAACGCCTCCAGCGCCACGTCCCCGACCCGCTTGTACGTCTGGACTAGCGGCACCTGCCGGCCTTCCTTTTCCTTCCGGTAGAAGGCATTGATCTCCCGCTTCAAGGCTTCGTCGCGGCAGCCGCGGTTGAACGCCTCCAGGTAGGGCTCTACGCGTTTCATTCCGTGGTTGTCGAGGTGGTCGTACAAGTACCGGTGCTGCCAGAACGACTTTACGGTTGCGTGCCGGAACGTCTCTTCGATCACGGCAAAGGCGGCGTGCAGGCCACGGTTGTCGGTTACTGCCGGGAAGGCGTTGCCCTTCAGCGCTTCGTTGACTCTGTCGTCCAGCCAGGCTTTGCCGAACCGGTTGTACCCCGGAACGGTGAGCAGTTGCGGGTCGTCCAGGTTCACGCCGGCCAGGTATGGGCGGATGGGCCCGCCGGGAGGTGCCGCTTTCCCGGTGAACCGCACGTGGTTTTGCGGGTACATGAGCAGGAAGCGGTCGAAGGCAAAGTGCGTTTCGTGGCGGGTGCGGAACAGGAATGCCGGGTTGGTCTGCGGCCGGACCCGCACCAGACTGTCGAGCGGACGCAAGTATAACCCTTTGAGGGAATCAACCGTGCGGAAGAACGAGGCTTCGGCCCGGCTGAACAGTTGCGTCCACTGCCCGTTCACGTACGCCCCCACGTGTCGGTTCACCGGTTGCAATCTCAGCAGCAGGACGTTGATCGCCGTTGATGGTCCGTTGAACTGCACGCCTTCGGGAAACCGGCCGGCGTCGAAGGACACGTGCATTTGCTCACCGGGCTCCGCAAAGATTTCGAAGCGAATGTCTCCGTGCTTGAGTTCGTACTGCACCGGCTCCGTCCGGTCCAGCCGGTACATGAATTCACCCGCCGGGGACAGGGAAATGGTGCTGTCGCCGATGGCAAGCGTAGCCTGCCGGGGGTTGGCAACTTTGCCGGTGATCAGGGTGGGGGTAGTTTGCCCATACGGGGCCCCTACCGGCAGTAGGGTCAGGCCAATCAGGCACAGGAAGTGTAGCATTTTCTTTTCGGAAGCCGGGCTACAACCGCTGCGTGAGCCGGATCTGTTTTTCGGGCGTTTCCACGAACGCGGCAATGCGGGCCTTCACCGCCGAACCAACCGGGTTGAGGTCCGAAGCCGACTGGCCAGGCAGCGGGTCCGGCATCTGGTTCGTCTCCAGTAAGGTAGGAAATCCGGCGTTAATATCAACCAGGTCCCCGGCCGGCGTTTTGGCGGTCACCCGGCCTTCTACCTCCTGGCCGATCTTGAACCGAGTTTTTACGTCGTTCCAGTTGTTTTCTTCCGCGTTCATAAGAGGAGTAAGGTTGGAAAGTTAGAAAATCGGAAGGTTAAGGAAATGATTATAGGTTTGAATGTTAAGATGGCTATTGAATTAACCATTCAGCCATATAACCATACAGCCATCACCTCATTGATCAGAACGCCTCCTGTCTCTCTTCCTTGTACCTGATTTTCTGATATTTGGTTCGAAATCCCGGGTGCGGCCATTAATCCGCGGCGTCCGGTTGGGAAATCAGGCAGCAACTTGTATTTTGTCGCCTCCGAACGTCCTATGAGCACTTCTTCCATCATCAACACCTACACCACCCTGACCAACGATACGCTGAAACGGGCTTTTCACCTCATGTGCGTAACGCGGGAGCTGGACCGGTTGTACGATCAGCGCCGGGATCTGTACGGCAAATACCCGCACAGCACCTCGCGGGGCCACGAAGCCGTGCAGCTGGCGGCGGGCCTGCAACTGCACCCGTACGACTACGCGGCGCCCTACTACCGCGACGAAGCCCTGCTGCTGGCCCTGGGCGTGCCGCCCCGTGCGCTGATGCTGCAACTGCTGGCCAAGGGCGACGACCCGTTCTCGGGCGGCCGCAACGGGTACGGCAACCCCGTGTTGAACGACGACGCGTTGCCCAAAGTGCCCTACCTGGGAATGACGGCGGGGGCGCACGTGGTGCCGGCCACGGGCATTGCCCAGGGCCTCGCTTACCTGAGCGCCCAGAACCTGCGTTCCGACTTCGACCGGCCGGTGGTGCTCTGTTCGCTGGGCGACGGCGCCCTCACCAACGGGGAAGTGGCCGAAGCCCTGCAAGTGGCGTTGCTCAAAAAACTACCCATCGTGTACCTGGTGCAGGACAACGACTGGGCCCGTTCGGCCCGCGCCGACGAGTACCGGGGCATGGACCCCTACGAATTTGCCGGGGGCATCAAGGGCATGCGGCGTACCCGCGTGAACGGGGCCGACTTTGTGCAGGCCTACGAAAGCCTCCAACTGGCCATTGACTACGTGCGCATCGAACGGCTGCCCATCTTTTTGCACGCCAAGTGTCCGCTCATCGGGGATTTCCGGTCCGACCTGCCGGCGGGCCGCTACCGCACCGAAGAAAACCTGGCGCTGCACGCCAAAGACGACCCCATCGTGCGCCTGCGCAAGTACCTCATCATTGAAGGCGAAACCGAGGAAGCCCTCGAACGCATCGACGAAGAAGCCCGGGCGTTGGTGGCCGAAGAACTGCGCCTGGCGGCCGAAGCGGCCGAACCCGACCCCGGCACGATCACCCTGCACACCTTCGCCGAAACCCCTGAAACGGCGGCTCAGGCATCCGATGCGCCAACGCTTTCCGGTGAACCCCTTTCGCCCGCCCGGGCGGCCGCGGCGGCCGTCGGCGAACTGCTGGCGGCGCACCGCGAGGCCCTGTACTACGGGCAGGACGTGGGCGGCGCCCTGGGCGGCCTCTTCGGTGAGGCGCAGGGCCTGGCCGAACGCTACGGCGCCGAAAGAGTATTCAACATGCCCGCCCAGCCGGCCTACGCAGTGGGGGCAGCTTTGGGCATGGCGGCCACCGGCTGCCGGCCCATCGTCCAGGTAACCGCCGAGGGGCTTTGGGGCGGGCTCAACCAACTGGTGCACGGGTTGTCCAGGTCGAATTACCTGTCCAACGGCCAGTTTCCGGCGCCGGTGGTGCTGCGGGTGCCCGTGGGGGCGCCGGGCGGCGGGGGTCCGTTCGGCTCGGGCAGCATTGAGTCGGTGCTGCTGCGCATTCCGGGCATCAAAGTGGCTTACCCATCGGGTGCCGCCGACCTGGCCGGGCTGCTCAAAGCGGCCTTTGCCGACCCCAACCCCGTGGTCGTGCTGGAACACCGCGGCCTGTACGCGAGTACGCAACCCGACCCTGCCGCGGGGGCGGCCGATGGGACGGCTAACGCCGCCCCCCTGCCGCTGGGCAAGGCCCGGGTGGTGACCGAAGCTTCGGAAGAGAAGCAGTCAGCGGGCGCCTCGGTGGCCGTGATCACGTACGGCATGGGCGTGCACTGGGCCCGGGCCGCGGCCGAAAGGCTGGAGGGCGCCGTTGAAATCCTGGACCTGCGGACGCTGCACCCGCTGGACTGGGAAGCCGTGATGGCGGCCGTGGGGCGGCACAACAAAGCCCTGGTGCTCACCGAAGAAGCGGCTTCCGGTTCGTTTGCCGAGGCGCTGGCCGGCCGCATGGCAAGGGAATGTTTCAAGCTGCTCGACGGGCCGGTGCTGGTGTGCGGCGCCGAAGCCGTACCCGCCATGCCGCAACACGCAGGGCTGGAGGCGGCCGTGCTGCCCAACCCCGAAAAAGTGGCGGCGGCGATCAGCCAGTTGCTGAATTATTGAAAGCATGTATAATAAGTAGTTGTTGGTTATTGGTTGTTCGTTGCTCGAACTTTAATCGCGTGACTTGCAGTGGGTTATGCCATCAGATACTACAAACTGATTTTACGCGGGTACTTGGAAGGCATGAATGCGTACCAAATGGAAGTCAAAGAAATACAGTCAAGAGACATTGCGGCGTACAAGGAGTTTCTGCTGAAGGGCTTGGTGGAGGACGGAGCGAATTTCCGGATCAGCCCGGAGGACGAAAAGGACGCCCCGTTTCCCACCCGGGATGCGCCCGACAGTTTTACCCTCGGGGCGTATGCAGACGGGCGGCTTGCCGGAATTGTCAGTTTTCAGCGGGAAGGCCGGGACCGGGAGAAACTCAGGCACAAGGGCCTGCTGTTCCGGATGTACGTCGATCCGCAGTTCCGGGGGCAAGGCGTGGGCCGGGCATTGATCGAAGCGTTGCGCCACAGGGTAGAAACGCTGGGAGACGTGGAGCAGATCAACCTGACGGTGGTATCCAGCAATCCCGTCGCCAAAAAACTGTACGAAAAGTTTGGCTTCGTCTCTTTTGCGGTAGAAGAAAATGCCCTCAAGTGGCAAGGGCACTACTACGCGGAAGAACAAATGGTACTGTTCCTGCGCCGGCAATGAGTAGGTTGTTAAGAAAGTCTTTATAGACTTTTGCAACACTTTTATGTACGGTCATTCCCGGAAGGAATCTTTTATAATAAGTACAGGAAAATTCGACTTATCCTCAATAAGATTCCCTCCGGGAATGACAACTAGAGGAGGAAGGGTCGCAATATCTATTTATGTACTTAACAACGTAATGGATACTACCCGTTCGACGTAGTGCTGATGGGTCTAACCGAGCCACGACGCGGCCGGCGTTGGTTGGTTAAAGGTGGATGGTAAGTGTAAAAGTTTTTAATTTTCAGAAAACGGACTGATGTTATGCGAAAAGATAAGGTACTCGAAACGGTCAACGGCTTACCTCCAGAATTTGAATTAGAAGAGTTGATTGAAAAGCTGATTTTTATTGAGAAGGTTGAGAAAGGCTTGGCCCAATTGGACCGCGGTGAGATACATTCCCATGATGCAGTGAAACAAATTGTGAAAACATGGCAAAAGTAAGCTGGTCTAATCTGGCTTTGGAAGACCTTCGCGCCATTCACGAATTTATCTCCTAAGATTCGGCCAAATACGCTGAACGATTGGTAGACCGGATTATTGAACGGGTAGATGTGTTGGAGAAGCATCCGCGGATCGGACGGATAGTACCAGAATTCAACCTTGAAAACATCCGCGAACTGCTTGAAAGCAATTACCGGATTATCTACCGCATAGAAACGGAAGATAAAATCGGGATTGCCCGCGTCCATCACTCCGCCCGGTTGTTGAAAGGGTTGTAAGGTACGCCCAGGCTTCGAATAATCGGTGATTGATTGCAGACAAGTAAAGCGTATTGATGAGGCGGATGACCAGAGAACAGAACGCATTGTTTGAGTTTATCGAGGATTTGCTCTCCTACGAATGGGACCCGCTCGGCCTGAACGGTTTTGGGCCCCGGGATGAATACCAAACGTACGTTCCGCAACTATTCAGCCTGGCAATTGGCAACGCCACGGCCGACCAGATTGCCGACCGGCTCCGGTCCGTCGAAACCGAAACCCTCGGGGTAACCGGTGATTTTGAAAAGTGCAAACAGTTGGCGCGAATCATCGTACAGAAAAAGGAAACCCTCCTGAACGGATCGTCCGGCCCGCAATGAACCAGATACCCGTCCGTGAAGAATCCGCGCAACAGTTCTCCAACAACGAACCTCCCCGGGAGGTGATGAATCGCATGAAAACCGCCGTGATTGGTACCGATACAGGTGAAGCAAAAAAGTGGCTCGAAGCGGACCAGGTGATCGGCATTCCCACCGAAACGGTGTACGGCCTGGCCGGCAACGCCCTGTCGCCGGCGGCCGTGGCCCGCATCTTCGAAGTAAAGAACCGGCCCACGTTTGACCCGCTGATCGTGCACAGCAGCCGCATTGAAAAGATTGCCCGGTTCGTGACGGAAATGCCGCCCGCCGCCCGCCGGCTGGCCGAGGCGTTCTGGCCGGGGCCGCTCACCCTGCTGCTCAAAAAGGCCGACCGCGTGCCCGACCTGGTCACCGCGGGGCTCGACACGGTGGCCGTGCGCATCCCCAACCACCCGCTGACGCTCCGCCTGCTCGACGAACTCGACTTTCCGCTGGCCGCCCCCAGCGCCAACCCGTTTGGGTACGTAAGCCCCACCCAGGCGAGCCACGTGCAGGCCCAGCTCGGCGACAAAATTCCCTACATCCTCGACGGCGGCCCCTGCCAGGTGGGCATCGAAAGCACCATTGTCGGCTTCGAAGGCGCCCAGCTGGTGGTGTACCGGCTCGGGGGCATTGCCGTGGAAGCCATCGAAGGGCTCATGGGTCCGGTGCGGGTGATGGCCCACTCCTCCTCCAACCCCAAAGCGCCGGGCATGCTCAAAAGCCACTACGCCCCGCGCATCCCCGTATTCACGGCCGGCCTCGGCGGGCTCGTGGACCAGTACGGCGCGGATTCCGTCGGCGTGCTTTCCTTCAAAACGCTTTACCCGGACGTACCGGCCGCGAACCAGTTCGTACTCTCGGAGGCGGGCCACGCGACGGAGGCGGCGCAGCGGCTGTTTGCGGGGCTGCGGTACCTCGACGGCCTGCCGGTAGCGGCCATTTACGCCGAATTGCTGCCCGAAAAAGAACTCGGCCGGGCCATCAACGACCGGATTCGCCGGGCCGCTGCCCGGTAGGGTTACCCCGGCGCCTCCCCTTCACCCCCCGGGCGATTTGCCGCGTTCGGGGGGAAACCTTATTTTGCGCCGGACGTAGCACGCAACAACCCATTTTCGGCATTCTTCCCCAGAGACCCATGAAAACAATCGACCAGTACAACTTTGCCGGTAAAAAAGCCCTGATCCGGGTGGACTATAACGTTCCGCTGGACAATAATTTCCAGGTCACGGACGACACCCGCCTCCAGGCCACCATTCCGACCATCAATAAGATCCTCAGGGATGGCGGGTCCGTCATTCTCATGTCGCACCTGGGACGGCCCAAGAGCGGCCCTTCGGAAGAGTTTTCCCTCAAGCACCTGGTGAAATACCTGGACGATACGTTCAAGAAGGAGGTAAAATTTGCCGACGACTGCATCGGCGAAGACGCCCGCAATAAGGCCGCGGCCCTGAAGCCCGGCGAAATCCTGCTGCTGGAGAACCTGCGTTTTTACAAGGAAGAAGAAAAGGGCGACCCCGCGTTTGCCCAGAAGCTGGCCGCCCTCGGCGACGTGTACGTGAACGACGCCTTCGGCACGGCCCACCGGGCCCACGCCTCCACGGCCGTAATTGCCCAGTACTTCACCGACAAGGTGTGCGGCTACGTGATGCAGGCCGAACTCGACAATGCCCGCAAGGTGCTCGAAAAAGCCGAACGGCCCTTTACGGCCATCATGGGCGGCGCCAAGATTTCCGACAAAATCCTCATCATCGAACGGCTGCTCGACCAGGTGGACAACCTGCTCATCGGCGGGGGCATGACGTATACCTTCATCAAAGCCCTGGGCGGCAACATCGGCAACTCGCTGGTGGAGGCCGACAAGGTAGACCTGGCCCGGGAACTGATCAACAAGGCCAAGACGAAGGGCGTGAACCTGATCCTGCCGCCCGACTCGGTGGCTGCCGACGGCTTCAAGAACGACGCCAACCGCAAGGAGGTTGACAACCACAACATTCCCGACGGCTGGATGGGCCTCGACATCGGCCCGCAGGCCCGCGAAACGTTTGCCCGCACGATTGAAAATGCAAAGACCATCCTGTGGAACGGCCCGATGGGCGTGTTTGAATTCCCCAACTTCGCCAAGGGCACCATCCGGGTGGCCGAGGCCGTGGTGAAGGCAACCGAAAAAGGCGGCTTTTCGCTCATCGGCGGCGGCGACTCGGCGGCAGCCATCAACAACCTGGGCTTCGGGGAACAGGTGTCGTACGTATCTACCGGCGGCGGCGCCCTGCTCGAATACATGGAAGGCAAAGAACTGCCCGGCGTAAAGGCGCTGGAAGGGTAGAAAAGGAGACGGGAGATGTCAGACGGGAGACAGGAGACACTGAACCAGTCCGTACTGATGACCGGGCCGCCCGCCCGAGTCTCACTGACGGCTTTTTGAGACGCTTTGTGACAAACAAAAACAAAAGCCGGCGGGTATCGCTACCCGCCGGCTTTTTTAACTTGGAAGAACCCGGTTCGGAAAGACTATTCGTTGCCGGTTTCGGATTTATTGGCGACCAGGCGCAGCAGCGCCTTGAAGTTTTCGATGCGGGTGGCCACCTCGCTGATGCGCGAATGCAGCATCTTGATTTTGTGGTAGTTGATTTCTTTGAGTTGTGCGTTGTTGATGAGTAACTGATTGCAGACCGAAAGGCTGGCCAGGGATTTTACGTAAAACGTACCCTTCTGCATGCTTACAACAGTGATGTCGGTTGTAGAGGCAAGCCTCTCCTGCGCTTCTGCGTACAACGCCTGATCCCTTACGTACTCCATTGCGATTTTGCTGCTGATCGATTGTTTCATCCTGTTGTTGGTCTAGCTTATGTCCGTATTTTACGCCAATCTACAAAAGGCCTTCTTTGCATGTATGATCTTTTCGATTAACGCACCATTTACCACCACGAAGTAAGCCAAATATCCCCGGCAATACAAAAGCTGGCGGCAGAATTAACAAATATTTCTTTGGGTTCCGGCGCGCCGGGAAGCTTCCCGGCCCCCGGCGCAACGCCTGCCGGCCCGGGGTTTCCCGTGACGGGAGAACGGCAGAAATGGTGCCGGTTGCGGGCTTTATCCAAACGCCCGGGGCTTCGTATACAGGGAGTACCTGTCACGCGGCGCGTACCTTTTTGCGCAGCCCGCGGCCCAAAACAAACGCCAGGCATGCACACCCCTCCCCCGGACAACCCCCATACCTGCGCCCTGTGCGAACGCCGGGTGAGCTACGTAACCCTGCACCACCTGGTACCCAAACAGGAGGGCGGCCGCTACGGCCAGCGGGTGCCCTTGTGCCAGCCCTGCCACGTTACGCTGCACGCCCTGTTCACCAACAAAGAGCTTAAAGGGCAGTTTTATTCGGTGGAACGCCTGCGGCAGGCCGAACGGTTGCAGAAATACCTGGAGTGGATCCGGACCAAAAATATCGAGCGAATTACGAATAAAGGCCGCAAACGATGAACCTTCTGCGGTTAAATGAAGTAGAACTACTTAATTTAAAAAGGCATACGTCTGGTTGACGATGCCGATTTATGTACTTATTTTAGGCGCCCGGATTCCGATTTTCCGGACGTACTAACCACCACCAACCCTCGTTAGTCTACATGAAAGAACTGGAAGGAAAAAAAAGAGTTGTCATTGAACATATCAGTCCGCAGATCGGCAGCGGCCGTTTCCCCGTCAAACGGAGCATCGGCGAGAAGTTAACCATCAGCGCCGACGTGTTCGGCGACGGGCACGACGAAGTAAAAGCGATGCTCCTGTGCCGGCCGCTCAATGCCGAAAAATGGTCGGAAATTCCGATGACTTTCCTGGGCAACGACCACTGGGAAACCTCCTTCACGCCGGAAACGACCGGCAAATACGAATACACCGTGCTGGGTTGGGTGGATCACTTCGCCACCTGGCAGAAGGGCCTCCAGAAGAAATTCGACGCCGGCCAGAACGTAACGGTAGAGCTGATGATCGGCGCTGAGCTGCTGGAAGCCGCCGCCGACCGGGCCGCCGCCGAACACAAGCAGGAACTCTGGCACTGGGGCCACGTCATGCGGGAGGCCAAAGACATTCCCGCCCTGGTGGCGCAGGCCATGAGCCCCGAAGTGACCAGTCTGATGAACACCTACACCGACCGCGACCACGCCACCCGCTACCACAAGGTGCTGGTGGTGGAGGTAGAACGCAAAAAGGCCCTGTTCAGCAGCTGGTACGAATTCTTCCCCCGCTCCACTTCCCCCGAGCCCGGCCGTCCCGGCACGTTCAAGGACGCTGAACGCATCCTGCCGCGGGTGGCGCAAATGGGCTTCGACATCGTTTACCTGCCCCCGGTCCACCCCATCGGCCGCAGCTTCCGCAAGGGCCGCAACAACTCGGTGACCTCGCAGCCCGGCGAACCCGGCTCTCCCTGGGCCATCGGCGCCACGGAGGGCGGCCACAAGGCGGTCAGCCCCGAACTGGGCACAATGGAAGACTTCGTGGAATTCGTGCGCAAGGCCAACGACCTGGGCATCGAAATTGCCATTGACCTGGCCCTCCAGTGCGCCCCCGACCACCCTTACGTGCGGGAACATCCGCAGTGGTTCAAGTGGCGGCCCGACGGCACGGTGCAGTACGCCGAAAACCCGCCCAAGAAATACCAGGACGTGCTGCCCATCAACTTTGAGACCGACGACTGGGAAAACCTGTGGCGCGAACTCAAAAGCATCGTCGACTTCTGGATCGACAAGGGCGTTACCATCTTCCGGGTGGACAACCCGCACACCAAGCCCTTCTCGTTCTGGGAATGGCTCATCCGCGAGGTGCGCGACGTTCATCCCGAGATCATCTTCCTCTCCGAAGCCTTTACGCGTCCGCGCATCATGGAGCGGCTGGCCAAGATCGGCTTCAACCAGTCGTACACCTACTACACCTGGCGCAACACGCAGTACGAACTCATCCAGTACCTTACGGAACTGACCAAGACCGAGCAGCGGGAGTACTTCCGGCCCAACTTCTGGCCCAACACCCCCGACATCCTGCCCGAAATCCTCCAGCACGGCGGCGAACCGGCCTTCATTACCCGGGTGGTGATGGCGGCCACGCTGTCGTCGAACTACGGCCTCTACGGCCCGGTGTACGAATTCGGCATCAACACGCCCACGGCGCCGGGCAAGGAGGAATACCTCGATTCGGAGAAGTACGAGGCGAAGTACTGGGACTGGAACCGCGACACGAAAATCCGCCAGGTGATCACCCGCATCAACCAGATCCGCCGGGAAAACCCGGCCCTGCAAACCACCTGGAACATCCAGTTCGGCGAAACCGACAACCAGCAACTGCTGTGCTACGCCAAGGTGGACGAAAGCGGCAACAACCGCATGCTGATGGTGGTGAACCTGGACCCGCACCACGTACAGGCGGGCTGGATCAAGGTACCCATCCAGTTCCTGGGCATCGGGCCGGGCAACGCCTACTACGTGCACGACCTGTTGAGCGACAACCGCTACAACTGGCACCACGAATGGAATTACGTGGAATTGCACCCGGGTAATCTGCCGGTGCACGTGTTCAGAGTCGAGTAAGGATCAGGATTCGCAGGATTAGAGGATTGGCAGGATTACTTGCCACTATTGAGATTTAAGGGATTGGGGGATAAACAGGATTACGGCTCTGAAAATCTTGGTAATCTTGCAATCCCTTACATCTCTTTTCTTTTTCGAGACCTTCCGGATGGAGCGGCTTGATTTCGGCTAGGATAATCCTGCTAATCCTCTAATCCTAAAGACCTTGATCATAAGTAGTTCTTTGAAATTAGTTTAGACTGAATTGGTGTTTTAGCTTTGCATCTATGGGACGCATCAAAACACTAGGTTTGACGGCTGAGCAGCGGGAGGCACTCGACCAAGGGCTGCGCACAGGCAAGACGCATGCTTTTCGCAAGCGTTGCCAGTTGGTATTGCTCAAAGAACAGGGCCGTACCTCGGTGGAAGTAGCTTCGATTGTTGGCATGTGCGAGATGAGTGTCAACAACTGGTTGTCGCGGTACGAAGAGGAAGGGCTGGATGGGCTGTTGACCAAACCCGGTCGGGGTCGAAAAGCCAAACTTGATCCGGTTAAGCATGCCCAGCCGGTGCTCACGGCTGTGAAAGCCAACCGCCAGCGGTTGGTGACGGCCAAAGCGGAATTTGAAGCAGAAGGAGGCACAAAAGTGTCAAGAGATACGCTACGGCGGTTTTTAAAAAGCTTGGCGGACGATACAAACGCATAAGACGAAGACCGGCTAAAAAGCCCTGCCCGGAGTGGTACGCTTACAAACTTGAATGCCTGGCCGAACTTGAAAAGCTTTCCCAAAGCGGGCTCATTGACCTTTTCTACGGTGATGAAAGCCATGTGTGTCAAGAAGGGTATGTGCCTTACGGGTGGCAATTTCCCGGCGAAGACGTCTTCATCGCCGCAAGCAAAGGACCGCGCTTGAACTGCTTTGGCCTCATCAGCCGCTCCAATCAATGCTACTGGGCCACCACTGCTGACTCCATTGATGCGGCTTTCATCGTCGAGCACCTGGAGAGGCTCTCCTTTCAGATTACCAAACCCACTTGTTTGGTGTTGGATTGTGCTCGAATTCATACCGGTAAACAAGTACAAGAACGACGTCACTACTGGCAAGAAAGAGGCCTTTACCTGCTTTATCTGCCACCTTACTCGCCGCAATTGAACCTGGCCGAGACCCTGTGGCGCAAGCTCAAGACCGAATGGTTGGTGGTAGAGGATTACCTTGAGCAGGACCGCCTCTTCTATGCCACTAACCGTTGTCTGGCTTCGGTAGGTACTCATCTTTCAATTAATTTCTCAAAGTTCAGTCTAAACTAATTCTATTGACCTACTTAATTCACTTACGTTCATGCCAAATTTTATTGAAGAACTCACCTGGCGCGGAATGGTGCACGACGTGATGCCGGGTACGGAGGAGCAACTGAACAAGGAAGTGACGCCCGGCTACGTGGGCTTTGACCCGACGGCCGCCTCGCTGCACATCGGCAACCTGGCGACCATCATGCTGCTGGTGCACCTTCAGCGGGCGGGTCACAAACCGGTTGCCCTGGTGGGCGGCGCCACCGGCATGATCGGCGACCCTTCGGGCAAGTCGGCCGAACGCGAATTTCTTTCCGAAGACGTGCTGCTCCGCAACCAGGCCGGCATCCGCCGGCAACTGGAGCAGTTCCTCGACTTCAGCGGCGGCCCCCACGCGGCCGAACTGGTCAACAACTACGACTGGTTCAAGGGCATCGGCTTTCTACAATTCCTGCGCGAAGCGGGTAAGCACCTGACGGTGAATTACATGATGGCCAAAGACAGCGTGAAGAAGCGGCTCGAAACGGGCCTTTCGTTCACCGAGTTTTCGTACCAGCTGCTCCAGGGCTACGACTTCTACCACCTCTACAAGACCAAGGGCGTGCGGCTCCAGATGGGCGGCTCCGACCAGTGGGGCAACATCACGGCGGGCACCGAACTCATCCGGCGCAAGGAGGGCGGCGAAGCCTTTGCCCTCACCACGCCGCTGGTGACCAAAGCCGACGGCACCAAGTTCGGCAAGAGCGAAAGCGGCAACGTGTGGCTCGACCCGGCCATGACGTCGCCTTACAAATTTTACCAGTTCTGGCGCAACGTGGCCGACTCGGAAATCGGGCGGCTGCTGCGGGTATTTACCCTGTTTGACCAGGCGCAAATCCAGGCGCTGGAGAGCGACCCCAACCCGAACAACGCCAAAATGGCCCTGGCCGAAGAGATCACCACGCGGGTGCACGGGGCCGGGGCGACCCAGAAGGCGATCCAGGCCAGCAACCTGCTGTTTGGCAAAGCCACGCTGGACGCCCTGCAAAATACTGATGAACAAACGCTGCTGGAGGTGTGTGAAGGCGTGCCGCAAATCCGGATTTCGCGGGATACGCTGAGTGGCGCCCGGGACGTGACTGAGTTGCTGTCCGTTGCCACGGATTCCCAGATCTTCCCGTCAAAAGGCGAGGCCCGCAAGATGATCCAGGGCGGCGGCGTGAGCATCAACAAAACCAAGGTGGAAAAGCCCGAACAACCGGTAGACTTTGCCTTGTTGCAGGAAAAATACCTGCTGGTGCAGAAGGGCAAGAAGAATTACTTCTTGTTGAGTGTACAATAATACCTTGTAAAGCAAGAAGACTATAAAAGCCGCGTGCTTCCATAGTCTTCTTATTTTGTTCTCCGGCGATACGATGCTTCACCGCAACTCTTTCCGCATCACGAAGTCGTTCATCCAGAATTCGCCTATGGGCATAACTTCCTGCCTGTACTGCGAGTAGCCGCACCGTTCGTAGAAGCGGATGGCCGGGTTGTACCGGTTCACGTTGAGTTCCAGCGTAGCGACCCCAAGTTGACGCACTTCTTTTTCCACGGCCGTCAGCAGGGTACGTCCGTAGCCGCTGCCCTGCACGTCGGGGCGGATGTAGAGCTTGTGCAGCTTGTAAACCTTGTTTTCGCCCTCCGATCTGATCCCGTACGAAGCGTAACCGATGGGCAGTTCGCCCTTGTAGAGGATCAGGAACGTGTGTTCCAGGTCGTGCATCTGGTTTTCGAGGGAGGCCGGCGTGTAAATCTCGTCGTACATGAAATCAATCTGCGTCTTCGACAGGATTTCGCGGTAGGTGGGTTCCCAGGTTGCCTTGGCAACGTCCAGGATGGCGGGAATATCGTCAGGAGTCGCTTTTTTGACGAATACTCCCGTTGCGTTTGAAGTGACCATATTTATCATTATCGTGACCTTGGGGGGAGGTTGCACCCGGTACAGGACGGACGGCGCGGGCCGCACCACCGGGATATACTTTCCTTTCCCGGGTCAGGTTGCTTTATTGGATTAAGTTACGGGTATGTTATTCAAAAAGTTTTAAAACAAATTGGATAAGTCTAATTTAAACGCATCCAATTCCGTAAACGGCGCTGCTGCCAATTATACTTTTGGCGGAAATCAAATATACAAAAATCTTATGCAAAGCAAATCCGAACGGCCCGGAGCCGCACTGTTACCATTGTCAATAATTTTGCCTGCTTGAGCGGGCCAAAGGGGTTTTTATTGGCATAGTACAACTCCCGTTCACTAAAGCTACCGTTTGAATACTCACCCATAGCCCACAAAAAAGCCCGCAGGCATTCGCTGCCTGCGGGCTTTTTTGTGGGGCGTGCCGCCGTCAGGGGAACTTGGGAAACTTGGAGAAATCGGGTTTCCGCTTCTCCATGAAGGCGTTCTTGCCTTCTTTGGCCTCCTCGGTGAGGTAGTACAGCAGCGTGGCATTGCCGGCCAGTTCCTGGATGCCGGCCTGGCCGTCGAGTTCGGCGTTGAAGGCCGATTTGAGCATCCGCAGTGCGATGGGGCTCTTTTCGAGCATCTTCCGGCACCACGCCACGGTGGTTTCTTCCAGTTCCGCCAGCGGCACCACCTTGTTCACCAGGCCCATGTCAAGGGCTTCCTGGGCGTTGTACTTGTCGCAGAGGAACCAGATTTCGCGGGCCTTCTTCTGCCCCACGATGCGGGCCAGGTACGAGGCGCCAAAGCCCCCGTCGAAGCTGCCCACGATGGGGCCAGTTTGCCCGAACTTGGCGTTGTCGGCGGCAATGGTCAGGTCGCACACCACGTGCAGCACGTGTCCGCCGCCAATGGCCCAGCCCGCCACCATCGCCACCACGGGCTTGGGAATGGACCGGATCTGCTTCTGGAGGTCGAGCACGTTGAGGCGGGGCACCTGGTCTTCGCCCACGTAGCCGCCGTGGCCCCGTACGCTCTGGTCGCCGCCCGAGCAGAAGGCGTCGGGTCCCTCGCCGGTAAGTACTACCACGCCGATGCGGGGGTCGTGGCGGCAGTGGTCCATGGCCTCAATCATTTCCTGCACGGTGAGCGGCGTAAAGGCGTTGCGCTTCTCGGGGCGGTTGATGGTGATTTTACCGATGCCTTCGAAGTACTGGAACTTGATCTCCCGGTACTCTTTTATGGTTTCCCAGCTGTAATTGGATTGCATGAGGTTTAATTGATAATTGACTGTTGAAGATTGATTGATTACAGGACAAAACGCGCTTCTGTTGGCCCAGACGCGATGAATCGCGTTTTTGTTGGTGGAGACGCGATGAATCGCGTTTTTGTTGGTAGAGACGCGATGAATCGCGTCTCTACGGGCCACTGTTCCCCTGCTTGAACTGCCGGTAAATGTCGGCGTTGGTGTGGGCGTCGGTTTCGACTTCGAGCAGTTTGGGTCCGCCTTCAGAAGCGAAAAAGGCGGGCAAATGTTTGCGCAACGCTTCGCGGGTGCGGCAGGGGAAGTACTGGAGCCCCAGCTCTTCGGCGGCCCGTTCGGCGCGGAGCGGCTGGCGGGTTTCGAAGTACTCCTCCAGTTCGGGCTGGCCGGCCGGCCCGTCGATGAGCCGGAAGATGCCGCCGCCGTGGTTGTTGAGCAGCACCACCCGCAGGTTGGGCGGCAGGTAGTTGTGCCAGAGGCCGTTGCGGTCGTAGAAGAACGCCACGTCGCCCGTGATCAGCGTCACGGTCCGCCCGGTTTGCAGGGCGGCGCCCACGGCCGTGGACGTGCACCCGTCGATGCCGCTGGTGCCGCGGTTGGCGAACACTTCTACCCGCTGGTGGGGTTGCAAGCCCGCAAAGTTGGCGTACCGCACGGACATGCTGTTGGCCAGGTGCAGCACACTGTCGTCGGGCAGGGCCTCCAGGCATTCGGCCACCGCCTCAAACTCCCCGAACGGCGCCGCCCGGAACAGCTTGCCCAGCCGCCGGGCCGCTTCCTGGTCGCCTTGCCGCCACGCGTTGTAGTAGTCCTGGTCGGCGTCTTCCTCGTCGTCCTGGAGAAAGTGCTGGTAGTCGAGGTCGCCGAACAACGTGCGAAAGAAGTACAGCGGCTCCACGCGCAGCACGTGCGTAAGCGTCTGGAAGGCGTCGGCAACCGGGCCGGCGGGTTGCAGGTGCCAGTGCCGGGCCGGCTTGTGCTTGCGCAGGAAAAGCTTGAGGTTCTTGGAAATGACCGAGTTGCCGAAAGTAATGAGCAGGTCGGGGCGCAGGCTTTCCCGCCAGGTTTCGTCCGGGCGCATGAGCAGGGCGTCGGCGTAGCGGCAGGCGTCGGGCAGGGCGTGCAGGTTGGAAATCACGTCGCCCGCCACGGGAATCTGCATTTCGGCCTGCATCTGCCGCAGCACGGCGGTCAGTTCCTCCGAATAGGCGTGCTGCCCGGCCACCACCAGTTTGCGGTCACTGTCTTCCCACATTTCGCGCAGGGCCACCCACTGCTCGGGCGTCAGCACGGCCTGGGCGGGCCACTGCTCGATGATCCGCACCCGTCCGAACGTAAGCTTTTCTCCCGGCGCCGGGTACAGCGGTTCCCGCAACGGCACGTTGACGTGCACCGGGCCTTTGGGGTACTGGCCGGCCAGGTTGATGGCTTCGTTGAGAATGCGTTCGGCCTGCCACTCGGCGTCGGGGTGCACGTAGTCGGTGGGCAGCTGGTAGCTGGCCTTCACGTGCTTGCCGTACACTTCCCGCTGGTTGAGCGTCTGGCCGTCCTGCTGCTCGATCCACTCGGGGGGGCGGTCGGCGGTGAGCACCAGCAGGGGCACTTGCTGGTAAAAAGCTTCGGCCACGGCGGGGGCGTAGTTGAGCACGGCCGTGCCCGAGGTGCACACCAGCCCCACCGGTCCCCCGAGTTGCTGGGCCATGCCCAGGGCGATGAAGGCCGCCGCCCGTTCGTCGGGCACCACGCGGGTCTGGATGTCCGGGTGGCGGGCCAGGGTGATGGTGAGCGGGGCGCACCGGGAGCCGGGGGAAAGGACAAATTGCGTGACTCCCTTCCGGGCGCAGATCGGGGCGAGGTTGACGATGGAGGGGGGAATGGCCACGGGGAGAACGGAATGGTCCGGCGGTAAAATTAGCGGGTTTTGCCGGAATTGGCCGAATATCGTCCGCCACTTCGACCGGCTGGCTACGGACCGCGGCCCCCGGACGATTATTTTACGCCGAACTGCGTTTTTTGCGTATTTTTCGGGCCTTTTTACCCAATACCGGCCGGGTGGCCGGTGCCTTCGGCCGCCGGGTTGTTTCCGGCGTCAGGAAGCAGCCCGGTTGCTGCACCCGCTTTCCGGGGCAGTGTTTTTCAGGAAACTTGCTATGGAACGTTTTTTCAGCATCCTTTTGCCGGACGGCAGCCTTTCCCCCGCGGCCCCTACGACCCGGGCCACCCGGGCCTCCTCTGGACGAACGTACTGGCGGACGGGCTGCTGGCAGGGGCTTTTTTCGTCATTGCCCTGCTCGGCCTGTCGCTGGCCCGGGGACGCGAAAAGCCGGGGGCCCGCCTGCTGGGGTGCGGCGCCCTGTTTGCCGGCTGCTGCGGCCTCCTGCACGCCCTCCAGGCGGTTGCCGCGTGGTGGCCGGCCTATTGGCTCGAAGGGGTGCTCAAGGGGATGACGGCACTGGCCGCGCTCACGGCTGCGGTGGCCCTGCTGGTGGCCGCCCCCGCGGTGCGGTCGCTGCCCACCCTGCGGCGCTGGGAACGGATCAACCGGGCCCTGCGGCAGAAGGACGAAACGATCCGGCAGTCGCAGGAAGCGCTGCAGGAGGCCCAGGAACGGTACGGGGTGCTCATGCAACTGTTCGACAGCACGGTCATCCACGTGGACCGCAAGATCGTGTTTGCCAACCCGGCCGCCGCCAAACTGTTCGGCGCCGCGCACCCGGGCGAGTTGGTCGGCAGGAGCATCCTCAGCTTTACCCACCCCGATTACCGGGAAGCCGTGCAGAACCGCCTCGCCGGCGCCGCCGGCGGGAAGGCCATGCCACTGATGGAGCAGAAGATCGTGCGCCTCGACGGCCAGGCCATTGACATTGAGGCCACGGCCGCCCCGGTTACCTACGAGGGTAAACCGGCCGTCCAGTCGGTGATGCGCGACATTACCGAACGCAAGCGGCAGGAGGACCGGTTCCGGCTGCTGGCCGAAGCCACCAACGACGTGATCTGGGACGCCGACCTGACGGCCCACTCGCTGTGGTGGAACGACAATTACAAAAAGCAGTTTGGCTACGCGGAGGCCGAAGCCGACGCCCGGCTGTCGTGGTACGGCCGCATGCACCCGGAAGACGCCGTCCGGGTGGCCGCCACCATGCAGCAGGCCGAAGAAGACGGGCAGCGCCAGTGGCTGGCCGAGTACCGCTTCCGGCGGGCCGACGGGGAGTACGCCGACGTGCTCGACCGCGCCTACATCATTCACGACAACGCCGGCAAAGCCGTCCGGGCCATCGGGTCGATGGTGGACGTGACGGCCCTCAAGAAAACCCGCGCCGAACTGGCCCTGGCCGAGGAACGCTTCCGGCTGGTCGCCAAGGCCACCAACGACTTCGTGTACGACTGGAACATGCCCGACGACGCCATGTGGTGGAACGAACAGTTCCGCGACCAGTTCGGCTACCGGGAAGCTGACCTGCAACCCGGCTCCACGGCCTGGACCGACCGGCTCCACCCCGACGACCGCACCCGCGTCTGGGACCAGATGCACGAAGCTTTCCGGGAGGGCCACACGCAGACGAGCTTCGAATACCGCTTCCGCAAGCCCGACGGCACGTACGCCTACATCCTCGAACGCGGCTACATTCTCTACAACGGCAAGGGCCAGCCCGTGCGGATGGTGGGCTCGATGGCCGACCTCTCCCTGCTCCGGAAGGCGCAGGAAGAACTGGAAGAAAAGGCCTCCACGCTGCAACAGTTCAACGCGGAACTGGTGGAAAGCGGGGCCGCCCTGCGCGAAAGCCTGTCCAAATTCCAGGCGGTGTTCGACTCCAACATGATCGGCATCTTCTTCTGGAACCTGGGCGGGGCCGTGATGGAGGCCAACGATGAGTTCCTGGCCGCCACGGGCTACGCGCGGCAGGACCTGGAGTCGGGGCGGCTCAACTGGGCGCAGCTTACGCCCGAAGACCACCGCCCGGCCGACGAAAAAGCCCTGGCCGAAATCAGGGAGACGGGGGTGAACGTTCCCTACGAAAAGGAATACTTCCGCAAGGACGGCAGCCGGGTGCCCGTCATCGTGGGCGGCGCCCTGCTGGAAGGCTACTCCAACCTGGGCATTGGCTTTTTGCTCAACATTTCCGAACGCAAAAAGGCCGACCGGCAGTTGCGGCACACGCTGGAAGAACTCAAAAAACGCAATTACGAACTCGACACGTACGTGTACAAGGTGTCGCACGACCTGCGGGCCCCGCTGGCTTCCATCCTGGGGCTCATCAACATTCTCAAGGAGGAGCGGGACCTGGGCACGGTTCACCACTACATTGCCCTCATGGAAAACCGGGCCAGCAAGCTGGACGTGTTCATTCAGTCGATCCTGGCCCATTCCCGCACCAACAGCACCGAGGTGCAGGTCGGCCTGGTGTGCTTCGACAAGATCATCCGGGAGTCGTTCGAAGACCTCCGGTACCTGCCGCGCTTCGAAAAGGTAAAGCTGATCGTGAAGCAGGAAGGCGGGGAAAAGTTTTACAGTGATGAACTGAAGGTGTCCATCGTCCTCAAAAACTTCCTTTCCAACGCCATCAAGTACAGCAACCCGCGGGTGGACGAGTCGTTCGTGGATTTTTCCATCCGCACCACGCCCACCGAAGCGACCATTGTGATCCACGACAACGGCATCGGCATTGAGCCACAGTACGTGGACCGGATTTTTGATATGTTCTTCCGGGGCACCGAAAAGTCGGACGGCTCGGGCCTGGGCCTCTACATCGTGAAGCAGACGATTGAAAAACTGGGCGGCAGCATCACCGTGGAAAGCCAGCCGGGCCAGGGCACAATGTTCCGGATCGCGTTGCCGAATTTGAAGGACAAGATGGTTTAGTCTGTCTGGTCATCCCCCTGCCCCCTTCCCTCACGCCCGGGCAGCCGCACAAGGGGGCAGGGGGATGACTTTTGTCCCAACCAGCAACACGTATGAGTACGTGGTCTTCCTGACTGCCAACGCAAAAACAAAAGGCAGCAGGTAATCCTACTGCCCTCCATTCCGCTAAAGAACAACCTCCTTACGCATTCTTCTCGGCCTTGATCTCCTTGCGGGTCAGGGCCCGGACGGGCGGGCCTACCAGCACTTCGCCGGTGCAGGTGAAACGGCCGCCGTGGCAGGGGCAATCCCAGGTTTTTTCGGCTTTGTTCCACTGCACGATGCAGTGCATGTGCGTACAGACCGGCGAAAGCATGTGCACCGTGTCGTGTTCGTCGCGGTACACGGCCAGTTGCTGCCCTTCCACCCGCACCAGCCGCCCTTCGCCCGGCGGCACCTCGGCCACGTCCCTGGCGTCGGTGGTAAAACGGTCTTTCACGAAACGGTAGAGGAATTCCAGGTTCTGTTCGGCCAGGTCGGTTGCCGAAGCCGCCAGGTTGAACCGGGCCGGGTCGTAGATGCGGGCCCAGGGGTTTTTGACGTCCGTCAGCAGGTCCGACAGGACCATGGCCGATACCACGCTGAAGGCGAGCCCGTCGCCGGTAAAGCCCGTGGCGATGTACTTGTTGCGGCCGAAGGGGCTCTGGCCGATGTAGGGCAGGCCGTCGGCCGAGTAGAAGTATTCCGCCGACCAGCGGTGCGTGATCTCCAGGTTGCCGAACCGGTCGCGGATGTACTGTTCCAGCTTGCGGAACGGCTCGTTTTCGTCCACGCTGCGTTCACCCACCTTGTGGTCTTCGCCGCCCACGATCAGGTACGTCTGGCCGTTGGCCTCGTAGGTACGGATGTAGTGGTAAAACTCCAGCGTATCCCAGTACAATCCCTTTGGAATAGAGTGGCCGTCGAGTTTGGCCACCACTACGTACGACTGGTAGGGCAGCAGTTCGGTTTGTACCACGTTGAACTGGATGGGCGTGTGCGTTGCCAGCACGATTTTCTGCGCTTTCACCTTGTGGCCGTCTTTGGTAGTGACCACGCACGGGTTGCTGTCGTCCGCGTCGGTTACGTGCGAATGTTCGAAGATCAGCCCGCCCAGTTGCTGCAAGCGTTGCGCCAGTCCCTGCACGAACTTGAGCGAATGAAATTCCGCCTGGTCCTCCAGTTTGAGGGAACGCTTGACGGGGAACGGCAGCGGCACCTGGTCGCCCAGTTGGTTGATGAGCCCGGCGTCGGTGGTGGCAAAGGCTTCGTCTTCAATTTCTTTCACCTGGCTTTCCTCCTCGGCAAACTGGTAGGCGGGCACCCGCACGAAGTCGGCGTCGAGGTTTTCCTGCCGGCAAATCTGCTCGATGCGGGTAATGGCGCCGGTGAGAGATTCGGCCACCAGGCGGGCCGTCTCCTTGCTGAAGCGGGAAGCGATGAAATTGTAGTCGGCGTCGACGCCGGAGGTGAGGTGTCCCGTACTGAAGCCAGTGGTGCCCGAGCCGATCTTCTCGGATTCGAGCACAACCACCTTCAGGCCCTTTTTGGCCAGCAGGTACGCAGTGGTGATGCCGGTGATGCCGCCGCCGACGATCACTACGTCCGTTTCGAGGTCAGCTTCCAGTTTGGGGAAAGAAGGGGATTGTCCCGTCTCTACCCAGATTGAAGTGTGTTGGGATTGCATGTGGGTTGGGTTTTGGGTTAGCAATAGGCTATGCCTGCAAGGGCGTCCTTGCAGTACCTTCATCCTACGCACAAGACGGGGCCGGGTTACAAACGAACCGGGCGCCCTACACCGTTATTTCCACCAGGTTGCCGTCGGGGTCGGCCACCACGCTTTCGTAGTACCCGTCGCCGGTGGTACGCGGTTCGCCGAGCACCGGGAAGCCGTCGTGGCGGAGCCGGTCGGTAAGGTGGTCCACGCCTTCACGGCTCCCGGTCGAAAAGGCCAGGTGCACGTAGCCGGGGGTGTTGTTTTGGGCCGGATTGGCGGGTTGCAGGCCGGGCTTCTGCATCAGTTCGAGCCGGGCGCCGCCGCTGAAGGTGAGGAAGTAGGAGGAGAATTGTTTGGCGCCGTTCACGTACTTGTCGTTGGGCCGGCCGCCGAAGTACGTGCAGTAGAACGTTTTGGCCCTTTCCAGGTCGTTGGTCCAGAGGGCGACGTGCTCGATTTTCATGAGGGAAGTGGTAAGTAGCAAGTAAAAGTTTCACGCAAAGACGCGGAGTGAACCCCTTTCCCTACCCCGTTGCCAGGGGCAAAGCCAGCCCTTCGTTGAGCACGATGGATAACGTGCCGTCCGGTTCACGGCTCAGGCGTACGTCGCCGAAGTGCGGCACGAGCAGTTTCGCCCCGGCTTCTCTGAGGAGGGTTTGCTGCCGGTCCGGGCCTACCCCCACCGTAAACATGCCCGCACCGGCCGCCGCCCGTACGCCGCTGTACGCATCTTCGAAGGCAATGCACCCTTCCGGCGGCAGCCCCAGCCGTTCGGCCGCCAGGCGGTAACAGGCCGGGTCGGGCTTGCCCCGCGGCACCAGGTCCGAGGTAACGATGGCATCAAACGCCGCTTCCAGCCCGAGCACCTTTTGCACCTTGCGCACCTTCGGCAGCAGCGAAGAAGTCACCAGGGCCGTGGCAATGCCGGCCGCTTTCAGGGGGCCCAGCAACGCCTGCACCCCGCGCATGGCTACGTACTGCATCCCGTTCTCGAACACTTCGCACGCCTCCAGCAACTCCGCCTGCTCCGCTCCGGAGAGGTGGCCGAACACCTGCGCCACCGTCTGGCGGGCCGGGCAGCCGTGCACCTTGCCCTCCATTACCTCCGGGCTGATGCGAATGTGATGACGGTCAGCGTGTTGGTGCCAGAATTCCTCGATGGGAGTACGCGTATCGATCACCACGCCGTCCATGTCGAACACCACCGCCCGGAAAACTACCTTTTGTACCATTTGCATACAAAATATGATTTATGCGTTTTTTTGCCGCTTCTTAAATATTCAGCAAGAGTATGGATTTAAAAACGCAAAAACAAGCAGTTTTCTTAGTAAGTTTGCCGCAAAAAAGGCACAAAGACGCAAATGCTTAAGGAAGAACGTTTCGAAGCGATATTACAAAAACTGCATAAGACCCAGAAAGTACTTTCCGCCGACCTGAGCCACGAACTGCGGGTGTCGGAAGACACCATCCGGCGGGACCTCAAGGAACTGGCCGACGCCGACCTGCTGACGAAAGTGCACGGCGGGGCATTGCCCAAATCCACCCTGCCCCTCTCCTTCCGCGAACGGGAACAACACGCCGAACGCGAAAAGCTGGAGATTGCCCGGAAGGCGGCGGCCCTGCCCGACGACGGGCAACTCATCATCCTCGACGGCGGCACCACCACCCTCCAGATTGCCCGGCTGCTGCCGGAAACCCTGCGGGCCACCGTGTTTACCAACAGCCCGCCCATTGCCCTGCAACTGGCCGACCACCCGGGCGTGGAAGTAGTGCTGGCCGGCGGCAAGCTGCGGAAAGAAGCCCGGGTGACCATTGGCGCCGAAACCATCGAGCTGTTCCGGGGGCTGCGCGCCGACTGGTGCATGGTGGGCGTGTGCAGCCTGCACCACGAACGGGGCCTCACCCTGCGCGACCGCGAAGAGGCGCAGGTAAAGACGGCCATGATCCGGGCGGCCTCGCACGTGGTGGCCCTGGCTACCGCCGACAAGATCGGCCCGGTGGAGTCGTTCGTGGTGGCGCCTCCCACGCAGATTGACATGCTCATTACCGATTCAACCACGCCGGCCGAAGTGCTGGAACGGTACCGGGCCCTGGGCATCGAGGTCCGGTGACGCGTGGGGCTTGCGGGCCGGGGGCGGTCTTTGGCTTTTTAATTATATTGCCCGTCTAACCCTTCCCGGATGGCAAAAGCATTTCCCTTCGTTTTCTTCCTGTTTTTTTCCCTGTCCCTGTGGGCGCAACCAGCCGCCGACCGCAAAGCCATTCTGCAAGTGATGGATGCGCAAACGCAGGCCTGGAACACCGGCAACCTCGACCAGTTCATGCAGGGCTACTGGCAGTCGGACTCCCTCAAATTCATCGGTTCGGGGGGCATTACGTACGGCTGGCAGAACACCCTGGACCGGTACCGCAAGCGTTACCCTGACCAGGCGGCGCGGGGCACCCTCCGCTTCGAGATTCTGAACGTGGACATTACGGGTAAAGACGCCGCATTCGTGATCGGCCGGTTTTTCCTTACCCGCCCCCAGCAGGGCGACGCCAGCGGCTACTTCACCCTCCTCTGGCGCAAGATCAACGGCCAGTGGAAGATCGTGGTGGACCACACGGGTTAATAATCACCCCCATTCCTTCAGCATTCGTAATTCCTTGTTCGACATTCATCATTGAAAAATTGAATCCCGAATGTTGAACAAGGAATGTCGAAGGAACAGGCATTGTACCCCGGTGCTATTCCCCGCAGACCGCCAGCCCCAACTTTCTAACCTTTCAACCTTGCAACCCCCTTTATGCAGAAGTTTTACGCCCTGATTCTGATCATTCTTTTTGCTTTTTCCGCCCTGGCCCAGCAGACCACGCTGCTGCACTGCGGCACCCTCATTGACGGCCAGCAAAACCAGCCCTTGTCGCAGGTGACCATCGTGGTGAAGGGCAACCGCATCGTGCGGGTAGACCGCGGCTACACGGCCCCGGCCGCCGGCGACCAGGTGGTGGACCTGAAAAACAAAACCGTGATGCCCGGCCTCATGGACATGCACGTACACCTGGAGGGCGAAACCAGCAAGGGCGGCGCCATCAACCGCTTCGTGCAGAACCAGGCGGACCTGGCCCTGGAAGGCGCCAAACACGCCCGCACGACCCTCATGGCCGGCTTTACCACCGTGCGCGACCTGGGCGGCACCGGCGCCAACATTGCTCTGCGCAACGCCGTCAACCGGGGCTACGTGCCGGGGCCGCGCATCTTCACGTCGGGCAAGAGCATTGCCACCACCGGCGGCCACGGCGACCCCACCAACGGCTACCGCCGCGACCTGATGGGCGACCCGGGTCCCGAACAGGGCGTAGCCAACAGCCCCGAAGAATGCCGCAAGGCCGTACGGCAGCGCTACAAAGAGGGTTCCGACCTGATCAAGATTACGGCGACGGGTGGCGTGCTGAGCCTCGCCAAAGACGCCTCCGGCCCGCAGTTCACGGAGGAAGAACTAAAAGCAATCATTGAAACGGCGCGGGACTACGGGTTTAAGGTGGCGGCCCACGCCCACGGTGCCGAAGGCATGAAACGGGCCGTGCGGGCCGGCGTGACTTCCATCGAGCACGGCACGTACATGGACGACGAGACCATTGCCCTGTGCAAGAAGAACGGTACCTATTACGTGCCCACCATCCTGGCGGGCCGCACCGTAGCCGACTCGGCCAAGGTATCCGGGTACTACGCCCCGGTGGTGGTGCCCAAGGCCCTGGCCGTGGGACCGCAAATCCAGGGTACTTTCGCCAAAGCCTACAAAGCCGGCGTCAAGATTGCCTTCGGCACCGACTCGGGAGTTTCGCTGCACGGCAAGAACGCCCTGGAATTTGAGTTTATGGTGGAAGCCGGCATGCCGCCGATGGAAGCCATCAAGTCGGCTACCCTCGTGGCGGCCGAACTGGTGGGCATGAAAGACCAGCTCGGCTCGGTGGAAGGCGGCAAGCTGGCCGACATCGTGGCCGTGAACGGCAACCCCCTGCAAGACATCAAAACCATGCGCAACGTCACCTTCGTGATGAAAGACGGCGTCGTATACCGCAATGAACAGTAATCAGTGATCAGTAAGCAATCGGCAAGACTGCGCTCTGATTACTGTTCACTGTTCACTGATTACTGCCCTACGGCAGCAGCAGCAACTTGCCCGTGGTGGCCCGGCCTTCGAGGTCGCGGTGCGCCTGGGCAGCGTCGGCCAGCGGGTAGGTGTGTTCGATGCGTAGCTTGAGGACGCCGTCGGCCAGCCAGCCCAGCAGGTCGGAGGCCCGCCCCATGAGTTCCTGCCGGTCGAGGGTGTAATGGGCCAGGGTGGGCCGCGTGAGGAACAGCGAGCCTTTGCCGCTCAGCACGAGGGGATCGAAGGCCGGCACCGGGCCGCTGGAGGCGCCGAAGAGGGCCATGCAGCCCCGGGGCCGGAGGCAGTTGAGGCTCTTGTCGAACGTGGTTTTGCCCACCCCGTCGTACACCGCGTGGACGCCCTTGCCCTCCGTGATCCGTTTTACCTCCGCCTCAAAGTCCGTTTCCGTGTAGTGGATCACGTGGTCGGCGCCGGCCTGCCGCGAAAGCGCCGCCTTTTCCTCCGTGGACACCGTGGTAATGACCCGCCCCCCGAGGTGTTTCACGATCTGCGTCAGCAGCAGCCCCACGCCGCCGGCCCCGGCGTGCACGAGCACCGTGTCGCCGCGTTGCACGGGGTACGTACTCCGGGCCAGGTAGTGGGCCGTCATGCCTTGCAGCAGGATGGCCGCTGCCTGCTGGTCGTCTACCCCGTCGGGCACGGGCACCAGCTTGGCGGCCGGCACCACCGCGTACCCGGCGTAGCCGCCCAGCGTCTGGGCGAAGGCCACGCGGTCACCCGGTTTAAGGTCCGTTACGTCCGGCCCCACGGCTTCTACCACGCCGGCCGCTTCCATGCCGGGCGTAAAGGGCAGGTTGCCCGGGTAACGGCCCGTGCGGTGGTACACGTCGATGAAGTTGACGCCGATGGCGCCGATGCGCACCAATGCCTCACCGGCTTTGGGCTGGGGCACGGCCACGTCAACGTAGGCCAGCACCTCGGGGCCCCCGTACGCCGATACTTGAATTGCTTTCATAGTAGGATGTGTTAGATGTACTGACAAGGGGAGTATTGCTCAATGGTTATTGAATGGTTATATGGTTGGATGGCTGAATGGTTTTGCTTACGCCCGCACCACTTCCCGACAATCAACCATATAGCCATTCAACCATATAACCATTCAGTCACACCCTTTCTTGTCAATTCAGTTAGTGGTTAGAGAGATATTCTGATAAATGCCTATAAATAAGGCGCCAGCACCTGCGTCCACAAGTCGTAGCCT
This sequence comes from uncultured Sphingobacteriales bacterium, assembly GCA_963844325.1. Classification (GTDB taxonomy): domain Bacteria; phylum Bacteroidota; class Bacteroidia; order Cytophagales; family 172606-1; genus CADCTQ01. Next base: position 58,598 of record CAWJNV010000001.1, read on the forward strand.
TTGGCGTTCATGTGGAGCCGGTCGGGGCCGAAGAGTTCCTCCCGGGCCTTGCCGCCGGCCTCCAGCATTGGCGTAAATACGTCCACGAACACCGCCCGCTTTTCGCCGGCCAGCCGCTGCCGGATCAAAGTGTTGGCCTTGCGTACTTCTTCGAGTTTTTCGGCGCGGCTGGGACTGGGCTTGAGCGAAATAAAGACCAGCTTGCTTTTGGGCAGGTGCTTCCGCCGCAGGGCCAGCAACGCTTCCACGTCCTGCACGAGCCCTTCGGCCGGCCGCCCGTCGGCAATGTCATTTTCACCGGCGTACACCACGATGGTCTTCGGCTGGTAGGGCACCACGAGTTGCGGGAAGTAATGGACCACGTCCGAAAGCCACGAGCCGCCGAAGCCGCGGTTGACGATGCGGCGCCCGGCAAAGCGGTCGGCGAGGTCGTGCCACAGCCGGATGGAAGAACTGCCCGTAAACACGATGCCCCGGGTGGGCGGCCGTTGCAGGCTGTCGGCTTTCCGGAAGGCGGCGATGTCATTTTGCCACCGGGCCGGGTCGCCCTTCGTTTGCGCGTGGATGGCGGGGAAGAGCGGCAGTATTCCCAACAGCAGGAACAGAATTCTCGGGTGCATTCAGCAGGTGATTTGCGTGGTTAAGAACCCCCGGGCGCCGTTGCGGGGCCGGGGCCGAAAGATACGTATATGGGAATCAAATATTACATGAGTTCCGGCGGGCCCCCTCCCCTGCCGGATTAAAAAAAAGCCGCGGCCGACCCGTCCTGATTGCGTCCGCTGCCGTTTAAAACATTAACTGGGGGTCAGGCGTTTACCTTATGCAATTGCAGTATATTAATACCGAATAGAAACATTCGAATCCATTACGTGATAACTCACTACCTTTACGGAATAATATTTTACAGATCATGCTGCTTGAAGTAACCAATAATTTAGAAGCCATTGCCCAGACGGTACGGCAATATTGCGAAAAAAAAGTACGTCCTTTTGTGAGGCAGTGGGATGAAACGCAGGAGTTTCCCGCGCAGGTATTTCACGAGCTGGGCGACCTGGGCCTGATGGGCGTACTCGTTCCGGAAAGCTACGGCGGGTCGGGGCTCAACTACCAGGAGTACGTTACGGCCATTGCCGAAATCTCCCGCGTCGACCCGGCCATCGGCCTGTCGATGGCCGCCCACAATTCACTTTGCACCAACCACATTCTGCTGTTCGGCAACGAGACGCAGAAACAAACTTACCTGCCCCGCCTGGCTACCGGCGAGTGGATCGGGGCCTGGGGCCTGACCGAGCCCAATACCGGATCGGATGCCGGCAACATGCGCACCACGGCCGTGCCCGACGGCGACTACTGGATCATCAACGGCGCCAAAAACTTCATTACGCACGGCAAATCCGGCAACGTGGCCGTGGTGGTGGTGCGTACCGGCGCACCCAATACCTCGCGCAACGCTTCGGCGTTCGTCATCGAGAAAGGCACGCCGGGCTTTTCGGCCGGCAAGAAGGAAGACAAGCTGGGCATGCGGGCCTCCGAGACAACCGAGTTGATCTTCCAGGACTGCCGGGTACACAAAAGCCAGATGCTCGGCGAGGTCGGCGACGGGTTCGTGCAGGCCCTCAAAATCCTGGATGGCGGCCGCATTTCCATTGCGGCGCTCAGCCTGGGTACGGCCCAGGGCGCCTACGAGGCCGCCTTGCAGTACGCCAAGGAACGGCAGCAGTTCGGCAAGCCCATTTCCCAGTTCCAGGCCATTTCCTTTAAGCTGGCCGAAATGGCTACCGAAATCGAAGCGGCCAAGCTGCTCACCTACTACGCCGCCGAACGCAAGGACCACGGCCAGAGCGTGACCACCGAAGCCGCCATGGCCAAGTACTACGCTTCCGAGGTGGCCGTGAAGGTAGCCAACGAAGCCGTGCAGGTGTTCGGCGGGTACGGCTACATCAAGGATTTTCCCGTGGAAAAGTTCTACCGCGACGCCAAGCTCTGCACCATCGGCGAGGGTACGTCGGAAATCCAGAAACTGGTGATTGCACGGAACATATTGAAATAGAGGAGCGAGAAGCCAGGAGTGAGAAGCGAGAAGATTGTACACGTACTTTACCGCTATAACAGGACAGGCCCGTGCCCCTTCTTCTCGCTTCTCACTCCTGGCTTCTCGCTTCTTTCAAGAAAAAACATTTGCTTATTGTAACCATTGTGCTAAATTTGCAGTCCTTTTGGTTACAGAATTCCTTATCTCTATGATTATCATCAACATAAAAGAAAACGAATCCATCGACAAAGCCCTGAAGCGCTTCAAGAAGAAGTTTGAAAAAACCGGCGTCCTGAAGGAACTGCGTTCCCGTACGTATTTTGAGAAGCCTTCCATTGCCCGGAGAACCACCGTAATCCGTGCGGCTTACCGCGAAAAGATGCGGGCTGAAGAAAATTCCTAAGCCTGAACCTACCCACTATATTATTTTTTCATTATGTTAGTATCACGAAGGAGTAAAGCTTCGTGATACTGGCATGATTGATTCCTTCCTCAACTACCTCCAGTACGAAAAACGGTGCAGCCCCCACACGCTGACCTCGTACCAGACCGATCTTGCCCAATTTCACGCGTATTTAAAGGACGCCGGCGAATTCAAGGAGCCGGAGCTTGCCGACTTTTTGTCGGTACGCGGCTGGGTCGTTTCCCTCGTGGACGGCGGCATCAGTCCCAAGTCCGTCAACCGCAAGATTGCCACCCTGCGGGCGTTCTACAAATACCTGCTCAAAAAGGGCGTCGTGACGGCCGACCCTACCCTGAAGGTAAAGTCGCTCAAGGTGGGCAAGCCCCTGCCGCCCTTCGTGGAGGAGAGCCGATTGAACCTAATCTTAGACACGTTTGATTTCCCGGCCGATTTCGGCGGCGTCCGCGACCGGCTGGTGATGGAACTGCTGTACGGCACGGGAATCCGCCTGTCGGAGATGATCGGGCTGCGGGACGGCGAAGTAAGTTTGGCGGAGCGAACCATCAAAGTGACCGGCAAACGGAACAAACAGCGCATCATCCCCATCCCTGCGAGCCTGTCGGTCCGCATCAGCCAGTACCTTGATTCCCGGAAAGCGCTTACTTGTGCGGATACCTGGTTGATCGTCACCGACGACGGCAAGCAGGCCTACCCGATGATGATCTACCGCCTCGTTCGCAAATACCTTAACCTGGTCACCACGCACGAAAGACGCAGCCCGCACGTGCTCCGGCACACGTTTGCCACGCACCTGCTCAACCGGGGCGCCGACCTCAACGCGGTAAAGGACCTGCTCGGCCACACCAGCCTGGCCGCTACCCAGGTGTACACGCATCACTCCATCAGCAAACTGAAAGAAATCTACGAAAAGGCGCATCCCAAAGGGTAGCCCCGCGGCGGATTTCCCTGCCCTCCGCACCTGTCGCCGAGCCCATGCCTGTAAACCCCTACCCATTTTTAACCATTACTCACGAAACACGCCCCTATGTACGACCGCAACCGCGCAACGCCTTAAAAAAACTCATTTTTTGAGCTATGTTAAACTCTAACTTTTAGTAACATGAAACTTCAAATGCAATCCGTTCATTTCGATGCCGACCAGAAGTTACTCGCGTTCATCCAGAAGAAAGCTGACAAACTCGACACCTTCCACGGAAGAATCATCAGCGGTGATGTAGTGCTGCGACTGCAAAAGGACGAAACCAAAGAGAACAAGGTATTTGAATTTACGGTAAACGTGCCCGGCTGCCGGTTCTTCGCCCGGGAAAAAGCCACTTCCTTCGAAGCTGCCGCCGACCTCGCCGTAGAAGCCATGCGTAAACAGTTGAGTAGACATAAAGATAAAACCGTGGTCCAAGTCCAAAAACAGGTCATTCCCGACGTGATCGAAGAGGACATTTAAGCCCGTGCCTTATCCCACTGCCGAGGCCCCGTCCACCAACGGGGCCTCGGCAATTTTAACCCTGATATATCTGATAAATGCTGAACCTGATGGAAGGGATGGTTGGGGAGATGTTCAGTTGACCATGATGCAAAAGGTTGAAGAGGCCGCAAACTTTTTTCATTTTTTCCTGTAACCTCCGCCCGGAGGCGGAGTTTCCCTCTCCGAATACGCCAAAGAACACCACGCTTGCAACATCCCGACGATAACGAACTCATGCAGGAAGTAAAAGCGGGCCGGCTCGACCGGCTGGGTGAATTGTTTGCCCGGTACTCCCGGAAGCTGTACGTGTTTTTCTACCGCATGACGGGAGAACGGGAAGTAAGCCAGGACCTGGTGCAGAACGTGTTTGAACGCATTCTCAAGTACCGGCACACCTTCACGGGCGAAGGGTTCATCACCTGGATGTACCACCTGGCCCGCAACGTGAGCGCTGACCACTTCCGGAAGGCCGGCAAGTTCCGGTTTAGCCAGAACCTCGACGCCTGGAGCGACAAGGTGACCGACGGCACCCAGGCGGACGCGGAAGTGCAGAAAGAACAGGAGTTGCAACTGCTGCACGCAGCGTTGCAAAAATTGAGCGTCGAAAAGCGGGAGGTGCTGACCCTGAGCCGCTACCAGGAACTAAAATACGAGGAAATCGCCCGGATCCTCGATTGCACCGAAGGCGCCGTGAAGGTGCGGGTGCACCGGGCCATGCAGGATTTGAAAACGATTTACCATGAACTCCTTAGAGAACGAAGCTACCAACTGTGAACGGACGGTGCTGGCGCTGGCCACGGGCGAGGTGCTGAACCCGGCCGGGGAGCGCATGCTGGAAAAGCACCTGGCCGGGTGCGCCGACTGCCGCCGGGAGGCCGCCCTGTACCGGCAACTGCACGGGCAACTGGCCGCCCTGCCGGTGCCCGAACCCGACGCACCGAAGATGCAGGCGGACTTTGGGGCCATGCTGGCGGGTTACCAACGGGCGCAACGGAATCAGTCGCCGTCACCGCTGGAATGGCTGCGGAGCAGGTTCGGGATGGCCTGGACGTCACCGCTGGCGGGACGGCTGGCTTTCGGGCTGGTCATGCTGCTGCTCGGCTGGGGCGCGGGGTACTGGTTTGCCCCCCGCACGGGCGGCCCGGCGCCGGCCGCACCGCTGGTCAGTGCGGGCGAAACTAGTCGTCAGAATATGGTGCTTACGCTGATCAGCCAGTCGTCGGCCACCGACCGGCTGAAGGCCGTGGGCTACACCAGCGAGTTGCTGCAAGCCGACGAACGGGTCATCAAAGCCCTGCTCTTTACGCTGAACCACGACGAAAACGTGAACGTACGCCTGGTGGCGGTAGAAGCCCTGTCCCGCTTTGCCGCTGATCCCGGGGTGCGCGAAGGCTTGGTCCGGTCCATTGCCCAGCAGGAGTCTCCCCTGGTGCAGATTGCCCTGGCCGACGCCATGGTGGCCCTGCACGAAAAACGGTCGGTGGCGCCGTTGCGCGAACTTCTCCGCCGGCAGGGCACCGACGTTTACGTAAAGGAAAAGCTTGAAAGCAGCATCCGCGTACTGCTGTAACCCCTTCCTCTGACACCATACACAATAAAGGCTCCCGGTCGGCGCCTGCCGGGACCGTCATTGCCCACGTAACACCTACTTCACCCACCAGAAACCTTTGCACCATGAAAAATCTGATCATCTACGCCCTGTGCCTGGGTACGGCTTACCTGGCGCTGGGGCAGGAAGAAAAGGAAACCATCACCAAGGACATCTCCTTTCGCAACGGCGGGAGCAACCCGGTACTGCAAGTGGATAACATCAACGGCGACGTACTGGTGGAAGCCTACGATGGCAACACCATCCAGCTCCAGGTCGAAAAAACCATCAAAGGCAAAACGCCTGATGACCTCGTCCGGGCCAAGCAGGAAGTAAAGCTGGGCATCGAACAGGCCGGCGACAGCGTACTGGTGTTCATCGACGGGCCCATGCTGTACCGCCGCGGTCCTACCGGCTGGCGGCGCTATTCGGAAAACAACACGAACTGGGACCGCGACTACGCCTACGAATTCAACTTCAAGATCAGGGTGCCGGCCCGCACGAACCTGTACGTCTCTACCATCAATGAGGGCGAAGTGCGGGTGAACCAGACGCAGGGCCTGGTAAACGCCTCCAACGTGAACGGGCCGCTGTACCTGACGGGCATCGTGGGCCCCACCAGGGCGCACACCGTCAACGGCGAAATTGAAGTGGCCTACCGGCAAAGCCCGTCCCTGGCCTGCTCCTACAAGACCATCAACGGCAACATTGCCGTGAGTTACCCGCCTTCCCTCTCGGCCGACCTGCGGTTCAAGACCCAGAACGGGGAAGCCTATACCGATTTTGAGGCGGTGGAAGAACTGTCGGCTACCGTCGAGAAGACCAACCACGCCACCAGGGGCAATTCGTACCACTACCGCAGCGGGGCGGGGCTGCGCGTCGGCAAGGGCGGCCCGGAACACAGTTTCCAGACGCTCAACGGCGACATTACCGTGAAGAAGATCAAGTAGTGCGTTCGGGCAACATTCACACCTTACCGTAAAAAATCCTTTCCATGCATACACTCACCAAATTCATTTCTTGCGCCGCCCTCCTGCTGATGCTGCAACCCGTGTGGGCGCAGGGCGAAAGCAAAGAACAACTCACCGTTGCCCTGAGCGAACCGGGAAAACCCGCCACGTTGAAAGTAGATATGGTTCAGGGCTCCATCCGGGTAATCGGGTACGAGGGCAAAGAAGTACAAATTGAAGCCGTTACCACCGACCGCCGGGATGAAGAAGGCGCTGAGGCCAACGCCCAGGGCATGAAACGGATCACCAACAGCGGCTTCGAACTGACGGCCCGCGAGAACGCCAACAAGGTTACGGTGGAAACCTCATCCCACAAACGCCCCGTCAACCTCACCATCCGCGTGCCCAGCCGGTGCGCCCTCGACCTGAGTACCGTCCACAACGGCAAGATCAACGTCGAAAACGTGTCGGGGGCGATGGAAATCAGCAACGTACACGGGAGCATTACGCTAACCAACGTTGCCGGCTCGGTGGTAGCCAACACCGTGCACGGCGACCTGGTGGTGAAGTTCCGGGAAGTAACCCCCGACGTGCCCATGGCCTTTACCACCCTGCACGGCGACGTGGACGTTACCTTTGCGGGTAACATCAAAGCTTCTCCCAAGATCAAGTCCGAGCGGGGCGAGGTGTTCACCGACTACGACATGGCAATCGACAAGCGGCCCCAGAAGGAGGAGAAACGCAACGAGTCGGGCGTTTATAAAGTCAGCATCGACGACTGGATCTACGGCAAGATCAACGGCGGCGGCCCGGAAATGCTCTTCAAAAATATGCACGGCAATATCTACATCCGGAAAGCCAAGTAAAATTTCATTGCACCTTTGCTACTGCAAAAGAGCCCTGGCATAATGTTTGGGCTCTTTTGTTTTTTGGGTACACCGGTGAGCAAACTAATGTACAGTTTATCCGCATAATACAATAATTGTCAATGCACTGCCGTTCTACGGTAAACTTTTTGATTATATACTTGCACTGCGTTAAATTTCACTTTCAAAGCCTTTTTTATCCTTTTTTCCTTTCGTGTATTGAACGTATTCTACCCTGGTTCGTGTTATATCAATGAAGCCGGTTTATTAGTTTAGTTATATTTTAAACATCGTTCATTCATGAGAAGTTACGCAGTAATCGTTCTGGCCCTGCTAGTGAGCCTGAGCGGATGTGCTTCACTGGTGAGCACAGATTTGGACCGAAGTGCCAATTTCAGCCAGTACAAAACGTTTGGTTGGCTTCCCGCGGAAGTAAAGGTGAAGAACCCGGTGTACGACAGCAAGTTGATCGACCGGAACATCAAATACGCGGTAGAACAGGAGTTTTCCAAGCGGGGCATTGCCCGCAACCAGGCGCAGCCCGACCTGTTGGTGAAGTACCATACCTTTACGGAGAAGAAAAAGCAGCAATACAGCAATTACAATCCTTACCCCTTTTACGGCTACGGCTGGGGCATGCTGCCTTACCGCTGGGCCTGGAGAATGCCGTACTACGGCGGGTGGGGCGGCGGCTTCAACAACCGCGAATACACGTACACTGCCGGTACGCTGGTGCTGGACGTCATTGACAACCAGACCAACGAACTGATTTGGCGCGGCTCCATTGAGGGCGACGTCGACAATGTCAACCGCCTGCAGAAGCAGGTTGACAAAGCCGTGCAGGCCATCATGAAGAAGTACCCCGTTAAGCCGGGCACTGCTCCCGATGAGGTCTACGCACAGCGACCCTTTGCCAGCTAATCTACGAGTTAAACCACGAAAGCCTGCTCAACAGCAGGCTTTTTGCGTTTTTGGGCAGAGGGCGGGGAGCGGAGGGCATGAGGTAGCAGCGCTCTTTACGTTACGCGCGGTGCCCTCTGCTCCCCGCCCTCCGCTCCCTGCCCTCCGCCCGGGAACCCCGGCTGCGCATCGTCGTATATAAGGCCTATGAAAACGCGGATGCGCATTTGGGGGAGTTTGGTGCTTGCCATCCTGGTGGTTGCCTGCGGCGGCCAGGAACAGGAGCGGAGCGCCACCGGGGATGAGTTGCGCGCCACCGTTGACTCCCTGAGAGGAACGGACTACTTTGCCCGCCTGGAACTCCGCCCCGGGCAACAGCGGGAACTGGAAGGGTTTTACCGGGACCGCAACTACGAACCCGCCTGGAACCAATCCGACAGCCTCCTGCCCGTTGTGGATTCGCTGCTGATGGCCCTCGACAGTGCCGAAGCCGAAGGACTGGACCCGGCCGCGTACCGGGTAACCGAACTCCGGCAACTCCGGGAAACGGCGCGGCGGGATACTTCGGTGAACCGCGAGAAGCACCTGGCGCAACTCGACCTGCTGGCTACGGGTGAATACCTTAAATACGCCTCCCACCTGTTCGCCGGCCGCATTGATCCGCACGCCCTGGATACCAACTGGATTGCCCGTCCTCGGCCCGTAGACCTGAGTGCCCATTTACGCAAAGCCCTCGAAAGCAAGGCCATCCGGCAATCGTTGCGCGAATTGCTGCCGACCCACCGGCAGTACGGTTTGCTGAAGGCCCAACTGGCCCGCTACCGCGCCGCTGCCGGCAATGCTTCGGCTACCGGTCCCCGAACGGCAGGCCACCTGTCGGACGACCAGTTGCGGAACCGCCTGGCGTTCTATGGCTTAATCGATACCACGCAGGCAACTGCCGGAGAACCGGGCGGGCCGGATCGCCTGGGCGCGGCCCTCAAACAGTTTCAGCAACTCAACGGCCTCGATACCACCGGCGTGGTGGACGACTCCACGCGGGTAGCGCTGAACCGGCCCGCAATGGACGTGATTCAGACCCTCCGGATCAACCTGGAGCGGCTCCGGTGGCAGCCCGAAAACCTGGGTGACCGCTACGTGGTCGTAAACGTACCCGGCTCCGAACTGAAAGTGTACGAAAACGATGCCGAAGCCCTGCACATGCGGGTGATCGTGGGGAATGAATACGCGGTGACGCCCATTTTTACGGATACGCTCGAATACATCATCTTCAGCCCCGACTGGACGATCCCGCTTACCATTGCCCGCGATGAGATTCTGCCCGTGCTTGGAAGCAACCCCAATTACTTACAGGAAAGGAACATGGTGCTCTACGACAGTTGGGATACCGTGCAGGCTAAGCAACTAGACCCGCGGGAGATCAACTGGCGTACTTTGTCGCCAGAAGCATTCAAGTACCGGATCGTGCAGAAGCCGGGCGAAACCAACCCGATGGGGCGGATGAAGTTCATGCTGCCCAACCCGCTGTTTATCTACCTGCACGATACGCCGGCGTCGTTCCTGTTCGCCTCGAAGGACCGGGCCCTGAGCCACGGCTGCATCCGGGTGGAGCGGCCGGACGAACTGGCCCACTACCTGCTGGCGGGCAACCAGGGCTGGAATGCCACCAAGTTGAGCCAATACACCCGGCTGAAGGACCCGAAACGCGTGAACCTGGCGCGTAAACTGCCCATTGCCGTTACGTACCATACGGCCTGGGTGGACCAGGCTGGCCGGCTCAACCTGCGCCCCGACGTGTACGGCCTCGACCGGAAGCAACTGGAGGCCATCGGTCAGCAGCAACCAACGTTATCAGCCAATAACCCCGATTCCCATGAAAGCAACCTCACTCGCAGGACCCGGTAACTACTCACTGGGCGACTGGCACGACCGTCAAACGAACCGCCCCTTGCTGATCGGGGCACTGGCCCTGCTCCTGGTGGGCTTCTTGGCCGGCATCGCCGTGGGCTACCGCTGGGGCAAAGGCAACCCGGCGCCGCAACCGCAGCTCGGGGCGCAACCTGCCGCGGTGGTCCCGCCCGAACGGGGCCTGCGCGACGAGGTTGTTAATTACGCCATTACCTTCCTGGGCACGCCCTACCGGCCCCGCGGCCAGGGCAACGATGGCTTTGACTGCTCGGGCTACATTGCCCACGTGTTCAAGAATTTCGCAATTGACCTGCCGCCGTCCACGCAGTACATGATGAAGGAAGGGCAGGAAGTGCCCGAAAAGGAAGCCAAACCCGGGGACCTGATCTTTTTTACGGGTACCAGCGAAGGCAGCACGGAGGTGGGCCACGCGGGCATCGTGGTGGAGAACAAGGGAGACGACCTTAAGTTCATCCACTCCTCGTCGGGCTCCAATGCGCCCTACGTGAAATTTGACTCTTTAGCCAAGCCCGGATACCGCCGCCGTTTTATGGTGGTGAAGCGGATTTTGGAGGAATAGCAGGATGGGGCCTGGCCTTGTGAGCGATTTTCAATCTGATCGTTGGTTACCCGGTTGGCTTTGCAATCAAATCAACGGATGCGCCATTCTTTTTCAACGCTTTAGCAATCACAATTCGCTCTGCCAGCCTTGCTCTCTTCATTACTCCCGTCCCTCTTGCTTGGCCGTTTCGATGAGTTGTAGTTGTCCCAATGCACTTTCAGGCTGGTCGCTGGTTCCCACCTCTTTGGGTCTCGGGCAATGTTTCCTAAAGGTTTTTGATCTGCTCTTCAGAAAGACCCGTGATTCGGGCAATTTTCTCGATGGGGTCACCCTCTTTTTTCATTTCCCTCGCTATTTCAAGCCGCTCTTCCTGCCGGCCTTGTTCCCGTCCTTCATGTTTGGCCGTTTCGATGACACTATAGTTGTCCCAGTAGATCTTGAGGCTTTCGTCGTAGGTTCTCATCTCCTCAGGGTTTAGTTTGGCTACTTCTGCCTGGTTGAATAACTTTTTGAATATCTTCTCCTGCAACTTTTTGGGTATCTCTTGCAACTTGTGCAAGTGCTTGAGTACGTAAAGCCACTTGTCGAAGTGGGTCAGTAGTTCCTCCTCGCTTTTTTTGAAGCGGGGCATTTCAAGATATATAAACGTTAGTTTGTCGAAAAAGACTTCAAAGGTGTGCTTGTCAAGCAACTGCACCTCCCGCAAGTACCGCTCCTGCCCGCTGGTGTCGGGAAAAGAGAAGTTCAAGATACAAATTGTGTAGACGGCTTTCAACTGATAGTCCCACTGTCCGCCTTTCTCGGCTTGTTCCCGCAAGGGGAAGGTAGCGTAGTAGATGCTGCGGTCCTTGAAGTAGAGGTGAGAAGCATTCTGCACCTCGATGATGAACTTCTCGCCTTTCTCGTTTTGGCAGTACAGGTCATATACCGCTTTGCGGTCGGTTTCGGTTCGGCCCTGCTGCTCGGTGTTCAAATACGTCAGATTCTTGATCTGTTCCCGGTCGCCCAGCACCTGGTTCAGGAAGTCGATGAGCAAATCCTTGTTGAACTCGGTCCCAAACAGCCGCTTGAAGCCAAAATCAGTAAATGGATTAATGTACCGGTCCTTTATTTTCACGTACTAAAAATAGCACATGAAAAATTATTCTGTTTACTATTGTCATAGTTTTATTTAAAAATTATCTTGCTTCATACCCTTCACCCCCCTTCAATAGGGCTACCCCTTTGCATTACTCCTCCGTCAACGCCAGCAGGGGCACCTGGGCGTGCAGGGTCATCTTACGGGTAACACTGTCGTGGAAGAGGGAGGCAAAAAAGCCGTGCTTGCGGGCCACCAGGGCCAGCAGCTGGGCTCTTTTTTCCAGCACGAAGTTTTCAATTCCCCCGGCTACGTCGTCGTGTACCACCACGTGCACAGAACTGGGCAAGTCGCCCAGGTAGTCTTCCAATTGCAGGGCCACCACCGACTTTTCTTCGGTCAGTTGGCCTGCTTGCGTGGTTACGTTCACCACCAGCACTTCCGCCCGGAACAAGCCGGCAAAGGCAACCAGGGGTTCCAGCGCCGTCCGGCTGATATCCCGGAGGTCGGCGGCCAGCACGATGCGCTGGGGTGCCACGAATGCCGCCGCGGCCGGAATCACCAGCACGGGCCGCGGTGACTTTTGGACGAGCCCCGCCGTCGTGCTGCCCACCAGCGGATCGGGAGTACTGCCCGCTCCCCGCGTCCCAATGATTACCAGGTCAACGGCCGACTGTTTCATCAGGTCTACGGCTTCGGTAACCGAATGGCCCACCTTCAGAATGGATTCGCAGGGCACGCGGGCCGCAATTTGCCTTTGGAGGGCGTCGAGTTTGGCCTTTGCTTCGTCTTTGCTGTACACCTCAGAAGCTTTGAAAAACGTGTTGGGGTCTTGCAGGGGCACGGGTACCGCGTGCAGCAACAGCAGTTTACCGCCGATCTTTTCCGCCAGGGAAACGGCGTATTCCAGGGCGTGGGCGGCCGGTTGGGAGAAGTCGGTGGGGAACAGGATGGTGAACATGCGGATGCCGGTTAAAGATGAACAAAAAGGGCCGTCCGGGGAAGCGGCCGGACTCGGTACAAAATGCCTTACAAGTATAAAGCTTTTTGAAAGTCCCCGCCGAACGGGCTTCGTTAACATTGGGTGAATTTTTAAATCCGCGAGAATTGCCGTTCGCCAAGCTCAAAAATCCGGGTAATCCCTTAATCTTGCGCATCCTGACGCTCATATGCCCGGCTCCTTGCGCGACACGTTGAACCTCCTTTCCAAAGTCACCCCGCGCCGGGCGTGGAACGGCTTGCAGGTACTGGGCAGTTACTACTATTCGAAGCTTTCGGGCCGGGCCACGCACTGGGGACTCCCCATCAGCATTGCCTTTGAACCGACCACCTCCTGCAACCTGCGCTGCCCCGAATGCCCCAGCGGCCTGCGGTCGTTTACCCGCCCGACGGGCATGCTCAACGAGGATTTTTTCCGGCGCACCCTCGACGAATTGAGCGGCCGGCTGCTCTATTTAACGTTCTACTTCCAGGGCGAACCTTACCTGCACCCAAAATTCCTGGAAATGGTCAAATACGCCGCAAGCCGGAACATTTACACGGCTACCTCCACCAACGCGCACTACCTTACCGACGACAACGCCCGCAAAACCGTAGAGTCGGGCCTGGACCGGCTCATCATTTCCATTGACGGCACCACGCAGGAAGTGTACCAGCAGTACCGGGTGGGCGGCAAGCTCGAAAAAGTGCTGGAAGGCGCCCGCAACATTGTAAAATGGAAGAAAAAGCTCGGCTCGGCCACGCCCCACGTCATTTTCCAGTTCCTGGTGGTGCGGCCCAACCAGCACCAGATTGCCGAAGTAAAGCGGCTGGCCCGGGAAGTGGGCGCCGACGCCGTGGGCCTAAAGACGGCGCAACTGTACGACCACCAACACGGCTCCCCGCTCATGCCCACACTGGAAAGGTATTCGCGGTACCGCCAGGGCCCCGACGGCAGCTACTCGGTCAAGAACGAGTTGGGCAATGGGTGCTGGAAAATGTGGCATTCCTGCGTGATTACCTGGGACGGCCGGGTGGTACCCTGCTGCTTTGACAAAGATGCCCACTACCAACTGGGTGATTTACAATTGGATAGCTTTACTCAGCTCTGGCGCGGCGCGCCCTACCGGCAATTCCGGCAAACCCTCCTGCAAGCCCGCAACCAGGTAGAGATGTGCCGTAATTGCTCGGAAGGCACCCAGGTGTGGAGCTGATTTTTTGTCGCCTTCCCGGCGGGTTTCATCGAAAGCAGTCGTACGTTCATCGAATGCCCCTACGTTAGTTTCGGCGGCACAGTGACCGCCGCCCCCTTTTTCCGCCCGGTTTCCCTCCCTTTCTTACGCGTATTCCGGCCCTTTGCGACGCCGCCCCGTTTGCTTCTCCCCCCCGGCTGGTATTTAACCCTGGATGCTTCAACCAGCGATGCATTTCCTTTGGCCGGCTATTTAGCTTATTCCATTAAAAAATATTTTATGAAAAGTACTGCTCCCATGATTACAGTAACGGTCAGCCGCGGCCTGAAAGGCCTGCTGCACACGTTCTTTTGCGGAGCCATTGTCACGTCGTTGCAGGCGCAGCAGAAGGTGCCTTTCGCGGAGGGTGGATTGTATGGCTTTAAAGACCAGGCGACCAATACCAGACTGATCCAGCCCAAGTACGACATGGCCTACGAGTTCCGCGACGGGCTGGCAAAGGTGGTGAAGGATGGCAAATCCGGGTTCGTGGACACGACCGGACACGAAATCATTCCCCTTTCGTTCGACTACGTGTCGTCCTTCGTGGAAGGCATGGCCCGGTTCGAACAGGATAAGAAGTGGGGCTACCTCGACAAGAAAGGCAAGGTCGTGATTGCCCCCACGTACGAATTCGCCGGTTCGTTCTCCGAAGGGCTGGCCATGGTGGAAAAGAAAACCAAGAAAGGCTTCATCGATAAGAAAGGCGTTGCGGTAATTCCGCTGGCGTACGACGAAATTCTGTACTTCTCCGAAGATCGCTGCGGCGTACGCCGGGGCAACAAGTGGGGCTACATCAATAAGAACGGTACGGTTGCCATTCAACTGGCGTACGAAGAGGTAACGCCCTTCGTGGATGGCATGGCCCTGGTGAAGAAAGGCTACCACTGGGAACTGATCGACAATATGGGCCGCCGGACGGCCTCCCTGCTTTATAACAACATCTCCTCTTTCTCCGAAGGGCTGGCCCTGGTGGAAAACGAAGGCCGCTACGGCTTCATCGACCGCAGCGGCCGCGTTGCCGTCCCTTTTGAATATGAATTTGCCAGTTCATTCGCCGACAGCCTCGCCCTGGTAAAAGCAAACGGAACGTATTCCCTCATCAACCACTACGGTGAAGTGAAACTGGCCCTGGACTACGAAGAAGTATCAAGCTTTGCCGATGATTTGGCTAAAGTGCGCAAGAACAACAAATACGGCTTCATTGACCGGACCGGCAAGGTAATCATCGCCCCTGCGTTCGACGAAGTGTCCCACTTCTCCGGCGACCTGGCCATTGCCACCAAAAACGACAAGCAGGGCTTCATCGACCGGACCGGCAAAACCGTAATTCCCTTGACCTACGACAAGGTATACCCCTTCGTGAACGGGCTGGCCATTGTAAAGAAAGGCGACAAAATGGGCTACATCAACCGGCAGAACCAATTGGTGATTCCGGCGGCCTACGACGAGGCGTACGACTTCTCGGAAGGGCTGGCCGGGGTAAAATCAAAAGGGAAGTTTGGGTTCATCGACCAGGCCGGCAAAGTGGTGATTCCGATTGAGTACGACGAGATCCACTATTTCGCGGACGGTTTGGTGAAGGTAGGCAAAGGCGACGTTACTTTTTACCTCAACAAAGAAGGCAAGTGCGTGTCGCACAAAGGGTACGCCTGCAATGCCGAGGGCAACGGCCCCATCGCTTCAGGCAACCAGTAGGGATCAGGATTTGCGGGATGATAGGATGACCAGGATGGGGAAAGGAATCTAAATCAATCGCGCTGCATAGATTAATACCAGAAAGCCGGCCGGGTGGTAATACACCGGGGCCGGCTTTTCTGCATTTGGAAAGACTTTAGATTTTAGACGTGAGACAGGAGACTGAATACGCTAAGCTGATTCTTTAGTGCGCGGCGGCCTTTTTGCGGTTCATTTCGGCCTCGATCTTTTTAAAGTCAATGCTGCCGCAGGCGCTGCCGCACCCTTTGGCGCAGCCGCTGTTCTTGGTGCTGAAACTCTTGCGTACGACGTTGAGCAGGTAGGCCACCGCCGCCACGAAAAGCATTACGATAATGACTGTTTCCACCATTGTCTTTTAACTAAAAATATTCACCAGCCAGGTGACACCGCCCATCAGCAGCGCCACTAGCCCCAGCAGCAGGTAGATACCCATTTCCAGGTACAACATTCCTGTCATGAACCGGCCTATCTTTCGGATTACCGGGAATTCGTCCTTCGGCTGTGCATTCGGCTGATCGGTCATGGTTGTAAAACGTTTACGATAAGCTAACGAATCATTCGCAAATTCCATTCGGGGTGGTCGGTATTTTTTTAGGGCTGAATCGCTTACGTCTTCCAGTGAATGCCGATGATGTCGAGCAGTTCCTGCTGGATGTGCCCGGAAGCAATGAGCTGCCGCCCGAACAGGTAGTTGTTGCCACCCTGGAAGTCGGTAACCACGCCGCCGGCCTCCTGCACCAGCAGCACGCCGGCCGCCACGTCCCAGGGATTGAGGTTGTACTCGTAGAACGCCTGGAACCGTCCGCAGGCTACCCAGGCCAGGTCGATGGCCGCCGAGCCCAGCCGCCGCAGCCCGTGCGAACTGCGCAGCAGTTCCTTCAAAATGGACAGGTACACTTCCATCCGTTCCCCTTCGGTGTACGGAAAGCCGGTGGCCAGCAGGCTGTCGGCCAGTTTGTCCACCGCCGACACCCGGATCGGTTGCCCGTTGCAGTAGGCCCCGCCGCCCTTCCAGGCCGTGAAGCTTTCGTTGCGGTGCGGCTCGTGCACCACGCCGGCAATGGGCTCCTGCCCCTGGATGAGTCCCACGCTGATGCAGAACAGGGGCACCTGGTGCACGAAGTTGGTGGTGCCGTCCAGCGGGTCGATCACCCAGTTGAACGTATCGGACTTTTCGGTAACGGTGCCCTCCTCGGTAATGAACCCGGCGCCGGGCACAATGTCCCGCAAGCCTTTCACCAGGGCTTTTTCGGCCTCTTTGTCCACGTACGACACCAGGTTGTTTACCCCTTTGTACTCCAGGCGGGCCACGTCGAAGCCGGCGCCTTCGCGGAGGAGAAAATGACCTACTTCGTTGCTCAGTTGGGCTACCTGCCGGGTGATGTTTTCTAGGTTCACGGTTGAAATGGAGTTTATGAGTTCATGAGTTCATGAGTTCATGAGTTCATGAGTTCATGAGTTCAAAGTTTATGAGTAACAAGCACTTACCAACCTACGCGTCCGTACTTTGAACGCATGAACTCATAAACTTTCTACTTTCCTACACCCCGGCTGGTACGCGGCGCATCCGTCGTTTGAGCAACCCGTTGACCAGGGCGAACAAGATGCCGGCCAGCGACAGCCAGACGGCCGCCCAGCCGATGTAATCCCCGTAACGAACGTAAAAGGTAAGTTCCCGGTTTAGCCGCAGTTCGCCCCGCAGGGCGGCCTGCTCCCAGTAACGGCTGGCCTGCACTACGTCGCCGCGCTGGTTGATGAAGGCCGAAATACCCGTATTGGCCGACCGGGCAATGCCCCGCCGGGCTTCTACGGCCCGCAGGGAGGCCATGGCCAGGTGCTGCCGGTGCCCCGGCGTGTTGCCCCACCAGCCGTCGTTGGTGATGATGGTAATGAAGTCGGCGCCGTTGCGGATGTAGTTGGTCATGAAATCGCCGTAGATGGATTCGTAGCAGATGGCCGGCGCAATGCCTGGGCCGGAATCGTGGCGGAACACGGTCCGCTCCTCTTGTCGGCCGTAGCCGCCCGACGTGCCGCCGAAGCTGAACACCAGGTCGGTAAGCACGCCGAACACCTCGGGGTACGGCAATATTTCCACGCCCGGCACCAGCTTAGACTTGTGGTAGAACAGCAGCGGCCCTTTCGGCCGCACGAACAGGGCCGTGTTGTACACGTCAAAGTACCCGAGGTCGGCGCGGAACCGGGCCGTAGGCGTAGCCTGCTTTTTGTTTTCGTAGTGCTGCAAGCTGGTGACGCCCGTGAGCAGGTTCACCTGCGGGTGCCGCCCCACAAAGGCTTTGATCCCGTTGATCACCGCTTCGTTCTCGATGCTCTCTTCCCAGTACGAACCGTCAATGGCCGTCTCGGGCCAGAGCACGAAGCGGGTGTTGGGCGTAATCTGCTTTTCCGACAACTCGATGAACCGGCGCACCTGCTCCTCGAAGGGAATGAAGTTTTCGGTGTCGGCAAACTTTTCGGTGTACGGGTCGATGTTGGGCTGCACCACCACGAACTCCACGGCGGGGCCCTTTTCCTGGTAGGTATTGTAGAGGTAGTACGAAAGGATGATGGGGGCCACCATCACCAGGATCACGTAAAAGTCGGCGCCGGCCTTGGCCGTGCGGGAATACACGCCGGTGTGCTTCACCAGGGCAAAGTACGTGAGCAGGTTGGCCGCCCACACCCACAACGAGCCGCCCAGGGCCCCGGTGTACTCGTACCACTGCACCCACTCGGGGTTGTACATGAACCCGTTGCCCAGCGTGAGCCAGGGCCACGACAGGTCCCAGTTCAAATGAATGTATTCAAAGGCAATCCAGTAGAGGGGCAGGGCCAGGTACCCCAGGCGGCTGCCCGTGGCCCGCCGGGTGTAGTGGAACAGCATCAGCGGAATGCACTGGAGCAGGGAGTTGGCGAGGATTGCAAAGATGCCCCCGGCAATGGTTGCCGCGCCGGCCGCCAGCGTATTGCCCGTCCACCAGGTGGTCAGCGCATTCCAGACGAACATGGTCGCGTAGGCGTACCCGAAAAAGGTGCGGCCGGGCCGGGGCAGTTGCCGGAAGAGGATGCTCGACTCCAGGCGCAGCAGGGGCACAAAGGCAAACAGCATGGCAAAAGCCAGCGGCTCCACCAGCCAGCCCAGCGACAACAGTACGCCGCCCAACAATACCAGCCCCCAGTAATACAGGCGGCTATTTCTTTCCATCCACAACAATGACAATTTCTCCTTTAATGGTTTTATCGCTAAAATACGCAATGATTTCGGTCAGCGTGCCGTTCACGGTTTCTTCGTACAGCTTGGTCAGTTCCCGCGACACCGACGCCAGCCGGTCGGGTCCCCAGAACTCGGCAAACTGGGTAAGGGTTTTGACCACCCGGTGCGGGGACTCGTAAAAAATCATCGTCCGTTCCTCCTCGGCCAGGGCCAGCAGCCGCGTTTGCCGGCCTTTCTTCTGGGGCAGAAAGCCTTCGAAGGTAAACCGGTCGCAGGGCAGGCCCGACTTCACCAGGGCCGGCACGAAGGCCGTAGGACCGGGCAGGCACTCCACCGCCAGTTCGTGTTGGAGGCAGGCCCGCACCAGCAGGAAGCCGGGGTCCGAAATGGCCGGCGTACCCGCATCCGACACCAGGGCCATCCGTTCACCCTTCTTCATGCGTTCAACCAGGTTGTTGAGCGTCTGGTGTTCGTTGAAGGCGTGGTGGCTCTGGAGGGGCTTGGCAATCTGCAAATGCTTGAGCAACATGCCCGTATTGCGCGTGTCCTCGGCCAGCACCACGTCCACCTCCTTCAGCACCCGGATGGCCCGCAGGGTAATGTCCTCCAGGTTGCCGATGGGCGTGGGAACGAGGTACAGGGAGGGTGGCATAAGCAGTATGTTAAATGCCTATATGGCTGAATGGCTGTAACAGCCGCGCAACCATTCGAAGCACACGGTGATTATACTTGTAACACAAAAAACACTTCAACCATTCAACCCTACGGCCATTCAGCCATAAATCTTATCAATCTTCTCGGCCAGTTTGCGGTCCTTGTCGGTTACGATGTTGCCCGCGTCGTGGGTATTGAGTTCGATGTCCACCTGGTTGTACACGTTGGACCACCAGGGATGGTGGTTCATTTTTTCGGCGGCAAAAGCCACCCGGGTCATGAACGCAAAAGCTTCGGTAAAATCCTTAAACTGAAAGGATTTCTTTAACTTGTTATCTTCTTCTTTCCACATAAGCTTGGGCGGAGGTAGGGGTTAGGGACGGGAAAACGTCAAGGTGCCAAAAATGAGTAAAACCGGAAAGATAAAAAAACAGTAACGGGTAAAAGCCTCCTACCAATTATGGACTTCGGAAAACTCGCGGATGTATCAAAAGTGAATTTCAAGCTGCCCCCCGACGCCGGGGCCACCGGCCGCGTCCTGTCCGCAGTGCCCGCTCCCGGCAAGCCGAAGGTGTACGTGGGCTGCCCGGTGTGGACGTGCAAGGAGTGGCTCGGCCGCATTTACCCGGCCAATGCCCGGGAGAAGGACTACCTCTACCACTACAGCCGGCAGTTCAACACCATTGAACTCAACACCACGCATTACCGCATTCCCGACGCCGCCACCATTACCCGCTGGCGGACGGTAGCTTCCCGGGGCTTCACCTTCTGCCCCAAGTGGCCCCAGCAGATCAGCCACGAACTGGGCTTGCAGTACGCCGAGGCGCCCACCAAGGCCTTCTGCGATTCGATCCGGGGCCTGGCCGAACACCTGGGGGCGTCGTTCCTGCAACTGCCGCCCTACTTTACGCCCCGGCAGGCCGACGTGCTGGTCAACTTCCTCGAAAACGTGCCCGAAGAGATCCCGGTAGCCGTGGAATTCCGGCACGAAGACTGGTTCCGGCCGTCGGCAGTGGTGGCAGAGACGTTCGGGCAGATGGAGCAAATGGGCATCAGCACAGTGCTTACCGACGTGGCCGGGCGGCGCGACGCCCTGCACATGCACCTGACCACGCCCGCGGCAATGGTCCGCTTCGTGGGCAACGGCCTGCATCCCAGCGATTACCGCCGCATCGAGGACTGGGTGGAACGGCTCGGGGCGTGGTTTACGGAGGGCGTGCAAACCGTGTACTTTTTCGTGCACCAGCCCGACAACGTGCTCTCCCCCGACCTGGCTCTGTACTTCATCCGCCTGCTCAACGGGCAGTACGGCCTCAACCTGGCCGAGCCGCGCATCAGCACGCAGGCCGTGCAGGGCAGCCTGTTCTGATTGCCTCCGGGGTTAAGGGCGTGGCGGCATTCCGGGATTTTTTTACCCATCCCAAAAGGAAGGTCTCCCGTAGAATACCACTATCGTTCACCTTCAACCACCACTATATGGATTTCAAAGATAAAGTCGTACTGATCACCGGGGCTTCGTCCGGAATTGGAAAAGCCACGGCCTTCGCCTTCGCGGAACGCGGCGCCAAGGTAGTAATTGCCGACGTATCCGAGCAGGACAGTCAGGCGACGCTCAAGGACATTCAGGCCCGCAGTGCCGAAAGTGCCTTCATTTCCTGCAACGTGGCCGACAGCGGCAGCGTGCAGAACCTGGTGCGGCAGACGGTATCGCGGTTCGGCCGCATCGACGTTGCCTTCAACAACGCGGGCGTCGGCGGGGCTTCGGCCCACACCGAAGACTACCCCGAACCGGAGTGGCACAACGTGATTGCAACCAACCTGACGGGCGTATTCCTCTGCATGAAGTACGAACTGCTGGAAATGAAAAAGGCCAAGCGGGGCTGCATCATAAACAACTCGTCGGTGCTGGGCAAGGTAGGCTTCATGGGGTCGGCGGGCTACGTGGCCGCCAGCCACGGCGTGATCGGCCTCACCCAGACGGCGGCCCTCGAATACGCGGCGTTCGGCATCCGGGTCAACGCCGTGTGTCCCTCCTTCACCGAAACGCCGATGCTCAGCCGGGCCGGCCTCGACAACGACGACCAGTTGCACCACGCCGTAGCCAACATGCACGCCATGAAACGCATGGCCAAGCCCGAAGAAGTGCCCGGTGCCGTCCTGTGGCTGGCCTCCGAACATGCCTCCTTCGTAACGGGCCATTCGCTGGTGATCGACGGGGGGTATTTAGCGCAGTAGAAAGGGATAAAACGCACCACGGAAACCCGGAGGAATTGAACCGCAAGGATCGCAATAGAGACGCAAGGGCGCAAAGGAGTACGCATTCTCCTTGCCGTCTTTGCGTCTCCGTTGCCCTTTTGCGGTTCAGTGCTTTTCCTTGCGGTCTTTGCGTGAAACCCTTTCTCCGCGCCATTCCCGTATTTTTTGTGGAAAGAGTACTTCCTTTTGTGCTACATTCGTCCGTTGCCTGAGCCACCTTTGCGATTGTATGAACCTGAAATGGAATCTTGCAGATTTACGGCAGATCGACGTACTGTTCACGCCCCGTCCTGCCGAACCGGCCGTGTCCGAATCCAATTTCCTGGTCGAGGTGTCGGCCGGCACCCGGATGCAGTTGCACAACTGCCAGTTGCCCGGCATGATCCTGAGCGAATGGCAGGGCACTTCCCACGACAAAACCCGCTTTGCCGTGGAAGGAGCGGACGCCCAACCCACCGTGAATGTCAACTTCCTGCTGGAAGGCACCATGCACTCCCACCACTACGCCTACGGCAAGGATTTTCACATCCACCAGCACCAGCACAACCTCTTGTTCGTGCCCGCTCCGGAAGGCGATCACTGTTTCCCCAAGGGCGTTTCCAGGGCGTTTCACGTCACCTTCGGCCTCGACTATTTTACCCGGCTGGTGGACTTCAATGAGGAACCGACGACTGCCCTCCTGGAAAAAATTGCCCGCGGCGACGCCTTCCTGGCGTCCCGCGACATGATGCCCATCCAGCCCATGATGCTGGGCATCATCCGGGAAATTCAAGCGTGTACACTGAAAGGCGGCTTTAAGAAGATGTACCTGGAGGCCAAGGTGCTCGAACTGCTGTCGCTGCAACTCGAACAGAGTTTCCGTCCCGTCACCGAATGTCCCTCCCTGCGCAAGCCCGACCGCGACCGCATCCGCCAGGTGCGCGAATACCTCGACGAACACTTCCTCAGCCCCGCTTCGCTGCCCGAAATTGCCAGAATGTTCGGCCTCAATGATTTCAAGCTCAAGAAGGGCTTCCGCGAACAGTACCACACCACCGTATTTGGCTACGCCCACGAACGGCGCATGGGACTGGCCCGGAAGCTGCTCAACGAAGGCATTCTGAACGTGAGCCAGGTCGCCGACGCGGTGGGCTACGAAAACCCGAACCACTTTTCGGCCGCCTTCAAAAAGCGTTTCGGCTACAGCCCGGGCGTGGTGCTCCGACAGGCCGTGTAACCGGCGGCTTACCCCGTTTTTGGTATATTTGAATAAACCACGGCCAACATGGGAGACGCACTGCAACAGAAGAAAAAATACACCCCGGAAGAGTACTTTCACTTTGAAGAGTCGGCTCAGGAAAAGCACGAATATGAAAATGGGGAGATACTCGCCATGTCCGGCGGCACTTATAATCATAGTCGAATTGGGGGCAATGTTCTGCGGAGGCTTTTGGAATTGCTCGATTATAAAGATTGCACTGCCACCGGTAGTGATTTGAGAGTTGACGTGCAGGAGTATGATTCTTTCGTGTACCCTGATGCAATGGTCATTTGCGGAAAAATAGAATACGCGGATGGCCGGCGGGACGTAGTCAAAAACCCCGTACTCATCGTGGAGGTTTTATCTGACTCCACCGAGTCGTATGACCGGGGCCGCAAATTCAAAAAGTACCAATCCCTGCCCTCTTTTCAGGAATACGTACTGGTGTCACAGAACGAGCCCATCATCGAAACCTACTTCCGCCAGGACGACCAACACTGGCTGTACACCCTCACCGAAGGACTCGAAGCCGCCATCCAGTTGCGTACCATCGACAGCCGGATCAAACTAAGCGACGTGTACCAGCGGGTAGAGTGGGCGTCCTGAAACCTTTCGGGTTTTGGAAACCCGAAAGGTTTGCTCCCTTTTTTCTCCTTTTCCTCCTAAAAAATACCAACATTGGTCAAGTTTTTTTAAACTTGTCGGACCACTAACCTTTTTATCCCCCTTTTCGCTGATCATGAAGACCATCAAAGGACCTGCCATATTCCTGGCGCAGTTCATGGGCGATGCTGCCCCGTTCAACTCCCTTTCCAACATCTGCAAATGGGCGGCCGACCTGGGTTACATCGGGGTGCAACTGCCTTCTTGGGACAGCCGCGTGATTGATCTCGAAAAAGCCGCCACCAGCAAGGATTACGCCGATGAGATAAAGGGCGTTGTTTCCGAGGCCGGCCTGCAAATCACCGAACTCTCCACGCACCTGCAAGGGCAACTGGTGGCCGTACACCCCGCCTACGACGCCATGTTCGACGGCTTCGCGCCGGCGCAGTACCACAATAACCCCAAGGCGCGCACCGAATGGGCCGTGCAGCAACTCAAATACGCCGCCAAGGCCAGCCAGAACCTGGGCATCAAGGCGCACGCCACGTTTTCGGGGGCCCTGCTCTGGCCCTTCATGTACCCCTGGCCGCAGCGCCCCGCCGGGCTGGTCGAGACCGGCTTCCGCGAACTGGCCAACCGCTGGCTGCCCATTCTCAACGCCTTCGACGAGGTAGGCGTAGACCTGTGCTACGAAATCCACCCGGGCGAAGACCTGCACGACGGGGTGACCTTCGAAATGTTCCTCGAAAAAGTCAACAACCACCCCCGCGCCAACCTGCTCTACGACCCGAGCCACTTCGTGCTGCAACACCTCGACTACCTCCAGTACATCGACTTCTACCACGAGCGGATCAAGATGTTCCACGTAAAAGACGCCGAGTTTAACCCCACCGGCAAGCAGGGCGTGTACGGCGGCTACCAGGGCTGGGTGGAACGGGCCGGCCGCTTCCGCTCCCTGGGTGACGGGCAGGTAGACTTCAGCTCCATCTTCAGCAAGCTTACGCAGTACAACTTCGACGGCTGGGCCGTGCTCGAATGGGAATGTGCCCTCAAGCACCCCGAAGACGGAGCCCGGGAAGGCGCCGAGTTCATCCAGAGCCACATCATCCGCGTCACCGAAAAGGCCTTCGACGATTTTGCCGGAACCGGTTCCGACGAAAGTTTTAACCGGAAGGTCCTCGGATTGTAGTCGTTTCGTCGGAAAAAAGGGTAGGATACGGACAAAAAATAGTATTTTACCCTTCTTTCGACTATGTTTGTGCCATATCTCCGGGCCAATGCGCCCCGCACAAAATCCTTGTTCATTCCTTTTTTATCGTCCCCCGTATGAAAACAACTCCGTTCCGCTTTGCCGGGCTGGCCGTTTGCGTAGTGGCGCTGACCAGCTTCACGCTGAACTACTCCGCGCAGCGCCCCGTTTCCGTGAGCAACCTTGGACAGTACCTTTGGTGCACCCTCAACGGCGTGCCGGCCGCCCGACTTACCTCCTCCCCCGACGAAGCCATGCAACCCGAATCCCCGAAAGCCGAATGGAAAACCCTGTTCGACGGCAAGTCGACCAAGGGCTGGCACACGTACCTCAAGCAGGACATATCGCCCCTCTGGGCCGTGGAAGACGGTGCTCTGACGCTTAATGGCAAAGGAGCCGGCGACATTGTGACCGACCAGCAGTACGGCGATTTTGAACTGGAACTGGAATGGAAGATTGCCGAAGGCGGCAACAGTGGCATCATGTACCACGTGCAGGAAGACCCTAAGTTCAAGGCCACCTACAACACGGGTCCCGAAATGCAGGTGCTCGACGACGAACGCCACCCCGACGCCAAGCAGGGCACCAACGGCAACCGCACCGCCGGTTCGCTCTACGACATGCTGCCCCCCGCCAAGAAGGCCACCAAGCCCGCCGGCCAGTGGAACAAGGTAAAGCTGGTGATCAAAAACAACAAGGCCGAACACTGGATGAACGGCGTGAAGACCGTGGAATACCCCACCAGCGGACCCGAGTGGGACAAGATGGTGGCAAACAGTAAGTTCAAGGGCTGGGAAGGCTTCGGCAAGTACCCCAAGGGTCACATCGCCCTCCAGGACCACGGCGACAAGGTCTGGTTCCGCAACATCCGGATCAGAGAACTATAGGGAGTTCATGAGTGAATGAGTTGATGAGTTCATGAGTGGGCCTGCGGGCCCCACAATACCCTTTTTAGCATTTAACGCCTTACCGACTTCATTAGCTCATCTGCTCATAAACTCATAAACTTTAAACTCATAAACTCCATTTTTATGGCAACCTCTTCCCGCCGCAACGTGCTCAAAACCATTGCCGGCACCGCCGCCGCCCTTACCTCTGTACCTACCCTGGCCCAACGCATGGAAGCAAATGAACAAGCCATGGGCCCCGCCCTCAAGGGCCGCATCAACCACTCGGTGTGCCGGTGGTGCTACGACAAGATTCCCTTCGAAGAGTTGTGCAAGTCGGCCAAGGCAATGGGCATCCAGTCCGTCGAACTGACCGGTCCCGACGAGTGGGCCACCCTGAAAAAGCACGGCCTTACTTCAGCCATGCCGTGGGGCGCCGGCAAGGGCATCGTCGATGGGTTCAACGACCCCAAGCTGCACGATGAGCTGATCGCCAGCTACGAAGCCATTTTCCCGAAGCTGGCCGCCGCCGGCCTCAATAAGGTCATCTGCTTTTCGGGCAACCGCAAGGGCCTCGACGACGAGCAGGGCATCCAGAACTGCGCCCAGGGCCTCAAGCGCCTGATGAAGTCGGCCGAGAAACACAAGGTAACGATGGTGATGGAACTGCTCAACAGCAAGGTGGACCACAAGGACTACCAGTGCGACCACACCGCCTGGGGCGCCGAACTGTGCAAGGCCGTGGGCTCCGAAAACTTCAAGCTGCTCTACGACATTTACCACATGCAGATCATGGAAGGCGACGTGATCCGCACCATCAAGGACAACTACCAGTACATTGCCCACTTCCACACGGGCGGCGTGCCGGGCCGCAACGAGATCGACGAAACGCAGGAACTCAACTACCCGGCCATCATGAAAGCCATTGCCGACCTGGGCTACAAGGGCTTCGTGGCGCAGGAGTTCATCCCCAAACGCGAAGACAAGCTGGCCTCTCTGCGCCAGGGCGTCCAGATTTGCGATGTGTAAGGTGTAGTTGCCGGGTATTGATTGTTACGTTGGCACGGGCCACTGCATGCGCGGTGGCCTTTTCTTTGCCCCATCCGGTGATGCCATGCAAGCCCCGGCCCGGCCCGATAAACGCCGCCCGGTTTGCCGGGATGAATTGATACCAAATTAGGATGATTTTGATACGCAGTTTGATTAATACCCTGTGTTTGGGTAAATTGGAAGCTGGTTTTCCGGCCCGTTGTTTCCCTCAGAACCCACTCTCTCTTAACCTCTACCGCGAATGCAATTCAATAAAAACTCACTCATCCGAATCGCTGCAGTCCTGGTGTGCGCCGGCATTGTCTTCGGCGTTTTCGCCTACTTCCGACCAAAGGACGTACCGAAAGTGCTGGTGTTTTCCAAAACCAAGGGCTTCCGCCATTCTTCCATTCCCCAGGGCATTGCCGCCATCCAGAAGCTGGGCCAGGAGCATAACTTCACGGTGGATACCACCGAGAACGCCGGCCGGTTCACCGAGGACAACCTGAAGCAGTACGCCACGGTTGTGTTCCTCAACACCACCGGCGACGTGCTCAACCCGGTGCAGCAGGCCGACTTTGAACGCTACATACAGGCGGGCGGCGGCTACGTGGGCATCCACGCGGCCACCGACACCGAGTACGGCTGGCCGTGGTACAACAAACTGTCGGGCGCCTACTTTGCCAGCCACCCCGGCAACCCCAACGTGCAGCAGGGCACGGCCCACGTGATCAACCGCAAGCACCTTTCCACCAAGGGCCTGCCCAAGAAGTGGACCCGCACCGACGAGTTCTACGACTTCAAGAGCTTCAACCCCGACGTAAAGGTGCTCATCAAGGTTGACGAGAAGACCTACAAGGAGGGTAAAATGGGCGACAACCACCCGATGTCCTGGTACCACGACTACGACGGCGGCCGGGCCTTCTACACCAACTTCGGTCACACCGAGTCCACCTACACCGAAGAACTGTTCGTCAAGCACCTGTGGGGCGGCCTTGAGTACGCCATGGGCGGCAACAAACCCCTTGATTACAGCAAAGCCCGCAGCCAGCGGGTGCCCGAGGAAGACCGTTTCGTGAAAACCACCCTCACCCGGGGCACTCTCTACGAACCCACCGAGATGGCCGTGCTGCCCAACCTCGACGTGCTCATTGTCCAGCGCCGCGGCGAAGTAATGCTGTACAATAATCAGAGCAAGGCCGTCAGGCAGGTCGGCTTCCTGAACGTGTACCACAAGGCCACCGTGCCCAACGTGAACGCCGAAGAAGGCATCATGGGCCTGGCCGCTGACCCCAACTTCGCCAACAACCGTTACGTCTACCTGTTCTACAGCCCCATCGATACGTCGGTGAACCGGCTGTCGCGGTTTGAATTCCGCAACGACACCATTGACCCCAAGACCGAGAAGGTGGTGCTGCAATTCTACTCCCAGCGCAACATCTGCTGCCACACCGGCGGCTCCATTGCCTTCGGCAACGACAACATGCTCTACCTCTCCACCGGCGACAACTCCACGCCGTTCGACGAGAAGAACGTCAAGTTCGTGAACCGCGGCTACGCCCCGCTCAACGACCTGCCGGGCCACGAACAGTACGACGCCCGCCGTTCGTCGGGCAACACCAACGACCTGCGCGGCAAGGTGCTCCGCATCCGCATCAAGCCCGACGGCACCTACGACATTCCTGAGGGCAACCTGTTCCCGAAGGGCATGGACAAGACGCGTCCCGAAATCTACACGATGGGCCACCGCAACCCCTACCGGATTTCGGTGGACAAGAAAACCAACATCCTGTACTGGGGCGAAGTAGGCCCCGACGCCCGCGCAGACAGCATGGCGACCCGTGGCCCCCGCGGCTACGACGAGGTGAACCAGGCCCGTCAGGCCGGCAACTTCGGCTGGCCCTATTTCATCGGCAACAGCTATCCCTACCGCCGCTACGACTACGCCACTGGCCAGAGCGGTGAAGCCTTTGACCCGGCCAAGCCCCTCAACGAATCCAAGTTCAACACCGGCATCACCCAACTGCCGCCCACCACGCCGGCGTTCATTTACTACCCGTACGATGAATCCAAGGAGTTCCCGGAAGTAGGCGCCGGCGGCCGCAACGCCATGGCCGGACCGGTGTACTATTCGGAGCAGTATCCCAAGGAATCCCGTTTCCCCGACTACTACAACGGCAAGCTGTTCGTCTACGACTGGATTCGCAACTGGGTAAAAGCCGTAACGATGAAGCCCAACGGCGACTTTGCCAGCATGGAGCCCTTCATGCCCGGCACTGCGTTCGCGGCCCCCATCGACATGGAAATGGGCCCCGACGGCCGCATGTACGTGCTCGAATACGGCAAAGGCTGGTTCAGCAAGAACCCCGATGCCGGCCTGGCCCGCATTGACTACTTCTCCGGCAACCGTCCGCCCAGGGTCGATTCGCTGATGGTGGACAGGTTGAGCGGCAGCCTGCCGTACGCGTTCACGGCCCGGGTGAATGCCACGGACCCCGAAAAGGACAAGCTTACGTACGTGTGGACGGTAGGCACCACCCGCAAGGAAACCACCGAGCCCCAACTGCAATATACCCTCAGCGAAGCCGGCAGCTACCCCATCAGCGTGGAAGTAATGGACAGCCAGAAACTTACGTCCCGCAGCAGCGAGGTAGAAGTGTACGCCGGCAACGAGCAGCCCCAGGTGGAGATCACCGTGAAGGGCAACCGCAGCTTCTACTTCCCGGGCAAACCCGTGGAGTACCAGGTGAAAGTGACCGACAAGGACGGCAAGGTGGACATGAACAACGTGTACGTAGCCACCGACTACGTGAAGGGCACCGACCTGGCCGCCGCTTCAATGGGCCACCAGGTGGTTTCGGAAGCCACGCTGGGCAAAAACATCATGCTCACGCTGGATTGCCGGGCGTGTCACCAGGTCAGCGAAGCCTCCGTGGGCCCGTCCTTTACGGCGGTGGCGCAGCGCTACCAGAAGGACGCCAACGGCGTGTCGTACCTGACGGCCAAGATCATCAAGGGTGGCGGCGGCGTGTGGGGTGAAGTAGCCATGCCGGCCCACCCCACGCTGAAGGAAAGCGACGCCCAGCAGATCGTGAAGTGGATGCTGTCGCTGGCCAACACCAACAGCACGGCCAAGTCGCTGCCCCCCAGCGGCAAGGTCTCCCCCACCGGCGATCCGAAGAAGAAGGACAACACCGTGTTTACGCTGACGGCTACCTACACCGACCAGGGCGCAGCGGGCATCCGGCCGCTCACCGGCGCCAGTGCCGTGTACCTGCGCAACCCGCAGGTAAGGGCATCCGAATCGACGGTGCAAAATGAAATCTTCAAGTTCAAGATGCCCCAGGGCAACGAGGTTGCCGTCGGGTTGACCAACGGCGCCTACCTTGCCTTCAAAGGACTCGACCTCACCGACATCAGTTCGGTCGACGTAACGGCCATGTCCAGTGCGGACCGTACGGCCGGTGGCAAGCTCGAAGTACGCCTGGGTTCATTGACCGGTAAAGTGCTGGGCTCGGCCGACGTACCGGCCAACCACGCGGGACCGGTTTCTTTCCCGGTAGGCGGCAACGCGGGCACGCAGGACCTGTTCTTCGTGTTCGTCAATCCCAACGCGGGCGGCAAGCCGTTGTTCTCCCTGGACACCATCCAGTTCAACACCAGTGGGCTATAAAGGGTAAAGCACCAGGAGAAAATCGGTTTGCACGGGAGTACGCTCCGGTTGCAAACCGATTTTTTGTTTACATTCTCCCGGTAACCGGCATGTAAGCTAACGGAATGGCGCACCAAATTGCACATTCTGCCGGCCTCGCCCCCGGCAGATCAACTTTTCCGGCATTTCCTTTGTTCCTTTGAAAGCCGCTCCCGGGTAGCCCCGGTAAGCTGCCGTGATCATACCTAATCAAAACATGCAACCCATCGTACAGCGATTTCAGGTCTCCTTCCAATACCCGGTACATTTCACGAACGGACTTTTTGAGCCAACCAACGCCCTGCTGGCCGACGTGCTGCGCGGGGATGGCAATACGGCGCCCCGTAAGGTGTATTTCATTATTGACAGCGGCGTAGCGGCCCATCATCCCCACCTGGCGGCGCAGGTCAAGGCGTACGCGGCGGCCCACGCGGCCGTGCTGTCGTTGTGCGCCGACCCCGTAGTGATGCCCGGCGGCGAGGCCTGTAAGAACGACCCGGCGCTGGTGGAGCAAATCCAGCAAGCCGTCAACGACTACGGCATTGACCGGCACAGCTACATTGCCGTCATCGGCGGCGGCGCCTTGCTCGACATGGCCGGGTTTGCGGCGGCCGTTTCGCACCGCGGCATCCGGCTGATCCGGATTCCGACCACGGTGCTGGCCCAGAACGACTCGGGAGTGGGCGTGAAAAACAGCGTCAACGCATTCCACAAAAAGAACTTCCTCGGCACGTTTGCCCCGCCGTTCGCGGTGCTCAACGACTTCGCGTTCCTGGCTACCCTCGACGACCGCGACTGGCGGGCCGGCATTTCCGAAGCCATCAAAGTTGCCCTCATCAAGGATGCCGCATTTTTCGAACGCATCCGGCAGGACGCCCCGGCCCTGGCCGCCCGTGACCTGCCGGCCATGCAGTACCTCATCTACCGCTGCGCCCAGATGCACCTGGCCCACATTGCCGGCGGCGACCCCTTCGAAATGGGCTCTTCCCGGCCGCTGGACTTCGGCCACTGGGCGGCCCACAAACTCGAAGCCCTCACCAATTACGAAATCCGGCACGGCGAGGCTGTCGCCATTGGCATTGCCCTCGACTGCGTGTACGCCAACCTGGCCGGCATGCTGAACGACGCCGAACTGCAAGTAATCCTGGAGGTGCTTGATACGCTGGGCTTTTCTCTGTACGCTTCGGCCCTCTCCACCCGCAACGCCAACGGCGAACTGGCCGTGGTGCAGGGACTCCGCGAGTTCCGCGAACACCTGGGCGGCCGGCTTACCATCATGCTGCTCGAAAAGATCGGCAGGGGCGTGGAAGTGCACCAGGTCAACCCTGAACTGGTGGCCCAGGCCGTGGAGCGGCTGGAGAAGTACAGCTTGAAGGTGGCGTAAACGGAATCTTAATCTGCTTTGGCTCAAATGTAAAAGTGGCTCAAGCACATTACTACATTCCACGAAATACCGAATATGATCTGGCACGGCACTGACGACGCTGCCTGGCCCCTGGCGTTTGCTTGCTACCTAAACGACCGGATCAAAAAATCGCAATTGCGCGTCATTGAAAAACACGGCCATCTGCTGAACCTGACGCACTGGAATTCTATTTTGGCTGCCGCCGTCCGGGAAATGACAACCCCGGCAAATGAACCCTGCTTTCATTGAAGGGGGTGCGCCCAAAATAATAATCCACCTGCTGACATAAGGTTGTCAGGAGCCACCCTTTTCTTTGCGTAAAAAAGGAAAAGATGGAAAAAGAAATCAGGATCACGGTCCACATCAACGCCGCGCCCGAAGCGGTGTGGGACGCCCTCACCAACCCCGCTAAAATTGCGCAGTACATGTACGGCGCCATTGCCCGCACCGACTGGCAGCCGGGCAGCCCCGTGCACTACTACTTCGCCCAAAACGGACAGGAAACCCTCATAGTCAAGGGAGAAGTCATCCTAAACCAGGCGCTCCGCTACCTGGAACACACCCTGTTCCCGACCACCTGGAATTTACCCGACGTTCCCGATAATTACCTGACCGTCGCCTACCAACTCACTCCGACCGGCAACGGCACCGACCTGACCATCATTCAACAAGGCTTCTACCGGGTTGCCGAAGGCGAAAAACGGTACAATGATTCCCTGAAGGGTTGGCCCGAAATCCTGCCCATAATCACCGCGGTAGCTGAAGGAACCGTCGTCGGGGGTATGTAGAGACGCGATTCATCGCGTCTCAGTGAACCCGCCGTCTAACGACTTACAATTGGTCAGACGCGATGAATCGCGTCTCTACTTGCGATTTACGCCTGGTCAGACGCGATGATTCGCGTCTCTACTTGCAATTTACGCTTGGTCAGACGCGATGAATCGCGTCTCTACATACCACTGGTGACTTACGGTTATTTAAATTCCTATAGATTTGGTAGATTAGCGGAAAACCTAGACTGTACCTTTTCCAGTGGCTTCCCTACTTGACCTGATCGGCAATACCCCCCTCGTGGAGTTGAACAACATTGCGCGCAAACCCGGCATCCGCCTGTACGGCAAGCTCGAAGGGCACAACCCCGGCGGCAGCGTAAAGGACCGGGCCGCCTACGGCATGATCAAAGGCGCCCTCGACCGCGGGGAACTGAAGCCCGGCACCAAGCTGATCGAGGCTACCAGCGGCAACACCGGCATTGCCCTCGCCATGATTGCCCGGCTCTGCGGCGTGGAAATTGAACTGGTAATGCCCGAAAACGCCACCAAGGAACGCGTCCTGACGATGGAAGCCTTCGGGGCCAAGGTGATCTTGACTTCCGCGAAGGGTTCGATGGAAGAAGCCATTGACTACGCCCACGACAAAGTAGCAAAGGGCGGCTACCTGATGCTCAACCAGTTTGCCAATCCCGACAACTACTGGGCGCATTAC
Source organism: uncultured Sphingobacteriales bacterium (assembly GCA_963844325.1). Lineage (GTDB taxonomy): Bacteria > Bacteroidota > Bacteroidia > Cytophagales > 172606-1 > CADCTQ01. The sequence continues at coordinate 92,007 of CAWJNV010000001.1, forward strand.
CGCAGCACCGGCCCCGAACTCTGGCGCGACACCGACGGCACCATTACGCACTTCGTCTCCTCGATGGGCACCACCGGCACCATCATGGGTGTATCCCGGTACCTAAAGGAGAAAAACCGGAACGTGCAGATCGTGGGCACCCAGCCCACGGAAGGCGCCCAGATTCCCGGCATCCGCCGCTGGCCCGAAGCGTACCTGCCCAAAATCTTCGAACGGGAACGCGTGGATACGATCATCGACGTGTCGCAGGAAGAAGCCACCGCCATGACCCGCCGGCTGGCCGCCGAAGAAGGCGTATTTGCTGGCATGAGCAGCGGCGGCTCGGTGGCGGCGGCTCTCAAACTCATGGACCGGCTCGAAAGCGGCGTGATCGTGTGCATCATCTGTGACCGCGGCGACCGGTACTTGTCGTCCGACCTGTTCGGGTAGGCATACACGTTTCGCAGTCGCTCCTTCCGGCGGTCCTTACCGAAAAGCAACGTTTGGCGTAAACTGGTCACCGGTTTACGCCATTCATCATTTAAGGGAGAACTGGTCTTTGTTCCCCGGCCGGCCGCAGCTAATTTGCGGCCCTTTCCCCGTAATCCCTCCATGCTCCGCCCGTTTTTCCCGCTGATCCTGCTGCTCTTCGCGGTATTTCCCGCGTTTTCGCAACCCGCCACCCTGATCCTGGCTACCTACACCTACGCCGACAACAACCGCCTGGCGAACATCCAGCCGCTGGCCGATCACCTGTCGAAGCAATTGGGTACGCCCGTAGCAACGAGGAGTTATCCCACCGTACCGGCCTTCCTGGCCGACCTAAAAGCCGGGAAAGTGGACATTGCTCTCATCAATACGTTCGGCTACCTGCTGCTGGCAACGGAACGCGGCAACCCCATGGAAACGCTGGCCGCCATGGAAGTGGCCCCAACCACCCGGGACAACTACAAGACGATGCTCGTCGCCCACCCGTCCGTTGCCGTTCAAAATGCCGCCCAGCTCCGGGAAAAAGCGAAAGCGTACCGGTTTTTGTTCGTAGCGGAAGGCTCTACTTCGGGTAACCTGGTGCCGCGCATGTACCTGCGTTCGATCGGCATTGCCAACCCGGAAGGTGCGTTCAAACAGGTGGGCTACGGGGGCAACCATACCGCTACCCTGGCGGAAGTGGTAGCGGGCCGGGCGGACCTGGGTGCGTTCGGCAGCGAGGAATACCACAAGCTGCTGGCCCGGGACCCCGCCGCTACGAACAAGGTAAAAATCCTCTGGCTTTCCGATGAAATTACGCTGGGGCCGCTCCTGGCCCGGAAAGCACTGCCGGAAGCCCTGCGCGAAAAGCTCAAAACGGTCCTGCTTACGCTCCACGAAACCCATCCCGAGGCGTTCAACGCGGTGAAAGCGGGTTGGTCGGAGGCGAAGGGCGCCGTCCGGTACCGCCCCGTGGACGACCATTATTACGACAGCTTCCGCAACCTGATGGGCAACCGGGCGGCCCTGATTTCCATTCTGAACCAGTTCGCCAGGTAGTGCTTCCGGCCCCGGTTACCGGAAGGTGGGGAACAGCTTCTTCAGTTCTTCCATCGTGGGCTGGCTGCCGTACTGGCAAAGCTCGAAGGCTTCGGCGTACTTCACCTTGCGCCCTTTGTCGGCGCCGTAGAGTTGCACCAGCCGTTCCCGGTATTTGTCGGCTACGTCAACATTCCGCTTTTTGAGCACCTCCAGGATGTACGCCTGCCGCTGCCGGGCATCTTCCGGCACGTTGGGCAGCGTCCGGCCCTGCCAGGAGTTCTTGTCGGCAAACTGCGACGGCATGGCCCGGATGCACTCCCACTTCTGCTCGGCGGCCTCGTCAATGCCCACCACCAGGGTCGGTTCGAAGGGATAGGGTTTCTGAAAATTGTCGGAATAGTATAGGAATACCGGGTTCTTTTTGGTGGGTGGGGTGTCGGGCGTAAAAAAGGCAGCCGCCACCAGTACGGCGGCGTCCTGCACGAGTACGCCCACGTTGCGGTGGTCGGCGTGGTAGTCGTAGGGCCGGTGAAAAAGCACAATGTCGGCCTGCCACTCCCGGATGAGCCGGGCCACCATTTTCCGGTTTTCCAGCGTGGGCAGCAGTTCGCCGTCGTGGATGTCCATCACCTCCGTAGCGATGCCCAGTCCTTTGGCGCAGGCTTCCACTTCGGCCTTGCGGCGGAGGGCCAGCGGGGCACCGGCCTCCTCGAAGTGCCCAATGTCGCCGTTGGTCAGCGATACGAACTTTACCTTGTGCCCCTGGGCCGCCCACAGGGCCGCTACGCCGCTGGCCTTGAGTTCGCAGTCATCGGGATGGGCGCCAAAGGCAATGATGCGCAGCTTGCCGTCGGCGGCGGATTGCGCCGTTGCGTAGCGGCAACTGAAGGGGAGCATGAACACCAGCAGGGCAACGAAGCGATTCATAAGGGCTAGCAGTTTGTCCCGTAAGAATACAATTTTACCCCCGCAAAACAAAATAAAAGCCGGCTGAGTCTGATCAGACCCAGTTACCCCCGCTTTGCCTTCAGGTACGCCTCCACCCGCTCCAGGGGCCAGGCGTTGAAGGTCATGTCCGCCGGCAGGCCGCCCTTGCGGGCCACGTGCACGCCGTACTGCATATCGTGGTAGCCCGCCTTTTCGTGGGCGTCGGGATTGATGCTGATGAGCACGCCTTTGTTGAGGGCGTAGGGCAGCCAGTGCCAGTCGATGTCGAGCCGCCACGGGTTGGCGTTGATTTCGATGATGACTTCGTTGGCCGCGCAGGCATCGATCACCTTCTGGTGATCGATGGGGTAGCCCTCCCGCCGGAGCAGCAGGCGGCCCGTCGGGTGCCCCAATATGGTGGTGTAGGGATTTTCCACGGCCCGGATGAGCCGCGCGGTGGCCTTGGCCTCGTCCATCTTGAGGTTGGAATGCACGGAAGCCACGATAAAGTCGAAACTTGCCAGCACGTCGCCGTCGTAGTCCAGCGACCCGTCGTTGAGAATGTCCGACTCAATGCCCTTGAAAATGCGGAACGGGGCCAGTTGCCCGTTCAATTCGTCAATTTCGCGGTGCTGCTTGGCAACGAACTCCTCGGTGAGGCCCCCGGCGTAGTAGGCCGACTTGGAATGGTCGGAGATGCCCAGGTACTGGTAGCCCAGTTCCTTGCAGTACTGTGCCATTTCGGCCAGGGTGTGGCGGCCGTCGCTGTAGGTGCTGTGGTTGTGCAGAATGCCCTTCAGGTCTTCGTTGCGCACGAGGTTGCCCAGCTTGCCGGCTTTGGCCAGGTCAAATTCGAACAATCCTTCCCGCAGTTCGGGAATGATGTAAGGCAGGCCAGCCTGGGCGTAAATGGCTTCTTCGGCCTCGAACTTGCCGTGCAGGGCAATTTGCAGGAGCGTATGGCCCTTTTCGTCGCGGTACCGCAGGTGGTCGGGGGCAGCCGAACAGATGAACGACTGGTTGACAAACTTCTCGGGCCGGGCAATGAGTACTTCCAGGGGCATTTCGCTGCCTTCCAGGGTGCCGCGCCAGGAGAACGGGGCGGTGGTCCGGTCGTTGCGGCGCAGGCCGGGCAGGTCGTCGAGCAGGCCGTGCACGACCGCCGGGCTCGGGGCGGCCGCCAGCAGTTGGAGGGTATCCACAATGTCGCTCTTGCGGGCTAGTTGCCCGGCCGGCCCCGCCTGGATGCCGGCGTCGCGCAGGCGTTGCAGCAGTCCCCCGGCCACGGTTTCGGCCTCGGCGTAGTGGAGTTTGCCGGCGGCCTGGCGGGTGAACAGCAGGGCTTGCCTGATGTTTTCCTGGGTTTTCTCCCCGAAGCCTTTCAGTTGCGCGACCTGGTTCTCTTCGCAGGCTTGCAGGAGGGTATCGGTCGTCTCCACGCCCAGTTCGCGCCAGAGGGTACGCACCTTTTTCGGCCCGATGCCCTTGATCCGGAGCATGTCCAGCACGCCCTCGGGGGTTTTGGCAACCAGGTTCTCCAGTTCGGGGAAGCTGCCCCCTTCCCGGATGGCGGCGATGTTCCCGGCAATGCTTTTGCCCACGCCCTGAATGGCCGCCAGTTGGGCCGGCGCGAGATCGGCCAGGTTGTCGTTGACCCGTTCGAGGGCGATTACGGCGTTTTGGTAGGACCGGATTTTAAAGGCGTTTTCGTCGTGCAGTTCCAGCAGTTGGGCCGTCAGGCGGAGCGGGCGGAGAATCTCGTCGTTTTCCAATTTCCAATATATTTGTGCGTTGGGGCGATAAAATTAGGCAGAAAATCCGTTTATGATTTTACGACCCGGCCCTACCCCTTATGAAAATCTTTTTTCTGTTTACCGCCCTGCTGCTGTCCGCCGCCGGGCAGCAGTGCCAGGAGGCCGGCGTTTCCGCGCAACTCCACAAGAAGTGGGTTCATTCCTACGAAGAAGACGCCGACGGGGCGGAGGCGTACCGCCCGTCGGGCTACGACCTGCCGCCTTCCCGGGGCCGGCGCGGCATGGAATTCAAGGCCGACGGCACGTATATCCGCTACGACATTGCCCCTTCCGACGGGTCGCTGCCCGTGCCCGGCACCTGGGAGCCGGTAAAGGGCGAGAAAGCCGTGCAGATCAAATTGCAGGGCGACCGTCCCGAAACCTACCGCCTGGAAATCGTTTCGCTGGGCGACAGCCTGCTGCGGGTAAAGCGGATCGCGCCGTAGCAGCGGCTGGTGGTTGCAGGCCTCACCCCCGTCCCCTCTCCTTGGGAGAGGGGAGCCGTAAATGTTTAACAGACAGCAGCTTGCATAGTATATTCTTCTCCCCTCTCCTTGACTCCTGAGCACGGGAGTGCGAAAGGAGCGGGCGTAGCCCTGGGGCCGGGGGTGAGGCCCTGTCTTGTGTCTTATGTCTAAAATCTTTAGTACAGGACAAAAGTAGGGAGTAGAGTCCCAGAAGGGGGGTAATTTTAAGGTGACCAAACCGCGAATTACCCAACCTCTACTCCCTCATGAAAGATATTCAAGGGGCGTTATATGCCCAAATCAAAGGTCATTTTCCTTGTGAAAAGCGGCGCACCGAGTTGATCTGCAATCTGATCGTTGGCCTATTGAAACTCACCCAAAGTGGCCTGAGCAAGTGGAGCAAAGCTTTGCCGGGTGAAAAGGACCTGGAAGCCAAATACAAGCAGTTGCAGCGGTTTGCCCGTTATTTCCGGTTCTCGCCCCGCTTGTACTGTAAAGTGATCTGGCAGTTGTACGGCCAGGGCAAACAAGTGTACCTGACGCTGGACCGCTCCGAGTGGAAGATGCGCGGCAAGTGGGTACAGGTGACTATGATCGGCATTGCTCACCAGGGCATGAGTGTTCCCCTGCTCTGGCAGGTATACAACGGGCAGGGCAATACGGCTTATTCGACGCGCAAAGCCTTGCTGAGTTGTTTTGACTACTGGATCGAGCGCAAACCAAACCAGCACATCTGGTGGGTAGCCGACCGGGAGTACATCGGTAAAGACTGGTTCAAGGAGTTGCTGCTGCGAAAGATGCAGTTCTGCATCCGCTTGCGCAAGAGTGCTACCCTGACTCATCATAACAAGAAGATCAAACTCCACGAGTTGTTCGAATGCACCACGTTGAGAACCCTTTCCAAGCCACGTAAACTCTATGGCACCATGCTCTACTTAGCTGGCCAGAAACTACCCGACGGCGACTACTTCATCGTCGGTAGTGCCACCAAGACCAAGCGCCTGGCTCACATCTATGAGCAGAGATGGCAAATCGAGACCTTGTTTGCCGCTTTCAAGTCGCGGGGCTTCAACCTGGAAAGCTGTCGGGTAAACCTGGCCAAAAGGATCAAGACCCTCATTTTCGTTTTATCTCTTTCGGCCGTGTGGGCCTTGAGAACCGGTCAATGGCTGCTCAAAGAGGGCAAATCCATTCCCCTCAAGACCTTTAAAGACCAAACGACTGCCCAATGGAAAAGCCTTTTCCGCTGGGGACTCGACCACCTGCAAAACATTACCCTTAATAACCTTGATTTTAAATCAGTTATCCACTTGTGTCCTGTATAAAAGTCTAAAATCTAATGTCCCGCTGCTGAAATGAACCATTGGCTGGTAAAATCGGAACCCGCAAAGTATTCCTGGGAACAATTTGAAAGAGACGGCCGCAGCGTCTGGGACGGCGTACGCAACTTCCAGGCCCGCAACAACTTGCAGGGCATGCGCAACGGCGACCTGGTGTTGTATTACCACAGCAACGATGGCAAGGAAGTGGTGGGCATTGCCAAAGTAGTACGCGAAGCCTACCCCGACCCCACGGCCGATGACCCGACCTGGGTAGTGGTGGACCTGGTGCCGGCCGGCCGGTTGGCGAAGCCCGTGACGCTGACGCAGATCAAGAACCACGAAAGTTTGCAGAACATCGGCCTGCTGCGGCAGTCGCGCCTGTCGGTGATGCCGCTCCGGCCCGAGGAGTTCGACGTGATCGTCGGGCTGGGCATGGGCTGATGCTTATTTGAGTTCGCGCAGGTCGAGGGTGAAGCCCGGCAGTACTTCCTCGCCGGAGAGGGTGGTATCGAAAGAAGCAATTTTCTGCACCTCCCGGCCCGGGCGGTACACGTAGGTGGCTTGTCCTTTGGCATCAATCAGCCAGCCCAGCCGGCAGCCGTTTTTGATCCATTCCTGCATCTTCTTCTGCAAGCCCGCCAGGGCGTCGGTCCGCGAACGGAGTTCAATCACGAAATCGGGGCACAGCGGCGGAAACTGCTCCTGTTCTTTGGGGGTTAATTTGTCCCAGCGTTCCCGGGCTACCCATGCAGCATCCGGGGAACGCATGGCGGTATTGGGCAACCGGAAAGTGGTAGAAGAATCGAAGGTTATGCCGAGTTTATGCACTTTGTTCCAAGCGCTTAACTGAAAAGTAATTTCGGCATTCCAGATTCCTGAGTTCCCCCCGGCATTCGGAACCAGCATGATTTGTCCGGCCGCATCCCTTTCAAACGTCAAATCCCGGTTGTCCCGGCAAAAACGGTAAAACGCATCGTCATTAAGGCCGCCTAGGGCCCGGAAGGAAATGACAATTGCTTCGCGCATACGACAGCCAGGACCGGGGTTCTTTAAAGATAATGATTACTGGGTGAAAGTAATCGGAGCAGGACCATCTAAGAGAGACTTAAGTCAAGGCCACAAAGGCACCAGGACACAAAGGTGCACAAGGGCTTTTTTGGCGCTGGTAGCTTTGTGCTCCTTCGTGCCCTGGTGTCTTCGTGGCCCATTTACCCGGCGAGGTTAACTATCCAGAAGTTTTGGCGGTTCGGCCATTTCTCTCTTATTTGCCTTAAATTCATTTTCCCATGCCCAATGCCCGAATGCTGGAAGCGCTGAACGCCGAAATCAGTTCGTTGCAGTACGGTGAGCAGCCCCCCGAGTTGTACGACCCCATCCGGTACCTGATGGCCCTGGGCGGCAAGCGGATGCGGCCCCTGCTGACCCTGCTGAGCAGTTCAATGTTTACCCCCGACTGGCAGCCCTTCGTGCGGCCGGCCCTTGCCGTGGAAGTGTTTCACAATTTTACCCTCATGCACGACGACATCATGGACGCTGCCCCGCTGCGCCGCGGCCAGCCTACCGTGCACGTCAAATGGAACCCCAACGTAGCCATTCTCTCGGGCGACGTGATGCTGGTGTGCGCCTACGCCCTGCTCTCCGACGTTCCCGACGGGCAACTGCGGACGGTGCTCAAAAAATTCAACCGCTGCGCCGCTGAAGTGTGCGAAGGGCAGCAGCTCGACATGAACTTCGAAACCCGTACCGACGTGCAGGAGGCCGAGTACCTGGACATGATCCGGCTCAAAACGGCCGTGCTGCTGGGCTTCAGCCTGGAATTGGGCGGCCTGCTGGCGGGGGCCGACGAACACGACACCCGCCTGCTCTACGAAGCCGGCGAAAGCATCGGCATCGGCTTCCAGCTCAAAGACGACCTGCTCGACGTGTTCGGCGACCAGGCCAAGTTCGGCAAGCAGGTGGGCGGCGACATCATCGCCAACAAAAAGACCTTCCTGCTCATCAAGGCGCTGCAACTGGCCGGCGGCGAACAAAAACGGCAACTCGACGGGTGGCTGGGCGCCAAAACGTTTGACCCGCAGGAGAAAATCCGCGCCGTGACCGGCATCTACAACGCCCTCCAGATCGACCGGATCACGGAGGCCAGAATGAACGAATATTTTGCCCTCGGCCTCACCTGCCTTGACCGGGTAACGGCCCCGCCCGAACGCAAGGCCCCCCTCCGCGACTTCGTCGAAAAACTCATTTACCGGGAAAACTAAACGGACGGGAGACAGGAGACATAAGACGACGGGCTGGTGACCGGGCTCGGGAGGAATTTGCAACGTCGCGGTCCTTTTCTCGTTATGCCCTGCAACGACATACAACTAAAACCAAACAACCTATGGACAGACCAGAGCGGGGACGGGGGGAACGGCCCCGGCACTTTACCACCCCAAGACCCGACAACAAAGACGTGGTATTCGGGGTGCGGGCCGTTATCGAAACGATCCGGGCGGGCCAGGAGATCGACCGCCTGCTCATCCAGCGGGAACTGGGCAGCTCGAACACGATGGCCGAACTCATGCAGGTAGCCCGCGAGGCCAACGTGCCCGTGTCGCGGGTGCCCGCCGAAAAACTCGACCGGATCACCCGCAAAAACCACCAGGGCGTGATTGCCTTCGTGTCGGCCATCCGGTACGTGTCGCTGCACAACGTGTTGAGCGGCGTGTACGAAAAGGGCCAGACGCCCCTGCTGCTCATCCTTGACCGGGTCACCGATGTGCGTAACTTCGGCGCCATTGCCCGTACGGCCGAATGCGCCGGGGTGCACGCCATTGTGATTCCGGCCAAGGGCGCCGCCCAAATCAACGCCGACGCCGTCAAAACCTCTTCCGGCGCCCTCAACTTCATTCCCGTGTGCCGCGAAAACAGCCTGCGCGACACGGTTACGTACCTGCAGGAGAGCGGCGTGCAGGTGGTCGCCTGCACCGAGAAGGCCGAAAAAAGCATTTACCAGGCCGACTACTCCGCCCCCACGGCCATCATCATGGGCTCGGAAGAAGACGGCATTTCCGACGACCTCATCCGCAAAGCCGACGTGCTGGCAAAAATTCCCATGACGGGCAACATTGCTTCGCTCAACGTCTCGGTGGCGGCCGGCGTGGTGGTGTTCGAAGTGGTGCGGCAGCGCCTAAACGCCTGACGGACCGGCAGGCGTGCGGCGGGCCGGGTCCTGGTTGAGCAGGTCTTTCAGCGCCCCGTACAGGCGGGGCGACTCGCGCAACATTGTCGCCGGGTTCTCAAAAAATACCTCCACGGCTACCGAAAAAAACTCCGCCGGGCTCGTGTGGGCGTAGGCCCGCAGCAGCCCCGGTTCGCCCCCCTGCGCCCGGGCGTGTTCCGCTTCGGCGCATTCCAGGAAGTAATCCAGGCTTTTCTGGTCCAGGAAATCGTATTCCCCGTCGTCGCGGGTGCGGTTTTCGAGCAGCAGAGCGTGGGCCATTTCGTGCAGGCCCACGTTTCGCGCATCGTTGGGCACGCGGTAGCCCTCCACGAAGTGCTTCCACGACAGCACAATGGCCCCGGCGGCGTTGACTTCCCCGAGGTGGTAGCGCCGGTCTATGGTCGAGAAATACGCCTCGGGGTACAGGATGATCTGCCGGAAATGCCGCAGCCGCACCGGGGGCAGGCCGAAGGTGAGTTGCACGGCGCAGGCGGCCACCAGCGTTTTCATTTCCTCCGTGATGGGCAAGTCGCCCCGGGCCGTAAATTCCTTGTCCTTCAGAAAGTCATCCACCCGTTGCCCGAAGCGCCGCCGGTCAGCCGGGCCGAGTTCGCGGTAGTAGGCAAACGACTTTTCCAGGAGTTGCCGCCGGCGTTTTCCGCCCGGAAAAAGGCGGCTCCGCAGCCATCTCAAGCCTTGCCACAGTTGCCAGCCCGCACCGATTGCCAGCACAATCAGGATGAGCAGAACAATGGCGTAGGTCAGGGGTACGGAAAGATTCAAGGGAATGAGGGATTTGGTATTGGGCAGTGGGTACCAGGTATAAACGAAAGCGGCACCATTTCTTCCCGAATAGTGCCGCATTTTGCATAAACTCCCGTTCGTACCGAAACACCCCTCAAACTCCCAAACTCCCTAATTCCCCAACTCCCTAGCTCACCGGGCCGAACTGCCGCAGGAAGCGGACGTCGTTTTCGGTGAACAGGCGCAGGTCGCGGATCGTGTAGAGCAGGTTGGCCATCCGTTCGATGCCCATGCCGAACGCAAAGCCGGTGAATTCCTCGGGGTCGATGCCGCAGTTTTGCAGTACGTTGGGATCAACCATGCCCGAGCCGCCGATCTCCACCCAGCCGGTGTGCTTGCAGATGTTGCAGCCCGACCCCTTGCAGATGAGGCAGTTGATGTCAATTTCGGCGCTGGGCTCGGTAAACGGGAAGAACGACGGCCGGAAGCGGATCTTGATGTCCTTGCCGAACATCTCGCGGGAGAAGTGATACAAGGTCTGCTTGAGGTCCACGAAGCTCACGTTGCGGTCCACGTAGAGCCCTTCCACCTGGTGGAACATGCAGTGGGCCCGGGCCGAAATGGCTTCGTTGCGGTACACGCGGCCGGGCATGATGGACCGGAACGGGGGCTTGCCGTTCTCCATGAGCCGCACCTGCACGTTCGAAGTGTGGGTACGCAGCACCACGTCGGGGTTTTTCTCGATAAAAAAAGTATCCTGCATTTCCCGCGCCGGGTGGTTGAGCGGGAAGTTGAGGGCGGTAAAGTTGTGCCAGTCGTCCTCGATTTCGGGGCCGTCGGACACGTTGAAGCCGATGCGCCCGAAGATTTCCACGATGCGGGCCCGTATGATGGACAGCGGATGCATGGCACCGACTTCGTTGGGATAGCCCGGCAGCGTCAGGTCCACGGGGGCCGGCTGGGCCGCCTGCGCCTGGAGGGAGTCGAGCCGGTCGCGGCCCTCGGTAAACTTGTTCTGGGCCAGGTTCTTCAGGTTGTTGAGTTCGGCCCCGATGGCGCGGCGGTCTTCGGGCGGTGCCGTCTTGAGGCCTTCAAACAGGTCGGCAATCACGCCCTTGCGGCCCACGTAGGCCAGCCGGAATTGCTCCAGTTGCTCGGCGCTTTCGACGGGCGCCGTTTCTACCTGCGCGAATATTTCTCTGATTTTCTCCAGCATAGTGCGCAAATATACGTGCCTTTGCCGTAAAAGTGGCCCGGAAAAGGGTTGAAGTGCAAGACGGGTTGAAACGTGGACGGCTTATCCTGGCCCATACGTATTCGGGCAAGATAAGCCGTCCCCGCTTCAACCAGTTAAGGTCTAGCCTTCACCCCGCGATTCGCTGTCTTTCCAGGGGGCATCCCCGGCCTGTTTAACGGGCAGGTCGTTTGCGCCTTCCTCGGGGCTGATGCCGGCATTTTCGTCCGTAGGTACGGCCGGAATGCGGTCTTCGGCCGTGCGGACGGCGCCGCTGCCGGGCAGGTAGGCGCTGTCGTTGAGGCGGTCAGGGGCGTCGGCGGGCCGTTGCCGTCCTTCGGTCGCCAGCGTGCCCGAAGCGTCGTCGAAGTCAGACGTGGTGCCCGTGGCGTCGGTGGGCGGCAGGGCGTGTTCTACGTAGTCGTTCCTGGCAGGGGCGCCTTCCGGGCTGCCCGGCCGGTCGAAGTCGCCGCCCGCGTCGCCGGTGCCGGGGCCGCTGCCCGTACCGCTGATGGTGCGGCCTTCAATGGGCTGGGGGCTGCCGCCGAAGCGGTCCATGGCCCGGGCGCCCTTCTGCAAATCGAGCAGGTCGCCCTTCGGAAAGTCCTGGAGGCCGTTGCCCAGGTCCTGGTCGGGCTGGTTGCCGGCATTGTTCGCTTCCGGTGCGTTCTCCAGGGGCTTATTATCATTCGTTTCCATCGTCATTTCTGTTTAAGTTGGGTATCATTGCGGCCGGACGGGGTGCCCGGCGGCGTTGATACACGCTTTTACGCAAACAGGGGCCTGCATTGTTGCCTCCGGCTGCGCCCCCACCCGACAAAGCCGCACCCAAAGCCCTTCCGGGCACTGCCCCCCATGAACCAGGAATCCATTCTACAGGCCGCCCGGGCCTACGTGCAAGGGCAATTGGCCGGTGACAGCAGCGGCCACGACTGGTGGCACATTTACCGGGTCACCGAACTGGCGAAAAGAATTGCCGCGGCCGAAGGCGCCGACCCGTTCGTGTGCGAACTGGCAGCCCTGCTGCACGACATTGCCGACGAAAAGCTGAACCCCTCGGCCGAGGCCGGCATGGACCGGGTGCGGAACTGGCTGGCGGTGCGCGATGTGCCGGCCGCCGAACGGGACCACGTGCTGGAGATCATCGGGACCATGTCGTTCAAGGGCGGCCACAACCCACCCGTGCGTACGGCCGAAGCCCGCGTAGTGCAGGACGCCGACCGCCTCGATGCCATTGGGGCGCAGGGCATTGCCCGGGTGTTTGCCTACGCCGGCTGGAAAGGGCACCTGGTGCACGACCCCACCCAGCCGCCGCGCACCGAACTCACCGCCGAGTCGTACCGCAGCGGCAAGAACACGGCCATCAACCACTTCTACGAAAAGCTGCTCAAGCTCAAAGACCTGATGAACACCGCTACGGCCCGCCGGCTGGCCGAAGACCGCCACCGGTTCATGGAGACGTACCTGGAACAGTTTTACCGGGAGTGGGAAGGAAGCCGGTAATGACTAGCCGTTGTTGGTTGTTGGTTGTTGGTTGTTCGACCGTAGGCCGGCACCCTGCCACCGGCGCGGCGGAAAGTCGCTTTTCCGTTATCTTCGCCCAAAACCACGCCCTATGTTTCCCCAGAAAGCCATTTTTATCCTGCTGCTCGCCGGCGGGCTGTGCGCCTGCCAGAGCCAGTCGGCCACTGAAAGTACCACCGACGCCCCGACCATCGGCGAAGCCACCGCCACGCCCAAAGACACTGACATTACGGCCACGACCATGACCCGCGACGTGACCTACCAGCGGCGGCTGGTGAACCAGAACTACGCCATCAGCGTGACGGTGCAGGGCGAAGAAAACATGAAAGACCTCCAGATTGAAGTGCTGCGCGGCGGCAAGCTGGTCACCGAATTTACCGAGTCCATCGACGGGCAGGTGGCCGGCTCCATGACCACGGACCTCAACAAAAACAGCCGGCCGGAAGTACTGGTGTTCGTGGAAAGCTCGGGCAGCGGCTCGTACGGGCTGGTGTACGGCTACGAACTTTCCGAAAGCGGCAAAAATCCCCTGACGCTGCCGCCCTTGAAGGGCGACGCCGCCGAAGGCTACATGGGCCACGATACGTTTAAGGTGGAAAACGGCAAACTGCTGCGCACCTTCCCGATATACGCCGACACCGACGCCAACGCCAAACCTACCGGCGGCACCCGCACCCTCACCTACACCCTCGGCAGCGACCTGGTGTTTGCCCTGGAAAAAACAACGTAACAGGAAAAAGGAGACGGCAGACCGGAGAAAAGGAGACCGGAGGAGGGATCGGGAAGGAGGCGGGTTCGAAGTGGGACGAGGCCGTTACGGAGATTCGGGTGGGGTCGGGTTCTCAAACCCGACCTGTCCGGAACGAAGCTGATAAAGCGAGGCTAATAAGAAAGTACGGTAGTATCAATAGGATAGGATTTCAACCCTATCCCCTTATCCCGATATTTATCCCGCCTGCGGCGGTAGATCGGGTTAAAACCCTATCCTATTGACAGTGCTGCGTTGACAAAACAACTCCGCGTTTCACCAACCTCGGCCCGGAGGGGTCGGGTTTGAGAACCCGACCCCACGCGCAGCACCAACAACGGCCGTGCCCAAACAGCCTCCTTCCCGATCCTGTTCATCCTGTAAATCCTGATCCGTCTCCCTTTCGTTAGTCTCCCAGCGGGACTTGCAGGCCGACGGTAAGGGCAAAAACGCGGTTTTTGGATTCAAAGTCGCGGTTGTAATCCGTGAGGCCCATGTTGTAGCGGACGTCCACGAACAGGACTTTCCCGCCGAACGAATAACCGGCGCCGCCGCCGAAGTTCAGGCCAATTTCGGTGCGGTTGGCATCCAGTTGGTTTATTGAAGTGGCGTTGGGCGTTTCTGTGAATTCCAGTTTTTCGTCAACTTCAATGTTTAATAAGTTGAGGGCGTTCAAGGTACCATCTACCCGTCCGCCCAACAGGTAGCCGAAGCTGGGGCCGGCATTCACGTAGGCCCTGACCGTTTCTCCCCCGAAATTGATTTTCAGCAGCACCGGTAATTCCAGGTAGTTGAGCCGGTAGTTTCCGTTGTAGCCCCCCAGTGTGCCCGACGTTTCGGCGGACCAGCCCTTCTGAGAATACAGGAGTTCGGGCTGTACAGACAGAAACCCGTCGGAAGTCAGGGCAAAGTTAACGCCCAGCCCCGCGGTCAGGCCAAGCAGGGATGACTGACCATCCAAGTCGCGATTGTTGTCGATGGAAGCATTGGAAATGTTAACGCCTACTTTGGGGATGAGGGATACCTGCGCGACAGCCCCGCAGGAGCAGACAGCCAGTGCTGCCAGGAGAAAAAGCTTTTTCATGATTGTGGGGAGATTTTGAAGCATTGTTAATGCACAGTTACCTTATACGGGTTTTTTTTGAATGGTTTCCCCAAATCAACTAAAAATCCCGTTCCTGATCCGTTACCCTGGTTGAATAATTTCACCCCAAACGGCCACAAAAAAAACGCAGGAGCCCCAAAGCCCCTGCGTCCATCAAACTTCTGCTTCTCCCTGCCCATTCGCGGGGTACACAGTGTAATTCCCCTTTTTTCCTTCTCCCTTTCCTCCCGTTTCGTCACCGGCCGCTACCGGAGCCCCGCCCAAGTTCCCTTCCCGATCCTCCTCCGGTCTCCCTTCCTCCGGTCTGCCGTCTCCTTTCTACTGTTCCTTAATTCCCGCCTGGTCGAGCAGGAAAGCGTATTGCAGGGCGGTTTCCTTGTAGCGGCGGAACCGGCCGGAGGCGCCGCCGTGGCCGGCCTCCATGTTGGTGTGCAGCAGCAGCAGGTTGTTGTCCTTCTTGGTGTCGCGCAGCTTGGCTACCCACTTGGCGGGTTCCCAGTACTGTACCTGCGAATCGTGCAGGCCGGTGGTCACCAGCAGGTTGGGGTAGTTTTTGCCCTCAATGTGGTCGTAGGGCGAGTAGGCCAGCATGTAGTCGAAGTAAGCCTTGTCGTTGGGGTTACCCCACTCGTCGTACTCGTTGGTGGTGAGCGGAATGGACGAGTCGAGCATGGTCGTGACCACGTCCACGAACGGCACGGCCGCGATGATGCCCTTGTAGAGGTCCGGGCGCATGTTCATGACGGCGCCCATCAGCAGGCCCCCGGCGCTGCCACCCATGGCAAACGTACGTTCGGGCCGGCCGAAGCCTTCCTGCTGCAAATATTCCGTGCAGGCAATGAAGTCCGTGAACGTGTTTTTCTTCTTGTAGAGCTTGCCGTCTTCGTACCAGGCGCGGCCCATCTCCTGCCCGCCCCGGATGTGGGCGACGGCGTACACAAAGCCCCGGTCGAGCAGGCTGAGCGACGACGAACTGAACGAGGGGTCCATTGAAATGCCGTAGGAGCCGTAGCCGTACACGAGCAGCGGGTTTGAGCCGTCCTTCTTGATGCCCTTCCGGTACACCAGCGAAACGGGCACCTTCGTACCGTCGGTGGCCGTGGCGTAGAGCCGTTCGGTCTGGTAGTTCTTCGAATCGAAGCCGCCCAGCACCTCGGTTTGCTTCATGAGCTGCCGGGTGCGGGCCGCCATGTCGTAGTCGTACACCGACTGCGGCGTGGTCATGGACGTGTAGTTGTAGCGCAGCGTTTTGGTGTCGTACTCGGGGTTGAAGGCCACCGAAGCCGTGTAGGCCGGTTCGCCAAAGTCGAGGAAGTGGTCGCCGCCTCCGGCCCAGGGCCGCACCTGGATGCGCGTGAGGGCGTTGCCCCGCTCCTGGAGCACCAGGTAATCCTTGAACAGCTCGAAGCCTTCGAGCAGCACGTCGGGGCGGTGCGGCACGACTTCTTTCCAGTTGGCTTTGGCGGTGCTGCCCTCGGCCGTTGACATCAGTTTGAAGTTCTGCGCGCCGTCGTTGGTACGGATGTAAAACTTGCCGTCGGCGTGGTCGAGGTCGTACTGGTGGCCCTTCTGGCGGGGCAGAAACACCTTAAAGCTGCCCGTGGGGTTGGCTGCCTCCAGGTACAATGATTCAGAGGTCATGGACGAGTTGTTGCCCGACCCGATGATGATGTACTTGCGGGATTTGCTCCGGCTCACGCCGGCGTAGAAAGTATCGTCTTTTTCGTGGAATACCAGGGCGTCCTTGGCCGCGTCGGCGCCGAGTTTGTGGCGGTACACCTTTTCCCAGCGCAGCGTTTGCAGGTCCTGCTTGGTGTAAAACACCGTTTGGTTGTCGGTAGACCAGGCCAGGTTGGGCGTGGTGGCGCGGATGATGTCGGGCAGCAGCTTGCCGGTGCGCAGGTCTTTGAACTGAATGTTGTAGATGCGGCGGCCGATCGTGTCGATGGCGAAAGCCAGCAGGTTGCCGTCGGGGCTTACCTCCCAGGTACTGATGGCGAAGTAGCCTTTGCCCTTGCCCATCTCGTTGCCGTTGACCATTACTTCTTCGGGGGCCGTCAGCGACCCTTTTTTGCGGCAGTACAGCGGGTATTCGCCGCCCTTTTCGTAGCGGGTGTAGTAGTAATAGCCGTCCTGCCGGAACGGCACCGACGAATCGTCTTCCTTCACCCGGCCGCGCATCTCCCCGTAGAGCTTTTCCTGGAGGGTCTCGGTGTGGGCCATTTTCTTCTTGAGGTAGTCGTTTTCGGCGTTCAGGTAGGCGATTACCTCCGGGTCTTCGCGTTTGTTGAGCCAGTAGTAGTTGTCGGTACGCGTTACCCCGTGCATGGTGAGTTGCTTGGGGTTCTTCTTTGCCAGGGGCGGTTGAACGGTGGAAGTTGTTGCCATTTGAGATTGGGCTTGCAGGCCGGTGGCTGGTCCCAGGGCCAGCAGGCCGGCGGTCAACGTGTTAAGAATGGTGGTTTTCATGCAAGATAGCGTAAGGTTGGGGCACGGGGCCGGCCTCCCGGTGCGGAAAGCGGCAGGTTTAAAACTATTATTTTATTTGCCGGTAACCAACATTTTTGCGCATCTTTCGGCCAAAAGGGGAGCAGCCGATGGCAGGCAAGCAGTTCATTTCCGCCAAAAAGGCGGCCCGGCTGGTCGGCCGGCCGGTGGGGGAAGTCATCCGGTTCTGCGAACTGCACCGCGGGAGCAAGTACGTGCGGCTGGAGGACGGCATCTACCGCCTCCGGCTCGACTTCCTGGTGCGGTACTTCGACCTGCCCGCCCCGGCCGCCACCCCGCCGGCGCCCGAACCGGTTCCGCCCGCCCCCCCTCCCGCTGCCAACGCCCTGGTGGCCCTGCTGGAATCGCAACTCGCCGAGAAGGACCGGCAACTGGCGGCCCGGGACGCCCAGCTCGGCCAGCTCATCGAGCGGAACCGCGAACAGAACAACATCATCTACGCCCTGGAACAAAGCAAGCAGGCCCTCGAATCCCGGATCAGCCTGCCCCTGCCCGGCCGGCCGGAACGCCCCGTACCAGTCCCGGAAGCCCCCGGCGTCAACTACCTGCTCATCGGCCTGACCGTGCTGGCGGCCGGCGTGGCGCTGATGCTCCTGTACGGGCTATTGCTGGGGTAGCGGTTACGTATTTGGTTGTCCAGGCGTACCTGTGATCCACGGCATTACGAACAACGAACAACGAATAACCCACAACGAATGAGTATTATTGCCCCGTCGCTTTCCCGCGGGGAAGCATTATCCACCAACCAACGCACCAATGACGGGAGCCGGGGGCACGCCGGGAGGTACCGGGCGGTTTTTTCTGGGATTGATCATGCTGGTGGCGGGCATCTACCTGTTCCTCAGCAGCATCCAAGTCAGCAATTCCTTTTCGCTGGGCTACGGCCTGTTCAGCCTGGGCGGCCTGCGGGTCACGCCGGGGCTGGTGCTCGTCCCGTTCCTGCTGGGCGTGGGCCTCATCTTCTACAACGCCCGCAACGTGTGGGGGTGGGTGTGCACGGCGGCTTCGGTGGTCATGCTCATCTTCGGTGTACTCGCCAGCCTCCAGTTCAACCTGCGGCCCCTGTCGGCCTTCGAACTCCTGATGATGCTGGTGCTTATGGGCGGCGGACTCGGCCTGTTTTTAAGTTCTTTACGCAACTTTTCGAAGTGAACCTCGCCATTGACCTCGGCAATACGTCGGCCAAAGTAGGCCTGTTCGGGGGCGATACCCTCGCCGGACCGCCGGAGCGGATCGACCTGGCAGCGCTGCCGGCCTTCGTGGCGGCGGCCCGGCCCGACCACGCCATCATTTGCTCGGTGAGCGGTGATGCAGCGGCCCTGCGCAAAACCCTGCGGCCCCTGGTGCCCTCGGTGTACGTGCTCGACTACCGCCTGCCGGTGCCCGTCACCAACGGCTACGCCTCGCCCGAGACGCTGGGCATGGACCGCCTGGCAGCCGTAGTGGGGGCGACCACCCTGCATCCCGGCCGGCCCTGCCTCGTCATCGACCTGGGCACCTGCATCACCTACGACCTGGTGGACGGGGCGGGCTACTACCACGGCGGCGGCATTTCGCCCGGCCTGCGCATGCGTTTCCGGGCCATGCATACGTTTACGGCCCGCCTGCCGTTAGTAGAACCAGAACCCCACGCGGCCCTCATCGGCACCACCACCCGCACGGCCATGCAGAGCGGCGTGGTCAACGGGCTGGTGGCCGAACTGGAAGGCATGATGAGCCGTTACGGGGGGCAGTTCTCCCCCCTCACCACCCTGCTTTGCGGGGGCGATGCCCTTTTTTTTGAAACTCAACTAAAAGGCATCATCTTTGTGGTTCCGGAACTTGTGTTACTCGGACTGAATCGTATCTTACTTTATAATGTCTCACTCACTTAGGATCGCGGCCGTGCTGCTGGTTTGTTTGGTTGGGCCGACTGTATCCGCACAGCGCATCGGCAACTCCCCCTACTCCCAGATCGGCATCGGCGAATTGTATTACCCCGGCTACGCCCCCAACTTCTCGATGGGCGGCGTGGGCACTGCGTACGCCAACGGGATTTTTATCAACAATGTCAACCCGGCCCTGCTGACGCGCAACCGGAGCACCGCTTTTGACATTGGCTTCGCCGGCGGCTGGACGCAACTCAAAACCCAGGAGGCTTCCCAGCGTGACCTCAACCTCAACCTGGGCTATCTTTCCATGGCTTTCCCGGCCTCCCGGCGCTGGACGATGGGCCTCAACCTGGCGCCTTTCAGCTCGGTAAATTACGAGATCTTCTCCCGCAGCACCGTCACCGGCAGTACCGAGCCGGCCCAGGTCACGTACCGGGGCTTCAACGGCCTTACGGCGGTCAGTTTCAACAACGGCGTGAGCCTCATCCGGCAGGAAGACAAGGAGAACCGCCTCACCCGGGAACTTTCCATCGGGTTGCAGACGAGCTACGTGTTCGGTCCCATTACCAAAGAATCCATTTCGCGGGCCGGCGCCGATACGGTGTCGGCGTACCACGTGGCCCAGGTGCGCCGCACCAACTACTCCGACTTTTTCTTCAAGCCGGGCATTGCGTACCGGCAACGCATCAACGAACGGGCGTACCTGAACCTGGGGGCTACGTACGACATCTCCCGGACGCTGAGCGGCGACCAGGTCCGGAGCATCCAGTACCGCAGCGCCGTTGACGCCGACTCGCTGGCTACCTACCCCCTCGACACCCTTTCCGTGAATACGAAGCTTCCCGGCAGCTACCAGTTCGGCGTCAGCGTCGACGTGCCCCTGCACTGGGCCCTGGCCGCCGACGTGTCGTTCCGCCGCTGGAGCGACGTACCGGCCAGCGACGGTGCTTCCCTGCGCAACGCCGTTACAGTGGGCCTGGGCGGCGAATGGACCCCCAACATCAATTCGCTCGACAGCTACTTCAAGCGCAGCACGTACCGCTTCGGCATCAACTACGCGCAGATGCCCCTGGAGACGCCCGACGGCAAGCAACTGCGGGACATGAGCCTTCGGGCCGGCGTATTCCTGCCCATCACTCCCGGCGACCGGCGCAGCCTCTCGTACTTCAACCTGGGCGTGGCCGTGGGCCAGCGGGGCCAGGTGGGCGCCGGCCTGGTCCGGGAACGGTACGTCAACGTAGTGCTGGGCATCACCATCAACGATTTCGGCTGGTTCCTGAAACCAAAAATTGATTAAAACGCTTATTAAAGAGAAGCCAGAAGTGAGGAGCGAGAAGATTGTACACGCACTTTGCCGTTTCCCCGGACAAGCCCGTGCCCGCCTTCTCACTCCTCGCTTCTGACTTCTCGCTTCTGATATAAAACCATGCAACAAGGTTACTCCAACATGCGCTTCCGTACACTCTTCCTGCTGCTGGCCGTGCTGGCCGGCTGCGGCAACGAGAAAGAGCTCAAGCAGCCCGTCACCTACAAAGGTCCGTTGCGGGAAGTGCGGAACCTGGAAATGCTGTTCAGCGATTCGGCCCGCCTCAAAATTCACCTGAAGGCGCCCCTGCAACTGGAGCAGACCAACGGCGACCAGCACTTTCCCAAGGGCGTATACATTGAATTCTACGACGAAAAGGGCGTCAAGAGCACAACCCTGAAGGCCAACAAGGGCATCCGGTACGCCAGCACCAACCTCTACAACGTGCAGGGCAACGTGATTGTGCGCAACCTCACCAAGGGGGAAACGCTCAATACCGAAGAACTGACCTGGAAGCCCGAGACCAAAAAGATTTTCACCGAGAAGTTCGTTACCATCACCACCGCCGAGGAAATCCTGAAAGGGGAAGGCCTCGACGCGATGCAGGACATGACCCGGTACCGCATCCGCAAGCCCACGGGCGTATTCCCGCTCAAGCAGACCTCCACCAATGAAACTGATTGACATCATCCTGCTTTCGCTGGCGGCCGGCTTTTTCATCATTGGCGTCCACCAGCTCGTTGTGATCGCCAACAACGAGAACCTCAACGCGGGCCTGGCGCAGAGCTACTGGGTGTTCATGCTGTCGGTTACGCTGTTTCTGACCTTCCAATTGCGCAAGAAAAGGCAGGAAGCCGCCGAAAAAGCCGCCCCGCCCCCGGGCAAGGCAACCCGCAGCCCCAAACCGGCCGGCAAGGCCCGCAAAACCCGATGAGCCCCGGGCAAGCCGCCGGCATCGGGCTCTCCCTGCTCTTTGCGGCCCTGTTCTCCTGCCTTGAAATTGCCTTCATTGCCTCCAACAAGCTGCACATCCAGTTCCTCGAACAGAAAGGCATCTTCTCGGGGCGCATGTTGTACCGGTTCGTCAAAAATCCGTCGGCCTTCGTGGGCACCACCCTCATCGGGTACGTGCTGGCGATGGTAACGTACGGCTTGCTGGCCGCCGGGGCCGCGTACCCCTGGCTGCTGTCGGTCCTTCCCGCAGCCTGGCAGGCGCCACCGCTTTCGCTGCCGGTGCTGGCCCTGCTGCTCTTTTTTCCCTTCCTGCTGGTGGCCGAATTTCTGCCCAAGCTGGTGTTCCTGGTCAACCCCGACGCCTTTTTGCAGTTTCTCTCCGTGCCGGTGCGGCTGCTGCACTACGCGCTCTACCCGTTGATTGCGGGCATGTCGAGCCTGTCGCGGTGGGTGGTTACGCGGCTGCTGCGCATTCCCCGGCCGCCCTCGGAGGCGGTGTTCAACCTGACCGACCTCAACGAGTACCTGGCCCGGCTGGCCCGCCGCGACCAGGGCAAGGTGGAGCCGGAAGTAAACCCGGAAATTTTCAACAATGCCGTGCGGTTTAAGACGGTGCGGGTACGCGACTGCATGGTGCCCCGCACCGAAATCACCGCCGTGGAATCCAGAGCGCGGGTGAGTGAACTGCGGCAGGCGTTCGGGCAGAGCGGCCACTTGCGGGTGGTCGTTTACAAAGACAACATCGACAACATCATCGGGTACTGCCACGCCCTCGACCTGTTCAAAAAGCCCAAAGACATTGGGTCGCTCATCGAGCCCATCCCGGTGGTGGCCGAAAGTACGGCCATCAGCGAACTGCTGGTCAAATTCACGTCGGACCAGAAAACGCTGGCCCTGGTGGTGGACGAGTTTGGCGGCACCTCGGGCTTGGTGAGCCTGGAAGACGTGATGGAGCAGATTTTCGGGGAAATCCAGGACGAGTACGACCAGAGCGAAGACTGGGTGGAGGAGAAACTGGACGACCACACCTACCTGCTGGGTGCCCGCCACGAGATCAACTACCTCAACCGCAAGTACAACCTGGGCCTGCCTAAGGGCGACTACGAAACGCTGGGGGGATTGATCCTGGCGGAACTGGAGGCTGTACCCCGCGTGAACGAACAGATCGTGACCGGCCGCTTCGTGTTTACAGTGCTGTCGGTGCAGAATGCCCGCATCGATGTGGTCAAGCTGACCATTGCCAAGTACCCCCACAGCGACCGGGAAACGTAAGTGGTTGTATGGCCATGAATATTAAGTAGTAAAACGCACCCACCGGGCTACCTGCCCCTGCTCAGTAAGTAGTAAATACCAAGTAGTAAATAAATACCGATTGATCAGCCGAGGATTCCGTATATGCCTGGTTAAAAATCGGTGTTTTCTCATTTCACCTTTCCTCCAACCACCCGTAAGAGTAC
This sequence comes from uncultured Sphingobacteriales bacterium, assembly GCA_963844325.1. GTDB lineage: Bacteria > Bacteroidota > Bacteroidia > Cytophagales > 172606-1 > CADCTQ01. The sequence goes on from CAWJNV010000001.1 coordinate 114,657, forward strand.
TTTATTCGGTTTTTTAACCGTAAGCGTACGCTACTCGGTTGTGTGAGTTCATGCGCCCCTTCCCGGGGGAATTGCTTCGGCCTTCGGTATCATTTGCTCCGCAAAGCTAAAGCCTCTTATGAGCAGGCTGAAGAACTTTTGTATCCGGTGAGCCCTTCGGGTTCAACATCCACCTTTTTCCAATCTCACCTTAACCTTACTGGTCTATGTTGGCAATGAACTTTCGTGGCCCCTTCCGCATCCGGGCGGACCGCAACCGGCCTGACCCGGAAATCAAACATCCCTTTGATGCCATTGTGCGGGTGACCCGCTCCCCGATTTGCGGATCGGACCTGCACCTTCAAACAGATATTAAATTAAATTTTAAAACATTATGGCTAATGCATTTAAAACCTTCGTTCCTCCTGATTTAAAAAAATCTGTCAGGCAGGGGCAAACGAAAGACTTTACCAATGTAGGAACAACTGGCAGAGTATTATCGGTTTTGGGTGGTGCGGCTCTGGCGTATTACGGATGGAGCAGAAAACAATCTCCTCTCGGAAAAAGCTTAACCACAGCGGGCAGTTTACCTGGTACTACGGGGAGCTTCTGGTTTTTGCCCGGTTAATGAGGCCCTGCACGTAGATACGGCTCATCCTAAAAGCCGAAGGATTTGAAGTTACTTCCAGCGTTACCATCCTTAAACCACGTCAGGAGGTGTACCAATTTTGGCGCCAGCTCGAAAACCTGCCCAGGTTTATGCAATACCTGGAAGATGTGAGGCAGACCGGTTCCAGGCGCTCGCACTGGGTAGCCAAGGTTCCCAAAAATATTATCCGCAAAGAGAAGCTCACTACAATTGAGTGGGATGCCGAAATCACGCAGGAGGAGGAAAATAGCCGGATAGCCTGGCGCTCCCTGCCTAATTCCGAAGTTGAAAATTCCGGTGAAGTCCGTTTTACGGATGCTCCCGCCAACCGGGGCACCGTGGTGCAAGCTACCATTTCTTACCATCCGCCGGCAGGAGCTGCCGGGAAGCTAGCTGCCAAATTGCTGAATCCGGCCTTTAAGGAACTGGTAAAACAGGACCTTCGCCGTTTTAAGCGGGTGCTGGAAGCAGGAGAAATTCCTACCATTATTGGCCAACCCTCCGGCCGCAAAGATGAGAACTACTAAAAATATATTTTCTAAAACTAAAGTAAGTAAACTATGAAAGCAATCTGCTGGGAAGGGATTAACAAAGTGAGTACGGAACGCGTGCCGGATCCTACTATTTTGAACCCTCGCGACGCGATTTTGCGCGTTATTTTATCGTCGGTATGCGGCTCCGATTTGCACCTGCTGGGTGGCTATATACCCGCCATGCGTGCCGGCGATATTATTGGGCATGAGTTTATGGGCGAAATAGTAGAAGTTGGCCCGGAAGTAAAAAACCTGAAGAAAGGCGACCGGGTGGTGGTGTGCTCTGTTTTAGCTTGTGGCGGGTGTGAGTTCTGTCAGCGTGAGGAGTACTCGTTGTGCGATAATTCGAATGCCGAACCCGAATGGACCGAGAAAGCTTACGGCTACCCGGTGGCCGGCATTTTTGGTTATTCTCACGCTTTGGGAGGTTACGCCGGCAGCCATGCCGAGTATACCCGTATTCCCTTTGCCGATCATACTTGTTTTAAAGTGCCGGACGGGGTAAGTAACGAATCCGCATTATTTACTTCCGATGCTTTCCCTACCGGGTATATGGCCGCCGATTTCGCCGGCATTGAACCGGGCGACACCGTGGTGGTATGGGGTTGCGGCGGCGTTGGCCTGATGGCCATGCATAGCGCCTGGTTGCTGGGAGCCGGCCGGGTAATCGCTATCGACCAGTATCCGTACCGGCTGGAGCAAGCCCGTACCCGGGCAAAGGCCGAAGTACTAAACTTTAAAGAAGTAGATGTATTGGAAGCCTTGAAAGAAATGACCGGTGGCCGTGGTCCGGACCGCTGTATTGATTGCGTGGGCATGGAAGCCGACAGCACCGGAATTGAAAAGGTGTATGATTATGCCAAGCAATATGCCCGGCTGCAGAATGACAGACCTGCCGTGCTCCGGCAGGCAATTATGGCGTGCCGCAAAGGCGGAACGGTATCCGTTATTGGGGTGTACGGTGGATTTATTGATAAATTCCCAATGGGAGCGGCCATGAACAAAGGCTTAACTTTCCGGATGGGCCAGCAGTTCGGCCAAAGATACATTCCTACACTGCTGGATATTGTAGCCCGCGGAGAAGTAGACCCGGCCTATTTGCTCACCCACAAATTATCTTTAGATAAGGGACAGGAAGGGTATATGATGTTTAAAGAAAAAGCAAACAATAACATGCGTTCGGTATTTGCTCCTTAAACCGCTCTTATGCACAATCATCGACCAACTGATCGGCTCGAATATTTCAGTGATGCTGTTTTGGCTATAGCAGCAACATTGCTCGCTACCGAACTGCCTAAACCGGAAACTGAAACAGGCTTGCTGCAGGCGATTGTCAAACAATGGCCCGCTTATGCTGCCTTTGCTGCGTCTTTCCTGTTTATATGTATTGCCTGGTCCAACCATCACAACATGTTTATTTACATAAAGCAGACGGACCAGTACCTGCTTATACTGAATATTTTGTTTTTGATGTTTGTTACACTTCAGTCTTTTACCACCGGATTATTGGCCCGGCATGTAGGCAAACCAGACGAACGTACGGCAGCATTAATATATCATGCTACATTGGTGTTGATGACATTGTTTTATAATTGTATCTGGTGGTACGCCATTAAAAAGGATGAACTTCTGGAAGAAGATACAGATAAAAGGCTCATCCGTTCTCTCACAAAGGAATATGCCATTGCCCCTGCGCTGCACCTGGCGGCCTTAATCATTTGCTTGTGGAGCGTACCTTTTAGTATCATCCCGGTTTTGTTGTTATACGTCTATTTTGCCTTACCCCGGGCTAGTGAAAAAAGGGTAAAAGAGAGGAATCACTCGATAAAAACTACCCACTCATGAGCACACGCAGTAATCAATTGGAACTAGTGTTTTCAGACGGTAACTATACATCAGTTGCTCCCAGATCAATAAGCAACCCGATTATAATGAAGGCGAAAATAAAAGAACAACACCTTATGCCATTTACCGGATGAAGTTGCCCGCCACCTAAAAAGCGGACGGTTGCCAGGAAACGGAAAGCCAGCTGAATGGTAAGCATCCGGCGAAGTACCTGTAGACGAAGTACCCGTATTTGAATCGGATGGTTACCATCAAAAGCCAGCCCGGCGGTGGTAAAACGCACCCACCGGGTTAACTACCACTCCTTATTAAGTAGTAAACACCAAGTAGTAAATAAATACCGATTGATCAGCCGAGGATTCCGTATATGCCTGGTTAAAAATCGGTACTTTCTCATTTCACCTTTCCTCCAACCACCCGTAAGAGTACTTTATTCGGTTTTTTAACCGTTAGCGTACGCTACTCGGTTGTGTGAGTCCATGCGCCCCTTCCCGGGAGAATCGCTTCGGCCTTCGGTACCTTTCGCCTCCGCAGGGTTCAGTCCTTGCCGGAGCAGGCTGAAGAACTTTTGTATCCTGTGAGCCCTTCGGGTTCAACATCCACCTTTTTCCAATCTCACCTTAACCTTACTGGTCTATGTTGGCAATGAACTTTCGTGGCCCCTTCCGCATCCGGGCGGACCGCAACCGGCCCGACCCGGAAATCAAACATCCCTTTGATGCCATTGTGCGCGTGACCCGCTCCCTGATTTGCGGATCGGACCTGCACCTTTACCACGGCCTGGTGCCCGATACCCGCGTGGGAATGACCTTCGGTCATGAATTTACCGGCGTGGTGGAAGCCGTCGGTTCGGGCGTGCAAAAACTAAAAGTGGGCGATCACGTGCTGGTGCCCTTTAACATTGCCTGCGGCAGTTGCCCGTTCTGCAAGCAGGAACTCTACGGCAATTGCCACGAATCCAACCCGGAAGCTACGGCCGTCGGGGGCTTCTTTGGCTACGCCCACATTGCCGGGGGCTATGACGGCGGACAGGCCGAATACGTCCGGGTTCCCTATGCCGACGTCAGCCCGACCGTGATCCCGCAAGGGATGGATATTGAAGATGCCGTCATGCTCACCGATGTGACCCCAACGGGCTACCAGGCCGCCGAACAGGGAGGCATTCAGAAAGGTGATACCGTAGTCGTGTTTGGGGCCGGCCCCGTCGGCATCATGTCGGCCCGCTGCGCCTGGCTGTTTGGCGCCGGGCGCGTGATCATCATCGATCATTTGGATTACCGGCTCGAATTTGCCAGAAAGTACGCCTACTGTGAAGCCTACAACTTCAAGGAGATGGATGACCCGGTGCTGTTCCTCAAAAAAGCTACCGACTGGTACGGGGCCGATGTATGCATTGATGCAGTCGGCTGTGATGCCACCGGCAGTACCCTGCAAAACATTCTGGGTAAAAAGCTGCTCCTGGAAGCAGGCAATGCGACGGCCCTGCACTGGGCGGTCAACTCGGTCAAAAAAGGGGGTATCGTTTCGATCATCGGCGTGTATGGACCGCCCTGGAACCTGGTCCCCCTGGGCAGCATCATGAATAAGGGCATTACCATTCGCGCCAACCAGGCATCGGTAAAACGCCTGCTGCCCAAGCTGATCGACCACGTGATGAGCGGCCGGCTCAACCCCAAAGGCATTATCTCGCACCGCATCCCGCTGGAAGAAGTGCCCGATGCCTATCACATGTTTTCGGCCAAACGAGACAATATCATCAAACCCTTGTTAATTCCGCCGCGCGCTTACGCGGCTTAACCCAACCGCTATGGCAACGAATGTAAAAGCGCAACCGGTCCGGAAAAAGATCGATATCGATGCGCAACAAGACCGCAAAATAGCCGCCCAGCCCAAAGACATCCCCGGTTGGGGGATGGATGCGGACCCGGAAAACGATCCGACCTATCCCATGAAGCACGCCAACGGGGCCGATCACCAGCGGCTCAATTATGAAAGACCTCCCCAACAGCGGATAGACATGGAAATCTTTCATTCCGTTGAGCGGCCGGATGTCACGCGGGTATTTGGTACCTCTACGCCTCCCCGGGGCCTGAGTGGGGCCATTCGCCGGTATGCCTACAAGTTCAGTGAGGCAACGGCTGCCCACTGGACGACGCTGATCCTGGCCGACCGGGTGGATGTGGTGCAGGGCATCATCGATGATCTCAGGCACGGCATTATTCCCAACCTTTGGGTGGAGCGGGGCTGGCGGGCCGAGTGGAAAACCAACCGCCAGGGCATGCTCCGGAAAATAGCCATTGGCGCAGCAGCCGTAACCGTGGCGGTCGTTCTTTTGTCCCGAAAAAACCGCAGAAGCGGGCTACTCTGAGGATAAAAGAACGAAGAAGCGGGTTGGGTTACATTTTTGAGGGCGACAATGACGGGTTTTGGGGCGAGGCGGGGCGGCCCCCGCAGTGGAACAGCCGACTAAATAAATGAGCTCAAACCGCTTCTTTCGTGATATACCCCAAAGGTGATAGCTGTTTCACCTTGAGGGGGTTTTCTTTGGTAGGTACACTTCTGGTCAGAAAGTCCGGATTGGTTTTCATCCCACAAAGCTGATCCGGCAATCGCAGTCAGTAAAGATGTACTTCGGGGGATGGATACGAACAGAAAATGGATACGAACAGAAAGAGACCGGAAAAGAGAGACGCTTACTGTCTCTCTCTTCCGGCCTCCTGTTTGGTACGGCAAATGCTTGGATGGATAAGCTGCGGAGCCTTTTTTCGCTTTAGGAGCTGGCCAGGATGAGGGCCGCGTTGCCCTTCAGCAGGCTGATCACTTTTTTGATGTCTCTTTGGGGCACGGCAAAGCAGCCCTGGCTGTTGCCCTGGCGCTTGTACACCTTGGCATTTTGTTCGTTTACGTATTCGGCGGCGTGGAAAATGATGCCGCGCTGCTCGGCCAGGTCGTTGACGCCCTTGTCGAGACCCGACAGGCGCAGGCTGAGTCCGTGCTTGCCGTCGAACACTTCGCGGGGCACGAAGCGGCCCAGGCTGGAGCATTCGCTGCCCAGTACGTTGGAAAAGGTCTTGGCAATGGCCGAGCGGCCCGTGCCTTTGCCGTGCGATACCCACGTGTTGAGCAGGCATTCGCCGGTCTGGAGGTCCACGATCCAGAGGCGCTTTTCGTGGGAAGGCTTGGAGAAGTCAACCAGGCAGGCAATCCGGCGGCCGGCCAGCGTCTTGTCGGCGGTGATGGCATCGATGGCCTGCTTATAAAGCGACTCGGGGTAAATGCGGTTGATGGTTTTGGCCGAAGCAACCGACTCGATGGGGGTAACGGACTGAACGGATTCGACGGCCGGGGCAACGGGCTGGGCCTTGAGGGTAACCATGGCCGCAAAAAGTAACAGAGCAAGGGATAGGGCGGTTCTTCTCATGCGGTGAAACTGTTATTGGTTTTTAACGTTCAAGACCCATTCAACATTGCCATTTTCCAAAAAGTTTCCTTTGCTGTGAAAAAGGGGTCCGTCAGCGGCGCAGGCCACAAAAAAACCCCGGCAACGCTGCCGGGGTTTCGTGCGTACGGCACGGGCTGACCACTACCGTTGCAAAACGATTTTCCGGTGCGCCACGCCGTCGCGGGTGACCAGCCGGCCCACGTACACGCCGGAGGGGTGCGGCGCGGCCTGCCATTCCACTTCGTACGTACGGCCCCCCTCGGCTTCGCCGTCAAAGAGTTGGGCCACGGGCTTGCCTTGCGCATCGAACACGGCCAGCTGTACCCGCTGCGTTTCGCGCAGCGAGAAGGCCAGCGTTGTCCGTTCCCGCGCCGGGTTGGGCTGCACCGCAAAGGTTTGCACGGGCGGCTGCGCCTCCGGTTCCCCGTCGAAAGCAATCCGGGCGGGGGCCGGCACCACCTCAATGGCCGAAACAACGGCTTTCTCCACCACCGAGTTAAAAGACAGGGACAGGGTTCCGTCACGCACGGCCACGGTTGCCGTCTTGACGGCGGCAGCATTTGAGCCCACCTCTTTGTAAATGTCGTAGTCATTCAGAATGGTGCTGCCTTCCGCCGTTACGTCGAACACCCGTTTGCCCGCGCCGCCGGGCACCGCCACGCCGAAGTAGGTTTCGGCAAAGTGCAGCCGCACGGAGTACGTGCCATTGCTGACCGGGAGGTTGTAGCCGAAACTGCCCCCGTTGTTGGCGGCCCGCCGGGCGTCGCGGTACAGCACGTCATCGGTGGTATTGGCAAAATTACCCACTGAGTTGGTGGACACCGCCGTGGCGCCCGTATAGTTTGCATCGGTGGCAAAGGTGCGGCCGTTGGTGGTCACCGAAGGGCCGCCCGCGTTGAGCCGCACGGTGGAGGGGCCGCTGCTTATGCAGGAAATGGTTGCCGCCCAGCCGGAAGCCCCGCCCAGGCTCGACCGGTAGAATTGGAACGTAAGCTGGCCGCCGCTGCTCGTGGCCGTACGGGTGCCGGGGCTGTTGGTGCCGGTAAAGGCCCCGATCACGGGGGAACTCGTGCTGGCGCCGTTGTAGATCGACAAGAAGTCCTGCCCGTTTACCAGGTTGAACGACGTGAACGTAACGCGTAGTTTGGCCCCGGGCGTGGTGGGCGTAATGGTCTGCACGACGTAGGGGCTGTTGGGGTCGCCGGCCTGGTAGTTCAGCGTGTAGCCGGGGTCGTAGTAGGTGCCCGAGCAGGTGCTTACCGGGGTGCTGCTCATGGCCACGTTGTTGCCCGAAGGGTTTACGTACTTGATGAGCTGGATGTCGTAAAAGCCGTTGTAGACGTCACTGATGCCCGCCACGTACACGTTGCCGCTGTTGTCGAGGGCCAGGGAATACGCCTGTTCAGTACCGCCCGCGGTCTGGAACCGCTGGTTCCACTGCAAGGTACCCGCACTGTTGTACTTGACCGTCAGCCAGTCGTCGTTGGCCGAGTTGGAGCCGTAGCCGGTCACGTACACGTTGCCCGAGCCATCCACCCGCACGGCCTTGGCGTAATCGTCGCCGGCGTAGTCGCCGGCCCCGTCGAAACGCTTGGCCCACTGCTGCGTACCGGACGAATTGTACTTGATGGTCAGGAAGTCATTTTCGCCGGAAGCCGCCTCCGAAAACCCCGTCACGTAGATGTTGTTCGCGTTGTCGCGCACGATGGCCGCGGCCTGGTCGTAGCCGCCGTTGTTGTAGCGTTTGGCCCACAGTTGGGTACCGGTGGGGCTGTACTTCACGGTGGCGTAGTCGTCCTGCGTGCCGGTGCCTTCCGAGTACCCGGTTACGTAGATGTTGGCCGACCCGTCAAGCGTCAGGGCCTCGATGCGGTCGTTGCCGCTGGCGCCGGGGCTGCCGTCGTAGCGCCTTACCCACTGCTGGGTGCCCGCGGAATTGTACTTCACGAGGGTATAGTCATCGTAGAAGCCCTCCCCGCTGCTCGACGAGGCGCCGCCCGCGTACACGTTGCCACCCGCGTCCCAGCCCACCCCCTTGGCCTCGTTGTAGGTGTTGGCGCCGTTGCTGAACGTTTTGGCCCACTGCTGGGTGCCCGTTGATGCGCTGTACTTGATTGTCAGGAACTTATTGTCCAGCACGCCGGCCACGTACAGGTTGCCCGACCCGTCGAGGCTCAGGTCGTTGGGCGTCGAATACTCGTTGGTCCCGTTGTAGGTCTTGGCCCACTGGAACGTGCCCGAACCGTTGAACTTGACGGTAAGGAAGGAAGCGTTGCCGTTGAGCGGCCTGGCACTGCCGGTCAGGTACACGTTGCCCGCGCCGTCCACCGACATGTCGCGCAGGTTCTCGTTCCAGTTAAAGCCCGTGTTGTAGAACCGGGTCCAGACCACCGTGCCGGCGGAGTTGTACTTTCTGACGATAAAATCACTGGTGATGTTGCCGTTGCTGGTGTTAATGACCGTGCCGCCCATGTACACGTTGCCCGCGCCGTCAAGGGCGACGCGCCGCCCGTCGTCGTTGCCGCCGCCGGAGCCGTTGTACACTCTTTTCCAGGCTTCGAACTGGTTCTGGGCCACCGACAACTGCGTGATCCCGGTGAGCAGGACCAGCAGCCAGGCCAGCCGGCAGATGCGGCGGGAGCGGCCCTTTGGGAGTTTGGCGAATGCATTGTGGCGGCCCGATGCCGGCCGGGTAGTAGAACTTACGCGCATGATGGATGGGAGAAGTGGTTGAGGGAGGGAGAAAGGGAGGTTGCTGTAAAACCAGTCAGGGCACGCGCCGGGAAGCTGCGCCGTACCGTGCCGGAAGGCGTACGCATTCGCACAGCAAATGTATAACCAAAAATACCTAAAAGTCAACCACTTACGGGATCGATTTTTCTACGTGGGCGGGGGTTTATTCCCCCCGTGTTTTTCCCGGTCCCGCCGTAACCAGGTGCTTCACGGGCAGTATGAGGCACGTCATTGCGGGGAGCCGCGTACGGAGGACCTACAATAAAAAAGCCTGCGAAAGTTTTACAACTCCCGCAGGCCGGTACTTGCTGTGATGGATTGCCGCTTATTCTTCTTCTGCCGTGATCAGTTCATCCATCTTCTCAATCTTCTCGTCGGAGTAGGCGCCGGAGGTCTGGTAGACGATCTTGCCGTCTTTGTCGAGCACGAAAATGTAGGGAATGTCTTTCTGGTCCATCTTGAGGGCGCTTTTGTAGCTGCCCACGTCGCCCTTGTAGATGAGTACGTGCTTGTAGAGTTCGGGCGGGGTGCCTTTTTTGAGTTCTTTTTCCAGCGAACCCGCCGCCGCTTCCTTTACGCCGCCCAGCATGGGCACGAAAAACACGTTCAGGTCGTAGTCGGGGTCGGCGATGAAGTAGTTGTACACGTTCTGGAACCAGGGGGCCAGCACTTCGGTGGCCTTCTGCGAATACACGAGCCCCACGATGGTGTACTTGCCTTTGGTGCTCTGGGGAATGGTAACGGTCTTGCCTTCCAGGCTCGTCGCCGAGAGGTTGGGGAAATTCTGGGCCTGGGCCGTGAAGGCGGTGAACGCGACGGCCAGTGTCAGCAGGATTTTGTGCATAGGGGTTGAATAGAAAAGGTATGTGACTAACGTTAATACGCCACTTTTATTCCGTGGTAAGTCTCCTGCTGCCGGTAATCTTTGCGGAGGGGGTGCCCTACCCAGTCGGCGGCGCACAGAATGCGGCGCAAATCGGGGTGGCCGGCGAAGCGGATGCCCACCAGGTCGTAGGCTTCGCGTTCGTGCCAGTCGGCGGTGCGCCACACGCCGCTCACGGTGGGAACTTCGGGCAGCGGCTCGCCTTCCCCGTTGCGCGGCACGCTGATTCTAAGCACCAGCTTGTGTTCATAGGGGATGGAGTACAGGTGGTAGATCACTTCCATCGTGCCCTTCGCCGGTCCGTTGTCTAGGGCCGTCAGGCAGGAGAGAAAGTCGAAGTACGTGGCCTCGTGTTCGTGCAGGAAGGTACACACCTCGGCAATGCGGCCGGCAGGCACCACCAGGGCGGGTTGCGCGCCGGTTTCCTCAGCCTTGAGGACGATTTCTTCGCCGAAGTGATTGGTGAGTAGAGAGTTGATTTCGGGAAAAGTCATTGCGTAAAGATACGAGTTAATGAGGTGTGCCGATACCCCCAAAGGCATCAGTAGATCGACTCTGCCACGTTTCCGCGCCAAACGCCGGTTTTGTCATGCTGACGAAGGAAGCATCCGCTCCATGAGTGGCGTTTTGTCCGGAGCACCACACCCGTACTTTAGTTATGCACCACATGCTTCCTTCGTCAGCATGAATTGTCTTGGTACGAAAATACGAAGATCTGAAAAGACCCTTTTTCACGCCGTTGTTGGTGTTTTCACCAACAGCCTTCAGTCTAGCTAAGCAGGAAGCATAACCGATCAGCGCGTCATCCAGTACGCGTACTGGTGTGTAAGCCGACTACAGTACAAGGACTAAGATTTATCAAGATAAGGCAAACGCACGCCAAGAAGCACCCCTACTACCCGTTGAACGATCTGTCCTGTTGTTGATGAAAACAGGAACAATGGCATGATGTTGCCTGCTGTCGTGCTTCAAGACACCAGACGAATTATATGACTCTTAGTCCGCATGAACATAAATAATCAAAGGTGTCATTATAAAACGCTGGCAATCTGGTTCCATCTGTTTCGTCCCCGTTTGGAATCCAGATTATCATCCCTTCTCTAGCTCTCGTCAAAAGCACTCGGTACTTGTTCAGAATGAATTTTTGTCGTTGTGGATCAGAAACATTTTGCCAATTTGTTCCCTTAAATTGCTTGAAGTCCCAATTACCATTTCCTCTACGCAGGTCTGAGTCCCAAAAAACACCTGCCCAATCAATTTCTAAACCTTGCACTGCATATTCGGTTGCGACAATTTCAAGAAAGTTTGATGAACGAACATCAGTCGGTGAATTCAAATACCATGCTCCTAATTCATCTTGACTTGAATCCCCCCGTAACCCATAGAATGGGTCATAGCCAAAAGCTTTCAATCTTCTACCACCTGAACTTGCAACTATTCCTGTTCGCCTTGTTCCCCTAGCCTTCTTTTTCAACCATTGTTTTACTTTATCAATCTCTCTAGTGATAAAAATCGGATAGTTATTAAGTTTCTCATTCAAGATTGCATTTGCTTCCTCACTTTTATTTTCCAAAACCAACGCAACCCATTTTGAAAGTTCTTGTGCTTTATAAGAACGAATTGAAACTCGCAAATGCAGGTCTTCATTTTCCATCACTTGAACATGTTGTGGTGTTTCTTCGAACAAGGTTAAGTTGCCTGTGCTATGGTCTCCTTGTTTCAATTCACGACTGATATAGACTTTCCAATTATAAAAATTTGCCTCAATTGCTTTTCCCCATTCACGCAAACCCGCTTCACCTGTGTTTATTTCTTGACCACCACCAACTAATGCGATGATTGCTCCCCAATCCGAAAAGCGATTCATGATTGACAGAAGAACTTCCGGCTCTGATTCTGTAATCTCTCCGTTTGACTTCTTTGTTTTGTGTTCCCTAGTCCATGCCCTTTGTGCTTCATCATAAATTAATACTTTGTCAACTGGGAGCTTCTGTTTATCGTGATAGTATTCATCAATAAATTCGTGGACATTGTGAACAAAAGTCCTTACTTTCCGCTTTGCCTCTACCTTGTTTTCCTTTTTGCGCTTTACAAAATCTCTTGCAAGTGCTTCTGATAAAACTTTCACAAGGGGGCTGTTACCGGACAGAAATACGCCAATTTCATTGTTGCCTATTTGAAACTCTCTATTATGAATGATGTTCAGGCCTGCAAGGGTCTTTCCCGCACCTGGAACGCCAGTAATAAAGCAAATTATTTTTGAGTTGGCCTTTTGAGCTTGCTTGATCGCTTCAAGAATTGCATTGGTTGTTCTGGTTAGATTTTCTACTCCTGCATGATTCCTTGAAATTTCAGAAACGCTTTGGCCTGAATAAAGGATTTGTGCCGCTTCAATTATAGTAGGAGTGGGTGAATATTTACTTTTATTCCAGTCACTCAACTTTATTGATGGAATGTTGTCCCGAAAGCACAAACAAGAATTTTGAATTACTTGCACAATGTTATTTATATTTGCAAACAAAACTTCTTGGACACAATCACTGCCTATCGAAAAATTATTTTTAATTTCTGGGGCGTCAGTGCAGACCAGAACTGGTATTATTGTTTGGTCTTTGCTTTCAAAGTGAAAGTCACGCAGGTCAAGACAATAATCCTCTAGTTGCGCAATATCGGCAGAGTTATAACTACCTTGCTTATTTTTGATTTCCAAAACAAATATCAAGCTCTTTGAGAGCAATACCACATCAATCCGCTTTGCTCTCCTTGGGATCTTATATTCGTAAAGTATTCCCCAGCTTGCTAAGTCGGGAATTAGAGGTAATGCAACCTGATAGAATTGTTTTATAATTGAAATTGTAGCATCCCAACTTTTTGTTTGCTCTTGCTTCTGATCAAGATGATATTTACTGTATGCCTGTGAAATAGTGCCTATAATTTGGTTAACGGGTGTGGTGTGATGACTGCTTAGTGTTTCGCAATAAAATGAAGCCATTATTTAAAATTGTTTTACCGAAACTCAAAAAGTTAATGGTTGTCAATGTCCTTCGCAATCTTCTCAATACTCTGACCGCATTCATAAGCACCAGTACTTGTCAAGACAAGGCAAGTACACTCTGGGAATTACCCTTACTCCCGTTGAATAATCTATGCATTAACACCAATAAAGGCGTGAGTTAAGCTAATTGCAGTAAAGTTTTGAGCTTGGCGTTCAGGTCTGCCGTATCTGCTTGCGATAACCTGCCCAACAGCCCTTTTGCCAGTACTCTATCCAGTGTGGCAATCTTGTTTGTTTTGATCAGAGATGCTTTCCTAAGTCCATTGGTGGGGTTTGGCTGTAGCAGAACATCGGTAGGTTCCGGCCAGCCCAGTTGCGTGGTGATAAAGCAAACCGTGACGTCTGCTGGGGTGTCTACCAGAACAACAGCCGGACGGAGCTTGCTGCCACTAAGATCGGTGAAGGGAAAGGTGATCAGCACAATGTCGCCTTTAGCCATTGTACCGCTCCTTTAGGTCTGATTCAGTGTAGAGGTCTTCTTCGTCATTGAGGAAAGCGAATGACGCACTGTCGGCCGCCATTTTCTGAATACCCTGGGTAAGTCTCTGTTCTTCGTACTGCTTCATGACAAACTCGGCAAAAGTGGAAATCTCCGCTGCCTTGTCCTCGGGCAACTGGTTAATTGCCTGAATAGTCTTTTCGATGATTGCTTGACGAGTCATTGGTAATGAATTTAAACCTAAGTTACGCTTTAGTGCAAATCGGTGCATGAAAAGAGGTCTTTTTACCTTAACTAACAAACTTTTTAAGGCAACTAACGGACTTTTTGAGTCCACTAACGGGCTTTTTACGTGAACGGACGGGCTGAGTAAGACCACGAAAAGATTTGCCGGGGCAGTGTACGACGTTTTCAGCACAGCAAACCAACTTTTGGAAGCGCCTTACTGGATTGTTAGCCAGATAAGTACATATATTTCCGCGACCTCTTCCCTCCCGCCGTCATCCTGAAAGGACCTTCGTGGTGAGAAGTGATGCTTGACCTGCACCGCGAAGGTCCGCAGTATAAGTAATGCATTGCTTGTCACGACGAAGTTCCTTTCAGGATGACCGCGGGAGGGGGCGTTTCCGAAAGAGTCAAAAATGCAGTGAACGGTGTGCTCGGCCGGTTACTCGGCTACCGGAGGAAGGATAGCGAAAGAAAAAAGCCATCACCGGCCCCCGGTGGAAAAGACCGGCAGAGATCGTACCGCTATGGGTTGGCGCGTGGACACCTTGTCTTGCCCCATACAGATTCGAAGAAAGGGTATCAACCAATCTATTGCCTTTCACGTTTCCCGCCAAACGATGGGTCCTGTCATGCTGACGTAAGGAAGCATCTGGTACAAAACCGTATTGCCCGAATCACCCCATCAGGATGCTATTCATGCTCCGGATGCTTCCTTACGTCAGCATGACAAGGCTCATCGTCTGGCGGGAAACGTGAAAGGATGCTAACCCTCAAACCCTCTAACTCCCAAACTCCTTAATGCGCTTCCAGCCAGTTGTTGCCCGTGCCCAGGCCGATTTCCATCGGCACCGGCAGCGGCAGGGCCGTCTTCATAAGTTCTTCCACGTGGGCCTTCACCCGTTCCACCTCGTCGCGGTGCGCGTCGAACACCAGTTCGTCGTGGACTTGCAGGATCATGCTCGAACGCAGCTTTTCCTTCTTCATGAAGTCGTGCACCCGGATCATCGCCAGCTTGATCATGTCGGCGGCCGTACCCTGGATCGGGGCGTTGATGGCGTTGCGTTCGGCAAACTGCCGCTCCGTCATGTTGCGCGAATTGATGTCGCGGAGGTAGCGGCGGCGGCCCAGCATCGTTTCGGCGTATTCGCATTCCCGCGACTTGCGGATCGACTCGTCCATGAACTCCTTCACGGCCGGGAATTCCTGGAAGTACGCCTCGATGATCTCGACGGCCTCCTTGCGCGGAATCGCCAGCCGCCCGGCCAGCCCGAAGGCCGAAATGCCGTAGATGATGCCGAAGTTGACCATCTTGGCGCGGCGCCGCATCTCCGAAGTCACCTCTTCCAGCTTCACCTTGAACACCTTGCTGGCCGTGGAGGCGTGGATGTCGATGCCCTGGTTAAAGGCTTCGAGCATCGTGCGGTCGCTGCTGAAGGCCGCCATGATCCGCAGTTCGATCTGCGAGTAGTCGGCCGACAGGATCACGTGTTCCTCGTCGCGGGGCACGAACGCCTTGCGGATTTCGCGGCCCCGGGCGGTGCGGATGGGCACGTTCTGGAGGTTGGGGTTGGTGGAAGAGAGCCGCCCGGTGGACGTGACGGCCTGGTTGAACGACGTGTGGATGCGGCCGTCCCGCTTGCTGATCAGCAGGGGCAGGGCGTCGATGTAAGTAGACTTGAGCTTCTGCAACTCGCGGAAGTCCAGGATCTTGCGGATGATGTCGTGGTCGGACTCCAGCCGGGAGAGCACGTCTTCGCCGGTGGCGTACTGGCCCGTTTTGGTCTTCTTGGCGTTCTTGTCGAGTTTGAGGCGGTCAAAGAGGATTTCCCCCAGTTGCTTCGGCGAACCGATGTTGAACGGCGTGCCGGCCAGTTCGAAAATCTGCGTTTCCAGGCCCCGCAAATCACCCTCCAGGCCGCGGGAAAGTTCGCCCAGGGCGTTCACGTCGATCTTCACGCCGGCGTATTCCATTTCGGCCAGCACCGGCACCAGCGGCGTTTCCACGTCAAAGAATAACTTTTCGAGCTTGTTCTCCTTCAGCATCGGGGCAAACACCCCCTTCAGTTGCAGTGTCACGTCGGCATCCTCGGCGGCGTATTCGGCAATCTTTTCCACCGGCACGTCGCCCATGGTCAGTTGCCCCTTGCCCTTTTTGCCGATGAGCGACACGATGGATACCGGCGTGTAGTTGAGGAAGTTTTCGGCCAGCACGTCCATGTTGTGGCGCTGCTCGGGCTCCAGCAGATAGTGGGCCAGCATGGTGTCGAAAATTTGTCCCTGGATCTCCACGCCGTAGTGCTTGAGCACGATCAGGTCAAACTTGAGGTTCTGGCCGGTCTTGCCGATGGCCGGGTTTTCGAGCACCTCCCGGAAATCCTCCACGATCTTCTGCGCTTCGGCTTTTTCGGGCGGCACCGGCACGTAGTAGGCTTCGCCCTTATAGGAGGCAAACGACAGCCCCACCAGGTCGGCTTCCACGGCGTCGATGCTGTTGGTTTCGGTGTCGAAGCAGAACGAGTCCTGCTTGCGCAGGTGGTCGGTCAGCATCTGCCGGAGTTCGGGCGTATCCACGATGTGGTAGTGGTGCGGCGTGGTGTAAATGGTATGGCGGTCGCCCCCCGGCGGCACGAGGTCCTCGTCGTCGTCGAAGGGCATTTCAACGTCGAAGAGGCTCGTCTGGGCGGTGGCCGCCTTTTTGGCTTTGGCCGCCGGGGCCGCCGTTGTGGCGGCTACGGCGCCGGTACCGGCCGTTTCTTCGCCGAAGATGCGTTTTTTGATGGAGCGGAATTCCAGGTCGTCGAGCAGGGCCGACAGGGTTTCCTTGTTGGGTTCGGCGCAGCGCAGCTTGTCCTCGTCAAACTCCACCGGCACGTGCACGTCGATGGTGGCGAGTTGCTTGGAGAGCAGGGCCTGTTCGGCGTGCTGCGTCACCAGTTCCTTCTGCTTGCCGGAGAGTTTGTCGGCGTTGGCGACCAGGTTTTCGATGGAGCCGTACTCCTGGATGAGCTTCTGGGCCGTTTTTTCGCCCACGCCGGGAATGCCCGGGATGTTGTCGGAGGCGTCGCCCTGGAGGCCCAGGATGTCGCGCACCTGGTCCACGTCCTGGATGCCCCAGCGGTTGCGGATTTCGGGCACGCCCATGATCTCCACGCCCTTGCCCATGTAAGAAGGTTTGTAGAGGTACACGTGTTCCTTCACGAGTTGGCCGTAGTCCTTGTCCATCGTCATCATGAACACCTCGAAGCCCGCGGCGGCGGCCCGGGTGGCAATGGTGCCGATCACGTCGTCGGCCTCGAAGCCGTCCTTCTGGAGCAGCGGAATGCCGAAAGCGTCCACCAGGCTCTTGATGTAGGGGATGTTGACCACAATGTCGTCGGGCATCTTCTGGCGGTGCCCCTTGTAGTCTTCGAACAGCTCGTGGCGGAAGGTGGGCGAGGCCGATTCGAAGCCCACGCCGATGTGGGTGGGTTTTTCCTTTTGCAGGACTTCGAGCAGCGCGTTGAGGAAGCCGAAGGAGGCCCCCGTGTTCATGCCTTTGGAGTTGATGCGCGGCGCCTTGCTGAAGGCGAAGTGGGCCCGGTAGATGAGGGCCATGGCGTCGAGCAGGAATAATTTTTTCGCGGGTTTGTTCATGCGTGGGCCGGGATGGTGGCGGGTACGTTTTTTTGGGTGACTTTTGTTCACCGGGCCATCGGAAGGGGGCGGCAAGACGATTTTTCCCCTCCGGCAGCCCGCAAAAATACGTAAAAAGCCCCAGTTAACGCACTTTTTGACGCCATCCCGTGCCCATGAGCCTCCCCAAACGGATCGGAAAAACCGCCCAGGCGCTGAGCCTCGACGTGGCCCTCGGGGCCGTGTGTTGCAGCGCCATGTTCTGCCGGCTGGTGGGCCTCTCGCCGCTGCCGTGGACGCAGCTGTGGGTACTCGGGGGCACGGTGCTGCTCATCTACACGGCCGACCACCAGGCCGACGTGTACCGGATGCCGGGCCCGCCGCTCACCGACCGGCACCGCTTCCACGGGCGGTACCGGCGCCTGCTGCGGCCCCTGGCCGGGCTGCTGGCGATCGGGCTGGGCGCGGCCGCCCTGCGGCTGCCAACGGTGGTGATCGGGTACGGGCTGCTGCTGGCCGGGGCCGTGGCGGCGTACCTGCTGGTGGTGAGCCGGTTGCCCGAGGCGCGGGGCCGCCGGTGGTTCCACAAGGAAATCCTGGTGGCCGCGCTGTACACGGCCGGCGTGTGGGGCAGCGTGGCCGTGCGGGCCGGGTCGCTGCCGCCGTTTGCCCGCCTGGCCGGCGTGATCTTCGCCCTGCTGGCGTTGCAGAACCTGCTGCTCTTTTCGTACCTGGAATGGGAAGAAGACGTGTCGCAGGGGCAGCGGTCGGTGGCCCGGAGCTGGGGCCCGGGGCGGGTGCGGCTCGCCATGCGGGTGATTACGGTGGTGCTGGCGGGGCTGCTGGCGGCCGGCTGGGGCTGGGCCGAAGGGCTTATTGACTACGCGGCGTGGGTTACGCTGGCCGCCATGACGGGGGTACTCGGGGCGTTGTGCGCCTTCCCGGCCGCCTTCCGCCGCCGCCACCGTTACCGGCTGCTCGGCGACGGGGTGTTCCTGCTGGCCGCCTGGGCGCTTTTCAGCTAGCCGGGCCGGGTACTTTTATTCCCCAAAGGGAAACGCCGCTCCGTCGCAAAAGCACGCAGCCGGTCCGGTTTGTCGGACGAAGGCCGGGACCTTGCCGGCGGGCAATCCATTGACGGTCAAAGCGTACGGCCCAATTGCGGGAACGGCTTTAAAACTAGCGTTATTTATGGTACATTTGTTCATAGAATATTCTTTCCGGAGTAATATTTTTGGCTTTGTCGTATCCCGTGCGGGCAACCCCACCTAACCCCTACAATGCAGCGTAGTTTTTCAAGAAAGCGCCTTTTTGTCACGTTACTGTTCTGCTTCTCGATTCTCCTGTTGCTGGCAATTGGCTTTACCTCTTACCGCAACACCCGGGCCTGGATGACCAACCGCGACGAGGTGCTGCGGGTGCGGGAAGATATTCTCAGCTACGAAAAACTGCTTTCCGCCCTCAAGGACGCCGAGACCGGCCAGCGGGGCTACCTGCTCACCGGCGACAGCCTCTACCTCCAGCCTTACCTCTACGCGCCCGACTCGGTACGCGCCATCCTGGCCCGCCTCGACGCCAGCCCCGACAAGGACCGCCTGACCCGGCAGACGGAAGAACGCATGAAGCGCCTGATCCGCCGGCGGCAGGACGTGCTGGCGGCCAACCTGCGGCGCTTCGCCGAACGGAACCACACCGGTTCGGAGGGCATCGCCCAGGGGCTGGCCTTCGGACGGGGTATGCATTTGATGGACAGCCTGCGCCTCGAAATCAAGCAACTGCAACGCTACAAGCACCAACTGCTGCAACTCAAAACCGCCGACCTCTCCCGCGACAGCGACCGGGTGATGCGGGCCCAGGTGGGCGGCACCCTGGCGGGCATCCTGCTGCTCGGCTGGGCCTTCGTGCTGCTGCGCCAGGAAATGCGCAAGCGCCAGCGCAACCTCGACGCCCTCGAAGTAGCCAACAATTCGCTTGAACAACGGGTGCAGGAACGCACCGATGAGCTGCACGCCGCCCTCGAAGAACTCAACGCCAGCAACGAAGAACTCCTGGCCGGCAACGAGGAACTGCTGGTGAGCAACGAACAGCAAGCGGTCTTGCTCGACCAGTTGAACACGGCCCGCCAGCGGCTCAACCTCGCTTTCCGCACGTCGCACATGGGCGCCTGGGAGTGGGACCTGCCGACCAACAAGCTCCAGTGGGACGAGAACCTGGAAGCGGTGTACGGGCTCAGACGCGGCCAGTTCGGGCAGGACTACGGCGCCAGCCTCGACGGCCTCAAGCGGCTCGTGCACCCCGACGACCTGGACGGGCTGCTGGCTACGGTAATGCGGGCCATCGGGGCGCGTGAATCTTTCCAGACCGAGTACCGGATCGTGCAACCCGACGGCACGGTACGCTGGCTGCTCGGGCAGGGCACCCCCGTCCTGGATGCGCACAACGAGCCCGTGAGCGTGACGGGCATCGACATGGACATTACCGGGCGGAAGCTCGACGAAGAAAAGATCCGCGAGAGCGAAGAACGCTTCCGCTCGCTGGCCGACACGGCGCCGGTGCTCATCTGGATGGCCGACGAAAATGCCGCGGGCGTGTACTTCAACCAGCCCTGGCTCGACTTTACCGGCCGCTCCCTCGACCGGGAACGGGGCAACGGCTGGGCCGCAGGCGTGCATCCCGACGACCTGCCGCGCCGCCTCGAAGTTTTTACCACCGCCCTCCGCGACCGCAAGCCGTTCAAAATGGAATACCGGCTGCGGCGCCACGACGGCTCGTACTGCTGGATGCTCGACCACGGCGTACCCCGCTTCCTGCCCGACGGCTCGTTTGTGGGCTACCTGGGCAGTTGCCTCAACATCCACGACCGGGTGGAGGCCGAAGCCAAGCTCAAACGCCTCTTCGACTCGGGCATGCTGGGGGTGATCGAGTTTTCGCTGGAGAGCGGCATCACGGCCGCCAACGACCAGTTCCTCCACCTGATCGGCTACACCCGCGAAGACATGGACGGGGGGCGCATCGACTGGGCCGGCCTGACCCCGCCCGAGTACGCGCACCTCGACGCGTTGTCGAGCCGGCAACTCCAGGAAACGGGCGTGGCCGCGCCGTACGAGAAAGAAATCATCCGCAAGGACGGCTCCCGGGCGTGGATCATGGTGGGTGCGGCCCTGCTCGAAAAGAAACTCAACGCGGGCATTGCCTTCGTGCTCGACACCACCGCCGGGCAGGCAGCCCTGCTGCGGCTCCGCCAGAACGAAGAACGCTTCCGGGTCGCCATCGAAAATTCGCCCATCCTGGTGTTCAACTGCGACGCCGACCTGCGCTACACGTGGGTGTACAACAACGCCGCCACCGCCCGCCAGCAGGACCAGTGGCTCGTGGGCAAGACCGACCTGGAAATCATGCAACACCCCGGCGAGGCCCGGCGCATGATGGACCTCAAACGGCAGGTGCTCCGTGATGGAGTGGGTCGCAAGGAAGAAGTGCAGGTCACCGTCGACGACCAGCCGCGCAGTTATATTCTCACGATGGAACCCCTGCGCGACGAGGCCGGCACGGTGACCGGGCTCACCTGCGCCACTTTCGACATCTCCGAACGCAAAGCCGCCGAAGAACGCATCCGGGAGAGCGAAGCCAAGCTGCGCCGCCTGTTCGACTCGGGCATCACGGGCATCGTGTTCTGGAACCGGCAGGGCGAAATCCTGGACGCCAACAACACTTTTCTGCAACAGATGGGCTACACCCGCCCGGAACTGGAGGCGGGCCACATCAACTGGGTAGCCATGACGCCGCCCGAGTACGCCGAACGCGACGCGCAGTCGCTGCGGGACCTCGAAGCAACGGGGGTGAGCATTCCCTTCGAAAAGGAATACCTCCGCAAGGACGGCACCCGCATCCCGGTGCTGGTGGGCGCGGCCACGCTGGAAGGGTTTACCGACCAGGGCGTGGCCTTTATCCTCGACATTACCGAACGCAAGCAGGCCGAGGAGCAGGTGAACATGAGCCAGCGCCTGCTCTACGAAGTGTTCGAAAATTCGGCCGACGCCCTGTTCCTCATCAACGCCGAGGGCAACATCGTGGAGCGGTACAACCAGCAGGCCGTGCAGCTCTTCGACCTGGAAGACAACCAGAAGTACGTGGGCCTGCCCGCGCAAAATCTCCAGAAACACGCTTTTACGGAGGCCGAAAGCGGCGAAGTCCTCAACCAACTCGCCGCCCGGGGCTTCTGGTCGGCCGAACTCGAGTACGTTTCGGTGCGGGGCCGGGAGTTCTGGGGCAACGCGGCCGTCAGCTTCATCACCGTCAACGAACAGCGGTACTTCCTCATCCGTATCCGCGACATTACCGACCGCAAGCGGTTCGAAGAAAAGCTCCAGAAGAACCAGCAGGTGCTCGAATCCATCTTCGAAGGCGTGGCCGACGCCCTGTTCCTGGTGGACCCGGCCAGCAACCGCATTGTCAACTGCAACCGCCAGGTGGTCAAGCTGTTTGAGTTCGAAAACAAGGAAGACGTGATCGGCCGGTCGGGCAACGAACTGCAAAAAACGCCTTTCACGCCCGAAGAGATCGGCAAGATCCGGCGCGAAATCTGGACCCGGCGGTACTGGTCGTCGGAGGTAAAATACGTAACCCGCAAGGGCCGCGAGTTCTGGGGCGACATTGCCATTACGGTGGTGCCCTTCGAAGACAAAGAGTACCTGCTGGTGCGGGTCGGCGACATCAACGACCGCAAGCTGAGCCAGGAACAACTGCGCAAGAGCCAGCAGGAACTGCTGCGGCAGAAGCAACGCACGGAGGAGGCCCTGGCCATCATTGCCGAAGACAACGAACGCAAGACGCAGGAGCTGGAAGAAGCCCGTTCGCTGCAACTTTCCATGCTGCCCCAGCAGCCCCCGTCGCTCCCCTACCTCGACGTGGCCATGATCATGAAGACCAGCGCCGAGGTGGGCGGCGACTACTACGACTACAAGTTGCACGAGGGCGGCGACATTACCCTGGTGATCGGCGACGCGACCGGGCACGGCCTCAAGGCGGGCATCGTGGTGGCTACGGTAAAAAGCTACTTCCAGACGCTGGCCGGCCAGTACGAAGCCACCGAGCTGCTCCGGCGCATTTCGGAGGGCATCCAGAATCTGCAGATCCGGGGCATGTACATGGGCCTCACGGTGATGCACTTTTCGCGTTGCCGCCTGCTGATCGCCTCGTCGGGTATGCCGCCGCTCTACCTCTACCGCCGGGCCACCGGCCGGGTGGAGACCATCCTGCTCAAGGGGTTGTTCCTGGGGTCGCGCCTCGACGTGCCCATCCAGCAGCAAATCCTGCCCATGGGGCCGGGCGACACGCTGCTGGCCCTCACCGACGGGCTGCCGGAACTTTTCAACGAAGGGCGCGACATTCTCGACTACCCCAGCATTGAGCAGACTTTCCGGGCGGCGGGCCACCTGTCGCCCCAGCAGATCATCGACCAGTTGCTCACGCTGGGCCAGCAGTGGAACCACGGGGCGCCCAACGAAGACGACATTACGCTGCTGACCGTGCAGATGAAGGAGCCGCCTCCCCCGCCGAAAGTCTGATATCTGCGGAAAAATAGTGAACCCTTGCAGAACTTTTCCGTTTTGATATGTGGCTTGAAATTCTCATTTTCGGCGCCATTGATTTTTTGCGTTCATTCACATTTTACCCCAAACCAAAACCCTATGAGCAAAATGGCTACATTCATGAACCGCATCCTGGCAGTGGGCGCGGTTGCCGGCATGCTGGCATCCTGTACTTCTTCCAAAATCGGGCTGAACCACACGGCCCCCACCAACCCTTCCGTGGCGGCTACGGCTCCCGCGGTCCCCGCCGATGAGGCTGCCCCGGCGGCGGCCCAGGGCGCCCCGGCCGCTGAGGCGTACGCTTCCACGGCCGAGCACGTGGCTGCCGTCGCCACCGAGACGGCCGTAAGCCCGCTCGAAAAGGCGGTCCGGGAGCAGGCAACGGCCGTCGCCCCGAAGGGCGAGGCCAAAAAGCTTTCCGCCGTGGAACGCGTGGTAGCCAAGGCCCTGGTGAAGAAGTTGCAGAAGGCCGAGAAGAAATTTGACGTCAAGAAGCAAAAATCCGGCAAGGCAGCCGACCCGCAGGTGCGTACGGGGATTATCATCGCGCTGGTGGGCCTGGGCCTGCTGCTCGTCGGGGCGCTTACCGGCCTGTGGTTCCTCTACACGCTGGGCGGTCTGGGCATCACGGTGGGTCTGGTCGTGATCCTGCTGGCGGCCCTCGACGTCATCTAAGGCATTCTCTTTCCCAAAAGCCCCGGCTGCGCCAACGCCCCGCCGGGGCTTTTTGTTTTAGACGGGAGACGGATCAGGATTTTTAGGATGGAAGGATTACCAGGATGGATTGATCGAAGTAATGCAATTCAGTCAGGCGTTAGACGCGAGTCCCCGAATCGCATTATCTTGCAACGCGTACTCACTACCCAATACTTACTACTTAACTACGCCCATGCCTTCCCCAGCCCTCTCCTCCTTCGGCGTGATCCTGTTGTTTATCATCGGCGCCATCCTGTTTTTCGTGGTGGCAATGGCGGTGGGCCGGTTGCTGCGGCCCCGGCGGCCGGGCAGCGAGAAATTAACTTCCTACGAATGCGGGGAGGAGCCGGTGGGCAGTGCCCGGGGGCCGTTCAACGTGCGGTACTACCTGGTGGCCCTGGTGTTCATCCTGTTCGACGTGGAACTGGCCTTCCTGTTTCCGTGGGCGGTGGTGTTCGGCGACCGGCAACTGGATGCGGCCACGGACGGCTGGTGGAGCCTGTACGCCCTGGCCGAAATGTTCCTGTTCGTCGCCATCCTGGCGCTGGGCCTGGCCTACGCCTGGGTAAAGGGGTACCTCGACTGGGTAAAGCCCGAAGTCAAACCCACTGCCTTCACCCCCAAAGTACCGGCGGCAATGTATGACCGGGTGAATGAAAAGTATAAATCAGTGAACAGTAATCAGTAATCAATGAACGGCGCGTGATATTGTTTACTGTTCACTGTTTACTGTTCACTGTTTACTGTCGATTGAACCATGAACGATACTATTCTTCCTTCTCCCGAAAAGACCGGCATTGGCGGCGTGGCCGTGCTTAAGCTCGACGACCTGCTCAACTGGGCGCGGCTGTCGTCGCTGTGGCCGATGGGCTTTGGCCTGGCCTGCTGCGCCATTGAGATGATGGGCGCCTACGCGTCGGGCTACGACCTCGACCGCTTCGGCGTGTTTCCGCGGCCCTCGCCCCGGCAGTCAGACGTGATGATCGTGGCCGGCACGGTGACCTTCAAGATGGCCGACCGCATCCGGCGGCTCTACGAACAGATGCCCGAACCGCGGTACGTGATTTCGATGGGCTCCTGCTCCAACTGCGGCGGCCCGTACTGGGAACACGGCTACCACGTAGTAAAGGGCGTGGACCGCATCATTCCCGTGGACGTGTACGTGCCCGGCTGCCCGCCCCGCCCCGAAGCCCTCATCGGCGGCATTCTCAAACTTCAGGAGAAGATCCGCAACGAAAGCCTGGTGGCCCCCGATGCGTTGATGGCAATCATGGGACGGGAAAGGGCGTAGTCTGGTTGAAAAACAGCAGTTGTTATGATACGTTGTGGTAGACGGCCTGCACGTCGTCGTCCTGCTCAAACTTTTCGATCAGTTCCATGATCTCGTCTTCCTGTTCGCCGGTGAGGGCCACCGTAGAACTGGGAATGCGTTGCAGTTGGGCGCTTTTTACGGCAATGCCCTTGTCTTCCAGGAACTTCTGCATGCGGGCAAACTCCGTGTAAGGCGTGTGGACCACCAGTTCGCCTTCCTCCTCGAAAATCTCCTCCAGGCCGTGGTCAATGCCTTCCAGTTCGAGTTCGTCGCGGTCCTGGCCGGCGGCGTCGAAGCGGAAAACGGCCTTGCGGGTAAACACGAAGTCGAGCGAACCCGTTTTGCCCAGGGAGCCGCCGCCGCGGGTGAAGTACATGCGGACGCTGGCGACGGTACGGGTGGGGTTGTCGGTGGCCGTTTCCACCAGGATGGCGACGCCGTACGGGCCGTACCCCTCGTAAATCACCTCTTCGAAGTCCTTCTCGTCCTTGGAAGAAGCCCGCTTGATGGCCGCCTCCACGCGGTCTTTGGGCATGTTGTTCTGCTTGGCGTTCTGGAGCACCGAGCGGAGCCGCGGGTTGGTTTCCGGGTCGGCGCCGCCCTGCTTGACTACCATCGAAATTTCTTTCCCGATCCGGGTAAACGTTTTGGCCATCCAGTCCCAGCGTTTCTCCTTGCGGGCTCTTCGGAATTCAAATGCTCTTCCCACGTATTTAATTGAAAATGGACAATTGAAAATTGAAAACGGGCCCATGCCGGGCGTAAGGGCAAATTTAACGGAAAATTAGTAGAGACGCGATTCATCGCGTCTCGGGATGCGATGAATCGCGTCTCGGGATGCGGTTCATCATGTGATTCATCGCGGCCAGGGTCATTGATCGCGTTCCCCTTGACGAGACGCGATGAATCGCGTTCCTGGTGACGAGACGCGATGAATCATATGATGAACCGCATCCCGAGACGCGATTCATCGCATCCCGAGACGCGATGAATCGCGTCTCTACGACTGGCGGCTTACGACTGATAATGTATCCGATACCACCGCGCCGCCCTTGATGCGGATGATGCGGCCGGTGCGGGCGGCCAGGTCGAGGTCGTGGGTAACCAGTACGAGGGTGGTGCCGGCCTCGCGGTTCAGCGTGAAGATCAGGTCGATCACTTTTTCGCTGGTTTCGGTGTCGAGGTTGCCGGTAGGTTCGTCGGCGAACAGGATTTTGGGCCGGTTGGCAAAGGCCCGGGCCAGGGATACCCGCTGCTGTTCACCGCCCGAGAGTTGCGTGGGATAGTGGTGGCCCCGCTGCCCCAGGCCCACCCGTTCGAGCAGGTCCTTGGCCGTGCGTTGCGCCCCCTTTTCGCCCCGCAGTTCGAGGGGCACCATCACGTTTTCGAGGGCCGTCAGCGTGGGCAACAGTTGGAAGTTCTGGAAGATAAAGCCCACGTACTGGTTGCGCACGCCGGCCCGCTGGTCTTCGCTGAGGCTGTCGAGGCGGATTTCGTTGAGGTACACGCTGCCCGAAGAAGCCTGGTCGAGGCCGGCGCACAGGCCCAGCAGGGTGGTTTTGCCGCTGCCCGACGGGCCGACAATGGCGAACGTGTCGCCGGGTTGTATTTCGAAGCTCACGTTGTCCAGCACGGTAAGCGTACGGCCGCCGCTCTGGTACGTCTTGGTGAGGTTGGTGACGCGCAATATGCTCATGTCTCGGTCAATAGGTCTGGAAATGGGAAAGGGGAAGATACCGCTTTGTTGCGGACCTGCCGGGGGCCGGCGGGGTTATTTTGATGAATGGCCGGCGGAATGGCCCGAAGGGCAATACGCCCGGCCGATTATTCGTATTATGCAATGTACCAATTCACCACATCATGCAAAGGCTACACATCGTTTTGGCGGGGTTGCTGGCCGGCCTGCTGACCCTGGCCGGCTGCGGGCAGCAGCAGGATACGCAGACGGCCGGACAGGAAACGGCGGCCAAAGCCCCCGGCGGCGCAGACGAAAGCGGGGCGAAGCAAAAGACGATCTTGTTTTTCGGCAACAGCCTCACGGCCGGCTACGGCCTCGAACCCGCCCAGGCCTTCCCGGCCCTCATCCAGGAAAAGCTCGATTCGGCCAATCTTAATTATAAAGTCATCAACGCGGGGCTCAGCGGCGAAACTTCGGCCGGCGGCAAGAGCCGCATCTCCTGGGTGCTGCGCCAGCCCATCGACGTGTTCGTGCTCGAACTCGGGGCCAACGACGGGTTGCGGGGCATTCCGCTGGCCTCCACGCGGCAAAACCTGCAAGCCATCATCGACACGGTGCGGCAGAAAAGCCCCGGGGCGCAACTCGTGATTGCCGGCATGCAGCTTCCGCCCAACCTGGGCGCCGCGTATACCTCCGAGTTCCGGGAAATTTTCCGGGAACTGGCCCGGAAAAACAACGCCACCCTGATTCCCTTCCTGCTCGAAGGCGTGGGCGGCGTGCCGGACCTCAACCAGCCCGACGGCATTCACCCCACGGCCGAAGGCCACCGCATCGTGTCGCAGAACGTGTGGCAGGTGTTGCAACCGGTGGTGACGGGCGGCACCGGCACCTGACGCGCCGTTCCGGGGACGCCCGGCCGGGCGCAAAAGCGGGGCCCGGTTCCTTCCCCGCCGCGCATTTGGCCCCTTGCGGGGCGATTTATTACAGGTGTGGGGGCCGTGCCCATTTTTACGGGCCGCGTAACTCCTTTAATTTCGCACATAACTCTTTTGCGCAACAGCATTTATGTACGAAACGCCTTTCCAAAAGGAAAACCTGGGTGCCTACGCGTTCCTGGTAACGGGCGGGGCGGGCTTCATCGGCTCCCACCTCGTTGAATACCTCCTCCAC
The DNA here is from genome assembly GCA_963844325.1 of uncultured Sphingobacteriales bacterium. Classification (GTDB taxonomy): domain Bacteria; phylum Bacteroidota; class Bacteroidia; order Cytophagales; family 172606-1; genus CADCTQ01. The sequence continues at coordinate 142,502 of CAWJNV010000001.1, forward strand.
CACGGAGCGGGCAAAGTGCGGGTACTCGACAACTACGCGACGGGCTTTGAGCAAAACCTGGCGCCGTTCGTCAAAAATCCCCGCCTCGAATTGGTGCGGGGCGACATCCGGGAGCCCGAAACGTGCCGCCGGGCCTGCACGGACATCGACTTTGTGTCGCACCAGGCCGCCCTGGGCTCCGTACCGCGCAGCATCCACGACCCGCTCACCACCAACGCCGTCAACATTAATGGCTTCCTCAACATCCTGGTGGCCGCCCGCGACGCCGGGGTGAGGCGGCTCGTATACGCGGCCTCCTCCTCCACCTACGGCGACAGCCAGAAACTGCCCAAGGTGGAACACGAAATCGGCCGGCCGCTGTCGCCTTACGCCGTTACCAAGTACGTCAATGAGTTGTACGCCGACGTGTTTGCCCGTACTTACGGCATGGAACTGGTCGGCCTGCGGTATTTCAACGTGTTCGGACCGCGGCAAAGCCCGGAAGGCGCCTACGCGGCCGTCATTCCGCTCCTGGTTAAGTCCATCCTGACCGGTACGCGGCCCGTCATCCACGGGGACGGTGAGCAGACCCGCGACTTTACGTTTGTAGCCAACGCCGTGCAGGCCAACCTCCGGGCCCTGTTTGCGCCACATGCGGCTATCAACCAGGTGTACAACGTGGCCGTGGGCGACCGTACGTCGCTCAACCAGTTGTTTCACCTGCTCAAACACGCCGCCGGTTCGGGCGTGGAACCGGTGTACGCCGACCCGCGTCCCGGTGACATCCGCGATAGCCTCGCCGACATTTCCAAGGCCCGGCAACTGCTCGGCTACCAGCCCACCGTCCGCATTGCCGAGGGCCTGCGGCTTACGCTGGAATGGTTCAAGCGTGCGGGGGTTTAGGAGTTAGGGAGTTTAGGAGCTTGAGAGTTTGAGAATCCGGTGAGTGGCCTGCGTAGCTGCACCGCCTTATCTCCCACACTTCCTGACTCTCTTAACGCTTGAACTCCCTAATTCTCAAACTCTCTAACTCCTAAACTCCCTAACTCCCCATGAAAGGTATTGTCCTGGCCGGAGGTTCCGGTACCCGCTTGCACCCGCTTACCCTGGCCGTCAGCAAACAACTGATGCCCGTGTACGATAAGCCGATGATCTACTACCCGCTGTCGACGCTGATGATGGCGGGCATCCAAGACATTCTCATCATCTCTACCCCGCACGACCTGCCCATGTTCCAGAAACTGCTGGGCGACGGCCGTACCATCGGGTGCAACTTCTCCTACGCCATGCAGCCCGAACCCAACGGGCTGGCCCAGGCCTTCGTGATCGGGGCGCCGTTTGTGGGCAACGACAAGGCGGCCCTGGTGCTGGGCGACAACATTTTTTACGGCAGCGGCTTCCGCAAACTGCTGCGGGCCAACAACAGTCCCGACGGCGGGGTGGTGTTTGCCTACCACGTGAACGACCCCGAACGGTACGGCGTGGTGGAGTTTGACAAAGACAAACGGGCCATTTCCATTGAGGAGAAGCCGGCTTCGCCCAAGTCGAACTACGCCGTGCCGGGCCTGTACTTCTACGACAACGACGTAATCGCCATTGCCAAAAGCCTCAAGCCCAGTGCCCGCGGCGAATACGAAATTACGGACGTGAACAAAGCGTACCTGGAAAGGGGCCGGTTAAAGGTAGGCATCCTCGACCGGGGCACGGCCTGGCTCGATACGGGTACGTTTGCCTCCCTCATGCAGGCCGGCAATTTCGTGCAGGTCATCGAAGAACGGCAGGGGCTCAAGATCGGCTGCATTGAAGAAGTAGCCTACCGCGAAGGGTTCATTACGGCCGGGCAACTCGAAGAAATCGCCAAGCCCCTCGTAAAAAGCGGATACGGCAAGTACCTGATGAGTGTGCTGGACTCTTGATCCGGATGAGCAGGAGGGATCGGGATTAACCGGATTAAAGGATGACCAGGATGGTCTGAACCTTGATTTGCTTGATGACCCTGATGAAGTGCCGGTCATGAAGTGCTCAATATCAGGGCCATCATTTCATCAGGTAAATCATGGTTCAGACCTTCACATTACTGCGTTCCAGATCCTGGTAATCGCTTAATCCGGTTAATCCCGATCCCTCCTGCTCCTCTCTTAATCCTGCTAATCCTGATCCTGGGATGAGGCGGGCTTTCAGGTCGGCGACGGCCTGTTGCAGCGTGGTGACCTGCTGGCGGTACTCCCGTTCGGTGCGGTGGAATTCTTCCTGCGTGGCCCGCATCTCTTCCATGTTTTGCAACATTTCTTCCTCCTGGGCCCGCATCTCCTCGGCCTGCGCCTGCGACTGTTCGAGCAGTTGGCGGGTTCTTTCGGCGGTACGGACCGTGGCCAGCGTGGCGGCAATGTCTTCGGCCAGTTTGACGGCAAACCCGATTTCGAAGGGTTCGTACGGCCCGAAGGCGGCCAGTTCCAGCACTCCTTCAATAACCCCGTTCACTTTCAAGGGCACGATCAGGAGACTGTCCGGGACGGCCTCCCCAAGGCCCGAGGTGATGGCTACGTAGCCCCGCGGTACTTCCGTCAGGTAGATCACTTCCCCTTCCAGGTACGCCTGTCCTACCAGCCCCTGGCCGGGGTGGATGGTCTTCTCAAGGTGTTTTTTGCGGTTGTAGGCGTAGCAGGCCGACAGGTGCAGCGTGACGTTGCCCGCTTCGTCGGTGCGGGTCAGGAAGAGGGCGCCCTGGTTGGCGCGGAGGTACTGCACCGCCCGGGCCAGCACGTCGTTGCACAAGGCCTTGAACTCGTGGCCCGACCGCATGACCTCGCCGAAAGTCGCCAGCCCTTCGGTGGTCCAGTTGCGCCGGCGGTCTTCTTCGGCCACCTTTTTGAGTTGGTCGCGCATGTTCACCAGCGAGTTGCCCAGCACGTCGCGGCGGCTGAGGCCCGGCAGGCCGGTGTCCAGGTTGCCCGTGGCAATCTCGTCGGCAAAGGCGGCCTTTTGCTTGAGCGAATCCACCAGGTGCGCCAGGGAGCGGGTCATGCGGGCAATTTCGTTGTGGCCCGTCGCGCCGGGCGTATCAATGAGTTCACCCGCGGCCAGGGCTTCCAGGTTATCCTTCACCCGGTTGATCTTGCGGATGATCTCCTTGCTGAAGTAGAAGTAAATGTAGAGGCCCAGCGACGAGATCAGCAGCAGGGCGACCACGATCACCGGCAGCAGGTCGCCGGAGAAGAACGTGGCCCAGCCGATGGCCGACCGCGAGAGCAGGGTGGCGGCTTTCCAGGCGTTGCCCTTGTAGGTGTAGGCGCCCGCGGCCGTGGCCCAGCCGCTCACGAAGGCATCCAGGTCCAGCCCGCGGGCAGCCAGCACGCGGCCCTGGCTGGCATCGGCGGTTGCCCCTTCGGTAAACTGGATTTTGTCGCGCACCAGTTGGGCGTCGGTGGCGTCGATGAGGCGGCCGTCGGCATTGGTAAGCAGGATGTGGGCGTCGGGGTCGGTTTTGCGCAGTTCGGCTTCGGCCTCCGCCCGGATCGCCTGCGTGACTTCGCGCCAGCTGGCAAAATTGTACCACACGCCGAGCAGTTTGCCATTGTCGTCGCGGATGGGCGCTGCAAACGCCATTCCGTAGCCGTCGGAGCCGTACATACGGGCCACCTCGCGGTTGGTCATGAAGTCCGAATACCAGGCGCCGCCTTCGGGGCCGTTGCCGGTGGTGCAGGCTTTGAACCAGTCGGTATGGTCGTAGGTGCGGGCCAGTACCGCGCTGGGGTCAATGGGGTCGCCGGCTTTGTCGGTGGTGTTGGTTACCAGCACTTTCCCGTGCAGGTCGCAGATCATCATCAGGTCGTAGAGCACGTAGTAGGCCGTCATGGTGTTCACGAACTGCTGCAGGGCGGGGGTGGCGGCGCCGCTGTCGAGGGCCTGCCGGGCCAGCTGGTTGTAGGCGTACGCCTGCACGTCGCCGAAACGTTCGTAGAAATTCCGGTCAATCTTGTCAACCACCCCCTGCGAGGTGAGGCGGACGGTAATGGCTTTGGCGTCGTTGTCGGCGTCCACCACCCGGAAGGCCAGGTAGTAAAACAGGGAACACACCAGGACGAGGGTACTCGCCAGGGTAACGACGCCGATCCGGGCGAATACATTTTCGGAAAACACACTGCGTTTCATGCTGGCCTTCAATGGGTTGTAGAACAGGAATTTCTATAGTAAAGAAAAGCGATTTGGCCCGTATTGCAAGCCGGCCACGGGCCGGGCCGCCGGCGGCAGGTGTAATTTCCAACGAGTGGCTACATGCCGGGGACGTCTCCCGGCCCGTTTTGCGACAAACCGGGTGCCGGCCCCCGGGAACCGCCGTTACGCGGGTGCCACCGAAGCGTATTTACCCGTTTGCCCCGGCCCGTGCCGGCGGTTTTTCCCGGCCGGGAAGCCCACCCGGCCCCCACCCGGTGCGGCAGCGGCTCCACCGGCCCCCTTCCGGGCTGGGCGGCCCGGGGAAGTAACCCCGGCGGGCGGTGCAAAAGCGGGGTAAATCTGACATGGTATTCTTTTGCCCGTTTTCGCACCGACCCGTCTTTCTTTTCGGTCAAATTGGTCAACTTGCAAACGGAGGTTGACGGACATGATCAAACTACTGGCGCCGGCCCACTGGAAGGAATACCAACTGCTGGATTCGGGCGGCTTCGAAAAACTGGAAAAGTTCGGGGACTACGTGCTGGCCCGGCCCGAGCCGCAGGCCGTGTGGGACAAGTCGCTCCCCGGCGAGGAATGGCAACGCCGGGCGTCGGCTACCTTCCGCAAGGAGAAGAACAACCCCGAAAAGGGGCAGTGGGAACTCAAGCGGGGCATGAAGGACCGGTGGTTGATGCATTACGGGCACGACAAGCTGCAACTGACCTTTAAAATCGCCCTGTCGTCGTTCAAACACGTGGGCATCTTCCCGGAGCAGGCCAGCAACTGGGACTACATCTACGAAAAGACGGCCCGCCTCGACAAGCCAAAGGTGCTCAACCTGTTTGCCTACACGGGCGGGGCCTCGCTGGCCGCCAAGGCCGCCGGCGCCGAGGTGGTGCACGTAGATTCGGTGAAGCAGGTGGTGAGCTGGGCCCGCGACAACATGGAGGCCAGCCGCCTCGACAACATCCGCTGGATCGTGGACGACGCTATGAAGTACGTGAAGCGGGAAGTGAAACGGGGCAGCCGCTACCACGGCATCATCCTCGACCCGCCCGCCTACGGCCGGGGACCGGAGGGCGAAAAGTGGCTGCTCGAAGAACACATCAACGAACTGCTCAAGCACTGCGCCGACCTGCTCGACCCCAGGCAGCACTACCTGATCCTGAACCTGTATTCGCTCGGCTTCTCGGCGCTGATCGTCGACAACCTCATCCAATCCTGCTTCGGCAAGGTGTCGCAGCCCGAGTACGGGGAGCTTTACCTGCCCGATTCGTTCAACAAAAGGCTACCCTTGGGCGTTTTCTATAGGTTCACGAATATCAATTGAAAAATTGCAGTTGAAAATGGAAAATGACTGGTCGCGCAACACATGGCAGCAAGTAACGCAGGCATCACAAGGACATCCTTCTACCCGGCTCCCGGTTGACCGGCGTCCGGCCGTTTTCCATTTTTCATTTTCCATTTTCCATTTGCTTCCCCTGCTGCTTTTCCTCGCTGCCTGCAACGGTTCCAGCCGCGACGACGCTACGCTTCGCTTCTTCCTGCGCGGCAACCTTAAATTGCAGGAACGGGAATTCCGGCAGGCCATCCAGCTGTACAACGAGGCCATCCAGTCGGACAAGACGTTTGCCGACGCCTACAACAACCGGGGCATTGCCAGGTACGAGATCGGCGACTACAACGGCGCCATTGCCGACTACAACGAGGCCATCCGGCTGGCTCCCACCTACACGGATGCCTACTACAACCGGGCCAACGCCTACGAGAAGCTGGGCCAGTACCCGCAAAGCCTCACCGACCTGAACCGGGTGGCGGAAATTTACAAAGACACGGCCAAGGTGTTCCTGAGCCGGGCCCTGGTGAAAGTGCAGACCAACGATTACCGCGGCGCCGTTACCGACTTTGACCGGGCCCTGTCGCTGGACCCCGACAACGCGGAAGCCTACGTGAACCGGGGCTTCCTCAAATTCAACCTCCGCCAGTACGACGCGGCCAACGTGGATTTTCAGAAAGCCATCGCCCTGGACCCCCGGCAGGACTTTGCCTACAACAACCTGGGCCTGATCCGGGCCCGCAACGGGGAGTACGACAAGGCCCTCGAACTGCTCGACCAGGCCCTGCAACTGAAGCCGGAACAGCCGTACTACCTCAACAACCGCGGCTACGTGAAGCTGATGCGGGGCCAACTGGAGGAGGGCATGGCCGACGTGCAACGATCCCTGGCCAAAGACAGCACCAACGGCTGGGCGTACCGGAACGCGGGCCTGTACGAACTCAAAAAAGGGCAACCGGACCTGGCGGCTGCCAACTTCCGGAAGGCCATGCAGAAAACTCCGGGCGTGGAGTTGGTCCACCACTTCCTCGGGCTGGCCTACGCGGCGCAGGGCAAAACGGAAGCCGCCTGCCGCGAATGGGGCATTTCGGCCGAACTCGGCGAAGCCGAATCCAAACCGCTGCTCGCGGAAAAGTGCAAGTAAAGGAGACGGGAGACCGGAAGAGGCGTACCCATATTGGGCGGAAAATGGACGGCAACGCGAAGGGATTGAGCAAAAAGGGAGAAGGGAAAAAGAGGAGCTGACGCATCCGGCTTTCGTCAGTTCCCCTTTTTCCCTTCTCCCTTTCTTCTATCAATTTGTACTACATCCCCGCCCAAGCTTCCTTCCCAATCCTCCTCCCGTCTCCCTTCCTCCGGTCTGCGGTCTCCGTATGTTACGTTCCTTTGTTGACGAAGACGACCTGCATTTTGTCGGCTTTTACCACTTTGCGGTAGAAATCCTGGAGTTCCGTGTACGTGGCGGCGGGGTAGCGGCCCTTTTTCATGCTCACGCGGCGCACGTAGGTAAGCACGTCGTTGGTGGCCGTGGCGGAGGCGCTGTACGTGCCGAACAGGGAGGCGAACGCCACCTTTTCGGGCACGAACTCTACGCCGAAGCCTTTGGGCAGGCGGTACACTACGGTATCCGTATCAATGAAATCCATGTCCAGCACCACTTCCATTTTACGGTTCTCCACGGCGGGCGGCACCTGGCTCCAGGCCGACAGCAGGTTGGGGACCAGGAACACCCGGGTACCGCTTTTGGAAGCGCACTTGCGAACCGTCAGGGAAAGTTTTTCGGTGACGGCCGGAACGCGGTGCTTCTCCTGGGTGAGCGAAAACTTGTTGATCTCGAAGCTGGGAATTTTTATCCGCTTGTAAAGCCACTTTTTCTGGTCTTCCGGGGAGAAAGAATGAAGCACGTAGCTGGCCTCTTCCTGTTTGAAACCCGTATTGGCGGCGGTCACTTCTACCGTGGCGTCGCCGTCGGCATTGAGAACCACATCGGCCTTCCGGTTTTGCTGGTTGTACAACGCGTTGTAGGAAGCGGTTTTCACCAGTTTACCGCCCGCCGGGGTAGCCAGCAACGCGTACCGGTCACTCGTGGAACTGCCCATGTAGCCGAACGGCGCCGTCTGGCTGGTGCATTCGAGCCAAACCGTGTCCTTCTGGAGGGGCACGCACAGAATGGCGTGGTTGAAATGGCTGTTGGGGAAATCAGCGGCGGTAGGGGGCCGGTCGTCGCCGGCCATGATGGAGGTGCAGTAGGAGGGAATGCCTACGGCCTTCAGCATAGCCATCGTGTAATTGGACAACGCCTTGCAATCCCCGTACCCTTTTTCCGCCACGGTTTTGGCTTCGAAAGTCTGCCAGCCGCCGATGCCGAGCTGGATGCTGATGTACCGGGTATGCCCCTGCAAGTATTCGTACACCTTGCGGACCTTGTCGGCCGGGTCTTTGGCATCGGCAGTGAGCTTGATTACCTTTTGTTTAACCTCTTCCGGGAGCACGTCCCGGTTGGCGTTCAACTCGTAATCCCACTTGCCGAAGGCTTCCCAGGTTTTCATGCTGCCCTTGGTGTTTCCCATCTGGAATTCCGTAGGCGCGGTGTAAACCACGGGCGTTACTTCCACCAACAGCGGGCTGTAGGGCTCCTTCACCACCGCGGGGAGGCTTTTTAGCTCCCAGGAATACGTCTTGCTTTCTCCCGCGTTTGCGATGACGGCCTTGGCTTGCCCGAGGTTCAGTTCCTTATACCGTAAGTCCAGTTCTTTGGGCATCAACACCCGGAAAGCAGCCTGTTCAATGGCAACGTATTCATCATTCTGCGGTTGCCAGGTGGGGTAGAACATCGTATTATTGCTACTTTCCTCGTACACAAACTCCACCGTGCACGGGTATTGCAGGTGCTTGAACTCGGCAATTTTAACCCGGCTGCTGGCAAACAGGGAAATATCACCGATGGAACTAACGTCTTGAATGTCTGACTTTTTGATTCTTTCAATCACCTGTCCCCATTCGTCGTACATCGTCCCCTCAATTTGACCGACTTTGTCGAAGGCGGTATTGTAGTATACGACCAGGTGGGCCCGGTCTTTGGCTTGCGCGTTTAGCAGGGTAACCGCGGAATGGGTCTTCGTTGTGGTTTCGCCCACGTTCTTCACCGTGTAGATGGTCTCGTGCATGCGTACCACGGCGTGGGCCTTTTCCTTAAGGGCGGCCGGAATGCTGCGCACCGGGTAGTTGCCGTCGGCGGCGTGCAGCAGGCCCGGCCCCAGCAGGAGCCCGGTGGCCAGGAGGAGTTTGTGGATCATGGGGTTGGGCGGTTATTGCTTTTTAAGAACGATCTGTTCGGCGTGTTTGCTCACGATCTGGTGGTAAAATTCTTTCAGGTGGGCGTACTCCTCGGGCAGGTAGAGCGACTTGCGGAGGCTGATCTTGCTGGTCACCTGGATCACGTTGCCGTTCTGGGCGGCCATGAACGTAAACCGGCCGCCTTTTTCGGGCAGGTCCAGCACAATGTTCTTGGGCATCTCCTCCACCACGTACCCGTCGGGCACGGTGTAGCTGCCCACGAAGGTCCGGTCGATGGGCGTGCCGAAATCCACGGGAAACTTACGCACGTCATTCTTGAAGGGGTTCTCCGGCAAACCTTCCGTCACCAGGGGCTTCAGGTAGATCAGGTTGCCGGCCATCTGGGCGCCTTCGGCAATGGCTACCTGGCAGGTAATGCCCAAGGCCTCACCCAGTTTCTCGGCGTTTTTGATGTCGAGCTTTTCGATCTGCCACTGGGATTTGGTTTTGCGCAGGTTTTCGGCGTACTTCTCCTGGCCTTCCCCGAGGATCATTTTCCGGGCGGGCAGGGCTGCGTAACCGCCTTCCGACAGGTCAACCGTTCCCTTGAACTGCCCTTCCGCGTCGAGTTTGAGGCGCACGCTGGTTACCTGCGACAACCTTTCGGAAGTATGCAGGGGCACCCACCGGCCTTCCTTCTTGCTGATGAGGCGCCCCGCCCCGTTGAGGCACCGGGTGGGCAGCACCGAGGGCATCAGCAGCGGATCGGTGGCGTCGAGCAGCAAGTCCTTGCCGTCGAGGTTCACGTGGGCAATCACGTAGTTGAACTTGGTGAGCATGGTGTAGCTCTCCAGCAGGCGGCCGTGGTCGCGGGTACTCAGGATCACCGGGTTGGCGTCGAAGCCCGCGTCGCGCAGCAGGCCCACCAGCAGCAGGTTCACGTCGGCGGCGTTGCCCGTGTGGTTTTCAAAGGCTTTCTTGGTGCTTTCGGCAAACATGGTTTTGCGGCCGTCCCACTTTACCGACTTGCGCACCAGGTCGTAGAGGAGGGCAATCTGCTCAGCGGGCCCGGTGGCCTTGGCTTTTACCACCCCCATCATGTCTTTGGCAAACCCGGTCCGGTTGAGTTGCCCACCGAAGCTTTCGTCGTGCAGCAGCATCTCGTTCACGGCATTCCAGTTGCTGGTCACGGGCTTTTCGAGCTGGCCGGGATACTTGGTGCTCGAGAGTTCAAACTCAATCTTGGTAATGTAATCCTGCAGGGTGGTGATGAACGGTTCGTCGCGCAGGGCGGGTACGTCCTTGGTGGCCCAGCGGTAGGTGGTGGCGTTGGCCGTTACGCTCTCGAAGCGGGTCGGTATCCGTTCCGCCGACGTAAAGCCTCCGCGGGACACCGTTTCTCCCTCAATTTTAACCTGGAAGTCCACCGACTTCTGGCCCGTTTCGCTTACCTGGAAGGGTTCGTAGCCCGAGGAGAGGAGCCGGTAGCGGAAGTATTCGGGAATGACGACGCGGTATTCGCTCCAGGCCACGGGAACGGTGTTCTGGAATTCCCATTCGCGCAGGTTGAACAGGAAGTCCGAAGTGATGGTGTACTCGTATTCGAGCACGGAGCCTTCCTTCACGTTGGGCATCGTAAAATTCTTGGTGTACCAGTTGGCGCTTTTTTTCTCCTCGAAGATGGCCTCCCGGGTCAGCTTTTCCTTTACCACCTTGCCGCCGGCCACGTTGTAGGAATACCCGTTGATGGAAGAGATTTTTTCCTCGCTGCTGTTGCTGGCGCGGTAAAAGGGAACCTTCACGGTAGCCCAGTCATAGCCCGACTTCTTGAGGATTTTGATCCGCACGTGCCGGTCGTGCACGATAAAAAAACCATCGGGGCCGTACTTGAAATACGAACTGCCGTAATCGCCCAGGATCACCGCTTCGGCGCTGGTGTCGGGGGCGTACGACTTCATCTCGAGTTCGGCCATTTCTACTTTGCCAAACTTCATGGGGGCCGGTTGGGCGAACAGGGATGTTGACAGGCAAAGCAGCATGCCGGCTACGCACGCCGGCAGCAGGAAACGCAATCCATTGGGTTTCATACGGAGAGAATAAAAGGAAAAGGAAAGTGATGCAAAAAGGGAAAAAGCTAGGGAGCCCTAACGGGTTACAATTCTTTTTTCAGCAGCTGGCAGTGGTTGGGAGGGTAATGCGGAACGCGAGTTTAGTAAAAAAAACAACGCACCGCAAGGGGTACGCCGGCCGCTTTTTCCCGGTCCGGGAATTGCCTGCGGGGCGGCCCGCCTGGCCGCAAAAAAAGGATGGAAAGGCCGCAAACCTTACCGGCCCGGGGAGCCGGCCGCCGTGCGGGTGAAAATACGGGTGAATACGTACACCAGGCCGCCCACGGAAGCCACGGTGAGCAGGATGAGCCCCGTCCGGATGAAGCTGTTGTCGTCGGGGTTTTCGAGCAGTTGCCGGATGTTGCGGGCCTGCGTACCGGCAAACACCGTGAGGGCCGTCCGCGGCAGCATTCCTACCAAGCTGGCCCCCAGGTACTTTTTCAGGTCTACCTTCAGCATGGCCAGCACCACGTTCATGACGGCGAAGGGCAGCACCGGCGAGAGGCGGGCCAGGATGATGACTTTCGTCTGACCGCTACGCAGGTTTTCGACGGCGTTGCGGGCCTTGGGACTGCTTACCAGGGTATTGAGCAGCCGGTCGCCGACTACCCGGCCGGCGACCTGGTACCCGATGTAGGCCGCCGCCAGGTAGGCCACCACCATGGGCGGCAGGGAGGCCCAGCCCAGGAAGTAGCCACCCAGCAGGGCCGTAAACGTGGTGGGCGTGAGGGCAAACGCCATGGTAAAGCTTACCACCACGAAAAACAGCGTCCAGTGCGGCCAGCCGAAGTCGAGGATGTAGGGTTCGTAGCGGTACACCAGGTACGTGAGCCCGGAGCTGACGGTGAGGGCCAGCACGCCCAGCAGCGCCAGGTACAGCACGGACGCCCGGTAAGGATGCAGGTTTTTCAATGGGATCGGCGGGGTACAATCCTCAGAACGGAGCGGCCGGGACAAAGGTTGGTGCGGCCCCGCCCGGGGCAACTCATCCTTGCGCCCCCACGGGACGGGGCGGGTGGTTTTTCTTGCGGCGGTACGACGCGTAAATGAGCCCGGCGAGCCCCAGCAACGCCGCGGACATGCCCAGGGGCACCAGGTCCAGGTACATGCTTTCGGCCGGCACCCGCAGCCCGGTCAGCAGCGCCCCCACCGCAATGACCCCGGCCGCCACGGCGTACGCTTTCTCGTTGTAATACCAGGCGTACGGGAAGAAATGGGCGCCGGTAATGATCACGTAGGTCATTACGAAGTAGTCGGGGTTTTTGAGGAGCACGAACACCAGGAAGGGAAAGTAGAACAGTTGGGCAAAATTGAGCCAGAGCCCCAGGGGCTGCAACGGGTTGCTTTTCAAGGTCCAGGTGGTGTGGAACACTTTCTTATCAAATAAATATCCTCCAATTTATCCATTTAATCAGGTGAATGCTGGTATCATTCTACCGGATGAATTTTGAAATGTTGGATCAATGCGGCTCCTGGTCCGGTTCCCGCAGTTCCCGCAACATCAGGTCGTAGGCCTGGTGCGGAACCAGGAGGGTGCTCTTTTTGATGGCCTCGCCCATCCGTTCGCGTTCGGTTTCGTCGATGAGCTTTTCCCCTGCCAGCCAACTGAGCACTGCCTGCCCCTGCCGCCGGTTTTCGGCCAGCCCGTCGCGGGTAATGCTGATCCGGACGTCGCCGGAAGCGTTGGGCAAGGGCACCGACCACTCCCGGTTGGCGGCCAGGATTTGCGCCAGCGTATCGGGCGTGAGGGCCCGCGTTGCCTCATCCAGCGCCTGTTGGTTCCCCTGCATTTCTTCGGGCAGGGCGGCAAAGTGTTCGTCGCGCAGGATGGTCAGGTATTCCAGGCGGGTCAGGTCGCGGCTGAGCGCCTTGACCTGGTTCTGGCAACTGATTTCGATCTTATTGACCAGCACCCGGGGCGCCAGGGCTTTTTCGCTCAGTTGGCGGTTGAGTTCCGTCAGGCGGCCGGCATCCAGGCGGGGGGCGTTTCCGGCGTGATTCCGGCAGTGCGTAACGCCCCACAACAGCAGTAAAAATACAATGGTCCTTTTCATGCGGTCATTTCGTTGCGTACCCGCTCCCTTTCCGGCGGCTGGTCAGTGTTCGTTGCCCTGGTAAATCCACATGGGCTGGCTCTCCCCGGCCCGCACAAAACCGCACTGCCGGTAAAAATGGACCGCTTTCCCGTCGGCCACCAGGATCTGCTGGTGAAAGTGGCCGTATTTCCCGGCGAAAGCCGCCATGATCTGCTTGCCGATGCCCCGCCGCTGGTAGGCGGGATGCACCAGCAGGTGGGCGTAGTACACCACCAGGTGCCCATCCGACAGGGCGGTGCCGAGCCCCACCAGTTGCGCCCCGTCCCAGGCCGTGACCAGCCCGTGGGCGTGCCGCAAGCCGCTGAGCAGCAGTTCCGGTTTTTCGGCCGACGACCAGCCGTTGGCGCGGTACAGGGCCAGCACCTGGTCTGGAGGGAGGTCGCGGTCTTCGCGCAGTTGAATGTTCATCCTGGTTGTCTTTTTGGGGTGCCCGCCGGCGGGAACGGGGCGTACTACGGGTAGCCGGCGTTGATCCGTTCCATGAACAAGCCGGGGTTGGCCAGTTCGCCGAAGCCGTACTGCCGGTACAAGCCGTGCGCATCGTGGGTGCCGAGCATCCACCGCCGTACGTTCCGGAGGTCGGGGTGGCCCAGCACGGCCTCCACCAGGGCTTTGCCGATGCCTTCCCCGCGGTGGGCTTGGACCACCAGCACGTCGAGCAGCCAGGCAATGACGGCGTAGTCGGTGACCACCCGCGCAAAACCCACCAGTTCGGACCCTTCGTACGCGCCGAAGCACAGCGAATGTTCAATGGACTGCCGGACGGTTTCGGGGGAGCGGTTGCGGGCCCAGTACGCCTGCTCCGTCAGCAGGGCGTGGATGCGCGTCACGTCGAGCCGCGCCTTGTCGGTGGAAAGGGTATACCGGTCGTTCATGGCCGAATGATCAGGATGAGGTCTTTACAAGTCTTTCGCCTGGCCGCCAAACTCGGCCCGCACGGCCCGGCCGAAAACCTGCTTGGTCCAGCCGTTCTCGAAGCCGTGGTTGTTGGCGATCAGGTACCCCCGGCTGGCGTCCGCGGCAACGATTTTGTGGACGTCAATGTAGCGGCCCTTCACCTTGCAAAACACAATGTCGCCGGTGGCGTAGTGTTCCTGCCGCCGGAACGTGAGCAGGGTGCCCGATTTGAGGATGGGCAGCATCGACGCGCCAAATACCTTCATTTTTCCCGAGCCGGCTGCCTGGAGTTCCGCTTTCAGCCTTTCGTACTTATTCATAATAAATGGGAAAGGTACTGTTTTTTTGGCGCAGCACCACGGCCGCCCCGCCTTCAGGCCAGGGAGTAGAACGTGACGAAGAACAGGATGGTGCGATACGCCCCCAGCGCGGCAAACAGGCTCGGCACGACCAGCGCCATCCGCCACAGGCTTTCGCGCGGCGCGCAGCCGTAGAATGTCCTTTCGGCCCGGTAGAGGAAATACCCGTTGGTAATGAACACAAACGGATTCACCAGGGCATTGATGAGGGGCAACAGCTCAATTTCGAGCCATTGGCCCGCGTAGAATATCCCGTAGGCCACCACGCCGAGGGCAATGGCGTTGAACAGCAGGTTGAAGCTCATGATTTCGAAGGCCAGCGTAATGTGCCCGGCCAGGTAGGGTTGCTTGCCCACGTTTGCCACCCCGAGGGGCACGCTGATGAGAAACACCAGCACGATGAGCAGCAGCTTGGCGTTTTCGGTGGACCTGGCCTCGTACCGCTCCCGGAATACCGGCGTGGTAATCTTCTTTTCGCGCATGTACGCATCGACCAGCCGGTTGGCAATCCGGCTGTGGGGCCGGCCCGACAGTTGGGTGTCCAACCGGGAATTGAACGTTTCGAAGAAGGGCAGCAGGAAGTAGACCAGGTTGGCCAGCAAGAAGATGGAAAGCGGCTTGAGGTAGGGGCTGCGCCGGCCCTCCATGTACGCCCGGCTCAGGCCGCCCGGCGCCCGGGCAACCAACCGGACGGTGCGCCACACTTTGGCGTCCAGCGAGGTAAAGGCGTTGAAGATGTCTTCCAGGTAGTGCCGCACCGACAGGTCCCGGGGCTCGATCACTTTCTCGCCGCACTGGTTGCAGTACCGGCCCGCAAACGCGTGGCCGCAGGTTTTGCAAGCCTGTTGCCGGGCGGTCGTCTCTTCCCCGGCGGTCGTCTCCTTCTCCAAGATCATGTACGTGGCGCGTTTCTCCCCAAAATAAACGAATCATCCAGGTATTTTCCAAACCGGGTTTTACAATGCCGGGACGCACCGGGGTTCGGGTACGCGTTGCCGGCCCGGCTCAGGTGTAATCGAAGGCCGACGTGTAGACGGGCTGCGCCGGGAACGCTTTTACCTGGTCCAGGGTCAACCCGTTGGCCTTTGCCATCACTTGCGTAAAGATGTTCTTTTTGAGGGCGTTCATGATGCCCAACCGGCCGGAGCGTTTCAGCCACTGCGCTACCGGGGCTTGTACGTCGGCCATGAGCAGGGCCGAGGTGTAGCCGAGTTCGGCCAGTACGCCTTCCAGCAGCGTGAGCAAAGCCGCCTCGCGGCCGGGCGGTACGTAGAGGGCTTCCAGCGCCGCAAACGCGTACCGGTCGGGGTTCACGAGCCGTCCCAGCACGGGCAGGTGCGGCGCCACGTGCATGACCAGTTTGCCCGCGAGGCCCGGCATGTCGACGATGCGCCACCGCACCGGGTTGGCCTGCACCCCCGCCACGATTTCGCCGCCTTCTTCGAGCACGAAGTAATTTCCCCCGTAGAACAGGTGTTCGAACTGCACCAGCGTGTACGAATCGTAGGCCGTTTGGAGGCGTTGCCGCATTTCGGGGTACCGGGCGGCGGGCAGGCGGCTCACCCGGGCATCCGGTTTCGGGTAAGGCCGCGAAAACAGGATGGCTTCCAGGGTAGCCAGGCTCGAAAAACCTGCCCCGGTGGAGAGGCGCATGGAACGGCCGTTGGCTTCTTCGATGTAGGAGTAAAACACGTGGGGCTGCGGGGTCTGCCCCGCCGCGTAGGCAACCGCTTCCCTTTTGAGCAGCCGCCCGTACCCTTTGCCGCCGTGGTCGGGGTGGACCGACAGGTAGCGGCCGTAAAAGCCCGTCACCGGCCCGGCGGGGGTCCGGACGGTTCTTTCGGAAAGGCAATAGGTGCCGGCCAGCGTGGCGCCGGCCCAGGCTTCGAAGTAGCGGGGCGCGGCAATCTCGTGCGCCTTTTGCGCCTGGCCGGTGTGCTGGTACCGGGGCCCGCTGGTGCCGTACACCGTCCCTTGGAGCAGGTGTACCGTTTCGGTCCCCGCCCGGCGGCTCACCGTGATCCGGACGGGGCCATCCTGGTAAATTATTTTCCCGTTACCGTCAGCATCAGGGGGTACTTGCATGGGGAGCGTTATTTGGCAGGCGTAAAGTTGACGTTAAAAACAAAAAAAGCTAATTTAAAGGGATGGGAGACGCACAGCTTAAACGACAATTTTATTCGGTGGCCGAGTACGAAGCCCTGGTGCGGGACGCCAAAGAAGGGGAACGGTACGAATACGCCCACGGAGAGATCATCCGGTGTGAGGACTATACCACCGACAAGCACAACCAGATTGTACTGAATTGTTTCCAACTGCTGGCAAATCACTTTTACCCGAAAGGGTGCCGGGTGTACACTGAGAACGTCCGGCTGGTGATCGGGGAAGACGAAGAATACCGGCTGCCCGACGTGATGGTGACCTGCTCGGAACGGGACAAAGCTGACCCGGTTACCAAACGCGACCCCGTGGTGCTGATCGAAGTGCTTTCTCCGGGCACGGCCATGCAGGACTTCGGCAGCAAACTCGACGCGTACCGGAAAATCGAATCCCTGCAAGCCTACCTGATCGTAAACCCCAAAGCAGTGTGGGTGCGGGTGTACCACCGCGATGCCTCCGGCCAGTGGCCGCCCGACCAGGTGTACACCCTGCTCGACGATGCCATCCGGCTGGATGGGCCGGACCTCACGCTGCCCTTGCGCGAGGTGTACCGGTTCGTGTTCTAAAAGACTGGCTTACCATTGCGCTACAATGCGGTTATTACGAATACCAGCATTTGGTCAGGGATTACAAGGACTTTACGGGCTGCATGCCCAACCAATTTTACGCCCTCGAAAACCAGGCCCTCTAACGCTTTTTCGGTGACGTAGAAACCTGACGTTGAACGGCGCCGATCCGGTATCAGCAGCATTCGTGGCGTTGTCCCTGCGGTTTTCCTGGGTCAGCGTCAGGCAGTGCCAGGGGACAATGCACCGGTTGCATTCGGATTGTGCGTTAATTTATGCCCGCTGTCGCTGCCTTTTCGTCAGGTGGCGGCCCCTTTTTGCCCGGTGACGCCGGCACTTTGCCCGCGGCGGCTGTCCATGCGGGCGCTGCCGGCTGCGTTTTGCCCCCGGTGCAAGCTAACGTTGACGAAGATAATCACTGCTAATTCTGAGTACATGACAAAAGTTGGCCAAGAGTCTCCGGCGTTGTAATATGAGGTTGTCCAGACACCATAAAACAACCCGGAGTGACTCATGGCAACTCAATATGAAGGATTAAGCGCGGTTTTGCAACTACATCTGAAGTGGCATAAGGCCCGCCTCAAGTTCATTGACTTACTGATCATCACGCTTATCAGAGAGCGACACGTGAGCTTTAGCCGAGCCGCCAGTGTACTCACTAACCGCTCAAGTTTGTCAAACCTGAGGCGCATCCAGCGGTTTTTCGCCCAGTACACAATCAATTTTGACGCAATTGCCCGCCTACTGGTGGCCCTCAGTCCAGTAAAGCCGCCTTACCGCTTGAGCCTGGACCGCACCCACTGGCGCTTTGCCGGAGTGGAGTTCAACATCTTGTGCTTAACCATTGTGGCCGATAAAGTCTCCCTGCCGGTCTTGTGGCTCATGCTCGATAAAGCCGGTAACTCCGACACAGAGGAACGAAAAGAGTTACTGCTTCACTACGTACGGCTGTTCGGTGCCCAAAGCATCGACTACCTGATTGCTGACCGGGAGTTTGTGGGAGACGCCTGGTTTGGCTTGTTAGCCAAACTCCACATCCGCTATTGCATCCGCCTGAGGGCCAACTTCTGGATCAACTACTCCCATAAACCCCCAGTGAGGCTGTTTTGGCTCTTCAACGACTTGCCTTTCAACTCGGCCAGACAGATCCAAAAACCCGTGCTGCTGGCCAATCAATACGTCTACCTGTCAGGTATGAGGATTATCAACGATAAAAACCAGCTCGAATTCCTCCTTGTGGCTACCTACTACTTTGACCCTTGTGCCTTGCAGGTCTATGCCCAGCGCTGGTCGATTGAGTGTTTCTTCAAGGCCATCAAGTCAGCTGGCTTTCATATCGAAGATACCCATCTCAAAGATCAACAGCGGCTCAACAAACTGCTGGCCATCGTTGCCATTGCTTTCTTGTGGGTCTATCGGGTAGGAGAGTACAATAACGCACTCACCCCTATTGCCATTAAAACCCACCAAAGACGCGCTTGCAGCATCTTTCGCTACGGCTTAGACCAGCTTAACAAGGCGCTCACGCATGATGACCAGTTAGTCCGTAAATACATTCAACTTTTGTCATGTACTTAGCTGCTAATTATTTAACGACGCTTGCCTGCCGTTCCAGGATCACGCTTTGCGTGTAATACTGCTAGCACACGAACCGTCTGCCCGGCAATGCGGTAGTATACCAGGTAGGGAAAACGGTGAAGCTGGACGGCTCTTATTGTACCGTACCGGACTAGGTACTGATGAGGATTCTGTTCAACCAGCAGAAGCTTTTCGCTTAAAGCGACCAAAAAGTCCTGTCCTAAACCTTCTCTTTCCGTGTTGTACCAAAAAGCCGCGTCCCGGATGTCTTCTTCGGCCAGGGGCGGAATGATCAGCCGGTAACTCATAGGTCTTTGCGGACGCGGCTTAACACGGTACGCCAATCCTCACCGGCTTCAGGTTGTGCGTCGTCTTCCGCCAGCCGCTGGTCGAGTAGTTGTTTGTGGCTTTCGGGAAGCTGGTAATCCGGGCGCCGGCTCTCCAGAAGGGCGCTTACTTCTTCCAGCAACGCATCGTCTTCCAACTGCACGATCTTTTCGATGAGTTTGTATTTGGCGGCCGAGTCCATAGAAGCAGTTTTGATTAAGGTAACGGTTTTAAATGCCGAGACATAGTTAGAGCCTTTGGGAGGGGGGGTGTAAACTACTATATGACGTCTGAGTGTAGGTTTAAATATGCAAATGTTTTTATACCGTGGATAAAAGGCTTAGGAAGTTGATAGCCGACTGTTGGTCAAAGTATTCTGCTGAAATCTTTTCGCCTGTGTTATATTTAACAATTATCTCGTGTTTGACAAATGGAAGTTGTTCAGCAGGAATATTGTAAGTTTGTACCCAACTAATAGCTTCACTAATGGAATTCACTGCTATCTGCTGTCCATGCAAAGAAAGAATCATTACTCTTTCTACTTGCCTTGAAACAGATTTTTTCAAAGATGAAATAAAGTTAGCAGTTCCAACTTCATTGATCTCTAATAACTTCTGGCCTAATTTAACTCGATCTACAGATTCGATAGTCGCCTTGCTTTTAAGTGCAAAATCTGCTTCTTCTGTTTTATCGTTAAAAGCAATATCTACGCCAAGGGCTGCAAAAGCTTGAATAATTGTATTATAAGGAAAATAAAGTACTGCAAATCCGTTTGATTCGAGTTGAGTTAGTGCGGGTTTGGTAAAATCTCCTGCAAGTATTGCACCTTTAAAAGGTGATGATTCTTTATAAGTTTCAGCTAATGGCAAAACCGATCCCTGTATCTCTGTAGCTTTGTTGATAGAATGCCTTGTTCCTCTTCTCCAAGCTGTCTCAATAAATGCCACAGGTGTGCCTATTATACTATCAGTACCACCCCGCTCCAGTACATAATCCATATTATGATTATTCCCCTTGCTGTCTTTCCAACGCACTAATACTTGATCTTTTCTAACCTTCCTGGGTCCTTTCTTGTCTAAGTAGAGATTATTCTCGTCTGCAAATCTTCGTAAAGCCGGCTCTATTGATACTTCAAATAAATTACCGATAATCTGGCCGAACTTATGAGAGTTTGATCTTGCCATACTTTATCCTTTAATCCAAAGTCTACCTTCTTGCAATGGTACCGTATGCTTACGGTTTTTCCATTTCGTGTTCCGGTCTCGCAATTTTTCAAATTGAAAGTCACTGAAGCCGGCAGCAACTGCCAGTTGACCTAACCAGCGATCAACAGGAACGTAAATCCCGTACGGAGCAGAATCACCAATAACGAAACACATTAATGCATTATGAGCCGTTACCCGGCGAAGCGATTGAAAAACATTAGACAAATCTCGGAAATAAGCCAAGATCATCGTGTTATATTGTTTCTTACCACCGTGACTTAGCCTTTCCATTTTAAGTTTATGGTAAATCTCAACCAATTCATGCCTTATGGTGGTTAAGTCCGGGTGATCTAGATACTGTTCGATTTCAGTTTGATGCTTGGCTACATGCTGTGTGCAAGCCCTAATTAAATTTTGCCTTACAGTATCTTGTAAATCTGACCAGCCTTTAATATCGCCCCAGAAAGTCATTTCAAGGCGCAAAGCATCAGCATAATCATAATTATTTGCGTATGGGGGTGAGGTAATAACGAGATCAGCCCAGCCATTGGGAACAGTGGTTATATGACGAGCATCATCAAAATTGATTTTTGCATTGCCAGGATCAATAACTGACCGCTGCATCTTCATCATATCGGCCCTCATGCTGACAATTTTCGTCTCGTAGGCAAAAAACGGATCAAGTACTTTTGCTTTTGTTTTTTCCGGAAGTACATATTGCCATTGGGCAGTTCCCACATGAGAGCAGGGCCTTAAGATCGAAGTAATAGTGAACCAGATAAGACTTTTTGAATTTTCCGGTAGATCAGCTTGTACAAAAGCTTCTTTCAAAGCATAAAGTTTTGCCGCATTTTCAGGTGTGTAACATTTCTGGATTAGTACCGGACAGGCTGTCGTATCGACAGTTGTCTTTCGTGCCGCTTTTAAAACTTCACTTGCAGCCTCTAGAAAAATTACAGTATTCATCTGCCAGTTCAACTTAGCGTTAGCAATGCGGTGTACATAAGGATGTGCTTCTAAGCCAATTGAACTAATTCCAAAAAACTCGGCTTCGAGCGGAACAGTACCTGAGCCGGCAAATGGGTCAAGTACATGGCTTCGACCGTTAGCTATTTCTTTCTTTAGTACTTCTCTAACCCACTCGGCCGAAAACCCGGCTGTATATCTAAACCAACTGTGTAGCGGTAAAGACATGTTCTTTGAGAAAGTACCCGAAGTATCAGGCTTTACGGACGAAGGAACATCTTCAATAGTAAACAATTGAGGAAGCTTAGAGGCTGCTGCTGACATTAAGAATGAAGGATTAATTGCAGGACAATTTAATGAATACTTACCAGATCAGTTTATACTTCAACTCCATCTCATCCAGTTGCGCCAGCAGTTCGTTGGACGGGAAGATGCGGAACTTGCGGGCGGAAGCCTCTACCTGCATTTTCTCTTCCTGGTCGAAGAAGACCAGCTTTACGAAGCAGTCGCCGGGCTGCGACTGGGCGGCGGCCGTGAGGCGCGACACGATGGTCTTGTTCACTTTTGCCAGGTCCACGTTGATTTGCAGGCCCTTCGCCATCTTCTTGCGCAGTTCGGCCAGCAATTGCACTTGCAGCGGCTTGAGTTCCCACTGGTCGTTGGTGCC
The DNA here is from genome assembly GCA_963844325.1 of uncultured Sphingobacteriales bacterium. Taxonomy (GTDB): domain Bacteria; phylum Bacteroidota; class Bacteroidia; order Cytophagales; family 172606-1; genus CADCTQ01. The sequence goes on from CAWJNV010000001.1 coordinate 164,177, forward strand.
GTAGCGGAGCTGCACCTTGCCCTTGATGTACACGAACTGCCCGACCGCCAGGTACTTGTTGAAGTTCACGTAGTCCTCCCCGAACAGCGCCATGTCCAGCGGACCCGTGTAGTCTTCCACCGTGAACAGCACGAACGGGTTGCCGTTTTTGGCCTGCCGCACCACGTTCTTGGTTACGATGCCCGCCACGCACATGTCCTTGCCCCGGTAGTTGTCGATCTTGTCGATGGTGCCGGAGCAGAAGCTCTGGATTTCGAGCCGGAACTGGTCCAACGGGTGGCCTGAGATGTAGAAGCCTACCACCTCTTTTTCGTTCTTGAGCTTTTCGATTTCGCTCCACGGCTCGCAGTTGTGCACGCGGGGCGGCGGCAGGCTGCCGTCGCCGCTGCCGAACAGGGACACCTGCACCTTACCCTGGTCCGACTGCACGGTGTTGCCGTACTTGATGATCTTTTCGATCAGCGTGCCGCCCTCGTCGTGGAAGTACTGCGCCCGGTGGATGCCCGGGAAGCTGTCGAAAGCCCCCGCGTAGGCGAGGCTTTCAAAGGTTTTCTTGTTGACCGTCCGCAGGTTTACCCGCTTGGCAAGGTCGAATACGTCCTTGAACGGGCCCTTGGCGGTGCGTTCAGCGATCAGGGCCTCCACGGCCGCTTCGCCGGCGCCCTTCACGGCGCCCATGCCGAAGCGGATCTGGCCGCTCTTGTTTACGGCAAAGGCCGTGGCCGATTCGTTCACGTCGGGGCCGAGCACCGGGATGCCCTGCCGCTTGCATTCGTCCATGAAGAAAGTGATCTTCTCGATGTTGCCCATCGAATGCGTGAGCACCGACGCCATGTATTCCGACGGGTAGTTGGCCTTCAGGTAGCCCGTCTGGTAGGCCACCACCGAGTAGGCCGCCGAGTGCGAACGGTTGAAGCCGTATTCGGCGAACTTCTCCATCACGTCGAACACCTCGCTGGACTTCTTCTCGGAAATGTTGTGGATCTTCTTGGCCCCGTCCATGAACTTGATCCGCTCCTTGGCCATCTTCTCCTTGTCCTTTTTCCCCATCGCCCGGCGCAAGAGGTCGGCGCCGCCGAGGCTGTAGCCCGCCAGGATCTGCGCCGTCTGCATGATCTGCTCCTGGTACACCATGATGCCGTAGGTGTAGTTGAGGATCGGCTCCAGCAGGTCGTGCGGGTACTCGACGGGCTCCTTGCCGTGCTTGCGGTTGATGAAGTTGGGGATGAATTGCATCGGGCCCGGCCGGTAGAGGGCGTTCATCGCGATCAAATCTTCGATGTTGGTCGGCTTGAGGTCCTTGAGGTACATGCGCATCCCTTCGGATTCAAACTGGAACGTGCCCACCGTGTCGCCCTGCTGGTAGAGTTCGAAGGTCTTGGGGTCGTCGAGCGGAAGGTTGTCGATGTCAATGTCCACGCCGTGGTTCTGCTTGATCATGATCAGCGCGTCGCGGATAATGGTGAGGGTTTTGAGGCCCAGGAAGTCCATCTTGAGCATGCCCGCGTCCTCAATCACCTTGCCGTCGAACTGCGTGACGAGCAGGTCCGAGTCCTTGGCCGTGCTCACGGGAATGTAGTCGGTCAAATCGCCCGGGGCGATGATGACGCCGGCCGCGTGGATGCCCGAACCGCGCACGGAGCCTTCCAGCTTTTCGGCCGTCTTGAGCACGACCGCCCGCAGGTCGTTGCCCCGGCGGATTTCAGCCAGTTCGGGCACTTCGGCAAAGGCCATTTCGAGCGTCGTGCCGGGCTTTTCGGGCACGAGCTTCGCCAGGGCGTTTGATTCGGGCAGGGGCAGTTCAAGCACCCGGGCCACGTCCTTGATGGCCATCTTGGCGGCCATCGTGCCGTAGGTGATGATCTGAGCCACCTGGTTTTTGCCGTACTTGTCCACCACGTAGTCGATCACCTTCTGGCGGCCCTCGTCGTCAAAGTCCGTATCAATATCGGGCATCGACACCCGTTCGGGGTTCAGGAAGCGTTCGAAAAGCAGGTTGTACTTGACGGGGTCGATGTTGGTGATGCCGATGCAGTAGGCCACGGCCGAACCGGCCGCCGAGCCCCGGCCCGGGCCCACCGACACGCCCATCGCCCGGCCGGCGTTGATGAAGTCGGACACGATGAGGAAGTAGCCGGCAAAGCCCATCGTCTTGATGATGCGCAGTTCGTGCGCCAGCCGTTCTTCGATTTCGGAGGCCAGCGTGAGGCCCGACGTGTCGGCGTGCGTGAGCGGCAGGCCGTTGTAGCGTTTCTTGGCCCCTTCGTAGGTGAGGTGTTCGAGGTAGTCGTCGGCGGAGGCAAACTGCGGCGGCAGCGGGAAGTTGGGCACGAGGATGTCGCGCTTGAGCTTCGGCGGCGTGATCTTGTCAACGATCTCGTTGGTGTTGTCGAGCGACTGCGGCAGGTCGTGGAAAAGCTTCTCCATTTCGGCCGTCTTTTTGAAGAAGAACTGGTCGTTGAAAAAGCCGAAGCGGTTGCCTTTGGGCTTTTGCACGTCGTCGCTGTCGCCCTTCCACACGGGCGTGCTCTGAAGTTCGCCGGTGTTCACGCAGAGCAGGATGTCGTGGGCGTTGAAGTCGTCCTGGTCCACGTAGTGCGAGTCGTTGGAGCAGATGATCTTCACGTTGTATTTGGCGGCAAACTTGAGCAGCACGGCGTTGACCTTTTCCTGTTCGCCCATGCCGTGGCGCTGGAGTTCCACGTAGTAGTCTTCCCCGAACAGGTCGAGCCACCACCGGAAACGCCGTTCGGCCTCCTCCTCCCCTTCGTGCAGGATGGCCTGCGGCACCTCGGCGCCGATGCAGCAGGTGGTGGCAATGAGGCCCTTGTGGTACTTGAGCACGAGTTCCTTGTCGATGCGGGGCCACTTGCTGTAGAGCCCTTCCATGTAGCCCAGCGAACAGAGCTTGGAGAGGTTCTTGTACCCGTCCTGGTCCTTGGCCAGCAGCAGTTGGTGAAAACGCTTGTCCCTTTCCTCCTTACTGAAACTCTTTTTGTGCCGGTCGTTCACCAGGTAAAACTCGCAGCCCACGATGGGCTTCACGTTGTACTTGTTGGCTTCGGCCACGAACTTAAACGCCCCGAACATGTTCCCGTGGTCGGTGAGGGCCACAGCGGGCATGCCGTCAGCCTGGGCCTTCTTCATCATGCTGGTGATGCGGGCCGCCCCGTCAAGCAGCGAGAACTGGGTGTGGCAGTGTAAGTGACTGAATACGGGCATTATAGGAGGTTTAGGAGGTTGATTGCTGACTCCCGGAATGGGAAGGGATGGTTAAAAATAGCAAAGGACGGGCAGAGATGGAAGGGTAGCACAATTTGTTGTTTCCCCGCCAGCCTTTAGGCTCAGCGGTTTACCTGCCTGCACAAACAGAATGTTCGTAGAAAGGTGCAATTCCTTCCAAATGGGCCGAACAACCGGCCGGGCGACGAACACGTGGAATCAAACTGGCCTGAATAAATGGGTTTGCCAGGGAAGAGGTTCACGCAAAGGCGCAAAGGAGGAGCGCAAAGGGCGCAAAGGTGCAGGGCGGCCGGCGTGTTCGGAGGCAGGCGTCGCCTCGCGGGAAGGTGCCGCATCGAGGTACATGTCGCATCGCGGGAAAGCGTCGCATCGCGGGAAAGCGTCGCATCGCGGGAAAGCGTCGCATCGCGGGAAAGCGTCGCATCGCGGCTCCCCTCCTTGGAGGGGTTAGGGGGTGGGTTTACTTCAATGAAGCAAGTTATATGGGGATCATCGCATTAGGGTGACCTTCCCAATGCTGGTGACCAACTTTTCCGGGATCCTTTACCGATGCCGGTGCCTGCCTGGGGTAATGCGTTAATTCCCAGTCCGGTGATCCCCAGATCACGCGGGGCATATCAGTAAACCCACCCCCTAACCCCTCCGAGGAGGGGAGCCGCGACGCGACGAGTACCGCGATGCGGCCCTTTCCCCCATGCGGCCCTTTCCCTCCATGCGACAACTGCCTCCCGAAACGCCCGCCGCCCTGCACCTTTACGCCCTTTGCGCTCCTCCTTTGCGCCTTTGCGTGAACCTATTCCACCCCAAAAAAAGAAACAGCCCCGACAAATGCCGGGACTGTTTCGATCAGTACAAAATTCCAGCTTTATTTCGCCACCACCAACTTCTTCGTTACCTCCTTGCCTTCAGCCGTGAAGCGCAGGAAGTAAATGCCGGTCGGGAGGGAAGTCACGTCGAGGTCAACCACGTTGTCGCCGGCGTGCAGTTCCACCGTTCTGGAAAGTTTGCTTTGAGAAGTAGCATCGGACACCTCTACCGAACCCTGGCCGTCGGCCTTGGCCTTGTAGGTCACCTGCACCACGTCCTGGGCCGGGTTGGGGAACAGGGTCACGTTGTCGGCTGCTTCTTCCAGTTGTTCTTCAGCGGTTTCAGCCGCCGCTTCGCGGGCTGAGGAAGTTACAGACTGGATCCTCCACTTCTGGTGGCCGCCCCCCGTGTAGGTGTATTGCAGGATGCGAACCCCGTTTTGGGTAGAAGCACTGGCTACGTCGAGCGACTTGCCCGTGCTGCGGTTGATGATCTTGTAGTACCCGTCGGAGGTCAGTTCTACCTTCCACTGGTGCATGGCCGTGCCGCTGTAGGTGTGCTGCTCTACATTGCTCGTGGAACTGGTCACGGCGAGTACCTTGCCGCTGTGCTTGGCCACGATCTTGTAGTAGCCGCCGCCCACCGACTGGATGGAGAACTGCTGGTTGGAACCCGTGCCCTTGGTGTACTGGAGCGCATCGGCGCCGTTCACCGTTGAAGCCCCCGAGATGTCGATGGCCTTGCCGCTGTGCTTGGCCAGCAGCTGGTAGTAACCCGAGAACGTAGGCCCGGCGGCTACCGGTTCTTCGTCCGGTACGGAAACCGTGCCGCCGCGGGAAATGCGCGACTGGGGCACGTGCTGCTTGGCAACGCCGGGGCCTTCGTACTTCACGTGGTAAAAGATCTGGGAGCCCCGCGTATCCATGTACACCACCGAGAAGGCATGCCGGCCGGCTTTGAGTTCGATGCGTCCGCTCTTTTCGGTCACCACGTTCTTCTGGTTGTTGCTCACCACCAGGGCGCCGCCAATGTACAGGTCGCAGGCGTCGTCGGCGTAGGTGTAGAAAGTGTACATGCCGGTGGTGGGCACGTTGATGTAGCCCGTGTACTTGAAGGCGAAGTTGTCGCTTTGCGTGTTACCCGAAATGTCGAAGTAGCTCTTGGTACCCGTCCTTACCGGCCGCAGGTTGTCTACGTTGGGGCGGAAATCCCACCAGTTGGAACCCTGGTAGTACGCGTAGTTCACGCCGCCGCTGGTGCCCGAGGGGTTTTCGGGGTCGCGGGGACCGTAGGTGAAGCTCACCGGCACGAAACTATTGTTGGTGCCGCCCTGCACGGACCAGCTGCTGCCGTTCCAGAACACGCCGCCGAAGCAGGTCGCCACGCTGGTGGTGGTTATGCTGGTGTTGGAAGCGTACCAGGAGTCGCCGCCCTGCGTTTCGCTGCTCACCAGGTAGTACGCCGTGTTGGCGGGCAACGTGACGGTACGGGGCAGCGAGGCGTACTTGAACTGACCCGACGCGGCGCCGGCCAGCGAAACGCTTACCGTACTGCCGGGCACGTCTTTGCCGGTAAGTGCATTGACCAGCTTAAGCTGGTGGGTGCGGGAGTTGCCCGGGGCCACCATCCGGCCAAGGGCGTTGACGTTGAGGGGCGTGCCCCCCACCGTGAAGCGCATGCCCATCCAGGTGGTTTGCCCGAAGGCGGCAGCGGTGGTGAGCAGGGTGAGCAGGCTCAGCAGGAGCCGGCGCGAAAAAACGGGGAGGCGGGACGTACCGTGGGGGCGGGTTTGCGGGGCCGCCGGTTGGCTTGGGGTATGGGCAATATATATCTTTTCCATAGCAATGGCTTGCTGAGTTGATTTGGAATGGAAGTAAAGGGGAAAAGGGAATTAGAGCACTTCGGCGATGCACAGCAGGAAGGGTTTGCCGGGAACCTGGGTGGCCGCGCCGAAGCGGAAGCCCATGTCCGTGGGCGTGTACCCGTTGAACTTCTGGGTCACGTAGTTCACTGCCTGCTTGCCGTTGTAATCCATCACCGACACGGTAGCCATGCCGCCGCATCCCCGCCACTGGTGGCCCACTTCGGCCGATACCGGGTCGACGAGGCGGCTGTCGCGCAGGATTTTGGCGACGCTGCCGCCCGTGGTGACCTGGTACACCGCCCGGTCGCCGCGGCAGGTGATGGTGAGGCGGTTGGCCTCGCGGCCACCCTGCAAGCCATACGCAATGTGCGAAGGATTTTTGCCCACGGAGAGGGTCTTCACCAGCGAGGGGGCCGTCTTGGAACCTGCCTTGTTGAGCGAAGCAGCGTTGTAGATGCGCAGCGTGCCGTCCATGGAGGTTACGTAGGCCGACACGCGGAACAGTTCACCGTCGAAGTCGGAGGGGCGGTCGAAGAAGAAGGCGCCGTCGCGGCCGAAACCGCAGGCTACCGCCGTCGGGCTCGGTACGGAGTATACCGTGCGCACCACCGGCCGCTGCTGGGGCGCGTGGTTGAAGGTGTGCGGCCACTGGCTGTCGAGCAGGCCCTGGTTCTTGGTGACGTAGTGGTTGGACGAAGTGGTGAACATCATGTCCCGCACGTACTGGTAGAGGGGTTGCAGGTCCACGAAGGCCACTTTGTTTTCGGAGCGGGAAGCCACGATGGCGTAGCCGGCCCGGGCCGTTCTGCGGTAGTAGCCGCCGGTCCAGTTGCGCCACTTGTCGCGTTCCGACTGCGAACCGAAGTCCGGCGTCATGGTAGCCGAGGGGTCTACGCGGCCCTGGGTCATGCCGATGTCGGCGGTGGCCTCGATGGAAGTGGGGGCGGCGAAGGGCAGGTCGATGAAGCCGAGCAGCTTGACCCGGTTTACGCGGCCGTAGTTGGGCATGCTCCAGTAGAAGGGCATGTAGCTGGCGCCGAACGTGCTGAAGTGGTCGCTGGAGGTCAGGTGGGCCTGCACGGAGATCACGCCCAGTTGGCCCTTGCGGTTCGCTACATCCCACACGGTCACCAGGATGAACTCGTGGTTGAGCGTCATGGCGACGGCGGTGGGGATTTTGCCGGCGGGCAGCTTCACGAACGGATAGTAGGGTTCGATGCGCCAGGTGCCGAAGTCGTTGTTGTCAACCCGCCAGGTGTTGGGGTCGTTGCCGTTGCCGGTGAGGCCCACCAGGCCATTGGGGTAGATGACGGCGCCGGTGAGGCTGGTCATGTACTTGGCCCGGGCGATGGCGATGGGCGGGTTGGGCTGCTTGCCGCCCGAGGCGCTGGTCCAGGGGGCGTACCTGGTGGCCAGGTCCGGGTTTTCGTTGAAGTAGTTGGCCTTGTCGGGGGTCCACATGATCCGCATGTCGGAGATGGTGGTAGGCGCCGATGCCAGGCAGGATACCGTGCCGATGCGGGCCCGGGCCATGCCGGGGTCGTTGGAAGCTTCGGGCTGGTAGAGGAGCTGGCCCGACTTCTGGTGCCAGTCAACCCGCTTGGGGGTGTTGGCGTAGTAATCGTACGGGTAGGGGTCCCAGCCGTTGGAGCCGATCTGCGATACGGTGGGGAAGCTGGCGGCGGTGCTGTGGTAGTAGTTGTAACGCGGCCCCAGGCGGTAATCCTGGATGTCGGGCCGGTTGTAGTTCTGCGCTACGAAGCCGTACTGCCCCCAGTTGATGCTGCCGTCGTCGTTCAGGATGAGTTCCTGCCAGCGGTCAGAGGGAACGTTGCTCTGTACGGGACCGAGCCGGGTTCCCGTCACGAAGGGCGTCTGGGCTTGGGTAAGCGGAGCGGCTGCCAGGACCAGGTTTAGGACTATAACAAGCCGCAGGCATGCATTGACAAGATTGCCCTGTACGGGCCCGAAAGGTGGAAAACAGTGGTTCTTGTGATGTGTTTTGTTCTTTTTCATACATGATAGCTGGTTTCAGTACCCTGGAAATAACCCAGTCCTCCCCAGTCATGCAAATTTCGGAACCACTTTTTGCCCGAAAACGCGTATTTTCCTCGTTAAATCAAAAATTTTACTTAAATAGTTAAAAATTTCTGCAACCATTTGCGGGTCGCTTCCGTATAAAGCCTTCGCAAAAGGTAACCATCCCCGCCCAAAACCTTACATCGGTCTGTGTAATTTTTGCGCGCCCCCCTTGGAGCTGACAGAGGCAAATAAGTATAACTTTTCTAACAATACGCCTGATTGTTTCCTGCCTTTCGGCCCCCGGCGTCGGTTTCGGCACCGGGCCGGCGGTCCCTGGCAAAAATCCGTCCCGAACTTTATTATCCTGTTTATAGTATATTGCGCAACAGGCCATCACTTACCTCCTTTATGGGCTCGGAAATAGGCATAATACTTTTTTTAGTCATAATAAATGGAATATTCTCAATGGCGGAGATCGCCATTGTCTCCTCCCGCAAGTCTCGCCTGGAAAACAGTGCCCAGAAGGGCAACAAAGGGGCCGAAGCCGCCCTCGAACTCGCCAACGCCCCCAACACGTTCCTCTCTACGGTTCAGATCGGCATTACGCTCATCGGCATTCTCACCGGTTTCTTCAGCGGCGCCGGCCTCTCGCAGCAAATGGCCCGCTACATTGCCCGCATTCCGGTGCTGGAGCAGTACAGCCAGGGCATCGCCGTGTTCGTGATGGTGCTCCTGATCACGTTCGTATCGCTGGTACTGGGTGAACTGGTGCCCAAGCGCATCGGCATGCACAACCCCGAGGCCATTGCGTCGGTGATGGCCCGGCCCATGAACGTGGTTTCGCGGATCACCGCCCCGCTCGTGTGGCTGCTGAGCGTTTCCACGGACGGGCTGCTGCGGCTGTTCCGGCTCAAACCCTCGGAAGAACCGGCCGTGACGGAAGAAGAAGTCACTTCCCTCATTGCGCAGGGCACCAACCTGGGGGTGTTCGAAGAAGTGGAACAGGACATCGTGGAACGGGTGTTCGCCCTCAGCGACCGCCGCGTGGGCTCGATCATGACCAACAAGCTCGACGTGGAGTGGATCGACATCAACGACGAGTTCGACAACATCAAGCAAACCGTCCTTCAGTCGGAGTACAGCAACTTTCCCGTCTGCCGCGATTCGCTCGACGACGTGATCGGCATCATCAACACCAAGAAGTTCCTCCAGACGCTCCTCCAGAACGAACAGGTGGACTGGCACGCGATGGTCGAAAAGGCGCTGTTCATCCCCGAAAGCATGAAGGCCTTCCGGGTGCTCGAACAATTCAAGGCCAACAAGATCCGCATTGCCGTGGTGGTCGATGAGTTCGGCACGGTGCAGGGGCTGGTTTCGATGAAAGACCTCTTCGAAGCCATGGTGGGCGACCTGGAAGAAGCCACCGAAGGGGAAGCCGAGATCGTGGAGCGCGAAGACGGCACTTTCCTGATCGACGCGCTGATTCCCTTCGACGAATTCATCTCGTACTTCGAAATTCCCGACGTGGACCCCGAGGAACGGGCCGGCTTCCACACGCTGGGCGGCCTGATCTTCACCATTGCCCGCCAGATTCCCAAAACCGGCGAAACCTTCTACTGGAACGGCGTCCATTTCGAGATCGTGGACATGGACGGCAACCGCATCGACAAGGTGCTCGTGCGCATGGGCGACGAGGACGAAGAGGCGGAAAAGTAGGGTTGGCGCCGGCCCGTGCAACCGGGCGGCGGGCCGGTCATGGCCCGTTTGGAAAAATTGGCACTGCCAAAGGCAAGCATCAAAAAAAATTTAGTGATAAATCATAAGAATCACCCGGGAGTGCAACCCGGGGATTCGCCCGGCCGCGTTTCAGGCGCCCCGGACGGCCGCAAAGCGCAATTCCGGGCACCCGGGCAACCGTTAAAAATGGGCGCGGCCGCCGTCGGCGATACATACAATATATATAATGGAGTGAGGGACAAAAGATGCGGGCGCGGCCCGGGTTGAACGGCAGCGCGGCGGCGGTTTTAGTGAATAGGTATACCTATATATATGGTGTTACCACCGGCCGGAAAAAGAGCCGGGGGACGGCCTTTTTCGGCTTATGAAACGCGAGATTTTTCCGGGTGCACGGACCGGTGCACAACAAGCGCGTAGCATATATATATGGAGTGTACTCCCGCAACGGATGTAAGGTGCGCCGTCCCAAAGTGGCCGGGCCGGCTGGGCGCATGCACCGGGCCAGGTTCTCTTACCTCCGCCGGCGGCCCCATTTTAAAAATTTGCAAATATTTGTCCGAAGGCGCCGGACCGGCAATCCTCAGACCATTTTTCACTTATCGGTGATGGGGAAGCGGTACCGGGTGGCCCCGCAAAGCGGTTTTACGGGTTTCTGCGGGTGCAACTGGCGGCAACCCCACCTTTTACTCCTCTCATTTGGTTGCACATTTCCGGGAATTAATTGCAACCTGCGGCGTTGCTTAAACGGAGGCCCAGACATTTTGTTGCGAAAATTGCAATTCACAATGCTCATTTTATTACTTGACTTTCTTATATTTGGTAATTAATCGCACTTACCAAATCCAATTTGGCCCGTCAAACCAGTCTTACCCAGCGCAACCTATCCCGCATGACAGCATAACTACACCCACGCCTATTCCTTTCCGGGTGGTCCGTTCATGAGATGAAGGGCCACCACCGACGGGGCGCCGTCCACCGTTGTCTTCCGTCTTTCCGCTGCTTCGCACGATTTCCTTTCCGGCCCGCCGTCTCCCGGCGGCATGACCCGCATTGCCTTGCTTTTTCCTTTCCAACCTTTTCCTACATACCAATCTATCTTTACTTTACATGAAGAAAACCCTACTACTGGCGCTTGCCTTCTCCCTGTGGGCGGGAGGCGTAGCAACCCACGCCCAGCAGACCCCGCCGGGCAACGGCGGCAAAAGCAAACAGGTGGCCGACGAACTGCGCGTCAAGTACAACGCCCGGCGCGACAAGGCCCTCAAATTAGCCAAACAGAAAAACTGGACCGAGCAGCAGGTGCTGCCCAACGGCACCGTGGTTTCCCTGCAAGGCGTTGATGCCAAAGGCCTGCCCATCTACCACACCACCGACAACAACACCCGCGCCGCGGCCACCATCCGCACCAACGAACTGTGGACGGGCGGCGCCCTGAACCTCAACCTGAGCGGCTCCTCCCCCGCCCTGGCCGGTAAACTCGGCATCTGGGACGGCGGCGCCCTGCGCCCCACCCACCAGGAACTGGCCGGCCGCACCGTGAACCGCGATGCCAGCACCACCCTGAGCGACCACGCCACGCACGTAGCCGGCACCATGGTCGCCAAGGGCGTAAACCCGCTGGCGAAGGGCATGTCGCACAATGCCGCCAGCATCCAGTCGTGGGATTTCAACGCCGACGTACCGGAAATCGCCGCGGCGGCCCCCGGCCTGCTCATCTCCAACCACTCGTACGGCTCCATTTCGGGCTGGCGCCTCAACCAGGGCGTAACGCCCAACGTATGGGAATTCTGGGGTGCCTACAATGAAAACGAAGACTTCAAGTTCGGCCAGTACAACGATGAAGCCCGCGACTGGGACGTGATCGCCTACAACAACCCCTACTACCTGATCGCCAAGTCGTCGGGCAACAACCGCAACCAGAACGGACCGGCCGTGGGCCAGCCGTACTCGCGGTTCAACGCCCAGGGCGTGATGCTCCCGGCCGGCAACCGCCCCGCCGGCATCAGCAACAACGACGGCTACGAGATCGTGGCGACCTACGGCACGGCCAAGAACATCATTACGGTGGGCGCCGTGGAACCCATCGCCAACGGCTACCAGCAGCCCACTGACGTGAAAATCTCCAGCTTCAGCTCCTGGGGTCCCACCGACGACGGCCGCATCAAGCCCGACGTGGTTGCCAACGGCGTGGGCCTGCTCTCCTCCATCGCCACGGCCGACGACGCGTACGCCGTGTACGGCGGTACTTCCATGTCAACGCCGAACCTGTCGGGTTCCATGTTCCTCCTCCAGGAACACTATTCCAAGCTGAACGGCGGTAAATTCATGCGGGCCGCCACGCTGAAAAGCCTCGTCATCCACACGACCGACGAAGCCGGCACCACGCCCGGCCCGGATTACATCCACGGCTGGGGCCTGGCCAACATTTCCCGCGCCGCCGGGGTAATTTCCAACGGGCAAAACAACCTGATCGCCGAGAAGACGCTGGCCCAGGGCGCCACCGAAACCTTCCAGGTAACGGCTTCCGGCAACGGCCCGCTGGCGGTGACCATCGCCTGGACCGACCCCGAAGGAACCGTTTCCACTACCCTCAACGACCGCACCCTGCGCCTGGTGAACGACCTTGACCTGCGCGTATCCGACGGCCAGAATACCAACCTCCCCTGGATTTTAGACCCGGCCAGCCCGACGGCTGCCGCCACGCAGGGCGACAACGTCCGCGACAACGTGGAGCAGGTACTGGTTGCCGGCGCCGTGCCGGGCAAGACCTACACGGTGACCATCACCCACAAGGGCACCCTGGTCCGCGGTCCGCAGGCGTACTCGGTCATTGCCAGCGGCATCGGCGGCAGCGCGGTGTGCGCCTCTGCGGCCACTTCCGAGGCAGGTGCCCAGATCCAGGGCTTCACCCTGGGCAGCATCAACCAAACCAGCAGCAACAATTGCGCTTCCTACTCCGACTTTACGGCCCTTTCTACCGACCTGCCGGCCGGCCAGATCCTGCCCCTGCAACTCAACGTGGGCACCTGCGACGCGGATGCCGGCAAAATTGCCAAGGTATTCGTGGATTGGAACGCCGACAGCGACTTTGACGACGCCGGCGAACTGGTTGCCACCTCCGGCGTAATTGCCGGTACGGAGGCTTTCCAGACGAACTTCCAGGTACCCGCCAACGTGGTGCCCGGCAAACTGGCCCGCCTGCGCATCGTGCTGGTAGAGACCACGGACGCTAATGCGGTGCAGCCCTGCGGTACGTACGCCAAAGGCGAAACCCGCGACTACCGGGTGCGCTTCACGCAGCCGACCAACGACCTGGGCATTACGGCCCTGCTTTCCCCGGAAAACGGCATCTGCACCAACCCGGCCCAGGGCGGCGTAGCCGTAACCCTGCGCAACTTCGGCACCTCGGCCCAGACCAACATCCCGGTACAAGTGGTCGTGAGCAAGGACGGCCAGGTGGTTGCCACCCTGTCGGCCACCTACACCAAAGTACTGCCCGCCCTGAGCGAAGTAAAAGTGACCCTGCCCGGCACCTTCGTGGCCCTGGCCGGCGAAACGTACACGTTTACCAGCAGCGTATCCCTGACCGGCGACGTGAACCCGGCCAACGACAGCCGCACTGACCAGCGGTCGGTGAGCGGCGCGACGGCCGCGCCCACGGCGGAGGCATTCACCTGCGGCGCCGACGTAGCTTCGCTGCGCGGCACGGGCAACGGCACCATCTTCTGGTACAGCGCCGCCCAGGGCGGTACCCTGGTGGCCGCCGGCAACAATACCACCACCGCCTTCAAGCCGGCCGACAAAACCTACTACGCCGCCCTCAATGACCTGAGCGCCAAGGTAGGCCTGGCCAGCAAGAACTTCGCGGGCGCCAACGGCGGGTACAACCAGTTTACCCCGGCCGTCTTCTTCACCGCCCAGGTGCCTTTCGTATTGGAAAAAGCCCGGCTTTACGTCGGCAACTCCGGCACGGTCACCTTTACGGTATCCACCCTGACGGGGAATCCCGTATCGAGCGTAACCCTGGACGTGACGGCTACCCGCTCAGTACCCGCTCCCGGCGCGGTGCCCAATGACCCCAACGACCAGGGCGCCGTGTACGACCTGAACCTGACGGTACCGGCCGCCGGCAACTACCAGATCAGCATTGAGTACGGCGAAGGCGCTACCGTGTACCGCAACAACGCCGGCATTGGTGCGGCGAACGGCTATCCGTATACCGTGCCGGGCGTCATGTCCATCACGGGCAATGGGGCGCCCAACCCGCTGGCGTACTACTACCTGTACGACATTCAACTGAAGGCCCTCGGTTGCCCGAGCCCCCGCGTAGCCGTTACGGCAACGGATTCGCCCGAAGCCACGGCCGTGATCACCCCGGCCGGTCCCACCACCTTCTGCTTAGGCCAGAACGTAGTGCTCAACGGCGCCGGCAGCGGCACGGGCATGAGCTACCAGTGGTTCCGGAACGGCGTAGCCATTGCCGGTGCCACCACCAACAGCTACACGGCCACCCTGGCCGGCGACTACACCCTGTACGTAGCCAACGGCAACGGTTGCAGCAAGACCTCGGCACCGGTAGCCGTTAAGGTGAACCAACTGCCCACGCTGTACAACATTGCGGCGGCTTCTCCCACCGACGTATGCGAGGGCTCCCCGGTAAGCGTGCTGCTGCGGGCCACGGCCAACGTGACGGCCGACATTACCTACCAGTGGTTGAAGGACGGTGCTCCCATCGGTGGCGCAACGGCCGTTACCTACACGGCCACCACCCCCGGCAGTTACTCGGTAGAATTCGTCAACGCGGTGTGCGGCAAAGTAGCCGCGGCCCCGGTAACCATCAGCCAGGGTACGCCCGCCGTGACCGCGGCCAACGCCGTGATCTGCAATACGTCGGGCAACGCCACGCTGACTGCTACCAGCCCCTTCGGCACCATCTTCTGGTACGACGCCCCCACGGGCGGCAACTACCTGGGCAGCGGCGCCTCGCTGACCACCCCCGTACTGACGAACACGACCAGCTACTACGCCGGCCTTAATGAGCGGAGCGGCGCCCTCGGCAGCCCCAGCAACAGCACCGGCGGCGGCTTCTCTTCCTTCACCGGCGGCCGGATGTACTTCGACGCCGAGGCCCCCTTCGTATTGGAAAAAGCGACCATCAACGTGGCCGTGGCCGGTACGATCACCGCGTACATAATTGACAAGGACTTCAGTGAATCTCCGATTGCCTCCGTTACCATTCCGGTGACCGTGGGCGTGAAGGAGTACGACGTGAACCTGTTCGTGCCCAAGGCCGGCAAGAACTACGCCTTCCAGGTGGTTGCCTTCGGTCCGGCCGCGCAGGGCGGACCAGTCGCAGCGGCTTACCGCAACAACACCAGCGGCGCGGCGGCCTTCCCCTACAAGCTGGACGGCTTAGTGTCCATCACGGGTACCAACCAGACGGACCAGACGGGCTTCTACTACTTCCTCTACAACTGGAAAGTAAAAGCCGCCGGCTGCGCCACTGCCGCCCGCAAGCAGGTTGACGTGATCGTGAACCCGCCGCCCGTGGCCCAGGCTGCCACCAACCGCAGCACCGTGTACTTCGGCTATACGCCCCAGGCCACGGCTACGCTGACCGCTTCGGCTACTTCCGGCAAGGAGCCCTACACCTACGCGTGGAGCAACGGCGCCACCACGGCCACCACGTCGGTGAGCCCGTCCAAAGGCACCACCTACACCGTGACCATTACCGACGCCCTGGGCTGCAAGAGCACGGCCAGCGTGAAGGTAAGCGTGATCGACGTACGCTGCGGCAACGACCCGAAAAACCCGAAAGTACTCGTGTGCAGCAAGGGCAAAACCCAGTGCGTGAACCCGAGCGAAGTGCCGGCCCTGCTCAACAAGGGTAGCAAGCTGGGTGCCTGCGGTGCCGTTGCCACCCGCGAATCGGCGGAGGATGCTGAAGTGACTGCCGCTACCGTGGTTGCTTTCCCCAACCCCTTCAGCCGCACGGTGACCATCGACATCCGGCCCGAAACTTCCGGTTACGCTACCTACCAGGTATCTTCGCCCCAGGGCGTACTGGTGAAGCGCCTCTTTGCCGGACAGGTAGAAGCCGGTAAGGTGTTGCGCCTCGAACTGGACGGCAGTGGCTTGTCGAGCGGCGTGTACGTAGGCCGTTACGTTTCCAACGGCGAAGTACACACCACCAAGCTGGTGCTCAAGAAATAAGCATACGCACCCTTTTTGCAGAACCCGGGCCCTGGTGGTCCGGGTTTTTGCTTTTTAAGGCAGGAACTGAACCGCAGTTTAGCTGCTTATTCACACCTTAAACCGGCGGTTTTTAACATTTTTTAACAATTATTCACTTTGCCGGAACTTGCCGGAGGAGATTTTGTTACGGAATTAGCAATCGGATGTGCTGGTTGTCTTGCTTAACTTTCTTATATTTGGTATTATGCTTGAATCACCGAATAGAATTCTGTTTTTACAACCAGCCTTTACCAAATTGATAATTAATGAATGAGTGAATAAATACGCCCCATCGTTAATTGTTTTGGGTTGCCCTCCGCCCGCCGGAGCGCAGTTACCGACCAGGTAACATCCCGAAGCTGCTTCCGCCCTTTTTCCCGAACCGTCGGTTTAGTCCCCTTACGCGCCGCGCCAAACGGCACGCCTGGCCTTGCTTTGTCCATTTTTTTATAACCATTTCTTAATCACAATTACATCCGTTCATGAACAAAACCCTACCCTGGCAGCTTTTGCTGCTGCTGGCTTTTCTGCCGGCCACTTTTACCGCCTACGGGCAAGCACCGGGCAACTCCGGCAAGAAGCAGGTACCCGCAACGGTGGTGGAACACCTCAAGAAAAACAAGCAGAAACTGCAACTTGAGGACGCCGACTTTGCCGAACTGGAAGTGAGCAGCGCCACCGAAAGCAAAAAGAGCGGCGTCAAGCACTATTACCTCAAGCAACTGCACCAGGGAATCGAAATTCACGGCGCGGTCACGACCTTCAACCTGGGCCGCAACGAGGACGTGATTTCAATGGGCAACCGCTTCCACAAGCAGGTAGCCAAGAAGGTGAAAACCAAGCAGGCGGGCCTCACTGCCGAAGCAGCCGTAGCCGCGGCGGCCAACTACCTGAAAACGCCCCTCCGGGAGCCCCTCGCCGTGAAGCAGAGAAGCGCCGAAGCCAACCGCCGGGTCGTTTTTTCGAAGGGTGGCATTTCGCTGGAACCCATCGCCGCCAAGCTGGTGTACCAGCCGGCCAGCGACGGCAGCCTGCGCCTGGCCTGGGAAGTGACGATTTATGAACTCGATGCCCGCAACTGGTGGAACCTCCGCCTGGACGCGACCACCGGCGAGGTGCTGGACAAGGACAACATGGTGGTGGAATGTAAGTTTGAAAACAACGGCCCGGGTGGCAAATTCCTGCACGACACCCACCGCCACACCCTCACCTCGCCCTACGTGGCGGCCGGCCCCCGGGTAACGCCCCGGGCTGCGGCCGTAACCAATGGCTACAACGCCTACGACCTGCCGCTGGAGAGCCCCAGCCACGGTCCCCGCACGATCATCAGCAACGCCAAAGCCGACCAGACGGCCTCGCCCGACGGCTGGCACAAGGCGGCGCAGAACTACACGATTACCCGCGGCAACAACGTATACGCTTACGAAGACCCCGACAACACCGGCTACGCGTATGAGCCCAAAGAAAATCCCGGCTACAGCCCCGACGGCGGCGCTTCGCTGTCCTTCGACTTCCCGGTTGACTTTACCCAGCAGCCGGTAGCGTACCGCGACGCGGCCATCACCAACCTGTTCGTGTGGAATAACTTCATCCACGACGTATGGTACCAGTACGGCTTCGACGAGGAGAGCGGCAGCTTCCAGTTCGGTAACTTCAGCCGGGGCGGCCTGGGCAACGACCCGGTCATGGCCGAAGCGCAGGACAGCCGCAACATCCCCGCTACCCGCAACAACGCCAACTTCGGCACGCCTCCCGACGGCACGAGCCCCCGCATGCAGATGTACCTGTGGAGCGGCATCCCCGACCCGGACCTGTTCAGTGTAACTGCCCCTGCCGACCTCACCAAGTCCTACCCGGCGCTGGAGGCTGCCTTCAGCAAAAAACTGACCGCCGAGCCCCTGACCGGTAAACTGGTTCTGGCCGCGACTGTACCCACTACCGCAACCGGCAAGAGCGAAGAGGGCTGCGGTCCGTTTACCAACGCCGCCGACATTGCAGGCAACATCGCCGTGATCTACCGCGGTACCTGCGGCTTTGCCGACAAGGTGCAGAATGCCCAGCTTGCCGGCGCCATTGCCGTAGTAGTCATCAACAGCCAGCCCGGCGGCCCCATTGTGATGGGTGGTACGCTGACCAATCCCGTTCCCGCCATCAGCATCCCGGCCGTCATGATTAGCCTGACCGACGGCGCGACCATCCGGGCCGCCCTGAATGCCGGCACGACGGTAACCGTGGCCCTGAAGAACAACGGCGGTGGTCCTGAGTTCGACGGCGACTTCGACAACGGCATCATTGCCCACGAATACGGCCACGGCATCTCCAACCGTCTGACCGGCGGCCCCAACGTAACCAACTGTCTCCCGTCGCAGGTCGTAAGCGATGGCGCAGTGGTGAGTACCGAACAAATGGGTGAAGGCTGGAGCGACTACATCGGCTTGACCATGACGATGCTTCCCGGCGACGTTGGCGCCAAAGTAAGGGGCATTGGTACGTACGCTTCCGCGCAGCCCACCACGGGCCTGGGCATCCGGCCGGCGCCTTACAGCACCAGCTTCTCGGTGAACAGCTTTACCTACGCGGCCACCAACAACCCGGCCATTTCCGCCCCGCACGGCGTGGGCTTCGTGTGGGCCACCATGCTGTGGGACATGACCTGGGCCATGATCGACAAGTACGGCTTTGACCAGAACGTCTACAATGGCAAAGGCGGCAACAACATGGCCATGCAACTGGTGATCGACGGCATGAAATTGCAGCCCTGCCGCCCCGGCTTCGTGGACGGCCGCGATGCCATCCTGCTGGCCGACCGGATCAACAACGGCGGCGCCAACCAGGAACTGATCTGGAAAGCGTTTGCCAAGCGTGGACTGGGCTTCAGCGCCAAGCAAGGTTCGAGCACCAGCCGTTTCGACCAGGTGGAGGCTTTTGACCTGCCCCCGGCGTACCTGTGTGCCACGCCGCTGACCGTAAAAGCCGTTCCGGCTTCCAACGTGTACACCGGCGGCAACCCCAAAGCGGTATATTTAGGCTACGGTCCCCAGACGGTTACCTTGCAGGCCAGCGGCGACGCCACCAACAAGTACACCTGGAGCCCGGCCACCGGACTGAGCGACGCCAACGCTGCCGCCCCCGTGTTTACGCCCACTGCCGCCGGCACGTTTACCTTTACGGTAACGGCCGTGAACGGAGACCAGTGCACCAAAACGGAATCGATCACGATCACCGTGGTAGATGCCCGTTGCGGCACCCCCACCAACCCGAAAGTGCTGGTGTGCAACAAAGGCAGAGCCCAGTGCGTGACGCCGGCTGAAGTGGCTAACCTGCTCAACAAGGGTGCCAAGCTGGGCGCCTGCGGTACGACCATCGCTGCCCGCGAATCGGCGGAGGATGAAGCGGCAGCCGCTGCCCAGGTGGTTGCTTTCCCCAACCCCTTCAGCCGCACGGTGACCATCGAGGTCCGGCCCGAAACCTCCGGCTACGCTACCTACCAGGTGACTTCGCCCCAGGGCGTACTGGTGAAGCGACTGTTTGCCGGACAGGTAGAAGCGGGTACCCCCCTGCACCTGGAACTGGACGGCACCAACCTGTCGAGCGGCGTGTACGTAGGCCGTTACGTTTCCAACGGGGAAGTGCACACGACCAAGCTGGTGCTCAAGAAATAACATACGCACGTAAGGATACGCACGCATTTTGCAGAGCCCGGGCCGGTATGGTCCGGGTTTTTGCTTTTCGGGCGGGTTGCCAAACTTTATGCGGCCGGAAGTGGTTGAAGCAGTAGAATGACCGGGTGGGGAAAGAGGGCGGCGGGGAGCGCAACGGCCCATACGGCAAGCACCCCAAACGCCGCTCGTGTAGTTTACGTAAATTATTGGCTTCGCATCAAATATATTCGCAGAATTGTCGTTTTAGATTCTACTGTACTCATGCTCCGGGCACCTTACTCGCTACTGGCACTACTGATTGGTTTACACACGCTGGCGGGTGCCCAAACGGCTGCCGACAGCTCCGCTTTTTGTAACCCGTCCGTGCTGGGCCTGGCCCGCCCCAAGGGAATTGTATTCAAGTACGAACGCATTCCCGAGTACCACATCCGCTCCCGGTCGCCCCACGAGGGCATTGCCAACAACCAGGGCGAAGTAGACCACAACCGCCGGCTCGAATTCAAGGCCAAATTCCCCCTGTGGAACAAGCCCAACCTGAGCATTGCGGCCGGCTTCAAGTACGCTTCCGAGAAGTACACTTTCGATGACCCCGGCAGCGCGTATCCCTTCTACCAGAACCTGAACGGGAAATCGCTGAAAAGCATCGGCGGGACGCTGTACGTGGTAAAGCCGTTCCGCGGCAACCGGTATTTTCTGCTGCGCGCCGGCGGCGACCTCAACGGCGATTACCACCTGCGGGACCTGAACAACCGCCGGTTCCTGCGCCTTTCGGTGTCACCCCTCTACGGCTTCAAACCCAATTCCTATACCACTTACGCGTTTGGCTTTTCGTACAACTACGTGTTCGGCCGGTCGGTGGTGAGCCCGGTGCTGCTCTACAACCGTACCTTCAACAGCCGCTGGGGCGTGGAGATGCTGCTGCCGGCCAGCGCCAAGCTGCGCTACTCACCCAACCCGCAAACCAACGTGTACGCTTCGGCCGAACTGAACGGCGCCAACTACACCGTGCGGCTGGTGGACCCGGTCATCGCGCAGTTATCGACGATGTACCTGCAACGGTCGGAGGCGCGGCTGCTGCTCAATTACGAACGGGAGATTTACGATTTTCTGTGGTTCAGCCTGGAGGCCGGCGTGCGTGCTCCCTTCAATTTCGCGCTGTCCGAGTCGGTGCGGACCCGCCGCGAACCCATCATCCGCAACCAACTGAGCAGCGCCATGCTCTTCAACGCCAGCATTTTCATCGTGCCGCCGCGGGCCTTCTGCAAGCAAAAATAAGCGGTGCCCCGGGCGGAGGCGCCGCACCGGCTTTAGTCAGCCCGGTAAACAGATTTTACAATCACCTTTCCGTCCACTCCCCTCAGTTCCTGCTGTAGTTCCATGCGCGTGGCCGAGAGGCTTATGACCTGGTACCTTCCCCCGGGCAGCGTAAGGATTTTGCTTTCGGCCTCCAGGCTCCAGACCCCGCTTTCCACGTCAGGTTCATTGCCACACTTGTTTTGCCCGTTGTGGTAAAGCAGCGTCTTGTCGGCCGCGAACGCCAGGGCGTCGTCCTGCCGGCAGGCGGGAATGGGTTCGGGCACCTCCTGGCCCCGCTCATTGACCGTCATTGATTCCAGGCCTTGTCGAAGCAGGAGACGGCCTGCTTGTATTTTTCCCGTTCCAGCAATCCCATGCCGATCCTGAAGTGCGCGGCCGCAGTGTTATGCTCCATTTGGGTTTGAGGTATGGATTTGATGGTGGCATGCCTTCGCCGGTCAGAAAGTCACGCCGAGGCGGATCTGGTTGCAGGCAAACCCGGCCCGGACGTTCACCCGGGGGACGTTGCTTGCCCCCAGCCCGGCGTTGTAGAGCTGCACGGCCTTCCGGGCGTGCCTGGTGTACCCCGACGACAACGGCAGCGACAGCCCGATCAATCCGACGCCCGCACCGGCCACCACCCAGTTGGGTTCACCGCCCCGGATCAGGGTGCCCAGTTGGTAGCCGGCCAGAAAGCCACCGGCAAAGCTCAGAATGGAACCCATCGCGTGGTTGCTGCGGGCAATTTTCATCTCGGCGTGGGTGGCCGGGTTGCTGCGGGTAGCGGCTGAGAGTTGCCGGGGCGTCAATCGTTTTCCGTTCAGCACAAACCGGGTGCCATCCCCCGACTTCCTGATTTGAATGGTGTCGGACCCGGCCTGCGCCAGGCAAGCCGGGCCATGTAATGCCAAAAGGCTTACCAGAAGTAGAAAAAGTGTTTTCACAAGTAGCATTTATTTAATTGTTTTTCAAGATTTCGCTGCTGTTCCCTGGCTTTGTCCAGCGTTGCTTTTTTATCAAGTTCGATAAACGCCCCGGAATACAAGACCAGCCCGATGCGGTAATATTTGTCTGATCGTTGCTCAATGGTCAAACCACTTAGCTGGGAAAACGTTAAAGCGTCTTTTGGCTTGAAGAGGCTGAACAAGCCAGTTCCCGTTTCCAGTCTTTGCTGTCCGGGGGTAATTCTTAATCCGAAATGCGCTTCCGACAGAAGCCATAAAAGCCCCGCAAGGCACGCCGAAACAATTCCCCGGGCGTCGGTTGTGGCGCCAAACCACCAGCCTGCCGACAGCAAACAGACAATGCTCAACGCTTTGCCGGCGCCGGGTGCTAGTTTGCGTATCTCAATAATCATCTGTTTTTCCAAAAACTAAACATGGACAAGCGGCGTTTTTGAAGCATGCTGCTCCTGCGAAAGATGGGCCACCAGCGAGAGCAGCAGGCTGGCGCACGCCAGGAAGGCAATCTCCGCCACGTACGCTTTGCCCGTACTGAAGGCAAACCCCAGCAGCACAACCCAGGCGATGACCCCCAGCCGACCCCAGAAGTTCTTCACCAGCACTATGGTTTGTACCCCCACCAGGATCACCGCAAGCGCAAGGGTGCCGTGCACCAACTGGGCCGACAAGTCTTCTTTCCACAGCGTAAACCGGTAAAGACTGCTGCCGAAATAAGCCGATACCCCCAGATTCAGCAACGTCAGCAGCAGGTAGTTGGCTTTGACGGACCGAAGCGTACTTTGCACGCGGGTAAACAAGTACAGGCAAACGGCGGCGATCAGAAAGCCCCCGGCGCTGGGGTACCAGTTTTGGGCAATGCCTTCCATCCCCTTGCCTTTCGCCAGGTAGGCTTCCATCCAACCCAGGAGCAACAACGATGCGGTGGCGGCTCCAATCAAAAGGGATACGGTGAGCACGGCGGCGCTCCGGGTGAACGACAAACGGATCACCGCCCGCGGCGCAGTACCAGTTGCATTCTCGCCGGTGCCGGCCCGCAGCATGTAAAACGTGGTGGCTACCAGGAAGCTGAAGGTGCCAAAGAGTTCGGCGCCCTCCTCCAGCAGCAGGAACAAAACGGGTCGCCGCCAGTGGCTGCGGTCCGGAGCGGCATGCCAGGTTTTGGTTTCAAAGTATTCCTGCAAGGGGATGCTTAAAAACAACAGGATGCCCAGTGCCGTGAAAACCATTGTCAGCGGGGTACGGCGCAGGTGAATGAGGCCAAAGCCCAGCATCAGCAGGCCCACCAGCCCGATGGGAACGCCCAGTAAGTAGATCCAGCCCAAGGGGTAGTCGCCGAAAGGATTTAACCGGGACATGTTGCCGACCTTTTCGTGGATGGACCCCATTTCGTCGAGGGAAAGCAATCCAAAGACCAGGGCCATCATCACCCAGCCGTAACTCAGGTAGTGCGCGGTCCCCCGTTTGAAACGCTGCACGTCCACCACGAAACACAGCAGGCAGGCGAGGGAGGCGGCCAGTAAAAGCATGGAGGAATACCACACGGCAAACACGTTCTCCGTCGCCAGGTTGAACTGCAACAGGAACCATTTTACGCCCGACCCGGCCCGCCAGTCCTGGTAGATGACGTCGTACCAGTAGCGGTTGAACACCAGGGTTCCGGCCAGCATGAGCAGATTAGCCAGCAGCAGCAGGCCCAGGGCCGTCTTCCGCTGCCGGGCCGAAAATTGAATGGTGAGGTCTGTCTTGTTCATCGTGAGTAGCTAAAAGCCGTACGGTTACCGGGGTGCCGATGCGTGGGCAGGTGAATGTTGGGTGCAACTTGCATGTGTATGATTTGCACCCCTTTATATGGATTCGAGGATGAGAGGTGAACGCTGTTCTTCATCCTTTTCATTGTTTATATCTTTCAATTAAATTTTTTATTTCGTCGGGCGTTACGTCCAGCCACGTAAGGCTGGCCTTGTGCGTTTTTTTTTCGGTTTTAATGCACAAAAGGTATCCTTCCTCCTCATCGTGAACCACTTCTATCTCCTGAATGGCGCTTTTCGGAATGACTACGGTTCGTTTTTCGTGCAACGCAATCGAATCATCCGCCAGGACAATGATGGGCTGGTTATTCAGTAGTTTTTTGATCGGGGCGTACGCGCTGTAGCCAAACACTGCGACCCCGACCCCAAACCCAACCTTCTCCATTGGGTTGTCTTTGTATTTGTCCGTAAAAAAAAGCACGTAAGCGGTAATCAACATGATAAGCAGGCCCAGGGCAAAAAACGGCCCGACCAGTTTCCTTCTTAGTCTGATCTCAATGGTGTTCATGCGATTCCTGGTCGAATCTTCTTACTCGATCATTAATTTACTTTTGCTTTCTATCCGGGTGCGTTTATTGAAGACAAAATCAACGTACTTCGCTTCCCCCGGCGCACCTGCTATGTTTTGACGAACTCTTCCGTACTCAACGCCTTTCCGGTCCACCACCTTGACGACAAGGTCTTTATCGAAATGCTGATCGAAAATCAGGTAAACCGTCAGCACGTTATTCTTCGTCGTGTCAGTACCGTCAATCGAAAACCGGCCGGCGCGTAATCCTTCCTGCCGTAATGCCTGGGAAATGGCAAGTTCACTTTGGAAGGTCTTGTCAATCCCCTCGGAAACGCCGTCCGCAAATTCAGTTGTCGTTCTGCCTACGGTTTCCCCCGTTTTGTTGATCGTCTCCCTGGCGGTTTGTTTTACCCGGTCGCAGGCTGCAAAAGCCGTCAGTAATCCCAGTACAATAATGGTTATTCGCATTTTAGTATTTTGTCAATAGTATGTCGATCAATCCGCATGCGCCGGCGCCACCAATAATGGTCCAGGAAATCCAATCTTTAAACTCATTCTTTTTATGCATCAGAAACAGTACGTGCAGCCCCAGGTGAACGACAAGAAAAACGCTGAATCCGTACATAAAGCTTTCCCTATTTTCCCCGTGAAGACTGCTGAAAATATAGTAGTACAGCGGCACGTGAGCCAGCATAAAAACTTTATAGCCCACGTTGTCATTTAGAAATGACAGGCCGGGAAAAATGCGCCATTCTTTACACCTGATCGCATCCATCTCATGCATCATAATCAAGGAAAGACCCAGGTAAAAGAAAGCGTGATTTGTCATTTTTCTCTTTGTTTGTAGCCAACGCATCAAGACTACCCAGCGCCGTGGCCTCCTGTCTGGGTTCTGAGTTGGGGCGGGCCGTTGTCGTTTCAGTGCAGTGTCAGCGGTTGTTATTCCTTGTTTATTTTCATTTCTTCAACGGGCAACTTTCTTAACTTATGATCCCTCTTTCGAGTCGGCTTGCGGGCTGTCGCCGCCCCATTGGATCGTCGCAGTCTGACTACCTGCGTATCCTTTTTCTTTTTACGTTGGGTGTAGCGCGTCATGAAATACAAGTACAGGAAGGAGCCAACAATCACACCTCCTATGACAATGCTCATTTCAGGCGGCGCTTCTTGTGATTTCTGGTTACGATCCACATACCGGACCGATTCAATGCCCTTATGCTGCAAAACAAAGCCATTGGCAATCAGCGCAACACCCACCAATAAGATCAGTAGACCACCATACTTCTCAAAAAACGTATTCCAGAAACTGGACTTCCTTCTTTTCATTTTATCCTAATTTTTCTACCCACCAAGTCCCCTTTGCTCCTTGAAAGGCAGAATACTTACCGAGAAAAGGCCGTTGGAAGGGCAATATCGTCCAGATGCCGGAAATGTGTTCTTCATTAATCCATTCTCCCTTGTAAATTATCTCGGGATTAGGTCCCTCATAAGGTACCAGTAAGTCGTATTGATTCAACGTATTGGCCTGTGGCATCTTCTTGAGAAAAGACAGCTTATTGTCTATGACTAATCCATCAACCTTTCCACTCTCTGGAAAGCCGCCCTTCCCCTTATCCTCGTGAATAATGAGCACCCATTCCTTTAGTTATTTCTGAATATTCTAAATCCTGTCCAGATAACCAGGAAGACCAATCCGATCACGGTTATTCTCAGTCCGTGCTTTTTGTCTTTCACTGAATAGCCAGAAACACGGCTTCCATTGGGTAACGTTTTTTGATGGGTAAGCAAATGAATACCAATAAAAAGACCGATAAGCCCCCCTAACAAGGCAAATAAATAGCCGGCCGTAATCCAGCCTTTTTGGCTTTCCTCTGGTTTTGCCAGTTCTTCAAGTCTTTGCTCGCGAAGAATGCCCAACGTGTCCTGGGTTATCTCCCTGCCCCGGTCTTTTAAAATTTTCTGGGCGAGTAAGAAATCGAATTTGCTCCATTCGTCCCGCTTCAGTACAACTTCAATAAGTTCATGATCAGAAAATCCGAAAAGGTAATGATCCTTATCGGTTTCGGCGGTCAAACGGTCTGCGATCTCAAGCTGAATTTTGTCGGCTACGTCAAAATCCTCTTTCTTGAGCTTTATCCGGTATTCTTTACTCAATTCGCTGTTGGCAAATGAGGCGTCAAAGCTCGAGGAATGGTCTTCAAGCTGGAAATCAATGCTGTTGCTTCTCAACAATCCCGCCAACTCAATTGCATCATTCCTGTCGATGAACCGCTGATAAGTTAAAAATTGTTCTGTGTCCATTTTCTCGTTGCTTGTAACGGAACAAACCTACCCGCACACCGTGGCCTTTTGCATCGGCTGTGCGGTAGAGCGGCCCGCTGATCATTTTAGCCAGTGTTCCCTACTACCCTTTATCTTAAATTTATTACAATTGGTGACTGCTTATCATCACTCTTCTCCTCAAAGGCGACGAAAGCTTTTCGTTCATCATTGCTTATAGTGAATCCTGCCAGGCTTTCTGGGCTTTGCTCACTTCTAAATCGGGCTACTCGTTGTTCCAGTACCAACCACTTCTGCCGGTAGATGTCGTAGTGGCAGCAGGAGCCCATAAAGCCGGTAAAGGGACTTCTCAATTCGTAACTATTGAATTGACGTAGATGCTCAGGAGGCATCAAAAAGGCCAAGAACAACCCGCCAACTAGACCTCCTAATATACCATCCGCCAGCCATGAGAGTACCACCCCCAGTGGCGATAAGATATAGAGGGAATAATACACGGTTAACAGCTTCCTCTGCTTTATGGAGAGGAAGAACAGAAGCATACCTGAAAGATAGGTTATCACTTTTACCGCAAATACCAGCTTGGCGGAAAACTTTATATCAAGCATCAACCCCAACGTTAAGTTCATCAGCAGGAACACCAGCAGGCTAAAATGAACTTTCTTTACAGTCGTTGGTTGCATTTTCAATTGGTTGCAGGTAACGCATCAACTGCTGACGCAAACCCGTCCCATTGCGTGAGGCTATACAGTGAGGCAGGGCAGGTTGCCGCTTCAGCAGAGTGTTGTGCGCAGTAGTTCAAATGATTTAATAATGCGTTCCAACCGTTATCCATTGGTTTACTTCAAAGATTTGGGAATAGAAAAAGCTCATTGCTATGCCTGATAGTAAGATGGAGACTAAAAGCGAATCGGCAAGCACTTTGGCCGTTTTCGCTTCCAGCGACTTAAGGTAAATTCTTACCAAGAAAGGCAAGCCAACCCAAAAGGTGGGAATAAGGAAAATAGGAGCAAATGCCCAAATACTTTCCATTTGGTCCCATATCAATAATAACAGTAAGTAGCTTGCTAAAGGCAACACCGGACTTAGCCATAGAGATTTAACCAAAACTTGTTTGCTACGGATCTTCTTGAAGAAATCTATTAAGGAGATCCCTATCAGCGTTGCCATTAGCAGGAGATATTGTAGAATTAATATGCCCATTTATTCATGCCTTGAAAGACCCTCTTCGAGTTTTATCGTATTGCGCACAACAATTGTACTCTCCCACCACCCTAAAACTGTGTTTATTCCCTGCCAATTCACCAGAAACATTTTCCCGGCAACCGGCGGGAATAAACACAACACCGGGTAAACAATACACTTCCACCAAGCTCCGCCCCTACACCGTAATCCCTGCCTTCTCCTCTGCCCGCTTGACGGCCTGCCGGGGCAGGAACGAGAAGTCGAAGAAGCGGTTGATGGCCTCGGGCTGGTCGGCGTGGAGCGAAATGAGCAGGCCCAGCGTGCGGTACAGCCGGACGCCCAGCTCCTGCTGCGCCGCGGCGGCCATGCCCGACAGGTCTTTTACCGTCTGCTTCTTGTGCACCTGCCCGTTGCGGGCACTCTGCAACTGGTCGAGCAGGCTTTCGGCCTCGCGTACGGCCTCGGGGCCCAGCTTGTCGGCGTGCGGCAGGCAGGTGCTGGTGAAGCGCCGGAACAACGTCAGCAATTCATCCTTGCCCGCCCGGCGGTACTCGGTGATGCCATTGGGGTAGAACTGGGCGTACTTGCCCGGCTCCTTGCGGAACTGGTACTGCACGTTGGGCTCCTGCTCGGCCACGAACTTCTTTACGGCTTCCACCAGGGTTTCCACGGTTTCGGTCTGCCCCTTCTTGAGGGAAGCCGACGAAGACTTCTCGCCCAGGTGCCGGCTGAACGCATCGTACAGCCGCTGCGTGTCGGCAAGGATGCCCGACAGGGAACCGTCTTTGTTGGCAACGGCCAGGGCCGCCAGGTGCGCCTTGGTGAGCTTGTCGAAGTTGGTCACGCTGATGCGCGGACTCAGAAACGGGTTTTTGAGAAAAAAGTAAAGCATAAGCAAAAAGGGGTTAACCACCGGCCGGTCGGGCCGGCGAAAAAGCCTGCGAGTTTAGCAAAATACCCGGCAGGTTGTACCCGCCCCGTCTTTTCGTCCGTGGAGAGTGCGGCGGCGCCCATGTAGGAAAGCAGCGCAACCGGGCAGAAAGCCGCTCCGTTCGTACCGCGCCGTTGTAAAAGAATACGGCCCCGCAGTACACCGGGAACGGGCGGCCCGCAAAGTCCGCAGCGCCGTTTGCCGCGCGGACCGGGCCGTTGCCCCCTTTTCCAGCGCCGGTCTTCACGCGGAACGGGGCTTTGTAAAAGGTTGCAGTCCACCACTACACGCGTACCGGGCCGTTGCCGCCTTTTACAAGGCACTATTCCCGGCGGCAACGGGTGCATTCGATCTTTCCAACTGTTCCGCGTAAGGTGCCGCGGGTCTCTGCGCGCAAAAAAAGCCGCCAGCGGAAGGCTGACGGCTTTTGCGTGATTGGTACCGGGGTTCCGGGCGGCCCGGCCGGCGCGGTCGGCGGGTTATACCACGGCGATGTTCTCGCCGGTTTCGTTGAGGTAACGCTGCATGATGTACTTGATCCCGCGCAACGGAATCCGCACCCAGTCGGGACGGTTGTTGAGTTCGTAGCCCAGTTCGTAGATCGCCTTTTCGAGCAGGAACGTCTGCATGAGGATGTCGAAATCTTCCTTGTTGCCGGGAATGAACGGGCTGCCCTTCGTCTTTTCCAGGTACGCCTGCATGAAGAACCCGCTCACGTAGTGGAACCACTGCTCGGCCCACGTCTCCAGGTACGGAACATCCTCGGGCCGCACCGCCGGGTTCTGGATGAGCCCGTAGAAGGCCGCGTAGTGGAACGAACGCACCATGCCCGCCACGTCGCGCAGGGGCGACCGTTTGAGCCGCCGTTCGCTGAAGGGACGCGCCGGCTCGCCCTCGAAATCGAGGATGGTGAAGTCCTTGCCCGTGAAGAGCACCTGCCCCAGGTGGTAGTCGCCGTGGGTGCGGGTCTTTACGGTCGTGATCTTGTGCGCGTAGATGCGTTGCAATGCCTTGAGCACGTCGGGACGCATGTTGAGCACCTCTTCGGCCTCGGTCTTTACCTGTTCCGGCAGGTTTTTGAGCCGCTTGTCGAGCGTCTGGTACGTGCCCCGCACCAATGATTGCAGCGACGAGAACAGCGACCGCTGGTAGTGCAGCGAATACGGGTCGAGTTCGAAGCCTTTTTCGTTGGGTTCCGAAGCCAGGGCCAGGTGCATTTCGGCCGTGCGCTGGCCCAGCAGCCGGATGCGTTCCACGTACGCCCCGCCGATCAGTTCCTGCAACGTCTCGGGCATCTCGTTAAAATTGACCGGTTCGACCAGGCTGTCGATCATGGGCAGGTGCACATCCTGGTGGCGCTGCTGCAACACCCGTTCGAAGTACCGCTGCACCACGTCGCCGATGTACTCCCAGGCGTCGCCCTGGTTGGGTACGAGTTCCTGGAGGATGCCCAGCGTAAGTGAAGTACCGTTGGCCTTGCGGAGTTCGATGGAGCCGAGGAAACGGGGAATGTATTCAAAGCCCGCCTTCTCGCTGAGGAAGCGGTTGATCTCCACGTCCGGGTTGGCAATGGTGTCCACCTTCCGGTACAGTTTGAGGAACAGCTTGCCGTCGAAGACCAGCGACGTATTGCTCTGCTCGGCACTGAGCACCTTGGACACCTGCGCCTCCTTCTGGTCGCCCACCAGGGCGTCGTAGGCGGCGTTGGTAGGGAAGTGCAGTTCGTCCTCGCCGGCGCGTACGCGTTTGCGGCGGGCGAAGAGGCGGAACAACGCCTGCCGGAACGGCTCCCCGTAGACGGCATCGTACAGAATTCCGGTTTTGCCTTCCACGGCAATGTTGGCGATCACGCCCCGCGGGCCGCTCGTACGGATGCCCGCTTCTTCGTCGCCCGAGGCGAAGGCCAGCGGCAGCATGTACAACTCGGGCAGCCCCTCGGTGTAGCTCACTTCGATCACCAGCAGGTACGCGTGGCGCGGCACCCCGTGAATGTCCACGGTTTCGGCCACCCGCATGCGCTGCACGGTCCGCGCCTTGCCGCCGAACCAGCGGCACTGGGGCAGGTAGGCGGGCAGGATCTGGTTTTCGAGCACCCGCAGGTTGCGGGCCGACACCAGGTGGTCCCACTGCGCCAGGTCGAGCACCGGGGCGGCTTCCTGGGTGCCCAGCGGCATTTCCACGGCTTCCTTCTTGAGCAGGAACCAGTAGTAGGCGTGCGCACTCATCGTAAACAGGTACGCGTCGTCCTTGATGACGGGGAATTTGTTCTGGCTGAATACTTCCACCGGGGCGTAATCCTTGTAGGCGCTCAGGTCCAGCTCGGCCGCCTGCGAGAAGCGGGAAAGATTGACCACCACGAGGACCGTCTCGTCTTCGTAGGAGCGCGTAAAGGCGAGCACCTTGGCGTTGGCCGGGGCCAGGAACTTGATGTCGCCGCGGCTGAAGGCTTTAAAGCGTTTGCGCATGGCAATCACCCGCTTGGTCCACCAGAGCAGCGAGGAGAGGTTGCGCTGCTGGTTTTCCACGTTCACCGATTCGTAGTGGTACTCGGGGTCGATGATCACCGGCAGGTAGAGTTTCTGCGGGTTGGCCCTTGAGAAGCCCGCGTTGCGGTCGCCGTTCCACTGCATGGGCGTGCGCACCCCGTCGCGGTCTTTCAGGTAGTAGTTGTCGCCCATGCCGATCTCGTCGCCGTAGTAGAGCACGGGCGTACCGGGCATCGAGAAGAGCAGCGTCTTCATCAGTTCGATCTTCTTGCGGTTGTTGTCGAGCAGCGGGGCCAGCCGGTGCCGGATGCCCAGGTTGATGCGCGCCTGCGGGTCCTTGGTGTAGATGCGGTACATGTAGTCCCGTTCCTCGTCGGTCACCATTTCCAGCGTAAGTTCGTCGTGGTTGCGCAGGAAGATGGCCCACTGGCAGTTGTCGGGGATCTTGGGCGTCTGGTCGATGATGTCGATGATCGGGTAGCGGTCTTCCATCTTCACCGACATGAACATGCGGGGCATGATCGGGAAGTGGTAGTTCATGTGGCACTCATCGCCGTCGCCGAAGTACGAGGCCGAATCTTCCGGCCACATGTTGGCTTCGGCCAGGAACATCTTGCCCGGGTGTTTTTTGTCCATGTAGGCCCGCATCTTCTTGAGGAAGGCGTGGGTTTCGGGGAGGTTTTCCCCGTTGGTACCTTCCCGTTCGAAGAGGTAGGGCACGGCGTCGATGCGGAAACCGTCCACCCCGAAGCCCAGCCAGTAGTCGAGCACCCGGAACACCTCTTCCTGCACCTTCGGGTTGTCGTAGTTGAGGTCGGGCTGGTGGTAGAAGAAACGGTGCCAGAAGTACTGGCCGGCCACCGGGTCCCAGGTCCAGTTGGACGCTTCGGAGTCGGTAAAGATGATCCGCACGTCGCTGTACTTGTTGGGGTCGTCGGACCACACGTAGTAGTCGCGGTGCGGCGAACCGGGCTTGGCGCGCCGGGCCCTTTGGAACCACGGGTGCTGGTCGGAGGTATGGTTGAGCACCAGTTCGGTGATCACCCGGAGTCCGCGGCGCTTGGCTTCCTTCATGAAGTTCTTAAAATCCTGGATGGTGCCGTACGACGGGTTGATGCTGAAGTAGTCGGCAATGTCGTAGCCGTCGTCGCGCAGCGGGGAGGGGTAAAAAGGCAGCAGCCAGATGGTAGTGACCCCCAGGTCTTCGATGTAATCGAGCTTCTGCATCAGGCCCTTGAAGTCGCCGATCCCGTCGCCGTTGCTGTCGTGGAAGGTCTTGATGTGGACTTCGTAAATGATGGCATCCTTGTACCAGAGGAGATTATCATCCGTAGTTTGCTTGGTTGGCGGCATAAGCGGTCTAGTTCGGTGGTGTTGTTTGTCGGATTGGCGGCGGCGATTGCGCCCGCTATTTTACCTAAATATATTCGATGCGTAAAGTACGCAAGGGCGGGCATTTCTGTTCATGATTCGGGAAGGAAGTTTGCGTAATCTGCCGGACGGTACATACCCGCAATCTTTTTGGGGAAGGTAACACCGCCGTTGCGGGGCGGTGCCAGGAAAAAGGGACGCGTAAAACGGCAGGTAACCGGCAAATGTAGCCCCAAAAGGTACGTCCGGCACTTCGGCCGGCATTCTGATTTCGGCAAGGGAGGGAGATTGGGTTATTTCGCCCATTGATTGTTTTTCCCCCTTTATGCGCAAACTGATTTTTTCAACCCTTCTGGCAAGCGTGCTGGCAGGCGGTGCGGCCCGGGCCCAGCACCTGCTCGGCTTGTCGAACAGCAACTACGCGGGTGTGAACGGAATTTACGCCAATCCGTCTTCCATCGCCGACTCCCGTTTTGGGTTTCACCTCAACTTTTTCACCGTTGACGGGTACTTTACCAACAGCCACTACCAGTACAGCGGGCCCCATTCCCTCCGGAAGATGGCCCGGAACGGGTTTGAAGGGGAATACGCATTCAAGGACGACTACATCACCGGCCGCG
Source organism: uncultured Sphingobacteriales bacterium (assembly GCA_963844325.1). Classification (GTDB taxonomy): domain Bacteria; phylum Bacteroidota; class Bacteroidia; order Cytophagales; family 172606-1; genus CADCTQ01. The sequence continues at coordinate 197,193 of CAWJNV010000001.1, forward strand.
CCAACGACCGCAACAAGCTGGCGCTGTTCGGCGGCGACGCCCGGGTGTTCCCGTCCTTCATGCTCAAGCTGAGCCCCAGACACAGCATTGCCCTCACCGGCCGGACCCGCTTTATCGGCAACGTCAACAACATCTCCGACCAGCTCATCGACAACATCGAGAACGGCGACAAGCCCGATTACCAGAACAAGCCCTTCAACAACAGCACGGGCAGCCTCAACGTCAACCTGTTTGCGGAAACCGGCCTCACCTACGCCCGCGTGATCCTCGACAACGACCGGCACTTCCTCAAGGGTGGCCTTACCGTCAAGCGGCTCTCCGGCCTCTACTCGGCCTACACCCACCTGAAGTCGCTCGACTACTCGATCAACGAAAACGCCGACGGCGACATCAACCTGCGGGCCAACAACCTGGACCTCCAGTACGGCTACTCCCGCATGGATTTCGATGACGTAGACGAAAACGAACTTGCAGACGCCCTCACCTTCAAGGCCCCCGGCAACGGCTGGGGCTTCGACGTGGGCTTCACCTACGAGTTCCGCCCCGACATCGACAAGTACCGCTACACGATGAACGGCAAGGAGCAGCTCGACAACCGCAGGAACAAGTACAAGTACCGCGTCGGCGTGGCGCTGATGGACCTGGGCGGCATCAAATACGGGCAGGCGCAGCACGTGCGGACCTACAACATCACCCGCCGCAACTATGACATCGCCCTCGACAGCCTGGACGGCCTGGACGGTGAGGCGATGGACAAAGTGTTCAACGTGCAGCCCAACGAACGGACCACGTCCTTCAAAGCTGGTCTGCCCACCGCCCTGCACCTGAACTTCGACTACCGCCTGGCGAACAAAATTTACGTGAACGCCGCCATCATCCAGAACCTGCGCGGCAAGTTCGCCGTGGGCTCCCGCTACGCCTCGGTGGCTTCGGTAACGCCCCGCATCGAGATGAAGTGGTTCGAGCTTTCGACGCCCCTGACGATGTTCAACAACTACCAGCAGTTCGCCGTGGGCAGCATGGTAAAGCTGGGTCCGCTGTTCGTGGGCTCCGACAACCTGATGGCCGTCGCCGGCCTGGGCAAGCCCTTCGGCGCCGACGTGTACATGGGCCTGACCATGCCGATCTACAAAGGCAAGAAGCGCGACAAGGACAAGGATGGCGTGTCGAACCGGAAGGATGACTGCAAGACCGTGCCCGGCGTGTGGGAATTCAAGGGTTGCCCCGACTCCGATGCCGACGGCGTGCAGGACAAGGACGACAAGTGCCCACTGGAAGCCGGCAAGCCCGAACTGGGCGGCTGCCCCGACAAAGACAATGACAACATCACCGACGCCGACGACAAGTGTCCCGACGTGGCCGGCCTCGCCCAGTTCGGCGGCTGCCCCGACACCGACAGCGACGGCATCACGGACGCCGAAGACGGCTGCCCCGAAGCCGCCGGCCCCCCTGAGCACAAGGGCTGCCCCGACCGCGACGGCGACGGCATCGTGGACAAAGACGACAAGTGCGCCGACGAGAAGGGCCTGGCCCAGTTCAACGGCTGCGCCGACAATGACAACGACGGCATCGCCAACCCCGACGACGCCTGCCCCGAAGTAGCCGGTACGGCCGCCTTCAAGGGTTGCCCCGACCGCGACGGCGACGGTGTGCAGGATAAGGGGGACCAGTGCCCCGACGTGGCCGGTCCGGCTTCCAACAACGGCTGCCCGGTGCCCGTAGCCCCGGCGGCTCCCGCCAAGGTGGAAGAGGTGAAGCTGACGCAGGAAGAAGCCAAGGTGGTGAAAGAAGCCTTCAGCGACCTGGAATTCGAAAACGGCAAGGCCGTCATCAAGCAGGAGTCGCTGAGCAGCCTCGACGAACTCTCCGACCTGCTGATCACCCGTCCGTACCGCCTGCTGCTGTCGGGCCACACGGATAACGTGGGCAACGCCGCCGCCAACGTGAAGCTGAGCAAGGCCCGGGCCGAAGCCGTGAAGGCGTACCTGCTGAAGGTGGGCGTAGCCGGCGACAAGATCATCACCGAAGGCTGGGGCGCCAAGAAGCCGATTGCCAGCAACAAGACCCCGCAGGGCCGCCAGAAGAACCGACGCGTGGAGTTTAAAATCATCAAGTAATACAGTACCCTGACCTTTCGGGTTTCAAAAGCCCGAAAGGTTTCCAACGCCAACAATCCGCATCCCCCTCCCCTTTTGTAACGCCTGCCGTAAAGGTATTGCGCAGCAAACGGGGCAGGGGGATGCGGGTTTCCAGCCAATTGAACTGCCTTGCAACCGGGGGTGCGCCAGGCAGCCGGCAGTCCCTAAATGCCCCTGCTTCACGAACTTGCGTAATACCCGTATGGCAAAAATCCGTATTTCCCGGTTTGGCCGGGCGGCTGTCTTTCCCCGTTAACACACCCCATAAACGGCAGCGCCTGTTTTTCCCGGTTCGTCCCGGCAGGCGGCACACCCTAAAAACCAGCTTATGCCTGAATCACCCGAGAATGCATTCAAGAGCCAGTCGTTGTTTGCCGCCCTGGCCGAATTGGTGGGCACCTTTTTCCTGACGCTGGTGGCCCTTACCGTGCCGGCACCCGTAACGCCGTACGCCGTGGGACTTACCCTGCTGGTATTCGTGTACGCCATCGGCGGGCTTTCCGGCTGCCACATCAACCCGGCCGTTACCGTGGGCCTGGTCGCCAGCCGGCGGTTTCCGCTCATCGAAGGACTCATGTACATCGGATTGCAGATTGCGGGGGCCCTGCTGGCCCGCTTCGTCGCCGGGCTGGACGTGGTGGGCAAGCTGGCCGACGACTACCAGGCCGGCAGCCCGGGTGCCGAATTCCTCGGGTTCGGCATCCTGATGCTCACCGTTGCGGCCACCACCGAGAACCAGGTATCCAAATCCGGGAGCGGCATTGCCGTGGGGGGCGCCCTGCTGGCCGGCCTGCTGCTGAGCAACGGCATTCTCAACCCCGCCGTAGCCATCGCGATGGGGGAAGCCGCCTCTCCCGCCACGTGGATGACGGCGATCAGCGGCGTAGTGTTCGGGCTGCTGTTCTCGTTGTTCGAACGGGCCCGGCCGCCCAAGACGGATAAAACGGCGGATTGATTTGCGACAATGGTACTCTGACTGGTGTACCGCTCGTCCGGGCGCGGCGCATGGCCACGGCGTGGGCCGGGCCCTGGTGGACGCCGTGGCCGACATTGCGCAGCGGCACGGCAATCCGGCGCTGCTGTTGAGCGTCAACCGCCAAAACGTAGCCATCCGGTTTTACCGACGCCTCGGCTTCGACGTCATCACCGAGGAGAACATTCCCATCGGCAACGGCTTTTTCATGGAAGACTACATCATGGAAAAAAGGATCGCCTGACGACCCGGGGGGCTACTGCCGCACCATCGGGTAAGGGTACGAAAACGTAAGCTGCCCGAACCGCCGGCCGTTCTGCTGCCGCACGGCCGATCCCCACCAGGCGAATGGTGTACGAAAACGTGAGTCCCCGGCTTTCGATCTCGTGCACCATTTCGGCGGCCTGCCGGACGTACATCAGCAGTTTGTCCTTGTCGGTTGGCTGCGCCCCCACCTGCCCCTGCACCCGCCCGAGGGCAAAGGCAAGGTACGTACAGAAACGGTAGGTCCGGCGCAGGCGTCATCCTCACGCGTGATTCTCGTTCTCACGCGTGAGGATGACGCCTGCGCCCGCATGACAAAACCGGCCTTTGGCGGGGAAAGGGCAAAGGGCTGGTTTCGAAAGAGTCCATCTGCCGGTGCTTCCATCAAATAGTTAGGGGACAGCATCAGGCGTGTACGCTCCAACCAGTGACGAGAACTGAACCGCACGGATTGCAAAGTTCTGGTGAATGACCGGGCCCGGGCCGGTCACATTTTGCGCAGGACCTGCGGGGGGTAGCCAAATTTACGCTTGAAGGCGGCCGTAAAGCTGCTCGGGTGTTCGTAGTGGAGCGAATCGGACAACTCGGCGATGGAAGTGTGCGGTTCTTTGAGCAAAGCATGGGCGTAGTGGAGCTTTTTCTCGTCCACGAACCGCATGGTGGAAGTCCCGAACAGCTTTTTAAAGCCGTATTTGAGCTTGAAGAGGTTAAGCCCGAACCGGCGGGCCAGGCCCTGAAGGGAATGTTCTTCCAGGAAATGATTCTCCAGGTACCCGCGCAGGGCGTACAACCTTTCCACGTCGGCCCCGCTCAGCTTCTGGTCCACGGGGTCTTTTCCCGGGTATTGCAACCGGTACACCCGCGACAGTTGGTGGATCAGCAGCAGTTTGGTTTGCGCTTCCAGGTACACCTCCCGCATTTTGCCCCCGTACCGGCACTGCTGGATGTCCTGCACGAAGGTCGCCGACGACGGGTCGAAGGGCAGGTTGCCCCGTAACGCGTGCAGCTTTTCTCCCTTCACCAGGGTCCGGTACAACAGGTCACCCAGTTCGTTGTCTTCCTGCATCATCTCGTCCAGCAGGGCCGTGCCCGGGAAAAGTTCAATGCACAGGGTCTGCACGGTGGAACCGGCCGGCGCGTGGTAGACGGAGCGTTGGGCGGGATACACGTCAAACAGTTGCTGGCGGGCGGCCACCGGCTTTTCCCAGCCCTTGCCGGCCAGTACCGGATGCCCTTGCAGGGTAAACATCATGAGCAGGGCCGGGACTTCGGGGGTTGACCAGATGTTAAGCGGCTGCCCGGTGGTACGCAGGGTTTTGTCGAGGACAAAAAAACGCTGGTAATTCGACACCGCCACGCGGTAGCTGCCCAGTTGGGGGTCCGAAACGGACAACTGCCCGCTGGCCCCGCTCGAAAAGAGGGTACTGATGTCATTTTCAATTTCCGACAGGCTGCGGTAGGATGAAGTGTTTTGCATGGTAAAACAGGTTGCTCATGAAAAAATACGTTTATCCCCGCCACCGGTCAATGCCCGGTTGATAAGTGGCCGCTTTTCCCGAAAAACCGGGAAGCCGGAAGGGAACCCGCGGGGTTCCTTCCGGCTTCCCGGCTCAACAACCGCCGGGCTACTTAGCGGGGGAAAGAGAACGCAGGTGGTTCGCCACGGTCCACTCGCCCACCTTGCGGCCCAGTTCCAGGCCGGCCTCGCAGGAGAAGCGGAAGTGAATGCCGGCCACCACGCGGGAGTCGGCGTTTTCGGCGGCGGCCTGGCTGAAGCTGTTGAAGGAGCGGGTCGCCTGCGCCGGGTCGGCCGTGCTGGAAGTCAGGGTCAGCTTGGTTTTGTCGCCTACCAGTGCGGCCAGCACAGTCGCGGCGGCGTTGCCCAGGGCGCTGTGCGTGGAGGGGTAATCCTGCACGGGTGGCGTAGTCATCAACGGTTCCCACTGAACATCGGCGGCGGTGGCCGGGTTGCCGTCGGTTTCCGCGGCGCGGATGGCCGTAAGCGGTCTCCAGAAGTTGTAGTGGAATTTGGCGTCCCAGCCGGCCGTGTAGGAGTCTGCCAGGCCCATGTTGACCAGGGCAAACAAGCGGGCCGTCGAGAGCAAGTCCAGCTTTTTGCCGGCAGCGGCTACCCGCGTCACCCGGTTCCAGCCGATTTCCGAGTACTCGTACCAGAACTTAGCGGAAGCGGTCTGGTCGGCGGTACGGGCCTGGCTGTTCTTTTCCCCGATGCTTTTCACTTCGGCAAAGGCGTTGGCGTACGTTTCACTGTCGAGGGCCGGCTGGGGCGCCGGGCGGAACTGGCTGGGGCTTTGCAGCGAAAAAGGCTGCATGTTTTTCCAGAAAGGCGCAAAGATGATGTCAAAGGGCGGTACGGCGCCGTACACGCCGGGTCCGGTCGAGGGGCCGATGGGCACGAACGGGTTCTCGGTCGCCCCGTCGTGTTGCCGCTGGTCCACGATGGCCTGGCCGGCCCGTTTGCCCAGGGCAACGCCCCGCGTTTCGGCGTCCCCGTCGGGTACTTCGGCCAGCGACCGGGTGAGGGCCGAGTCCAGCCTGGTTTGCTGGTCGGGGAAGGCAGCCAGCAGCACCGTGTGCGCCGCCGAGGCCGCCGCCGCGATGGGGTCGGCCTTTTCGTCCCGGCTTTGCAGGGCGTAAGTGGCGTACACCGGGGCAATGGCATTCAACGCGTCGTGCATGGCCAGGTGGGTCATGGCGTTGAGGCGGGCTCCCAGGTTGGAGTGCACGTACGTGGGGCCGCCCATCGCTTCGAGGGCCATCAGGTTCCAGTCCAGGATCACCTGGTTGGAGTACTTGCTGAAGGGCTTGCCGCCTTTGCCGGAATCACCCTTGCCGGGGTGGGCCATGTCTTTGAACTGGTTGCTGCAACTGAACAGGAGGCCAATGGAGCACAGGAGCACGAGCAGAGAGGATTTTCTCATGGGTTTGTTTGGTTTTGTGTGGTTGATCTGATGACACAAAGTAACGGCCCTTCCGGCCCCCGGCGGTTACGGGAAAGGTATTACAATCCAGGAGAAAGGTATTTTCGCGGGCCAACGCCCCGGCACCGGCCTGACCTTCGTAGAAGTGCCCGTGGATGCGGTCCGGTTCTATGGTTTCAAAAAAAAGTTGGACAAAGACTTGCGCGGCAAAAAGAATAAAAGGATATTTGTCTATAGAATTAGTATACAATAAGATCATGCAGCGGTTCCGCCGCCTTCCGAACGCTTTTTCGTCACCCTAAACGCCTGATTGTCATGCTCACTCCTGCTCTTTCCGTTGCGCAAGCGCCTTCTTACTGGTTCGAAAAAAATAAAGGCATCCAGTCCGGGCAGCACCCCCTGTCCCCCGGTGACCAGGTTCCCGATTTCGTGGTACCCGCTTCGTACGGGTTATGGTCGGAGGAAACCGCCGCCCTGGCCGCCTCGGGCCGGGTCACGTTGGACGACCTGCTGGCCAGCCGGCCGGTGGTGGTAAGCTTTTACTCGCCGCACACCAATGATTACGGACACGGCCAATTGGAAATGCTGGTCCGGCTGTATCCCAAAATCCGGGCACTGGGCGGCGAACTGGTGGTGTTTACCCCGGAGCCGCCGCACCAACTGCCGCGGATTGCTTCGTATTACCAGGTTCCCTTTAACCTGGTGCACGACGCCGGTCACCGCCTTGCCTCCGCTTTCGGCCTGTATTCGCCCGCCAAACCGGTTTGGCAACGCGTTTCGGGCATCGGCGAGTCGGTAGCCCTCCCGGGTACGTTCGTCATTGCCCCGCAGGGACAGGTGGCTTACGCGTTCATCGATACCGATTTTGACAAGACCTTGCCGGTGCGCCCCTTGCTGACGGCCTTGTACGCCGTCCGTGACAAGCGTATCAAAAAGGCCGCGTAACAATCACCCAGGGAAGGAGAAGGCGTAATAGCTCCGATCCATATTCGTATTTGAAGTTGCAGTGAGTTACACTATCATAAAAATGCCCCGGCAGGTTCCGGGGCATTTTTACTTTTTGCGCCGGGGCGTATTTGCCGGCTTTTCCAACCCGGGTTTGCAGCCTGATCCTGTCCCTCGCCTTTCTTCCAGATGGCGACCAATCCTCACTTCCTACCCGAACAGGGCGTATGCCACGGCCAGCGTGACGAGGATGTTGAAGGCCTGGGCAATGAGGAAGGCGTAGAAGGGTTTGCGGCTGTTTTTGGTGAAGAGTTCGCCAAAGTTGGTCTCCAGGCCGATGCTGGTGAAAGCCAGAGCGAACCAAAGCCCTTGCAGGTTTTTGAGGCCGTCCTTGACGGGGGCCGTCTGCCCGGCCGAGAGCAGAAACGAAAACAGCAGCGAGGCGCCGATGAAGCCCAGCACGAACTTGGGGAAGCGTTCCCAGATCACCGAAAGCGTCGGCTTGGCTTGCCCCTGCCGGCCGGCCGGGTGGTTGGAGTAGGTCCAGTAGACCGAGATGACAAAAGCGGCCAGGCCCAGCAGCACGTTCTGGGAGAACTTGACGATGGTGCTGATCTTGAGGGCCGTTTCCCCCACCAAAGTGCCCGAAGCCACTACCGCCCCGGTCGTGTCGATGGAGCCGCCCAGCCAGGCACCGGTTACTTCCTGCGAAAGACCCAGGTACTGAGCCAGGTAGGGCATGAGAATCATCATGGGAATGGCCGTGATCAGCACCATCGAGACCACGTAGGAAAGCTTTTTGGCGTCGCCCTGGATGGCCCCCGAAGTAGCAATGGCCGCCGACACGCCGCAGATGGAGACGGCACTCGAAATCATCATGGTCAGTTCCTGGTCCACCTTTAGTTTCTTGCAGAGCCAGAAGGCGAAGTACCACACCGAGAGCACCACCACCAGGGCCTGCACCAGTCCCAGCGAACCGGCCTTGAGGATATCCGAGAAGATCACCCCCGTACCCAGCAGCACCAGCCCGATCTTGACGAAGAGTTCGGTGGCCAGGGCCTCCCTGAGCCAGGCGGGCAGTTTGAAGAGGTTGCCCACCAGCAGGCCCAGCGAAAGGCTGAAGATGACGGCTTCCAGGTTGAGGGCCTTGATGCTTTTGTTGCCGGCCAGCACCAGGGCCACTGCGGTCAGCAGGTACACCAGGGGGAAGCCCAGCAGGAACGACTTTACCGGTTTGCCCGTCAGCCAGGCCCCCAGCAGGGCTACCCCGTACACCAACCCGAATTGCAGCCCGATCAGGCCCAGGTTGGCCGGGGCCAGTACTTTGCCCGTCAGCTCAGCGGCGTTGCTCCAGCCGAAGGACGGCACGGCCAATACCAGGCCCCCCAGGCTGACCAGGATGATGAGGAAGCCCAGGGCCACCACGGCCCAGTCTTCGGAAAGTGCCGTTTTTTTCGCTTGCGTGGTGGAAACGGGGGAAGTTGCGGTTTGCGGAGTCATGGGAACGAAAAAGGTTAAAGGAATAACGAACTGAATTAAAACGTATGGCTATATGGCTGAATGGTTATATGGCTGTATGGTTGATTGTCGGGCGATGGGGCGGGCGTAAGCAAAACCATTCAGCCATGTAACCATATAACAATCAACCATACAGGCATGTAACCATACAACCCATCACTTCTTATTTGGAACCTACCGCCACAGTTCGGGCCGGAGCAGCACGCGGCCGTCGCGTTTGAGCTGCCAGGCCGTGACGGGGTTGAGGTGGTAGCCCGTGTCGGTGCCGCGGGCGGCAATCAGTTCCCGCAGGGACGGCTGCACGTACCCCGTTTCGTCCACGGCCCGGCTCATGATCTCAGTTTCGGCCCCGTTCCAGTGCCACAAGTACCGGAAGGCCGTGTGCGCCTTGTCGAGTACCGGCTCCTGCAACTGCGCCGGCCCCCAGCTTTTGCCGGCATCGGTGCTGACCTCCACCCGCGTGATCTTGCCCCGGCCGCTCCAGGCGATGCCCCGGATTTCGACCCAGCCCCGCTCCACCGGATTGGGGTAGGCCGGGTAGGTAATGATCGAACGGGCGTCCATCACGAAGCTGAATTGCCGGACTTTGCCGTCAAGCACCGGTTCGGTGTAGCGGGCCGTCTCCTCGCGGGTCATGAAGGGCGCGTCGGAGAGTTCGATGCGGCGGAGCCACTTCACGCACGTGTTGCCCTCCCAGCCGGGCAGCACGAGCCGGGCCGGGTACCCTTGTTCGGGCCGGACCGCCTCGCCGTTCTGGGCGTAGGCGACAATGGCGTCTTCCAGTCCCTTCTGCACGGGAATGCTCCGGGTCATCCGGGCGGCATCGGCCCCTTCGGCCAGGAACCAGGTGGCCTTGGGCTTGGGTCCCACCTCCCGCAGCAGGGTGGCGAGCCGTACGCCGGTCCATTCGCTCTGACTGGTGAGGCCGCAGATTTCCTGGGGTGACAGCGTTTCCGCGTGGGCCCGGTAGTTGCCGGCGCATTCCAGGAAGCACGTGCGCGATACCGAGGGGAACCGCTTGAGGTCGGCCAGTGAAAACACCAGCGGCTTTTCGACCATGCCGTGGATGAGCAGTTCGTACCCTTTCGGGTCGAGGGCCGGCACGCCGGCGTGGTGGCGTTCGTAATGCAGGTCGGCCGGGGTAACCGTGCCGTACAGGTCCTGCAACGGGGTGCGCGACGACGTATCGGAGGGTTTCTTGACGGGCCGCTCGAAGGGTGACCGGGTGCCGAGGGTACCGGGGGGCGATCCGGGCTCCCGGGCCGGATCATCGGTGCGGTACGCCCACTGGGGAATGGCCCGCTGCACGGTTTTGCCCAGTGCCGTTTGCACCAGCACCACGGCCGCCGTTGCCGCCCCGCCCAGCAGGGTACGCCGCTTTAAGGTTTTTTGAGGCATACTGTACTCCCAATTATGGATTTTGGATTATAGATTTTGGATCGCCGTACAATCCAAAATCTATAATTCAGCATTTAAAATTATTCTTGTGGTTCTCACCGTACTTCCGGTCCGCCGCGGCGGTCGTCGGGCACGAAGCGGCGCCGGGCCGGCATGACTACCGCAGGCAACGTGCCGGCGTCCAGCACGGCCGTGGAGTCGAGCAGCCCGTTGGCCCGCAGCAGGAATGCCGTTACGCCGTACACTTCCTCATCGGTCATTGACCCCGGGGCGTTGTATGGCATGGCGCGGCGAATGTAATCGAACAGCGTGGTGGCGTAGGGCCAGTAGTTGCCGATGGTTTTCTCTTTGGCATGGTCCGCCCGGGCCACCAGCCGGTTGTGCGGCCCTTCTACCCCCGTCACACCGTGGCAGGCAGCGCACTTGGCCGCGTACACGGCTTTACCGGTTGCCGCCGTTCCCGAGCCGGCCGGCAACCCCGTTCCGTCGGGCCGCACGTCGTGGTCGAGCCGGCCGATTTCCGCCGCCGTGGCCGGCCGGCCCAGCCCGAAGCGAACGGGCCACCCGGTTGTATCGGCCGCTGGCTGAGAGGTCTTTACGTCCTCGTTCGGCGCCGCAGTGCTGGCAAGCCCGGCATTGCCCGGCCGCTGGCACGACAACGCGGCCAGCAGGAGGCATATTCCTGTAACCCAGCCGGACTTTTTATTCATACTTGCCGGCTTCCAGCGTGCTTTTCGAAAGGGCGTACTTGCGGTCCACCCGGTCGAGCACCACGAAGATCGAGTCCCGCCGTTCGTCGGTGCCCCGCAGGATGACCCGGGAGCCGTCCGTGGTTTCGTAGTGCAGCACCATCCGGTTCCGCTTTTCGTTCCGGGGCGCTTGGGCAAACTCCCGGTCGCGGCGGGCAGAGGCGGCCCGCGGGTCGATCATGTCGACTTCGCTGCCGATGTTGCGCCAGGCTGCCGCCGGAATCCAGTCGCCGGGCACCGCCGTTGCCGCCTGTGTTTTGGCCACCTGCGGGGCGGACGTGGCGTTGCCGTTCAGGTTGCGGTCGGTGCCGCCGTCGCCGCCTACCCCGGCCACCCGGTTGCGGCGGTCGGGCACGTCCTTGTACTTGTCCTGGAGGTACAGCACCCGGTTCACGGGGTCGGCGTAGTAGTGGAACACCCGCTGGCCGCCGCCCACGCCCGACACCTCGAACGTGCGGTTGATGTCGCGTTGCGGGTCGCCGCCGCCGTTGGACAGATCGAGGGGCGTGGGGCGGTTCACCTTGAAAGTCAGCGTGGTCCACTTCTCGAACGTGGCCTGCTGCCACCGCACCGGGTCGAGGGGGTCGTACGGAATCACCCGGTTGTTGAGCCGGAACTCGGTCACGCGATACACGCCGCGCAGCGCCGCAACGCCCTTCGTGGAGGGCTGCTTGTAGGGGTCGTAGCGGAAGTTGACGTATTGCAGGTAGAACAGCAGCCCCAGGAACACGCAGATCGTTCCCGCCTTCAGGCCGACGCGGGCGTAGCGCTGCCACTTCCGGGCGAACACCGGGTAGTAGTGCACGGGCACCACGGGCCGTTCCCGTACGATCAGGTTGTAGAGCCGGGGCGTGTCGTATACCAGCAGGAACGCCGCCAGCAGCACGAAGTAGGAACTGTACACGTGCACCCCGCCGTCGTAGGCGAAGTTGACGTACACAATGTCGCCCAGGGCCCCGAAGAGCAGCACGGCGCCGAGAAAGGTGGTTTTGCGGAAGAACAGCAGCGCCCCGGCGGCCACTTCCACCACGCCGGTAAAGATCTGGTACCAGGGCACAATGCCGATCGACATCCAGAAGATCTTCTGGGCCGTGAAGTCACCGAAATCCGTGTTGAGCAGCCCTTCCGACGGGTAGGGCATCTGCACGGGCAGCAGTTTGGTGAAGCCGAACCCGATGATGCCGATGCCGGCCCGGTACCGCACCACCACGCGCAGCCAGTAGTAGAGCCGGTTGTACTCCCGGGGTTCGGGCTCCCGCCGCCGGTCGATCAGGGTCCACACCAGGCCGGCCACGGCCGCAAACGCCAGGGTGATGATCCAGTTGGCGTAGCCCTGCAAAGGGCTGCCGAACAGCTTGTTGCCGAACAGGTTGATGCCCGACCCGAACCGGGCCACGTCGTACAGGTCGCGGTAGTGCAGGTTCGTCCAGTCGATGTTCCATACGTGTTCGTACCACTCCCCGTTGTTGGGAATGGAGATGCTGATGAAGAAGATAAAGGCAATCCGGAAGAGCACCTTCTGGTACGCTTTCCAGGCCGGCGGCGCCGGCACGGCCGTCTCGGGGTCGTACGGCGCGGGCGGGGCGGGGGCAACGGCCGGTAGTTCGGGGAGGGTGGCTACTTTGGTCATGTCGGTAAGGGGTTTGGTTGGGGGCGGCAACGGCCGGGGTTACAGTTTCATGGGTTTGCGGCGCCCCTCGCGGGCCACCTCTTCGAGCAGGTACTTCTTGTCGCGCCGCTCGAGCACCACGTACAGCGCCTCTTTCCGCTCATTTACACCCGACAAAACCAGGGTGGCGGTGTCGGGACGGGTGTAGTGCAGCGTCCACTTCTCGCCGGCATGGTGCCGGTTCCGGTTTTCGAGGTACAAGGTCCCTTGCAGGGTGTCCACCCGGTAGTGGTAGTAGTGCCGGCCGGCCGAGCCCGCCAGTTCGTAGTCCCGGGCCCGGTCATCCAAATAAATCTCTTCCGTAACGGCTGCTTGCAGGGCCGCCGGCCGGTTGGACCGGATGCTGAGCGTGGCCCACTTTTCGAACACCACGTCCTGCCAGCGGAACGGGTCGGTCTGGGAAGGGGGCAGCGTCTTGCCGTTCACCCGGAACTCCTTCACGTGGTAGAGGCCGGCCGCCCCCGCCAGGCCCGGCGCTTTGGGAAAATGGTACCCGCCGTCCCGGTACCCCGCGTAGGTTTGGTAGCCGTACAGGCCCACGAACACCAGCCCGAACACTCCCTTCAGCACCAGGCGGCCGTTACGCTGCCAGGCTTCCCGGAACGCGGGTGCGTACCGGTTGGGCAGGGTCGGCTTTTCGAGGATGAGCAACCGGAAAAACCGCAGGCCGTCGTAGGCGAACAGGAACAGGGCAATGACGGTGAGGTACAGGCTGTACACGGCCTCACCCCCTTCGTAGGCCAGGTTCGACACGAACACGTTGCCCAGGAACGGGAGCAGGATGAGCGTGGCCAGGGTGGTCGTCCGGCGGAACAGGAGCAGCACCCCGGCCGTCACGGCCACCAAGCCAAGAAATAACTCGTACGACGGCACGATGCCCAGGCTCAGCGAAAAAAGCTTCCATGCCGTAAAGTCGCCGTAGTTCGTGTTGAGGTGGCTGAGGGAAGGCTGGGGGGCCATCATGGGAAAAAGCATGAGGAAGCCGTAGGCCAGCACCCCGGCGGACAGCCGGTACCGGAGGATCACCCGCAGGGCGTAGTACAGGTCGTTGTACGCCTGGCGCCGCCGGTCCAGTATGCTCCATCCCACCGTGCCCACGGCCGCCAGCAGGGCCACCACGCCCCAGTTGGCGAAGGTCTGTCCGGGAAAAAACTGCGGAAAATACCGCGACAGGTAGAAAATGTCCCGGAAGTGGAGGTCGGCCCAGTTGGTCGAAAACAAGGTGGCGTAAAACTTCGGGTCCAGCGGCACGGCCTGCCCGGCGAAGTACAGGAAAAAGAAGCGGAAGGCCGTCCTTTCGGCTCCGCTCCACGCGGCCGGGGCCCCGGCGGCCGGCTTTGCCTTTCGCACCGGAGGCGGTGCCGTTTGTATCGTGGTCATGGACGTTTTTTTAGAAGTGAGAAGTGAGAAGCGAGGAGTGAGAAGGCGGTGCCTGAGCATTGCGCAGTTGGGGGCGAAGTCCTGATTGTTAAGCAGTAAGAAGGGAGGGGTGCAGTACTTGAAGCGCGAAGTGGATGTACCTCCTTCTCGCTTCTCACTCCTCGCTTCTCACTCCTTCCCCTCAATACCCCGCATTCTGCTCCAGCGCCTCGTCGGCCAGCAGTTGGTCCACGGGGATGGGCATGAGGTAGCGGTTGGGGTCAGTGACGCCCAGCACGGCGGCGGCGCGGCCGGTGCGTACCAGGTCAAACCAGCGGTGGGGCTCCTGGGCGAACTCCACCCGGCGTTCGTTTTCAATGGCAAGCAGCACTTCTTCCGCAGTTACGGCCGGGCTGGCGGGCAACCCGGCCCGGTCCCGCACGGCGTTCAGGTCGGCCAGGGCCTCGGCGGGCTTACCCTGCCGGGCCCTGGCTTCGGCCCGGATCAGGTAGAGTTCGGCGATGCGGAAGAGGTACGTCGGGTCGGAGGCGGGGGTGCGGTAGTACAGGTTGCCGTACCAGCGGCCCTGGTTGTCCTTGGCGACGAGGACGTTGCGGTTGCCGCCCGCGGCCGGGTCGGTGAGCAGGGCCACGGCGGGAGGGCTGGGGGCCCACTGCCGGGTACCGCCGTTCGACTGGGGCTGCCACTGGTTGCGGTGTTCGTTGACCTCGGTGGTACCGTTGTAGAAGAGTTCAAATACGGACTCCTCGGTGCCGCGGGCGTTGCCGGTGAAGAAGGCGCCGTAGGGCTTGAGCAGTTTGTACCCCGCGTCACCGATCAGTTTGCCGGCGTATTCCTCGGCCCGGGCCCAGTCGCCGCGGTACAGGAAGTAGCGGGCCTGGAGGGCCCACACGGTTTTGCGCGTGGCCCGGAAGCGGTCGGTGGTGGCCGGCAGCAGCGGCCCGGCCGTTTCGAGGTCGCTCAGCACCTGGGCGTACACTTCGTCTGCGGTACTGCGCGGGATGCCGCGGTTGTCGGTGGCGGAAAGGGTAGGCTGGGTGATCAGGGGAACGCCGCCCCAGGTGCGGGCCAGGTCGAAGTAGGCCAATGCGCGCAGGAAATACGCCTCGCCCACAAGTTGGTTTTGCAATTCGGGGCTCAGGGCGGGGTCGCTCACCAGGGGCACGCGGGCAATCACGTTGTTGGCCCGGTTGATGACCCGGTAAATGGCCGACCACGCCCCGCTGACGGTCGCGTTTTCGGGATTCACCCGGTGGTTGATGAATTCCTGCACCTGCGACTGGGAGCCGGTCCACTGCACGTTGTCGCCCGACAGGTAGCCGATGGACTGGAACGTGGTGCCGTAGTACCCACCCGCAGCCAGGGCATTGTACACGCCCCGCACGGCCGTTTCGGCCGACAGCTTGTTGGTGATGGTCCCTTCGTCGGAAACCGATTCCCGGGGCTTTACGTCCAGAAATTTGTCGCACGCCCCCAACCCTAATCCCAACGTTACAACCAGGGCGTAGCGGGCAAAGTGGCGGGGCAATTGGGTATGCTTCATAAAGGTGGTTTTTCTTGGTGTGAAAAAAGGGCTGATGATTGTTGAAAAGATTTACCACAGCGACAAGTGAAAATCGTATAGCCCCGGTTATCTCTTGCCTGGCGCACGTACCGCGTCGCGGGAACGGGTCGCGTCGCGGCTCCCCTCCTCGGAGGGGGCTGGGGGTGGGTTTACCTGCATGAAACGAGTTACTTGAGGGTCAGCGCATTGCGGTGATTTCCCTTACGCCAGTGCCCAACTTTTTGCGGATTTTCATTCGGGTACTCCTTGCAGGGGTGCGGTGATCCCTTAATAACTTGTCGCATATAAGTAAACCCACCCCCTAACCCCTCCGAGGAGGGGAGCCGCGATGCGGCCCTTCCCGCGATGCGACGCCTTCCCGCGACGCGACACGTACTGCGACGCGGCCCTTTCCCACCATGCGATCCTTTCCCGCGATGCGACGCCTTCCCGCGACAACTGTGAAGCGCTTCCTCATCAACCTTCTCCTGGCGCTGCCGAAAGCCCTGCCCGGTGTCCTTCCGCGTTGTATCGCTACGCCTCCTCCCGTCTCCCTTCCTCCCGTTTCCGGTTTTCCCTGCTACAGCGTTACGTTCAGACCGAGTTGCACCGTGCGGGGTTGGGGCGGCGTACCCAGGTCGATGCCCTGCGCGTTGGGGCTGGCACTGGCGCTGGATTCGGGGTCGGCGCCGGTGTAGCGGGTCAGCAGCAGCAGGTTGGTGCCCGACACGTACACCCGCAGCGCCCCGAGTTTGAGCCGGTCGGTAAGGCCCTTGGGCAGCGAGTAACCCAGGTTCAGGGACCGCAGACGCACGAACGAACCGTCTTCCAGCCACCGGCTGCCGCCGTCGCGGTAGTTGTTGATGTTGATGCCGTCGATGCGGGGTACGTCGGTCACGTCGCCCGGCCCTTGCCACCGGTCCAGGTTGCGGGCGAAGATCACCCGGGCTTCGTCGCGGGCCCCGCCGGCCTCGCCGAAAAAGGCGTTGTGGTTGTACACCTTGTTGCCGTACTGGAAGGCCAGGAACACGTTCAGGTCGAAGCCGCCCCAGGTGAGGGTGTTGGTGAGGCCGCCGAAGTACTTGGGCCAGATGCTGCCGTAGATTTGCCGGTCGGCCACCGTGGTCTTGCCGTCGCCGTTCACGTCGTCGTACACGGCGTTGCCGGTTTCGGGGTCTACGTACAGTTGCTTGTACACCCAGAACGAGTACAGCGGCTGGCCTTCCTGCAACAGGATCAGGTCGCGGCTGCCGTACCGGAGCGGACTGGCGAGTTTTTCGATGTTGTTCACGTTGCGGGCCACGTTCAGGTCGGTGGTCCAGGTGAAGCCGTTCCGGCGGATGTTTTCGGTGCGCAGGCCCAGTTCAAAGCCGCGGTTGCTGACCTCGGCGGCGTTGCTCCAGTACGAAGCAAAGCCGGTGGTGGGGCCGAGCGGAATTTGCAGCAGGCCGTCGGTGGTGTACTTGTCGTACGCGTTGGCTTCCAGGGCGATCCGGTTGTCGAACAGGCCCAGGTTGAGGCCCACGTTCACTTGCCGGGTGCGTTCCCACTTCAAGTCCGGGTTGCCCAGTTGCTGCGGACCGGTGCCGGGGCTGCCCTGGTACGAGAAGCCCGACCAGAGGCCCTGTGCGGCGAAGTTGCCGATGCCGTTCTGGTTGCCCGTGATGCCGTAGCTGGCCTTCAGCTTGAGGTCGCTCACCAGGTCCACGTCCTTCAGAAAGTTCTCCTCCTTGATCCGCCAGGCGGCGCCCACGGCCGGGAAGTAGCCCCACTGGTTGGCCGCCCCGAACCGCGAGGAGCCGTCGGCCCGGATGCTGAAGTCCAGCAGGTACTTACCGCGGAAATTGTAATCCACCCGCGAAAAGAACGAGGCCAGGTTGCTTTTGCTCCAGCCCTGCGTGCTGCTCGTGGTGGCCGCCGACGAGATCACCCGGAAGTCGTTGTTGGGAAAGCCGCGGCCCTCGGCGTAGGTCCGCGTGAGTACGTCGCTTTGCAGCGTGTTGCCCACCAGCACGCCGAAGGTGTGGGCGTTGTTGAGGGTTTTGCGGTACGAGAGGGTTTGTTCGTTGAGCCAGGTGGAAAACTGGCTGACGCTGGAGGTGCCCAGTCCGCCCTGGCTGCCTTCGATCAGGAAGGTGTTCCAGTACTCGGATTCGTTGTAGTTGTTGTAGTCCAGGCCGAAGCTGGTGCGGAACTTCAGGTCGGGCAACAGTTCGGCTTCGGCAAACAGGTTGCCGATGTAGCGCAGGCTGGTCGAGTGTACGTCGTAGTGTTCAATGAGCGAAGACACGTTGTCGAAGCCGGCCCGGCCCACGGGTTCGCCCCCTTCGCTGGTGGGCGAGGCGTTGGTGGGGGTGTGCAGGGCGGCTTGCAGCAGGCCGCCGCGGGGACCGTCGCCGGCCCGGGCCTGGTTGCGGTAGGTGCGGGAAAAGGTGTTGCTCACGCCCACCTGGATGCGGTCGTTGACCTTCTGGTCGAGGTTTACTTTGAAACTGGCCCGGTTGAAGCCGATGGGCCGGATGATCGACTCCTGGGTGGTGTAGCTGCCGCCGACGTAAAACTTGGTGGTGGCCGTGCCGCCCGCCAGGGAAAGGTCGTAGTTGTGCACCCGGGCCCGGCGGAACACCTCGCCCAGCCGGTCGTAGGTGGGTTGTTCTTCGGGCAGGCCGCGGCCCCCTTCCGAGGCGGGGCGGTACGGCCGGTTTTCGTACGTCCGCTTCAGGGCCGGGTTGTCGACGCCGGTGTTTACCCACCACTCGTTCACCAGTTCGGCGTGCTCCGGCCCGGTCGCCAGGTCCCACAGTTTGATGGCTTCCGAAAAGCCGTGCGACGTGTTGAAGCTCACCTGGGGTTTCTGGTTGTATTCGCCCCGCCTGGTGGTGATGATGACTACGCCGTTGGCGCCCCGCGAACCGTACAGGGCCGTGGCCTCGGCGTCTTTGAGCACCTCAATGCTCTCAATGTCGGCGGGGTTGAGGTCGGCCAGCGGCGAAGTGGATTTGCCGCCGGTATTGACCGTTTGCAGACTGTTGCCGTTGATGAACACGCCATCCACCACGTACAGCGGGTCGTTGCTGGCGTTGATCGAGGTGGCCCCCCGCACCCGGATGTTGGAGGTTTCGCCGGGCACGCCGGTGGGCGACGAGATTTGCACGCCGGCCACTTTGCCCTGCAACTGCGCGTCCACGCTGCCTACGGCAATGCCGCGGGTTTCGGCCGGGTTTACCTTGGTCACCGACCCGATCAGGTTCTTCTTTTCCTGGGTGCCGTACCCGACCACAATGACCTCGTCGAGCTGACGGGTGTCTACGGGCAACTGCACGACCACCTCTTTTTTGCCGTCCAGCGGGACTTCCTGCGCCAGGTAGCCGATGCTCGAAAACACCAGCACGGCGTTTTGAGGAACCGCCAGGGAGAAGTTGCCTTCCCCGTCCGTGATGGTCCCCTTGGTGGTTCCTTTCGCCAGTACGGTTACCCCGGGAATGACTTCCCGGCCCGTATCGCCAGTGGTGACTTTCCCGGTCACCGTAATCTCGCCGGGCTGCGCAAAGGCCCCCTGCACCAGTCCCAGGAAAAGGACCAGCCGGACCGGCAGCCGTAACATTCTGTGTAAAGCGGTTTGCATGCGTGTTGGATGAATGGCGTACATGGCAATCAAATCTCTACTAAAATAGTAGAGTATAATGGCAAATTTTTTTACCCGCTGCTGCCGGGGGTCGATCAGTTGAGGTGGACGTACCACTTGGCAAGGCTGCCGCCTTCCACCAACCGGCAGACCTGGTGGCGGTTTTCCGCGTGCCGGTCAAACCGGAAGTCGATGGAGGTGTGGACGATCAGGTAGGCAAAATAACATCGGTTCATGGCGGGCGGAAGGAATGGCGGTGAAGTGGATAATCAAAGCATGGGGCAATTATTCTTGCGCGGGCAAGCACCAAATTGACAAAGCGATGCACTAAGATTTTACCCCGTAAAATCCCGTTCGCGTATTCTGTATATTCTTTGAAGCGTTGCTCGGCTTGGGTGCGTATCTACCCGTGGTCATCCGGTAGGAAAATAGCGGTACGTCAGGTCTCCCGCTCGCTGGAAGTAACGTCCCTATTACTTTTGTCTACTATTCCTGTAGACAAATATTAGTATTACCCGTTTTATATGCAAGGTTCCCGCGAATTTTTTTACAAATACTTGAAAAAGAAGCAGGGAGCGTAGGGGCGTGGGGTAATGTAAGACCCTGGCAGATGGAGATTTACCGCAGAAACACAGAGGACGCGGGGATGCGGGCAGGGGGTAGAGTTTGGGTCAGGGCAGGGTTTTTAGGGATAAGGTTTTTGGGGATAGGGTTGAAACCCTATCCTATGGATATTGAACCGGAAACGCTTTGGGTCGGACCGGATTTGCAGGATAGGGTTGAAACCCTATCCTGCTGACGATAGCGTTCAAGATGCCGGATTTGACCGGAAAAACAGGCGCAGCACTCTCCATAGGATAGGGTTTCAACCCTATCCCAAAAACCCTATTCCAAAAACCCTATCTCTAAAAACCCTATCCCTAAAAACCCTATTCTTACTTTTCAACCCTTCACCCGCTGCCCCTTGCCCGTCAGGCGCGAATTGAGGAAGTAGACCACGCCGCCCGAGGCAATGAGGGCCAGCCCGATGGCCGACTCCAGGGGCCGCTCCAGCAGCACGTACCCCATGATCCAGGTGTTGGCCAGCAGGAACACCGCCGGCGTAACGGGGTAGCCCCACGTCTTGTACGGCCGGGACAGGTCGGGGCGGCGCCACCGCAGCACGTATACCCCGGCCACCGTAAGCGTGGTGAGCAGCATCAGCGTGAACGACGCGTACACGATCACCTGCTCGAACGACGACGTGTAGATGAACAGCAGCGTGATCACCGTCTGGAAAAGGATCGCGTTGACCGGCGTGTGCACCCGGCTCCGCCGCGACAAGGCCCGCAGCACGGGGTAATCTTCGCCCATTACCTGGGTAATGCGGGCCCCCACGAAGATCATGGCGCTGATCGTGGACAGCATGAGCACGGCAATCAGCAGCGACAGGGCGCCGGCCGCCGCGGGGCCGAACAGCTTGCTGCCCGCCAGGAACCCGATCTCCACCTTGCCGGCCAGTTCGGGAATGGGCACGGTGTAAAGGAACACGTAGTTGAGCCCGGCGTACAATCCCAGCACCACCCACGTACTCAGCAGCAGGGCCCGCGGCAGGTTCCGCCGGGGGTCACGCAATTCGCCCACGATGTAAATGGAAGCGTTCCAGCCCGTGTAGGCGTACGACACGTACACCAGCGACACTGCAAACGGCGCACTTGCCAGCACGCCCCACTCGGCCGCGGTGGGCCACCCGGTGATGGGCTGCGGCGTGGGGGTAAACAGGCCCGCCCCGATGAACAGCAGGATCACGCCCAGCTTTACGAAGGTGAAGAAGTTGTGGAACACGCTGCCCCACCGGATGCTCACGCAGTGGAGGACGGCAAACCCCACCACCACCGCCGCCGCCAGGTGGTCTACCGGCACGCCGGGCAACACTACGGCCGTGTACTTGCCCAGCGCAATGGCGGCAATGGCCGTGGGCGCCACGAAGCCGGCCGTGGCCGACACCCAACCCGACAGGAAGCCCACCGACGGGTGGTAGATCGTCGCCAGCAGGTGGTACTCGCCGCCCGACCGGGGCAGGGCCGTACCCAGTTCGCCGTACGAAAGGGCGCCGCACAGGGCAATGAGGCCGCCTACCACCCACAGCATGAGCAGGGCAAACACCGACTGAATGCCCAGCACCTGGTAGCCCAGGCTGGTAAATACACCCGTGCCCACCATGTTGGCAATGGCAATGGCCGAAGCCGTAAGCAAACCAACGGTAGCCGGGCGGGTCGAAACGGTAGGCAAGGGGGGTGAGTTAAAGAAGTGAGAAGTCAGGAGCGAGAAGCGAGAAGAGGCCGAACCCTGATCCGACTCTCATTCGATGATCCAAAGATACACAATCAAACGCGCACCCCTTCTCACTCCTCGCTTCTCACTCCTCGCTTCTCATTTCAGCTCATACCGCAGCGTTACCCCGTACGTGCGGGGGTCGCCGAGGACGCCGGCGAAGTGACCGGCGTTGCCCGCGGCCGGCAGCAGTTGTTCGAAGTAGTCGCGGTCGAGCAGGTTGCGGCCCCACACGAAGAGCGACAAGCCCTGCGTGGCCCGGAAGCCGGCCCGGCCGTTGACCAGGGCGTAGCCGCCGATGTTGAGGTACCGGGAGGGCGAGGGGCTCGACGAGAACGAAGAACGGGAATAGGTGTCGAGGGCGAGGAAGAACTTGCCGTTTTGCCCGAACAGGTTGCCCGGGTTGGAAACCAACTCGCCGCCGAGGGAGCCGGCCCACTTGGAAATGCCCGGCAGGTCGCTGCCCGAAATGTCCTTGAAAGCGGCTTCCCCGCCCGTTTCTTCCAGCGGCACCGGCGCGTTGGTGAACGATACGTACTTGCCGTCGGTGTAGGCCACCGCACCGTTGATCGAAAGGTGCTGCCCCAGCCGGATGTTGCCGTCCAGTTCGACGCCGAACACGCGTACCCGTTCGGCGTTGGCGAGGTAGCCGCGGTTGACGCCCACCTCGGCCGTCTGCACCTGCGTCTGGTAATCGCGGATGTCGGTGTTGTGGAACACCACGTTCAGCGTGGATTGCGCATTCGGGGTGGTCTTTACGCCCACTTCCACGTGGTTCACGTACTCGGGCTTGACGCGGGCCAGTTCGGTCATCACTTCGCCGTTGGCCGTGGGCAGGCCGCCCAGGTTCACGCCCACCGGCTTGTAGCTGGTCGAATAGGTGGCAAACGAGTTGATGTTCGGGGCGGGTTTGTAGGTGAGGGTAAGCTGACCCGACAGGTTGGACTCGTCCACGTCGGCCGTGAAGGCCTGGTCGGTGTACACGGCCCGCTTGAGGGCCAGCAGCGCCGGGTCGGCCGTTTCGAGGCCGCCGTAGATCTGGCGGTTAAAGTCTACTTCCTTCTGGTCGTAGTTGTAGCGCAGGCCGGGCAGCAAATGGATATTCTTGGTAATGGCCCAGTCGAGCTGGCCGAACGCGGCCGCCCCGAAGGTCTGGAGCCGCGAGGTCGTTTGGATGCCGTAACCGTCGAACAGACCGGGCGTCTGCCACAGCGGGCTGGTCGAGCTTTGCGAGAAGCGCCACTGCGCCGCCCCCGATTCTTCGATGTGGTAGGGGTCGGTCTTCAGGTCCTGGCCGATGGCAAACACGCCGATCACGCCGCCCAGCCGCGACGACAGGTCGCCGGCATAGCGCACTTCCTGGGTCCACTGCTGGTGTTTGGAGGTGGCCTGCGAGAGGGAGAGCACCGGCAGGGCCGTAAAGTCCCGGTCGTTGGAGGGGTCCCAGTTCCAGTAGCGCCAGGCGGTGGTCGAGGTCAGCGTGCCGGGGCCGAGTTCGGCGTCCACGTTGAGCGACACGCCGCCCAGTTCGTTGCCCGACCGCCAGGAGGTATTGTGGTCCACGACCCGGTCGAAGGGGTTGCGGCTCGGCAGGTCGTAGTTGAGGTCGGCGATGATCTGCTCGAACTGGCGGTAGCCGGGGCGCAGCGTGGGCGCCACGCCGGCCACCACCTGGGCGTAGCCGTCGGGGTTCTGGTCGGTCGCGTCGCCGATCAGCAGGATTTTGACTTTATCGGAAGGCGTAAAGAGCAACTGGCCGCGGACGCCCAGGTTGTTGAGGTCGTTGATGGACTTGCCCGTAGCCACGTTGTCGAGCAGGCCGTCGCGCTGGGTGCCCGAGAAGGAGATCCGGCCGGCGAACTTCTTGCCCAGCGGGCCGGTGATCGAACTCTTCGCCTGGATGAAGCCGTAGTTGCCGTAGCTCACCTCGAAGTTGGCGCCGGGCGTAAAGCTGGGCCGGCGGGTGGTGACGTTGAAGGCGCCGGCGGTGGTGTTTTTGCCGAAAAGCGTGCCCTGCGGACCGCGCAGCACTTCAATCTGCTCGATGTCGATGAAGTCGAGGGTGGTGGCGGCGGGGCGGGCAAAGTACACGCCATCCACGTAGAAGCCTACGCCCGGGTCAATGCCGTCGTTGGTGAGGCCGAACGTGGAGCCCAGCCCGCGGATGTTGAGCGTGGTGTTGCGGGGGTTCGACGAGTACAGTTGCACGGTGGGCACCAGTTCCTTGATGCGGTTGACGTTGAAGGCTCCTGACTCTTCCACGGCCGCGCCGCTCACCACCGAGATGGGAATGGGCACTTCCTGGGCCGTCTCCGCCCGCCGCCGGGCCGTTACCACCACCTCGTTGAGCACGTTGTCATCCACCAGCTTCACTTCTAAAGGAGCGGCCGGCAACTGCGTCACCTGGACTTCCTGGGCTTTGAAACCCACCGAACTGATGCGCAGGGTGAACGGCGGCGCCTGGCGGACCGCAAGGCTGAACCGGCCGGTGGATTCGGTAACGGCAAAAAGATTGGTGCCTTTGACGATTACGTTGGCGCCCACCACGGGTGCCCCGCCGCCATCCTGCACCACGCCTACCAGGCCTTGCTGGGCAAACGCGGCGTTCGTCCAGAGCAGGGCTAACATCAGGAATTGTATTGTCTTCTTCATATTAGGTTGATTGTCAGTAAGTTTCTCGGGTAAGGGGCTGGGCAGCAGGGGCTGACGAGGTTTGTATCTTGCGCATTCTCTCCTTCACTACTGTTTTCCCATAGATTTGATAGACAAATATAACACCTGTTCTTACATTCAAAAATTTTTTTGCAAAAAACATTGGTGACCATACGGGGAGCGGAGGGAGAGCGGAACCGCAGAGGGCGCGGAGGACACGCAGAAAAAAAGGAGGGGAAGTGCCACGCATCGTTTCACGCAAGTGAAAGTGAGGAGTATAGACGAGATATTTCTCTTGGTGGAGCGGAAGTACCGCCTCGCGGGGAAAGGGTCGCCTCGCGGGAAGGGGTCGCATCGCGGGGAAAGGGTCGCATCGCGGGGGAAGGCGTCGCATCGCAGGGAACGGGTCGCATCGCAGGGAACGGGTCGCATCGCGGGAAAGGGTCGCATCGCGGGAAAGGGTCGCATCACGGGAAAGCGTCGCATCGCGGGAAAGCGTCGCATCGCGGCTCCCCTCCTCGGAGGGGTTAGGGGGTGGGTTTACTTACATGAGACGATTTATCGAGGGATCACCGCATTAGACATATTTCCGTGATGAAAATCCTTCTGAAGAAAGACTTGCGTGAAGAGAAAGTATTGCGGTGGTGCGGTTATTCCGGTGTGACCCGTAGCATGGAGGTAAACCCACCCCCTAACCCCTCCGAGGAGGGGAGCCGCGACGCGACCCGTTCCCGCGACGCGGCCCTGTCCCCGCGACGCGACCCTGTCCCCGCGACGCGACCCTGTCCCCGCGACGCGACCCTGTCCCCGCGACGCGACCCTGTCCGGCGACGCGGCCCTGTCCCCGCGACGCGACCCTGTCCGGCGACGCGACCCTGCCCCCCAGCCGGTACTTGCGCTTCGCAAGGAGAAATACCTTGTCTCTACTCCTCCTTTCACTTGCGCGAAACGATGCGTGGCACTTCCCCTATTTTTTTTTCTCCGTGCCCTCCGCGCCCTTTGCGGTACCGCTCTCCCTCCGCCCCGCGCACATCACCCTCCCCTGCCCTGTTTTCACAAAACCCCCGGCAAAACTTCCTAATCTTGCCGGGGTCCGTTACCTTAAACCCAAAGACCTTACCCGATGAAAATAAAAGTAGGCGTCGTGCAGGAGACGCCGGTGTTTTTTGACCTCGAAGCGACCCTGCACAAGATGGAGGGCCTCGTGCGGGAAGCGGCCGGACGGGGCTGCCGGCTGGTGGTGTTTCCCGAATCGTTCATTCCCGGTTATCCCCGCCGGTTCACCTTCGGCGCCACGGTGGGCGCACGCAGCGACGAGGGGCGCCAACTCTACCGCCGGTACTGGGAAAACAGCATCACCGTGCCGGGCCCCGCCCTGGCGCAACTCGAACGGATGGCCCGGGAGCACGGCGTCTTCCTGGTCACGGGGGTGACGGAACGCGACGCCGTCAACGGCAGCCTGTACTGCACGATGCTCTACCTCTCGCCCACCCACGGCTACCTGGGCAAGCACCGCAAGATCAAACCTACCGGCGTGGAACGGCTGGTCTGGGCCGAAGGGCACGGGCCCGACGTACTCACCACCGTACCCACCGAACTAGGCCGGCTGGGCGGGCTCATCTGCTGGGAAAACTACATGCCGCTGGCCCGCATGGCCATTTACCAGCAGGGCGTGCAAATTTACATCGCCCCCACCGCCGACGCCCGCGACACGTGGCCCGCCACCATGCAGCACATTGCCTGCGAAGGCCGCCTTTTCGTGCTGGGCTGCAACCAGTTCTTCCGCCGCGACGATTACCCCGCCGAGTTCCGGTCCCTGGTGGCGGAAGACGAGGCCGTCATTTGCCGGGGCGGCAGCGTCATCGTCTCCCCGCAGGGAAAATTCGTGGCGGGCCCCCTCTGGGACGAGGCCGGCGTGCTGGTGGCTGAGCTGGACCTGGACGAGGTGATTGCCAGCAAACTCGACTTCGACGTGATCGGCCACTACACCCGCCCCGACCTGTTTCACTTCGGGGTCAGAAAGCCGGAAGGGTAGTTCTGTTACTCCGCTTCATCCATGCATTCGGAAGGGGTTTTGTGGAAGAACTTCTTGAAACTGATCGTAAAATAGTGGGGGTCGGTAAAGCCCACCAGGTAACAGACATCCGAAACCCGGTGTTTCTTTTCCCTGAGCAACTGGCAAGCCCTTTTCAACCGGGTTATTTTGATGAATTCGGCCGGTGAGTGGTTGAGGAGTTCCTTGAGTTTGAGGTACACCAGGCTCCGGCTCATCCCGATCTCTTTTACCAGGTCGGCTACCCCGAACCCGGCGTTGTGCAGATTGCTTTCCACCACCGACAGGGCTTTTTGCAGAAACGTTTCGTCGGCCGAACTCACGGTAATTTCGCGGGGGTCGAGCACGATCTTTTCCCGGAACGATTCCCGCAGCCGGTCCCGCGACCGGATCAGGTTGTGGATGCGGGCCAGCAACACCGTCTCGTTGAAGGGCTTGGTGATGTAGTCGTCGGCGCCGTTGCGAAAGCCGTCGAGCTGCGTTTCAACCGACGTCTTGGCCGTGAGCAGGATCACCGGGATGTGGCTCACGGCAATGTCTTCCTTGATCCGCTGGCAAAACGCCACGCCGTCCACCGTGGGCATCATTACGTCGCTGATGATGAGTTTGGGCAACTGCGCTTTGGCAACGGCCAGCCCTTCCTGCCCGTCGGCGGCTTCGCACACGGCAAACTGGCCCGCCAGGCAGCTCCGGATGTAGGCCCGCATGTCGGCGTGGTCGTCGATCACCAGCACCCGGGGCTGCTCCGGAACCCACGGTTCGGCCCCCGGGTCGGCGGGGAAGGCGGTGGGCAGGTCAACCAGCACCTGGGGACTGAACGCCGCTTTTCGTTCCGGCAACGGGCCGGCCTTCGGGCTGCTTTCGGGCCGGGCCGGGGCCAGCGCGGGCAGCCACACGCGAAAGGTGGTGCCCTCCCCCGGGCAACTGGCAACGGCAATGGTCCCGCCCAGCAGTTTTACCAACTCCTGGCTGTAGGCCAGGCCGATGCCCGCGCCCTGCGGTTGGGCCAGGCCCGACCCGATCTGGTAATACCGGTCGAAAATCCGGGCCAGCTCGTCCTGCTCCATGCCGATGCCGGTATCGCTGACGGCTACTTCGAAGCCCTCCGGCCCCTTTTGCAAGCCCAGTTCCACCCGGATTTCGCCCCCTTCGGGCGTAAACTTAAAGGCATTGGACAGCAGGTTGAACAAGACCACTTCCAGCTTGCCCGCGTCAAACCAGGTGTAGTATTCGCCCACCGCGGGCACGAAGCGGAGCGCAACCTGCTTTTTTTCCGCCGCCGCGGCAAAGGCGGCCACCACCTGGGCGCAGCACCCCACCACGTCGCCCCGGCCGGCCTGCACTTTCATCTGCCCGTGGTCCAGCTTGTTGAAATCCATCAGTTCGTTGACCAGCTTGAGCAGGCGATGGGCATTTTTGTAGAGCAAAGTGGCTTCCCCGTTCAGCTTCGGCGCGCCGCCCGTCCCTTCCACCAGCCGTTCGGCCGGCCCCAGGATCAGCGTGAGCGGGGTCCGGATTTCGTGGGAAATGTTGGTGAAAAAATTGAGCTTCTTCTCGTCGGCTTCCTTCACCCGGGCACTCATCTGGAGGAGTTCGTGCTGCTGGAGCAGGATTTCCTCTTTCTGCGCACTCAACGCCAGGTTCACGCGGGCCAGGTGCTTGTTCTGCACCACCACTTCCCGGGTCTTGCGGCGCACCAGCTTTTTGAGCACTTCCTTCTGCTTCTGCAACCGGCGGGTCCGGGCCTTGATGAGCAGGTGCACCACCACGGCGCAGGCCCCCAGCAGCAGCAGGCGGAACCACCAGGTTTGCCAGAACGGGGGCGTGATGGTGATGCGGACCGAAGCCCCGGTCGCGTTCCAGACGCCGTCGTTGTTGCTGGCCTTTACGCTGAATACGTACTCGCCCGGGTCGAGGCTGGTGTAGGTAGCCTCGCGCCGGTTGCCCACGTAGTTCCAGTCTTCTTCCAGCCCTTCGAGTTTGTAGGCGTACTGGTTCTTTTCGGGGTAACAATACCCCAGCGCCGCGAATCCGAAGGAGATCACCGAAAGTTTGTGCGACAACACCAGTTCCCGGGTCTGCGAAATGTGCCTCGACAGGGGCGAACCCTTGCCGGCGATGGGCACCGGCTTGTTGAAAAGCTTGAAGTCGGTGATGCGCACCGGCGGGACGGTCGGGTTGTCGGTGATGCGCAGCGGGTTGAACACGTTGTACCCGTTGTTGCCCCCGAAAAGCATTTGCCCGTTTTTGAGCTTCAGAAAGGCATTCTGCTTGAACTCGTTGCCCTGCAACCCGTCGTCGGTGCCGTAGTTTTTGAAGGTCTTCCCCGCCGGGTCGAACCGGCTGACCCCGTTAGAGGTGCTGATCCAGAGGAAGCCCTGCGCATCTTCAAGGATGCCGTACACGGCGTCGCTGGGTAGGCCGTCTTTCACGCCGAAAGCCCGGAACGTGCCCCGCCGGCGGTCCAGCCGGTTGAGGCCGCCGGTGGTGCCGACCCACAGGTTGCCCCGGCGGTCCTCGAACAAAGTGTTGATTACGTTGCTGCTGAGGGTGGTTCTGTCCTTGTCGTCGTGCCGGAAGGGGCGCACCGTCCGGCGGTCCCGGTCCAGCACGCACAGCCCGTCGTAGGTGCCGATCCACAGGGTGCCGCTGCGGTCTTCGAGAATGTCGCCGGGGTAACTTGCCAGCAGGGTGTTGGGGAACAACTGGCTGTAATGGGTAAAGGTGCCCGTCCGGCGGTCGAGCAGTTCAATGCCGCTGCCGATGCCCACCCACAGGTTGTCGCGGCTGTCTTCGTAGATGTGGACAATGTTGTCGTTGCCGATGCTGCGGGGGTCTTCCGGGTCGTTCCGGAAACGGGTAAAGGCCCCGGTGGCCCGGTCAAACCGGTTGAGGCCGCCGCCCCAGGTGCCGATCCAGAGATCCCCCTGCCGGTCTTCCTTCAGGTACGTCACGGCGTTCGAACTGATGCTGCGGGGGTTGCCGGGGTCGTGCTTGTAGTGGGTAAAGGTGCGCGTCTTCGGGTCGTACCGGTCGAGGCCCTCCCCGTCCGTGCCGATCCAGAGGGTGCCCAGGTGGTCTTCGCAGAAGGACAAAATGTGGTTGCTGCCCAGGCTGTTGCGGCTGAGGAAGTCCGAACGGACGTGGGTGAACTTGTCATTCTTGACCCGTTCCACGCCGGCAAAAGTCGCCAGCCATACGTTGCGGTCCCGGTCGGTGGTGATTGCATAAACGGTGTTGAAGCACAGGCTGGCGGGGTCGGCCGGGTTGGTCAGGTACTGGTAGAAGCAGCCGGTCGCCGGGTCGAAGAGCGACAGGCCGCCGTTTTCGGTGCCGATCCAGAGGCGGCCCAGCGAATCCTCGGCGACGGCCAGCACGGCGTGGTTGGGGATTTTCAGTTCGTCGCGGTAGCGCACCGAAGTCCCGTCGGCGGGCCGGTAACGCAGCAGGCCCATCACCCGCGAGCCGACCCACAGGTCGCCCCGGCGGTCTTCGTAGAGGCAGCTCACGTCCTTTACCGGGATGTGGGGTTGCGGCCGGACCGCGTGGGTAGCCCGGTCCAGCACGGCCAGCCCCCCGAAGGTGCCCAGCCAGAAAGTGCCCCGGCGGTCTTCGAACAAACAGGCAATGTTACCCTTGGCGGCGCCCAAAAAGGGGAACCGGGCAAAACGCCGCTGCGCCCGGTCGTACTGGTAGAGTTCCTTGCGGGTGCTGACCCAGACGTCGCCGTTGCGGTCTTCGAGCGTGCCCGTGATGAAGGCATCGCCGATCTCGCCGACGGACGCAAAATGATCCTGGTCCCGCACGTACACGTTGAGGCCTTTGTTGGTGCCGACCCACAGGTTGCGGCGGCTGTCCTCAAACAGCGTAAGCACGTCGTTGGCCGTGAGGGAGTGCGGGTCGTCGGGATCGTTCCGGTACACGGTCATCTTGTAGCCGTCGTATTTGTTGAGCCCGTCGGCGGTGGCAAACCACATGTACCCTTCGTGGTCCTGGATGATCTGCCGGGTGAACCCGTGCGACAAGCCCTGGAGGGCGTTGATGTGCTGGAACCGGAGGTCAGGTTTCTGGGCCCGCACGAGGCAATGGGTGCCCATTAAAAGGATGTAAAAGAACATCCGGGCGGTCTTCGTCACGGCTTGGTACTGATTCTCCATTTCTAAATCTAACGCGATCCGGTAAATTTTCAAATATTTACCCGAATAATTACATTTAGCCGCAGCGTTACCCAAATCCCATTCTGTAGCATACGTCCTTAACGTTTAGGTGAATTGACAAGGAAGGTTGTATGGCGGTATGGTTGTATGGCGGTATGGTTGTATGGTTGGCAGTCAGATTGTAAGTAGACGTGCGTAAGCCCAACAATCAACCATACAGCCATACAACCCTCCTTGTCAATTCAGTTAGGCGGTAGCGGTTTATCCCTAGTCCACGGTTTCAACCGTGGGCTAGGGGTAAAACCATTGGTACGGATTCTTTCCATTTTTTGCGCCAAACGCCGGGTTTGTCTCCCGGCAAAGAGCATAGCCAAAAAGCCGGACGACCCGCCCGGCTTTTCGGCTATGCACCTCTTAAATAACGCCTTACCTTTTCACGAAGCGGCGAACCAGCTTTTGGTTGTCGGCCGTTTGCACGACCACGTTGTAGAGGCCCGGTTTCAGCGCCGAAACGTCAACGCCCTCCGCTTGCAGCGTACCGCCCAGCACGGGAACGCCCCGGGCGTCGAGCACCTGGTACCGGCCCCCCGGCAACGCGGACGCCGAACGCAGGTACAAGCGCCGGACTACCGGGTTGGGATACAGTTCAATCCGGGCCGCGGCCAGGCCCGCGCCTCTGCCTTCGGCCGCTGCTTCCCGGGCGGAAGCCTGCCTGGTGATGCGCATCCAGTTGAAGTTCCAGCCGCCGGCCTGCGCGTACACGCCCAGGTTGTAGGTGCCCGCATTCACGTTCACCGTGTGGGAAACCGTCGTCCAGGTCTGCCAGCCGCCCGTGGCCGGTACATTCACCGTGCCCAGCACGGTAGCCCCCCCGTTGAGGTCCAGCGACAGGCGGCCCCCGGCACCACCACTGGCCACGCGGTACTCGACCGTGTAGGCGCCCGAAGTGGGGAAGTTTACGCTGCTGTAGGCCATCCAGTCGCCCGTGTCGATCCAGCCCACGTTCTGGCCGCCGCCCGCATCAGTAGTGGTTTCGGTCTGCACGCCCGACATGCTGGTGTAGTTTTCGGCCTGGATGGTGGTGGTGAACGCGGCCGTCCGGGCGCGGACTTTCAGCGAAGAAACGTAATCGTTGATGCCATTGTCCACCAGGCAAGGATCGTCGCCGGTCAGCACGAACGAAGCCCCGCCGTACAGGTCATTCTGGAACACCTGGATTTCATACCCGGCCTGGACCTTCAGCGAAGAAATGTCATCGTTGAGAATGCCCCGGGCATTGAGCTGGCTCAGCGTGTAATCGCCCACGGGCAGCGAAACGGCGTAGCCCCCGTAATTGCAGTGCTGGTAAAACGTAGCGACGCCCGTGCCGCCCACTGAGGCGTAGCCCCCGAACGTGGTGATCACCCGGGTCGGTTGCGGCGTGTGCAGCGAAGGGGAATGGTCGGCCACGTCGTCGTAAGCGAAGCCGTACGAGAGCCCGTCCACGCTGATGCCCGGCAGGTGCCAGAATTTGGCGTAGTGGTTCATGGGGTTGGCCTTGTAGAACTGCGACTTGTCGTACCAGTTCTGCTGGCCCGGGTTCGGCGTGGTCGTGTTCACCACGTGGCGGTTGATGGCCGCCGTCAGTTGCGCCTGGATGACCAGGTCCAGGTCGCCGTCGCCGATCCGCCTGTCGAGCACGCCTTTTCCTTCCAGGGCTTCCTGCGTGGTGGGCCGGCGTTCCACGATGCCCTTACGGCCCACGAAACCGCCCGACTGGCCGACGACCTCCAGCCGTTCCCCGATGACCCGGCCTTTGAATACGCCCGCGTCGCCGGCAAAGAAGATCAGGTCTTCGTTTTTATACTTTTCCCAGATGGCGTCGATGTACGGCTTGAGGTAGTTGCCGTACGGGCCGGGCGTGGTGCCGTTGGTGCCGTCCTGGAAAGCCGCCGTTTTGGAAGGCGCCCAGATCTCGCCGGCCGCGTTGACAGTGCCCTGAAATTCGGCCGGGACGTTGGCTTTGTAGAGGGCAATGATCTCATCGCGGGTTTTGAGTTCGCCCACCCGCTTCTGGTACCCGTTCGCACCGAACAATTCGAGCCCGATGGGGTACTTGAAGGCGTCCACCCGCGACGGGTTGCCGAAGAAACCGTACTGGTTGTTGGTCAGCTCAATGATCTCAAAGAGGATGTTCTGGTTCGGGTCGGTGGGGTCGAGGTGATTGGGGGAAGTGTAGCCCACCTGGGCGCCGGTGGAGCCGAAGAAGTAGAAGTACAACTGCTGTCCCCGGGCGATGAAGACCCGGCAGCCCGCAATCGGGGGCAGGTTGAAAGTTTTGTTGGGAATTTCGCTCAGCCGGGCGAAGCAGTTGGCGTACAGGCCGTTCTGCCCCGGTCCCTGGTTGCCGCCGTACACGGGTCCCGGCACGGTGTTGTAGGATTTGTCCATCGGCAGAATCTGGCTGTTGCGCGGGTTGATCCAGATGTGGGCGCCGGTGGTATAGTTGATGCCGACCACGGCGACGAACAATTCGCTGTCGGCAAAGGGCGACGTGTTGCGGATCTCGAAAGGAACGGTGGTTTGCGACCGGCAAACCGCGCCGGTGAAAAGGGCCAGCACGAGGGCAGCCAGCCGCAGGAGGGCGGTGGGATGATTTTTTTGCATACGATGGGGAGTAGGTGAATTGACAAAAAAGATCGTGGCGGGGCGTAAAATGAACCACGGAGATTTCGCGCAAGGGCGCAAAGGGGGTAGGGTTTAAACCCTACCCTACGGAAAGGCTGCGCTTGGTTTGATTGGCGTGAATTTTGCGTACGCACGCTCAATAGCAGCAGGATAGGGGTTAAACCCTATCCCCTTCCCGGTGTCTCCGCGGTAATCCTTTTTCTACTGCTTCACGAAGCGCTGGCGGAGGCTCTTGTCGCCCTTGCGGAGGATCAGCGTGTACACGCCGGCCGGCAAAGCCGCCACGTCGATGGCGTTGCCGCTATAGGGGGCCGCCTGCACTTCCTTGCCTTGCGCATTGACGATGCTCAACTGGCCGTCCGGGAAACCGGGACCCGGCTGGAGGCGCAGGCTGGTCCGGACCGGGTTGGGGTAGAGCCTGGCACTGCCGGCCGCAACCGGTTCGTGGGTCACTGCCTCCCGGGCGGAAGTTTGCCTGGTAATGCGAATCCAGTTGAAGTTCCAGCCGCCGGCCTGCGCGTACACGCCCAGGTTGTAGGTGCCCGCATTCACGTTCACCGTGTGGGAAACCGTCGTCCAGGTCTGCCAGCCGCCCGTGGCCGGTACGTTCACCGTGCCCAGCACGGTAGCCCCCCCGTTGAGGTCCAGCGACAGGCGGCCCCCGGCACCACCACTGGCCACGCGGTACTCAACCGTGTAGGCGCCCGAAGTGGGAAAGTTCACGTTGCTGTAGGCCATCCAGTCGCCCGTGTCGATCCAGCCCACATTCTGGCCGCCCCCGGCGTCAGTGGTGGTTTCGGTCTGCACGCCCGACATGCTGGTGTAGTTCTCGGCCTGGATGGTGGTGGTAAACGGAGGCGTCTGGGTGCCGCTTTGCTGGTACACGCGTACGTAATCCACGTACATGCTGGCTGGGAAGGCCGTATTGTCCACCGTGAAGCCGGGCCAGTTGCCGCCGATGGCCATGTTGAGCAGGAGGAAAAAGTTGTTCTGGAATTCGCCCGTGCCGTTCACCCCGTTGGCGATGCTGATCTCGTGGAACTTGGTCCCGTCCAGGAACCAGCGGATGTAGCTGGCCGTCCACTCGATGGCGTACACGTGGAAGGCCGTTACGCTGGTGGTGGTGTTGCCGCCGTAGCTGGCGTACGACCCGTCGGCCGCCGACCAGTGGACGGTGCCGTGCACGGTGCCGCCCGTGTTGACGTGTTCCATCACGTCGATTTCCCCGCAGGCGGGCCAGCCGACGGAGGTGATGTTGTCGCCCAGCATCCAGAAGGCGGGCCACACGCCCTGGAAGGCGGGCATGGCAATGCGGGCCTCGATCCGGCCGTACTTCCACGACCGTTTGCCCTGCGTTTTCATGCGGGCCGAGGTGTAGTTCATGCCGCCGAAAGCCTCCCGCTTGGCCGTGATCACGAGCTGGCCGTTCTGGACGGTGGCGTTTTCGCGGCGGTAGTACTGCAACTCGTTGTTGCCCCAGCCGCCCGAGCCGGTGCCGGTTTCAAACACCCAGTCCGGGCCGATGCCGCTGGTGAACTCGTCGGACCACACCAGGTTCCAGGTCTGGGCCCAAACGTCCGCTTGTATGACGATGAAGACGGCGAAAACCGTTAAAAGTCTCGTTAGTTTCATAAGATTTCTTGGTTAAATCGTAAAAAATAAGTGTTAAGCAATGAAAAAAGCACGTGGGAATGCTTCCCGGGCCGCCTGGGCAGTCGGGCACTATCGGCTTGCGGATAAATGGATGGATAACAGGGCGTTACGACGCCAATGCCGGCAATTCGTCCGCCGGGGGGGCCGCAAGGCTGCGTTCCGTGAAAACGAACCGGCATTAACGCCGCCGTTTACGGCCGGGCCCCGCTGTGCGCAGGCTTAATGTCCGTACAGCGGGGGAAGCGGGTGTTTCTCTCCGGAGTACAGGCGAAGAATGAAGTGAGTAGGATTTTTTCGCATAATCGTTAAGTAAGGTGGAGGAAAAGACCAACGGAGCCGGGGCCGCCGTGGCGTAAAGGTGCGCAAACCGGGCGAAATGCAGGGTGTAAAAATGTCCCAAGTTGGGTGTAAAAACGTCCAAAGTAGGATGATTCAACAAAAAAGTAGGAATTTTTACGCTTGAGGGGGCTAATGTGCCGCTACAAGTTCCACAAACGCCAGCTCCTTCTTATTCACGTGCGGGTGAATGCCCCGGCATTTCCCGGCAAGGCCGGCGCTGTTACAAAAAATGATACTTTCTGCTTCTCCTTCACGGCCCGCTGCCCCTGCCCGCCCGGAATAATTAAAAACCGGGTTGGATCTGAACGGCTTTTTGCCCGTTTTACCGCCCTGCCGGGGACATTGCCGCAAGTATATTTTTAAAAGTTTCACTTCATTTGTAAAAAAAAGTTTATACTTGTTGCAACATCTCGCCTGACCCGTTTCGTCTAACATTTGATGGCCGTCCGCATTGCGTTCCGGTAACGGTTTATAAAGTCAACCGAGGCCCGCCCTGTCGGCCCCTCCCACCCCACCGGGGTACCCGAAAACCGGACGCAATTCTCCGACCTCGTAACCATACATTTTTCATAAATCAGGAGCCTGACCACCCGCACGGCGCCCTTCGGGGGCATAGCCGGTGGGCAGGCGATCTATTCCCTCACCAAAATTCTTCTACGCATGCAAAAGATCGTCCGATCCACCAGCCCCTCCCCGCGCCGCCCCGCTCCCACCGGGCAGCCCCGCGGCACTGCCGCCCGAATCCTGTGCCTGCTGTGCCTGCTGTGGCTGGCCGCCCCCGGCCGGGCCCAGGTAAGCCCGCCGGTCGCCAAAAAGACCAGCGACCACAACAAGCAAGTCATCGGGTACCTCACCCAGTGGGGCCCCTGGAAAGACATCGCCGGGCTGATTCCGAAGGGCAGCCTCACCCAGTTGAACGTGGATTATTCCCAGTTTACCATCCTGAATTTCTCCTTCTTCGGGGTCGCCGTCGATGGGTCCGTCCACAGCGGCGACTACCGGAACCCCAACATCGGCCAGCCGGGCGCCGTGCAGCAGCCGGCCCCCCTGCTCAACACCGACACCTACAGCAGCTGGGATTTGTACCTGCTCTACGGGGAGCTGGACATTCTCTACCACGTGGCCGACAACAGCTACGCCTATTCCCTCGGGTACCGCAACAGCGGCGGCGGCTGGTCGAACGTGAACACGGGTGAAACCGGCGCCTTTCCGCTGGCGGTCCCCAAGCAGGGCGGCGCCAAGGGCCTGCTCGACCTGGCCCACGCCAGCGGGGTAAAAGTAATGGCCTCCATCGGGGGCTGGAGCATGTGCAAGCACTACCCCGGAATGGCCGCCGACCCCGTTAAGCGCCAACGGTTCGTGGATGACTGCAAAAAACTGATCGCCAAGGGCTTCGACGGCATCGACCTCGACTGGGAATACCCCGGCTCGGAAGGCATGAACTTTACCGGCACCGCGGCCGACTTTACCAACTTCGCCGTACTGACCGAAGAGATCCGGGCGGCCATCGGGCCGGGCAAACTCATTACCTCCTGCTTTACGGCCAGCCCCGCCAAACTCTCGACCGGCTACGACTGGCCCCGGCTGAGCCGCACGCTCAATTATTTCAACCTGATGACCTACGACTACAACGGCGGCTGGTCCAACAAAGCCGGCCACAATGCGCCCCTCTACGATTACCCCGGGGCGGAACAGACCGGCTTCTCGGTGAATGCCACCACCAACGCGGCCATTGCCGCCGGCATTCCCCTGGCGAAACTGAACGTGGGCGTGGGCTTTTACGGCCGCGGTGTGGTGACCAACGGCCCGGCGGCCCTCAATGCGGCCACCGTCAAACGGCCCGAAACCGTGCAGCCCGACGGGGCGATCAACACCTGCGCCGACTTTACCAACTGGCCCAAGGACGTGTGGGACGGTACGCCCAACTACTCGGCCATTGTCGCCAACACGCAGGACTGGACCGAATTCTGGGATGACAACGCCAAAGTGCCCTACAAAACGAAGGGTAACTTCTTCCTGAGCTACGACAACGAACGGTCGGTCGCCGCCAAGGCGCAGTACGTGAAAGACCGGAACCTGGCCGGCGTCATCATCTGGCACGCGGCCGGCGACTGGCTCAACATGGCGGCCAACGTGGTGCCCAAAGGTTCCAAACTGGTGTACTGCCCCGATACCCGGGCGCCCCTGGTCAACAAGATCAACGAAGTGTTCGGCAGCGGCGCGGCCAGCCCCACCAACGCGGCCCCCGCGGCCACGCTGACCACCAACGGCGCGTCGTTCGCGGCCCCGGCTTCGGTAACCCTCACGGCCACGGCCACCGACGGCGACGGCACGGTTGCCAAGGTTGAATTTTACAACGGCAGCACCTTGCTCGGTTCCGACGCCACGGCCCCGTACAGCTACGGCTGGACGGGCGTAGCCGCCGGTACCTATACCCTCACGGCCCGCGCCTACGACAACCTGGGCGCAACGGGCAATTCGGCCGCCGTCACCGTTACCGTGACGGGGACGAGTATCAACCCGGGCGGCACCTGCACCGTGGCCGCCTGGTCGGCCACCGCTACGTACGTGGCCCCCAACCGGGCCTCGCGCAACGGCAACGTGTACGAAGCCAAGTGGTGGACGCAGGGCGAAGACCCCGCCCTCAAGAGCGGCCCCGACGACGTGTGGAAACTCATAGGCCCCTGCGGCGGGGGTACTGCCAACGCGGCCCCCACGGCCACGCTGAGTACCGGCGGCACGTCGTTTACTGCCCCGGCCTCGGTGACGCTCACGGCCACGGCGGCCGACAGCGACGGCACGGTTGCCAAAGTCGAGTTTTACAACGGCACCAACCTGCTGGGTTCCGACGCCACCGCCCCCTACAGCTACAGTTGGACGGGCGTGGCCGCCGGCACCTACACCCTCACGGCCCGCGCCTACGACAACCTCAACGCGACGGGCAATTCGGCCGCCGTGACCGTAACTGTGACGGCCGGCCCGACCGGCACGTGCAACGCCGGCCAGCGCGTGGTGGGCTACCAGCCTTCCTGGGCGGGCACGGCGCAGGAAATCGAATACGACAAACTCTCCCACGTGATCTACGCGTTCATCCGCCCGACCACCACCGGGGGGCTGACGGCCGTGGAAAATCCCCAGAAGTTGCAGGACATCGTCACGCTGGCGCACGCCCAGGGGGTAAAAGTGCTCATCGCCGTGGGCGGCTGGAGCGACCTCAACAACGCCGACTTCCAGAGCATGGCGGCCAATGCCTCCTACCGGGCGGCGTTCATCAACAACCTGGTCTCCCTGGTGAACACGTACCAACTGGACGGGGTGGACATTGACTGGGAATACCCGGTCGCCGGCGCCGACCCGGCCAACTTTACCACCCTGATGGACGAACTGGGGACTGCCATGCACGCCCGGGGCAAACTGCTTACGGCGGCCGTTGCGGCCTACGGCGACTACGCCAACGGCATCCAGACGGCGGTATTCGCCGACGTGGATTTCCTCAACCTGATGATCTACGACGGCGGCGCCGGGGCGACCCACTCCCCGTACAGCATGGTCGGGCAATCCCTCGACTACTGGCTGGGCCGGGGCCTGCCCGCCAGCAAAGCCGTGGTAGGGGTGCCTTTCTACGCCCGTCCCTCCTGGAAGCCGTACCGGCAGTTGCTGGCCGACGGCGCCAACCCGGCCCTGGACGTATTCAACGGAGATTACTACAACGGCACGGCTACCATCAAGCAGAAAGCCGAACTGGCCAAGCAACGAGCGTCGGGCATTATGATCTGGGAATTGTCGCAGGACACCCACGACGCCAACTCCCTGCTCCGGGCCATCAATACGGTGATCAAACCGTGCCGCGGCGGGTCGGCGGGCAACGCAGCGCCGGTCGCTACCCTTACCGCACCGGTTCATAACGCCACGTTTGCGGCCAACGCTTCCATTACCCTCACGGCGACGGCCACCGACAGCGACGGCACGGTTGCCAAGGTTGAGTTTTACAACGGCAGCACCCTGCTGGGCTCCGACGCCACGGCGCCTTACGCCTTTACCTGGAGCAACGTACCGGCCGGCACCTACGCACTGAAGGCCCGGGCCACCGATGACAAAGGGGCGACCGGCACTTCGGCGGCGGCTACCGTGGTGG
The DNA here is from genome assembly GCA_963844325.1 of uncultured Sphingobacteriales bacterium. GTDB lineage: Bacteria > Bacteroidota > Bacteroidia > Cytophagales > 172606-1 > CADCTQ01. The sequence continues at coordinate 236,306 of CAWJNV010000001.1, forward strand.
TGGGCGGCGGGGGCTGTACCGTGGCGGCCTGGTCGGCCACGGCCACGTACGTGGCCCCCAACCGGGCCTCGCGCAACGGCAACGTGTACGAAGCCAAGTGGTGGACGCAGGGCGAAGACCCCGCGCTGAAGAGCGGCCCCGACGACGTCTGGAAACTCATCGGGCCCTGCGGCGGTTCCGCCCGCAGCGGTGCGGTGGCCGAAGTCCTCCCGCGGGCTCTCGTATTCCCCAACCCGGCGCGGACCGGCGGCGAGGTCACCCTGGATTTGAAAGCCTCCTACGCCACCGTGCGGGTAACGGTCGTGAATGCGCTGGGCCAGGTGGCTTACGCCCAAACCTTGACGCACACCCGCCGGGTGGCCTTCCGCCTGCCGGGAGCCGCGGCGGGACTGTACCAGGTCAACGTCGTGGCGGACGGTCAGCCGCTCCGGGTTTCCCCGCTGGTGGTGAAGGAATGATGGGTTGATTAAACAGTAGGCAGCAGGTGATACGCGGTATGCGGCATTGCCTGCTGCCTGCTTGCATGTGGCGTGAGGAGTAAAAAGTTCACCGCGGAGACACTGCGTTTCAAGGAGGAAAGGGGGAGACCGGGGACGAGAGAAACCACGAGAGGAACCTAACCGCGTACTGGCGACAGCGTGCGCTGGTGTGAGCGGGGAACGGCATCCGCGGTTACTGGCGCAGGCGTCCGCCGGTGCCTTTCCGGACCGGAAGCGTCCGCTTCCAGCCGGCAGGCTTATGCTTCTACTAGCCGTCAAGTTGAATTGTCATGTGGGCTTATGTCTTCGAGAGTGCTATGCTCCTATGCCACTCGGGCAAGGCCCTCGACGTGAACGCCAACGGCACGGCTGACGGCACCAACGTGCACCAGTGGACCTATAACGGGGCAACAACCAGCAGTGGCTGATCACCCAGCTCTCCACGGCCACGGCCCGGGAATCGTTCGGGGAGACGGCCGCGGCGCCCGCAGTGTCCCTTTTCCCCAACCCCGTGCAGGGCACACTGCACGTAAAGGTGTACGCCAATGAAGCGGGCCGGGCCAGCCTGTCGCTTTCGGGCGTGGGCGGCGGCCGTTCGCTGCAACGTCACTATGCCGTAAGCAAAGGCGAGAACCTGCTGCGGCTGTCTACGGAGGGCGCGGCCGGCGGCGTGTACCTGTGTTGCAGGTGCAGCAGGGCGCGCAAAAAACCGTTCACCGGGTCATGATCGTCCGCTAAACCCGGTATCTCTTCTTGAAATAGGCGTATCTCCTGGCGGGGTCGGGTTCCCAAACCCGGCTCCGCTGCCGTATGCATCCAAGTCCTGCCCCTTGCCGTTACGTAAGGAGGCCACCGTTTCACGGCCTTTACCGCATCGCGTTATGTCCGTTACTCCCTTAGGCAAGCAAATCGCCGATCAGTTGGCCGGTGCCCGTTGCGAGCAGGACCTCGATTACGAATTAGCCCACATCCCCGAAGGGCATTGGCACCGGTTCGTCGAATACATGGGCTCTCTCATTCAAGAGTTGGAGGAGAAAGAACCCGAACGGGCCGGGGCAATGCGTTCCCTGCTCCACACCTACCAAACGCGTTGGCAGGTCAGAAAGAGCAGCGGGTTTACCGATCCTTAAGCGTATGGCTGAATGGTTGAATGGTTGAATGGTTGAATGGCTGAATGGTTACATGGCTGTATGGTTGAAGGGTTATTGGATCAACCATTCAGCCATGTAACCATGTAACCATTCAACCATTCACCCTTACGGTTGGCGCCAGCGTGCGCTGGTGTTTGTCGGGCCGGTGTCGGGCCGGGACTCCTTGCGTTATCCTCGCGTTACTGGCGCAGGCGTCCGCCTGTGCCGCTCTGGTCGGAAGCGTCCGCTTCCAGCCGTCAGGCTAACTCGTTTTGACTAGCGCATCGACACGCAGGACGGACACTGGTGAACAAGGTGATTATCTGCAAGAGGCGCCAGATCATTGTAGCGTTAGCCTGACGGCTGGAAGCGGACGCTTCCGACCAGAGCGGCACAGGCGGACGCCTGCGCCAGTAACGCGAGGATAACGCAAGGAGTCCCGGCCCGACACCGGCCCGACAAACACCAGCGCACGCTGGCGCCAACCGTAAGGGTACTTGCCGGTAAGCCGGAAAGTAATCCCACCATACCCATCCTGCGTCCACCAGGAGTATTGTTGAATGGCTGAATGGTTGATTGTTGAATGGTTATATGGCTATTGGATCAACCATCCAGCCATTTAGCCATATAACCATTCACCCATCCAGCCGTTAAGAATCCGCGTGGATTCACTCACTCACCTCGTTCTCGGCGCCTGCATCGGGGAAGGGCTGCTCGCCCGGCCGCTGGGCAAGCGGGCCCTGCTCTGGGGCGGGATCGCGCAGAGCCTGCCCGACGTGGACGTGCTGGCGGCCCTGTGGCTGCCGCCGGCGGAAAACCTGCTGGTCCACCGGGGCATTACTCATTCGCTGGCGGCCGCCGGGGTGGCGGCCGTGGGGCTGGCCTGGATAACAGCCCGCTGGCGGCCCGCCGTCCGGTTCCGCACGTGGGCCCTTTTCTTTGCGCTCCAGTTCGTGGTGCACGACCTGCTCGACACCTGCAACGCGTACGGGACGGGGCTGCTGGAGCCGTTCAGCGGGAGCCGTTTCTCGTTTCACCTGCTGTACGTAGCCGACCCGCTGTTTACGCTCCCCCCGCTGGTTGCCGCCCTGCTGCTGCTGCGGGTCAGAACCGGGCATCCCCTCCGCCGGAAAGCGGCCGCGCTGGGCTTGCTCTGGGCCGCCGTGTACGTGGGCGGTGCCGCCTTTGCCAAAGCCCGTACCGACGAGGCCCTGGCGCATTCCCTGGCCGCCCGGGACAATTCCGGTGGGGCCCGTTTTTCCACCCCAACCCCCTTCAACAGCTTGCTCTGGTACGCAGTGGCGGCAACGGAAGGCGGCTACCTGGTGGGCTACCGGTCCGTTTTTGAGCCGGCCGGCCACCCCACGGCGTTCACCTTCTTCCCCCGGGCCGACAGCCTCCTGCCCCCGGCCGGCACGACCGGCGACGTGTCCCGGCTGCTCCGGTTCGCGGACGGTTTCTACACGGTGGAAAGACAAAACGACACCACCCGCTTCAACGTACTGCGGTTCGGGCAGGTGCTCGGCTGGCAACACCCAAGGGCGCCGTTTGCCTTCCAGTACCTGCTGGGCGGGCACTACGACAACACCCTGGCCGTGCAGCGGGGCCGGTTCCGGGGTTGGCATGCAGCCACGGTCCGCCGGTTGTACGCGCGCATCTTCTCACCCCCATCCCGGCCCGGCCCCCAGCGGCCCCGGGGCAAAAGCGGGCCGCATGGAAAGACTGAGTAAAATCGACTGGGTCCTGCTGACGCAGGCCGCCTACCTGGTACTCATCCTGGCGGTGTGCCTGCGGATCGTGTACGATACCCGCAACACCACCAAGGCCCTGGCCTACATGCTGCTCACGATCTTCCTGCCCGTGGTGGGGGCGCTGGTCTATTTCTCCTTCGGCATCAACTACCGCCAGCGGAGTCTGTACAGCAAAAAACTGACGGAAGACGAAGCACTGCTCGCCCAGGTGCAGCGGCGCATCACCGAGACGAGCCGGCAAACCATGCAGGCCGCCGCCGACCACGTGAAGCACAACCGCGAACTGGCCCGCCTGCTCGTGCGCGACAACGTAAGTCCGCTTATGGCCGGCAACCGGGTGACGCTGCTGCTGAACGGGGAGGAGAAATTTGCCCAGGTGCTGACGGCCCTCGAAAGCGCCCGGCACCACATCCACATCGAGTACTACATCTACGAAGACGACCGGATCGGCAATGCCCTCAAGGACGTGCTCATCCGCAAGGCCCGGGAAGGCGTGCAGGTGCGGTTCATTTACGACGATTTCGGCAGCCGCTCCATCCGCCGGACGATTGTGCCCGCCCTGCGGGCGGCGGGGGTGGCGGCGTACCCTTTCCACAAAATCCTGTTCGTGGCCCTGGCCAACCGGCTCAACTACCGCAACCACCGCAAGATCATCGTCATTGACGGGTGCACCGCCTTTACGGGGGGCGTCAACGTGTCGGACCGCTACATCAATTCGCCCGATGCACCCGCCCAGCTTTACTGGCGCGACACGCACCTGCGCATCGACGGGCCGGGAAGCTACTACCTCCAGTACGTGTTCCTGTGCGACTGGAATTTCTGCTCGGGCCAGAAGTTGACGGCCGACCGCACCTTTTTCTGCCCGCCCGGCGCCCAGACGGCCGTCGAAGGGGCCATTGTGCAGATCGGGGCCAGCGGACCCGACTCCCGGCTGCCGAGCCTGCTGTACGCCTTCCTGCAAGTGATTAACCTGGCCGAACGGGAAATTCTCATCACCACCCCCTACTTCATTCCCAACGACAGCCTGCTCGACGCCCTGCTGATCGCCGCCCTGAGCGGCGTTTCGGTCAAGCTGCTCGTGCCGGGCAAGTCGGATTCGCGGCTGGTCAACGCCGCCGCGTATTCGTACTACTCGGACCTGCTCGACGCCGGGGTGGAAATTTACCGCTACCAGAAGGGCTTCGTGCACGCCAAAACGCTGGTCGCCGACGGGCGGCTGGCAGCCGTAGGCACGGCCAACCTCGACAACCGCAGCTTCGACATGAACTTTGAGGTGGTGGCGTTCGTGTACGACACGGCACTGGCGGGCCAGCTTACGCGGGCCTTCCACCAGGACGTGCAGGACGCCGAACGCATCGAACCGCAGCGCTGGAAAGGGCGTTCCCGGCTGCGGCAGTTGGGCGAAAAAGCCGCCCGCCTGGTGTCACCGCTGCTGTGATCACACCCTTGCCCCGACCGGCCGGCGCCTTGTCCGGAGCGAATCGAGGCTCCACACGCCCGAGCCGCGGGCGGCCATGTAGAGGAACAGGAAGCAGTAGAGCACGGCCGTTTCGCCGCCGTTGAGAATGGGCAGCGCCCCCTGCGGGGCGTGGGCCATGAAATACGCCACCGCCATCTGGCCGCTGGCGATAAAGGCGGCGATGCTGGCAAACAGGCCCAGTGCAATCAGCAGGCCGCCCACCAGTTCGACCACGCCGGCCAGTCCGAACAGGGAAAAGAGGGCTACCGGATCTTTGCCGCCCGGGATGCCGAAGAGTTTCTGGCTGCCGTGCATGGCAAACATGAGGCCGGCCACAATGCGCAACAGCGCGTAGAGGTAGGGGGCGTAAGTGCCCAGGAATCTTTCCATGTTTTTTACAATTAGTTGAAAACCAGATAGTGAAGGTAACGTAATCTACGCGGGTAACACGCTAAAGTTTGGCATTTTCGGATTTTTTGTACCTCTGAACCTTGCGGGTTTCGGAAACCCGCAAGGTCTCTCCGCCGGGATGTGACTTCATCAATACCCAAACCGGGCGGCGCTTTTCGGGGCGGCCCCGCAACAAACGGCACGGGAACCGGGTAACAACAATGTATATTGCCGTGCCACCGGTGTATCCTTAACCACTTTATCCTCATGGCAACCCTTCCCACCCTCGACCACGCGCACCAGATTCCCCTGCCCCAACTGTTGCAGGAGGTGAAAGCCAATCCGGCAACCGGGCTCAGTTCGCAGGAAGCCCGCCAGCGGTACGACACCTACGGACCCAACGCCCTGGAGGAAACCAAACGCGAAAGCTGGGCGGCGATCCTGCTGCGGCAGTTCACCGGGGTAATCGTGTACATCCTGGCGGCGGCGGCGGGCATCTCGTTTTTCCTGGGCGAAACCGTGGAAGGCATTGCCATCCTGGTGGTGCTGCTCATCAACGCCGTCACCGGCTTCATCCTGGAGTGGAACGCGCAGCAATCGATGGATGCGCTGCGGAAAATGGACACGTCGCGGGCCAAAGTGCTGCGCGACGGACGCATCCGGGAGATTCCCTCCGACGAAATCACCCTCGGCGACGTGCTGGTGGTGGAGGCCGGTGACCTGGTGCCCGCCGACGGCAACCTGTTCGACGTGAACCAGTTGCAGGTGGACGAGTCGGCCCTGACGGGCGAATCGCTGCCGGTGGACAAGAACACCGAAATTACGCCCGCCGACGCCCCGCTCGGCGACCAGCACAACCGCCTCTTCAAAGGCACGGCCGTGACGGCGGGCAACGGCCGGGCCGTGGTCACGGGCATCGGGCAGCGGACCGAACTGGGCAAGATCGCCACGATGGTGCAGCAGGCCGAACGGTCGGCCACGCCCCTGGAAGCGAAACTGGATTCCCTGGCCAAAGTGCTCATCTGGGTGACGGTCGGGCTGGCGACGCTGTTCCTGATCGTGGGCCTGGTGCGGGGCGAAGAGCCGCTCCGCCTGATCGAAACGGCCCTGGCCCTGGCCATTGCGGCCATTCCCGAGGGCATGTCGGTGGTGGCGACCATTGCCCTGGCCTACGGCATGCTGCGGCTGGCCGAACAGAAAGTGATCGTCAAACGCCTGTCGGCCGTGGAAACGCTGGGCGGTACCAACGTGATCTTTACCGACAAAACGGGCACGCTGACCCAGAACCGCATCGAAGTCAACAAGGTGCAACTGGGCGACCGCGCGGCCGAGGTGCAGGCCGACCCGGAAGCGGGAAAGCTGCGCATCGTGGCCGGCGACCAGCACCTGGCGGAAGCGGATGCCTACGGCAAACTCGTCACGGTGGGGGTGCTGTGCAACAACGCCGACTACGACGTGACCGACGGCAAGGCCAAAGAAGTGGGTGACCCGGTGGAGGTGTCGCTGCTCAAGTTTGCCCTCGCCAACGGCCGGCAACCCGACGACCTGCACGGGCAGTACCCGCGCCGGGCCGAAAAAGCCTTCAGTTCCGACACCCGCATCATGGGCACCCTGCACGAACGGGACGGCCGCTACGTGGTGGCCGTTAAAGGGGCCGCCGAGGAAGTGATGGAACGCTGCACCAACCTGCCGGCGCGGGACCGGCAAGCCCAGTACGAGATTTCCGAGCAGATGGCGACGGCGGGCCTCCGCACGCTGGCCTTTGCCTACCGCGAGGTGGACGGAGCCGCCGGCCCGCCCGGCGACGACTTTGCCGACCACGACCTGGACTACCTGGGCCTGATCGGCTTCCTCGACCCGCCCCGCACGGAAGTAACGCCCGCCCTGCAAGCCTGCCGGGCGGCGGGCATCAAGGTGATCATGGTCACGGGCGACCACCCGGCCACGGCCCTTACCATTGCCTCCAAAGTGCGGCTCATCGAGCCGGGCGAGGAGATGGCCCTGACGGGCAAGGACTTGAAACCGCTGAACCAACTCACTGACCGGGAGAAACAAACGCTGCTCGCCTGCCGGGTGTTTGCCCGGGTGAGCCCGGCCCAGAAGCTCGACATGATCGAACTCTACCAGCAGCAGGGCGACATCGTGGGCATGACCGGCGACGGCGTGAACGACGCCCCGGCCCTCAAAAAATCGGACATCGGCATTGCAATGGGGCTCCGGGGCACGCAGGTAGCGGCCGAAACCGCCGACATGGTGCTCAAGGATGATTCGTTCACCTCCATCGTGACGGCCATTGCCCAGGGGCGGGTCATCTTCGAGAACATCCGCAAGTTTGTCCTGTTCCTGCTCTCGTGCAACCTGAGCGAAATCTTCGTGGTCACCTTCGCGGGTTTTATGGGCGTGGGCAACCCCTTGCTGCCCCTGCAAATCCTGTTCATCAACATCGTCACCGACGTGTTTCCGGCCCTGGCGCTGGGCGTGGGCCGCGAAAATGCGAGCCTCATGGAACAGCCGCCCCGCGATCCGAAGACGCCCATCCTGGACCGCCGGGACTGGGGGCAAGTGGTGGCCTACGCCCTGACGATCACCTTTTCGGTGCTGGGCGCTTATTTGCTGGGCACGCAGCGGTGGGGGCTGAGCGAAGCGGAAGGCAACAACCTGACCTTCTACGCCCTCTCCCTGGCCCAGGTGCTGCACGTGTTCAACCTGCACTCGGAGCGGTCGTTCTTCAACAACGAAATCACGCGCAACCGCTACGTCTGGTACGCCACGGCGCTGTGCCTGTTCATCCTGGCGCTTACGTACTACGTGCCCTTCCTGCGGCAAGTACTGGGTCTGCAATCGATGCGTCCGGCCGAACTGGCCCTGATCGTGGCGGCGGGGGTGGTGCCGGTCCTGATCGTGCAAGGGGTCCGGCTGGTAAGGGGCGGACCCATCGGGAAAAAGCGGCCGTAAGGCGGGACGAGGCGGCACGGGGCGTACCCCTTCTGCAAGGGGCTACGATCAGGACACATTTTACGGTTACGCGTTGTCTTCGTATGCCCGTGGGGCAGACGTATCCCGGGCAAAGTCGTATCCCGTGGTGGGGTCATCAAAGTGGACTTAGCCCCGTATCCCCGTGGGGTCGGGTTTGAGAACCCCACCCTGCCGGTAACACTTGCGATACGATTAGCAAATGGTGGTTGATGCACTTATAAGCCAACCGGATGCCAATGAGGGTAAACAGATGGCCTCGATAAAATAGAGCAAACCGGCTAGGGGCACGGTCGGGTTTGAGAACCCGACCCCACGGGGATACCACTACTTTACGGGATACGACTGCCCGGGATACGTCTGCTCCACGGGGATACGGGGCTAAGTCCAGTTCGCTCACCCCCATCCGAGAACACATATGGGAAATTACCTAAAAAGTGGTCGGTGAGACACTGACCACGGCCCGACACTACATTGGTAAGGGTCCGCGGGCCGCCCGCCCGTGTCGTTGCTGCCGCCGTCAGTGTCTCACTGACGGCTCTGAAAGCATTTAGAACCTAATTGAATTGACAAGGAGGGTCGTATGGCTGTATGGTTGATTGTTGGGCTTACGCACGTCTACTTACAATCTGACTGCCAACCATATAGCCATTCAGCCATACAACCATACCGCCATACAATCTTCCTTGTCAATTCACCTAATCTCTGGAAATTGAAATGGGCCCTGATCGTAGTCCGCAAGGGATGCGGAATTACGCGTTGTCTTTGCCGTCTGCCGGCTCACCAACCGTACTCCCCAGGCAGAGGCATTGCCACGGCTGGCCCGGCTGCCCCGGGGACGTGAACCAGAGCTTGTCAGCGGTTCCTTCACTCCAAAGCAAAGGGATGTGCAGGGACCGGCAATCCCGGATGAAGTCGTTCAACGTAGGCGGCCAGCGCAACGCCCGGCCATTGATGAAATAGGTGCCGGCGCCGAACCAGACCATGTTGCGCTCCTCCGTGCCGTCCACGAAAATGTCGTAGGCGGCATCGTATTCCCACCCCTCGAAGTGCGCCGTAAGGTGCTGCGGTCGGAAGGGGCTCTGGTAGATTTCCCGGATGTTGCGGCTGGCAGGGTCCGGCGCAAGCGGAATGAATTCTTCCAACAACAATGATCTCATAAGCGTAACGGGTAAACGGAGTCTGCTATTCGCGGCGATGACAGGACAACAAGATTGGCTTAATATTTGCAATTGCAAAAATACAATTGTATATTTAAAGAAAGCTACCGCCATGACCTTTGTAAGTACTTCGTTGGAAAGAGCCAGTAAGTGGGACCAGATTTGTTTTCCGGTGCGGACCCAACCCCTGACCGATTTGCTGCCGGCCGGCTACGAGTTGCTGGCAACCGACCGCCAGACGGCGGTAGTGGGGGAAAGCGATCCGGGTCGCTTCCAGGTGTTTGCCCTCCAGGGCAAGGACTACAGCCTTATTCCCAACCAGGTCATCCGGCAGGTAATAGACGGCTGCATTGAAGACTACACGCTGGACATTTATTATTCGGACCGGGGCGAGTTCAGCATTACGATCATTTTGCCCGATCAAGTACGCGTAGGAGAAGAACGCCTGTTTAAATCGCTTATCATCAACAACTCGTACAGCGGCAAAACGCCCTTTACCCTGCAAGGCGCCACTTTGCAGGGACAGTCCCCCGGCAAGGCCCGGGTGAGCTTTTACCGGAGTGTTTGCAGCAATGGCCTGACGGGCTGGGCCGACGATTTTGCCAGCCTGGAAGCGTACCTGGGATGGCTCCGGGCGGGAAGACCGAAACGCGCCCGGGAAACGGCGCCGGCCCCTGCCGGTCCGGTCGCTGCGGGCGGGGAGGACGACGTACTGCTCACCAAAAAAATCCCGCACAAACGGCTCGACATGGAATGGTTCGGGCAGTACGTGAGCGGGATCATCCGGCGTTTCCTGGCGCAGCAAAGCTCGGTGACGGCGCAGGTGTACGGACGCCTCGCCCAGGCAACGCCGGCCGGCCGGGCGCCGGGACTGATCGCCGAGGTGGGCATTCCCAAGCAACTGGCCCGGCAGGCGGTGGAACGGCTGCGCAAAGAGGAAAAACTGCTCCGCACGGAGTCCAACCTTTGGCTGGTCTACAATGCGATCAATTATTCGCTGCTCAACAGCCGCAGTTCCCTTACCATTACCGACCGCTACGAGTGGGACGAGAAGGCGCTGCACCACCTGGCCGCCCTGACCGCCTAGGGTGATATTGGATTTTAGTTGAATTGACAAAGAAGGTTGTATGGCTGAATGGCTGGATGGTTGATTGACGGGAAGTGGTGCGGGCGTAAGCAAAACCATTCAGCCATATAGCCATACAACCTCGCTTGTTAACACAGTAGTTCTTGTATTGTAGCTTTCGTTCTGTTCTCGTACTTAAATCAAGTAAGCATGATGTGGTTGACTGTCGTTGGAGAAAAATATAAGTACCGGGCAGCCCTTTGCCTGGTGGCTCTTTTCGGATCGAGTTTACTGTCGATGTATTTCATCCGGGTGAACGTATCGGCGGCGGACCAGACGGTCAAGTCGCTGTACAAGGACCGGCTGGTGCCGGCCCAGGACATTTCGTTCGTGCAGGAAAAGCTGTACCAGAACGAGTTGCTCGTGCAGGAGCACCTCTCGGCCACTGCCGCCGAAGTGCATTCCCGGGCCGCGTACCAGGTCGGGCGGCACGGCGCGGAGGTGGATTCGCTGGTGGACAAGTTTGCCCATACCTTCCTGGTCAACCAGGAAGTAAAATCGCTGGAGAAGTACCGGAATTACTTATCGGTGCACCGGCGCACGCAGGCGCAGATCCTCCGCCTGAGTGAGCGGGGTGCCAAGCGGGAAGCGGCGGCCCTGTACCGGAACGAAGGGCAGCGGCACTTTGCGCAACTCATGGGAACGGTTCACCAACTCTCTTCCCTGCAAACTTCGGTAGGCCACCAACTCTACGACCGGTCGCACCAGAACCTGCTGGAAGCCGGCCTGCTGTCGTACCTGGTGATCGGCCTGACGGTGCTGGTGTGCCTGCTGGCCCAGGCCCTGCTGAAATGGTTCCGGGTCACTTCCCGCTTGCCCTACCGGCCGGGCCTGAACTAATTGGGATGGGTTATTGGTTGTCCGTTGCCAAGTAGTTGTTAGCGCATACTACGGGACCTCACCGCTAACCTCCTCCGAATGAGAGGGGGCTGCAAACCACCATTTTTTGCTTCTCCTCGTGAGAAGGGCGGGGAAGGTTCCGTAGTATACGCTAAAGGCTGATAACTCCTGATCGGCTATCTTAGGGGAAATTTTATGGGTACAATGAAAAAATCACTGCTCCTGTTTCTGGTATGCACCGGGCTGTCGTTGCGGCCGGCAATGGCCCAGACGGCCCAAACCGTTGCCCCGGCGCGGGGCACGTTCTCCAACCCGTTAAAAGTCCAGTTCGGCGACCCGTACGTATTGTACACCAAGGGCACGTATTACATGTACGGCACCGGCGGCGGGGCCGAAAAAGGGTTTGCGGCGTATTCCTCCAAAGACATGGTGAACTGGAAAGCCGAAGGACAGGTGTATTTCCACGACAACAAAAACGGCTGGAGCGACCCGAAGGCCAGTTGGGGCGGGGCGTACTGGGCGCCGGAAGTGTACGAGGTCCGCGGAAAGTTTTACCTGTTCTACAGCGCCCAGTGGCGCGAAAACCCCAAAAAGGAAGCGGAAAATTTCCGCATCGGGGTGGCCGTTGCCGACAAGCCCACCGGGCCTTTTGTTGACATGACCAACCGGCCCATTTTTGACACCGGGTATCCCATCATTGACGCCAACGTGTTTTTTGACACCGACGGCAGGGCCTACCTGTATTACTCCCGCGCCGCCTACAAACACCCGGTGGAAAGTGAAGTGGCGGCGCTTGCCCGGAAAAAGGGCTGGTACAAGGAGATCGAGGAAAGTTGGGTGTACGGCGTCGAACTCAAACCCGATTTTTCGGGCGTGGTCGGCCAGCCCGTGCTGGTGCTGCGGCCACCCGTGCGCGTGGGTGACAAGCAGGCCGAGTGGGAAAGCCGGTCGGTGACGGCCCGCGAGGTAAACCGCCGCTGGACGGAAGGCTCGGTTACGTTCAAGAAAGACAACACGTACTACATCATGTACTCGGCCAACCATTTCGGGGGCCAGCATTACGCCATTGGGTATGCCACGGCCAAATCGCCGCTGGGGCCGTACCAGAAAGCGGCCAACAACCCGGTGTTGCAGAAGAATACCGACAAAGGTGGCCCGGTGTCGGGCACGGGGCACAACAGCATTGCCTACTCGCCGGACGGCAAAGAAATGTTCTGCGTGTACCACGGCCGCACGGCCAAAACCGGGGACGAAAGGGTGGTGTTCATTGACCGCATGCAGGTAAAAAACGGCACCATCACCGTGCTGGGCCCTACCACCACACCGCAGAAACTCCCCTCGGGTGTAACTACGGCGGCGGCTAACAAGTGACGGGCTTTTGCAGGGATTGCTACGGAGACGGGGATCGGGTTTAAACCCGATCCTATTGATATTGCGCATGGGTACGAAGACTTGGCTCCAATCAAATCAGGCGCAGCTTTTCCATAGGGTAGGGTTTAAACCCTACCCCTACTTACGCCCTTTGCCTCTCCTTGGCGCCCTTTGCGGTTAAGTGCTTTGCCCTCCGCTACCGCCGTACACTAAAATACCGTTCCGCGAACGAGAGGAAGGCCGGCCAGTTGGGACCGTTGGTGTGCCCGCCGCGGTGCTGGCGGAAGGCAACGTCGCCCGCCACCAACGCCGTTTCGATGGGCGGAAACGCGGTGGTTCCCAGGTCTTTTTTGCCCAGCAGGCGGTACACCGGGCCGGCGTGGGCAGCCCCCAGGAACATGCCTTTGGCGTCCACCCAGCCGCCTTCCACCTCCAGCGAACCACTGCCCACAAACACCGGCCGCGGGGCGCAAAGGGCTACCAGTTCGTGCGCATCCACCGGCAGGTCGTTGGGGGTGAGGGGACCGGCGTATTTGAGGAAGTTGCCGGCCATCCAGTGGTATTCGGCGGGGGAAGCCACGTTTTCCACCTGTTCGCCGTAGCGGCGGCGGTGCAGTTTGGCCCCACCTGCGCCCGAGGAACCTACAAAGGCAATTGCAAAACGCGGATCGTACGCCATCGTGACCAGGGCCGCTTTGCCGTAGCGGGAGAGCCCTTCAATGCCGACGCGTCTGGCGTCCACGGCGGGGTCCGTTTCCAGGTAATCCAGGGCCCGGCTGGCGCCCCAGGCCCAGGCCCGCAGCGCCCCCCAGTCGTCGGGCTTCCGCGGCTGGCCTTTGTTGACCAACCCGATGATGCCCCGGGTGAGGCTGTCGCCCTTGTCGGCCTGCACGCTGGTCGGGATCAGCACGGCGTAGCCCCAGCCCCGGGCCAGGATTTGCTCTTTCCACGAAGGTCCGGGCGGACCCGGGGCCGCCGGAGGGCGGAAACCGGGCGGAAACACGAAACCAAACTCCATGATCACCGGGACCGGCGCTGTAGCCCCGGCCGGGGTCGTAACGGCCAGGTCGATGTTGACCGACACGTGGGGGTAGGCGGCATTGTCAACGCGGCCGACCAGCTTTTTGGTGACCGCCCGGAACGTACCGACCGTATCGGTCTGGGTGCCAACCACTTCCCAGGTGACCTCCGGTGTGTTGGCGGGGGCCCGGCCGTAGACTTCCCGGTCAAAGTGCTCAACGATTTCGGGCCGCCGCTTTTGCCACCACTGCCGGGCCGAGGAAACCTTTTTCCCGTCGTCCGTCACCAGCGGATCGGGCAGGGTGGTGTACGGCGTGGCTTTGGCTTCGTCGAAGTTAGCCGCCCGCGGCGACTTGGGGTTGCCATCCGGTCCGCGGCGCAATGAATCAATGCCCAGCAGCCCCATCAGCCGCTGGTGATCCTGCTGCGCGGTGAGTTGCACGGGCGGCGGTAGTTGATCGGGAGCACCGGCCTGCTGCCCGGCCGCGGGCTGGGTGAGCAGTGCCGGCACGAACAGCAGACCGAGGAGGAATGGGTAAAGTGGTTTCATGGGGGTCAATGGGCATTGGTCAATAGTCAATGGTCATTAGGCGTCGGTACACTCATTATCGGGCTTTTTACTAAAAAGAACCACCCCCGGCCCCTCCTTGCAAAAAGGAGGGGAGCCGTACCCATCGGCCCCGCTGACCGGGAATCAATCTGTGCTCCAATATCCATAGGATAGGGTTTTAACCCTATCCCAAATACCCGGAACAATGACCCTTTCAAATCACCGCAGCAGGTACACGTCCACGGAGCGTTTCACTTCTTCCAGGGTTCGTTCCGGCTGCCTGAAGGGGGGCGGGACCGGCCGCTTCGAAAAGGCTTGCAGGTACAACACCCACGCATCGCGCCACCAGGCGGCCTCCCGGCCCTGTTTGACGAGCCGGGAGGCTACGTTGTCGTGGATTTCGGGGTCAACGGCACCTTTTACTCCCGCCCATTCCCGTTGCAGCCACCCCACCGAGTCGGCGCCTGCGTAGAAACGCGTACACAGTTCGTCCCACAGGATGCGGCCGGTGGACACCTTTTTGGTCCAGGGCACGTGGTGAAACCAGAGCAGGTACGGCAGCGGGCAGGTTTCCGGGTCGTTCCATTGCTGTTGCACCTCCGGCCGGTACTGTTCCAGGGCCCGGCTGCCGGTGGCCGTCCGGTCAAAGCCCACGCCCACCGAGTCGGCGCGGTGGTAGTACACGGCCGTCCAGTCGGGGCGGGAACTCCGGTTTTGCCAGGGCTCCGGCGCAAAGTGCACGCCCGTCCACGGCCGCGACAGGCCCATCGGCGCGTTGTACCCCACGTAGATTTCCCACGACCGGAGCATGAGGTTCACGATGCGGTCCGCCGCCCGCGGCTCCCGGGTGAGCGTCAGGGCCACCCATTCGCGGGCCACCGCTTCGGCCGACAGCGTATGGTCCCAGGCCAGCCGCCCGAAGGCGTACCAGTTGGCCTGCGCCAGCGGGTGGCCCGTCCAGTTGCGGTCCGCGCCGGTGTTGGCCACGCCGGCCACCGCCGTCAGCGGGTAGCCGTGCAGGCTGCCGTCCACCACCCGGGCTACGGTAGAGCCTTTCCCGTTCACGTACGTATCCGACTGGAGGCACTCTTTGAAGAGGGGGGCTTCGTACACGAGGTGCGTGGCAAAGCCCAGGTATTCCTGCGTGAGCTGGAATTCGATGCCCAGCGGCGTGCGGGGCAGGTTGCCGAAAAGCGGCGAAAAAGGCTCCCGCGGCTGGAAGTCAATGGGCCCGTTTTTCACCTGCACGATCACGTTGTCGCGGAACTTGCCGTCGAGGGGCGTAAACTCCTCGTAGGCCGCCTTGAACCGGTCGCCGTTGGGGTCGGCTTTGTAGACGAAGGCCCGCCAGACCACCAGTCCGTTGTGGGGCTTCACGGCGTCGGCCAGCAGGTTGGCCCCGTCGGCGTGGGTGCGGCCGTAGTCCTGCGGACCGGGTTCGCCCTCCGAGTTGGCCTTCACCAGGAAGCCCCCGAAGTCGGGAATGATCCGGTAGATTTCTTTCACTTTTTCGGTCCACCACGCCCGCACCTGCGGATCGAGCGGGTCGGACGTTTGCAGGCCGCCGAGGGTTTTGGGCGCCGCAAAATACACCGAGAGGTACACCTTAATGCCGTAGGGCCGGAACACCCCCGCCAGGGCGGCTACTTTTTGCAGGTATTCTTCGGTGAGGAAGCGGGCACTGGCGTTCACGTTGTTGACCACCGTCCCGTTGATGCCGACCGAGGCGTTGGCCCGGGCGTAGTCGCGGTAGCGGGGGTCAATGCGTTCGGGCAACTCGTACCACTTCCAGAGCGAACCGCCGGCGTAGCCGCGTTCCACGCTGCCGTCCGGGTTGTCCCAGTGGTTGAGCATCCGCAACTGCACCCGCGGGCTGCTCGTCAGGGCGACCGACCCGACCGGCTCTCCCCGCTGCACCAGCCGCAGCAACGCAAATGCGCCGTACAGCACCCCCGCGTCCGTCTTGCCGGTGATCACCAGGTTGCCCGCCGCCCGGCCCACGTGGTAGCCCTCCGGCCCGAGCCCAGCGCTGTTGGCGCCGGGAGCCGTTGCCAGGGAGAGGACAATGCCGCCCGTGCGGCCGTTCGCCGCGCCCACCACCGGCACCTTTTTGCCCAGCAGCCCTTGCAGGCCGGTCTGCAATTCGGTCGCCGCGGTCCGGAGGGTCGGGCTGTTGCCGGCCACGGCAATGAACCCGGCCGCCGCCGCGTAGGCCTGCCGGGTGGCGCCCTCGGCAATAGGGTCGTACTTGAGCCACAGGCGGTAACCGTCATCGGCAACGCCCCGGGTGACCAGGAGCAGGCAGGCGGCCAGGCCGGCTAAAAATTGCGGGTACTTCATAGAGGTGCGGCTTGGGAAGACGGGCGGACCACCAGTTCGGACCGGAGAATGATGGTGTTGGTGGCGTGGATGCTGGTGACGCCCGTGAGGTGGTTGATGAGGGTTTTGGCGGCGATTTCGCCCATCTCCTGGCCCGGGTAGTGGATCGTGGTCAGGGCCGGCTCCACCACGCGGGAAACGGGGTCGTTGTTGAACCCGACCACGGCTACGTCTTCGGGGATGCGGAGGCCGGCGCCCTTGAGGGCCTTCATGCAGTGGATCGCGCAAAAATCGTTGGCCACGAACAGGCCGTCGGGCCGCGGATGGGCGTCGAGCAGGAAACGGGCGGCTTCCGCGCCGGCCTCGGGGCCCAGGTCGGTCACCAGCACCCGCGACGGGTCGTAGGGGATGCCGCGTTCGTACAGTGCCTGTTCGTAGCCTTTCAGCCGGTCGGCGTAGACGTTCCGTTTGAGGTTGCCCGTCACGTGCAGGATGCGGCGGCATCCCTGGGCCAGCAGGTGCGCGGTGGCTTCGTAGCCGGCCTTCACGTTGTCGATCACGATGCTGGGGCACTGGTCGTGGGCGCACACCCGGTCGAAAAACAGCAGCGGAATGCCTTTCTTAATGAAGGGATCGAAGTGTTCGAGGCCCTCGGTGTTGTAGGCCAGCGACACCAGCAGCCCGTCCACGCGGCTGTTGAACATCGTGCGGGCATTGGTGATTTCTTTATGCACCGACTCCAGCGACTGGCTGATGATGAGGTTGTAGGCCGCTTCGTTGGCGACCTTCTCCATGCCCGCCAGCACCGCCGACATGAAGTTGCTGTTGAGGCGCGGCACGATGACCCCGATGGTGTTGGTGCGTTGCCGGCGCAGGTTGCTGGCGAAGGTATTGGTGCGGTAGCCCATCTCCCGGGCCTTGTCGGCAATGAGCGTCTTGGTGCGGGGGTTAATGGCCGGGTGGTCCTGCAACGCCCGGCTCACGGTGGCCGGGGAGAGGTCCAACTGCCGGGCAATGTCATAGATGGTTACCTCTTTTTCCATGTTGTAATCGGTTGCAAAGCAGCGGGAATCAGGGTTTCCTGTCTATTTTCCTGATTCTGATTTTATCTAATTCAATATGGTTTTATTACCATATTGAAGCGACCTTTCTCAGTAAAGTCTAATTCATTAAAGTTATAAGCAAATTTACGGACAAATCGCGTTTTTGCAATCGGTTGCAATTTCTTAATTTTAATCCACTCCTTCAACCCATCCATTCAATTCCTTTATGCGAAAAAGTTTACTCCTCCTCTTCCTCTGTACCACGCTGGGCAGCTTCCTGGCCCGGGGCCAGAACCTGATCAGCAACGGCAGCTTCGAAAATGACTTTGCCGGGTGGACCAACCTGGCCGGCGGCGGCGGGACGGCCGCGTTTTCCGTGACGGGCGACGCCGTGGACGGGACCAAAGCCCTGAAGGCGGACATCACGGCCCCCGGCGCCAACCCCTGGGACGTGCAGACCATCGGCGACGCCTGGGCCTCGGAAGCGGGAAAGTCGTACACCCTCACGTTCTACGCCAAGGGCTCGGTGGCCGGCAGCGTATTCCGGGCGGTGCAACAGCAAAGCACTTACGCCCAGCAGGTCATCACCCTCACCACTGCCTGGCAGAAGTACGAATGGACGTTCACGGCCGGGGAAGCGGGGTTGCAACTCAAGTTTCACTTCCCGGAGGCGGGTACTTTCTACATCGACAACATCAGCATTCCGGCCCTGGCCGCGCCCCCGGTATCCGCGCCGAACCTGCTCCCCAACGGCGGCTTCGAAAGTGACCTGGCAAACTGGTTTACCCAGGCTTCGAGCCCGGCGGCGGCTACCTTCTCGGTCCTCACCGGCGACGCCCCGGAAGGCAATAAAGCCCTCCGGGTGGACGTGGCGACCGCCGGCCCCAACCCCTGGAGCGTGCAGGCCGTCAACGACAACTGGGTGGCCGAAACCGGTAAGACGTACACCCTGACTTTTTACGCCAAAGCCGCCGCGGCGGGCAGCACGTTCAAGGTGATCCAGCAGAACCAGACGTACGCCGAGAAGATATTCACCTTGGGCACCACCTGGCAGAAATACGACTGGACCTTCACGGCCGCGGAAGCGTCGCTCCAGCTCAAGTTCCATTTTCCCAACGCCGGCACCTTCTTCATTGATAACCTGGTAATTCCCAAGCCGGCAGGCCCCAACGACCCCGTCATCGTGCAGGCCGAATCGGGCACCCCCGGCGCCCAGCCCGAACCGCCGGTCCTGCTCACGGCGCAGGAAGGCGGCGTGGGCTTCGTGCGGGTGCAGGGCGACTTTGCCTCCACTTCCAACCCCGGCACCGCCAGCCGGGTGGTCACCTACACGGTCACGTTTCCCTTCGCCGGCACCTACAGCCTGTACGCCCGGGTCCGGGTGGGCAGCGGGGGCGGCACGGATGACAGCTTTTACTACGCCAACGGTTTCGGCACCAAGTCGGCCACCAGCGACAACGACTGGATCACCAGCAACAACCTGTTCGGCGCCGGCTTCACGGCCGCGGCCGACGTGGTGGCGGGCCAGGGTACGGCCGGCACGTCGGTCTGGAAATGGCTGAAACTTTCGGACTACACGGGTTCGGAAACGCCCATCAAGTTTACCGTGCCGGAAGGCGGCCTCACGCAGACGTTCCAGGTTGGCAGCCGCGAAAACGGGATCGACTTCGACCAGTTCGCCTTCGGCCGCGACGGGGTGTTTTTTACGGTCGCCAACCTCGACAACGGCCAGCCGGGTTCGGTTACGCCGCCCCCGCCGCCCTGTACGCCCCCCACTTTCCCGCTGCCGGCCCTGGCCCTGGGCAAACCCAAGTTCCTGGGCGGCGTGTACAGCCAATCGCAGCTCGCCAACTTTACCAGCTACTTCAACCAGGTGGTGCCCGAAAACGCCGGCAAGTGGGGCAGCGTGGAAGCCACCCGCGACGTGATGAACTGGACGGAACTGGATGCGGCTTACCAACTGGCCGAGGACAACGGCTTTCCCTTCCGCTTTCACGTGCTGGTCTGGGGCAACCAGCAGCCGGCGTGGATCGAAAACCTGCCCCCGGCCGAACAACTGGAAGAGATCAAGGAGTGGTACGCCGCGGTAGCCGCCCGCTACCCGGGCATTGACTTCCTGGAGGTGGTCAACGAACCGACCAACGACCCGCCCAACTCGCCGGGCAACGGGGGCGGCAATTACCTGGACGCCCTGGGCGGCAGCGGCGCCACCGGCTGGGACTGGGTACTTACTTCCTTCCGGCTGGCCCGGCAGTACTTCCCCGCCGCCAAGCTGATGATCAACGATTACAACGTGGAAAGCACGCCGGCCAACGTCGGGCGGTACCTGGCCCTCATCAACCTGCTGAAAGCCGAAAACCTGGTTGACGCCATCGGGCTCCAGGGCCACGCGTTCTCCACCCGGTTTGCCTCGGCAGCTACGCTAAAGGCAGTGCTGGATGGGTACCAGGCGACGGGCCTGCCGGTCTACGTGACCGAACTGGACATCGACGGCCAGACGGACCAGATTCAACTGGACGAGTACAAGCGGGTGTTCCCGGTCTACTGGGAGCACCCGGCGGTGGCCGGCGTTACCCTGTGGGGCTACCGGCCGGGCCACTGGCGGACGGCGCAGGGGGCCTTCCTGGCGACGGCCGAAGGCTGCGAACGGCCCGCCCTGGTGTGGCTCCGCAGGTACGTCGGCAACAACCAGCCGGTGGCGGCCCTTAGCGCCGCCCCGACGGGTGGCTTTGCTCCGCTGCCCGTCTCCTTCGACGGCTCCGCTTCGGCCGACGCCGACAATGAGCCGCTCACTTACGAATGGAACTTCGGCAACGGCGCCACGGCCACGGGCAAAACGGCGGCCTACACCTACACCGTGCCCGGCACGTACACGGCTACCCTCACCGTGAAGGACACGTACGGGGCCGTTGGCACCGCCACCGCGACGGTTACGGTAGCGCCGGGTCTCAAGGTGCAGTACCGGGTGCGCCCCGACGGCCACCGCACGACCGACAACCGCATCAAGCCGCATTTCCAGGTGGTGAACGTCGGTGACAAGGCCGTGCCCTACGGCGAGTTGAAAATCCGCTACTGGTACACCCGCGAAAACGCGACGTATCCGTGGGCGGCCGACAATACGGGCCAGCAGTTCTGGGTGGATTACGCGGCCCTCGGCAACGGCCAGGTGCAGGGGAAGTTTACGGCGCTGCCGGGTCCGCGGGCCGGCGCGGATCACTACCTCGAAGTGGGCTTTGCCACTACCACCGCCCTGTTGCCCGGCAGGAGCAGCGGCGAAATCCAGACCCGGTTCAACAACGCCAACTGGTCCAACTACAACGAAGCCGATGATTACTCCTTCGATCCGTCCAAAACCGACTACGCCGACTGGAACCGCGTGACGCTGTACCGGAACGGGGAACTGATCTGGGGAACGGAACCGGCGGCGGTTGCGGCAGCCTCCACGGCCAGGGCGGCATCCCCGGCCGGACCTGGCCGTGAGGACGCATTGAAAGTATACCCGAACCCTTCCCGCGAAGGCCGGTTCAGGGTGGAGATCGGGGCGGACGAGGCCGCCGGGAAGCCGGTCCTGCAAATCCTGAACGCCGGGGGAAAAGAGGTCGTGCGGCAGACGCTGGAGCAGGCGGTGTACACGCAGGCGCAACCCCTGCGGCCGGGCATGTACCTGATCCGCGTCCACGGCCGCAATGGCGTAGTTACCAAAAAGGTAATGGTGCAATAGTTTTTCACTCCATACGGGAGTTATACCAAAAAATGCCCGGCCGGTCAGGTCGGGCACTTTTTTTTGGCCGGCTGGTTGGTGGTTGGTGAGTTGTACCCATCCCGCCGCAAAAGCGCCCCGGAAAGGGTGGTTTAGAGGATGTCCGATTTATGCAATTTTAAGGAGGGAGGGGCGCTTAGTTTTGGGACGAAAAATAGAAAAAAACCAAACTTTCAAACCACCAAAACGATGATGACAACTGTTTTTCGCTTCGCATTTCTTGCTTTTATGATCGTGACGGCCCTGGTCGTTGGCGGCGCCACGTACCAGGCCGTTTCAGTCGTTCCCTACTGGCAGGAAGACATTTCCCTGTTCAGGAATTACCAGTGGGGCATTGATTATTTTCCCATCCTCAGCCCAGCCATGACGGTGCTGTGGCTGGCAACGGTGATTACCGGTTGGAAAGTTAAATTTCCGCAGAAGCGCGTTTTCTACCTGGGGCACGTTTTTTTCCTCCTGATCATGGTGTCAACTTTCTCCTATTTTGCGCCCTTTCTGCTCACGTACATGGGGCACCCGGAACACAAGATTTCGGACCAGGAATTATACTCCCTGCTGATGACCTGGATCAAGCTGGACGTAATCCGGCAATCCATCGGCGTGATCCCGTTGGCACTCTACGTCTATGCGTACGGCAAAGCGCAGTTAACCGTAACGGACAAGCAGTTGGCGGTAGCCGGTAAGTAGCGGTGACCTTTCAGGGGGGAGAGGGCAAGGGCAACCTTGCTCTTTTATCATTTTAGGCGACAATCAACATGTACGTTTATTGCAAATTGCTTTTTGGGCGGCAGATGGATGCTATCCCCGCGAGCAGAATCATACCGCGGTGCGCGCATGCACGATAAACCGGCTTTTTCTACGGGCAAATGGCGGCGTAAATTAAGCTGGTAAATGTATACGTCATGAAACACTGGTTATCTTCTTATTTACTCATTGTTATACTTCTGCTTTCCCATCGGGCTACGTTTGCCCAAACGTATCTTCCCAATACTGCTTTCCAGCCCTTACTCGTAAAAAGTTATTCCGGAGGAGTCAGTTCAGCCATTGTTCAGGCGGATCAGAAAATACTGATAGGCGGCAACTACGACTACGTCAACAACATGCCGGCACCGGGTATCGTGCGGTTACAGCCGGATGGTAGTGTAGACAACACCTTTGGGGCACCTAAGGAAGTGGAATCGGTTTCCGTAATGAAACTACGTTCAAACGGAAAGATTCTGGCCGGTAAACTCATTTATGGCGAAGCTACCGGAACGGTTTTACGATTTTTCTTACTTGGCCCTGACGGCAGCCTGGATTCCACTTATACAACTTCCATCAGGTGTGATCTCTTTTATCCGGGTGCTTTTGCCGTCCAGAAAGACAACAAGTTCATTCTTGGCGCCAATACCTTCGGGAGCACCGGTAGTAAGGGACTGGTTTATCGACTGCTGCCCGACGGCAGTGTTGATCCTTCTTTTGATTCCGGAGCCGTTCCCATACGCTTTGTAGAAGCCCTTGCCGCTCAGCCCGACGGTAAGATCATTGTGCTGGGTGAAATGCAGCATCCTACGCTGCCTGCCGGATTCAAAACCAGTATTGTCCGGCTGAATGCGGACGGCAGTCTGGACACCGGTTTTAAATATCTTACCAGCAATCAATTGTTTGCCATTTGCTTGCAGGACGACGGAAAAATTCTTTTAGGGCGCAATGGTTATGCGGAAAGCGACCATACCGGGCTTACCCGGTTGAACGCGGACGGTACACCTGATGGTACATTCAAGGCAGGCAATGGCGATACTACTTATTACGATGGCAGGGCCATTGTCCTGCAACCCGATGGTAAAATAGTAGCCAGCATATGGCGTTCCGGGTCAGCCAGAGCCGGATACGGACGTGGCCAGGTAGCCAGATTTTATTCCGATGGAACGCTGGATGCTTCTTTTAACGCCGGCGAAGGAGCTGAATACACAATCCCATTGCTGGCACTGCAGAAAGATGGTAAGGTATTGGCCGGTGGTGCTTTCACTACCTACAACGGCACGAGAACTACGCTTGTCCGTCTTCGGGGCGATACGGGAGGGGTAGATCCTACTTTTTCCGTCAGAACCGAAAACAACGGTTTTGTGCAAGCCCTGGCCAGGCAGTCAGATGGTAAACTACTGGTAGGCGGGCGGTTCGAGACGGCCAATACGGAAGCGCAGTCCTACCTCACCCGCCTGCAACAAAACGGTCAGGTAGATCCCACTTTTAAAACCGGTACCGGGCTGGACGAATATACAGGAAGCACGAGCGGAGTCATCAATGCCATTGCCGTACAGCCCAATGACAAGATATGGGTAGGAGGGTATTTTACTTCTTTTAACGGACAAAAAACGAATTCCCTGATTCGGTTAAAGGCGGATGGCAGTACCGATGCAACCTTTGCAATTACCAGTACGGCACAGTACCGGGTTGAAGCCATACTTCTGCAAGCGGATAATAAAATTTTAGTTGGCGGTAACTTTCCCTTCGTCAGGGATTCCTCCAAACATCTGATTCGCTTTCATGCGGATGGCTCTCCGGACGAAACGTTTAAGGCAGGTCCGTCACTGCCCGGGGGGGTGGCCAGGATTCTGCTGCAACCCGACGGGAAAATACTGCTGTGCACGTACGTAACCCGCAATTTTACTTCTTCCGTACGACGCATTGTCCGGCTTGCTACCGATGGAACCATCGATGCTACCTTTGCCCCTTACGAAACCCAGAACTGGATCAATGCGATGGCTTTACAGCCGGACGGACGCCTGATCATCAGCGGCGCTCTTTCGGTTCCCGGTAGTCAGACTACCTACAAGATGCTGCGGCTGGAGGCTAACGGCAGCATAGACAATTCCTTTACGTTCCCCCTGGGCGACAAGGATAACGTAACGCATATTGTCAGGCAAGCAGACGGAAAATTGTTACTTACAGGGGCATTCGCTTCCTCCAACCGACCCGTACTTCGTCTCAAAACGGACGGTACGCTTGACAGTAGTTTAGTTGTCAACGCGACCGGGGCAATTGAATTTACCGGGAACGTGCTGCAATCGGCCGACGATTTGTTTCTTACCCATGATTACTCGAAACTTATAAAGTTATCCACCCAAGCCCCCCTGCGGGTAGAAGCCTTAGACAATAGGGTGGTAAAGCTCTATCCGAACCCGGCAGTTGAAAAATTCACCATCGAAATACCACCGGGATGCCGCGTAGAGGAAGCCGCGCTGTACAATGCATTAGGCAAACCGGTTTTTGTATCGCTGAAAAATACCTCCACGGGCTACCGGGTGCATACCAACAATGCTCCTGCGGGTCTCTATTTGCTGCATGTGCTCACTACGCAAGGTAAGTTTACAAAACGGGTACTCCTCCAGTAGAGCACGGTAACCTATGCCTTCCGGTGACTGGCGGGACTTGGTGCTCTGCCAGCGCTTGCCCGCCCGCCGGTACCGGTTACTTCTTCTGCTTGTCCCGGTCTTTCTTCCAGGCCAGAAAACACTAATCCTTCTATATCAAACCCAAAGCGGCTCCTTATACCAGCCAACTGTAAATCCCATTGCCCGCAGATCCACATTTGGATAAGTAGCAAAGAGTTGTGTGAGTTTTGCAGTCAGCGTATTATTTGGATTAATCGTATTGAGCAAATACTTCATGCAGCACAGGACTGTATAAAGCGTATTAGTAGAGGGAGAAGGGCGTCGGCTCCATTCCATTGGTTTGGTATCTAACCAGAAATTGGGTGGATTAGTCATTAGTTTGAATTGGGACGGTAAATGCCGGTTCCAAACTCTGCCATGATGGGCACAGATATTACGAACTTGAGTAATACCTTGTATCCAACTGTGAAAATAGGTGTGATTCACGACTCCCAAATTCCGGGCAATATCATCCTTAGCTGCAATGGTTGGCTTCAGATTACCATATAATTTGGAAAGATGACCCAATGATAGCACTTCAAGCGTTTTCCAGGCTGGAGGCCTGGGAGTAGTGTTATATTTTCTATAATGTTCTTTGATGAATACATCCTTACTATGTTGAAGCTCCTCATCAATTTTTATCAGATTCTTATTGAATTGACTGATGTCAACAAATAGGGCCGCATCTTCAAACCAGAAAGGAGAATGTGAATGGGAAAGCTCATAGATGAGCCTGGTTCGCAAACCTATTTCAATTAACTCAATCTCATCAAATAGAATGAGTCTTAATTCACGGTCAAAGTTATAAAGGGCAATAACCGTTTCAAATCGGCTGTTAGGTTTGAAAATGTGATTGACTTTGTCGGATTGCAAGGGCCACCAGTAACCCGCTAACCTGTAATAACTAATGTTCTTTAAATAGTGCGCTGCGATTTTATCATCTGAAATTATCAGCCCTCGCCTTTTAAGTTGGGCTATCTGTTGGGCTAAAGTAATTGCAGATTTAGCGTAGGGAGGTTTAGGGGGCATATAAGTCTATAAAAGTAAAAGACTCGCCCTGGGACGCTGATCTTACGGGTAGCGTGGCGAGTTCTGTTATCTTTAATATAGAAGTAAAAGACTCATGCCTGGGACGCTGATCTTACGGGTAGCGCGCAGAGTACTGTTGATGCAATACTATGTATTTCCTTCGTATAATACAATATTCACCTTGAAAAAGTTTCAAAATTTTGAACCATACTTATGATCCTGCTCGGTATATACCGTTTTGAACACATCAAATATTACAATGTAACAGGATGTTGAATGAGTACGACTGCCCGCCCGGCGATACCGGTTACTTCTTCTGCTTGTCCCGGTCTTTCTTCCAGGCCAGGTAGGATGAAATGGCTTCCTTGCACTGCGTGGCAGTCCAGGTTTTGGCCTGTTCGGCCGTCACGTCGCGGGGCAGCGTGGCGTTGGTGGTGCCGTCGGTGACGTAGAGGCCGTAGCGGCCGTTGCGGATCTCGTAGCGTTTGCCCACCTTAGCCACCAGGTTCTGCGCCTTTTCCTGGTCCTGCCGGTGCTTCGCCTCGATGGCCGCCTGGGCCACCTCGGGCGTCACCTCGGCCGGCTCCTTGCCTTCCACCCGGTAAAACTTCTCGTCGTAGAGAATGTAGGTGCCGTACTGTCCCTTGCCGGCCTTCACCGGTTTGTCGTGCAGCAGGCCCACCTCCATCAGCGGCACGGCCGGCCGCTGCTCCCCCTTGAACTGCGTACCCGCTTCCTTCAACCCGTCCACCACCTTCTGGGCGTACCGGTGGATGGCCCCGATGAACTGCTCATAGTTGCGTTCGCCCCGGGCAATCAGGTTGAGGGCCTTTTCCCAGTTGCCCGTCAGGCCCACGCTGGCAATGGAGCGGTCCTTCACCAGTTCGTACACTTGCAGGCCCTTCTCGGTGGGCACGATCTTCTTCTTGTCGCGGGCGATGTACTCCCGCGTGAAGAGCGTTTCGATCACCGCCGCCCGGGTGGCCGGCGTGCCCAGGCCGCACTCCTTGATGGCCTGCCGCAGCTCCTCGTCGTCGAGTTCCTTGCCGGCCGTTTCCATCAGCTTGAGCAGCGACGACTCCGAATGGATCGGCTTGGCCTTGGTCATCTTCTTCACCACGGTGGGGTTGGAGGCCGGCAGCACGTCGCCCGGGAGCACCTTGGGCAAGGGCTGGTTTTCCTCCTCGGCGTCGTCGTCTTCCGGTTTGTTTTTGCCCCCCTTTTTGCCCGGCTCTTTCACTTCGTCCTCCACGGCCCGCCAGCCCGGCACCAGGATCACCGAGCCGTTCGCCCGGAAGAGCAGGCCGCCGCTGAGGAATTCCAGCACCGTCACCTCCTTTTCGCAGGGGGGCGAAAAAGCCGCCAGGAAACGCGTCACGATCAGGTCGTAGAGCTTTTCCTCGTCGGGCGACAGGTGCGCCGCGTTGGGGTTGGTTTCCGTGGGCAGCAGGGCGTGGTGGTCGGTCACCTTCTCGTTGTTGATCGGGCGCCGCGAGATGGGTGACTGCCGCAGCCGGCTGGCGTGCCCGGTGAACTTAGACTTACCCGCCACCACGTCAAGCAGGGCCGGAATTTTGGGGTACAAGTCGTCGGTGAGGTACCGCGAACCGGTGCGGGGGTAGGTAATGAGTTTGTGTCTTTCGTACAGCGCCTGGGCCAGGTCCAGCGTTTGCTGGGCCGAAAAGCCGAACCGCTTGTTGGTTTCCTGCTGCAAGCTGGTGAGGTCGAAAAGCAGGGGGGCGCCTTCGAATACCTTCTTGGTTTCGGCCTTGGTGCAGGTGGCCGTGGTTTCCACCTTTTGCCGGGCCGCCTCGGCTTCTTCGGCCGTCTTGAAGACGGGCGGGTGGCGGGCCTTGAACGCCTGCCCGTCCTTTTCGAGGGTGACCGACAGCAGCCAGTAGGGTTCGGGCTTGAAGTTGACGTGTTCCAGGTACCGGTCGCAGATCATGGCGAGCACCGGCGTCTGCACCCGGCCCAATGAGAGCACCGACTTGGCGCGGGCCGACAGGGTCAGGGCCCGCGTGGCGTTGATGCCCACCAGCCAGTCGGCCTCGCTGCGGCTGCGGGCGGCGAAGTACAGGTTGTCGTATTCGGTGCCCGGCTTCAGGTTGCGGAACCCCTCGCGGATGGCCGCGTCGGTCTGGGAGGAAATCCAGAGGCGCTGAAAGGGTTTGTTGCAGCCCGACACCTGGTAAATGTAGCGGAAGATGAGTTCGCCTTCCCGCCCGGCGTCCGTGCCCACGATGATCTCGTCGGCCTTCCCGAACAGGTCTTTGATCACGTTGAACTGTTTGCGGAGCCCATCGTCGCCGGTGAGGGCCAGTTGAAAGGGTTCCGGCAGGATGGGCAGGTCTTCCAGCCGCCATTTCTCGTAGCCGTAGGCTTCCGCGTCGGCCAGTTGTACCAGGTGCCCGATGGCCCAGGTCACCGCGTACCCGTTTCCTTCCAGGTAGCCTTCCCGGCGTTGCGTGGCGCCCAGGATGCGGGCATACTCCCGGGCCACACTGGGCTTTTCGGCAATCACTACTTTCATCCGTCAATGGGGGTAAAATGCATAGATACCGCCTTTGCCGGCAACCGGCAAGTCAGTACGAACAACGAGCAACCAACAACGAATCAGTAGCCCTTCTGCTTGTCCACCACGTTCAGCAGGGGCAAGCCGTGGCAGTACCGGCGCACGTTCTCGGTAACCAGGGCCATCAGCCGTACCTGGCGCACCGGGGCGTTGCCCGAATTGTGGGGCGTGATCACCAGGTTCGGACAATTCCACAGCGGGCTGTCGGCCGGCAGGGGTTCGGGAGTAGCCACGTCCAGCCCCGCCCCCCGGAACCACTTTTCCTGCAACGCTTTTACCAGGGCATCCTGGTCCACCAGCCCGCCCCGGGTCACGTTGATGAAATACGCGGTGGGCTTCATCTTGCGGAAGACGGCCGCGTTGAACAGCTGCCGCGTTTCGGGCGTGAGCGGGGCGGCGCTCATGAGCACGTCTACCTGCGGCACCATTTCCATCAGCCAGCCCGGCTCCCGCAGTTCGGCCACGTACTCCGGCCGGGGCAGGGGTTTGGGATCGGTAGCCAGCACCCGCATCCCGAACCCGTAGTGCAGCCGGCGGGCCGTTTCCGAACCAATGCCGCCCATGCCCACCATGCCGACCGTTTTGCCGTAGAGGTCATCGAGCGGTACCTCCTGCGGGGCGGCCCGCCACTGGCGGCTGGCAAACGCCGGGATGGACACCTGCGCCAGGCCGCGGGTCAGGCTGAGCAGCAGGCCAATGGCCGTTTCGGCAATCACCGGGGCAAACACGCGTTGCATGTTGGTCAGCACGCAGGAATGTTCGAACAACTCCCGGGGCTGGGTATCCACGCCCGCGCCCCAGACCTGCACCCACTGCACTTGTTTGGCCGCCCGCAACAGGTTGGCGTCTGCTCTGCCCAGGATCACGCGGGCTCCCGCCAGGTGCGCTTCGGCCCCCTTTTCCCCCGGCAAGTGCAGGGCAACGCGCGGACTGGCCTGCCGGATTTGTCCGGCTTCGGCCGCCGACAATTTTTCCGTACAAATCATGTGGATGGGTTGGTCGTCGGCCAGCGGCGCGGCGGCCCGGTGGGGATGGGCCGCCCCGTCGGCGGAGACGGCCTGCGACAAACCAATGCCGGCCCCGGAGCTAGCCAGGGTAGAAAGAAAATCGCGGCGGGAAAAGGGAGTTTCTGCCATCATGGGAAAGATATTAGGGAGAGATGAGCTGTTAGACATTGGACAGGAGACCAGGGGCCGGTACTGCAAAACGTGGCAGTGAGAGAAGGTAGGAAAATTTACGCAAGCCCCAAAGGGTTATTCATTTACCATCCGGAATCACGATTGAGTGCAGCAGTTGCGAGTATGGGAGTTTATGCCTATTTTTCGTAAACGATCGGTTTGTCAAAGTCTCGTAACCGGTTTGATGCTCACACAAAGAACTTAACCGCAAGGATCGCAAAGGAAAACCGCAAAGGGCGCAAAGAGGTACGCGTTCTCCTGGCGTCCTTGGCGTCTCCTTTGCGATCCTTGCGGTTAAGTTTCTCCTCCCTTTCCTCCGTGCAACTCCTTGGCTGCCAGTATAACCAAAACCTAACTTCTCCCTCCTCATAGATTCCGTAAAGATGAACCGCAACGCAGTACTGTTAGCCGCATCGGTAGTGGGCTGGATCGGCGTAATCCTGTGGTCTTCGCCCCGGTGGCCCGGCCAGCCCGATGCCGTGCCGACCCGGGAGAACGCCTACGTGCAACCTTCCGCCCAAAAAGAAACCCCGCCGTCCCCGGTGGTGCGCACCTCCCTGGCGGCCCCCGCCCCCGGCGCCGAAAACGACTACGGGCTGGGCAACAACCACGCCTCCCGGCTGATGCCCTACCCCAAGGGCGGACCCGGCACCCGTACGCCCTTCGACCTGTGGCGGTACGCCGGCAAGGGCGAAAGCTCCTGGAAAATGCCCGTGCTGCCCGTCTCGTGGGAGGAGTGGGTGGCTAAATTGCAGAAGCAAAAGCCGGAACTGATGGCCGACGTGCGGGCCTACATGAACAGCCGCTACCACTTCCACGGCGAGGCCATTGCCGGCGCCCGGATGGCGGGCGGCAAACCCGTAATGCGCGGACCAGTGGCCCGCCTGCCCGAAGGCGCAGGCAGCTTTGAAGCCCTGGCCCGGCTCTCCCCCGAAGCGATCAACCGCCGCGACCTGTTTCCCTACAAACCCCTGGCCCATCCCTTGCAGACGACGGCCCACATGCTCTTCCCCGAGTCGTGGCTACAGGTGCACCCCGAGCACCGCCGCATGGACGTGGACATGGACATGCCCGACGCGTACCTGCCCGAGTTCCCGCCGCCCCTGTTCCTGACCACCCACAAGGAGTTGGGCGATGTTTCCGGCGGCCGCGAAATCACCCTGGAGAACTACTACGACATCTTCAACGGCCTGCTGACGGGCGAACAGATGGAAGGGCTCAAAGAACTGCTGCGCCCCTCCCCTACCACCTGGTTCAACCACACCAGCCACCGCGTCACGCTGCAACCCAGCAACGGCGTTTCGTGCATGTCGTGCCACGTGAACGGCCACACCAACGGTGCCGTCGAACTGGCCCCCGACAGCCGCCCCAACCAGGCCCGGCTCCGGACGGAGACGCCGACGCTGCGCGGCAACTACAACATCCTGCAATACTCTTCCAAACGGGCCATCCGCAGCATGGATCACTTTGCCGAAGTGGAGGAGTATTTCGACGGCGACCCCGGCCTGATGCAGGCCATCGGCCCCCGAGGCGCCCAGCGGCAGATCACCAACCGCATGGCCGACTTCAACGCCATCATCGACTACCCGCCGGCCCCCAAGCTCAACCCGCTCAACAAGCTGATCGCCGCCCGGGCTACGCCGGCCGAGTTGCGGGGCGAAGCCCTGTTTTTCGGCAAGGGACAGTGCGGCACCTGCCACAACGGCCCGGCCTTTACCGACGACTACATGCACGACCTGCAAGTGGAACGGTTTTACACCGGGCGGCCCGAAGGCCCCATCAAGACCTTCCCGCTGCGCGGCATCAAAGACTCACCGCCCTACCTGCACGACGGCCGCCTGCCCACCCTGCACGACGCCGTTGAATTCTTCAACCTGGTGCTGGAGTTGCAACTCAACAAAGGGGAAAAAGAAGACCTGGTGGCGTACCTGGTTTGCCTGTAGGTAAATAGACGTTAGACAGGAGATGTCAGACAGGAGACAGGAGATGGAAACAGGTCACTGTTCGTAAAATGTTAATTTTATGCCTGTCAAGCGTCTCCCGTCCAACATCTCCTGCCTCATGTCTAATTTCTCCCTTTGCACCCGGTTCGCTCCACTGCTTTTCCCGGTGTGGCTAGGGGTTCTGCTGTGGGCCTGCCAGGGCCGGGAAGAAAAGCAGCAAGGGCAGGACAGCCCAGCCTTTACCAACGCCCTGGTGCACGAAACCAGCCCCTACCTGCGGGCCCACGCCCACAACCCCGTACAGTGGCACCCGTGGGGCGAGGCGGCCCTGCAAAAGGCGCGGCGGGAAAACAAACCCCTCCTCATCAGCATCGGGTACGCCGCCTGCCACTGGTGCCACGTGATGGAACGCGAGTCTTTCGCCGACACGGCCGTAGCCCGGCTCATGAACCAGCACTTCATTTGCATAAAGGTGGACCGCGAAGAACGGCCCGACGTGGACGCGCGTTACGCGGCCGCGGCCGAACTCATTACCGGCAACGCCGGCTGGCCCCTCAACTGCCTCGCCCTGCCCGACGGCCAGCCTTTCTTTGCGGGCACCTACTACCCTAAGGAAGAATGGACCCGCCTGCTGCGGGAATACGCTCGCTCTACGGGCGCCAACCCGAAGCGCTGCAAGCCCACGCCGAAAAGGTGACCCGCGGCCTCCGGGCGGGCAGCCTGCCGCCGGGAACCTCAGGCGGAAAACCCAGCCGCGCGGCCCTGACCACCGCCTATGCCAACTGGTCGCGGGCATTCGATAACCGGGAAGGCGGCTACGGCCGGTCTCCCAAGTTTCCCCTGCCGGTCAGTCTGCAAGCCCTGCTCGGGTACTACCACTTCACCCGCGACAGCACCGCCTTGCAGCAAGCCCTGCTTACGCTCGACAAGCTGGCAAGCGGCGGCATTTACGACCACCTGGGCGGCGGCTTCGCGCGGTACGCCGTGGACCGTTCGTGGCGGGTGCCGCACTTCGAAAAAATGCTCTACGATAATGCCCAGCTCGCCTCGGTGTACGCCCGGGCGTACCAACTCACCGGCAACGAACGGTACAAAACGGTTGTGGCCGAAACGCTGGATTTCGTGGCCCGCGAAATGACCGGGCCGGAAGGCGGCTGTTACGGCTCGCTTGATGCGGACAGCGAAGGGGAAGAAGGCCGGTTTTACGCCTGGACCGCCGCCGAGATCAGCCGGCACCTGGGCCCGGAAGCCGGGGCGTTCAACGAGGCGTACCACGTCACGGAAGCGGGCAACTGGGAGGCGGGGCGGAACGTCTTGTACCTCACCGCCCGTACGGCCGGCGGAACGGCGGCCCTCGCCGGGAGCCGGCGCAAGCTGCTGGCGGCGCGGGGGGCGCGGCCCCGGCCAACCGTGGACCGGAAAGTGATTGCCGGCTGGAACGCGCTGATGGTCCGGGGATACGTGGATGCGTACCGGGCGGGCGGCGAGGAGAGGTGGCTGCGGGCCGCCGAGCGGGGAGCCCAATTCGTGCTCCGGCGCCTGCGCACCCGCGACGGTGGCCTGTACCGCCAGTTTGCGGGGGGCAAGCCGTCCGGCCCGGCCTTCCTGGAAGATTACGCCTACACCATCGACGCCTTCCTGGCGTTGTACCAGGCTACTTTTGCCGAAAAATGGCTGCACAAGGCCCACGCCCTGCTCGGCTACGCCGTGGCCCGCTTCGGGGAGAGCGGGGCCGGCTATTTTTACGATTCACCCGACGTCACCGCCGGTCCCCTCGGCCGCCCCGTGTCGCTGACCGACGATGCGCTGCCTTCGGGCAACGCGGTGATGGCCCGGAACCTGTTTACCCTGGGGCAGTATTTTTACCGCGACGACTACCTGCAACGGTCGCGGCGCATGGTGACCGGCCTGTTGCCGGCATTGCAGCAAAACGCCCTGTCCCACGCCGGCTGGTTCGGCCTGCTGACCCACTGGGTGCAGCCGTTCTACCAGGTTGCCATTGTCGGCGACGGGTTTGCCGGGGCCCGCCGGGAACTCGACCGGCACTACCTGCCCAACGTGTTGCTGCTCGGGGGCCCGCGGGAAGGCACCCTCGAACTCCTCCAGGCCAAGTACGTGCCCGGCCGCACTACGTTCTACGTGTGCCGCGACCGGGCCTGCAAAAAGCCGGTGACCACGGCAGGCGAGGCGCTGGCGCAGTTGGAGTGATGGGAAAGCGACACCGACAGGGGCATCGTACAAGTTGCGTTACGGCTGGCGCGGGACTGAGTCCCGTGCCTTTGGATGAGGCAAGTGTCTCACTTGCCGGCCCTCAGGCCAACGCGTTTTCCCTGCTGTGCCAATGTCTTTCTGCGGATAGTTCCCGATTTGACTCACGATCCGTTTATCCAATCCTTTGCCCAGGCAGGGCTTTTAAGAAGTAACCCTGGCACTACCACAGTGATCAGGCCTGAGGGCCGGCAAGTGAGACACTTGCCTCATCCAAAGGCACGGGACTCAGTCCCGCGCCAGCCGTAACGCAACTTGTACGATGCCCCTGTCGGTGTCGCTTTCCCCGCGCCAGTCTGGTTTCCAGCGCAAGGCTGCACCGCATGCACCAGTCGTGACGCAACGCCAAGCCCCACCCGTGCCGCTTCTCTTGCGCCATTCGTGCCCTGATCACTGCGTAACTCTCGGTGAACAAGAAAACGATAGTACTGAACCGGTAAACCCGCGTTACTGCCGGACCGGCTCCCGCAGCACCCGGATCACCCCGAGCGAATCGTTGTTGTTGGCAACCAGAATGCGTTTGCCGCGGGTCGTCTGCACCAGCGCCAGGTCTTTTACGTCCAGCGGCGCGTACAACCCGCTGCGCGGCAGGGGAACCGGCGCGAAGTTGCCCTTGCCGTCGCCCTTCAGGAACAGGCCCACCCCGGCGTCGGCCCGGGGCGTTTTTACCTCCGTGGCGTAGAGGTTGCCCGCCAGCACCAGGTCGCGGCGCCCGTCGGCGTCGAAATCACCCGAAAGGATGCCGTTGACGGGAGCCCGCTGCGCCGGCAGCGGCAGGGGAACGGCGGCAAACGTGCCATTCCCGTTGTTGCGGAAGTACGTGCTGGCAAAGGTCCGGGCCTGGAGGTGCCGCGCCCCGGCCAGTTGCGCCTCGCCGTACACCTCGGCCAGCGACGCCCGGGAAAAGGCCCGGTGCGTCTCGAATTGCTTGCGCAGGGCGGGCACCTGCTCGGCCGACCATTTGAGATCTTCTACCGGGTAGAGAGCACCCCGGTGGTGGTAGCCCAGCACAATGTCGCCCGAGCCGTTGCCGTCGAAGTCGGCGTAGTACGCGTGGAACGGTTCCCCGGCCGTGGCCTTGTAGCGGTAGTTGCGCCCCAGGTTGCCGGCCACGTAGTCGTCGTCGCCGTCGCCGTCGAAGTCCGCGGCCTCGATGCTGAACCACCAGCCCGTCTGGCCTCCCGTGCCGGCGCGGTCCGTCACGTCGGCAAACCGGCCCCCTTCGTTGCGGAAGAACGTGACCGGCATCCATTCGCCCACCACCACCAGGTCGGGCTTGCCGTCGCGGTCAAAGTCGCTCCAGGCGGCGTCGGTGACCATGCCCGCTTCGGCCAGGCCCGGGGCCAGGGTGTTGGTAACGTCGGTGAACCGCCCGCCGTCGTTTTGCAGCAGGAGACTGCGGCCGGGCCTGGGGTATTCGCCCGGTGCCAGCCGGCCGCCCACGAACAGGTCCAGGTCGCCGTCGCCGTCGAAGTCGGCGGCCTTTACGCGGGAACCGCTGTGGGGCAGGGCGGGCAGGGCACCGGTCGCCTTTTGGAAATTACCCTTGCCGTCGTTGCGGTACAGGCGGTCGTGGTACAGCGGGGAGCCAGCCGGAAACTCACCCCCGCCGCTCACCACGTACAGGTCCGGGTCGCCGTCGCCCTCCGCATCAAAAAACAGCGCATCCAGGTCTTCGGCCGCTTTGTCGGCCAGCCACGGACCGGTTTGGGTGCAGGAAAAGGTGCCGTCGGGGTGCTGTCGGAACAACTGGCCCGCCGAACCGGCCGCGCCGCCCACGAAGAAGTCTTCGAGGCCGTCGCCGTCCGCGTCGGCCACGGCCAGCCCGGGCCCGAAGGTGGACAGTTTGTGCGGCAGCAGGCCCTGCTCGGCAAAGTCATCGAAGTCATTCTCCACGTGCCGGTACCGGATGCCCGAACCGGGGTCGGCGGCAAACAAGGGCTGGGCCGCGGTTTCGCCGGCGGGTTGGGCCGGCGTGGCGTCGGCGTGGCTGATGGTAACGACCTGGTTCGCTGGTACGTCCCGGAGGACGCTTTCCTTGCCGTCGGGCCACCGGACCACGAGGCGGTCCACCTTTTCGGTGCGGCCGAGGCCGAAGTGCACGGCCGGTTCGCTGGTGGAGTAAAAGCCCCGCACGTTGGTGGTTTCCTGGAACTGCTGCGCCCCGCCGTAGTAGGCGTACACCTTGGCGCCGAAAGGCGGCAGCACCTTGGGGTCGGTGCGGAGTTGCACGCGCAGGGAGCGGTTCCCGGTCACCTTTTCGGCGTTGTTGCGGTAGATGTGGGCCACCTCGTCGATGTTGCTCACCACCAGGTCGAGGTCGCCGTCGTTGTCCAGGTCGCCGTAGGCCGAGCCGTTGGAAAACGTTTTCGCGTCCATGCCCCATTCGGCCATTTTGGGCGTGAACGTGAGGTCGCCGTTGTTGCGGAACACGTAGTTGGCGAGTTTTTCGGAGGGCACCAGGCCCAGCAGTTCGGGCAGGTTCACGACGTCCCAGAAGTTGATGTCGCCCGCGTTGGGCCGCCCGGCCGTGGTTTTTTCCACCAGGTTGTGCACGTAGTTGGGGAAAGTGCGCGTCACGTCGTTGTCGCGGATGTCGCGCCGGAAGCCGTTGGTGACGTGCAAGTCCTTGTAGCCGTCGTTGTCGAAGTCGGCCAGCAGCGGGCTCCAGCTCCAGTCGGTGCTCGACACGCCGGCCAGCTGGGCCACCTCGCTGAAGGTGCCGTTGCCGTTGCCCACTTGCAGCGTGTTGTACATGTACTGGTAGTAGCCGCCCCGCCCGAGCACCTTGCGGAACTGCGCCGGCCCCATCGGTCCCAGGTTGGTTTTCTGCCGGGCGTTGTCCTCGGCGGCCATGTCGGCCACGAAAATGTCGTGCAGCCCATCGTTGTTGACGTCGCCCACGTCCACGCCCATGCTGCTGTTGGAAGTGTGTTTGACGGCCCCTTCGAGCCGGTTGGTGAACGTGCCGTCGCCGTTGTTGACGTAGAAGAAGTCGGGGGCGTCGAAGTCGTTGGCCACGTAGAGGTCGGGCCAGCCGTCGAAGTTGTAGTCGGCTACCCCCACGCCCAGCGCGTAGCCGGCCCGCACCACGCCGGCTTGCCGCGACACGTCGGTAAACGTCTGGTTGCCGTTGTTGCGGTAGAGCCGGGCCGTGTACACGGTGTCGGCCGTGTTGACGTGGAGCATTTCCGAAAAGTTGCCGGGGTTGGGCGGCTGGTTGAGCAGGTAGCAATCCAGGTCGCCGTCGCGGTCGTAGTCCAGGAACGTGGCGTGCCGCGACCGCCAGGCGTCGTTGAGGCCGTAGGCTTTGGCGCTTTCGGTGAAGGTAAGGTCGCCGTTGTTGAGGTACAGTTGGTTGGTACGCAGGTCGGGGCGGTCGTCGTAGAGGTCGCGGCACACGTAGATGTCGGGCCGGCCGTCGGCGTTCACGTCGGCCACCGTCACGCCCGACGACCAGCCGCCGTTGTTTTTGATGCCGGCCCGGGCAGTAATGTCTTCGAAAACCAGGTTGCCTTTGTTGAGGTAGAGCCGGTCGCCGGCCAGGTTGGCCCCGAAGTAGATGTCGAGCAGCCCGTCGTTGTTGAAGTCGCCCAGCCCGACGCCCGCGCCGTTGTAGTAGTTTTCGTAAATGAGGATGTTGCGTTCCTTCTCGTCGGTAACGGTATTGGTGAACGTTACGCCCGTGGTTGCCGAATCGAGCAGGGTAAACAGGGTTTGGGGGGGAGCCGGCTCCCGGTGGCAGGCCGAAAAGGGCAGCAGCACGCCCAGGGCGGGCCACAGCAGGGTAAAGATTTTCCTCATACAGTGGTCGTGCGTTACTCGCAGGCGGCAGGACAAACCTTTCGTAAACTAACCAAAAATTACATATCTTGTACGCTGCCTTCCCAATGCCTATGCGAGTTCCTTTTGCCCCGTTGATCGCCGCCCTGCTCTTTGCCTGCGCCTGCGGGCCCGACCGCAAGGGGTCCCCGGCCACCACCGCCCCCGCCGATTCGGTCAAACTGTTTACGCTGCTGCCGGCCGAGCAAACCAATGTCCACTTCAGCAACAACATCCCCGAAAGCGAACAGATCAACATTCTTACCTACGAATACCTGCACAACGGCGGCGGCGTGGCGACCGGCGACCTCAACAACGACGGGCTGGCCGACCTCTACTTTACGGCCAACCTGCTGCCCAACCGCCTTTTTCTCAACAAGGGCAATTTAACCTTCGAAGAGATTTCCGAAAAGGCCGGCGTGCAGGGCCACCCGGGCTGGAAAACCGGCGCGGCCCTGGCCGACGTGAACGCCGACGGCCTGCTCGACATCTACGTGTGCTTTTCGGGCAACGTGCCGCCCGAAGGACGGTCCAACCAACTGTTCATCAACAACGGCGACCTGACCTTTACCGACCGGGCCGCCGCGTACGGGCTCGACGACAAGGGCTACGGCACCCAGGCCGCCTTCCTCGACTACGACCGTGACGGCGACCTCGACGTGTTCGTGCTCAACCACAACATTGTGCCCCTCGACAACTTCAACCCCGCGGCCATGCGCAAGGTGCGCGACCCCTACGTGGGCGACAAGCTGTACCGCAACGACAACGGCCATTTTACCGACGTGAGCCAGCCGGCCGGCCTGACGGGCAACCCGATGGGCTACGGCCTGGGCATCGCCGTGGGCGACCTCGACAACGACGGCTGGCCCGACCTCTACGTGTCCAACGACTTCCTGGAACACGATTACCTCTACCACAACAACGGCGACGGCACCTTTACCGAAAAGCTCAAAGCGTCGATGAAGCACGTGTCGCAGTTCTCGATGGGCAACGACATTGCCGACTTCAACAACGACGGCTTGCTCGACGTGATGGTGCTCGACATGGTGGCCGAGGACAACTACCGCCAGAAGACCAACATGCGGGGCATGGACCGCCGCAAGTTCTACTACGCCGTGGAGGACGGCTTCCATTACCAGTACATGATCAACACGCTGCAACTCAACAACGGCAACGGCACCTTCAGCGAAGTGGCCCAGCTGGCCGGCGTGTCCAACACCGACTGGAGCTGGGCGGGCCTGCTCACCGATTTTGACAACGACGGCTGGAAGGACCTCTACGTGACCAACGGCTACAAGAAGGACGTGGCCGACAAAGACTACGTGAACTACGAAAAAAAGCGGCTGGACCAGTTGAAGGAAGAACCTGGTGCCAACCCGAAGGCCGTGGTGGGCGAACTGCTGGCGAAGATTCCTTCCACCAAGATCAAAAACTACGTCTACCGCAACAACGGCGACCTCACCTTTGCCAAAAGGACCGAAGCGTGGGGCCTCGACCAGCCGGCCTTCTCCAACGGGGCGTCGTACGCCGACCTGGACAACGACGGCGACCTCGACCTGGTGGTGAGCAACATCGACGAAAAGGCGTTCGTGTACCGCAACAACCGGGCGCAGCTGCCCGGCCACCACTACCTGCGCCTCAGGCTGAAAGGTCCGGCCAAAAACCCGTTCGGCGTCGGCGCCCGGGTGGTGCTCACGGGGCCGCAGGGGCAGCAGGTGCAGGAACACTATCCCACGCGGGGCTTTCAGTCGTCGGTGGAGCCGGTAGTCCACTTCGGCCTCGGCAACGCCGACCGGGTGCAAACCCTGACGGTGACCTGGCCCGACGGCAACACGCAGCAACTGGGCAACGTTGGCGCCGACCGGGTGCTCACGCTCAACTACGCCGACGCCCGGCCGGCCGCTGCGCAGCCGGCTGCCGCCCCCCGCCTGTTCGCTGACTACACCCGGCAGGCCGGCGTGGACTACCGGCACCGCGAGAATGCCTTCGACGACTTCGAAAAAGAAACCCTGCTGCCGCACCGCATGTCTACGTTCGGGCCCGGCCTGGCCGTGGCCGACGTGAACGGCGACGGCCTCGAAGACTTCTTCGTGGGCGGGGCCAAAGGCTTTGCCGCCAAACTCTTCCTGCAACGCCCGGGCGGCACCTTCGCGGCGGCCCCGTCGCAACCCTGGACGGCCGACAAGGAAGCCGAAGACACCGGCGCGGCCTTCTTCGACGCCGACGGCAACGGCGCGGCCGACCTGTACGTGGTGAGCGGCGGGGGTGAATTTGCCCCCGACTCGCCCCTGCTCCAGGACCGGCTCTACCTCAACGACGGCAAGGGTAACTTCAGAAAGGCGGCCAACGCCCTGCCCGTCATGCTTTCGAGCGGCTCCCGGGTGGTGCCCGCCGACTACGACCGCGACGGCGACGTGGACCTGTTCGTGGGCGGCCGGCTCGTGCCCGGCAAGTACCCCTTCCCGGCCCGCAGCTACCTGCTGCAAAACGACGGCGGCCGGTTTACGGACGTAACGGCAACGGTGGCCCCGGAACTGGCCGAAGCGGGCATGGTCACCGACGCGGCGTGGGGCGACTTTGACAGCGACGGCCGCCTTGACCTCACGGTGGTGGGCGAATGGATGCCGGTCCTGCTGCTGCGCAACGCGGGCGGCAAGTTTACCTCAGTTACGGCCAAAGCGGGCCTGGGCGAAAGCAGCGGCTGGTGGTTCAGCGTGGCCGCCGGGGACTTCGACCGCGACGGCGACCTCGACCTGGTGGCCGGCAACCTGGGCCGCAACTACAAATACAAGGCTTCGGCCAAAGAACCTTTCGAGGTGTATTGCAGCGACTTCGACGAAAACGGCGCCCTCGACATCGTGCTGGGCTACTACAACGGCGGCAGCCTCTACCCGCTCCGGGGCCGGCAGTGCTCCTCCGAACAGATGCCCTTCATCAAGGAGAAATTCCCCGACTACAAGACCTTCGGGCTGGCCCGCTTGCAGGAGGTGTACGGCGAAGAAAGCCTGGAGAAAGCCCTGCACTACCAAGCCAAAACCTTCGCTACTTCCTACTTCGAGAACCGGGGCGACGGCACGTTTGCGGCCACCGCTTTCCCCAACGCCGTGCAGCTTTCGGCCATCAACGCCATTCTGCCCGGCGACTACGACGGCGACGGCCACGCGGACCTGCTGATGGCCGGCAACCTGTACGCTTCGGAAGTGGAAACGCCCCGCGGCGACGCGGGCATCGGCGTATTCCTGCGGGGCAACGGCAAGGGGCAGTTCCGGCCGGTGCCCTCCCGGCAAAGCGGCTTCTACGCCGACGGCGACGTGAAAGACATGCGGCTCATCCGGCTGGGTACGGCCGGGGCGCTGGGGGTGCTGGCGGCCCGCAACAACGACTCCCTGCAACTGATCCGGGTCAACGGCGGGGGCAAAGGACCGGCTGAAAAGCTGGCCGTGCGGTAGGAAATGAGCAAGTGCGGGGTGGGTATAGTAGAATAGTCTTAGAAATTGCTTCAATGGAACGAAGTCATCCCCCTACCCCCTTCCCTCTCCCACGGGGCAGCCGCACAAGGGGGACCGAACGCGCCGATAATCATACGCAGAGACAGTTTCCTTGCATCAGAACCAGTGGGTACGCGGTCCCCCTTGTGCGGCTGCCCCGTGGGAGAGGGAAGGGGGTAGGGGGATGACTTTTTCGAAGCGGGCCCTTTCACAATCAATGCGTTACTGACAAACATTCCCCAGGCTGATTTGGTCCGGGTGTTTAAACCAATCCCCCATGCTTCGCTTCCGCCTCTTCGCGTGCCTGTGCCTCACGGGCCTGCTCCTCGCCTCGGTAACGGAGAAGCCCGGCGGCGACCCGCCCGCCCCGTGGTCAGTGACCTTGCCCGGGCACAACACCTTCTCTTCGCCCCGGGTCGCCGACCTGAACGGCGACGGGGTGCGCGACGTCATCCTGGGAACCGGGAAAGCCGAATTTGAGTACGCCGATACGGCCGTGGTGGCCCTCGACGGCAAAACCGGCCGGATGCTGTGGAAAGTACCCGCCCGCGACCAGGTATTCGGCTCGGCTACCCTGCACGACGTGACCAGTGACGGCGTGCCCGACGTGTTCATCAGCGGCCGTTCGGCGGTGCTGCTGGCGGTCAATGGCCGCACGGGCAGGGTGTTGTGGGAATATTTTCCCGGGAAAGACCGGACCAAAGCCTACCAGACCGGGCTGTTCAACTTCTACAACCCCCAGGTTGTGCCCGACCAGAACGGCGACGGCACCGACGACCTGCTGGTCGCCAACGGGGGCGACGTGCGGGTGCTGCCGCACGACCCCAACCGGCCGGCGGGCCACCTCATGCTGATCAGCGCCCGCGACGGGAAACCCATTGCCAAAGCGCCCACGCCCGACGGGAAAGAGATTTACATGTCCATCGTGTGCGACGCGCCGCGGCCCGACGGCACCATTCCCGTGTACTACGGCACCGGCGGCGAAACCCTCGGCGGGGGGCTCTACCGGACCACCCTGCGCGACGTCCGGCGAGGAGACCTGTCGGGTTCGGTGCGGCTGGCGTCGGGCCCCGGCAAAGGCTTCATTGCCCCGCCGGTGCTGGCCGACATCACCGGCGACGGGGTGCGCGACGTGGTAGCCAACGCCGTAGACGGCCGCCTGATCGCCGTGGACGGCGCCACGCACCAAACCCGGTGGACCGTACCCGTGCCGGGCACGGAGGCCTACAGTGCGCCGGCCGTGGGCAACTTCAACGGCGACGCGGTACCTGACTTTTTCGTTTCCTTCTCGGCCGGCGAGTGGCCCGCGCTGCACTGGTCGAAGCAACTGATGGTGGACGGCCGCAACGGCGCGGTGCTGTACGCCGACTCGGTGGGCTACCGGCAATCGAGTTCCCCGGTGGTGGCCGACGTGAACAACGACGGCTACGACGACGCCATCCTGAGCGTCAACTACTACGTGGAAAACGAATTCACCCAAAAGCTTTTCCGCAGCATGCTGCTCGTGTTTGACTTCCGCAACCGGACCAGCCTGGACTTCGGCCTTTCCGACGAGGGCGTAAACTACGCTTCTACCCCGTGGGCGGGCGACCTGGACGGCGACGGCATGCTCGACCTGGTGCATTGCAGCATGGCCGATTCCACCATGCGGTCTTCGCTGAAGGGGCTGAAAATAAACCACCTCGTCACCACCATTCCCGTGGCGGAAGCGCCGGCCTGGGGGGCCTACATGGGGAGCCGCTACGACGGTGTGCTGCGCCGGTTCCGCCCGCCCCAAGGTCCGCGGCGGCAGCCAGCGAAGTAGGTAGGGCTCAAGGGGTTGCACCGGGCGTAAAAAGCGTACCGATTCCACAGAATTATGCCCGCTGCTATTGCAACTCAGTCGGCATTTTAGTAATCTACAGCCGGTTGCGCCGCAACCGGATACCACGCATCGCATACTGCTTCCCGTTACGCCCAACTGCCCCGGCCCGCCCGGGGAAGTACTGTCCCGCAACTGCCTGCTTTTACCACTATTCACCATCAACTATCTCTCCATGAGAAAATGTTTTACATCGAGCAAGCGCAGCTCCGGGGGACTTCCCGCGTCGCTGCGGAAAGGAATCATTCCGCTCCTGTGCGCCTGCCTGCTGGGCTTTGTGCTGCCGGCCCGGGCGCAGACGGCAACCGTTGCGGGCCGGGTTACCTCCTCGGAAGACGGTGCGGCGCTGCCGGGAGTCAACGTGACGCTGCGGGGGTCG
The DNA here is from genome assembly GCA_963844325.1 of uncultured Sphingobacteriales bacterium. Lineage (GTDB taxonomy): Bacteria > Bacteroidota > Bacteroidia > Cytophagales > 172606-1 > CADCTQ01. Next base: position 279,633 of record CAWJNV010000001.1, read on the forward strand.
CAGACGGGTACGATCACCGACGCCAACGGCGGCTACACGATCAGCATCCCCGACGCCGGGGGAACGCTGGTGTTCTCGTCCATCGGCTACCTCAGCCAGATGATCGAAACGGGCAACCGGCGCACCATCGACGTGGTGCTGGCCATCGATACCAAGGAACTGTCGGAAGTGGTGGTGACGGCTTTCGGGATTGAACGGGAAAAGAAGGCGCTGGGCAGTTCGGTGACCGAGATTTCCGGCAAGGAGATCACCGAGGCCCGCGAAGTGAACATAGCCAACTCGCTGGCCGGTAAAGTAGCCGGGGTGCAGGTAAGCCGGTCGGCGGGCGGCCCGGGCGGCTCGTCGCGGGTGGTCATCCGGGGCAACAGCTCCCTGACGGGCAACAACCAGCCCCTGTACGTACTCGACGGCATTCCAATGGACAACTCCAACGTGGGCGCCGCCGCACGCTGGGGCGGCAACGACTTCGGGGATGGCATCTCCAACCTCAACGCCGACGACATCGAGACCATGACGGTGCTGAAAGGCCCCAACGCCGCGGCCCTCTACGGCCAGCGGGGCGCCAACGGGGTCATCCTGATCACCACCAAAAAAGGCGCGGCCCAGAAAGGCATCGGGGTCAGCTTCAACAGCAACACCACGTTCGGCACGCCCCTGGTGATGCCCGATTTCCAGAACGAATACGGGCTCGGCAACAAAGGCACCTTCCGGCATTACCGCGGCGCCGACGGCGTGACCTACACCCGCGAGCAGGTAGAAGCCTCGCAGGGGACGGCCAACCCCATTACCAACGTAACGCCCCAGCTCACCACGCTCAACGACGGCGTGGAGGGACCCCGCAGCTGGGGACCGCGGCTGGACGGCACGCCGGCCTACACCTGGTACGGGGAATTACGGCCTTTCAGCCCGCAGCCCGACAACATGCGCGATTTCTACCAGACGGAACGGACCTTTACCAATACCATCGCGGTGAACGCGGGCAACGAGAACACGACGATGTACCTCTCCCTGCACAACCTGACCAACAAAGGGTTGCTGCCCACCAGTACGCTGGACCGGAACAACTTCAACGTGCGGGCTACGCATAAAGTCACCAAAAAACTTTCGGTGGACGCCAAAGCCAATTACATCACCCAGAAAGGCAACAACCGGCCGGGGTTGTCGGACGCCCAGGAGAATACCGCCTACACCATGCGCTACATGCCCCGCAACGAGGTGCTGGAAAACCTGAAGCAATACCAGTACACGGCCGGCAACATCGGGCAGGTCACGGGGGCGGCGGCCCCGCCGGGCGGCCAGGAAGTGATCGGCTTCGAAAGGCACTGGTCGAGCGGTACGTTTACCACCCAGCCGTACTGGGCCGTCAACAAAGTACACAACGAAGACCGGCGCGAGCGGGTGCTCGGGCTTGTGCGGGCCCAGTATGATTTCACGGAATGGTTGTCGCTGTCGGCCCGGGCCGGCACTGATTTTTACACCGACCAGCGCCAGAAGTACCAGCCGCTCGGTACCCGCGTGCAGCCCAACGGCACCTTGTACGAAGAAACCCACCGGGGAAAAGAAACGAACGCCGACGTATTGCTTTCCTTCAACCGGAAAGTTACGCCCAGCCTGGACCTGTCGGTGAACGTGGGGGGGAACCGCATGCGGCGTTATTTCCGGCTGGTAGGCTACACGGGCAGCCAGTTCAAAACCGCGGATTTGTTCGTCCCCAGCAACCTGAAACTGGTCAATCCCAGCTTCGACTTCTCCGAATCGGCGATCAACTCGGTGTACGCGTTCGGCCAGTTCGGGTTCAAGGATTACCTGTTCGTGGAATGGACCGCCCGCAACGACTGGTCTTCCACGCTGCCCCTCAACGACAACTCGTTCTTCTACCCGTCGGTGAGTACCAGCTTCGTGTTTACCGACGCGTTCCCCGGGCTCCAGAACCGGGTCCTTTCCTTCGGAAAACTACGAGGTTCCTGGGCGCAGGCGGGTAACTCGGGCAACCCGTACCAGCTGATCGGTACCTACAGCCTCGACAACAACCTGCAGGCCGGCCGGTCGCTGGCCAGTTACACCAGCCGGCTGCCGCTGACGGACCTGAGAAACGAACTCAAGACGTCCATTGAGCTGGGGGCCGACATCCGCCTGTTCAACAACCGGGCCGGCCTCGACTTTACCTATTACGACGCCAGTACCCGCAACCAGATCATTCCCATCGACATATCGCCTTCTACCGGGTTTGCCACCCGCGTCATCAACGCCGGCGAAATCCGCAACAACGGCTTTGAGGTGCTGCTGAACGCCACGCCCGTCAAACTCACCAACGGGTTCCGGTGGGACGTCTCTTTCAACTACACCCGCAACTACTCCGAAGTGGTAGAACTGGCTCCGGGCGTGCAGCGGTTCTTCATCAGCGACGACCGCAACGTATCCCTGTACGCCGACCCGGGCGAGCCTTACGGCACCATGTACGCCAACTCGGCCCGCTGGCTGCGCGACGGCAACGGCAACCGGATGATTGATCCCGACGGCTTGCCGATCCGCGAACTCGGCCTGTTCCCGATCGGGAACGTACTGCCCCAGTGGCTCGGCGGCCTGACCAACACCTTCGCCTACAAGAACCTGAGCCTGAGTACGCTGGTTGACATCCGGCAGGGCGGCCTGATCTTCTCCATGTCCAACGTGATCGAGGCCATCCACGGCACGAGCAAGCGTACCCTGGCCGGGCGCGGGGGCGACCTGGTGGCCGAAGGCGTGAAGGCGACCCAAAACGCCAACGGCACCTGGTCCTCCACCGGCGAAGCCAACGACATCCCCGTATCGGCCGAAAACTACTGGAGCCGGGCGGTACCCGGATCGACCACGGCGGTGGCCGAGGAGTTTGTCAACGATGCCAGCTACGTAGCCATGCGGGAAATCAACCTGAGCTACCGGCTGCCGGCTGCGTTGCTGGGCAAAACGCCCTTCAGCAACATCAGCCTGAGCCTGGTCGGCCGGAACCTGTTCTACTTCAGCCGGCATACCGACGGGTTTGCCCCGGAAGCGGCTTCTTTCAATGCCGGCAACACCGGCCTAGGGTTCGAATCGTCCTCGCTGCCGTTTACCCGGCAAATCGGGTTTAACCTGAACCTGGGTTTGTAAGCAGAGAGACTTGAAACGCAAGACACGAGACGTGAGACTTCTACCCCATTATTTTCTATGAACGTGAACCTGAAACAGTTTATAAAAGTGGCGCTGCTTGGCGGTGGCGTGGTGCTGGCCGGCGCCTGCACCAAAGATTTTGACAAGATCAACATCCCGCCCAACTCGGCCGTAAAGGTCAATCCCGATTACGTCGTTTCAAACGTGCAGCGCAATGCTTCTTTCGACAAGATCGACCTGGTGCCGGGGGTGCTCATGTTCGGCAACTGGGTGCAGCACTGGGGCAACCAGAACGCCGGGTTTACCACGGCGCACTACCTGGCCATCCCCAATTACGACAACGGGCTGTGGAGCAACCACTACGGGTACCTCAAAGACCTGAACATGGCCGAAACGGACCTGCTGGCCGGACAGGAAGAGGCCCCCGAAGGCCGGTCCAAAGTGGCCGGAATCAGGATCATGAAGGCGATGATCGCCGAACGGCTCACGGCGCTGGTGGGTGACATTCCGTACACGGAAGCGGTATCTACGCCGGGTAAAATCACGCCGCAGCCCGCATTTGATACGCAGGAAAGCATTTACCCGCAGTTGATTGCCAGCCTCGACGAAGCCAGGGCTAAAATTACGCCGGGGGACGTGACCTTCGGCAACGCGGACTTTTACTTCAACGGCGACCCGGAGAAGTGGAAGAAGTTTGCCAATGCCCTGAAGCTGAGGACGGCCATGCGCATGAAGTACGCCAACCCGGGGGCCGCCCAGGCCGCCGTGACGGCCGCCATGGGCCAACCGTTGCCGGCCAGCCTGGCCGATGCCGCCTTTGTAGCCACCGACGCGGCCAACCGCAACACCGGGCACCGCATCTGGCAGCGTTCCGACCTCGACAAAACCAATGCCCCCATGATGGGCGAAACGCTGATCAACACCCTGGTGACCAGAAATGACCCGCGCCTGCCGCTGATCGCCGACCCGACGCCGAACTCCAAGACCAGTGCAACGCCGGTATTCCGGGGCGTGCCGGCCGCCCTGTCGGGCACCCAGTACAGTTCGCTGGTCACGGCCGATTATTCGTACCCCAGTTCCCGGACTTTCCTCAACCCGGCCATTGCCGTGCCTTCTTCCGTGCTGACCTACGGAGAGGTGGCTTTTCTGAAGGCGGAAGCCGCCCTGGAGGGCTGGGGCGGTACCGAAGCGCAGGCCGAGCAGTTCTACCAGGACGGCATCCGGGCGGCAATGGCCCGGGAACCGTATAAAGTAAGCGCCGCCCTGATTGATGAGTACATTGCCCGGGAAGGCAAACTCACCGGCACGAAAGAAGAAAAGCTGGAGCAGATCATGACCCAGAAGTGGATTGAACTGTTCGACAACTCGTACGAGGCTTTCATCGAGTGGCGCCGGACGGGCTACCCACGTTTGAAGCCCGGCCAGAACCCGGGCGAAACGAGTGGCACCATTCCCCGCCGGGCCAAGTACTCCACGGTGGAGCGGTCGCTGAACGGGGCCAACTACGACGCGGCCGTGCAGCGCCAGGGCCCCGACCTGTACACCACCCGCATCTGGATCGACAAGCGGCCGTAGGATTGGGGATAGGGTTGAAACCCTATCCTATGAATAAGGGCAGCCAGGATGCCTGGTTTACGCCCAGGATCGGCGCTGAATTCTCCGTAGGATAGGGTTTAAACCCTATCCTACCAATCAGCCACGTCAAGTTCGGCACAAAGCGCTTCTCGTCAAATATCCATAGGATAGGGTTTCAACCCTATCCCCCCTAAAACCCTATCCCCTGCCGAAACCCCGCCTGCGCCTCCTTCCCCATCCTCCTCCGGTCTCCCTTCCTCCGGTCTGCGGTCTCCTTTACATTCCGGTCTGCGGTCTCCGTTCGTTCCGGTCTCCCCTTCCCTACCGCCACTGCGTTTCAATGCCCTGCGCACGGATCATGTTCTGAAAATCGGCCAGCAGCGATGCTTTTTCGCGGACGGCCCGGGGGGCCACTTTCTTTTGCGTGGCGTAGGCTACCAGCAACCCCACGGCCTCGCCGATGCTCCATTCCACCGGGTGCAGGCGGTAGCAGCCGTTGGTGACGTGCGTAGTGCCGATGTTCTTGCCGGCCGGCAACAGGTTTTCGACCCGTACGGGCAGCAGGGCCCCCAGCGGAATCTGGAAAGGCAGGGAAGGAAAATCAATGTAGTTGTCGCCGCCGCTGCTCGGGTGCAGGTCGATATGGTAGTAGCCCACTCCTACGCTGTCGGCAAAAGGGGCGGCTGAGTGGGTTGGCTGGCCCGTTACGTTGGCGCGGTTGGCGGCCCCCACGTGTTCTTCGCGCACCGTAAACACGGCCTTGATCCGGCGCGACTCCCGCACGTAGGGATATTTGGCCAGGCCATCCGCCGTACCCAGCACGTCGCCCCGCAGGCGCAGCCCCGGCCAGCCCTGCCCGCCGTCGGGACGGGGGGCTTCCGTCTGCAACCAGTAGAACAGCGACAGGCTGAGTTGCCCGGCGCGGGCTACGTGCCCTTGCGCTTCCTTTTCCGGTACGCCCACCAGGTTGCCCGGCACGTAGTCGTTCTGCGGCCAGTTCACAATCGTGATGTCGCCCGCGTAGGTACCGGGCCGGAACTGCGTTTTGCTCACGAGGCGGCGGTAATTCCACAGGTTCAGCACCTCGCCCGTGGGAACGCCCTCCGGGTGGAACCCCAGGGTTTTGGGCACCAGCGTGGAAGGCGTAGGATAGGTCAGCGACAACAGCTTGCCCGGCCACGGCGGCGTGAGCGGCGGCACGTAGCTGCGCCAGAAATCGTATTCCCGGGGTTTGTCGGTGACGAGGTTCGCGCCGGGCACGTAGTCCATTGCCAGGCACATGGTAAAAGCCTGCTGGTTGGCCGGGTTGCCTTTTGCGGGGGCGTGCAGTTCCTGCGTTTCCTGCCGCGATTCGGCGCCCGTCACGAATTCCGTCCGGGTCAGCGGCAGCAGGTCGCCCAGTTCGGTCGCGTCCACGAAGTAGGGAGCCGTCAGCACCCGTTCCTTGCCCGTACGCCGGTCGAGGGCTTTCACCGCCCGCACCCGGTCGCCCGTTGCATCGGCGCTTACGATTTTGTGTTCGAGCAGCAGGGCCAGTTGGCCCGTGCTCAGGTAGGGTGCCAGCAGGTCGTGCAGCACCGCCAGGGCCACCCGCGGCTCGTGGCACAGCCGCGACACGGCGCCGTCGCCCGGGTTGAGGAAGGGGGCGGCCCGGGCCGTCTCGGTCAGCGGGTAGTGGCGGCGGTAGTAGTCGCGGACGGCATTGCGAAACGCGCGGTACGACGCGGGCGCCCCGTGCGTTTCGATCCACTGGTGTTCGTCGGGGGGTACGCCCTGCTGCGTGATCTGCCCGCCGATCCAGTCGGTTTCTTCCGTCAGGATGACCCGCAGGCCGTTGCGCAGCCCCGCCAGGGCGGCGGCAAACCCGCCCAGGCCCCCGCCGGCCACGACTACGTCGGCGGCCAGGTCGCCGGGGCCGAGTCGCCGGGTAGCCTCTTGGAGGGCGGCCAGGGCCGGGTACGAAAAGGCAAACAGGCCCGCGGCCACGCTCCCGCCGGCCACGCGTTCAATAAAATTTCTCCGGTTCATTGGCAAAGGCTATGCACGAAACTATTTTTTTGCTTTATTGAGCGGGCCGATCACCTGTCTGCAAGGGGCTTACGGAAGGTACTGGGTGGGGCCACCGGGGTTGGCACGGGTCCGCCGATTTTTGGCCCGCCCCCTTGTACTGCCCGAAAAATAAGAAATCTGTCCCTAAGTTTTACGGTTGCCATTCACTTTGCTTCCCAATCCACATCCGACTGCCATCCATGAAGCCACCCAGACGATCTATTCTTAAAAAAGTATTCGCCTCCCTGGCCGGCGTGGCCGGTTTCGGCGCCGCGGCCAAAGCCGCCCCCGCCCCGCCCGAAAAAGAAGCCTTCAACGTGACTACGTTCCAGGACGTGCCGCTGTTCTCGGGCTCCACCAAGCTGGGCAACCTCGTGTTCGTGGCGGGAAAAGGCGCCCACTTCGAAGGCGACATCAAGGCCCACACCGAACACGTGCTCAAAGAACTGGAGGCGGAGCTTAAAAAAGCCGGCTCTTCGATGGAAAAAGTCCTGAAGGTAAGCGTGTTCCTGCACGACCTCAACGACTACAAGGGCATGAACGAAGTTTACAAGGGCCGCTTCGGCAACAAGCCCCCCGTACGTACCACCGTGGCCGTCTACGGCGGCGTGCCCGGCAACTCCCTGGTCGAGATGGATTGCATTGCGTACGTGTAGGGGTTGAAACCTCACCCCCGGCCCCTCTCCCAAGGAGAGGGGAGTCTTACAGCTTTGACAATCAGTTACTTGTAAAAATATCTTCTCCTCCCCTCTCCTTGGGAGAGGGGCCGGGGGTGAGGTTTCAACCCTATAACCCTTCCACCCTATGCGCGGAGCGTCTGCATTCGGGATGTGGCTGCTGGCGGCCTGCTGCCTGGCGGGTAGCCCTTGCGTCCACGCGGCGGGTTCGGGCAACGGACCTGATTCGGCGCGGCTGGTCGTGCGGAAAACGGAGGATTTTGCCGTGGGGGGAGCCGGCCGGGCCGCCCCGTGGAACCGTACCGAATGGGTGACGCTGCCGGTGCTCAAGGCGGCGGGCCGGGCGTGGCGCACGGAGGTCAAAGTCATGTATTCCGACGCGGGCCTTTACTTCCTGTTCCGCTGCGAAGACGGTCAACTGACGGCCACCATCCGCGAGGATTTCGGGGCGCTGTACACCGAAGACGTGGTGGAAGTATTCCTGTGGCCCGACCCGTCGGTGCCGCTGTACTTCGAGTACGAGCTGTCGCCCCTCAACCACGAGTTGCCCATCCTGGTCCCCAACCTTCACGGCCGGTTCATGGGGTGGAAGCCCTGGCAATACCAAGGAGCGCGCAAAACCCGGCACGCCACCCACGTGCAGCGGGCGGAACGGGGCAACGGCGGGACCATCCGGGGGTGGACGGCGGAATTCTTCATTCCCTTTGAACTGCTGCGGCCCCTGGTGGCGGCCCCGCCCGGGCCGGGAACCGAGTGGCGGGCCAACCTGTACCGCATTGATTACGACCAGGGCATGGCTACCTGGGCCTGGCAAAAAACCGACGGCAATTTCCACGAGTACCGCAAGTTCGGCACGCTGGTGTTCGAATAGCCGGCACGCTTCCCCTCAACCTCCTTCCCCATGCTCAACCGCAGATCAATCCTCAAACGTTTGTCGGCCCTGCCCTTCCTGGCCGGCGTGGCCGGGTGCGTGCCGGGCCGGTTCCACCGCAGCCAACGGGTACGCGGCGGCCACCGCGACTACTTCAAAGAACTGGGCGTGCGCACCTTCATCAATGCCGCCGGCACCTACACGGCCATGACCGCTTCCCTGATGCCCGACGAGGTGATGGATGCCATGCAGTACGCCTCCCGGGAGTTCGTGATGCTCGACGAATTGCAGGACAAGGTGGGGGCCCGTATTGCCTCGCTGGTCAGGTGCGAAGCCGCCACTGTAACGTCGGGTTGTTTTTCGGCCATTACGCTGGGGCTGGCCGGCGTGCTCACGGGTATGGATGCCCAGAAAACCGCCCGGCTGCCGCACCTGGAGGGTTCGGGCATGAAAACGGAAGTGATCTTGCAGAAGGCCCACAACATCGGCTACAACCGGGCCCTGACCAACTGCGGCGTCCGGCTGGTGGAGGTGGAAACCGCGGAGGAACTGGAAGCGGCCATCAACGAAAACACGGCGATGCTGTGGTTTCTCAACGCCAATACCTACCAGGGCCTGATCACGCCGGAGGCGTTCGTGGCCCTCGGCAAAAAATACAACGTGCCGACCATGAACGACTGCGCCGCCGACGTGCCGCCCGTGGAGAACCTGTGGAAATACACGCAGATGGGCTTCGACCTGGTTTGCTTTTCGGGGGGCAAAGCCATCAAAGGGCCCCAGAGTGCCGGCCTGCTGCTGGGCCGCAAGGACCTGATTGCGGCGGCCCGGCTCAACGCCCCGCCCCGGGCCAACATCGGCCGGGGCATGAAGATCAACAAAGAGGAGATCCTGGGCATGCTGGTGGCGCTGGAACTTTACCTGGCCAAAGACCACGCCCGGGAATGGCAAGCATGGGAAGCCCGCGTGGCCCACATCGGCGACGCCGTCAAACCCATCGGGGGCGTCACGACCCGGGTAGACGTGCCGCCGGTAGCGAACCATACGCCGACGCTGATCATTTCGTGGGATACCGCGCAAGTCCGCACCTCGGGCGACGCCCTCAAGGAGGCCATGCGGCACGGCAACCCTTCCATCGAACTGGCCGGCGGCGGCCCCAACTCCGTGAACGTAACCGTGTGGATGCTCAACCCGGGCCAGGAGCAACTGGTGGCCGCCCGCCTGCGCGAAGAATTGACCCGGGCTGCTACGTAGTATGGTCAGTGGTCAATGGTGCATTGGTAGATTGGTCATTGGTCAGTAGTCATTGGTCAGTAGTCATTCGTCATCGGCCACTGTACTAATGACAAGTAACCAATGACCAATGTACCAATGACCATTGACCAATGACCAATCCACCATTGACCAATACCCAATCGTCCCTATGCCTAAAAACCTCTACGGCTTCCTGTTGCTCCTTTGCCTGTACGGGCCGGGCGGCTACGCCCAAACCTACCAGCTGGTCATCAAGGGCGGCCACGTGATCGACCCCCGCAACAACCGCAACGGCGTAATGGACGTAGCCATCAATGCCGACACCATTGCGGCCGTTGCCAAAAACATTGACCCCGGCGGCGCCCGGCAGGTCATCCGTGCGGAAGGCATGTACGTAACCCCGGGGCTCATCGACCTGCACGGGCACGTGTTTGCCGGCACCGAACCGGACCACTACCTGAGCAACGGGCTGGTGGCCGTCATGCCCGACGGCTTTACCTTCCGGGTGGGCGTTACCACCATCGTCGATGCCGGCGGGGCGGGCTGGAAGTCCTTTCCCGCGTTTAAGCAAAACGTGATCGGCCCCGCCAGAACCCGGGTGCTCTCCTTCCTCAACATCGTGGGAGAAGGCATGCGGGGCGGGGCTTACGAACAAAACCTGGCCGACATGGACGCCCAAAAGGCCGCCGAGGCCGCCCGGGCAAACCCCGAGTACGTGGTCGGCTTCAAGCTGGCTCACTTTAGGGGAAGCGACTGGACGCCCACCGACCGGGTGGTGGAGGCCGGCAAACTTGCCAACCTGCCCGTGATGATCGACTTCGGGAGCAGCACGCCGCCGCTGCCGCTGGAAGAACTGTTCCTGCGGAAGCTGCGGCCGGGTGACATCTACACCCACGCCTTTGCCCGCCTCGACAGCAACGTGCGCGAAACCCTCGTGGATGAAGCCACGGGCCGGGTAAAACCGTTCGTGGCGGCGGCGCGGCAAAGGGGCATTCTCTTCGACGTGGGCTACGGCGGCGCCAGCTTCAATTATTCGCAGGCCCTGCCGGCGGTAAGGAGTGGCTTTTACCCCAACACCCTCAGCACCGACCTGCACACGGGCAGCATGAACGGCTCCATGAAAGACCTGCTCAGCGTCATGTCCAAGTTCCTGGGCATGGGCATGGACCTGCCCGCCGTCATCCGGGCCGCCACCTGGGCGCCCGCGCAGGCCATCAAAAGGGAGGCGCTGGGGCACCTTTCGGTGGGGGCCCCCGCCGACGTGGCCGTACTTACGCTGCGGGAAGGCAACTTCGGCTTCTACGACAAGACCGGCTACAAACAGCCCGGCAAACGCAAGTTTGAGTGCGAACTTACCGTGCGGGCCGGCAAGGTGGTCTACGACCTCAACGGCATCGCCGACCCGGTGGTAATGACCGGCACGAGTACCCGCCCCGCCCCTTCGAAGTAATTCTTATCTGTATGGTTGGATGGCTGAATGGTTATATGGTTGTATGGCTATATGGCTGAATGGTTGATGGTCGGGAAATAAGTATCGTGCGTCAGCCCAACAATCAACCATATAGCCATTCAGCCATACAATCATACAGCCATCCAACCCTGCTTGTCAGTTCACTTACCCACTTGCTATCAATGCTACGCTTCCTTCCCCTTCTTGCCCTGTGCCTGCTGCTGGCCGTAAGTCTGCCGGCCTGCCGGGAAAAAAAACTTTCCCCGCCCGGCGACCCCGGCCGGGGCGGACTGGTGCTGCCCGGTCATTTTGAAGCCCTGGTGGTGGTAGACAGCCTGCCCGGCCGGGCCCGCCACCTGGCCGTGCGCGACAACGGCGACATTTACGTAAAGGCCCGGTACGGCGGCAAAGATAGTTCCGTGATTGCCCTGCGCGACACCACCGGCGACGGCAAGGCCGACCTCGTGGCCCGCTTCGGGGGGAGTGCCCGGGAATCGGGCTACGGCACGGCCGCCCGCATCCACAACGGCTACCTGTATTTCAGCTCGGAACTGGTGGTGTACCGCTACCGGCTCACGCCGGGGAAGTTGGTGCCCGAAAGCCCCCAGGAGGTGGTCCTGACCGACGACCACCCGCACGGGAGCCACGAACACATTGCCAAGCCCCTCACCTTCGACGCCCAGGGCAACCTGTACGTGCCGTTCGGGGCCCCTTCCAACTGCTGCCAGGTGCAGAACCGCACCCCCAACTCGCCGGGCATGTACCCCTGCTCCCTGCTGGTGGACCACGGGGGCGTGTGGCGCTTCCGCGCCGGCCGGACCGGCCAGACGCAGCAGGACGGCACGCGGTACGCCACCGGCCTGCGCAGCGTGGTGGCGATGGACTGGAACGCGGCCGACGGGAACCTGTACCTGCTGCAACACGGCCGCGACGACCTGCTCCGGCTCTGGCCCCAGAAGTATTCGCCCTGGCAGAGCGCCCTGCTGCCTTCCGAAGAGTTTTTCCGGGTGAAAGAAGGACTGGACGGCGGCTGGCCCTACTTCTACTACGACCACTTGCAGGGGAAAAAGGTGATCAACCCCGAATACGAAGGCCAGCAGCGCGTGGTAGGCGACGGCAGCAAGCTGGAGCCGCCCCTCATGGGTTTTCCGGGGCACTGGGCGCCCAACGACGTACTGTTTTACCGCGGCAACCAGTTCCCCGAACGCTACAGGAACGGGGCTTTCATCGCCTTTCACGGCTCCACCAACCGGACGCCCTACCCGCAGTCGAGCTACTTCGTGGGGTTCATCCCCTTCGCGGACGGACGGCCCACCGGCCCCTGGGAAGTGTTTGCCGACGGCTTCACCGGCGTTGACCCGGTGGTGCACGTGAGCGACGCCCGGTACCGGCCGATGGGCCTGGCCGAGGGCCCCGACGGGTCTTTGTACATTGCCGAAACGGAGCGGGGCAAAATCTGGCGGGTGATGTACAAGGGCGAAAAAGCCGCCTTTGGCCCGGCCCAGCTGGCCGCCATGGAGGGACGCAAAACCTTGTCGCACCTGCGCACCCCCGACGAGGCGAAGGACCTGCTGGTGCCGGATGCGGAGGTGGCCGGGGCAAAACTGTACGCCACGTACTGCGCCACGTGCCACCAGGGCAACGGCCTGGGCGACTCGGGGCGGTTTCCGCCGCTGGCGGGCTCGGAGTGGGTGACGGGCAGCAAGGAAAAGCTGGTGCGCGTGGTGCTGAACGGGCTGGAGGGGCCCATCCAGGTGAAAGGCCGGCCCTACAACAACGTAATGCCGCAGCACCGTTTCCTCAAAGACGAAGACATTGCGGCCGTGCTTACCTACATCCGCGGGCAGTTCGGGAACCGGGCTGGGCCGGTAAGCGCCCGCGAAGTACGGGCCCTCCGCGCGGCCCCTTAGAACGCGTGATCAAGCCCGGCCAGCCGCCGCCGGCTTTCGGCAAGGATAGCCCGCGTCTGGTCGATCTGCGTGCGCAATGCCCCGTTGTCGCGCCGGGCGTCTTCGATGAGCACCTTGCTGCGGCGCACGCAATGCCGGGTTTGGAGGCAGGTGTCGGCCAGTTGCTGCGGGGCCTGCGCGATTACGTCTGCCTGCCGCCGGAGTTCGGCCAGTTGCAGGCGCACCATCTGCAAGTCCAGCGCCTGGGACTTCCCCCCCCCCCCCGCGCTGCCCGGTGGCTTCGCAGCGTTGCTGGTCTCGGCGCAGTCCGCGCTGATAATCAGCATCCTGAGTTGATTCTTCACGTGGCATAGCGGCTTTTTTGGTGGCGAAAAACAGGAGGGTTGGAACGGACGGTTCCGAAAAAATGTGCCGCCTCGTTGGGAATCTGCCCTATGCTCAATACGCCCTTTTCCCGCAAATGGTTCGTCGCTGTTGCCGCGGCGGGGTGGGCGTGACCGGGCGCCGGAAAAGCCGCTTTGCGCAGCAGAAACCATCCCTGTCACTGCGGGCGGAAATATTTGGCCCGCAATCTCCTTTATGGATGGGTAAAAGCGGGTAAATTTGTATTTTTCGCAGGCGGGCCTCTCTCTCCCCTATGCGGACGAACCCTTTTCCGGCAAGCTGCACCGCATCGCTAACCTTTTTACAACCGTATGACTTTTGCTCACTTGTCCGGCGACGGAGAGAGCCCCAGGCCCCCCGGAGAACAAACCGTAGACTTACAGACCCTGCGCAACCGGCCCTTTCCCGTGGTGGGCATCGGCGGCTCGGCCGGCGCGTTCGGGGCCATCCGGGAGTTTCTCGAAGAGATTCCTGCCGACGCCGACATTGCCTTCGTGCTCGTGCAGCACCTGGCCCCCGACCAGCCCAGCATCCTGGCCGAACTGCTGCAACGGAGCACCCCCATGCCCGTGCTGCGCGTGGAGGACGGCGCGGAGGTACGGCCCAACCACGTGTACGTGATTCCCGAAAACAAGGAAATGGTGATCCACAACGGGCGGCTGCTCCTGATGCAGCCCCACAAGCCGCGCGGACGCCGCATGCCCATCGACAACTTCCTCCAGAGCCTGGCCTCCGACTGGGGCGAACAGGCCGTGTGCGCCATCTTCTCGGGCATGGGGTCGGACGGCGAAACGGGAGCCCGCTTCATCAAGGAAGGGCTGGGAATGGTGATGGTGCAGGCCCCCGGCGACGCCCAGTACGAAAGCATGCCCCGCAGCATCATCGAGTCCGACAACCCCGACTACGTAGACACCCCCCGGGCCATGGCCCGCAAGCTGCTCGATTACGTGCGGTTTCCCCTCTTGCAGAACCCCAAACAGGACGGGTTGAGCCGCCGCGAGAACCAGGCCCTGCAACAGATCTTCACCGCGTTGCGTACCGGCACCGGGCACGACTTCTCCCTCTACAAAAAGAGTACGATCCTGCGCCGGCTCGAACGCCGCATGCGCATGCACCAGTTTACCGAACTGATGCAGTACGCCGAGCACCTGCAGGCCACCCCCCCGGAGGTGCAGTCGCTGTTCAAGGAACTGCTCATCGGGGTCACCAAGTTTTTCCGCGACTACCCGGCCTTTGAAGTCCTGGAGCGACAACTGCTGCCCGACCTGGCGGGGCGCGAGAAGAAAAACGAACCGCTGCGCATCTGGGTGGCGGGCTGCAGCACGGGCGAAGAGGTGTATTCGATTGCCATCCTGGTGCAGGAATGCCTCGAACGGCTCAAGCTGCGCAACGTGGTGAAAGTGCAGATGTTCGCCACCGACCTCGACCCCGAGGCCATCCGCAAAGCCCGCTACGGCATCTACGCCGACAACGTAGCCAACGACATCTCGGCCGAGCGGCTGGACCGGTGGTTCATCCAGAAGGACAGTACCTACCAGGTGGTGCAGGAAGTCCGCGAAATGATCATTTTCGCCGAACACAACCTCATCAAGGACGCCAGCTTTACCAACCTCGACCTGCTGTGCTGCCGCAACGTGCTCATTTACTTTACGGCCGAATTGCAGCGCAAGCTCCTGCCCGTGTTTCACTACACGCTGCGCGAGGGCGGCGTACTGTTCCTGGGGCCATCGGAGACCATCAGCGGGTTCGACGACCTGTTTACCCCCGTCGACAGCAAGTGGAAGCTTTTCCGCCGCCGCGAAAACTCGGTGGCCCTCACCCGTTTCATCGAGTTTCCGGCCCAGACCACGCTGCCCAAGCGGCCTCAGCTTCCGGGCATCGACGCGGAGGTGCCCCTGCCCGTCACGGGCAAGAACCGGTCGGCCAACCTCCAGGAAAAAATCAACCGGGTGCTGCTCCAGAAGCGGACGCCCCCGGCCCTGGTCATCAACGCGCACGGGGAGCTGATCTACGTCCACGGCCGCACGGGCAAGTACCTGGAGCCGGCCCCCGGCCAGTTCAACGCCAACGTGTACGACATGGCCCGCGAAGGGCTGCCACTCGAACTGCGCGGGGCGGTGCTGCGGGCCAGCACCCAGCGGGAGCCCGTGGTGATCCCCCGCGTGAACGTGAAAACCAACGGCCACTACCAGCTCGTACAGCTCACCGTGGAGCAGCTGCGGGAGCCCGAAGAACTCAAGGGGATGCTGCTCGTCACGTTCGAAGACCAGCCGACCCCCAAAAAGACCACGCCCGGCCGCAGGAATGCCATGCCGGCCTCCGAAAAGGAGAAGGACAAGGTGATCGAACAGATGGAGCAGGAACTGGCCTTTACCCGGCAGCACCTGCAACAGACCATCGAGCAGATGCAGACCACCGTGGAAGAACTCAAATCAGCCAACGAGGAACTGCAATCCACCAACGAGGAGTTGCAGTCTACCAACGAGGAATCCAACACGGCCAAGGAAGAAATGCAGGCCCTCAACGAGGAGCTGATGACGGTGAACATGCAGTTCCGGGCCAAGACCGACGAACTCACCGAGCTCAACAACGACATGGCCAACCTGCTCAACAGCGCCCAGGTGGCCACCCTGTTCCTGAGCAACCAGTTGTACATCAAGCGGTTTACCCCTTCGGTGACCGAGATCATCCCGCTGGTGCAGACCGACGTCGGGCGGCCGGTCGCCAACCTGGCTACCCACCTCCGGTACGAACACCTGGTGCGCGACGTGCAGGAAGTGCTCGACAAACTCACCCCCAAGGAGGTGGAAGTAGAAGCCACCGGCGGGCAATGGTACCTGATGCGCATCATTCCCTACCGCACGCTCGACAACTTCATCGGCGGGGCCGTGCTCTCCTTCCAGGCGATCACCGCCCTCAAGGCCGTACAGGCCCAGCTGCACACCGCCCGGGGGTTGGCCGGGGACCTGCTCGACGCCCTGCCGGCGCCGGCCGTGCTGCTGGACGGTTCGCTGGCCGTGGTTGACGCCAACGCGGCTTTGCTGAAGGCATTCGGCCTGGAGGCCGGGCAGGTGCGCGACCGTGCTTTCTACAAACTGGGCAACGGCGCCTGGGACGCCGCCGCCCTGCGCGGGTGGCTGGAGGCGGTACTTGCCGGCAACGCCCCGGAAAGCTTCTCGGCGGGCGTACCCGGGGCGTTGCCGGACAGCAAGCCGGCGCAACTCAAGGCCCGGCGCCTGCGTAACGGTGAAGGCGAGGCACCGCAACTGCTGGTGACGCTGGAATGAGCAGGAATTAAGAAGAAATAAGAAGAAGGAATATTGAATGTAGAACAAGGAATGTCGAATGTCGAAGTAACTGTACGCCGCGCTCCTTTTACTTCATCATTCGAAATTCCTGGTTCTACATTCAATATTTACCCAATCCCCCAATCTACACCCCCATGAACGAAGGATTCACCGCATCTGACCACGAGAAGGAGTTGCGAAAACAGGCCGAACACCGGGTTGGCAGCATTGATCCGGCGGCACTGGGGGAAAAGTCACGGGAGGAAGTCCTGCAACTGTTCCACGAACTGCAAGTGCACCAGGTAGAGCTGGAAATGCAGCAGGAAGAGCTGCACACTACGGCCCACGCCCTGCAGGCGTCGGAAGCCCGGTACCGCCACCTCTACCAGTTCGCCCCCAACGGGTACTTTACCGTCAACCCCAACGGAATCATCGAGGAAATCAATTTTGCCGCGGCCCGCCTGCTGGGCGTAGACCGCCGGCTGGCGGTGGGACAGTTGCTGCGGACGTTCGTGACGGTGAACTGCCGGCCGGCCTTCGATGATTTTTTTGCCAGCCTCCGGTACCTGCATGAGCCCCTGCGCGGGGAGGCAACCTTGCTGTCGCACGGGAGCCCGCCCCGCAACGTACTCCTGGAGGGGACCGGGCTGGGCCCGGAACCCACCAACGGTCTGAGCTTCCTGATCAGCGCCGTGGACATTACCGAGCGGAAGCGGATGGAAGAAGAGCACGTGCAGATGCGGCTTTCGCAGCAGAAAGCCCTGTTGCAGGCCATCATGGAGGCGCAGGAGGAAGAGCGGCGGCGCATTTCCGAATCCCTGCACAACGGCGTCGGGCAGATTCTCTACGCCACCCGGCTCAACCTGGCCCGCATCGACCTGGGCAGCATGCCGCTTTCGCTGGACCCCCTCCGGCAGGCCAAACAACAAACCGAGCAGTTGCTCGCCGAGGCGATCCGGGAAACGCGCCGCGTGTCGCACGAACTGATCCCGCTCCTGCTCGAAGAACGGGGGCTGGCCGTCGCCATCGAGGACTTCTGCCGGCGCTTCTCCCACACGGGCATTCAGATTTCCTGCCACGGGCTGGAAGAACGGCTGGACAAGTACCTGGAAACCGCCGTGTACCGCATTTCGCAGGAGCTGGTGAACAACATCATCCGGCACGCCGGGGCAACCCGGGCCCGGATCGAGGTGTTCCGCGAAGGCGACCGGGTGGTGATCGAAGCGCAGGACAACGGCAAGGGCATGGATGCGGGCAAGGCCCTCGCCCCGGCCGGCAAAGGAAAAGGCATTGGTTTGAAAACCATCCAGGACCGGGTGAACCTGCTGGAAGGAAAGCTGTCTCTCGAAGCCGCCCCGGGCGGGGGTACGCTGGTCACCATCAGCTTGCCGGTGCTGCGGGAGAGGTAGCCCCCAGGTCGTTGAAGTTCATCAGCACCTGCCGGATGCGTTCCACGTGCACGTGCAGTTCGTCGGCCCGTTCCCGGTAGGTGGCGGCCTTTTCGCCGTGGCGGTCGGCCATTTCTTCGGCCAGGGTGGTGAGCACGTATTTGCGTTCTTCCAGCGTGCGCAGGGCCACCCAGAGGGTTTCTTCCAGCGACTCGCGGTTGCGCAGCAGCATGCTTTCGGCGTTGAGGGCGTGGCCCAGGTGGCACCGGTAGCGTTCCTGCGACCCCTCCTTCATGCGCCAGAGGGCCCCGCCGCAATCGGGGCAGCTCAGCGGCGACCGGTTCCCTATCTGGTCGAGTTCTTTGGCGGTCAGTTCAATGTCCATGCGTGTAATACTGTTTCGGTCGTTGTTGATGTATCGTTCCGCGATCCGGGCTTCCAGCAGCAGGTCCTCGGGGAGCGCAAGGGTCGGGTCGGCCGACCGCTGCACCAGGTCGGTGAGCACGATGCCCATTTCGGAGACCGCCACCGAGTAGTCCACGTCGAGGTTGGTGAGCACGCTGCGGGGCATGCTGGAAAATTCGGCGTCCTCGGGTTGCTGCACCACGCACAAGCCGCCGCACCGTTTGATGGCCTCCATGCCGGCCGTACCGTCCTGCAACATGCCGCTCAGGATGATGCCCACCACCCGGGGCCCGTAAGCCACCGCCGCCGAGCGGAAGGTGGTATCGATGGAAGGCCGGAAGTAGTTTTCGCGGGGCCCCTGCGTGATCAGAATGTGGTCTTTCTTGAGCAGCATGTGCCGGTCGGCGGGTGCCACGTACACCGAACCCGGGCGGATGGGCTCCCCGTGGCGGGGCACTACGCACCGCAGGGTGGTTTTCCGTTGCAGAGACCACAACATCACGTCGTCGAGGGCGTCGGCATTGCGGTGCACCACCACGAACAGGGCGGCCGGCAGGTCGGCGGGCAAGGCTGCCAGGAGTTGCTCCAGGGGCGGTATCCCTCCCGCGGAGGCGCCCAGCACAATGATATTATGGTACGACTCCGCCATCCTTGACAAGGTTTTGTGTTCCGGGTTGTACGGCGGCCGGGGGAAAGGGTTTTGCCGGGGGTGATGTATGATTGGATGGCTGGATGGCTATATGGCTGAATGGTTGGATTGCTGTTGGGTTAACCATGCAGCCATTCAACCATACAGCCATTTGTCAGTCATGCAGTCGCGTTAAAAGTCAGGATTTATTTGGGAGATTTGCCTTGTCAAATTACCATTTTGTATTTGCTCCGTGCAAACCGCCGCCCCGCGTACCAGGGCAAACCCGCCGTGCGGGTAGCGGACACGGCCAAAGGCATCACGTCGGAAGCTAAATACGCCAAACTGAAGGGGGTTGCTTTTCGCAATGGCACCATCGAAGTAGAACTGGCCGGCAAGCTCCTGGCTACGGCCGGGGAGTCCGCCCGTGGTTTCGTCGACATTGCCTTTCGCATCAGCGAAGACGATTCGAAATTCGAGTGCATTTACCTCCGGCCCACCAATGGCCGGGCCCCCGACCAGGTCCGGCGCAACCATTCGGTGCAGTACGTTTCCTACCCGGACCTGCCCTGGGAAAAGAGCCGGAAAGAGACGCCGGAGAAGTACGAGTCTTACGTGGACCTGGCCGTCGGTGCGTGGACGAAAGTAAAAATTGAGGTGGAAGGCGACAAAGCCCGGCTCTACGTGCACGGCCAGGCGCAGCCGACCTTGCTGGTGAACGACCTGAAGCTTGGCCCCGCGCAAGCCGGCAGCATTGGCCTGTGGGTAGGATCGGGCACGGATGCGCACTTCCGGAACCTGGTGATCACGCCAAAAGACTGAATCGTAACAACGCGTAAGCCCGCTCCGTGACGGAGCGGGCTTGCCGCAATTGGGTTGACCCGTTGTCCGTGGCGCCCGGGTTAGGATGACTTGGCGGCGCGTGACTGTTCGGCCAGTTGCTTTACCTGCGCCAGTGCCTGCGGCCAGGTCTTGACGAAGTACTCTTTGTGCTCCGGGGTAACGTCCAGCTCGACGG
Organism: uncultured Sphingobacteriales bacterium; assembly: GCA_963844325.1. GTDB lineage: Bacteria > Bacteroidota > Bacteroidia > Cytophagales > 172606-1 > CADCTQ01. Next base: position 299,655 of record CAWJNV010000001.1, read on the forward strand.
TAAGCTGGGTTTTGCCGTTCACCGGGCTCAGGGAGTAGTTTTCCAGGGCGCCGGCCCACTGCCGGACCTGGGGGCTGTCCAGGTCCTCCACCCCGTCCTTGACCATCCCCAGGTGCTTGAACGACATAAACGCGTACTGCCGGTTTTCGGCGACCGTAGACACCATGCCTGCGTTGTCGCCGTCCAGAAACAGCACTTTGCTGCCTTGTTGCCAGGTTGCTTCGGCCCGGGAGCCGGGACTGAACACGGATGTCCACTGCGGGTAAGTGGCCTCGCTCCAGAGGATGTCCCATACGGTTTCCCGGGGCGCCTCAATTACAATGTCGAATGTTTGTCTTTCCATGATCGTAAAGGGTTAAAAAGTTGTGGTTTGAAAGGGGCTTTGTTACCCATTGCAAAGTAAAGGCAATGGCGGTTCAAAGATGGGGGGTGATCAAGACATTAAGCGGGGCATTTGCGACAAACAGCCAGAGAGGAGGTTTCACGGAAGTTTCACGCAAAGAGCGCAAAGGAGGCGGGCAAAGGGCGCAAAGAAAAGCGCTTAACCGCAAGGATCGCGCAAGGATCGCAACAGAGGCGCAAGGAGACGCACAGGTGCATGGCGGCAGGCGTCGCATGGCGGGCAGGCGTCGCATGGCGGGCAGGCGTGTCGGGAGGCAGGCGTCGCATGGCGGGAAAGGGTCGCATGGCGGGAAGGCGTTGCGTCGCGGGAAGGCGTTGCGTCGCGGGAAGGCGTTGCGTCGCGGGAAGGCGTCGCGTCGCGGCTCCCCTCCTCGGAGGGGTTAGGGGGTGGGTTTACTTCCATGCTGCAACTGATATGGGGATCATCACATTGCGGTAATATCTTGTACGCAGTGCTCAACCTGCTGCGAATTTTCTCTCCTGCCAATTCCTCTATTGCGGTGATCCCTTGATAGTGCGTAGCATACAAGTAAACCCACCCCCTAACCCCTCCGAGGAGTAGGGCTGTTCATTTCAAGTTATACTATCCAGGAATACAGCTCTTTGATATTGTGCGCATAGCGTTCAGTAGTTGTTTTAAGAGAGGAGAAGCCTTTGGCCCTGGTTAAATTTAAGACCATGTTCTTGATAAGGGAGACGTTTTTGGCGGCCTGATGGTGTCGGATGCGGTTTTTGTCTTCCTTCATGTGGACGTCTTTCACCCAATGCAAGCGGTTCTCAATGCCCCAATGATTGCGAATCAGAGTAGCGGCTTGTTGGGCCGATTCCATCTTGCGGCTCAAGATGTAGTAGTGGGTCTTCTCATAAGGCTTAGCTTTCTGGAAGCGCTTGTCTTTGCGATAGCCCCAGCGCCTGAGCACTACAAAGCAGACAATGCCTTTGTAATACTTTTGCCAGTCTTGAGGGGCGGCAAAGAGCTGGCAGTGGCGGTGTTCGAGGCGACCCCGGTTCTTCTGGCGGCACTTGTGCTCACTCAAGGGCTTTTGGCAGCGGGCCTCTTGTTGGAGGCGGGCCAGGAGTTTGACCTGGTTGGCCTTCACTTGCAAGCAGTAGTCATTGCCCGAATCAACGATAGCTTCTAGCGTTTTTTTTGGCTGTGCAAGGCATCCAGCGTAAGCATAGCGCCTTTCAGGTCCAGCTTTTCAATCAAATCGCGCACGACTTGGGCCTCGCCCTGCTTGCCGTTGTGAAAGGCCTGTAAGCCTACTACCTGCCCGCTCTGATGAGCAAACACCTGCACCATGGCTACAAAGTCCTGGTAGCTTTGCGGATAGTCAGAAAGGGTAGACTTCAAACTCTTGCCGTCTAAGCTGTAAGCGGCTTGTTGAGCTTGTTCTAGGGGTTGAGCTTGTCCTACGGGCTGAGCTTGTCCTACGGGCTGAGCTTGTCCTACGGGCTGAGCTTGTCCTAGGGGCTGAGCTTGTAGTTGGCCGAGCCAAGCCTGGAACTGCTGCTTGAAGGCCTCAAAGTCGAGCCTTCCCAACACTTCGCCGATGGTAACATGACCCGGTACGCCGTGCTTAAAACCAAACAAGCGTACAAACGCCCAGGCGTGACGTTGCATGAAGCGGGCCAGTTCCCGATAGCCGTAGTAGCCACTTAAGTTGCCTATGACTATCATTGCCAGTAGCGAGGGCAAGGGGTGGCGACTACCCTTTTTACAGCGAGGATCGGGTACTTTGGACAGAAAAGATAACAAGTTAGCAGCCATACTCATTTATATTTCTTGCAAATATACTTGCTAACAACTACTTACACCAAAACTAAACAACCCTACTCCTCGGAGGGGGCTGGGGGTGGGTTTACTTCCATGCTGCAACTGATATGGGGATCATCACATTGCGGTAATATCTTGTACGCAGTGCTCAACCTGCTGCGGATTTTCTCTCCTGCCAATTCCTCTATTGCGGTGATCCCTTGGTAGTGCGTAGCATACAAGTAAACCCACCCCCTAACCCCTCCGAGGAGGGGAGCCGCGACGCGACGCCTTCCCGCGACGCGACGCCTGCCCGCGACGCGACGCCTTCCCGCCATGCGACGCCTGCCTCCCGACACGCCTTCCCGCCATGCACCTGTGCGTCTCCTTGCGCCTCTGCTGCGATCCTTGCGCGATCCTTGCGGTTAAGCGCTTTTCTTTGCGCCCTTTGCCCGCCTCCTTTGCCGTCTTTGCGTGAAACCCCGTGGTGGATCTACACTGCCCCACACCCTTACTGCGTGTCCGCCCCGGGACAAGGGTTGTCCGCTTTTGGACGAAAATCCGGGCGCATGGCGGGCAAAACGCGCAACGGGGGCCACGGCGGGCCTTTCTGCCTGATTGGCAGCATATTTGTCCGGGGAAATATAAACTAATGGGGGCACTGTATGCGGCGCACGTACCTGGGCGAATTTGAAGAGGTTGTTCTCTTGCTGGTAGCCATTCTGAACGGCGGGGCCTACGGCGTGACCGTCAGCCAGGAACTGGAATTGCAAACCGGCCGGCAGGTGACCTTCGGCACGGTGCACAACACGCTGATCCGGCTGGAAGAAAAAGGCTTCGTTACCTCCGCGTTGGGCGGTGCCACGCAGGAGCGGGGCGGACGCCGGAAACGCCTGTTTGCCATTACAGCCGCCGGCAGCCGGGCCCTGTTGGAAGTACAGCAATTGCGCAGCCAGCTCTGGAACTTAGTGCCACCCCAGGCCCTCAAACTCGGCGGCATATGAAGCAGCCCGAACTTCCCCCGGGCCCGCCCCGGTGGGCCAAACGGCTGTTGAACTGGCTGCACCCGGCCGAAACGCGCGAAGAAGTGGCCGGTGACCTGGACGAGCTGTACGGTTGCTGGCACCGGCAGGGCGGCGAACGGCAAGCCCGCCGGCGCTACTGGTGGGGCGTGCTTTCCGTCCTGCCGCCGCTGGTGCGGCGACGCCCTTCGAAAAACAGACATCCTTCAACCTATTTGTTTGCTACGCCCATGCTCCGCAACTACTTTCTGCTGGCCTGGCGCAACCTGCTGCGCCACCGCGTTTCTGCCTTCATCAACCTGTTTGGCCTGGCCGTGGGAATGGTCGTGGCGATGCTGATCGGGTTGTGGGTGTACGACGAACTCACCTTCAACCAGAACCACCCGCATTACGAAAGCATTGTAAAAGTATACCACCAGAAAACCCGCAAGGGGGAGACTCGCACGAACGACAACCACGTGACCGGGCTGGGCACCCTGCTGGGCACCACGTACGGCAACCACTTCAAGCACGTGGTGATGGTGCGGGCCCGCATTGAAGACCGCGTAGTGGCCCACGGAGATAAAAAATTCACGCAGAGCGGCTACTTCATGCAGGCCGGCGGTCCCGAGATGCTGACGCTGCAAATGGTGTACGGCTCCCGGCAGGGGCTCCGCAACATGAAGTCCATCCTGCTGTCGGAAACGGTGGCGGCCAAGTTGTTCGGCGGCAAAGACCCGGTCAACCAGATCGTAAAGATGGACGGCAAGTGGGATTTGCTCGTGACGGGGGTGTACCGCGACCTGCCCAAGAACTCGGAGTTTGCCGAAGCCACCTACCTGGCGCCGCTGGACCTGTACCTGGACGGGTGGGCCCGCCTCGACGCCTGGGACAACTACCACGTGTACATCTACGCCCAACTGCACCCGGGCGCGGACTACCGGCAGGTGTCGGCCCAGGTGAAGGATGCCATGCTGCCCCACGTGGACGAAGAGGACCGCAAACTGAAACCGCAGGTGTTTCTGCACCCCATGCGCGACTGGCATTTGCATTCCAAATTCGAGAATGGCCGGCCGGTCCCCAGCGAGGCGTTGCAATTTGTGCGGCTGTACGGCATCATCGGGGCGTTTGTGCTGCTGCTGGCCTGCATCAACTTCATGAACCTGAGCACGGCCCGCTCCTGGGCCCGGGCCCGGGAAGTAGGCATCCGCAAAACCATCGGCTCCCGGCGCCGCCAGCTGGTGGGGCAGTTCTTGAGCGAATCGGTACTGGTCGCGGGCTTGTCGTTCGTACTGGCCCTGTTGCTGATGGAACTCACCCTGCCGTGGTTCAACGAGGTAGGCGGCAAAGCAATGCGCATCCTGTGGACCAGTCCGGGGTTCTGGGCGGCCTCCCTCGGGTTTACCCTGGTCACGGGGCTGCTCGCCGGGAGCTACCCGGCCCTGTACCTTTCTTCCTTCAACCCCATCAAAGTACTCAAGGGCACCCTGCGGCCCGGACGTTACGCGGCCGTGCCCCGCAAAGTGCTGGTTACGTTCCAGTTCGCGGTTTCCATTGCCTTGCTGATCGGTACGCTGGTGGTCTACCGCCAGATCGAACACGCCAAGAACCGCCCCGTGGGCTACCGCCGCGAAGGACTGGTTACGCTCCGGCCACATTCCCCGGAGTACAGCGGCAAATACCAGGCCCTGCGGGAAGCGCTGAAGCAGACAGGGATGGTGCTGGAAGCGGCGCAGGCCAACTATCCCCTCACCAATACCAAAGGCAATAACTCGGGTTTTGCCTGGAAAGGAAAAGACCCCCGCATGGAACCTGACCCGACCTTCAACACCGTACACGTCACGCACGAATACGGCAAAACCGTGGGCTGGGAATTCGTGGCGGGCCGCGATTTTTCCCGGGACCGCGCCACCGACAGGCAGGGCGTGGTCATTACCGAATCGGCGGCCAAGGCGATGAACCTGGCGAACCCGGTGGGCGAACTGCTGCGGAGCCCTGAATGGATGGGCGGCCAGAATTACGAGGTGCTGGGCGTGATCCGGGACATGGTGAAGGGGTCGCCCTTCGAGCCGACGCTGCCGGCCATCCTGTTCCTGTCGGAAGACGATATGGAGTATTTGTTCATCCGCCTCAAGCCCGATGCCAGCGCCGCCCGGGCGTTGCCGGCGCTGGAAAGGGTATTCAAGAAGCTGATTCCTTCGGCGCCCTTCGATTACAGTTTTGCCGACGAGGAATACGCCCTCAAATTTGCCGCCGAAGAACGCGTAGGCAAACTGGCCGGCGTATTCGCGGTGCTTACCATTTTTATTTCGTGCCTGGGGTTGTTCGGCCTGGCGTCTTTCATGGTGGAGTACCGCACGAAGGAAATCGGCATCCGCAAGGTGCTGGGCGCCTCGGTGGTGCATTTGTGGCAGTTGCTCGCCCGGGAATACGTGTACCTGGTGCTGCTCGCTTTCCTGGCCGCCGCCCCGGTGGCGTACTACGGCCTGAACGCCTGGCTGGACCGCTACCCGTACCGCACCAACCTCTCGGGGTGGGTATTTACGGGGGCCGGCGTGGGGGCGTTGGTCATCACGGTGCTGGTGGTGAGTTACCAGGTGGTGAAGGCAGTCCTGGCCAACCCGGTGAGGAGTTTGCGTTCTGAATAAAGTAAAGTACTTAACCGCAAGGGGCGCAAAGGAGACGCAAAGACCGCCAGGAGAACGCGTACCCCTTTGCATCTCATGCTCAATGGGATCGGGATCGGGTTTAAACCCGATCCTACGGATAGTAGAATCAGGTCCGGCCTGAACGGCTTCTTGTCCAATATCCATAGGATAGGGTTTAAGCCCGATCCTTCCCAAACCCGATCCTTCCCAAACCCGATCCTTCCCAAACCCGATCCTTTTGCGGCATCCCCGCCCCAGCCTCCTTCCCGATCCTCCTCCGGTCTCCCTTCCTGGTAATCCTTCCATTCTGAAAATCCTGATCCGTCTCCCTTTTCTCCGGGTCTCCATGCTAAATGTCCGGCAATGAGTAGAGAATTCCCGATACCTGCTTATGGTATTGTAATCCTTATTCTCCCGGCCGGCGCTGCTGCCTGACAAACCACCTTGAAACCCGTACCACTTCCCAACCATCCAGCCATTTAACCATATAGCCATTTAACCATCCAGCCATTCAACCCTGCAACCATTCAACCCACCCATCATGACTCACTCAGGTTCCCGTCGGTCCGCTTTACAGAAAATAGCCGGCAGTGCGGTGCTGGCCAGTGTCGGTTCTGCGCTTACGCACCGCCTCCAGGCCGCCGACCAGGCAGTCGGGGCGGGGTTAAAAGGCAAGATAAACCACTCGGTTTGCCGCTGGTGCTACCAGGACATTCCCCTGGAAGATTTGTGCAAAGCGGCCAAAGACATCGGGCTGCAATCCATCGAACTGGTGGGACCGGCCGAGTGGCCGACCCTCACCAAGTACGGCCTGACCGCCGCCCTCCCGAACGGCGCCGGCATGGGCATCGAAAAAGGGTTCAACGACCCGCAGTACCACGATGCGCTGGTGAAAAGCTACCAGGAGGTGATTCCCCTGGTCGCCAAGGCCGGGTTTAACCAGATCATCTGCTTTTCGGGCAACCGCAACGGCATGGACGACCAGAAAGGCATGGAAAACGCCGCGGCGGGCCTCAAGCGCCTCATGTCCACGGCCGAGCAACACAAGGTGACCGTGGTGATGGAACTCCTCAACAGCAAGGTGAACCACAAAGACTACATGGCCGACCACACGGCCTGGGGAGCGGCCCTGGCCCAGAAAGTAGGCTCGGACCGGTTTAAGCTGCTCTACGACATTTACCACATGCAGATCATGGAGGGCGACGTGATTGCCACCATCAAGAAGTACAACCAATACATTTCCCACTACCACACGGGCGGCGTGCCGGGCCGCAATGAAATTGACGAAACCCAGGAACTCAACTACCCGGCCATCATGCGGGCCATTGCCGACACCGGCTACAAGGGCTTCGTGTCGCAGGAGTTTATCCCCAAGCGCACCGATAAGCTGGCCTCCCTCAGGCAGGGCGTGCAAATCTGCGACATTGCCTGAGGCGGCGGGTGGGTTGTAAAATGGTTGAATGGTTAATGGTTGGATGGCTGTATGGCTATATGGTTGAATGGCTATATGGTTGGTGGCCAAGTCGTAAGTGGTCGTGCGTAAGCTCAACAATCAACCATACAGCCATACAGCCATCCAGCCATCCAGCCATGCAACCACCACACCACTGGCGCGGGGGAAGCGACACCGACAGGGGCATTGCCCAAGTTCCGTCACGACTGGCGCGGGACTTGGGCAATGCCCCCAGCAAGCGTTGCATTTCAACCTACGCCTCAATTCCTAACCAGTTGATTGCAGTTTTACCTGGTTCAGCTATTTACCCTCACTGGCGCCAAGCTGACTATTGCTACCATGAACTACTGCTTGCGCCGCTTTTTGAAACCGGCATGGAACAAGATGAGGCGTCCAGGCTCCAACGCGACGCGCCGACGCGGCCTCTCTTTTCAAATACTTATGCGACAGGATAAGGCGAAAGACTCGCTGCCATTCAGCGCCCGGGCCGCAGGTCAGCCGGCGGGGCTTTTAGTGAAGTATTTTCATTAGACCCGCTTTCCTCCGTGCCGCGGAGGCCGGAAGGGCATCCTTGCGGGCCGATGGACGTACAAGCGGCAGTGACCAGACCGGAAGTTGCAGCGAATGACCATTGAATGGAATGACCTGCTCGGGATCAGTGCCGGGGTGTTGACGGCCGCCTCCCGGGTGCCCCAAATCGTGAAGACCTGGAAAACCCGTTCGGCCGGGGGACTCTCGCTGACCATGTACGCCATGCTTTGCACCGGGTTCCTGCTTTGGCTCACCTACGGGATCATGACCGAAAGCCTTCCCATCATTCTGTCCAACGTCGTATCGCTGGGCTTCAACGCAGTACTGTTGGCCTTCCGGTTCCGGTTTGGCAAGGCAAACGCGACCTGAGCCCGTTGATAAGCGTCCCCGCAATACCCGATTTTTTAATTCCAACCGATCCACTTACACCCGCTAAACCAGCTAATCCCATGAACAGTAAACCCGATTCCGTACCCGCCCAGCACCAGAGCCAGCAGCCGGGCATCGAAAAAGAAATGACGCCCAAGCCCGAGTTCATCCGGCAGAACTACCGCGGCAGCGGCAAACTCGAAGGCAAGGCCGCCCTCATCACCGGCGGCGACAGCGGCATCGGCCGTTCGGTAGCCGTGCACTTTTCCCGCGAAGGCTGTGACGTAGCCATTGTCTACAAGCCCGAAGAGCAGGCCGACGCCGAAACGACCCGCCAACTCGTGGAAGCCGAGGGCCGCCAGTGCCTCCTGCTGCCCGGCGACCTGCGCGACGCGGCATTCTGCCAGTCCATCGTGGAACAGACCGTGAGCCAATTGGGCAAGCTCAACGTGCTGGTCAACAACGCCGCCGAGCAGCACCCGGAGGGCGACTTCGAAGACATTACCGACGAACACCTGCTTTCGACCTACCAGACCAACATCTTCTCGTTCTTCCGCGTCACGCGGGCGGCCATGAAGCACCTTCAGCCCGGCGACTGCATCATCAACACTACATCGGTAACGGCCTACCGCGGCAGCGAGGAGCTGGTGGATTACTCGTCCACGAAAGGCGCCATTACGGCCTTCACCCGTTCGCTTGCCAAGCAACTGGCCGAAAAGGGCATCCGCGTAAACGCCGTGGCGCCGGGGCCCATCTGGACGCCCCTCATCCCGGCCACTTTCGACGAGGAAAAGGTCGCCAGCTTCGGCCAGCAGGTGCCCATGAAGCGGCCCGGCCAACCCTCGGAAGTAGGGCCGGCCTACGTGTTCCTGGCCTCCGAAGACGCTTCGTACTTTACCGGCCAGGTACTGCACCCCAACGGCGGCGAAGTCGTCAACGGGTAACGGCCGCGCCGGCCGGAAAACGGCCTCCGCGGACCAACGATCAGCAAACCATTTTTAAACCAATCATAATCCCCATGACCCACACCGTAATCGGCATTTTTGACAGCCTCTCCGAGGCGCAAACGGCCATCCAGCAACTCGTAAGCAGCGGCTTTGCCCAGCAGAACATTGACGTTTCCGCCCAGGACGCCACGTCGGCGACCACCACGGGCACGTCGTCCCAGGCAGGAGAACACGACGGCATCGGCGGCTTTTTCAAGTCCCTGTTCGGCGGCAGCGATGAGCACCAGGCCTACGCGCACGTAGCCCGGCGCAGCACCGTGGTTACCGTACACGCCCAGTCGCAGGCGGAAGCCCAGCGGGCCGCCGACGTGCTGGACCGCTACGGGGCCGTAGACGTAAATGAGCGGGCCGCCCGGTACGGCTACACCGGCACCACCGGTACGGCTGCCACCACGGACACCACCGCCAACGTGGGCACGGCCATTCCCATCATCGAAGAGGACATTGTGGTGGGCAAACGCGTGGTGGAAACCGGCGGCGTGCGGCTCCGGAGCCGGATCGTGGAACGCCCGGTGGAAGAGCACCTGCGCCTGCGCCAGGAACACATACACGTAACCCGTACCCCCGTGAACCGGCCGGTGACGGAAGCCGACCGGGTTGCACTACAGGGTGGCACCATCGAAGCCATTGAGCACGCCGAAGTGCCCGTGGTCGCCAAGGAAGCCCGCATCGTGGAAGAGGTGCGGCTGACCAAAGACGTGGAAGAACGCGAGGAGATCATCCGCGACACGGTGCGCAGCACGGACGTGGACGTAGAAAAGCTCCGCACGGATGACCTCACCCGCCGGACGGACCTCGACGATACCCAGTCCCGGCCTGCCAGCCGATAAGCGTACGCCCTCGCGGTGGTACGCGGCCGGTTTTTTTCTGAACGCACGGCAGTGCAACCCGATTTTTTGGCTGCCGTGCGTTTGCATAACCTACTCCCCAGTTTCAGTGATGCCCCCTCAGTTACTTATACTGAAATGTATACTACGGTACATGGCCTCACCCCCGGCCCCTCTCCCAAAGAGAGGGGAGAAGAAACTGTTTTATAACAACCTGTTTGACAAACTTTTATGTCTCCCCTCTCCTTGAGAGAGGGGCCGGGGGTGAGGCCATCCGCTACAGGGGAACGGGAGCGGAATGCCGGGCGGTCCGGCGGGCAGTACGGGCCCGGGTTTGCTTTCGCCGCCACCACAGCAGGGCGCCGGTCAGGGATAAAAAAGCCGGGGTCAGGCCCAGCAGTGCGTAGAGCAGTTTGACGGCAATGCCGCCGTACTGCCCGAAATGCAGGGTTCCCAGGGCGCTGTCCAGTTGTGCCAGCCGGGATTGCCGCCGCAGGTCATACACTTCCGTTACCGACCCGGTCAGGGCATCGAAGGCCACCCAGTTGCCGTAGGGGCTCAGCAGCGGGTACCCCGTGAGACTGCCGTACAGCACAATGGCGCCGCCGGGTCCGGCGGGAAGATTGATGCTGCGGGGCACGAATCCCGGCACGGCCCGGGTGCTTCGGGCAACCAGTCCGTCGAGGGAAAGCGACGGGCGGAAAGGCCGGCTCACCGGTGCGGGTTCCGCCTCCTCCCCTTCGAAGGCGGCCATCAGGGCCGGGTAGTGCAGCCAGAAGCCGGTAACGGCAATCAGGACGTTGAATAAAAGCGACCATACCCCCACAATCCGGTGCAGCCCCGAGGACAGGACGCGCCAGTTCTTGCCCGTCAGCGGCACCCGGAAGAGGAGTACTTTCCAGATGTATTTCCGGTAAATGAACAGCCCCGTTACCACCGAGCCAACCAGGGCCACGGCCAGCAGGGCCACGAAAAACTCTCCCGCCCCCCCCATAAACAAGCTGTAATGCAGGCGCAGCAGCCAGTCGATCAGGAAAGTGTACCGCTGCCGCTCCCCGACCACCCGGCCGGTGTACGGGTCCAGGTACAGCAGGGTATATTTTCCCGCCTCCGTAACGTTCATCTCCACGGCTTGCTCCGCCGCCAGGGGCAGCCGGCGGAAACGGATGGCTTCCGCCCCGGGGTACCGGCCGGCGGCCTGCGCGTAGAGCTGATTCAGCGGCAGCCGTTGGCCGGCCACCGGTACGGTCAGCAGCCCGGGGTTGAGGGCGTGGTCTATTTCTTCGTGAAACACCAGCACCGATCCCGAAAGGCTGATCACCAGCAAAAGCACGCCGGTAAAGAGCCCCAGCAGGCTGTGAAGCTGGAATAGTTTGCGGCCGGCTTTCATGGCGGTTGGTTTATGGGAAGGTATACCCGATGCTCAGGCGGAAATTGCGGGGAGCCCCCGGGAAAATGGAATCCCGGTTGTTGAACGTTGCTGAAATGTACCGTTCATCGGTCAGGTTGTACAGGTTGGCCGCTACCGTAAACCCTTGCCGCTGGTACTTGACCAGGGCGTCGAGCGTACGGTAGCCGGGCACGCTGAAGCCGGGGAAATTGGAGTAACGCTTCCCGGTGGCGTACAATCCGGCGCCGATGCCCAGGCCTTTCACCGGCCCGCGGGCGAAGCTGTACACGGCCCACAGGTTGCCCTGGTGGTTGGGCGCATTGGCAAACCAGGGGTTCGGGTTTTGGGTCGCCGGATCGGGACTTTCCGTGATGCGGGTTTCGTTGTAGGCGTAGTTGGCAACCAGGTTCAGCCCGTCGAGCTGCCCGGTCAGGCTCAGTTCCATGCCGCGGCTGGTGGCCTCGTTGCCCGCAATCATCACTTCGGGGTTCAGCGGGTCGGCCACCAGCATGTTCACCTGCCGGATGTGGTAAAAGGCAATGGCCGGCACGAGTTGGTTGCCGAACAGTTCCCCTTTTGCGCCGGCTTCCCACTGCTTGCCCCGCATGGGGTCAAACGGCCCCCCGGACCCGGGCAGGTTGGAATACTGCGGCTCGAAAGACTGGCTGTAGCTGGCGTACAGCGAAACCGGCCGGATGGGCTGGTACACCAGTCCCGCGCGGGGCACCAGGGCCGTCGCCTCGGAGGCGTCTTCGCTGTTTTCGAACGGTTTGGCCGGGTCAACTACATTGGGCTGCCGGTCCACGGACTGGTTGCGGTCCAGGTACGTGTCGTAGCGGAGCCCGACCACGGCCTTGAGGTTGGGCAGAATTTCGAGCTGGTCCTGGAGGTAGCCCCCGAGCAGCCGGAGCCGCTGGTCGTAGGTGCCGTTGAAGCCGTCGCGTACGTAGTCGGCCACGTTTCCCTGGCCGTACTGCGGGTTGAACACGTCGAGGCCGGGCACCCCGGTACGGGCGTATTTTGCGTCGTAGTACCGGTCGGACAACCCGTAGTCGATGCCGGCCAGCAACGTGTGGCTTACCGGCCCGGTGGCAAGCCGGTACACGCCGTAGGCATTGACGAAGTGGTCGTGGTTGTAATCCGAAAAATCCCGGTACTCCCGCCGGATCAGGCCCGTCTCGGGCACGTAGCTGTTCCAGCGGACGTGGTGGTAGGTTTGCCTGAAATCATAATACCCGTACCGGCCCAGCAGGTGCACCGAGAATTTGTCCGAAAAGCGGTGGGCCGCCTGCACCTGCACGTTGGCAATGTAATCGTGCATTTTGTCGGCCTGCTCGTGGTGCGTCCAGCGGATGGGCAGGATGTTGTAGTCACCTTCCGGCGCCATGATGCCGCGGTTGTACCAGCCGCCGCCTTCCTGGTTCTGGTGCAGGTAAGAGGCCGTCAGGGTGAGGTCGGTCCGTTGCGTGGGCCGGTACGTCACCGAGGGGCTTACAAAATAGTGTCTGGTCCTCAGGAACTGCTGCACCGAACCGGAGTTTTCGTAGCCGGCAATCAGCCGGTAGAGTACTTTGCCGTCCCGGGTAAGCTTGCCCGTGGCGTCGCCCAGGCCCCGCCACGAGCCGAAACTGCCGTAGGTGAGGTTGAGGCGGTACTGCGCTTTTTCCTGCGGCGTCTTGGTGACCATGTTGATCACCCCGCCCGGGTTGGCGGCGCCGTAGAGCACCGAAGCCGGTCCCCGCAACACCTCTACCCGTTCCAGGTGGTACGTTACCTGGGGCGTATAGGAAGTAGCCCCGAGCCGTTGTCCGTTCAAGGCGAAGTTGCCCGGCCCGGTCCGGAAACCCCGCATCACGAAATCATTGTAGCCGCCGTGCTGGTTCACCCCCGCCACGTTCCGGATCGACTCCTGCAACAGGAACACCTGCCGGTCTTGCAGCACCTGCTGGGAAAGCACCTGCACCGACTGGGGAATGTCGCGCAACGGGGTAGCCGTACGGGAGGCAACCCCCGAAACCGGTTCGCCGTAGGACCGGCCCGCGTAGGACTGTACCACGATCTCTTCCAACTGGTGGGTCACCGGGTTGAGTCTGAGTTGCAGGCTCACTTCCTGGTTTTCGTTTACCCGCACGTTTTGTTTGCTGGCCGAGTAGCCGACCCCGGTAGCCACCAGCGTATACGCCCCCGGCGGTACGTTCCGGATCACGAAATGGCCGCCCTCATCGGTAGGGCTGCCCAGGGTTGATCCTTCGAGACCCACTGAGATGCCCGATAAAGGGTTGCGCGCATCATCCACGATGCTGCCCCGGATGATGCCCGCAGCCGGTTGGGCACGGGCCTGGAAGGATTGGAGGATAAGCAGGAACAGGCAAAGGCATAGGTTCCTGTTGCCGGCGGTTGTGCGGGTGGTTGTCATTGTTAATTAGACTAATTCTAAACAGCTCAAACTTATACAAACATATCTATTCAGGCAAGGGGTTGACCGGAAGGAGTTTGCAACTCTTTACTTTGCTCATTCTCCCACGGGTGGCAGCCACGCCTCCGCCCGTTACGTAGTAGTTGGGTAAAGTACATGGTGATGAAACGTTCCTCCCTGCTCACCGGGGCCGTGGCGGGTGCCGTGGCTACCGTTCCGATGACGCTGACCTTGTTCGGCGTGGCGCCTTTCCTGCCGCACGTGCGGGCATTTCCGCCCCGGCTGGCCGTCCGCATGGTCACGGCGAAGGCCGGTCTCTGGCAGCAGTTGTCGGCCCGGCAGCGGAGCCGGTTAAGCTGGGCGGGTCATTTCGGGTACGGCGCCCTCATGGGGGGCGTGTACGCCGGGGTCGCCGGCAGGCCCGGGACGGGCGGTGCGGGCAGCGGGGCTGCTTTTGGCCTGGCCGTGTGGGCGGGCAGCTACCTGGGCGTGCTTCCCGCCCTGGGCATCAGACGCCCCCTCCAGAGGAGCTTCCGCGATGACCACGTTCAACTGGTGGCGGCCCACCTGGTGTGGGGAGCGGCCCTGGGATGGCTGGAAAAACGCCTCCGGAAAGGTTTATGAATGCCGTTTTAATGGTTGGCTGAATTGACAAGGAAGGCTATATGGTTATATGGCTGAATGGTTCTATGGTTGATCGGATAGAAACCGGCCCTTTAAGCTAAAAACAAGCCAACTATGCGACCATTCAGCCATACAATCTTCTTTGTCAGTACACTTTAGTACAGGACAAAACCTCACCCCCGGCCCCTCTCCCAAGGAGAGGGGAGAAGAAAGGATTCTACAAATAGCTTTTTTTCAAGGCTTTACGTCTCCCCTCTCCCCGGGAGAGGGGCCGGGGGTGAGGTTTTGTCCTGTATTAAAGTCAGTACACTTAGCCTCAACCGGCGTATCGCCTCGTGGAGCAGGCGCATCCGGTGGTGGGGTCATCGAAGTGGACTTATCCCCGTATCCCCGTGGGGTCGGGTTCTCAAACCCGACCCTGCCGTTAACACTGCCGTGCCATACCCGTAGCAAACGGTGGTTGATGCCGCAATGAGCCAGCCGGGTGCTAATGAGGATAAACTGATGGCCTGGGTAAAAAGGTAATTAACAGGCCAGGGACAGGGTCGGGTTTGAGAACCCGACCCCACGGGGATACGGGGATAAGTCCACTTCGATGACCCCACTCCAGAAGTGCTTGTAGCAACACCAGTTTCAATATCAATAAGATAAGGTTTTGTACCTGATCAGCGGGTTATCTGGGATGCGTCATTGCGTAGAGACGCCATTCATGGCGTCTACACAGGAAGAGACACCATGACGCACTCCGGATAACCCGCTTCTAAACCAAACCCTATCCCCTTTCCTGCGCATTCACTTCCGTAATGGTTACGCCGGCTGGGGCCGCCCCGGACGCATCCGGTGCCGTGACCGGCTCCTTTTCGTAAATCCAGTTCAGCAGTGCCTCCCCTTCTTCTTCCGTGAGGGTTTGCGGCACCAGGCCGGCAATGGCGACGATTGCCAGCCGGCGTGCGTCATCAATGCCGCTTGCCCGGGCGGCAATGGCAAACCTTCGGTGTCCGGCCTGCGCGTTCTTCCAGGTGATTGATTGTGCCATAACCAGTAACTCCTTATTCTTCCAGCGCCGCGACCAGTATTTTGTCGATCCGGTTGCTGTCCATGTCAATTACTTCCAGCCGGTAACCGTGCCAGGTACACTGGTCCCCGGTTTTGGGAATTTCCCGGGCCAGGTGGCTCAAAAGCCCGCCCACGGTGTGAAAACCGTTTCTTTCCGTTTCGGCCGGGCCGGGCACGCCGAAGTAGTGCACAAACTCGTCGAGGGGCACCAACGCAGTTGCAGGGCGGCCGTGGCCCCGGGCCGGTCTTCTTTGGCATCCTGTTCCAGCCGGGTCTTGCGCGAAGAGACCACCGCAATTTCCGACATGGAGAATACCCCGTTGAGCACAATCAGCAAAAGTATAACAACAATTTCCATTCAAATAAAACCGGGGTAAAAAGGATTGAAATGATAAGACAAGGAAGGTGGTGGCTGTATGGTTGAATGGCTGATTGTTGAATGGCTGTATGGCTGATTGTTGAGAGGGATTTCGGGTAAACAAAACAAGTTAACCATACAACCATATAACCATATAACCATATAACCATACATCCCCGCGTAGTTGCTGCACCACGGGGATGCACCCGCAACGGGTCCGTACGGGCTCCCCCTGCTACGGGGTACTAAACGGGCAATGGCCGGAAAAGTGGGCTCTCCAGGCACTAAGGCGGCTAAAACCCGTAGTTATTGGGCTACCCGCCGGGCGGCCTGCGTACCCATCGGGGCGAACTGCGCAGTACCGGGGAATATACGTACGTGGTCCCGAAAAAATGGTATTGCCACGCGGGCCGGCCGTACAAACACGGGTATTTGCGGGGCGCCTCATTCCTTTGCAGCGGGCTGCGTATTTTTGGGCACTGCTACGGCTACTTTCTTATGCGCCAGGAGGATAACCGCTGCCTGGATTGGTTTGCAGCTACGCTTCATCCTAACCCATTAACTGCTTACCCGGTATGAGTCTTTCGTTTACCATTCCCGACCTGGACCTGTTGCGGCAGATTGCGCAGCGTTCGCTTTCCGCTTTCTTCGTCTACAACCTCCCCGCGGGCCGCTTCGAGTACGTAAGCCCGGCTTTCGAAGAAATCTGGGGGCAGCCCGAAACGGGGGTGAACGAACAGTTGGACTGGCTGCTGGGGACGGTGCACCCCGACGACCTGCCCCTGCTGCGGGACGCTTACGACCAACTGCGTTCGCAGGCCCTGCGCCAGTTCCTGGAGTTCCGCATCCGCCCCACCGACCGGGAGAAGTGGATTTTGGTGACGGCCTACGCCATCTTGCAGGGAGCGCAGCGGCAGGCCATTGCCGGCTTTGCCGAAGACATCACCAGCCACAAGGAAAACGAAATCACGCTCAACAAGCACGGCACGCACAAGAACGGCATCCTGGAAATGCTGGCCCACGACCTGAACGGTCCCCTGGGCGTGGTGCGCAACCTGGCCGGGCGGCTGGAAGAAAATGCCCGCCGGCACGGCCCGCCGGAGGTAGCCGAAGATGCCGGTATCATTGAGCAGACGGCCAGCCACAGCATCGCCATGATCCACGACCTGTTGCAAAGGGAATTCCTGGAATCGGCCGAGGCGGGACTGAAATTCCAGCGCGTCGAACTCCTGGATCAGATCAACGTACTCCTGCAGGGTTTTGCGCGCATGGACCAGGACCACCACAAGCATTTCCAGGTAGAAGCTTCCCCGCCGCAGGTGGTGGTGGAGGTAGACCAGGATAAGTTCATGCACGTGATCCAGAACCTGGTATCCAATGCCATCAAATTCACGCCCCCGGGCGGCCACATCCGCATCCGGGTGCAGCAGGAGCCCGACTCGGTGCTCCTCTCCGTGAGCGACGACGGCATCGGCATTCCCAAAGACCTGCAACCCCATCTTTTTGACCGGTTCACCAAAGCCCGCCGGCCGGGCCTGCGGGGTGAGGCTCCCACCGGCCTGGGCCTTTCCATCGTCAGGCGCATGGTGGAGTTGCACGGGGGCACCCTCTGGATGGAAAGCGAGGAGAACCAGGGCGCAACCTTCTTCGTGCGGATTCCCCTCAAGCGGTAAACTAACCAGGAAAGGGATGGGTATATGGTTGATTGTTGAATGGCTGAATGGTTGTATGGCTGAATGGCTGTTGGATCAATCCTATAACCATTCAACAATCAACCATATAACCATCCAGCCATTCGTATTATTTCCAGCGCCGGATGGCGTGGCCGTAGGCGGCGTAGAAAAAGAGGTACAGGTAGCAGGGCACCAGTACCCAGTACGCCTCGCGGAGGGTAAACAAATCCGCCAGGTAGCCATACACCAACGGCAGCAGGGCGTTGCCGCACAACCCCATGATCAGCAGGGACGACCCGATCTTGGTAAAACGGCCGAGGCCATGGAGGGCAAGCGGCCAGATGCCCGCCCATACCAGTGAATTGGGCAGCCCCAGCGCCACCACCAGCCACAGCGAAACGTCGGCCGTGTGCCCCAGCAGGCTTACACCCCCCCGGGCAAACAGGATTCCCAGGCTCAGCAGCAGGCCGGTGACTGTGCAGATCCGCAGCGCATTGACCTGCCGCACCAGGCGCGGAATGGCGATGATGCCGAGGATGTAGCCGCAAATGGTGGCCGCCAGAATGTACGAGGGAAACACTTTGGCTTCGAGCAGGGAGATGCCCATCGAACCCGCGTAGCCGATCACCGTGTCGATGGCGATCACCTGCGTGCCCACGTGCAGAAAAATGGCTACGGCGCCCAGCACCAGGTGCGGAAACTGCAAAATGCTGGTGCGCCCGGCGTTGGCGGCGGCTACTTCGCGGGTTTCGTGGTCCGTGTCGATTTCGGGCAGGGGCGAGAAACGCACCAGCAGGCCCAGGCCGAGCAGCACCGCGCTCACGCAGGCGTAGGGTGCGATCACCCGGCGGATCAACTCGTTGAGGGCGGCATTTCGTTCGCCGGGCGGCAGGCCGGGCAGTTGCCCGAAAAGCGCATTGTCGGTGGCTTTCAGGACCACGGCCGCAAAAAGCAGGGGGGCAATGATGCCGGCCGCTTTGTTGCAGATGCCCATGATGCTGATGCGCTGGGCCGCCCGTTCGGCCGGTCCCAGCACCGTAATGTACGGGTTGGCGGCCGTCTGCAACACGGCCAGCCCCGCCCCGATGGTGAACAGGCCGATCAGGAATACCGGGTACGACCGGACCAGGGCCGCCGGGATGAAGGTGGCCGCCCCCGCCGACATGCTGAAGAACCCGTACATCATCCCCCGTTTGAACCCGTACTTTTTGAGCAGCCGCGAGGCCGGCACCGAAATGACCAGGTACGAAATGTAAAAAGCAAAAGCCACCAGGTACGACTCGAAATGGGTCAGCTCGCAGGCGATCTTGAAGTACGGAATCAGGATGGCGTTGATCCAGGTGACGAAGCCGAACACAAAAAACAGCACGCCGATGATGCCGATGGACAGGCTCGTGTCGCGTCGGCTCAGCACGGCGGCATTGTCTACCTCTGCAAGGGGCATCGCTTTTCGGGGTAAAGGTTTGCTTCGCTACAAGATAGTATACTACCCAGATACAATGGCATCAGCGGGCGCATGGACGGGGATTTTATTTGGTAAAAACCAGTTCGCCGGCTTTGTACGTTTGCAGCACCCGCAGGTCGGACCCGTTCCAGGTAAACACGGCCAGGTCGGCGGGAACGCCGGGTTGCAGGCCCGCCCGCGGCGGCAGGTCCATGAACCGGCTGGGCACTACCGAAGCCATGTCCCAGGCTTGCGGCAGGGCGCAGAGGTTGCGCCGCAACAAGTGCTGCACGCCCCACAGGAGGGGTTGGGCCGAACCCGCCAGCACGTTGGGCTGCCCGTCCAGGTGCAGCTTGCCGGCTGCCGTGAGCACCACCTGGTCGCCGATGTGCGTGCGGTACGAACCGGGCGGCAGGCCGGCCAGGCTCACGCTGTCGCTGACCAGCATGGCCCGGTCGCCTTTTACCTTCATGGCAACCTTGAGCACCGCGTCGGGCAGGTGAAACCCGTCGGCGATGAGGCTGGCGGCGAGGTCGTCCTGGGCCAGTTGTTCCCAGAGGTAGTTGGGGTGGCGCGGCAACGTCTGGTGGGTGGCGTTGCCCAGGTGCGTAGACAGGGAGGCGCCGGCCGCTGCGGCCCCGGCAATCTGGTCCGGGGTTGCCGCCGTGTGCCCGACCGCCGTGCGGATGCCCCGGGCCACGCACCAGCGGATCAGTTCCGGCGCGCCGGGCCACTCGGGAGAAAGCGTCACCAGCCGGACCAGGTTCCCCGACGCTTCCCGGAATGCTTCCAGCAAGGCCCCGTCCGGGGCCCGCACGTGGGCTTTGGGGTGGGCACCCCGCGGTCCGTCTTCCGGGGAAATGAAGGGACCTTCCAGGTGAATGCCCGCAACGGCCTGCCTCACCACGCGGGAGGTTTCGCAGGCCCGCCGGATCGTGCGCAGGGCGGCTTCGGTGGCCGCGGGGTGGTTGGTAATGAGGGTAGGCAAAAACGAGGTGACGCCCACCGACCACAATTCCCGGGTCAACTGCTCCAGGCTGGCCACCGACAGGTCCGGCGCGTTCAGGTCGATGTCCCGGAAGCCGTTCACTTGCAGGTCGGTCAGGCCCGGCCCTACCCACGGCAGGCCGGCGGGCGGTACGTTTTCCCCTTCCCGGACGCGGTCAATGGTGCCCGCCCGGCAGGTTACCCCGACGGGCCGGCCGGTCTGGTAGTGGAGGCCGGCCAGTACCGGCGACGGGTGAGGCGGCGGGGTGGTCATGGCAGGGGCTCCCCGTACGCATGGGGGTCCACGTACAACGTACAGTCGGGGTGCGTGCGCAGGATTGAAGCCGGGCAGGCGGTGGTGACGGGACCGCGCAGCACGTCCCGTACGGCGGTCGTTTTGGTCTTGCCCGGCACGACGCAAAACAGGTGCCGGCCCGCCAGCAGGGCCGGGATGGTCAGCGTCAGGGCCTCGGTGGGCACGGCGTCCAGCGTGGAAAAACAGCCGTCGTTGACCTGCTGCTGCCGGCAGGCCGCGTCGAGCTGCACCCGTTTCACCAGGGCGGCATCCGCAAAATCGGCCACCGGCGGGTCGTTGAAGGCAATGTGCCCGTTCTCCCCGATGCCCAGGCACACGATGTCGATGGGGTCCCGGGTGAGCAAAGCGGCGTATTGCCGGCAGGCCGTGTCGGTATCCGGCGCCCCGCCGTCGATCAGGTGTACGGTCCGCGGCATCACTTTGTGGAAGAGCCGCTGGTTGAGGAAGTGCGCAAACCGCTGGGGGGCGCCGGCCGGCAGTCCTACGTATTCATCCATGTGAAACACGTCGATGCGGGCCCAGTCGATCTGCCGGGCCGCCACGAGGGCATCGAGTACTTCGTGCTGGGAAGGCGCGGCGGCAAAGACCATGCGGATGATCTCCTGCCCTTCGTGCAGCGCCATGATCCTGGCCGCAATGTCCTTTCCCGCCGCCCGGCCCATGCCTTGCCGGTCGGCGTAAACTTGTACCCGCAACCGGTCAACCGTTTCGGTTTTTATGGGGGCAGGGGCCGTAATTCCTGGTAGCATCAGCGGGTGGTTTAAGTAGTTGTTCGTTACGCGTTGTTCGGTCAATACCTGTCTTACTTCTTGGCGTTGCGGGCGGCGGCCAGCACGCCGTCGAGGGTGACGGGCACGCCGCCCTGCCGTTTGCTTTCGTCGGCGGCTTCCATGAAGGCGTAAATCTCCAGGGTTTCTTCCGGGGGCACCGGCGGGATACCGGTCTGGAAAAACCGGATGATCTGCACCAGCAACGGCTGGTAGCCGTCGTAGGGGCCCAGCGTGGCCGTGCCGCTTTCCCCGAACGCCGTGCCGCCGTACTCATTTTTGCCCGACCGCGTGCCCCGGAAGGTGCCCACCCGTCCGTCGGCCCAGGTGCCCACCACCACGTCGGTACTTTCGGTGTGCACCCGCACCACGCTTTTACAGCCCCGGCCCATCACGGTGTACAGCGTTTCGACCCCGTGAATGCCGTACCAGAACAGGTCGGGATGGGTTTTCTCCAGGTGCGCCGGGCTGTAGGCGTCCGCGCCCAGTACCTTGCCGACTTTGCCGCCCGCTACCGCCTGCGCACTGGCCATGTACCGCAGGGAGGACGACGAAAAAACGGGCACCTTGTACCTTTGGGCGGCCTCGTAAATGGCGATCACCTCCGCGAGCGAAGCGGCCACGGGCTTGTCGATGAACAGGCGCTTGCCCGCTTTCAAAGCCAGTATTGCCTGCTCCGGGTGCGGGCGGCCGTCGTTGGTTTCGAGCAGCACCACGTCCACCTTTTTGAGCAGGTCGGGGATGGAATCAACAATTTGCACGCCCAGCTTTTTTACCTCCTCCGTGTACCCCGGCACCCGGCTCACGCTCGATTCGATGTCGGGGCTGCCCTTCGGATAGGCCGCTACCACCCGGTAGCCGCCCAGGTCCGCGTCGGCGTCGGGGGCGTTGAGCAATTTGGTAAACGCCACGCTGTGCGACGTATCCAGGCCGATGATGCCCACCCGGCCCGGCGCCGCCCCTCCTTGCAGACGATGCGCGGGAGTGAGGGCGGTCAGGCCCAGCCCCATGCCGGCCGCCGAGGCGGACCTGATAAAATCACGGCGGGTAAAGCTCTCTTTCATGTGCTTGCGGGAGGTTATATGGTTACATGGCTGAATGGTTGGATGGCTGAATGGTTATATGCTGGAGAGTGGTGCGGGCGTAAGCAAAACCATATAGCCATTCAACCATTCAGCCATCCAACCTTCTTTGTCAATTCAGTTAGCCCCTACACGACCGGTTGCCAGCCGGGCTCGTATTCGCGTCCCCACAGCGCCGTGGCCCCCGCGTCATCGGTGATCTTGCCGGTGGCGGGGTCGCAGTGGAGCGTCCTTTGGACCCGGTGGGCAATGTTGCCGAGCTGGCAGAGCAGTACGCTTTTGTTGGCGTCCTCGATGTACGAGTGGGGCCGCACGCCCTGCCGGATGGCCTCGCGGAAATTCGCCAGGTGGTCGGCGTCCAGGTCAAAGCCCGGGCCGGTGGCGTCGAGCGGATTGGTCTTGTCACCCGATCGTTTCTTGCGTTCCTTGTTTTGGTTGTCGTACAGGGTGTAGCCGTTGCCCTGCACCACCAGGGAGCCCTTCTCCCCGTAGAACGCGACGCCGCCCGAAATGCCCTCCACGTTGCGGCCGTTGCAACTGCGGCCTTCCCAGGCGATGGACTTCTGGTCGGCAAAGTCCCAGTTGGTCAGTTGCGTATCCGGCGTTTCCCAGTCGTCGCGGAAGGCGTACCGGCCGCCGCTCGAACTGACCCGCACCGGGTAATCGACTTCCAGGCCCCAGCGGCACACGTCGATGAAGTGCGTGCCGTTGTTGAGCAGTTCACCCGTGCCCCAGTGCCAGAACCAGTGCCAGTTGTAGTGGATCAGGTTGTCGCGGAAGGGCTGCCGCGGGGCCGGTCCCTGCCAAAGTTCGTAGTCGAGCCCGGCCGGCACCGGGGCGGCCTTGCCCTTGCCGATGGATGGGCGGGTGTTGGCGTACCAGGCCCGGGCCAGGTAGGCCCGCCCGATGGCCCCGCCCTTTACCTCGTTGATGGCTTCGATCACGTAGGGCCACGAGCGGCGCTGGTTGCCCATCTGCACCACCCGCCCGTATTTGCCGGCAGCCTCCACCAGCAGTTCGCCTTCCCGCGGATTGTGGCTGCAAGGTTTTTCCACGTACACGTGCTTGCCCGCTTGCAGGGCCAGGATGGCGGCCGGGGCGTGCCAGTGGTCCGGCGCGGCAATCACCAGCGCATCCACCGATTTGTCGCCCAGGGCCTGGCGGAAATCCCGGATGCCCTTGGGCTTCTTCTTCTGGCCGCCCTTCTGCACGGCTTGCAGGCCCTTGCCGATGGCCTGGTCGTCCACGTCGCAGATGTAAGCCACTTCGGCGCCGGGCAAGCGGGCAAATCCTTCGGCCAGGGCCGCGCCGCGGGCGTTGGTGCCCATGATGGCGACCACCAGTTTTTCGTTGGCCGAACCGCCCGCCAGGATGGCCGGCGACGGCAACCCGGTGACGCCCAGGCCCATGCCGGCGGCCGTCACCTGTTTGATGAATTCTCTGCGGGGTACGGGTCCGGACATACGGGTGGAAGGGTTAAAAAGTGATTGAGAATTAACGTAAGTACTTGGGTAGTTATTGGTTGATCGTTGTTGGTTGATCGAACGTTGACGCATTCTTAACCAAGCTTGACTGTACATGAAACCATTCCGGTACGAACAACCAACAACGAATAACGAACACCCCATTATCTCCGGAAGCTTTGCTTGCCGGGTGGGTTTCAATATACGGATGTCCGGCCAGAGTGGCAACGACTGTCGGGAATCGCGTATATTGCCCCCTAAGATTCCACTCACCTAAGCGGATTGCAGGATGGTTACCGAAGCAAAAATTGCCAGTACCGGGAAACGGCGCGTTGTGATCATTGGCGGTGGGTTTGCCGGGCTCCAGCTCGCCAAAGCCTTGCGCAAGGCCGACGTGCAGATCATACTCATCGACCGCACCAACTACCACACCTTCCAGCCCCTGCTCTACCAGGTGTCCACGGCGGGCATCGATGCCACTTCCATCATCCATCCCTTCCGCAAAATTTTTGAGGCGCAGCAAAACCTCTACTTCCGCCTGGCCGAGGTGCAGTCGGTGGATACCGCGCAGCAGCTGGTGGAAACGTCCATCGGCCTGATCCACTACGATTTCCTGGTGATCGCCACCGGGGCCGAAACCAACTACCACGGCAACGCGCAAATCCAGGAAAAAGCCCTGCCCATGAAGGACGTGGAAGACGCCGTGGCCCTGCGCAATACGGTGCTGACCAACTTCGAAAAAGCCCTGCAAATCGAGGAGGAAGAGCAGCTCAACAGCCTGATGGACTACGTGATCGTGGGCGGCGGCCCCACGGGGGTAGAACTGGCCGGCGCCCTGAGCGAACTGCGCAAGCACGTATTCCCGCAGGATTACCGGGAACTGGATTTTATCAAGATGGACATCCACCTCATTCAGAGCGGCCCTCAGTTGCTGAAAGGAATGTCGGAGGAAGCCGCCCGGAAAGCGCTGGAGTACCTGGAGAAGTTTGGCGTGAAAGTGTGGCTGAACCGGCGGGTGAAGTCCTACGACGGGTACACGGTCACCCTCGACAGCGGCGAGACGCTCATCAGCCGCACGGTGATCTGGGCCGCGGGGGTCAGCGGGGCTTTGTTCAAGGGCATCCGGCCGGAAAGCATTCTGAAGGGCAACCGCTTGCAGGTGGATGCCTGCAACCGGGTGGCCGGCTACGAAAACGTGTTTGCCCTCGGCGACGTGGCGGCCATGCTCTCCGAGGCGTATCCCGAAGGACACCCGATGATGGCCCAGCCGGCCATGCAGCAGGGCAAGCTGCTGGGCAAAAACCTGGTGCGCCTGCTGGCCGGCAAGCCGATGCACCCATTCAAGTACAACGACAAAGGCGCCATGGCGACCATTGGCCGCAACCACGCGGTAGCCGACCTGAAGATCTTCAAAAAAGAGTACCGCACGCAGGGATTCCGGGCCTGGCTGATCTGGACGTTCATCCACCTGATTTCCATTGTGGGGTTCCGCAACCGGTTCCTGGTGTTCCTCAACTGGACGTGGAACTACTTCAGCTACAACAGTTCGATCCGCCTGATCGTGGGCAAAAAGCAGGAAAACGTGCCCGTCGAAGCCGTTACCGCCAAAACTGAGGTGGGCATTGGTCCCCAGGACCGCCGCTGACGCCGGTTGACTTTAAGCGCTTTTTGTTATAATATGGCTATATGGTTGAATGGCTGTATGGTTGCATGGTTATATGGCTGAATGGCTGATGGTCGGTAAGTGGTGCGGGCGTAAGCAAAACCATATAGCCATTCAGCCATATAGCCGTGCAACCATCCAACCATTCATCCGCCATGCAACCCATGAACCCACGGGCATTCAGCGTCCTGTTTTTCGTCTTGCTGCTCGGGCTGTCGTTCGCCTGCCGGCAAAAAACCGCCGACCGCACCGGTGCGGACCGCCAGTCGGCCCTGGCGGCGCTGGAACTCAAGCGGGGCGCAGTCATTACGTGCGGCCCACCCGACCAGGAATTTGGCAAGGTTGCCTTTGCCACTTCCTGCCCGGGCGCGGCGGCCGACTTCAACCTGGCCCTGGCCCTGCTGCATTCCTTCGAATACGACGAGGCCGAAAAGGTGTTCGCCCGCATCATCGCGGAAAACCCAAATTGTGCCCTGGCCTACTGGGGCGTCGCCATGAGCAATTTTCACCCCCTCTGGACGCCCCCTTCGGAAGCGGAATTGCGCAAGGGCCAGCGGGCCATCCGATTCGCCCGGGCCCTCCCCCGCCCCTCGGACCGGGACGCGGATTACCTGGCCGCCATTGCCGCCTACTACCAGGATTGGGAGCAGGCCGAACACCGTACCCGCTGCCTGCGGTTCGAGAAGGCGATGGAAAAGCTGGCCGCCGACTACCCGGCCGACAAAGACGCGTCGGTCTTTTACGCCCTGGCCCTTACGGCCGCCGCCGACCCGGCCGACAAGACCTATAGCCGGCAGAAGAAAGCCGGCGCCCTGCTCACCAGCCTGTCCCCGGCCGGGCCCGACCATCCCGGCATCATTCATTACCTGATCCACGCCTACGACTACCCGGAACTGGCTGGCCTGGCCTTGCCCGCCGCCCGCAAGTACGCTTCGGTGGCTCCCTCCTCGGCGCACGCGTTGCACATGCCTTCGCACATTTTTACCCGCTTGGGCCTGTGGTCCGAATGCATTCAATCCAATAAGGCTTCGGTTTCTTCGGCCCAGTGTTACGCCGAGGCCGCGGGCATCAAAGGGCACTGGGACGAGGAACTGCACGGCCTGGACTACCTCATGTACGCCTATTTGCAGGAGGGCAACAACCAGCAGGCCGGCGAGTTGCGGCAGTACCTCCAAACGATCAAAGAGGTGAGCCCGGTCAACTTCAAAGTAGCCTACGCGTACGCCGCCATCCCCGCCCGGTACGTGCTGGAAAACCGGCGCTGGGCCGAGGCGGCCGTACTGCCGGTGCAACCGGCCGGCCTTCCCTGGGCAACGTTTCCCTGGCAAAAATCCATTTTTCACTTTACCCGGCTGATGGGCAACGTCCACCTGGGCAAGCTGCCGGAGGCGCAGGCCGAGTTGGACGAACTGGTCCGGCTGCAAGCGGTGCTCACCGGGCAGAAGGACGTCTACAAAGCCAACCTGGTCGGCATCCAGGTGGGTACCGGCCAGGCGTGGCTCGCTTTCAAGCGGGGCAAGCACGCCGAGGCCTTGGAGCACATGCAGCGGGCCGCCGAACTGGAAGCGCAAACGGAGAAACACCCGGTAACGCCGGGCGAGGTGCTGCCGGCCCGGGAACTGATGGCCGACCTGCTGCTGGCGCTGAACCAGCCCGCGGCGGCCCTGGCGGCCTACGAAACCTCCCTGAAGGATCATCCCAACCGGTTCAATGGCCTGTACGGGGCCGGCCTGGCGGCCCAGAAAGCCGGCGACCGCCAAAAAGCCGGGGCGTATTACGGGCAGCTGGTCCGGTTGGCCCAAACCACTCCTTCCCCCCGGCCCGAACTGGCCCTGGCAAAGCAGTTCCTGGCGCGTTGAATGGACTCGCAGGGGCAAATGATGGTTGGATGGCTGTATGGCTGTATGGCTGATTCAAAAGCCATTTTACTCCCTTTTCCCTGCAAGAGTGAAGTAAGTGAAGTCAGACGGGTTATCTGAGCCGGCGCAGCCCAGTCCCGTAGGGACGGAATATCGGTAGCCAGGAGCGACAAAACGGAGTAGCTTTTTGCCCACCAAGTGCTTGTGCCATTGGTGTGATTGCCTTGCTCGTATTTCGTCCCTACGGGACTAAAAAAA
Source organism: uncultured Sphingobacteriales bacterium (assembly GCA_963844325.1). Classification (GTDB taxonomy): domain Bacteria; phylum Bacteroidota; class Bacteroidia; order Cytophagales; family 172606-1; genus CADCTQ01. Next base: position 327,005 of record CAWJNV010000001.1, read on the forward strand.
GAGGAACGGTGCGTTTTCTACCGATGTTGCGTCCCTGCGGGACTGGGCTGCGCCGGCCCATCTGATCCGGTTCCCCGTTTATATCCGTCACCCCGCGCAAGCTGGCGCAGGCGTCCGCCGGTGCCTTCCCCTCCCAAGCGTCCGCTTGATCCTTCCCAGCCTATGATGTTCGAACAACCAACAACTCCTTAGTTGGGATTGTAGTGAACCATGCGGTATTCGTTGGGGGATTGTCCCACCCGTTCTTTAAAAAAACGGCTGAAGTGCTGCGGGTACTTGAAGCCCAGTTCGTAGGCAATCTCGTTGACGGTTTTGCCCGGGTCAAAGATTTTGTCCTTGGCTGCTTCAATTACCCTGGCCTGGATGTATTCCTGGGCGGATTGGCCGGTTTCTTTTTTCACCAGGTCACCGAAATACTTCGGCGATACGTTTAGCTCACCCGCACACCAGGCCACCGAGGGCAAGCCGTTGGTCCTCGGTTTGTCGGACCCAAAATAGCCCTGTAACAACCCTTCAAAACGCTCCAGCATGCCTTTGTTGACCGTGTCGCGGGTGATGAACTGGCGGTCGTAAAACCGGACGCAGTAGTTCAGCAGCAGTTCAATGTTGGAAGTAATCAATCTTTTGCTGTGCTTGTCAACGGCGTGTTCCAGTTCGTATTCAATCTTGGAAAAGCAATCCAGCACCATTTTTCTTTCCCGTTCCGACAAGTGCAGGGCTTCGTTGGATTGGTAGCCGAAGAAAGTATAGTCCCCGATGTGCCGCCCGAGGGCCGTCCCGTGGATCAGGTCCGGGTGAAAGACCAGCGCGTAGCCTTTCGGTTGGTACGTCACGCCGGGGTTGTCCACGCCCACCACCTGTCCGGGGGCAATGAATACCAGCGTGCCTTCCTGGTAGTCGTACGTATGCCGGCCGTAGCGCAGGTCACCGCATTTGACATCTTTTAAAAATACCGTGTAAAAGCCAAAGTACATGCCGGAGGCTTGCCGGGGAGCGGCCTTCGACAGGTCAATCACACTCACCAGCGGGTGGCGGGTTTCGGTATTGTTGAATGCGTTGTAATCATTTACGGTCTCAAACCGGCGCAGACTGTCCATATCAGGCTTGGGTTAACTGAAGCTAAGTTACCGATTCCCCTGCGGTTCCGGCGGGCCGCCCTCCCCAATCAGGAATATTGGTAGACAAATCAGGAATCCGTATACCATTTGGAAGCAGAATTCGGCAGAACTTTGCAAAGCGATCAGGTACACAACCCTTTAACTGCTTACAACCATGCAAAAGGTAACTATAAGTAATAGGGTGGAAATGCCCATCCTTGGGTTTGGAGTAATGGATGGGCGAAAGAAAACTGGAGGTGTAACTCACGGCGAGAACCATAAAATCAATATAAAATATCAAATAAAGAAAATGATGAAATCCCTGTTGCATACGATTCTACTAGCTGTCGCCCTGTCTACCGGGGCAGTGGCGCAAAATGCTTCCCTCTTTCCCAAAGGGGAAAAAGCGGCCAACGTACATCACGTGGGAAATGTCTGGCTCAACGAACTGAGTGAGTCCGATAGTGTCTTCACTTACAGCATTTCAGTTGCAACCTTTGATCCCGGCGCAAGATTAGACTGGCATACGCATCCGGGGGGACAAATTCTACTCATCACAGAGGGTACTGGTTATTACCAGGAAAAAGGCAAGCAAAGACAAACCGTTCGCAAAGGAGAGGTAATCAAATGCCTGCCCGGCGTGGACCATTGGCACGGGGCAACCCCGGAAGGTGGCTTTGCCTACCTGGCCACATCCCCTACGCAAAAAGGCAAAACCATTTGGGGACAAAGGGTAACTGATGCGGAATACGCTGGCAAAAAATAGACAGTGTAATCACCCCAACCAAGAGAAGTATCCTTAATCCTAAACCTATAAATACCCCCATGAAAGTATCCATTCTCGGACTGTGTCTCTTACTGTTGAGTGTGCAAGGAGCCTTCGCACAGTCCACCAAAAGAAGCGCTTCTGCAACCAATAGCCCAGATGCAGAACAAGAAATCATTCGTCTCTCGAAGGACAAGTGGCGCTGGATGGCAGAAAAAAAAGCAGATACGCTTGCGGCGCTCTTTCACGAAAAGTCCATGTTCGTCCATATGGGCGGAAGCTGGGGGAAGCAGCAGGAAGTCAATGTAATTAGAAGTGGAGGAATCCATTATAAGAAAGCCGATATCCACGAAGTTTCCGTCAAAATCATTGATAACACGGCCATCCTGCTAAACCGAATTACGCTGTTGGCGGTGGTAGGGGGAAATGAAGTAACCAATCCCTTCATGGTTACTGAAGTATATGTCAAGGAGAACGGCAAATGGATGTTGGGCTCCCTGTCGTTCACCAAGCTAATGACGCCTGACGACGCGAAGCATTAAAAAATACGGATCCGTAACTCCATCATAAAGAGGGTTTTCAGTGGATTACGCCGGCTTCTCTCCTTCCCGCCGTCATCCGGCAAGGAACTTCGTAGTGAAATGCAATGAATGACTTACGCGGAGGACCTTGGTGATGTAGATCAAGCATCGCTTCTCACTACGAGGTTCCTTCCGGAATGACGGCGAGAAGATGCTTGGCCGAAACAGGTAAATGACTTTCTTTACAGTGTACCCCCCCCAAAGTCACATGAAAAACACGGCAATCACTGCTTTTTTAATCCTGGCAGGTATGATGGTTGGCTGCCATACCGCTTCGGCGCAGCAACCGGAAATGATGGTGCGGCTTTCAGAAATTGAAATAAACCCCGTTTACCTGGAGGAATACAAAGCCATCCTCAAAGAAGAAGCGGCGGCATCGGTAAAAGGGGAGCCGGGGGTGATTGCCATCTTTCCAATGTACCAAAAAGCAGCCCCTGCGCAGGTGAGAATTCTGGAACTGTACGCCAGCAAAAGGGCTTACGAGCAACACCTGAAAACACCACACTTCCAGAAGTACAAAACGACGACGCTTAAAATGGTAAAATCGTTGAAGTTGATAGACATGGAAGCGATGGATGCCGCAACCATGCCCCTGATGTTTCAAAAATTGCAAGCAGACAAGTGATGCGCATGGCGCGGAAGGTTTATGAACTCAAAAGGAATGTTGCTCAGTAAAGTGAAAAAGACAAACCGGACATATGCTGTTCTTTTAGCAATTGTGGCCGTACTGCTCATGACTGCCTGTGCGGCCACCAAAGAAGGCAACGGGCCGTTGGTGGTTGTGCAGCAAGGCAGTTTCGCCGTGGGCGGCACCGTGGTTACGGCTCCCGGTACCTTCGACCCCATTGCCCACGGTGCATTTAACCCAGCCAATCAGCCTTCGGAGGGGCAGACCCTGCACGGCGACCATGCGTACGTTTTTTACCAGGTACCCCGGCAGGCCCGGAAACTGCCACTTGTGTTTTGGCACGGCTACGGTCAGTCGGCCAAAACCTGGGAAACGACGCCCGATGGACGGGAAGGTTTTCAAAACATTTTCCTGCGCCGCCGCTTTCCGGTGTACCTGATCGACCAGCCCCGGCGGGGACGGGCCGGCCGGAGCACCAAGCCCATCACCATTGCCGCCGCACCCGACGACCAGCTTTGGTTTGGGATTTTCAGGATGGGTGTTGGCAGGGAGTTCTATCCGGGGGTTCAGTTCCCCAAAGACCCGGCAGCCTTAGATCAATTCTTTCGTCATATGGTGCCTAACACCGGTCCTTTTGACATCGAAGTAAGCACGGATGCGGTATCGGCCTTGTTCAACAAAATCGGCCCGGGCATCCTGGTGACCCATTCCCACAGTGGCGGGCAAGGATGGCTCACGGCAGTCAAAAACGGAACGTAAAAGCCATTGTTTCTTACGAACCGGGAAGCAACTTTTTATTTCCGGAAGGGGAAGTACCCCCGCCGATCTCTTACGCAGGCGGCCGGTTGCAAGCGGTCGGGGTTCCGATGGCCGACTTTATGCACTTAACCAAAATTCCGGTGATTATCTATTACGGTGACTACATCCCGGCCCAACCCACCGAAAACCCCGGCCAGGAGCAGTGGCGGGCGGCGCTTGCCATGGCGAAGCACTGGCGGGATGCCGTAAACAGGCACGGGGGAGACGTTACCCTGATCTACCTTCCCGAAATCGGTTTTAAAGGCAACACCCACTTTCCCATGTCCGATCTCAACAACGTAGAAGTGGCCGATCACCTCTCCCAATTCCTCAAGCAGAAGGGTTTGGACTGATCTGCTCGAAAACGCAAAGACAATTCGTATGACACCAGTTAAAATTTTCTTGGTGCTGGGACTGCTGTTGTCCGGCTTGTTCAACCGCGTAAACGCACAACAACCGATGCAGGCAAGCCAGATGCTAGACCGTAAGCAAAGCGCAATAGTTACCCTTTCCGCCCTGGCGGCAAAGGGAGATTTGGCAGGTTTACCAAAAGCTCTTCATGACGGTTTAGATGCCGGTTTAACCGTCAATCAAATCAAAGAAGCCCTGGTTCATCTGTATGCGTATTGTGGCTTTCCGCGCAGCATTCGCGGGTTGCAAACTTTTATGTCGGTACTCGAGGCGCGAAAAGCCAAAGGTATCAACGACCAAATGGGAGCAGAAGCCTCGCCGGTTAAAGATGAGCGAAGCAAATATGAGCGGGGGAAGGACATCCTGGGGAAACTGACCGGTGCTCCGCAAGCGGGTCCGCTCATGGGGTATGCAGCCTTTGCTCCCGCAATTGATACCTTCCTTAAGGAACATTTGTTTGCCGACATTTTTGAGCGGGATGTACTGAGCTATGCCGAAAGAGAATTGGTAACCCTCTCCGTGCTGAGCAGCATTGGCGGCGTCGAACCGATGTTGCAGGGGCATTTGAACATTTCTCTCAACGTAGGCTTGACCCCCGGCCAGTTGCAGCAACTGGTAACGATTATACAATCCTCCGCAGGGGAAAAAGAAGCGGCATCGGCGCAATCCGTATTGGATGGTGTGCTTAAGAATTATAATCCGCAACAAACCAAATGATCTGTCAATGAGGATGATCCACCAAACACCGGCTATCAAAACCACCGTAATTGGAATGTTTGCCTGCCTAGCACTTGGCACCTCAACCGGCAGCTACGCGCAAAAGCAGAAATCAAACCCGGGCATCCTTTTTCCACGAGGCGAAAGAATTACCAACCAGAATTTCAAGGGAACCGCCTATTTGAAAATGCTCATCGCCGCAGACAGCATCAATCCAACCGCAATTGGAAATGTTACTTTTGAACCGGGAGCCCGGACCAGGTGGCATTCCCATCCGGGCGGCCAAATCCTGCTGGTCATTAAGGGGGTAGGATATTACCAGGAAAAGGGACAACCGAAAAAAGTACTTCGCAAAGGGGAGGTCGTAAAATGCTCCCCGAATGTTGCTCATTGGCACGGAGCCAGTGCCGATAAAGGGTTTGTGCAGGTGGCGGTAACCAATAATCACCTGGGGCCCACCCTTTGGTTGCAGGAAGTAACCGATGAAGAATACACTGGACAGTAACCGGGAGATAATCCTGCTGACTGCTGGTTCGAATCCACCACTTAAAAAACAGAAAACAATGCAAAAAAGAAAATTAGGCAACAGCGGCCTGGAAGTGTCCGCGCTGGGGCTGGGCTGCATGGGACTGAGTTTTGGCTACGGACCCGAAACCAATAGAGAAGATGCCATTAAGCTCATCCGCCGGGCCTTCGACCTGGGGGTTACGTTCTTCGATACCGCCGAGGCGTACGGCCCTTTCCGGAATGAGGAACTGCTGGGGGAAGCCCTGGCACCTTTCCGGGACCAGGTCGTGATTGCCACCAAGTTCGGGTTTGAAGGAGGGAAGACCGACCTGGGAATGAACAGCAAGCCGGAGAACATCCGCCGGGTGGCCGAGGCGGCACTCAAGCGGCTCAAAACCGACCGGATTGACCTGTACTACCAGCACCGCGTGGACCCCAATGTGCCCATGGAAGACGTGGCCGGAACGGTAAAGGAGTTGATCGGGGAAGGAAAAGTAAAGCACTTCGGGCTGTCGGAAGCCGGCGTACAATCCATCCGCCGGGCGCATGCCATGCAACCCGTAGCGGCCCTGCAAAGCGAATACTCCCTGTGGTGGCGCGAACCGGAAGGGGAAATCCTGCCTACGCTGGAGGAATTAGGGATTGGTTTCGTTCCCTTTAGTCCCTTGGGAAAAGGATTTCTGACCGGTGCCATCAATGAGAACACCCAGTTTGATCCGGGTGATTTCCGCAACATCGTCCCCCGTTTTGCCGAAGAGAACCGGAAAGCCAACCAGGTAGTGGTGGAGAAGCTGAGTGCATTTGCCAGGCAGAAAAACGCAACCCCCGCCCAGATTGCCCTGGCCTGGGTGCTGGCGCAAAAGCCCTGGATGGCGCCCATTCCGGGAACCACGAAAATGCACCGGCTGGAAGAAAACCTGAAGGCTGCGCAAATCGACCTGACGCCGGAGGATTTGCGGGAGATTGAAAGCGCCTTTTCGGGCATCCAGGTGCAGGGAGCCCGGTATCCGCAACACCTGCAACAACGGGTTGGCAAATAGGTAAATAAATGCGCCGGAAAGGCCTGCATCCCAACGGAATGGGTTATCTTCCAAGTACCATGAATCCAATCGGCAGAAGAGATTTTTTATCGCGGCTATCGCTGGCGGCGGCGGCGTTCTCGGTTCCATCCTACGTTTTTCCAGCCGTCGGCAGACCGGCCGAGTTTGTTGAAGTGGAGACTTCGTACGGAAAAATCCGGGGCACCCGGAGCGACGGGGTAACGGTTTTCAAAGGCGTCCCCTACGCCGGCAGCGTTTCGGGCGACCGCCGGTTTCGCCGGCCGGCCCCGCTTGCACGCTGGACGGGGGTGCGCGACGCCCTGCAATTGGGCGCCCCCGCCATCCAGCCGCCCCGGCGCAACGAACCGGCCCCGGCCGAGGATTGCCTGTTCCTCAACGTCTGGACGCCGGCCCACGACAACAAGAAACGCCCGGTGATGTTCTACAACCACGGCGGGGGTTTTGTGATCGGCTCCGGGGGCTCGGCCAGCCAGGACGGCACCAACCTGGCCCGCAACTTCGACGTGGTCGTCGTGGAAACCAACCACCGGCTGGGGCTGCTGGGTTTTCTGTACCTGGACGAAATTGCCGGCCCCGACTATGCCGGATCGGGCAACATGGGCATGCTCGACATCGTGGCGGGATTGCAGTGGGTACGGGAAAACATTGCGCAATTCGGGGGCGACCCCGCCAACGTGATGGTCTGGGGCGAGTCCGGGGGCGGGGCCAAAACCTCCTGTTTGTACGCCATGCCGGAGGCCGCCCCCTATTTCAACAAGGCTTCGATTGAAAGCGGCCCGGGAGTCCGCATGACGCCCAGGGAAGTAGCGGCCGAAACGACGGCCATGTTGCTGAAGGAACTCAACATTGCCCCGAAGGACTGGCGAAAACTGCTGGAAGTGCCCGCGGCCGATCTGCTCAGCCAGCAAAGCAAGCTGCCTTTCGTGCCTCCCTTCATCGAAAAGAACAAAAGCGGGGGTTTTATGCGCCGCAATTACGGGGGCTTCGGGCCCGTGGTGGACGGCCTCGTGTTGCCCCAGCACCCCTTTGATCCAACCGCCCCGGCCCTGTCGCGCGACAAGCCGTTGCTGGTCGGCTGGAACGAAGATGAATACACCTTCTTTGCCTGGGAGCGCAAAGACACCGAAACCTTCTCCATTGATTTTGAGGGCCTGCGCCAAAAGCTGGAACCACAGTACGGAACGGATACCCGGAAGATCATCGAAACCTACCGGAAAGCAAACCCCGCGGCCTCGGCCCCTGATCTGTACGTAGCCATCGCCTCGATCACGATGATGGGCCTGGGTTCGGTGGACATTGCCGAGAAAAAGGCCAGGCAGCAGGGGGCCCCGGTGTATTTGTACAATTTCGGCTACAAGACCGAGAAAAAGATCCCCGGCACGGAGTATGCGATGGGCACGCCGCACGCCATGGACATTTCGTTCAAGTTCAACAATGAATTTCCGCCCCGGGATGGGTCGGCGCCCAAAGAGAGCTTCTTCGGCGGCAACCGGCCCGAACGGTTTGCCGCCTCTCATCATTTTGCCGAGTTGTGGACTACCTTCGCCCGCACCGGCAAACCGGCGGCCAAAGGCGCCCCCGAATGGCCGGCCTATACCCTGAAAGCGCGGCCCACGATGCGCATCGATACCACCTGCGAAGTAATCAACGACCGGTTCAGCCAGGAACTCGCCCTGTGGCGGGCACTGGGCAGATTATAGGAATGGCTGGATGGCCTCACCCCCGGCCCCTCTCCTTGGGAGAGGGGCCGGGGGTGAGGCCATCCAGCCATATAGCTACGCACCGTGTTTTTCTACTTGGATGGCGACGCTTTTGGAGGCCGGAGTGTTGCTTTTGTCGGCGACGCTCGAAATGGGCACGAGTACGTTGGCTTCCGGGAAATACGTGGCCGCGCACCCCGGCGGAATGGGATACTGGACGGCCACAAACCGGCTGGCCCGCCGCACTTTTCCCCCGTGGTCGTTGGTGAGGTCCACCAGGTCACCGTCCTTCAAATCTCGCTCCGCCAGGTCGTGCGCGTTCATGAGGACCACGCGCCGCTCGTTGTAAATGCCGCGGTAACGGTCGTCGAGGCCGTAGATGGTCGTGTTGAACTGGTCGTGGCTGCGAATGGTCATCATCAGCAGTTCGCCGGGCTGCAAGGGCGGCTCGGTAAAGGTGGCAACCTGGAAGTGGGCTTTTGCCGACGCCGTGTTGAATTTTCCTTCCCGGTTGCAGTTGGGCAGGTAAAATCCCCCGGGAACGCGTACCCGCTGGTTATAGTTGTGGAAGCCGGCAATGGTGCTTTCAATGGCCTCCCGGATGGCGTCGTAGTGCCCGGCGTAGCGGTCCCAGTCCACCTTGCTGCGGCTCCCCAGCGTCGCTTTTGCCAGCCGGCAGACAATCACGGGTTCGCTCAATAACTGCCGCGAGACGGGCTTCAACACGCCTTGCGAGGCCTGCACCACGCCCATCGAGTTTTCGCAGCTCACCAGTTGCGCCGCGCCGTTGATCACGTCCTGGTCGCTGCGGCTCAGGCAGGGCAGGATGAGGGCCTGTTCGCCGTGCACCAGGTGGCTCCGGTTGAGTTTGGTGGATACGTGCACAGTGAGGCGGCATTTTCGCAAAGCGGCGGCCGTGTACTGCGTGTCGGGGGTGGCCGAAAGAAAATTACCCCCGAGGGCAAAAAACACTTTGGCCTTCCCGGCGTGCATGGCTTGGATGCTCTGCACCACGTCGTACCCGGCGTGCGGCGGGGGCGTAAACCCAAAATTCTTTTCGAGTGCCCCCAGCAAAGCCGGGGCGGGTTTTTCGTAGATGCCCATCGTGCGGTCGCCCTGCACGTTGCTGTGGCCCCGCACCGGGCAGGTACCGGCGCCCGGCTTGCCGATGCTGCCTTTGAGCAGCAGCAGGTTTACGATTTCCTGGATGGTCGCCACGGCATTTTTGTGCTGCGTAAGCCCCATCGCCCAGCAGGCAATGATCTTTTTCTTGTGTTTCAACACCTCCACGGTTTCCTCGATCCGGGCCCGGTCCACGCCCGATTGCCGGACCAGCCCTTCGAAGTCGAGGCGTTGCAGGTGCGCAGCGAAATCGGCATAACCCGTGGTGTTGGTTGCGACAAAATCGCCGTCCACGACCGAACCGGGGTGCCGGGCTTCCTCCGCCAGCAACCGGATTTCGAGGGCCTGGAGCAAAGGCATGTCCCCGTTGATCCGTACCGGCAGGAAAATGTCGGTCAGCGGGGTACGCACGCCCATCATGCCTTTGAGTTGCTGGGGGTTGCTGAAGCCCATCAGGCCGGTTTCGGGCAAGGGGTTGATCGAAATGATGGTGGCGCCGTTGGCTTTGGCCTTTTGCAGCGCCGTAAGCATGCGCGGGTGGTTGGTGCCCGGGTTCTGCCCCAGGATCAGGATCACTTCGGCGTGGTAGAAGTCTTCGAGGGTGACCGAACCTTTGCCGATGCCCAGGGATTCACCCAGGGCTACGCCGCTGCTTTCGTGGCACATGTTGCTGCAATCGGGCAGGTTGTTGGTGCCGTACTCCCGCACGAAAAGCTGGTACAGAAAAGCCGCTTCGTTGCTGGTGCGACCCGACGTATAAAAGATGGCCTCGTCGGGAGAAGAGAGGGCGTTTAGCTCCGCGGCAATCTTGTCGAAAGCCTCTTCCCAGGCAATGGCCTGGTAATAACTGGCGCCTTTGGGCAAATACAGGGGCTGGGCCAGGCGCCCTTTTTTACCGATTTCGTAGTCGCTCAGGGCGGCCAGCGCCGCCACCGAATGCTTGGCAAAGAAAGCGGCCGTTAGTTTCTTGGTCGTTGCTTCTTCGGCAATGGCTTTCGCCCCGTTCTCGCAGTACTCCCCGAGGGCCGACCGCTCATCGTCCGGGTCGGGCCAGGCGCAACTCGGGCAGTCGAAGCCCCCTTTTTTGTTCAACTGGTTGAGGGCTTTCATCCCGCGTACGACCCCGGCTTCGGAAAAAACCTGTTTTCCACTCACGACCACGGCTTCCAAACCGGCGGCTGATTTTCTGATCTTGCCCCTTTGCAGCCCCGTCAGGGCTTCGGGGTTTTCGGCGCCCGCCGTTGGTTTTTCTTCATTGCCCATACCGAATGCGATTAGTGATTTGTATTACGTACGTCGAGAGTAGTACTCTGAATGGTTGAATGGTTATATGGCTATATGGTTGATTGTTGGATGGTTAAATAACTCATTGGATCAACCATACAGCCATTCAACCATATAGCCATATAACCATTCAACCATACAGCCATTCAACCATTCGTTCAATCCGTGTACCATCACGAGCCGGCCCTGATCCGGTGCGCCCCCGCGTAGAGGTTAAACCCCTGGTGCCGTAAAAATCCGATCAGCGTCATGCCCGCTTCCTGCGCCAGTTGTACGGCCAGACTCGAAGGCGCCCCCACCGCCGCCACGATTTTGATGCCGGCCATGGTGGCTTTCTGCACCAGTTCAAAGCTGGCCCGGCCGCTGAGCAGCAAAATGGCCCGGTCCAGCGGCAGGGCGTCCTTCAGAAGGGCCGCGCCGATTACTTTGTCCAGGGCGTTGTGCCGGCCCACGTCTTCGCGCAGCATGAGCAGGTGGCCCGCCAGGTCGAACAAGGCCGAGGCATGGAGCCCGCCCGTGCTGGCAAACAAGCGTTGTTGCTTGCGGAGTTCGTCTTCCAACCCGTAAAACACCGCGGCATCTACTCCGATCTGGTCGGGGTTGTCCGGGTAAGGCGACACCGTCCGGATGGCCCCGATGCTGGCCTTGCCGCACACCCCGCAACTGGAGGTTGTATAGAAATTGCGTTCGGCCTGTTGCAGTACCGGTTCTTCGTTTTCCTTCAGCGTAACCACCACTTTGTTCTCGCCTGCTATACCGGTCCCGGCCACCTGTCCGGCGCGCTGGATAATGCCTTCGGTCCACAAAAACCCCAGCGCCAGTTCTTCGTCGTGTCCCGGCGTGCGCATTGTAACCGAAACCGCTTTGGCAACCGGGCGGTCTTTGCTGCCGTACCGCAGGCTGATTTCGAGCGGCTCTTCTACCGCCAGTTCATCGGCGGCCTCCCGCAGTTGGTGGTTGTGCATCTTTTGCACGTACACCCGGGCAATGGAAGGGTTTTCCATTTGATCACTGTTTCGATCTAAGATAAAAAAATCCTCCCGTTCTTTACGCATCCGCTTCCAGCAGGGGCAGGATTTCGGCGACCTGCCGGATCAGGTGCGTATGCGGATAGGGGCGTAGTTCCTCCTCGCGGAAGGCGCCGGTGGTGACGCCGATCACCCAGCGGCAGCCGGCCGCCTGGCCTTCGAGCAGGTCGGAGGCTGTATCTCCTACCTTTGCCACTTCCGCCGCCGTCCGGGTGCCCGTCAGTTGCATGGCCCGGTGGATCATGTCGGGGAAAGGCCGGCCCCGGGGCACCTCGTCGCTGGTGACGCTGGCATCCAGCAACCCGGCTTCCAGCCAGCCCAGCCGTTCAAAAATGGCGTTGGTGATGTCCCGGTCAAAACCCGTGTCCACGGCCACTTTCACGTGCCGCTGCCGGAGGGCCCGGAACGTGTCGCCGGCGCCTTCCTTTTCGGCGACGCCCGGGTCGTGCCGGTAAAAATCAATCATGCCTTCCAGAAAGTGCCCGTGAATGCGGTCGATCCAGGCGGGGGTAATGCGGGAATGGTCGGTGAGCCGGGCTTCGAGCAGTTGGCGGATGGCGACCGGCTTGGCAATGCCCATCACGGCGTTGGCGTCCTGGCGGGAGATGACGACGCCTTCCTTGCGCAGGGCTTCCTGCAGGAAGTAATGCACGTTGTCGCTGTCCCGCACCGTAGTGCCGGCCAAGTCGAATACTACCAATCGGATGGACATGGGGGACGGAGTTACAGGGAGGAAAGGGAGTAGTGGGTATTGGGTATCGAGAAAACTGAACCGCAAAGGGCACAATGGAGACGCAAAGATCGCAAGGGGAACGCGGATTTCTTTGCGCCCCTTGCGGTTTTTCTTTGCGATCCTTGCGGTCCTATCTTTGCGGTCTTTGCGCTCCCCCTTTGCGCCTTTGCGTGAAACCCGCCTTTGCGTGAACCCTTTTCTCCATGCTGAACCTTTTACTTAAGCAACCAGGCCAGTGCATCCTGCATGAAGGGACTGCATTGGTAGTCGTTCACGCCTTCCCAGCTGTTCATGTACAAGGCCGCCATGCCGTCGCCCAGCGCGATGATTTTCCCGCCGTTTTTCACTTCCGTATACACGCCGAAAGGGTTCTGTTCGGTCTGGTTGCTGAAGCAGAACGGCGTGCCCCCCTCCACCAGCCTGGCCCCGTGGTAGGGAATCGAAAACCGCTTCGTAACCACTTTGCCCGGGGATGTGTACCCGCCCGACGCCTTCCCGTCCGGATTGTCGCCTTTGTAGGCAATGCCGAAGGGCTTTACAATGTCGTTGGCGTTCACTTGCTCCAGCGTGGACCAGTAATCTGCGTCCATTACCATCAGCAGCGAACCGCCCCGCTGAACGTATTGCTGGATGGCCTTGGTCTCGGCGGGAGTGTACCTGGCCGAAGGAATGTGAATGAACAACACGTCACTCTTGGCTAAGGCGGCCGGGGTGATGGGGGCGTTGAGGTAGCTCACGGTGGCGTTGAGGGCGGCGGCATTCTTAGCCAGCTCGCCGTTCAGGTACCGGACGCGCTGGGCGGTGGCCGACGTATCTTTAGCCACGCTGGCGGCATCTTTCCAGAACCGCTGTCCGTGGGCCACGTCCACCACGATGCGTGGTTTGGCCCCGCCCGTCTGGGCGGAAAGTTGGTTGGTCTGAAGCAGCAACAGCGACACGGCCAGGGCGAGGAGGGCCGTCTGGGCATTTTTCCGGAGGGTGGTTATTAACCCGGCGTGCAGGTAGTCTAGCAAAATTCTTTTCATAAGGGTCGGGATGGAATACGCGTTCCCTTTACTGCGTACCAATCTCCTGCCAATCGGGCGCAAGGGGCCCCAGACGCGCCAAACGGCCCTCCGGCGGGCAAAGCCTCCCCCGGCCCTGTTCGAATTGGGACAGCACCTGTCCGCCAGGGGACACTTTTATGAATTATGAATTAATACTACTCATAACACCGCACTTCAAACAGGGACGCCGGCGTGCCCCCGTGCGTCGCTTCCAGGTGAATCACCAGGCGGGTCGTTTCCAGCGGGGTTGAGAACACAATCGTGTTCCGGGTCTGGTGGTTATCAGTTTGGTGGTACACCCGTTCGTTGCGGTCGTTGCAGAGCGCGTACGCCCGTACGCAGAAGGGCATGGCCGTTTCGGGGTGCCCCATCAGCACGGTTTCCATCGGGTGGTCCCAGTCCGGGTCAAAGCTCAGTTCCACCCGCCGGATGCGCTTCGGGCCGGGCCAGGTGAGGGTTACGGCCGGCCGGGCGTCGCCGGGGGCCGCTACCCAGGCGTTGGGCCGGCAGGTGGGCCGCCCCACGCCGTTGCGCAGGTTCTCCACGCCGAACAAGGCGATGCCCGGTTGAATGCGCATTGCCAGGTTTGGCCCGCCGGGGCGCCGCATGGGCGTCCAGAACGCAAACGCTTCCATGCCGATGCCGGGGGGCGGCTCCTGCTTGCCGTAGTTGGACACGGCGGGGTTGGTGTGGTTGAATACCGACAGGAGGCCCGTGACGCGCAACTGGCTGGCCTGCACCTTTACCAATTCGTTTTTCATCAGGCACACGAACGCGTATCCCGGTTCCGCCAGCGTGCTTTCGAAGGCAAGCGGCAGGGATTGTACGCCGGCGGGCAGCGGAATGTGTTTCGTTTCCAGCACCACGTCGGGGGTGTGGTTGCCGGGTTTGCTGCTGCGCCGGAGTTCTACCGTCAGCACCGTGGGCTGGCCGGCTTCCACCCGCAGGGTAATCCCGGGCAGGTTGCCCGGCGCCACGGGCAGCATCTGGGCGGTGGCGTGCCCCAGCGGCAGCCAGGGCCCGTCGGCGGGCAGTTCCGCCAGGTGCAGTTCACTGGTGGCCGACAGGGTGGCCTGGTGGGTGAGGTCCTGGGCATCATGCAGCGCCAGCCCCGGGATGTGCTGCCCCGCCTTCTGGAGTTCCCGTTGCAGGCGGCCGATCTGGTCGGGGTGTCCCAGCGCCCGGGGCGTCAACCCCTCCGCCGCGCAGAGAGCCGCCGCCATGCCGGCCGCCTGCCCCACGTACGCACTGGTGCCCATCACCCGCGAGGAGCCGAAGGCCACGTGCGACACGCTGATGAGGCGGCCGGCCAGAAACAGGTTGCGCAGGTTGCGGCTGTAGAGGCAGCGGTACGGAATCTGGTAGAGCCCCTTGCTGTGCCACTGGTTGCAGCCCGGCTGCTCGCTGAACACCCCGTCGGCCGGGTGCAGGTCGATGGACCAGCCCCCGTAGGCCACCGCGTCGTAGTGTTCGCGCTGCGCCACGATGTCCTGCTGGCGGAGGATGTAATCCCCCTCGAACCGGCGGCTTTCGCGCTTGCCCGGAATCTGGCCCACCCATTCGAGCGTCAGGTTTTCCGCCTCGGGAAAGTTGCCCGAGTTTTTGATGTAGTGCCACACCCCGTACACCACTTTCCAGAGTTCCCACTTAATCTTTTCGGTGTCGTGCACCGTGTCGAGCCGGCCGCCGTACTCGATCCACCAGAGCTGGCAGCCGTGCTCTTTGGCGTTGAAACGGCGGTAGCGGGGAATTTTGGTGATGTCCTGCAAGGCGTACCCCGGCGGCACGAACCGGACCGGCTTGCCCGCATCCTTCGAGTAGAAGTACAGGGAATGGCCCAGCAGCCCGCCGTACTCGGCCGTGGGCGCAAACCCTTCCCCGAATTCTTCCCGCGACTCGGCGCCCATCCGGAACGCCGCCCCGGCCGCAAAGGCTACGATGCCGTCGCCGGACGCGTCGCAGAACAGGGGCGCCGAAAGGTCGTAGAAGGTGCTGTTCTGGGCGCAGAAAGCCCGCACGCCGCGGATCGTTTCGGGGTCCGACTTGTGCACCTCGAACACGGCCGCGTTGAGCAGCAGCGTGATGTTGGGTTCCTCCATCACCTTTTCGAGCAGGAGGGTGTCGAAAATCACCGGGTTGCCTTCGGGGTTGCGGTACGTGTTTTCCACCAGGAGTTCGTCGATCACGCCCCCTTCGCGGGCCCAGCGGTTGTTGTTGCCCATGTGCGAGGTAGCCCCCAGCACCCACAGGCGCACTTCGCTCGACGCGTTGCCGCCCAGCACCGGCCGGTCCTGCACGAGTATTACTTTGGTACCGGCCCGGGCCGCCGTAAGGGCGCAGCACGTGCCGGCCAGTCCCCCGCCCACTACGACCAGGTCGGCCCGCAGCGTCTCCGTGCGGGGCGCCCGGCTATCGGTTGCTCTTTCGCGAATCATTGGTTAGGTCAATCAATTGGTGAAGAATGGAAAAACCGGTGGGCTTGCGTACCTCCACCGTGACGGTCTGCGCGAAGCCCCGCACGGGCACCACCAGTTCGGCGCTTTGCCCGGGCTCCAGGTCGGGAATGGGCAGCGTCGCCGGGCCGGCGTGCAGCCGGTGGCCCCGCACGGCGTACGCGGGAAAATCCTTCCGGGCGGTGACGCGGAGCCGCAGCCCGGTCACCCCGTTGCCGGCCGGCAGCGAACTGACTTTTTCGAGGGTGACCGGGGCCATCTCGCGCCGGTGCGCCGCGTAGAGGGGCCGGGGCTGCCGGTCGGGTCCCACCAGCCCCCAGGGGCGATAGCCGTCGGGGTTGGTGCCGGGGTAACGGCTCTGGTAATCGTTGAACGACCACCACGCCGCACCCACCACGTAGGGCATGGTGCGGATGTCGCGGAGGAACGCGTCCAGGTGGGCCACCTGCCCGGCTTCCCCGTCGGGGCTGTCGGCCCGGCGGCCGTATTCGCTCACCAGGATGGGCTTGTCGGGGTACAGTTCGTGGATGCGCCGGAGCACGGCCGCGTGGTTGCCGTAGGTGTTGGTGGACACGAAATCCACGTACTGGCTGGCTTCGTCGGCGGGACTTTGGGGCAGCAGGTTGAGCCGCATGGAGGCGAAGGTAAAGAGCCGTGTGGCGTCCAGGCCACGGCCGTAGGCAATCATGTCTTTCGTCCAGCGTTGGCCCGACGGCGTTTCGGACAGGTACTCGTTGCCCACGCTGTAGGCAATGACGCTGGGGTGGTTCCAGTCCCGTTCGGCCATTTCCCGGAACTGCGCCCGGAACTTGTCCCGGATGGTGTCGTTGTCCATCTGCCCGGGGGTGAGCTGCCAGTTGCCGGCCTCGCTGATGATGAGCATGCCGTGGCGGTCGGCCCAGTCAAGCACCGTTTCGGAGGGCGGGTAGTGGGTGAGCCGGCTCAGTTCCATGCCCGCTTCTTTCATCAGGCGCAGGTCTTTCTCCACCAGCCAGTCGGGCTCCAGCGAGCCCAGCCCGGGGGAATCGACCACCCGGTTGCCCCCGGCCGCCCGGAGGGGCTTGCCGTTGAGCAGCAGTTGCGCGTTGCGCACTTCCACCCGTCGGATGCCGAACGGTGTCCGGAGGGTATCGCCGGGCAGCGCCACGTCGAGGTGGTAAAGGTGCGGCGCGTCGGGGCTCCAGAGCTGCACGTCGCCGGCCTTCAGGGTGGTTTCGGCTTCCAGCACGGCGGCCTGGCCGGGGGCCACGGGGGCGGCACTGACTTTCCAGCCGGCCCGGACCGGTTTGCCGTCCCGGCTGACCCGGACCGTCAGCCGGGGAGTGGCGGCCTGCGCCGAGGCGTTGCGCACCCGGGCCCGCAGGCGGAGGGTGGCCGTGCCGCTTTGCAGGTCGGGTTGGGCTTCTACCTTCACGTTTTCCAGGTACACCTCGGGCTCCACCGTCAGGTACACCGGCCGCACCAGGCCGCCGTAGTTCATCCAGCCGGGGAACTGGCCGCCGGGGGCGTCGGCTTCCCGGTATTCGTCCTTGGCGCCGGGGATGGTGCCGCGCCGCCAGGTGTTGTTGTCCACGGCGACGGCAATCGTATTGTCGCCGCTGTTGAGGTACTCCGTCACGTCGAACCCGAAGGGCGTGTAGCCTCCTTCGTGCGTGCCCACCGGCCGGTCGTTGAGCCACACGCCGCACTGGTAGTAGGCCGCCTCAAAGTGGAGCAACACCCGCTGACCGGGTGCCGGCTGCCAGGGAAACGTGCGGCGGTACCAGACGGTGCCGGTGTAGAAGAGGTACCGCTTGTCCACCGAAAAACAGTGCGGCACGGTCACCTGGTCCCAGCGGTTGGTGGGGTAGGCGGCCCGGTACCACCCTTCGCCCGCCCCGACCGCCGCGGGGTCGAGGGTGAAATGCCACGCCCCGTGCAGGGGCACCGCGTCTGGCTCGCGGAGGGTATACTGGGCGCCGGCCGGCAGGGCCAGCAGGAGGAAGAGTAACAGCGTAAGCAGGCGCATCAGGAATTGATTTTGAGGGATTGTTGGGACATCCGCAGCCGTTCGGCGGCCCGCCAGGGTACGTAGGCCAGCAGCCCGATCACCGCGGCAATGCCGGCCACCAGGCCCGTGCCGCTGGTGGTGAGCCAGCTCAGCAGGAACAACAGCCCGGCCGTGAACACCAGCGAGAAGGCAATGACCCGCAGGCCGAAGCGGTTTTGCTGGTGCACGGCCTCTTTTTCCGCTTCGCTTTCCAGGAGCTGGGCCGCCTTTTTCCCGGCTTTCGCGGCCTGGTACCGCCCGTAGTCCGCGCTGTCGGCCTGGCCCCGCCACGCCGCCCAAAGCTCGTAGCCGATCAGCAGGAGCAGGGGCAGGCCCACGCCCAGGGTCATTTCCTGGCCGCGGGTGAGTCTGAAACCGGCCAGCAGCGGGAGCAGGATTTTGCCGGCCAGGTTGACCAGCAGGCTTCCCCCCGTGATCCACAGGGTGGCCCGGCCGGTGAGCCTTTTGGAAAAGAGGGCCCACACCGGCGGGGCCAGCAGCGGGCCGCCCGTAATGGCCCCGATGCTCAGCACCACCTCCACGATGCCCCCGGCGGCCGGCACCAGCAGCGCAATGCCGATCATGCCCACGCCGAAGAGCCACGACGACGCCCGGGCCACGAACATGAGTTGCCGGTCGGTGGCGCCGGGGTTGAGCAGGCCCTTGTAAATGTCGTTGGTAAACACGGCCGACACCACGTTGAGGGTCGTGTTGGCCGAGGCGGAGGTGGAGAAGTACATGCCCGTGAGCATGAGGCCCATCAGCCCCGAGGGCAGCACCAGCCGGCACACCATCAGGTAGGCGTTTTCGGTGTCGAGCCCCTGGAGGCCGGGGTTGATGACCTTATACAACATCGGCGGCAGCATCCAGACCACCGGGCTAATCAAGTACAGCCCCGCGAACAGGAAGGCCACCTTGCGGGCCGCGGCCGGGCTGTCGACGCTGGTGTAGCGTTGCACGAAGGTCCAGTTGCCGCCGATGTAGCAGATGTGGTAGAGGGCGAAGGCCAGCACGAACCCCAGCGTGTACTCGCCGTTGAGCAGGTCGAAAAAGCCGTCGGGGGCCTGCTGCGCGAAGCCTTCCAGGCCGCCCGCGGCTTTGGCCGCCAGGGGCAGAATGATGAGCACGGCCGCCGTAAGGATGACGAACTGGAGGATGTCGGTGACCATGACGGCCCACAGGCCCCCCACGGCCGTATAGGCGATCATGAACAGGCCCAGCACCACCGTACTCGGCACCAGCGAGAAGCCCAGCGACACGCTCACCAGCTTGGCGACCGGGTAGAGCACGGAGCCCTTGATGAACAGCGACACGAGCATGAAAATGTAGATGAAACACTTCTGCACGGTGCCGCCCAGGCGTTCCTTCACGAATTCGGCGGCCGTGAGGGCACCCGTGGCTTTCCAGCGGGGGGCCAGGTACAGGCCCGTCACGAGTCCGCCCAGGCACATGGTCCACTGGATGGTAACGGCGACCCACCCGTGTTTGTAGGCAATGGAGCCCCAGGCCACGAACGTGCCGGCCGAAAAGAAGCTCATGAACAGCGACAGCCCGCCGATGAACCAGGGCACGGCTTCCCCGCCCGCAAAGAAGGATTTGAGGTTCCGGCCGGTGCGCGCAAACAGCAAACCGATGCCCAGCACGAAGGCGGAAAAAACAAAAATGACGGCGGTATCAATGGTCGTGTTCATGCGAAAAATGGCCTCATGGGGCGGGGGAATATGGATTGAAGGTCAAAGTTATATGGTTGGATGGCTGTATGGTTATATGGCTGAATGGCTACGTGGGCGAATGGATGGGAAACGGTCCTTTATAATAAAAACAAGTCAGTATAACCATCCAACAATCAACCATATAGCCATCCAACCATACAGCCATTATTCATACTCCACTGCCACAACCGCCAGCCCGAACGCGGGCAACTCCACCTGCCAGGCGCCGGCCACGGGCAGGTCCGTTTTTTTGTTGCCGGCCTCATCGAGCAGTTCGGCTTTGCGGACGGTGGCCCGCCGCCCCGGCACGAGCTGGCCGGGGTTCAGGGATACTTCGGTTTTGCGGGCCTCGTCGTCGTTGTTGAGCAGTAGCAGGTACAGCCGGTTGGACTGATTGTTATTGACGGTAGCCCGGGCCCCCCAGTAATCCACGTGGGGGTCGCCGACGCGAACCAGGTGTTCGGGCAGATACAACGCGGCCGCCTGACCAAATACTTCTCCCGGCGCGAAGCCGTACGTCTGGTGCGGCCCCACTTTGGGCGTTACGAACCCCCGCGGGAACGTGATCCGGCCGCCCGAACGCAACCCGGCTTCGGAAAGCAGGTAGTCGGTGATCCAGCCCACCTGCCACCAGGCGTGGTGCGGGTACGGGCCGGCCCCGGCGTTCATGGCCCGCCAGTAGTAGGAAGCCACGCCCGTAGGCTGGTGCACGAACGCATCCCGGCCCCAGGCCGCCGCCCGGGCCATGTCCAGGAACAGCGAATCCTGCGTCATGCCGAAGAGGCGCACGAACATTCCCGCGTGGCTCGCCAGCAGAATGGGGCCGTTGATGGCCGCCGACCCGATGCTGCCGCCGTGTTCAAAGCTCAGCCCGGCCTGGCTGATCTCCCAGTCTTCGCGTTCGGCGCCGTTCACCGTTTTCTTTTCCCGGGTCGGAATGGGGTGCGTATACACCGAAGCGGTGTAGAGCCGGGCGGTGCGCAGGGCCGCTTCCCGGTAGCGGTTGTCGGCCGTGATATCGAACAGGTCGAGCAGGGCCTGGACACTCTGGCCGGTGGCAAAGTCGGGGACGAAACGCAGGTCGCCGCACACGCCGAGGAAGTGCCCCCGGTCCGCGGCATTTGCCACGAACCAGTCGGCGCCCTTGCGGGCGGCGTCCAGGTACCGGGGGTCGCCCAGCACCCGGTAGGCCACCACCAGGCCGTAGAACGTGGGCCGCAGGTCCCGCAGTTCGGTAAAGCGGGGCTTTTCGGTGGCGCGGTCGTAGGCTACTTCCCAGCCGCCGTCGGGGTGCTGCCAGGCGAGCAGCTTTTCGGCCCCCAGCCGGAGCCGTTCCTTCAGTTGGGCGTCGTTTGGCTCGAACAGCAGCACGTTGCCGAGGTCGAGCATGGTGTAGTAGGTCAGGCCGATGGGTTCCACGTAGGGCCCCCATTCTTCCGTAAACCGGCTGCTCTTGGAGAGGTAGTACTGCCCCACGGCGGCGCCCTGGAAAAAGCCGGGTTCGCCCTGCTGCTGCACCAGCTTGAAGTTGCGGGCGTAGGGCAGCCGGGTTTTGCCCAGCGCCGAATCGCCCGAAATCCGGGCCAGCATCCACATGGCGCCGTAGTCGGAGTTCTTCATGGCGTCCTTGTCGGAGCCCACCACGCCGCCCAGGTACGCCTGCGCCCCGATGGCCTGCCCCTTGAACCTTTCCACCCGCCACAGCGACGTGCTGTCGTTGACCACGTACCGGTGCATGGCCTGGATGCGATCCGTCAGCGATTGCCGGGTACTTTTCAGCGCCAGGAAGTCGCGGAAGCGGTACACGTCGTAAATGGCGTGCCGGTAGACGGGGTACCAGTCGGCGGCTTGCAGCGTGTAGCGGAAGGAAAAGGTGCGGGTCTCGCCGGCATTTAGGAAAGACCCTTTTTCGCCTAGCACCGGGTGGTACGCCGTGGGCGTGAGTTCGGCCCGGCGGTTCATCAGCGACAAGCCCAGTTCCCAATCCGCGTGCGTATTCCGGTCCTGCTGCCAGGGGTGGCGGGCCGTACCGGGGTCGGGAATCACCGCCAGCGTGAGGCCGTTGCGGTGGCTCAGCAGCGGGGCCAGGGTGCTGGCCGTCCGGTCCCGCACCAGGATGGGCTTGCGGGGAATGCCCTGGCCGTAAGCGTAGCCCAGCACCAGGTCATCCTGCAAGGCTTTTCCCTGCAAATGGCCGGGAATGATGCCCCACGCCAGGTCGCTTTCGGCCAGGGTTGCCAGCGTGGGCGTGGCCAGGGAAAAGTACCCGGCCTGCCGGGCCGTGAGTTGCAGCGTGACGCGGATGTCGTTCGGGTACGCCGGGTCGAGCCGCCAGGTGGCTTGCAACCGGGCTTCCGGCGTGGCGTGCGTAAAGGCAACCTGCGCGGGGTCGGTCTGCCGGGCCTCGGCCGGGAAGAATTGCCGGGCCGTACCGGCCGTGTTCATGGGCACGGGCCTGAGGTTGTCGTGCCAGGTGTTGGTGATGTACTTATAGATGGGTTCGGGGAAGGTCCGGGCGTGTTCGCCCACCTGGTCGAAAAGGGGGAGCGAATCGGGTTTGCCGGCCGAATAGAGGATCGTGTACTCGCCGGAAGGCAGGTTCATTTCCGTCGCCCGGCTCCCTTCCGCCACGGCCACCCGGGTGATGCGGTAACCGTTCCCTTTTTTCGCCCACGCCACGCGCAAGGCGGAGTTGGCAAGGGAAACGTTCCGCTGCGCGTGGGCGGGAGCCGCCACCAGTACCCACCCACACAGCAGTAAAAAGAGATTTCTCGAATAAATCACTTGTTTCACGGAATTCGGTTGGTAAGTGGAAGTCTAATTTTAAATTATGGATTTTGGATTATGAATTACATTATATATCCTATGACCATCAGTGGTTTATAATCTAAAATCCATAATTTAAAATCTATAATTTAATTCTGTCTGCTTACTTAATTCATCAATTGTTAAACCGGGACCGGACCCCTACCAGCCAGGCGCCTGCGACACCTGCGGGTTGGCGGCCACCTCATCGGCCGGGATGGGAAAGTAGCGGTGCTTGGGCTGCGGGCTCCGGCGCGGGAATACGTCGTTGACGGCCTGCGGAATCACCTGCATAAAGGTATTGGTGCGGGTCAGGTCGTACCAGCGGTCTCCTTCCGAAAACAGTTCCCAGGCCCGTTCCTGCAACACCGCGTTGACAAACGCCTCCTGGCTTAGCCCGGGCGCCAGGTCCGGCAACCCGGCCCGCCGGCGCACCACGTTGAGGGAGTTGTACGCGGGGCCGGTGGGCCCGTTGAGCCGGGCTTCGGCCTCGGCGGCAACCAGGTACACGTCGGCAAGGCGCAGGAGGGGAATGTTGACGCGGGTGTTGCCCCCCACCGAGGCCGGGTCCTGGTATTTTTTCACCAGCACCCCCCGGGGCGTAATGGGCGTGATGCTGCGCTGGGGAACCACTGCCCCGGTGCGGTTCACGTAGAAGGTATCGAGCAACTGGCGGCGCTTGTCAGCCGGGTCAAACGAACTGAAAAAAGCCGGGTAGGCGAAGATGGAGCCGAAGGTGGAATTCCCGTAGGCGGCACCGGCACTGTTGGCCGGTCCGTACAGGCCCATGATCTGGGAGGTACGGCCGGGGTTGGTATTGTCGCTTTCGAAGGCAAACATGTTCTCCACGCGGGCCGCCGCTTCCCGGTCCGGGTTGTACACGTCCCGCACGTCGGGCATCAGGGAGTACCGGCCGCTGCCGATGACTTCCTGCGCCTTCTGCAACGCCACGGCCCAGTTTTCGCCGTATAGCGCCGCCTTGGCGTGCAGTCCCAGGGCCGCTTCCTTCGAAGGCCGTCCCGCCTGAACGCCGGTTGGTCCGGAAGGAAGGCCGGCGGCCGCGGCGGTCAGGTCGCTGTAAATCTGTTCGTACACCTGGGCGGCCGGTACCTGCGCCGCTACCGCCGCGGCTTCGGAGGTGCTGGGCTCGGTTTTAAGCACCACGTCGCCGAAGTTTTTGGTCAGCATCCAGTAGAAAAAGCCCCGTAAAAAGTAGGCTTCCCCCACGATTTCGTCGCGGCGGGTGGTGTTCATGTTGATGTCCGGTACGTTGGCAATCACCAGGTTGGCCTTTTCAATGCCCGAGTAGCACTGCTGCCAGATGTGAAAGGGCGATTCGTTGGCCCGGTTAAAGCTCCGGACGGCCGAATATTCCGGATCGTAGGAAAAAAGCGTGTAGGTATCCCGGCCCACCACCGGACGCGGGTACACCTGGTCGGCGCTGAAGTCGGAAACCATCAGCGGCGCCGGTCCGGCGTACAAATCGCCCAGGGCCCCGTACACGGCCAGCAAAGCGGCGTCGGCATCCTCGGCCGTTTTGTAAAACTGGTTGGTGGCAATGGCAGAATAGGTCGTTTCGTTCAGTTCGCAGGCCGTAAAGCCGGCCAGGGTGCCGAGCGGCATTGCGCGCAGCAGGCAGCGGAACAGGTATTTGCGGGTGTTCATAAGGCGCGGTCTTTCGTTGGGTTTGGTGCGTTGGGCAATCCGCAGAGAAAATCAGAAGGTGACCTGAAGGCCCCCGAGGAAGGACTTTGCCAGCGGGTAGACGCCGTTGTCAATGCCCACCCGCACGTTGTTGCCGCCGAAGGTGTTCACTTCCGGGTCGTAGCCGGTGTAGTCCGTGAAGGTAACCAGGTTGTTGGCGCTTACGTACACCCGGGCCCGGTAAATCCCTTTGACCGGCGGCAGGGTATACCCGAGGGTGACGTTGCGCAGCCGGACGAAGGAGCCGTTTTCCATGAACCGGTCCGAAACGGGCAACCTTCCCCCCTGGAAACCGCTGACGTACTGGTTGTTCGGATTGGTGGGCGACCACCGGTCGGCCATGCCGGCCAGTACGTTCCGCGCCCCCAGCGGATTTTCAAACAGGTACCGGGTGAGGTTGAACACTTCGTTGCCCTGCACCCCCGTTACGAACGCGGCCAGGTCAAAGCCTTTGTAAGCCAGGTTGGTCGAAAAACCGAAGATAAAGTTGGGGTTGGCGTTGCCGGTGATTACCTGGTCGTCGGTGGTGATCTGCCCGTCGCCGTTCACGTCGCGGACTTTCACGCCGCCCGTCCGGCTGCCCGAACCGGGCAACACCGGCTCATCGGCCTGGTAAATCCCGTCGAACAAGTACGTGCGGAAGACGCCGATGGGCTGGCCCACCTGGAGGATGCTGTAGGTAAAAGCGCCGTCCGGAATGATTTCCTGCTGGTCGTTGGGCAGGGAGAGGAGTTCGTTGCGGTTTACCGAAAAGTTGCCGTTCACGCTCCACTTCAGGCCGCCGTCGAGGATGCGGGCATCGGCCGACAGCTCAATGCCGCGGTTGCGGATGGCGGCAAAGTTGCCCGTAATGTTGGCGTACCCCGACGAAAGCGGCAGACTTTTGACGAACAGCAGCCCGTCGGTGCGCTTGTTGTACACGTCCACCACCAGGTTCAGCCGGTCGCCCCACAGCCCCACGTCCAGCCCGATGTCCGCCTGCACCGATTGTTCCCAGCCCAGGTCGCGGTTGGCAATCCGGATGGGACTGATGCCGGCCGCAAATACCCCGTTGAGGGTGTAGCCGCTCGGGGTGGTCCCGCCGGCGATCACGCTGGCCCCCACCAGGGGCAACGACTGGTACGGGTCAATGGCGCCGGCGTTCCCGGTGAGGCCGTAGCTGGCCCGCAGCTTCAGGTCGCTGACGAAGGAAAGGCGCTGCATGAACGGCTCCTGGATGATGCGCCAGGCGGCCGAAGCGGCCGGGAAGAAGCCGTATTTGTTGTTTTCCCCGAACTTGCTGGCCCCGTCGGCCCGCGCCGTCAGGTCCAGGAAATACTTGTCGCGGAAGCCATAGTTGATTCGGCCCAGGTACGAGTCGAGGCGTTCTTGCTGGCGCAGGCTCGATGCGTTGCGGTTGGTGGCCAGTTGCACGGCTTCGCTGCGGGTCACGTCGTTGGGAAAGCCGGTCACGTTGACCTGGTTGCGGTTGAAATAAATGCCCTGCGTGGCGAATACGCCGGTAAACTTCAGCGAATGGGTTTCGGCGAATTTTTTCGTGTAGGTCAGGATGCTTTCGTGGAGCAGGTTGGTGTAGTTGCTGTTGTATTTTTCGGCGCTGCCGCTGTTGGCGTTCAGATCGCCGCGGGCCACGATGGCACGCGGCGAATACACGTCGCGCAGTTGGTTGTCGAGGTCAATGTTGAACGACGCCCGGTAGGTAAGTCCGCTCAGCAGGTTTACTTCGGCGTAGAGGTTCGCCAGGGTGCGGCGCACGTTGGTCCGGTTAAGGACCTGGGCCAGCCCCAATGGGTTCACCACTTCGCGGTACCGGCTGTTGTACTGGTCGCCGAAGGGATAAATCTGGCCGTTCTCATCGTAGGGTTGCAGGGTAGGCGGGGCGGCGAGGGCCGCCCCCACAATGCTGTTGGTAACGGCCGGTGCGTCGAGGCTCGACTCGCCGGTCGGGATGCGGTCGTTGACCGAATAGCTGCCGAAGATGCTGGTACCCACCTTCACGCGGTTGCTGATCTGGTGGTCGAGGTTGAGGCGCAGCGAATACCGTTTGAATGCCGAACTGATGATGATGCCGTCCTGGCTGAAGTAGTTGGCCGAAAGGGCGAGCTGCGTTTTTTCCGAGCCGCCGGCCACGGTAAGCTGGTGGTTCTGGATGGGGGCGTCGCGCAGCACGAGGTCCTGCCAGTTTACACCCTCCCCCGCCGAAGCCGGATCAGGGTATACCGCTGATTTGTACACTTCGTTTTCCAGCTCGGCAAACTGCGTGGCATTGAGCATGTCAATGGTTTTGGTGGTTTGCTGCACCCCGTAGTAGCCGTCGTAGGTGACCCGCGTGGCGCCAGCCTTGCCCCGCTTGGTGGTGATGAGCACCACGCCGTTGGCGGCGCGGGCGCCGTAAATGGCCGTGGCCGAGGCGTCTTTGAGCACTTCTACCGACTCGATGTCGCTCGGGTTGATGCTGGAGAGCGGGCTCACGTCGTTGACGCCGCCGCTGTTGGTGATCTGAATGCCGTCGATCACGTAGAGCGGCTCGGAAGTGCCGTTGATGGAGTTGGTCCCGCGGATGCGCACGCTGATGTTGCCGCCCGGCGCGGCGTTGTTCTGGGTGATCTGCACGCCGGCCGCCCGGGCCTGTAAACCCTGGGCCACGTTTGCCACCGGCGTCTGCGTCAGTTCGGCCGCTTTGACGGAGGCAATGGCCCCGGTGGTTTCGGCTTTGCGCTGCGTGCCGTAGCCCACCACCACCACTTCGCCCAGCGCCTTAATGTCGGGCACGAGGCGCACGTCAATGACGTCCCGGTTGCCGGCGGCTACTTCTTCCGGGGTGTAGCCCACGAACGAAAATACCAGCGTGGCCCCGTCGCCGGGCACGCTGAGCGAGTAGCGGCCCTCCGAATCGGAGATGGTGCCGGTGGTGGTGCCCTTCACGGAAATGTTTACGCCGGGCAGGGGGTCGTTGCGGTCACCCGTCACCTGCCCGCGTACCGTCCGGCCCGGCTGGGCCACGCCCGCGGCCGTAAGCAAAAGGGAAAATACGACGGGGAGCAGCATTTCCCGGAAGCATGGGTAGTCAACGTTTCTCATACGCGTTGGGGGGTTGCGGAGACTTTAGCTGTATAAAATACAATTGTTGGGGTAAAGGGTATTGGGAATTGGGGGGATTGGGCCGGTGCCGGTGCCACGGGGCCCCGCTTTCGTGCTGCGGCGGGCCGGGCCGGTAAAACCCCGGCAACTCCCGCTTCAATGCTAATTAAAAGCCAAAAAGTACCACGTGCCTAGGAAGCAGTGAAATAAATGTTATTGGGAATGTTCCCAACCTTTGGGAATGTTCCCAAAAGCACTGCAAAGCGGTTGCCGCCCGGGGTGGTGGATTTATTGAAAAAGTTAAAGTAATACCAGGATGAACCTGATGAAACGGATAAATTGTAGGATATTTATTTATATGAAGAGTGGTCATAAAAGAAGTAACAAAAAGTCATCCCCCTACCCCCTTCGGCTATCCCACCAACCTTCCCACAAGGGGGTAGGGGGATGAATTGACCAAAGGGATGCCATTTTTCCCTTACGCCAAATAATGACCACCTCTCATTTATTCATATGAGCAAATACCGGCACCAGACCACCATCATCGACATTGCCAAAGCGCTGCAAATCTCCAAATCCACCGTTTCGCGGGCCCTGACGGGGCACCCCAACGTGAACCCGGAAACGCGGAAGGCGGTGCTGGAACTGGCCGAAAAGCTCGATTACCAGCGCAACATGCTGGCCATCAGCCTGGTGACCAGCCGGAGCCACACGCTGGGGGTAATCGTGCCGGAGTTCGTCACCTCGTTTTTCCCGCAGATCATCATCGGCGCCCAGGAGGTGGCCCGGCAGGCGGGGTACAACGTGATCATCAGCCAGTCGGACGAATCGTACGAAACGGAGGTGGCCAACGCCCGGGTGATGCTGGCCAACCGGGTAGACGGGGTCATGGTGTCGCTCACCAAGGAGACGCGCAACTTCGACCACTTCAAGGTGTTCCAGCGCAAGGGCATTCCCATCGTTTTTTTCAACCGCGTGTGCGACGAAATGCAGGTGCCCAAGGTGGTGGTGGATGACTACGAGGGGGCGTTCCGGGCGGTGGAACACCTGATCGGGACGGGCAAACGGCGCATTGCCCACCTGGCCGGCCCCGACGCCCTGCTCATCAGCCGCAAACGCCTCCAGGGCTACCGCGACGCCCTGCGCAAGCACGGCCTGCCCATTGTGGAAGACCTGATCATTCCCTACGACCTCACGGCGGAAAAGGCCCGGATTTACGTGAAACACCTGCTCGACCTGGCCGAGCCGCCCGACGGGCTGTTTGCCATCAACGACCCCACGGCCATCGAAGCCATCCGCGTAATCAAAGCCAAGGGGCTGCGCATCCCCGGCGACATCGGGGTGGTGGGCTTCAGCAACGACTACGCCTCGGCGCTGATCGAACCGGGCCTGACCACCATTGCCCAGCCCGTGCGGGAAATCGGGAAGGCCGCCGTGCAACTGCTGCTCGAACAGATGGAACGCGAACCCGCCGAGTGGAAGGCCGTCACCCGGATCTTACCCACCGAACTGGTGGTGCGGGGCTCCAGCACGCCGCAGTAAGACGGATTCGTTGTTAATAATAAAGCCGGTTACCCTTTGTTGACCAGGCGCCCTTCGAGCACCAGCCGGGCCTCTTTGCGGTGCTGAAGCTTTTCCTCGATGCTGTTTTTGAATTCCAGCCGCACCGTGTCGGCGGTAAAATGACAGGTTACCGCGTCCGAATGGGGCGTTTCGTAAAAATCCCAGGTCATCAGCAAGGTATCCGGGTCGGTCCAGGTCGCAAAGCCGGCCACTTTGGTCTTGCGGCCGTCGGCGCCGTTTTTGAGTTGCACCAGCTTGGGCGGGTCGCCCGGCATGATCGTTTCGCCCTTGGCCCAGCCGTCCAGGCCGCACACCAGCGTATGGGCGCCGGCATCGTCGCGCAGCGTAAAGGTGCAGGTGTTTTGCGCGAACGCGAACGACACCGACCGGATGCCGAGGTCATTTTCCCCGATGGCAAATGCTTTGCCCGAAACGGCCGCCGCCCACGGCGAAGCCGCCGCCGCCCTGGCGGGAAGCGCCGTCAGGGTTGCCAGTTTTTGCCGCAGGGCCTGGTTTGCTTTCGGGTCGGGGGCCAGGGGCGCCGGCTGCATGTGGGGCAACAGCAGGTCCCACACCCGGTTCATGACCGCCTGCATGTCGTGCGTCTCCGCCGTAATGGCGACCACGGCGTCTCGCTCCGGCATCACAATGCAGTACTGGCCCATGGCCCCGTCGCCCCGGTACGCGTTGTGCCGGCACCGCCAGAACTGGTACCCGTACCCCTGCTGCCAGTCGCTGTCGGGGTTGCGGCCCGTGGCGGGCACGTTGGACACCTGGGCCGCCGTGGCTTCTGCAACCCACCCGGCGGGCAGCAGTTGCTTGCCGTTCCAGACGCCCTTCTGCAAGTACAACTGGCCGAACCGGGCGATGTCTTCCGTCCGGATGCGCAGGCCGAAGCCCCCCGTGGCAATGCCGTCCGGGTCGGTCTCCCAATCGGCGCCTTCGATCCCCAGCGGGTTGAACAAACGGGGCGTCAGGTATTCCAGGAGGCTTTTGCCGGTCACCTTCCGGAGCACGGCCGAGAGCATGTACGTGGCCCCGGTGTTGTAGAGGAAATGCGTACCCGGCTCCCGCGGCACGGGCAGCGAAAGAAATTTTTTCGCCCAGCAACACTCCTTTTCTTCGAGCAGCGGCCCCAGGGTGTCTTTCTCGTGGCCCGTGCTCATGGTCAGCAGGTCTTTGATCCGCATGGCGGCCAGGTGGGCGCTTACCGTTGCGGGCCGGTCTTCGGGAAAAAAGGACAGCACCTTGTCTTCCACGTTCAGCCTGCCTTCCGCCGCGGCAAAGCCAACCGCCGTAGCCGTAAAGCTTTTGCTCAGCGAGTACATCGTGTGCCGGAGGTCGGGCCGGTAGGGGTCCCACCAGCCTTCGGCAATTACGTGGCCGT
The DNA here is from genome assembly GCA_963844325.1 of uncultured Sphingobacteriales bacterium. Lineage (GTDB taxonomy): Bacteria > Bacteroidota > Bacteroidia > Cytophagales > 172606-1 > CADCTQ01. The sequence goes on from CAWJNV010000001.1 coordinate 357,218, forward strand.
GCCGCACGATCATCAGGCTGTGCAGCCCCAGCTTTTGCGCGTCTGCCGCCTCCACGAAGGCCAGGATGCGGTGGGCCGCAAGTCCCTGGGCTTCGGGCGTACTGCGCGGCAGGCCGCCGGTTTTTGCCGCTCGCGGGGCGTACGTACGCGGCAGCCCGGACAGGATGCCGAAGCCGGCCAGGCCGGCGCTTGTGCTTTTCACGAATGCTCTGCGGTTCATGGCAAGGGGGTTAGGGGGCCGAAAAAGCTGTCCGTAAAGTACTCATTTCCCGCAACCAAGCCAGCGCCCCCCGTACCCGGCCGGCGTGAAGCGGACAAAAAAAAGGGCTGCGGTGATCCATGCACCGCAGCCCTTTAACCAACCGGATGGGTTACCGGCTGATGACAACTTTGAGCGGGGTGACCGAACCGTCATCCGCCACCACGTTCACCAGGTACAAGCCAGTGGGCAAGTCCCGCGTACCGACCACGATCCGGTTGTCGCCGGCGTGCAGCACCTGGTTCACGGCTTTCAGGGAGCGGCCCACGGCGTTGGCAAGGGTCACTTTTACGCCTTGCGCCGCCGGCGAGAAGTAGTGCACCGTGAACTGCCCGTCGGCCGGGTTGGGATAGAGGCGCACCGGCCGGTCGCCACCCGCGGCTTCCGCTCCGGCGGCGTCGAGCCGGGCGGCCGAACCGAGTTCCACCAGCGAGAAGTCATCGCCGTAGGCAGCGCCCGAACCCAGGTACTTGTAGAGGAATACCGTGCCGCTGGTGTTCGTCGCGCCGGTGGTGAATTCCACGACGGCCTCGCGGTACGTGGTGCTGCCGATGGTGACGAACTTATTCGCCCCGCCGTACGCTTTGATCCCCACCATCACCGAATCACCGGCGGTAGTTACCCGGGCAAATCCCCGCAACTCGTAGCGGGTGTTGGGCTTGAGGGTCACCACCTGTTCGAGGGTAGCCGGGGTGGCCCCTACCCGGCCGGCGTAGAGACCGGTGCGGGCATTGGTGTTGCTCACGCCGGCGTCCTGCCAGGTGGTCCAGGGGCTTGCCGTACCCGTTTCCAGGCCCGGGTTCCGGACCAGGTTGGCCTGCACCGTGGACGTGCTGAAGAGCTGGCCCTGGGGAATTACTTCCCTGACCTGGCTGGCGCTGGACCATTGCAGGGAAGCCAGGCCGCCGCCCGTATTGTCGAAGTACTCCATGCGGATGGCGTAGCGCCGGCCGGCCGTCAGGGCAATGGTGCCGCTCCAGGGGGTAGCCGCCTGGTTGACCCACTTGTCGATCAGCAACTGGCCGTTCACCCACAGCCGCACGCCGTCGTCGGTGTTGGTGTGGAACGTATAGAGCTGCGAATACCGGGCCTTTACCTCGCCGGTCCAGCGCACCGAGTACGTATCCACCCCTATCGTGGAGGCGGGTGAACCCGTGCCCCAGTTGAAGTTGACGGTCCGGTCAATCCGCTGGAGCTTGAAGGCCGCCAGGTCCATGTTGTCGTAGTACTCGCCCTTCAGGCCGCCGCCGCCGCCGCCGGCCGGGCCCACGGTCACCGCATTGCTGGCCGCCGATTGGTTGCCGGCGCGGTCAACTGCTCTTACCGTGTACACGTAGCTGTTGCCGGCCGCCAGCCCCCGGTCCGTGTAACTGTTCGTGGGCGTCGTGTTCACTTTGGTGCCGTCGCGGTACACGTCGTAGCCCTTCACCTCCACGTCGTCGGTGGAAGCGTTCCACGTCAGCACCACCGTGCTGTCGGTGCGGTTGCTGCTGTTCAGGCTGGCCGGCGTAGTGGGCGGACTGGTATCGGCCAAACCGATGGAAAGCGGTTCGCTGTAGCGGTTGTTGGTGCGGTCCTGCTCGGTGTACCGCCCGATGTCGTTCACGAAGGCTTCTACCTGCACGTTCACGTTGGGCGGTCCGGTCCAGGTCTGGTTCTGCGCCAGTTCCACCGTCTCGCCGGGCTGAATCGCCGCCGTGTACGTATCCGAGAAGCCGGTGCTGCCGCCGTCCACGCTGAAGAGTACGCCCGTGGTGATCCCGGCCGGCGTGGCCTGCGTGCCCCGGTTCTGGGCCACGGCCACGAACTTAATCTGGTCGCCGCCCCGCGGGTTGGCCGGCACGGTTTTGATGTCGGTCACCACCAGGTCGGGGCCCGGGGGCACGGGGCTGCCGAGGATGCCCAGGAATTCCAGGTGGCTCACGGTGATGCGCTTGTTTTCCTTGCAGACGATCTTGATCGTGTGCGTGGCGTCGGTGAGGCCGGTCTTTTCGTACACCAGCTTGTCGGGCCCTTCGAAGGCGGCGGCCGGGATGTTGACCGTGCGGTCGAACACGTTGTCGATGAACACGTCGGCCGTGCCCATGTCGGAAACCACGTTGGAGAACCAGCGGAAGCCGGTGCCCTTGATGGTCAGTTGCGCGTGTTGCCCGAGGGTCGCCGTTTCGTGGGCGCTGCCCGCGGTGTTGTTGAGGAAGGCCGGCGTGTACAGCACCGAGGAACTGGTGTGGCTCACGAAGCGCCACTCGGGCTGGGGGGCGGCCACCCGGCCGGTGTCGAGCCGGAAGTAGTCGTACTCCCCGCCCTGTTCCTGGCCGAATTCCACCTGCACGGCAATGATGTTCTTTTTGCCCGGCACCAGCGTGATGTTCTGCTGCACTTCCCGCCAGGCGTTGTTGCTGTTGACGAGTTGAATGGTGCCGAAGAACTGCCCGGAATTGAGCACTTCGTTCACCCGGATGTTGCGGGGCGAATCGAACGTGGAGCGGTAGCGGATGGTAAGCACGTAGTTGGCCTGCACGGCCGTGACGCCGTAAATCTCGCAGCGGGTGGTGGTGAAGTTGTTGGTCACCATCTGCCCGCCCGAGGCGGTGGCGTTGCTCACTGCCTGCGGGAACTGCGAACCGGCCGGAATGCACCGTTCGGCTTCGTAGATCGGTCCGCCGGCCGTAACGGGCATGGCGGGCGTAGTGACCGTGGCCGTGTTGCTGCGGGCCGACTTGTTGCCCGAATCGTCGAAGGCTTCCACCGTGTAGTTGTACGTGGTGGATTCTTCCACGGTAATGTCGGTGAACACGTTCAGGGCAGCGGGTACCACGTTGAGCGACACCCCGTTGCGGTAGATGCGGTAGCCCGACACGGCTACGTTGTCGGTGGAGGGCCGCCAGGCCAGGTCCACCTGCCGGAAGGAACGCGCCGTGGCCGTCAGCGTGGCCGGCACGGTGGGCGCCTGGGTTTCCTTGCGGTTGAGGATGTACTGCACGGCTTCGCCCGGGGCCAGCGTTTCGGTGAACCTGAGGGTATCGCTGCTGAAGTCTACCCGCGATACGGCTTCCGAGTACACGTCCCCGTTGCCGAACCGTTCTCCCGTGAAGGTGCCGCCGCCCGGCATGGCTACTTTTACCCGCATCGTGAGCGTCGAGGTTTCGAAGTTGACGAAGTTCATCAGGTACTTGTCGGAACTGGCCCCCGTGCTGGCGCGGCCCAGCGTGGCGGTGTTGACGGCCCGGAAGTAGGCTTTCTTGCCGGCCAGTTCGGCCGCGTTCTCATATAAGTAGGCCAGCGGTTCGCCGTGCGTGGCGTAGGCCAGCGCCAGGCGGCGGAACGTCTTCAGGCGGGGCTGGGTGGGTTCGCGGCGGTTGGGGCGTGCCCGGGCATTCTCGGGGTTCAGCTTGCCGGTCGCTACGTCGGAAACCCACATCGTGAAATTGCCGGGCGAAAAGGCGGCGTGGTACATGATGTGGTCCACGTAGCCGATGTTGCCCCGCATTTCCCGGTCAAACACGGAGATGTAGCGGTTGGCGAAGGTGCCGTAGCGGTTGTCGTCGGCGGCGTCGTCGTTGGCCCCGGTTTCACTCATCACCATGTCTTTGGGGAAGCCGTCGCCGGTGTAGCTGTCGTAGGTGCGCAGGGTTTCCACCAGGGAGCCGCCCAAACCGCCCACGCCCGAGGTGCTGTAGCTGTGGCCGTTGGTCAGGTCGCTGATTTCTTCAATGGGGCGGCGCTGGGCCGGATCGCGTTCCCAGCCGTTGGGGATGCCGTTGGTGGGCCAGTACGCCCAGCCGGGAGCAACCACCTTCACGTGCGGCGCGTAAGCCGGTTTTTCGGCCTGGGCCATCTCCACAATGGCTTTGGTGCCTACCTGTGACGAACCGAACAGGCCCGGCTCGTTTTCCGTCTCCACCGCCCCCAGCACGTCGCCGTAGTTGGCCAGGAATTCGCGATATTTCTGCCGCACGCCCGTCGTGATGTTGCCGGCCAGCACTTCGCTGCTGCGGGTTACGCTGCCCTCGAAGGGGAGGGCCATCGGGATGATGTTCAGTTGGCGCATGGTTTCCAGGTACGCCCGGACGCCGCCGTCGAGCCCGCGGTTCATGTCTATCCCGTCGCGCATCCAGTTGCCGCTGTAGGCAATGCCGCTCCACTTGGTGAGCAGGTACGCCGACCGGGCGTCAAAGTACGGGTCTTCCCGGAAGTCGTTGCCCATGTGGATGTACCGGCCGTGGAGGGGTTCTCTGGCTTTTTCGGCCAGGGTCTTCAAGGTCACGTGGTCCCACTCCCACCAGTGGTACGGGTCGCCCGAGTTGTCGGCAAACAGGCCCCGGTCGGCTTCCAGCCGGAGTTGGTTGACGCCAATCTTCAGGAATTCTTTGGGAATGTAGAGGCGGTAGGTCTCCTTGAACTTGTAGGAGAGCCCGTTGCCGTTGAGGCCGGCAATCTGGATCATCCCCGCCAGCGTGTTGTTGGAGAAGACGGCCATCTGGGGCGTGGACTGGAAGGCGTCCAGGATGCGGAAGCTGAGTTCGACGCCGTAGGTGGGGATCGAAGACAGGTTGTAGGTGAGTTTCAAAGCCCCGTTCCGGTCGAGCTTGAGTCCCTTGGAAATGATCTTCCAGTTGGTGCGCGTACTCCAGTCGGTGGGCACGGCCAGGGAGTCGGTGCGCCGGGTGGTCGCGTAGTCGGTGAATTCGACCGAGGAGTTGTCGTCCCGGCCCAGCCGCCAGAGGACGGCGCCCGGCACGATGGGCGGGGTTGAGACGGTGGTGATGGTATACGTCCCGTTGGCCGAAAGCGGGTAGCCGGCCGGACGCGAAGTCGCGGCATCGGCTTTGAGGCGCACCTGCACCGCCCCGTAGGCGTACACCTGGTCGCCCACCGGCTGCGGCCTGGCCGTGACGGCCTGCCAGGTCTGGCCCCGGTTCACCGAGTATTCGTAGTTGGCAATGCCGGGGTACCGGGGAATGTCGGTCCAGGAGAAGGTGTTGGTGGCGTCGTTGACCACCGGGTTGGACGGCATCACGTCGGCGGCCAGTTCGAGCCGGAAGTAGTCGTAGTCGGCGCCCTGCGTGTCGTCGAAGTCGGTCCGGAGGGTAATCGTGTTGTTCTCGCTGGCCCGCAGTTGCAGCAATTGCTGGTAGACGGCAAAGCCATTGCCCGAGTTAGCGAGGGTAATCCGGGTGTCGGCTCCGTTGACGACCAGCGATTTGGTTTTGTTCTCGTCGGAGCGGTAGCGGATCGTGAACACGTACTGCCCGTTGCCGAAGGCGTAGAACGCCGGCAGCGTGAGGGACGTGGTGGTGGTGTTGTTGCCCACTTCCTTGCCGCCCGAAGCCCCGGCGTTGCTGTAGACCTTGGGGAATTCCGAAGTGGCGGCGATCAGGTTTTCGGCCTCGAACAGCGGACCGGCCGGCGCCGTGGGCACGGTGGTGGTGGTCAGCGTGCCGGTGGGGGATACCCGGCCGTCGCCCCCTTTGGCCCTCACGGTAAACGTATACGTGGTGCCGGCCGTCAGGCCCGTTGCCTGGTAGGTCGTGCCGGCGGTGGTGGTGAGCGAATCGGCGCCCCGGTACACTACGTACCCGCTGATGCCGGCGCTGCTCGTGGAAGCATTCCAGGCGAGGCTTACGGAAGTGCCGGTTTTGGCCGTGTACCGCAGGTCGCCCGGCGTGGTCGGGTACTCGGGTTCGAACGGCGAAAGGTGGCTGCCGGGAATGGGCCGCTGCTGCGTGCCGTCGGGCAGTTGCCAGCCCACGGCCAGGTTGTCGTTGCCGGTGCCTTCTTTGTGGAGGGCTTCGATGTAGTACGCCGTACCGGCCTGCAACGCGATGGGCGCCGACTGCTGGGAAGGGTACTTGCCCCACTCGCGGGAAGCGGTAAAGCCGGTCACGGAAGCGATTTTTACTTTGTTGCCCGCGTTGGGACCCGTGCTCAGCCACAGTTCGCTCTGGTCGTCGGAAGCAATCCAGAAGGTGTAGTTTCCCGTGGCGGGCGGACACACGTACCCCCGGATGCGCACGGCGTAGTCGTCGCCAATGTCGGTGGGCGATTCAAAGGAGGTGATGAACCCGCTGGCGCCCGGCGTCGTGTTCACGGGAATCGCCGTCACGGCCGTACCCGCGATGCCGCCCCAGTATTCGCGCAGGATGCTGCCGGTGGAAGCGCAGGGCACGGCCTGGGCCTGGGCCGGGGCGGGGGTGACCCGCCTGAGCCGTTTCGTGTACTTTTTGGTGCCGGCCAGGGTCGCCAGGCCCAGGGCCGTAATGAGCAGCAGGGCGCCCAGGTTTCGGAGGGTCAGCCGGGGAAAATTGCGCAGGGGCGTAGATGGTTGAGACATAAAGACGGGGGGAACGTTGAACATAAACAATCGGTTTACAGGCTTTTTGGGCTGCTTTTGTCTAATCTTGTATTGGATAAATCATATTTTTCGACCGCAAAGGAAGTAGCTTCCCGGAGGCTGCCTCCGGAGAAGCAGCCCGGGCAAGACGCACCGTGCGTAGTCAATGGTCAGTAGTCATTGGTGCATTGGTCAGTAGTCAATGGTCAGTGGTCATCCGGGATGCGTGACTGACACGTGCCCATTGACCAATGACTACTGACCAATGACTATTAACCAATGCGCCTAATACCCATTGTTCTGCGTCATGGCCGGGTTCAGCTGGATTTCGTTGGTGGGAATGGGCATGGCTTCGTGGATGCCCGGGGTAAAGCCCCGCGGGGTCAGCAGGTCGTCGGCAACGCCCCAGCGCAGCAGGTCAAACCAGCGGTGGCCTTCCCCGCACAGTTCCAGGAACCGTTCGTCGCGGAGGGCCTGCCGCAGTTCGGCCGGTCCGGTCACGGCCAGGTCGGCCGTAGGGGACGGGCTGCCCGGGCTCAGCCCGTAGGCCCGCCGGCGCACCTTGTTCACGTATTCGAGGGCCACGGCCGCGTTGCCCTTTTCGAGCTGCGCCTCGGCGTACATCAGGTACACGTCGGCCAGCCGCATCAGCGGCATGTTGATCTCGTTGTTGAACTGCCCCGGGCCCGTGTTGACGGCGCTGCGGTCGGTGCGGATGAACTTTTTGGGCGAATAGCCCGTGCCGTTGGTGTTCTTGTAGGGCTGCCAGTTGGCGCTTTCGCCGGCCTTTACGCTGTCTTTGCCGGGAATGAAAGCCGTATGGCGCAGCCGGGGGTCGCTGCCGAAACGGGCTACCGTGGCCGGCGACAGGTTCACGTTGCCCCAGCCCAGCGGGTCGGGGGCGTGGCGGGTGGCGTAGGCGTGGCCCGGCCCGCCGTCCCACGACACCACCGGCGACTTGTCGGAGAACTGCACCTCGAAAATGGATTCGGGGCTGTTTTCGGCCTTGCCGTTGAAATTGTCGCCGTAGTTGGGCAACAGGCCGTACGCCGGGTTGCCGAGGATTTCCTCAAACCTGGCCGCCGCCCGGTCCCAGTCCTGCTGGTACAGGTACACTTTGCCCAGGTACGCCGTGGCCGCGCCTTTGGTAACGCGGCCCAGCCCGTTGCCCGTCCAGGCGGCCGGCAGCAGCCCCTCGGCCGCCTGGAGGTCACTGATCACCTGCGCGTACACTTCGCCCACGGTGGCCCGCCGCACGTACATCTGTTCGCGGCTTACCGGCGTGCGGGTCACCACCGGGAAGCCGGGGGCCGAACCGTCCACGCTCACGGGCTGCTGTCCCCAGATGGTGACGCCCAGCAGGTGGGCAAAGGCCCGGAGGAAGTACGCCTGGCCCAGAATCTGATCTTTATTTTGCTGGCTGATCTGCTCGGGCACCTTCATGTTCGCCACGTTTTCGAGCACGTCGTTGGACCGCAGCACCAGCTTGGCGACGCCGTACCACGCCGAGCGGAGGGTGGCGTTTTCGGAAGACACGCTGAACTGCTTGATCTCGTTCCAGCCGGCGTCGCCCTTCCACACCAGGTCGTACTCGTCGGTGATCTGGTGGAGGAAAAAGTGGATCTGGTCGCCCCACAGGTCGATGTCCTTGAGCGGCGCGTACGCCCCCGTAAGGGCCAGGTTGGCATTGTCAACGTCCACGTACAGCGAGGAGGCGCCCAGGTTGTTGGGGTCGGGCGTTTCCAGGAATTCGTCTTTGCAGCCCGGGGCGGCCAGCAGGGTAATCAGCAGGGGGGTAAGAATATAGCGTTTTTTCATTTTTTCCAGGAGTTGAGAGAAGAGAGTACGCAACGGGTTGCTACACTGAAATGACTTTATCATTGCCTATCTGGCTGTTCAGCATCAACTGTAAATCAGCACATTACGAACAACTAACAACGCATGCGCATTACAAGCCGATCTGGAGGCCGAATAGCAGCGTGCGGGACTGCGGGTAGATGCCCATGTCGATGCCTTTGTCGGTGTTGCCGCGGGCGGAGTTATCAGGATTGGCGCCTGCGTCAAATTCGGGGTCAATGCCCGAGTACCGGGTGAAGGTGAACAGGTTGTCGCCGCTCACGAACAGCCGCAGGCTGGCCAGTTTTGCTTTTCCGGTCAGGGCCGCCGGCAGCGTGTAGCCCAGTTGCACGTTCTTGACGCGCAGGTACGAGCCGTCTTCCACGTAGAAATCAGAAACGGTGGTGCGGTTCCGGTTGGGGTCGTCGCGGTGGATGCGGGGCAAGGTCGCCCCCGGGTTCTCGAACGTCCAGCGGTCGAGGGCCGCGGTGCTCATGCTGTAGTCGCCCTTCAGGTTGGTCAGGATGGACTTGAAGCTGTTGTAGCGGTCCACGCCCTGCACGCCCTGCAGGAAAAGCGACAGGTCGAAGCCCGCCAGCGAGGCGCCGGCATTGAAGCCCAGCACCCATTTGGGCCAGGGATTGCCGATGAAGGTTCTGTCGGCCGCGTTGATCCTCCCGTCGGGCACCCCGATGATTTTGCCGTCGGCATCGAAACTGCCGATGTCGCGGTACTTGAAGTCGCCCGGGCCGGTGCCCTTGTTCTGGTAGTAGGCGTTGGCGTCGGCGGTGAGTTCGTTGGCCGCGTTCACCTCGTCGTCGCTGCCGAAGATGCCTTCCACCTGGTAGCCGTAGTAGTAGCCCAGGGGCTGGCCCACCTCGGTGCGGGCCACGAACCCGTCGCCGTCCCAGTTGCCGCTGGTGATCACGTCGTCGGCATTGAGCCGCCGGACGGTGTTTTTGTTGTAGCTGGCGTTGGCCGACACGTTGTAGGCGAAGGGCCGGCCGGCCGGGCTGCGGTAGCCCACCGACAATTCAAATCCCTTGTTCTGCATCTGCCCGATGTTGAGGATCGGGTCGGCCACCGGCTGGTAGGCCGCGTTGGACAGGTAGCCCGACGACCGGGGTACGCTCACGGGGGTAAGCAGGTCGTGCGTGTTCTTGACGTAGTAGTCGGCCGTGAACGTGATCCGGTTCTGCAAAAGGCTCAGGTCCAGGCCAATGTCGGTTTGCTCAACTTCCTCCCATTTCACCTCCGTATTGGGGAAGCGGGTGGGCCGCACGCCCTGCACCACATCCTGGCCGGGGCCGAAGCTGTAGGTGGTGTTGTTGGTGGTGTAGGTGGCGTAGGCCAGGTAGCGGGGAATGCCCTGGCTGTTGCCCAGGATGCCCCAGCTGGCCCGCAGTTTGAGGTCGGAGACCAGGGGGAAGTTCTGCATGAAACCCTCCTGGCTGATGCGCCAGCCGGCCGAGAACGAGGGGAAGATGCCGTAGAAGTTTTCCCGGCCGAACTTGTTGGAGCCGTCGCGCCGGATGTTGGCCGTGAGCAGGTATTTGCCCTGGTAGGCGTAGTTGAGCCGGCCGAACTGCGAGAGGAGGCGGTCGTATTCGCGGGTCCCGAACGAGGAACGCGAGGCGGCCGCCGCGCCGTTGAGCACGTCGAGCGTGCCGGCAAAGCCCGAGCCGATGCCCTCGAAGCTCACCAGGTCGCCGCGCAGCACCTCGTAGCCGGCCATGGCCTTCAGGTTGTGCCGGCCCAGCGTCTTGTCGAAGGTCAGCACGGCGTTGCCGATGAGGGTGATGTCTTCGTTGTACCGCTGGCTCAGCGAGGAAGTATTGTTGATGGCCGCGCCGCCCCCCAGGTACTTGTCGGTGAACGTCCGGCCGTTGTCGAAGCGGAAGTTGCCGCCGAACGAAGTGCGCAGGTTGAGGCCCTCCAGGATTTCCAGGTCAGCGTACAGGTTGGTGTTGATGCGGTGCCCTTTGTTGAGGCTGTACACGCGCAGTTCGCTGGCCAGGGGGTTGCCGCCTTCGTAGGCGTACTGGTTGCGGTCTACGGTGCCGTAGCCGCCGTAGGCGTTGTCGGGGTTGTAGAGGGGCAGCGCCGGGGAGGCCCGCACGTAGATGTCCCGCCCGACGCTCTGCGGGTCGCTTTTGGTGAGCCCGGCCATCAGCGACTCGCCGAGCTTGAGCCGCCGGCCGATGGTGAAGTCGGAGTTGGCCCGGAGGGTGTAGCGTTCAAACCAGGTATCCACCTGGGTGCCTTTCTCGCGGAAGTAGTTGCCCGACACGTAGAAGGTGGCTTTTTCCCCGCCCCCCGACACCGACAGGTCGTAGTTCTGCACGGCGCCGCGGTCGTAGAGCACGTCCACCCAGTCGGTCGAAACGGGGGGCAGGTTGGCCGGGTCGGCAAAGGCCGGAATGCGGGGCTTGGCGGCCAGGTCGTAGGCTTCGTTGCGCAGCAGGGCGTACCCTTCCGTGCTGAGCATCTGCGGCAGGCCGATGGGATTGCTGGTGCCGGCGTAGCCGTTGAAATTCACCTTCGGCGCCCCCTTGGTGCCCCGCCTGGTGGTGACGATGATGACCCCGTTGGCGGCGGCAGCCCCGTAAATGGCGGCGGCCGAAGCGTCTTTGAGGATTTCAATGGCTTCCACGTCGTTCATGTTGAAATTGGGCCCGGGCGCCGTCCGCACGCCGTCAATGATCCAGAGCGGTTCGGAGCCCCGGATGGAACCGGCGCCGCGGATGAAAATTTCGGCCCCGCTGCCCGGCGCCCCGCTGTTGCGGGTCACGTACACGCCGGGGGCCCGGCCCTGAATGGCCTGGTTCAGCGTGGGCACGGCCAGCCGCTGGATGTCTTTGGCCGACACCGACGAGACGGCTCCCGTCAGGTCGGACCGGCGCTGCTCCCCGTAGCCCACCACCACTACTTCTTCCAGGGCTTTGGTGTCGGCCGCCAGGGCCACGTCGATGACCGAACGGTTTCCCACGGGTTCCTCGCGGGTGACGTACCCGATGGAGGAAAAAACCAGCGTGCCGGTGCGGTCCGGCACGTCGAGGCTGTAGTTCCCGGTGGCGTTGGTGGTCGAGCCGGTGGTGGTGCCCCGGAGCAGTACGTTCACCCCGGGCAGGCCCTCTCCCTGCGCATCGGTGACGCGGCCTGTAATGCCCACGGTGGCGGGGGCGGCGTGCTCCGTGGGGGAGAGGCCCGGACCGGCCGGGTTGCTGCCGGTGTGGTTGAGCAGGGCGCCGTCGGCGGGGTTTTCGGGCTTACTCCCGGTGTTGTGGGCGCCGGCTTTCGGACGGGCCGCCGACAGGATCACGTAGAAGGTGTCGCTGATGCGGTCGTACGACAGGCCGCTGTCCTGCAACACCCGGTCCAGTTCTTCGGCCAGGGTATTGACGGCTTGGTTTTTCAGCTTCACGGTTTTGTTGTGCACCAGCTTGCTGTCGTACATGATCGAGACTTTGTACTTGGCTTCGAGCCGGCCCAGGGCGTCTTTCAGGCTGATGCGTTCGCCCTGCACCTCCCACTGCTGCGCGGGCCGGATGGAAGCGGAAAGGGTTTGGGCGGGGAGCGGCAGGTAGTACCCGCAGAGCAGCAACAGGCAGCAGGTAAATGGTTTTTTCATGAATGTTGACCCGGATTAAACTGTAGACAAATTCGTTGTTGGTTATTCGTTGTTTGTTGTTCGTAATCCCTTGTTTTACAGGTAGCTGTGAAAGACCAAATGCGTAATCATGAAGTCGTTTCAAGATAAGGAGGATGAAAAGGAAAGCCGGGGGTCAGGTACGCTTGCCGGCTTTGCGGCGGGCAAAGGGGTGCCGGGCTCCCGGCGAATGGCGCAGGGGGACGGCAGGCAGCAGCAAACGGGTGGGTAATGGTTAACTACCGGGGCTCCGGATTTCGACCCGGTTGTCGGTCTTGGTAATTTGCAGGTCAAACGTGCGGGCCAGGCCCGACAGGAAAACGTCAACGTTCTGGATGGGCGCCGCCCCCGACAACTGCCGTTCGAGCAGCGTCGGGTCCGACACTTCTACTTCCAGCCCGTAGGTGTTGCGCAGCATGGTCACCACTTCCCGCAGGGGCGTATCGTCGAAGAGGAGCTTTTTTTCCGTCCAGGAGGAGTACACTTGCGGGTTCACGCGTTTGTGCGTAATGCGGGCCGCCTCGTTTTGCCACTCCACCAGTTCCCCCGGTTTCATCAGAATCTGCTCGGGCGGCCCGGCGCCCGCCCGGGTCAGCCGCACGGAGCCCGAATTCAGCACCACCCGGGTCCCTTCGCGGCGGTCGGCGACGGTAAACTCCGTTCCCAGCACTTCCACGCGGGCCTGTTGGGTGGCGTGTACCACGAAGGGCCGGTGCGTACGGGTGTGCACCACCGAGAAAAACGCCTCGCCGTCCAGCCATACTTCCCGCGGACCGGTCTCCGCCCAATCGGCGTCGTACCGCAGCACCGAATTGCCGTTGAGGCGAATGACCGACCCTTCGGGCAGGGTCACGGTAAGCATCTGCCCGTAGGCGGTCTGGTGGGTCACCGACGGGTCGGCCAGCAGCAGGCGGTACAGCAACCCGGCCAGCAGCAGCAAGCCGGTGCAGGCAGCCGCCACGCGGTACCAACCCGGCCACCCCAGGGTCCGGGTTTTGGCGGCGGGCGGTTCCGGCTCGGCGACCTGCCCGCCGGTTTTTCGCAGAATGGCCCCGAACATGCGGTCGGCATCCGCCTTTTGCACGGGCGGGTACGCGTCCAACTGACGCCAAACCTGTTGCATGACGTCCGTATATTCTTCCTCCGGGTCTTGCCGCAAATGGGCCAAAAGGGTTTCCAGTTCCTCCCGCGTGCACTGGTCGGAAAGAAACTTCTGGAGCAGCTGTTGTTTGGTGGGCTGGGCGGTCAAGGGCGTTCCGGCTAAATACACCCCTAATACTGTTCTCCCGGAAGGAGGGATTACCCGGACGAAAAATATTTTTCTAATTGAAGGGGGGCATTATTGGAATGAGTGAAAAACCGGTTCGATAAGAAGAAAGTCATCCCCCTGCCCCCTTCCCTTACCCACCGGCAAACCCACAAGGGGTACGGAGGCGCGAGCCGAACGTACCGAACGTAGTTCTGCGTACCCATCGGTGCTGTGGCAAGGTTTATTCGCATTCGATGGGTACGGGGTCCCCCTTGCGGGAAGATTTGTGCGATGGCCGAAGGGGGCAGGGGGATGAATTCTTGTTGCGTCTTTTATGACCACCCCTCAAATATTTTGCGAATAACGAATAACGAATAACGAATTAAGCCATTGCCAGCCAGGCGGCCAGGGCGAGGGGAATGTCGGCGTGGCGGTGCAGGTACTCGCGGATGAACCGCGACGCTTTCACGATCTGGACTTTCACGGTGTTTTTGGCAATGCCCAGTTGCCCGGCGATCTCCTCGTGGCTCAGGTACTGGTCCCGGCTCATTTCGAAGATCAGCTTGCGCTGCGGCGGCAACTGGCTGATGGCGGCTTTAATGATGGTTTCGTACTCGGCCAGAAAAATGCCCGCTTCGATGGGGTCGCACATCCGTTCCACGTGCCGGATCAACCCTTTCTTCACGGACTGGTCCAGCGCCGCTTTTTTCAAAAAATCATATACCTTGTTCTGGGTGATTTTGTAGAGGTACGCCCCGAAGGACAGGTCCGGGTTGAGGCCCGCCCGGTTCTCCCATACTTTGATGAACACTTCCTGCACGATCTCTTCGGACAGCACCCGGGACTTGGTAAATTTCAGACTGAACGCGTACAGCTTCTGGTGGTACTGGTCGAATACCTGCCGGAAAGCCGCGGCATCACCCGCCGAGAGCCGGGCAATCAGCGTGGGGTCAACGGAGCGGGTAGGGGTTATCTCCATGTATAGAATAATACAAAGAAGGAATTACACTAAAGTAAGCCTTTGTATATTCACTTGCAACCCACGCCCCCAAAGAAGCGCAAAACGCGGCCCGCTATCCCGCCCGGCGGCAACTGCCCGGCCCTTACCGGCCCATCCAGCCGCCGTCTACCGTGAGAATGGTGCCGTGTACGTAGTCGGCCGCCGCGGAAGCCAGGAATACGGCGGGTCCCTTGAAGTCATCGGGTTCTCCCCAGCGGCCCGCCGGAATCCGGGCCAGGATGGCGGTACTCCGCTCGGGGTCCCCGCGCAACGCCTCGGTGTTGTCGGTGGCAATGTAGCCGGGCGCAATGGCATTGACGTTGACGCCTCGGCCGGCCCATTCGTTGGCCAGGGCTTTCACCAGCGAACCGATGGCCCCTTTGCTGGCCGCGTAGCCGGGCACCGTAATGCCGCCCTGGAACGTGAGCAGCGACGCCGTGAAGATGATCTTGCCCCGGCCCCGCCCGACCATTTCCCGGCCCACCTCGCGGCTGAGGATGAACTGGGCGTCGAGGTTGATGCGCATGACCTGGTCCCAGTATTCGTCGGGGTGGTCAGCGGCCGGCTTGCGCAGGATGGTACCGGCGTTGTTGACGAGAATGTCCACGGGCGGGCATTCGGACCGGACTTTGGCGATGAAGGCGTACAGGCTTTCGCGGTCGGAGAAGTCGCAGGCAAACGGGTAGAACCGGCGGCCCAGGGCCCGCACGTCCCGGTCTACGCCGCTGCCCGTGGGCTCCAGGGTGGCCGACACCCCGATGACGTCGGCGCCGGCCTCGGCCAGCCCCACGGCGATGGCCCGCCCGATGCCGCGTTTGCAACCCGTCACCAGGGCCGTCTTGCCCGATAAATCAAATAATGTTGCCATGTTTTTCAATAATGTTGAATTAATTGGTTTGCGTATATTGCAGTTCACTACTCCTTTTCACCCGTATGATTCAAGTGATTACCCGGGCCTTTGACATTCTCGACTACGTAGCCGACCAGAAAGACAAGGCCGCCTCGCTGTCGGAAATTGCGGAAGCGGTCGGCATCAACCAGTCTACCTGCGCCAACATCGTAAAGACGATGGTTGCCCACAACTACCTGGAGCACATGGGCCGCAAGAGCGGGTACCGGCTCGGTCCGGGCGTGTACCGGCTCACGGGCAGCCTCGCCTACAACGACAACCTGGTGCCCGCCGCCAAGGACGTCATGGAAACGCTGACCAAAACCCTCAACGAGAGTTGCCTGCTGGGCATCCTGCGCAACCGCAAGCGGTTCATCGTCCACATCGTCCACAGCGACCAGGACCTCCAGGTGCGCACCCACGCTGAAACCGAGATTTACCCCACGGCGACGGGCCGGTTGCTGATGTCTTTCCTGCCCCCCAAAGAACTCGATTCGCTCATCAGTGCCCTGGGCTTGCCTTCCCCCGCCGTGTGGGCCGGCATCAGCAGCACGGAGGACTTGTTGCAGGAGTTGCGCAACATCCGCAAGCACGAAATGGCCCTGACGCTTTCCCCCAAGCACATCGTGGGCCTGGCCGTACCCATCCGGCGCAACAAACAGGTGATTGCCTCGCTGAGCATTTACCTGCCCGAAAGCCGCTTTACCCCCCAGCACCGGGAAGAAATCATCGGCCGGCTGCGGGAAGCCGCGGCCACCATCAACGAAAGGCTGGCGAAGGAGAGCTGATGGTTAAATGGCTGAATGGCTATATGGTTGCATGGCTATATGGTTGCATGGCTATATGGTTGCATGGCTATATGGTTGCATGGCTGTATGGTTGCATGGCTGAATGGCTGTATTGCTATATGGTTAATTAAATAGCCCAATAACCATTTGACCATTCAGCCATTCAACCATTCAACCATATAGCCATATAGCCATTCAACCATATAGCCATCTAACCAATGACCAATGCCCAATTCCCCGGCTCAGTTGCACTTGAGCAGGTACTTCATGCCTTCAGGGTGGTGGTCAATGGTTTCGAATACCCGTTGCGCTTCGGCCAGCGGCGCTACCTGCGTGATGAGGGCGTCCAGCGGGATATGTCCGCCGGCAGCCAGCCGGATGGCTTCCTCGAAGTCTTCCGGCTCGTACACCCGGGCCCCGATCAGTTTCAGTTCCCGCCAGAAAAAGCGGAATAAGTCCACCGGCTTGGGTTCGCTGTGGATCGCAACCATGACGATGCGTCCGCGGATGCGGGGCAGTTGCGTCATGGCCTGCACCCCGGCGGCCACGCCCGACACTTCGAATACCACGTCGGCCATGGCTCCCGCCGTGAAGGCTTCGGTGGCTGCTGCCAGGTCCTGCTCCTTCGGATTCACCGCGTGCAGGCCCAGCGACCCGATGAGCCCGAGCCGGTGCGGGTTGGGCTCCGACACCAGTACGCGGGCGCCTTTGTGCCGGGCCACCAGGCCGATGAGCATGCCAATGGGACCGCCGCCGATCACCACTGCGTTTTCGCCGGCTTTTACTTCGCCCAACCGCACGTCGTGACAGGCCACGGCGAGCGGCTCAATGAGGGCGCCGTGTTGCAGCGAAACGTTGGGCGGCAACTTGTGCAACGTGTGGGCGGGCACTACCCAACTGGCCTGCATGCCGCCCGGCGAATCAATGCCGATGAATTTCAGGTTTTGCCCGATGTGGGTGTACCCATTGTCGGCGGCAACGGGCGTACCGGGGTTGAGCGGCCGTACGGCTACTTTTTCTCCCGCGGCAAACCCGGTTACCCCCGGCCCGACCTCGGCGATTTCGGCGGATACTTCGTGGCCGATCACCTGCGGAATGTTCACCCGCTTGTCCATGCTGCCGTGGTAAATGTGGACGTCGGTGCCGCACACGCCGCAGTAGGCTACTTTGAGCCGTACCTGCCCGGCTTGCAGGGGCTCGGGTACGGATTCGCCCACGGAGAAGGTTTTATTGCCCTGGTAGTAAATGGCTGTCATGGTTGGATGGCTATATGGTTGGATGGCTATATGGTTGAATGGCTAAATGGTTGAATGGCTAAATGGTTGGGGTGTAGGGTTAGGGGGGAGAATGATTTCGGGGCTGGTGATTGTGGGATTAATTTGTCGGTTAGTGAATAATGTTTTCATCATGGAAAAGAAGTATCTGCGGCTCAATGATGTGGAGGCATACAAGATTGCTTTTCGTTTAAGTAACTACGTGTGGGCAGTTGCTGCGCGTTGGAATAACTTTACGAGAGATACGCTGGGCAAGCAATTTGTACGGTCGGTTGACTCTGTTTCCGCTAACCTCGCTGAGGGTTTTGGCCGCTACCACCAGAATGAGAAGATCCATTTTTACCGCTACGCCTTGGGTTCCGTAACTGAATCGCTGGACTGGAATGAAAAAGCCCGGGTCCGCCAGCTTCTTACGCCCGAAGAGTACGCCCACATTTTTGGAGAGCTGCAAAAACTGCCCAAATCCATCAACACCCAGATCAAATACACCCGTACCAACCTCACCAGCTAGTCCCAACCATACAACCATATAGCCATACAGCCATACAGCCATACAACCATACAACCTTCACCCCCGCTCCACCACTTGCAGCATGTTCCCGTCCGGATCGTAAAAGGTCCTGACGCGGCCGCCGCCGATGGCCTGGATGAGTTCGCCGCCCCAGGTGACGCCTTTCCCGTCAAGAAACTGAATGGCCGTTTCAATATTGCTTACCCGCAAAGCCAGGTGCGACCAGCCCGGCGTCCAGGTGGTACGGTCGGGGCGGGGCGTGTGGTCCTTGGGCATGATTTCGAGCAGCGTGCCGTCGGCGGCGCGCAGCATCCAGACGGGCTTTTCGTGCCGGAACACCTTTTCGTAGCCCAGCACCTGGCAGTACCAGTCGGCCAGTTGGTCAACGTCGTCGGCGGCAACGGCCGGGTGGTCAATGCCGGTAAAAAGATTTTGCATGATGGGGCGGTTGGGTGAAGGATTGAAGGTTGAATGAGCGAATGCCGGCGCAGCGCACGCAACGGCATCAGCCGGGCCGCAACTGAAAAACGCCTTCCGTCTCCCGGCATTGCCAGCGATCCCCGGAAATAGATTCCAGCGAGAGGTACAGCCCGTTGCCTTCGTCGGTTTGCAGCGTCCAGCTTTCCCGGCCGTTGGTGAGGCCGTAGCGGTGCGGGCCGCCCGTAAATTGCCACTGGTCGGCCAGCCCGTACCGGTCCATTGCAAAGGCGTGGACGACCAGCCGGTTTTCGCGGGGCTGCGCTTCCGTCCAGCGGTACAGCAGGCCGCTGCCCGGCTTGCCTTCCCCGGGCCGGTTGGGTTCGGGGTGGTACGCGTCGTGCACGTAGGCGTACACCGGGCCGGCCGGTCTGGCGTCGCCCGCGTGGAAAAGCTGCAACCCCGCGCCGCCGCGCAACAGGCGCAACTGGCGGTCCGAAATCCGCTCGGCGAACGACCCGCCGTCGCGGTTGTTGAGCAGCCAGTTCCAGGTGGTGGTCACCGGACTTGCCGCCCGGATGCGGTCTACCACGAACAGGACGTGGGGGCCCGCCGTCACCCAGAAGCGGGAAAACTCCCGGAGGGGACCGCCGTAGGCCGCGGCCGCATCGGCCCCCACCACCGACACGGCACCCAGCCGCGCCGCAATGAGCGGACGGCTGCCGCGGGGCACGGGCGGCCCCGGACTTGCGGCCTCGATGCGCCGCCGGCCCAGCACGCTTTTTTGTTCGAGCAGCGCCGTCTTTGCCAGGTCTTCCTGCAAACCCAGGCCGTCCGCCTCCACGATGAACGTGCAGGTGTTGTGGGTCTGGGACGCGCTTTCCAGGCCGTGAATGAGGTTGCGGTAACAACTGTGGCCGGGGTCCACCAGCAGCCGTTCCCGCTGGTGCACCAGCACGAAGCTGTTCAGGTCGCCGTGCAGGTGGCCGGGGCCGTACACCGGGTCGGCCGCGCCCTGGATGGCGACCACGGTCTTGCCGTCCCAGGCGTCGCGGACCAACACGTTGCCGTTGCTGAACGCGGCCGTCAGCGGGAGGCCGGCTGCCGCCGGGGACAACGGTTGCACCGGCCCGGCTTTCGTCAGCAGGGGCAGCGTGAGGAAGCCCCAGTCGTTCACGAAGCCAAAGCTGGCCAGGTGGTGCGGTCCCTGGGCCGGCACGGGTGCATAGTACGTTTCAAAAAGGTGTTTCGCCAGGCCGGCCTCGGTGGGCAACGTCGGGTGGCACCGGGCGGCCACGTGCAGCAGCAGGTCGCCGGAAGGCCGGAACACGGCCGCACTGTCGTTGAAGTTGACGGCCCGGGCCCGGGGTTCGTCGCCCCAGCCGGCCAGCGGCTTGGCGTAGAGCATACTGCCGGCCACCCAGGGCATTCCCCGCGCGTAGCGGTGCACATTCAGTTGCGCAGCCAGGTGCGGGTACCGGCGGCAGAGGGATTCGTACGCCAGCATCAGGGCGTAGGCCAGGTAATTGCCGTATTGCAGGGATTCGCCGTAGGAGCCGTCGGGCTGGAATGCCTCGGCGCACAGTTGCGCTTCCGCCACAAGCCCGGGCAGGGCTTCCGCTTCGTCGAGGGCTGCCGCGGCCACGAGGGCCCCCGCCGTCAGAATGCCCCGCCAGTTGGCCAGGTGCGAATGCGTGGTCAGCCACCGCCGGCACAGCGTGAGCCCTTTTTCGCGCAGGGCCGTCCGTATTTCGGCCCGTTCGTCCGGCGTAAACACATCCCCGGCCAGGTCGTACACCGCGGCAACGGCCCAGCACAGGTGGGCGGTTTCCAGGTGGCCGGTAAAAGGTTCGGCGTGGTCGCGGAACCACGGACCCACCCACTCGGAGACGGGGCGCCGGACGAGGCCCAGCGTCACGTCGCGGAGCCACGCGGCTACTTTTCCAGAGGGCGCCAGGGCGTACAACATGGCGGCGTCGGACGTGAATTCGGCGGCCGGGTACCACCACTGCACGTCGGCACCCAGCAGGCCGGGCTGGGCCGCGCGTCGCTCCACGCGCGTTTTGAGGGCCGTAAAGAAACGCAGCATTTGCGCATCCCCGCTTTGCAGGGCCCGCAGAATGGCTGTTTTCTCGTCGGCCGCCAAAAACAGCTTTTCTGCCGGGCCGGGCGGTGCGGTCCGGGCATTGGGAGTAGTCGGGAGGAGGCTTTCGGGGAAGGACATGCTTTTGGGAAAAGAAGTATCGTGAACGGTCCTGCGGTTAAAAATAGCCGCCCCGGGCCACGACCTCCGTTGGTTTCAACCCGCTGTTGACCATGTCTTTGATGTCGCTCTCCTTGTGCACAATGGCTTCGGCGGCCACCAGCACGTCGTAGGCGATGGACCGGGGCACGCTGATGACCCCGTCGATGTCGCCGAAGATCCAGTCGCCGGGCTGCACGATGATCTCGCCGACCAGGACGGGCTTCTGGTAGTAGTACATCCGGAAGCGGCCCAGCATGCCCGTGTTGGATTTGTACTGGTAGAACACCGGGAAGCCCTGCTCCAGGATGGCCTTGGTGTCGCGGATGCCGTTGATGATGGCGCCCCGGCACCCGGCGCGGAGGGCGGCCATGGTCATCACTTCGCCCCACTGCGAGGTCACTTTGTCGCCGGTGCAGTCCCACACCACCACCGAATCTTCGGGCAGGGCTTCGAGCATTTTGGCCCGCAGTTCAAACTCCCCGTCGGTGGTAATGTCGGGGGCGCCTTTCACGGTAAAAGCCTGCCCGGCGATCTTCATTTCCTCGCGCAGCGGCCTATACTCCGAGGGCAGGCTGCTGGCGTGCATCTTGTAGTTGAAGCGCAGCACGTCGTTGACGGCGCCGGTGTAGAGTTTGAGGTACCGCTCCCGCATCTCGGGAATGGAAACCGGGTAGAGGCCGTTGGAATGCGTATTCATAGGGAAAGAGGGATTTGAATGACTGAATGGTTAGATGGCTGTATGGTTGAATGGCTGAATGGTTATATGGCTGAATGGTTGTATGGTTGTATGGCTGATGGTCGGTAAGTGGTGCGGGCGTAAGCAAAACCATTTAGCCATACAGCCATTCAACCATACAACCATCCATACAATCAACCCGCCAGAAACTTCATGTTGTCAAAGTTGATCTCCCGGATCAGCATGTAGTCGGGCTGGCCCAGCACGAAGGCAATCACCCGGGCCACGTCCTCCACTTGCAGGAATTTCTCCCGGGCTACTTTGCGGTCGCCCCAGTAGTTGCTGTCTACGGGGCCGGGGTTGATGTCGGTTACCTTGATGCCTTCTTTGAGCACCTGGTCGGCCAGGCCGCTGCTCAGGCCGCGGGCCGCGAACTTGGACGCCGCGTACACCGGGGCGTTGGGGTTGGTGCGCTGCCCGGCCATCGACACCACCGTGATGATGTGGCCCGCCTTTTTGGGCTTCATGCGTTTGAGGGCCTCCCGGTTGCAGAGGAACACGCCGCGCACGTTGGTACTGACCATCTGTTCGAACGTTTCCAGGTCGGTTTGCGAGAGGTCCGGCGTAGGCAGGCCCACCCCGGCGTTGTTGACCAGCACGTCCACGGTGCCGAACACTTCTTCGCAGTGGCGGAAGGCCGTGACCACGTCGTTTTCGTTGCCCACGTCGCCGCGGAAGGAGAGCAGGTTGGGGTGCCGTACCTCGTCGGTGAGCTGCCGGCTGCGGCTGAAGTCAAAGACCCTGGCCCCGCTTTCGAGCAGCAATTGGGCCGTAGCCCGGCCGATGCCGCCCGACGCGCCGGTAATAAAGCATACTTTGTTTTGCAGAGGTTCCATGAAAAAAAGGGTTGATAGAAGGGTTGAACAGGAGGACCTCACCCCAACCCCTCTCCCAGGGAGAGGGGCTCCTGAGGCGTCGGTTAAGCTCCCCCTCTCTGTTGGAGAGGGGGCCGGGGGGTGAGGTCGCTTTAGGTGCTGACCACGGAAGGTTTTTCGGCGGCTACCGTCTCGGCGGGGGCGGCTTTGCGGGCCCGGCGCAGCAGCAGCACGGCCCCGACCAGGCACAGGACCCCCGACGCCAGGGCCAGCCCGCCGCTCAGTTCGCCCACCGAAGGCAGGCTCATGGCGAGGAAGAGCAGGCCCGTGGTGCCCAGGGCAATGGCGTACAGGCGCGTCATGGCGGTCTGGAAACCGGGCTTGACGGCCGGCTTGTCGGACTCCGGAACCGGCGTCGCCAGCCGTTCGAAGAAAGCCGTCACCCGGGCCGTATAGGCGGGACTGGCCTTGCCCACCCAGCCCGACAGCAGAAATACGCCCACGCAGGCCACAATTTCAATCAGCGTGGCTACCTCCCAGGCAATGTCCTTGCGGGCATTGAGCAACAGGCCCAGCACCACGCCCACGCCGACCGTCGCCAGGGCGCCCCAGGGCTTCGGCTTTTTGAGCAACACCCCCAGGATGAGCGGCACGGTCATGGGAATGGCAAACAGGCCGGTAAAGAGTTTGTTGGCTTCGAACGCGCCGCCGAAACCACCCACGTAGAGGGCGCCCAGCGTGATGAGTCCGCCCAGCAGCAGGGTCATCAGGCGGCCCACCCACAGCGATTCTTTTTCACCCGCAGCCGGGTTGAACAGCCGCTGGTAAATGTCCCGCGTGAGCACGCCGGCCGTCACGTTGTACTCCCCGCTGAGCACCGACATGGTGGCCGCAAACATGGCCGCGATCATCAGGCCCATGATGCCTTCGGGCAGCAGTTTGAGGCACACGCTTACGTAGGCCATTTCGGGGTCGGCCAGGCCGGGCAGGATGGCCCGGGCGGCAATGGAGGGAAACAGGAAGATCACCGGGAACACCAGGAAGAAGGCAGCCGTGAGCCAGGCCAGCTTGCGGCCCGCCGCCTCGTCGCGGACGCTGTAAAACCGCTGGATGAACGTCCAGTTGCCGCTGTACTTGATCAGGATCATCACGTAATACACCGTCAGGAACAGCGGCGCGCCCTTCGGCCCGTTGAACGGGGTGAAATGCTCGGGAATGGTGCGCATCATGTTGCCCAGCCCGCCCCCGGCCGTGATTGCCAGCGGCACCAGGATCAGCGTGGCGACGATGAGGATGATGAACTGCACCACGTCGGTCACCACGACGGCCCACAGGCCGCCCACTACGGTGTAGAGGGCCACGATCACCCCGCAGATGAGAATGGAGGTTTCCAGGGGAACGGCCGTCGCCGCCGTCACGAACAGGCCCAGCGCGTAGAGGCGCACCATGTTGTCGAGGATTTTGAAAAACACGCCGCCCCAGGAGAAAAGCTGCCGGGTGGACGCGTTGAAGCGGGTTTCCATGTATTCGACGGGGGTCATGATGCCGGCCCGCCGCCACTTTTTGGCGTACACGGCTACGGCAAACAGGGCCGGCAACACCGTGCTCCAGATCAGCGTGAGGGCCACCAGGCCGTGCTGGTAGGCAATGCCGGCGTAGGCCACGAAGATGAACGTGCTGAACTTGGTCATGAAGTTGGAGATGGCCCCGGCCACCCAGGGAATGCCGCTGCCGCCCTTGAAGTAGTCGCCCACGTTGTTGACGTACTTGCCCAGGAACAGGCCAATGCCGGCCATCAGCACCATGTACACCGCAATGGCTGCGTAATCGAGGGGTTGCAGGGTTTGCATGGGTATGGGGGTTGAAGGGTTGGATGGTTATATGGTTGAATGGCTATATGGCTATATGGCTGGATGGTTATATGGTTGGTTTATAGGAACATGTGGTGAAAGAGAACAGCAATATATCCGTACATCCATTCAACCATATAGCCATTCAGCCATTTACTTACATTACACTGCTCCGGTCGGCGATCAGCACCGGGTAGTCGGCCACGGGGATGCCGGTGAAGGTGTGCCGGGCGCCGGTTTTCTTCCAGTGCTTTTTGGGAATTTCGTACACCGTGCCCGAGATCAGGTCCACGAACACGGGCCGGGTGAACGAACCGGTGACTTCAACGGTGGTCATTTTCGGCGCGTAGGTGTCGGCGGGACGGGCGTCGTTGCACCAGAGGGTCACCAGCGTAGCGTCGCCCGACCGGTGCCGGTAGCCGAAGGCCGCCATCTTTTCGTGGTTCACCGCCGGCTGGTTTTCGGTAGCGGGAACCCACCGGTCGTCGAACAAAGAGAATACGTGCTGGGCCGCCCGGTACGCCAGTTTGGGCCGCTGGATGGTTTTGTCGGGGTTCGTCTTGAGCAGGCCCTTCGTGTTGACGCCTACCATGTGGTCGCCGGCGGCGTAGTGGATGTCGCTGATGGTGAACAGGTTGGTGGCAATGCCCCGGCCATGGTCGCCCAGCATCCGGCGCAGGTCCCACTTGGCTTGGGTAAGCTCCGACCAGTCGTACTGCCGCAGCGCGCCGATGGTCTGGGCGCTGGGCGTGGAGGGGGCCCCGTTTTCGCCCTGCATGAATACGATCTCCGGCTTGTACGACCAGACCAGCTTGCGCAGTTCTTCGATCCTGGGGTACGACTCGTCGGGGTTAGGGGCGTAGCCGTGGTAGGTCTGAACGTCCACCAGGTCCAGGGCGTTTTCCCGCTTCAATACTTCGTAGAAATCACGCATCCAGTCGAGTTTGGTTACGCTGGCCATGCCGAGGGCAATGAGCCGGGCGTCGGGCTGAATGCTTTTGACGAGCCGGGCCGTGCGGATGTAGAATACGCCCAGTTCGGTACCGGTGTTGAGGGGGTTGCCGTCGGGTTCGTTCCAGATTTCCCATTCGGGCACCTGGTCTTTGTACCGCGTGACCATGGCCCGCACCCAGTTGTCCCAGGCGGCCAGCCCTTCGGCCGAGGTGGGGATGCGGCCCATCAGTTTGGCTTCGCCGCCGCCTTCGTAAATAGGGTTGCCGTACGACAACTCCACCCACGGCGCTACGCCCTGCGCGGCAGCATCGGGAATCACGGCGTCGAGCCAGGCGAAGTCGTACTGGCCCTTCACCTTTTCGCACTTGGCCCAGCCGCCCTGGAGACGGATGCGTTTGGCGCCCAGCGGACCGAGGTACTGCTTGTACGACTGGTAGTCGGTGTAGTCGCGGTCCAGCGTTTCGCCGCCGATGGACCAGGTGGAAGCGGCAATTTCTCTGGCGTGCCGGGGCTTGAGCCCGCCCACTTCGTTCCAGCCGGGACGCACCAGGGAGTCGCCGGGCGGGTTGGCCGGCGCGGGCGGCAACAGCCCGGACAGGCAGGTGGCAAGGGTGAGTATTTTGAGCATGGCGTATTGCTTTATCAGTGCATGGAAATCAAACTTTTATCGGCAATCAAAACCGGCGCGTCGTACACCGGCACGTCGGTAAAGGAATACGTATCCCCCTCTTTCCGCCACTGGCTGGCCGGGATGTCGTACACCTCCCCCGAAATCACGTCCACGAACACGGGTTGGTCGAAATTGGCGTTGGTGAAGGTGAAGTTGAGGGGCTTGGTGGGGGTGTCGTCGCTGGGAATGGCTTCGTCCATCCAGAGGGTGAACACCTGCTTGCCGGTTTGCGTATGGCGGTAGCCGTATACCGACAAAGACCGGTCGGTGCCTTGCGTATAGAGCACGGTTTCCTGGTCGGCGGGCTTGAGGTTTTTGTTGTGGGTGTGTTTTACCCGCGGAATGCGTTGCAGCGAATGATCAAAAACCGCAGCAACGTGCTGCATGGCGTGGTAAGCCATTTTGGGCCGCACGACCCGCCGGGTCGAATCGGATTGGATGATTCCCTTTACGTTCAGCCTGGTGATCGGGCTCCCCGGCAGGTTGTAATTCATGTCGATGATTCCCAGGATGCTGCACTCAATGTCGTGGCCCAAGTTGCCCAGCATCCGGCGCGTGTTCCATTTGGCCTGCGTAAGCTCCGACCAGGGGTAATCGCCCAGGGCGCCGCGGCCGGAACCCCCCACCGAGGGGGCGCCGTTTTCCCCCTGCCGCAGTTTCAGTTGCGGCGCGTACTGGTCCAGCACCCGGCGGAGTTCGGCCACGTGGCCGTAGTTGGCGTCGGGGTTGTAGACATAGTCGTGGTAGGTGATGTTGTCAAACAGCGACAGCTTGCCTTTCTGGTGCAGAATTTTGAAGAAAGCATCGGCGTAATCCAGGTCAATGTGGCCCATGGAAAGGCCGGAGATTTTTGCTTCCGGCTGGAGGCGTTTGATGATTTCGGCCGTGCGGATGTTGAGGTCGGCCACCATGGCGGGGGTGTTGATGGTATTGTCGCCGAAGTTGGGTTCGTTCCACACTTCCCACTCTTTCACCTTGTCCTTGTAGCGTTTCACCAGGGCTTCTACCCACCGGTCCCAGGCCGCCAGGGCTTCGGGCGAAGTGGGCAGGCCGGCACTCAGGTTGATGCCGCCGCCCCCTTCGTAAATGGGGTTGCCGTAGGAGGTTTCCAGCCAGGGCTGCAAACCCCGGCCGGCCGCGTCGTTGATGATTTTGTCGAGCCACGTCCAGTCGTACTTGCCTTTGGTTTTCTCGGTCTTGGCCCAGCCGGCTTGCAGGCGCAGCCGCCGGATGCCCAGGGGGACCAGGTACGCCTTGTACTGCTCGTAGTCGGCCATGTCGCGGTCCAGCGTCTCGCAGCCGATCAGCCAGTTGGCGGCCTGGACCTGGTCGGCATTCCGGGGCTGCAAGGTACCCAGCAGCGGCAGGGCGATTTGCAAACCGGTTTTCAGGCGCGGCGGCGAGGCGCCGGGCTGCGCCCGGCCCGGCTGGCACAGCAGCAACCCGCACAGGGCCAGGGCGACGGTGAAGGGCCGGGGCCACCGGGTGAAAACGCTGGGTATAGATTGGTTGTGAAACACGGTTAAATAGGCTTGGTTGAGCAGGTAAGCTAGGAAAAAGTACGGTAGAAGGCCTCACCCCCGGCCCCTCTCCCAAGGAGAGGGAGGCGCAAAAGATTAACGTGCAATTTGTTATAAAACGGGTCCTGCTCCCCTCTCCTTGGGAGAGGGGCCGGGAGTGAGGCCTTTCACTGCACCCTTTGAATCGACAACAGCGACTGGTCGGCAATCAGGATGGGTGAATCGTACACGGGAACCCCTTTGAACGTGTAGGTGCTGCCCGCTTTTGACCACTGTTGCCGCGGTATTTCGTACACCTGCCCGGTCATCAGGTCTACCCACACCGGCTGGTCGAAGTTTCCCGTTTTCACTTCGATGTCCACGGGCTTCAGGTCGAACCGGTTGGTGGGAATGCCGCCGTTCACCCAAACCGTCAGGAGTTGCTTTTTCGTGCCCCGGTGCTGGTGCCCGAACACCGAAAGCGTGTCCCCCGCACGGTGGGTGTACGCCGCGTTCTGCACCGGCTGGAGGGTGTTGTCAAAAAAGGAAGCCACGTTTTGCACCGCGTAATACGCCACCTTGGGGCGGATGGCGGCCCTGGTGTCGTCCGATTGAATGAGGCCCTTCATGTTGAGCACGGGCGGGTTGCCGGCGTAGCGCAGGTCGATGATCGTAAACACCTCCGTTTCAATGCCCCGGCCCAGGTCGCCCAGCATCCGGCGCAGGTTGTACTTGGCCTGGGTGTATTCGGTCCAGTAATATTTGTCCAAAGCAAAGCTGGGAATGTAGCCCGACGGCGCCCCGTTTTCGCCCTGCCGCAGCTTGATGGTTTTTGAGTACCGGCCCAGTTCCCGTTGCAGGGCCGCCACGCCCTTGTACACATCTTCGGGGCGCATGGCGTAGCTGTGGTACGAAATCCAGGTAAGCAGGTCCAGCTTTTTGCGGTCGGCCAGCACTTTCAGGAAGCGGCCCAGGTACACCGTGTCCTCGCACGAAGCCATGGCCAGGCCGGCAATGCGGGCGTCGGGCTGGAGCCTTTTGATGATCCCGGCCGTGCGGATGTTGAGGTCGGCAATTGTTTCCGGCGCGTTGTTCTGCATCGGGTGGTCGGGCTCATTCCAGATTTCCCATTCTTTGACCCGGTCCTTGTAGCGGTTCACCAGGGCTTCCACCCAGCGGTCCCAGGCCGCGTACCCTTCCGGCGAGGTCATCAGGCTGTTGAGCAGTCCCGATTTGCCGCCCCCTTCGTAGATGGGGTTGCCGTAGGAGGTCTCCAGCCAGGGCTCCAGGCCGTTGGCGGCGGCGTAGTCAATCACCTCGTCGAGCCACCCCCAGTCGTACACGCCCTTCTGTTTTTCGCACTTGGCCCAGCCGGCCTGCAACCGCATTTTCTTTACGCCCAGGGGCGGCAGGTAGGCTTTATAGGCGTTGAAGTCGGCAAAGTCCCGGTCCAGCGTTTCGCACCCGACGGTGATCGGCGACGAAGCAACCTGCGCGGTGCGGCGCGGCTTCAGCGTGCCGATGCGTTTCCAGCTACAGGCCAGCGGCGTTTTCACCCGGTCCGCCGAGGTGTCGATGAATTGCGCCGCGGCCGTTTGCGCCAGGAGAAGCAGCAGGAGCGGGATTGACTTTACAGGGTGCCTGTTCATGAATGGTGTAAGTGATTTCGGTAAAAAAGAGAGAGGTGCCGATACGAAATGTGTAAGGGGAACCCCTTCTCTACCCGTAATAAAACGGCCTTTTGACCATGATTACCGGAGAAAACCGGCCACGCAAATGCTTCCTTTCGGCACCCCTCTCTTTTTGGAGAGGGAACGGGGGTGAGGTTTTAAATCAACTTCCTAATACCCCGTATTCTGCGACAGGTTGGCGTTCAAATCCGTTTCGCGCTGCGGCACGGGGTACAGGTTGTGAAAATCTTTCACGGCGTACCCCTTGGCCGACATGACCGCCTCGTACCGGCCCGTGCGCACCAGGTCCGACCAGCGGTGGTTCTCGAAGGCCAGTTCCACGCGGCGTTCCTGCTCGATGGCGAGGCGCAGGGCTGCGGGGTCGAGCCCGGCCAGGGCCGGCAGTTTGGCCCGGGTCCGGGTGCGGTTGAGCTGCGTCAGCGCCGCTTCCGGCTGGCCGGTTTCATTGAGGGCCTCGGCGTACATGAGCACCACGTCGGCAAAGCGCAGCACCGGGAAATCCACGTCCGCGTCGTTGTTGACGGCGCCCTGCTGCCGGAATTTCACCGCGTAAGGCGAGGGAATCACGGTGCTGCCCGACAGGAACGAAGTGAGCAGGGTCGCCTCTTTCCGTGCGTCGCCGGGTTCGAAGGCATTGATCAGGTCGGGGGTGGGCGTGTTGAAACCGCCGCCGCCGCCGCCGTTCGGCCCGAGCAGCGAACCGCTGCCCGCCGGGGCCCAGTTGGACCACATGTCGCTGCCCTGCGTTTGCTCAACGCCCCCTTGCGTGCCGGCCGCGGCGGCACCCTGCGGCAGCAGCCCCGACTTGTACTGCACGGCGAAGATGGTTTCGGTATTGGCCGCAAAGGTGGTCGTGGGCGCAAATACCTGGGCAAAGCTGGCCATCAGCTGCCGGCCCGAATTGTCGTTCACGTCTTTGAGCACGGGCAGGGCCAGGTCGTACTGGCCCCGGGTCAGGTAGACCTTGCCCAGCAGCGTTTTGGCCGCCCACTGCGAAGCCCGGCCGGCCTCGGCGGCGGGAATGGTGGGGGGCAACAGCGCCGCGGCAAGCGTCAGGTCGTCGATGATCAGGGTGTATACTTCCTCGCGCGGGGCCCGCGGCAGGTTGTTGGCGCCGTACGGGTCTTCGATGGGTTCGGTCACGAGCGGCACGTCCCCGAAAAGCCGCACGAGGTGGAAGTAATACAGGGCCCGGAGAAACCGCGCTTCGCCCTCGAAGCGGTCTTTGTCGGCCTGGGCGAAACTGGCCCCGGGCAGGCGCTGGAGAATCGGGTTGACCCGGCCGATGCCGATGTACAGGTCGGTCCAGGCGTCCTGCACCAGCGTGTTGCTTTTGGCGAAGAGCAGGTCGTCCACCTCGAAAGTAGAACTGTTGACCGGCTGCCGGGTGGCCGTAAAGGTGGAATTGTCCGAAACCATTTCCTGGAGTACCATCAGGGCGCCGGAGCCGTTGCCGTACACGCCCCGCCGTTTGAGGCCGTTGTAGCCGCCCACCAGGGCGTTGTAGAAGTCGGCCCGGGTCTGGTAAAACTTGGCGCTGGTCCGGTTCGATTCGGGCAGTTGTTCGAGAAAATCCCCGCAGGACGTGAGCCCGAAGCCGGCAAGGAGGAGGGTAAGGAGGATCTTTTTCATGGGGCAGCGACGGAAAGGATCAGAAGTTGGCATTGAGGCCGAAGGTGATGGTGCGGGCCACCGGGTAGGTACCGAAATCGACGCCCAGGGCCCGCTGGTTGTTGCCCGCGTTGCCCACCTCGGGGTCAAAGCCGGGGTAGTCCGACACGGTGAGCAGGTTGGTGGCGCTGGCGTTGAGCCGGACCGATTGCAGGCCCAGTTTCCGGGCAAAGCCGTTGGGCACCGCGTACGAGAGCACCACGTTGCGGATGCGCCAGTAGGAGCCGTCGAACACGTACAGCGAGCTGAACAGGGTGTTGTTGTTGCGGCCGCCGCGGATGGCCCGGCCCCAGCGGCCGTCGCCGGGCTCCTCGGGGCTGCGCCAGCGGTTTTCGTCTACGTACCTGGCGTTGTTCTGCACGCTCGAATTGTTGAAGGCAAACAAGGCGTTGTAGATTTCGTTGCCCACCACGGCGTTGGTGAACACGTCGAGGGTGAACCCTTTGAACGAGAAGCTGTTGTTGAAGCCCAGCGTGTAATCCGGCAGGGGGCTGCCGAGGATTTCGCGGTCGTCGTCGTTGATCACGCCGTCCTCGTTGGTATCGGCCCAGATCACGTCGCCGGCCCGGGCGAAGGGCTGCTTGCCGTACTCGGCCGCCTCCTGGTCCGAGCCGAACACGCCGATGGCGCGCCGCCCGTAGAAGCTGCCGATGGCGTAGCCCTTCTGCGTGACGTGGGTGTTGCCCCGGCCGCCGGTATTGCCGAAAATGCGGTCGGCGTCCGAACTCATTTTCAGCACTTTGTTCTGGTTGAAGGCGATGTTGAAGTCGGTGTTCCAGGTAAAATTCCGGTGCTGCACGTTGCGGGTGGTCAGGGCCAGTTCAAAGCCCCGGTTGAGCACCGATCCCAGGTTCACCGTGGCCGTGGTCAGGCCGGTGACCGCCGGCGTCTGGATGTCGAAGAGCATGTCGCGGTTGGTGCGGTTGTAGTAGTCGGCCGTGAGGGTAATGCGGTCTTTGAACAGGCCCAGGTCGATGCCGATGTCGTACTGCGACATGGATTCCCAGGCCAGGTCGGCGTTGGGGAACGAACTGGGCGTGAGGCCGGGCGTATTGGCATCGCCGATGATGTAGTTGTTGGGCGCCAGCTGGGCCAGGTAGCGGTAGTTGCCGATGTTGTTGTTGCCCGTGAGCCCGTAGCCGGCCCGCAGTTTGAGGTCGCTGATGGCCGGGATGGCTTTCAGGAAGGGTTCTTCCGAAATCCGGTAGGCAAACGACCCCGACGGGAAATTGCCCCACCGCTGGTTGGGCCCGAACTTCGAAGAACCGTCGCGGCGGAGGGTGGCCGTAAACAGGTACTTCTCGTTGAGCGTGTAGTTCACCCGCGCCAGGAACGACATGAGCGTTTCGCGGTCGATGGCTTCGCGGCCGCTGTTGACCGTGCCCCCGCTGATGTTGCCCACCAGGTCGTCGCCGAAGTTGATGGCGTTGGCCGACAGGCGGTTGGTGTAGAATTTCTGGAACGTGACCCCGGCCACCACGTCGAAGGCGTGGATTTGCCCGAGCGTTTTCCGGTAGGAAATTGTGTTTTCGTTCAGCCAGCTGTTGCTCAACTGGTTGTAGGCGTTGGCCGAAGCCGGTGAGGTGTAGTTGGACCCGCCGGCCAGGGAAGCCGGAATCCAGACCCGGTTCTCGTTGTAGAAAATGTCGCCCCCGCCGGTTACGCGCAGGCGCAGTTCCGGGATGATTTCGTATTCGGCGTAGGAGTTGCCCAGCAGGCGGAAGCTGTTGTTGAAGTTCTTGTATTCATCGGCGATGCGGAGCGGGTTCTTGATGTCGATCTGCGAATCGCCGTCCTGGTAGGTGTAGTTGCCGTTTTCGTCGTAGGGCGGAATGGAGGGCGAGTAGCCCAGCGCCGCCTGAATGACGCCGTAGGCGGCGTAATGGTCGGCCGTGTTGAGCCGCTTCTGGGTGGAATACGTGGGCAGCAGGCTCACCCCCACCTTGATGCGGTCGGAAATCCGGCCGTCGAGGTTGGCTTTGAAGTTATAGCGCTTCAGGTAGGTGTTGATGACGATGCCCTGCTGCTCGAAGTAGCCGCCGCTCAGGCTGTACTTGATGGCGTCGCTGCCGCCGCTCACGGTCAGCTTGTAGTTGGCGATGGCCGCGGTGCGGAAAATCTGGTCCTGCCAGTCGGTGCCTTCGCCCAGCGAGGCCGGGTCGGAAAGGGCCACCGGGATGTCGTAGTTGCCCCCCGGCCGCGTGGCGTTGTCGTCGGTGACCAGCCCTTTGGGGTTGTTGTCGAGGTAGCCGGCGTTGCGGCCTTCGATGGTCCACTGGGCGAACTCCTGCGCATTCATCAGTTCCATTTTGCGGGCCAGCTGCTGAAAGCCGGCGTACACTTCGAGGTTTACCTGGGGCTTGCCCGCCTTGCCGCGTTTGGTGGTGATGATGATCACGCCGTTGGAGCCCCGTGAGCCGTAAATGGCCGTCGCCGAAGCGTCTTTCAGCACGTCAATGGATTCAATGTCGCGGGGATCAATGGCATTGAGCGGGTTGGCGCCCGCATCGGCGCCATTGGTGGTGTTGACGCTGCTCACCGGAAAGCCGTCGATCACGAACAAGGGCTGCGCCCCGCCCGTGACGCTGCTCACGCCGCGGAGCAGGATGTTGGGGCTGCCCCCCGGTTCGCCCGAGGTGGTGGAGATCTGCAACCCCGGAATTTTGCCCTGCAAGGCCTGGTCTACCCCGGCCACCGGCAGTTTGGCGATTTCCTCCGTCCCAATGGAGGAGATGGCGCCGGTGAGGTCTTTTTTCTGCTGCGTGCCGTAGCCCACCACCACTACTTCGCCCAGCGTTTTGAGGTCCGGCTCCAGGGCAACGTCCAGGGTACTCTGGTTGCCCACGGCCACCTCCCGGCTCACGTACCCGATGAACGAAAACACCAGCACGGACCCGGCGCCGGTCAGGCGCAGGGAGTACTGGCCGTTTTCCCCGGTCGCCGTGCCGTTGGTGGTCCCCTTTTCAACAATGCTTACCCCGGGCAAAGGCTGCCCCGCGTCGTCGGCAACCCGGCCCGTCACGCTGACCTGGGCGAATGCCCACCCCGGCAGCAGCAGAAGGATGCCCGTCAATAGGAAGTAGAAGTGGCGGTTTTTCATGTTTAATTCAATTAGAATGAATTGTTATTCTACAATACAATTATATGAACCAAAATAGTACGAATCAAGTCTATTATTGAATTTATTTTCATCCATATAAAATTGAGTGTTCACGTGCGTTGCGGCCCGTCAGGAGGGCCGTTCCCGGAGCAGCCCGCGATGGAGTACCCCCAAAAGGCATGGGTGGGCCCCAAACGCAACGGCAGCCCTTACGCCCTCTGCCCGGAAGGAATGGGATCGAACGGGCCAGGGGAGCGGGATCAATAGGACAGGGGTGACGGGTAAAACCAGGGGAGGCGCACAAGGCGGGCAAGGCGGACTTCGGGCTCACGGGCAAGTACCGTTACGCCAGGCTTCCCCTCCCGGCACTCACCAGCGGACGCCGGCGCCAGGCGGGCCAGCCGTAACGGTACTTGCCCGTGAACCGGAAAGTAACCCAACCCTGCCGATTACTCACGAATATGGGGTAGTTCAATCCGGTTGGTTTCTTTCTTACGCACTCGAATGGGAATACCCGGGAACCGCAATGCGTCTTACCACCATACTTTCTACTCGTCCATGAAATGCATCAATAAGGGTAGTAATTTTTTCTAATTGCGGCTTCTCACAAACCATTATAAAATAAAAAATGGCTTTACAGGGCAATAAGTAGCATGCCTGCCACTGGAAACAGCCGTGAAGCGGGCAAAAGGGCTTACGCATCATCGTTTGATTTAGTACAAAAGCACTATTTTCTTCCGGAACAAAGCGCAGTAGGTTTGTGAAAGCAACCTGGCTGAGTAGTGAACGGAAAAAAAATAATTCTCTGCACCCCGTCATGCTTTGCTGTACTTGCCCACCATCCATTTTTCAATCAGCCATATAAACTAAAGGAGGTAACCCATGTATGACCTAAGAATTGTAGCAATACTGACGGCCAATGATGACGGCTCGCAGGCAGCTGCACCGGCTCCGGCCGCAATCGTAAAATCCGTGGAACTGGCCAACCAAGTGTACAACCCGCACGGCATTAACTTTCTGTTCGACCCGGCAACCGATATCTACCGGCTCAACGACGACCTGCTCAACCGGGATTGTAAACGGTTGGACCACCAGGTATATACCGACAAGAATGTCGATCCGGCCAATAACCCGGCCCTCGACGGCAACCTGTACAACGACCGCCGCAATGAGGTCGCCCGTCGCTTTCCGGGCCGCATCACGATCTTCTTCACGGCGGGCAGCCGCTACCGGTGGGAGGAGGCCGAGGGGCGCTGGGTGTACGGACCGCGTACTTTCAGCTGGTCGAACGGCTTCGACGAGTTCGTGACGATGGCGGGTTGGCACGTGGGCAATGAAGTCGTGGCGCACGAACTCGGCCACTACCTGCATCTGGACCATCCCTTCGGCCATCAGCCCGAGAATCTTGATGCCGCCGTTGCCCTGATTCGCAAATTTGTGGACGAGGAGAAGGGAGCGAAGGACGCCGTACCGGGCCTCTTTGCCTGGGATAGTGTTACGGACACCCCACCCGACCCCGGTCCGGCCGTATTCAAGAACCCATGTGATGCCCAGGAAGCGTCGGTGAACATCCCGGTCACCTTTGCGGACGGATCGGCGCAGGTGTTCACCTTCACGCCGGACCGCGAAAACATCATGAACTACTGGGACAAAACGTGCCGGGGCGGCCTCCCCCGGATGACGCCCGGGCAGTCAGACCGGGTCTACGGTGCGTTACACGCCGGCAACCGCAAGCACCTGATTGAGCCGGCAGTCCTGTATTACGGTGTATGGGGCGCCGGCGACAGGAGCCAGACGCGCGCCCTAGCGTGGGCCATCAACGACTTTGCCGGCCGGTTCGATCACGAACTCAGTGCCAGCCGGCGCTGCGTGCACATGCAGGCTTACGACATTGGCGGCAGCCAGATCCGCTACGACGGCGTGTGGGAAAAGGGCGCCGGCACGCAGCAAACCCGCGCCATTGCCTGGGCCATCAATGACTTTGCCGGCCGGTTCGACAACGAACTCAAGGCGGGAAAGCGTTGCGTGCACATGCAGGCCTACGACCTCGGCGGCGGCCAGATCCGCTACGATGGAATATGGGAAAGTGGCGGCAACCACGAACAGAGCCGCGCCATTGCGTGGGCGTTCAACGACTTTGTGACCAGGTTCAACCAGGAACTCGGCGCGGGAAAGCGTTGCGTGCACCTGCAAGCCTACGACCTCGGCGGCGGCCAGATCCGCTACGATGGAATATGGGAAATGGGCGTCGGCACGCAGCAAACGTACGCCATTGCGTGGGCCATCAACGACTTTGCCGGTAGATTCAACGAGGAAATCAGTGCCGGCCGGCGCTGCGTGCACATGCAGGCTTACGATTTGGGCGGCGGCCAGATCCGCTACGACGGCGTGTGGGAAAGTGGCGGCAGCCGGGAACAGAGCCGCGCCATTGCGTGGGCCTTCAACGACTTTGTGACCAGGTTCAACCAGGAAGCCGGCGCGGGAAAGCGCTGCGTGCACCTGCAAGCCTACGACCTTGGCGGGGGACAAATCCGCTACGACGGCGTGTGGGAAAAGGGCGCCGGCGCGCAGCAACGCGTGTTTGGTTTGCCGCTCACCGCCTTTGCCGATCATTTTGATGAACGTACATCCGCGGGCATGCACATCGAGTTGATGTCGGCGCAGCTGAGGGCCTACCCGGCCCCGGCGCAGGCAACCCGCACCACCACGCAGACGGTGCAGGCAAGCC
Organism: uncultured Sphingobacteriales bacterium; assembly: GCA_963844325.1. GTDB lineage: Bacteria > Bacteroidota > Bacteroidia > Cytophagales > 172606-1 > CADCTQ01. Next base: position 393,383 of record CAWJNV010000001.1, read on the forward strand.
GGCGCGTGGTATTCGGTTCGGATCTCGAAGGGGTGCGGGCCGGCATGGAGCCGCTGCCGAGTGAGCCGCTGACGACCAGGGGTACGGGGTGTGACTTGCAGGGACCAAGGCAGCGTCCGGGTTAACAAATGGTAGACCGGTAGAAGCCCGCACGAAAAAAGCCGTCACCCGCCTGGCGGCTTTTTTCGTGCGGGCTTCACGCAACCGGCGACTCGGGTAAGGCTCCCCAACGCGTGCATTCAAAGCTCCCAGAGTGATTTTACCTTGTCGTGGTAACTGGCGCCGGAGGTCAGCTTGGCCGGTTCTTTTCCGTGCAGCAGCAGCACGAACCGTCCGCCCAGGTAGCGTTGGATCTCCCGGATCTGTTTGCGGTTCACGATCACCGAGCGGCTGATGCGGACAAAGTGTTCGGGTAGTTTCTCCTCCAGGGCAGTCAGGCTGTGGTCGAGGAGGTGGCGCTTGCCCTCCAGCGTGTGCAGATACACGTACTTATCTTCGGCCTCCAGGTAGCTCACCTCTTCGGGGGGGACGAACAGGATGCGGTCCCCGATCTTGACGGGGATCGAGAACAGGACTTTCCGGGGCTTCAACTGCTCCACCAACTGCCAGAGCTGCTGGGGATACGCATCGTCGGGCGTCTGCGCCAGGCGTTTTTTCAGCTTTTCCACCGTTGCCGCCAGCCGTTCGGGTTCCACGGGTTTGAGCAGGTAATCCACCGAATTCTCCTCAAAAGCCCGCACGGCGTATTCTTCGAAGGCCGTAACGAACACCACCACCGGCACCCGTTGCAGGCGGGAGAGCATTTCAAACCCGTTCAGGCCGGGCATTTCAATGTCGAGGAACAGCACGTCGGGCCGCCGGGCTTCTACCAGCCGCAGTCCCTCTTCGCCGTTGTGGGCCTCGCCGGTAACGGTGAGGTAGGCTTGATGGGGTTGCAGCAGGCGGTGGAGCCGCTTCACGGCCAGTTTTTCGTCGTCGATGATGACAGCAGTGCACGGAGAAGACATGGGGTCGGGGAAAGGGTAGGGGTGGAAAACGGGTTACGCGGCGGGCACCGGCACCGGCTCGGGGCGTACGGCCGGCAGTTGGATAAAAACCTGTTTGCGGGGCCCGTTCTGCACTTCAAACGTAGCCGCCCCCCCGTAGAGGAGCCGTAGTTTGTCCTCAATGCTCTTGAGCCCGTAGCCCATCTGGAAGCCCGGCGGGAACGCCGGCCCGTTGTCGTGCACGGTGATCTGCAACTGCCGGCCCGCCTGGGTGATGGTGATCTCGATGACCCCGTTTTGCACGGTGCGGGCAATGCCGTGCTTGACGGCGTTTTCGACCAGGGGTTGCAGCAAAAAACGCGGGATCAGTTGTCCTTCCAGGCCGGGGCCGTTGAGCACGATGCCGTATTGCAGGCGTTCGTCGAAGCGGACTTTTTCCACTTCCAGGTAGGTTTGCACCAGGTCGAGTTCCTGCTGCACCGTGCCGAAGTTGCCGGCGGGGCCGTTGGTGCTGTAGCGGAAAAACCGGGACAGCAGCAGCACCATCCGTTCGGCCCGGTCGGGGTCTTCGTGAATGAGGCTGGCAATGGAGTTGAGGGCGTTGTAGAGGAAGTGCGGGTTGATGCGGGCCTGCAGGGATTCGAGTTCGGCCTTGGTGCGGCGTTCCTGCAATTGCAGCAGCTCAAAATCCTGTTCGGTGATGCGGCGGGTGCGCCGCTGCTCGCGGGTGATCAGGTAGAAGAGGACCACGGCCACCAGCGCCGGGTTGACGGAATACGGCACGTCGAACCAGTCGAGGCGAAACGTGCCCAGGGGCGTCCCCCGGAGCAGCGGACCGATCCAGGCAAAAACGATGTTGTTGACCAGCAGGCTGCCCGCAAAGCAACTCCCGGCCACGGCGGCGTAATCAGTTTTGCGCCGGGGCCGGGCGGCCATTCCATTGGCGACCGCCACGATCAGCAAGCCGTTGCTCAGGGCGCTGATCAGCGGGATCAGCAACGCGTAGAGCGAACGGGGCGCGCCCCCGGTGCCGCCACTGGCGTTGTCTGCCTGCGACAGGATGAAGAAAAACGTAATGCCGCCCAGGGCCCACTCAAACAGCGAGGTGAGCAGGAACTGGGTAAGCAGGGACGGAAGTCGTTTGAGCCAGGGCATCGTCGGGGGCAGGGGAAAAAGGGTTCGCGGGGGCGGGGCAATCGGACGAAATATCCTCCGTTTTATTCGATTATAAAAGGCGGCCTGCCCTTCCGGAGAAACCTTTCGGGTTTCCAAAACCTGAAAGGTTTCACGGCCTGATTGGCATCATTCCCGAAATAACCAGACCGGCGGCGCTTTTAATAACTTGTGGCACCTTGCCGCTATTCAGTAGACTGAGGGGTGGGCATCATTGGAATGAGTGAAAACATGGTTGGATTGGTAGCAGTCATCCCCCTGCCCCCTTCCCTTACCCACCATCAAACCCACAAGGGGGCAGGGGGATGACTTTTTGTTACTCCATTAATGACCACCCCTCATCCAGTAGACTTGTTTGCGCCTGATTATCAATACAGAGAGCTCTTCACAAGGGCCGACCACCCCTGTCCCCTCCTTGAAAAAAGGAGGAGAACCCAACGGGTACGGCTGCACGGCAAGGAAGAACGTACGTCATGGCCTTCTTTCGTTGTCAGCAGGGCCGAGGGGTACGGCTCCCCTCCTTTTTGCAAGGAGGGGCCGGGCGTGGTTCGCTCACGCATTCACGCATGCTCAAAAAGAAACCGGTCTATTGCGCATCGTTGCACTGCTCGTACATTTTCTGGCACCGGGGCTGTCCCCAGTTGGGGTGAATGCCCGAAGCGGGGCGAAAGGCGGCGTACTTGTCCAGGGCTTCTTTGAGGAGGGGTTTGGCGGCATTTTTCCCGCCGCCGAACATTTCGGGTTTGTAGTACACACTCATGCCCCGCAGGTAGTAGAGCCGCGGATTGCCGGGGTTCAGCTTTTCGGCTTTTGCCAGGTTCTCATCCACCACGCCCCCGTACTTCATCCAGCGCGTCGCCGGGCTGATCGCCATGCGGGCCTGGGCCACGTAGGCTTTCAGGATGTACACGTCGGCGTCGCGGTCGTGGCGTTTTTCGGACTCGCCCAGCAGGGCTTCGGCCTTGTCGAGCAGCTGGTCGCGGCGGTCGTCGTCCTTGTCCATGAACGACATGGTGTTGTAGCAGTACGCCGCCCAGTAGGCGGGCAGCCATTCGGCCGGCTCGGCCGAGGCAATGCGTTCGAGCCGGTTGGCGACGGCCTGGAAATCGTCCACGCTTTTGCAGGTGCGCAGGTCGGTGAGGGCCGCCTGCATGGCCGCGGTGTAGGCGCCGTCGGAAGCCCGCCCGAGCAGGGGAAACGCGGCAAACAGGAAAGCAAAGAGAATGGTTTTCATGGGAGAGAATGGGTTTGGCAGTGGGAGAAGGGAAGAATGGTTGAAAAGTGGTTTTCTACTGATTCGTTGTTGGTTGTTCGTTGTTAGTTGCGGGTGGATTGCCAGTAGGGCTTTACGCCCAGCGACACGAACGTTCCGACGAAAAAGCCCCGGTCGGCGGCCTGGCCGATGGGTGTGCGTTGCGTGCCGTCGGGCGAATAGCGGTAGCCGAACACGTTGCGGGTCCCCAGCACGTTGGTGGCCGAGGCGACCAGCACCGTGAAGTGGCCCCGGAGCTGGGTCAGGTAGCTGAGGTTGAGGCCCAGGGCGTGGTAAGGCCGGGTCCGGTCGCCCAGGAAATGTTCCGCGTTGGGGTTGTAGTAGGGCCGCCCGCTGGCCAGGTTGTACGTGGCGCCCAGGCTGCTGCGCAGCCGGGCCATGAACTGCTTGTACACCAGGCTTACGTTGTGGCGGGAGGCAAACGTGGGCGTGGCTTCGGCCAGGAAGTTCTGGTAATTGCGCCGCGTGTCGAGCAGCGAATACGAGACCCAGTAGTCAATGTTTTTAAACGTTTTCTGGTCGCGCCAGAAGAGGTCCACGCCCCGGGCGTAGCCGTGGCCCGCGTTGTCAGTGGCGCCCGACGGGTAGCGGTTCCGGTCGGGGTCGAAGGGCACCGGGGCGTACTCTTTCACCAGGCGGGCGTAGGCTTTGTAATACCCTTCCACCCGGAACGTCCGCCGGTTGCGCATCAGCTGGTAGTTGAGAATGTAGTGGGTCGCTTTTTCAAAATCCAGGTCCGGGTTCACGAGCAGGTAGCGGTTTTCGGGCTGCTGGTAGAACTGGCCGAAGGCCAGCGAAACCTGGCTGTATTCCCCCGTTTTGTAGGCCATTGACAGGCGCGGCGCCGCGTTGAAGGCGGCCAGCAGCCGGCTGTATTCGCCCCGGACGCCCACCCGGCCGGCCAGTTTGCGGGTGAGGTATACTTCCGATTCGGCGAAGAAAGCCGCGTACACGTCCCGGCGCCGGGTTTCCCACGGGCTCCGGCCGCGGCGGAAGTCGTAAAGGTGCACCTCGCCGCCGGTCACGAGGCTGACCTTGTCGCCCAACACCCGGCGCAGCGTACCGCGCACCTGGGTGCGTTCTTCGTGGCGGCCCAGCCGGTCGCCGTCCAGGCGGATGCGGTCGTCGTTGTAGCTGTACGAGAGGCCGGCCTCGGCCACCCACTTGCCTTCCGCGAAGGCATTGCGGCAGGTGGCATTGGCGTAGGCATTCCGGTTGGCGAGGGCAAAGTCGTTGAACTGCCCGGCGTCTAGCCAATCCCGGAAACGCAGGGCCGAGCGGGAATGGTTGTAGGTGCCGTAAAACTTTACCAGGCTGGTGGCCGTGGGCTGGTGCCGCAACGTGAAGGCCGTGCCGGCTTTTTCGGGGACCCGCTGCCAGTCGGCGTTCTGCCGGACCACGGCAAACAGCGGCGACAGGTTCACGTAATCGACTTCGGCGGCAACCGAGGTTTTCTTCCAGCGTTGGGTGTGCGACACGCTGGGCCCCACGGCCGTAAGCCCGATGCTGCTCTGCGACTGGGCGGGCAGGTCCTGGGAGGTGAGCAGGAGCACCGAGGAGAGGGCCTGCCCGTACTGCGCCGAGTAGCCGCCCGTGCTGAAGGCCATGCCTTTGAAGAGGAACGGCGAAAAACGGCCCCGCTGGGGGACGTCGGGCGTGGCGCTGAAAAAAGGATTCTCCACAACCATGCCGTCGATGACCGTTTTGGTCTCGGTGGCCGCGCCGCCCCGCACGAACAGGCCCTCTTCTTCGCCCACCCGCCCGGCGCCGGGCAACGCCTGCATGGCGGCAAAAATGTCGGCCCCCGCCCCGGCCGTAGTCACAATGTCGAGCGGCTTCAGGACCGTGATTTTGTTCTCGTCGCTGGCTTCGAAAGAACCCGCCGTGATGACGACGGTGTTGAGGGCACTGGCTTTTTCCGTGAGCTTGAAGTTTATTTGCACGGGGGCGTTGCCCACCTGCAAACGGGCTTCGGCCGGCTCGTAGCCGATCAGGCTGGCAACCACCACAACTGCTCCCGTGGCGGTGGTTTTGAAGGAAAATTTTCCTTCCGCGTCGGTGGAAGCCCCGTCGTAGGTGGCTTTCAGGTACACGTTTGCCCCGGCCAGGGGTTCTCCCTGGGTACTGGTCACGGTGCCGGCAACGGGGGTCTGGGCCAGGGCCCGGCAGGAAAGCAGAATCAGGAGGAGCAGGCGGACTTTCATGGGGGGAGCAGCGGGTGATGCACCAAAGAAAGCGACCGCCCATCCGGCGGGAAATCCTTTTCTGACCAACGCGCCTTTTTACGGCGTAAACCCCGGGCCGGCGCCGATGAAAACGTGGAAGAGTGGGCAATCTTTGCTACCTTCAATGCGCAACCCCTAGCGTATGATCCGACTCATTACCCTCTTCTTCGCCGTTACCCTCGGCTCCTTTGGCTCCTGGTGGGGTTTCCGGCAACCCGGCCCGGCGCCGGCCCTGCGCCCGGCCGCGGCCTCCGATCTGACCATCCGGCACGACGAAAAGGCCGGTACCCTGTCCGTCTTCCGCGCGGGCAGCAACGCGCTGGTGCTTACCCAGCACGCCAGGCCCGATTTTCGCCCCTACCTCCACCCGATTGCCGCGCCCGACGGCAAGGGCGTGCTCACCGAGTACAGCCCCGGCCACCACAAGCACCAGACGGGGCTCTACTGGGGCTTTACGCGGGTGAACGGCCGCGACTATTTTCACCACCCGCAGGGCGACTACTGGCGGCGGGTCGCGGCCCGCGTGCTGCAAGCGTCGGGCCCCGAAGTGCGGTGGCAGACGGTGTACGACCTGCTCGACTCCACGGGCAAGGCGGTGCTGACCGAAACGCAGAACTGGTCGGCGCGGGAACGCGACGGGCAACTGGTGCTCGAACTCGAATGGCGCGGCGAGGCCAAGACCGACGTCACCATCGGCAAGTACGACTACGGCGGGCTGTTCCTGCGCATGCCCTGGCGCGAAGGCATCAAAGGAGGCGTGCTCAACGCCGCCCGGCAACGCAATGAAAAAGCCGAAGGACAGCCGGCCATGTGGGTAGACGTGAACATGCAGGTGGAGGGCCGCGACGACCCGGTGCACGTCGCCATTTTCGACCACCCCGACAACAAGGGCTACCCCACGCCCTGGCGGGTGGATTCGCAACTGGGCGTGGGCCCGGCCCGCACGCGCAAGGCCGACTGGCCCATCAAAAAGGGACAAACCGAAATCATCCGGCACCAGCTCGTGGCCTACACCGGCGAGAAGAGCGACGTGGAACTGACCAAAACCTGGGGCGAGTTCAGCGGCACCAGCTCGACGCACGCCCTGTGGAGCATCGCCCAGAAGGAAGGCCGCGAAGCCAAGTTTCTTTCGCCGCAGGAAGCCGTGCAAAGCATGACCGTGCCCGAGGGCTACCGCGTGAACGTGTGGGCGTCCGAGCCGATGATGACCCAGCCGATGGCCTTCTGCTGGGACGACCGCGGCCGCCTGTGGATTGCCGAAAACCGGGACTACGAATCGCGGGGCCGCGGCTTCTCCAACGCCGGCGACAGCCGCATCCTCATCCTCGAAGATACCGACGGCGACGGCGACGCCGACTCCCGCAAGGTGTTCCTGGAAGGCATTCCCTTCCCGGCCGCGCTGGCGGTGGGTTTCGACGGCCTCTTCCTCGGCGCCCCGCCCCACCTGCTGTTCGTGCCCGACCGGGACGGCGACGACCAGGCCGACACCCAAGACATCGAAATCCGGCTCACCGGCTGGGGCATCCGCGACCGGCACGAAACCCTCAACAGCCTGCACTGGGGCCCCGACGGCTGGCTGTACGGCCTGCAAGGCTTTGCCACGCCTTCCAAGGTGCGCAAGCCCGGCCCGGAGGCCCGACTCTACAAGGCCAAAGAGCCTTTTCCCGAAGACCTGCTCAAAGGGGAGGGCGTGGACATCAACGGCGGCGTGTGGCGCTACCACCCCACCAAAGACCGTTTCGAGGTGGTGGCGCACGGCTTCAGCAACCCCTGGGGCATTGACTACGACGCCAAAGGGCAGCTTTTCATCTCCGCCTGCGTGATCCCGCACATGTGGCACGTGGTGCCCGGCGGCATTTACCACCGGCAGGGCGGGCAGCACTTCAACCCCTACGTGTACAGCGACATCCGCACCATTGCCGACCACAGCCACCGGTCGGCCCACGGCGGGGCCCGCATCTACCAGTCGGATGCCTTCCCGGCAAACCAGCGGGGCCGCATTTTCATGGCCAACATCCACGAACACGGCGTACTCTCGGACGTGCTTAAGCGGAAGGGGTCGGGCTTCGAGGCGGCCCACGGCGACGATTTCGTGATGGCAAACAACGCCCAGTGGGTCGGCTTCAGCATGGAGATCGGGCCCGACGGCGGCCTCTACGTACTCGACTGGCACGACGCCGACATCTGCGGCCAGGAAGTGCTCAACGCCCAGACCGGCCGGATCTTCCGGATTGCACCTGCGCAGTCGCCGGCCGAAAACTGGGCGGGCCGCTACGGGGATTTAAAGCAACTCTCCGACAAGGACCTCGTGGCGCTGCAAACCAGCAAGAGCGACTGGCACGCCCGCCGGGCCCGGACCATTCTGCAACACCGCGCCGCCACGGGCAAGCTCAAAGGCGCCGCCCACGCCCAACTCCGCCGGCTGTTTGCGCCCGGCAACGACCCCGACCACCGGCTGCGGGCCATGTGGGCCCTGCACGTGACGGGTGGCTTTACCGGCAATGCCCTGGCCGCGGCGCTCAAAGACCCCGACGAATACGTGCGGGCCTGGGCGGTTCAGCTGCTGTGCGAAGACCGTTCCCCCTCGCCGGCAGTGCTGGGTACGTTCGGCGGGATGGCAAGCACGGACCCGTCGCCGGTGGTGCGGTTGTACCTGGCTTCCGCCCTGCAACGCGTGGACCGGGAGGCGGCCTGGGCGATTGCCGCCGGACTGGTGGGGCACGGCCAGGACACCGCGGACCACAACCTGCCCAAGATGATCTGGTTCGGCCTGGAACCGCTGGTGGCCCTCAACCCGCCGCGGGCCCTGGAACTGGCCGCCGGGAGCAAAATTCCGATGCTCACGCAGTACATTGCCCGCCGGGCCGTGGACGCCAACGCGGCGGAGGCGGTGGTAGCGGCCCTGGGCCAGCAGCCCAAAAACCGCCTGCACCTGCTCGAAGGGATGCGCAACGGGCTCGAAGGCCGCACCGACGCCAAGCCGCCCGTCAACTGGCCGGATGCGTACGAACGGCTGCAACGGACCGACGGACCGGTGGCGCAACTGGCCCGCGAAGTGGCCGGGCAGTTCGGGGACGGCGAGGCGGCCCGCCAGGCCCTGGCGACGTTGCAAAACCGGCAGGCCCCCGCCGGGGAGCGGCGCAAAGCTTTGCAAGCCCTGGCCGGGCAGCAGCGGCGCGACCTCGTGCCGGAACTGCCCGCTTTGCTCGACGACCCGGACCTGCGCCCGGACGCCATCCGGGCGGTGGCCGGCTACGACGAAGAGGAACTGGGCCGGCTCCTGATGAAAAAATACCCGGAATTTACGCCGGCCGACAAGCTGGAGGCGGTACAGACGCTGGCCTCGCGGTCGCGCTACGGCTGGACGCTGACCAATGCCCTCAAAAACAACACCATTCCCAAGCGGGACGTTCCGACCTACGTGGCCCGGCAACTGCGCCGGGTGGTGGGCAGCGGCTTCGTGGAAGTGTGGGGGCCGATTGACCAGCTCGCCACCGACGAGAAGGCGTACGCCAAGTACCGCACGCTGCTCACGGCCCGGGCCACGGCGGGGGCGGACGTGAAAAAAGGACAAACCCTTTTCCTGCAAACCTGCGGCAGCTGCCACAAGATGTACGGCGAAGGCGGCAACATCGGTCCCGACCTGACGGGCTCCAACCGGACCAACCTCGACTACCTGCTCTTCAACGTGCTCAACCCCAGCGGGGAAATCCAGGACGATTACCGGATGGTGGAGGTCACGACCCGCGACGGCCGTACGTACTCGGGCAACGTGGTGTCGGAAAACGAACGCCAGCTTACGCTGCGGGTGGTAGGACAGGATGCCGTCGTCCTCAACAAGTCAAGCATTCAATCGCGGGAGGTAGCCGCCGTGTCGATGATGCCCCAGGGGCTCTTTGAAACGCTCAGCGACCAGGAAGTGGTGGATTTGGTGGGGTACCTGCGGGAGATTAAGTAAACTGGATGGTTATATGGCTATATGGCTGGATGGTTGAATGGCTGCATGGCTGCATGGCTGCATGGCTGATCCAATGAGTCATTTAACCATCCAGCCATATAGCCATATAGCCATCCAGCCATTTGTCAGCACAACTAAATCCCCAATCGTGTACATGAAAAGAGCGGTAGTCGTTTGCCTGGTTTGGCTGTTTTTCGGGCCGGTTGCCGGTCTTGTGTTTCCGGTGACGGCGCAAACGGGGATGCCTGCCTTGTCGACTGCCCTGGATTCGCTGCTGAAGGCCCATTACAAGGCCAACCAGCCCGGGGCGGCCCTGCTGGTCATGCAAGGGGAAAAAACCCTCTACCAGCGGGGTATTGGCCTGGCGAATGCCGCTACCCGACAGGTCAATACGCCCCAGACCAACTTCCGCATGGCTTCCGTCTCTAAGCAGTTTACGGCCGCGGCGGTCTGGCTGCTGGCCGGGAGAGGCAAACTGACGCTGGACGACACCCTGACCCGTTTTTTTCCCGGCTTTGGTGCCATTGGCCGTAAAGTCACCCTCCGGCACCTGCTTACGCACGCCTCGGGGCTGCTCGACTACGAAAGCCTGATGAAGCGGCCGGCCACCGGGCAGCTGTCCGACCGGGACGTGCTCAACCTGGTAGCGCCGCATGATTCGGGTTATTTTGAACCGGGCACGGCGTTCCGCTACAGCAATACGGGCTTTGTGCTATTGGGGCTGGCGGTGGAAAAAGTGACGGGCCAAACGCTGGCCGCTTTCATGCAGGAGCACTTGTTTCGTCCGCTGGGCATGCGGGAGACGGTTCTTTACCAGGCGGGCAAGCCCATTGCCCACCGGGCGTTGGGCTACGCCCGCAAGCCGAACGGCGAATTCTTTTTTTCGGACCAAAGTCCTACCAGTGCTACGGGAGGCGACGGCGGGGTCTATACTTCGCTGGGGGATTACGCGCGGTGGCACCAGGCCCTGGGCCGGCCGGGGGGCTTTGCCCTGAAGCCGGCCCTCGACGCGGTCTTTTACCCGGTCAAAGGCACCAATCACTACTACGGCATGGGCTGGTTTTTTGCCAAACGTGCGGATGGGTCGTACGAGATGTTCCACACGGGCGATACGTGTGGTTTCAGCAACCTCGTGATTCGCATCCCGGAAAGCGGGGTACTGGTTGCGTATTTTTCCAACATTGCCGACAACCCGCTCCTGCTCAACGACTTCCTGCGCGTACTGAAGCGTTTTCCGGCCCTCTATCCCCAAACGGACTTGCTGGAAGCCATGCCGGGGCTTACCCGGTGACCAAGCGGGCGGTGGGTAGAACGCGCATCGATACGTCAGAGCAACCAGTCCCGTAGGGACGACATATTGGTAGACCGAAGCGACGTAATCGAGTAGCTTTTTGACCACCCGGTGCTTGTGCGGTCCGGGTGATAGCACCCTGACACCGATTCCTTCCGGGTTTCCCCGCCAAACGCCGTATTTGTCATTCTGAGCTTGCGAAGAATCTGGTACAAAAGCCCGTATTGTCCGAATAATCACACTGGTACCCGGTTCATTCTCCAGATGCTTCCTTACGTCAGCATGACAAAACCGGCGTCTGGCGGGGAAACGGAAATGGGTTGATCTCGAAAGGGTCGATCTGCCGATGACCTTTTCCAGACACGGCACAGCATAAGGGCGGATGCCTGCGCCAGCGGGTGGTTATGTTGGATGGTTACATGGGTGGTTGGTTTTTCCGCGTGCATCCCGGTCACGTTACGCACTTGCGCCGGGCTGCCCTTCCGGCGGGGCTTCTCCCCGGTCGGCCAGCGCTTCCCGGTAGGTATTCATCAGGGTCCGCAGCAATTCCCCGGCGGAAGGGGGCGTATAGGTAATGGCATTGGCCCCGGCTTTGATGGTATTCAGAATGCTGAATTCATCTTTGCCACCCGTCGCAATGATGGGAATGCGGGGATGAATGCTCCGGATGCGCCGGACAATGGCTTCCGTACCGGCCGCCCCCGATACGTTGAAAATATCGACGCCCGCATCAATCCGTCCCTGGATGTCTTCGTTCTCGGCAACCACGGTGACGATGACCGGAATCTCCAGCTTTTGTTTAAGCGCTTCGATGAGTTCATTGGGCGCCGGCTGGTTGAGCACCACGCCCAGCGCACCCTGAAATTCGGCATCCAGGGCAATTTCCAGCGACCGTTTCCCCGACGTTGCCCCGCCGCCCACGCCGCAAAAAACGGGTTTGTCCGCCGCCATGATCAGGGCGTGGGTAATGATGGGCTGGGGCGCAAACGGGTACACGGCAATAATGGCATCGGCATTGGTATTGCGAATGATGGCAACGTCGGTACTGAAAAGCAAGGATTTGACGCATTTGCCCAGGATGCGGATGCCGCTGCACACATTGATGGCTTCCGGCACCTGCACGATGTTGCTGCGAAGGCTGCCCTTGAATTCGGGAATTTCTTCAAAATGAATGAGTTCCATAGGCAATTAACGGAAGGGGTGAGCAAATCAGCGGTGCATCAGGTTGCCGCCGGCCGGGCTGCGTTAAAGACGGGTAACCTGACGGGTGCAGGCTTTTAACGGTGCGCAGCCAAGGGTTGTTTTGGTAAATCGTCCAGCAGCGCCACTACCCGGGCCGGGGCGGCGGAGCCCCCCACAATTTTGAGCGGAAAGGCGGCTACTTTGAACCCGCTGTAGGGCAGGGCATCCAGGTTGACGAGTTGCTCCAGGTGGCAGTATTCTTTGGTGCGGCCCACCAGGTGAGCCCGCCAGAACAGTTCCGCGTTGCCGGTTTGTTTGGCTTTTTCGATCTGGTAGGTCAGCGGCAAGTCCCAGCCCCACCCGTCAATGCCCATGACCTTGATTCCCTGGTCGATCAGCCACGCGGTGGCCTCCGCACTCATGCCGGTGCCCACGTAGGGAAACTGCCTGGTGCCGTTGAGCTTGTCGCGGCCCGTTTTGATGAGCACGATCATTCCCGGGGAGAGCACCAGCCGTTGCCCGGCCAGGAAACCTTCGATGTCGGCCACGGTAATTTCCTCGAAATCGGGCTTGTGCTTCATGTCGATGACAATGCCCTCCCCGAAGCACCATTCGAGGGGAACCTGGTCGATGGTTTTGGCCGGTTTTCCTTCGCAGGTCGGGGCGTAGTGCCAGGGCGCATCCAGGTGGGTGGTGGCGTGCACGCCCATCTTTTGGATCGTATCATCGGCCCAGCCGACGAAGTCTCTGGGAAACAGCCGGAAAGGCAGTCCCAGCAACCGGATCAGCCACCGGGCCTTTGCGTGCGGCTTGTGTTTGATGACGACCTTCATGAACCAGGGGTCGGACCGGTTGTACTGGATGGGCTTGGTTAGATCGACGATGCGCATGGCGGGGTTAGGTAGCGGGTGACCGGAAGAGAGGGGCCGGGCTTTGCGCAAGCTATTACTTTTGGCCTCATTCCGCGTGCCCCGGCTGGCCGGCCTTCGCCGAATCTGCTCCGAATGTCGCTTTTGTTCAATACAACCGGCGTCCGGCTGCCTTACTTTGCACCCATCAAACCATAGATAACCCTTTCAACGATGAAAACCCCTTTGCTTCGTGCCACGCTGCTGGCAATCCTGACGGCGGCCCTGCAAGCCTGCCCTGCCCCTGCGCCCGAACCTGCTCCCACTCCGGCTCCTACGCCCCAGCAGCCCGTGCCCGCCGCGCCGGCTAAGAACAAAGTGGCTACCGTTGCCATTACCACCCCCATCGGCTCGGACACCAAGCCCAGCTTTGTCGATGGCAAAGGCACCCAGGCGCGGTTCAGCTACCCCTGCCAGATGGTCATTGACAAGTACGACAACCTCTACGTGATCGACCAGCTCATGGGTTACTACGGCGGCAGCGTGATCCGGAAGGTAGACCCCGCCGGCAACGTGACGACCTTCGCCAAGGGGCTCTATTCGATTACGGACCTGTGCGTGGACCCCCGCGACGGGGTGACGCTGTACGCCATTGAGAGCGGCGACGTCAACAACGTACCCAACGGCATTTTCCGCATCAGCAGCAGTGGGGTGGTTACGCGCCTCAGCGGCGGTCCCGACCCGGACGGCGGTTTTTCCTGGGGATATAAGGATGGCCCGCTGGCAACGGCCAAGTTCCACCAGCCCCTGGGCATCGTCATGAACAAGGCCGGCATCCTCTACATCGGCGACGAACTGAACCACGCCATCCGCCAGGTAGATCTAACGACGGGCATGGTAAGCACGCTGGCCGGCGGACCGGCCGCCGAAAAGTTCTGCGACTACAAAGACGGGAAGGGTACGGACGCCAGGTTCTGTACGGTCGAAAGCCTCACGCTGGATGAGGCCGGCAATTTGTACGTAGCCGACTGGGGGAATCACGCCGTGCGCAAGGTCACCCCGGACGGAACGGTGAGCACCTACCTGGGACTGAGCACGGGCTACACGCCCGACGGCCCCCGCACCAAAAGCGGCATTTACCAGCCCTACCGCCTGGAATACGATGCGGTCAACAAACGGATGTTCGTGGTCGTCAATACGGGCGGGTGGGTGAAAATGGTCGCCTCCGATGACTACCTCTACAACATACGTACGACTACGGCCGACTACGCCGACCAGAGTCCGGGCACAAGCCACGGCATCTACAGCATGGCCGTGACCTCCAAAGGGGAGCTTTACACCCTCGACCAGTACAACCACTGCATCCGCAAATTCACCATCTCCTGGCAGTGATATGAATGGTTGAATGGCTATACATACGTGCCGGTGACGACCTCTTCGGTGAGGCCGAACGACAACGTCATGCCCGCCCCGCCGAGGCCGTTGATGATCGTTACGCCGGGCTCGGGGTGCAGCACCAGTTCGGTGGCCCCGTTGGTGGGTTTGGGATACACCCCGTGCCACCGCTCGGCGATGCGCAGGTCGGGGGCCCGGGCAAACGTAACCAGGTACGCCAGGATGCGCTGGTCGATCTCCTCCCGGTCGAACGGCGAGGGGCAGGGGCCGTACTCGTGGGAATCGCCGATGACCAGTTCGCCCGAACCGTTTTGCGTGACCATGACGTGAATGCCCCACTGGTCGGCCCAGGGCTGCTCGCGGCCCACCCGTTCGTGGAGCGATGCCAGCGACGGGCAGTGCCGGAACGCCGCGTAGTGCCGCAGGGTGAGGCCGCCGCACAGCGTGGGGCCGAGCCGCCAGCCGCCGGGCTGGGGCGCCGTGCGCATCATCTGCAACTTGCACTTGGTAAGGGGCAACCGGGCAAATACTTCCGGGTACAACGTCTCAAAATCGGCGCCGCCGCACACGTACACTTCCGCCACCTGCCACCGTTCGTTCCGGGTGCGGATCAAAGGAAAGTCGATTTGGTTCACCGCCGTGCCGAACCGGAACGTCACCCCGAATTTTTCGGCCAGGTACGCGGGCAGCGCCGCCACCGCTTCCCGCGGGTCCACGGTCATCTCGGAAGGGCTCCACAGGGCGCCCCGCAGGCCGGCCGCTTGTACGCCCGGGCTTTTGTCCAGCGCGGCCCGGGGCGACAGCAACGCGCAACCCGGGTACCCGTTGCCGTCCGCCGTGGCCGCAAATTCCGCCAGCACCGCCCATTCGTCATCTGCATAGGCCAGGTGCAGCGACCCGTTTTCCCCGAGTCCGAAGCCGGCCGCCCCGGCCAGTTCCCGCCAGATTTCGCAACTGCGCAACGCCCGCCCGTGCGCGGGGCCGGGGGCCTGCCCGATGGGCCAGAGGAGGCCGAAGTTGCGCACCGAGGCGCCCACGGCCTGCGGGTTGCGTTCAAACAGCACGACCTTTCGCCCCTGCCGGGCCAGGTGGTAGGCCGTCGCCAGGCCAATGATTCCGCCGCCGATCACGGCGGCGTCGGCACTCTGCAATTGCATCATAGGGAATAGGTAAATAGAAAAGGCACGTAAGAAACGACCACATCACGGCGCGCCGCGCCGTACCGTCCGCGGCGCCAATGGCAGCGCAAGGTCGCTTTATTTTAAACTGCGTAACACCCAAAAGGGGATATTTAACAGAAAGGTAAAGTATTGATGAAATGAACGCAACGTCTGGTACCTAGTTTTGGGCCGCAGTTCATCTACACGGAACATGCCTCCCGGCGCCGCTTGCCCGGGATGCCGCGTAAGAAACTGCCACGGAAAGCAATGCTTCGAAACCGGGCGGGCCACCAGCCAACATCACACTGCACATTCGCAGGTAAAACCACCGGGCACGCCTGCATTCCCTCTTCACCGGGCTAAAAGAAAAAACCGGAATTGCGCCAACAATTCCGGTCGGATCTGAAGCGCAGTGCGTCCTCCTTCGCGGGTCTTAACCGACGATTTCCGGATCGTACGGGACTTCTTTTGTCTAACTGGATGCTTACCCCCAACTAAACCCTTCAAATCTATGCAAAACCATTTACAAAACGCTTGCCGGCGGCGGTCCTGGACCCAGCTCCTGCTGTGGGGGCTGCTGCTCCTGCCCGGGCTGGCCGCCGCGCAGGGCCGCACCGTGCGGGGCACCATTACGGCGGCTGCCGACAACAGCCCGCTCCCCGGCGTGTCGGTGATCGTGAAAGGCTCCACCGTGGGCACCACCGCCGACGGGGGCGGCAACTACACCATCAACCTCCCGGCGGGGGGCGAAACCCTGGTTTATTCGTTCATCGGCTTCGCTTCGCAGGAAGTGGAAGCCGGCAACCGCGAGGTGATCGACATCCGGCTGGCCGAAGACGTGGAATCGCTGTCGGAAGTGGTGGTCACGGCGCTGGGCATTCCCAAGGACAAGAAAACGCTGGGCTACGCCATCCAGGAAGTGAAAGGCCAGGACCTGATCAAAGCCCGGGAACCCAACCCGATCAACGCCCTGGCCGGCAAGGTGGCCGGGCTCACGGTGGGAGCTTCGCCCGAACTGCTCCGCCGGCCGCAGGTGGCCCTCCGCGGCAACAGCGACCTGCTGTACGTGGTGGACGGCGTGCCCATCAACTCCGATACCTGGAACCTGAGCCCCGACGACATTGAAACCTACACCGTGCTCAAAGGCCCCGCGGCGTCGGCCCTGTACGGCTTCCGCGGCAAGAACGGGGCCATCCTCATCACCACCAAGCGCGGCACCCGCGACCCCCGGGGCTTCTCGGTGGAAGTAAACTCCAGCACGATGCTCGACCGCGGCTTCCTGGCCATTCCGGAGGTGCAGGACGAGTACGGTCCCGGCGACCACGGCGCGTATGAGTTCGTGGACGGCCGCGGCGGCGGCAAGAACGACGGCGACTACGACATCTGGGGGCCGCCCCTCGACGGCCGCCTGCTGCCGCAGTACGACAGCCCCGTAGACCCGGTTACCGGCGTGCGGACGCCCACGCCCTGGCTTCCCCGCGGCAAAAACAACCTGCGGCGCTACCTCGAAACCGGCGTACTCACCACCCACAACGCCGCCGTGTCGGCAAGCAACGAGAAATACGACCTGCGCTTTTCCACGTCGTACGCCCACCAGAAGGGCATCGTGCCCAACACCAGGCTCAACATCGTCAACTTCAACGTCACCACCGGCTACAACTTCTCCGACCGGCTGCGCTTCGAGGCCAACCTCAACTACAACCGGCAGTTCACGCCCAACTACCCCGACGTGAACTACGGCCCCAACAGCATGATCTACAACATGGTGACCTGGGGCGGCGCCGACTGGAACGTGGACGACATGCGCAACTACTGGCAGCCGGGCAAGGAAGGCATCCAGCAGATTTACGCCGAGTACCAGCGGTACAACAACCCCTACTTCATGGCCTACGAGTGGCTGCGCGGGCACCGCAAGACCGACCTGTACGGCTACGCCTCCATGCGTTACAAACTCACCAGTTTTCTCGAACTGAGCGGCCGCACGCAGGTAACCACCTGGGATTTGTTCCGCAACGAGAAGCTGCCCGTGTCGATGGGCACCTACGGCCGCGACGAACGGCTCGGCGACTACCGCGAAGACCGGCGCAACCTGTTCGAGAACAACACCGACGTGCTGCTCAAGTTTGACCGCAACGTGGGGCCCGACCTGAACGTGAAGGCCTGGGCCGGCGGCAACCTGCGCACCTGGAATTTCAATTCCACCTTTACCACCACCGACTACCTCAACGTGCCCGGCCTGTACACGTTCGCCAACTCCCGCAACCCGATCAAGGCCTACAACTACGACGCCAGGATGCAGGTGCTCAGCGGGTACTATTCGCTCGACCTCTCCTTCCGCGACTACGTGAACGTGTCCACGACCGGCCGCGTGGACAAGCTTTCCACCCTGCCCCAGAAGAACAACACGTACTTCTACCCCTCGGTGTCGGTGAGCACGGCCATTTCGGACTACGTGAACCTGCCCGCGGCCATCTCCTTCCTGAAAGTGCGGGGCTCGTACGCCAACGTGAAGGACGCCCTCACGCGGTCAACCATCGGCACCACGCCCACCGGCGGCTTCCCGCTGGGCTACGGCGACAACTACGCGTCGGCCTACGACGGGCCTACCTACCAGAACGCGGCCGTGTACAGCACGCCGCTGGTGTACAACAACCTGCCCGGGGCCCAGTTTACCAACACCCTCAACAACCCCGACCTGAAGCCCAACACCACGGCGCAGTTCGAGACGGGCCTCGACGTCCGCTTCCTCCAGAACCGGCTGGCCTTCGACGCCACGTACTTCGTGAGCAACGAGGGGCCGCGCATCTTCTCGCTGCCCCTCTCCGAAACCACCGGCTACACGGCGGCGCTGGTCAACGGCATCAAAACCCAGAAGCGGGGCGTGGAACTGAGCCTGACGGGCACGGTGCTGCGCAACCCGGGCGGCCTTAACTGGGAGGTGCTGGCCAACTGGTCGACCTACCGCGAAACGCTGCGCGAAATCTACCCCGGCGTGGACCGGCTCAACACGTACGAGGACCGGCTGGCGTTCCTGCGGGTGGGCGACCGCACCGACAAAGCCTACGGCCGGGCCTTTATCCGTACGCCCGACGGGCAGCTCATCAACGACGCCGGCGGCCGGCCGATCTACAACCCGGTGGCGCAGTTCCTGGGCTACACCAACCCCGACTGGGTGTGGGGCCTCAACAACCGCTTCAGCTGGAAAAGCCTCACGTTCAGCTTCCAGTTCGACGGCCGGGTGGGCGGCGTGATCAAAGACTACATCCAGCAGCAGACCTTCCGGGGCGGCCGCCACATTGAAACCGTGCAGGGGGCCATGGGCGAAGCCCGGCGCAACGACGTGCAGGGCATCAAGTCGTGGACCGGCGACGGCGTGGTGGTCGCCAACGGCGCGGCCATTGGGTACGACAACGACGGCAACATCACCAACTACGGCGAACTCGAATTTGCGCCCAACACCACGGCCACGTTCCTGCAAGACTACATCAGCCGCTACTACAACTCCGACGAGGGCAACCTCATCAGCCGGTCGTTCATGAAGCTGCGGGAAGTGGTGATCGGCTACGCCCTGCCGCAAAGCCTGCTGGGCAAAAGTTTCATCCGGCAGGCTTCCGTGTCGCTGGTGGGCCGCAACCTGCTCTACTTCGCCGAAAAGAAGGACATCGACATCGAGCAGTACGTGAACCCGGGCGAAACGGGCTCTACGCTGCAAACCCCCACCACGCGCCGCTTCGGCTTCAACGTCAGCCTTGTTTTCTAGTCAGTAGTCAATGGTCAATGGTCATTGGTCATTGGGTATGCGTAAGTCATCGTATCCGAATGACCCATGACAACCGACCAATGACTACTGACCAATGACTACTGACCAATGCCCAATGACTACTGACCAATGTCCAATGACCAACCTCTCCCATCCCATGAAAAAACGACTCACCATACTCCTGTTGCTGCCGCTGCTGCTGGGCTGCCAGGACTTTGCCGAACTCGAAAAAGACCCCAACCGCCCGGCCACCGTGCCGCCCAACCTGGTGCTGCGGGGCGTGCTCAGCGACCTGTTTGCGGGCTACAACCGGCCCTGGAACGACGTGCAGCGCTGGAACCAGTACAACGCCGTGAACTACAACTACTACGGCAACAACGAATACAACTGGTCGGGCGCCGCCCTCAACTACACCACCCTCAAGAACGTGGGCCGCATGGAAGCGGAAGCCAAACGGCTCGGGGCCGCCGACCTGAACCCCTACGCGGCGCTGGGCAAGTTTTTCCGGGCGTACCTCATGACCAACATGACGCTGCGCGTGGGCGACCTGCCCCTGGCCGAAGCCTTGCAGGGTTTGCAGGAAGTAACGCCGGCGTACGACGCGCAGAAGGACATTTTCCGCGAGTCGCTGGGGTGGCTCGAAGCGGCCAACGATGACCTGGCCGCCCTGGCCGCCGCCGGCGACAACTCGCTGTCGGGCGACATTTACCTGGGCAACGACCTCAACAAGTGGCGGAAGGTGGTCAACACGTTTACCCTCCGCGTGCTGATCCACCTGAGCAAAAAGGAAAACGACGCCGACCTGGACGTGAAAGGAAAATTCGCCGCCATCCTGGGCAATCCCGACAAGTACCCGGTCCTGACGGGCATGGGCGACAATTTACAGTTCACCTACAACACCACCACCGACAAGTACCCGATCAATCCCGACAACTTCGGCTTCGACGCCACGCGCTACAACATGGCGGCGACCTTCCTCAACACGCTGGCCGCCCTGCGCGACCCGCGTACGTACTACGTGGCCGAGCCGTCCGGCGCCAGGCTGAAAGCGGGCCTGGCCCCTACGGACTTCGGGGCTTTCGTGGGGGCGCCGTCGGGGGAAGACCTGGCGGATATGTCGTCCAAGCAGACGCGCGACAACGGCGCGGCGTTCGTGCAGGGGGAATACTCGTTCTTCGGGCGTTACCGCTACTACCGTACCTACACGGCCGAACCCACGATCATCATCGGGTACCCCGAACTCAACTTCAACATTGCCGAGGCCATCAACCGGGGCTGGGTGGGCGGCAGCGCCGAAGACTACTACCGCAAGGGCATTCAATCGTCAATGGAATTCTACGGCATCCGCAACGGCGAAAATACGGTGCGTTTCCTCAAGAAAGACGGCAGCGTGACCCGCGAAAGCGACTACAACGCGTACTCCATCTCCTTCGACTTCGGGACGTACTACGCCCAGCCCGCCGTGGCCTACGCGGGGGACACCGAGGCGGGGCTGCGGCAAATCCTGACGCAGAAGTACCTGGCGTTCTTCCAGAATTCGGGCTACGAGGCGTACTTCAACCAGCGCCGCACGGGCGTACCGGCCTTCCACGCCGGGCCGGGCACGGGCAACAGCGGACGGATTCCCCTGCGTTTCCAGTACCCCCTGGCCGAACGGGCCACCAACGGCGAAAACCTGAACGCCGCCCTGCAACGCCAGTTCGGCACCACCACCGACGACATCAACCTGCCGATGTGGGTGATGAAGTAAGGAGCGAGAAGCGAGGAGTGAGGAGCGAGAAGGGGGATCGGGGAGGATACTGGGGCGGGGATGCGGGTAGGAATAGGGTTGAAACCCTATCCTATCCCGACAATTTCAACTATTTTTTGACGGCACTTTTCAGTTTGACGTAAACAACGCTGCCCTATGCGCCACCCGGGTTTTCCTTTTTCCCATCCCGCTCCCGGCACCCACCGGAGCCCCGCCGTAGTTCCCTTCCCGATCCTCCTCCTCACTTCTCGCTCCTCGCTTCTCGCTTCTTTTATCCCGTCTGTCTCCCTTTTATTTTTCTGCACCTGCCTGCCCGGTACGGCCCAGGTCAGACCCCCAAAAGCGGTGTTCATCCTGGTGGATGGCATTCCGGCGGACGTGGTCGAAAAAGTACCCACGCCGCACCTGGACCGCATTGCGCGGCAGGGACGGTACCTGCGGGCCTACGTGGGCGGCGAAAAAGGCGCCTGTTCGGAGTCGCCCACCATCTCGGCCGTGGGGTACAACAGCCTGCTCACCGGCACCTGGGCGCACAAACACAACGTGCCCGACAACGCGATCAAGGCGCCCAATTACCACTACCCCACCATTTTTCGCCTGCTGAAGGACCAGTACCCCGCCCGGAAAACGGCCGTCTTTTCGAGTTGGACCGACAACCGCACCAAACTGCTCGGGGAAGGGCTGCCCGGGACGGGAAACCTGCAACTGGACTTCCATGCCGACGGCTATGAACTGGATACCGTCCGCTTCCCGCACGACCAGGACCGCGACTTCATGCACCGCATCGACGAAACGGTTGCCGCCGACGCCGTCAGTTGCCTGAAGGCGCAGGGCCCTGACCTTTCCTGGGTGTACCTCGAATACCCCGACGACATGGGCCACCGGTACGGCGACGGGGAACGCTTCTACCGCGCCGTGGAACTGATGGATGCGCAGGTCGGCCGGATCGCGGAGGCCGTGCAGTACCGGCAGCAGCACTTTAAGGAAGACTGGCTGCTGATCATTACCACCGACCACGGCCGCGACCAAACCACCGGCAAGCACCACGGCGGTCAATCGGACCGGGAACGCACCACCTGGATCGTGACCAACACCCCCCGCCTCAACGCGTACGCCGACTCGAGCGCCCCCGGCATCGTGGACATTATGCCGACCCTGGCCCGTCACCTCGGCGTGGTACTGCCGACCGACGTGCAAAGGGAAATCGACGGGGTGCCCCTGCTGGGAAAGGTGTCCCTGGCCGCCCTGCGGGCCGAAGCCGCCGGTGAACAATTGGCCGTCCGGTGGAAGGCTCTGGAACGGGCCGGTACCGTGAAGATCTGGCTGTCCGAAACCAATCACTACCAGCGGGGCGGCAAAGACGAATACCGGCTCCTGGGCGAAGTACCCCTGTCGGCCCGGCAAGCGACGGTCAACCCCGGACCCATGCCCGCCGGGTTTTACAAGATCGTACTGGAAGGCCCCCACAACGCCGTAAATCAGTGGCTACGCTTGCCGAAGTCTGGTACTGAATGAGGCTGAAAGTTGTATGGTTATATGGCTGATTGTTGAATGGTTGTATGGCTGTATGGTTGAATGGTTGTATGGCTGTATGGTTGAATGGCTGAATGGTTTTGCTTACGCCCACACCACTTCCCGGCAATCAACCATTCAACCATATAGCCATATAACCATATAGCCATATAACCATTCAACAATCCAGCCATCCAGCCTTTTCTACTGAACGACCACTTTCCGGGTGACGAACCCTTTGCTGCCCAGCACCTGGACCAGGTACACGCCGGGCCGCAGGGGCTGATTCAAGGTAATGACCCTTTCTTCCCCGAACGTCTGCCCGTACAGCACTTGTCCCGTCGGTGAGAGTACCTTCAGCACCACCTGCTCCCCGCGTTGGAAGCCCTCCAGCAGTACCTGGAATGCGCCGCTGGTGGCGGGGTTGGGATAGACGTGCATGGCCTGGCCGGACGCCGGTTCGGGGGTGGCAGCGGTCCGGGTGCTGCCGCCCGGGACGCTGTCAAACTTCCACTGCTGGAACGCCGCGCCGGTGTAGGCATTCTGCCGGAGGGTGGTGGTGTCGGCCGTCTGGCCCTTGGAAACCGTCAGGGCCTTGCCGCTGTGGACGGCCGTCAGCTTGTAATACCCGCCGCCGGCTTCCTCGATCCGCCAGTGCTGCCCGGCGCCGGCCTGGTAAGCGGCCTGTTCCACTTTGGCCCCTTCTTTCGGGTCACCTTTGGCGACGGAAAGGGCTTTGCCGCTGTGCAGAACCAGGAGCTTGTACGTACCGTCACCCGCTTCGGCCAGCTTCCACTGCTGGTGCGCCTCCCCGGCGTAGGCGTATTGCCGCACGGCAACGCCGTCTTTGGTCTGGCCGCCCTGCACTGTCAACGCTTTGCCGCTGTGGCGGGCCGCTATCGTGAAGACCCGGCCGGGAATGAGGTCAGTGATCTTTACGGCCAGTTCACCGAATGTCCCCGAGCCATCCTGGGCAGTCGCCCGTACGGTTACTAAGCCGTTGGCAACGGCCGTAAGCACACCGTTGGCTGAAATCGTCGCCCGGTCGGCCCCTTCGGCTACCTGCCAGGTAACGCCTTTGTAGGTGGCGTCGGCGGGCAGTACCGCAGCCAGCAGTTGCAGCGTGCCCCCCGGCGCGGCCAGGGCCGGCACGTTGTTGAGCGGGGCGACCACAATGCTTTGCGCTTTTACGATCACCTGCTTGCCCGACAACGTCAGGTCGTCGAGGCGGTACTCCACCGCGTCCGCCGGGGCCGACAGGCGGATGCTCAGTTTCCTGCCGGTCAGGGCATTGCCCGCCGCATCCACCAGCGGCATTTCGATGCGCTTGAATTCCTGGTCGAGTGTCGGGTAGTCGCTCTCCGTCCGGGTCAGCCGGACCCATTCCCCGTCGTCCACCCTGATGTCAATCGTGGGGCGGTAGCCGGGAATCTGCGGATCGTTCCACCACCGCTGCCAGGCGAGCCCGAACGAAAGGTTGAGGCTGTTGTAGCCGGCAATGGCAATGTCGGAGATCACCAGCGGCGTGTCGGTGCGGCCGCCCCGGCCCAGGAAAGTGGCATTGCCCGAAGCGCCGGGGTAGCCGCCCCCGCCGCCCCAGCCCTGGATGAACACGAAGGAGCCCGAATAGGTCGCCTGCGTTTTGCCCGAAAAGCCGGTATACGTGGCCGCATCGCCGCCTTCCAGGGCCGGCCAGCTGCCGAAGTTTTCGTTGAAGAGCACCTCTACCGTGCCGGGCTCCTCGGCCGGTCCGTCGTAGGGCTCGGAGTCGCCGTACACAATGCCCCGGCCGGTGGTGGCGATGTATACCCGGCCGTAGGTGCGGGGGTCACCCGCCAGGGCGTTCACGCCGCCGAACTGGTGCCGGGCGTCGTTGATGCGTACCCAGCTGGCCGCCCCGTCGTCGGAGCGGTAGAAGCCTTCCGTGTTGTTGACCTTGCCCACCAGGTACAGGGCCGGGTAGGTTTTGCCCGCCGCCGCCTTGCCGAACCCGATTTTGAGGGCGTCCTGTACTTTGGCTGCTTTCGTGAAACTGGCCCCCGCGTTGGTGGAGTGGAACAGCCCGCTGGGCGAAGTGAGCCAGAGGTCGCCTTCTCCCCCGAAAACGGCCCGGAGGCTGCCTTTCCAGAGTTCCCAACTGGCCAGGGCAGGCAGGTTCGCGGCGCCCACGGCAAAAGAAGCGCCGCCGTCGGTGCTCACCAGCACGCGGCCGGTTGACGCGTCGTATACGTAAAACTGCTGCGCGTTGACCCGGTCGGCTACCGGCACCAGGCCGCCCGACGTGCCCGCGGAAGCCGTCCACGTGGCGCCGTTGTCGCGGGAATAAAACAGCGAAGCGGTTCCGCCCGGACCCCACACCAGCGTACTGCCATCGGCGGCAACGGCAATGGTGCCCCCGCCGCCGGCCCCCGCCGGCGCACTGCCGAAGGGTGTCCAGGAAGTGCCGCCGTCGGCCGACCAGGCGCCGTACCTGGCGCCGCCGTTGTAGTGGGTACGCGCCATGTAGGCGGGCTTTAACTCGGCAAAATCAATGCTCTGGTTGGTGCCGTAGCGGGGCGAGAGGCGGCCGGCGGCCGGCGAAACGTCCACGTCGTCGTGCCTGAAACCGTCGATGTCGCCCAGGGCGCTGACCAGCGGGGCGCCGGCCGGCGGGCTGATGAGTTGGAGCGGCACGGTTTCTTCCAGGCCCTGGTTGAGGAACGCCCAGGAAACGCCGTTGCCGGCGTCGGCGGCCGTGATGTTCCGGCTGCCGAATACCCCGTAGCCCGTCACGAACCAGGCCTTGTCGGAGTCAAACGGATCGAGGTCGAGGTCGCCCAGCCAGTGCGGTTTGGAGGCGGCCGCGTAGGGCGCCGGGGAATGGTCGAACGAGGAAGAGGCCAGGAGCGGTTTCCAGGTCTGCCCGTCGTCGGTGCTGCGGAACACTTCGTCGCCGGGCCACCAGCGGTCGAGGGTGCTTACCAGGAGGGTGCCCGGCTTGCGGGGGTCGAGGGCCAGGCCGGCAAAGCCGCCCTGCTGCCCCACGTCGGGCCGGATGCTGGTCCACTGGCCGGTAGCGGCGTTGTACTTCATCACGTCGCCGGCCGTTACCCCGTTGGGGCCGGGGCCGTCGCAGTAGGTCAGGTACAGCACGCCGTCGGCCGACAGGGCGGCGTGGTGGGCCATGTACCCGGTGGGCTGGCCCGGAACGGCCGCCCAGGTGTTGCCGCCGTCGGTGCTGCGGAACAGGTTTTCGGCGCCTTTCTGCAACACGCCCACGTAGATCGTGGGGGTCGCCGTGCCGGGGGTGCCGCTGGCCTGGTCGAACAGCACGAACGAGATGCCCCCGGAAGCCACGGGCGAAGCCGCGACCGGGAAGCTGTTGACCTTTGCCCAGGAAGCGCCGTAGTCGGTACTCTTCCAGAGGCCGTCGGTACTCGAACCCAGGTACAGCACGCTGCCCAGGTTGGGATCTACCTGCAAGCGTTCCCCGGTGGACCGCCCATCTTCGTTGCCGCCCAGTTTGATGCCCAGCTTGGTGGTCGTCCAGGTGTTGCCCTGGTCGGCGGAGGCCAGGATCGCCCCGGTGCCGGCCCACGACTGCGTGTACAGGCCGGTCGCCAGGTACACCCGGTTGGGGTCCGAAGGGTCGGTTGCCAGGCTCAAAACGCCGGTGTAGTCCTGCTCAAAGCGGGACAGGTGGTCGGTGAGCGGAATCCAGGCCTGGGCCGGGGCATCCCACCGGTAGGCGCCGCCCACGTCGGTACGGGCGTACAAGAGGTCTTGCCGGGTGGGGCTGTAGACGATTCCGGAGACAAAACCGCCGCCCAGCATCTGGACGTTCTTCCACCGGTTGGGTACGGTTACCTGGGCAGTCGCCGGGAAGGAGCCGGCGGATGCGCACCAAAGCGCAACCAGGTACAGCAGGCGGAGTAGTTTGTTTTGTTTCATACGGCTGGGTTTGTGGGTTGGTGATTGTAGAAAGCAGAGGAGAATCCGTTGACGCCGTCTGATCCTGGCATCAATTATTTTTTGTTGTAAAGTTTGCCGTCCGAGAAAAGTAAGCCGCAGCACTACGAATCCTTAACAGGAGCAACCGGCGGGTGGTCACAAATGTATTGCGTCCCGGCTGCCCGTAGGGGTAGGAATTCGTTCTATTGTATGGTCTAAATGTTTCTTGATATAGTGATATTGGGGAAATCTAACCCATAATACGCTTATAGTATTGGTCCGTAGCACCCTTCCCATGGGTGCCGGTTCGCCATATTGTTCTGCTTACCGAAAAGAGTTAGCCTGACGGCTGGAAGCGGACGCTTCCGGTCCGGACAGGCACAGGCGGACGCCTGCGCCAGAGTGCGTGAGCACGAGCATCACGCGTGAGGATGACGCCTGCGCCAGCAACGCGAGGATAATGCGAGGCTTCCGGTACAGACACCACACACCAGCGGACGCTGGCGCCCGCAACGCGATAGGGTGCATAGCATTGAACCGCATAGACCGCAAGGGTGCAAAACATTGAACCGCAAAAACCGCAATCCGGACGCAGAGACGACAAGGATCGCAACGGAAACCCAAAGGGCTACGCGTGCGCCTTGCAGTCTTTGCATTTCCTTTGCGGTCCTGTCCTTTCTTTGCGGTCTTTGCGCTACTTTGCGCCTTTGCGCGAACCCGCCTTTGCGCGAAACCTATGCCCCGTGTAACTCCGTGCCCTCCGGGTCTCCGTGTAAACCATTTAACCTGATTTTTGCCAATTCTATGTGGAAGAACCTTTTCAGAAGCAGCGTTTTCGTTCTCTGTACAGTGGCGGGTTTTGCCCAGCCCCCCCAAACCGACCTGAAGCTCTGGTACAACGAGCCGGCCAAAGTGTGGACCGAAGCCTTGCCCGTGGGCAACGGCCGGCTCGGGGCCATGGTGTTTGGCCGGGTCCAGGAAGAACTCATCCAGCTCAACGAGGAAACCCTCTGGTCGGGCGGACCGGCCGACCTAAACCCGAACCCGGAGGCGCCCAACTACCTGCCCCGGGTCCGGGAGGCTCTCTTTAAGGGCGACTACAAAACTGCCCAGGAACTTTGCCGCAAGCTACAGGGGCGCTACACCGAGTCGTACCTGCCCCTGGGCGACCTCGTCGTGCGGCACCGCTTTACCGGCCAGCCCACCGGGTATTCCCGCGAACTGGACCTGGTGAACGCGACGGCCACGACCCGGTTTACCCTCGGCGGCACCCGCTACACCCGCGAGGTGCTGGCTTCGGCCCCCGACCAGGTCATCGTGATCCGGCTGCGCGCGGAAGGGAAAGAAAAGCTCAACTTCGACGTGGTCGCCAGCAGCCCGCTCCGGTTTACGCGGACGGCGGGCGGCACCGGCGAAATGGTCATGAGCGGCAAGGCGCCCGCCCACGCCGACCCCAACTACGTAGATTACAACCCCGAACCGGTGGTGTACGAGGACCCCGCCGGCTGCCGGGGCATGCGCTACCAGTTGCGGGTAAAAGCCCGGAACAAAGGCGGCACCGTGACGGCCGACACGGCCGGCCTGCACGTGAGCAACGCGGGTGAAGTGGTACTCTACCTGTCGGCCGCGACCAGCTTCAACGGCTTCGACAAATGCCCCGACAAAGACGGGAAAGACGAAGTCAAACTGGCGCAGGAACATTTGAACAAAGCTTTTGCGAAGGATTTTGACGCCCTCAAAAAAGCCCACGTGCGGGACTACGGACAATATTTCAATCGCGTCAGTCTCTCCCTGGCCGGTGCCGCCCACCCCGGTGCCAATCAGCCCACCACTCAGCGGCTCATGCGCTACGCCGACGGGGCCCCCGACCCGGCCCTGGAAGCGCTTTATTTCCAGTACGGCCGCTACCTGCTCATCGCCAGTTCGCGGCCCGGCGGGATGGCGGCCAACCTGCAAGGCATCTGGAACCCCCACGTGCGTGCCCCCTGGAGCAGCAACTACACCACCAACATCAACGTGCAGATGAACTACTGGCCCGTGGAAGTGGTCAACCTGTCCGAACTGCACGGACCTTTGATCGAACTGATCAAAAATACCGCCGTGACGGGGCGGGAGACGGCCCAAAACTTTTACAAAGCCCGGGGCTGGGCCCTGCACCACAACTCCGACATCTGGGCCACGTCGAACCCGGTGGGCGACTTGGGCAAGGGCGACCCGATGTGGGCCAACTGGAGCCTGGGCAGCCCCTGGCTGAGCCAGCACCTGTGGGAACACTACAGCTTTACCGGCGACCGGGAATATCTCCGCAGTACGGCCTACCCGCTGATGAAAGAAGCCGCCCTGTTCTGCCTCGACTGGCTGGTGGAAGGTCCGGACGGCTACCTGGTGACGGCGCCGTCGTCTTCGCCCGAAAACATGTTCATTACCGAAACGGGCGAAAAAGGCAGCATCTCGATGGCCTCCACGATGGACATGTCGATCATCTGGGATTTGTTCACCAACGTGATCGAAGCGGCCGGAACGCTGGGCACGGATGCCGAATTCACAAACCTGCTCACGGAGAAGCGGGGCAAGCTCTACCCGTTGCGGGTGGGCAAAAAGGGCAATTTGCAGGAATGGTACAAGGACTGGGCAGACCAGGACCCGCGGCACCGGCACGTGTCGCACCTGTTCGGCCTGCACCCCGGCCGCCAGATTTCCCCGCTCACCACGCCTGAGTTTGCCGAGGCCGCCCGGCAAACCCTGGCCGTCCGGGGCGACGAAGGCACCGGCTGGAGCATTGCCTGGAAAATCAACTTCTGGGCCCGCCTCCACGACGGGGACCACGCCCACAAGCTGCTGCGCAACCTGCTGCACCTGACGGGGGTGGAAAATACCAACTATTCGAAAGGCGGCGGTTCTTACCCCAACCTGTTCTGCGCCCACCCGCCGTTCCAGATCGACGGCAACTTCGGGGGCACGGCCGGCATGGGCGAAATGCTGTTGCAGAGCCACGCCGGGGTGGTGCACCTGCTGCCGGCCCTGCCCGGCGCCTGGAAAGACGGCCAGGTAACCGGCCTGCGGGCCCGCGGCGGCTTTGTGGTGGACCTGGCGTGGAAGGACAATAAGCTCGTGGCCGCTACCCTGCGCAGCACCAACGGCACGAACCCCAAGGTGCGCTACGGCGACAAGGTGGTTGAACTGTCGCTGAAGCCCGGGCAGTCGCAGCGCCTCGACGGGGCGCTTGCCCCGCAGCAATGACGCATCCCATACTTCCCGCTAAGCACACTTCTGAGAAAGTCCCTAAATCTTTGATTTTGACCAAATGGCTGAAGACCAACCGCTACCTTTGCGTTCAACCTAATTAGAAGCTCAAGCTAAAACAGACGCATGGTGTTACCTAACAATCCGGATATGCCCTTCCGGGTCCAGCTTTCCTTTGAAACCCTCTTCCGGAAGCTGGAGGAAGAAGCGGCGGCTCCAGACGGGGCAAACGCGGTTGAGGCCCGGCAACTGCTGGAAGAACTGGCTCCGTACCCGGAGTTCAGGACGGGCGTCCGCAGCATGGACCAACTCGAAGCCAACCAGGCCCTCCTCCGGCGCCTGTTCGCGGACTTTTTCCCGGCCGGCCTCACGGCCAACGAGATCAAAGCGGTAAGCCTGCCCTACATGAACCTCATTTTCAACCACACCGACCGGTTCAAGTCCATTCTCAAAGGGGCGGGCCCCGGCTTTGAAATCAACATCCGGGATTTCGACGCCCACGAGTTCTACGTGAGCAGTTGCTGCCTGATCCTGAACGAGTTTTACGGCACCCGCCTGGATTTCAGCAAGCCTCTGTTCTACGACATTCCCACGGCCAGCGGCATTACCCGGCACTACCGCATCCTGTACAACGCCGATTTTCTCGAAATCCTGCCCACGGACCAAACGCAGGCACTGACGGCGGAAGACATCGAACGGCTGACCAATTCGTACGAGGACCTGGCGCTGTGGCGGGAGAAATTTCCCCCGGGCAGCTGGATTCTGAAAGGCTTCGCCCTGATGACCCTGGTGGATGCTACCGTGGAAAATGCGATATCCATTCTCAAAGAAAAGTTTCTGGGCCTCACGGCCACCGACTTTCAGCAAAGCATTGCGGCCGTCTTCCAATCCATCTTCCGCTTCCCCGACCTCCGGATTGGCTTTACGCTCTTTAACCCCGAAACCGGCACCTTCACCATTGCCCCCTTCGGCCGGCCCCTGCCCAGCTTTATTCTGCCGGCAGCGGAGCAGCAGGAAGGCCGGGAAGTGCTGTGCGCCGACTCGTACCGCAGCCTGGTGCAGCAGAAGGTGTATTTTGCCGTATCGGACACGGACCAGTTCAGCGTGCAGCATCCCGAAAGCCACCTGGCCGCCCGTTTCTCCACCCAGCACATCCGGAGTTTCATCCTGGCCCCGGTGGTCAAAAATGAGCTTTTGCTGGGCGTGCTGGAAGTGGTTTCGCCCCACCCCCACGAACTCAACAGCATCAATGCCCGCAAGCTGGAGGTGGTGATGCCTTTCCTGACGGATACCATCGAGCGGCTGACGGCCGAACTGCAGAACCAGGTGCAGGCCATCATCCAGGACAATTACACCAGCCTGCACGCCAGCGTAAGCTGGAAGTTCCGGGCGGAGGCGCAAAGGCTCATCGAGGAGCGGCAACAGGGAAAAAAGTACCAGTTGCAGGAAATCCGGTTTCCGGACGTGTACCCGCTCTACGGCCAGATCGACGTAAAAGGCTCCTCGGAGACGCGCAACCGGTGCGTGCAGCAAGACTTGCAAATGCAGTTGGAAGCCCTGCTGCATTTGCTCGAAGCAGTAGCCCGGCAAGACCCGTCCCGGCCGCTTGCGGAAGAAAAACGGCGGGTGGCCGATCTGCTGCACGCGTTGGCGCAGCCCCTGCAAGCGAGTACCGAACAGAGCATCCACCATTTTCTCGAAAGCCGGCTGCACCCGTTGCTGGCGCAGATTGAGCACGAGGCACTGGTGCCGCTGGTCCGGACGTACGTGCAGCAAACGGATAAGCAGACGGGTACCTTTCACGCGCAGCGCCGGAGGTACGAAACCAGCCTTTCCTGGATCAACGAGGCGATGGTCAGTTTTCTCGACAGCCGGCAGCCGGAAGTGCAGGCGCAGTTTGCCCACTACTACGAAAGATTCAAGTCCGACGGGGTAGACCATACCCTCTACATCGGGGCTTCCATTGCGCCCAAGCATCCCTTTCAGCCCGGCCACCTGTACGCCCTCCGGCAGTGGCAGCTCCAGGTGATGTGGGAAATGAACAACGTCCACCGCCAGTTGAAATCCCTGCTGCCGTATCCCATGGAGGTCACCTCGCTGCTGCTGGTCCAGGATTCGCCCATCAACATCCGTTTCCGGATGGACGAAAAGCGGTTCGACGTAGACGGCTCCTACCACGCCCGGTACGAAATCATCAAGAAGCGCATTGACAAGGCCCGCATCAAGGACTCGGCGGAACGCATTACGGAAACGGGCAAGATCACGATTGTGCATTCCGATGACCGGGAAGCCCGGGAATACCGGCAGTACATTGCCGTGCTGCAAGCCCAGGGGCGGCTGGAAGCGGAGGTCGAACAATTCGAGGTGGAAGCGTTGCAGGGCATTTCGGGCCTCAAGGCGTTGCGCGTGAAGATCATCTACGACCCTGTTCCCCGCCAGTAGCCACATTTTGGGTATGGGATCAGCGTGGCAAGGAGGAGTGAAGGGGGTAAGGGTAGGAAAAGAAGGGGTTCTCACAGAAGGAAGGGGTTCTCGCAGATTGCCGCAGAAAAGGGCGCAGATGAACGCAGATTTTGGATTGAGGAGGTTTGGAGGTGCCGTAGGCAGGGATACCGCAGATTTGTGTGCGACCCGTTTTTGTTCAAATGATCTTCAGCCAGTGCCGAGGCTTCAGTGCTTAGTACATTCACACTACTCAAATGCACCTGTGGTCTGCCAAAATATAGCGCCACAACAGCTTCTGAAAATCCTTCGAAAAAAAACGGTACGCGTACAAATCTGCGGTATCCCATCTCTCGCCTTTTACAGACATCAGTAGCCAACTGCAAATGCACCTATCCATCTGCGGGATCAAAACCTACGGCCCCGCTAACGCTTCCCCTTCAAAAATCTGCGTCCATCTGCGCCCTTCTCTGCGGCAATCTGCGAGAACCCCTTCCTTCTGTGAGAACCCCTTTTCTACGAGATTACTCCCGGCGAAAAGCGTTCACCGGGTTCATCCGGGCCGCTTTGACGGACTCGTAGCTGACGGTTACCCCCGCCACCAGCAGGGAAGCCAGGCAGGCGGCCCCGAAAACCGGCCAGCCCAGTTCCACGTGATAGGCAAATTCGTCCAGCCAGCGGGCCACAATGACCCAGGCGAGGGGCAGGGCAATCGCCATTGCTACCAGGATCAGCCGGGTGAACTGCCGGGAGAGCAGGTACACCAGGTGCAACAGGGAGGCCCCGAATACTTTCCGAACTCCGATCTCCTTGGTCCGCTGCTCCGCCATGAAAGCCGACAAGCCGTACAGGCCCAGGCAGGAGATGAAGATGGCCAGTCCGGCAAAAACGTTGAAGAGGCTGCCCAGCCGTTGCTCACCCCGGTAGAGGCGGGCCAGGTCCTGGTCGAGGAAGTGATACGCAAAGGGATAGGCTGGATTGAGTTTTCCCCAGGTTTGCGCCAGCGCCCCGATGGTGGCTTCCGTTTGGCCGGGCTTGGTGCGTACCACCACGGTACCTCCCCAGGTGTTCAGGCGTAATACCAGGGGTTCAATGGCCTGCTGGATGGGTTTGAAATTGAAATCCTGCACCACCCCGACGATGGTGCCTTTGGTGTCGTAGTAGGCCAGTGACTTGCCCACGGCAGTAGCCGCGTCCATCCCCATGAGCCGCAACGCTTTTTCATTGACAATGAAATTGGCCGAATCCGCCTTGAATTCCCGGGAAAAGCTCCGCCCGCGCAGCAGTTTCATGCCAAATACCCCGATAAAATTTTCATCGACGGCCATGTGGTAAAACAAAGTCTGGTTCCGGGGATCTTTCCCTTCCCACTGCACATTAGGATCGGCACTGATCAGGTTGGTCGGTAATTCATGGGTGACCGCGTACGCCTCCGTCAGCGGGTTCCGCGCCAGCTCGGTTCTCAAGGCCTGGTAGTTACGCCACAGCTCACCATTCATGGAAATATAGAGCAGGTTTTCTTTTTGGAAACCCAGGTTTCGGTTTTTAATGAATTGCAGTTGCTGGTACACCACGGCAGTGCCGACCAGCAGCACGATGGAAACCACGAACTGAACCACCACCAGCCCGTTGCGGAACCAGACATTTCCCCGTCCCGCTTGCAGGTTGCCTTTCAACACGTCCACCGGCTGGAACCGGGACAGGAACAGGGCCGGGTAACTGCCGGAAAGCAACCCGGTGAGCAGCACAATGGCCAGCAGGCTCAGCATCAGCTTGCCATCCCCGAAATGGAGGGCCAGTTGCTTGACGGACAAGTCGTTGAACAGCGGGAGCACTGCCTGCACGAAGCCGATGGCAAGGAGCAGCCCCAGCGAGGATATCAGCAGCGACTCGCCCAGGAACTGCCCGATGAGCTGCATCCGCCCGGCACCAATTACTTTACGCAGCCCTACCTCTTTGGCCCTGCGGGCCGAACGGGCCGTGGCCAGGTTCATGAAGTTGATGGAGGCCACGGCCAGGATAAAAAGGGCCACCACGAAAAAAATCCGGACGTACTGGATGTTGCCGTGCCCGGCTACGTCTGCCACCAGGGTTTCCGAATGCAAATGAATGCGGCCCAAAGGCTGAAGCTGGAAATCCACCTTGAACTCGCGGAAGTTCTCGCGGTAAATCTTGGTGATCTGCCCGTTCAGCCTGGGCAGGCGTTCCGGCGAAGCAGCAACGTTTTCATCCAGTTGCACATAGGTATAAAAGTTGAAACTATCCCAGCGATTGTTTTTTAAATCCTCATTGGTGCCCGCAATGGCCGCCATGGGCCGGATAAAATCAAATTGCAGGTGAGAATTGCCCGGAACGTCGGCCAGGATGCCGGTTACCGTTACCGGATCGCCGTTGTCTTTGCGGAGGGTCCGGCCCAGCGCCTCCGCTTCCCCGAAATACTTGCGGGCCATGGTTTCGGTCATCAGGATTCCGTCGGGGCGTTGCAGGGCCGTGCGGGGGTCTCCTTGCCGCAAGGGAAAGGAAAACATTTCCAGGAAGCCGGCGTCCACGTAAAAGATCCGGTTTTCTTCGAATTTACGGCTGCCCACTTCCAGCAAATGGCTGGCACTCATCATCCGCACCGCGTTTTTGACCGGGGGCATCCCGGCTTTGAGGGCCCCGGCCAGCGCCGCCGGGCTCACGGCGGCTTTCGCCTCACTGATGCGGCAGGTAATGCGGTACAGGTGATCCGCCCGCCGGTGAAAGCGGTCGTAGCCCAGTTCATCCTGCACCCAGAGCAGGATCAGGATGCTGCACGCCATGCCAATGGCCAGCCCCAGCACGTTGATGAAAGAGAAGGCCTTGTGGCGCAGCAGGTTGCGGCAGGCGATGGTCAGGTAGTTGGTGAGCATGTCCAGGGATGGCATCGCGGAACGGGACCGCGGGGTAAAGGATGTTTTTCTTTTGCGCCGGATGAAGTAGGGCCGCACGAATGTGCGTACTTCGGGGAGGTACAACTGCCGCGCTTTTTCCGGGCCGTACTGCGCCACGTGCTGGGCGAACAAATGCCCTGCCAGAAACGGCAATTCCGCGAAAGCGCCCTTCCGGCGCGATTTGGCGCGGCCACCAGCCGCGTGGGTGTCCTATTTCGAACAGGTGTTGTTCGCTTTGGGACAAGCCTGCAATGACACCCCGCCGGTGCCCGGCTTTGGGCAATAAAAAGCCCGGCATAACCGAATATGCCGGGCTTTGCCCGCGGATGGGGAATTACTCACTTACGGATTGATGACCACCTTGCGGGTAATCACCCGGTTGTCCTTGTTCACGCGGAGCAGGTACACGCCCGGGGAGAGTTGGCCCACCGGGAGTTGCACGCGGTTGCGGCCGGCTTCCAGCACCTTTTCCAAGTGCAGCACCTCGCTGGAGAGGGAATTGCCCAGCGTAAAGCGGGCCGTCTGGCGCACCGCCGCGTAAACGCTTACTTGCAACGCGCCGCCCCGGCTCGGGTTGGGATACACCGATACTTCGCCGGCCACTTCCGCCGCCGGTCCGGCGCCCTCCTGCCGGGCCGTTGCCTGGCCGGTCACTGTGTAGGCGGGCGCATCGGCCACGGCAAGCTGGTCCGGGCCGATGGGCACTTGTACCTGGTAGGTGGCTGCCCCCGGGTTGCCCGCCGCGTCGGTGGCGCCCACGGTGATCGTGTACACGCGGCCGTTGCCGGTGCCCGACCGTTCGGCCCGCAGTTGCACGGATTGTCCGCCGCTGCCGATAAGGATATCCTGGCGGGTGTTGCCGGTTTCGGGCGCATTTTCGGCCTCGTCGCTGGCTACCTGGCGGATGGTTACCGGCGAAACCGTACCGCAGTTGTCCGTTGCCCCGGGCAGCAGGTCTTGCAGCCGGATGGTCACGTACCGGTGGTCGGCCGGCCAGAGGGAGGTGCGGCCGGTTTTGATGGTCACCACGGGGGCCACGTCGTCGGCGTTGATGGTGACGC
This sequence comes from uncultured Sphingobacteriales bacterium, assembly GCA_963844325.1. Lineage (GTDB taxonomy): Bacteria > Bacteroidota > Bacteroidia > Cytophagales > 172606-1 > CADCTQ01. The sequence continues at coordinate 429,484 of CAWJNV010000001.1, forward strand.
TGACGGGCGCGGAAACCTTCGTAATGCCTTCGTTGTCGGTGGCGGCAGCCGTGACGGCGTAGGTGCCGGGCGCGGCGTTTTTCCAGCCCAACTGCCAGCCTGCCGCCGTTTGCGTGCCCGCCCCGAGCGGTTGCCCGTTGGCGAAGAAGGAGACGGCCGCTACGGTGCCTTCCGCGTCAGTTGCCGTAGCCGTCAGGACCGGCGTTTCGCAGGCGTAGAACCCGGCGTTGCCGGCCGGACCGGTGAGCGATACCGTGGGTTGGCCGTAGGCGCGCCAGTCGGGCAGTTCGTCGCGGGTGATCACGTCGCGGTCGTTGTATACCGCCTTCAGGAAGTCGAGGGGCTGTTTTTTGATGTAGTCATTGCCCGTCCACACCATGAACCACGACCACCAGGTGGCGTAGCCGCGCACCTTGTCGGGGTCGGGCAGGTTGCCGGTTTCGGTGAGGGCCACCAGTTTGCGGCCGCCCAGTAAGTTCTGCATGGCGGCCCAGTCGCCGCTCAGGTTGGCCGACGGATCAGTGTAGATGTCAAGGCCCGCCACGTCCACCACGTCGTCGCCGGGATACCAGGCCGGGTCCGCCGTGCCGGTGTACACCCAGATCAGGTTGTGCAGCCCGTGGTGGTTGGTGTAGCGGTCGTGCATGATGCGCCACAGTTCCCTGAAGGGTCCGGCTCCTTTGGCACCCCACCAGAACCAGCCGCCGGGGGCTTCGTGCAGGGGCCGCCACAGCACGGGCACGTCGGCCGCCTGGAACTTCTTGAGTTCGACGGCAATGGCGTCCATGTCGCGGAGGAGCAGCTGGTACCGTTCGCCCTGCTTGTCGGCCAGGACCGCCGCCAGGTCAAACGTTGTGGCCCGGGTGTAGAAGCCACTCCACCAGAGCTTGTCGGGCGGCTGGTTGATCAGGTCCGTGGGGGCGTTCCAGTGCCAGGTCAGCGTGATGAGGCCGTTGCCGGCGTCTTTTTTGGACCAGGCGATGTATTCTTCCGACTTGCCCCAGGGGTTGGTGCCGTTCTCCACGCGGGAGGGGGAATAGTCCATCAGGTCCCAGCCGGCAATGGCCGGTTCTTTGCCCGTTTGCGCCAGGATGTAGTCCATATCGTCCTGCTGGCTGGAAAGCACCTTGCTGCCGTACACGTCCACCAGGTACGAGAACAGCGACCGGGTTGAGGAAGTAGCCTGAGCGTCGGTCAGTTGCTTGGGCGGCCTGGCGGGCAGCGGCGCCGACGCGGGGGTGATCTGGATGTAATCAATGCCGAAGTAGCCCCAGCCCCGGCCGACCACCACCGTATTGAGGCCCTCTTTGAGCAAATATTTGCCGGCTGGTACCGAGGCAAACGCACCGCCCGTCCCGGCGAACATGCCGCTTCCCCGTTCGGCGTTGACCTGCAAGTCGTAGCCTTTTTCGCCGAAGGGCGAAGTGTACCGGATGGCTACTTCGTAGAGTCCGCCGGTGGCCTCGAAGGTCATGCTTACCTTATCCGTGCCGTCGTCGAACCCGGTCACGTAGCCGGTGCCCGAGTAGCCGGCCGGGCTGGTGGACGCCGCCACGCCGCTCAGGTTGCCGGCTTCGGCTTCCACCTTGCCATCCACCACGGGAACGATCACCGGGGCGACGCCCACCGGGGAGAAGGCAATGTAGTCGATGCCGTACCAGCCCCAGCTCTTGCGGATGGTTACCGTGTTGGTCCCTTCGAGGAGCCGGTATTTGCCGACGGTCACCGCGCCGAAGGCTTCGCCGGTGCCCGGGAACATGTAGGCGTTGGCCTGGGCATTGACTTGCAGGTCGTAGCCCTTTTCGCCGAACGGCGAATAGTAGCCGATCACCAGGTCGTACTCACCGGCCGTGGCCTGGAACGAAAAGGAGATCTGGTCGCCGTCGTTGTCGAAGCCCCAGGCGTAGCCGGTGCCCGAGTAGCCGGCCGGCGCCGTGGCGATGTCCACGCCGGTACGGGTGGCGCTTTCGGCTTCCACCTTGATGTCGGCGGCCCGCCCGGCGGCCGGCAGCAGCAGGGCCGGCAGCAGCACCAGGCTATAAAAGAGTTGCTTGAAAGAATAAAACTTTCTCATGGCGTCGTGCGAATGGGAGTGGTTAGAAGATGCATTGGAACTACCCCAAAGCTACCGCCGCCCGCCTGGCCCGACCCGGGGTAATCGTACCAAAAAGCGGGGGTAAATTGAACAATGGGTGGAAAAGAGGGCCAAAATGCCTTTTCGGGGTGATATTAAATATTCGAATGATACAATCCTCCCCCGTCAAAGAAACACGCCTCCCCCCTGCTCAACGGGGTGGTTCGCTACTTTGGGAGTATCCTTAACCCCCTTTCTCTTATGCATACTCCCGTACTTCTCCGCGCCCTGCTGTGGCTGGGCATCGCCACGTGGTTCATTGGTTCCGCCCAGGCCCAGGTAGACACCGACGCCACCGCCAAAACCCGGGCCTTGTTCAGCAACCTCCGGCGCATGGGCAGCAGCGACCAGTTCCTGTTCGCCCAGGAGTTTTTCAACAGCTACCGCCAGACCGGCCTCAACGACGGCGAAACGGCCTCCGACAGCAGGGACGTGACCGGCGCCCACCCGGCCGTGCTGGGCTCGGACTTCCATTACTTCCTCTACAAAACCGACAACGAAAAGCGCATCCACACCGAAGCCCTCCGGTACGCCTACCAGCAGGGCTACGCGGTCACCCTCGACTGGCACATGTTCGGCCGGTACGAAGCCTCGTTCAACTACAACGCCGCCAACAACAACCGCTACCTGGTCTACAACATCGTGCGGGACCTGTACGGCGACCGCGCCTGGTTCTACGGCGAACTCGATAAGGTCGTCAGCCTGGTCAACAATTCGTTCGTGGTCAACGGGGAGCGGATTCCGGTGGTGCTGCGGCTCTTCCACGAAATGAACGGCGGCTGGTTCTGGTGGGGCAGTGCGGCCACCAACGCCACCGACTACAAGGCTTTCTACCAACTGGCCGTCAACTACATCAAAAGCCGGTGCAACAGCGTGCTGTTCGCGTGGTCGCCCGACTCGGTGGCCGACTTCAACTATTACCCGGGCACCGCCTACGTAGACGTGCTCGGGCTGGACATGTACGAGATCGGCGACAGCTGGAACACGACGGCCAAGTTCCGCACGGAGATGGGCAAGATCGTGGACCACTGCCAGGCCAACGGCAAGGTGGCCGTGCTGTCGGAAACCGGCTACCGGAGCGGCGACGCCAACTGGGCCAGCGGCAATTACTGGAAGGAAAGGGTGCTGCCGGCCATCCTCAACGATGCCACCGGCAAGTCGAAGCGGATTGCCTGGGTGCTGGCCTGGATGAATGCTCCCTGGGCGAACCCCTACATCCCGTACGCTTCGAGCAGCGCCACGGCCAAGGCGGCCTTCGTGGATTTTAAGAACTCGTGGAACGTGGTGTTCGGCAATGAATTGCCTTTCGCCCTGTACGGGACCGCCGCCCGCGAAGGAGTCCTCGCCAATGCGGACGGCCAGGCCGCCGGGCTGCTGCTCTACCCGGTTCCCGCGCGCGGCAAGGTGACCATCGGGCTCACGGGCTTCGAGGGGGGCGCCGACGTCCGCATCGTGAGTACGGTGGGCAAAGCCGTGTACGAGGCGCGCCTTGAAGGCGACCGTACCGAGGTGGACCTCACGGGCAAGGTGCCCGCCGGGGTGTACGTGGTCACCGCCCGCGACGGGACCAAAGCCGTGACCCGCCGGCTGGTGGTCCGGTAGAGGCGCAAAAAAAGTCATCCCCCTGCCCCCTTCCCTTACGCACCGGCACACCCACCAGGGGGACTGCGTACCCGTCGGTGCTGCAACAAGGCAACTGCCGATGCCAGGAGAACTGTCGGCAGCACGGAAACCTGCCGCGTTTGCTGGGCACGCGGTCCCCCTTGCGGGTTTGACCGTGCGGTAGCCGAAGGGGGCAGGGGGATGATTTCACGGGATCGGCGCGGTTCTTCCCCTGTTGATTAATATTGGTTCTCTATTCCGATTTTTATAAAAAATGTTAAATTACCAATCCCGTACGGCGTAGTGCCACCCGTACGGGATTGTCATGAAGCAAAAGCCGTGGTTTCTTTTTTTGTTGTTTGTTTGCCTGCGGCTGTCCGCGCAGCCCGGGCCTCCTGCCCCGCTTCCCGGCGCGGAAACCCTTTCCTTCGGGCGTTTTTCACCCGACAACGAAATCCTGCAAAGCACCGTCAACTGCGCGTACCAGGACCGCCGGGGATTCATGTGGTTTGGCACCTGGGCCGGGCTGTACCGGTACGACGGCCTGCACGTACGCCCCTTCAAACCGCAGAAAAAAGACCCGCACAGCCTCCGGGGGCGCAAAATCAGGACGATCTACGAAGACCGGGCCGGCCGCCTCTGGATCGGCTCGATGGACGAAGGCCTGCACCTGTTTGACCGGGAACGGGAACGGTTCGTGGCCTACAGGCACGTGCCGGGCAACCCCAACAGCCTGAGCAGCAACGACGTGACGGCCCTCACCGAGGACCGGGCGGGCCATTTGTGGGTCGGCACCGGCGCCGGGCTCAACCGGGTTAAACGATCCGCGCCCCCCGCCGGCAAAACGGCCGTCACGGCCCCGGCGTTGACCGTTACCCGGTACGCCCTCGACGGCGACGGGGGCCGGCGCATCAACGCCATTCACCAGGATGCGGCGAGCCGCGTATGGGTAGGCACCGAAACGGGCCTGTTCCTGTTCCGCCCCCAGCCCCAGCCGGGGCAGTCCCTTTTCGTGCGCATTCCCATCGGGCCCGGCGCCGCCGATTTTTACCCGCGCAACAACATTGCTGCCCTCACCAGCCACCGCGACCCGCGTACCGGCGCAACCACCCTCTGGCTGGGCACCCGGGGCGGCCTGACCCAAATGACCCTGCCCGCCGGCCCGCCCGAACCCGGGCCTGCGCCCGCAATGGTGCACTACCGGCACGGGGCCGCTCCCTTCGCGTTGAGCAACAACCTGGTACGGACCGTATTCCGGAAGTCCGGGGAGGAAGGGTGGCTCTGGGTGGGCACCGAAGACGGCCTGAACCGCTTCGAGGTCGCCACGGGCAAGTTTTACCCGCACCGGGCCGATCACCACGACCCGCACGGGTTGAGCAGCAACGGGATCACGGCGCTTTTTGAAGACCACGCGGGCGTATTGTGGATTGCCACCGAAAGGGGACTCAACACGTTTGATCCCTACCGCAAGAAATTCGGTCGCTACCAAGCCGCCGCCGGGGGCGCCAAAGGCGCGGCCAGTACCAGCATTACCGCCCTCGCCGTGCGAACGGCCGGGGAGGTGTGGGTGGGTACGCAGGGCGGCGGCCTGCACCGGATGCGCCTCGACAGCCTCGCCCCCCGCGCCGGCGGGCTCCGGCCGTACGCCTTTGCCGGGGCCGAAACCAACGTAGCGGCCAACCACGTGTACACCTTGTGCGCCGACCGCACGGGGAACCTCTGGGTGGGTACCAACGGGGAGGGCATCTACCGCTTCCGCCCCGACGACCTGCCCGACGGCCAGCCGATCATCCGGCGGTACGTGCAGTACCGGCAGAACTACGAAAATACGCACGGGCTGACCGACAACTACGTGCTTACCCTCTACGAAGACCGCCGCGGCACCCTCTGGGCCGGCACCTGGAACGGCGATCTGCACCGGTTTGACCCGGCGCAAAACCGGTTCATTCCGCTCCCGGACTGGCCCGGCAGCCCGGCGGCGCGGTTCCCGGTGACAGCCCTGCTGGAAGACCACGCGGGAGCCCTCTGGGCAGGCACCCGGGGCGGCGGGGTGTACCGGCTGACGGCTACCAACGGCAACGGGTACACCGTGCGGCACTTCGCGGCCCATGAAGGGCCTGGCAGCCTGAGCAATAATTTCATCAACTGCCTGTTCGAAGACCGGGAACAAAACCTGTGGATCGGCACGGAGGAAGGGCTCAACCGGCTGGACCCCGCCACGGGCGCCTGCACCGTACTGGACGAAAGCCAGGGGCTGCCCGACCACGTCATCCAGGGCATTTTGCAGGACCCCGCCGGCCTGCTGTGGCTCAGCACCACGCGGGGCATTACCCAACTCCAGCCGGGCTTGATGCGGCAACCGGGCCGGATGGGCCGGTTTTTGCGTCACTTCAGCAAGGAAGACGGCTTGCAGGGCGACGTGTTCAACAGCAACGCCTGCGCCCGTACGCCGCCGGGGCTGCTGCTTTTCGGGGGCATCAACGGCCTCAACACCTGCGTCCCGGCCCAGGTAGGCCGCAACCCGCACCCGCCCCGGGTCGTCCTCACCGGGTTTTCGGTCTTCAACCAGCCGGTACCCATCGGCAAGAACGGGGCGGGCCGCCAAATCCTGCGGCGGTCCATCAGCGAAACAGACCGGGTGACGCTGGCCTACGACGAAAATTCGGTTTCGTTCCAGTTTGCGGCGCTGCATTTTGCCTCCCCCGGCCAGAACGAATACGCCTACCGGATGGAAGGCTTCGACAAGGGCTGGACCCGCAGCCGCGCCCCCGGGAACGTGGCGCACTACACCAACCTCGACCCGGGCACCTACACCTTCCGGGTCAGGGCTTCCAACAACGACCAGGTGTGGAACCACCGGGGCACGGCCCTTACGCTGGTCATTACGCCGCCCTTCTGGGCCACCGGCTGGGCCTACCTGGGGTACGTACTGGCCGGCATCGCCGCCTTGTACCTGCTCCGCCGGTGGGTGCTGGTGCGGGCCGAGTTCCGGCACCGGCTGGCGCTGGAACGGGTGCAACGCGAGAATGCGGAAGCCCTGCACCAGTTGAAACTGCGGTTCTTTACCGACATTTCGCACGAAATCCGCACGCCGCTGACGCTGATCACGGGCATTCTCGACAAGGTGCTGCACGGCGGGGAGTACCCGCCCCGGCTGCACCACCAACTGCGGGTGATGCACCGGAACGGCCACCAGTTGCGGCGGCTGATCAACCAGTTGCTCGACTTCCGCAAGCACGAATCGGGCTACCTGTCGCTCAAAGCAACCGAAGGGGACCTGGTTCCCTTCCTGGCCGGGGTGTGCGGGGCCTTCGGGGAACTGGCCCGGGAGCGGCAGATCACCTACGGCCTTGAAGCCGGGCCCGAACCGCTCCGGTTGTGGTTCGACCGCGACAAGCTCCAGCAGATCGTGACCAACCTGCTGTCCAACGCGTTCAAATTCACGCCCGACGGCGGGCAGATCCGGGTGCGGGTGCGCACCGTGGCCGCCGACCAGCCCATCCCCTTTCTGCCCAACGACCCGGTACCCACCCGGGAGGGCTGGGTGGAAATCACCGTGCAGGACAATGGCATTGGCATTGCGGCCGACCACCTGGACAAGCTCTTTGACCTGTACTACCAGGCCGAAGCGGCGCACCCGCCCGTCCACACCGGTACGGGCATCGGGCTGGCGCTGAGCAAAAGCCTGGCCGAACTGCACCACGGGGGCATCACGGTGCGGAGCCGGGCCGGGGAAGGGGCGGCTTTCTCCCTGTACCTGCCCCGGGGCAAAGCCCACTTGCAGCCCTCGGAACTGGGGCCGGCGCCGGCGCAAAGCGAACCTGCTCTCCCGGGCCTCCCCGGGGCCATTGCCGGCAACGCACCGGGGGAGCCGGCCGACCCCCCCGTGGCCGTGCCGGCGGATGCGCCGCTGCTGCTGGTCGTGGAGGACCAGCCGGACCTCAGGGCCTTCATTGCGGACCTGTTCACCGACAAATACCGGGTACTGCTGGCGGCGGACGGCGCGGAAGGACTGGCCGCCGCCACCGAACACGTACCCGACCTGATCATCAGCGACGTGCTCATGCCGCAGCTAAATGGCATCGAACTCTGCCGCCGCCTCAAAACGGACGAACGGACCAGCCACATCCCCCTCCTCCTGCTGACGGCGCGTACGGATTCGGCCCACCAGGCGGAGGGGCTGGAAACGGGGGCCGACGACTACATCGGCAAACCCTTCGACGTGCCGGTGCTGGTGCTCAAGGTGCGCAACCTGCTCACGCTGCGCGACAACATCCGCCGGCGGGGCGGGCAGCAAAAATTCCTGAGCCCCCGGGAAGTAGCGACCAACCCGGTAGACGAGGCTTTCCTGGAAAAAGTCATCGGCATCGTGCAGCAGCACCTGCACGACCCGGATTTCAAGGTGGAAGATTTTACCAAAGCCATCGGGATGAGCCGCGTGCAGTTGTACCGCAAGCTGAAGGCCCTCACGGGGCTGGCCGTCAATGAATTTGTCAGGAACCAGCGTCTCCAGCGGGCCGCGTTGCTGCTGGCCCAGAAACACCTCACTGTGGCCGAGGTGACGTACCAGGTGGGCTTCGGGGATTTGAAGTACTTCCGGACGTGTTTCAGGGAACATTTCGGGGTGAACCCGTCGGAGTACGCCGCCCGGCAACTGGGTCTTTCGCAGGAGAAAAGCGCCTGAGTACACGGTTCATGTTCATGAAGCAGGTTGATCATTGCCCGCCGTTTTATCCACCATTCTACCCGTACGCATCGCATGAGCCCTTTCACCCTTAGCATTCTGAAGGCCGGCCTGCTGGTGGGCACACTGGACATTGCCGCCGCCTGCCTGCAATACGCCGTAAAAACGGGGGGAAAACCACCCTGGCCCGTGCTGCAATTCATTGCCAGCGGCCTTTTCGGGCCGGCGGCGTTCCGGGGCGGCACGGCCATGATGGGGGCCGGGCTTTTTTTACACTACTGCATTGCCTTTGCCTTCACCGCTTTTTTCTACTGGGGGTTTGGCCGCCTGAGGCGCTACGCAGCCCACAAAATCTGGCTCGGCGCGGGGTACGGCGTTTTTGTCTGGGCAGTGATGAACCTGGTGGTAGTGCCCTTGTCCCGAACGCCGCCCCAGCCCTTTGCCGTGGGCGATGCATTGCTCAATGTCGTCATTCTCGTCGTTTGCATGGGCATTCCCCTGGCCGTGCGGGCCGGCTCGTTTTACCGGCAAACGAAGCAGGGGTAGGGTTAAAACCCTACCCTACGGAAAGGCTGCGCTGATCTGATTAGAGCCAAGCTTACGTATGCGTGCTCAATATCAATAGGATAGGGTTTAAACCCTATCCCCTCTTAGGTTGAATAGGCGCTTTCCTGCTTCTTCCCCAGGCAACGAAAGCGGCCAGCAGGCCCATGAACAGGTTGATTCCGATGGCCGAGAATTCACCCCTTACCGCGTGGAAGACCAGCGCAAGCCCCATAACCACGGCAATGCCGACCGCTGCCCACACGGTAAGCCCGGGTTTGATGCGCAGCAGCGCGGGAAGCACCAACCCCACCGCCCCTAAAAATTCACTGATCCCGATGAAACGCACCAGGGCCACCGGCGCCTGGCTGGCCCAGGGAAGCATTTGGGATAGCTGATCAATGGGCTGGATGGACTTCATAAAACCGGCCATCAGAAACATGACTGCCAACAGGACCTGAACAATCCAAAGCGTAACGTGGAGGGCCCTGGAAGAACTTTGCGGGGTGGAAAGACTGTGCGTCGTCATAGTGATTTCGAATTTACTGTCGATAGAATGAGCCAAAAATAGAGTATACTTGCTATCCATCTGCTATCGATATACAAAAGTATAGCACTATACAAAAGTATACCCATGGAAAAAACGCCCCTTTTGGACACTTTAGAAGCCAGAGAACACAAAGGCTGCACCGGCGGTCTCGTGCTGGCCGTGAACGATACGATGAACGTACTGAGCGGAAAGTGGAAACTGCCCATCATCGGTACGCTGGTATCGGGTAAGAAACGCTTCAAGGAAATTGAACGCACCGTACCCGGCCTTACGCCCCGGATGCTCTCCAAAGAATTGAAAGACCTGGAAGTAAACGGCATCATCACCCGCACTGTCTACAACACCATTCCCGTTGCCGTCGAATACGAACTCACGCCCTCGGGCTATTCCTTGAAGGGCGTGTTGGAAGTAATGGTAGAATGGGGATTACAACACCGCCAGACCATGATTGGCACCCGGCCAAAGGCCACCCGGGCAGAGCCGGTTCAATAGCACCATGCAAGAACCTTTCGGGTTTCGGACACCCGAAAGGTTTTTTTACGTGGTGCCTTACCGGGCGAGGGGTGAGAGGGCGCACAGCCCCACTTTTTTGGTTTTCCCTTTCAACTGGATTGCCCCCAGTGACTGGGCGGCGTACCCGCCGGACAAGCCCAGGGTGGTGACCAGTTCGGCCGAAGCAATGACCTCGGCCCCGAACGTCTTGCACAGGCTCAGCATCCGGGAAGCCGTGTTGAGCACGTCGCCGGAATAGGTAATGTCTCTTTTGAGGATGCCTACCTCGCCGGCCACTACTTTTCCGCAGTGAATGCCCGCTTTAAAGGAGGGCACCACGCCGTAGCGCCGCAGGTACTGCTCCTTTTTTGCCTCCACCCGCCCCTTGATGTCGAAGAAGCACCGCACGCACCGGTTGTTTTCCCGGCCCGTTTCCTGCTTCCAGGCCACGACTACCTCGTCGCCCACGTACTGGTAAATCTCCCCCTGGTTGTCGAGGATCGGGTGCGTAATGTCGGCGAAGAAATCTTTGAGCAGGGCGTGGTATTTTTCGTTGCCCAGCCGCTCGGCGAGGGCCGTGGAGGCATCCAGGTCCAGGAACATGAAGATGCGGTCTTCTTCCCGGGGCGTGTTGTATTTGCCGCACAGCACGTTGCCGAAGGCTTCCGGCCCGAGCTTGCCGCTTACCTGCAAGAGCAACTGCGTGAAGGCGACGACCACCGACCAGGCCAGCAGGTTTTTGGCCCGGGAACTGTCGAGCAGAAAGCGGGTCAATGCCTCGAACGATTCGGGGTCCCAGACGGGCCGGCCGGTCCGGAGCGGCACGGAAACGAGGCCCAGCGTGCCGGTAATCAGTGCCATGACGCCCAAAAAGAAAAGGCTCACCGCCAGGATCGTGTAGCCGTACGGTTTGTCCTGGTAGCGGACGTTGACGAAAAACACCAGGAAGCTTCCCCCCAGCAGGGCGCCGGCCAGCGCCGAGCCCAGGTTGAAAAGCAGGGATAACCCGAACGAATACCCCGCCGATGGTCCCTGCGAGTTTGCCGTTGACAGCACCAGGTGGTCGTAGCAGGACATCAGCAGCCCGACGCCCTGCCAGGCCACGGCAATGGTGCCCCACTGCTTGCATTTGCGTTGCGTGCTCCGATTCATCGTTGAATTATTTTAAGGTAATAAGCTAAAGGTACTATCAATCATTGAACTTTTGCGGGTGTGAATGCGGCGTGGTGCGGGGGCAATTCCGACATTTTGAATGACCGCCCTTCAAATCGTACACGTTAAATTGAGGTTCTTTCGTAAAAGGGAAGCGGTGAAAAGAGTATATTCGATGCGCTGAATACTTTAACGATTGCAGGCAGGACACCACCCCACGCAGCACGTACGCACGTTGCCTTTTTGCTTTCGGATCATGCTACCCCTAAACTTCACGCCATGAGAACGCGGTTACGTATAGTTATGCTGGTATGGGCAATCGGCCTGTGGGGGAGCGGGAAGGCCGCGGCCCAACGGCTTCCCGCCTTAGGCATCGTGGCGTCGCTTGACGAGGACAGCCTGGCCCACCATGCGGGGTTTACCTTGCTGGGTGAAACCGTCGGCAAACTGCTGTCGCCGGGCCTGACCGAAGCCCAGTTCGAGGCCAACGTGGCAAGGATCAAACAAACCAAATGCAAGGTGTACCTGTGCAACGTCCTCTTTCCCGGCTCGATGAAACTGGTCGGGCCCCAGGTGGATGAAAATCGCATCCTGAACTACGTAGACACCGTTTTTTACCGGGCCAGACGGGCGGGCATTCCCCTCATTGTGCTGGGCAGCGGCGGTTCGAGAAGGCTGCCCGAAGGGTATGACTACCCGCAGGCCAAAGCGGAATTTGCCGTCTTGTGCCGCAAGCTGGCCGGGGTAGCCCAAAAGCACGGCGTGACCATCGCCCTCGAAAGCCTGAACCGCACCGAGACGAATTTCCTTAACACCCTCCGGGAAGCGGCCGAAGTGGTGGCAAGCGTAAACCATCCCCACTTCCGGCTCAATGCCGACATCTACCACATGGCGAAGGAAAACGAGCCGCCCCGGCACATCGTTGAAGCCAGGAAATGGATCGTCTACGTGGAAATAGCCGAAAAAGAGCAGCGGACGCTGCCCGGCGTCAAGGGCGACGATTTCAAGCCGTATTTCGAAGCCTTGAAATCCATCCGTTACCGGGGGCCGATTGTCATTGAAGGCCGCTCCAGCAATCTTGCCGGGGAGTTGCCCCTGGCGCACCAGTATTTGACCCAACAGCTTAAAGCCGTGTATGGACGTAACTGATTGACCACCCAAACCCTCGTACAACTGCCATGATTGGACGCCTTACCCTCAGTGTTGCCTCGTTCTTCCTGGTGCTGCTGCCGGGAATGGCAACCCAGATCGTGATTCCGATGGACGAGACGCAGAAAGACCACCTGAAAGCTTACGGCATTGCCTATTGGGTCTTGCAGAACAGGCAGGAAGTAGACTGGCTGCTGAATTACCGCGGCGGCAGTTTTGCCTGCCGGCACTCGCCCAAACTGGAAAACGAACTGGTGGTGCGGGGCGTGTCTTACCTGGTGATTTCGGATGCGCAGTACCACGATATGCTGAGCCAGATTGCCGACCCGGACGCCAACATGGACGTGATGAAGCTGGAGAAAGTGCCCAAAATTGCCGTCTATTCCCCTAAAATCAAACAGCCCTGGGACGATGCCGTGACCCTGGTGCTCACTTATGCCGAAATTCCCTACGAGGTGTTGTACGATGAAGAGGTGCTGGACGGGAAAGCTGTTGAAGTACGACTGGCTGCACCTGCACCACGAAGATTTTACGGGCCAGTACGGCAAATCGCTGCGGCACCGGCACCAGCAGTGGTACCAGGCCCAGCAGCAGGAAGCCGAAGGCCTGGCCAAAAAATACGGCTTCGCCAAAGTATCGCAGATGAAACTGGGCGTAACCAAAAAAATAAAAGAATTCGTCGCTGGCGGCGGCTTTATGTTTGCCATGTGTTCGGCCACCGATACCTACGATATTGCCCTGGCGGCCGAAGGCGTGGATATTGTGGATGCCATTTTCGATGGCGATGGCGTAGACCCGCAGGCCCAGCAAAAACTGGATTTCAGCAAAACCTTTGCCTTCCAGGATTTTACAATCAGCCTGAGTGCCTTACGAACGGGGATTTTCGAACATTGATAACCACCGCTGGGAACGCGGCCTTTCGGAAGGCAACGATTTCTTTTCGCTGTTTACTTTTTCGGCCAAGTGGGACCCGATTCCGACCATGCTCACCCAGAACCACGAAAAAACCATCAAAGGCTTTATGGGCCAAACCACCGCCTTCAAGAAAGAGTACATCAAAGCCGATGTAATCATCATGGGCGAAACCAAAGCGGCCAACGAGGTGCGTTACATGAATGGCACGGTGGGCAAAGGCACCTGGACTTTTTACGGCGGCCACGACCCGGAAGACTACCAGCACATGCCGGGCGAAGAACCCACCGATCTGTCGCTGCACCCCAACTCGCCGGGCTACCGCCTTATTCTGAACAATATTTTGTTTCCGGCGGCCAAAAAGAAAAAGCAAAAAACGTAGCCGCTGCCCCTTCACGCCCATGCCGGCCCGGGCAACCCACTCTTTTCGCTGATCCCCGGCGGGCTACTCGGCCGACACTTTTACCTCACCCGCCTTGCGGGGCAACCAGACCTGCATCTGGCCTTTGCCCCGGTTGGCCCAGGCGTAGTAGGGAATGGCCGTGATTTTCCGGGGCACCGTCGTTACCGAAGCGCCGTCCGCCGAGATGGTGACCACGGGCGTTTCGGCTTGCAGGGTAACCACGCCGCCCAGCAGGTCGGCCCGGTACGCCGGCGTGAACCCGACCCCGTCGGGCACGATCAGGTTCATGGCCTTGCCGCCGTTGTCGGCGTGTTCCACGCAGTACACCAGGGGACCGCGCTGGAGCGCCACCCGGTTCTGGTCCGCTTTCACGCTGTCGGCGGCGGCGATGCGCCGCACGGGCATCGGCAGGCTGAGGGCCACCACGTCGCCTTTTTTCCACTCCCGTTCAATGACGGCATAGCCGTTTTGGGGGGCCGCCGCCACGGGCTTCCCGTTCACCAGCAGGGTGGGCGCCCCGGCGTTGGCATCGGCGAAGCGGTAGATGTTGCCGGGCGTCGGCTGGTTCTGCGCCCACCCGGGAATGCGCACCCGCAGGGGAAATTTCATTTTCCGCTCCGGCGCAACGGTGATCTGCACGGTGCCTTCCCACGGGTAGCGGGTCTGCTGCGTGAGCTGCACCTTGCCGCTTTTGAGGGGAATGGTGGTGGTACTGCCCACGAACAGGTTCACCCAGATGGCATCCGTTGATTTGGCGTACACGTAGTCGCCCAGCGACTCGACCAGCCGCGAGATGTTGGAGGGACAGCACGCCGTGCCGAACCATTCGCTACGGGCGTGCTGGCCGCTGGAAGCCAACGGGTTGCCGTAGAAGAAACGGTCGCCGCTCAGCGACAGCCCGTCCAGCGCCCCGTTGTAGAGGCTGCGCTCCAGCACGTCGGCGTACTTGCTTTCACCGGTCAGCAGGTTCATGCGCTGGTTCCAGAACACCATGCCCACGGAGGCGCAGGTTTCGCAGTAAGCCTGTTCGTTGGGCAAGTCGTAATCGACCGAAAAACCCTCGTTGCGGCCCGATGAGCCGATGCCCCCGGTGATGTACATGTTGCGGTTGACCACGTCTTCCCAGACGGTTTTCATGGCCTGCACGTAGCCGTCGTCGCCCGTGACGGCCGCTACGTCGGCGGCCCCCGTGTAGAGGTACATGGCCCGCACGGCGTGGCCGGTGATCTCGCGCTGCCGCTTCACGGGCACCTCATCCTGGCAGTACCGGGGTCCCATCTCCGGGTTGTTCCAGATCATGCCTTTGCCGTAGCCGCGCCCCCGCTGGTCGAGGAACCAGTCGGCCAGCTTCAGGTAACGGTCGTTGCGCGTAAGGTGGTAGAGCTTCATCAGGGCCAGTTCCACCTCCTGGTGGCCGCTCACCCAGGGGCGGTTCCGTTGGCGGAAGGTCGAATCCAGGTGGTCGGCGAAGCGGACAGCCACGTCGAGCAGTTTGCGCTTGCCGGTGGTGTTGTAGTAGGCCACGGCCGCTTCGATCAGGTGACCGGCGCAGTAATCCTCGTGCTTTTCCATGTCGGTCCAGCGCCCTTCGAGGCCCGTGAGCGTGTAGTAGGTGTTGAGGTAGCCGTCGGGCTCCTGGGCGGCGGCAATCTTGTCGATCCACTGGTCGGCTTTCTTTTCGAGGGCGGGGTCGGGCCGGTTCTTGAGCGAATAGGCCATGGCTTCCAGGGCTTTGTACACGTCGCTGTCGTCGTAGTAAATGCCTTCGTGTTTTTCGCCCTGCCGGCGGGCGGCCTTCTCGAAGTTGCGGATGCGGGGCGTTTTTACTTCGGTCTGGTCAATGCAGACGGGAATGGTCACGCGGCTCACCTGGTCGAGGCGCGGCTTCCAGAACCCGTCTTCGATCTGCACCTGGGAAAAGCTGACGGGCTCCATCTTCTGGGCCGGGGTTTGGGCCGGCGCTGCCGCGGCAGACAACCAGCAGGAGCCGATGAGCAAAGCGAAAGAGAGGCGGGTGGTAGGCATAGGCGTAAGTGGGTGGCAGGGCAATGAATGGGATTTGGGGCACAAAAGGGTTTCACGCAAAGGCGCAAAGGGGGAGCGCAAAGACCGCAAATAAAAAAATTTAACCGCAAAGGGCGCAAAGAAAAGATAGGGGCGCCAAGGGGTACGCGTTCACAAAAGCAGTACGCGTACTGGCGCCCTTTGCGCTCCTCCTTTGCGCCTTTGCGTGAACCCGCGTGAAACCCTTTTTCAAACCCATCAGAGGCCACCCAGCGAGGGGTTGTAGAGCTTGCTGTGGAGTTGTTTGAGGCGGGCTTCGGGCATTTTCACCACTTTGCGGTCGTAGGTCAGCAGCCCGTTGGTTTCTATTTCCACGTCGGTAGTCTGCGTGTACACGGCCGCCGAGAGGCCCTGCCCGATGAGCTTTTCGAGGCTCTCCATGAAGGACGCGTACTTGTCGAGCAGTTCGTCTTTGCTCTTGAAACTCTGGTAACCCCAGTTGTCTTTCTGCTGCCAGGTGTGTCCTTCCAGCGGCAGGCCCAGCCCGCCAAACTCACCCAGCACGATTACCTGCTTACTGCCGAAGAGGTCCGGGCGGGGCATGGCCGGCTCGGGGTAGTTGTGCAGGTCGAGGATGTGGCCCACCTCGTGGAAGTTGCCCCCGCTGGCACTGTTCACCAGGCGGCTCGGGTCGTACTGCATCGTCCAGTTGGTGATCTCCTCGGTCTTGAACTGGCCCCAGGCCTCGTTGAAGGGCACCCACACCACAATCGAAGGGAAGTTGTAGGTGGCGTCCATGATGGCCTTCCATTCGGTTTTGAAAATCTGCTCCGACTCCGGGGTGCGGGCCTTTTCGGTCTTCTGGCCGATGATGCCCGGGCGGGCATCCCAGCGGTTGCCCAGGTCGCCGCTGGGCATGTCCTGCCACACCAGCATGCCCAGCTGGTCGCAGTGGTGGTACCAGCGGGCCGGCTCCACCTTCACGTGCTTGCGGATCATGTTGAAGCCCATCTCCCGGGTTTTCTCGATGTCGAACCGCAGGGCCGCGTCGGTGGGGGCCGTGTAGAGGCCGTCGGGCCACCAGCCCTGGTCAAGGGGGCCGTACTGGAACACGAAGCGGTTGTTGAGCAGCATCCGCTGCACGCCGGCCTTGTCTTGCTGCACCGATATTTTGCGCATGGCAAAGTAACTCTTCACCTGGTCCACGACTTTGCCGCCCCGCACCAGGGCCACGCTCAGGTCGTAGAGGTGGGGGCTGTCGGGCGACCAGAGTTTGGGATTGCTTACCGCCAGCACGGCCGGGGCGTCGGCGGCCACGGTCTGCTCGGCTACTTTGGTCTTGCCCTCGAAGGCCGTTACGCGGAGCTGGTCGCCGGCCTTCCCGTTCTGCACCTGGGCCGTTACCGTAAGGGTGCCCTTGTCGATGTCGGGGGTGTGGCGGGTGGCCGAGAGGTAGGCGTCGGGCACGGATTCCAGCCAGACGGTTTGCCAGATGCCCGTTACGGGCGTATACCAGATGCTCTTCGGGTTTTTGATTTGCTTGCCGCGGGGCTGCGGGCCGTCGCTGGTGGGGTCCCACACGCGCAGGACGATCTCCTGGCCGGCGCCGGCTTTCAGGTGGGGCGTAATGTCGAAGGAGAACGGGTCGTAGCCGCCCCGGTGGGTGCCGGCCTTGCGGCCGTTCACGTAGAGTTCGGTTTCCCAGTCCACGGCCCCGAAGTGCAGCAGCAGCCGGCCCTTGCGCAGCTTTGCCGGCACGTTCACGGTGCGGCGGTACCAGAGCAGGCTGTCTTTGCCCACGGTCTTGCCCACGCCCGAGAGGGCCGACTCCACGGCGTAGGGCACCAGGATGTTGCCGGCAAAGGCGGTGGGGATGTTGTCGGCCTGCGCTTTGGGCAACAGGGCGTATTCCCACAGCCCGTTCAGGTTGAGCCAGTTGTCGCGCACCAGTTGGGGACGCGGGTACTCGGGCAGCGGACTGGCCGGGTTTACGTCGGCCGCCCAGGGCGTCGTGATCCGGCCGGCTACCGGTTTCCAATCGCCCGGCTGGGCAACCACCCCGCCGGTGTGGAGCAGCAGGCAGTACGCAAAAAGGAAAATACTTTTTCTCATGGAAGGAGGTAAAGGTTGACTTTTGCGAAAGTTAGGGAAGTTAGTACAATGTAAAGAAAGGATTGACCTTTTTTGAACAAGTATCCCCTTACGTCCTCCCCTCGGACCTTCGGAGTTCAAGTTGCCCGTGCCTTCCCGCCAATTTTCACTTTTTTTTACGGCCGCGCGGAAACGAAAAAGGGGGGCATCGTTGCGGCTTTTGGCGTATATTTTATCCGCGGAGCTTCCCACCCGCCGTTCGTGCCTATGCAAGCGTTACGCACCTACATTGACCGGTACTCCTCGGCCACCCTTTCCGACGCCCATTTTGACGTGGTCATGGGGGCGTTTACCCCCAAGAAACTCCGCCGGCGGCAATACCTGCTGCAAGCCGGTGAGGTGTGCAAATACTTCGGCTTTGTGCTCAAGGGGGCACTGCGCCAGTACAGCGTGGACGAGAAGGGCCTGGAGCACATCATGCACTTTGCCGTCGAAAACTGGTGGGTGGGCGACCGGGAGAGTTTCGTGATGCTCACCCCTTCGCGGTACAACATTGATGCACTCGAAGACTGCGAACTCCTGCTCACCACCAACGCCCGTTTAAACGATCTGCTCGGCACGGTGCCCGCCATTGCCGTGATGATGAGGGAGTTGGACCAGCGCAACTTCATTGCCACGCAGCAGCGGTTGTACGCCTCCATCGGCCACAGTGCCGAAGAACGCTACGCAGCACTGGTCGCGCAGCATCCCGACTACCTGCAACGGTTTCCCCAGCACATGATTGCCTCCTACCTGGGCATCTCGCCCGAAACGCTCAGCCGGGTCCGCCACAAAGTGCCGCATAAACCCCCGAAGGAGCGTTAGTACTTAGGTGAATGGACAAAGAAGGCTATATGGCTGAATGGCTATATGGCTGAATGGCTGAATGGCTGATTGTTGGGCTTACGCATGATTACTTACTGTCTAGGCACCAGCCATATAGCCATTCAGCCATATAGCCATTCAGCCATACAACCTTCTTTCCCAGTACCCTCAACGCGTAGTCTCTTGACTTTTGTCAAGGAAATTTCCCGGCATCCGTCAATGGAAAGGGGCCGCTGTAGATGCGATCTTTGCATCACCAACGCAGTGATTCGCGTCACTGCCCTAAACGGAAGTACAACCATGGAAAACACCATAACCAGCTACGGCGGCGTGAACGCCAACGTAGGCGACACATTAGTCAACCGTTTGCTGCCCAACCGCTACAGCCAGGCCGTCGGCCCCTTCGTGTTCCTCGACCACGTATATCCCTCAGCGCACCAGCCCAAAACGCCCCAGGCGCCCACCGGGTCCTTTGCGCATCCCCACCGGGGCATTGCCACGTTCACGTACCTGTTCAGCGGTTCGCTCGAACACTACGACAGCCACGGCCACCACGGCATTGTGGATGCGGGGGGCGCGCAGTGGATGAAAGCCGGCAACGGCGTGATCCACGACGAGAACCCGAGCCCCCGGTTCCAGCGGGAGGGAGGCGTGTTGCACGCCCTGCAATTCTGGATCAACCTGCCGGCCAGGAACAAAGCCGAGGCGCCCGACTACCTGGCCTTGCAGGCCGGCGACATTCCCGAGGTGTCCCTGCCCGGCGGGGCCGGCGTGCTGCGCGTGATCATTGGCTCGTACGGCGAGGCGGCTTCCCCGGTGCAGACATTCAGCCCGCAGGTACTCTACCACGTGCGGCTCGATCCGGGGGCGGCTTTCACGCTGCACCCCACGGCCGGGTGGGAGTACGCCGCTTTTGTTCCCGGGGAGGCGGTGGTCGTCGGGGAAGGGACCTTCGCCAAGAGCGAACTGTTGCTGTTCGGGTCGGATGCGGTCCCCGTTACGTTCACCAACCCGGGCGGGGCGACCACCGACCTCATCGTTTTCGGCGGCGCGCCTTACCACGAGCCCATCGTGGCCCAGGGACCTTTCGTGATGAACAGCCAGCAGGAAATTGCCACGGCCTACCGGGATTTCTTCAACGGCCGGTACGGAAAAATCCAGTATAAACCGTTGGACCAACCCCAGACCGTATAAGTGAAAAAACCTTTCGGGTGTTGGAAACCCGAAAGGTTTTTTCTGGCGGGCCGGTCCGGTTTATTGTTTGGTAAACTTCACGACCCGGTAACCCCGCTCCGTATCCAGCCGCAGGAGGAAGAAGCCCGGGGGCAGCGTACCTACCGACAGTTGAAGCTGGTCTTCCGCGGCCACCTCGTGGGCGTCGACCAGGTGCACCGTACCGGCCGCGTCGGTAATGGCCGTGGCTTTTACCTGGCTGGCGGCGAAGGGAAGCTTGACGGAGAGTTTGTCCCGCACCGGGTTGGGATACAGAAGCACCTGCCCCTCTTCCGCATTCAGTTCACCCGCTGCCGTGCGGGCCGCAGCCGCTACCGGTACCACCTCTACCGCCGCAACGGCGGGATTGTCGGCGGTGCCTTTGGCGAAGTAGAGGTTCAACACGCCGTCACTCACCGTTACCCGCAGGGTTTCCCGGACGGCCCGCATGGACCCGCCCGCTTTGGCGAAAATGTCGTAGCCCGCGAGCCGTCTGGCCCCTTCGAGGTACACGTCAAACTTGCGGGAACCAGCGCCCCCGGCGACCCGGTAGCCCCAGTAGGTTTCGGCAAAGTGCAGGATCACGTCGAAGGTGCCGTTGCCGGAAGGGATGCCGTAGGAGAAAGCAGGTCCGGTGCGGGCATTGTGGTAAAGCGCATCGTCAGTGGTATTCAGAATCTCTCCGCTCGGGATGGCCGAAACGCCGCCGTTGGCGTAGTACACGTCGGCCGAGAACTTCTTGCCGGTGCTGCCCGTAAAGGCGGCTCCGCCCGCGTTGATGGCGAGGGCACTGCCGGCCGGCAGCACTTCAATGGCTTTGACGGCCGCATTGTCGGCCGTTCCCTTGAGGAAAGCCACGTTCAGCGTACCGTCGCTGACCGTTACCCGGAAGGTTTCCTGGGCTACCCGCAGGGCGCCGCCGGCCCGGGCAAACACGTCGTAATCAGTCAGCTTTCGGGCGCCTTCGATGTTCACGTGGAACTTGCGCGAGCCGATGCCGCCCGGGGCGGTGTTGCCAAAGTAGGTTTCGGCAAAGTGCAGCACTACGTCGTAGCTGCCGTTGCCGGTGGGGAAGTTGTACGAGAACGACGCGCCGTGCCGGCCCGTTTGGTACAGGTAGTCATCCGCCGTACCGGCAATGTCCCTGGCAGTCGTCGCTGACACCACGCCGCCCGCGTAGTAGCCATCCGCGCCGAAGTTCCGGGCGTCTCCGGTGGCGAAGGCGTTGCCGCCCGCATTCACCCGGAAGGCCGTAACGCCGCCCGCCGGGTTTACCGTTACCGTAACGCCCTTGCGGGAACTTTCGCAGCTGCCCGCCGCGGCTGCCACGTAGTAGGTGGTCGTGCCGGTGAGCACGGGGGTCGTAAAGCTGGCGCCGGTAAACAGCGGGCTGCCTCCCGTGGCGGCCGCGTACCAGCGGTACGTGGTTACCCCGGGCTGGCTGCTGCTCGCCGTCAGGGTAGCCGTCTGGCCGCTGGAGATGGTTTTGCCGGCCGCCGCGGGCGCCGCCAGTTGCGGCACCAGCACCACCTGGGCGGCCTGGGTCAGCGTAGCCGATCCGCAGAAATAGGCTTCCACCTTGAAAGTATACGTATCGGGCGCGTTCACCTGGGCCGCGATCTGGAAGGTGAATACCAGGTCCCCGCCGTTGCCAAGCTGCGGCTCGGAATAGGCCTGGTAGGTACCCCGGCCGCCCCAAACCTGGTAGGTTACGTCTTTCTCCGCGTTTTTCACCGTCACCTTGCCCATGAAGCTGGCAGTGCCCGGGGCCACGTTGCAGTAGGTGCTGCCCAGCACGGCCAGGTCAACGCGGGCATCGGAGCAAACCCGGAACGTTTCCGTGTCCGAAAAGGCCGGATCACCGTCATCGGTTACTTTGATCGTGACATTAAAGTTGCCGGCCCGGGTATGCGACATGGTGAAAACCCCGGTGGTGGGGTTGATGCTGGCACCGGCCGGCGGGTTCACCAGGCTGTAGGTAAGCGCGTCGCCGTCCGCATCCGTCGCCGAGGCCGTCAGGGTAAGCGTCTGCCCGGCCGAAAGCCACACGCTGGGGTCCATTTGGGCCAGTACCGGGGCGTGGTTGGTGAGCCCTGCCGGAATGACTTCCAGCGCGGATACGACGGGGTTGTCGGCCGTGCCTTTCAGGAAGTTGAGGTTGAGCGTGCCGTCGGTGACGTTCACGACGAAGGTTTCTTTCACCACCTTCATGGCCCCGCCCGCGATGGCAAAGATGTCGTATTCCGTCAGCTTGCGGCTCCCTTCGGCGTTTACGTTGAACCGGCGGGAACCCGCGCCGCCGGGGACTTTGCTGCCCCAGTGGGGCTCGGCAAAATGCAGCACCACCGAGTAGCTGCCGGGCTGCACGGGAATGTTGTAGGAAAAGGCGCCCCAGCGGTAGGTCTGGTAGAGGGTCGGATCGTACACGTTGGCACCGCTGGTGGTACTGCCCGTGTTGCCGCCCGCAAAGTAGGCGTCATCGCCGAAGTAATCACCCGGGTAGTCTTCAAAGCGTTCCTCATCAAACTCGTACACCTGGTGGGCCAGCCCGCCCGCGTTGATGCGGAGGGTCGTGGTCGCGGTGGTCGTCAGGTCGTACTTCCACAGGGACGGGGTGCCCGTTCCGTAGGAGGATGTAAAATAGAGGACTTTGCCGATGCCGAAAAGGTCCGCGGGGCTGGCGCCGCCCGCACCCGGGTTCACTTCCGGCAGTACGACCGTACCCTCGATGGTGCCGTTGCTCCGCCAGACTTCTGATCCCGTCCTGCCGTCGTCGGCCCTGAAATAAAGCGTACCGTTTACGTTGGCAAACTCCGTGATGGCCCCGTCGCCGTACCCCTCTTCCGTTCTGAAGCCCCGGATGAACTGATCGCTGCTGCCGTCCAGCCGGCGCAACCCGACGCTGGCCCCGGCCGACGGCGTGAAGGAGTACGTACCGTAGTAGAGGATTCCATTGACGGGCAGTATGTCCGTTACCTGGGCCGGCGCGTAATACCGGATGGGATTTGCCCCGCCTACATCCGAGAGACCGGTCGCGGGATCATCCAGCCGGTAAATTCTTTCCACCGGATTCAACTCGGCCGTAGCCACGAAATAAAGGGCATTGTTCACGACCATGAACCGGTGCGGAGACGAGGACACGATGTTGTCGGGTTCGGTAATGTAGAGGAGGTCTTCTACCAGCTGGGTGCCCTCCGGCGTAC
The DNA here is from genome assembly GCA_963844325.1 of uncultured Sphingobacteriales bacterium. Lineage (GTDB taxonomy): Bacteria > Bacteroidota > Bacteroidia > Cytophagales > 172606-1 > CADCTQ01. The sequence continues at coordinate 452,479 of CAWJNV010000001.1, forward strand.
CGTCGGATGCCCAGGGTTCGCGGCCAAAATCGGCGTTCTCCGCCGCAAAATAGACTTTGCCGCCCAAGGCGGTCAACTCACCGGGATTGGAATTGTGGGGCCCGGAGGATTCCGGGTCGGCCGACGTGCCGGGATAAATGTCGGCTACCAGCGTGGTGCCGGCCGACGTACCGTTGCTCTTCCAGAGTTCCCGGCCGTGGGCCTCATCGGTAGCCGCAAACAGCACCGTGCCGTTCAGATTCGCCAGACTGCCCGGACTGGAACTGCCGGTACCCGCATTGATGTCCTTCACCAGGGTCGTACCGGCGGCCGTGCCGTTGCTCTTCCACAACTCAACGCCGGTGCCGGGCTCACCGGCGGCAAAATACAGGGTGCCGTTGACGGCGATCATGCCGGTCGGGGCCGCGGAAAAGCTTTTCACCAGGGTAGTGCCCGGGCCGGTGCCGTCGCTTTTATAGAGGCCGCCGCTGGCCGCAAAGTACAACGTACCGCCGGCCAGCGTGAACTGCGCGGGGCTGGAGCTGCCCGTACCGGCCACGATGTCCTTCACCAGCGCCATGTTGGCCCCGTTGGGGTCGCTTTGCCAGAGTTCGGTACCGGTGCCGGCGGCAGTGGCGGCAAAATACAGTTTACCGTTCAGGGTTACGGAAACAACGGGTTCATTCCGCACCGGAAAAACGTCTTTGACCAGCGAAGGCTGCGCCCGCAGGGAAATACCCGCCAGCAGCAGCCACATGCATACGCAGCAGAAAGCACCTTGCCTCCGGCCTTCGGTGAAGTAAGTGTTTTGCATAAAAAATAAACGAGTAGTGGTTAAGATCAATATACGCAGCCCGCCGGGGCCGGACGGGGCAAATGAGCAACAGGCCGTACTAAATGAGCAGGAAGGCATTTTCAGTGAGTGGGGGTGAATCTGCCCCATGAGGCGTGTCCCGGAATACGCTCAGAACCAGGCGATACGACTGCCGCGGGTCTGTTCCTTTGGCACGCGTAAAAATGAAATCAGGAAGTACGACCAAAACCGGTACGTACTACCCGTTAGCCTGTCGGCTGGAAGCGGACGCTTCCGGTCCGGAAAGGTACCGGCGGACGCCTGCGCCAGTGCGCGAGAGCACGGCAAGTGCGGAACGGTGATTCATCCATTCCCTACTCATGCGCCAGTGTGCCGGGTTCATTCATTCAATCCGGGCTCATCGAGCAGATGCTTCCTGTAGCCCGCATGACAAATCCGGCCTTTGGCGCGGAAACGTTATCCGTTCAGGCGTCCCCCCTTAAACGCGTTGGGGAGTTGATGCAAGCGTCCCCGCCTGCACCAACTCCCCAATCGTACCGTCAACCTTCGTTGCGCGGTGCTTATCTTGAAACGACTTCCTGATTACGCATGTGGCCGTCCACAATTACCCGTGAAACAGACAAATACGAACAACGAACAACCAACAACGAATCATTGCTCCTCCTCCAGGGTGGCGAGAAAACTGACCACGTCCCGGATTTCCTTTTTGGTGAGCAGGTATTTCATCTCGGGCATGCTGGAAGGCGCATTGGTGCGGTTGCTGATCTGGTCTTTGGGAACGGTCGTACCGCCCTGGTCGGCGCCTTTCACGACGAGCTGCGTATCGTTTTCTTCCTGGAGAATGCCGCTTACCGTTTTCCCGTTTTTGAGGGTAACCGTCACGGCCCCGAAGCCGGGCGCCAGCCGGGCACTGGGGTTGATGAGGGCTTCCAGCAGTTGCGGCCGCGTCAGCCGTTTGGCGATCCCGTTGAGGCGGGGCCCCGCGTTGCCCCCCAGGTCGTCGTAGGAGTGGCACCGGATGCACTGCGCCGTCTGGTGCGTCAGGAAGATGCTCCGGCCCCGGTCGGCATCGCCCCCGGTCAGGCTGCCCTGGTAGGCGACATCCGGGTTGTTGGCGTACAGTTTCGCGCTGATCGCCTTGTAGCGGTTGACCAGCTGCGGGGAACGCGTGCTGTCAATGGCTTCCTCCAGGTCCAGGTGCACTTCGGCCGGCAGCTTCCCGGCGGCCAGTTGCGTGAGCAGTCCTTCGAACGCTTTTTGCGTGTTCGCCACCGGCAGCGTGCCCAGCGTCAGCAGGGCCGCCTGTTTTTCCTCGGGCGTTTTGGTGTTGATTACCTCCGACAGCAACGAGACCATCACGTCGCGCGAAATGTCCATCTTGGGCAGCAGGTCCAGGCCGGCCACCCGGACGCTTTTCTCGGGATCGGCCAGGGCCTGTTCAATGGCTTTACCAATTCCTTTGTCGCCGGTAGCGGCCAGGGTCCGCAGGGCGGCTACCCGTACTTCGGCCTGCGAATCCGATTTCAGCCGGGCAAACAACCCCTCCGACTGCCCCGCAATGCCCAGTTTGCCGATGGCTTTGACGGCACTCAGGCGCAGCGTCCCGTCGGCGTGGGAGAGCAGTTTGGCCACGGCCCCGGCAGCCTCCGCCTTCACGGGCTGGGGGTCGCGGGTGATTACGCCCCGGTAGCGGCCGTCCACGCGGTCCACCACGGAGGGCCTGGCCCAGGTGCTCAGGGCTTCCACGGCTTCCGCCCGCATGGTTGCCGGCGTGCCTTCCCGCTGCGCGTACGCCACCAGGTTCTTGAGGGCCTGCGCGTTGCCCACCCGCAGGTTGGCGTTGATGGCCCGCCGGAGCAGGGCTTCGTTGGTAAAGCGGGTGTTTTGCAGTACGTTGCCCAGGGCCGGCAGGGCGTCGGGAATGGAAAGATCATCGTTGATGGCGCGGGCCGCTTCCGTGACCACGAACTCCTCGCCGTCGGCCAGGAAGTTGGCGATGCCCGGGTGCCGCATGCGCCGCAGGGCCACTACGGCGGCAATCCGGATCGCCCGGGAGGGGTGGTTCGAGAGCGCCACCACGGGTTCGGCTTTGCCGATGCGGGCCAGGGCCAGGCTGCCGGCGTGGCGCAGGTACACGTCCTCGTCGTTGTTGTCGAGCAGCATCGCCACCAGCGGGTTGATGGCCGGTTCGTAGGCAATGCGGCCCAGGGCTTCGGCCGCGAAGAAACGGGCCCGGCTGTAGGAATCTTTCAGTACGGGCACGAGGGCTTTGCCCGCCTCCTTGTAGCGCACGTCGCCGAGCCACCTGGCGGCCTGCGCCCGGATTTCGGGATCTTTGTCCTTCAGCAGGGGCAGCAGGGTGCGGGCGTACCTGGCGTCCTGCCGGGCCAGTTGCGCCGTGCCCCAGATGCCGTGCACCCGGGCCAGCTGGTGGGTCCGCTGTTTGATGGCCTTCCCGAACTGTTCGGCGCCGGCGGCCCCGCGTTTTGCCAGTTCAAACTGCGCTTTTTGCCGCACGCGCATGTCGGGGTTGGCCAGCAGTTCGCCCAACTGGCTTTCGTTGCGTTTGGAGAAGTCTTCGCCCAGCAGGGTTTTGGTCTGCGCGCGTTCCGGCCAGGCGGCGCCCGCCGGGTCGTCGAGCTTCCAGATGCGGCCGTAGTCCTTGGTGCCCCACCCGTCGATCCAGTCGGCAACGTACATGGCGCCGTCCGGGCCAAAATCAATGCCGGTTGCCAGCACGTTGCCCAGCACCTTCTGGGTTTCGCCCAGTTCGAAGGAGGCCCCTTTCGGCTTGAGCTTGAAGGCGTGAATCGCCGACCGGGCGGGGTTGCCGTTGAATTCGACGATGAAGAACGTGTTTTTGTAGGCCGGGCTCAGCGCCGTGCCCGGGTTGTAGAGCATGCCGGTGGGGCCGCTCACGAAGTTGATGATGGGCGGCACGATGTAGGCCGCCTGTCCCTCGAAGCGGGGCTTGTACATGCCTTCGTCCATCCACACCTTGTAGGTATTGTTGTCGGGGTCGCGGTATTTGCCGAACTGCCAGTTGGTGCGCCAGCCCGCATCGGAGCCGTTGACCACGTACACCAGCCGTTCCTTCTCGCCCGGGTGGTCGCCGTCGTTGTCTTCGCTGATGAGGTTGCCGTATTCGTCGAACACGAATTCGTGCGTGTTGCGCAGCCCCTGGGCAAACACTTCAAAGTCGCTGCCGTCGGGGTTGGACCGGGCAATTACGCCGTTGTTGGGGTTCTCCCACCTGGTGCCGTCGGGGCCCGTGCCGTTGAAGCCAATGTCGCCGATGTTCCAGTAGATGCGGCCGTCGGGACCCATTTCCAGGCCCGACATGCCGTGGCCGCTGAAGCCCACGTGCACGCCGTAGCCGTGCGAAATGGACGTTTTTTCGTCGGCCAGCCCGTCGCCGTTCTTGTCTTTCGTCCGCCACAGGTCGGGGCCTACCCCCACGTACACGTCCCCCTCGTGGGCCAGCACCCCGCCGGCCACGTCGGTCACCTCGTCGTTAAAATCCTCGATGGCCAGTTGCGACAAGTCGGCCACGCCGTCGCCGTCGGTGTCTTCCAGGCGGAAAATGTTTTCTTTCTCCACCGTCATGTCGCGCCAGTCGTGGGAGCCGTCGCCGTTCACGTCCTTCAGCCACTCGTTTTTGGCGCTGTTTTCGGGCGACAATACCTTGCGGAGAAAGGCCCGCTTGTCTTCTACGGTTTGCAGGGCAATGGAGGGAATTTCCCAGTCCTGGTGCCCGCGGATGTCGAATTCAGAGTTTTTCTGCCGGTTGGTGCGGGTGTAGTACAGGTGTCCCTTGTCGTCGATGTCAATCCCGATGGGGTCGGCCACCAGGGAATCCACGCCCCACAGTTTCAGCGAGAGGCCGCCGGCCAGTTCGGGCGCCACCGTGGCTTCGATGGACCGGGCCAGGGCGGCGGCCTCCTTGGGGTCCATTTTTTTGATCCGGTCACCGGGCGGGCCCAGCTTCCAGGCGGGCAGCAGCAGGGAAAAAACCAAAAGGAATGCGCCCGCCATTTTTTGTTTTCCGGGCGAAAAACGAGAAGCTTTTTTCATTGTGAGTGAGTGAAACCAGTGGTAAAGGTTGGGGTAATTCAAGAAAAAAATCCAGGAGCCACCCGGCGCTTGCGCGTACCGGGCGGCTCGTGGTATTTAACCTGGAAATTATGAAAATCCGCCGGGGTAACCAAGCCTTTCGTCGTACGGGCGGGGTAGTTTGGGTTGTGCCTGGCGAGGCAAGGGAGCTGGCGGATGAGATCAGGAAAAGAAGGGGTTCTCGCCGTTTGGGAGAGGAAGAAAGGGGTTCTCGCAGATTGCCGCAGAAAAGGGCGCAGATGAACGCAGATTTTGGATTGAGGAGGTTTGGAGGTGCCGTAGGCAGGGATACCGCAGATCAGGGGTGAATTTGAATTGACGTGGTGATTTCCGGGAAGGCCGAAGCTGGGATACCGCAGATTTGTGGGCGACCCGTTTTTGTTCGAATGATTTTCAGGAGTTGTTGTGACACTGTACTTGGCAGATGAGCGGTGCATTTGAGTAGGGTGCATTAAAGGCCGGGTACTGGCTGAAGATCATTCGAACAAAAACGGGTCGCGTACCAATCTGCGGTATCCCAGCTTGGGCCTTCCCGGAAATCACCACGTCAATTCAAATTCACCCCTGATCTGCGGTATCCTGCCTACGGCACCTCCAAACCTCCTCAATCCAAAATCTGCGTTCATCTGCGCCCTTTTCTGCGGCAATCTGCGAGAACCCCTTCCTTCCTCTCCCAAACGGCGAGAACCCCTTCTTTTCCTAATCTCATCCGCCAGCTCTTTTGCCTCGCCAGGCACAACCCGACTACCCCCAGCCCTAACGGTGCTGCCCCGTCAGCAAGATCAATGCGCTAAGCACCTATAGAACCCAAAAGGACAGGTCACTGCCCAATAATTGGATTAGGAATAGAAAAAATATGTTTAATTTGGTTTACAAACCGGAACCACGATGAAAGCAGTAAAAAAGTTCTCCGACAAAGGGGTGTATTTCAAAACGGTGGAAGAACCCGTACCGGGAATCGTCAACGATACCGACGTGAAGATCCGGATTGACGCCATCGGCATCTGTACCTCCGACATCCACGTGCTGCACGGCACCATGACCATGCCCGACGGCAACACGGTGGGCCACGAATACACCGGCACCGTGGTGGAAGTGGGCCCGGCCGTGCGCAACGTAGTGCCGGGCGACCGGGTGGTGTGCGAAAATGCGAAAGGGGCCTGTTTCAAGTGCAAGCTCTGCCTGTCGGGGCATTACGAGTTGTGCCCGGAGAAGAAGTCGCCCGGGTGGTTTTCGCAGGGCGTCTACACCGAATACACCGTGCAGCCCGAATACTGCGTGCATAAAATCCCCCCGCACCTGGCCCGGGAAGTGGCCGCCGTCGCCGAACCCTTCGCCATCTGCGTGTACGGGGTGCTCGAACGGGGCCGGTACCGCAAGGACGACTTTACGGTCATCTACGGCATGGGGCCCATTGGCCTGTTTACCCTCATTACGCTGGTGGACCTGGGCGCCCGGAACGTGGTGTGCGTGGCTTCTACCCGCCGCAACAAGGTCCGTTACGAGTTGTCGCGGGAGTTGGGGGCGGCGGCCGTCCTGTCTTCCGAAGAGGACGTGCCGGCCCGGGTCCGGGCCATGAACGGGGGCTGGGGCGCCGACTGCGTAATTGACTGTTCGGGCGACCCGGATGCCATCAACGAAGGCATCGGGCTGTTGCGCAAGGGCGGCAAGTTTATCGCGTTGGGCATCTCCCACGACGCCCTGATTCCCTTTGCGTTTAACCAGGCGGTGCTGAGCGTCATCGAGATGGTCTTTTCGGCTACCTCTTCCCACGAGGCCTGGATCAAGGTGCTCGGCATCCTGGAACGCAACGAAGAAAAGGTCAAAAAGGTGGTTACGCACCAGTACCCGCTGCTCGAATGGGAAGCGGCCTACGAGAAAATCGCCAACCGCGAAGCCATCAAAGCCGTGCTGGTGAATGAACGGGAAGATATGAATGGCTGAATCTTGAATGGCTATATGGTTGTATGGCTGAATGGCTATATGGCTGTATGGTTGGGCTGGCGCACGATTACTTCCGGACAATCAGCCATATAGCCATGCAACCATTCAACAATCAACCATATAGCCATACAACCATATAGCCATTCAGCCATATAACCATCCTCCCCTTGACCAACACCGCACTCATATTCGGCGCCGGCAAAACCGGGCGGGGCTTTGCGGCCCACCTCGCCTTCCGGGGCGGGTATGAGATCGTATTGATTGATAAAAACCGGTCCCTGGTGGAAGACCTCCGCCGGGCGGGGCAATACCGCATCGAGGTGCTGGGCGGGGAGCAGCAGAGCTGCTCGGTGCCGGTAGCGGCGGCCTACGCGGTAGATGATGCCGCCTGGCACGAAGCCCTGGCGACGACCTCCCTGGCCTTTACGGCGGTGTTTGGCAACAACCTCGACGACCTCGCCCGGGACCTGGCCGCGGCCCTGCAAAGGAGGCACCGGGACAATCCGGCGGCGCCCCTGACGGTGATCACCTGCGAGAACCTGACCGGCGCCGCCCGCTTTCTCCAGGAAAGGGTGCAGGGCTACCTGGGACCTCAGGGGTCGGGGTGGCTGGCGGAAGCCGTGGGTTTTTCGGAGGCCATTGTGTTCAGCACCTGCCTGGGTGCCGCCCCCGGCCAGGCGCCGCTCACGATCCGGGCGCAGCCTTTTTTCGAACTCCCGTGCGACGGCGACGCCCTCAGAGGGCCCCTGCGGGTGTACGGCTTAAAGCCGCTCCCGCATTTTGGCAACCAGCTCAGGCGGAAGATTTATACCTACAACTGCATCAACGCGGTAATCACCTACCTCGGTGCCCGGCAGGGATACACCCAACTGTACGAGGCCGCCCGCGACGTCCGCATCCTCGCCGTGGCCCGGCAGGCGGCCGGTGAAACGGCGCGGGCCCTGGTCGCCGAATACGGGTTTGACCCGCAGGAACAAGCGGAATGGACGGCGGCGGCGTTTGCCAAGTTTGCCGACGGCAACATCCCCGACCCCATCGAACGCAACGGCGCGGACCCGGCGCGAAAACTGGGCCGCGAAGACCGGCTCATCGGGCCCGCCCTGCTCTGCCTCCGGCACGGCATTGCCCCCGAAGGGCTGGTAGCGGGCATCCTGGCTTGCCTCGCGTACCGGGACCCTGCCACCGGTTTCTCGGTCGCAGCGGTGATCCGGGAAAAAGGGCCCGGCTTTGTACTGGCGGAAATCTGCGGACTGGCGCCGGAGGAGCCCCTTTTCGGGCTCCTGAAAGAAAAGCTATCAGACCAGGATGGAACCTGATTAAACGGATGAATCGGAGGATGTTTGATTGATACAGGATTTATGCATAAGCCGTTGGTGGTAATGACTAATACAGTATCCCGCGTTCGGTTGGGGCACCCGCTGGCGAAACTTATTCCATATCTGTTTGGCGGTCGATCACGTACGCGTTAAAAGATATGGAATATGTTTCGCCAAACCGCTGCACCTGGGCAGGTTCTCTCCCGAAAGCCTGCCGCTACGCGCCGAAGCGTTGCGTGAGTCCGGTGATAATTTAAATAGCTGATTTCAGCCAGGTGCGTAATCCCCATTCCACGTCCGTACTAACCGGGAACCTGCATGGAAAGTGAAAAAAAGACGGCCTACGCCGCCCTTGACATTGGTACTTCGCAGGTGAAGCTGGGCGTGTACTGCCCCTGGCGGTCCGGGCCGATCACCCTGCTGGACAACCTGTCCAACGAAGTGCAGTACGGCCCCGCCGGCGAGGTGCGGGCCGAGTACCCGCCCATCCGCGAGAAGTCCTTCCGGCTGTTTGGCGAACTGGGCCGTTTTGTACAACAACACGGCGTCCAGGTGCTGTACCTGGGCATCTGCGGCCACGTGTCGAGCCTGCTCGAATGGAACCGGGCCACGGGCCTGCCGCCGGAAAGTCCGTTTCCCATTTGGCTGGACACGACCTGCTACCCGCGCCTGGCCGAATACCAGGCCGTGATGGGCAACGGACGGAGCAAAGAGATCATCGGCACTTTTTTGCCCCCCGGCACCAACTGGCTGTTCACCAAGCTGCTGCACCGCCGCCCCGCGGGCTTTGCGGAAGATGCGCTTTTTCTCCAGGTGGGCGACGCGGTGTTTTACGAACTTACCGGCAAGTACCACTCGCATTTCAGTTCGCAGATCAGCCTGGTGGACCTGCGCAAGCGGGAGTACGCCCGGCCCTTAACCGACTACCTGCAACTGCCCCCGGCGGCTTTGCCGGCCCTGGCCGGCGGCGCGTTTCCGGTCGGGGAAGCGCAGAAAGAGGCGTTTGGGTTTCCGGCGGCCAGCTACGTGTTTCCCGCCCTGGCCGACCTGTACGCCTCGCTGTACGGGCTGCGGCTGGGGGACGGGGAAGGGTTCATGCTGGCAAACACCTCCGAACAGGCCGGGGCCTACTACCGCACGGCGCCCGCCCTGCTGGACAACTTCCTGCACATTTCCTTCGGCGGGGGCTTTGTCAACTACGGCAGCACCAACACGGGCGGCAACGTGGTCAACTGGCTGCTGAACAGCGTGTTGGGCAAAAAGAGCACGCCGGACCTGTTGCGGGAACTGACCGGCCGGGCGGCGGCAATCCCACCGGAAGAGACGCCCCTGGTTTTACCGTACCTGCAAGGGGAAAGGGCACCCCTGTGGAACAGCCGGCTGACCGCCTCCCTGCTCGAAGTCAATTCTTCCCATACCGACGCCCACCTGTTCCGGGCCATTCTCGAAGCAATCGCTTTTGCGCGGCGGCAATGTTTCGAAGCACTCGGCCTCGACGACCTGGCGGTAATCAAACTGGGGGGCGGGTCTTCGAAAAATCCGCTCTGGAACGCGATCCGGGCCAGTGTACTGAACAAACCGGTTGCCGTGGCCGACGAAAAAGAACTGGCCCTGGCCGGCGTGCTCTACTACGCCATGGAAGCCGCCGGCAGTCCGTTCGCCAGGCCGCCCATCGGGTTCTCGGTGACTGAGCCCTCCCCCGCCCTGGTAGCCCGCTACGACGAAAAATACCGCAGATTCATCCACTACCAACACTTGTTGAGAGGTTAGACAGGAGACTGTACTGACCAAGAAGGTTGTATGGCTAAATGGTTATATGGTTATATGGCTGAATGGTTACAGGGTTGATTAGATAGAAACCGGTTTTTTTTAAGCAAAAACGAGTCAACCATATAACCATTCAGCCATATAACCTTCCCTGTCAGTACATCTAATGTCTAATAGCTCATGTCTAACAAAGAAATATTGGTGATCGGGGCCGGTAAGATCGGCCGGGGGTTCATTGCCCACCTGTTCCACCGGGGCGGCTACCGAATCTGGTTCCTCGACGCTTCCCGGGAAGTGGTGGCGCTATTGAACCGGGAAAAGCAGTACCGGGTAGACCTGGCCGGCGAAACCCGGGACCGGACGGAGTACATTCCCGTGGCGGGTGCTTTCGCGCTGGAGGACCGGGAAAAAGTGCTGCCGGTCCTGGCCTCCGTGCCCCTCGTGGCAAGCAGCGTCGGGGCGGCCCACGTGGCCGGGGTGGCCGGCTATGTGCAGGAGCTACTGCTGGCGGCGGGCCGGCAAGCGCCCCTGAACTGGCTCATCTGCGAGAATGCCAACCACCCGGCCCGCACGATCCGGGAGGTGCTGCTGCAAGATGCGCCCCCCGCCTTTGCCGGATTCGTGCGGACCCGGCTCGGGCTGGTGGAAACGCAGGTGCTGCGGACGGGAATGGCCGCCCGGGCGGAAGTGCTGGCCGCAGAACCACTGGCCCTGCGCATGCAGGACTGGTGGACGCTGCCCCTCGACGGGGAGGCTTTCGTGGGGGTCGTCCCGGACGTGGAAGGGCTGAGCCCCCGGACTGGTTTTGCCAATGAACTCACCCGGAAATTGTACACGTTCAACGGCACCAACGGCCCCATTGCCTACGTGGGATGGGCCAACGGCTACCGGGTCCTGCACGAGTCGGCCCTGGCCTACCCGGACTATTTCAACCAAATTCAGGAAGAGTCGGCGTTCGGGCTGATCCGTGCGTTTGGCCTGGACGAACAGGAGCAGCGGGCCTTCATGGCGCAGGCGATGAAAAAATACACCGATCCGGCGCTCCGGGACCAGATCGAACGCAACGCGCAGGATTCGAAGCGCAAACTGGGCAGAGACGAGCGGCTGGTCGGCCCGGCGCTGTTGTGCCTCAGGCACGGCCGGGTGCCTTACGCCTACGCCAAGGCGATTGCGGCGGCGTACGACTACAACGGCTCGGCCGATGCGGGCACGCAGGAAGTGCAGGCGGCCGTCAGGCGGCTCGGCATCCGGGAAGCCGTCCGGGCCTATTCCTCCCTCGACGAATCGTCCCCGCTGTACGCCCTGATCGTCGAATCGTACGAGGCCAGAAGCTTTATTTTTCAGAACCGCACCGAACTTTTACGCAAAGCTTTATGAAAAACCAGCGGGTGATCGGCTACTCCGTAATCGTTGCCCTGGGCGGGCTGCTCTTTGGCCTGGAAACGGCCGTGATGGCCGGCGCCGAAAAACCGATCCAGGCGCTCTACGGGCTCACCAACTTCTGGCACGGGTTTACCGTGGCGGTAGCCATCATGGGGGCGGCCGTGGGGGCTTTTGCCGCGGGGGTTCCCGCCGAACGGCTGGGCCGCCGGAAAGTGATCATCGCCATCGGGTTCCTGTTCACCATCACCTCCGTCATCTGCGCCCTGGCCCCCAACTGGACGGTGCTGCTGGCGGCCCGGTTCGTGGGCGGGCTCGCCATCGGGGCTTCGTCGGTGCTCGGGCCCATGTACATTGCCGAAATTTCGCCGGCCGCCATCCGGGGACGGCTGGTTGCTTTTTTCCAGTTCAGCGTGACGGCGGGGCTTTTGTTTGCCTACACGTCCAACTACTTGTTTTCGGATGCGGGAGAACACGCCTGGCGCTGGATGCTGGGCATCGTGGCGGTGCCTTCCCTGGTATTCTTCGGCTTGTCGTTCCTCATTCCGGAAAGTCCGCGGTGGCTGGTCAAGCACAACCGCTTGCCGGAGGCCCGCCGGGTGCTGGTCCATTGCGGCAGGGTCCACGTTGACCAGGAACTCGGCGAGATTGAGCAATCCCTCCGGGTCGTTGCCGGCGCCTCCGCCGACCGGTTGTTCAGCCGGAAGTACTTCTGGCCGGTGGTGTACGCCGTTTGCATGGGGGCGTTCAACCAGTTGTCGGGCACCAACGCCATCAACTATTACGCCACCCGGATCTTCGGCATGACGGGCCTGAGCACGGGCAGTGCGTACCTGCTCCCCATCCTGATCGGGGCAACCAAGGTGCTGGTGCTGTTCATCGGCCTGTTTCTGATCGACCGGTTCGGCCGGCGTTTCCTGATGATCCTGGGTTCGGTGGGACTGATCGTGTGCATGAGCCTGATCGCCTGGACTTTCTACGGCAGTCACTTCGACGGGCCGGGCATCGTCATTTTCCTGCTGGGCTACATGTTCTTTTTCGGGCTCTCCGACGGAATCGTCATCTGGGTATTCATCTCGGAAATCTTTCCTAATTCCATCCGGTCGAAAGGACAATCGCTGGGCAGCTTTACCCACTGGTTTTTTGCCGTGATCATTTCCTGGACCTTCCCGGTCGCCATCAACAGCCCGGCGGTGGGCCCGGGCCACGCGTTCATGTTTTTTGCGGTGATGATGTGCCTGCAACTGTTGTTTTCCTGGAAACTGATGCCCGAAACGAAAGGAAAAACGCTCGAACAAATCCAAAAAGATTTGCAGGTTGCCGCTTCCTGAATGCCGGCAGTTCGTTGAAATGACAGCCACAGGGAACACCAAAACAAAAGAGCTATGGAGACCATCCACATCAGGAGCGTAACCCCGCAAGACCTTGACGCATTGCAGCAGATCAGCCGGCAAACCTTTCTTGAGACCTTTTCGGCCGGCAATACGGCGGAGAATATGCACCAATACCTGGAAGAAGGTTTTTCTGCCGAAAAATTGATGACTGAACTGAACGACCCAAACGCTCAGTTTTATTTTGCCGCGTTGGACAATGCGATCATCGGTTATTTAAAACTCAACTTCGGCGCGTCCCAGACGGAATTAAAGGATGAGAAAGCGCTTGAAATCGAACGCATTTACGTGCTGAAAGAATTTCACGGGAAAAAGGCCGGACAACTGCTCTTCGAAAAGGCAATGCAAATTGCCCGGCAGGCAGGTGCCGACTACGTTTGGCTGGGGGTCTGGGAAGAAAATCCGCGAGCCATCCGGTTTTACCAGAAAAACGGCTTCGTAGCCTTCGACAAGCACATTTTCAAACTAGGCGACGACGCGCAGACCGACATCATGATGAAACTGTTCCTGAAAGGCCAGTGAGCCATCACGCAAAGGTTAGTGAACACTTCTGTCCTTAGACGCGTATACGGAAGGATACACTAAAGCCATTGACAGTAACAAAAGACGGTCAACTGGCATTTCACCCTATGGAAAAGAACAAAGCCGACATCATGAACCACGTGCTGACCAAATTACGGGACGTGCAGAACAGCCAGCGAGCCCTCATCGAAAAGACGGCTTCCATCCAGATCGAATTGTTTGACTTGCCGGATGCCGAACTGGAAGGGGCCGTGGACGCGGCCGTAAGTACGATTTCCCAGTGCGCCCAGGACCTCAATGAGGCCGTTGAACGGTACGAAATGAAGGTCAACGTCGAAAACCAAAGCCGGGGCGCCGGAGCACTCACCGAGTAAAATCTTTTTCCCAGCCCTAAGCAGCCTCCCTTACGTAAAAACAGGGGAGGCTCTTTTTTTATGGCTAAATGAATTGACAATGAAGGTTGTAATTGCGTTTACTATCGAATGTCGAAGTAATTGTACGCGTCTTTTTCCTTCATCATTCGAAATTCCTTGTCCGACATTCATCATTCCTTTTGGTGTTACCTACCCCGCCGCTATGCAAATACGTTACGCTTCCTTACGCCATCCTGCTCCCCGCGGCAGCGCCAGCCGGGTTGCCCTGCACCTGGTGACGTGGCTGCTCCTGTCCGTTTGCCTGCCGTTGCCGGCACCGGCCGGCACCCTGCCGCCCGGATTCACCGAAACGCAACTGGCTAAGGAACTGGACCCCACCAACCTGGAAGTGGCGCCCGACGGACGGATCTTCGTCACGGAAAAAAACGGCAAAGTGCGCATCATCAAAAATGGCGCCCTGCTCCCTACGCCCTTCTTAAGCCTGGCGGTGGACAATTTCAACGAAAGAGGGTTGATGAGCCTGATCTTTGATCCCGGCTTTGCCGCCAACGGCTACGTGTACGTCTACTACACGGTGCCGCGGACGGCTTCCGCGCCGGCCCACAACCGGGTCAGCCGCTTTACGGCCAGCGGCGACGTGGCGGCGGCCGGCAGCGAACAAATCCTGCTCGAACTCGACGCCCTCCAGGCGGGCAATCACAACGGCGGGGCCCTGCTCTTCGTGAATGGTAAACTGCTGGTGGGCACCGGTGAAAACGCCCGGCCCAACAATTCCCAGTCCCTCAACACCCTGCTGGGCAAAATCCTGCGGATCAACCCCGACGGCAGTATCCCGGCCGATAACCCCTTCTACAACGCGACGACCGGCCGGAACCAGGCCATCTGGGCCCTCGGGCTGCGCAATCCCTACAAACTGTCCCTGCAACCGGGCACCGGCCGCCTTTTCATCAACGACGTGGGCGGCAGCCGCTTCGAGGAGGTCAACGAGGGCACCGCGGGCAAAAACTACGGCTGGCCGGGCATTGAAGGGTTTCGTACCACCCAGGCGCCGCCGGCCAATTACCAGGACCCGCTCTATACGTACGGCCGTAACCAGGGCTGTTCCATCACGGGCGGCACTTTCTACAACCCGGGCACGGCCCAGTTCCCGGACCGCTACGTGGGTACATATTTCTTTGCCGACTACTGCAACGGCTACCTCAAGGTACTCGATCCGGCCACAGGTACGGTTGCGGAAACGTTTGCAACGGGCATCAAACGCCCCGTTGACGTGAAAGTGGGCCCCGACGGCAGCTTGTACTACCTGGCCCGGGCCGGGCAGGGCGGGGGCTCGGTGGAGGACAATACGGCCAGCCGCAACGGCGAGGTGTGGCGGGTCAATTACACGGGCAGCAGTGCGCCGGCCATCTCGGCCCAGCCGGCCGGTCAAACGGTGCCGCTGGGCAGTTCGGTTGCCTTTTCGGTGAGTGCCACCGGGGCGCCGCCGCTCCGTTACCAGTGGCAGCGCAACGGCACCCCGATCCCGGGCGCTACGGCCGCTACCTACTCCCTCTCCGCGGTCACGGCGGCCGACAACGGCGCCACGTTCCGGGTAGTCGTTTCCAACGCAACGGGCACGGCCACCAGCAACGCCGCTACGCTCACCGTCACCAACAACCAGCCGCCCGTGCCCACCATTGCCGCGCCGGCCGGGACCTACCGCTTCAGCGGGGGCGACGTGGTGGCCTTCTCGGGTGATGCGACCGATCCGGAAGACGGCGTACTGCCCGCCGCGGCCTACACCTGGTGGGTGGACCTGCACCACGACGAACATACGCACCCCGCCCTGGCCCCCACCAGCGGCAGCAAGAGCGGCACTTTTACCATTCCGGCCGAAAACGAAACGGATGACAACATCTGGTACCGCCTCTACCTGCGGGTAGCCGACAGCAAGGGACAGACCAAAACCGTCTACCGGGAAATCATGCCCCGCAAAGCGGACGTCACGCTGGTCACCCATCCGGCCGGCTTGCAGGTAAAGCTTGACGGCCAGATCGTTGCGACGCCGTACACCTTTACGGGCGTAGCCGGCATTGTGCGCAGCATCGAAGCCGTTACGCCCCAGACCGCCGCCGGCAGTACGTACCAGTTGGGCAGTTGGTCGGATGGCGGAGCGGCCGGCCACGACATTGCTACCCCGGCGGCCAACGCGACCTACACGGCCTCTTTTCTGCGAATCCCGGAGAATCCGGCAAACCCGGTGAACGGCTTGCAGTACCAGTATTACGAGGGAACCTGGCGCAATGAACCCAATTTTGACTCCCTTACGCCCGTCAAGACCGGCACCACGGATGCTTTTGACCTGAGCCCCCGCAACCGCAACCAGCACTACGCCTTCCGGTACCGGGGCTACCTGGCGGTTCCGGCCGACGGCTCCTACGCGTTCTACATCCATTCGACCGGCGGCAGCCGTTTGTACATCGGCAATACGCTGGTCGTGGACAACGAGGGATTACCGGCCGGCCGGGAAAGCACCGGCAGCATGGGCTTGCAGGCGGGCAAGCACGCCATTACCGTCACGTATTTCGAAGGGGAAAGCAATGAGTTGCTTACCGTAAGTTACGCCGGTCCGGGCGCCGGGAAAGGGGAATTGCCGGCCCGCCTGCTGTACCGGGAACCCGTACCGGCTCCTCCCCTGTCCAGCAACCCTCCTCCGGCGGGCAGCGGGGCGGCGATCCGGCTTGCCCCCGTGCCGGCCAGCGACTTACTCGTGATCACCTCGCCGGCGGCGCTGCACGGGGAGGTACGGCTTGCCGATGCAAAAGGGATTGCGTTTGTCCCGGTCTACCAGGAGCGGACTTCCCACCGGATCATCCTCAACGTTGCGGGGCTGAAACCCGGCCTGTACGCCCTCACGCTGGTCACCGGGCGTGGTACCGTCACCCGGAAAGTATCCATTCTCCGGTAGGCCATGTAACCATCCAGCCATTCAACCATAGCCTCATTTATCAGTACGGGTAAAGCAGTACAAGGGGGAAGCAGGTGGTCAGGCAACGGGTTGGTCGGCGCCCGAGGCGCCGGCGTAAGCCGCCTCACCGATCTGGAGTTGGTCCACCCGGGTTTCCGGGTTGCCGGTCACGCCCTCGAACACGCGCACCAGGCGGTCGAACAGGTCCGTGATCTGGGTCTGGGTATAGAGGGCCGCGTCGTAGTTGCACGAGAAGGCCAGCCCGTTGGCGTACTCCTGCACGTGCAGGTCGAGGTCAAAGATGGTCAGCACGCCCTCGTCGGTGTGCTGCTTCGAAAAGTCGGCCAGCAAGCCGGTCTGGGGCGGCAGCACGTTCAGAAACACCGTGTCGATGGCGTTGTACGGAATGTCCAGGTCGTCGAGCAGGCGCGACAAGGTGTAGTTCTTGTGGAAAGACGCCAGGGCGGTGCTCAGGGCGGTTTCCGTCAGCACGGCGCTGAAGGGCAGGTCGCCCGTCACGCGGGTCCGGATCAGGATGAGGTTGACCAGGAAGCCGAGCATCTCCTGCACTTCCAGCCGGTCGCGCAGCGCGATATTGGCCCCGATCACCAGGTCCGGCAGACCGGTTACGCGGTGCATCAGCACGTTGAGGGCGGCCGTAATGACCACGGACAAGTTCGTGCTGCTTTCCCGCGCCAGGCGGTTGAGGCGGTTCAGCAGGTCCTTGCCGACGGCAAACCGGTAGGTCTTCGCGGCGGTGCGATCGGCCCGGCCCACCACCCCGCACAGGGCGTCGAGGGTTTTCTCGTCGGGGTGTTTGAGGTAGGGCGGCAGGCCCTTGTGCAGGTACGCCCGCTGCGAGGGATCGGTAGCAGGGGCTTTGCCCAAATGCGTCGACAGGTTGCGCGCCGGGTGCCGGGTCGGTTCGGTCCGGAACCAGTAGGCGCGGAACCGGTCGGCGATTCCCCATTTGAGCAGGTTGTTTTCCCAGGCCGCGTAGTCTTTAAACTGCGGGCCGGGCGGCGGCAAGGGTTTGGGCCGGGCCGCGGCGTAGGCGGCGTAGCGGCCGATAAATTCGGACTCGAAAAGCCGGCGCGACCAGGCGTCGGCAATGGCGTGCGACAGGTTGAGGATGACGGTGCAGGGGCCGGTCTGCTCGGGCAGCACGGTAAAGTAAAACAGCGGCCACTCGGTGTATTCGAAGATGTGCCCGGCCGCCGCGGCCTGGTGCTGCGCCAGGCGCGCCTCCCGGCTGCCTCCTTCGCCGGGCGGCACCACCCGCACCAGGGCGTTCGCATCCACCGCGGGCAGCACCTTTTGCTTCACCTCCAGCGCTTCGGGATCGAACACGGCCACCGTCCGCAGGATTTCGTGGCGCGCCACCAGGTCGGCACACGCCCGCCGGAAGGCCGCCTTGTTGAAGCCGTCCATGCTGTAGTGGGCCACGATGTTGAACGGCACGTGCGTTTTCTCGCAGAAATAGCCCAGCCAGAAGTGCCTGAGGGCCGCCGACGGTTCGTAAAGTGCCTGGTCCGGGGGAGCCGTCATGGGGACGTTGCAGTAGTTTTCTTCCATCCAGGCGGCCCAGCGGGCCACCTCGTCGCGCTGCCGCGCCAGGCTGCTCCGCCGCGCGGGGTCCGTCCCCGGCGACCACTGCCCGAGCCGGGCGTCGAGGTGGGCAACCAACCGGTCCAGTTGCGTTTTTTCGATGTTCATCGTTTAAGAGAGTGGTTGAAGTAGCGTAAAAAAGGGAACCGGTGCTTACACTTGAGGCATCTCACGCCTTACAATGATTCGTTGTTGGTTATTCGTTGTTCGTGGGTGTAACGAATTGATTCACAGGCAATTTTGAACAGCCAAATGCGTAATCATGGAGTCATTTCAGCATTAAGCCCATGCAGCCCTGTTACCAGGATGGAACGGATTCCCGGCGGGAAATTATTGAAAAGCCCATTGATTGTAAAAGAAAGTGGTGGCATTCTTTACGTACGGTTTGCAATGCCATCCTGCGGATGGTCTGCCCGGGTGGGCACTGCCTGCTCCAGCAGGGGCCGGCGGCTTACTTCCCGGTTTTAGCCAGTTCGCCGTTGCGCATGAGGATCTCGCCTACCTGGTGGGCATACTGTTCGGCGCCCCCGCTTGCGTTGAGGTTAGAGAAACACACGACCGTCAGTTCCTGTTTGGGAAAACGCATGGCGTAGCTGTTGAAGCCGAGGTCACCGCCGGCGTACCAGATCATTTCTTCCCCCCGGAACGTACCGAACACCAGGCCCAGCGCATCGTTGTCCTTCCCGAACGCGAACTTCATGCGCTGGTGCATCAGGTCGTAGAAGGGCTTGCCGCCCAGTTCCATCCGGTAAAAGTTACAATCCCACCGGTACCAGTCTTCAATCGTGGTGAATACGCCGCTGCCGCCGAAGTGAGGGGCATTGCGGTGCAACTGGGCGTACCCCTGCCGGGGCCTCAAGTAGAAGCCGGCCTTGCGGGTTCCTTCTGCCTCGGCCGGCGTCACCGGCAGGTAACCGGTAGCCCGGTTTTTCACCACCAGCGTTACGTCGTCGTTGACGTGGGTATTGTTCATGCCCAGCGGCCCGAAGAGGTTTTCGTCGGCAAACTGCCCGAAGGTTTTGCCGCTTACCTTCTCCACGATCTTGGCCAGCAGCATGTAATTGACGTTGCTGTAGGCCCACTCGGTGCCCGGCTCGAACTGGAGTTTGGGCTGGCTGAGGGAAGCGGCAATGGCCGAATCCACCGTGAAATAATCGACCAGGTTCCAGTTCAGGCCATTGCGGCGGGCCGGGGAGTGGTATTCTTTGATCCCGCTGGTCATGTAGACGAGGTGTTTGATCCGGATGGGGGATTTGTACTTGCCCACTTCGGGAATGTACTGCTTCACTTCGTCTTCCAGCGAAAGGGAATCGCGAAGGACGAGCAACGCGATGCAGGCTGCCGTAAACTGCTTGGAAAGCGAAGCGATGTTGAACGCGGTGGCGGGGGTGATGGGCACGTTGTAATCCAGGTTGGCCATGCCGTACCCTTTGGCGAACACAATCTTCTGCTTGTGAAAAATGCCGACCGCGTAGCTGTTCATCCAACCTCCAGGCGAAAAACGAACCGTTCTCCGAAAAGGGTAAAGGGAGCGGCGGGTGTAAACATAAAAAAAAGTGGTTCTTTTAATAACCACTTCCTGACCAGACAGAAACAAGGCTATTTGAGCTGGCTCAGTACCAGTTGGTCGAATGCCCGGTCGGATAAGAGGCTTCGCAGGAAAAGAATTACCCTGGCGCCGGCCCCGGCGGCGTACCTGGTTCTGGGCCGGGGAGACTGAATGGCTTTTTCAATCACCCGGGCAATCACCCCCGGCTCAGAACCCCGGCGGTCGGCATTTTCCAACAGGCGGATGTGTTTCCGGGCCAGGTCCCGGTAGGCCGTCTGCCCCGACACGTTGAGCAGGTTCTGGCGGGCAATCCCGTTCCATTCCGTTTTGATGGCGCCCGGCTGGATCACTACGACCGGGATGTTGAACTGCCGGAGTTCCATGCGCAGGCTGTCGCTGAGTCCTTCCAGGGCAAACTTGGTGGCGTGGTACCAGGCCCCGTGCGGTTCGCCGATCCGGCCCCCGATGGACGACACGTTGATGATTTTGCCCGACTGCTGCCGGCGCATGGCGGGGAGTACCAGTTGAATCAGGCGGGCCAGCCCAAAAATGTTCACTTCGAACTGGTACCTGGCTTCGCTCATGGGTACGTCCTCCAGCGCCCCGTAAGACCCGTAACCGGCATTGTTGACCAATACATCAATGCGGCCGGCCTCGTCCAGAATCGTCCGGACGGCCGATGTCATCGATTCTTCCCGGGTGACGTCCATTGCCAGCAGCCGGACCCCGGCTTGCCCCAGACTTTTCATCTTCTCCACCTGGCGGGCGGTGGCGTACACCTGGCAGCCGCGGTCCTGTAGCAGCCGCGCCGTAGCCATCCCGATTCCACTGGATGCCCCCGTAATCAATACAACTTGTTTTTTCATGTTTTCGGATCGTTTCATTGTTTGACAAATGGGATTCGTGCTTGCAAAAGAGGTGCATCAACGTTTTTAACTGACTAGTCACTCTATAAATCAGGCAAATTTTTTTACTTCTTAATCATGGTCCAAAGCAGGGCAAACCCTTCTTCGATTACGGCTTTCCGCTGGTCAACGGGAAAGGCGGGAGCCGTCAGGTACTGGTACAGGCCGTACACCTGGCTGCTCACCAGGGTAAACAGCAGTTCAACCGGCAGCGGCTTGAGCAGTTCCGCCGCGATGCCTTCCGCAATGAGTTGCAGGTGAATCTGGGATTGCCCGGCGATGACCTCGGGGGAAATTTTGGCCAGGTGGGGGGAAAAATGAAATTGCTGGATGTAGTAAAACTTCTCCTGGTTGTCGAGGGCCCAGTAGAGGGAATGGACGAAGCTTTTTTTGAACCGGGTTTCCAGGCTGTCCTGCCCGCCCACCTGGGCAGCCAGGTAAGCGCCCATATCGGCTTTGATGTCATTGTAGAGGGCAACGACCAGTTCTTCCTTGGTTTTGTAGTAATGAAACAGGGTGCCGTTGGAAACACCGGCCTGGGTGGCAATCTTGCTGGTAGGCGTACCGTGAAAGCCAAAGGCAACAAAGAGTTGAAGCGCAGCCGCTAGAATCTGTTTTTCCTTTTCGCCCATGTTGCCGGATAAATAGATTGACTAATCACTCTACAAACATAGCGTCAATTCCCGAAACATCCAAACGCGGTTCAAAACTTTTTTAAGCCCCCGCATAAAACCTTCCAAGTTTGCAAAACCCGTAAGGTTTGGGGATTCGTCGTAAGTACCAGGCTTGGTTTGGCTTTTTGCATTGCTTCTACAATATTTTTTCTTAAAATTATACTTATTGAATCCGCCGTTGCTTTAGCCTCTTCCTCATAAACGCGATACTTGTGGAAATCACGGAGACCACCCGGCCCGGGGATGCGGCCCTTTGGAGCAGCTTTAAACGCGGCGACAAGGAGGCTTTGTCGGTGATTTACCGCACCTACATCCGGACCTTGTACAACTACGGTACCCGGCTCACCCACGACGACGGGCTGGTCGAGGACTGCATCCAGGACCTGTTCATCGAAATCTGGCGCAACCGCGCCCACCTGTCCGATACGGATTCCATCAAATACTACCTGTTCCGGGCGTTGCGCCGCAAGATTGCCCGGCGGTACAACCAGCTCAACAAGCACGTACAGCACGGCGAACTGCCCGGGGCGTACGAAGGGGAAGCGGTTGCCCCCTACGAGTCGGAGTGGGTACTGGAAGAAGCCGCCAGCGCCCGGAAGGAGCATTTGCAGGCGGCCATTACGCACCTGACCAAGCGGCAGAAGGAAATCCTCTTCCTGCGCTATTACGAAAACCTGAGCCACCAGGAGATCGCCTCCATCATGGTGCTCACCCCCCAGGCAGTCTACAACCTGATCCACAAAACGCTGGCGGCCCTCAGGCAGCACCTGACCTACCTGATTTCCCTGCTCATCGGGATCGGCCTGCACGCGGGGCTGCTTGGGTAACGCGTTGCCTGCGCCTGTCACCGGATTTTCCGTTTCCTGCACGCGAAAAAATAGTTTCCGGAAAATGGTTAGAAGCTTTTTCGGGCGGGCTTTCTCAGGGTAGAAGCCCCTCCGAAAGCGTCCTTCACCCTTTTCCCGAAAAACGATGCCCGCCGACTACCAGCACTTTACCGAAGAGGATTTCGTGGATGATCCTTTCTTCCAGCAATGGGTGCAGCGTCCCGACCCGGCCAGCCGCCGGTTCTGGGAAGGGTGGGTCCGCGCGCATCCCCACCAGCGGGAAGTGGTGGAAAACGCCCGGCAACTGCTGCTTTCCATCCGCTTCGAGGAACGCCCCCTGCCGGAAGACCGCATCGAAAGCCTGTGGGAAAAGATCAGCCCCCACCTCGACGACCAGCTGCCCGGGCCGGTGCTGGAAGGCCGTCCCGCGCGCTTCCGCACCGGGCTGCCGGCCCTGTGGCGCTGGGCGGCGGTGCTGGTACTCGTGGCCGGCGCCGGCCTGCTCGCCTACTTCCTCACCGGCCCCGGGAGCCGCCCGGAATACGCGACCGACTACGGCGAAACCCGCACGTTTGCCCTGCCCGACGGGTCTTCCGTGACGCTCAACGCCCATTCCACGCTGCGGGTCGCCGGGGACTGGCAAGACCAGCCCGTGCGCGAAGTCTGGCTCGAAGGCGAAGCCTTTTTCCGGGTGAAGAAGGCTACGGGCCATCAGCCGGATCGCCCGGAGGCCGTTCCCGCCAAATTCATCGTGCACACCAAAGACCTCGACGTGGAAGTACTGGGCACGCAGTTCAACGTGTCTACCCGGCAGGACCAGACGGAGGTCGTGCTCCAGTCGGGCAAAGTGCAGCTCAACCTCAACGCCCTCGACCAGCACGTGCTCATGCGGCCCGGTGAAGGCGTTACGTTCGCCCAGGGCCGCACCCGGTGGAACAAACGGCCCGTGAACGTGCCCGCCCACCGGGCCTGGCTCGAAAAGAAATGGGTGCTCGAAGAGACGCCCCTGCGGAAAGTCGCCGTCATGATCGCCGACACGTACGGGGTAACCGTCCGGCCGGCCGACGAACACCTGATGAACCGGAAAATCACCGGCATCATTCCCACCGATCACCTGGATACGCTCCTGGAAGCCTTGTCGCTCTCACTCAACGTGCAGATTACCCGGCAAGGAAACCAAGTTCTCATTGCCGAGACCAAGCCCTGACCCGCCACTCACTTCTACCCCCACGGTATGCAACACAAAAGACTACTCAACCCCCGGTTTTGTAACGGGAGCCTGCGCCGCAGCCTCTCCTGGTACCTGGCCGCCCTCCTGGTGCTGGCCCAACTGCCCGCGGGGGCGCAGGAACTGGCCGCGCTTCAGAAAGACCCGCCCCCGTCGGGGACCGGGCAAACGGACGCCTTCCGCCCCTTGCAGGAGGTGCTCAAAGGGATGGAATCGAAGTTCGGCATCTACTTCATGTTCGACAGCGACCAGTTGAAAGACCGGCTGGTGAATCCCGCCGCCAAACCCGCGGCCAAAGTGGAAGAGCAACTGCGGTCCCTGCTCGAACCCGCCGGGCTCCGCTACAAAAAGGTAGGCAGCATCTACGTGATCACGGCCGGCCCCAACCCCCGGTTGATCCGGGAAATCCGGAAAGGGGCGGGCCGCATGGACCGTGCGCAGCCCGAAACGGCCCGGCTGGCGGCCCTTGCCACGTTGCAGGCCGGGTTGCTTTCCCGCAGCCGCGGGGCGGCGGAAATGACCGTCGCGGGCCGGGTCACCGACGACAAGGGCGAAGGGCTGCCCGGCGTCAACGTGCTGCTGAAGGGCACCAACACGGGCACCACCACCAACGGGGAAGGCAGCTACGCCCTCACCGTTCCCGACGGCAACGGTACGCTGGTGTTCTCCTACATCGGCTACGTGACCGAGGAAGTTGCGGTCGGCAACCGCACCGCCCTTGACGTGTCGCTGGTCGCCGACATTGCCGCGCTGAGTGAAGTGGTGGTGGTCGGGTACGGTACCCAGAAACGCAGCGACCTCACCGGGTCGGTGTCTTCCGTGAAGGCCGAGGACGTGAAGAACCTGCCCGTCCGGGGCGTGGCCGAAGCCCTGCAGGGGCGGGCCGCCGGCGTGCAGATTACCCGCAACGACGGCGCCCCGGGCGCCGCCTCCGACATCGTGATCCGGGGCGCCGGCTCGGTGGGCGGCATGGCCCCGCTCTACATCGTGGACGGCATCCGCATGAGCCCGGGCAATAATTTCAACCTCCAGGACGTAGAATCCATTGAAGTCCTCAAGGACGCCAGCGCCGCCGCCATCTACGGGGCGCAGGCCGCGGGCGGGGTGGTGCTGGTGACCACCAAGCGGGGCGCCGGCGGCGATAAGATGGACATCAACTTCAACGCCTACTACGGCTTCCGCCAGCCCCTCAACCTGTACAGCCTGCTCAACACGAACCAGTACTTCCAGGCCCGGCAGGCTTTCGGGGCCAACACCAGCGGCTGGGGCAACCCCGCCGAACTGCCCGACACCGACTGGGTGGACGAGCTGTTCGGGACGGGCCGGGAGCAGAGCTATTCGCTTTCCCTCTCGGGGGCTTCCGACAAGGTAAACTACTACGTATCGGCCAACTACCAGCGCGAAGACGGCGTGCGCATCGACAACCGGTTTGAACGCTACGGCCTCCGGGCCAATGCCGACTATAAAATTTCCAAACGCCTGAAAGTAGGCGAAACCCTTTTTGCGTGGCGCACCCGGGTCAATCCCAGCGAAAGCGGCAGCCTCCCGTTCCGCTCCGTGCCCGCCATGCCCGTCCGCGACGCCGCCAACCCGTTCGGGGGCTGGGGCCAGCAGCCGGACGGCGGGTACTTCGGCGGGAGCAATGCGGTCGCCGACGAATACATTCACCACCAGCAGGACCAGACCTACGCCCTGGAAGGAAACATCTACGCCGACTGGGAGATCATTAACGGCCTCAACTTCCGCTCCACCTTCGGGGCCTCCGTGTTCAGCGAGAACAACTACGATTTCCGCGAGGCGTACAACTACGGTTCCCTCCAGAACACGACGGCCGCCCTCACCCGCGACAACAACGACCAGCAGAACCTGACGGCCAACTTCGTGCTCACGTACGGCAAAACCCTGGGCCGCCACGAATTCAAAGCCATGGCGGGCTACGAAGCCTACCGCGAAGACCGCAACGAACTGCGCGGCGAAGCGCAGGGCTTCCAGGTGATTACCCAGAACCTGGCCCTGAGCACCGACCCGAGTTCGGTGCGCACCATCAACGGCGGCCAGATTCCCCGCACCCGCCTGTTGTCGCAGTTCGGCCGGATCAACTACGCCTTTGCCGGCAAGTACCTGCTTACGGCCAACATCCGCCGCGACGGTTCCGACCGGTTCGGGCCCGCCAACAAGTGGGGCGTGTTCCCGTCGGTATCCGTGGGCTGGAAGATCAGCGAGGAAGCCTTCATGCAACCCCTGCGCGTGGTCTCCAACCTGAAGCTGCGGGCCAGCTACGGCCGGCTGGGCAGCACGAGCAACATTCCGCAATTCACCTACCAGGCTTCCTTCGGCGGAGACGGCGGCACCAACATCCACGGCCTGCCCGACGGTACGCGGGCCAAGGGGTACGCCCTCACGGCGCAACTGCCCAACTCCAACATCAAGTGGGAGGAAGTGGACCAGGCCGACATCGGCGTGGACGTCGGGCTGTGGAACAACCGCCTGACGTTTACGGCCGACTGGTACAGCCGCCAGACCAACGACATGATCTACCAGGTGCCCGTGCCCAACACGGCCGGCTTCGACAATTCCACGGTGTACACCAACATCGGGCAGATGAGCAACCGCGGGGTGGAACTGGCCGCCGAATACCGCGGCAAAGCCGGGGCGTTCACCTACAGCTTCGGGGCCAACGCCTCCTTCAACCGCAACGAGGTGAAAAGGCTCGACGGCACCAACAACAACCCCATCAATGACGGCTCGGCCGGCGAATACCTGGAAAGTACCATTTCCCGCACCGAAGCCGGCCGCCCCCTGAGCCAGTTTTACGGGTACGTGGCCGAGGGCCTTTTCGGCAGCGACGCCGAAGTGGCCGCCCTCAACCAGCAGGCCCAGGAAAGCGCATCCGACAATGGCGTGTTTTACCAGAATGAAAACACCGGGGCGGGTGACCTGCGGTTCCGCGACCTGAACGGCGACGGGCGCATTACGGCCGACGACCGGACGTTTATCGGCAACCCCTGGCCCAAAATGACCTACGGCCTCACCCTCAACCTGGGCTGGCGCGGCTTTGACGTGGCCGCCCTGTTGCAGGGCATCCAGGGCGTGGACCTCTACAACGGCACCCGGCACTTCACGCAGTTTTTCGCCGGCGACTACAACACGACCGGTGACATTTTCGGCACTTCCTTTTTCAACGGCAACGGCCTGACTGACAAGCCGCGGGTGGGTTTACAGGACGGCGATACCTACGTGCGGGACCCCAACAGCAACTACACGCGGATTTCGAGCTACTACGTCGAAAACGGCGCTTACCTGAAGCTGCGCAACCTGCAAGTCGGCTATACCCTGCCGCAGAGCGTGGCCGGCCGCGTGAAGCTTTCCAACGTGCGGGTGTACCTGCAGGGGCAGAACCTGCTCACCTTCACGAAGTACTCGGGCATGGACCCGGAAGTAGTGGGCAACGGGTTCCGCAACGGTGTCACCACCAGCGGCACCACCGGGCGGGGCATCGATACCATCGGGGCCTACCCGCGTACCCGCCTCTATTCGATGGGCATTGACGTCAGCTTCTAGTGCAACCCTTTTCCACCGCTTCCTAAACCGCTTTTTACGCCTATGCAACGAATTATAAACCTGCTGCTTGTGGCCCTGCTCACCGGGCTGGTAGCCTGCAAGGAGGATTTTGTGGACGTAAGCAACCCCAATGCCCTTTCCACCGGCAATTACCCGGCTTCGGTAACGGACCTGGAGCAAATGCTTACCGGCGTGTACGGCACGCAGCACGCCTTCGGGCTGTTCGGCCACAACATGCTGGGCAAGAACCTCTACTGCTGGGACCATACCCTCGACATGTCCTGGCAGGGGACGCCCACCTGGATTGCCATGGCCCAGAACAACACGCAGCCCAACGATGCGTTCCTGGCCGAAACCTGGCGCGATGCCTGGAAAGGCGTGCAGCGGACCAACACCCTGCTGAGCAGCGTGGCCCGCTACCGCCAGCAACGCAACATCGCTTCGGAGCAGGCCGCCCTCGACGAAATCACGGGGCAGGCCCACTTCCTCCGCGCCTGGTTTTACTTCTACCTGGTCAACATCTGGGGCGAATCGGTGATCGTGAACGGCCAGGGCGGCGACCGGCCGGCCGTACCCATCCTCTCCGAAGCCGCCAGCAGCCTGGACCAGACGCAGGTGGCCCGGGCCACGGTGCGCCAGGTATGGGACTTCATCATCAGCGACCTGCAGGGCGCCCAAACCCTGCTGGCAGGCAAAACCTTTACCGGCGACGCCGACAAGCACAAGGTGAGCACCTGGGCCGTGAAGGGCCTGCTGGGCAAGGCCTACGCCTTTACCCAGGACTGGGGCAACGCCCGTACGCAACTCAAGGACGTAATCGACAACAGCGGCAAGACGCTGGTGCCCTTCAACGTGTACAAGGACATGTTCAACGGCAAGAATGAATTCAGCGCCGAGTCCATCTACGAGATCAACATGAACGTGGACCGCACGACCTGGGGCGCCTGGGGCGACCAGTCGGCCGGCTCGGGCATCGGGATGGTGATTGCCCCCAGCTTCGTCAACGACGACGGCAGCGCCGGGGCGTCGGGGTGGTCCAACGTGTTTCCGCACGCCAGAAACATCAGCCGCTTCGGCTTCAACGAGGGGCACTACTTCCGGCCGGGCACCACCACGGTATCGCCCGAAAATGTGGACCCCGCTTACGTAGCCCGTTCGCTGGCCGCCCGCCGCAACCAGACCGTGGACCCGCGGCTGTGGGTGGCCCTCCAGCAGCCCTACGTGGACTCGATGACCGTGGACGGCAAGCGCCGCGCCATCTCGCACTACCTCGACGTGAACGAACTGGAGATGGAAGCCTGGAGCTTCCGCAAATACGTGAACCTGGACGGCAATGAATACCAGGTGAACGTAAACAACGGCTCGAACTTCCAGTGGCTGCGCCTGGCCGACCTGTACCTGCTCTACGCCGAGGCGTCGCTCCGGGCGGGCGACAATGCCACCGCCCTGGAATACGTGAACCGGGTGAAACGAAGGGCTTACGGCTATCCCATTACGAGCCCTTCACCCGTTGACTACGCGAGTTTGTCGGACAAGACCCCGGCCCCGGACCCCGTGCTGGGCAACAACCCGCTCCGCTACGAACGGTGGGCCGAACTGTTCGGGGAAGGCCACTGGTGGTTTGACGTGCGGCGCTGGCAGATCGGGGAAGGGGAAGCGGCTTACTACCAGCGGGTGCGGGGCGGCACCATCCAGTGGGCCAATACCGACTACGCCCAGCCGATTCCCATCAGCGAAATAAACGCCAATGCCCGCATGACGCAGAACCCGGGCTACTAGCGACTTTCCAGTCACCCTACCCCCGGCAGGCGGCTACCCGGCAACGGCGCAGCCGCCTGCCGTTTGCAAGCGGAATCTTATGCTGATACTATGGTACCAGACCTTACCCCCGGCCCCTCTCCAGGGGAGAGGGGAGAAGGATCCGTTGTATAAAAATATGATTTTCAAACCCTTACGCCTCCCCTCTCCTTGGGAGAGGGGCCGGGGGTGAGGCCCTGTACCATAGTATCGCGCAGTTGTAAAGTCATCCTGGTATAAGTGTCGTACCGATGGGGAAACCAGTTCATCTGTTGACGTATTGCCTTTTTGCCGGTCTCTCGTGGCTGCTGGCGGTGCCGGGCTGTACCCGTTCCGATACCGGTGCGGGCCACGTTCTGGCCCGGCAGCACTGCGCGGGTTGCCACCAGTTTCCCGAGCCGGCCTTGCTCGACAAGCAGACCTGGAAGCGGGGCGTACTGCCCGTGATGGCGCTGCGGCTGGGACTGAAAACCGGGATGGATTCTTCCGTGGCCCTGCAATCGGTGTATTTTGCCCTGAGCCGCGAAAAGTTGGTGCCCGACCGGCCGGCCCTGACCGAAACCGAGTGGCGGCAACTCGAAGCCTACTACCTGCGGGAAGCGCCGGCCATATTACCGGCCGCCGGGCGGGCCCGGTTGCCCCTTACGCCCCGGTTTGCGGCCACACCCGTCTTGCCCGGCCCGCCGCTCCCGCCGGCCGTTACCTGCGTGGCGTTCGACAGCGCCGGCCGGCAGTTTTACGTGGCCGACAACGTGCGCCGGCAGGTACTCGCCATCGGGGCGGCGGGCCGGGTCACGGACGTCTTTGCGCAGCCTTCCCCGGTAAGCCACCTGCAACGGATCACGCTTCCCGGCGGGGCAAGCGGCACGCTGGTTACCGCCCTGGGCAATACGACCGATCCCACCCAGCACCGCGAGGGATACCTGTTGCGGCGGTCCCCGGACGGCGACGGAACGATGCGGGAAGAGAAGCTGCTGGCGGGCCTGCACCGGCCCACCCACGTAATTGCCGCCGACCTGGACAACGATTCCCAACCCGAGTGGATTGCCTGCGAGTTCGGCTACCTGACGGGCAAACTCTCCTGGTGGCGGCGCGAGGGCAGCGGCACCTACCGCGAACGCATCCTAGCGGCCGTGCCCGGCGCCCTCCGGGCAGCGGCAACCGACGCCAACGGGGACGGGTGGACGGACCTGATCGCCTTGTTCGCGCAGGGCGACGAACAAATTGTGTTGTTTGAAAACCAGAGAAACGGTACCTTTCTTAAACAAGTGCTGCTCGAATTTCCGCCCTCCTACGGTTCGAGTTATTTCGAACTGGCCGACGTAGACGGCGACGGCCGCCAGGACATCCTGTACACCTGCGGGGACAACGCCGACTATTCCCGGGTGCTCAAACCCTACCACGGCGTGTACATTTTCCGGAACCGGGGCCGGGGCTCTTTTCACCAGGCGTTTTTCCAGCCCATGCCCGGCGCCTACAAAGCATTGGCCCGCGACTTCGACGGCGACGGGGACCAGGACCTGGCAGCCATTTCGTTTTTTGCCGATTACCGGCAACACCCGGAAAGCAGCTTCCTGTACCTGGAGAACCAGGGTGATTTTGCCTTCCGGCCGGCTACCCTCGACATCCACGCGCAGGGCCGCTGGATTGCCCTGGATGCGGGCGACGTAGACGGCGACGGCGACGTGGACGTGCTGCTGGGCAACTGTTCGGTGGCCGGCGGCGCGGCACCCGGGTACGGGGAAGGCTGGCAGCGGGGACCGGTGGCCCTTTTGCTGGAAAACAAAACGAATGCCCCGAAGACGAATGGCCCGGCCACGGCGCTGCGCCGTCCGGACCACCAGGGGTCCTGTTTGCTGCTAATCGGAATGAAGCCATGATTGCCACGAAAAAAACGTCCGCGGCGCCGTCCCCCGTTCCGGCCCGGCGCCCCATCTCCAGAAGCCGGCGGCGGCTGTTCGGGGTGATGGCCGCCGCCCTGCCCCTGCTGCTGCTGGCGACCCTGGAAGGGGGGCTGCGGCTGTTCGGGTACGGCCACGACTACCGCCTGTTCGTGGAAGATCCCCGGCACCGGGGCTTCTGGGTGATGAATCCCCGCGCGTCGGAGAAGTACTTCACGGTGCAGGACAACGCCACCGTGGGCAACGCCGAACGGTTCCGGATGCGGAAGGAGGCCGGTACGTTCCGGGTATTCGTGCTGGGTGAATCGACCACTATCGGGTACCCGTACCTGCACAACGGCTCTTTTCACCGCTGGCTCCAGTACCGGCTGGTGCACACCTTCCCCGAAAAGAACTTTGAGGTCATCAACGTTTCCCTCACCGCCGTCAACTCGTACACCGTGCTCGGCTTCGGCCGCGAAGTGGTGGACTACGCGCCCGACGCGGTGCTCATCTACACCGGCCACAACGAGTACTACGGGGCACTGGGCGTCGGTTCCACCAGCTACCTGGGCCGCAACCCGTACTTGGTCAGGCTCGTGCTGAAGCTGCGGGAACTGCGGCTGATGCAACTCATCGCCCGGGCGACCGGGAAGCTCGGCGCACTGTTTTCCGGGGGGCGGGTTGACACCCGCGAAACGCTCATGCAACGCATGGCCGCCGCGCAGCAGATTCCCCTGCATTCGCCGGTGTACCGGAGCGGGATTCACCAGTTCGAGACCAACCTGGGCGACCTGCTGCGGCTGCTCAGCGACCGGCGCGTGCCCGTATTCTTGAGTACCCTGGTGAGCAACGAAAAAGACCTGAAACCCTTCATCAGCGCCGCCGGGCCGCCGGAGCAGTCGGCCGCGCGGGCGTTCGAACGGGCCGGGCACGCCTACCGGCAGGGCGACTTCGGACGGGCCAAAAAACTTTACGCCCGGGCGAAGGAACTCGACCTGCTGCGCTTCCGGGCGCCGGAGGCCATCAACCAAACCATTGCCCGGCTGGCGCCGCGCTACCCCAACGTACACCTGGTCGACGCCCGGGCCGCGTTCGAAAGCCATTCCCCGCACGGCATCCCCGGGGCGGAAACCCTGCTGGAACACGTGCATCCCAACCTGCACGGCTACGCCCTGCTTTCGGACGCCTTCTACGCGGCGATGCAACACGCGAAAGTAGTGGAGCCCCGCCCGGCCGGGGAAATGTCGCTGGCGCAACTGCGCACCCGGATGCCCATTACCCCCGTCGATTCCCTCAAAGGCGCCTACGAGATCATGATGCTCAAGGAAGGCTGGCCCTTCAACGTACCCATGCCAAAGGCCGCCCCGCGGGCGAAGACGTTTGAGGAGCAACTGGCCGGCGCCCTGGCCGTCAAGCAGCTTTCGTGGGGCGAAGCCATGCTGCAATTGCAGCGGCACTACCTGGCGCAGGGGCAGGAGGCCGCCGCGTTGCGGGTCGCCGAGGCCCTGGTGCTGGAATACGCCTACGACCCGGCCTACCCGGAGCAGGCGGGCAAACTGTGCATGAACCTGGACCAGCCCGGGAAAGCGGTTTTCTACCTAAAAAAATCCTTCGGCCTGGAAAACTCCTTTGCGACGGCCAAAAGCCTGTTCGTTACGCTGCTGAAGCTGGACCGCCCGGAAGAAGCCCTGGTGTACCTGGATTACGCGGCGGCCCACAACGCCTCGGCGACGCCGCTCAACGAGTTGCAGGGGCTGGTCCGCGGGATTGTGGGGTTGAAAAAAGCTTACGCGCAGGATTCGGCCCGGGTGCCGCTGAGCAACCAGTTGGCAAAGGCTTACCTGCAATTTGCCAATGCCGCCGCCGCCCGCAAATACGTGGACAACGCCCTGCGCCTGGACCCCGGTAACGCGGAAGCCCTCTCGCTGCGGGCACAACTGCAAGCCGTTGCCCGGTAATTTCACGCAGTAAGCCTTTGGGAATGACGGCGGGGGGATGCTTGTTCGCAATAGATTGGTACTTACCTGATAATGCACAAACCACTGCGCTTATGGAATTTATTCGAGAGTTCTGGCTGTTTCTGCGGACGCGGAAAAAATACTGGCTGCTGCCCCTGATCATCCTGCTGGTGCTGCTGGGCAGCCTGACGGTGCTGACGGCCAGTTCGGCGCTGGCCCCGTTCATCTACTCGCTTTTCTGAGCCCGGGGCCGAGCGGTGGACGTGATTGGACTGAGGGAAACAATGGGGTGGATTGGCAGCGGTCATCCCCCTACCCCCTTCCCTTCCGCACGGGCAACCGCACAAGGGTACGGAGGCGCGAGCCGAACGTACCGAACGTAGTTCTGCGTACGCATCGAACGCGAATACCCCTTGCGACGGCACCGGTGGGTACGGGTCCCCCTTGCGGCAAGGTTTGGGGGATGGCCGAAGGGGGCAGGGGGATGACTTCCTTTTCACGCATGCACCGCTACCCCTCCTTACTAATTGATTGTGAAACAGTTAATGATGAAAAGACCCGTACTGCGCCGCCTGGGGTTCGCCCTGGCTGCCCTCCTGCCGGCGTGGGCCGGCTACGCCCAGCCCTTGCCCCTCCCGGCGGGGCACACGCTGCTGATCACTTCCGTACGGACCGGTGATACCGAGGTGTTTGCCGTGGACCCGGTGAGCGGCACGTCGGTAAACCTGACCAATGCCCCCCAGTCGGAGGAGCGGTACCCGGCCTGGTCGCCCGACGGCAAAACGATTGTGTTTACTTCCAACCGCGGCGACGGCCAAACGTACGACCTCTACCGGGCCGGGGCCGATGGCCGCAATCCCAAAAGGCTCACGCAACTCCCGGCGGGGTCGGTGGCCTACTGGCCCGCCTTTACCGCCGACGGCCGGTTCATTTACTTCAACGAAGGCAACAGCAGCAGCATCTACCGCGTCAGCCCGGAGGGCACCGGCCTCAAACGGATGGCCGAAGGCAGGGACGGCAACGTTTCGCCCGACGGCCGCAACATCGTCTTTACCCAGCGGGGGAACAAAGGCTTCGGGGTGTGGGTGATGGACGCCGACGGGGCCAACCGCAAACAGATCATTCCCCACGAAAGCGAGATTGGCGGCATTGCCCCGGTATGGTCGCACGACGGCAAAAAGATTGCCTTTTCGGGCCAGGACGGCGCCTACGCCGAAATCTTCGTGTGCGATGCCGACGGGAGCAACCTGACCCAACTGACCCGCCTCCGGAAGATCAGCAGTTCGCCGGCTTTTTCCCGCGACAACCAGTACCTGACTTTCCGCGTCACCGACGAGGCCTACTGGCGGGACGCGCAGCAACGGGAAAAGACGTACCAGGAGAAAGGCGCCGACAAACGCCCCGTGTGGCTGATGCGCGCCGACGGTTCGGAGGCGCAACTGATCGAAGTGCTGCACTACCACTGCGCCATGGACGGCAGCCGGGCTGAATGGAAGGCGGTAACTAAGCAGTAACTGTACTGTCAGGGAAGGTTATGGCTGTATGGTTAAATGGCTATATGGTTGGGCTGGCGCACGATTACTTCCCGATCAACAACCATTCAGCCATACAACCATTCAACCATATAGCCATCCAGCCATACTCTAAGCAGCTACCGGCCGGGGGATTTTTCCCATTCGGTCAACAAGTCGATCGACTGTTTGGCGATTGATTCGAGGGCTTCCTGGGTGAGAAACGCCTGGTGACCCGTTACCATCGCGTTGGGCAGCCGCAACAGCTCCTCGATGAGCGGGTCGCGCCGGCCCGTCCCGGACTGATCCTCATAAAACAGATCGTGCTCATGCTCGTACACGTCGATGCCCAGGTAGCCTAACTGCCCGTTCCTGAGCGCCTGGATGGCGTCTTTGGTATTGACGAGGGCGCCCCGGCCGGTGTTGATGAGCATGGCACCGGGTTTCATCTTGGCAAACGTATCCGCATTGAACAAACCCTTGGTTTCTTCACTCAGCGGCAGGTGCAGCGAAACCACGTCGGCGCGTCCCAGCAGGTCGTCCAGCGGGAGCACCTCGACGGGCACGGGCGACTCGCGCCGGGCTTCCTCCGGCTTGTTGTCGAAGGCCAGCACGGTGCAGCCGAAGCCGGTGAGGATTTTGGCGAGCACCTGCCCGATGTTGCCGTACCCGACAATGCCGGCGGTTTTGCCGTCCAGTTCAAAGCCCACCAGTTCGTTGGTCAAGGTGAAGTTGAACTTACGAATCCGGTCGGTGGTTTCGATCAGGTGCCGGCCCAGCGCCAGCATGAGCGCGACGGCGTGTTCGGCAATGGCGTTGGGCGAGTAGCGGGGAATGTTTTTGACCGTGATGCCGAGCCTTTCGGCCGCCCGGGCGTCGATGTGGTCGGTGCCCGCCGAACGCGTGACGATGAACCGGACGCCTCCTTCCCCCAATTTGTTGAGCACGGTTTCGGAGGCGTCGTCTTTGCCCGAAATCAGGATGGCTTCGCAGCCGGCGGCCCGGCCGGCAGTCTCTTCACCCAGCGGGTCGGCGAGCAGGGTCAGTTCGTGCCGGTCGCGGTTGGCCCCGCGCAGGAGCGGTTCTTCGTAGGCTTCAACATTAAAGGCAATGGCTTTCATAAGGCGGCTGGTTGGTTGCTCAGGTACGGACCGAACCCGGTCGGTCTGCCCGTGGCAGGTTGGAGAATCCTTTTAACCGGTCCTCGCGGTCTAATGTTGCCCTTAGGCGTACTGACAGATGAGGCGGGGTTGTATGGCTATATGGTTGTATGGCTATATGGTTGTTGATCGGGAAGTAATCGTGCGCCAGCCCAGCCATACAACCATACAGCCATATAGCCATTCAGCCATTCAGCCATAATCTTCCCTGAGCTGTACCCAGCCGGACACGCACTGTCCGTAATTGAACGCGTTTTGGCGTGGATTTTCAGGAAAATGCCCTTTCCCGGCTCGTAAACGCGGTGCTTTATCATTGGCCGAGTATTTGCTTAGCAAAAGTAAGGATAATCGGAACGGCATTGGTCTTCACACTACCTTACTACGGATGGGAAGGAACTACTTAGGTGAATTCGAAGAACTCGTATTGCTTTCGGTAGCGGTCAACAGTGGAGAAGCCTACGCCGCCGCCATTACGCAGGAACTTAAGGAAAGGACCGGGAGGGACGTAAGCCTGAGTGCGGTGCACATTGCCTTGTACCGGCTGGAGGAGAAAGGGCTGGCTACCTCCCAGGTAGGCGGGGCTACCGCGGTACGGGGCGGCCGGCGAAAACGACTCTTTACCATTACCGCGCCGGGCAAACAAGCTCTCTCGGAGATCCGGCAGGTGCGGGAAAGCTACTGGCAACTGATCCTCAAGCCGCTCTAATAGTCATTCGTTGTTCGTTATTAGTTGTTCGTAAGGCTATGGTTTGCAGGCAGTTGCGAACAGACAAATACGTAATCACGAAGTCATTTTAGTATAATCGTTACTCCTGCTGCATCGTGCTATGGCTCATCTGAAAGCACCCACTCCTCCGCGCCGGGCACAGCGGCTTCTGCAATGGCGCTGTCCAAAGGATCAGTTTGAAGAACTGGAGGGCGACCTGGCAGAACTTTTTCACGGCTGGGTGGAAGCGGAAGGTCTCGCCAAAGCCCGCCGGCAGTACTGGCTGCACGTACTGGGTTTCCTGCGGCCGATCCCCTGGCGGCAGCCGGCGGCCAGTCATCCCCTGCATTTTAATCCTTTGCTCACTCCCAACCCTTTTGATATGCTGCGTAATTACCTGACCATTGCCTTGCGCACCCTCTCCCGGAACAAGCTGTACAGCACCCTCAACGTAGCCGGGCTTACTTTCGGCCTCACCTGCTTTCTGCTGATCGGGCTTTACCTGTTTGATGAACTCACCTTTGACCAGCAGCACGGCAATGCCCACCGCATTTACCGGGTGGTTGAACACAAAAACGTAAAAGGCGAGGCCACCACCACGGCGGCCGGCAGCTACAAACTGGCCGAGGAATCCAGGAAAAGCATCGCGGAAATCGAAAATACGACGCGGGTAGCAAGAATAGGACGAGCCAACCTGATCAACCCGGAAAACCCGGTGAATTTCCAGGAAACCATTACGATTGCCAACGAAAACCTGTTGCTGCTGTTTGATTTTCCGCTGCTGCTGGGCGACAAAACGACTGCCCTAAAGGAGCCTAATTCAATCATCATCAACGAAGACCTCGCCCTGCGGCTTTTTAACAGCACGCAGGTACTGGGCAAAACGCTCCAGTTCAACTTCATGAAGTCGTCGCTCAAAGTGACGGGCGTATTTAAAAACCACCCGCGCAATTCGAGTTTCGATTTCAATTCGGTCGTTTCGGAGGCTTCCTTCTGGACTACCGATGAGGACCGGCAGGAACTGGACAGTGACTGGTCGTCCACTACTTTTTCCGTCTACGTGCTGCTCAAACCCAACGCGAATCCGGAGGCGGTTTCAACCAAGCTGACGAAGCTGATCCTGGACCACCACAAACCGGAGACGGGTACCCGTTTGTCTTTCAGCCTCCAGGCCCTGACCGACATGCACCTGCATTCGGAAGGCATCACTGACGGCGCCCGCAATTCAAACGTGGAGGCCATGGCCCAGGGTAGCCCCTTCTACATCAACATCTTCTGGTTCATTGCGTTTTTTGTTTTAGGCATCGCCGGCATCAACTACATGAATTTATCGACCGCCCGGGCCTCCAGCCGCCTCAAGGAAATCGGGGTCCGTAAGTCGATCGGCGCCCTCAAGCACAACCTGGTGTATCAGTTCCTGGTGGAAGCCCTGCTGGTTACGGGCTTTTCATTCGTACTGGCGGTGATCCTGGTCAACATTATGTTGCCTTTCTTCAATCATTTCGTCAACAAACAACTCACCCTCGGGGTGCAAACCGACTACCGGGTCTGGCTCATGTCGCTGGGCGCCACGC
This sequence comes from uncultured Sphingobacteriales bacterium, assembly GCA_963844325.1. Classification (GTDB taxonomy): domain Bacteria; phylum Bacteroidota; class Bacteroidia; order Cytophagales; family 172606-1; genus CADCTQ01. The sequence continues at coordinate 489,967 of CAWJNV010000001.1, forward strand.
TGCTCATCGGGCTGTTGTCGGGCAGCTACCCCGCCCTACTTTTGTCGGGGTTCAAGCCGGTACTGCTGCTGAAAGGGGTGAAGATCAAGCAGCCCGGCAGCCTAGGTTTGCGCAAGACCCTGGTCATTTTTCAGTTCAGCATTTCTACCGTGATGATCATCGGCACCATCGTACTCTACCAGCAGGTGCAGTTCATGCAAACGACTAACCTGGGTTTCAACAAAGACCTGTTGGTGGTCATGGACGTCAATACCGGCGCGGCGCGGGAAAAGTTTGCCACGATCAAGGCCGAAATGGCGAAAATTCCTTCGGTGAAAAATGTGTCGGTTACTTCGCGGGTACCCGGCGAATGGAAAACGATCCGGACGGTTAAAATCAGCGACCCGAGCAACCGGGAGGCGTTCAAAATCGCTTACCTGATCGGCACGGACCAGGACTTTCTCAAAACGTTTGAAGTCAATCTCCTGAAGGGAAGAAATTTTGCCAACCCGGCCGATTCATCGACGGTACTCCTGAACGAAACGGCGGCCCGCCTGCTGGGCATTACCGAACCGTCCGAACAGCCGGTGGAGATTCCGTCCATGTCGCGGGGGTCTGAATTTGAGCCCATCAACGACGACAATACGCCCTTCAAAGTCCGGGTGATCGGGATTGTCAAGGATTTTCATTTTCAGTCGCTGCGGGATAAAATCGAGCCGCTGGTGCTGGCCTATCACCGGAACCCCATTCACCCGATTGACTATTACACGGCGCGGATCGAGGGCCGTGACATCCCCGCCACTTTGGCAAAATTAAAAGCCGTGCTGCTGCAGGCCGACCCCGACGAACCGTTTGAGTACCATTTCCTGGACCAGCAACTGGCGCGGTTTTACCTGGAAGATACCCGCCGGCAGACGCTGCTGATCTGGGTGTCACTGGCTACTGTTTTCATCGCCTGCCTGGGGCTTTTCGGCCTGGCCACCTACTCGACCGAGCAGCGCATCAAAGAAATCGGGGTACGCAAAGTGCTGGGCGCCGGCGTGGTAAACCTGGTGGCTTTGCTCTCGAAGGATTTCCTGAAACTGGTGTTAATCGCCAACGGCATTGCCTTCCCGATTGCCTGGTGGGCCACCACCCAGTGGCTACAGGCGTACGCTTACCACATTGATCTGGAAGGATGGATGTTTGTGCTGGCCGGGGTGCTGGCGGTAGGGATTGCGCTGCTGACGGTAAGCTTCCAGAGTGTGAAAGCAGCCCTGATGAATCCGGTCAAAAGTTTACGGAACGAATAATACATTGGAACTTGGCCAAGAACTCACCCCCGGCCCCTCTCCACTTGGAGAGGGGCCGGGGGTGAGTTCTTGTACCATAGTATAGTTCAAGCCCTATTTGGGGGCAGCGGAAGCGGCTTTTTTCGTTTTCTTCCGGGCCGGCGTGTCTTTGGGTTTGGCGCCGATCTGCAGGAGTTTGGCAATCAGGCCCGTCCAGCCCGTTTGGTGGGAAGCCCCCACGCCCCGTCCCGAATCCCCGTGAAAATATTCGTAGAAGGGTACGTAATCCCGGAAATGCGGATCATGTTGAAACTTTTCCTGCCCGCCGAACACCGGTCTCCGGCCCGCGGCATCGCGCAGGAAAATGCGCGACAGGCGGCGCGCCACTTCCCGGGCTACTTCCTCAATCGTGAGAAACTGACCCGAACCCGTGGGGCATTCCACCTTGAAATCATCGCCGTAGTAGTGGTGGAAACGTTGCAGGGACTCGACCAGCAGGTAGTTGACCGGGAACCAGATGGGACCCCGCCAGTTTGAATTGCCGCCGAACATGTACGAATCGGATTCAGCCGGCTGGTAGGTCACGCTGAAACCCGTGCCGTTGGCGTGAAACACGTACGGCTGGTCTTTGTGCACCCGCGACAAGGCCCGGATGCCGTAGTCGGATAAAAACTCGGTTTCGTCGAGCATCCGCCGGAGGAGGCACTTCATGCGGTGCCCGCGCAGCAGGGAAAGCAGGTGCCGCTCTCCCGTACTCGATTCTTTCCAGCGCGACACCAGGTTGGCCAGGTGGGGCCGGTTGTTGAGAAACCATTGCAGGCGGGCGGTGAATTCGGGCATGGCTTTGAATACTTCGTCGTCCAGCACCTCTACCGCAAACAGCGGGATCAGGCCCACCATCGACCGTACCCTGAGGTGGATGCGTTCATGGGCGGGGGTGCGGAGCACGTCGTAGAAGAACTCATCTTCGGGGTCCCACAGGTTGATGCCCTGGTTGCCCACGTTGCCCATGGCGCCGGCGATGTAGAGGAAATGTTCGAAGAACTTGGTGGCAAGCCCCTGGTACACGTGGTTTTCCTGGCCCAGTTCCAGGGCCATGCGCATCAGGTTGAGGGCGTACATCGCCATCCAGCTGGTGCCGTCGGCTTGTTCGATGTGGCCGCCGGTGGGCAAAGGCGCGCTGCGGTCAAACACGCCGATGTTGTCGAGGCCCAGGAAGCCGCCCTGGAATACGTTCAATCCGTCCTTGTCTTTGCGGTTCACCCACCAGTTGAAGTTGAGCAGCAGCTTGTGAAAAACCGTTTCCAGGAAGTCCCGGTCGCCCACACCGTCGTTCTGTTTCTGGTCCATCTTGTACACCCGCCAGGTAGCCCAGCCGTGTACGGGCGGGTTCACGTCGCCGAAGTGCCATTCGTACGCCGGCAGTTGCCCGTTGGGATGCATGTACCATTCCTGCGTGAGCAACAGCAGTTGGTACTTGGCAAATTCGGGGTCTACCATCGCCAGCGGCAAGCAGTGGAACGCCAGGTCCCAGGCCGCGTACCAGGGGTATTCCCACTTGTCGGGCATGGAAATGATTTCGGAATTGTTGAGGTGAAACCAGGCATTGTTGCGGCCGGTTTTGCGGCTTTCGGGGGGCGGCGGTTGTGCGGGGTCCCCTTCGAGCCACTGCTGCACGTCGAAATAGTAGTACTGTTTGCTCCAGAGCATGCCGGCAAAGGCTTGCCGCTGCACCCGGCGGGCATCTTCCTCGTCCAGATCCGCCTGGACGTCGGCGTAAAAAGCATCGGCATCGGCTTGCCGCGCGGCAAACAGGCGGTCAAAACCGGCAAAGGGCTCCGGGTTCTGGCCTTTCACCAGGCGGAGGCGCAGGGCAACGGATTCGCCGGCCGGCACGGTAAGCGCGTAGTGGACTGCCGCTTTGGTGCCTTGCTGCAAGGGATTCACGGCTTCGCGGTTCCCGTGCACGAGGTAATCGTTGATGCCGTCTTTGTAGTAGCCCGGCCCGCCGTCAGCCCCGTACAACCGGCGGGCATTGGTGTCGTTTTCGCAGAAGAGCAAACCGGGCCGGCCTTCCGCGTAGAGCGTATAATTGCCCAGGTCCCGGTGGTTGACGCCGATGCCGGCGGCGGAAGCATCCGCAAAAAGCGCCGGCCGGTACGCATCGTAGCCCCACGACCAGGTATTGCGAAACCAGAGCTGGGGCAACACGTGCAGCGGGGCGGGTTCGGGCCCGCGGTTGTGCACGGTGATTTTAATGAGCATGTCCTCCTCCCCCGCTTTGGCGTATTCGGTGAACACGTCAAAATACCGGTCTTCGTCCAGAATGCCCGTATCGATCAGTTCAAATTCGGGGTCCGCTTTGCCCCGGCGGCGGTTCTCTTCCACCAGCCAGCGGTACGGGTAGGCCGCCTGCGGGTACTTGTAGAGCATCTTCATGTAAGAATGCGTGGGGGTACTGTCCAGGTAGTAGTAGTACTCCTTCACGTCCTCGCCGTGGTTGCCTTCGGGCCCGGTCAGGCCGAAGTACCGCTCCTTGAGAATGGGATCGTTGCCGTTCCAGAGCCCCAGGGCAAAACAGAGCAACTGGTTGTCATCGCTGATGCCGGCAATGCCTTCCTCGCCCCAGCGGTAGGCTTTGCTCCGGGCCATGTCATGGGTCACGAATTTCCAGGCGTCTCCCCCGGGACTGTAATCTTCCCGTACTGTTCCCCATTGCCGGTCGGTGAGGTAAGGCCCGAATTTGCGCCAGTGGAGCAGACCGTTCCTGATCTGTTGCAAGCGTTTTTTCTCTGCGTTCATAGTGACTCCGGTTAGAAGGCCAAGATAGGGCCTGCCGGTGGATAAGGCCCATAAAATTAGCCATTATCCGCGAAGCCGGGGTAAACGGGGGTGCCAAGCCCCCCAATAAGGGGATGCTACGCCCGCAGTCCTAAGGGCGTCTGCAAAAGAAAGGGCGAAGCCGCACGCCGCAAAGGCGAAAGCGTTGGGGTGCCGGCCGGGTTGGTTGCGGCGTGCGGTCGCATTATGGGCCCGGTTACACGGGCTGCGCGTCCTCGACCACGAAGCTGTTCAACGCTTTTTCCAGGGCTTCGTCCTGCACCCCGGGAACCTTGGTGCCTTCCACCCGCACGACGGTCACGTCCTCCATGCCCAGAAAGGCCAGTATGTTTTTCAAATACGGAATGGCAAAATCATTGGCAACGCCGGGGCCCCGGGAATAGATACCGCCGCTCGATGCGGCCAGGTATACTTTCTTGCCGTGTACCAGCCCCTCCGGTCCATTGGCCGTGTAGCGAAAGGTGATGCGGGCCCGGGCAACGTGGTCAATCCAGGCTTTGAGCGTGGACGGAATGTTGAAATTATACATGGGTACCCCGATGACAATGATATCCGCCCACCGCAACTCCGCAATGGCTTCGTCGGAGTGGCGCACTGCTGTCTGCTGCGCGGGTGAACGGGCTTCGGCAGGGGCATTGAAAGCATCCAGGTGGCTCTCTTCCAGGTGGGGAAACGGCCCTTCGGCCAGGTTACGCACCCGCACGGTGCTGCCCGGGTAGGCGGCCTGTAGCTTTTCGACCAGGCCGTTGCCTAACTTGATGCTGAACGAAGCGCCGGCCCGGGGACTGGAAATAAGATGAAGAATATGCATGGTTGAAAAATGTCCGTTGTTGGTCCGGCAAAGGTACGTACCTTTGCTATGGAAAAGATAGTAGTATCCCAAAGGATAGTGCTATCCTTCGGGATACTACCACCCCGTGACCTATGGAGAAATCGCATCACCCCTTGCCGGAGGAAATTACCAGGACCAGTTGCAACCACAGCCTGAACGCCGTGCGCGATACCCTGTACGTGCTCGGCGGCAAATGGAAACTGCCCATCATCCTGGTGCTCAAATACGGTCCCCGGCGCTTTACCGACCTGCAACGGCAGGTGGAAGGCATTACCCCCAAGCTTTTGTCCAAAGAACTGAAAGAGTTGGAAGTCAATGGCTTTGTCGTCCGGCGCGTGCACCCCACCACGCCGGTACTGATTGAATACGCGTTGACGGAATACAGCAACTCCCTCGACAGCATCATTGTCACCCTGCGCGACTGGGGCTTGCAGCACCGCCAGTACGTGCAGTCGCTGTGATGCGTACACCAACGGCAGGGGGAGTGGCTTTCCACCGGACGGTGAGAAGAACTTAACCGCAAGGGACGCAATGGAGACGCAAAGGACGCCAGGAGTACGTGTCCCCCTTTGCGCCCTTTGCGCCTTCTCTTTGCGATCCTTGCGGTTAAGTTTATTTCTCCTTTCTTGCCAGTTCACCCCTCGCCAAGGCACCCGGCTCCGGGAATCACGAATCATTAACGCCTGGGCACTGCCCGTCAGCCTACGGTAAAAACGGCTTTGCCTACGATGCCGCCGGTGGATGCTTCCGCGTACGCCTGCCGGAATGCAGCCATGGGAAAGCTTGCCCCGATCAGAATTTCCATGCCGGCAGCGGCGTACGCGGCCAGGGTTTTCAAGTGCGTCTGCGCCTGTTTCAGCAACAGGACTTTGTATTTCTTTTTCGAAAAGAGGCTGTGCACAAACGCCCCCACAATCTCGCGGGGCCCGGGTATGCTGTTTACGTACACCGAGTCGGGCTTCATGATCTTTTTTGCCGCGTGGTAAGGCAGCTTGCCCGAGAGGTCAATCACTACGTCGTACTGCATTCCGCTGTTGAGGATGTCTGCTTTCCGGTAGTCGAGCACGGCGTCACTGCCCCACCTTTTCACCCACGGCAGCCCTTTGGTACTGGCAACGCCGGTCACGTGCGCCCCTTTCCGCTTGGCAATCTGGATGGCAAACATCCCGATTCCGCCCGACGCCCCGTTGATGAGCACCGTTGTTCCTTTGCCCACCGTTGCCAGCCGGTCGAAGATTTGCACGGCGGCCACGCCTGCGGTGGGCATGGCGGCGGCTTGTTCGAAGGAGATGTTTTCGGGTTTAAGGGCAATGTCTTGCTCCCCAACCAGCAGGTATTCGGCCAACGCCCCGCCCTTGAAAGGGTCCAGGGAGCCAAACACCGCGTCGCCCGGCCGGAAACGCCCGACGCCTTCACCCACCTGCTTCACGACGCCCGAGAAGTCGATGCCAATGCCTTTCGGAAATTTTGACCCCGACATCAGTTTCATTTTTCCTTCCATGATCTTCCAGTCGAGGGGGTTCAAGGCAACGGCTTTTACCCCGATGAGCAGCTGCGTACCGGCCGGCTCCGGCACAGGGGCATCTGCCATTTCCAGCACCGCAACGCTGCCGTAGTGGTCATAACTTACTTTTTTCATCTTACGCTTTGTTTTGATTTCCGCTGTACATCCCGGTGGTGGTGTATTCGGCGTTTTTGTCGGTTACAAAAAGCACCAGGTCGCTGGTTTGCCGGGCTTCAAAGTGGATTTCTTCGTTTTCCAGGAAAACGCTTTCGCCCTTGGCCAAAACCGTTTTTTCGTTCACCAGCACTTCTCCGCCGAATACGTAGAGCAGGCAGGAGGCATGTTCGGTGGAAAAGTGCGGCAGGGCCTGCCGCACGCCTTGCCGGAGGCGCATGTCGTACACCCAGGTACTGCTCCTGATCTGCAGGGGTTGATTGTCTTCTTCACCGGCCAGGGCCCGCCATTGATCCAGGCTATGGGCTTCGGCAAACGCATGGAACTGTACCCGCGGGGGCAACCCGCTTTTCCGGGGACGCAGAAATACCTGCAAGCCTTCTACTTCACCGCTTTCTTCCAGTACCAGCTCCTCGTGGTAAAAGCTGGAGCCGGCATTCATCAGCATCAGTTTTTTGCTGGAGATGATGTCGGAGAATCCCTCGGAATCCAGGTGTTTTACCTCGCCACTCCGCAGGTAGGTCAGGATTTCGTCGTTGCGGTGGGGGTGCATGGGAATGAGCGTACCGGGCGACACGCGGGCATGGTCGATTCGGCCGATGGTGCCGATGCCGGTATCGGAAGTAGCCAGGGCCTGCCCGGGCAACAGGATTTCGATGCCGAAGTCCCCCCGCTTACGGCTTATTTTCTGGGCATTTGAAATCTTCTGCATCACGCGTTTAGGTATTCAGTTTGTCCCTTAAAAACCCGACGGCAAGTTGCATCGCCTCCTGGCCCATTGCGCCGGTGCCGAAAAAGCCGTGTACATTTTCGTAGTTCCGGTACACGACTTCCACGCCTGCTGCCTTGAGTTTGTCCGCGTAGGCCTTTCCCTCGTCGCGCAGGGGATCGTAGTTGGCGGTAATCATCAATGCCGGGGCGAGGCCCGAGAAGTCGGGCTGCCGCAAGGGGGATGCCTCGGCAAAGCGGGAAGCGTCGGTGATGAAATTGTCCCAAAACCACTTCATCATTTCGGCCGACAGGATGTAGCCTTCCTTGTTTTCCGTCCAGGACGCGTGCCCGGTGGAGTAGTGGTCGGTTACCGGGTAAGCCACCACCTGGGCCTTCAGGGCAATGCCTTCTGCCCTCAGTTGCTGCGCAACGGATAAGGCCATGTACCCGCCGGCACTGTCGCCGGCCACGGCCATCCGGGTGCCAATGCCTTTGTAGGTGCCGGCATTCCGGATCATCCACCGGGTGGCAAGCAGGCTATCCTGCGGACCGGCCGGGTAGGGATGCTCCGGGGCCAGCCGGTACCCAACCGACATGACGACTGCATCGGCCTTCACGCTGAGCTGCCGGCAGATTTCGTCGTGCGTATCCAGGCTCATCAGCACGAAGCCGCCGCCGTGGAAATAGGCAATGACCGGAAAGGGTCCTTCGCCTTCCGGGATGTAAATCCGGATGGGAACATCGGCATCGGGAATGGTGGTATTGATCACTTCACCCACCGGCGTGGGATGCGGGTTTTTGGGTGCGTGCTTCATGCCTTCCCTGGTCTGGGCCGGCTCCGCCAGGTGCAGCTTATCGAACCCCATTTGCCCGGCAAATGCGATTCCATTCAATACTTCTTGAGAAAGTGCCATAGGGTACAGGATGTTTTTTTTTCTTCTAAGTGATAAGCAATACCCATTCACTTAGTTTACAGTGACGGGAGCCGGTGCCTGGGCCAGTACCGGGTAGTCGGTATAGCCTTTGGCGCCGGGCGTGTAGAGGGTGGTGTAGTCGGGTTGATTCAATGCTGCGCCTTCCGCAATGCGCGCATCCAGGTCCGGGTTGGCCAGGAAAGACCGGCCGAAGGCCACCAGGTCCGCAAAGCCGGCTTCCAGGGCCGCGGCTCCCGTTGCGGGGGTAAGGCCGTTGCATAAAATGAGGGTGCCGGAAAAAGCGGCGCGGATGGCATCGAAGGTCTTTTGCGGAATGGGGGCATTGACCCCAATGTGGATGTAGGCAATGCCGATCTCCTCCAGCCGTTGGGCCAGGTACGCGTAGGTCTCGTGCGTTTCCTGCTCGTCGTAGGCCGCCAGGTCGCCCAGCGCCGAAAAAGGAGAAAAGCGGATGCCTACTTTTTCGGCGCCAATGGCCTCAGCAACCCCTTTTGCCAGCGCCACTGCGAGGGCGGAACGCTTCCGGATGCTCCCGCCCCACTGGTCGGTGCGGGCGTTTACGTGCGGGTTGAGGAACTGCTCGATCAGGTAGCCGTTGGCGCCGTGCAGTTCAATGCCGTCAAAACCGGCCGCCATTGCATTTTTGGCGGCCTTTACGTGGCCCCTGATGATCTCCCCAATGCCTTCGGAGGTCAGCGTTACCGGTTCGGAGTGGTCCTGCGGGCCGGCCGTATCGGTAAAGATCTGCCCGGCCGCTTTGCGGGGCGATGCGCATACCAACTGGGCCCCGTCGGGCAGATTATCGGTGTGACCAATGCGGCCGGTGTGCATCAGTTGCACGAATATTTTGCCCTTGCCGGCGTGTACGGCGGCGGTCACTCTTTTCCACCCCTCCGTTTGCGCCGCGGAGAAAATGCCCGGGATGCGGGGATAGCCCAACGCTTCCGGCGTCGGGGCGGTGCCTTCGGTGATGATGAGGCCGGCGCCGCTGCGCTGCCCGTAATATTCAGCCATCAGTTCATTGGGCAGATTACCCAGGGCCCGGCTGCGGGTCATGGGTGCCATCACCAGGTGATTTTTGAGCACCAGGGCTTTTTTGTGGTAGGGCGTTAATAGCTTGTTCATTGTTTGGGTTGTTTAAACAGAATGCGAATCCGGGCTTCGTTGTCGTGCATCACGCGCACCGGATGGGTCGTTGCGTTTGACTTAGGGATAGCCAACCGGGTGCCACAAAAATTTTCGGGTGAAAGGGGCAACGGAAAGGCCGGTTCCTGGGCGCAGAAGCCTTTTTTGGATTCATTCCGGCGCCAATGGGGGCTTAAGCGGGTGGCCGCAGGCCGGATGATTTCTCATTTTTTAGGAATATCTCCGAAACCATCGGAGGCCGGGCAGGAAGGCGGATTCTGCGGCGCGTAGCTGCGCCGGGCTTTGCTTCTTTGGGAATGACAGCGGGAAGTAACGTGGTCAGTGAAATACCCCGTGTCGGTGTTTTCACCAGTATGTGAATAGCGGGTTGTATGGGTGCATCATTGCGATGTAGAGACGCCATTCATGGCGTCTGCACAGGAAGAGACGCCATAAATGAGAGGAAGAGACGCCATAAATGCGAGGAAGAGACGCCATAAATGAGAGGAAGAGACGCCATAAATGAGAGGAAGAGACGCCATAAATGGCGTCTGTACATTATCCAAAGCGGGCCTTTGGCGGTTCTCCGGTTGAGATTGCTTCGTCAGGCTTACGCCCAAAACCAGCCCAGATTCCTCGCAATGACGCACCCCATACAACCCGCTGATCACACACAAACACCAACAACACCGCATTCAAAATGCGCGTTAAGCAGTTGAAAAAGCAGGGGTACCCTTGAAGGCAGCGTTGTCGAAAGCTCCGCAGGAGCGTCCTGTCCCATACAAACAGGTCGTTCCTACGGAACTCATGCGCGCAGGGGAACGACGTGCCAGGAACAGGGCGTCCCTCCGGGAATTGCTGATTGTGCAGACCGAATGGGTAAGGTCTTCTCCCCTACCCGGGTGCTTACTTGCTGATGCCCAGCTTTTGCATTCTCGACTCAAGGGTAGTAGGCTTCATGTTCAGCAGTTCGGCGGCCCCGCCTTTGCCCCGGATGCGCCACTTGGCTTTCTGGAGGATTGTCAGAATGTATTCCCGTTCGGTTTCCTGCTGCAAATGCTTGAGTTCGGTGATCGTTTGGGAGCGGACCGGGGAGAAGGGCTCCCGGGAGGCGGGGGGGTTGAGCACGAACTTATTGACCAGCGGCCGCCCCCATTCGAGCGGACTTTGCCGGTCGTTGATGATCACGGCCTGCTCGATCACGTTTTCCAACTCCCGGATGTTGCCCGGCCAGTCGTACTGCAACAGCTCCCTGACGGCGTTTTCGTGAATGCCGTGGTACGGCTTGCCCATCTTCCGGGAAAATTTCTGCCCGAAGAAATGAGCCAGCAGCGGAATGTCCTCCGGTCGTTCCCGCAGGGCCGGCAGGGAGATGGGAAACACACTCAGGCGGTAGTACAAGTCCAGCCGGAACCGGCCCTGCGCTACTTCGTTTTCCAGGTCCCGGTTGGTGGCTGCCACAATGCGCACGTCGGTTTTGATGGGGCCTTTGCCGCCCAGCCGTTCGATCTCCTTTTCCTGGAGCACCCGCAGCAGCTTGGCCTGGAGGTCCAGGGGCATCTCCCCGATTTCATCCAGGAAGATGGTGCCCCCGTGGGCCAGCTCGAACTTGCCGGTGCGCCGCTCGGTGGCGCCGGTAAAGGCGCCTTTTTCGTGGCCGAACAGTTCCGACTCGATCAGGTTGGCGGGCAGCGTCGCGCAGTTGACTTTCACCAGCAGCTTGCCCCGCCGGAGCGAGAGGTTATGTACGGCCCGGGCAATGAGTTCTTTGCCGGTGCCGCTCTCCCCCAGGATCAGCACCGAAGTATCGGCGGCGGCCACCTGGGTCACCTGGTTGAACACCCGCAGCAAAGAAGGACTGGTACCGATGATCTCCTCAAAGTTGGCCGTGGTTTTCGACTCCTCCTGGAGATAAGTGTTCTCCTGGCGCAGCCGTTCGCTCAGCCGCTCGATCTGGTCAAAGGCCAGCAGCCGGTCGATGGTCAGCGTGAGTGAGCCCCGCAGCCGTTCCATCAGTTGCAGGTGCCCGGGGGTGTAGCCGTCGGGCCGGCGGCTGAAAAAGGAAAGAAAAAAGGTGCCGTGCTGCGCCGTCCGCAGGGGCACGATCAGGTTGCTATGCAGCCGGAAGGTGCCGGCGATCAGGGCTTTCAGCGGGTTTTTCCGGCACACGGCCTCGAAGTCGGCGCCGTTGTAGAGGGAATCCCGGTCATAGTGAACCTGTTTCCGGACCTGTTGAAATTTTTCCAGGGTCAGCCCCGTCATTTGCAGGAACTTTTCAGTGCCGATCACCTGGTATTCGTCGTGACCCGTGCGGTAAAAGCTCAATGAGCGGAAAGCATCCAGCTCTTTATCGATTTCCAGGCCCATGACCAGGAAGTCGGACGGGACGTGGGGCTGCAGCAGCCGGGTTACTGCCAGCAGCCGCTCCTCCCAGTCCCCGTCGCCGGAAAGGGTATCGGTGAGGGCAATCTGCAGCGTCTGCTCCTGGCGCAGGCGCAGTTCAATGCGGTGCGCGTGCCGGTAGAGGATCATTTGCAGGGTGATGAGCAGGTCTTTTTCGCGGAAAGGCTTCACGATAAACCCGTAGGGCTGGGTGGCTTTTACCTGCTCCAGCACGCTTTGGTTGGAGTTGGCCGACAGGTAGACGAAGGGAATTCCCGCCAGGGTCAACTGCCCGGCCAGGTCGATGCCGGTGCCCTTGCCCTGCAGAAAAATGTCCAGCAGGACCACGTCCGGCTTTTGGGCGGCAATGAGTTCCTGGGCTTCGCTTACCGACGCGGCAATGCCGGTGACCGAATAGCCGGCGTTTTCCAGGATGAACTGCAGGTCGTTGGCTACGACATATTCGTCTTCGACAATGAGGATGCGGCCCCCAATCTCAACGGCTGGCGTTTGGGCTTTAACTGAATTGTGCTTGGGTTGCATAGGAGTGGGTTGGGGTTGAATTGGCGAAGCGCACGCGAATGGTGAGCCCGTCGGCGCTTTCCAGTTTGAAAGTACCCTTGAGCTGCTTGCTGAGGCCCTTCATCAGGATCATGCCCAGCGTCCGGCAGCCGGAAAAGTCAAAATTCTCCCCGAGCCCGATGCCGTTGTCGGCGACGGTGAGCAGGAAGTTGTGTTCGTCGGCTTCCGCCAGGGTGACGGCGATCAGGCCCGGCCGGCCCCCGGGAAAAGCGTATTTGAGGGAATTGGTGACGGCCTCGTTGATGATCAGCCCCAGCGGCACGGCCACCGTCAGGTCGATGCCCACCGGCTCGATGGCAGCCTGGTACCGGACGTGGTCGCCGGCCTGGAAAGAATCAATCAGGTACTCGACTACTTCCCGCACGTAAGCCGGCATCTCGATCCGGGCAATGTTGTCGGATTTGTAGAGGTTCTGGTGGATGAGCGAGATGGCGTATACCCGTTGCTGGCTTTCCCGGATGGCGGAAAGTGCATTGTCGTCCTGGAGGCAGGCGGCCTGCGAGTTGAGCAGGCTCATCACGACCTGCAGGTTGTTTTTTACCCGGTGGTGCACCTCCCGGAGCAGCCATTCCTTTTCTTCCAGCAACGTACGTTTGTGGGTGAGCAGGTTTTCTTTTTCGGTAAGCAGCCCCTCCAGCGCGTCGTTTTTGTCGCGGATCTCTTCTTTCTGGTGCTGCAGCAGCCGGTTGCTCCGGATTTTGAGCCGGTAGCGGTTATGCATCACGATCAGCAGCAGGAGCAGCAGCAGGGCGCCGGCAATCAGGCTGTTGCGCTGAAATTCCCTTTGGCGGATGCTTGCCCGCTGCACCTGGTTTTCGTGGGTGAGCAGGGCAATGTTCTGCTCCTTTTCCTTGCTTTTGTGCTGGACCTGGAGGCTGGCTACCTGCTTGCTTTTCGTTTCGTTGAAGATCGAGTCGCTCAAGGCTTTGTAGCGTTGGTGGTGCGCAATGGCCTCCTTGTAGCGTCCCTGGGCGGAATCCACCCGGAAAAGCAGCAAATGGATGTCCACCGCTCCCCGCAGGGTGCCTTCCCGGTCGTTGAGCCGCAGGGCCTGGTCGAGGTAGCGGCGGGCATGGGCGTACTGCTTCCGGACCAGGTAAAAATGGCCGATCCGCTGGTAGGTAAGGATTTTACGGGTCCCGTTTTCGTTCAGCTCGTTTTCGATGCGCAGCATGTGCCGGTAATGCTTTTCGGCGAGGGCGTATTGCTTCAGGGCCAGGTAGCACTCCGACAAAGCACTGGCTACTTCCAGCGTCGATTCCTGGTCTTTGGGGGAATAATTCTTTAGAATCTGCTGGTAAAAGGCGAGGGCTTCGCGGGCTTTTCCCTGGCTCAGCAGGTTGTTGGAAATGTTGCGGGCCGTAAGCAGGACCATGAACACGTTGTGCTCCTGCCGGAAGTGGGCCAGCGCTTTGTAGTGGAAGCCCATCGCCTCCTGCCACTGGTCTATCTCTTCGTGCAGCACGCCGAGCCGGCCGTAAAAGAGGCCGATGAAAGCCGTATCCCGGCTAGCCAGGGCACTCTCAACGGAGGCGAGGCCGTGCCCGATGGCTTCGTGGTAGTTGCCCATGTGCCGGTTTACGGCCACCAGCAGGTCCTGCGTGTAGTGCAGTTTCCGGTAGCCGGCCGAACGGTAGAGGGCGAGTACTTCCAGCAGTTCGCTCACCGCCTGGGCCGACTTGCCCTGCAAGTGGTGCATGTCGGCAATGTTTTTGAGCAGGTAGGCTTCCTTTTCGGGATTGCCGGCCAGCCGGTACAGCCCCCGCGCCTGCTCGTAGCACCGGATCTTCTCGGGCAGCCCTTTGTCGGAGCGGTCGTACACTTCCCCCAGATAGTACCAGCCCTCGGCTTCCAGGGCCTGGTTGCCGGTCTGCCGGCCCAGCCGCCGGGCTCCCGTGATGAGGGATACGGCCCCGGCGCCATCTCCCCGGTGGGCCGCAACCAGGCCCGATAAGTACCCGCCCCGGATTTTTCCCTGGGTATACCCCAACGCGTTGCTCAGCGCCAGCGCCTGCTTGAGGTAGCGGTCGGCACTGTCCACCCGGGCCGGGGCACTGTTGCGTTTGTTCAGTAAATCTTCGGCCAGGCGCAGCAATACGCCCACCCGGCTGGTGTCGGGCCGGGCCTGGCGGAGCAGCATATGCAGGCTGTCCAGCGACGCCGGCCCCAGCAGCGGGTACAAAGGCTCCGCCCGCAGCCGGAGGTCCGGAAGGAGGACGCTCAGGACCAGGAAAACGCAGACGAGTCGGAGGCGAAAGGCCATAAAACGCTAATTGACAATGCAGTGTGCAATTTGTATTGACATAGGTTGGATGGCTGTATGGCTGTATGGCTGTATGGCTAAATGGTTTTGCTTACGCCCGCACCACTTCCCGACAATCAACCATTCAACAATCAACCATTCAACCATTCAGCCATTCAGCCATATAGCCATATAGCCATTCAACCATCCAACCATCCAACCATATAGCCATCCAACCATGTACCCGTGGCCCCTTTACGCCGTTGACATCGTTGCCGGCAACCGGTCCGGCCCCGGTGACGGCGCCGGCGTGGCGATCTCCTCAGCCCGGAGCGAGTGGACCCGGCTGAACAGCACGGTGATGGTTAAGCCGCCGATGCTTTCCAGCTTGAAGGTTCCTTTGATTTGCTTGCTGAGGCCCTTCATCAGGCTCATGCCCATCGTCCGGCTGCGGCCCGCGTCAAAATCACTGCCCACGCCGATGCCGTTGTCGGTGACGGTAAGCAAGTGGTTCTCCCCGTCTACGGCCACCAGAGAGACGGCAACGGTTCCCGTTCTCCCGCCGGGAAAAGCGTATTTGATCGCGTTGGTGACCGCCTCGTTGACAATCAGCCCCAGCGGCACGGCCAGTGCCACGTCGAGTTCCAGCGGGGCCACCGCCAGGTGAAACCCGATGCGGTCCTGCGCGTCGAAAGAGTCGCCCAGGTGCTCGGTCAACTCCCGGATGTAGGCGGCCATGTCGATGAGGGCCACGCGTTCGGACTGGTAGAGCTTCTGGTGAATGAGCGAGATGGCGCGTACCCGTTGGTGGCTCTCCTTGATGGCCGAGAGGGCTTTGTCGTCGTGGAGGTAGCGGGTCTGCGAACTGAGCAGGCTCATGACGATCTGCAGGTTGTTTTTTACCCGGTGGTGGATTTCCCGGATCAGCATTTCCTTTTCTTCGAGCAGGGTATCCTTGTGGGTGATCAGGTCTTCTTTTTCGCCCAGCAACCACTCCAGCACCGTGTTTTTTTCGCGAATCTCTTCCTTCTGGCTTTGCAGCAGCCGGTTGCTCTGCATCTTGAGCCGGTAGCGGTTGTAAATGACCACCGACAGCAGCCCCAGCAGCAGGGCGACCACCACCACGCTGTTCTGCTGCAACTCTTTTTGCTGCATGCGGGCCTGTTGCACCTCGTTCTTTTTGGTCAGCAGGGCGATGTTCTGCTCCTTTTCCTTGGTTTCGTACTGGACTTGCAGGCTGGCGACCTGCTTGCTTTTCGTTTCGTTGAAAATGGAATCGTTGATGACTTTGTACTGCTGGTAGTGCGCAATGGCTTCGCCCAGGTTGTTGCGGGCGGAATCGGCCTTGAAGAGCGACAAGTAGGAATCTGCTTGCTGCAGCAGGGAAAGCTGGGCCGACAGGGAGAGGCCCTTTTCCAGGTAGGCGTGCGCCTTGTCATGCTTGCCGGTGACCAGGTAAAAGTTGCCCAACCGCTGGTAGAAATCAGACCGGTACGCATCCGAAATGGCCGGGTTTTTCTCCATGCCGAGCATTTGCAGGTAGTACTTTTCGGTGAGCGCATACTGCTTCAGCGCCAGGTGGCACACGGCTAGGTACCGGAAGGCCACCCACCGGGACCGGTCATCGACGGGGGGCGTCTCTTCAATTATTTTGCGCAGAAAAAGCAGGGCCTCTCCTTCCTGGTGCCGGTCCAGTAAAATACCGGCAATTTCCCCGGCCGCAAAGTACGCATACCGGGTATGGCCGGCCCGCTGCGAACGTTGGAGTGACTGCCGCAAGTACCGGAGGCCTTCTTCAAATTGCTTCAGGTTTTTAAAACAAGAGCCGATCCGCAGGTAATAAAGCCCCAGGTTGGTGGTGTCTTTGGTGGCCCGGGCACTGCGGATGGCCTCAAAACCGAACTGCAACGCTTCCCGGTAGTAGCCCCTTTTGCCTTGAATCTCGGCCAGCAGGTCGTAGATGTGGTGGAGATACGGGTTGGCAGCGGCCTGCTGCATCGCCAGCACCTGCGTGGCTTCGCGCACGGCCAGCTCCTGTTTGCCCTGCGCGTGGTGCATGGCGGCAACCATTTTGAGCATTTGCGCTTCGTCGGTGCGGTTGCCTGCCTGCCTGAACCCTTCCCGCGCCTGCTCATAGCACCGGATTTTCTCCGGCAGTTCATCTGCCGTACGTTTGTACACCTCGGCCATACAACTCCACCCGTCGGCTTCCAGCAACTTGTCACCCGCTTTCTGGCTCAGCCCGATGCCCTTTTTGATCAGGTCTTTTACTTCCTGGTCCGGCCCGCCCTGCCGGCTGATGATGGTGCTCAACAGGTACTGGCACCTGATCTGCCCGGATACAAAAGCCAGCGAATTGCTTAGCCCGGCCGCCTGCCGGTAATGGCGGTACGCCTCTTCCAGGTATTCCTTGTCACCCATCTCCCGGTGCCGGCTCAAATAGTAGTCACTCAGCAGGAGCAGTTGCTTTACCTGGCTGGTATCCGGGTTATGCTGCCTGAGCAGTCCTTTTAAACTGTCCGCGTACGTTGGTTCTACGCCCGGTTGGCCGAAAGGCGCATTGGACCGGGCCCGGGCCGTAAAGCTGATCAGGAGCAGCACCACCAGGGGGAACAGACGTACGAGTCGGCAGGAATGGCTCATAACCGGTTGCGAAAAGGGAGGGTTGAAGAATGAACAATGGTTTTCGTTCACATTTGCATGACTGCATCGGTTTCCGCCTGAGCAGGTCCGCATCCCCGGAAAACCAGGCACGCACCGGGCGGTAAGACCGGGCAGTGCCTGACTGGCAGCGTTTTAGTTGTCGTAATGGATGGAATATAGCGATTTTATGTTTAGAAAACGTCCCTCGTAGCAATCAGCGTTTCCCCGCGCAACCCGGGAACGGCCGGGGTGCGCGGGGAAACGCTGATTGCGCATGCCTCTCACAAGGGAAGTGCCAACGTGCAGCCGGGCCGCCCGGGCGGGCGGCCCGGGACCCAATGCCCGTTTTGGGGCTGCCGGGGCGGCAGGATCACTCTTTTGCCGCAGGTGAGCAAGCGGGCCGCCGGGGCCCGCCTCCGAATTGCGCGAATTATCTCCGAATATTTCGGAGTTTTTCGGAGATAATCTATGTCATTGGTCATTAGTCATTGGTCAATAGCCGGAAGTCAGCGGCACCCGTGACTTACGGCTATTGACCAATGACTAATGACCAATGACTACTGCCCGTCAGGTATGAAAGCCCCCGGCAATCACCTGCGTAGTGCCGGTAATGTAGCGGCTGTCGTCGGAGGCCAGGAACGAAACCAGCCCGGCTACTTCTTCGGCTTGCGCGTAGCGGCCCAGGGGAATCATGGCTTCCAGTTGCTTTCTGGCTTCCGTTCCGTGCCCGGGTGCTACCCCTTCCTCCAGGCCCCGCATCAGGTCGTTGTCAACGGGCCCGGGGTGGATGGTATTGACGCGTATCCGGCGGGGGGCCATCTCTAAGGCCACGCTCCGCATGATGCCGACCACGGCGTGCTTGCTGGTGACGTAGCCGCTGAAGTTGGCCGTGCCGGCCAGCCCCGACATGGAAGACGTCAGGATCAGGCTGCCCCCGTCGTTCATCTGCGGAATCGCGTACTTGCAGCCCAGCCATATTCCTTTCACGTTGACGGCCATGACCCGGTCAAACACTTCTTCCGAACATTCGCTCACCGGTTTGACTTCTCCCATGATGCCGGCATTGTTGAAGAAGATGTCGATCCTGCCCACGCGGGCCACCGTTTCCGCCACGTAACGTTTTACCTGCTCGGCCTGGGAAACGTCCGCGATGCAGTAATAAACCCGGGGACAACTCAGTTCATCCACGGCCTCCAGCAGCGCCTCTTCCTGGTTGTCTACCAGCATCACTCTGGCTCCTTTGGCCAGTAACAGCCTGGCGGTCGCTTTGCCGATGCTGCCGGCCCCGCCGGTAATGAGGGCAACTTTGTTTTCTGCTTGTTTCATTTCATTTCCTGATTATGGTTGATTCGCGTGGTTAAAAGAGGGTCTATTCGTTGCGCTGAACCACCGCTCTGGCTTCCACAAAATCCATCAGCGCCTGGTTGAACTTGCCGCGTTCTTCGATGAACAGGGCGTGTCCGCTCTTTTCAAAAGGCACCAGCACGGAATGCCCGACCAGCTTGTGCACCTGTTCGGCGAGTTCAAAATCGCAGATCTTGTCTCTTTTGCCGTGCAGAATGAGGGTAGGGATTTTGATCTTTTTCAAGTCCGGCCGCAGGTCGGTATCCCGGAGTGCAGCCAGGCATTGGGCCATTGCGTAGGGCGAGGCCTGCCAGTTGATCGTACCCAGCCAGTGGTCGAGGCCGGGCGGAAGGCTGGTCGGGCCGGCGGCGAAGATTTCACCAAAATCTTTCAGCAACAGCGCCCGGTTGGTGTCGTTCAGCGCGATCAGCGCATTCACGCTCTCTTTGGTCCAGAACCCGTGGTTGAAATCCGCTCTTTTGGTCCATACCGGCGCGGCGGCACCAAACAAAGCCAGCTTGCTTACGTGGGCGGCGTTGTGCCGGGCTACGTAGCGAATGACGGTGGCGCCCCCCATGGAAAAACCGCCCAGCGTAGCATTCCGGATGTTCAGCCTGTCGAGTACTGCCTTGATGTCATCGGCAAACACGTCGTAGTTGTACGGACCGTAGGGCTTGCTGGACTGGCCAAAGCCCCGCAGGGTGATTCCGATCACGCGGTATCCTTTCCCGACGAGTTCGGCGTACTGGTACTCGTACATGGCGTCGCTCAGGGGCCAGCCGTGAATCAACACGACCGGCGTGCCTTCGCCCAGGTCAGTCACGTGGAGTTTTACATTTTTTGCTACCTCAATAAATTCTTCCCTGGCCGGGGCGGGCGGCGTTTTCTGGCCGTACGCCGCAACGGGAATACCCATCCAGGCCAGGAGCAGAACTGCCTGCAACAGCCAGACGGGCCGGAGGAAAGAGGGTAAACGGGTGCTTGTTTTCATCTATTTTGAATAGTAGGTGAGTTGATAGTCAAAATTGTGGTCATATGGTTGAATGGCTGTATGGTTGATTGTTGTATGGCTATATGGCTGCACGGTCGATTCAACAACCATTCAACCATATAGCCATTTAGCCATGACCTTCCTTTTCAGTACAAGGAGGGATTCGTGCAATCCGATCAGCGCGGCTGCCGTACGAACCGGATCAGTTCCTGGTTGAATTTTTCCCGTTCTTCCACAAACAGCCCGTGGCCGCTGTGCTCGAAGGGAACCAGGTAGGCATTCGGGAGCCCGTGCAGCGCCTGCTGCCCCGTGGAAAAAGGAACAATCTTGTCGTGTACGCCGTGAAAAATGGCTACGGGAATTTGTATTTCCGCCAGTTCGGCGCGTAAGTCTTCATCCCGCAGGGCGATCAGGCATTGCGTTGCGGCGTAGGGAGAAGCCTCCCAGTTGATCCCGCCCAGCCAGGCATCGAGTCCGGCGGGCAGGGAAGTCGGGGAGGCGGTGAAGAGGCTGCCGAACGTTTGGTAGAGTGCCGCCCGGTTGGTTTTGCTCAATTGGATCATCTCATTGACTTCTGCTTCCGAAAAAAGGCCGTAGGGATACGCCGCGCCGCTCGTCCACCGGGGAGAGGCCGCCGCAAACAAAGCCAGTTTGTTCACGCGGGCGGAATGGTGGCGCACTACGTAATGGGTTGCAATGGCTCCTCCCATCGAGAAGCCTCCGAGCGTAGCTTCCGCAACATCCAGCTGGTCGAGTACCGCCCGGATGTCATCGGCAAACACGTCGTACGTGTACCGGCCGTAAGGCTTGTCGGATTTACCGAAGCCGCGCATGGAGATGCCGATGGCCCGGAATCCCTGTTCGGCCAGTTCCTGGTACTGGTACTCGTACATGGCATTGCTCAAGGGCCAGCCGTGAATCAACACGACCGGCGCGCCTTCGCCCAGGTCGGTCACGTGGAGTTGCACGTTGGGCTCTACTTCGACGAACGCTTTGCGGCCCGGCGAACCGGCGGCACGGGAGGCAACGCGTTGGGGGGAGCTTTGGAGGGTTGTGTTCATAAGCATTGTCGTTTGGAAGAATGGGATGATCACACCGGTCAATTACCGGCACGGAGATTCCCGTAATCCATTTAAATGCCGGAAGTAGCAGTGGGTGCAACAGGTAAAAAAAAGGGCCTCCGGACGGGCAAAAACCGCATTTTTGGGCTTTGGGAGTCCTGCCCGGGGAAAGACGTGGGCGGCCGCTCCGCGTTGATTTTACGAATTACCGGGAGATACTCCGAATCCATCGGAGGCGGGCCGTTGAGGCGTTGTTCGATTATTGTCGCATGCGCAATCCGCCTGATCCCAGATGTTACTTTTTGGGTCGCTGACTTTGTTTTACCGGAACCAGGTACGGCCCGAGCGCGGAGGCCAGTTTGCGGTAGCCTTCCGCATTGGGGTGTAAGCCGTCGGTGAAGAGGGATTCGTCAATTTTGCCTTCGGCATTGAGAAACACCTTGCCCGCGTCCAGGTAAGACACGTTCAGGGCGCCCGAGGCTTGGGCAATGCCTTCATTGAGCTGCGCAATGCGCCTTTCCTGCTGCCGGCGGGGCAGTATCCCCAGCAGTAAAACCGCGGCCCCGGACTGGCGCGTTTTGATGGCCTGCACCAACCCTTTGAGGCCTTCGACTATTTCCGCATCCGAGTTGAGTTGCAGGTTGTTGGTCCCGATCATTACAATCACCTGGGCAGCGGCATAGCCGTCGAGTTCCCCGTGATACACCCGCCACAATACGTTTTCGATCCGGTCCCAGCCGTAGCCGAAGTTTTGCGTACCCAGGGGGGTAAACACGCTGCGCCACGAATCACTCCCCCAAGTGAGCGGTGCCGGGGGTTGTACGCTCCAGAAATGGGTAATGGAGTTGCCCAGAAAAACGATTCGCGGGGGGTTGGTTTTCGCCAGGGCAACCAGTTCCCGGTGCCGGGTTTCCCAATCGTAGATGTCGGCGTTGCGCGCCTGGGTGCAAGGCTGCGTGGTCGTGTACGCCCCGGCCGGCTCGTCGAGAATCGTCCGGATGCTTTTTTCGCAGGCCGCGGCGTATTGTTGCATGCCTACATCCGAGGGATGCGTACCATCCACCGTTGCGTCCAGCGACAGGTTGATTTCCGACATCGGCAACAGGTAGAGTTGGCCCACGCCTTCGGTCTTCAACCGGGCGAAAGCCCCTTTGAGCAGCGTGTTTACTTCCTGGTACAGCTTGCGTCTTTCCGGGTTGATGCGTCCTTCCGCATACCCGGCGTGTTCCACCAGCAGAATGGGCGTGGCCGGGCGTTTTTGCCGCAGGATTTTAACCGATTCCAGGATGCGTGCCGCTATCTCTTCGGGAGCGATCCCTACGGTAGCCACCAGGTTAGGCAGGCAATCGAGCACGTACAGCTTCGCATCGATCCCGGTCAGCAAGCTTACTACTTCTTTTTCCAGCCGGCCATTGCCCGAAAACCCCAGGTTGATCAGGGGCCGGTCCAGTTGCCGGCCCAGAATTGCCGGCCAGGCCATGCCCGGCCGGGAAGCGCAGGCGCCCTGGGCAATGGACGTCCCGTAGACCACGATGGGCTTGTCTACCCGTACGGGCAGGGGGGTAAAACCTGCCCCTTTGGGCACCCCGATCTGAAGCCATTTCACGGCATTGTAAAGCGGCAGGTACAACCGGTACTCGCGCCCTTTCTGGTGATACCCATCATTGGGCTGTAGATCGGTGAAGCGGTACTGGATGGTATCGCCGAAGGAATACTTGCCGGCGCACCAAAGGTAGGCCCCGTCCGTGTTTACGGCGTACAAATCCACCCCGCTCACGCCGGTAGCCGGCATGTGCGGCAAAGCGTGCCTGCCTTCCACGGCATACCGTACGACGACCTGGTCGGTACTGGCCCGGAAACGGATGAGCAGACCGGCCGATTGGCGCGAAAGGGCCCATACTTCCTTGCGGACCGTTTTTTCGGCAGTGGCGGGCAGCCGGTCATAAGGCTGCTGTACTTCTTTCGGCCAGGCTTGCCCTTCGATGGCCGGGAAATCGCTTTGGGCCGGGTTCCACCACGCGTATTCGGGCGTCGTTTGCGCAAGGGCGGCAAGGCTGTGCAGCAAGGCGTACAGGAACAACAGTTTTTGCTTCATGGGCGGCGGGTGGGATTACGGAGGGCACAGAGTTTCACGCAAAGGCGCAAAGAAGCGCAAAGGACGCAAAGAAAAAATTTAAGCGCAAAGATCGCAAAGAGAAGGCGCAAAGAGGTACGTACGCGTTTTCCTTGCGGTTCTATCTTTGCGGTCTTTGCGCTTCTTTGCGCCTTTGCGTGAAACTTTTCACTTACGCGTGAGCAAGGTTTCGATCTCCTCCAGGGACTTCCCTTTGGTTTCGGGCACCCTCGTCCGCACGAAGAACCAGTACAGCAGGCAAATCGCCGCGTGGATCATGAAAGTAGCCGGCAGGCCCACGTGTGCCCGCAAGATGGGAAACGAAGCCGTCGTGAAGAAGTTCGCCATCCACAGGGCCAGCGTTGCCAGCGCCATGGCATTGCCCCGGATGCGGTTGGGAAAGATCTCGGAAAGGGCGACCCAGGTGACCGGCCCGAGGGTAGCCGCGTAAATGGCAATGAAGCCGAGTACAAAAGTAAGAATCCACCCGCCGGGCCACTCCAGGTAGAAAGCAGCCGCCAGGGCCATTGCATCCAGGCAAAGCAACGCGGAGCCGTATTGCAGTAGTTTTTTGCGGCCTACTTTGTCGATCGTACCGATGGCAACGAACGTAAACACGAAGTTGATGAGCCCCAGAATGACGGATTGCAGGAAAGCCGAATCTTCGGCCATGCCGGCTTGTTTAAAAATTTCGGGAGCGTAGGAAAAGAGGGAATTCTGGCCGTCGGCCTGGGAAAACACGGCGATCAGGATGCCGACCCCTACGATGTACCAGACGTCGCGCCGGAACAAGTCGGAAACGCGTTCTGCTACCTCCTGCGAAAAACTCCGGCGGATGGCCTCGCCTTCGGTTGTTGCGTACGCCACGCCGCCGACGCGTTCCAGCACCCGCCGGGCCTCCGCATCGTGCCTTTTGCGAATGAGCCAGCGGGGGCTTTCGGCCACCCCGAAAAGCCCGAAAAAGAACAACAGCGCCGGGGCGGACTGCGACGAGAACATCCACCGCCAGTTGTTTTCGCCCGTATTCAACAACAAATAATTGGCGAGGTAGGCCAGCAGGATGCCCGTCGTAATGGCAAGCTGGTAGAAGGCAACCATGCGTCCCCGCAAGGGAGCGGGCGACATTTCGGCAATGTACATGGGGCACACGAGGGCGGCAGCCCCGACGGCAACCCCGCTTACCATGCGAAAGAGGATAAACAACGAAAAACTGCCGGCCCAACCGGTGCCAAACCCGGTGAGGGCAAACAGCAGGGCACAAAGCATCAACAGTTTTTTCCGGCCCAGGGAGTCGCTTAATTTTCCGGCCAGCAACGCCCCCAGGGCGCACCCTAAATTGATGCAGCCTACTGCCCAACCCGTCTGGAATTCATTCAGGCCGAAGTGCCGGGTAAAGAAAGGGACCGTACCGGATATAATCACCAGGTCATAGCCGAACAACAGCCCGCCCAGCGCCGCAATGGTGCTGATCAGGTAAATGTAACTTTTGTGGTAAGTGCCTTGCGTGAGGGAGTGGTCCGACGTTTCGTGCAGTACAATAGCCATTTGTTCTCAATTGGTTAAGCTTACATCGGCATCCTTGGTAAGAAAATCGGCTTCTGCCGCAATGCCGGCCGCATCGCCGGTAAGCAGCGCATCGTCCGGTACGGTTGCCAGGGGCGTAATGCAGGAGGGATGCTTTTCGTTGTAGGCAACGTTGGACGCCCGGTTGTAACACGAAATCAGAGACCACCGGGCACTTTCCGACCGGTTGGCCTCCGAACGATGGAGCAGGTTGCTGTGGAAGAAGAGCGCATCGCCCGGCTGTAGCTGCACGTACACGAGTTCCATCGTTTTCAGGGCCAGGTCCACGTACCGCTGCGCAGCCCCTACCTGTTCCCCGGCAAAACCATGTTCAACCCGGCCCATTTTATGGGAACCCTTAATCACCTGGAGGCACCCGTTTTCTTGGGTGGCTTCCGTGATGGCGACCATGACGGAAAGCATCTGGTCCGGGAACAGAAATTCGTTTTTATACCAGTAGCCGTAATCCTGGTGCCACTCCCAGGCTCCGCCTACGCGGGGTTCTTTCTGCATCAGCTTGGAATGGAAATGGCAAACGGGTGCGCTGCCGTCCAACAGTTGGTGTACCGAATGCACGATCCGTTCGCTGCGGGTGAGCAGCCCGTACACGTCTGCCCCGGGCGTGAACCACAGGGCAAGCCTGGTCTTTTTGCCGGTTTGGTCATTCAGATCGTAGGAGTGCTTCCGGATGGCAGCGTCTTCCAGCGCGACCCGGTATAGTTTGCTCACTTCTTCCGGCGCACAAAAGTTGGGTACGAGTACGTACCCGTCCCGGTGGTAACCGGCTACCTGGTCGGGCGTTAATTGAAATCGGTCCATGGGCAAGGGATCAGTGGGTAGGTGGGTGAATCGGAGAAAAGGGCTTTACGCAACCAAAAGTATTCCCTTCCCGGACTTTGTGCTACCAGTAGGTTATCCGAAACTGATACTTTATTTTCACATTTGAATGTATTTTTGGATAATGGAGGGAAAGCCAGTCCTGATAAGCGCATGAAACCACTGCTGGAACATCTCCCCACGGAAGGAGAAGAATCGTTTTTTGCCAAGGCATTTGATCTGCCTTATTTTGCGACGCCCTGGCACTACCACCCGGAATTTGAGCTGGTGTTGATCGTGAAAAGCCGGGGGAAACGCTTCATCGGCAACTACGTGTCTGATTTCCAGGACGGCGATTTAACTTTTCTGGGGCCTAATCTGCCCCATCTGTACCGCAATACGCCAGCCTATTACGAGCAGAATCCGGCCTTTCGGGCCCAATCCATTGTCATTCACTTCCGGAAAGAATCCATCGGAAAGGATTTTCTGGCCCTGCCGCAAGCCAGAAAGCTGCACGGCCTCTTTGAACGCTCCCACCAGGGAATGGACATCCTGGCCGAAACCAAACGGGTGGTAAGCCGCAAAATGCGGGAACTGCTCCGGACGCAAGGGATGGAGCGATTGATCCGCCTGCTGGACATCCTGAACCTGCTGGCCGACACGACAGACTACGCGCTTATCTCCGATCCGGGCATTGTGGGGCACAACCCCGTGGATACGGCCCGGCTGGACGCGGTATTCGGGTATATTTTGCAAAACTTCAATGGGGAAATACGGCTGGAAGCGGTAGCTGATCTGGTTCACATGACCCGGACTTCTTTCTGCCGGTTCTTTAAGGAACGTACCAAACGTAATTTTTCCGGTTTCCTGGCCGATGTGCGACTGGACCACGCCGCAAAACTACTGGCCGAAAGCAATAGCAGCATCGTCCAGGTCAGTTATTCCTGCGGCTATAATAATTTATCAAATTTCAACCGGCAGTTCAAGGAAAAACATGGCTTGAGCCCCCGTGAATTCAGGTACGCTTGCCGCGTAAAGTAGAAGCGTCTCCTGCAAAAGCCGAATTCCGTTGGAGTTACTCCATTCAGCGCAGCCAGGGGTAGCGGGTTTGTGAGACCACTTTGATACAGGCCAAAACCTCACCCCCGGCCCCTCTCCAGTGGAGCTACGCTCAGGACCCATCTTGGAAATGCGCAAAAAAGGGGTCCTGATTGTAAGGTTATGCGGAGGAATCGTAGCAAATTGGTACGATAATACTATTGCGGTCCCTGTAGGCCCTTGGTAGTTTTGCATCGCTTTCCACCCGGAGATGCCGGGCAACCCGGCGCTCCGGAGGCGGTCGGCTATCTTCCCGCAATCAAACCATCCGATAATCCATTTTTCCTATGATGCTTCCTTTACTGCTTCGCTTAACGCGCCTCCGGTTCACTGCTTTTTCTTTCGTAAGTCATGAACCAGCTTGAGCAAAACCGGGCGGGCACTGCTTTCTGGGTGGTTTTTTCGGGCCTGCACTTGTTGCTGGGCTTATTGCTCGTGGCCGTGCTGCTCCCCTGCGGCCGGTCCGGCAAAGCGGCAACCCGCGGCCAGGTGCCGGTACGGGCCGGCACGCCACCCCACAACCCGGAGCGTACTTACGGGCCGGGGGGGCTGACCTACCCGGCCGCTGCCCCCGGCCCGTCGCTTTCAGGCCGAAAGCAAATCACCGGCGGGAATGCGGCTGAGCAGTTCCACCACGTTTCGGGCATTGGTTTTTCTGAACAGGTTGCTCCGGTGGTTGCGTACCGTGTTGGTGCTGATGAATAAGCGGCCGGCGATCTCCTTGCTGCTCAGGCCCTCCTTGAGCAGTTGAATGATCTCTACTTCCCGTTGGGTGATCGGGGAAGCATCGCCGGTGTTGTCGATGGCCGGCACGTAAGTGCCCAGGCGGCGGCAGGCCCCCTGGAGGCACTTGTACCATTCCAGGAAGACGCGGGTAAACGGCTTTTCCCCCGTCACGTCCCTGAGCACCATGAAGACGTTGCAGGCGTGCTGCCCGTTGACCACGTAGAGCTTCTCCTCGTGAATGACCCGGTAGCGTCCATCGGGGGCGCGGCACCGGTAGTTGAGCACAAAGCGGTAGTCGTGTAGCTGGCCGGGCGCCAGCTGCCTGAGCAGTTCGTCGATCTTCTGGCGGGTGCGGGCAAAGGCTTCCACGTCTTCCGGGTGGATGCGGTCGAGCAAGTCGGCGCAGTGCTTGTTTTTTAATTGCTGCGGGCTGACGCCGAAAAAAGCGGCGCAGTTGTCACTCATAAACCGGATGCCGTGCTGCTCGTCGCGGAGCACAATGATCCAGGTGGGGAACATTTTTTCAACCAGGTGCAGGCTCCGGTGGACGCCTTCGCTACGCTGCCGCACGAGCTGGCGGGCCGGCAGGTACGGCAGCATGGGGTTGGGGTGGGCCAGAGAAGCGGGGGCAAGTGCCCGCTTCCGGCTGGTTTGACGGGAGGTTTGGTGAGAGGTTTGCATGGTGATTAACATGGGGGATAAGTATGTGTACGTACACATACAAGGGTGAAAGTAAACCCGGGTGAATGAACCGGGCAATTTTGGCCTGGTGCGGGAAAGGGCAAGGGTAAACGGTGTAGATACGCCCATTTACTGCTTCGGGAACGCAACCCCGTGGGTTAAAAAATCCCGGGGGCCGGGGCCAGCCCGGCTAAAGCCATTTGGCCTGCTGCGCGTAATGCAGGAGTTCGATGCTGTTGCGGGCATTGGCCTTGCGCATCAGGTTCTGGCGGTGGTTCTTCACCGTGTTCACGCTGATGGCGAGCAGGTCACCGATCTGCGGGCTGTTGAGCCCTTTTTGCAACAGTTCCAGCACCTCCTTTTCCCGGGCGGTAATGGGCGGCTGGCAAGCCTCGGGCACGTATTCTTCGATCAGGGTTTGGGCGCCGGCCCCGTAGCGGTGAATCTCCAGCAGCACCCGGGTAAACTTCCGTTCCCGGCTCAGGTCCTTGAACAAGGTGAAGAACACGTACCGGTTGCGGTGATTCTGCACGGCCAGTTTCTCGTCGAGCAGGTAGAGGTACTGGCCGTCGGGCCGGCGCAGCCGGTAGTGCAACACGAAGCGGTGCTGCTTGGGGTCGTACCCGGGGGCAAGGCTCACCTCTCTCATGCGTCCGTACGCCTGCCTGACGGCCGCCAGGTCGTCGGGGTGAATGAGGTCGAAGTAGTTTTCCACCCCGATGGTCTGCAACTGCTCAGGGGTGTACCCGGTCACGTGGGTACTGTTGCGGCTCACGTGCATCAGGCGCGGGTGCTGCACCATGCACAGCAGGGTTACCCAGGACGGGAACAGGGCCTCGACCAGGTCAATCGTTTCCCTGATTTCGGGCAGGTTCTGTTCGATCTCGTATTCACCCGCCATAATCTGCCGGGCGTGGCTGGAGAGCAAGTGGCGGAGGTGTTGTCCGGCCAGGTGGGAATCGTTCATCTTTTCTGGTTGTTGGTCGTGAAGCGTACGTGCCGGTTTGCCCGGCTGGTGAAAAAGCGCCTGCTGGCTATTGTCCGCCATTCCCTGGCGTTCCCGCACCTGCACATCAAAAAAATAGGTGTAGGTACACTCATATCCGCACAATTTTCTTTTCCCGGTATCGCGGCCGGGGGCAACCGGGCGGCACACTGCCCCAAGGTAAAAAGTTGCAATAAAGGTAAGCCGGCAAGCAAGACAAGTAAATAGTGCTTTAGTACTATTTAACCGGTAGGGTTTTACTACCCCACCAGGCAGGCGAACCGTCGCCACGGCCGGGAAACAGGTGTGCTTGGGTCATGGTAAGGGTGATTTGATGGTTTGTGTGTACCTACACACACAATGTAACCGCAAACCCCAGCTAAGTCAATCATTATTTACGTTTTTTCCCGCCGGGGGTCAGCGCGGTGCTTTTTTTGGGGGCCGCCCGGATCTTGTCGAGCAGCATGTTGAGCACCAGCAGTTCACTGGCGTCGAGGTGGGCCAGCAGGTCGTTGATCTCGTGCACCTGCTGGTCAATCCGGCTCAGCAGGTCGAGCCCTTTCTGGGTGATGACAATGTCCACGGCCCGTTTATCCGTGGGGGAAGGCTGGCATTCGATGAGTTTCTTCCTGAGCAGCTTCTGCGTAATGCGCGACACGTTCGACGACTTATCGACCATCCGTTCCTTGATGGCGTTCACGTTGACGGCGTTTTGTTTCTGGCCGCGCAGAATGCGCAGAATGTTGTGCTGCGGGTGGCTCAGGCCGAACTTTTTGAAAAAATCCGTGTGTGCGGCTTTGAGCCAGATGCCGGTGTACACCACGTTGATACCCGTTTTGGAAAGCTGGTTGCGCCAGTGCGTTTGCTGAATTTCGTCCTCGATGCGGGTAACCTTCTGCTCTTCTTCCATGGGTGCGGGGGCGGCCTCTTTGCGGGAGGGACCAGTGCGAATGTTGGTGCCAATAATACCCATAGTTCGGTAGATGATGAAGTGGTTGCCGGGGAAAAGTAAGGGTAGGTACACCTTTTTCCGCGGAGGCAGCTTTTCCGGTACTGCCCGTTACGGGCCGGGGCTGCGGTACCGACTCACGGCGCGGACGTAAAGGTAAGCCGATCGGCAAAGCCCGTACATAGTGCTTTTGTACTAATCTCCGGGTGCAGGCCACTGGGAGCAGGCGCCGGCGAATTAGTGCAAAGGAACTATTCCGGGGCGCACCGGGCCGGTCTATTTTTGCCCCCGCGCCCCGCGATTCCGCCTTCACCAGACCACCCGCGTTACCCCCATGCAACCCAACCCCGCTGCAACTCCTGCTGCTGCCCACCGGAATACAAAAACGAGAAACGGTGTAACCGGACGCTGGTGCACGGCGCTGTTCCTGGCCTTTACCTTTTTCAGCTACGGCACGGCCCTGATGGATTATTTCCTGGTGTACCCCTCGCGGCTCATCGTCGGGGAACGGGAATTTGTGGCCTACCACGCCCTGCTCGAAGCCCGCATCATTCCCATCAGCGTCATTCCGTTCGGCCTGCTGACGATCCTGAACGCCCTGCTTTTCCGGTTCCGGCCGGCAAACCTGCCGGTCAAGTACGTCGGGGCGTCCTTCGCGTGCCTGGTGCTCGACTGGCTCTCCACCCTTTTGGTCCAGATCCCCATGAACCTCCGACTCAACGCGGGCAAAGACGTGGCCCTCATCGGGGAGGTGATGGCGACCAACTGGGGGAGAGTGGTACTCGAATCGGGGCAGGCTGCCCTGGCCCTGCTGATGCTGCTGGTCCTCATTCCCCGCAGCAATCCCGGTAAGTGAAAAAGTTGAGGTTGGAACTAGTTTTCCACGAAGATCGTACTGGGTGTATCTCTTCGTCCATTCAGCCGCCGGGCCCTGGTGCCGCTCCTATCCCTATGCAACAAGAAATCATCGAAATACGCAACCTGACCATTCAGGATTACGCCGATCTGAAAATCTCCATGCTGGAAGTCTACAGCCACTGGCCGGGGGCGTACTGGCGGGAACACCAACTCAAGAAGCTGCTGGATATTTTTCCGGAGGGGCAGGTGGGCATCAGTGTGAACGGAAAAATAGTGGGGTGCGCCTTATCCATCATTGTCAAGTACAATCGCTTCGGCGATCAGCATACCTACCAGGAAATTACCGACAACTATACGTTTGATACGCATAATGCGCTGGGCGACGTGCTCTACGGCGTTGACCTGTTCATCAGCCCCGACTACCGGGGCATGCGGCTGGGCCGGCGCCTGTACGATGCCCGGAAAGAACTCTGCGAAAAACTCAACCTGAGGGCCATTGTGTTCGGCGGCCGCATCCCCAATTTCCATAAGTACTCGGACGTGCATTCTCCCAAGGAATACATTGCCAAGGTCAAGCACAAGGAAATCCACGATCCTACCCTGTCGTTTCAGCTGGCCAATGATTTCCACGTCAAGAAAATCCTGAAAGGCTACATGGCCGGGGATAAGGAATCCGAGGATGTTGCCATCCTGCTCCAGTGGGATAACATTTACTACGCAGACCCTTCCAAAACCGGGGAAAGCAGGAAGACCGTGCTGCGGCTGGGCCTGGTCCAGTGGCAGATGCGGCTCTACAAATCCATTGACGAGTTATACGAGCAGATCGAATACTTCGTGGACGCCGTGTCGGATTACCGGAGTGATTTTGTGCTTTTTCCCGAGCTTTTCAACGCCCCGCTGATGGCCGAATACAATCACCTTTCGGAAGGGGGCGCCATCCGGAAAATTGCCGAGCAAACCGAAGCCATCCGCCAGAAGTTTTCCACGCTGGCCGTCCATTACAACGTGAACATCATTACGGGCAGTCTGCCTTCCATCCGGGAAGACGGCCTCTACAACGTGGGGTACTTGTGCCGGCGCAACGGCAGCTACGAACAGTACGAAAAACTGCACATCACCCCCGACGAAGCCAAAAGCTGGGGCATGAAAGGCGGCACCAAGCTGCAAACGTTTGATACCGATTGCGGCAAGATCGGCATCCTGATCTGTTACGACGTGGAATTTCCCGAACTGTCCCGCCTGCTGGCCGCGCAAAAAATGGAGGTGTTGTTCGTGCCCTTCCTCACCGATTCGCAAAACGGCTACGCCCGCGTGCGGCACTGCGCCCAGGCCCGGGCCATCGAAAACGAATGTTACGTAGCCATTGCCGGCAGCGTGGGCAACTTGCCCAAAGTGCACAACATGGACATCCAGTACGCGCAGTCGGCCGTGTTTACCCCCTGTGATTTTGCCTTTCCGCCCAATGGGATCAAATCGGAAGCGACGCCCAACGCCGAAATGGTTCTGATTGTAGACGTGGATATGGAACTGCTCAAAGACCTGCACGCCCACGGCAGCGTACGCAACCTGAAAGACCGGCGAACGGACTTGTACCAGCTTTCCTACCACGGCGAAACCAAATCCAAAAAGCCGGTAAGCCTCAACTTGCTGACCCATGAGCCGGTTGATAGCACGCCCGTAAGAGAATAATGCCTGATAAAAGCGGGCGGCGGGTGTACGC
Organism: uncultured Sphingobacteriales bacterium; assembly: GCA_963844325.1. Classification (GTDB taxonomy): domain Bacteria; phylum Bacteroidota; class Bacteroidia; order Cytophagales; family 172606-1; genus CADCTQ01. The sequence goes on from CAWJNV010000001.1 coordinate 522,093, forward strand.
TTCTCGGCAGGTTTTCCGAATTTTACCGGTCAACAGACGGCCCTCCTATCCATGCACGCATCAACAAACAACGGCAGCCGGAAGCTCTTTTGGTGGCAAACCGGCGTGGTCTACCAGGTGTACCCCCGTTCTTTCCAGGACAGCAACGGCGACGGGGTAGGCGACTTGCCCGGCATCCTCGGGCGGCTCGATTACCTGCAATGGCTAGGCGTGGATGCCATCTGGATTTCGCCGGTGTATCCTTCGCCGATGGACGACTTTGGCTACGACATCTCCGATTATACCGGCATCCATCCCCTTTTCGGCAACATGCAGGACTTTGACCGGCTGCTGGCCGAAACCCACCGGCGCGGCCTGAAGCTGATCCTGGACCTGGTGCCCAACCACACCTCCGACCAGCATCCCTGGTTCCGCGCGTCGCGTTCTTCCCGCGACAACCCCAGGCGGGACTGGTACCTGTGGCGCGATCCCGGGCCCGACGGCGGTGCGCCCAACAACTGGCTGAGTGAATTCGGCGGGTCGGCCTGGGCGTGGGACGAGCAAACGGGCCAGTACTATTACCACGCTTACCTGACCCAGCAGCCCGACCTCAACTGGCGCAATCCCGAGGTGCAGGAGGCCATCTTCGGGGTCATGCGCTTCTGGCTCGACAAGGGCGTGGACGGTTTCCGGGTCGACGTGATGTGGCACATGGTCAAGGACGACCAGTTCCGCAACAACCCCATCAACCCCGACTACACGCCCACGATGTCGCCTTACCAGCAGGTGATCCCGGCCTACTCGGCCGACCAGCCGGAGGTGCACCAGGTAGTGGCCGGCATGCGCCGCGTGCTGGACGCGTACCCGGAACGGGTGATGATCGGGGAAATTTACCTGCCGGTTCACCGGCTGGTTGCTTACTACGGCACCGGTGGTTCGGGGGCGCACCTGCCTTTCAATTTCGAATTGATTTCCCTGCCCTGGGATGCCCGCCAGGTGGGCCGGGCCATTGACCAGTACGAAGGGGCCTTGCCGCCGGAGGGCTGGCCCAACTGGGTGCTGGGCAACCACGACCGCACCCGCATTGCTACCCGGGTAGGCCGGGAGCAGGCCCGGGTGGCGGCCCTGCTGCTGCTGACGTTGCGGGGCACGCCCACGATGTACTACGGCGATGAATTGGGGATGCAGGACGTGCGCATTCCGGCGGAACTGGTGCAGGACCCCTGGGAAAAGAACGTGCCCGGGCTGGGCTTTGGCCGCGACCCGGTCCGTACGCCCATGCCCTGGGACGGACGTACGCACGGGGGCTTTTCCACGGGTACTCCCTGGCTCCCGCTTTCGCCGGATTACGGGCAAACCAACGTAGCCGCCCAACAGGAGGACCCCGCCTCCATGCTTTCCCTGTACAAAAGTCTGCTTGCCCTCCGGCGCCGGGAGCCCGCTTTACACGCCGGCAGTTACACGCCGGTTCACGCGCAAGGCAACCTGCTGGCGTACATCCGCCAGTCGGGCGAGAGCCGCTTGCTGGTCGTGCTGAACCTGGGACATACACCCGCCCTTTTTGAAGCGCCGGGCGTAAACGCCGCCGGAGCAGTGGTGGCCGCTACCCATCCGGACCGTGACGGGACGCGCGTGGCGGCAACAATTGCCCTCAACGCGAATGAAGGGGTAGTGGTGCGGCTGGACCCGTCGCAGCTACCGTGAAGCGGAGGAAACCTTGCTGAACACGCCGTTGTAAGCAGAGCCCATGTAAGCCCCCCACCGCACCGTTTTCCGGATGGGTTGTCCCGTTTGCAACAAGGAGATGCGCAGGGCTTTGGGATTGTCGATGTCGTTGGTCTGCCGGAGTACGCCCGTGGAACAGGAAATGACTTCCAGTTTTCCGTCCCCGTCCAGGTCACCCGCCCAGGGCGTGGAAGCCAGGTTCTGCCCCAGCAGGGTATCCCCGGCCGGGTAGGTTTTCTGGTGGTGGAAATCGAATACCATCAGCTGGGAGTAGGCTACGTTTTCGTAGCTGCCGCTGTACCAGGTGTTGAGGCTCAGCAAGCCGTCATCCAACCCGTCGCCGTTCATGTCGGCCGACACGGGAGAGGCATACTGGAAGCCGCCCAGGTTGTCCCGGTAGAGCACCCGGCCGGTTTTCCCATCGACCAGCAGTTGCACCGAATTGATGATGGTAGGCCAGGTTCCTAAGCCGAAGTTCGAAAAGAAATCCGGGATGGAGTCCTGGTTGAAGTACCCCACGGCCGGGGAGGAGTACCCTTCGGTGTGCGGCGTCTCCACCTGCCAGCGCAGTGAATCACTCCGGCCGTCAATGGCCAGCGTGCGGCCGTCCACCGAGTTGACCACGATGTCGGGAACGCCGTCGGTGGTAATGTCGGCCAGCACCGGGGGCGCAATGAACCCTTTTTCGGGGCTGGAAGCCAGCAGCCGGGCACCGGCAAGGTTGCCGCTCAGTACTTCCGTCAGGCGGGCGCGGTACAGATTTCCGCCAATGGTTTCGCCGCCCGTTCCAAAAATGACCCACCACGTTCCGTCTCCTTCAAAGTCCGCCACTACCGGCGACATGTACGTTTCTTTGCCGTCCGGCACGGGTGCTCTGGCCAGTAAACTGCCGTTGCGGCTGCTGATGACCAACAGGTTGCCGGTCGGGCGGTCGGGGTCGCGGGGCGGAACCAGGTAGTCACCGCCATTGGAAATGAGCAGGTCTTGCCGGCCATCCCCGTCCTGGTCGGCAATAAACTGCGGATTGAAGAAGTTGTACCAGCCCGCATCGGCCGGATCGGCCCGTTTCCCCGGTGCGTTCTCCAGCGGGAAGAACTCCCAGATGGGCTTGCCGGTTTTCCCGTTGAGGGCCACCAGCTGGGCCGACCGCCCCCCGATAAAAACGTCCGCGATCCCGTCGCCCGTGATGTCTCCAAACAACGCGGAACCGACCATCTGGTTACGCCCGGCCCGGTGCCAGAGCAGGGTACCGTCGCGTCCGTCCAGGGCGATGACAGCCGTATCACTGGGTTGGTTTTCTCGCCCGCCCGCTCCCATGACAATGTCCAGGATGCCGTCGCCGGTCAGGTCTGCCACCCGGGGAGAAGAGCCGGTGCCAATGCCGGGCATGTATACGCTCCAGGGTTTCACGGGGGCGGGCGTACGCAGCAGCCGCCATCCGGCGACCAAAGCCGCCAGGGCGGCCAGGACCAACAGCAGGCGGGCAACCGGCCGCGTTTTGAGGAAGGGTGTTTTCAAGGCAAGTCAATATCGGATCAAAAGTGCGGAAAGATTACGATAAACGGGCAGCTGGGTCCAACAACGGACGAAAGGATTCGTGCACGATCCGGCAACTGATTCGTAGTCAATTTTATAGGTTATCCGGCGCAAATATTGAATCTTGCCAATAGGAACCTTTTTATCAACCGGATCATGATCGGAAGCTACTTCAAAACATCGGCGCGCAACGTAATGCGCAACAAGCTGTTCTCGTCCATCAACATCGTGGGCCTTGCCATCAGTATGTCCGTCGGGTTATTGCTGATTGCCTTCGTGCTCGACCTGCGTGCCTACGACCGGTTCCACGCGCACGGGGAGCGGATCTATCGCATCACCAACGTACTGACTTCCAACCGGGAACAGAGCAAGTTTGCGTCCACCTCCCTCAAGACCGGCAAGCTGATCCGGGAGAAAGTAAGCGGCGTCGAAGAAGTGGCGATTGTGCGCAGCGACTTTTCGCAGGATGCAAGGGTTGGCGACAAAGTACTTACCGTCAAGGGCTTATGGGCCGAGCCGTCGCTGCTGAAGGTCTTTACCTTTCCCCTGCTGGAAGGCAATCCCGACCGGGCGCTGAGTGATCCTTACTCGATTGTGCTCACGGAGACGGCCGCCCGAAAGCTGTTCGGCAACGAACCGGCGCTCGGCAAGGCCATCACGTTCGATACGCTTGAGTACCAGGTGACCGGGGTCATGCAGGACGTTCCCTTCTTTTCGCACCTCGACTTCGAAGCGCTGGTATCGCTCTCGACGGCCGGGCAGCTCAACCGGAACAACAAGGACTTCGACAACTGGACCAGCATGGGGTCGAATTACGTGTACCTGCTGCTGCCTCCAGCCGCCGACCTGGCGCTGATCGGGTCGCAGCTCGACGCCATTGCCAGGGAGGAAAACCGCGCCGGCGTAAACCCCACGATCCGGCTCGAACTGCTGCCTTTATTCGAGATCGTGGTCGGGGAGAATCTCCGGGATATGCGCGGTTCGGTGCGCCGTCACATGCCCCCGGTGGTGCTCTGGATACTCGGCGGGCTTGCCCTCGTGGTGATCCTGTCGGCGTGTTTCAACTACACCAACCTTTCGATTGCCCGGGGCCTGCGCCGCTTCAAGGAGGTAGGGCTTCGCAAAGCGATTGGTGCCGGCAAGGGCCAGATCCGGCAACAGTTTCTCGCGGAGGCGATCCTGATCTCCCTGGCCGCCCTGCTTCTCTCCTTCTTCCTCTTTCTCGCATTGCGGACGCAGCTGATCAGCCTGGCCCCGGAGATGCAGCGCACGGTGAAGCTCGAACTCACGCCGGCGATGGTCGCGGCCTTTATCGTCTTTTCGGTCACCGTAGGGGTTATGGCCGGCTTCATGCCGGCGATCTTCTTTTCGAAAGTAAGCGCCATCCATGCGCTCAAGAATGTGTCGTCGGTAAAAGGTTACCAGCACGTCACCCTCCGCCGTGCGTTGGTGGTGATTCAGTACACGTTCACCCTGATCTTTATCACAACCACCGCCATCGGCTACGTGCAGTATAAAAACATCCTTGCCTTCGACCTGGGATTCAACACGGCCAACATCCTCAACATCAACATGCAGGGCAATAAACCCGATGCGCTGCTCAAGGAACTGGGCGAGGTGCCGGAAGTAACCGCCCTGTCGCGGTCGTTCATCATCACCGGCGTCGGGAATGCGTGGGGCGGCTACATGAAATACAAAGATTCGCGCGACTCCGCGCTGGTCCTGACCAACCACGTGGACGCAAACTATTTGCCGCTGCACGAACACAAGCTCATTGCCGGGGGCAATTTTATTGCCCGGCCCACCACCGCCAAAGCCGTCAGCGAAGTGATCGTCAACGAGCAAGTCCTGAAGCGATTAAACATCGCAGCCAACGACCCCGCCAAAGCAATCGGGGAGGAAATCACCTTCAGCAATGTCCAGGGAAACGGACGCCGGATGACCATTGTCGGCGTGATGCAGGACTTTCACTACGGCAAGGTCGATAACCTCATCGAGCCGGTAGCATTCATGCACTGGACGCCCGAAGACCGGGCAATCATTAACGTCAAGATCCAAAGCGCTGACCTGCCGGCGACCAGGGCCAGGATCGAGTCCGTCTGGAAGAAGATCGACCCGGTTCATCCCTTTGAGGCCCAATTCTATGACCAGACCATCGAAGAGGCCTACAGCGAATTTTCCTCCATGATCAAAATCATTGGCTTCCTGTCATTCCTCGCCATTTCGATCGCATCGATGGGCTTGTTCGGAATGGTGGTATTCACCACCGAGACCCGGCTAAAAGAGATCAGCATCCGGAAAGTGATGGGCGCCAGTTCCGGCAACCTGGTATTCTTACTGAGTCGCGGCTTTCTGTTGCTGTTGTCGGTATCGGCGCTCATTGCCCTGCCGGTCACGTACTTTTTCTTCAAAAACGTGGTGCTCACGCATTTCCCCTACCATACGCCCGTGCAACTTGCCGAGCTGTTCGTGGGCTTGCTGGCGGTGTTGCTGATCGCAATCCTCATGATCGGGTCGCAGACGATGAAGGCGGCGGGCCGCAATCCGGCGCAGGTCCTCAAGACCGAATAGGGGTACTGCCCTGCCCGCCCATCCCTTTGTAGTCTTTTAAAGCTGCCGGCGCCCCGGGGGCCGGACCACCGAATGCTCGTTAAATGATTTGATGGCTGTACTTATGAAACCTTACTGCTTCCTCTGGTTATGCTTATGCGTATGGTCTTTTCCGGCCTGGGCCGAGCCGGGGATATTCAACATCCGCGCGTACGGGGCAACCGGTCTCAGGCAGGATGACGCCACGGGAGCCATTGCCCGGGCCATTGAGGCCGCCAAAACCGCCGGGGGCGGGGTCGTGCAGGTGCCGCCCGGTGAATATACCTGCCTGGCGATTGTGCTCTACGACAACATCACCTTGCAGCTGGATGCGGGCTCGGTACTCTACGCGGACCTGCCCAACCCGGCCTTCAAGGCGGAGAGTCTTATTTACGCCGAGCATGCCAGGAACATTGCCATCCGGGGAAGGGGAAAAATCGATGGACAGGCCCGGTACCAATGGTCGGCGTACGATTACGGGGATGTGGAAATCGAAAAAGAAGTAGCCATTGCCCAAAAAGCCGGGGTAGAAATGAAGCGCAGCTACCGGGTGGGCAACAGCGCCTTTACGCTGCTGTTCAGGGAATGCGAGGGCATCACCATTGAGGAGGTGACCATCGAAAACAGTTCGCTCTGGTGCATGCGCCTGTGGGGATCGAACCAGGTGAAGATTCGGGGCGTAACCATCCGGTCGGACTTAAAGATGGGCGTCAACTCCGACGGCATTGACCTGGACGGCACCAGCAATGCCCAGATCACGGACTGCAACATCTCCACCGGCGACGATGCCATCTGCCTCAAATCCGGTACGTGGGACTTCTCGGGCAACGGCAAAACCTATCCCACGGAAAACATCCTGGTGAATAACTGCATCCTCACCAGTTCATCCACGGCGCTGATGATCGGTACTGAAACGTTTTCGCCCATCCGCCACGTTATTTTCAGCAATTGCGTGATCCGGCAATCCAACAAAGGGATCGGCATCAACGTGCAGGATGGTGCCCTGGTCAGCGACATTGTGTATTCCAACCTGACCATTGACCTGCACCGCCGGCACTGGAACTGGTGGGGAAGTGCCGAGGTATTTTATTTCGTCCTCAAGAAACGCACGCCGGCCTCCCGGGTGGGTGTGATCCAAAACATCACGATTGACAATATCATCGCTTACGCACAGGGCACCAGCCGCATGGTTTCCACCGTCGAACAACCGCTGGCAAACATTCGTCTCTCCAACGTCCAGGTGCGGATGGAGCCGGAAGCCACGCCCGACAAGCGTACCGCCCATGCCATGCTCTTTTCGGGGGTGGATGGACTGGTGGTAAACAACTTGCAGGTGACCTGGAACGATGCGGCGGCCGAAACCGGCTGGCAAAGCGGGCTGGTGTTCCAAAAAGTACACAACTTTAGGCTTCAGGAAATTACCGCGCGGCAGGGACCGCTTTCCTCGTCGCTGCCCGCGCTCTCGCTTACCGACTGCACGAAGGGGGTTATCAGCGGGTGCATGGCCCCGCCCGGTACGGGCACCTTCCTGGCCATCGGCGGCAGCGCTACGGATGCGCTCCTTGTACACACCAATTACCTGACCAATGCCCGCACGCCCCTGTTGCTGGACAAAGCTGTCCCCAAAGGGAGCGTGGCCGTGGATAAGCCCTTTCGCGGTGCGTTCCGTAGCCATACCAAGTGAGTACCCCCTCGCTGTCAGTGCCGAAGGAAGGATGTTCCGCAATAGGCATTTACTTCCTTTACAATGCAGTAAGTACGGCTGGTTAAAAGTTGCAATACGTAGCCAGCAGCCGTTGCTCCTCGCCGCGTTTGCGGGCCCTGGCGGCGAGAAATTTAAGCAAAGGAGCCAGCAGGACGAACAGGCCGGGCAACGAGGTATCGCCAATTTCACCGATCAAAGCGATGAGCGCCAAACGCTTGGGAAGGCCGTTTTTATCCGTCTGCCCATCCCGGGCCATGCCGTACAAAATCCGGAGCATGTACTCAAAACCATCGAAGCCGGGAGCGATGACAATGTTGTACCGGATGGTTTCCGGGCCGGGGTTAAAAAAAGAATGAACAACCCCAATCGGAACCGTGAAGGTTTCACCTGGTTTGAGAATAATGGTTTTACCCCCTGCCTTTACCCCCAGGTTCCCCGCTATCGCCGTGAAGGTTTCGCTGTATTTTTTGTGAATATGGGCTACGTTCTTTCCCCCGGGTAAAAGGGTTACTTCACAGGCGCAGTATTTCCCGCCGGTTTCCGCGGAACGTTCCAAAAACGTGGCGGTATCCTTAAAAATGGGGTTGACAATCGTGCGCCCCGGGTCGTGGCCCGTTCCCCCGCTTGGAGGATCAGCCTCTCCAACGGCCGGATGTTCAGTCACTCGATTTGCTCTCACAGGTTTGTGGTTTGTGTTCATGAGCGCAAAGGTAACGGCCACATCCGCCCGGGGGAATAGTGCTTTACTCCTATTTAGGGTATCCCTTTTTCGTGCGTAAAAAGATAGAATCGTTTTCAGGAATGTGCTTCGTGTGCATTCATTCGCCCGCATCACAAGTAAAAAAATGTGCCTGTCGCAACACTGGCTTCGCCTTGGCGATCGGTATTATTTCTCCAGTGCCCGGTTGCAAAAGTCGATCAGCGGCCGCATCGCCTCAAAGATTGCCGTGATTTTTACGGCCAGGTCTTTGGATGCAATGTCGGCGTCGGAAACACTGGCCGACGCAATAAAACTCTTCAGTTTAAGGTATTCAATGCCCGGATGGGTAGCGTCGTACCCTTTGGGCGGCCGGCTCAGTGACGTTTCCCCGCTTTTCTGGAGGTCTCCGAATACGGTTTTGAACTTTTCAGCCTCAACGACCTTTTTAAAATCGTCCCAGTTGTAGTCTATTTCCTGCCGCAACTTTTTCAGTTCGGGCGCCATGGGCATCCACAGCCCGCCGGCGGCAAAGCACGCTCCCGGTTCGAAATGAAAATAATAACCCGGGAAGTTGACCTTTTTTCCGCCCCTGGCAATCGACATGCCCATATTGGTTTTGTAGGGCGATTTGTCTTTGCTGAACCGTACGTCGCGGTTGATGCGGAACAGGCAGTCTTTGGGTTGCAGGTGGGCAATGGTCTCGTCGGTTTGGCCCAGGCGCCGGATAACATCGGCCGTCAGCAGTTCAAAATCGCTTTTTGCCTGCTCGTACCGCTTCCGGTTGTTGTCAAACCACTCCTTGTTGTTGTTCTTGCTGAGGTCTTTAAGAAACTGAACCGAGGTATGTTGAAGCATGGGACTGGTTTTGTATACAGGATGAGCGAATGTTTTGAATTGTCTACCCGCAAAGTAAACCCTACCCGGTGACAACCCTATGTCAGCAGGGTTTTACCCTTTATGTCACCCGCCCGGCAAAAGACCATGTACCGTAGTATACTTATCTACTTTACAATGCACCAATGCTGGCGACTATTATATTTTCCCTCGTTTCACTAGCTAAAACACTCAGGAAAGCATTTACATTAAGTTGGTCCTGGGAATCCAGCGGCTGAAGCGATGCATGCAGAAGTTGTTCCTGCAAATGACGTTCGCATTCACGAGGTATTAACTCATAACTGTCATCTACATTGGAACGAAAACTAACCTTTAGATTCGCAGGCCCATTATTATGAACAAAAAGCCGGATAAACGCCAGTAAACTTTTTGGATGGCTCATCAGGTGGAGGAGTCTTTCCTGGTACTGCCCGGGCAACTTTAGCGCGTGGTATAAGGCAAACCGGACGAATAACTGCCGGCTTTGTATGCTTGGCGGCACGCCAAGGTAGGTGTTTTCCCAGTCCCGGTGCAATTTTTCAACGTACATTTCGAGGTTACGCTGGAAGGAATCATAGATCGACTGCACCCCTAATTGTGTAAAATCATAACTATACTTCCCCATCAACAACATTGTGCTGTAGAAAAGACGCGTGTGGCTAAATTGGTTTCCCTGGGAGGTTAGCGCCGTTAACAGCTGTTTAACGCCCGACACCGTGTTCTGGTGATGCAAGGAAAGGTTCTTAAGCGCCTTCCACAATGATTCCTCGATCTGATCAAAATATTCCACCCGGGTATCCCAGAAGTCCAGTAATGCTTCCAAAATGGGGGCAATGTTTAAAGTAGTTTTATCTTTAATATTCGGATTCGCTAAACGAAGCAGTAAATTCTCCGCACTCCCCTTCTCTTGAAGGGTTATTAAAATATCCCTGGCGGCAGAAGCTTCAGCACCCAAAAACTCCGTTAGTTTCCCTTCCGGGACTTCTTTTGCGGGAACGGCCAGCGTATAATACCGCTCGGGGTGATCCAGGAAGGTTAAATCTGATGGCTTGGTGAACAAATACGCAATCAGCGACCGGGAAGAAGAATTATGAATGGCATGAGAGGAGAAAAAATCATGCTTTCCTGGTACTTCACCCATAAAAAAATTATTGAAACTTAGATATTTTTTAAAAGTATTAAATTCCAGGTAAATGGATTCAAAGGCAGGACTGTCAAAAACCCGCACGGCTTCAAGCGTGAGAAACTGCGTAATGTTCACTTCTGCGTGAATGGAAGGGAGCCGGAAGCGTACCGCATTCAAGTACCGGTAGACATCCCGCAAGGTTTGAAAGTATCCTTTTAATCCATGTGCTGAAAATACCTCGTAAAACGGACCGGGGGCGTACTGAATGGCAAACTCCTCAAGCAGCGTTTGGAGACTTTCAAAGAGAATCTGCGTCACGCGTTCGGTAGCGATGGCGGGCACTTTGTAATCCACCTGCACGATCTTCTCCAGGTACTGCCGGCCGCATTCCCCGTATTGGTTGACCAACGCCTGCGTGATTACCTCCACATCGTAAGCCACTACGTAAATCGTGTTCTTGAAATTGGCGTTGAGCTTGATGAGTTGAAACATGTGACCTACTTCCGAGGGGGTGATCCGGTCTAAATCATCGATGACAATGTAGAGCCTTACATTGTTATCCATAATGAGTTGGTTCACCTGGCTTTTGACTTCCCACAGGGACCTTTCGGTACTGTAGCTTTTCCCCGTCTGTTCCAATAATTTGGTCATTACGTCCAGCAGGGATTTGGTCAGGGGCTCGGCGTTGAATCGATTGATTTCCTTGGCGTAGGCCGCCAGTTCCCGGACCGGGGTGAGCAGCTGGGCTATTTTTGTGAATACTTTGCCCTGCTTTTCCCGCTTGGACTTCTCCCCCAAATCCCTGGAGAGTTGGGTGAGAAACAGGCGTTGCAGCTGTTCCTGCCCCGAAAACAGCCAGGGATTGAAGGTAGAAATCACGTAGGGCAAGCGTGCGTTCCGGCATTGCACCTCCACCTGTCCGAGAATAAATCCGAGTAAGGTAGACTTACCACTGCCCCAACTCCCGTTCAGGCCGAACACGATGCTTTCCGAGCCGTTGGGAAAGCTTTTCACCAGCCCTTCGGCAATGCCGCTGGCGAATCCCTGCCGGTTAAGCAGGTCTGCATTACTGGGGGCATCCGCATAGATGGTACGCATATTGAACAACAGATAAGCATGGACAGCGCCGGAATAAGGAAGGGACTTTATACGGTGCAAGACCGGGGCATGAAGCATTTGCCCCGGAGACCTTGCCGCAAGGACACGCCGGATTACCCGGTGTACCGCCAAATGAACCCATTGCTATGGAACTGATAAAGTTTGCCGCCGGCTGCCACTATTTTTGTCGTCGATGGGTTATTGTCCAATTGTTCCCAACCGGTAAGAGGGGTACCGGTGTATTTCCAGATGCCTCCTGTTTCGTGCCGCTGGTAGAGATTACCGTCTGCCACGACCTGCCTGGTGGCTGGGTTATTGTCCAGGAGTTCCCAACCCGTAAGCGGCGTACCATTATATTTCCAAACGGCCCCACTGTTGTGAAGTTGATACAGGTTGCTGTCGGCAATAATGTCAACTGTAGCCGGGTTATTGTCCAGGAGTTCCCAACCCGTAAGCGGGGGACCATTGTATCTCCAGATGGCTCCGGATTCGTGCCGCTGGTAGAAATTGCCGCCAGCCGCGATCTGCCTGGTGGCCGGATTATTGTCCAGGAGTTCCCAACCCGTAAGCGGGGTACCAGCGTATTTCCAGATGGCCCCCGTTTTGTGTAACTGATACAGCTCATTGCCTTCCGCTACGATGGCAGAGGTCTCCGGATTGTTATCCAGGAGTTCCCAACCGGTAAAAGGGGTACCGGTGTATTTCCAGATGGCCCCCGTTTCGTGCCGCTGGTAGAGATTGCCACCAGCCGCGATCTGCTTGGTGGCCGGGTTATTGTCCAGTTGCTCCCAACCGGTAAGCGGCGTACCCGTGTATTTCCAGATGGCCCCACTGTTGTGAAGTTGATACAGTTCATTGCCTTCGGCCACAATATCAATTGAAACGGGATTATTGTCCAGCAGCTCCCAGTTTGGAAAATGAGCCCGGGAGTGGTTGGTGTCGTACCGGGGAGGAGATACAATGGACGGGTCCTTATAAGTATGTGGCATGCCTTGATCTTCCGGTGATGCCCAGGGCCTTATGCGTAATCCGCCGGACCAGGGTTTTACGCTTCCGTTCAAACTCGGGTCATCCTTTTCTGAACCATACACTGTATCAGGATTTAGCCTTTCCGGGTGAGCAGGGTCCGTCTGCCAGCGGGCCAAAAGCCGGTCTACATTTGAATGCAACAGGAACACGAAGGGATCACGAAAAGAGATATGTTGGCTGCCCATGTTGACAAAGCCGTGCATGCTGTTGTGTACGTTCTCCAACGCGATTCTCATTGCGGCATAGTCTCCTGCATTCAGTATGGCAAGATCCCCTGCAACTGTAGCAGGAGAACCGGATACGAATCTCTCAACCGTCTGCGGTGGGTCCGCCGGGTTATGGGTAGCATCTCTATGGAGGCTGGCCCCCGGTACATAATACCCGGCACTCAGCCAAGGCTCGCCGATAGGCGCTAAGCGGCTACCGCCATACCCCATAAAGTCTGCTTTAAACAGATTCAGGATTCCGGTTGTCCCACCGCCCAGGTTAGCGTTGGGGATGTTTCTGGGGTCTTGCGTCCAATCCCAATAATGCAGGGAAAGGTGCCCATTGATCTGCCGAAGCATCGCTTCCAGCCGGTTGACGATTTCCCGGTGCCAGGGGAGGAATTCGGGTCCCGCATGAACGTGTGTTCCCTGGTGGATCTCATCTTGCTTAAACCACCAGCTTACGCCGCCGGGAATGTCGTCGGTTCTGTTGCCCGGGAAAAATCGGCGGTTCAATTCAATCATTGCATCGCGGAACAATGCCCGCTCTTCCGGTTCAACCAATGCGATGTTGCGCCGGATACCATCTCCAAGTGCCATAGTTACCTCCAGTTGTTTAAAGTGATTTGTGTACTGCTATTGAAAATCCGAGACGAAAAAAATGCACCACCTGGCGGAGTAAAAAAGACGGTGGGCCTATGAGTTGGGAAAGGATTGTTTTCCGGCAGCGAATGCCATTGGGGTACCGGTATATAAATCCGTACCCGTAAAGGCTGGCAGGTCAAAAAAAGTGGTGAAGGCTGTCTTCGAAGAAAGCTCAGTCAGATGGGCTAAGGGACACCTGCCCGGGATAAGACATTACGCATCAGTTGCTGGATTTTGGCATCTACTACCAGACTACCGCCAAAAGTGAGGGAGCCGACCGAAAAAACAAATCCGCCCCCGGGATGGTCGTAAAAGACCATGTCAGCCCCGGGCCCGCCCACGTCGTGCTCGCCGCTGGCCAGCACAACCAATCCGGCCGGTAAGCTTGAGGGCGGGACGTCTGCAGGTTCAGTAGCACAGGCTGGCGGGATGGACGTAGCGCCGGGGCTGTCGGAAGTATCCACTTCCCAGGCGCTTGCTTTGCCATTGCCGTAGCCTTTGTTGAGACCTGCCTGGCCGAAGAGGTCCCCGTTGCCAAGTCCGGTACCGGCGAAGAGCGGGTGGTCAGCCCTTACCACTTTGTAGGCCGAACCCTCCACCCCGCAACGCGCCGTTGCCACCCCCAGCACGGACCGTTCGGGCCTTGGCGGAGAAAGTACCCGGAACAGGGCCTTGACGCGCGGCCCGTCTTCGACCCCGGCGCGGAACACCATGCCGGTTTGGCCGGCTTCGTATTCGCCATTCTCATAAATCCCGTTGCCCCCCAGGTAGGCCACACTGCCCCCCGCATCCAGGTACGCCTTCAGGTTGTCATACATCTGAGTGGTCCAGTACTCGGGGTGCGTACTCAATACCAGGCACCGGTATTGACCCGCGTCACATCCGCCATTGTGAAAATCGATGTCAGTGAACACATCCGGACGAAAACCATTGCGTTCAAGCCATCCTAAAATCCATAGTTCGCCGCGCGTCAGGTGGAAGTCCGCTTCCGGGCTTGCAACGGGCATGGGGCGCAGAAAGCTGGTCCGGGCCAGCCCGTCGTATTTTGACCTGCCTCCCCAGCCATTATAGGCCAGCCAGGTGTTCACGTTGGCTAGTACGGCAACCCGGGAACGGGCGGAGGGGCCCGGCTTTACGATAAAAGTAATGTCGAATTTATTCTCTTCAGCATCTTTGCACCGGGCCGAATAGATGCCTGACTCCCACGAATCGGGAATGGTAAAATTGAACGTTTCATTCCACCCACAGCCCACCCGCCCCACTTCCGGGGGCACTCCCTGCGCGGCAGCGGTAAAACTGAGCGTATGCTTGGGAAATGAATCTACTGCCTCTGACACTGACGTATGGCGGCTGAAGGAGGCACTTGCCGGGCCCTCCCTGGAAATCCTGAAGGAAATGCGCTCACCGGGGGCAACCGAAAGCGGCCAGCAATACCCTTCGATCGGGTGAGCCGAAGCCTTGCCCATCCATATGGTGCCATTGCTCGGGTGATACCCCACAATGTCGGTCCAAAGGTCCTCATTGAATACGCCCGTGACAAATTGCCAGTCCGCGACGGGATCAACCGTCGCCCATTGCCGGAAGGAGAAGCTGTTGCCCGTGTTCTCTCCCACCCACAAGGAGCCATTGCCGGGATGGTAGCCGAACAGGTCGGCCTTGGCCCGCCCCGTAAAGAGGCCGGCGGCAAACTGCCAGCCGGCTGCCGGATCAACCGTCGCCCATTGCCGGAAGGCAAAACTGCTGCCCATGTTCTCCCCTACCCAAACCGTCCCGTTGCCGGGATGGTAACCTGCTACATCCGTACGGCCATTGCCCGTGAAGTCACCCGCGACAAACTGCCAGCCGGCCACCGGGTCCACTGTCGCCCATTGCTGGAAGGAGAAGCCGTTGCCGGTGTTCTCACCGACCCACAAGGAGCCATTGCTGGGGTGGTAGCCGAACAGGTCCGCTTTGCCCCGCCCCGTAAACAAGCCGGCGGCAAACTGCCAGCCAGCGACGGGATCAACTGTCGCCCATTGCCGGAAGGAGAAGCTGTTGCCCAGGTTCTCCCCCACCCACAACGTGCCGTTGCTGGGATGGTAACCCATTACCCCGGTACGGCCGTCGCCGGTGAAGTCACCCGGGACGAATTGCCAGTCCGCGACGGGATCAACCGTCGCCCATTGCCGGAAGGAGAAGCCGTTGCCGGTGTTCTCGCCGACCCACAGGGAGCCATTGCCGGGGTGGTAACCGAACAGGTCGGCCTTGGCCTGCCCGGTAAAGAAGCCGGCGGCAAACTGCCAGCCACCTGCCGGAGCAACCGTGGCGAACTGAGTTAAGCTGAAAGTACGGTTCATGGTTTTACTTTAATTTGGTTGCACACGGTTATTCATCAAGGCGGCCGGCCGGCGCATCCAGTATCCCTTCACCGGTTACAAAGGCCGCTCTTTGGCAGCCAGGGTATACCCGGGTATGGCGGCCGGCGCCGGCTCCCCAAACGGATCAGCTTTGTTTACTGTGATTGCGCGGGAATTTCGATCAGGTCCAGTTTTGGATCACGCCCTGAGAGAGCATCATCCGGAAGGAAAAGTATCTTGTCCTTAAGCTGGTTTTCTATCCGAAAGGTAGGTTATCCGTTGCTTCTGAGAGATGACGTATGATTGCAAAAGCATGGTTTTTTATGGCACGGGGCTTTGCAATTCGGAAAAGTAGCTGAAAACAAACCCGATCAGCAGTTCGAGGCCCGTACGTACACTGTAAAGGCTAAAGTGGCATGAACGAAACGAGAAAGTACCCTCTCAGCCGGGAGAATACTTTCTCGTTTCGTTCATGCGCATCACTGCAATATTGTCCTTCGCCGATTGAGTTGATGCTTTGAATAAAGGCGCCGGCACTTGGGGCACCTTATCCATTTCCTAAAAGATCAGTTGATACTGCCGGCCTTTGCTGGTCTCGAACGCAATGACCCCCGTTCCCTCCTCCCTGAAGGAAACGCTGTCTTTTCCGGAAACGATTTTACGCACCGGCCGCCCCGGCTTTATTTTACACAAGCCCCCGGCCGGCGAGCTAACACTTGCCGTTGTAACTGCGGCATTTTCCCACTGCATCCCTATTTCAAACCCGCCAACCGCCCGAAGGCCCGTTACAAAACCACTCTTCCATTTTGAAGCAAGTGCCGGCAACAGGTGCACGTACCCTTCCTGGCTTTGAATGAGCATTTCTCCAATGGCGGCGGCATTGCCGAATACATTGTCGATCTGGTAGGTGCCGTGGGCAATGCCCAGTAAGTTGGGCAAGGCAAAATGCGACTGAAGATACCGGTGGTGCTGGTAGGCTTCCTCTCCCATGCCCAGCCGCGAATAAAACAGGCTGATCCAGGCCCGGCCCCAGCCGGTTCCTTTCTTTCCGTCCAGGTAAGAATCGAAGGCCCCGAATTTTGTTTTTGGCTGGTCCGGGTTGCCTTTCAGACGCACTTCCAGCGTTTTCAGGGCGGCCTTTGCCAGTTGGGGGGTTTTGGTAAGCGATATGTAATTGTCCGGGTAGAGGCTGTACAAATGCGAAATGTGCCGGTGGCCCAGTTCCAGTTCTTTATAATCTTCAATCCACTCCTGAATCCTGCCCGAAGTACTGATTTGAATCGGCACCAGGCGTTCCTTCGTCTCAATCAGCCTTTTTTGGAAGTCACGGTCAAAAGCAGCGTCTTCTTTTTGCAGGGTGCTGATCGCTTCCAGGCAGTTGTCAAACAGGTCAATGATGATCTCGGTATCCATGGTGGCGCCGTAGGTGAATTGAGACGCCACCCCGTCGGGCCGTTCAAAAGCGTTTTCGGGCGAGTGGGAAGGGTTGGTCACTAATTTGCCGGCAAAGGGTAGCCCCGGGGGAACTTCGATCAGAAAATCCAGGAAAAACGCGGCGGCGCTGCGTATTTGCGGATACGCCCGCTCCCGCAGAAACTTTTTATCCCCGCTGTACAAATAGTGTTCGTAGGAATGCCTCGCCAGCCAGGCCCCGCCTACGGGCCATACCCCGTGTACGCCGGCGACGGGAGCCGTGTAGCCGAAAAGATCGGAAGCGTGGTGTGCTACCCAGCCGCCGGCATTGTAATGTACTTTCGCGGTGCGCTTCCCGTGGCTTACCAGGGTATCCAGGTAGTCTACCAGCGGCGCGTGGCATTCGGCCAGGTTGGCGGCTTCCACAAACCAGTAGTTCATCTGGAAATTGATGTTCGTGTGGTAATCCGATTCCCAGGCAGGTTTCAGGTGCTGGTTCCAGATGCCTTGCAGATTGGCCGGCCAGTCGCCCGGGCGGGAACAGGCAATCATCAGGTACCGGCTGTACTGGTATTGCAGGGCGGACAAATAGTCATCTCCCGCCCCTTCTCTGGCGGCTCTTTCCACCCGGGCGTCGGTGGGGATTGCCCGGGCATCGGCGGCGGAAATGGCATTGAAGTTAAGCTTTACCCGGCCGTAGAGTTTCTGGTAATCCTCCACATGCCTTTTTTTCAACTGGTCGTAGGATAGCCTGGCTGCCGACGACAGGGCGGCACTGCACGTTTTCCGGGGGTCCCTGTCGCCGTAGCTTGTCGCCTGGGCAATCAGCAGCACCACTTCGTCCGCATTGTCGATGCTGATCTCGTTGCCGTTCGTGCGGAGGGTGCCCGCTTTTACCAGGGGCAGTACCTGCGTCTCGAAAGACATGCCCTGGTTGGGACCTTTCCCGTCCGGCACGGCTGCCCGGCCTTGCAGCACCAGCGTATTGTTTCTCACCAGGGAAGCTGCCTCTTTTTCGCGGTGCAGGGAGAGCCGCAGGGAGAGACTGCCTTTTTGCGAAGCAGTGAGCCGGAGCACAATCACGTTATCGGCGTGCGAGGCAAACGCCTCCCGGGTAAAGGTTTTGCTCCCTTGCCCAAAACGTACACTTGCCAGGGCCTGGTCTACGTTCAGGTCCCGGTAGTAACCCGTTGTCTGCCCTTTCTCCAGGCCCGGGAACTCCATCCAGATATCCCCCATCGATTGGTAGGGGCTTACTTTTTTGGGTACGCCCAGCATATTGTTCTCCCCGATCATCTTGGCCGAATCTTCCTTGCCTTCAAAAATCAGCCGGCGAACAATTGGTAATGCGGCTGCCGCATCCGGATTATTCTCATCGTGCGGGTAACCGGCCCAAAGGGTTTCCTCATTCAACTGAATCCGTTCTTTTTGGATGCCGCCGAAGATCATGGCGCCCATTCTTCCGTTCCCGATCGGCAGGGCTTCTACCCAACCTTTGCGGTGGCGGTCGTCAAAAGGCTGGGTGCTTTTGCCGTTTGCGTAGGGCAGGCTGTCGCCCATTGTCGCCGGTTGCTGGTACCACAATACCATGGGTGGCTGGGTGGTCTGCGCGTAAGCGCCGGCCCGCAGCAGGCAGCAAACGGTCAGCAGAAAGCAGTAGGGGATTTGTACGCGTTGGGTGGTATGCGGAATTAACTTTTGATTCATTTGCTGCTTTTGGGAAAACGGAAAAAGAGCTTGGTACAGGACTTACGCATGGGCGGTTGTCAATCATCCAATACCCGCATTGGGTTGGGGCACCCGCTGGCGAAACATATTCCATATCTATTGAGCGGCCGGTAACCTACGCGTTAAAAGATATGGAATATGTTTCGCCAAACCGCTGCACCTGGACAGGTTCTCTCCCGAAAGCCTGCTTCGCCGCGCCGGCCCTTGCGTAAGTCCTGTGGGATTTTCTTTACGGCGCATCGGGCAACAGGAAAGAGCCGGCGCAGATCGTGCCGGCTCTCTGGGGAGGGAACAGCCTAATTATACCCTTCGTTCTGGGTCAACGCTCTGTTGGCATCCAGCTGATTCTGCGGAACGGGAAATAACCGGTGAAATTCCCGGATGTTGGTTGCTGATTCATTGGTGGGATAAAACGCCTTGATGTGGCTGACGTGCCGGTTGCGCCGCGTCAGGTCATACCACTGGAAATACTCCCAGATGAACTCGACCCGCCTTTCCTTGAAGATGTCGTCCAGCGCCTGCTCTTTAGTGCCCGCGGGTTTAGGCGGCAGGCCGGCCCGTTCCCGCACCCGGTTGATTTGCTTGTACGCTTCTTCGGTCTGGCCCAGTTCGTTGAGGGCTTCGGCGTAGTCGAGCAGCACCGAGGCGAACCGCACAATGGGCAGGTTCTGCGGGCTGTGGTCGTTGTTGTTGGGCAGGCTGCCCAGCCACCACTTGGTAAAAGCCATGCCCGTACGGGTAATGGTCGGCGTCATGGTAAAGGGGACACTGCCCAACTCGGGGGTAAACGTTTCACCCGCCATGATGAAGGTAGCCGGGCGTCGTTCGTCGTTGGCCTCAAAGGCTTGCGGCAGGTTGGCCGGCGGAATGTAATTTCCCCAGCCCCCGTAGGGCGAATACTCATTGCCCGCCCCCCGCGGCGCCGAGTTCTGGGTCAGGTAGTGGCCCGGGCGGCTGTCGCCCCAGCCGGTGAGCACATCGCGGTACTGCATCTCGAACACCGACTCCTCGTTGTTTTCGTTGTTAAGCCTGAACAAGTCGCGGTAGTTGGGTTCCAGGTCGTACACCCCCAGGTCGGTCACTTCCTTGGCGCGGGCGGCGGCTTTGGTCCAGTCGCCCTGGTACAGGTGCGTTTTGACCAGAAAAGCCAGGGCCGCTCCCTTCGTAGCCCGCCCCGTGTTGACCCCGTCCCACTTGGCGGGCAGATCGGCCGCGGCCTCGGTCAGGTCTTTTGCAATCTGTTCCAGCACCTGGGCCCGCGGGGTGCGGGGCACGTTTATTTCCGAAGTGGCGTTTTGCTCCTCGATCACCAGCGGCACGTCGCCGTAGCCGCCTTGCAGCACCCAGTAAAACACCGCCCGCAGGAATTTGGCCTGGGCAATGAGGGGGGCTTTCACGTCGTCGGCAAGTGCCATTTTTGAAACGCGGCTGATGACGGTGTTGGCGACGGTAATTCCCTGGTAAGCCCCGCTCCACACATCGTTGAAGCGCGGATTGTCGGACGTCCAGACGAACCGCTGAATCAGGTCGTTCAGCGGGTTGGAGTCTACGTAGAGCACGTCGTTGGTGACCACGGGTATCCAGTCGATCCAGCCGCTGCGGGCGTTGTTGCCGCGCGACATGATCTGGTAAATGGCATTTACGCCGGCCGTAGCGTCCTCCGGCGTCAGCCAGAAGGAGTCGTCGGAAAGCCGGTCGGTCGGTTTGGTATCCAGAAATGCATCGGTACAGCTGTTGGACGCCAGCATGGTCAACAGCAAGGTCAGGGTAAGCGTTATTTTTTTCATGGGAAGTGTTCGTTTAAAAGCCTGCCGTACGTACTGCCTAGAATTGTAAGTTCAACCCGCCCAGAAAAGTCCGGGCCTGGGGATAGTTGCCCTGGTCAAACCGGGATTTTAGCGCATCCTGGTTAAAATCCCCGATTTCGGGATCAAAGCCGGTGTAATCGGTAATGGTAAACAGGTTCTGGGCCGCTACGTATACCCGCAGCCGCTCCACGCCGAACCGCTTGGTGAGGCCGCCCGGCAGTACGTAGCCCAGCTGCATGTTGCGGGCCCGGAGGAAAGAGCCGTTTTCGACGTAAAAGTCGGAGCCCCGGATGTTGTTGGGCGTGGTGGCGTAGGTAATGCGCGGCACGTCCGTTTCCGTATTGTCGGGTGCCCAGCGGTTGAGCATGTCGCGCGACACGTTCTGCACGCCCTGCCCGTTGAAGTTGCGCAGGTCGTAGAGTTGCCGCCGGGTGCCGTTCATGATGTCTACGTCGCTCACGCCCTGCAGGAACAGCGTAAAGTCAAACCCCTTGTAGCCCAGGTTCACGTTCAGCCCGTAGGTGAGGCCGGGGATCGGGCTGCCGATTTTCGTGCGGTCCTTCTGGTCAATCAAGCCGTCGTTGTTGACATCCACGAAACGCCGGTCGCCGGGCACCACGCCGCCCTGGAAAACCGCGTCGGCGTTGCCGGTAATTTGTTTGGCCCGTTCGTTGGCCTCGTCAATTTCGGCCTGTGACCGGAAGAGTCCATCGGTTTTGAAGCCGTAGAAATAGGCCGTGGGTTGTCCTTGTTCGACCCGGCTCGTCAGTTCGGCGCCCCCCGCGTTGATGACGGTGTTGAATGCCTGCCCGGACCCCAGGGAAGCGACCTTGTTTTGCAGCGTAGTGAGGTTGCCGCTGATGCCGTAGGTAAAGCCGCCGCGGGTTTCGGTCCAGCCCAGGGCCAGTTCAAACCCTTTGTTCTGCACTTCGCCCAGGTTGCGGATGACCCGGTTGTTGGGGGCGCCCAGGTTGGCCGGTACCGGTACCAGCAACAGGATGTCAAAGGTATTCCGCATGAAGTAATCCGCCGTCAGGCTCAGCCGCCCGTTCAGGAAGCTGGCGTCCAGACCGATATCGGTTTGTTCGGTCGTTTCCCACTTGATGTCCGGGTTGCCCAGGTTGTTGGGGCCTACCCCCGGCGCCGCCGCCTGCCCGCCGGTGCCAAACGTGTATTCCCAATCCAACCCGCCCTGGTACGAATTCAGGTACTGGTACAACCCGATTTCCTGGTTGCCCAGCCGGCCCCAGCTGGCCCGTACCTTCAGGTCACTCAGAAAACCAAGCTTGCTCATGAAATTTTCCTTCGAAATCCGCCAGCCTACCGACGCCCCCGGGAAAGTAGCCCAGCGGTTTTTCGGGTTGAACACGGAAGAAGCGTCGGTCCGTAGGGTAAGCGTGACCAGGTATTTGTCGTCAAAAGCGTAATTGACCCGGCCCAGGTACGAAGCCAGCTTGCGGACGGTAGTGAACCCGGTCACCGAACGCGTAGAAGCCGTGGATTGGGAAATGGCCCGGATTTCGTTGTTCTGGAACCGGCCGGCGTTGATGTCGGATTGGATGATCTCATTGACCTGCGCGGAGTTGCCGATCACGGCCGACAAATCGTGCTTTTCGGCGAAAGTGCGCGAATACGTCAGGGTGTTTTCCACCAGCCAGCTCAATTCCTGCGAGTTGCGTTCGTAGATGGCATTTTGCAGGGTTTGCCCCACCCCGGCCACGCTGGGCGGCAGGAAGGGCGTCCAGTTCTGGCGGTACCCGAAGATGAGGTCGGTGCCTGCGTTGGTGCGCCACTTGAGCCCCCGGAGGATTTCGTATTCGCCGTACAGCGTCCCCAGCAACCGGTTGCGGCGGATAAAGTTTTCGCCGCCGTACGCGGCGCTGAGCAGCGGGTTGCGCAATTGGCGGGGATAAAACTGGCCGTTGTTACCGCCGCCCGGGAATTGCAGCGGAATGAAGGCCGGGGTGCCGTCGGGGCGCCGGGCGGGCTCCATGGGATACAACTGATACGCCAGTTGCAGGATGCCGCTGCTGAAATCATCGGTCTGCACGCCTTCCTGCCGGGTATTGCTGAGCGAAAGGCTGCTGCCGAACCGGAGCCGTTTGCCTACCTGGTGGTCAATGTTGGACCGGAAGGAATACCGCTTGAAGGCGGAGCCGATCAGGATGCCGTCCTGCCGGAAGAAGTTGCCCACGAAGGCCGCCTGCGTTTTGGCGTTTCCCCCGGATACGCTCACGTTGTAGTTCTGGATGGGGGCCGCCCGGAACACTTCATCCTGCCAGTCGGTGTTGTGCGGGCCACTGCCGTCGGCGGCCAGTGGGGCGTTTTCGTCGGCCCAGAACGGGTTGGTGGGTTGGCCCGCATTCACGTACGCTTCGTTGGCCAGCCGCGCAAATTCATTGGCATTGAGCAAGTCTAATTTCCGCCAGCGGTTCTGCACGCCGTAATACGTGTCGAATTCCACCCGCGTTTTGCCCTCCTTGCCCCGCTTGGTCGTGATCAGTACCACCCCGTTGGAGGCCCGGGTTCCGTAAATGGCCGCGGAGGAAGCGTCCTTCAGAATTTCAATGGACTCGATGTCGTTGGGGTTCAGCGACGACAAGGCGTTGGAGGACTGCCCGGTACCCACCGCGTTGTCGGAGGCGAGGTTGTTGTTCTGCACCGGGAATCCATCAATGACGTACAGGGGTTCATTGTTACCGCTGAGCGTACCCACGCCCCGGATGCGCACCGATACGGCGCCGCCCGGCGCCCCGGAGTTTTGCGTGACCTGCACGCCGGCCGCCCGGCCCTGAATGGCCTGGTCGAGGCTGGTCAGGGGCAGCGCCTTGATTTCTTCCGCCTTTACCGAGGAGATGGAGCCGGTCAGGTCGCGGCGCTGCTGCGTACCGTACCCTACCACCACTACCTCACTCAGCGTTTTGATGTCCGGGCTCAGCGCCAGGTCGATCGTGGTGCGGTTGCCCACCGTGACCTCCTCGGTCACAAAGCCAATGAAACTGAACACCAGCACGGAGCTTGCGTCGGGCACTGCGATGGCATAAGCGCCTTCGTTGTCGGTAATGGTACCGGTACTGGTGCCTTTCACGGTCACGTTCACGCCGGGCAGGCCTTCCCCGGTCTCGTTGGTGATCCGCCCGGATACATTGATGGCCAGGGCTTTCAGGGATTCTTTCAGGGCGCTTACGTCCGAAATCCGGTACCGGGTCTCAAGCGAACCCAGATTCTGCCCCTCGCCGCTGTTCAGAAAACCAGTGGTCCGGCGCCGGATCACCTTCTCATTCACCTTTTCACCGGGCGCGTAGATAAAATAGATGTTGTCAATCTTCTTGAACCTGAGCTGCTGCGGCTCAAGCAACTGGAGCAGAAATGCCTCTACTTCCTCACTGGACCTCCCGGTAGTCACGAAAGCCGACTCACTGAAAAGCACCTTTTTCCCTTCGAGGGTCTTGTCGCGGTAGGTAAAAAATACCCCGAAACGCAATTCTGCTTTTCTCAACACTTCGCTCAGGAGCCGGCTTTGTGCCTCCTGCACGGAAGGATCGCGGGCGGGCAATGGCTGCACGGAAGCCAGTTGCTGGGCATCGGCGGCGCTCCAGCAGACGATCATCAATGCCGCCATGCACAACCTCTTCACGGGTGGGTTAAGGTTTTTCATAGGGGTTAGAATAAGTGTTACAGGTTAGGATTAAGGATTAAGTAATTGACAAATAAGGTTGTATGGTTGTATGGTTGTATGGTTGTATGGTTGTATGGTTGTATGGTTGTATGGTTGTATTTTTTTATTCCAGAGGACCGGTTTCTATTCAATTCATCCTGTAACCATTCAGCCATTCAACCATTCAACCACTCAGCCATACAACCTTCCCTGTCAGTACAGTTAAGGATTAGAATTTACCGGTGCAGTATGATTGATTGGTCCTGCCTTTTCACCTGCATCTGGAAAATAGTGGTAAGGCCTTCCAGCAGTACCTCCAGGTTCTGGGTAGGCACTACGCCGGTCATCTTTTCGGCGGCCAGCGCCTTGTCGGTGATGCGGACATCCAGCCCATAGGTTTCCTCCATCCGCTGGGCTACTTCCGAGAGCGGCATCCGGTCCAGAATCCACACTTTCCGGGTCCAGGAGCTGTACACTTCGGGCCGCACGGCTTTGCGGGTGAGTTTCCGCCGGCCTTTCCGGTATTCTACCTGATCGCCGGGCTGCATCACCAATCCTTCGGGTTGGGTTTCGGCCGGCACATCGAGCCTGATCTGCCCTTCGTTCAGGGTAACCAGGGTCCGGGCCCGGCGCTGTGAAACGGTAAACTGGGTACCGAGTACTTCCACGTTCAGGTCGGCGGTATGCACCGTAAACTTGACCGGGAGGCGGGAATGATCCTGCCGGGAGGCGGTTGCTTTCCGGACCGAAAAGTAGGCTTCGCCATCCAGCCATACCTCGCGGCCGGCGTCGCCGGCCCAGTCGGAAGGATAGCGCAACGAAGAATTGGCGTTCAGGACCACCACCGAACCGTCGGGCAGCGTAATTTCCCTGGTTTCGCCGTAGGCAGTCGTGTAACGCGCCGTGGTAAAATAGCCGGTCGTCCACAGCCAGCCCGAAGCCAGCAGCAGCAGGCCCGTGAGCGCCGCCGCGTACCGGAACCAGCGGGTGCGCCCGGGATTGCGGTGTACCACCAGGTTGTGCGGCTCGAGCCGTGACCGCATTTTTTCCCACGCCTCTTCTTTCAGGCCGGGCGCGGCCGGCTTGCGGGCCGTGGACATGAATTGCAGCAGCTCAACGGCCTGGTCGGCATCGTACGCTTTTTCGGGATGCAGCACGAGCCAGTTCTTCCAGAAAGCGGCCTGCTCCGGGTCGGTACCCAACGCGTAAGCCTGAAAGGATTCATCGGCGAGAAAGTCGGCCAGGGTGTAATGCGTATAATCCATACCGTCGGACAGTTTGTGCTTTTTGGGGGCACTTCAGCACGAAGACGGTACTGTTTTCAGGATATACTCATTTCGGATAAGAAAATCTTTAAATCAATGCCCGGACAGGCAAAAATGAAAGACCAGCAGCCACGTATTCAGCAGCGCCGTGTTCTCTTTCAGGGTTTTGTACGCCTGGTGCATCAGGTTACGAACCGACTGCGCATTTACCTCCATGATTTCGGCGATTTTTTCGTAATCCATTCCGCCGAAGAAGCGGAGATAAATGGCCTCCCGCTGGCGCCGGGTCAGTTGGTTCATGGCCGAGAGCAACCGGCGGCTCCGTTCATCGGCCTGCTGCTGCTGAATCAGAAAATCCTCCGGTGAAAAAGTGATCTGCGGCCCGAAGTCCTCCTCGTACCGCAGCGACTGCTTCTTCATCATCTTCTCCGATTCGTCGTAGAGCACCCGCCGGAACGCCTGGTACAGGTAGGCACGCACCGTTTGGACCTGGCCGAGGCCGCTGCGGTTCTTCCAGAGCTTGTAAAACATATCCTGGAGGCAATCTTTTACCACTTCCTCGTCGCGGATAATTTTCTTGCCGTAGTGGAACAGTTCGTCGTAGTGTAATTTAAAGAGCAGTTCAAAAGCCTGGTGATCACCACGTTGAAAGCTTTCCCATAAATTGTCGTGCCTGGTCAGCATGAGATAACTCGGCTAGAAAAAACTGGCGTCTTACGGCTACTGGTGCCCGGATGAAGAAGTGCGGCGAAACGGCAAATTACCGCGCGGGTAAGTAAAGCTAATATAAAATTACTGATAATAAATATAATAATATTTTTGTTTGCGTTTGCCCGGGCCGCTTACTTTTGACCCCTACTAAATGTCTTGCCATGCCCAAATGCCTTTACCCGGCTTTTATGCTGCTGCTGCTGCCGGGCTGCCAGCAAGCAGAGAAAACCACGCAGGCACCCGAAAGCGTGCCCCCCGCCCCCGCGCCGCTGTTTGTAGCCCGGCCCGCCGGCCATACCCACCTCGACTTTACCAACCGGGTAACCCCCAACGATTCGCTGAACATCCTGGACTTCAATTATTTCTACAACGGGGGCGGGGTGGCCGTCGGGGATGTAAACAACGACAGCCTGCCCGATGTTTACCTGACGGGCAACATGACTTCGTCGCGCCTGTACGTGAACCGGGGCAACTTCAGCTTTGAAGACGTGACTACCAAAGCCGGCGTGGGTACGGAGTACTGGGCTACCGGCGCTTCCATGGCCGACGTGAACGGGGACGGCTGGCTGGATGTGTACGTGTGTTTCTCGGCGTACCGTACGCCCGCAAGGCGCGTCAACAAACTGTTCGTCAATAACCAGGACGGCACCTTTACCGACCGGGCCCGGCAGTACGGCCTTGCCTTCGACGGGTACTCCACGCAGGCCGTTTTCCTGGATTATGACCGCGACGGCGACCCGGACCTCTACCTTGCCACCGTGCACCAGGACCGGACCAATCCCAACATTCCGCGCCCCAAACGCACGGACGATGCAGCCCCGGGCGCCGACAAACTCTTCCGCAACGAGGGCAACGGCCGTTTTACGGATGTTTCGGAAGGGGCCGGCATCCGCGGCGAAGGCTACGGGCTGGGCGTGGTGGTGACCGACATTAACCAGGACAACTGGCCGGACCTCTACGTCACCAATGATTTCGTCTACGACGATCACCTGTGGGTCAACAACCGCAACGGCACCTTTACCGACCAGGCCAGGCAGTACTTCCGCCACACGAGCCGCTTTGCCATGGGAACCGACGCGGCCGACGTCAACAACGACGGGCTGGTTGACCTCTTTTCCCTGGACATGCTGCCCGACGACAACCGCCGGCAGAAGCTGATGAACATGGGCATGAATTACGATTTGTTCAACCTTTCCCTGGAGCGGGGCTACCTGCCGCAGTACTCCCGCAATACCCTGCAACTCAACAACGGCGACGGGAGCTTCAGCGAAATCGGCTACCTGGCCGGCGTGTACAAGACGGACTGGAGCTGGAGTGCCCTGCTGGCGGATTTCGACAACGACGGTCACCGTGATCTTTTCATCACCAACGGAATTCCCAAGGACATTACCGACAGTGATTTTATCATGTACCGCGATGCGCAGGTACAGGCGCCGGGGTTCAACTACGCCGAAACCAAAAAGACGATTTTCAGGCTCGTAGACCAACTGCCGGAAGTCAAAAAACACGACTTCGTTTTCCGCAACAACGGGGACCTTACTTTTTCGGACCAATCCGCTGCCTGGGGCTTTTCGGAGCCGGCTTTCTCCAACGGCGCGGCTTACGCGGACCTGGACCGGGACGGGGACCTTGACCTGGTCATCAACCGCCTGAACCAAACGGCCGGGGTGTACCAGAACCAGGCTTCCCAGCAACTGAAGCACCACTACCTGTCGGTGCGCCTGGCAAGTTACCCGGTGCCGGAGGCAAAAGTGGCCGTATGGGCCGGCGGGCAGGGGCAGGTAGCCGAATCGGGCACGGTGCGCGGTTTTCAGTCGGCCGTGGAGAACCGCCTGCACTTTGGCCTTGGCAAAGCCGCGGCGGCCGATTCGCTGACCGTCACCTGGCCCGACGGGAAAAAGCAAACCCTTACGCAAGTACCGGCCGACCGCACGCTGGTCCTCGACTACCGGCAAGCCCGCCGCCCCAAAACCACCCGGGCGGTAGCTCCCGCACCGCTTTTTGAGGAGGTTACCGGCCGGCACGGCATCCAGTACGCGCACCGGGAAAATGCATTCGTCGATTTCAAAATGGAGCCCCTGCTCCCCCACCAATTCTCCCGGAATGGTCCGGGCATTGCCGTTGCCGACGTCAACGGCGACGGGCTGGACGATTTTTGCATCGGCGGGGCAGCCCGGGCCCCGGGCAAGGTGTTCATCCAAACGCCTTCGGGCCAGTTTACCGCGCAAGCGTTGCCCGACCCGGAATTCGAGGACATGGGCCTGCTGCTGTTTGATGCGGACGGGGACCGTGATGCCGATCTGTACGTGGTCAGTGGCGGCAGTGAGTTCAATGCCGGTTCGGCCCCTTACCAGGACCGGCTTTATTTGAACGACGGGAAGGGAAACTTCTCGCGGAACGCCGCCGCTCTGCCGGTCATCCGGTCGAGTGGGTCGTGCGTGACGGCGGCCGATTACGACCGGGACGCGGACCTGGACCTGTTCGTGGGGGGACGCGTACTCCCGGGCCGGTACCCGTTGCCCGCGCAAAGCTACCTGCTGCGCAACGATGGGGGGCGGTTCGTAGACGTAACGGCCACGGTGGCGCCCGGCCTGGGGCAGATCGGGCTGGTGACCGCCGCCCTGTGGACCGACTACGACGGCAACGGGCAGGCAGACCTGATGCTGGCCGGCGAATGGATGCCCCCTACGCTTTTCCGCAACGAAAACGGGCGTTTTGTAAATGTAACGGCCAGGACGGGCCTTGCCGCCGCCACCGGCTGGTGGAACAGCCTGGCCGGCGATGATTTTGACGGCGACGGGGACACCGATTACGTTGCCGGAAACCTCGGCCTCAACACGCCTTACCCGGCCCGCCCCGGCCAGCCGGTTGCCGTGCACGCCGCTGACTTCGATGGCAACGGCACCTTCGACCCGGTACTCAGCTATTTTACGGGCGGCCTCTCCGTACCCGTGGCTACCCGCGACGCCCTTGCCGTTCAGGTGCCCATGATGCGCCGCCGCTTTCCAAAGTACAGCGATTACGCCGCTGCCTCGCTGGAGCAAGTGCTTACGCCGGCAGAAAAACAAAACGCCTACCAGGTGAAGAGTGAATACCATCCGTCGAGCTACCTGGAAAATAAGGGGAACGGCCAGTTTGCGGTCCGGCCTTTACCGGTAGAGGCTCAGTTTGCCCCCGTGTTCGGGCTGCTTACCGGTGACTATGACCACGATGGTCACCCGGATGTGCTGCTGAGCGGCAACTCTTTTGCACCCGAATACGTGGCCGGCCGGTACGACGCGGGCAGTGGCTTGTACCTGCGCGGCGATGGCAAGGGGAACTTTACGGCAGTTCCTGCCCCCAAAAGCGGGTACCGGGTCACGGGTGACGCCAAGGGAATGGCGTCATTGTTTACCGCATCGGGTCAGGAACTGATCTGTACCGGTCAGAATAACGGGGTATTGGCTGCTCATCTGGGCAAAAGCCGGCAAACGCAGCCGGAGATCGACGTATTGCCGATGGATGCCTGGGCGGAAATCACCCGCACCGGGGGCCGGAAAACGCGTAAAGAATTGTATCACGGTTCCGGTTATCTCGGGCAATCCTCCCGTCGTCTCCGGCTGCCTGGCGATGCTGCAACGGTCAGAATTTACGATACCTCCGGCAAAGTACGGGAAGTAGCAGTCGGGCAGCCTGCCGGCCGGGCGCAGTGAGGAGCAGCTCAGACACCCGTCCTCAACCAATTCATGATCAGATAAGCCTCGTCCGGTTGATCGGTTCGCCATCATTGCTGGCTACGGGAATGATGTTTCCCCGGCTTGTTTGCACGGCGGTCGTGGCCCGCACGTCAACCGGCGTGAAAAAGCCGCTTGCGGCGGGGCTTGAGGTTGTCCTGGTCGGCATGAGTTACCCATCCTAACTTTACCCAGTTGGTTGTTATACCCATGCAATTCACCATCATGCCCCCGGCACCCTCAGCAGCCCCGTCATGCTTGCGTATTTCCCTTTTAAACCGGTTGTGTTCATACCTGGCGGTTTTGCCTGGAGACTTTATCACCAATACATACCGGTAACGTTTCCGGAGACGTTACCAGGCGATCATACAATTAAAAATTATAAGAAAGGATGATTATATTGTTAAGGTACTCATCAAACCAGGATACTAAATCTGGTCTGAAAACAGCCTGGCCGCCAACTTTACCGGTACCAGCCGTTCCTTGATTGATGCATTATTCTTATAATCTGCTGATAACCTAGCCCTTATTCTCATGCGTAGTAATTCGTTGTATAGCCTGCTACTAGCAGTTTGCCTTTTCAGTGGAGCGGCCCATCGGGTCACCGCTCAGGTTGCTTCCTCCGCACCAGCCCCCAGGGTAAACGCTTTATTCGCCGAATGGAATAAACCCGGGAGCCCGGGTGTGGCCGTAGGGGTTGTACACCAAGGGAAGCTCGTTTATGCAAAGGGATTCGGGGAAGCTGATGTGGAAACAGGGGCCCGCATCGGCGCCCAAACGATCTTTCACGCCGCTTCTCTGGCCAAGCAGTTTACTGCGTACGCGATTGTCCTGTTAGCCCGGCAGGACAAGCTGTCCCTGGATGACGACATCCGGACCCATCTGCCGGAAGTGCCCGATTTTGGTAAAAAAATCACCATCCGGCATCTCATTCACCACACCAGCGGCTTGCGCGATCAATGGGCCCTGCTCACCATGGCGGGCTGGCGGATGGATGACGTGATTACCAAAGAGCACATCTTTAACCTCCTCAGGCGGCAAAAGGAGTTGAACTTTGAACCCGGCAGCGAGTTTGCTTACTCCAACACCAACTACACCCTGCTGGCGGAAGTTGTCTCCCGGGTGGGTCAGCAACCGTTTCCGGATTGGATGCAGGAAAATGTGTTTGGCCCATTGGGTATGCCCAACACTTCTTTTTACGATGACCACGAACGCATTGTCAGGAACAGAGCCTACTCGTTCTACAAAGATCCTGGTCAATCTAAAACGTTATACCGGAAAAGTGTGCTCAGCTACGCCAATGCCGGAGCAACCAGTTTGTTTACCACCATACCCGACCTGGCAAAATGGGTGGCTGCCTTCCGGAATGCCCGGGTTGGGGACTCAACCCCCATGGGACAGCTGCTGGAGCGGGGACGGTTGACCAAGGGCGACACGTTACCTTATTCCTTTGGCCTTTTGCATGGCAATTACAAAGGACTGGCGCAATATGCCCACAACGGAGCCGACGCCGGGTATCGTTCGTTTCTGAGTTACTTTCCCAAAGCGGATTATGGTTTTATTGTGCTCAGCAATGCCGCCGAGTTTGATGCCGGGAAGGCGGTTTATGACCTGGCCGATCTGTATCTGGCGGGACAGCTTAAAAAAGACTCCCCCCGTAAGCCCACCCCCTTATCCCCGGCGGTCCAGGTATATAAAATAGATGAGAAACTATTGAATCAGTACGCAGGGGAGTATCAACTGGCGCCGGGCTTTGTGCTCTCGGTCAAGCGCGAACAAGACCGGTTGGTGGGTCAGGCTCCCGGTCAGGCTCCGTTTGAACTGGTTGCTTCGTCAGATACCACCTTCCAGATGAAGGGAGCGCCGGTCCGGGTAACCTTCCATAAGGCAGCAAACGGGAAAGTCACTAAACTAACGCTTCACCAGAATGGAGACCACCCGGCCAGCCGGGTCGAGGCCTATACCCCTGCCAAAGAGGAGCTTCAAACGTACGTGGGCAAATACTACAGTCCGGAGTTAGAGGCTATGTATACCATTGGCTTAAAACATGACACGCTCCGGTTGGCCCATGTCCACGCCGGAGAAACGCCCCTCAAACCCTTAGCCAAGGACCGCCTGGAATTTCCTTTGAAGCTTATACCGTCATTTACCCTGCCCCAGACAGTAGTAGTGGTCCGTGACGACCAGGGGGAGGTCCGTGGCCTGCGCATCTCGAATGGTCTGGTCCGTAATCTGTGGTTCATGCGGCTGGCGAATGATTTTGGCGAAGAAAGACTACCAAAGTACGGTAAGTAGTGACTGACCTGGAAGGCTTTCGCCACCTCAATCAACTTCACTCGGATGTATTCCCGGGCGCAGTAAGTAAACCATCATCGCTGCCCGAGAGGACAACGTAGCTATTTTAAGTACTTTTGGGCAGAACTTACTACCGGATGAAGCACTTGCCACGAACACGGGCTGCTGGGTATGCGGCCCTTTTAGCCATTCTACTGACTGGTTACGCGTATGCCCAACAACCGGCAACCTCGATAACGGTTCGCGCCGACCAGGCCGGGGATACGATAAGCAAACACATTTACGGTCATTTTGCCGAGCATCTGGGCCGCTGCATTTACGGGGGCTTTTACGTCGGCGAGGACAACAACAGAATTCCGCATACCAACGGCGTGCGCAACGACGTCGTGGAAGCGCTCAGGCAATTGCAGATTCCCAACCTGCGCTGGCCCGGCGGTTGCTTTGCCGATACCTATCACTGGAAAGACGGCATCGGCCCGAAACCAAAGCGGCCCAGCATTGTCAACACCTGGTGGGGCGGGGTTACCGAAAACAATAGCTTCGGCACGCACGACTTCCTCAACCTGTGTGAACTGCTGGGTACGGAGCCCTACTTAGCCGGCAATATCGGGAGCGGACAGGTGCAGGAACTGGCCGATTGGGTGCAGTACGTCAACTTCGGCGGCGAAAGCCCTATGTCGGCGCTCCGCAAGGAAAACGGACGCGAAAAACCCTGGAACGTGAAATACTGGGGCATTGGCAACGAAGCCTGGGGGTGCGGCGGCAACATGACGGCCGATTACTACGCCAATGAATACCGCAAGTACGCCACCTTCGTCAGGGACTGGACCAACAATAAGGGCGGTATTTTCCGGATTGCTTCCGGGGCCAGTTCGGATGACTACAACTGGACGGAAGTATTGATGAAGAACATTCCCAAAACCTTGCTGGAAGGGGTGGCGCTGCACCACTACTCGGTGATTGACTGGGAGAAAAAAGGCCCATCCACCACCTTCTCCGAATCGCAATACTTTACCACGATGCAGCGCGCCTTGCAGATGGAGGAGTTGATCCGGAAACATTCGGCCATTATGGATAAATATGACCCCGCAAAAAAAGTGGCCTTGATCGTGGATGAGTGGGGCGGCTGGTACGAGGTAGAACCGGGCACCAATCCCGGGTTTTTGTTCCAGCAGAATACCATGCGGGACGCCATGATTGCCGGCACCACGCTCAACATATTCCACAACCACTGCGACCGGGTCCGGATGGCGAATCTGGCCCAGGCCATCAACGTGCTGCAGGCCGTCATTCTCACGCATGAGGAGAAGATGATTCTTACGCCTACTTACCACGTGATGGAAATGTATAAGGTGCACCAGGGAGCCGTGTTGTTACCAGTGGAGGTAAAGACGCCGGCGTACGTGGTTGGAAACGAAAAATTGCCGGCCGTGTCGGCTTCCGCTTCCCGGGACCGAAATGGCCGGCTGCACGTTTCCCTGGTCAACATTGACGCTACGCGTGCGCACCCGGTTACCCTTGCCCTTCCTGCCGGTACGCTTAAAACCGTTACCGGCCGCATTTTAACCGCGGCTAAGCTCCAGGACCATAACACATTTGAAAAACCGGACCAGATTAAACCCGCCGTATTCAAAGGGGCAACGCTACGGAATGGAAAGATGACGCTGCAACTGCCGCCTTTTTCCGTAGTGGTGCTGGAACTTCAATAAAGGATCGCTTATTGTACCGAAAGGGACAGATCAGAGGAGGATATTCCATGGAACAAACCCATAAGACCCGTTCACGCCTGCGGCTCACCCTGTTAATCGTTAGCCTGTTGGGCCTGAGCCTGACGAGCATTTTTTTGAGCCGTCGTACTGTTCGTCAAATTCAGCAAGCATCGGCCTCCATCTACAAGGACCGCCTGGTTCCGACCGCGATCATTGCCAGTCTGACCTCGAAGATATACCAGAAACGGCTGCTGCTCGAACCCCACGTGCTGGGTAAAACGAAGCCGGGTACAAACCTGGTGGGGGTAACGCTGGATCGCCTCAACCGCCGGGTAGACTCGTTGCTGACCGAATTCGGCGAGACCAAACTGACGCCTGAAGAAGCCGGCCAGTTAACTTTGTTGAAACAGCGGCTGGCGGTGTATAACCAGCTGGAAGCGGAGATAACGACGAAGCGGGTGAACCAACCGGAGGCGCAGCAGGCTCTTTTTGCGGGTACGGGCCATACCGCGTTCGGTCAGGTGGCCCAAACCCTGACCGAACTGTCAACCTTGCAGTTAACGGTGGGCGAGCAACTGCTCAACGAGTCGAGAGGCCAAACCAACTACATCTACGTACTGACTACCATACAGATCGGCCTTGTGCTGGTCGTCGGCCTTAGTCTGTTCTGGCATCGGTTCTAGGAAAGTTTAAGCGTCAGTTCTTGATCTGGCATCTATCGAAAATCTGTCCTCAGGAAGGAAATACAGCAACATGCCAAAATAAAGTGCGTGGATCAACTGAGCAGAAATGGCACCCCAGCCTTCAATCGTCGAACTGCCGAAAACAAGCGCTGCCATCGTGAGCAATCCCGCATAAATGGCAATTTTTGTGTGCCAACCCACAATCAGCAGGATACCGACGATCAGTTCGATAAACGGCAAAGCATATCCAAAAGGCAAAACCAGCATTTCCGGCAAAATCGAATCTTTAAACTGCTTTGTCATTCCCGCTGCAAATTCGCCGAGCTTCGGCAACCGAACCAAACCGTGCCCGAACATACTCATTGCCACTGGCAGGCGAAGAAAGAAAAAACTGTACTTTGTATCCATCTTTTTAATTATTGTAGTGGTCCAACCGATGTGCTACAGCCAGCCGATTCCAAAAAGTTGTATCTGGGAAAAAAGCGCCTTTCACCCGCCTGTTATCTTAGCATGCAAGCTATGCACGCAACTGCTCCCAAGCAAGGGTAAAATGCACGGCTCGTCCCGCTCCGCCCTTGCTTGGGAGCAGTTCCTGCCATGCAGCGTCTTAATGTAATAACCCCACAGCGTCCGCAGATCCACCATCATCTGTTCTCAACTGCCGTTGTCCAACGGGCACCAGCTCCTCGAAGACGCTGTAACGGCCGATTCCTTACCTGACCGGCTGGTTGGCGGGGCACACCGGCTGGAGGTGCAGGAAGAATCGGTGGGAAAAAATTACTAATATTGTCTTAACCCGCAGGTCTTTACCCTCATCCCTGATTCTCAAAAACGCCATACGATAAAGAACACGGTAATTGCCAATTCCTATATCTGTACCAATGTCTTTACTAAACATGTCTGCATTTTCCGGAGTTAGTTACTTTGTCAAGGGAGCAGGAACCTCTGGAGATTCACACGATGCTTCAACGGCTGCAACCTGGCAGTTTAAAGCATTCCGTTGTCTATGGGGAGTCGCTACCCTTTTTCACCTGGCACACTCCGAGTTGTTCGGTACGCGTTTTCACTACATTCTGATGCCAGTGGTTGCGGTTTGGATCATCTTCAAACCCACAATCGGTCCGTTTCTGCTGCTGATCTCGTTGCAGCTACTCGACGCTTTCGACAATATGCCTGTCACCAGCAATCACTGGTTGTTTACTGCTTTTGTAAACCTCACCATCATCCAGGCGTTGCTGTACCACATTGTGAAGAATAAAAGTTTTCGGGTAGAAGAGAGCCGCTGGCTGGAAACCTTTGCGCCGGTGGTACGAATCGAGCTGCTGCTTTTATACTTTTACGCCGTCTTTCACAAGATCAATGGTGGTTTTTTTGCGCCTGCCTCCAGTTGCGCGACCGATCTGCTGAAAGCACAACACCTGGACGCCATCATTCCCTTGTCACCGGCAATTTTTGCGGCAAACGCCTACTTCACTTTACTGGTTGAAGCGGCAATCCCCATTCTCTTATGCTTTCGGAGAACCCGTAACTGGGGCATTCTGTTGGGCGTGGTTTTTCACTTCATTCTTGCGTACAGCGATTACAATGCCTTTTATGATTTTTCATCGATGGTATTTGCCCTGTATGCCCTTTTCATCAGCCCCCGTTTTTTCGTCAGGCTGCTGGACGCAGGCCGGAAAGTAAAGCGGGTACTATCGAGAGAAACGCCTCCGGCGTTCAGCCCGGTAAGACTGCTGCTGCTGCTTGGGTTCTGGCTGGCCGGAATGGTCGCGGTTTTAATTGTGACCAGAAGGCTTTACGTACCGCTATCCTCCTATTGGTACGTCTGCTGGACGGTTTATGGCCTCTTGTACATTGCATTGCTGGGGTGGTTTATGCGCACAACCGCGCGCACAAAGACCAACGAGACAGCGGCGCTTTCCTTTAGCGTGCCGGGCGCTTTCTTCCTGCTGGTACCCGTCCTGGTTTTCTTGAATGGCTTGAGCCCTTACATCGGGCTTAAAACGGAGAACTCTTTTTCAATGTTCTCCAACCTGCGTACGGAGGGCAATGTTACCAATCACTACCTGGTACCGGTCAGTTTCCAGGTTTTCGATTACCAGAAAGACCTGGTAGAAATTGTGTCTTCCACCGACTCTACATTGCAGCAAACAGCGGCAGAAAATAAATTCATGGTATTTTTTGAATTTAAAAATTACGTAGCTAAACGCAGACCGGCACGGGTAACCTATATCCGGAACGGTCAGCGGCAGGAGTTCGTCCTGAAGGCAGCCGCTCCGGGCGACGAATTACTGACCAGGGATTTGGTATTGGGAAAGGTGTTGCGTTTTCGAGCCTTTCACAAAACCGAACCACAACCCTGCGCCCACTAAGTTACCGGCTGCTGCGCCGGTTCCGGGCGGGTGAAACCACCTCACCATCAAATCAGGCTCTGCTTCCCCAATGCCACCCGTTGCCCGGGTTAAGAAACGACGTCGGGGTAATGCAGGGAGGAGAACGGGTTGGCGCAGGGACTCCGGTACGGGTTGTACAACCCGACGTACTGCACCGTTTTGGTATCATCCATTTTGTTGATGAAGAAATCGGAAGAAAGCAGGTACTTGCTCGTCAGGTCGGTAACCTCCGACGGATCGGCACCCTTGTGCAGGACGTAGTACGGCTTTATCTTATTCGCGGGGAACCGGCTCCAGGAGTCCTTCAGGTATTCGTCCACGAACCGCGCCACGCCCTTGGGTTCCAGCTTCAGGTAACTCAGTTCGCGGGTAATGATGCCGGCGGCGGCCTCGTGCAGGGAAATAGACTTGTACCAGACGGCGGGCAGGGCAACTACGGCGGCCGTGCCGGCACCGGCTATTTTAAGGAAGTTTCTTCTGCGCATGGGAATGAAACATTAGACGGGAGACACTGGATAAACTGACTAAGAAGGTTGTATGGTTATGTTGTATGGTTATATGGCTGTATGGCTGATTGTTATAGAGTGATTCCGGCAGGAAAAACAATTGGGCAATGCAACAATCAGCCATATAACCATTCAACCATTCAACCATACAACCTTTTTGAGCAATTCATCTTCAAAAAGATTTGTCGGCGGCCAGCAGCGAGAGGGCCGAGAGCGTAAGGGTCGGGTTGGCCGGCGTGTAGGTGGTAAAACTGCCGCTGCCCAGCACAAACAGGTTGCGGTACTGGTGGTGGAGCAGGTGTTTGTCCACCACGCCTTCCTTGGGGTCGCTGCTCATGCGGGTGGTGCCCAGAATGTGCGACTCGGTGGGAAACGGAACGCCGAACTCCAGCTTCTCCACCGGCAGGCACGAAAAGAGTTCGGGCAGCTTTTTCTCCATGTTGGCAATGCCCTTGCGCACGTACTCGGAGGGGCCCTGGAAGTGCACCTCGGGCTTGAGCCGGTCAGCGGAGGGAGCCACGTAGTTGTGGGCGTGGGGCAACTCCTCGAAGACCATCCGGAAAATGGCCATGTCGCGCCACTTGCCCCGCTCCATGCGCACGAAAGGCGCGTTGCTCGACTCGATCAGGCAGGCGGCGTGCTCCTTGCGGTGCTCGCCGTCGTAGAGCATGTAGCCGTTGGCCGGCACGTACGTACTGCCGCCCACGCAGGCCAGCTTGTCCAGGTACACACTCACCTGCGTGCCGATCTGCTCGCCGATGCCCTTGCCCGTGTGGGGGTTGGTGTCGCCCGAGTTGAGCAGGATGTGGGCGTTGAAGATGGCGTTGGCCCCCAGGGCAAACGCATCGGCAGTGGCCTGTTGCTCCTTGCCGTCCTGCACGAAGTGAATCTGCTGAGCCCGGTTCTGGGCCAGGGAGAGGTGGTGCACCTGGGCGCCGTAGCGCAGTTCCACCCGGGAGTCTTCGTAGACGCCCATGCCCGAATTTTCGATGGTGAACTTGGCGTTGACCGGGCAGAGGCTGCAGGTG
The DNA here is from genome assembly GCA_963844325.1 of uncultured Sphingobacteriales bacterium. Lineage (GTDB taxonomy): Bacteria > Bacteroidota > Bacteroidia > Cytophagales > 172606-1 > CADCTQ01. The sequence continues at coordinate 560,550 of CAWJNV010000001.1, forward strand.
GAACTGGCGCAGCACATGTTGCGGGTGCCCACCGGGGTGCGGGCCCGGGCCGTGGGCTGGTTGATGTAGAGCTTGCCGTATTTCTGGTGCAGGAGTTTGTCTACCGAGGTAAACAGGTGGGGCGGCTGGGGGTAAGCCCCTTTCCGCGGGAAGGGCGTTTCGTCGGGGCCGGAAATGGCCATGATGGTTTCCACCTCGTCGTAGTAGGGGTCCAGGTCGTCGTAGTCCAGCGGCCAGTCCCGGGCAATGCCGTAGCGTTGCTTCATGCGGAAGTCGTTGGGCAGAAAGCGCGGCGTGCAGCCCACCCAGCAGTTGGAACTGCCGCCGAAGCCGGTGGCAAAGCGCCAGGCCTTGTCGCCGGCGCTCTTGTTGATGAACGTATCGTTGTGGTGGGGGTTGAGGGCGGCGTAGGCGGTGGGTTCGCCGCGCAGTTCCTTGACGCGTTCGGGGTGGGGATAGAGGTGCCCCCTTTCCAGCACCAGCACCCGGGCCGAAGCGGGGGCTTTGGCCAGGTATTTTTTGAGAAAGAAGGTGGAGGCGAAGCTGGAACCGACCACGATCAGGTCATAGTACGTAGGTCTCATACATTGAATGTGCAAAATTGTTTGGCTACTGCCCGTTATAGCAACCGGTTGCCACGCATTATAAGTTTATCTTCTTCAGTATTCTTTTCACCAACCGTTTGACCCGCCGTCCGGTCCTGTATATGGGTTCGGGATAAACCATCCTCCGGGTGTCAACGCAATAGACCGGTTTGTCTGAAATATTAGCAATTTGTTTGGCTTGCCATTCGGAACTTTCAATGAAGAGGTAGCAGTCATACTTAAGGTATACCGATGCTTTGAATCCGCCGTGGTTGTTGGCCTTCAGCCTGGCTTCCTTGCTGGGCAGGTTCAGCATGATCAAGTGATTATACTTGACATTGTTCTTGGCAAGCCATGTTTCCGTCTGGCTCCGGTACTTCTCCAGCCGGTTGGTGACCAGGTAGCCTATTGTTTTGCTGGGGATGAAAAGCGTTTTGGCCTCGCACAGAAACTGTTCGTACCGTTCTCCGTCGTCGTTTTCATCTTCGGTGGGGTCTTTGCAGAGCACTCCGTCGATATCCACGCAGCACTTCTCCAGCATGTTATGGTGCATGATGTTCCATTCAAACACCCTCGGCCACGGGCATACGTTGAAATAAAAATCAACGCTGCTTTTTGCCTCGGGCACCACGTAGACGGCCGTGAAAAAGAGTTCCTTTTCCGGATGTACCCCTTCGAGTCTCTTTCTTGCCTGCGCTATCGCAGTGCCGGTGTACACGCTGTCGTCAACTACCACCACCCGCTTGTACGCCTCAAACGGTTTGAGCGACTTTTTCAAACGGTCGCCCGAGTGCAGGAGCCGTCCCTGAAGGAATCCTTCCAGATCCGTTAATGGCAAATTCAGGTGGAGTGCCAACAAGTTGGCAGCCAGCAGCCCGCTTCGGGGGATGCCTACAATGAGATCAGTGCCAACGGGTACTTTGTGAAGGCCGGTTACAATATGCCGGTTCAAATCTTCAATGGCGCGGTAGTTCACAAGATATAGTGTTAAGTTGATTTATTGAAATTTCTTTCTGAGTGAGCGTCGGATACCACCCGCATCATGCGGCTGTTTCTCACCCAACGTTTGCTGATTACCACTTGAACCAGTGTGGTGCTTCCCGGCAGCAGGACTGGAAACCCGAAGCGTTAAGGTGGAGAAAGGCGCTCAGGGCCGGGTAATATTTTGTACTTTTTCAAGCGGGTGTTTCTCCTTTAATTTGTAATACACTTCTACCGGGTGATTCGGGTTGGATATTGGCGAGTCTTTGGATTCTTGTAAATTTGAAAATAAGTTTCCAGCCCTGCAAACGGACGCTGCACATCTGAATGGCTTTTTAAGTACGCGTCTCCGTATTTGACGCTACGCCACAGCCGCCCGATGAGAACATGACCGGTGGCTGGACCGCAGCGCAAGCCCTGGCTTGAGGTCCACCCTTGCCGTGCCCGGAAGCCAGGATGTCCTGATCCGGCAGCGTGTCCGGTGCGCACAGCACGCAACAGGCGGGAGAGTCACTTTTGTAAGGAGGGATTACTTCTAAGGGAAGCTTATCGGGCCAGGGGCAAGCAAAATCAGAAGTACATCGTCCGGTTCAGATGAACAATGGCTTGCCTGAAGTCCTGACGGGCGACAATGAATTGAATATTCACCTTTTTCAGGGAAAATCCGGCACTGACAATATTGATGTCAGCCTGAGCCAGGGCGCCGGCAGCTTTGGCCAGTACCCCCGGCTGATCCATGTTAGAACCAATCATGCACACAATGGCAACCGGTTCGGTAGTGACCTGTTCAAAATCTGCCGCTAACTCCTCGATGAGCCTGGGCGTAAAGTGTTTCTCCCAGATCACCAGCGAAATGCTGTTGGCGCTGGTAGCCTTGAAGATGTAGCTGATGCCATAGCGCTGAAACACCTGCATAATCTGCAGATCTGACCCGATTGCCCCTACCATCAGGGGGTCATAAATATCAATAATCAGTACCTGATCGGTTCCCGTAATTACTTCCACCCGCTTGTGGGGACATACGTAGTGACGGGTAATGAGGGTACCCGCGTGCCGGGGATCAAAGGTATTCTTGATGCGCAGGTTGATCCCATTCATTTCCAGGGGCTTTGATGCTTTGGGGTGAATGGCTTCCATGCCTACGTCGGCCAATTGGTCGGCTACATCGTAGTTGGTATTCCCGACCGGCACGCAGTTGCTGAGGCCCACCAGTTCCGGATCGGCCGTGCACAGGTGGTACTCTTTGTGAATAATGGCTTCCTGAGGGGCTACTGCCACGGCAACTTTGCTGAAGGTAACTTCCGAATAGCCCCGGTCAAACTCCCGCATGATGCCTTCAGTACCTTTGGTATAGCCCGTTACCACACAGATGGTCTTCTCAAAGGCAATGCCTTGTAAAGAATGCACAATGCGCTCATCGATGGTAAACGGATGGTGATCGTAAAAACCGCCCAGGTCCACCCGCGTGGCGTGAATCTCCCGGTTTTGAAGAATATTAGCCAGGTTAAAGGCCGAATGGGATTCGCCGATGGAAGCCAGAATTTCCCGGGCCGCCAGCAGGATGCCTTCGCTGCTTACGTACCTGGAAGCCAACACGTTTGCCAGGTTTTCCAGGTATTTCTGGGCCTGCCCGATTCTTTCGGCAATGAAGTCGTCGGCCTGGACCAGGTTTAATCCCAGCGGCTCGTATTTTTTGTTGATCTGCTGAAGTTTTTCGGTAAGCTCCTGCAGGGAACGGCCAAACTCCTGGTAGTCAGCAAACCGGTGGTACACGCCCGGTTCTTTCGTCTTTTTGTTTTCGAGCAGCCAGTTGGTTACCCCCGCAAAGGCTGAGACCACGAAGATCCGGTTGTAGAGTTGAGCGCCAGCCCGTTCAAACAGAATAATATTCTGTAATACTTCGGAGAGGGCGCTCATGGAAGTGCCACCTATTTTTTCAACAGTAAGCATACTGCATGAGTTGTTCTGCCGCCAGCCCATTTTCTGATCATTTCCCCAGAAAGCTACCGGGCGCGGTTGATTCTATTGGTTTGAGTTAAGAAGCAAGCCGCTAATTTACGAATTATACGTCCAGTCAAGCCATTCTTTTGGGTGGAATAGGGCACTCAGTACTGATCATCTGGAGGATTTCTCAGCGGCCGTCAACCGCATTTTCCCTCAAACGCAGGTGCAAAGCTGCATCAGAGGCGTGCGGCCTGCTTTTGCCGGGCCAGTTGTGAAGCATAGTATTGGTGCAGCATGTCATAGATCACCAACTCGTGCATCCGCTGGCGGGAACGGAAAAACCGGTTCAGAAACATGTGCACGTAGCTAGCCAGCCGCTCGTTGAGGGGAACGCCCGTTGTTTCCCCCCGCAGGTGCGCCACCACGTCGGCCCACTGGCGCGACCTGGTCCCGAACCGGGCAAAGGCTGGCGCCAGGAGTTCACCCGGTTCATAGCCCGGTGCCAGCACCTGCTCGATGACTTTCCGCTCCCGCCGGAATTTGTCGCCGAGGGCCTTTTTACCCTCCGGCGTGTTGGCGTTAAACTCCCGTTTAAAGCGGTCGTGCAGCGGGTCGAGCAGGGCCTTACGCGCCGTTAAGTCAAGGCCGAAATCCGCCAGCAGTTGATCCACCCCGCGCAGGGCGAGGGGCCAGCGCAGGGCTTCGCCGGCATCGCCCCCGAGCAGGGAGAGCACGTCCACGGTGGCGGCGCTGTCGTGGAAGAACAGGGTTTCGGTGGCTTCAATGCTTTCGGCCCCGTACCGCTCCAGTTCCCGCTGGTACGTATCTGTTTGCAGCCTGGTAACGAGGGTGGCGGCCATCAGTGGCTCCAGCCTTTGGTGCAGCCGGCGGATGACTTCGGCGTAAAAGGTGCCCGCTCCGTGGAACCGCACCCGCAGGTGAGGTTCGGGGTCAGCGTAGCGGATAAAGAACCACTTGTCGATCACCCCGTCGGCCAGCAGGTTTTCCGTGAGGGGGTTGAGCACTTCGGTAAGCACCTGGTCGGCGGTTTTTACCCCCGTATACAGTTTAAAGTACAGCCACTCCGAGCCTGCCCCAAACCGGCGCGGTACGGCCCTGGTGGCCCGGTGGTCCCGCCGTGTCCGTGACGGAACTGGCGCGGCAACCGGGGGCCCGGCCCGGAAGGGGAGGATGAACTCATGGGTGAAAAGCCCTTCGGGCCCTTCCACCCAAAGATTGGCTTCGTGGAACAGGCTTTCTTCCAGCGCCAGGCGGCGGTGGCTGCGGCTCACCTGCACCAGCACCCTTTGGCAGAGGGCATTTTCCAGGTCCAGCGGCAACGTATTGTCGCCGTCGCTCACGGTCACCCACCGGGGCAACCCCCGCCGCTCCCGCAATGCCCGTAACCCGGCCGCCAGCGCCCCGGGTTCCCTGGCTGCTTGCAGGGCGGCCAGTTCGGCTTCTTTGAGCAGCCAGCGGGCCTTGGCCAGGATCACCTTGCCGTACACCACCCGGGGCAGGAATGGCGCCCCTTCGAGGGCCCCCCAGTGCCACCTCAGGGCGGCTTGTACCGACTGGTGCTGTAAACTGCACAGGAACTGGTACACGGGCAGGTTGTTGTGCGCGTAGTTGTGGGCGGAACTGAGCCGCGGAATCACTTCTTTACCGAGCTTGCGGGAACGCAGCACCAGGCGACCGTTCCGCACCGACAGCAGCAGGTCGTGCAGGGGAATGGTATGGTCTTCGTCCGCGCCGGCGTGTACCAGGATGGGTATCTCGTAGGGCCGCAGCACCGGGCGGGCCGAAACGTTGCCGGTCCGGCCCTGACTGAGGTGCGCGACTTCGGCAAACACCGCCTCCGGCTGGCTTTGCGCCTCCTGGTGCAGCGCCTCCTTTACCCAGCCGGTCAGTTGCGGGTCCAGGTGGCAGAAGCGGCCCAGCAGCGTACCCGCCGAAGGGCCGCCGGTGGCGTAGTGGTACACCGTAAATTCACCCCGGTCAATGGCGTCGGCCGAAGGGGCCATCACGCTGCCGATGGTGTAGAGTGAACTGGCGAGGCGCGGCGCGGCCTTTTCGGGGGGCGGCAATTCCTGGTCGTCGAGTTGCAGCACCGTTTGCTGCCCGTCGAGCACCTGGCTGTACTGCTCCAGCAGGAACTGCTGCCACGGCGACCAGGCGTACCCGGCGGGAGAGGTCCCTCCCTGTTTCACCGGGATTCCTTCGAGCAGGGGGCTGTAGTCGGCCGTGTCTCCTTCAAACGCCGGGTACCCCAGGCCGGCTTCGGTGTCCAGGGCGTGCAACAGGGGCACCTCCTGTTCTTCGTAGCGTCGCTGAAAAGCCTCCCGGAACCTCTTCAGCGCCTCAGGTTCGCGGTACGGTTGCACCCGGGCCAGCAAGTCAATGGCTCCCCGTAACGCGTCCACCACCCGCAGGTGCAACGAAGCCGACCGGGCGGGCTTGTGCATGTCTACCTGGAAGAGTTGGCCGGGCTCAAAGGGCGTATCCATCTCCCCGAGCCGGCGGGTGATGTGCCGGTACGTCTCCGGGGCGTTTCCCGGGCGGTTGGCGTCCAGTGCCCGGAGGCGGTCGGCCAGGTCACCGAGCCGGGCGGCCACGGCGTGGCCCGCCGGGTACGCCGCCAGGATGCGGATCAGCCGCTGCATGTACGCCTCTCCCGTAAGGGCCGGCTCCAGTTCGCTTACCAGCAGCTGGCTGCCGATCATCTCCGACACAAATGCCCGCGCTTCTTCGGGGGAAACCTCCTCGTCTACCAGCACGGCCGCCAGTTCCGGGGGCCTGGCGCCTCCCCGGGCCCGGTCGAGTACCCGCTGCACGTATACCGTGTGGTCCACGTTGGACAAATGGTGCGTCCGCATCTTCTTGAAAACGCGGTACTCCACGTAGCGCAGTTGTTCGCCAATCGCGTACCGGGTGTTGTTGGGGTAGTAGGTGAGCACTTCCCGGAGCTCAGGGTGCTCGCCCAGCCGGCCGGCAAGGGCGCACAGGTAATCCATGTCCAGCCGGCTGTGGCGCTGGTACCGGGCTCGTTCCACCAGCCGCACGCCGGTTTTGCTGCCCATTGTCGCCAGGGAAATGCCCGCAAAAAGGCCGTACGGCGTGGGGCGGTACGCCATGCGCAACAGGTACTTGGTCAGCGTCAGTTCCAGCTTCTCCTGTTCCCGGGGCGTACCGGGTTCGCCCCGCAGCCAGGCCTGCAATACTTCGCAGAGTTCGGGAGAAGCGATAAACAAAGCTTCCTGCAGGGCGGCTTGCCCATACAACGCCTTCAGCCTGGCAGCCGAGAGGTCGCGGCAGTCTGAAAAAGGCAGGAGGGGCGTGCGAAACACGAGAAAATCCAATGGCTGGAGGAGGGTGTTCATAGCGTCAGCTGAGTAACAGACATTCGTCCCAGGTCAGGTAAAGGGGGTCGGCCGCGGCCATAAAGGCAAGGCCAATGCCGGCCGTGCCTTCCAGCAGGCTGGCGTCGTTGACGTAGCCGGCTCTTTTGCCGTGGTAGCTCTTGTAGCCGGCCAGCCCATCGGCGTACGTGGCCAGGCTCCCGGTTTGCTGGAGCCAGTAGTCGCGGGCCGACCGCAGGGCCGCCATGCCGGTTTGGTGATAGGCACGGTTGAATACGTGGGCGATGCCGGCCGTGCCGTGGCACAACGAGGCATCGACTACCCCTGCTTCCCGGAGGTCGGTACGACGGGCCGCCCGGCTGAAAACCGCCGCTGCTTTTTCCCGCCAGCAGCGCTCTCCGGCAGCGCGCCCCGCCAGCCAGAGCGCGGAGGCAATGCCCAGGTCCCCGTAACACCATGCCAGCCGGCTGGCAACCCATTGGCCCTCGGTTTCCAGTGAATAGGTGGGGAAGCAGGAAGGGTACTGGTCAGGGGGCAGTTCCTGCCCCAGGATATAGGCGACGGCCCCGTGCAGCAGGGGCCGGATCGCGTCGGTGGCAATGCCCGCCGCGTACAGTTTGCTCAGCAACGTCACCAGGCTTGCCATGCCGTGGGAGAGGGAAATGTTGTAACCCCGCCGGCCACTCTCGTCCAGCCTGGATTCCCACCGGAGCGCATTCCCCGACCGGACGGCCAGGCCCCCGAGGGCGGGCACGAAAGCGCGCAACACCCGGGCCGCGCCGGGGGTGTACGCCATTCTCCGGAAAAAGTACAGGGCCGTGCCCAGCGGGCCGTGCAGAAAATCGTATTCCCCCTGCGCCAGGTCGGAGAAAAGCGCTTCCTCCAGGAAGCCATCCAGGGGCCCGAGCAGTTCGTTGACGTCGGCATCCAGCAACCCGTGCCCGTGCAAGTGCATGACCGCCCAGCCCAGCCCGGCCAGCCCCCCGCAGTGCGTGTGCGCAATGCCGCCGGTTTGCCCGGCGTCCAGCGCGTTTTGCAACAGCGAATGCCCCAGGTTATAGTACGCCTGATCGCCGTGCAGCCGGGCATAGTGCAGCAGGAACAGCGCTTGTCCGCCCAGGCCGGTCAACAGCCCGGGGTCCGGCCCGGGGGCAGGTGCCCGCAGAAATTGCTGCGCAATGGCTTGGCATTGTTGTAAATACCCGGCCGGGGCGGGGCGTGCTTCTGGTTGGAACAGTTGCATGGGTTGGGGAGCTATGCCGGGGGCGAACCCCGGACGCAATGGATAAACAGGCGCGAAAGGGTGTAGGGGTGTTGCATGCAGGAGGCGGGGCAGGAAGGAGATGGCAGTGGGAAAAACAGGCTGCCGGCAAAGGCCGGCAGCCGGTCTGAGAGGGATTAGAGTACGCAAATGTTACCGGTAGAGCACTCCTGACCGCAAAGGGTCTCTTCGGTTTGTCTGCGCATGCCGCCTTTGATCTGGTTCTGCTGGAAGTTGTCCAGCTGGGCGATGCTGGTCTTGTTGAGGGTGAGCTTCTTTGCTTTGATCTTTTTCATAATGATTAGGTTGTTTGTTGTGGGTTGCGCCTCATGTCCCGTAGCCACGCCGTGTGGTACTTCGTTTCGGCGGAAGCAAAGGTAGGGCCCCCGGCCGCCGGATGCCTAACACGGGAATTTCAATCCGTAACACGCGTATCTCAATTTAAAAACCGCCTTTTCCGCACCAGAACCGCCTTTTATGCGGAGACAACACGATTGTCTCAAAGTGTGACAGGATTATCTCATTCTGCGGCAAACGCCATCGGACCCGTAGGCTGAGCCACGAAAAGATTTTTTATTTGTCACGCGCGTAATTGCTCCTGCCCGGCGCGCCGAAAAAAAATACGTATGGCAACCTTTCCAACCTACCAGCAATTTGACGCCATGGACTGCGGGCCCACCTGCCTGCGCATGATTGCCCGGCACTACGGCAAAACCTTCAGCCTGCAACAGCTCCGGGAGCGCAGCGGCATCAGCCGCGAAGGGGTATCGCTGCTGGGCATCAGCCAGGCCGCCGAACAAATCGGCTTCCGCACGATGGCGGCCCGCCTCGCTTTCCAACAGTTGCGGGAAGAAGCGCCCCTGCCCTGCATTGTGCACTGGGAGCAGAGTCACTTCGTGGTGGTGCACCGGATCGAAGGGCGCAAACGACAACCGGGCCGGGCCAAAGTACACGTAGCCGACCCGGGCAAGGGACTCATTACGTATACCTACGCCGACTTTATGGCCCGCTGGGCGGATGCATCCCCCGGGAAAGCGGCCGAAGGCATTGCCCTGCTGCTCGAACCCACCCCCGCGTTCTTTGAAAGCGAGGAGGAAGCCCCGGCGGGAGCCGGCTGGACCCGGTTGGTCACGTACCTGTTTTCCTACCGCAAACTCCTCTTGCAACTCGCCATCGGACTGCTCATCGGCAGCGTGCTGCAACTTATTTTCCCGTTCCTCACGCAATCGGTGGTGGACGTGGGCATTGCTACGCGAAACCTCAACTTCATCTACCTGGTGCTGGCCGCCCAGCTGATGCTGTTCATGGGACGTACGGCCGTAGACTTCATCCGCAGCTGGATTCTCCTGCACGTGAGTGCCCGCATCAACTTCGCGATCCTTTCCGACTTCTTCATCAAGCTCATGGGGCTGCCGCTCTCCTTTTTCGATACCAAGATGGTAGGTGACCTTATGCAGCGCATCGGCGACCACCGCCGCATTGAGCACTTTCTCACCAATACCACGCTGCAAACCCTGTTTTCGCTCTTCAACGTGGTGATTTTCGGGGCGGTGCTGGCTTTCTACCACCCACCGGTGTTCGCCGTCTTCTTCGCCGGCAGCGGCCTCTACTTCGCCTGGGTGGCTTTTTTCCTGCGCAAGCGCCGGCGCCTCGACTACAAGCGGTTTGACGTGGAAGCCAAAAACCAGAGCGCCATCCTGCAACTGATTCAAGGCATGCAGGAGATCAAGCTGGCCAACAGCGAAACGCAGAAACGCTGGGAGTGGGAACGGGTGCAGGCCCGCCGGTTCAAGCTCGACGTCAAGGGACTGGCCCTCAACCAGTACCAGCAGAGCGGCGCCTTCTTCATCAACGAAGGCAAAAACATTCTCATCACGTTCCTGGCCGCCAGGGCGGTAATCGGGGGCGATCTCACGCTGGGGGCCATGCTGGCCGTGCAGTACATGGTGGGCCAGCTCAACGGCCCCATCGAGCAACTCATCCAGTTTTTGCAGGCCAGCCAGGACGCCAGAATCAGCCTGGAACGGCTCAACGAGATCCACCAACTGGCCGACGAAGAACCGGCCGGCCGGCCCGCGCCGGACGCGTTGCCCGAAAACAAAAGTGTCTTCCTCAAGGACGTGGAATTTGCCTACCCGGGCGGCGAACCTGTACTCAAGGGCATTGAACTCTACATTCCCGCAGGCAAGGTAACGGCCATTGTGGGCACCAGCGGCTCAGGGAAGACCACCCTGTTGAAGCTCCTGCTCAAGTTCTACCCGCCCGCTGCCGGCAAAATTCACGTGGGCGAGGCCAGCCTGGGCAACCTTTCCCACGCCCTGTGGCGGAGCCAGTGCGGTGTGGTGATGCAGGATGGCTTTATTTTCTCGGATACCATTGCCCGCAACATTGCCGTGGGCGACGAGTACCCCGACCCCCACAAGTTACGGCACGCAGTGCAGGTAGCGAACATTGGCGACTGGATTGAATCCCTGCCGCTGGGGATGGGCACCAGGATCGGGGCCGAGGGCAACGGCATCAGCCAGGGCCAGAAGCAGCGCATCCTGATTGCCCGGGCGGTGTATAAAGACCCGCAGTACCTGTTCTTCGACGAGGCCACCAACGCCCTGGACGCCAACAACGAAAGCGTGATCATGCACAACCTGGAGCAGTTCTTCCGGGGCCGCACGGTGGTGGTGGTGGCCCACCGGCTGAGCACCGTGCAGCACGCCAACCAGATCGTGGTGCTGCACAAAGGCGAAATTACGGAGATCGGCTCTCACGCCGAACTCACGCACCGGCAGGGCGACTATTACCGGCTGGTCAAAAACCAGTTGGCGCTGGGCAGCTAAGCCGGGCCGCCCAGTCCCCCAATCACCCCGTACCCTAATCCCCGGTACCCACTTTCCATTTTACAATCCGAATCCAGCCATGCCCTCTCCTTCCCCTCCCCGCGGATCCCGTTCCGTTGCCCTGTCCCTGCGCAGCGAAGAAGCGCAGGACATCATCAGCCGTCGCCCCGCGTGGCTGGTCCGCTGGGGCATTTCCCTGTTTGGCCTGTTGCTGCTATTGCTGCTGCTGGCCGCCTGGCTCATCCGCTACCCCGACCTGGTGCGGGCCCCTTTCCGGCTCACCACCGCCAACGCCCCCAAGCCGGTTACCGCCCGGGTAGACGGCAAGCTCGTCCGGCTGTTCGTAGCGGACGGTACCCGGGTGCGCCGGGGGGCGCCCCTGGCGTACCTGGAAAGCACGGCGCACCACGACCAGGTGCTCGCCCTCGCGGCGCACCTCGACACGCTGGCCGCCTGGATGCCGGCCGGCCGCCCCGAACGCCTGGGAACGCTCTCCCCGCCCGGCTACAACCACCTGGGCGAGTTGCAGCCGGCCTACGAAACCTACTACCAGGCCTACACCGAACTGCTCGCGTCCCTGGCCGACGGGTACTACGTGGCCCGCAAAGGCATGCTGCTATCGGAACTGGATGACCTGAAAAGGCTGGAAACCAACCTGAAGGAGCAGCAAGCCATTCTGGAACAGGATTACCGGCTGGCCGAGCAGGCGTACCGGGTGCAGCAGCAACTGGCGGCCGAAAAGGTAATTGCCCCGGCCGAATTAAAGCGGGAGGAGAGCAAACTGCTGGGCCGGCGCATGCCCGTTAAACAACTGGGCTCCGCCCTGATTACCAACCACGCCGACCAGCGTGCCAAGCGCAAGGAACTGTTCGAACTCGACAAACTGATCCGCGAGCAGAAGAGCCGGTTCGCGCAGTCGTTGCACACCCTGCGCAGCGCCGCCGAAGACTGGAAGCGGCAGTTCGTGCTGACGGCCCCCGTCGATGGGCAGGTGCGCTTTGCGACCCTGGTGGAAGAGAACCAGCCGGTGGCTCCCCGCGAGGAAGTGTTTTACGTAGCGCCTGACAGCCGCCGCTACGTGGGCGAACTCCGCGTGCCGCAGTACAACCTGGGCAAGATCAGGCCGGGCCAGCGGGTACTCATCCGGTTTGCCGGCTACCCCTCCGAAGAATTCGGGGCCGTGGAGGGCACCATTGCCACCCTCTCCCAGGTACCCGGTCGCGACAGTACGTTCCTGGCCAAAGTGCACCTGCCCGCCGGGCTGCGGACGCACTACGGCAAGGCCATTGTGTACCGGTCGGGCATCCAGGCCACCGGCGAGGTGGTAACCGAGGACTTGCGGCTGCTCGAAAGGTTGCTGTACCAGTTCCGCAGAGCCTTGGCGCAGTAGGGAAGCAGGGCGGCGGACCGGCGTGCCTGACCCGTCAGGAGGGCACGCCGGCCTGCTGGCGCAGGTACTCGGAAGGCGTCACGCCGTGGTACTCCCGGAAGCACTTGGCGAAGTACGACAGGTTGTTGAAGCCCACCTCGTAGGTAATTTCGGTAATGGAGCCGGCCCGCTTGTCGAGCAGTTGGGCGGCTTTTTTAAGCCGCATCGTGCGGATGAACTCCCCGGGGGCGTGGTTGGTAAGGCTCTTGAGCTTGCGGTACAGCTGCAGCCGGCTCATGGTCATTGCGCTTTCAAACTGCTCCAGGGAAAAATCGGGGTCTGACAGGTGTTGCTCCACCACCGCCACGGCCCGGTTGAGGAACTGTTCATCGGCCGGGGTGACGGCAACGTCCCCGGGTTGCAGTTTTACTTCCCGCCCGAAACGTTCCCGGAGCCGCTGCCGCCCCTCGATCAGGTTCTTGGCCCGCACCTGTAACTCGCGGGGACTGAACGGCTTGGTCACGTAATCGTCGGCACCGGTTTCGAGCCCTTCCACCCGGCTTTCGCCGCTCGCCCGGGCCGTGAGCAGGATCACGGGAATGTGGGAGGTACGTTCATCCGTTTTCAGGCGCCGGCAGAGTTCCGCGCCATCCATCCTGGGCATCATCCAGTCGCTGATCACCAGGTCGGGCACCTGCTCAATGGCCCTTTCCAGCCCGGCCTGGCCATCCCGGGCCTCCATCATGCGGTAATGGCCCCCGAAGTGGTCGAGGATGTACCGGCGGACACTGGCATTGTCTTCCACCACCAGCACGAGGGGCCGGTTGTCGTGGGCTTCCGCTTCGGGCCCGGCCGGCCCGGGGACGGTTTCTTCGGGGAAGGGCGACGGCGCTTCGGGGCGGACGTCGCCGGTGCCCGTTACCGCAATGATTTCGTCCGCCTTCAGGTGCGCGTTGCCCAGCAGGAGCCGCACCGTGAAGCAGGTGCCCTGGCCCTCCTCACTGCGTACGGTAATGCTGCCGCGGTGCAGGGTGATCAGTTCTTTGGTGAGGGCCAGCCCGATGCCCGTGCCTTCCTGTTCGCGGGTGTGCGAGCCGTCCACCTGGTAGAAGCGGTCGAAGATGCGCCCGAGCCGGTCGGGCGGAATGCCGATGCCCGAGTCATGCACCGCAATCTGGGCGGCCCCGTACGGACCACCGCCGGTGACCGAAACGCGCACGTCGATCCGGCCGCCTTCCGGGGTAAACTTAAAGGCGTTACTCAGCAGGTTGCTGACGATCTTTTCGAGTTTGTCGCGGTCGGCGTAGGCGGGTATGCTTTCGGGGTCCGCGTGGAAACCCAGGGTGATCCGGCGGGTTTCGGCCAGGGAGGCAAACGAAGAGACAATGGCCTGCACGTAGCGCGCCAGGTCCGTCTCCGCAGCTTGCAGTTTCACCCGCCCCGCCTCCAGTTTGGAAATGTCGAGCAGTTGGTTGATCAGTTGCAGCAACCGCTGGGCGCTGCTGTGCATGCGCTGGTCTTCCTTGTGGTAGGGGTAATGGTCGGGGGCCAGGGCAAGGCGGCTTTCCAGCGGCCCCAGGATGAGCGTGAGCGGCGTGCGGAACTCGTGCGAGATGTTGGTGAAGAAGCGGGTTTTGACCTGGTCCATCTCCTGGAGCTTATCGCTTTCGAGCCGCTCCAGCTGGAGTTCGTTCCGGAGCCGCTCCCGGCTGATCAGGTACCGGTACACCCCGTAGAGGAGGGCGGCAACTGCCAGCACATACCCGGCAAACGCCCACCAGGTAAGCCACCGGGGTGGCAGAATCACGATCCGGATGGCCTTGCCCTCCCGGCTCCACACCCCGTCGTTGTTGGAGCCTTTCACCCGGAAGGTATACGCGCCGGGGTGCAGGTTGGTGTAGGTCACAAACCGCCGGTTGCCCGGGTAGGTCCAGTCCTGGTCGAAGCCCTCCATGAAGTAGGCATACTGGTTGCGCTCCGGCCGCGTGTAGTCGAGGGCCGCAAACTGGAAGGAGAAAACGTTGTAGCAGTAGGGGAGTTCGATCACCTCCACCTCGTTAACCGCCCGGGGCAGCACGAATCCATCCGCCCCGCAGTTCCCTTCCGGGTTTACCCGCACCGACTTGTTGAACACCTGGAAGTCAGTCAGCCGCACGGGGGGAACGTGCCGGTTGTCACGCAGGCTATCCGGGTTGAAAATGTTGAGGCCGTTCACCCCGCCAAACACCAGGTCACCGTTTTTTCGTTTGCAGAAAGCGTATTGCTTAAACTCGTTGCTTTGCAATCCGTCGGCGGCGTTGTAGTTCCGGAAGGTCTCCCGCACCGGGTCAAACTTCGATAACCCCTCGGGGGTACTGAGCCAGAGCCGTCCGCCGTCATCCTCGAGCACGCCCAGGATGCGGTTGCTGGGCAAACCGTCTTTTTTCCGGTACAGTTTCACGGTACCGGCGGCGCGGTTCAGTTTGCAGAGACCAGCCACCGTACCCACCCAGAGGGTGCCCGCCTGGTCTTCGTAGAGGCAGGTTACGGGCTCCGAAAGCAGTTTTGCGTGGGTGGCGTTGGCGGGCCGGTACGCCGAATACCGGCCGGTGCGCCGGTCAAACTGATCGAGGCCGGCCTCACTGCCCACCCAGAGTGTACCGGCCCGGTCTTCAGAGATACATTCTACCAGGACCGGCTCGGGAGAGCCCGTGGCCCGCCGGTAGGGGTACCGGGTAAACTTGCCCGTGCGGCGGTCGAGCTTGCTCAGGCCCCGGGCGCCCACCCAGAAGTTGCCCTGCCGGTCTTCGTAAAGAGCCGATACGAAATCATTGAGCAACGTGGTGCTGTCGGCCGGGTTGTGCTGGTAGAGCCTCGTCCGGCCGGTCCGTGGATCGAGGCCGGAGAGTCCATTGGAAGTGCCGACCCAGAGGGTGCCCTGCCGGTCGGCGCAGAGGGAAAACACCGCGTTGCTGGCCAGGCTGCCGGGCTTGCCGGCCTCCCGGCGGTAGTGCGCCAGCCGGCCCGATGCCGGGTCGAGCCGGTGCAGGCCCTGGTCCACCGTGCCGATCCACAGGGCGCCGGCTGAATCCTCCAGCACCGGGGTGATGTAGTTGCTGGCCAGCGAGTTGGGGTTGCCAGGCTGGTGACGCAGGTGGGTAAACCGGCCGGTAAGCCAGCCGAGTTTGGCAATGCCCTGCCCGTAGGTGCCCGCCCAGAGGATGCCTGACTTGTCAAAGCCAATGGACACGATGTTGTCAGTTACCAGGCTTTGGGGGTTGGCCGGTTGGTGTTTATAAGCCGTAAACGATCCCGTCTGCTTGTTGAACCGGTTGATGCCGTTGCCCAGCGTGGCAATCCAGAGGTCGCCCCGGTCGTCCTCGCAGATAGACATGACCAGGTTGTTGTCTACTGAACGGGTGCCCTTGCTCACGTTGTTGTAGCGCGTAAAGGCACCGTTTCCGGGGTCGAAGCGGGTGAGGGTTCCGGCCAGGCCTCCCAGCCAGAGCAGGCCGTCCCGGTCTTCGTGAATTGAGTACACCGTGTTGGCGGGGCGGCTGGTCGTGTCGCCATACGGGGTGAATCTGCCCGTGACCGGGTCCAATTTGTGGAGTCCCCGGGTAGTTCCTACCCAGAGCAAGCCCGTACGGTCGGCGTGCACGCCCAGTACGGAATTGGTGCTCAAACCATAAGGGTCCCCGGGCTTGTGCTGGTAGTAGGTGAATTTGCCGGTCTGCCGGTTCATGCGGTTGAGCCCGCTGCCGGCTACGCTCATCCACAGGTTGCCGGCGTGGTCTTCGATGATGGAAGAGACGTGGTTGCCGCTGGGGCCGTCGAACGGGCCCTTCGCGCCCGGGGGAACGGCTTTGTGTTTGTAATGGGTGAACCGCCCGGTTGCCCGGTCGAACCGGTTGAGGCCACCCGTAGTCGTGCCTACCCAAATGGTTCCCGACCGGTCTTCGTAGAGCGAATAGATGTTGCTGTCGCTCAAGCTGTACGCATTTTCCGGGTCGTGGCGGTACACTACAAACTGGTACCCATCATACCGGTTCAGGCCGTCTTCCGTGCCAAACCAGAGAAACCCCTGGTGGTCCTGCAGCATGCAAGTGACGGTATTCTGGGAAAGCCCGTCCTTCGTAGTGATGTTTTCGAACGGCGCGTCCGCTTCCTGGGCGTACGGTTTGATAGGCATCAGGGCGAGGACGAGGAAAAGCAATAGTACGCGTGCCATGGGTCAGAGGGTTACCGGGTTGTCTAAAAATACAACCGGCCGCACGCATTGCATTGTACAAAACCGAACCCTTCGCTCCGGACCGGGGTTACGGGGTGCTTTTGCCGTCGGTACCCGTCATCGGCACGTAAAGTTTTATGATAATCTTCGACTCCTATTATCGAAGGCGAATCCAAAAACGATAAGAAATATTAAAGAAACTGATAAGAGGATTATCAAGCTTATCCAGCAACATTCAGCCCCTTCTTCGCCAGCTCAAGGTAAAAGCCTTTTTAGGAAGGAGGTTCAAACCTATGTTGAACTCTTACGCTTACTATCGGAGGGAGCAAAACGGGTATTAATCTTACCGGATACAAATGCCATTATCCAATACCCTGACCCTGTTGCCTACCGGAAAGTTACTGGTGAGCCATTCAGCTTTGTCATGCTGCCAACAGTACTGCATGAATTGGAGAAGCATAAAGCCTTTCACCGTGATGACAAATTCAGGGAGAAAGCTAAAAATGTAATTCGTAGGTTAAAAGGCTATAGAACCCAGGGCAATCCACTTGAAGGAATTACAGTGGATAAAACAATTACAGTAAAAATGGTTGCGGCAGAACCGGATTTCAAAAAAACGCTACACTGGTTGGACCCTGAAAATGCTGATGATAGGATTATTGCGAATGCCCTACTACTTCAAATACAATATCCATCAGATGCAGTTATCTTAGTTACTGGTGATATCAATCTCCAAAACAAAGCTCAAATGGCTAATCTGAGTTTTAAAGATACTGATGTTTCTGAAGAATAAAGGAGTAGGGGCACTAATCACAAAGCTCCTCACTTGAAAGGAGTGAGGAGCTTTGTGATTTACTTTTTTTAATGCCTGTAACAGTTATTTTCGCTGGTCAGGTGGTGTGGTATGCCAGTAAATATGTTCTAATTCAGAGGTGGGAAAAATGTGCATTGATTCGGGCATGGGTTCCATATTTAAAATCAATGGCTCATCTTTTTCATACTCTGCGCAAATTCTGAATTCACTCTGATGCTTGTAGTTCATTGGTTTGTGAAACACTCCTAAGCTTCCATTATAGCTTCATTCATCGTAATAACTGATGTTACGCGGCAAGTTTAGATAATTCTGAGTGCATGGCTTCGAGCCCTGACGTATAAAGTTGATCCTTGAGTCGGAAGTGACCGGTTGAGAGTTTGAGCTTAAGAGCTTCCAGTTTGATATAGGCCGATATGGAAGCAAAGAAGTGGTTAGCCTGAGTGTCGGGAGTTTTAGTGCGAGAATTACCAATAGAAGTGTTCTGTTTCAAGGACTTGTGGTACTCTTCGACTTTCCATCTTCTCTGATAGGTTGTCGTAATGTAGTCATAGTCCAAAATGGTATCACTGGTAATCAGATATCAACAGCCTTCTGATCCGTCTTTGTTTGTAAAGACTTGTCCTACTACTGAAAGTCCCGACTCGACTGAGCATAGGAGGACGCGAAGGGGTGTTTTATGGGGGAAAACCAGTGAATTAACTGGCTGGAACTTGCCTTGTTTGCGCTCCTGCTCAGAGGGAGCAACGGTGCGGGAAGATTCCAAAGCGAAGATGAAACATTGCTTTAGGCCCAGAGATAGGAAAAGAGAAAGCCGCTACGCCTTATGGTAGTGGCTTTCTGTTTTTCAAGCCCCGAACTTGGGTATCTGCAACACCTTCCCTGTTGCTATCACTCCGTACTTGCGCAGGTACGTTTCCGTCTGGCTGGCCGTACTGTGGCGGCAATGCTTCTGCAAGGCCAGCAGGTCCTTGGTAGCCGTGTAGAAGTTGATGGCGCCGGTGTGCTTGAAGGACCTGAGCAAGCTGCCGCAGAAGCGGGCCCGCCTCTACCAAGCCTTCTTTGGGGATTTGAATTGGGATGAACTCGTACCTGTGAGCAAACCCTCCTCCGTCATCCAGCAAGAAGCGAAGCAGAAAAAGCAGAAGAGCCTAGCCAAAAGGTTGGGCATGAACTTGAGTTGATGCTTTGATAAAGACTACTCACCTGATAGGTTCTGCCTTCCCTCTAAATGCCAAATTCGAGCTTACTGTACAGCGAAGCAGGGCTTAGGTGTACAGTAACGGCCCGTTCAACAGGCATAAGCTTGCTTTGTCACATATTTGATGCAACAGGCAGCGCTTTACGAATTTTTCATTACCTTTAAATGCTGTATTCCTTAAAGAATTAAGGACAGTTTCCCTTCCGTGAAGCCTATCCAGGATTAGGTATTGTTAAATAGCAAGTCCCATTGATGCTTTGCTAATCCTTTCGTTAACAGGGATTGGCAAGAACTGAGTCAACGAGCAGCAATCAAAATGATCTGTTTGCCGCCAATCCGGCAAGAGAATGCCAAATCATTCGAACCCGAAAAGCCATGAGGATCATTCTGCTGGTATGCTTACTATTGGGTACGTATACTATGGACTTGGCTGCCCAGGAACACATGATCTCGGGCGTTGTTACCTCAGCCAGGGACAATTCGCCGCTGCCCGGGGTAAACATAGCCGTAAAGGGTACTACCACTGGAACCAGTACGGATGCGGATGGAAGATACGCAGTGTCCGCACCGTCCCCCCAGCACGTACTGGTGTATAGTTCAATAGGCTTGCTGACCAAAGAAATAGAAATCGGCAACCGTACCAGGATAGACGTACAGTTAGACGAAGAAGTGCGGGGCTTATCCGAAGTAGTAGTCATCGGCTACGGGCAACAGGACCGCCGGACGCTTACCAGTGCCATTACTTCCATCCCGTCCGAATCCATTGCCAACTTGCCCATCCCAAGCGCCGATCAGCTTATCCAGGGGAGGGCATCAGGTGTACAGGTATCGGCCAACTCCGGGGAGCCCGGCAGTGGCATCCTGGTAAGGATACGGGGAGCTACTTCCGTTAATGCCACCAGCGACCCCCTATACGTCGTTGACGGTGTGCCGGTAACCACGGGCAACCTGGCCCAGATCGGTGCCGGCTCCTCCAACACCAGCGCACTGGCTGATTTAAATCCTGCTGATATTGAGTCCATCGAAGTCCTCAAAGATGCCTCCGCCACGGCCATCTACGGAGCCCGCGCGGCCAATGGGGTGGTGCTGATCACGACCAAGCGGGGGGCTGACCAGAAGCCGCTCATCAGCCTCGACACTTACTACGGGGTAACGGGGGCCTGGAAAAACCCCGATGAACTGCGGGTAGACGGCCCAACCTTTGAACGCCTGCAAAACGAGGCAGCGGCAAACAACTGGACCGACCGGTATGGCTCCCTGGAAGCGCCCGACGGGCGGGGCAATCCTTTTGTGCTCCCTTACCCCGACCCCGACAATGCCACCAACACCAACTGGCTGGACGAAATATTCCGGCAGCATGCACCCATCCGCAACATTGATTTATCCATCCGGGGGGGCGGCCCCCGGATCAGGTATTACTTGTCCGGCTCCCGGTTTGCCCAGGAAGGCTTGATCAAGCCCACGGCCTTCGGACGGACCAGCGGACGGCTGAACCTGGACTTCGACGCCACAGACAAACTAAAAATTGGCACCAGCCTGACGTACGCCGTGACGGGCCGCAACCGGGCTACCAACGGCAACGACATCACCGGGGCACTGACCACGGCCTTCTTTTACCCCTCCAACATTCCCATCTACAATCCGGACGGCAGCTACAACAAACCCATCTGGGAGAACCCCGTAGCGGCGGTCAACGAAACGGATTACCGGATGAACACCGACCGGTTAATCGGCAACGTGTACGCTGAATACGAACTCCTGAACGGCCTGTTGTTGAGAACCAGCTGGGGGCTGGACCATACACTGGTGGATGAGTACCGCTATTTCAATACCAAACTTAATACCGGTGCGGCCGTGAACGGCCTGGCTACCTCGGTCATTACCCGGGACCAGACGTGGCTGAATGAGAATACCCTTTCCTACCAGTTGCGGCTGGGGCAGGCGCATTCCCTGGCAGCTTTGGTAGGCAATACCGTGCAGGAAAACACCCGTTCGCTGGACCGGGCATCGGGTCAGCAGTTTCCCAACGATGCTTTCCGGCAGCTTTCCTCGGCCTCCGTAAAAACGGAAGCCAGTTCTACGCTCACGCAGTACGGTTTAGCCTCCTGGTTCACCCGCCTCAACTACGATTACGCCGGGAAATACCTGTTTACGGTAAATGTGCGGGCCGACGCTTCTTCCCGTTTCGGCGCCGCGAACCGGTGGGGCGTGTTTCCTTCGGCGGCCGTGGGCTGGCGCATCAGCCAGGAACCTTTCATGAAAGCCATCCCTCAGGTTTCGAACCTGAAGCTGCGCGCCAGCTACGGGGTGACGGGCAACCAGAACGGCATCGACAATTTTCAGTCGCTGGGCCTTTGGGGCGGACAGTCGGGCGGGTTGCGCGGTGGGGGCGGTACGGTGCCCATCAACGTGCCCAACAGCCCGGCCGCCTACGTGGACGCCCCCGGCTTTGTGCCCAATCAACTGGAAAACCCGGACCTGAAGTGGGAAACCACCGCCCAACTCGACCTGGGGCTCGACCTGGGACTCTTCTCGGACCGGGTCGGGCTCACCTTTGATTACTACAACAAGCAAACCCGTGACTTGCTGCTCGCCGTACCCATCCCGCGTTCGAACGGCTACAACCAACTGGTGCAGAATTACGGCCGCATGGAAAACAAAGGCTTCGAACTGGGCATCACGGCCAGTCCGGTCCGGGGTGCCCTTGACTGGAGCCTGACGTTCAACGTGGCCCGCAACCTGAACAAGATCAAAAAGCTGGCGGCTCCTTTCACGCAGTTCACCCGGGATTTCATCCGGCTGGAGGAAGGCGTTCCCCTGTTTTCCTTCTGGGTGCACCAGCAACTGGGCGTTGATCCCCAAACCGGCGACGCAATCTGGAACACGGGCTCCGACGACGTATTTGACCCCAACGCGGATCGCTTTATCGTGGGCAACGCCCAGCCGGATTTCTTCGGCGGGCTCACCAACGACCTCCGGTACAAAAACGTTGACCTGACCGTATTCTTCCAGTTCACGTACGGCAACGAGGTGCTCAATTACAACCGTTACTTCTACGAGCACGGTGGGGAACGGACCACTGGCTACACGGCTACCCAACTGAGGCGGTGGCAGCAGCCGGGCGACCAGACGGACGTGCCCCGCATGGCGAGCCGGAACTACAATACGGCCTTGCGCCCTTCCCGCCTGGTGGAGGATGGATCCTTCCTGCGGCTCAAAAACCTCTCCCTGGGGTACACCCTTCCCAAGTCAGTCATTGGTAAACTGGCCCTGAGCCGGCTGCGCGTGTACGTGGCTGCCCAGAACCTGCTTACCTTCACGGGGTACTCGGGATTAGACCCGGAAGTCAGCGCGGACGCCAGTGAACTGGTGGGCGGAATTGACTTTGCTACCATGCCACAGCCGCGCGTACTGATGGGCGGCATCAACCTCTCTTTTTAGACGTAACACCGGTTCTGCATGAAAAAGAAGCTGTACGGAATAGGTCTGGTCCTGCTGCTGTTTCCGGCCGCCTGCGACGTGCTGGAGCAGACGCCCCAGGCCCAGATTTCCACGAACCAGGCTTTTGCCAGCGAGAACGCCGCCAACGGCGCCGTCAACGGCATGTATAACCTGGTGCAGTCGGTGTACGACTGGCGGGTGCAGTGCCTGGGCGACCTGGCCTCCGACATTACCCAATCGGTGGATACCTGGGACGCCTTCATCAACATCGACGAGTACGTAACCACCCGCGACAACTCCGAAGTAGAAGACTTGTACACGGTCCTGTACCGCACGGTGGACATTGCCAATACGATCATTGCGGAAGTCCCGAAACTGAATCTGCCCGAAGACCGGCAGAACAATCTGCTGGGGCAGGCGTATTTCGTGCGCGGCCTGATGTACTTCGAACTGGCCCGGTTCTGGGGCGGCATTCCGGGGGTATACGGCGAGTGGGGCGTAGTAATCCGGACTACGCCCTCTCAGGGTGTCGATGCCGGCAGCTTCGGCGCCCGGGCTTCGCTCACCGACACCTACGCGCAGGCACGAACCGATGCGGAAACCGCCCTGGAACTGCTGCCCGAAACGCGTAACAACCAAGTGGCGGACCGGGGCCGGGCCGTAAAGCCCGCCGCCCGGGCGTTGCTGTCGCGGCTGCACCTGTACCTGCGCGAGTACGGACCGGCCGGGCAGTACGCCACTGCCGTGCTTACCGATGGCCGCTACCAGCTGGTCACGCCCTACGAATCCATTTTCCGGACCAAGAATACCGCCGAATCCGTTTTTGAGGTGCAGTACGGGGTCAACGACATCAGCGGGATGCGGAACTGGTACTACCCCTCGTCGTCCGGCGGCCGCGGAGGGCTGGCGCTGCACGAGGCCTTCTACCGGGAACTCACGGCCGATCCGGCCGACGAACGGGGCAAACTGACGGCCTATAATACCAATGCGAAGGTGTATTACCCGACCAAGTACAACACCGCCGGCAACTCCGACAACACCCACGTGTTCCGAATCGCCGAAATGTACTTGAACCGGGCGGAAGCACGCGCCCAACTGGGCAACCTGGAAGGCGCCAAAGGGGACCTGAACGCCGTCCGGAAACGGGCCGGCCTGCCGGAAACCACCGCGGCTACCCGGGAAGAACTGCTGGCGTCCATCCTCGAGGAGCGGAAGCTGGAGTTCTACCAGGAAGGGCACCGCTGGTTTGACTTATTCCGCACGGGGCAAGCCGTGTCGGTGCTCACTGACCTGAAGCGGAATACCGGGAGCCGCCTGGTGTCGTTGCCCACGCCAACCCGGCTGGTTTTTCCCTTCCCCACTTCCGAAGTGCTGGCCAACCCCAACCTGGAGCAGAACGAGGCGTACCGGTAAGGGACGGATCGACCGGCGCCACTCCTACCGGACCGGCAGCTTTACCTTTCGGAGGGCAAAGTAGATGAACGTATAATTGAGTCCGTACGGCTTCCATTCCACCACTTTTTCGGCGCAACCGGTCGGGAGCGGGCCGGTCAGTTCGAGGCCGTACCGGGCGGCCAGGGCAATGGCTCCCGCCAGGTCTTCGGGCGTAAATATTTTGATGGGTACGCCGAAGGCCCGTTTGCCGCCCGTATCTACCGGGTCTTGCCAGTAATCGGTAGAAATGAACAGGATGCCCCCGGGCTTCAGGATGCGCGACATTTCGGCGAAGTACGCATCGAGCGCCACCCCGTGCTCAATGACGCTCAGGCACGTAACGGCCCGGAAAGAACCGGCCTTGAACAGGGTGCGGGTAATGTCGCCGTATTCGTAGGCAATGTTCCCCCTGCGGGTATTGCCCTTGAAGGCCAGGTTGATACAGGTTAAATTGCGGTAGCCCAGCGCCTCCAGTTGGGGCAGGATCACCGAATACCGCTCGCCGCCCGCATCGAGTACCGGACTGGTTTTGCGCGTATGTTTCAGGATCAGCGAAAGGGCCGCCAAGGAGTCCCAGTTCTTGGGCAGATCGCTGTGCCGGGGCAGGTTTAATTGCCCGGCAAGGGCAATGGATTTTTCGTACTCTAACCGGTGCTGCAGCACGGCACTGACGGGGATGGGTCTGTTCTTCAAAAGGTAACCCGCAGGGTGGGTGTACATGGGTCCAGGAAGGTTATGGGTGAGCAATGGCCGGAAGGGGTACCGGTCCGGTAATCCGGTCTGGCTTTTCAGCGGGTGGTGCCGGTGCCCCAGGCGCTGTCCACGCATCCGGCTTCTTCGAACACCTGCCACCACAACTGAAAGGAATTCTCGTGCAACGGTCCTTTCGATGCTTGCAACACCCTGATATTCCAGGGTTTTCGCGGCCCCCAGTAGTGGATCAGGCAAACGCTCCGGTCCGTTTTTTCGTCCGTCAGATCGTACCCGAACAGTTCGTGGTAGCGGTCCAGGTGGCCGGCGTACAGGTTGTAGGCGTGGTCCAGGTGCAAATCGCTCCGGGAGGGCCAGCCGGCAAAATAATGGTGCAGAAAGCCCTGGTCGCCCCGGTCCTTCGAAGGGAGCAGGGGCAGCATCCGCAGGATGTCTTGCAGTTCCTGCGGGTTGGGCTCGATCACCAGGAAACCGGCGTTCATGTCTACCCAACCGGCACATTCAGGCAGCATGCCGCCAGCGTTCACGGCCGACCACGACGGTTTGCCGAACAGCTCATCCACGTTGTGGCACACCAGCATGTCGGCGTCAATGTAGACGATCTTGCGGTACCCGGTCATCTCCAGGATTCTCAGCTTCGTAAAAATCCCTTCGAATACCTTGGGCGTATCGGGGTAAGGGCTGCGGATGGGGGCGACGTACTGCCAGCCGATCTGCCGTTCGTGCAGGGCTTGCAGGGTGCGCGGAGAAACGCACCCTTCCACCACCAGCACCAGCAGCGGCACGCACGCCTGCACCCGTTGCAGGGAGCGGTGGAGGGCTACTACGCCCGGGAAGTACCCGTCGTCGTAGAGGAGGGTAACGTAGGCGTTGGGCTTGTCGGCGGCAGTCATGATCGGGTAGGTTATGGTTGGACACCGGCCGGCAACGCGGCCATCATTGCCGATCCGGCGAGGGATTGCAGAAAATATTCGCCCGTCAGTTTTCTTTTGAGCGGCAGTTGAACCAGGTATTGGTGCGCAGCCCGCAGCCGGCCCGGGTCGCCCACCTTGCCGGGCACCTCGTCCAACGAAGCATAATACAGCGGGTACTCCTCCCCCAGGTATTCCACCACGGAGGGAATTTTGTTCACCAGCAGGGGCGTATTGCGGGCGATGCACTCAATGACCGTATTGTTTACGCTGCTGTCGAACAGGTCCACGAACACGATGCTTTCGGCCAGCAGGTCGTCGTAGGCGGCATCATCCACGTAGGGAATAAAGCCTACGTCTTTGAGGTAAAAGTCCTCGGTGGCGTAGTAAGCCATTTCCAGTTTGAGGTAGTGCAGCGCCGACTTGCCCAGCAGGTGCAGTTTGGTGTAGCCCGGCGTGCGGAACCGGTAAAACGAGGTAAGCCGCCGGAGCCAGCTGCCCACCTGGACGATCTGGCGGGTTTGGGCAAACCGGTCCGGGTCGAAAGTGACCGCCGGGAATTCGGTCGGGTGGTAGAGCGTTTCCACGGGTACGGGCAGATGCTCCCTCAGGAAAGTGGCCAGGTATTCGGAGAAGGTGAATACCCCCTGGCAAAAAGGCAAACTCTCCCGGAAAGCCTCCCCCTGTAGCACGCTGCCGGGGGCGAGGCGGCTGGCGGTCAACCAGGGTGGAATCTGCACCGGGTGGTGCCAGAAGCCGATCCAGTCCTGCCGGTAGGGGGTCTGCCCGGCCGCCCGGGCCTGGTCGGCCTGGAAGCCGAAAGACGCGTCGATGAAACCGTCCAGCAGCACCCCGTCGCCGGACGTGTAGGGCTGTAGCAGTTCTACGATGTACTTCCACCCGCTCCGGTGCCCGCTCCAACTGATTTGATTGACCCATTGTAGTTTAAACATGGTGTAACGCCCGGGGTTGGGGGAATTGAAAGGTTAAGGGAGATGCCCTGAAGTACACGTTGTGACCGAGCAACTGCCCGGCATGGCTGTTTTGCGCCAGGAAGGCGATGCGGTAAAACCGCCGGGCCACTTCCTCATCACCGGCTTTCACCACTTCCCGCGACAGCACGTGGGCGGGCAGCCGGCGGGCAATGTCAATTGTGCCGAACCATTGGCTGGCAAAGTCGCCCAGGGTCTTGTATTTGTCCAGGAAGTGCCCGAACCCGCAGCAGGAATAGTGCAGGATGCCGGTGTCGGGGTCGGCGTGCAGGTCGTCGTTGCCGGCAAACGCGTGTACGCCCGACGGCAGCAGGCCCGGGTGGAGCCGGGCGGCCGACTTGCCGTTGCTGTAAAAGCGGAAATATCCCTTCCGGGAACCGAACGTGCCCAGCACCAGGTCTTGCTGCGCGGGGTCGAGCAGCCGGAAGTTGCGCTTAAAAAGGCTGACCTCCGCGAAGTAGTTGCCCACCTCGTACGCCTCCGGGATGCCTTCGTGGTTGGCGTAACTGACCCGTTGTATTCCTTTCCGGTCGAGTTCGGCAAAGTGTTCGGTTGCGTTCCCGCCTGCCGGGTAGAACAACTCGTCCACGTCAATGTGCAGCATCCAGTCGTAACCGCCCGCCAAAGCGGCCCGGATGGCTACCTCTACGTTGAGGGTTTGCCGGGCCATTACTTCCGTACCGATAAAATTGCCGTAATGGCCGTACTGCGGCATCTCCTGCCAGCGCCGGGCGAGTTTCTCGTCGTACCGGATGAAAGTGACCGTACCGGGCGGATAACGACTGCTGACGTCGGGCTCCCCGGGATCATCGGCAAACAGAAACAGGTGGGCGAAGCCAATGCCCAGGTGGTAGGCAATGAACGTATCGAGCACCAGCGGGGCGTTGCGGTACGTAGTAACGATGCAGGCGCGGGGAAGCATACAGACAGTGCGTTTAATAGGCAGTGCGCGGGTGCTGGCCCCGGCCGGCCGGGGTGCTTCTCACCCAGATGTTGCAGCCGTATTTTATTCCGTTGCGTACCGGAAGGCCGGCGTGCGCCGAAAAAGGAATGTTCTGGTGTTGGGCATCCCGGTTGAGGAAGTACAGCATCCGCCCCTGCCGGGGTTTGACTTTGAGATCCATTTCGGGAAAGTACGTCTCGCCGCCCTCAAAAGCGTCGTTGAGGTACACCAGCAGGGTGTGCACCCTGGCATTGCCTTTGTTGGAGTCAAAATGCACCTTGAACTCCTGCCCCTCCGCGTAGCGAACAATCTGCAGGTCCTCGATGCAGTCCTCCGGCACAGACAGCAGGGCGGCCGTTTTCTGGTAGATGGGCCGCAGGACCGGGTCGTTGCGGTCGGTTAAAAACGCACTGAAGCTGGTCCGGAAGTTTGAAGTAGTGCGGCTGTCGGAATTTCTGACCTCGCTGCGATTGAACAAGCCCCTTTCTTCCGCGTAGCGGATCAGGTAGTCGCAGTGCGCGGCGGGCAGGAAGTCTTCATGCACCCCCATCTGTTCCTCCCGGTACTTCCGGGCGACCTCCTGCTCTGCGTGCATCAGCCACGGGTCGGTTTCGGCGGTGTGCGTGCCCCCGGCCGTGAGCAACACGCCTTTCCATTGCGCGACAAACGTTGCCAGGGGCTCCCGCACCAGGCCCGTATCCGGCGAATAGTATTCCACTGCATCGGTCGTTACGTTTTCCACCACGATGAACGTTTCGCCCGTCTCTTTCTGCCGGCAGGTGATGAAAGGGGTCGCTACCCGGCCCAGTCCGTCCGGATTCGTCTTTAACGCATCGGGGCCGAACCCGAGGAACTTCAGCGTATTGTAAATGTCGAACAGGGAAATGGGCTTTTGTTTTGCCGCCGCCGCCAGCGCCTCGTGCACGCCCGGGCGGGACAACTGCACGCCTGATTTTTCTACAAACCGGTGCACGAGCAGCACATCGGGACGTCTGACTCTACGGACAATGGTCGTTGTTTCCATAACGGTACCTGATTGGGCGATAGAAGGTTTGAAAGGGGATAGTGGAAAGACTTTGCTACTTGCCGGTTGCCAGGTCCTGGTTTTGGGGCTTCAGGTGCTTTTCCATCCAGGCGTGCATCTCCCACAGCACGTGCAGCAGCGATTCGGTGGCCTGGTAACTGTGCCCCTCGTAGGGCAGGCACACGTACCGTACCGTGGCGCCAAGCCCCTTGAGTGCGCCGAAATAGCGTTCACTCTGCATGGGAAACGTACCCACGTTGTTATCTGCCTCCCCGTGAATGAGCAGGAGGGGCGTTGCCATCCGGTCGGCGTGCTGGAACGGGGATAGCTGGTTGTACAGGTCGGGCGCCTGCCAGTACGTACGTTCTTCGCGCTGGAAGCCGAACGGCGTGAGGGTGCGGTTGTAGGCCCCGCTCTGCGCGATGCCCGCCTTGAACAAGCGCGTGTGCGTGAGCAGGTTGGCGGCCATAAAGGCGCCGTACGAATGCCCGCCGACGGCTACCCGTGCCGAATCCACCACGCCCAGCCGAACCCCTTCCCCAATGGCGGCCCGGGCGTTGGCCTCCAGTTGTTCCAGGTACGTATCGTTGGGCAGCCGGCCGGCCGGCGCCACGACCGGGAAAGTGGCGTTGTCAATGACGGCGTACCCCTGCGTGGCAAGCAGCATGGCCAGGCTGTAAAAGCCCACGTACCGGTAGGGCGATCCGTACACCTGGCTGGCGGCGCCTTTCTCCTTGTACTCAGTCGGGTACGCCCAAAGCAGCGCCGGCAAAGGACCGTCCTGGGTTTTATAAGCAGCCGGCAAGTACAGGTCAGCCGTTAACTTAATCCCGTCGGCCCGGGTGTAGTGAATTTTGCGGTGCTGCACCCCTTTTATCCCGGCGTACGGGTCAGGGACGAAAGTTACCTGCTCACACCGGTTTTCGCCCAGGCGCTGAAGGTAGTAGTTGGGAGTGGTTTTTGCAGCCTCCCGGCGGGTAATGAGCGTATTGCCGTCGCCGGTTGTGCCTATGCCCACCTCGTAATGGGGCGGCTGCGACTGCCATATCCGCTGCCGGGCCTTCGTGTTCAGGTCCAGCAGGTCGGCAAAAGGCCGGTCGCCTTCGTCGGAAGCGCCGTTGCCGAACAGGAGCACTTTGCCGTCTTTGCGCAGGGCAAGTACCTGGTTGCCGGCTGGTGTCTGCTTTCTTTCCGGCTCACCCGGCTGCGTGTACCGGTTCTCCGAAGAATACAAGAACAGCGTATCCACCGACGTGCCCCGGGCCGGGTCGAGGCGCGTCCAGACCACTTTCCGGTCGCCCCACCACTTCTGCACGAGAATGGCCAGGGTGTCGTTGGCCCAGATAATCTCTTCCAGGCGGAGCCCGGTGCGGCACACTTCCCGCGGGGCGCCGGCAAAGGGGGCGTCCAGCGAAAAGACCACGTCCCGGATGTCCGCTTTTTTCCGGGGGTCGCCCCCGTCCCGGGCTTCCGCCCAGTAGAGGGTGGCCGGTACGTCGGGGCGCCAGGCGTGGTCCCTGGCTACCGGCAGGGCGGCGTCACGCCCGATGGGCACGTTCTCGAGCAGGGGCAGTTCTGCAACCGTGCGCACCAACTTTGCCCGGTTGTCGTACACGCTGACCGTGAGCGGGAACCGGTTTGAATCCACCAGGTAGGAGAAAGGCCGGTGAATGAATTTCACCAGGATGTATTGCCCGTCGGGGGAGGGACTGAAGCTATGCACGATGCCCGGCCGCCCGATCTTCTGCGCCGGGCCCCCGGCAATGCCCACGCGGTACACCTGGGAAGTAGCGTAGTACACAAACAAGTCCTCCTCGTGGGGATTGGTGAGCAGGTCGGGATACGTGCGGGAGGCCGTTTTTTCGCCGTTACTCTCCAGGATCACCGGACTCCGGGTAACGGGAGGGGCCGGCGGGACTGCGCCCCGGTCGTTTGGCACGGCCCGGCACAGGACCGACCGGCTGTCGGGCATCCAGGCGTAAGGCCTGCTCCACAAGGTAATGTTCAGCGCAATGTTTTTAATCCGGCGCGCTTCTCCTCCCGGCACATCAATGATCCACAGTTCGATGGACTGGGGCAAAAACCGGCAGAAAGCAATCTTCCTGCCATCGGGCGACCACGAAGCAAATCCCACCGCCAGTTTGGCGGGTAAGTTCCGGATGCGAAGCGCCGTACTGTCGCCGGAAACTTTTTTTACCCGGATGCCGCAGGCGGTCCGAAACCGGCTCGGGCTGTTGTTGAGGGGGTTGAACCGTACGTTGGCCAGCCGCAGTTCCGGCTCGGCCAGTTGAGCAACCGGCACAAAGTTAGATGCGTATTCGAGCAACAGTACGTAGTCTTTGGCCGGGCTGAATTCGACCTTGGGAAAAATCGGCGCCGCAACAATGGCGGCCATTTCTGACGGAGGCACCCGGTAGCCGTCCTGCGGCTGGCCGGTGAGGGTGCCCGGCAGCAGCAGGACCAGAAGAAGTTTGTAAATACGTTTCATGGCTGCGGGATTAGGGGGCTTCTAGGAGGAGGCAACGGCGGTCAGGTCTTTTGCCGGCCGTTTGTGCGCCGCCTTCCGGCGGGCCAGGGCGGACTCATAGTACCGGCTTAAATAATGGTACACCACCAGTTCGTGCATCCGCTGCCGGGCAATAAACGTCCGGTTCAAGGTCATATGAATGTAACTCGGCAGCAAGGCCGCGTTGGGCATCGTCGTTTCCGGGCTTGCCTCCCTCAATTGCTCGAGTGCTGCCACCAGGCGCCGGTTCCGTTCCGAACGACGCCGGAAGCAGTCCACGGCCGGCCGCAGCGGCGAGGACTCCGGCCCTGGGCCGAGGATATGTTCAATGACCTTGGATTCGGCCCGGTACTTGTCGTTGAGGCTGTGCAGCAGCCGGTTATTCTTGCCCTTACGGTTGAATTCGGCGTAAAATCCACTTTGCAGGCTCCGCATCAACCGGTCCTTTGCCTCCAGGTCCAGCCCGAAGTCGTCCAGCAGGGCGTCCACGTTGCGGAGGGCGAACAGCCACCGGTACCGCTCCCCTTCGTCGCCCCCGATCAGGTCGAGAAACTCGGCAAGGGCCACACTGTCGGAACAGAACAAGGCTTCGCTGATGGCCATTGTGGTGGCTCCATATCGTTCTATTTCGCGCTGGTACGTATCGGTGAGTACTTTCACCACCATGCCGTTCTGGATGAGCGGGTTGAGGGCCGCGTACAGTTGCGCAAGCACCACCGCCCAGAAGTCTTTGCGGGAACCGTGGTGGAACCGCAGCCGGAGGTGCGGGTCGGGGTCCTGATAGCGGATGAAAAACCATTCTTCGATCACGCCTTCGGTCCGCAGCCGTTCGGTAAGCGGCTTTACGTACTCGGTGAGGATGTAGTCGGCAGTCTTGTTGCCCGTATATACTTTTACGTACAGCCACTCGCTGCCGGGAATGAACTTGCGCAGCAGCGCCTCTTCCCGGGGAGCGGCAACCAGCGGAACGGCGGGTTTCCGCTCACGCACCCGTTTGATGGGAATGACGATTTCGTTGGCGTAACTGCCCTTTTCGTCTTTCACGAAACACTGGTCGGGCAGGCAAAGGTACTCCAGGAGCGTTACGTTGCCCTTACGCAGTGCATCGGCGAGGTTTTCCAGGGAATGGGCGCTTTCAAAATCAACCAGGAGTTCGTTGTCACTCTCCTGGATGACAGTGTAGCGGGGTATGTTCCACCGCTTCCGTATCACGCCGAAGAAGCTTACCAGGTCTTTATGGTTCAGGTTGAGGGAGTCGTCCTTTTTAAGGGACCAGCGCGCCCGGCAGAGGATGAAATTCCGGTACTCCACCCGGGGCAGGTACGGCTCCTCGCCGTACACGCCCCACTGCCAGGCAAAGGCAATGCCCGTATCCTGGAATTGCAGTTCGCCCAGGAAGTGGTAGGCAGTCAGTCCTTTGGCAGGATTATGGGCACTGGTGAGCCGGGGGATTACTTCTTTGTTCAACCGTTTTGAGCGCAACCGGATCCGGTCGCCCTGAACTGAAACCAGGAGGTCTTCCAGGGGAATCTGGTACGCCTCCGGAACGGATGCCTTGCCCAGGTAGGGAATTTCGTACTGCCTGAGTTGGGGGCGCATCAGCACGTTGCCCGTCCGGGCGTACGGCAGGTGTACGAGTTCGGCAAAGATTGCCTCGGGACGCTGCTGCTCTTCTTCCCGCAGGCACTGCTCCACTTGCTGGGCCAGCCCTTCGATGCCGTGGCAAAACCGGCCCAGCAGGGAGCCGGCGGAAGGCCCCCCCAGTATGTTGAGGACGAATTTGTAATTGCCCTTGTCGAGTTCTTCGCCCGAGGGGGAGAGCAGGTTGCCGAACAGAAACAGGCTGTCGGGGATGTCCAGGGCTTCACCCGGTTCAGCCACGGAATCGATTTCTTCATCGGTCAGTTGCACGATGCTTTGCCCGCTTTCGATGAAGGTTCTCATTTTGGCGAGCACCAGTGCGTTGGCTTTGTTCCGTACCACGGAGGGATCGGCTTTGCTTCCCGGCAGGGCCAGTTTGCCCACCAGCGGCATGTTGTCGGAGTTGCCGCTTACGTTCAACGCGTAACCTACCCCTGCCTCGGCGTCCAGGGCCACCAGCAACGGCACCTCCTGGTTCTCGAACCGGGCGTAGAAACGCTTTTTAAATTCTTCCAGGTGGTCAACCTTGAGCACCTTGCCCGCCTTCAGCAGCCTGCCGCTGGTCTCCAGCAAGTGGTCTACCGCCCGCCGGCTGAGGGTATTCTTTTCCGTATTGAAGAACAAGTCCGTCTGTACCAAGTCCTTGCTGCTGGTCGGAATAAACTCTTTTACAATTTGCGCCACCCGCTGGTACCGCCCGATGGCTTCTCCGGGGGCCCGCAAAAACCCGGCGACTTCTTCGAGCCGGGCTACAAAATCGTCCGTATGCCGGAACTGCTTTAACTTTTCGATCATCACCCCGAAGAACTCGTCGCCCGTAACCGTAGGCTCGAATTCGCTGATGAGCAGTTGGCTCTCGATCAGGCTGTTGACAAACGCTTCGGCCTGCGCGGCCGAAACTTCTTCGCCAGCAATGGCTAGGGCCAGTTCGCTGATGGTCGCCCCGCCGGAGGCCCGCTCCAGTATCTGCCGGGTGTACAACGACTCGGACACGGACGTTACGTGGTAAGACCGGCGCTTGTTCTTCAGCGTGAACTCCACGTAGCGGTACTTGTCGCCCACTTTGTACAGCGTATTGCTGGGAAAAAATCTGATCTGTGCCCGGATGTGCGGTAAGCCAGTAATGTATTCGGCCAGTTCCGCCACGTAGTTCATGTCCAGCCGCGAGTGCTTGCGGAACTTATCCCGGGCGAACAGGATGTCAGTGGTGTCGCCGCTGATGGCGCCTGCCGTGCACCCGGCAAAGAGGCCGTAGGGCGTACAACGGGTACTCATCCGCTGGTAGTATTTGTAGAGGGTTTGCAGCAGGCGCTCTTCCTTCTTTTCGTTGGTCATCTTCCCCGTCAGCCATTCGAGCAACGCCTGGTGCAACTCGGTGGAAGCCGTATAAATGGCTTCGCGGAACTGGGGAGTTGAAAAAACGCCGGTCAGCCAGGCGGCAAAACCGTCTCTGCCGGACCTGTTTCCATCGGCGTTGCTTTGTATAACCGACTCTACCGGCAGCAGGGGGGTGCGCAGCAGATAAAAATCATACGGGGAGAGCTCTTTATCCATTGCTGATGGGGATAACTGGGAACGTAAAGGCTGGTTTTGGTGTAAATCGCCCGTGCACGCGACGGCACGGGCGACTACGGTTACAGGGATAAGCCGGCTTTCTCCTTACCGGTGGCCGAAGCCCGGCGGCAGGAGCGACGGAAGGGCCGGCCGAACCGCGGCATCCCGGATGCGGTCCGGGACGCAGGGGCGGCCCGGTGCTAGCCCGGAGAAGGCGAACAAGTCGTGCCGGTCGTGCAGGAGCCGCCCGTATCACAACTGGTCTCGTCGCCGTTGTCGTCGGTGGCGCCACCAACGATTTGCTGCAACTGCTGTTCGTCCAGCTTGGCAATGGTTTCTTTGTCGAGTTCGAGCGGATTTATTTTTTCCTTTTTCATGGTTGAAAATGAGTTATGGTGGAATGGAAACAACGAGAAAAGCCCCCTGGGGGGAAGGGCTGTTTCCAGGTCTATACCGGCACGGGAGCGGGCGAACAAGTCGTACCGGTCGTGCAGGAGGTGCCCGTATCACAACTGGTTTCGTCGCCGTTGTCGTCGGTGGCCCCGCCAACAATTTGCTGCAACTGGTGTTCGTCCAGTCTGGCGATGGTTTCTTTGTCGAGTTCGAGCGGATTTACTTTTTCCTTTTTCATGATTGAAAATTAGTTTAAGTGAAGTGATGAAATGGGATGGACAGGTAGGTATTGTGCTGCAATGGGGCCGCGCCGATGCCGGAAGCTTCTGCGGGCTCATGCAGGTATAATACAATGCCAAACTGCTACCAGGGCGCAGGCCTGAACGTCACGGTAACATTCCGGTAAAGATTATCCGAAGGTGAAAGATTTACGATCCGGCGGCTGCCGGAAGACTGGAGGAATTGTGTATTAACTTGCAGTGGTTTGTATGATGTAAAACTAAAACACTGACGGGCGGAAGAGAAATAATATCGACCAACTCTTTGTTTTTTTCGACGTACAACCGGCGTTTTTTTTCTAATCCAAACGGTCGGTTCACCGGTTTTTTTCTTGCAATTTTTACCGGGGCGCCCCGTCCGTCCCGCCGCACACCAACAGCTTCAGGTTGTCGTTTACGTTGAGCTTCCGGTTGATAAAATCTGCAATTGCGTGTACGCCGGAGGCTTTGTTTTTTATCCCGCTGCCTTCCAGCAGGTAAAGCACGTTTTGCAGGAGAGACAATTTAAAGATGTCGAAAGATTTGCTCATGGGCTCCTGCATGAATCCGGCAAACTCATGCAAAAACAATTCATACTCCTGGTTGTAGAAAATCTTCTTCAGGTAGAGCCAGTTGTAGATCAGGCGCCGTTCGGGCGTACTGATTTCAAATTCTTTCACCGGGTCGAACAGGAGGAAAAACAACTCCTTTTCCTGGTTTTTTTTATACACGTTACATTTGATCAGGTTATTGACCGTGCTTTTGAAATGCTCCAGCACGCTTGCTTCCCGCACGTAGGGAATCGCCTCCCAGCAACGCTTGTCCGTGTAGAGGGTACCCGGCAGATCCGTTGCTTCTCCGTTGAGCAGGTAGTTGAGGATGCTGCCGTACAGGCGGGCGCCTTTCTCCCGTTGGCCCTGGCTGAAATGCAGGCGGGAAAGATTGGCATGCTGATCGAGGCAGCGGTACAGGAGCGTACCGAACCCGGCGACTTTTACCAGGTACTCGTTGAGGGCAATGCATTCCAGGGTCAGGGAGAAAGCCCGCCCGTACAATTTCTTCCGGTAGTAGTAGAGCGCCTTCACCGACAAGCCCCACTGTTTGGCGTAGAGGTATATCTCGTGCGGAAGTTTTTCTTCTACCACCTCGTCAAGCTGCTGCACGAGGGCCAGCGCTTCTTCAGGTTTGCCCTGGTTGATGAGGCCGGACATTCGCCCGTACTGGACGGTCAATCCAATGGCTTCCTCTACCGTGGCCGCGTCGGTAAGCGCAAGCGCCTCTTTACGTTGCAGCAGGTGCATCAGCTTTACGTAGTTATAAGCCAGGGGCGATTCGGGGGAGGAATCCGGAAAATCGCTCATGCAATCCAGCAGTTGTTCCAGTAAAGGCCCCGGGCAGGTGGTTGATACTTGCATGGCTGTCAGGTTAGGGAGTGAATGATGGGGGGCTAAGCCGCCTGGATTGCCGGCAGTTTAACTTCCCGTCGGTGGGTTAAGCCGAAGCTTTCACTAAGCAGTTCCAGGGTTTGGAAGCGGTCCTGGCGTTCTTTGGCGATGTCTTTGAATATGATTTCGTCTACGCCGAAGTCTTCGGCCAGGCGCATAAAAGCATCGTGTACCTCCGGCACGCCGCCCGCAATGAACAGCTTGGGGTCCAGGTTCTGGGCCTCCAAAATTTCCCTTGCCTTTTTCTCCGACTGCTGGCAACACCCCGAGACGGCCAGGTTCACCCGGGGCATTTTCCCGTACCGGCTGAAGAACCCCTCCCTAAATTCCTGCACCGCCTCGCGGCACGGGGCCAGGTCGGCGCCGGTGTGAAAGATGGACCGCGAGAAATTGGTTCCGAATTCGAGGGCTCTTTTGAATCCGTGGACGGAAGTGCTCATGGACCAAAGTTCGGGGATGGTCCCCCCGTAGGGCGGCAGCACGGCCCCCGCACCTTCCTGGTATACTCCGGCTTCATCCCGGAGGTAGTGGAGCAGTTCCCGGTACGCGGCATCGAACGAAACGCCTTCGGCCTTACAGTACGCCACGATCTGT
Organism: uncultured Sphingobacteriales bacterium; assembly: GCA_963844325.1. GTDB lineage: Bacteria > Bacteroidota > Bacteroidia > Cytophagales > 172606-1 > CADCTQ01. The sequence continues at coordinate 596,947 of CAWJNV010000001.1, forward strand.
TCGTTCAGTGATCCGCCGTTTACCAGTCCCAGGTCAATGCGGTTGCCGAACAGGTTGTTGTAAAGTTTGAACGTACCCGCAATGTGGAACGGGTTGTGGAGTTTGAGGAGGATGCCGGCCGTGCCCACCCGGATGCGCGAGGTCACGGCCCCCAGCAGGGGGATCACCGGCACGGGGTTGGTCCACGCGGTGCGGACGCTGCTGAAGTAGTGTTCAGCGATCCAGAATCTTGAATACCCCAGCCCATCGGCCTGAACGGCGTACTCGAACAGGTCCTCTAATTTTAGTAAGCTGTTGACTTTGCCGCTGCGCAGCCCGAAGTCGAGGATGCCAATCTGGAGGGGTGGTTTCATAAGCCGGCGGGTTTTACTTTTGGTTAAGAGAGCAGAAAGAGGCTGTCCCAGGGATAATCCGTTTCCAGCAGGGCCGACAGCAGGACCAGGCTCACGCCCGTCCAGCCGAAGAGCAACTCGCCGGCGCGGCGCACGCACGCTTCATCCTCCAGTTCGGCGGCCACCCATTGCAGGGTTTTGCGGAACCAGAAGCCATAGCCGTCCAGGTACTGGTCGAACCCCGAGATCTCGTAGAGGCGCCGGTACATCTGGGCAATGCCCGACGAGCCGTGGCAGAAAAAGGTGTCCTGCATCAGGTTGCCGGCGATCTGCCAACGGGTAAGGGTGTGACCGCCCACCTCGCGGGCGATGCCTTCCCACTCGTGGTTGCCCAGCAGTTGGGCGGCGCGGTGCAGCACCAGCAGTTGCGACAGATCGCTGCTGCACCAACCCAGGGAGGGTTCGTACCGGGCGTAGTTGTCGGTATGATCCCACGCGTAGCTCTCGATCACCGAGACGGGAAACAGGTTGGCGTGCATGACCAGTTCGCCGGGGCTTCGCTTATGCGCCAGTAAGAAGCGGAGACTCTGCTCCACAATGGGCCGGATGCGGTCGCAGGCAATGCCGGCCCGGTAGACGTTCAACAGAGTAAGCAGCACGCCGCCGAGGCCGTGGGCGAGGCCGAAGTGAGTCAGGTTGATGTCCGTGTCCCCGCCCGTGCGGAAATTGCGGAAGCGGATGCCGTTCCGGTCGGTGATGGCTACCTCCCCGTACGCATCAACCAGGGCCTCCAGGTATTCCTTTACCCGGCCGTTGCCGGCCACCCGGCGGACCAGGTAGTTGACTGCGCCGGCCGAGGCGTGCAGGTAGTCGAGGTTGAACGCCCTGATCTGCCGCAGGCTCTGCTCAAACACGAACGTATCGAGTACGCGCAGGTATTTCTCCAGGTGCTCATTGCGCCCCAGCATGCCTTCCTGATCGAGCAGGTGCAGCACCATGCCCATTCCCGGTATGCCCCGCGACAGGGCCGTGGACGCCCGTACGCCCTTGGTGCCTTGGTTGAGGTTCACCAGTACTTCCTGCAGCAGGTTGTTGGCTTTAGCGGCAAACCGGCCGTCCTGGTAGTACTTGTTGAGGCCTGCGTAATACAGCACTTTCCCCAGGCTTCCCCGGATGAGTCCGTCTTCGGGCGAAAGGCTCTTGTCAATGTAGGGATGAAGCCTTTCCAGGGTCTGCACGGTTCTTTCCCGGTCGAGGAAATGGTATACGCAGGGGTAGGTTACCATGCTTGCGCTGATTTGGGGTTTATACAACCATCAGTAGCCCGTCCAGCGGGGGCAGGTCCGGCCGGGCTTGCTTCATCAGGGAGATGCCGGTACCGATAATGCCCCAGGCAAAGGACGTATGCCATAGCCCGTTGGCGCCGGGCAGGATGCTATGGTAGCCGCCAAAGTCGCCGTTACCCCCGTTGCGGAAGTAGCGGGGAATCTGTTCGTACCAGTAGCCGGCCCGTTGGGCAAAGCGTGCGTCCGTGCTCAGGCGGTATAATTTGTCGAACACGGCAGCCAGGCCCGAAGCACCGTAGCAAATGCTGCTGTCCCCGGTGAGGAGGTCTTCGTAGGTGCGCCGGGTGCAGGCCTCCAGCACGGTCAGGGCGCGGTGCCGCAAGTGAGGATCGTCCAGCAGTTGGGCGGCCCTGAACAGCCCGTAGCCCACGCCTAAGTCACCGTAGCACTGCGAAAACTGGGTAGGCCCCGGCTGTTCGCCCAGCATGAGCGGGAACAAGCCGTTGGGTTGTTGCCGCTGGTGTTTGAGCACAAACGCCGCTGCCGGGCGGCTGATCTGCCCGCACCTTTCTGCCGCGATGCCCTGCCCGGCCACGGCGGCCAGCCATGACAGGACCATTGCCGAGCCGTGGGAGAGGCCCAGGTACACCCGGTTTTTGAGGCTGGGCGCCCGCCAGAAATAGTCGCCCTGCTCGTCTGCTACCGCTGTTTCTGCCAGGCCTGCCACCAGTCTTTCCAGGCAAGGCGTTACCGTTCGGGTAGAGGCCAGCCGGCTCAGGAAATAATGCCCGCCGGCCATTGCGCCACTGCCCAGGTCTACATCGCCGGCCGCAATCTTGCCTTCCATCAGCCCGTACAGTACCTCGTCCACGTTTTTGAAGTACTGGTTGGTGTCCATGTCGAGAAAGCCGTTCCGGACGGCGAATTCGAGAAACCGGCCGAGGTTGGACAAATGGCAATCCAGGGAATCGGTTTTGTAGACCTTCCGGTAATTTTTCGGGTCTACCAGCGCCAGCGCCTGGTCCAGGTAGCGTTCGGCCGCCTGGTAGTGCCGGTCGTCGCCGGTGTAGCGGGCGTAGTAGCAGTAGAAAAGACAGAGCCCGAGCAGTCCTTCTTCGTAGGTGTAGTTGGTCAGGTGATGCGCCACCCGGGGCAGCGCGGCCGCAATACGTGCTACGTGTTCTTCGGCCACAGTACAGGAAGCGGTTTCCATAGGCGTAACGGGTAAGGATGAACGCTACTGGGTTTTGATCCGCTGCACGGCATCTTCATTGCCCAACTTCTTCTCTTTGGCGGCATCCACCGTCTTTTTACCGAAACGGTAAGAGAAGGCAATCCCTACCCGCTGCGAGTCATAGTAGGAGTTGTAATTGCTTCTGATCGTTCCGCCTTCCAGCGTGCCCCGGAAAATGCTCCCGCGGAAAATGTCGTCGAAGCTGAGCCTGATGTCGCCCTTCCGGTCCAGGATTTCCTTGCGGATGGCAATCCAGGCGCTGTGCCGCGACTCGGTGCGGTAGAGACCATACATGGACGCGGATGCGTAGAAGAATCCCAGGTCTACTTTCAGTGATTTGGGCAGGGTAAACGAATGGGTGCTGTTGAGTGCGTAACTGAACGCGCTGAGTTGCACGGACCGGTCGTTAAAGGTGCCTTCGGTTACCTGGTAGGAGGCCCAGAGGCTGTTGTTGGCCTGCCACCACGACGTGACCGCAACCGGTACCAGCACACTGCCGCCGTACTTGACCGACTGGTCCAGGTTTCTTTCGGCGACGTAGGTGGTATTGGTAGCCAGGTCTACCCGGGGCGTGCGGGCAATCAGCCCTTTGGTCAGCGTGTAATCGAGGGTGATGTCTACTTTCTTAATCGAATGGATGAAGCTGAACAGGTTGGTGTACTGCGGTTGCAGGTACAGGTTGCCCTCCGAGGCGGCGTACCGGTTGCTGTAAATCGTAAAAGGAAGCATGGCCTGGTAGTCGGGGCGCGTGATCTGGCGCCGGAAAGACAGGGCTACCTTGTAGGCGTCCGAAACGGTATGCTGCCCGTAGAAGGAGGGGAAGAAGCCGAAATAGTTGCGGGTGAATATTTCTTTTGCTTCCGCAACGGTTCCCTCCGTGCGCAAGCCGATCCGCACGGCGCCCCGCTTAAAATTTTTGGAAAGCATTCCGTAGCCGGCCATAATGTCTTCCAGGTATGTAGTACGGTTGGTCAGTGCAGCGTTGGTAAGCCATTCGCCGTCCCGCTGTACTTCCTGGATCACGGTATTGGTTGTGCGGGTACCCACGTACTTTACGCCCGCCTCCAGCTTCCAGTCGTGGGGCAGCGGATGGGTATAATCCAACTGGGCGATGTTGATGTGGAGGTTGGCCGGGTTGCTGGTCCGGAAGGGCTCACGGGGCGCCGCGTTCTCAAACCGCGGGTCGAGCAGTTCCTGCCGGAAAAACTGGTCGTAGTTGCGCTGGTAGGGCGTACGCGTCAGGATCAGGTTCAGTTCCTGCCCCTTAGGCGACAGGATAGCCCTGTAGGTGAGGCTGTAATTGAACGTGGAAGAGTTGAGCGCCATGGTTATGTCGCTGTGCAGGACGGAATCCGTGGGGGCACCGGGCGTGCTGAACCGGGTATAGGTGTCGAAACGGCTGGGTATCCTGAAAATGTCGGCGCCTACCACGACCCCGACGGTGTGATTGGGGTGGGGGAAAAAGTCAAACCCGGCCTGTAAGGAGTAGACCTTCGTCCGGTTCAGCGAGGTACTGCTGTCGCTGAGCCGCAGGGCGCTGCTGCCGTCGGGGCTGCCGAACTCCCGAAATCCGTGGTTTTCCTGGTATACCTGGTTCCGGTTGAGGGTGGCCCGCCCGTAGAGGCTCCATTTTTCCTGCCGGTAGGTGAGGTTGCCCCCGGCGTTGCCAAATGGTTCAACGCCCCGGCTAGCCCCGGCGCGGACCGTTCCCGTGAGGCCCATGCGCTTACTTTTCTTGGTAATGATGTTGATAACGCCGCCCGCGGAGGCATCGTACCGTGCCGGCGGGTTGGTCATAAACTCGATCCTGGCAATCTCGTCGGCGGGCAGGGTCTGGAGCACCGTAGCCACAGTTTCCTTAGGTGTAGGACGGCCATCAATGAGCACCAGCACGTTGCCCATGCCCCTGAGCGAAATGCTTCCGCCCTGCCCCACTTCCACGAAAGGTACGATCCGCATCAATTCCACCGCGTTGCCTGAGGCCAGGGCGCTGTTCTCCACGTTCATCACGTACTTATCGGCGTCGCGCTCAATGAGCGGTTTCTGGGCCGTTACCACCACCTCCTGCAGGGCCTGGGTACTTTCGGCCAGCAGAATGTTGCCCAGGACCACGCCCCGCGCGGCTTCGCCGATGGCAAATGGCCGACTGAAGGTGCGGTTATACCCCACGTAGGAGATGGAAACCACGTACTCCCCGTCTGATACACTTTCAAAAACAAAACTGCCGTCCTCATCCGTGGCCTTGCCCTTTACAATGGCCGAATCCTTGGGCGTAATCAGGGCAACGGTTGCAAAGGGGGCGGGAACGCCTTGTTTTTCCAGCACAAACCCGCTTACCGTACCCTGGGCCGCTGCACCAAAGGGCAACAGCAGGACAAGTGCCGGTGCCAAGCCTGCCCTCCAAAAAAAGTGGATTAGCGTTCTCATTTCGTTAAACATTTAAGTTCGTCAAATAGACTTTTTATTATCCGCAACAGGAATTTATTTCGACTAAGTAGGGGGCATTTTAGACCAATTAACAGCCGCTCCTGGCGGTAAGGATAATTGGTCGGTTACCGCCGCAGCAACGTTGTTGAGGCTTCCCGGTCGGCAGGAGAAGGAGGGCTCAGGCAGCCCGATGGTTGCTTGCCGGGGAATAAATAAAAGACGGTGCGGCGGCAGGTGCAGCGACGGGAGGCTTTACCGGAAGAACAAGCTCCCGAAAATCCGGTTGAACAGGTTTCTGTTTTCGAGCACGATCTCGGCGCTGCCGTTCATTACGTGCTGGGGCGGAATCTTTTTGCTTTTTACCGTCAGCAGTCCCTGCGTCAGTTTTACATTTACCCGGTATCGGTCGTCGAGGGGGACGGGCAATACCGACGAAACTTCTGCGGCCAGCATGCCAAAGTCCTCGGCCGGGTACGCATCGAGCTTGATGAGTACCTGTTGCCCAGGCCGTACTTTGCCCGAACCCCGGGCCGGCAGGTACAACTGCACTTCAAACTGCGAAAGACTCGGGTAGACGATCATCGTTGATTTGCGCGGGTTGTCTTCGGCGCCCTTGAGCAGGATGGCCCGGCCGGCTACGGGACTCAGGATGGGGGTAACGGCATTGTTGACCAGGCTCTTCTCCACCAGCAGGGTGTCACCCGTCTTTACCCATTGCCCTTCCCGGGCGTATACCTGGTGCACGTGGGGACCGCTCCGGTACCAACTGAGCCGGAAAGGCTGCTCTTTGGCGCTGATCACGGCCTTTGCCGTCAGCACATCGGGGTACTGAATGTAATAGGAGCAGAAGAGCAGGATCAGGAACACGACAAACAACACGGTAATGCCCCACCGGATCGTCCAGGGGGGAACCTGGCCGATGATTTCCTGAATTTCCACGCTCCTTAGGGTATACTCCTGGACCGGCATAAGACAATGGGTTTATAGTAATCCGTAGCGTGAAGCAACGTCAGGCAGCCTCCAGTTCGAGCTGATTCTTGACCAATTCGAAGTACCTGCCTTTGAGGGCAACCAGTTCGCCGTGCGTACCCACCTCTTTAACCTCCCCGTTCTCCAGCACCACGATCTGGTCGGCGTTCTTGACCGTGCTCAGGCGGTGAGCGATCACCAATACCGTGCGGCCTTTGAAGAACTGGTTGAGGTTGTCCATGATGACGCGTTCGTTGTTGGCGTCCAGGGCGCTGGTAGCCTCATCGAAGAACAGGTACTTGGGGTCCTTGTAGACCGCCCGGGCGATGAACATCCGCTGCCGCTGGCCGCCGCTCAGTCCGTTGCCCGAGTTGCCGATCTTGGTGGTAAAACCAAGGGGCAGTTTGCGGATATAATCCTGGATGTTGGCCACCCGCACGGCGTGGAGCAGCTTGTCTTCGGCAATCCGGTCGTCGTCAACGGCAATGTTGCGGGCAATGGTATCCGAGAAGATGTAGCCCTCCTGCATCACCGTGCCGCATATTTTGCGCCACTCCCGCGCCGGAATGTCCGTCATATTGGCACTGTTCACGTGGACGCTGCCCCCCGAAGGTTCGTAAAACTTGAGCAGCAACTTGAGCAGGGTGGTTTTGCCGCTGCCGCTGGAACCGACAATAGCGGTGACCTTTCCCTCGGGTATCTGCAAACTGATGTTGTTGAGCACCAGGGGTGAACTGGGGCTTCCGTACCGGAAGGACACATTACGCAGTTCGATTCCGCGCTCAGAGGTCGCCAGCGAACTGTTGAGTGGAATGGTGCCGGCCGTGAGCGCATCAGCGGGCCCGGCCCCGGAAAATTCGAATAAATCTTTGTCTACTTTCCCCGTCAGGGCCGTTTCGTCGGACTCTTCGTTGGCCCGGTCGTGAATCTCGCTGAGGCGCTCCAGGCTTATTTTGGCGTCCTGGATGCTCCGGATGAAGGTAATCAACTGGCTCAGGGGCCCGTTCATCTGCCCTACGATGTAAGAAATGCTGAGCATAATGCCCAGCGTAATTTCGTGGTTGATTACGGCTACGGCCGCCGTAAAGGAGATGAGAATGTTCTTGAGCTGCGTAATGAACGTGGAGCCTACTTCCTGGTATTGCTCCAGGGCCATGCTCCTCACGTTGATCTTGAAGAGTTTAGCCTGGATGCGTTCCCATTCCCAGCGCCTAGTTCGTTCGCAATTGTTGAGCTTGATCTCCTGCATGCCCGTAATGAGTTCGTAGATGCTGTTCTGGTTCTCGCGCATCCGCTGGAAGCGCATGTAATCCAAGTCTTTCCGCTTGTGCAGGAACAGCAGTACCCAGCCCACCGACAGGATGCTGCCGAGGAAGAAAATGCCCAGAATCCTGAAACTATAGGTGGCCAGCACGAACGAAAAGATCACCAGGTTGAGCAGGGAGAAAAGCGTATTGAGCGTAGACCCCGTCAGGAACGTCTCGATCCGCCGGTGGTCGCTGATGCGCTGGGTGATGTCGCCCACGTTCTTCGATTCGAAGAAATTGATGGGCAGCTTCATGAGCTTGACCAGGAAGTTGGAAATAATGCTCACGCTGATGCGCGTATTGATGTGGAGCAGCATCCAGTTGCGGATCAGGTCCACGGCCATGCCGCCCAGAAACAGCAACAGTTGGGAAAACAGGATCAGGTAGATAAAGTCGTAGTTCTGCCGCTGAATGCCGTAATCGACAAGGCTCTGGGTCAGGAATGGAAACACCAACGCCAGCAAGCTGCTGAACAGCATGCCGACGAATATCTGGATTACGTACTTTTTGTACGAATAGAGGTACTGGAAAAGGAACCGGAAGCCCCCGTGACTTTCCTGGGTTTCTTCTTTCCTTTTATGGAAGTCGGCCGTTGGCTCCAGCAGCAGGGCCACGCCCCGGCCGTCGGCCGTGCTTACCCAGCACTTGCGAAAGGTCGCTTCATCAATGGCAACCAGGTTATGGCCGGGGTCACCCACCACGAATTTTTCCTTCTTGCGGCCCCGCAGAAAGCCTTCGAGGGAATGATTGACGTCGTAAAGCACCACGAAATGTTCCTGGTTCCAGTGCAGGATGCAGGGCAACGGCGCTTCTTCGATCAACTGCTCGGGGGTGAGCTTAACGGCCAGGGATTTGAGCCCGATTTTATCGGCCGCTTCGCTGAGCCCGAGCAAACTCACCCCCTGGCGGGTAATGAAAGAGTTGGCCCGCAGGTAGTCGAGGGAATATTCCTTGCCGTAATACGCCGCTACCATCTTCAGGCAGGTCGGACCGCAGTCCATGTAGTCGAGCTGCCGGTAGAATTTATATCTGCTGTTCATAAGGCCATTTGTCGGGTTGGTGCCATTCTTTACGCCCTCAACGAACGCCTTACTTCCTCAAAAGACAGGGGAATCCATTCTTCCTCTGCTAAAAGGCTGTGGGGCAGTGACGCCAGGATTTTATTCTGCACATGGGTAATCAGCTTCGCCAGGTCGAGGCAGAACACGGACGGATTGGCGAAGCCGTTTTGCCGGCTGTACCGGTTGGGCAAAAATCCCCCCCCGCACACGGCTACTACCGGGCAGGTGGTGCATTGTGCCGGCAACTGGTGGTGGCTCTGGTGGTACAACCGGGCTAAATCCGTTTGCAAGGCCTCATCCAGTTCATGGTGCAGTACGTTCATGCCGGCTTTGGTAAAGCCGTTGCCACACAATTTCAACGCCCCTACGGCTTCGATACCCCCGTCGGTTTCCACCACCAGGAACTCCAGATCCCGGCCGCCCAGGTACTCAAATCCCCGGTCGATACCCAGGATGAGTTCTATGACCTGCTCGAACAGTTGAATGCGGGGCTTTGGTGCTTTTTCCTCGTACCACTGGTCAAATATGGCCAGCAGCCAGTCGGCGTAGGGGGTTGCACTCCCGGTACCTGCCGGAACGGGAGGTGGCTTGTCGTGCGTGCAATAGGGCAGCAGGAAATTTACCCGGCTGACGGCCAACTCCTTGAAGTGGCGGTACACCGCCAGCGGGTCGGCCGAAACGTCAATCACGCACAGCACACCGGGGTGGTGTCTCCGGGACCGGGAACGCTGCGCCAGTTGCAGCCCCCGCACGGCGGGTGCGTAGGAGCTTTTATGCTGGTGGTCTACCCGAAACTTGTCGTTGATCTCGGGGGTGCCGTCCAGGCTGATGCCCAACGACACGTCTAACCGGGCCAGCAAGTCGCACCACGCTTCCGTGAGCAGCACGCCATTGGTTTGCAACGCGAAAAATGACCTTACTGCCGGCCGCAAAACCTCCCTGGCCCGGCCCACGAACCACTCGTAAAAGCGCTGGTCGGCCAGCAGGGGCTCCCCCCCGTGAAAGATGAACGTGAAGTGGGTAATCCCGTGCCGGGCGCAGTGCCGGCGTACGCTTTGCAGGAGGGCTTCGGCTACGGCCCGGCTCATAAATTTGGGTTGTTGCCGGTACGTAGTGTCGCCCGCATTGTACATGTAGCAGTAGGTGCAGTTTAAATTGCACCTGCTGGCTACCTTCAGGATCAGGGCGCGGCACGTCGGTAAAGGGGTCATCGGGAAAGGGAGCAGGTGGTTTAACAATCAGGTTCGGGGTCTGGCTTGCCTTCCCCGGCACCGCCCGGGATTTCAAGCCAACGGGGTACTTCTACGAAGCCACCCGCAATTTTTTCTTCACCTTCCACGCCAATGTCCTGCTTCCGCAACTCGTCGATGGTTTTCCGGCGGGTCTTCTCCGAATCGCGCGGGAGGAAAAATTTCTTCTTTGCCATATCTCAAAAGTTTAAGTGGAAGAGCGATCCCTAGATGTCAAGCATCATGGATGGTTTTTGCCAATTCTGGTTCTCGGCAGCGTCTTCGTAAATCGGCTTATACTCCTTATCGCCGCCCCGGATGGAGAGCAACTCTTCGCCCGATACCACTTCGAACAGCTGCACAGGTCGTCTGGCCTCGATGGCACTGGCTCCGGCGGATGCGCCCTTCAGTTTGCCCAGCAGGTTTCCTAAAGTCTTTTTCATACCCGTTGTATTTTTAAATGAAGTTAGGCTGCAGCGGGGGGACCGAAACTTTTTTCGACCAAATACGGGGCGTTTTCGACCAAGTGCGGGGGAGTTCGGGAGGGAAACGAACAAAAAACGGCTGCCCCGCAGGAATTCGAAAACCTTACGGGGCAGTTACCGGGTGTTCGGGTTAGGGTCTTCCAGGTGCGGCGGGCGGGTCCCTACTGCGTCAGGATTGCCGTGCTTCTCGATACACGGGCAGCCGTCTGTTTGAGCAGGTAATGGTAAACCACCAGTTCATGCAGGCGGGGATTGGAGATAAACACCCGGTTGAGGAACATGTGCACGCAACTGGCCAGGTACGCCTCCGGGTTCGCGGCTTCGCCCGGCGAGGCTGCCAGTATTTGCCCGACGATGGATTGGCTCCTGAAGGAACGCTGGCAGAGAATGGCTTCCACCCGGCTCTTCATGCCGGTCGCGTCGGCGTCCGTACGCAGCCAGGCATCTACCCCGGTCCGGTCCCGGCGGTATTTTTCGTCCAGTTGTCTTTTTAAATCGCCCGAACCGTCGAATTCAGAGAGGTAACGCCCATGCAGCGAAGCGTAGAATTCTTTACGCTTATGGACCGGGTACCTGAAGTCATCGAGCAGCGCCTGAACGCCGGCTATGGCAAACAGCCCCCGGTAGTCTTCGTCGTCGTCGCACTGCAACAGGTTCAGGAAGGCGACTACTGCTTCGCTGTCGTGGTAAAATAGTTCTTCCGTCAGGGTCATCCGCTCATCCCCGTACCGTTCAATCTCCCGCTGGTAAGTATCGGTTTGTACCCGGTGCACCAGGCCGGTTTGCCACTCCCCGCTTAACGCGGCGTGAAGCCTATTGGTGACCTTATGGAAAAAACCCGAGTCCGGGTCGCCGTGGTACCGGATTCGCAGGTGGAAGTCCGGATCGGCATACCGGACGAAGAACCATTGATCGACCAGTTTTTCGCGGATCAATTCCCCGGCCAGTTTCCCGAACACTTTTTTGAGCAGATGATCGGCCGTCTTTTCGCCGGTGTACACCTTGAAGTACAACCACTCACTACCGATTGAGAAGTTGCGCTGCGTGCTCACCAGGCGCAGGGGTTGTTTTTCTGCCTTCACCGCGGGGCGTACCAGTTGGAAGGGGATGATGATTTCGTTGGTGTACCTGCCGTGCTGGTCCCCGAGGAAGCACTGCCCGGGCAGTTGCAGGTATTCCTTGAGCGTGACCGCGTTTTTTTTCAGCAGCGTGTCTCTGAGCAGTTCCAGGCAGTAAAGGTTGCGGAAGTCGATCAGGATTTCGTTATCGGCTTCGGCGATCGTGACCAGTTCAGGAAGACGCAACGGAGCCCGTACCGCCGCAAAAAAATTGAACAGGTCCAGCCCCGGTTCCCTCAACTGTGGATAGCTGCCCGCCGACAAGTTCCAGGCCGCCCGGCTCACGATAATATTTCCGAAGCGGACCCTGGGCAGAAAGGATTGCTTCTCGAGTATGCTCCAGTGCCAGGCCACGTTCACCACCTCGCCCTGGAATTGCAGGTCGCACAGGAACCGGTACGGGTGGAGGCCTCTGGCGAAATTGTGGGCAGTGGTCAGGCGGGGAAATACCCGTTTGTTATGCCTTACCGAGCGGAGTACTACTTCATTTCCATTCCGGACGGACACCATCAGGTCGCTCAACGGGATTTTGAACGTTTCGCCAACTGATGCCTGGGCCAGGTACGGAATCTCGTATTTGCGGAAGGCCGGCCGCAGGAGAATGTTGCCGGTGCGCTCTTCGGGCAGGTGCGCCACCTCGGCAAAAATGGCATCCGGGTGCAGCGCTTCTTCGGCCGTGATGCAGGCCTGAATGTGCTCCTTCAGGTCGGGGTTCCCGTGCGCGAACCGGGTCAGCAGGTTGGTGGCCGAAGGCCCGGTAATGGAATACAGATTGAACAGAAAATCGCCCTTGTCGAGCGCTTCGGCTGATTGGGCAAGCAGATTGCCAAAGGCGGCAAATGAGGCGGGGAGCGGCTTATGGGTGGCGGCACCGCTTGCTCCCAATAGCCCGAGGTCTGCTTCGGTGAGGATGATTTCGGCGCCGCCCGCCAGCAGGCTTTGGGAGTACTTCTTGAGGATGAAGTCTTTCCAGTAGTTCCACTCAATAAGGGCCGGCTTGTGGTGACCGGGTACTTCAATGTCTTCAATAAGGGGTAAGTAGCCGGTGCTGTCCGCTTTCCCGCCGTAACCTATCCCCACTTCGCCGTCCAGTGCGGTCAGCAACGGAATTTCCTGGTCTTGGTAGCGTTCCCGGAAACGTCTTCCGAAGTTTTCGAGGTCAGCGATGTAGCTGCCCTGGTTCAACGGGAGCAGCGTTTGGAAAGCTTTGGTCAGGGAAGTGATGACTCCTTTTCCCAGCTGGTTCTCCGTCGTATTGAAAAAGAGGTCGGTTTGCACGAGACTCCCCTCGTCGGCGGGCGCCAGGTCCGGGCCGAGTGCCATTCTGATCTGCGCGTACTTTTGTAATTCATGAGCCTGCTGTCCAAGCACGTCGTGGATGTACCGTAATTGTTGCACCCATTGGGCAGTATGTTGGAGGCCGGCTAACTTAGCCTCCAGCACTTTGTGGAACTCGGGGCCCGTCACCGGCAGTTGCATTTCGCTGACCAGTATTTGTTCCTCCACCAACTGCCTTACGTAACCTACTGCTTCTTCGAAGTCCACCCCGTACGGCAGCACAGCAAGGGCAATCTGCCCGATGACGGCGCCATCTGCCGACGCCCCCAGAACGGCCTCCAGGTAAGGCGAAGCTTCCACGGCGCACAGGGAGTACTGGCGGTCTTTGCCCCCGGCCTGCCCGTACGTGTACCGGTATTTCTTCCCCACCCGGTAGAGGCTTTCATTGGGGAAGTACTTTATCTGGCTCTGGACGTCGGGATGGCTGGCTATCGAGCGGGCAAGCCCGGCTACGTAATCCATGTCGAGCCGTGCGTATTTGGTGTAGGGCTGTGAGAGATTCATGCCTACCCGGGTGTGGTCGGCAAAGTGCCCGGCTGTGGTGCACCCGGCAAACATGCCGTAAGGCGTGCAGCGGGTGCTGGCGCGTAACAGGTACTTGAACAGGGTTTTCAGAAGTTTTTCCTTCCCGGCAACGTTTTCTCCCCGTAGCCACTGCCCCAACGAGTTAAACAAGGCTGGGGAGGCCAGGCAGATGGCCTCCTGTAGGTGCGGCTGCCCGAAAATATGCCGAAGTTCTTCCTCATACTGACCGGCAGTGGTGCGGGATAAGAACCCGAATAACGCGTCAACGGGCAGCAGGGGGCGGCGGAACACGTAAAAGCCGGAGGGTTGCATGGCATACATGACCAAAAGTGGGTTTGGGTGACGCGGTAGAGCTACCCTTCCGGCAAGGCAGTCGCCGGCATGGGTCGTCATTTACAGGGGTGCACCGCTGGCATCGGCCCATCGTCCCGGTTTTCGGGCAATAGCCACGGTTCGATGCGGGGCTATTGCGGTAGGGTGCGCACGGCTCTGATAATAGTACGGTTATAAGCTCAGGTATCAGGGCTTACCAGAAAGCTCTCCAGGGCCGTAATGAAATGCGCGAAAGGAATGGGTTTGTGCAGGAATGCCATCACGGGCAGTTGCACGCCCAACGCTTCGGCAGGGTACGGAGAGGTAACAATTACGTGGTCGTGATGAGTGATTAAGTACCAGAAAGAACTGCTGGGTTTTATAAGGGCATCCTGCAAATCAAGGAACAGAATGTCCACCTTTTCTTTCTGCATCAGCATGATTGCTTCCTCCGCGTAAGTACAGGTCCACGATAATTCGAGGAAGCTGACGCGGCTCACGTACTTACGCAGCATCCGCTCGGCCAGCGGCTCGTTTTCAACTATTGCGCAGGTATAAATCATTGGTGTGATGCAAAAAAACGGTTTGGTTGGTCAGCCTGGCTGCGGCTATCGCCCGACGCGAAGCACAGGCAAACCGACGGCGGGCCGTTGCCTGGGGCTACCCTTTCCGGAAGGGCGTAGTTGCGTAAGATGCACCGTCACAACAGGTAAATACAACTTCCCGGCGGGCGTTGCCCGGCAGTCTTTTGCCCTTGCACTGGTTGAAGCTGATCACGACTTCACGGTTTAGGCTCAGCTTAGGATTGGGGTTGGTGGTTGTCATAGAGGTATCGGTTTTATTTGATTCAAGTTGATACACAAGATGAACGGCGTGAAACTATTTCGACATAATACCACGGACTTTCGACCAACTGACCCGGCGTTGGTTAGTACCCGGCTAAATCGTCCACCCTTGCAGGGCTTCTTTCACCGTGTCACGGTAGTTGATGCCGATGGACAACTTTTTCCCGTTCGACGTTTCTACCATATTGCCTTCAATCAGTTTGATAAAGGTAAGCTGCACGATGAAGGAGCGGTTAATGCGGATAAACCAAGGCGGGGGCAATAATTCGGCAATTTTGGTCATGGTGATGTGCGTTACCAGGAAGTGATCGGACAGGTGGATTTTAACGTAATCTTTCATTCCTTCCACAAACACGATGTCGCTCAGGTTGACCTTTACCAGTTTTTTATCCTCCTTCACCATGAAAAACTTCTCGGGGCTGGTCAATTCCCTCTCGACCGGAACGGGTAGTTTGTCACCCGCTTTCCCATCATTCGCCGCCGGTTTAGGGTCGGGCTGGTCCGGCTTGGGGGACCGTTTCTCCCTTACTTTGTTGACGGCTTTCACGAACCGGTCGAAGGCAATGGGCTTGATGAGGTAATCGGCCACGTCGTGTTCAAAGCCCTCAAGGGCATACTGAGGGTAAGCAGTAGTGATGATGACGCCGGGGCGTCCCGCCGACAGCACATTCAGGAACTCAATGCCGGTCATCTCGGGCATGTTAATGTCTAGAAAGACTAAGTCCGGCTTTATCCGCTCGATTCCATCCATCGCCTGGATTGCGTTGTCAAACTTACCAGCCAGCGTCAGGTAAGGCAACCGCCCGACGAAGCGTTCAATCAGTTCCTGCGCCAACGGCTCGTCGTCCACTATGACGCAACTCAGGGACATTGTCATGTAGTTTTATCTTTAAGTCAACGGTGTAGGTGGTCGGTTCGTTTTTAACGAGCAATTGGTAGCGGCCGGGGTACAGCAGGTCCAGCCGCCGGTGTACGTTTACCAGGCCGATGCCCCCATGAAAGGCGTCTCTGCTGAGTTTATGCGGTTTGCTGTTCTGAATGAAAAAGGCCAGTTCGTTGCTGTTGACCTGCACGTCAATGTTGACCCAGGAAGCTTCAATGGTTGTTTTGACACCGTGCTTGAAGGCATTCTCGACGAACGTGACCAGGATCAGCGGCGGGATCGCCAGGTTCCGCGGGATCTCGCCGGTACGCAATGTAATAGACACGTACTCCTTATGCCGTATCCGCTCCAGTTCAACGTAGTTCTGGATGAAATTAAGCTCGTGCGAGAGAGGAATGGTGTCATGAGTAGACTCGTAGAGGCTGTAGCGCATCAGGTCCGACAACCGTAAAATGATGCTGGCGGCCAGTTCGTCCTTGTCTTCCACCAGCGAGTAAATGTTATTGAGTGTATTGAAGAAGAAGTGCGGATTGATCTGGGATTTGAGCAGGTTCAGTTCAAGCCGCATGTTTTCCTTTTCGAGTTTGAGTTTTTCTTTTTCAAGGTTGATCTTCTGGGCGCTGGATTCAAAAAACGACTTGGTTGTCTTGATCAGGAGCGTAAAGAAGAGAGTCGTGTAAAACAGAATGGTGTTGTACATCCGGATGGGATCAGCCACGGTAGCCCAGAAGCCGTACTGCAGGTAAATGTCCGAAAAAGGTTTGACGTAAACCGGCGTCAACCCGTGCAGCCTCAGGTAGTACAAGGCATAATAGAAGCTGGCTACGGCAAACACGTAGGCTATTGCTGCACAAATGAGGAAATAAAACCATCTCCCTTTGAGCAACAACTTAGGGACGACGTAGTAAGCAAACGCATAGTGAATGACCATCATGGTCATCACTTCCCGGAGGGTAATGCCAATAAACAGCAAGCCTATTTCTTTAACGGCAAAACTTGTCTGTACCGCCTCGTAGAGGAATATAAACAGCCAGAATAGCAGATGAACCCAGACCCTGAACCAGCCCTTATACCGCTTCTGGTTCAGTTCCAGCAATGATTTGATCATCATAAGCATGGCTTCCCTGCGCTAAATCAGTAGTGTCTCACCGCAGTCGTTATTCGCCTTATCACAACTTACTCGACTAAACGTATATAAGCTTTCTTCAGTAAAAGATGGGTGACAATTGCATCAGCAATTCCTGCATCTAAATCAACACTAATGCGAATGGATTGGAGATGTAATATATTAAATGTCTGAACTATATCAAAATAAACGTTGGTTGCGTCCAATTATTAACAACGTACTTAACCCGTTATTGGTAAATAGAAGCATCATTCTACGGAATACGTTGATTTAAAAAGAAAGTCATTGATATCAGTAATGGGTTTCCCCAAAATAGTGGCTCTCCCGCAGGTTGCATGCTGTTAAGCGGCGTAGAGAACGCACTGACGGAGTAAGTCAAAATTGGCACGCTTCCTATCATCCTGGTAAAGATGCGCAGCTTCTAATTAAATAGAAACTATTTTACCCGCTCTTCTAATTACTACTCAGCTTGAGTATAGTTACTTCACAATATCTTGTAAAATCGTACAGGATGTTGCATCCTTTTCCTGGTTTACGAGAAAGATTACAAAGCGAAAGCATGTCGTCAAAAAGCATATCCGGCAGTTGCACGAGGGTAACGTTCTATGGCAGAAGTTCAGAGCGCTGGGCCAGAGCAGGTGTGGGGAGTTCAAGCATCTTTGGGCCCGCAACAGCATTCCATTGACTACCTTTTATTCGGATACTTTAATACAGGACAAAACCTCACCCCCGGCCCCTCTCCCAAGGAGAGGGGAGAAGAAAGGATTCTACAAATAGCTTTTTTTCAAGACTTTACGTCTCCCCTCTCCCCGGGAGAGGGGCCGGGGGTGAGGTTTTGTCCTGTATTAAAATTCGGATACTTATCTGGATAAGGACCTGAGCAGGCTACCACAGAAGCGGACCCGCCTCTACCAATCCTTCTTCGAGGATTTGAACCGGGATGAACTGGTGCCCGTGAGCAAACCCTCCTCTCTCATACAGCAAGAAGCGAAGCAGGAAAAGCAGAGGACGCTGGCCAAAAGGTTGAGCATGCGTTTGAGTTAATGCTTTCAGGAAAGGCGCCTACACTTGAGGCACTTTATCAAGCGCAGCAATCAATTTTTGGGTAAGCAGCGTATTCTTCCCCAGTGCTTCTATTACCGGCAGCAGGCGGTCCTGCTCCATTAGCCTGCTAGCAGGAAGGTGAGCGGCTAATACGCCTTTCACTGTCCATACCTCTTTGATCTCTGCCAAGGGTTGCTCGCAGGAAGGATAATAAGGATTGTCCGCCGCCAGTTGCACGTTTTGTTCTTTCACCCCACCAGTTACCCTCCGCACCGCTATACTTTCTCCAGTGACAATCACGTAAGCACTACCCGGTTTGAGGTGCCTGCGGTTGTAGAGATACGAGCCGATCACGTAATCCCCGTGCCGGATAGCAGGCTCCATGCTGTCTCCTTCCATCTCGAAAGCCCGGTAATTGCCCTCGGTGAAGTAGGGTAACACAAACGAGGAGAGCCCCTTCAAATAGTGAGCATCCCCATACTTATCCCGGTAACCCTCTTGCGCGTGCAGGGGTACGGCCAGTATGGTATCATTCCCCATCCGATCTACCGTCACAACGCCCCGCTGCTCCTCCTCCCCTACCGGCTGCTTGCCGGCTTGTTCGCCCGCCGTAGCTTCCCCGGTATTATTCTTATCCTCTGCATTAGGCTGTGGCTCCAGCATGGAGTTCACCCGAAAAAATGGACACTAGGAAAAGAGCTGATTTGCATTGCTCCAATCGTAATGAAAAACGTTCCAATACTGAGAGCCCAAGGGAAACCTTGTCCTCCTGCCTTTGTATGCCGTCCGGCGTTATAATAAAAGGGTCGATTTCGCGATTCAGCTTCTGTTCCAAAAACAGGGGTCTTCCCAAACGTTTGCGCTCAGGTTTGCTCAACAAGCTCGGTCACATGTGCCACCTCGTCGGCAAGCATCGTCTTCTCATCCGCTGTTAGCTCAAGGGCCAGGGCCGCCGTTAAAGATGCCCTTGCTAGTGCTGGGTTGTTGAGCCGAACGGCCAACTCCGTCCGGTAGAGATACGCCTTAACGCGTTCAATTGAAGCTGCTTCCGGAAAGCGTGCCAGACCGTTGTCGAGGGTTTTGAGCGCATGCGCTTCATTGCCGTGTGCGTCTGCTAAACGGGCGGCCACCAGAACGATTTGCGCTAACCCCTCGAGTTTCTCTTGGGTAGCGTCCTGTTGAGAATCACCCAATTTGTACACGCGCAGCCAGTTCCCGCCCGGGTCAATCACAGTGAATCCTCTTACCGTGCCGTATCGTTTGCGTGGCCGCAGGATGCGAGGGATGCCGGCCACGGGCAATTTGCCGTACTTACCGCGCAATCTGGCCGCAAAAGTCTGGTAAAGACCATCCGGGTCAGGCACGGCAATGATTACGCTTGCGTAGGAATCCGCCGGATTAAACCCTTCGATCCCGCACAGGTGGATTTGAATGTCTTCCAAGACGACCACGGCATAGGGGTTGGGCCGCACTTGTCGGTAGGTTCGCTTGAAGCCGAGCGTCTCGTAGAATGCGATGGCTTCATCCAGTTCTCTGGCAGGTAAAATCGGGTAGGTTCGTTCGTTTGCCATACACTCTTTTCCGGATAATCATTTAGGGGTGCAAAAGCGAATAACGCTAATCAGAGGACTGCACACTGGAAGTGATGTCGGGCGAAGAAAGCAATCACCTTGTAAGACAAATCACAGCAAGCTTCCGGACGGAATATTTTAGCACATTCTTCCAGGCCACAGGTGCAACGGCAGCCAGGCAATTCCTGCCATAGAAGCTTGAGGAGGTTTTCAGCATCGGCTTGTTTCGCCACATTAGTTTTAAATACTTCTACCACAGAAAGCGCTCTGAAACATTGGGTTGGGGAGACAAAGATGCCAAAGCCAATCCTAACCAAACCCGCGAAAACGGATCATGATCCCTGCCAAACGGATTGTTTAGCATCCCGTTAGACAGAGATAAAAACTTTAGCTATATTTTCCAACCCTTTAATTAAACGTACCATGAGTGGCGGGCAACTCACCTCCTGGCAGCCATTGTTTGAGGAAAAAAATCTTCAATACCAGTACGTAGATCCCCAAGGGGCCACCAGTACGATTATCCTCACTGAGTGCCGCTTTGAAGGGGTGAATATTTTTAGTGCTCATAGCCAGCAAGAACGGCAAGTGCGCATGATTGAATACCAGCAGCAGCCCCTGTTAAGCCTGTATTTTTCGTTGGAAGGTTGCTGTGGTGCTTACCAAAGCCAACGCGATAAGCATTACTCAATTAAGGATTATCAGCACACGGTGAGTTACGCCCCTCAATTTGACGGCTACTACACCATTGAAAGTCCGAGCGTCCGTAATTTCGGCATCGTACTTACCCAGTCTTTCTTCCAAAAAGACAACTGGCTGTGATACAGTCATTTATTTCCCCGCAGGTCTATTATCTTTATTAATTGGTTATCTTTTAATAGGATCAAAGTGGCTGGCTTTTTTTGTAGAGAAGATTGAAAGTGAAGATTGAGTGGATGAGCAGGCCATTGCCCACTCCGTCCGAAGTAGGAGGTACCTGTTTGTTCGACTCCCCTACTGGCGTGCTGAATACCCTCTCCCAGGGAGGGCTGGCCGGGCCAGAAATGAAAAGACGGCTGGAAGCGGTCTATAGCGGGATGCTCGTATTGTAATGTAAAAAAGGTCCTATGACGTACCGTAAAATGGGCTGTAAAGCTATTAGACCTGCGGCGAAATAAAGCTCTATAAAACAGATAGTTGCAATGAAGGCGTTTGCAGTTTTATTAGGAATACGGCCTGGCGGAGGGTAAAGGTGCTCAGGTTGAAGTCCGCCTCCGACTCCTGCAAAAAGGCCAGGCTGTCGCTCAGAGTCTCCTTGCCGCCCTCCGTATAGCCCTGCCGCAGTAGCTCGTCGATCTGCTGCATGAGTTCCCGGGCCGCCGCTTTGCGTGCCCTTACCGTCTTGATGCGGTTGAAGCCGGAGACCCTTCTACGAACAAGTTTGTCCTGGTCTCTATTATATACGTAGTATTCGACCACCCACTGCTTGCTCACATCGCCGCCCGAATCGTAGAGTTTACACGCATGAAAGGGGTATTTTGCCGTGGTCGTGTCAGACTTGGACATTCCGAAATTTGTCTTAGTTGTCTTACTTTTTGTCTTAGTTTGGGGTGTAAACATAAAAAAAGCCCTTAAATTTAGAAATTTAGGGGCTTAAAGGGGAGCGGGAAACGGGGTTCGAACCCGCGACCTCAGGCTTGGGAAGCCGGCGCTCTACCAACTGAGCTATTCCCGCGCATTGGAAGCACTAAATTAAACGCTTTTCGGTAAAAATTCAAAGCCGAATCCGAATCGGTGCGCTTTTCCGCATTTTATTTCCCTTACGGAAGGATTTTCCAAATAAAATAGCCCGGCGGAGCCGCAGGAAAAAATTTTGCGGGAATTATTTGGCTGCACCAAAAACAATGCTCATATTGGTCACTCGCAGCAAAAACAATGATCTTATCAACTGAAAATATTGTCGTGAACGTGCTTCTCGTCTCCCACTGGGGGTGAGAAAGGCAGGTTATACGCGAAAAAGACCTTTCTCACCAGTGGGAAAGGTCTTTTTTTATACCCCGACCAAAGCCATGCGCAACCCTCAACCGTTTCAGCAGCCGACCCGGCAATGCGCCGCCAAGCAACAACCTGCCCGGGCAGGGACGCCCCCTTACGGCCTTTTCCGCGACTGGGAAAGGCCTTTTTGTTGCCCGTAGCCCTGGCCGGCCCCGCCGGCCCGCACGGTCCCGGACATGACACCCGCCTCTAACCATTCTCCGCAAAGCTAATTTTTCATCATCCATTGTCCCTTTTCAATTCATCACATGAGTAACCGCCTGAACCGCTACAGCGCCACGCTTACCCAGGACGAAACCCAGCCCGCCTCCCAGGCCATGCTCTACGGGGCCGGCCTCACCGACGAAGACATGCAGAAAGCCCAGGTGGCCGTAGCCAGCACCGGCTTCGATGGCAACACCTGCAACATGCACCTCAACGGACTGGCCGACGCCAGTCAAGGAAAGCGTGAAGGCGGCCGGCCTGGTGGGCTTCCGGTTCAATACCATCGGCGTGAGCGACGGCATTATCGATGGGCACGCCGGGCATGCGTTACTCGTTGGTTTCGCGCGAGATAATTGCCGACTCCATCGAAACCATGGCCGGTGCGCACAACTACGACGCGCTGGCCTGCGTGGTGGGCTGCGACAAAAACATGCCCGGCGCCCTGATGGCCATGGCCGCCTGAATCGCCCGTCGCTCATGGTGTATGGCGGCACCATCAACGGCGGCGAATTTCAAGGGCGAGAAGCTCAACATTGTCTCGTGCTTCGAGGCGTACGGCAAGAACTGCACGGTACCATTTCACGCCCGAAGACTACCGGAGCATTATCAAGCAAGCCTGCCCCGGACCGGGCGCCTGCGGGGGCATGTACACGGCCAATACCATGGCCTCGGCGGCTGAAGCCATGGGCATGTCGGTGCCGTACTGTTCGTCGGCTGCCCGCCGTGAGCGCGGGCAAGCGCGAAGAGTGCCTGCACGCGGTGGGGGCGGCCATCCGCTCTGCTGGAAAAGGACATCAAGCCGCGCGACATTCTGGTGCGCGAAGCCTTCGAAAACGCCATGGTGCTGATCACGGTGCTGGGCGGCTCTACCAATGCCGTGATTCACCTGCATCGCCATTGCCAAGCGGCGGGCGTGAAGTTGACGCTGCAGGACTTTCAGCAAGTCAGCAACCGGCTGCCCATGCTGGCCGACCTCAAGCCCAGCGGCAAGTACCTGATGGAAGATTTGTCGGCGATCGGCGGCATTCCGGCCGTCATGAAAACGCTGCTCAACGGAAAAGCTGCTGACTGGCGACTGCTGACCGTGACCGGCAAGACCCTGGCGCGAAAACCTGGCCGAGCGTAGCCGCTTTGGCGAGGAGCAGGATTTGCTGCGGCCGTTGTCCAAGCCCATCAAAGCCGACGGCCACATTCAGATCCTGTACGGCAACCTGGCCCCGGAAGGCGCCGTGGCTAAGATCACGGGCAAGGAAGGTGACAAGTTTCGAAGGCCCAGCCATCGTGTTTGACTCGGAAGAGGAGTTGAACAAAGGGCTGAAGCCAGGCAAAGTAAAAGCGGGCCAGGTGGTGGTTATCCGCTACGTGGGCCCGAAAGGCGGACCCGGCATGCCCGAAATGCTCAAGCCAACCTCGGCCATCATGGGCGCCGGCTTAGGCGACAAAGTGGCGCTCGTTACCGACGGCCGCTTCTCGGGCGGCACCCACGGCTTTGTGATCGGCCATGTATGCCCCGAAGCCTACGAAGGCGGCGCCATCGCGCTGGTCCGCAACGGCGACCAGATGGCGCTGGATGCGGCCAACAACACCATCGAGGTGCTGGTGGACGACGCCGAACTGGCGGCCCGCCGGGCCAACTGGACCGCACCGCCCTACAAAGCACCCCCGGGCGTGCTGCAAGCAAGTACATCCGCAACGTATCGTCGGCCTCCGAAGGCTGCGTGACGGACGGCTGGTGATCCTGATTTATAAGCACGCTCCATGTTCCCATTCGATCAGCGAATAACCAGTCCATCAATATGCAAGTAGTGCAGGACAAGAAGCCCCGAAGCCAAACGGATCGAGCCCCAGAAAGAAATCATGACCGGCGCGGAAGCCCTGCTCCGCTGCTCCTGGAAGAAGGGGTAGATACCATTTTCGGCTACCCCGGCGGGGCCATCATGCCCATCTACGACGCCCTGTACGACTACAGAGACCACCTAAGCCACATCCTGGTGCGCCACGAGCAGGGCGGCATCCACGCCGCCCAGGGCTATGCCCGCGTCTCGGGCAAGCCGGGCGTGGTATTTGCCACCAGCGGGCCCCGGCGCCACTAACCTGGTCACCGGCCTTGCCGACGCGCAGATCGACACCACGCCGCTCGTGTGCATTACCGGCCAGGTGGCCGCGCACCTGCTCGGCACCGATGCCTTCCAGGAAACCGACGTGATCAGCATCTCCATGCCCGTTACCAAGTGGAACTACCAGGTAACTGACGCAAACGAACTGCCCGAGGCAATGGCCAAGGCCTTCTTCATTGCCCGCAGCGGCCGCCCCGGTCCCGTGCTGATCGACATCACCAAGAACGTCAGTTCGCAGCAAGTTTCGCCTTCTCAGTACAAACCCTGCGACCGGATCCGTTCAGCTACCGCCCCGCTACCCCATAGCCTACCCAGTATTCGCTCGAAGAGGCGGCTGAGCTGATTAACGCCAGCCAAAAAGCCCTTCATGCTCTGGCGGCCACGGCATTTCCATTTCCGGCGCGCAGCACGAGTTCCGGGCGTTCGTGAGAAAAGCGGGCATCCCGGTGGCCTGCACGCTTCTCGGCCTGTCGGCCTTCCCCTGCGACCACCCGCTGAACGTGGGCTATGCTGGGCATGCACGGCAACTACGGCCCCAACGTGCTGACCAACGAGTGCGACGTGCTCATTGCCATCGGCATGCGCTTCGACGACCGGGTGACCGGCGACCTGAAAACCTATGCCAGGCAGGCCAAGGTGATTCACATCGAGATTGACCCCTCGGAGATCGACAAGAACGTAAAGACGACCGTTGCCATCAAGGCCGACGCCCGGGAAGCCCTCAACGCCCTGCTGCCGCTGGTGCAGGAGCGCCGCCACGAGGCCTGGCTGGAGGAGTTCAAAGCGTGCGACCGGATCGAGCACGAAAAGGTCATTGAGAAAGCCATCAACCCGCCCTCGCCCGAACTGAAAATGTGGGAAGTGGTGCACCTGATCTCGGAGATGACGGGCGGCGAGGCCATCGTGGTCACCGACGTGGGCCAGCACCAGATGGCTACTTCGCGGTACTACAAGTACAAGGTGCCCTGCAGCAACATGACTTGGGGCGGCCTCGGCACGATGGGCTTTGCCCTGCCGGCCGCCATGGGCGCCAAGATCGGCCAGCCGGACCGCGAAGTGGTTGCCATCATCGGCGACGGCGGCTTCCAGATGACGATCCAGGAGCTGGGCACCATCTTCCAGTTTGAGATCGGCTGCAAGATCGTGATCCTCAACAACCAGCTTCCTGGGCATGGTGCGCCAGTGGCAGCAGCTCTTCCACGAAAAGCGGTACTCCTGCACGGAGATGACCAACCCCAACTTCGTAGCCATTGCCAAGGGCTTCAACATCGAGGCCAGCAAGGTGAGTGAACGCGACCACATCAAGGCGGCCCTGCAAACCATGCTCGACCACCAGGGCCCGTACCTGCTCGAAGTCGTGGTGGAGAAGGAAGAAAACGTATTCCCGATGGTGCCCTCCGGCGCCTCCGTCGCCAACATTCGGTTGGAGTAGCAGCGTTATCGCATTTCCAGGGCGACCCATTCTGGTGTAAGCGTGGACGCTTGCACCCAGACAATGCGTTTTAGATCATAAACATCATGGAAACGGTAGAAATCATTGAAGCCATTCGACAACTTCCAATAGATGAGCAACGGAAGATTGCTGAAGAAGTATTACGCCAGGTCGAAGAACAGGCGCGGGCTGAGAAACGGCAAGCGATTCTGGCCTTGGCAGGCAGCTGGAAGCACTTTCCCGAAGAGAATACAGATGATTTGCTGGACGAAGTGAAGCGAAACCGACAAGATATGTTCAATAGAAACGTTGACTTGTGAAACCAACACTGGTAGATACCGACATTTTATCATTTTACCTTAGAGGCCTGCCGAAAGTAACACAACGTTTTGCTGATTATTTACAAGCGTATGCTTGCATAAATATTAGCATTATCACAGAATATGAGATTCGGAAGGGGTTACTGCACCGGGATGCAAAAGGGAAGCTAAACAGTTTTGAACTGTTTGTTTCCATGAATCAAGTGCTGCCTATAACAACCCATTCGGTCTATCAATCGGCCTACATAGTTGCTAGTCTGCGCAAGCGTGGGATTCAAATGTCGGATACAGATGCTTTAATTGCTGGTATTGCTTTGCAAAACAGCTTGGTATTGGCAACAAACAACACGGACGATTACAAAAACATCCCCGGACTTGAGCTAGACAATTGGAGCATTTGAAGACTCAAAACGGACAGTCGAATAGATATGGACACAGTGAAACAGCCTTTTTCCAACACGCAACTTGAGCTTTTGAAAGCCTTCTCCCATAACCTTTCGGAAAGTGAATTGTCCGAGTTGAGGAAAGTGTTGACTCAGTTCTTCGCCCAGCGTGCCATTAAGGAGGCCAACAGGATTTGGGACGAAAAAGGCTGGACGGAAGCGGACGTTGAATGTATATTGCAAACCAAAATGCGTACTCCTTAAACAACTGAATTTTAATTGTGTGCTTTATACATTTAAGGTTATGCAAACCGGAGAAATCATTGAAGCGTTAAAAGAGTTATCCGAAGATGAGCTGACGAAGGTAGTAGAAGAAGCAAGCAAGATACTGGCCCAGAAACGAGCAGCGACTGAGCCTAAGCCAAAATACAACGCCTTACAACAACTGCTGCTTGACGGGCCAGTCATGACGGATGAGCAGTACCAGGCTTTCCTGGAATCACGTAACTATTTTGGCAATTCAGGTCAAACCGGCTGGCCCGACGACCACTTGCCCAACCCCCTCCTCTCCCCCGAAGACGAAAAGAACGTACGGCGCATCTGGAAAAGCCCCGGCGGCTGCTAACCCGGTTTTCATAAATTACGGCATCCTTCGACATTCATCATTCCTTGTTGGACATTCGATATTTGAATTTTGAATAATGATGAATGTCGAACAAGGAATGTTGAATGTCGAAGTAAAGGACACCGAACAACCAACAACGAATAACGAACAACGAAATGATCCCCAACGGCCTCCACGACCCCGAAAGAACCTTTATCATTTCCGTGCTGACGGAGAACAAAAGCGGCCTGCTCAACGCCATCACCATCATTTTTACCCGCCGCAAGATCAACATCGAGAGCATCAACGTGTCGGAGTCGGAGGTAAGCGGGGTGAGCCGCTACACCATCGTGGTCAAGCTCACCCGCGAACGGGCCGAAAAGCTCGTCAAGCAGATCCGCAAGGTGATCGAGGTGCTGGGCGCCTTCCTCTACGAAGAAGAAGACACCCACTTCCAGGAAATGGCCCTCTACAAAGTGCCGCTGGAGCCCTTCCTCAACGACACCCAGAACCGCGTCGAAAAGCTCATCCGCGACAACTTCGCCCGCATCCTCTACATTGAACGCGAATACATCATCATCGAGAAGACCGGCCGCAAGAGCGAAACCCAGAAGCTGTTCGAAGACCTCAAGGAGTTCGGCGTGTCGGAGTTCGTGCGCTCAGCCCGCATCTCCATCTCCAAATCCAAGCGCCGCACCGAAACCTTCCTCCGCGAACTCGAAGAACTCAGCGCCAAGTCGGTGAAGGTGGAAGGGTAGAGACGTAGTCATTGGTCAATGGTACATTGGTTGATTAGTCATTGGTCAGTAGTCATTGGGTATGCGTAAGTTGTCGCCTCCGGATAACCAGTGTACTACTGACCAATGACCAATGTACTATTGACCAATGTACCATTGACCATTGCCCGATGACCAAAAACCCCATTCCCGTTTACGATTTAAAGACGTTTACGCCGGCGGCCGACGACCGGGGCGAATGCCTGGTGGAGGTGTTCGACGGCCGCCGCACGTCGCGGGCGCCGTTTCCGCACCGGCACGACTTCTTCGAGGTGCTGCTGCTGCACCAGGGTTCGGGTACGCACACCATCGACTTCCGCCAGTACGACATCAAGCCGCCCTGCGTGTTTTTCCTCTCGCCCGGGCAGGTACACACCCTGTCGCCTTCCGCCGACATTGCCGGGTACATTTTCCTGTTCACCGCCGGCTTTTACCTCGTCGGCAAGCCCGACGCCAACCGCCTCTTCGACCTGCCCTTCTTCTACAACCTGGAGGGCGAAAGCCGGCCGCTGTACCTGACCGCCGAGGCCCAGCTGGCGCCCCTGCGGCAACTGTTTGAACTGGCCGCGCGGGAATACGAGGCGGCCCAAGCCGATGCGGCCGAAGTGCTGCGGCCGGCCCTCGACCTGCTGCTCGCCCTGTGCAAACGGCTGTACCCGGCCCAGCCGCCGGAACTCCAGAAGAACAAGGGAAAAGTGTTGGTCAAACGCTTCATGCAGATGGTTGAGGAACATTACCTCCACTACAAGTCGGTGAAGGACTTTGCCGAACACCTCGCCGTCACGCCCAACCACCTCAACGAGACCGTAAAGGGTTGCACCGGCCGTACGGCCTCCGACCTGATCAAAGACAAGGTGATGCTCGAAATCAAGCGCAGCCTGCTCTACACCGACCACTCGGTTTCGGAGATCGCCTACCGGTTCGGGTTCACCGACCAGTCCTACTTTTCGAAGTATTTCCGGGGGCGGGAAGGCGTTTCGCCGCAGGCTTACCGGGAAAGGGCCATAAAATCCTCCTGAAATCGCCCAAAATTTCCTAACTACGATCCCAATTGTTTACGGACTTTTGTAAACGCATCACCATTTATCTTTTCAACCCTCCTTACCCATGGCAAAGTTAAAATTCGGCAACGTAGAAGAAGACGTAGTAACCCGCGAAGAATTCCCGATGGAGAAAGCCCGGGAAGTACTCAAGAACGAAACCATCGCCGTGATCGGCTACGGCGTGCAGGGCCCCGGCCAGTCGCTCAACATGCGCGACAACGGCTTTAAGGTGATTGTGGGCCAGCGCCGTCCCTCCAAAACCTGGGACAAGGCCGTGGCCGACGGCTGGAAGCCCGGCGAAACGCTGTTTGACATCGAAGAAGCCCTCCAGCGCGGCACGATCATCTGCCTGCTGCTCTCCGACGCCGCCCAGATCGCCATGTGGCCCACGGTGAAAAAACACCTGACGCCCGGCAAAACCCTCTACTTCTCGCACGGCTTCGGCATTACCTACAAAGAACAAACCCAGATCATTCCCCCCGCCGAGGTAGACGTAATCCTGGTGGCCCCGAAGGGCTCGGGCACCAGCCTGCGCCGCCTGTTCGTGGAGGGCAAGGGCCTCAACTCGTCGTTTGCCATCTACCAGGACGCCACCGGGAAGGCCCGCGAAAAAGTGATCGCCATGGGCATCGGCGTGGGCTCGGGCTACCTGTTCCAGACCGACTTCTACAAGGAAGTGACCTCCGACCTGACCGGCGAACGGGGCACGCTGATGGGCGCCATCCAGGGCATCTTCGCGGCCCAGTACGAAATCCTGCGCAAAAACGGCCACTCGCCCTCCGAAGCCTTCAACGAAACCGTGGAAGAACTCACTGAGAGCCTCATGCCGCTGGTGGCCGAAAACGGCATGGACTGGATGTACGCCAACTGCTCCACCACGGCCCAGCGCGGCGCCCTCGACTGGTGGAAGCGTTTCCGCGACGCCACCCTGCCCGTGTTCGACGAACTCTACAACAGCGTGAAGGCCGGCAAGGAAGCCGCCCGTTCGATTGCCTCCAACAGCCAGTCGGACTACCGCGAAAAGCTCGAAGGCGAACTCAAGGAACTCCGCGAATCGGAAATGTGGCAGGCCGGCGCCACCGTGCGCAAGCTGCGTCCGAAGAAGTAGGACCATGATGGACGTGATGAAATGATGACCATGATGCCCCCTCACCGTCATCCTGAAAGGAACTTCGTAGTGATTGGTCAGGCATCACTTTTCCCTACGAAGGTTGGCTTCGCCGGGCTTTGCTTCTTTCAGGATGACTGCCAGGGGGGCTGGAAGTGAATAAAAAGATGTACTTCAGCCCTTATTCCGGGTAAAAATGCTTACCGTTTTTCTGGGTAACTTGGTAGTTCATCACCTTTTAAATGAATTGAACCGAAGGTTGTTATGAAAGTACAGTTTGTCACCGACGCCCGGGGCCGGAAGACCGCCGTGCAGATTCCGATCAAAGAATGGGAACGCATTCGGACCAAGTTAGACAAGGACGCCTTTTTTGATGATTTGAAAGAAGCCCTGCAAGAAGCTGAATTGTACGCAGCCGGCAAGACAGAACTCAAATCAGCGAAAGACCTTCTGAATGAGTTGTAAAGTCGTCAGCACCCGGGTTTTTGAGAAAGAGTTGAAACGGTTGACCAAGAAATACAAATCCTTGAAGGAGGACATTGCTGCCTTATTCGAAGACCTGGAAGCAAATCCCTCGCAAGGAACCCCACTCGGTGGCAGTTGTTATAAAATCCGGTTGGCAATCAGCAGCAAGCAAAAGGGTAAAAGTAGCGGTGCCAGGGTAATTACATGTGTAAAGCTGGTACAGGGAGCCGTTATTTTGTTGACGATATACGATAAATCCGAAAGAGAAAACATTACCGATAAGGAATTAGAAGCGTTCCTTAAAAATCTATAACCGCAAATGCAACCGTCTACACTATTCGATAAAATCTGGGAGAGCCACGTCGTCAAACGGCAGGAGGGATTCCCGGACGTACTGTACATTGACCGCCATTTCATTCACGAAGTCACCTCGCCGCAAGCCTTCAACGGACTGCGCCAGCGGGGCATTCCCGTGGCCCGCACCGGCCGTACCTCGGCCACCGCCGACCACAACGTGCCCACCCGCGACCAGCACCTGCCCATCCGGGAAGCCCTCTCGCGCCACCAGGTAGAGACGCTGCGGAAAAACTGCGCCGAGTTCGGCGTCGAACTCTACGACCTGCTGCACCCCTACCAGGGCATCGTGCACATCATCGGGCCGGAACTGGGCCTCACGCTGCCGGGCATGACCATCGTGTGCGGCGACAGCCACACCTCCACGCACGGCGCCTTCGGCAACATTGCCTTCGGCATCGGCACCAGCGAGGTGGAACAGGTGCTCTCCACCCAGTGCATGCTGCAATACAAGCCCAAACGCATGCGGATGAACGTCAACGGCAAGCTGGGCAAGGGCGTGGTGTCCAAGGACATCATTCTCTACATCATCTCCAAAATATCGGCCAGCGGCGGCAACGGCTACTTCGTGGAGTACGCCGGCGACACCATCCGCGGCCTGAGCATGGAGGCCCGCATGACCATCTGCAACATGAGCATCGAGATGGGAGCCCGCGGCGGCCTCATCGCCCCCGACCAGACGACCTTCGACTACATCCGCGGCCGCCGGTTTGCCCCGCAGGGCGCCGACTTCGACCGGGCCGTGGCCGGGTGGCAAACGCTCAAAACCGACGAAGACGCCACCTTCGACAAGGAATACCACTTCGACGCGGCCGACATTGCCCCGATGATCACCTACGGCACCAACCCCGGCATGGGCATCAAGGTAACCGACCGCATTCCCACCGTGGAAGAACTCCACGACATCAGCGAACACGCCTCCTTCAAAAAATCCCTGGACTACATGGGCCTGGAGCCCGGCGGGCAACTGCTCGGCCAGAAGGTGGATTACGTGTTCATCGGCTCGTGCACCAACGCCCGCATTGAAGACCTGCGCCTGGTGGCCGACTTCGTGAAGGGCAAGCGCAAGGCCTCCGACGTGGAAGTATGGATCATTCCCGGCTCCAAGCAGGTGGAAAAGCAGGCCCAGGAAGAAGGGCTCGACCGCGTGTTTGCGGAGGCCGGCTTTGAACTGCGCGGCCCCGGCTGCTCGGCCTGCCTCGGCATGAACGAAGACAAGGTGCCTGCCGGCAAGTACTGCATCTCCACCTCCAACCGCAACTTCGAAGGCCGCCAGGGCCCCGGTGCCCGCACCTTCCTGGCCAGCCCCCTGTCGGCGGCGGCGGCGGCCGTGACGGGAAAAGTGGAGGACGTGCGGCAATACCTGTAATTACTTACCCGCCACCCGGTTGTGCCATGAAGCGCAGGTGTATTCTCTTCCCCGCCCTGGCAGTGTTGCTGCTGGTGACCGCCCGGCCCCTGCCGGCGCAGGAAGGCAATGTTCTGCGCGGCCAGGTTTTCGACGAGAAGACGGCAAAGCCGGTGTTCTACGCGAAAATAGGGCTCGTCGACGGGGACCTGACGACATTTACGGACCTGAGCGGGGAGTTCGTGCTGGAATCGACGGCCCTTCAGCCAAACGACACCCTGGTTTTCTCCTCGCTCCAGTACGAGGCAACGAAAGTACCCGTTGCCTCTCTGCAGCACGGCGCGGGGGTAATCAGGTTGCGGCGGCGCAACGCGGGCCGGGGCCGGGCGCCCATCAAATCGATCCAACCGGAAGCACTGGTGCGACTGGCGGCCGATGCCGCTTTGCAACAGTACGACCGCACCCCCGCTACCCGGGAAATTTCTTTCCGCGAACGCGTCCGGGAAGTCAATGACGGCCAGGAGGTATTGTCAGCTACGGCCCAGGGCCGCTTCTCCTGGTACAAATCTGTCCACCATTCTCCGGACGCGGACGGCAGCATTGGCGTCGAATTTCGCGGCAAACGCGATTCAGTGTACAGCGCGTTGCTGCGT
Organism: uncultured Sphingobacteriales bacterium; assembly: GCA_963844325.1. Lineage (GTDB taxonomy): Bacteria > Bacteroidota > Bacteroidia > Cytophagales > 172606-1 > CADCTQ01. Next base: position 628,877 of record CAWJNV010000001.1, read on the forward strand.
TCCTACAACGCATTTCTGGTTACGCCACGCAGTTATCCGCTGCAGCGGGGGACCCGGATCACCAACTTCCCCCTGGCCAATCCCCGCTACAAGCGGCTGTATAACGGGTATAATCCCTGCTTTTACCACCTGGCTGACCTGGAAGAACTCGACGCATTCCGGTACCCGGAATCTTTCCTGAACCCCGGCCGGATTGACCAGTACCAGTTCTACTTGCTGGATTACCTTACCCTGAACGGAGAGCAGGTGACGGTAATCGGGTTTGCTCCGAAGGGCAACTGGGTAACAAGGGCTTATTTCACGGGGCGTATCTTTGTCATAACCCGCGAGAAAGCAGTCATCCGGGCCGACTTCCAGCTTGCCCCCGGGGAGTTGGTTCTGTTCAACTATAATGCAACCATTGAAACAGTGCAGCGGACGTACGAGGTGCACTACGCCAAACAGGAAGATGGGTGGTTTTTTGACCGGGGCAGCATCCGTACTGTTTTCAGCCGCCGCCCCTACCCGTCGCGTTTCTTGTCCATGATTGATTTTAAGGCAAGCAGCGATCCGGCCGTTATGAACCCCATCGCGGACGGCCCGCGGATGGAACGTAGCCAACCCTTCGTGAGCCAGCTCCCCGACGCCGCCGGCAAGCAGCCCTAACCCCGTATTCACTCACTTGCAATCCCCATGAGCAAAGACAATTTCAAGACCCTGCAATCAACGGTAGTCCCGCTGCCCATCGAGAACATTGATACGGACCAGATCATCCCGGCCCGTTTCCTGAAGGCCACCACCCGCGAAGGGTTCGGCGACAACCTGTTCCGCGACTGGCGGTACACGGCCGACAACCAGCCCAAGGCCGACTTCGTGCTCAACAGCCCGACGTACCGCGGCAAGATCCTGGCGGCGGGCAAAAACTTCGGCTGCGGGTCGAGCCGCGAACACGCCGCCTGGGCCATCTACGACGCCGGCTTCCGGGTGGTGGTTTCGAGCTTTTTCGCCGACATTTTCAAGGGCAACGCCCTCAACAACAGCCTGCTGCCCGTGCAGGTATCCGACACGTTCCTGGCCCGGCTGTTTGAGCAGGTGGCGGCCAACCCGGAAGCAACCCTTACCGTGGACCTCGAAAACCAGCGCATCACCCTGCCCGACGGCACCTGGGAACCCTTCCAGATCAACGCCTACAAGAAAGCCTGCCTCCTCAACGGCTACGACGACATCGACTACCTGCTGAGCCTCCAGGAAGACATCGTGGCGTTTGAGAACGGCAGAGGCTGAGGGGCTGGATGGCTGACTGGGTGATTGTTATATGGTTGGATGGCTGTATGGTTTTGCTTATGCCCGCACCACTTGCCGACAATCAACCATATAGCCATGCAACCATACAGCCATCCAACAATCACCCATTCAACAATCACCCATAAAACCACTTGATGACTACCCATAAAATCCTCGTGGTGCCCGGCGACGGCATCGGGACCGAAGTAACGGCCTGGGGCCGGAAAGTACTCGAAGCGGTTGCCGCCAGGTACCACCACACGTTCACTTTCGACGACGCCCTGATCGGGCACGCGGCCATTGAGGCGACCGGCAACCCGCTGCCCGACGAATCGCTCGAAAAAATGCGGGCCTCCGACGCCATCCTGTTCGGGGCCGTGGGCCACCCCAAGTACGACAACGACCCTTCGGCGAAAGTGCGCCCCGAGCAGGGCCTGCTGCGGATGCGCAAGGAACTCGGCCTGTACGCCAACCTGCGGCCCATCAAACTCTTCGACGAACTGCTCGACGCCTCCAGCATCAAGCCCGAAATCCTGCGCGGCGCCGACATCCTGTTTTTCCGCGAACTCACCGGCGACGTGTACTTCGGCCAGCCCCGCGAACGGCGCGACAACGGCAACACGGCCCTCGACACGATGATCTACTCCCGCTACGAGGTGGAACGCATTGCCAAAAGAGCCTTCGAAGCCGCCCGGACCCGCCGCAAGAAAGTAACTTCCGTGGACAAGGCCAACGTGCTCGAAAGCTCCCGGCTGTGGCGCGAAACCGTGCAGGCGATGAGCAAAGATTACCCCGACGTGGAGGTGGAGCACATGTTCATCGACACGGCCGCCATGAAACTCATCAAAGACCCCCGGTCGTTCGACGTGGTGCTCACGGGCAACCTCTTCGGCGACATTCTCACCGACGAAGCCTCCCAGATTGCCGGCTCGATGGGCATGCTGGCCTCGGCGTCGCTCGGCGACCAGACGGGCCTCTACGAACCCATCCACGGCTCGGCGCCCGACATTGCCGGCAAGGGCATTGCCAACCCCCTGGCCTCCATCCTGTCGGTGGCCCTCATGCTCGACATTTCCTTCGGGCTGAAGGACGAAGCCGCCGCCGTGATCCGGGCCGTGGAGGAAACCTTGCGCGAAGGGTACCGCACCCGCGATATAGCAAATAACCAAACCCAAATTGGACAAATACTGGACACGGACGGAATGGGTAGAAAAATCACCGAAAAAATCGGTGCGTTTTGAAATTATCACCGGCTTTGGCTGGTTTCGTTGCCGGAAAAACAGTAATTTCAATATTTACTAACCCAAAGAAAACCAGGCCGGCCCTCCTTCCGTAAACGGCCAGCCAAAAAAAAGCACCCGTATGAGCGAAAAAGTGCACATATTCGACACCACCTTACGCGACGGCGAACAAGTGCCGGGCTGTCAGTTGACTACTCCTGAAAAGATCGAGATTGCCCGCGAACTCGAAGCTTTGGGCGTGGACATCATCGAGGCCGGCTTTCCCATTTCCAGCCCCGGCGATTTCAACTCGGTGGTCGAAATATCCCGCGCCGTGTCCAACCCGGTGATCTGCGCCCTGGCCCGCGCCGTCAGGGGAGACATCGAACGTGCCGCCGAATCCCTCAAGTACGCCAAACGCAAACGCATTCACACGGGCCTGGGCTCCTCCGACATCCACATCAAGCATAAGTTCAACTCCACCCGCGAAAAGATCCTTGAACAGGGCGTTGCCGCCGTCAGGTACGCCAAGGGCTTCGTGGAGGACGTTGAGTTTTACGCCGAAGACGCCGGCCGCGCCGACCTCGACTACCTGTGCCAGCTGGTAGAGGCCGTGATTGCCGCCGGGGCCACCGTGGTCAACATTCCCGACAGCACGGGCTACTGCCTGCCGCACCAGTACGGCGCCCGGATCAAGTACGTGTTCGACCACGTGCCCAACATCCACAAAGCCACCATTTCGGTGCACTGCCACAACGACCTGGGCCTGGCTACGGCCAACTCCATTGAGGGCCTGGTCAACGGCGCCCGGCAGGTGGAAGTGACGATGAACGGCGTGGGCGAACGGGCCGGCAACACGTCACTGGAAGAGATCGTGATGATCCTCAAAACGCACAAGAGCCTCAACCTGCACACCGACCTTGACTCCAAGCTCATCTACCCGACCAGCCTGCTGGTGTCGGAGCGGATGCACATGCCGGTACAGGCCAACAAGGCCATCGTGGGCCGCAACGCCTTCTCGCACTCCTCGGGCATCCACCAGGACGGCTTCCTCAAGCACGCCGAGACGTACGAGATCATCAACCCCAACGACGTAGGCGTGCCCTCCTCGTCCATCGTGCTCACCGCCCGCAGCGGCCGCCACGCCCTCAAGCACCGCCTCGAAATCATCGGCTACGTGTTCAACAAGGAAGAACTCGACGACATGTACAAGCGCTTCATCGCCCTGGCCGACGTGAAAAAACTCGTCACCGACGATGACTTGCAGGTGCTGGTTACCGAAGCCTATCCCGTGAAGGAATCCACGAAGAAGTAAGGACTGCTTATATGCGAATGAGATGGACAAGGGCTGCCGAAGGGTGGCCCTTGTTTGCGTTTAATTTTGAGGATTCACACAATTTACTTTTGAGATATGCGAGTAGCAATTTTAATAGGAGTAAGCGAATACGATAATTTTGCTAGCCTTCCCGGTTGTGTTAACGATGTAAAAGCGATAAAGGACATGCTTGATGCATCCAAGGAGTTTGATGAAATCAGAGTCTATCAACAAAGAGTTGAGAGTTCAACACTAAAATCAGAGATCACAGATTTTTTTAATTCCCTTAAAAGCTTAAAGATTACCGAAGTCTTCTTCTACTTCAGTGGTCACGGAAGTTATTTCCAAGATGAATTTTATTACATCATGAGTGATTACGAGGAAAGCAAAAGGCGGCAAACATCTTTACAAAACTCTGACATTGATAATATAATCAAAAGCGTCAAGCCAGAACTGGTTTCTAAAGTCATTGATGCGTGCCAATCTGGCGTTACTTATATTAAAGCTGACAATAACATTATTGAGAAATATTACAACAGCACTGCTCAGCATTTCAAAAAATGCTATTTCTTGCATTCAAGCATGAGCAATCAGTATTCGTACCAAGACTCCAATATTAGTTATTTCACAAATAGTTTTGTTAGCTCCATTGGCAAGAGCAAAAAGAGTGAAATTCGATATAAAGATATCATTGATTATATTTCTGATGATTTTGAAAGTATAGACGAACAGACACCATTTTTTATTGCACAGGCAGACTTCACAGAAATATTCATAAAATCTTCAGATTCCGTTAAGCAGGCCCTAAAAGTTTATATTGGGGAGGAGACGCCTGAACCAAAAAAAGAACCAGATCTACCAAAATACAAATCGTTAGTAGAATATATAAAAAAAGATGCTAAAGACTATTCTAGTGAAGAAGAAGCCGAGGGTGTATTGGTGAAAATAAAAGATAGTTTAAGTGCAAAACGTCTTGAAGGTGAGCTTAAGGAGTTGTTTGAACTAAAAGTTACTTTTGATTTCCATATTTCTGATTTGCCTAAGTCGAAAACCATTGGAAACTGGGTCAAGGAGAATGGGCAGGTGTACTTTGCGGAGCCAACTTTTGATGATGTACCCTATGAAGACGAAAGAACTTCAGGCTTGTTTTCACCTAGTTTCTTCAAAACTGGGACTGTAACAAAATACAAAAAAGAACTTGTCGGCTTCACTCACACTGCAGAATTACCTTACAAAACAATCTCTATTGATCTGATCCCTTTATATCAAAATTTGTCAGCATACAATTGCACCATCATTTTTTTAATATCTAAAAAAGAGATTCAATTTTTTTATTTTAGGACAGATTACAAAGACACTAGCTGGAAGTCACGAACCTTGAATCATGATATCAAGTGGCTTTCATCTAATTTCACAATAAAACATTATGAAAAAATTAATGATTTTATAAATAAAATATATGACGAAAACAATTCGCTAGTTCTTGGGCACTTAAATACAATATATGATTCAAAAATAAATTCCAATAAGCCCGCTTTAAAGGAGCAAAAAAACTAACAAACAACTCAATATAGTAATTACTGATAATACAAAGAGCCCATCTACCTTACGATAAAATTAAAAGCACAATAAACAGCAAACCATGACCCCACCACAAATCAAAGAAGAGATCAACAAGATCATTGACAAACTGCCCGATGAAGCGCTGGGCGACTTGCTGGCGTACCTGCAACAAGTGGAAAAGAGCCCAGCCGGGAAGTTGCAATTAAGCAAGAACCTGCGGAAGATTCTAACTGAAGACAAGGAACTCCTCCAAAGGCTTGCCAAATGATCGACAGGGACGAGGTGCTCCAAATTCATAAGCTCCTGATCGCGGAATTTGGCGGTATGGAAGGGGTGCGTGAACCAGGATTGCTCGACGCCGCGCTGCAACGGCCCTTTGCGGGCTTTGGCGAAACTGAATTTTATCCTTCAGCTGAAGAAAAAGCGGCTGCTATATTGGAAAGTATAGCCAAAAACCATCCCTTCGTGGATGGCAACAAACGTACGGCGTACGTACTCATGCGCCTCATGCTGCTCGAATACGGAATGGACCTCGTTGCTTCGCAGGATGAGAAGTACGACTTTGTGGTTGAGGTGGCATCCGGAATAATGAACTTCGAGCAGATCGTCACTTGGATAAGGAGGAGATTAAGGCACTAACTGCTTTTATCCGTCTAATAAGGACAAATGCCGCAATAATCGTTATACCACGAACGCATGGGGTTGCATTTATTGTTACGAGCCTTCCCCATCCAAGCGTCCGCTTGCCCTTACGTACCAGAAACGTCCTGCTCGTTGTCCCTGCGGTGGTAGTTACCGGCGCTGTAAAGTAATACGGGTAAGCCTGCCGGCTGGAAACGGACGCTTCCCGTCCGGAGAGGCACCGGCGGACGCCTGCGCCAGCACGCGGGAGGACGAGAATCACGCGTGAGAATGCCGCCTGCGCCAGCGGGCTGGGGTTAGTCATACCAGTACCTCATTCATTCACCGGATGCTTCCTTCCGCCCGCATGACAAAAACGGCGTTTGGCGCGGATACCTGAAAGTGTTCATCAAAGTGTCCCTCGGCGTGGAGAAAGTCCCGTAATATTGTATTACAACACGAACGCATGGGGGTTGCATTTATCGTCACGATCCTGGTAGCGCTGCTGATCGTCATGATCCGCACGTACGCTGCCCGGCCGGCTGAGGAAACGGATGAGGCGGAAGCGGGTCATGAGGAAGCGAATGAAGAGAAAACGCCTGGTGCAAAAGGTGCAAAAACGCGGAAAGAGCAACCGCGTGTGGCAGCAACCGGTGAGGCGGAAACGGGTGGCGTCGTACTCACCGATGAGTTTAAAGAGATCCTGCGCATCCTGAACCACACCACGCACAGCATTTTCATCAGCGGCAAGGCCGGTACCGGCAAATCGCATTTGTTGCAGTACTTCACCGAAAGAACCCAAAAGCAATTCGTCGTGCTGGCCCCCACGGGCATTGCGGCCCTGAACGTCAAAGGCCAAACGATCCACTCCTTCTTCCGGTTTCCCGGTGGACTCATTCATGCCCAGACCCTTCAGCCCGACGTGGCCCGGAGCGACCTTTTCCAAAACCTGGAAATGGTCATCATCGACGAAGTATCCATGGTCAGGGCCGACTTGATGGACGGCATCGACTGGGCCCTGCGGACCAACCGGAACCGGAAAGAGACGCCTTTCGGGGGCGTCCAGATGGTTTTCATCGGAGACCTGTACCAGCTTCCGCCGGTGGTGGCGGGGAACGAACTTTCGCAGTTCATCAAAACCCACTACGGGGGCGAATACTTTTTCAACGCCCCGGTATTCGGAACGGGGTTCAACTACATTCGCAAAGAATTGACCCACGTATTCCGGCAGCAAGACGATGCTTTTAAACTGACCCTCGGCAGAATCCGCGAGAACAAGGCCGGGTCCCGGGATTTTGCGCTGCTGAACTCGCGGCACGTGGGCAACGCCGGCGGTCCGGTCACCGATGCCGTGTACCTGACGACCACCAACGGCAACGTGCGGAAGATCAACCAATCGAACCTGGCACAACTGACCACCCCGGAATTTGTGTACCCGGCTGCCTTCACCGGGAAAATCGAAGCGGATTACAACCGGCTGTACGCCAGACTGCTCGCCAAAGAAATTACCGAAGCGCAGTTTGAGGAGCAGTTGGACGGCAAACTGCCGGCCGACGTGCACCTCAAACTCAAGCTGGGCGCGCAGATCATGCTCATCAAGAACGACCCTTTGAAGCGTTGGGTGAACGGCACGGTAGGCCGGCTGGTGAAACTGGACGCCGATGCGATCTGGGCCCGGGTGGACGGCAAGACGCACAAGGTGGAAAGGGAGCAATGGGGCGAAATCACGTACGCGTACGATGCGCAAACCAAAGCCATCACCGCGCAGACGAAGGGTACGTTCAGGCAGTTCCCGGTAAAATTAGCCTGGGCAATGACCATTCATAAAAGCCAGGGCAAAACCTTTGACCGGGCCGTGATCGACATGGGCAGCGGTGCTTTTGCGCACGGACAGACATACGTAGCCCTCAGCCGGTGCCGCACGCTGGAAGGCATCCGGCTCAACCGGCAGATCAGCCCGGCCGACGTCATTGTTGACCACCGGGTTGCCGAATACTACCGGACGGCATTTGGCAGCCGGGTACAAAAATGACGCACCCAGGGATACCCCCGGCCGGGGAGGAAATCCATCAGATCATGGGTACGACGGGCAAGTGGAGGTACGGCAGGGGGCCGGCGCAACCGTACAGAAAATTTTATTTGCCTGTAAAATGTATACCGTTTTTGGCTAATTTCACACAGCGCCAGCAAGTACAGTTTCCCCGGATTGATATCTCACCCATACCCTACCCGGCATTACGCTGTACCTGCTGCAAACCCAGGTAGACTTTAAGCATCTCCACCCCCTTACTGAACGGGTAAAAATCGCTTTTGAAGGCAGTTTTTACTTGCCCGGCGCGTCCCTGCGGATGCGTGGGCGGGAGATGAGTGTCCCTCCGGGTCGTCCCGTACGTATTTTCAATTATTGTCCTGGAATTGTCTTTTCAATGAATCCGGCGCAGACTTCCGCGCGCAATCAGCGGCTCGCATCTCCCAAACGCTTCGGGGACGGGCCGGCTTTGCCGTCTGGTTCATTTTTTGCTAGGATCACTTCGCCTGATCCCATTCCTGCCCACCCCTTACTTCCGGTTTACCCCTTCATGAAACAAACCCTACGATCAATTATTAATGAAACGAGCCACCAACCCCCGTCAAGAATTTGTAGTACGTAAAAGCAGCCTGTCGTTTTTATTGCTGTTGATGATGCTGATCGCGGCGGGAGTGCACGCAGTTGCCGCTCTCCCCCACCCGGCCGGCGCGCCAAACGAAAAAGTGCGGTGGGACGACGTACCGCCCACGGCCACGCTTGCCCCCGCCAACGACGACACCGGCGTTCCGGTCAACGGCAACCTGGAACTGACGTTTTCCGAGCCCGTCACCAAGGCCGCCACGGGCACCATCACCCTCACGCACGGGGACACCGACCAAAGCATCGCCCTGAGTGCCGTGACCCTTTCGGAGGATGGGCGCACGGCGGTCATTGACCCGGCGGAAGACTTTCCGTACGCCACCGTAGTCGAAGTGAGCGTTCCCGCGGGGGCGTTTAGGGACCTGGCCGGCAACCTCTACGCGGGCACGGCCGAACCAACCGTTTCCTGGCGTTTTACGACCGGGGCGGAGCCCGATACGAAAGCCCCTACAGCCACCCTTTCGCCGGTTGACGGGGCCGGCAACGTTTCGATCACCAGCAACCTGGTACTGACCTTTTCGGAGGCCGTCACCAAAGGCAGCGGCTCGATTACCATTACCCACGGCGGTACCTCCCAAAACATTGGGCTGGGGGCAGTTGACCTGTCAGCGGACGGCCTGACGGCCACGATTGACCCGGCTGATTTTCCCTACGCTTCTGCGGTAAGCGTGGAAGTACCCAATACCGCTTTCGAGGACGAAGCGGGCAACCCCTACGCGGGGACAACTGCCGATACCTGGCGATTTACGACGGGTGACGAACCCGACACGAAAGCCCCCACGGCCACCTTTTCGCCCGGCAACGGCGCCACCAACGTTTCGGTCACCAGCGACCTGACGCTGACCTTTTCGGAGGCCGTTACCAAAGGAACGGGTTCCATCACCATTACGCACGGCGGTACCACCCAAAGCATCAGTGTGGGTGACGTGACCCTCTCGCCCGACGGCCTGACGGCAACGATTGACCCGGCTGACTTTCCGTATGCTACTCCCGTAAGCGTGGAAGTACCCAATGCCGCTTTCGAGGACGAGGCGGGCAACCCGTATGCGGGGACTACTGCCGATACCTGGCGCTTCACCACGGGCGACGAACCCGATACCACGCCCCCTACGGCGACAAGCGTTTCCCCAACCGACGGGGCCATTGAGGTTCCGGTCACCGTCAACCTGGAGCTGACCTTTTCGGAACCGGTAACCATCGGCAGCGGCTCCATCACCATTGCCCACGGCGGTACTACCCAAAGCATCAGCGTAAATGACGTGACCCTTTCTCCCAACGGCGCGACGGCCACGATTGACGCGGCTGATTTTCCCTACGCCACCCCCGTAAGCGTGGAGGTGCCCGCCGGTGCTTTCAAGGACGCGGCGGGTAACCTGTTCGCCGGCCTTTCGGCCAGCGCCTGGCGCTTCACCACGGGTGCCGAACCCGACACGAAAGCTCCCACGGCCACCCTTTCGCCCGGCAACGGCGCCACCAACGTTTCGGTCAGCAGCAACCTGACGCTGACCTTTTCGGAGGCCGTTACCAAAGGCAGCGGCTCCATTACCATTGCCTACGGCGGTACCACCCAAAACATCAGTGTGGGCGACGTAGCCCTATCGGCGGACGGCCTGACGGCAACGGTTGACCCGGCGGATTTTCCGTATGCCACCCCGGTAGGAGTAACCGTGCCCAATACGGCGTTTAAAGACCTGGCCGACAACCCGTACGCCGGTACGACCTCCGACACGTGGAACTTCACCACCGGCGCGGCCCCGGATACCCAGGCGCCAACGGCCACGCTTTCCCCCGCCAACGGTACGACCAACGTTTCGATCACCAGCAACCTGACGCTGACGTTTTCGGAGCCGGTGACCAAAGCCACGACCGGCTCCATCACCATTTCGTACGGAACCACTTCGCAAACCATTGCGCTGAGCAGCGTGGTTCTTTCCCAGAACGGCCTCACCGCCACGGTTGACCCGGCCAACTTCCCGTATTCAACTTCAGTAGGTGTGTCGGTGCCCAACACGGCGTTCAGGGACCTGGCCGGAAATGCCTACGCGGGTACAACGGCATCCACCTGGAGCTTTACCACCGGGTCAGCGCCTGATACACAGGCACCTACCGCTACGCTTTCCCCGGCCAACGGTGCAACGAACGTCCCGATCACCAGTAATTTAACGTTGACCTTCTCCGAGCCCGTCACCAAAGCCACGACCGGTTCCATCACGATTACGTACGGAGCAACTACCCAGACCATTGCCCTGAGCAACGTGGTATTGTCCGTCAATGGCTTAACAGCTACGATTGACCCGGCGAATTTCCCGTACTCAACTTCGGTAGGGGTAACCGTTCCCAACACGGCCTTTAAAGACCTCGCCGGGAATGCGTACGCCGGCACAACGGCATCCACCTGGAGCTTTACCACCGGGACGGCGCCCGATACGCAGGCGCCTACCGCTACACTTTCCCCGGCCAACGGCGCTACGAATGTTTCGATCAGCAGCAACCTGGTACTGACGTTTTCGGAGCCGGTGACCAAAGCGACAACCGGTTCCATCACCATTTCGCAGGGGGCCACTTCGCAGAGCATTCCTTTAAGCAGCGTTACGCTGTCGGTCAATGGCCTGACCGCCACGATTGACCCGGCTGATTTTCCCTATTCAACTTCGGTAGGGGTAACTGTGCCGAATACTGCTTTCAAAGACCTGGCAGGAAATGCCTACGCGGGAACCACTTCGAGTACCTGGAGCTTTACCACCGGATCAGCCCCCGACACGCAGGCCCCGACCGCCACGCTTTCCCCGGCCAACGGCGCTACGAACGTTTCGATCAGCAGCAACCTGGTGCTTACGTTTTCGGAGCCTGTCACCAAAGCGGCAACCGGTTCCGTTACCATTACCCACGGCGCTACCTCGCAGAGCATTCCCTTGAGCAGCGTGGTATTGTCCGTAAGCGGCCTGACGGCAACGATTGATCCGGCCAACTTCCCGTACTCAACTTCGGTAGGCGTATCGGTGCCCAACACCGCTTTTAAGGACCTGGCGGGAAATGCGTACGCCGGCACGACTTCGAGTACCTGGAGCTTTACGACCGGTTCTGCCCCCGACACGCAGGCCCCCACGGCCACGCTTTCCCCAGCCAACGGCGCTACGAACGTTTCGATCAGCAGCAACTTAACGTTGACGTTCTCCGAACCAGTGACCAAAGCCACGACCGGTTCCATCACGATTACGCACGGAGCGACGACCCAAACCATTGCCTTGAGCAGCGTTACGTTGTCCGTAAGCGGCCTCACCGCTACGGTTGACCCGGCCAATTTCCCCTACGCCACGACCGTTGCGGTAACCGTGCCGAATACCGCCTTCAAGGACCCGGCTGGGAATGCCTACGCGGGTACGACGGCGGCCACCTGGAGCTTTACCACCGGGGCCGCTCCCGATACGCAGGCCCCCACGGCTACGCTTTCTCCCGCCAACGGTGCCACTAACGTCTCGATCAGCAGCAACCTGGTGCTGACGTTCTCCGAACCGATGACCAAAGCGACGACCGGCTCCATCACGATTACCCACGGCGCTACCTCGCAAACCATTGCCCTGAGCAGCGTGGTATTGTCGGTCAGTGGCCTGACGGCAACGGTTGACCCGGCCAACTTCCCGAACTCCGCTTCGGTAGGGGTAACTGTTCCCAACACCGCCTTTAAAGACCTCGCCGGAAATGCCTACGCGGGTACGACGGCGGCCACCTGGAGCTTTACCACGGCCCCGGCGCCGCTCCAGGAAATCAAAGTGAACTTCCAGGACGCAGCCACCATTCCGCCGGCCGGCTGGCTCCGCGACTACGGGCAGCCCTTCGGCACCCGTACGGGCACCAACCAGGGCACCAACATGACCTACGGCTGGAAAAAACGGTCCGACGGCACCCTGCTCGACTTGTCGGTGGGCGGTTCCTCCAACCTGGGCAACGGCCGCAACCGCAACAGCAGCCTCGACCCGGACATTGACGTGCTGCGGGCAACGCTCATGCACATGCAGGCCGACGACCTGCCCACCACGTTCAACGGCACCCGGGTAGAAGGCTACTGGGAGATCAAAGTGCCCAACGGCGGCTACGACGTAACCGTGTCGGCCGGGGACGGCGTGGTGAGCACGGACCCCGAAGTGTACAGCCTCAACGCCGAGGGCGTCAATGCCATTGCGCGTTTTACGCCGGGTGGCCTGGCCGGCAGCCTCACGCGGTTCAAGTCCGCCACGGTCCGCGTGGTCGTGTCGGACGGCAACCTGACCCTCAACGCCGACGGGGGTACCAACACGAAAATCAACTCGGTGCGCATCGTGCCGGTCACCACCGGACCGTTCCTCTACTGGTCGGCTATCGCCCAAAACCTCACGGTGGCGCAGGGCAGCACCGCCCCCTTCGCCCTGCAACTGAAAACCTCCAACCTGGGTACCGCAACGGCCGCGTTGTCGGCCGTGTACGGGGCCGGCGGATCGGGCTGGCTGAGTTTTAACGCGAGCCAGTCTACGGGTACGCCCACCGTCAATTTCACCTGCCAGCCCGGCGCCCTGCCCGTGGGTACGTACACCGCCACGGTAACCGCCGCCGCGACCGGCTACACCAGCGCCGCGTACGCCGTGACGATGAACGTGGTGGCTTCCCGTCCCTACGTGAAGGGCTCTTCCCCCGCCGACGGCGCCCAGAACGTGAGCGTAAGCATTGCCAGCGTGGTTGCCAACGACCTGTACGTGCCCGAAGTGGCCGGCTTCAAGGGCGGCGTCAACAACACCACCCTGACGTCTTCCACCGTGAAGCTCCTCAAGGTCAGCAACGGGATCGAAACCCAGCTCACGGGCATCATCCAGGGCACGGGGGGCGGCGACGCCATCAGCTTTACGCCCAGCTTCGCCCTCGAATCCAACACCACCTACCGCTTCGTGATCACCGACGGGGTGAAGTCCAACAGCGGCGCCGCTTTCCTGCCCTACCAGGCCACCTTCCGGACGGGAACCGTGGTGACCGACCCGGGCCACCTGACGGGCGTGAGCTTTAAGCCCATGCCCCAGACTCAGACCGAAGGGCAACAGTACACGAGCCTCGCCATCGGTCCCGACCGCAAGCTGTACGGGCTGATGCTCAACGGCACCATCAAACGCTTCCCGATCAATGCCGACGGCTCGCTGGGCACGCCGCAGCAGATCAACACGCTTACCGCTACGTACGGGGCCCGGTCGGCCGTGGGGCTTGCCTTCGACCCGGCGGCCACGGCCACCAACCCCATCGTGTGGGTATCGCACTGCTCGGCCGGCCTGACCAACGCCCCCTCGTTCGACGGCAACGTTTCCCGCCTGAGCGGCGCCAACCTGGAGAGTCCGCAACTGGTGCTTACCCGCCTGCCCCGTTCCATGAAGGACCACCTGGTCAACGGCCTGGCCTTCGGCCCCGACGGCGCCCTCTACATTTCGCAGGGCAGCAACAGTTCGATGGGCGCCTACGACGACACCTGGCAACGCTCGGAAAGCCTGCTGGCCGGCGCCATCCTGCGGCTCGACCGGTCGAAGCTGACGGGCCTGACGCTGCCGCTGAACGTGGAAACCACCAGCAACCTCACCTACATCAACGGCGCCTCGTCTACCAGCATGCGGATGCCCGACGGCAAGTACAACCCGTACGCCGGCACTTCGCCCCTGACCATTTACGCCTCGGGCGTGCGCAACGCCTACGACCTGCTGTGGCACTCCAACGGGCAGCTCTACGTACCCACCAACGGTTCGGCCTCCGGCGGCAACTCGCCGGCTTCGGTGACCGGGACCCGCCGGCCCAACGGCACGTTCTACAACGGCCCGGCGATTCCCGCCACCACGTCCATCCAGGTGCAGAACGACTGGTTGTTCCGGATCAACCCGGCCAAGCCCGTGGGCTACTACGGCCACCCCAACCCCCTGCGCGGCGAATACGTGACCAACCGGGGCTACCCCGACAACAGCCGGTACGCCAACACGGTGACCGCCGACATCAACTACCGCGGCGCCGCCTACAACTTTGAACTCAACAAATCGCCCAACGGGGTGATCGAGTACAAAAACGGGACGGTGTTCGGCGGAGTCCTCAAGGGCAAACTGCTGGTGTGCCGGTTCAGCGGCGGCAGCGACATCATCGTGCTCGAACCCGGCTCGGTGACGAAGGTGCCCACGGCCACCGATGACTTCATTTACGACATTGTGAAGGCCTGGACCGGCGGGGGCACGCCGGGCATTCCGGGGCTGTCGGGCTTTGCCAACCCGCTCGACATTACCGAAGACACCCAGACGGGCAACCTGTACGTGTCGGAACACGCCTGGGAGGACAACGACACCCGCCCCTCGCGCATCACGCTGCTCAAGGTCAACGCCACCGTGTCGCAGGGCATCGCCACGGTGAGCCCCGCCAGAGTAGTGGACAACGACGTGGCCGGCGGCACGGCGGGCCGTTACCACACCATCACCCTGGCCAATACCGGCAGCGCCAACCTGAGGGTAACCGGCATTGCCCTCACCGGCCTGGATGCCTCGCAGTACGTATTGGCCGGCGCCCCAACGGCCACGGCCACTTCGCCCTACACCGTGCTGCCCAACAGCGCCGTGACCTTCAGCGTGGCGTTTAACCCGGCCACCACCGGCGTGAAGACGGCCAAACTCCAGGTCACCAGCGAAAACAACGCCGTGCGGGAAGTGACGCTGAGCGGCCTGGGCACCAAGGGCCTGGGCGGCACCAACGAACCTTCCTTGCAGCAAATCCTCGACGTGCACGGCGTGTTCGTGACGGCCGGCGACAACGACAAGACCACCAACATCATCAACAGCCTCACGCCCACGGCCACCCTGCTGGGCGGCGAACTGCGCATCCAGCAGTTTGTCCGCTCCAACGACGGCCCCGTGACGGTGGAAGTGCTGGGCGTGTTCGGGCCGCAGTCGGCGGGCGGTACGGTGGCGGCCTTCGGGTGGTACCCGTCGGGCAGCACCCTTACCAAGAACGGCTTGTTTACCGTGCCCAACAGCGGGTACCAGACCGTGAACGTACCCGTAACGGGCACCCGGTCCTTCGACCCCGGCGCGGCCACGTTCGGCTTCTATTCGCAGTGGCCGTTCTTCAGCAGCCGCACCGTGTACCAGGAAGACCACCTGAACACGTTTACCGGGGCCATTCCGCACCACGTACGCGTGTACCCGCTCAAAACATCCACGGGAGCCACCGTGGCCGACGCCTACGTGCTGGCCTACGAGGAAACCACCTCGGGGCACGATTACCAGGACATCGTGGTGATCGTGCGGAACGTGAAACCCGCGCCGGTGAAGACGGTGATGATCGACTTCAAGCCTGCCGCCTCCGCTGCGCAAACGGGTTACACCCCCGACAACGGGCTGGCCTACGATGCCACGCGGGGCTTCGGCTGGATTGACCCCGTGACCAAGGCGCCCAAGCTCAACCAGGCCTACGCCCGCGAACGGACCGGCACCGACGAGTTGCGGGTGCGGACGTTCAACGCGATGCGGCCCACCACGGGCGGCTCGGCCAGCTACGCCAACTGGGAGTACAAGGTGCTCAACGGCTTCTACAAAGTGACGGTGCAGGTGGGCGACCCGGGCTTCTACGACAGCTTCCACCACATCAACGCGGAAGGCGTGTCGGTAATCAGCAACTTCGTGCCCACGGCCACCACCAAGTACCGGGTAGCCACCAAAGTCGTGGAGGTGAAGGACGGCAAGCTGACCATCGACGCCACGGGCGGGCCGGTCAACAACAACACCAAGATCGGCTACATTCTCATCACGCCGGCCACCAGCCTGTCGGGCCGCCTGGCCGCCGACGACAACCCGGAAGCCGGGGCAACGGGCCTCGACGTGGTGGCCTATCCCAACCCCACGGCGGGCCACGTGACGCTGGCCTTCGCGGGCCTGCCCGCCGAAGAGACGGTAGCCGTTACGGTGATCAGTCCAATCGGGGTTGTTTGCCGGCAGGAAAACCACTCCATTTCCACCGAAAATGGTTCGCTGTCGCTGGACCTGGCGGAATTGAAGGCGGGTACGTACCTGGTGAAAGTGCAGTCGGGCGACCGGGTCAAACTGCTGCGGGTGGTGAAACGGTAACGGGAGCACCCCGGCCCGTTCACGGTAACTTCACAAAAACTTCATCCCGGCTGCTCTGCGCGGCCGGGATGTTTTTTTATACCTACCCTTTCCCCAGCTTCTCCAGCGCCAGGAACGTAATGGCAATCGAGTTGGCAACCCTGATCTCCCCGGCCAGCACTTTGTTTTTCATCTCCCCCAGCGGCACCCGTTCCACGCGGATGTTTTCGGTCTCGTCCAGGGCCTGCTCCCGCACCGGGTGCACCCCTTCGGCCAGGAACAGGTGAAAGCGGTTCGTGTTCTTGGTGGGATCGTCGTGCAGGGTCGCCAGGGGCGTAAGCCGGTCGGCGGCGTAGCCCGTCTCCTCCAGCAGTTCCCGCCGCGCCGCCTCTTCGGGGGGCTCGTTGGCTTCGCACAGGCCGCCGGGCAGTTCGAGCAGGATTTCGCGGGCCCCGTGCTTGTACTGCCGCACCATGATCACTTCGCCGGCCGCCGTGACCGGGAACACCAGGGCCACCTCGGGCCGCACGCTGACGTAGTAGTCGTCGAGGATGCGGCCGTCGGGCAGTTGCACCGCTTCGCGGCGCACCTTGTACCAGCGGAGGTCCAGCACCATTTCGGTGCGCAGCGTCTTCCAGGGTTGCGGGTCAGTCATGGCGGGGCGTCTGGGTTTGGACGAACTGCCCGATGATGCGCAGTCCGTCGAGGGTAAGGTTGGGTTCAATGGCGTGAAACAGCCGTTTGAGCGGCGTGATCACCGACGACAAGCCGCCCGTCGCCACCGCCCGGCAGCCCGGGTCGCCCAGTTCCGCCCGGATGTGGTTCACCAGCGACTCCACCAGCCCCACGTAGCCCAGCAGCACCCCGGCCTGCATGGCCTGGATCGTGTTTTTGCCGATGGCCGAAAGGGGCATTTCCAGGGGCACGTCGGGCAGTTTGGCCGTATTCTGCGACAGGGCTTTGATGGCCGTGCGCAGGCCCGGGGCAATGGCGACCCCGAGCAGGTGGCCGCGGGCCGTCACGGTGGTAAAGGTCAGCGCCGTGCCGAAATCCACCACGATGCAGTTGGACCGGTACTTGGTGTACGCCGCCACCGCGTTGGCCACTAGGTCGGAGCCGATTTCGTGCGGCCGGTCGATGCGCACCTCCAGGCGCGGGTACACGTCGGGGCCCACCACCACGGGCGGGCGGCCGAACAGTTGGGTGATCATGTCGGCCAGCCGGTCGGTGAGCGGCGGCACCACGCTGCTGAGCACCACCTGCGTTACCCCGCTCAGCGGTACGCCGGCCTCCAGAAAGAGTTGCCGGACCCTCACTTCGTAGGCCAGGGCCGGCTCGTTGGGCAGCGTTTTGAGGCGCCACACGTCCCGCCATGCGTCCCCTTCGGCCAGGCCCAGCACCACGTCTGAATTTCCAATGTCAATTGCCAGAAGCATAAGCGGAAATTATGGATTTTAAATTTTGGATTTTGAATGACTGATCACTGGCAAACAACCCGAAGGGCCCTTAATTCAAAATTTATAATTCAAAATCCATAATTACCCTTTCGTCACGTGCTGGATGGCGCTTTGGAGGGAATGGAGCAGGTCTTTGCCCATCGGCAGCAGGTTAGAAGCCTTGGTGATGGCTACCGGCGCGATGGGGGCTATCACCGGGTAGAGGAACGTATTGTCGGTGGTGTCCTTGGGCAGTTTGACGCCCACCGCAAACACCAGCCACAGGAACACGCTGACGCCGAAGGCCCACGTGAACACGCCCACCAGGGCCCCGGCCATGCTGTCGAACGAGCCGATCAGCGTGTACTGGATGGATTTGCGCAGCAACTGCCCCAGCTTGTTGACGAGCAGGATGATGGGAAAGAAGATGGCCGCAAAGGCGATGTAGGGCAGGAAACGGTTGCTGCTGGAAAAGTACGGTTTGAGCAGGTCGAGGCCGGTGTCCATAAGCTTGAAGCCCAGGATGACGGCCAGCACGAAGGCCAGGATGCCGACCAGCGACATGAGCAGGCCCTGTTTGTAGCCGATGTAGGCGCCCCACAACAAAGGAACGATGATGAGCAGGTCGAGGGTTTTCATGCAGGAGTAAGTGGAGAAGTCGCCCTAAGTTATCAATTCCGGGCAGATTTCACGGTTAGTTTCACGCAAAGACGCAAAGGAGGAGCGCAAAGACCGCACTACCAAACCTTTAATAATCCTTTTTACCGCTTAACAGCCGTATTTTATAATGTAAATGAGATTTTTTTGGAAGATTTGGGTTTTTTACCGTACTTCGTTACACTGCGAACCCGTTGTGTAACGCGGCCGTTCGTCTAACCCTTACCAGCCCCGACTCCCCGCGCATGTCACCCCGTCCGTACCCCCAGGCTAGTGATGAGGCGTTAGCCCAACTGCTCCGCCAGGGCGACATGGGGGCTTTTGAGGAAATTTACCACCGCTACTGGCCCCGACTCCACGGCCTTGCCTACAAACGGCTCCGCTCCCGCGAAGCCACCGAAGAAATCGTGCAGGACGTGTTCACCAAGTTGTGGCAGCACCGCGAAACCCGGGTGATCCGCGTATCGCTGGCCGCCTACCTGTTCAAAGCCGCCAAGTACGCCGTGCTCGACCACCTGCAACGCGAACTCGTGCGGCAGAACTACCGCGAGGCCGTGCAGCACGCGGCCCCGGCCGGCCACAACGGCACCGAAGAAGCAGTGCTCCACAACGACCTCAGCCTGCAACTCGAAGCGGGCATCCAGCGGCTGCCCAGCCAGGCCCGTTCCGTGTTCCGGCTCAGCCGCCAGGAAGACCTGTCCATGAAGGAGATTGCCGCCCGGCTCGACATCTCCGAAAAGACCGCCGAAAACCACCTCGGCAACGCCCTCAGGAAGCTCCGCCTCAGCCTGCGGGACTTTTTGGGGTGTTTCCTGTAGGGATGGCAGGGTAGGGATTGGGGGTATTGAGAGATTAGGGAATTAGCGGATTGGGGTGTCTAGCGCAGCACCTGCACCCATCCTTTGATGGGACAAGGCGGGCCGCCGGCTTTGGTGAGTTGGTAGTAGTACACGCCGTTGGCCTCTCCTTCGGCGCACCAGGCGTTGTCGTAGCCCTGCTGCTGGTAGACGGGTTTGCCCCAGCGGTTGTAGACCCATAGTGTCCATTCGCCTGCGTCGATGCCGGGCACTTGGAAGCAGTCGTTGAGCCCGTCGCCGTTGGGCGTGAACACGTTGGGGGGCAGGATCGACTCGACCTTGAAGGTGCGGCTCACTTTGCCGCAGCGCGAAGCAATTTCTACCCGGTAGGTGCCCGGACCGGGGGCCAGGAGAGTAGGCCCCGTCGAGCCGTCCTGCCAGCGGTAGTTCACGTTAGCAAGTGCCACCGTGGCATCTATCAAGACTGCCTCGCTTCCACAGCCAAACAGCTTTTCTTCCAAAGCATATCCGGGCAAGGCCGGCTCGTAGTCCACCCGGACCTCATCGGAGGCCGTGCAGTTGCCGTTGCTGACGGTTACCTTGTAGCGGCCCGGCCGCGAAACCAGGTAGTTGCCCTTCGAAGAGCCGTCCTGCCACTGGAAAGAAGCGTTTGCCTGGGACACATCCAGCAGCAGTTCCTGTCCCGCACACAAGGTCGTGTCGGGGCCCAGTTGGGGCAGGGGCAACTCCCGGTACGCCACCCGGATGCTGCCGCTGGCCGATTGGCAAGCACCGGACGCTACCTCTACCTTGTACTCGCCGGGCCTGGTCACCGTATAGGTTGACCCCGTGGAGCCGTCCTGCCAGCGGTAGGCCAGGGCACCGGCCGTAGTGGCGTCGAGCACCAGCGTCTGTCCCTGGCACAGGGTAGTGTCTTTGCCCAGGTTGAGGGCCAGGGCGTTTTCCTTATAACTCACCTTGATACTGCCGCTGGCTACCTGGCACAGCCCCGACGCCGTTACCCTGTACTCCCCGGGCTGGGTAACCGTGTAAGTGGCGCCGGCAGAGCCATCCTGCCACTGGTAGCCAGAAGCACCGAGTGTAGTGGCGTCGAGTACCAGGCGCTGGCCCGGGCAGATGGTGGTGTCGCGGCCCAAGTCCAGGGCGACCACGTTCCGCCGGGGTGTTCGAAAGGGGACTTCGGCGTCGTAGCCCAGCGAGTGAGTATAGGCGTCGTACGGGTCAAACCCGTAGGACGTAGCGTAAAAGCTGCTGTCGGAACTTAACACGTGTGATCCGGCATTGATGGAGGGTTGCGCAAACGAGTACAGGGGATTGGATTCCACCGGCTTCCAGGTAGCATTGAGGCGCCGGCCGTCCAGCCGCAGGCGGTTGATTGCATCCGTTTTCGTGACTACGTTGATGTGATTGCGGTAGGTCACTGAGGAAAATCCGTTAGGTACCAGGAACGTAGCCCGTTTGGTTTGGAGGTCAAAAGGTTGCAATACCAGCATGTTGGGACCGCCCAGCGGGTTGCAGTTGTTGCTTTTCATGAACTGCGCCACGCCGATGGGGTTGTCAGACGTAATGAAGGTCGTGGCAGTGATCTCCCGCTCCACGAACTCGCCCCGCTTGAGCCGCCGCGACGCCTGCGTAGTGCCGCCGCAGTCGAAGCTGACGGTAGTGTTATCGAAGGCGGCTACGATTTTGACCAGGTCTCCCAACTGGTCGGCAAAGGGCACCACCAGGTACTGCCGTCCCCAGCGCCTCAGCGGGTAGTTCTGGTCCCAGATGTGGCTGTCGTCGCCCAGGCAAGCGATGTCTGCCTGCCGGGCGCCGGCAAACAGGGCAATCTTTTTAGCATTGGCGGCCTTTACGAAGGTTCCCGTCAGGTCGGTCCGGGCCTGCAACTGGTATACCTGCCCCTTGTTCAGCGTAATCGTGTAGGTACTGCCGAGCGGACGTAAATCAACCGTGAGGCTGGAGGGCGTGATGCTGATCTGCGTATTGTCTTCGGTAGCCACGATCAGCAGTTGCGAGGGGTCTCTCCCGTCCTCGTCCCGGGCGGCCAGCACGACGTATTCGTCGCCCAGTTCGGCCAGGGGCAGTACCTGGGTGGATTCGGTAAAGAGTGAACGGTAGTGCATGGCCGTAACGCTTACCGGGGCATCGGTGGTAATGCGGATGCCTTTGTTGCCGGTGACATTTGACCCGTAAGGGTACCAGTCAATTCCGGGCAGGCGTACCTCCCGGGTTTCTCCGGCCACCACCACAAAATCCTGGGTGTAACCGGTTAGCGGCACCGAAAGCGTCCCCCTCGCCCCGGTCGTTGCACTGACGACAATCACTAATTCGGGCGGGCCGTTAAAGGCCAGGGTCAGGTTCTCCATGAACCCCAGCCAGAACTCCTGGCCTTTGGAGGAAGGAGACTGGGCGTGCAGGGGCGCCGCCGCGCATAACGCAAGCAAGGTGAGAAGGACCGGTAGGGAACGGGGAAGCATATTGCGCGTAAAGCGTTGAGAGTGAATGATGACTTGCAGATTTCCGGGGCATTTTACCATTCTTCGGCACCTGGCCCGGCAAACGTAGACTACCGCCATACCTGCACCCACCCTTTGATGGGACAGGGTGGCCCGCCGGCTTTGGTGAGCAGGTAGTAGTACACCCCGTCGCCCTCTCCTTCCCCGCACCAACGGTTGTCGTAGCCTTGCTGTTTGTAGACGAGTTTGCCCCAGCGGTTGTAGACCAGCAGGGTCCACTCGCCGGCCCCAACCCCGGGCACTTCGAAGCAGTCGTTGATGCCGTCGCCGTTGGGCGTGAACACGTTGGGCGGACGGACAGGCTCTACCCTGAAAGTGCGGCTCACCTTGCCGCAGCGGGAGGAGACTTCCACCCGGTAGGTGCCCGGACCGTTTGCCAGGTACGCAGGCGAAGCAGAGCCGTCCTGCCAGCGGTAGCTCACATTGCCCACGCCCACGGTAGCATCCAGCAGCAAAGTGGTGCTGCCGCAGCCGTACGCCTTTTCTTCCGCTGCGTACGCGGGCAAAGCAGGCGCATAGTCAACCTGTACCTCATCGGAGACGGCGCAACTGCCGTTGCTCACGGTTACTTTGTACTTGCCGGGTTTCGAAACCAGGTAGTTGCCCCCCGAAGAGCCGTCCTGCCATTGGAACGAAGCATCCGGCCGGGAAACGCTCAGAAGCAGTTCCTGCCCCGGGCACAACGTCGTATCTGGTCCTAGTTCCGGGCTGGGCAACTCCCGGTACGCCACCCGGATGCTGCCGCTGCTTGCCTGGCAAAGCGCAGAAGCCACTTCTACCTTGTACACCCCCGGCCCGGTGACCGTATAACTCGGCCCGGTAGTGCCGTCCTGCCAGCGGTAGCCCAGGGCTCCCGGCGTCGTGGCGTCGAGCAGCAGGCTTTGCCCCTGGCACAAGGTGGTGTCTTTGCCCAGGTCCAGGGGCGCAACGTTTTCCCTGTAGCTCACCCGGATGCTCCCCGCGGCGCCCCGGCAAAAACCCGAAGACACCTCCACCTTGTACGCACCGGGCTGCGTGACCGTAAAAACGGGTTCCCGCGAACCATCCTGCCAGCGGTAGCCGAGGGCCCCTGCCGTGGTGGCGTCGAGCACCAGGCTTTGGCCCGGGCAAATGGTAGTGTCCTTGCCCAGGTCCAGGGCGGCAACGTTGGGGGATTGGATGAATTCCTCCGTTTCGTATCCCAGCGAATGGGTATAGGCATCCACCACGTCAAAGCCGTAGGATATGGCGTGGAAGCTGCTGTCGGAAGTCAACTCGTGCGGGCCCGGGCTGACCGGGTACTGCGCAAAGGAGTACAAGGGATTGGCCCCCACCCTCCGCCAGGTCGCGTTGAAGGGCTGCCCATCGAGCCGGAGCCGGTTGGTTGCATCTGTCTTGGTGACCACGTTGATGTAATTGCGGTACACGGTAATGAAACCGAAACCGGTAAGCACCTGGAAGGTGGCCCGTTTGGTTTGCAAAGAGAGCGGCGGCAGGATCAGCATGTTAGGACCGGCGAGCAGGTTGCAACTCTGGCTTTTCATGAATTGCGCCACGCTGATGGGTTTGTCGGCCTCAACGGAGGTAGCCGTTGTGACCACCCGTTCGAAGGATTGGCCCCGGTTGAGTCGCCGCGTGTTCTGCGCACTCCCGCTACAGTTGAACCGGACGGTGGTATTGTCGAAGGCGGCTACGATTTTGACCACGTCCCCCTCCTGCTGGGCAAAAGGCACCACCAGGTACTGCCGTCCCCAGCGACGGAGCGGGTAGTTCTGGTCCCAGATGTGGCTGTCGTCGCCCCCGCAGAATATGTTCGCTTGCCGGGCGCCGGCAAACAGGGCAATCTTTTTGCCGCCGGCTGCTTTTACCGAGGTTCCCGTCAGGTCGGTCCGGGCCTGTAGCTGGTACACCTGTCCCTTGTTCAGCGTAATCGTGTAGGGACGGTTGGCCGGCCGTGCATTGAGGGTAATGTTGGAGGGCGTGATCGTAATTTGCGAATTGTCTTCGGTGGCTACGATCAACAGTTGGGAGGGATTAAGCGGTTGGGAGGGCTCCAGCGGAACGTCGTCGGGGGTGGACAGCTCGTCCCGGGCGGCCAGCACGACGTATTCATCGCCCAACTCGGCGGTAGGCAGCACCTGGGTGGATTCGGTAAAAAACAAGCGGTAATGGACGGCGGCGATGCTCACCGGCGCGTCGGTGGTAATGAGGATGCCTTTGTTGTCAATGACATCCGAGCCTTTCGGGTACCAGGTAGCTGCCGGAAAGGCGATTTCCCGGGCTTCGCCGGCCGGCACCTCGAAGTCGAAGGAAAAGCCGGTCGCCGGCACGGAAACCGTACCCCTGGTTCGCGTTGCCGAACTGACCAGGAGGGCGAATTCGGGCGGACCATTGGAGGCCAGGGAAAGGTTTTCCATGTATCCCAGCCAGAACGCCTGGCCTTTGGTGGTAGGGGACTGGGCCAGCAGGGGTGCCGCCACCAATAAGGTAAGCAAGCCAAGAATGACCGACAGGGCACGGAGAAGCATGTTGCCGTAAAGTTTTTAGGGAATGGTACAAATCAGCATAATTTTCGGGGCGTCTGCTTCCGCCTTACTACGGTACGGTCGTGAATGCCTGGACATGCAATGCTACCGCAGCACCTGTACCCATCCCTTGATGGGACAAGGCGGTCCACCGGCTTTGGTGAGTTGGTAATAGTACACGCCGTTGCCCTCTCCTTCGGCGCACCAGGCGTTGTTATAGCCCTGCTGCTGGTAGACGAGTTTGCCCCAGCGGTTGTAGACCCACAAGCTCCAGCCTTCCGCGCCGATGCCGGGCACTTCGAAGCAGTCATTGAGCCCGTCGCCGTTGGGCGTGAACACGTTGGGGGGCAGGATCGACTCGACCTTGAAGGCGCGGCTCACTTTCCCGCAGCGGGAGGAGATTTCTACCCGGTAGGTGCCCGGACCAGGGGCCACAAAAGCAGGCCCCGTCGTGCCGTCCTGCCAGCGGTAGTTCACGTTGGCCAGTCCCACACCCGCATCTATGGTGATTGCATCGCCGCCACAGGCGTACTGCTTTTCCTCGGCGGTGTAGCCCGGCAAAGCCGGCTCGTAGTCCACCTGGACCTCATCAGCAGCCGAGCAGTTGCCGTTGCTGACGGTTACCCTATACTTGCCGGGCTGCGAAACCAGGTAATTGCCCTTCGTAGAGCCGTCCTGCCACTGGAAAGAACCCTCTGCTGCCGAAACACGCAACAGCAGTTCTTGTCCCGGGCACAAGGTCGTGTCGGCTCCCAGTTGCGGCAGGGGCAGGTCTTTGTACCCCACCCGGATGCTGCCGCTGGCGGCCTGGCAAGGGCCGGCCGCCACTTCTACCCTGTACTCCCCGGGTTTGGTGACCGTAAAGCTTGGCCCGGTGGAGCCGTCCTGCCAGCGGTAGCCCAGGGCGCCGGCCGTAGTAGCATTGAGGACCAGGCTTTGCCCGGGGCACAGGGTGGTGTCCTTGCCCAGGTTCAGGGCCGTAACGTTTTCCTTGTAACTCACCTTAACACTTCCCACGGCTCCCCGGCAAAGCCCCGAGGAGACCTCTACCTTGTACGCCCCGGGCTGGGTAACCGTAAAAGTGGGTTCCCGCGAACCATCCTGCCAGCGGTAGCCGGAGGCCCCCGGCGTGGTGGCGTCGAGCACCAGGCTTTGGCCCGGGCAAATGATGGTGTCCTTGCCCAGGTCCAGGGCAACCACGCTGGGGGATTGAACGAATTCCTCCGTGTCATAGCCCAGCCAGTGGGTGTACGCGTCGAATACGTCAAAGCCGTAGGACGTCGCCTGGAAACTGCTGTCGGAAGTCAGCACGTGCGGACCCGCACTGATGGGGTACTGCGTAAACGAATACAAGGGATTGGATTCTAGCCGCTTCCAGGCCGCATTCAGCCGCTGGCCGTCCAGCCGGACGCGGTTGGTTGCATCCGTTTTGGTCACCACGTTGATGTGATTGCGGTACACCGCATTGTCCAACTCCCGGAGCGCCTGGAAGGCGGCCCGTTTGGTTTGGAAGGAGAACGGCGGCAGAATGAGCATGTTAGGGCCACCCAGGGGGTTGCAGTTGTTGCTTTTCATGAACTGGGCCACGCTGACGGGTTGATTGGACTCAATGGAAGTAGTGGCCGAGACATCCCGTTCCAGGAATTCGCCCCGGTTCAGGCGCCGCGGGTTCTGCCCGCAGTCAAAGCGGACGGTGGTATTGTCGAAAGCGGCGACGATTTTTACCACCGTTGCCTCCTGCTCGGCAAAAGGCACCACCAGGTACTGTCTTCCCCAGCGACCCAGCGGGTAGTTCTGGTCCCAGATGTGGCTGTCGTCGTCGGCACAGGCGATGTCGCCCCGCTGGGCACCGGCAAACAGGGCAATTTTTTTGGCGTCAGCGGCCTTTACCAGCGTTCCGGTCAGGTCGGCGCGGGCCTGTAGCTGGTACACCTGCCCCCGGTTGAGGGTGATGGTGTAGGGGCGGTTGGCCGGGCGTAAGTCAACGGTGACGCTGGAGGGCGTGATGCTGATCTGCGTATTGTCCTCGGTTGCTGCAATCAACAGTTGGGAGGGATGCGTGCGGTTCGCGTCGCGGGCGGCCAGCACTACGTACTCATCGGCCAGTTCGGCCGTAGGCAGTACCTGGGTAGACTCCGTGAAAAGAATGCGGGAATGCACGGCCGTTACGCCCACCGGCGCGTCGGTGGTAATGTGGATGCCGGTGTTGTCAATCACCCCTGAGCCAAAGGGATACCAGTTCGCGTCGGGCAACCGGATCTCCAGCGCCCTGCCGGCCGGTGCCACGAAGTCCAGCGAAAAACCGGTCCGGGGCACGGAAATGGTACCCCGCGCCCCGGCGTTGGCACTGATGGTGATGAAAAATTCAGGCGTACCGTTCGCCGTCGCCTCCAATTCCAGGTTTTCCATGAATCCCAGCCAGAACTCCCGGCCTTTCGAAGTAGGAGACTGGGCGTGCAGGGGCGCCGCCACCAATAAGGTAAGCAAGCCAAGAATGACCGATAGGGCACGGAGAAGCATGTTGCCGTAAAGCATGGGAAGGGAGCTACAACATAATACTTTTCAGCACCTTTTGCTAATTTTTAATGCTTTACCCGCAAAAGGCCAGGATTCACGTGGGGGGCAATCCCACTTAGGTGAGCCGCACCGGCCTGGAACGCCTGGGCATCCCTGCCCACTCCCCCAATACGCCAATACCTTAATCCCCTGCTCCCACATTTTTTTTCACCCCGGCTGGGGGATTTGCCCGGCTCGCCCGACTTCTCCTTACAGACAGGCGCCCCGGGTCGTACCTGCCCGGCCACCTTGCCCCTTACGTACACCATGAACACACCAGACATTACAGCGGAACTGATCCGGCGGTACCTGCGGGGGGCGTGCACGGCCGAAGAAGCGGCCCGGGTCAATGCGTGGTTCAACGCCTTCGAGGAGCAGCCCGACCTGCTGCACACCCTGAGCCCCGCCGAACGGGAAGCCCTCGACCGCCGGATGCTGGACCGCATCAAAAGCCGCATTGCCGCCCAAACCTTCGCCCCGGAAAAAGAGGCGGTCGAAGCGGCAAAAGCGGTTCCGGTGGGCCGCAACCGCTTCCGGACCGGCGTCTTTACGGCCCTGTCGGGGGCGGCCGCGGCCGTGCTGCTGGCGCTGGGCGTGCTCTTTTACGGGCAGCGCCCCGGCCAGGAGGCTACGCCCGGCAAAGGCACCGTGGCCTCGGCGACGGTTACCATCACCAACCCTTCGGCGACGCTGCGCCGGCAGACCCTGGCCGACGGCAGCGAAGTGTGGCTGCACCCGAACTCCCGCCTTACGTACCCCCGGGTGTTCACGGGCGGCAGCCGGGAAGTGGCCCTGTCGGGCGAAGCTTTCTTCAAGGTGACCCGCGACCCGGGCCGGCCCTTCCTCATCCGCAGCGGCGACCTGCTCACGCGGGTGCTGGGCACGAGTTTCAGCATCAAAGCCTACGAAAACGCCCCTTCGGCCGAAGTGGTGGTGGTGACCGGCAAGGTATCGGTGCGGCTGGCCGATGCCACGGCCGAAAAAGGAACCGAGGTACTGCTCACGCCCCGGCAACGGGCTACCTACGTGAAGGCGTCGCGGCGGCTGGCCCGCGGGGAAACCGGGGCCGGGGCCCGGCGCAACATCTGGGAGACGAGTACCCTCGCCTTCGAGAATGCGACCCTGCGCGAAATCATCGGCGCCCTGAACACGCACTTCGACGTGCGGATCGGCGTGACCAGCCCGGCCATGCTCAACTGCCGGCTCCGGGCCGACTTTAACGGGCAGCACCTGCCGGCCATCCTGGAAATGATCGGCGAATCGGTGGACGCCAGCTACCGCATCGACGGGAATGCCATTACGCTGGAAGGCGATGGTTGTACGGAATGATCCGGACAACCAACAACGAACAACCAACAACTGCTTATGCCTACGTAACCTTTACCCAAACCCACTGCCTTTTGTACCGCATTCCCAACGGAGTCGTATCCGCCGGGATATGCCATATCTCCAAGATATGGCATATCCGTCCCACGCGTTGATCCTGCTCGGGCAGGAATGCGGCAGAAACGGAAACAGGGGTGTTGCGACCACCCCTGTTTGCCGGAAATGAATCCCTGTTGGCCACCCCGATAGGTGACAGGGACCGTTTTGTCTCATTTTTTACCAAAACGAAACCGAACCAAATGTATGAAACACCCCCCAAAAACGCTTAGCCGGCTGGAAAAAATTATGAGAATCACCCTAAGCCAACTCGTGGTCGGGATCATCCTCACGAGTGTTTCCTACGCGGAAACCAGTAAGGCGCAGAGCATCCTCGAAAAACGCGTGACCATGCAGTTCCAGCGCGTTCCCTTGCAGGAGGCGCTGCGGCAGATCGAGAAGAACACCGCCATCAAATTCATTTACAGCCTCGACTTCGTGCAGCTCGACCAGGAAGTGTCGCTGTCGGCCGACGGCGAACGGCTGTCGGTGGTGCTCGACCAGCTGCTCAAGCCCCTGCGCATCCACTACAAGGCCATCAACGACCGGGTGGTGCTCCGGCACCGCCGCAACAACAAAGCCTCGCCCCCGCCCCTCGGCGCGGCGATGGGCAACGACCTGCCGGCCGTGGCCCTCACCGTGCGGGGCCGCGTGGTCAACGACGCCGGCGAAGGGCTGCCGGGCGTAAGCGTGCTGCTGAAGGGCACCACCACCGGCACCACTACGGACGGGGAAGGCGCCTACGCCCTCACCCTGCCCGAAGGCGGCGAAACGGGTACGCTGGTGTTTTCGTTCATCGGCTACGCCACCGCCGAAATTGCCATCGGCAACCGTCCGACCCTCGACGTGTCGCTGCTGCCCGACGTGAAGGCGCTGGGCGAAGTGGTGGTGGTGGGCTACGGCACCCAGCAGCGGCAGGACCTCACCGGCTCCATTGCCTCGGTGAAGGGCAGCGACGTGAGCCGGCTCCCGGTATCGACGGTGACCGAAGCCCTGCAAGGCCAGGCCCCCGGCGTGGAAATTACCAGCAACTCGGGGGCGCCGGGCGCCAACCTCGCCGTGCGCATCCGGGGCGTGGGCACCATCAACAGCACCGACCCGCTGTACGTGGTAGACGGCCTGCCCATCTTCGGCGGCCTCAACCAGATCAACCCCAACGACATCGAATCCATCGACATTCTCAAGGACGCCTCGGCGGGGGCCATCTACGGCGCCCGGGCCGCCAACGGCGTGGTGCTCATTACCACCAAAAAGGGCCAGGAAGGGCCGCTGAAAGTGAGTTTTAACGCCTACTACGGCACCCAGTCGCCCTGGCGGAAACTCGACCTGCTGAATGCCGGTGAATACCGGTCGCTGATGCAGGACGTGGCCGCCAACGGGGGCAAAACGCCGCCCGAAGCCCTCACCGACCCGGGCCGCCAGGGCATTGATACCGACTGGCAGGACCTCATGTTCCAAACGGCCCCCATCCAGAGCTACAACCTGAGCCTGTCGGGCGGCGGCAAGTTTGCCACCTTCAACATTTCGGGCGGCTACTTCCGGCAGGAAGGCGTGGTGGTGACCACCCGTTACGACCGGGCCAACGTGCAGATCAACGCGCAGGGCCGCAAGGGCCGGTTCAAGTTCGGCGAAACGCTGCTGCTGGCCGGCGACGTCAACAAGACCGAACCCAACTACATCGGCGGCCTCATGCTGGGCCACACCATTACGGCCTCGCCGCTGGTGAGCCCCTTCAACCCCGATGCCGACGGCGGCTACGGCGGCGCCGACGCCCTCGACGGCGGCTTGCAGTTCCTCAACCCCTACGGCTACTCGATGCTCCGCGACCAGCGCAACCGCAACTTGCAGGTGCTGGGCAGCGTGTACGGCCAGTTCGAAATCCTCAGGGGCCTCGACTACCGGCTCAACCTGGGCACCGACCTGGCCGCCGGCAGCGGTTCGGAGTTCATTCCCAGCTTCGCGATGGGCAACATTTCCCAGAACCAGGCCACGCTGAGCAACAACAACGGCAACCGCCTGAGCTGGCTGGCCGAACACACCCTTACGTTCTCCCGGGCCCTGGGCCGCCACCAGGTAACGGCCCTGGCCGGCTACTCCGACCAGTATTTGCAGAACTACAGCTTCCGGGCCACGGCCGCCGGCTTTCCCAACAACGACCTGCGCGTGCTGAGTGCGGCCAGCAACGTCAACAAATCCAACGACGGCAGCCGCGACGAACTCTACCTCCGCTCCTTCTTCGCCCGGGTCAACTACGTGCTGGCCGACCGGTACCTGCTCACGGCCACCGTGCGCCGCGACGGTTCTTCGAAC
This sequence comes from uncultured Sphingobacteriales bacterium, assembly GCA_963844325.1. Taxonomy (GTDB): domain Bacteria; phylum Bacteroidota; class Bacteroidia; order Cytophagales; family 172606-1; genus CADCTQ01. Next base: position 659,833 of record CAWJNV010000001.1, read on the forward strand.
TTCAGCAAGAACAACCGCTACGGCACCTTCCCGTCGGTGTCGCTGGGCTGGGTGCTTTCCGAAGAAAGTTTCCTAAAAGACAGCCCGCTGGTAAGCCTCTTGAAAATCCGGGCCAGCTACGGGCTGCTGGGCAACCAGGCCATTGGCCCCTACAACTACGCGCCCACCCTCAACGTCACGTCCAACTACCCCTTCGGCGTGGATCAGCAGGTGCAGCCCGGCACGGCCCCGCGCCGCCTGCCCTCCGACGCCAAGTGGGAAACCACCAAACAGGCCGACGTGGGCCTCGAACTCGGGTTGCTCCAGGACAAGCTGGTGCTGGTGGCCGACTACTTCCACAAGCAGACCGACGGCATGCTCATCACGGCCCCCAACATTCCGCTCACCACCGGCCTGCCCGACAAGCCCGCCGTCAACGCCGGGGGCATCGAAAACCAGGGCGTAGAACTGGCCCTTACCTACCGCAAGGCAACCGGCCCCTTTACCTACAGCATCACCGGCAACTTTACCACCTACCGCAACCGCGTCACGTCGCTGGGCAACAACGGGCAGCCGCTGTTTGCCCCCTCGTCGGGGTATTCGTTCGCCAAAACCGAGGTGGGCTCCTCCATCGGCCGGTTCTACGGCTACGTGGCCGACGGCCTCTACCAGACCGACGATGAAATCGACAAGAACTTTGCCCCCAACGCCGCCCCCGGCGACATCCGCTTCCGCGACCTGAACAGCGACGGCAAGCTCGACGACAAGGACCGCGACTACATCGGCAGCCCCCTGCCCGACTTCTCCTACGGCCTGAGCGGCACGGCGGGCTACGGCGGCTTCGACCTGTCGCTGCTGCTCTACGGCGTGGCCGGCAACGAGATCGTGAACCGCAACATTCCGGGCATGAACTCCAGCGTGAACACCACGGCCGCCGCCCTCCGCCGCTGGACGCCCGGGCGGACCGATACCGACGTGCCGCGGGCCGTGTCGGGCGACCCCAACAACAACTACACCCGCTTCTCCAGCCGGTACATTGAAGACGGCTCGTTCCTGCGGCTGCGCAACGTGACGGTGGGCTACACCCTGCCGGCGGCCCTTACCGAAAAGCTGCGCCTGGGGCGCCTGCGCCTCTACGTGAGCGGCCAGAACCTGCTGACCTTCACCAACTACTCCGGCTTTGACCCCGAGACGGCCAACGGTTCGCAGTCGGCGCAGGCCACGTGGTTCGTGTCGCAGAACCTGCTGCGGGGCGTTGACAACGGGGCGTCGCCGCTGCCCCGCACGCTGCTCGGCGGCATCCAAGTCGATTTCTAGGACCGGTACCCTCACCCTTCTACCCCTGAACCCATGAACACGAAACGATACTTGCCGGTGCTGCTGACCCTGCTGCTGCTGAGCCCGGCGTGCGGTCCCGACGCCCTCGAACGGGACAACCCCAATGCCCCCACGGAAGATACCTACTACAAATCCGAGCAGGACTTCATCCGGGCCTCCAACGCCATTTACGCTACGGTGCAGAAGCTGGAACTGTTCGGCTCGTACCTCGAATACAACTACGACCTGCGCGGCGACGAGTACCAGCCCACGTTTAAAACCGACCAGGACGCCGACCTGCAACAACTGCAACGCTACACGCTCAACCCCGCCAACAGCTACGTGACCAACTACTGGCGCTACCTCTACGAAGGCGTCTACCGCAGCAACATCCTGCTCGACAAAATCGCCGGGGCCCGGTTCAACGAAACCCGCCGGAGCCGCATTGAGGGCGAAGCCAAGTTCCTGCGGGCCTTCTGCTACTACCACCTCACCAGCCTCTTCGGCGACGTGCCCCTGTTTACCGACGCGGCCACCCAGAAGGGCTACCCGGCGGCCCGCACCCCCAAGGCCCAGGTGCAGGCCCAGATGATTGCCGACTGGACCGACGCCAAAAGCCTGCTGCCCACTCCCGCCGAGTGGGGCGCCAACGAACTGGGCCGGGCCACCAAGGGCGCCGCCGGGGCGTTTCTGGGCAAACTCTACCTTACGCTGGGCCGGTACGCCGAAGCCCGGGACGCCCTGGCCGAAGTGGTCAACGCGGGCGGGTACAGCCTGGTGCCCGACTACCGGGCCAACTTTAGCGAGGGGAGCGAAAACAACGCCGAGTCGCTCTTCGAGATCCAGTACCGCAACCTCAACCGCGGCGACGTGTGGAGCGGCGGCCAGTCGCAGGACGGGGCCGACGTGAACGAAAGCAACATGTACAGCTTCCTCTACGGCGTGCCGCAGGGCCAGGGCTGGAACCTGCAACCTTCGGAAGTGCTGGTGAACGCCTTCGAGCCGGGCGACCCCCGCAAGCGGGCCACCATCTTCTTCGCCGGCGGCGACAGCCTGCGCAACCTCGACGACAAGGCCATTGCCTACGAGTCGCCGGACTACGGTTCCCGCAAGTACCTCGACAACGCAACCCGGCTGCCGGGCTACGGCGGGCCTTTTTCGGGCATCAACATCCGGGTGATGCGCTACGCGGAGGCGCTGCTGCTCTACGCCGAAGCCCTCAACGAGACCGACGGGCCGGCGGCCGCCCTGCCCTACCTCAACCGGGTGCGGGAACGCGTGGACATGCCCCCCTACCCCACCGCCGGCTACCCGGCCGCGGGCAAAGACGACGTGTTCCGGATCATCATGCACGAACGGATGGTGGAACTGGGCGGCGAACAGAAGCGGTGGCTCGACCTGGTGCGCTGGGACGACAACGGCAAGCTCGACATGAGTACGTACATCCAGAACTCGTCGCAGCCGGGCCTGCGCCGGTCCAACTTCAACAAAGCCGTGCACAAGCTGCTGCCCGTGCCCCAGAGCGAACTCGACATCAACCCCAACCTGCGGCCCCAGAACCCGGGGTACTGATCCGGTTAGCGAGTTAGAGAGTTAGAGAAATACGGAAGGATTGAATCGTGGAATGCCGGAAGGGGCCCTGCCCCCCAAGGGCCGCGCCATGCCGTCATTCAGTGATTCAAGCCTTCAGCAAGTTGATAAAATGTTTTTTTAGAATGTAAAGTGCTGACTACCAACGCGTCATGCGCATACCTGCTTAAAATTATTTCCTTCCTATACGCCTTTTAAACCTTAAATTTTTTACATGATGAAAAACTTTCCAATCCTTTATTCGCGCTTCCTTTTCCTGTTGGCCCTGTGCTTCATGGGTTATGAATCATCGGCCCAGTACACGCATACGTACAGTTTTCCTACCGCCGCCGGCGTCGGGTTCCGCCTCACCGAGCCCACGACCTACGACCAGTTGTACCACGTGAAGAAAACCGGCAATGACGCCAACCCGGGCACTGCCGACCAACCCGTGCTCACCGTCGGCAAGGCCCTCGAAAAAGCCCGGGCGTCCCTGCAAGCGGGCAGGAAGACCAAAATCCTGGTGTACCCGGGCACGTACGTAGAGTCGGTGTCGGAAACCGCCTGGAACAACGGGGACAATACGACCAAGCGGACCCTGCTCTGCCTTGAGGGGCAGAACGCCACGGGCAGCGTAATCATGCAGCCCCGCAGTGATACGCACCACGCCCTGTGGCTCCAGGGAAAGCACTCGGTGATCATCCGGAATCTTATTCTGGACGGGGCGTACCAGAACAGCTACGTTTCGGAAGGAGGAGCCTTGCTGGTGACCTATAGTTCCTGGGGCAACCTGGTCGAACGCTACCAGGACTGGCTGGTTGAAAACTGCGAGTTCAAGAACGGCAACGGCACCGGCATCGCCCTGCACCACAACGAGTACAGCACCTTCCGCAACATCACCGTGAAGGACAACAAAGGCGGCGGCGGCAGCGCGGCGCTGCGGTACTGCCTGGTGGACGGGCTTACGCTGACCAACAACAACCTGGCCGACCAATCCCGATTTTCCAACGGCGGCTTGTTCTGGATCAGCGCCCACACCATTCTGCGCAACAGCAACATGAGCGGCAACCGGGGGGCCGGCCTGCGCATGGATCATTCGTGCGTGAACTCGGTTTTTGACAATATTACGGCCGACAACAACCAGGACCAGGGACTGAACTTCGAAACCGCCTCCGGGCCCATCCTGATCAAGAACTGCCGGGCCCGCAACAACCGAGTCGGTCTGATCCTGGCTACCGTGTACGACGTGGTGGTGGACGGGTGTACGTTTGCCGATAATACGCATGCCCAGGTCGAGCATGGCTTGATGAAGCGGGACGATCCCGCCCTGTGCGTCAGTCCCACCTGGTACTGCACCAGTTCCAACTACGACACGGCCCCCGTGAACGGCACGGACTGGACCAACTCGCTGGGGCTGACCTCCAACCGGCGGATTGAAATGGTCAACAACACCATCACCACGACCAAAGGCGCCGCTTCCTACCTGGTGCAGTTTTCCAATACCGACCGGGACGACGAATACATCCCGCTCTTCTTGAGCGGCAGCTACTGGGCGTCCAACAACCGGTACTTCAACCCCGACAATGACAACGTGTTTGGCCTGACGCCCGAAACGTACACGGATTTCGACGGTTGGCGGGCCCGCACGGGCAAAGAGAGCGGTTCGATCTGGGGTACGGGCGGACCGGTACCGGCCGCGCCGACCCTGGGTACCCGCAGCGCCAACGGGGCCAACGCCGTAACGGTCCAGTGGACCGACAATGCCAGCAACGAAACGGGCTTCCGGGTGCAGCGAAAGCGCGGCGTTAACGGCAATTACGTGACGGTTGCCAACCTGGCCGGCGGTACGACTTCCTACACCAATACCGGTCTCACCGCCTCCACCACTTATTACTACCGGGTCAAAGCCGTCAACCAGAACGGCACCTCAACGTCGGCCGAAGGTTCGGTGACTACGCCGGGGCCGGGAATCGGCGACATCGTGTTTGCCGTAAACGCCGGGGGCGGGCCGGTGGTCACTGCCAACGGCACCACCTTCGAGGAGGATTATAACTTCACCGGCGGGGGTACCTATACCTGGGCCAACACGTTTACCAATACTTCCGACCCCGCCCTCTACGGTCCGCACCGCTACGGGAGCTTTTCGTACGCGGTAGCCGTACCGGCCGGCACGTACGAGGTGAATTTCCACCTGACCGAGCCCGGCGGCGCGACTGCCGGGGGCCGGGTGTTCAACATCCGCGCGGAAGGCGATACGCTGGTCAGGGGGCTGGACGTGTACAAGCGGACGGGTGCCCGCAACGTGGCCTACGTACTCACCCGGACGGTGGACGTAACCGACGGCACGCTGAACCTCAACTTCGACGGCTCTACCGGCAGCCAGGATGCCAACGGCCTGGTACAGGCCCTGGAGGTGAGGCGGTCGGACCGCAAAAAGACCACCGATGAACTGGCCGATTTCGGCAAAACGTTTGCCCGCACCAGCGGGTTGTCCACGACCGGCGGCTCGGGCTTCAGCAACGGCGACAATTCCCTGGTGGCCCGCAATTCGAACAGTACGCAATCCATCACGTACAAAGCCGGCGACATCAGGGACTTTACCGTTTCCTTCATTTACCACACTACCTTCCCGGCCACGGTGAAAGTATTCCGGTCTGCCGACAACGGCACGTACACCCCCGTTGCGATTGATTCGGCTTTCAAAGCCACGTCGGGGGGCTGGTACCTGGCTACGTATACCCCCCGGACCAACTTGTCGGGTACGGATTACCTGAAGATTGAAGTGTCGGGCGGCGCGCAGACCTGGACGCCCTACTTCTCCCGGGTAGAACTCTGGCACAACGGCTTGTTCAATTCCACGGGCACGGCCACCTGTACGGAGGTAACGGGCACGCCGACGGTAATCGGCACGACGGGTTCGTGGAACAACTCGGGCAACACCCGCGAGAAGGCTTTTGACGGGGACGTGAACACCTACTTCGATGCGGCCACGCCCGACGGCAACTGGGCAGGCCGCGACCTGGGCTCGGCCCGGACGATCTGCAAGATCAGCTACCACCCCCGGAGCGGCTTCGGGAGCCGCCTGGTGGGCGGCAAGTTCCAGGGATCGAATACGGCCGACTTCAGCAGCGGCGTAGTGGACCTGGCGACCATCGCCACGGCGCCCGCCACGGCCTGGACGGACGTGACCGTGAGCAACACTTCCTCCTTCCGCTACGTCCGCTACCTGGCCCCCGCCGGCAGCTACGGCAACATCGCCGAAATCAAAATCCACGCTTCGGCGACGGTTACCTGTGCGGAGGTAACGGGCACGCCGACGGTGATCGGCACGACGGGATCGTGGAACAACTCGGGCAACACCCGCGAGAAGGCTTTTGACGGGGACGTGAACACCTACTTCGACGCGGCCACGCCCGACGGCAACTGGGCAGGCCGCGACCTGGGCTCGGCCCGGACGATCTGCAAGATCAGCTACTACCCCCGGACTGGCTCGGGGAGCCGGATGGTGGGCGGCAAGTTTCAGGGCTCCAGCACGGCCGACTTCAGCAGCGGCGTAGTGGACCTGGCGACCATCGCCACGGCGCCCGCCACGGCCTGGACGGACGTGACCGTGAGCAACACCTCCTCTTTCCGCTACGTCCGCTACCTGGCCCCCGCCGGCAGCTACGGCAACATCGCCGAAATCAAAATCCACGCCTCGTCCGCGGCGAGACTCGCTGCGGCCGTACCGCAACAAGCCGCTGACCCGGCTCACGCGGGCAAGCAACTTCGCCTCTATCCCAACCCGAGTGACGGCGAAACCGTGCTCCAACTGGCCGGGTTTGCCGGGGAAAAAGAGGTAGTGGTCACCATCACCGACCTGACCGGCAAGCGCATCCGCCGCCTGGTCGTGCAACCGGCAAGTGACCTGGACGCAACCCGGATCAGTACGGCGGGAATGGCCCCCGGGATGTATGCCGTCCGGGTACAGGGCTACGAGACCATGAAAGCGCAGAAGCTGGTGGTCCGGTAAGTGGCGCGGATCAATAGGATAGGGTTAAAATCCTATCCTATTGATCCGTGCATTTATTCAATGCCGCAATCATTGTTAACCTTAACGCCTACTCCCATGCAAACATCAGTCACCCATCCGGGCGGTTTTACGGCCGGCCGGCACTTGCTGCGCCTGCTGCTGCTGGCCGCCCTGCTGCTGCCGGCTACCCGCCTGCGGGCCCAGGACTACTACCAGACCCTGCAACAGGAACTCCAGACGGAGCACAACCTGCCCGCGGGCGAATTTTTCTTCGGCACCACCGAGGCCGGGGCCCTCTCCAAGTTCTACATGGAAGGCTACGAATACTTCCCGCCGGCCGACAACCTGAGCACCATCGACGTGACCGGGATGCCGTTTGCCAAAGCCCTGCGGGCCACCTCGTCGGGCACCAAGTCGTACGACTGGAGCCTCAACGTGAAGGCCAAACTCGCCAAAGCCCTGCGGCAGGGCGACGTGGTGCTGCTGGTGGTCTACGTGCGGGCCATTGACTCCCGCGACGAACGGGGCCTGGTGTCGGCCCGCACCCTCATCGGCGATTCCGACTACCACCGCTATTCGTCGGCCACCGGGCCGCAGTGGCGGAAACAGTACTTCCCGACGGTGGTGAACGCCGACATTCCGGCCGACTCCGACAAGGTGCTGCAATTTTTCCTCGGCGACCGGCGGCAGACGATGGACATCGGCGGCCTGGCCCTGCTCAACTACGGCACCAGCGTCACCGTGGACCAACTGCCCAAGACCGTGATCGACTACAACTACGAAGGCCGCGACCCCGGCGCCCCCTGGCGGGCCGCCGCCGACGCCCGCATCGAGCAGGTCCGCAAGCGCAACCTAAAGGTGGTGGTGCAGGACTCGGCCGGCAACGTGCTGAGCGACGCCCGGGTGGAAGTGCACATGAAAAAGCACGACTTCAAGTTCGGCACGCTGGTGCACAACAACGAACTCCTCACCAACGCCCAGTACCGCGAAACGTTCCTCAAAAACTTCAACTGGGGCGACCTCAACTCCAAGTACAACATCTACGACGACGCCTCCGTGCTCGCGCAGACCGACCAGGCCGTGAACCTGCTCCGCCAGCACGGCGTGAAGGTGCGCATGAATACGCTGGTGTACCCGCAGTTCATCAACACCAACGGCGTAGACACCCCCGAGGAGGCCCAGGCCCTGCTCAACACGCACGTCAACTACGTGAAAAACGTGGCCGGCCACTTCAAAGGCCGCATCGAATCGCACAACGTGCTCAACGAGGCCGGCCCCTACCCCGGCCTCGACAACGCGTTGCAACGCGTGCTGCCCGGTAGAGGGCGGCCCAGCGCCGAGTTCTTCAAGGCCGCCCACCAGGCCGATCCGGAAGCCGTTCTCGAAGAAAACGGCTTCCGGATGGAAGGCGCCGACTACGAACGCAGCAAAACCCTCGACTCGGCCATGCTGGCCTGGGGCGCCCCCCTGCACGCCCTGGGCGAAGAGTGGCACATGGGCGTGGCGGGCCTCATCCCGCCGGCCACCCTGATCAGCCAGATCGACAAAGTGTACGCCGACTTCGGGCTGCCCATCCGGGCCACCGAGTACGACATCGACGCCGACATCAACGACCCCGTGCAGGCGGCCGTGCAGGCCGACTACACCCGCGACTTCTACACCGCCTTGTTCAGCCACCCGGCCGTGGACGGCATCAACGCCTGGGGCTTCTGGGAACCCACCATGTGGAACACCGGCGCCAACGGCTCCGACAACCGGCGGGCCAAAGCCTGGTACACCAACAACTGGGAAATTACGCCCGTGGGCCAGGCCTACCGCGACGTGGTGTTCGGCAAGTACTGGACGAACGCCGAAGGCACCACCAACCCGCAGGGCGAATACCTGGTGCGGGCCTTCAAGGGAACCCACGAAATCGTAGCCACCCTGGGCCTGGTGCAGAGCCGGGTGACGGCCAGCTTCGTCAACGACACCACCCTCGTGATCCGCCTCGTGCCCGACCGGCAGGCCCCCACGCAGCCCCAGAACCTGAAGGCAACGCACACGGCCACCACGGCCACGCTCACCTGGGACGCCTCCACCGACAACGTGAAGGTGATCGGCTACGACGTGTACCAGGGCCCCGCGAAAGTGAACGCCGAAGCCGTAACGGCCATCACCTACAAAGTCACCGGCCTCGACCCGGCCACGTTGTACGCGTTTACGGTCGTTGCCAGAGACACCGCCGGCAACCGGTCGCCGGCCAGCGCCGCCATTGCACTGACCACCGATTCGGTGAAACTCGCCCTCACCTCCATCTGCTCGGTAAACCCGCTGCAAACCCGCCGCTGGGAAGTGCGCAGCACGTTCGACGTGCCCGTCACCTTCCGCTGGGCGGTGAACGGCACGCTGCTGGCCGGCACGGGCACCGTGGAGCCCAACGGCATTGCCTATTTCGAAGCCCCCAACCAGGGCGGCGCCAACCGCACCGAGATCACCTGGCAACACACCGACGGCACGATCAAACGAGCCGTCAAAGACGCCAGCCTCTTGTACTGCCCGACCACAATTGTGCTCGAAGACGACAACTACAACAAAACCATTGTCTATAACTACAAGCGCGTCAGCCGGTTCGTGAGTGAGTTCCGGGTGCACAGCGCCTTCCACGCGTTCGAGGACATTCACTACTACACCTCGCCCGACAACGTGAACTGGACCCAAATCCAGGTGTCGCGCATCGGGGTGGTGCAGGACGTGGGCGGCGGCTGGGGCTTCGCTAAATTCGCCTCGCCGGCGCTGCCGGTCGGGACCAACTACCTGAAAATCGAGGTGGTGAACGTGGAAGTAGACTGGGCCACGATCCTGGACCGGATTTCGATTGAGTACGACGGCACGCCGGCCACCACCTGCGCCGACTGCATTGAGGTGCTCGACCCGCTCGACGACTGGACCAAGGCGTACAGCCACACCAACTGGTACTTTGCCAGTGACCCCCGCGACCCCTCGCTGGCCGTGCGGGGCAGCCTGGGCGCCGAAAACATCGTGTACAACTACCCGGGCACCAGAAACTTCGCGGCCACGCTCATTTACCACACCACGTTCCCCGTTACGGTGACCCTCTCGGGCTCGGCCGACAATGCGGCCTACACCAGCATCCCCTACAACACCCAGGCCACCGACGTGGGCGGCGGCTGGTACCGGATCGTGTACACGCCCCAGGACACGCTGGGCGCGGGCGTCAACTTCCTCAAGCTCGAAATCGCCGGGGGCACGCAGGGGTGGACGCCGATGGTGTCGCAGGTGAACATCCAGTACCGGGCCAACCCCTGCCGCGACTGCGTGGCCGCCTCCGACAGCCTCAACGACTGGAACAAGACCTACGCCCGCACCGGCGGCTGGTACCTGGCCCAGGACGCCAATGCCGGTTCCAACTTCGCCGACGACCCCTCGCGGGCCGTGCGCGGTGCCGCCGATACGCAAAGCATCACCTACCGCTACGCCCGCATCCAGGACTTCGACGCGGCCGTGCTGTCCCACGCCACGTTCCCGGCCACGACCAAGTTCTACACCTCGCCCGACAACGTGACCTACGCCGAAATTCCGGTGGCCCATTCGAGCCGCGAGACGGGCGGCGGCTGGTTCCGGCTGGTGTACCAGCCCACGGCAAACGTGCCGGCGGGAACCCACTACCTGAAGGTGGAAATTTCGGGCGGCTCCCAGGCCTGGACCCCGCAGCTTTCGCAAATCAACGTGCTCTACCGACCGGTGGCACCCGTGAAGGCCCTGACGCTGACGGCGGTGTGTTCGAGCCGTCCCAACCGGACCCGCAACTGGCAGGTGACCAACCCCAACGCCAGGGCCATTGCCGTAAGCTGGTCGCTGGCGGGCACCACGCAAAAGGGCACCCTGCTGGCGGCCCCCGGCGACAACTTCTTCGCCACGGCCACGACCAAGGGCACCAACACGGCCACCATCACCTGGGCCGACGAGTACGGAGTAGGTCAATCGAGGAGTGCCGTTTCCACCAAGGACGAATGCACGGCCCGGCAATCGTTTGACGTAGCCGCCGAGGGTGGCCTGCGCGTCTACCCCAACCCGGCCCGCGGTGCATTTACGGTAGTGCTCCCGGCAACTGCCGCCGGACCGGTGCAGGTGCAGGTTACCGACCTGAAGGGCCGGCTCTTTACCCGGGTGTCAGCAACCGTACGGGAAGGCGACCAGTCCATCCGGCTCACCACGGAGCAACTGCCCGCGGGCCTCTACCTGATCCGGGTGGTACCGGCGGACGGTGCCCGGCAGGTGCGGAAGCTGGAGGTGATCAAGTAGTTCTTACCCATCCTTCACCCGGACCAGGCGCAGAAAAAGCTGGTGCGCAAGGTAATGGTGGTCAGGTAACCGCACGGCCCGTAATCATACGTACGGCCGGGAGAAGCAGGGGGAAACTCCTGCTTCTCCCGTCTGCGCCAGCCACGCCGCCCCGCAGGTGCCGGAGAGTTTATACAACATCCTTTTTTCTTCTTGGCAATGAATAGGTTAGCTACAAGAACCACTCCCGGCCCCTCCTCCATTAAGGCTACGATCAGGACACATCTAGAGGCGTTTATCATACAGGCGTTTCAAAGCCTTGAGTGGAGGATGGGCTTACGGCAGTGGACTTGGTATCGTATCCCCGTGGGGCCGGGTTTGAGAACCCCACCCCACGGGGATACGATACCAAGTTCACTTCGGCTGGCAAGCGATACGCGGCCGGGCCGCCCGGTGGCCGTTACTTGCCGCCTTCCATCCGGAGCAGGATCTCGTACTTGATGTCGAGGAATTCCTTCTGGTAGCGGATGTCGGGGTCGCGGGGTTTGGGGAAGGGCATGGGCAGGTCGGCGACGAAAGTGTTGTCTTTGACCACCACCACCCGGTCGGATAAAAAAATGGCCTCTTCAATGTAGTGCGTGACGAAGATGACCGTCTTGCGCGATTCTTTGAGAATGTTCAGCAGCCATTCGTGCATCTTGTCGCGGGTGTGGTGGTCGAGGGCGGCGTAGGGCTCGTCGGCCAGGATGATCTCCGAATCGGCGGCGAACGTGCGGGCCAGGGCCACCCGCTGCACCTGCCCCCCCGACAACTGGGTGGGGTATTTGTGCCGGGCTTCCGTCAGTTCGATCCGCGCCAGCAGGTCGGCCACTTTTTTTTCTCTGGCTTTCCCCGACAGGTTTCCCAGGCCAAAGGCAATGTTCTGCGCCACGGTCATCCAGGGAAACAGCGAGTGGCTCTGAAAAATGTAGCCGATGCGGGCGGGTACGGTTACTTTGCCCTGGTAGGGGATAAAATTGGCCAGGGCGTTGAGAAAAGAACTTTTTCCGGTTCCCGACTTCCCGACGATGGATACGAATTCGCCCTTTTTGCAGGCAAAGTTGATCTCTTTGAGCACGTAGCAGTCGTCGTACGCCACGGTGAGCCCCTCCGTCCTGATGTAGCTTTCCGGGTGGTCGGTCATAAAAGCGGGATTATAAATACTTTACCCACGGGAACAGGGTTCTTACCAGCCACGTGAACAACGCGTCGGCCAGCGCGCCGGCCAGCGCCAGCACCAGCAGGGCGGCCATCATGGTGTCGATGCGGTAGGCCAGGTGAGACACGGAAATGCGGTAGCCCAGCCCCTGCGAAGCCCCCGCAATTTCGGAAACGTACACCATCACGAACGCCACGGGCAGGGCCGTGCGCAGGCCCGCAATGATGGAGGGAAGCGCGGCCGGGAACAACACCGCATAGAAGATGTGCGTGCGGGAGGTGGTCAGCAGGCTGGCGCTGCGCAGGTAGTTTTTGGGAATGCCCACCGCCCCCAGGTGGGTGTTGATCCAGACGGGGAAGAAGACGGCGAAAGCAATGGCGAAGATTTTGGCGGCGTCGTCGATGCCCAGCCACACGATGATGAGGGGAATGATGGCGACCGGCGGCAGGGGCCGGAAAATCTGGAGCAGGGGCACCACCGACAGTTCCACGTTGCGGATGCGCCCCGTGAGCAACCCCGTGACGATGCCCAGCCCCGACCCGATCACGAAGCCCAGCAGCACCCGCCAGTAGCTCGCCCCGATGTCGCTCCACAGCGTGCCCGACTCCGTCCAGGCCCCCAGCGCCAGCCACACGTCGGTAGGCGGCGGGAAAAGCCGGGAGTTGACCATGCCGTTGGAGGAAACCAGTTGCCAGGCGCCCAGGAACAAGGCAACCGGCACCGCTTGCCGGACCAGGCGGAAGCCCGCACTTTTTGCCTTACGCGTCTTTTGGTCCGTTGCCCTCATGGTTCCTGTGCCGGTTTGTTGCCTGGGTGTAGCGTACTGATCCTGGATGCCTCAGCAATCACTGTTCATTTTTCTGATATAATGCTCGTAAAGTTTGAAGTACCTGGCGTCGTAGCGGAATTCGAAATTAATGACTTCCAGGTAATCTCTGCATTTCTCGGTCTCCATATTCAGAAATTTAGCAATTTTAATCACTTCATCCTCCCGGTCTATGTCGTTCTGCATATTCTTATTCAGTTCGGCAATCGAATCTTTGATGGCAGTCAGGAAACTTTCAAAAGCGTAAGACCGGAACCACGTGTCAATCATGTTGGTTCGCAGCATGATATCGTAAGACAGGTAAGGCAAGTCCTCCATTCCATGAAAATCCAACAGGTTTATCTGTTTCACGTAGTAATCTTTTGATTTGGTAAAATATTCATCAATCCATCCCATCTGGGGCTGCCACCCAAGTACCAGTAAAACCTCTTCCCTTCTTGATGGTTCATCATTTTTCAGAATGTGTTTAATCCTGGCCTTCAGTGCCTTCCAATCCCCGAAATCCACGGGTTCATGGGTAATAATTTTCGAATCTCGGAAATATTTTTCGTGGTAGCGCCGCGCTACAGTGTTGGGCGTATATAAAATTCTTATTTTATCAATCGTACGTTCCGCCCCAATCTCTTTCTTCAATTCATTCAATATTGAAAGCACTTTTCCCGTCTCCGGCTTTTTGCCCTGCGTGGTAGCTGATTTACCATTCTGCGTGTCATTTGATTTACTATCTTCCGGTTTACTGGCACTGGCATTGATTAACTTGCAGAATACGTCATAAGTCTTTTCATTCCCGGTAATAAACCTGAAATCACATCCGCCTTCCACTGTGTACATAATGCTTGCGATCTTCGTCAGCACGTCCTTGTTCTTGCCTTTTTCGTGCTCTTGCTCATAGACCTCCCCGGGCACAATTACGCAATCCAGCTTGTTGTCATGCACCATTCCCACCACATCTTTAGCCGTGTACAGCTTCGCGTTGCTGATTTCATCATAAAAGACAAACTCCAGTGATTCCTGAAATTCGTTCTTCATCTTAATTATTGTATCCTTTGATATATACCCCAGAATCGAATCAAAATCACCACCTTTTAATTTTATTCCTTTCTCACCTTCTTCATCCAGCACCAGCAGTTTCTTGTTTTCGTCCTGATCATAGTACAATTTTACTTTTGCCTTTTTCCGGACGCTTAATTCTTTTAAAATACCTTCCAGGCATTTATAATTTTCCTGATCCTCAAATGCCTTTTCAAAAAAATATCCATTCTTCACCTTCTGATTTTTATTCACTTCCTGGCTGATCAGAATGAGCCCTTGAATGTCGATCAAAATACTCTTCCAACCCTTCATCTTTTCCAGAATTTTATGGTATTGGGCCGGGTTAACCTCCCCAACTACGCAATACAGTACCGGAAACCCTTTCTTTAGCTTGTCGTCCAGCACTTTGTATTTCTTCTGCAAGTCTGGGTCTTTTGCTGCCTGGCCGGGTGCATGAATACCCTCTTTACCCTTTTCAACTGTAGATTTTACAACATTTTTAGCATCCCTCCGATCATCGGCAAAATCATCAATCAGCCCTGCCAACTCCTTTATTTTCTTATCCAGGTAGGATATCAGGTTGACCGATTCCTTCATCTCCCTGGCTATATGCTCAACGGATGCCTTGGAAATGGTAGTGATGAATTTATTAATGCAGCTTTCGAAGTGTTTACGTGGCAGGTCCTCGATCTTGAAAATCGGGGTCGTTGTTGCGTAGCTGCCTTCTACCGTATTCTCTACAAATATAATACCCGTTTCTTTCGCTGCATTTGGCAGTTTATAAATTGTCAATTTATCGTAGCCCTCTTTTAACAATTTCGCAATATTGTCGTAAAGGTCCTTGCAAGTACTCAATGCAATAAAATTGGGCAACCAGTCTTGTAACTTATCCCGCAGGGCTGCACTCAGGTCATTTGGATTTAATTTGCAGGCTTTTATATAAGTAGGAATAGTCAGTATCTGTTTCTTGTTATTTGCCCTCGAGTAAAAATACGGGCCTGTCTTGAATTCATGCTTGTACTGCACGGCTTGCTTTGTATTTATATTCCCAGCCGTGTCACTGCTGATTCCCGTATTCTTACCTCCTGTCATATCCTCTTTTATGCCAACCATTTCCTCTTTTTCAAAAAAAGTAACGTCGGCGCCGGTAATCCCGCCGTCGTCCATTATTTTCCGGATCACCGGGGCCGACCAGATGCAGCAGCCCGCCCCTACTTTCATGGCTACGTCTAATTGCTTTTTGGGTTTGTTGAGAAACTCCATCAGCCGGAAGTACCGCCGCTCCATGTACGTCCCGCTGTCGGCGCCAATTCTTTTGAGCAACTCGGCAAAGTTTACTTCCCGGTAATAGTCGTCCCGCAGGTTTTTATTCAACTGGGTATAATCGGTTCTCCCGATGATGTCGTGGTAGACGATGATTTCCCGGTTGAGCCCATTCTTGCAATGCGTATCGAAGTAATCAATTTCGTTGTTGATCCATTTTTTGTTGGAAGAGTTGCTGGTCCAGTAAAAGATGAAATGCTGGCTGTTCCGCAGCACTTCGTAGAGGTATTGATCCGGATTTTTTCCGTAAGAGCCATCCTCCAGCACATCGTAATAGAACACCTTGGCTCCGTACTGGCGCAACCGGTTGTAAAATTCCTTCACGTATATCTTATCCTCCCCCGCGCAACTCAGGAATGCGTGGTACTTGAAACCCTGGCCGTTAGCATAGCAAGACATAATCGCAACTGTAAAAATCCCTTTTGATGACCATACTTCTTTAAGTAATGTGGCCACTGCACCCCACCATGAATGAGCCGCCGGCCCGTTGGAGCCGACAAACGGTACGCCGGCCCCGTAACCGGGCCGGTTATTGCTTCAATCACTGAATAGTTGCTGTGAATGGCACTGGGCCGGACGGCGGCAAAAAATAGCCGTTCCGGAAATACTGTCCGGCGGTGGGGCGTATTGCGGCCCGGCTGCCGGAAAGTGTGCGATGCTCCCCACCCCGTCACTGCTTGCTTTCATTGCCCCTTCGCGTCTACCATCCATTCGCGGGAAAGAAAAACTGCCCGTTGAACCAAATAACCGGTAATCCGGAGCGCTTGGGAGCCAGCAAGACTCAAATTTCATTTTAAAATAGGGCAAAATATTTGAACAGCAGCACTTTACGCGGAAATTTTTTTTAAATGCCCCTTGCTTTTTGGAAAATTTGCCGCAAATTGGACAAACGTTTTTTTGGCAAAAAATGGCAGGCATTGGGGAGATCATCCGGGCAAAACGGCTCGAAAAAAAGCTGACGCAAACCGCCCTGGCGGTGAGTGTCGGCTGCGATACGTCCACCATCAGCCGCATCGAAAAAAACCAGGTCACCAACCCGCAGATCCTCCAGGGCATCTTCGAACTCTTCGAACTGGACAAGGCCGTGCTCACGGCCGCCGACCTCCGGTACGACACCCTCAGGATCGGCTTCGGCCACTGCATCTGGGCCACGCCGGTGATCAACATGCTGCTCAACGCCCGGCTGAACCACATCAAATTCACCAGTTTCGGCTTCAACGACTACGAACCGCAGTTTCTCGACAAGGACAACCTGTTCATGCTGCCCGGCTTCGTGGACTGCTTCAACGGCCCCAACGAGGCGTACTTCGAAAACCGCCAGGTGTACCCCTGGGAACGCACCGACTCCTTCCGCGAACGGTTCCGCAACAACGCGGCGGCCGCCACCGACATCAAATCGTACGACGCCTCCGACCTGCTCAACCTGCTCAAGTACGACGAACTGGACGGCGTGGTGATTCCCGGCGACCTGTACTACGATAACGTGGAGTTCGTGGACCGGGCCGCGTCCATCATCTACACGGCCGAAGGCGGCTGCGAACTGTGCGTCATTCACCGGGAAGACGACGGGCGGCTGGCCGACTTTTTCGGCGCGGCCCCCACCGACCCGGGCAGTCTGCTGGCGGCCCTCCGGGCCAGCGTGGCCGACAACGTGCTGAGCATCTTTTACGCCGAAGACACCATTGCCGACAAATACCTGGAACGGTACCTGATGAATGAACTCAAGGCGTTCCCCAGCATTGACTACATTCCCGTGGACGTGGGCAACTGGCAGCACTTCTGGACCGACACCATCAAGCCCATCCTCACGGCGGGCAACGGGCGGCAGAAGGTGTGCCTTTTCCTGGGCTGGCAACCGCAAACCCTCTGGCTGAAGCAGTCGCTCCGCAACGAGGACACGGGCTTTTGCCTCCGGCAGGTTGAGTTCCGGCGGCTCTTCCGCGAGCAGCGCCTCAATTACTTCTCCTTCGACGTGCTGTTCAACCGCAAAGGAAAATGGCGCAACAAGGAAATTACCCAGGACTTTTTCCGTTACCTCAACAGCAGCATCACCGACCTGAACGTGCTCATCCGCAAGCTGTCGTACCTGCAATTCGGCGACGACCCCAGCAGCAACGAGCAGCTCCTCAAGAAGTACAAGGAAATTGTGGGCTGTTCGAAGTACCTCAACATGAACATGCAGGACTTCCTGTACTCGATCACCCAGCTGAACTTCGACCTCAAGTTCTACCACGAGTGGACGTACCCGATCTCCCAATAAACCACCTCATCCCTACCCCTATGCCCTCCCCGCTGCTCCGCTTCCTCCTGCACGTGTTGCCGCTGCTGGCCGTCCTTACGGCTTGCCGGCCCCAGAACGCTACCGAAACCCAAGCCGATAAGGAGGTGACCGGCGCGGCACCGGGGGGAAGCGCCGCCCCGCTGCCCACCCTCACGGTGGGCATCCAGGTGAGCCCGGCCATGGGCCTGATCATGGTGGCCGACAAAAAAGGTCTCTTCAAAGCCAACGGGCTCGACGTGCAGATCAAGGAATTTACGGCGGGCAAATTCGCGTTGCAGGCATTCCTGGGGGGCTCCATCGACGTGGCCGTTTCGGGAGAGGTGCCGGTGGCGCTTTCCACCCTGCAAGGGAACAATTTCAGGGTAATCGCCCAGGTGGTGGAAAGAACCGTGAACGAAGTACGGGTGGTGGCCCGCAAGGAGCCGGGCATGACCACCCCCCAGAAGTATTTCGCCAAAAAGAAACGGAAGCTGGCTACCTCGTTCGGCGGCGGGCCCGAATTCTACACCTATAATTTCCTCAAACGATTCAACATTCCCGCCGCCAGCGTTGAGATCATCAGCCAGAAGCCGGAAGACATGCCCGCCGCCCTGATCAGCGGCTCGGTGGACGCCATCAGCATCTTTGACCCGTTTGCCCGGATCGCCGAACTGCAACTGGGGGCCGACGCCGTTACGTTCACCGCCCCCGACATTTATTCGGAACTCTACGTGGTGAACGTGCAGCAGCAAACCATTGACCGCAAGGCCGGCGATTTGAAAAACTTCCTCAAAGCCCTCACCGACGCGGCCGCATTCATGCAAACCCACGCCGAGGAATCGAAGGAGATCGTCAGGGCCTACACCCAGCTGGACCGCAAGGTGATCGACGGCATCTGGGCCAACTTCGTGTTCCGGCCCGCCATCAACGACCTGTTCGTCACCTACACCACGGCCGAAGCCCGGTGGGCGGTTGAAACGGGCAAGTTTCCCAAAGGAACGAAAATCCCGGACTTCAAGGCGGTACTCTACCCGGCGCTGCTGGAAAGCGTGAGCCGCAACAGCGTCGCATTAACCTCTAATCCATAAACTCTTTACGCACATGATCCACATCAAAGGTGGGGTATTCAGGATGGGCAGCCAGGGGTTCGGCGAGTTCGAAAGCCCCGTACACGCCGTGACGCTCTCCGATTTCCTGCTCGACGAAACGCCCGTCACCAACGCATCGTTCGGGGCGTTCGTCGCCCGGACCGGTTACGTAACCACGGCCGAAAAAGCGGGCGCCGCCTGGGGGTACGACCACGGTACCTACCAATCCATTGCCGGCCTGAGCTGGAAAAGCTACGCCTCGCCCGAACGCGCCGACCACCCGGTGGTGCTGGTGAGTTGGGACGACGCGGCGGCCTACTGCGCGTGGGCGCAAAAACGCCTGCCCACCGAGGCCGAATGGGAATACGCGGCGCGGGGCGGCAATACGCCGCACCTTTACCCCTGGGGCGACGCGGAACCGGACGGCTCCCAGAGCAACTTTGCCCGGGTGCCCGGCCCGGTGCCGCCTACCATGCCCGTCAGGCAATACCCGCCCAACGCCCTCCACCTGTACGACCTGGCGGGCAACGTCTGGCAGTGGTGCAGCGATTGGTTCGGGGAAACGTACTACGCCGCGGGCGATGCGGCCGACCCGGTGGGTCCGCCGGCCGGCCAGACCAAAGTACGCCGGGGCGGCAGTTGGAACGTGATCCAGCCCTTCCGGCTCCGGTGCAGCAACCGGGGCGCCATGCTGCCCGAATCCTGTGCTCCCAACGTCGGTTTCCGCTGCGCCCAGTCCCTGCTATGAAAACGCCCGAAAAGATTGAAGCGGTCAGAAACGTGTTGCAGTTGGTGGAGCCGGCCATGCAGGCCGACGGCGGCGGCATTGCGGCCTTCGAACTGGAGGGCAACGTGGTAAGGGTAAAACTGAAAGGAACCTGCCTGTACTGCCCGAGCGTAAAGATGACCCTCAAGCTGGGCATTGAAAAAACGCTCAAAAGCCACTTGCCCTGGGTAGAAGCGGTGGAAAACCTGGCCGCCACCTGATTGCCGCATTGCGGTACGTGCCCCCGTATCCCCGAGTCGTCGCCTTCTCCTCAAGGCAGTACGACTTTTTTTGTTTGCCCGCGTATAAAGCCCTAGCTTGTTCGAGCCGCTGGTGGTGCCGCGACAACCCTGGTGTGATTTTTTATTTTTGATTGCCAATCGTCAATTAAAGGAGATGACACCGCACAATAAAGAAGTATCGGAAGACGTGGCCCTGGCCCTGCACCAGGAACCCCAGGTGAAGTTATCCGAGTTGCCGGCCACTGCCATCTGCGGCAACGACATCAGTTCCTCGTGCCTGTACGTATCGGCGCTGGCGATTCTGGCGGCCGGGCAGTACGCCTGGGTGGCCCTGCTGATGGTGGCGGCCGTGCTGTACCTGTTCCGCAAGATCTACGGGGAAGTGGTGGGGGCCCTGCCCCTCAACGGCGGCGCCTACAACGCCCTGCTCAACACCACCAGCAAGGCTACGGCCTCGATGGCCGCGTGCCTCACGCTGCTCTCCTACATGGCTACCGCGGTGATTTCGGCCAACGAAGCCATGCACTACGTACACATTCTCTGGGAAGGGCTGCCCGTGATCCCGGCCACCATCGGCCTGCTGGCCCTGTTCATGGCCCTTACCATCCTGGGCATCGGCGAGTCGTCGCGGGTGGCCGTGGCGATCTTCCTCATCCACCTGGTTACGCTCAGCATCCTGGTGGTCGTGTGCGTGGCGTACCTCTTCCAGAACGGCTTTGATACGTTCGTCGCCAACAACCAGGCGCCGGTAAAAGGCGGCATCCGCACGGCGCTGTTCTTCGGCTTTGCGGCGGCCATGCTGGGCATTTCGGGCTTCGAGAGTTCGGCCAACTTCGTGGAAGAACAGAAGCGGGGCGTGTTTCCCAAAACGCTGCGCAATATGTGGGTGGTGGTCAGTTTTTACAACCCGCTCATTACCTTCCTGGCCCTGGCGCTGGTGCCCATAGCGGCCGTAGCCGGCAACCAGCAGGCCCTGCTCTCGTACCTGGGCCGGCTGGCGGGCGGCAACTGGCTGGCGTACCTGGTGTCCATCGACGCGGTGCTCGTGCTGAGCGGGGCCGTGCTTACCTCCTACGTGGGCGTGGGCGGGCTGGTGCACCGGATGACCCTCGACCGCTGCCTGCCGCAGTTCCTGCTCAAGCTCAACAAGCGGGGCACCACCTACCGGATCATGATCGCCTTCTTCATCCTGTGCGTGTCCATCCTGCTCATCACGAAGGGCGAGCTGGGGGCCCTGGCGGGGGTGTACGCCCTCTCCTTCCTGTCGGTGATGGCGCTGTTTGCGCTGGGCAACATCCTGCTCAAGTTCCGCCGGGCCCGGCTGCCCCGGCCCGAACGCGCATCGGGCTGGGCGGTGCTCATTGCGCTGGGAGCCGTGCTGGCGGCCCTGGTGGGCAACACGCTGCTCAACCCGCAGTACGTGGGTGTATTCCTGCAATACCTGATCCCGACGGTGGCCGTGGTGGGCGTCATGCTGTTGCGGATTCCCATCCTTAAATTCATCCTGTACCTCAACCGGTCGCTGCCCCGCCCGTTCAACCAGATCCTCAAGAGCGTCCCCATCCGGAGGTCCATTCTCCAGATCAACTCGCAGCAGTTCGTGTACTTCACCAAGGGCCACAACGTGATTGACCTCAACAAGGTGATGCTTTACATCCTGCGCAACGAAGACACCCACCGCATCAAGGTCGTGACGGTGGTGAAGGACGAAGCGGACGTGCCCAGGAACCTGGCCACGGACATCGAGGTGCTCGACCGGGCCTACCCGAGCTTCGAGGTGGACTTCGTGGTGCTCAAGGGCGAGTTCGGCCCCGCGCTCATCGACAAGCTCTCCGTCGAATGGAACATTCCCAAGAACTTCATGTTCATCGCCTCGCCCGGCGACCGCTTCCCGTATCGGGTCGCCGAACTGGGCGGCGTACGCCTGATCATTTAAAGGCAATGGTCATTGGTCAGTAGTCATTGGTCAGTAGTCAGTGGTTAACGCGGTGCGTGGGGTCAACCGGATGCGACAACTTACGTGTACCCAATGACCAATGACTACTGACCAATGACTACTGACCAATCATGTCTCATTCCGTACGGGCCAGCTTGTCGATGAGCCGTTTTACGGCCTCTATTTCCTGGCCGGCGGCGACGGGGTAATCGGGCTGGATGCCTTTCCCTTCCCAGCTTTCCTCCGTGCCGGGCCAGGTAGGCGCCCCCGTGGACACGGAAATAAAGAGGTGTTCATTGACGGGATACCAGGCGTTCATGTGGGCGCCGCCGGCCGAACGCTGCCCGACCACCCGGGCCCGCCCGTGCCGTTGCAGGGCGTAGGTAAAAGCCTCCGCCGCGGAGGCCGTACCGCCGTTCACCAGGATGTAGAGGGGCTTTTCGTACTTCTTCTCGGTGAGCCAGGTTTCCGTTTTCGTCAGGGTCGCGGCGCCATTGCGGGTTTTGAATTCGAGCAGGGGCGTCTCTTTGGGCAGAAAAAAGCTCTCGAATACGTTGCCGACGGCGCTGCCCCCGCCCCCGTTGTGCTGCAAATCGATGACCAGGGCTTTGGTGTTGGCGACGAAGTGCATGGCGGCAAATAGCACCGGCAGGCTTTTTTCGGACAGGTTGATCTCCGAAAGCCGGATGTAGCCGATGTTCCCTTCCAGCACCTTCACCTCGCGGAAGCCGAAGTTGTCTGCCACGGCCGCTTCGCCGTAGTAGAAGGGGTCGTACGAGAAATTTCCTTTCGTCGTTTTTTTGTCTTCCGCCGCCTTTCGTTCCGCTTCCAGCAGGTCCTTTACAGTATTGGGGTCGTGCCGCACGTACAGGTGCCCGTCGTGGCTGTAGTCGGCCAGGCTGCGGGTAGTAAGCGAATCGAACTCGTGCCAGGTACGCGCCGCCCCGAACTTGCCGGCCTGGTACGCGCCGCGCAGATGCGCGGCAATGGCTTTGCCCTTGCCGGCAAATACGTAATTGTCTTCAATGAGGCGGGTCATGGTGCTGATGGCCTGGGCTACTGCCGGCCGGGGCAAGCCCTGGCCCAGACCGGGGCTGCTGAGGCAACCCAGCAAGGCGGCCAGGGCCCACATGGTTTTTTTTACCGGGATCATCATGGGGTGCGTGGAAGATGTTTCCGGTAAAGAACGTCCCGGCAAGCGGGTAAAAATAGTACGTGCTTAGCCGCCCCTACATTTTTTTGAACGTTTTGGGCAACAGGCCGGTAAACTCCCGGAAGGTACGCGTGAAGTGGATCTGGTCGCAGAAGCCGCACTCGTAGGCAATCTGCGTGAGCGAAAGGGGCGTATGCTGGATCAGGGTGAGGGCTTTGGCTACCTTCAGCTTGCGCAGGTACTGGCCCAGCGTGCCCCGGAAGTACCGCGGAAAGTACCGGGACAGCGTTACCGGGTGTACGCCTACCCCCGCGGCCAGTTCCTCCAGGCCAACCGGCTCGTTCCAACGGTCGCGGAGCAGTTCCTCGGCCCGTTTTATCCACGCGGGCGGCGCCTGCCGCGTTCCCGGCGGGGGAGCAAGGGCGTGCAGGACCAGCATGGCAATGGAGTCGGCCGTACTTGCGTCGCCGGCCAGCAGTTCGGCGTGCACCCGGAGCGGCAGGAAGACCGCATCGGGATTGCTTTTCAACGCCCCGGCCATTGCCGCTTCGCTCAGGCCGCAGGTCTGCATAAAGCGGGCTTCAAACTCCAGGTTGATGTTTTTGGAGGGCAGCAGCGTATGGCTGTTCTGGTGTCCCTCCCCGGCGTGGAAAAAAACGGTTTCCCCGGCGCGCCGCTCGTACTGCCCCCGCTGGCGCTTCTCCAGCGTGCCGCCCTGCAACAACAGGGTCAGGTGCGGATTCACGTGGGCGTGGAAGGAAGTATCGAGCAGGGCGCCCGGCTGGTAGCGGGTAATACTCACCCCGAGCCCGTGCGCCTGGAGGTAACTGGTGCGGGTGCCTAAGTACGTAGCCGGGTCTAAAATTTTCATCGGGATGGGGAATTTGCGGGCGGGGCCATGGGCCTTACCGGTTAAAAACGTCTTTCCCTCCAAGTCCCGTGCCGGGGAGACCGTTTTGTTTTGCGCCGGTCTGTACTGCGCCGGTCAACGCGCTTTCCCGGATGTACCCGTTGTCCCGGAACCAGGCCAGGGCTTCGCGGATGGCGTCGTCGAGGGAGGTGTGCGGCATCTGCAACTCCTCGCGGGCCCGCTGGCCCGAATAGTAGTTGTCCAGCGACAGCAGGCGGGCGTTTACGTAGTTGAAATCCACCTCTTTGCGCCGCACCTTGCCGAGGGCCGTGCCCGTGAGGCCCGCCAGGTGAAACAGCGGGCGGGGCACCTTCACGCGGAAGGGCCGGCGGCCGGCAATGGCCTGTACCTTGTCGAAAAATTCGGCGTAGGTGAGGTTGTCGCCGGCCAGCAGGTAGTTGCGCCCCGGCTGGCCCCGCAGCAGCGCCTCGCACACACCCTGGGCCGCATCCTTGACGGGCACGAAGTTTTTGCCGCCCGGCGGGCAGAGTTGCACGGGCCTGAGGCCGTGCAGCAGCAACTGGCCCGAACTGGGTTTGTAGTCGTGGGAGCCGATCATGAAGGTAGGGTTCACCACCACGGCTTCCAGGCCCGCGTGCCCGTTCTTCCGGAGCACGAACTGCTCGGCCTGGTACTTGGTGTTGACGTACCCCGACCCGTAGTGCTGCAACGCGAACGGCGACGATTCGGTACCCGGTTGCCGGCGGCTGCCCGGTCCCAGCGTGTTGGCCGTGCTCACGTGCACCAGGCGCCGGCAGCCGGCCCGCTGCATGGCTTCCACCAGCCGCACCGTCCCTTGCAGGTTCACCTCCTCGTAGTAGCTGTCGGCGGTAATGCCCGTGGCCGTCACAGCGGCGCTGTGCACCACCGCCTCCACGCCCACCACGGCTTCGCGCAGGGCCCCCGCGTTGCACAAGTCGCCGTACGCGTATTCGCAGGGCACGTCGGCCAGCACGCCCCGGTCGGAGGTAGGCCGGGTGAGTACCCGTACCTGGTGACCCCGGGCGGCCAGGGCCCTTGCCACGTGGTTTCCCAGCAAACCCGTAGCGCCTGTGATCAATACTTTCATGAATGCAATAACTGCTGTAAACGGCCGGTAAAAATAGGCATACGTGATTACATGACGGCAGGATTGGATGACTAAATAACAACATGCTGCCATCCAGCCATCCAGCCATTTGACCATTCAGCCATCTATCCAGTTGCCAACATAACCAAGCAGTCCTGCATAAACCTATCTTTGCGGGCCATTCGATCTTTTGCCATGAAACTGAAAACTGCTCCTGCCGGTAGGGTGCACGCCCTGGCGGCCCTGGTCCGGCAATCGCTGAAGGGCGAGTCGTACGATTACACCCAGGGAAGCCTCCGCAAGTCCATCGTGCTGCTGGCCATTCCCATGATCCTGGAACTGAGCCTCGAATCGGTGTTCGCCGTGGTGGACATGTTTTTCGTGGGCCGGCTCGGCGAAACGGCCATTGCCACCGTGGGCCTCACCGAGTCGGTGGTGACGCTGGTGTACGCCGTAGCCATTGGCCTGAGCACGGCGGTAACGGCCGTAGTGGCCCGGCGCATCGGCGAAAAAGACCCGCAGGCGGCCTCGTACGCCGCCATGCAGGGCATTCTGCTGGCCTTGGGCATTACCATTATCGTCAGCCTGGCCGGCATCTACTTCGCCGCCGACGTGCTCCGGTTGATGGGCGCCAAACCCGAAGTGGTAACGGCCGGAACGCCCTTTGCCCGCATCATGCTGGGCGGCAGCGTGGTCATCATCCTGCTCTTCCTCATCAACGGCATGTTCCGCGGGGCCGGCAACGCCGCCATTGCCATGCGCAGCCTCTGGCTGGCGAGCCTGTCCAACATCGTGCTGTGCCCGCTGTTCATCTACGGCCTGGGGAGTTGGGAAGGCTGGGGCCTGAAGGGCGCCGCCATTGCCACCACGCTGGGGCGGGGCATCGGCGTTGCCTACCAGTTGTATTACCTCTGGCGCGGCCACGGCGAGATCCAGATCCGGGCGAGCTACCTGCGCCCCGACTGGACGCTGATCCGCAGCCTGGCGGGGCTGGCCTGGCCGGCCACCGTCCAGTTCCTCATTGCTTCGGGCAGTTGGATCGTGCTGGCGTGGCTGGTATCCACCACGGGGGGCACGGCGGCTTCGGCCGGCTACCAGATCGCCATCCGCAACGTGGTGTTCTTCATTCTGCCCGCCTGGGGTCTGAGCAACGCGGCGGCTACGCTGGTGGGCCAGAACCTGGGGGCGGGCCTGCCCGAACGGGCCGAACGGAGCGTGCTGCTGACGGCCCGGTACAACGTGCTCTTCATGGCGGGGGTTACGGCGGTCCTGCTGCTCTTTGCGCCGGCCATCGTGGGCGTATTCACGCAGGACGCGTCCGTGCGGCACACGGGTACCCTGGCGCTGCGGATCATCGGCACGGGCTACGTGTTTTACGGCATCGGCATGGTGTTGATGCAGGCGCTCAACGGCGCCGGCGATACCCGCACGCCTACGCTCATCAACTTCGGCGGCTTCTGGCTGTTCCAGATTCCGCTGGCCCTGCTGCTGGCGAAAGGGATCGGCCTGGGGGCGACCGGCGCTTTCATTTCCATTCCCGTGGCCGAAACCGTCATTGCCCTGGCCGCCGTCGTGCTGTTCCGGCGGGGCCGGTGGAAACGCGTGCAGGTGTAACCGGGCGGCCGGGTGCTTAAAAATAAACGGAGGCAGGAAATGTGCATTTCCTGCCTCCGTTTGTTAAGGATGGTGCCCGTGGGGCGGGCCGGGAGAAATTCCGTTCGCTTAGTTGGTTGCCGCGCGCATCTCGTACGTGTAGGTATACACAATCGTACGTTCGGCACTCAGGTACCCGCCGCCTTCTAACAGCGTTCTTTTGGTCGGAAAACCCTCGGCGTTGTATTCTGAAGTGCAGTTGTAGTAATGCCCTTCCATCGGGCCGTTGGAAGTCGTACGCCGGGTGAGCATGTTGTGCCTGGTGATCCGGGGATTGGGCGTTCCCTCGTCGAGCAGGTAGGAATAGAAATACGGGTTTTTCTGCGTGTCATACGTGAACGTGTGCACATCCACGTATTCGGTGGGATCACTTGACCCCGGGAGGACGTGGTGGGCTGCTTTCTCCACGGCGTTCCCGGCGGCATCGTACGCGTACGTCATGTAATAAACGGGGGAGGCGAAATTAGCTATTTCGGGCCAGTCTTCACTGGTGGAGTACTTTACGAAGTCCGCCGACTTGATGAGTTCCCTGTTGGCATTGTATTCGAAAGCCGTATAGGCAAACAGTTCGCCCGGCACCAGGTTGGCCTCGCCGGATTGCCGCGGCCGGGCATTGTTGACGGCCGTAAATTCAACTTTGGTCAGCAGGCCGTCGGCGTTGTAGGTAAAGGTCTGGTCTTCTTCCCGCGCCGGAAAAGCAGCGGACCGCACGCTGATGCGCGTAACCTGGCCCGCTGCATTGTACGTCATGGTTCCTTCTTTGAGAAACGCTCCCTTCTCGGTATAATCCGTCACTTTCACGGGGCGCGTCCCCTCGTAGGTGTACTCGCGGGAGATCAGGCCATTCTTGTAAAGCTTCGACAAGAAAGGGGTAAGCGGTACCGGGACCGGCGCGGGGGCAGGCGTGGGCTCAGGCGTAGATTCCTGCGGTTGACAGCCCGTAAAAAGCAGTGGCAGCACGAGCAGGGCGACAAACGAAATGTGGATGCTTCGTAACATCTGAATAGGGTTAAATGGGAATTGAAGTAAATTTCGCCGGCCGGGCACGGGTTGACCGCCCGGAAAGCGGCTGCAACGTTAGGTTGCTCGTGCTGCCCAAAAAACCCGATGTAACGCCATTGCTTACACGCGTAGCACCCCACGTCGATTAACGGACGTTAACCGGGCCGGCATTTTTTTAACCCATCCGTTTAATCTATAGGCAGTGCGGACGTAAAAGAGGCAGCAATACCAAGGGGGGCACGGGGTTTCACGCAAAGGCGCAAAGGAGGAGCGCAAAGACCGCAAAGAAAAGCAAGGAACTTAACCGCAAGGGGCGCAAAGGAGTACGCGTTCTCCTTGCGTCCTTCGCGTCTCCTTTGCGAGCCTTGCGGTTAAGTTCTTTGTGTTGTCCCTCGTTCTCCCATCCTGCTAATCCTTCCATCCCGAAAATCCTGTTCCTCGGTGTCTGCGTGGTGAACCCTTTTTCCCCTACGTCCCGGTACCGGACGGGCGTAGCGGATATTTTACCAACAGTGTTTTCTGAATTTAATTCCAATCAAACAGGAACCCCGGCACCTGCGCCTGATACCAGCTTTTCTTCGCCGCGAAAGCAATTGGACCGGTATTTTTTTTGATAATTACATAAAACAATCATTAAATATGAAAAATACCTTCCGTTAGGTATTGGCGCTTAGTGAAAAAAGTATCACTTTTCGGCCCACGATTTTGCCCAACGCGCCGGACCCGTACATCCGTTGCGTAGTACCCTTGGCCCCGCCCGCGCAACCGTTGGCGGCGGCTTTCACGGGGCTTCCTTACACTGGTGCACGCCGGGCAGCCCGCTGCCTTGCCTGCCCGATTACCCTGCATGCCCCCCTGCCTGAACCGCTACCCCTGCCGCGCCGGGGGCAGCCCGGTAACGTATTGTTTCAAACCACACACAACTTATGAATCCATCTGCGGACGCCGCCTGGCACAAATTTGATACGGGCCTCCAATCGTTGTACGCTGACTATTTATTCCTTCAATCCGGGCACGGGGCTGTCCGGAACGTTCACCCCGCCCTGACGGCCGATCCGGAACGGGTACACTTTACCCTTGAGTACAGCGGCGACCTGGCCGTGCTCGAAGCGGAGGGCTTTGAGCCCACCCAACGCACGCGGGAAGGGCTGGCCAACGGGTCGGTAAGGCTGGCCGGGCTGGCCGCCTTCAGCAACCACCCGCAGGTACGCACGATGCGTTACGGCATGCCCATGAAATCCCGCCTCGACACCAGCGTGGAGAGTATGCTGGCCCGGGGCAGCGGCAAGGCGTGGAACGTTAACCCGGCGACCGGGGTGTTTACCGGCACTACGGGCAAAAACGTCGTGATTGGGATCATTGATACGGGCATTGACTGGAAGCACTCGGCCTTTATGATAGCCAACACGAACAAAACCCGCATTCTGGGCATCTGGGACATGGGCCTGGTGCCGCAGGCCGGGGAGCAATCAGCGAACTCGTTCTATACCGCGTCGGGTCTATCATACGGCGTTCATTACACCAGGCAACAGATCGATGCCGCCCTGGCCGGTACTGCCGGCGCCATTCCCATCCGCCACCGGGACTGCGACGGCCATGGCACCCACGTGGCCGGCATTGCGGCCGGCAACGGCCAGCAGGAGTTTACCAGCGGTAAACCCAAATTCGAGTATTGCGGGGTGGCGCCCGAGGCCTGGCTGGTCATCGTAAAACACCTTGATCTGGTGAAACAGCCGCCGGCGGCCGCAACCGAAGCCATCCGGTTCAAAGATGCGATTACCTTTATTCTTAACCTGGCTGCGGGTGAGCCGAATCCGAACAGTGCCCTGCCGGGCCTGCCCGTGGTAATTAATTGCAGTTTCGGTCTCGACCTGGGGCCCTGCGACGGATTAAACATCAATGGCAGCGACGGGGACCACTCGTTCCTGATGGATACCTTCGCCCTGGCCCAGGGGAAGATTTGCGTGTTTGCGGCGGGCAACGAGGCCGGAGATCGCAAGCACGCTGCGATCACCATTCCGGCGGGCGGCTCGGTGGAAGTTCCGCTCGAAGTGTTCGACGGGCGTACTTTCAAAAAATCTTTCACCGGGTGCGCCATTCAGCCCAACACTGGTACGTTGTTCACCGAAATCTACTACGTCAACACACCCGGGGCAGAGGTCGCCTTCAAGCCCCCCGGGCAACCCTCCTTTTCGCGCAAAATTCCCCTGAGCGGGCAGCCCATCCTCAACAATTTCTACGACGGGCTCAAAACGTTCAGTCTTTTTCACGCTTTCACTACGGCACCCATCGGGCCGGCGTTCACCCTGCAACGCAACAACATCACCCTGCTGATCAATCCCGACGGCAGTGTGTTCAAAACCGGGAATGAGTACCGGCTGCTCATTACCGGCCCACCGGGTACGGTGTTCCAGATGTGGTGCTCCGGGGGAAGCGGGTTTGGCGTTCGCTTGCCGGCAGCCGTTCCCCCGGAGGTGGAGGTCAACGACCGCCACACGCTGGTCACCCCAGGCGACTGCCTTGCGGTCATTTCGGTAGCGGCCTACGAGAATCCCCCCCCTAATACAAATCTTCCTTCGGTTTTGGCTCACTTTTCCTCCCAGGGCCCCCTGACCAGCTTCAGCGGCCAGGGACCGGGCGCCAATAAGCCCGATGTTGCGGCGCCCGGCGTGGTAATTCATTCGGCCAACAGCAGCCATACGGCTCCGCCCAAGAGCCTCGCCAAACTGGTGGAGTCCGTCAGCGACCAGCTGGGCAAAACCTACGTCCCGCTGAGCGGCACCTCCATGGCGGCGCCCCACATTACCGGCGTAGTTGCCCTGATGCTGCAAAAGAACCCGCTCCTGATCAAATCCACCATCATGGATTGCTTTCAGAAAGCGGTCCGGCCCGGGCTAAAGACCAAAGCGGGTACTGACGTAACCGCGCCCGAGGTGGTCGGGGTGGGCATGATCGACGTCACCGCCGCCCTCAATGCCATTCCAAAGCAGCCTTAACGACTCATCCCTCTTCCTTAAAAGCATCCGGCGATGAGACCTGTCCCTCGGGTCACTTCTCACGCCCTTCCCTAAAGACCTACGTGTATGCCTGATACCTCAGATAAGCTGGTAGAAATAGCGGCCTGGGCCGGTCACGCCCTGGGCGGCGGCACCGAATGGCTGGGCGACTTCACCACCGACGACATGGCCTTCCGGCTGCCCAAGCTCCTGCTGGACGACCCCTTGGTGGCGCAGGCCCGGCAACAGGGCCGGCTCCACGCCCAGGCGCTGGCCCAGGCGGCGGCAGCGCTGGAAACAGCGGCCCAGGCCGGCGACAAAGCCGCCACGGTGGCGAAACTGGTAGCAACCATCGACCGGCTGCGTTCCCTGGTGGAGGCCCTTGATGCGCTGGTGCAGGCAATCAAGCAGCGCATCACCACCTACATTCCCGACGACGGCACGGCCCGGCAGGCAGCCGGGGCGTTTGCCGACACCCTGGCCAAGGGCATCATGGACCGCTTCGTGTTCGACCAGTTGGAAAGTACCTACCCGTGGGTGCTGGTGACGCTCCGGTTGCTGGGACTGGCGGAATGGGAACGCGTCGAAACCCCCGACACGAGCGGCACCCGGGTGTACGTCAAAAAACACCTGCGGCTCGACCGCCTGCCCACCCTTTTCAGCGACCCGGCCGCCCACTTTCAGCAAGCCTACGGGTGGGGCCTGCCCGGATTCGACCCCACTTCCTTCTTCCAACTCTACCTGGACTTCCAGCGCGAAGAAACGGCGGCCTACATCACCCAGGACGGCCCCGATCCGGTGCTCCGCGACGGCTACTTCTTCATCCGCCGCCAGTCGGCCCCCAACCCGCCGGGCCTGGAGACGGGCTTCCGCATCGGCCTGACCAAAACGGCCGGAACCCGCGTGGAAACCGGGCCGCACTGGGGATTCCAACTGGGCGCCGACTTCGACCTCCAGGGCCAGGTGTCGGTGCGGATCGAGCCGCCCTTCCGGCCCAGCCTGGTGCCGCCCGCCGGCGAAGTAAAGGGCCGGGTAGAAGCCCTCTTCAACCGCAACCCGTCGGCGCGGCCCTTCAACCTGCTGGGCAGCAGCGACCTGCTCCAACTGCGCGTCAACGACGTAGCCCTCGGCGTGGCCCTGGGCGCCAAGTTCGACGCCGCCACGGGCCGGCTTGCCTTCGAACCCCTGCTGGTGGCCCGCCTCGACGAAGCCACCCTGCGGCTGGGCAGCGGGCAGGCCGACAGCTTCGTGGGCAAGCTGCTCCAGTCGGCCGAGATCGAAGGCAGCTTTGACCTGGGCCTGGAATGGTCGCCGGAACAGGGCCTGCGCGTGCAGGCCAGCGGCGGCATGGAAGTAGCCCTGCCCCTGCACAAAGACCTGGGCTTCATCCGGATCGGTACGTTCTACCTGGCCCTGCGCCTCCAGGACAACGGCAACCTGGCGCTGGAAACGTCGGTGGAACTGCAAGGGCGGCTGGGCCCCCTGCAAGTGACCGTGGAACGCATCGGGGCGCAGCTCGACATGCGCTTTACCGACGACACGAGTGCCGACCTGGGGCCGCTCGACCTGTCGCTCGGGTTCAAGCCGCCCAACGGCCTCGGCCTGTCGCTGGACGCGGGCGTGGTGAAGGGCGGCGGCTACCTGTTCTTCGATTTCGACCGCCAGGAGTACGCCGGGGCGCTCGAACTCGTCTTCAGCAACTGGATCGCCCTCAAAGCCATCGGCCTGGTGACCACCCGCATGCCCGACGGTTCGCCGGGCTTCTCGCTGCTGGTCATCATCACGGTGGAGTTCGGCACGGGCATCCAGTTGGGCATGGGCTTTACGCTGCTCGGCGTGGGCGGCCTGCTGGGCCTCAACCGCACGGTCAACATCGACCCGCTGCGCGAGGCCGTGCGCACGGGTGCCATCGAAAGCGTGATGTTCCCCCAGAACGTAATCGAGAACGCCCCGCGCATCCTCAGCGACCTGCGCCGCTTCTTCCCCACCGTGCAGGACCAGTTCCTGGTGGGGCCGATGGCCAGGATCGGCTGGGGCACGCCCACCCTGGTGCGCGTGTCGCTGGGCGTCATCCTCGAATTTCCCAACGTGACCCTCACCATCCTGGGCGTGATCAAGGTGACCCTGCCCGACGAGCACAAGGTGATCCTCAAGTTGCAGGTCAACTTCGTGGGGCGCATCGAGCCGGCCAACAAGCTGCTCTGGTTCTACGCCGAGCTGTTCGACTCGCGGGTGCTGTTTCTCACCCTGGAAGGCGGCATGGGCCTGCTGGTGCACTGGGGCGACCAGCCCAACTTCGTGCTCAGCGTGGGCGGTTTTCACCCCCGCTACACCCCGCCGCCGCTGCCCTTCCCGGCCCCGCCGCGCATTGCCGTCAACCTGCTCAACGCGTCCTACGCCCGGGTGCGCATCGAGGGGTACTTCGCCGTTACGTCCAACTCGGCCCAGTTCGGGGCCCGGGTAGAAATATTCTTCGGCATGAGCGCCTTCAGCATCGAGGGGCACCTGGCCTTCGATGTCCTCTTCCAGTTCGATCCGTTCTACTTCTCCTTCGGCATATCGGTCAGCCTGTCGGTGAAAGTGTTCGGCATCGGCTTTTTCAGCGTGGGCTTCAGCGGCCTGCTCGAAGGGCCCACCCCGTGGCACATCAAGGGCGAGGGGCACATCAGCCTCCTGTTCTTCGACATCTCGGTGCCCTTCGAAGAGACCTGGGGCGAAAACGCCGAAACCCAACTGCCGCCCATTGCCGTGCTGCCCCTGCTGGAAGCCGAATACAAGGCCCTTACCAACTGGGAGGCCCTGCTGCCGGCCGGCACCGGGCTGCTGGTGTCGCTGCGCAAACTGGGCGACGGGGACGCCGATGCCCTGGTGTTCCACCCGGTGGGGCAACTGCGCATCAGCCAGCGCAAGATTCCCCTCAACCTGGTGCTCGAAAAGGTGGGCAGCCAAAAGCCGGCCGACGTCAACAAGGTCACCGTTACCCCCTCGGGCGCGTGGCAGGCGCAGGGCAAGGTGCAGGAACCCTTCGCCCTGGGCCAGTTCAAGGACCTGGACAACGCCAAAAAGCTCTCCGCGCCGGGCTTCGAACCCTGCGACAGCGGCATCGTCGTGTCGGCGGCCGGAACCCAGTTGCGCACCAGCAAGGCCGTCAAACGCGTGATCCGCTACGAAACGGTGGTCCTCGACAACAACTTCAAGCGCCGCCAGATCAGGTTCTTCAAATTCCTGCGGCCCGGCTTTACCAACCTGTACGGCACCCTGTTTGGTCACTACCTGGCCGGCAGCGCCGTGAGCCAGTCGGTGCTTTCGCAGCACCAGCGCAAGCGGATGCAACCCTTCGGGGACACCGTCAGCGTGCAGCCCCAAGGGTATTCGGTGGCCTACAGCGCCAACAACCAGCCCCTGGCGGGCGCGGCCGGCGGGTTCACCAGCCGGGCGGCGGCCGAAGACTTCCTCCAGCAGCAACTGTTTGCCGACCCCGCCCTGGCCGACACCCTGCACGTCATTCCCAACACTGAGATCGCTTTCGCATGAGCAACGCAACCTATACCTTTCTGCCCTGGCTGCGGCAGGGCATCGCCAACCAGATCGACAACCACAGCGGCGCCCGGGCCACGGTGCCCATCCAGCTCACCCTGAGCGGCAACAACGTGGGCGGCGGTACGTTTTCACAGGCGCTGCCCGCCCGCAACGTGCAGCTCTACGGGCCGGGCGACGTGACCGGGCTCGACGCCAAGGCCATCATCAAGGTGGAACCGCGCAACTGGATCACCAACTTCGAGCCCAACTACCTGCCCTACATCGAGTTCTACGACGAGGACCTGCCCTGGCGGTACTCGCCCCTGCCCAACCCGGGCAACCACCGGCTCACGCCCTGGCTGGCCCTGGTGGTGCTGGCCGAATCGGAATTCAAAGACAACCGGAACACCGGCGATGCGCCGCTGCCCTTCATCACCTTTACCGGCGACGGCCCCGGCCCGGTGCTGCCGCCCCCGGGCCAACTGTGGGCCTGGGCGCACGTACACGTGAACCAGGAGCTGGTCGCCGGCGTGGTGTCGGGTGACGGCGCGGCCGTGGGCACCAGCCTGGCGACCGCCCTCCAGGGCAACCCCGACCTGGCCTATTCGCGCCTGGTCTGCCCGCGCCGGCTGAAGGCGCAAACCCCGTACTCGGCGTTCCTGGTGCCCACCTTCGAAACCGGGCGGCTCGCCGGCCTGGGCGAAGACCCGTCCACTGCCGCGTGGGACCAACTGGCCTGGGGTGACAACACGGTGCCCGACCGGCTGCCGTACTACCACCGGTGGCACTTCCGCACGGGTACCGTGGGCGACTTTGAGTACCTGGTGCGCCTGCTCAAGCCGCAACCCGCCGACCGCCGCGTGGGCGTACGCGACCTGGACGTGCAGCGGCCGGGGGCCAACCTGAAGGGCATCACCGACCCGGCCCTGGGCGGCTTCCTGCGCCTGGGCGGCGCCCTGCGCATTCCGCGCCTCAACTACACCCCCGACGAACTGGTGGAGGTGGACAAGTACGAGAACTGGGCGACGCCGTACCCGCACCCCTTCCAGACCAGCCTGGCCGCGTTCCTCAACCTGCCCGACGACTACCGGACCCAAACGGCCCCGGACGCCCACGCCAACGCGCAGGTGGAGGAAGTACCGGCCGCCCCCGGGGCGCCCCCCGACGCGTATTCCATCAAAAGCAACCCCGATCCCATCATTACGGCCCCGCTGTACGGGCAGTGGCACGCCCTCACGCAGCGCCTGCTCGAAGACGCCGGCGACAACCCCGTGCCCAACCGCTCCAACTGGGTGCACGAACTCAACCTCGACCCCCGCTGGCGGGTGGCGGCCGGGTTCGGCACCAAGATCGTGCAGGAGAACCAGGAGACGTACATGCAGTCGGCGTGGGAACAGGTGGGCGCCGTGCTGGAAGCCAACCGCAAGATCCGCGCGGCGCAACTGGCCCGGGCCACCTCGCAGGTGTGGTACCTCACGCACCTCAAAGCGATCAAGGAGAGTAACGTGGGCAAGTGGCTGGCCCTGGCCGCGCCGGTGAGCCGGCGGGTCGTGGCCGGCGGCGCCACCGTGTACTTTACCGTGCAGCAGAGCAAAGTGCCCCTGGCCGCCCTGTCGATAGGCATGCGCAAGCTGCTCCGCCCGCGCGGCAAACTGGTCCAGCGGCTGGTGGGCCGCAAAGGCACCCTGCCGGGCGACCTGATCGGGCGCTTCAACCAGGGCGAGGTGACGGCGGCGCCCCCCAAAGCCACGCCGGACGGCTTGGTTACGCTGGCAAAAATTGCCGGCCTGCTGCGGCCGGAAAATCTTAAAGCGCTGCTCGGGCAACTGCCCGGGATGATGCAGACAATGCCTGCCTACGGGTACCTGTGGAACCAGGCGGGCGCCGACCTGCAAAAGTACCTGGGCGGCGTGGACGACAAGGAGCAGCGCCGGATTGCCGGCCTTCTCGCCGCAGAAATCTTCGACACCAACCGGATGGACGACTTGCTCCGCAGCGGCAACTACACCCCGTGGCTGCCGGGCACCCGCGAATACCGGTTCAACCCCACCGATACCGACAACAAAGAAGCCGACCGTTTCAAGCAGGCCCTCCGGGAGGTAAACGACCTGATGCGCACCGAAACCAAGCGGGGCGAGGTGCCCGAAAAGCCCCCGCTGGACCTCGAAGGGGTGGGCAAAGCCCTGTTTGAGGGCCTCGACCCGGCCCTGACCATTCCCCGCTGGACCTGGGGCAGCGTGCACCTGCCCGGCCGCATCCGCAATAACCTGCCCGAAGCGTTCGTGGAGGCAATGGCTTACCCCGAGTTCGACCTGCCCATGTACCGGCCCCTGGTCCGGCAGTCGTCCGACCTGTTCCTGCCCAACATCAACCACCTGGCCGAAAACAGCATTTCCCTGCTGGAAACCAACCAGAAGTTCATCGAAGCCTACATGGTGGGGCTCAACCACGAGTTTGCCCGCGAGTTGCTGTGGCGGGAGTACCCCACCGACCAGCGCGGCAGCTACTTCCGCCAATTCTGGGAAACGCAGGGCTACCTCAACACCGAAGGGTTGTCGGCGGAGGCGCTGAAGGAAAAGCTCAGGGACATTCCCCCGCTGCACCAGTGGAGCAAGGCCAGCCCCCTGGGCGCCCACGACCACCGCGAACAGGGCGGGGCCGCCGAACAGGAAGTGGTGCTGGTGATCCGGGGCGAACTGCTCAAAAAGTACCCCAACGCGGTGATCTACGCCCACCGGGCCCAGTGGCAGCTGACCAACGGGCAGATTGACCTGACCAAAGAACGCGAACTGGTGGAACTGGGCAGCCCGGCCGAGGAGGCCAACCCGCCCCGCACCAAGATCAAAACGCCGCTCTACGAGGCGAAGGTAGACCCCGACATCACTTTCTTCGGCTTCGACCTGACGGCGTGCGCCGCCAAGGGCGGACCCGGTCAGCCCGGCCAACCCGTAGACCCGGCCTGCCAGGACGCCGGCATCCCTTGGAACGACGCGGGCTGGTTTTTCGTGATCAAGGAGCGGCCCGGGGAGCCCCGCTTCGGGTTCGACACCGGCGGCCCGTCGCCGCTCCCGGCCGTGAAGGTGTGGAACGACCTGAGTTGGGACCACCTCAAGCCGGCCGTGCCGGAAAGCGGGTTCATCCGCGTGCCCGCCAACCCCGCCGACGCCATTGCGCTTACCTCGCTCAACCTGCCCGATGAAGGGGAAAAACAGGCGCAGCGGGGCGAGGACGACGCCCTGGCGTGGAACCCGCAGATGAGTTCGGCCGAACTGGCCTACCTGCTCTACCAGGTGCCGGTACTCGTTGCCGTCCACGCCGCCGAAATGCTCCCGGACAACTAAAGTTTATGAGTGCATGAGTTCAGGAGTTTATGAGTAGGAAGGCGCCGTCAAGCAAACGCGTATTTACTCATGAACTCCTGCACTCATAAACTCATGAACCTGAGTACATGACAAAAGTTGGCCAAGAGTCTCCGGTGTTGTAATATGAGGTTGTCCAGACACCATAAAACAACCCGGAGTGACTCATGGCAACTCAATATGAAGGATTAAGCGCGGTTTTGCAACTACATCTGAAGTGGCATAAGGCCCGCCTCAAGTTCATTGACTTACTGATCATCACGCTTATCAGAGAGCGACACGTGAGCTTTAGCCGAGCCGCCAGTGTACTCACTAACCGCTCAAGTTTGTCAAACCTGAGGCGCATCCAGCGGTTTTTCGCCCAGTACACAATCAATTTTGACGCAATTGCCCGCCTACTGGTGGCCCTCAGTCCAGTAAAGCCGCCTTACCGCTTGAGCCTGGACCGCACCCACTGGCGCTTTGCCGGAGTGGAGTTCAACATCTTGTGCTTAACCATTGTGGCCGATAAAGTCTCCCTGCCGGTCTTGTGGCTCATGCTCGATAAAGCCGGTAACTCCGACACAGAGGAACGAAAAGAGTTACTGCTTCACTACGTACGGCTGTTCGGTGCCCAAAGCATCGACTACCTGATTGCTGACCGGGAGTTTGTGGGAGACGCCTGGTTTGGCTTGTTAGCCAAACTCCACATCCGCTATTGCATCCGCCTGAGGGCCAACTTCTGGATCAACTACTCCCATAAACCCCCAGTGAGGCTGTTTTGGCTCTTCAACGACTTGCCTTTCAACTCGGCCAGACAGATCCAAAAACCCGTGCTGCTGGCCAATCAATACGTCTACCTGTCAGGTATGAGGATTATCAACGATAAAAACCAGCTCGAATTCCTCCTTGTGGCTACCTACTACTTTGACCCTTGTGCCTTGCAGGTCTATGCCCAGCGCTGGTCGATTGAGTGTTTCTTCAAGGCCATCAAGTCAGCTGGCTTTCATATCGAAGATACCCATCTCAAAGATCAACAGCGGCTCAACAAACTGCTGGCCATCGTTGCCATTGCTTTCTTGTGGGTCTATCGGGTAGGAGAGTACAATAACGCACTCACCCCTATTGCCATTAAAACCCACCAAAGACGCGCTTGCAGCATCTTTCGCTACGGCTTAGACCAGCTTAACAAGGCGCTCACGCATGATGACCAGTTAGTCCGTAAATACATTCAACTTTTGTCATGTACTTAGCTCATGAACTCATAAACTTACCTCTCATGGCAACCTTTCAAGAACTACAAACCAGACTCAGAGATATTCGCAACCAGCGGGACGCCACGCGTACCGCCGTGTTCCGCACCCGGGAAGCCCTCGACAAACTGAACCGGCAGCGCCGCACCCTCCGGCGGGGCGACGCCCAAAGCCCGGCGCTGGACGAATTGACGAAACGGGAACAAGTGCTGCAAACCACCCTCCAGACCGGGGAAGCCAACCTGGCCCAGCTCCTGAACGACGAAGCGGAAGTGCTCAAGGAACTCCAGGCCTTTGCCGACCCCCGGCAGACCCTCGGTGAATTCCCGGACCAGTTCCCGTTCCTGCTCTTCCCGGTGCGCCTCGAAACGCGTTTTAAAAAAATACCCCTCGCCACCGGGGCGGTGCAGCACCAGCTCTGGGTGCGCATTTTCCCCGACGACTGTTCGGTGGATGCCTTCGAGGGCACCCTTTCGGAAGCCGAGGCCAAAAATGCCCGCACCTACTGGACCCACGTGTGGCGGGCCGGGCAGTCGGCCGACCCCAACCTGGAAGCGACCATCGGCGACCTCAAGCGGGGCGCCTGGCGGGGACTGGCCGGCACCACCCAGGCCGGGCGGGCCTACTGGATCACGGGGCAGTACCAGCCGCTCAACCCGGGTGCCCTGCCCCAGCGGCACTCGGCCGGCGAAGTGATCCTGGTGATTGCGGCCGAAGAACTGCCGGCCGGGGGCGAAAAAGCCGCCGTAGCCGCGTACTGGGCAGCCGCCTGGCAGGCCGCCGGCGACGCCGCGGCGGTGGAGACGGCCCGGCAGCAACTGGTGAACGCCGTGGGTGAAGAAAAAGCCCGGGCCCTGCTGGCCGCCTACGTACCCGCCAACCTGGCCGACCCCAACCCCGGGGGCGGCGTGCAGGTGGCCTTCCTGCACCTGCCCCCGGCCGCCACCAAGCGCCAGGCCTGGTCGCAGGCGCCCCGCGTCACCACCTTTCCCGAACGCTTCGTGCTGATGGGCACCAGGGGCGGCGCCGACGTGTTTCCCCCGCGGCTGGGCGAACCCGTGCCCGACCCGCTGGTGATCGGCCCCAACCCGCTGGAAGACATTGACGCCGTGCTCCGGCAGGCGTACGGGAACGGCGAGATCGGCGACGGCAGCACCCCCTACGACGCCGTAAAGGACGAAGATAAAGTATCCCTCTACGTGGAGTACCTGTCGCGGAAGTCCGACACCCGGTGGCTGTTCGACTTCAATGCGGCCATCAACAACGGGCTGGGCTTCAGGGTAGACCTCACCCAGGCCCAGTACGAGGCCGGGTTCGACCGCCTGCTGGTGCTGGGCGTACGGCTGGGGGCCGACGCGGCGGAGGGGAAAACCGCCCTGGAAACGCTCCTGCGGAACCACCACTACGGGGCGGGCGGCTTTGGCATCCTGCCGCAGGGCACCCCCACCAACAACACCGAAAAGGGCGCCTCGGGCTTTGCGGGCGGCGAAGACCCCGACGCCACCTACGAACGCTACTTCGGCACGTCCACCACCGAAATTCCGCCCGGGGGCGGACCACCCGAGCCGAAGGACCCGCTGGACCGCAACGGGCGAAAAGACGGCCGGTGGCTGGCCGACCTGCTGGGCGTGGATGCGGACGCTTCTGCGCTCAAACAGGCCGCCAACTACCACCACACCGACCAGCGTGAAGCCCTGGCGATGAACACCGCCCTCTGGCCGGCCACCCTCGGCTATTTCCTGGAAAGCATGATGGGCCCCGCGTTGAATGACTGGCAGCGGTCGGTGGTGGAGTGGTACTTTACCAACCACGTCACTGCGCGGGGCCGCGTGCCGGCGGTCCGCATCGGCAAGCAGCCCTACGGCATCCTGCCGGTGTCGGCCATCGGGCGGTCGCAGTGGCTGTTCCAGCCGGGCGGCGGCATCCCTTCCGAAACCCTGAGCAACATGCTGCCCACCCTCCGGGGGTTGTACCAGTTCCTGATGCGGGTGCGGGCCGACTGGTCGGCGTTCCACGCGCAGGTGGCCCGGGTGGGGCAGGCCGGCGACCCCCACCAGGTGCTGCTCGACGTGCTGGGCCTGCAAGCCACTTCGCAGGAATTCTACCAGCGGTACGCCAAAGGATTTACCCACCTCCACAACTACCTGCTGTTCCTGCACCCCTTGCTGGGCAACATCGGGCTGAGCGCCGGGCTGCTGCAGATGCTCACGCCCCGCGAACTGCTCCGCAACCTGGGCTACGACCCCAACAGCCAGACCGAACAACCCGCCATCCTCGAAAAAGCCTTTATCAGTCCGGCCAACCTGATGAAAGGGCCCCTGATCGACGACCGGCCCCTCTCGGAAACGCAGCCCATCCGCGCCTACACCGACGACGGCCGCAACTACATCCAGTGGCTCATCGACAGTGCCCTGGCGGGCCAGGGGCAGTTGCAGTACCAGACCGGGTTCAGCGACGACAAACGCCCGGCCGCCCTGCTGTACCAGATGCTGCGCCACGCCCTCGACCTCTCCTTCCACGACGCGGGCCTGCGCCTGTTCCGCAAGGCCGACGTGCTCGACGATCAGGACATTCACCGGGCCCGCCAGGATGCCGACTTTACCGGTTTCGTGTTCAACGAAAATGCCGTCGTCAGCAAGTGGGAGTACCAGTACCAAGTGGTGAGCCAGGTGACCCCGGTGGTTACCGTTGCCCAGCACGTTTCGGACCTGCTGAAAAGCGGCGCGACGGCCGCCGAAGTGGCCCGCACCAAAGCCATCGTGGCGGCGCTGGGCCGGCTGGCCCACGCGCCGACGGCCCGCCTGGAACGCGCCTTTGCCGAACACCTCGACACCTGCACCTACCGCCTCGACGCGTGGCTGCTGGGCATCGTGAACCTGCAACTGGCCGGTATGCGCTACGGCGGCAGTTTCGGGTCGGAAGGCAAGGCCAGGCCGGGCGTGTACCTGGGCGCCTTCGGGTGGGTAGAAGACCTCAAGCCCGACGACCGGGTGCTTACGCCCGCCCCGCTGTCGCCCGAACTGGCCGACATTTTCAAGCCTACCGGCGCAGACCCGCTGCTGGCCGACAACACCAACGCGGGGTACGTGCACGCCCCTTCCCTCAACCACGCCGTGACGGCGGCCGTGCTCCGCAACGCGTACCTGTCCAACGCCGACAGCACCAGTGCGGAATCGTTCAAAGTCAACCTGTCTTCGGAACGGGTGCGCATGGCCCTGGGCGTCATCGAAGGCATGCAGCAGGGCCAGTCGCTGGGCGCCCTGCTGGGCTACCAACTGGAACGCGGCCTGCACGACCGCCACGGGAACGTGGAGGTGGACAAGTACATTTACGAGCTGCGCAAGGTGTTCCCGCTGGTAGCCAACCGCCTCAAGAACACGGCCGTAGCCGAGGCCGACACCCAGTCCATTACCCAACTGGAAGCCCGCAACGTGGTGGACGGCCTGGCCCTGGTAGAACACATCGAAAAAACCGGGCAAACAACGTATCCCTTCGGAAAATCCCTCGAAACGGCCAATGCGGCCCAGGCGGCCGTGATCAACGCCGAGGTAGACCGCATCCGCAACATCAACGACGCGGTGGCGGACCTGGCCCTGGCCGAAAGCGTGCACCAGGTGGTGCAGGGCAATTACGACCGGGCGGCCGGCGCCCTCGACGCCTTCAGCAAGGGCGGCTTTCCGCCCACGCCCGACGTGGTGCAGACGCCCCGGAGCGGCATCAGCCTCACGCACCGGGTGGGCATTCACCTGCCCGCAACGGCCGTCGCGGCGCCAAACGCCCCGGCCCGGGCCGCGGCCGAATCCCGGCTGAACGCCTGGCTGGAGACCGTGCTGCCCCCGCCGGCCGACGTGGTTTGCGGGGTCACCTTCGAACTGCCGGACGGGAGCGGACCCGGGACGCAAACCGTCAGCATGGCCGACCTGGGCCTGGCGCCGGTTGACCTGGTGTACGCGCTGGGCGGCACGGACGCCAACACGCTGGCCACCCTCGACGAACTGATCCTGCACCACGTGTACGCGGGCACCGCCCTCCGGCCGGACGTGGCCGTGCAAATCCAGTACGCCCAGGCCGTACCCGGCAAAGTGACCTTCTTCGAACTGGCGCCGCTGGTCGGCAGCCTGCGGTCGCTGCTGCTGGCGGCCCGGCCCCTGCGGCCCTCCGACCTGCGGCTGCCCAACGAGGCTACCGGGGCCACCGACGCCTCAGTATCTCTGAACCCGGCGCCCCTCGAAGCGGCCCGCCAGGCGCTCCTCGCGGTTGCCGAGCAGCCCGCCCCCCCGGCCCAACCCGTGGGCAGCCTGCTCGACTTCTCAGGCCGCGTCCCGCCCGACCTGACCACCGATGCGGCCCGCGAGGCGGTGATCGACGGCCTCGACGGGTACGTGACGGCCTTCGCGGGCCAGATGCGGCGCGTGCTTGCGTACGGCGTGCCGGGGGCCGGCTTTGCGTACGCCTACGAACGGCGGCGGTCGCTGTACGCGGCCGTGCAGCAAAAGGTGCAGGCGTACCGGGGCCGCTGGCAGCAGAAGCTGGCTACTTACAACGACCTGGTGACCACGCAGTACAACGCCGCTACCACCGAGGCGGAACGGTTTGCCCTGTTGCAGCAGGCCGAACGCACGATCTCCCGGACCTACACCAACCCGGTGCCGGCCACGGCCGCCGCTTACCTGGCCGACCTGGCGGCGGGCAAGGCCGCGGCCTTCGGGGCAAAACTGGCCGCCATCGGGGCCCTGGCTGCCCCGCCCTTACCGCCCACCCTGTCGGGGCTGGCCCGCGCCGTGCTCAACCTGGCTGCGGCCAACCCGCCCTTCGGCGACTTCGACGACGCGGGCATTGACTTGAAGGATGAGGTAAAAGGGATGGTGGTGCTGGCGGAAGATATGGTGAACCAGGTCAACAAAATGCGGCAAACCATCGGCGAACGGACCACCCGGGCCGGGAAACTGCTGGCCGAAGCCGCGGCCGCGGCGGCACCCGACCGGACGGTGGCCCTGCGCACCGAAGCCGCCAGGCTCCTCTTCGGCGACGACTTCCAGGTGTACCCCTCGTTCGCGGTGAGCCCCGAACAGGGCAGTGAACTCGCCAACTGCGTCAATGCCACCGGCACGCTGCTGGCCTACCAGCAGGGCACGCTGGGCGTGGATTTCCCCGTGGACGACTGGCTGTACGGCGTGGCGCGGGTGCGGGAGAAGATGGGACGCTTCGAAAACGCCGTGGTGCTGGCCGAAAGCCTGCGGGGCGATGCGCCCCTGGCCCTCACGCCGCTGCAATTGCCTTACGCCCCGGCCGACCCCTGGCTGGCGTTGTCGTACTCCGAAAACCTCGACATCACCGGCGACCGGCTGCTGTACACGGCCAGCCTGCCCGCCTTTGACCCCAGCCAACCGCAGTGCGGCGTGCTGGTGGACGAATGGACCGAGGTGATCCCGGCGCGGCGCGAAACCACCGGCCTGACCTTCCACTA
Source organism: uncultured Sphingobacteriales bacterium (assembly GCA_963844325.1). GTDB lineage: Bacteria > Bacteroidota > Bacteroidia > Cytophagales > 172606-1 > CADCTQ01. The sequence continues at coordinate 704,022 of CAWJNV010000001.1, forward strand.
CGACAAGCCCAACAACGAACCGCCCCAGAGCCTGCTGCTGGTGACGCCGGCCGCCTTTACGGGCAGCTGGCAGTGGAACGACCTGGTGGACGCCCTGCACGAAACGCTGGACCTGGCCCGCACCCGGGCCATCGAACCCGCCCAGGTGGACGGGACGGCGTACGCCCAGTTCCTGCCCGCCACGGTTTCGGCCGCCACAGTCCACCCCGTTACCATTGCCCTGCACTACGCCCTCAACAATGGAAATACGTAGCATTTTGATGTGTAGCCTTTTGACAGCAACGACAAACGACTCATAACGAATCAAACCCATGCCGCTCACTAATCCCGTTTTCCAATTTCCTCCCTCCATTACCGTCTGGAACCGCCTGGAGGGCCGCCCCCGGACGGCGAATTTTGACCGGGCCCTGAAGGCGGAGGTGCGCGACGCCCTCTGGATGCTTTCGCGGCAATGGCAACTGGGTGAATTTACGGGGGACGACGCCGGCTCCCCGGTGTTTGCCAAGGTGCACATGCAGACGACGGCCCTCACCAAGTACTCCGCCGGCGGGACCGACACGCTGCCCATGCCCACGGAGGTTCCCCTGGAGGTGCAGGTTGAACACCAGCCGGTGCCCTTTACGCAGGCCGGCCGGCCCGCCTCCCTCGACGTGCGGCTGCTGATGGGGCGGCACTGGCTCAAACTGGTGGGCGCCGCCGCCCTGCCGGGCACCACGCCGGCGGCGGTGCGGCAGGCGTACATCGCCGGGTACGGCGTGACCCGGCCCGACCCTACCCTGCCGGCCGACGCCCTCCTTACGGCCCATCCCGGGGTGTGGCAGCAGTTTGCCGCCGTGGCCGGCCGGGCGATGGATGGTTACAAACTCTACGAATACCTGAAGGGCGGTCCCCCCCGCAACGCCTCCGACGGCATCGCCGTACTGGGCGACCCGGCTGCCCAATCGGCGGTCAACACGCTGGGGAACCGCTTCGTGGCGTGGTTCGAAGGGCTCTATTACCAGCCGGCTACCGCTGCGGGCAATCCTTCCTGGAAACCGCCGTACCTGGAACACCAGTTTGCCTGCTCGGCGCCGGTGGGTACGGGCGAAAAGGTGCTCACGGCCGACGAATACTACCACGGGCACCTCGACTGGTATAACCTGGACGTGGACCAGGACCAGCCGGCCCTGAACACCCCGGCCAACCCCGTGGCTGACCCGCAAAAAGCGACCACGCTTACTTTCATTCCTTCGAACCTGACCTTCGCGGGGATGCCGCACACCCGCTGGTGGGAGTTTGAGAACGGCCGCACCAGCTTCGGGGACATCAACCCCGACACCACGGACCTCAACAAGCTGATGCTGCTGGACTTCGGGCTGCTGTACGCGAACGACTGGTTCCTGCTGCCCTTTACCCTGCCGGTGGGCAGCCTCGCCACCGTGGCCGGCCTGAGCGTCACCAACTCATTTGGGGAACGCTTCTGGATCGGGGCCGCCGGCGCGGGTCCCGACGAGGACTGGCAGCGCTGGAACCTGTACAGCCTCAGCGTGCGGGGCAGCCTGGACGTACCGGCCGATACGAGCCTGCTGCTGGTGCCGGCGGCGCCCAAGGTGCAGGAAGCTCCGCCCCTGGAACAGGTGTACCTGCTCCGCGACGAGGTCGCCAACATGGTGTGGGGGGTGGAAGCCCGCGTGCCGCTGGCTACCGGGGCGGGCCTGCCGGGGAAGGAAGCCGCGCACCAGCTGCGGGCCAAATACCAGCAATTCGTGGGCCCGGTGAGCGCCCCGGCCGTGCTGGCGAACGAGGCGGCCATCCGCTACCAGGTGGTCAACAGCGTGCCCGAGTACTGGATTCCGTTCGTGCCGGTGCAGCAGCCGGGCTCCAACCGGCAGATCCAACTGCAACGGGCGGCCATGCCCCGCATCCTGGAGGGCGACCCGAACCCGCCCCGCAAGGTGGAGCCCCGCACGTCGCTGCTGCGGCACGGGCTGGATGCAACCACGCCGCAGCCGTACTTCCTGCACGAAGAGGAGGTGCCCCGCCCGGGCGTACGGGTGTCGAAGGCGTTCCAGCGGACGCGCTGGTACGACGGCCGGGTGTACACCTGGCTGGGCATCCGCAAGCAGACGGGCCGCGGAGAAGGCTTCAGCGGCCTGGCGTTCGACCAGATTTTACCGAAGGAGAAGCGCTAAAGAAAGGAGACGGGAGACCGGAGGAAGGGACACTGGAGGAGGGATCGGGAAGGAGGCCCAGGCGGAGGGCATGGCGCACGGGGTAAAGGGCGGGGGTGCACGGCGGGCCGGTGCGAAGTGCGGCTTATTCTTTGTTGTTTTGCATCTTCTTTACGGCGTTTGCGTGAAACCCGAATATGAAAAAGCTCTTGTTGACCGTAGTGCTGTTGCTGGTGACGCGCCGGAAGGCGTACTAATACTAATCCGTGGTCTTTGAACCACTAATGCGCTGGGTCAGGCGGGTTAGCTGGCTAAAGGTGATGGATATAGGGAGGAGAAATGTAACCGCAAGGATCGCAAAGGAGACGCAAGGGGTGCAAAGAAGTACGCGTTACTGGCGCAGGCGTCCGCCTGTGCCTTTCCGGACGGGAAGCGTCCGCTTCCAGCCGGCAGGCTAACTCGTTTTGAAGAGCGGAACAACCCGGAGGACCGGCACCCATGGGAAGGGGCTTGGGAAGAGACGGGCCGGCATTATAAGTTAATTTGGCGACTGGAAGACCAGTTAGCCTGCCGGCTGGAAGCGGACGCTTCCCGTCCGGAAAGGCACAGGCGGACGCCTGCGCCAGTAACGCGAGGATTCCCGTCTCCACTGACACCAGCGGACGCTGGCGCCAGTACGCGTATTGTGCGGTTGGGGTGATTGCCCGTCGCGTATTTCGTCCCCACGGGACTAAAAAAAAGTCACAAGCCGCCCGTTGAAGCAGGCCTTGCGGCGCAAAAACGCAGTTTTTATCCTCGCCTAGTGTCCCATTCCGGACAACGATGACCGTTTTTTGGTGGTTGGATTGGTAATTTCCGGTTTATAACTGACAAACAGGTTGAGCCATACCAGGCGCGACACGCGGAAGAGGACCGGCAGCAGCGCCACGGCCACCACGCCAATGGTGGAGAAGGTGACCAGGTACCCCAGGTTCAGGTAGAACAGCATGAGTACGCCCACCGCCAGGAACACCCCCGTGGACAGGCCGTAGCTCACGTACATGGCGCCCTGGTAAAAATCCGGTTCCGGCTCGAAAGCCTGTCCGCAGGCGGCGCAGTGGTCGTGCATCGTCGTGAAATCAAAATTCTGGTAAGGCCCGTACCGGAACACCTTTTCCTGCTGGCAGCGGGGACATACCCCGTGCAGCACACTGTACATTTTACTTCCCTTGCCTATCATCGTCTGGTTCGTTTAGCTTTCTAACGTAAAAATACGGCAAAACGCCCCGCGGGGATAGCACAAATGGCGGGATTGATGGCACTTATCGGTACTGTTGCCGGAACTGCTCCGGCGTGAGCCCGGCCGCCTTCTTGAAAAAGCGGTTGAAATAAGAGCCGTCCACGTAATTGAGCCGGGCCGCTACCTGCGCCACCGTGAGGTCGGTGTGCACCAGCAACCGTTTGGCCTCCAGCAGGAGGCGTTCCTGGAGGAGCGTGCCCGGCGATTTGCGGAGACCCGTCCGGCAGACCGTGTACAACTGCTTGGGCGACAAGTGCATCCACCCGGCGTAGTCCTCCACCGACTTGTGTTCGAGGTAGTGCTTTTCGATGAGCCCTTCCAGTTGCCGCAGTTGCTCGAGCAGGTGCGAAGAGCCGGCCGGGGCGTTGGTCTGGCGGTAGGCGTTGGCCAGTTTGATGAGCAGGATGTTGAGGTACGACCCCAGCAGTTCTTCCTTGCGCCACGCGTGCCCCTGGTACTCCTCGTAGAGTCGCACGAACAGCGGCGCAATGGCCGAACGGTGGGCTCCCGCCAGGGGCAGGTGGGGCGTGGCCGCGTAGCCGAAGAAGGGAAACTCCGAAAGCCGTCCTGGCGCGTGGTTGAGCAGGTAAAACTCCGCGTTGAAAAAGACCACGTACCCTTCCGCGTCTTCCGACAGGTACCAGTTGTGCACCTGGGCGGGCGACATGAAAAAGGCGCTGCCGGGCGTCACGTCGAAGGCCGTAAAGTCGATGAGGTGGCGGCCCGTGCCGCGGGTAAACAGGAACAGGCAGTAGAAGTCGTGGCGGTGGGGCGCCTTCACGAACTGGTACTGCGCCAGGTGTTCTTCGAGCAGCTGCACGTAAAAGTGCGGGTGGAGGGTGGCCGGTTCCTGGAACTGCTCCAGGTGCAGCACGGGTACGGGCTTGGTCATACCCTCATTCAACGACCGATTCGATCACTTCGGCAATGGCCTTGAGGAGCCCGGCGTCGAGGCGGCGGCCCTCCCGTTCGGGCGTGGCGCCCACGGCGGCCCGGTAGCGGCCTTCTTCGTCGGGCTCGAAGGTGACCGGCAGCCCGTCTACCTCCACCTGGAACACGTAAGCGTAGCCCGTCCGCACCAACCGGCAGGGAAACGACAATTCCTCTCCCCGGTACGTCACGGGGATTTCCAATGATTCTTCCATCCGATAAATTTATCCAATTCCGGCCACATGAGGCGCAACAGGATGTTACTTTTCTGCTGACCGATCCAGTAATAATCCTAAATTCATTCGCTCCAAAGAAAAAAAACTCCTAAATCGGGGATTGCGCAACGCCCCAAAAACGCCCAAGTTTGTGACGTAATTGTTCCGCACCAGCCGCGAATGATTGTACGCCGCGGTCCGGCAAACCCGCCGGGCAGCACCCCAAACCAGCCTGATCGATTTTTACGCACGCCCCGCCGGCGAGGCCCATTCCCGGGTGCCTGCCGGTGCGGTCTGCTACGCCCCCGTGAACCCATTCATCGCTTCCACCGCGCCTTTACGCTTGCTCATTCACACCAACAAACCACGGCGCGGAAGACGTGCAGGTGAGCCTGTATCCCAACCGGGCCCGGGAAAACCTCTCGGTGAAGCTGCCTTTCGCGGCCCGCCAGGTAACCGGCACGGCCGTGGTGACGGCCGCCGGCGAAGGAATCATCCGGGACGGGCACCGGGTGAAGGGCAAATACGAACTGGAAATCCCGGTCGGTCAACTGAAGCCGGGCCTGTACCTGCTGCGGCTCCGGTCGGCGCACGGCCAGCAGGTGGTACGGTTCGTGAAAGGAAATTAACGGACCAGACCGCGTACAATAAAAAGTCCGGCTCTTTACGGGGCCGGACTTTTTATTGTATAAATTTTTATTGTATAAAATGGCTGCCTGGTAATCCACATTAAAGGACCCGTGCCTACCAGTACGCCCGGAGGCCGCTGCTGAACATGGTGCCTTTGCTGCCCAGGGCAATGGTGTGTTCGAGTATTTTGAAAGGAATCTTTTGTTCGGCTTCCCACCGGCTGAGGACGGCCAGTTCGCTGTCACGGTTGGCGTCGTCGAGGTAGAAAGAAAACCGGTCCGACAACCGGCCCTGCATGTAGGGCAGGGCGGGATAGCGGTCCAGTTTTTCGGTGGTGGGCGGGCCGTCCACCAGCACCAGGTCGTACTTGCCCTTCAGGCTGGCGTCGAGAATGTCGGTGTTGTACCAGGGCAAGCCGTGGTTGAAACGGGGGCTTTTCACCAGCGGCGCTTCCACGAACGTTACGTATTTCAGCAGGTCTTCTTCCACCAGCGTGTCCTTCACGATCCGCAGCCACTCTGCATCGTGTTCCACCGAAGTGATGGTGGCCGGCAAGCCGTTTTTCCGGATGAGCCGGGCGTTGAGAATGGTGGAGATGCCGGCCCCGAACTCCACGATGTGCTGGCGACGGTTGATCACAATGTCGTTCATCAGGGTCGCCAGCGCGTAGGGGCTGAGCGAAAATTGGGTGAAGGGCAGGTATTTGCCTTCGTGCACCAGGTTGTGCATCATGGCCATGGCCAGCAGGTCGTTCTCGCGGGAGCGGTTCCCGGACTGCATGCGCACGAGTTGGTGGATTGTCTTATAGGTGTGGAGGAGTCTTCCAATCATAACAGAATAGAGTATACTCTTGTGGTCATTCGCCCCCAAGCTACTTCTAAAAATACAATTTTACAAATTGCTCTTCCGCCCGTCAGCCGCCGCCCGGCCGCCGTTAATCATCCTTAATCATGGCCCGAAAAGACCCGCCGGCGAAGCACGGGCACCGTTCCGGAGCACGCACCGGCACTAAACGCACGGAGCACCGCCGGTAAAGCGGTGCTCCGTGGGTAATGCCATCGTGGTATTACTCGTTGCGCAGGCTGCGCACCGGGTTGGTGAGGGCGGCTTTGATGGACTGGAAACTGATGGTAAGCAGGGCGATGAGCAGCGCCAGGCCGCCGGCCAGGGCGAACACCCACCAGCCCATTTCTACCCGGTACACGAAGTTCTGCAACCACTGCCCCATGAAGTACCACGCCAGCGGGGCGGCCAGCAGGAAGGCAATGCCTACCAGTTTGAGGAAATCCCGGGAGAGCAGGGCCACGATGCTGCCCACCGACGCCCCCAACACCTTGCGGACCCCGATTTCTTTGGTGCGTTGCTGGGCCGTGAACGAAGCCAGCCCGAACAGCCCCAGGCAGGCCACGAAGATGGAAAGCCCCGTAAACACGCCGAACAGCCGGCCGAAAGCCTGCTCCGACTCGTACAGCTTGGCGAACTGGTCGTCGAGGAACTTGTAGTCGAAGGGCCAGTTGGGCGCCAGCTTGGCCCACTTCTGCTCCAGGAAGCTCAGCGTTGCCGCCGAGTTTTCGGGGCGGATGCGCACTACGAATTCGTTGAACCCGGCCGGGAAGATGTGCAGCACCAGCGGCTCGATCTTCTGGTGGAAGGATTTGAAGTGGAAGTCTTTGACGACCCCGACCACGCGGCCCCTTTTCACGGTATCCGCCTCGGTTTTGCCCATCCACTTGTTCCAGTAGATTTCGCGGCCCAGCGCGTCGGCGGGTTTGCCCCAGCCCAGGTCCTTCACGGCCGTTTCGTTGAGGATGAAAGCTTCTTCTTCGTCGGTGCCGAACGCTTCCGAGAAGTTGCGGCCCGCTACCATTTCCATGCCCATCGTGGGAATGTAATTGTGGTCTACCAGGTACATGTTGATGCTGTACTGGTCGGCCCGGCCGGGCAGGTTGATGCCTTCGCCGGCGTGGGCGCCGCCCGGCACGCCGTAGCTGGCCGTGGCCCCCGTGATGTTGGGGTTGCGCAGCAACTCCTGCGTGACGGCTTTGTAATTCTGCTGCATCTCGCCGGTGCGCATGGGCAGGAATACGAGTTGCTCCTTGGCGAAGCCCAGGTTCTTCTGCTGGATGTACCGGAGTTGGTTGAACACGATGCCCGTGGCAATGATGAGGGCGGTAGACACCACGAACTGCATCACCACCAGCACCTGCCGGAACGAGTAGCTGCCCTTGCCGCCCAGGCCCAGGTCGCCCTTCATTACCTTCACCGGCCGGAACGCCGACAGGAACACCGCCGGGTAGCTGCCGGCCAGCAGTCCGACCACCACCGCAGTACCCAGCAGGCCGGCAATGCCGAGGGGTTGCAGCACCGGGCGGAGGCTCAGGTTTTTGCCCGACCATTCGTTGAAGGCCGGCAGGGCCAGCGACACCAGCACCAGGGACAAGATCAGGGCAATGACGGCCAGGATCACCGACTCGCCCAGGAACTGCCCGACCAGTTGCATCCGGTCGGCCCCGATCACCTTGCGCAGCCCTACTTCCTTGGCCCGCTGGGCCGAACGGGCCGTGCTCAGGTTCATGAAGTTGAAGCAGGCAATGAGCAGGGCAAACAGGGCAATGGCCGAAAAGGCGTACACGTAGCGGATGTCGCCGGTCTGGGCCATGTCAAATTCCAGGCTTGACGACCGCAGGTGAATGTCACGCAGGGGTTGCAGACGGCCTTCGTAGTGCCCCCCTTCCAGTTTCGGCTCGGCGTACCGCTTGAGGAAAGCGGGCAGTTTGGCTTCGAGCCGGGCGGGGTTGTACCCTTTGGGCAGCATTACGTAGGTGTACATCATCTGCCACCGCCAGCTTTCCATCCGGGCGTCGTCCACGCCCATCTGCTTCAGGAAGCGCAACGAACCCAACGCGCTGATATTCAAGTGAGAATGTGACGGCAGTTCCTTCAGCACGCCGGTAATGCGCATTTTGTTGGTGCCGCCAAGGGTCAGTTCTTTATTCAGCGGATTCTGGTTGCCAAAATACTTGCGGGCAATCGATTCGGAGATCACCAGTGAGTTGGGGCCGCTCAGCGCCTCGCGGGGATTTCCCAGGACGAGGGGCAGCGTAAACACGTCGAAAATGGTGGAGTCAGCCAGCACGAAGCCTTTTTCCAGGAATTTTTTGTCCTCGTACGTGACGAGTTGCTGCCAGAGGTTGAATAAGCGTACCTGCTGCTGCACTTCGGGAAATAGCTGCTTCAGGGTCGGCCCGAACGCGGGCGGGGTGCTGGCCATGCGGCGCTGGTGCCCGTCGGAGGAGGTATTGTTCTGGATGCGGTAGATGCGGTCGGCGTTGGCGTGGAAGGTATCGTAACGCAACTCGTCGCGCACGAACAGAAAAATCGTAATGCAGCAGGCCAGGCCGATGGCCAGCCCCAGAATGTTGATGAGCGAATACCCTTTGTGCCGCTGGAGGTTGCGGACGGCAACGGTAAAGTAGTTTTTAAACATGGTGTAGAGGTTAGGCAGTACAGGAACATTGGTCCGTAGAGACGCGATTCATCGCGTCTCCCGCCGGCACGATTCATCGCGTCTCGGCCAGCAGGAACGCGATTCCTCACGTCTCCGTCAAGCGCCAATGGTCATTGGTCATCTGTTCGCAAACGATTTGCCAGGAGTGAGATGGGGCGATGCAGGGGCTGCGGGTGCATTTTGGCGGGAATCCATAAAACAGACTGTCCTAAAACGGACGTTTTTTGTGCGTTTTAGGACAGCAAGCGGAATGACCGGTAACCAACGGCGGAGACGCGATGGATCGTACCGGTGGGAGACGCGATGAATCGTGCCGGCGGGAGACGCGATGAATCGCGTCTCTACGTGACTGTATCGCGGGGCTGGGTGGCGTACTCGGAAGGGGTCACCTGGTAGAGTTCCTTGAAACACTTGGCGAAGTACGACAGGTTGTTGAAACCCACCGAATAGGCGATTTCCGAGATGTTGCCGCTGCGCTGGCTGATGAGCGAGGCGGCCCGTTTGAGGCGGAGGTTGCGCATAAACTCACTGGGCGACTGGCCGGTAAGGGCCTTGAGCTTGCGGTAGAGCTGCATCTTGCTCATCGACATCTGGCTTTCGAGGTCTTCCACCGAAAATTCGGCTTCGCCCAGGTTTTCCTCCACCACCGCCAGCACCTTTTGCAGGAACAGATCGTCCACCGAAGCCACGGTAACGTCCTTGGGCTGCAATTTTACCTCGCGGCTGAACCGTTCGCGGAGTTGCCGGCGGCTTTCCACCAGGTTTTTGACCCGCGCCAGCAGTTCCACCGGGTGGAAAGGCTTGGTCACGTAGTCGTCGGCGCCGGTCTGGAACCCGCTGATGCGGCTTTCTACGGAAGCCTTGGCCGTCAGCAGGATCAGGGGAATGTGGCTGGTACGGTGGTCCTGGCGGAGCCGGGTGCAGAGTTCCACGCCGTCCATGAGCGGCATCATCAGGTCGCTGATGATCACGTCGGGCACGGTGGCAATGGCCTGCGTGAGCCCGTCCTGTCCGTTCACGGCTTCGGCCACGGTGTAGCTGGACGCAAAGATTTCCTTGATGTAGGTCCGGATTTCGTCGTTGTCTTCCACGACCAGCAGCAGCGGCATGCCTTCGGCCTCGACCGGCCTGGCCGACGGCTTGCGGCTGGTTTCTGCCCCAACGGTTGACCCTTTCGTGGCTTCCGGCGGGCCGGCCGGAAGGGTCCGCACGGGAACGGGCTGCGGCTCGGCCACTTCCAACAGCTTGCTTTCGGCGGGGCACGCGAGGAACAGCGGCAGGTTTACCGTGAAGCAGGCGCCTTCTCCGGGCCGGCTCTCCACGTGCAGCGTTCCCCGGTGCAGCGACACGAGTTCTTTTACCAGCGACAACCCGATGCCGGAGCCTTCCTGCTCCCGCGTGGCCGAACCGTCGATCTGGTAGAACCGGTCGAAAATCTTCGTGAGCTGGTCCTGGGGAATGCCCTTGCCGGTGTCCTGCACGGCCACGCGGACGTACTCGGCGGCCTCACCCGGCCCGGCCGCGCCGGGGTTCACCTGGGCCTCACGCACCCGGCTCAGCGACACGGTGACCTTGCCCCCGGCGCCGGTAAACTTGAGGGCGTTGGACAGCAGGTTGTAGAGCACCTTCTCCACCTTGTCCTTGTCGAAATAGCTGAGGGGCGTTTCGGCATCGAGTTGCAGCACCAGGTCGATGCCGCGGCTTTCGGCCAGCGAGGAGAACGACCCGGCCATGACCCGGATGAAGCGGCCCATGTCGCCGCGCGACACTTCGAGCTTCACGCTGCCCGATTCCAGCCGCGAGAGGTCCAGCAACTGGTTGATCAGTTGCAGCAGCCGGTGGGTGTTGCGGTGCATCACCTTCAACTCGTGGCCGTAGTTGGTACTGAAGGCGGGGCTTGCCATCATTTTTTCGAGCGGCGCCAGGATCAGCGTGAGGGGCGTGCGGAACTCGTGCGAAATGTTGGCGAAGAAACGCGATTTGAGGTTGTTGAGTTCGGCCAGTTTCTCCGACTCGATCCGCTCGAGCCGCAGGTCGTTCTGGAGGCGTTCTTCCACCATCTGGGCCTCCTGCTTCTGAATGAGCAGGTTGCGCTTGGCGAGGCGGCGGTTGGCCCCGTAGCCCAGCCCGATGAGCAGCGCCACGAAGCCCAGGCCGGTGTAGAGCCAGCGCCGTTCGAGGCTCTGGTTGTTGATGACGGCGGCATTAAGGGCGTTTTCCTTGCGCAGCAACTGGTTTTCCTGTTCCTTCCGGCCGTTTTCGTAGCGGGCCTGCATCTCGGCGATCTGCCGGCTGTTGCGTTCCTTAAAGATGGAGTCGTTGAGGGCCAGCCCCAGTTGCTGGTAGTGGTAGGCGTTGCGGAAGTCGCCGGTCTTGACGTAGGCTTCGGCCATGCCGCGGTAGATGTTCACCCGGTCGGGCCGCAGGCCGGCTTCCAGGCTGGTGGCAAGGGCTTGCCGCTGGCTGCTGAGGGAAGCGCCGTAGTCGCCCAGTTGCGTGTACACGTCACCCATGCGGTTGAGCGACGTCACGATCATGTACTTGTTGCCCACCTCGCGGGCGGCCTCCAGCGCCTGCCGCTGGTAGGTGAGGGCCTTGGCGTAGTCGCCCTGTTTGGCGTACACGTCGCCGAGGGTGCGCAGCGAAAACGAGATCAGGTACTTGTCACCGGCCTGCTCATTGTTGCGCAGGGCCTTGAAGGAGTATTCGAGGGAAAGCGGGTACTTGCCCTGCTTGAGGTACATGAACGCCAGGTTGTTGAGGGCCCGGCCCTGCAACAGTTTGTCGCCCAGTTTTTCGCTCATGCGGAACGCCTGCGTGAAGTAGGCAATGGCTTGCACGTAGTTTTCCTGCTCGTAGTACACCGAGGCGATGTTGATGGAAGCATTCACGCTTTCCCAGGGGTCTTTGGCCTTGTGACTGAGCCGGAGCGCCTGCATGGACAGCGAGAGCGCCTTGTCGAGTTCACCCCGCCGGTAGTGTACCCAGCCCATGTTGTCGAGGGCCCGGGCGTGGCCCCGGTCGAAGCCCAGGCTGTCGGCCAGTTGGCGGGCCTGCCCGGCGTACAGCATGGCCTTGTCGGGCTCGGAGTTGCGGTACGCCACGGTAAGGGCATTGAGGAGGTGTACCCGCCCGGTATCCGGACGGGAAAGGTTTAATTGCGTAACCAGGCTGTCAATCGTGCGTTCCTGCGCCACGGCGCCGAAACCGGCGGGCAGGAGCAGGAGACAAAGGAGCATCAGCCGGTTGATCGGATTGCTCGGGAAAGAAATAGTCATTACAAAACGGGTATCGGAAAATGAAAAGTGGCTACGGTGCGGCGGGTGGCGCGAAAGATGCGCGGACCCGCTGGTTTGCTTTGTTGGCGTATCGCCCACCCCTTCCAATGGTAACGTTCCTCTAATTTAACCGATTGGCGAGTAATTGCCTATTTTCTGACGAAAGAATTGCGGGGGAAAGGCGCAAAGGGGGTAAAAAATGCGGGTGTTGGTGTGTAAAGGAGTTCATGCGTGTAAGGTTTATGATCCGGTGGGTGCGGGGGCGGAACGGCCGTTCTTGCCGAACCCTGCGCCCCTGCCTCCGTTAGTACTACCTCAGCCCAAATATATAACCACCCGTTTGCACGAAATGCAAAGCACGAACCATAAACGCCTTCACTTCATCATTCGACATTGACGAATGACGGATAACCAATAACCTTATCCCTATGATTCCAGCAAAAGGCTACGCTGCCCAGCACGCCAAGACGCCCCTGGCGCCCTTCCGGTTTGAACGCCGCGACCTGCGGCCACAAGATGTGTCCATCCAAATCGCGTACTGCGGGGTGTGCCACTCCGACCTCCACCAGATCCGCGACGAATGGGGCGGCTCGATCTTCCCGATGGTGCCGGGCCACGAAATCGTGGGGCGGGTTACTGCCGCGGGCAGCGGGGTGACCAAATTCAAGGTGGGCGACCTGGTGGGCGTGGGCTGCCTGGTAGACTCCTGCCGCCGCTGCGACAACTGCCAGGGGGGCCTGGAACAGTACTGCCTCGGCGGCCACTCGCAAACCTACAACGGCCTCGAACAGGACAAGAAGACGCCCACCTACGGCGGCTACTCCGACAAGATCGTGGTGCACGAAGACTTCGTGCTGCGCGTCTCCGACAAGCTGCCCCTGGCCAACGTGGCCCCGCTGCTCTGCGCGGGCATCACCACGTATTCGCCCATGCGCCACTGGCGGATCGGGGAGGGCCACCGGGTGGCAGTGCTGGGCCTGGGGGGCCTGGGACACATGGCCGTGAAATTTGCCGCTGCCTTCGGGGCGGAAGTGACCATGCTCAGCACGTCGCCCGGCAAGGAAGCCGACGCCAGGCGGCTGGGCGCCCACAAATTCGTGCTTACCTCCGACGCCGCCCAACTGAAGACCATTCGCGGCTACTTCGACTTCATCATCGACACGGTGTCGGCGCCGCACGACTACAACCTCTACCTGTCGCTGCTCCGCACCGACGGCATCCACATCTGCGTGGGGGTACCGCCCACGCCGGCCGAAATCGTCGGGTTCAACCTGATCGGTGGCCGCCGCAGCATCGCCGGTTCGATGATCGGGGGACTGCCCGAAACACAGGAAATGCTCGACTACTGCGCCGAACACAACATCTCCTCCGACGTGGAAGTGATTCCCATCCAAAGCATTGAAGGGGCTTACGAACGGATGCTCAAAGGCGACGTCCGCTACCGCTTCGTGATCGACATGGCAACGCTGGAATGATTGAATGGCTGCATGGCTATATGGTTACATGGTTGATCTTACCCGATACGACCATTCAGCCATTCAGCCATTTAACCTTTCTTGTCACTACGTCTCAAACCTAACGTCTTCCTTCATGCATACTTCCTCCTTGCAACACAACATTCTCCTGGAACTGGAACGGGAACTGGCCGTTACGCGCAAAGTGCTCGAACGCGTTCCGGAGGATAAGTTTGATTTCAGGCCGCACCCCAGATCCACGCCGCTCATCAAGCTGGCGACGCACATCGTAAACCTGCTGGGCATGAAGTCGCTGATGGTGCGGGCCGACTACCGGGACTTTACCGACCCCAACGCCCCCAAACCGCCGCCCACGCCCACCAGCCTGGCGCAGCTGCTCGAACGCTTCGACGCCTACGCGGCCGACCTGCGGAAAGCCCTCCAGGAATCGGACGACCAGAAGCTGACGGATTCTTTCCAGTTGCGGGCCGGCGAAAAGGTGCTCATGGACCGGCCCCGGGGCGCGGCCCTGCGCATCATGGGGCTCAACCACAGCATTCACCACCGGGGCCAGCTCACCGTTTACCTCCGTATGCTCGACGTGCCGGTGCCGGGCATGTACGGCCCCAGCGCCGACGAGCCGGGCGAGTTTTAGGGCGAAGTGCGAAGGGAACGCCAATTACACACCAAAGGCCACCCCAGCCGTATTGCTGAGGCTCTTCCCCTACGCCCCGCCGGGGATCAGCGGCCCGGCCCGTACGGCTGGGGATTCGCCGGCGGGGCTTTTGCGGCCCGGGCACCGGCAACCAGCAGTCCGATCAGCAGGGCGGCCAACGCCGGAACCCCAAACAGCAGCCCCGGCATCTCGTGCAGGGGCAAGCCCAGCCCCTGCGAATGATACACGCGGCATTTGAGCAGTTCTTTTTGCAGGTCGTTCATGTCTGCCACGTCAAAGGCCTGCTGGTACCGGATCTCCCGCCCATTGACAAAGCCGTCAATCTTGATGGAAAGGGTGGTGCCGTCGTCTTCGATGCGTTTTTCCAGCCGGGCGTGAGCCGGTTCGCCGGCGCTTGCCGTCGTACTGAGGAGGAGCAACAGCCCCACGAAAAAGTGTCTGGTCTTTAATACAGGACAAAACCTCACCCCCGGCCCCTCTCCCGGGGAGAGGGGAGACGTAAAGTCTTGAAAAAAAGCTATTTGTAGAATCCTTTCTTCTCCCCTCTCCTTGGGAGAGGGGCCGGGGGTGAGGTTTTGTCCTGTACTAAAGTGTCTGGTCATAAAAGTGGTTTGTAGGGAGGTCTGTATTACTCGCTTCGTAAACTCTTCACGGGGTTTGCCAGGGCGGCTTTGATGCTCTGGAAACTGACCGTGCCCAAAACCGTCAGCAGGGCCGCCGCCGCAACCCCCGCGAAAAGCCACGGACTTAACCCGGTCCGGATCGGGTAATTGTCCAGCCACTGGCGCATGACAAACCAGGCCAGCGGCAGCGCAATGACCAGGGCCACCGCGGCCAGCTTCACGAATCCCCGGGCCAGGGTAAGGATGATGCCGGAAATGCTGGCGCCCAGCACTTTGCGGATGCCGATCTCCTTGGTACGCTGCTCGATCACGAGCAGGGCTACGGCAAACAGGCCCAGGCACGACAGCACCACGGCAATGCCGGCCGAAAGCCCGAACACCTGCGCAATCATTTCTTCTTCCCGGTACAGGGCGTCCATGTTCTCGTCGAGGAACGAACCCATAAATTCCACGCCCGGCGCAACTTCCTGCATCACTCCCTTCAGCTTTGCCATGGAACCGGCCAGGCTTTGCGGGGCCACGCGGACAAACACGTAGTTGATGGGCTCATCCTTCGAAATGTGCAGGGCAATCGGTTGGGTCTGGTCGGTAAGGGTGTACAGGTAAATGTCGGGAATGACCCCGATGATGAGGCCGGGCGAATCGTCGTCAAACAGGGTACCGACGGGGTTTTGCTCCCCGAACTTCTTGGCCAGGCTTTCGCTGATGATGACCCCGGCCGTGGAATCGGCGGTGTGGGCCGGGTTGAAGTCACGGCCGGCCAGCAGCTTGATGTTCAGCGTTTTCAGGTAGCCGTGATCCACCAGCAGCCAGTCGGTGGTGTACTGCTTGCCCCGGTGGGTAAACCCGACGCTGGACCGGGAAGTTGACCGGTCCTTGCCCCTGCCCAGTGATCCCCCCGTGCCGGTGATTCCCAGCACCGTCGGGTCGCCGGCCAGCCGGTCGCGCAGGCGCTGCAAGAGCTGCCGGCCGTTGCCGGCCCGGCCCGTTTTGCCCACCGGAATGCTGATGACCTCTTCCTGAGCAAACCCGGTGGGGATCTGGCGCAGGTACTCAAATTGCCGCGCGGCCACCAGGGTACAGCAGGCCAGCAGGGTAGCCATCACAAACTGCGTCACGAGCAGCGAGTTGCGCAAAAAGCCGGGGCGTTTCAGCGTAAGCTTGCCCTTCAGCACGGCCACCGGGTTGAACCTTGCCATCTGCCAGGCCGGGTACCCGCCGGCAATGCCGGTCACCAGGGCGAACATGCCCACTACCACGGCCACGGGGCCGGGCCGGAGGGCAAAGGCAAGATTCAGGTCGGCGTTGAAGGTAGCATTGAACGCCGGCAAAAGCAGGCAGGCCAGCCCAGCCCCCGTTACCAACCCGATGAAGCAGACCAGCGTGGCCTCGCCCCAGATCTGGGTAAACAACTGGCCCTTCCGGGCGCCCAGCGTTTTGCGCACACCCACTTCCCGGGCCCGGATGAAAGAACGGGCAATGCTCAGGTTGATGAAGTTAAAGCAGGCAATGAGCAGGATAAAAAAACCAACCCCCATCAGGGCGTACAGCAGCGCCGCGGGCGGCCCTTTGGCAACGACGGACCCCACGCGGATTTTCGAAATGTGCTCCAGCCGCACGGCAAACACGTCGCCCTGCGCATCGGGCTTGGCGCCCTGTTTCTTGAGGTTTTCCAGGGTGGACGGGAAGTACTTGGCCACGAACGGCTTCAGCCGTTTCTCCAGCGCGGCCTCCTCGGCGTGCGGCGCCAGTTTCACGAACACGGGGTGGTTGAATGTTTGCCAGTCGTCTTTGAATTTCTGGTAGTCAGGCAAGTTTTCCACGCGAATCAGGGCGTCGTACTGCACGGATGAGTTCAGGGGGGCATTGGCCAGCACGCCGGTCACGGTATAGGTCTTCTGGTTGTCTTCCCCCCCGACGGTTACGCCCTTGCCCAGCGGGTCTTTGCTGCCAAACAGTGCTTTCGCCGTGCTTTCGCTGAGTACGATGTTGCCCAGTTCGCGCAGGGCAGTTTGCCGGTTGCCTGCAAGCAGGGGGAAGGAAAATACGTTCAGAAAATCCGGATCGGTCAGCGTAAGCGCTTTTTCCAGGTATTTCTCACCGTACGCCAGGCCGTTCAAGCTCCTTCCGCCCCACATCACCCGCGCGGCCCCCGCTACTTCCGGAAATTCGGCTTTCAGCGCCGGGGCAAAGGGCAGCGGCATTTCCCGGGCCGCATTGGGACGCTCGGGCTCGTTCGAAAAAACGTAGGACAGGAAAATGCGGTCGCCGTCGCGGTGGAAGGAGTCGTACGAAAACTGGTGGTACACCGTCAGGAACAGGTACACGCAGATGCAGAAGGCCACCGACAGGCCCACTACGTTGATGGCCGTGTACCCCTTGCTCCGCCAGAGGGTGCGCAGGGCGATGGTCAGGTAGCTTCGCAGCATGGGGAAGTGGAAGAAGGGTTGTGGGTGGGTGGATGGTTTACGTTTGATGGCGAAGGGTTTTACGAACCCCAGCACGTCCCACCAGTAGCGGAGGCGGGCGTTGCGCAGTCCCACGCGACCGACCTGGTAGTCGAACTCTTCGTGCAGGTCACCCTGCACTTCTTCCAGCAGGTGCGGGGCGCAGAACCAGCCCAGCAGCCGGTCGGCCTGCCGGGGCGGATGGGGCGCGTTGGTGTTTGCCTGTTTGCTCATAAAACGTACTGAGTATGCATACGTTTGGTAATTCTTGTCCAGTGCAGCTTTTGGTTGGAGCGTTCCCCTGCCCGCTATTCGTCCCGCAGGTTTTTTACAGGATTGGCCAGGGCCGCCTTTACGGATTGAAAACTTACCGTCAGCAGGGCAATGCCTACGGCAAGGGAACCCGTCAGGGCGAACACTGACCACTCAACGGGAATGCGGTAGGCGTATTCTTCGAGCCACCGGCTCATGCCGTACCAGGCAATGGGGACCGATACCAGGAAGGCCAGCCCGACAAGTTTGAGAAAATCCCGCGACAGCATCGCCACGATTCCCAGCACCGAAGCGCCGAGCACCTTCCGGATTCCGATCTCCTTCTTTTTGGTTTGGGCCACGAAGGTAGCCAGGCCGAACAGTCCCAGGCAGGAGATGAACACCGCCACCCCGGCCAGCACCCGGAAGATCTGTCCGATCCGCTGCTCGGTCTGGTATAACCGGTCAAAATCCTGGTCCAGGAAAGAATACGCGAAAGGATGGGCCGGATTATACTGTTTCCAGATTTTTTCGGCGGCGGCAATGGCTTTCGGGGCACCGTGCGCGGTAGTCTGGATGCACATTTGTTTAATGGACCCGGGTCCCCAAAAGAGAATGCAGGGTTCTATTTTCTGTTGCATCTTCTTGAAGTGAAAGTCGCTCACCACGCCGGCAATCACTCCTTCCCGGTCCTGCAATTTAAAACGCTTGCCAACGGGATTTTTGATTCCCATTTCCCGGATGGCCGTCTCGTTGAGGAGGAAGTGACTTGAATCCGCCGGCGTGCCCGTGAACCCTTGGCCCTGCACCAGTTTCAATCCCATCGTCCGTAGAAAATCCCTTTCCACGGCCAACTGCGTGATCAGAAACGTAATTCCGGGGCGTTTGCCCTCCCACTCATTCTGGGTGGTGTTTGACCACAGTTCCAGCAGGTTGCCGGCCCATACTCCCGTAACGGCCCGCACGTCCGGCTCCCGCAGCAACTCATCGCGTACCGACTGGTAATGGCCCCGCATGTCCCGCATATCGAACCGGAAAACGTTTTCCTTGTCGTAGCCCAGGTTTTTCGTTTGGATGTAGCTGAGTTGCCGCCCGATCACAAACGTGCCGGTAATCAGCACCATGGAAACCACAAACTGGCTGGATACTAATATTTTGCGCAGGGTGCCTGCATTGCCGCCCGGTATCCCTCCACCTTTGATTGCCGGCAGCGGCCGGAACGACGACAGCAGCAGCGCCGGGTAAATGCCCGCAATCAGCAGCATTCCAGCCAGCAACGCCCCCAGCAGGCCCACCAGGTCCGGGTCGAAAACGTCGAAGCGTTGCGCCTTCCCGGCAATCTGGTTGTATACCGGCAGTAACAGGAATACCAGCCCGATGCTCACCAGAAAAGCCAGGACGAACAGCAGCGCTGACTCGCACAAAAACTGCCCGAACAACTGGGCCTTGCTGGCACCGATTATCTTTCTGACGCCTACTTCCGCGGCCCGGCCCGCAGCCCGCGCCGTCACCAGATTCACGTAGTTGAAACAGGCAATGACCAGGATGGCAATCCCCGTCAGCATCAGGATGCGGACCGTCTGCATGGTTCCTTCGGTACCGTCGGGCTTGTACAAATGGATCTGCGCAAGCGGTTGCAGGGAATAACGGAGGGTTTTGGTCATTTCATCGGACCAGTTCTGCTTGTGGAGTGCAGTAAGTTCGGCGGCTACGGTTTGGGGCGAGGCGGCGGCATCGAGTTGGAGGTAGGTATCGTAGTCGTAATTCTGCCAATCGCCGTCGTAGCCATTGGCAGCCTGTCGGGGATTGCCGTAAAACTCGTTGATGATTGAGAAAGGAAAGAAAAAGTCGTGCTGAATGTCGGAATTCGGCGGAAAGTCAGCCACAACGCCGCTGACCAGGTAAGTGTCCCTGACGTCGACCTGTATTGATTTACCCACTGGGTTCTCATCACCGAAATACTTGCGGGCCACGCTTTGGGTGATTACCACGGAGCGATTGCCGGCAAAGGGTTTACCCGGGTTGCCGCTCACCAGCGGGAAGTCGAACAGGGTGAAGAAGCTGGCATCCACGAAGGCGCAATTTGTCTCGCTGAAGGTTTTTTTCCCGGTGCTGAACAGGGAAACTTCCCAGTATCTGGTGATCCGGGTGGCAGCTTTGACCTGGGTCAGGTTGTTGAGGGCAGCGGTAGCAACGGCGGGCGGCGTGGTGGCAAAGTGCTTGTCCACGCCGTCGGTGCTGAAGTTGGCTACGGCGCGGTAAATGTTGGATGCATTCCGGTGAAAGGTATTGTAGCTTAGTTCGTCCTGTACCCACAGCAAAAGCAGGATGGTAGCAGTCAGGCCAACGGCCAATCCCGTAATGTTGGTAAGGGTATAGAGCTTGTCCTTCCGGAGACCTCGCCAGGCGATTTTAAAATAGTTATCAAGCATAGCGGTAATGCGTAAAGCGGGTAAGGGATAAGCACTGCTTTTTCTTTTCAGGGCAAAAGGCCGGACAAAGCCCAGCACGTCGCGCCAGTAGCGGAGGCGGGCCTTTTGGAGCCCTACCCGTTGTACCTGGTAGTCGAACTCTTCGTGGAGGTCGCCCTGCACTTCTTCCAGCAGGTGCGGGGCGCAGAACCAACCCAGCAACTGGTCGGCCAGCCGGGGCGGACGGGAGGTATTGCCGGGTTTCATAAGCCGAGGGAGGGGGTAAGGGGACGCGGCAACTGGCTCCACAACTGCGAACGCACGGCCTGGATGTCGAGCAGGGTCTGCTGGCCGTACGCCGAAATGGTAAACAGGCGTTTGCGCCGGCCGCCCCGCTCGGCGGTGGCTTCCCCCATTTTCGAGGTCACCATGCCCTTTTCTTCGAGCCGGTGCAGGGCCGCGTGCACCTGGTTGAGGCGGACCGGCCGCCCCGTCTGCTCCGTAATCTCGTGGGTGATCCTGACTCCGTACGCCTGCCCTTCGAGCACGGCCACCGTGAGCAGTACAATTTCTTCAAACTCTCCCAGGTAGGTTCGCTTCATGCGCAATGAAAGATTAATTCCATTTTTGCTGAGCAAATGTTTTGCCAGAAAAGCACAAAGCCCTTGTCGTTGAAAACAAGGGCTTTGTGAAATGGGAAGGCGTTGTTTTGTGTGCGGATACGGACAGGCTGCGTCCGGAAAGGCGCATTGCCGAAAGCCCTCCTGCGGTGCTTACTTGGGGCTGGCTTTCGATTCGCCGACGTAGCGTTCCATAAACTCGTAGATGCGCAGGATGCGGTCGAGGCGCTGGCGGACGTTGCCCGTGCGGCTCAGTTCGTGGGTGGCGCCGGGCACGCGTACGTACTCCACCTCGCGGCCCAGCACCTTGAGGCTCTTGTAAAGCATTTCGCTCTGCGAGACGCCGGTCCGCAGGTCATTCTCGCCGTGCTTGATGAGCAGGGGCGTGCGGATCTGGTCTACGTAGGTGAGCGGCGAATTCTGGTCCAGCACCTTCTTGATGTCGTCCTGCCAGGGGTAACCGCCGAAGTAGTTGGGCACCAGCCGCCAGGCGTTGGCTTCGCCCATGAACGTGGTGAGGTCGTACACGCCCCGTTGTGCAAAGGCAGCCTTGAACCGGTGGTCGTGGGCAATGATCCAGGCGGTGAGGTAGCCGGCGTACGAGCCGCCCGTGATCACCTGCCGGCTGGTATCCACCCAGGCAGCCCGGGCCGCCTCGGTAGCCGCCGCCAGCACGTCGCTTGCCGGCCCGCCCCCCCAGTCCTGGTAGTTGGCCCGCAGGAAGTCGAAGCCGTAGCCGCCCGAGCCCCGCGGGTTGGCGTACACGATGCCGTAGCCCCGGGCCGTAAAGAACTGGAACTCGTGCCACATGCTGGCCTCGCCCGGCCCCCACATGGCCGTAGGGCCGCCGTGCATTTGCAGCAGCAGCGGGTACTTGCGGCCTTCCTTGAAATCGGCCGGCTTCATGATCCAGTACTCCACCGGTTGCCCGGCCGCATTGGTCAGGGTGTGCTTTTCGGGGAAGCTCAGCTTTTTGCCGGCCAGCCAGGCTTCGTTGTGTCCGGTGAGCTTGGTGGCTTTCCGGATGGCGGGGTCGGCCACGTACAACTCGTAGGGGTTGGCGACTTCCGTTTTCGCAAAAACCACTTTGTCGCGGCCCACGGCAAACGCCGCCACGCCCGATTCGAAGTCGGTAAGGCGTTCGGGGGTACGGCCCCCGCTGGGGACGCGGTACAGCGGAAACCCGCCGTTGGAGGGGCTGATGAAGTACAGGTACTTGCCGTCGGGCGTCCAGCCGGGGGTGGTCACCGTCCGGTCGTGTTCCACGAAGGTCGTTTTGCCGTCGGCCAGGGCCAGGAAGCCGAGTTCGGGCCGGCTCATGCCCACGGCGCTGCGGATGAAGGCCAGCGTTTTGCCGTCGGGCGAAAGGGCGAAGCCGGGGAATTCCTTTCCTTTTTCGCCCAGCAGCAGTTTGAGGCCCGTGCCGTCGGCGTTCATCGCGTAGACGCGGCTTTCGAGGTCGCGGTCGGGGTGCAGCGTGCTGTCGCCGGCCCCCGCGAAGAGGATGCGGCGTCCATCGGGCATCCAGTAGCCGTCGGTGTAGGCGTAGAAGCCGCGGGTCAGCGGCCGGGGCGGGGCGCCTTCGCGCACGTCGACCACGTACAAGTGGCTGAACTCCAGTTCGGGCTCCACGGTGGCTTCGCCTTGCAGGTTGAGCCGGTTCACCACGCGGGCCTTTTTGTCGTCCACGTTTTTCTGGAGGAAGGCCCGCACCTCTTCCAGCGTGCCGTCGGGGTTGGCCCGGGGACCGTTCTTGTCCCCGCCTTTTACCTGCTCATTCTGCCGGAAGCCGGGCTTTTCCAGCGACCACGCGGGTACACTCCGGCCGGGGTTCAGCAGGGAATCTTTGAGCACTTCGGAAAAAGACAAATTGGCCGCAAATAAGATGCGTTTGCCGTCGGGCGACCACTTGGGGCTGGCCGCGCCGTACTTGAGGTTAGTGAGCTGCCAGGCCTCGCCGCCGCCCAGGGGCAATACGAACACCTGCGGCTTGCCCTTCACGGTCCGCACGAAGGCCACGGAGCGGCTGTCGGGCGACCAGGCCGGTTGCCGGGCACTTTCGGCGCCCCGCGTGAGCACCTGGGACATGCCGGGCGTAAAGTCGGTCAGGTGGAGGTGCGAGACGTACTTGTACTCGTTGGGGCTGTCGGCGTCGGGTTCAATGCTGGTCACGGCGTACAGGGCCTTTTTCCCGTCGGGAGCCAGGTACACGGAGCCCAGTTGTTTGATGCGGGTCAGGTCGGTGGCCTGGATAAAGGGCGTATTCGTCTGGGCGGGCAGCGACAGGGCCGTCAGCACCAGCAACGCGCCGCAGAGGCACCAGGACTTGGTTCGGGTAAAAAGCATACGTTTGGCGGAACGAAAAGGTGAATGGCGGCCCCAAAGATAGAAAGCCGCCGGCAATTGAGTAGGCCTGCGGTATTTTTATGATGGAGGGGCGCGGCAAAAGGGGTAGGGTTGAAACCCTACCCTGTTGAAAGATTGCGTATTTTGAGCTTTGTCCTATTCCCTCATTTCCGGCAACTTTTCTCCCGTACCCGATGCGTCGCAAAGCATTCTTCAACAGCACCACTCCGCTCCTCCCCGCTTTTGCCCTGGCCCTGCTGGTGCTGGCCGCTGGCCCGTCCCCGGCGCAGCCGCTGGCCGTGCACCCGCAGAACCCGCACTACTTCCTCTACGGCGGCAAGCCCACCGTGCTGGTCGGCTCCACGGAGCACTACGGGGCCGTCCTCAACGCGGACTTCGACTACCGGACGTACCTCCGGACGCTCGGGCAGGACGGGCTCAACACGACCCGCCTTTTTACCGGCGCCTACTTCGAAGTGCCCGGCGCTTTCGGCATCGCTAAAAATACGCTGGCCCCCAACCCCGACCGGCTGGTGCTGCCGTGGGCCCGCAGCAGTACGCCGGGTTACGCCCTGGGCGGCAACAAGTTTGACCTGGGCAAGTGGAACGGGGCGTACTTCGACCGCCTGAAAGACTTTATGACCGAAGCCAACCGGCAGGGCGTGGTCGTGGAAGTGTGTTTGTTTTCGTCGTACTACGGCGCCGGCTGGCCGCACAGCCCGCTGAACGGGGCCAACAACGTGAACGACCTGCCGGCCATTGAGCCTTTGAAAGCAAATACGCTGGACAACGGCGGCCTGCTGCGCCACCAGGAAGCGTACGTGCGGAAGCTGGTGCAGGAACTCAACGGCTTCGACAACCTTTACTACGAAATCCAGAACGAACCCTGGGCCGACCTGAGTGATACGGTGCTGGTACACAATGAGTACGTGAGCCGGGATGACCTGAAAGAGCCCGGCAACTACTGGAAAAATACCTTGCAGGTAGTAGCCAGGGCCGCCAACGACTGGCAGAAACACGTTGCCGCCGTGATCCGCCAGGAAGAAGCCCGCCTGCCCAAAAAGCACCTGGTCTCGCAGAACGTCGCCAACTTCCAGTTCCCGCTGACCGAAGTGGACCCCAACGTATCGATTGTCAACTTCCACTACGCCGCGCCGGCAGCGGTGGGCCAGAACTACCACCTGGACAAGGTGATCGGGTTCAACGAAACGGGCTTTGCGGGCAAACGCGACGAGACGTACCGGCGGCAGGCGTGGCGGTTCCTGCTGGCCGGCGGCGCCCTGTTCAACCACCTGGACTACTCGTTTGCGGTGGGCTCGGAAAACGGCCGGGACACGTCCTACGTAGCACCCGGTGGCGGCAGCCCGGCCCTGCGCAGGCAGTTTGGCCTCCTCAAAACCTTCGTGCAGGGCCTCGACCTGGCCGGCATGACGCCCGGAAAGTCGACTATACAAGCGGCCCGGGGAGCATTCGTGCAGGCGCTGGGCAACGGCAAGGGGCAGTACGCGCTGTACGCGGAGGGCGTCAACGGCTTTTCGGTGGTACTCGACCTGCCGGCCGGCAGCTACGGGGTAGAATGGCTGCACCCGGTAACGGGCCAGAAAATCCCGGCGTCTTTTCAGCACGCCGGGGGCGAAAAAGTTCTCGCCGCTCCGGCCGGCCTCACGGAAGCAGCGGTGAAGATTACCAAAAGGCAGTAAAAACAGCTTATGCGTTGCTTAACCGGAGGTATGTACGAGTTCAGCGGGTTATATGGGATGCATCATTGCGTAGAGACGCCATTCATGGCGTCTGCACAGGAAGAGACGCCATGAATGGCGTCTGTACATTAGCAAAGCGGGCCGGTTTTGGGGGTTGGTATGACGAAGCAATCTCAACCGCAGAGCCGCCAAAGGCCCGGAACCCATTATTTTCCTGCGGGTCAGGTTTAAGAAACTTACACCATCCGTAACGACGTTTAGCGGGGATACGGATGAGATTGCTTCGTCGCCCGGCCCGCTTTGCAGCCCTGCTCCTCGCAATGACGCGAATTTCACATGAGTTTAAACCTTAGGCTACGCAAGCTGCCGGTTATGTATACACAAGGTCGTCCAATTACTCAGGCAGGCGCCTCACCAGAAGCACCAAACGGAGCAGCCCGGGTTCGTGGCCCGGGCTGCTCCGTTTAGAAAGGGTTGGCGTAACCGTTTACAACTCGTACGTCGTTTAATCCTGTTTCTTATCTCCTGTCTTACATCTAACGTCCCCGGCGCTACACGTCGTAGGCGGTGCGGCTGAGGATGCTGCGGCCGAGGGTGATTTCGTCGGCGTATTCGAGTTCGCCGCCCACGGGGATGCCCCGGGCAATGGTGCTTACCTTGAGGTTGTAGGGCTTGAGTTTCTTGGTGAGGTAAAAGGCCGTGGTGTCGCCTTCCATCGTGGGGCTCAGCGCCAGGATGATCTCGTTGATGCCCGTTTCGCGCAGGCGGTTGAGCAGCGAATCAATGTGCAGGTCGGAGGGGCCCACGCCTTCGAGGGGCGAGATGATGCCGCCCAGCACGTGGTACAGGCCGCGGTACTGCGCCGTGTTCTCGATGGCCAGCACGTCGCGGGTGTCTTCCACCACGCACACCAGCGAACGGTCGCGGGTATGGCTGGCGCAGATGGCGCATACTTCGGTGTCGGCGATGTTGTGGCAGTGGCGGCAGTACTGGATGAGCGTACGCATGTTGGTGAGGGCTTCGGCCAGCGAAAGCGTCGCTTCCTCTTCGCGTTTGAGCAGGTGCAGCACCAGCCGCAGGGCCGTCTTCTTCCCGATGCCCGGCAGCTTGGCCATCTCTGCTACCGCGTTTTCGATCAGCTTGGAGGGAAAATTCATCTAACCAATTGATAATGGAAAATGGACAATTGAAAATTTTACCGGAGCCTGGCCTGATGCACACTAAGGAACAGCCCGGGTCCGTAGAATGTAGAACAATTTCCGGGGCCTAATTGTCCATTTTCCATTGTCAATTTTCAATTTTTCTACAGTACTTCGGCGGAGATGCCGCGCTGGCAAATGGCGTTGCGCAGCGGGGCCAGTTCGTCGAAGGCGCCCACTTTTACGGTACACTTGCCCTTGTAGTGGATGATCCAGGTGCACTGTTCGGCCTGCTCGGGGGTGTGTTTGCAAACCTTGATGAGCGTCTGGATGACGTGGTCAAACGTATTCACTTCGTCGTTGAATACAATCAGATCTCTGAGTTCGTCTGTAAGGACGTCTTCTTCTTCGAGGACTTCAACGTCGGTACCGGGAAACATCTGCATAACTGTACTGGGATTGGGAGAATGCTAAATTACAAAAAAAGCCCGTTCAGCGATACAACAAAAATCACAAATTTGGGTTCCCTCACGTAGTTTGGAGCAGCGGCAACCCTTCGATGTAGGCGGCTACCTGTTGCATGAGCCACATCGGCGTGGAGGTGGCCCCGCAGATGCCCACCTTGTCGCCCGCCCCGAACCAGTCGGCTTCGATTTCGCTTTCGTTTTCCACGAAATAGCTCCGTTCGTTTTCGGCCTTGCACACGCTGTAGAGGGCTTTGCCGTTGGAGCTTTTCTTGCCGCTCACGAAGATGACCACGTCGTGTTCCCTGGCGAACTTCTGCAACTGGGGCTCCCGGTTCGACACCTGGCGGCAGATGCTGTCGTTGGCGTCAAATTCCACGGCCTGCCCTTCCGGGTTGGCGGCCTTGATGCGGGCCTCGATGAGTTCCTTCATGCGGTAGAAGCCCTTGGTGCTCTTGGTGGTCTGGCTGAACAGTGTGACCGGGCGGGTAAAGTCAATCTTGTCGAGGTCTTCTTCGGTGGTCACCACGATGGCCTTGTCGGCGGTCTGGCCGGTGAGGCCGATCACTTCGGCGTGGCCGCGCTGCCCGTAGATGATGATCTGCCCGTTCTGGTCCTCCATCTGGTCGAAGGCGTGCTTCACGCGGTTCTGGAGTTTGAGCACCACCGGGCACGAAGCGTCGATGAGTTCGATGTTGTTGCGCAGGGCCAGTTCGTAGGTGGAAGGCGGTTCACCGTGGGCCCGGATGAGCAGTTTGCAATCCCGCAGTTCCTTCATCTGCTCGCGGTCAATCACCCGCAGCCCCTTGGCGTAGAGGCGCTGCACTTCCATGCTGTTGTGTACAATGTCGCCGAGGCAGTAGAGTACCTCGGCGTGTTCCATTTCTTCTTCCGCCATCTGGATGGCGTACTCCACGCCGAAGCAGTACCCCGAGTTCTTATCAATTGTTACTTCCATTTCTTTGCGCGTATAATGCCGAATGCTCCCTTCGCCGGGCCGCCCGTGCCACCCGCCGGGTGGTTGGCGTGCCGGCTCTTATTTAACGTTTGCCGATGCGTTCCCGTTCGTTTGGTCTTTGTCAATCATGCGGCTCTGGGCCAGGTTCACCACGAAGTCTACCTGCTCGTCGGTGGTAATGTGGGTGGTATCGAGTACGTACGCGTCGGGGGCCTGGGTCAGCGGGTTCTCGGCGCGGGTGGTATCGATGCGGTCGCGGGTTTTGAGGTTGTGGAGGATTTCGTCGAGTTCCACGTATTCTTCCCGTTCGGAGAGTTCGAGCTGGCGGCGCCGGGCCCGCACCATCAGGTCGGCCGTCATGAAAATCTTCAGTTCGGCCTGGGGGAACACAAACGTGCCGATGTCGCGGCCGTCCATCACGATGCCTTTCTTTTGTCCCATGCGCTGCTGTTGCTGCACCATTTCGCGGCGCACCTGCGGCAGGGCGCTTACCTCGCTGACCTTGCCCGAAATGTACATTTTCCGGATTTCCCGCTCCACGTTCAGGCCGTTGAGGTAGGTTTCGCTTTTGCCCAGGGCGGGGTTGTAGGAGAAGTGGATCTTGATGCTGCGCAGGGCGGCTTCTACTTCACGGTCGTTGGTAAGACTCACGTAATGTTCACAGAAGTAGAGGGTTACTGCCCGGTACATGGCCCCGGTGTCAATGTACGAATACCCCAGGCGGGCGGCCACCGCTTTGGCCGTTGTACTCTTGCCGCAGGCCGAGTACCCATCAATGGCAACGATAATTTTTTGCATGTAAACAGTATACGGGCAGAACGTGCGAATGATTGCGCAAATATAGCAAAGCCCGGGGGAGCCGTACGGCCCGTGGGGGGCAGAATTGGAAAAACACAAAAAAGCCTTGCCCGGCTGCAACGTCGGGCAAGGCTACGGCCGGGCGAAGGGTTCCGTTATTTTTTGTAGGCGGAAGGCGTCCGGTTGGGCTGCTTCTTGTAGCTCTTGGGGGTCCAGGCCTGTTTCATGGGGCTGTACCGGACGCACGATCCGAGGAAGGCGACCAGCAGAAGGAGGGTGGCGGCCAGGATAGCTGCTTTTTTCATGGGTAATTGTATATTGAATGGGCGTTACTTGAAAACTTCTCTTTCCGCTGCTTCGTAGGCTGCACGAGAGTCAGAGGTTTAAAATTAAACCCAAAGGCTCCCGTTGCCAATGTAAAGGCTTCCTTTAACAACAGCATGTATGATTACTCCCAATAATGCAGCCCCCGGTGCGTTCACCTTGCGCGGCCAGGTGGTGGACGTGGTCCGCGGCAAAATCACCGGCGGCGTCGTCCGGATCGCCGGCGGCAAGATCGTGGAAGTCACCCCGGCCGTCTCCCCCGCCACCACCCCGACCGGCCCGTTCATCCTGCCCGGCTTCGTGGATGCGCACGTGCACATCGAAAGTTCGCTGCTCACGCCGGGCCAGTTTGCCCGCCTGGCGGTGGTGCACGGCACGGTAGCCACCGTGTCGGACCCGCACGAGATCGGCAACGTGCTGGGCGTGGAAGGCGTAAGGTACATGCTCGAAAACGGCCGGCGGGTGCCGTTTAAGTTTTACTTCGGGGCGCCCTCGTGCGTGCCCGCCACGCCGTTCGAAACGGCCGGGGCCGAGATGGGCGTCCGCGACGTGGAAAGCCTGCTGCAAATGCCCGAAATCCGCTACCTGGCCGAGATGATGAACTGGCCCGGCGTATTGAACGGCGACGCCGGGGTGCTGGAGAAGATTGCCCTGGCCAAGCGTTACAACAAGCCCGTGGACGGACACGCCCCCGGCCTGCGCAGCGAACAGGCCCGGCAGTACGCGGCGGCGGGCATTACCACGGACCACGAATGCTTTACCCGCGAAGAAGCCCTCGACAAGCTCCGGCTCGGCATGCACGTACTCATCCGGGAGGGCAGCGCCGCCAAAAACTTCGAGGCGCTGGTGCCGCTGCTGGCCGACTACCCCGACCAGATCATGTTCTGCTCCGACGACAAACACCCCGACAGCCTGGTGCTCGGCCACATCGACCAACTGGTGCGCCGGGCGGTCGGCAAGGGCATCGACGTGTTTAAGATACTGCGCGCCGCCTGCGTGAACCCCGTGCGGCATTACGGCCTGAACGTGGGCCTGCTGCAACCCGGCGACCCGGCCGACCTGGTGCTGGTCGACGACCTGAAGCACTTCAAGGTGCTGCAAACTTACATCAACGGGCAACTGGTGGCCGAAACGGGCCGCAGCCTCATCACCCCCGGCCCCGGCGAAATCGTGAACCGCTTCAATGCTTCTCCCCAAACCCCGGCGGCGTTTGCCGTGCCGGCCGGCCGCGCCGAAATTCCGGTGATCGAAGCCATTGACGGGCAACTGGTGACGCACAAACTAATGGTGCCGGCGAAAGTAACCGGCGGCAACGTAGTGGCCGACGCGGCGAATGACATCCTGAAGATTACCGTGGTGAACCGTTACCGGGAGGCGCCGCCGGCGGTGGCTTTCGTGAAGAACTTCGGCTTGAAGGACGGCGCCATTGCCTCGTCGGTGGCCCACGACTCGCACAACCTCATTGCCGTAGGCACCGACGACGAATCCATCTGCCGGGCCATAAACCGGCTGATCGAAGCGAAAGGGGGACTGGCGGCCGTGACGGGTTCCGAAGAGAAAATCCTGCCCCTGCCCATTGCCGGCCTGATGAGCGGCGAAGACGGCTACGAGGTGGCCCGCCGCTACGAAGCCCTCGACAAGATGGCTAAAAGGATGGGCAGCCGCCTCAAATCCCCGTTCATGACGCTTTCGTTCATGGCCCTGCTGGTGATTCCCTCCCTCAAGCTGAGCGACAAGGGGTTGTTCGACGGGGACACGTTTACGTTCGTGGAGTAGCGTGATACCCTTTCGTTGTTAGTTGTTCGTTATTCGTTGTTCGTAATGCCCCGACCTACAGGGGATGGTCAATAACCAGATGCGTAATCATGAAGTCATTTTAGTCAGAACCTACGCATAAGCCACCGGTGGTAAGACTAATACAGCATTCGCAGTCAGTTGGGGCACCCGCTGGCGAAACATATTCCATATCTTTTAACGCGTAGGTTATCGGTCGCCAAACAGATATGGAATATGTTTCGCCAAACCGCTGCACCTAAACGGGTTCTCTCCCTAATGCCTGCCGCTACGCACCGGCCCCTTGCGCAAGTCCTGTTAGTAGAAGATGGCGTAGTGGAAGTCGCAGCGCGAAGCATTAAGTGGCAGTAGATGAAGTACAGCGCCCGACGGGCCGGCAAAGGTCTCCCCCCAAGGAGGCCTTTTTCGTTGACAAAGAGGCACTTTAGCGCATTGGCGTGCCGTGTGATTGTACAACCCGGACAATAATTATAAAAATTTGTAGAACTAACCGAAGTGGCTAGTCGTAATAACCTGTTGTGGGGACTCCCAATCAGTCTGGCCTTAAAAATCCATTGTGCTTACCGATTCTAAGTTGTTACCATGCGCCATTCCTTGAAGGCGTGCCTTGGTGCCGATACCCATCGCGTTCCGTGCGGGCCTTGCCTTTGCATCCTTACCACCTAACTCACTTTATGTAAAATGAAACAAACCATTCTACTGCTGTTGTTCCTGTCCGTTACCCGGTACGTACTGGGGCAGGACCCACTCTCCATTGCCGGCAAAGTGACCAGCCAGGAGGACAACAGTCCGCTGGTGGGCGTAAACGTAGTGGTAAAAGGCTCTACGACCGGCACCCAGACGGACGTGGAGGGCAACTACCGGTTAAACGCCCCGGGCAACGCAACGCTGGTGTTCAGTTACATCGGCTTTACCCCCCTGGAAGTGCCCATCAACGGCCAGACCACCATCAGCCCGGTGCTGGCCCCCGACGTGCGGGCCCTGAGCGAAGTGGTGGTGGTGGGCTACGGTACCCAGCGGAAGGCGGACGTAACGGGCTCCATTGTCTCCGTCCAGGCCGAAGACATTGCCAACCGGCCCGTGTCCAACGCCAAGCAGGCCCTCCAGGGGAAAGCGGCCGGCGTACTCGTGACCACCAACCAGGGCACGCCCGGGGCGGCCCCCAACGTGCAGATCCGGGGCACGGGCACGACGGGCAACAGCAACCCCCTCTACATCGTGGACGGCATGTTCGTGGATGACATCCGCTTCCTCAACCCGGGTGACATTGCCGCGATCAACGTGCTCAAGGACGCTTCTTCGCTGGCCATCTACGGCGTAAGGGGCGCCAACGGGGTGGTGATCATTACCACGAAAGGCGGGGAGCCGGGCAAAACTTCGTTCTCCTACGACGGCTACGCCGGCTTTACCCAGGTGCTCAACCGGATCGATATGGCCAATGCGAGTGAATACGCCACGCTAATCAACGAGGCGGTGGTCAACACCGACCCTACGGCGGCGCCCCCGTTTGCCGATCCGGCGGCGCTGGGCGAGGGGACCGACTGGTTTGACCAGATTTTCCAGCGGGGCCTGATCCAGAGCCACCAGATCAATGCATCGGGCGGCAGCGAGAAGATGACTTACAACATCAGCGGCAACTACTTTTCGCAGGAAGGCATCGTCAAAACGTCCAAGTACGACCGCTTTACGCTCCGCTTCAACAACACGTACCAGGCCACGGATTTTCTCAAGCTGGGCAATAACGTGGCCCTTACCTACGACCAGACGGCCCGGGTACCCGGCGGCGTCATCCAGACGGCTTACATGATGGACCCGACCGTGCCGGTGTACGACGCCAACGGCAACTACGGCTTCTCCCGCATCTCCAACGTGGGCAACCCGGTGGCGCAACTGGCCTACAACGACGATCGGGAACGGGGCGGCCGGATCGTGGGCAACGTCTTCGGCGAACTCTCCTTCCTGAAAGGATTCTCCCTGCGGTCCAGCTACGGCACCGACCTGAGCCTGGCCAAAACCAACGTGTACACCCCCGTGTACCGGGTGTCGTCCGTGCAGAACAACCCCCGCAGCCGCTTCGAGAAAACGCAGCGGACCACGGCCAACTGGCTCTGGGAAAATACGCTTACCTACACCCGCACGATTGGCAACATCCACAACGTGACGGCCCTGGTGGGCTACACGGCCCAGCAGAACTACTTCGAATCGCTGGGCGGCACGCGGTTCGACGTACCGGGCTACAGCCGCGACGTACAGTACCTGCGCCTGGGCAACCCGGTCGGCCAGTCCAACACCGACGAGGCCGGCGTATTTACCTACCAGTCGTACCTGTTCCGGGTCAACTATAACCTCAAAGAACGGTACCTGCTGACGGCCAGCCTGCGGCGCGACGGGTCGAGCCGCTTCCCGACCAACAACCGCTTCGGTACGTTTCCGGCCATTGGCCTGGGGTGGCGCCTGAGCGAAGAACCCTTTATCCGGGACCTGGGCCTGTTTGACAACCTGAAACTGCGGGCCAGCTACGGCCGGCTGGGCAATACCAACATCCCCAATTACCTCTACTACCCCCGGATCGCCAACAACCTGAACGCCGTGTTCGGCCAGGGCCAGATTCCCCAGATCGGGGCCACCGAACTAAACCCGGTGGCGGCCAGCCTGGTGTGGGAAACCGTGACGCAAACCGACATCGGCCTTGAGGTCGGCATACTCAACAACCGGCTGACGTTCGAGGCGGATTATTACAACCGCCAGACGAACGACCTGATCCTGAAGGCGAGGCGGCCAGTGGTGGGCGAAATAGAAACCAATACCGCCAGTGCCGTAAACCGCGGTTTTGAATTCGCGGCGGGCTGGAACGAACAGCGGGGCGACTTCCGCTACAGCATCGGCGGCAACCTGACTACCGTCCACAACGAAGTGACGGACCTGGGCAACGGCGGGGTGCCCCTGATCGGGGGCAGCCTGGGCAACGGGTTCACGTCAACCATCACCAACGTCGGTTCGCCCATCGGCGCCTTCTACGGGTACAAGGTGCTGGGCGTATTCCAGCCCGGCTCCGACATTGCGGGCAGCCCCCAACCCAACGCGAAGCCCGGCGACCTGGTCTTTGCGGACGTGAACGGCCGGGATGAACGGAACCAGCTTACGGGGCAGCCCGACGGCAAGATCACCGGGGATGACCGGGTGTTCCTGGGAACGCCCATTCCGAAGGTCTTCTGGGGACTCAATACCAGTTTCGGCTACCGCGGCTTCGACCTGGTGGT
Organism: uncultured Sphingobacteriales bacterium; assembly: GCA_963844325.1. Lineage (GTDB taxonomy): Bacteria > Bacteroidota > Bacteroidia > Cytophagales > 172606-1 > CADCTQ01. The sequence goes on from CAWJNV010000001.1 coordinate 737,278, forward strand.
GGACCTGCAAGGCAACCACGGCAACAAGATCTACAACGGCAAGCGGGCCGTGCGTTTCGGCAACGAAAACTACGAGGCCGTTGTCCTGGACCGCTGGACGGCGCAGAATCCGTCGGGCTCCGAGCCGCGGGTTACCAACGGGGGACAGAACTACCAGGTGTCGGATTATTTCATTGAAAGCGGTTCGTTCGTCCGCATCCGGAACGTGCAATTCGGCTATTCGCTTCCCCAGGGGCTGCTGGAACGAAGCAAGCTGAAAACGGCCCGGCTGTACGTCAGCGCCCTCAACCCGGTTACTTTCACCAAGTATTCCGGCTTCACGCCGGAAGTGGGGATTGCCGACCCCGCCAACCAGACGGCTTCCATCAACCGGGGGATCGATGTGAACATCGTGCCCACCTACGCCACCTATACGATTGGCTTAAACATTGGCTTCTAACCCACCCTGTCTCCCAAAAAAATGAAATCACCCATTCATAAACTGCTTGCGCTTTCCCTGCTGGGCGGTCTGCTGCTGGGCGTCGGCTCCTGCGGCGAAGACTTTCTCGACAAGAGACCACAAGGCGAGGAGATTACTCCGGCCTTTTTCAACACGCCGGAAGGGGCCGCCCAGGCCACCAACGCCGTGTACTGGCAACTCCGGCAGTGGCCCACGCACGTATTCGCCTTCATCGGCATCTCCAGCATCACCTCCGACGACGCCGAAAAAGGCAGTGCGCCGGGCGATGCGCCGCCCATGGGCGAACTGGACGATTTTGCCTTTAACCCCACCAACTTCTTTTTCAACGACTTCTGGAACGGGCAGTACCTGGGCATTGCAAAGGCAAACGAAGTGATCGAAAGGGTTCCGGACATTGAGATGACCGATTCGCTCAAAAACCGCTACATCGCCGAAGCCAAATTCCTGCGGGCGTATTTCTACTTCAACCTCGTGCGCACGTTCGGCGGCGTACCGAAGATCACCGCGGTTCCCACCGAGCAAAACGCATCGGTTGCAACGCCCCGGTCCACGGCGGCAGAAATCTACCAGCTCATCGAGCAGGACCTCCGGGAGGCCATCCCGGTGCTGCCGGCCCGGTACGACGTTGCCAACATCGGCCGCGCCACCAACGGGGCGGCCAAGGGGCTGCTGGCCAAGGTGAGCATGTACCAGAAGAAATGGCCGGAGGTGCTGCGCCTCACCAACGAAATCATGGCTTCCGGGGAGTATAACCTGAATACGCCTTACCCGGTGATCTTTACCGAAGCGGGCGAAAACAGTTCCGAATCGGTGTTTGAAGTGCAGGCCACCATCAGCCAGCAGTGCAGCCCCGACGAGGCCAAGCTGGGTTCCCAGTACTCGGAAGTGCAGTCGCCGAGGCCCCAGCTGGGATGGGGTTTCAACGTGCCCACCGAGAGCCTGGCCAGCGCCTACGAGCCCGGCGACCCGCGGCGGGAAGCCACCATCATTTTTGCGGGGGAAACGCTGCCGGACGGCTTCCGGCTCGATCCCGGGGCCGTCAATCCCCGCTACAACCAGAAGGCCTACGTGTACCAGACGGAGAGCCGTTCGCCCTGCGGGCTGGGTGACGCCGGCGAAAACATCCGCATCCTGCGCTACGCCGACATAGTACTGATGAACGCGGAAGCCGCCAATGAAATGGGCGACGGCCCGAAGGCGGCAGCATCGCTGAACATGGTCCGGGCCCGGGCCCGCGGCAACCAGCCGGGCGTACTCCCGGACGTATCTTTCACGGGCCAGGGGCAAATGCGGGAGGCCATCTGGCGGGAACGGCGGGTAGAACTGGCGATGGAACACGAACGCTTCTGGGACCTGGTGCGCCAGGGCCGGGCGGCGCAGGTGCTCCAGGCGCAGGGCAAGAATTTCGTGGCGGGTAAAAACGAACTCATGCCCATTCCCCAACCGCAGATTGACGCCAGCGGCGGGGTGCTTGCCCAAAATCCTGGCTACAACTAGGTCCGGCAAGATGAGGATTGGTGTTCCTGCCCAAGGGCGAGGGACGGCAAAGCCATTCTGTTGATAAAAGGCCTCCGCTGGCGGGGGCCTTTTTTGTTGCCTACTCCGCCACCTGCGTCGGATTGCCCGACAGCGACTGCCGGCCCGTCGTTTCCCGTTCGAGGGCTTCTTGGGGCTTTTTGGGGAACAGCAGCGAGGCAATCACGCTGATGGCGAGGATGCCCAGGATTACGTAGAGGGAGTACTGGGTTTTGAAGCCGATGTCGGCCAGGTAGTGGTGCGCCAGCATCTTGGCGCCGATGAACAACAGCAGCGCCGCCAGCCCGGTCTTGAGGAAGTGGAACAGGTGCATGATGTTGGTGAGGAAAAAGAACATGGACCGCAGCCCCAGAATGGCAAAGATATTGGAGAAGAATACGATGTAAGGGTCCTTGGTAACGGCAAACACGGCCGGCACTGAATCCACGGCGAAGATCAGGTCGGTGAATTCGATGATGAGCAGCACCACGAACAGGGGCGTGATCATCGTCTTGCCGTGCTTTTTGATGAAGAAGCGGCTGCCCACGTAGCGGGGAAACACGGCAAACCGCTTGGCGGCAAACCGGACCACGGGGTGCTTGTCGGGCTCGATGGCCTCGTCGCCGTCGCGCGACAAAAACATGCGGATGCCGGTAAAGATCAGGAAGGCGCCGAACAGGTACAGCACCCACTCGGCCCGCTGGATGAGGGCGCCGCCGAGAAAGATGAACGTGAACCGCATCACGATGGCGCCCATGATGCCCCAGAACAGCACCTTTTTGTAGTACTTCTCCCGCACGTTGAAGGACGTGAAGATCAGGATGATCACGAAGATGTTGTCGACCGACAGGGCGTACTCCAGCACGTAGCCCGTGATGAATTCAAAGGAAAGGTTTTCCAGGTAGAGGGCCAGGCTCCGTTCAAAATCGCCCGGGATCAGTTGCACCTGCGGGGCGTACCGGCCGGCGACTTCCTGCAACCGGTCAAAACCGGTGATGCCGTGGATCAGGTGGCCGTTGAACTTGATGATGAAGTAGAAAATGAGGGCGAACACCACCCACACGGCGCTCCAGCCGGCGGCCTCCTTGAAGGAGACAATGTGGCTGCGTTTGCTGAACACCCCCAGGTCGAGCAGCAGCATGCCCACAATAAACAGCAGGAAGATTGCAAAGAATATGAATTCACTCGATAGCATGCTGTTCAGAATTTAGGGATGGGCGGCCGGCCGGGGTGGGGAGGACAGTCCCGGGTCGTAACCCGGGCCGTTCCCCGGGGCGAAATTACGACAAAGTCTCCGTTTCTCCCGCAAAAGGCGCCGGGTTGCAGCCCAAAACAGGTTTGGTTAGCTTTGCGCCCATGTACAATGATCAGAAGGTGGTGGTGGTGCTGCCTGCCTACAATGCGGCGCTTACGCTGGAGCAGACGTACCGCGAAATTCCCTTCCCGCTGGTGGATGAAGTGGTGCTGGTGGACGACGCCAGCCGCGACCAGACCGTGACCGTGGGTGCGCAGGTAGGCATCCGTCACATCATCCGTCACCCGCGCAACCGGGGCTACGGCGGCAACCAGAAAACCTGCTACGCCAAGGCCCTTGAACTGGGCGCCGACATTGTGGTGATGCTCCACCCCGACTACCAGTACACGCCCAAACTCATTACGGCCATGGTGTCCATCATCGGCAACGGGCTGTACCCGGTGGTGTTCGGCTCCCGCATCCTGGGCAAAGGCGCCCTCAAGGGCGGCATGCCGCTCTACAAGTACATTTCCAACCGGTTCCTGACGTTCACGCAGAACCTGCTCATGAACCAGAAGCTTTCCGAATACCACACGGGCTACCGGGCTTTCTCGGCGGAAGTGCTGCGCTCCCTCGACCTGTCGCGCAACTCCGACGACTTCATTTTCGACAACGAGATGATCGCCCAGATTTTTTACAAGGGCTACCAGATTGCCGAAGTGACCTGCCCCACCAAGTACTTCGACGAAGCTTCCTCCATCAACTTCTCCCGCAGCCTCAAGTACGGCCTGGGCGTGCTCAAAGTCTCCTGGCTGTACATGCTCACCAAGCTCGGGGTGATCAAGTGGCGGGTGCTGACGTAGTTCGTTGTTCGTTGCTTGCTCGTTGTTGGTTGTTCGCAGTCGGGAAGGAATCTCCGGCGTTTTTAGCAATGGTTTGCGCATGTCGCATAAAAAAGCCCCGGCCGCATGGTAGCTGCCGGGGCTCTGTATCTAAGCTGTTTTTTACTCTTCTCGCCTCTCCCAAGTTCGCATTCCGAACAACGAACAACGGGCAACGAACAACCAAATTTTACTTCGCGTAGCTCACCGAGCGCATTTCGCGGATGACGGTGACTTTGATCTGGCCGGGGTACTGCATGTCCTTTCTCGATCTTCTGGGAGATTTCGTAGGAGAGCATGTTGGCCCGTTCGTCGGTCACGTTGTCGGCGTCCACCATCACGCGGAGTTCACGGCCGGCCTGGATGGCGTAGCACTTGGTGCACGCCATCGAACGAAACGGCCAGTTCTTCCAGTTCCTTGAGGCGCTTGATGTACGATTCCATCATCTTCGCGGCGGGCGCCGGGGCGGGAGCCGGAAATGGCGTCGCAGGCCTGCACGATGGGCGAAATCATGGTCGTCATTTCGATCTCGTCGTGGTGGGCGCCGATGGCGTTGCACACGTCGGGGTGTTCCTTGTACTTCTTGGCCAGTTCCATGCCCAGGATGGCGTGCGGCAGTTCGGGCTCTTCGGGCCTCACCTTGCCGATGTCGTGCAGCAGGCCGGCCCGCTTGGCGAACTTCACGTTCAGGCCCAGTTCGGCGGCCATCGTGGCGCAGAGTTTGGCCACTTCGCGGGAGTGCTGGAGCAGGTTCTGGCCGTAGGAGGAGCGGAAGCGCATGCGGCCCACCATCTTGATCAGCTCGGGGTGCAGGCCGTGGATGCCCAGGTCGATAATCGTCCGTTCGCCGATCTCGACGATTTCGTCTTCGATGTTCTTGCGGCGTCTTGGCAACCACTTCCTCAATGCGGGCGGGGTGAATGCGGCCGTCCTGCACGAGCCGGTGCAGCGACAGGCGGGCAATTTCGCGGCGTACCGGGTCGAAGCCGGAGATGATGATGGCCTCGGGGGTGTCATCCACAATGATTTCCACGCCGGTGGCGGCTTCCAGCGCGCGGATGTTGCGGCCTTCGCGGCCGATGATCTTGCCTTTTACGTCGTCGCTTTCAATGTTGAACACCGACACGCAGTTTTCAATGGCGTGTTCGGTAGCGGTGCGCTGAATGGTTTCGATGCACGACTTTCTTGGCTTCCTTGGTGGCCGTGAGCTTGGCCTGTTCCACGATGTCCTTGATGTAGGACCCGAGGCGCGGCTCTGGGCTTCGTCCTTGAGGGCCTCTACGAGTTGGTTGCGGGCTTCTTCGGCGGTGAGGTTGGCGAGTTTTTCGAGTTTTTCCACCTGCGAGGAGCGGAACCGTTCGGCTTCTTCGCGGCGTTTGGTAGCCATGTCGAGCTGGGCGGCGAGGTCTTCCTTGAGCGTATCCAGTTCGGCCTCCTTGCGCTTGGTCTGTTCGAGGGCTTTGGACAGGTTCTGCTCCTTCTGCTGGAGGCCTTGTTCGCGCTGCTTAAGCTTATTTTCGTTGGTAATGATGATCTGCTTCTTCTTGTTGACGTCGTCCTCGAACTCGGCCTTCAGCTTGAGGTACTTCTCCTTGGCTTCGAGGATGCGGTCTTTTTTGAGGTTTTCGGCCGTCATTTCGGCCTCCTTCACGATCAGCTTCGCCTTTTCTTCGGCTTCTTCCTCCTGTTTTTTATAAACGTTCTTGAGCATCGACCGGCCGATGAACAGCCCGATTCCTAATCCCAGCAGGGTGCACAATACGAGGTATACATAGCTCTCCATTGCTTTTTGTGGATAAAAGTGAACATATATTTACAAAAAGCAGCCGCGAGGGAACGGGCCCGGGGAATGGAGATACGGAGGAGACTATAAAAATGCGAACCGGCGGGCCCCCTCGGCGGGGAGCGCACCGGACGCAAAAGGATCAAAATAGTAAAGCCGATGAGACCAATGATTGCAAGCGGTCAACTTTATCCGAAACGGCGCCATGTACCACCTCCCTTTCCTCTTCCAAACGGAGCTTTTCGGTCACGTAGTGAATGGCGATCATCGCCAGCAGGTCCTGTTTATCATCCAGGCCGCCGAACTGCGCCTTCAGCGTACGCATCATGTCATTTATTTCTTTGCCTGCTTTTCGCAATCTTTCTTCCCCACTCACTGCCGTGCGGATGGGATATTCCCGGTCAGCAATTCTGATTTTAATGGATAAATCGCCCATACCGCTCTATTTCATTGTCTCAAATAAGCAATGCATTTATTTATTTCCTGAATATATTCGTCCAATACCGCCTTCCACAAGTCATTCTCCTGCGAATCTGCATTAATCAAAGATACAAGTTTATTTATTTTATAAAAATTTCCGTCCTCATTTTGCTGACGCTCAGTCTGTCGCTTCGAAAGTTTTTTAATTTCTTCCGCCTGCTTGTCAATCTGTTGCCGCAGGGCCGTCTTCTCCTTTTCGGCGTCCCGCAGCTTGGTCCGCATCTCACTGCACACGTGCGTAAGCTGGAGGGTTTGCTGCTCCAGTTGCCGGAACTTTTCGAGCATTTCCTGCAAGGTCATAAGGGTTGGCGGTTAGCAATGAGCAATAATGCAGTAGTCAGTCAGCCGCCGGCTCCACGCCGGACATCTCACAATAAAGGAAATTTTTACCTCATTCGGTTACGTTGTTCCAAATTGGCTCACGACTTCAAAAGATCCGATTCGCCTTCCGCTTCCAGCCACCCGGCCAGGCGAATGTGTACCCCAACGGGCAGGTCGTACGAACTCGCCCAGGGAACTACCTGCGGCTGAATGCTGCCGTCAGCCCCGGGGGCAAACACCACCAGCGATTGAATCCGGCTCAGCACCCACACGACCACCGCCGTACCACTCTCCATCAGCCGGCTGCTTTTCTCGAACATGTACGAGAAGTCGTCCGAACCTTCATCCTCCGCCTCAATCCGCACGTCTACTTCGATGGCAATCAATGGGGCAACCGAAAAACACTTTGTCCGGTCGCGGCCAGTTGGCAGGTCGGCCTTCCGGTGAACTGCAATTGTGGTGTCAAGTGTATTTTCGAAATCCAAATGAATGCCCGGCTTACCAATTGCCACTGTGTACGTTCTGCGGTCCAGTTGCCTGCCCAGGCAGTTGGTCAGAACAGTTGCCAGCGTTGCCTGTAATTCGGAACTGCCAGTTATGGCATTGATCTCTTTCTCACCGCGCAGCACGCTGCGGTACCCTTTGTAGTAGTACTTCTTCCCGTTGATCACTTCTTTCACCAACCGGGTGGGGATGTCCAGCGCAGTTTCCATAAGCGATTCGTCTTTTGTCTCCCGTCTAAAATCTAAAATCTCCCTTTTTACTTGCGGATCACGGCGTTCAGTTCCTTTTCGTAGGCCTGCATCAGCCGCTGCATCGTGCGGTCGATCACCTCGTCGGTCAGCGTCTGGTTTTCGTCCTGCAAAATGAAGCTGACCGAATACGACTTCTTGCCGGGGCCGAGGTTGGCGCCTTCGTACACGTCGAACACGTTGACCTGCTTGAGGAGCTTGCGTTCCTGCTTGCGGGCCAGGGCTTCAATGTCGCGGAAAGACACGGGGCGGTCGAGCACCAGCGACAGGTCGCGCCGCACCTCCGGGAACCGCGACACTTCCGCGTACACCACTTTCGGGTTGTAGCCTTTCACCAGGAAATCCCAGTCCAGGTCGGCGTAGAACACGGGCGTTTTGACGTCGACCCCCTTGGTAACGTCGGGCTTGAGCAGGCCCAGTTGCGCCACTTCGCGGTCTTTCACCCGGTAGGTGAGCCCGTAGGCCAGCAGCGGGGAGGGGGTGTCGGCGCTGGTCACCGTGCCCGCGTTGAGCCGGTACAGCACCTGCCCCACGGCCTGAGCCAAGTCGTGGAACTGCACGGGTTGCCCCCCCGACCGCCAGCTTTCGGCGTGCAGGTCGCCGGTGACCAGCAGGGCCAGCCGCGTCTGTTCGCGGTACTTGCCCTCCTGCTTGTAGTAAATCTTGCCGAACTCGAACACCTTCAGGTTTTTCTGCCGCCGGTTGAGGTTGTAGGCCAGCACCTCCAGGCCCGAGAACACGAGGCTCTGCCGCATCACGGCCAGGTCTTCGCTCAGCTTGTTGAGGATTTCCACGTCGTCGCCCCGCCGTTCGGCGCCCAGTTTGGCGTTGTAGGCCGGCTTGGTCAGCGAGTTGGTGATGATTTCGAAGAAGCCCTGGGCGGTAAGCAGGCCCGCCAGGTTGCGCTGGAGCTTTTCGCGGTCCACGGCCGGGAAGTCGGCCAGGAAGGAGGCGCCCAGGTGCGGGGGAATTTCCACGTTGTCGTAGCCGTAGATGCGCAGGATTTCTTCCACCACGTCGGCTTCGCGTTGCACGTCCACCCGGTAGGGCGGCACCATTACCTTGATGCCTTCCTCGTTGCCGCCCGCCACCTCAATGTCGAGGGAATGGAGAATGTCCACGATCTGCTGCCGGCCCAAGGTCTTGCCGATCAGGCGGTCCACGTTTTTCCAGCGGACGTTCACGGCAAAGTGTTCGGCCGGCTGGGGGTACACGTCCACAATGCCGGAAGCAACCCGGCCACCGGCCACCTCGCAGATGAGCAGCGCGGCCCGCTTGAGGGCGTACACGGTCACGTTGGGGTCGGTGCCCCGGGCGAACCGGAACGAGGCGTCGGTGTTTAGGCCGTGGTTTTGCACCGTGCGGCGGATCGAGTCGGGCGAGAAGCAGGCGCTTTCCAGGAACACGGCCGTCGTGCCGCCGGTGATGCCGGACTCCACGCCGCCGAAAACGCCGGCAATGCACAGGGGGGATGAATTGCCGTCGCAGATCATCAGGTCGGTTGCGCGCAGTTTCCGTTCCTGCTTGTCGAGGGTTACGAAGGGCGTGCCTTCGGGCAGGTTCTCCACGCGCACCTGGTTGCCGGCAATGCGGCCGGCGTCGAAAGCGTGCAGGGGCTGGCCGAGCTCGTGCAGCACGAAGTTGGTCACGTCCACCACGTTGTTGATGGGCGACAGCCCGATGGACTGCAAGCGTTGCTTGAGCCATTCGGGCGACTCGCCCACCGTCACGCCTTCGAGGGTCACGCCCGCGTAGCGGGGGCAGGCAGTGGTGTCTTCGACGACCACCCCGGTCTCCCGCCCGGTGCCCGGCGCGAAAGCATCCACGGCGGGCAGGCGGCAGTCGCGTTTGAGCAGGGCTCGCAGGTCGCGGGCCACGCCGAAGTGCGAGGCGGCATCGGCCCGGTTGGGCGTCAGGCCGATCTCGAACACGTAGTCGGCTTCGAGGTTGAAGTACTTGGCGGCGGGGGTGCCGTTGGGCAGGTCGGTGTCGAGCACCATAATGCCGGCGTGCGAGGTGCCCAGGCCGATCTCGTCTTCGGCGCAGATCATGCCTTCGGAGGCTTCGCCCCGGATTTTGGATTTCTTGATCTTGAAAGGCTCCCCGGCAGTGGGGTACAGGGTGGCGCCTTCGGTAGCCACCACCACTTTCTGGCCGGCGGCCACGTTGGGGGCCCCGCACACGATGGGCGGGGCGCCGCCGGCCCCTACGTCTACGGTGGTCAGGCTGAGCTTGTCGGCGTCGGGGTGCCTGCGGCAGGTGAGCACCTCGCCCACCACGACGCCTTCCAGGCCGCCCGGCACGGACTCGATCCGTTCCACATGTTCCACTTCCAGGCCGGAACGGGTAAGCAGGTTGGCAACTTCTTGGGCCGGCTCGGGCAGGTGCATGTACTGCCGGAGCCAGTTGTAGGATATCTTCATCTGAATGGAATTAAAACGCAGCAGCCCGGCGGGTTGCGCCGAGCGGACGAGGGCCAAAATTAGGGATTAACGGCCGAAACTGAGCAGTAAAATTGCGGTTAACCTTCCGCTACTTCGACGGTTTGAGGCCCAGCGGGGCGGTAGTCTTGCTCTCGGGCTCCTGCAACTGTTGCGGCTCCTCTTCCTTGCGCCGCTCCCGCTTTTCCTCCTCGCGTTCCTCTTCCACGGGAATTTCCACTTCGTCGGGGTCCTTGCGGAAGAGTTCCTTGAGCGAATCGAAGCTCTTGGTGTGCAGGAGGCTGAAACCGGCCACGGTGTTGAGGGTGCCGCTGCTCATCTGCGAGTTGACCAGGTTCTGGGAGTTACGGCTGAACATTTTGACCCGCAGGGCGCCGTCTTTGCTCAGGATGTACTCCACGGTCCAGTCGCCGATGATGCTCTGGGCCGTGGGGTCGTTCTGCGCGTTGGTAAAGCCGCCGGCGCGGGTGACGCGGAGCCGCCCCTCGAACAGCGAGTACGACAGCCGCAGCTGGAACGTGTTGAAGGCTTCGGGGCTGATGCCGTTGAGGTTGAGGTTCACTTCCAGGTTCTTGTTGAGCTGCGAAGCCCAGTAGCTGAGCTGGTTGGCCAGCATTTCGCTGAGGCTGTTGGTAACCGAACCCTGCACGCCGCTGAAGTTGCCGGGCGGCGACAACTGGCGCAGGATCAGCAGGCTGAACACCTGGCGGTTCATCTCCTGTTCGTCGGTGGTGATGCGGTTCTCGAAGTCGAGCACGGCGTTGCGGATCACCGGCGAGTTGCGGGGGTAGTCTTTAAAGCTGATGCCCAGCTTGATGTCCGGGTTGAGCAGGTTGCCGGTCAGTTGCAGCAGCACGTTTACGGGGTACAACCGGTTGAACTCGGCGTTGTTCTTGCTTTCTTCCCGCACTTCGTTGAGCACCAGCGGCAGCATCGACACGGACTGTTCGTAGGAGGCCTCAATGTTGAGCCTGCCGCCGTACGGGTCGCCCGACCAGGTGACCGTGCCGCCGGGTTCGATGGCAAACTCCTTGTTGACGGCGTTGAGCAGCGTAAAGTTGTAGTATCCCTCTCTGATGGTGTAGTCGCCGAACATGGTAAAGTCGCCCTTCGTGTCGATGAGCATTTTGACCTTGCCCGCGCCGTTGCCGCGGATGATGTCGCCGGTCACCTGGTCGAAGATGATCTCGCAGTACGCATCGGGGGTGATGTCGAAGTTGAAGTCGAGGCGGATGCCGCTCAGGTCCACGTGTTTGGCCACCAGCAGGGAGTCGCGGGTGGCGCGGCTTTTCTGGTCGATGAAGCGGATGTAGTCGGTCTGGCTGATCTCCTGGTTGTCGCTGACAGGAATGGCAATGCGGGTTCCCTTCTCACTGCGGGCATTGGCCCGGATCACCAGGTTTTCGGCCGGCCCGAGGATGCTCAGGTTGCCCGTTACCACCGCCGTGCCGTAGAACAGGTCGTTGTCGCGGAAGGTCGTGTTCATCACCTTGAAGTTCCGCACGTCGGCGTTCATGCTCAGGCCAAACTCGCGGAAGCCGTCGTGGTAAATGCCCCCGTTGACGATGGCCGTCCGGTCCTCGTCGTCGTAGAGGCGCAGGTTCTTGAAGCCAATCTCGTTTTCGGTGAAATACACCCGGTCCTCGAAGTGGTAGGTAGTGTTGAGGTAGCCGAACCGGAACCGGCCGTTGCGCACCATCAGGCTGCCCATCACGACGGGAGCGGCGGGTTTGCCGGTAATGGCCAGTTCGCCGGTGGCCGTGCCCGCCAGTTTGTCGAAGAGGCTTTGCAGGAACGGCTCCAGGATGTCGATGTGCGCCTGGTTGAGCCGCGCCTTGAGGTCGAGCGGGTTCTCGGGTTCGGCCTGGTTGTAGGTGCCCGTCAGGTTCAGCGTCGGCACGTCCTGGCGGTACACCTGGTAATCGACGTGTACCCGCTGGTCGGCGTTGTCCCAGTACGTTTTGCCCTCAATGTCGCCGATCAGGAATTTGTCGAGCACCAGTTCCTCCACGTTCAGTTCGCTTTGCAGGTTGAGGCGGCGGTACACGTCCTTCACGTTGACGAACCCATTGGCGATGCCCCGCAGGTCGTGGCCGATGAGCGGGTTGAGGGTACGCAGGTCGAAGTCGCGCAGGGTCAGCTGGGCGGCCTTGTCGGTGGCGTCCGACAGGGCGCCGTCCAGCGTGATCATCTGGTAGTTGTTGGCCACGGCCAGGTTAGAGAAGGTGATTTCCCGGCCCCGCACCGTGGTCAGGTTTTCGGCGTTGATGCGCCAGATGTTGTCGAGCACCCGGAACTGCGACGGCCGGAACTGCACCTGGATGAGCCCGGGCAGAAACAGCATTTCGCCGAGCAGGTCGGCCCGGTTGGCGTTGGCTACCTGGGTAATGGTGCCTTCAAAGTCAATTTTGGGACCGCCCCACACGGCTTCCAGGCGCAGCGTATCCGTGGCGGGGGCCGTGCCCAGTTGCTGCCGCGCCGAGTACAGGTAGGTGGAGGCCAGCACGGCGGAACTGTCGGCCAGCTTGGAGGTAGAAATGTCCACTTCGTTGCCGTAGAAGCGGTAGTCCTGCCACACCAGCGTATCAATGCGGGTGTGGAGTTGGGCAATGGAAGTTTTGCCGGCCGCAAAGTCGCCTTCCAGGAAGGTGTTCTTCGACACGTACAGCCCGGGCTGGAACAGGGCCAGCACGGGGTTGATGTCCTTGAGGGTGACCTCGTAGGCGAGGCGGTACCGCTTGCGGGGCTCCACCACCTTGCGGCGGTAGTAGGCCAGCGTCTGGGCGTCGTCGTTGAGGAAGTTAAGCCGGTATTCGCCCACCAGCCGCTGCACGTCACCCAGCAGTTGCCGGTACTGGAAGTTGCCGCTGGCCTTCACGTCGGCCAGGTCGGAGTGGAGGGAGAAGTCGCGCCGCCCTTCGGGCCCTTCCTGCTTGTGGCTGCTCACGTAGAGCGTATCGAAGCGGATGTCGCGGTTGCCCAGCACCACGTAAAGATCGGTCAGGTGCACCTCGCCCGTGATGTCGTCCCGTTCCAGCCCCTGCACGTTCAGGTCAATCTGGGAGCTTACCACCGTCTGCCGCTCGGTGAGGTTGAGGGCCTGGAGGTCGGCGCGGCGGAGGTTGGCCCGCACGTTGATGAGCTTCTGCCCGTTGCGCAGGTCTACTTCGCCCTCGGCCGACACCACCAGGTTGGTGTCGTTGACCATCAGCGTACCGCTGAACTGCTGCCGGCTCAGCTTGCCGTTCATGGTGAGGTTGCGGTAGTTGTAGCCCTTGACCCCGATGCGCCGGGCGGTGGCGTTCACGCGGAGGGCCGCCGTTTCCACGGTAAAGCCGGTACCTTCCACCCGCCCGTTCATGTCGAGCCGCTGCACCAGCTCGGGCCGCCCCGACAGGGTACCGATGTCGAAGCCGGTGGTGACCAGGCGGCCCTCGTAGGAGGACCGGGCCGGGTTGTCTTTGATCTTGAGGTTGATGTCGGAAACGACTTTGCCCAGGTCGGTATCGAAGCTGCCGTTGGCGACAAAGTCCTTGGGGAAGCCCAGAAACTTGCCCCGCAGCCTGACCGTACCAAACTTGCGGACGGTGCCGTACGCCTCGTCACCGGGCAGGTATTGTTTGAGGTCGCCGGCCACCAGCACCGAGGGTTGCAGGTCGAGGTCAATAAACGCGTTGTTGAAGTCGGGCAGGCCCGTAAAACTGATGTTGCCCCGGATGGCGCTGCGGCGGCCGAAGGCCAGGTCGGCGTTGCGCAGGCGGAAGCGGGTCACCTTGCCGTTGAAGTCGCCCGTCACGAACCAGTACTCCTCGTAGCGGGCCAGGTAGGGGGCAAACAGGGCCAGGTCCTTCGAGTAGATGCGCGTCTTTTCCAGGTGCGCCAGGATCGACACCTTGTTGTTGAAGTCGCTCAGGTCGGCGGCCCGGTCGTAGCGGAACACCACCGAATCGGCAATGTAGCTGTTGCCCACCCGGGCGTGCAGTTTGGCGAGCAGCATCTGGTGGCGGGTGTAGCGGAAAAACGCCTGGATTTTTTTGACGTCGAGCCGCGTCTGGGGATTGATCCCCGAAAGGTTTTTGATGTCGAGCTCAATGGTGTCGGCCACCAGCCGGAAGTTATCCGCCGAGGCGTTGATGCTGTCAACCACGAAGTGCTGGTAGTCGAACCCGTCGGTAATGCTGTCTTTCCGCTGGTCGTTGTAAGAAAACAGCACATTATTCAGCGTGACGTGGTCGATGGAAAAGACGGGGGGCCGGCGGCTGCGCGTGGTGTCGCCGGTGGCCGTCAGCTTGTTGACCGCCAGGATAAAGTCGTCGATGTTGAGCGTATTGGTCTTAGGACTCTTGATGAGCCGGACCCGGGCGCCGTTGAGGAACACGTCGTCAATCTTGATGTCGCGGCCCTGGAGGAGGGTGGTAAAGTGGAAGTCCACGTCGAGTTCCGGCACGTCGATCATGCGGTTGTGCTCAGTGTCCTGGATCACCACGTCGCGGAACGAAGCGTGGTCCACCCAGTACACGTCCACCTTGCCGATGCGCACGGGGAAGCCCAGTTTTTGGGACACCCAGTCGGTGGCTTTGCCGGCCAGCCAGGTCTGCACGGGCGACGTTTGCAAGGCCAGCAGCGTGCCCACGACGACGACCACCACGAGGATGAGCACCGCGAGGAACGTCCTGACCGCTATTTTTTTGATAACTTGCAACATTGATTTTGCCCGTGCTGCTGCACCGTTTCCCGGAAGGGTAATCTTCTACTGTCAAATGCGTAATGCTTTCCCGATAAGGTTCGTTCTCTGTAAGTTACTGCTTTTTTTACCACCTAAATACCCAAGTGCGCAGCCCAGGTAAAGGCTTCGCTTCCACCCTGCCCCATGCACCACGTGATTTTAGCCATTGAATCTTCCTGCGACGAAACGGCTGCGGCCGTACTGGTTAACGGCAAAATTGGGTCCAATGTGATTGCCACCCAAGCCGTTCATCAAAAATACGGCGGCGTAGTGCCCGAACTGGCCTCGCGGGCCCACCAGCGCAACATTGTGCCTGTGGTGGCCCAGGCCCTCGACGACGCAAAGGTACGCAAAGAAGACCTGACGGCGGTGGCCTTTACCCAGGGCCCGGGCCTGCTGGGCTCGCTGCTGGTGGGGGCTTCGTTCGCAAAAGCCATGGCGCTGGCCCTGAACGTACCCCTGGTGGCCGTTCATCACATGCAGGCCCACATCCTGGCCCACTTCATCGACGACCCCCGGCCGGCCTTCCCGTTCCTGTGCCTCACCGTAAGCGGCGGCCACACGCAGATCGTGCGCGTGAACGATTACCTCGATATGGAAATCATCGGGCAGACGCAGGACGACGCCGTGGGCGAAGCTTTCGACAAGACGGCCAAAATGCTCGGCCTCCCCTACCCCGGCGGGCCGCTGGTGGACAAGTACGCCGCCGAAGGCAACCCCAAAGCGTACGCCTTCCCGGGCGCCGACATGCCGGGCCTTGACTTCTCGTTCAGCGGCATCAAGACGGCCATTCTCTACTTCCTGCGCGACAACACCGTCCGCAACCCCAACTTCGTGCCCGAGCACCTGGCCGACATCTGCGCCAGCGTGCAACACACCTTAGTCAACATTCTCCTCAAAAAGCTCCGGAAAGCCGCCGCCGAAACGGGCATCCGCGAGATTGCCATTGCCGGCGGCGTATCGGCCAACCGGGGCCTGCGCGAAGCCCTGACCGCGGCGGGCCGGGAACTGGGCTGGCAGGTGTACATCCCTAAGTTCGAGTACTGCACCGACAACGCCGCCATGATCGCCGTGGCCGCCTATTACAAGGCCCGGGCCGGCCAGTTCAGCGCCCAGGACGTAACGCCCATGCCGCGCATGGCGTGGTAATGTAGAGCCGCGATTCATCGCGGCTGACTAGTGATTCATCGCGGCCAGCCAGCAACAATCCCGTATTCTTTTTTTCTTTTCCTCCGTGTTTTGCGTAGCAGACACCTTATTTTGGGCAGAAACTACGACAAAAACTACTTTCCCGCTACTCCTCCTGCATGTAAGAAATTCTTCCGTTCCGGCGTCAATTTCTACTTATTCACATTTCTGGTCTTCCCATGTTAAATTTTGTGGGTAACTCAATAGACTGAATCGTAGGGTATTAACAAAATAGAAACAACTTATCCCCAGCTAATTAGCACTTATCAACAGGGGTGTTGATAAGAATGTTCAAAACAAGTTACCCTTCAACTCTATCTTTGTTCAAGCCGCTCCGTTACGAGAAACAGGAATTCCTACCCGAGTAAGTTAGCGGCAAGCACTGGCCTATTGCCCCTGCGTTTCCTTTCCCCATTCCGATAACCGATTAGTAATTATGAACATTGCTGAAATTCAAGAACCCCTCCTGACGGAGAACAAGAACCGCTTCGTGCTGTTCCCCATCCAACACGACGACATCTGGCAGATGTACAAGCAGGCTGAAGCCAGCTTCTGGACCGCCGAAGAAATTGACCTGTCGCCCGACCTGGCCGACTGGGAACGCCTCAACGACGGGGAACGGCATTTCATCTCCCACGTGCTGGCCTTCTTTGCCGCTTCCGACGGCATCGTGAACGAGAACCTGGCGGTAAACTTCCTCAGCGAAGTCCAGTACCCGGAAGCCAAATGTTTCTACGGCTTCCAGGTGATGAGCGAAAACATCCATTCGGAAACCTACTCCCTGCTCATCGACACGTACGTCCGCGACTCCCGCGAGAAGAACAAACTCTTCAACGCCCTCGAAACCGTACCCTGCGTGGCCAAGAAGGGCGAATGGGCCCTCAAGTGGATCAACAGCGAGACGTTCGTGGAGCGGCTCATTGCGTTTGCGGCCGTGGAAGGCATCTTCTTCTCGGGTTCTTTCTGCTCCATCTTCTGGCTCAAGAAACGCGGCCTGATGCCCGGCCTGAGCTTTTCCAACGAACTGATCTCGCGCGACGAGGGCCTGCACTGCGAATTCGCCTGCCTGCTCTACACGCGATACATCAAAAACAAGCTGTCGCAGGAACGCGTCTACGAAATCATCCTCGACGCGGTACGCATCGAAAAGGAATTCATCACCGAAGCCCTGCCGGTGGCCCTCATCGGCATGAACGCCGACCTGATGACGCAGTACATTGAATACGTGGCCGACTTCTGGCTGCAACGGCTGGGTTACGAGAAATACTACAATACGCCGAACCCGTTCGATTTCATGACCACGATTTCGCTCCAGGGCAAAACCAACTTCTTCGAAAAACGCGTGGGCGAATACCAGAAGGCCGGGGTGATGGGCGAAAAAGAAGCCGTGAAATTCAGCCTCGACGAGGACTTCTAGGAATTATCAACCAGGAATTTCCGACGGCAACCTATTTTAACAAGAAACCCTACCCGCTTTAACCTTTTCAAAACGCATTCCCTATGTTCGTAGTAAAAAGAGACGGCAGACGCGAATCGGTCAAATTTGACAAGATCACCGCCCGCATTGAGCGGCTCAGCTACGGTCTGGACGTAAATTACGTGCAGCCGATTGAAGTGGCCAAAAAAGTAATTACCGGCATTTACGACGGTGTTACAACGGTAGAACTGGACAACCTGGCCGCCGAGACGGCCGCTTCCATGACCACCACGCACCCCGATTACGCCATCCTGGCGGCGCGCATTGCCGTGTCTAACCTGCATAAGATCACGAGTAAATCCTTTTCCAACACCATGAAAAGGCTTTACACCTACATTGACCCCAAGACGGGGGAAAATGCGGGCATGATCTCCCGCGAAGTGTACGAAGTGGTGCGCAACCACGCCGCCCAGCTCGACTCGGCCATCATCTACGACCGCGACTTCGGCTACGACTACTTCGGCTTCAAGACGCTCGAAAAGTCGTACCTGCTGCGCGTGGACGGCAAGGTGGTGGAACGGCCGCAGCACCTGCTCATGCGGGTGGCCGTGGGCATCCACCTTGACGACATCGACCGGGTCATCGAAACCTACAACCTCCTGTCGGAACGCTGGTTCACGCACGCCACGCCCACGCTGTTCAACGCCGGCACGCCCAAGCCGCAGCTCTCCAGCTGCTTCCTGGTGCAGATGCAGGGCGACAGCATCGAGGGCATTTACGATACGCTCAAGCAGTGCGCCCTCATCTCGCAGTCGGCGGGCGGCATCGGCCTCTCCATCCACAACGTGCGGGCCACGGGTTCGTACATCAAGGGCACCAACGGCACCTCCAACGGCATCATCCCGATGCTGAAGGTGTTCAACGACACGGCCCGCTACGTGGACCAGGGCGGTGGCAAGCGCAAAGGCGCCTTTGCCATCTACATCGAACCCTGGCACGCCGACGTTTTCGAGTTCCTGCAACTGAAGAAAAACCACGGCAAGGAAGAACTCCGGGCCCGCGACCTGTTCTACGCCATGTGGGTGCCCGACCTGTTCATGAAGCGGGTGGAAGAAAACAGCACGTGGTCGCTGATGTGTCCCAATGAGTGCCCCGGCCTGGCCGACAGCTACGGCGACGAGTTCGAAAAACTGTACGAGAAGTACGAACGCGAAGGCCGGGCCCGCCGGACAGTGAAGGCGCAGGAACTGTGGTTCGAAATCCTCGAAGCGCAGACCGAAACCGGCACGCCGTACATGCTCTTCAAGGACCACGCCAACCGCAAGTCGAACCAGAAGCACCTGGGCACGATCAAATCGAGCAACCTGTGCACGGAGATCATCGAGTACACGGCGCCCGACGAAGTGGCCGTGTGTAACCTGGCTTCCATCGCCCTGCCCAAGTTCGTGATCGACGGCAAGTTCGACCACCAGAAGCTCTACGAGGTAACGAAGGTGGTGACCAAGAACCTCAACAAGATCATCGACATCAACTTCTACCCGGTGCCCGAGGCGCGCAACTCCAACATGCGTCACCGCCCCATCGGCATCGGCGTGCAGGGCCTGGCCGACACGTTCATCATGCTGCGGATGCCGTTTGAGTCGGACGAAGCGCAGGGCCTCAACGGCGACATCTTCGAGACGATCTACTTCGGCGCCATGGCCGCTTCCGTGGAACTGGCAAAAGAGCACGGCGCGTACGAAAGCTTCAAGGGTTCGCCGCTCTCCAAGGGCATCTTCCAGTTCGACATGTGGAACACGCAGCCCAAGTCGGGCCGCTGGGACTGGAACGCCCTGCGCAAGGAAGTGATCAAGCACGGTGCCCGCAACTCGCTGCTGCTGGCCCCGATGCCGACGGCTTCCACCTCGCAGATCCTGGGCAACAATGAGTGCTTCGAGCCTTACACGTCCAACATCTACACCCGCCGCGTGCTCAGCGGGGAGTTCGTGGTGGTGAACAAGCACCTGCTCAAGGACCTCGTGCGGCTCAACCTGTGGAACGAACGGATGAAGGACAAGATCATCGGCTCGAACGGTTCGGTGCAGAGCATCCCCGAGATTCCGCCGCACATCAAAGATCTCTACAAGACGGTGTGGGAGATCAAGCAGAAGACGATCATCGACATGGCCGCCGACCGCGGAGCTTATATCTGCCAGAGCCAGAGCCTCAACATCCACATCCAGGACCCCAACTTCGGCAAGCTGACTTCCATGCACTTCTACGCCTGGAAGAAGGGCCTCAAGACCGGCATGTACTACCTGCGCACGAAGGCCGCCGCCGACGCCGTGAAGTTCACGGTGCAGAAGCAGGCCGAAGTAGCCCTGGAGCCCGTGGTGACCAAGGCGCAGCCGCAACTGGTAAGCGCCTACGAACAGAAGCTCAACGACCTGAGTTGCTCCCTCGACAACCCCGAAGGGTGCGAGGCTTGCAGCAGCTAACGATAATCTAATCGGATTATTATCATCAAAAAGCGCCGTCCGGCTTCGGACTGCGCTTTTTCAGTTTACCGCCCCCTCGTGCTGGCGCGATTTTTCACTAAACGTCCGCACCGGCCCGGCCGGCCTTTAACCTTCCGTTTCGGTTGCCGTTCAACCTCCTTAGCAAGCTTTCCGGCAAAGCGTATTCAACAAGGAGGAACAGACATGGGAGCAGTGATCAGATTTATCATCGCCATTGGGATTGCACTCGTATCCCTGGTTACGTATTGCTTCAGAACGGAGAAAAACCCCGTTACCGGCGAAAAGCAGCGGGTAAACATGACGGTGGAGCAGGAAATTGCCCTGGGCCTGCAAGCCGCCCCGAAGATGGCCCAGCAGCACGGCGGCCTGCACCCCGACCAAAAGCTCCAGGATTACGTAGACCGGGTGGGCAACAAAGTGCTGCAAGGTGCTACCGGGGGCAACACCCCGTATAAATTCGACTTTCACGTGCTGGCCGACCCGCAGACCGTCAACGCGTTTGCGCTGCCCGGCGGGCAGGTATTCATTACGGCGGCCCTGCTGCAGCAGCTCAAAACCGAAGACCAGGTGGCCGGCGTGCTGGGGCACGAGATCGGCCACGTCATCAACCGCCACGCCGCCGAACACCTGGCCAAGCAACGCCTGACGCAGGGCCTCACCGGCGCGGCCGTAATCGCTTCCTACGACCCAAGAAGGCCCTCAACCATGCGTACGGCCGCCGTGGCCGCCCTGATCGGCAGCATGGTCAACATGCGGTTTGGTCGCCAGGACGAACTGGAATCGGACCGCGTGGGCGTGGCCTACATGAGCGAAGCGGGCTACAACCCCGAAGCGATGATCGGGGTGATGGAAGTGCTGGCGGCCTCGGGCGGCAACGGGCGGCGGCCGGAGTTTTTCAGCACGCACCCCAACCCGTCCAACCGCATCGCCAACATCCGCAAGGCCATCGACGAATACGCCCCGGCGTACGCCAACAAAGGGGATGGGGACAATAGCTTTTAAACCGGGGCGCAAATGTTTACCTTGCGGAGGGAGAACAGAGCATGCCGCACCGCCACAGCCACCACGGTCACGACCATGACCACGACCACCATGACCATTCGCATCATGGTCACGGGCACAGCCACGGGCACCAGCACCACCACGGGCATGCGCACGCACACGGGGCCGTGGACAACATCAAGGTGGCGTTCTTCCTCAACCTGCTGTTTACCCTCATCGAAATTGCGGGGGGGATTTTCACCAACAGCGTAGCCATCCTCTCCGACGCCTTGCACGACCTCGGCGACAGCCTTTCGCTGGGGCTGGCCTGGTACTTTCAGAAACTGTCGGCCAAAAACCGGGATGCCACCTTTTCGTACGGCTACCGGCGGTTTTCGCTGCTGGGCGCCGTCATCAATTCGCTGGTGCTGGTGATCGGTTCGGTGTTCGTGTTGCAGGAAGCCATTCCCCGGTTGTTGAACCCCCAGGCACCCGACGCCCGGGGCATGCTCGGGCTGGCCGTGCTCGGCGTTGCGTTCAACGGGGCGGCCATGCTGCGGCTGAAAAAGGGACATTCGCTCAACGAAAGGGCTATTTCGCTGCACTTGCTCGAAGACGTGCTGGGCTGGGTGGCCGTGCTGGTAGCCAGCGTGGTCATGCTGTTCGCCGACGTGCCCGTGCTGGACCCGGCACTGTCGGTGCTCATCACGCTGTACGTGCTGTTCAACGTGTACCGCAACCTCCGCGACAGCTTCCGCATCCTGCTCCAGGCGGTGCCGGAGAACGTCCGCATCGAGCAGGTACGGGCCCGCATTGCGGCGCTGGCCCACGTCACCGACATCCACGACATCCACCTCTGGACGCTCGACGGGGAATACAACATCCTCACCATTCACCTCCGCCTCCGGGAAGTAGAACACTTTACGCAGGCTGTGCTGGTGAAAGAACGCGTCAAAAAGGCCCTGGCCGACCTGCCCATCCAACACATTACCGTTGAAATCGAAGGCGAAACCGACGAATGCGCCCTGCAAGACTGCTGAAAAAAGGAGACCGGAGACGGGAGGAAGAGAAACGGGAGGAAGGATCGGGAAGGACCGCATCGCGGGCAGGCGTCGCGGGAAAGGGTCGCGTCGCGGCTCCCCTCCTCGGAGGGGTTAGGGGGTGGGTTTACCTACATGAGATAAGCTATTGAGGGTCAGCGCACGGCGATGATCTCCCTTATGCCAAAGCACAATTCTTCACCGATGTAGCCTTATGCAATATTTCGCTTTGCGGTGATCCCCACATTACGCGTCTCATGTGGGTAAACCCACCCCCTGACCCCTCCGAGGAGGGGAGCCGCGACGCGACCCTTTCCCGCGACGCCTGCCCGCGATGCGGTCCTTCCCGATCCCTCCTCCCATCTTCTTCAAAGCTTTGACGCTTGCCGGTGCAGGGCAATGCAAATACCCACGAATTTCTCGATCATCTGGCGGGTTTCTTCGGGGTGTTCGAACATCCCCATGTGGCCGGTGCGGGCCAATACCTGCACAATGGCGTGGCTGGGGAGGAAAAACTGTTCCTTAGCCGCCTGGAAGGGCACGGCCTCGTCGGCTTTGCCCGCAATGAACAGCACCGGGTAGGGGGCGTCCCGCAGCACGTGCGTCCGGTCGGGGCGGTCCCGCATGGCTTGGGTCACCGCAATGGCCGTTTCCCGGGGCGTAGTGAGGCAGATTTGCCGGGTCTTTTCGATCTGGTCCTTCAGTTCTTCGTGTCGTTCCTTGAAAAAGAGGGGCGGTACGAAGTTGTCGATAAAGGGAGCCACCCCGTTCTTTTCGATGAAGTCGGCAGTTTTGTCACGGGTTTGTTTCTTTTCTTCCGTATCGGCAAAGGCCGTGGAGTGGAACAGGCAGAGCCCGGCAAGGCGGTCGGGGTTGCGTTCGGCCAGGACCAGGGCCACGTAGCCGCCCAGGGAGTGGGCCACCACGATCAGTTGCGGCAGGTGCAGACTGTCGATCAGGCTTTCTACCTCGGCGGCCATTTCCTCCACGCTGTGGCAGTTGGGGTTTTGGCGGCTCTCCCCGAAGCCCGGCAGGTCCACCGTGACGATGCGGTAGGCCGTGCCCATCGGCTTGATGAACTCAGTCCAGATCTCTTTCGTTTCGCAGAAACCGTGCAGGAACAGGACGGGCATTCCGTTGCCGGTAAGCGTGTAGGCCAGGTTAGCGGTAGGCATATCAGTTACAAGGGGTTGGTGATGTAAGGAGCAACTTCTTTCACTAAGGCTCAGTACGGCAAGGCTCCCGGCGGGTTTCCCCGGAACTGCTGGTTGGAATGGTCCAGTTGCGTCAAATGATTCGGCTTAAGGGCGAATCCCCGGGTTGCCGGAAACATACTCCATATCTCCAAGATATGGAATATGTTTCCGGCAGCGGTTCTCCGAGGTTAAGCCCATCATTAAATCCCCGGTAAAAACAGCAATGCCGGGCTAGTGGACCCGGCATTGGTAGGCATTCGCATGCAAAAAGGTTTTACAGTTTTACGCCTACTCCCAGCATTTTACGGGCCGTGCGGGCAATGCCTTCGGGGTCGAAGCCGCACTCCCGGTGGAGTTCGATCTGTTCGCCGTGTTCCACGATCCGGTCGGGAATGCCCAGGCGCTTGATCTTCGCTTCGTAGCCGTGGTCGGCGGCAAACTCCAGCACGGCGCTGCCGAAACCACCCACCAGGCAGCCGTCTTCCACCGTAATCACTTTGTCGAACGTATTGAACACCTGGTGCAGCATGGCCTCGTCCAGGGGTTTGGCAAAACGCATGTCGTAGTGGGCCACGTCGTACCCTTCAGCTTCCAGGGCGGCGCTGGCCTTCACGGCGTAGTTGCCGATGTGCCCGATGGTGAGAATCGCCAGGTCGCGGCCTTCGCGCACCACGCGGCCCTTGCCAATCTCTGTGCGTTCGAAGGGCGTCCGCCAGTGGGGCATCACCCCCTCCCCTCTCGGGTAGCGGATCGAAATGGACGCCTTGTGGTTCCTGAAGTCGGGCAGTTGCACGGTGTACATGATGTTGCGCAGTTCCTGCTCATTCATGGGCGCAAACACGATCATGTTGGGCACGCAACGCATGTAGGCAATGTCGTAGGCGCCGTGGTGCGTAGGGCCGTCGGCCCCGGCAAAGCCGGCCCGGTCGAGGCAGAAGACCACGGGCAGTTCCTGGATGCAGGCGTCGTGCACCACCTGGTCGTAGGCCCGCTGCATGAAGGTGGAGTAAATGTTGCAGAACGGAATCAGCCCCTGCGTAGCCAGGCCGGCCGACAACGTAACGGCGTGCTGTTCGGCAATGCCCACGTCGAAAGCCCGTTCGGGCATTTCCTTCATCATGATGTTGAGGGAACTGCCCGAAGGCATGGCGGGGGTAATGCCGACGATCTTATCGTTCTGCCGGGCCAGTTCCACCAGCGTATGGCCGAACACGTCCTGGTACTTGGGCGGCTGCGGCGTGTCGTATACTTTCTTGCGGATTTCGCCGGTGACTTTATCAAACAGGCCCGGGGCGTGCCACTTGGTCTGTTCTTTCTCGGCCAGGGCAAAACCCTTGCCCTTCACCGTGACGCAGTGCAGCAGCTTGGGACCGGGAATCTTCTTGAGGTCGGTCATCACGCTCACCAGGTGGTTGATGTCGTGGCCGTCCACGGGGCCGAAGTAACGCAGGCCCAGGGATTCGAACAGGTTGCTCTGCCGCAGCAGCGACGTTTTGATCACGTTTTCGACCTTCGAGGCAATTTCCCGGGCGTGCGGCCCGATCTTGCCGATCTTGCCCAGCATGTTCCACACTTCGTCCTTCACGCGGTTGTAGGTCGGCGACGTGGTAATGTCGGTCAGGTAATCCTTCAACGCCCCCACGTTGGGGTCGATGGCCATGCAGTTGTCGTTGAGGATGATGAGCAGGTTGGTGTCCGACACGCCGGCGTGGTTCATGCCTTCGAAGGCCAGGCCGGCCGTCATGGCGCCGTCGCCGATCACGGCAATGTGCTGGCGGTCGGTTTCGCCCTTCTGCTTGGAGGCAATGGCCATGCCCAGCGCCGCCGAGATGGACGTGGACGAGTGGCCGACCCCGAACGTGTCGTATTCGCTCTCTTTGCGTTTGGGAAAGCCGGAAATGCCCCCGTAGAGTCGGTTGGTGTGAAAGTTCTTGCGCCGGCCGGTGAGGATCTTGTGCCCGTAGGCCTGGTGCCCCACGTCCCACACGAGCTGGTCGTAGGGGGTGTTGTAGGCGTAATGCAGGGCTACCGTCAGTTCTACCACGCCCAGACTTGCCCCGAAGTGCCCCCCGTACACGGATACATTATCGACAATGAACTGGCGCAGTTCCGTGCAAAGCTGGTACAGTTCCGAGGGGTCCAGTTTACGCAAATCGGTTGGGGTGTCGATCTGCGCGAGTAGTTTGCCGGGTTGGATGAACATCTTGGTTCAGTAAGAATGGGCTTAGGCTAAAAACAGCCGGTATTGATTAAACTATAAAATTACGCAAATGTTTGCGCGCCGCACTTTCCCCTCGGGTCCGCCCGGCGGTAAGTTAGCAGATTTCCCCGATGCGCCCGGGGTACTCCACCCGTTTTGAATAATAAATTCCCGATGTTATTACCCCTGGCTGCCGCTGAGTATCACGGGGTGCGCCGGAAACGGGAATGTTTGGTTTATCATTATTCGAAGCCGGCCCGTTGGCGTGCAAACAAAAAAGGCTTGCTATTTTCCAATAACAAGCCTTTGCCGGAAAACGTTTTTTTATTCGTGATAATTCATGACGCGGTGCCCGCTGGTGGCCAGCAACTGGTCGCGGCGGAACAGGTCGATGTCGGCGTGCATCATGTCCTTCACCAGGGCGGCCAGGTCGTACTTGGGCTTCCAGTCCAGTTGGGTCATGGCTTTGGTGGGGTCGCCGAGCAGCAAGTCTACCTCGGTAGGGCGGAAATACCGCTTGTCCACGCACAGCACTTCTTTGCCCACCGGTAACTGGTAGTCGGGGTTGCTGCAATGGGCCACCACGGCGTGTTCGTTTTCGCCTTCTCCCGCGAAGGTCAGCTCAATGCCTACTTCGGCAAAGGCCATCTGGATGAAGGTGCGCACGGTGTTGGTTACGCCGGTGGCAATCACGTAATCTTCGGGCTTGTCCTGCTGGAGGATCAGCCACATGGCTTCTACGTAGTCTTTGGCGTGGCCCCAGTCGCGCTTGGCGTCGAGGTTGCCGATGTAGAGTTTTTCCTGCAAGCCCATCGCAATGCGGGCGGTGGCCCGGGTGATCTTGCGGGTCACGAACGTTTCCCCGCGCAGCGGCGACTCGTGGTTGAACAGGATGCCGTTCACGGCAAACATATCGTAGGCTTCGCGGTAGTTCACCGTGATCCAGTAGCCGTACAGTTTGGCTACGGCGTACGGGGAACGGGGGTAGAACGGCGTGGCTTCGGACTGGGCGTGACCCTGCACGCCGCCGTACAGTTCGGAGGTGGATGCCTGGTAAATCTTCGTCTTTTTGGAAAGCCCCAGCAGGCGGACGGCTTCCAGGATGCGCAGCGTGCCCAGGCCGTCAACGTTGGCCGTGTACTCCGGTTCGTCGAAGCTCACCTTCACGTGCGACATGGCCCCCAGGTTGTAGATCTCGTCGGGCTGTACTTCCTGGATGATGCGGATGATGTTGGCAGAGTCGGACAGGTCCCCGTAGTGCAGTTTAAAGCGAACGTTCTTTTCGTGGGGGTCCTGGTAGAGGTGATCGATGCGATCGGTATTGAAGAGGGAGCTTCGCCGCTTGATGCCGTGTACCTCGTACCCTTTGCTGAGTAGCAGTTCGGCCAGATAGGCGCCATCCTGACCGGTGATCCCGGTAACGAGGGCTTTTTTCATAGTAATTGTAGCGTTTGTAAGAATACGAAGTTAATGAGTTATTTTGACTGAATACGGGAAAACCAGTCAACGTAACTTTTTTATCGGATTTCGATCCGGTCGGGTACGATCAGGGCGTTGGGAAATTCGGCCAGCAGGCCGGCGTACACCCGCTGGGCTTCGAGGCGGTCGAGGAAGTCACCGACGCGTACCCGGAAGTTGGGCTGGGTGTAATCGAAGTGGGGGGTGACGTCGGGAAACCGGGCGTAGGAGCGGTTGCGGGCCTTGGTGGCTTCTTCGCGGTTGGTGCCCGTGTAGATCTGCACCCGGTAGCCCTGCGCAAAGCGGATGTTGCGGTTGCGGACGGCAATGGTGTCGAGGATCACGTTGAGCTTGGCCGTAATGTCGCCGCCGGGCATTCCTGCGGAAGCTGTAGCCCCGGCGGGCGGCGTGGACTTGGCGGGTGGCGTAGCGGGGCGGCCGGCGCCGGCCGTGCCGTCGTAGCGGGGCCGGAAGTCACTGATGTTGTCTTTGAGCGTATCCGATTTGGCCGGTTTGGTTGGTCTGCCCGGCTTGGTCGGCACATTACCCGGGGCGCAGCTGCACAAGAGCATTCCCGACAATACGAAATGAATCAAAGTGTTACCGTTTAATTGCATACTACAGCTCATTTAACGAAAAGCGGCCCCGAATCGTATTGTACGACAACGGCGCCGACAGAGATGCGGCAAGTATAAAACAAAACCCCGGTTGGTCACAATCGGGGTTTTGTTTTTCGCCTTAGTCGATCAGGATGCAACGGTTGTTTTTGAGGTCTTCTTCCACCTTTTTGTACTTCACATCCCGTTTAATGCTGCCGTCGGCGTAGCGTACGCTCACCAGGTCGTTGCGGTTGGCTACCTTCTGGACCCGGATCGGTGCCGTTTTCTCCGGCGGCGGCGGCGGCAGTTCGGGCATCGGGGTGTCGTGCGGGTGGCTGTCTTCGAGCACCGAATGAGCTTCTTCCTTGGTGGTTTTCACCTTGGGCTGCGGTACGGGCCGTTGCCGGCGGGCCTCCTGCACTTCTTCGCTGTCGTTGACCGGAATGTCGGCTTTCATCAGGAAGGACACCGTATCGCCGTTCACGCGGCTCACGAAACGCTTGAACAGTTCCAGGGCCTCAAACTTGTAGATCAGCAGCGGGTCTTTCTGTTCGTACACGGCCTGCTGCACCGACTGCTTGAGGTCGTCCATTTCGCGCAGGTGTTCTTTCCACTCCTGGTCAATGAGCGACAGGGTCACCGCTTTTTCGAGGGCCAGCACCAGTTCGCGGCCTTCGGTTTCCACCACTTTCCGCAGGCTGGCCGCCACGGTGAGCTGCCGGATGCCGTCGGTAAAGGGTACCACCACTTCGATGTCGCCGCGCTGTTCGTACACGTCGCGCAGTACAGGCATGACCTTCTGCCCGATCCGGGCAGTCTTCTCGAAGTAATGCTTCTCGGCTTCGTTGTACAACCGGCCGGAGAGCTGGCTCACGTTGCCCCGGGCGAATTCTTCGCGGGTAATGGCCGTTTCCAGGCCGAAGGTGCCCAGCACGTTGAGCATGAAGCCGTCGTAGTTGCCCTGCGTGTTGTTGATGATGTCCTCGGCGGTGTCGTAGAGAATGTTGAGCAGGTCAAGCTGGAGCCGTTCGCCGAACAAGGCGTTGCGGCGGCGCTTGTAGATGGCTTCCCGCTGGTAGTTCATCACGTCGTCGTATTCGAGCAGGCGCTTGCGGATGCCGAAGTTGTTTTCTTCCACCTTCCGCTGGGCCCGTTCGATGGACTTGGTAATCATGGAATGCTGGATCACTTCGCCTTCTTCGAGGCCCATGCGGTCCATGAGCCGGGCAATGCGGTCGGAGCCGAACAGGCGCATGAGGTTGTCTTCCAGCGACACGAAGAACTGCGACGTACCCGGGTCACCCTGGCGGCCGGCGCGGCCCCGCAACTGGCGGTCCACGCGGCGGGCTTCGTGGCGTTCGGTACCGATGATGGCGAGGCCGCCCGACCCCTTCGATTCGGGGGTCAGCTTGATGTCGGTACCCCGGCCGGCCATGTTGGTGGCAATGGTCACGGTGGCGGGCTTGCCGGCTTCGGCCACGATTTCGGCTTCCTTCTGGTGGTACTTGGCGTTGAGCACCTGGTGCCGGATTTTGCGGATGGCGAGCATCCGGCTCAGCAGTTCGGAGTTTTCCACGGACGTGGTACCCACCAGCACGGGACGGCCGGCCGTGGTGAGTTCTTCGATCTCCTGCACCACGGCGTTGTATTTTTCCCGCACGGAGCGGTACACCTTGTCTTCGCGGTCGGCGCGGACGATGTTCCGGTTGGTCGGGATCACCACCACGTCGAGCTTGTAGATCTGCCAGAATTCGCCGGCTTCCGTTTCGGCCGTACCGGTCATGCCGGCCAGCTTGTGGTACATCCGGAAATAGTTCTGGAGGGTAATGGTGGCGTAGGTCTGGGTGGCTTCCTCCACTTTCACGTTTTCCTTGGCCTCAATGGCCTGGTGCAGCCCGTCGGAGTAGCGGCGGCCTT
Organism: uncultured Sphingobacteriales bacterium; assembly: GCA_963844325.1. Taxonomy (GTDB): domain Bacteria; phylum Bacteroidota; class Bacteroidia; order Cytophagales; family 172606-1; genus CADCTQ01. Next base: position 766,366 of record CAWJNV010000001.1, read on the forward strand.
CCATGATCCGGCCGGTCTGCTCATCCACGATCTTGATCTTGCCGTCCATGATCACGTACTCCACGTCCTTCTCGAAGAGTGCGTACGCTTTCAGAAGTTGGTTGATGGTGTGGATGCGCTGCGACTTGACGGAGTAGTCGGAAATGACGGACTCCTTTTTCATCAGCCGGTCGTGGTCCGACAGGCTTTTGTCGTTTTCAATATTGGCCAGTTCAATGGCAATGTCGGGCAGAATGAAGAAAGTCGGGTCTTCCCCCGAACCGGTGATGGCGTCGATGCCCTTTTCGGTGAGTTCGACGTTGTTGTGCTTCTCGTCGATGGTAAAGAGCAGGGGTGCATCGGCCTCGGGCATCATCTTCTGGTTGTCCTGGAGGTAGTAGTTCTCCGTCTTCTGGAGCAGCACTTTGACGCCGGTTTCGCCGAGGTACTTGATGAGGGGTTTGTACTTGGGCAGGCCGCGGTAGGCCCGGAACAGCGAGATGCCGCCTTCTTTTTCGTCGCCGGCGGCAATTTTCTTCTTGGCGTCAATGAGGAAGTCGGAAACGATCTTTTTCTGGCCGTCCACCAGGCGCGACACGCGGGGCCGCAGTTCGTAGAATTCGTGTTCGTCGCCGCGGGGCACGGGGCCCGAGATGATGAGCGGCGTACGGGCGTCGTCCACGAGTACGGAGTCCACTTCGTCGACCATGGCGTAGTGGTGCTTGCGCTGCACGAGTTCGTCGGTGCCGCGGGCCATGTTGTCGCGCAGGTAGTCGAAGCCGAATTCGTTGTTGGTGCCGTAGGTAATGTCGGCGAGGTAGGCGTTCTTGCGGGCGGCCGTGTTGGGCTGGTGCTTGTCGATGCAGTCGATGGAGAGGCCGTGGAACTCAAACAGCGGGGCCATCCACTCGCAGTCGCGCTTGGCCAGGTAGTCGTTGACGGTTACGATGTGCACGCCGCGGCCGGCCAGGGCATTGAGGAAGGCGGGCAGCGTAGCCACCAGCGTTTTTCCTTCGCCCGTCGCCATTTCGGATATCTTGCCCTGGTGCAGCACCACGCCGCCGATGAGCTGCACGTCGTAGTGCACCATGTCCCAGGTAATTTCGGTGCCGGCGGCCAGCCAGCGGTTGAGCCACACGGCCCGGTCGCCTTCAATGCGGACGTTCTGCTTGGTGGCCGATAATTTTTTATCAAACAGCGTGGCTTCTACGTCGAGCTGGCCGTTTTCCTTGAAGCGGCGGGCCGTCTCCTTCACCACGGCAAAAGCATCCGGCAGCACTTCGAGCAGTACGACTTCCAGTTGCTTGTTGCGTTCCTTTTCGAGTTGGTCGATCTGGTTAAAAATGGCTTCTTTGGCCGTCACGTCGAGGGTCTGCTCCTCGGCGATGCGCTTGTGCAGCGCCGTCAACTGGTCGTCGGTGTTCTGCAGCGCCTGCTGGATGGACCCTTTTATTTCGGCGGTTTTGCCCCGCAGTTGGTCGTCGGTAAGGGATTGTAACTTCGCAAACGCCTCATTCACCCGGCCCACGTACGGCAACAACTCCTTGATGTCCCGGTCGGACTTGGTGCCGAATAGCTTGGTTATTCCCTTGGTTAGAAAATCAAACATATATGCGTTAATCTATGAGATACAGTCGTGAACTAGTAACAAAAAACAGGCAACGGAGTGTCCGCAAAGCTACATTTTTTTTGGGCAACGTGCCCGTTCGGCTGTAATGCAACGGGTTACGCAAAAAAAGCCATTCTGATGGCTCTTTACGCAAAAACGGGGTTTAAGTATAGTGTGACAATTTGGCAGAGAAGAACCCGTAAGCCCGGCGACGTACGCAGGGGCGTAACTGACTTTCCCTCCTTCAAATCACCTGCTGCTTCATCTGCTCCACGGCGTGGTCGCAGGCCCGGGCGGTAAGGGCCATGTAGGTGAGTGACGGGTTCACGCAGGAGTTGGAGGTCATGCAGGCGCCGTCGGTGACGTACACGTTGGGGCAGCCCCACACCTGGTTGTGCGGGTTGAGCACCGAGGTTTTGGGGTCGCGGCCCATGCGGGCGGTGCCCATCTCGTGGGCCGTGGTGCGGAGCGGCGCCTTTACGCCGTAGTGTTCGCTGACGTCGGTGCAGCCGGCGGCTTCGAGCATTTCGCGGGCCGACGCCACCATGTCTTTGGCCATTTTCAGCTCATTGTCCTTCCACTCGAAGTCGATTTCGGCCACGGGCAGCCCGTGCACGTCCTTGACTGCCTTGCTGACGCGCACCTGGTTGTCGTGGTAGGGCAACTGCTCCCCGAAGCCGCTCAGCCCGATGGACCAGGCGCCGGGCTGCGCCACGAATTCCTTGAATTCGGCGCCCAGGCCGGGCCCTTCGAAGTCAGCGGGGTTGCGCCGGCTGCGGGAAGCGCCGCCCTGGTAGTTGAAGCCCCGCAGGTAGTCGGGGTGCTTGTCGCCCACGTTGCGGAAGCGGGGAATGTAGAGGCCGTTGGCCTTGCGGCCGTAGTAGTATTTGTCGGTCATGCCCTCGAAGACGCCGCCGGCCCCGGTCTTGGGGTGCGTCATCAGGTTGTGGCCCAACTCCTCGCAGTCGTTGCCCAGCCCGCCGGGGAAGCGGTCCGATACGGATTGGAGCATGATCAGGGTGGTGGCAATGGTACTGGCGTTGAGGAAGATCACCCGGGCGTGGTACGTGATCGTTTTCCCCGTTTCGGTGTCGAGCACTTCCACTCCGCCCGCCTTGCCTTTGGCTTCGTCGTGGAGGACTTTGAGCACCACCGAATTGGGCTTCAGCGTCAGGTTTCCCGTTTGGAAGGCAACCGGCAGGGTGGCCGCGTTCGAACTGAAGTAGCCGCCGTAGGGGCAGCCCCGGTCGCAAAGGTTGCGGTACTGGCACACGCCGCGGCCTTCAACCGGGGTCGTGAGGTTGGCTACCCGGCCCGGGATCACGTGCCGGTTGCGGAAATGCCCCGTCACTTTCTCTTTAAAATGCGCTTCCAGGCAGTTCAGCTCCATGGGGGGCAGAAACTCGCTGTCGGGCAGTTGGGGCAGGTTTTCCCGGCTGCCGCTGATGCCGGTGAATTTTTCCACGTAGCTGTACCAGGGGGCCAGGTCTTTGTAGCGGATCGGCCAGTCGATGGCGACGCCTTCTTTGGCGTTGGCCTCGAAGTCGAGGTCTGAAAGGCGGTAACAGTGTCGCCCCCAAGTCAGCGACCGGCCGCCGACCTGGTACCCGCGTACCCAGGTGAACAAGTCATTTTTGGTCTGCACGTACGGGTGCTCCTTTTCGTCCACGTAAAAGTGCCGGTTGCCCTCGTGCACGTTGTAGTTGCGGCCCTGCAAGGCGTAGTGTTCGCGGTCATAGGGCGTCACGCGGCCCCGGTGCCTGAGTTCCCAGGTGGGCGTCTGGGCGGTGGGGTAGTCGGTGACGTGCTTTACGTCGCGGCCGCGTTCGAGCAGGAGCACTTTGAGGCCCTTCTGCGTGAGTTCCTTGGCCGCCCAGCCCCCGCTGATGCCGGAGCCGACCACAATGGCGTCGTAGGTATTCTCTTTGCGGGCCTTGCCGTGAATGTTCATGGTGCAGAGCGGGTTGCTGAGTGATGGAAAATACCCATTTTCCGGCGGGGTTTCCCGGCGCCCGGGTATACCTTTTCAAAGGAGCATGTCCGTAAATTCTACTTTCTTTGCAGCGCATGAAAAACAAAGTGGTAATCATCACCGGCGCTTCCTCGGGCATCGGCAAAGCCTGCGCGGAGGTGTTTGGCGGGGCCGGGGCCCGCGTGGTCATCACCGGCCGCAACGCCGCCAACCTCCGGGCCGTGGCCGATCACCTCACCGCCCGGGGCATCGACAACCTGGCCGTGGTGGCCGACGTCAGCGTGGAGGCCGACAACCGGAAGATGGTGGAAGAGACCCTGCGCCGGTACGGCCGCATCGACGTGCTCATCAACAATGCCGGCATCTCGATGCGGGCCCTGTTCGAAGACGTGGACCTCGACGTGATCCGGAAGGTGATGGACATCAATTTTTACGGCACCCTCTACGCCACCAAGTACTGCCTGCCCCACCTGATCGCGGCCAAAGGGTCCGTGGTGGGCATTTCGTCCATTGCCGGCTTTCGCGGCCTGCCGGCCCGCACGGGCTACTCGGCCTCCAAGTTCGCCATGCAGGGCTTCCTGGAAACGCTGCGGACCGAAATGCGCAAAAAGGACGTGCACGTGCTGATTGCCTGCCCGGGCTTTACGGCCTCCAACATCCGCAACGCGGCGCTGGCCAAAGACGGCACGGCGCAGGGTGAATCGCCGCGGGACGAACAGAAGATGATGCGCCCGGAAGAAGTGGCCGGACACATTCTGCGGGCCGTGGAAAAGCGCAAAAAATACCTAATCCTCACCACCCAGGGCAAGCTCACGGTGTTTCTCAACAAGTGGCTGCCCGGCTGGATGGACAAGATGGTGTACAACGCCATGGCGAAGGAGCCTGATTCGCCCCTCAGGTAGGCGGGAAACGGAAGGCTTCCGGCCGTGCAGTTCCAGGCACCGGCGTACGTCAGAAACGGTACTTTCCCCTTGAAACTTACGCCGAAGTAAAGACGGTATTCATCGAAAACAAGCGGCTGGTCATTAGATTGGTACCATCTTAACTTTTTCCATGAAACACCTCTTTGCGCTCCTGCTCCTCTGCCCGTCACTGACCGCATTTGCGCAGTCCCACTTCCGGGAAGGCTACGTTGTTACCACTGCCGGCGATACGCTTGCGGGCTACATTGCCCATAACGGAGAAACGGAAAACGCCCGGGCCTGCTCATTCAAAAGCAGCCCCGAAGGTGACAAACAAACTTTTTTGCCCGGTGATATTGCCGCTTACCGTTTCAGCAACGATAAAAAGTACGTATCGCACACCATCAAAACGGACGGGGCCAACGAAAAAGTGTTCCTGGAATGCCTCATTGAAGGCATCGTTACGGTATACTACCTCAAAAGCACCGCGCAGGACCGGTTTTTCATCGTAAAAAATGCGGGAGCGCAGCAGAACGACGGCATGCAGGAACTGAACAACAACGTAAGGTACCTCAAAAGCGCCAACGGGATCACGTACTCCATGCGCACCAACCAGTACAAGGGCCTGCTCAGCAGCTACTTCAGTGATGCGCCCGGGGTAGCCCAACGCGTAAACAGGATCAACCTCCACCGCGAAGACCTGGTAGCCATCTCCGAAGCCTACCACCGGGCCGTATGTTCCACCGAGAAATGTACAGTTTATAAGAAGAAATTCCCCAAGCCGGCTTACTATTTGGGCGCATCCGCCACCGGTGTCGTGCAGCACGTGCGTTACGATCCCTTCTACCAGAAATACGACGACGTAGATGCACCCGGCAACCTTGCCTCCGGCGCGGGCATTTCCCTGCAAGCCAATGCCCCGAGGATCAACGACAAGCTCTCCCTGGGGTTATACGCGGGCTATCAACGGTACGCATTCAGCGGCGTTAAATACGACTTCCTGGACCGGCGTTCGGCGGTAAATTACCAGCTGGAAGTATTGCAAACCGAACTTTTCCTCCTCTACCGGTTCCGGGGCCGCCGCATGCGGCCTTTCGCCCGGGCCGGGGCGCCCATTGCTTTCGTTCTGGGCAGTAAAGGCTTCACCCGGGATGCCGCGGAGGGCGTAAGCGTAGATTTCGCGGCAAACGCGCCCCTTCAGAACAATACGTACGGCATCAATGTGGGGGCGGGGCTGGAAAAGGACCTGGGAACCCGCAACAAGGTGTTCGTAGCGTTGTCCTACAACAAATCGTTCTCCTACGTTCACGACCGGCTGCGGGTGTCGGGTCTTTGGCTGACCACGGGCATTCTCTGGCAAGCTTTCTGAAAGCGGCGTCACCCGTTTGCCAGGGCAATCACCACCCCCTCATTCCCCGCAAGCTTCACGCCGTCGCGTACCGCCTCGCCCTCCCGGCGGGGATCGGTGCCCAGCGCAATGCGGCCTCCGAACGGGAATTGTTCGGGCCTGAATTGCGTAGGTTGTTCACCCAGGTTCAGCACCACCAGGAACCGCTCCTTTCCCGCTTCCCGCAGGTAGGCAATCAGGTCGCCCTCCAACGGTACGGGGGCGTACGTGCCCACGTGCAGGGCCGGCTCAGCCCGCCGCAGCGCCAGGAGCCGCCGGTAGAGCGAAAGCACCGAGGCCGGGTCGTCGCGTTGTACCTTTACGTTTTCTTCCCGGTACCCCTCCGCCAGCGGCAGCCAGGGCCGGCCGGTCGTAAAGCCAGCGTTGGGCCCGTCGTCCCACTGCATGGGGGTACGCTGGGGGTCGCGGCTTTCGCCCCCGTTGAGGCCCTGCGGGTCTACCACCTGGTCGGGCGGAATGGGCACGTTGCGCATGCCCAGTTCGTCGCCGTAGTAGAGGGTGGGCGTACCGCGCAGCGTCAGCAGCAGCACGGCGGCCAGGCGGGCCTGCTCCTTGCCGTAACGGGTGGCCACCCGGGGCCGGTCGTGGTTGCCGATCACCCAGTTGGGCCAGGCGTCATCGGGCAGCGCCCCTTCGTACTTGTCGATGCCGAGGGCAATTTCGCGGGCATTCCACGAAGCCAGCAGCAACTGGAAGTTTCCCGGCAGGTGCGCCCCGCGGTTGTCGTAGCCGTAGTAGTCCACGACCTTGTCGGTAGGCAGGTACATTTCGCCGATCAGCACCTTGTCGGGGTACGCGTCGATTTGCTCCCGCAGCAGGGCTACGGCCTCGTGGACTTCGGGCTGGTCGGTGGAATACACGGGCACGAAGCGGTCGTAGGTGGGCTGCGACGGGGCGTAATCCGGGTTGAGCGGGTTGTCGCGGTACCGTTCGTCCTTCAGCAAATGCCACATCACGTCTACCCGGAAGCCGTCGATGCCCTTCTCCAGCCAGAAGCGCATCACCCCGCGCATGGCCTCCTGCACCTCCGGGTTGCGCCAATTGACGTCGGGTTGCTCTTTGAGGAAGGCATGGTAGTAGTACCGGCCGGTCTTGTCGTCCCACTCCCAGGCCGTGCCGCCCAGTACGCTCAGCCAGTTGTTGGGCGGAATGCCCCCCGGCCGCGGGTCGCGCCAGAGGTACCAGTCGTGCTTGGGATTGTCGCGCGACGACCGTGATTCGAGGAACCAGGGATGCTGGTCGGAAGTGTGGTTGGGCACGAAGTCCAGCACGATCTTCATGTCCCGCTTGTGCACCTCGGCCACCAGCGTTTCAAAGTCGCGCATGGTCCCAAACAGGGGGTGCACGCCCTGGTAGTCGGAAATGTCGTAGCCGAAGTCCTTCATGGGCGAGGGGTACATGGGCGTTACCCAGACGGCATCCACCCCCAGCCACTGGAGATAGTCGAGGCGGGAAATGATGCCGGGCAGGTCACCGATGCCGTCGCCGTTGCTGTCCTGGAAGGAGCGGATGTATACCTGGTAGATCACCCCTTTTTGCCACCAGAGGGATGCGGATGGGTTGTCAGACATGGGAGATGGTGGTTTAATGGTCATTGGCCAGTGGTCATTGGGCTGCCGCAAATCACGACTTGCCAATGACCATTAACCAATGACTAATGACTCGTTATGACAGCTTGATTACCATTCCTTCGTCGCCGTTGAGGCTCACCCGGCCGCGGACGGTCATGCCTTCGCGTTCGGGAATGGTGTCGAGTACTACTTTTCCTTCGGAAGCCAGGTGTTGCATGGCAAAATGGCAGGTCCGGTGCGCCAGGTTGAGAATCACCAGGAAGCGGCTCCCCTCATACTCCCGCAGGTAGGCCAGGATATTGCCTTCGGTGGGTACGGGGGCATACTTGCCGATGCGCAAGGCCGGCTCGGCGCGGCGCAGGGCAATCAGGCGGCGGTACAGGGTCAGCACCGAATCCTCGGCCCGCTGGGCCGCTTCCACGTTCACGCGCCGGTAATCGTCGGCCAGGGGCAGCCAGGGCACCGTGTTGGTAAAGCCGCCGTACGGACTGGCGTCCCACTGCATGGGGGTGCGTTCCGGGTCGCGGCTCAGGTCGAGGTCGGGCATGTTGAGGCCCTGGGGGTCGCGTACCAGTTCGCGCGGAATGGGCACGTCGCGCATGCCGATCTCGTCGCCGTAGTAGAGGGTAGGCGTACCCCGCAGCGTGAGCAGCAGCACGGCCGCTACCCGGGCCTGGGCGTGGCCCACCCGGCTGGCAATGCGGGGCTGGTCGTGGTTGCCCAGCACCCAGTTGGGCCAGCCGCCGCTGGGCAGGGCTCCTTCGTACTGGTCAATGGCCAGGGCAATCTGCCGGGCGTTCCACGGCAGCACGATCAACTGGAAGTTAAAGGGCAGGTGGGCGCCCCGGTTGTCGGCGCCGTAATAGGTCACCAGTTTGTGGATGGGCAGGTAAATTTCCCCGATCATCACCCGTTCGTTGTACTCGTCCATCACCGCCCGCATCATCGATACGATCTGGTGCACCTCCGGCTGGTCGGTGGAGTACGCCGGAATCTGCTGGTCGTAGGTAGCCATGCCGGGCCGGTAGTCGGGGTTGGGCGGGTTGTTGCGCCATGCGGCGTCCTTGATTACGTGGTAGATCACGTCCACGCGGAAGCCGTCCACGCCCTTGTCGAGCCAGAAGCGCATCACGTCGAGCATGGCCTGCTGCACCTCGGGGTTGCGCCAGTTGAGGTCGGGCTGTTCCTTCAGAAAGGCGTGGTAGTAGTACTGGCCGGTTTTCTCGTCCCACTCCCAGCCCGAACCGCCGAAGACGCTCAGCCAGTTGTTGGGCGGGCCGCCGTCGGGAGCCGGGTCGTGCCACAGGTACCAGTCCCGCCTGGGGTTGTCGCGGGAAGACCGTGATTCGAGGAACCAGGGGTGCTGGTCGGAGGTGTGGTTGGGTACCAGGTCGAGGAGCAGTTTCATGTCCCGCCGGTGCACTTCGGCCAGGAGCCGGTCAAAGTCTTCCATCGTACCGAACAGCGGGTGCACGGCCGTATAGTCGGAGATGTCGTAGCCGAAGTCGGCCATGGGCGAGGCGAAGATCGGCGACAGCCAGACGGCGTCCACGCCCAGCCACTTGAGATAGTCGAGGCGGCTGACGATGCCGGCCAGGTCGCCCACCCCGTCGTTGTTGCCGTCCTGGAAGGAACGCGGATAAATCTGGTAGATGATGCCCTCCTGCCACCACAGGAAGTTGCCGGGGGCGGGGGTTGCGGGGGCAATCAGGGAATGGGGAGCCGCTGCTGGATGGGTCATAAGTGCGTACGGAACCGATTGGGAAGGTAGAGAATAGTAAATGCTGAATTTTGAACGTTCAATGAGTTGTCGGCAAACCTTTCCGGCCCCGGGAGGTGTCATATTTACCTTAGCGCACGGGCGAATGCGTCCGGACAGGAGGGGTCGCCTATATTTGGTTGTATTATACTTATCCGTAATGCTTTGGGTTATGAAAGATTTTGTAAGGGTGGCTATTGCGGGACGCGCAGACAGTATCCCGTACCAGATACGCACCTGCCCGCTGACGAAACCCGAGCAGGTAAAAATAATATAACATGAAATAAATAATATTAGGACAATAGTAAACAAATATGGTTTCCATGCACTATTTTTAGGGCATGAAAATAAAGGACCGGTACATCAATCCATTCACTGATTTTGGCTTCAAGCGGCTGTTCGGCACGGAATTCAATAAGGATTTGCTCATTGACTTCGTGAACCAGGTGCTGGGCGACCGGGAGCAGGTCAAGGACCTCACGTACCTTAACACCGAGCAGCAGGGCCGAACCGAAACCGACCGCAAAGCCGTCTATGACCTGTACTGCGAAAACGAGAAAGGCGAGAAGTTCATCATCGAGGTGCAGAATGCGAGCCACTTGTACTTCAAGGACCGCAGCATCTACTACGCTACTTTTCCCCTGCGCGAACAAGCCGAGAAAGGCGGGCATTGGGACTACCAGTTGAAAGCCGTCTACACAATTTGTGTCTTGAACTTCGCTTTTCCCGACTTAAGCGGTCAGGAACGCTACTTAAGAGAGGTGCAGCTACTCGACAAGCACACTTTTGAAGTCTTTTTCGATAAATTAACGTTTATATATCTTGAAATGCCCCGCTTTAAGAAAAGCGAGGCAGAACTACTGACCCACTTCGACAAATGGCTCTACGTACTCAAGCATTTGCACAAGTTGCAAGAGATACCCAAAAAGTTGCAGGAGAAGATATTCAAAAAGTTATTCAACCAGGCAGAAGTAGCCAAACTAAACCCCGAAGAGATGAGAACCTACGACGAAAGCCTTAAGGTTTACTGGGACAACTACAGCGTCATTGAAACCGCCAAGCACGAAGGACGGGAGCAAGGAAGAGAGCAAGGCCGACAGGAAGGCAGAGAAGAAGGCTTGCAGGAGGGTCGGCAAGAGGGTCGGCAGGAAGAACGCTTTGAACTGGCCAGACGGTTTAAACAGAAAGGCGTTGATGTGCAGATTATCGCTGAGACGACCGGGTTAACTCAGGAACAAATAGAAAAACTGTAGACGAGCCCGGTAGCACATCCTTGTAAATGCATGCATAAACTGTACTGCCTCAGCGGCTTGGGCGCCGACCAGCGGGTGTTCAAATTCATCAACCTGCCCGGGGTGGAAATGGTCCACGTGCAGTGGCTGCCTCCGGGGCGGCACGAACCCCTCCGCGCGTACGCCCGCCGGCTGCTGGCCCAGTTCGATGCGCAGGGTCCCGTTACGCTCCTGGGCGTCTCCTTCGGGGGCATCGTCGCCCAGGAGGTTGCCGCCCTCCTCCCCTGCCGCCGGGTAATCATCCTCTCCAGCATCAAAGGCCCCGCCGAAATGCCCCGCACCATTGCCCTCGTGCGCCGGACGGGGGTGCACCGCCTCGTGCCCGGCCGGCTCCTGAAGGCCGGCAACACCTTGACGGGCAACTACTATTTCTCCGTCCGCACCCGCGGGGAAGCCCGGCTCCTGCGGGAAATTGTCCGCGATACCGACCCGGCGTTCCTGCGCTGGGCCGTCAACGAGGTGGTGCGTTGGCAGCCCCCGGCTCCCGTGCCTGGCCTGGTGCACCTGCACGGCACCGCCGACCGGATTTTTCCCGCCGACCGCATCCAAAACTTTATCCCCATCCCCGGCGGCGGCCACTTCATGATCGTGCAGGAGGCCGCCTTGCTTTCCCGGCTGGTTTCCGAGGCGCTGAACCGGCCCTGATCCAATCAAACCACGAAAACCTTACCCACTGTAGTCGGCTACTTTCACCAGTTGCTTGCCCGTGTTTTCGCCCCGGAAAAGCCCCAGGAAGGCGGCGGGAATGTTTTCGAAGCCTTCCGCCACGGTTTCTTCGTAGCTGATTTTGTCTTCCTTCACCCAGTCGGCCAGGGCTTTGATGCCCTCGCTGAACCGGGCGGCGTAGTCGGTCACGATGAAGCCCTGCATGAGGGCCCGCTTGATGAGCAGCCGCGACTCCACCCGCGGCGCCACGGGCGGCTCGGTGGCGTTGTAGTAGGCGATCTGCCCGCAGATGACGATGCGCGAAAAGTTGTTGAGGAGCGAATACGCGGCGTCGGTGACGGGGCCGCCCACGTTGTCGAAGTACACGTCCACGCCGCCCGGGCAGGCTTCGGCCAGGGCCTGCCGCAGGTTTGGCGCGGTTTTGTAGTTGATGGCCGCGTCGAAGCCCAGCGTTTCTTTCAGGTACTGCACTTTTTCGTCGGTGCCGGCGATGCCCACCGCGCGGCAGCCCTTGATCCGGGCCAGTTGCCCCACTACGCTGCCTACCGCCCCGGCTGCTCCCGATACCACTACCGTTTGGCCTTCCTGCGGCTTGCCGATGTCGAGCAGGCCGAAGTAGGCCGTCAGGCCCGGCATGCCCAGCACGCCCAGGTAGTAGCTCAGCGGGGCCAGGTTGGGGTGTACCCGGTTGAGTCCCTTACCGTTGGACAGCGTGTACTCCTGCCAGGGCAGGTCGCCTACCACGGCCGTGCCTTTGGGAAACTTCTCGTGCCGGCTCTCCACCACCTCGGCCACCACGCCGCCCCGGATGGGCTGGTGCAGTTCGTACGGCGGTACGTACGACTTGGCTTCGCTCATGCGGCCGCGCATGTAGGGGTCTACCGACACGTACAGCGCCTTGAGCAACACCTCACCGTCGGCGGGCGGCGGCAGTTCGGTTTCGGTAAACCGGAAGTTACCTTCGGTGGGTGTTCCCTGCGGACGGCTTTCGAGCAGAATGGTTCGGGTCTTCATGGGTCGGTCGGGGTTGATGGGTGCAAGGGTCCGGGCCGGGGGAGGATGCATTGGCCCGGCCGGCCCCTGCCTACTACTGGTTGCGGGCAAATATTGTTTGGGCGTACGCAATTCGTTCTCTTCCGAATTTGCGGATCAAGTTACGAGCATCCGCCTGATTCTTAATCAATTCTACATTCGGGCCCCGTCGTAAAGCTGGCACCTTTTTTCGGTTTTATCCTTGCATTTGTACATCCTTCGGGCCTACTTTGCCCGTAAAAAACGAAAAAATCACGCCAAGTGACTTTTCTTATCCCCAAAACCTAAACCATTGCTCATGGATAACCAAGAAGCTGACGTTACGCTTGCCCAGGCTCAGCCCCCGGCTCCCGATCCGCAACCCAACGACATTGCCCCGGCAGGCCGGACCCCGGCGCTCCCGCGGCCCGAAACGCTGTCCGTGCCCGGCGTCAGCCTGCTTTCGGACCTCGACGTGTACCTGTTCAAGTCGGGCAAGCACTTCAAGCTGTACGAAAAGCTGGGCTCGCACGTGATGGAGCACAACGGCACCAAGGGTACCTACTTTGCCCTATGGGCGCCTAACGCCGAGCAGGTGTCGGTGATCGGCAGCTTCAACGGCTGGAACCGGGAGAGCCACCCGCTTTACGTCCGTTTCGACGGCTCGGGCATCTGGGAAGGCTTCGTACCCGGCGCCGGGCACGGCGACCTGTACAAATATTTCATCCAATCCAGCATCAACGGCTACCGCGTGGAGAAGGGCGACCCGTTTGCCTTCCGCTGGGAGGAGCCGCCCCTGACGGCTTCGGTGGTCTGGGACCTGGGCGGCTACGCGTGGCAGGACCAGTCGTGGATGCAGGGGCGCCGCGACGTAGCGGGCAAGCCGCAGCCGTGGTCGGTGTACGAGGTGCACATCGGTTCGTGGAAGCGCAAGGCTGACGAGAACAACCGCTCCCTCACCTACCGCGAAATGGCCGAGGAGATGCCCGCCTACGTGAAGGACCTGGGCTTTACGCACGTGGAATTCATGCCCATCATGGAGCACCCCTTCTACGGCTCGTGGGGCTACCAGATCACGGGCTACTTCGCCCCGTCGAGCCGCTACGGCACGCCGCAGGACTTTATGTACCTGGTCGACGCCTTCCACCGCGCCGGCATCGGGGTAATCCTCGACTGGGTGCCGAGCCACTTCCCGGGTGATCTGCACGGCCCGATCTACTTCGACGGGTCGCACCTGTACGAACACGCCGACCCGCGGCAGGGCTTCCACCCCGACTGGCAGAGCTACATTTTCAACTACGGCCGCAGCGAGGTGCGGGCTTTCCTCATCAGCAACGCCCTCTTCTGGCTCGACCGCTTCAACATTGACGGCCTGCGCGTGGACGCGGTGGCCTCCATGCTCTACCTCGACTATTCGCGGAAGGAGGGCGAATGGATTCCCAACATTTACGGCGGCCGCGAAAACCTGGAAGCCATTGCGTTCCTCAAGGAGTTCAACGAAACGGTGTACCGCGAATTCCCCGACGTGCAGACCATTGCCGAAGAATCAACGGCCTACACCGGCGTGTCGCGGCCCACGTACCTGGGTGGCCTGGGCTTCGGTATGAAGTGGATGATGGGCTGGATGCACGACACGCTGTCGTACTTTGCCAACGAACCGGTGTACCGCAAGTACCACCACGGCGAAATCACGTTCAGCGCCATCTACGCGTTTACCGAAAACTTCATGCTGCCCCTCTCCCACGACGAGGTGGTGTACGGCAAACACCCGCTGATCTACAAGATGAGCGGCGACGAATGGCAGAAGTTCGCCAACCTGCGGACGCTGTACGGGTACATGTACGGCCACCCGGGCACCAAGCTGCTGTTCATGGGCGGTGAGTTCGGCCAGACCACCGAGTGGGGCCACGAACGCAGCCTCGACTGGCACCTGCTGGAATTCAAATACCACCAGGGCGTGCAGCAGGTCCTGCGCGACCTCAACGGGCTCTACCGCACCGAACCGGCCCTCTACGAATTGCAGTTCGAGCACACGGGCTTCGAATGGTCCAACGTAACCGACTCCGAAAACAGCGTGATCGGCTTCCTGCGCAAGGGCAAAAACCCCGACGAGGTGATCCTGGTGGTCTGCAACCTTACGCCGGTGCCCCGCATGGAGTACCGCATGGGCGTCAACCGAAAGGGCTTCTGGAAGGAAATCTTCAACTCCGACGCCGAGGTGTACGGCGGCAGCGGCATGGGCAACTACGGCGGCCAGGAAGCCGAGTACGTCCGTTCGCAGGGCAAAGACTTTTCGCTCCGCCTCGTGCTGCCCCCGCTGTCCGTGTCGTACTTCAAGTGGGTCGGCGAGAAGAGGTAAAAAATAGTCGTAAATAGAGACGCGACGAACTGCGTCTTTACCAGTGACGAAGTCGCAAGTCTGAGCTTTTCACTAAGGGCTACGGCCAAACAACTTTTCAAGGGGCCGTCCGTGATAAAACGGGCGGCCCTCTTTTTGGGCCGTATCGCAAGCGGCCGGAGCCGGGACCCACGCCAACGTTCCCTCCCCGATCCTGCTTGAGACCTATGATTTACGACTTACGACTTATCACATGACCATTACTTTTTACGGTGCCGCCCAGATGGTAACGGGCAGCAAGCACCTGCTTACCCTGGAGAACGGCACCCGGATTCTGCTGGACTGCGGCCTCTTCCAGGGCAAAGGCAGCCAGACGAAAGAACTCAACCAGGAATTCGGCTTTCAACCTTCGATGGTAAACTACCTGGTGCTGTCACACGCCCACGTCGACCACTGCGGCCTGATTCCCAAGCTGGTAAAAGAAGGATTTACGGGCCGGATTTTCTGCACGCCGCCCACGCTGGAGTTGTGCCAACTGCTCATGCTCGACAGTGCCCGCATTCAGCAGTCCAGCGAAGACGTTACCGACGAGGCGCTCTACACCGAGGAAGACGCCCGGGAGAGCCTTAAACGGTTCGAAACGGTGCCCTACAACCAGAAATACCGGATCGAAGAAGGCGTCCAACTGCTGTTTACGGATGCGGGCCACGTGCTGGGCAGCGCGGCCGTGAACCTGACGGTGCGGGAAGACGGCAAAACGACCCGCCTCTGCTTTTCGGGCGACATCGGCCGCTTCGCCAACCGCATCCTCAAGGCCCCGCAGCCCTTTCCGCAGGCCGACGTCATCATCTGCGAATCGACCTACGGCGATAAATTCCACCTGGGCTCCGAAGGCAGCGAGGAACGGCTGGAACAGATCGTGCGGGAAACCTGCGTGGAACGCGGCGGCAAGCTGCTCATCCCGGCCTTCAGCGTGGGACGCACCCAGGAACTGATCTATTCGCTCAACCGCCTGGCCGAAGCCGGCCGGCTGGGCAAGATCAAGGTGTTCGTGGACAGCCCCATGTCGGTGTACGCCACCGAGATCATCAAGTCGCACCCCGAATGCTTCAACGACGAACTCCGGGAGTACATGCGCTTCGAAGACCCCGACCCGTTCGGCTTCAAGCACCTGCACTTCGTGGTGGAGGCCGACGACTCCAAGCTGCTCAACCTGGTAGACGAGCCCTGCATCATCATCTCCTCGTCGGGCATGATGGAGGCGGGGCGCATCCGGCACCACCTCAAGCAAAACATATCCGACTCGCGCAATACGGTGCTGATTACGGGCTACTGCGAACCTTCCACGCTGGGCGGCAAACTGGTGGCCGGGGCGCAGCGGGTCAACATCATGGGCGAAGAGTTCGAAGTGAAGGCCGACGTGATGGAGATGAAGGAGTTCAGTGCCCACGCCGATTTCGGCGACATTGCCAAATTCCTCATCTGCCAGGACAAGGAGCAGATCGGCAAGATCTTCCTGGTGCACGGCGAGAAGGAAGGCATGCGCAAGCTGAAGGAAGACCTCGAAGGGCTCGGCTACGCCAACATCGAGCTGGCCCGGTTCCGCATGTCGTACGAATTGTGATCAGTAAACAGGGAACAGTGATCAGTGATCAGTAATCAGTAATCATCCGCAGGCGGTAAGCACGCACCCCGATGTTTACTGTTCACTGATTACTGTTCCCTGTTTACTGTCCAGTTACAGCTTAAAATATTTACTTTCTTGCGAAACCCGCCCTTGCAACGGCCAGTATAACAACTAGAAACAATTCTTGAAACCAGTTATGAAAAGGAACTTCAAACACATAACAACGGCACTGGCAGTGTGCGCGGGGTTGGTGGGCACGGTGGCTTCCGCCGATGCGCAGACAACCACGCCCAGCACTTCTTCGTCGTCCACGTCGCGGGCCGGCACTTCCGGCACGGCGTCGTCCGGGTCGATGAGCCAGATGGACGATCAGGCCTTTGCCCAGAAAGCGATGGAGGCCAACATGGCTGAGATCATGATGGCAAAACTGGCCCTGCAAAAAGGCGCTTCGGTGAAAGTGAAAGAATTTGCGCAGATGATGATTGATGAGCACGGCAGCGCCAACGACCAGTTGAAGGCCATTGTATCGGGCGTAGCCATGAGCGGTCCCGAACAGATGGGCACCGGCACGGCAGCGACGGGCGGCGCCATGGGCAACACCGGCGCCACGGGTTCGGCAGGCACCGGATCTGCCACCGGCGCCACCACCCCTGCTTCGGGCGCTACGTCGGCCGGCACCACTGACCACAGCACTACGGGCCACGCCGGCAGCCACGCCATTACGGGCGCCACGGGTACCACGGGCAGCGGCAGCCCCTCGGTGGGTACCACCGGTACCACCGGGGCCAGCGGCAACAACGCCCCCGAACAGATGGGCACCGGCACTACGGGTGCAACCGGCACCGGCACGATGGGTGCTTCGGGCACGGGCTCCACGACCGGCGCCACGACCAGCCCGTCGGGTGCAACCTCTCCCGGCTCGGTCAACAGCAGCACGATGGGCCACGCGGGCAGTCACGCTACTACGGGCACGGGTTCGGCCGACTTCGACGATCCCACGATGCTCTCCCCGGAACACCGCACCATGATGGATAAACTGTCGAAACTTACCGGCGCGGCGTTTGACCGCGAATACATCCAGGGCCAGGTCAAGGACCACGCAAAAACGGCGGCCCTGTTTGAGAGCCAGTCGAAAAACGGCCAGGATGCCCGGCTGAAGGAGTACGCCACCACGCTGCTGCCTTCTATCCGCAAGCACGGCCAGATGGCTTCCGACATTGCCAACACCATGCGCAGCGGCGCTACCAAGGCCGGCAGCTCAGGCGAATAACAGGCAGGAATGGTTTAGTTGGGTTCGGAGTGAGGCAAGTCCCGGAAACGGGGCTTGCCTTTTTTGCGTTGGACCCTTTGCAAGAAAAAACCATGCTTTTGCAACCCTACGTCACGGACCAACCCACCGGGTCCGCCAAGGCATTTCCCGGCCATGCCCCCCTGCCAGAAAACGCCATGCTTTTGCAACTATACGTCATCCGGCAAAAGCAAAGCCGTTCTATCTTTCGGTCAGGATATAGGCGTAGCCACCATTGGTGCATTCCTTCAAAAGGCTCCTTTTGAGCCTCCTTCTGCTATCGCAGCGGAGTAACCGTCTCACCATGTTCGGCTTGGTATCCATTCTTCTTGTCCTCCGGTAGTTTTTTTCCTGGTGAGGAACAGCAAAGGTTCTCCGAAGAAGTCAAGAAGAAACAGCCTGACCCAGTGCTCAGTCATTCTTCTATTGTTTACGGGCATGGTCCGTCCGGTCGCACTTTTTTTTGGCTGCGGACGGGAACCGGCTTGCCCTCCGTATTACCGCAGATTCTCAGTACCCACCTAAAGCAAACTGTGTATGCATTCCAATCCTTTTACCCGAAAAGAGGTTCCTCTCCTGCTGTTCTTCACGGCTTGGGGCCTATTGCTTCCCTTCAAAACGCTTGGACAAGAAAAGCGCTCCGAATGGGGAGAACAAGCAATCTGTCGCTTCAAATTGACCAACAAAGCTTTGGCAGACAACGCCCGGCGCGCCCAGGCTCCTTCGGAATCAGCCGGCACTGCCCGTACCCGGAGTACTCCCAATAAGTACGTCCAGGTGGAACCCAACCAGGCAGGCTTTTTTGACCGCGTGTCCAACATCAGGCCGGGAGCAGTGATTCCCATTACTGTGTTGTACCCGCAAGGCCGCAAGGGAGAAAAAGTGGTGGTTCTCGTGCAAGACGGTGGCTCACTGGAGAAGGAAAAAAAGGTGGAAGAATTAACCCTGGACTCCCGCCGGGAAATTTCTTTCCGTTTCAGGGCGACCAGTAGCCCGGGACTGTTCCGGATCATGCTGCGAAAGGGTAACGACGAGAAGGTAATCAATCTCTGGGTCGGGGAAGAACCGCCCGTAGCCGAAAACTAGCTTTAAAAGAACTACGATATGAACACTTTAAGCCGTATTCATGCCGGATGGCTCATGCCGGCCCTGTACCGTCTTGCGGTAATTGCAGCATTGTTTTTTGGCCCGGTACCCGCTTCGTACGGGCAATCCATGTGCGGCAACGACGACCGGGAAGGGCAAGACTCGGGTTGTGACCCCGAGGTTTGCGAAGACTGTCCCGGGAGCAATCCTTTTGACCCTTACACCGGCAACATGCACCGCGAAGTGCAGGACCTGCAGGTATGGGGAGGGGCTGGGGAAATACCGCTGGTGTGGAAGCGCTATTACAACAGCCGCGCGCAAAACAGCATTGGCTGGTCTTTTAGCTGGCAATACGAAATGTACGACCGCGGCACCAATACGAAGGGGCACGCGCAGATTGAAATTGTGTACCCGGAAGGCGGCCGGCACGCCTTTACCCAGAACGTACTTAACCCCAACCGTTGGCTGCCCGAACCCGGCGTGGGCAAACGGGTTTTTCAGGAGGGGAACAGTTTTTTCCTCCAGTTGGACAATGGTCACCGGTACCGGTTCGAAAAGCTGACGGATGCCCAGGGGAACAGGTATTACCAACTCCAGGACATGCGCGACAGCCAGCAAAACCTTTACCAGCTCACCTACAACCGCCGGCGGCAACTGGCCCGCATTACCGAGCCGGCGGGCCGCTACCTGGCCATTGAGTATACCACCATCAACGGCATTCAGGTGATCTCAAAAGCGACCACCAGTGACGGACGAAACGTTTTTTATGACTGGCGGCTCAACGAGGATGGCAGAATCAACCAGTTATACCTCAAACATGCTTATTACGGAGACGGTACCAAAGCCTTTTATGAATACCTGCCGAGTGGACACGGCGGCCTGCTCAACCTGGCGCACGCGGTGGACCCGCGTTATGACGGAGCAGCGGTAGACATGAGGTACCTTTACAATGAGGGGGTCGCCGAGGGCTTCATCATGGAAGAGCGGAATGGAAAAACCAATGCCTTGATGGCTTGTTTGCAGCCGGGTATTCCGAACCGAACCGTCTGTTACCCCAACGGGAGGGTAGTGGTGTACGACCGGCGCTCGAAGCTCAGGGGCCAGCTCCAGAAATACACCGATGGCGCAGGGGCCAGCACAAGCTATGCGTACGATCACAGCTCGGGCGGAACCGGATACGTGAAGGCCATTCGTAACGCTTTGGACCAGGAGACCGTATTCAACGGCCGGACGGGCTACGGCAACCCGCTGGAAATCAAACACCCGGACGGCAGTACGGAGCATTGGACAAGGGATAACCTGGACCTGGTGACCAGCCATACCGACGGGAAAGGCCGAACGACTGCCTACGCCCGTGACGGCAAACACCGGATTACGCGCATCGACTATCCCGACGGGCAAAACGAACAGTTTACGTATAACGAGTACGGCCAGGTGCTCACCCGTACCCGCCGCAATGGCGCGATTGAAAGCTTCCAGTATGACGGCCGGGGGCTGAGAAAGAGCTTTACGGATGCAAAAGGCAATGTCACCCGCTACACCTATGACAATGCCGACCGGCTGGCTACTGTGACCGATGCCCGCGGGAACACGACCCAGATAAAGTACAACGAACGGGGTTTGGTCACCCGGGAGACCAATGCCGACAACACGTTCAGGCAATACGGGTATGACGGCTTCGGCAACCGTACCCGCATCACCAATGAGTTAGGCCACACCTGGACGACCGACTACGATGAGTTCCGCCGGCCCGTCACCAGGACCGATCCCCTCAACCGGGTCACCCGCTACGCGTATGACCTGCCCGGGGGAGTTTGCGGTTGTTCGCACAACAGTCCCACGCCTACCCGCATCACGTTGCCCAGCGGCCGGATTACCGAAATTGAATACGACGTGGAATGGAGAAAAATCCGGGAAACGGTGGCCGCCGGTACCGACGAGGAAGCCAGCACCTTTTACGAATACGACCCGTTGGGCAACCTCAAAACGGTCATTGACCCGGAGGGCAACCAGCAGGAATACGCGTATGACGCGCAGAACCGCCGCACGGGTGCTACCGATGCCTTGGGGCAGCTTACCGAATGGGGATACGATGCCGTGGGCAACGTAACTTCCATCCGGCGGCCGGACGGCGGGACAACGATACACACGTACGACGCCATGAACCGGCTGAGCACGACCACCGATCCGAAGGGGCAGGTAACGACCATTAAATACGATGCGGAAGGCAACCGGAAAGAACTCATTGATGCCAACGGCCAGTCCTACGTCTTCGCGTACGATCCGTTGAACCGTCCGACCAGGATGACGTATCCGGATGGGTCCTTCGAGGAATCCACCTACGACCCGGTGGGGAACCTGGCTACCCATTCTACGCGGTCCGGGGCGGTGCGTACCTACCAGTACGACAACCGCAACCGGGAAACGTCCTCCGATTGGAGCGATGCCACCCCGGACGTGGTGAGCAGTTATGACGCAGCCGGCCGGTTGGAGACCCGGTCGAGCCGGGTAAGCAAACTGGCGTATGCCTACAATGCGGCCAATGAACTTTCCGGTGAGACGCAAACGCTGGCCGGCGCGGGAGGCGCCAAAACCGTGCGTTACGAGATCAATGCCGACGGCCTTCGCCACCAGTTGTACTACCCGGAGGGCAACGCAGTGGAATATGAGTATTCGCAACGAAACCAGCTTGCATCCGTCATCGGGTCAGGCATTGCTTCCTACAGCTACGATGTAAACGGGAATCGTAGCCGCAAGGGCTTGCCCAACGGCACCCGAACGGATTACGCCTACAACGATGAGCACCGGCCGGTGGGAATACACCACCTGCAAGGCGATGTTTCTTTTGCCCTGTATGAATATGGGTATGACAATTTGAACCGGAGAACATTCGTCATCCGGGACGGTGACCGGGGCGACGTATACGCCTACGATGCCACCAGCCAGGTCACGGAAGTACAGTACGAGGTTACCGATCCGGCGGGGAACCCGGGCGATCCCGGCAAAACCGTGACGTATGACTGGGACGCGGCCGGCAACCGGACGACGGTGACGGACAACGGTTCTCCGACCCTTTACACCCCCAATGCCCTGAACCAGTACACGCACGTAGGCGGCCTTGCCTTACCGTACGACGCCAACGGCAACCTGAAAACCCTGGACGGCTGGACGTACACCTACGATGCCCAATCCCGGTTGACGAAGGCAACGAATGGAAGCACCACGGTTGCGTTTGCGTATGACCCCCGGAACCGCTGCGTGCAACAGACCTTCGGGGGCAAAACAACCTTCTTTTACTACGACAACTGGAACCTGGTGGAAGAACGCACGGCGCAAGATGAGCTGCTCGCCCAGTACGTGCACGGAGCGGGGGTGGATGAACTGCTGTGGAAAGCTTCGGCCGAAGGAACGGTGTATTACCACCACGATGCCCTTGGCAATGTCACTCACTTGACCAACGCAGCCGGGGAGGTGGTTGAAAAATACGCCTACGACGTCTTCGGTGAGCCGGCCATTGCCGATAGCAGCGGTAACCAACTGACCGGCAGTGCCTACGGGAACCGCTTCCTGTTTACGGGGCGGGAGTACCGGCAGGAGATCGGGCTGTATGATTACCGCAACCGGGTGTACTCTTCTTCTTTAGGAAGGTTTCTGCAAGTGGACCCGATTGGGTTTGATGCGGGAGATAATAACCTCTATCGATACGCCCTCAATAATTCCGTGAACATTACGGACCCCTTCGGGCTTGAAGATAATGAACCTTCTTTAGGGAATTTTGCAGATCAACTTAAATTGGACTTGCCTCCTTATCCTTCCAGTACTCCTCCCCCTCCTCCCAGTGTTCCACCGCCATCTGCACCTCCCCCCTCAGCTCCAACCAGCTCTTCATCTGCTCCTAAAGATAGCGGACCATCTTATGAGTTTGGAGCTAAAGTTTACGCAAAAGGGTCTATAACCGATACGCAGAAACAAGACTCTCAATCTACGCAAGAGAGAAAATGTGAAGTAGGAGCTGAAGTTAATTTTACTATCAAGTGGTAGTGTTAACTCACCTTGAAATAAAAAACTTAACATGACTTTAATTGGAGGAAACATGAAAACAATATTACTGCTTATCAGTAGCTTGTTTGCTTCTGTAAGCACTGCGTTCTGCCAGGGTGGCTGTTCCAATATCAAGGTCATCAGCCCGGTTGTTGCCAAACCCAGCGGCGCCAGCCTTGCCGGGATAAGCTGTGATACGGCCATTGCCCAATGGAAAGGCAGTGCGAATCAGTCGTACGTGGTGAGCGTCATTTTTAAAAGCCTAACCACGCCCGGAAAAACGGATACGATTTCTACCACTGCCGTTACCCGCGACGGGGACCAGAACTGTTCGGCTTCGCTGCCGGTCGTGGCAGGCACTACGGTGCGCCTGGTTGTACAAGCAAGCGAACTGGTGGATGACCAGTTTCTGTACAGTTATCCCTTGCGTACCCGGGAGACTTACCCCATTCCGGCCTGTGATTCTACGTCAACTGCCGCCAGCGCCGCCCGGAAGGAAAACGCTCCTCTTGCTGCGACGGAAGTGCTTGACCGGGAAGGGAAAAGGAGCCTGATTATTTTTCCCAACCCGGTTCAATCCGTCCTGCACCTGAACTGGCACCAAGCGGTTCCTGCCGGTACGAGAGAAAAAGCGGTAATCAGCGTGATTGATGTTCACGGCAGGCCGGTGATGCAAAGGCAAAACATGCCCGGCAACGGTCAGTTGAGCGTAAGGCAACTCAGCAGCGGTACTTACATTATTCGGGTCGAAAGCAGCGGGGGAAACGTGTTGTTTAACGGGAGATTTATCAAGGAATAGCGTAAGTGAGATAAGGAATAGCGTAAGTGAGATTCGGAATGGGCAAGTTCTGTGCAAACAGGCTTGCCTTTTTTTTGTAGTCTGACTTATTGTTCATCAACGCGCAGGAAGTGTCCGTTTTCGGACATTTTTTCGTAGCTTGGGGGAGCAAAAAATGCTTAAACGCAGGAAAAAGCCCCTTTTTGTGCCAGCTTGTACGTGGGTACAGTGTTTGCGCAATGTGTGGAGTAAGATTTATTTGCATTCCCATCTCATGGAGAACACCCTAAGCAAAACCGGAAAAATCCTCGTCGTTGACGACAATACTGACGTACTGAGTGCCGCCCGTCTCTTCCTCAAACGCCACTTCCTGCACGTAGACGTGGAGCGCGACCCCAACCACATTCCCTACCTGGTGAGCAACGAACACTACGACGTGATCCTGCTCGACATGAACTTCACCAAGGACCTGTCGAGCGGCAAGGAGGGATTCTACTGGCTCGACCGCATCCTGGAAATCGACCCGTCGGCGGTGGTGGTGCTCATCACGGCTTACGGCGACGTAGACATGGCCGTGCGGGCCATCAAGGAGGGCGCCACCGACTTCGTGCTCAAGCCCTGGGAAAACGAGAAACTGCTGGCTACCCTGCTGTCGGCGATGCGCCTGCGCCAGTCGCGGAACGAAACCGAAACGCTTAAAACCAAGCAGAAGGGCATGAACATGGCCCAGAGCGGCCAGGCGCAGGAAATCATCGGCCAGAGCCCCAACATGCTCAAGGTGTACGAGACCATCAACCGGGTGGCCGAAACCGATGCCAACGTGCTCATCCTCGGCGAGAACGGCACGGGCAAGGAACTCATTGCCCGCGAACTGCACCGCAAGTCGCGCCGCGCCGGCGAGGCCTTCGTGAGCGTCGACCTGGGGGCCATCAGCGAGACGCTGTTCGAGAGTGAGTTGTTCGGCCACATGAAGGGCTCCTTCACCGACGCCAAGGAAGACCGCGCCGGCCGCTTTGAAGTGGCTTCCGGCGGCACCATCTTCCTCGACGAGATCGGCAACCTGTCGCTGCCCCTGCAAGCCAAGCTGCTGACGGTGCTGCAAAGCCGGACCGTGACGCGGGTAGGCTCCAACAAGCCCAAGCCCATCGACGTGCGGCTCATCAGCGCCACCAACATGCCGCTCTACGACATGGTGAAAAGCAAAACCTTCCGCCAGGACCTCGTGTACCGGCTCAACACCATTGAAGTGCACCTGCCGCCGCTGCGGGAACGGCTCGAAGACATTGTGCCGCTGGCCGAGTACTATCTGCAACTCTACCGCAAGAAGTACAACCGCAACGTGAGTTCGCTCAGCCCGGCGCTGGTGAAACGGATGCAGAAGTACAACTGGCCGGGCAACGTCCGCGAGTTGCAGCACGCCATCGAACGGGCCGTCATCATGGCCCAGAGCCCGGTACTGCAACCGGAAGACTTCTTCTTCGGCCCGGGCCGGGAGCCGGTGGAAGAAGACAACCTGACCAACGGCTCCATGCACATCGACGAGGTCGAGAAAATGCTCATCCGCAAGGCGTTGAAAAAGTACAACGGCAACATCACCGAGGCCGCCGAAGAATTGGGCCTCACCCGTTCGTCATTGTACCGCCGCCTGGAGAAATACGGGTTGTAAGTCGTTCGTAGAGACGCGATTCATCGCGTCTCCTCTGCAATTCATCGCATCTCCACCCCTTGCAGCGCAATGCATCGCGCCGGCGTGGCAGGGGAAGGAAGTCAGAAAACGCGTAATAAAGCATTGGTCCGCAACGGTAGGCTGCGGGTTCAATCTAGTATCTTATATCTCATGTCTAATAGCTCATTAAATGTTTAGGCGCTTTGGTACGGGCCTGTGGATCAGGGTATTTCTGCTGACGCTGTCGATGTTTGCCTGCGTGTACATGGTCATGCGCCTGGAGAACTACGTGGCGGCCACCTTCCTGTTCATCCCCGTGGCGTTGCAGACCTACGGCCTGTTCCATTACGTAG
Source organism: uncultured Sphingobacteriales bacterium (assembly GCA_963844325.1). Lineage (GTDB taxonomy): Bacteria > Bacteroidota > Bacteroidia > Cytophagales > 172606-1 > CADCTQ01. The sequence goes on from CAWJNV010000001.1 coordinate 791,712, forward strand.
AGAACACGAACCGCAAGCTGATCCGGTTCCTGGAAGCCGTCCGCTTCTCCGACTTTGCCATCGGCTTTTCGTCCGACAACAAGCTGGGGGAAAGCTTCAAGGAACTCAACAAGAACTTCAACGAGGTGTTGGATGCCTTCCGGCAGGCCCGGTCGGAGAAGGAAGAACACTTGCAGTACCTCAACACGGTGGTGCAGCACGTAAGCGTGGGCCTGCTGGCCTTCGACCCCGAGGGCAACGTGGAACTGATCAACAACGCCGCCTGCCGGCTGCTGGGCGTGTACCGGCTGCGCCACCTGGCCGAGTTGCAGAAAGACCACTCCGAACTGATGTACATGGTGCAGCGGCCCCAGCAGAGCGACAAGGTGCTCTACACCACCCCTAATGATTTACAGTTGGCCGTGCACGCCACCGGCATCCGGCTGCGGGGCAAAATGGTGAAGCTGGTGTCGCTGCAGAACATTCAGTCGGAACTCCAGCAAAAGGAACTCGATGCCTGGCAGAACCTGACGCGGGTACTCCGGCACGAGATCATGAACTCCATTACGCCCATTGCCTCGCTGATCGCCACCATGAACGACATTGTGGAGCACGACCTGACGGTGACGCCCGAAAACGACGAGCCCATCAACGACATCAAGGAGGCCCTCAAAACCATCGAGAGCCGCAGCATCGGGCTCATCAACTTCGTGAACGGCTACCGCAGCTTTACCAACATCCCCAAGCCCAAGCCGGTGGAAATGCCGGTGAAAGAACTCGTGGCACCGGTGGTGCAACTGATGAAGCCCGACCTGCGGTCGGCCGGCATCCGCCTCCATTACCGCGTAGAACCCGCCGAACTGATGGTAACGGCTGACTCCGAACTGATCGAAATGGTGCTCATCAACCTGGTCAAAAACGCAATGGAGGCCGTGAGCGAACGGGAAGGGGCCTGCATCCAGATCCACGCCTACCCCGACACGGCGGGCCGCGTGGTGATCGAAGTAGACGACAACGGGCCCGGCATCATTCCCGAGGCGCTGGAGAAAATCTTCATTCCGTTCTACACCACCAAAAAGACCGGCTCCGGCATCGGCCTCAGCCTCTCCCGCCAGATCATGCAGATGCACGGCGGCACGCTTAAAGCCAACTCCATGGTCGGCGACGGCACCACGTTTACGCTCAAATTTTAAGTTTATGAGTTTAAAGTTTATGAGTTCATGAGTGAAAAGACGGCGATAACTAAACGCGTACTAACTTTGAACTCATAAACTCGTAAACTTTAAACTCCCCTACTCCCATGTCCATTGCCCTGATTGCCGCCATGAGCCAGAACCGCGTACTGGGAAAGGATAACCAGTTGGTGTGGCATTTGCCCAAGGATATGCGTTTCTTCAAAACCAAGACGATGGGCTACCCGGTAATCATGGGGCGTAAAACCTTCGAATCGTTCGGCAACCCCCTGCCGGGCCGCACCAACATCCTCATTACCCGCAACCCGGCGTACCAGGCCGAAGGCGCCATTGTCGTCTCTTCCCTCGAAGCGGCCCTGGCCGAGGCCGCCCGGTACCACACCGACACCGTTTTCATTGCGGGCGGCGCCGAAATCTACCGGCAGGCCCTGCCGCTGGCCGATACCATGTACCTCACCCACATCCACGCCGAATTCGATGGCGACGCGTTTTTCCCGGAGTTTTCGGAAGTCCAGTGGCTGCCCGTATCCCGGGAAAGCGTACCGGCCGACGAGAAGCACGCCTACCCGTTTGACTTTGTTACCTGGAAACGGGTAAAACCGGATTGAACCCGCCGAAGTAAAGAAATAACCCAATTTTTACGAATGCGCCCCATTGTAGCGTTTCCGTAAAAGTTTCCTTTGCCCGGCTTGCCCCGGCGCCGGCTTGCCTGCCTCCTCCCCACGGGAAAAACCCGCATTTTCTTCTGTCCCCACGCATTTGCCATACAAGCAAGGCCCCGTCCTTACGGGGTAATGTTTTTGTCCTTTTGCGCCGCCGGCGGGTGTCGGCGGTGCAAAAACCGCTTTTTTTGACGCCCCAGCGGCCTTTCCGGAGCCCCCATTCAGTTACCCTCGCCTGCTAATTCCGCCTTGCCCGCCTATTTTTACGGCCTCAGTCAACCAGTTCATTTCTCCAACCCCAATTATTTATCCTTTTTTATCATGAAAAAACGCGCATTTTTCAAAGTTGCCCTGCTTGCTTTTGCAAGCGTTGGCTTCCTGGCCGGTTGCGGTAGCGAAACCGAAGACCCGGTAGCCGAACTCCCTGCCGCTACCGGTACGGTAAACATCAACTTCCTGAACTTCCCCGGCACGGGCGACGTAGCGACGACTGCCGCTGCCGGTGACGTGATCGCCGTGGCTGTAGAAGTAACCAAGTCAGCCGGCGGCAACCGCCCCCAGAAACTGCGGGTGTACGAAACCACCACCAAGAACACCCGGGGCACCCAGGTAGGTACGGCCCTCGACCTGCGTAACACCGACGAAGCTCAGATCAAGAACATCAACTACACCGTACCCAGCACCGGCGGCCCGGTTTACCTGTACTTCGAAGTAGACGAAAGCGCCAGTGCTTTCTCCCGTAAGCTGTTGACTGTTACCATCAGCGGTACTGCCGGTGTGAGCTCTTACCCCAGCATTACGTTGGGTGCCCAGGGCATCGGTACCGGCCCCTCCCGGTTGGCTTCTGCCACCGGCCAGATCTACAGTGCCTGTAACTCGGTATCAAACATGAGCGATATTGACGTTACGTACGCCTTTTTAACTGCCGGTCCTACCATTCTTTCCAATCCCGAGCGGAAAGTACAGGGCTTGTCTACTTCTGCCACGGGTTGTGGCGACAACGTTGCCGCCAATACGGAAGGCGGTCCCAACACGCTGTTCATCAAAGCTTCTACGACCGAAAGCTTTGACAATGCTACTGACGCTACGTTGAGCGCCTTGAACTTCACCGGTGCCAGAGCATCGGTTTCCACGCTGGTTAAAGGTGATGTGATTGCCTTCAAGACCACCGAAGGCAGACACGGTCTGATCCGCGTTGAAGACATCGTAACCGGTACTACCGGCAGCATCAGAATTGCCGTAAAGGTTCAGCGCTAATTCTGAATCTCTTTTTGCAGAAGCCCCCGGCAACCCGGGGGCTTTTTTTGTTGATATTTGCACCCGGTTCCCACTACTCAATTCTCAATTCTCACTACCCTCTCCTCCCATGTATTCCTTCGAATCCCTCCAGCAGTTTGCCCGGCAAGTGTTTCTGCGCATGGGCTGCCCCGAGGCGGAAGCGGCGCTGGCGGCCGAAGTGCTGGTGGCGGCCGACCTGCGGGGCGTTGATTCGCACGGCATCGCGCGGCTGCACGGCTACGTCCGCCTGGCCGACCTGAACCGGGTAAACCCGCGGCCGGCCGTGCACACCGTGCACGAAACGCCCAGCACGGCCGTGGTGGACGGCGACGCGGGACTCGGGCTGGCGGTGGCCCCCCAAGCCATGCAAATTGCCATCCGGAAAGCGCAGCAGGCGGGAACGGGCTGGGTAGCCATCCGTAACTCCAACCACTTCGGCATTGCCGGCTACCACGCCATGCTCGCCCTGCCGCACGACATGATCGGCTTGTGCATGACCAACGCGGGCCCGCTGGTGGCGCCTACCTTTTCGAAAGACAAGTTGCTGGGCACCAACCCCATTGCCGTGGCCGTGCCCGCCGGGACGGAGCCGCCCTTCGTGGCCGACCTGGCTACCACCACGGCCGCCTACGGCAAGCTCGAACTGCTGCAACGGAAAGCCCTGCCCGCCCCTACCGGCTGGGTGCAGGACGCCGAGGGCAACCCCGACGTGGACCCCCACGCCGTGCGCAAGGGCGGTGCCCTGCTGCCGCTGGGCGGCGACCGGGAGCACGGCAGCCACAAGGGCTACTGCCTGGGCGCCGTCGTGGACATTTTCTCGGGCGTACTGTCGGGCGCCAACTACGGTCCCTGGGTGCCGCCCTTCGCCACGGCCGGCTTTATGGCGTCGGCCGCCCAACTGGTGGGCGCGGGCACCGGGCACTTTGTGGGCGCCATGCGGGTGGATGCGTTCCGCCCGGCCGAAGATTTCAAGGCCCAGATGGACAACTGGATCCGTACTTTCCGCCAGGCTACCCCGGTGCCCGGTGCCGAAAGGGTGCTCATTCCCGGCGACCCGGAGCGGCTGCTGGAGGCGGAAAGACGTAAAAGCGGAATTCCCTTACTCGCATCCGTGGCCGAAAATTTGCGGGAATTGTCCGCCCGGTTTGGTATTGACGCGGAGTTTTTAAAATTTTGAAAAAATTATTTATAAAATCTGGTTACCTTTTCTTACCTAAGTAGTATGAATGATGAATAACATACTTATTCATACACCTGTTTAACACTCATTTTATTCAAAAAGCCTTCTGGTCCTTTACCGGAAGGTTTTTTTATGCCCTTTCCGGTACCTACCCGGCCCCCCGAACCCTCAAAAGCGGTCCTGCCGCCATTCCCGTCCCCGGAGCGAATTTTGGCCGGGCCGCCCGGGTCGCCGTTTGCCGGCCGGTTTTATTTTCTTCCCCGCCCGCCCCGCTGATGCCCCATTCATGAACCGGCCCGCCGGCGTTTTATTATTTTATAAAAGGAGAGCAAAACTTACATTGGCTCCCGGCCGGGCCTCCCGCCCCCGGCCCTCCTTCTTTTCTGCCTTCCCTTACAGCGCTGCACGCAACGCTGGGTTAGCGAAGGTTCACCACGGAGAAAAAGGAGATGGGAGGAAATTAACCGCAAAGGGCGCAAAGGAGACGCAAAGACCGCCAGGAGGGATAGGGTTTAAACCCTATCCTATGGATATTGCGCGTAATTGTTATTGCGCATACGTACGCAGACTTCGCTCCAGTCAAACCAAGCGCAGCCTTTCCGTAGGGTAGGGTTTAAACCCTACCCCTACTCAACCGCAAAGATCGCCGGGAGAACGCGTATTGCTTCGCGCCCTTTCCGTTCCCTCTTTGCGCCTTTGCGTGAAACCGCGTGAAACCTTTGCGCTAGTGCGTAATGGCGTAAATGCCAATGTAGGCAAAAGCGCCGGCGAAATAGCCGAGCAGCGCCAGCAGGCTGATCCGCTTCAGGTACCACCCGAAATCGATTTTTTCCATGCCCATTACGGCCACGCCGGCGGCTGAGCCGATGATGAGTACGCTGCCGCCGGTGCCCGCGCAGTAGGCCAGGAACTCCCAGAGTTTGGCGTCGGGCGGAAAGGCGTCGAGGCTGTACATGCCCATGGTGGCGGCTACCAGCGGCACGTTGTCGATCACGGCCGAGGCCAGCCCGATGGCCATTACGATTACGTCCTCGTTGCCGATGGTCCGGTCCATCCAGCCGGCCAGCGCCGAAAGCAGGTGCGTAGCTTCCAGCGCCCCGATGGCCAGCAGGATGCCCAGGAAGAACAGCACGCAGGACGTATCGATCCGCGAGAGGGCGTGCGTGGCCGTGTAGGGGGCTTTTTCTTCGTCGTCGAGCTTGCTGTTGATGACCTCCGATACGATCCAGATCACGCCCAGGCTCAGCAGGATGCCCATGTAAGGCGGCAGGTGGGTAATCGTTTTGAACACCGGCACGAACAGGAGGCAGGCCATCCCCACGGCCAGCATCACCTTGCGGCCGTCGTGCACCGGGGCTTCTGCTTCCCCGGCTACGCTGACCGGCGCCAGCTCCCCTTTCATCCGGAACGACAGAAACACCAGCGGCACGGCCAGGCACAAGAGGCTCGGGACGATGAGCAGTTTCATGATGTTCAATGCGGTGATCTGGCCGCCGATCCAGAGCATGGTGGTGGTTACGTCCCCGAGCGGCGACCAGGCCCCGCCCGCGTTGGCGGCAATGATGACGATGCCCGCGTAGAACTTGCGCTGCTCGGCGTCGCCGATGAGTTTGCGCAGCAGCGACACCATTACAATGGACGTAGTCAGGTTGTCGAGCACCGCCGACAGGAAAAATGTGACCAGCGAAAGAATCCACAGCAAGGCGCGGCGGTCGCGGGTCTTGATGCTGTCGGTAACCACCTTAAAGCCCTGGTGGGCGTCGATGAGTTCCACGATGGTCATGGCCCCCAGCAGGAAAAACAGGATTTCGGCCGTTTCGGCCAGGTGCTCCGACAATTCATCGACAATGCGTTCGGCCTCGGTACTCGTGAAGAGTACGTACACCGTCCAGCACAGTACCCCTGTAATGAGGGCGGAGGCGGTTTTATTGATGCGGATATTGTGCTCGAAGGCAATGGCCAGGTAGCCGGCAACGAAAATAACAACCAACAGGACGGAAAGGGTCATAGGCAGTAGGTAAGTGAATACGCGGGTTCGAAAGCGTTACATCCGCGAAAGTACGGGCTGCAAACCCGACCGGCAAAACCATCCGTACGTAAGGGCGCAACCGGTCGTTCAAGCCGCCCGGGAGCACAAAATATCTTTCAATTAATTATTGGAATAGTTCAATTATAGCAAATATAGATGCCTTTGCATTTCGCTCAAGTTGCGTAATTTCGTCTTCGCATCTTTATTTATTTCAAAAATTCTTGTCGCCCAGCCCCACAAGTGGTAGCTTTGCCCAGGATAATACTTATCAACGGATAATCATTATCAACTTGGAACAAACCTTGAATTACGAATACATCAAAGCCAAGCTTACGACTGCCGGGCTGAAGGCGACCCACCAGCGCATTGTGATCTACGACATGCTGCTCACGCTGGGCCACCACCCCACCGCCGAAGAGATTTACGCCCGCATCAAGCCGGCGAACCCCAGCATGTCGTTGGGCACGGTGTATAAAACGCTGGAAGCTTTTGTGACCAGTCTCCTCATCCGCCGGGTGCTTACGACCGATGGCCTCATGCGGTACGATGCCCGTACCGACGCCCACAGCCACATTTACTGCGTGAACACCCAGGAGATCGTTGACTTCACCGACCCCGAGTTGCACCAGTGGATCGAAGACTACTTCCGGCACAAAAACATCCGCAACCTCAAGATCCGGGAGATCAGCGTGCAGATCAGCGCCGAAAAGATCGACCCGGCCGAACGGATCGTGGTGGAATAACCACGCCGCCCCTTTTTCCCGCACACTTTCTTAAACCATAATCATAATCAAACCCAAGCATATGTCTCTGATTGGCAAAAAAGCGCCTTCCTTCGTAGCCCCCGCCGTGATCAACGGCGAAGAAATCGTTGAAGATTTTTCCCTGGCGCAGTACCTCGGCAAGAAGCACGTCATGTTCTTCTTCTACCCGAAAGATTTTACCTTTGTGTGCCCCACCGAAATCCTGGCGTTCCAGGAGAAGCTGGCCGAATTTGAAAAGCGCGGCGTAGCGGTGGTGGGTTGCTCCACCGATACCGAAAACACCCACCTGGCCTGGCTGAGCACGCCCAAGGACCGGGGCGGCATTGCCGGCGTTACCTACCCGCTGGTGGCTGATGGGGCCAAAACCATTGCCTACAACTTCGGGGTGCTGGCCGGCGAATACGGCTACGACGAAGAAGGCCGCCTGGTGTTCGACGGCCAGCCCGTTGCCTACCGCGGCACCTTCCTGATCGACAAGGAGGGCCTGGTGCGCCACTACGTGGTCAACGACCTGCCGCTGGGCCGCAACATCGACGAGGCCATCCGCATGGTTGACGCCCTGCAATACGTGGAGAAGCACGGCGAAGTGTGCCCCGCCAACTGGGAAGAAGGCAAAGAAGCCATGCAGGCTACCCGTGAAGGGGTTGCCTCCTACCTGTCTGCCAACGCGTAGATTGGTTGTTCGTTGCTCGTTGTTGGTTGTTCGCAGCCGGCAGGGCAGCTTTCCCGAAAAACACAAAACCTGCTCATTGCCGAGCAGGTTTTTTTATGAATACCGGTAAGAGAATACTTGCCCGTATCCGTACTACCGTCGCGCACCCGAACAACCAACAACGAGCAACGAACAACCAGCTCCCCTACTTCGCCTTGGCAAACTTCTCCGCTTCCGCGTTCAACTGCGCGTCGGTTTCCTGGCCCGAGGTGATGACGACGCGGTAGCGGAAGGTGACGGATTTGCCGGCCGACAGCTTGTAGTTGAGTTCTTCCTTGCCGTTGCTCATGGCCTTCCAGCCCAGCGGGTTGGCGGCGTAGAGGCCGTAGCCCCGCGAATGCCAGTAGGTCGGGTAGCCCACGTTCTGCGGGTGGTCGAGGAGGGCGACGGAAATGTTCTCGTTGCCCACTTTGCCGGTCAGGTTCATCCACTTGGCCCGCTTGCCCCACACGTCTTCGCCTTCCACGCCTTCACTGCTGCGGTAGCGGCCGGTGACGCCCTCATTGTTCATGGTGGGCACGTCGGTGGCCTTGCCGCTGGCGTCGGTAAATACTTCGGGCTTGTTGGAAGGGTGTTCGAGTTCGCGGCGCACGCGGATGGCGACCATGCCTTCCTTGTTGTCCTTGAACAGTACGTCCTGGTCAAGCGCCTTCAGCGTGGTGATGCGGTCGATGGTACGCCCGTTGCCGCTCCCGCCGAAGTAGTAAGTGGTCGTTTCCTGGAGCATGGGTTTGCCGTCCTTGTCCAGCCAGTCGGTCGTTACAGTCAGTTCGCCGCGGTCTTTGCCGCCCTTCAACGTTTTGATGCTTTTGTGTACGATGGTACCGAAGGGGCCGGGGTGGTCGCCCACGTCATTGGAGTTGTTCCAGAAGTCGTGGCCGTTCACGTCGCCGTAGTTGAGCCACATGCCCACATGGTGCGGATGGTCCACGCGTTCACCGGCCCGGGGTTCCATCGGGAAACCGCGGGTAATGGGCGTACCCTGCGCCGTCAGGATCGGGTACAGCACGGGCTTTTTGATCACGTCGGGACCGGGGTAGATGTAGGAGGTAAACGGCTTGCCCTCCACCAGCACGTCTACGCGTTTGTTGGCCTCGTCGTGCTTCAGCTGTACGCGGTCGGCGCCGGTTTTGGACTGGGCCGGGCAGGCGGCAACCGCCAGCAGCAGGGCCGCCGCCGAAAAAAGCAGTCTCTTCATGGTTGGAATGCGTATGGGAATAAGGTAAAACCATTGGTGCAAGCATGGACGCTTGCACCAATGGCAGAGAACGGGTGGCAGGATAAACCCGGAAGGTTTTTAGCAACCTTTCGGGCTTTGGGGGAGATTACCCCATGGCAATGTCGCCCTTCTTGGCGTCGAAGGTAATGCGCTTGCCCGTGTGCATGGCCATGGTCGCCATGATGTTGGCAACCGAATGGTTGTAGCCCGCCTTGGCCGGGGCGTTGGGCTCCTTGCGGCTGCGCACGCACTCCATCCAGTTGCGCATGTGCAGCGAGGTCATGGGGTCGGAGCCGGTGTTGGCGGAGGTTTCGACCTTGAGCACGTCCGACAGGCTCATTTCGGGCAGCAGGTTGGCCTTCATGCCCATTTCAGCCGCCATTTTTTCGCCCAGGCCGCCTTCCGGGGTGATCTTGTTGGTGTCCAGGTTAAGCATGCCGCCGTTGGAGTAGTAATACTCTTTGGTGCCGCCGGCCCCGTTGTGCATGCGGGAGTGGTACACCACCTGGAAGCCCTTGCTCTTGTCGTCGTCGGGGCCGTAGTCAAACACGGCCGTGAACGTATCGGCGTTGGTACGGCCGTCCTTCCACACGTACACGCCGCCGTTGGCCGACACGCTGCGCGGGTGGTCGTAGCCCGAGAACCAGTGCACCGTGTCGATCTGGTGCGACATCCACTGGCCGGGAATGCCCGAGGAGTACGGGTAGAACAGGCGGTATTCAAGGTACTTGCGGGGGTCCCACTCTTCCTTGGGCCGGTTGCCGATGATGTAGCGGTCCCAGTCCACGTCTTCGCGCCGGATTTCGGCCACCAGTTTGGGGCGGCGCCAGCGGCCGGGCTGGTTCACGTTCCAGGTCATTTCCACCATGCTGATCTCGCCGAACTTACCGTCCTTGATGAACTGGTTGGCGGCGTGGTAGTTGGGGGCGCTGCGGCGCTGCGAACCCACCTGCACGATCTTGCCGGTTTCTTCCACGGCCTTGAGGGCAATGCGGGCGTCTTCCATCGATTCGGCGAAGGGCTTTTCCACGTACACGTCCATGCCGGCCCGCACGGCGTCGGCCAGGTGCAGGGCGTGCTGGAAGTCGGCCGTGCTGATGATGACGGCGTCCGTGTTCTTCTTCTCGTAGAGTTCGTCGTTGTTGCGGGCTTTGAAGAACTTCTTGGGCAGCCAGCCTTTTTCCTTCAGGTGGGCTTCGGCCTCGTCGCGGCGGCGGCTCCAGATGTCGGATACGGCCACGAATTCAAAGTTCATTCCTTTGGCGTGCTCCATGAAGCTGGGCAGCAGCGAACCCCGGAAGCGGTCGGAGAAGCCTACGATGCCCACGCGGACGCGGTCATTGGCGCCGATGATGCGGGCGTAGCTGGAGGCGTTCATGCCCATGGCCAGCCCCACGCCACCCAGGGTGGCCTTTTTGAAGAAGTCCCGGCGGGAATTATTGGTATGTTCCATGATGGTAACGAATAAAGGGTGCGTAATTCCTGGTTAGGATTGTGAATATAAAGAATTGACGTCCAACGGTTAAGCCTTGGGCAGTGGTTTTATTTTCAGGCTGCGGAACATCACCCGGTCGCCGTGGTCCTGCAACAGGATGTGTCCCTTGGGGGCCTCCCCGAACCGCCCGTTGGCGTTGTAGGCGGGGGCGGCGTATTTGCTTTCGCCCACCAGCTTGCGGAAGTCTTCGCTCCCGCGTTCGTATTGGACCACCTTTTTGCCGTTCAGCCAGTGCTCCACGCGGTTGCCCTGCACCAGCACGCGGCCCTCGTTCCACTGGCCGATGGGCTTCACCGTTTTGTCTTTGGCGGCAATCAGGTCGTAGAGTGAACCCACGGTGCGGTTGCCGTTGCGGCCCATTTTGGCGTCGGGGTGCTTGGCGTCGTCGAGCACCTGGAACTCCAGGCCGAACGCCGACCCGGCGGGCTTGGGCTGCTGCTCCACCACGAAGTACTTCACGCCGCTGTTGGCGCTGTCGGTGAGCATGAACTCGAATTTGAGGTCAAAATGGTCGTACTCGCCGGCCGTAACGATGTCGCCGCCGTTGCGCGACTCGGCGCCGCCCGACTCCACGGGGCCAATGGTGCCATTTTCGACCCGCCAGCCGCCCTCAGGAAATTCATCCAGGTAGGCGCCGCGCCAGCCGTTGGTGGTTTTGCCGTCGAAGAGCAGTTGCCAGCCGGCGGCCTTCTCGGCTTCGGTCAGCGTGTTGGCAGCCGTGGTTTGCCCGGTGGCCGGGGCCGGTGGCGGAGTCACGGGCATGGTATCGTTGGCAACGCTCCCCGTGTCGAGGTCGGTGGCCCGGCTGTTGTCGGTGGCCTGCGTACAGGCGGCCAGCCAGGCGGTCATCAACAGGCAGGCGGTCTTTCGGAGGTACATAAGGGGTAGGGTAAAATGGAGTTTATGAGTTCAGAGTTTATGAGTCTGAATCGGGTGATTATGAATGCGCCATTACTTTGAACTCATGAACTCATTAACTCTTTAAACCAATCTTCTGGGCGAGGTAGTCTACGCTGGTGCGGTTGCACTGGAGGGCGGTCCGCGACTTGTCGGGCACCGAATCCAGTTCAATGATGCCCCAGCCCTTGAACTTCACCTCGTCCATGGCGGCAAACACGGCCGGCAGGTCGAGCTTGCCCTGTCCCAACTCCACGAACTGGTACGACTTGGGGTCGTTGGTTTTGTCGGGGTGCGGCCGGGCCACGTCCTTCAGGTGCATGGCGTACAGGCTGTCTTTGTACTGCCGGACGGCCTTGGCCGGGTCGCCGCCGCCCTGCCAGTAGTGGGCCACGTCGAGCAGCAGTTTTACGTACCGGGTGTCGAGGGCCTGCATGATGGCGTCTACCTCCTCGGGGGTTTCGCCCAGTTGGTGCATGTGGTTGTGGTAGGCGGCCTGCACGCCCACGTCGGCCGTCCGCTTGCCCACCTCGTTCATCAGTTGGGCGTACTTTTTCAATTCTTCGGACGTCGGCATCCGGTCTTTGGGCCGCGATGAGTTGGTGAGCTGAATGGCCTTGCCGCCCAGCGCCTTCACAAACTTGGCGTGGTTGAGGTGCGTTTCCAGTTGGGCCTGCGCGTCGGGCACGTCCAGGTTGACGTTGCCGCTGGAAAACATGCTCAGTTGCAGTTTGTGCCGGCCGAGCAACGCCTTCAGTTCACCGGGTTTGTCCTTGTAATCCTTGTAGGAGTTGGCCCGCAACTGGATGCCCCGGAGCCCTAATGAGGCAATGTCCTGGATGGCCTGGGCATCGTTGCCGCCCCAGGTAATGCCCGAACAGCCAATGGAGTACAGTTTTTTGGCGCTGCCACCGGCCAGGGCCGGCGTTCCTGCCGCAGCCGCAGTGGCAAATACACCCGCCCAGGCCAGAAACTCGCGGCGGGAAATGGGGTCTGCTAGCATGTAAAGTGCGTTTCGGTTAGGTGGTACATGGGTGATTCATCCATAAGAGGCAGCAACGGCCAAAACATAATCGGTTTTGGTAGATTTTTTTTGCCCGGCCTGCTTTCGTCAACAAAAAAGCCGCTGCGGGCAGCGGGCTTTTCTGTTACACAATGGTTCTTACTAGTAACCCGGATTTTGGGGGAATGCTTCTACGCCCCCTGCCGTCCGGTCTATCTGGTCCTGCGGAATCGGTCGCAGTTCGTGCTTGTTGGCGATAATGTTGTCTTTGGCATCGGGGTTATGCAATTTCACGCGTTCAATCAAAACGCCCCACCGTTTTAAGTCAAACCAGCGGTGCATTTCGCCCAGCAATTCACGCTCCCGCTCTTCCATGATGAATTCCATGTTCAGTTGCGCCGGGGTAATTTCCATCGCTGCTTCTTTGCCCGGGAAAGCGGCCCGCCGACGCACCATGTTGATGGCGCTGACCGCCTCGGCCGTTTTATTCTGCTTCAACTGCGCTTCCGCCAGGATGAGGTAGGTTTCGGCCAGCCGGAATACGATAAAATCACGGCTGCCGGGTTCGTACGTACGGTCCGGACGCAACGGATCGAAGTACTTTTTCAGGGCCGGGAAAAGATTGGCCCGGTACAGGGAAGGCACCAGCACCTGGTATGGTTTTTTGGCCCGTTCTTCAGGAGTCATTTCATAACCAGGGATGTATATCGCCGTATCTCCCGCATTAAAGGTCACTTCCTTCTTGGAGACGTCAAACAAGTTGGTGTATTTACCCGGTCGGTTGGATAAGTAAACATCCTTGAAAGTCTTGTTGTACCGGGAATCGTTCACCCGGTTTTCCGGTGCAAAAACCGTTTTCAGGGTGTAATCGGTGGGCCGGAACCGTTTAAAGGGGCGGCCGTTGGCTACGTCGCGCTGCATTCCCGCCTGGGTATCGTACTCCATCCCAAAGTACAGGTGCGTTTGGTTCCCATTCACCAAAGTTCCCGTTTCAACGCCATTGTTGGTGAAGGAAGGGCCGATGTTGGTCAGGGGGTCAGACGTGTACTGCGTGGCAAATATGACTTCATCATTGATCTCACCGGCTCCCTGCTCGAATACTTTGGCAAAATCGGGCAGCAGTTTGTAATTGTACTTCGAAATCACATTCTGGGCGTGCGTTTCAGCCTTCGCGTAGTCATCCGCGGCGGCGGCTTCAGAAGTAGCCTTTGTCAGGTATACCTTGGCCAGCAGGTGTTCACAGGCTCCCTTGGTGGCGCGTCCGTACTCATTGCCCGGCACCGTCGGCGGCAAATCGGGCAGTGCGGCCTCCAGGTCGGCGGTAATGGCGGCGTAAATTTCGGGAACCGGCGTGCGGGAGGCCTCTTTGGTAGCTACCGTGTTCTCAGTCAACGTCAGGTGAACCGGGCCCCATATCTGGATCAGCAGGAAGTAATGGTGCGCCCGGATGAATTTTGCCTCAGCCACCCGGCGTTTTTTGGTCGCCTCATCAATGTCAGCAATTTTATCGGCCCGGTCCACGATGGCATTGGCTACGTTGATGGCTTTGTACAATGCGTTCCACGTGTTGCGGAGGATGTCCAATCGTCCGTCGAGCTGGCTGGTGTACTGGTTGACAAATTTATAACTGCCATCGGCCCCCATGGTATACGTATCCGTTCCGAACACGGTAAGGGTCATCGCCGACTCCCGCCCGTAGTATTCCCGGAAAGAGGCGTAAGCGGCCTTGGAAGCGTCTTCAAAACCGGTTCTGGTATTGAAATACTGATCGCTTACCTGTGAGATCGGCGTTTCATCCAGCAAATCCTTGCAGGATTGGCTTCCCAGCAGCAAACCGGCCGCCAGAAAAAGCTTACTGTACTGCTTTATGTTCATGATTTGGAAAGGTCTTTATCTGAGTACTGAATAGATTGATCCGGCATTTAGAACTTCACGTTCAGGCCAAACGTCATTTGCCGCACGGAGGGCGTCTGGTTCTCATTTACTTCATCGGTTGTTTCGGGGTCAATGCCTTTGTACTTGTTCCGGTATTCGGCAAAGATGAAAGGCTGCTGAATGCTGACGTAGGCGCGCAGCGAACTCATTTTCATCTTTTCGACCAGCGCCGCCGGGAAGTTGTAGCCCAGGTTGATGTTTCGCACCTTCACAAACGAGCCGTCGAAGTACTGTAAGGTGGTTTGGTGAATGGGAAACTCCTGGTTTTTATTAGGCCGCGGGAACTCATTGGTCGGATTGCTGGGCGTCCAGTAGTCAATGTCCAGGTTGTTGTAGCGACCCGCCAGGGAGTTGAAGCCGCGGTGGAACCCGCTGCGGATCGTGCTGCCGACCCGGGCGTAGATGAAGAAGGACAAATCGAAGCCTTTGAATTCGAACCGGTTGGTAATGCCGCCCGCCCACTTGGGAATCTGCGAACCGACGATTACGCGGTCATTCACATCATCTATTTTACCGTCTTCATTCTGGTCCTTGATCTTGATTTCCCCGACTTTCTGGCCGTATGATTTGGCCAGGTCTTCTTCCCCAAGCTGCCAGATGCCGATCTTTTCTTTGTCATAATAGGCCGTGAGGGGCTGGCCAATGAACCGGCTGTTGCCCACGTCGTCTACCTTCCCGTTGAACAGTTCGACGATTTCTTCGCGGTTGCGGGTAAACTGCAGGTCGGTTGACCACCGGAACCCGTTCCCGGCATTCACGTTCACCGTCGAAAGCGTCAGTTCCAACCCCCGGTTGCGGGTACGGCCTACGTTTTTGAGTACCCGGTCGAACCCGCCGGTAAGCGGCAACTGGTCATACAGCAGCAGGTCGCGGGTATCGGCCTGGTAGTACTCCAGCGAACCCGATACGCGTCCGGCCCACACGCTGAAGTCGATGCCGGCGTTGGCGGTCGTAGTGGTTTCCCATTTCAGATCGGGATTGGCAAGCGTACCCTGGCGGAAGCCGTACCCCGGGGTGGTTCCAAACACGTAAGCGGTACGGGCAAGCAGGCCCTGGGTCTGGTAAGGGTTGATGCCCGTGTTGCCAATCGCGCCGTAGCTGGCCCGCAATTTCAACTGATCGAGCCAGGTGAACCCCTGCATGAAGTTCTCTTTGCTGATGTTCCAGCCGGCGGCTACGGAAGGAAAGAACCCATACTTGGTGTTTTCGCCGAACCGCGAGGAACCATCATACCGGCCCGTTACCGTCAACAGGTATTTTTCCTTAAAATCATAGTTGATCCGGCCCATGAAGGACTGCAAAGTCCACTGCGTGATCTGCGATCCTACGCCGTTGATGATGGATGCCTGCCCCAGGTTAAAATACTCCTGCGTTTCTACCGGCACCCCGTTCACACTGATGGAAGTGTTTTCGAAGTTATCCCGCTGAATGGAGTGCAGGGCGGTAACGCCCAGGTTGTGCACCTGGTTGAAATTTTTAGTGTAGGTCAGGATGTTTTCAACCGTGTAGTTGAAGCGCTGGCCATTGTCGGTACGGGCAGTCGCATTTCCCGCCCGGTTGGCGTTGGTAAGGCTTCCCGTGAAGCGCCCGAAGCGCTGGTTGGTAAAATCAGGGCCAAAGTTTACCCGGTATTTCAACCCGTCCAGGATGGTCCATTCGCCGTAAATGCTGTTGAAAAGCCGGACGGTCCGGGTTTGGGCAATGTTGGCCCCCGGAATGATTTCGGCGATGGGGTTTGTCCGCAGGCCGTCGGAAGTGGGCAGGAATATCAGTTTACCATTTTCGTCGTAAGGCTTACCCAGCGGATTTTCCTGAATAGCGCCGCCATACGGATTAAACGCGCCGCTGTACGTATCGACGGTGCCGATGTTGGGGAAAGGGCTGTCCGCCCCGTTGTTGATGCTGAAAACGCCCAACGTAGAAACCCCCACCTTGATGCGGTTGGTGATCTGGTGATCCAGGTTGACCCGGAAAGTGTAGCGGGTGAAGTCCTGCTCTTTGATGATGCCGACATCGCGGAAAACGTTGCCCGAGACGGCGAACTGCGTTTTTTCGCTACCGCCCGATACCCCGACCTGGTGGCTTTGAATAGATCCCGTACGCAGCAGATAGTCCTGGTAGTCGGTGCTGCGCCCATTGGCAATCCCATCCAGTTCAATCGCCTCAAAAAGTTTACTGTCCGCCGCCGCATCAGCGTCGTCGTATTCATTGACGGCCCGGCGCGATTCGCGTTTGTATTCGGCAAACTCGGGGCCGTTCATGACGTCGATTTTGCCCAGTGCGTTCGATATCCCGAAATACCCGTCATAACTTACCACCGTTTTGCCGGCCTGGCCCCGGCGGGTTGTGATGATGACTACCCCGTTTGCCCCGCGGGAACCATAGATCGCCGTTGCCGAGGCATCCTTCAACACCTCCATGGAAGCAATGTCGTTCGGGTTGATGTCATCAATATTACCCGCCAGCGGAATCCCGTCTACTACGTACAGGGGATCGTTGGAAGCATTGATGGACCGCCGGCCCCTGATTCTCACCGTAACGCCCCCGCCCGGCCGGCTGCCCGTCTGGATTACGTCTACTCCGGCGGCGCGGCCCTGCAAGGCCTGCCGGGCGTTGGTAATGGGCAGTTCCATGATTTCCTTGGAACCTACTGACGAAATGGCCCCGGTGGTCTGGCTTTTCTTCTGGGTACCGTAGCCCACCACCACCACTTCGGAAAGCGCCTCGACGTCGGCGCCCAGCGCAATGTCAATGTTGGTGCGGTTGCCCACCGGCACTTCCTGGCTGGTGTAGCCCACGAACGAGAACACCAGCACCGACTCCGGCCCCGGCACGCTGAGCTTGTAGCGGCCGTCGCTATCGGTAACCGTACCGGTGGTGGAGCCTTTTACGACCACGCTTACCCCCGGCAGCGCCGAGTTGTCTTCGGCCGCCGTGACCCGGCCCGACACGGCCACTTCAGCCGCCGCCGTTCCGGTGGGCAGGTTGCTTACGCCCAGGTCAATGTTGCGGACCAGCGAGGTAACGGGGCCGTTGGCGGCTTCCGAACCGGTGTCAAGGTCGGTCTGCCGCAGGGCCTGTTTGTCGGACTTGGGCAGTACGATCACGTACACGTCTTCCTTCAGCTTTTCGTATTGCAGTTTGTGCGGGCCGAGCAGGTCCTTGAGGCTTTTCTTAATGCCCCGGCCGGGGGCGAAGCGTTGGGGCGCCTGCTTGTTCTCAATGGCTTTTACGTTGTAAATGATGTGCACCTTGAACCGTTCCTCGAGTTCGGCCAGGGTTTGCTTAAGCGATTTGGTGGTTTCCCGCGGCTGGCCCTGCGCGGATGAGGCGGCGGGGGTAGCCATTGCAAAGGGTTGAGCGGGTAACGCGGTGCTTGCGCCACTCACCGTTACAATGCACAGCCACCGGCCCAGGTGTCGTACAACTTTTTTCATAGGAATGGATTTTGAGTTACGGTCTAAAGGCATGCGAATGGAACAGGATGGTATCGTTCTGCTGCGTAATCTGCAGGTCGGAAGACCGGGCGAGGGCCCGGAGCAGGATGTCCACGTTATCGCTGGGAATGGTGCCCGAGATGCGGTAGTCGGCCAGGGCGGGCTGCCCGAAGGCTACTTTCCGCCCGTAGGTGTCTTCGAGCATGCGGGCAATCTGGGCCAGCGGGGTTTCGTCAAATACCAGTTCGTGGTTTTTCCAGGAAGTGTACAGGGCCGGGTCGGCGACGCGGCGCGTCACTTTGCCCGAGCGCGCCGCCAGTTCCACTACTTCGCCCGGCTGCATGCGGAGTTTGCCCGGCGCCCCGGCAATGTCGAGTTCCACCTTGCCGGCCGTCAGCACCACGCGGGCCCCGGTGCCCCGCCGCAGCACGTTGAATTCCGTGCTCAGCACCGCCACGGTCAGTTCCTCGGCGTGCACCAGGAAGCGGGCGTTGGGTCCGGCGGGCTGCCCGGTCACGTTAAAGAAAGCTTCCCCTTCCAGCCACACTTCCCGCGGGTGGTCGCCCGGCCAGGCGGGCCGGTACGAGAGCGTCGAGTTGCCGTTGAGGGTCACCACCGAACGGTCGGGCAGTACCAGTTGCCGCGTTTGCCCAAAGCCCGTGGTGAAGTACACGCGCCGGTTGCCGTGCCACTGCCAGGCCAGGCCGCCGGCCACCAGCAGCAGTGCCACGGCCGCGGCGAGCCACCAGTACCAGTGGGGCCGGGCGGGCGGCACTTCCTTGTCGGTAGCCAGCGTGGCCTGAATCCGTTCCCAGAGCAATTGTTTCTCCGTGTCGGGCAGGCCCTCCCGTTCCGCCGGACGCACCTCCACGAGCCGGCGGGCGGCTGCTACTTCCGCTGCCTTGCCGGGATTGCGGGCAAGCCACGCCTCCCAGAACGCCGCGTCGCCGGTCGCCTCCGGGTGCAGCACCCACTGCCGGAACGAGGGGTCTCGGGCAAGGTCTTCGGCTGAGTAGTAGAGGTAATTCACGCCTTATACTTTTCGTATAGAAAATATAACTTTATCCTCTAAAGGAAGGCGTAACGTGTTTCTACTCAGTTTTTTTGGTGGGGTAAAACTTTTTTTAAAGGGGGCCGGCGCGTCCCGTACGGGGTCAGGCGAGGCCCAGGGCAACCAGCAGGGTGAGCACGGCGCTTTCGGTGGGCAGGTGCTTCTTGAGCGTCCGCAGGGCGCAAAAAATCAGGTTGTACACCGACTGGGCGTTTACGTTCATTGCCGAGGCAATTTGTTCGTAGGGCAGGTTCTGGTAGAATTTGAAAAAGACCGCTTCCCGCTGCCGCTTGGTCAGGTGCCCCAGGGCCTGCTGCAGGCCGGTCTGCAACTGCTCCCATTCCTGCTGCTGGATCATGGCTGCCTCGTGCGAAAGGGTAGCGTCGGGTTCGTGCGCCAGCGAACCGCCGGCGCCCTTGGCGTGGGCTTTTTCGAGTTGCCGCAGCACCTTCCTTTTGATGCAGGCCAGCAGGTAAAACCGTACTGAGGTGGTGGTGCTCACCGTGCTCCGGCTCTTCCACAGTTCCACGAACAGGTCGTGGATGCAGTCTTTTACCAGGTCGCGGTCAGGCGTGAACCGCGTGCAGTAGCTGAAAAGGGTGTCCACGTACAACTCATACAACCGGGCAAAAGCCGTTTCGTTGCCCGCCTGAAACGCCTGCCATAGCTCTTCTTCGTTGCGCCAACTGCTGACTTTACCGCTCATGATGCCGATGGGAAAAGGTTGTGGGTTAAGTTATTTCAATTTAACCATAAAAAATATAAAGGAACAAATATCTGTGCAAAAAAAGAAGGCTTTCGTCCGAAGAAGCCTTTTTGGAAACGAACTATAGATGAGGCGGTTATTCTTTCAAAACGTCTTTTCGGGTTCACCACGGAGGGCACGGAGTTTCACGGAGCGTATCTGGAAAGGCACTTAACCGCAAGGACCGCAATGGAGACGCAAGAGGCGCAATGCAGTACATGTTCTCCTGGCGGTATTCGTGTTCCGGGCTGGCACGAAGCACAACTTCGCACCAGCCCGCACAAAACAATTACGAGTTCTCCTTGCGGTCTTCGCGTCTCCATTGCGATCCTTGCGGTTAAGTGCCTTTCCAGATACGCTCCGTGAAACTCCGTGCCCTCTGGGGTGAACCTTTACAAACCACACGCGCAATCCACCCGCCTTGTATCAATAAGCCAGCAAAAGCCGTTTTTTTAGGTAAAGCTTCAATAAAATCTTCTGTAACACAATTTTATCTATACATCTTTCTAATTTTGGCGCAATGCCCCGAACGGGGTTGTTCCGGCCCTTGACCAGAACAAAGTTTTGCGTTTATTACCCATCTATAATTGCTTAAGCAATTATACAATTATGATAGGAATAGGAAAGCCGTACTTTTGCAGGGTACCGCGACAAAGCACGCTGAACGAGCCCCGGAAGGCTTATTGCCCGCCCAATCAATTGCCTGGAGCGGGCCGGGCCGGCTTCAAAGTTTCGTTTACGTGCCCAATAGCAGAAAAAAAGACATTAAACAGGTTAGATATGGATAAGTTTTCTTACCTCTCCAATGCGCACACGGCGTACCTGGACGAGCTTTACAATGCTTACAAGCAGAATCCCGAATCTGTCGATATCACCTGGCAGAAGTTTTTCGAAGGGTTCGAGTTTTCGCAGCAGTACGCGGCGGGAGGCAACGGCAAGCCCGTCGCCAACGGCACCTCGAACGGGACCGCCCCGGCGCCTACCGCTCCGGCCGCCAGCCGGCCGGGCATCGACATTGACAAGGAAATCCAGGTGCGGAACCTGATCCACGCCTACCGCAGTCCCGCGGCCACCTGCGCGCCAAGACCAACCCGGTGCGCGAGCGCAAAGACCGCAAGGCCCGCCTCGACCTGACGGATTTCGGCCTTACCGAAGCCGACCTCGACACTGCCTTCGAGACGGGCAAGGAACTGGGCATCGGCGCCGCGCCAGCTCCGCGAGATTGTGGACTGCGCTCAAGAAAATCTACGACAGGCACCATCGGCTTTGAGTACATGTACATCCGCGACCCGGAGATGCTGGACTGGTTCCAGCGAGAAAGTGGAGAAGGAGTTCCTCGAGCTTCAACCCGGGCATGCGAGTAGAAAAAGCGCATCCTGAGCAAGCTCAACGAAGCCGTGGTGTTCGAGAACTTCCTGCACACCAAGTTCCTGGGCCAGAAGCGCTTTTCGCTGGAAGGCGGCGAAACCACCATCCCCGCCCTCGATGCCATCATCAACAAAGCGCGCCGAGCTGGGCGTGGAGGAAGTGATGATTGGCATGGCGCACCGCGGCCGCCTGAACGTGCTGGCCAACATCATGGGCAAGACCTAC
Organism: uncultured Sphingobacteriales bacterium; assembly: GCA_963844325.1. Classification (GTDB taxonomy): domain Bacteria; phylum Bacteroidota; class Bacteroidia; order Cytophagales; family 172606-1; genus CADCTQ01. The sequence continues at coordinate 812,884 of CAWJNV010000001.1, forward strand.
GAGCAGATCTTCTCCGAATTTGAGGGCACGGCCGTGCCCGACCTGACCATGGGCGACGGCGACGTGAAGTACCACATGGGCTACGCTCAGCCAGATGGACACGCCAGCGCGGCCAAAAGTGCAACCTGAAGCTGGCGCCCAACCCCTCGCACCTCGAGGCGGTGAACCCGGTGGTGGAAGGCTTCGTGCGCGCCAAGATCGACGCACTCAGTACGACAACGACTACCACAAGATGCTGCCCATCCTCATTCACGGCGACGCCGCCGTGGCCGGCCAGGGCATTGGTACGAGGTGACGCAGATGTCGCAGCTGGAAGGCTACTACACCGGCGGCACCATTCACTTCGTGATCAACAACCAGGTGGGCTTTACCACCGACTTTGAGGATGCCCGCTCCAGCATTTACAGCACCGACGTAGCCAAGATCATCGACGCCCCGGTGCTGCACGTGAACGGCGACGACCCCGAAGCCGTGGTGTTTGCCGTGCAGCTGGCCACCGAGTACCGCCAGCAGTTCAACGCGCGACATCTTCATCGACATGGTGTGCTACCGCCGCCACGGCCACAACGAAGGCGGACGAGCCCAAGTTCACCCAGCCCACGCTCTACAACATCATCTCCAAGCACCCGAACCCGCGCGAGATGTACAACACCATGCTCGTGCAGCGCGGCGACGTGGACGCCGAGCTGGCCAGCCAGATGGACGAGGAGTTCCGCGAGCATGCTGCAGGCCCGCCTCGACTTGGTGAAGCAGAAGCCCCTGCCCTACAACTACCAGGCGCTGGAAGAACGAGTGGCGCAGCCTGCGCCGCTCCACGCCCGAAGACTTCGACCAGTCGCCCGAGACCGGCATCACGCGAGGAAGCATTGCAAAAGGTGGCCAAGGCCGCTGACCACGCTGCCCGAAGGCTTCAAGCCCCTCAAGCAGATTGAAAAGCTGCTCAAGGAGCGCCGCAAGATGTTCTTCGAGACACGCATGCTCAACTGGGCGGCGGCCGAGCTGCTGGCCTACGGCTCTCTGCTGCTCGAAAACCACATTGTGCGCGTGAGCGGGCCAGGACGTGCAGCGCGGCACGTTCTCGCACCGCCACGCCGTGCTGCACGACGCCGAAACCATCGGCGCCCTACAAACCTCGACTTCACCGACGAGGGCAAGGAGCAAGCTGCATGATCTACAACTCGCTGCTGAGCGAGTACGCGGTGCTGGGCTTCGAATTCGGCTACGCCATGGCCAACCCCGACGCCCTGGTGGTGTGGGAAGCGCAGTTCGGTGACTTCGCCAACGGCGCCCAGATGATGATCGACCAGTTCATCGTGCGCTCCGAGAGCAAGTGGCAGCGCATGAACGGCCTGGTGATGCTGCTTGCCCCACGGCTACGAAGGCCAGGGCCCCGAGCACTCCAACGCCCGCCCGGAGCGCTTCCTGCAGCTGGCGGCCGAGAACAACATGGTGGTGGCCAACATGACGCACGCCGGCCAACTTCTTCCACCTCTGCGCCGCCAGCTCACCTGGCCGTTCCGCAAGCCGCTGCGTCGTGATGTCGCCCAAGTCGATGCTGCGCCACCCGCTGGCGATCTCGCCGCTGGAGGAGTTCACCAAAGGCACGTTCCGCGAAGTGATCGGCGACGTTAGGCCGAAGCCAAAAAGGTGAAGCGGGTGCTGCTGTGCTCGGGCAAAGTGTACTTCGAACTGCTGGAAGAGCGGCAGAAGCAAGAGCGCACCGACGTAGCCATCGTCCGCATCGAGCAGCTGCACCCGTTCCCGGCCAAAGTGCAGCTCGCTGCTCGAGCTGGCCAAGTACCCGAAGGCCAAGATCTTACTGGGTGCAGGAAGAGCCCGAAAACATGGGCTACTGGAACTACATGCTGCGTTCTACATGCGCCGGAACATGGAAGATGTATTGCCCGCAAGCCAGCGGCCTCGCCGGCCACCGGCTACGCCAAGGTACACGCCCAGGAGCAATCTGATCTGATCAAGCGGGCCTTATCCTAATGTTAAGTTTATGAGTTCATGAGTTTATGAGTAGTAGGCGTAAGGGCACTCTTCACTCATGAACTCATTTACTCATGAACTCATTTACTCTCAAACTCCCAAACTATCCAACCCATGAGTTTAGATATTAAAGTCCCCTCCGTGGGCGAGTCCATTACCGAAGTAACCATTGCCAACTGGCACAAGAAAGACGGTGACTCCGTGAACGTGGACGACGTACTGTGCGAACTTGAATCCGATAAGGCAACCTTTGAACTGAACGCCGAATCAGCCGGCATCCTCCGGATCGTGGCCCGGGAAGGCGAAACCGTACCCATCGGCGGCCTCATCTGCCGCATTGAAGAAAGCAACGGCGCCCAGGGTTCCAATGGCACGGCCCCCAAAACCGCCGCCAGGACGGAACCCACCACGCCGGCCGCCAACCCCGTAACGCCGGCCGTTCAGCCGCCGCCGCAGCCCCAGCCCGTGGCGCAGGCACCTGCCCCTACGCCGCCCCCCCCCTCAACGCCCGCGCCTGCACAAGGCAAGGTGGTGGAAATGAAGGTGCCGGCCGTCGGTGAATCCATTGCCGAAGTGACCATCGGTCCCTGGCAGAAAAAGGACGGCGACCAGGTGCAGCAGGACGAAGTGCTGTGCGAAATCGAATCCGACAAGGCGACCTTCGAACTGACGGCCGAAGCCTCGGGCACCCTCCGCGTCGTGGCCCAGCAGGGCGACACGCTCCCCATCGGGGCCCTGATCTGCCGCATCGAACCGGCCACCACCGCCGACCTTACGGTGCCCAAGGAGCCCTACGCCGCTCCCAAGGAGATTTTACAGGCCGAGAACCAGCAGTCGGACCAGCCGGGCAAGCTGGCCTCCAACGTGAAAGAAGCGCCGGTTGCGGGCAACTACGCCACTGGCCACGCCTCGCCTTCCGCCGCCAAAATCCTGGCCGAAAAGGGCATTGACGCGAAAGGCGTGCAGGGCACCGGCCCCGACGGCCGCATCATCAAAGCCGATGCATTAAACGCGCAGCAGCCGGTAGCAGGCAATAATCAGCCAGCAGTGAGCAGTAACCAGCCGGCAGTAAGCACTAAGCCCGCCGCCCAGCCGCCGGCCGCTCCGGCCAAAGCTGCTACGCCGCAGCCCTCCGGTGTCCGGGAACAGCGCCGCCAGAAGATGAGCGTCGCTCCGCAAAACCATTGCCCGGCGCCTCGTGGCCGTGAAAAATGAGACGGCCATGCTCACCACGTTCAACGAGGTGGACATGAAGCCGATCATGGACCTGCGGGCCAAGTACAAGGACAAGTTCAAGGAAAAGCACAGCGTGGGCCTTGGCTTTATGTCGTTCTTCGCCAAGGCGTGCTGCGTGGCCCTGCAGGAATGGCCCGCCGTCAACGCCATGATTGACGGCGACGAGATGGTGTTCAATGACTTCTGCGACATTTCGGTGGCCGTCTCCACGCCCAAGGGCCTGGTGGTGCCCGTGATCCGCAACGCGGACCAAATGTCGTTCGCCCAGATCGAGGCCGAAATCATCCGCCTCGCCACCCGGGCCCGCGACGGCAAACTGGGCATCGACGAGATGACCGGCGGCACGTTCACCATCACCAACGGCGGCGTGTTCGGCTCGATGATGTCTACCCCGATCATCAACGCGCCGCAGTCGGCCATCCTGGGCATGCACAACATCGTGGAGCGGCCCATTGCCGTGGATGGGCAAGTGGTGATCCGCCCGATGATGTACGTGGCCCTCTCCTACGACCACCGCATCATCGACGGCCGCGAATCGGTAAGCTTCCTGGTCCGCGTGAAGCAACTGCTCGAAGACCCGATGCGCCTGCTGCTGGAGGTATAATCCGGGCGGTACGCCTTTACATGAGAAAGAGGTACGGTTGTTGAAGCCGTACCTCTTTTCTTTTAGCCCAACCCCAACTGCCCATGAAATTTTTACCCTTCCTGCTCCTTGCGTTCCTCGCCTGGCCGCCGGCGCATTGCCAAACCAGGCTCGTGCTGGAAAACAGCCGCACGGGCCGGCAGAAAGAAATCAAACCCGGCTCCCGGGTCCGGCTCCGGTTCGACACCCGTTACGAGGGGCTGAAGGTACGCCAGCAGGGCCGGGTGCTGTCGCTGAGCGATTCCACGCTGACGTTCGTGGTACCCCTGCGCAAAGACACTGTAACGGTCGCCCTTTCGCAGATCACGGGCATTGGGAAATACAACGGGGTGGGTGCCGTGGCCCTGGGCTTGGGGGCAGGTGCCCTCGGAGGTGTTGCCCTGGGACTTACCGAACGGGAACGGGAAGGAGAACGGGCCCGGCCGGGAGCTACCCTGCTGGCCCTCCTGGGGGTAACGGTACTCGCCAGCAGCCTGGACGCCCTGGTGTACCCGGTGTGTAAGGTGAACAGCGCCAATGCCACGTGGCGCTTGAAGGCTGTCCAATAAGGGATTGGCCGGCTCTTTTCCGGAATTTCTCGTAAGAATACGCCTCTGAATTTATTCTCCCTTCTCCCTGCTTGTCTTGGTCTCCCCTTTCAACCTGGGATCAAATGGATGTGCCTGGACTGACTGGATCACGATGCCGGCGTGCTCTTCATGCAAAGGGTTTAACAAGTAGTTATACTCGCTGTGCAGTTGAGCAGATGGTACGCGCATGATCCAGTACTTCCGGGCGTCAATCCACGCTTTGGCAATCATGGGTAACTGAGCAGGATAAGGATACTCATACCAGTTTTTCGGCAACTGGTCAGGTTCCACGAACAGAATGGAAGCAGTATTCGGTACTTTCACTACAATCAGAGACCGGTTCTTGGGTAAAACGGGTGAGTTTGCCAGTACTTCCAATTTGGCAAGCGAAGCTGAAGCCGACGTATATAATACTCTGGTGCCCTGCAAGTGCCATCTTCCGGCTCCCTTTACACAGCCTTCCCCCGTTAAATCTTCTATGTATTTGGTCTTTCCTATTCGGTAAAGCAGCATGCATTATGAATATATACTGTACTCGATTCGGTTCAGCAAGTCCATGATCTGCTCCCTGCCAATTGAGGAATGCATCAGTTCAATGGGTTTGATGTCACCAAGCGCAGGGTTCCTGATGTGCAACCAGTCCCTGAAATCGTCCTCATCCTCAAAAACCGAGATGCCTTGGGCGATTACAGTGGCAACTTGAATTGTCTTTTCAGCTTCATCGGCAGTCAGCACCGTCTGCTCTTTTAACCGGCGTTGCAGGGTACTTTCCGAAATGGCAATAAACCTGCTTACCTCTTTATTGGTAAAATTCATCCTATCCTGCAGAGCACGTACGGCCTTAATGGACAGGTCTTTACTTACTCTGATCCAATCCAAACTGTTGTTGACAACGTGAGGCACTACCGCCTTTCCCCCCATTACTTCTATCACTTCATCCAGGTGCGTCCTCATAACTATATTCATTTGAGTATTTTATACATTCATTTGAATGCAATCTTAACCTATAAACGGCTAAGATGCAACAAAGGTGCCGCGGATTTCAAGGATTTTGAATAGCCTTCCGTCTCAGCTCATTCCCGCATTTTCCGCAACAGGGACGTCGGCAGCGGCGGTGTCGGGCAGGCAGAGGCTGGCCGGCAGAAAGGCTTCGAACACCGTTTCTTCGGGCCGGTAGGGTTGCAGTTCGATCCGGCCGTTCAGCCGTTCGGCGGCAATCTTGGCGATGTACAAACCCAAACCGGTGCCGCTGGCATTGACGGTTCCGCGGAAGAACATCGTAAACAGTTTGCTCCGCAGGTCGGGCAGGATGCCCATGCCGTTGTCGCGGACCTGGATGCCCACCTCCCCGCTTGCCGCCCGGGTGAGCAGCACCGATACGTAGGAGTTTTCCTTCCGTTTGCTGAACCGGAACGCGTTGTCGATGAGGTTGACCAGGATGGTGCGCACCAGCACCGGGTCGGCCAGCAGGGTAACGGTGGCCGTGCTTTCCAGCTGCAGTTTTACTTTTTCGTACCCGGGCAGGGCCTTGGCCGTCCCGGCAATTTCCCGGATCAGTTCGTTCAGGGACACGGGTTGCGGCTTGGCTTCCAGGTTCCGGATTTCGTAGATGCCCAGGATGCGCACCAGCGTCTGGTTGGCTTTGTCGCAGGTGCGGTCCAGCAGGTTGATGTATTCCTGCGCTTTGGGCTCCGTTACGTCGAGGGCCGCCACCTTGCAGAGCCCGGCCAGCGTAGCCACCGGCCCCTTGATGTCGTGCGAGGCGCGGTAGATGAACATATCGAGTTCCTGGTTGGCGCTGACCACCGACTCGTAAGCTCTCTTGAGTTCCTGCGTCCGTTCTTCCACGCGGCTTTCGAGGGCGTCGTTGATGGCTTCGATTTCCTGGTTTTTTTGCAGGAGCTGGGCCGTCCGTTCCCGCACCTGCGCTTCCAGCACCTCTTTTTGCTTTTCCACCGAATGGATGCGGTGCTTGTAGTAGGCCACGCCCGAGCCGACGAACAGGACCACGAAGAGGGTGCGGGCCCACCAGGTGCTGTACCACGCCGGCCGGATGACGATGCGTACCGACACGCCTTTGTCGTTCCAGACGCCGTTCTTGTCGGCGGCCTTCACCCGGAACACGTATTCGTGGGGGTCGAGGTTGGTGTACGATGCCGTGCGGCGGGTGCCGATGTAGTTCCAGTTTTTGTCGACGCCCTCCAGGATGTAGGCGTACCGGTTGCGGGCCGGGTCCAGGAAGCTGAGCATGGCAAACTCAAATTCGAGGAAGTTCTGGTTGTAATTGAGCACCAGTTCGGACTGCGTGAGGGGTTGCTTCTCCCCCATCAGCGTAAAGCCCGTGATGTACACCGGGGCGGCGTACTCCCGGTCCAGGATTTTGGCCGGGTCGAACGAGAGGAAGTGATTGGCGCCGCCGAAAAACAATTCGCCGCCCTTGCTGCGGAAGTAGGCCGACTGCTGAAACTCGTTGCTGTAGAGGCCCTCGGCAACGGTGAATTTCTTCATCCGCTTCGTTTTGGGCGAGTACCGCACCAGGCCCTTCGAGACCGTGCTGATCCAGAGGTTGCCCTTCTGGTCCTTCACGATGCCGCAAATGTTGTCTTCGGGCAGGCCGTCGAGGGTGGTGATGGGCGTAAAAGTTTCGGTTTTGGCGTCCAGCCGGCAGATGCCCCCGTCGAACGTACCGATCCACAGGGCCCCGTCGGCTTCGGCCAGCGCCGTAATCGAATTGCTGGTCAGGCCAGCCTCTTTCGCGTCTTTGCCGTAGTTGGTAAACGTCTGCGTCCGCGGGTCGAAGCGGGAGAGGCCGGCCTCTTTGGTGCCGATCCACAGGTTGCCGGCGGCGTCTTCGTAGATCACCTTCAAGGCGTTGCTGGCAATGGAACGCGGGTTTTGGGGGTCGTGCCAGAAGGAAGTGAACATTTCCGTTTGCGGGTCCAGGCGGCACAGCCCGCCGTCGTACGTGCCGATCCAGAGAATGCCCTGGCGGTCTTTGTGGATGGCTTCGATGCCGTCGCTGGTAAGCCCGTCTTTGGCGAAGGAGTCGCTGGCGAACCGGCGGAACCGGCCGGTATTTTTGTCGTACACCAGCAGGCCGTTGTCGGCCGTACCCACCCAGATGCGACCCGCGTTGTCTTCGCAGAGGGCATTGACGGTGCCCGAGAGGTTGGGCAGGCGGTTGCCCAGGAGCTTGTCGTACGACGTATAGGCAGCGGCGGCGGGGTCGTACGAGTACAGTCCTTCGGTAGTGCCGATCCAGGTGATGCCCGCGCCGTCTTCGAGCAGGGCCGTTACCGAGCCGGCTTCGAAAGTGCCGTCATTGCTGATGAATTGCCGGAAGACCTGGCTCTGCGCCTCGAATTTGTCCACGCCGCCGCCCTCGGTGGCCACCCACACCGTACCCGCCCGGTCGGCCAGGATGGCGTTGATGTTGTTGTTGCCCAGGCTCAACAGGTTGAGCCGGTCGTGCGTGTACGACTGGAACGTTTCGGTAGCCGGGTCGAAGCGGTGCAGGCCGCCCTCTTTCACCGTGCCCACCCACAAGTAGCCCAGTTGGTCTTCCTCGATGGCGTGCACGTACTCATTGGTGAGGCTGCCGGGTTTGCCCGACGCGGCGAAGGTTTTAAACAGGCCCGTACTCACGTTCAGGCGGCACAGCCCGCTGCCGTTGGTACCCGCCCAGATGAACCCGTTCCGGTCTTCGTGCACGGCGTACACGTCGTTGGCGGCAATGCTGCCGGGGCGCTGCGCGTCGTGCAGGTACACGGTGAAAATTTCTTCCCCGGGCAGGAATTTGCAGAGGCCGCCGCCGTAGGTACCCAGCCAGAGGGCGCCGGCCCGGTCTTCGTAAATGCTGATGACGTTGTTGCTGCTCAGGCCCTGCGGCAGCCCCTCGGTGCGGTAGTAGGTTTTGACTTTGCCCGTTTTGGGGTCAAGCTTGCTCAGGCCCCCGCCGAAGGTACCCACCCAGAGGTTGCCCTGCCCGTCCTGGTGAATGGCGCACACGTTGTTGGAACCGATGCCGCCGGGGGTCCGCGGGTCGTATTTATACACGGTGCAGGTGCCCGTGTTGCGGTCGAGGCGGTTGAGGCCGGCGTCGGCCGTACCGACCCAGATGGTGCCGTCGCGGTCTTCGCAGAGGGCCTGGATGTGATTGCTCGACAGGGTGTTGGTGTCTTCGGGGTCGTGCCGGAACGACTCGAAGGTGTACCCGTTGTAGTAGCTCAGCCCGCTTTTGGTGCCAATCCATACGTACCCCTTGCGGTCCTGCATGAGGCAGTACGCGTTTTTGTGCCCGATGCCCTGTTCCACCGAAAAGTGATCGAACCGGACTTCGTTGTGCTGGGCCCCGGCCGGCCCGAGCCCTACCAGCCACGTAAGGGCAACCAGTACCCGGAGGTACCCGTCCCGCAGGGCCGGAAAGCGGCTGGCAATGGCTTGCATGTATCGTTGGTGTTTCAATTTCTTTCTGGGAGATTACCCGTTTGCGCAAAACTTCAAGTAACGACGATTCCCCGTGGGGTGGTCTGTTTTACCGGACACGTTCTTACCCATGTAGGGTAACCCTGCCGGTTTTTACCGCCCCTTTATTTTTAAGGGACGCAGCGGCTCCACCCGGTCGCCGGTGAGGCCGTTGAGTTCCCGGAGCTGCGTGACCGGCACGCCAAACTTTTCGGCAATTTTCCGCAGGTCGGTGAGCGGCGTGATCACGAAAGCATCGGCTTCCAGCGGTTGGGCGGCCGGCACGCCCTTGAGGGTCAGGTCCACGCGCCGGTCGGAGGCGTTGCCGCTGCCTTTGCCCGCCCCCGTGCCGGACAGGCGCTTGCCGCGGGCATTCACCACCAGCGTGCCGGCCCGTACGCCTTTTTGCACCAGGTACTGCTGCACCGCCTGGCCGCGCTTGCGGCTCAGTTCTACATTGTAGCTGTCGTTGCCCACCTGGTCGGTAAAGGCGTTCAGCTCGATCTGCACGCCGGGATGCTCGCGGCAGTAGGTGACCAGGGCATCCAGGGTGTTGCGGGCGGTTTCGGCCAGGCTCCAGGCGTTGAAGCCAAAGAACACCGGTTCGAACTGCACGCTGGCGGCGGCTTCGTGGTAAGCGAGCACCTCCAGGTCCTCCACGTAATATTCGGCCGGTTGGTCCACCCGGGCGGGGGGCGTTTGCAGGAGCAGCCGGTAGTTTTCGGGCACCACGAGGTTCACGTAGGCGAAGCTGCCGTCGGGATTGGTCCAGGTAGTCTTCAGCACTTCACCCTTGTCGTTCACCAGCGGAATGGGGAGGCCCGCCGCCGGCCCGTTCGCGGTTGCGTTCAGCAGGCGGCCCTTCACGGTAAAACTCCGGTAAGGACCCATTTCGAAGGTGTTCAGGGCCGCCAGGTTCTTGCGGTAACCGTCCCCCTCGGCCCACTGCGGATCGGGGGCGGCCAGCGGGCGGCCCTTGCGGCCGGCTGCGGTTCGGGCCGGCGCCTGCCCGGGCATCTTTTCGAACACGTACGCCGGTTCGGTCAGCGCCGAAGCGTCGCCGCCGGGTGCATCCCGGGCAATGCGGCGGCTGATGACGCGGTCGAGGCGGCTGCGGTCTTCGGCCGGCAGGCTGGCGTAGTAGAACTGGTCTTCCTCGGTGAATTGCTCGTCGTTCCCCCCCAGTTGCGCGGCGCGGCGGGCGGCGGCCATGCGGTCAATGCGGTCCTTGTCGGCATCCGACAGCTTTTCGTACCGGAAAGCGTCGTCCTCCAGCGCCGAAAGGTCGTCGGTCGCTTTGCCGGCTGCCGTACGGTCCGCCCGGGCCCGGGCCAGGCGGTCCCTTTCGGCGGCGTCCAGTTTGGCGTACCGGTACGGGTCATCGGTGGGCGGCGGCTCGGGCAGGTTGCCGGTGCGGCTTGCCCGTTCCCGTTCGGCGGGGCCCGCCGTGGCAACGGGAAGCTTTTCGTAAGTAAACGCCGGGTCGGCCAGCGAAGACGAGTCGCCGTTTTCGACCAGTTGACCGAGCCGCGCCGCCACCACCCGGTCGAGGAGCCGCTTGCCGTCGGAGTCGAGCTTTTCGTAGTAAAAGGCGTCCTGCTTTTCCAGCGTCAGTTGCTGCTTGTTGCGCATGGCGCGGCGGTACGAGGAGGCAAAGCGGTGGATGCGGGCTTTTTCTTCGGGCGAAAGGTCCAGGTAAAACGCCTGGTCTTCGGCCCGGATGGCTTCTTCGCCGCCCTGGCGTTCAATGTTGTAGGCCACCAGCCGTTCGAGGCGGTCTTTCTCCTCCTGCGAGAGGCGTTCGTAAAAATTGAGGTCTTCCTGCGTGAGGGGCATTTCCTGGTGGTACACCTTGCCGGCTTCCTTGCGCGACGAGACACGGTCCAGCGACAGTTTGTCTTCGTCCGACAAATATTCCAGGTTGAAGTCCTGGAGGTAGTAGAAACGCGGGGCCTCCCGGCGGTCCTGGCCGTCGACGCTGGCCAGCACGGCGCTGCGGCTGAAGTTGTCGAAGGTGTACAGGTCGAAGCCGCCCGGCCCGCCGGCACGGTTGGAGGCCAGGTAACCTTTGTGGACGCCCATCACCAGGAAGAAATCATCGCGGTTGGAGTTGAAGGGCGGCCCCAGGTTGGCGACTTCGGGCGGAGTGCCCGGTTGCCGGGTTACGCCGTAGAGGTCGAGGCCGCCCAGCCCCAGGTGCCCGTCGGAGGCGAACAGGAACTTGCCGTCCGTGGGATTTACGAACGGTGAGAGTTCGTTGCGCGGCGTGTTGATGGCTGCGCCCAGGTTCACGGCGGGGCTCCACGCGTCCTCCCCGGCGGTGACGCTCATCCAGAGGTCGTTCTGCCCCAGGCCGCCCGGGCGGTCTGAAACGAAAAACAGCGTATCCCCCGACCCCGACAGGGCCGGGTGGCGGGCATCGGCGCCGGGCACGTTGACGTTGCGGTTGAGCCGGACCGGCTTGCCCCACTTGCCTCCGCGCAACGTGGTGACGTAGAGTTTGCAGGAGGCGTCGGGTTCGCTGCAATTGGCGTAGTAGAACCTGGTGCGGTCACGGTTGAAGCAGCCGGTGCCTTCGTTCCAGCGGGTATTGAGTACCGCCGGCAAGCCGTTCTGTTCGTCGGCGTGCCAGGCGTCTCCCCGCTTGTGCAGGGCGTAAAAGTCGCTGAACGATTCGCCGAGCCGCGTATCGGCCATCCGCGCCGAGTCGAGTACCCGGCCCGAAGTGACCAGCAGGGCCGTGTCGTGGTCCAGGATCACCGGGGCGTAGTCGTTGCCGGGGGTAGAGGCGGGCGGCGGCAGCAGGGCGAAGTTGAATTCGCGCCGGGCGAACTTCTCGCGGAGCAACGCGAAATGGCAGCCGTCCTTTTCGAGGGTGGCCCGGGCCATCCACGCGTCGCGGCCGGCCCACTCCTCCGGCGGGGCGGCTTTAAGCAGGACCAGGAACTTTTCGAAGTTGCCGATGGCGTAGGCGTATTTGCCGTTGAGCTTCTGCATGGCGGCGTAGTGGAACAGGGCTTCCGGGTACGCGGCGGGGTCGGCATAGTGCACCTTGCCGTAGCCCGCCTCGGCGGCCGGGTAGCGGAACAGGCGCCGGTTGCAATCGGCCAGCCGGTAGGTAGCTGCCAGGTCGTCGGGGTTGAGCCCAACCAGTTTGTGGTAGTGCCTGGCCGCCTCGGCAAATTGCTCATACTGCCAGTACCGGTCGGCCAGTTCCCGGATCGACTGCACTTGCCGGGCCGCGGGTCCTCCCTTGCCGGACTGCCCATGCGCAGCCAATCCCCCCAGCAAAGCCACCGCCAAGGCTGCCACCCATTGCCGCATGTTCCTGCCCAGCCGTTTCATGTATACAATCAATTGGAGATGATTCTGTAAATAAACAATCAGAACGTCCTCAAAACCTCGCCGAGAATCGTCAGTGAGACACTGACGGCGGCCCTCAATACGGGAGGTTCGGACACACGTCTCAATACTCAGTACCCAATACTCACATCAAAGGCGTGGCGTACCGCCGGATCTTGGTGCCGCCCTTCGCAAAGCGGTAGGACAGCGAAAATTCGCAGGCCCCGCGGCCCCCGGTGCCGTAGCGTAGCGAAGAGACGTTGACGTCGTAGCTGAAGCCGAAAGTGTAGTTTTTGCAGGCCGTGCCCACCGACCAGATGAACGCGTCACCCAACCGGTACCAGGCCCCTGCCGACAGTTGCAGCGGCGTTTGTTTGCCCTGGTGGGCGGCCGTAACCGTGTAATCGAGGTACGCGCCGGCATTGACCTGGTGGGCGCCCTGCTGCCGCATCACCAGCCAGTTGGGCGATATACCGACCCGGGGCGTCACCCGCCAGTGCAGGCCCCCGTGGAATTTGTACAGCACGGGCAAGCGGCTCTCTTCCCCCGTCAGCAACGACTCGTCGGGGCGGTTGAGGTGGGCCGCGGCAAACCCCGCAAACAGGCTCCAGTTAGGGTCTTCTTCCTCCGCCCGCACGTGGCGGTAGTGCCACAGCAGGCCCGCGTGGACCACCGGGAACACCCGCTGGTCGGCGAGGGGAGCCGTGGCAGGAGCCAGCCCGGGGTTGAAGCCTACGGACGGGTCGTACTGCGAACCCCACTGCAACCCGTTCGCGTCGAGGCGCTTCTGAGTGAGGCCGGCCTGTACCCCCGCCGCCAGCAGGTGCGCCGGGCGGTTGTACAAGGCGCGGGAAACCGACAGGGCCGCGGCGGTGGTCCGGAAATTACCATTCTCCCCCAGCACGTCGTTGCAGGCCGTGGCGCCGAGGGTGCCCAGGGCAGTCCGCTCCGGGGAACGGCCGTACACGGGCAGCACCAGCGACAACTGCCCCGTTTTCTGCGGAAAGCCCAGGCTGCGCCACTGGTCGCGGTAGTTCAGCCCTGCGTACCCGCTCTTTTCGAGGGCGGCCAGGGCGGGGTTGAGGTACAGCGGCGCGGCGTAGTACTGCGAAAAGTGCGGGTTCTGCCCCGCGGCCGGCTGCACCAGGGAAGTCATCCAACCCAGGCCCAGCAGGAGCAGCCAACCCCTCATTCCCGGTAAGTTCTTGGTGCGGCGCATGGTTATCGGATTAGGGTGATGGTGCCGGCTTTGCGGACTGGCTGGCCGTCGGTGGTGTTGCCACGCAAGAGGTAGGTGTACACGCCGCCCGCCAGCGGCAGGCCGTGCCCGTTGTCGCCCTCCCAGCCCGTGGCGGTCATCCGGGCGGGTGAACGGGTCTGGAACACTACGTTGCCCCAGCGGTCGTACACCGTGAAGAGGAAACTCCCTTCGGCAAAGCGGCTTCCGTACATTTTCAAGGTCTTCTCCTCGTCGTGCGGGGAGGCCGGGGCAAAGGCATTGGGAATGAAGAACGCGCCGCTTGCCAGGTCCGGGCGGCCAATCCCCACCGCGAACAGGTTGCCGGCAATGATCTCTTTGCTACTGACCGTGCCGGCCGCGGCCGTGCCCGACGTCGTGCGTTGCCCCAGACTCCGGAAAGGCGAAGTACCCTCTTTTGCCTCGGCCACGACTACGGAGTCCAGGGCCGGCAGGCCGTCCGCGGCATCGAAGCTCAGCCCGACCTTTGCCTCGGTGATGGAACCCGAAAGCTGGGTACGCTGCCAGTACCGCGCCCCGGACAGCCGGCCCAGGCCCGGCGCTACGGCCGCGTACGGGTTGGGCGCAAACACCTCGAACCCGGTTACCGGGCCGGCCCCGAGTACGTCTTCCAGCGTGAGGGGGGCGTACGAACCATTCTTCCCGATGGGGTAAAACTTGTAGCCGCTCCCCTCGTGGAACAGCCGGCCGTTCACGTACGAAGCCGCCGAACCGCCTTCAATGCCCACGCCGTCCGCCAGCAGCAGCACGCTGCCCGCCGCCGGGGAGAGCAACCCGCGTTGCAAGCCCAGTTGGTGCGTTACGGTGACGTTGTCGGCCAGTCTCTTCTCGCCGCCGCCGTCCAGCACGAGGTTGTAAAAAGACTGGCCGTTGTGCAAAAGCGTTTGGGGGCCCGATCCATTCAAGATAAAAGTGCCGTTTCCCTCGTGGTAGCTCGACCGGTTTTCCCAGTTCCCGGCCAGGGCAACCGTGCCGTAGTTGAAGAAAAACCCTTCGTTGCGAAAACTGCCCGTAATGGTGAGGGTGGCATTGCTGGGTACGGCGTCGGCCGGACCGGCGTTGGACAGGGTGCCTTTGTTGACCACGTCGCCGACTACCGTTACGGTCGTGTTGGCGGCAATGTGGATGGTCTGCCCGTTGTTGTACAACGCCTGGGCGGGCAGCCGGGTGGTACCGGCCAGGACTGCCAGGGCGAACAAGGCCGTTTTGGGCGTAACGTTTCTCATCGGCATCAGTCGGGTTGGGTGACGCGGTAATGCACGGTGGCGCCGTAAACGTACTGTTGGGGCGCCGTTGCGTAGCCCTTCAGCGAAACCTTGATCTTGTAGGCCAGCCGGGTGTTGTCGGTGATGAGTGACCCCGGGAAGAGGCGGATGGTCTGGTTGCCCGTGGTGCCGGTGGTGGTGCTGCTGCCCCGCACGGAGGAGAAGAAGCCTTCCAGGTCTTTCTCGTAGAGTTCCACGGTGATGTCGGCGCCGCTGTCGGCGTCATAGCAGAACACTTTGACCTCAGTGATCTCGACGTTATGGGGCAGTTGCACGGGAGCCACCAGGGCGCCGGCCGCAGGCAGGGGAATGGGGGCCGTCGCCGATTGGATGTAAACGCCCTCACCGGAATCGTCCGTGAAGTGGGTATGGCTCATGCCGAGGCTGCTTACCTGCACAAAGGCCGTGGCGTCGAGGGCGTACGCCCGGTCCTGGGGTTCGGAGTAAGTCGCCAGGTCGAGGTTCACGGCGCCGGGTTCCCATTGCCCGGCCGTTTCGTTCCAGGTCAGCACCTGGTTGTGGAGGGCCGGCGTCGCCGCAAGGGGCTTGCCTTGCAGCCCTTTTACGGTTGCCATTCCGTCGGGCATCAGTGCCACGTCCTGCGAAAGCGTTACGGCGTCGAACCCGGTTCCGTTGCCGATGGAAACCGTTCCGGGCACGGGGTTCAGCGGGAAGGCTCCCCACGCTACGTTTCCGGTTTCGTCGGTGACCAGGTAAGTATTGACGGTGCCGGGGGCAATTTTACCCGTGGACACACTCTGGTCCACGAGTTTGCCCTGCGTGACGCTGCCGTCAGCCAGGTCGCTGGCGGTTACCGTGAGGTCCGCAATGGCGGCCCCCGTTACGGCGTTGGGTGCCAGTCCCGGGCTGGGGTAATTGCCGGTCAGTACGCCGCCAGCGGCCCCGGTGGCCGGTCCCACCAGCGAAGCACCGGAGCCCCAACCCGCCGCGGTCTTGGGGCCGAACATCAGGTAGGTCGTCGTGTTGAGGTAGAAATCACCCTCCGTACCGGTCGTGGCCGCGGGGTCTGCCGCGCCGCTGAGCATGGTTTTGCCCGGTTGGCCCGGCAGCCCATCCGTACCGTTTACCCCGGGAATGCCCGGGATGCCTTGCGGCCCCGGCGGGCCGGTCAACCCCTGCGGCCCAGTTAACCCTTGCGGTCCGGTTAACCCCTGCGGCCCAGTTAACCCCTGCGGTCCGGTTAGCCCTTGCGGGCCCTGCGGTCCCGTCAGTCCCTGGGGTCCTTGCGGACCGGGCGGACCCTGGGGACCGGCAAGCCCTTGGGGTCCAACGGGTCCTTCTGCGCCGGCAAGTCCGGCAAGTCCCTGTGGTCCAATGGGTCCAGTGGCTCCAACGGGTCCAGCGGGTCCTTCCGGCCCGGCGGGCCCTGCGGGTCCCTGAATGCCCGGTGTACCGGCGGCTCCCTGCGGCCCGGGCTCCCCTTGCGGGCCGCGCAGGTTGACCTTCAAGCTGTAACGCCCCGCGGCTTTCTCGTACACGTCGCCGGAAACCGTATGGAGGTAGAAATCACCGTCTTTGCCGGAAACGTCCGAAGGAAGCCCGGCCCCGGCGGCCCATACCGTGCCGCCCGCAGCCCCGGCACTGCCCGCGTTTTCCACCCACTGCGTGTCGCGCCAGTAGTAGAATTTTTTTTCCTCGGCATCGAATACCAGCAGGCCGTTTTCGCCCGGCGTGAGGGTACTGCCCAGCGTCTGCCGCTGGGCCGGCGACAGGCGGGGCATCAGTACGCCCTGCGGGGAAGCCGGGGCCGCTACCAGGTCGAGCACGGCCCGGGGGTTGGGGGTGGAGGTACCAATCCCGACGGAGTGCTGGGCCAGGCCGGCTGTGGCTACCAGCCCCAACGCCAGTGCGGTGAGCCAGTCCCGGAAGGAGAAGCGTATGATCGCAGCAGAAGTACTTTTCATGGGTTTTGCCTGAACGGTAAAACTACCCGCTGCCCCCCGGGAAAAAGTTTCGTTTTGGGCCGACATCATACGCCTCCAAGATTTTGACCTAAACTACGGGCGGTGGGGTGGTTACCTGGGGACGGGCCGTTAACTTGCAGCGTGTCTACCGGCCTCCCGTTCCTGCCGGGCCCGGGCTTCCTGCCCGGCCTTCCGGCGCTTTCCGCGGCGGATGGGCTTTTCCTGCTTGTGCAGGGGCTCTACTGCCTGTTTACCCTGCTCCTGTGGGGCGCCTGGCGGCGCATTCCCGCCCCGGTAAGGGAGGCTACCGGCACAAGCCGGCCGTTCTTTTCGGTGGTGGTAGCCGCCCGCGACGAAGCCCGGCGACTGCCTGATCTGCTGCGCAGCCTGGACCGGCAGGATTACCCGCGGGAGTCGTTCGAAGTACTGGTGGTGGATGACCACTCCACCGACGACACGGTCCGGGTGGTTGCGGAGGCGGCAGCCGGCGTGGGTTTCCCGTTGCGCCTGCTGCGCCTGGCCGACTACCTGCCGGCATCCGGCGGGGAAAGCAACTATAAGAAAAAAGCCATTGAATACGGCGTGCAGTCGGCGCGGGGCGAGTGGATCGTACTTACCGACGGCGACTGCCGGGTGCCGGCCGGTTGGCTGACGGCCCTGGCGGGGTGCGCCCGGCAAGCCGGGGTGCAAATGGTCAGCGGGCCGGTGGCGTTCGACGGCGAACGTTCCGCCTTCGAGAAGATGCAGACGGTGGAGTTTGCCAGCCTGATCGGGTCGGGGGCGGCTACGCTGCAACTGGGCTTGCCCACGATGTGCAACGCCGCCAACCTGGCCTTTGCCCGGGCGGCCTTCGCCGCCGTGGACGGCTACGCGGGCACCGCCGATACGGCCACCGGCGACGACCTTTTCCTGATGCACAAGGTGAACCGCCGTTACCCGGGCGGGGTGGTTTTTCTCAAAAGCCCGGGCGGGGTGGTGTACACCCGGGCCAAGGAAACGTGGGGGGCGTTCTACCAGCAGCGCAAACGGTGGGCTTCCAAGTGGAATTTGTACCAGGACTGGCGGGTACCGGCCCTGGCCGTGGCAATATTTGCGGCAAACGTGTCCCTGCCGGCCGGGCTGGCCGGTTACCTCTCCGGCAACCTCTCCGGGGGCTGGCTGCTGCTGGGCGTGGCGGCCCGGTTTGCCGGCGAATTTGCGTTTTTGCGGGACGTGCTGCGTTTCCTGGGCCGGGGTAGCCGGGTCAAGTGGATTGTGCCGGTGCAAGGGGTGTATGCCCCGTACGTGGTTTTCTTCGCCATAATCGCCCAGAAGCGGGGGTATGTATGGAAAGGCCGCAAGTTGTACTGAACCATCCGGCCCGGGCTGCCAATCTTTGTGGTTGGGCAACGCGTCCGGAAAAAGCGAAGCCCGAGCAACCAAACCCCACCGCCCGACGTATGCATCCGCTTTACTACGGTACCGCACCTGACTATCTCAACGAAATGACTGATAATGAGTTCGATGTACTGGACGAACTGTACTTCGTGCAGTCCTACGGGGCCCTGCACGGGCAGTTGCAGATTTCCGAAGAAGCCCTGCGCGAAACGCTGGTGCAACTGGCGCGGAAAGGCTGGGTAAAAGTGCTGCGGTCGCACGACGAGGAGGCGGAACCGGAGGAGGCGCACCGGGCGGAAAGCTACGCCAACTACTACTTCCTCGCCACCAAGGCGGGCCTGCTGGCGCACAACAGCCGCTAACCCACTCTTTTACGCGTTTACTTCCCCGTCCATGTCCGCGGCCCCGATCCAAACTTCCCGGTCTCCCTTCTACTACGTCAGGCAGCGGCTGTTGCAGAACCGGCCCGCCGTGTTCGGGTTGGTGGTCATCCTGTTCTGCGTACTGATTACGCTGCTGGGCTACGCCATCATGCCCGACGGTACGCCCAACGCCAACGACAGCGCCGCCCAAATCAAGAAAAAGCCGCCCGGCTTCCGGGTGGAAATGCTCAAAATCCGCAAGAACGCCGCGGAAGAAAAGGTCGGTTGGCTCACGGCCTGGTGGTCGGGGCGGGAGAGTGACTACACGCTGGTGCCCATCACCGGGTACCGCATCGAGGGCCTCCGCCTCTACGCCCAACTGTACGGCCGCACCAGCCGGGAGGAATCTTACGACCTGGTAGACGTGGTGCTGCCCTTGTTCATCGGCCGTTCGGCGAAGCGGCCCGGCGACCGGCGCTACGAGGTGCGGGGCGACCAGGTCCGCTACCTCGACGTGCACGAACGGCTCCGGACCATTACCCGGGCCGAACTGATGGCCCGTTTCCGGCGCGACAACCTCGAATCACGGTACTACCTGCTGGGCACCGACACGGCCGGCCGCGACATGCTCAGCCGCCTGCTGTTCGGGGTGCGGATTTCGCTGGCCATCGGCTTTGTATCGGTGTGCATTGCCCTGCTGGTGGGTACGGCGCTGGGCGCAACGGCGGGCTTTTTCGGCGGCCGGGCCGACGCCTTCATCGGCTGGCTGATGACGGTGGTGTGGTCGGTGCCGGGCATCATGCTGGTGATTGCCATCAGCATGGCGATGCAAAGCCGGGGCTTGTGGGTAACGTTCGTGGCCGTAGGGCTCACCAGTTGGGTGGAAATTGCCCGGGTGGTCCGGGGGCAGATCATCGGCATCCGGCAGAAGCTCTACGTGGAAGCCGCCCGGGCCCTGGGCATGCGCAACAGCCAGATCATCTGGCGGCACATCCTGCCCAACATCCTGGGGCCGGTCATCGTGATTGCCTCTTCCAACCTGGCTTCGGCCATTCTCACCGAGGCGGGGCTGAGTTTCCTGGGCCTGGGGGTGCAACCGCCGATGCCGTCGTGGGGCAGCATGATCAACGAGGGGTTTGCGGCCATCGGCTCCGAAAACAGCTGGCACCTGGTGCTCCTGCCCAGCAGTTGCATCAGCATCATCGTGCTGGCCTTCAACCTGCTGGGCAACGGCCTTCGCGACGCCTACGACCCGACCACGCTGCTCAAGCAAGCGTAATTAAACGGTGGTCCGGTACTCGGCTGCCACCATCCGTACCGGCCCTCCGCCCCACGCCGCATGTTTCCGCTATCTCCTGGCTGCCACCCGGGTAGCCACTTTTCCAATGACCGCCAGGATCAGCAGTACCGCCCCGCCCATTACGAGGGGTCTTCCCCCCGAGAAGTGCATAAAATGAAACAAAAATCCAATGACGGGCAAAAGTACCCCCAGGGCGAATCCAATGTTCAATGCGCTATTCATATTGCGGCAACATAAACGTTTCTAAACGATTACATACTGTGTTTGCATCAAAGAACCCGTGTCCTTCTCCTTCGTAGAAGTACACCTTACCGGCCGTCGGCTTTGCGTTGACCGCATTGATGCGGTTATGGATCAGCCTGGCGTGCATCATGGTGGTGAGCGGGTCCTGCGTGCCTTGGTGAATTTCAAAGGGAGGCATCCGTTCGAGGAAAAAATAGGGAGAACTGGCGATCAATCTTTTTCTGATGTCCCCGGCCGGGGCGGAAGGTGTAAAAAATACCGCCGGATAGGAGTCGTGAAGTGGCCGTTGCCCATAGGCCTCTTTGTCCAGGAAGTTGGTGTGCGTAGAAATCGCAATAACGTAATCCACTTTTTGGGAAAGTGCACCGATAATCAGTCCGACGGTTGCGCCCCGGCTTGCTCCCATAGCCAGTACTTTAACGTCTCCTTCGGGCCGGTAAAGCGATTTTACGCTCTCCAGGAAAAACAGGGCATCTTCGGCGGGGCCCAGCCAGGCATCCATTGAATACCCCGACGACCGGAAGCAGAAGTTTTCCCCCCGCACCGCATTGCCCCGGAAGGAAGGCATTGCCACGATGTACCGCCGGTAAACATCATTGCAACCCAGCAGTGATTTTAGTTCTCTTTTTAAAAAATCCGTGGTAAAGACGTCATACTGAGCCGATTTGCCGGGGAGCAACAAAAGAATGGGAGCAGTATTTACATTCAGGCCGGGTTGTACATAGACGAAGCCGTAGTGTTTCAGCCCGTTCACCTGATGAGAGATCACTTGCAGGGTACCGTCTTCCGCAAAAGCTTCCTTTTCTACCCGGACGTTTTTCGGCGAGGAATCCTTCTGGCTCCATTCGCGCGTGACGGCATCCAGTTCTTGCTGATCGGGTGGCCTGAAAAGCTGCTCAAGCGAAATGCCCGGGTCAGCATTCACCGGATAACTGACCGCCTGATCGAAGTTGACGCAGCCATTCGTACCGAGCTTCACCAGTTGAATGACCTCCCGGTTGGTGGATAAAAAGTAGAAATCCAACACAATGGTGTACACGACGAAGACGATCAAAAGCCGGTATTTGCAAAGGAAGAGTATTGTGAGAGGGAGAAAAACCACGACTGGAATGCCATAGAAAATCAGGAACGAAAGAAACTGGTGGGACAACGTCCCGGGAAACTGCCATCTCCATGCCCAATACGTAATGAGCGAAACGGCAATGGCAAGACAAGCAAAGACTTCCCGCGTTCTCTCTTTCTTCCCGGCAGTCAGCAGCAGGTACGGCAGGGACATGGCAAAGACCATGAATACCCAGCCATAGTAAACAAATTTCGCGTCTCCCTCCACGATGCGAAATACACTGCCCAGACCGTACAGCGTAAGCATGCTTGAAATAACGACCAGCACCGCTGCCAACCGCCGGTAGCCGCGGTGGGAGGTGGTAGCCAGGGTTTGTAAGCTGCCGGCTGCAAACAAGAGCACAATCAGAAATCCAACCAGCAGCAAAAGAAGTTGCCAGCCGGATAACGTAACCATGCTTCTGTCGATTGCAATACTGAAGGCATTGACGACGGTGACCAGAACAACGAAAAAGCCCAACAGCAGCAGCCCAAAATCAAAGTCGAGTTTGCCGGTAGCTTTTAGCTGCCGAATGGCTTCCTTTAAGGGAACTGTTGCCAAAGCGAGGCAGCCGGTTAGGACCAGCAGGGCCCCCATCTTCGTTTCTGCGCCAATGGTGGCAGCCAGCCCGGCAAATACGAACAGCAAAGAAAAAAATAACAGGACCAGGTTGTTCTTCATGCGGTTTATGCTTGGTCGAAAGTACAGTAACCCGTACTCTCTTCCTTTTTACCCCCCCATCACCGGCGTAACCGTGTAGCCGGCCTTGCGCAGCAGGCGGACCATGCCGTCGGGGCCGCCCAGGTGCCCGGCGCCGAAGGCAAAGAACGTAGGCTTTTCACGGGCGGCCTTCTCCACCAGGGGCACCCAGCGGTTGTTGCGGTCGGTCACCAGCAGTTGGTCGTACTTGCCCAGGCCCGACGACTGGGAAGTAACGATTTGTTGCAGCGCCTCAATGTCGCCCTGCTTGTAGAGTTGCAGCAGGTTTTTGAACTCTTCCTTCGACTTGCCCGCGTTCCGGAGGCTTTCCACGAGCATGTCCGCCTGGTCTTTGTAGGGAATCTTGTCGAAAAAGGCCAGTTGTTCCTCAACCGTTTCGAGTCCTTTTACTTCAGTGCCCTTCGCCTTGGCCAGTTCCGCCAGGGAAGTTTCCCAGGAGGCGGGCTGGCAATCCATCACGGCGGGCAGCATCATGGAGGTGAGGAAGAAGGGTTTGATGTTTTTCATCAGGCCCAGCGGCAAGCCGAGTGAATCCGAAAAGTACCCTTCCACGAGTTGGTAGTCCGCTTCGCTCAGCAGCGACTGGAGGGTAGTGCCGTCCTGCATGAACAGCAAACCCTGCATGCTCATCAGCCCTTGCAGGCCCCCCAGCATGTTGGGGTCGTCGAAGTCCAGTTCCAGGTAGAGTTGCCCCGAGGCCCCGAGCCGCGACTTGATGTTTTCGGTCATGGCGAGGTCTTCGGAACACACGGCGTGAATGGTGCCAAACAGGTACGA
Organism: uncultured Sphingobacteriales bacterium; assembly: GCA_963844325.1. Classification (GTDB taxonomy): domain Bacteria; phylum Bacteroidota; class Bacteroidia; order Cytophagales; family 172606-1; genus CADCTQ01. The sequence continues at coordinate 835,459 of CAWJNV010000001.1, forward strand.
GGGTGCCGGCAATCCCTTGCCCGACACCTCCCACAACACCGTTTTCTCCAGGGGCGCCGACCCCTGCGGTTTGGCCGCCGGCCGGCAGAACGTGAGCAGGAGCCCGCAACTGATGAGCAATGCGTATCTGATACTTTGCATGATTGAGATGACTACCGGATTAGTTGACGACATGACCAAATGATTGAATGAGCGAATGACGGGATCACGTAGTCCGGTACTCATTTAATCCTGTAATCACGCAATCATTACGAATAACTCAAAAACTTTCCCTTCCGTAGAAGGAAGTACCGTGCCTTTCCATTCCATCGCCCAAACCCCTCTTCCGGAAGCGGTCCTTTGGCTAAGATAACGGTTCGCACGCCAGCGTCCATTCCCTTGAGAGTAAATTTTTGCGTATTTTCCGCGGCCACACTGTAACCAATCGTATGAACGGGAAACAAACTGACCCTATCCACCAACTCCGTTTGAAGGAGATTGAACTGAATGCCCTGCTGGAAGTAACCCTTGCCATCAACAACAACCTGCCCGAAGATGCCCTCTATAAAATCTATAACTTCATCCTGCGGGCCAACCTGAAAATCCAGAAGCTGCTCCTCTGTCTCCGCGAGGACATCTGGCAGTTCAAAGTGAGCTTCGGCACCCGGCACGACTTTTACGAAATCCACCAGGCCATCTCCGAGATCAACATCCGCGAGGTGACGCCGGTAAGCAAGGTGTCCCTGCCCGAAGCCTTCCGGGAGTTCGACCTGGTAATCCCGGTGTTTCACAAGGACGCCATCCTGGCGTACGTGTTCGTGGACGGCCTCGACGCGGGCAGCAGCACGGGGGTAACCTTCCTGCAAACGCTGACCAACATCATCGTGGTCGCCATTGAGAACAAAAAGCTGGCCCGCCGCCAGCTGGCCCAGGAAGCGTTTAACCGTGAGCTGGAAATTGCCCAGCAGGTGCAGACAATGCTGTTCCCCAAAAACCTGCCCAACACCGACAAGCTGATGGTCAAGGCCGACTACTTCCCGCACTACTCAGTGGGCGGCGACTACTACGACTTCGTCCGGATCACCAAAGACTGTTTCCTGATGTGCGTGGCCGACGTGTCGGGCAAGGGCGTGCCGGCGGCCCTGCTCATGTCCAACTTCCAGGCTTCGCTGCGCATCCTGGCCCGGCAAACGGTGGACCTCAAACAGATTGTCCGCGAACTGAACTATACCCTGTACCAGGTGTCGGGCGGCGAACGGTTCATCACGCTGTTCTGCGCCATCTACGACCGCGAAGCCCGCAAGCTGGTGTACATCAACGCGGGGCACAACGCCCCGGTGCTCTGCAACGGCGGGCAAAAGCCCCAGCTGCTCGAAAAAGGCACCACGGTGCTCGGCATTTTTCACCCGCTGCCCTTCCTGGAAGAAACCGTGCTTGAAGACGTGGGTTCGTTCCTGCTGTTTTCGTACACCGACGGGCTGGTGGAGGTGACCAATGAACGCGACGAGGAGTTTGGCGGCGACCGCATCTACGAAATGATCGAACGCCACCGCGACGACTCCCCGGAGAGCATTCACCGCCGCGTGATTGCCGCCGTGGAGGCGCACCGGGCCAGCATGGTGTACACCGATGACGTCACGCTGCTGACGGTAAAGGTGCAGGAGTAACGTTAGTCAATGGTGCATTAGTCATTGGTTGATTGGTCATTGGGTACGCGTAAGTTGTCGAATCCGAATGACCAATGACTAATGCACCATTGACCACTGACCAATCAACCAATGACTATTGACCAATGACCATCGTGGTTATGCGATTTTTAATCCTGCTGGTGAGTTGCGGGCTGCTGGGGGCATTCGTGCCGGTGAAGCCGGCGTACCGGCTCTTTACGGGCCAGGGCAAGGAAATACTGTACGAAGAACTGGTGAAACGCTTGCAGGAGGCCGACGTGGTGCTGTTCGGCGAACTGCACAACAACCCCATCTGCCACTGGCTCGAACTGGAGATCAGCAAGGACATGCACCGCGACAAGGGCAACAAGCTGGTGCTGGGCGCCGAAATGTTCGAGGCCGACGACCAGTTGGTGCTCGACGAGTACCTGCGGGGCATGATGACCGGGCAGCAGTTCCAGAACGAGGCCAAGGTGTGGCGCAATTTCGAAACCGACTACAAACCGCTGCTCGACTTTGCCAAGGGGAACCGCATTGCTTTTATTGCCACCAACGTGCCGCGCCGCTACGCCAGCCTGGTGTCCAAGGCGGACCTGGGGGCCCTCAACAGCCTGCCCCGGGAGGCCCGCCAGTGGATTGCCCCGCTGCCCATTGCCGTGGACCTCACACTGCCCGGCTACAAGAACATGCTGACGGTGGTGGAGGGGCACGGGCACGGCAACAACAGCGGGGCCAGCCTCGAAAATTTCGCCAAAGCCCAGGCCGTAAAAGACGCCACCATGGCCCATTTCATCCTCCGGAATTGCAGCATCGGCCAGACCTTCCTGCACTTCAACGGGGCTTACCACTCCCAGAACTACGAGGGCATCGTGTGGTACCTCAAAAAGCAGAACCCCGACCTTAAAATCGTTACGATCCACTCACTGGAGCAGGACGACCTGTCGGCCCTCGACAAGCCGGGCCAGGGTACCGCCGACTTCGTACTGGCCGTCCCGGCCGGCATGACGAAAACGCACTGAGAATGGTCATTTGTCAATGGTCATTGGTCAATGGTCAATGGTCAATGGTCAATGGTCATTTGTCATTCGGACCCGACACCTTACGCGTACCCATTGACCAATGACTATTGACTATTGACCATTGACCAATGACCAATGCACCAATGACTACTATTAATTCCTCAAATACACTTTAAACGTACTCCCCGTTCCTTCTTCGCTTTCGACTTCGATGTAGCCGTCGTTGTTTTCGACGATGCGCTTGACGATGTAGAGGCCGATGCCCGAGCCTTCCACGTGGGTGTGGAAGCGTTTGAACATCCGGAAGAGTTTTTCTTTGTGGGCCTCCCGGATGCCCAGGCCGTTGTCTTTGATGGTGAGCAGGATGTATTCGCCGTCGGGCCGGCTGCGGACCTCCACGACGGGCGGCACCCCCGGCCGCTGGTACTTGATGGCGTTGGTGAGCAGGTTGTAGAAGATGCTGCGGAGGTTTTTCTTCTGGAACCGAATTCCCGGCACGGTGAAGTCGGTGGTGATGACGGCGCCGGTCTGGACAATGGCCGGGGTCAGGTCGTGCTGCACCTCCGCCAGCACCGTGTCGAAAGCCTGGACCTCGGCTTCCTCCTCCATGTTTTTCTGCACCTTGGCAATCTCAGTGAGGTCGTTGATGGTGTGCTTGAGCTTCAGGGCGGACTGGTCGAGCAGGACCAGCAGCATTTCCTCGGTTTCGCCCACCTGCTTGTCCAGGCGTTTGTGGAGCTGGCCGGCCAGCCCTTCGATGTTGGCAACGGGTCCCTTCAGGTCGTGGGAAGCCGTGTAGATGAAGTTGTCCAGGTCGGTGTTGATGCGCACCAGTTCGCGGTTTTTCTGCTCCAGCACCGTGTGTTGCAGCTTCTGGTCGTGGATGTCGGTGAGGGTACACACCCACAACCCCGGCAGCGTGGCCGTCCGTACGGGCAGGGCCCGGGCCAGGTGCCAGCGGTAATGGCCCCCGGCGTTGCGCAAACACAGTTCCTGTTCGAAGGGTTGCTGCCCGGCCAGGGCCTCCCGCCACGCCGCCAGGGCAGCCGGCAGTTGGCGCGGCAGCACGGCCTTTTCGAGGGCCCGTTCCAGGGAGCCTTCGAAGGGCAGGCCGGTGTACTGGTACCACCGCTGGTTGAAGAAGCGGGCCGTGCCGTCGGACCGGTTGGTCCACACCAGTTGGGGCAGCGTTTCGGTGAGGGCCTCAAACTCCCGGAAAGCTTCAATGGTACGGTCTTTTTCCTGGAGGGCCAGCACCTGGGCCCGCAGTTCCTGGTTTACCCGCACCCACTGGGCAGCCGTAGGAATGGCGATGATGTTGGGCGTGATCTTCACCAGCACCACGGCCGTACCAATGGAAGCCAGCGCCGTAATGATGCGGGCCACCGAGTCGGCCCGGTAGATGGGGTTCCAGATCGTAACCACGTCGAACACGTGGGTGATGCCGCAGCCGAAGATGAACACGGCAAACAACACCATCACCCAGATGAACTTAAAATCCTGCCGCTTGCGGAAAATGTAGATCAGCGTGAGCGGAATGGCGCAGTAGGCCATGGCAATGATGCCGTCGGAAACGGCGTGCGACCACAGGATGTAGGGCTCCCAGAAGTAACAATGCCCGTGCGGCATGAAGTCACGGCTGCCGACCTGGTGAAAAACGGTTTCCATGTTGCAAGGGGCTTTGGGTACGGAGTATCGCCCAAATTACGCAACGCTTAGGAAACCTGCCTGATGTTGCGGACGATCCACACGCAGCTGAGCGCCGTAACGGCCGCAAACACCCCCACCCAGCCGAAGTGCAGGATGCGGCCGCCTTCGCCCTGCGCAATGATCATTCCGCCGATGAAAGAAGCGCAGCCGGCAGTAACGTCCCGCAGGGCCGCATTGATGCTCATGAAGCCGGCCCGCGTCTGCGGCGCCACGCTGGAAGTAACCAGGGTAGTAGCCGGCACCATGCGGGCATTGTTGAAAATGAAGAAGAAGGCAAACACGATGAGGGCCACCGGAATGGGCGTATCGCCCAGGTTGGTGATGATGAGCATGGGAATGACGGCCAGTACGCACGACACCGTGAATACCCGGATGTTGCCGTAGCGGTCGGACAGCCGGCCCGCCAGCAGGGAGGCGAAGAAGCCGACGATGCCGCCCGAGAGGTACACGTAAAACAACTCCGACTGTTTGAAGCCCACGTTGGAGACGATGAACATGGCCAGGTACGGGATGATCGAAAAGGCCGACAGCATGAGCACGGCCATCAGGGCCAGGGACCACTGCTGGCTCGGGGTGTTCGTAATGGTCCGGATGGCCGCCAGCGGGTCTTTGCGCTGCCCGTTGAGGTGGCCCCGCATTGCCGGAATGGCCCAGATGCCGACCCCCAGAAACACCACGCTGAGCCCCGCCAGGATGAAAAAGGGCCCGTGCCAGTTGAAGCGCCCCGGGTCGGCCACGTACAGCGCCAGCGGCACGCCGATGCTGGAGGCAAACGAAAATGCCGACATCACGGCCCCGGTGGCACGGCCCCGCCGCTCGAACGGAATGGCGTCGCCGATGATCACCAGCACCAGGGCGCCGAGCATGCCGCCGAAAGCGCCCGTCAGGATGCGGGCCGTCATCAGGATGCCGTACGTGGGGGCAATGGCGCAGCAGAACGTGCCGACGATAAAGCCCGCGTACAGGCTAAGCAGGGCGGTTTTGCGGTCGAACCGGTCGATGAAGAAGGAGCCCACGAAGCCGAAGATGCCGGCGCTGAACGTGTAGGCCGATACCAGCAGGCCAAACTGGCGGGCGTCGATGCCGAAAGCCTGGCGGAGCTGGTCGCCCAGCGGCATCATCACCACGAAGTCCATCACGTGCGTAAACTGGATTACGGCCAGGATGAGCAGCAGGAGGCGCTCCTGGAGGGGAGTGAGGCCGGCGGGCGTTTTTTCTGCGTTGATTTTTTCTTCAGTGGTTTGTATGGTATTCATGCGTTGGTTGGTTTCTTGCTGGCTGAGACGCGATGAATCGCGTCTTTACCGGTCACTGTTCACTTCCCGGTTGTGGAAGACAAAGCCGCTTTCCTCGCCGGTCTGGTAGTCCAGTTCGAGGCCCAGTACGTACATGAGGTGCTTCTTTTCGATAAAAACCGGGATTTCCTCCACCTGGTAAGTTTGGTCGGTAGATTTGGGCGTGTCGAAGCCGAGCAGGAACGAGGCCCCGGCGCAGCCCCCGCCTTTGGTGCCCACGCGCAGCCCGTACGTGCCCGTAGAGATGCCTTTCTGGTAAATGATCTGCCGGATCTGCGACAGGGCGGCCGGTGTAATAATCACCGGGCATTGCGTATCCTTCATAACGAGCATAGGGTCGGGAAGCCTTTCCAGGTGTTGTAAGTTTACCGGATTTTAAGGAGTGCGTGAATTTTAATTAGCTTTGAAACAAGCAATTCAGCCAATAAATTCATTGCCCTTCCCAAACCAGCATGGAAGTCCTACCTGATCTCGTTAAAGTCCTGTTGCCGGCCGCCCTGGTGCTGTACGGCATGTACCTGACCGTAAACGCCTTCCTCAAAAAAGATTTTGAACGGCGGCTGGTGGACATCAAGTTGAAGAATACCGACATCATCCTGCCGCTGCGCTTGCAGGCTTACGAACGGATGTGCCTGTTTCTGGAACGGATCACGCCCAACAACCTGATCGTGCGCACCAACAACGGCGACTACTCGGCCGCCGAGTTGCACGGGTTGCTGCTCTCGGAAATCCGCGAGGAGTTCGGCCACAACCTTTCGCAGCAGGTGTACATGAGCGACGACGCGTGGTACCAGGTAAAGGGGGCGATGGAAGAAGTAGTGGTGCTCATTAACAACGCCGCCGCGCAGGTGGGCCCCGACGCCCGCGGCATTGACCTGGCCCGCCGGGTGTTCGAAACCATCATGGCCGAAGAACTCGACCCCACCGGCCGCGGCCTGAAGTACCTCAAGAACGAGGTGCGGGAGAATTTTTAATAATTTACTTTTTATGCACAAATTACTTCTGCTCGTGTTCGTGCTCATGGCAACAGTGGTACAAGGTCAAAAGCTGATTCATTTAAAACCGGTTGCGGGCTCAGACTTTTTGAAAGAGGGCAACTCGGTGATTTACGGAAACTTCATTCAAAGATTAGGATTCAGCAGCGGGGGCTTTCCCCAAGACATCAGGCTGTACAACCTGGACACGCAGGAGTACTTTGCCATGCGCGTAAAACCTACTTTCAAATCGGCCAAAGAGAATCGTTTCTGCTACTTCATCAAACCCGGAAGGTATGCCATTGTTAATTACTACTGGACGCAGAGCAAGTGGTACGGCGGGAAAATGTTTACCGAACCGATTTATAAGAACCTGGAAGCTTCAAAAACAGAAGCACTCCGCAGGGACGGCAATCTCACCAGAGCCGATATGAAGTCGTATTGCTTTGAAGTTCTCCCCGCCTCGATCCATTACGCCGGAACCTGGCATTTCGACAAAGAACGCGTATCATTCAGCGACGACAAAGCCCGCATTGACGAGAAGGTCAGAACAAAGTACAAAAAGCTGGACTTGACGACGGCAAAGACCACCCTGCCCGAGTAAGGAACAGGCATTCGAGCAGTACCAACGGCTTGGCAAAAATCAACCCCTCCCCTACTCCGTAATCCCCGTGTAGTTGAACGGCGTCACGGCCCGCAACTCCGCTTTTACCGCTTCCGATACCGCCAGCCCGTCAATGAACGAACTGATGGCCGCCTTGCGGTTTCGCAAGAACGCGATGGAAGATTATCAGGAACTCGTGCGGGTGTACAAGGGGTGCACTACAACCAAATATTAATTTTACTGTTTAACTTGTGTACCTTCTGCCAAAAGGTAATTTCATATATGATCGTTGAAAAGAATATCCAGGTAGAGCAGGCCCAGGCCGAACTTTTGAATGACTACGCTAAATTCGGTTTTGCCAGCCAGCATGAGTTGGTTGCGCTCGCTTTGCAGCTCTTGCAACAGGAGTTGGAAAAAAGACAGCGGATTAAGTTAGAAGAGTCGGCTGACTTGTACGCGGGCCTCTACGATGAAGACGAAGAAACAAGAAGCTGGACCAACGCAGCCCTTGGCGACTGGAAGTAAAGCAAAGCATGGCGCAGCAATTGAAAAGGGGCATGGTCATTAGTGTTGATCTAGACCCCACCAAAGGTTCGGAAACCGGCAAGGTCCGGCCATGCGTGGTTGTAACCAACGACGTGTATAACCAGCGGGTTCCGATAATTCAGGTAGTACCCATTACCGAATGGACGGAGAAGAAGGCCCGTATCATCACCAATGTTACCATAGAGCCGGACGCGGGGAACGGCTTGAGCAAAAAGTCAGTAGCGGATTGTTTGCAAACCCGACCCATAGACCACCGGGAAAGACTAGTCGCTATAAAAGGGGAACTTTCTTGAGGAGCAATGCAACAGATTGATGCAGCCCTTAAAGTGGTGTTCAGTTTGAAATAAACTTCCCCCTCCCCTACTACTCCGTAATCCCCGTGTAGTTGAACGGCGTCACGGCCCGCAATTCTGCTTTTACCGCTTCCGACACCGCCAGCCCGTCAATGAACGAACTGATGGCCGCCGCCGTGATCTTTTCGTTCTTGCGGGTGAGTTCCTTGAGGGCTTCGTAGGGCTTGGGAAATCCCTCGCGGCGCAGGATGGTCTGGAGGGCTTCGGCCACCACGGCCCAGTTGTCTTCCAGGTCCTGGTGGATCGCCGCCTCGTTCAGTTCGAGTTTGCCGAGGCCCTTGAGCAATGACTGGTACGCGACCAGGGCGTGGGCCAGCGGCACGCCGAGGTTGCGCAGCACCGTGGAGTCGGTCAGGTCGCGTTGCAGGCGCGAAACGGGCAGTTTGGCCGCCAGGAACTCCAGCAGGGCGTTGGCTACGCCCAGGTTGCCCTCCGAATTCTCAAAGTCAATGGGATTTACCTTGTGCGGCATGGCCGAGGAGCCCACTTCGCCGGCCTTGATCTTCTGTTTAAAATAGTTGAGGGAAACGTACTGCCACACGTCGCGGTTCAGGTCGGTGAGGATGGTGTGGATGCGCTTGAGGGCGTCGCAGAAAGCGGCCAGTTGGTCGTAGTGTTCGATTTGGGTGGTATATTGACTCCGGGTGAGGCCCAGCGTGTCGTTCACGAACCGGTTGGCAAAGCCCGTCCAGTCTACCGCCGGGTAGGCCACGTGGTGGGCGTTGAAGTTGCCGGTGGCCCCGCCGAACTTGGCCGCGAAGGGCACGGCCGCCAGGGCTTCCAGTTGCCGCGCCAGCCGCTCCGTGAACACCTTCAGTTCCTTGCCCAGCCGCGTGGGCGAGGCCGGCTGACCGTGCGTGCGGGCCAGCATGGGTACGCCGGCCCAGGTGGCCGCCAGGGCGTCTAGTCTGGCCACTACCTGCCGCAGCACGGGCCAGATTTCGTGTTCCATCGCCTCTTTGAGCAGCAACGGAATGGCCGTGTTGTTGACGTCCTGCGACGTGAGGCCGAAGTGAATGAATTCCCCGAAGGCCCTCAGTCCCAGCGCCTCCATCCTCGACTTGATGAAGTATTCGACCGCCTTCACGTCGTGGTTGGTGGTTTGCTCGATCTCCTTCACCGCCCGGGCGTCGGGTTCGCCGAATACCTCGTAGATGTGGCGCAGGCCGGCAAACGCTACGGGCGGAAAGGCCGCTAGTTGCGGCAGCGGCAGTTCGCAAAGGGCGATGAAGTACTCGATTTCCACCCGGACCCGGTACCGGATGAGGCCGGCTTCGGAAAAGTACGGCTGGAGGCAGGCGGTTTGCCGGCGGTAGCGGCCGTCAACCGGCGAGATGGCGTAGAGCGACATGGTGGTGCATCAAACCGCAAATCTGCCGGTTTTCCACCACATGCGCCCGGAGAACGCCCCGTTTCGCATCCGGGCCCAGTAATTTTCCGAAAAGAATTGCCCCGTAAGGGCATAAAAGCAGAGAAACCGCTTGCCAAAGGGCCGAAAACCTTTTTATTTACCGGTAACACCCGTTACTTTTACGCATCCTGCTCCGGGGCCACTTCGTTCTGGTCCGAATGTTGCGGCATTTACGGGCAAAGCATCTACCACCAGATAACCACTTATTCCGCTATGCTATTTCTAGCAATTGGGGGCGACCATGCCGGGTTCGCCTATAAGCAGGAATTGCTCCAGTTCCTGAAGGGACAAGGTATTCCTTGCAAGGACTACGGGCCGTTCAGCGACGCTTCCGTCGATTATCCTGATTTCAGCCACCCACTGGCCGCGGCCGTGCAGAAGGGCCACTTTGACTTCGGCATTCTCATCTGCGGGAGCGGCAACGGCGTAGCCATTACGGCCAACAAGTACCCCGGCATACGGGCGGCCCTGTGCTGGAACCCCGAACTGGCGGCCCTGGCCCGCCAGCACAACAATGCCAACGTATTGTGCCTGCCGGCCCGGTTCATTTCCCTCGACGAAGCCAAGGAATGCGTTTCCGTCTTCCTGCGCACCCCCTTCGAAGGCGGCCGCCACGCAGCCCGGGTCGAAAAAATCAGTTGCTGAGGAAAGTGAACAGTAAACAGTGGCCATCCCCGGCTTACTGATTACTGATTACTGATTACTGTTCACTGTTTACTGATTACTGTTTATTTCCCGCGGCGGCCTGGCGGCTGCTGCCGGGGCCCTGGCGGACGTACACGTTGGTGTTGCCCTGTTGCCGGTAAGCGTTGCCCAGGGCCGGAATGCGGTCGAAAAGTTTGGGCACGATGCCCCGCTTATCGATAATCACCTCGGGGGGGTCTTGGCGGAAATTTTCGTACAGGCGGGTCACACTCACGAAGTTGTCCAGGTCGTCGAAGTGCCGGCGGGCCAGCGTCCAGTTGAGGTACGGCGTGGCCGGCGTGTTGTGCTGGTACTCGGCAATCTCGTCGCCCAGGATGAGCACCTTCTCCCCTTCGAAGTTGTCTTTGACGGGATTTTCGCCCACCACCAGGCTCTGGTAACGCACCAGGGGCTGGAACAGGGGCACCTGGTACACGCCGCCGTAGCTGATCATGAGCACCAGCCCCAGGAACACCGCGAAGATCACCTCGGCCAGCCACCGCTGCCGCAGCAGCAGGAAGTAGTGCGTACCGAAAAATACCACCGACGGCACCAGCACGATGAACTGGGAAGGCGTGAGGTCATTGACGAAAAACAGGGTCCACGCCGACACCAGCACCCACAACACCATGAGCTGCTGGCAGCGGATCTGGTAGTTGATGAAGCGGGCCTCGCCGCCGAACAGCCGCCAGCCGGCCACCAGCAGCAGGGCCGCGAAGGGCAGCAGGATCACGATGTAGCCGCCCAGCGTGGCGTAGTACTGCGTGCCCAGGCTGAAGGTGGCGTTGATCCAGTTGAAGTACAGGGCCCGCTGGCCGTTCATCAGGTAGAACAGCAGCCAGGCAATGCCCGTGGGGAAGCCGAAGCCGAACAGCAGGAGGAAGAACTTGCGGAAGCGCACGGCCGACAAGAGCAGCAACGCCACGAACATGAGGGCGGTAAACCAGGCCAGCGGCAGGTAGAACAGCGTACCCACGCCGATGTAAAACCCGATGGCAAAGGCTTCGTCGGTGTCGGTATCGCGGCTCAGGTGGGCAAAGGCCGAATCCATGGCAAACAGCAGGAAGAACGTGCCCATCAGCACCGGCGACAACGTAAAGAAGTCGAAGAACAGGCTCATGCACACCACGTACAAGAGGCCGGGGACGCTGGTTTTTTCCGAAAAGAGCTGCCGCCGCTGGGCCGAAGCGTTGAAGTAGGCGGCCTGCCCCATCACCAGCAGCAGGGCAATTACCTGGTACACCCGCGGCGAACGGCCGAAGACCAGGTCGATGAGCCAGTACACGCACGCCGACAGCGGGGCCGTGTTGTCCCAGATGCCCGTGTACAGCATAAAGCCCTGGTCCATGCGTTCGCCTACCAGCATCCACTTCAGCTCGGGCGACAACACGGGTACGCCGTTGAGCAGCACCGGCAGCCGGAGCAGCAGCAAAAAGGCCAGCACGCTGAGAATCCGAAGGGGTGATCCGTTGCGAAAAAGGGTGATCAAAGGACAGGGGGATTAAAGGATAGCCGATGCATTCCGGTTACGCGCCAAAGGGGCACGTTCACCGAAATTTTTCCACAAAAATACCGTAGTTATTGGTTTCTTTGCCGTTTTAATTAATGCATCCTTGGGGGGAACCTTACCTGTACCGGCCCCGTTTGCAATAAAGTCATGGACAACAAGAGACAACAGAAATTTTCCCGGCTCATTCAGAAGGAGTTGAGCGACATTTTTCAGCGGGAAGGCAAGGCCCACTTCGGCAACGCATTCATTACCGTTACGCGGGTGCAGGTGACGCCCGACCTGGGCGTGGCCCGCGCTTACCTGAGCTTTATGCTGGCTCCCAACAAGCAATTGCTGCTCGAAGACATCCAGGAAAAGACCAAACTCATCCGCCAGCACCTCGGCAGCCGCATCCGCCACCAGGCCCGGGTGATTCCCGAACTGGTCTTCTTCCTCGACGAAACGGCCGAGTACGCCGCCAAAATGGACACGCTGATCTCGGGCCTCAACATTCCGCCCGCCTCCGAAGAGGACCCCGGCGACGATACCTACGTGAAAAAGTAAGGACCGGGCGTACAATCCCCGGCTTTTCTTACATGACGGGCTGTAATCGGGGCTCCGGCGCCGGTTACTTCTTGGATTTCTGCGCAATGTCCCCCATTTTTATTCCCGGTACTTCTCCACGCCCTTAACCCCGTCCCTGCGCTTGAACCTCTCGTACTTCATTGCCAAGCGGTATTTCTTCTCCCGCAAGAAGCAGAACTTCATCAACGTGATTTCCATCATCTCCATGGTCGGGGTGGCGGTGGGAACCATGGCCCTGGTGATCGTACTGTCGGTGTTCAACGGCCTCGAAGACCTGTTCCGCAGCCTGCACAGTACGTTCAACTCGGAAATCCAGGTCAAGCCGGCCCGCGGCAAGACGTTCCCGGTGGACGCGGCCCTGCTCCGGCGGATCGAAGGGATCGAAGGCGTAGAAGAGGTGTACGAAATTGTGGAGGACAATGCCCTGCTCTCGTACCGCAAGGCGCAGCACCTGGTCAAGATGCGGGGCGTGCCCGAAGCTTTCCTGCACCAGAACGGCATGGACTCGATGATCGTGGCCGGCAAGCTCCGCCTCCGCAAAGGCGACACGCAGTACGCCATTATCGGCAGCGGCGTGCAGTACATGCTCTCGGTTTCGCTCATGGACGACGTGAACCCGCTCCAGGTCATGTACCCCAACAATACGGGGCGCACCATCAACATCAACTCGCCCAATGCCCTGCGCCGCGCTTCGCTGCGGGCCGGCGGCGTGTTTGCCATCGAACAGCGGTACGACAACAACTACATCTTCGTGCCCCTCGAATTTGCCCGCGACCTGCTCCAGCTCGGTAACCGCCGCACGTACCTGGAAGTGAGCCTCTCCGAAGACGCTTCCATGCACCGGGTGCAGCAGTACCTCCAGAAAGAACTCGGCGACACGTTCCTGGTGCAGAACCGCGACGAGCAACACGCCAGCCTGCTGCGGGCCATCCGCCTCGAAAAGCTGTTTGTGTACATCACGTTTTCGTTCATCCTGGCCATTGCGTCCTTCAACATCTTCTTTTCCCTCACGATGCTGGCCATCGACAAGCAGAGAGACGTGGCCATCCTGGCGGCAATGGGGGCGCCGGCCAGCTTTGTCCGCAAGATTTTCTTGGCCGAAGGCGCCATCATTGCCTGCATCGGCACGGCGGCCGGCATCCTGCTGGGCGTACTGATCTGTTGGCTCCAGCAGACGTACGGCTTTGTCCGCATGGGCATGGAAACGTCCATCGTGGAAGCTTATCCCGTCAAGATGCGCTTCGGCGACTTTGCCCTCACCGGCCTCACCATCGTGTTCATCACCTTCGGTGCCTCCTTCTTCCCGGCCATGAAAGCGGCAAGAGAGGTGAATACGACGTCTATTGCGTAAATTCTTAACCCTTCATTATTCGACATTCCTTGTTCTACATTCGAAATTGAATCATGATTTGGAGGATAGCGGGTAAAAGTTGCTCCAGTCGATAAGGAAGGAGGCTTTGGAGGGAGAAAGAAGGGTTTCTCCCTCCAAAGCCTCCTTCCCAATCCCACCAACCATCTATTCTACACGTCCTCCGTGTAATTCAAATCCTGGTGAAAGGTTTCCTGTAGGCCACGCACGGAGAGCAGCGAGGTGACGATTACGAACACGCCCACGACGGTGGCGGCCCCCATGCGGCCCAGTGGCTCCAGCAGGAAGTTGAACAGGATGATGAGCAGCGGCAGGGCGCCGCGCACGAAGTTGGGCACCGTAGTGGTGACCGTGGCCCGCAGGTTGGTGCCGAACTGTTCGGCGGCAATCGTGACGAAGATTACCCAGAAGCCGGTGGCGAACCCCAGCAGCCCGCACACCAGGTACATCACGGAGGCCGTCGCCCCGTCCAGGTTGAGGTACACGGTAATCACCACGGCGCTCATGCCGAGAAACGTATACATGACCTTCAGGCGGCTCTTGAGCAGCTGGCTGAGGGCGCCGGTCGCCAGGTCGCCCAGGGCAATGCCGATGTAGGCGTACATGATGGCGTCGCCGGCCCGTACCTCGCCCCGGATGTTGAGCACTTTGGCAAACTCGGGTGAGAAGGTTACCAGGATGCCGATCACGTACCAGGTGGGCAAGCCGATAAGGATGCAACAGATGTACTTGAAGAGGCGTCGCCCGTTGGTGAACAGGGCGAAGAAGTTGCCGCGGCTCACCCCTTCGTGCTGGGCGTGCTTGAACATGCCCGACTCACTCACCCCGATCCGGAGCAGCAGCAGCGCCAGGCCCAGCCCGCCCCCGATGAAGTAGCACGTGCGCCAGTCGCCCGAAATCCGGTAGATCAGGTTCGCCACCACCGCCCCCGTGAGCCCCACCGAAGCCACGATCATCGTACCGAGGCCCCGCTTTTCCTTGGGCAATACTTCGGTGACCAGCGTAATGCCCGCCCCCAGTTCGCCGGCCAGGCCCACGCCGGCCACGAAGCGCCAGAAGGCGTAGCCCGGAATGCCCTGCACGAAGCCGTTGGCTACGTTGGCCGCCGAGTACAAGAAGATCGAGCCGAAGAGTACCGACAGTCGGCCCTTCTTGTCGCCGAGCACGCCCCACAGGATGCCCCCGATCAGCATCCCGATCATCTGCATGTTGATAAGAAATTCACCCTCCCGCGTGAGCGTATCGCCGGTAAGGCCGAGGTCTTTGAGGCTGGGCACCCGCACGATGGCGAACAGGAGCAGGTCGTAAATGTCTACGAAGTACCCCAGCGCCGCCACGATTACGGCGGCATTGAGCAGTCTGGGCGATTGGGCAGTAGGAGTTGGCATCTGCATGGCAGTTCGCAATGGCGGCTATTTATTAAAAAACCGGCTGGTACCCCGCAGAGAATTTGCTGTATAATGGCGTAAACGGGATAATTCCCCAATCTATTCCAAAAAAAATGAGCCTGCAAGTTTCCCGGGGGATTTGCAGGCTCAGGGGGTAATGGACCCGGTTATCGTTACCGCACGCCGGCGCGGCGCGGGGCCGCCGGAAACTTCATGCGGTAGTCGGCTTTCACGTTGCCCTTGCTGATGTCGGTGAGGCGGTTCTTGAGCAGCCGCTTCTTCATCGCCGACAGGTAATCGGTGAACAGGACGCCTTCCAGGTGGTCGTACTCGTGCTGGATCACGCGGGCCCCCATGCCGTCGTACTCCTCCACGTGTTCGTTCCAGTCGGTGTCGAAGTAGCGGATGCGGACTTTGGCCGGCCGGTACACGTCGGCCCGTACGCCCGGAATGCTCAGGCACCCCTCCTCGAAGGGCCACTTTTCGCCGGTTTCTTCCAGGATGGTGGGGTTGATGAATGCTTTCTTGAGGTTTTGCAGGGATTCATCCTCCTCGTCCATCGGCTTGGCGTCGATCACGAACAGGCGGATGGCCTTGCCGATCTGAGGGGCAGCCAGGCCCACGCCGCTGGCCGTGTACATGGTGGCGAACATGTCTTCTACCAGTTGCTTCACGTCGGTGCCGGGGTCGATCTCTTCTGCCCGTTTTTTGAGCACCGGGTCACCGAAGGCTACAATGGGGTATATCATTGCGAGTAATGTTGAATGTTAAATGCTGAATGTTCAGGGGCAAGCGCCTGACGCTCATGCGCAAGCGTTTATGGAGCAGCTAACGGGAAAACCCCGGCCCGGCCATGAACGACTGCAAGATAATAACGGCGCTGATCTTGTCTACGTTCCCTTTCTGCTGCCGATCTTTTTTCTTCATGCCCCCGGCAATCATTACCTGCTGGGCCATCGAAGAAGTAAACCGTTCGTCCACCCGGTGGATGGGCGTGTCGGGAAACGTTTTTTGCAGGTGCTTCACGAACGCCTCCACCTGGGGCGTAATGGCGGAAGGCGAGTTGTCGAGTTGCTTGGGCAGCCCCACCACGAAGGCATCCACGGCTTCCCGCTGGGCGTAGCTTTTCAGGTAGGCCATCAGGTCGTGCGACCGCACCGTGTCCAGCGCGGTGGCAATGATCCGGAGCGGGTCGGTAACGGCCAGGCCGGTGCGCTTGGTGCCGTAATCAATGGCGAGGATTCTTCCCATGGGTGTGTTCGCGCGACGCTCTAATCGAAGGACGAACCACTAATAACGAACAACTTCTTAATTCAATTTAGTGGCCTGCCCGAGCATCCGTTTGATTTCGCCTTCCAGCAGCAGGGCTTTGGGGAACAGGATTTCGTTTTCGATGCGGGCGTGCGTTTGCAGTTCCTGTTCAAAGGCGTGCAGTTCGAGGAAGATCACCTTGAGGCGCTGGCCGGCGGCGGGCTCCCAGCGGTAGCCGTTGGTAATTTCGCGGATGCCGCGCATCTCGTCGTCGTGCGTGTCGTGGTCCACCGCGTACCGCTGAATGGAGTGTTTTTCCATCTGGTAGTAGAGGCGGCCGGGGTTCACCTTGCGGTGACGGGCCCGGTGCAGCAGGGCAATGTACCGGAAGAGCGTGTCTTCCTCGTCGTGGATGTGGTGAATGAAGTCTTCGACGAACAGCGGGAACACGATCCGCAGGTCGTCGGCCAGGGGCGCAGGCGAGCCGTCCAGCGTTTCGATCAACCGGGCAATGTAGGGCAGCTTGTGGCGGATGAACAGGTGGTGCGTATGCTTGAGGTATTCGATCACCAGGTCAACCGGCAGGTCTTGCAGGGGCAGCGGGGTATTTTCCTTGGGCGAAGCCACGGATTCGAGGCGGCGGATCACCTGGGCCACGTTCAGCCCCCGCTGCCGGCATACCTGCTCCAGGGTATCCTCGGGATATTCGTAAAAACGGATGCCCAGGTAGTACAGCGCGTAGGCGTACACGTAATTTTCGTCTACCAGGTCCGTAATCTTGCGGCGCGTCAGTTCCACGGCAGTACCTTTTTAAGTTGTGATACTGACAAAAATAATCAATTCACCAATACGAATCTACACAAACGGTTGATACAATTCACGAGCAAGGCCGGGCATTATTTTTTTGTCGGTTTGGGGTAACTACACCCGGAACCCTTCGTATTGTATCCATGTTGGATAAAATGATAATCGATCAATTTTAGCGGTTGGACTACAATTCTCTTCCGTTCTTCAAAAAAGTAGAGGAATATTCTGTTGCAGCCCGTATATTTGATAGAGTGCCTTTTCCCAGCAACCCGGTTAACTGGTCTTATTGTTCATTCCAAACTCCTGCGAAGTGCGTCCTGTTGACAATTCAAAATTTTACGTACGCCTGCCCCTGCTCCTGGCAATCACCCTGGCGGGCGGCGTTTTCATTGGGGCCACCATGTTTGGCGGCCGTACCAGCAGTTCGGTAACCAAAGGCGTTACCAAGTTCCGGGAAATCCTCAACTACGTGGACAAAGACTACGTCGACACGGTAAACACCGACGACCTGGTGGACTATTCCATCGAGAAGATGCTGGAAAAACTTGATCCGCATACCACTTATATCCCGTCGAAGGACCTGGAAATGGCCCGTACGCAACTCGAAAGCGACTTCGACGGCATCGGCATCGAATTCAACATCTTCAAAGATACCGTGTACGTGATTGCGCCCTTCAACGGGGGACCGGCCGAAACGGCGGGGCTCCGGGCCGGCGACAAGATCGTGTCCGTGAACGGGCAGCCGATGGTGGGTACCGACCTCGAAAACAGTTCGGTGTTCGGCAAGCTGCGCGGCCCGCGGGGCACCAAGGTACGCGTGGGCATCATCCGGAAGACCGCCAAGGAACCCCTGGAGTTTACCATCACGCGCAACCGCATCCCGCAGTACTCCATCGACGCGGCCTACATGGTGGATAACGCCACCGGCTACATCAAAGTCAACCGCTTCGCTTCCAATACCTACGACGAATTCAAAAAGTCGCTCTCGCAACTCAAGCGGCAGGGCATGCAGCAACTCGTGCTCGACCTGCGGGGCAACCCCGGCGGCTACATGGACCGCGCTACCAACATGGCCGACGAGTTCCTGTCAGGCGACAAGCTGATCGTGTACACCGACGGCAAAGAAGCCCGCTACGACCAGAAAATCAAAGCCTTCCAGCCCGGCATCTTCGAAAAAGGCGCCATCGTCGTGCTCATCGACGAAGGCAGCGCCTCGGCGTCGGAAATCGTGGCCGGCGCCCTCCAGGACAACGACCGAGCCCTCATCGTGGGCCGCCGCTCCTTCGGCAAGGGACTCGTGCAGGCCCCCATTCCCCTCGACGACGGCTCCGAACTGCGCCTCACTATCTCGCGGTACTACACGCCCAGCGGCCGCAGCATCCAGAAGCCCTACACGCACGACGGCAAGGAAGACTACGGCAAAGACGTGATGAAACGCTACGAACACGGCGAGTTCTTCAACGCCGACAGCATCAAGTTTGACCCCAAGCTCAAGTACTACACCAGCAAGCGACGCGTCGTGTACGGCGGCGGCGGCATCATGCCCGACTACTTCGTGCCCCTCGATACCACGCACCGCACCAAGTACCTCGACGAACTGATCTCCGACAACGTGATCCGGGAGTACGCCTTCAACTACTGGGCCGAGCACCGCAAGGAGTTGGAAAAGTTGAGCTTCAACGACTTCCGCACCAAGTTCAACGTGTCCGAACCGATGATGCAGGAACTGGTGGCCCTCGGCAACCGGGCCGGCATCAAGACCAACGCGCAGGAACTGGCCCGCTCCAAGGAATACATCCGCAACCAGGTGAAAGCCCTGCTGGCCAAGAGCATCTTCCAGAGCAGCAAACAGGGGTACAACAACGAGTTCTACCAGATTTCCTACGAACGCGACCCCGTGTACCAGCGGGCCCTGCAACTGTTCGCCAAAGCCTCCGACCTCGAAGCCGGCCGCCTCGCAACCGTCAACGGTAAATAACCACCAACCCTCTCAAACAAAGAAGCCGCCCCATCGAATGAGGCGGCTTCTTTGTTTGCATGAGACTTTCCCAGCATGTATTCACAGGTCGTCAGTGTTGGCTGCGCCGTGGTCAGCGTCGCACTGACCACTTCTGAGAAAGTTCTATTGAAAGAGAAGTTTGATTTCCATCGGGAAGAATCCGGTCCATTGGCTCCGGTTTCCCGTCCCAACTCTTCCGTCTATCAAACGCCGATGGTGGCTGCGTAGGTGTTGGCGCTGAGCAAGCCTTCCAGTTCCTGCGGGTCGGAAATGGTCATGCGGATCATCCAGCCCTTGCCGTAAGGGTCCGAGTTCACCAGTTCGGGTTGCGCGTTGAGCAACTCGTTGACCTCGATGATGGTGCCGGATACCGGGATGAATAAGTCGGAGACGGTTTTTACGGCTTCGACCGTACCGAAGATGTCGTTCTGCCGGATTGCTTCGCCTACGGTGTTAATGTCTACGTACACAATGTCACCCAATTCCTTCTGGGCAAATTCGGTGATCCCGACGGTGGCTTCGTTGCCCGACACCCGGATCCATTCGTGCTCTTTGGTGTACCTTAAATCTTCAGGTAAGTTCATATCGGCTATTGATTTACAGTGGTATGGGTTAAGAGAGGCAGTTTGAGAACTGGTAAAGTTACTTTTAATTTCCGACTGTAAGTACATCACCTCCATTTTTAGGCAACGGAAAAACCCCGCCGGTACGCCGGTGGGGTCTCTCCAAAAGAAACCTTCCGGGTTTTCGAAACCCGGAAGGTTTTACGGTCCATGCATTCAGTTCAGCAGCCGTGGCGGTGAAGCATCCGGGATGGGGCCCGTCCCAATCAATCATCGCGTTTCCAGTGAAACGAGCCGGGCTTCTGCCCGTGTTTCTCAAACAGCTTCCGGTATTTCTCGTACACCTCCGCCGGTTGCAACTGCTCATTGATGTACAGTTGTCCCTTTTCCATCCGGAACTCCACGTCACCGTTGCCCGCCAGGAAGCCGTCCTGCTTCAATTGTTCGTTCAGCACCTTCAGGAACGCTTCGTGCTTTTTCATCTGCGCCTCGTGCACCTTCATCTGCGCTTCGTGTTCCTTCATGCGCGCTTCGTGGTTCCGCATGGTCGCTTCGAGGCCGTCTTGCGTTTTCGACAGCCCGGCTTGTACTTCCGCCAATGATTCCGCGTTGAGCCGGACTTGTGCCTCGTTCATGGCCCGCTGTTGCCGGTCCAGCGACTGGTGCATTTCCGCCTGCTTCCGGTTCAGTTCGACCTCGGCTTTCCGCATTTGGGCGTCCGCTTTTGCCTCGTCCTGCTGGTAGTCTAAGTGTAGTTCATCCATTTTCTTTTCGAGGTCCGCCCGTTCTTTTTCCAGTTTCTCCCGTTCCTTGCCGTTGGCGCTGCCCGTCTTTTCCAGTTCCCGGTCTATTCGGCGCAATTCCCGTGACAGGTCCATTTGCTGCCGCTGGAAATCAAAACGCATGTTTTGCATGGATTCCTGCAAGTCGTCCATCATGCCCCTGAAGTTCTCCTCCATTTCCCGGAACCCTTCGTCAAACGCTCCCAGTCCGGGGAGGGGTGCCAGGGGCGGGACGGCGGGGGCCGGCGCCACGGATGGTGCGGGCGCTACCGACGGTGCGGGTGCAACCGGGGGAACGGGTGGCGGCGGGGGCGGCACGACGTCCGGGTCGCTGTAGACGGTCCACCGTTCGCCCGGCTCGCCGGTTTTATCCAGCCGCCGCAGGGCCGTGTTCACGTCGCGTTCGGGGGAATCGGAGTAGCGGCGCTTTTTCTGTTCGGCCAGGGCCTGGTCAATCCGCTGGCGGTAGTTGGCAATCTGCTCGTCGGGAATGCGGCGGCCGTCCACGTACAGTTCCACGACCTTGCCTTTTTTGTCCTTCACGATGATCACGTCGCTGCGGCGGTCGGTCGAATCGGACCACTGGAAGTACTGCGCCGTGCGTTCGGCCGGTTCCCGGACCGGGGCGGCGCTTTTGCCCGCCGGCGGTGCGTTGAGGTTGATCCTGTTTTCGGGCGGGCGGGCGGCGCTTACCGATACCACGCCCACGCCGGCCAGCAGCACCAGCGCCACGATGAAGCCTTCCACGAAGGTAGGCGTGCGCCGGCCCGGCGCCAGCAGGCGTTTGATGCGCCCCAGGAGCATTCCGTCGCGGCCGGTGGCGGCCATCGCCAGGGCCGGCGCCTGTCCGTACCGTTCCTCCAGGTGCACCAGGGCCCGGGCAAACGTCACCGAATCGCTGCACAGGGCCACCGCCAGGTCGTCGCAGCAGTGCTCGCGCTCCTCGCGCACGCGGGCCGACAGCCACCACACGGCCGGGTGGTAGAACATCAGGATTTCCAGCAGGGACTGCACCAAGTTCACCAGGTAATCGTGCCGGCGGATGTGGGCCAGTTCGTGCGCCAGAATGGCTTCCACCTGCGCGGGCGCCAGCCCGGCGAGGGCGCCGAGGGGCAGCAGGATCACGGGCTTCAGGTAACCGATGG
Source organism: uncultured Sphingobacteriales bacterium (assembly GCA_963844325.1). Taxonomy (GTDB): domain Bacteria; phylum Bacteroidota; class Bacteroidia; order Cytophagales; family 172606-1; genus CADCTQ01. Next base: position 857,079 of record CAWJNV010000001.1, read on the forward strand.
TCATGGGTACTTTAGCCAGTCCCGACTCCAGCAGCCGCGCCGGCCGCCGCAGGCCCAGCCGTTCGGCCAGGTTGGCCGTCTTCTGCTGCCACCCCGCGCCGGCGTCGGTCACCTGGTAACTCTTCATGCGGGCGGCGTAGGCCAATCCGCCCACCAGGCGCAACAGCAGCACCAGCACGCCCACCGCCCACAGCAGCACCACGAGCGGAAAATGCCCGGCAAAGTAATCGGTAAAGTGCCCGGTGAGGGACGATGGGAGCCCGCTGCCGCCGCTTGCGGCTACGGCGTGCGCAGCACCGGGAACGGGTGCCAGCACGACGGCCGGCGTTGCGGCGTATGCGGTGGCGCCGTAGTAACCCAGGAAGGTGACCACCGCGAGCAGGAATACCGTTGCCAGCGCCGTCAGCGTCACGTAGTACCGCACGGCCGCCGAACGCTTCCTGAGCAGGATCAGGGCCACGCCGGCCAGCAGGGCGATCAGCGCCCCCTGCCAGAGCGAATGCAGTAAGGTCCAGCCCAGGGCCGCAACCAGTTTTTCGGGTAGTAAGTGATGGATGGGATTCATAGCTCTTTGCGGTTTTCCATTTTGTCGAGTAGTTGTCTGATCTCGTCGAGTTCCTGGCGCGAGGTCCGGTGGTTGCCCAGCGCCTGCATCACCAGTTTGGCCGCCGAGCCGCCGAAGGCCGTTTCCAGGAAGCGGTCCAGCAGTTGCTTCTGGGCGTCAGCCTCCGACACGACGGCCGCGTACACGTGCGTCCGGGCGGTTTCGTCGCGCTGCACGAACCCTTTCTCGGTCATGATCTGCATGAGCTTCAGCGTGGTGGTGTAGCCGGCGTCTTTGTTTTGGGACAGCTGTTCGTGCACCTGCCGCACGGTCGCCGGGCCGTCCTGCCACAAGATCCGCAGGATAGCCATTTCAGATTCAGTTGGTTTGGGAAGGGAAGCCATGGTTTTAAGATAAAATGGATCATTGACAATTGAAAGCTTCCGGAGAGCCGGAAGGGAGAACCAAGTACGAAACGTTTCGTAAGCTAAGGTATACGAAACGTTTCGTAAAGTCAATATTTTAGTACGAAATTTTTCGTAGATAGGGATAAAAGGTCTTTCCCCGGGAAGAAAGGGCCGCTGGGAAACGAAAAAAGCCGGGCTGTCGGCCCGGCTGGTGCATTGAAAAGGAAGACTTCGCGCTACAGCATGAAGCCCGCCCGAATGATCCAGGGACTCGGGTAGGGCGAATACATCTGGTTGGTGCTGTAGTTGAGGTTGTAGAGGCCCGTCAGGCCGAAATTCGACTTCCGGCCGATGGGGAAAAGCACGGTGGCACCCACCATCGGGTTACCGATCCAGCGGCGGGCCTCCACCCGGGAGCCCATTGCGTCATACTGCTGGTAGGCCACGTTCAACGCTTCGTATTCCACGATGGGGGCAAAGCGGGGAATGATGGCGTACTGCATGTTGACCCTGCCGCCGTAGATGCTGCTGGAGAACGCCTGGCCGGTGTTGTATCTCACCCGGGAATAAATGTACGTAACCCCGGCCGCGGGCGTGAACCGGTCGGTGAGGCGGTAGCCCACCAGGGGCGCCAGGTTTATAAAGGTAGGGTTACCCAGCGAGAGTCCGAAGTTGCCGCCCAGCGTGATGCGTTCCATCCAGTTGGACTCCGCCCCGGGGGCTTCGGGAGCCCGCGGAGCCCCGCGGCGCCGGTACAGGGAATCCGGCTCGTCCTGGGCCAAGGCATTAAATGATAAAAAAAACAGCACGGCGGCTGCAAACAGCGTGGTTGGTTTCATGGTTAGAAAGGAATAAACAAAAATACGGGTTTTGGGATTGATCCACACGTAGATGCGCATTTACATAACGACGGCCGTGCAGCAACCTTACCGGGAGGTTGCACAAAAATTTGACCAGAATCTGTTCGTGGCGCTGAGCCCGCCCTTCCCCCGCGTACGCCTCCTGCGCTACGACGGCAACCGCCCCGGCGACGAGGTGCACGTGCAGCTGGGCTTCGGCTTTTTCTCCCAGACCTGGCACAGCCGCATTACGGCCGGCGATGCAACGCCCGGCCTGGTGTACTTCGTGGACGAAGGCACCAAGCTGCCCTTTTTCCTCCGCCACTGGCGGCACCGCCACGAAATCCGGCAGCACGGCACGGGCAGCCTCATCGTGGACGACATTTCCTTCCGCAGCCCCAGCCGCCTGCTCGACTGCCTGCTTTACCCGGTCATGTACCTCCAGTTCGCGTACCGCAAACCGGTGTACCGCCGCCTCTTCGGCCGGTAACCCGGCACTATTTTGGCGGGGGCGTAGCGGTCACCCATTATTCCCTACCTTTGCGCCGTGAAAAAAGCCCTTTTTCTCCTGCTGCTCCTCACCGCCTGCTCGGAATCGCCCAAGCTGCCCCCCGGCACGCTGGACAAGGACCGCATGATCAACATCCTGATCGACATTCACATTGCCGAAGCCAAGGCGGGCGGGGCGGCCCTGCGGTCGCAGGACTCCTCGACGGTGTACTACAAGGTGCTGGAAAAGCAGGTGTTTAAAAAGCACGGCGTGGATTCCACCACGTACTACAACAGCTACCGCTACTACACGCGCAACGTCAAGGAGATGGACAAGATCTACGCCGCCGTGGTCGACAGCCTCAGCCTCCGCGAAAACAGCATCAAGTAAACTGAAAATAATGGTACACTGATTTATTAGGATGATTATGATGGGTTATGATCTTTTCTTCTGATTCCGCTTCCCCTTAAAATCAGTCCTAATCATAATCATCCTAATAAATCAGTGTACCATTACCGAAAATGGCTGGTGCGCAATGAACATTGTATTTGCGGTTTATGTTAGAATAAGGCTGCTCATTCGGGCCGGTTCTGACGGCGCGGCGTGTTGTTCCGGCAGCCCCGCAACGGGCGGTTACGCCCCATGTTCCATTATCAATTTTCAATCTTCCGTTGATCTAAATGCTTTACCCGAATAATATTGAGCAGAAGCTCGGTTTCGATAAAATCCGCGAAGGCGTCAAGGAGGCCTGCATCAGTCCGCTGGGCCGGGCTTTCGTGGAAAAAATGCGCTTTTCGTCCGACTACGACCTCATCGACAAGCTCGTCCGGCAGACGGCCGAGTTCAAATACATCCTCCAGGCCGGCGAAAGCTTCCCGGCCAGCAACTACATCGACGTGCACAACCACCTGAGCAAGGCGGCCATTGAAGGGGCTTTTCTCACGGAGGAAGAACTGTTCGAAGTAAAAATTTCGCTCAAGACCATCCACGAATGCCTGCGCTTCTTTGCCGGCAAGCCGGAAGAAGTGTACCCGACCCTGCGCGAGATCACCAAAATGGTAGAGGTTGACTTCAATCTCCTCAAAACGATTGAACGCGTGATCGACGACCGGGGCCGGCTCCGCGACGACGCCTCGCCCGAACTGGGCGCCATCCGCCGGCAGATCATCTCCGAACAGGCCCACCTGCGCAAAACCCTCGACGGCATTCTGCGGCAGGCCAAGAGCCAGGGCTACGCCGCCGACGACGCCTCCATCACGTTCCGCAACGGCCGCATGGTGATTCCGCTGGCCGCCGAGTACAAGCGCCGCATCAAGGGCTTCGTGCAGGACGAGTCGGCCACCGGCCAGACCGTGTTCCTCGAACCGGCCGAAGTGCTCGACATCAACAACGAAATCACCGAACTCGGTTACCGCGAACGCCGCGAGATCATCCGCATCCTCACGGCCGTTACCGACCAGGTCCGGCCGTTCGTGCCCGTCCTGCGCCGGGCGTACATGTTCCTGGGCCTCATGGACTTCATCCGGGCCAAGGCCAAATTCGCCCTGCAAACCGACGCCGTCAACCCGCAGTTCGTGAAGCAGACGCTGGTGCAGTGGGAAAACGCGCGGCACCCGCTGCTCCACCTGTCGTTCAAGAAGCAGGGCAAAACGGTGGTGCCGCTCAACATCCGGCTCGATGCCAACCGGCGCATCCTGGTCATCTCCGGTCCCAACGCCGGGGGCAAGTCGATTTCCCTCAAAACTGTGGGCCTTACGCAGTACATGTACCAGTGCGGCCTGCTGGTGAGCATGTCCGAAGATTCGAAGGTCGGCCTGTTCCGCGACATTTTCATCGACATCGGCGATGAGCAGTCGCTGGAAAACGACCTGAGTACGTACTCCTCGCACCTGACGAACATGAAGCACTTCATCAGGTTCGCCGGCAAGCAGTCCCTGTTTTTGATCGACGAATTCGGTACGGGCACCGAGCCGGGCATGGGCGGCGCCATTGCCGAATCTATCCTCGAATCGCTGAACGCGACGCGGGCCTTCGGGGTCATCAACACGCACTACGCCAACCTCAAGTCGTTTGCCGACCGCACCGAGGGCGTCATCAACGGGGCCATGCGTTTCGACACCGACCACCTGGAACCGCTCTACCAACTGGAGATCGGCCAGCCGGGCAGTTCGTTTGCCTTCGAGATCGCCCACAAGATCGGTTTGCCGAAGGAGGTGATCGCCAAAGCCAAGGAAAAGGTGGGCGAAGGGCAGGTGAACTTCGACAAGATGCTGCGCGACCTGGAACGCGAAAAGCGGCAGCTTTCCACCAAAAACCAGGAGGTGGCCCAGAAGGACCGGCAACTGGCCGACACGCTCAAGCAGTATAATGAGCTAAAGTCTTACCTGGATACGGAAAAGAAGAAAATCATGAACCAGGCCAAGGAGGAGGCCAAGCAGCTTGTCCGCGACGCCAACAGCCGCATTGAGCAGACCATCAGGGAGATCCGCGCCACCAACGCCGGCAAGGACGAAACCCGGGAGCTGCGCCGCGAACTCGACCAGTTCCAGACCTCGCTGAAGCCCGAGCTGGTACCCCAGGCCCCCGTCGAAGACACGCCCGAGATCAAGGTGGTGGGCGGCGAGATCGAAGCCGGCGACCTCGTGCGCATCAAGGGCCAGACGGCCGTGGGCGAGGTGCTCGACATCAACGTCAAGAACAAGGAAGCCGTCATCAGCATGGGCCTGCTCAAGTCAACCCTCAAGCTCAACCGCCTCGAAAAGATCAGCCGCAAGGAGTACCGGGCCCACACCGTGGAAAACACGCCCCGGATGCTGGGCGTGGACATCAACGAGAAGGCGGCCAACTTCAGTTACCAGCTCGACCTGCGCGGCAAACGCGGCGAAGAAGCCTTGCAGGAAGTGGACAGTTTCATTGACAACGCCATCATGCTGGGTTCGCCCGAGTTGCGCATCGTGCACGGCAAGGGCGACGGCATCCTGCGGACGCTGGTGCGCAACCACCTGCGCCGCTACAAGCAGGTGCAGTCGCTGGAAGACGAACACGCCGACCGGGGCGGGGCCGGGGTAACCGTGGTACGGATGAAATAACCGGTAAGGTATTTCCCAAAAAAGTGCGGCGGGCCGCAATCCTTACGGGCTCCGGCCGGCAAGGCACGCCGGCACGCCTTCTTTGTCAGGCAAAGGGTGGCTAAATTGCTCCATCGAAAGTTCCGGCCCCGGTGGAGCCGTTCAGCCATTTCCTTTTTCCCTTCGTCGCATGATTGTTTCAGAAAACGTTTCCCTCAAATCCTTCAATACGTTCGGCATCGAAGCCCGGGCCCGGTACTTCGTGCGGGTGCAGACCGCCGGCGAACTCCGCGCCGTGCTTGCCAACCCGGCGTACCACCCCTTGCCCAAGCTCATCCTGGGCGGCGGCAGCAACGTGCTGTTCATCAACGACGCCTTCGACGGCCTGGTGATCAAGATCGACATCAAGGGCATTGCGGTGCTGGAAGAAACCGCCGAGTCGGTGCTGCTCGAAGTGGGCGCCGGCGAGGTGTGGCACGACCTGGTGATGCACACCATTGAAAAAGGCTACTCCGGGCTCGAAAACCTGTCACTGATTCCCGGCACGGTGGGCGCCGCCCCCATGCAGAACATCGGCGCGTACGGCGTGGAAATCAAGGAAACCTTCGACAGCCTGGAGGCTTTTCACCAGGAGAGCGGCCAGCGCCGGCGGTTCACCAACGCCGAATGCCGGTTCGGCTACCGCGAAAGCGTGTTCAAGCACGAATTGAAGGGCCAGTACATCATTACCAGCGTCCGGTTCCGCCTGAGCAAAATGCCCGTTTTTCATACATCGTATGGTGCAATCCAAGATACGTTGCGCGAAATGGGCGTGGGCGAACTCTCCGTAAAGGCCATCAGCGAGGCCGTTTGCCGCATCCGGCGCAGCAAATTGCCCGACCCGGCTCAGATCGGCAACGCGGGCAGCTTCTTCAAAAATCCCGAAATACCCAAGGCTCAGTACGATGCCCTCAAAGCGCAGTACCCCGACATGCCCGGCTACCTTACTCCGCAAGATTTGGTGAAAGTGCCGGCCGGCTGGCTGATCGAACAGTGCGGCTGGAAGGGAAAGATTGTGGGCGCCACGGGCGTACACAAGTTACAGGCGCTGGTGCTGGTGAACTACGGGGAAGCGAAAGGCCGGGAAATTAAGGCATTGGCCGAACAAGTGCAGCAGTCGGTGCAGGAAAGGTTTGGCATCCGGTTGACGCCCGAAGTTAACTTTTTGTAGAAAAAGCCCCCATAGATTACATGCGTTAGGTTGCCAGGGTAGGAATAACTAGTTTTAAATCTGCGAGATAACGGGCCATTGTCCGAAATTTGATAAATCACCAGGCAGATTTGTAGTTATAAAGTACCTGCTCACTTTTTTGTACATGCAACAACCTGTACGCAATATATCAGACTGGAAGGGAACTGCGACGGCCGATTCGTCCGCCGGGGGGTTCCGTTCAGCCTCTTCCCGGGCGTTTACGCAACTGGCCCGCGACCTGGTTGAACGCATCTCCGAAAACGGACTCCGGCCCGGGTACAGCGCCGAATTGCAGACCAGCATCTCCCTGTCCAACTGGGTGGCCGTCGGGTACATCCTGATGACTTTCCCGTTCATTGCCCTCTACAGCGACAGCCCGCTGGCGGTGCTTTTGTGCCTGCTGCCCCTGTCGGTGTACGGCGCCGCGTTGTGGCTGATCCGGAAGGGGTATCACCTCACGGCCCGGCTCCTGATTGCCAACTCCTGCCCGCTCAACATCTACGCGATGTCGTGCCTGCTGTTCATCGACGAAGCCAACTCGGCCCTGTCGGCCAAGGTGCTGCTGCTGGGCTCCATCGTAGTGCCGCTGGTGATCTTCCGCTTCCGCGAGTACCGTTACATCGTGTTTTCGGTGGGGTTCATGTGCGCGCTGCTGCTCACCATCGACTACGCCAATGCGCACACCCCCCTGAAAATCATGGAGCGGAACGTGAATACGCCGGCCCTGCAAATCCTTTGCTTTACCGAAGCCATTGTGTTCCTGGTGGTGTTCTTTTCCTACTACAAGTACACCAACCACAAGGCCACGGCCCGCATCAGCCAGCTCCTGCACGACGTAACGGTGCAGAACGAACGCATGATCCAGGCGCACGCCGAACTGATGGAGTCGGAACACATGCTCAAGGAACTCAACGAGTCCAAAAACAAGCTCTTTTCCATCATTGCCCACGACCTGCGGGCCCCGCTCAACTCCTTCAAGGGCTTCTCGGGCCTGCTTTCGTCCAACATCCACAGCCTCTCGAAAGAAGAGATCGAGGTGCTGGTGAAGGGCATGCACAAGTCTTTCCACAACGTAAACACCCTGCTCGACAACCTGCTCAACTGGTCGCGGTCGCAGATGAACATGTTCAACTTCCGGGCCGACACGTTCGAGGTGGACGTGCTGGTAACCGAAAACATCAGCCTGCTGGAGAAAGCCGCCCAGGACAAGGACATTACGCTGCTCAAAAGCACGCCGGCCGACACTTACGCCGTAATGGACCTCAACGCGTTCAACGTGGTGCTGCGCAACCTGGTCACCAACGCCATCAAGTTTACGCCCCGCGGGGGCCGGGTAGAAATCCGTACGCTCAAGCAGGGCAACTTCCTCCGCGTGGAGGTGCAGGACAACGGAGTGGGCCTGTCGGAAGAGGGCGCCCGCCGGCTGTTCCGGTTCGACACGGCCACCACCACCCTCGGCACGGCCAACGAACGGGGCACGGGCCTCGGCCTGATCCTGTGCAAGGAATTCGTGGAGAAGTCGGGCGGCGCCATCGGGGTGGAAAGCACGCCGGGCAAGGGCAGCACGTTTTTCTTTACCGTCCCGGCCTACCAGGGCGTGCTCTTTCACCTGCAAACGGCGTGATCCCTCGCGCCGTTTGATACATTTGAGGCGGGAATGCCATATATTCACGGGTAAACCCGCCTTACCCGCATGGCCGATCCCACTACGCCTCCCCCCAATCCATCTCCCCCCGAAGAACTGCGCCGCACCCTCAGCCCCCTGATGCTGTGGGGCCTGGGCGTGGGCTACGTCATTTCCGGCATGTACTTCGGCTGGAACCTGGGGCTGGCGGAAGGCGGCACGGGGGGCCTGGCCCTGGCTACCGGCCTGGTCATCGTGCTGTACGTCACGTTTACCTTCGGCTACGCCGAGCTGGCCTGCTCCATTCCGAAGGCCGGCGGCGCCCTCGATTACGCCCTCAGGGGCCTGGGCCGCGAACTCGGCTTCGTGTGCGGGCTGGCCCAGATCTTCGTGTTCGTGTTCGGGCCGCCGGCCATTGCGGCGGCCATCGGGGCCTACATGCACATCTTCCTGCCCGCCGTGCCCATTCCGGCCATTGCCATCGGCTTCTTTCTGCTGTTTACGGCCCTCAACATCTACGGCGTGAAGGCGGCGGCCCTGGTGGAACTGTGCATCACCACGGCGGCCGTGGCGGGCATTCTGCTGTTTGCGGCCCTGGCCTTCCCGCACTTCAGCACCGAACACCTGCTGCGCAACCCGCTGCCCCATGGTTTTACCGGCATGTTCGCGGCGTTGCCCTTCGCCATCTGGTTTTTTCTGGGCATTGAAGGGCTGGCCAACGTGGCCGAAGAGACCCTGCACCCCGGCCGCAGCATGCGCATCGGCTTCGGCACTTCCATGAGCACCCTGGTGGTGCTGTGCCTGCTTACGTTCGTGGCGTCGGTGGGCATCAGCGGCTGGGAAGCCGTGGTGTACCCGGTTGCCGGCACCGTAGCGTCCGATTCGCCGCTGCCCCTGGCGGTGGCCCGCATTTCCGGCGCCGGCAGCGGCATGCACTATTTTTTTACGCTCATCGGCCTTACCGGCCTGATGGCCTCGTTCCACGGCACCATCCTGGCGTCGGGCCGGTCCACGCTGGAGTTTGGCCGCACGGGGTACGCCCCCCGGTGGCTGGCCCGGGTGCATCCCCGCTTCCGGACGCCGGCCAACGCGTTGATGGCCAATACGGCGGTGGGCATCCTCACAATCCTGACGGGCAAAACCGGCGACATGATCATCCTGTCGTGCTTCGGCGCCCTTTCGTTGTACGCCCTTTCCATGTTTTCGCTGCTCGCCCTGCGGCGCAAGCAACCCCACCTGGAGCGGCCCTTCCGGGTGCCGTTCTACCCGTATTTCCCGATCCTCACCATTGTGCTGGCGCTGTTCTGCCTGGTGGCGGTGGGCGTTTTCAACCCCGGCCTGTTCGGATTCTACCTGGGCTGCCTCGCTGCCGGGTACGCCGGCCTCCGCCTCTCTGACCGCCGCAAGACGCTGGTGGCGGAGTAAAGGGGTGGACAATTCAGGTTTTGCGGCGGTCTCCCGGGTCGCCAGGGCGTAACGGGCGGGTGATTCCCGGCCTATTTGCTGATGCTTATCATAACTGCGCCCCCTAAAAAGCAATTTCCAGCCGTCCAAGTCCCTTGCAAGGCGGTCTCATCCCCCGTAAGCGTCATTTTCATGTTCAAGCACTCGTACATGTAATTGGGATTTTCAAATACGTAAGATGGGGATATGTTGAGCGATATGGATTTATCAGGATTAATCTTTCCTTCGAATCTCCGCTTCTGGAGTTCAGCCCCGCGGGTGATGGTATACTGGCCCCGGATAACATCTCCGCACTGGTTGAAGTAAAACGTAGCGTCCCACGGGCCTCCTGAGTCCGGATTCGTAACAGAACCCGTCATTGTCACATCGTAGGGCCGCCGGGCCAGAATATATACCAGCCCTTCGGTACCCGCCGGAATGGATTTATCGCCTGGCGCAAAGGTAAATTTCTGGTCAATAAGCATTTTAAGCAGTTCTTCATCGGTAGCGGCCGGGTACTTTTTGGCAAAATCACGGCCGAACTTGTTGTTGTGCAAATCCATCCGCGTATTTGCAGCATCCCTGGGAGATTCGGCCTCGTGCGCCGTTGCCAGTTGCTCGGCAAACGCCTCCCCGTACCTGCGTACCATAAGGGCATTCCAGTAAGCGTGCAGTACGGCATTTGCCTTGGAATTGTCAAACTCACCGTTCTCCTCCCGGTCACAGGGAAATTTTTCCCCGGCGGCGGCATACGCCGCTTTTACCGCGTTTCTGGCGTCATAGAATTTTATCGGATGTTTTATAAAAATTGCCCACTCGGAGGTGTTCAGCCGGTTGAGGAGTTGCAAGTTGTAGATGACATCATAATCCGCATCCTGCGCCTGCTGCTCGTAGCGGGTGCGGCCGTTTGGATGCATTTTGACCCAGTTGAAAATAGCCCGGGCAAGTGCAGGCTCATCCTGCAGCATAGCAGGCTGAACGGTTGTAATGGAGTCGTAAACACGGTAGAGTTGCCCGAAGGTAGGGGCAATAGAATTCTTGATTTCCGCCTCCGTTACCGGTCCGGTTGGCAGATTCGGGGCAGGGGCCGGGCCCTTTTTGTTGTCACATCCCGCCAGCAGCACGATGATAAACAGCAGAAATAAGTGGTTAAATAAAGCGGTTTGGTTGCTCATTGGTTTAATAATTTATAACATATACTAGTTCATAAAGTATCTTATTTTAAGAACAAATCCTACATGGGTCAAAAATATTTTCAACTGTTCAGGTTAATTCGGGTAAAACGAATCAGTTGACGCATAACCGGTGCTGGCAACGTTTCAGGCAAGGAGCACGGGCTGAAAACCTTAACGGCACCCGGCGGCGGACCTCTCATTCCAAAGCGGATTGGCCCCTCCCGGACGGCGTAATCGTCACTTTCGCCGCAATTTCTTTCATCAGACAGCGGTATCCTTCACGCCCCTCGTCCCGCTGGCCATCCCTTGTTTCGGGTGCTTTCCTTCGGGCCGGACCGAAGCCTCCCCGGGCGGGGCAATTGGTTGACCTGCCTCTCGGACCGGGCGGGCAACGGCGGCATGGCTTTGCATTTTTACGGGGAATATTCTTTCTTGCCGCACCTTTTTCTGACCACCTTTAACCTTTCCCCCTCCTGATGCACTTAGAAAAATTTTTCGTTCCGCTGTTGCAACTGTTCTCCGTGGGTCTGCTCGTACTGGGCGCGGCCGGCTGCGCGGGCAAAAAAGAAAGCGGAGACGCGGCCGAATGGTCCGTCACTTCGCCCGACCAGGCGGTACGCGCCGTTGTATCCTTTGCCGACGGAAACTCGGGTCGCCTCCAGTACCGCGTGTTCCTCAACAAAAACGGCCGGGAAACGGAAGTGGTCGGCGCCTCGCCGCTCGGCATCGTCCGCCAGGACCAGGCCTTCGACTCGGCGCTGGTGCTGGTGGAAGCTTCCCAGCCCAAGACCATTGACGAAAAATACACCCTCGCCGTCGGCAAGCAGCTCGACAACCGGAACCACGCCAACGAAGTGACTCTTTCCTTCAAAAATGCCGGCAATGGCCGGTTGAACCTCGTGTTCCGGGCGTACAACGACGGCGTGGCCTTCCGGTACGCGTTCCCCGGGGAGGACAAGAAACCCCACACGGTCACCCGGGAACTCACCGGCTTCAAGCTCCCCGCGGGCGGCACCGGCTGGTTGCAGCCCTACGACACGGCCTCCACGTACACCCCCGCCTACGAAAAGTACTTCCTCAACGACGTAAAAGTGGGTACTGCCTCGCCCCTGGCCCCCGGCTGGTGCTTCCCGGCGCTGTTTACCGCCGACAGCAGTTGGGTGCTGCTCACCGAAGCGGGTTTGCAGGGCAACTACTTCGGCGCCCACCTGGCGGCCGAGGCGCCGGACGGCCTGTACACGATCCGGCAACCCGAGGAAGGAGAAGGCCTGGGCACGGGCAGCATCAACGCCACCTCCACTTTGCCCTGGGAAATGCCGTGGCGCGTCATCATCACCGGCAACAGCCTCCGTACCATCGTTGAGTCGAACCTGGTGCACCACCTGAATCCCCCTTCGCGGATCGCCGACGCGTCGTGGGTAAAGCCCGGCCGTTCGTCGTGGAGCTGGTGGAGCGACAACGCCAGCAGCAAGGATTTCAACAAGCTGAAGACTTTCGTGGACCTGGCCGCCGACATGGGCTGGGAATATTCGCTGGTGGACGCCAACTGGAACGTCATGACGGGCGGCACCCTGGAAGGACTGGCAAAGTACGCCAACGGCAAAGGCGTCGGCTTGCTGGCGTGGTACAACTCGGGCGGCCCGCACAACAAGGTGACCGAGCAGCCCCGCGACATCATGTTCGACCCGCAGCGGCGGAAGGCCGAAATGCAGAAGCTCCAGCAAATGGGCGTCAAAGGCATCAAGGTGGACTTTTTCCAGTCGGACAAGCAGCCCGTGATCCAAGAGTATTTCAACATTCTCAAAGATGCCGCCGACCACCAGATCATGGTCAACTTCCACGGCTGCACCATTCCCCGGGGCTGGTCGCGTACGTGGCCCAACCTGGTCTCAATGGAAAGCGTGCGGGGCGCCGAGAGTTACATCTTTGCCGCCGACTACCCCGAAGGCACCCTGCTGCACAACGCCATTCTGCCCTTTACCCGCAACGTGATCGGCCCGATGGACTACACGCCGGCCACGTTCTCCAACCAGCGGTACCCGCACCTGACTACCTACGGCCACGAACTGGCCCTGCCGGTGGTGTTTGAATCGGGCATTACGCACCTGGCCGACCGGGTAGCGGCCTACCAGGGCCTGCCCGCCGCGCCCAAGCAGTTTCTGAAGGACGTACCGGCCGCCTGGGACGAAACCCGGTTCCTGTCGGGCTACCCCGGCGACGACGTGGTACTGGCCCGCCGCCGCGGCGAGGTGTGGTACGTAGGCGGCATCAACGGCGAGAAAAAAGCCAAAACCCTCCCGGTGGACCTGTCGTTCCTCAAGGACGGCGACTACCAGGCAACGGTGATTACCGACGGCAAGGACGACAAAAGCTTCGCCTCGACCACCCGGAGCGTAACCCGCACGGCCAAAGAAACGGTGCAGGTATTGCCGCTGGGCGGCTTCGTGATGCGCATTGCGGCCAAGGGAGTGTAATGCGTCACGCAAAACCCGAAAGGTTTCGGAAACCTTTCGGGTTTACCGCTTCCCCCGTTTCTCCGTATACTCGCGGACGCTTCCATCCGTAGCCAGGCCATTTACCCATGAAATACACCGTCAAAGAACCGGCGCCGCTGCTCGACTTCCTGCTCAAAGCCACCGGCACTGCATCCAAAACCAAAATCCGGAACCTGCTGCAACACGGCAGCGTGGCCGTGGACGGCGCCGTGCAGAAGCGGGCCGACACGGCCCTGGCGGCCGGGCAAACCGTGGAGATCGAACGGAAAGAAGTCATTCAGGCCCGAAAGGTGTCTTCCCGCCGCCCGGACGCCCCTTTCCCGGTGCTCTACGAAGACGCGTACCTGATTGCCCTCGAAAAGCCGGCCGGGCTGCTGTCCATCGGCACGGAAAGCGAAAAAACGAAAACCTTCTACAAAGCGGTGTCGCAGTACGTAAAGGACGCCTCCGCCGACCAGGAGAAGATATTCATCGTGCACCGGCTCGACCGGGAAGTGTCGGGGGTCATGCTGTTTGCCAAAACGGAAGACGTGAAACACGACTTGCAGCAAAACTGGGCCGATACCGAGAAAGTGTACCGGGCGTTGGTGGAAGGGCACCCGGACCAGGAAAGCGGCACGGTGCGCAACTGGCTCAAGGAAAACAGCGCCATGCAGGTATTCGTAGCCACCGAGCGGACGCAGGGTGCCCAACTGGCGGTCTCGCACTACCGGGTGCTGAAAACCTACGCCCAAAAAAGTTTGCTCGAAGTCCGCATTGAAACGGGCCGCAAGCACCAGATCCGCATTCACATGGCCGAACTCGGGTGCCCCATCGTGGGCGACAAGAAGTACGGCGCCACGGGCAACCCCATCCGGCGGCTCGGCCTCCACGCCTTTTCACTCACTTTCACCCACCCCGTTACCGGGGAACGCATCCACCTGGAAGCCCCCGTTCCCGCCGCATTCAAGCGGATGGATTAGCAGTCAAGGAGTAAGTTGTTCGCGGGCTCATAACCATGTTGAGCACAGGCAATCTCCCTTATCCTGTTCCATACGAATTTAGAAAAGGTGATCGGTAGATGGACACTTTCCCGTTTCCGCGCCAAACGCCGGGGTTGTCATGCTGACGAAGGAAGCATCTGCTACAAAAGCCCGTATTGCTGGGATAATCATACCAGTACAGGAGTCATTGTCCAGATTCTTCACAAGCTCAGAATGACAAACCCGGCGTTTGGCGCGAAAACCCGGAAAGAATCGGTGTTTGAGGGCCCTTTTCCAAATACGTATCCCCCAATCATTCACGCTCCGCTCTCACTTCTTCCCCCGGACCGCCTTTTCGATCTGGTCCCACATTTGGCCCGGTACGGCTTCCAGGCCCGAGAACTCTCCGGCGCCGGCCAGCCATTCGCCGCCGTCGATGGTCACCACCTCGCCGTTCACGTAAGCCGAAAAGTCCGACATCAGGTAGGCCGCCAGGTTTGCCAGTTCCTGGTGCTCCCCTACCCTTTTGAGCGGAACGCGGCTGGCCGGGTCGATCTTTTCGGCCAGGGCCGGGGGGAGGGCTTCGCGGGGGAATAACCGCTGCCACGCGCCCTCCGTGGGGAAGGGCCCGGGGGCAATGGCGTTGGAACGGATGCCGTACTTGGCCCACTCCACGGCCAGCGAACGGGTCAGGGCCAGCACGCCGGCCTTGGCGCAGGCCGACGGCACCACGTACCCCGAGCCGGTCCAGGCGTAGGTGGTCACGATGTTGAGGATTGTACCGGGCTGGCCCTTGGCGATCCAGTCCTTGCCCAGCGCCAGGGTGCAGTTGTAGGTGCCGCGCAGCACAATGTCCACGATTACGTCGAATGCCTTATGGGAAAGTCTTTCGGTGGGGCTGATGAAGTTGCCGGCGGCGTTGTTGAGCAAGCCGTCGGCCCGTCCGAACGCTTTCACCGTTTCGGCCAGCATGTTTTCTACCTCCCCGTAGTTCCGCACGTCGCAGGCCACCGGCAGCACCTTGCCACCCGTTTCGGCTTCCAGTTCGCGGGCCGTCCCTTCCAGCACGTCCAATTTGCGGCTGGTAATGGTCACGTTGGCGCCCAGTTGCAGAAAGTACCGGGTCATGGAACGGCCCAGGCCCGTACCGCCGCCGGTCACAATAAAGGTCTTGCCGCGCAGGGCGTCGTCGCGCAGCATGGGTTGGTTGTAAGCCATAATCAAAGGGGGTTGTAGGTAGATTGGGGCAAGAATAGTAAAAAAAGGGGATTATTTTTACATTTCACGCGAAAGCCGCCCCCAAACGGCATAGGGCAGGACGCCCAACGCCGCCCGTCCCCGTATTTTGAACTGGAAATAGGTTATTGAAACCATCGGTCTTTTTCCTCAATTCAATAGGGTTTGAAACCCTACCCTATTGAATTGAGGAAAAAGCCTCCACAATCACCCCATCACAGCCTCACCAGCCTATATGCGCCTTTGCCTTTTTCTCCTGTATTGCCTGATTGCCTTGCCCGTCCGTGCCGCTTCCCCGCCCGCCTCGCCGGCCCTGCCGGTAGCACTGCGTTGCGAATACCGGGAGAATCCCCTGGGCGTGGACGCCCGGCAACCCCAGTTGTCCTGGCAGTTGCGCGACAAACGCCGGGGCGCCGCGCAACGGGCTTACCAGGTACTGGTTGCTTCTTCGCCCAGGCTCCTGCACCCCAACGGGGCGGACGTGTGGAACAGCGGCAAAGTCAGCTCCGACGAATCGGCACGCGTACCCTACGGGGGCAAAGCCTTGCACAGCCGGCAGCGGTACTACTGGAAGGTAAAATTCTGGGACCACGACGGCCGCGAATCGGCCTGGAGCGAACCGGCGTGGTGGGAAATGGGCCTCCTCGCCCCCGCCGACTGGCAGGCCGAGTGGATCGGCAAGGACCTGGACCCGCCCGTACCCGCCGTGGCGCACGGAAACTGGGTGTGGCACCCCCGGGACAAAGGCAAGTGGCACATGGTGTACCTGCGCAAAACGTTTGCGGTGCCCGCGGAAAAAGCGTTGCGGGAAGCCACCTTGTACGCCGCCGTGGACGATTCTTACGAAATCAAACTGAACGACCGGCCGGTGGGCTCCATTCGCAACTTTGCGCCCATGCGCGGCATGCAGTTCCACACCTACGAAGTCACTAAGTCGGTCAGAGCCGGCGCCAATACGTTGCACCTGGCCGGCGTGTTCACCGGCAAACGGCCCAACGGCCGCGGCGGCGCCGTACTGACCCTCGTGCTCAACTACGGAGACGGCACGGCCGAGGCCATCCGGTCCGATGACACCTGGGAAGCAGCCGTAAACGACTCCACGGGCTGGATTGTCGAAGCGCCGGCCGCGACCACCTGGAGCCGGGCCCGCATCATTGAACCGGTGGACGGACCCGTCTTCGGGAAACTAGCCCCGGCCTACGTGACCCCGCGGGCCATCCGGGTGCGCAAAGAATTTACCGTGCCCAAAAAGCTGCGCCGGGCCCGGGCGTACGTGACTGGCCTGGGCGGCTACTACCTGCACCTCAACGGGAAGGTCGTGAGCCGCGACCTGCTGGCGCCGGGCTGGACCAATTACTACAAACGCATCCAGTACCAGGTGTACGACGTAACGGACCTGCTCAGAACCGGCAAAAACGCGGCCGGGGCCGAACTCGGCAACCTGTGGTGGAGCGGCGACGTGAACCACCGGGGCATGGCGCAGTACGTGGACGGCCCCCTGCGCTTTCTCATGCAACTGCACCTGGTCTACGACGACGGCACCGAAGAAACCCTGCTGACGGACCGCACCTGGAAAGTACACCCGTCGCCCATCACGTTCAACAGCATCTACGACGGCGAAAGCTGTGATGCCCGCCTGGAGACGCCGGGCTGGGACCGGGCGGATTTCAAGGAGACGGGCTGGCAGGCGGCCGAGACGATCCCGGAGAAAAGGGACATCCTGGTGGCCGAGCAGGTCGAACCCATCCGGGCCACGCAGGAGATTGCGCCGGCATCCGTCAAACGGATCAGGCCGGGCACGTTCGTCTTTGACCTGGGCCAGAACATTGCCGGTTGGGTGCGGCTGAAAGTGCAGGGACCGGCCGGTACCAAAATCACCCTGCGCTTTGCCGAAATCCTCCACGCGGATGGCTCCCTGAATACCGAGCCGTTGCGCACGGCCAAGGCAACGGACGAATACATCCTCCGGGGCGGCGCGCCCGAAACGTGGGAACCCCGGTTTACCTACCACGGCTTTCAGTTCGTGGAACTCACCGGCTTCCCGGGTACGCCCGACAAAACGACCCTCACGGGCGTAGTGCTGCACACGGATGCGCCGGAAACGGGCCGGTTTGCCTGCGCCGACGAACTCATCAACCGGGTGCAGCGCAACATCACCTGGGGCCTGCGGGGCAACATGCACAGCGTGGTCACCGACTGCCCGCAACGCGACGAACGGCTGGGCTGGACGGGCGACGCGCAGATTTTTGCCAAGACGGCCTACTACAACCGTGACATGACTCTCATGTTCCGCAAGTACATGCGCGACCTGGTGGACAGCCAGGTTGCCAACGGCAACGTGTGCAACGCCAACCCCAATTCTTTCGAAGAGGGCGCCGCGCCGGCCGGCTGGGCCGATGCCGTGGTGATTGTGCCCTGGCGGGTGTACCAGTTCACCGGCGACAAGCGCATCCTCGCCGAGAACTACCCCGCCATGACCAAGTGGCACGACCAGAAAAAGCGGGAGAGCAAAGACTTCCTGCACGAAAACTGGACGTTCGGGGACTGGGTGTCGGTCGAAAAAACGTCCGAACCACCCATCAGCGCCTTGTACCACTATTACAGCACCCAACTGATCGGCCGCGTCGCCACCGAACTGGGCAAGGAAGACGAGGCGCAGCGGTACGCCCAACTGGCCGCAAACATTGCCCGCGCCTGCAACGAAAAGTACCTCGACAAAAGGAGTTTCAGCTACGCCACCGGCACCCAAACCGCCAACCTGCTGCCGCTGGCCTTTGGTCTGCCCGCCCCCGCGGAAGCGCCGCGGGTGGCCCAAAATGTGGCCGACAACGTAAAGGCACGCGACAACCACCTGACCACGGGCTTCCTGGGCACGCAGTACATCCTGCCGGTACTCTCCGACTACGGTTACCACGAACTGGCCTACCAACTCGCCACGCAGCGGACGTATCCCTCCTGGGGCTACATGGTGGACAAGGGCGCCACCACCATGTGGGAACTCTGGAACAGCGACCAGCAGGGGCCGGACATGAATTCACGCAACCACTACGCCTACGGCACGGTGGGCGAATGGTTTTTCGGCTACCTGGCCGGCATTCGTCCCGACGAAGGGGCGCCGGGCTTCAAACGAATCATCATTGCCCCGCAGCCTGCCGGGGAGCTGGCGTGGGCCGAAGGCAGCTTGCAGACGCCCTACGGACTTGTAAAAAGCCGCTGGGACCGGCAAGGCAACGGGCTGACGCTGAACGTAACGGTGCCGGCCAACGCCACGGCGCAAATCCGGCTGCCCAACCCGGGCAACCAAGCCCTGACGGTCACCGAGAACGGCAAAACCCTCGTCAACGCCGGTACGCCGTCGGGGAATGTTCCGTTCATCCAGGTAACGAAAGCAGACGCAGCGGGAACCATCTTGCAGGTCGGCGCCGGCAGCTACGCATTTACGATCCTATGAGACTACTTACCCTCTGTACGGGCCTGGTGGGCATCGCCTTCCTGGTCACGCCCGGAAAACGGTCAGCACCCGCCGCTGCGGGAACACCCGTTGCCGTCAACGCCCCCGATACCCTCCGCTGGCAACTGGCCGGCAACGGCGGCATTCTTTGGAAAGTAGCCGAAGACGCCCGGCTGCCCCACAACGACCACGTCGAAATGAGCGGCCGGAAGGTTTCGGTCATTGTGCAGTACGGCGTGGATGCGGACCGCAACCTGGTGCTGAGCCGGGAAGTGTACTGGCCCACCTTGCGGACGGCGCCCCAGCCCGGGGAACCCGATTGGCACAAGTACCGCGCCTACCTCAAACGCAAGTACGGCGCCGAAACCGGGCCGCAGGTTCGCATCAACGGCAAACCCCTGTCGCCGGGGCCGGTTCAATCCATCGCGTTAAACGGCGTACTGACCATCCACCAGGCCGCCGGGCCGGGCGTGGCCCTCAAGCGCACCCTCTTTCCGTCCGTAACGCAAGGGGTCGTGCTGGAAAGGTGGGAGCTGACCAACACCGGCAAAACGGACATCCGGGTTGCAGTGGCTCCGCTCCGCAAATTGGAAAAGGCTGCCGGCATCTACGGCACGTACGCGCTGGAGGCGTACGCGGCGCCGGTGCCCGAAAAGACACTGCCGCCCGGCAAAAAGACGAGCTTCGCCGTTGCGTTCACGGCCCGCAAGGAAACCGAACCGGCCCCGAACCTGGATGTCCAGGCCGAACTGCGCAGCCGGGAGCAATTCGTTCAAACCGTCACCGGGTCGCTGGTGCTGGCTACGCCCGACTCCGTGCTGAACCGGGGTTTCGGGATGGCAAAAATCCGGGCGGCGGAAAGCATCTTCGACACCAAAGTGGGGCCGGTGCACTCTCCCGGCGGCGGCCGTTACTACGGCGGGGTGTGGGCCAACGACCAGGTGGAGTACGCCGGGCCGTTTTTTCCCTTCCTGGGCTACGACCTCGCCAACGCGGCTTCGTTGAACGCCTACCGGATTTTTGCCCGCGACATGAAGCCGGACTACGGACGCATCTGGGCCTCGCACGAGATGGAGGGCGACCTGCCGTGCTGCTCCCGGGACCGGGGCGACGCGGCCATGTACGCCTACGGCGCGGCCCGTTTTGCGCTGGCCTCGGGGAGCCCGGAAATTGGCAAAGAGCTGTGGCCGGCCGTGGCCTGGAGCCTCGAATACTGCCGGCGCCGCACCAATGCCGAGGGCGTGGTGGAATCGGAATCCGACGAGATGGAGGGCCGCTTGCCCACTGGCAAGGCAAACTTGTCTACTTCGTCCCTGGCGTACGGTGGCCTCCGGTCCGGCGCCGACCTGGCCCGTGCCGTGGGCCAACCGGACAGCGCCGCCGCGTACGAAAAACGGGCGGAAAGACTGAAAGGGGCCATTGAACGGCATTTCGGCGCTACCGTGGAGGGTTTCCGGACGTACCAGTACTTCCGGGGGCACGATACGCTGCGCCACTGGATTTGCCTGCCGTTGGCAATGGGGATCACCGACCGGCAGGAAGGCACGGTACGGGCCCTGTTCTCGCGGCTCTGGACGGCAAACGGCCTGGACGTGCAGCCGGGGGCCAACTCGTTCTGGGACCGGGGTACTTTGTACGCCCTGCGCGGGGCGTACACCGTGGGCGAAACGGCCCTGGCTACTCAACACCTGACCCACTACACCGGGCAGCGGCTCCTGGGCAACCACGTGCCCTACCCGGTGGAAGCGTACCCCGAAGGCGGGCAGGCGCACCTGTCCGCGGAAAGTGCCCTCTACGGGCGGGTGGTTACCGAAGGACTGTTCGGCATTACGCCCACGGGTTTCCGTTCGTTCCGCTGCACCCCGCGGCTGCCCGCCGCCTGGCCCGAAATGAAGCTTTCCCGCATCAAAGCCTTTGGGGCAGCATTTGACCTGTCGGTCCGGCGGGAAGGGTCATCGGTTCGCGTGCAGGTACTGCGAGGCGCTCAAACGCTGTTCAACCAAAGCCTCCCCGACGGCGGCACGTTCGAGATAGACATGAGACAATAGACGGGAGACAGAAGATGTACGGACAGAAAGGGGTATGGCAGGAAAGAAAGGGGCTACCAGGGAGATACGGAGGGCACGGAGAATAGGGAAAAACAAACTTAACCGCAAAAGGCGCAATAGAGGCGCAAAGACCGCAAAGCAGGAATTACATGCGTAGGGCACGTTGACTTGGTTAGCGGAAGTATTGGCAGGCGGCAGGGGTCGCATCGCGGGAAAACGTCGCCTTGCAGGAAGACGTCGCATTGCGGGAAAGGGTCGCATTGCGGGAAAGGGTCGCGTCGCGGCTCCCCTCCTTGGAGGGGGCTGGGGGTGGGTTTACTTACATGCAACGCGTGATCTGGGGATCACTGCATTAGAATATTTCCGTGGTGAAAATCTTTCTAAAGAAATACTTGCGTGAAGAGAAAGTATTGCGATGGTGCGGTGATCCCTGCATCAGTTGTACATATAGGTAAACCCACCCCCTAACCCCTCCGAGGAGGGGAGCCGCGACGCGACCCTTTCCCGCAAGGCGACCCTTTCCCGCAAGGCGACCTCTGCCGCCTGCCGGCACTTCCGCTAACCAAGTCAACAGACTCTACTCTTGCAATTCCTCATTCTTTGCGCTCTTTGTGCCTCTATTGCGCCTTTTGCGTGAGATTTTCCCAACTTAAATAGACACGAGACGTAAGACCGGAGACAACACCATCTACGCATCGTCTCCGGTCTTACGTCTCCTGTCTAACGTCTACTTCCACCGGAGAAACTTGCCGCTGACGGTGTTTTTGAACACTTCGTAGTACAGCGTGGCGTACAGGAAAGCGGACATGAGCCAGACCACGACCAGGTTGAAGGCCAGCGTAGGTGCCCGCCCGCCCAGGAAGGGTTTGCTCGGGGAATAGAAATGCGTGCGGTACTCAAAGATTCCCCCCAGGTTGGACGCATCCTGGTACACGGGGTAAATCTTCTGCAACAGGCGGTTGCGGTACTCGATGATCCGGTGTTCGGCCGAGCTGTTGGTCGCCAGCCGCTCCACGGCGTCGTTGTGGAAATGCGCCTTGCTGGCCAGGTACTTCCTTTTGCCGGCTTCCGTGCTCACCAGCTGGCGCGTCAGGTTGTCTTTTTTCTGGAACGCCTGGTTGTACTGGGCAATGTAGTACGCCCGGGCTTTTTCCAGGTACTTCTTCACCCGCTCGGCCGTAGCGCGGTTAAAGAGCGCGGCGTCCACGTCCTTGATGCTCATGTTGCCCAGGGCGGGGTTCATTTTGGTTTCCTTAGCCAGTTCGTTGCGCAGCAGCACCAGGTTGTCGGCGTACTTGCGGTCTGCCTTACGGGCTTTTTCGTCGTCCTCCAGGTCGCTGCAATATTCGAGCTTCGAACTCAGCGTGGGCAGGTAATAGGTGCGTTTGTAGTCGGCAATGGCAATCTGCTGGTCGAGGGGATAGAACCGCTTTTCGAACGCATTGTCCTTGAACTGGCTTACCAGCAGCGCCTCAAACGCCCACCGCGACGCCATCAGGTCGCCCAGCAGCGGCACCTCGCCCTGCCGGCTCATCATGGGGTTCATCTCGTCGAACTTGATCACCACGCCCCCCAGGATCAGTTGCGGAATGAGCAATACGGGAATGAGGATGTAAATGGTAATGACCGACTTGAACGTGGCCGAGATGTTGAGGCCCAGCATGTTGGCGAAGCAGGAGCAGGTAAACAGCACCAGCCAGTACGTGAAGTTGAGCCCCTCAATGCCCACGATCCAGTTGCCGATCAGCACGTACAGGAACGACTGGAAGGCCGAAAACCCGAACAGGATGAGCATTTTCGAAAACAGGTAACTCGTCCGGCTCAGGTTCAGAAAAGCCTCCCGCCGGAGTGTCTTGGCGTCTTTGATGATCTCCTCGGCGCTGATGGTGAGGCCCATGAACAACGACACGATGATGCTCATGAAGATGAACGCCGGGATGTTGACGTTTTCGGCGAAAATGTATTCGCTGCGGCCTGTCAGCTCGTCGACGTGGTAGAACCGCACGATGTACGCCAGGATGAAGGCCAGCAGCGGCGCCTGCACCAGGTTGATCACCATGTAGGGGCGGTTGCTGAGCTTGGCCAGGAAGTCGCGCGACGAGAAAAGCAGGAACTGGTTGAACCGCGACGGGATGTCGAGGGTGTGCACCGGCTTTTCGCGGGCCGGCTCCAGCCGGGGCGGCTTGGTGTGCGACTGGAAAAACGAGTACCACCGCTGCGGCGACACCCGCCGTTCGCCGGTGGTGCGGCCGTACTCGTCCACCACCTGGCTTTCCACAATGTTGAAAATCTGCTCGGCGTTGATGTTGCCGCACTCAATGCAGGCACTCATGTCGCGGTCCACCTGGTTGACCAGCGTTTTGAAGTAGATCACCGCCTCCACGGGGTTGCCGTAGTACACCGGGTAGCCGCCCGTGTCGAGCACCAGCAGCTTGTCGAACATCTTGAACAGGTCGGAGGAGGGCTGGTGAATGACCACGAAGATCAGCTTGCCCATCATCGTCAGTTCGCGCAGCAGGTCCAGGATGTTTTCCGAGTCGCGCGACGAGAGGCCGGAGGTAGGTTCGTCCACGAACATCACGGAGGGCTGCCGCAGCAGTTCCAGGCCGATGTTCACCCTTTTGCGCTGGCCGCCGCTGATGGTTTTTTCGAGCACCGTGCCCACCTTCAGGTCTTTTACCTCGTAGAGCCCCAGGTTGCGCAGGGTCTGCACCACGAGCCGGTCCACGCCGAAGTCCGACAGGTTGGCGAAGCACAGCTTGGCCGTGTAGTAGAAGTTCTCGTACACGGTCAGTTCTTCGATCAGGAAGTTGGCCTGCGGCACGTAGCCGATCACGCCCCGCACGTCGTCGCGGTGCGTGTAGATGTCGATGCCGTTGACCAGCACCTGGCCGGTCTGGGGCCGCAGGTTGCCGTTGAGCACGTTGAGCAGCGTGGATTTGCCCGAGCCGCTCGAACCCATGATGGCGACCAGCGTACCGGCCTCTTCGGCGATCTGCACATTGTGCAGGGCCTGCTTGCCGTTGGGGAAGAAGTAGTTGATGTCTCGGGCTTCGAAGGTGATGCGCTGCTTGTGCTCCGACTTGAGGAAGTGGCCGATGATGTCGCTGTAGTAGATCGTTTCGCCCGACGCCCGGATTACGCTGCCGCTGGTGAGCGGCGACACGTAGTGGGCCTTGAGGCGGTGGCCGTTGAGGTACACGTCGATGGCCGGGTAGGCGGCGCCTACCAGGTACATGTCCACTTCGGGCAGGCGCAGCACGCCGATGGTGCTCTTGATGCGGGGCTTCAGAATGTAGTTGCGCGAAAACGCCTCCGTCGGCTCGTGCGAGTCGATGATAAGGATGTCGTCGGAGGGTGCGCTGTAAATGTCGCGGGTTTCCACGAAGTGGCGGATGGCCCCGTAGGTGTTCTTGTCGATGTGCAGTTGTTCGCATACCTGCCACAGAAACGTTTCTTCCGAGGAAGAGAAGTTGTTGTCGGCCAGGCCGAGTTCGATCAGGCGCAGCAGGATGATCACCTTCTGCTGCATTTCCAGCTCCGTGTTGATCTGCGAACAGATGTATTCGATTTCCCGCGGGTCGTCGGGGTGGGTGGTGGAGGCGCGGATGTAGTCGTCGAACAGCCGCAGGTATTTCTCCACCGAATCGTCGTCCACGTTCTCGTAGAGAAATTTACGGATGGTGTCGCGTTCTTCTTCGGCTACGCCGTCGATGGTAACGCTGATGGCAAGCAGGTGTATAATGGCCCGGAGTACCTGTTCGTTCACGTCGTTCGGGGTTAAGGGAATCGCAGCCGCGTACTTGCCGGTGGCCGGCGAACCGGGAACCCGGGTAAGAAGCAAAGGCTGGTAAAAGAAAAAAGGTTGAAGGGAAATGCTTTTTTCCTTCAACCTTAAAAGTACAAAGAAGAATATAAATTGTCCGGAACCGAACGCCGCGAGGGGCTGATTTTTTGCCTGCCGGGTTAGCTCACGATTTTGCCCCGGATTTCTTTCACCTTGGCCGTAATGCCGGTGAGGGTCTTGTCGTTGATCATCAGGTCGCCGCGGTTCTGCTTGATCTGGTCGTCGAGGTTAAGCGCCTCAAACTGCTTTTTGAGGTCCTGCATCTGGGTGAGGTACGCCTGGGCCTGGGGGTCGGCTTTTACTTCCTGCAGAATCTCGATCAGGTCATCGAGGGATTCTTCCTGCTTGGTAATGCTGGTGATGAGGCTGGTCAGGGTCTGGTTTCGCACGTCGGCGGGTACGTCCTTGGGGTATTTCTCGATCAGCCCGGTAGACAGGTACAGGCCTTCCACGAAAGAGCCCGTCACGATCAGGGCGGCGGTGGCGTCCCGGTTGCCTTCTTTGAGGAAGGAGTTCACGTAGTTCATCGTTTCGTCCACAATCTTCACCAGCGAATCCTTGTTGTTGACGTTCTTCTGGAAACGCTGCTGCATGTCGGTGCCGAAGGTGTTGTTAAGCCCGAGGTGGTTTGCCAGCTTTTCGGCCGACTTCAGGTACGTAATCACGTCCTGCGTCTTGTCGTACACGCTCAGGTACCCGATGTCGGAGGCGTAAATGCCCAGGTTGAGGGCGGCCTTGTCGGTGGTGGTGGTGTAGCCGGTAGACTTGGCGGACGCATTCACCAGCGTGGGGTTGAAGTCAGCGCCCGACAGTTGCAGCAGGGCCGGTACTTCGGAAGTGGGCGGCAGGCCGCTCAGTACCCGGTTGTTATCCCCGGCCCCGGCGTCGGCCCGGACCGTATCCAGCGTGGCGTCGGTACCGGCAGCGGCCGTGGTATCCTGGCCGGAACCTTCCGTCTTATTTTCGGAAGTGCATGCAGTGAACGCGAAAACGCCTAGCAGGCAAGCCATCCATACGAACTTTTTCAGAGACATATTATACAGAGAGTGGTTTGTGAATTTGTGAATGAAAGGATAAAAACCCGTCCAAAATCCCACATTTCAGAGTATTATCCAAATAATTTACTCCATTTTTCAAAAATGCGTGGCGGGGCATTGGGTTGGCCGCTACGCAATGGGCTTGTAGGCCCGGGTCATTTCGCGCTTGCCGGTGGGACCGGGCAGGGTTTCTACCTGCCAGCCGATCTCCTTGAGGTCGCGCTTGAATTGCCCCTTGGCGCAGTAGGTCACCAGCACGCCGCCCGGCACGGTAATGTCGTAGATTTTTTCGAGGATGGACCGGTCCCACATCTCGGGCTGCTTGGCCGGGGCAAATGCGTCGAAGTATACCAGGTCAAACAGCCAGTACGGCTTGAAATGCTCCACCGGCTGGGGCAGCTTGCGCAGGTGAAACTGCGGCGAGATGGTTTGCGTGATGTTCCACTGGGCCTCGTGCAGCCGCTGGTAGAGCAGGTGGAGGGGCGAGTCTTCCTTGCCGGCCAGTTGCGGGTAGTTGAGTTGCTGGGCCACGTGGTGCGGCACGGGGTAGGGCTCCACGCCGATGTAGGTGATCAGTTTGCCGGTATTCTGCACTTCACACAGGCTCAGCCAGGCGTTGAGGCCGGTGCCGAAACCAACTTCGAGAATAAAGATGCCGTCCTTCTGGGCCATCACCGGCTTTAGCCCGGCCTCAATGAATACGTGAGCCGATTCGTCCAGCGCCCCGAAGATAGAATGATAATTCTCGTTCAGGTCGAAGTTGTACAAGGTATGCGACCCGTCTTGTGTTGTCCGTATCTCTATGTTCATTGCGCTTCAACACTAAAAAAACCTGTGCAAATAAAACTGCTATTGAGCGGTGATGGTTTGTTGTACGTAAGAAAATCGCCGTTCCCGTCGGTTACGCGGCCACCGGCGGCTTCCACCAGGGCTTGTCCGGCGGCCGTATCCCATTCCATGGTGGGGCCGGACCGGTAATAAAAATTGGCTTTCCCTTCGGCAATCAGGCAAAATTTGAGCGAACTGCCAATGGCAACGTGATCGGTAACGCGGTACTGCTGCAAGAGGGCCGCTTCCTCCGGGCTGCTGTGCGAGCGGCTGCCCACCGCAATGCGTCCCGGCGTGTCGCCGCTCACCCGGATCGGCCGCGGCTCCCCGCCCGGCAATTGGGTAAAAGCCCCCTCGCTGCGCGAACCGAAATACAGCACCCCGGTGACGGGTACGTAAATGACACCCAGCACCGGCCGCTTGTCCTCAATTAAAGCAATGTTTACGGTAAATTCGCCGTTGCGTTTTAGAAATTCCTTGGTTCCGTCCAGCGGGTCAACCAGCCAGAACCGCTCCCAGTGCCGGCGTTCTTCGTACGGGATGGTGCGCCCCTCTTCTGACCAAACCGGAATCCCGGGAAAATGTTTAGTCAGTCCCTGCATGATTACTGCGTGCGCGGCCTTATCGGCCACCGTCAGCGGGGACTGGTCGCTCTTGGCTTCGGTCACGGCCGCCAAATCGGGAAGCTGGTACACTTCCATGATCTTTTGCCCGGCCTGCACGGCTAATTCCGTGATTAGTTTAAGTTGTGCCACGATGCCTAAAAAATTTTAAAAAATAGACTTGTAAAATTAGTTAATTATGTTGGGACTATTGCGTAATCGAAATAATCCTATTTTTGCGCCGGTGCGTTACCCGCGCCAAAGGTACCCCAGTACCATATACTTTTTTCGTCCACGTAATATAATCACGTAATTGGAGAATATTCACCCTATTTTTGGTTCGGTACTTACCCGGCACGACAAGGAGAAACTGCTCCGGCAGAAGGCCACGGTGTTGTGGCTGGTGGGGCTGTCGGGTTCGGGCAAGAGTACACTGGCCCGCGCCCTGGAACGCGCCCTGCACGAACGGGGTTTTCTGACCTACCTGCTCGACGGCGACAACCTCCGGTCCGGGCTCAACAACAACTTGGGCTTCAGCGAGGAAGACCGCCGCGAGAACATCCGCCGGGCGGCCGAAGCGGCCAAACTGCTGCTCGAAGGCGGCCTGGTCACGATCTGCTCATTCATCAGCCCCACCGAAGCGATTCGCCAGATGGCCCGCAACATCGTGGGTCCGGACGATTTCCTGGAAGTGTACGTGAACGCTTCCCTCGAAGCCTGCGAGGAGCGGGACGTGAAAGGCCTGTACGCCAAGGCGCGCCGCGGCGAAATCAAGGATTTTACCGGGATCAGCGCCCCGTTTGAAGCGCCGCAGGCGCCCTTTCTGGAAGTGCGTACCGACCAGCAGGACGCCGAGACCAGTGCCAAGCGCATCATGAACGCCCTGCTCCCCATTGTGAGCCAGAACCGGTAACTTGTCGTGCCGGCTTCGTTACGCATCTATTCCCCTTACCAACCCTCTTCAACCCATGCTGTCGTACAGTTTATCCCACCTGAAGCAATTGGAGTCCGAGGCCATCTACATCATGCGGGAGGTGGCGGCCCAGTTCGAGCGGCCCGTGCTGCTGTTCTCCGGGGGCAAAGATTCCATTGTGATGGTGCGCCTGGCGCAAAAGGCGTTCTGGCCCGCCAAGTTTCCCTTCCCGCTGCTGCACATCGATACGGGACATAATTTCGAAGAAACGATCACCTTCCGCGACAAGCTGGTGGAACAGACCGGCGCCCGGCTGCTGGTGCGCTCCGTGCAGGACTCCATCGACAGAGGGCGGGCCGTCGAAGAGAAAGGCCTCAACCCGAGCCGCAACGGCTTGCAAACCATCACGTTGCTCGACGCCCTGGAAGAACTCCGGTTCGACGCGGCCTTCGGCGGCGCCCGGCGCGACGAGGAAAAGGCCCGGGCCAAGGAACGTTTCTTCTCCCACCGTGACGAGTTCGGGCAGTGGGACCCCAAAAACCAACGCCCCGAGCTCTGGAACCTGTTCAACGGCCGCAAGCACCCGGGCGAACACTTCCGCGTGTTCCCGCTCAGCAACTGGACGGAAATGGACGTGTGGCAGTACATCGCCCAGGAAGGGCTCGAAATCCCGAGCATTTACTTTACCCACCGCCGCCAGGTGGTCAACCGGGGCGGCATGCTCCTGGCCCAGTCGCCGCACATCACGCTGCTGGGCGGCGAGGCGTACGAAGAACGGCAGGTCCGCTTCCGCACCGTGGGCGACATGACCTGCACCGGCGCCGTGGAATCCGGAGCGGCCAGCCTCGATGAGATCATCGAGGAGGTGGCTTCGGCCCGGCAAACCGAACGCGGCACCCGCGCCGACGACCGCCGTTCGGAAGCGGCCATGGAAGACCGCAAGAAGCAAGGGTATTTCTAGGTAGAGGTCCCCGCCATTTGTCCCTTTGTGTCCCATAACTCTATTGAACAACTAGGATGACAGTAGTTTCGCAATACTCCAACATGGACCTGCTGCGCTTTACCACCGCCGGCAGCGTGGACGACGGCAAGAGCACCCTGATCGGCCGCCTCCTGTACGACTCCAAATCCATTTTCGAAGACCAGCTCGAAGCCATTGAGCGGACCAGCGTGCAGCGCGGCGACGGGTACGTAAACCTGGCCCTGCTCACCGACGGCCTGCGGGCCGAACGCGAACAGGGCATCACCATCGACGTGG
Organism: uncultured Sphingobacteriales bacterium; assembly: GCA_963844325.1. Taxonomy (GTDB): domain Bacteria; phylum Bacteroidota; class Bacteroidia; order Cytophagales; family 172606-1; genus CADCTQ01. Next base: position 886,577 of record CAWJNV010000001.1, read on the forward strand.
CGTACCGGTACTTTGCCACGCCCAGGCGCAAATTCATCATTGCTGATACGCCGGGGCACATTCAGTACACCCGCAACATGGTGACGGGTGCCTCTACGGCCAACCTCGCCATTGTGCTGGTCGATGCCCGGCACGGGGTGGTGGAGCAGACCCGGCGCCACGCGTTCATCGCCTCGCTGCTGCAAATCAAGCACCTGGTGCTGTGCGTCAACAAGATGGACCTGGTAGACTACCGGCAGGAGCGGTTCGACCAGATCAAAACGGATTTTGCCACGTTTGCTTCCAAACTCTCCGTTCCCGACATTCATTACATTCCCATCACGGCCCTGCACGGCGACAACGTGGTGGACCGGTCCACGAAAATGCCCTGGTTCGAAGGTTCCACACTGCTCTACACGCTGGAAAACGTGCACATCGGCAGTGACTTCAACATGGTGGACAGCCGCTTCCCGGTGCAGTGGGTGATCCGGCCGCAGTCCGACGAGTACCACGACTTCCGGGGGTACGCCGGCCGGGTGGAAGGCGGCGTGTTCAAGCCGGGCGACGAAGTACTGGCGCTCCCTTCGGGCTTCACCACCACCGTTAAGAGCATCGAATCCATGAGCGGCCCGGTGACCGAAGCATTTCCGCCCATGTCGGTGGTGATGACGCTCCAGGACGAGATTGACATCAGCCGCGGCGACATGATCGTAAAGCCCAACAACCAGCCGCAGGCTTCCCAGGACATCGAGCTGATGGTGTGCTGGCTCCACGACAAGAAATTGCAGCCCGGCGGCAAGTACACCGTCAAGCACACCACCAAGGACGTGCGTTGCATCGTGAAGGACGTGCGTTACAAGGTGAACATCAACACGCTGCACCGGGTGGAAGACGACCGCAGCATCGGCATGAACGACATCGGCCGCATCCTGATCCGCACCACGCAGCCGCTGTTCTACGATTCCTACAGCCGTAACCGCAGCACCGGCAGCCTCATCCTCATTGATGAGTTCACCAACGAAACCGTAGCGGCGGGAATGATTATCTAGCAGCGGCGGGACCCGTACCGATTGGAATAGTTCTTGAAGCAAAAGCCCATAAAAGCGAATCGTATGCGAAACACTTTTATGGGCTTTTACTTTGTTATTTTGTCGTTTGCATTGGCCAGCCCGGCCTCCGCCCAGGGGGGAAATGACTCCGAAGCGGCCCGGTATGAGTACGCCATCATTGCCCTGGATGAGCCCGCACTGGCCAGTCCTTCCTGGGTGCGCATTTATTACGGCAACGGCAAGGTGGAAGCGTTCGGGAAAGAGAGTGATTCGTGGTCGGGCCGGCAAGGCGATATCCGTGACCTGGACCTGACGATTTCGGCCATCAACTACCTGGCCGAGAAGGGGTACGAGTTTTTCCGCACCTTCCAGAACGACCGGACGGTCGAACAAAGCATCCACCAGCGTTATTTGCTCCGGCGGAGGAAGTAAGAAGTTTATGAGTTCAAGTAGAGTTTATGAGTTCATGAGTTCATGAGACGTGGGCGGTTGATGAGTCAAGCGTTATAACTTTGAACTCATAAACTCATGAACTCATGAACTTTATTTAAACTCACTGCCTCCCCTCAAATCCGGGCGCTGCCGTCGAGGATTTTGTAGAGCAGGGCTACGGCAAACACGGAAACGCCCTCCCCGCGGCCCACGAAGCCCATGCTTTCGGAGGTGGTGGCTTTGATGGAAATGTCCTCCGGGCGGATGGACAGCACTTCGGCCATTACTTGCTGCATGTGCGGCACGTGCGGGTTTACCTTGGGCAGTTCCAGCACCACCGTAGCGTCGATGTTGCTGATCTCGTAGCCACACTCCCGCACCATTTCCACCACCCGCTTCAGGAACACCTTGCTGTCCATGCCCTTGTACTGCGGGTCTTTGTCGGAAAAATGGTAGCCGATGTCGCGGAGGTTGGCAGCCCCCAGCAGGGCGTCGCAAACCGCGTGGATCAGCACGTCGCCGTCGGAGTGGCCGGCCGGCCCCTGGGTGTGCGGAATGGTAATGCCGCCCAGCACGAAGGGGCGGCCGGCTTCCAGGCGGTGCACGTCATACCCCTGTCCAATGCGTAACTTCATAAAAAGCTTCTTTTTGGTAATGTTACGCAGACAATGCGGGTTTCAAAAGGGTTTCACGCAAAGGCGCAAAGAAGCGCAAAGGGCACAAAGAAAAAACGCGTACACCCTGCGGTCCTTGCGTCTTCTTTGCGCCCTTTGCGGTTGCGTTTACCTCTCTTTTCTCCGTGTAACTCTGTGTTCTCCGTGGTGAATTTATTTTTGCGCCCGGTAGTAGAGCGTAGAGGTATTGGTAGGCCTGAGTATCCGTTTAGCCATGCGCTGCACCTCGTCGGGGGTGACGGCCTGGAGCCTTTCGCCCTCCCGGTTCACCTCCTCGGGGTCGCCCAGGTTGGCGTAGAAAGCCAGGTTCATGGCCCGGTTCAGCATTTCCACTTCCGCAAACACCAGCGTGGATTCGGCCTGGTTCTTCACCTTAGTCAGTTCCGCCGCGGGTACTCCTTCCTGCATGAGCTCTTCGAGGATGGCGTTCAGTTCGGCCTCGCCCCGTTCGATGGTCACGCCGCCGTTCAGTTGCCCCTGAATCACGACCAGGCCCGGGTCGGCCGAGCCCGTTACGTACGCATTGACGTTGTTGAACAGTTTGGCCTCTTTCACGAGCCGTTCGTAGAGCCGCGACGACTTGCCGCGCCCCAGCAGGTCGGTCATCAGGTCGGCGGCAAAGTAGTCGCTGTCGGTCTTGGCCGGCATGTGGAAAGCCTTGTAAATGGCGTCGAGCGGCACGGCGGCCTCGGTTTCGATCGTACGGGCCTCGTGCTGCTCGGGCTCCCGGGGCAGTTGCCGCCGGTAAGGCGCCCCCGCCGGGATCGGGCCGAACCACTTCTGGGCCAGCCGCTTGATGTCGTCTACCTGCACCGGGCCGGCCACCACCAGGACGGCATTGTTGGGCAGGTAGTATTTGTAAAAGAACGCCCGCACGTCGTCCATGGTGGCGTCTTCAATGTGGCTGATCTCCTTGCCGATGGTGGCCCAGCGGTACGGGTGCACCTGGTAGGTGAGGGGGCGCAGCCGGAGCCACACGTCGCCGTAGGGCTGGTTGAGGTACCGCTGCTTGAACTCTTCGACCACCACCTTGCGCTGCACTTCCAGCACGCGAGGATCAAACGAAAGGCTCATCATCCGGTCAGATTCCAGCCAGAAGGCCGTTTCGAGGTTGACGGCGGGCAGGGTAATGTAGTAGTTGGTGATGTCGGGCGAGGTAAAGGCATTGTTCTCCCCCCCTACCCGCTGAAGCGGCTCGTCGTACACGGGTACGTGCTTGGAGCCGCCGAACATGAGGTGTTCAAACAGGTGGGCAAACCCGGTTTTGCGTTCGTCCTCGTCCTTGGAGCCCACGTTGTAGAGAATGTTGACGGCGGCAATGGGCGTGGTGTGGTCTTCGTGCACGTACACCTGCAACCCGTTGTCCAGCGTAAAATGCTTATAGTGAATCATATTCCCGTAATTTTAAATGATAAGTGCCTGATGCCCGGTGCCTGACGCTTCTCCCCGGTCTGCCGGGTTGCCCCTCCTGCCCGTTGCGCGTGTAACGTTCAAAATTAAGCATTTTCTAGTGGGCGTTGCCCTTTCTCGCCTGGGCGGTCGGCTTTTCCCCCGATTCCTGCGGCTGCACGGTTACTTTCACCCGCCGGATCTTCTTGTTGTCAACCGACATGATGAGGAAGGTAAACTGCCCGAAGGACGTTTTTTCGCCCACGGCCGGCAGGCGCGAAAACATTTCGAGCAACAGGCCGCCCAGCGATTCGCTGTCGCCGCGCACCTCGTCGAAGTCCTCGGGGTCCACGTCGAGGGCCCGGCAGAAGTCACTCAGTGAAACCTTGCCCTCGAAAACGTAGGTGTGTTCGTCGAGTTGCATGATGGACTTGCTTTCCTCGTCGAACTCGTCGTGGATTTCGCCCACAATTTCTTCGATGATGTCTTCCAGCGTGACAATGCCCGACGTGCCGCCGTACTCGTCTACCACCACGGCCATGTGCACCCGTCGCGACTGGAATTCGCGCAGCAGGTCGTCGATCTTCTTGTTTTCGGGAATGAAATACGGGGGCCGGATCAGCTTTTGCCACCCGAACGTCTCGTTTTCGTCGAGGTAGGGCAGCAGGTCCTTGATGTAGAGAATGCCCTTGATCTGGTCGATGGTGTCGGCGTACACCGGGATGCGGGAGTAGCCCGATTTGTTGATCCGGTCCATCAACTCGTGGAAGGTGAGGTCGGCGGATACGGCCGAAACGTCTACCCGGGGCTGCATGATCTGCCGGGCGGCAATGGTGCCGAAGTTGACCAAGCCCCGCAGGATGACCTGTTCGTCGGAAGTGGTATTGGCCCCCGTGCGGACTTCGAGGGTCTGGCTGAGTTCATCGACGGTGATTTTGTAGCCCTTGTGCTGGATGTATCCTTCCACGAACTGCGTGGTGCGCACCAGCAGCCACGACAAGGGCCGCAGCAAGGCGTTGGCCCCGGCCAGCAGGTACGCTACGTTGCGCACAAAGGGGTGCCGTTTTTCGCCGGCGTACACCTTGGGCAGCACTTCGCCGAAGAACACAATGGCAAACGACACCGCCAGGGTGACCAGCACCAGCAGCCACCCGGTGATTTGGGTAGTGCCCGTGAGGCTCCAGGTGAGGGACGCGGCCAGCACCACAATGGCGACATTCACCAGGCACCGGGTAATGAGAATGGTGGCAAGCAGTCGTTTGGGGCGTTGCAGCAGCCGGGCCGCCAGCCGTTCGGCCGGGAAGCGGCTGGTGCGGTAGCCGTGAAGGTCGGTGGTGGAGAGCGAGAAAAAGGCCGCCTCCGCCCCGGCCAGCAGGGCCGACAGCAGCAGCAGGCCCACCAGCCCCACCGACAGCAGGGTATAAAAGAAAGAGGTGCCTGCAGCAACGGCTGCAAGCACCCAGTATAGCAGAGGATCGCCTGGATCGCTGGAACTACTCAACTTGGTAGCATTTGGTGAGACACGAACTTAAAACGGCAGGTCGTCCGCATCATCACCGGCCGGCAGCGAAGGAGTTACCTCGCGGGTAGCCGTACGGGGGGCGTAAGAGCCGGCGTTGCTGGCATTGTTGCTGTAACCGCTGTTGTGTCCACCGGAGTTGCCGGCGCCGTTTTCGCCGCCTTCCGGGCGGCTGCCGAGCAGGGTGAAGTCCTGGGCGAGTACGTCCAGCGAGAACCGCTCTTTCCCTTCCTTATCGGTGTAGGTACGAACGGTCAGGCGGCCTTCGATGTGCAGTTGCGTGCCCTTCTTGACGTACTTTTCGATTACTTCGGCTTTCTGGTTCCAGAAGGCAACCCGGTACCAGGCCGTTCTTTCAATTTGTTGCCCGCTGCGGTCGGTATAATTGTCATTAATCGGAATCGAAATCTCAGCGACCTTTTTGTCGGCGCTGATGGTGCGAATGTCCGGGTCCTTGGCGGCGTACCCAATGAGGGTAATTTTGTTGAAGCTTGCCATGATTGATGAGTAAATTGGTGCAAAATGTGTAATAAAGATAACTAAAAAAGGTGGGTTTTCAAATAGTTATCGATCATTACCGGCTTGGGAAGGGCACCGGTCTGCGTGGGTTCGAAGAACGTAATTCCCCATTTTTGGGCGGCTTCCCGGGGGTCAATCCGGTCACTTACATCCACCTGCCAGAACTGCGCAAACACTTTCTGATGGGTTAGCTGGTGGGTAAGTACGGGCGATATTTTGCCCACCGTAAGTTCGGGCAGCAGGGCCTTGAGGGCCGCTTCCTGCAGCAATTCCTCGGTTTCAAGCGCCTGAGCCGCTTCGACTAAGAAAAAGTCATACAACCCTTGCCAAATATCCTTGGCTTCCCTTTTTTTCATCCCCACGCGGCCTTCCTGCCGGAAGACGACGTAATGGAAATAACGGTTTCGCACCGGCGCCTTCTTGGACTTCACCGGCAGTTGTTGTTGTCGATTTGTTAAAAATGCTTCGCACGAGGCGTTAAAAGGACAGAACATACACTGGGGAGAAACCGGCGTGCAAAGCAACGCCCCGAATTCCATAATGGCCTGATTGAACAGGTCGGGCGCCTCGCGGCTCACGAGGCGGTTGGCCAGCGGGGCAAACACCTTGCGGGCTTCCGGGCCGGCAATGTCGGTCTCGATGCCGAAGAGCCGGGAGAGCACCCGGTACACGTTGCCGTCGAGCACGCCCACCGGCTCCAGGAAAGCAAACGAGGCAATGGCCGCGGCCGTGTAGGGGCCGATGCCCTTCAACTGGAGCAGGCCCTGGTAGTTGTCGGGGAAGCGGCCGCCGTACTGCCCGGCCACGAGGCGGGCGGTGTGTTGCAGGTTGCGGGCCCGGGAGTAGTAGCCGAGTCCCTGCCAGAGCCGGAGCACTTCCTGCTCGTCGGCGCGGGCCAGGTCGTGCACCGTGGGGAAGCGTTCGGCAAAGGCCAGGTAGTAGGGCAGCCCCTGTTTCACGCGGGTTTGCTGCAGAATTACTTCCGAAAGCCAGATCAGGTACGGGTCGCGGGTGTGGCGCCAGGGCAGGTCGCGCTTGTGACGGGCGTACCAGCCCAGCAGCCGGGGGGAGAAAGTGGTTTGGTCGATCAAGGGATGAAAGGAGAATCGTAACGTTTGGGAGAACAATATCTATACTTATTACAGCAGTTACGCTACGAATAGTTCAATCGTGCGAAATGCCCGGGGGTCGGTAGAATAATCCCAAACTTTACGCGTTTATGCCTGTAAGTGGCTGATTAAAATAGTATTCACTTAAAAATTACCCGATTATATTTTAACGTTTCGCTTTTTATTTCTGCCCTTAGGGCCTAATTTTGCAGTCCCAAAATGCGTTCCCCAAGAATACCAGTTAAATAGTACAAACTTAAAATTCCAGTACAGTGACAAAAGCAGAAGTAATCACCGAGATCGCGCAGAAGACCGGCATTGATAAGGCGGACGTGGCCCATACCGTTGAGGCATTCTTCAATGTGGTCAAGCAGGCAATGGCTGAGGGTGAGAATATTTACGTGAGAGGGTTCGGCAGCTTCGTAAACAAGAAGCGGGCCCGCAAGATTGCCCGCAACATTTCCAAAAATACGGCTATTATCATTGACGAGCACTTTGTTCCCAGCTTCAAGCCGGCCAAAGTTTTTGTGGAGAAGGTAAAAAGCAGCGAGAAACTGAAGCAGCCTGCTGCGTAAAGGGTAAAACGTTCCTGCTGCGGCACCATTTGCCCCGCAGGAACGTTTTGACTATATACTATGCAAAAATCACAGGTCATTGTACTGGCAGGATCAGTAGCCCTCTGCGGCCTCCTGTACAGCTTCCCTAAAGTACTCGTATCCGACAAGGATAAGCTGCCGGCCACTGCGCCGGCCGCCCAGGCTTCGTCTGGCCCCGCTGAAGGGGCCCACGCCTCTGCCCTCACCCCCGACCAGGCGGCCGCCGTAAGCCGGCTCCGGTCGGCTTTTGCGGCTAGTACGGATCAGGAAAAAAAGATTAAATTCGCGGATTCGCTGGCAAACAGCTTCCGGAGCTTTTCGCAGTTCGACAGTGCGGCGTTCTACACCGAGCAAACTGCCCTGGCCAAGCCGGGGGTTGACCGGTGGATGGACGCCGGTGATGCGTACTACGACGCCTTCAACTTTGCCACTGATACCAAGCTGGCCGGACAGATGGGCGAAAAAGCGCGGGGGTACTACCAGAAGGTGCTGGCGGCGCAACCCGAACAACTGGACGTAAAGGCCCGCATGGCCATGACGTACGTAACCAGCGACAACCCGATGCAGGGGATTGCGTTGCTCCGCGAGGTGCTGGCGCAGGACCCCGACAACGAGGCGGCGCTGCTTAACCTGGGACTGCTTTCCATCCGGTCGGGCCAGTACGACAAGGCCGTGGAACGCTTCGAGCAAATCCTGAAAAAGGACCCCAGCCACGAGCAGGCCCGGTTTTACCTGGGCATCAGCTACGCCGACATGGGCCAGCCCGACAAGGCAAAGCCCATTCTGGAGGAAATTAAGACCAAAACCAGTGACCCCGTCATGCGGGCTACTGCCGACGAATACTTGAAAAAATTAAAATAATTATATTATAAACCCAAAAACATTACGATTATGCCTTGCGGAAAAAAGAGAAAAAGACACAAGATTGCCACCCACAAGCGGAAGAAGCGGTTGAGAAAGAACAGACATAAGAAGAAGTAATCCGGAATTTCCAACTGAAGGGTTGGAAATTCTTTTTTTCTTATTCTACCCTGCACTAACAGTTCAATCACTGTTTAGCTCCCCATGCGTATGTCTGTTCCCATCAAATCACCAATAAACCTTGAGCAGCGAACTTGTCATCAATTCCACCCAAAAAGGTGGGAGGATAGCCCTTTTACAGGATAAACGGTTAGTAGAATATCACATCGAGGAGAAGGAAAGCAGCTTTACCGTAGGCGATATCTACCTGGGCACTGTAAAAAAGCTGGTCCCCGGTTTGAATGCTGCTTTTGTGGACATTGGCTACGAGAAAGACGCCTTTCTGCACTACCTGGACCTGGGGCCGAACTTCAGTTCGCTCAACAAGTTCACCAAGGATGTAATTGCCAAGCGTTGGCAGGGCAACAAGCTGAATGGTTTTCAGCTCGAACCCGAGATCGACAAGCTGGGCAAGGTCAGCCAGGTACTTACCAAGAACTCTCCGATCCTGGTACAGGTAGTGAAGGAGCCGATTTCCACGAAGGGCCCCCGCCTTTCCTGTGAACTTTCCATTGCCGGCCGTTACATTGTGTTGGTACCGTTCTCCAATTCGGTGAATATCTCCAAGAAGATCACCGAAAAAGAAGAGAGACAACGGTTAATGCGGTTGATGTCGTCCATCAAGCCGCAAAACTTCGGCATTATCGTGCGTACGGTGGCCGAAGGCAAGGAAGTGGCCGAACTCGACCGCGACCTGCAAAACCTCGTGGAGAAGTGGGAGTCGGGCATGAAGGCGTTGCGCGAGGCCAAGCCCCGCGACAAGATTATCGGCGAAATGGGCCGTGCCTCCTCCATGCTGCGCGACATGCTGAACGAAAGTTTCGACAGCATTACCGTCGACGACAAGGACATCTACGAGGAAATCCGTGACTACATCCGCACCATTGCCCCGGAGAAGGAGCGGATTCTGAAGCTCTACAACGGCAAAGCCAAGCTTTTCGAGAACTTCGGGATTGAGAAGCAGCTTAAGTCCATATTCGGCCGTTCGGTAAGCCTGCCCGGCGGCGGCTACGTGATCATTGAGCACACGGAAGCCCTGCACGTGGTTGACGTCAACAGCGGCAACAAGTCCAACTCGGAGGTAGACCAGGAAGCCACCGCCTATAACGTGAACCTGGAAGCGGCCAAGGAGATTGCCCGGCAACTGCGGGTGCGCGACATGGGCGGCATCATCGTGATCGACTTTATCGACATGAAGAAGGCCGAGCACAAACGGCTGGTGTACGAACGGATGAAGCAGGAGATGGGTAGCGACCGTTCCAAGTTCACCATCCTGCCGCTGTCGAAGTTCGGCCTCATGCAGATCACGCGGCAGCGGGTACGCCCCGAAGTCAACATCACCACCGGCGAAAACTGCCCCATGTGCGGCGGCACCGGCAAGATCACGGCGAGTATCCTGGTGGCCGATGCCATTGAGAACAACCTGGACTTTATCGTTTCCAAGCAGAACGAACGCCAGGTGAGCCTGGCCCTGCATCCGTACCTGTACGCCTACTTTACCAACGGCGTGGTGTCGCGGCGCGTGAAGTGGTTCTTCAAGTACAAAACCTGGATCAAGCTGGTGCAGGACACTTCGCTGGGCATTACCGAGTACAAATTCAGGAATCAGCTCGGCGAAGACATTGAACTTGTACAGGGCTGAGTCCCCGTTTTTATCAAACCAAAAGCCCGTCTCGCTATGCGTGGACGGTCTTTTGGTTTTAATGACTAACTGTAGCGGCAAAAGAGGTTGCGCAAAAAAAAGGAGTGAGAAGAACTTAACCGCAAGGGGCGCAATGGAGACGCGAAGGACGCAGATAAGTACGCGTTCTCCTTGTGGTCTTTGCGGTTGAGTAGGGGTAGTAGGGGTAGGGTTTAAACCCTACCCTACGGAAAGGCTGCGCTTGGTTTGACTGGAGCGAAGTCTGCGTACGCATGTGCAATATGCATAGGATAGAGTTTAAACCCTATCCCTCCTGGCGGTCTTTGCGTCTCTATTGCGCCCCTTGCGGTTAAGTCTTTCTTCCTTCATCCTCCCGTCTCCGGTCTCCTTTCGTTCCCGTCTCCCTTTTTCTCCGTGTCACTCCGTGCCCTCCGTGTCTCCGTGGTGAATCCTTTTTTGCAAAGGGTTTTGACCGGAAAACCGAAGCCGGTGCGGAGGTGCAAACGGCTGAAAATAAGGCCGGAAAAGGTGACCGGAAAGCAGGGAAAAAACGCCGCAAAACCGGATTTTTTGCGTATATTAGGGGAAACCGCAACGCCTGGGCAATGTCGGTTTTTGGCGAAATGTACGCCCGGAAGCAGGCCCGGCAGGGAAGCTTCCGGCGACCTGACAACCCACTTACCCAGGTGCTGACAAACTACTGATTCATGCGCAAAGACATTCTGAAAGGCAGCGGCGACAACCTGTCTGCCTCGGAAAAGGAAATAGAAAAAGCCTTGCGTCCGCTCTCCTTCGAGGACTTTGCGGGCCAGGACAAAGTGGTGGAAAACCTGCGGGTATTCGTAACCGCTGCCCGCGGCCGCCAGGAAGCCCTCGACCACGTGCTGTTGCACGGCCCCCCCGGCCTGGGCAAGACCACGTTGTCGCACATCATTGCCAACGAGCTGAACACGGGCATCAAAATGACTTCGGGGCCGGTGCTCGACAAGCCCAGCGACCTGGCCGGCCTGCTCACCAACCTGGAGACGCACGAGGTGCTGTTCATCGACGAGATCCACCGGCTTAACCCCATCGTGGAGGAGTACCTGTACTCGGCCATGGAAGACTACAAGATCGACATCCTGCTCGATTCGGGTCCCAACGCCCGTTCCGTACAGATCAACCTCAACCCGTTTACGCTCATCGGCGCCACCACCCGCGCCGGGCTGCTGACCTCGCCCCTGCGGGCCCGCTTCAGCATCAACGCCCGCCTGGAGTACTACAACGCCGAGTTGCTGACTTCCATTGTGAAACGTTCGGCCGACCTGCTCAACACGCCCATCGACGACGCGGCGGCCTTCGAGATTGCCCGCCGGAGCCGCGGTACGCCCCGCATTGCCAACAACCTGCTGCGCCGCACCCGCGACTTCGCCCAGGTAAAAGGCACCGGGACGATTACGGTGGAGATCGCCGAGATGGCCCTCAATGCCCTCGACGTGGACAAGCACGGCCTCGACGACATGGACAACCGCATTCTGAGCACGATCATCGAAAAGTTCAAGGGCGGGCCCGTGGGCCTGAGCACCATTGCCACCGCCTGCGGCGAAGAAGCCGAAACGATTGAAGAAGTGTACGAGCCTTTCCTCATCCAGGAAGGGTACCTCAAGCGGACCTCCCGCGGCCGCGAAGCCACCGAACTGGCCTACAAACACCTCGGCGTGGTACCGCCCCAGCAGGTGACGGGCAGGTTGTTTGACTGACCGGACCGTTCCGGAAAAGCCCCGAAAAAGAAAGCGGCAAGTGCTACCCATGCGCTTGCCGCTTTCTCTTTTTTAGGACAATATTGTAACTCCGAATGCCGGTCCCCGGTAAAAATCCCTCGAACCCATACCCACCACAACCCATGACGAGACCTAATCAGACGTTGCCCAAGGCATTAGTCTTTGGCGCCTTTTTGCTGCTGCTCCTGACCGTACAATCCGTTTGCGCGCAGCAGCGCTGGAGCATCGGTCCCCGGGTAGGGGCCAACATTTCGAACCAGATGGGCGACCTGCCCGGGGACGTCAAGTGGCTGGCCGGCTGGAGCGCAGGCGGCTTCATCATGTACAGCGACATCAATCACTTCGGCATTTCGGCCGACGTATTGTATTCACAAAAAGGCGCGCGGCTGGAGAACGTGCTGGTTGGCAGGGACCGGGTCCGGTACACCCACCGGATCAACTACCTCGAAGTACCCATACTGGCCCGCTACTTCATAACACTGAGCGGCAATTTCCGCCCCAATTTCTTCATCGGCCCTTCCGTGGCTTTTCTATTGAATGCAAAAATGAAGGACTACGCCGGTGGCATTATCCCGCAGCCTGACCGCGAGTTGCCCGACGTGTACCGTCCGGCGGACCTGGGACTGGTGGGCGGCATTGCCCTTAACTTTGAGGTAGCCAAGGGCAAGCGGGTCCTGCTCGACGCCCGGTACACCTATGGCCTCACCGACGTAACGATTGGCACCAGTTCGGTACGCAACTCGGCCATAACGCTGAACCTCTCCTACGGTTTCGGCATCGGCAAGAAATACAACCGCTAGGCCCGGCCGGCAAAGCACCGCCGGCTACCGGCAGCCTGGCGGTTGGCCGTCCCCGAAATGTTGGCTAATTTTAACGAGGCGGGCTTACCAACCCGCCTCGCCTTTTTGTATGCTTTCCGTAAAAACCGCCCTGGCTTCGCTTCTGCTGGCCGTCACATTGACCCTGAATGTCCGGGCCCAACCCCAGCCCGGCGTGGACGTGCAGCATTACGTATTCCGCCTTACGCTTACCGATGCGGGTGACCGCATTGCCGGCGAGGCCGACGTAACGGTGCAGTTTACGGGCGATGCCGTGCGGGACCTCCGGCTTGACCTCGTGAGCGCGGGTCAAAACGCCCAAACGGGCATGACCGTGACCCAGGTGCAGCGGAACGGGCAGCCGGTTGCATTCACCCACGCGGGCGACGTCCTGCGGATTCCATTGCCGGCGGTCCCGGCAAGCAGCGAAAAGCAGGTGTTTAAGATCAGCTACGGCGGCGTGCCGGCCGACGGCCTGGTCATTTCAAAGAATAAGTTTGGCGACCGTACCTTCTTCGGGGACAACTGGCCGAACCGGGCCCGGCACTGGCTCCCCGTCGCCGATCACCCGGCCGACAAGTCTACCTGCGAATTCATCGTGACCGCCCCCGACCACTACCGCGTGATCGGCAACGGGCTGCTGAAGGAAGAAACGGGCCTGCCCGGCAACCAGCGCCGTACGCACTGGGTCGAAGCCGTGCCCATTCCGACGAAGGTCATGGTGGTGGGGGCTTCCCGGTTTGCCGTACAAAACGTAGACACCCTCCGAAACGTCCCCGTGCAGAGCTGGGTGTACCCCCAGGACCGCGACAAGGGCTTCTTCGACTACGCCCCCGCGGCTCCCATCCTGGTGTTCTTCGACAGCCTGGTGGGCCCTTACCCGTACGAAAAGCTGGCCAACGTGCAGTCGAAAACTCGCTACGGGGGCATGGAAAACGCCGGCAACATCTTTTACAACGAAAAAGCCATCCACGGCAAGAAAAACCTCGACATGGAACGGCTCGTGGCCCATGAAATCGGGCACCAGTGGTTCGGCAACTCGGTGACGGAAAAAGACTGGCCGCACGTGTGGCTGAGTGAAGGCTTTGCCACTTACCTGGCCGACGTGTACGTGGAGCACGCCTACGGCCCGGGGCGCATGGCCGAATACTTACAGAAGGAGCGAAAAGAAGTATTTGATTTTGCCAGGGAGAACCCCGCCCTTGCCGTGGTGGTCACGCAGCCCACCGACCTGATGGCCCTGCTCAACCCCAACTCGTACCAGAAGGGCGCCTGGGTCCTGCACATGCTGCGCCAACGCGTGGGTGACGATGCCTTCTGGCGCGGCCTGCGCGCCTACTACGGCCGCTACCGCAACGCCAACGCCGCCACCGACGACTTCCGGCAGGTGATGGAAGAAGTTGCGGGCAAAGACCTGTCGGAATTCTTTAAACAGTGGCTCTACACCCCGGGCTACCCGAAGCTCACGGGCACCTGGACGTACGACGCAACGCAAAAGGAACTGGTGGTGCAATTCCGGCAGCCGGCCGCTTCCGCGTATTCCTTGCCCCTGGAACTGGGCTTCTACGATGCGGCCGGCAAGCTGCTCGGCAAGGAAACCGTGCAAATGGAAGGGGCCGAAAAGACGTTCCGGCTTAGGGCAACCGCTGCCCCGGCAAACGTAGTGCCCGACCCGGATACGGAGGTGCTGGCGGAGGTGGAGTTAAAAAGGAAGTGAAAAGCTACATCTATAGAAGAGCTGGACAACTGTCCATCTAATGTTTAATCAAACTATTTAGCCCAGTTACAACCTCATCTTCATCAGCGTCAGCTAGTAACAACATTCGAAGTTGATTAAAGTACTCTTCAAGACTTAGGGAAATGAAGCAGCTTGAGTTAGAATAGCCTCAACATTAGCACTGGTTTTAACAGCTTGTCCAATAACTATAAGAGCATTGAAAAATATAAAGGAGACAATAAAAACAGCTCCGGGTTACCGGCCTCGCCTTTAAGAACGTGAACCCTTAGAATGCTCACTTTGGAAACGACTTTTGTAGTAAGGGGACAAATGACCGTTGACAAATGGCCTGCATCATTTAAAAGATCGGTTTGCAGAACTACCACCGGTCGGATTTTAACAGGTTCAGTACCCTTGGCGGGGTCAAGGTTTGCCCACCATACTTGGCCTCGCTTAATCTTGATAATCATCAGCCTGCTCGAATTCGGATAATACTTTCATGCTCTCCTCCCGGCATAACAAGCTTTCTTCTGCTAATTGTTTGGCGAGCAGTTCCCGCTTCACCATGCGGTTGTAATGCGCTACTGCCTTGTTGATGTAGCGGTTGCGAGGTGTTTGAAGTGCTTTCGACAATTCCTCTACCTCCTGGTAAAGAGTATCTTCCAATTTCAAAGGAACGGCTTTCATATACAGATAGAATGCATTAAAAGTATATTTAAAAAGGATATACTATAAAAATATACGAAATAACCCATCCTTCAAGAGGTGATGCTAAAAAATCAGGAAGCATCTACAGCATACGTTTGAAATCACTTTAACGCGTACCCGATCCCGTTGCCCCTGTCTACGGGCACAACTACCTGTCCTTCCACCAGGTCGGCGAGGAGCTTGGTGGCGCGGCGGTCGGAAATGTTGATGAGCTTGGCGTAGCGTTTTGCGGTGATGTACTCGTTGGTTTGCAAGTATTGCAGCAGCGTCTTCACGTTGGGAGACTGGAGGACAGCCTTGTCAATGGGGGCCGGTTCGTATGCCAGCGTTTTTTCGGCTTCCTTGCCGGCGGGAACGTTTTTGTCGTGCACCCGCAGGTACACCTGGAGTTCGCCCTTCGGGTCTTTCACGCGGTGGGGTTTCTGCTCACTTTCGGCCACCCGGATGAGCAGCACGTGCATTTCGCCCACGTGGCGGCTTTCGTACTCCAGGTTCACCGGCGGGTCGAGCAACCCGTCGGCGGCCGTTTCGATCTTGCCCATCTCCTCCGCCTCCGACAGAATGCCGCTTACCTGCCCGTCGTCTTCCACCCCTACCAGCAGGATGCCGCCGCGGGTATTGGCGAATGCCGCCAGGGTACGGGCAATCTTGTCGGCACTTTGAATGGTGCTTTTGAATTCCAGCGTGGGCCCCTCCCCCTGCTCAATCAGTTCCCGAAGTCCAGTTCCAGCCATGCGCAAAAAGGTTAATACCTCAACGTCAACCGGCAGACGAGGTTACGCCCAAGCCACTTCATCCTGGTCATCCTTCCATCCTGTAAATCCTGATCAGGCGAGGGGAATCTGCTCGAACCTCACCGGGGCTTCGCCATTTTTGAACGACGGGCGGGGCTTCAGGTTCAGCACCTGGAACATTTCCTTGTCGGCGTCCTTCTCCGGGTTGGGTGTGGTAAGCAGCTTGTCGCCGGCGAAGATCGAATTGGCGCCGGCCAGGAAGCACAAGGCCTGTTCCTCGGTGCTCATGCGGACGCGGCCGGCCGACAGGCGCACCATTGCCTTGGGCATCAGAATGCGGGCCGTGGCAATCATGCGCACCATTTCCCACACCGAAACCCGCTGCTGGTCTTCCAGCGGTGTGCCTTCCACGGGCACCAGGGCGTTGACGGGCACCGACTCGGGGTGTTCGGGCAGGTTGGCCAGCACGTGCAGCATCCCGATGCGGTCGTTTTCCGATTCGCCCAGCCCGATGATGCCGCCGGAGCAGACCGAAATGCCGCTCTTGCGGACGTGTTCAATGGTTTCGAGGCGGTCGTCGTAGGTGCGGGTAGAAATGATTTCGCCGTAGAATTCCTCGCTGGTGTCGAGGTTGTGGTTATACGCGTAGAGGCCCGCGTTTTTAAGCTTCACCGCCTGTTCCTGGGAGAGCATGCCCAGCGTGCAGCACACCTCCATGCCCATGCCGTTCACGCCTTTCACCATGTCGAGCACCTTGTCGAAGTCGCGGTTGTCGCGGACTTCCCGCCAGGCGGCACCCATGCAGAAACGCGTACTGCCGCTCTCCTTGGCGTTGCGGGCGGCTGTGAGCACCTCGTCTACTTCCAGCAGCTTGTGCACCTTCACGTTGGTGTGGTAGCGGGCCGCCTGCGGGCAGTAGGCGCAGTCTTCGGGGCAGCCACCGGTTTTTACCGAAAGCAACGTACACACCTGTACTTCCTGCGGGTCGTTGTGCTGGCGGTGCACGGTAGCGGCCCGGTAGATCAGGTCCAGGATGGGAGCGTGGTATATGGCAGAAATTTCTTCGCGGGTCCAGTCGTTGCGCATGGTCATAAGCATGGGAAAGTTGCAGGTCACAAAAATAGAAGATTCGTCCGATTACCCTACACGGGTGAGGTAGGCATTTGGATGCGGCACGGCAGTCCGCGGGCCGGTGCTTAATTTTCGCTCGTGAAACATTTTTCCTGGGCGTTAATTTTTTGCCTCTTTTCTCCCTCTCTTTTACTGGCAAGCGGTGATCCGGTCCCCACGGGCGGCCGGAGCTGGGGCCTTGCCAATGCTTCGCTCACCCTGGCCGACGAATGGTCGGTGTACAACAACGTGGGCGGCCTGGCGCGGCTGCGGGAAAATTACCTGCTGACCGCCTGCGACGTCCGGTACGGCATGGCCGGCCTGACGACGGTAGCCGTGGCAGGGGTGTTGCCCCTGGCCTTTGGTACCGCCGGCGTAACCGTAGACCGGTTCGGCGACGGGCTTTACAACGAACAGCGGTTGGGCATTGCCTACGGCCACCAAATGGACCGCGTCAGCCTCGGCCTCAAGGTGAGTTACGTACAGGTGGCCTTGGCGGACCTGGGTGCCCGGGGCCGGTTGGTGTTCGAGTTCGGCGGCATGGCCGAAATCACGCCCCAGTTGTGGCTGGGAGCCAGCGTGTACAATTTTACCCAGGCGAGGCTGGCGGCCTACGACGACGAACGGATTCCCACCGTGCTCAAGGCCGGTCTCTCGTGGCGCCCCCTGCCCCAACTCACGCTGAATGCCGAAACCGAAAAGGACATTGATTATCCCGCCCGGTTCCGCGGCGGCATTGAGTACCAACCCGTCAGGCCCTTTTTCGTGCGGCTCGGCATTGCCACCAATCCCGGCACCAACCATTTCGGCTTCGGTTTCAAGCGCAATAAGCTTTGCTTCGATTACGCCCTGCGCACCCATCCTACCCTGGGTTTGTCACACCACCTGTCGCTGAGCTGCAAACTGAACCAACGGAGAAAAGATGAGGGTCGTAAAGAGTAGCCGCATGGCCAATGGACGGTTTTTCAGTAGGATAGGGTTTAAACCCTATCCGATGGATATTGGTAGCCGGTGCGTTTGGTTGTTAATGACGTTGGGCGTGCTGCTGTTGCCGCTGGCGGGCAGGGCGCAGGAACACCCGCGCAAGGAGATCAACCTCGACGAGTTCATCCAGAACCTGTTCGGCCAGCCGTCGGACGACGTACCCTACGAGGACCTGTACGAGTCCCTGTTCCAACTCTACACCAACCCCCTCGACCTCAACGACGCCACCCGCGACGAACTGGCGGCGACGTACATTCTCTCGGAAGCCCAGTTGAACGCCTTTTTTGCGTACCGGGCGCAGAACGGGCCGCTCCTTTCGGTGTACGAACTGCAAGCAATTCCAGGCTTCGATCTGCCGACCATCCACCGGCTGCTGCCCTTTGTGGAAGTGCGCAACCGGCGGGCCGGCAGCCAGCCGTTCTGGCAGCGGCTCGTGCAGGAGCCCAACAACTACTTGCTGCTCCGCTACGGCCGGGTGCTGGAAAGGAAAAAGGGCTTCTCCCCGGCCGATACCAACAGCCGCGGCGAAATCAACCCGCATTACCTGGGAGACCCCGGACAGGTGTACACGCGGTTCCGGGTCAGCCACGCCCGGGACTTCAGTTTTGGCTTCACGCTGGAAAAAGACGCCGGTGAAGCGGTGGCCTGGCAGCCCGGCACGCACCGGTATCTTTCGGATTTCATCTCACTCCACGGGATGCTCGAAAACCGGGGCCGCTGGAAAAAGCTGGTGCTCGGCGACTACCAGTTGCAAGCGGGACAAGGGCTGCTGCTCGGGGCCGGCTTCGTGATGGGAAAAGGGGCCGAAACAATTACCACCGTCCGGCGCAACCAACTGGGCATCCGGCCCTACACCTCGGCGATGGAGTCGGGCTACTTCCGGGGCGGGGCGGCTACCTACGCCCTCGGCCCGTTTGACCTCACCGGGTTTTATTCCAACACCCGCCGCGATGCCGCCATTCCCGAAGGGGCCGACTCGCTGGGCGACTTCGCCGGGGACGCGTACATCCGTTCGGTGCAGGGCACCGGCTACCACCGCACCGTTAAGGAGATTGCCGCCAAAGGAAACGTCCGCGAAGGCATGATCGGCAGCAACGTCACCTACCGGAACCCCTCCAACACGCTGCAACTCGGGGCAACGGCGCTGCTCAACCGGTACAGCGTGCCGCTGGTCCGGAAGCCTTCGGCCTATAACGGGTTCGAGTTCAACGGCCGCGACAACTGGAACGCGGGCCTGAGCTACAGCTACCTCTGGCAGAACGTCAACCTGTTCGGGGAAATGGCCTTGTCGAGAAGCGGCGGCACGGGCCTGGTTTCCGGCCTCATTGCCAGCCTCACACTCAGGGTGGACCTTACGCTGCTGTACCGCCGCTACGACCGGCACTTCCACAGCTTCTACGGCAACGCCTTCGGCGAAAACACCCGCAACAGCAACGAACACGGCCTGTACTGGGGCCTCAAGATCATTCCCCTCCGGAAAATCACCCTTTCGGCCTACTACGACCAGTTCCGGTTCCCCTGGCTGAAGTACCGCGTAGACGCCCCCTCGAAGGGGTACGAATATTTGCTCAAGCTGGCTTGGCAACCGACCAAGACGACCGGGTTGTACGCCCAGTTCCGCGAGGAGTGCAAAGAGATCAACCAGGCGGACGGCAAGTTGCCCATCGACTTCCTGGCCGCGGCCCGGCGGCGCAACTGGGTGCTCAATGCCGACTACGCGGCGGGTAAGCACCTTACGCTGCAAACCCGGGTGCAGGGCAGCCGCTACCGGCAGCGCAACGGTCCCACGCGGGGCTACGCCATCATGCAGGACGTGCAGGTAGCCGCCGGCAAGCTAAAAGTCAGTACCCGCTTTGCCCTCTTCGATACGGAGGATTACGACAACCGGCAGTACGCCTACGAGAAGGACGTATTGTACGCCTTTTCACTGCCGGCTTACAATGGCCGCGGCACCCGGCAGTACCTGCTGCTGCAATACCCCCTGGGCAAACACCTTGACTTTTGGCTGCGCTACGCCCGCACCCAACTGCGCGACAGCGACACCATCGGCTCGGGGCTGGAGGAGATCCACGCGCCGCACAAATCGGAGGTAAAGGCGCAGGTGAGAATAAATTTCTAACTCTTTGTTTTGTAGCTTATGCGGCGCCGGTACGCAAAGATTTGAGCCACGCCGAATTTTGCCCGGCCGCAAGGTCAGACAGCATTCGGCGTGGCTCATGTTTTCACATACTGGCACACACCTTACTTACAGGTAAGTACCCGGATAAAATTAGTTTGGAATACGATTGTTGGCAGAGGGTTAAATAGCAACGCACCGAACAATCAAAAACTAATAATCAACGACTACTTATCTCCGGGTATAAATGTGTGGTGCAGTATCATCTGCTTTGTCTGTAAATCTCTTTATTCGCGTTGATTATCCATGCATTTCCGTACAGATCGGTATCAACCGCAATGCCAGCACCGGCAACAGCAACCCACTGATCGCCATCCCAGAAGTTTATGGTATTATCAGTTCTTATGCCGTATACTGTTCCATCTGCTCCCACCCCTACATCTTTAAATCTCAGGTCGGAAAGCTGTTGCCAAGTTGATCCAACCCTTCTGAATATCTGGCCGAAAAGATTGATTACCCAGGGGTTCCCTACGGGATCAACCGATACCCTTTTTATGGAGCCCACCCCTGTGTTGCTAACGGGAGTAGTGGCACCGGCGGCAGTGGTTCTGTACAGCACGTCATCAATGCCCACCATATACACTGTATTCTCGGCCCCTACCCCTACGTCTGCTGCGGAATGCGTTACATAAGCCCAGCTATTATTCGCGTTTCGTTTTAAAAGCTGATTGTTTGAGTTTACCACCCAAGGCAGCCCCTGGTTGTCAACGTCAATTCTTACCCCCGCAAAATTTACCAGTGTCCAGGCATCAGTAATGTTACCGCTTCTGTAGTAGAGTGTGTATCCTCCGGTTGTTGAAGTGACACCTGCGATCCACTTTTCGTCATAGAAAGCGCCTATTCCAATGTCGTTGGCAAAACCAGTCTGTTTCTTGAAAGATAAAAGAGTGGCCGGGTATAATAGCTGCGCCGCCTGTAAATCACCACTGGAGAAGCCCGCCCAGTTGATATCTCCTTGGTTCATAATTGATGCAGGATCAGTTACAGGAGTACCTTGGATGTAGATTCCACCGATTGGATCTGTATGAGCAAACCCTATGCAATGACCTAATTCATGAGTGGCTGTGTATAATCTTTGGGCAGGGGTCATATTAGGGTTCGGGGGGTTCTCATCAAATTGAATTCTACTACCCGGCTGGCCGTTTGAGGTCGGCGCTGAACCCTCAGCAATTATAATAGGATCAGCAAAAGTGGTTCCATTCACAATAATGTCCGGGGTTACTCTACCTTCACTGGGTGATACCTCAGAAAAATGAATACTGAAACCATGTGTAACCCTCAAGGAATTCCATTCCCGCATGGCATCCCTTACCGCTGTTTGCCAAGCCATGTTCATGTTAGCATCTATAGATACGCTGATTTCTACATTGCTGGCGCTTACAAGATAATTAAACCGTCTCTGCTGGACCCGACCACCGGCAGCGGACTGGTCTTGAGCCTTTTTATACCGGGCAGTAATATCTTGCCGCGTAAAAACGATATCCCCCTCTACAATAAATACATCATCGTTGTACACCTTATCGTTTTTTTGCAAGACAATATCTTCAAGTTTCGCCCCCCAGGATTGGGATAAAAATTTACGCAGTTCCTCTGCGTCAACCTCCTCGCCTTGGGCTGCGGGAGCAACAGGCGGTGCTTCTTCTTTTTTACAGGAAGTTACTAGTGCACTCAATAAAAGGAATGCACAAAACAGTTTAACGATTCGTTTGCTCATAAATTTGTTACAAGGTTTTTGTGTCTGCCCAAGTAACAGTTAAAACAAAAGCAAAGCAAGCCATAAACAAAAAATAAATTTATAAAAAATAAAATATTCAAACTGAATATTAGCGTAAATTAAGTAGTACATTCTAGAAAATCCGTACAACATTAATTTATTTCCTTGACTTGTTGCGGACTGGCAATCATAATTTTCTTATGGCTGTTTATCGGTTCTTTGCCTACATGATACGCACGGCCAATGTCTGCAAGATTTGAAGCTTTTTGCCGGAGGTTGCGCGCCTGCCGACCGGGTGCCGCAAAGAGACCCGGCATTGGTTCTACGCCTTCACCCGGTGGTTGCCCGGGTCCGATCCGTTGCGCGGTACTTCGGCCGGCCTCTGTCAAAAGCAAACCGGCCGGGAAAATGCCTTTTGCCGAACGCTTTTTTATTTTTATCATTAAGGCTGCTTTTATCCCACCAACCGCAACCTACCCGTATGGAAGGCACCGCCCTTGTTCTCACCAATAACCAACTAGGAAAATCCAACGCCAAGACCTCGCACGGCCTCATCCGGGGCTCGTCGCGCTACCAGATCGTGGGCGTAATCGACGAGGCCTCGGCGGGCAAGGACGCCGGGGAAGTGCTCGACGGCACCCGCCGCAACATTCCCGTATTTGCTACCCTGGCCGACGCCACCCAACAACTGGGCAAGGTAGACTACTGCCTGGTGGGCGTGGCGACCAAAGGGGGTAAGCTGCCGCCCGAAATGCAGGTGACCGTGCTCGAAGCCCTGGAACGCGGCATCTCGGTGGTGAACGGACTGCACGAGGCCGTGGGCGACAAGCCCGAAGTAGCCGCCGTAGCCGCCCGGTCGGGGGCCCGGGTGCTCGACATCCGCAAGCCGAAACCCAAAGACCAACTGCACTTCTGGACGGGCCGCATTAAAGAGGTAACCGCGCCCCGGGTGGCCGTGCTGGGCACCGACTGCAACCTGGGCAAGCGCACCACGGCCCGCCTGCTTACCCACGCCTGCCGCGAGGCCGGCCTGAAGGCCGAAATGATCTACACGGGGCAGACGGGCTGGATGCAGGGCGGCCGGTACGGCTTCATCTTCGACTGCACGCCCAACGACTTCGTGTCGGGCGAAGTAGAACACGCCATCCTCACGTGCTTCGCGGAACAGCACCCCGACGTAATGTTCATCGAAGGGCAGTCGTCGCTGCGCAACCCGAGCGGCCCCTGCGGATCGGAGTTCCTGGTGTCGGGCGAGGCGCGTTACGTGGTGTTGCAGCACGCCCCGGCCCGCAAGTACTTCGACGACAACGAAAAGGCCGGCTCCCTCATCCCATCGCTGGGCTCGGAAGTGGAGCTGATCCGCTTTTACGGGGCCGAAGTGATTGCCATTACCCTCAACACGCAGGGCCTCACCGAAGCGCAGGCCAAAGCCTGGCAAGAGCAGTACGAGGCAGAACTGAGCCTGCCCGTGGTCAGGCCCCTCGAAGAAGGCGTGGGCCGGATCGTGAAGCTGGTGGAAAAAATCACCGGGAAGGCCGGGTAGCCGCTGGTCCGCCGCCCAGCACGTTTTCGAGGGCCTCCAACTGCGCCGTGATGGGAAAGGTTTTGGTCGCGTACGCCTGAGCCGCCCGCCCCAACGCCTCCCGTTCGGCCGGTGCTTCCATCAGCCGGACCAGGGCGGCCGCCAGGGCCTCATCGTCCCGGGGCGGAACCAGCACGCCGTACCGCCCGTTGCCGAGTAGTTCGGGCGTGCCGCCGCTGCTCGTGCCCACCACCGCCAGCCCCGCCGCCATGGCTTCCACGGTTACCATGCCGTACGTTTCCTGCAAGGAAGCCAGGGCAAAAGCATCCATCGCCGCGTAAGCCAGCGAAGGGTCGTCGGTGTACGGGTGCACGTGCACGAAGGGGGCTACGCCCAGTTCTGCCACCAGCCTTTGCAGGTGCTGGCCGTACTCGGGCACTGCCTGCCCAACCAGCAACGCGTGGAAGGGTTTGCCGGCCTTTACCGCCCGGGCAGTTGCTCTGATGAGGTATTCCTGCCCCTTCATCGGGTCGATGCGCCCGACGATGCCCACCACGAAAGCACCGTCCGGCAAGCGGAAGTGACGGCGGGCCTCCTCCCGCTTTGCCCTTGCGCGCCCGAAGACGGGCACGTCGATCCCCTGCAGGATCACGTGGATGCGTTCGGGGGGCATGTGGGTCATCTCGCGCACCTGGTCGGCCAGCCCCCGCAGTGGGGCGATCCAGGCGGCCAGAGACCGGTACAATAGCGTTTGCAAGGGACCTTTTTTGGGAATGCCCACCTGCATCTGCTGGTAGTAGAACAACCGCAGCGCCGGGTAGAAAAACCACTTGGTCCAGCCCGCCAGGTAAGTGTCCTTGGCAATGGAGAAGACCAGCACGGAAATGTTTTTCTGCTTGAGGATCTGGGAAAGCCGGTACGCGGCGCCCAGGTCAACGTACTTCACTTTCACGGCCAGGGGTTCCACGGTCAGCCCGGCCTTTTCGGCGTAGCGTTGCAGGAGGGTGCCCGGCGGGGTAATCACGGTAACCGAGTGGCCGCGTTCGGTCAGGTACCGGGCCACCCGGTACATGTTCATTTCCAAACCTCCCCAGGCCGGGGAGATGCAAAGCATTGCAATGTTCACGGGAAAATACTTTTAGCGGGTGAAAATTACCACTAAACGAGAAAGGCTCCCCATTGCTGAGGAGCCCTTTTTCCTAATACCAAATACCTAATACTCAACTAGTACCGGTACCACTCTGACTTGAACGGCCCCTGGGGCGCAACGCCGATGTACTCGGCCTGGTCGGAGTTGAGCACGTCGAGTTCAGCGCCAACCTTGGACAGGTGCAGGCGGGCTACTTTCTCGTCGAGGTGCTTGGGCAGGGTATACACCTTGTTTTCGTAGTTCTGGTGGTTGGTCCACAACTCGATCTGGGCCAGCGTCTGGTTGGTGAACGAGTTGGACATTACGAACGAGGGGTGGCCCGTGGCGCAGCCCAGGTTCACGAGGCGGCCTTCGGCCAGCAGGATGATCTGCTTGCCGTCGATCTCGTACAGGTCTACCTGCGGCTTCACCTCGATCTTGGTGCGGCCGTAGTTTTTGTTGAGCCACGCCATGTCGATTTCGGTGTCGAAGTGACCGATGTTGCAGACAATGGCCTTGTCCTTCATGGCGCGGAAGTGACGCTCCACGATGATGTCTTTGTTGCCGGTGGCCGTAATGAAAATGTCACCCACCTTGGCGGCGTTGTCCATCTTCATCACCTGGAAACCGTCCATGGCGGCCTGGAGGGCGCAGATCGGGTCGATTTCGGTAACGACTACCCGGGCTCCGGCGCCGCGGAAAGATTCGGCGGTACCCTTGCCCACGTCGCCGTAACCGGCAACCACGGCAATCTTACCGGCCATCATCACGTCGGTAGCGCGGCGCACGGCGTCCACGGCCGATTCCTTGCAACCGTACTTGTTGTCGAACTTCGACTTGGTCACCGAGTCGTTGATGTTGATGGCGGGCAGCGGCAGGGTGCCTTTGCGCATTCTTTCGTACAGGCGGTGTACGCCGGTAGTCGTTTCTTCGGAAATCCCGCGGATGCCGGCTACCATTTCGGGGTACTTGTCGAGTACCATGTTGGTAAGGTCACCCCCGTCGTCGAGGATCATGTTGAGGGGCTGGCGGTCTTCCCCGAAGAACAGGGTTTGTTCGATGCACCAGTCAAACTCTTCGGCGTTCATGCCCTTCCAGGCAAATACCGGGATGCCGGCAGCGGCAATGGCGGCGGCGGCGTGGTCCTGCGTGGAGAAGATGTTGCAGGAAGACCAGGTAACCTCAGCACCCAGGTGTACCAGCGTCTCGATCAACACGGCCGTCTGGATGGTCATGTGGAGGCAACCGGCAATGCGGGCGCCCTTCAGTGGCTGCGACGGGCCGAACTCCTCGCGGATGGCCATCAGGCCGGGCATTTCGGCTTCCGCCAAGCGGATTTCCTTGCGGCCCCAATCGGCCAGCGAAATGTCTTTTACTTTGTAATTAACGCGCGTTTCAATCATTGTTATTGTTGTCTTGCTAATGCAAGGCAAAGGTAGTCAATTGGTTTGGCTTTAACGCAATACTTTGGCTACAACCCGGCCCCGGTTTTGAGATAATCCGCGCAAATCTTACATTTCCTGCCGGCTCGTCGTGCCGGCCATCGGTTACCTTACCGGGCCAGGAACGCTGATTATCACATAATTTTACGGGTAAATCCTCTCCCGGCGGGCCGCTCGGTCCCGCAAAAGTGCAAAAAAAGGAAGTGTGGGTGCAACTGGACGCCGGGCGCCGGACGCCAAAAGCCGGCGGTCCCTACACGAAAAATTTCTTGCGCAAAATCATCTCTTCTACCCGGTCGGGCACCAGGTATTTGATGGACTTGTGTTCGCGGATGCACTGGCGGATGTAGGTGGCCGAGATGTCGAGCAGCGGGGCCTGCACAAACTGCACGTTGGGGTGTTCGTAGATGGCGTTCCGCACGGAGTTAGGCCGCGGGTACACGTACAGGCCGTAGTATTCGAGGATTTTTTCGTAGTTCATCCAGTTGTG
Organism: uncultured Sphingobacteriales bacterium; assembly: GCA_963844325.1. Lineage (GTDB taxonomy): Bacteria > Bacteroidota > Bacteroidia > Cytophagales > 172606-1 > CADCTQ01. Next base: position 912,809 of record CAWJNV010000001.1, read on the forward strand.
GAACTGGTCGAGGTTGTCTTCGCCGATGATGAGCCGGAAGGTGTGCTGGGGAAATTTCTCCTGCAGATACGTAAGCGTGTGGATGGTATAACTCGGGCGGGGCAGGTGAAACTCCACGTCGCTGACCCGCAGCCGCGGGTTGTCGTCGATGGCGGTGCGCACCATGTCGAAGCGGTCGAACTCGTGCAGCAGCGATTTGTTTTTCTTGAATGGGTTGTGGGGCGACACCACCAGCCACACCTGCTCCAGGTCGGTGTTGCAGGCCATGCTGTTGGCAATAATCAGGTGCCCGACGTGTACCGGGTTGAAGGAGCCGAAAAACAGACCGATCTTCATAGGGAGTTTATGAGTTTATGAGTTCAAAGTTTATGAGTAAAAAAGCGCTGCCAGGCAAACGCGTACTAACTTTAAACTCATAAACTTTGAACTCATGAACTATTTCTTCAGAAACTCGTCCACCAGTTGCCTGGCTTTCAGCAGGGTGGTTTCCAGGTCTTCGTTGACGAGGCTGATGTCGAACTGATTTTCGAAGGACATTTCGAAGTTGACTTTGAAAAGCCGCTTGGAGATGGAGTCTTCGCTGTCGGTGCCGCGGCTGCGGAGGCGCTGTTCGAGGGCCTGCATGGAGGGAACCTTCACGAAGATGGCCAGGGCCCGGTCGCCGAAGTATTTTTTGAGTTTGAGCCCGCCCTTCACGTCCACGTCGAAGAGTACGTGGCGGCCCGAATCCCAGAGGCGCTGCACCTCCGATTTGAGCGTGCCGTAAAATGCCCCCACGTATACTTCTTCCCACTCCACGAATTCGTTCTTGTCGATGCTTTGCTTGAACTCCTCGGGCGAGAGGAAATAGTAGTCTTTGCCGTGCACTTCGTTGCGGCCGCGGCGGTCGCGGGTGCAGGCCGAAATGGAGAAGCCGAGCCGGGAGTCGGTTTCGAGCAGGTGCTTTACAATCGTGGTCTTTCCCGAACCGGAGGGGGCCGAGAAGATGATGGCTTTGCCTTGAAAAGGAGCGGGTGAGTTGATAGGTATTAAGTTATCAGGTCCGAACATGAGCCGCTAAGTTATGAGGAATCCCGGAAACGGATGCGCCGTCGCTTGCAACCCAAGGCCCGATAACTTAATAACCCGCACGTCAGGCAATTTCGGTGATCTTGCTGCGGATCGAGTTGATTACGTCCGCGGAGACGGCTTTGCGTTCAAGGCGGTCGCTGAGGAGTTGCCGGATGGTTACTTCCAGGTTGTAATTCTCAATGCAGGGCCTGCAGTAATCGAGGTGATCGTGGAAGTAGTGAAGCTGCTCGGTGGTGGCCTCGCCGTCGAGTATGAGGCGAATGGCTTTCAGACATTCCTGGCGGTTCTGGCAATCTTTAGCGTACTGAACATTTTCCTTCACTTGCAACAGTACAGGTACTTTCCTCGGCATTGACATACGGTTAAGCGTTAAAATTTTTGCAGGTTCATCGTTCGTTTTGGGGTGAATAAACCAGATAGTGGTCGTTTGGTTCTCTTTAAGGTGTTGCTCGAAACGATCTTTTTATGCTTTGTCTTCTCAACAAGGGGCCTCTTTTTTTAGTTTGCGCGCCCTAAATAAAATTTAAATTAATCTTAGTTACTTGCTATTGTAAAAAGAGCCCACTCCTGACACCCTGCCTCCTGAGATCCCCGGAAAAAAGTGGTATGGTTTATTCTTCGGCGCCGTCGTCGTCGTAGCCCATCGTTTTGGCGTAGTTCCGCAGCTTGTCTTTCAGCAGGTTTCGGGCCCGGTGCAACCGCGAACGGACCGTACCAATGGGAATGTCGAGAATCTTTGCCATTTCCTCGTAGGTAAATCCTTCAATGTCACACAGGATGATGACCGTCCGGAAATCTACTGCCAGAGAATTAAGGGCGTTTGCCACCTCGTCGCCGATCATCTCCGACAAGGACTCCGAACGAAGGTCAGGCGTAATGTTGTCGGCTTCGGCGTCTTCGGAGTTGTAGAATGTTTCTACCTCCTGGTAATCCACCTTGGCCGGCTCCTTGCTCTTCTTCCGGTAGTCGTTGATGAAGCTGTTCTTCAAGATTCTGAACAGCCACGCTTTGGCGTTAGTTCCTTTCTGAAATGAATTAATGAACCGGAAAGCCTTCAGGTACGTATCCTGTACCAGGTCGTTGGCGTCGTCCTCGTCCATGGTAAGCCGGAAGGCAAAGTTGTACATGGAGTTGATGTGGGGCATGAACTCCTCGTCGAAGATTTTGTATTTCTCCTTTTCTGAGTAGTTTTGGGGCGTTGGGGTAACGATGCTATTCTCCGGATTTGAATTAGGACTGTCCGACATAGGCTGTGGTTGTATCATGGGCAAAATTAAAACATTCTACGACTTTTCTTGCAAAGCCCCCTTTGATACCTCTGATAGTAGATACCAATTCCTGGTGTCTGGCTGTACCCACCTATAACGGCATTTAAGCCAGTTTTGTTGAAAATCATGCCAAATTCTGTTCCGCTTTCCGTGGTGGTGATTACTTTCAACGAGGAGCGTAACATTGGCCGTTGCCTGGCATCGGTGCGCGGCATTGCCGACGAAGTAGTGGTGGTCGATTCCTTCTCCACCGACCGCACCGAAGAGATCTGCCGGCAGTACGGCGCCACCTTCCTGCAACACCCCTTCGCAGGGCACATCCAGCAGAAAAACTACGCCCTCTCCCGGGCCACGCACCCGTACGTACTCTCCCTCGACGCCGACGAAGCCCTTTCGCCCCAGTTGCAAGACGCGGTGCGGGCCGCCAAAAGCCGCTGGACCGCCGACGCCTACGAGATGGCCCGCCTCACCAACTACTGCGGCCACTGGATCAAACACACCGACTGGTACCCCGACCGCAAAACGCGGCTGTTCGACAAGCGGAAAGCCCGCTGGGGCGGCGCCAACCCCCACGACCGGGTGGAACTGGAGCCCGGCGCCACCCAGCAACGCATCGGCGGCGACCTGCTGCACTACAGCTACCACTCGGTAAGCCAGCACATCCAACAACTCAACTACTTTACCGACATCGGCGCCCGGGTGGCCTTCGAAAAAGGCAAGAAGGCGTCGCTGCCCGTGGTGCTGCTGAGCCCGGTGTTCAAGTTCACCAAAAGCTATTTTATCCGGCTGGGCTTCCTCGACGGCTACTACGGGTTCGTGGTGTGCGCCATTTCGGCCTTTGCCAGCTTCCTCAAGTACGTAAAACTGCGGCAACTCCGCGCCCCGCATGAGCCCACCCCGTAGTATTATCATCAGCCGCACCGACAACCTGGGCGACGTCATGCTCACCCTGCCGATGGCGGGGTTGCTCAAGGAGCGGTTTCCCGGCGTTACCATCTACTTCCTGGGCAAAAGCTACACCCGGCCCCTCATCGAAGCCAGCCGCCACGTGGACGGGTTCCTGGACCGGGAAGCGGTGCTGGCCCGGCCCGACGTCCTGCGGGAAACGGGGGCGGAGGCCATTGTGCACGTGTTTCCCGACAAAGCCGTGGCCCAGGCCGCCAAGCGGGCCGGCATCCCGTTGCGCATCGGCACGAGCCACCGCCTGTTTCACCTGTTTACCTGCAACCGGCTGGTGCACCTGAGCCGCAAAAGTTCGAATCTGCACGAGTCGCAACTCAACATCCGGCTGCTGCAACCGCTGGGCCTTACCGAAGTACCCACACTCTCCCGCATCGGCGGCTGGTACGGCATGCGCACGGACTTGCCCTTGCCGGCGGGCCTGCAACCCTACTTTGCCGACGGGCGTTTCCGGCTGATTCTTCACCCCAAATCGAAGGGCAGTGCCCGCGAGTGGCCCCCGGCCCACTTCCTGGCCCTGGCCCGGGGCCTCGACCCGGCATTGTACCGGCTGTTTGTCACGGGTACTGCCGCCGAAGGGGAACAAACCCGGTTGCAGCAACCCGAACTGTTCGCGTTGCCGCACGTGGTGGACCTGACGGGCAAGGTGTCGCTGGCGGAACTGGTGGCCGTCATCAGCCACGCCGACGGCCTGGTGGCGTGCAGCACCGGCCCTCTGCACGTTGCCGCCGCGATGGGCAAGTTGGCGGTGGGCATCTATCCGCCCATCCGGCCGATGCACCCGGGCCGCTGGGGGCCGGTCGGTCCCCGGGCTTCTTACCTGGTGCTCCACAATGATTGCAGCGACTGCCGCCAAAGCGGGGACTGCGCCTGCATCCGGGCCATCGAAGTGGCGCAGGTACGGGAGCGGGTTGTGGAGGGTGCGCGGGAATAGGCAAAAAAATTACGAGAGCGCGCCTAACGCTGCCTATAGTTGATTTTGGGCCAGCACTTTGCGGAAGAATACCAGGTGGTAGTCGAGGGAGTTGGCGAAGTAGGCCCAGTTGTGCTGGCCGGGCCGCTCAGTGTAGTCGTGCGGAATGCCCCCTTCGAGCAGTTTGGCGTGCAGGGCTTTGTTGGATTCGAACAGGAAGTCTTTGGTGCCGCAGTCAATGATGAGTTTCACGTTCCCGCTTTTGAAGCGGTCGGCCAGGTAGAGCACCGAATGTTCGCGGTAACGGTCGGGGTACTGCGCCGGGTCGCCGAGCAGCTTGACGAACCACTCCCGGATCGGGTTGCTGAACCAGCCGCGGTTGGAAATGTCTACCGCCCCGGCAATGCTGCCGGCCGCCGCGTAGCGGTCGGGGTGCCGGGCAGCCAGGTACAGGGCGCCGTGCCCGCCCATGCTCAGGCCCGTAATGAGCCGCCCTTCGCGCCGGGGAATGGTTTTGTACTTGCCGTCTACGTGCGCCACCAGTTCCCGGGCCACGAACGTCTCGTACTGCGAGGTTTTGTCGAGGGGGCTGTCGAGGTACCAACTGCCGTAGCCGCCGTCGGGCATGACAATGATGACGCCGTACTGGTCGGCCAGCCGCCCCACCAGGCCTTTCTCGGGAGGCAGCGTGAGCCAGGCCCGGAACGTGTCGGAGAAGCCGTGCAGCAGGTAGAGGACCGGCAGGGCTTTGTTGCCGTCGTAGGCGGCGGGCAGGGCCACGGCCGCCTTTACGTCTTTGTTCATGGCGTTGCTCCGCACGGTCAGCGTGTCGATGCGGGCGGCTTGCAGGTGGGTAAAGGCAAAGATGAGCAGGAAGGCGAGCAGGGCGAAGCGTCTGGTCATGCGGGAATAAGGGTATTTTTTATTGATCGTGAACAAATTTACTTGTCTTTCAACACGCCCATCAACTTCAACTCGTCTGGCTTGCTTTCGTCTACCCGGGCAAATATGGTAACCGGCTGGTTGGCAGACAGACTGTCCATGTATTTGCCCATGTATTTGGTGTAGCGCAGGTAAAGTACGGGTTTGCCCTGCGCTATTTTCAACCTGAATCCATCGTCAAACTGCGGGTGTTCCGGCCCGGGCCGCAGGTAATTGCCCCATTCTACCTTGCCGGGGTACCGGAACTTCACCACCCGGCCGGCGAACCGGCCCGGAGCGGCAAGAAGGGCTTCCCACGAAACGTCGTTGACCGACACGTACGCCGTCCCCAGCTGTTTTTCCAGCAGGTGGATGCCTGCCAACGTACCTTCCAGGAACTGGCGCTTCCCGTAGTAAGGTTTCATGGTTGAAATAACCCGGCCCGATACTTCATCAGCTATCGCCCACTCCAGGCCGGAGCCCACCTGCAAATGCACCTTGCGGTCGTTGGGGGCAATGAAAAGAAGCAGTCCGTTGTTAAGCCCTTTCTGGCCGACACCCAGTGCATTTGCCGTTTCAACGCTGTAATCAAAAATGGTTTTACCCGCCAGCGAGGCGATCGTGTATATGCAGATGACTGCGTTGTTATCCCGGTGCACTTCCCCGATTTTTTGCAGCAATTGTTCTTCTTCCGCCGCGGAAAACAGATTCGCCTTGTCAATGACAAGACTTGCGGCCAAGCCTGCCTTCAACATAAAAATACTGACGACAAGCAGCAAAGCTCTTTTCATGGGTGAAAATTAAGTAGGTAAAGATCGGGCGTCAATCCTGCCGCACGGCTACGGCACCTGTGTTTTTGACCGGCCGGCTGCGGCCCGCGTAGTCGAACAGGGTAACGGCGGTCCCGGCCGGAACCGCAAGCCGGCGGGAGGAGCCCGACAGGTAGCCGGAACCGTAGTACAACTCCCGCCACTCGGTTTGGCCGCTGGGGTGGGTAATGCGGGCCTTGTACTCCAGCGCCGTGGGCTCAATGCGCACCAGGGGCGTTGCCGGCCGGGTGGTATACGCTTGCAGGGTGTCGTTGCAGTTGGCGACAATCACCATCCGGTTGCCCGCCCGGGTCACCAGTTGCACCATGCCCTTCACGTCTTTGTCGGCGAAAAAGCCGCTCCGGGTCACGGGCACCGGCGTAAAGTGGCCCTTGCCGTCGCCGCGCAGGTACTGCCCCACCCCGGCGTCGTACCAGCCCGTCAGGGTTTCGGGGGCGTACGAGTTGCCGGCCAGCAGCAGGTCTGGGTGGCCGTCGCCGTCGTAGTCGTCGACCAGCAGGCCGTACGCCGGGGCCACCTGGGCCGGCATGGGCAGGTCGCGGATGGCAAATTTGCCCCCGCCCTGGTTTTCGAGGTAGCTGTTGGCGAAGCGTTCACTCCGCACCACGAATGCGCCTTCCCGCTCCTCTTCCGTAAACATGGTTTCGTAGGTGGCCTTGCCGTAGTCGGCGTACGTCCTGACCCGGCCCCGCATCCCGACGATCTGCGCGATGAGGGCGTCGCGGGGGTGCGACGGCCGTTGTTCGCCCTCAATGTAGTGGCACAGGATCGGGTCGAGGCGGCCATTGCCGTCGTAGTCCTTGGCGTACACGCACACGGGCCGTTCGGGCGAAGCGTTGTACTTGTTGTTGAGCCCCAGGTTGCCCGCCACGTAATCTACGTCGCCGTCGTGGTCAAAGTCGGCGCCGGCCAGGCTGTTCCACCAGCCCGTGGTGTGGGTCAGGCCCGTGGCCTCCGTTACGTTCTCGAAGGTGTTGCCCGCATTGCGGAAGAAGGAGAGCGGCATCCACTCACCGGCCACGAGCAGGTCCACGCGGCCGTCGCCGTCGAAGTCGGTCCACAGGGCCGTGGTCACCAGGCCGGCCGCCGCCAGTTGGGGGCACACCTGCGCCGTGGCGTCGGTAAAGCGGCCCCGGTCGTTGCGCAGCAGCAGGCTGCGGGCCGGTTTGGGGTACTCAGCGGGGGCAATCCGGCCGCCCACGAACAGGTCGAGGTCGCCGTCGCGGTCGTAGTCGGCGGCCGTTACCACCGAGCCGCTGGCTGTTTCAGCGGGCAACGCCGCGGGGTCGCGGGTAAAATTGCCTTTGCCGTCGTTGCGGTAGAGGCGGTCCTGGTAGTGGGGCGAATCGTCGCCGAACTCGCTGCTGCCGCTCACCACGTACAGGTCGAGGTCGCCGTCGTTGTCGGCGTCAAACAGCAGGCTGCCCATGTCTTCTTCGGGCTTGCGCCCCGCCGGGAGAAGCTGGCGGCCAAACGTGCCATCGGGCCGGGCTACGAACAGGGAACCGGATTGTCCGGCGGCGCCGCCCGCGTAAAAGTCTTCCAGCCCGTCGCCGTTCACGTCGCCTACGGCCAGTCCGGGGCCGTTCTGCGAGAACTTGTGCGGCATCAGGTGCATGTTTTTAAAGTCGGCAAAATCCGTTTCGCGGTGCTGGTACGGGGGCACCACCGTGGTGTCGGCGGCCGTAAAGAGCACGGGAGCAGCCGCGGCGGGCGACGGCGTTTCGGCCACGGCACTGCGGTAGTCCAGCACCAGGGTGCGGTTGGCGGCTACGTTCCGCAGCGTCTGTCTTTTGCCGTCGGGCCAGGTTACGGTTACCGTTGCGGTGGCAGTTTGTCCGCCCAGGCCGAAGTGGAGCGTGCCGTCCACGGTAGATTTGTAGCCCCGTACCGGGTACTGTTCCTGGTACTGGGTAGCGCCGGGCGTCGTTACTTCCACTTTGGCGCCCAGGCCCTGCGTGTTGGGTGCCGGCCCCAGCAGCCTGACGCGCAAAAAGCCGTGCTTCAAGTATTTTCCGGCGTCGTTGCGGTACAGAAAGGCCCGTTGGTTGGTGTTGTTGACCACCAGGTCGAGGTCGCCGTCGTTGTCCAGGTCGGCGTAGGCCGCCCCGTTGGAGATGCCCGGCTGGGTAATGCCCCAGGCTTCCGACTTGTCGGTGAAGGTGAGGTTGCCGTTGTTTTTGTACACGAAGTCGGGACGGTTCACGTCGGGCAGCTTCTCCATCTCGGCAATGGCGTTTTTGCGCTTGATGTCGTCGCTGCCGAACATGGACCGTTCGCGGCTGTAGATGATGAAGTCCATGTCGGTCACGTCTTTGCCGTAGCCGTTGGTGATGAGCAGGTCTTTGAGGCCGTCGTTGTCAAAGTCGGCAAAGAGCGGCGTCCAGCTCCAGTCGGTGCCCGCCACGCCGGCCAGTTGCCCGATTTCGCTGAAGGTGCCGTTGCCGTTGTTGAGTTGCAGGGAGTTGCGGACGTACTGGGGTTCGTAACCCGTTTCCAGCGTCAGCATAAACCGGTCGTAGTTGATGTTGTTGAACATGGACTTCTGCCGGGCGTTGTCGGCCGGCAGCATGTCCACCACGGCAATGTCCGAGAGGCCGTCGTTGTTGAAGTCGGCCACGTCGGTGCCCATGCCGTTGTGGCTCTGGTGCTTGAGGTAGCGCCGGATCTGGTTGGAGAACGTGCCGTTGCCGTTGTTGATCCACAGCAGGTCGTTGGAGAGAAAGTCGTTGGCTACGTACAGGTCGGGCCAGCCGTCGCGGTTGATGTCGCTGACGGTTACGCCGAGGCCGTACCCCTCGATGGTGATGCCCGCTTCCCGGCTCACGTCGGTAAACGTACCGTTCCCGTTGTTGCGCATCAGCCGGTCGTTGCTTTTGCCGCCCCCGTTCATTTCGCGGGGACGGTTGGCATTCCGGTTAAAGGCTTCCAGGGCATTGTGCACCAGGTAGCAGTCCAGGTCGCCGTCTTTGTCGTAATCCAGGAAGGCGGCCTGGGTACTGTAGGCGGTGTCGGCCAGCCCGTAGGGCCCGGCCATGTCGCGGAACGTACCGTTGCGCTGGTTGATAAAAAGCTGGTTCGGCCGTTTTTTGGGCTTCCCGGCAATGCTTACGTACACGTCGAGCCACCCGTCCCCGTTCACGTCGGCCATGGCTACGCCCGTCGCCCAGCCGTCGGTACCTACCCCCGCCTTTTCGGTAATGTCTTCAAACTTCAGGTTGCCTTTGTTGAGGTACAGGCGGCTCGGGACCATATTCCCGGTAAAGTACAAGTCCGGCAGGCTGTCGTTGTTGATGTCGCCCACCGCCACGCCGCCGCCGTTGTAGATGTACTCAAACTTCATGGCGTTCATTGTATCATTGGTGGTAATGACGTTGGCGAAAGCGATACCGCTTTCCGCTTCGGTCAGCAACTCGAAAAGCTGCGGCTCCGCTTTACGCTGACAAGCTGCCAGGCACGAAAATACCAGTACTGCGCTGGAGAGGAGGCGGAAGGACGTGGGCATGGGGTATTGAAAAGAGATTACAGACAAATATAACTTATTTGAGTCTGGATATTTATAATAAAAGAATGCGGGGCCGGTACATACATAAAAAAAGCATTGGGCGAAGGTGCCCAATGCTTTGGATCTGCCCGCAAGGGCGGCTGATCAGTATCCCTGGTTTTGTTTTACGTTCGGGTTCAGATCTATTTCTCCCAGCGGGATGGGATAAAGCAGGTTTTTGTTGGGATCGAACTTCAACGCGATGCCGCTTTCGGAAGAAAAGTCAAAATTGCCAAGGTTGATCTGATTGCTCAGGTGCCATCTCCTTAAGTCCTGCCACCGGGTTCCTTCCTCTCCCGCCAGTTCAAGAAACCTTTCGTTCATGATCCAACTCATGATCGTAGCCGGATTCGTTTCACCGGCATTGTAATTGGCAGGTGCGGTACCACCGGCCACCATGTTGCGGGCACGGGTTCTTACCTGGTTGATTAAACCAATGGCCTCGGCGGCGGAACCACCCGACTGCACCAATGCTTCGGCCTTCAGCAGCAGTACGTCCGCGTACCGGAGGAGCCTGGGGTTGTTAAGGGAGCCCACCCCCGAGCCGCTTTTCTGATCGCGGAGTACGTACTTTTTGACGGATTGCGTCTTGGGGTCCGCAGTGAGGGGCAACCGGGGATCGTTGGGATCGAACGCGTTGATCAACTTTTTGGTAGCAATGTAAGGCGTATTTGCGGCGCCGAACAAGCTCCAGTGGCCTTCGTACCAACCCCAATAGGCGGATAAACTCCCATCGGAATTGTTGAAATCATTGGGAAGCCACACGTTGTCGAAGCCGGGTGAACTGGCCTGGTACTCGAAGAGGGATTCGCTGTTGTTTTCGGCCTCAACGGAAAAGTTGTCGCCAAAATCAGGCACAAGCGAAACGCCCGTTATCCGGTTGAAAGCGGCAACCGCAGCGGTATAATCTGCTGCACTCTTGGTGACGGTAGCCCGGTATACGAGTGCTTTGCCCAACAAGCCATTGGCAGAGTTTGACGTGACCCGGCCCCGGTTTGCTTCATCCCAGGCGGCGGGCAGCAGGCCGGCCGCCGTTTGCAAATCCACAATCGCCTGGTCCAGCAACTGGGTTCCGGAAGAACCTGCGGGAGTGAGGTTTTGGGTAGTGGACCGCTGCGTGATCAGGGGTGACGTTTCGAAGTAGTTCCAGAGCTGGAAGTTTACCCAGCTTCTCAGGAAAAGCACTTCTCCCCGGTGGTAGTTCTGCAAACTAGTGGAGGCATACACCCCCTCAGCACCGGCCTCCTCAATTTTCTCAAGGGCGGTATTGGCCCGGTTTATCATCTGATAAGCCGTACGATAGTAGTAATTGACATCCCGCTCGTCGGAGGCCAGGGTACTGAATACTTCAAAAGTGAAGTTGCCTTTGGTGGTAATATCGTCCCCGGGCAGTTGCCAGAAGCCGTGGATGGGAGCGTTGTTATTGAACCAGTAAAAGTCCGTCAGTTTGGCGTATACCCCTATTACCGTCCGCTCCATTTCTTCCTCGGAAGCAAAATAATCCTGCTCCACTTGGGAGTTGGGGCCCAGGTCAAGCTTTTTTTCATCACAGGCATGGTAGGTGCACGAAATGAGAATAAGCCCCAGTCCTATCTTTGTTCTTATGTATCTGTTCATACAGTAACGTATTTTATAGCGTGGAATCTAATTAAAATGCGGCGCTTACGCCTACTACAAAGGAACGCGTGGGCGGAATAATGGGCGTTCTGAAACCCGCGTTTTCGTTGCTCACTCTCGGGTCCAGGTTGATCGTTTCCGGGTCAAGGCCGGTCCACTTGGTAAAGGTAAGCAAATTGGTACCACTCACGTAGATGCGGAAGTTGTCCATGAACCCTAGCTTGGTGAGGAAAGGTTTGGGCAATGAGTAGCCGATCTGCACGTTTTTCAGGCGCAGAAAACCAGCATTTTCGATGAAACGATCCGAGAACCGGGTATTTCTGCCCGGATCACCCTGGATTGCCCGCGGCATCGTGGAGGAAGGGCGATCTGCGCGCCACCGGTCCAGGGTGGTCGTCCATTGGTTTATCCCGGGAGCACTCATCTGCTCGCCATCGGCCCGCTCCTCGTTGAACTTCTGCACGTCACCCACTCCCTGGAAGAAGAGCGAAATGTCGATTCCTTTGTAGCCGGCCCCCAGGTTGAAGCCGTAGTAGTACCCCGCAATGGTTTTGCCCAGGAACGTGCGGTCTTCGGTCGTAACCCGTCCGTCCGGCGTGGGGCTGTAGGTCTGCCCTCTCACGTCCGGATCACGGGGGCCATGCAGGTCCTGGAACCACAAATCACCCGCGCCCTGGTTGTCACCGCTGGGTACGTCTCTGGGTTCTCCGTTTTCTTTGCCCGGGTACGCATTCTGCCAGTTGGTTACTTCCGTAGAATCCTGGAATACGCCACCTACTTTATAACCCCACAGGTAGAACATGCTTTGCCCTACCTCTACCCGGCCCCGTTCATTCCCGAACGGCAGGTTGTTAAACAGCTTCACGACCCGGTTCCTGACGGTGGTCAGGTTGCCGGACAGGTTGTAGGTAAAATCACCAATGGCGCCGTTATAGCCAAGTTGCAGTTCAACCCCGCTGTTGCGGATCGTTGCCACGTTGAGTACCGGGTTGTTAACATCTCCGGGTCCGCCGCCCGGCCGGTTCTGCACGCCGAAGCTCGGGGTCAGCGCCGTTAGCTGAAGGATGTCGGCAGTAGTCCGGTTGTAATATTCGGCCGTTACTGATAATTTCTTGTTGAAGAGGCTGGCGTCAAACCCGATGTTGGTCGTGGTAGCCGTTTCCCAGGACAGGTCTATTACCGGAATGTCGGGCAGTGCAGCCCCCGGCTGGGCAAGGCCCGTACCGTTGCCGTTGCCGGAGCCTAAGGCGTAATCGGGCGAATTACTGATGGTAGAGATGTAGGCGAAATCCCTCGTTTCCTGGTTACCCAGTTGTCCCCAGCCCGCTCTGATTTTCAAGTCATCCAGGAAAGGGATGTCTTGCATGAAGCCCTCCGAGCTGATCCGCCAGGCTGCCGAAATCCCGGGGAAGGTCCCCCACTTGTAGCCCGGCGCAAAGCGGGATGAGCCGTCACGGCGTACGGTTGCGTCCAGGTAATACTTGTCGTTGAAGTTATAGCTTACCCGGGCCAGGTAGCCCTGCAGCGTAGCTCTGTTCCGCCACGTACCCGAACCTACGTACCGCCGGTAAGGCGATCCGATGCCCCAGGTCTGCGGCTCGCTTGACGCCACGGGGCTGCTGCCGCTGATGAGCTGAAAACCATACTCCTGGTCCATGGCGTTCACCAGCACGTCAATGTTATGGTTGCCAAACGCACGAGCATAGTTGATGCTGAACTCCTTCACCATGTTCAGGTTCCGGCTGTGCCGCTCTCCGTAGCTGCCGGCGGCCGTTCCGTCATTCCCGTTGTACGGGTTGCCGGGCGTCTGCGAGAACAGGTACGCGTTGAAATCGGTATAGTCATTGCGCCGGTTGTAGAACCAGTCGATGCTGAGCGTTCCTTTGAACCGCAATCCCGGCAGTGGCTCTACCTGCACAAAGCTCGTACCCAGGTTTCTGAGTACGTAATACTTATTGTGCCGGAGCGCCTGCTGGGCGAATACGTTACTCCGGGTTTGGGGTCCCCAAAGCAGCGTAGGGTCCCCATCCGCGGTGAAGGGGTCTCCGCCGTTCTGGTCAAGCGGATTATAATCCGGGTTGGCCAAAAAATTCTGGGAGATGGACGGGGCATACCCGGCATACGAAGTGGGATCGTAGATCGGCTGCCAGGGGGAAACCCGGGAAGTGTATCCCAGATCGCCGAAGGTGTTGTCCACGGCGTCGATGTAGCCCAACCGGTACGTAATGCCGGCCGATAAGTACTTGTTTATTTTGCTGTTGACGTTGATCGCCAGCGAATACCGTTTCAAGTTGTTGGAAATCAGCGGGCTTTCCGTTTTTGAATAACCGCCCGATACGTAATAGGTGGTCGATTCGCTGCCGCCGGACATTTTGACGCTGTAGTCCTCCAGCAACGCATCCCGGTTGATCAGCGGTTTTTGCCAATCGTAGGTAGGGCTGTTGCCTAAATAATCCGCGTTGGTAGGATCAAATACGGCTTGCGGATCCTGGTTGGCATTTTCGGCCGCCTCCTGGTAGAGTTGCGTAAACTGCTGCACATTGAGCATGTCGTAGGTCTTGCGGAGGTTTTGGATCCCCCTGGAAGCCGTTACTTCCACCCTGGGTTTGCCTTGCTTGCCTTTTTTGGTGGTAATCAGCACCACGCCGTTCGATGCCCGTACGCCGTACACGGCGGCTGCCGCCGCATCCTTCAACACGGATATGGATTCGATGTCGGCCGGATTGATCAAGCTTAGAATATTTACGTTGCCCCGCAAGTCGGCTTCTACCCCGCTGATGTTCGTATTGCCGAACTCGGTAATGGGAACGCCGTCCACCACGTACAAGGGGTCGGCAAAGTTGAACGTACCTACCCCGCGGATGCGAACCTGGGGACGGGCATTGGGGTTGCCGCCCGGGGTGGAAACAAACACCCCCGCTGCTCTTCCCTGCAGGGCTAACTCCGGTTGGATGGCAACGCTTTTTTCAATTTCTGCCGATGATACGGTAGAGATAGAGCCCGTTAAATCCTTTTTCTGCCGTTCCCCGTAACCGATGACCACGACTTCCGAAAGCGATTTGATGTCGGGGGCCAGGCTAATGTCAATGGTGGACCGGTTGCCTACGGCTACTTCTTCGTTGATGTATCCAATAAAGCTGAATACCAGCGTACTGTTGGCCGGGGCCGCTATCGTGTAGTTGCCGTCGGCATTGGTGGTAGTGCCCGTAGTAGTGCCCTTTACCACCACGTTGACGCCCGGCAGCCCGGCGTTGTTTTCCTGGGAGATGACCTTGCCCGTCACGGTAACGTTGTCCTGCGCAAGCACCCAGGGTGCGTACAGCATCAACAGCAGCATGCCGGCGCATCTGCACAGCAGTTGAGTGTAATGGTCTTTTTTCATGAGTTGGATTGAAATGAGTTCCACACTGACTTTGTACTGAAAGGAATTGAAAGGTTCGAAGATATTATAGTATAGGCTGAAGTTAAAATTCTATTAATCCCTTCTAGCGTGCATCCTGTAGTATGCTGCGGTATCCTGCTCTGTCCTGTATCCAATCTGAGCGGCGACCCGGGGAAAAAGCCCGCTGTAAAGCACCGGGGCGAAATCATTTAACAAATGTTAATCGCCTTGCCGCTATAAAATGAATGAGGAGGCAATGAGCCTCCTCAAAAAAACACAATTACAAAAAGGGCCGGAAAGCAAAGGGAACGGGTCGGGCAAACCTACCGCACGAAAGCCGCCGCCACGCCGCCGTCCACGTTGAGGGTGTTGCCGGTGCTCTTGTTGAAGAGGCCGCCCACGAAGGCAAACACGCCGTTGGCAATGTCTTCGGGCAGGATCATTTCGTTGAGCAGGGTACGCTTGGCGTAAAATGCCGGCAGTTCTTCCACGGTAATGCCGTAGGCCTTGGCCCGGCCTTCGGCCCAGCCGCCCTTCCAGATGAAGCTGTCTTCGATCACGGCGTCGGGGTTCACCACGTTCACCCGGATCTTGTCCTTGCCCAGTTCGGCGGCCATCAGGCGCGACATGTGCAGTTGAGCGGCCTTGGCCGTGCCGTAGGCAATGTTGTTGGGACCGGCAAACAGGGCGTTCTTGCTCACGATGTTTACCACGTCGCCGCCCAGGCCCTGGCGGCGCATGACGTCCACACCCCGCTGGGTCACCACGAACTGCCCCTTGGCCAGCACGTCCTGCAGGATGTCGTACTCGGCTTCGGTGGTTTCTTCCAGGGGCCGCGAGATGGACAGGCCGGCGCAGTTGACCACGATGTCGAGGCCGCCGAAGGCCAGGCTGGCCTGCTCGGTGAGAGCATCCACCTGGGCCGGTTGCAGCACGTCGGCCGCCGCCGCCGCGAAGGTATCGCGCCCCAGGCCCTTTTCGAGCTTGGTCCGGGCCTCGTCGAGGGCGTCGGGGCGGTTGTCGGAGAGCACCACGCAGGCGCCTTCCCGGGCCAGCTTCTCGGCAATGGCCTTGCCGATGCCGCCGGCGCCGCCCGTCACCACGGCCACCTTACCGCTCAGGGGCTTGTCTTTGGGCATGCGCTGGAGCTTGGCTTCTTCGAGCAGCCAGTACTCGATGTTGAAAGCTTCCTGGAGGGGCAGCGAGGTGTATTCGGAGACGGCCTCCGCGCCGCGCATCACGTTGATGGCGTTGATGTAGAATTCAGCCGCCACCCGGGCCGTCTGCTTGTTCTTGGCGAAGGTAAACATGCCCACGCCCGGCCAGAGCACCACCACGGGGTTGGCGTCGCGGATCTTGGGGCTGTTGGGATGCTTGTGGTTCTGGTAGTAGTTGGCGTACGACACCCGGTAGGCTTCGAAGGCCGGCAGCAGTTGCCCGCGCAAGGCGTTGCCGTCGGAGAGGTCGGCGTCGGGAGCCAGGTCGAGCACCAGCGGGCTGATCTTGGTGCGCAGGAAGTGGTCGGGGCAAGACGTGCCCATCGGGGCGAGCCGGCCCAGGTCGCCGCTGTTGATGAATTCGAGCACCCGGGCGTCGTCGGTGAAGTGGCCGATCATGCGGGTGTGTTCCGAGCAGAGCCCCCGCAGGGTGGGCGCCAGGCGGGCGGCCTGGCGGCGGCGCTGCGACTCGGGCAGCGACTCCCGTACCGGTCCGCCGAACACGGGCCGCCGCTTGCCGTAGTTGTCTTCCAGGTACTGCGAGGCCGTTTCGATCACTTCGAGGGTGTTCACGTAGCTTTCGTAGGCCGTGTCGCCCCAGGTAAACAAGCCGTGGCCGCCCAGCATGATGCCGCGGATGCCGGGGTTTTCTTCGAGGCACTGTTGCAGTTTGAGCCCCAGGTCGAAGCCCGGCCGCTGCCAGTCTACCCAGCCGATCTGGCCATTGAAGAGTTCCTGCGTGATGCGCCGGCCGTCTTTGGCGGCGGCAATGGCAATGGCCGCGTCGGGGTGCAGGTGGTCGATGTGGTTGAAGGGCAGAAAGGCGTGCAGGGGCGTGTCGATGGAGGGCGCCTTGGAGTTGAGGTCATAAATGCAATGGTTGAACAACTCCACCATTTCGTCCTCGAAGGCCAGGCCCCGGTACCGCCCCTTGAGGGCGTGCAGGCGGTCGAGGTAGAGGCCGGCCAGCCCGCCCCGCGACAACGTGCCCAGGTCGCCGCCGGAGCCCTTGATCCACATGACCCGTACGGGCTCCCCCGTGAGCGGATCGGTTTCGGTCGTCTTGCAACTGGTGTTGCCGCCTCCGTAGTTGGTCAGGCGCAGGTCGGCGCCCAACAGGTTGGAACGGTACAGCAGCAAGGCTACTTCATCTCCGGCCAGGCTGGCCGCTTTGGCTTCGTCCCACAGGTACGAAACGTGCTTGAATGAAATGACATCCTGATTCATGTGATAGGCGGAAAAGTAAGACAACCAGCTAAATTTCAGTGTAGTAAATAAGGCGCAGGGGCATTAATGGAATAAAGATAATCGCCCCCCTCCCCTTCTGGTATCCTGTGCTATCCTGCGGAAGCCCGGCCGGCCCGCATTAAAAATGTTGTAAAAAGGTGAAACAATGGACTTTTTTTATAAATTTGGGATACAACTCTACAGAACTTTTTGTAGATTTTTTTGTACAATAAGGTTTTGCCTCTATGAATAGATTTATGCCCCAGTTTCCCGTGCAACTGTACATCGACGAGGAGTCGAAGGTGCCCAAATACCGGCAGATCATTGACTCCATCCTCAAGGACGTTGACACGGGCATTCTCCTGCGCGGGCAGCGCATTCCTTCCATCAACGAACTCAGCGAAGAGTACTACCTGGCCCGCGACACCGTGGAAAAGGCGTATAATGAACTGCGGCAAAGGGGCATCATCGAATCGGTACGCGGCAAAGGGTACTACATCCGCAGCACGGAGACCGAAAAGTCGCTGCGCATCCTGATGATTTTCAACAAGATCAGCGCCTACAAGAAAATAGTCTACAACGCCTTCCGGAAAACCATCTGCCCGGAGGCCGTGGTGGACCTGCGGATTCACCACCACAACGCCGACCTGCTGCACTCCTTCGTGGAGGGACACCTGGGCAACTACGGCTACTTCGTGGTGATGCCGCACTTTTACGAAGACATGCCCAAGGCGCTGGAAATCCTCCGCAAAATACCGCCGCACAAGCTGCTCATCCTCGACAAGAACATTGAGAACCTGGGCTGCGAACACGCCGCCCTCTACCAGGACTTTGCCCGCGACATCTACGAAGCCCTCGAATCGGGCATGGACCTGATGGTGAAGTACCACAAACTGATCCTGGCATTTCCCGAAAACATACCTTACCCACCCGAAATCGTGTCGGGCTTCCGCAACTTCTGCAAGGCCGAAGCCTTTGACTACGAAATTGTCTCCGAGATCGAGGAAGACACACCCATCCGGGCCGGCGAGGCGTACGTGGTGATCGAAGAAACGGACCTGGCCAGCCTCATCAAGAAGTGCCGCGCCGAGGGACTGGTGATCGGCAAGGACGTGGGCATCGTGTCGTTCAACGATACGCCCCTCAAGGAAATTCTGGCCAACGGCATCACGGTGCTCTCCACCGACCACGAACGCATGGGCGAACTGGCCGCCCGCATGATCATGGAACGCAGCCAGGCCAAAGTCCGCAACCCCTACGCGCTGATCCGCCGCCGGTCTTTGTAAGACGGGAGACATTAGACAGGAGACGTTAGATGGGAGATACTTAGACGGGCTGTACTGCAAGCCTTGTCTAACGTCTCCTGTCTAACGTCTCCTGTCTTACTTCTTTGCTACGTAGAAGAAGTCGAGGCAGGTGTCTACCTCATTGTCGAGGAAGTAGTCGGTGTAGGTGATTTCGCTGACCAGGCCGGTGGCCTGCTGCATGAGCTTTTTGCGGTTGAGGCGGTTGAGAATGTCGTAGGGAATCTGGAGCACGGCCCGGGGCAGGCGGTATTGCAGGTTGAAAATGTCGTAGCGGGTGATCTTTTCGACGGACTGGCGGTTCTGCTCGTAGTACGTCATTACCTTTTCGTTGCCCTGCACGCCGTACTTGTCGGTGCGCGGAAAGTAGCGGTCCAGGAGCCCGGCGAGGCCCTCGGCGGTGTATTCGCGGACGTGCCAGGGGTTGCGGGTCAGGGAACGCCTGATGTTGGGCGTGGTCACGATCAGCTGGCCGCCCGGCTTCAACACCCGGTGTATCTCCTTAATGAAAAGGTCGTCGTCCTGGATGTGCTCGATCACCTGGAACGTGACCACGTAGTCGTAGGCATTATCGGGCAGGCCGGTCAGCGGCGGAATGTGCCGTTCGATGAACTGGTGCTGCGGGTACGCCTGGCGCAACTGGGCCAGCAGGGCCCCGTTTTTGTCGATGCCCGTGTACTGGTCGCAGGCCCCGGTGAGCAGTTCGAGGCCGCGCCCCACGCCTACCCCGATTTCGAGCAGGTCGCCGCTCGTGATCGTGGCCGCTTCGTAGTACGCAAAAAACAGCCGCTGGTGAACCGGGTTGTCCGAAACAATCTCGTGCGACGTAATCTCAGTGGTGCTGAAAGCCATCAGTTAAAATTTGACGCCCATTTTTTTGAGCTGGGCTTTTACGAAGTTTTTGGCCGTTTCCTTCACGTTGGTGCCCACCTTTTTCATGGCGCTGTCTTCGGGCTTGGCCTTGAAGACGGTGTCGTGGTACTTGAGGTTCTTGAGCGTTTCGGCCGTGGGCTGCGTGTAGAAGTAGGCGTAGAATGACTTGCGCGTCATGCCGGGCGGCAGGGTGATCTTCGAGTAGCCGTGGTACGAGATTTCGTTGGTCTGGAAAATCAGGCACCGGTTGAAGTCGCAGGGCACCTTCTTTTCGAGTTTGGTCATGTCGGCGTTCCACATTTCCATGGCGCCGCCGTACTCGGGTTTCCAGTTCTTGTTGAGGTAGATCAGCAGGTTGAGCCGGCGGTGCACGTTCTTGAGGTGGTGGATGTTAAAGTCCACGTGGATGTCGAGGAAGCTGCCGTCGCCGCCCTGGTGGAGGCCCGTGCCCAGGTTGTCGTCGGTGATGAACACGTCCCTGATGCCGGTCACCTGTTCCATCCACTTGGAAAATTCCTTGGACATGAGGTAGTTGCGCACCTGCGTAAAGGCCGGGTGGAAGTCCGAAAAGTTAGACCCTTCGGATTTATTTTCGTTCAAGCCC
Source organism: uncultured Sphingobacteriales bacterium (assembly GCA_963844325.1). Classification (GTDB taxonomy): domain Bacteria; phylum Bacteroidota; class Bacteroidia; order Cytophagales; family 172606-1; genus CADCTQ01. Next base: position 932,540 of record CAWJNV010000001.1, read on the forward strand.
TTGTAATGCTTGCTGAGCTTTTCCACGGAGGGAAAATGATCGTATAATGCATTGGCAATATCGGCTTGGAGAAAATTATCCAGAATAATATGTTTATACGGTTCGCCGTTTTGAAACTGTAATGACAGCTCCTGTACCTTAGCGGGTTCCAGGTAGGCGGGATTCACGCAGCTCATTGTCGAAATGATTAAGTTCAGAACAAAAGTAACGATTTGCGGGGAAAGAAGGTTGGATCAGGATTTGCAGGATTTAGGGATGAAAAGGATTTCTCAACCGACGTAATCCTGCCAATTCCCCAAACCTGCAAATCCAGCTCCTTAATCCTGCTGATCCTCCAACCTGGTAATTGCTGATTCTAATCCTGGTAATCCCTTAATTCTGAAAATCCTGACCCATGAAGCAATACATCCTGTTCCTGTTTTTGTTAGCCCTCCTGGGGGGGGCCTGTTCGCGGAGCAGTACCGCCCCGCAGGGCGGTCAGGCCGAGGAACCCGCCTACAACAAGGAGGCGGCCCTGACTTTCCGCAGCCGTACCCTCGACCGCGACACCTCCGTGCGGGTGTACATGGAACTGGACGTGAAGCGGGAAGGGGGAACGGTTTCCCTCGACAAGTTCGTCAACGACTTTTCGTTCATCTACTACGTGCAGGCCGACTACAACAGCAAGGAGGTACTGTACCGGCGGGGCCTTAAACCCACGCCCGACGCCGTGCGGCAAACGGGTCCCGGCACGTTCGGGTTCACCTTCGAAGTGCCCAAGCTGAACATTCCCTCGGCGGTGCTGTTCCTGGAAGTCACCGACGCCTCGGCGGGCCAGAAGCTGCTGCACGACATTCTGCTGGAATTCAAGCCTACGCGGATGAGTGACAGCTACGCCCTGTTTGGTCCCAAAGGCAGCTTCCCGCACCTGCGCACCTACTTCGGCCCCGAAGACACGTTGCGCATCGGCAACCTGAAGGGCACGGCCCGCGACCTGGTGGTGACCCGCTACGCCTACGATTTCGAACCGGCCGCTTCGCCGATGGGCGCCGGCAACCGCAATGCCCCCAAGGTGCTGCCCATCGACACTACGTTCACCCTGCGCACCAACCAACTGTTTCAACTCGTGGACCCCGGGCTGTACCTGTTCCGCGAAGACACCACCCAGGTGCAGGGCATCGGCGTGCTCATCACCGACGACCGCTACCCGCGCCTGACGCAACCCCAGAACCTGCTCAAACCGCTCATTTACATCAGCACGCGCAACGAGATCAAGGAGATTTCCAACAGCAACGCCGCCAAAAAGACCCTGGACAACTACTGGCTGCGCCTGGCCAGCAACAACGAAGGAAAAGCCCGCCGGACGATCCGGTCGTACTACCGCCGCGTGACCACGGCCAACCAACTCTTTACGACCTACAAGGAAGGCTGGAAAACCGACATGGGCATGATTTACGTGGTGCTGGGCCCGCCCGACCAGGTGGCCCGTACCAAGGAGAAGGAAGTGTGGACCTACACGCAGAACCCCAACTTTTCCGAAATCAACTTCACCTTCCTGCGCAAACCCAACCAGTTTGTGGAAGAACACTACGAACTGGTGCGCTACCCCGAGTACGAACCGATCTGGTACCCCATCGTGGAGGAGTGGCGCAGCGGCGTGGTGGAAAGATAGGGTTTTAAAAATGCCGAATGGCTGTATGGTTAAATGGCTGGATGGCTGATTGTTGAGTGCTTACAAAAACCTCATCGGATCAACCATTCAGCCATATAACCATACAGCCATTCGGCTTTCTAACCATCCGGCCCTTACAGCTTCAGCGTACTGGGCAGGTACTTGGCGATCAGGTCTTCGTAGTAGGGCCGGAGCTGGGCCACGTTGGGCGGCGCGGGGCTCTTGGAGTACAGGTCGTAGGGGTTGAATTTGCGCACCCAGGCGAACATTTCGCGGTCGTGGTCGTCAAGCAGGTGGTCGTAGGCGTTTTCGCGGTGCTGGGCGTAGAACGAGTGGTACCGGATCATGTACAGGGCCGGCTCGGGCAGGTAGTCTTTGGTGAGCTGGTAGAGGTACTCGTCGTGGCCCCACGACATGTGCACGTTGCGCAGGCCGCAGTTGGGCTGGTACACGCCGTACGGGGTGTTGTACTGTTCGTTGTAAAAGTCCGGGTTGTCCTTAAAGAACTCCGGGTACACGATCTTGTCGGAGTGCCGGCAGCCCACCGGAAAGGTATCCCCCACCACGGCCCACTGCGGCTCCCCGAACAGGCAGAGTACCTTGCCCAGGTCGTGGAGGAAGCCCGTGAGCACGAACCAGTCGGGGTGGCCGTCGGCGCGGATGGCTTCGGACGTCTGGAGCAGGTGCTGCAACTGGTCGAGGTCAATGTCGGGGTCCGAGTCGTCCACCAGCGTATTGAGGTATTCCATGGCGCCCCACACGGGCATTTCCCGCTTGTTGAACTGGAGGAAATCCTTTTCCTTCTCCATCACGAAATCGTACGTCTGGTAGCGGTGGTTGAGCCGGTAAAACTCCCGCACCGTGTCCCGTTCGGGGTTTTCGTAGTTGCGGTACGCGTCTTTGGCCTTGGCCGGCTTTTCCGGTTCGGGGTAGCGGCTCAGTACGTCCTCCTCCCACTCTTCGAGGCTGTGCAGCGGGGATATCTCCTGTTCCGTAAATTTCTTATGGGTTTCCATGCGATGGTTTGGTTAAAACGTGGAAGGACCGGTAGCCCCGCAGGCCGGCAAGACCGGGCGCAGCGGGTTGCTAACGTATTTACACGCAACGATATACGTAAAGGTGGCGAATAAAAATGCCTATTGCAACCATTTCTCAATTTCCGGGTGCAGCAGGGCGTTCACCTTGGGTTCGGCCATGTTTTCGGGCGTTACCATCGTGACGCCGGTGTTGATGCGGCGGCTTACGGTTTCGCCCTGCAATGCCTGCACGGCCGTTTTTACCGCCAGGTAGCCCATGCCGAACGGGTCCTGCACGGCCAGTCCGTGCACCTCGCCGGTGCGCAGGGCGTTTACCAGCGTTTCGTTGGCGTCGAAGCCGACCAGTTTCACCTTGCCCGCTTTTTTGCCCGTTTGCAGGGCCCGCAGCACGGCCTGGGTCGATACTTCGTTGGCGCAGAATACGCCGTCCACGTCCGGGTAGCGGTTGAGCAGGTTCTGGGCCACCTGGTAGGCTTTTTCCATCGTGACGCCGGCGTACTGGTTGGCCGACACCAGCCGGATGGCCGGCTCAAATTTTTTCATTTCTTCCAGGAAGCCTTCTTCGCGGTGCGTGGTGCTGGCCGACCCTTCGGCGTAGCGCAGCAGGATCACGTTGCCCTTCCCTCCTACCGCTTCGGCGAGCCGCCGGGCCGCAAGGCGTCCGCCCTCCTGGTTGTCGGTGGCGACGAAGCTCCGGTACGCGTCCGAGCCCAGGTCGGAGTCGAAGATGACCACGGGAATGCCCTTGGTGCCGGCCGCTTTCACCACGGGCACCAGGCTGCGGGCGTCGAGCGGGGCCAGGGCAATGGCGTCCACCCCACGGCTGATGAAGTTCTGCACCGTCTGGATCTGCACCTGCCGGTCGTCTTCCTTCAGCGGTCCCTGCCAGTGAATGACCACGCCCAGTTCTTTGGCCGCCTTGGCGGCGCCGGCGTGCACGCTGTTCCAGTACACGTGCGTGGTCCCCTTCGGAATCACGGCGATTTCGAAGGTCTTGTTGCCGGAAACTTCCGCGGCGCCGGCCGCCTTGTTGCCGGTGCCGCAGCCGGTGAGTGAAACGATGCCCAGGCAGCCGCTCAGCAGCAGCGGAGCCAGGGATTGCAAATAGGGGAGTGGTCGCATGGGTTGATCGGTCGGGTCATCACGGTGAGCGTATCGTCTCCCGTCTTATGTCTACTGTCTCCTGTCTTATTTCGGTGGAAGGGTATAAATATGGAATTAAAAATTTGTATTTTCAAGCTACATTCAAAAACCAATCCCTCCCTTACCTCATGGAAACGGTTGCTCCCGGTGCGGAAGCCAAACGCATTGCCCAAACCCTGCGCGAAATCTACGCCGGCGACGCCTGGGTCGGCCCTAGCCTGCACGACATCCTGCGCGGACTCACGCCGGGGCAAGCTTACGGCCGTCCCATTCTCAATGCGCACACCATCTGGGAAATCATGCTACACATGACCGCCTGGCGCCTGCTGGCGTGGCACAAACTGACCGGCAGCGACGCTTTCAACATCACTTCGCCCGAACAGGACTGGCCGCCCGTGGAAAATGACAGCCTGCCCGCCTGGGAAGCTGCTCTGACCGAACTCGAAAAGAGCCAGCAAGCGCTGCTGGAGGCCCTCGACGGGCTTTCCGACGACAAGCTGCCCGAAACGGTGCCGGGCAAAGACTACTCGTACTACAAACTGCTGCACGGCATCATCGGCCACGACCTCTACCACGGCGGCCAGATCGTGCTGCTTAAAAAGATGGGGTAATCCTGATCGTGCACCGAGACCCGATGCATCACGCGTGAAGACGCGGTCCGCGGCGTGTAGAGACGCGATTTATCGCGTCTCTACGACGGCAACCACACGGGTTTGGTCATCGATTCGTGTTCCCGGGCCAGGATGGCGCCGTATAATTCCGGGCGGCGGGCCTTGCGGTAACGGTAGCCGCCGGCCTGCGTCAGCTTTTCGGGGGTGCAGGTGCCCACGGCAATGTCGTCGTCGAAGCTCTTGAGTTCGGCAATCGTTTCCCCGAACGGGTCGAAGATCATCGGGTTGCCGTTCTTGAGCTGTTCGGCGTCCATGCCGATGGGGTTGCTGAACACCACGTAAATGCCGTTGTCGTAGGCCCGGGCCGGCAGCCAGCGCATGAGCCACCGCATGCCCTTGGGGCCGTCGAACTCCAGGCGCAGGGCGGCCGGGTCGCGGTGCCGGTTCTCCCAGAGCTTGGGGTCCACGAAGCCGGCGCCGGGGCGGGTGGAAGGCGTACACATGGTTACGTGCGGGGCAAACAGCACCTGGGCGCCGAGCAGCGTCACGGCCCGCACGTTTTCAATCACGTTGTTGTCGTAGCAGATGAGCATGCTGCACGTCCAGCCGTGCAGATCGAAGGTGACGTATTCGTTGCCGGGCGAAATGTGCTTGTTGATGAACGGGTGCAGCTTGCGGTGCTTGGCCTTGAAGCCGTGCTTGTCCACGCACACGTACGCCTTGTAAATTTTTCCCGCCTCGTGTTCGAGTACGCCGGCCAGCACGGCAATGTCGTATTTGGTTGCAATCTCAATCAGCCGCTGCGTGCTGGGGCCGTCCGGAACGGGTTCGGCCAGGTCCATGAGTTCGTCGAAGGAGAGGTCTTTGAGGAACGTGTAGCCGGTCACCGACTGTTCGTGGAAGCTGACGGCGTGGGCGCCGCTTTCCTTGGCTTTGCGGGCCAGCTTTTCAATGACGGACAGGTTGTATTCCTTGTCGCCGCTCCGGTTCTCGAACTGGGCCGCAGCAATGCGGAGGTCTTGCATGGGGATATTTAGAGAAGAAGTATTTTTGTTTTAAGAATCCTTGATGAAGGCTCTTTTTAACCGTCTTAATATCTCAGCCGTATCAACAGAGAAACCTGGCCCTTCATATTCTTTTACTGTAACCAAGCCGTCTAGTATTTCCTCGCCCTTCTTCTCCTCTTTCTTGCTCATAAGCATTTGGCTATACTGATAGTTTGTTAGCTTTAATGCTTCAATGGCAGCATCTTTAGCCTGGATCGTCGCGGTTGCCAGCATCAACTGCGACTCTAAATGAAGTACATTAGCCTTCCATTGTATTACAGCAAGATCATGGTGTCCTACTGTTTGAAGCTGGAAAGCAGGATTAGAAGGAGCATTAAGATAAATTACTAATGCTTCTTTAATTCTGCTGAGTGCCTCTTTTCCATCTGCAGGAGACACAGTAAATAAAGTTTGATTTGCTTCTTGTTTTAATTCAGTGTCTGCTTCTATACCGATATCAGCTAGGAACTGAGCAAAGTACACCAAGTATTGCTTGCAAGGAACTCTTATTTCAAGTGGAAAATCAAAAAACACAGATAAAGAACTAGCCTTAACCTCCTCTGTTAACTCTTTATTTGCGTCTTCAACAACTTCCTTCAAATACCTTATTGCATAGTTTAGTGTGCTTTCTATAGTCGACTCCTGATCCTTTACAAATATTTTGATTCCAAATCCATTAGTTACAGATTCGCTCTTGAGTTGGTAGTATGTAATGTTACTTATACTGCGTTTATCGATTATTGATTTAAAAACATCTGAGAACTCTGCAATACTCCAAAGATTAGCCCATTTTTCAGGTTCAAGCGGGAGAAGAAATTCAACAGCTATGCCTTGATCATTAATTTTATAATGATAATCAATATGAATACGAATCTTTTGTTTCCACCAATCAGTACTAATATAAAGATTAACAAGAGAAAAGTGTTTGTTTACCTCGCTGAAGGAATATCCTGTTAGATTATTAATTACTTGATGGGTATATAGATATGCAGCTTGAATCGAGGGCGTATCTGATCTAGAGGGCAATTCGAAATACATCGATTCATAATCGGGAAGACCATCAACAACTATGATGTTTCTTTCTGCTTTGCTGTTTCCTTTCGGGGCTTCCCTAATTTCAATATTTAACATATTATCATTATTAACAGCAAAAGAAACCCTGTTTGTTGTATAAGCTTCAGGACTAAATATAAGATATCAAAGGTAAAGCGGTCTCCCTTGTCTGTCTCTTTGGTCATTCACTAATTCCTTCAATGGCTGATTACATATCCAACACTTAAATTAATCATTGCGCTTAAACATAAATTTCCTACATATTCCTCCTGTACTGCCCGCCCACCTCGTACAACGCGTGCGTGATCTGGCCCAGCGAACAAACCTTGGCTGTTTCCATCATCTCGTCGAACAGGTTCTTGCCGCCCACGGCGGCTGCTTGCAGTTGCGCCAGTGCATCCGCTGCCACGGCTTCGTTCCGCCCGTGGAAGGCGTCCCGTGCCTGGATGGCGTATTCCTTTTCCTCGGTGGTGGAGCGGATTACCTCCTCGGGAATGATCGTCGGGGAGCCCTTCGGGTCAAGGAACGTGTTCACGCCGATGACGGGCAACTGGCCGTTGTGTTTGAGCGTCTCATAGTACAGCGACTCCTCCTGGATCTTGCTCCGCTGGTACATGCGTTCCATCGCCCCCAGCACGCCGCCGCGTTCCGAAATGCTCTGGAATTCCTTCAATACCGCCTCTTCCACCAGGTCCGTCAGTTCCTCGATGATGAACGCCCCTTGCAGCGGGTTTTCGTTCCGGGCCAGGCCCAATTCCTTGTTGATGATGAGCTGGATCGCCATGGCGCGGCGCACCGACTCCTCCGTGGGCGTGGTGATGGCCTCGTCGTAGGCATTGGTGTGCAGCGAGTTGCAGTTGTCGTAAATGGCGTACAGCGCCTGCAACGTCGTGCGGATGTCGTTGAAGGCAATTTCCTGCGCGTGCAGCGACCGGCCTGACGTCTGGATGTGGTACTTGAGCTTCTGGCTGCGTTCGTTGGCGTTGTAGTTGTGCTTCATTGCCTTGGCCCAGATGCGGCGGGCCACCCGGCCGATCACCGAGTACTCGGCGTCCACGCCGTTGGAGAAGAAGAACGACAGGTTCGGTGCGAAGTCGTCGATGTGCATGCCCCGGCCCAAGTAGTACTCCACGAAAGTAAAGCCGTTCGCCAGCGTAAAGGCCAGTTGCGAAATGGGGTTGGCCCCAGCCTCGGCAATGTGATAGCCCGAGATGGACACTGAGTAGAAGTTGCGCACCTTGCGGTCGATGAAGTACTGCTGAATGTCGCCCATCATCCGCAGGGCAAACTCGGTACTGAAAATGCACGTGTTCTGCGCCTGGTCCTCCTTGAGAATGTCGGCCTGCACCGTGCCCCGCACCGCCTTCAGCGTGTCGGCCTTGATCTTGTCGTACACGTCCCTGGGCAGCACCTGGTCGCCAGTGACCCCAAGCAGCATGAGCCCCAGCCCGTCGTTGCCGGCGGGCAATTCCCCCTGGTACGTCGGCCTTGATACTCCTTTCTGCTTGTAAATCTCCTTGATTCTCGCTTCTATCTCCTCGCTCCTCGCTTCTTTCCGAATGTACAGTTCGCACTGCTGGTCGATGGCGGCGTTGAGGAAAAAGGCCAGCAGCATGGGCGCCGGGCCGTTGATGGTCATGGACACCGACGTAGCCGGGTCGCAGAGGTTAAAGCCCGAATAGAGTTTTTTGGCGTCGTCCAGCGTGGCGATGCTCACGCCCGAGTTGCCGATCTTGCCGTAAATGTCGGGCCGCCCGTCGGGATTTTCGCCGTACAGCGTTACCGAATCGAAGGCCGTGGAAAGCCGCTTGGCCGGCATGCCCTGCGACACGTAGTGGAAGCGGCGGTTGGTGCGTTCCGGGCCGCCTTCTCCCGCAAACATCCGGGTGGGGTCTTCGTTGTCCCGCTTGAGCGGAAATACCCCGGCGGCGTACGGAAATTCCCCCGGCACGTTTTCGGTGAGTTGCCAGCGCAGGATGTCGCCCCAGTTCTCGTAGCGGGGCAGGCTGACTTTGGGAATCTTCAGGCCCGACAGCGACTCGGTGTACAGGTCCTGCTCAATCACCTTGTCGCGCACCTGGAACTGGTACTTGGCGGCCTTGTACCGCTTTACCTTATCGGGCCACTCGCGCAGCATTTTCCGGCATTCCGGGTGCAGTTTTTCCTCGATCTGGCCGTACAGGTCCACCAGTTCCTTCAGGTAGTCGGGCTCCCCGGCTTCGTGCCGGACCACAGTCACAGTTTCGTTCTGCGCGTCCTGCCGGATTTCGAGTTGTTGCGTGCCGATGCGGGAACGCAGGAGTCCGATGGTGCCCTGCAACTGGAACAACTGCCGCGCCAGGGCACTTTGCTCGTCCACGAACCGGTTGTACTGCACGCTGCTTTCCTTGATCTCGGAAAGGTACCGTACCCGGGCGGCAGGGATGATGGAAGGTTGGTTGCTGGTTGCTGGTTGTTCGTTGTTCGTAGCGGACAGGGCCTGCTTTATATTGTCAATGGTCCATTGTCCATTGTCCATTTTGTAGGCGATTTTCTCCATCACCTTACCGAACAGCGTGTTCATGCCCGGGTCGTTGAACTGGCTGGCCACCGTGCCGTACACCGGCAGGTCGTCCTCGGCAGCCTCCCAAAGCTGGTGATTGCGGCGGTACTGCTTCTTCACGTCGCGCAGGGCGTCGAGGGAGCCGGGCTTGTCAAACTTGTTGATGGCGATCAGGTCGGCAAAGTCGAGCATGTCGATCTTTTCGAGCTGCGTGGCCGCGCCGTATTCACTCGTCATCACGTACAGCGCCACGTCCGAATGTTCCGTAATCTCCGTGTCCGACTGCCCGATGCCCGACGTTTCAACGATGATCAGGTCGTAGCCGGCCGCTTTGCAGATGTCGATGCTCTCCTGCACGTGGCGGCTCAGGGCCAGGTTGCTCTGGCGGGTCGCCAGGGAACGCATGTACACCCGCGGGTTGTGAATAGAATTCATCCGGATGCGGTCTCCCAGCAGGGCGCCGCCGGTTTTCCGCTTGGAAGGGTCAACGGAAATGATGGCAATGGTTTTGTCGGGGAAGTGCAGCAGGTAGCGGCGCACCAGTTCGTCCACCAGCGATGATTTGCCCGAACCACCCGTGCCGGTAATGCCGAGGACGGGGACCTCACCCCCAGCCCCTCTCCCAAGGAGAGGGGAGCTTTCGTCACCCCTCTCCTTGGGAGAGGGGCTGGGGGTGAGGTCATTTTTTACCTTCTCAAATTCTTCCGGCTGGTTTTCGGCCAGCGTAATGAGGGAGCCGATGGCCTTGGGGTCTTTCTGGGGCAGGGCTTTGGCCTGGCCGTTCAGAGCAGTAATTGTCGGGAAGTCGCAGCGCCCAAGCAGGTCGTTGATCATGCCTTGCAGGCCCAGCGACCGGCCGTCGTCGGGGGAGTAGAGTCGGGTAATGCCGTAGGCGTGCAACTCTTCGATCTCGGAGGGCAGAATGGTACCCCCGCCGCCCCCGAATATTCTGATGTGCCCGGCGCCGCGTTCCTTGAGCAGGTCGTGCATGTATTTGAAAAACTCCACGTGGCCCCCCTGGTAGCTGGTGATGGCAACGGCCTGGGCGTCCTCCTGGATGGCGCAATCCACGATTTCGGCCACCGAACGGTTGTGGCCCAGGTGAATGACTTCGGCTCCGCTGGCCTGGAGAATGCGGCGCATCAGGTTGATGGCTGCGTCGTGGCCGTCGAACAGGGACGCCGCCGTAACGATGCGGATGGCGTTTTTAGGTTTATATGTAGTGGTCTGATTTTGCATGTCCCGGGAAGTTTGCTGCCGCAAAGGTAGCATTTTCCCGAGAGACGATTGGATGAAAGGGAGTAGGGCTTGACGAAGACCCAAACAAAAAAGCCACCCGGCGGAATGGTGGCTTTAGGCAGGGAGGGGCTAAGAATTACCGCTTGTAGGTGATCGTCGTTTCATTGCCGCCCGAAATTCCCAATACAGTGGTTACTTTCCGCTGGAACAGGACCAGTTGGGTATCGGTGATTTGCTTCACCTCGTACGTGCCGGATTTGATCTCGCCGGTGGTCGCTTCGGCCGGGAAGGTTACCGTGATCGTGTTGGGAGTCAGCGTCCACGAGCCAAGGGTTTCCTGCCCGCTGTCGTCCTTGTCCACGATTTTGCCATCGGTTCTGAATTCAAGAGATTGGGTAGATCCCGTGGTGGTGTAAAAAGGCGTGACTATGTTTCCTGCCACCACGGAATAATTGTACGTATCAAGCTTCCACACGCCGATGTATTTTTCGGTGGTGGGAGCTACTTCTTTCTCTTTTTTGCAGCCCGTAAAGACGAACAGGGCCAGCACGAAAAGGGAGAGGAGGGGAAAAATGTTTTTGCGTTGCATAACTGTTGTTGATGAAAAAGGTAAGCGGCAAAGGTATCTCGCCTGCTACTCATTGAAAATCAACCTTTTGGGAGCAGTCTACACGGGTAATGTTTGGATCAGGATGCGCCGGGTGTTTCCCGTTGGCAAGCTGTGCCCCATGCGTAGAAAAAAGCAAAACCAAGTTTTGCATGAAAAAAGCGGTAGTTGTTCCCCAACGAAAAAAGCCGCCATTGTGCTTGGCGGCTTCGGAAAGGAGAACTGGAAACCAATTTATTTTTTGAGAGAAATCGTCATTTCGTCTTTGTAAGTAATGCCGTCTTGTACTTCTGTATCCGTGTAGAAAAGCACTAGCTTAGAGGCACTTACTTCTTTAATATCCCATACATTAGAGTCGCCGTCCACGCTGAGCATCATTTTCTTGTCGCTGTCCGTTAAAGCCCAGGTACCGTTATAAGTTGTATTAATGCTCTTGTTGACTACCGTCCCGTCGCTTTTGAATTCGATCGTTTCGGTAGTGCCGTAATCTGTATCATCATCGGTTATTGTCCCGTTTTCAAAGCTTACCCATCTGCTGCTTTCGAACTTCCAAACACCGGTAACTTGCGTTTTTACGGCAGGTTTTACCTCGTCTTTGTCTTTGTTACAGCCAGTAAAAACAAACAGCGCCAAAATGAAGAAGGGGAGAAGGGAAAAAAGGTTTTTGCGTTGCATAAAAGTTGTTGATTGAAATTTTATGCGGCAAAAGTAGTCCGCGTTCTACCGGCTAAAAATCAACCTTTCCGGAGCAGTCTACACGGGTAATGTTTGTTGCCTGGATGAAACACCGGACCGGGGTGCGCTTGCTTACTACTTCTCCAGGTTAAAGGTCAGTTCGTACTTCACCGATTCGCCGCGGGCCGAAAGCGAAGACCGGTTGCGCAGGGCCAGGCCGCCGGCCTTCACCGCTTCCAGTTCGAAGGTGCTGCCGCTGAGAAAACCGGCGGGGGCAAAGCCGGCCGATGCAATGTCGCTGAAGATGATGCGGATGCGCCGTCCGCCGTCCACGAGGTTCCAGGTGCCTTCTTCCGCGTTGCCCGTTTCGTCCACCGAAATTACCTTGCCGTTTCGCCGGAATTCCATCGTGCCGTTCACCGGCTGCGTCTGGTCGTTGTTCACCCGGCCGTTCAGGGTGGTTACTTCGCGGTAGTTGTCGAGTTTCCACAAGCCGATGAGCTGGTCTTTGGGAGCCGGCTGGTTGGGCTGTTCTGACTGGCAAGCCGTGAGGGAAGCAAAGAGCCCAAGGGCGGCGAGGAAGGCGTTTACGGAACTGGGGAGGCGCATACAAAGATTTTTTGGACCCGAAATCTCCCTCGGCCCGCCTGATTATTCAATCTACTTTCGGGCAACGGCTTACGTACGTACTCTTTTGCCGGTTTTCGCAGGGCAAACTTCTGGAGCATTGCGTTTACCCCGCCCCGCAAGTGCCCCAATCAAGCCTTTTGCGCCAGCCGTTTTACCTGCGGCACGTGGTGCAGCGTGTGTTCGGTGATAAAATCGAGGGTTTGGCCGAGGGTAAGGTAACCGGCCAGCGGGTGTTTGAAAAGCTCCTTGTGGCGTAATTTTTCCGGCACCGCTTCCAGCGTTTCCCGCCACTGCCGCCGCGACGCTTCCCATTCGTCGTGCCACTCGACGAGGCTCCGGCTCCCGGTGGGCGGGGGCAACACGGCCGGGGCCTTTATTTTTTTGCGGTAACGCAGGGCCAGCGTCACCAGCACGGCCCGCATCCAGGTGCCGATGCCCGCCGGCCGCAGGTCCGGCCGGGTGAGTTGCTTCTGCACGAGTTTGAGCACCATCCGGTCGATGGTCACCATGTGTTCGACCACCTGCACCGCCGACCATTCCCCCGGCCCGGGGCTGACGTGGGCCCGCGGTTCGGACAGCGACTGGGCGAGTTGCAGGATGCGGAACCGCGAGGCTTCCATGCGGTCAAAGGATTTGCGGAGGGCAGGCAGCATAGGGGCTAACGGCAGGTCAGGGGGCAAATATAGGGTTGGCTCCGTCTTCCGGGCGTAAATGCGCCAAAATAATGCATTGCCCCGCCGAAAAGGGCCACGGCGGGGGTGAAACGGGTCCGGCGGGAATGAGCCGGATGCGTAACTTGCCTCGGTTTAGCGGTGGACAGCCCATTGAGCATCCAACATTCAACATCCAACCCTCACCATGTGCGGCATTACCGGCATCTACGCCTTCAATGAAGTGGGTCGATTTTTTACCATCAACCTGTTTGCGGCCACCGATACGCTTTCGCGGCGGGGCCCCGACACGGGCAATGCCTTTACGCACGGCTACGCGGGCCTGGGACACCGGCGCCTTTCCATTCTCGATACCTCTTCGGGCGGCAACCAACCCATGACCGACCCCGCGGGCCGCTACACCATCGTGTTCAACGGGGAAATTTTCAACTTCCAGGAGCTGAAGCAACAACTGTTGCAGAAGGGCGTCGCCTTCCTCTCTACCTCCGACACCGAAGTACTGCTGCACCTCTACATCCGGGAAGGTGAAAGCTGCCTGTACAAGCTGAACGGCTTTTTTGCCTTCGCCGTGTACGACGCCCAGGAGGACAGCCTGTTCGTGGCCCGCGACCGGATGGGCATCAAGCCGCTCCTCTACAGCCTCGACGAAGACAAGTTCCTGTTCGCCTCGGAAATGAAGGCGATGTTCGCGTACGGCGTGCCGCGGGACCTCGACTACGCCTCCCTGCAACAATTCCTGCAACTGAACTACATCCCGGCGCCGCACACCATCTTCAAAAGCGTCAAAAAGCTGCTGCCGGGGCACTACATCAAGATCAAGGGGCAGGAGGTGACGCAGCAATCCTGGTACACCATCCCGCAGCACTACGGCGGGCCGGGCGTCATGGATTACGCCGGGGCGCAGGAACAACTGGCGCAACTGCTGGAAGCCTCGGTGAAACGGCGGCTGATCGCCGACGTACCGCTGGGCGCCTTCCTGAGCGGCGGCATCGACTCGTCGGTGATCGTGGCCCTGGCCGCACGGCACACGGATCACCTGAACACGTTTTCGATCGGCTACAAGGACGAGCCTTTCTTCGACGAGACGCGGTACGCCAACCTGGTGGCCAAGAAATTCAAAACCAACCACACCGTTTTCTCCCTCTCCAACGACGACCTGTACGAACACCTGTTCGACATGCTCGACTACACCGACGAACCTTTTGCGGATTCTTCGGCCCTGGCCGTGTTCATCCTCAGCAAGCGGACGCGCAAAAAGGTGACCGTGGCCCTCTCGGGCGACGGGGCCGACGAACTCTTTGCGGGCTACAACAAGCACCACGGGGAATACCGCGTCCGGGAAGGGGGCCTCACCACGGAACTGGCAAAAGGGCTGGCGCCGCTCTGGAACGTCCTGCCCAAGTCGCGCAATAACCCCCTGGGCAACAAGGTACGGCAGTTGCAGAAGCTGGCGGAAGGCGCCCGGCTCGACGAAAAGGACCGGTACTGGCGGTTTGCCACGCTTACCAACGCGGCCGACGCCCGGCAACTGCTGAGCGAATCGAGCCGGGCCCAAGCCGCCGAAGCAGAACTGGCCGAACGAAAAGCCCGGATTTTGCAGCACCTCCGGAGCGGGGGCGACTTCAATGAATTCCTCTACACGGACGTGCAACTGGTGCTGCCCAACGACATGCTGACCAAGGTAGACCTGATGAGCATGGCGCACGGCCTGGAAGTACGGGTGCCGTTCCTCGACTACACGGTGGTGGAGTTTGCGTTTTCGCTGCCTACGGAGTACAAGATCGACGGCCGCCTGAAAAAGAAGATCGTGCAGGACGCCTTCCGCAACGAACTGCCTAAGGAACTCTACAACCGGCCCAAGCACGGTTTTGAAGTGCCGCTGCTCAAGTGGATGCGCAACGAATTACAAAGCCTCATTCAGAACGACCTGCTGAAAGACTCTTTCGTGGCCGAACAGGGCATTTTCGACCCGGCGGAAGTGCGCAGGCTCAAAGAAAAACTCTTTTCGGCCAACCCCGAAGACGTACACGCCCGGCTGTGGGGCCTGATCGTGTTTCAGTACTGGTGGAAGAAATGGGCGAAAAGTTAGGATTGGGGTATTGAGTATTGGGAGAGTAGGGTACTGTTTACTGCCAACTGCTTACTGCTCACTGCTCACTGAAAAACCGGGCCGGATTTTTGCAATGCACTTTATCTGATCCGATATTGTTCTACCAATGACCGGGCGGCCCAGCCGATCGGTCTGCAACTATGAAAAAACTACTTTTATTCTCGGCAATCCTGGTTTGTGTGGGTGCTTTGGCGAGCAAAGCCCAGTCGGGCGGCTACAAGGTGGGCGACAAGGCAGTTGACTTTTCGCTGAAAAACGTGGACGGCGCCAGCGTTTCGATGGCCGGCAATGCGGGGGCAAAAGGCTACATCGTGGTGTTTACCGCCAACACGTGTCCGTTCGCCCAGGCATACGAAGGACGCCTGGTGGCACTGCACAACAAATACGCCCCGCAGGGCTACCCGGTGCTTGCCATCAACGCCAACGACCCCGGCACGAGCCCCGGCGATGCCCACGAGAAGATGCAGGAACGGGCCAAACAGAAAGCGTTTCCGTTCCCTTACCTCACCGACGCCTCGCAGGACGTAGCCCGGGCCTTTGGTGCCACCCGTACGCCGCAGGTGTTCATCCTGACCCGGCAAAACGCTGGTTTTGTGGTGCAGTACACGGGTGCCATCGACGACAACTCCCAGAACCCCGACGATGTGAACCAGCGGTACGCGGAAGACGCCATGACGGCCGTGCTGGCCGGCAAACCGGTGCCTACCCCCGTTACCAAATCCACGGGTTGCACCGTAAAGTGGAAAAGTTCTTAACGTTTTTAGCAACGATGCGGACAGGGATGGCACTTATTGCCGTCCCTGTTTTGTTATCAGGCCATAAATGCCCGTAACTTCACGGTACCTGGTCTCAAATCTCACGTTTAGTATCTCATGTCTCCGAATATGTTTGAAAACCTTCCGCCGCGCCGCGCCGAGCAGTTGAAAGCATTTGACCGCCTGCTGACCATCATGGACGAACTGCGGGAACAGTGCCCCTGGGACAAAAAGCAAACCCTCGATTCGCTCCGCCACCTCACCATCGAGGAAACGTACGAATTATCGGACGCCATCCTGGAAGGCGACTTGGGGGAGGTGAAAAAGGAACTGGGCGACCTGATGTTGCACATGGTATTCTACGCCCGCATTGCTTCCGAAACCAACAGCTTCGACGTGGCCGATGTACTCAATGCGATTTGCGAGAAGCTCATCCGCCGCCACCCGCACATTTACGGCGACGTAAAGGCCGACACCGAGGAACAGGTGAAGCAAAACTGGGAGCAGTTGAAGCTCAAAGAAGGCAACAAGACCGTGCTGGGCGGCGTACCGCAGTCGCTGCCGGCCTTGGTGAAGGCCATGCGCATCCAGGAAAAGGCCCGCGGCGCCGGCTTTGACTGGGAGGAAAAGCGGCAGGTGTGGGAGAAGGTAGAAGAAGAAATGCGGGAGTTCAAGGAAGCCTTCAACGAAGAAACGGTCATCGACCGAAATGAAGCCGAAGGAGAGTTTGGTGATCTGTTGTTTTCGCTGGTCAACTACGCCCGGTTCATCGACATCAACCCCGAGACGGCGCTGGAACGGACCAACAAAAAATTCATCAAGCGGTTCAACTACCTGGAGGAAGAGGCCCGCAAGGCCGGCAAGAACCTCAAAGACATGACCCTGGCCGAAATGGACGTGTACTGGGAAAAGGCCAAAAAGCTGACCTAACCGGCCGGTATAAAAAATTTACCACAATCTTCTGTATTCATTCAACTGGTCAAGCAGCGGGGCAGGAGGGTGTCTGGAAAGTAAGACTTTAAACGGCCTTTTGCGTATACGGATGGGGCGGTCCCGCAGGGCCGTTCAATACCCAACGCGGCGTAGAGGAAGAGTTATGTTCGAGCAGGTTGCAAAATACTTCACGGTTTTCCTATCCAGCATGATTAAGTTCATCGGCGGGCCGCTCAGCGGTACTGCCTTCGGGCTGAACTGGGTGGAAACGTGCATATTTACCGTGCTCGGCATGATGACCAGCGTACTGATCTTTTCCCTGCTGGGGGCTGAGGTGCGTTCCCGGTTGTTCAACCGCCGCAAGAAGAAACGCCGGCTGTTTACCTCGCGCAACCGGCGCATCGTGCGCATATGGCGCCGCTACGGCCTCTCGGGGGTAGCCTTTCTGACGCCCCTGATCTTCAGCCCGATCCTGGGTACCATCGTCGCTTCTTCCTTCGGGGAGCCCTGGAAGCGCATCTTTGTGTACATGTTCGTCAGCGCCGTGTTCTGGGGCGTGGTGTTCTCGCTGCTGGTCCACCAGTTGGGCCACCTGGTGCTGTAGAAACTAAAGTCAGTGTACCTCTTCTTCGTCGGGCAGCACGTCGATGTCCTGGATGAGCACCTGCTTGGCAATGCGCTGGCCGGTCAGCGTGGCGGCCAGGCCACCCATCGCCGTCTCTTTGTAGCGGGTTTCCATGCTTTGGCCCACTTCGCCCAGCGCCTGCACGCATTCATCCACGGGAATCACCGGGTTTACGCCCGCAATGGCAATCTGGGCGGAAGAATAGGCAATGGCGGCGGCGCTGGCGTTGCGCACCACGCAGGGTACTTCCACCAGCCCGGCCACGGGGTCGCACACCAGCCCCAGCATGCACTGGATGGTAATGGCCACGGCGGCAAAGGCTTCGCTTACGTCGCCGCCCAGGCAGTGCACAATGGCACCGGCCCCCATCGCGGCGGCGCTGCCCGTTTCGGCCTGGCAACCACCCACGGCACCGGCCAGTGAGGCGTTCTGTTCAATGATCAACCCAACTCCCGCCGCCACCAGCAACCCTTCCAGGATGGTGCGGTCAGTCAGTTCGTGCTGCTCTTGCAGCGTCACGAGGATGCCCGGCAGAATGCCCGAAGCACCGGCCGTGGGGGCGGCCACAATGCGACCCATGCAGGAGTTTACTTCCTTGGCCGCCAGGGCGCGGGAAATCAGCTTCTGGAACTCCGGGGAAAGGATGGATTTGGACTTGGCTACTTTCCGGGCCCCGTTGTCGATCATGCCCGAACGGGAAGTCATGTTTTCGGTCAGGCCGGTTTGCACGGCGTCGCGCATCACGGTCCAGGCGCGTTGCAGCCCGTCCCAGATTTCGGTTTCGCCCCGTCCCTTCTGTTCAGTCTCGTACTCCAGGACCGGGGCGTACAGGGGCAGGTTGCGGTCAGCGCAGTACTGCCCCCAGCTCCGGAAGGTATCAAAAAGAATAGCCATGCTCGCGTAAAAAAAAATGGAACGGTTGTCGTACCCGCCCGGATCGTCCGAAATCAGACCACGATGAATATGATTGAACGGATGAACCGGAGGCTGTTTAGCAGTATTATACCAGTACCCGCTCCAGTTGCCGCTTCAGTTCCGGGTAGGAGATATCCATGTGCGAGGCGTTGTACACGCACTTGCCCTGGTGGATGAGCAGCAGTTGCGGGGATTGGTGGCTCACGTTCAGCACGTTGGCAATCTGGTTGGATACCGGACGGTAGCTGAGCAGGTCAAGGTAGTAAGCCTTCAAGGGGGCTACTTCCGCATCCTTCCAGTTGCGTTCCAGGCGGTTGAGCGCCGTGGCGCTGATGGAACAACGGGTGCTGTGCTTGAAGATCATTGCCGGCTGTTCCGCATTCGCAAGAATATCTTTCAACTGACTTTCTGAAGTAATCGCGATCCAGTTCATGATGGGAATATTAGTAATTGGTTTAATAAGCTATTGTACGGGTAAAAAGTTTCTGGGGGTACACAATAACCCAACAACGCAACCAAGTCAACAAAGGGTTTTCATCCCCCTACCCCCTTCGGCTGTCCCACAAGCAAACCCACAAGGGGGACCAAACGCGCGGACAGTTCTAAGCACAGACGACTATCTTGCTGTGGCACCGCTGGGTACGGGGTCCCCCTTGTGGGTCTGCTTGTGGGACAGCCGAAGGGGGTAGGGGGATGATTTCCGCGCACCCGTTCCCTATTCAAAAGTCAAAAAAACGTCAAACGCCAGTGCTTTGCAGTACTGGCGTCTGGCGTTTGCGTCATTGAAGCTCCGGGGACCGGCTATCTGGGCTTGTCCCAGATTTCGCTTTCGCGGGTATCGTACGTCGGCTTTTCGTCTTTACGCTTCTTGTAATTGGGTACCATCTGTTTCTTGCTGCGGCCCAGTTTCTTGAGCATCTTCTTGCGGTACTTCTCCTTCTTCTTGAAGGAACTGTTGGCGTAGCCGCCCTTGTACGCACTGCCCGGGAAGGCGCCTTTCGGCTTCTTGCGCACCAGGATGTCACCCTTGTACGAGGAGATCTGGTTGCTCTTCTTCCGGTAGGCTTTCTTGCGGTCCACTACGCGCATGTCACCGCGGTACGAGGAGAGCTTCTTGCTTTTGCGTTTGGCAATCTTTTGTTTGTAGTACTGGCTGTACACCAGGCCGCCCCGGCCGTTGGCCCGCTCCGACTGCCGGAGCATCTGGGCGCCCAACTTGTTGCGGCTGCGTTCGGGGGCTTCGGCGGGGGTGTTGTACACGGCCGCCTTGCTCATGTCCGAAACATTGACCTTTTTCTGGCCGCCCCGCACCCGTTCACCCTTGAAGGAAGTAACGTTTTTCTGGGTTTTCTGGACCGGGTCGGCGCCTTTTACGCGCTGGCCCTTGAAACCGGACGATTCGCGCTGCTTCTTGCGGGTTTCGCGTTCCGTTTTTACCCGGACGAGGCTGGCTTTATTGGTTTGCGCGGCCAGGGGCTGGGCAAGCAGCAGCACGCCCAGGCACAGCCAGAAGGCCGCCCGCAGGCAGTGGTAGTGTTTCCTGAACGCGTGGTAAAATTGAAACATAGCTGGTGGGCAAGCAGATGGGTAAAAGCAAAAAATAACTACCGGGGCTTGTAGGCTTTTCGGGGGTCGGTGCGCTTCACTTTGTTGCGGCGCATTGCCTTCTTGGTGATGATGCCGTTCTTGTCCCGTTTCACCCGTACCATCGGGAACTCCTGTTCGCGGCTCCCCGATTCGGTTTCGTTCAGGTTTTCGCCCGAACTCTTCTTGCCGTCGGAAGCCGTGGTGGCGCCCACCGACTCGGAGTTAGCCCAGTAGGTGGGGCAATTTTTCCGCTGGCAGGCCGCCGACAGTACTATCGCCGCCACGAACATGATTTTTTTTGAAGCCAACATACAAATAACGGTCTGGTTTATGCCCTTTTTGTAATCATTCCGAAAAAAACCGCCCCGACAAAGGGAAAGAACTGGGTTATTTTATCTGATAGACTTGCAAGGTAGATCAAAAAGCCAGCAGTCTTTTTATCTTTTCCTCCATCCGGTACTTTGGTAAGAAATTCTGCTCTAAAGCAGGCGCAAACGGCACGGCCGTATCCAGGCTGCCCTCCCGGGCCACGGGGGCGTCGAGGTATTGGAAGCAGTGCTCCCCGATCCAGGCGGCAATTTCGCCGCCGATGCCGCCCGTGATGCGTGTCTTCGTGCAGCTACCAGCACGCGACCCGTTTTTTTCCACGCTGGCCGCACCGCTTCCTTGTCCCAGGGCAGCAGAGTGCGCAGGTCAATGACATCAGCTTTTACGTCCGGCAACTTCCGGGTGATTTCCAGGGCCCAGTGCACGCCCATGCCCGTAGGTAATGATGGTCAGGTCGTCGCCCTCAGCTGACCAGCGCCGCTTTGCCGATCGGTATGGTATAGTACGCTTCGGGCACCGGCCCGGATGCCGAGCGGTAAAGCATTTGTGCTCGAAGTACATAATACGGGTTAGGGTCTTCGATGGCCGCGGCAGAGCAGGCCCTTGGCGTCGTAGGGGTTGCTGGGGTACACCACTTTCAGGCCGGGCGTGTGGAAAAACCACGCTTCGTTGCACTGCGAGTGGAACGGACCGGCGGCGGTGCCGGCGCCGGTGGGCATGCGCACCACCACGTCGGCGTTCTGGCCCCAGCGGTAGTGGCTTTTGGCTAGGTTATTGACGATCTGGTTGAAGCCGCAGGTCACGAAGTCGGCAAACTGCATTTCCACCATGGCATTTGTTGCCTTTCACGCGAAAGTCCCAGGCCCGCGCCCACAATGGCCGACTCGCAGAGCGGCGTGTTGCGCACCCGCTCCTTGCCGAACTGCTGCCACGAAGCCCTCGGTGATTTTGAACACGCCGCCGTAATCGGCAATGTCCTGGCCCATGAGCACCAGGTCGGGATAGCGCTCCATGCTCTGCCGCAGGCCGTCGGAAATGGCGTCGACGTAACGGCGTTCTGCGGTGGTGTCGGGCTTGGGCTCCTGCACGCGTTGCCCGTAGGGGGCGGTACATGTCGGCCATTTCGTCTTGCAGGTCGGCTGTGGGCATGGCACGGCATCGGCTTTTTCAAGCCCCGCTTCGATTTCCGCCTTGATGCTTCCGCGGATCTTTGTCGATCTGCTTTTCGGTAAGGACTTTCTCTTTCAGCAAGTAGCCATTTCGTAGTTCGACACGGGGTCTTTCCGGCTCCATTCTTCGAAGAGTTCCTGCGGCACGTACTTGGTGCCGCAGGCTTCTTCGTGGCCGCGCATCCGGAAGGTAAGGGCCTCCACCAGCACCGGGCGCGGGTTCTGGCGCAGGTCTTCGGCCAGGCGGATACGGTGTCGTACACTTCCAGCACGTTGTTGCCGTCTACCTGCACGGCTTCCATGCCGTAGGCCGGGCCTTTGTCGATGAAGCTCCTGAAGCGGAACTGCTCGCGGCTCGGGCGTGCTAAGGCCGTAGCCGTTGTTTTCGATCGAGGAAGATGACCGGCAGCTGCCACACGGCGGCCACGTTCAGGGCTTCGTGGAAATCGCCTTCGCTGCCGCCGCCGTCGCCGCTGTAGGTCAGCGTTACCTTCTTGGTTTTTAGCCAGCAGGTCGGCCAGGGCAATGCCGTCGGCCACGGCCAGCTGCGGACCCAGGTGGGAAATCATGCCCACGATGTGGTGCTCGTTGGTGCCGAAGTGGAAAGACTGCGGTCGCGGCCCTTGGTGTAGCCGCCGTGGCTTGCCCTGCCACTGCGCGAAAAGGCTGTCCAAGGGGCACGTTGCGGCCCGTAAACACGCCCAGGTTGCGGTGCAGCGGCAGAATGTACTCGTCGGGCTCCAGGGCCAGGGTGCTGCCCACCGAAATGGCTTCCTGCCCATGCCCGAAAACCACTTGCTCACCTTGCCCTGGCGCAGCAGAATCAGCATTTTTTCTTCAATCAGCCGCGGCTTGAGCAGGGCTTTGTATAAGGCTAATAGGGTCTCGTCGGAATAACTTTTGCGGTCGAATAACACGGCTTGGCACTGGATAAGCCCCAAAGTTAAGCAATAGTTGGGGAGTTGCCCGGGAACGCCGGGGGCTTGGGTCAATGGTGCAATGGTCATTGGTACATTGGTCAATAGTCAGTGGTGGATCGTGAATCACCGCGTTCCAATGACGAATGACGAATGACCAATCAACCAATGACCACTGGCTAATGTCCCACTGACCATTGCTCCCAATAAGAAAGGCGCGGGTCTGCGCCGCGCCTTGTTTACTGTTCTCAAAAAATTCAATTCCTCCCGGCTCAGTCGGGGGTGCTGGGCGGCGGGTTAACGTTCTCGGGGAACTTCCGCTCCGACAAGGTCCGTACCTGCTTGGGGTGTTTCTCGGACGTGAAGTACACGTAGGCCAATACGAAACCCAGTACGGTCAATATGATGGGCACTGCGAAATACATGACTGATCGTTTAAAAGTTTACAAAACGAAATTATTTACGGAATTTCGGCGGCAAAGGGTGCCGTTTGCCCAGAAATTCGGCCGCGTTTGGAGCACGGCCGGGGGCAGTTGCGTACCTTTGCGGGCGCAAAAATCAGATCGACGGCAATAATAGAATTTATTATCAAATATCTCAATGACTGTTCGTTATTCCTGCAAGATGCCTTTCACAAAAGTCTTGTTGAGTCTCGTGTTGATCCTTCCGCTGCTGAGTGCCTGCGGCAGCAAGGACTACGTGCCCAAGCCCAAGGGATACAATCGTATTGACCTGCCGCCCCACCAGTACGTCGGGCTGCAGGGCGATTACCCGTACCATTTTGAACACTCGGCCCACGCCGTGATCAAGAAAGATACCTTCGCCCGGGCCGAACCTTACTGGATTTACGTGTTCTACCCGGGGCTGCGGGCCAATGTGCAGCTTACCTACAAAACGGTGAACCAGGACCCCAAAAAATTCCAGGAACTGGTGAACGACGCCTACAAACTGGCTTCCAAGCACCAGATCAAGGCCGAAGCCATTGAGGAGATGACGATGAAAACGCCCAACGGCAAGACGGCCAACGTGTTCCAGCTCGAAGGCGAAGTGCCCAGCCAGTTCCAGTTCTACGTGACCGACACCACCACGCACTTTTTCCGGGGCGCCCTGTACTTCTCCACCGCCACCAAAAATGATTCGCTGGCCCCCGTGATCGAGTACGTAAAGGAAGACATGGTGCACCTGCTCAATACGCTGAAGTGGGAATAGGCAGAAGGAGATGTTGCAAAATAGTCCACGACAACCCCGTTGATGAGTTTCTTCGATACCAAAATTGAATTTTTAAAGGGCGTGGGTCCGCAGCGGGCCGACCTGTTCCGCACCGAGCTGGGCATTTTTACGTACGGCGACCTGGTGCAGCACTACCCCTTCCGGCACGAAGACCGTACCCGCTTCTACAAGGTCAGCGAGATCAGTGAAAACATGCCCTTCGTGCAGATCCGCGGCAAGATCGACTACCTCGAAACGGTGGGCGAAGGACACAAGGCGCGGCTGGTGGCGTACTTCATGGACGATACCGGCGAAATCGAACTGGTCTGGTTCAAGGGCATTCCGCATTTTACCAAGCAACTGAAGCGGTTCACCGAATACGTGGTGTTCGGTAAGCCGCAGTACTTCGGGGGCAAGTACAGCATCGTGCACCCGGAAATGGACCTCTACGACGCCATGCAGGCCCAGGAAGGCGGCCTGGTGCCGGTGTACAACCTCACCGAAAAGCTCCGCCGGAGACAGATCGAAAGCAAGAACATCGGCAAAATGATCCGGCAGGTGCTCGACATGGGCGCCAACCACCTCCGCGAAACGCTGCCGGCCGAACTGATTTCCCGGTACAACCTGGTGTCGAAGCGGGAGGCGATGGAAAACTTTCACTTCCCCAGGAACGTCCAGTGGCTCGAACGGGCCACGTACCGCCTCAAGTTCGAAGAACTCTTCTACAACCAGATCCGCCTGCTCAAGAACAAACTGGTGCGTAAGGTGGAGTACCAGGGCCAGGTCTTCAAAAGCGTGCCCACGCTGACCACGTTTTACAATGAACACCTGCCCTTTGACCTCACCAATGCCCAGAAGCGGGTAATCAAGGAGATTTACCGCGACATGTGTTCGGGCAAACAGATGAACCGGCTGCTCCAGGGCGACGTGGGCAGCGGCAAGACCATCGTGGCGTTTATCTGCATGCTGATGGCGCTTGACAACGGCGCCCAGGGCTGCATGATGGCGCCTACGGAAATCCTGGCCGACCAGCACTACCACGGCCTGAAGGCGTTTGCCGACCAACTGGGCATCCACATCGGCATCCTGAAGGGCTCCAGCAAGACCAGCGAACGGCGGGTGCTGCACGAGCAACTGGAAAGCGGCGAAATGAAGATCATCGTGGGCACCCACGCCCTGCTCGAAGACGTGGTGAAGTTCCGGAACCTGGGCCTGTGCGTGATCGACGAGCAGCACCGCTTCGGGGTAGCCCAGCGGGCCAAGCTCTGGCAGAAGAATGAATCGGTGTACCCGCACGTGCTGGTGATGACGGCCACGCCCATTCCCCGCACGCTGGCCATGACGCTCTACGGCGACCTCGACGTGTCGGTGATCGACGAACTGCCCGCGGGCCGCAAGCCCATCAAGACGGTGCACCGCTACGATGCCAACCGGCTGCGGGTCTTCGGCTTCCTGCGCGAACAAATCCAGCAGGGACGGCAGGTGTACATCGTGTACCCGCTCATCGAGGAGTCGGAGAAGATGGATTACAAAAACCTGATGGACGGGTTTGAAAGCATTGCCCGGGCCTTCCCGGAGTGTCAGCTCAAGCATCGTGCACGGCCGCATGAAGCCGCACGACAAGGACTTTGAAATGAAGCGGTTCCTCAAGCGCGAAACGCAGATCATGGTGGCTACTACGGTGATCGAAGTGGGCGTAAACGTACCCAACGCCTCGGTGATGGTGATTGAAAACGCCGAGCGGTTCGGGCTGTCGCAGTTGCACCAGTTGCGGGGCCGCGTGGGCCGGGGCGCCGACCAGTCGTACTGCGTGCTGATGACCGACTACAAGCTGGGCAAAGAGGCCCGCCTGCGCATCGACACGATGGTGAGCACCAACAACGGCTTCGAGATTGCCGACATGGACCTGAAGCTGCGCGGCCCGGGCGACATTGAGGGCACCCAGCAGAGCGGCATTCTCGACCTGCTGATCGCCGACCTGTCCAAAGATGCGCCCATTCTCCAGGAGGCCCGCCACTCGGCGCAGGAACTGCTGGAAGACGACCCTGACCTGGCGTCTCCCCGGAACACCCCCATCCGGCGGCACATTGAATCGCTGCGCAAAGAAGAAACCAACTGGAGCCGGATCAGTTAGGAAGTATTTTAACCGCAGCGGGCACGGAGGAAAGGGAGGAGTAATTGAACCACAAGGATCGCAATAGGGACGCAAAGACCGCAAGGAGTACGCGTACTGCTTTACGTCCTTTGCGGTTTTTCTTTACATCCTATCGATGTTACTGTCGCCAGCGTCCGCTGGTGTCTATGGGGGTGGGAATCCTCGCGTTGCTGGCGCAGGCGTCATCCTCACGCGTGATTCTCGTTTTCACGCGTTGCTGGCGCAGGCGTCCGCCTGTGTCTGTCCGGACCGGAAGCGTCCGCTTCCAGCCGTCAGGCTTACTCTTCTTCCACTCGTCAGGCTAAATTTGTAATGCTGACGCGTCTCTTCTAAAACAACCTTCCCATCGGTGCCGGTCCTGCATGTCGTGCCGCTTTTCAAAACGCGTTAGCCTGACGGCTGGAAGCGGACGCTCCCGGTCCGGATAGACACAGGCGGACGCCTGCGCCAGCAACGCGTGAAAACGAGAATCACGCGTGAGGATGACGCCTGCGCCAGCAACGCGAAGATTCCCATCCCCATAGACACCAGCGGACGCTGGCGACAGTAACATCGATATATAATACGCTCCTCCTTCCGTGTCCCCGTCGTTACCCTCTACTTCCGCAAAAAGCGGTTGCGCCGTTTGATTTTGTGCAGGTACCCGGGGAGGGCAATAACAAAACCCCGACAAACCCGTTAACTTAGAGCAAATTGTATGAGTAGCGGCCCGTTACTCGTTGCTTGGTAAGCCTGCCCTCGTCTCCCTTACTCCGTACCCGCCATGAAGTGTAAGCTCATTCTGTTGGTCGCCGCCGGGGTTGCCCTGCTGACTGCCTGCAACAAAGAAAAAGCACCGCCCGAAGAACAGGCCCTCAGCGCGTTCCTGGCCGACAGCACCACCAAAGTCATAAGGGGTCTCTACAGCAACATCGAGGTCGGTTACCGGTTCTACACGTCCCGCCCGGGCCGGATCATCAAGGTCGGCACCAAGTTGCCCCAGGCCGGCACGTACACCGTTTCGCTGTGGGACTCAGATACACAGATGCTGCTGGAACAGAAAACGGTGGAACAAACCGGCGCTGACGTGCTTACCCTGGCAAGCATCCCGCCCCTGACCATGCTGCCCAACAAGAAGTACGTCGTCAGCGTGTACTACGGTCCCAGCCCCAAAGCCGCCCACGTGATTGTAAGCAAGGGCCCGACCGCCATGTTGCCTTTCACCAAAGGCAGCCTCACGGTGGTCAACGCGCAATTCAGGAATTCACCGGCAAGCACCTTTCCGGTCCTGGCCGACAACCTGGGCATTTATGGGTATCCGGAAGTGGTGTTCGTGGCGGATTAGTCAATGGTCATTGGTCATTGACTTATTCAAACGACTTCATCGAGGCGATGTCCCGCCAGCTTTTCACCTTCAGGAACAGGGTATCCTTGCGGCCGTAGGTAAAGCTGCGGTTCTCAATGTCGTTGCCCTGCGCGTCGGCTTCCACCGCCGTCCAGTCGCCGCGGGTGAATTTAAATTCAATGTATTCGGCTTTGCGGGGCAGGTTCAGCGTGTAGCGGCCGTCGGGCAGCTTGCGCAGCACCAGGGCGGGGTCTTTGGGAAACCAGTCGTTGAAGTTGGCGGCCAGGTAAATCTTGTCGCCCGGCGGCGTGCTGGGCGGTATTTCCACCAGCATGGTCACCCCCACGGGGGCGGCGGGCCGGAAATCTTTCCAGCCGCTTATCCCCAGCCGGAGGGTATCCTGCTTGCCGAACGCAAACCGGCGGTTCTGGATCACGTTGCCGTAGGTATCCACTTCTTCCGTCTCCCAGTTGCCCCGGGTAATTTTGTACTCCAGCAGGCCCGATTGCTGCGACAGGGTAATGGAATGGGTGCCATCCGGGTGCCGGGTCATGCGATACTGCGGGTCGCCGGCGTTCCAGTTGTTGAAGTTCCCCACCAGGTACAGCGGCCGGTCGGTTGGCGTGTTGGCCGGCACCTGGTCGATGATCAGCGTGACCTGGTTGCAGTGCACCGGGCCCAGGTCGCCCCAACTGGCAATGGAAGCGAACAGCGTATCTTCCGTGCCGTAGGTCACCTTGCGGTTAACGACCCCATTGCCGCAGTCGTCGCTTTCTACCGTGTGCCAGTCGCCCCGGGTAAACCGGAAAAAAACCGTTCCGTCGCCGCGCGGCAGGCGGGCCGAGTACGTGCTGTCGGGGTTTAGTTTGAGCATGTACCGCTGGTCGCCCGGGTCCCAGTAGTTGAAGTTGCCCGACACGAACAGCGGGGCGCCCGGCGGTGTGTTGGCCGGAATCTCCTTCACCACCAGCGTTACCTGGTGGCAGCCCCCCAGGGCGAGGCATGCGAGTACCGCCAGCACAACGCGGCGCCGTTCGATCCGGTGTTTCACCGCCTGCCAGTACCGGCGCGTAAAGAGTTTAGTAGATAACCACATGTAAAGTACTGGTGCTTAAGCCAAACGCGAACCAGCCCATTGCTAAAATCTGTGTATAAAACGAAAAGCGAACCGGATCATTACGCCCCTACGCCCCCATCCAGGCCAGGAAGCCCGGCACCCGCACCCGGCTGATGAGAATTTCGTCGTCGGTGGCGGGCGCCAGGCCAACCTTGAGGCGGCTGTTGAAGTACCGCGACACCTCGCCGATGGCCGCAATGTGCGCCAGGTACTTGCGGGTGATCCGGAAGAAGAGTTTGGGGTCCACCAGCGTTTCGAGGTGGTCCAGCGTGTAGTCGAGGACGTACTTCTTGCGGTCCTGCGTGACCAGGTACACCGTGTTGTCTTCGGCAAAGAAGTAGGCAATCTGTTCGACGGGCACGTACCGGATGCGGTCGCCGAGGGTGGTGAGGAAGCGGGTTTTGTAGTCGGCCCGCGGCTGCCGCAAGAGATTGTCGAGTTGTTGCGTCGAAAGCGCGGCGTCTTTTTTGCCGCCGAACTGGTCCTTGAGGCTGCTGAGTTTCTGGAGGGCGGCCCCCAGGGCTTCTTCCTCGATGGGCTTGAGCAGGTAGTCGATGCTGTTGACCCGGAAGGCTTGCAGGGCGTACTCGTTGTAGGCCGTGGTGAAGATCACGGGCACGGCCACCGCAATCTGCTCGAAAATGTCGAAGCTCGAGCCGTCGGAGAGTTGGATGTCGAGGAAGATCAGGTCAGGGGGTTCCGGGGCGTTGGAGAGCCACTCCACGCTGTCTTCCACCGAATCGAGGCAGGTCATTACTTCCACCTGGGGCGCACACTTGGTCAGCAGGCGGCGCAGCTCCTGCTGGGCCAGGGGTTCGTCTTCAATAATCAGCACCTTCATACACGTTCTGGAGCAAGGGAATGGTCACGCGAAAGTACTGATTGGTGTGTTCTACCATCACCTCCCGGTCGGTAATGAACGAATAACGGCTCCGGATGTTCTTGAGGCCGATCTGGGTGGAGAGTTCTTCCACGGGCCGAAGTTGCAGGTTGTTGGTCACGGCAATGGTATTGGCCGGGTCCCACTCCACCTGCACGGTCAGGGGTTTCTTCTGCGACACGATGTTGTGCTTCACCGCGTTTTCGATGAGCATCTGGAGGGTGAGTGGCGCAATGAAGCAGCGGTGCGCCTGCTCGGGGACGTTGATGAGGATGCGCAGGTTCTGGCTGAAGCGCAGGTTCATCAGGTAGAGGTACGACTGCAAAAACTGCAATTCTTCCCGCACCTGGACGAGTTCCTTGCTGCGGTTGTCGAGCACGTACCGGTATACCTTGGCGAGTTGCCGCACGAACTGGGCCGCCGTGTCCTGGTCGGAGTAGATGAGCGACGAGAGCGTGTTGAGGCTGTTGAACAGAAAGTGCGGGTTCACCTGCGTCTTGAGCATTTCGAGGTGAAACTCAATGTTTTCCTTCTTGAACCGCTCCAGTTCAGCCAGCGACAGGCGCCACTTGCGCAGCAGGAACAGCGCAAAATCGCCCAGCGTGGCCGTGACGCACAAGAAGGTGACCACGCCCGCCACCACCCCTTCGTCGGGCAGGCTGATGAATTCGTAGTTGCCAAACAGCAGGTACCGGAACAGGCCGTTCCACACGAGCAGCAGCACGAAAAGTGCCCAGGCCACGTACGCGGCGCCTTGCAGCAGGAGCCGTTTTACCGGGCCCTGGTACCAGGGCGTCACCGCGTCGAGGCGGCGGCTGCTCCAGCGGATGCCCTCCACAATGCAAAAAGCGATGAGCACGGCTTTGGCGTACTCCAGGGCGTTCCACCGGACCTGGTAGTTGCGGTACACCAGGCCAAAAATAAGGTCAATCAGGAGTCGTACGGCGGCGCCGACCAGCACAATGCTCAGCCAGCGCCACCACTTGGGAGAAATGCGAAAACGGGAAAAAATTTTCATACCCTGCCCGGAATACGTATTGGTCCGGTATGCATTCATGGCATAGTAATAAAGGTATGAAATAATTGGGAGATCTCCCGTTAGCTCGCCATGCTCATGGGCATGGCAGCTTCCTGTTGCTGCGCCCGGATCCAGT
This sequence comes from uncultured Sphingobacteriales bacterium, assembly GCA_963844325.1. Classification (GTDB taxonomy): domain Bacteria; phylum Bacteroidota; class Bacteroidia; order Cytophagales; family 172606-1; genus CADCTQ01. The sequence goes on from CAWJNV010000001.1 coordinate 962,622, forward strand.
TCTGCACGCTTACGTGGTTCACCTGCAGCACGCGGGAAATGGCCCGCATGCCCAGGCCTTCCAGGTACATCTGGTACGCCTGCCGCTTCATTTCCTTCGGCTTGGCGGTGGATTTGATCGTAACCGTGTAGCGGTAGCTGCACGTTTTGCACTGATAACGCTGGCGGCCTCCTACAAAACCATCTTTCATGGCGTGGCAGTTGTCACACTTGGGGCAGTTCATAAAAATAGCGGGTGGCTGGGTGAAAAAATAAGGTTGTCGGTACGAAATGAATTTAAATTAGGGCAAATGCCGCGGATGGACAATGTGCAGGCAACGACCTGCAGAATTTTGAGGGTCAAGTGCAGAATTCGGGAGGCGAAATTTTGTCCAAACGGAGTGAATTATGCGTTGCGTACCGGCAAGTACGGTGCATCCCCGCCGCCCGGCACCTTCACTTTAGCCGGATAATGCCTATTTTTAGGCCGCAATGACCTGAACTCCCAACCAAAGCACACAAGCGATGAGACAAAAAATTGTTGCCGGTAACTGGAAAATGAACAAAACCCGCGAAGAAGGGCTGGCCCTGGTGTCGGAATTGACCAATATGATCCGGGACGAAGTAAGGGGCAACGTGCAGGTGGTGCTGTGCCCGCCCTTCGTGCACCTGACGGCCGTGGGCAAGCTGATTGAATCGTACGACAACGTGGCCCTGGGCGCCCAGAACTGTCACCAGAAAACCTCCGGGGCGTACACGGGGGAGATTTCGGCGGCCATGCTCCAGTCGGTAGGGGTGCAGTACGTGATCCTGGGGCACAGCGAACGGCGCCAGTACTTCGGGGAAAGCAACCAATTGCTCAAGGAAAAGGTGGATATCGCGCTGGAAACCGGCCTGACGCCCATCTTCTGCTGCGGCGAGTCGCTCCAGCAGCGCGAAGAGGGTGACCACGTGGACTTCGTGTGCAGCCAGCTCACGGAAAGTTTGTTCCACCTGAGCAATGAGCAGTTGCGCCGCATCGTTATTGCTTACGAACCGATCTGGGCCATTGGCACGGGCAAAACGGCCACCAACGCCCAGGCGCAGGAGATGCACGCAACCTTGCGGGCCCACCTGGCTACCAAGTACGGCGCCGGGCTGGCCGGGGAAATTCGGATTCTGTACGGGGGCAGTGTAAACGCGGGCAACGCGGCCGAATTGTTTGCCTCCCCCGATGTGGACGGCGGCCTGGTGGGCGGCGCGTCGCTCAAGTCCCGGGAGTTCACCGATATTGTAAAAGCAGCGGTCTAAACCCAGGAGCCGGTCGCCGGCAACACCCGTGACCGGTATAAGTCCAACACCCGTATGAAGTACATTTTTGCCTCCGTTCTCTTTTTGCTGACCGTCCTGCACGCTGGAAGCCGCACCGCGCAGCCCCGTACCCGCGTGGATTACTGCCGGCTGTACGGCGCAATTTACATTGAGAAGGACCGTACGTACGCCGATTACAAAGTATTTGTCGCCGAAGACGAAGGCCTCGCCGACATGGCCGTTTACCTCGAAGACAACGCCCTCTACGCCGACCAGAGCGGCGTGTGGTACTTTACCCAGGACCGCAACCAGGCCGACTTCCGCATCTACCTGGAAAAGACCAAACCCTTTGCCGACTTCTCAATTGCCTATACGACAGCCAGATCCTTTGCCGGCTGCCGGTAAGTTCCGTTGCCGCTGACGGACGGCCTTCCGGGCTTTTCACTGCAAGCACGAAAAGCCCGGAAGGCTTTTGTGCGTTTTACGCCGGGCCGGGCGGCCCTTTCTACGCTTGCCATTGGACTGCTGTTTGTAATTTCCTCCCTGCTTATATAAGGCGTGTAAGGTTGCCTTCCCTAATGCATTGAATACCCCACCGCAAATGATAATTTTTGCCGTGGGGTAATCGCCATTTCCAACCACCTAAATTCATTTAAGCTTTGGACTTCATTGAACTGAAAGTAGACGTACTGCCCGACTTCACCGACATCATCGTAGCAGAACTGGCCGAGGCCGGCTTTGACTCCTTCGTGGAAACGCCTCAGGGCGTGGATGCTTACGCCGCCGCCGAAGGGTTTGATGAGTCACTGGTGCAGGAAATCGTGCGGAAATACGCGGCGCTTACCCCCATTGCCTACACCTTCTCGGCCCTGCCCCGGCGGAACTGGAACGAGGAGTGGGAAAAAAACTACCAGCCGATCTACATCGGCGACCAGTGCGTGGTGCGGGCTTCCTTCCACCAGTTGCCGGACCCGTACCCGTACGAAATCGTGATCAACCCGAAAATGTCGTTTGGCACGGGCCACCACGAGACCACGGCGCTGATGCTCGAAATGCAACTCGGGGTTGACCATGCCGGGAAGCGGGTGCTGGACGCCGGCTGCGGCACGGGCATCCTGGCCATCATGGCCTGCAAGCGGGGCGCCGCCCACGTGGATGCTTACGACATTGACGCCTGGGCCGTGGAGAATGCGCGGGAAAACGGGCAACTGAACGGCTGCCCGGACATTGTTATTCAACAGGGGACCATTGAAGAAGTCCAGCTGAGCGGCCCGTACGACGTCATTCTGGCCAACATCAACCGCAACGTTCTGCTCCGGGAGATTCCCCTGTACGCGGGAAAACTGGGCCCGGGCGGGCGGCTGCTGCTGAGCGGCTTTTACGAACAGGACATTGCCGAATTGAATAGAGTAGCTGCAGAATCGAATTTAAGTCAGACCGCCCGGCACGCGAAACAGCACTGGGCGGCTTTGTGCTTCCAAAAACAGGGATGATTTGCATGAAAATCAGGTTTACAATTTGGGTCTTTTTATTTGCTGCCGGGTGGGCACAGGCGCAGTCGTACAAAATCTCCGACAAGCCCGACGAATTCATCCGGGACGTGACCACGCTGATGGCCGGCACCAAGAATGCGGAAGCCACCCGGGTCGGGAAGGAGTTTGAAGCCGTGTGGGGAAACAGCCTGGACGCCGGCAGCCGCGAGCAGCTCATCGCCATCGGCCGCAAGATGGCCGCCAAGCGGTACCGGGCCCTTCCCCAGTTCAAGCACTTCCTCGAAGCGGTTACCTACGCGGTGAACCGCGAACACCTGCCCGCCGCCGAGCTGACCAAGTTCCTCACCGTGGCCGACAAGGTAGTAGACCAGTACGACAGCAAGCAAACGACCAAATTCCTCGAAATCGCCAAAGTCTTCTTCGAAAAGAAAGCCCTGTACGCCACCAACTACAACCGGTTGTACGCGCAGGGCGGTACGTATTCATTTGAGTTTAAGGGAGAAGCCACCGCCCCGGCCGCCGACCCGGCCCCGGCCGGTGACCAGAAGGAGGGCGAAAGCAAATCCAAAGACGGGTGGTTCAACGACTGGGACCGCGAACCCAGCGCTCCCACCCTCGACAGCGCCGCCGGCCCCTCGCAGGCCACGGCCGACATGATGTTCAGCAAGGCCATCGCGCCCACCGTGACGGGGGCCGTGCTGGTGCTGCAAAACACCAACCTGGTATTCGCCACTGCCCACGACTCCGTGCAACTTGCCGGCACGGGCGGTTCCCTCATGCTGAAAGACGGCATTTTCGTGGGCAACGGCGGCAAGTTCGACTGGAGCATGGCCGGCCTGCCCGACGTGTACTGCCAGTTCAAGACGTACTTCTTCGACACCAAAAACCCCCGCCTCACTTCCGACGACGTAATCCTCAATTACCCCCAGAAGATCGCCGCGCCCGCCCCGGGCGTATTCGAATTTTCGAGCAAAAAGCACAGCAGCCCCGAGACGGCGCAGTACCCGCGTTTCATGTCGCTGTACAGCGACATTACCATCAAAGACCTGGGGCAGAACCTGGTGTACAAGGGCGGCTTTTCGATGGTAGGCAAGCGGACGTACAGCACCTCGCTGAGCAACCGCTACTGCACCCTCGACTACGTGGTGGACGGCCAGGCCAAGTTCCGGACCAAAGGCCGCAAGTACGAGTTCGGCGATTCGCTCATTACGGCCCCGCTGGTGAGCATTACCATTCCCCTCAAGCGCGATTCGCTCTACCACCCGGCCGTGCGGTTCAACTACAACAAGAACCTGCCCCTGCTCCGGCTGAACAAAGACGACGGGGGCTTCCAGAACACGCCCTACATCAACTCCTTCCACAAGGTAGACATCAACATTGACGGCTTGCAGTGGAACCCCAAGAGCAGCGACATCAACATGTACATCCTCGGCGCCCGCAAAGAAGTGCCGGCCGTGTTTGAGTCGCACGACTTTTACGACTCCACCCGCTACGTGCAACTGAAGGGTACCTACAACTTCCACCCGCTCCAGATCCTGATGGCGTACTCCAAGAAGGTGAACTCCTTTACCTTCTACGCCGACGACCTGGCCCGCGAGTACAAACTCAACCCCGTGGTGTTTCGCGGCGCCATGCTGCGGATGGCCCAGCACGGCTTTGTGACCTACGAACCCGAGTCGGGCCTCGTGCGCATGAACCGCAAGGGTGACCATAACACCTACGCCAGCAACAAAAAGCGGGACTACGACAGCTTCCGCATGGAGTCGCGCATCACCAGCCAGGCCAACGCCACGCTGGACCTGAGCAGCAACGTGCTTACCGTGCGGGGCATCGACAAGTTCCCGCTCAGCGAAAAGCTCCAGGTGTACGTCATTCCGCGTAAAAAAGAAATTCAACTCCTCAAAGACCGGAACTTCCTGCTGGAGGGCGAAGTGCAGGCCGGCAACTTCCGCTTCAAAGGGTCGGGCTTCTCGTTCCTCTACGACGAATTCACCGTGGAGATGAACCAGATCGACACCATCCTGTTCACCCCGCAGGAATCGAAGGGCAAGGGCGACAAAGGGCAGCTGGGCTCCGAAATCCGGTACTCGGCCGGAACTTTGTACGTGAACAAGCCCGACAACAAGGCCGGCTTGAAGGACTTCCCCGAATACCCGCGGTTGAACGTACAGTCGGGGGCCGCCATCTACTTCGACCAGGCGGACCGGGCCCGCGGCACCTACAACCGCAACGTGCGTTTCGAAATCCCGACCGTAAACGTAGACTCCCTCAACGCCAGGGATCCGCAGTACAAGGGCGTGTTCTATTCGGACGGCATTTTCCCGGCCTTCGAAGAATCGCTGGTGCCCATGTCCGACAACACGCTGGGCTTCCGGCACAAGGTCCCCAAGGGCTCCTATAACCTGTACGGCACCGACAGCAAAATGACTTTTACCAGCGACCTGGTGATGGACATGCGCGGCCTGCGGGCCTCCGGCAAGATCGAGCACCTGAGCACCACGCTTTCGGCCAAGGACATTCTCATTACGCCCGACTCGATCATCGCCAAGGGCGCCGAGGCCAACATCAAGCAGGCCACCATCGGCGAAGGGGTTTACGCGCAGGTAAACGTAAAGAACTTCAAGCTCGACTGGCGGGCCAAAGTCGACAGCATGATCATTGCCAATACCACCTCGCCCTTCGAAATCTACAAGGAAACCGGGGCCGTGTTCAACGGCAGCGTGGTCGTGCGCAAGACCGGCCTCTTCGGGCAGGGTACCTTCGACCGCAAAGACTCGGAAATCAACTCGATGGCCTACAAGTTTGAGCCCACCAAGTTCAGCGCCAATGACGCCGAGTTCAAGATCAAATCAAGCGTAAAGACGAAGCCGGCCCTGTTTGCCAACTTCGTGAACCTGGACTTCGACATGGCCAAGGGCCTGGCCAACATCAAGACCAGCGACAACCCGCAGCTCGTCGGGTTTGCCAGCCTGGAATTTCCGTACGCGGCCTACAAAACTTCCATTAACAAAGCGACCTGGCTGCTCGACAAGAAGCTGGTGCTCATGGAGGGCGACGTAGCCACCAGTACCTTCACGGCCACCAACCCCGAACAGGAAGAATTGTCTTTCAACGCCCGCGTGGCCGGCTACAACATCGACAAGATGACGCTGAGCATTTCGGGGATTCCGTTCATCCGCTCGGGCGACGCCAAAATCGTTCCCAGCAAAGGGGTGGTGATGATTACCGAAAACGGCGCCATGCAGCCGCTGGCCAAAGCCCAGCTTACAATGGATACCACGGCCGCATACCACAACCTGTTCGACGGTACCATCCAGATCCAGTCGCGTTCCCGGTTCTCGGGCGACGCTACGTACAAGTACACCAACTTCGACAACAAAGACTTCGCCGTAAAGCTGGGCAACTTTGAAACCCGCGAACTGGCCCCCGAAAAGAAACGCGATAAAATCCTCCGCTACACGGCCGCTACGGGCGAAATCACCGAAGAAGACAAGTTCTTCATCTCGTCCCGCGTCCTCTTCAAGGGCATGCTCACCATGCATTCGTACCGCAAGGAACTTGACCTCGACGGCTTCATCCGCCTTGACCTCAAGAGCCAGGCCAACCAGGGCACCTGGATTCCCTACAAGAGCAGCCAGGGCGATGCCAACGTAGCCATTACCGTGGACGAAAACCTCCGGGACGGGGAGCAGCAGCTCACCACCGGCCTGCACGTCGATAAAACGACTTCGTCCATCTACACCACCTTCCTCTCGCCCAAGCACAACCCCGACGACAAGGACATGTTCCGGGCCCAGGGCTTGCTGATGTACAACGCCAACATCAATGAATTCAAGATCACGGCGCCCGAACGGAAGACCGGCAGCTACGAGGGGAACCAGTTCATTCTCGACGACGGCAAGGGCAAGGTGGAACTGGAAGGCCGCCTGGACTTCTTCAACAGCGTGCAGAACGAATACGTGTTCGGGGCCGGCCGGTGCATCGTCGATCTGAGTGCCAATACGTACAACTTCAATGCGCTCCTCGGGCTCAACTTCCCGGTAGCCCAGCAGATTCTCGACAACATGGCCAACGCCATCATCGACGGCACGGAGGGTACCGGAAATTCCGAAGCAACTTCCGACAAAGAGGCGCTGTACAGCAAGATTGCCCAGGTGGCCGGCGAAAACGCGGCCAAGAGTTACAAGGCCAAGTCGGGCGGCAAGTACGTGCCCCTCACGGATGCCTCGCGTCACTTCCTGACCACGCTGGTGCTCTCCAACGTGGACCTCAAGTGGCACGAAGGCGACAAGACCTTCTACAGCACGGGCAAAATCGGGCTGTCCAACATTGGCAAAACCGACATCAACGCCCAACTCGACGGCATGGTGGAAATCCGGAAATTCCCCAGCGGCGACCAGGTTACCATCTACCTGGAAGTAAACCCCAGCCAGTGGTACTACTTCAACTACCAGGACGACAAGCTGAGCATTGTGGGCGCCGACGAAGCGTTCAACGGCCTCGTGGCGGGCAAAGGCAAAGCGGGCAAGCCGGGCCAGTACAGCGTAGGCCCTGCCACGGCCGAGGAGCGGAACCAGTTCAGGGAGCAGTTCAACGCCCTCTACAACGGCGTGATTGCCTCCAAGATGCCCGAAGTGAAGAAGGAGGAAAAGCCCGTCGAGCAGCCGAAAGCCGACCAGCCGAATGTCGAGCAGAAGAATGTCGAGCAGCCGAAAGCTGACCAGCAGAATGTTGAGCAGAAGAGTGTCGAGCCGCAGAATATTGAGCAGCCGAAAGCCGAGAAGAAGAAAGCCAAGCAGAAGAAAGCTGAGCAGCCGAAAGCCGAGCAGAAGAAAGTTGAGCAGAAGAAAGAAGAAAATACGGAGGAGAAAAAAGACGGATTTTAAGGGTCGAAAACACCATTCGGGTTTCCAGAACCCGAGTGGTTTCTCAACCTCATTCGCACGGTATCCCCTCAAACCTTCCACCTCTGTACGGCGGAAGGTTTTTTATTCCCGTAACCCTGGGGCGGAATGTTTTCGTACACCGGTTCGTTATAATTGCCGGGATGAGAAAGCCCGGCCTCAAAAAAACCGGGAAGTTGCGCCGCAGATTTGAAAATTTACTATTTCCTTGATATTATACGGCCCTTTTGCGTATAGAAGGGACTAACTATAACGAGAAACGTTTATTGAAGCTATGGATGTATTGCTAATCATTGCCGGATTCGTGATGGCTTACCTGCTCGGCTCCCTGCCCACTTCGGTGTGGCTGGGCCAGGCGTACTTCGGCATTGACGTACGGGATTTCGGCAGCGGCAACGCCGGGGCCACCAACACGTTCCGGGTGCTGGGTCGCAAGGCCGGCATCATTGTGATGCTGGTCGACATTTTAAAGGGCTGGACGGCCACGTCGCTGGCCCTGCTGCTGTACCTGATGAACGTCATTCCGTTCGACGACCTGCTGATGTACAAACTCCTCTTCGGCATCCTGTCGGTGATCGGCCACATTTTTCCCGTCTATGTCGGCTTTAAGGGCGGCAAGGGCGTAGCCACACTGCTGGGCATGGTGCTGGCCATCCACACGGAAGCGGCCCTGCTCTGCATCGTCATCTTCTTCGTGGTGCTGCTCACGTCCAAGTACGTGTCGCTGGGCTCCATGATTGCGGCCCTGGCGTTTCCCATCCTGCTGCTGCTGCCGCGGTTCAGCCCCGACGACCCCATGATGATCGGGTTCGGCTTCGTGATGTTTGCCATTGTGGTGATTACGCACCAGAAAAACATTGTGCGGCTGCTCAACGGCGAAGAGAGCCGCACCAACATCCGCCTGCGCAAGAAATAAAGTACTACTGCCGGTCAGTCCGGCCGGCAACAAAAGACTTCGGAAGGCTCCTTTCGAAGTCTTTTTGTTTTTATGTTTGCAGGGTCCGGCGGGCCGTTTCCGCCATTCCATCAGCCAACTTACCTCTATGCAACCCTACGTTCAACAACATAAAGACCGGTTCCTGGCCGAACTCACCGAACTGTTGCGCATCCCTTCCGTCAGCGCCGATACCCGTTACAAGGACGACGTGAGGCGGGCCGCCGAATACATCCGCGAAAAACTCGTGCAGGCCGGCGTCGACCGGGCCGAACTCTGCGAAACGAAGGGCCACCCGATTGTGTACGCCGAAAAAATGATTGGTCCCGACCGCCCCACGGTGCTGGTGTACGGCCACTACGACGTGCAGCCCGCCGACCCGCTGGACCTCTGGGAAACGCCGCCCTTCGAGCCGACCGTCCGCAAGACCAAAAACCACCCCGACGGGGCCATCTTTGCCCGCGGCGCCTGCGACGACAAAGGCCAGGTGTACGCCCACATCAAGGCGTTCGAGGGCCTGGTGGCGACTAATAACTTGCCCTGCAACGTGAAGTTCATGATCGAGGGGGAAGAAGAAGTGGGCTCCGACAACCTGGGCGTGTTCGTGCGCGAAAACCGCGACAAACTCAGGGCCGACGTAATCCTGATTTCCGACACCAGCATCTTGTCCAACGATACGCCTTCCCTGGAAGTGGGCCTGCGCGGCCTGAGCTACGTGGAGGTGGAAGTGACCGGCCCCAACCGGGATTTGCATTCGGGGGTGTACGGCGGCGGCGTCGCCAACCCCATCAACGTACTCTGCGAGATGATTGCTTCCCTCAAGGACGCCGACGGCCGCATTACCATTCCAAACTTTTACGACAAAGTGGTGGAACTGAGCCGCGCCGACCGCGACGCCCTGGCCGAAGCTCCCTTCGACCTGGAAGCCTACAAGGAGGACCTGAACGTGGGCGACGTGGCCGGCGAGAAGGGCTACTCCACGCCCGAACGGACCTCCATCCGGCCCACGCTGGACGTGAACGGCATCTGGGGCGGCTACACGGGCGAAGGGGCCAAAACGGTGCTGCCGTCTAAAGCCTCTGCCAAGATCAGCATGCGCCTCGTGCCCAACCAGCACCCCGACGAGGTGACGGAGCTGTTCAAGCGTCATTTCCAGTCCATTGCCCCCAAAAGCGTACAGGTTGCCGTAAGGCCGCACCACGGCGGCCATCCGGTCGTGACCCCGACGGATTCGGTGGGATTCCGGGCCGCCAGCCTGGCCTTTGAGGAAGCCTGGGGCAAAAAGCCCATTCCCACCCGCGGCGGCGGCAGCATTCCCATCGTGGCCCTGTTCGAGAAGGAGTTGGGCCTGAAAAGCGTGCTGATGGGCTTCGGCCTCGACTCGGACGCCCTCCACTCCCCCAACGAACACTTCGGCATCTTCAACTACCTGAAGGGCATCGAAACCATCGGCTTGTTCTACAAGCACTTCGCGGCACTGAGCAAGTAGTAGAAAAGAGGGATGCGACGATTGGCGGGGATATGGACACAGAGCCGTTCCTGGGGGTAGGGTTTGAAACCCTACCCTATTGATATTGGATCAGGTAACCGTATTAGCCCGGCTCGATTTCGCTTATCAGCAGGATAGGGTTGAAACCCTATCCCTATTGGGAAGGCACTGCCGTATCCCCGTCAAACGTCGTATTCCTCCTCCGGTCTCCCGTCTCCTTAACCTTCCGTCTCCTTTTTTCCGGTCTCCGCGCTTCGTCCAATGGCTTTACGGGGAAAAACCTTATTTTTAGAGAACCCATGTTCTTGGGCCCGAAGAGGAAACACGTATGAAAAGGTTCAGGTTGCTTACGCTGCCGGGGCTGGCCCTGCTCCTGATGCTTTGCGCGGGCGCAAAGGCGCAGTACAATACGGCCAGCTTTGATCATCTGTCGGTGGAAGACGGGCTGTCGCAGAGTGAAGTCCGCAGCATTTACCAGGACCGGAAGGGGTTCATCTGGTTCGGCACCGTGGACGGGCTCAACAAGTACGACGGCTACTCCTTCCAGCATTTCAAACACGACCCTTTCGATACCACCTCGCTCTCCGACAACGAGGTGACCTCCCTCTGCGAAGACCGCAACGGCAACCTCTGGGTGGGAACCGTGAGCGGCCTGAACCGGCTGGACCAGGCAACCGGCCGCTTTACCCGCTACAACCAACTGGTACCGCCCGGCCTCAAGGGCACCGGCAAGGATGCCAACAGCCTGTTTGTCAACGACATCTTGGAAGACCGCGCCGGCAGCCTCTGGGCTGCCACCTGGGGCGGACTCAAACGCCTGCTTCCGGTGCAGGGCAAAGACGGGCAAACACACTTCGATGTGCGGTACTACCAGTACGATAGTACCGACACCCAGACCCTGACGCACAACGGCGCCCTGTCGCTCCACCTGGATGCGGCCGGTACCGTGTGGGTAGGGGCCCGTAACGGCCTCAACCGGGTGCACATCGCCAACCCGGCGGCGCCACCGGTCGAGCAGCAGGTACGCTTCGTGAATGCCCGCAACGACAAAAGCCCGATCTACCATTCGGTCCAGTCGGTGATCCGTAAAATTGCCGGGGACCGCTTCGGTACCTTGTGGCTGGGCACCAACAAGGGGCTCACCCGCGTACACCCGGTCCGCCAGACGGTGCAGGAAATCTCCTGCCAGCACCACAAACCCGACCCCGGCACCGACGACGTGACGATGGACCTGCTGATGGACAAGCAGAACGACCTCTGGATTGCCACCCAGACCAACGGGGTGTGCAAATTCAGCATTGAAGACGAATCTTCGGTGGCCCGCATGGTGCATTACAAGGAAGAACCCTTTTCGGGCAAGGGCCTTAAAAGCAACCTCATCTATTCCCTTTACGAAAGCAACGACCCCAACGAAGACATTGTCTGGATCGGGACGCGGGGGGCCGGGGTGCACAAATACAGCCGGGCCAAGAATACCTTTACCCTCTGGAGCCGCCTCACCAACCTCGACAAGTCGTCGGCCCTGAACGCTACCTTCACCATTTACACCGACCGCTACGACCTGCTGTGGATCGGCACGGTAAAGGGCCTGGTGAGCATCAACCGCCGCGACCTCACCGTAAAGCACTACCTGCACGACCCCAACAACCCCGGCAGCCTAAGCAACGACTTCATCTGCTCCATCTACGAAGACCGCAAGGGCAACCTCTGGGTGGGCACCATCGACGGGCTAAACCAACTGGACCGGCAAACGGGTCAGTTCCGGCGGTACGACCTGGGCGACAGCGGGCAACCCACCCGGGCCGGCGCAAGCAACGTGAAGGTGATGTACGAAGACCGGTTCGGCGTTTTCTGGCTGGGCACCATGTACGACCTCAAGCAATTTGACCCGGCTACCGGCCGCACGGAGAGCTACCACTACGACCCGGCCGATCCGCACAGCCTGCACGAACATTACGTTACCTCCATTGCCGAAGACAAGGCCGGCAACCTGTGGGTGGGTACCCGGTACGGCCTCAACCGCCTGGAGCGGAACACGGGCCGCTTCACGCATTACCAGCACGAAAGCAACAACCCCAAAAGCCTCATCAGTTCGGCCGTGTGGGACCTGCTCCGCGACCAGCAGGGCAACCTGTGGGTCTGCACCGACAAGGGCATGAACAAGATGGTGCTGATGGACGGGGAGCCGCAGTTCGTGCACTTTACCGAGAAAACCGGGCTGTCCAACAACTTCATCTACGGGGCCCTGCAGGACGACCAGGGCTACATCTGGATGAGTACCAACCTCGGCCTGGCCCGCCTCGACCCGGCTACGGGCTTCGTGAAGAACTACGACGTGGGCGACGGCCTGCCCAACAATGAATTCAACGAAGGGGCTTTTCACCGCAGCCGGGACGGGGAGTTGTTCTTCGGGGGCAACAGCGGGGTAGTGAGCTTCCGCCCGGGCAGCATGCGCCGCAACCAGCACGTGCCCAACGTGGCCCTCTCCTCGTTCAAGGTGTCGGAGCGGCCCCTCAACATCGACAGCATCGTAGCCACCAGTGGGCAGGTGCACCTGCGGTACTGGGAGAATTTCTTCTCCTTTGAGTTCGTGGCCCTCGACTACACCAATCCGCGCAAGAACCAGTACGCTTACCAACTCGAAGGGATCAACGAGGAATGGGTGTTCTCGGGCAACCGCCACTACGCAAACTTTACCAACGTGCCGCCCGGATCCTACGTGTTCCGCGTGAAGGGCTCCAACAGCGACGGCGTCTGGAACGAGGACCAGGCCACGGCCATCCACATCGTGATTGCCCCGCCGTTCTGGCGCACCTGGTGGTTCTACCTGGCCGTAGCGGGGCTGCTGGTGGGCATGGCCTACCTGCTGCACGAGTACCGCGTAAAAGCCAACGTAACCCGCCTGATGGAACTGGAACGCGTGAAGCTGGCCGAGAACGAACGGGTGCGCAAACTGGCCGCCGAGGACCTGCACGACGAATTCGGCAACCGCCTCACCCGCATTTCGCTGCTCACCGACGTGATCAAGGCCCGCATGAACGGCCACGGCGCGGAGGTAGAAGAACTGCTCACCAAGATCCGGGAGAACTCCAGCGAACTGTACCAGGGCACCAAGGACTTCATCTGGTCCATCAACCCGCAGAACGACAGTGTGTTTGAAGTTGCCGTGCGGCTGAAGGACTTCGGCGACGACATCTTCGACAAAACTGCCATCAAGTTCCTGACCGACGGCGTTACCGACGAACTGCGGTACGCCATGCTGCCGATGGGGCATAGCCGCCACCTGATCCTCCTGTTCAAGGAAGCCATGAGCAACACCCTCAAACACTCCCAGGCGAGCCACGTGTCGATCCGCTACGAACTGTGGGACGGGCGGCTGAAGATCGAGTTGTCGGACGACGGCCAGGGCTTCGGCCCCGACCGCGAAGGAGCCGGCAATGGCCTGCTGAATATGAAAAGCCGGGCCCGCAAGCTCAACGGCACCTTGTACATCAACGCCGAAGCGGGCCGCGGCACTTTGATTTCGCTCACGCTGCCCGTCAAACGCACCACGCCGGCCGCCCCCGCCGGGATGCTGAGGTAAAAATGGTCATTGGTGCGTTAGTCATTGGTGCATTGGTCATTGGTGCATTGGTCAGTAGTCAATCGTGATTAAATGTCCATTCGTTATTGCGACGAAAGACCAATGACCAATCAACCAATGACCAATGCACCAATGACCGCTCTTCTTAATACTGATCCGTAGCCAGCATGACCAGCGTGCAGCCGTACACCGTTTCGATGCCCTGCGCCTCGGCCCGCTGCTGGAGTTCGGCGTTTTCGGTGCCCGGGTTAAAAATGATCCGTTTCGGGCGCAAGCTCAGGATGTAATCGTACAAGGGGGGCAGGTTGCGGGTGCCCACGTACAAAGTTACCGTGTGCACTTCGCCCAGCGCCGGCTGGTCCGTGCGGATGGTTGCCCCCGCTACTTTGCCTTCTCTTTGTCCAACCAATTCGATGGGGTGCCCGTGCCGCGCCAGGCTTTGGGCCGCCCGGTACGCGTACCGGTCCGGGTTTTCCGTTGCCCCTAAAACCACTGTCTTTTTCATGCCAGTATTAAAATTAGTATTGCGTTTCTGCTAACAACTACTTGCGATATCATAAACTTGAACCCCAAAATCCCGCGGATAGTTGCAAGGGGGTGAGGGTACACGGGATAATGGTACACCGATTGGTTATGATGATTATGATCCGTTATGATAAAATGTGGACGAATCACCTACGGTTTACTTGTAACTCTTCATAATAAATCATAACCATCATAACCGATCCGTGTACCATTACCGCAAGAGGCGTTACTTTGGGACGTTTCTTACGTACCTCCGACAGATTGCGTGAAAAAGTCCATTTTTGCCGCCCCTGCCGTACGGCCCCCGGCAGGAAAGGCTGCGCCCGGCCGCAACCATTCGTCATAAAAATCACGCGTGCCGGGCCCCGAACCTGTATATTAGGAAATACGCCCAATTCGTTTATTCATCTACTTATCAGTATCCGAATCTGTGAACGACTGCCTGGTAATCATCCCAACCTACAACGAGATCGAGAACATAGAACTGGTGATCCGCAAGGTGTTTGCCTTGCCGCTGCCCTTCCACATCCTCGTCGTGGACGACGGTTCGCCGGACGGCACGGCGGATAAAGTAAAGGAGTTGCAGGAACGGTACCACCACCGGTTACACCTTGAGGAACGGCAGGGCAAACTGGGCCTGGGGACGGCTTACATATTTGGGTTCAATTTCGCCATCAGGCGGGGGTACAACTACATTTTCGAGATGGACGCCGACCTGTCGCACAACCCCCGCGACCTGCTCAAGCTGTACCACGCCTGCCACGACGAAGGGTACGACCTGGCGATTGGTTCGCGCTACATCAACGGCGTGAATGTGGTCAACTGGCCTATGAGCCGGGTGCTCATGTCGTACTTTGCCGGGCGGTACGTGCAGTTCGTAACGGGCATGCCCATCCGCGACGCCACGGCCGGCTTCAAGTGCTACCACCGGCGGGTGCTCGAAGCCATTGACCTGGACCGCATCAAGTTCGTGGGCTACGCGTTTCAGATCGAAATGAAGTTCTCCACCTGGAAGTTCGGTTTCCGGATCAAAGAGGTGCCCATCATTTTCACCGACCGGGCCCGGGGCCAGTCCAAAATGAGCATCAACATCTTCCGCGAAGCCGTGTTGGGCGTGATTTACATGAAGATCAGCAGCTTCTTCCGGCATTACGTTCCGAAAGGAGTGAACGCGTAATTGCGATGTTGGATGCCCGGTGTCGGGAAGAAAGGGAACCGTTCCGGTCTAATGTCTCCCGTCTGAAATCTCCCGTCTCCTAACTGAACCGGAGGGCTTTTACGGGCTGGATGCGGGAGATAATGGCGGTGGGAATGAGCAGGATCAGGGTGACCAGCACGAACACGCCCGCGTTGAGAAGCAGGATCAGCGGGAAGTCCCAGAAGATGGGCACCGTGTTGATGTAGTAGGCTTCGGGGTCCAGCGGGATGAGTTCGAAGTAGTACTGGAGGGCGCAGATCCCGAGCCCCACGGCGTTGCCCCACAGCATGCCTTCCCCCACCAGCCGCATGCCGCTCAACATGAAAATGCGGCGCACCTGCTGGTCGCGGCTGCCCAGGGCCTTCAGCAGGCCGATCATCTGGGTTCGCTCCATGATGAGGATGAGCAGGATGGCTACCATGTTGAAGCAGGCCACGAACAGGATCAGGGTCAGGAAGATGACCACGTTCTGGTTGATGAGGGAAAGCCAGTCGAAAATCTGGATGTACCGGTCCGTCACCGGCACTACCTGCATGTAAAAGTCCATCAGGTTGAACACCTGCTCGGCCCCGGCCTCCAGCCGGTCAAAGTCATAGAGCAGGATTTCGAAGCCGCCCACCTGGTGGTTTTCCCAGTTGTTGAGCCGTTGCAGCAGGGCAATGTCGCAGAGGGCAATGCTTTCGTCAAATTCCTCCATGCCCGTTTCGTAAATGCCCGACACGGTGAGCTTGCGCACCCGGGGCGGCGTCTGCACGAAATACAGAAACACGTCGTCGTTCAGCTTCAGGTTCAGTTGGTTGGCCAGCTTGCGGCTGATGACCAGGTCCTTGGAATACGACGTATCGGCGAACCTGACCAGCTTGCCTTCCACAATGTTGGACTGGAAAGCCGCCCGGTTAAAGTCCCGCCCGATGCCCTTCAGCATCACGCCCTGCACTTCCGACTCCGTTTTGAGCAGGGCCGCCTTGTGGCTGAACACCTGGATGTGGGCCACGTCGGGCAGCCGCTTCTTGTACTGCTGGTAGAGTTTGCTCTTGGTGGAAATGGGATTTTCGGTGAAATTGTCGTTCACCTCGAAGTACGACACCTGGAGGTGTGACCCGAAACTGAAAATTTTCTGGTAGATTTTCTCCTTGTACCCGCCCATGATGGCAAAAGAGACGATCATTACGGCCAGGCCCAGTGCAATGCCGGCTACCCCGATGCGGGCGACAGTTGCCGAGAAGGAATTGCCCTGCTTCTGGCGAATGCGCGTGGCGATGAACGAGGGAAAGTTGAAGGCTGGCACCGGAATGACGGAATAAGGGCGTATACGGCAATTTAACGGAATATCGAGTGCTTCCCAACTCTCCCCGGCCGGCAACCGCTATTTTTGTGCACACTGCGCGTTTTGGGTTCGAATATTAGCCCCGTCCGGCGTATCTTTGTCTTTTTGGATTTGCATACAACCAATGAAATTAACATTAGCATCCGTAATTACTTGCCCGGAATGCGGCCACCGGAAAGAAGAAATCATGCCCGGCGACGCCTGCCTCTTTTTCTACCAGTGTGAAGGTTGCCGGACGGTGCTGCGCCCCCGGGAAAGCACGTGCTGCATTTTCTGTTCGTACGGCACCGAGAAGTGCGCCCACGTGCAACTGCACAAGTGGTACCTCTCCCGGGCCAAGGTTTACTAGCCCGATCTTAGTTTAGCCCGGTCATGAGAAAGACACTGCAACTACGCGTGCGGAAGCTGCACCGGTACCTGGGCCTGGTGCTGGGCGTGCAGTTTCTGCTGTGGACGGCCGGCGGGCTTTACTTCAGCTGGAGCGACATGGACGAGATCCACGGGGACCACCAGCGGCACCCGGCGCCCCCGCTGCGGGTAAACGGACCGCTGGCCTCGCCAAGCGCCGTGCTCGACCGCCTGCAAACGCAGCACCCGTCGCTGGCCGTGGTGTCGGTGCAGGTGGTGGACGTGTTGGGTGAACCCTTGTACCAGGTTGTGTATCAGCCCGGCCCCGGCCAACCCCGCGGGGTGCAGCTTGCTTCGGCCCGTACCGGCGCGGTCCGCGGTCCGCTGAGTCGCGCGGAAGCCGTTGCCCTGGCCAAAAGCCGCTTTCACGGCCCCGCCGAGGTGGAGTGGGTGGAATACCTGACGGCCGCCGGCACCCACCACGAATACCGTGAAAATCCCTTGCCGGCGTACGCCGTCCGGTTCAAACACCCCAGCCGCACCACCGTGTACGTGGCGGCCCAACTCGGCACCGTGCAGAAGTTCCGCAACGACAAATGGCGGGTGTTCGACTTCCTGTGGATGCTGCACACGATGGATTATTCCTCCCGCGACAATTTCGGCAACGTGCTGCTGCGGGCGTTCTCCGGCTTCGGGCTGCTCACCATTGCTTCCGGCTTCGGGCTCTACCTGCTCAGTTCCCGCACCCTGCGGCGTCTGCGCAAAAAGGCCGGCACTCCCGCCTGATTTTATGGTAAGCATTTTCCTCCGTGCCCTCCGCGGTTAAAAACCTTTTTCCTCCCCGTCCTCCTCACGACAAGATCAAATGGCTCCAGCCGTCTTCCTTGCGCTTGACGGTGGCCTTGGCGGCGATGACTTCGAGGACTTTCTTGCGGAATACCCAGCACGTCTGACGGGGGTGCGACACCATTTCGGAAAGCTGGTCCACGGTAAGGTCCTGGTCGCGGCTCAGCAGGAACAGCATGTAGAAACCCTTGGTGATGGGAAACTTGCTGCGGCAGAAGATGGTGTCCGTGGTGGCCCGCTCGATGGTGCTGCACCGGGAACACCGCCGCGCGTAGGGCACCGGCCCCGGCGAGTAACCGGCGTTGCCGCACTTGGCGCAGGCGTACCCGCCGGCCCACTTGAAGTCGGCCAGGAACTTAAGGCACGCCTCGTCGGTGGGGTAAATCTGCTGGAACTCGGCAAACGTGACGCCCCTTTGCAGCACCCGGGCTTCGGCCAGGTCCTTCACGTTCTCTTCCAGTTTCCGGTTGTCGCGCACCAGCAACTCGTTGATGCGGGCAATTTCCAGGGCCTGCCGTTCCAGCTGGTTTTTTTGCCGCGAAATCTCGGCGGTACGGTCCCGGACCTCCTGCTCCAGCTGGCGCCGGTGCCGCTTGTACTGCCGCACCCGGAGCTTGTAGCAGGTGAACCCCAGCCCCACGGCCGTGGTGGCCGCCAGCAGTTTAAACCACACTGTTTCCCAGAAGGGCGGCGCAATGTAGATGCGTACGGCCGCTCCCTGCGCGTTCCACACGCCGTCGTCGTTGGAGGCCTTTACCCGGAACGTGTAGGTTTTGCCGCCCGGTACGTTGCTGTAGGAGGCAAACCGCCGCGTGCCGGCGTAGTTCCAGTCGTCCTCGAAGCCCTCCAGCTTGTAGGCGTATTGGTTCTCCTCCGGGTTGATGAAGTTGAGGGCCGCAAATTCAAAGGAAAAGATGGCCTGGCGGTACGAGAGGGAAATCTCCCGCGTTTCGCTGATGCGCTTGGTGAGCAGCGTGCCGTCGGGCGTTACGGGCTTGTTGAACACCGAAAACTGGGTGATCACCACGGGGGGCACGAACGGGTTGGGCCGGATGCTGTCGGGGTGGAATACGGTAAGACCGTTGACGCCCGAGAAGAACATCTCGCCGGCGGCGTTCCGCAGGTTGTCGCCCACGTTGTATTCGTACTGGAGGCCGTCGCTCACCTGGTAGTAGTGCCACGCCCTGGTGCGGGGCTCAAACCTGGCAATGCCCTCCCGGTAGTTGATCCACAGGTTGCCGCGGCCGTCTTCCAGGATGCCGTGCACCTCGCTGATGCGGTTCTCGGGGTCGGGGTAACGCGTAAAGGCGCCGCTTCCGGGGGGAAGGAAGTTGAGCCCATTGCCCGTGCCCACCCACAGGCCGCCGCCCGCGCCCAAGTGCAGCACCGTGACCTGGTCGCTGCTGAGCGAAGCCGGGTTGCCGGACCGGTGCCGGTAGTGCGTAAACGTGCCGGTCCGCCGGTCGTAGCGGTTGAGGCCGCCCGCCTGCGTGCCAATCCAAAGGTTGCCCGCCCGGTCTTCCCGTACGGTCGCCGCGCCGTTGTCGCTCAGGCTGCGCGGATCGCCGGGCCGGGCGAAGAAGCTGCGGAGGGTGTTGGTAGCCGGGTGGTAAGTATAGAGCCCCTTCAGCGTGCCCAGCCAGAGCGTTCCGTCGGCCGCCTCGTAAATGTCCGACACCGTCCAGCCCACCGCGTGCGAGAAGTCGGCGGTACGCCGGCCCGCCCCGTCGAGCGCAAAAAAGCCTTCCCCGGTCCCCACCCACAGGTTGCCCCGGCGGTCACGGGCCAGCGACTGCACGTCTACGTCCTGGTCGCCGCTGCGGCAGTCGATGTACGCACAGGGTTGTTTGTTGGGATCGAGCCGCACGATGCCGTTTCTGACGCCGAGCCAGTACCCGCCGGCGCCGTCCCCGCACAGGGCCGTCACGCGGTTGTTGTCGTTCTTGCACGCCTGCGGGCTGGAGAAGTAACGGCGGAACTTCTTCTGGTTGGTTTCCACCTTGTTGACGCCCCGGTCCGTGCCGATCCAGATGCCGCCCGCCCCGTCGGTGAACAGCGCCGTGATGGTATTGCCGCTGAGGCTGGCCGGGTCGGCCGGGTCGTGGCGGTAGGTGGTAAACGTTTCCTGCCCGGGTTCTTTGATGTGCAGGCCGTTCCAGGTGCCCACCCACAGCCGCCCCCGGGCGTCTTCCAGCAGTGACAGCACGATGTCCAAACGCGGGCCGGCGGGGTTGCCGGGTCCCCCGCCGTAGCGGGTAAAGCGCCCCGTGGCCGGGTCCAGCCGGTGCAGGCCGCCCTGGGTTCCGACCCACAGGTACCCGCGTCGGTCCTCGTAGAGGCAGCGCACCACCTTATTGTTGAGGGCATTGGAATCACCCGGGTTGGCGGCGTAATGGGTCATCCTGCCCGTTGACAGGTCGAGGCGGCTCAGCCCCTCCTCGGTGCCGGCCCACAGGCGGTTCTGCCGGTCGATGAGCAGCGAACGGACGCGGAGACTGCCCAGACCACCGGGCGCCGATGGGTTGGCCGGGTAGTGCGCGAAGCGGCCCGTGCGGGGCTCGAACGTGTACAATCCGTTGTACGTAGCCAGCCACAGGTTGCCGCTGCGGTCTTCGGCGATGCGCTGAATGAAGTTGCCGCGGGCCCCGAAATCATCTTTGGGGTCGGGGGCGAAGCGGGTAAAGGAGTCGCCGTCGAGGTTGTACCGGCACAGGCCGTTGAAGGAAGCGGCCCAGAGCACCCCGCGCCGGTCTTTGTGCACGGCCAGCAAGAGGTTATGGGGCAGGCTGCCCGGCCGGTTGGCGTTTGCCGGGTAATGCCCGAAGGTGTATCCGTCGTAGCGGAACATGCCGTCCTCGGTGGCCAGCCACAGGAAGCCCTTGTCGTCCTGAGTGATCCAGGAGATGGTGGTTTGGGAGAGCCGCCCGCCGGGGGCAAAGTGCAGAAACTCAAGTTCCTTGTGCTGCGCCCGGGGCCGCACAGGGTTCAGTAACGCGCAAACCACCGCCAGAAAGAGGTACCGGGACATGAGATGCAACAGAGAGTTTACGGTGTGACGCCCCGGATGTCCGTGCCGGCAACCCATTTTTTTTAATGCATTGCCGGACCGGGGGTTGCCGGGAGCGTGGGGGAATTAACGCCTAAAATATAAATCATTTTATATATTTCATAACGAAAACAATAGAATCTGCATCCAATTTGCCGGCCGGCGGCAAAAAGTACCCAGCGGGATGACCCGCCGTAAAGGGAGGCTGTCAACCGGGGGCGGGCAGGTGTTTCGTTACCCGACCCACTGTAAGCAAGGTGCCGGATGGATTCGTATCAAAGCGTGATATGAAAAAATGTTGGGAAAAAGTTTCACTTTTTAATGTGTATAAAAGCGGAAACGAAACGCGCACAAATACCTGATTTCCTTACCCGTACCACTGGTCGTGAAGTGTACAAGCATGAAACTAAAGCGCTACTGATCAATTGGTTATAAAAAGCGGCTCTTGATTTTATCTTTCGGTTCGACTAGCTTTATCCCCGTTAAGTCATTTTTTATCCCGCTTAAGTGCCATGCGCTACTTTTTCAACACCCATCCATTCCCTTAAGCGGACCTGCCCGGCCGGAGGGGGGCTCCCCTCCGCCGCCGGTGCCTTTGCCCGGAGCCCTGGTACTTTTCCCATTTGCCGTTTTCTTCTCTTCATAAGCTATGACGACATTCTTACTCCCTTTCCGCCAGCCCGCCGCCCACCCGACCGGTAGCCCGACGCACCGGTAACCGTTTCCCGTCCGACCCTTCCTGCCCGGAACGCAAGTTCGCCCCCGCGGGCGGCTTCGCTTCCGGTTCATGCCCGCCCTGCCGGCGGGTAGCGGGTCCGTACATGCCCGTCCGGCCCTCCCCGTAGCCGCCAACCATTGCCCTTTCCTTCAACCTTACCTCATTGATTATGCAAACATTTTTAGACCGATTCAAAACGTGCCTTTGCCTGCTGGCGGTCCTGTTTGGCCTGCCCGCAGCCGTGCTGGCCCAGAAAACCTACCACCTGGGCAACAGCCTGACCGATACCAACAACGGAATGCTTTCGGCCATTACCCAGAGTGCCGGCAAGGCCCACACCTACCTGCGCACGACCATTCCCGGGGCCCCCACCGACTGGATCTGGGACCACCCGGGCTCGGCCAACGGCGAACCCGACTACCGCACCGTATTCGCCAACCACGTGCTCGACCACCTGTTTACCCAGCCCTTTGCCGGCCACTGCCGCTCCATTGACAACGAAGCCGACTACAGCGGCCGGTTCTTTACGCAGGCCCGCAACCGAAACGCCAACGTGCAGCACTGGCTGTACCTGCAATGGCCCTCCACGTCCCTCGACGACTGCTGGTCGAAGGGGCAGGGCGGCGTGAACGGCACGGCGGCCACCAACTTCGTGCAGGCCATCTGCAACTTCCGCGTGTACTTCGAAAAAGTGCGCGACCTGATGGACACCCAGCAGCCGGGCAAAGCCATCCGCATCATGCCTTCGGGCCTGGCCCTGGCAAAACTCAAGATCGAAATGGAAGCCGGCCGCGTGCCGGGAATGACCGACTTCAACGCCGCCATGTTTACCGACGGGCTGCACCTGACCGACAAGGGCGCCTACCTCGTGTCGCTCACGCACTACGTGGGCATCTACGGCGAAAGCCCCGTAAACCGCGTGACCTACAAGCCGGCCAGCCTTACCGAAGGGCAGGCCGCCATCTTCCGGCAAATTGCCTGGGACGTGGTAAGCGACTACCCGTGGTCGGGCCTGGGCGGCTCGGGCACGCTGGCTAACCAGATTTGCAACACCAGCGGCGGCACCCCTCCCCCGCCCCCGCCGCCCATTACGACCACCGGCAACGTGGAACGCGAATACTGGACCAACGTGACGGGTACGGCCGTGTCGGCGATCCCGGTGAATACCCCGCCCACCAGCAAAAACCTGATCACCAGCCTGGAAGGGCCTACCAACGTGGCCGACAACTACGGCTCCCGCATCCGCGGTTACATCGTGCCCTCCACCGAAGGCTGGTACAACCTCTACATTGCCGGCGACGACAACGCCGAACTGTGGTTCAGCTCGGGCACCAACCCGGCCGACAAAGCCCGCGTGGCCTACGTCCCCGGCTGGTCCAACTCCCGCGAGTGGGGCAAGTACCCCGAGCAGCGGTCGTCGCAGGTGTACCTGGTAAAGGGCGGCAAGTTCTACTTCGAAGTATTGCACAAGGAAGGGGGCGGCGGCGACAACCTGGCCGTGGCCTGGACGGGCCCGGGCATTACTACCCCCACCGTGATTGCCGGCGCCAACCTGGACAAGTACGCGACGGGCACCACCGATACGCAGGCGCCGGGTGTACCGACGGGGCTTGCTGCCTCGAACGTGACTTCCAGCAGTTTTACCCTAAGCTGGACAACCTCCACCGACAACGTAAGCGTGACTGGCTATGACATCTACCGGGGCACCACCCTGGCCGGCTCTTCCACTACCACCAGCTTTAACCTGACCGGTCTTTCGGCTTCGACCACTTACTCGGTAACAGTACGGGCCAAGGACGCAGCCGGCAACGTATCAGCTGCCAGCACCGCCCTGAGTGTCACCACTTCGGCGGGCAGCACCGGGGGCACCTTTACGCTCAACCCCACCGACGACACCGACACCCAGAGCGACGTGGCCGCCGGCACCAACGCCAACATCAGCGCCTCGCAGTGGAACCACCTGTTCATGCGTTTCGCCTTGTCAACCGTGACGGGGAGCGTGACTTCGGCCAGGCTGCGGGTGTACAAGACCAGCATCGACGCGCCGACCTTGTACGTTAACAACGCTTCCACCGACGCCTGGGCCGAGGGCGGTACCAAGCCCAGCCTGGGCAGCCAGATCACCAGCAGCGTGCTGACGGGGGCTACGGGCTACGTGGAGGTGGACGTTACGGCCAAGGTGCAGGCCGAACTGGCCGGCGACAAGGTGGTGACTTTTGGATTGAACACCAACCTGGGTACCTGGACCGGCTTCAACTCCCGCCAGAGTACCACCAAGCCCGAACTGGTGATTGTCACCTCCGGCGGAGCCCGCCTGGGCACGAGCATGGAAGCAGCGGAAACAGCTCTTAGACTATATCCCAACCCGGCCAGGGAGCAGGTCCGCGTGGACTTCACGGCCGAGGCCGCCGGCAAAGCCTCCGTGACGGTAAACAATGCCCTGGCGCAAGGGCGGTTGCGGGCCGAAAAGGCGGTAGTACGGGGTTCGAACTCCCTGACGCTGCCGGTCGGAACCCTGCGGAAGGGCCTTTACTTCGTGGTCGTGCAGGTAGACGGCAGACGCGTAACCAAGAAGCTGGTGGTGGAATAACCCCGGTAAAAGTGGCATACTCCCTAAAACCTTTCGGGTTTCCGAAACCCGAAAGGTTTTTTCCCCTCCCTCCTACTCCCCAATTTTTTTACCCATGACCTACAGCAGACGCACTACGTTGACGAGGCGGCACGGGCTGCTTTGCCTGTTGCTGCTCATTGCGGCCCACGCCGCGGCACAAGCTCCCTGGACGGCGCACGGCCGCCTGGTGGTTTCGGCCAACGGCCGCTTTTTGCAACACAGCGACGGAACCCCCTTTTTTTACCTGGGCGACACCGGGTGGCAGTTGTTTAAAAACCTGAACCGGGCCGACGTGGAAACCTACCTGGAAAACCGGCGGCTGAAAGGCTTCAATGTCATCCAGGCGGTAGCCCTCGACGAGTGGCCCGGGCCCGGCACGGCCAGCACCATGGGCGACCTGCCGCTTAACAACCTCGACCCGGCTTCTCCCCGCACCACGCCCGGCGCCGACCCGGCCGACGCCACCCAGTACGACTACTGGGACCACGCGGACTACATCGTGGAGCGGGCCGCCGCCAAAGGCATGTACGTCGGCTTTCTGCCCTCCTGGGGCAACCACCTGGAAGGCACGATGTTCAACACCACCAACGCCCGGACCTACGGCCAGTTCCTGGCGAACCGCTACAAGGACAAGCCGAACATCATCTGGATCATGGGCGGCGACCGCAACCCCGACGAGACGATCAAACAAAAGTGGAACGCCATGGCCGAAGGCATCAAGGGGCTCGACGGCAACCACCTGATGACCTTTCACCCGATGGGGCCGGGCAAAGCAACCAACTTCTTTCCCACCGCCCCCTGGATGGATTTCAACATGATCCAGACGGGCCACCGGCAGCGGGACTGGGACATTTCTTACACCTACATCCAGCAGGATTACGCCCTGACGCCGCCCAAACCCACCTTCGACGGCGAACCCCGCTACGAGAACCACGACATCAACTGGAACGCGGCCAACGGCTACTTCGACGACTACGACGTGCGGCAGGCGGCGTACTGGTCGCTGTTTGCGGGGGCGTTCGGCCACACCTACGGCGCCAAACCCATCTGGTATTTCGGCGGCACCTTTAACGGCAAGGACTGGCGGCAGGCGATGGACCTGCCCGGCGCCTACCAAATGACCGAGGTAAAAGACCTGATGCTTTCCCGTCCGTTTCTGAGCCGCGTGCCCGACCAGAGCCTCATCAGCGGCGACCCGGGCCTGGGGGCCGACCACATGCAGGCCACCCGCGGCGCCGACTACGCCTTCATCTACTTCTCCACGGGCCAGACCAAAACCGTGAACCTGGGCAAAGTAACTGGCAGCAGCGTGAAAGCCTGGTGGTACAACCCCCGTACGGGCGCCGCTACGCTTATCAACACCTACGCCAATGCGGGTACCCTCTCCTTCGACCCGCCCGGCGCGCAGGCCCGGGGCAACGACTGGGTACTGGTGCTGGACGATGCCTCCAGGAACTACCCGGCGCCCGGTTCGGGCACTTCCGTTGCCGACACGCAGGCGCCGACCGTACCCACGGGCCTTGCCGCCTCGAACGTGACCAGCAGCAGCTTTACCCTAACCTGGACGGCTTCCACGGACAACGTGGGCGTGACGGGTTACGACGTGTACCGCGGCACCACCTTTGCCGGCTCCAGCACCACCACCAGCTTTAGCGTGACGGGCCTGACGGCTTCCACCGGGTACAGCATGACCGTACGGGCCAGGGATGCCGCCGGCAATGCATCGGCCGCCAGCACGGCCCTCCCCGTCACCACTTCCGCTTCTTCAGGTACGACGTACACCAAAGTAACGGGCACGGCCTTCGGCACGGCACCCTGGAGCAACTGCGCCACCTGTACGTTCGACAAAGCCTTTGACGGCAACACGGCCACGTACTTCGACGCCGCCGCGGCCGACGGCGCCTACGCGGGCATCGACGCCGGCAGCGGCAAGACCGTCTCCCGCATCCGCTTCTACCCGCGGTCCACGGACCCCAACCGGATGGCCGGGGGCAAGTTCCAGGGTTCCAATACCAGCAGCAGCGCCGGCTTCGTGGACCTGTACACCGTGCCGGGTCAGCCCACCGTGGCCTGGCAGGAAGTCAATTTGAACAACACGACCGCCTACCGCTACCTGCGTTACCTCTCCCCCGCGGGCGGCTACGGCAACGTGGCCGAAGTGGAATTCTACACCTCCGGGTCGGGTACGCCCCCGCCGACCGGCACCACTACGTACGTGAGTGATCTGACCTGGGCATCGGCCACCAACGGCCACGGACCCGTTGAGAAAGACAAGAGCAACGGCGAGGCACTGGCCGGTGACGGCCGCACCCTTACCTTGAACGGGGTGACCTACGCCAAGGGCCTGGGTGTACACGCGGTTTCGGAAGTAGTCTACAACCTGGGCGGGGCTTACAGTTCCTTCCTCTCCGACATCGGCATTGACGACGAGACCATGGACGGCGCCTGCGGCACGGTCGTATTCGAAGTGTACCTCGACAACGTGCCGGCCTACTCCTCGGGTACGATGACGACCACCTCGGCTACCAAGAACATCAACCTCAGCGTGGCCGGCAAAAACCAACTGCGGCTGGTGGTGACCAATGGCGGCGACAACAACTACTGCGACCACGCCGACTGGGCCAATGCCCGCCTCACTTCCGGCAGTGCCCGCCTTGCCGCCGAAGGAGCCGGTTTGACCGGAGCGGTAACGGTGTATCCTAACCCGGCCCGGGGAACCCTTAGGGTGGACCTGGAGGCCAACGCCGACCAACCCGTCGGGCTTTCCCTCGTCAACCAACTCTCGCAGCCGGTGGGCAGCTTCCTCCGGGCGGCCCGGAAAGGAAGCAACACGTTCCGGCTGAACGTTTCGGCCTACCCGGAAGGCCTGTACTTCCTGGTGGTCACCAAAGACGGCACCCGCACGGTCCGCAAGGTGGTCATCAAAAAGTAGTCATTCGGTAAATGAAAGCAAGTGCATTTGTGAAATAACCACCCCCGGCCCCTCCTTGCAAAAAGGAGAATTAGCAAGGAAGGGACAGGGGTGGTTCTCTTTCAAAACAATGATTCAATCCATTCATCACGCATCCCTAACCCATTTACACTCCATGGAGAAACCACTACTCCCCGCCTTTGTGGCTACCCTGTTGCTGGCGCTGCTCCTGCCCTTCCACCGGGCCACGGGGCAAACCTTCCAGAACCAAACCTACGCGTTCGGCATCATGCCGGCCGGCCGGAGCGGTGCCGACGTGGCCGCCGCCTACAGTTCGTGGAAAAGCACCTACATCACCACCTGTCCCAACGGGCGGTACCGCGTCAAATGGCAGGAACCGGACAAGACCGTTTCGGAAGGCATCGGCTACGGCATGCTGCTGGCCGTGTACGCCTCCGACCGGACCCTGCTGGACGGCCTGTGGCTTTATTACAAAGACAACCGCGACGCCAACGGGGCCATGAACTGGCTCATCAGCGGCTGCAACACCGCAGTATGGCAACCCGGCGGCGCCACCGACGCCGAGATTGACGCCGCCATGGCCCTGATCGTGGCGCACAGCCTGTGGGGCAGCACCGGGAGCATCAACTACGAAGCCGACGCCAAATCCCTGATCAATACCATCAAGGTGCACCAGGTGGAGCCCAACACGTACGTGCTGCGACCGGGCGACTACGGCTACGGCGGCTCCGACCTGACCAACCCCTCTTATTTCGCCCCCGCCTATTTCCGCCTCTTCGGGCAGTTCACCAACGACGTCGCTTTCTGGAACAACGTGGCCGCCAAGTGCTACGAGATCATCAACAACAACCTCAACGTGAACGGCGGCGCCACCACCGGCCTGGTTTCCGACTGGTGCCGGGCCGACGGGTCCTACTCGCAGCGGGCCGTTGACGACCGGCGGTCCTTCGACGGGAAACGGTACTACTACGACGCCTGCCGCACGCCCTGGCGCATTGCCGTGGACTACCTGTGGCACGGCACGGCCGCCGCCAAAACGTACTGCACCAAAACGACCAATTTCGTCAAGAACACGCTGGGCGGCCAGGCCAACGTGAAGGATGGCTACTACCAGAACGGGACCGTGTTCGGCACTTGGCACAGCCCCTCGTTTGCCGGCGCCTTCGGGTGCGCCGCCATGGCCGTCGACAATACCACCCATTACCAGAACCACCTGAACAGCTCGTACACCGATACCAAAAGCAACGACGGCGGCGACTATTACGGCAAAATTACCCAGTGCTTGTACCTGTATTGCCAGACGGGCAACTTCTACAAACCCACGTTGACCAGCCCCACCGATACGCAGGCCCCGACCACGCCCACGGGTTTGACTTCCCCCGGCAAAACGGCCTCTTCCGTAAGCCTCACCTGGTCGGCTTCCACCGACAACGTGGGCGTGACCGGCTATGAAGTGTTCATCGGGGCTTCCACCACGGCTGCCGTCACCAGCACCTCCACCGGCGTCACCGTAACGGACCTTGCGGCGGCCACGACTTACAGCTTTACGGTGAAAGCCCGCGATGCGGCCGGCAACCGGTCGGCGGCCAGCACCGCCCTGAGCGTCACCACCTCGGCGGCGCCGGTTGCGGGCACGAACCTGGCCCTCAACAAGCCCGCCACCTCGTCGGCCAACGAAAGCACGACCCTCGGCGCCGCCCTGGCGGTTGACGGCAGCGCCACCACCCGGTGGGCCAGCCCCTTTAGTGATCCGCAGTGGCTGCAAGTGGATTTGGGCGCCTCGTATGCCATCAACCGCGTGGTGCTCAACTGGGAAACCGCCTACGCCAGCAGTTACAGCATCCAGGTGTCGGGCGACGCCACCAACTGGACCAACTTGTACAGCACCACCACCGGCAACGGCGCCCTCGACGACCTGACGGGCCTCTCCGGCACGGGACGTTACATCAGGATGTACGGCACGGCAAGGGCCACGGCCTGGGGCTATTCGCTGTGGGAATTTGAAGTATACGGCACGGCCACCACTACCCCGACGCCGGGGACCTTCAGCGGTACGTACAAAATCACGGCCCGCCACTCGGGCAAAGCCCTCGACGTCTCCAATGGTTCTGCCGCCGACGGCGCCAACGTGCAACAGTGGACCGACAACGGCGCCACGGCCCAGCAGTGGATCATCACGGCTACCACCGACGGCTACTACAAACTCGTGAACAAGGCCACCGGCAAGGCCCTCGAAGTGAGCTACAATTTATTGACCGACGGCGGCAACGTGCACCAGTGGACCTACTCGGGCGCCAACAACCAGCAGTGGCGGTTTGAGGACGTGGGCGGGGGCTACTACAGAATCACGGCCCGTCACTCAGGCAAAGGTTTGGACGTAGCCAACGCTTCGCTGGCCGATGGCGGCAACGTGCACCAGTGGACCTACAACGGTGGCACCAACCAGCAGTGGCAGGTTACCCAACTCTCCACGGCCACGTCGCGGCTTTCCTTCGAAGAAGCGGCCGACGCCGGGCTGCGCGTGTATCCCAACCCGGTCAGTAACGGGGTGCTGCGGCTGTCCATCCGGGCCAGGGAAGACGAGACGGCCCAACTCGTGCTGAGCAACAGCCGGGGTGGTAAACCCATCGGGCAAACCCTGCACCTCCACGCCGGCGACAACCGGGTAAGCGTGCCCCTGGGCGGACTGCCGGCGGGGCTCTACCTGCTGCGGGTGCAGCGGGGCACGCACCACGCGGTGCAAAAAGTTGTGGTCCGGTAAATCGCTTTCGGCCGGTTCGCGCCTATGATCGAAAACCTCTTTTTTTAACCAATTAACCACGTTCTATTTATGCAAAAACGCGTATTTCTTCCGCAACGGCCCTTTCTGCCCGCTGGAACGCGCTGCCCCGGCAGCGGCGCCGTCCACTTCTGGCTGTCCCTGCTCCTGCTGTTCTGGGGCGTGCTGCCTTCCTTCGGCCAGGCGACCGTAAACATCGACCCGGCCACCAGGCACCAAGTGATGGACGGATTCGGCACCTGCCTGTCGGGCACCGAAGGCGAAACCACCTGGATGCAGAACCTGTACTACGACGATGCCGGCTGCTCCATCCTGCGCATGGACCTGGTGCCCCGTTTCGTGTCGCCCTACTCCGACAACACCTACAATTCCCCCTGGTTTCACAACAACCCGCCGCTGCCCGGCCCCGACGGCAACAACGTCCGCACGTACACCAACGCTTCGGACTACACCCGGCTGTTCAACAACAACCGGGCGCAGATCGCCGTGATGGGTCCCGACATTGCCGCCAACATCCTCAAATTTGATTACGCCAACGTCGGGCCGCGGGCTGCGGGGGCCATGGCCAAGGCCGGTGCCGCCCGGAAAACCCAACTGGGAGACTTCAAGCTGACGGCTTCGATCTGGTCGCCGGCGCCCTGGCTGAAGGTGACTTCGGGCAACAAGTACGGCGGGGCGGCCTGGCCCCTGCCCGCGGCCAACGTGCCCTTCCCGTTCATCTGGACGGATAACTTCACGGGCGGCAAGCTGGACGTGTCCAACACGCCCCGCGCCGAGTTTTTCGACGGCGTGCAGAACACCAGTGCCCTCACGCAGTTTGCCCGCAGCACGGCGGCCTACGTGAAAGGCTTCCAGGACCGGAACGGGGTGCAGTTCTACTCCATCAGCATCCAGAACGAACTCAACTTCGAGACGTTCTACAACAGTTGCACCTACCCGCTGTCGTCGTACTACATCGCGGCCCTCAAAGCCGTGCGGGCCGAATTCAACAAGTACACCGACCTGCGCAACATCCGGATCATGGGCCCCGAAGACCTGCTGGGCAACGACGCTTACGGCCTGTGGCAATATGGCAACTCCGCCAACACCGCGGGCGACCTGGTGGTGCACAAGAACCTCCAGTACCTGACCGAAATCGCCAAGGACCCCGCCGCCACGGCCGCCATCGACTACTACTGCATTCACGGTTACGCCCCCGACGGCGTGAGCAGCGCCGGCTCCAACTCGGCGCTGTGGGACAATTGGGCCAACGGCTGGGGTACGGCCCCGGTGGGCGGCATACCCGACAACGTGAAAGGCTTCCGCTTCTACAACAAAAAGTCGTGGATGACCGAAACCTCCGGGGAAGAAGCCCCCTGGCTGGCCCCCTCCACCGGCTTCCCCAACAACGGCGCCTTCAGCGTGGCCCTCAAAATGCACCAGTCCATCGTGAGCGGCTTCAACAGCGCCTGGATCTACTGGCAGTTTTCGGACGGCGCGGCCGTGGGCGGCTCCACCCTGACGGATGCTACGGCCATGGGCGGTGCGGCCAAGTACAACAGCTTCAAGCACTTCTCCAAGTACATCCGGCCCAACGCGGTGCGGGTAGGCACCTCCTCCACCAACGCGGGCGTCAGCGCCAGTTCGTACGTGCAGGACACCGACAAGTCGCTCACGGTGGTACTCATCAACAGCAACGCGGGTGCCCAGCAGGTGACGGTGAACGTGCCTGCTACCCTGGCGTTCACGATTTCTTCGTTCAACGCCTACACGTCGAGCAACAACAGCTACTGGCAAAGCTCGGTGCTGACGGTGAGCCAAAACCGGGTAACCCTCACCGTTCCGGCCTACGGGGTAACTACGCTGTACGGCACCGGCACCACCACCACGCCGCCGGTGACGCTGCGGACGCCCGAAAACCCGGCCTCCACGGTGGCTGGTGTGGAGTACAAGTACTACGAAGGCACCTGGTCGGTACTGCCCAACTTCGACGCCCTCACGGCCGTCAAGAGCGGCAACGTCGCCAACTTCGACATGAGTGTGCGCAACCGCACCGACAACTACGGCTTCAAGTACGCGGGCTTCGTGAACGTGCCCACCGACGGCACCTACACGTTCTACACCTCCTCCGATGACGGCTCCAAGCTCTCCATCGGCACCACCGAGGTCGTCAACAACGACGGCCTGCACGGCCTCCAGGAACGCTCCGGCACCATTGGCCTGAAAGCCGGTAAACACGCCATCAGCGTTACCTTCTTCGAAGCCACGGGCGGCGAAGGACTTACGGTCAGCTACAGCGGCCCGGGCGTTACCAAGCAGGCGATTCCCAACGCGGCCCTCTTCCGCAACAGCGGCACCACCACGCCCCCGCCGGGTACGTTCAGCGGCACGTATAAAATTACGGCCCGCCACTCGGGCAAGGCCCTCGACGTCTCCAATAGTTCTACTGCTGATGGCGCCAACGTGCAGCAGTGGACCGACAACGGCTCCACGGCCCAGCAGTGGATCATCACGGCCACTACCGACGGCTACTACCGGCTCGTGTGCAAGGTCAGCGGCAAGGCCCTCGACGTAGCCAACAACGCCACCACCGACGGCGCCAATGTGCAGCAGTGGACGTATTTCGGCAATCTTAACCAGCAGTGGAAGATCGAAGCCACCACCGACGGTTACTACCGGCTCATCGCGCGCCACTCGGGCAAAGCCCTTGACGTAAACGGCAACTCCACCGCCGACGGGGCCAACGTGCACCAGTGGACCTACGGGGGCGGCCTCAACCAGCAGTGGCAGCTTACCCAGCTCTCCACGGCCACGGCCCGCCAATCGTTCGAAGGGGCGGCCGCCGAAACGGTATCGCTGTACCCCAACCCGGTGAAGGACGGCGTGCTGCACCTGAAGGTACGGGCCACGGAAGCAGGCAAGGCAGTGGTCGCCCTGTCGGGTGCCGCCGGTGGGCGTACCTTGCGCAAGGACTTTGCCGTGCGTGCCGGGGAGAACCTGCTGAGGGTAAACACCCACGGCCTGCCCAGCGGCCTCTACTTCCTCTCCGTGCAGCAGGGGGCGCACAAAACGGTGAAGAAAGTGGTGATTGGTAACTGAGCAGATGCATTTTTGAGTTAGGAAGGGGGCGGTGTCCGCACGGGCCGCTCCCCACACAAGCTGAGGCCGGCTGCAATGCAGCCGGCCTCCTTGTATATCCCGGGACAAAAAACACAGCACTCCTTTAATCCTTTTCCTCCTGGTTGTATCTTCCGGAAATTTTAGGCAGATGAACCTGAACCAAGTCACCGTACCGGCCCTGGATGTGGCCCGGTCAGTAGCCTTTTACGAGCAGTTGGGCCTGCGGCTGATCGTGGCAGCCCTGCCTCGTTACGCCCGGTTCGAGTGCACGGCCGGCGACGCTACCTTCTCGGTTCACCGGGTGGAAGCCCTGCCCCGCGGCGAAGGGGTAACCGTATACTTTGAGCACGCGCAACTCGATGCGTGGGTGGCCGCCCTGCAAGCGAAAGGCATGGTGTTCGAGGAGTTGCCCAGCGACAAGGCGTGGCTTTGGCGGGAAGCCCGCCTCAAAGACCCGGCCGGCAACCAACTGATTCTCTACTACGCCGGTCCCAACCGCAAGAACCCACCCTGGCGACTTGACTGACCGGACGGCAAAGGCATCCATCTGACGGGCCTGCCGGGGGCCGTTTTCGATCTCCATCTTGCCCTTACTGGTGTTGCCATACTACACCTGCCCGTTAACCCGACTTTAAAGTCAGTAAAGGTCTTTAAGCGGTACGTGCCAGGCATTCCCATTCCCGCTTTAGCATGGCGAATTGAAATTCACTCCCCCATTTTCCTTTGAAGAATATATTTTCAATGAAATGTCCTTCCTGTCTGAATCCAAGGCTTTTTAGTAAATTGATTGCAGCAATATTCTCACTATCCACAATTTCCACCACTCGGTGAATGTCTTTTGAAGTAAACAGAAACTTTAAAAGGGCTGACAAAACCTCCTTCGCATAGCCTTTTCCCTGTTCAAAGTGTGAAATTGTAATTCCAGTTTCAGCAATCCTCGGATCGTTTTGGTCAAGTTTAACGGCACAGTCACCGATGATTTTACCGGTTGTCCTGTTTTCAATCCCGAATTGTATCCATTCTCCCGCCGTACCGAATTCTTTGTCAAGTTGTTCTTGAATGAATTCCTCTGCCTGCGCCAGCGTCATTACATCAAAACCCTGGTATTTTGTAACGTCCGGATTGGAACGGTACAGGTAAAAGTCGTTCAGGTCGGTTCGTTTGAGAGCCCGTATCTTAAGTCTTGGGGTCGCTATGTTTAATTTTTTCAAAGTTTTTTATTTTTAAGGCTTATAATCACTTTTATCATCCTCAATCAGATTCACGATTCTACCCATTACCCTGACTCCGTTACGGTTTATGTTCGACACTTTGACAAACTCCTTTAAGGAGTAACCTAAGAGGAGTATTCCTGTTACTACCCAGGAGATTGCAACCCAAACACTCATCTTTGTTCTTTTGCTTGCCGATAATGACCCTATAGTCCCAACTTATCAAAAACCGACTGCAATTAAAACGGTGGCTCGTTTTGCCCCCTTCTCCTGCCTGTACAATCATTGGTTTGTAACAGCGGTACAGAAATCAAAAAGCCCGGTTGCGCCGGGCTTTTATGCTTACATCGTTTTGGTCTTTTTGCCCCGCGGAGCGGCTACTGCATTGAAACCGGAAACCGCCGGTATCAATCTCCAATTACGCCTTTTGCATTTACAGAACGCCGTGATCAAGCTGCGTACCGGCGGCAGAGAGATTCAGATCGCCGATCCGGAGCTCAAAAAGGGCGAATCTGATCTTGCAACCGCCGCCGGTAAACTCCGGATCGGCGATGCGGATCCGCCGGCAGGGGCATTCTGCTTGTATATCGCCGGCAGCAGCCTTAAAACCGGTGCAATCCATGTTGCATCCACCGGGTTGAGGCGCAATTTTGCCCCCAAACGCATTCCTGTCCGCCTAATCCTTCTGGCTGGGCTGCGCTTGTTTGTGCATCTGGTCGGCCATTACCTCGTCGGGCAACAGGTTGCCGGCGGCGGCCATCATCTGGTTTTTAAAGCCGGACACCACTTTGTCATCGCCGGCCAACAGGGCCTGGTACCCGTCTTTGGCGACCTTGGCCGGGTCGTCCATGCTGCCTTCCTTCACCATCTTGGACGATTCCATTTGGGCTTTGCGGAAAAAGTCCGTTTCCGTGGCCCCCGGCAACAGCAGCGTAAGGGTTACCCCCTTGTCTTTTACCTCACTGCGCACGGCCTCGGTAAAGGACGTAATAAACGCCTTGGTACCGTGGTACACCGATTGCAGCGGCCCGGGTATTTCCCCGGCGATGGACGAAACGTTGAGGATTTTACCCGAGCCCCGGGCCACCATCTCTTTGAGAAAGCTTTTGGTGAGGGCCACGTAGGCTACGATGTTGAGCTGGATGATTTCAAGTTCGCGGTTCAGGTCCGTCTCCACGAATTCCCCGTACTGGCCCTGACCGGCATTGTTGACGAGGACTTCCACCTCGATGCCCCGGGCCTTTACCGCGTCGTACACTTCGGAAGGCGCCTGCTTTTGGAACAGGTCTTTGGCGAGGGGAAACACCTCGATGCCGTACTGCCCTTTAAATTCGGCGGCCGTCCGGTCGAGGTCCTCCTGGCTGCGGGCCACCAGCACCAGGTTGTACTTGTCTTGGGCCAGCAGTCTGGCCAGTTCGTACCCGATGCCGCCCGTGGCGCCGGTTACCAGTGCGTATTTTTGGTTGTCTGCCATAAATAGGTTGAGGGTAAGGTGGATAAATGATGCGTCGTTATCGGGTAGTTACTGCCCGCCGTGCGATACCCGGTAGAGCACGCCGTTCGTGTCGTCGGCCACCAGCAGCGAGCCGTCCGGGTGCTGGGCCAGGCCCACCAGGCGGGCAAAATGGGCCCGGTTGTTGTCCACCAGGAAGCCGGTCAGGAAGTCCTCGAACCCGGTGGGCTGGCCGTTCTCAAAGTGCAGGCGCACCACTTTGTAGCCCGAGGGCCGGGAGCGGTTCCAGGAGCCCCGCATGGTGACGAATGCATCGTTCTGGTACTCGGCCGGAAAACCGTTGCCGGTGTAATAGACCATGTCCATCGGGGCCGAATGGGCCTGGTAGAGCAAGGCGGGCAGGGTGGTTTTTTGCAGGTACTGGGCGTACGTGGTATCGCCTTGCGGTCGGTCGGAGGGGTTGTACTTGCCGTCGCCGTAGATGTAGGGCCAGCCGTAATCCGCCCCCTGCACGATCTTGTTTACCTCCTCCTTCTGTTCTTCGTCACCCAGCCAGTCGATGCCGTGGTCCAGGCCCCAGAGTTCGCCCGTCTGGGGGTGCCAGCCGAAGCCAATCGTGTTGCGCAGGCCCTTGGCAAAGATTTTCCGGTTGGTGCCGTCGGGGTTGGCCCGCAGGATGGTAGCGTGTTCGGGGTTGGGTTCCGGGCACGCGTTGCAGGTGCTGCCCACGGTGATGTAGAGCAGCCCGTCGGGCCCGAAGGCAATGGTGCGGTTGGGGTGCTGCCCGCCGTCGGGCAGGTCGCTGATGAGCAGTTGCACCGGTCCCAGCGTACCGTCCGCGTTGAGGGGGGCGGCGTAGAGTTCTTTAACGGCTACCAGGTACATCTTGCCCCCGTACAGCGCCAGGTCATGCACCTGTTTGATGTTGGCCACTACGCTCCGCTGGTCGGCCACGCCGTTCCCATCCGTATCGCGGAGCATGGTTACCGTGCCGGCTTCCCGATCGGTGGCGTACACGTGCCCGGCCGGGGTGACCAGCAGCATGCGGGGCTTGCCCAGGCCTTCGGCAAACTTGCCCACGGTAAAGCCGGCGGGTACTTTAAGCTGGCGAACGTTTTCTTCGGTAGCCCCCACCAGGGCGGGGCGGAAGACGTAGCCCTGGATCTGGGTGGTGGTGGGCTGGTCCTGCGTTTCCGGGATCATGGCGTCCCAGAGGTCGTCGCCTTTTTCGCAGGCGAACACCAGCAGGGAAAGGGCCGCAAAGCAGAGGGCGGGTTTGAGCAGTTTTCTCATGTTATAGACCGGATGGTTGGTGACGATGTGGATAGCGATCCTCCTGGGTTGCCCGCATCCATGCCCTTTTCTTACGGCAAAAAGGCCGGAGGAGTGAAGGGATAAATACTTGTTTTCCAAAATCCGTATTTGTTGCATCTTCCGGTCCCACGCCCAGCCCCCTTCGGGCACCCGGGGGTTGACTGCCGAACGGTTGCCGGCTCCTTTGCCTTTCTTTTTACCCGTCAATGGTCGATTAGTGCCAGGCTTTTCCTATATTCCGGGTGGGAGCTTATACGTCCAAAGTATTCCACTTGATTTTCAATATCTACCCAACCGCCGGCGGACCACTGGCTGCTCCAATTCATGACCTATTGTTTAGCGATCAAAGTAAAAGAGGGATTACTTGCGCTTGCTGATACCCGCATCACCTCCGGCACGGATACAACCGTGAAAAAAAAGTGTTCCTGGAACAAAAAGACAAACACTCCCTTTTCATCATGACCAGTGGCCTGAGGTCGGTCCGCGACAAGGCCATTCAGTATTTCAGGGAGTTGCTGGAAGAAGGCGTCGAACACAATAAACTCTACAAAGCGGTAAACGCTTTCGGTGAACAGGTCCGGCGGGCGGCCGAGGAAGACCGGGCTTCGCTGGAAAAGGCCGGCTTTAAATTCAACCTCAACACGATTGTCGGGGGCCAGCTCAGGGACGATGAGGAACACAAGTTGTTTTTGCTGTACCCGGAGGGAAACTGGGTCGAACTGGGCCAAGGGGCTCCCTACGTGATCATCGGCAACTCCGGGCACGGAAAAGCCATTCTCAACCGTACGCTTGACAACGATTGCAGCCTGAAGCAAGCCTTGAAGGCCGGGTTTCTTTCTTTTGATTCTACCCGGGTCAGCGCCAACGACGTTGAGTTTCCCATTGACGTGGTGCTGTACCAGAAAGACAGCTTTACACTCATCGAGCACCGGTACGAGAAGAAAGACCTGGAACCCATCTCTTCCCAGTGGGCCGCCGCTTTAAAGAACACCCTACACCAACTGCCGGAAGACTGGATGGAGGCCGCCATCAGCCGGCTGTCTCCGCAAAAAAAGACCCAACCGGGGAATAAGTCCGGCTCCTGATCCCCATTGCCTGCCATTTGGTAGCTGCGCATCGAATTATTTACCCATAGACCATCCCAATCATAAGCTCCCATGAAATTCCGGGTTTCCTCCGTGCTTGACTATGAAGTCAGCTCCCCCACTACCTTGATCTTAAGTATCCACGCCCTGCGAACCCCCACGCAGGCAGTACTCGAAGAAACCTTTACCACCGAGCCGCCCATCAAAATGGAAGAGTTAATCTCAGCCAATGGCGAAAATCGCTTTGCGCGGTTGGAGGTGAGCGAAAAGACGCCCCTTACGATTTCCTACCAGGCTACGGTTGAGACCCGGTATAAAGTCATTGAGCAAGATCAGTTGGAGGCCGTGCCCGTCGTGCAGATGGATGGGGCGGTGCTCCCTTTCCTGTTTCCCAGCCGGTATTGTCAGTCCGATAAGCTCTACCGGCTTGCCTACAGCAAATTCGGGGACATCCAAAACAGCTATGCGAAAGTGATGGCCATTACCGACTGGATTTACGAGAATGTAGAATACCTGAGCGGCTCCACCAGTTCGCAAACCTCGGCTTACGATACGGTAACCGAACGAGCAGGGGTGTGCCGGGACTTTGCCCACCTGGGCATTGCCTTATGCCGTGCCCTGACCATTCCCGCCCGGTACTTTACCGGCTACGCGTACCAGCTCAATCCACCCGATTTTCATGCTTGCTTTGAAGCCTACATTGGCGGACAATGGCTCATATTCGACGCTACCCGGCTGGCTCCGCTCAATGGATTGGTCAAAATAGCCGCCGGACGCGACGCCGCCGATGCATCAGTAGCCAATATTTTCGGGAGCGTTATCACCAAAGACGTGCAGGTAACGTGTCAGGTACTGGGAAAGGGCTTTGTGCCTTTTACCCGTAAGCAGTCAAACGCGAAGGGCTTATCCTTCTCCTGCTAGGCGGTGTCCGGTGAATGGTGTTTAAGGTAACACCTGATACTACCGGTACTACCGTTGCTTGTGGTTATGCACCGGCATCATCCCAGATTGCGCCGTGGCCCCGGTTATCAATAGAACAAGTTGAAATAAAGTATAAAAGCGGTAAAGGGCACGTGCAGCAGTAAAGAATACAACAGTACGTTCTTTTTATTCCGCTTGTTTCGGGACCGCAACAACAGCAGGAGCTGCAAAATGAGCAAGCCAACAATCAAATAAGGCAAAAAAAGTATCAGTGCATAAGCACCCGGCAGACCGAATCCCAGTAATAAGTAATTCACCTGTGCCGTTTTGTAGATCGCCCAACTCAACCCGCCAATAAAAACCAGTGACAACCCGGCAGACAGGATTCCGGAAACAACCAAACCTTTTTCTTCAACCCTTCCCGTATGTTTCTCTTTTCCACGGACCAGGTGTCGGAGCAAACGCACGCAGGCGGTCACCAGCAGGACAATGAGGACAACGATCCAGATCTTGTAAGCCAGATCGTTTGCATTCAATTGTAATTTGGGTGCCATCCGCACGATGCCATTGTGAACGTGCACATCGGTAACAAATGGAATTTTGACTGAACTCACGTACCGTTTAGTATCCGGGTTGCTGCCCGGGTCATCGAGAAACTTCCCCAACAGATCAACTGCATTGCGCTCCCCCGTTACAAAATGCCCGACATTCTGAAAGGTATATAAATACGAATTCGGCAATGTTTCCTTGGTCAATGCGGCCATTGCGGGAGAAGCCATCGGGTCCATTTCGCCGGACAGAATCAGCGTGGGAATGTTTGAGGAGACGGCAACGCCTTCCAGGCTGTCGGGTGCGGCCGGGTTCCAGGTTTTGCAAATGCTGAATTCGTCCTTGTAAAAACTTATTCCATTCCAGAAGTTGGCTGAAGTCTCCTCAAACTTTTTGACGTTGTTGAAGGGAATGCACTCCGAACAGATCACCGAATAATACAAACCGTAGTCAATGCGGAACAACCCATCGGACATGCTTTGGGCAAAAGCCTGCATGACCACCTTGTTGCGTTCTTTTATCTGCTCGATCAGGAGCGGCAGAATGGGATAAATGTCTTTGCCGTACAGGGCCTGCTGCAACCCCAGCAGCATGTCCTGGGCGTTGATCACAAATTTTCCATCCGGAAACTTAGTACGGTCATTCATTTCCAGGACCAGGGGATTTTTATCCAGCGACGAAATGGCTTCGTAAAATTGCTTGCGCAGGTCGGGGTAAGCCTGCCGGCAGGCCGGGTCCGCCGCACACTTTTC
Source organism: uncultured Sphingobacteriales bacterium (assembly GCA_963844325.1). Lineage (GTDB taxonomy): Bacteria > Bacteroidota > Bacteroidia > Cytophagales > 172606-1 > CADCTQ01. The sequence goes on from CAWJNV010000001.1 coordinate 1,003,007, forward strand.
GAAGAGTTTATTGAGGGCCTGCACAAAGTTGACCGTCATGTTCTCAAAATACCTTGCATTGGGCGGAATAGGCGACTCAAGTACTACACTCCGGATGCCTTCGGGAAAGTCCCGCATCATGGTCAGGGCGATTCTGGAGCCGTACGAGGTACCCCACAAGTCCCACGTCTTGAATCCCAGCAGGCGGCAAAGGTCGTTTACATCCGCGGCAATTGCATGACTGTTGTACGCCGACAGGTCAACGCCCTTTTTGACGACAGCTGTTTTTGCCTGAGCGGCAATGGCGGTTCTGGCCTGCATTTCCTGCGCGGGAGAATAGTCTGCCGACAGTACGTTCATGACCTGCTGGTTCATCTCGGGTGAAAAATCAGGTTCAGAGTAGCCCGATCCCCGCTGGTCAATGAATACCAGGTCTCTTTCCTGCCGCAATTGGTCGTACTGCCACGAAATCCGTCCTACTACGCTTCCTCCGGGTCCGCCGTGCAAAATGACCAGCGGCGGCAGTGATGGATCGGGTTTGCGCGATTTCAACACCGCAACCGACAAACGCAGCTTTCGCCCGTTGTCCCGCACCCGGTTCTCGGGTACGGTCAGGTAACCGAAAGCAATGTCGAGTTCTTTCAGAAAGGCAGGTTCAGCTTCCGGAAACGGACAATCGGGGCACGTTGCCCACCGGAAAGAGGGTACTGTCTTTTGCTGCCCGAATGAGCAAACTGAAAAAAGCACTGCTGTCGTCAGCAGCACCGTCTTCAACTGGAACGTGGTAAGAGTCATGGAACAATGCATTAGAAGGATTTGACGGCAACCGGAATCACAATACCCGCCCGGGCCCGCTCCCCGGTAACTGGTTCGTTGGGATGCCAGGTACCATTAGTTGACTGTTTTTACGGCCCTGCCGTAGATGCGTGCGTAATCCGGCTCGGGTGAAGCGTCGTAAAAATCGAGCCCGAACTCCCGGGTAATGTTCAGAATATTGCGGATCTGGCTTTGGGTAAGGGATTTTTGCCAGGACAAGAGCTGCTTGCCGGACTGAATGAAAGATTTCGACCCTTCAACGGTTGTGATACTGGGCTTTCTCACGTAATCCAAAATGCCGGCGGGCAGGGCCATGCCCAGGCGCTTGAATATCCTTTCCAGTTCGGACTCAGGGTCCATGAAAAGTTTTTCATAAGCAACCGTAATCCAGCGCCGGTCATTCTCAGGGTGAGTGACCGGAACCACATTGTGTAAGGCCCACTCGGCGGCCATGCGCTCTTCCGGCAGGCTGATCTTCCCGATGATGTCGCGGTAGTGTTCGTAAAGTTCTTTGTGCCGGTCGTTGGGATCAGGAAAATACGCTTTTATGTCCTTGATGATGTAATCCCAGTGCTGGTATTTCAACTGGGAAGCGATCACTGCGCACGGATGGCGGATCAGGTAAATCGGGTTGACGGCGAATCGGCGGGTCACCCAACTCAGCAGCATGTTGCTGTTTACGTCCTTGTGGATGAAGTACTTTGCTTTTGCAATGTTGCTCAGGTCGTCGTTGTAGTAATACAGGCGCAGGGCGGCCAGAGACCTGACTTCCAGGTTGTAGAGTTTGCGGAAGTACTCCTGGGCCTCGGGCCATTCGGCATTCTCGGGAATGTACTGGTTGCCGCAGAATTTAACGCCGCTGATCTCGTCGTAATCAAAAGCGGGAAACATGGGTTCGGAGATCAGGATACTGCCGGGCAACCGGCACAATATTTCTGCCAGCCAGGTTGACCCTCCCCGGGGCTCCGAAAAGATGGAAATATTCACCCGGTCCGGCGGCATGCCGTGCCGCTCGTTGTTTGCCGCAAACGGGCGAACATACCGGACGTACTGGTACAACTTTTTGAGCTGGTGCATCTTTTCATTCAGCTTCTGATTCATTGTCGTAGTGGTTTGGGATGAGTACCGGGTGGCTGTTCGTGCGCACACGGGCCTGCCGCCGGCAAAGCACACTGCCCGAAAATGTCTTTGCCGGAAAGAGAAAATGAATTCCGCGAGGTTTGCACCCCGTCAGGAGCCCGAGCCGGGCAACTTTTTGCAACTGAACTGCCTGCGGACTTCGGACATTTTTTGCCAGACGGAATGGGTGGCCGGCTGGGGGGAGACTTCGAAGAAAACGGCCGTACGGCCCGCCCCGGCGCATTCCTTCACGGATACGCTGCAATTGAGTACGATGGGCCGGGGATTTTCCGCCTGGTAATCCAGCATGTGGATGGTGCCGCGGTAGGCATCCTTGTCGCCCGGTTCGGCTTTTACCCCTTTCATGACAACGCGGGTAGGCACGACCCGCTCACGGGGTATTTTTCTGGGCCCAATGTTCCGGCCCACCAGGCCTTCGTAATACTCGGTGAGGTATTGTTCGAGGCGCTTGGCCGTAAGGGCAGGGTCTCCCTCCACCCACCAGAGGTAACTGTAACTCCAGTAGTCTTCTTTCCCGGCCTTGTCCCAGCCGGGCATAAAACGGATGGCTTCGCTCCCGCGGAGGGCGATGCCGGGTGCAAATTCCGGGGGAAGCGCAAACAACTCCGTAGCCCAGCCTTCCGGAGCCGGTAAATGATACGGCGGTTCCCAACTGACCGGGTCAAAAATGTCGAGCTTCCCTTTGATCCAGTCAACGAATTCAACCTCATCCACAATGGACAACGTGTTTGGGTTGCGCGTGCCGTTGTTGCGCATGCCGGGCTGCGCGGAGGCGACAAACTCGGCGTCTTTGTTGCCGCCCACCAGCAGGCGGCTGATCATCTCGGTAGCATCCGGCAGGTTGGTGTCGTAATAACCATTGGCCCGGTTCTTCAGGTGCCACGCAACGTCCGCGTCATAATACAAGCGGACGGCCGTATTTTTCAGGTACTGTTCATTGCCGGGCGCCTCATCGGCCCGGTAGAAAGGGGACAATTCCTTGTAACGCGCCGGGTTCTGCTGGGCACTCCCGATTTCCTGCCTGAGCTTGCCGACGATAAACTTTGCGTCGGCTACCGTGCCGGGGCTGTAGTTTTTCTTGATCTGCCTTTCCGACCAGTTCCACAGCCCCGACAGGTCAACCGGACTGTCAACGGCAAATACCGCCTTGGGCCGGACCGGAAACCGGTTGGGGTACTGGAAAGTAAGTTCGGCGTACCGCAACAGCACGTTTCCGGCGTAATCGTACCCGCCGAAGGCGAACCGGGACGTGTCCACGGGGTACTTGGCGGCTACGTGCCGGATGATCTGGTTCATGCGGGCGGTGGCCGCCGTATCGGCGTACAGGTTTTCTTTTACCGAAGCCAGCACGGTCAGGATGCCGTTGGCAGAGGCCACCTGCGGAATCCGGGTCTCGGGCAGCAGGCTCTCAGGGGTGGTGAAACTACAGAACAGCACCACAACGCCCTTGATGGCTTTTGAAGACGGGGGAACGGCCAGGTAGTACCCATGCGTGGTGTCTTTTGCATCAAATATGACCTTGTCGCTGTTTTGCGCTGCGCCCGCCCGCGGAAAGAGCAGGCAGCAGGCCAGCAGTACCGCCATTATAATTTTCATGAGATATGCTTTTAGGTGTTGTGGTTGTACCAGGACAAATCGCCGGGGCTTTTTGCGTCAGTACTCGATGATCCGTTCGCCAAACAGCCGTTCGGCCACGATGCCCTCGGATGCACAGTACCCGAGCACCCGGTTCGACTCGACGATCGGCTTGGACTCGTCGGTGTATTTGATGGAGCTGATGAACTTGAGCCAGGGCTCGGCCCCCATCGCGTACACAAACACGTCGCGGGGCTGAAAAAGCTCGATCATGGCCCGTGACTGCTCGTAGTTGCAACCGGCCAGCCGCCGGCTCTGGTCTTTGTCGCGCTCCAGTTGCCGGGGCAACAGCGGCCCGTACAACCACGAGAGCGGCGCGCCTTCGCACTCCATCCCCAGGAAAAGAATGTCGGCTCCCCCTACTGCTTCAACCACCCTTTCGTATATGCGGGGCTCCACGTTGCACGAATCAGCCGCAAACAATATTCTCATTCCGTTCTTCAGCTCCACCAGGTGGCAGAGCTTGCTCCTGATGTCCAGGTCGGCGTGCTCCCCGATAAAGGGCAGCCCGGTTATTTTGCAGTGAGGCAGGTGCAACTCTTCCAGGTCGCCCAGTTCAATGACGTTCCGGAAGCCGATCTTTTCAAACAGTAATTTCAGGCTCGGGTCCTGCAGGCTTCCCCCGTTGCTTCTGGGCACCACTACGTGCTTGATCTTTGACCGGATGCGGAGCAACGTTTCAAACAAGATGTGGTCCTGGTGGTTGTGGGTAAAAAGCACGTAGTCAATCGTGTCCGGCAAATCGGCAAATGTGAAGCGGGAGATGTCCGACTCGTAACCGTAACTGATTACCGGATCGACCAGGATGGTGGCATCTTTGGTTTCCACCAGGATGCAGGCGTGCCCGAAATACCGGGTCAGCACGCCCTCGCCGGCGTACCGCTGGTAGGGTACGGGTGGCTCAGTGGTAAAAAAGGATTTGAACAGGGGTTCTTCGTCGGGGCCGATTCCGAACAATTCCCGGATGTGGCCGTAAGGGGCCGGGGCATCCATCATCGCAAACAGTTGGTCAATGCGCTTGTCCCGGAAGGGCACGTTGCACCGGAGCACGTTTTCGCCGGCCAGTTTGGGCGTACTCAGCACGAAAGACCGGGCGTCGTCGCTGTTGGTCAGAAACAGGTTGAAGCTTTGCAGTTCTTCCTTGTAGTATTTGCTTTTGTAAAGCAGGGGCTCAAAAAAACGGTAAGCCGGATTGTTGTTGAGGTCGTAGAAGAGTTCAACGTAGCCCCGGAGGGCGGCCGGCACCTTGTCATAAAGCGTATGCAGGGCGTAGCCCTTTGCTTCCTGCTGCAGCAACTGGTTGAGTTGCGCAATGTCCCCGCAAAAGTCGAGCAGGTCGGCGCAGCCCGCAAGCGTGCGCTCCCGCAGTTCCTCGATTTCCGCAACCCTTTTACCCCCGTAATCGATGAAAGGCCCCCCGAGCATTTTGGGGTTGTTCACGGCCGTCGCGTGGAGCTGGGGGTTTTTTATGTAGGACTCCATGATTTTCAGGTGCCTTTCCCTGATGTTCAGCGCGGCGGTGGCCGGCGAAATCAAGTGGGTCCAGGCGTACCAGTTGTCCACCAGGGGCTCAATCACCAGGTTGGGCCTTACAAATACCAGGTCAGCGTCTCTTATCTCCATAATGTAAGTGGTGTTTAGTGAACTGCGCGGCCTACTTGATGCGGTCGATGTTCATGTCGGTGTCCTTGTTTTTAAAGGCGGACTTCACCGTACCCAGGGAATACTTGAACGTAAGCGAAAACTCCCTGACATCCTCATAATAGGTGCCGCGGGAATACACGTCGTCAATGTTGAAGGTTTGGATAAAGTTTTGTCCCCGGAAGATGTTGTTGAAACTTGCCGTCAAGGAAAGCCGGTCAAAGAACGTTTTGGAAACGCCCAGGTCCAGCGACGACAATCCGTTCCGTTCGTAGAGGCCGGTAAATCTTTTGGTCACAAACCACCCCGTCACCAGCAGGGAGTAATTACGGGGCAGTTGGAACTGGTTGCTTGAGTAGAAGTACACGTTGGGCCGGGGCTCGTTGAGTACCGCATCCGGGTCGGTGATCCGGCTGAAGTTGGCAACCATCACGTTGGTTGAACTCCACTGCTTGTATTTGATCGGGTAGGTCAGGTTCACGTTTATGCCGGCCTCCCGGGCGTAATTCCGGTCCTTGAGCGTTACCACCTGCCGGGCCTGGTCAAACTCGGTACCGAAGTAGACGGGGTCCTGCTGCCAGTAGTAGAACACGCGCAAAAGCTTGTCCTTGTACCGGAATCCTACCGACAGGTCGTGCGTAACGGTGGGTTTGAGGGCAATGTTGCGGGCAAACTCGGTGAACGGATTGAGGTAGACCACGATCTGGTTCAGGCTCGAAAAATTGGGCCGCCGGATGCTTTTGGCGTAATTGAACGTGAGCCCGCTGGTGGTGTCGAGGGGAATGTCGATGTTGGCCTTGGGAAAAAGCATCAGTTGCTTGCGGTCGAGCAGCAGGTTGGTCGAGTCGCGGAACCCGCCGGTGATCCGGGCGTCTTCGGCCCGTACCCCCGTCGTGTAACTTATTTTGCCCAGTTTACCCGACAGTTGGGTATACCCCGCCTTAATGAGTTCGTCGTAGTCGTAGGTGGAGAAAGTGCTTGCCGGGGGCTGGTAATTGCGGATGTCGGCAATGGCTTCGGCATCGGCTTTCGAAACGTTGACGCCCAGTTCCCACTTGGTATCTTTCCCCAGCGACTTCTCAAAATCAATCCTCCCCGAGAGGGAGTTGATCTTGAAGAGCTGGTTGTTGTAGGCCGATTCTACCTCCGGCGTACCGTTGAACCCGTTGAAGATGGAGGTTGCCAGGTCTTCGTCGTACCCCGAGTACTGGGCCCCGACAAACAACTGCCCCCCTATTTTCTTCAGCTTTTTGCTGTAGTTGCCGTTGCCGCTGTAGTACACCCGCCGGTTGTCGTTGAAGGTGTTGGTGATGATGTTATCCTGCCGCACCTCATTCTGGAAAACCGAAATGGCGTTGTTGGGATAGCTCACGTCGCGGATTCTCGCGTTGGCATTCACCGAAAAGTAATCGTCGTCATTCAACTGGTAAAAAACGCCGCCCCCGAAAACGAACTGGGGACTGTTCTCGATCGACGTTGCCGAATAATTGGAGAACAGGTTGTACTTGTCGATCCGGAAATCGTGGCTGTTGCGTTCCCAGATCTTGAGGTGATTGTACTGCACGTTCCCTTTCACTTCCAGCCGGTTCCGCCTCACGCTTGTACTGGCCTGCAAATAGTTGTTGTAGCGCCTTTTGAAGGAAGCCGTTTCCGAAATGTCCGTCTTGAAGCCCTGGGTCTCGTTTACTTTCCTCCTGACCAGAATCACCACCCTGCCGTCGGCGTCGTACTTGGAGGAGGGGTTGTTGATGATCTCAATGTCGCGGATGTCGCGGGGAGAGAGGGAAGCAATATCGTTCATGGTCACCCGCTGGTTGTCCAGGAAGATCACCACTTCTGCCCGGCCTATCGCGTAGACCAGTTGTTTGTCCGGAGTGAGCTGAATGCCGGGCAGTTTGGTCATCAGGTCTACCGTGTTGGGTACTTCCGCAAAGATCGTGTTCTCGACGTTCATGGTCAGGTTGCCTTCCTGGCTGCTGAACACGTTCTTCTCCCCCACCACGCTTACGCCCTGGAGGGCTACGGGTGATTCTTCCATGGTCAGCGCCACCTCCGTGTCCTTATCGAGCTGCACGTTGGTGAACGCGTTTTCATACCCAAGGCAGGAGGCCTTGAGCACGTATGCGCCTTTTTCAACCTGGTTGAAATCAAACTGTCCCGCCCGGATGATGGTCACCTTCACCACCGTCGAATCCGCGGGCCGCAACAGCATGACGTCGCCTGCCTCAACCGCCGTCCCGGCTTTCTCGGTCACTTTGCCCGAGAGCTTGTATTTCTCCTGCCCGGGGCAAACGATACTGCCCAGAGTCGCCAGCGTACAGATCAAAAAAAACTTGTGCATAATCGAGGTTGTTACGAGTGGTTGGTGGTACCGATAAGGCAAGCCCCCGGACGCGTTCCGGTGCGGGTACCAAAAAGGCGTTGGGTGAGGTTGCGGCCGTGCTGCGCGCCGGCAGAATCTTTGCCCCGGTGGCAGCGCACGGCCGATCACAATGCAGGCCGGCAGGAGTAGAAGAGCAGGAGCCCGGAAAGTATTTTTTTAATGGATACTTCCGAAAAAAAACTTTTGTTCTCAAAAGCAATGCAATAAAATAAAACTTGTATTCCCTTTGTTCCTGCTCTTCCTTTTGCTCCCACCCGGCTTTTTTGTTTTCGGGAATTTCTTGCGTTCCGGCGATTTCTACCGGGCACGGCTTTACCCCGGCAATAATGTTATACAATCGCCAAACCGGGGTTACACCGATAAGCGCGCAAAGATAGAGAATTAATCGGTTACCACCGCCCCGGCGAACGTTAATTTCAGATACCGGCTTCCATCAAGGATTTACGTATAATGCCGAGTCCTTTGACAATATCTGCTTCCAGGCTCGTCAGGGCCGGCATAATTTTCACTACATTATTCTGGTAACCGCAGGTATCCATCAGGATTCCGTTCTTAAAGAGCACTTTTTGCAACAGGGTATTTTTCTCTTCGTTCTCGGTTTCTAATCCGAACATGAGTCCTCTTCCCTTGAGTTTTACCCTTCCCTGCCACTCGGCGGTAGAAAAATAATCTTGCACCAGTTTTCCCTTCCGGGCGATTTCCCGGCTGAAATCAGGGTTCTTCCAGTATTCGAGGGCCCGCGTTGCCGCCACGAAAGCCAGGTTGTTGCCGCGGAAAGTACCGTTGTGCTCACCGGGCCGCCAGCAGTCAATGGCCGGACTAATCAGGTTGACCGACAGCGGGAGCCCGTACCCCGACAGCGATTTCGACAGGCAAACGATGTCGGGCTGCACGTCCATCTGCTCGAAGCTGAAGAACGTACCGGTTCGGCCGCACCCCGCCTGGATGTCGTCGAGGATGAGCAGTACGCCGAACTCTTTGGCAAGGGCGCCAACGGCTTCCACCCATTCCCTGGGGGCCACCCGGATGCCGCCTTCCGCCTGCACGGTTTCCAGGATGATGGCCGCCGGCCGGTCCGCGGGATTGCTCGTTGCCAGCCGGCTGGCAAGCAGGTCGAGGCTGTTTTCGTGTTCGGCAAACGGGAACTGGAGCGTATTCTGGGTGTAGTCGTGCTTGAGGGCTTTGTTCTTCATGCCCGAAACGGACATGGAACCGTAGCTCATCCCGTGGAAGGAATGCTCGAAATAGGCGATCTTCTCGCGGCCCGTGAATTTGCGGGCCAGCTTGATGGCGGCTTCCACGCTGTTTGTCCCCGTAGGACCGCAAAACTGCATTTTATACGCATAGCCGCGCGGACGCAGGATTACTTCGTTGAACTGCCGCATGAAGTGCAGCTTGGCCCCGGTCATCTGGTCGAGGGAATTGATGATGCCGTCTTGCTCCAGGTAATCAATGATGGCCTGCTTCATTACGGGGTTGCTGTGGCCGTAGTTGAGGGAGCCCGATCCGCTGAAGAAATCCAGGTACTTTTCGCCGTCCTCGGTGTAGAGGTAGGAACCGGAAGCTTTCACGAATATTTTCGGGAACAGCCGGCTGTAATACCTTACTTCGGATTCCATCACATCGGCCGAACGTTCCTGCTTGTTTACACTTACTTGGGGTTGCGCAACATTTAACATAAAATTCACTTTTTAGTTAATTAAGGTGTTTGTTTAGGAATTCAATCATCAGGGTAATGTTACTACCTTCCATCATGTTGATGTGGTTGCAGGGAATGGGGTAGACGTCCACCCTTCCCGTGGTAAAGTCGCCCCAGCCCAGGTCTTCGCGCTCCGCTTTGCCGGCCGCCATTTCGTTCCGCCGGGCCACCTGCTCGTCGGTGAAGGCCGTCAGCGTCTGTTCGCCCCTGAACAGCACGACCGGCACGTCGAGCGGCTCGCGGCTGTCGGGCACGTAGGAAATGGAGGCGTTGGTCATGTACACGTCCATGTAGGCTTTCAACTGCCCGGGGGTAAGGCCCGCCTCCCGGGGGGCGAGGCGGCCGTGGAACAGCGCCAGCTGTTCGGCTTCGGGTTTGCCGGCCAGTTCGTGCCGGGCCAGTTCCACCCGCTCACCGGGCGTCCGGGCGCCCAGGTTGTAGACGTCCTTGAAGTAGAGCAGCCAGTCGGTATAGGTGGCCGGCAGGGTTTCGTCGTAGGGCTGCTCGGTGGCGTCGGGCGCCATCGCGTCGAAGACGATCAGTTGTTTGACGCCGAACCCGCTCCGCGTCAGCTGGAGGGCCATTTCGTAGATCACCCCGCCGCCGAAAGAGTAGCCCGCCAGCGTGTAGGGCCCTTCCGGGCTGATCTTCTGCATTTCGGCGATGTACACTTTTGCCATTTCCGGCACCGACCGCAGCGGGGCCGACTGCGCATCGGCGCCCGGGGCCTGGAAGGCGTACAGGGGCTGGTCGGCGCCCAGGGCGCGGGCCAGTTCGTAATAAAGGATCACGTTTCCCCCGCCGGGCGGCGCGCAGAACACCGGCGGTTTGGTGCCTTCGGCATTCATGGCTACCACTGGCGGGGCAGCCTGCCCGTCGCCGGCGGCGATCCGGCCGGCCAGGGCGCTGATGGTCGGGTGGGTGAACAGCGCCGAGATGGGCAGCCGTACCGAGAAAACCTTCCCGATGCGGGCCATCACTTTGGCGGCCAGCAGCGAATGCCCGCCCACCTCGAAGAAATTGTCGAACACGCCCACCCGCCCGGCATTCAATACTTCCTGCCATATTTCCACCAGCTCCTGCTCGGTCTGGTTCCGGGCCGGCACGTAGTGTTTCTCCGGCAGGGTGGCCTCCCCGGGGGCGGGCAGCCGCTTTTTGTCTACTTTGCCGCTGGCCGTGAGGGGCAGCTGGCCGAGCGGGATGAACACGCCGGGCATCATGTAGGGCGGCAACACCGACCCCAGGTACTGCCGGATGCCGGCTTCGTCGAAATCTCCCGCCGGCACGACGTAAGCAACCAGTTGCCGGCTCCCGCCTGCGGTGACGGGGGCCGTCACGGCGCACCGGCTGACGCCGGCCGACCGGCTGAGCACGGTTTCTACTTCGCCCGGCTCGATCCGGAAGCCCCGGATCTTGACCTGGTCGTCCACCCGGCCCCGGTATTCCAGGTTGCCGTCGGGCCGCCAACGGGCCAGGTCGCCGGTCCGGTACATGACGCCGGGCATGAACGGGTTTTGCACGAATTTTTCTTCCGTCACGCCGCCCCCGTTGAGGTACCCCCGCGCCACGCCATCCCCGGCAATGCACAATTCCCCGACGAGGCCCTGCGGCATGAGCCCGCCGGCTTTGCTCAGGATGTAGGCGCGGGTGTTGCTCAGCGGTTTGCCGATGGGTACGCTGCCGGTCTCGTCGGGGCCCACCGGGTAGGCCGTGGCGAGGACGGTGGTTTCGGTGGGACCGTAATTGTTGAAAAGGTTCAGGTTCGTCTTTTCGGGAAGCACCAACGCCTCGCCGCCCGTGAGGATGGTGGCTTTGCCGGCAGATCGTTTGTTGCTGACGAAATCGAGGCATACCTGCGTGGGCAGGAAAATGTGGGTGATCTCCTGCTCAAGTATGAACTCCTGCAACCGGGCGGTGTCGTGCCGGGTATCGTTGTCGCGGACCGGGCAGAGCGTCGCCCCGTTGACCAGGTAAGGGTAGATTTCCCAGACGGAGGCGTCAAACGCCGGCTCGGCGAACAACGCGCTCCGGCTGTGTCGGGTCACGTGGTAGTACGACGTTTGCCAGCAGCACAGGTTCACCAGGCTCCGGTGTTCGACCATCACCCCCTTGGGCCGGCCGGTGGAACCCGACGTGTAAATGACGTACGCCAGGTCGCCGGCCGCCGCCGCCGCCAGGGGTAATTCCGACGCGGCGGGCCCCAGGCGCTCCAGTTCCGTGTCCACCCGGAAAACGGCCGTGCCGGGGCGGTCCGGGAGGCTCGCCTCCGCCGATTCAACGAGTACCAGCCGGAGCCCGGCGTCTTCGAGGATGAACGATTTCCGCTCCGGCGGGTAGTCCATGCCGATGGGTACGTACGCCGCGCCGGCCTTGAGCACGCCCAGGACGGCAACGACCATCCAGGGGGAACGGTGCGTCATGACGCCGACGAGTTCACCGGGCCGCACGGCACAGGCATCGCGCAGGTGGCGGGCCAGCCGCGTGGCTTTTTCATCCAGCTCACGGTAGGTGAGCGACTGCGCGCCGTCGCGGACGGCAACGTTGCCGGGCCACTGCCGGGCCTGCCGTTCAAACAGTTCCACCACCGTCGTGTGGGCCGGGTAGGGCGCCGCCGTGTCGTTGAATTCGGCCAGAAGCCGGTTTTCTTCCGCCGGCCCCAGCAGGTTGAGCGTCCCCACCGGGCGGTCGGGCTCCGCCACTACCGCCGCCAGCAGCCGCTGGTAGTGTTCCAGCGTGCGGTCAATGGCTTCCCCGCCCAGCAAGCCGTTGCGGTACTCCAGGTTGACCTGCAAGCCTTCGGGCCGGTCTTCCACGATCAGGGTGAGGTCGAACTTCGGGTTGCCGTTTTCGAACGGCACGGCCGACAACGTCACCTCGTCCAGCGGTTCGGCCCCGGGCGGGTCGCTGGTCAGCCACGCAAACACCACCCCGAACAGCGGCGTGCCGCCCGGACTCCTTTCCGGCGACGTGCGTTCCACGATCTTTTCAAAGGGCACGTCCTGGTGGTCGTAGGCTTCCAGCACCGTCCGCTTCACCTCAGCCAGCAGTGCGGTGAACGGCTGCTCCCCGGCCACCGTGCTGCGCATGGGCAGCATGTTCACGAAAAAACCCACCAGGGGCGTGATTTCCTGCTGCGCCCGGTTGGCAATGGGGGTGCCCACGCAGACGTCCTCCTGGTCGGTGTACCGGTAGAGCAGCACCTTGAACGCCGCCAGCAGCGTCATGAAGGGCGTAACCCCCGCACGGTTGGACAACTCTTTCAGGTGCCGGCTCAGTTCCGGGCCCAGGTCGGTGCAGCGGGTGTTGCCGCCGGCCGGCGCCACGGCACCGGGCGCGCCGCCCGCCGGCAGTTGGAGGGGCTCCATGCCCCGTAGTTTCCGTTCCCAGTAGTCGAGCTTCTTCTCCAGCAGTGGTCCGCTCAGGTATTGCCGCTGCCAGACGGCGTAGTCAGCGTACTGCACCGGCAAGGGGGGCAACGGGGAAGGGCGGTTGGCCCGGAAGGATTGGTACAACGTGACCAGCTCGCGGACGATGATCGGCATGGACCAGTCATCGGCGGCCACGTGGTGCATCACCATCACCAGCAGGTGCCCGCCGCCGGTGGTTTTGAACAGGTCCGCCCGCAGCATGTGATCCTTCGACAAGTCAAACGGCCGGGCGATCCTGGCCCGGATGACCTGCTCCTGTTCCTCATCGCCGATGGGCTGCGCCGGGCAGCCAAGCGCCCAGCCGCCGGCCGGGTTTACGCGCTGAAAGGCCGTTCCGTCCTTTTCGACCAGCGTGGTCCGCAGCACCTCGTGCCGGTTGATAATCTCCCGGAAGGCTTTTTCGAGGGTACGGGGGTCGAGATTGCCGGCAATGCGCAGCACGACGGGAATGTGGTAGGCCAGGCTCCCTTCCAGCCGGTCAATGAACCACAGCCGCTCCTGGGCAAACGACAGGGGCAGGTCGCCGGCTCCCGCGCGGGGGCGGGCGGCGATCCGCGGCGCCTGCTGCCGGATTTCGGTAAGGTGATCCGCTTCTTCGAGGAGAAAGCCGGTGATCTCCTCCCGGTATTGCCTGAGCAGGGAGAGCAGGTCCTGGTGCGGCACCTGGTCCTTGTTCACTTTCAGGCGCAGCTTGCCGCTGTCCAGGAAAGGATGCACGCCGGCTTCCTTGGCCTGGTTGAGCAACTGGAGCACCACTTCGGTAGTCTTCATAAGCGAAGGTATTTATCCCCGCCGCGGGCCGCGGGCAACGGCGCGCCGTGGGGCAATGCTGCGTTAGGAAAATTTACTTTTGAGGAAACCGGAGATGTCCCGCGCTTCCGCGTCTTCACTTACCCAATCCTTGAGGAAAAAGCGGACGATTTCGAGCTGGTCGTCGTCGGGGTGCCGGTTGATGTACTCGCAGAACCGGTCCAGGCCCGAAGCGTGCACAAAATTCCAGGTAATCGAAATGCTGTCGTCGAGGCACTTTACGTCGTGGAACCATCCGCCCGGGAAGAAGATCATTTCACCCGGGTGCAGCACGTCGTCGTAGGCAAGCGTGCCCCGGCCGAAGGTGGGGAACTTGTCGAGGTCGGGCGATTCCACGTCCACAAACTTTCCATCGCGCATCAGGTGCTCGGCCTCCGAAGGGGCGTAGAGCAACACCTTTTTGCGGCCGTAGAACTGGCACAACACCGCGTTGCTGTTGAAGGGGTCCCGGTGCAGCCTCGTGCGCGCCCCTTTTCCCGAGATGAAGAGGCCCTTGTAGGGGAAATGGGTTTCGTTGATGTTGGCCTGCCCGCCTTCGGGCACGAAAGGCACCGCCAGCGAACTGTTGGGTAAAAAGCCCGGGTGCTGCCACGCGCCGGTAAGCTCGGCAAACAGTTCGTCGGACCAGAAAAAGTCTATCTCCTTCAGCTTGGTGTACCACCGGATGTAGTGCAGGCTGCGGCCGGCCTCTTCGCCCTTGCCGAAATTACTTTCCAGGTAGTCGGCCAGCGGGTCAATGGTTTGCAGGTCAAACAGATCGTCGTACACCTGCACTTCGTAGTGGCCGAATTCTTTCTTCAGAAATTCGGGCGTAAACTTTTCCAGCTGCCACTTTTTCATTGCGTCGGTAATGATCACCGGCTTGCCGGGAACCAGAAATTCCGCTACGAACCGCTCTTCCGATAAATTCTCTACTCTCTCAACTTTCATACTTTATTAATTTAATATTTCACTCAAATCGCTGCTTTTTTCTCCCGCCGGTTTCTCACCATCCGGACCGGTGAAAAGACTTGCCGCCAGACCGGCATCCACCCGTCAGCCTAGCTCACGTAATTGAGGTAGGATTTGTAATAATTAAAGATATTGCGGGGGGGCACTTTGCAGACCACGCCCAGGAAGATCAGCCAGTTGTAGTAGAGGTTTTGTTTGGGCGCCCCTTTGAATATGCCACTCATTCCCTTGACCACGCTCCGGGGGGTGTGCCAGTCAATGTTGAAAGACACCGAAAAGCTCAGGCCATGCACCTGGTGCAGCATTCCCGAAGGAATGTAGAGGATGTCGCCCGCGTCAACGGTCACTTCGTACACGGAAACGTCCTTCGCCGCGGGAAACGCCGCGTAATCCGGTTCCAGCGGGTTGAACGTAGCCCACCGCCAGCTCTTCATTCCGCAGGCCTCCTTGTGGGTCTGCGGAATGAGGAAAAACTTCTTTTTTCCGACCACCTGAAAAAACAGGTTGTGCGTGCAGAGCGTATCGAAATGCAGCGGCGTACAACTGCCGGTCGCCCCCACGAAAAACTGGATGTAATTCTGGAAATTCTTGTGGTACCAGGCGGGAAACAATTCTTTCGGAAAAGGCTCTATGTCAGCGGCAAACTGGTTGTGTACGTAGAAAAAAGGATAGTCGTGCAGATAGCCGGGAGCAGGAGCGTTTTTGTTTTCGTGCAGCCGCTGTTCGTACGCTTCGATGCGACTGATGTACTCACTCAGCAGGAACGTCTCCTTTTTGCCGCTGCTGATGTCGCCCGTTTTGACGGGCACTTTCATGGTTGTGCCTACCTCTTTGAAATACGCCTTCGACCAGTTCAGCGCCTGCCAGTCTTTCATCATTCCCTTGATCAGCACGGGCTTGCCTTTTTTGACGTGCTCGGCGTAGAACGCCGGCCGGGAAATACGGTCAACAACATGTATGTTCATCATGTAACCGGAGATTAAAAGTCTACGATTTCGAATTCTATGGTTTCGTCTTTGTCTTCGGGCTTCACCAGTTGAATGTAAGCGGCCAGTTCTTCGACGGTGCTGTACTTGAACAGGGTGATGACCGGCAGGTTCAGGGAGAACTCCTTCCGGATGACCAGGATTATTTTTGTGACCAGCAGCGAATGGCCGCCGCAGCTGAAGAAATCATCCTGCACGCCCAGGGTCTCGATGCCCAGCACGGTTTTCCAGATGTCAATCAGCTTTTGTTCGGTTTCGTTGCGCGGCGGCACGTGGTGGCCGCTTTCTCCCGAATCCGGCTGGCCCTGGGCGACGAACCGCTTCAGCAGTTCTTTCTCATCTACTTTGTCACTCATGTTCACGGGGAAATCCGCCATGATGCAATAGTGCGTCGGCTGCATGAACGGCGGCAATTCACCCCGGCAGCGGCTGTAAATCCGTTCCCTGAGCCTGCCGTCGTCGTGTTCCCCGGCCCGCACAAAGGCGATCAGGTATTCCTTGCCTTCGTTTTTGTGAATGACTAGGTGGCAATCCTGCACGTGCGGCTCGGTCCGGATCAGGGTCGCAATCTCGTCCAGTTCCACGCGGTGCCCCCTGATCTTCACCTGGTTGTCAATCCTGCTCCAGAACTCCAGGTTTCCGTCGGCCAGCCACCTTCCCAGGTCGCCGGTTTTGTAGATGGTATCCCCCAGCGTCCCCTCGAAGGGGTTGGGGATAAAGCTGGCGGCCGTCTTTTCGGGCATGTTCCAGTAGCCGGCGCCCACCCCGATGCCCGACACGCATATTTCCCCCGGCACCCCTACCGGGCACAAAGCGCCGGTCTTGTCGGTGATGAATATATTCATGTTCGCCACCGGGCGGCCGATGGGCACCCGCAGGGCGTTCTCCAGGGGTTGCCTGATCTCGTACTGGGCAATGTCGTCCGAGGCTTCGCAGGGGCCGTAGCCGTTCAGCAACCGTACGCCGGGATACATTGCCAGCAACTGGTTCACCAGTTGCACCGGGATGCTTTCGCCGACCAGCATGATCCACGCCAGGTGCGGCAGCGCGGGGGGAACGGGCAGGGTTTTGACGTACTCCACCAGCCCCCATACGTACGTAGGCACAAATTCCACCAGCGTGACGCGCGTATCGTTGAGCAACTGCACCATTTGCTCGTAATCAAGCAGCGTTTCCTTGTCCACGATCACCACGGCCCCGCCTTTGAGCAGGGGGCCCAGCATCTGCCACACCGAAATGTCGGAGCCAATGCCGGCGCTTTGCAGGAAGCGGAAGTCGTCGGGCAAAGCCATGTCTTCGTATTCGGCCAGGATGTGGTTGATGGCCCCGTCGTGGCGCGTGATGGCGCCCTTGGGCTCGCCCGTGGAACCCGACGTGTAGAGTACGTACGCCCAGCTCCTGAGCTGGTTCCGGTTCGGGGGATTGGCCGTGCTGCTTTCGCGCAGGTCGTTCCCGTCCCGGACGGCCGTACCGGCGGCCGTATGCTTCCGCCGGGTTTCTTCCGGAGCCGCATCCACCAGCAGCACCCGTGCCACGAGTCCGCCTTCCAGGTTGCCCAGCAGCGCCGCGTCAGTAACCAGCGCGGCGGGCGGGTTCTGCGTGAGCATTCTCCTGACCCGGGCGGCCGGGTTCTGCGTATCGACCGGTATGTACACCGCCCCGCTTTTGAGGATGCCCGCCAGGCAGGCCACCAGCCCGGGACTCCGTTCGAGGTAAACGGCCACGCATTCGCCGGGCTGCACGCCCAATGCCAGCAGTGCATGGGCGACCCGGTTGGCCTGTTCGTTGAGCCTCCGGTAGGTCCACTCCTCCCCCTTGTCTACCACGGCAACGGCGTCGGGGTATTTCGCCACCACCTCCTCGAACCGCACGTTGAGCGGGCGGGTGTTGTCGTAGGCTACCTCACCCCGGTTGAATCCCTCCAGCCCGGCCGTTTGCCCGAGGATGCGCATTTTCTCCGCTTCCGGGAGCATGGAGAGGCTGTCAATCCGCCCGGAGGCGTCCGCGGCCACCGACGAGAGGAGCACCTCGAAGTGCCGGATCATCCGCGCTACCGTTTCGCGGGTGAACAGGTCGCAGCAGTACTCCACGCCCAGGCGCAGCCCTTCGGGGGTTTCGCGGCAATCAATGCTCAGGTCGAACTGGCTCGTGGTGTGTTCGGCCGGTTCGGGCGCCAGTTCCAGCCCGGGGATGTGCACCGCTTCGCTCGCCGGGTTGTTGTTGAGCGAAAACATCACGTCGAACAGCGGGTTGCGGCTCGTATCGCGGCCTTCCACCACCTTCACCACGATGTTCTCGTAGGGCACGTCCTGGTGCTGGTACGCCGACAGGGTGGTTTCCCGGACCCGGGCCAGCAGCTCGGTAAAGGCCGGGTTGCCGGCCAGGTCCGTGCGCAACGCCAGGGTGTTGATGAAGCACCCGATCAGCGGTTCGGTTTCGGCCGGCAACCGGTTGGCGACGGGGGTGCCCACGCAGATGTCGTGCTGGCCGGTATACCGGTAGAGGAACACCTTGAACGCGGCCAGCAGGGTCATGAACAGCGTACTGTTCTCCCGGCCCGACAGGGCGGCCAGCTCCGCGCTGAGTTGCGGGCTGAGTGCGTACTCGATCACGTCGCCCCGCGTGCTTTGCAGCGCCGGCCGCGCGAAATCGAGCGGCAGGTTGAGCGGCTCCACGTGCTTCAGCCGGTTCACCCAGTAGGCCAGTTTCCCTTCGAGTACCGACCCGGAGAGGTAACTGCGTTGCCACAGCGCGTAGTCGGCGTACTGCACGGGCAGCGGCGGCAGCACGGGCTCCTGCCCGGCCTGGGCCTGCTTGTAGAGGCTCACCAGCTCGTTCACCAGGATGCTTCTCGACCAGCCGTCGGAGGCGATGTGGTGCATCACGATGACCAGCACGTGCTCGGCCTCCGACAAACGGACCACGCTGAAACGGATCACCGGGTCGGCCTCCAGGTTGAAGGGGGCGGTTATTTTCTGGGCGATGAACGCCCGCAGGTCTTCTTCCCCGCCACCGTTCTGCCAGTCTTCATATTCGGCGGCCGGCGTGCCGGCGGGCAGGATCACCTGCACCGGGCCGTTTTCCGTTTCGCGGAACACGGTGCGCAGGGCTTCGTGGCGGGCGGTGAGGGCGGCCATGCACCGGTCCATCGCCGGCTGGCTGAAGCTGCCGCGCAGCCGCAGTACGATGGGAATGTGGTAGTTGAGGCTTCCCTGGAGCTTGTCAATGAACCACAGCCGTTCCTGCGAGAAAGACAGCGGGATGTCGGCGGGGCGGGGTGCGGCGGCAAGCGCCGGCGTCGCCCGTCCGGGCCGCTGCCCGGCGAGCAGCGCGGCCAGTTCGCGCACGGTGGGGTGCAGGAACAGGTCGCGGATCGTCAGGTCCTTGCCCAGCCCTTTGCGGATGGCCGCCACGGCGCGCATGGCAAGCAGCGAATGGCCGCCCAGCCGGAAAAAGTTGTCGTGGGCGCCCACGCGGGGTACGTGCAGGAGTCTTTCCCAGGTGGCCGCAATGCCGGTTTCGGTTTCACCCTCCGGCCGCACGTAGTCGTGCTGCACGGGCAGGGCGTTCCCGGGGTCAGGCAGCGCCTGGTGGTCTACCTTGCCGTTGGGAGTCAGCGGCAGGGCCTCCAGTTCCACGAACCGGGCCGGCACCATGTAGGCGGGCAGCCGCCGGCCCAGCCAGGCCACGGCTTCGGCGTCCTGGTATGCTTCCCCCGGCACCACGTACGCGACCAGGTGCAGCTGGCCGTCGGCATCCTTTACGGCCCGCACCACCGCCTGCTTTATGCCGGCGTATTTGCGCAGGGTATTCTCAATTTCCCCCAGTTCCACGCGGTGGCCCCGGACCTTCACCTGGCTGTCCACGCGGCCCAGGAACACGATGTTGCTGTCGGGCAGCCGGCGCACGAGGTCGCCGGTTTGGTACATGCGCCCCCCTTCCGAATAGGGGTCCGGGGTGAACTTTTCGGCCGTCAGGCCCGGCTTGTTGTGGTAGCCCGCGGCCACGCCGTGGCCCGCGATAAAGAGTTCGCCGGGCACCCCCACCGGGCACAGTTTCCGGTGGGCGTTGAGCACGTACACCCGGGCGTTGGAGAAGGGCGCCCCGACGGGGACCTTTTCGTACGCCTTCCCCGCTTCCACGCGGTGGAGAAGTTTGCCGATGGTGGTTTCGGTGGGGCCGTAGTGGTTTATTATGCTCATTTCCGGGCGGGCCGCCCGGATCGTTGCCAGGATGTCAGGGGTGAGTTCTTCCCCGCCGAAAATGATGGCTTTGCCCGGCAGCAGCGGCGCGTCCCGGTGGAGGGCTTTCCAGTGGGAGGGCACTATTTTAAAACAATCAATGGCGTGCCGTTTGAAGTACGCGTGCAACCGGTCGGCATCCGCCAGGGTTTCTTTCGCGAACAGGTGCAGCGTACCGCCGGACAACAGCGAACCGAACAAGGTGGTGTAGCCCAGGTCGGCGGCCAGCGTGGAAAGCAGGGCAAAGCTTCCGTACGCGGCAATGCCCGTGGCCGGGAAAAGCCCGTGGAAATAATCGGTCAGGTTCTGGTGGGTCACCATTACGCCTTTGGGCCGGCCGGTAGAGCCAGAGGTATAGATCACGTAAGCCGTCTGCCGGGCCGGTACCGTACTGGCCGGATCGTCCGACGGCTGGCGTTCGATGGCCGCCCACCCGGTGTCGATGAGCACCCGGGCGGCACCGCCCGCGGGCAGCAACGCGTTGCACCGTGCGTTGGTAATCACAAACGGAGCCTCCGCATCCTTGAGAATGTAGTCAATCCGGTCCTCGGGGAAATCGGGGTCAATGGGTACGTACGCGCCGCCCGCTTTCCAAACCCCCAGCATGGCAACCACCGCCTGGAAAGGATCGTCGAGGCAAATGGCGACGAAGGCGTTTTCCCGCAGCCCGGCGTTGCGCAAATGGTGGGCCAACCGGTTGGCGTTTTCCTGCAATTGCCGGTAGGTGCATTGCACTTCCCCGAACACGAGGGCCCGGTTGCCGGGCGTTTCCAGGGCCTGCCCGTCAAACAGGTCGGCCATGGTTTTGTGGCGGGGATAAGGCACGCCGGCCGGGTTGAAGCCCGACACCAGCTGCACGGTTTCGGCGGGGGTAAGCATTTCCAGGGCGCCGGCTTCCTCCGTGCTGCCGCCGGCCACGGCCCGCAGCAGGGTCTGGAAGTGGCCCGACATGGCCGCAATGGTTTCCCGGCGGAACAGGTCGGTGTTGTAAATGATGTCTACGTGCAGCCCCCCGGCGCCTTCGGTGAGGTTGAAGCTCAGGTCAAACTTGCTGATGCCCAGCCGGAACGGAACGGCCAGCAGGGAAATGTCGGCCGCCTCAATGGGACCGGGGTCTTCGTTGTTGTCGAGTGAGAAGAGCACCTGGAACAGCGACGTACGGCTCAGGTCCCGGCTCCCGGCCACCCGGTCAATGATCATTTCGAAAGGCACTTCCTGGTGCTGGTACGCCTGGAGCGTCATCTCTTTGACCTGGGCCAGCAGTTCGCTGAAGCGGTGTTTGCCGGTGACGGTGCTGCGCAGCGCCAGCGTGTTGATGAAACACCCGATCAGCGGCTCGGTTTCCTTCTGCATCCGGTTGGCGACGGGCGTACCCACGCAAATGTCTTCCTGCCCGGTGTAGCGGTGCAGCAGCACCTTGAAGGCCGTCAGCAGGGTTACGAACAGGGTCACGCCCTCCCGTTTGGAGAGTTCGTGCAGTTTCCCCGTCAGTTCTTTGTCGAGGGAGCACTCCACGATGTCGCCCCGGTTGGCCTGGATCGCCGGCCGGTCGAAATCAGTGGGCAGGTGCAGGGGCGTTACCTCGGCGAGCTGGCGTTCCCAGTAGCCGATCTTTTCGGCGATCACTTTGCTGAGGTATTTCCGCTGCCAGAGCGTGTAGTCAATGTACTGCACCGGGAGCGGCGCCAGGTCCGGCTGCACGTCCTGGCGGGCCGCCCGGTAGAGTTCCATGAGTTCGCGGATGAGCACGGTCATGGACCAGCCGTCGGAGGCGATGTGGTGCATGATGAGGACGAGCAGGTGCTCGTCGTTTTCCATCTGCACCAGCCGGACCCGGAGCATAAAGTCGGCGGCCAGGTCAAAGGGCTGCCTGAGGGCGCCATCCACCAGTTCCCCGATGAGCGCCTCGTCGTAGGCCACCTGCGCGTAGTCGAGCGTCCAGCCTCCGGCCGGCAGCACCACCTGGTAGGGCACACCTTCTTCCTCCCGGAAAACCGTGCGCAACGCTTCGTGCCGGTCTACGATGCCCGCAAAAGTCCTTGCCAGCGCGTCCCGGTCGAGTTTGCCGCTCAGGCGGATGACGGCCGGCATGTGGTAATGGGTGCTGCCGTGCAGTTTGTCAATGAACCAGATCCGTTCCTGCGAAAAAGACAAGGGAATCCGTTCGGGGCGGTCCTGCGGCAGGATGGGGGGCAGCAGGGCCTGTTTCTTGCCCAGCAGTTGGGCGGCCAGTTGCCGGATGGTCGGCTTACGAAACAGGTCGCTGATGGAAAGCTCGGCCTGGAGTTCCTTGCGCACGGCCATCATCACCCGGGTTGCCAGCAGGGAGTGCCCGCCGACCTCGAAAAAGTTATCATCCAGCCCTACTTCCTCCACGCGGAGGATGGTTTTCCAGATGCCGGTGATCTTCTCTTCCGTCTCGTTGCGGGGAACGGCGCTTTTGCGGGGGTCGGGGTTCCGGTCGCCCCGGCGCTGGTAGTGCTGAAGCAACTGTTTTTCGTCTACCTTGTCGCTCAGGTTGACCGGCATCCGTTCCACCACCACGTAGTGCGAAGGCTGCATGAACGGCGGCAGGCGGTCCTGGCAGGCGGCCTTGAGGGAGGTCTCCTCGGCAGCCACGTCGGCCGGAGCGGCCCGCAGTACCACGAAAGCGATCAACTGTTCTTTCCCGCCGGGCTCTTTGTGGATGAGTACGTGGCAGTCGTTCACGTTGGGTTCGCGCCGGATCTGGGCTTCGATCTCGCCCAGTTCCACGCGGTGGCCCCGGATCTTGACCTGTTTGTCCACCCGGCCCAGGAACACCAGGTTCCCGTCGGGCAGCCACTTGCCAATGTCGCCCGTTTTGTACAACACCTTTCCCAGCGTGCCCGGGAACGGGTTTTCCACGAACGCGGCGGCGGTCTTGTCGGGCATGTTCCAGTAGCCCAGGCCCACCCCTACCCCCGCGATGAACAGTTCGCCGGGAACGCCGACCGGGCACAGGGCGCCGGCCCGGTTCAGCACCAGCACGTTCATGTTGGCAAGGGGGCGCCCGATGGGCACGTAGGGTTGTTTTTCGGACACCGGCCCGGTGAACTCGTGCTGCACCACGTCGTCGGACGCCTCGCAGGGGCCGTAACAGTTGATTACCCGCAGCCGGGGGTAGAGGCGGTTCAACTCGTTGACCAGTTGCACCGGTACCTGTTCGCCGGTGAGCATGAGCCAGCGTAATTGCGCCAGTGACGCGGCCGGTTGCTGGTGCTTGACGTGTTCGAGCAGGCTCCAGGTGTAGGTAGGAACGAATTCTGCCAGGTCGACCCGGTGCGCCCCGATGATGCTGATGACCCGGGCGTGGTCCAGCAGGTCGTCTTTGTCCACGATCACCACGGCGCCGCCTTTGAGCAGGGGCCCCAGCAGTTGCCACACCGAGATGTCGGAACCCATTCCGGCACTTTGCAGAAAGCGGAAGCCGTCGGGCAGTCCCAGGGCCTCGTATTCGGCCAGCACGTGGTTGATGGCGCCCTCGTGGTGCAGGATGGCGCCCTTAGGCTCTCCGGTAGAGCCGGAAGTGTAGAGCACGTATGCCCAGCTCTGCACGGTGTTGCGGTTGACCGGGTTGGCGGTGCCGGCTGCCTCGATGGCCACGCGGTCGAGGAGGGTGAAGCCGTCGGTTTGGGCCTTCCCGCGCAGGTCGGCATCGGCTTCATCCACCAGCAGCACGTGCGGGACCGGGACCGCGTTCAGGCCGCGGCACCAGCCGGCGGTGGTGATCACCAGAGTCATGCCCTTGCCGGCGATCATGCGCCCGACGCGGTCGGCCGGGTTCTGCGTGTCGAGGGGCACGTAGGCCGCGCCGCTCTTGAGGATGCCCAGGAAACAGGCCACCCAGGCGGGCGTGCGGTCCATGTACACGCCCACGCACGCACCCGGCCCGGCCAGGGGCCCGATCACGCGGGCGACCTGGTTGGCGAGGGCATTGAGGCGGCCGTAAGACCATTCTTCGCCCTGGTGGATCACGGCAATGGCGCTGCCGTTCTGCTCGGCCTGTTGCTCAAAACGCACGTTGATGGGCAGTGCGTTGGCGTAAGGCCGGGGGCCGCGGTTGAACCAGGCGCCCTCCGGGGTGGGCGTACGGCCGAGGATGAGCTGTTCTTCGCGGGCGGGCAGCAGCGAAAGGGCGCGGATGCTGCGCCCGGGGGCCTCCACGACCGACCCCAGCAGGGTTTCGTAATGCGCGAGCAGCCGCTCAATGGTGCCGGGCAGAAACAGGTCCGCGCAGTATTCCACGTCAATGCGCAGCCCTTCCGGCGTTTCGGTCACGTCGAAGTTGATGTCGAACTGGGCGGTCCGGGTTTCGGGCGCCTCGCGGTGCAGCACCACGTCGTCCAGGTCAATGGCGGCGGGCGCTGGGTTGTTGTGCAGGGTAAACAGCACGTCGAACAGGGGGTTCCGGCTCAGGTCCCGGCCCTCCACCACTTTGTCCACGATTGTCTCGAACGGAACCTCCTGGTGGGCGTAGGCCGACAGGTACACTTCTTTCACCCGGGCCAGCACGGCGGCAAAGGTAGGGTTGTTGCCCAGGTGGGTCCGCAGCGCCAGCGTGTTCACGAACAGCCCGATCAGGGGCTCGGTTTCGCGCAGCGACCGGTTGGCGACCACCGTACCGACGCAGATGTCTTCCTGGTCGCTGTAGTGGTACAGCAGCACCTTGAACGCCGCCAGCAGGGTCATGTACAGCGTGCTGCCTTCCCGCCGCGACAACGCGTGCAGGCTTTCGCGGAGCGCCGGCCCGACCCGGTGGGTGGCGAACCCGCCCCGGGTACTTTGGATGGCCGGCCGTACGAAGTCGGACGGAAGGTTGAGCGGCTCCACGCCCCTGAGCTGTTCCACCCAGTAGTCGAGTTTGGCGCCCAGCACCTGGTCGGTGAGGGAGTTGCGCTGCCAGGTGGCGTAATCCGCGTACTGGATGGGCAGTGCCCCCAGCCGGTGGGCCTTGCCCGTCTTGAGCGACTTGTACAGGGCCACCAGTTCGTTGGTAAACACGGTTGCCGACCAGCCGTCGAACACGATGTGGTGCATCACGATGACCAGGGTATGGGCGCCGGCGCCGGTGCTCACCAGGTGGGCCCGCAGCATGTAGTCGGCGGCCAGGTCAAAGGGCTGGTCGAGCAGTTGCCGGATGCGCCGGCTCACCGCGGCGGGCCCGGCCGACTGCATGTCGGAATGCCCCATTGCCCAGGCGTCCGACGAGCGGATTTCCTGGTAGGGTACGCTGTTTGCTTCCCGGATGACCGTGCGCAGCACCTCGTGCCTTTCCATGATCTGCTTCAGCGCCCCCGACAAGGCGGATACGTCGAGCGTACCGGCTACGTTGAGGACCATCGGAACGTGGTAGTTCACGCTTCCCTGGAGCTTGTCAATGAACCACAGCCGGCGCTGGGAAAAGGACAACGGAATGAGTTCGGGCCGTTCCCCCGGCACGAGGGCGGGCAGGGCGGCCGTTCCCCGCGTGGCCGCGACCAGCGCCGCCAGGTCCCGGAGCACCGGCCGCTCAAACAGGCTCCGGAGGCTGACCTCGGTTCCGAATTTTTTCCGGACGGCCGCCATGATCCTGGCGCCCAGCAACGAGTGACCTCCCAGCTCAAAGAAATCATCCTCCGCGCCGACCGGCGCCTTGCCCAGCAGTTCCTGCCAGATCAGCGCCAGTCCCGTTTCGGTTTCACCCGCCGGCGCAACGTACTGCTTTCCCGACGGAAGGGCTTGCTTTTCCGGGTCGGGCAACTGTTTGCGGTCCACCTTGCCGTTGGGGGTGAGGGGCAGCGCATCGAGCGGCACGTAGTAGGCCGGCAACATGTAGTCGGGCAAAAAACCACCCAGGTACGTGCGCAGGGCCGGCACGGTCAGCGTGGCCGGGGCCACCAGGTAGGCGACCAGTTCCTTGCGGCCCTCCCGGCCCGTCCGGGCAATCACCGCCGCCGCTTCCACGTCAGGGTGGTTTTGCAGCACGTTCTCAATTTCCTGCACCTCCACGCGGTACCCCCTGATCTTTACCTGCTCATCGCTGCGGCCCACGAATTCAATGTTTCCGTCGGGGAGCCACCGGCCGAGGTCGCCGGTTTTGTAGAGCTTTTCACCGGGCGCAAAAGGGTGCGGCACGAACTTGGCGGCCGTGAGGGCGGGCTGGTTGAGGTAGCCCCGCGCCAGGCCGGCGCCGCCCACGCAGATTTCACCCACCACGCCCACCGGCATCAGGTTTTGCAAGGCGTCCAGCACGTAGGCCGTGCTGTTGCTTACGGGCTTGCCGATGGGGATGTTGTCGTGTTCGCGCACGGTCCCTACCGGGAAAGTGAGCGAGAAGGTCGTGTTTTCGGTGGGGCCGTACCCGTTGATGATCCGCAGGCCGGGGTAGGTGCGCCGCAGCCGGGCCATGTGCGCCGGCGAGAGTTTGTCGCCGCCGACCAGTATGGTCCTCAACCCGTCGAATACATGCATGTCATTGTCAACCAACTGGTTGAGCCAGCCCGCCGTGAACCACATCGTGTCCGTTTTGCTCGCGGCAATGGCAACGGCCAGTTTTCCGGGGTGCAATAATACTTCCTGGGAGCACATTACCAGCCGCCCCCCGTTGAGGAGCGTTCCCCAGTATTCGAAGGTGGTGGCATCAAAGGAAACCGAACCGGTGGACAGCAGCGTTTCCGCGCCGGTGAGGGGCAGGAAAGTCGCCGCTTTCACCAGGCGCACCACGCTTCGGTGTTCCACCATTACGCCTTTAGGCTGGCCCGTCGAACCGGAGGTGTACATCACGTAGGCCAGGTCGCGGGGGCCCACCTTCCTGCCGCGGTATTGCCGGTCGTACTGCGCGGCGCCTTCTTCGAACCGCCCGAGTTCTTTGGGGTCAATCTGCACGGTACACCTGGCGTCGCCGAGCATGTATTCGATCCGTTGCTGCGGGTACGCGGGGTCCAGGGGCAGGTAGGCCGCGCCGGCCTTGAGCACGCCCAGCAGGGCAACGATCAGGTCGGCGCCCCGGTCCAGCCGGATGGCAATCAGGTCGCCGGGCTTTACGCCGCGGGCCTTGTGCAGGTAATGCGCCAGTTGGCTGGACCGTTCGTGCAACTCCCGGTAGGTGAATTGCCGGTGTTCGTCCACCAGGGCAATCTTGTCGGGGGTGTCGGCGGCCTGTCCGGCAAACAATTCCGGGATCGATTTCCCGGCGGGGAACGCCGTGGCCGTATCATTGAAGGCGTGCACCAGTTGGTGCTTCTCCCGGGTGTCCAGCCACTCCAGCCGCCCTACGGGCATTGACGGATGTTGCACGGCGGCCCGCAGCAACTGCTCCAGGTGATCGGCCATCCGCTCGGCGGTTGCCTGGTCGAACAGGTCAGTGCTGAATTCCAGCCCCAGCTGGATTTCCCCGTTCGCCTCCGAGAAATTGAAAAACAGGTCGAACTTGCTGGTCAGGCCGTCCAGGGCCTTGTACGCCCCGATGCGGAAAGCCTCCGGCAGCTGCATCGTTCCGTTCAGGTCGTGGTTTTGCAGGGCTACCACCACGTCGAACAGCGGGTGGCGGCTCAGGTCCCTTTTTACGCCCAGCTGGTTCACCAGCTCGTCGAACGGGTAGTCCTGGTGCTCGTACGCACTGAGGGTATTCTCCCTTACTTCGCCGAACAGCGCCTCGAAGCTGTCCTCCGCGCGCAGGCGGGTCCGCAGGGCGAGGGTATTGACGTAAAAACCGATCTGCTCTTCCAGGTCGGCGTGGGGACGGCCCGAGACCGGGCTGCCGACGATGATGTCCGGCTGGCCCGTGTACTTGTGCAGCAGGACGTTGACCCCGGCAAGCAGGCTCATGAACAGGGTGCCGTTGCACTGCTGGCTGAGGGCGTTTACCCGGGTGCTGAGCGACCGGCTGAAGGTCCGTTTCACCACGCCGCCCCGGTAAGACTTGGTCAGCGGCCTGGGCCGGTCGCCGGGCAGTTGCAGCACGGGCAGTTCGTCCCGGAATTGTTCCAGCCAGTACGCCTTGCCGGCTTCCGCCGCCTTGCCGGCCAGCCGTTCCTGCTGCCAGTGTGCGTAATCTTTGTAGTGAATGCGCAGCGGTTCGGGCAGCCCGGCGGCTCCGGCGGCCACTTCACCGGCGGCGTGCCGGTAAAACAGCAGCAACTCCCGCATCAGGATTCCCACCGACCAGCCGTCGCTGATGATGTGGTGCATCACGTAGGTAAACACCCACGCCTCGTCGGCCAGCTGGTAGAGGTTGGCCCGCAGCAACGGGCCCTTCGCCAGGTCGAAGGGCAGCAAAAAGTCGTCCTGCACGGCCTGGTGGAGCTGCGCTTCCCGCGCCGCTACCCCGCGCAGATCGTGGTAGCCGAGCCCGAAGCGGACATCTTCCGGCGCAAGCACGAATTGCCGGAGTTCACCCGCTACGTTCTCCCCGAAAACCGTGCGCAGACTCTCGTGCCGTTGCACCAATTTCCCGAAGGCAACCTGCAGCGCCTGGTAATCGGGCTTGCCGCTGAAGGTATAGACGGCGGGCATGTTGTAGGAAACACTCACTTCGTCGAACTGGCCCAGGACCCACAGCCTTTTCTGCGCCGATGACATCTCGTACCCTTCATGCCGGGCAGCGGAAACTACTGCCGGAATGGATTTTTCTCTCCGGGCGAGCAGATTGTTCTTGAGGTAAGTAATGATGGCAGGCTTGTTGGACTTTATGGCGGAGAGCAACCTTTCGGGTATTACTACATTGTCACTGCTGAGCTGCAGATTGTCTCCGTTCAGGCTCACGTCAATGTTGCTCTCTCTTATGTCCTTCAGTAATTGCTCTATTTGCATGTCGGTTGAATAAGCGTAAAAATCGGGTATTGAGGGGCTACCGGGCGCGGCTGCCCCTAAATGATGGCAACGAATTTCTTTTCGCTGGGCCGGTTGATCCACAGTTGGTTTTCCACTGCACCGGCAACCTGCCGGAGGCTCGTGTAGGTGAAGAAATCCTTGATGGGAATGGTCACTTCAAATTCTTTTTTGATTCTTTTCAGCAGGACCATCGCCTTCAGCGAATCCCCGCCGAGTTCAAAAAAACCATCCTCCATGCCGATGTTGGCAATGCCGAACAAAGCCTCCACCATGCCGGCGAGTTTTTTCTCCACGCCAGTGGCCGGTGCGGCGTAGGCCGTGCTGACCAGGGGGCGTTCCACTTTTTTGATGGCCGGTCCGTCGGCGTGGGCCTGCCCGTCGCTGCTTTCCCGGGCGCCGTACACCCGGCGGAGGCGGGCCTCCAGGTCTTCAACCGTTTCCAGTACCAGGGGGCAATCGGGCAACGAGAGGCTCCACTCAAACAGGCGGATGATGTCGTGCGGCAGGAGGGCTTTCTGCGGTTGCCGCGCCGATTCGGCACTGGCCGGGGCAAACTGCATCTCCGAAAGCCCCACGCACTTCCACCCGGGCAGCTGCCCGGCGAGGGACGCCACGAAATAGTCGGTGAACAGGTTGGCCGAAGCGTACGCGCAGTAGCTTATCCCCGAAAGCACCGTAGCCAGGCTCGAACTGACCCAGACAAAATCCGGAGCTGCCTCCCTGAATACCTCGTAGAGATTGAGCAGGCCCTGCACTTTGGCCCCGAACAGTTCCATGGTCTGCTGCCCGGTGATGTCTTCGATCAGCTCGAAGCTGTCGGTGTTGGCGTTGCCGGCCGCGTGAATGATGCCGTGCACGGCACCGAAACGCCGCTCAATCTCGCGGGCAGCCGTCCGCACCGCCGCCAAGTCGGATACGTCGGCGGTGAAATAAGCGGTTTTCCCGTTGATGCCCTGTAAGTAGCCGAGCCGGCCGGCGCTTTCCCCCGGGTACGCTCCGGCGTTGCCGCCGGCGTCAGCCAGTTTTGTCCGGCCCACGATCACCAGTTGTACGTCGTACGTGCGGAGCAAATGTTCGCAGAGCACCATACCCAGGTTGCCCAGCCCGCCTGTTACCAGGTAAGTGCCTCCCGTCCGGACGACGGGTTCATTCGGCTCCAGGGCCCGGGTGTTTTTGAGGTAATCCTGTACCCAACGCTGCCCGTGCCGGAGCGCCACCACCCGGTCTTCGCCCCGGAAGCGTCCGATTTCCCGGACCACCTTGCCGGCAACGGCGCGGCTGTCCTCCTCCCGGTTAACGTCTATGTTGCAGCAGGGCACCCCGTATTCCTGGGGCACCGTGTTAACCAGGCCCAGCATCAGTGCCTGCGCATAACGCACCTTTTCGGCGCCCGTTACCCGGTGCAGGGAGTCGGTGAGCACAAATACGTTTTTAGCCGCACGGTCTGCCTGCGCGGCCAAAGCCCGGACCAGGTGTACCGGACCGAAGAACAAGCAGTCCAACGCGGCGTCTCCTTCCTCCAGCGAAAGCGGCTGCGGACCCGTATGCATGCCCCAGGCGTATACCACGTCCGATGCCGCAACGCCGTCCTGCCGCAGGTCCTTAAAGAGGGCCTCGTACTGATCCCGGTCGCCGGGGTTGATCAGATACCGGCCCGGGCCTGATTTCTGGTAGGTGTTCCCTTTGGTTACCTCCACTACGTTTGCGCCGGGCTCCTTTTCGAGCAGCGTCCGGACGTGGCCGCACCATTCGTCATCCTGGGAGAAAAACAGGTACGTGCGTTCCCGGTTTGTCCGGCTTTCCGCCAGCGGGGCGCCGGTTTTCCAGGCCGGGTAATAAATCCAGTCCTTGAGCGAAGTATTTCCGGCTGTGTTGTCACCCGACAGTTGAGGCAATCCGCTCATCTGGGGAGTAACCATGGCCGGGTACCGGTGCTGCTCGTACGGATAGGTCGGCAATGACACCCGTCCCCGCTTCTGGTTGGCGTAATACAGGTTCCAGTTGACGTCAACGCCGTACTCCCACAGCCGCCCGGTGGCGTCAGCGAGGTGCCGCTGGTCGTCGGTTGGCTCTTTGGGGTGCCTTACCAGGTTGAGGCAGAAGGGTTTGATGTCTTTCTGCTGTTGCTTTACCAGCGTGGTAAGCGCGTGGCCGCCCCCGATCTCAACGAATACCATCTCTTTGTTGAGGGCCGCCAACGTCCTGATTCCTTCCGAGAACTGTACGGTCTGCCGCATGTGGCGCAGCCAGTACTCTACCGATTCGGCTTCTGCCGGGGTAATGCGGCCGGCCGTCAGGTTCGAAATAAAGGGAATGC
Organism: uncultured Sphingobacteriales bacterium; assembly: GCA_963844325.1. GTDB lineage: Bacteria > Bacteroidota > Bacteroidia > Cytophagales > 172606-1 > CADCTQ01. The sequence goes on from CAWJNV010000001.1 coordinate 1,033,865, forward strand.
CGGGGGCATTCCGGCGGACGCTTTTTACCACCTCCCGGTACGCGGGAACGATCTCGTCAATCATGCAGGAATGGCCGGCGTGGGAAGTATACAGCCGCACGCAGGAGATGTCCTGCCCTTCGAGTTGCTTTACTAAGGCGTCAATTGCCGCCAGGTCGCCCGAAAAGACCACCTGTTCGCTGCCGTTCAGGGCGGCAATGGTAATACGGTCGTCGACGAACCGGAGGGCCTCTGCTTCGGAGATTGATGCACTTACCATCCCGCCCCTGGGCATGTCATTCATCAACTGCCCGCGGGCCACCACCAATTTGAGGGCATCTTCGTAGCTGAACACGCCGCTCAGGCAGGCCGCAATGTATTCGCCGATGCTGTGGCCGATCATGTAGTGCGGCTCGACGCCCCATGACATCAGCAGGCGGGCCAGTGAATACCCGAAAACGAAAATCAGCGGCTGGGTGTGCAGCATGACGTTGATCCGCGCGTCGTCGGGGAGCGGGGGATAAAGAATGTCTTTGTAGTTGATGCCGGTCATCTGGCCGAGCAGGGCGAAGCCTTTGTCCATTTCTTCCCGGAAGAAGGGTTCGCCGTCGTAGAGGTCTTTGCCCATGTTGGCGTACTGCGAGCCGGCCCCCGAGAACATGAAAACCACCTGTTTGTGCTTGTTGTCCGTCCGGGTTGCCGGCGCACCGGTGCCCCCCAGCAGGTCCAGCAATTCGTCCTTCTCACGGTACACAATCGACTTGCGGTACTCAAAATGCTTGCGGCCGACCTGCAGGGTGTACGACATATCGGCCAGGTCCACGTCGGGCGAGGCGACCAGGAAATCCCGCATGCGGCCCATGTACCGGGCAACCGCTTCTTCGGTTTTTGCCGACAGCGTCAGCAGTTTGTAACTGCGGCCCTTGCTGCCGGGCTGCCGGCGAGGGGCTTCCTCCAGCACGGCGTGTACGTTGGTGCCCCCGATGCCGAAAGAGCTGACGCCGGCCCGCAGGGGCGCATCGTTTTTCCGCTCCCAGTTTTTGAGGGTGGCGTTCACGTAAAAAGGTCCTCCCTCAAAATCAATTCCCGGGTTGGGCGATTGGTAGTGCAGGCTGGGGGGAAGCTGCCGGTGCTTGAGGCTCAGGGCAACTTTCATGAGCCCGGCTACCCCGGCCGCCGTGTCGGTGTGGCCGATGTTGGATTTGACCGAGCCGATACCGCAGTATTTTTCGCCGCTGGTGGCAAACGCCTCGTTAAGAGCCCTCACCTCCACCGGGTCGCCCAGCTTGGTTGCCGTCCCGTGCGCTTCCACGTAGCTGATGCTATGCGGCGACACCCCGGCAATCCGGTGAGCCGTCCGGATGCAGTCCGCCTGGCCTTTTACGCTCGGTGCGGTATAGCCTACTTTCTGGCTGCCGTCGTTGTTGGCGGCGGTAGCCCTGATGATGCAGTACACGTGGTCGCCGTCCTTGATGGCGTCGGTCAGCTTTTTCAAAACCACTACGCCCACGCCCTCACTGCCGACCGTGCCGTCGGAATCCTTATCGAAGGGCCGGCAGTGACCGTCGGGGGAATAGATCATGCCCTCCTGGTGGAGATATCCCTTCGGTTTGTGGGAAAAAAGCGTAACGGCGCCGGCCAGGGCCATTCTGCACTCCCCGAACAGCAGGCTCCGGCAAGCCTGGTGCACGGCCGACAACGAAGTGGAACATGCCGTGTCCACGAACGATGAGTTGGCCCGCAGGTTGAGCTTGTAGGCGATCAGCGTGCTGATGAAGATATGATTGGTGATCATATCCCGGTAAAATGGGTCCAGACGCGCTTCTTCCGATTTCTGGTAGGCGTATACCTTCCAGTTGTCGTTTCTGGCCGCCCCGGCAAACAGCCCGATCTTTTGTTTCTCAATGAGTGAGGTGTAGCCGGCATCTTCGAGGGCACTCCAGCAGTTCTCGTGCAAGAGCCTGATCTGGGGGTCCATCAGCAGCGCTTCGTCGGGGGTATAGCCGAAGAACTGATGATCAAAGCAGTCTTTATCGTCTACTACGCCGAAGGCTTTCACGTAAGACGGATCGGTCAGGTCACTTTCGGGTACTCCCCATCCCAAGAGTTCTTCGTCGGTGAACCGCCGGATGAGGTCCTTGCCGTCCCTTACATTTTGCCAGTAACTGCGGTAATCCGGGCTGCCCGGAAATTGGCCCGACATGCCGATGATGGCGATTTCCAACCCGTCATATTTAGTACTCATATTCGTTGAGATTGAATTTGTTCATGTCACTGATCAGTTGGCCGCGGTCAAACTCCTCTTCCTCCTCCTCGTTCTTCTCCCCGTTCAGGTAATCCAAAAAAGCTTGTATGGTGGCGTATTGAAACAAAACCGGCACTGGTATTTCCCGGTCCAGCATTTCACTGAGTCTTTTGGCGAGCCGGACGAGTTTGAGGGAGTTCCCCCCCAGCTCGAAGAAGTTGTCCAGCAAGCCCACCCGCTGCTTTTCGAGCACCTGCTGCCAGAGCCCCACCAGTTGGGCTTCCAGTTCGCTGGCCGGAGCCAGGTAGCCCGCCTGCGGGTCCTGCCCGGTTTGCCCGGGCGCCGGCAAGGCGTTGCGGTCCAGCTTGCCGTTGGGCGTCAGGGGCAGCGCTTCGAGTTGCACAAAGTGCGAGGGCAGCATGTAGGCCGGCAGGCGGCCGGCCAGGTAGTGGCGCAAGGCAGCCCCGGCCAGGGGCTCCCTGCCCGTCAGGTAAGCCACCAGTTCCTTTTCGTGGGCCTGGTTGGGGCGGGCCACCACCACCAACTGCTCCACGCCCGGGTAGTGGCGCAACTGGCTCTCGATCTCGCCCAGTTCGATGCGGTAGCCCCGCACCTTGACCTGGTGGTCGGAGCGGCCCAGAAACAACACCTCCCCGTCAGGAGTGCGCTTGCCCAGATCACCGGTGCGGTAGAGCCGCTCGCCGGCCCGGTAGGGATGGCTCAAAAAGCGCTCCCGGGTGAGGGCCTCCTGGCGGTAGTAGCCCCGGGCCAGCCCGGCTCCCCCGATGCAGATCTCACCGGCGACCCCTGCCGGCACGAGTTGCTGAGCCGCGTCGAGAATGAGAATTTCCGTGTTGTGGACCGGCCGGCCGGTGTTGTTGACCTGGTGGGGGGCCTGCAACTGCTTGAGGCTGGACCACACCGTCGTCTCGGTAGGACCGTACATGTTCCACACCTGGCGGCTGGTCTCCAGCAGGCGGGCGGCCAGCGGCTGGCTCAGCGAGTCGCCCCCGCAAAGCACCTTGAGTTGCTTGTCGCCCGGCCAGCCGCTCTCGAAGAGCATCTGGAAAAAGGCCGGCGTGGCTTGCAGCACCGAGGGGCGCACCTGGGCCAGGCGATCCACCAGGATTGCCGGGTCGGAGAGGCAGGCCTGGTCGGCCACGTAGAGGCTGGCTCCGCTCACCAGGGGCAGAAACAGCTCCAGCACGGAGATGTCGAAGCAGTAGGTGGTGACGGCAAAAAGGGTGTCAGCGGGCCCCATGCCCGGGACCAGCTGCATGCTGGTGAGGAAGTTGGTCACCGAGCGGTGGTCCACCCGGATGCCCTTGGGCTTGCCCGTCGAGCCCGACGTGTAGAGGATGTAGGCGGCCCGCGAAGCATCGGGCTCCGCTTCCTGCTGATCCTGCTGGTCCACTTCGTGCTGGTCGGGCTGATCCGCTTCTTGCTGGTCCGCTTCCTGCTGGTCGGGCTGAAGCAACTCGCTGGTCTGGCACACGCGCAGGCCCCTGGTGTCGAGCCCCGGGGGCAGCACGCCTTCCACCACCAGCAGGCGGCTGCCGCTCTGGGCGAGGATGTAGTTGAGCCGCTCGACGGGATAGGCAGCGTCCAGGGGAATGTAGGCCCGCCCGCTCATCATCACTCCCAGCAGGTAAGCCGGCAGGTGCGCCGAACGCGGCAAGAGCACGGCCACCGGCCCGGCCTGCTCCTCGTCCGGCTCGTGGGTCAGGTCCGGCTCCTGGGGTAGCATGAAGTCTTTTTGCTCCCTGGCCACGCGCAGCAGACCCCGGCGCAGGGCTTGGGCCCTTTGCCACAACTGCTCGTAGGAGTAGCTCACCTGCCCGTCGCTGACGGCCCGTGCTTGCGGCGTGCGCTGCACCTGCTCTCCGACCAGTTCCACCAGCGTCTGCTCCCGCGGGTAGTCCCTGAAGCGCTGCTGGTAGTCAGCCAGCAGCGCCGCCCGCTCGGCCCGGGGCAGGTAGTCCAACTGGTCCAGCGACTGCTCGGGCCTGGCCAGGGCCGCCCTGAGCAGGCCCTCCAGGTGGGCCAGCATGCGCTGGGCCGTCGATGCGTCGAACAGGTCGCTGTTGTATTCCAGCTGCATCTCCAGGTGCTGCATCTGGGGTTGATCGCCCCGCTCGCCGAAGCTGAAGGTAAGGTCGAACTTGCTGCTGGCCGGCCCGGCCGCGGGCTGGTAGCGGCTCATGGACAGGCCCGCCCCTGCGGCCCCGGCCGGCACTTGCAGCGTGTTGTGCAAAATCAGCATCACGTCGAACAAGGCGTTGCGGCTCGTGTCGCGCCGCAGCTCCAGCTCGTTGACCAGCTCGTCGAAGGGGTAGTGCTGGTGCCTGAAGGCCCCCAGCGACACCTCCCGCACCAGCGAGAGGAGCTGGCGGAAGCTGTGCCGGCCGGTAAAGCGGCTGCGCAACGCCAGCGTGTTGAGGTAGAGGCCGATCTGGCCTTCCAGGTCCCCGTGCTGGCGGCCGGCTACCGGGCTGCCGATAATCTGGTCGCCCTGCCCGCTGTAGCGGTAGAGCAAGGCGTTCACCCCCGCCAGCAGGCCCATGAACAGGGTGGCTCCCTCCTGCTGAAACAAGGCTTTGAGCCGGCCCGTGAGCCCTGCTTCCAACGGGCGGCTCACGCTGCCGCCCCGGTAGGTCTTCACCGCCGGACGCGGCCGGTCGGCGGGCAGCTCCATCACGGGCAGCTCACCCGCCAGCTGACCCAGCCAGTAGGCCCGCTCGGCGGCAAGGGCCGCCCCGGCCAGTTGCTGCTGCTGCCAGAGGGCGTAGTCCTTGTACTGCAAAGACAACTCGGGCAGGCCGGCGGGCTCACCCGCACGGCGGCGGTGGTAGCCGGTGAGCACCTCCCCCAGCAGCACTTCCATCGACCAGCCGTCGGAGATGATGTGGTGCATCAGGTAGACGAACACCCACTGGCCCGGACCGGTGCGGTAGAGGCCGCTGCGCAGCAGCGGGCCGGCGGCCAGGTCGAAGGGCCGGCTCAGCTGGCGGCTCACCAGCTCGTCAACGGCCGCCCGGGGGTCAGCCTGCTGGTGCAGGTCGTGGTAGTCGATGGCAAAGTCCACGCGCGGCAAAACGAACTGGCGCACCTCGCCCTGGTCGTCCTCGCGGAAGACCGTGCGCAGCACCTCGTGGCGCTCGATGAGGTCGAGAAAGGCTTGCTGGAGGGCCTGCCGTTCCAGGGGGCCTTCCAGCTGGTAGGCTTCGGCCATGGTGTAGGCCTGGTTGCCCTCGCCCAACTGGCTCAGCACCCACAACCGCCGTTGCGAAGACGACAACGGGTAAGACGACTGCTCGCCAGCCCGGGCAATGGGGGCATAAGCCGTTTTTTGGGTAGACTGTATCCACGACGCCTGCTCCTGGAGCACGGGCCGGTTAAATAATTCGTTCAATCCGGCCTTGACGCCCAGTTGCTTGTGGATTCTACTGGCGAGCCGGACGAGTTTGAGGGAGTTTCCCCCCAGCTCGAAGAAGTTGTCCAGCAAGCCCACCCGCTGCTTTTCGAGCACCTGCTGCCAGAGCCCCACCAGTTGGGCTTCCAGTTCGCTGGCCGGAGCCAGGTAGCCCGCCTGCGGGTCCTGCCCGGTTTGCCCGGGCGCCGGCAAGGCGTTGCGGTCCAGCTTGCCGTTGGGCGTCAGGGGCAGCGCTTCGAGTTGCACAAAGTGCGAGGGCAGCATGTAGGCCGGCAGGCGGCCGGCCAGGTAGTGGCGCAAGGCAGCCCCGGCCAGGGGCTCCCTGCCCGTCAGGTAAGCCACCAGTTCCTTTTCGTGGGCCTGGTTGGGGCGGGCCACCACCACCAACTGCTCCACGCCCGGGTAGTGGCGCAACTGGCTCTCGATCTCGCCCAGCTCGATGCGGTAGCCCCGCACCTTGACCTGGTGGTCGGAGCGGCCCAGAAACAACACCTCCCCGTCAGGAGTGCGCTTGCCCAGATCACCGGTGCGGTAGAGCCGCTCGCCGGCCCGGTAGGGATGGCTCAAAAAGCGCTCCCGGGTGAGGGCCTCCTGGCGGTAGTAGCCCCGGGCCAGCCCGGCTCCCCCGATGCAGATCTCGCCGGCTACCCCTGCCGGTACGAGTTGCTGAGCCGCGTCGAGAATGAGAATTTCCGTGTTGTGGACCGGCCGGCCGGTGTTGTTGACCTGGTGGGAGGCCTGCAACTGCTTGAGGCTGGACCACACCGTCGTCTCGGTAGGACCGTACATGTTCCACACCTGGCGGCTGGTCTCCAGCAGGCGGGCGGCCAGCGGCTGGCTCAGCGAGTCGCCCCCGCAAAGCACCTTGAGTTGCTTGTCGCCCGGCCAGCCGCTCTCGAAGAGCATCTGGAAAAAGGCCGGCGTGGCTTGCAGCACCGAGGGGCGCACCTGGGCCAGGCGATCCACCAGGATTGCCGGGTCGGAGAGGCAGGCCTGGTCGGCCACGTAGAGGCTGGCTCCGCTCACCAGGGGCAGAAACAGCTCCAGCACGGAGATGTCGAAGCAGTAGGTGGTGACGGCAAAAAGGGTGTCAGCGGGCCCCATGCCCGGGGCCAGCTGCATGCTGGTGAGGAAGTTGGTCACCGAGCGGTGGTCCACCCGGATGCCCTTGGGCTTGCCCGTCGAGCCCGACGTGTAGAGGATGTAGGCGGCCCGTGAAGCATCGGGCTCCATTTCCTGCTGATCCACTTCCTGCTGGTCCGCTTCCTGCTGGTCGGGCTGGAGCAACTCGCTGGTCTGGCACACGCGCAGGCCCCTGGTGTCGAGCCCCGGGGGCAGCACGCCTTCCACCACCAGCAGGCGGCTGCCGCTCTGGGCGAGGATGTAGTTGAGCCGCTCGACGGGATAGGCAGCGTCCAGGGGAATGTAGGCCCGCCCGCTCATCATCACTCCCAGCAGGTAAGCCGGCAAGTGCACCGAACGCGGCAAGAGCACGGCCACCGGCCCGGCCTGCTCCTCGTCCGGCTCTTGAGTCAGGTCCGGCTCATGCGTTAGGTCTGGCTCGTGCGTTACCGGCTCTTGAGTTAAGTCCGGCTCTTGGGTCAGGTCCGGCTCGTGGGTTAGCATGAAGTCTTTTTGCTCCCTGGCTACGCGCAGCAGACCCCGGCAAAGGGCTTGGGCCCTTTGCCACAACTGCTCGTAGGAGTAGCTCACCTGCCCGTCGCTGACGGCCCGTGCTTGCGGCGTGCGCTGCACCTGCTCTCCGACCAGTTCCACCAGCGTCTGCTCCCGCGGGTAGTCCCTGAAGCGCTGCTGGTAGTCAGCCAGCAGCGCCGCCCGCTCGGCCCGGGGCAGGTAGTCCAACTGGTCCAGCGACTGCTCGGGCCTGGCCAGGGCCGCCCTGAGCAGGCCCTCCAGGTGGGCCAGCATGCGCTGGGCCGTCGATGCGTCGAACAGGTCGCTGTTGTATTCCAGCTGCATCTCCAGGTGCTGCATCTGGGGTTGATCGCCCCGCTCGCCGAAGCTGAAGGTAAGGTCGAACTTGCTGCTGGCCGGCCCGGCCGCGGGCTGGTAGCGGCTCATGGACAGGCCCGCCCCTGCGGCCCCGGCCGGCACTTGCAGCGTGTTGTGCAAAATCAGCATCACGTCGAACAAGGCGTTGCGGCTCGTGTCGCGCCGCAGCTCCAGCTCGTTGACCAGCTCGTCGAAGGGGTAGTGCTGGTGCCTGAAGGCCCCCAGCGACACCTCCCGCACCAGCGAGAGGAGCTGGCGGAAGCTGTGCCGGCCGGTAAAGCGGCTGCGCAACGCCAGCGTGTTGAGGTAGAGGCCGATCTGGCCTTCCAGGTCCCCGTGCTGGCGGCCGGCTACCGGGCTGCCGATAATCTGGTCGCCCTGCCCGCTGTAGCGGTAGAGCAAGGCGTTCACCCCCGCCAGCAGGCCCATGAACAGGGTGGCTCCCTCCTGCTGAAACAAGGCTTTGAGCCGGCCCGTGAGCCCTGCTTCCAACGGGCGGCTCACGCTGCCGCCCCGGTAGGTCTTCACCGCCGGGCGCGGCCGGTCGGCGGGCAGCTCCATCACGGGCAGCTCACCCGCCAGCTGACCCAGCCAGTAGGCCCGCTCGGCGGCAAGGGCCGCCCCGGCCAGTTGCTGCTGCTGCCAGAGGGCGTAGTCCTTGTACTGCAAAGACAACTCGGGCAGGCCGGCAGACTCACCCGCACGGCGGCGGTGGTAGCCGGTGAGCACCTCCCCCAGCAGCACTTCCATCGACCAGCCGTCGGAGATGATGTGGTGCATCAGGTAGACGAACACCCACTGGCCCGGACCGGTGCGGTAGAGGCCGCTGCGCAGCAGCGGGCCGGCGGCCAGGTCGAAGGGCCGGCTCAGCTGGCGGCTCACCAACTCGTCAACGGCCGCCCGGGGGTCAGCCTGCTGGTGCAGGTCGTGGTAGTCGATGGCAAAGTCCACGCGCGGCAAAACGAACTGGCGCACCTCGCCCTGGTCGTCCTCGCGGAAGACCGTGCGCAGCACCTCGTGGCGCTCGATGAGGTCGAGAAAGGCTTGCTGGAGGGCCTGCCGTTCCAGGGGGCCTTCCAGCTGGTAGGCTTCGGCCATGGTGTAGGCCTGGTTGCCCTCGCCCAACTGGCTCAGCACCCACAAGCGCCGTTGCGAAGACGACAACGGGTAAGACGACTGCTCGCCAGCCCGGGCAATGACTGGCCTGGTTGCCGTGTCTTCGGCTGCATTGTTTTCTAAAAATGCGATCAACGCCGCTTTATACTGCCTGATTTCCGCCAGCAAATCCGGCGGAATCACGGCACTGGAAGCGCCAACCCGTAAATTCTGGCCGCTTAAAGAAATCCGGATGTTATTTTCTCTCAGTCGTTTTAACAGGTCTTTCATTCGGCGAGTATTAATAGAAAACATACAACAATGGCACGTGCCGGAGGGCAGCTCCTGCCCGGCGCTCAGCTCCCGGCAATACCTTGCAGAGACAATAAGAACAAGGGACAATGAAATAGCCGCCACTGCTCCACAGGGCCGGTTATTCCAAAGGTTTTAGGTGAGAAAAGAAAAAAGCAGAGCTGCCCCCGTACGTACGACGGGGTAGATTCTAACGGATCTAACTTTAGGAAAATAAACGTAGTCTTTTCTCCGGATGCCGGCGCAGAATCTGTTTTCTGCCTCCTGCTATTCTTTTGGAAAGGACCCGGCGTTAGAAATTAAGGCGTAATGGAAAGGGATAATTATCCTTCTGATGCCTCAAAAAGAAGTGCAGTACCAGGGATGGCGGGGTAAGCAGGAGATATAATTGACATGTTAAGGTTAAGTAAATGGTTTGGTAAATCAAAAAATTGCAGGCAACCAGCAATAATTTTTCAATAAATCAGAAAACACCCTCAAAAGAGAGGGTCAGTCAGTAACAGAATCCACTTTTTACATTAAATCCAAATTTTTACGAACATTTGCCCAGTTGTATTCATCCTACTGCTCCGGGCAACGTTTTACGAATCTGAGCTTAAAATTAACGAGAACAAATTGAATAGTCTAGTTTTTCACACTAAATTATCGACACGAATTCACTTTCCGATTTATTGTCAAGCCACATTCTCTCGTCAATAAGCGCCGCTATTTGCTTTACGTTCTGTAGATTAAAGAAATCTTCAAGTCCCATGTTGATCTGAAAAGTTTCTTTAATTTTCTTGAGCAGGATCATTGCCTTCAGCGAATCGCCGCCGAGTTCAAAGAAGCTGTCTTCAGCGCCAATGCCCTCGATGCCGAAAAATGCTTCGATCAGGCCGGCCAGCCGTATTTCCGTGTCGGTTTGCGGGGCCGAGTAGATCGTGCTCACGCTGGGCCGCTCGGCCGGGCTTGCCCCGGCGGCCGGCTGATTCGCGCCGGGCGCGTCGCCGGCAGCGGGCGCCTGGTAGGCCCGCTGCAGCCTGGCGCGCAAATTCTCCCTGGTTTGCAGGAGTACGGGAGCCCCCTGCACCGTCAGGCTCCACTCAAACAGGGCCGTGATCTCTTCGGGTATCAGGCCATTGGCCGGCTGCCGCGGCCCGGCCGCGTTGTCCTCCCCGGCAAACGCCAGTTCGGAAAGTTCCACGCTTTTCCAGTGGGGCAGTTGCGCCGTGAGGGCCGTCACGAAGTGGTTCATGTAGGCGTTGGCAGCCGCGTAGGCAGCATAGCTGATGCCCCCCAGCGTGGCCGACAGGCTGGAGGCCAGCCAGACGAAATCCAGGGCCGCGTCTTTGAAGACTTCGTGCAGCGCGGCGACGCCCCCGACTTTGGCGGCAAATACCGACAGCGTTTTCGCCGCGGTGATGTCTTCGCTCAGTTCAAAATCCCGCCGGTTGATGTTGCCGGCCGCGTGTATGATGCCCCGGATGGGTCCCAGCTGCCGCGCCACTTCGACGGCCATTTGCCGGAGCGCAGCCGCATCGGCAACGTCCACGGGGTAATACATTACGTCCGAGCCCATCTTTCGCAATTCGTGCAGCCGGTGCAGGAGTACGGGGTGCTGCCGGCCGTCGTCCAGCCGGGTCCGGCCCGTGAGCACCAGCTTCGCCCCGTATTTGGCGGCCAGGTGGCGGCCCAGGACGTAGCCCAGGTTGCCGAGCCCACCGGTGAGCAGGTACACGCCGCCTTTTTTCAGCGGGGGGTTAGCGCCTTCCAGTTCCTGCGTATTGCGCTGAAAGTCAGGCACCCAACGCCGCCCGTTGCGCAGCGCGACAATCCGCGCGGCGGGATCGGGCACCGACAGTTCGGCCAGCAGTTGCCGGGCCAGCACCCTGGGCTGGTCATCCTGGCACACGTCAATGTGGCGGCAGGCGATTGAGCCGTGTTCCTGGGAAATTACGTTTACCAGGCCCAGGGCCAGCGAGGCGGCGTATGAACCTTTTTCAAGCCCCGTAACCGGGTGCAACCCGTCGGTGACGAGGGTGATCCGCTTTTCTTCCCGGTCCCCGGCCTCTGCCAGCAGGGCCTTCAGGATGTTCGCCACGGCCAGGTAGGCCAGGTGGAGTTCCCGGCTCCCGGGGTGCAACGGTACGGGCTCCTGGCCCAGCAGCATCGTCCAGCAGTACACAATATCGGTGGCGCCGAGCCCGTCCCGTTTGAGCGTCTCGAACAATGCCCGGTAGCTTTCCGCATCCGCGTAGGGTACCGTGTAGCTGAGCCTCGAGCGGCGGGCGTACGTTTCGCCCGGGCGTACCCGTACTACTTCCCCGGCCTCCGGGGAAACCGCCTGCTCGAAGGCGGCTTCCAGCGCCTGGTTGTCGGCAAACAGGACGTATACTTTCCGGCCGGGCGGGTGTGCCGCCGGCATTGCCACCTCGTTTTTCCAGACGGGGTAGTACACCGAGTCTTTCAGTTCGTTCCGTGACAGGAGGCCGCCGCCCAGGTCGCTTTGCTCAAGCGGGTTGACCGTGGTCGGGAAGCGCCCCTGTTCGAAGGGATACGTGGGCAGGGAAACCTTCCGGCGTCGCTCCGGTTTGTAATAGCCTTGCCAATCAATGGTTCCACCCGATTGCCACAACTGTCCGATCCGCTTTAGCAAATATTCCGCATCGTCGCCGCTTTCCTTGCCGGTGCGCATGAGGTTGACGCCCGCGGTTTCCGGGCCGGGGGCGTGTTGCCGGAGCAGCCCCACCAGGGTATGTCCGGGCCCCACTTCCACGAAAGCCGGGGCGGGGTGCATTTGCAGTAATTTGCCCATTCCTTCCGAGAACCGGACCGTCTCGCGCAGGTGTCGTACCCAGTAGGCAGCCGTGCTTACTTCCTCGCCGGCAAAATCACCCGTTACGTTCGAGACGAAGGAAAGCTGGGGGCGGTGCAGTGTTATCTTGCCCAGTTCGGCGGCAAAGGCGGGCAGGACCTCGTCGAGCATGGCCGAATGAAAAGCGTGGGAAGTGCTGAGCCGGACGAAGGGGACGCCGGCCTGGTTTAGCCTTTCGGTCAGCCCGGCAATGGCGGCGCTGTCGCCGGAGAAAACAACCTGCCGGGGACCGTTCACAGCGGCCAGCGACAGGCCGGCCGACAGGTAATCGCCCGCGTCCGCGGCGTTGAGGGAAGCGCTTACCATTCCGCCCGGCGGCAGCCGGCTGATGAGGTTTGCCCGCGCCACGAGCAGGCGCAGGGCATCCGGGAAGCTGAACACGCCGGCCAGGCACGCGGCCGTATACTCGCCGATGCTGTGCCCGATCATGCCCGCGGGGGCCAGCCCCCACGACATTACCAAGCGGGCCAGGGCGTATTCCACCAGGAAAACCAGCGGCTGGGTGTATTTGGTATCCGCGATGGCCGCGCTTTCTCCCTCCGGGGGAAACAGCACCCGCTGGTAGCGTTCGCCGGTCAATTGTTCGATGAGGCCGAAACCTTCGTCCATCGTCTGGCGGAAACCGGGTTCGGTGCGGTACAGCCCGAGGCCCATGCGGGTGTACTGGCTGCCCTGCCCGGGAAACATGAACACCGGGGGCCCGGCGGGCGGCAGGGTTTTGTGCGCCCCCGGCTGCGGGTGCTCCAGGGCGGGCAACAGGTCGGCCGCGTCGCGGTACACGATCGCCGAACGGTACTTGAAGTGCCGGCGCCCGGTTGCCAGGGTATAGGACACGTCGGGGAGGGGCACGCCGGGCGTCTGGCGGACGAATTCCTTGATCCGGTCTGCGTACCGCCGCAGGGCTTGTTCCGACTTTGCCGACAAGGTCAGTACCCTGAACGGTCTTTCCGGCCCCGCCGCGGCTGCGGGTGTTGCCGGCGGGGCCTCTTCCAGTACCACGTGGGCGTTGGTGCCCCCGATGCCGAATGAGCTGACGCCGGCCCGCCGGAGAACGCCTTCGGGCGAGGCCCAGGGACTGAGCGCGGCATTCACGTAGAACGGCCCCGCCGCGAAGTCTACTTCGGGGTTGGGTTCCCCGAAGTGCAGCGTGGCCGGCAATTGCCTGAACTTCATGCACAACGCGGTCTTGATGAGGCCGGCAATCCCGGCGGCCGTATCGAGGTGACCAATGTTGGTCTTGACCGACCCGATGGCGCACTGGTGGTTGCGGTTGTGGTTAAAAGCCAGGTTGAGGGCCGCCAGTTCAATGGGGTCGCCCAGTCGGGTGCCGGTGCCGTGCGCCTCCACGTAGCTGACCGTTTCGGGCTCAACGGCCGCCATGACGAGGGCTTTGCGAATGCAGTCGGCCTGCCCTTCGATGCTCGGAGCCGTAAAGCCGACCTTGCGGTTGCCGTCGCTGTTGATTGCGCTGCCGCGGATCACGGCGTAGATCTGGTCTTCATCCTTGATGGCGTCGGCCAGTCTTTTGAGCACCACCACGCCGGCGCCTTCCCCGCCCACGCAACCGCTGGCGTTTTTGTCGAAGGCCCGGCAATGCCCGTCGGCGGAATCAATCATGCCCTCCTGGTACTGGTACCCTTTCTGTTTCTGCGTATTGAGGGTTACGCCCCCGGCAACCGCCATTTTCACTTCCCCGAAGAGCAGGCTCTTGCAGGCCAGGTTTACGGCCACCAGCGAGGTTGAGCAGGCCGTGTTCACCGAAAAGGCAGGCCCCGCCAGGTTGAGTTTGTAAGCAACCAATGAGGCCAGGTAGTCTTTGTTGTTAAGGTGGCTCAGGGTAAATTCGTCCATTTCGCCCGATGCATTCTGGAGCATCGAGTATACTTTCCAGTTGAGGTCCTGCCCGGCTCCCGCAAAGAGCCCGGTCAATCCCTTGCTTTCCCCGGGTACGTAGCCGGCGTCTTCCAGCGCTTCCCAGACGCATTCGTGGAACACCCGGTGTTCGGGGTGCATGGCTTTTGCTTCGTGCGGCCGGTAATCGAAAAAGGCGGCATCAAAGGCATCTTTGTCGTCCAGGTAGGCCCCGGCCCGCACGTAGCCGGGCCGCTCTACCTCGGATTTGGGCATGCCCAGGGCCGCCAGTTCGTCGGCGGAAAAAAACCGGACCGACTCCGTGCCCTGCACCAGGTTGTTCCAGAAGGCCTGCCAGTTGGGGGCTCCCGGAAAACGGCAAGCCATGCCTACAATTGCCACTTCCAGGCCCGTATATTTTTGGTTATTCTTCATCTGCGCTTCTGTTTAACATCAACAAACCGATTGTGTGCTCCATGATGCCTACCGATTCCCGGAGGTCTTCGGCCGTTTCGGCGACCGGCTCGGCGGGTTCGGCACCCAGGTGGCCGGCAAGGGCATGGATGTTGGGTAATTTAAAGGCCGTTACGGCGGCGATGGGAATACCCAGCCGTTCGTTGACCAGGCTCACCATCCGGATCAGCTTCACGGAGTTGCCGCCCACGTCAAAAAAGTTATCGTACACCCCGACGTTGGGACTGCCCAGCACCTCCTGCCAGACCTGCACCAGCTGGGCTTCGAGTGCATTGCGGGGTGCCACGTACTGGTCACCGGCCGGCAGCGACGCCTCCTGCGGCGCGGGCAGGGCCCGGAGGTCAATTTTGCCGTTGGCCGTCAGCGGCATGGCGTCCAGCTGGACGTAGTAAGCCGGCAGCATGAACGACGGCAGGTGCTCGCCCAGGTACGCCCGGACGTCGGCGGCCCGCAGCGGTGTTCTGCCTGTCAGGTAGGCGGCCAGTTCGTGGCCGCCCTGGCCGTCGCCCTTTGCCACCACCACGGCCGCCTCCACGTCCGGGTGCGCCAGCAGGCGGGTCTCGACCTCCCCGGGTTCTACCCGGTAGCCGCGGACTTTCACCTGGTTGTCGCCGCGGCCGAGAAAGGCCATCGTGCCGTCGGGCAGCCATTTGCCCAGGTCCCCGGTCTTGTACATCCGGGCGCCTTCGTGGAACGGGTCGGCCACGAAACTGGCCTGGGTCAGGCGGTCGTTGCTGAGGTATTCCCGGGCCAGCCCGTCGCCGGCGATGTAGATTTCTCCCGTTGCGCCGCGGGGGAGCAGGTTCCGGCTTTTGTCCAGCACGTACACCCGGGTATTGCCCACGGGCCGCCCGATGGGCAGGTTGCCGGTGCCGTCCGCCGGGCTGCCGTCGTAGCGGTAGGCCAGGGAAGTAATGGTGGTTTCGGTGGGGCCGTATTCGTTGTAGAACGCGGCGTAGTCCTTCCATTTTTCGGCCAGGTTCCGCTTGCAGGCATCGCCGCCCACCACCACCCGCTTCAACCCGTTGTAAGGGCCCGGGGTGAGTTGTTCGAGGTAGCCCGGCGTTACGTGCAGGTGGGTGATGCCCTCCCGGTGCAGCAGGACTTCGAGGGCCCGCGGTTCGAGCCGCTGCTCATCCCGCAGAATCACTGAGGCGGCGCCGTTGAACAGGGCAAGCCAGATCTGCTCTACCGATGGATCGAAACTGTAACTGAAAAAAAGGAGAATTTTGTCGTGGGGCCCGATCTGGTACACGCCGGCCTGGTAACAGAGCAGGTTCAGCACCGACCGGTGCTCCACCACTACGCCCTTGGGCTGCCCCGTAGAGCCGGAAGTATAGATCACGTAAGCGGCCGAGGCGGGTCCGGGGGCGACTTCAACCGGGGTCTTCGGGCAGGCATCCACCCGGGCGGCTTCGGCCGCTGCGTCCACCACGCGGATGCCCTCCAGCTGCGCGACAGTTTCTTTGGGCAGGTGCTGCACCACCACCAGGCGGGCGGCTGTGTTCTCGAGGAGGTAGGCCACGCGGTGCGCGGGATAGGTCAAGTCTACCGGTACGTACGCACACCCCGCCTTGAGCACGGCGAGCATGGCAATGATCATTTCGGGGCACTTTTCCATCATCAGCGGCACGCGCCCCCCGGGCACGGCACCGTGTTGCAGCAGAAAATGGGCCAGTTGGTTTGAACGTTCGTCGAGTTGCCGGTAGGAGACGCGCTGGTCGCCGAAAATGAGCGCCACCGCGTCGGGGGTGCGGGCGGCTGCCGCGGCAAACAGGCCGGGAATCGTCTGATCGGTGGGATAGGGGTTTGCCGTGTGCCCCAGCGCCAGGAGCTGCCGTTGTTCGACGGGGTTCAGCATGGCAAGCGCCGCCACCGGTTTGCCGGGGTCGGCGACCACCTCCCGGAGCAGGTTGCGGTAGTGCGCCATCATCCGGCGCATCGTGTCGTCGCTGAACAGGTCACTGCAATACTCCACCCGGAGCCCGAGTCCGGCTTCGGTGGCGGTGATCTCGAAGCTCAGGTCGAACTTTGCCGTTTGCGTCTCTGCTTCGAGCAGCGACAAGTGCACTTCTCCCAGGTCAATCCCTTCGACGGCGGGTGCATGCTGGACCGCAAACATGACCTGGAACAGGGGCGAACGGCTCAGGTCGCGTTTGGTGATCAGGCGGTCCACGATCTGCTCAAAGGGCACGTCCTGGTGGGCAAAGGCCCGGAGGGTGGTTTGCTTTACCCGTTGCAGCAGTTCCCGGAACGTGACCCCGCCGTCTACGTGGTTGCGCAGCACGAGGGTATTCACGAAGAAGCCGATCAGGTTTTCGGTGGCCCGCTGGATGCGGTTGGTCGCTGGCGTGCCGACGCAGACGTCCTCCTGGCCGGTATAGCGGTACAGGAGCACGTTGAACGCTGCCAGGAGCGCCACGTACGGCGTTACGCCTTCCTGCTGGGCGAGCAGGCGCAGTTGCCCGGCAAGCGCCGCGTCGGGGGCCACGTGCAGCACGTTCCCTTTCGTCGGTTGGACGGCCGGGCGGGGGTAGTCGAGCGGCAACTCAAGCGGGGCCGCCCCCCGCAGCTGTTCTTCCCAGTAGGCCAGTTGTCCGTTCACCAGGCGTTCGTCGAGGTGCCGTTGCTGCCAGAGGACGTAATCGGCGTACTGGACCGCCAGGGGCGGCAGGTGGGCCGGCCGGTTTTCTTTCCGCGACCAGTACAGTTCGACGAACTCCTTCACCATAATCTGCATTGAGAGCCCGTCGGAGGCAATGTGGTGCACGACCACCAGCAGGATGAATTCCTGCGGGCCAACTTTATGCAGGCCCGCCCGGAGCAGGTAATCCTTCGACAGGTCAAACGGCCTGCGCAGGTATTCGTGCAGGTACTCGTCCGTCAGGTTGCCGCTGCCGGCCGCTTCGAGGTATTCGAGCGCCCAGTCCCCGGCCGGCAGCACTTGCTGGAAAGCCGTGCCGTCCGCTTCCCGCACGACGGTCCGGAGGGCTTCGTGCCGGGCGACGATCTGGCCGAAGATGAACCCGACCAGAGCGGCATCCACGTCGCCGGTCAGGCGGAGCGCCAGCGGCAGGTGGTACTGCACGCTGCCTCCCACCTTGTCAATGATCCAGAGGCGCTTCTGGGCGTGGGACAGGGGCACCCGGTCGTCGGCCGCCCGCGTCCCGGCAACGAGCGGCGCCGGCTCCGGCCGGGCGGTACTGCCGCCGAAGGCCTCATTGCGGAGGAAAGCAACGATCTCATCCCGTATGCTTTTGACTTCTTCGATCACGGCCGGGTCTATCTTCCCCCCGTTTTCGGCCCTGACGGAAAGCTGATTGCCTTGCAGGGCCACCTGCACGCCCCGCTTCCTGGCCTTTGCCAGCACCTCAATAACCTTGTTGAGCCCGGTAGTCATCATCATAACGTTAAATAAAAAGCCTGCTATAACAGAATCATTTCGGATTCTTCGCTGCCCGCCGGGCGAGCCCCTGCCGCAACCACGGACAGGTAGTCGGCCAGGCCGGCAATGGTGGTGAATTGGAAAAGTACGTCCATGGGGACCTGCAACGCAAACTCCTCCTTGATGAGGGCCATGACCCGGATCGCCAGCAGGGAGTCGCCGCCCAGTTTGAAAAAATCGTCGTGGATGCCCACCCGCGGAATTCCCATCAGTTCTTGCCAGCCCTTTGCCAGCTTTTCTTCCACTTCGTTGCGGGGCGGGGCGTACCCGGCCTCGTCGGTGCCGGTCCCGTGCAATGCGAGCAGCTTCTTTTTGTCCACCTTCTTGTTGTGGTTGAGGGGGAAAGCCGGCAGCACCGTCCAGGCGGACGGTACCATGTACTCGGGCAGCTTTGCCGAGAGGTACTTGGTCATTTGCGCCGGGTCAAATTCGCCCGCGGGAACTACAAAAGCGATGAGTTGCCGGTTTCCCGGGGCGTTTTCCTTCACCAGCACGGTGCATTGCTTTACCCCCTCATGCTGGCTGATCACGTGTTCGATTTCCGCCAGTTCCACCCGGAAACCCCTCAGTTTCACCTGTTCGTCGGTGCGGCCTCCGAATGCAATGCTTCCGTCGGGCAGCCACTTGCCGAAATCCCCGGTGCGGTACACCTTCTCGCCGGGCCGGCCGCCGAAAGGATGGGGCACGAACTTGGCGGCCGTCAGGTCGGGTTGTTTGAGGTAGCCGCGGGCGACGCCGGCGCCGCCCACGTACATTTCACCGGGCAGTCCTTCGGGCATCAACTGTCCGTCGGCGTTCATGATCAGCACCTGGGCGTTGGCAATGGGAAAACCGATGCTTTCGGCCACTGCGGGGTCCATGCCGGGCGTTATCTTGTGGATGGTTGCGCACACGGTGCATTCGGTAGGTCCGTACGCGTTGAAATACGCCACGTGCCGGCTCAGCGCGAGTGCGGCTTCGGCATTGAGCTTTTCCCCGGCGCTGATAATGACCCGGAGAAAATTGAATTCCTGCCAGGCGATGGCACCCAGGTAGGAAGGCGGCAGGGTCAGTACCGAGATACCGGCGTCGCGCAGCACCTGGAGAAAAAGCTGGTCGTCCTTGATCACGGCCCGGTCGGGCACGACCAGGCGGGCGCCGGCACACAACGCCATGCACATTTCCGACACTGACGCATCGAAGGAGATGGAAGCAAACAGGAGCACCGCGTCGGTTTCCCTGACCCCGAACTGGCCGATCTGGTCGAGCACCATGTTCACCAGTCCGCCGTGTTCGAGCATCACGCCTTTGGGCTGCCCGGTAGAACCTGACGTGTAGATGACGTAGGCCAGCCGGGACGCCTTGCCGGCCGCGGCAGGGTTGGGCAGGTCGTCCGTGCCGCCGCCCGGCTCCATGTCCAGCAGGAATACGTCGCCGCCGTAGTAATCCTGTTGGAAGTAAAACCAGGACTCGGTTATGAGCAGCTTCACGTCGGCATTGGTGAGAAAGAACTGCTTTCTTTCAGCGGGTAATGCAGGGTCAATGGGCAGGTAGGCGGCCCCCGTCTTCCAGACGGCCAGGATGGCGACGATGAGCTGCTCGGAATTTTCGGCCATCAGCCCAACAATGTCTTCTTCGCCTACGGCAAACCGTTCGGCCAGTTGCCCGGCCAGGTGGTTGGCGTTCCGGTTGAGTTCGGCGTACGTCAGCTGCCGGTCGCCGTACTGCACGGCCACCGCGTCGGGCGTCTGCGCGGCGCGGGCCTCGATCAACTGGACGACCGTCTGGTCGGACGGGCGCGCCGGGCCCGCGTTGCCGGACTGGCTGAGTAGCCGTTTCTTTTCCGCCTCGTCGAGCAGGTCAACCTCCCGGATGGTCCGGTTCAGGTCGCTCAGGCACGATGCCACCCGCGAGAGGTGCACCGCCAGGTTGCCGATGAAGGCTTCGGAGAACACGCCGGCATCGTACTGGAACAGCAGGCCGACGCCTTCCTCGCCGCGTTGCACTTCGATGACCAGGTGATACCCGCGCGGGGTTTCCCGGGCGTGGATCGCGGGGTACTTCAGCAGCAGTTCCGGCCCGTGCCCTTGCTGGCCGGCGGCCGTCCCGTAGGCGGGCAGGTCCTGGTGCAGGTAGCTCTCCTTGACGGTTTTGCTGACGGCATTCAGGTACTGCCGCAGGGTGGCATGGCTGTCCACGTCCAGGCACAAAGGGACGTTTTGCAGCGCCGGCGTGGCGGGGTTGCCGAAGGCCGGCGAATGCACGATCAGCTTGTCGCGGCCGGAGTACTTTTTGAGGACCACCGCCAGGGAAGCCAGTATGCACACGAAAAGCGCCGAGTCATCGCCTTTGGTGAGTGCAAGGATTGTATCCCCGCCCTGGCCGCGCAGGGAATGCGCGTAGCGGGATGTGGTTTGCCCGCCGGTTGCCGGTTTGCCGGGCAGCACTTCTTCGTAGTCACCCGTAAGGCGCTTCTCCCAAAACGCGGAATCCAGCTCGTAGCCCTTCTTCTCCTGTGTCGCTGTTTGCATCTTATTATTCTGATTATTAGAAACTTACATTGAAATAATTATCCAGTGTGCTGGCAAATGCCCGCGCTTTGTCGTTGCCGTACAGGATGTCCCCGATCCCGGCGGCCGGGTCGTTGGGCACTTGGCTGACCAGCGATAAAAACCGGTCGAGGAATACCCGGACGGTTTCCGCCTTGAACAACCCTTTGTTGTAGTCAAAATTCACGTCAATCCAATCTTCCCTTTCGATGAATTCGAACCTCAGGTCCACGGCAGAGGGCGTCAGTTCCAGCGGGCAGTGTTCTACCAGCAGGTCAGCCGTGTCGCCGAGCCCCTCCTTGTGAACTTGCAAATTCTGCAACACCACTACGACGTCGAACAGGGGAGCCCGGGCCGTACTCCGGGCGAGGCCCAGGTCAGCAACGACTTTATCGAACGGGTACAACAGGTGCTGGTGGTTGGTGAGCATTCCCTCCCGGACGCGCTGCAGGAGGCCGGCAAACGTGTCGGCACTGGTCACGGTGGTTCGCAGCGCAACGGTATTGAGGTAAAACCCGATCTGGTTTTCCAGTTCCACGTGGTCCCTCAGCGAGACCGGGTACCCGACGATGATGTCGGACTGGCCGGTGAGGCTGAACAACAACACCTTTGACAGTCCCATGAGCACGGTGTACAAGCTGCTGTCGTACTGGTTCGCCAGTTGCGTCAAGCGCAGGTACGACTCCCGGTCAATGGTTCCGCTCACCACGCCGCCCCGGTGGGAGAGGACGTCGGGCCGGGGAAAGTCGGTGGGCAGGTTGAGCAGGGGCACCGGCACGCCGCCCAGCCGCGCCAGCCAGTAAGCCCGGTGTTCGCCTGCCCGGCCGCCTTCCAACTGCTGGTTCTGCCACTGGGCGTAGTCGCGGTACTGGATGCGCAAAGGCAGCAAACCGTGCCACTGACCCCGCCGGCCGGCGTTGTAGAAGGCGATGAGTTCCCTGACCATCACTTCCATCGACCAGCCGTCGGTGATGATGTGGTGCATGGTAAGCAGCAGGTAGTAGGTCTGGGGGCCCGTCCGCAGCAGGCCGGCCCGCACCAGCGGGCCGCTTTCCAGGTCGAAGGCCGTTTCGAGCGCCAGCCGCGCCCGCTCCTCAACCACTTCCCCGGCCCGGGCCACCCCGCGCAGGTCTTCCACGGCCAGCGCCCAGCCGGCCGAACCGGCTGCCACCACGCGCTGGACGGGCACGCCCTGGACCACCCCAAACACCGTCCGCAGGCTCTCGTGGCGGGCCAGCAGGGCGTCAAACGCCCCGCCGAAGCTCTCCTCATCCAACTCGCCCTGCAAGCGGTAGAGCCCGCTGATGTTGTAGGCCAGCGAGCCTTCGGCCCGCTGGCTGAGAATCCACAGCCGCCGCTGGGCGTGCGAGACGGGGTAGTGACCGGCCCGGGCCGTCACGGGGATGGACGGACTCTCGGCGCCCGTCCCGCCCGTCCCTCCGGTTTGCCCCAGCCGTTCTTCCACCAGCCTGCTCAGGGCGGCCAGCGTGGGGTGGCTGAACAACTCGTGCAGGCCCACTTCCACGCCCCACTGCTGGCGCAGCCGGCTCAAAATCTGCACGGCCCGCAGGCTGTGGCCGCCCAGTTCGAAGAAGTTGTCCTGCATGCCCACCCGCTCACGGCCCAGCACCCCCTGCCAGAGCTCGGCCAGCTGGCCCTGCAGGGCCGTAGCGGCCGGCTCGTATTGCTGCACCTCTTCGAGCAGGTCGCTGCCGGCCTGCTCGAAGAGGCGCTTTTTGTCCACCTTGCCGTTGGCCGACAGGGGCAACTGCGCCAAAGCCACCAGGCGCGAGGGCAGCATGTAGTGGGGCAGGCGGCCCCGCAGGTGCTCCAGCAGCGCCCGCCCCGGGAGCGGCCCGGAAAGTACCACGTAGGCGGCCAGGCTGGTGCCGGCCTCGCTCTGGTAGGCAACCACGGCGGCGGCCTTCACCTGCTCGTGGGCCAGCAGGGCCTGCTCCACCTCGCCGGGCTCCACCCGGTAGCCGCGCACCTTGACCTGCTCGTCCTTGCGGCCCAGAAAGATGATTCTGCCCTGGCTGTCCCATTTGCCCAGGTCGCCGGTGCGGTACACCCGCCGGGTGGTGCCGCCCAACAAGACGTCCACGAAGCGCTGGGCCGTGAGTTGGGGCTGGAGGCGGTAGCCGCGGGCCAGGCCGGCCCCGCCGATGCAGATCTCGCCGGCCAGCCCCACGGGCTGAAGCTGGTCGCGGCCGTTGAGGATGTAGACCTGCGTGTTGGCAATGGGACGGCCGATGCTGCCAGCCGGGTTGCCCTCAGCCGGGTTGCTGCTCACTACGTTACCCTGGACCCGGCACAGGGTGGACCAGATGGTCGTCTCGGTGGGGCCGTACATGTTCCAGAGTTCCTTGACCTTTCCCCCCAGGCGCTCCCCTAACTCGCCGCCCAGGCGTTCTCCTCCGCACAGGGCCCGTAACCCGCCGTCGCCCTGCCAGCCGGCCTCCAGCAGCATCTGCCACAGGGCCGGGGTGGCCTGCAACAGCGTGGGCCGGTAGTGGGCGATGCTGCGGGCAAAAGCCTGGTTGTCGAGGATGCGCTCGCGCTCCAGCACAACCAGCTGGGCGCCGCTCACCAGCGGCAGCAGCAGTTCCAGCACGGAGATGTCGAAAGCGCAGGTGGTCACCGCCAGCAGGCGGTCCCGGGACGTGATGGCCGGCTGGCGCTGCATGCTCAGCAGGAAGTTGACCACCGAGCCGTGGGTGATCTCCACGCCCTTGGGCTGACCCGTCGAGCCGGAGGTGTACATCACGTAGGCTAGGTCCTCCGGCCGGTTGACCACCGGCGGCCGGTGGGACAGCCCGCTCAGGCCGTCGCCCTCTCCTTGAAGCACCACCGTGGCGTAGCCCATCTGCTCAAGTGCGGGGGCGTGCCCGGCGTCACTCACCAGCAGGCGCACCTGGCTGTGGTGGAGGATGTGGCCGGTGCGGGCCTGGGGGTGCTCGGGGTCCACCGGCAGGTAGGCCCCGCCGGCCTTGAGCACGCCCAGGATGGCCGTGACCATGTGCTCGGAGCGGGAGAGCATCAGCCCCACCAGCTGGTCGGGCCCCACCTGGTGGTCCTGGCGCAGGTGCCAGGCCAGGCGGTTGGCCCGCTCGTCGAGCTGGCCGTAGGTGAGTTGCACGGGGCCGCACTCGAGGGCTATCTTGTGGGGTGTGAGGGCTACCTGCCGCTCAAAAAGGGATGACAGCACCAGGCCCGCTTCCACGTCAAGGGCCGTGTCGTTGAAGGCTTCCAGCAGTTGCGCCTCCTCGGCCGGGCTTACCACCCGCAACGACCCGATCCGCACCGTCGGGTCGGCAGCAACCGTTTCCAGCACCCGCACAAAATGTTGCAGCAACCGCGCTACGGTATCTTTTCGGTACAAAGCGGTGTTGTACTCCACGGCAATTCCCAGCTGCGGGCCCTGGTCGCGGAAGGTCAGGGAAAGATCGTATTTGCTGACTACGTGCTGCCGCTTCACCCTTTCCATCAGTAGTCCGTCGGCCCCCGTGATCCGGTCCTGCATCAGCACTTCGGGTTCCATCGCCACTGTTACGTTGAACAAGGGAGAACGGCTCATGTCCCGGGGTAGATTCAGCTCTTCTACCAGTTTGTCGAACGGGTACGCCTGGTGGAGCAGGGCGCCGAGCACCGCTTCTTTTTCTTTGGCAAGTACCGATAAAAAAGAATCCTCCTGATTAAGATTCGTCCGCAACGCAACCATGTTCACGAAAAAGCCTACCTGGTCGTGGGTATCCTGGTGCTCCCGGCCTGATACCGGCGTTCCCACGATGAGGTCCGGCTGTTCGGTATACCGGTACAACAGCACTTTGAACAGCGCCGACAAAGTCATAAAAGTGCTTGCCTGGTGTTGTCTGCCCAGGCTTCTCAGCGAATCGCTTACCTGCGGATCGCACTGGTATTCCAGCAGGTCACCG
The DNA here is from genome assembly GCA_963844325.1 of uncultured Sphingobacteriales bacterium. Classification (GTDB taxonomy): domain Bacteria; phylum Bacteroidota; class Bacteroidia; order Cytophagales; family 172606-1; genus CADCTQ01. Next base: position 1,058,029 of record CAWJNV010000001.1, read on the forward strand.
CGGAAAGATTGGGTCTCGGGCCGGGGAAAGTCAGTGGGCAGGTTGAGCAGGGGCACCGGCGCGCCGCCCAGCCGCGCCAGCCAGTAAGCCCGGTGTTCGCCTGCCCGGCCGCCTTCCAACTGCTGGTTCTGCCACTGGGCGTAGTCGCGGTACTGGATGCGCAAAGGCAGCAAACCGTGCCACTGACCCCGCCGGCCGGCGTTGTAGAAGGCGATGAGTTCCCTGACCATCACTTCCATCGACCAGCCGTCGGTGATGATGTGGTGCATGGTAAGCAGCAGGTAGTAGGTCTGGGGGCCCGTCCGCAGCAGGCCGGCCCGCACCAGCGGGCCGCTTTCCAGGTCGAAGGCCGTTTCGAGCGCCAGCCGCGCCCGTTCCTCAACCACTTCCCCGGCCCGGGCCACCCCGCGCAGGTCTTCCACGGCCAGCGCCCAGCCGGCCGAACCGGCTGCCACCACGCGCTGGACGGGCACGCCCTGGACCACCCCAAACACCGTCCGCAGGCTCTCGTGGCGGGCCAGCAGGGCGTCAAACGCCCCGCCGAAGCTCTCCTCGTCCAGCTCGCCCTGCAAGCGGTAGAGCCCGCTGATGTTGTAGGCCAGTGAGCCTTCGGCCCGCTGGCTGAGAATCCACAGCCGCCGCTGGGCGTGCGAGACGGGGTAGTGACCGGCCCGGGCCGTCACGGGGATGGACGGACTCTCGGCGCCCGTCCCGCCCGTCCCTCCGGTTTGCCCCAGCCGTTCTTCCACCAGCCTGCTCAGGGCGGCCAGCGTGGGGTGGCTGAACAACTCGTGCAGGCCCACTTCCACGCCCCACTGCTGGCGCAGCCGGCTCAGAATCTGCACGGCCCGCAGGCTGTGGCCGCCCAGTTCGAAGAAGTTGTCCTGCATGCCCACCCGCTCACGGCCCAGCACCCCCTGCCAGAGTTCGGCCAGCTGGCCCTGCAGGGCCGTAGCGGCCGGCTCGTATTGCTGCACCTCTTCGAGCAGGTCGCTGCCGGCCTGCTCGGAGAGGCGCTTTTTGTCCACCTTGCCGTTGGCCGACAGGGGCAACTGCGCCAAAGCCACCAGGCGCGAGGGCAGCATGTAGTGGGGCAGGCGGCCCCGCAGGTGCTCCAGCAGCGCCCGCCCCGGGAGCGGCCCGGAAAGTACCACGTAGGCGGCCAGGCTGGTGCCGGCCTCGCTCTGGTAGGCAACCACGGCGGCGGCCTTCACCTTTTCGTGGGCCAGCAGGGCCTGCTCCACCTCGCCGGGCTCCACCCGGTAGCCGCGCACCTTGACCTGCTCGTCCTTGCGGCCCAGAAAGATGATTCTGCCCTGGCTGTCCCATTTGCCCAGGTCGCCGGTGCGGTACACCCGCCGGGTGGTGCCGCCCAACAAGACGTCCACGAAGCGCTGGGCCGTGAGTTGGGGCTGGAGGCGGTAGCCGCGGGCCAGGCCGGCCCCGCCGATGCAGATCTCGCCGGCCAGCCCCACGGGCTGAAGCTGGTCGCGGCCGTTGAGGATGTAGACCTGCGTGTTGGCAATGGGGCGACCGATGCTGCCAGCCGGGCTGCCCTCAGCCGGCCCGTTGCTTGGTACGTTACCCTGGACCCGGCACAGGGTGGACCAGATGGTCGTCTCGGTGGGGCCGTACATGTTCCAGAGTTCCTTGACCTTTCCCCCCAGGCGCTCCCCTAACTCGCCGCCCAGGCGTTCTCCTCCGCACAGGGCCCGTAACCCGCCGTCGCCCTGCCAGCCGGCCTCCAGCAGCATCTGCCACAGGGCCGGGGTGGCCTGCAACAGCGTGGGCCGGTAGTGGGCGATGCTGCGGGCAAAAGCCTGGTTGTCGAGGATGCGCTCGCGCTCCAGCACAACCAGCTGGGCGCCGCTCACCAGCGGCAGCAGCAGTTCCAGCACGGAGATGTCGAAAGCGCAGGTGGTCACCGCCAGCAGGCGGTCCCGGGACGTGATGGCCGGCTGGCGCTGCATGCTCAGCAGGAAGTTGACCACCGAGCCGTGGGTGATCTCCACGCCCTTGGGCTGACCCGTCGAGCCGGAGGTGTACATCACGTAGGCTAGGTCCTCCGGCCGGTTGACCACCGGCGGCCGGTGGGACAGCCCGCTCAGGCCGTCGCCCTCCCCCTGGAGCACCACCGTGGCGTAGCCCATCTGCTCAAGTGCGGGGGCGTGCCCGGCGTCACTCACCAGCAGGCGCACCTGGCTGTGGTGGAGGATGTGGCCGGTGCGGGCCTGGGGGTGCTCGGGGTCCACCGGCAGGTAGGCCCCGCCGGCCTTGAGCACGCCCAGGATGGCCGTGACCATGTGCTCGGAGCGGGAGAGCATCAGCCCCACCAGCTGGTCGGGCCCCACCTGGTGGTCCTGGCGCAGGTGCCAGGCCAGGCGGTTGGCCCGCTCGTCGAGCTGGCCGTAGGTGAGTTGCACGGGGCCGCACTCGAGGGCTATCTTGTGGGGCGTGAGGGCTACCTGCCGCTCGAAGAGGGTCGCCAGCACCAGGCCCGCTTCCACGTCGAGGGCCGTGTCGTTGAAGGCTTCCAGCAGTTGCGCCTCCTCGGCCGGGCTTACCACCCGCAACGACCCGATCCGCACCGTCGGGTCGGCCAGCAGCTCGTCAATAAGGGAGGGCAACCGGCTCACGAAGGCGTCTTCGCAGTAGGCAGGCTGGTAATTGAAGTCAATCCGTACGTCTTTGGCATCGTCAAATTCCCTTACGTACACGGCAATGGGAGACTGCTCAAGGTGATGGCTTACCGGGTAGATATCGGCAGGACTGCCGTCGAAGGGAATGGAATAGTCGTGCTTCTCGTAAGAGAAAAAAACCGGCAAAAAGGACTCCGAGCCGTCTTTGGTCCAGCCCGCATCCGTGGCAATGGTGCTGAGCGGCAGGCGCTGGTGGCGGTAATTTTCCTTCAGTTCATTGCGGATGCTTTGGAGCAGGTCGGTAAACGAAGCCTCCCGGTCCACGCGCAGCAGCAGCGGAGTGATGCCGGTGAAAAGGCCGATCGTTTTTTTGAATTTTTTGTTCTTCCGGTTTAAGGTCGGCAAACCGGTGATGAACGCGTCTTTGCCGGAAGCCTGGGAAAAATACGCGTACACGATCCCGAGCAGGAAATGGAATACGGATACACCGTGGCCCGTGCAAAAGGCCCTGATCTGGTCGTACTTTTGTCTTTCGATCACCGTCTGGCGGTTCAAGCTGCCCCCGGTTTCACTCACGGCAAAGGTATTTCGCTGAAAGAGCGCATTGCCGGCGTCGAAGGCGGCGGTTTTGTCCTTCCAGTACCGGCGGTCGGCAACGTATTCCCCGGAGGCCAGGTAAGCGAGGTCGTCGGCGACGAAGTCAACATACGGGTATACTTCCCCATCACCGACCGGCTGCTGGCACCTGATGTTGGTGTAGAACTTCGACAACCGGGTAAACACCAGTGAGATGCTCCAGCCGTCCACGACGAGGTGGTGGAATTTTGCGAAAATATAGAACAGCTCGTCGGATACCTTCAGCAGAAAGAACTGATTGAGCAGTTCGCTGCCGTCGAGGTTGAAGCTCCTGGCAAATTCTTGGGAGATGAATTGATCCGCGGCATGCGCCGGCTGCGTCCCGGCGGAAAAGTCGTGGTACGTTACCCCGGTTTCGACGTGTTCGAGCACGTTTAAGTAAGGAACGCCACCCTTGACGCAAACAACACTTCTCAGGCTGTCGTGTTGTGCCACGAGTTGCCGAACCGTTTCCCCGAACAGGCCGGGGTCAATCTTCCCCCGTACCGCTGCCTTCCCCCCAATGTTGTAGAGGGCCTTCCCGGGATGGAGCATTTGGTCGTAGTAAATGTCTTGCTGGCTTAGTGCGAGGTTACTGAGTTGCGCCATACAGATGATTGGTAAAGGGTAGGGTGGTAAACCAGGTGGGTAATGCGATCCGGCCGGCCCCCGGTGATCCGATGGGGCTGAGGGTCAGTTCGTTCCGTTGAGAGAATGGCATGTAAATTGCCGCAGGAGAGCCTTGCAGCCGGTGCAGGGGCATGCGACCGCCTTTCTGCCCGGCCTCACGGGCGCGTAGGCAGTCCCTCCCGGGTAACCGGTGGGTTGTGCGGGCCGTCGTAAAAAGCTGGGTGGGAGGTAAAGCGGCAGGCTGGGCTTGGTGTTATTTTCCGCACGAAAGGTGCAAAAGGGTAACGGGCAACCTGACGGAAGCCGGTTCGGGGTCCCTGCCCGATGTGGGAACATCCGGGAGCAGGCAGCACAAAGCCTGGCGTTACCGGGGCGTCATGCTAAAAATGACAAGAGGCTATGAAAAAACCGCGATACAACGGCAGCATTATGCAATTAAAAAAAAATCTAAAATAAATTATCATCCGCATTGATTGGCTTGTTCAGTCTGAATCCCAAAAACAATTTTTACGCCTTGTACCGGAGGCTCTTAAAAACTTGAATGACAGGCCATTGTCCGTTCCGCAGGCACGGAACGGCAGAACCGGATTAGAATTGCCATTCAGGTTTAACACATGCATCATGATCATCATTCCGGCGCGAGGCATTTTTTACCCGCAGGTAACACCTCAACCGGCAACCAGAAGACCATTGAACCATATCCTGCGTAACAGCGCGGCACGTAATAAACAAGGCGGTTTTACAAGCCATTGTCCCCTCACGGCCACTGCCCGCATCCGTGTTTCATTTTACAAAACGTTGATTATCAAAACCTTCCTCTACGCGTATCATCATCACCGGCTAAAGTTACTGCGTTCATCGGGTGTCATACCTAAGTAACATCAGTGGCCGCAATGATACCAATATCATTTATTATTTAAAAAGCATCCATAAAAAAAAGTGACCAATATTATTTCGTTTCGGGCGCTTTTTCACGTTTTATTCCTATCAATGCAATTGTTTAGTCTTCAAAACTGGCGTAACGCCTTTTTTTAATACCAACTTCTCTTGTATTTATAGTTTCTCCACCATTATAATATCTAATTTAATTGTGCGTTAACAACGGATCGGCCGGCATGGTGTTCCTTTCAAGCGGTTACCCGGTGCACTTCACCGTCCGGAACGCCCCGGTCCGGGTTTCACCAAAGGCCGCGGATACGCCTGTACCGGTGCTTTTTGCCGATGCGGGTGGTTTTGGGACCTTTTCAGGCGCCTTTTGCCTCCGCAGCGCCCCACTGCCGGCCCGCACCCGGGGACGTTGGCCCCGCCCGGGCCGGGCAACCAGGAAAGGAAACGGCAACTACACGGCTGGGTTCCCCGTAGTTGGAATCTTATTTGAGCATCAATTCCATGATACGGGTGGAAAGTTCATCCAGTCTCCATATCTTTGCCGCTTTTACAACCCGCCCCTGTCTTACCGACCTGGTAAGTTAATACATAATTAAAGTTTTTCTATAATTAGGTTATTAATGAAGATAATTCAAAGTTTTTGGACAAAACCTTTCCTGCGCTCCTCAAATTCTTTAATTGATGCCCGTTTGAACGGTGGCTGGACGTCAAGAAAATATAATTATTTCTCCTGGGCCCTGAGTTGCCTGCAACTGTTGAAATACTACAAAGAGGTCGAACTGGTCACCGACGACCTGGGCCGGTTCCTGCTCATTGACCAGATGCAGCTGCCGTACACCGGCGTGAGCGTCGGCCTCAACGACCTGGATGACCAGGAGCCCGGCCTGTGGGCGTTGGGAAAAATATACGCGTACCAGTTGCAGGACGGGCCCTTTTTGCACGTTGACAATGACATATTCATCTGGAAGGAATTTGCGGACCGCATCACCAACGCGCCGCTGAGTGCCCAGAACCGCGAGAGCAACTCGTCGCTTTACGCCGAAACCTTCCGGGAGGTGTGCGAAAAATTTACTTACCTTCCTTCCTTCCTGCGCAGCCAGAACGGGGCCCCGTCCCTTTCGTGCAGCAACGTAGGCATCGTGGGCGGCAATGCGGTGGGCTTTTTCAAAGAATATACGGCAGAGGCTTTTAAATTCGTGGAGGAGAACGCCAATGCCATCCGGAAAAACATTGGTTCGATGAACACTGCCTACCTCAACATTATCTACGAGCAGTTGTTTTTTCTCCACCTGGCGGCGGAACGGGCCATTCCGGTCACGTACTTGTTTCCCGAACACGATAACATTCCCAGGCATCTGGGATTGTTCCACAAGGCCGAACAGAACGACCAATTCGTGCACTGCCTGGGTACGTACAAGCAAAACCGGATTGTGTACGAAATTCTTGAGTTGAAGCTCAAGAGCCTCTATCCCGATTATTATTACCGCATCCTCGACCTGCTTGCCAACGCGGAATTGTAGGCAGCCCGGCGCCGGGGCCCGGCAGCCATGTAGGGGTGCGGGTCTGACGACCCAGTCCGTGAAGGTTTTTTTTCTCACTTTCAATCAGCACCATGCATTACCTGAATGACGTACTGTCGCCCCTCCAGGTGGCGGTCAATGACATCTACGAGGATTCGCTTCGTTACCTGCGTACCGCCGAAAGCAGCGGGGCGTCCGGTCGCCCGGACCGTGCGCTTGACGGCCGGCTGGGGTTCTCTTTTTTCCTGCTCGCACTCTACAAAAACACGGCAGACCCCGCCGTATTTGAAAGCATCCGGCAGGAGCTCCGCTGGCTGGACGCCTATTGCAGGCGCAACCCGACCAACAACTACAGCCTTTTCTGCGGCAGGCTGGGGCTCAGTTATTTATATGTAATGCTTTTTGAGCACACCGGGGAGCGTACGTACCTTACCCGGTCGACCGAGCTGGTGTACGAATACTACCACGGCAACGCGTTCAAAAGCGGAATCATCACCCACAAAGGGCTTTTCAACGGCACGGCCGGCATCATCCTGCTCACGCAACGGCTTTACCTGCTCACCGGCGACAAGCAGCTTTTGACGTACCTGGAACAATTGCTGCTGCAACTGGTCCGGGAAACGGAGTACGGCGGCGATGGCATCCACTGGGGGGGGATCACCAATAAACAGGGAGAAAACACCGGCATTGCGACGGGAGCCGCGGGCATCGCTTTCTTGCTGGCCCAGCTCGGCAACACGTTCAACGCGCCTTTTCTCGGTAAACTGGCCCATTTCGCCCTGCGTTACGAGGAGAAAAACCAGGCAAACCCGGATCATGTACCGGCACCCCGCCACGGCGGCAACGACAACCCAACGGGGCGGCCCGTGCCGGACGCGGGTGTACGCCGGCTTTCCCTGGGGTACGGCACCGCCGGTACCACCGTGGCCCGGCTCCGCCTGGCGGCTGACCAACGCCAACCACCGGCGCTGCCGGAAGGCGAAGGTGCCGGCCCTGACCACGGCTTTTTCCCGGGCTCACCCGTACACGACCAGGCGTGCGGCCTTTTTTCGGGGCTTTCCGGAATCGGCCTGACGGCGCTCCAGGTTTACCGGGTGACCGGCCGGGCGCAGTACTACCGGGAGGCAACTGCCATTGCCGGGCACCTGGCCGGGCGGTGCAGCGATGCAAACCACACCATCCCGTATTCGCTGGAAGGCACATGGGGCATTGGGTACTTCCTGCTGCAATGCACCGGCCCGGCTTCCGCGGCGGAAAACGAAATATTTTTTCTACCCCGTCCCCGGCAAGCCCTTAAGGCAACCGACCTGCCCACGGATTCAGCATTCCGGGGGGCGAACCGGGTGCTCTACGAAACGTACGTAAGCAGCAGTTTCGGTTCAACCCTTGCCCAGTTGAAGAAGGAAGCGCCGCAAGCCGTCAGCGCGTTGGTTTCCGAACCGGAGTTTCTGGAGCCCCGGGAGCAGGCCGGCCGCATCAGGCAGCTCATCTCCGGGCAGGAAGGGCTGGCCGGCAACCAGGCCCTGACGTTCGAATTGGATAAGGAGGAATTCATTCTTTCCGTCCGGAGTGCCTTGCAGGGCAGTGTGCCGCCCGGCCTGGAAGACATTCTCCCGACGTATGAGCAGGCAAGCCTCGGCCAGCGTGCCCTTGCATCGCTGACGCTCGTGCAATCCGACCAGATTTACGTGTTCAGCCGGGAGCCGGCCTTTTCACCCGAACTGCTGGCTGATCCTGGCTCGTTGAACAACTTCATGCAGCAGTACGGCACCAAAACCCTGATGTACCGGTTGACCCCCGCCGATACGCTGCACGCCTCCCGGCTGGGCATTCTGAAGATTATTTTTGACCGGTTTGTCGTTGCTGCCCCGGCCGGTCAGGTACACGCGGAAATACTCGCCTTCTTGCTCCAGTTGCCGCACGAAGTGCTCGAAGAGGTTGTCCGTAATCACCGCGAACGCACCAGCCAGTCGCCGAAGGAAATTCTGAGCGACATGGTGTGGGACGGCATTGAACACTGTTTTACGGAAGGACTGCTCCGGGTTCAGGGGTGAAGAAGCCTGCTTTACAGTACCACAACCGTTTGACACCCCACCCGGGAAATGGACTAAAATAATGATAGTCCATTTCCCGTCCCCAACCGCAACTCCGGCAAGGGAGTACCTGACTTACCCCCCGGCAGTCTGCCGGTCAACCAATCCTGACGCCACTTACACTTTCAAAATGAAATATTTCATCTCCTTACTGGGCATTACAAAACGATTTTTTGGGTTTCGGGTGCTGGTTTTCGGAATAATAGCCGGCCTCTCCAATGCAGCCATGATTTCGATCATCAATGAGACGATCCGGCGTGACGTTGCCAGCAAAACCTCGGTGTGGATGCTTTTTACCGCCTACATCAGCGCCATGTTCGTATACTTCGTGTTGCAGTATTTTTACCAGGCCCTGCTCATCAGTTCTTCCGAAGCAATCGTGCTCAACAGCCGCGCCGAGTTGATTCAAAAGATCAGGAAAAGTGGTTTACGGAGCTTTGAGAAAGTAGGCATCAACAAATTATTCGTATTGCTTGCCCAGGATACCAACACCATCGGCCAGATCTCGGGCCTGGCTTCCAATGCGATCATCTCCCTGATTGTGATCACTGCATCCCTGGGCTACCTGGCGTTCCTCAGTTTCAAAGGATTTTTACTTGCTTTGTTCATCATCGGCGGCTCACTGGCAATCGCCTTTTCCAAGCAGAAAATCAACATACACAGAATCCGCCAGGTAATGGAGCTGGAAAATACTTTTCTTGCGCACATGCGCAGCGTACTGCTCGGCATCAAAGAAATAAAAATGGATATTTCCATGAATGACGGCATTTACAACCGGCACGTAAAACCAACTATGGAAGAATTGAGCGGGCTTAAAACCAGCAACAGTATCTTCCAATCCAGGTTCTCGCTGCTTGGCCAGCTGATTTTCTTTGTTACGATGGGGTGTATTCTTTATTTGTTGCCGGTATTCGACATCACGATTACTGAAGATCCCGCGCAGTTCGTCATCATCTTGTTATACATCCTGGCCCCGCTCCAAACCCTCATTCCCCTGATTCCTCACTTTTCGCAAATCAGCGCGACCATTGAGCGTATTGCAACCACAGAACAGATGCTGGAAGCCGAGTGTGGCCCGGATGACGCGCAGCTCCACCCCCCGCAGCCCCTGCAACGACTCAGCATCCGGAACCTTTGTTTTAAATACAAGAATGAAAAGAGTGACTATGATTTCAACCTCGGGCCCATCAACATGGACATCAAGGCCGGCGACCTTATTTTCATTCACGGGCATAATGGCTCGGGCAAGTCTACACTCATCAAAGTACTTTCAGGTCTTTATACTGACACCGTAGGATCTATTTACATGGATGACATTCTCATCAACCAGCAAAATATCCAATGGTACAGAAACATGTTCGGGGTGATATTTACCGACAATCACCTGTTCGAATACATATATGACGATTTTGAAAACAAATCCGAAAAAAATATCGGTAACCTGATCACAAAATTCGGGTTGTCGGGAAAAGTAAAAGTAGAGCAAAACCGGTTTAGTACCATTGACTTGTCAGAGGGACAGAAAAAAAGAATAGCCCTCATCAGTATGTTGCTGAAAGATAAGCCCGTCTATATTTTCGATGAGTGGGCTGCCAATCAAGACCCTGATTTCAGACATTTTTTCTACACTACAGTCATTCCCGAGTTGAGCCAGCAAAAGAAAATCATCATTGTCGTAACTCACGACGAACGGTATTTACCCGTTGCCAACCGCGTATTCAAAATGCAGGACGGGGGTTTACATGAGGTACCTGGTTCTCCCCAAAATAATGCGTTTGAAATGATCAGGTGGCCATAGCGTACTGCCGTATGCTGTTTTCAAGTTCATCAAGGCTGTGGAGTCCCATTGCCGTGATTGTTCCCGTGTGTTTATCAGTGCAGAACTGTGCTTAAAGGTAAACGGGGTACTTTCTTCTAACCACCAGCGCTACAAACAACTACAATGCCTCAGCTTTCCGGAGGGGGTGCAATATGAACGTAAAAATGAGGCGTTCCGAACCCGAAGAATGAATTCTGTTTTTTCGCTAATCCGCTCACGATCAGCAGGAGAAGGGACAAAAAAAGAGGGACAAACTATTGACTTCAATAGTTTGTCCCCTCGGGTGGAACGTAAGGGACTCGAACCCCTGACCCCCGCCCTGTCAAGGCGATGCTCTGAACCAACTGAGCTAACGTTCCGGTCCGGCAAAAATAGTTTTATTTTGGCAGAAAACCCAATTATACTCCCGCTACCACGGCCCGGCGGTTGCCCAGCATGCGGGTGAGGAAAAACAGGCCGATGGCAAAGAAGGCAACCAGGGCAAAGAGGCTGTTGCGCATGCTGCCCGTCACGTCTTCCATGAAAGCGTACGTGGCCGTCCCCAGCACGATGCCGGTCTTTTCGGTGAATTCGTAGAAGCTGAAGTAGGAGGCGTGGTCGGTGGTGTCGGGCAGCAGCTTGGAGTACGTGGCCCGCGACATGCTTTGCAGGCCGCCCATTACCAGGCCCACTACCACGGCCAGGACGTAAAACTGCGTGGTGGTGGTGGTGAAGTACGCGCCGATGCAGATGAAGATGCAGAGGGCCACTGCGCCGGTCAGGGTTTTGAGGTTGCCCGCCCGGCCCGCAATCCGCGTAAACAGGTACGCCCCCAGCACGGCAATGAGTTGGATGATGAGCACCGTGCCGATGAGGCTGCCCTCGGGGAGTTTGAGTTCTACGGCCCCGAAGATGCTGGCCAGGTACATGATCGTCTGGAAGCCCATGCTGTAGAAGAAGAAGCCGAGCAGGAACCGCGTCAGGTGCGGCGATTCCCGGACTTCCCCGAATACTTTACGCAGTTCCCCGAAGCCCTGGAACAGGTAATTGACGCCCCCGCCGGCGGGTTCGTGGGTGCGGTGCGTGCGGCCCGGCAGGTGCACGAACGTGTAGATCGAAAAGCCGATCCACCAGAGGCCCACCGACAGGAAGGCCAGCCGGGCGGGCAGCGAACCGGCGTCCTGCGGCAGCCCGAACCAGGTGGGCTTCTGGATCACGAGCAGGTTGAGGACCAGCAGCAGCACGCTGCCGATGTAGCCCATGGCGTAGCCCCGGGCGCTGATGCGGTCGAAACGGTCGGGCGTGGCGATGGCCGGCAGGTACGCGTTGTAAAACACCAGGCTGCCGGCGTACCCGATGCTGGCCAGCATGAAGCAGGTGATGCCGAAACTCGTGTTTTCCCCCGTGAAGAAGAACAGCAGCCCGCAGGCCACTGACCCCAGCCACACGAATGCCTGCATGAACGACTTTTTGCGGTCACTGTAGTCGGCAATGCCCGACAGGAAGGGCGACAGGAAGCACACGATCAGGAAAGACAGGGAGAGCGAATAGGTGTACATCACCGAATTGTCTTTGCTAACGCCCAGGAAACGAATGGTTTTGGGGGCCACGGCGCTGAAGTAGATCGGGAAAATGGCGGTGGTGATGGTGAGGTTGTACGCGGAATTGGCCCAGTCGTACAGGCACCAGGCATTGATGATCTTCGGGTTGTTCTTTTCCATGAGGGTGGCTTGCTGCTACACAAGTTTGGCAACTTTCGGGTAGAAGGCAAATTTATTGGCATTAAAATGGCGGATGGTCTTCGCTCCCTTCTGGCCTCCCCCTACCAACAACCTGCCCGTGAAATCACTCCTGCGCAACGCCCGGATCATGCTCTTTTTCTACCGCACCGTGTGGCTGCCCAACGCGGCGTTTTCGGTGATCCTGCTCGTGTTTCTGCACCTGTACCCCCAGTTCAAGGGTGGCCTCCCGGAACTGCTGTGGTTCAAGGCCGGCTTCTTCGCCCTGGTGCTGCTGGTGGCGCACTTCGTGGCCGAGGGCCGGTACTACTTTTACTACAACCTGGGCTTCTCGCGGCGGGTACTGTTCCCGGCGGCCTTCACCCTGGACGCGTTGCTCTTCGTACTCCTGTACCAGCTATTTGGGTAGACGGGAGACGAGAGACATGAGACGGGAGACATACCCGCCCGGGTCTTTTGTCTAACGTCTCCAGTCTCCAGTCTCCTATCTCAAGTCTCATGTCTCATGTCTATCTCAAAAGAATCTTGCCTGGAAGCCGACGGCATCGTGCTCTCCTACCGGCACACCAACGTGCTCAGCAACATTTATTTGAAATGCCGGCCCGGGGAAATCGTAGGGCTGCTGGGCCGCAACGGCTGCGGCAAGTCGAGCCTGCTGAAGATCATTTTTGGCGTACTGGCGGGAGAATGCCAGTCGGTACGGGTAGATGGACGGTACGTGTTCCCTGCTTACCGCCACTACCGGGGCATCAAGCTGTTGCCGCAGGAGCCCTTTTTGCCCGAAGGGCTGCGCGTAAAGGAGGCGTACCGCTTGTTTACCGGCCTGGAAAGCCCGCCGGGGCACGAACTGCCCGAAATCCGGCAGCGGTGGGCGGTGCGGATCGGCGACCTCTCGGGCGGCGAAAAGCGAATCGTGGAAACGCTGCTGTTGCTGCTGTCGGACGCCCGGTACCTGCTGCTCAACGAACCCTTCACGCAGCTGTCGCCGGTGCAAATCGAACGGCTCCTGCACCTGCTGCGTACCCACGGGGCCGGCAAGGGTATCATCCTTTCCGACCACCAGTACCGCTACGTGCTGTCGCTCTGCCACCGGGTCGTGCTGCTCACCCAGGGCCGCACAGTTGCCCTCAACGATCCGCAGGAACTGGTAGACCGGGGATACATCAGCGGGCTGGATCAGGATTTTCAAGATTAGAGGATGAACAGGATTTACGGAATGAAAGGATGTGAGAGATTGATTAGTGCAAAGTGAATTCAGGGGAATAGAGAACAACCAGGATTTAGCGCGTCACAACCATGTTCGTCCTTTGCTCCTGTTCATCCCGTAATCTTGAAAATCCTGATCCATCCTGCTAATCCTTGAATCCCGCAGATCCTGATTGCTTTTTATTGCATTTTTTCCAAGATCGCCATCACCAGCGCGGCCGAGTTGCGGGCGGCGGTTTTATAGAAGCTGAGCATGTCGTTGCGGGCATTCTCGTCGGCCCGGTCGCTGAGGCTGCGGATCACCAGGCAGGGCACGCCTTGCTGGTAGCACACCTGGGCCACGGCCGCGCCTTCCATTTCGGTGGCATCGGCATTGAAGCCGGTTCGGAGTTGCGCCACCCGGGCCGCCGACGAGATAAACTGGTCGCCGGTAACCACAATGCCCGTCGTGACCCGCGGCCGGGGGCCACCCGGCAGGGGCGGCTCCAACTGCACCTGGGCGCCGGCAGCCTGGGCGTGCCGCAGCAGCACGGAGTCAGCCGGGAAAAACGCCGGATTCGCTTGCCGCGTTACGGCGTTGCGCGTCTGCCGGCTCGGCTGGCGGTCGAACGTAACTGTTTCGTAGTCGTGGTGGGCCGTGGAACGGGCAATGACCAGGTCGCCGGGGTTGAGATCGGGGTTAACGCCGCCGGCAATGCCCGTGAAGATGATTGCCGCCGGGCGGAATTGCAGCAGGGCCATTGTGGTGGTCATGGCCGCATTGACCTTGCCGATGCCGGTTTCGGCCACCACCACCGCCTTGCCGTTCAGCGTGCCGCTCACGAAGCGGACGCCCCCCACCGTACTTTCCTTCCGGTCGCGCACCGACGCCTGCAAGAGCCGCACTTCTTCGTCAAACGCCCCCAGAATGGCAATTACGGGCCCGGGTGCTTTTTGAGCCCGTTGTGCAAATCCGGGGCAGGCATACAGGAAAATCAGCGAAAACACAACCAGCGTTTTTCTCATGGTGGCGGGGAGGTGGGTTACGGGGTTGTGCAAAGCTACAATGATCCGGATATTTTTGGGAAGAACCGTTGCTTAACCAGCCTCACGCCATGACCAGATGGATCAGCCTCATATGCCTCCTGGCGGCCCTCACGCCGGGGTACGCCCAGCACCTGCTTAACCGGGTAAAAGCCGATTACCTGGCCAAAGACAAGCAGTACGACCGGCTGCCGGCCTTTGGTACCGGTGCCCCGTCGCTGGCCGGCTACCTGTCCGAACACCTGTCCTACCCGGAAACGGCGGCCGCCGAGGGGGCGGAAGGCCAGGTGCTGATCGGGTTCACCGTGGATAAAACCGGCCTTGTCAAAGACGTTGAAGTGATTCAGGGCGTTCGGGAAGATTTCAACCGGGCAGTGGTCCAAACGTTTGCGGCAATGGCCCGGTGGAAACCGGCTACCCGGCACAATGCGCCCACCGATGCCAGGCTGTTGTTCCTGGTCACGTTCAACCTGCGGGGCGACACGTACACCACGCAGTACCGCACCGACTGGTTGGTTTCCGTGGGCATCAGCACCGGCGGGGCAAACCCGGACCTCCGGTTTCTGCTCGAGGAGAACCGTAAGCCCGCGCCGGCAAAATGTCCTTTGCTGATACAAAACCGTCAACCAGCCCAGGGAGTAAGGCCGGCCGGAAAGTTTTTGTAAGCCCTGGTACATTGCCCACGGGATTACCCTGATTGGGTTTCATGGGGCCAAACCGTTCACCGTTTACCTGCCGGGCGAGTCCCGGCTTTTTTTTGCGGTTAATTTTTAAATATCTTACATAAGTTGTTTACTTGCAGTACGTTAGTCCGGCAAAGTACGCTTGTGGTTTCCCTTTGGCTCCTGATGCACGACGCCTGCCGGTCCACCCGAAAGTAAGCTGAGGAGCGTTTTGTAGTCCATCGCATCGTCTCCCATGAAAACAACCTCTACGCCCACCCCGCGGGTTGTGACCGCGGTTTCCCGCTTCTCCACCCTGCTGCGTACGGGTGCAACGGCCGTCCTGCTCTTGACCCTGCCGGCAGTACTGCCCGTCCGGGCCTTGTACGCCCAGACCTTCCCGTGGGCCACCCGGGTTTCTTCTTCGATTACGCCCCTGAAAGTAGCGGCCGACGCGGCGGGGAATTCGTACGTACTGGGCGAATTCTCGGGAACGGTCTCCCTGGGCGACCGGACCGTGACCAGCACCGGCGGCCGGGACGTCTTCCTGGCCAAGTACAACTCCGCCGGGGCCGTGCTCTGGTCCCGGCAGATGGGCGGCGTTTCAACCGACGAGGCCGGGGGCGTAGCGGTGGCGGGCGACTACGTCTACATCACCGGTGCATTCCGCGGACAGACTTATTTTGCGGCGGAGGGTTTTTGGCGGCCTACCCTGGCGAGCCAGGGCGATGCCGACCTATTCGTGGCCCGCTTCGCTGCTGGCACCGGCGCCCTGGTGTGGGCTACGCAGGGCGGTGGACTCATGCGCGACAAAGGACACGGTATTGCCGCGGATGCGGCCGGCAATGCCTACGTGACCGGCGAGTTCTACTACGGCAGTTCTCCCGTTTCCTTTTGCAACGCGCCCTTCTGCACCACCACCTCCACCCCGTTAAGAGCCGTTTACCCGAATAATAAGCAGATGTTCGTAGCCAAATACAACGCATCCGGCACCTTGCAATGGGTTACCGACGGCTACTCCTGGGGCAGCTACTACCCCATCTACGGCAAAGCCATTGCCGTGGACCCCGCCGGCAACCTCTTCGTGGCGGGCGACTTTACCTACGAAACCATTTTTGACAATTATGATGTCGTTGACGCCAACGGCAACCTCAGCTTCGCTTACCCCCACGTGGCCTGGCTGAAAGACGGGAGCGAAACCCACCAGACCAACTTTTCTTCCGTCTTCATCGCCCGGTACAACCCCGACAACTCCATTGCCTGGGCCCGGCAGGTGGGAGGCGTCAACCGCGAAGAGGCCACGGGCATTGCAACCATCGGAAACCACGTGTACCTGTCCGGCAATTCGGTCAGCAGCACCCTGATTTTCAAAGACGGCGAATCTTCACCGACACGGGCTACAATTCTAAACCGGGGCGGCTACGACGGGTTCCTGGCGCAGTATACCAAGGAAGGCACGCTGGTATGGGCGCGGCAAGTCGGTGGAGCGGGCAATGACTACGTGAACGGCCTGGCCGCAGGAAACCTGCCAGGGGTAATTTCCGGAGCCAGTTACCCAACGCCCTACCTCACCGGTTCTTTCCAGGGCGTGTGTTATTTCGGGGACCGGCCCAAATCCGTTGCGGACCCCGCCGGCAGTGACCGCGACAGCTACGTGGCAACCTTTACGCGGGAAGGCGCCACGGGCCTCGTCGAGCCGATTGCCGGTTCGGGCAGTACCAACGGCTGGAGCATCAGCACCGACAGCCAAGGCACGGCTTACCTTTCGGGCACTTTGTTCGGACCCGCCCATTTCGGGAGCATCGTCCAGGACGGGGCGGGCTGCTACCTGGCTAAATTCATTCCGCCTCCCCAGCAGTTTACCTTTACACCCTCCGGCCGGGAAGGCTTTGCGGATGAATTGACCGAATCAGTCATCCGGGTGTTTCCGGTGCCGGCTGCGGGGCCGGTTACTATTGCGATACAGCTTCCCGCGGTTACGGAAGGAAGCCTGGGCGTGTATTCCACGCAGGGACAACTCCTGCATTCCCTCCACCAGGGGGTGCTGCCCGCTGGCGCCGTGCACCGGTTTTCCCTGCCGGCCCTCCTGCCCGCGGGTACTTACCTGATCCAGTGGCGGCCCACCCAGGGCAAAACACTTACCCGGAAGCTGGTGATTGCCCGGTAAAGCTTTGGTATTACTAGTGCCCCGTCCAGATGGACAGCAGGGCAAAGGCGTCGATCACCAGCAGGGCCGGGGAAACGTCGCTCCGCTTGCCGGTAGCCAGTTTGAGCACCGTCCAGCTCAGGAAGCCCCAGATGATGCCCTGCGTGATGGAGTAGGTGAACGGGATGAGGATCATTGCCAGGAAGGCGGGAATGGCCTCGTCGAGTTCCGTCCAGTGGATGCGGGTAACGGGCCGCATCATGAACACGCCCACCAGAATCAGCGCCGGGGCGGTGGCAATGGCCGGCACCACGGCCAGCAGCGGCGAGAGGAACATGAACGGCAGGAACAGCACCGCCCCCGTCACCGCCGTCAACCCGGTCCGTCCCCCCTGCTCCACGCCCACCGCCGACTCGATGTAGGCCGTGCCCGGGCTGGTGCCAAACAAGCCCGAAATTGTAGTTGCCACTGCATCGGTGAGCAGGGCCTGCTTCACGTGGCGCGGCTCGCCGGTTTCGTCGTACAGGTTGGCCGCCTCGGCCACGCCCACGAACGTGGAGAGGCTGTCGAACAGATCGGTGAATACAAACGCGAAGATTACCGGCCAGAGGGCGAATTGCAGCGACTCCGCCAGGGCCAACCGCCCCACCAGGCTAAAGTCGGGCGCCGCCACCACGCCCTGCCAGTTCACCAGCACCGTACTGCCCCAGAGCCGGCCCAGCGGCAGGGCGGCCAGCGTGGTAAACCCGATGCCGAGCACAATGGCTCCCGGCACCCGCCGGGCCACCAGCACCGCCGTTACCAGCAGCCCGGCCACGAACGTAAGCGTCACGGGGTCTCTGAGCAGGGGCGTAATGCCCACCAGCGTAGCCGGGTTGCCCACAATGAACTTCGCGTTTGCCAGGCCGATGAGCGTGATGAACAGGCCGATGCCCGCCGACAGGGCGTACCGCAACGGCCGGGGAATGGCCCGCACAATGTACGTGCGGACGTTGAACGCCGAGAGCAGCAGGAACACGACCCCCGCCCAGAACACGGCGCCGAGGGCAATTTCGGGCGTAAGGCCCATGCCTTTTACGGCCGTGTAGGTAAAAAACGCGTTCAGCCCCATGCCCGGCGCCACCAGGATCGGGCTTTTGGCGTACAGCCCCATCATCAGGCTGCTGAAGAACGACACCAGCACCGTGGCCGTAAGCACGCCGTTGAAGGGCAGGCCCGCCTGGCTCAGAATGGCCGGGTTGACCACGATGATGTACATGGTAGCCAGGAAGGATGACAGCCCGGCGAGGAGTTCGGTACGGACCGAAATGGGGAGTGGTTCCGGGGCGGCAGGAGCAGACATGGCTGGATGGGCAGAACAGGGGTAGAAAATTTGTACTAAGATGTATTCCAGGGCGCCAACGGACGGGTTGTCTTTCGCCGACGGCCGCAATTAAACAATAATATTACATTCTTTCACCATTCCTTCCCGCTTACCCCCTCCCGGCGGCGGCCCCGTCCACCCGGCAACGTGCAGCCCTGGAAAACGGGTCGGCACCCCGTAGCGGCGGCTTTCCGGGTTGCGCACCGGAGCCCGGCGGGGTGCCGGCCGGGCGGCGCGGCCGGGCTTTTTACCGGTTTTCGGGCACTTGCTTACGCCCCGGGGCCGTCCACCCGGCAATCCGCCGCCCGATTGGTTGCGGGTAAGGTATGCCGCCGGAACGAAGCCCCTTTTCGCCATTTCCTGGGCAAATTTGCCTCTTCTCTTTCTACCGCCTGGGCGCGGTTCTTAACAATCATCTAACTACAATAACTTTCCACCGGTAGGGGTATGGCAAACGCAACTACAAATGATTCCCTGGAACACCAACTGGAGCCATTTCTGAATGAAATCAACGGCCGGGCCGACAAGATCATGCAAAACGCCCTGTGGGGCTACTTTGCGTTCGGGTTGTTGCTGGCTCCCTTCTACGGTACCTGGTCCATTGCCCTCGGCGTGGGCACCCTGTGCCTGCTGGCGTACTGGGTTACCCGGTTCCTGCTCCCGCGCTACAGCCTGCACCGCTACGTGAGCAGCGCCGCCCTTGCGATCTACTCGGCCCAATACATTTACCAGATGCACGGCATGTTCGAGATGCACTTCACCGTGTTCGTGGGATGCACCCTGCTGATCGTGTACCAGCACTGGAAACTGCAACTGCCGCTCATCGTCCTCGTGGTCATTCACCACGCTACGCTGGCTTACCTGCAAAATGCCGGCGCCAAAGACATTTATTTCACGCAGTTGGACGGCATGGACCTGCAAACCTTCCTGTTCCACGGGGGCCTGGCGGCGCTCATCACGCTGATCTGCGCGGTGTGGGCCTACCAGTTGCGGCGCAGCACGCTCAAGTCGGCCGAGCAGATCCACCTGTACGGGCAGCAGCGGACCAACATCAACAGCAACATTCACTTTGCCGAAGAAATCAGCCGGGGCAACCTCAACGTGCATTTTGAGGCCGACGAAAACGACGCCCTGAGCAAGGCGCTGCTCAACATGCGGCAGAGCCTGCTGGTGGCCAACGAACGGGAGCAGCAGGAGAAGTTCAAGACGCTGGGCCTGGCCGAAGTAAGCGAAATCCTGCGGGCCACCCACGACCTGCACGAACTGGCCGAAAAGGTGGTCGTGAAACTGGTGAAGTACATGAAAGCCAACCAGGGCGGCCTGTTCATCCTGCACGAAGAGAACGGCGGCGAGGGACACCTCGAACTGGCCGCCTGCTACGCCTACGACCGCAAGAAGTACCTCCAGAAAAGCGTGCAAGTGGGCGAAGGGCTGGTGGGACAGGCCGTACTCGAACGCGACGTGATCTACCTCACCGAAGTGCCGGCCAACTACATCAGCATCAAGTCGGGCCTGGGCGGGGCCAACCCGCGCAGCATCCTGATTGTACCGCTGGTGGTCAACGATAAAATTGAAGGCGTGATCGAACTGGCCTCCTTTAACCTGTTCCAGCCTTTCGAAATCGAATTCATGCAAAAACTCGGGGAGAGCATTGCTTCCACCATTGCCTCGGTAAAGATCAACGAACGCACCAAGCACCTGCTGGAGGAATCGCAGATGCAGTCGGAGCAGATGCGGGCTCAGGAAGAAGAGATGCGCCAGAACA
Source organism: uncultured Sphingobacteriales bacterium (assembly GCA_963844325.1). Classification (GTDB taxonomy): domain Bacteria; phylum Bacteroidota; class Bacteroidia; order Cytophagales; family 172606-1; genus CADCTQ01. The sequence continues at coordinate 1,078,116 of CAWJNV010000001.1, forward strand.
TGGAGGAAATTGCGGCCACCCAGGAGGAAATGCAGCGCAAAAACTCGGAAATGGAGCGGCTCGTCAACGAAACCCAGGAGCAGAGCCGCCAGTTGGCCATCAACGAAAAACGCGTAACGGCCGTGCTCAACAGCGTATCCGCCGCCATCATTCAGACGAACGCCAACGGCACCATCCAGACGATCAACGAAGTGGGCGAAAGCATGTTCGGCTACCCGAAGGGCGGCCTCCAGGATACTTCCCTCGACGCGATCCTGCCCGGCGTCCATTCGGCCGGCCGTAAGGAGGGCGAACGCAACAACGAAACAGCCCACCGGCAGGACGGCTCTGCCTTTACGTCGGCGGTAAGCTTCAAGCAACTGGTTACGGAGGAAGGCACGTTCTTCCTGTACTTCGTCTCCGACATCGACGAGGACGTGAAGCGCGAACGCGAAATGCAGCGCAAACAGGAGGAAATCGCGGCCCTGCTGGAACAGGCCCGGGATAACGAGGAGATGATGCGCGCCCAGGAAGAGATCATGAAGCAGAACCTGGAAGAAATGAATGCCATCCAGGACTCACTCAAGGAAAAAGCCGAAGAAAACGAGCGGGTGCGCCTCGAAGAAAGAACGCGGTCCGAAGCCCTGATCGAGTCGCAGAAGAAAGTGATGGAGAAGGTGATGCAGCGACACCGCGAGAAGGAGGAGCAACTGACCGCCCAGCTCGCCGCCCTCCAGGCTGAGTTGAACAAGCGGAAGGGGTAAACAGGGAGTTTATGAGTTTAAAGTTTATGAGTTCAAAGTCCTGGCGCGTTACCTGCCAACCGCTTTGTACTCATAAACTTTAAACTCATAAACTTCAGTCAATCCAGGCATACCAGAATGTACTACGGGAGAGCAGTTGTACGACTGCTCTCTTCTTTTTTGGGAAAATGGTTATTTTGGCGGCGACCCAATCTTAACCCTGAACCCCTTCCCTTATGCGCATCCGTAACGTCCGCGTCCGCCGCGAGAACCTGGAACTGTCCCGGCCCTACCAGATTGCCTACAAAACCGTAACGTCCGTCGAGAACTGCTTCGTGGAACTGGAGGCCGACAACGGCCTGACCGGCATCGGCGCGGGTAACCCGAGCAAACAAGTCGCCGGCGAATCCCTCGATGAGATGTGGCAAACGTTGCAGGAACCCAACCTGCACTGGCTGGTGGGCCGCGACGCGCGGGAACTGGGCAAACTGACGGGACAGGTACAAACCACCTTTCGGCAGAGCCCCGGCGTACGGGCGGCGCTGGACATTGCCCTGCACGATTTGTTTGCCCAACACCTGGGCGTACCCCTGGCGGCTTTCCTGGGGCAGTGCATCCCGGAGCTTCCCACGTCCATCACCATCGGCATCAAAGGGGTGGCCGAAACGCTGGCCGAGGCCGACGAGTACGTGGGCCGGGGCTTCCGCGTGCTGAAAGTAAAGCTGGGCAAATCGCTGGAGGAAGACATTGAGCGGCTGGCCCAACTCCGCGAACGGTTCGGCAACGCCGTTATCCTCCGCGTGGATGCCAACCAGGGCTACCACGCCGCCGACCTGGGCATCTTCTGCATTCAGACGGCCAAGCTGCACATTGAACTCATTGAGCAGCCCCTGCCCGCCGCCGCGGTGGACGAAATGAAGGGCCTGCCCGAAGAAATCAAAAAAAGGACCGCCGCCGACGAATCCCTGGTGACCCCGCACGACGCGTTCCGGCTGGCGACGCCGCCGGCGGGCTGCGGCATTTTCAACATCAAGCTGATGAAGTGCGGCGGCATTACCCCGGCCCGGGAAATCGCCGCCATCGGCGGGCAGGCAGGCATCGACCTCATGTGGGGCTGCAACGACGAAAGCATTGTGAGCATTGCCGCGGCCCTGCACGTAGCCCTCTCCTGCCCCAACACCAAATACCTCGACCTCGACGGCAGCCTCGACCTGGCCCGCGACCTCGTCTCGGGCGGCTTCACCATCCGCGACGGCGTCATGTCGGTCACGGGAGCCCCGGGGCTGGGACTGAGATCAGAAATTACGGGATAAAAAGATTAACAGAATTGCGGCCGATGGGTGCTGCTGACTCCTAAAATGGGCTGGATTAGAGGATTAGCAGGATTAGTTGTCAGAGCCTTGATTCTCAAGAGGAAAGGATGAACATGATTCTCTGCTGATCCTATAATCCTATAAATCTTAATTCAGCTAATTTCCGGAATCAGCGACGCTCATGGGCCGCAATCCTGCTAATCTTTTAATCCCGTAAATTCTGATCTAGACTTCCTCGGTTTGCAACTGCTTTTCGTACAGTTCGCGGTACGTACCGTTGCGTTCGATCAGTTCTTCGTGCGTGCCTTGTTCCACGATGCGGCCGTCGTCGAGCACCAGGATGCGGTCGGCCAGCTTGGCCGAAGACACCCGGTGCGAGATGATGATCGAGGTGCGGTTTTGCATGATGCGCTTGAGACTGCCCAGGATGGCGTTTTCCGTTTTGGTATCCACCGCCGACAGGGCGTCGTCGAGGATGAGGATGCGCGGCTCCCGCACCACGGCCCGGGCAATCGAAACGCGTTGTTTCTGTCCGCCCGACAAGGTAATGCCCCGCTCCCCGAGCTTCGTGTTGAATCCTTCGGGAAACGTCTGGATGTTGTCGTACAGGTCCGCGTCGCGGGCCGCCTGGATGATCTTTTCCTCCGGCAACCCTTCCGTGCCGAAGGCAATGTTGTTGCGGATCGAGTCCGAGAACAGGAACACGTCCTGCGGCACGTAGCCAAGCTGGCTCCGCAGGGAGGCCAGGCTGTAGTCGCGGATGTCGGTGCCGTCGATCAGGATTTGTCCTTCCGTGGGGTCGTACATGCGGCAGAGCAGCGTGGCTACGGTACTTTTGCCCGAACCCGTGGTGCCCAGCAGGGCAATCGACTGGCCGGCCTGCACGGTGAACGAGATGTTGTCGAGGGCCACGATGCCAGAGTCGGGGTACACGAACCGCACCTTGTCGAAGACCACGTGCCCTTCGATGGGCTTTTCGAGATTCCGGCCCGAAACGATGTCCGTTTTGGTGTTGAGGAATTCGTTGATCCGCTCCTGCGAGGCGGCGGCCCGCTGCACCATGCTGGTGGTCCAGCCCAGCGACGCCACCGGCCAGGTGAGCAGGTACACGTACAGGATGAACTCGGCAATGTTGCCCGCCGACAACGTACCGGCAATCACCTGGCGGCCGCCCACGTACACCGTCAGGATCGTACTGATGCCCACCAGGGCCATGATGAGGGGGTAAAACAGCGCATCGACCCGGGTGAGACTCAGCGTTTTCTCTTTGTACCGGTTGCTTTCCGTCTCGAAGCGGGCCGCCGAGTCGGCTTCCCGCACGAACGACTTGAGCACCCGGATGCCCGAAAACGCCTCCTGCACGTACGTAGACAGCCCCGAGAGGCTCCGCTGGATCTCCTCCGACCGCTTGTTGATGATGGTATTGACGAAGTAGATGCTCAGCGACAGGAAAGGGAGCGGCAGCAGCACGAACAGCGTCAGCTGCACGTTTACCGACAGCATGTACGAGATCACCAGCACGAACAGCGTCACCAGGTTGAGGCCGTACATGATGGCCGGCCCCAGGTACATGCGCACCCGGCTCACGTCTTCGGAGATGCGGGCCATCAGGTCGCCGGTGTTGTTGCGGCGGTAAAAGCTCAGGGGCAGCGACTGGTAGTGCCGGTAAATTTCGTTCTTGAGGTCGTACTCGATGTGGCGCGACATCACAATGAGCGTCTGCCGCATGAAGAACAGGAAAATGCCCTTGAGCAGGGCCATGGCCAGGATCACCACGCCGTACACCAGGATGCTGCGGGCGAACGTTTCGCGGATGGTTTCCTGCGCGGCAAAACCCCCGTGTAAGAAGTACAGGTCAATGGTTTCCTTCACCAAGTCGAACGCGTAGCGCACCACCTGGGCCGGCACAATGGCGAAAACATTGGAAATGGTGGTAAACAGAATACCAAGAATGAGGTGGTATTTGTATTTAAGCAGGTATTTGTTCAGGTACGCTAAATGCTTCACGGGTACGGTTGTTTCGGTAGATGCGGGGGCGGGCCGGGGGGCCGGCAGGTTATTGTACGGCAAAAATTAGCCTTGGGGTCCGACAATTCGTTTGAAAGAGAACCCCAAAAGGGGTAATTTTGCGTGATGTAACATTTGCCGTGCTTTTGTAACGCCGGGAAGGGGTATTTTCGCCGTAGCTCTTTCTGTTACAAAACAAAGATAAGGGAATCCGTGGCAAACTGTTGAGGCGTGTAGTCGTTGAATTAGTTGTAAGGCCGTTCTTTCACACCAGGAATGCTCAACCGAACCATACTCAGGATTAAGGCGATGCAGGCATTGTATGCTTGTAAGGAATCAGAAAACGCCGACTACCAGCTCGCACTGGACAGGGTCGAGGAGGCTTTCAAACCCGACCTGAACCTGCCCGTGGCCCAGGACCGCCGCAAGCTGGAAGGAAGCGCCAAGCTGGCCCGGCTTCTCTTCGAGGAGCACTACCGCGAACGGACGCTTTCGCCCGACGAGGAGGCCCCGGCCGATGTGCGCCGGGTCGTGCAGGACGCCCTCACGTTTTACCACGCCCAGCTCGAAAAAGACCGCAAGCGGTTCGGGGCCGAAATGCTCCGCGAAGCCGACCAGATCTTCGACCGCTTCCTGCTCATCCTGCTGCTGATGGTGGAACTGGCCGACCGGGTACAGCGCGAGGAGGAGGAACGGCAGAACCGGAAACTGAAGCCCGAGCCGGCCCGTACGCGCATCCTCAAGCTCTCGCGCAACCGGGTGATCGAAGTGCTGCGGGGCAACCCCGCCCTGCAAAACGAAGTGATTCGCCGGGGGCTGGGCTGGGGTACGGAAGGGGAGTTCGTGCGGCGCCTCTACAACGAGGTGCTCAAGCCCGACCCCGTGTACCAGGCTTACCAGGAACAGGCCGACACTACCTTCACCGACGACTGGAACATGGCCGCCCACCTCTACCGGGAGGTCATCTTCAAGCACGAACTGTCGAAGGCGTACTTTGAAAGCGACGACCTGCACTGGGCCGAAAACCGCGAAATCATCCGCAGCATGGTGAGCAAGACGCTCCGGTCGATCACCGAGGAAAGCGGCAACAAGGTAGAACTGGCCCCGCTGGCCCTCAACTGGGAAGACGACCGGGAGTTCTTCCGCGGCCTCTACGTGGTAACCCTGGAGAACGACGAGGCGTTTGAGCGACTGATTGCCCCCAAGACCCAGAACTGGGACATGGAGCGGGTAACGTTCACCGACAAGATCATTCTGAAGATGGCCCTGAGCGAATTGCTCTACTTCCCGAGCATTCCCGTGAAAGTGACCATCAACGAATACATCGACATTTCCAAGACGTACAGCACGCCCAAGAGCAAACAGTTCGTAAACGGCCTGCTGGACGCCCTGGCCAATGATCTTACCGCCGAAGGGCTGATCAAGAAGAGCGGAAGGGGCCTGATCGACAACCGGTAACGGCCTTGGGGTGATATCAGGTGTAGTGACAAGAAAGGTTAAATGGTTATATGGCTGAATGGCTATCGGGTTGACCGCACAACCATATAACCATGCAGCCATATAGCCATTTAATCATCAAACCGATTTCAGGCAAGCGCCTGAGATCTGCTGTCTTATGTCTAATGTCTTATTTCTTTCCATATGAGTAGAAGCACTGGAACCTTTCTCGCCGTGTTGGTCGGCGTATTCACCGGAGCCACCGTCGGGGCTACTTTGGGCATTTTGTACGCACCCGATAAGGGCAAAAACACCCGCGACCGGCTTACCTATCAACTGGACAAGTACCGCGACCGCCTCAAGGAACTGATCGACGAACTGGTAGAGGGGAGAGATGAGCCGGCCAATAATGCCAAGCACGAAGGGCAGCGCGTAATCAATGACGCCCGCGAAAAGGCTGAACGCCTGCTGGGCGACGTAGAGCAACTGATGGGGCAAATCCGCAAGCGTACGTAATAAATTTGCCGGCCCGTTTCGTAAAACGCCCATTATCAAGTATTTTTGAAAGACAGCCGCCCGGGGTCCGCGCAAGCACCATCCCGGGCATGTACTTTCTAACCATTATTCCCCAATGAAAAAATACCTCTATCTCGCCGTGCTGGCCGCCGGACTGCTGGCCTGCGACAACGCCGCCAAGAAAGTTGCCGATGCCGGCGAATCCGCGGCGGAAGAAACGGCTTCCACTGCGAAGACCGTGGCCGACAACAAGGAAATGGCCGCTTTCAAATTTGAGCAAAGTGAATTCGACTTCGGCACCGTGAAAGAAGGCGAAGTCGTGGAACGCATTTTCAAATTCACCAACACGGGCAAGGCGCCCCTGGTGATCCAGAACGCGGCCGGCTCCTGCGGCTGTACCGTACCCGAGTGGCCGAAAGAACCCATTGCACCCAACGCCACGGGTGAAATCAAAGTGAAGTTCGACAGCCGGGGCAAGGCAGGCGCCAACAACAAAACCGTTACGATCATCGCCAACACCAATCCCGAGACGACGACCCTGACGCTGAAGGGCACCGTGAACGCCGACGAAGTAGCGGCCATGAAAGGTCCCGTCCGCTAACCCGTTTACGCATTAATTTAACCCAATGATATTCCTGCAAAGCAAGCTCCCGTTTGACCCGTCCATGCTCATGTTCGGGGCCATGATCCTGGTAATTTATTTCTTCATGATCCGGCCCCAGCAGAAAAAGCAAAAGGACCAGCAAAAATTCCGGGAGGAACTCAAAACCGGCGACCGGGTGGTGACCATCGGGGGCCTCCACGGCCGCATTGATTCGATGAACGCCGACACCGTGACGCTGGACGTGGGCAAGGGCATGAAGCTTACCTTCGAAAAGTCGTCCATCTCGATGGAGGCCAGCAAGAAGCTGCAACCGGCCGCCACCCCTACGGTCACGCCGCAAGCGTAACTTAACCACGCAAGCCTGCCCGAAAATATGCCACCTTACCAAAACGTGGCATATTTTCGTTATAAGCGTATACCTCCTACCAGCAACCCTTTGGAACAGGTCAAAAACATACTCATCTGGATTGTCCGCTCCTTTTTCATCAGCCGCCGGAGTGATCTGAAAGTGGTGATCCTGTGTTTCATCGCCGCCACCACCTTCTGGTTCCTCAACGCCCTCAACAAAGACTACTCGACCCGCCTGCTGTACCCGGTTACGTTCGTGTTCGACGACTCGACCTACATTGCCACCCGGCCCCTGCCCGAAAAAATTGCCCTCAACGTGTCGGGCTACGGCTGGAACCTGCTGCGCAAAAGCATGCGGCTCAATGCCAGCCCGTTGCAGTTTACCATCCCGGCGCCCATGCGTACGCACCACCTGACGGGCATTGCCATGCTGCCTACGGTGACCGAGCAACTCGAGGACATCCGGGTCAACTACATCATGGATGATACGCTGTTCTTTGATTTCGACCGCCGCGTGAGCAAGCAGATTGCCCTGCGGGTGGACAGCGCCAACGTGAGCCTGGCCGAAAACTACCGGATCGTGAGCCCGATCTCGCTGGAGCCCGCGTTCATTACGCTCGAAGGGCCGGCCACGCTGGTGGGCAAGCTGCCCGACGAAATTTACATCGACCTGCCCACCGAGGACATTGACGAGGAGTACAACGAAACCCTGCCCGTTGATTACATCCAGAACTCCCTCATTACGGCCGACGAAGCCCGGGTACGGGTACGCTTTACGGTGGCCCCCTTCGTGCGGGAGTTGCAGCGGGTGCCCATCCAGACCGTGAGCTTTCCCGAAAAGAATCCCCCGGCCCTGCCGTCGCCCGAAGCCGAAGTGCAGTACTGGGTCCGCCAGGAAGACGCTGACAAGGCCCGCCTCCAGGACTTCCGCGTGGTGGCCAACTACGACACCTACAACCCCAAAGACTCCACCGTACGGCTGAGCGTGGTGATGCGGCCGGGCTTTGTGCGCGACGTAGCCCCCGTGAACCCTACTGTAAAACTGCGCCATGAGTAAAGGGCTTCCCCGGCAGATCGGCATTACCGGCGGCATCGGCGCGGGCAAAAGCACCGTAACGCGGATTTTTGCGGCCCTGCGCGTGCCCGTGTACGACGCCGACAGCCGGGCCAAGTGGCTGATGAACAGTGACCCGGTGCTGAAGGCCGGCATTGCGGAAGCGTTTGGCCCGGAGGCGTACACCCCGGCCGGCCTCAACCGCAACTACCTCGCCGCCACGGTATTCGGCGACCCCGGCAAAGTAGCCCGGCTCAACCAGTTGGTGCACCCGCGGGTGGGCAACGACTACGCGGCGTGGGTGCAGGAGCACGCCGGGTTCCCGTACGTGCTCAAAGAAGCCGCCCTGCTCTTCGAATCCGGCTCCTACCTGTCGCTCGACCGGGTAATTGCCGTATCGGCCCCGCTGGCGCTGCGCACCCGGCGCGTGCTGCAACGCGACCCGCACCGCACCGAAGCCGACGTAGCCGCTATCGTGGCCCGGCAAATGGATGAGGCCGAAAAGCTGGCCCGCGCCGACTACGTGGTGCACAACGACGAAAAAACCCTCCTGATTCCCCAGGTGCTCGAACTGGACCGTACGTTCCGGGCGTAGCACCGCCACGGGCGCAGCCGGACACACTCCCGATTTACCACTATTTTTGCGCCGCCATGCAACCGCCGGCCCGCAACGCGGGTCATGGCTAGGCAAGCACCCCTACACGAAACCCAGGAACGATCCAAGCATGCTGGACGAAGAGGCATTGATCAATGGCTGCATTCGCGGTGAACGCGGCGTGCAACGGGCCCTTTATGAGCGTTTTTCGCGGAAAATGCTCGTCGTCTGCATGCGTTATTCGAAGGGGCGGCAGGAGGCCGAAGACATTCTGCAGGACGCCTTCATCAAAGTGTTTGAACACATCAAGCACTTCCGCCGCGAGTGTCCGCTGGAAGGCTGGATCCGGCGCATCGTGGTGAACACCGCCCTGAACCATAACCGGAGTAAACTATATCTCTACCCCGCCCTGGACCTGGAAGACGTGGAAACGACGGTCGACGAAAACCTGACGTTGGCTGATATTCATTTTGAAGAACTACTGGCAATGGTACAGCAACTGGCTCCCCGGTACCAGATCGTCTTTAACCTGTTTGCCATTGAGGGGTACTCGCACAAGGAGATTGCGGCGATGCTTGACATTTCGGAAGGCACCTCCAAGTCGCAGTACGCCCGGGCACGGATGATTTTGCAACAAATGATTGCGGAGAAACAGAGGGTAAATTATGAAAGATTTAAATAAACCAAGATTCGAGGAGGAGTGGCGCAGCGCGTTCGAAGAGGCGGAACTGCCGCCCGGCAACGACGTGTGGACGCGGCTCGATGCGCACTTGGCCAACCAGGAAAGCCGCAAATACCGAAGCCGGCTGGTCTGGTTCCAGCGGATTGCGGCCGGGGTGCTCCTGTTGCTGCTGGGCAGCGGCGCCTGGCTGTGGATGAGCCGGCAAACAACGGGGTCGCAGCTGGCCCACGAAACGGACCAGGCCCGGACGACCGGGCCGGCAATGGCCCGGGCGGATGGCGGCACCGCAACCCAGCCGGCCGATGCAGCCTCCTCCTCAGGGCAAACTGCCGGTGCCCCCGCGGAAAAGGGTACGGCCGGTTCCCGCGCAGGGACGCCGCAAGCGCCGCGGCCGGGCACTTCCCCGGAAGCGTTGGCGAAAGCCCGTCCCGCAACGACCGGCTCCCAAGCGGATAAAGCCGGCCAAGGTGCCGTGGACCTTACTACGGCCCCGGCGTTGGCTAAAGAAGAGCGTTCCGGCATGCCGGCCACCGGCCCGGCAAAACGGTCCGCGCCGGGAAGAACCGGCAATTCGGAAACGTACCTGGCACGCGGCGGGCGCAACGGGAAGTCGGGGCGAAACGATGCCGGGGAAACCACCAGCCAGCAAAATACCACGCGTACCGCTGCAAAAGCTTTGGTTGCGGAAGAACCCCTCGCGGAAGAAGTACCCGCTACCGGGGCTGCGGACAGCCGGCTGGCGGTGGAAGGAATAAGGCCCAGGACGTTGGTGGCCCGGGAACCCGTGATTCGTCCCCGGAGCATTTTGCCCCACCTGAACGAAGCGTACTGGGCGAAAGTAGTGACGGAGGACGAAAAAGTGGCGCAGCAAGCAGATGCCCGGCGGGACCGCTGGCAGGTGGGCCTGGCTTTTACCCCCGGTGCTTTCCAACCCAACTTCCGGGTCAACGAAGGGTCGCCGGCCTATAACTCAATGAACCAGTTCGCGGCGCTCAGTGCCCGGACGAATCCCGATCCGTTGTCGGACGCCAACCGCGACCTGGAGAATGCCACGGCGCAGGGGCTTTCGTACCAGACCGGCATGCGACTGGAATACGCCCTTTCCCGGCGGCTCAGCATTCAGAGCGGCGTAGATTACCTCTACAACAGTTCCAACGTGAACACCTACTCGTTCGTGCGCAACTCCGTAAGCAACCGCAGTGAGCCGGCTTTTGCCTCCATTATCAACTACGAAAACCAGGCCCGGGCCGAATCGCTGGTGGCGGCCGACGCCCCCCCGACGGTTGACTACAACGCCGCGTTCTACGATGGAAACACCAGTACGCTCTCGCACGCGCAGTCGGTAATTCCCGTCCGGAACGTGTACGAGTACGTGTCAGTCCCGGTACGGGTCAATTACAAGCTGCTGGCCAGGAAAGTGGGCGCCACCCTGGGCGCCGGGGTATCGGGCGACGTTTTTGTCAGCAACCGCTTCGGCAACGAGGCCCAGGCCATTGATGAAGTGCACATCACCTCGACCCGGGGCACGGCGTACCGCAAGCTGGGCATCAGCGCCTGGCTGGGCCTGAAGATGCAGTACCGCTTCGCCCGCAAGTACAGCGTGTTCCTGGAGCCCAGCTACCGCACGGCCGTCACCTCGTTTACCAACACGCCGGCCTTGCAGAGCCGGCCTTCCATGCTCGGCGTGGGCACCGGTTTGCAAATGCTTTTTTAGGCGAAAAAGGACAAAAAATTGGATTTTTGATGCAACGCATAGCGGGATAAGCGGGTCCTATTCATACAAAGTCACTCACTCATTCAATATGCTGGCAACTAAAAAGAGAATCAGAAAAGCCGAAGTTTCCTTATGGGACCGGTATAGCCTCGTCGTGTTGTTGTACGTACTGGCCATGCTGCTGATCGGCTCCGTGACGGGGTGCTCGGAACCGGCAGCCTCCCCCGAATCACCCGTTTGCGAAACAAAAGCCACCGTGAAAGACCTGCGCGGCCTGGACGGTTGCGGCTACGTGCTGGTGCTGGAAAGCGGCGAGAAGCTGGAGCCGGTCCTCGACGCGGGACAGGCCTCCCCCACCCTCAAAGGCATTGTGCTGCGCGACGGCATGCCAGTAACCCTCACCTACCGGGAGCTGACTGACCGGGGCAGCATTTGCATGGTAGGCAAAATTGTGGAAGTAACCTGCTTCTCGCAATCAGATTCCAATTAATGCAAGCAACCTGAACAGTCTGAAAGTACGAACCGGGGCCGCCGGAATGTAATTTATTGCGGTTCCTTTTGTGCACTGTACCCTTGAGCATCTGGCATTCCAGGCGCCCCGGTTCGTCTTTGCCCTTTCCAACCTGTCCGGCTTTGTCCGGCGGGCCGACCTTGTTGTGACTCAATTTTACTTACCGCCTCATTCTCCATGAACAAAGCGTACTACTCCCGACTAATGATTGTACTGGGCCTGCTGACCGGCTGGCTGGGCGGCTGCACCGACGTGTGCCGACAGACCTTAACCTACACCATTTACGAACCGGTGTACATGACCCCAGCCGAACTAAGGGCGGCCATCGGGCCGCAAGCCCCGGTGCCGCTGGTGAACGCCGGAAAAATTTACATCAAGGACGACTACCTGTTCATCAACGAGGTGGGCAAGGGCATCCACGTGTACAACAACGCCAACCCGGCAGCCCCGCAACAGGTTACCTTCATCAACATCCCGGGCAACCACGACCTGGCCGTGCTGGGCGACATCCTCTACGCCGACAACGCCATGAACCTGGTGGCTTTCGACATCAGCAACCCCAACGACGTGCGGGCCGTCAAACTGATCGAAAACGCCTTCCCGGCGCGGTTCTCGAACCCCAACGGCGCACCTTCCGCCGTGGGCTACCCGGGCATCGTCCGCTGGTACGACCCGGCCACCCAAGTGCAGCCCGACATCACGCGGGGGGTCATTGTGGACTGGATCAAGCGGGAACAAAAACAGGTGAACGGCTGCGACCAGCCCTCCGACTTTCAATCGGGTTGGACTACCTGGGGCGGTGAACTCGCCTTCTTCACGTCAGATTCGCGCCGTGCCAACACCGCAGCGGCAGCACCGCCTCCGGGCGGCGGGCGGCCCACGGCGGGCATCGGCGGCTCCATGGCCCGGTTTACCATTGCCCAGGACCACCTCTACACCGTGGACGAATCAACCTTACGGGTGTACAACGTAGGCCGGCCCAGTGATCCCGCGCCGGGCGCTACCCTTAACCTCGGCTGGGGCATCGAAACGATCTTCCCCTACAAGGATAAACTGTTCGTCGGTTCGCAAACGGGCATGTTCATCCTCGACGCCGCCAACCCGGCCCAACCCACGCAAGTCTCCGCGTTCACCCACCTGCAAAGCTGCGACCCGGTGGTGGTCGATGACCAGTACGCCTACGTGACCCTCCGCAGCGGCCCTACCTGCCGCAACACCACGCTCAACCAGTTGGACGTAGTTGACATCACCGACCTGCGCAACCCGCGGCTCGTGAAGACCTACCCCATGCAAAACCCGCACGGACTGGGCAAAGACGGCAACACGCTGTTCATCTGCGACGGTACGGCGGGGCTCAAGGTGTACGACGCGGCCGACGTGCAGGCCATCGACCAGAACCGGCTGGGTACGCAAGATATCCACAGCTACGACGTGATCCCGTTCCGGAACGTAGCCATTGTGGTGGGCGACGACGGCCTGTACCAGTACGACTACTCCGATCCCAAAAACCTGAAGCTGCTCAGCAAAATTGCGCTGGAAAAGGAGCAGTAATGGCAGGACCACAGGAGGGAATCATCGAATGGTTGAATGGGAGACACGCATTCAGCCATCTGGTGATTCTATCCTTTGATCATTTACCGCGCAGGCCCGTATCAGTACAAAAAGAGAACGATGATACGGTTAGATGAGATTTCTACGAAGCCACCCAGGGAGGCCGTAAAGGAGGAATACCGGGCCAAGACCGAAGAGTTGCTCGAAAAACTGCGGGAATTGCAGAAGAAGCTGTACGCGCAGGCCGAATACAGCCTGCTGGTGGTCCTGCAAGGGCTCGATGCATCGGGCAAAGACGGCGCCATCAACCACGTATTCAGCGGGCTCAACCTGCTGGGCTGCGAGGTAACGGCCTTTAAAGCCCCCAGTGAGGAGGAAAAGAAGCACGACTTTCTGTGGCGCGTGCACCAGCGGGTACCGGCCAAGGGCATGATCGGCCTGTTCAACCGGTCGCACTACGAAGACGTGCTGGTGCCCCGGGTACAAAAGTGGGTGGACGCCCAGGTGATCAAAGACCGCTACGGGCACATCAACCATTTCGAGCAACTGCTGGCCGACAGCCAGACCACGCTGGTAAAATGCTACCTGCACGTATCAGCCGAAGAGCAGCAAGGCCGCCTGGTGGAACGGACGCAGAACCCGGAAAAGTACTGGAAGCACGACGACGGCGACTGGGCCGTGGCCGCCCAGCGCGAGCAGTACCTGGAAGCGTACGAAGACGTGTTCAGACACTGTTCGGAAGCGGCCCCCTGGCACATTGTCCCGGCCGACAAGAACTGGTACAAGCACTACACGCTGGCCCGCGTTACCGTGGAGGCCCTCGAAAAGCTGCCCCTGGCGTACCCGGCATTCCGGTAGCGGCCTTCGGGGAGCGGCGTACATACATCTTGATAGAGACAATTATGCATAAAACGCTACTCCCCCTCCTGCTCCTGCTGGGCCTGGTGCTGCCCGCCGCCGCGCAACGGAAGAAACAGGAAGTCATTTACCTCAAAAATGGCAGCGTGATCCGGAACATCCAGGAAATGGAGCACGCCGACTCCCTCATCCGGGTGCGCACGGCCGACGGCAGCGTATTCGTGTTCGGCCCCGGCGACCTGGCCAAGATGAGCTTCGAACCACGACAGTCCCGCTACAAAACGTCGGGCTACCTGCTCAGCTTCGAATGGGGCGTGCTGGCGGGGCGGCAATCCCCGCGTACGCAATTCGGCATCGCCCGGGAGGCCGTCACCAGCTTTTCATTTGCGGTGGTCAATGGCTACCGTTTTAACCGCTTCATCGGGACGGGGCTCGGTGTCGGCCTCGACGCCTACCAGGAAGGGGTCATGACCCCGGTTTTCGTCCGGGCGACGGGCCACCTGTTCAACGCCAAGTTTTCGCCGGTGTACGCCGTTGACGCGGGGTACGGGTTTTACAGCCCGGTTTTCAACGACAAGCCCCGCAGTAACATTAAGTACCGGTTTGGCGGTGGCCTGATGGCCCACGCGGCCGGCGGCGTGCAGGTGTTCCTCGGGCGGGACGTTGCGCTGTATACCATGCTGGGTTACCGCTTGCAGCAGGGCCGGTTCGAATTCAGTTCCGAACCCCTGGAGAGCCGGGAAGTGGAACGAATCCTCTTCCGGCGCCTGTCGCTGCGCCTCGGCTTCTCATTCTGAACCCCTGCCGGCACATGGGGTCGTTTGGCAGTATTGCGTAATCTGGGTAACTTCTGAAAAGATTTGACCCCGGAACCATTACCGAACATGCAAGTGCACACCCCCGGGCGGCTGCGGGAAGAGGCGGCCTCGCTGCCCTACCTGACCAGTTTCGTTCCGTCATTCCTCGTGCTGGCGGGCAACCTGCTGGGCGGCTGGTACGCGGCCGGCAACGTCATCTTCTCCATGGTGATTCTGGTGGTGGCCGACTGGCTGCTGCCCGCCGATACGTCGCCGGCCCGCAAGGAAGACACGCGGCTGCCGGACGTGATCCTGCTGCTGGGCGTGCTGCTCCATACGCTTTGTCTGGCCTCGTTGCTGTACGGCGTGTACAGTGGCCGGCTCACGGGGCCGTTCATTTGGCTGGCGGCCGTTTCCACGGGCATCAACGCGGGGGCCATTGGCATCGTGGTGGCGCACGAACTGGTGCACCGCAAGCAGCAGTGGCTGCAAAACCTGGGCATCTGGAACCTGTTCCTGGCGGGCAACCCGCACTTTTACACCGAACACCGGCTGGGCCACCACTTCCGCGTGGGCACCTGGGACGACCCGGCCACGGCCCGCTACAACGAAAGCTACTACCGGTTCGTGTTCCGCACGCTGCCCGGCCAGTGGCTGAGTGCCCTGGCAATTGAGGCCAAACGGCTGCGTAAGCAAAACCGGGCCCCGTATTCGCTCCGCAACTTCGTGGTGCGGGCCACGGTCCTGCAAGCAGGGGCAGTCGTTTGTTTGTTCCTCACGCTGGGCAGCACCGTGGGGTTGGCGTACCTGGTGCAGGCCGCCGTAGCGATGCTGCTGCTGGAATTCGTCAACTACATTGAGCACTACGGCCTCGTGCGGGCCAAGGGCGAAAAGGTAGGGGCGCACCACGCCTGGCAGTCGGACCGGATTTCGAGCCGGTTCACGCTGTTTGAGCTTTCGCGCCACTCCGACCACCACCTGAAGTCATACAAACCGTTCCACACCCTCGACTCCCACGAAAGCCCGTTCTTCCTGCCCAGCGGCTACTTCGGGATGTACTACGTGGCCCTCATTCCGCCGCTCTGGTTCCGCATCATGAACCCGATCATCGAGAAGCACCAGCAACACTCAGTCTGACGGGTTGACGTAAGGGATGCCTCCTGGTGCAGGGCTCCGGGAGGCGGGCCCGTACACAATTGCAGAAATATTACGGCGGCTTTGCCTCTCATGCGCATTTTTCAGACGAGCAGCCGTTACCTTTGTCTGCAACTACGCCCGGCGCTTTGAACCTTACCAAGCTTTTCCCGCTGCTCCTCCTCTGCCTCGTGGGTGGGTTGCCGGCGTTTGCCCAAACGGATTCTGCCGGTGCCAAGCCACGCCCCCACCCGGGGAGGGTGCGGCTGCTGGCGGCCGGCAGCACCACTGCCTACTCGGCCACGCTGGTGGGCCTGCACCAGCTTTGGTACAAGGAGCAGGCCCGCACGGCCTTTCACTTTTTCAACGACAACGCCCAGTGGAAACAGGTGGACAAGGCCGGGCACCTGTACACCACGTACCACATCAGCCGCCTGGGAACGCAGTCGTTGCGGTGGGCCGGGTTGCCTCCGGGCAAAGCGGCCGTGCTGGGCGGCGTTACGGGCCTGGTGTTCCAGACGCCCATTGAGGTGCTCGACGGGTTTTCGGCGGCGTACGGGGCTTCCTGGGGCGACGTGGCCGCCAATACGGCCGGCGCCGCGTTGTACGTGGGACAGCAACTGCTGTGGCGGGAAGAACGCATCCACCCGCGGTTCTCGTTCCGGCCTACGGCCCTGGCGGCGTTGCGGCCCAACA
This sequence comes from uncultured Sphingobacteriales bacterium, assembly GCA_963844325.1. Lineage (GTDB taxonomy): Bacteria > Bacteroidota > Bacteroidia > Cytophagales > 172606-1 > CADCTQ01. The sequence continues at coordinate 1,094,655 of CAWJNV010000001.1, forward strand.
TGCTGGGTAAAAACCTGCCCGAACAAAGCCTGAAGGACTACAACGGACAGACGTACTGGCTCTCCTTCGACGTAAAGCCCTGGCTGCGTGCCGGAAACCGGTTTCCCGGCTGGCTGAACGTGTCGCTGGGGTACGGCGCCCAGAACATGGTGTACGCCAACGACGCCGTGAACCGGGCCCAGGGCTTCCACCCGTACCGGCAGTACTACCTGTCGCTCGACGTCAATTTTACCCGCATTCCCACCCGCAGCCGCCTGCTCCGAAGCCTGTTTTTCGTGCTCAACACCATTCACGTACCCGCCCCGGCCCTGGAATTCAACCGGGAACGGGGCCTGGTATTCCATCCACTATATTTTTAGACGGTAGCCGTTAGACAGGAGAGGGGAGACGTGCGTTGGGTACAGAACCCGGCAATTGATACTCTAGCCTTCACTCTTTGCGTTGAAAGAATGGGATGCGTTGGGGCAGACCAGTTGGTTGGGGCAGTGCAGCAAAGCCCCGCAGGGACGAAATATTGGTAGACGATGCACCGACTCCCTTTTTTAGTCCCGCAGGGACGAAATATGAAAAAGACGCGCGGCATGTTTTCTACCAACATCTCGTCCCTACGGGACTTTCCCGCACCAACCGGATGAATCGTTAATCCACAACGGCCCTGATGCTTAATTCTCCAGCAACTTCCGCAGGGCTTCTTCTGCCCGTTCGAAGCGGAAGCCGGCCAGGACAGCTTCCATTTTGGCCGTGATCCGGTCGTTGGCGAGGTTGCCGATGCTGCCTTCGTGCGTATGGTGTACCTCCGGTTTGGGCTGGTACGTACCCTCGGCAATCTCTTTTCCTACCTGCCGGTACGCCTCGCGGAACGGCACGCCGCCCAGCACCAGTTCGTTGACCCGCTCCACGCTGAACAGGTACGCGTACCGGGGGTCGTCGAGGATGTTTTCCTTCACCTGAACGTTTTCCAGCATGAAGTGCGCCACGTCGAGGCAACTCAGGATTTCCGCAAAGGCGGGCATCACAATCTCCTTGGTCAGTTGCAAGTCGCGGTGGTAGCCGGAAGGCAGGTTGGACAAGAGCAGGGCAAACTCGTTGGGCAGGGCTTTGAGGCGGTTCGTTTTGGCCCGCAGCAATTCGGCCACGTCGGGGTTTTTCTTGTGCGGCATGATGCTGGAGCCCGTCGTCAGGGCGTCGGGCAGCGTCAGGAAGCCGAAGTTCTGGCTGTTGTAGAGGCACACGTCCATCGCCAGGCGCGACAGGGTGCTGCCCACGGCGGCAAGGGCCGTGCAGGCGTACTGTTCGGTTTTGCCCCGGCTCATCTGGGCGTACACCACGTTGTAGTGCAGCGATTCGAAGCCCAGCAACTGCGTGGTCAGGGTACGGTCCAGCGGGAAGGAGGAGCCGTAGCCCGCCCCGGAGCCCAGCGGGTTCTGGTCGGCAATTTTATAGGCCGCTTGCAGCAGCAGCAGGTCGTCGGCGAGGCTTTCGGCGTAGGCCCCGAACCACAGGCCGAACGAGGAGGGCATGGCAACTTGCAGGTGGGTGTAGCCGGGCAGCAGTACGTCTTTGTGCCGCTCACTCAACCCGGTCAGCAGCCGGAACAGCTTCTCCGTAGCCCCTACGACCTCGGCAATGCGGTGTCGGCAGTAGAGTTTGAGGTCCACCAGCACCTGGTCGTTGCGGGAACGGCCGCTGTGGATTTTCTTGCCCGTTTCGCCCAGTTGCCGGGTCAGTTGCAGTTCCACCTGCGAATGCACGTCTTCCACGCCTTCCTCGATGGTGAATGCCCCCGCCTCCACCTGCCGGTAAATCTCCCGCAGGGCCGTCCGCAGTTGCAATTCTTCCGCTTCCGACAGCAACCCGATGCGGGCCAGCATCCGGGCGTGGGCCATGGAGCCCAGCACGTCGAACGGGGCCAGGTGCAGGTCCAGTTCGCGGTCCCGGCCCACCGTAAACCCTTCAATCTTTTCGGAAACGGGCGTATTCTCTTTCTGCCAAAGCTTCATGGTCAATTGAAAATTGGGTTAGTACTCTTGCAATACCCGGAGGCGACGAAAGGTATTGATGCGGTACGTTCGCTTGAGGAGGGGCACCAGCAGCAGGGCACTGCCGCCGACAAGGGCCCCCACTTTCACGTTGCTCCAGTCGTAGTCGGGTGAATCGTTGCGGAAAACGGGGTTAAACGTAGCCGCCAGGATGTACAGCAGCCCGGCCCTCGGCAGGATTTTCACCGCCCCCCGGGCCAAACCCGCTTCCCGCCGCACCACCACCGCCCGGATGCCGCGCAGGGGGACGTCGGTATCCATGATGACGATGGACGTATCGGTTACGTTGGTGATCACGTCGCGGTATTCGCGGCGGTCGTCCTTGAGCTTAATGGATACCTCGTCGCCCACCCGGAAGCGGATGCGCTTCACCTTGCCGGGCTTGTCGAGCACCAGGTAGCGGCCCTGCGCCCACGACGTGGCATCGGCCAGGCACAGGAGCAGCAGCAACGGGGGCAGGAATCGGGCCAGGGTACGCATGAAAAGGGGCAGTGTGGGGGTCAAATTAACGATTTACACGTGAGTAACGCCGCCCGATACGATAAATTTCATGATGGCCGTGCCTGATGCCTGCACGGGCGTCACGTTTTCGCGGGGCACAATGTAGAGGTCGCCCGAGAAGTTGTAGGAGTGCGGCAGGTACACGGCCACCTTGCCCGTCAGGCCCAGTTCGGCCAGGTCCACCTGGGTAATGAAGCCCAGCTTGCGGAGGTCCGATTCGCGGTTGAGCGTCACCAGCACGGGCTGGGTGAATTTCTTTTTGTCGCCCACGAACGCCGAAAACAGGTCTTTGAGCGACGAGTAGAGCACGTTGACGAGGGGCAGCCGGTTGAGGGAGTTTTCCAGCAGTTGGAAGAGGGGCCGGGCAATGAACGTAGAGCCCAGGTAGCCCACCAGCGTAACCGAGCCGAGAATAATGAGCAGGCCCGCCCCCGGAAACCACAGGGGCAGCAGGGCGTCGATCCAGCGGATGGCGGCCCACAGGATGTACACCGTAACGCCTACCGGGGCGACCAGCAGCAGGCCACGCCCGAAGTATCGGATGAAAAATCGCATAAAAGGGGGTTATTCCCGGCTCACCTGACCCTGCTGGGCGAGTTGCTTGTAGTGTTCCTTCAGTTCGTGCAGGCGTTCCCCGAAGCCCGCCGGGCCGTAGGGAAACGCCGGGATGATGAGCTTGCGCAGGAGGTCCATCAGTTCGGGGGAGTGGTTGGTGCTGCGCCCGGTTTCCATCGAAACGTTGCGCAGGGTCGTCCAGACAATGGCCTTGAGTACGTTCTGCTCCTGGTTGAGCATGATGCACTCGGTCGTGATGGAATGGTGGTCAAAGAAGATCAGCGAGGTTTTTACCGACACCGTTTCACCGTACATGGCGGGCCGCAGGTAGGAGATCTGGTGACCGGTGACCACCCAGTGGGCGTTGTACTCTTTGGACAGTTTGAGCGGGCTCCAGCCGTAGTAGTGGAGGGTCTGGTCGGCCCGGGCGTTGAAGAAATAGTCCAGGTACTTGGCGTTGTTCAGGTGCCCGTAGGGGTCGCAATCCTGAAAACGGATCACCAATTCACTCTCCAGTTGCTTGTTGTAGGACGACTCCATCGGGAAGGTGTTTCTGTGTGGATGCGCAAATCCGGGTCTTGCGGCGTGGCCGGTGCATAATCACCCCGTACCTTACCCGGGCCGGTTTCCCCGCAAACTTAATCAATAAGCACCTTACGCGTGGCGTATTATTGCCGGCTCACTCACGCGATTTTTCCCATGAATCCCACAACGCAAAACGTAACCCTGTACGCGGTATTCCTCAACGACATTCTTAACCTATACCGCGACAAGAAAGATCAGTTCGCGCAGCCGCTCTTCGAAATGACCCGGCCTTACGACTTGTCGGACCCGTTCAACAAAGTGCCCCTGGACCTCTACAACCAGATGTGCGACTGGCTGGAGCAGGAACTAGGCCCGGCCAACCTGCGCAAGGTGGGCGTTCAGATCGGTGAAACGGTATTCGAAGCCCTCAGGAACTCGGGCAGCCTGCCGGCCAATCCGCAGCCCATCGACCTGCTCAACGGCCTGGTGTACGCCGCCGCCAACATGATCCAGGACCCCGAAGGCCGGGGCTGGGAAATCCGGGAGGTAAAAGAAAAGTCCATTGTGATGCGCCGCACGCAGGCCTTCAACAGCATTCTGCAACTGGGCCTGCTGCGCGGCCTGGTTGCGAAGACGGCAGCCCGGCTCGTCGAGGTAAAGTACCTCCGCAGCGTGGCCCAGGGCGCCGACTACGACGATTACCTGGTCACCTGGATGTAGTTATTGGTCATTGGTAATTAGTCATTGGTAATTAAAAAGGGCTGGTGTGGGACACTAGCCCTTCTCGTTTTGGTCCAGCACGAAGGCCAGGGTGCGGGTTTCGGCCCAGTTGGTGCCGTCGGGGGCGCTGAAGCCGACGTGGCCGCCCTGGACGGGCATTTCGAGGAACAGGTACGGGTTGGCTTCCGCCTCGGCCACCGGGAAGCAGTCGGGCGTGAGAAAAGGGTCGTTCTGCGCGTTGATGATCAGCGACGGCACCCGCACGTGCGGCAGGAAGGGCTTTACGCTGGCTTGCCGGTAAAAGTCTTCGGCATCCCGGAAGCCGTGCAGGGGCGCCGTGTACCGGTCGTCAAAGTCTTTGAAAGCTTTCACTTTGTCAAAATGCCGGTAGCTGATCTGCTCCGGAAAGAGATCGGCTTTGGCCTTGATCTTGCGGCCCAGCTTGCGGATGAACCGGCGGGCGTAGAACCGGTTGCCCGGCTTGGAAAGGTGCACGACGCTGGTAACCAGGTCGCAGGGCACCGAGATGGCTACGGCCTTGCGGATCACGGGCAGTACCTCGCTCCCCTTTTCGCCCAGCAGCCGCAGCGTCATGGAGCCGCCCATGCTGAAGCCGACCAGGGCAATTTCTCCGTACCCGCCGGTTGAGGCGGCGTGGCGCACCACGGTTTCGAGGTCAATCGCGTCGCCGTGGTGGTAGAACCGGGCCAGGCGGTTCATTTCCCCGCTGCAACTGCGGCAATTCCAGGCCAGCGCATCCCAGCCCGCGGCGTTAAAGGCTTTGGCCATGCCCTTCACGTAGTGCCGGTCGGTGCTCCCCTCCAGGCCGTGCGAAATCACCACGAGTTTATCACTGCGCACACTAGCCCAGTCGAGATCCAGAAAATCTTCATCGGGCGTAAAAATGCGTTCCCGGCGGTACGCAATGCCGTCCACCCGGCGGAACACGCTGGGAATGATCGTCTGTAAATGTCCGTTGAACTGCCAGCGCGGCGGCAGGTAAGAGGTAGAAGGGAGTATCGGCATAGGTAAAAGAGTGCCTCACCAAAACACAGTTCCCCCCGCACGGGTTCAGTCACTTGAGAAAAGGAGACTGGAAACCCCGAAGAAAGCGTGCCAACGGACACTGCCTTACTAATGAGTCGTTACGCGTCATCCCCCTACCCCCTTCGGCCTGCCCCCAAATCAACCGCACAAGGGGGACTGCGACCCTGGCGGTTCCGTGGCAAGATAACTATCCGTGCTTGGGACTGTCCGCGGGTACAGTCCCCCTTGTGGGCTGGTTTGTGAGCAAGCCGAAGGGGGTAGGGGGATGATCTTCCCAAACTTCCGCTGTTTCTATAATACTTTTACTAATCACAAATTGGCTTAAAATTCGCCGTGGGGTAGTTTTTGCGGCGGTACGAGTAGTGCCACCATTCGGAGGTAATGGGTTCGAAGCCCGCTCCTTCCATCGCTTCCTTGAGGATGCGGCGCCGGGTGAGCACTTCGGTGGGCAGGTCGGTGTAGGCGTGGTGCGCTTCGCGGCCGAAGTGGTCGAAGGGCGTACCCATTTCGAGTTCGCGGCCCAGGCTGTCAGTCAGGGTCAGGTCCACGGCCGCCCCCTTGTTGTGCACCGAGCCGCTGCCGTACGGGTTGCCCACGTACCGGTCGTCGGGCATGATCTTCCACATCTTTTTCTGCACGTCCAGCGGCCGGTAGCAATCAAACAGCTTGATGCGGTAGCCTTCCCCTTTCAGCCGGTCGTGGGCCTTGAGCAAGGCCAGGGCTGCCTCTTTGCGCAGCAGGCACTTGTCGCAGTCGTACACCTTTTCCTTCAGGAAGTTGTCGGCCGTGGCGTAGCGCATGTCGGGCACGAAAAGCGTATCCACCCGGATCAACTCCACGAAAGCCGTGTCGGGCAGGGCCGTCACCGAGTCGCGGGGAATGAGGGACTGGCGGGGAACCGGCGGGGGAACGGGTTCGGGCGCCGGCGCGGCACCCGTATCAGCCGTAACCGATACCGTATCGCCCTCCTCTCCTGCCCCTTCCACTGATTTTTTAGAATCGCAGGAAAACGTACTGAGACAGCCGGCAAGCAGGAAGTAAAGCGCAATTTTTTGCATGGGGAATATAAGCAGATGGGTTGAAGCGCAGATGAATCGGCGAGAATTGCTTTTGGCCGCCTTTCACGGGGCAGCCGTTGCAAGTTGGATAGAAATCGTGTAAAATTATCCCTTCCTGGTACCATTTTCCCACCACACCCCACATGCGTTTCGCCCAAAGCCTCTCTCTGCTCATAGTCCTCCTGCCCCTCTTTGCCCTGGCGCAAATGACGCCGCCGAAAGGAAAAGGCCCGGCCAATGGATCAAAAACGGGTACTCCGAACGCCGGTACGCTGCGCTGGCAGTTTCCGCTGCGGCGCACCCACGCCGGCGTGCTGATGGGCAACGGCACGCAGGGACTCATGGTGTGGGGCGGCGACCGCACGCTGAACATTACCGTGGGCCGCGCCGGCTTCTGGGACCACCGGGGCGGCAACGAATTTTCGGCCCGTACTACCTTCGGCGAGGTGAAAAAGCTGTTGCAGGCCAAAGACGAGGAGGGCATCCAGAAAGTGTTTCACCTGCCCAAGACCGGCGACCAGGGCCTGGGCCACCCGCAGCAACTCGGCGGCGGCCGGCTCGAAATTACCCTTCCGGAGGGCTGGCAGTTGCAACGCGCCGACCTGCACCTGGGCACGGCCACGTTGCGGGTACTGGCTGCCAGTTCAGGTGGACAGGAGGCAACGCTGACTTTGAACCAGGCCGTGACCGAAGAACTTGCCTGGGTTGACCTGCCCGCCCCGCTGGCCGGCAAAGTGGCGGTTAAACTGATTCCGAGCTGGGAGTTTGTGAAGGAGGCGCTGCAAAAAGTAGGCGTAGCCGCCCCCGCCGCCTGGACGGAAACGGCCGAGGCCGGCACCAGGATCAGCGGCTTCACCCAGACGCTGCCCGCCGACGACCCGCTGGCGATGGGCTTTGCCGTCCGCAAGGACCAGGTGATTGTTGGCTCGGCCCTGGGCAAGGCAGCGCCGCAGGACGTGGTGAAGGCCGTAGGCTCGGCCGACCCGGCCAAACTCCGGGCGGCGGCCAATGGCTGGTGGAAGACGTACTGGTCCGACGTGCCCCGCATCCAACTGCCTGACCCGGCCTTGCAGGAAATCGTGGATTACGGCCTTTACAAACAAGCCTGCGCCACGCCGCCCCAGGGCGTTGCCTGCGCCCTCCAGGGGCCATTCATGGAAGAATACCAACTGCCGCCCTGGAGCAACGACTATCATTTCAACATTAACATCCAGATGATCTACTGGCCGGCGCTGGCTACCAACCGCCTCTCGCACTTTGGCCCCCTGTGGAACCTGATCAAAGGCTGGATGCCGCAGCTCCAGTACAACGGCGAGAAGTTTTTCGGCCGGGAAGGCGCCCTGATGCTGCCCCACGCGGTGGACGACCGTTGCCGGGTGGTGGGTACGTTCTGGGCGGGCACCATCGACCACGCCTGCACCGCCTGGATGGCACAAATGGCCTGGCAGCACTACCGCTACGGCATGGACCCGCAAGTACTCCGGGAGGTGGCCTGGCCCCTGCTGGTCGGCGCGTTCGAGGGGTACTGGGCCATGCTCGAAGAGGTAGACGACGGCAAGGGCGGCAAGCGGCTGGGTCTGCCGGTATCGGTGAGCCCCGAGTACCGCGGCTCGAACATGAACGCCTGGGGACGCGACGCTTCCTTCCAGCTGGCGGCCCTGCACCGCGTGGCCCGCACCCTGCCCGACGCCGCCCGGCTGCTGGGCAAGCCCGTAGACGCCCGCTGGGAGGAGGTACGCCGCCGGCTGCCCCTGTACACCACCTTTGAGGGCAAGTGGCTCGACGAGTGGAACCTGTCCAACAAGCGCATTGCCCTGTGGGAAGGCATGGACCTGATCGAAAGCCACCGCCACCATTCGCACCTGGGCGCCATTTATCCCTTCGCCACCGTCTCGAACCGCGACCCGGAGCACAAGGACATCGTCAACAACAGCCTGACCGTGTGGAAGTACCGCGGGGCGGGCGGCTGGTCGGGGTGGTGCGTGCCCTGGGCCTCCATCCTGTGGGGCCGCAGCGGACAAACTGAAGCGGCGGTGAGCTGGCTTCACTGGTGGAAGGAAAATTTTACCAACGAAGGCCGGGGCACGCTGCACAACGCCGCCAACAACGGGACCAGCGCCCTGGGCTCGGAGGTGCTGGCGAAGCTGCCCGCCGATGCCCCCAACTACGAAATCATGCAGCTCGACGCGGGGTTCGGCGCCCTCAACGCCGTGCTCGAACTGCTCGTGCAGCACCGCGACGACGCCATCTACGTGCTTCCCGACCGGCACCGCGACTGGCAGGACGTGCAGTTTGACAACATCCGCACCGAAGGGGCGTTCCTGGTGAGTGCCCGGGTGGCCGACGGCCAGGCGCGGGAAGTACGGGTAAAAAGCCTGGCGGGTGGCCCGTTGCGGCTGGCCCACGGGCTGGGCGAGAACTACCTGCTCAACGGCCAGCCGGCGGGCGGCGCTATCCTGAACCGGGAATGCAAAGCCGGGGAAGAACTCGTGTTGAAGCGGAAGTAGCCGCTGCCCCTTTCAGCCAGTCCTCATACCGTGGGTACCGGAACCGGTGGTTACCAAACGGTTTTACCCCGTGCAACTTGTTTGATCCTACTCTAAAAACGGTTGAAACCGTTGCGAAGCCCCGATAATACGCTTCTACCCACGGTTGAAACCGTGGGCTAGGGTTGGCTTGCTGTTTAATCGGGGCAAACAAAAGTTTTTTCTTACAGGGGAAACGGCCGGTTTGCGCAATGGGCGTTCACTGACGGGGTAAGGCTTCTTTTTCCGGTTCTGCTTCCTTTCCTAAACTTTAACGGAAAATTACAACTGCTTGCGGGTTACGAACCGGAACTGACGTTGTACAAACAAAAGAATGGCACAAGACTTCCGTTTTTGTACATTTTCCGCAACAAAAAGGCCCGGGAATAGTAATAAAGCCAGAATGGAATATTGCTATTGCAAGAAAGTCAAAAGCAATGGGTTTCCTTACGCTGCCGACCGTATAAAAGGAAATTATGTTGCGGTTTTATTTGTTAACTATGTATAAAGTTCAATTTTTATGAGCAATCCAGTTCCAGCGGCGATTCTATTTATCATTCTATATTCAGTTGTGGTTGTATACGTTGTAAACCACTCTGACGTACTGACGCGCAGAAAATGGCGCCGCATTTTCCGGTTCAGTCGCTTACGCAAAAGGGTATCGGCCTAGCAGTGTCGGGTGAATCGCTTCGCCTGTACACCGCCTGGGGCGGTTTTTTTATTTTCAGCCCTTACCTGAAGACTTTATGCAAAGACGAAAAGGAACCCCTCTCCAAAAAGCAGAGCCGCTACGCACCCGTAACGGCTCTTTTGTTTTATACCCGGCAGCGAAGCTTCAAGTCTTACCTCTCCCGTCTTACGTCTCCGGTCTATCCTTGCAGCACGCTTGCCCTGGTGAGGGCCTTGAGGATGGCGTACCCGTCGGTGTTGCCCAGGGCGTCTTCGGCGGCCCGTTCGGGGTGGGGCATCATGCCGAACACGTTGCGGGTGGCGTTGCAGATGCCGGCAATGTTTTCGAGGGCGCCGTTGGGGTTGGCCTCGTCGGTGATGCGGCCGGCCGCGTCGCAGTAGCGGAACAGGATCTGGTCGTTCTCGTTGAGCTGGCGCAGCGTCTGCTCGTCGGCGTAGTAGCGGCCTTCGCCGTGGGCAATCGGAATCTTGTAGGCGTGGTTGGGGTCAAGTTCGGCCGTCAGCAGGGCCGACTTCGACTGGGGCTTCAGGTACACGTTCCGGCAGTTGTACTTCTGGTTCACGTTGCGCAGCAGGGCGCCGGGCAGCAGGTGCGACTCGGTCAGGATCTGGAAGCCGTTGCAAATGCCGATCACGTAGCCGCCGCGGTTGGCGTGCTCTATCACTTTCTCCATGATGGGCGAAAACCGGGCAATGGCGCCCGAACGCAGGTAATCGCCGTAGGAAAAGCCGCCCGGCAGCACGATGCAGTCGCAGTTTTGCAGGTCAGTGTCTTTGTGCCAGAGCTTTACCACCGGCTGCTTGAGCACGTCGCCGAGTACGTGGTAGATGTCTTCGTCGCAGTTGGAGCCGGGAAAAATAACAACGCCAAATTTCATGGGAAAGGGTTTGAGTGATTGGGGTAATGGGTTACCGGGCAAAAGAGTTCGATCCTCGGGGTTCAAATAGCCAACGGCCCGAGTAACTTCATTGCAAAATTACCAATTGTTTCGCGTAAATGTGCACATTTGCGAATCTGCACATCTTGCTATCTGTCCTTATGATCAAATCCATGACCGGTTTCGGGGCCGCCAAAGCCAGCAACGACGCCCTCGCGGTAACGGTTGAAATCCGTACGCTCAACTCCAAGTCGCTCGATGCTTCGTTTCGCCTGCCCCGGCAGTACTCGGACAAGGAACTCGAACTGCGCACCCTGCTCACCCAGACGCTCGAACGCGGCAAGATCAACCTGAGCCTCGAATTGCAGCAGATGGGCGAGGCAAAGCCCAAGCTTAGCGTCAACCAGCCCATTGTAAAAGCGTATTACCAGCAGTTGAAACAGGTGGCCGAGGCGCTGGGCGCCGACCAGGGCGACCTGTTGCGCCTGGCCCTGCAACTGCCCGAAGCCTACCTTACTGAAACGGGCTCCGACGAAACCACGGCCGGGGAATGGACCTTCATCCGCGGCGTGATTGAAGAGGCGCTGCGAGGCTGCGCCGAGTTCCGGGCCAAGGAAGGGCAGGAACTGGCCGTGAACCTGGCTTCGTACATCACCAAGATTACCAAGAACCTTAAGGAGATCGAAGCCCACGACCCCGAACGGGTGCTCAAAATCCGGGAACGCATCACGGGCCACTTGCAGGAGGTGCTGAACAACGAAAACTTCGACCGCAACCGCCTGGAGCAGGAAATGATCTACTACATCGAAAAGCTCGACATCAGCGAGGAGAAGGTGCGCCTGCGCCTGCACCTGGATCACTTCATGGAGGTGCTGCACGGCGAAGAGGCGCCGGGCAAAAAGCTCAACTTCATCGCCCAGGAGATTGGCCGCGAGATCAATACCATCGGCTCCAAGGCCAACGACGCGGTCATTCAGCGGTACGTCATCGACATGAAGGAAGAACTGGAAAAGATCAAAGAGCAGTCGCTGAATATTTTGTAGACGGATATACTGGGGCGCTACCGATATGATCAGCTATGCGTATATTGAGGAAAAGACAAAACGATCATGAATAAGAGCAGAGTTATTGAAACACTGGACAGCCTCCCAGACGAATTTGATACGGAGGCACTCATTGAAAAGCTGCTTTTTATTGAAAAAGTTGAAAAAGGGATAAAAGACGCGTCGGAAGGCAGAACCATGTCTTTACAAGAAGCAAAACTGCGGTTAAATTCAAGGTGGAGCCAAGAAAAATAAGCCTTTCGGAATCTGCGTATGCAGACCTGGCTAATATAGAAGCATACATCGCTCAGGACTCCCCCAGCGTTGCCAGAAGCTTCGTTAATCGAATTTTCGAGAAGATGGAGTAACTATACGTCCATCCTGAATCGGGAAGGGTAGTCCCTGAATTTAACAATAAAAAGATCAGAGAGCTTCTCCTAAAGAAGTACCGGATTGTGTATCAAATTGTGAGCGAGGAAGAAATTGTGATCCTACGGGTTGTCCACGGTTCCCGCCTGCTGGATTTGGATATCGAATAGAGATTACTCCCACTCCCCTGCCGCCACGAAATCCCGGATCAGTTCGAATGATTCCTTGAACTTGGTCAGCGGCAGCGTTTCGGCGCGGTCGTACACGTCGTGGTAGAACCTGGGGCCGCCCATCAGGTAAATGAACACGGCCTTGACGCCCCGGCGGGTAAAAAAGTAGTGGTCCGAGTTGGGCGCATTGTCCCGCTTCTGGAGCTTGGGCAGGTAGTTCTTCGCCGCGTTGAGCTGCGTGAGCCGGTCAAATGCTTCGGGCAGCCGCGTGCCGTTCACCACCATCATGCCTTCCTCGCCGGTACCCAGCAGGTCGAGGTTGATCATAAACTTGATCTGGTCCAACGGGAACAGGGGGTGCTCGGTGTAGTACCGCGAACCAATCAAACCCACCTCTTCGGCGCCGAACGCCATAAAGGCAATTGAGTAGTCGGGCTGGTTCTCCGGCCGGGCGTAGTGGCGGGCCAGTTCGAGCATCAGCGTGGTGCCGCTGGCGTTGTCGTTGGCCCCCGGGAAGTACGTGTCCTTGCCCATGCGGCCCAGATGGTCGTAGTGCGCCGAGATCACCACGTACTCGTCGGGGTACTTTTTGCCGGGCACGTACCCGATCACGTTCTGCGATGGGTAGCCCTTCACCAGTTTGGCGTCTACGCGATAGGCGGCCTTTTTTGCCCCCGCGGGCAGGTCTTTTTTCACCAGCTCAAACGCCGGGTGGCTCACCTGCGCCGGCGACAGGCTCATCGTCAGCTTGGCCGGGTGCAACTCGATGAGGGCCCGGGCCTCGTGCATCTTGTTGAGGTATTCGGGGGACAACTCCGTGAGGTTGGCGTAGTGCCGCGACTCGTACACCATCACGTTCCGGCGGAAGTCGCCCTTCAGGAAACGCTGCCGGGCGGCCTCCTGCGTAAAGATCAGCGTATCGAGGAACACGATCCGGCCACGGCCGCGCCCCCCCTGCGACACGGGGTTTACCAGGTACTCCTGCCCGGGCACCAGCTTCTTTTTGTTAATTTTGAGGGAAACCCGGCCGGGGAACGTGTTGATGTCGAGCGGAAAAGGCTGCACGTACGCGGTGTCGAACGCCTTCACGCCCATCTCCCGGAACTGCCCTTCGAGGAACCGGGCGGCAACCCGGTCGCCCCCGTTCACGTAGCCACGTCCGTGAAAATCCGGCGAAGTCAGCGTACCGATGGTCGCCCGGGCCCGGTCCAGGTCCTGCCCGGCCAGGCCCAGGGGAAGGGCCAAAAACAGGACCAGCCAGCCCAGCGGCCCCCGCATTCCGTTTCGTATCATGGGGTAAAGATAGGGAAGAAGTGAGAAGCGAGGAGTGAGAAGCGAGGAGTGAGAAGCGAGAAGGCGATACACGCACTTTGCCGTAATTACCGGACAAACCCGTGTCCATTCTTCTCGCTCCTCACTCCTCGCTTCTCACTTCTTTTTTCCTTTCCGCAACAATATTGCATCACTACTTGCAACATTATTGCATTTGCGATAATTTTGCGACATACCACTCACGGCGTTGAAAAGGACAGGCATTCAGATCGTAAAAATTCTCCGGTTGTTGTGGGCGTTACCGGCCGCTTTGGCGGGGTACGCCCAGGCGCCGCTGGATTGTCACTACACCGTGCGGGGCGCCATCCGGGAGCAGGCTTCGGTGACGCCGGTGCTGGGGGCCACCGTGTTCATTGCCGAACTGGGCCGGGGCACTGTGGCCGACACCAAGGGCGAATACGTGATCAACAACCTGTGCGCGGGCGACTACACCCTCATTTGCCAGCACCTGGGTTACCACGCCGATACCATCCGCATTCACGTGCACGAGGGGTTCGTGCAGTGCAACTTTCACCTGGCCGAAGCCGACATTCAGCTGAACGCCGTGGTGGTAGCCGGTGAGCGAAATCCTTCCCTCGCCTCGCACGCTACCTCCGAGCTAAAGGCGGCCGACCTCGAAAGGACCCGCGGCCTCACGCTGGGCGAATCCCTGAAAACCCTGCCCGGCGTCAGCTCCATCCAGACCGGCCCGGCCATTTCGAAGCCCGTGATCCACGGCCTGCACGGCAACCGCATTCTCATTCTCAACAACGGCATCCGCCAGGAGGGCCAGCAGTGGGGCGCCGAACACGCCCCCGAAATTGATCCGTTCATTGCCCGGCGCCTGACCGTGGTGAAGGGCGCGGCCAGCGTCCGGTACGGCGCCGACGCCATTGGCGGCGTGATCGTGGTGGAGCCGGCACCCCTGCCCATTCACGCCGGTACGCGCGGCGAAGTAAACCTGGTTGGGTACACCAACGGCCGGGGCGGCATTGCCTCGGGCCAGGCCGAAGGCGGCTCCCGTCGCTTCGACGGCCTGGGCTGGCGGCTGCAAGGCACTGCCAAGCGGGCCGGCGACGCCCAAGCCCCGGACTACGTATTGTCCAATACGGGGGTGGCCGAGCAAAGCTTCTCGGGTGCCGTGGGCTACCGCCGCGACAAGTACGGCCTGGAGGCATTCGTGAGCCACTTCCACAGCAACGTAGCCATTCTCCGCAGCGCCCACGTGGGCAACCTCTCCGACCTGCAACGGGCCCTGGTCAGCCCGCAGCCCTGGTACATCCGCGACTTTACCTACAACATTGACAACCCGCGGCAGAACGTTAACCACAGCCTGGTGAAGGTAAGCGGCTTTGCCGCAATGCCCCGGCTGGGCACCCTGTCGGTGCAGTACGGCGGGCAACGCAACGCCCGCCAGGAGTTCGACATCCGCCGGGCCGGCCGTTCCGAAAAACCCGCCCTCGACCTGCAACTCTTCACGCACACCCTCGACGCCGTGCTCGAACACGCGCCGAAGGGCCATTTTTCGGGCAGCGCCGGCGTGAACCTGCTCTACCAGGACAACAACAACATTCCGGGCACGGGCGTAACGCCACTGGTGCCCAACTACAACACGTACGCGGCCGGGGCCTTTGCCACCGAAAAGTGGTCGAAGGGCAAGTGGACGCTGGAGGGCGGCGCCCGGTACGACTACCGGTACCTGCAAGTGCAGCATTTCAACGCCCAGCACGAACTGGCGAAACCCGACTTTCACTTCCGCAACGTGTCGGCCACGGCCGGCGTTCTCTTCTACGTCAACCCGCAGTGGACCCTCAAGACCAACGTGGGTACGGCCTGGCGGCCGCCCAACGTGAGTGAACTCTACAGCCAGGGGCTGCACCACGGCCTGGGGGCCATTGAAGAGGGCAACGACACCCTGCACACTGAGAAGTCGGTGAAGTGGATCAACACGGTAAACTACACCGGCGGCCGGCTGAGCTTCGAAGGCAGCATTTACCTCAACCGGATCAACGATTACATCTACCTGGCGCCCCAGGCCGAGCCCCGGCTCACGATCCGCGGCGCCTTCCCGGTGTTCCGCTACACCCAGACCGACGCCCGGCTGGCGGGAGCCGATGCTTCCCTGGCCTACCGGCTGAATGGCGGGCTGACGTTCCGCTCGAAGGCTTCCCTGGTCCGGGCCCGCGACCTGCGGCGCAACGACTACCTGATCTTCATGCCGTCGGACCGGTTTGAGAACAGCCTGACGTACCGGTGGGAGAAGCTGGGCAAGCTCACCAACACCTTCCTGACCCTGGGCACCACCAACGTACGCCACCAGAACCGCGTGCCCGAAGGCCTCGACTACGCCGTGGCCCCCGACTCCTACATGCTGGTGAACGCGGAGGGCGGCTTTACCGTGGCGCTGGCCGGACACCCCTTTACCCTGGGCCTCAGCGTGACCAACGCCCTCAACACCACGTACCGCGATTACCTCAACCGGTTGCGGTACTACGCTGACGATCCGGGCCGCAACGTGATGCTCCGCCTCAAGTACGAATTCGGCAAAATTCAATAGACGAAATTGCCCTTCCCGACGAACGAATCAATCCCCAATCCTTAACCCCTTACAACCAAACCATTATGAACAAATTACTTCGCTTTCCCTGCGTCCTCCTGGCCGGCCTGGTACTCTTGTCGGCGTGCGACAACAGTGACCCTGAACCCGAAAACCAGGAAGAACTGATCACGACCGTACGGCTCACGTTTACGCCCGCGGGCGGCGGCGCCCCCGTGGTCGCCACCTGGCAGGACCTGGACGGCGACGGTGGCGGCGCTCCCCAGGTCAGTGCCATAAGCCTGGCCCGCAACACGACCTACACCCTGGCCGTAACCCTGTCGGACGCCAGCAAGACGCCGGCCGTTGACATCACGGAGGAAGTGAAAGGGGAAGCCGAAGAACACCAGCTCTTTTTCCGGACCACGGGCCTTTCGGGCATGACCATTGCCTACAACGACAGGGACGCCGACAACCGCCCGATTGGCCTCAGCAATACCGTGACTGTCCCCAATGCCGCCAGCACCGGCACGCTTACCGTGATCCTGCGGCACGAGCCCAATAAGACGGCAGCCGGCGTCGCGGCCGGTGATCCCGCCAATGCGGGAGGCGAAACCGACATCGAAACCACGCCTCCGTTTACGGTAACGGTGCCGTAGCCGGGCGGTAACCAATCTTTTTCTTTGGAACTACCCATTTTATTCCGCGACGAACACTACGTGGCCGTCCACAAGCCGGGCGGCCTGCTGGTGCACCGGACCCGCATTGCCGAAGACGCCAAAGAGTTTGCCATGCAAATCCTGCGCAACCAGTTGAATCAGTGGGTGTACCCGCTGCACCGCCTCGACCGGGGTACGTCGGGCGTACTGCTGTTTGCCCTGCACAAAGAGGCGGCCCAACGGCTGGGCATCGTGTTTGAAGAAGCACAGGTAGACAAGTTGTACCTGGCCGTGCTGCGGGGTTACGCGCCCGAAGCGGGCCTGGTAGACTACGCGTTGCGCGAGGAAAAGTACAAGGCACCCCAGGAGGCCCGTACCGAGTACCGGCGGCTGGCGACGGCCGAACTGCCCATTCCGGTGGGCCGCTACCAGACGGCCCGCTACTCGCTGGTGGAAGCCCGGCCGCTCACCGGGCGCATGCACCAGATCCGCAAGCACTTTGCGCACCTGTGCCACTACGTGATCGGCGACAAGCGGCACGGCGACTGGCGGCACAACCAGATGTTTGCCGAAAAGCTGGCCTGCCCGCACTTATTGCTCCACGCCCGGCGGCTGGCCTTTCCCCACCCGTTTACCGGTGAGCTTACTTCCGTTACCGCTCCCCTGCCCGAGTACTGGCTGCGCATTGCGCCCACGCTGGGCTGGGAGGAAGTGTTGAAATAATTGACGGGTGGGTGCGCCGGTTTGCCGGGCCGGGTGGGGAGGCCGGTAAAAAGTAAAACCGGCCCCTGCGTGCAGGAACCGGTTTTTGAGTGGTTTGTTTCCCGAATGGGGAGGCGATTAGTACTGGGTGGTACCCGTGGTGCCCGGCGTAGGGGGCGTGTTGGTGGTACCGGTAGAGGCAGTGGTTTTGCCCGGATTCACCTTGTTTACGGCACCGGTTACAGCCGTTACGGCAGAGTCAACGTAGCCGGAGAGTTTTTCGGCGGTGTCGCCCCACTGAGTACCTACTTTGCCTGCCAGGTCGTTGGCAGATTGCGCGATTTTTTTCCGGGATTCCGTACCGGAGTAGGGAGCCAGCAGCATCCCCGCAGCAACGCCGGCAGCAGCCCCGATGAGAAAGCTGAGTAAGGTACTTTGATTGTCGTTGTTCATGATTCCTCGATTATTAAGGGTTGTAGATTGTTGGGTTGGGTGTTACAGGTACGCTCAAATGGGCGTATGAATACTAGGGTTTATACTGACCCATCCGCACCTTGGTTGCAAAATAATGCAAAAAATATTTTTTCGGGGTAACATTTTCCTCCGCATCCCGGTCATAATCAGCCCCTGGGCGGCCGTTGGTATTGCCGCCAAATTGACGTTATTTTGTAAAATGATTCTCGCAAAGCGACTCTATTCCTTCTGGTGCTACCTCTGGTTCCTCGGCGTATTCCTGATTCTTTTCCCTTTTTTCGTGCTCTTCCTGCAAAAGCCCGCCTGGCACCGCAAGGCGCACTACCTGAACCGGTTGTGGGGGAAGATCTTTTTTCCGGCCTGCTTCATGCCCATCCACACCGAGTTCCGCGGCCGCATCGACCCGGAGGCGCCGTACGTGTTCTGCGCCAACCACACCTCGTACCTCGACATTGCGGCAATGGGGGTGGTGCTCCGCAACTTCTACGCGTTCATCGGCAAGGAGGCCATTGCCAAGGTGCCCCTGTTCGGGTACATGTTCCGCCGCCTGCACATCCCGGTGAACCGCGAAAGCCGGTCCAGCGGCTACGAGGTGGTGCAGCGGGCCACCAACCTGTTGCAAGGGCGCCGAAGCATCGTCATTTTTCCCGAGGGCGGCATCAAGTCCAAGAATCCGCCGCGGCTGGTGCCCTTCAAGGACGGGGCCTTTAAAATGGCCATCACGGCCCAGGTACCCATTGTGCCCATCAGCTTCCCCTACAACTGGATGATTCTGCCCGACGACCGCAAACTCCTTTTCCGGCGCCACTCCATTGTGGCCATCGTGCACGAGCCCATCCCGACCGCCGGCCTGACGCTGGACGACCTGGAATCGCTGAAAAAACGTACTTTTGACGTCATTGACCGCGAACTGCACCGCTATTTCCCCGAAGGCACGGAACAGTTGGCAGTGAGCAGTAAACAGTAATCAGTTAGCAGTGAACAGTACGTGGCGCTGCCAATTGTTCATTGCCTGCTCCCCACTGCTTACTGACAACTGCTGCCTGTTCACTGCGTACTGTTCATTGATCACTGTTTACTGACCACTGCCATGAATGCTGACCACGAAACCCTGCGCAAGATTGCCCACCTGGCCCGCCTCGACCTGAAAGCGGGCACTGAGCAGGAAATGCTCGACAGCCTCAACAAAATCCTGACCTGGGTGGAAAAGCTCAACGAGGTAGACACCGCGGGTGTGGAACCGCTTACCCACCTCACCGACGAGGTAAACGTGCTGCGGGAGGACCAGGTCCAGGAACCTCTTCCGCCCGAACGGGGTTTACTCAATGCCCCCAGGAAAGACGACGAGTACTTCCGGGTACCCAAAGTGCTCGAATAAAAGGTGCTCGAACAAGCGGACCTTTCCCGGGGTAACCGCTTCATTGTGCTTATTTTATTACGATATCCCCCAAATCCTTACACCGCGAGGAACGCCCGCCGGAAGCCAAAAAAGCAAACGCGTTAAATTTGCTTTTTTGCACAATACGGCGCGTCCCTGGCGGTTTTATTTTTTGAACGCCCGGCACCCGCTGAACCCGGAGCCAGTCAATTCATTTCTTTACTACCCTTCCCATACTAATGCTGCATTTACCCCATAAAGAGCCGGTTTCGCTGAGCCGCCCCGCCGGGACTGATTCCCTGTTGTTCTGGCAACACTGGCGGGCCCCGTACAAAGCCCTGGGCTGGGCCGGGCTGCTGCTGCTGGCCGCTACCCTGCTGCTGTTTGCCGTGCAGGCCTTCCGGGGCGTTGACGCCGTAATTGCCTGGCAGCCAGAGAGCGAATTGCAGGACGTGGTGATCACGCTCGACCGTTTTACGCGGGGTCTGTTCTCCTTTACCGCCGAGGCGCCGGGCTACGCCGTCGTGGAACGCTTCGAACCCACGGGCATGCAGGTCAGCCTGGTGGCCGCCTACCTGTACCTGGGATTGCTGGCCGCGGGCCTGGCCCTGCTGCTGAGCGTGGTGACGGTGCTGCCCCGGCTGTGGTACGTGGCCGCGATGGCCGTGTTCATCGGTTGGGCGGCCGCGAGCAAACTGGACCTGCTGCAAGTGCTTGGCCTGGGCAACAATACCCTGTTCATTGCCGTGCTGGTGCTGATCCTGCCCGTAAGTTATTTCTTCCACGCGTTCCGCCCCGACGTGTCTTTTGCGCGGCGGCTGCTGGTTTTTACGTGCCTGCTGGCCGGGATCATCCTGGCGGCCGGTTACTTTTCCACGGTCCGCTTCCCGGTGCTGTCGGTGCTGGGGTACGGGGCCGCGGTGCCGCTGGCGCTGAGCATCCTGTTCATCATTGCCGTGGCCCCCGAAATCGTGCGGGGCTTCGTGCACCTGGTCACCCGGAGCGGCAGCCCCAACAGCCTGCTGCACTTTACGCTGCTCACGGCCATTTACCTGCTCAACCTGCTGCTGCGCTTTTTCCACAACACCGGCCGCATCGACTGGGATTTCTTCTACGTGAATGCCTTTGCCGTGCTGGCCGTTTCCATCGTGCTGGGCGTATGGGGCTTCCGCGAACGGGCTCCCCTGCTGAGCCGCGTCATTGCCGACCCGTACGCCTCCTTCCTGTACATCGGCCTCGCCGTCATCACGGTAGCAACGGTGAGCTACGCCTTTGCCACTGGCAACGACCCGATGGTGGAGATGTTCGAAGACGTGATTTTGTTCAGCCACATTGGCATGGGCCTCGCCTTTTTCCTGTACGTGCTCATCAACTTCCGGATGCCGATGCAGCGGGGCATGGCCGTGCACAAAGTGCTGTTCCAGCCGCGGCAGTTTCCCTTCGGCTTTTCGTGGGGCGTGGGCGGCATGGTCATCCTGTCGTTCCTGCTGGAGTCGAACCTGTTCCCGTTCTACCAGGCGGTGGCCGGCTACAACAACGGCATCGGTGACGCGTACTACGCCCAGGGCGAAGCCACGCTGGCCGAATCGTACTACCAACTGGCCCTCCAGTACGAGTACCGCAACCACAAATCGAATTACGCCGTGGCCAGCATGGCCGTGCAGCAGGGCAACGGGACCAAAGCCGCCGAACACCTGCGCCAGGCCCTGCTCAAGCAGCCGCAGCCGTACACCTACGCCAAGCTGAGCAACCTGTACCTGCGCGAAAACCTGTTTTTTGAATCCATGTTCACGCTGAAAGACGGCGTGAAAGCCTTTCCCGAAAACGGCGAACTGCTCAACAACCTGGCCTTGCTCTACAACCGCACCAGCGTACTCGACTCGGCGTTCCTGTACTACCAGCAGGCGGCCCACTTCACCGACCGGCCCGAGGTGGTAAACACCAACCTGCTGGCCTTCTGGGCAAAGGCGCCGCAGGTGTTCAGCCTCGATTCGCTGCTGGACGAAACGCCGCCGTCGGACTACGTGTCGTACGAGAACAACCGCCTGCTGCTGGCAACCCTGGCCGGCAAGGCCGACGGGCAACCCCTGGCCCCGGCCGTGGCCCGCGACTCCGTGCTGTCGCGGGAACGCTTCGCCTACGTGTTCAACTACGCCGTAAACCATAAAAACCAGGCCGATACGTCGCTGCTGGCAACCCTGCGGCAGTACCAGGGGCACGGCGCCAACGTATTGTTCAACAACGACCTGCTGCTGGCCGAAGTCTACCTCCAGTACTACGGCAACGACCGGGCGGCGGGCCTCGAACTGCTCAACGGCCTCCAGGCGGGCAGCGAACTGCGGGGCGCCTTCTTCAACGAATTGCTGGGCCTGTGGCACCTGCAAAATGAGGTTCCGCAAATGGCAGTCCGGCACTTCGAACGGTCGGTGGCCCTGGGCGACACCACCATGCGGGTCAACCTGGGCCTTTCGCTGGCCGAAGCCGGGCAGTGGAACGAGTCGCGGGCCATCTGGCAGACGGAGCAGTACAGCCCCAACCCGCAGGTCCGCGTGGTGGCCCGGCGCATGGGGGAAGTGATGCGGGCCCTGGCCGGCGCCGCCCCCGACAGCCTCGACGATGCCGCCAAGGTGGCCCTGGTGCATCTGGACAGTCACAATCCCCGGGCGGCCGTACCGGCTGCCATCGGTGATGCGGGCTACCGGGGCCTGGCCTACGCAGCGCTGGCCGGGCATTACTTACGCGCCGGCCAGGTACCCCAGGCCGAAGCAGCCTACCGGGCCGCGGCCGAAGCCGGACCGGGTACGCCGGCCGTGCGGGAACTGGCCCTGCGGCTGCTGGCCGCCAAAAAGCAGTATCCGGAGTTGTTGCAAGCCTTGAAAGATTCGCTGCCCACCAACGAAGCGCGGGACCGCAAGCCCTACTGGGAAGGGTTGGCCTACGAAAATACGGGCAACGTGCCGGCGGCGGCCAAAAGCTACGCCCGGGCCCTGCGCCGCCTGCCGCTTTCAGCAGAAGTGATTACGGATGCCGCCGCTTTTTACGCCAACAAACAGAAAGACAACGACCGGGCGTACAACGTGCTGGTGGAAGGCATCCGGCTGAACCCGTATACCCCGACCCTGCACCGGGCCTACATCCGGCAAGCGCTTGCGATGGGGCTGCCCGAGTACGCCGAGCAGGGGCTGGAAGAATTTTGGGCCGTGGCAACGCCCGCCGACTATGCGGCTTTTCTGCCCGAATACGAGGCAAAAAAGGCACTGGTGGAAAAAAGCCTGACGGAATGGAAGTAATGGGGTAACTTGTGTTATCTTAAATGCACAACCCCCACCACTTTACGAAGTCAGCCATGAAGAAGGTTATTGAGACGCACGCGATTTCCAAACGATACGTAATGGGCAGCGAGGTGATTGATGCCCTCAGTTCCATTACCATTTCGGTGAACCGCGGGGAGTACGTGGCGTTCATGGGGCCGTCGGGTTCGGGCAAGTCCACGCTGATGAACATCATCGGCTGCCTCGATACGCCCACCAGCGGCCGCTACATCCTCAACGGCAAGGACGTGAGTGACATGACGGAGAACGAACTGGCCGAAATCCGCAACAAGGAGATCGGGTTCGTGTTCCAGACCTTTAACCTGCTGCCCCGCCAGACGTCGCTCGAAAACGTGGCCCTGCCGCTGGTGTACGCCGGCTACAGCAAATCGGAGCGTACGGAAATGGCGATGGGAGCCCTGAAGGGCGTGGGCCTGGAAAACCGGGCCAAACACAAGCCCAATGAACTGTCGGGTGGTCAGCGGCAACGCGTAGCCATTGCCCGGGCCCTGGTCAACACGCCCAGCATCCTGCTGGCCGACGAACCCACGGGGAACCTGGACTCCAAGACTTCCTACGAGATCATGGACTTGTTCGAGGAACTGCACAGCAAGGGCAACACGATCATCATGGTGACGCACGAGGACGACATTGCCCACTACGCCCACCGCATCGTACGCATGCGCGACGGCCTCGTGGAAGCCGACCAGGTCAACAACGACATCCGGAGGGCCAGGTCATACATGGGCGCCGGCATGCAGGAGTAGTGGACTGGAAAGCCGGAAGGGCAACTGCCCGGAAATTTTTTATTGCCAGTACTCAAAATCAGCGGGTTCGAAGCCTTTGGGATGGTTGGGGTCTTCGTCAAAAGTGCTTTGGCCCCCTTCCGTCAAGTGCTTTTTCAGCTGCGCTTTCTTTTCCTTTTCGATCTTCTCCTTCAGGGCTTCTAAAATAAAGGCCTCTCTATCAGCAGTTAAAGCAATAATGTCTCGTTCCAATTCCTCCGGCAGTTTGATCCGTATCGTCTTCATGGGTGCATCGATGGTATAAGAAGGATACAAATAAACCGGACGAAACGTTTCCTTGCTCATTTTCCGCTCAATGGCTGAATGGTTGTATGGTTACATGGTTACATGGCTGAATGGTTACAGGGTTGATTGGATAGAAACCCGTCTGTTAAGTTAAAAACAAGTCAACCATATAACCATCCAGCCATTCAGCCATACAACCTTCCTTGTCAATTCAGCTGACCGCCAGGGCAGTCCGCTTCCGCCGTGCCAGCAGCAGGCCCGCCGCCAGCCCGAACAATATGCTTTCGGTGATCAGCCACTGCGTACCGAAATCACCGAGGCTGCCCTCCACGAAAATGGTAATGATGCGCGAGGCGGCGTAGAAGCCCCACAGCAGGCACAGAAAAGCCAGTCCCTTGCCGGTGTCTTTCACCATCAGGTAGAGGAGGCTGATGCCTAAGGCCAGCCCCACGCCGCCGTACACGCCCCGGATGGAGCTAAAGGCATCGTTGTTGTTGAGTTGCACTTGCACGAGGTCCATCACGGACTGCGGGTTGGCGAAAGCCATGAAGCTGACGGACAGGAGGCTGGCGGCCGAAAGCAGGATCAGGCCGGCGGAAGCAAGGTGAACAATCTTGGTCGTTTTCATAGTAGTGGTGGTTAGATGATGCCCCAAAGTTGGGCCACTCCACCACCAAAAACCTTGGTAAATGCCAAGATTCTCAGAGCTTCACCTTGTTGAGGAGTTTGCTGAAGTTGGTGGCTTCGATGCCGAGGTAATTTGCCAGGTACTTCTGCGGCACCAACTGTAAAATGTGCGGGCTGCGCCCCAGCAGCTTCCGGAATTTCTCCTCCGACGAATAGCACTGCAACTCCACGAGCCGTTCGAGCAGTCCCGAAAGGGCGTGCGTAATTCCCTGCCGGATCATGGCCTGCACGGCGGGCCGGCTTTGCATCAAAGCCCCCAGTTCGCCGTAGGGGGCCCGCAGGAAAGCCGACTGCGTGAGGGTTTCGTAATGGTAGCGGGCCGGCGTTTGCAGCAGCAGCGCGTCGAGTACGCCCCCGAAGGAAGGCGGGTACGTAAACACCAGGGTGGCTTCCCGGCCCTGTTCGTCGAAGTAATACACCCGCTGCACGCCCTTCACGATGAAGTACAGGTACTTCTCCCGGTCGCCGGCCAGGGTCAGAACTTCCTTGCGCCTGGCCGCGTAGGGCTGCCAGATGGCCGAAAACGCCTCCCAGTCCTCCGCGGGCAACGGACTGATGGCATCCACCAGTTTCTTCAGCGCATCAATTGCCTCCGGTGTGTTCATTCAACATCTCCTTTATCTATCCACCTCACCCATCACCAGGTCCAGCGAGCCGATCACGGCCACCAGGTCGGCGATGAGGGCGCCGCGGGTGATTTCGCCGATGACCGAGAGGTTGTGGAACGAGCACGACCGGGCCTTGCAGCGGAACGGTACGTCGCTTTTGCCTTCGGGGTCCGTGCGGAAGAAGAAACCCAGTTCGCCCTTCGTGCATTCGGCCCGCACGTAAAAGTCCATCG
Source organism: uncultured Sphingobacteriales bacterium (assembly GCA_963844325.1). Taxonomy (GTDB): domain Bacteria; phylum Bacteroidota; class Bacteroidia; order Cytophagales; family 172606-1; genus CADCTQ01. The sequence goes on from CAWJNV010000001.1 coordinate 1,119,705, forward strand.
GCTTGGGGCGGATTTTCTTGGGCACCAGTGCCTGCGGGTCAAAGGCAGCGGTGCGTCTGAGGTCGCCCTGGAGGCGGTCGAGGCACTGCTCCACGATCTTGAGCGATTCGTGGCATTCGAGTACCCGCACGTGGTTGCGGTCCCAGCAGTCGCCCAGGGTGCCTACTTCGCCCGTACCCACGGGAATGTCGAAATCCAGTTCCGGGTACACCGAGTAGCCGTCCACGCGGCGCAGGTCGAAGCGCAGGCCCGAGCCCCGCAGCACCGGCCCCGAACAGCCGTAGTTGATCGCCAGGGGCAGGGGCAGCACGCCCACGTGGGCCGTGCGCTGCACGAAAATCTTGTTTTCGATCACCAGTTGCTGCAACTCGGCCAGTTTGGGTTTCAGGTACGCGGCCATTTCGCGGCAGCGTTCCTCGAAGCCCACCGGCAGGTCGTAAAACAGGCCGCCGATCCAGATGTAGTTGTAGAGCATCCGGGCGCCGCACACCCATTCGAGCAGGCGCTGGATGTGTTCGCGGTCCCGCATGAGCCACAGGAACGGCGTGTAGGCGCCAATGTCGAGGGCGTACGTGCCGATGGCGAGGAAGTGCGAGGCAATGCGGTTGAGTTCGGCCACCAGCACCCGGATGTACTCCACGCGTTTGGGAATGTCCTTGTCGATGCCCAGCATCCGTTCCACGCCCATCACCCAGGCGTGTTCGCAGTTCATGGCGCCCAGGTAATCGAGGCGGTCCACGTAGGGAATGGCCTGGTTGTAAGGCACCGACTCGGCGTGTTTTTCGAAGCAGCGGTGCAGGTAGCCCACGTGCGGCACTACGTCCACGATCAGTTCCCCGTCCGTGATCACTTCAAGGCGCAACACCCCGTGCGTGGACGGGTGCTGCGGCCCCACGCTGAGGATCATTTCCTCCGTCCGCAGGGCCGCGGGGTCGTACTTGTTGGGTTCCGAACGGGCAAAGTGCGCCGGGTCGTACTGGTACTGGATGGTGGGCACGGGGAATGAGTATTGGGTATTGAGTACGGGTTACGCTATTTTGAGCACGATCTTGCCGAACTGCTGGGCGTTGTCCATGTAGCGCAGGGCTGCTTCGCCTTCGGTCAGCGGAAAGACTTTGTCCACCACCGGCACGATTTGGTTTTCGGATACGAAGCGGAGCAAGGCCGCAAAATCCGCTTCGGAGCCCATCGTGGTCGCCAGCAGGGAAAGCTGTTTCCAGAACACTTTGCCGGGCACAAGGCCGTTGATCACGCCCTTGGTGCCGCCGTAAAACACGATCCGGCCGCCCAGGGCCGCCAGGTCGATGAGTTTGACGAACCCTTCGCCGGCGGCGCTGTCCACGATCACGTCGAACTCCCCGCCCTGGGCCTTTAACGTTTCCACCCAGTCGGCGGCCTTGTAGTTGGCCCCGCCGGCGGCTCCCATCGCCCGGGCCCGGTCCAGCTTTTCGTCGGAGCCGGACGTTACGTACACCTGGGCGCCGCGGGCCACGGCAAACTGCATGGCGAGTTGGGCCACGCCGCCGCCGACGCCCGTGATGAGCACCCTTTCGCCCGGCGCCAAGGCGGCCCGCGTAAAGAGGGACCGGTAGGCAGTGAGTCCGCCCAGGGGCAGGGCCGCCGCCTGCGCAAAAGTGAGGTGGGCCGGTTTGGGGTGCACGTAGGCGGCCGGCACTTTCACGTATTCGGCAAACGTGCCGTCGTCGGGCAGGCCGAGAATTTTAAACGTCTTGCGGTTGTGCGTCCGGGGGTCGTTGCCCCATCCGAGGCCCGGGTTGATGAGTACTTCCCGGCCCAGTAATCCCTGGTCGGCGCCTTCCCCGGCTTCCGTAACGATGCCCGCGCCGTCGGAACCGGGAATGACCGGGAACTTGAGGCCGGCGTACTGTCCCTTCTGAATCCAGACGTCGCGGTGGTTGAGGGCGGCGGCCTTGAGCTGCACCAGTACTTCGCCGGGGCCCGGCTGCGGCACCGGTACTTCTTGGAGTTCGATGGGTTGGCCTACGCCGGGAAGGACAAGTGCTTTCATGGAAAAAGGGTTACGAGTGGGGATGCAAAGGTGACGATTTCATGCGATATTACCGGAACGGTAACTCCTTCGGGCAAATCCTCACGCAATTTCATGACAAAACCTTTTCCACTCGCAATCCTGCTGTGGCTCTCCTTTCAGCCCGCCGCCGCCCAGTTCCGGGAAGACTTCAATGCGGCCACCCCCGCCTTTACCAGCCAGGGAGTCCCGGGCTGGAATGCTAAAACCGGCGACGGAACCGGCATTTTTACGCAACGCATTGAGAACGGAGTGGTCACCCTCCGCCTCGACGCCCGGCAAGACAAGCGCAACATCTGGTGGGCCTTCCTGCACCGGGATGCGAGTGGCCCGCTCAACCTTAACAACCTGAGCAAGCCGGGCTACGGCCTGCGCATCACGGCCCGGGTAAAACCCAGCCACGGCCCGCGGCGCGTAAACCTGTACCTCAAATCGCAGTCGTCGGGCGACGACTTTCTGCGGGAGTTTGACCTGCCGGCGGCGGACCAGTGGTACGAGATCAGCATGACCACCGGGACCTTCCGCCACGCGGCCGGAAAACCCTTGCTGGGCCAGGTGTCCTTCATGGACTGGGGCAACACGGGCGTTTACGAACTGGCCGTCGATTACCTGCAGGTAGACGTGGTAAAACTGGACCGGGCCGGTCCCGACAAGGGCCTGCCCCTCCCCTACCGGCCGCCCCTGGCCGATGCCACGCAGTTTGGGCTCGAACTGCCGGTAGCCGCCGATGTGACCCTGGACCGCCAGTACCCGGACCTGAACCTCGCCGCCTGGGTAGCCGACGGGGGAGCCAACGGGCCGCTGCTGGCGGTGGACGGGAGCCGAATCGTGCTGTTGCGGTGGGACCTGTCGGCATTGAAGGGCAAGAAAGTAAAAGGCCCGGGCCAGTTCGAGTTCTACGCGCAATCGGTGTACCGCCTGGCCCAGAACCCGAAAGACTTCGGGGAGGTGCGCATCTGCGAAATCCTGGGCGGCCCACCCGACTGGCCCGAAGAAAGCGTTACGCTGGAAAATCTGCTGGGGGGCCAGCCGGAAGCCGGGGTGTTCAATGAGCAAACGATTGTGGACGTGGCCGTAACGCCCGGTCCGGACGGCAAAACGACCGTAACGATTTCGCAGCCCGTGCTGCAACGGCTGGTGGACGGCCGCACGAAAGGGCTGGTCATCAAGCCATTGGGGGCCATCAGCGCCGTGCTGCGCGACGCCGACGCGGACGGTGGCAAGTACGCGGCCCGCCTGCGGCTGAACGTGGAGTAAAGATTGGTTCCCCGTGAAATTTTAACCGTCAAGGTCTTGTTCACCCCTATGAACCATAACATTTTACCGTAGTTTTGCGGGATTTAACCACACCCCTCCATGCCCAAAGATAATTCCATCAAATCTGTTCTTATCATTGGCTCCGGCCCGATCATCATTGGTCAGGCCTGCGAATTTGATTACGCCGGTTCGCAGGCGGCCCGTTCGCTGCGGGAAGAAGGGATCGAAGTGATCCTGATCAATTCCAACCCGGCCACCATCATGACGGACCCCGTCACGGCCGACCACATTTACCTGCGGCCGTTGGAGAAGAAGTACATCCGGGAGATTCTCACCAAACACAAGGTGGACGCCGTGCTGCCCACGATGGGCGGCCAGACGGCCCTCAACCTGGCCATAGAGTGCGAAAAAGCCGGCATCTGGAAACAGCACGGCGTGCGGATTATCGGCGTGGACATCAAGGCCATCGAGACGACCGAAGACCGGGAGAACTTCCGGCTCAAAATGATTGAACTGGACATCAACGTGTGCCGGGGCGAAACGGCCCGTTCGTTCCTCGAAGGCAAGGAGATTGCCCAGGACATCGGCTTTCCGCTGGTGATCCGGCCGTCGTACACGCTGGGCGGCACGGGCGGCGGCTTCGTCAACAAGCCCGAAGACTTCGACAAGGCCCTCAACCACGGCCTGCACGCCTCGCCGGTGCACGAGGTGCTGGTAGAGCAGAGCATCATGGGCTGGAAGGAGTACGAACTGGAACTGCTGCGCGACAACGTCGGCAACTTCATCATCATCTGTTCCATCGAGAACTTCGACCCGATGGGCATTCACACGGGCGACTCGGTAACGGTGGCCCCGGCCATGACCCTGCCCGACACCCTGTACCAGGAGATGCGCAACCAGGCCATCCGGGCCATGGCGGGCATCGGGGAGTTTGCCGGCGGCTGCAACATCCAGTTTGCCGTAAACCCCGAAGACGACAAGATCATCGTCATTGAGATCAACCCCCGCGTGTCGCGGTCCTCGGCCCTGGCTTCCAAGGCCACCGGGTACCCCATTGCCAAAATCGCGGCCAAGCTGGCCATCGGCTACAATCTCGACGAGATCAAGAACGCCATTACCGGCACCACCTCGGCCTACTTCGAGCCGGCCATCGACTACGTGATCGTGAAAGTGCCCCGCTGGAACTTCGACAAGTTCAAGGGCGCCGACCGGCACCTGGGCCTGCAAATGAAGTCGGTGGGCGAAGCCATGGGCATTGGCCGCAACTTCCAGGAGGCGTTGCAGAAGGCCTGCCAGTCGCTGGAGATCAAGCGCAACGGCCTGGGCGCCGACGGCAAGGAAGTAACCGACCGCGAAAGGCTGCTCGAAAGCCTCGCCAACCCGAGCTGGAACCGCCTGTTCCACATCTACGACGCCTTCAAGCTGGGCATTGCCTTCAAAACCATCCAGAAGCTGACCCGGATCGACCCGTGGTTCCTGCACCAGCTGGAAGAGTTGGTGTTGCTCGAAAAGGAGATTCAGAAGTACGACCTGAACACCATGCCGGCGTCGCTGCTGTTCGAGGCCAAGAGCAAGGGCTACGCCGACCGGCAGATTGCCCACCTGCTCGACTGCTTCGAAAGCGAGGTGTACACCAAGCGCAACGAGATGGGCATCAAGCGGGTGTACAAGTGCGTGGACACCTGCGCCGCCGAGTTCGAAGCGCAGACGCCGTACTACTACTCCACGTTTGCCCTGAGCCCGGAAGGCGAAACGCTGCACGGGCTGGAAAACGAATCGGTGGTGTCGGACCGCAAGAAGGTGGTGGTGCTGGGCTCGGGCCCCAACCGCATCGGGCAGGGCATTGAGTTTGACTACTCGTGCGTGCACGGCGTGCTGGCGGCCAAGGAGTGCGGCTACGAAACCATCATGATCAACTGCAACCCCGAAACGGTATCCACCGACTTCGACATTGCCGACAAGCTGTACTTCGAGCCGGTGTTCTGGGAGCACATCTACGACATCATCCAGCACGAAAAGCCGGAAGGCGTGATCGTGCAACTGGGCGGGCAAACGGCGCTGAAGCTGGCCGAAAAGCTGCACCGCTTCGGCATCAAGATCATTGGCACCAGCTACGAGGCCCTCGACCTGGCCGAAGACCGGGGCAGTTTCTCGACGCTGCTGCGTGAAAACGGCATTCCGTACCCCCGGTTCGGCACCATCGAAAACGCCGACGAGGCGCTGGAACTGTCGCGGGAACTGGGCTTCCCGCTGCTGGTGCGGCCCTCGTACGTGCTGGGCGGCCAGAGCATGAAGATCGTGATCAACGAGAAGGAACTGGAAGACCAGGTGATCGAAATCTTCAAGGACATGCCCGACAACAAGGTGCTGCTCGACCACTTCCTGGAAAGCGCCATTGAAGCCGAGGCCGACGCCATCTGCGACGGGAAGGACGTGTACATCATCGGCGTGATGGAGCACATTGAGCCGGCGGGCATCCACTCGGGCGACTCGTACGCGGTGCTGCCCACCTTCGACCTGAGCGAAAACGTGATCCGGCAGATCGAGACGCACACCCGCACCATTGCCCTGGCGCTGCGGACGGTGGGTCTGATCAACATTCAGTTTGCCATCAAGGACGAAGTCGTGTACGTGATCGAGGCCAACCCCCGGGCGTCGCGGACGGTGCCGTTCATCTGCAAGGCTTACGACGAGCCGTACGTGAACTACGCCACCAAGGTAATGCTGGGCGAAAAGAAGGTGAAAGACTTCCAGTTCAACCCCAAGAAGCACGGCTACGCGATCAAGATTCCGGTGTTCTCGTTCAACAAGTTCCCCAACGTAAACAAGGAACTCGGCCCCGAGATGAAGTCTACCGGCGAGGCCATCTACTTCATCGACGACTTGCAGGACGACTTTTTCGTGAAGGTATACTCGGAGCGGAACCTGTACCTGAGCCGGTAAGACGGGAGCATTCCGGAGGAAGGGATTTGTGAGAAGTGGTCAGTGTCTCACTGACAAGTTTTAAGCGGCAGTGGAGCGACAACGCGTTAATCCTCCGGGTTCCAGCAATCCGGGGGATTTATTTTTACGTACTTTGTAGAGAGTTACCAATCGCAGCAATATGACACCAGAAGTAATCACGCACGAAAATCCGATCAGTTCTTACGAAGCCGAAAGAGGAAAACCAATGCCTAGTCTGAATCACTCTGGTATTCAAAGTACCTTAACCGGATTGCTTTGGGTTAATTACCGTACGCAATACTCTATATTTCCAGAGCTTTCCATCAAATTGAATGGGGAGTCTTTTACTCCTGACATCTCCATTTATCCTAAGAGAAAGCTCAACTGGCAACAGGACGCCAGGAGTCTGACGGAAGCCCCACTCACTACGGTTGAAATACTGTCCCCTTCACAAGCCATTGACACGTTTCAGACTAAGTTTGCTGCTTATTTTGCTGCTGGAGTCAAGTCCTGCTGGTTGGTGCAGCCTTTCGTGGAAACCATCTTTATTTTTACGCCAGATGGAAAAATTGCGGTCTTTCATGAAGGAACGCTTACCGATCCCACCAATGGCATTACGCTGGACATAGGGGAAATATTTGCGGAATAGGTCCGGTCGGGTGAATATTTCCGGACGTTTTGTGTTATAGGAGAAACCAACCTTTAAATCAACCTACTGTGGGCTTACTGTTCAAGATCGTCATCATCAGCATTGTGCTCCTTTGGGTAGTCACCAAAGTGGGCGGCTTCATCTTCCGCAACGTGTACTGGTTGCTGGGCAATGAGGCCGTGCGCCGGCAGCAGCAGGACCAGCCGCAGCCCAACCCGCGGCGCCCGTACCGCAACCCGGGCAACATCCGGGTAGATCCCGTGCGTGAGGCCAACGGCCAGGGGCGTTCGACGGGTCGTGCCGACGGCGAATACGTGGATTATGAAGAGGTGAAGTAAGTCAGTTGTACTAACTTTGCGCCAATCCATTGGCTTCCTTTATGCTAAGCTTCCTCCAGTACATCACCTGGGACGTGTCCCCGGAAATCCTTGACACCGAATATTTTTCCATTCGCTGGTACGGCCTGCTGTTCGCCCTGGGCTTCCTGCTCGGCCAGCAAATCCTGATCTACATTTTCAAGAAGGAAGGCAAGCCCGAACGCGACGTGGAAGTGCTGACGGTATACATGGTGCTTTCGACCATCGTCGGCGCCCGGCTGGGCCACTGCTTCTTCTACGAACCCGAATACTACTGGGAAAACCCCCTGAAGATTCTCAAAATCTGGGAGGGCGGCCTGGCGAGCCACGGGGCCACCATCGGCATCCTGTTTGCCCTGTGGCTCTACGCCCGCAAGAAGAAAGACCAGAGCTACCTGTGGGTCGTGGACCGCATCGTGATTACCGTCGCCCTGGCCGGCTGCCTCATCCGCCTGGGCAACCTGATGAACTCGGAGATCATCGGCAAGCCCACCGACGTGCCCTGGGCATTCATTTTCACGGCCGTGGACGACAAGCCCCGCCACCCGGCGCAGCTCTACGAAGCCATCTCGTGCTTCATCCTGTTCGGGTTCCTGTTCTGGCTGTGGAACCGGCGCAAGGCCAAAACGCCCGAAGGCAGCCTGTTGGGCATTTTCCTCATCTACGTGTTCGGCCTCCGCTTCTTCTACGAATTCCTAAAGGAGAACCAGGTTAAATTCGAAGACGCATTAGTCTTAAACATGGGCCAGTGGCTGAGCATTCCCGCCGTGCTGGCCGGCATCTTCGTCCTGCTGATCGCCAACCGCAACGCCCGGAAGCGGGATGCGCTGGACGTGGCGCGGGGAACAGTGATCAGTAAACAGTGAACAGTAATCAGTTAGCGGCAACTACTGTGTACTGTTTACTGATTACTGTTCACTGACTACTGTCGTGATAATACTTTGAAGCACAGGAACCTATTCTTGTGCTTTTTGCTTTTATAATTAGGCCAGTTAACTTTTTTATTGACCGAAAATTACCATATTGAACAGTGAACAGGAAATGTTTAGGTTTCCTAAAAGCATTTGATGAGAACAAGAAAAGAAAAAACCAATACCCCCGAACGGGAACCCCGGCGGGAAAGAGGAGGCAAAAGCAAGCCCTCCGCTGATCTAAAGACGACCATTCTTCAATTCCTCCAGTTCAACAAGGGCAAGGCGTTTACGCCCCGCGAGATCGGCAAGAAGCTCGGTCTGCGGAACCGCCGCTTCGAAGAGGCAATCCCCGAAATACTCGACCACCTGGTACAAACCGGCGTGGCACAGGAACTGCGCAACGGCGCCTACAAGTTCCACGCCAAAAGCACGATCAAGACCGGGGTGGTGGACCACGTCAGCGCCCGCTTCGCCTACATTGTGATGGGCGAGGGGGAAGACGACATTTGGGTGAGCAGCGACTCCCTGCACGGCGCCCTGGACGGTGACACCGTAAACGTGGCCGTATTCGCCCATACCACGGGCCGCCGGCCGGAAGGCGAAGTGACCGAAGTGTTGCAGCGCAAACGGGATGAATTCGTGGGTGTACTCGAATTGCGGGCCAAGTACGGCTTCGTGGTTCCCGACAACCGGAAGATGTACACCGACATTTACGTGAAGAAAGAAGACCTGAAAGGCGCCGAATCCGGCGAAAAGGTAATCGTGAAGGTGACCAAGTGGCCCACTGACGGGGACGAGAAGCCGGAAGGCACCATCATCCGCTTGCTGGGCCGGGCCGGCGAACACGAGGCCGAAATGCACTCCATCATGGCGGAGTTCGGGCTGCCGTTCGAGTTTCCGGAGGAAGTAGAGGCGGAATCCAATGCCATCCCTACCGAAATCCCCGAAGCCGAAATTGCCAGGCGCCTCGACCTGCGCGGCGTGCTTACGTTTACCATTGACCCGGTGGACGCCAAGGACTTCGACGATGCCCTGTCGATCCGGAAACTCGAAAACGGGAACTGGGAAATCGGCGTGCACATTGCCGACGTAACGCACTACGTAAAGCCGGACTCCGCGCTGGAACGCGAAGCCTTCCGCCGGGCTACTTCGGTGTACCTGGTGGACCGCACCATCCCGATGCTGCCCGAAAAGCTGTCGAACGGATTGTGTTCGCTGCGGCCCAACGAAGACAAGCTCACGTTTTCGGCCGTGTTCGAACTGGACCATAACGCCAAGATCAAGAGCCAGTGGTTTGGCCGCACGGTGATCCACTCCGACCGCCGCTACGCCTACGAAGAGGTGCAGGACATCCTGGAGAAAGGAGAAGGCGACTTTGCCGAAGAACTGAAACTGCTCAACCACCTGGCCTACAAGCTGCGCGATGCCCGCTTCAAGAAGGGCGCCGTCAACTTCGAAACCGTGGAGGTGAAGTTCAGGCTCGACGAGAAGGGCGTGCCCCTGGCCGTAATCCCCAAGATCCGCAAGGATGCGCACAAGCTGATCGAAGACTTCATGCTGCTGGCAAATAAGCAAGTGGCCGAGTACGTGTACAAGCTCAAGAAGGGCAAGGAAAAGCTCACGATGGTGTACCGGATTCACGATGCGCCCGATGAGCAGAAGATGATGACGTTTTCGACCTTCGTGAAGCGGTTCGGCTACTCGCTCAACCCGGAAGAAGGCAAAGTGGCTACGTCGCTCAACAAGTTCATCGAAGCCCTCGAAGGCAAGCCGGAGCAGTATACCCTGCAGAACCTGGCGATCCGCACGATGGCCAAGGCCCGGTACAGCACCGACGCCGTAGGGCACTTCGGACTCGCGTACCAGCACTACACGCACTTTACGTCGCCCATCCGCCGTTACCCCGACATGATGGCGCACCGGCTCTTGCAGCGGTACCTCGATGAGGAAGAAACGGCCAAGAAGGATGTGTTCGAAGACAAGTGCAAGCATTCTTCGGAACGCGAAAAAGTCGCCGCCGACGCCGAACGGGCTTCGATCAAGTACAAGCAGGTGGAATTCATGAAGAACGCCGCCGACAAGGACTACGAAGCCATTGTAACGGGCGTAACCGAGTTCGGTATTTTTGCCGAAATCATCGAAACCCGCTGCGAAGGCATGATCCGCATGAGCGACCTCGACGACGACTACTACGAACTCGACGAGAAGAACTACCGCGTGCTGGGCCGCCGGACGGGCAAGGTCATTGCCTTCGGCGACAAGGTAACCGTGCGGGTGAAGGAAACCAACCTCGACAAGCGGACCATTGACTTCGACCTGGTGACCCTGGCCGACGGCAAGCCGGTTCGCAGTACCACCAACGGCCGCCGCGACAAGCAGAAGCAGCGCGAAGCCCAGCGTTTTTAACGGAAACCGGATCAGGATTTACAGGATTGTAGGATGACCAGGATTTGGACGGGATTTCCGCTTGCTGATTCTCAAACTCCGTAACTTATTAACTCCAAAGAAAGGCGCAGGCAGGAATGCTTGCGCCGGTTTTGTTTTTGGGCCTTCCTGTAGTACTTTTAGCGGCGGCACCCTAACCACCGCTCCATTGAACTTTCCCTTCCATTTCCGCATCGGCTCCGTCGAAATCCCGGTTCACCTGGCCCTGGAAGTGCTGGCGTTCTGGGTCGGCTACCGGTACTACCTGTTCCTGCGCAAGCGTTGCGTGGACCTGATCGACACCGAAAACCGCATGTGGATCCTGGTGGGGGCGGCCGCCGGGGCGTTGCTCTTGTCGCGGGGCCTCGGCGTGCTGGAGGACCCGGCGGCCCTGTGGCGGGGTGATTTCAAACCCGTGTACCTGCTGGGCAACCAAACCGTGGTGGGTGGCCTGCTGGGCGGACTCATCGGCGTGGAACTCACCAAGCAGCGGCTCGGCATCCGCACTTCCTCCGGCGACCTGATGACTTTCCCGCTGATCCTGGGCATGATCATCGGCCGGGTGGGTTGCTTCCTGTCGGGGCTGGAGGACAAAACCTTCGGCATCGCTACGGATTTGCCCTGGGGCATCGACTTCGGCGACGGCATCCGCCGGCACCCCACCAACCTGTACGAAATCCTCTTCCTGCTGCTCCTGTGGGTAGGCATTGCCCAACTCGAAAAAACGCACCGGCTGGCAAACGGGGCCCGGTTCAAGCTGTTCCTGGCGTCGTACCTGTTGTTCCGGTTCCTCATCGAATTCATCAAACCCGCGTACTTCTTCCCCTTCGGCCTGTCGGTGATCCAACTGGCAACGCTGGGCGGCCTGGCGTACTACTACAAAGTTTTCTGCTATCCCCAACGCTTACTTGAACCCAACGTCCATGCCTGAACGGAACTATACTTTCTACGACTTTACCATCAGCCTGTGCTCGACCTGCCTGCGCCGCGTGTACAGCAAAATCGTGTTTGAGGACGGGCAGGTGTTCATGCTCAAGAACTGCCCCGACCACGGGTTTGAAAAAGTGCTGATCGCCACTGACGTGGAGTACTACAAACGCATCCGCAACTACAACAAGCCCAGCGAAATGCCCTTGCAGTTCGGGGCCGAAGCCCACTACGGCTGTCCGTACGACTGCGGCCTGTGCCCTGACCACGAGCAGCATTCCTGCCTCACCCTGATCGAAGTGACCGACCGTTGCAACCTCACCTGCCCCACCTGCTACGCCGAGTCGTCGCCCACCCACGGCCGCCACCGGACCCTGGCCGAAATTGAAGCCATGATGGACGTGATTGTCGCCAGTGAGGGGGAGCCCGACGTAGTGCAGTTCAGCGGCGGCGAACCCACCATTCACCCCGACTTTTTCGCCATTCTCGACCTGGCTAAAAGCAAGCCCATCCGCCACCTGATGGTCAATACCAACGGCATCCGGATTGCCAAAGACGAAGCTTTCGTGGCGCGGCTGGCCTCGTACATGCCCGGTTTCGAGGTGTACTTACAGTTCGATTCCTTCAAAGCCGAAGCGCTGAAAACGCTGCGCGGCGTGGACCTGCGGGAGACGCGGATGAAAGCCCTCGAACACCTCAACAAGTACAACCTCTCGACCACGCTGGTGGTGACCTTGCAGAAGGGCGTCAATACCGACGAAATCGGGAAGATCATTGAGTTTGCCCTCCGGCAGCCCTGCGTGCGGGGCGTCACCTTCCAGCCTACGCAGGTGGCGGGCCGGTTGCAGGGTTTCAACCCGGCCACCGACCGGTACACCCTCACCGAAGTACGGAGCGACATCCTGCGGCAAACGTCCCTCTTCAACAGCGACGACCTGATTCCCGTGCCCTGCAACCCCGATGCGCTGGTGATGGGCTACGCCCTCAAGCTGGCCGGCGAGGTGTTCCCGCTGACCCGGCTTATCAACCCCGACGACCTGCTCAACAACTCGAAGAATACCATTGTGTACGAGGGCGACGAACGGCTGCGGCGGCACCTGCTCAACATGTTCAGTACGGCCAACTCCGTGGACACTGTTACCGACGACCTGAACGCCATCCTGTGCTGCCTGCCGCGGGTAACGGCCCCCAACCTCTCCTACGACAACCTGTTCCGGATCATCATCATGCAGTTCATTGATGCCTACAACTTCGACGTGCGCAGCATCAAACGGTCGTGCGTACACATCGTCAACAAAGACGGCAAGATCATTCCGTTCGAGACGATGAACCTGTTTTACCGGGATGACAAAGTGAAAGTGCTGGAAAAGGTGCGGGGGCAAAACATTGTGGCCTGATGAAACGGGAGCACGTTATTCTGGCCGTGAACCTGGGCATACTGTTTCTTTACGTATTGCTGGTTCGCTCTTCCGCCGAGGGCAGCGAGAAGGAGTTGGGAATCATGATTTATTCGGCATTCCTGATCGGCGTTCACGTGGTGGCAAACCTGATGCTGGCTGCTTTGGCGATTCAGAACAAGAGGGCATTTCTGCTCAGTGCGTTAATGGTCCTGCTCATCGGCTTTTCGACTTGTATTTACGGCGGTTCCTAAGGTTGAATTGTTAAGGTGAACTCTCATGACTATAACCTCCAAAATACTCCTCATCAACCTGGCTGTTTTTACGGTCTACATGGTGTACGGCAAAAGTGCCCAGGACATCGGCACGATGATGTTGTTGATTCTGCTTCAGTTCATCGTGAACCTGGTGATGGGATTTGCCGCCCGGAAGGGTAAGTCCGCTTATTTTCTAAGTGCCTGCCTGGTCCTGATCATTGGGTTTGCCGTATGCGTGTACCAGTGGTAAAAGTAAGCCGCCTGGTACTGATCATTGCCGTTTCACTTCCTTCAAATCAATGCGTATGAACGACCTTCGCGTGACCCTCATTCAAACGGCCCTGCACTGGGAAAGCCCGGGGGCTAACCTGGCGATGCTGGAAGAGAAGTTGTGGCTGATCGGGGAGCCGACCGACGTAATCGTGCTGCCCGAGATGTTTACCACCGGCTTTACCATGAATGCCGCGGCCCTGGCCGAGCCTATGAATCTGACTACGTTCAAATGGTTGAAAGGGCAAGCCGCCCGGACGGGAGCCGTGGTGACGGGGAGCTACATTGTGAAGGAAAACGGGCGGTACTTCAACCGCCTCGTGTGGATGCAGCCCGACGGCGGGTACCACGTCTACGACAAGCGGCACCTGTTCCGCATGGCGCACGAACACGATACGTACGCGGCGGGCAGCAAGCGGCTGGTCGTGGAATGGAAAGGGTGGCGCATCTGCCCGATGGTGTGCTACGACCTGCGCTTCCCGGTCTGGAGCCGCAACGGCCCGCGGGAGGATGGCGGTGGGCTGCAATACGACGTGTTGCTGTACATCGCCAACTGGCCCCAGCCGCGGCGCCACGCCTGGTCTACGCTGCTCAAGGCCCGGGCCATCGAAAACCTGAGCTACGCCGTGGGCGTCAACCGGGTCGGCCCCGACGGCAAGGGCCACGCGTACAGCGGCGACTCGGCGGTGGTCAACTTCAAGGGGGAGGCTTTGTTCGAGGAGGCCGAAACGGAAGTCATCCACACCCAAACCTTGTCTTACGACCAGTTGGCCCAATTCCGGGCTGCCTTCCCTGCCCATATGGACGGCGATGCCTTTGAGTTGAAATAAAAAATCCGCCAGGCTGTCTGCCCGGCGGACTAGGTTTGCTATACCATTTGCAAGAAAGTTGTCAGTGAGACACTGACTACGGCCCGCGTATCTTGCCATTTAAAATATATACTCCAACATCAATTCTTCTTACAGCACGCCTTCCTTCAGTTTCTCGGCGTTGTCGGCCAGGCGCAGTTCGCTGATGAACTGGTGGATGTCGCCGTCCATTACGGAAGGCAGGTTGTACACGGTGAGGCCGATGCGATGGTCGGTCACGCGGCTCTGCGGGTAGTTGTAGGTACGGATCTTCTCGGAACGGTCGCCGCTGCCCACCATCAGTTTACGCTGGGCGCCGACCTGTTCGTTGTGCCGCTCCAGTTCAATCTCGTACAAGCGGGACCGGAGTACCTTCAGGGCTTTTTCAAAGTTCTTGATCTGCGATTTTTCGTCCTGGCACTGCACCACCAGGCCCGTGGGCAGGTGCGTGAGGCGGATGGCCGAATAGGTAGTGTTCACCGACTGACCGCCCGGGCCGGAGGAGCAGAACGTATCCTTGCGGATCTCATTCATGTTGATTTCCACCTCCACTTCTTCCATTTCGGGCAGCACGGCCACCGTAGCGGCCGAAGTATGCACGCGGCCCTGCGTTTCGGTGGCCGGCACCCGCTGCACGCGGTGCACGCCCGATTCGTATTTCATCTGCCCGTACACGTCTTCACCCGACAGCATGGCCGTGATTTCCTTAAAGCCTCCCGAAGAGCCTTCCATGTAGTCGAGCAGTTCCAGGCGCCAGCCCTGCTTTTCGGCAAACCGCTGGTACATCCGGAACAGGTCGCCGGCGAAGATGGCCGCTTCGTCGCCGCCCGTGCCGCCCCGGATTTCGAGGATGGCGTTCTTGCTGTCGTTGGGGTCTTTGGGAATGAGCATGTCCTTGATGACATCTTCCATCTCTTCCTGCTGCGGCACCAGTTCTTCCAGTTCCGACTTGGCTAAATCGCGGAACTCAGGGTCCTTTTCGGTTTCCAGCATGTGCCGGGCATTCTCAATGTTTCCCAGCAGGTTCCGGTAGGCCTTGTACTGGGTCGTAATTTTCTCCAGGTCTTTATACTCCTTGCTCAGTTTGGAGTACCTTTTCATGTCCGCCATCACGGCCGGGTCCAGTATGAGTTGGCTTACTTCGGTGAACCGCTGTTGTATGGCTTCTAATTTATCCAACATATGGGTAGATTTTAGGCATTATTACAAAGTTAATCAAATTACGGGCATCCTCTACTGCCGGTTGTAGGGCCGCTGCGCCGACAAAATGCGCCCCGTTTCCATGCGGGTATGGTCTGGGCGGCAACCGTTGCCGCCGCCGGGTCAGTCTTCCCTATTTTTGCCGGCTGAGGTTCTTTGTCTCCAACCATAACTCCTTTTCACCCGATGAAAGTTCGGTTTTTCTTCACAGTACTGGCCTTCGTACTGCTTACAAAGGGCTTTTCCCAGACGGCCGACTACAAGTTCCATTCCGTGTTCATTTACAATTTCACCAAGTACATTCAGTGGCCCGCTGCCCAGCAGGGCGGCGACTTCGTGATTGCCGTAATGGGCAACTCCCCGGTGTTCGACGAACTGAGCAAGATTACCGCCAACAAGACCGTGGGCACGCAGAAGATCGTGGTGAAGAAGTACACTTCGGCCGGCGACCTCGACAACTGCCAGATCGTGTTTGTGCCGGGGGCGGGCAATTTTGATGCCGTCCAGGAGAAAATCAAGGGCAAGGCCGTGCTGGTAATCACCGAAAAGCCGGGCATGGCCCGGAGGGGCAGCGGCATCAACTTCGTCATGCAGGACAACAAGTGGAAGTTTGAACTCAACGAAGCCATGACCGGGCACGCCGGCCTGAAGGTATCGAAGGAACTGGCGAAACTGGCCATTCCCATAAGCTAACTAAGCAGAGTACTTCCCCCGTTGAGCCCGCCCCGTGCGGGCTTTTTCGTGGTTGGGGGAAGGGGCGGCGGCGGCCGGTAAATTTGCCGGGCACTATGGCTTTTTCGGATTATCCTTTTATCTTTCAAAGGACTGCGGCCCCGCCAAAACGCCTTTCGCCGGCCCGTTTCCGGGGTGCGGGCAGCCCCCTTGCATCTTTCCAGTACCCTTTGACCGTTAATCACTTATGCCGCGAGCCAGAAAAGAGAAGAAAATTTTCGTGCTGGACACTTCCGTCATTTTGTACGACCACAACGCCATCAAAAACTTCCAGGAGCACGACGTAGCCATTCCCATCACGGTGCTCGAGGAGTTGGATAACTTCAAAAAAGGCAACGACACCAAAAACTTTGAGGCCCGCGAATTCATCCGCTTCATCGACCAGCTTTCGGGCGAACACATGCTGCAGGAATGGATTCCGCTCGACGGCGAGAAGCGGGGCAACTTCAAGGTGCTCATGAACACCCGCAGCGAACTGGACGCCGAGAAGGTGTTCGATGAACGCAAAGCCGACCACCGCATCCTCAACGCGGCCCTGGCCCTGCAGGAAGAAGAACCCGGCCGCAAGGTGGTGATGGTGACCAAGGACATCAACCTGCGCCTCAAGGCCAAAGCCCTCAACCTGCCCGCCGAAGACTACGAAACCGGCAAGATCAAGGACGTGGGCAACCTCTACACGGGTAAAAGCATCATCAACGACGTGCCGTCGGCGGTGATTACCGAACTCTACGAGAGCGGGTTCTGCAAGCTGGAAAGCGTGATGAAGAAAAAGCCCTCCAAAAACCACTTCTTCATCCTCAAGAGTGAACGCAACTCGGTGCTGGCCTGCTACAACCCCGTGGAGAACCGCCTGGAGAAAGTGGACAAACGCCCCGTGTACGGGGTCCGGCCGCGCAACGCCGAGCAAACCTTCGCCATCCACGCCATCCTCAACCCCGAGATCAAACTGATCACGATCCAGGGCGTGGCCGGTACGGGCAAAACGCTGCTGGCCCTGGCCAGTGCCCTCGAACTCAAAAAGCACTTCAAGCAGATTTACCTGGCCCGGCCCATCGTGCCGCTGAGCAACAAAGACATCGGTTACCTGCCCGGCGACATCAAGTCGAAGCTCAACCCGTACATGGAGCCGCTGTGGGACAACCTCAAGTTCATCCAGAACCAGTTTGAGGAGGGCGACCGGGACTATAACAAGATCAACGAGATGGTGAGCAAGGAGGCGTTGAACATTCTGCCGCTGGCCTACATCCGGGGCCGCAGCTTGTCCAACATCATCTTCATCGTGGACGAAGCCCAGAACCTCACGCCGCACGAAGTGAAAACGATCATTACCCGGGCCGGCGAAAACACCAAGATCATCTTTACCGGCGACATTTTCCAGATCGACACGCCGTACCTGGATACGCAGAGCAACGGCCTTTCGTACCTGATTGACCGGGCCCGTGACCACCACCTCTACGCGCACATTACCCTCGAAAAAGGGGAACGGTCCGAACTGGCGAACCTGGCCAACGACGTGCTGTAATCCTCCGCCGAACCCGGAAGGTTTTCCGGAACCTTTCGGGTTTTTCCGCCTCCATCCCCCTTTCCCATGATCCGCATCGACACCCCGCTCCTCGATACCCTTTCCGGCAAAGCCCGGGCGGCGCCCCGGCGGCGGACCAACCACAACTTCCACCAGTCGGCCGCCGACCCGCTCAACCGGATGCTCAACGCGATGGAGCCGGGTACGTACGTGCAGCCCCACAAGCACGAAAACCCCGACAAACGCGAAGCCTTCCTCCTGCTGCGCGGAAAGATGCTGGTGGTATCCTTCGACGAAGCCGGCCAGGTGACCGACCACGTGGTACTCGACCCGCAGGCGGGCAACTTCGGCCTGGAAGTGCCGCCCCGCACCTACCACACGCTGATCTGCCTGGCCGAAGGGTCGGTATTGTACGAATTGAAGGACGGCCCCTACGATGTAAACAACGACAAAACCTTTGCGCCGTGGGCGCCGCCCGAAGGGTCGACGGAAGCCCCGGAATACAACCGGCAGTTACTCAGGCGCCTGGGCCTTGCGTAACCCCGCAAAGAAACTTTTTGGACTTTTCCCCTTTCGGCGCTTCTCCGTAACTTTGCGGCATGCTTTCTATCAATAACTTATCCTTTCATTTCGGCGGCCGCACCCTCTACGACAATGCCAGCCTGCACGTCAAACCGAAGGACCGGATTGGCCTGATTGGGGCCAACGGTACGGGTAAATCGACGCTGCTGCGCCTGATCGTGGGGGAATACGAGCCCGACGGGGGCAGCATCTCCCGGAGCGGCGACTGTACAATTGGCTTTTTGAACCAGGATTTGCTTTCGTACCAGAGCATGGACCCCATTGTACACGTGGCGTTGCAGGCGTTTGAACGGGAAAATGAACTTCAGAAGCAGATCGATAAGGTGCTCCACGAGATGGAACTCAACTACCGGGATGAGTTGGTAACCAGGCTGACCCGCCTCCAGGAAGAGTTTGAGGCACTGGGCGGCTACACCATGCAGGCCCGGGCCGAAGAAATCCTGGAAGGACTCGGCTTTACCACGGCTGAGTTGCAACGGCCCCTCAAGGAATTCTCGGGCGGCTGGCGGATGCGGGTCATGCTGGCCAAGCTGCTCCTGCAAAAGCCGGCCCTGCTGATGCTCGACGAACCGACCAACCACCTCGACTTACCCTCCATCGAGTGGGTGGAAAACTACCTCAACAACTACGAAGGCGCCATCATCGTAGTCTCGCACGACCGGCAATTCCTCGACAACGTATCCGAGACCATCGTGGAAGTGTCGGCGCTGAAGCTGAACGTGTATTCGGGCAACTACTCCTTCTACCTCGAGGAAAAAGCCCTGCGCAATGAAATCCAGCGGGGTGCCTACGAAAACCAGCAGGCCAAGATCCGGCAGACCGAACGGTTCATCGAACGGTTCCGCTCCAAGGCCACCAAGGCCCGTCAGGTGCAGTCGCGGGTAAAATCCCTCCAACGCATGGACGTGGTGGAAGAGGTGATTGACGAATCGGCGCGGGTCAACTTCCGGTTCAACTTCAAGAAAGAGACCGGCCGGCACGTGCTGCAACTGGAAGACGTTTCCAAGTCGTACCCCCAAAAGCCCATCCTCCGGCACACCTCCGCCGGCATCGAACGCGGCGACAAAATTGCCCTCATCGGCGCCAACGGCAAGGGCAAGTCCACGCTGCTGCGCATCATTGTCGGCACCGAACCCATTGAAGGCAAGCGCCAACTGGGTTACAACGTCAACTTTTCGGTGTTCGCCCAGCACCAACTGGAAGCATTGAACGTCAACAACACGATGCTCGAAGAACTCAAGCAGACCGGCTCCGAAAAAACCGAGGCCGAACTGCGGACCATCCTGGGCTGCTTCCTGTTTTCGAACGACGACGTGTTCAAGAAGATCAAGGTGCTCTCCGGGGGCGAAAAATCGCGGGTGGCCCTGGCCAAAACGCTGATCTCCGAAGCCAACTTCCTGCTGCTCGACGAACCGACGAACCACCTCGACATGCAATCGGTGAACATTCTGAGCCAGGCCCTCCAGCAATACGAAGGCACGTACCTGGTGATTTCGCACGACCGGCACTTCGTGTCGCGGGTTGCCAATAAGATTTGGTACATTGAAGACTACCAGATCAAGCAGTACCCGGGTACCTACGAAGAGTACGAATGGTGGCGGGCCGAAAAAGGAAGAAAAGGCGAGAGAAGTAGCGGCCAAACCCGAGAACGCACCCAAGAAGCAAGCCCCGGCAAAGCCCGTGTATTCGGAAACCGAAAGGCAGGGCTTCGGCCGCAATCTGAAGAAGGCCGCCCAGCGGGCCGAAGAACTGGAGAAACAGATTACCGAACTGGAAAAACGCAAGGCTGCCATTGAAACCCGGCTGGCCGAACCGGCCACGTACGGCGATGCCGGGAAGCTCCAGCAGGCCAACGCCGAGTACAAGCAGGTGGAAGGGTTGCTCAACGCGGCCCAGGAAGACTGGGAAACGGCGATGCTCGAAGTGGAAGAACTGGAGAAAAAGATGGCCTGAGCCGGCCCACCGTTTCGGCCCGCAACGACCCGTTCGGGCTTTTCCCCGTACACACCCAAAATCACCCGTACTCCTTTATGATGCGTTTCTCCTGGCTGGCCTTTTTACTCCTCACCGTTTCCTGCGTGCCCATCAGCCAGCAGGCAGGCGGCTCTGCTACTGCCGATGCCAACGGCGTCTACGTGGACAAGCGGCTCCGGACGGATGACTTCGTGTACGAAAACAACATCAGGACGGTGCTGCTCTACCCCCGGCCGGCCGAGGGACAAGACTTGGTGTCGGCGGTGCTGGCCCCGCCGGTGCTGCCGCTCGACCAGCCCGTGCCGCTGCTGCTGGAATTCGACGAACTGGGCAACGCCTTTAAGAATTACCGGGCCAAAATCTTCCACTGCAACGCCGACTGGTCGCTGTCGCAACTCAACGACATGGACTTCCTGATGACGTTCAATGACTTTCTGCTGGGGCAGCCCAACCTGTCGCTGAACACCAAGGCGCCGTACGTGCACTACACGCTGGAAGTGCCGCGGGTAAAGCTGTCGGGCAACTACGTGGTAATGGTGTACCGGGAGGGCAACGTAAAAGACATTCTGCTCACGAAGCGGTTCGTGATCTTCGACAACCAGGTGAACGTAGTGGCCCGGGTGGCGCCCTCCAGCGGGGTCACCGAACGCAACACGCACCAGCAGATCGAATTCAGCATTGTACACCCCGACGTGAACCTGATCAACCCCCGGGAGAACGTCCGCATTGTGCTCCGGAAGAATTACCTCTGGGAAACGGCCATTACGGGGCTGCGGCCCACGGCCATCTGGGAAGACCGGCGTTTGCTTGAATACCAGCACTTCGGCCTGGAGAACAACTTCCCCGGCGGCAACGAGTTCCGGTTCTTCGACATCCGCAGCATCCGCTTCCTGGGGCAGAACGTCCGTCACATGGACATTACTTCGGACAGCAACCGGGTGTACCTGCTGCCCGACAAGCCCCGGGCCCGGGAAGCTTACGCACAAACCATTGATTTTAACGGCCGCTACGTCATTGCCAACTACGAACAAGGCAGCGGCGCCATTGAGGCCGATTACGCCGACGTGTACTTTACCCTGGTGGCGCCCCAACAGCCCAACGGCCGGGTGCACATCTGGGGGGCTCTAACGGATTGGAAAGTATCGGACCAGACGCTGATGCAGTACAATGCCACTGAAGGCGTGTACCAGGGACAGCTGGCCTTGAAGCAGGGGTATTACAACTTTCAGTACGTGCTTGAAGAGCCGGGGGGCAAACTCAACCTGGGCTTCTTTGAGGGTAATCACTTCCAGACCGAGAATCACTACGAGGTCATTGCCTATTATCGTCCGCCCGGGGCCCGGGGCGACCTGGTGATTGGGTACGCGTTGCTGCGTCACAACAGCCGCAATTAAAGGGCCTTGGGAAAGGCGGGATTAGTACCGGGGCGTTTGGCTGAGCTGACGGGATTCGTTGAACTGGTACACTTCCGTCCGGCGATTGAGGTCGGCGTTGCTGATGTCGAGCATCCCGAAGCCTTTGTGCGTGAAATAACCAATCCCGCTGGTAAACAGGAACTCCTGCACTTCGGGGGCGCAGTACAAGGTGAACGGGAAGGTGTAGCCGCGGACTTCCTGCTTAACGTCTTTATTGAACACAGGATAGATGCGGGCAAACTTCTTTTCTCCCTCCCGGATGCGCTGGAGATAGCCTTTGTCGGGCACCACCTGGAACTTGTAGAAGGAGGCGATTTGCTCCGGCGTATACGCCCCTGACCGTTCCATCCGGCTCATGGTCGATTCATAGAGCATGTCCGAAAAGCCGTCCGTTTCGGGGGAAATGAACTTTTTAGCCAGCAACTCATTGGCGTTGGGCTCCATGATGACAATGGGCGATATGCACACGCATTTGATGTGATCGCTTTTGAATTCGGGCAGCCACTCCCGCTCCACGGCTTCGGGCTCCAGTTGCAGCATCCCGATCTCCGTATTCTTCTGCTCAAAAAGCTTCTGCAGAAAACAGTCGATCAGTTCGGAGTCGGGGCTGGCAAGTACCAGGGTAATGCGGCTGGAGTAGAAATGAAGGCCGCTTTTGCTGATCTTGGTCTGCCCCTTCAGGCCGGAGAAATGAAAGTCCTCGCGTCCGGCGAAATCAGTGTCGGCCAATAGTTCTTCAGCCAGGCGGGCAAGGAGAAACTGGTGGTAGAAGGGAACGTAGCCGCCTTTGTTTTTCAGTAAAAAGATGATTCTAACCCTCACAGCGTTATGCGGTTTGAAAAAGTTGATGACGTGTCCAGGACGGAAAAATGTCTAATGTGAACAACTCTGCTAACCAGCAAATTGTTTTTAGAAAATACAAATAATTCCGTATAATTTCTACACATTAAACCGAAAGTGCATAATATCGCCATCCTGCACTACGTACTCCTTTCCTTCAATCGCAATTTTTCCCGCTTCGCGACAGGCTGCCTCCGTGCGATACTTCTCGTAATCAGGCAGTTTGATCACTTCTGCCTTGATGAATCCCCGCTCAAAGTCGGTATGGATCACGCCGGCGGCCTGGGGGGCTTTCCACCCTCTGCGGATGGTCCAGGCGCGGACTTCCTTTTCCCCCGCCGTGAAATATGTAATTAAATCAAGAAGTGTATAAGAAGCCTTGATTAACTTACTCAGACCCGACTCCTTCAGGCCGTATTCTTCCAGGAACAGTTGCCGCTCTTCCGGGTCGCTAATCTCGGCAATCTGCGATTCAATGGCGGCGCTGATCAGGATCACCTGCGCATTTTCGGGCTGTACGGCCTTGCGCAGGGCGTCCACGAATTTGTTCCCCGTGTGCAGGGAAGCTTCGTCCACGTTGGCAACGTAGATCACCGGTTTGATGGTGAGCAGTTGCAGGTCGGCCACGGCCTCCAGGTCCTCCCTGGACACCTCCAGGCTGCGGGCATTCTGACCACCCTCCAAGGATGCTTTAAACTGTTGCAGAATTACCAGTTCCTTTTTTGCCTTGGGGTCGCCCGACTTGGCGGTGCGTTCCACTTTGGCAATTTTCTTGTCAACCGACTCTACGTCTTTCAGTTGCAGTTCGGTATCAATTACCTCCTTGTCAAAAACCGGGTCGACCCCACCAGCCACGTGCACGATGTTCTCGTCCTCGAAGCAGCGCACCACGTGGATAATGGCGTCCACCTCCCGGATATTGGCCAGGAACTTATTGCCCAGGCCCTCACCCCGGCTGGCGCCTTTCACCAGCCCTGCAATGTCCACGAATTCAATGATGGCTGGAATGACTTTCTGGGGTTTGACGATTGATTCAAGCACCTGGAGTCGTTCGTCGGGCACAGTAATGACGCCAACGTTCGGCTCGATGGTGCAGAAAGGATAATTAGCCGCTTCGGCTTTGGCATTGGATAAGGCATTGAACAGCGTGGATTTGCCGACGTTGGGTAAACCCACAATGCCGCATTGAAGACCCATTTTAGTATAGCTAGAGTTTAAAAAGCGTTGAAAGAGGTTTTTGGGGCAGCACCCGTTGCGCCGCTACAAGGAAAGTCCGCGGAGGCACGCAGGAGCACCCGTACGCAAATATAGAAACAAAATGCAACTGATTTGCAAAAAGAACCGCCGGGCATGGCAACGGACTGGGAGGTGCCGGAAACAAAAAAGCCCTTGGAAGGCAGCCAAGAGCTTATTTCTGAAAGGGTTGAAAGAAACGAAAGGGCTATTCCCACCGGAGGCTCCGGTCGTCCCCTTCTTCCTCGCCGTGGTTCTCGTATTGAGAGAAGTCAAAGTCAGGCATCAGGTCCGTTTTCACGTGATCTACCGTCTCTCTCAGCGCATCAATGAACTTGTCGAAGTCTTCCTTGTAGAGGAAAATTTTGTGCTTCTCGTACACAAACCCGTCGTCCTTGAACCGACGCTTGCTCTCCGTAATGGTCAGGTAGTAATCGTTAGAACGCGTTGATTTCACATCAAAGAAGTACGTTCTTTTACCTGCTCGTACACGTTTTGAAAAAATCTCTACTTTTTCGTTTTCTTTGTTCTCTTCCACAACCTAGAATTTTAATTGACTGAGGGTAAAATTATAACTTGGCTGGCACTTTGGCAAGCAGGGGCCGTTAACTTGTTGGTTTAAGAGTCTTTCATATCTTACCCGCTGCCCAGTTCATTCCAATCAGCGGGTCAAACCCGGGAAATCAGGCCGTTAGGCCGCTGATGCCGCCGGAATTCAATTCTTACCTCAAAGCAAATATAAAAATTTACCCGTTACCTGATACCCCGGGCTCCATTTTTTTATGGCTGGCGGTGGTACCGGTCCGCGGGAGGGTACGTGCGGCGGACGAGTGGCAGCCCCGCTGTTGAGCACCCCGGCATGTCTCCGTCTGCCCAAATCTTACCGCCGACCGTCCCCGTTGTCACCCTTGCACTGGCCCGTACGCGGCCCCTGCCAGCCGATCTTCGTGGGGCACCCGGCTCCGCCTGAACCCGAATTGCACGAGCCGGTCTTGCCCCCGTCCATGGCGTGTTTTCGTGTAATCTCCCCTTCTTTTGTACATTATTTTTGGCTTTGAACGATCCCCGGATAATTCAGCGAGAAACGGCTCATACGCGCCTTTCGCACATTTGCTCCTTTTTATAGTACCACCAAGTTTGATTTTTCGTACATGCGCCATTTCGTAACTGCTTGACGGTGTACCCGTTTTGGTGTATTTTGCCCCTTTTGGCGGAAACTACCGGGTCAACTTGCGGCCGAAAGCGGCTTCTATCCGGGCCAAAAACGGCTCTTTCGGCCTGTTTTCCGGCAAGAAAAAGGGGGTGCATTACGTGGGTGATTTCCGCGGGAAAGGAGGTCACAAACCGGGTCGGCAACCAGCAATCCACCGGCCCGCAGGCGTTTTTGACGACGCAAGCGGCGGTCACTTGGGGGTCGCTACCGGCTCCGGGCGGAGCGAATTGTATAACAAACTGTAAAATCCATACAACTTAGGAAAATACCCAGAAAGGAGGAATTAGTTACTTCAAACCGGGAGGTTGCGATAAAGGCGGGATGGGAAAGAGGGAGAAAGGACCCGGTGTCTTAAAACCAATGTTTCACAAAAACCCGTTTTTTATGAAAAAAGCATTAATGAGCGGCCTGTTGCTGACGTTTGTATCCGTAGTATCGTTTGCCCAAACCCTGATCGGGTATCAGCAAAAAGGCCGGGCTTCTTATTACGCCACTAAGTTTCAAGGCCGGCGCACGGCCAGTGGTGAATCCTTCAACAACAAAGAACTTACCGCGGCGCACCGAACCCTGCCTTTCAATACCCTGCTCAAAATCACCAATACGGCCAATGGCAAGGAAGTAATAGTAAGGGTAAACGACCGGGGTCCCTTCAGCCCAAACAGAATTCTTGACATTTCCAAAGCTGCTGCCGATCAACTGGACATGGTCCGGGCCGGCGTTGCTACCGTCAACGTCGAAGTAGTAGGCGTGGACGGTATGGTTGCCACCCTGCCCACCGCCCAAGATACCAAGCGCAGCGCCGAAAAGCCGCTCAAGCCGCGGACCCTCACCGCCCAGCCCGTAGCCCTGACTTCTCACTTTGCCACCCTGCCCGGACGCAAGCCCGCCGACGAAAAATTCGTGGCCGGCAACAGTTACAGTGTGTGGGGAACGGCCAGGAATCCCGACGGTTTTGCCGTGCAGGTAGCCTCCTACGAGAATCTGAACAATGCCAAAGACCTCTGCCGCGAATTGATTGCCAAAAAACAGGACGCAGTATTCATCAGTGTGGAGCCGTCCCGGGGCGGGAAGCTCTACCGGGTACTGGCCGGTACGTTCCGGGGCCGCCGCGACGCCCAGCAGTACCTGAGCCAATTGGAGCAGATTGGTTTTGAGGGCATTATTTGCCGTCACGGCCGCTAATTTTTCAGGGTTTATTCGTTATATAGCAATACATAACGAATAAACCTGCCTTGGCTACTCCTACTTTAGATTTAAAACAGGTCCGGGAATTCGGTAACATCGAATTCCTGGCCCGCCAAATGGTGGAAGGCTTCATCACCGGCTTGCACAAATCGCCTTTTCACGGCTTCTCGGTCGAGTTCGCCGAACACCGGCTCTACAATACCGGCGACACCACCCGCCACATCGACTGGAAGGTATTTGCCAAGACGGACCGCCTGTATACCAAACGCTACGAAGAAGAAACCAACCTGCGCTGCCAGATATTGCTGGACGTGTCGCCGTCCATGTACTACCCGGCCGAAACCAACGGCAAAATCACGTTCAGCATCATGGCGGCTGCCTGCCTGGCCTACCTGCTCCAGAAGCAGAAGGACGCCATCAGCATCTGCACTTTTGCCGACCAGATCGAAACCCACACGCCCACCCGCTCCACGCCGACGCACGTTCACAAGCTTTTCCTGCTGTTGGAAGGTTTGCTCAATGCACCTAAGCCCACCCAGAAAACGGCCGTGGCGGAAGTGATCCACCAACTGGCCGACAAGATCGGCAAGCGGTCCCTGGTCATCATCTTCAGCGACATGTTCGAGAACATTGCCCAGGCCGACCACCTGTTCTCGGCCTTGCAGCACCTGAAGCACAACCAGCACGAAGTGTTGCTGTTCCACGTGATCGATAAGAAGACGGAGACGGACTTCGACTTCGAGGACCGCCCCTACGAATTCATCGACCTCGAAAGCGGTGATCGGGTGAAAGTACAGGCTGCCCAGGTCAAGGACTACTACCGGAAGTACATTCACGAGTTCAACGCGGCGCTGAAGCTCAAGTGCGGGCAATACAAGATTGATTTCATTGAGGCCGACATCAGCAACGGGTTTGACCAAATCCTGCAAACGTACCTGATCAAGCGATCAAAGATGCACTAACTCCGGGGCCTTTGTCTGACTTCTACTTGCCAACCGCTTTTTACTGCATTACCCTTCGCCACTGCCTCCGGGCTGCCTTGGTTGTCGCCGGTTGCCTGCTTGCAGTACAGAGCCCGGCGCAGTACCTGGGCGGCCGCTACGGATTCTCGTTTCTGCGTCTTCCCACCCACGCCCCCCTCGCGGCAATGGGCGGCGTAAACATTTCGCAACGCGACCGGAACGTAAATTTCTTCCTGTCCAACCCGGCTTTGCTGAGTGAAGAGACGGACAAAAACGTTTCGCTCAACTATTCCCCGTACTATGCCGGCATTGCCCACTCTTCGGTCGCCTACGCCGACCGGCACGGCAAAGCCGGGCATTGGGGGGCGGCCATTCAATACCTTGACTATGGTACGATGGAAGAGACAGACGCCACCGGTGCCGTATTGGGTACGTTTTCGGCCCGGGAATACGCCGCGGTGCTGGGGTACGCCCACACGGTGGCCCCGTACACCCTCGGCGTAAACCTGAAACTGGCCGGCTCGCACCTGGCCGAGTACAGCGCCTTTGCAGCGTTGCTCGACATTGGCGGCGTGTTCAAGCACCCGGTTCACGATTGGACCGTGGGTCTGCTGATCCGGAACGCCGGTTTTAACCTGAAGCAGTACACCCCCGGTGCGCAAACGTCGCTGCCCTTCGACGTGCAACTGGGCACGAGTTTCAAACCAAAGTTCATGCCCCTCCGTTTTACCCTTACTGCGCACCACTTGCACCGCTTCGACATTGCCCACGACGACCCGGCCCTTCGCACCACCATTGACCAGAACGGGAAAGAAGTGGCGCAAAAAACGACGTTTGCAGACAAACTGGCACGTCATTTCTCGTTTGGCACGGAATTGTCACTGGGCAAGCCTTTGAAGATCATGGCGGGGTACAACCACTTGACGCGCCGGGAGATGCGGTTGGAAGAGCGGTCGGCCGGGGCGGGTTTCTCGCTGGGAGCCGCTTTGCAGGTAAAGGCGTTTGGGCTGGCGTACGCCCGGTTTTTCCAGCATTCGGGGGGCGGCGTGAGCTACCTTACGTTGACGGGAAACCTGAAAAACTTCGGCGGCAAGAAGCTTTAGGTTAAAATATTCCCCGTTTTTCACGTTAATTCTTTAACCACTTTTGCGAATTACATACGACAAGCAATGAAAGAAGAATCTGACTACCTGACTCCCAAGCAGATCGTAACGGAGCTGGATAAATACATTGTGGGACAGCACGACGCCAAGCGCAACGTGGCCATTGCCTTGCGCAACCGGTGGCGTCGCATGCACGCCCCCAGCGACATGCAGCAGGACATTGTGCCCAACAACATTCTCATGATCGGGGCAACGGGAGTGGGTAAAACGGAAATCGCCCGTCGCCTGGCCAAAATTGCCGATGCGCCCTTCACCAAGGTGGAAGCCAGCAAGTTTACGGAAGTAGGCTACGTGGGCCGCGACGTGGAGAGTATGGTGCGCGACCTGGCGGAGCAGTCGGTACACATGGTAAAGGCGGCCAAAAAAGAAGAGGTAAAAGCCCGGGCCACGCAAATCGTGGAGGACATCATCCTCGACGCCCTGATTCCACCCATGAAAAAAACGGCGCCGCCGGCGGGCTTTTTCACCCCGACGGCTAACGATGAGATGCCCACCAGCGACCACGAACTCAACGAACGGACCCGGGAACGTTTCCGTGAAAAACTGCGCAACGGCGAACTCGAAGAACGCAAAGTCGAGATCAACATCCAGCAAAGCGCCAACTCGGGCGTCGGCGTGGCCGGCCCCGGCATGGACGAGATGACGATGATGAACATCCAGGAGATGATCGGCGGCATGTTGCCCAAGAAAACCAAGAAGCGGAAGGTGTCCATTGCCGAAGCCCGGCGCATACTACTCGAAGAAGAATCTTCCAAACTGATCGACATGGACGAGGTGAAGGAAGAGGCCATCCGGAAGGCGGAGAACATGGGCATCATCTTCATCGACGAAATCGACAAGGTGGCGTCTTCCCGCAGCGGCGGTGGGGGTGGCGGCCCCGACGTGAGCCGGGAAGGCGTGCAGCGGGACCTCTTGCCCATCGTGGAGGGCAGCACCGTCAACACGAAGTACGGCGTTATCAACACTGACCACGTACTGTTCATTGCCGCCGGGGCGTTCCACGTTTCCAAGCCGTCGGACCTGATTCCCGAATTGCAGGGCCGCTTCCCGATCCGGGTGGAACTGCAAAGCCTGACGCAGGAGGACTTCTACCAGATCCTGAAAGAACCTAAAAACGCCCTGACCAAGCAGTACGAAGCCCTGTTGAAAGCGGAAGAGGTAGAACTTACTTTCCAGGACAGCGCCTTGCAGAAAATCGCGGAAATCGCCTTCCAGATCAACGCCGAAGTGGAAAACATCGGGGCCCGCCGCCTCCATACGGTGATGAGCCACCTGCTCAACGAATTTCTGTTTGACGTACCCGACGTGATCGGGGCCAACTCCAAGGTGAGCATCACGGCTGAAATGGTGGACGAACGCCTGAGCGGCCTCTTGAAGAACCGCGATTTGAGCCAGTACATCCTGTAAAGAGACATAAGCCGTTGGACACGAGACGGGAAACCCGTACCCGTAATCCTCCAGTCCAGGACAAAACAAAAAGCCTTCCGCTGGGAAGGCTTTTTGTTTTGCTACGCAACGTGGTTCGTTACGCCGTAGCGGTGCAGAACTCTTCGAAGGCCATTGTCAGGTGGTTGGCGATCATTTCGGCGTTGCGGCCCTCAATGTGGTGCCGCTCGATGAAATGCACCAGTTCGCCATCCTTGAACAGCGCCATGGCGGGGGAAGACGGCGGGTACGGCAGGAAGAACTCCCGGGCCTTGGCCACGGCTTCCTGGTCTACGCCGGCAAATACCGTTACGAGCCGGTCGGGCTTGTACGGGCTGCGCTGCAGGGCCAGTTTCACGCCCGGACGGGCGGCGCCGGCCGCGCATCCGCACACGGAATTTACCACCACCAGGGTAGTACCGGATTGGCTCTCCAGTACTTCAGTTACCTGGTTAGCCGATTTTAACTCTTGAAAGCCCGCTACGACCAAATCTTGCCGCATGGGAGCTACTAATGGTTCGGGATACATAATGCAATTTTAAATTTGAATGTTAAATGCTAAATTAAACCAAGTACTTTATTCAGGGTGCAATCAATCCTGTTCATCCTGCAAATTCTGATCCGGGCTTACATGAATCCCAGTTCCAGTTTGGCCACTTCCGACATCATGTCCTGCGAGTAGGGCGGATCGAAAGTAAGTTCTACCTGCACGTCGTTGACCCCTTCAACTTTGCGCACCTCCTGTTCTACTTCGCCCGGAATGCTGCCCGCCGACGGACAAGCCGGCGAAGTCAGGGTCATCTGGATGTACACGTTGTTTACGGGGTAGATTTTGATGTCGTAGATCAACCCGAGTTCGTAAACATCTACCGGAATTTCGGGGTCATAGACCATCTTAATGGCCTGGACGATCTTTTCCTTCATTTCCGCTTCATTCATGGCAGTGGCTTGGATCATATACCTTGTACTTAATACCTATTATACCTATTTGGTCTGGAGCTTCGCCTGGTAGGCGAGGCTGTCAAGTTTCATTTGTTTCATCATGGAGGCGAGGCCGTTGGAACGGGTCTGCGCCAAGTGACCGCTCATGCCTACCTTGTCGATAAAGTACAAGTTGGCCCTGGCTACGTCCTCGGGCTTCTGCCCGGACAGTACCCGGATCAGCAAGCCAATCAGGCCCTTCACGATGATGGCATCGCTGTCACCCTCAAAACGCACTTTCCCGTCTTCATTCAACTGCGAATGCATCCACACCTGCGACTGGCACCCTTTGATCTTGTACGCTTCCGTCTTGTACTGCTCGGGCAGGGGCGGCAGCTTCTTGCCGATGTCAATGATGTATTCGTACTTGTCCGCCCAGTCCTCAAATAGGGAGAACTCATCAATGATCTCGTCCTGTATCTCGTTAATGGTCATTTAATCAGTATTTAATGGGAGCCTCCGCATTCGTAGCGGTAGAACCGGACAAAGCGATAACGGCTTTTTCAACCGTGTATCCGTTTGCCGTAACGTTGTGGACCACCAAAGGATTACTGCCATCCACGTGATAATTAGTTACAAAGTCCCGGACAAACCGATCGGAAGTATGGATGGGCGTAACCCGGGCTATCTTTCGCCGGTTCTCCCTGGATAGTTTGCTGTATATCTCCTGAATAGCCTCCAAAGGAGACATTGGGTCAAGCCAATCCGCACTTACAATCAATGAGTACTGACCGTCAATACCAAAAGTGTCAGTATGAATCAACAAAACCAGTTGAAAAGGTTTTCCTTTCTTCCGGTACTCCTCTATCAACTTGGAAACAAAAGTTAAAGTTACCATTTGTTCTTTATCCAGGTGAAAATACCATTCGACTGATCCCCAATTGCTACTATCATGCTTTGAACAACAACTTCCGATATACTGCCAACTGGCTTGTACCGAAAAGACTCATTCCACCCTATCCCCGGCTGTGTTAGTAACGACCAATGGGCCTACAGAACCACATTACTTGATTTATCCTGTTCGAATTGCCTTTTTAAGCCGGATAATAATAGCAACTCATCAAAAGAGTGTGTCTTATATACCGTGCCTAACTTTCCTGTATCCGGATAATCCGAAAGGTCAAGCACTTTGCAAATCCTTGCTTTCAACGCCAGTTCGATTACGTAACCTGCCAGGTAGAAGGCTCCGTCGTAAAACCCTTTCCCAATCAACGCTTTTGCCTCGTCCAGTCTCGTTTGGGCAAGCTGTTCCAATTCTACCTTTGTCGGCATACGTTTACCCGAACATCTTCTTCACCTTGTGCAAACCCTGCACGAGGCGGTCAATCTCCTCCTTCGTATTATACATCGCAAATGAGGCGCGGGAAGTTCCCGGAATGCCGAATCGCTGCATCAGGGGCTGCGTGCAGTGGTGCCCGGTGCGAACGGCAATGCCCTGGGTATCGAGAATGATGCCGATGTCCTGGTGGTGAATGCCTTCGACCCGGAACGAGATCACACTGATCTTCTCCCGGGCCTGCCCGATGATTTTGAGCCCGGGAATTTCGCCCAGCGCCTCCGTGCCGTAGGCCAGCAACTCGTGTTCGTGTTCCGCGATGGCCGCCTTCCCGATCCGGCTCAGGTAGTTAAGGGCCTCCTTGAAAGCGACCGTATCGGCAATGTTGGGGGTGCCGGCTTCAAACTTGTAGGGCAGCTCGTTATAGGTCGTCCGCTCGAACGAGACGTCTTTGATCATCTCGCCGCCGCCCTGGTACGGGGGCATGGCTTCCAGCAACGCCTGTTTGCCGTACAGCACGCCTACGCCCGTGGGGCCGTAGATTTTGTGGGAGGAGAACACGTAGAAGTCGCAATCCAGCGCCTGCACGTCGATGTCGAGGTGCACCGTGGCCTGGGCACCGTCTACCAGCACCTTGGCACCGTGTTCGTGGGCCAGGTCAATCACCTGCTTTACGGGGTTGATCGTGCCGAGGCTGTTAGAAACGTACACAATGGCAACCAGCCTGGTACGGTCCGAAAGCAGCTTTTCGTATTCCTCCAGGATAATGTCTCCCTCATCGGTAATGGGAATTACTTTCAAGGTAGCCCCTCTTTCCTCGCAAAGCATTTGCCAGGGCACAATGTTGGAGTGGTGCTCCATGTGCGAGATGATGATCTCATCCCCGGCCTTGATGAAGCCGCGACCAAAGGAAGAAGCCACCAGGTTGATGCTCTCGGTTGCCCCGCGGGTAAAGATGATCTCTTCGCGGTGGCCCGCATTGATGAACTGCCGTACCGTTTCGCGGGTTGCCTCGTATTCGGCGGTGGCCTTCTCGGCCAGGGTGTGAATGCCCCGGTGAATGTTGGCGTTGTAACCCTGGTAATACGCGTTCAATGCCTCGATCACGGGCCGTGGCTTCTGGGTGGTAGCCGCATTATCGAAGTACACCAGCGGCTTGCCGTGGATCGTCTGGTGCAGGATCGGGAAATCCTCCCGGATGCGGGCAACGTTATAAGTGGTCGTAAGGGCTTGCATTGTAGGGAATGTTAGATTTTGGATTTTCAATTATAAATTGAAGTACAAGGGTTCCTGAGCAGTTACATTCATAATCTAAAATTCAAAATCCATAATTGAATCAAGCTTGGGCGCCGAACCGTTTGGCGATGACGGCCTCCACGTAATTCTTAACCGGCTCCAGCCGGATATGGTTCAGTACGTCGCCGGCAAAAGCTTGCATCAGCAGGGCTTTGGCCGCCTCCTGTCCGATGCCCCGGGACCGCAGGTAGAACAGCATTTCTTCGTCCAGCTGCCCGGTGGTGGCCCCGTGCGAACACTTCACGTCATCAGCGAAGATTTCCAGTTGCGGCTTGGTGTTCATCGCCGCCTCCGCCGACAGCACGATGTTGCGGTTGGACTGGAAGGCGTTGGTCTTCTGGGCGTCGGGCCGCACCATGATCTTGCCGTTAAACACGCCCGTTGACTTCTCGTCGAGGATGCCCTTGTACAACTCGTTGCTGTAGGAACGCGGCTTGGCGTGGTCCACCAGGGTGTGGTTGTCCACGTGCGACTTGCCGTTGAGCACATACAGGCCGTACAGGTTCGACTCGCAGTTCTCGGCGTCGATCACAATGTTGAGGTTGTTGCGGATCAGCGAACCGCTCAGCGAAACGGTGGTGGAAGAAAACTTACTGTCGCGGGCCTGCAATGCCTGGGTGGTACCGATGTGATAGGCCTGGCTTGTTTCGTTCTGAATTTTGTAGTACTCGGCCACGGCGTTCTCCTGCACCACTACCTCGGTGACCACGTTGGTAAAGCCAATGTTGCTCCCAATGGTCCGGAACGACTCCACGAAGGTAGCCTGGCTGTTGCGGCCCACCACGAACAGGTTGCGGGGCTGCGCTACCACGTTGGCCTCGGTAGCGTCGGTAATGAAGTACAGGTACACCGGCTTTTCAATCACCTTGTTGTTGGGCACGTAAATAAAGGCGCCGTTCTCGGAAACGGCCGTGTTGAGGGCCGTAAACACGTCTTTCTGGTAGGTGGCAATCCGGGCGAAGTACTGGTCGATCACTTCCGTGTACTTGGCGTGGGCCTGCGCGAGGTTCTCCACGTGCAGTTCTTCCACCGGGCTGTTCAGCGTTGACAGGTCGCGGCGGTAGAAGCCGTTCACGAACACCAGCACGTTGGCGTCGCCGTGGTCCATCAAGTGGGGCGCCACGTCGGCGGCGTTGGGACCGAAGGACTGGCTTTCGGTGGGGAAGCGGAAGTCATTCTGAAGCAGGTTACGCAGGTTGGTGTATTTCCACTCTTCGTGCTTGGTGGTGGGCAGGTCCAGTGATTCAAACTGCTTGAAGGCCTCCTGTTGCAGCGCCGACAGGGCCCGCGGACTATTGTCCTGGGCGGCGCCGCGCCGGAACGTATCGAAGTGCGTCAGGAGTTGGGACTTAAAATCAGCTTTATCTATGGTCTGGGAAGTTACGGGCATGGTTGGGTACGGTTTGTTACAATTAAAGTAGCCTTACCCAGGCAGTTCGGGGTAAGGCTACGGGGTGCCTTCGGGTATAAGTGGGGAAGAAGCCTGCCGTTACGCCGTTACTTCTTCTTTGATCCAGTCATAGCCTTTTTCTTCCAACTGCAACGCCAGTTCCTTGGTGCCCGACTTCACAATGCGGCCCTGGTAGAGTACGTGTACGAAGTCCGGCACGATGTAATCCAGCAGCCGCTGGTAGTGCGTCACCAGCACCACGGCGTTGTCTTTGGTGCGCAGTTTGTTCACACCTTCGGCCACGATGCGCAGGGCGTCAATGTCCAGGCCGGAGTCGGTTTCGTCGAGGATGGCCAGCTTGGGATCCAGCATGGCCATCTGGAAGATCTCGTTGCGCTTCTTTTCGCCGCCCGAAAATCCTTCGTTCAGGGAGCGGCTCAGCAGGGCCTGGTCAATGTTCACCAGCTTCATCTTCTCCTTCATGCGGGTGAGGAACTGCACGGCGTCCAGCGGCTCCTGGCCCCGGTACTTGCGTACTTCGTTCACGGCGGTTTTCAGGAAGTTGGTCGTGCTCACGCCCGGAATTTCCACCGGGTACTGGAACGCCAGGAATATTCCTTCGCGGGCCCGGTCTTCGGGCGACATTTCGAGCAGGTCAACGCCGTTGTAGGTTACTTCGCCGCCGGTTACTTCGTATTGTTCGCGGCCAGCCAGCACCGACGCC
The DNA here is from genome assembly GCA_963844325.1 of uncultured Sphingobacteriales bacterium. Lineage (GTDB taxonomy): Bacteria > Bacteroidota > Bacteroidia > Cytophagales > 172606-1 > CADCTQ01. The sequence goes on from CAWJNV010000001.1 coordinate 1,155,107, forward strand.
AGCGTACTCTTGCCCGAACCGTTGGGCCCCATGATGGCGTGTACTTCGCCGGGTTTTACTTCAAAGTTCAAACCTTTCAGAATTTCCTTGCCGTTGATGGAGGCTTGAAGATTTTTTATCGATAACATAAAGAATTCAATTTATCGGATAGATTGTATGTTGTATCAGCTTTTGAGAATGCTGGCCAGCACTTCCAGGTTCCGCTGCTCGTCGAAGATGGCTTCGACCGGAACGACAAAGCCCTCCACGACTGCACTTGCAATGGTTCCGGTGTGTTTCTTTTCCAGCAGTTCATACTGGCCATTTACCAACTTGTACTGCTCTACGGTCTGTCGTTCGCTGTCAACGATCCAGTATTCAATGACGCCGTGCGCAGCGTAGTCCTGAAATTTGATGCCGCGGTCGCGCTTCTCGGTCGACTCCGATACTATTTCAACAATAAAGTCGGGTGCTGGAAAAATTGTTTGCCCCGGTTCAAATGTTTCCGACTTAGCTTTCGTCCAGAAGCAGATGTCAGGTTCGTAATCATTACGCGTTAGAGAGATAAGTGCCCGCTCATTTAATACTTCACCCAAGCCATGCTTTTGCACGAACGTGTCCATCAACTTGTAAAGCAGGCCACTGGCTTTTATGTGATTTCTTTTTGAAGGCATTTTACTCACAATTTCTCCATTGATAAACTCAGTGTTGGTATCATCCGACAGCGAGTCGTGAAAAGCCTTCCGGCGGTCCTGCTCTTCCCGCAAAGCGTCCTGTACCTGCTGGAGGTACAGGTGCACTTGCGGGGAGCGGAGCATTTGTTCAACAATGGCTTCCATACGGAGAATGCGCGGAGATTAAATACAATGAATCACAGTGCCGAAAGGCCGTTAACCGACGCTGCCTTCCAGGCTGATGGCCAGCAGTTTCTGTGCCTCTACGGCAAACTCCATCGGCAACTGGTTGAGCACTTCCTTGGCGTAGCCGTTCACTATTAACGCTACGGCCGCCTCCGTATCAATGCCCCGCTGGTTGCAGTAGAAGATCTGGTCCTCGCCGATCTTGGAGGTAGTGGCTTCGTGCTCCACCTGCGCCGTCGAGTTCTTTACTTCCAGGTACGGGAACGTGTGGGCCCCGCACTTGTCACCCATCAGCAGGGAGTCGCACTGCGAGAAGTTGCGGGCATTCTCGGCGCGGCGGTGGATTTCCACGAGGCCGCGGTAGGAGTTCTGGCTTTGCCCGGCCGAGATACCCTTCGATACAATGCGGCTCTTGGTGTTCTTGCCGATGTGAATCATCTTGGTACCCGTGTCGGCCTGCTGCCGGTTATTGGTCACGGCCACCGAGTAAAACTCACCGATGGAGTTATCGCCCTTCAGGATTACGGAGGGATATTTCCAGGTAATGGCCGAACCGGTTTCTACCTGCGTCCAGGAGATTTTGGAGCTGTCCCCGGCGCAGATGCCCCGCTTGGTCACGAAGTTATAAATACCGCCTTTGCCTTCCTTGTCGCCGGGGTACCAGTTCTGCACGGTAGAGTACTTGATCTCGGCTTTCTCATGGGCCACCAGTTCCACCACGGCCGCGTGCAGTTGGTTCTCGTCGCGCATGGGGGCGGTGCAGCCCTCCAGGTAGCTTACGTAGCTGCCGGCTTCGGCCACGATCAGGGTGCGTTCAAACTGGCCGGTCTCCTTGGCGTTGATGCGGAAGTAGGTAGACAGTTCCATCGGGCAACGTACACCCTTGGGAATGAACACGAACGAACCGTCGCTGAACACGGCCGAGTTGAGGGCGGCGTAGTAATTGTCACCCACCGGCACCACCGAACCAATGTACTGGCGCACCAGTTCCGAGTGGTTTTCCAGGGCTTCGCTCATGGAGCAGAAAATGATACCGAGTTCGGCCAGTTTGTCCTTGAACGTAGTGGCAATCGAAACCGAGTCAATAACGGCATCCACGGCAACACCCGTCAGGCGCTTCTGCTCATCCAGCGAAATGCCCAGCTTCTCGAAGGTAGCCCGCAGTTCGGGGTCAATCTCATCGAGGCTGTTGAGGGTGGTCTTTTTCTTGGGAGCCGAATAATAAATAATATTTTGGAAGTCGATCTTGGGGTAGGAAACGTTGGGCCAGGCGGGCTCTTTCATCGTCAGCCACTGGCGATACGCCTTCAGGCGCCACTCCAGCATCCACGCCGGCTCATTTTTCTTGGCGGAAATAAACCGGACAATGTCTTCACTGAGTCCTTTCGGCGCCGCGTCGCTTTCGATCAGGGTCTCGAAACCGTATTTGTACTCCGAACGGGTAATATCTTCAAGGATTTGGGAATCTTTACTCATAAATGATAAACATTATCTGTTTAGAATCATTCTAACTAACTAGGCAAATTTATAACAAAGTTCTGCACAAAAAGCTTCCACATCCGAATAATTATTTTTCGGAAAACATGCCGCATAAATGCGAGTCCGCCCAACCCTGCTCGGGCGTGCAACACCTGCCTGAAAGTTAACTAATTAGCCCCTGATTTGTTTCATCAATTGCGGGGGCGGCCCGGCAACCGGATCATTCGAAGGGCAGCGGCCGGTTGATGCTTTCATCCAGCGAAATGAAAGTTTCGGTGCGCTGGATGCCGCCCACTTTTTGGATTTTATCGTGCAGTACTTCGCGCAGGTGCTGCGTGTCGCGGCAGATGATTTTGGCGAAGATGCTGTAGTTGCCGGTGGTGTAATGAATGTTTACAATTTCGGGGATCTTACGCAACTCCTCGGCCACCTGGTTGTAGAGGGAGCTTTTGTCCAGGTAAATGCCCAGAAAGGCGGTAATGTCCCAACCGATCTTGGCGTAATCAATATTCAATTGCGCGCCTTTCACGATTCCCATTTCCTCCATCTTCCGCATCCGCACGTGCACGGTGCCACCCGAAACGAACACTTTCTTGCCAACTTCGGTGTAAGGCATGTTGGCATCCTGCATGAGCAGGGAGAGAATCTTCAAGTCTACATTGTCAATATCGAAATTTTTAGGCATAAAAAGAACTACTCTTTTAATTACTGTCAATATAAGCAATTACTATTTAAAAGTATAGTAAAAATAAAGCTATTTTCATATAAAATTTGCAAAAACGGGCACCCTTCTTTAGTTTTGTATCGTTCAAGTAAGTAATCGTTGCACGTCACTTGAATACCACATTGTAGGGTGATGAAATTGGCAGCCATGCCCTCCTGTCTCGGGGGTGGGGAGTTCGAAATAAATCCAGCGTAAGGTCTGTTTTTTGAACAGGCGGGGGTTGACCACCAACATTTTGCGCTACGACTAATCGCCCCGTGGAGGTTCGAGCCCTTCTCCTACAGCTTAGTGTTAAGATTGGTTTAGGAATTTAAAATGCACCTGCAACTGCGGGTGCATTTTTTATTGCCCGCCTTCTGCCTCCTATTGCGACAGCTCCTGGTCCGAATGCACCCCGTACGACACCCGGAACTGTTCCAGCAAATCGGTCATCTGCTTAAAATCTTCCTTCGGCGTGTAGCAGCAGAACTTGCTGAACTCCCTGATCTCCCGGGACAGTTGCGTGAGTTGGTGGCTCAGTTCCCGGTGCTTTTCCAAATCCCTTTTGTGAACGGTAATCCGAACGGGCATTGCTTATTTTCCGTGTTGGGTTGTTCCTTTAAAAACAAATCCCTTGCGAAGTTTGGTTCACAAGGGATTGCGTTTGAGGTCACGAGCGGATTCGAACCGCTGTACGAGGTTTTGCAGACCTCTGCCTAGCCACTCGGCCACGTGACCAATCGTAGGGCACAATATTAGGAATATTCCGGCGCCCCGCAAAGAAGGGAACGGGTATTTAAGCGGAAATAAGTGGGAGAGGGGTATAAAAAAGCCGCTCCGAAGAGCGGCTTTTTTGAGAGGATGCGCGTTGCGCTTATTGCTTGTTCTTTCTGTTCGACTCTTCGAACTGCTCTTTCAGCGCGGCCAGCGCACCAAGGTCACCCAGCGTAGCACCTCTTTCGGGTTCTTTGTTCTGGGGCTTCTCGTTGCCACGCGGCTGCTGAGACTTCTTCTCCCGGGCGCGGTTTTCTTCGGGGTCGTTGTACGACTTCACGTGCGACAGCACGATGCGCTTCTCGTCCTTCGAAAACTCGGTCACTTTGAAATCAAGCGACTCGCCGACTTCGGCTACAGTGCCGTCTTCCTTGGCCAGGTTCTTCAGCGTGCAGAAGCCTTCCATACCGTAGGGCAACTCAAGGGTGGCGCCTTTGTCGTTCTTGCTCAACACGGTACAGCGGTGCAGGGAGCCGGTCGTAAAGATCGTCTCGAAAGTATCCCAGGGGTTTTCCTCCAGTTGCTTGTGGCCCAGGGCCAGGCGGCGGCTGTCGGGATCCAGTTCCAGCACCACTACTTCCAGTTCTTCGCCTACCTTGGTGAATTCGGAAGGATGCTTGATCTTCTTGGTCCACGACAGGTCGGATACGTGCACGAGGCCGTCGATGCCTTCTTCCAGTTCGAGGAACAGGCCGAAGTTGGTCAGGTTGCGCACGACACCGTTGTGGCGGGTGCCGACGGCGTACTTGTTGCAGCAGGTCAGCCTTGGTCCAGGGATCTTCGCTCAGTTGCTTGATGCCCAGTGACATCTTGCGCTCGTCGCGGTCGAGGGTCAGCACCACGGCATCGACCTCATCGCCATCTTGATGAAGTCCTGCGGGTTGCGCAGGTGCTGGACCACGACATTTCCGACACGTGGATCAGGCCTTCCACGCCGGGCATCAGTTCGAGGAACGCGCCGTAATCGGCTACGTTCACGATGCGGCCGTGTACTTTGGAGCCGGGCTGGATTTCGGTCGGCAGCGAATCCCACGGGTGGGGCGTGAGTTGCTTCATGCCCAGGGAGATCCGCTTCTTGTCTTCGTCGAAGTCCAGTACAACGATGTTTACTTTCTGGTCGAGTTTGAGCACTTCGTCGGGGTGGTTGATGCGGCCCCACGAAATGTCGGTGATGTGCAGCAGGCCGTCCACGCCACCCAGGTCGATGAATACGCCGAAGTTGGTCATGTTCTTGATCACGCCTTCGAGTACCTGACCTTTTTCGAGGTTGGTGAGGATTGCTGCTTGCTGCTGCTCGAGGTCTTTCTCGATGAGGACTTTATGCGAAACGACTACGTTATCGTTGGTGGAGTTGATTTTCACCACTTTCACTTCCATTTTCTTGCCAACGTAGATGTCGAAATCACGGATCGGCTTCACGTCGATCTGGGAACCGGGCAGGAAGGCTTCCACGCCGAAGAGGTCCACGATCAGACCGCCTTTGGTGCGGCGCTTCACTAGCCTTCGATCACCAGGTCTTCGTCCAGGGCCCGTGGATGTTGTTCCAGGCCGTGAGGATTTTGGCCTTTTTGCGGCAAAGGATCAGCTGGCCACCGGCGTCTTCCTGGTTTTCGACGAACACTTCCACCTCGTCGCCCACCTTCAGGTCGGGCTGGTCACGGAATTCGGAGAGGGGCACCAGGCCATCAGACTTAAAGCCAATGTTCAGAATTACATCACGGTCAGTGATGCCTACTACCGTGCCTTTGACTACTTCTTTCTCGCTGACGGTCGGTGAGGGTGTCTGCCGTACATCTGCTCCATCTCTGCCCGTTCAGTCTTGGAATAACCGCTGCCGAATCCTTTGGCGACTACGTTGTCCCAGTTGAAATCTTGTGGATTATTAGCCATAATAAGTGATACAATTTGCCCTGTGTACACCGGCCTGCGGGCAAAAGGCCGGCTTTTAATGTTACAAATAACGTCGTTCACCGCGAACGGGACGCAAAGGTAAGTATTTTACCGTAATCGCAAGAAGTCCTTGCATTTTTAAATGATTGGATTGTTCAGTATCACGGAGTTACCGCCGCCACCGCTCTTCTACCCCTTGCGCACCACGATCCGTACGTCGGTGTTGCGGCCTTTGTCGTCGCTGCACGATACTTTCACCGGCCCCAGGACGGGTTTGAAAAACACTTTTTCGGCGGCCCCGGCGGCCTTGTACAACTGGTCATTGATGTACCAGTACACCTTTTTTACCCCGTTGTCGGTCTGGCAACTGAGCAGCAGTTCGGGCGTATCCTCTTCTTCCACCAGGTACTCCCGGCCGTCGGCGGGCGACACAATGCGCGGGGCGCCTTCCTCGAAAATGCGGGTGCAGACCGGGTTGTGCGGGGGCACTCCGGCGTAGGCAATGCCGTGCGACACGTTGAACGCCACCAGTTCCGGCGCCAGGTTGGGGTACCAGGCCTGCTTTACGCCCGTGGCCGGCTGGCATTCCTTGCAGTACGACATTGCTTCGTCGGCCGATACGGTCACCTCTTTCAAATGTTCGCACGCCTGCACCGGCGACACCAGCGGAATGTACGTGTCTACCACCTGGTGCGCGCACTGCGGGGCGGGGAGCAGGCCGCTCTGGCTGCACACCATGCGGAAACGCAGCGCTTCGGGTACGGGCAACCGGCTGCCCTGGGCGTTGTAATGAATGCTGTTGAACAGGTGAAACAGCAGCGGCGTGGCAATGTCGGCCCCCGTCAGTTCGCGTACCCCCGTGCCGTCGGCGTTGCCCACCCACACGGCAATGGTGTACTGCCGGTTGTAGCCGATGCTCCAGGCGTCGCGGCGGCCGTAGGAAGTGCCGGTTTTCCAGGCCACCAGGGGCACGTGGTAGCTGCTCAGGGCGTTGTTGGGCAGGTCGGGCCGCACGGCCCCCGACAGGATGTTGCCGATCATATAAGCGGCCACCGGCGACACCACCGGCACCGGGCGGACGGAATCTGCCCCGGCGGCAGCATCGGGCACAGTGTACCGCAGGGGCGAAAAACGGCCCCCGTTGGCAAAGGCGGCGTATAGGCCGGCCAGTTCTTCCAGCGTCACGCCGCAGCCGCCCAGCACGGCCGAAAGGCCCAGTTTCCCTTCGTCGCGGGCAATTTGTTCAAACCGGGCGCCTTTGAGTTTTTGCAGAAATAGGGGCATGCCCACGTCGTGCAGCACTTTTACGGCCGGGATGTTGAGGGAATACACCAGCGACTTCTCCACCGTGACCGGCCCGTTGAACTGCCGGTCAAAGTTTTCGGGGGCGTAGCCGGCGAAGTGGGCCGGCACGTCGGCCAGCACGGTCTTGGGGGTGATCTTGCCGGCATCGATGCCCAGGGCGTACACCAGTGGCTTCAGCGTGCTGCCGGGGGAACGAACCGCCCGCACGCCGTCCACCTGCCCGGCGTGGTAGGCGTCGCCGAAGTCGGGGGCGCCCAGGTAGGCTTCTACTTCGCCGGTCCGGTTGTTGACCACCAGCACGGCGAGGTTGTGGATGTTGTACCGCTGGAGCCGCTTGTGGTAGTTGTAGGCGAGTTGCTGCACCTTGTCCTGCACGGGCTTGCGCAGCGTGGTGGTCAGGTTGATGGCGTCGGGGTACTGCCGCTTGAGCCGCCAGGAGAAGTGCGGAGCCAGCTTCGGCGCTTCCGTGCGGCTTGCCGTCAGGGGTTCGGTCAGCGCATCGGCCACTTCTTTTTCGGCAAAAGCCCCTTCCTGCCCGTACCGGCGCAGCCACTTGTCGCGTTCCTGCCGGATGAGGGCGTTGTTGCGGCCCAGGTGCAGGGAGGTGGGCCGGTTGGGTACAATCGCCAGCGTTACAACCTGGGCCAGGCTGAGTTGGTCGGGCAGACGGCCGAAGTACAGCACGGAAGCCGACTTGACGCCTTCCACGTTGCCTCCGTAGGGCACCAGGTTGAGGTACAGCTGTAGAATTTCTTCCTTGGAATAGTGCCACTCCAGTTGCAGGGCGCGGAACACCTCCACCAGCTTGTTGCCGTACGTGCGTTCTTTGGGCTCCAGCAGCCGGGCCACCTGCATGGTAATGGTCGAAGCGCCGGACGTTTTGCGGCCCCGGACTACGTTGTTGAAGACGGCCCGGATGATGGCGGCGGGGTTTACGCCGGGATGCCAGTGAAAATACTTGTCCTCCTTATAAAGAATGGCCTGGCGCAGTTCGGGGATGATTTCGTCGAGTTCGGTCTTCATGCGCCACTTGTCGTCGTGGCTCAGGAAGGCGTGGAGCACGGTGCCGTCGCGGGCGTAGAGGAGCTGCGAGTAGGGTACTTTTGCCCGGAACGGAAACAGCAGGTCCAGCAGCCCGAACAGCACCAATCCCGTTACCAGGACGAGAACGGGGTACAGTACCTGCCGACGGGTAAACCAATGACGGGGGAATGGCATGCGGGAGTTGCGCTGACTCCCAAAGGTACGCATTCCGGAAACCTTGGACGGTACACTGATGTATGATGATGATTATGATCCGTTATGATTTCTGAGGATTATTACTCGATCATAACAAATCATAATAATCATCATACATCAGTGTACCATGCAATACCACATCACCCCCGAACCGGCCCGGCACCTGCTGCACATTGAACTGACCCTGGCGGCCCTCGATACGGCTACCCTCGAACTGCAATTGCCCGCCTGGCGGCCCGGCCGCTACGAACTGGCTAACTACGCCAAAAACGTGCTGCGGCTCGATGCATTTACCGCTACGGACCAACCCCTGGCGGTACGGAAGCTCTCCAAAGACCGCTGGCTGGTGCACCCCCAGGGCGCCGGAACGGTGAAGGTCCGGTACAGCTACTACGCCCACCAGATGGACGCCGGCAACTCGTGGGTGGACGCCGCCTGCGTGTACATCAACTTTATCAACTGCCTGCTCTACGCCGAGGACCGCCTGGAGGACCCCTGCGGGGTACACCTGCAACTGCCGCCGGATTATCGGATTGCCTGCGGGTTGCCGCAGCCGGGGCCGGGCCAACTGGCGGCCGAAAGCTACTACCGCCTCGTGGACAGCCCTTTAATTGCCAGCCCCGACCTGCACCACCAAACCTACGAGGTGGACGGCCACCGGTTCCACGTGTGGGTGCAGGGCGCCGTGCACTTCTCCTGGGAGCGGCTGCTGACCGATTTTCGCGGATTTACCCAGACGCAAATGCAGTTGATGGGCGGCTTCCCCTGCCCGGAGTACCACTTCCTGCTGCACGCCCTGCCCGACAAGCACTACCACGGCGTGGAACACTGGAACTCCACGGTGATGACCCTCGGCCCGGCCGAAAAAATCGCCGCCGAGCTTTACCCCGAACTGGTCGGGCTGGCCTCGCACGAACTTTTCCACGTCTGGAACGTGATCCGCATCCGGCCGGCCGAGCTGCTGCCCTACGACTTTTCCCGCGAAAACTACTTTCCCACCGGCTACGTGGCCGAAGGGCTCACCACGTACTACGGCGACCTTTTCCTGGCCCGTTCGGGTTTTTTCAGTCCCGCGGATTACCTGGCCGAACTGAGCGGTACGCTGAACCGGCATTTCAACACCAGCAACGCGGCGGCGCTGTCGCTTACGGAGTCGTCACTGGACCTGTGGCTCGACGGTTACGTGGCGGGAGTGCCGGGCCGCAAGGTGTCCATCTACCACAAAGGCGCCCTCACGGCCCTCATCCTCGACCTGGAAATCCGCCGGCTCACCCAGGATACCCGGTCGCTGGACGACGTCATGCGAAGGCTCTGGGAACGGTACGGGCAAAAAAACATTGGCTATTTGCACGCCGACTACGTGGCCCTGGCGGAAGAAGTGGCCGGCCGGCCCCTGCCCGATTACTTCGCAGCCTGCATCACGGGCACTGCGCCGCTCCAGGAGCGGCTGGCGGCGGCCCTCCGGCACGTGGGCTGCACGCTGGAGGTAACCCCGCAGCCCGGCGACGACGGCAACGTGCAGGTGGTCATCGAACTCGGGGCGGAAACCGCAAGCCTGCGCAAGTGGCTGGGCACCCGGGCGCCGCAAGGGATGGACCCGGCCCGCGAAAAGGCGTGAGCGGCCCCGGCCGGAACCTTGGGCGCGGCTCTTTCGTAACGGCCCGTACACCAAACCCTATCGGAAATGGCACACGACAAGCACGCAGACAAGTACACCAACCCCGGACTCCGGGAGCAGATCAAGCAGGAACTGATGGCATCGGACAAGGGCGGCAAGCCGGGGCAGTGGTCGGCCCGCAAGAGCCAGATGCTGGCCCGGGAGTACGAAAAACGCGGCGGCGGCTACACCGGGCCCAAGGACGAGGCGGCAAAATCCCTCGAAGCATGGACGGAACAGGACTGGCAGACGGAGGGCGGCGACGACAAGGCCCGCAAGGACGGCAAAACCAGCCGGTACCTGCCCAGGGAGGTGTGGGACCAGCTGAGCCCGGAAGAGAAAAAGGAAGCCGAGAAAACGAAGGTAAAAGGCGACAAGCACGGCGAACAGCACGTGGCGTACACCCCGGCCGTCAGGCGGGCCATGCGCCAGGTGGGTCACAAAGGGGATGACCGCGAGGCTACCAAAACTCAGTTGCTCGAACAGGCCAAAAAGCTCGACATCAAAGGCCGCAGCCGCATGAAAAAGGAAGAACTCGAAAAAGCGATTCAGCAGGCAGACCGACCTTAAGAGACATAAGACTTTAGATATAAGACACGAGACCGGATACGCTGGTCTCATGTCTTATGTCTAAAGTCTTATGTCTTCTGAAAGAAGAAGACCGTATCACCAAAAAGCCCCGGAAGGCATTGCTTCCGGGGCTTTTTGGTTGCCCGATGAGGGAGGGCGTTATTGGATACCCAGCCAACCCGCTGCCTTGGCAACGTCGTCGAAAGTCCGGGTCTTTTCGTTCTTGTTTCTGGCCTGCGTGGCTTCGGTAGACATCTGGCTGAAGACGTTCGGGGAAACGATCCAGGCGAACTGCTCCACGCCGGCGGCGTACACCCGCGGGAACCAGTCGGTGGCTACCCACTCGGCGGCGCCCATCCAGGGGCCACTCACCAGGCGGTTGTCGTTCAGCACCCGCTTGCAATTCTTCTCGATCAGCAACTGGAGCAGTTTTTCGCAACCGGTCTTTACGCTTTCCACGCTGTGAAAGCCTTTCCAGTTGACGTACACGTACTGCTGCTGCGGATCGAATTCGACATCAAGGCCTTTTGACTCGAATAACTTTTCATTTTGCATAAGACTTGGAGATATTCCATTTGGTGTTGGCGCCAAAGCTGCGAAGGCACCACAAAAGGAATTCTCCGGAATCGCCCCAATTCTTACCCGGGCAAGCTTACCGCGTTTTTTGCTTGGCGGAATGGTTACACCATTGAGATTTCAAACTGCACCAGGTCCACGAACTCCTGCACGCGGCTCTCCACTTCGGCCTTCGACAGGTGCACGAGCCGTTCGGTGCCGAACTTTTCGACGCAGAAGGAAGCCATGGCCGAGCCGTAGATGATGCCCCGCTTCATGTTTTCGAAGGAAATGTCTCTGGTGCTGGCCAGGTAGCCGATGAAGCCGCCCGCAAAGGTATCGCCGGCGCCGGTCGGGTCAAACACTTCTTCCAGGGGCAGGGCCGGGGCGAAAAACACCAGGTTGTCGCGAAACAGGTACGCCCCGTGTTCGCCCTTTTTGATGATGAGCACCTTGGGGCCCATCGTCAGGATCTTCTTGGCCGCCTTGCGAAGGGAGTATTCGCCCGAAAGCTGGCGGGCCTCCTCGTCGTTGACCGACAGCACGTCCACCATGGTAAGCACTTCCACCAGTTCGCTGAGGGCCACGTTCATCCAGAAGTTCATGGTGTCCATCATGATGAGCTTGGGGCGTTTGCGCAGCCGCTGGATCACCGTTTTCTGCACCGAAGGCGTGAGGTTGCCCAGCATGAGGTACTCGCAGTTCTGGTATTCTTCGGGAATGACCGGGTCGAAGTCGGCCAGCACGTTGAGTTCGGTCACCAGCGTATCGCGGGAGTTCATGTCGTTGTGGTAGCGGCCCGACCAGAAGAACGACTTTTGCCCTTCCTTGACTTGCAGGCCCTGGGTGTTGATGCCGTGCTCCTCCATCATCCGGATGTCCTCCTTGCGGAAGTCGTCGCCGACCACGGCCACCAGGTTGATCTTTTTGGTAAAGTAAGAAGCCGCCAGCGTGATGAAGGTAGCCGAGCCGCCAATGATTTTGTCCGTTTTGCCGAAGGGGGTTTCCAGGGCGTCGAAAGCTACCGTGCCCACTGCCAGTAAACTCATGAAGAAGAAGTTTTGAATGATAAACGTTGAATGCCTGTTTTGCGCACCAAATTAGGCAAAAACGGCAACACCCGCGGCGGCAGTCCTTGGCGGCGCCGGCGGTGCAACGTTCTGCTCCGGCCGGCATATACTGGTCTGCCCGTTCCCCTTTTCGCGCCTTATAAAAAGATTCTATGGGCAGGTGGCGTTAAAAGATGATTTTCTATGGATAGAATGCGATTTTACTATGACATGTAATCAAAAAAACATATTATTGAACGACTGAATCTTTAACCCTGCACCGATAAAACCCACAGACCCCTTAACCGCATTTCTATTATGATATCCTCAACCGTTGGCACAACAACCCAGACGAACGTAAACGCAGACCGGCTTTTTTACGGCAGTTGTTTCGCCCTCATTACTACGGGTTTTTCCTTTAGTATCCGGGCCGGTATTCTGGAACAATTAGGCGCTGAATTCGGACTTTCGGCCGAGCAGTTAGGCTTTATTAATTCCATGTGGTTTTTAGGCTTCCCCATCTCCATGATCATCGGCGGGTTGGTGTACTACTCGGTGGGGCCGAAAACCATCATGACGGTTGCCTTCGTTAGTCACATGCTGGGCATCATACTCACCCTTTTTGCCGGGGGGTTCGCCACGCTGCTCATCTCCACGCTGCTGATCGGTATTGGGAATGGTTGTACCGAGGCGGCTTGTAACCCGATGATTGCCGATACCTACTCGGGGGTAAAAATGAACAAAATGCTGAACCGCTTTCACATGTGGTTCCCGGGAAGTCTGTTCCTGGGCTTTTTGATTTCCAAGTTCATGACTGATGCCGGCTTGCCCTGGCAGGCCCAGATCCTGGCAATCATCATTCCAACCGTGATCTATGCCATCCTGTTCTTCGGACAAACCTTCCCCAAAGCCAAAGTAGCCGAGTCTACCTCTATCTCCCAAAACTTGCGGGCAATGGCTACTCCGCTGTTTATATTCATCGCCGTCCTCATGGCATTCACGGCAATCTCTGAATTTGGCCCGCAACAGTGGTATAAATTGGTTTTGGCACAGAGTGGCGTGGAACCCTTATACGTTGGGGCCTTGGTTGCTTTCCTGATGGCATTCGGCCGGTACTTCGGAGGCCCGCTGATTCACCGGCTCGACCAGACGGGCGTATTGCTGGGCGGCGCCATTTTTACGCTGATCGGTCTTTATCTGTTCAGCACTGTGACAGGCCCCGTAGCTTACCTTGCGGCCGTCGTCTACGCCATTGGCCTGTGTTATTTCTGGCCTACCATGATCGGCTTTGTCGCGGAGCGCATTCCACGCAGTGGCGCCTTGGGTATGTCCATCGTAGGGGGCATGGGTATGTTTTCAAATTCCATTTTCAATCCAATCATCGGCCGCTGGATTGATACGGAGCGCGTTGAAAAAACCGCAGCCGGCTTAAACGGGGACGCCCTGGAATTGGCCGTAGGCCAGGATGTTCTGCTGAAGATGACGGCATTTCCCATTACGCTGGTCATTGCCTTTACCATCCTGCTCTTCTGGGTACGCAGCCGCAAGGGCCGACACGCCGACGGCACTGAACTAGCCGCGCCGGGCAGCTCCCTGTAAAACCATCCGGTCGTCAAAAGCCGCGTACGTTATTTTAATGATTCATTCCAGTCTAAGGCAGGCCACAAACCTGCCTTAGCTATGTTCATCCAGCTCCCTTTACGAACCATGAATAAAATCAGACTCCGCCTCACGGCGCCCCTGCTGGCCGCTGTCCTGCTGCTGGGCGCCTGCAACTCCGGCGGCAACCAGAACGAAACGAGTGATACCGGCAGCAACGCCGCGGCCAAACCCAAGATCGCCGTCATTCCCAAAGGCTCCACACACTCCTTCTGGAAGAGCATCCACGCCGGGGCCGAAAAGGCCGCCCAGGAAACCGGCGCCGAAGTCATCTGGCAGGGCCCCCAGAAGGAAGACGACCGGCAAATGCAAATCCAGGTGGTGCAGAACTTCGTGAGCCGCGGCGTGGATGCCATTGTGCTGGCCCCCCTCGACGACCGGGCCCTGGCCCCGCCCGTGGGCGCCGCCGTGAAACGCCGGATCCCGGTGGTCATCATCGACTCCGACCTGCAATCGGGTGACTTCTCTTCTTTCGTGGCAACCGACAACCAACTCGGCGGCAAACTCTGCGCCAAGCGGCTGGCGGAACTGCTCGGCGGCAAGGGCAAGGTAATCATGCTGCGCTACGCCGAAGGGTCGGCCAGTACGCTGGCCCGCGAGGCCGGCTTCCTGGAAGGCATGAAAGAACACGGCCCGGGCATCGAACTCATTTCCACCAACCAGTACGCCGGGGCCACCATGGAGCGGGCCTTCCAGGCGTCGCAGAACCTGCTCAACCGCTTCGGCCAGGTAGACGGCGTGTTTGCCTCCAATGAATCGGCCACGCAGGGCATGTTGCGGGCCCTGCAAACGGCGGGCAAAGCCGGCAAGGTCAAATTCGTCGGTTTTGATTCGAACCCTACCCTGCTTTCAGCCCTCGACAAGGGCGAAATCCAGGGGCTGGCCGTGCAGAACCCCTTCCGGATGGGCTACGAAGGCGTAAAAACCGCCATGGCTGTCCTCCGGAAGCAGCCCTTCGAGAAACGCGTCGATACCGGCGTGACGCTGGTGACCCAGGACAACGTGAAAAGCTCGGAGATCAAGGAATTGCTGAACCCCGATTTGAAGAAGTGGCTGGGGGAATAAGTATTGGGTATTGCGTATTGAGGACGGTTCTCGGCCACGGAGGATTGACACAGAAAAGGTTAGCCCCGGTGCGTGACGTACGGCCGGGGCTTTTGTATTTCTGCTACATAGACTTAAAAATTTGACTAAATGGGGTTTGGATATTAAAAAAAGAAGGTAAATTCGTCCACTAACTATATTTGTTTACCATCCCGCCCAATGGCCCTATGGTTGCTCAACCAAAGACGATTCTTTCCCGCCCCCGCCTGAGCTTCTGGCAAATCTGGAACATGAGTTTCGGGTTTCTCGGCATTCAGTTTGGCTTCGCTTTACAGAACGCTAATACCAGCCGTATCTTCCAGACGCTCGGTGCCGACCCGGAAGAAATCCCCATTCTTTGGATTGCGGCCCCCGTAACCGGCCTGCTCATCCAGCCCATCATCGGCCACATGAGCGACCAGACCTGGGGCCGGCTCGGGCGACGGCGCCCCTACTTCCTGGCCGGCGCCATCCTGGCTTCGCTGGCCCTGATCGTCATGCCCAACTCGCCCATCCTCTGGGTGGCAGCGGGTACGCTTTGGCTCATGGACGCTTCCATCAACGTAACCATGGAACCGTTCCGCGCCTTTGTCGGCGATATGCTCCCCTCGGAGCAGCGAACCACTGGTTTTGCCACGCAAAGCTTCTTCATCGGCACCGGGGCCGTGGTTGCCTCCATGCTCCCCTACGTGCTCAACAATGTTTTCGGCGTAGCCAACACGGCCGCCGCCGGCGAAGTCCCGGACTCGGTGAAGTGGTCTTTCTACCTGGGTGGCCTCGTCTTCCTCCTGGCCGTCCTGTGGACGGTTATGAGCACGAAGGAGTATTCGCCCGAAGAACTGGCCGCGTTCGAAGCGGCCAGCAGCAACGGCCACGCGCCGGTGCACCACGCGGCGATAGCCCCCGCCTCCACCTACCTGCGCAGCGGGGCCATCTGGTCCGTGGTGGGCGCTGCGGCAGTGGTGGGAATCATCGCAACGGGCCTGGCCAAAGAACTGTACATCCTCGCCGGAATGCTGGTCGCGTACGGCATCGCGCAGTTGATTGCCGGTTTCCTGGTGCGCCGGGGCCGGCGGGAGCACGGGCTGGTATCGGTCATCTCCGACGTGTACACAATGCCCGCGACGATGAAGCAGCTTGCCCTCGTGCAGTTCTTCACGTGGCTGGGCCTCTTTGCCATGTGGATTTACATGACGCCCGCCGTTACGAGCCACGTGTACGGTACCACCGATCCCACCTCCAAACTGTACAACGAAGGGGCCGACTGGGTAGGCGTTCTGTTTGCGGCCTACAATGGGTTTGCCGCCATTCTGGCTTTCCTGCTGCCGGTGCTGGCCCGGGCCACGAGCCGCAAGGGCGTGCACGGCATCAGCCTGATTGCCGGCGGGCTGGGCCTTATTTCAATTTACTTCGTCAAAGACCCGGGCTTGCTGATTGTATCCATGGTGGGCGTAGGCCTGGCCTGGGCGAGTATCCTATCCATGCCCTACGCAATCCTGGCCGGGTCGCTGCCCGCCGCCAAGATGGGCATCTACATGGGCATCTTCAATTTCTTCATCGTAATTCCGCAGATTACGGCGGCGACCGTACTGGGCTGGTTCCTGAAGAACGTGTTTGACGAACAAGCCATCAACATACTGGTGCTGGGCGGGGTGTCGCTGTTCGTATCGGCGGTGCTGGTGGCCGTGGTCAAGGACGAAGACCGGCGGCCGGCTCTCTAGGCGGAAGGCACCCGGGAGGCCCAGCCGCAAAACCTTAAAATGAAACCCTGATTCACTCTAATACAGCTCCTAATCGAAAGGGCCGCCCTCAAAAAGCGGCCCTTGTTTATGTTTCTCCTGTACTGTCACCCACCCGAACCGTAGTCTCACCTGAGTTCCTTCCCGATCCTCCGGTCTCCTTTCCTCCGGTCAGCGGTCTCCTTTATATTACCATTTGCGGCTTTCCAGCACCAGCCGGGTCGCCATCAGGGCCAGGGCGATTACGCTGAGAAAATAAATGACGTTGCGGGAATCAATTAAACCTTTGCTGAGGGCGTTGTAGTGGTATTCCAGGCCCAGTTGGCCCATCAAGTACGTCCAGGTGCCCGTGGCGGATAATGACGCCAGCGCCGAAAACCCGGTAAACCACAGGAAGCAGAGAAACGCCGCCACGATGAAGGAAACGATCTGGTTCTCGCTGATGCTGGAAGCAAAAATGCCAATGGCCGTAAATACCGCCGCCAGCAGCAGCAGGCCCACGTACGAACCAAACACGCCGGCCGAATCGATGTTGCCTTCGGGGTTGCCCAGCAGGTACACACTGACGTAGTAAATGAGTGTGGGCAGCAGCGTAAACAGGATCAGCAGGAAGCAGGCCAGGTATTTGCCCAGGATGATGTCCCAGTCGGTGAGCGGACGGGTCAGCAGCAGCTCCAGGGTGCCGCCCTTCTTCTCCTCGGCAAACGACCGCATGGTAACGGCCGGAATGAGGAACATAAATATGTAGGGCGCCATGTTGAACAGCGTGGAGAGGTCGGCGTACCCGTAATCCAGCACATTGTAATCCGGAAACACCCAGATGAACAGCCCCATGCCGGTCAGGAAGAGGGCCATGATGATGTAGGCGACCAGCGAACTCAGAAAACTGTTTATCTCTTTGCGAAGAATGGGAAACATAGGGGGAGCAATGGACAATTTGAGATGGACAGTTGACAACTGGGACGCCAACCGACGGCCGGAAATGCTAAAACAACGGGTGTTTAGGTGTTACCAAGGGCACTATAGGCCAAAAATACACAATTTACCCATTATCGGGACCAGCGGGGTTTCTGCCCTGGTCACTCCCCGGGCCGTCTTTCCCGGCAGTGCCGAAGTCCGCGGGGCGTATGTGCCCGAACGGCATTTCTGGAACAGTAATTGCAATTGAAGCGGGCAGGGACATGCCCACCTCATTACCCGACGACTACTGACCCATTCCCAGTTCTTAATAGCCAATACCCCTTTCCTGATTCCCATGAATAGGCTTTTGCTTACCCTCCTGTGGGCAATGATTGCCACCCTGCCGCTGGTGACCCGGGCCCAGGTATACGCCCGGATGCCGGCCGCCCCGCCCCCGCCGTGGGCGCCGCCTGGTCATGCCCGGGCCCAGTACTACTACCTGCCCGACCTGCAAGTGTACTACGACGTACCCGCCGCCAGCTTTCTGCTGCCCCACCGCGGCCACTGGGTTGCCCTGCGGCACCTTCCGCCCATGTACCGTTCGTACGACCTGTACGCGGCGCCCAAAGTGGTACTCGATTACTACGGCCCGTACCCGTACCGTTATTACGAGGCGCACCGGCAGCGTTTTCCGCGTTGGTACTGCCCGCCCCATTCCGTAATTGTGTACCGCGACGTACCCGCTCCCGCCGGGCCGCGGGGGCACCACCCGGGCCGCCGGGACCGTTACCGCAACGACTACCGCTACGACCGCCGCTATGACGATGACTGCAACGGCCGGTGCACGCACGAACACCACGCCTACGGCCCACGCAACGATGACCGGCCCTACGACTCCCCCTACGGGAACGATGACCGTACGTTCGACTCCGAACGGCGCGACGGCGAACCGGAACGGGAATACGATTACTACGACCGGGATGAAACCGACCAGGCTAGCTCTCCGCGGCGTTGGCGGTAAGCGGTAAAAGGATAGGTTGTAGCCACCTAACAAGCAGAAAGCCATCAGAACGGGTGGCTTTTGTGCGTTCATCGAAGGGCTGGGACTAGGAAGGAATGTCGCCCTCCGGGGCGTTGGGTGGTGCCTGGGCCGGGGCGGCGTCATCCCGGGTGAGTTGCTGGAAGATCTTTTCCAGGTTGCTCTCTTCCTGGCGCAGTCCGATCAGCGTCCACTCCCGCTGGGCGGCCAGTTGGAAAATGGCAATGCGCACGTCGGGCCGGCCGTCGGTCACGAACTGGTACTTGCCCTGGCCCTTGGGGCGCACTTCTTTCACGCCGGGAATCGTGGACAACGCCCGGATGTTCACGTCTTTTTCGAATTCGACCAGCAGCAGGCCCCGCGCGTTTTCCTGCCGGGCCCGCAGTTCGGCCAGCGTGCTATCGGCCACGATGCGGCCCAGGTTGATGATCACGACCCGGTCGCAGAGGGCTTCCACCTCCTGCATGATGTGCGTGGAGAAGATCACCGTCTTGTCACGGCCGGCGTCCTTGATCACCTGCCGGATTTCGACGATCTGGTTGGGGTCGAGGCCGGTGGTGGGTTCGTCGAGGATGAGCACCTGCGGGTCGTGAATGAGGGCCTGGGCCAGCCCCACCCGCTGGCGGTAGCCCTTGGAGAGGGCCCCGATCTTCTTGTTCTGTTCCCGCGTGAGGCCCACCCGTTCCACCATGTCGGCAATGCGTTCTCCGAGCCGGCCGCCCTTCAGCCCGTGCAGCGAGCCGATGAATTGCAGGTACTCCTTCACGTACATGTCGAGGTACAGCGGGTTGTGTTCGGGCAGGTAGCCGATGCTGCGCCGCACGTCCATCGACTGCTGCACCACGTCGAAGCCGCACACCTTGGCGTGGCCGCGGGTGGGGGAGAGGTAGCCCGTCAGCATTTTCATGGTCGTTGATTTGCCGGCGCCGTTGGGCCCCAGGAAGCCGACGATCTGGCCGGGCTGCGCCTGGAAGGAAATGTGGTCAACGGCCTTTTGGCGGCCGTAAATCTTGGTAAGGGCAGAAACAACAATGGACATGGACGACAACGGCGGAAAAAGCAAAAATACCTCTTTTAACGGGATCACGCGGCGAATGATTTTTTCTAAATTATGCCCGCAACCATTCGTTTTCCCCCATTGTATGTTTACTCCCCGAAAAATGCTCCGCGCCCGGTGCTTCTGCCCGGTCCTGTTACTCCTTGTCCTGACCGCTTGCGGCGGCCGTTCCGACGAGTCGCGCCAGGCCGACGACTCGGCCAACGCCACGGCTGAGGCCACCCTGACGCCCGACCCGGTCACGATCCTGTTTGATACCGACTGCGGACCGGACTACGACGACGTGGGGGCCATCGCCATGCTCCACGCCTTTGCCGACCGGGGCGAAGCCCGTATCCTGGGCACCGTTTCTTCTAACCTGCACCCGCTGGTGGGCCCGAGCATCGACGTGCTCAACACGTACTTCGGCCGGCCCGACCTGCCCATTGGCGCCCCCAAGACGGCCGGTGTCAACATGAACGCCTCGCAGAAGTGGACCGATACCCTCGCCGCCCGGTACCCGCACAAGCTCAAAGCCACCGCCGACGCCCCCGACGCGGTGGCCGTGTACCGCCGGCTGCTGGCGGCCCAGCCCGACACCAGCGTTACGGTGGTCACGGTGGGCTTCCTCACCAACGTACGCAACCTCCTGGAGTCGAAGCCCGATTCGCTGTCGCCACTGGACGGCAAGGCGCTGGTGAAAAGGAAGGTAAAGCAATGGGTAGCCATGGCCGGCAAATTTCCCGAAGGGAGGGAGTTTAACATTGAAAAGGATTCCGCGGCTTCGCAGGTAGCCATCGACGGCTGGCCCACGCCCATCGTGTTCAGCGGCTTCGAGATCGGTGAGAAAGTGAAGACCGGGCTGCGGCTCATCAAGGAAGGTGACGCGGGCAGCCCCGTACGGCACGTGTTCGCCCTCAGCATTCCCATGGCGAAGGAAGACAAGGACGGCCGCATGAGCTGGGACCAGACGGCCGTGCTGGTGGCCGTGCGCGGCGCGGCGCCCTTCTACGACACGCAACGGGGCCGTTTCCTCACCCGTCCCGACGGCAGCAACGCCTGGCAGGACGATCCCAACGGCCCGCACACCCGGCTGGTGCAGAAAATGGCCCCCGATTCGGTGGCCAGGGAAATTGAAACCCTGATGCTACACCGGCCCAACCGGGCGAATTGAAGTACGGGTGGCGAGAGAATCCATAATCATCATGCGATGGGTACCCGGCCGCCAGTGTAGTACACGCTTTTCACCCGGAAAGTGCGCCCTGCTCGTACCAGTAGTCGACGGTACGGACAAAAATCTGCCAATTGTCTCAAATTATACACCCTGTACACCGTCGCGGAGCACAAACCGTCACCCTCCGGAAAGCGGCAACGATGGGGTAACATCGCGGCTAAACCAGGCCCGAAAAAAATTTGGCAAATTCCGTGGCCGGCCAAATAAATAACTTTTTCAAGAATCTATTGAACAAAACCTTTAACAAAGTGTAATATTCTTGCTAACTTCAAGATCGTTCCTGAATCACGGGCTGACCCGAACCGCGCATTGACTGCAGCAATGGCGGAGGGAAAGCCCGCATTTTTGAGTTCCCCTTTAACCCTTAACCCACAGTACCCCCAATGAAAAATTGCAGTCTCCTATTGTTTGCCGTTGCCCTGCTCGCCTTTGGCTGTACCAAGGAAGCGTCCAAAGTAGTTACCCCTGAAGCCTCTGCCTCCACCGCCTCCGGCGCCCGGGTTGCCAAGACCGGCGTTGACCTGTCGCGGGTTGCAGCCCTGACGCAGAAAATAAATGCCTCCCTGGCCGCCAAGGGCAAAACCATGCAGGTCGATAAAGTATGGTTCTTTACCAAGGGCCTCGGCGTGGACCCCTACCAGTCGCTGCGTATCGGCAGCAGCTGGCCCAAGTCGAACCTGACCTACGTACTTGACGCTTCCGACTACACCGCCGACCTGGCCCCCGCTACCACTGAGAAAACCCTGGTGGACGCCTACGAAAGCTGGAACAGCATTCAAAACACCAACCTCAAAACCGCCCGCATCGCCGACGATGGCCGCAACAATGACTACCTCGACGCCCTGACGCCCATTGTACAGAACGGGGACACGGTTGGGTACGACATTTACGATCAGGATTGGGTAGGACTGAAGCAGGACAACCTGCCGGCCGATATCGTGGTCGGCGGCTGGCTGGACCCCGAATATTTCTCCCTGGGCATGGGCAGCGCCGACATCATTGCCATAACCTGGACATTCTCCGACGCGGACGGCACCATCAACGGCACCAAAGACGGCTACCCCGACATCGTGTACGTTGAGCAGTACTACAACAAAGCCTTCAAATGGGCGGTGCAGGGCTCTAAATACCTCGATTTCACCCCCACCGCCGTGACCGACCTCCAATCCATTGCCGTGCACGAGAACGGCCACGCCCTGGGCCTGGACCACTTCGGCGGCCCCGTGGGCGACAACCAGCCCTTCAAATTGCAGCCCAACCAGAAAGTATACAACCCCGAGGCAGTGATGAACCCGGGCTACCTGGGCGGCGAGAAGCGCATTCCCTTCCCCACCGACGTAGCCGGCCTGCGCACCATGTACTAATCGTGTAACGCGGCTCATTGAACGGCTTAACGGCCGGAAGGCCCGGGTTGACTGCACGCAGCCCGGGCCTTTTTGCGTTTTTACCCCTGTACCCTTGCAACTTAACTTTGGCGTAATGGAACTAATGCGGGGGAAACCGGGGTTTTGTAGTATCTTTGCGCCTTGATTTTTAAACCCTTATATGCAGAGCATACGCAACATTGCCATTATTGCACACGTTGACCACGGCAAAACTACTCTCGTGGACAAGATCATCCACGCCTCCAAAATCTTCCGGGAAAACCAGGAATTCGGGGACCTGATCCTCGACAACAACGACCTCGAACGCGAAAGAGGGATTACCATCGTATCCAAGAATGTATCGGTCCGCTATAAGGACGTTAAAATCAACATTATTGACACCCCCGGTCACTCCGACTTCGGCGGGGAAGTAGAACGCGTACTCAAAATGGCCGACGGCGTACTGCTGCTGGTGGATGCCTTCGAAGGACCCATGCCGCAAACCCGCTTCGTGCTGAGCAAAGCCCTCCAGATCGGCCTCAAGCCCATTGTGGTCATCAACAAAGTAGACAAGGAGAACTGCCGCCCCGACGACGTGCACGAATCCGTATTCGACCTGATGTTCAACCTCGGCGCCACCGAGCACCAGCTGGATTTTAAGACGGTGTACGGTTCGGCCAAGCAGGGCTGGATGAGCGACGACTGGAAACAGCCTACCGACAACATCATCCCGCTGCTCGACGCCATTGTGGCCAACATTCCCCGGGCGCCCATCAACGAAGGACCCGCGCAGATGCAGATTACTTCCCTCGATTATTCCTCGTTTGTGGGCCGGATTGCCATCGGCAAAGTATTTCGCGGCATGCTGCGGGAAAACGCCAACATGGTGCTGATGAAGGCCGACGGCGTGGTGAAGAAAGTACGCATCAAAGAATTGCAGGTATTCGAAGGACTCGGCAAAGTGAAAGTACCCCAGGTGACTGCCGGCGAAATCTGCGCCGTGGTGGGCCTGGAAGACTTCGAGATTGGCGACACCCTGTCGGATGCCGACACGCCCGAGGCGCTGCCCCGCATTGCCGTAGACGAGCCCACGATGAGCATGCTCTTTACCATCAACAACTCGCCGTTCTACGGCCGGGATGGTAAATTTGTGACTTCGCGCCACCTGCGGGACCGCCTGATGAAGGAAACCGAAAAGAACCTGGCCCTGAAGGTGCATCCCACCGACACGGAAGACAAGTTCATCGTGTACGGCCGGGGCATCCTGCACTTGTCCATCCTGATTGAAACGATGCGCCGCGAAGGCTACGAGTTACAAGTGGGTCAACCCCAGGTACTCTTCAAAGAAATTGACGGCGTGCGCAACGAGCCGGTGGAAACCCTGGTGGTGGACGTACCCGAAACCTCCGCCGGCAAGGTGATTGAACTGGTGACCCAGCGCAAGGGCGAACTGCTGGTGATGGAGCCCAAGGGCGATTTGCAGCACCTGGAATTTACGATTCCGTCGCGCGGCATCATCGGCCTGCGCAACGACGTACTCACCGCCACCCAGGGCGAAGCCATCATGACGCACCGCTTCAAGGCGTACGAGCCGTACAAAGGCCCCATCCAGGGACGCATCAGCGGTTCGCTGATCTCGATGGAGCAGGGCCCGGGCACGGCCTACTCAATTGACAAGCTCCAGGACCGCGGCCGGTTCTTCGTGGACCCGGGTGAAGAAGTATACACGGGCCAGGTGATCGGCGAACACACCCGCCCCAACGACATTGTGATCAACATCCAGAAGGGCAAGAAACTCACCAACATGCGGGCCTCCGGCTCCGACGAGAACGTGAAGATTGTGCCGAAGGTGCAGTTCTCCCTCGAAGAGTGCCTCGAATACATCCAGAAGGACGAGTACGTGGAAGTAACGCCCAAGGCCATCCGGATGCGCAAGATCTACCTCGACGAGAACGAACGCAAGCGCATGGGTTCTAAGGAAGGGAAGGAATAGTTGTTGGTTATCCGTTGTTCGTTGTTAGCATAGTTGCTTTATGACATGGAAGATGCCGGTTCGCAAGAGCCGGCATTTTTGTTTTGATAACCCCATCTTCCGGAATTCGTACCAACTTTGCGGGCCGGCCGTCTTTCCCGCTCGCTTTACGCCTGCGCAAAACCGAACAACGAATAACCAGCAACCAACAACGAAACATGGAACTCATCAGCAGCCTCCAGAACGCCCGGATCAAGAACGTGATCAAACTGACGGAGAAGCCGGCCGAACGGCGGGCCCAGCGGCTGATCGTGATGGAGGGGCTGCGCGAAATGACGCTGGCCGTAAAGGCGGGGTTCCGGATCGACAGCCTGTTTGTGTGCAGTGAGAAGGTACGCGACCCCGGAGGCGTGGAGGGATTGGCCGAAAGGGCGCTGGCGGTGTTTGGGGTAACGGTGCCGGTATTTGAAAAGATGGCCTACCGCGACAATGTAGACGGCGTAGTGGCCCTGGTGGTGCCCAAAACCTTGCGCCTCGCCGACGTGAAGCTGCCCGCCAACCCCCTGGTGATCGTGCTGGAAGCCGTGGAAAAGCCGGGCAACCTGGGTGCCATCCTGCGTACGGCCGACGCAGCAAAAGCGGACGCCGTCATCGTGTGCGACCCGCAAACTGACCTCTACAACCCCAACACGGTCCGCTCCAGCCTGGGCTGCCTGTTTACCAACCAGGTCGTGGTTGCCCCTTCGGCCGAAGTGCTGGCCTGGCTCAAAAGCCACGGCATCACCAGTTACGCCGCCGCCCTTACCGGCACCGCATTTTACCACCACCAGGATTTTACCCGTCCCACGGCCATTGTAATGGGCACCGAGTCTACCGGCCTTACCGACACGTGGCTGCGCGGGGCCGACAAGCAAATCAAAGTACCGATGCGGGGCGAAGTGGACTCCCTCAATGTGTCGGCGACCACGGCCATTCTCGTGTTCGAGGCCTGCCGCCAGCGGAACTTCGGGATAGAGGAGTAGTACTGCGGGAAGAGACGCTGAGGCTCATACTTTGAACGTTTCGTCGTGAATCTTCCGGATGATCTCTTTCAGGTATTGCGGTTTAACCCTCACTTTGAAGCTGCCAATCACATCGCGTTTGGTAAAAATGGATACCAAATGGCACCGGACTTCGGTTGGCTGTGGCATGGGAGCCGTTAGCATGTGATCTTCCAGCAGGTAAGCAAACTCATCGTCCATGTGTTTGGTGGTACCCATCACCCCAATGAAGAACGATTCATACTGGTGGATTTCGTTGTTGGAAATGACAATTACCGGGTGACGTAAGTTGGCCTGTGGCAATGGAAATGCTACTTCTAAAATTTCTCCCTGGGTAAACATTCCTTTCTATTTATCCTTATCCAACAGCTCACTGATATTGTCTTTCGAACTGTGCGAAATTCCCTCTGTAACCTCACGTTCCAGGTCGCCGCGCAGCTTGCCCCTCAGCTTTTTCAATTGGTGAACGTATTCATCAAACAAAGCCTTTAGCTCAGGGTTTTCTATTTGGTTGGATGGTCCTGCATTTATTTGTTTAAGATGAGCAACCAATTTATGAAACAACTGCTTTTTATATTCCTCATCCAGCATTTCTGCTTTAATCGTGAGCTTAGCAACTAAAAAGTTGATTCCTACATAAAAATCGCGCAACTTTTGAAGCTCCTCTGCTGATTTAGGCCGATCCAGCGTTTCTTGAATCATTTCATCAAATAATAGTTCCATATCACTTCCATTTATAGCCACTGCTGAAATCAGGCCGGTAAGCAATATATAGATAATGGAAATACGGCACAATATTCATCAGGTATGATACGCCTTTTTGCAGATGTGGTTCGTTGTTCGGGAAAATAGGGGCAATTCGGGCTTACTGCGTACTTTTGCCTGAGAATGAAGTCAATTGAACGGAAATTACTGGGCCAACTCGATGACCGGCAACGGGCGGGCAACTTGCGTCGCCTGTCGCTGGGCGGGGGCAAGGCGGACTTCTGTTCGAACGACTACCTGGGCCTGGCCCGCAACCCGGCGTTGCGCGCGCAAATCGGGGCGGCCTACGCACACGAAGACCACCCGGCCAACGGCGCCACCGGCTCCCGGCTCATCTCCGGCAACAGCTCTTTGGCCGTGGCCCTCGAAGCCGAGCTAGCCGACCTTTTCCGCGCCGGGGCGACGCTCCTCTTTAATTCCGGTTACGCCGCCAACACGGCCCTGCTCTCCGCCATTCCGCAGAAGGGCGACACCATCCTGTACGACGAGTACAGCCACGCCAGCCTGAAGGAAGGCGCCCGGCTGAGCTTTGCCAACCGCTTCGCCTTCCGCCACAACGACCTCGAAGACCTCGAACGGCGCCTGCAACGGGCTACCGGCGAAGCCTTTGTGGTGGCCGAATCGGTGTACTCGATGGACGGCGACTTTGCCCCGCTCCGCGAACTGCTCGACGTGTGCGAACGGTACGGGGCCAACCTGGTCTGGGACGAGGCGCATAGCACGGGTCTGTGGGGGACGGCGGGCAACGGCATTGCCTGCGGGGAAGGGTTGCAGGACCGGATTTTTGCCCGCATTTATACTTTTGGCAAGGCCCTGGGCGTACACGGTGCCTGCGTGGCCGGCTCCCGCGTGCTGGTTGAGTACCTGGTCAACTTTGCCCGGCCTTTTATCTACACCACGGCGCTGCCCCTGCACAGCCTGGTTTCGGTGCGGGAGGCGTTCCGCTTCCTGGCCGGCCACCCCGAACTGCCCGCGGCCCTGCACGCGAAAATAGCCCACTTCCGGCAGGCCGCCGGCCCCTGCGACCTCCTGGGCCACCTCATTGACGGCCGCAGCCCCATCCAGGCCTTACGCGTCGGGGGCAACGAACCGACCAAGCGGTTGGCCGCCGGCATCCAGGAGGCGGGCTTCGACGTGCGGCCCATCCTCGCGCCGACCGTGCGGGAGGGGGAAGAACGGCTGCGGATTTGCCTGCACACCTACAACACCGACGAAGAAATTACCGGATTGGCCGGGCTGCTGGCGGCGGCCCTGCAACGCCAACCGGGTTACTCCATTACCCCCACCCCCTTTTGACATTTTTTGACGCAGCTATGGCGAAAAGATACTTTGTAACGGCAATCGGAACGGATAGCGGCAAAACCGTAGTAAGCGCCATCATCGCCCAGGCGTTGCAGGCCGACTACTGGAAGCCCATCCAGTCGGGCCTGCCCCGCGACACGGACACGGTGATGACGCTGGTGCACAACCTGCGGTCGGTATTTCACCGCGAGGCATACCTGCTCAGCATTCCCATTTCGCCCCACGCCGCCGCCCGGCTGGAGGAAATAGAAATTCACATGGCCAACATCGAGGTGCCAACCACCGACAACGCGCTGGTGATCGAAGGCGCCGGTGGGGTACTGGTGCCCCTCAACGACGAACACTTCGTAATCGACCTGATCCCGCGGCTGGATGCGGAGGTGATCCTGGTGGCCAACATCTACCTGGGCAGCATCAACCATACCCTGCTCACCATCAGCGAGCTGAAGCGGCGGCGCATCAACGTAAAAGGCATCGTGTTCAACGGACCCGAAAACAACGAGTCGGAACGCATCATCCTCAAACACTCCGGCTACAAACGCCTGCTGCGGGTAAACCAGGAAAAAGCCATAACGCCCGAAGTCATTGAACGCTACGCCCGGAAACTGGCCGACAGCAAGGTTTTGGAAGATTGAACCGTATGGTTGTATGGTTGTATGGTTGTATGGCTGAGGGTCGGAAAGTATTCTTGCATAAACAAAATGATTAAACCATTCAGCCATACAACCATTCAGCCATACAACCATCCCTCATGAACACGTCCACGCCAACCCATACTGCCGACCTGCTCAGCCGCGACCAGCGGGCGGTGTGGCACCCGTTTACGCCGCTGGCCGACAGCCACAAGGCCGTGCCCCTGGTCGGGGCGGAAGGGTGCTACCTGCACGCGGCCGACGGACGGAAGATTCTCGACTGCATCGGCTCGTGGTGGGTGAACCTGCACGGGCATTCCCACCCGCACATTGCCGAAGCAATCTACCGGCAGGCCCGGCAACTGGAACACGTCATCTTTGCCGGCTTTACCCACGAACCGGCCGTGCGGCTGGCCGAACGGCTGCTCGAAATCCTGCCCGCCAACCAATCGAAAATATTCTACTCCGACAACGGCAGCACGGCCGTGGAGGTGGGCCTCAAAATGGCTTTCCAGTACTGGCACAACCAGGGCATCCGTAAGACGAAGATCGTGGCCCTCGACGGGGCGTACCACGGCGATACCTTCGGCGCCATGGGAGTGGGAGAACGGGGCCCATTTACCGCCGCCTTCCATTCGTACCTGTTCGAAGTAGCCTTCCTGCCCTTTCCCGGTCCGTCCTTCGATCCTTCCGTCCTTCAATCCTTCGAGACCCTGGCCCGGTCGGGCGAGGTAGCGGCCTTCATCTACGAACCGCTGGTGCAGGGGGCAGCCGGCATGCGAACGTACCCGGCCGAAGTACTGGAAGAACTCCTGCAAATTGCCAAAGCCCACGATGTGCTGTGCATTGCCGACGAGGTCATGACCGGCTTCGGGCGCACCGGCAAGTTGTTTGCCTCCGGGCACTGCACCACGCAGCCCGACATTCTGTGCCTCTCCAAGGGCGTGACGGGCGGCGCCATGCCCCTGGGCGTCACCAGTTGCACCGAGCAAGTGATTGCCGCCTACCGCACCAACGACCTGATGAAGACGTTTTTCCACGGCCACTCCTTCACTGCCAACCCGCTGGCCTGCGCGGCGGCCAACGCCAGCCTCGACCTGCTGCTGACGGCCGAATGCGAAGGGAACCGGCACCGCATTGCCGGGCGGCACGCGGCTTTTGCCGAACGGGTTGTGGCTCACCCGGCCGTGCTGGCCGTACGCCACCTGGGGGTGATGCTGGCCCTGGAAGTCCGCACCAGCGCCGGTACCTCGTACTTCAACGAAGTGCGCAACAGCCTGTACGATTACTTCCTGGACCGCAACCTGCTCATCCGGCCGCTGGGCAACGTGATCTACCTGCTGCCGCCCTACGTCATCACCGACGCGGAACTGGATTGGGTGTACGCCGAAATCGAGACGCTGCTCGAACAGATGATTGCCTGAACCCTTTTGCCAACCCCAACCCGCTACCCAATGACGCGACGATGCCTGCCCTTGCTGCTCCTGTGGATGGCCCTGCTGGCGCCGGGAACCGGGCTGGCGCAGCCGGGGAATGCCGGTGGAACTGCCGGCGCCTGGAACGACCATCCGGGCAAAGGGCGGGTCCGGCAGTCGTTTGCGGAGGCTGTCGCGTCCGGCAAGCCGGCCAAAGGAAAAAATCCATTGGCAGAACTGCAATACACCGTGTCTTCTCCCGACAATGCCCGGCAAATGACGTACGCCTACGACCATTCCGGGGCGGTACTGGTGGTAAACGGCCGGCTGCGCGGAAGGAGCGGCAGTCCGCAATCTTTCCAGTGGACCGTGGACGACGGCTTTACCAGCCACGGCCTTTTTGTCAACAACGCGGGCGACGTGTTTGCCATCCAGACGGACGATGACGACGGCCTTTACGTAATCCGGTACCAGCCCGGCACCGAAGAAAGCCAGGTGCTGAAAGTAGGCCCGAGCGGCAGCCGCCGCAACCGGTTCATCCCGCATTTCGGGGCCGACGGCAAGGTGTATGTTGCCAACATTACCGAAAGCCAGGCCGGTGCGTTGATGGGCGTGATGGTTTCGACTTTCGACTTTGGTGCCGACCGGGTCGAAGAAGTGCAGTTTCACCCCGTTTCAATCTACTTAAAAGACAAAATGAGTCCGCGCCTGCCCGAAGGCCGCTACGACTTGGTTACTTTTGAGGTCAATGCGCAGGGGGAGCGGGTTTTAGAATTAGAAAAACGGCACATTGCCGCCAACACCTACCGCTACGACCCGTTTGCCGTGCACGACCCCGCCCTGTGGCAGCCCCGCAAGCAGCAGGTACGCACCGGCGAACGAATCCTTTTCCGCCTGAACGCAGAGGGCAAAATCCTCTCGGAAACGGTAGTGGATCAGTATAAAACGGATATGGTACACTGATTTATTAGGATGATTATGATCTGTTATGATGAAATCTGGCCGGAACCTGATAAGCGATTGATTCACGAGTGTTTGTCTTTAAAAAATCATACTCAATCACAATCATCATAACCAATCCGTGTACCATCGATGCTGGCCTTCCTGATCTTCCTCACCTTCCTGCTGTCGTACATGATCCTGGCGGTGTACGCGGAGCGAAAGGTATCAGCCTTTATCCAGGACCGGCTCGGGCCGATGGAAATTGGTCCGTACGGCATCGGGCAAACGGTGGCCGACCTGGTGAAACTGCTCCAAAAGGAGGACATTGTGCCCGAACGGGCCGATGCCTGGACGTTCCGGGCGGCCCCGCTGGTGATTTTTGCGGCGGTGTTTGCCGGCTTCGCCGTGATGCCCCTCACCCCCGACCTGCAAGGCTCCGGGGCGGCCGTGGGCGTTTTTTACCTGCTCGCCATTATTTCCGTCGACATCATCGGCCTGCTGATGGCGGGCTGGAGTTCCAACAACAAGTATTCGCTGCTCGGTGCCATGCGGTCGGTCGCGCAAATCATTTCCTACGAGGTGCCCGTGGCGCTTTCGGTGCTGTGCGTGGCCGTGTTCTGTCACACCCTCGACTTGCAGGAAATCAGCTTTCAACAGGGCATCTACGCCAACACCCCCCGGTCCGGGTCGGCGGGGGAGGAAACGGTCAATTACCTGTTCGGCCTGCGGGCCCTGGGCGTTGACGTGACGGGTGCCGGCGGGTTTCTGGCCTGGAACCTCGTGCGGATGCCGCTGTTCGGGGTGGTGTACGTCATTTTTTTCATCGCTACCCTGGCCGAATGCAACCGGGCGCCGTTTGACATTCCCGAGGCCGAGTCGGAACTGGTGGGCGGCTTCCATACGGAGTACTCGGGGTTCCGGTGGGCGATGCTGTTTCTGGCCGAATACGGCATGATGCTGCTGGTGTCGCTGCTGGGGGCGGTGCTGTTCCTGGGCAGTTGGAATACGCCCTTTCCCAACCTCGGCCCGGTACGGCTGGCCGACTGGACGAGCGGCGCCCCGGGCACGGTGTACGGCAACCTGACCGGCGCCTTCTGGCTGATTGCCAAAGCATTTGGGGCCATTTTCGTGCAGATGTGGGTGCGCTGGACGTACCCCCGGTTGCGGGTGGACCAACTCATGTACCTTTGCTGGAAAGTGCTTACGCCGGCCGCACTGGTGCTGCTGTTCGTGTCGGCCGTATGGCGGCTGCTGGGGTAACGCGTAAACAAGGATATAATGGATCAAAGCAAATTGAAAGGCGCAAACAATACCTATTTCGGCAACCTTGCCGAAGGCATCAAATCCTCGTGGCAGGGCCTGAAGGTGTCGATTAAACACGTGTTCGA
This sequence comes from uncultured Sphingobacteriales bacterium, assembly GCA_963844325.1. GTDB lineage: Bacteria > Bacteroidota > Bacteroidia > Cytophagales > 172606-1 > CADCTQ01. The sequence goes on from CAWJNV010000001.1 coordinate 1,186,677, forward strand.
GGCCCGGCGGAGCCGCAAACCGATGGGCGTGGCCGCGCCGGACTACTTCGATCAGCAGACGGGCATCGTTACGCTCAAGTACCCGTACGAAGCCCTGCCCGTGCCCGACAACGGCCGTTACCGGCTGCACAATGAGATGGAAGACTGCATCGTGTGCGACAAGTGCGCCGAAGTCTGCCCGGTGGACTGCATTGAGATTGAAGCGGTAAAGTCGCCGGAGGAAATCCGCAAAACCTCCGATGGGCATTCGGTGCGCCTTTACGCCGCCAAGTTCGACATCGACATGGCGAAATGCTGCTTTTGCGGCCTCTGCACCACGGTGTGCCCCACCGAATGCCTCACCATGACCAAAACCTACGACTTCAGCGAACGGGTCCTCGACAACCTCAACTACCACTTCAGCGACCTGTCGCCGGAGGAGGCGACCACCAAGCGGAAAGCGTACGAAGACTTCCAGGCGGCCAAGCTGGCGGCGAAAGAGGCGGCAAAAGCCGAAAAACCCGCCCCGGTCCCACCCTCGGCTGATGCCGTGGCGCCGCTGGGTTCAACACCCGCGGATGACCCGACTCCCGTACCCGCGGCAAAGCCGGCCGTGAAGCGGCCCGTCATCAAGCCCGTGATCAAAAAGCCCAACCCCGACCAGCCCAACCCCGACGCATGAACCCCGTGACCCTGCTGCTGTACGCGTTTGCCGGGCTGGCCGTAGGTTCGGCCCTGGGCGTGCTCCTGTTCCGCAACGTGCTGTACGCGGCGTTTTCGCTGCTGCTTACCTTCCTGGGCGTGGCGGGCCTGTACGTGCTGGCCGGCGCCGACCTGCTGGCCGTGGTGCAGATCGTGATTTACGTGGGCGGGGTGCTGGTGCTGCTCATCTTCGGCATCATGCTTACGGGCCGGGGGGCCGGTACGGGGCCGGTGTCGGGCACGCACAACCGCGGGGTGGCCCTGCTGGCGGCCGGCGGGGCGTTTACGCTGTTCGTCCTGCTGATCTTCCGCCTCAACGCCCCCACCCTGGGCTGGATCAAAGAGGCGGAGGCGGCCGGCCGCACCATAACCCGTTCCACCCTGCCCGACATCGGCATGCACCTGATGACCACCGCCGTACTGCCTTTCGAAGTTGCCGGCCTGCTGCTGCTCGTGGCGTTGATCGGCGCGGCGTTTATTGCGGGAAAGCGGGAATGAATGGCTGAATGGTTGGATGGCTGTATGGTTAAATGGTTTACTCTCTTTAATTATATGCAAGACTACCTCCCAACGATCAGCCATACAGCCATATAACCATACAGCCATTCAACCATTCAACCATTCAGCCATATAACCTTCTAACCTTGCACCCCTTGCTTCCCTACCTCCTTACTGCCGCGGCCCTGTTCTGCATTGGCGTGGCGGCCATCATCACCCGGCGCAACGCGGTGGTGGTGCTCATGGGCGTTGAACTCATGCTCAACGCCGCCAACCTGAACCTGGTCGCCTTCAGCCGCTACGACCCCGGCCGGTTGCAGGGACAGGTGTTCGCCCTGTTCGTGATCGTGGTGGCCGCCGCCGAGGCCGCCGTGGCGCTGGCCATCCTGCTCCGGGTGTTTGCGCACTTCAACACGGTGGAACTCGACAAAGTGAACGGCCTCAAAGGGTGAACCAGACACCCCTTCTCCGGTGTTGTTTTTGGGTACCATCCGCCTTTTTGCCCGATTGTATTACGCGGTCAACGCCGCGGCGCCCGGCGTGGCGAAATAGCGTATCTTTGCGGCCTTCTGTACAATTGGATGGATTTTTGCGACGTGACTCCCAATGAAACTCCTCGACCGTTATATTATCAAGAAATTTCTCTCGGCGTTCCTCTTCGTGGTGCTGGTGCTCATTGCCATCATCGTGGTGATTGATTTTACCGAAAAAAACGACGACTTCATCAAGCGCAACGCCGATGCCAAGGCCATCATCTTTGATTATTACCTCAACTTCATTCCGTACTACGCCAACCTGCTGAGTCCCATCACGGTGTTCATCGCCACGGTGTTCGTCACGGCCCAGCTGGCTTCCCGCACCGAAATCATCGCCATCCTGAGCAGCGGCGTCAGTTTCCGCCGGGTAATGGTGCCCTACCTGATCGGCTCCTCCATCATCGGGGCGGTGATTTTTTACCTGGCCGGGTGGGTAATTCCCGACGCCAACAAGGTGCGGGTGGAGTTTGAAAAGAAGTACCTTAAGGACCAGTACTACAACGTGGACCGCAACATTCACCGCAAGGTAGCGCCCGAACTGTACGCCTACATGGAAAGCTACGACAACACCCGCGACGTGGGCTACCGCTTCACGCTGGAGTGGATCGAAGGCACGAGCCTCAAGCAAAAGCTGGAGGCGGAACGCGTGGTGTGGCAGCCCGGCATTCAGAAGTGGCGCCTGGAAGGCTACAAGAACCGCACCTTCGACGGCATCAAGGAGACGTATAACGCGGGCAACTACATGGACACCACGCTGAACATGCACCCCAAGGACTTCGGGTTCAACTACGCCCTGCACGAGACGTTTACCCTTACGGAGCTTGACGGCTTCATCAACGAACTCAAGGGCCGCGGCGACGACGGCGTGGCGACCTATCAGATTGAGAAGTACGTGCGGTTTACGAGTCCCTTCGCCATGGTGATCCTGACGCTGATCGGGGTGATCGTGTCGGCGCGGAAGGCCCGGGGCGGCGTGGGCTTGCAGATTGCCATCGGTTTCGTGCTGGCCTTCGTGTACATTCTTTTCTTCATCATGAGCAAAAGCGTGGCCCAGGTGGGTTCGCTCAACCCGATCCTGGCCGTGTGGCTGCCCAACCTCATCTTCAGCGTAATCGGCGTGGTCATGTACTTTACCGTGCCGAGGTAGAACCCCTGCAAATGCTTAATTTTGAATGCGCAATGCCCGATGTACCGGCCCGCCGCTACGTAGCATTGCGCATTCCACTTTTAACATTTTTCCGTTTTGTCTGCACCGGCGCTTAAAGATTACCTGCACCTGCACTTCATCGTCCTGATCTGGGGCTTCACGGCCATCCTGGGCCTGCTCATTTCGGTACCGGCCGTGGAACTGGTGTTTTACCGTACGTTGCTGGCCGGCCTGCTGCTGGCGGTGATCGTGAAGGTTCGGGGCAAAAACTTCAACCTCCCCCCAAAGCATCTGGCCGCGTTGCTCGGCACGGGAGCCCTCATCAGTGCCCACTGGATCTTGTTTTTCGCCGCCGCCCGGGTTGCCAACGCTTCGGTATGCCTGGCGGGCATGGCGACCTGTTCCCTCTGGACGGCCCTGCTCGAACCGTTGTCGTCGCGCAAGCCGGTGCGCCTGCTCGAAATTTTCCTGGGGCTCCTGGTGGTGGTCGGGCTGTACGTGATCTTCCACTTCGAGTTTGACCACGCCCTGGGGTTGATGCTGGCGGTGGCGTCGGCCATGCTGGCGGCGGTGTTTACGATCATCAACAGCCGCTTTACGCACCGCTACGACAGCCTGGTGATCACCGGCTACGAAATGGGAGGGGCCTTCCTGGCTACGGTGCTTTTCCTGCCCTTTTACCGGGAGACCCTCGCCGTGGGAAACCAGCTGCAACTCGTGCCAAAGGCTGCCGACTGGCTCTACATCGTTTTGCTGGCCTGGTTGTGCACGGTGTACGCCTACTCGGCCGCCGTGGGGTTGATGCAGAAATTTTCGGCCTTCGCCATGAACCTGACCGTAAACCTGGAGCCGGTGTACGGCATTGTGCTGGCCTTTCTCGTTTTCAGGGAGAAGGAAAAAATGACGACCGGCTTCTACCTGGGTACGCTGGTGATCCTGCTGGCCGTGCTGGCATATCCTGCGCTGAGCCGCCTCCGGACGCGTAAGGTGGTGGTGTAAGGCGTCATTGGTCAGTAGTCATTAGTCATTCGCGTTGTGAAGTGTTAACGCAAAAGGAACGCACAGCAAATACGAATGACCATTGACTACTGACCAATGACTATTTACAGGCAAAACGGCCGGTGGAGTTTGATGAGTTTGCTGCCGATCCAGCTGCCCGACCAGCCCGTAAGGGCGTAGGCCGTGCTGTAACCCAACCCGCTCAGCCAGCCCGGCGACAAGGCCAGCAGCAAAGGGGCGGTAAGGAGGCCGGCCAGCAGCCCGAACCACGCGTGTCGGGTGGCTACGCCGGTAATAACGCCAAACAGCAGGGCCATCATGGGGCCTGCCAGCAGAAGAATGGATAACAGGGGCATGGGAAACGTAAAAAACGGCGCACGGGCAACTCCCGTGCGCCGGCTTGAATACCGATTTGCTAAATATAACGCTATTTATCCGATAAACGTACGCCGAATTTGCGGTAACCCCACCAGATTAACAGTCCCAGCCCCCACAACGCCCACAACCGGGCAATCACCACCAGCAGCGTTTCCATGATTTCCCACCCATCGAGGAAGGCTTCGGCCAGCCGGGCCCCCAGGCCCGGCCGGTAAACGGGCAGGTCAACGGGAGCGGCTACTTTTTCCTGCGTTCGCGTGGTGCGCTGGTACACGGCAAGCTTCACCGTGCTGTAACGCACCTGGTCGGCCAGGGACAGGTTGCGGAGGGTGTTGGCATCGGCTTCCTGCTGGAGGGCCAGCCGGCCGCTTTCCCCTGCCAGTGTCTCGCCCAGTTTGCGGCCCCGGCCGTCAATGGCTTTTTCGTACCGCTTTTCGGCCTGGGCGGCCCGTTGCAGCTTTAGTTTGTTCTCCAGCAGTTGCAGGCTTACTTCGTCGGCGTTCACGATGCGGTAGTCGAGGAACTGCACCTGCCGGCTCAGTTCCCGCAGGAGGCTGTCGAGGTTTTGGTTGGGCACGCGCAGGGAAAGGTTGTTTTCTACCTGGTACTCGGTCGTTTCGAGCAGGGAATCGGCCGTAACCTGCACCGCGTGGGTGCTGATGTCCTTGCTGGAAAGGTGGTTCTTGGTAACAAAGCCGCCGTACCGGCTGGTAAGGTCTTCTACCACGTGCGTGGTCCGGGCCACGTCCCGCACCCGGAACTTGAGGTCGGCGGTGCGCACGAACTGCCGCTCCGGCGTGGAATTAGTTGGCGAAGCGGCACTGGTATCAGCGGCGGCCCCGGCCGGGGCGTAGGCTTCGTCGGCTTCGGCTCTTGTCGCAGAAAATCCCTCTTCGTCTTTAGAAAGTCTCGCTTCGTCTTTGTGACTACTGCTGCACTGGACACAAAGGCCGGCCAGCACTGCCAGGACCGGCAGCAAACGGAAATGCATTTTGCGCATGGCAAAATCAGGTTAAGTTGTTGAAAATAAGTGAGAAAGGCGGGCCCGGCCGGAATGCATTTGATACGGCCGGGGGCAAAAGGTAACCCGCTGGTAGCCGTGGAAAAAGGGAGCCGGCAGGTAACTTTTTTTTGCAATTCATTAATCAAAATGGAGCCGCCCTACGTATCTGACCGGAGTGTTCAAGATTTCCTCGTAAACAGAAAAGACCACTTCTATGCTAGCTATGAACTACCGGGGGCCGGGACGGGTCCGCATCGACCACAAGCCTCACCCCCAGATTCTTCACCCGCAGGACGCCATTGTGCGGGTAACCCGTTCCTGCATCTGCGGGTCGGACCTGCACCTTTACAACGGTAACGTGCCCGACACCCGCGTAGGCATGACGTTCGGACACGAGTTTACGGGCATCGTGGAGGAAATCGGCCCGGAGGTTCAGAAGCTCAAGGTGGGCGACCACGTGCTGGTGCCCTTCAACATTGCCTGCGGCAAGTGCCACTTCTGCAAGCAGGGTCTCTTCGGCAACTGCCACGAGTCGAACTCACAGGCTACGGCCGTGGGCGCCATCTTCGGCTACTCGCACACGGCGGGCGGCTACGACGGCGGCCAGGCCGAGTACGTGCGGGTACCCTACGCCGACGTGAGCCCCACGGTGATTCCGCCCGGCATGGACCCCGACGACGCCGTGCTGCTGACCGACGTGGTGCCCACGGGATACCAGGCCGCGGAAATGGGCGGCATCCAGCCCGGTGATACGGTGGTGGTATTCGGCGCCGGCCCGGTGGGCATTATTGCCGCCAAGTCGGCCTGGCTGTTCGGGGCGGGCCGCGTGATCGTGCTCGATCACGTGGAGTACCGCCTGGAGTTTGTGCGCAATTACGCCCAGTGCGAGGCGTACAACTTCAAGGAAATGGACGACCCGGTGCTGTTCCTCAAGAAAACCACCGACTGGATGGGCGCCGACGTGTGCATCGACGCGGTGGGAGCGGAGGCGGAAGGCAGTGCCCTGCAAACCATCACCGGCCGCAAACTGCTGATCCAGGCGGGTTCGGCCACGGCGCTCCAGTGGGCCATCAACTCGGTGAAGAAAGGGGGCATCATTTCGATTGTGGGCGTGTACGGCCCCACGGCCAACCTGGTGCCCATCGGCAACGTGGTGAACAAGGGACTTACCATCCGGGCCAACCAGACCGGGGTGAAACGCCTGCTGCCGCGGCTCATTGAGCACGTCCAGAACGGCGTGCTGAACCCGAAGGCGATGATCACGCACCGCGTGCCGCTGGAAGACGTGGCCGACGCCTACCACATTTTCTCCGAGAAGCTCGACAATTGCATCAAACCCGTTCTCCTTCCCCCGTCCGCCCGGGGATAAGCGGAGAGACGTTCGAATTTAGACGTGAGACGTAAGACATCACCTCAATTGCCTGACGACACAGACTATGAACAATACTGGAAAAGACTTTTCGCACATCAAAGGCTGGGGCATTGACGCCGACCCGAAAAATGACCCCACCTACCCCATGAAGCCGCACCGCACCGATGCCGAACAGACGGGCTACTCCTGGGAACGGCCGACGCAGCAACCCGAAACCGTGGAGGTGCTGCAATCCAACGAACGGCCCAACCTTACGGCCGTGTTCGGCACGTCAACGCCGCCTTCGGGCTTGAGCGGCATGATCCGCCGGTACGCCTTTAAGTACAGCGAAGGAAGCTGGGGCCACTGGATTCCGTTGCTGCTGGCTGACCGCGTCAACGTGGTGGAAGGCGTGATTGACGACATCCGGCACGGCCACGTGCCCAACATCTTCGCCGAAAAGGGCTGGAAGGCCGAGTGGAAACACAACCCGAAGGGCCTGGTGACCAAAGTAGCTACTACGGTACTGGTTGCTACGGCGCTGGTGGCCCTGGTGACGCGGCGCAACAAACGGTAGGGTGGGGGTGAGTTGAATTGTTGTTGATACAACTAGAAGTACAATTTATACAGGAAAGGGTGGACCAAAAGCCACCTTTTCCTATTGTAGCTTATACAGTGCTATTACCTACTGTTGTTGATACCAATCATACTGAGTTAGCTATTGAGCCTCTAAGGCTTTTCGTTCGTACTGCCCTGTTTCCAAGTTAATTTCATATGACTCATATTCGTTCTTAGCAAATATTTTTTCGCTGTCTAAAAACTTAACGGTATTTATTGATCTTAAGCCCCAAACTCCTCCGGCTCCATAACCTTGTGGAACTAAAACTACGAAGTACGTTTGATCTGATTTTCGAAAACCCAAAATAGGTCCTGCAAAATAGTAGAATAATATATATATGTCATTCTCTACATGCTCAGTACTTGCCTTATATGATTCAATGCTATCATCCTTATCAAAGTTCCAGAGTAAATTTTCACTATAGTAGGAAAAGGCTATTTCTCCATATTCGTTGCTATAAAAATCCGGATTGTCAATATTCCACTTTTCAATACAATTCTCAGGAGTCTCTAAATTATAGTTTCTAGGAGTCCTGTAAATATGCTTCGATCTGGCCGCTCCCTGTTCCAAAATAAATTCATAAATTTTTGAATCTTGATTCTGTTCAAGTGAGCTAAAATCGAAAATTCCCTCAATTTTTTCTTCCCGGTATCTGCCTTCGTAAAAAAGCCTGATAATAGATTTTTTGCTGAAGTCAAAGACTGAGAATTCAACAACGCCAAATCCATTAAATGCCGTTCCCATATGTTGTATTAGGCGCTCAAAATAAAAATACAACTTTTTGTTATGAGTAATCACCTGGAACTCATCAGACAAATCAACATAGCACATAAAATCATCAAGTTGCTGGTCGTGATAAATCTGCCATTTATTCGCAAATAAACTTAACACGCACATATGTTGGACCTTGCCATGCAACTGAGATATTTTTTCATAAAACCCGATTATATAAGACTTATTGTCAAATTTGAGAGATTTACATAAAATCGGTTTTCTTTTTACTGTGTCTGTAAAGAATGCTACTGCTTTATCTTCGTCTTCTATCTTCTTTAGAAGATCAAGTAATTCGCTTCTGATGGAGCGTCCCAAAGCAGTAGGCGAAATACCCATTACCATTTCTCCTTCATCACCTGAAGGGCGAAGTGGAAAAAAATAATAGAAATCATTTGAATAATTTAGGATTGGCTCGGATGGTAATACTTCTCCCCATGGCTGAGTACTTGCAGGTATCTTATCAATAGCAGATTGTATAATTTCTGCATTGATAGTTTTAACATTTCCCAAGGCTGTATTTTTTGTTAAAAATGTAGCCGTCGAACCACTTAAAGCAGTAAGAGGAATTTCATTGGAAGAAACTTCTACTGTTGTATATTCTTCATTAAGTAACGAATGCTTGGTTTCATAAATGCTTTCCAGCTTTTCTTTTACCTGTACAGAGTTATCGAACGGCTGCATCCAAACTCCATCCTCATACCGTTGCACTTCATCAATCAGATCAAACGTTTTAATATTGTCTGCAAAAGCTGGTTCAAAAGTATTACCTTTCTTTTGGTTGCGTCTACAGGATTGCCTCTCATTATATACCTCCTGCCTGACAAAAGCAATTATTTTTCTTTTACTACGTATTGCTTCTCTAAACTCAGCCCAGGTAATAGAAATGTTTTGGTCCTTGTAGTATGGCGCGCCATACCTTGAATCTATCACCAAGATAAATAGATCACACGTCTCAACATTCTCAATACAAATATCGTGTCTGTGAGTTCCTATGAAATGAGGAAAATTAGCTCGATCGCTAAGCAGTAATTGATGACCTTTTGCAAGTAAAAAATTTTCAACTTCTGCCCGCAGGTCTTTAAGGTCATAGCAAGTTGAAGATAAAAATATTTTCATTGTAATCAATAAGTGTTTTACTTACAAGAATACAAATTTTTTAACACTAATAAATATGCCTATGTGCTACCTTCCCGTTTTCTTCATCACTACCTTGCTACCCGCCGCTTTTCCGGCTGACTACGACATACGACACTGAACTTATGATTTCCAGACAACTTTCTACATTACCTTCGGGTACTCCCATTCGCCTCGGTAGGCCCGGCTGAGGAGCTTGTTGGCTTCGGGGTCGTTGAGAATGATTTCCTTCTCGCCGTCCCACTCCACGCTGCGGCCGAGTTTGTAGGAGAGCATGCCCAGCAGGCTGGCGGCCGTGGAGCGGTGCCCCACCTCGATGTCGCAGGTGGGCAGTTTGTTGGCTTTGATGGAAGCCAGGAAGTCGGTCCAGAGCTGGCGGATGTTCTGGTCATCGGGCTTGTTGAGCTGGGCCGGCTGCCCAATCGTCTGCTTCTTCGAATCGCTCGGGTAGAACGTCCAGCCGCCCTGCCAGCCCATATGGAAGGTACCCTCGGTGCCGTAGAAGTAGCAGCCCACGTTTTCGCCCTTTTCGGCGTTATTGCCCGCAAAAAGGCGGTGTTCCCAGCTTACCGTAAAATCCTCGAACTGGTAGCTCACCACCTGGTGGTCGGGGGCGTCGGTGTTGTCGGCGCGAATGGCCCGGCCACCGGTGGAGAATACCTTGCGGGGGTATTTTTCTTCCGTCCACCACAGGACCTGGTCGAGCCAGTGAATGCCCCAGTCGCCCAGCATCCCGTTGGCGTAGTCGAGGTATTGCCGGAAGCCCCGGGGGTGGATTTTGGCGTTGTACGGCCGCAGCGGCGCCGGCCCGCACCACATGTTCCAGTCAAGTCCCTTGGGCGGTTCGGCGTCCGGCGTTACCTGCCCGGGGCCGCCGCCGTAGTGCACGAAAGCCCGTACCATGCCGATCTTGCCGGCCTTGCCCGCGCGGAGAAATTCCATGCCCGACACGTTGTGCGGCGATACGCGGCGGTGCGTACCCACCTGCACCATGCGGCCGTACTTGCGGGCGGCGTTCACCATGGCCCGGCCCTCCTGGATGGTGTGGCTGATGGGTTTTTCCACGTACACGTGGGCCCCGGCCTGCACGGCCGCAATCGTAATCAGGGGGTGCCAGTGGTCGGGCGTGGCTACGATCACGATTTCGGGCTTCTCTTTGGCGAGCAGTTCCCGGTAATCGCCGTACAGTTTAGGCTTGTCGCCGTTGAGTTTGGTGACTTCGGCGGCGGCCGGCTCCAGGAAGTTGCGGTCCACGTCGCACAGGGCCACCACCTTCGATTCGCCGGCCTGCATGGCTTCGCGCAGGATGTTCATGCCCCACCAGCCCGTACCCACCAGGGCCGTGCGGTACTTGGTGGTGCGGCCCAGGGCTGGCAGCAGGGGCAGGGCCGAAAAAAGGGTGCTGGCGGCGGAAGTTTTTACAAAGTCGCGGCGGTTCATGGCAGTACGGGTTGAAAAAGTGATTTAAAGGGGAATTTTACGGAAAGAAGGCCGGAAAAGCAAAGCAGGCCGGGGGATGAGAATTCCCATTTCTGGAAATCCGGTAAATTGAACCCATATTGAAGCCGCCAGTTATCACCCTATGAGATGGACACGCACGTACGCCAGGTTGCCTTGCCTGCTGGGCCTTTTTCTTCTGCTCGGAGCCGGGCCCGTCTGCGGGCAGGAGGGCCGGTTCTGGCGGTGGGCCAAGCGAACCGCGGGCCGCTTTTCCGGTGATTCGCTTGCGCCCGAAAAACCGCGGTTTCTCATCTACCCCACGCTGGCCTACTCGCCCGAAACCAGCATCGAAATCGGCTTTTCGTCGCTGCTGCTCTACCACGCCAAGAACAACGCCGAGCAGAACCGCCTGAGCGAAGTGCAGGCGTTTACGTTCATCACGCTGCGGGGCCAGTACGGGCTCTGGTTCGACCACGCCCTGTACGGCGACCAGGACAAGTGGTTTTTCCTGGGCCGGCTCCGTTTCCAGCGGTTTCCGCTGCTGTACTTCGGCATTGGCCCGGATACCGACGGCAACGACCCGGCCGTGGTCGACGCCAGTTACGTGCTGGTCCGCGAACGGGTACTGCACAAAATCACCAAGAACTTCTTCGGCGGTTTCGAATTTGACTACCAGAACCTGCACCGGGTGTCGTTTGAGCAACCCGACGCCAACCCCTACGACCCGCCGCGGGGCAGCGGGGGCTCGGCCAACCTGGGCATCGGCGCCGGGCTGGTGTACGACAACCGCCACAACGTGCTCAACGTCCGGGATGGCTTTTTCAGTGAACTGGCCTACCTCAACTACAACAAACGCTGGGGCAGCACCTTTAACTTCCACTTCGTCACCTTCGATACCCGGCTCTACCGGCCGATGGGCAAGCAGGTGCTGGCCCTCCAGCTGGCGGGCAACTTCACGACCGGCGACGTGCCGTTCAATCAGTTGGCGCTGATCGGGGGCGAAACCATCATGCGGGGCTACTACCTGGGCCGCTACCGCGACCGGAGCTACCTGGCAACCCAGGCCGAGTACCGCTGGCTGCCCTTCCCGTTCAGCCGGCGTTTCGGGGGCGTGGTGTTTGCGGCGGTGGGTTCGGTGGCGCCTACGCCCCTTGGCTTCCGGCTGCGCAACCTGCTGCCCACCGGCGGAGTAGGGGTACGGTACCTGCTGTTTGCCAAGAAAGACATTTTCCTGCGCTTCGACGTAGGGGCTACACCGGAAGGCTTTGGCTTCTACATCTTCTCGGGCGAAGCGTTTTAAGCGATTGGGCACGGCTAGGGCTGGCTGGTTAAATGGTTGTATGGCTATATGGGTGAATGGTTGATCTGATAGCCATATAACCATGTAGCCATATAGCCATGTAACTATGCCTTTTCTTGTCAACCCAACTGAATGCTGAAAAAATGGTTGGTTTTTTGCGGGCAAATCACGTACTTGATTTACGCATCGTACCGCTTCAACCATTATTCTTTATGAAAAAAACATTTTTACTCACGGTGATGATGGCCGTCATGGGTTCGGCCGCTTTTGCCCAGGCCGAGTTGTCGGCCAGCTATTCGTTCTTCGTCCCGCAGCAGCGGATGGGACGCTTCATCCAAAGCGCCTACGGCGTCAGTGTGCAGGGACTTTACCAGTTGCCCAACAGCCCCGTTTCGCTGGGCGCCAACATCGGGCTCAACTCCTACGGTTCGCAATCCTCCCGCCAGACGTACCGGTTCAGCGACGGTTCCTCCACCGAAACGGACGTGGAAGTGAACAACAACTTCTTCAACCTGAACTTGGTGGCCCGCGCTGACCTGCTCCGCTCGGGTCCGGTGATCCCTTACCTGATCGGGCAAGCCGGTTACAACTTCTACTACACCAACCTTTACATTGCCGACCCCAACGACGTGGATGGCTGCAAGCCGTTGGAAAACAACTCGCTGATGAAGGATGGAGCGTTCTCCCTGACGGGCGGCGCCGGGGTGCGCTGGGACCTGGGCACCGTGCTCAAAAACGCCGGCTTAAACCGCTTCTACGTTGACTTTGCGGCCAACTACACCGGGGGCGGCCGCGTCCGTTACATGAACGTCAACATTCCGGCCGACCCGGACCCCGTTGCCCACCAGCACACTACCCCGGGCAGCGACGCCGTTCCCTTCACCACCCAGTTCATCAACCCCAACAACCGGGTCGTGCACGAACACCACGTGGGCGATGTGTACGCCTCTCCCATCCAAATGCTTTCTTTCCGGCTCGGCCTGGCCATCCGGGTTGGACCGTGATGAAGAGAGACAGATCAGGATTTTCAGGATTTTTAGGATTGAAGGATTGAAGGATTGTAAGGATTAACAGGATGGATCAGAATTTTCGGAATTACAAGATTAGCAGGACGGTAAGAGGAAAATCCTGTTAATCCTTTAATCCTGAAAATCCTGATCCTGCGGCCTCCTTTTTTCACAACCCGTTCCCGGCGTTTTCGTAGCTAAAGGCATGGAAGAGAGAAGGCCACGCTACGAACGGCTGCCGAACTACTACGGTCCCGACCTGTACGGCACGGATTTCCGGGTGCACCCCGGGAAGTACCGCATCGGCAAGGGCGAACAGGGCGTGTTGATGGTGGAACCCTACAAGTCAGAAATTCTGCCGCACTGGCGGTTCCGGACGCCCGACGTGGCCCGGGAATCGTCGGAGAAGATTTACGCAATGTTCCTGGCGTACCTGGCGCAGGAGGACTTCGTGGGTGCCGACATGGCCCGAAAGTTCCTGCAAATGGGCTTTACGCGTTCCCGCCGCTACGCCAACCACAAGTCGGGCCGCAAATACGCCCGCAACCCCCAACTGGAACCCACCGCTGAAGCTGAAAAAGCAGCCCGCAAAAAACTGCTGCTGCCCCAGGAAACGGACCCCGTCAAAGCCGCCTCCGCCGAAATTTTTCGCGAAAAGTACCAGCAGGCCCTCCGGCATCCCGACTACCAGCGACTCATGCAGGGGCACCGGGAAAAGTATGAGGATTTGCAGGAGTAAAGGATTGGCAGGATTTTTACCTGATTACCAACAAAAGTTTTGTTAGCCCACGGTTTCAACCGTGGGCTGGCTAAATATTCCTACCAACAGACCCGCGTCTACCCGTTGCCCGGCTCAGGAAAGGGTCTGTATTTTTTCGAACAGCCCGGGCCGGTAGCTATTGCTGATCGGAATGATCTTGCTGCCCAGTTGCAGGTTGCCCGTATCAATGTTCTTGATCTTGTCGATGCGGACGATGTAAGAGCGGTGCACCCGGACAAAGTCCTTGGCGGGCAGCGTATCCTCCATGGTGCGGAGCTTGGTGTGCACCACGAAAGTTTTTTTATCCGTGTGAATTTTCACGTAATCCCCGTACGCCTCCAGGTACAGTACTTCCTTGAGGTCAAAGTTGACCAGCAACGAATCTACCTTAATGAAAACGGTATTGGTTGACTCACTGCCCCCCGGCGCTGCCGCTGCCGATTTGCGCAGGTTGCCCATCGCTTTGCGCACCGCCTTCAGGAAACGGGCGTAGTTGTCGATGGGCTTGAGCAGGAAATCGGCCGCGTCGTGGTCGTACGCCTTCATGGCGTACTGTTCCTTAGACGTGGTGATGATGATCTGCGGTTTGCGTTCCAGGGTTTCGATGAGTTCCAGCCCGGTCATGTCGGGCATTTCTACGTCGAGGAACAGCAGGTCCACTTCGTGTTCCACGAGGGCCTTGGCCGCCTGGAGGGCATTGTCGTAGGCTCCGACCAACCTTAAAAAATCGGTTTTTTCCACGAGGGATTGCAGAATGCGCAGCGACATCCGGTCGTCGTCCACGATAATGCACGGTATAGCGTCTGACATATGTAGTTTTAAAAATGATGTTCCGGCCCGGCGGGAGTTGCCCCCCGTAAAAGTCCCTTTTTTGCAGGCATCAACCCTGCAAGGATGCACTGGTTACTACTTCCCATACCTACGTACGGGCAGTTCGACCGGATTTAGAAATAATCTTTAAAAGTTGCGCCCAGTCTCCCGGATTGCGGCAAGCCCGGCACTTCCGGAAGGCAGACGCCACTGCTCCCGCGAAAATAGCAACCCGTTCCGTTGCTGTAATGGGCGGTGACCGTGGGGTGGTGTCTTTCTCTGGGGAGGCGTCCGGGCAAGAGGACCGCGCGAATATAGGGTTTCCTGTTTCGCAAAGTAGCAGACTTCCGCATGTCCGGGGACGTATTTTCGATGAATGCCCCGGTTTTGTCTTCGGCTGGCGGCATTGGTACGGTGAACCGCCGGAAAGGCCCGGCCGGGGCCACCGGGAAAGCCCAAAAAAGCCCCAAATTGGCTTTTTTAAGCCTTTTTTTGCCTTGGCTTGCCGTCGCCGCAACTGGGCGTATCATTGCCCCAACTCACCGAAATTAAGCCCGATCCGCCCCCCGCGGCGGGTATTTTTGTAGGGTAATTAATTCACTACCAACCGTACCCTACAAGCACCAAAGAAAATGGCACAGAAGTACTCAACCCTCTTTAAGTGGATCCACGTAAGCTTCGACCTGTTGTTATTGAACCTGTCTCTCTACGCCGGCTACCTGCTCGAAATTCCGGGGCACGCCTGGGGAGCACCCGCCGATCAATACAAGCTGTTTTTCCTGCTGCTGAACCTCATCTGGTTTTTTTGCGCCAACATGGCCGGCCTGTACCGGAGCATTCTCAAGCGTGACGCGATGCCCAGCGTACGGGCGGCCCTGCTCTCCCTGCTTTTGTTCCTGGTGCTTACCCTGGCCCTGCGCGAAGTACTGCCGGCCTTTACGTTAAGCCTGAGCTTCCTGCTCAACATTTCAGTCTTTTTCATTGCCGGCATTGTAAGCTGGAAGGCGGCTTTTTTGTTCCTGCGCCGCTCCCGGCGCCGGTTCTGGAGTGAGTCGGGCAAGGCCGTCATCGTGGGTGCCGGCCCGGTAGGCCAGGATTTGTACGCCTACCTCCAGAGCCATCCGCAACTGGGTTATACGGTGGACGGTTTCTTCGACAACAACGCCCGGGGCAACGTGCCGGTGCTGGGCAAGGTAAAAGACTGCGTCGACTACGTAAAGACCCACGGCATCACGGAGATCTTCTGCGCCCTGCCGCCGAGTGAAGGCGCCAGCATCAACGCCCTCATGCACGCCGCCGACCAGCACATGGTGCGTTTCCGCCTGCTGCCGGACGTGAAAGGGGTGTTCAGTTCCAACGTACGGGTCGAATTCTACAACAACCTGCCCGTACTCAGTGCCCGCCGCGAACCGCTGGAAGATAAAGTGAACGAACTCTTCAAACGCATCTTTGACATGGGTTTCGCCTCGCTGGTAACGGTGTTCTTCCTGAGCTGGTTTCTCCCGCTGGTGGCCCTGATCATCCGGCTCGATTCGAGAGGTCCCGTGTTTTTCCGGCAACTGCGTTCGGGCAAAGACAACAAGCCCTTCTACTGCCTCAAGTTCCGGACCATGTACGTGAACGGCGATTCGGACCGCGTGCCGACGACCCGCGGCGACAAGCGGATTACCCGGGTGGGCGCCTTCCTGCGCAAAACCAGCATCGACGAACTGCCTCAGTTCATCAACGTGCTGCTGGGCGAGATGTCGGTGGTGGGCCCCCGTCCCCACATGCTCAAGCAAACCGACGCCTACTCGGTCATCATCGACAACTACATGGTGCGCCACTTCCTCACCCCGGGCATCACCGGCTGGGCGCAGGTAAACGGCTACCGCGGCGAAACCAAAGAAACCGCCGACATGTCGAACCGGGTCAACGCCGACATCTGGTACATGGAAAACTGGTCGTTCCTGCTGGACCTGAAGATCGTGTTCCTGACCGTATGGCAATCGGTGCGCGGCCACGAAAATGCGTTCTGAAGGAGAAGCGAGGAGTGAGGAGCGAGGAGCGAGAAGGAGGATCGGGAAGGAAGCCGGGGCGGGGCTCCGGTAAGGGTCGGGTTTGACAACCCGGCCTTGTTCCCGTTTCGTACCCCTGCCGTAGTCTGTCGCCTTAGCTCCCTTCCCGATCCTTCTTCTCGCTCCTCGCTCCTCACTTCTCGCTCCTCCTTCCACATCCAAATGTACTGGTCAGTCGTATGTATTACGGTTTTGGCCGTCGTCCTGCTCGGGGTCGGGCTGGGCTGCGTTTGAAACACCACTACGATCCGGCAATTAAACCCAACTTGTGATCTTACCCCGAAGCGGATCACAACACCAGCAACAGCGTTATGCACCGACATTTGTTTTACACATTTTTCTTTTTGTCCCTGCTGTCTTCCTGCACGCCCCACGCCAAAGCGCTGTACTTCCCGTCCGTAGGAGACTCCACCCAGTTTACCCGCGTTGCGACGCCCGAGCAGACCATCCAGAAAGCCGACATTCTCAGCATTGCCGTGAGCAGTTCCAACCCGGAGGCTTCCGAACTGTTCAACCTGCCCAACAGCTCAGAGGTCCAGTACCGCGACCAGGCCGGCGAAACGCAGAAGCCCGCCGGGTACCTGGTGGGCGAAGACGGCAACATTCGCTTTCCGCTCCTGGGCGTCCTCCAGGCCGAAGGCTTGACCAAAAGGCAGTTGCAGGAACAGATCCGCAGCGGCCTCGAAAAGCAAAACCTGCTGCGCGACCCCATCGTGGACATCCGCCACCTCAATTTCAAGGTAACCGTGCTGGGGGAAGTAGGCCGCCCCACGGTGATTTCGGTGACCAACGAAAAAATAACCCTGCTGGAAGCCCTGGGCCTGGCCGGCGACCTGACCATTTACGGCAAACGGCACAACGTGCTGGTGATCCGCGACGAAGCGGGCAAAAGAACGGCGCAGCGCATCAACCTCAACTCCAGCGAGTTGTTTGCTTCGGACTACTATTACCTGCGTTCCAACGACGTGGTGTACGTGGAGCCCAACCGGGCGAAAGTAGCCAGCGGCACGCGGTTCTTTCAGTTGCTGCCGATCCTGGTCGGCACCCTTACCACCTCCATTTTTATTCTGGACCGCATCCTCAGGTGATCAAACCCATGGAAGACAAAAACACACCGGCCGCTCCGGAGAACATGCTGCAAAGCCTGTGGCACAAATTTTACCCGTTCTGGTACCTGTTTGCCCTGCTGGCCCTCGGTTTCGCGGTGGTGGGGATCGGCCTGAGTTTCCTGCTCCGCACGTCGTACAACATCAGCGCCACGCTGATCATCAACAACCAGGAAAACAACCGGGCGTACAGCAACCAGCCTTTTCAAGCCATTGATGCGTTTGCCAGCCGGCAACTGGTGGACAACGAAGTGCTGTTGCTGCAATCGAGAAGCCTGATGAACAAAGTAGTGAACCAGCTCCGGCTGTACGCCCCGGTGTACGAGAAAACCTCCCTGGTGTCAGGCTCGGCCTACCTGACCTCCCCCGTGATTATCGAAGCCCGGGAGCCCGCAAAGCTGACCAAACAGGAGAAGGTGGCGTTTGCGTACGATGCGCAGCGCAACCGGGTCCGGGTTGAAAAAGAGGCGTACGCCCTGAACCAGTGGATCGATTTTCCGTTCGGCACCATTCGCTTCGTCCGCAACCCCCACCAGACCGGCAAGGCCCAACCCGGGAAAAAGTATTTTTTCTTTTCGGTGCAAAACCCCGCCGTGGTCGCCAACGACCTGCTGAAAAACGTGGCCGTCAGTTCGGTGAGCAAACTTTCGACGACCATCAACATTACCTACCGGACCGACGTGGCCGAAAAGGGGGAACACGTGCTGAACGAACTGCTCCGGCAATACCTGCGCTCCTCGGTGGAAAACGAAAACCTGCTGGCTTCCAACACCCTGGTATTCGTGGAAGACCGGCTAAAGGAAGTAGAACGGGAACTCGACTCCATTGAAAGAAGAACCCAGCAGTTCCGGTCGGCCGCCAACGTGATCGACCTGAGCCAGCAGGGCCGCATCTTCCTGGAGAGCGTGGCCGACAACGACCGGAAAATCGTGGAAATCAGTGCCCAACTCGCCGCCCTCGACCAGGTGGCCCGCTACGTCAACGGCGAAGGCCGCGACATCGGCATTGTGCCCACCACCCTGGGCATCGAAGACCCCGTGCTGGCCGAACTGCTGCGGCGGCTCAACGCGCTGGAACTGCAACTTGCCAACCTCAACACCACCACCGGCGCGAACAACCCGATGGTGCGTTCGGTGGAAAATGAAATTCAGAAAATACGGCCCAACATCCGGAGCATCGTCAGCAACCAGCAGGCGCGGCTGCGGGCCAGCCGCAATAACCTGTCGGGCACGTCGGGGCAGTTGAACGCCACCCTGCGCGGCATTCCGCAAAAGGAAAGGGAACTGCTGGAGATCAGCCGGCAGCAGGTCGTGAAAAGAGACCTGTACGCCTTTTTGCTCCAGCGGCGGGAAGAAGCGGCCCTGAGCAGCGCCTCGGGCATTGCCGAAAACCGGGTGGTGGACTGGGCCGACGCGGGCGTCGCCAAGACGAGTTCGATCAAGATCATTCCGGTGCTGGGAAGCCTGGTGCTGGCCTTCGCCGTGGGGCTGGGCTACGTTTTTCTCAAAGAAGGGCTCAGCAGCAAGGTGTTGTTCCGTTCGGAGATCGAAAGCCTGACTGCCGTGCCGGTTGCCGGCGAAATTCCGTACCGCAAAACCAACGCCCCGGCAGCGGCCGGGGGCGACGCCCTAACGGCCGGCACCGAATCATTTGGGCAGTTGCAGGCCGTGCTGGGGCTTTTGGGTCGCAAAGACGCCCCCCGGAAGCTTCTGGTGACTTCCGGCACGGCCGGTGAAGGCAAAAGCTTCGTGGGCACCCACCTGGCGGTAAGCCTCGCCGCGGCGGGCCGGAAAGTGGCTTTGCTGGAGTTGAATCCGTACCACCCCCGGCTGGCGGCCTCCTTTGGGTTGCCGCCCTCGGCGAAAGGGGCGTTTGACTTTCTGCAACACCAGGCCGCCCTCCCCGAACTGGCCGCCCGGACACCCCACAAGAACCTGGACGTGATTCCGGCCGGCACCAAGGTCAATCATTCGCTGGAACTGCTGCTGCACGACAAGCTGGGCGAGTTGCTGGCGTACCTCGACCAGCACTACGACTATACGATCATCGATACCCCGCCGGTGGCACGCGCCACGGATGCCTACGTGCTGGCGCAACACGCCGACCTGACCCTTTTCGTGGTCAGGCACGCCGTAACCCCCAAAACGGGTCTGCGCCGGCTGGACGAATACGCCCGGACCGCGCAGTTGCCCAACCTGAAAATCGTCTTCAACGGCGTGAAAGGCCGGGGCTGGGGCAAAAAGTATTACGGCTACGGGTTTGGGTACGGCCGCGAAAACCAGGTGGTATAAAACGGATGGAGAAAGATGTATAAAATACCCTTTTTTGCGCTGGTTGCCGCCCTGCACCTGCTGACGTGGGTATGGCTTTCGTCCAAAAACAAGCCGGCCGGTTTCCTGCTGGCAAGCCTCTACGTGATCAGCATTCCGCTCCAGGTACAGTTCAACCTGCAAACCGAAGCCTTCTTCACCAACGCGGGCACGATGGGCAATGAGCTTTTTTTGCCCGTCTCGTTCTTCCTGTTCCTGCTCATTGCCCTGTTCCGGATTCACCACCTCAAGCGGAGCGAAGTGCTGCTGCAAGCCTCCGGTTGGATGACCGTCGTGGGGGCACTCATCCTGATGTCACTGGTGAACCCGGAAAACGAATCCCCCACGGCCACGATGATCTTCGCGCTTTTCTTCTTTTCCCACGTCCTGTTGTTCAAAATGCTCTTCAGCATCCTCGATTACGAAGAAATGCTGAAAGGGTTCTTTTTCGGCCTGGCCTTCCTGACCGTCCTGCACATGCTGCTGGCCATCCTGTTCCCGATTCTGAACGTGGAAGCGGTGACTACCTTTTTCAAAAAGGATGGACTCGAATCGGCTACCCGCTACGGCAGCCGGTCGAGTGCCGCCATCGGCACCCTGGTACACCCAAATTCCCTGGCGCTGTTCACCAACATTTCGGCTTCCTTTTTCCTGTCGTGCTGGCTCAACAAGTACCGCACCCGGGGCAGCCTCCTGCTATTGGGCACCAGCGCCGTGCTCATCGTGCTTACGTTCTCCCGCTCTTCGTACCTGGCGTTTCTGTGCATCATGGTGTTCCTGCTGTTCGTCAACAAAAACGCCGGCAAGAACTTCCTGTCGCTGGCCAACGTGGCAAAATTCGTGTTGCCCGTGGTGGTGCTGGCGGGCTGGCTGGTGTTTTATTCGCCCTTCAGCGAGATGTTTCTCCAGAGCGACGCGTCGGACCAGGTGGAAAACCGGTTGCTGCACTGGCTGATGGCCCTGGAAGGGTTCTACGCTTCGCCGCTCATCGGTGTGGGGCTCAACGCGCACCTGGAGTTCTTCGCCGACCATTACTACCTGATCAGTCACCTCGCCCCGCCCGACTTTTTCCTGGAGCACCAGGTACACAACATTCACCTGATCATGCTGCTGGAAACGGGGCTGGTCGGGTTTGCCGCCTGGCTGGTTTTCCTGGGCAAAAACATCGCCGACTCGAAGAATGACCTGGCCCGGGGACAAAACCGGGTGTTGTCGCTGACCCAGGTCGGGCTGACGGTAGCCATTGCCATCAACGGGTTCACGGACTGGTCGCCCTTTTCGTCGGAAATCCTGCCCATTTTCCTGTTCATCAATTTCCTGGCGATCAAATACCGGAAAGTGTACGGGCTTCAACCCGCCCGGCCCTCCCTTCAACCTTAACAGACCACCTGACCATGTTCGGAAAAATAAAGCATTTGGGCCAATCGGAGGTATTGAAGAACAGTTTGTGGGGATTGGTTTCCAACATCGTCCAGAACGTGTTTCTGAGCGTCTTTTTCGTGATCATCGCCCGGCACTACGCCACGGCCGATTTTGCCCGCTACCTGATCGCCAACACGCTGTACCAGTTGATCGCCAGTTTTTCGGCGCTGGGGCTGGGCCAGTGGTTCATCCGCGAAATCGTCAATACCGACGACAAGGTAACCCTGGTCAACCGGTTCGTGAAGATGCAGATCTGGTTCGGGTTGTTCTTTTTCGGGGTCAACGTCGCGCTGGGGTATTTGCTCTACCCGGACCCCGACATCCGGTTGCTTTCGCTCCTGTTCGGGGCCAACATCGTGTTTGACAACATCATCTATTCCATCCGCAACATCAACATCGCCGAAGCCACGCAGCGGAAAACGTTCGTCGTATTCATCATCGAGGCGATCACCAAGTTCCTGGTGGCGTGCCTGTTGTTCGTGTACCCGTTCTCCATCCTCACGCTGTCGGTGGCGCTGATCGTGATCCGGTTCTGCACGCTGGGCCTGTTTCTGCGGATCGGTTCTTCGGGCAGCCTCAAGTTGCACAGCCTGTGGCAGAGCCGGGTGAGCCTGCGGCAGATCAGGGAGTTGATCGTGGCGAACTGGAGCTTTATCGTGATTGGCAGCGTCGCCATTATCTACTGGCGGATCGCCCACATCATCGTGTCGAAGGTGCTCACGCTGAAAGACGTGGCCCACTACGAAATTTCCTTCAAGCTTTTCTCCCTGGCGCAACTGTTGCCCCTGGTCGTTTCCACCACCGTTTTCCCTTCCCTCATCAAACTCTTCAACGCCGGCCAGCACACGGAATTCAAATCCTTCTACCGGAACGTGTTCAAGGTGTACCTGCTGTTCGGCCTGTTCTCGTTCAGTTTCATTTACGCGTTTGCCGACCTGCTCATCCCGCTGGCGTTCGGGGAGGCGTACCGCGATACCGCTTTTTACACCAAGCAGATGTTTCTGACCATCCTGGTGTTCCCGACCGCCTACTTGCAGGCCAACCTGCTGGTTGCCATGCGGCTCGAACGGTTCGACATGTGGTTCAACATCCTGTCGCTGGCGGCAAACCTGGTCCTGATCTTCGTGGGGTTGTACTTCGTCAAGTCCCTGCTGGTGATCAACTACGCCATCTTCCTGTCGTTCCTGGCGTTCCACGTGGCCCAGGATATCCTGCTCATCCGCAAGCACATAGCGACCGTCCGGGAGACGTTTCTGTTCTACGCGGGCAGCGCGGCGCTGGTCGGGGGTTTTATTTTCCTGTCTTCCCTCGTTTCGCCCTACGCCGTGTTTGCCGTCGGCTGGCTGGTATTCCTGGTGTTCGTGCTGCCCAACACGGCCGTATTCAAAGAGAACGTGCTCAACCTTAAAAACGCCCCGAAAGGATAAACCCAACCACTCCGGCGGGAAGAACGTACCGCAACCACTTATCACTGAATGTATGGGAAAAACGTATCTGGTTTACTACGAGTTTGAAAGCACCAAGGGCAACCACGCGGGGATGGCGTACCTGGCCCGCTACCTCGACAAGCACCTCGGGGAAGTGGAACTGGTGAAACACATTCCGCAGGAATTTAAGTACGGGAGCTACTTGTCGCGGGTGTACGCCGTGGGGGTGGCCTACTACCTGCTGGCCGTACTCAAGAAAAACGACAAGGTCTTCTTCATGGAGTACCTTTCCAAAGGCGTGGCCCACCAGGACGTTACGGTGGACATCCTGCGGCGCCACGGCGTTACGAATCCCTTCTACGCGCTGGTGCACCTGTCGGGCAAGCATTTGCTCGAACTGTACCAATCCGAAAAGCGGATTCTGGATAAACTCAACCGGGTGGACAAAGTATTCGTGTTCGGCAGCAGCCTCAAAAAATTCCTGCTCGGCATCGGGTTCAAGCAAGAAGTGGTGCAAACCTTCCACTACGCCGATACAGCGTATTACAAACCGGCCCCTTCCGGTACGGGCACCGCGGCCGCCCTCCAGGTGATCTGCATGGGCAACCTCAAACGCAACTACACGCAGCTGCGCGACATCGTCCAAAGCACACCGGGGGTCACTTTTCACGTGTGCATGGGCCGGTCAAACCTGGGGTCCATTTTCGAGCCGTTCCCCAATGCCAGAGTATACGGTTTCCTCGAAGAAGCTGACCTGCTGGCGCTGATGCAGCAGTGCGATGTGAACCTGTCGGTACTCGAAGACACCATCGGCAGCAACGTGATCACGACTTCCCTGGCGGTAGGCCACATCCAGGTGGTTTCCGACGTGGGTTCCATCCGCGACTACTGCGATGCGGGCAGCGCGTTCTTCTGCCTGGAGACGGGCCAGTTCGTGGCGGCCCTGTCGGCGTTGCAGCACGACCGGGAAGCCGTGGCGCGGATGAAGCGGAATGCGCTGGCAAAGGCCGCCCGGTTTTCCAAAGAGGCTTTTTTGCAAGAATTCGCTTCCCAAGTAGTCCAACACCAAACCTCCGTGTACTGATGACGAATGACCTGCCCCTGGTGTCGGTGATCATCCCGTGTTACAACGCCGAAACGTACCTGGAAGAAGCCATCGGTTCCATTACCAGCCAGACCTACCCCAACCTGGACATCATCTGCGTCAACGACGGTTCGAAAGACCGCACCGGCGCCATCCTGGACGGGCTTGCCGCCAGGGACCGCCGCATCCGGGTGGTCCACAACGAAAAAAACCTCCGGCTCATCGGCACCCTCAACAAGGCCATCGGGCTGGCCCGCGGCGCCTACATTGCCCGCATGGACGCCGACGACGTTTCGCTGCCGCACCGGATCGAGGAGCAGGTAGCGGTTTTCCGGCGCAACCCGCACTACGACGTGGTGGCAATGGCCGTGTACGTGATCAACGCCGGCGGGAAAATGCTGGGCCGCATCACCGATTTTGACTGCACCAGTCACCTGGCCTGCCAGTTCGTGGCCCTGTTCAACCCGCCGGTGAACCACCCGGCCGTGATGCTCAAAGCCGACGTGCTCAAGACCTACGGGTACCGCGAATCGCCGGCCGTGCTGCACGTGGAAGACTACGACCTGTGGGCCCGGCTTCTGCTCGACGGCAAACAGTTTCACAACATTCAGAAGCCCCATTTCCTGTACCGGCTCAACAAGCAGGGCGTGTCCATCAGCAACCGGGCCAGCCAGGCCGAAAACCACCTTCCCATCGCCACGAAGCTGCTCGACGAAATCCTGGGCATGCGGCTGGACCCGCAGGTTGCAAGCGTGATCTACCGGAACGGGGTATGCCCATCAGCCAAGGCGCTGTTTGCGTGCCACAAAGCGTTCCGGTCCATCAAGGAGAAATTTATTGACAAATACCGGTCGCAACTGACGCGCCGGGACTTGCACGAAATCAATGGCTGGTACCTGCAAAGGGTGATTTTCATCAATTTCATGTCGGTAAAAAAAGGAAACCTGCCCGTCAGGCTGGCGGCCCTGCTGCTGACGCTGGCGACGCCCCAGGTCCTGTTCTATAAAGCTACCTATACTAATATGCTGCTGAGGCTCAACATCATGCGATACCGCTGACCGGCGCGCCTGTACTGCGCGGATGAAGAAAAAGTACAAAGTGGGTGACCGTTCCACCCGTTCTATCTACGGGAATGCATTCAACCAACCACATATGAAAAACGCGTTAAACAAATTGCGCCTGCTGGTGAGCACCATTAGGCTTGTGCCCCACTGGCTCCTGTTCAACCTGCACGCCAACCGCAGGGTAATGCAGTATGACACCTCCCGCTGGTTAACGATTCTGCGGATTCACCGGAAAGAGCAGGTGGGTTTTCTGCACCTGATGACCTTTGTCCCCGAGTTTCGCAACCTGTTCTACTACCGGGCGGGCGGGTTTGCCCTCCCCCTAAAGTTGCTCTGTTCCCCGTTGCGCACGCTGTACCTCGAAGCCGGGCAAATCGGGCCGGGCTTGTTTATTCAACACGGCTTTGCCACCATCATTGCGGCCAAGTCCATTGGCAGGGATTGCTGGATCAACCAGCAAGTGACCATTGGCTTTTCCAACCCAACGGATCATCCGGTCATCGAGGACAACGTCACGATTCATGCCGGGGCTAAAATCATCGGTAAGGTGACCGTCGGCAGCAATTCGAAAGTAGGCGCCAATGCGGTTGTCGTGAAGGATGTACCCGGGAACTGTACCGTCGTGGGCGTCCCGGCGCACATTGTCCGGAGGAATGGCCTCCGGGTGACGCAAGAACTCTGATTCGTTGTTGGTTATTCGTTGTTCGTAAAGTGTTGATTTGCAGGCATATTAAACAACAGAATGCGTAATCAGGAAGTCTTTTTGATCGTAAACGTGGCGTAACCATGAAAATCTACAATGTGTACCGGGGGTTTACCGAATACGGCGGGGCGGAATCCGTGGTGCTGAGCATCCACAACAACCTGAAGGCGCGTAAGTACGAATCGTACATCGGGGGGCCCGACCCTTTCCCGGCACTCCATCCCGACTACCGCATCAAAAGCAGCGACTACCTGAAACTCAGCCTCCCCAACGTGCGGCAGTTGCAAAACGCGGTGGTGTTTTCGCACCACCGCAAAATGACCACGTACCTGTACCTGGCCCGGAAAATGACGGGCCTGCGGTTCCGGCTCATCCACGTTTCGCACAACGAGTTCCACAACTTGAAGCACTTCACGTTGTTCCCCCCGGAGATCGTTGCCGTTTCGGGAAGGGTGAAGGAAAACCTGGTGAATTATTTCGGGGTAACGCCCGAACGGGTGGAAGTCATTTACAATGGCCTGGAGGATGGGGGCGGCGGTTTCCTTCCGGAGCGTCCGGCGGCAGCGGGGGCTGCGCCCGGCACGATCAACATCCTGTACCCGGGCCGGATCACCAAGGTCAAGCGGCAGTTGGAAGTGTTTGAACAGCTGGCCGGAAAGTTGAAACCCGGAATTCACATCCATTTTGCGGGCACCGGCAACCAACTGGAAGAATTAAGAGCGGTTACGAAAGACGCGCAGCATTTCAGGACCCTGGGTTTTGTGCCCATCCGGGAAACGCTGCCGGCGTACGATTACGTCCTGTTGTTTTCGACCAATGAAGGATTGCCGTTGACGCTGATCGAAGGCTGCATGTTCGGCAAACCGATCCTTTGCAACGACGTGGGCGGCAATATGGAGATTCTCCGGGACGGCTTCAACGGCATGGCGGCCAACAGCTACCCCGAACTGATCGGCGTGCTCAACAACCTGCCCCTGCCTGCCACCGACGCGTACCGGCAACTGTCGCGCAACGCCCGGTTGGTGTTCGAACAAAAGTTCCGGCAGGAACGCATGATCAGCGACTACATCGACGTAATCGAGCGTACGCAGTAAACAATTGGAGGGCTATATTGCGATGACGAGGGCTGTTTTTCTGCTTTGGACCAGCCTGGGGCTGGTATTTTCCGGGTGTTCATTCTTTACGCAAAGCGTGGTAGGGCCCGTTGACTTCGACGTGAAAAGAGGTACCAACATCGGCCATTGGTTGTCGCAAAACGACCATACCGGGGCCGCGCGGAAAGCTTTTTTTACCGAAAGAGACGTAGCCAACATTGCTTCCCTGGGGTTCGACCACATCCGGCTGCCCATCGACGAAGTGCAGATGTGGGACGAAGCCGGGCAGAAAGACCCGGAAGCATTTGCCTTGCTGCACCAGGCCCTGGCGTGGTGCCTTGCGCACCGGCTGAGGGTGATCGTGGACCTGCACGTGCTGAGGACGCACCATTTCAACGACCCGGATCAACCCCTCTGGCGGCAACCGGCCGCCCGGGAACGCTTTTTGAATTGCTGGCGGGAACTCTCCGCCGAACTGAAGCGGTACCCGGTGCGGCAGGTGGCGTATGAACTCTTGAACGAACCCGTAACCGAACACCCCGAAGATTGGAATGCGTTGGCCGCCAAAGCCATTGCCTCCATCCGGAAAACGGAACCCGGGCGGGTAATCGTGGTAGGGCCCGCTCCCCGGCAATCGGCCGAAGCGTTTGACGCCTTTCGCGTACCGCCCGGCGACCGGAACATTCTGCTGAGCTTTCACTACTACGCGCCCTTTTTGCTCACCCATCACCAGGCGCCCTGGACGGAGATCGGCCGCTACACCGGGCCGGTACATTACCCGGGGCCCACCGTCACCGAGGAAGAATTGTCGGCGGTACCCGCGGAGGTAGCGGCCATGCTGAAAAAGCACGGCGCCCGGCAGGGGTACGATGCCGGGCAGATTGAAAAAGACGTGCAGGCACCGCTGCAATTTGCCCGCCGGCACGGCCTCCGGTTGTACTGCGGGGAGTGGGGAACGCTCTCGACGGTACCGGCGGCCGACCGGTTGCGCTGGTACCGCGACGTGCGAAGCGTGCTGGAGAAAAACAACATTGCCTGGGCCAACTGGGATTACAAAAGCACCGGGTTCGGTTTTACCAACGGGCAGGGGGAGAATTACCAGGCGGAATTGATCCGGGCCTTGACGGGCCGGTAGCGCCGCCAGCGGTTCAATGCTTTTGCGTTCGGGTTTTGGAAACCCGCAAGGTTTTCCGGCTTAAGTTGTGAGGCGCTGTACATCCGGCTGCGTATTCGTCCAAGCCACCGGTAAAATCGGCCCACTGGGCGAATAATTGCCACCACTCAGCGGTCCGCAGCTTATATTTAAGTCCCTAATTCAAAGCACTCTTGTACTATTTGCAAGGAACAAAATACCAGCCTATTGCTGGTTTTTGTGGTTCTGGGCCCCGCGCAATTTCCCCGCCAGGGCCCGGCCGGGCAGCATTCGCATCATGCTGCTTCTGCACTTTGAAAGGCGATCCGGCAGCCGCCGGAACAACCCAGAAAAGCCCCGGATCACGTCGTCCGGGGCTTTTTCTTTGCCGTTCGGGCCGTTGTCCACGCCGCCCCGCGGAACCCCACCGGGCCCTTCCGGGCAGCCTTTCAACCGGCTGTTTTTTTGGCCCACTCGGCGGGCAAAGGAGGTTACCCGGCGAATATTTCCGGCCCCCGGCAGTGGGGTGGGTATCTTTGTATCATCAGCAGGGCGCTTCACCTACCTGCCTGCTTGACCGGTCTGGAACCCCTTTAACTCCCCACCCCAATGGAATCCAAAGTCAGAGTGTTAAACATTGAAGTAGACAACCTGAACTGGCAGCAAGCCCTCACGCAGTTCAAAACGGCCCGGTTCATCGTAACGCCCAACATTGACCACCTCTACAACTTACGGATGAACGAGGCTTTCTACCGGGTGTACAAGCAGGCGGACCTGGTGTTGTGCGACAGCAAGATTTTATCGGTACTGTCCCGGTATTTCTTCTCGTCGGCTTTGCAGCAGATTGCGGGTTCGGATTACTTCCCGGCCGTATGCCAACACTACAGCAACGATCCCGACGTGCGGATATTCCTGCTGGGCGGCACCACGCCCGAACATTCACGCCGGGCCTACGAAGCGTTGAAACGCAAATACAATGCTCCCGTGGTCGGATATTACTCACCGTCCTTTGGTTTTGAACACGACCCGGCCCAGATCGAAGACATCATTGCGCGGGTGGAAGCTTCCGGGGCGACTGCGGTGGCCGTGGGCCTGGGGTCGCCCAAGCAGGAGTTGCTCATCGAACTGCTGATGGCCCGCGGCCTGAAGGTGAACACCTACATGGCCATCGGGGCGACCATCGACTTTGAGTCCGGCCTGGTGACCCGGGCGCCCAAGGTATTTACCCGCATGGGAATGGAGTGGTTTTACCGCTTCGTGCAGGAGCCGAAGCGGTTGTTCCGCCGGTACTTCGTCAAAGACCCCATGGTACTGTTTTGGATTGTACGCCAGTCCCGCCTTTTTGCATGATGCCCCTACCCGTTTTCGTGGTTGACGACAACCCGATGTTTGCCCGCCTGCTCCAGGTGCACCTCAACAATGCCGGCAGATTCGACGTGCACGTTTTTTCGTCGGGCGAAAAATGCCTGGCTCACCTGCACCTCCAGCCCCAGGTCCTGCTTCTCGACTACCAGCTTGGCGGCGACAATGCCCTCAACGGCCAGCAGGTGCTCAAGGTCCTGCTGGAGTGCCCCTGGAATCCCAAAGTTATTTTCATGAGCAACCAGCAGGACAAGGAACAGGAGTTATTGCAGTCGGGCGTGCTGGCCTTTATTGCCAAAGACAAAGGTGCCTTCAGCCGGCTGGATGCCGTGCTGGCCGCCGGTCTGCCGGGGTAAACCCTATTCCCCGGCAACGGCCCGGAGTTCTTCGGTAGCCACCTGGTTGATCCGTTCTATTTTCCGGAAGGTTTCTCCCAGCTCCGCCCCGTCTTTTCCTTCCTTAGCGAGCATTTCGAGGGTCAGCAGGGGTTCGGTGAGGGCTTCCAGCCCGACCGCCACGATGGAAGACCGCATGTTGTGCGCCAGGGCCGCCAGCTTTTTGCAGTCCCGGCCCGCCAGGGCTTCATTCATTTGCGTAATCAGCACCTGCTGCTGCTCGATAAAATCAAGCACCATGCCCCGTACCGACAGGGCATCGCCGTTAAAGAGATCCCTGAGAAAAGTCAGGTCGGTGAGTTTTCCGGCCGTACCGCCCGTTTCACCGGTGGCGGCACCCGGCTGGTTGGGCAGGGCAATCCACTTGGCGAGTTTCTCCCGGAGGCTCCGCTCGGTGTACGGCTTGCTCAGGTAATCGTTCATGCCGGCCTGGTAACACTGTTCAATTTCCTCCTTGTAGACGTTGGCGCTCAGGCCGATCACGGGCAGGGCCAGTTTGAGCTTTTCCCGGATCCAGCGCGTGGCTTGGTAGCCGTCCAGCACCGGCATCTGAATGTCCATCAGCACCAGGTCGAAGGGGACGGCTTTGAGCCGGTCGATTGCCTCCTGGCCGTTGCCCGCCGCCGTTACCCGGCAACCCGCGTTCCGCAGCATCAACCCCGCCAGCCGCTGGTTGATCTCGTTGTCATCCACCAGCAGCACGTGTACCTGGTCCCTGAAGTAGACCGATTGGGCGGGCGGAGGCGCGTCGGGCAGCGTCACGGGCGGTTCGGCGATCCGCAGCGGAATGCTGAACCAGAAGGTGCTGCCGGCCGTGCCGGTGCCGTTCTCGGCAGCGTTGCTGCTCTCTACGCCCAGTACCCCGCCCATGCGTTCGACGAGTTCCTTGACAATGGCCAGGCCCAGTCCCGAGCCGCCGAACTGGCGGTTGATCGAAGCGTCGGCCTGGGTGAAGCTTTGAAAAATCTGGTCCCTTTTGTCGGCCGGAATGCCGATGCCGGTATCGGTCACCGACACCTTGAGCATGGCCGTTTGTCCCACTTGCGCGGGCTGCTGGAGGGTGAACCGGACTTGAATTCCCCCGGTCCGGGTAAACTTGAGGGCGTTGCCGATCAGGTTGATGATGATCTGGGACAGTTTGTTGGCGTCGCCGATGGTGTAGTCGGGCAGGTTGTCGTCGAAGAGCAGTTCAAACTGCAAGCCCTTCTCCTGCGCCCTGAACTGGTAGGGGTGCAGGCTGGAGTTCATCACTTCGCGCAGGTGGAAGCGCTCCTCGTGCAGCTCAAATTTGCCTTCTTCAATCTTGGTCAGGTCCAGCACGTCGCCGATGAGTTTGAGCAGGATTTCGCCCGAAGCACTGATGTAGCTCAGGTACTCCTGCGCCTCGGCGGGCAGCGGCTGCTGTTTGAGCACCTGGGCAAATCCGAGGATGGCGCTGATGGGGGTGCGGATTTCGTGGCTCATATTGGCCAGGAACCGGCTTTTGGCGTGGGTAGCCCGTTCGGCCGTCTCCTTGGCTACCCGCAATTCCCGTTCGAAATGCATTCGCTTGGTGACGTTGAGGGCAAAGCCGATCACGCCCCCGGCATTGGTCTCGTCGGGGAAAACGTAATGTTCAAAGTGCCATTCCCTGCCCTTCCGGCGGCCGCTGCTCACAAAGGTGCTTTTGCCCGTCCTGAGCACCTCCCGGATGGTATCGGCCATTTCGGGCAGTAACCCGAAGGCGCTTTGGCCCACCAGTTGGTTGTTGGTGAAACCCAGGGCTTTAAGCCCCGATCCCACGGATTCTCTGATGGTGCCGTTGCCGTCCACCCGGTAGGCGATCAGGGGAATGTTGCTCAGGAAGCCTTGCAGCATCTGGTTCTTCCGTTGCAGTTCCCGGTTGGCTTGCCGCAGTTCGAGTTCCTTGATCACCTGCCGGGCCAGCAGTTGCAGCGCCGTTTTTTGCGCCCCGGTGAGTTCCCGCTTGCGGGTGTCGATCACGCAGAGGGAGCCGATGTTGTGGCCCCTTGAAGTCTTCAGGGGGAAGCCGGCGTAAAACCGGATGTGAGGGCTGCCGGTCACGAGGGGATTGTCGTGAAACCGTTCGTCGGCCCGGGCATCTTCCACCACGAACACGCCATCCTCCAGGATGGTATGGGCGCAGAAAGACGCATCCCGCGACGTCTCGGTAACATCCAGGCCCACCCTGGCCTTAAACCACTGCCTGGATTCGTCCACCAGGGTAACCAGGGAAATGGGGGCTTCGCAAATGTGGGAAGCCAGTTGCACGATTTCGTCAAACTGGCTTTCGTGCCCGGTGTCGAGAATTTCCAGGGAAAGTAGTTCGCGGAGGCGTTCAGATTCATTGGGGGGCAGCGGCGCTGACTTCATCTACGTAGGGAGGCAGTTATCGTGAAAAAATGATACATACGAACAATCCGCCCTTCCGTATTTCAAGATGGGTCGGTTTTTACGGATCAGAACCGGAAATTACGGATTATTATAGCGATAATTACTTAATTATCAATCAAGTATCCCCCAATTCGCCCGTTTCATCCGGGTATTGTCGGGAACCATTCGGGCCGGCTTGCCGGGGGGTACGGCAGCGTGAAAAATCCCGGTCCATCCCGGCAATCCGCTACTCCCAAAAATCCCGATCCATCCTGGTAATCTCCTAATCCTGGGAATCCCGATCTAGAATTGGAAGTAGATGAACGGCTGTACCGCGGCCGTCCGGACCTGGTAGAGACCCAGGATGACGATTACGGCCAGGGCGGCTTTTGCCAGGTCGGGCACGTAGTACAGGCCCCCTTCGAGTTGCTCTTTCAAGCGGCGGGGCAGCCAGTGGATGACGTAGGCCAGGAACATCAGCCCGAAGATAAACGCGTAGGCGTCCAGCATCTGTGGGATTAGTTCCGGCTGGAACCTGGTACCGATCTGGGTGAGCACCTGCCCGGCAATTTCCATGTTGCCGGCGCGGAAAAAGATCCAGCAGAAGGCCACGAAGTGAAACGTGAACACCTGCCCGGCCAGCCGGCCCAGGCCCTTGCTTTCGCGGCCCCGCGTGCCGGTCCACTCCATCCACATTTTATGCAGGGCCAGCCCCGCCCCGTGCAGCCCGCCCCAGAGGATGAACTTGATGTGCGCCCCGTGCCAGAGGCCCCCCAGCAGCATGGTGATCAGCAGGTTGAGGTACGTGCGGAAGCGGCCCCTGCGGTTGCCGCCCAGCGAGATGTAGAGGTAGTCGCGCAGCCAGGTGGAAAGCGAAATGTGCCACCGCCGCCAGAACTCGGTGATGTTGGCCGACACGTAGGGCGAATCGAAGTTGATGGTGAGCCGGAAGCCCAGCAGCAGCGCCACGCCGATGGCAATGTCGGTGTAGCCCGAAAAGTCGCAGTAGATCTGGATGGCGTAGCCGTACACGGCCATCAGGTTTTCGAAGCCGGTATAGCTGACCGGGCTTTCAAACACGCGGTCCACGAAGTTGACCGAAATGTAGTCGGAGATCAGGATTTTCTTCACCAGGCCGTTGACGATCAGGAACAGGGCGTGGTTGAACTCGGCGGGAGTGAGGTGGTACGACTCGTCGATCTGCGGCACGAAGTCGGTGGCCCGCACGATGGGTCCGGCCACCAGTTGCGGGAAAAAGCTCACGAAAAAGGCGAAGTCCCACAGGTTGTTCACCGGCTTGAGCTCGCCCCGGTAAATGTCGATGACGTAGCTGATGCTCTGGAAGGTGTAGAACGAAATGCCGACCGGCAGGATGATCTGGGCAATGTCGAAGCTGGAGCCGGTAAGGGCGTTTTGCCACACGGCCAGGTAGTTGACGGGCTGGATCTGGATGCCGGCAACGCTTTGCAGCAGGTCGGCGAAGAAGTAGGAGTACTTGAAATACGACAGCATGCCCAGGTTGACCACCAGGCTCAGCACGATCAGGACTTTCTTCTGCCATTGGGTGCGGGCCCGGTACACCAGCCAGCCCAGGTTGTAATCGACCAGGGTGGTCAGCAGCAGCAGCAGCACGAAAAAGCCGCCCGACTTGTAGTAGAAGAAGATGCTGCACACCAGCAGGAAAAGGTTGCGGGCCATCTTCCGCTGGTAGATGAACTGGTACACCAGCAGCACGAAGCCAAAGAACAGCCAGAAGCCCGACGTGGTAAAGATCATCGGCTTCTGCTCGTCAAAAGCAAAAAAATCCCGGAGAAACTGCAAGGGTCGTAAGCGTTAGGTTGTAATAGCGAATGGTTGTACTGGTAAGAAAGGCTATATGGTTACATGGCTATATGGTTATATGGCTAATTGTTGAATGGTTAAATGGTTTATCCAACAGCCATATAGCCATATAGCCATCAAAATTTGACATTCCTTTTCCCCACTTCCGACACGTGCACCTTATGGCTGCCGCTGTAGGCGTAGTAGTCGTTGAGCAGCGCCTCGTAGAGCAACGTGCCCTGCAACTCGTAGCCCTTGCGGGTGAGGTGTACCTTGTCGGCGGCGGCCAGCCCGCTGGCGTACCACTTGCCGATGGACCGCAGGCCGCCCATCACCTCGTAGAAATTCCAGGCGGCGCTGCCCGTCTCCTCGGCCAGTTCCAGCAGTTGCCGGGTGGCTTTGGCATTGTTGAGGTTGGGGTACTTCCGCCCGCGGTAGCAATCGCCCGGGGCCGTGAGCAGCACCGAAGCCCGGGGTGCCGCCCGCCGGATGCGCTGAATGAGGGTGCCGTAGCCCCGTTTGAACGCCACCGGGTCGAAGCTGGCCGGAAAGGCGTCGTTGGTGCCCAGCGACACGATCACCAGGTCGGGCTCGAGCACGGCCAGTTGCGCCTCCAGGTGCGGGCTGCGCAGAAATGAGCCCACTTCGGCGCCGTTGATGCCCACCGAATGGTACTGCACGCCGGGCTGGTCGTTTTCGAGGGTCACGCCTTGCAGGGTAAACGCCAACTGGTCGGGGCCGCTTCTCTGCAAGCCGATGCGCACCTCGTCCACCGGGGTTTCCAGCCGGAACTCCACGAAGCCCCGCGGGTCGGGGTGGCGGGTGGCAACCACGCCTTCGTTGAGCAGGTTCACGGTGAACTGCGAGGCGTTGTGCACGTCGTAGAACACTTTGATGCGCGTAACGGGGTAGGTGAGCCCGAGCGGGGCGTTGAGGTTGGGGTTGATGGTAAACGTCGCCTCCGGGTCGTTGGTGGTGGCCGTGATGCCGGTCAGGCCCCAGTCGCAGGTTTGGGCACGGGCAATGTTGCGGCAGCCCGTCCAGGCACCCGTGTAGGCGACCTTCAGGTTGACCGGGCTGTTGGTGCCTACGGCGCGGTAAGGGAACGTGAGGCCGCGGCCCCCGTTGCCCAGGGCCGGGTCGAGGTGGAAGCTTTCGCGGAGCTTGCCCGGAAACATGTCGGCCTGCACGTGCGAGTCGCCGATGTGCACCACGTTTACCTTGCGCCGCGTGCCCCCGGTGAGCGAATCGAGCGACCCGTAAAAGGCTTCGAGCGGCTCGTCGCCCCGCCGGATGATTACGTTTTTGTCTTTGTGAATGAAAGGGTAGTAGAAACCGCTTCCCGGCGCGGCGGCGGGGCGATGCACGGCGAGGGGGGCAGGGGCGGCGTCTTCCCGGCTTTTGTTCCGGACGCCGGTGCCCAGCACACCCACACCCAGCAGGAGCAGGGCCCCGCTACAGGCTGTTAAACTTTTCATACTCGGATACGATGGCTTTGTATAACATCTCCGAGACCAACTGAGCCCCCTTCGGAGTAAAGTGCGTAAAGTCTTTGTTGGCGAGGGCCGGGGTGGCAAACACCCAGCTCGGCATGGAGTTTTTACCCCCCATTGCCTCGTACAAGTCCCAAAAGGCGCAGCCGGCCCGGAAGGCGGCCCGGCGCTGGGCGTTCCTGATCTTTTCGATGTTGGGATAAGATACGTAAACCTCGCCTTCCTTGCGGGACATGTCCGACACGCCCACCACCAGGATGCTTACGTCCGGTGCAAGTTCGCGCAGCATTTTGAGCTGGCTGTAGAACTGGTGTTCGTAATACTTGTAATCCTGCGTCTGGTAAGGAACCACGTTGACGCCGTACTGGAGGATGATGCATTTTACGTTCAAAGCCGCCAGCTGGCAGGCCAGCACCGACCGGTTCATGCGGGTAAAGTCAATGCCCGAACTGCCGCGGAAGGCAATGTTATCGACGGCCACGCCTTCTTTGCAGTCGAGGGCCAGGCCGAAAAACGCCGGGCTGGCGCTGCTGCCGAACGATACCTGCACGCGTTCGAACGGCTCACCGGGGGGAAGGGCGTACTCGTACATGCTGCACACGGCCGCGGAGTCGCGCGGGATCGTGAGCCGGTCGAGCGTGTCCTGCTTCGTTTTAATGGTCAGCTCGAAGGGCTTGCGGGCGTTGCGGTACAGGATTTTAACCCGTTCTACCTGGCGTTCGCGGCCCACCGACCGGCGGTTGCGGTACACGTCCACCGAAACCCGCTGCCACTTTTTGCGGGCGGCCGAATCGCCGGCGGCGGCCAGGCTGTCGCGGGGCGGCGGGCCCTCGAAAGAATACGTGTAGTAGCTGCCCATCACGCCGTACAGGTTCGGATTGGCCCGGCTGTAGCCGTTGCCGTACACGAAGATCTTCTGCCAGGGGTACTCCGACTTGACGAGGATCGAGTGGCGGGCCCCGACGGGGTCGTAGAGGGGCACCAGCCCCACGCCGCAGCCGCCAAACCGGTTCTGGAGCTTCTGGCGCAGCGACGACGTAATGCGGTCGCCTTCCAGTTGCGAATCGCCGTAGTGCAGCACGCGGATGAGTTGGGGCGTGTAGGAAAGCGCATTGAGCGAACGGAACAGCGCAAAAAGGGCGGTGTCGGCCTCCCCGTACTGGATCAGGTAGCGTTGGGGCAGCGTATCGGCGGCGAGGGGCCGGTTTACGGGCTGGCGGACCTCCCGCGCCTCGGGCCTGGGCTCCGCCGGCGTTTTCGGGTTGCCGTGGGCGGTGGGTACGAATACGGTATCGGAATCGGGTTCGGCAAACTTGGTCCTGATGTCGGAAATGTCGGCGTAGTGGGTCTGCTGCTTTTCGAACAGGCTCCGGACCGTGAAAGATTTGAGCGTCAGTGTATCGGATACTTTCAGTTCGGGCGGCAGCAGGTAAAGCGCCGCGGCGAGCAACAGCGCAGTATATGCCAGCAGCAAGAGGGCCCGAATGGGTTTGACCATATCGTTCTGATCGGTTTGCTTGACAAAAGTACGGATTTAGGGCAAAAACCGTCCGGTTACCCGCTGAAATCCTGCTTATTATCCCTATAACGGACAGAGGTAACTTTTCCGTTTAGATTTTTCCGGGTTTTGCGGTTACCCATTGCCGCGTTACGGGTGCTGCCGTACTGCTCATGGAAAACCGTACCGTGAACGAGTCATCCGAAGCCCGTTGTGCAGCAGGCCCAAAAAAGCTGCTGCGTACCTCTTGGGGAGAGGTACGCAGCAGTTAAATGGCAAGCTTTAAAACTCAGTACAAATTAAATCTTCTTTTTGAGTTTAATTGCCTTCACGATTACGTAGCCGGGGCTGGCAAATACGTGGTCTTTTGTTCTCGCATATACTGTTCTGGAGTTTCCATCGGCCGGGTACATGGCCGTTAACAGGCGGCCGGTCGCATCGCTGTAAGAGTCAGCGCCGATGCAGCTCAATACCGAGGTTTGCTCTACGTTCAACGTGGCCGTGGCTACCCCCTTCTGAGTCGTGCTGCTCTGCGCCGTTTGCAGGGCTACTTCAATTTCACCGAAGCCCGGGATGATCGGATTCAGCCCGATTGCGTACGCCTCGATGGTAGCCGGGGAAGAATTAACGTGGTCTTTGCTGGCTACCGACCAGGTGGTCAACGTGGTGTTGGGGTGCGAATCCACCAGGAGGTTGCCCTGCCCGGACCAGTTTACTCTTGCACCACCGCCGATCAGCTTATAGCCCGTCGGTACCGAAACCGACGTGTTGGGATGCGCCACGTAAGCGGAAGTGTTGGAGTTAACCGTCAGGTAATTCTTGAGCGTAGTTGAAGAAATATTCTTTAACCGTAAACCTATTGCGTACACATACAAGGTATGATAGCTTTCAACGTGGTGGTCTTTCGAAGTACCTACCCAGGTGCTGAAGTTATAGTCATTCACGGGGCGGGACTCCGTCAACATGGCTCCGGCGCCCGTACCGTAATCGGCAAAAGCGCCGCCACCGATCAGCGCGAATCCCTGGTCTACGTTCGTGGCAACGCCCAGGTTATGCCTGCCGCTCGCACTGGATACCCAGATGGCGATTTCTACTTCACCTGATGCGTCGAATTGACCCAGTACCGCCGTTCTGCCGCCCGGCAGTGATTCGAGGCTGCCCGTCATCAGGCGCCGGTTCGGATTCAGCAGGTAGGAAGTACCGGTTTTGGGGTCGGTCATCTTCGTGCCGGCGCTGGTAGCAGGCTGTTCAACCTGAACTTGTTCATTCTTAATAATTTCGTCTTCTTTTTTACATCCAAAGAATGAAAAAATAGCAACAGTGTAAAAAAGGGAGATTTTAAAAAATGCTCGTACCATTAATGGTTTTTTCATAAAAAATGAGTGAATGGGGTTGAAATTGTGCTGCAAACTATACATTGTTCAGCTTCTCCGCAAACCCACAATTGCTGATTTTTAAACAAAAACCGGTGGGCTAAAAGGTGTTTTTAACAAAAATGTAAACAATTATTAAAAATAAAACACTGAC
Organism: uncultured Sphingobacteriales bacterium; assembly: GCA_963844325.1. Classification (GTDB taxonomy): domain Bacteria; phylum Bacteroidota; class Bacteroidia; order Cytophagales; family 172606-1; genus CADCTQ01. The sequence continues at coordinate 1,224,981 of CAWJNV010000001.1, forward strand.
CCCTAGGCGAAAACCGCAAAGAAAAAATAAATTAAAAACTACAACTGAGTTAATGTAATTTTTGCCTAAACAGTAGATGTCCGTAAAGATGCACTGCCAAACGGCCGGGTGCAGCGCGCAAATCAGTACAGTTGCCTTTACCGCCACGCCCACACGAACTGCTTGTCACCTCTCTTTACGGTAAATCCTTTTTCGGCAAGAAATGCGCAAAGCGCCTCCGTGTTTTCATTGGCCTTTGTTCCGTTGTGCGTCTCCATGGCCATAAACTTCACCCGTTGCAGCAGGGCGTCGGGGCACCGGTAGAGGATGTCGTATTCGGCCCCCTCGCAATCCAGCTTGAGCAGGTCTATCTGCCCGAGTTGGTGGCCCGCAAAAATATCGGGCAGCGATACTGCTTCTACCGTTACCCGGCTGGTGTTGGCGTTGTCGAAACCCGTGTCGAGGGAGGCCAGCGCCGTAAAATCCGCGTCGGGGTTGAAGTAAAGGTCCAGCGTACCCCTGGCACCGGCAACGGCTTGGTTGAGCGCCACCAGACTTTTGCCCTTGTTCAGCTCAAAGTGCCGGTGCAGGTGTTTGAAATTCGCCGGCAGGGGCTCAAAGGCGTAGATACTGGCGCCGGGCATCTGGGCGGCCATAAACAGGGAGAAAAACCCAACGTTGGCGCCCACGTCCACGATCACCGGCCGGGGCTTCAGGTGCTGCTTGAGGAAGCCGATGTCGTAGAGGTCTTCCATGAAGATTTCCTTGAAAATGGCAGTAATGGGACCTTTCGGAACTTCTACCACCACGCCGTTGGCCGCCCGGAACACGACCGGGTTCCGCTTCGAATCAAGGTGCTTGGCGTAAAAATAGGTAGGCCAGTTGCGGACGTTCCGGGTCAGGTTGAGGTATTTTTTGAGTGAAATCATGCCGTAGGGGGTTTGGAGAATGGAGTGCCACGGGCGGGGCCCGCAGTGCAGGCGTTACAGGAACTTCTTGTACACGTCCAGCGTGTTGAGGGCGCATTGCCGCCAGGTGAAGGTGCGCACCCGGTCGTGCCCCGCCGCCACCAGCCGTTGGCGCAACGCGTTGTCTTCGAGCAGCGAAACCATCGCCGCGGCAATGGATTCACTGCGGTAGGGGTCGGCGTGCAGGGCCGCGGCCCCGCTCACTTCCCGCATGGCGCCGATGTTGCTGGTAATGACCGGGCAGCCCATCCGCATGGCCTCCAGGATGGGGATGCCGAACCCTTCGTAGAGCGACGGGTACGCCACGAACAGCGCATGCCGGTAGAGCCCGACGAGTTCGGCGTTGCTTACGAAGCCGCGGTACAGAATACGATCCCGGAAGGGGCTCCCGGCAATGCGGCGGAGGGTATCTTCGGCGCCCCACCCTTTGCCGCCCACAATCACGGCCCGCAGGTCGGGGTACTTCGGGGCAATCTGCCCGAAGGCCTCAATAATCCGGTCCACATTTTTCCTTTTTTCCACCGTGCCCACGTAAAACAGGTACGGAAACGGGTAAGGCGCCGCGGTCCGTTCGTCGGGAACCGGGAGGTGGTCGATGCCCAGGTACACCACGCTGACGCGGGACGCCCACTCGGGAAAATGCGCGGTGAAGGCGCTGCGGGTAAACTCCGAAATGACGATTACGTGGTCGGGACGGCCGCTGCGCAACGCGTGGGTAAGCTTGGCCCTGCCCTCCCGGGCAAACTTCTCCTCCGAAAGCCCTTCCTGGAAAACGAGCAGGTCGTGGATGGTCACTACTTTCTTGCGCGGACACGCCAGGGGCACGCGGAAATCGGTGCCGTGAAATACCTGGTAGGGGTGGGGAAACAGGCCCGCGATCCCCGGCACGTACACGTGCAGCGGCACCTGCGCGTGCCGCCCGATGATGCCCCGCCGCTTGAAACGGGAAATGCGGTAGGTCCCCGTGCACGCGACGCCCGGCAGTTGGGCCATGGACCGGACGAGGTTCCGGGCGTACACGCCGATGCCCGTCAGGTTTTCCGACGTCAGGGAGGATACGTCAAAATTCACTTTCACCATAGCTTGGTAATCCGGGTGTTTCTTTGGCGGCAGTGCCTAGATGGTCTGTAGCAAACTAAGCCGCCGGTAAATGCCGTCCGTCACTTCCAGCAACTCCTCGTGGTTGCCGCGTTCCCTGATTTCCCCGTTGTGGATCACCAGGATCTGGTCGGCGTTCTGGATGGTGCTCAGCCGGTGGGCGATCACCAGCGTGGTCCGGCCTTGCATGAGGTTGCTGAGGGCTTCCTGCACCAGCTTTTCCGATTTGGTGTCCAGCGACGAGGTAGCCTCGTCGAGAATGAGGATGGACGGGTTTTTGAACACGGCCCGGGCAATGGACAGGCGCTGACGCTGGCCGCCCGACAGCTTCATGCCCCGGTCGCCGATGTTGGTCTGGTAGCCGTGCTCCTTCTGCATGATGAACTCGTGGGCATTGGCAATGCGGGCGGCGTGTTCGACCTGGGCCTGGGTGGCATTGGGCGTACCAAAGGCAATGTTGTTGAAGATGGTGTCGTTGAAGAGAATGTTTTCCTGGGTCACGATACCCATGTGCTGCCGGAGCGAGTCCAGGGTACAGTCGCGCAGGTCCATCCCGTCGATGAGCACAGCCCCCTCCGTAGGGTCGTAAAAACGGGTCATCAGGTCGGCAATGGTGGATTTGCCGCTGCCCGTCTCGCCTACCAGCGCCACGGTCTTTCCTTTCGTCAGGCTGAAGTTGATGTGCTGGAGGATTTTCTCGCCGGGCCGGTACGCAAACGACACGTTGCGGAATTCAATGCCTTGCTCGAACGTGTTTTTCGCCACGGCGCCCGGCTTGTCCTGGATCGACGGAGTCGTGTCGATCAGCTCAAATACCCGTTTGCCCGCGGCGATGCCCCGCTGGAGGTTGCTGAAGGAAGTGGATATCTCTTTAATGGGCCGCAGCACCTGCGAAAACAGAATGATGTAGGCGATGAACGTGGAGGCGTCAAACTCCCCCGACAACACCAGCGAACCGCCGTAGAGCAGAATGGCCGCCACCACCGATACCCCGGAAAATTCCGAAAAGGGCGAAGCGAGTTCCCGCCGGTTGGCGAAGCGCCGCATGGCATTGCGGTAGTGCTGGTTTTCCTGCCCGAACTTATTGCGGATGTATGTGAATGCGTTGAAGCCGGAAATGATCCGGATGCCGCCGAACGTTTCGTCGAGAATGCTCAGCAGCGTACCCAGCGAGTTTTGCACCTCCTGGGCGTGGCCCTTGAGCCGCTTGGCAATGGCGCTGATGACCAACCCCGACACGGGAATGATCATCAGGGTGAACAGCGTGAGCGGCACCGACATGGTAAACAACACCACAAAGTACGAGATCAGGCCGATGGGTTCTTTGAAAGCGGCATTGAACACGCTGGAGATGGCGTGTTCCACCTCCTGCACGTCGTTGGTAAGCCGCGAGAGGAGATTGCCCTTCCGTTCACCGGAAAAATAACTCATGTCCAGGGAAACGGCCTTGTCGAAAGCCGCCTGCCGGAAATTGGCGACGGTGTGCGCCCGGAAATGCTCCATCACCCGCTGGGACAGGTAGCGGAACAGGTTGGACAGCATCACGGAAACGATTACCACCCCGCACACAAACCGCAATGCCCCCATTTTGCCGTACTGCTCGATGACCTGCCCGAAGTAGTAATTGAAGGATTGCGTCAGGAACGCAATGCTGAAGCTGGGTACGGGCTTTTGCAGCGCCTGCCGGGCCTGCTCCTGGTCTATCGTGCCGAACAGCACGTCCATCAGCGGAATGATGAGTGTGAGGTTGATGATGCCGAACGCAATGGCAAAGACCGTGAAAATGGCGAAGGGAACGGCAAATTGCCCGATGGGGCGGGCGTACGAAAGAAGCCGGAGCAGGATTTTCATGGATGATACTTCAGGGATGTAGCAAGGCCGGGCTGCGCAGCAATTCCTCCCCCGGCGGGCTGCTTCTAAAGTGCAAATATAGGCAAAAATGGGGCCCTGACGCTTACGGCCCGGCCGGCCGGCTCCGGTGGCGGCAACCGGGGAAAGGATTACGCCGTATCCCATTCAGGAGCCGGTGTTACCGGATCGAAAATAGTGTGGCGGAAAAGACCCGGCTCCTGCAATTATTCAACATATTTGCTTCAATCCTTTCACCGACGCGCCTATGCACCCGACTCATTCAACCCTGAAAAAAATCACCAGGTATGCCTTCATACTCGCTGCCCTGCTGCTGGGCGGGCAACTGCTGACCTCGTGCGTAACGGCCCGGCGGCACGAACGCCTCCAGGCGCAGTACAACGCCCTGGTCGCCGACAGTGTAAAGTTCGGCCAGCAGCGCCGCGCCTTCGAACAAGACCGCCAGCGCCTCCAGGCGCAGATCGACCAACTGACGGCCGAAAGCACCAAACTGAAGGCCGACAGCGCCGAAGCGGGTACGCTCTACCGCCGCAACAAGGCCCTGCTCGACGACCTCTTCGAGAAGTACGAACGGCTCGACAAGTCCTACAACCAGTTGCTCTCCAACAGTTCGGTGGAGGCCGGCCGGCTGGCTACCAACCTGTCGGAGAAGGAGAAGCAACTGCTTACGATGGAACAGAACCTGCTGACCAGCAAGGCGCAGGTGGATAAGCTGAACGCGGACCTGCAAGCCCGCGAACAACGGGTGCAGGAACTGGAAAAAATCCTGGCCGACAAGGAAAAAGCCGTCAACGACCTCCGCTCCCGGGTGAGCAACGCCCTGCTTGGCTTCAAGGAAGGCGACCTCACGGTGGACATCCGCAACGGCAAGGTGTACGTGTCGCTGGCCGAACAACTCCTGTTCAAGTCGGGCAGCTACTCGGTGGACCCCCGCGGCGTGGATGCGCTTAAAAAACTGGCTAACGTGCTCAAGACGCAGCAGGACGTGAACGTGCTGGTGGAAGGCCACACCGACGACGTGCCCATTGCCGGCAACATCAACGGCGTGAAGAACAACTGGGACCTGAGCGTGATGCGGGCCACGTCCATCGTGGACGTGCTGGTGAAAAACGGCGTGAACCCGGGCAAGCTCACCGCCGCCGGTCGCGGCGAATTCGTGCCGGTGGCCCAGGGCAAAACCCCCGAAGCCCGCCAGAAGAACCGCCGTACCGAAATCATCCTCACCCCCAACCTCGACGAACTGTTCCAGTTGCTGGGGAGCAATTGAGTTTATGAGTTTAGAGTTCATGAGTTTAAAGTGTTTGCAAGTCAACGCGTTACTACTTTGAACTCATGAACTCTAAACTCATAAACTCCTTACCTCCCTCCCATCCGCATCAGGTACGGCGACAACCGCAGGTACACCTGGCCGGCGAGGGGGTTTTTGCCGTAGATGGGGTAGAGGTCTTTGTCGGGCAGGTAGAGGCTGCCCTGCACGCCGAGGCTCAGGTTGGTGTTGAAAGCCCGCAGCACGGTGTAATTGGTGCCCAGCGTAATGGCGTTCACGTCGAAGAGCCGGTCGTGTTCGAAGCCTTCCGCCTGCAACTCACCCGCCGACTTTTGAACGTACTCGTAGCGGCCGTACACGGCAAACCGGTCCAGTTGCAGGTTTGACTCGGCGGTAAGCGAATGTTCCTTGTGGTGGCCGCCGGCGTCGTTGAAGCCCCACACCAGCGCCGAATTAAGGTTGTAGTTGCCGGGCAGCAGCGGCAGGGCGTGCAGCACTGAGGCCGTGGTACGCCTTACGTTTTCGTCAGGCTCCGCCGGCTCGGGACTTTTAATGTACGCCTGCGAGGCTTGCAGGGCCAGTTGCGGGTGCGGGTTCACCGACAGCCGGTAGGCGTACGAATCGAAGCGGGGCTTGTCGAAGCCGTAGCGGGCCTCACCCGGTTCGCGGCCCGTAAACACCGATCCCTCCAGCTTGAATATTTTGTACCGCAGGCCCAGCGTAGCCACCCCAAAGGTAATGTGCGTAGCGTCCTGCCAGTGGTGGCCCAGCGGCGAATCGAGGTTGTTCTGGGCCGACGGGCGGTGCATGAAGGCCACCGGGCCCAGCGCCGGTTCGCCGGGATACGCCAGGTAGACGAACGCATCCACGTCCCGGTTGACCATGTGCGTGTAGCCCACCGACAGTTCGGAAAAGAAGTTGTGCGGGTGCTGGCGGTCCACCAGCGGCCGGCCCTGGTACGTTTCACCGGTCTGGAACAGGAGCGGGTACCCTTCGCCGCCGAACAGCGGGTCGAGCGAAAACATCGTGCTGAACCGGAACAGGCCCCGGTCGCCGACGCGGCGCTGCCCCATTGCCATCACCCAGTTGGGGGCGTCCACCTTGGTGTCGCCGCGGGTGCCCTTGTTGGTAATGTCCTGGCGGTTGTAGCGCACAAACACGTTGCCGTGCACCATGTACATCCACTTGCGGCCGTGCACCATGTAGCCGTACATGGGCGAGGCGTCCGGCAGCCAGCCCGTACCCGAGCCGTTGCGGTTCATGGGCAGGTTGAGCGAAAAGCTGTGGCCCATTGGCACTGAACCCTTTGCGTTCATCTGTTCCACGTGAAGCAGCGACTCGGCCGAGCCGTCCATCAGCATCTCGTGTTGCACCTCGTGGCTCCCCGGCTCCGGATGGTGACCGGCGTGGTCAGCGGCGGCGGGCGGCGTGGTGCGGGTGGTGTCGGTCTGGGGCGGGTGGTGTTCGTGCTGGGCCCGGGCGGGCACCGAGAGCAGCAGGCCCGCCGCGAGTGCGAAAGTAATTCCCGTTTTCATGGTTGGTTGTATGGTTGATTGGCGGAAGAGGGGTGGTGCTTACACTGGTTCGGCTTTGAAACCGGCCGTTTGCACGGCTTCCACGATGCGTTTGGGCGCCACGCCTTCAAACTCTACGGTCAGAATCTTGCCGGGGTTTTGGGTATCTACCTGCCACTGCCGGATGCCTTCCACAGCGTTGAGGTGGGGCGTTACCTGGGCGACGCAGCCGCCGCACTTGATGTTGGTTTTAAATTGGATCTTTTCCATGGGAATGGTTTGTTTGGGTGATTGACGTTGTTTTTAATGCTTCGTGCCCCGATGCTTCGGGAGACTGCCGCGTTGCTACCGGGTCTCCCTGGCTTTTACGGAGAAGCGTGGTACAAAGGTAGGAACGGGGAGAGGGGAGGCCTTTACATGATTCCGGCTATGTTTTACAAAATTTTTGGCCGGACCCGGCGGAACCGGGAGAGAACTGGCCGGAAGCGTAACAAATAGATTAACCGCAGCGGAAAAAAGAGAGAAGAGGTTCTGCTCTTACCCCAGTGGAATGGAATCAAATGGATTAGGGAAGCCGGATGAGTTGAATGGGGGATATAATCAGCAATGGTGGGAGACACCTACACCCGCATGCTTACCATCTAACCGGAGCCTCCCCTGGAGAAGGGCGAAGAAAAGCCCCGTTACCAAGACGGCATGGGTTTGGGCATTGCCGTGCGGGGGTCGGCTTACGGACCGGTGTTTGGGCACGGGGGCAACAACGGCGTAGCGCAGAAGTAAAAATGCAAGGCAAAAAATCGCCCTTGCAACCATTGTGCCCGAAGGAGGGTCGATGTAGACGGAGCCCGGGAGCAGCACGTACCACAACGGGGCGTTCTCTTCCGGGCGCAGTTTGCGCCGGTGCTCCTGACCCGGCTCACACTTAACCAATCCGATAAAACCATGAAAATTTCCAAATCGCTTCTCCAGACCATTGCGGTAGCCGTTGCGGTTACTACGGTGACCACCGCTTGTAACGAAGACCAGCCCAAGCCCGAAGACGGCAAGACCAAGGAACAGCAGCAGGAGGCGCCTTACGACTGCCCCGCCTGCGGCCTGGGATAACCAGCCGTGCCCCAACGTACCGTTCCCATTTGCAATCTTTTCCGTGCATCTGCCGGCTCCGGCCGGCTGTTTTCTTATGTCCCCCGTCCGGTCTTCCATCGCCTGTAACCTTGACGCCAACATTTTGCTGGCGGCGCTTCCCCTCCTCGAAGCCGGGCAAGTGCAGGCCATCGAGTGGTCTTTTGACACCCTCTTTGCATCCGGGCAAATGCCCGACTGGTTCGCGGAACTGCTCGGGGCGTTCAGCGGCGAAAACCGGCTGATCGGACACGGGGTTTTCTTTTCGCTCTTTGCCGGAAAGTGGACGCCGGCCCAGCAGCAATGGCTGGAGCGGCTTACAACCCTTACGGCCACCTACCGGTTCGACCACGTGACGGAGCATTTCGGGTTTATGACCGGGGCTGACTTCCACAAAGGCGCCCCGATCAGCGTGCCGTTCACCCCTGCTACCCTCGCCCTGGGCCGCGACCGGCTCATGCGCATCCACGACGCCTGCCGTTGCCCGGTGGGGCTGGAAAACCTGGCTTTCGCCTACTCCCTGGAGGAAGTGCGCCGGCACGGTGACTTTCTCGACCAGCTGCTCGAACCCGTCAACGGGTTCATCATCCTGGACCTGCACAACCTGTACTGCCAGATGCGCAACTTCGGCGTGGAGGCCGGCGAACTGCTGCCGCTTTATCCGCTCGGGCGGGTCCGCGAGATGCACCTCTCGGGGGGTAGCTGGAGCAATTCCCGGGTCCACCCGCCGCGCAAGATCCGGCGCGACACCCACGACGATGCCGTACCCCCGGAAGTGTTCGCCCTGCTGGAAACGACCATCGGCCAGTGTCCCAACCTGAAGTACGTGGTGCTGGAGCAGATCGGGAGTGGTTTGGCTACCGGGGAGAGCCGCCGGGCCTTCCGCGAAGATTTTTTAACGATGGACCGCATCGTGCAGTGCGGCACCGGACGTGCTGCCGGTGAGCCCTCCAACGCTTTCCTGCCGCTCCGGCCCGTAGTTACGGCCCCGGTGCCGCCCGAAGACCCGTTGCTGCACGCCCAGCAGGTAGCCCTGTACACCATTCTGGAAACGGCGGCCGACTGCGCCGAAGCGCAAACCCGGCTCCGGGCTTCGAACCTGGCCGGTTCCGACTGGCACGTGGAGCAGTGGGAGCCGGCCATGCTCGAAACGGCGCTTGCCATTGCCCAGAAGTGGAAAGACGGTTTTAAACCCCGCCGGGCGTAGGCCCGCAGTGCCGCCCGTATCCATCCCCCTGCCGGCCCCGGTAAATTTTTCAGCCCCTGACCGGGTGTTTGTACCAATGTATTGATACATTTGCATTCATCAATACATTTGCCCGTATGAGCCACCCCACACTGGATACGAAAGCGGTAGAAAAAATGGCCAAGGCCCTGGGTGACCGCAACCGCCTGCTCATTCTCCTGAAGATTGCCCGGCAGGGCTGCGTGGGGTGTTGCCAGATGCAGGAGGTGGTTTCGCTGGCCCAGCCGTCGGTATCGCACCACGTTAAAGTGCTGGCCGACGCCGGGCTGGTGCACGCCGACAAAACCGGCCGCAACGTGAACCTGTCGCTGAACCGGGAGCAGGTGCAGGCGCTGATCGATTTCCTCACCGGGCTAACCAAAAGAGATGATGAATTTTAAATTTTGAATGATGGATTAAGCCGTACGCTAACTGCCCGGTGCAGTGATAATCCAAAATTTAAAATTCATAATTCATAATTATCCTTTCACTTACCGACCGATATGAAATTGTTATACTCCTATTTGAAGCAGTATTGGGGATTGGTGCTGCTGGCCCTGCTGCTGGCCGCCATTAACCAGACCTTTTCCTTCCTCGACCCGTACATTTTCCAGAAGATCATCGACGGGTACGTGATCCGCAAGGACGGCTCCCTGCGGGAATACGACAACTTAAGCGTGTTCCTCCGCGGGGCGGGGCTGCTCATCCTGGCCGCCATGGGCGTAGCGATGGTGTCGCGCATTGCCAAGGCTTTCCAGGACTACTTCGTGAACGTGATCACCCAGCGGCTGGGCGCCCAGATCTACTCCGACGGGCTGCAACACTCCCTCGACATGCCCTACGCGGTGTTCGAGGACCAGCGCAGCGGCGAGACGCTGGGCATCCTCCAGAAAGTACGGACCGACGTTGAAAAGCTCATTGCCGCCTTCGTCAACATTCTGTTCACCGCCCTGGTGGGCATCGTGTTCGTGATGGTGTACGCCATCAACACCAACTGGCTGCTGGGCGTGGTGTACCTGTCGTCGGTGCCGCTGCTGGGCGTGGTCAGTTCGGTGCTGAGCAAGCGCATCAAGGTCATCCAGAAGAGCATCGTGGCGCAGACCACCAGCCTGGCTGGCTCCACCACCGAGTCGCTGCGCAACATCGAACTCATCAAGAGCCTGGGGCTGGCCGGGCAGGAAACCCGGCGGCTCAACGGCACCACGGCCAAAATCCTGCAACTTGAACTCAAGAAAGTACGCTACATCCGCAGCCTCAGCTTCGTGCAGGGCACCTTCGTGAACCTGCTGCGCAACGGCCTGCTGCTGCTCATGCTGTACCTGGTGGTGACGGGCAACCTTACCGTGGGGCAGTTTTTCACCTTCTTCCTGTACTCGTTCTTCGTGTTCGGGCCCTTGCAGGAACTGGGCAACATCATCAACATCTACCGCGAAACCGAGGTGTCGCTGGAAAACTTCGGGCGCATCATTGCCATGCCCAAGGAGAAAACCCCCGACAACCCCGTGCCCGTGGGCCGCATCCGCGAACTGGCCTTCGAAGACGTGAGCTTCAAGCACCGCAGCGCCGCCGGCCGGGCCCTCGAAAACATCTCGTTCCGCACCCAGCTGGGCCAGACCATTGCCTTCGTGGGGCCGTCGGGAGCCGGCAAAACTACCCTGGTGAAGCTGCTCGTGGGGCTCTACCACCCCGAAACGGGCCGCATCCTCTACAACGGCGTGCCGGGCCACCAGGTAGACCTCAACGGGCTGCGCGAACAGATCGGCTTCGTGACGCAGGATACCCAGCTCTTTGCGGGTACCATCCGCGAAAACCTCCTTTTCGTAGCCCCCCACGCCACCGACGCCGAATGCCTCGACGTGCTGCACAAGGCTGCCGCCCACAGCCTGCTGGCCCGCGCCGACAAGGGCCTCGACACGGTGCTGGGCGAAGGGGGCGTAAAGGTGTCGGGCGGCGAGAAGCAGCGGCTCTCCATTGCCCGGGCCCTGCTGCGCAAACCCGCCCTGCTGGTGTTCGACGAAGCCACTTCGGCCCTCGATTCGCTCACCGAAGAAGAGATCGGCAAAACCGTCCGCGACGTATCGGGGAGCCAGCAGCACCTCACCATCCTCATTGCCCACCGGCTGAGCACGGTACTGCACGCCAACCAGATTTTCGTCCTCGAAAAAGGCCACATTGCCGAAGCCGGCACCCACCACGAGTTACTGGAAAAGAAGGGCCTCTACTACGCCATGTGGCGCCAGCAGATCGGCGAACGGGCCCCCGTGAAGGGCAGTCCGGCACAAAAGCCAATGGTCATTGGTCAATAGTCATTGGTCATTGGGTACGCGTGAGTTACCGCAACCGAATGACCATTGACCAATGTACCACTGACTATTGACCAATGACCACTAACCCCATCCTCCATGACCCTCAAGCGAAGCATTACCCTCATGCAGGCCACGGCCATCAACATGATCGACATGGTGGGCATCGGGCCGTTCGTGGTCATTCCCCTGGTGATCGGGTACTTCAACAGCCCCCTCTTCCTGTGGGCGTGGATCCTGGGGGCGTTCATTGCCCTGGCCGACGGCATGATCTGGAGTGAACTGGGGGCGGCTTACCCGCTGGCCGGCGGCAGTTACAACTTCCTGCGGGTGGCCTTCGGCGAGAAGTGGGGCCGGATGATGAGCTTCCTGTTCGTGTGGCAGACGTCCATCCAGGCGCCGCTGGTGGTGGCTTCCGGGGCCATCGGCTTCGCCCAGTACGTGGAGTACCTGGTGCCCCTGGGCTACTACGGGCAGAAGCTGGTGCCGGCCGGGGTAATCGTGTTGCTTACGATGCTGCTTTACCGCCGCACCGAGGCCATCGGCAAGATTTCGGTGCTGCTTTGGATCGGCGTGCTGGTCACCATCTCCTGGATCATCATCGGCGGGTTCACGCACCGGCAGGTCGCGTACACCTTCTGGCCGGAAGACACCGGCAGCTTCTGGAAGGGCGCCTTCTGGGTGGCCCTCGGGCAGGGCAGCGTGAAGACGATATACAGCTACCTGGGGTATTACAACGTGTGCCACCTGGGCGGAGAGATCAAGCAGCCCGGGAAAAACATTCCCCGGAGCATTTTCATCTCGGTGATCGGCATTGCCCTGCTTTACCTGGGCATGAACCTGAGCATTACGGGCGTCATTCCCTGGCAGGAGGCCCAGCAGCACGGCTTCATCGTCAGCGTGTTCATCGAACGCATTTACGGCGTGACGGCCGCCCGGATTGCCACGGCGCTGGTGCTGTGGGTGGCGTTTGCCTCGCTGTTTGCCGTACTGCTGGGCTACTCGCGGGTGCCCTACGCGGCGGCCCTCGACGGCAACTTCTTCAAGGTGTTCGCCCGGCTGCATCCTACCAAAGATTTCCCGCACATTTCGCTGCTCTACATTGCGGGGCTGGGCCTGCTGTTTTCCCTCCAGTTTACGCTTAAAGAAGTCATCAGCGCCATTCTGGCCATGCGCATCCTGGTGCAGTTCGTGGCGCAGGCCGTGGGCGTGGTGCGCCTGCGGCAGCGAAAAGGCACGGCCGCCCTACCGTTCCGGATGTGGCTCTACCCCTTGCCGGTCGTGCTGTCAATCGTCATCTGGCTGTTCGTATTTGTGTCCACGGGTTGGTTTGCCCTGTGGGGCGTGTTGCTGGCGGCCTCGGGACTGGTGGTGTACCTGCTCAAAACCCGGTACGAAAAGTCGCGGCTGGGCATCGCTTCGAAGGCGGAGTGAATGGTACACGGATTGGTTATGATGATTATGATTTGTTATGATTACATGATTGCAGGACTACATGATTGGGTAGCTGCACCGATGAATTACCGGGTTAAGTCATGCAATCATTTAATCATGTAGTCATCTAATCATATCATAACGAATCATAACCATCCTAACCGATCCGTGTACCATTATGCGCCTCGTAACCCGATTTTTTGCCCGGACACCCCGCTCATTCCTTTTCGCCCTGGCCTGGCTCACGTTCCTGCCGGCCAAAACGCAAGCCCAGGATTTAACGGACAAAATCAACCCTGACCTGCTGCGCAAAACATGGCAGGCCCAGTGGATTCTGCATCCCACGGCCTCCTCAACGGCCTACGGCGTGTTCCACTTCCGGCGCACCTTTACCCTGCCCGACAAACCCGGGGCGTTCATCGTGCACGTGTCGGCCGACAACCGGTACCAGCTCTTCGTGAACGGCAAACGGGTGGCGGCCGGTCCCGCCCGGGGCGACATGCTGCACTGGCGGTACGAAACGCTGGACCTGGCGCCTCACCTCAAAGCCGGCAACAACACGCTGGCCGCGTTGGTGTTTAATTTCGGGGAACAGAAGCCCGTAGCCCAGGTTTCCCGTCACACTGCCTTTATCCTGCAAGGCAACGGCGCGGCCGAAGCCGTAGTCAATACCAACAATGCGTGGCGGGTGGTGCAGAACGAAGCCTACCAGCCCATCGCCATCACGTCGTCCATGGTGCCGGGCTACTACGTGGCCGGCCCCACCGACAGCCTTACCGCCGCCCGCTACCCGTGGGGCTGGGAAGGCGAAGGGTTCGATGATTCGCAGTGGCTCACCCCCAAAAACATCGGTTACGGCGGACAAGGCGTACCGCCGGGCATCAACGACTACGCCGCCAACAGCGCCTGGCTGCTCGTGCCGCGCAACATTCCCCTCCTCGAAGAAAAGCCCGAACGCTTCGCCCGCGTGGCCCGCAGCACCGGCGTCACCCCAACGCCCGGTTTCCTGGCCGGCAAAGCGCCGCTGGTCATCCCGGCCGGCACCACCGCCTCCTTCCTGCTCGACCATTCGTACCTCACGATGGGCTACCCCGAACTGCTGGTGAGCCGGGGCCGGGGGAGTAAAATCAAAATCACCTACGCCGAATCACTGCTGGGGGAAGGCAACAAAAAGGGCAACCGCAACGAACTGGAAGGCAAGCACATGGTGGGGTACTACGACGTGTTCCTGCCCGACGGGGGCCCGCGCCGCGCCTTCCGCCCGCTGTGGGTGCGCACGTACCGCTTCGTGCAGGTGGACGTGACCACCGCCGGGGAGCCGTTGCAACTGGACGACTACACGGGCACGTTCACGGCCTACCCATTCGTGCAGCGGGCCACCTTCCGCAGTCCCGACGCCACACTGGGCAAAATCTGGGAGGTGGGCTGGCGCACGGCCCGCCTCTGCGCCCTGGAGACGTACATGGACTGCCCGTACTACGAACAGTTGCAGTACATCGGCGACACCCGCATCCAGGCCCTCATCTCCCTGTACGTCGCCGGCGACGACCGGCTGGTGCGCAACGCCATCGAGCAGTTCGACGACTCCCGCATTCCCGAAGGGCTCACGCTGAGCCGCTACCCGTCAAGTATCATCCAGTTGCACCCGGGCTTCTCGCTGCTGTGGGTGGCGATGGTGCACGACTACCACCGCCACCGCGCCGATCCGGCCTTCACGAAACAATTCCTGCCCGGCATCCGCAACGTGCTCGAGTGGTTTGACCGCCGCATCGACCCGGCGACGGGCCTGCTGGGCTACCTGCCCTGGGTAAACTACATGGATGCGGCGCCCGGTTTCCGGGCCGGCGCCCCGCCCGGCACGCAGCAGGGGCAGTCGGCCCTCAATACGCTGCTCTACGCCTACGCCCTCGACCGGGGGGCCGAACTGGCCCGGTTCCACGGTCAACCCGAACAGGCCGCGGTGTACGGGCGGTGGTCGGAGGCGGCCAAGGCGGCCGTGCGCCAACGGTGCTACAGCCCGGCGCGGCAGCTGTTTGCCGAAACGCCCGACCAGGGGGCGTGGACGCAACACACCAACATCATGGCCGTGCTGACCGACGCACTGCCGGCCGCCGAACAGCCCGCCCTGCTCGAACGGGTGTTGTCGGACCAGTCGCTCATTCCCGCGCAGATCTACTTTAAATTCTACCTGGTGCAGGCGCTGAAAAAGGCCGGCCTGGGCGACCGGTACCTGGCTAACATGCAGCCCTGGGAAAACATGATTGCGCAGGGCCTCACCACCTTTGCCGAAACCGACCAGGACGCCCGTTCCGACTGCCACGCCTGGAGTGCCAGCCCTTCGTACGACCTGCTGGCTACCGTGTGCGGCATCGAGCCGGCCGACGTGGGTTTCAAAACGGTACGGATTGCGCCCAACCTGGGCCGCCTGCCCGAAGTAGCGGCTTCCATGCCGCACCCGGCCGGTGAAGTGGCCGTTTTCCTGCGCCGCAAGGGCAAAGCGGGCCTCACCGGCGAAGTCACTTTGCCCCCGGGGGTGACGGGCATTTTCACGTGGAACGGCAAAACGACGCCGCTGCAACCGGGACGGCAGAAGGTCAACCTGTAGCACGTGCAGCCGGCAAACCTTCCGGGTTTTGGAAACCCGAAAGGTTTTTCACCAGGGTCACCCAATACGAAAAAAACACAAGAACTCCAAAATTTTGGCAACCTATTGTTCATCCATCCGTATATCTTCTCAATTACAACCAAAAAATATAAATCAACATGGGAAATATACTGACGTGGGTAGCCGTTATCTTAATCGTATTGTGGTTAGTAGGCTACGTAGGATTTGGAGAGGCTGTAGGTAGCTTTATCCACATATTGTTGGTTCTGGCAGTGATTGCCATCCTGATCCGCCTGTTCTCGGGCCGCAGAGTGGTCTAAAGGTGCCAAACCGGCGTAAAAGCCAAACGGAATTAAACATATATAGAGCCGGAAGTTTTCTTCCGGCTTTTTTTTGTGCCCCTACGCAACCACCAGCAGCCACACCAGGGCCAGCAGGAAACCCGACAGGGCCACGGCAAAGTACGTCTGTACCCGTCCGCTCCTGGCCCGTGCCACCTGCCCCAGCCGGCCCCCGGCAAACGCCGTGAGCCGCACCACCCCGTCTACCACGTACCGGTCCAGCCAGTTGACCAGGTGGGCCAGCACCACCACGGCCATGCCCAGGAAGTCCACCAGCGCATCCACTACTTGCTGGTCGGCCAGCCGGGCCAGCCGGGCCCCGAGTTTGCCCGGCCACACCACCGCCAGCCGGAAGGCGTCGTCCAGGAACCAGTTGCGGTACGACAGGGCCCGCAGCGGGGCCGGGACGCGGAAAGAAGAGCGACGTACGGCCCAATAACCCACGCCTAAACCCGTTACGGCCAGCACGGCGGAAAGGGCCAGGGTGAACCCGTGCCACGCGTGGCTTTGCGGCGCATTTCCAGCCAGTGCCGGCAGCAGCCACCCGTCACCCGCATCGAGGGGATTGAGGGAAAAGGGGATGAACAGCGAAAGCGCCGCCAGCAACCCCATCGGCACCCGCATGGCTAAGGGGCTTTCGGTGATTGCGCCGTACGCCTTCTCGTGGCCGAGCCGCCAGGGACCGGCGAAGACCAGCAGCAGTTGCCGGGCCACGTACACGGCCGTGAGCAGCGCCGACGAAAAGCCCAGCAAGGGTACGGCAAGCGCCGCCCCGTCCCCGTTTTCCGCCCACGCCAGCGAAGCCGCCAGGATGGCATCTTTCGAGAGAAATCCCGAGAACAACGGCAGGCCCGCCAGGGCGAGGCCGCACAGGGTGTAGCAGGCAAACGTAACGGGCAGCTGCCTTCGGAGGCCCCCCATCAAGCGCATGTCCTGGGCGTCAAAGTGGACGTGGGCTTGGTGGCCGGCCCCGTGCAGGGCGTGGATCACCGAACCGGCGCACAGGAACAGGCCGGCCTTGAAGAAGGCGTGCGTGACCAGGTGCAGCATGGCCGCCCCCGGGGCCCCTACGCCCACGGCCATTACCATAAAGCCCAGCTGCGAAATGGTGGAAAACGCGAGTACCCGTTTAATGTCCGTCTGCGAAAGGGCCGACACGGCGCCCATGAAGGCCGTGAGGGCACCCACCGTGGCAATGACTGCCAGCACGGTTTCGTCGAGCAGCGGGAAGGTTCGCAGGAGCAGGAACACGCCGGCGGCTACCATCGTGGCCGCGTGGATGAGGGCCGACACCGGGGTAGGACCGGCCATGGCCCCGGGCAACCAACCTTGCAGCGGGAATTGCGCCGACTTGGCTACCGTGCCGCAGAAAATGCCCAGGCCCACCACCAGCGACCAGGAAGTGTCCCGCGGCAGCAGGGCCTCACGGGTCAGGAAGCGCAGGTCCGTGGAACCGAACAGGCCCAGCACCAGGATCAGTGCGAACAGGAAGCCCACGTCGCCCAGGCGGTTGAGGAAAAAGGCATTGCGGGCGGCCACGGCCGCGTCGGGGCGGGTAAACCAGAAACCGATGAGCAGGTAGGAGGAGAGGCCCACGAGTTCCCAGAAAGCGTAGAGCAGAAACAGGTTGTCGGCCAGCACCACGCCCAGCATGGCGAAGGTAAAGAGGCCCAGGCAGGCGAAGTACCAGCCGTACCGGGGTTCACCGCGCATGTACCCGATCGAAAAGACCTGCACCAACAGGGATACGCCCGTTACCAGCACGGCCATCAGGGCGGCGTTGCGGTCGGCCCACAGCCCCACCCGGAACGAATGGGAGGCGAGGCTGAACCAGTCGGCTTGCGCGTGCCATTCGCCATTGGGCCAGACGCCGGCAAAAACGACCAACGCCCCCGCAAACGACGCGGCCGTCAGTAGGCACGCCAGCCAGTCGCCCTGCCGGTGCAGGTACCGGCCGGGTCCGGCCAGCAGCCCGAAGGCCAGCAGCGGCAGCACCAGAACGGCCAGCAGGACGAGGGTCGGAAAAGAGGCTTCCATCAGTGAGTGGGCGTTTACCAACAACGAATAACAAACAACGAACAGCCAATGACTTCCCTACGCCGGCTCCTGCTGGCTGAGGCAGTGGAAGCTGCCGAGGCCCCAGATGAGGTCACTCGAATCGAGGCCGATCACTTTGCGGTCGGGGAAGCAACCCGTGAGGATGTCGAGGGCCTGCTGGTCGTTGGGGTCGCGGAAGGTAGGCACCACCACCACGGCGTTGCCGATGTAGAAGTTGGCGTAAGAGGCCGGCAGCCGCTGCCCTTCGTATTCCACCAGGGCCGG
The DNA here is from genome assembly GCA_963844325.1 of uncultured Sphingobacteriales bacterium. Lineage (GTDB taxonomy): Bacteria > Bacteroidota > Bacteroidia > Cytophagales > 172606-1 > CADCTQ01. The sequence goes on from CAWJNV010000001.1 coordinate 1,243,028, forward strand.
CATGGGCAACTCGATCACGTTTAGCTGCTTGCCGTTTTCGAGGCGCAACTGGTGCAACAGTTCGAGGTTTTCCTGCAACGGCGCGTAGTTTTCGTCGTCTTTGTCGTACTCCACCACTGTTACCACCGTGTCTTCGTTCACGAAGCGGGTCAGGTCGTCGATGTGGCCGTCGGTGTCGTCGCCCACAATGCCGTCGCCGAGCCACAGGATGTTGGTCACGCCGTAGTAGTCGCGCAGTTTCCCTTCGATCTGCTCCTGATTCAGGTGCGGGTTGCGGTTGGGGTTGAGCAGGCAGGCCCTGGTCGTAAGCAGGGTGCCTTTCCCGTTGAATTCCACCGAGCCTCCTTCCATTACGATGCCCGGCTCGAACACCGGAACGCTTCTCACCTCCGCGATGCGGAAGGGCACCTGGTTGTCGAGGTCGTGGGGTGGGTACTTTTCGCCCCAGGCGTTGTAGAGCCATTTTACCACCGCTTTGGGTTTGTCCGCTTTCGGGTTCACCACAAAGGCGGGGCCGTGGTCGCGGCACCAGGCGTCGTTGGTGGGGTGCAGGAAGAACCTGATCCGGCTCAGGTCGGCCCCCACTTTCTCCAGGTGGCGGAGGGCAAAGGCCCGCATGGCCTCGTCATTCACGTTGATGCATACGTCTTCGCCTTCGGCCAGGGCTTTGATAAAGGCCGAATACACGCCGAAGACGGTTTCGATCTTGCCGGGCCAGGAGGCTTCCTTGTGGGGCCAGCTCAGCCACGTGGCCGCGTGCGGCGCCCATTCCGCCGGGAAATAATAACCTAGTTGCGCAGGGGTTTGCATATCTGATTGAAAATGGACAATGGACAATTGAAAATGGGGCGGTACCGCCTTCTGACTTCTCACTCCTCGCTTCTCACTCCTTGGTGTTGAACTGGTTCATCGTGATTTGTACGCCGGCCGTGCAGAAGGAGAGGATGGCCTGGCAGGCCCGGTCAAGGTGTTTGGCCAGTTCCTCAAACTCTTCGGGGGCAAACCGGCCCAGCACGTAGTCTACCTGGGTGCCTTTGGGGAAGTCGCCGCCCACGCCGAAGCGGAGCCGGGTGTACTCCGCGGTGCCCAGCGTTTCTTCGATGTTCCGCAGGCCGTTGTGCCCGCCGTGCGACCCTTTGGTACGGATGCGCAGCTTGCCGTAGGGCAGGGCAATGTCGTCGGTAACCACCAGCAGGTTTTCCCGCGGAATCTTCAAGTCCTGGAGCCAGTAATTGACCGACCGGCCGCTCAGGTTCATGTAGGTGGTGGGCTTGATGAGGTGAATGTGCTTGCCCTTGTGCCTGAAGTCAGCCGTGTAGGCCAGCCGGCCGGTAGCGAAGTCGGTACCGTGTTTGTCGGCCAGTTGGTCCAGCGTCAGGAAGCCGATGTTGTGGCGGGTCAGCTCATATTCCGGCCCGATGTTTCCCAATCCGGCAATCAGATACTTCATAAGGGCAGTTTTTTACCTTTTGCGGCGCAAATGTAGGGATACTAATTTTAAATGTTGACCCCTCAATTTCCAATGCGTATGGCTGAAACTGTTTATTTTACGGCCCTGACCACTACTTTGCTATCCATCCTGCATGATCATTGAATCGAGAGCCTACGCCCGGGCCGGCCTGCTGGGCAACCCTTCCGACGGCTATTACGGCAAAACCATTTCCATCATCGTCAAAAACTTCGGCGCCCACATTTCCCTCTACCAGTCGCCCGAGCTGCACATTGAGCCGCAGGCGCAGGACAGCAACACGTTCCGCAACATTTACCACCTCAAGGAGTCGGTGAGCCTGACGGGCTACAACGGCGGCATCCCCATCATTAAGGCGGCCATCAAGAAGTTCTGTGACTACTGCGACCAGAACGACGTCCGGCTGAGCAACAAGAATTTCACCATCCGCTACAGTTCCTCCATTCCCCGCCAGGTGGGGCTGGCCGGCTCCAGCGCCATCATTATTGCCACGCTGCGGGCGCTGATGCAGTTTTACGAGGTGAAAATTCCGCTGGAAATCCTGCCCAACGTGGCCCTGGCGGCCGAAACGGAAGAGATGGGCATCAACGCCGGCCTCCAGGACCGGGTGGCGCAGAGCTATGAAGGCTGCGTGTACATGAACTTCGACCGGAGCATTATGGAGGCGCAAAAGCACGGCGACTACCAACGCCTCTCCCCGGCCCTGCTGCCCAACCTGTACATTGCCTACAAAACGGCCCTGGGCAAGGTGTCGGGCAAAGTGCTCAACGACATCCGCACCCGCTACGACAGCGGCGATGCCTTCGTGATTGATACCCTCAAGGAAATTGCCGGCCTGGCCGAAAAAGGCCGTGACGCCGTCCTTAACCGCGACTACGCCACGCTGCACGAACTGATGAACCGCAACTTCGACCTCCGGGCCCAGATCATGCGCATCAGCGAAAGCAACCAGGAAATGATCCGGACGGCCCGCAGTTGCGGCGCTTCGGCTTCGTTTACCGGCTCGGGCGGCTCCATCATCGGCATGTACTACGGCGACGAAATGCTCAACAAACTGATGGTCCGCCTCAAAAAAATCCAGGCCCGGGTCGTAAAGCCGTACGTTGAATAAAGGGAGAAGCGAGGAGCCAGAAGTGAGGAGCGAGAAGGAAGATCAGGATTTACGGGATGAAAGATTTACCGGTTGAGTGCCATGCGCTCTTCTCGCTTCTCACTTCTGGCTCCTCGCTCCTCCTCTAACGCAGTTTTTCCGGGACGCCGAAGCCGGTTCTGCCGCCGGTGCCTTCGAGTTCGTTGAGGAGCAGGGCCGCAATGCCATCCGCCGGCGATTGGCGGAACTGGTTGAACAGGCCGCCGATGGAATTGCCCACCCGGATGGAACCCAGGGCCACCGAAGCCTTGGTGCCGGCCGGAACGTTCAGCAGGTCGGCCACCTTGTCGCCGGTCAGGAAACGAATGTACGCCGGCAGGAAGTCCCGGGCAATGGCAGCCGGCGCCGCTTCGGCCAGGCAGTCGAGTAAGGCTTTCGTGAGCCCGATGCCCGCTTCCGATTGCCGGAAGTGGCGTTCGCGGATGCGTTTTTCGAGCCAGTAGGCGGCCTTCATGCTCTTGGGCAACAGCGCTTCGTCAATGCCCAGCATGGCGCCGATCACGTTCCACAGGTGCAGGTACGCTTCGGCTTCTTCCTGCGAGTAGTAAAAGCCAAGCTTGGAAAGCCCGTCCAGCACGATGTACGAGAGGGAAAGGTGCGTGCCGACCATGTCTTCCTGGTTCACGGGCACGCCCCAGGCGTCCTGCCACTGGCCGCTCCGGTTTACGTGGTAGCGAATGGCCGCGTGAATGAGCCGGACCTTCTGGATGCTGCGAATGCCTTTTCCGGCCGGGGCAAAAGCGTTTTTGTCCATCACGTCCAACAGGAACTGCGCCGTTTCGGCGAGGCGCCGCCGGGCGTCCTGCCTGATCCGTTGCGAAAGCCACAACACCTGCGCCCCGTCGGCGGCGGCGTAGGAGAAGGGCAGCGAATAACACCCCAGGATGGAAAGGGCGGGACGGGCGTGCCGGGCAAAGAAGGCTACGCCCTGCTGCATCTTCCGGCCGTTGGCCCACGCGGGCAGTTGGGCCGTTTGCGAGAAGTAGGCACGGAGGGAATCCGGGAATTGGTCGGGCAGCGGCTGATCATTCTTTACCAGGGCGGCGATCCAGCCGTTGAGTTCACCGAAGGAGTGTTGCGCAAAAAGACTCTCCACGGCGGCATCGGCAACCGGGTCCGCTTGCCGGCGGGCTTGTTGCAACTGAGCTTCGGGAAAAAAAGTACGGGGCGACGTGTGGTTCATAAGATTGCCGGGCTGACTATTTCATAAGCCAACTCGGGGCAAAATTGTTCATAAGACGCACCAATCAGGCCGTAAAAGAAAGCGGGTTGGCCGCAGTAACTAAATTACCGGGTGACCAGCCGGGTGAGTTCCTGCTGAAGCCGGCGGGTAATGCGCAAACAGGTTACTTTTACCCGGCCGGCGGAAGCTTCCAGGGCCTCCCGGACGTTCTCCTTGCTGGCAAGCAGTTCCTTGGCAACCGCGTATTCTTCCTCCAAACGGGTGATCCGGAGCATGGCGCAGGAAGATTTGGCCCGGTGGAAGATGAAATGAAGCTGTTTCACGTCTTTCTGCTCCAGGGCCAGGCTGTACTCTTCGGGGAAACGCGTGAACATCTTGATGTGCATGCGGATCATCTCCTGGAGGAAGTCCGTTCCCTCCCCGGCGATTTCAATCAATCCACTCAGGTCCAGTACGTCACCCGGGGCAGCGACTGAGGCATCAGCCGCCGGCGGAAGGTCCCCGGCCGGGCTGGCGTGGTCGGGGGCCGCGTACTTGGCAATTTTCTGGTACAGGTCGTCGGGGTGGAAGGGCTTCATGATGAAGTCATTCATCCCGGCGTCGAAGATCTTCTGCGCCACGTCGTGCATGGCCGACGCCGTCAGCGCAATGATCGGAATGCTTTCCTGGGCTTTGGTTTCGCGGATGACGCGGGCGGCTTCGTAGCCGTCCATTTCGGGCATCTGCAAATCCATCAGGATCAGGTCGTACTGCTTCTGGTTGATCTTCTCAATGGCCTGCACGCCGTTGTGCGCGTAGTCGGGCTGAATGCCCCATTTGTTGAGAAACTTGGTGGCGACCTTCCGGTTAATCTCGTTGTCCTCCACCAGCAGCAGCCGCACCTGGTCGAGCAGGCGGGCCGTGGCCGTGTGGGCGTAGTTGTCACGCACGGGGCCGGCCTCGTCGCCCTTGCGGAAGGAGAGGCTGAAGTAAAAACGCGAACCCTCGCCGGGGCGGCTGTCAACCCCGATCTGGCTGCCCTGCATTTCGAGCAGCCGCTTGGTAATGGCCAGGCCCAGGCCCGTGCCGCCGTACTTGCGGGTGGTGTCCGATTCGGCCTGGGTAAACCGGTCGAAGATGTAGGCCAGCTTTTCGGCCTTGATCCCAATGCCCGTATCGGTTACGGCAAAGTCGAGCAGCACGCCGTCGCCGTCGTCGCGCTTCACCGCGGCCTCCAGCGTCACGCTCCCCTCTTCGGTAAACTTAATGGCGTTGCTCACCAGGTTCGCCAGGATTTGCCCGAGCCGCACGGGATCGCCCAGCAGTACGGGCGGCAATGGGCCGTCGAGGCGAATGTCGAACCCAATGTGCTTTTCCTCGGCTTTGAAGCTCAGCGAAAACCGGATGGATTCGAGCAGGCCGGCCAGGTTGAACGGGATGCATTCAAACGAGACCATGCCCGATTCAATTTTATTGTAGTCGAGAATGTCGTTGATGAGCACCAGGAGGTTTTCGGCAGAAAATTGCAGGGTTTTCAAGTTCCCGACCTGTTCCGGCTTGGGGTTTTCCTGCATCAGCAAGTGCGTCATGCCGATCACCGCGTTCATCGGCGTGCGGATCTCGTGGCTCATCGTGGACAGGAACTGCTCCTTGGCCCGGGCCGAGTATTCGGCCTGCTCCTTGGCTTGAATCAGTTCGGCTTCGTAAATGCTCCTTTCCAGCACCGTGCCGATCCACTGGCTGAGCATCTGCACGAAATCACAGTCGCCCTGCGAAATACCGTGGGGCAGCGGGTAACGGGCAGCAAACATGAGTACGCCGTACTTGCGGCCCCGGATCCAGACGGGCACGCCGATGTACGCCTCGAACCGGTGCACTTCGTAGCAGGGATGGTCACGGTATTCGCATCCGGGCATCTCGGCAATGGCTACCAGGCGGTTTTCTTCGTAAGGAATGCAGCAATAGGTGGTGTGTACCGGCAGCACGAGTCCCCGGGCGAAGTCCGGGGACTGGGTATACACCTCCTGTACGGTATAGTTGCCGTCCTCAATGCAACTGAAAATGCCAATCTCCAGCCCCAGCGAACCGGTGGCGGCCTTGAGCGTCTCGTACACCTGGGTGGAAGTGTCAAACGCCGCATTGGAATTGATGCGGTACACCTGTTCCATCCGTTCCTTCCGAAGAATGGCGGCGTCTTGCAGTTGCTTCTGGCGGGTAACGTCGGTACACATCACGGCGCAGCCGTCGCCGATGTTTACCGCCACCAGGTGAAAGCGCCGCCGGTCGTGCGGTCCCACCGAGTAGTCCTCTTCTTCCCAGGGTGTGCCCTCTTCCACCACCCGCTTGTAGGGTTCGAACAAAGCGTTGCCCACCCGGGGCAGCACTTCCCGCAGCCGCTGACCAATCAGTTCTTCGGGATTCAGGCCCATCATGGCGCCGGCTTTCCGGTTGATGAGTTGCCATTCAAAGTCAATGATCTCTCCCGCGTCGTCGCGCACGGCCTGGTAAGCCATTACGCCGGTGAGTGAATTGTCCAGGATGCTGATGAGCAGGCTGCTCATGCGGGTGAGGCTCTGTTCAGCCAGTTTCCGGGTGGAGATGTCGCGGGTGCTGGTTTGCACGGCTTCCACGTGGCCGAACGGGTCGAGGATGGGCCGCATCTGGGTTTCGAGCCAGACGTAGTACCCCTTTTTGTGTTTGGCCCGGTACTGCCGGGTGTGGCTTTCGGTAGAAGCCGCGTTGGCAAAGGCCGCCCGCACCACTTCCACATCCTCCGGGTGAATGCATTCGAAGGGCGTGGCGCCCAGCACTTCCGCCGGCGTGTAGCCCACGATTTCGGCGATGGACGGAGACAAGTAGCGGAACGCTCCCTCAGGCGTATGGAGGGCAACCAGGTCTTTGGCGTTTTCGGAGATGAGCCGGTAGAGCTTTTCGCTTTCCATCAGCTTTTCCTCGGCAATCTTGCGGTCGGTAATGTCGCGGGAGGTTGTTTGCAAATTCACCAGCTTCCCGTGCTCATCCATGATGGGCCTGATGTGCGTTTGCAACCATATATAATTGCCGTCCTTGCGGCGGGTACGGTACTCGAGCACCTGGTGCAGGTCGTTGCTCCCGGCAATGTGGTGGGTTTCGTGCCGGATGGCGGCCACGTCGTCGGGGTACATGTACTTGAAAGGGTCCGTGCCGAGCAGTTCTTCGGCGCTGAAGCCCAGTACTTCCCTGACGGAGGGCGAAATGTAGAGGGCCCGGCCCTGTTCGTCGCTAAGGGTGATCAGGTCGCGGGAATTTTCGGAGATGAGCCGGTACAGTTGTTCGCTGTTCCTGAGTTTGTCTTCGGCCACGCGGCGTTCGGTCACGTCGGTAAGCGTGCCCGAAATGCCCGTCACCTGGTTGTCTTTGTTGACGGTGAGCCGGGCCCGGGTTTCCAGCCAGCGGAAGCCGCCCTCTTTGGTCACGTACCGGACTTCGTGGCGGCAAAACGCCTGCTGCTTGGTGATCAGCGGCAGAAACAGCATCCAGTACCGGTCTTTGTCCTCGGCGTGCACGTATTCGAAGAAGAACGTACCCAGGCTTTCTTCGGCGCTGAACCCGGTAATTTCCGTCCAGGCGGGGTTGAGGAACAGCAGTTTACCCTCGTGGTTCGTCTGGAAGATCACCTCGTTGACGCTTTCCACCACCGAGCGGTGCTGTTGCTGGGTAGCCAGCAGTTTCTCCCGGGCAAGCCGCTCCCGGGTGTGGTCTTGCAGGGTTGCCACTACCTGGCAAGGGGTACCGTTGTCGCCGCGCCGGAACACCCGGCTCCGGCTGCCCACCCACACGTAATGGCCGTCGCGGTGCTGCAACCGGTACTCGGCCCGGATTACGTCGCCGTCGGCGGCTTGGCGCAGGTTTGCCAGGTGCTCCTCCCACGCGACTACGTCTTCCGCGTGCAGCCGCTCCCGGAGGAATGATACGCGCAAAGGCTGGTCACCAAAGCCGAGCAACGCGGCGCAATCCCGGTTGGAGAACACCGTCGCGTCGCTGTCCAGGTCGTACACGTACAGGAGGTCGGGCGTGGCGGCTACCACGGCGGCAAGCAAGGAATGGTCATCGGGTGCGTTCCGTAGCGGCTCCGGCCGGGGCGGCGTTGGTGCCGGTCGGCCTTCACGGGGTGCAGGCAGGGCGGTACCATTGGATTTCCACCGGCGAACCCGTTCCCGCAACGACGAACCGAAAACGCCCAGTACGGCCAGGAACGAAACGGCAAGCCCGTACCCGGCCGCTGCCGGTGCGGCAATCTCCTTCCATCCCTGACGCTCAGTTAACATGTAACCCGGTTGATTTGATTAGAACGGTGTACTTGCGCGGAAATCGCGGCGGTTTCTGCCGCTATGGTTGCCTACACCGCCGTTGCGTGAACAGTAGTATGCGTACCCCGAAAAAACACAATAAAAATAGTGAAGTACGCATTGCCGGGCCTTTGGCATTCACGACCAGATATTACATGCCTCATGGCAGCAGGGATTTTCCAACGGATTGCCGGTTACTTGCCGGGGGCGCCGGTGGGCGTACGGGTACGGCTGCCGCAAAAAATAAACCGGGCCTGCCAGCAGCAGGACCCGGTTGGGAAATATTCGGTTGGCAATCAGCGCGTAAGCCGGACGGCTTTAGTTGCTCACGGCCCGCATGGGATCGGGCAACAGTACTTCCGGTTTGGTGTCGGGCAGGTTCAGGTTAAACGCCTTTTTCACTTTCTCCGGCAGCAGGGCCACGGCCAGTACATCGTCCACGTGATTTACGAAGTAAAAACGCATGTCCTTGATGTAGGCCGAGTTGATTTCTTCCACGTCCTTGCGGTTTTTGGCCGAAAGTATTACCTCGCCGATGCCGGCGCGGCGGGCGGCCAGGATTTTTTCTTTGATGCCACCCACCGGCAACACCACGCCGCGAAGGGTAATTTCCCCGGTCATGGCAACGCGTTCTTTCACTTTGCGCTGCGTGTACACCGAGGCCATCGAGGTAAACATGGTAATTCCCGCCGAAGGACCGTCCTTGGGCACCGCCCCGGCCGGCACGTGGATGTGCAGGTCAAACTGGTCGAATACGCGGTAATCAATGCCCAGGGAGTCGGAGTTGGCCCGCAGGTACGACAGGGCGGCCACGGCCGACTCTTTCATCACGTCGCCGAGTTGTCCCGAAAGCGTGAGTTTGCCCCGGCCGCGGCTCAGGCTTGATTCAATGAACATGATCTCACCGCCTACCTGCGTCCAGGCCAGGCCCGTAACTACGCCGGCAATGTCGTTGGCCTGGTAGAGTTCCTTGTCGAAAATTTCGGGGCCCAGCGTTTTGCTGATGTCGGCGGGCATGATCTTCTTGGCGTGCTCCTCTTCCATGGCCACCGATTTAGCCACGCGGCGGATCACGGCGCTGATCTTCTGCTCCAGGTTCCGGACGCCCGATTCCCGGGTGTATTCGTCAATGAGCTTGACAATGGCCTTGTCGTCGAAAAGGGCGTCTTTGGGACCCAGGCCGTGCTCTTTGCGCTGCTTGGGAATGAGGTGCTTCTTGGCGATTTGCAGTTTCTCCTCCAGCGTGTAGCCGCTCACCTCGATGATTTCCATCCGGTCGCGCAGGGCCGGGTGAATGGTATCCAGCGAGTTGGCCGTAGCGATGAAGAGGACTTTCGACAGGTCGTACTCTACGTCGAGGTAGTTGTCCATGAACGCAAAGTTCTGTTCCGGGTCCAGCACTTCGAGCAGGGCGGAGGCCGGGTCGCCGCGGAAGTCGGATGACACTTTGTCAATCTCGTCGAGGATGAACACCGGGTTGGACGACTTGGCCTTCTTGAGGTGCTGAATGATCTTGCCGGGCATGGCCCCGACGTACGTTTTGCGGTGGCCCCGGATTTCGGCCTCGTCGTGCACGCCGCCCAGCGACATGCGAATGTACTTGCGGCCCAGCGCCTTGGCAACCGAACGGCCCAGCGAGGTTTTGCCCACGCCGGGAGGTCCGTACAGGCACAGGATGGGGCCCTTCATGTTGTTTTTGAGCTTGAGCACGGCCAGGTACTCCAGGATGCGTTCCTTCACCTTTTCGAGGCCGAAGTGGTCGGCGTCCAGGATTTTTTTGGCCTTGGCCAGGTCAAAGTTGTCCTTGGTGTACTCGCCCCAGGGGAGGTCAACCAGCAGTTCCACGTAGTTCATCGCCACGGGGTACTCGGCCGCGGCCGGGTTCATCCGCTGGATTTTTTCCAATTCCTTGAAAAAGTGCTTGCTCACGGCTTCGGGCCACCGCCGCTTGGCGCCCTTGGCCTTCAGTTCTTCGATTTCCTTTTCGGTGCCTTCGTAGCCGAGTTCATCCTGCAACACCTTGATCTGCTGGCGCAGGAAGTAGTCGCGTTGCTGCTGGTCGATGTCGGAGTGGACTTTGCTCTGGATTTCGTTTTTCAGTTCCAGCAGTTGAATGTCCTTGAGCATGTACTGCAGCAGGATGGTGGCCCGCTGAATGCCGTCGTTGGTTTCCAGGACTTTCTGCTTGTCGGATACGTCGGCTTCGATGTTCGAGGACAGGAAATGCGTCAGAAAGCTGGGGCTCTCAATGTTGTCGAGGGCTATCTGGGCTTCCTGCGGAATTTCGGGCTTCAGGCGCAGGATTTTCGTGGCGGCATCCTTCAGGGAACGCACCAGGGCCTTCATCTCCCGCTTGCCGGCCTCGGGGAAGTTTTCCGGGATCAGGCTGACTTTGGCCAGCAGGTAAGGGTCTTCCTGCACCACTTCCGTCATCTGGAAGCGCCGCTTGCCCTGGATGATGATGGTGGTATTGCCGTCGGGCAGCACCAGCGTTTTAAGGATGTGGGCCACGGTTCCCACCTTGTAGAGATCTTCGAAGGCGGGGTCTTCCTTGAGGGCGTTGGCCTGGGCCACCACGCCGATGATGCGGTTGCCTTTGTAGGCTTTCTTCACCAGCCGGATCGACTTTTGCCGGCTCACGGTAATGGGAATGACTACCCCCGGGAAGAGAACGGTGTTCTTGACGGGCAGAATGGGCAGTTCATCGGGGATTTTATATTTATCGATTTCTTCTTCCTCTTCGGGTGAAAGCAAGGGAATCATCTCCACCGTATCGTCCTCCATCATGTCGGATACGATGATATTCCCGAACGGCTTATCTTTATGTTTCATCAGCAATGTTGCGTGTAAGAAGTCATTAGTATACCCTTTCTGTCTCTAAAACAAATAAACCCGTAAAAAAGATTGAGAATATCTGTCAAATTGTCGTACAAAACAACAGGTAATTCCAGGTAAAGAAGGGGAACATTACATGGTCAAGTCCCGTGCCAAAAGGGTAGCCTGTCAGCAGCATGGGCCCGGAATTGAGTTTCGAACAAAATACGCATATTTTGGTGTAATCTCTTGTCTGATTCTATGTAAATGGACATTTACCCTATGAACATAAATAGATGTTTTGCGTGGCTGGCAGCGGTGGGCCTGTTACTGGCGGGCACCCCGGCGCTGTGCCAACAACCGCAAACCAAGGCCAAATTCCGGACGACGTTCAACCATAAATTTGCCAAGGACAGTTTGCGGCGGGCCGCCTTGCAGTACTACGATTTCAACAACATCAACCGGGTGCCCTACTACCAGAACACCAAGCTGCTGGACCAGATCGAACGCCACCAGCGCAAGGGAGAATGGGAAAAAGCTTACCCGCTGCTCACCGACTACGTCCGCAATTTCGGCATTCAGAACTTCTACCGCGACACGTACCTGCTCTGGTCGCTGGCCAAACTGGTGGAGAAATACGACGACATCGAAAAGGCCAAATTCCTCTACCGCCTCGTGCTGAAGCACCACCGGGGCGACCTCAACAAGATCGTCAACCATTACGATTCCCTCTCCAACTTCGACAAAGACTATTTCGTTCCCCTCGAATACTACTACGAACTGGTGGAATACCGCAAATCCATTGATACGCTCCGGCCGCCGGTGGGGGTGCTGCTCACAATGGGCACCGAAGTAAACTCGCCGCTGGCTGATTACGGCCCTACCCTCGGCGGTGATAACCAATCGTTGCTTTTTACCTCCAAGCGCAACGTCCGCAAAAGTGGGGTGAACGGCGTGACGCATAATGAGGACATTTATTATTCACGTAAGGTTGACACTGATTATTGGGACGACGCCAGTCCGCTCAAGACGATCAATACGCTCTACAACGAAGGGTCGGCCAAGCTCAGCCGCGACGGCAAAACCATCTACTTCGCCCGCTGCGAAAGCCCCGACAGCTACGGCAACTGCGACATTTTCGTAGCCAAGCTCCAGCCCGACAGCACCTGGGGTGAGGTTCAGAACCTGGGCCCGCAGGTGAATAGCCCCTCCTGGGATTCGCACCCGGCCCTGTCACACTCGGAAGACACCCTCTTTTTCGCCTCCGACCGCATCGGCGGCTTCGGCCTGTCGGACCTGTGGTTTACGTACATGCAGCAGAACGGCAAGTGGGCCCCCGCCCAGAATATGGGCCCCGTTATCAACACCCGGCAGAGCGAAGTGAGCCCGTTCTACCACCCCAAGTACGACGTGCTGTACTTCAGTTCCAACGGGCAGCTCCTCAACTTCGGCGACTTCGACATTTACAAGTGCTACAACATGGGCGGCCGCTGGCAGGAGCCGCGCAGCATCGGGCCCCTGGTCAACGGCAAAGGCAGTGAATACTATTTCACCATCGACTCGGATTCGAAGGACCTGTTCTACGCCCGTTCGGAGGAAACGAACCTGAAGAACCTCGACCTGTTCTCGTTCCCGCTGCCGATGGAGGCGCAGCCGCTCTCGTACACCAAGCTCGAAGGCTCCGTGCGGGATTCCATCACGGGCAATCCCTTCACGGGCATCGTGTCGGTGATCGACCTGACCTCGGGCATTGAGGTGGCGCCCAAGTTCCTGCGGCCCAACGGCAGCTACGACTTTGACCTCATCAAGGACAAGAACTACCTCGTAATCATTACCGGCGAGGACTTTTTCCGGATCGAACGGACGTTCAAGCTGGTGGGCGACACGGCCATTCACATCGAAACGCCGGCCCTCAGCCTCAAGAAGTGGGAATTTGCCTCTTTGGAATTTGAGCCGGGCAGCGCCAAAATCCTGCCCATCATGAACGGCGACTTAAATAAGGTGGTGGCCTTCCTGGTGGACCACCCCAGCTTTCACCTCAAAATCTCCGGCCATACCGACTCCAACGGCGACGCGGCGCTGAACATGAAACTTTCGCAACGGCGGGCCGATGCCATTAAGAAGTACCTCGTCGATAAAGGTAAGATTGCGGACAGGCGCATCGAAGCCCGGGGCTTTGGCAACTCCATGCCCATTGTGGAGGAGAAAACGGAGGCCGACCTGGCCATCAACCGGCGGGTGGAATTCGAGATCTACAAGCCGTCGGCGGCAAACAAGTAGGACCTTGATGGGAATGATTTAAGGATGACATGATGAAAAAGCGGAAGGCGATGATTGAATGATCATCGCCTTCCGCTTTTTTAATGTTGGCGGAGGGGTGTAATACGCCTGGTTTAAATCATCCCCCTGCCCCCTTCGGCCATCGCCCAAACCTTCCCGCAAGGGGGACCGGTAACGACCTTGGACACGGACAGTCATCTTGCCACGGAACCGCCCGGTACGCAGTCCCCCTTGTGGGTTTGCTGGTGCGTCAGGGAAGGGGGTAGGGGGATGACTTTCTCAAACCTTCGTGCATCAGGGGGTGCCGGCCAGGTCCTGTACAGTTTCGCCGGGCTTGAAGAGGAAGGAACGCTTGCCGGACGGGGTGATGAAGTTGACCATGTTGATCTGGTCATCGAAGAGTTCGGTGAGTACGGCGTTCTGCAACCGCTTGCCGGCCAGGCTCTCCACGTCCTTTATTTCAAAATACAGCCAGGTAACTTCCACCGTGATTTCCTTGCCCAGCAGGTTCACCGGCTTGCGGCGGCTCGTAGCGTCCACTACCGAGAAGTACCGGGAAAGGTAATTTTTAATGAACGGATCGGCCGCCGGATCGTCCGTCACGCGGATGGTCTTGCCCCCGTTGTCCTTGGACAGGGCACTTTCCAGGTCGTCGGTAAACACCCGCAGGCTCACTTCCAGGGTCCGCTCGGCCGGGTTGTACTGCACCTCGGCCAGGCTCGTGTGAAAATCGTGGCGGGCGGCGGGAGAGAAGAAAGACAGAATCAGGAAAATCAGCGAAACGTGCATAATGGAGGGTAACGTACGGCCTGCTTCCCGCGTTCCCGCGAAAACGCTGCCAAATGGCCTGGTGGCGCCGCATTTACACGAAATACTTGCGCAGCATGTCGTCGTGGGTGATGTTGATGCATTTCATGTCGTTCTCCTTGATCCGTTGCAAGAGCCCCTCCAGGTCGTTTCTGTTGGTCAGTTCAATGCCCACCAGCGCCGGCCCGAATTCCTTGTTGGTTTTTTTGAGGTATTCAAACCGCACGATGTCGTCGTTGGGACCGAGGGCTTTTTGGAGGAACCGCATGAGTTCGCCGGGCTTCTGGGCAAACTCCACGATGAAGTAGTGCTTGAGCCCTTCGTAGATCAAACTGCGGTCGATCACCTCCGGGTAGCGGGAAATGTCGTTGTTGCCGCCGCTGATGATGCACACCACCTTTTTGCCCAGAATGTCTTCGGTAAGCTGGTCGAGGGCGGCTACGGCCAGGGCGCCGGCCGGCTCGGTAATCAGCCCTTCGTTCTGGTAGAGTTCGATCATGGTGGTGCACACTTTGCCTTCGGCCGTGGCAATGACCGTATCCACGTGCTTCTCGATCAGTTCGTAGGTCAGGTCCCCGATTTTCTTGACGGCCACCCCGTCGATGAAGCTGTCGATGCGTTCGAGCACTTTGGGGTAGCCGGCCTTGCGGGCTTCCACCATTTTGGGCGCCCCGGCGGGGTCAACGCCAATTGTTTTTACGCCCGGCTTCACGTGCTTGAGGTAGCCGCTCACGCCGGAGATGAGGCCGCCGCCCCCTACGGGAGCTACGAGTACGTCTACGTCGGGCAAATCTTCCATAACTTCCACGCCGACGGTGCCCTGGCCGTAGATGGTGTTGAGGTTGTCGAAGGGATGTACGTAGGAGAGTTCTTTTTCCCGGCAAAACTTCCAGGCCACGTGGGCGGCTTCGTCGTAGGTGGTGCCGACCAGTTCAATGCTCACCCAGTCGCCGCCGAAGTGCCGCACCCGTTCGATCTTCTGGCGGGGTGTCACCTGGGGCATGAAAATATAGCCTTTGATCTGCATGAGGCTGCAACTGAAGGCAAAGCCCTGCGCGTGGTTGCCGGCACTGGCGCACACCACGCCCTTGCGGCGCTGTTCGGGGTCCAGGGCGAAGATCGTGTGGTAGGCGCCGCGGATTTTGTAGGAGCGGACCTGCTGCTGGTCTTCCCGCTTGAAGTACACTTCGGCGCCGAATTTCTTGGACAACCGGGAATTGTATTGCAGCGGCGTGTGAACGACAATGTCCTTTAGTACTTGATAGGCTTTTTCTACCCCTCGGTAAAGCGGGTCTGGCATGGCAACGGAGTGAAACGGTAAACGCCGCAAAGTAAGCAACTGGCCGGCATTTCCCGAATATTACCCCGAAATCGTAAAAGTTACCTTCCCGGGTCACGACCGGCTCAGTTCCCCGAGGGCCTGCACGAATTTGTCGAGGTCGCCCAGCGTGGTGTACAGGTGCGGCGTCACCCGGATGCCCTTTACGTCGGGGGTATCAATGGCTACCGTAAAAATGCGGTATTTGTCGTAGAGAACCGTGGCGACCTCGGCCGGGCTTTTGCCTTTGATCCCCACGTTGGCAATGGCGCACGCCTGTTCCCGGCCGGGCGGCGTGTTGCGTACCACGCCCGGCAGGTCTTTTACCCTTTCCGTCCAGTAGTTTTTGAGGTAGCGCAGCCGTTCCTCCTTGCGGGCCGGGCCGATGGACTCGTGAAAGCGCAGGGCGTCGGCAATGGTCAGGTGCGTGGCGCAGGGGTGCGTGCCGATGTGCTCAAACTTGCGGATGTCGTCGGCCGGGTAGTCGGTATCGCCGAAGAGCGGCCACACCTTCGGAATTTTCTCCTTCTTGACGTACAGCAGCCCGGCCCCCAGCGGGGCGCAGAGCCACTTGTGCAGGCTGGTGCCCACGTAGTCGCCGTGCAGGTCGGGAATCTTGAAGTTGAGGTGGGCAAAGGAGTGGGCCGCGTCCACGATCACCTCCACGCCGTGCCCGTGGGCCATGTCGCAGATTTCCCGCACGGGCACCACCTGCCCGGTGAGGTTGATCAGGTGCGTGACCAGCATTACCTTGGTACGGGGCGTAATGGCCTTTTCGTAGGCGCCGATGATCTCGGTTTTGCTTTTGGGGTGCAGGGGCAAAGTTACTTTCCGGGTCACGATGCCGTCGCGGCGGACCCGCTGTTCGAAGGCCGCCAGCATGCTGCCGTAGTCCTGCGTGGACACCACCGCCTCATCGCCCCGCGCCAGGTCCAACCCGAAAATAACCGTGTCCAGGGCTTCGGTGGTGTTGCGGGTAATCACGATTTCTTCGGCTGAACACCCGGCAAAGGCAGCCAGTTGCCGCTTCACGGCGTCGCGGTCGTCGAACTGGTGGCGGCGCATGTAAAAGGAGGGAATCTGGTTGATCATCCGGATGTGCTCCCACTGCGCCTCGGCCACCGACACCGGCTGCGGGCTGTAGTACCCGTTTTCGAGGTTGATGAACTGCGGCGACTGGTAAAATGCCCGCTGCACGGCAAACCAGAAATCTTCGTCCCGGGCCGCGTCTTCGGCCGGCAGGTGGGCAATGCGGGCGGCGGCCTGCGTGATCTGGGCAAGCATATTGGTGTTGAGGGAAAGCGCCGCGGCGGGGCTGGCCGCCAGCAGGCCGGCTTGTTGAATGAATTGACGACGGTTTTGGGGCATGATCCGGCTGAAATGGGACGAGGGGTAAGATAACGATTTCTTCAATTTGTAGTAGTTTTGAAGACCGAACCACAAAATCCACTTCCCCATGAAATTCCTCGCCCAAATCGACGTTATGCCACAGAAAGAAATCCTGGACCCGCAGGGAAAAGCCGTCCGGCTGGGCCTCAAAAACCTGGGCATCCACGAAGTGGGCGACGTACGGATTGGCCGCCACATCACGATGGAAGTCGAAGCGAACGACCAGGCCACGGCCGAACAACTCGTGCAGACGGCTTGCAAGCGACTGCTGGCCAACCTGATCATGGAAGATTTTTCTTATACCCTGCAGGCACTGGCGTAAGGCATCCATGCGTTCCCCTGGCCCGGCCGGCAACTGACCTACATTATGCGACGGGTGATCCCTTTTCTGGTTTGCGTTTTCTGGCTGCCCGCCCTGGCGCACGGGCAAAACCACCCCTCGGTACTGGCGACGGGACCGTGGTACAAGATCGGGGTCACCAAGCCGGGCCTGCACCAACTCGACGCCGCTTTTCTGCGCAACGCCGGCATTGATCCGGCGGAGATCAACCCCCAACACCTCCGGCTGTTCGGCAACGGCGGGGGCATGCTGCCCCAGGCCAACGCCACCCCCCGCCCCGATGACCTGACGGAGAACGCCATTTACGTGGCCGGGGAAGCCGACGGCCGCTTCGACAACGACGACTACGTGCTGTTCTACGCCCAGGGACCCCACGAGGTAACGTACGCCGGGGAAAAATTCGCGCACCGCACCAACCTCTACAGCGACACGGCTTTCTATTTCCTCACCACCGGCAACGGGCCGGGTCTGCGGCCGGTGCCCCAGGCCAGCGTGGCGGGAGCCGCCGCACCGGTTACGACGTTCGACGACTACCTTTTTCACGAGAAAGACCAGACCAACCTCATCCAGTCGGGCCGCGAGTGGTACGGGGAACGGTTCGACGTGACCACCGAACACGGCGTTGACTTCTCCGTGCCGGGCCTCGTGGCCGGGACGCCGGTGGAAGTAACCGTTGCGGCCGTAGCGCAGGGCTCGGCGGCCAGTTCCTTTGCCGTAAAGCTCAACGGGCAGGACATTGGCAACTTCAATGCCCCCGGCGTCGGGCAGGGCACCTACGACGTAAAGGGGGCCAACGCCACCGGCACCTTTACGGCCAACCCGGCGGGGCCGAACCTGCGGGTGTCGGTAAGCTTCGGCAAAAACGGCAACAACGTGGGCTACCTCAACTGGATCGGGCTGTGGGCCACGCGGGAACTGAAGCTCTACGGCAACCAGACCACTTTCCAGTCGGTGAGCAGCCTCGCCAACCCCACGGTGGAGTACCGGGTCGGCGATGTTCCGGCGGATGCCCAAATCTGGGACGTGACCAACCCGCTGCTGCCAATGAACCAGTCTTTCGTGCTTGACGGCAACATGGCGGCTTTCGGCGCCGCCGGCGGGGCCCTGCGGCAGTACGTCGTGTTCAGGGGCAACGCCTTCGACAAACCGGTCAGCATCGGAGCCATTCCGAACCAGAACCTGCACGGCCTGGCGGCCCCGGACCTGGTCATCATTGCGCCTCCGGGTTTTACGGCCGCGGTGGCCCGGCTGGCGGCTTTTCGCCGCGACCACGACGGGCTGCGGGTAGAAGTGGTGACGCCCGGGCAGATTTACAACGAATTTTCGTCGGGCCGTCAGGACGTAACGGCCCTCCGCGACTTCATCCGCTTCCTCTACCGCCAGGGCGACGCCCTCCGGTACGTGCTGCTGCTAGGCGACGCCTCGTACGACTACAAAGACCGGCTGGCCGGCAACACCAACCTGGTGCCTACCTACGAGTCCTACCAGTCGCTGCACCCGATCTTCAGCTTTTCGTCGGATGACTACTTCGGCTTTATGGACGACGGGGAAGGGGATTGGCAGGAAACCACCGCCGGCGACCACACCCTGGATGTGGGGATCGGCCGCCTGCCCGTCAAAACGGCCCGGGAAGCCGCCGCCGTAGTGGACAAAATGATTGGCTACGCCAGCAACGTAACGGCCCTGGGGGCGTGGCGCAACCGGCTCTGCTTCGTGGCCGACGACGGGGACGGCAACACGCACCAACTCGACGCCGAACGGCTCACCACGCAGATCGGCAGCCGGTACAAGCATTTCAACATCGACAAAATTTTCCTGGACGCCTTTCCCCAAACTTCCACCCCGGCGGGGCAGACGGCGCCTTCCGTGCGGGACGCCATTGACAAAGCCGTGAACCAGGGCCACCTGATCGTCAACTACACCGGGCACGGGGGCGAAGTCGGGTGGGCG
Source organism: uncultured Sphingobacteriales bacterium (assembly GCA_963844325.1). GTDB lineage: Bacteria > Bacteroidota > Bacteroidia > Cytophagales > 172606-1 > CADCTQ01. The sequence goes on from CAWJNV010000001.1 coordinate 1,262,034, forward strand.
CAGGAGCAAATCCTGTCCATTCCGCAAATCACGGCCTGGCAGAACCGCAACCGGCTGCCGCTGCTGGTGACGGCCACCTGCGAGTTCGGCCGTTACGACGACCCGGGCGTGGTGTCGGGGGCCGAGTTTGCCGTGCTCAACGACAAGGGCGGGGCCATTGGCCTGATTACCACCACGCGGCCTGTATTTTCCAACACCAACTACGCCCTCAACGTGGCGTTTTACAATGCTATTTTCGAGCCGATGAACGGCCGGATGCCCCGGCTGGGCGATGCCATGCGGGAAACCAAGAACAACAGCCTGAACGGCAGCATCAACCGCAACTTCTCGCTGCTCGGCGACCCTTCCATGCGGCTGGCCTACCCGCGCGAAGGGGTGACGCTGACCCGGATGAACGACCGGCCGCTGGCCGAAGGGGCCGATACCTTGAAGGCGATGGGCCGGGTCACGCTGGCCGGCGAAATCCGGCGGCCCGACGGCTCCCGCATCGAAAACTTCGACGGCACCCTGTTCGTGACCCTTTACGACAAGCCCCGCGACGTAACTACGCTGGGCGACGAAAACCCCCGGATGCTTTTTACACTTTCCGACAACCGCCTCTACGAAGGCAAGGCGTCCGTCCGGAACGGGCATTTTCAATTTAGCCTCGTGGTGCCCAAAGACATGGACTACCGCCTGGGAAGCGGCCGCATCAGCCTGTACGCCCAGCAAACGGACGGCCTGCTCGACGCGGGTGGGGTAGACCAGAACCTTCTCCTCGGGGGCAGCGCGGCGACTCCACCAACCGACGGGACGCCGCCCGCCGTTGCGCTGTACCTCAACGATACTACGTTTGTCAACGGCGGCGAAACGGGTCCCAACGCCCTGCTCATTGCCCGGCTGCGCGACGACAACGGCATTAACCTCTCGTGCAGCGGCATCGGGCACGAAATCACGGCCCGGCTCGACGGCTCGGACGAACTGTTCGTGTTAAATGACTTTTACGTACCGGACCTCGACGATTTTACGGCCGGCGAAATCCGCTTTCCGCTGCGCAACCTCGCCCCGGGGGAGCACCAGCTTACGGTTACCGCCTGGGATACGCACAACAACCCGGCTACGGCTACGCTCCACTTCGTCGTCTCGGGTGCCATCCGGCTGCGCAGCGTAGCCAACTACCCCAACCCGTTTTACCAATACACCACTTTTCGCTATGAACACGACCGCCCCCACGAGGCGGTAGAGGCCGAAGTTTCCGTCTACACCACCACCGGCGCCCTGGTGTACACCGGGAGGAGCACCCAGACGCTGGACATTGGCGAAGCCGGGAAAATGACGTGGGAAGGCACGGGAAAAGACGGCAAGAAATTAGAGCCCGGCGTATACGTTTACCGCTTATCCGTGCGTTCTAAGGCAGACAATGCCGCTACAACCTACAGCAACCGCCTGGTACTTGTCCGGTAATTTGATTTGCTTTTCTTCCTTACATTCGCCCTTCAGTTCGCCCTTGGTGTTAAAAAGACCATTGAGTTAAGCAATTGATTTTCTTGTCTATATTTACACATCTATAACTATTCAACATGTTCCCCAATTCTTCCAAGCGCCTCATTGGATTTTGCCTCGGCTTGCTTTTGCTCTCATTTCAAACGAAAGCCCAGACGCTTACGGGGCAGACCGGCCGGCCGGTTACTTCCGCGGTTCCTTTCCTGACGATTACCCCGGACGCCCGCTCCGGTGCGATGGGTGATGCGGGGGTAGCCATTTCGCCGGACGCCAACGCCAACTACTGGAACCCGTCCAAGATCGTATTCAACAAGAGCCGGATCGGGGGCGCCATTTCCTACAATCCCTGGCTGCGTAACCTGGTGAACGACATGTCGTTGTCGTACTTGTCGGGCTACTACAAGCTCAACGACCGGCAGGCATTCGGGGCGGCGCTCACGTACTTCAACCTGGGCGACATTGAGTTTACCGACGAAAACGGCGGCCCCATCCGGAGCTTCAACCCCCGGGAATTTGCCTTTCAGCCTACCTTCTCGCAGAAGCTGTCCGACTACCTGAGCGTAGGGGTGGGCATCCGGTTCATCCACTCCAACCTGGCCGGTAATTTTGATTTCACCAACTTCAACGCCAAGCCGGGCAATACCGTATCGGGTGACGTCTCCCTGTACTACACCCGGGACATGAACTGGGGAGGGCGGGACATGAACCTGGCCTTCGGTGCCAATTTGTCGAATTTGGGTCCTAAAGTTACATACTCCGACCGCGAGAACCGGGAGTTCATCCCCACCAACTTGCGCCTGGGTACGGCCCTCACCTACAACATTGACCCCTACAACAAGTTTACGCTGGCCCTTGACTTCAACAAGCTGCTGGTGCCTACCCCTCCGGTGTATGACACAGATTCAATTACCGGAGGAATAATACCTGGTCCAAACGGCAAACCCCGTATCAGACTAGGTGCCGACCCAAGCCGGTCCTTCTTATCAGGCGTATTTGGCTCCTTCTCCGATGCACCGGAAGGTTTCAGCGAGGAATTGCGGGAAATCGCAATTTCCACCGGCCTGGAGTACTGGTATAAGGATGCATTCGCGGTACGCGGGGGCTACTTCTATGAAAACAAACTAAAGGGCAACCGCCAGTATTTCACGCTGGGCGCCGGCTTTCATTTCTCGAAAATCGGGTTGGACTTCGCTTACCTGATTCCCCGCCAGCAGAACAACCCGCTGGCCGAAACGCTGCGCTTCACGCTGCACCTCCAGGTGGGCAACGAAGAGGAGAATAACTGATCGCCGTTTATTCCGTAATTTTGAAAGCAACCCACACGGGTTGCTTTTGTATTTCAAGCACACAGGATGATGCACACCCCCTTAGACCGCACGCAGCCGCCTTCCTTCCAGGAAATCCGCGAAATATACGTGACCCGGGCCCAGACCCAGACCCTGCCCAACGGCATCAAGCTGCACTGGCTGAACGCCGGTGAACAGCCCGCCCTCCGGCTCGAATTCATCTTTGCCGCCGGCAACTGGTACGAACCCCGCAAGGGCGTTTCCTACTTCACTGCCAAGATGCTCAACGAAGGTACTTCCACGAGAACGGCCGCCCAGATCAACGAGTACGTGGACCAGTTCGGCGCCTTCCTGGAACTGAACCACGGGGTGGAACGCATCAACCTGACGCTGTACGGCCTCAACAAACACCTGCCCGCCCTGCTGCCGCTGGTGGTGGACATTATCACGGATTCCGTTTTTCCGGAGGCCGAACTGGAGAACCTCAAAACCATTACGCAGCAGAACATCCGGGTGAATTCGGAGAAAACGGCTTTCCTGGCGCAGAACCGCTTCAAGGAACTGATCTTTGGCCCGGAGCACCCCTACGGCAAAAACATTCACCCGGCGGACATTCCCGGCATTCACCCCGGTTTGCTCAAGCCTTACTTCGAAGAACGGCTGAAGGGCAGACCTTTCGACATTGTGTTGTCCGGGATGATTACCGACGAGGTGCTGACGCAGGTTGCCGGCGTGTTCGGGCAACTGCCCATTACGGCTTCGGGTGCCGGCGCCGCTGCGTCGCGGGCCCTTACCCACCAACCCCGGGCGGAAGTGATTGAAAAAGCGGGCAGTCTCCAGTCTTCCCTGCGGGTCGGCAAACTGCTGTTCACCCGCCGGCACCCCGACTACTTCAAAATGATGGTGCTGAACGAAATCCTGGGCGGGTACTTCGGTTCGCGGCTGATGAAAAACATCCGCGAGGACAAGGGTTTCACCTACGGCATCCACTCCAGCCTGGTAACGCACCAACGGGAGGGCTACCTGGTGATTGGTACGGACGTGAAACGGGAATTTACCGGGCAGACGCTGGACGAGATCCGCAAGGAAATCAAGATCCTGCAAACCGAACCGGTAGGGGAGGAGGAGTTGCGCACCGTGCAGAGCTACATGATCGGCTCCTTTGCCGGCTCGGTGACCACCTCGTTCGCCCTGGCCGACCACTTCAAGACAATTTACTTCGACGGCCTCGACTACGCGTTCTACGAACACTACATCGAGCACATCCGCGAGACGACCCCGGAAGACCTGCTCGAACTGGCCAACAAATACCTCGGCATCGACAGCCTGAGTGAAGTAGTAGCGGGCGGGAAGTAAGGAGTTTGAGAATTTGGGAGTCAGGGAGTTTGAGAATTGCAGGCAAGCGTTTACCCGGTACTGTACTCTCAAATTCTCTAACTCTCTAACTCCGTAACCCTCAAACTCCCCGACTCCTTAAAGTTTCGCTTCAAGTGCCGGCGGCGGATTTCCTCCAGGTCGGCCTTCGGAATGGCGTTAATGAGTTTGCGGGTGTATTCGCGTTGCGGGTTTTCGTAAATGTCTTCGGCCCGGCCCATCTCCTCCACCACGCCCTTGTTCATCACGATAATGCGGTCGGCCATGAACTTGACTACCGACAGGTCGTGCGAGATGAACACGTAGGTGAAGTTGAACGCTTCCTTCAGGTGGTTGAGCAGGTTGAGCACCTGCGCCTGCACCGACACGTCGAGGGCCGACACCGACTCGTCGCAAATGATGAACTTGGGGTTGAGGGCCAGGGCCCGGGCAATGCAGATGCGTTGGCGCTGGCCGCCCGAAAATTCGTGGGGGTAGCGGTAAAAGTGCTCCGGTCGCAGGCTTACCGTTTCGAGCAGTTCCATGACTCTGTCTTTCCGCAGCGTTTCGTTGCTTTCCACCCCGTGAATGCGCATGGGCTCCAGGATGGCTTCCCCCACCGTAAGGCGCGGGTTGAGCGACGAATACGGGTCCTGGAAGATCATCTGCACGTCTTTGCGCAGCCGCCGCAGTTCTTGCGGCGAAATGGTCCGGATGTCGCGGCCGTCGTAGATGATGTCGCCGCTCGTCGGTTCGATGAGCCGCAGGAGGGTTCGTCCCAGCGTGGTTTTGCCGCAACCCGATTCGCCCACCAGCCCGACCGTTTCGCCCGGGTACACTTCGAAGGAGACGCCGTCCACGGCTTTCACGTAGTCGAGCGGCTTGCCCAGCAGGTTCTTCCGGAGCGGAAACCACGTTTTGAGGTCTTTCACTTGCAGCAGGGGCGGCTGCTTCATCAGGTTATCCTGCCGTTCGCGTACCTCGTCGTCGTCAATGAAGTTCATGAGCAGGGCCTCGCCCACGGAGGCGTATTTCTCTTCCACGGCCACGTGGTTGCCCGCCTCGTCGGTGGTCATAAAATCAGAAATCACCGGCAGCACCTTCATTTTCATGTCCAGGCGGGGCCGGCAGGCCAGCAGGCCCTTCGTGTAGGGGTGCTGCGGGTTCGAAAACACCTCAAACACCGGTCCCTGCTCCACGATCTTGCCCCGGTACATCACCATTACGCGGTCGGCCAGTTCGGCAATCACGCCCAGGTCGTGGGTAATGAACACAATGGACGTGTCGTGTTCGTCGCGCAGGTTGCGCAACAGTTCGAGAATGGTGGCCTGCACGGTAACGTCGAGGGCCGTCGTGGGCTCGTCGGCAATGAGGATGGAAGGCTGGCAGGAGAGGGCCATGGCAATCATCACCCGCTGCTTCTGCCCGCCCGAGATTTCGTGGGGGTAGCTGTGGAAGATGTACTCGGGGCGCGGCAGCCGTACTTTCTCGAACCACTCGATGGTACGCCGCTTGGCTTCCCGGCGGCCCACGTTCTGGTGCAGCATGATGGCTTCCATTACCTGGTTGCCGCAGGTGTACACCGGGTTGAGCGAACTCATCGGCTCCTGGAAGATCATCGAGATTTCGTTGCCGCGGATGCGGCGGATGTCTTTTTCGGAAAGCCTGGTGAGGTCTACCGTGCCGAAGGAGGGAGAGTGGAAGAGAATTTCGCCGCCTTCGATGTGGCCGGGCGGACTTTGGATGAGCCGCATGATGGAAATGGACGTAACCGACTTGCCCGACCCCGATTCGCCCACAATCCCGACCGTTTCCCCTTTCCGCAAGTTGAAACTTACATCATCCACCGCTTTCACGACCCCGGCCTCGGTGCGGAAGTACGTCTTCAGGTGGTTGACTTCGAGGGTTAAATCCGGTCGGGGTTGCTCTTTTCGCATGTTGGCGTGGAAGTTTACGGGAAGGAAGGGCTGCGCCCGCACCCCGGCTAAATTAGGCAGGCAGGCCGCCAATACCAATGGACGCGGCCCGTGTAACCGCGCAGAGTCCGCGCAAAAGGCACTTCCCTCAGAATTACCGGGAAGTTGCATCACGCGTCGGCTAATGCCCCGGATTTGCGCCGATGCTGCCAAAGTGGGCCGCACCAAAGACTTTTTGTACGGTGCAAACGGGCGCCGAAGGAATCTTTTTCCCGCTAAAATGTTGACCCTGTTGAACGTGGGGATTTCAATTGTATTACTTTTTACGTAAATTACTTCAATGTCAGCCCCGCTCTGATCGTTATCCTGTCAGCAACCCTTCAACCTACTCCGTTCCCTTTTTCCCGTTTTATCCTTTTTTGCGTATGAAAAGCCTGCTTTGCCTTCTGCTGACGGGCCTGTTACCGTTGTTTTCCTTCGCCCCGAATAGGGCGACGAACGTACTGAGCCCCAAAGAAAAGCGGCAATACGCCCTGAGTCTGCTGCGCGAATACAACCCGGAAGGGTGGTACATCATTAAAATGGTGGACACGCTGGCCCACAACAATGCCTTTGACCGGTACGCGGAAGGGCATACGGAAGGCGATGTGCGGGATGCCCTGGGTACGATGGTGCACGAGTCGCACCACGGGTACAGTGCCCTGATGGCCTGGCGCCTCCAGCCCAAACAGCTCGACAAGTACGCCTGCCCGTACATCGGCGAAGGAGAACACCAGCTGATGCCCTTTACGACGGTTTTTCCCACCGAAGAAATGGGCAAAACCATTCCCAAGCACCTGCGCACCCAGCGGTTCATGACTTACGTGTACAACCCCGGCGAGAAGATCCGGCTGTCGTCCAACGTACTCGGGGTCTACGGGCTGCTCGACGAGTGGATTGCCTACTACCACGGTACGGTGACCGACGTGAACATGTACCGCTGGTACCAGGACCATACGGCGGGCACGGCCGGCGACTGGTACGCGTATTTTTCGACCGTCGGCAGCGTGATCAACGCCCACGTGGAGTTCAAGTTCTTCTGCCTCGCCTACCTGGCGTACGCCCAGAAGCACAAGCCCGCCGTGTACAAGGAGATCATGCAGAACGAGGAGTTCATCCGGGTGTTTCTGCACGTCAACCGCCAGTACGGCAACCTGGTGAAGAGCTACGCCGGCATTAAGAAGAACATTCTGGCCAACCTGCGGACCAAAGGGGTAACCGTGGGCGAAGACAACGAATGGATCTACCTGAACCGGCAGGCCGTGGGCAACTTTGCCAACGAGTACAAAATGCTGGATGCCGAACTGAAAAAGCCCGTCTACCAGGCGGTGCTGGGTCAAATCCAGGCCTCGGCCAAACCGGCCCAGCCCTCCCACGAGTAGAAAAGCAGAGGGCTAAGGGCAAGGAGCGGAGGGCAATGCACGCAGATGCAAAGGGCGCACACGCACGGAAGACGCCGAGGCTGCAAGGAAAACGCGTCTCCCTTGCAATCCTTGCGCTTCAGTTTCTTTCACGCCTTAGCACTTTGCGCTTCGCCCTCCGCTCCCTGCCTTTCGCTTGCCCTGTCGCCCGTCTAAAATCTCCCGTCGCCCGTCTTCGCGCTTAGTTTTTGACCCGCTGAAAGGTTATCTTTGTTCCATTGTTTTCGTTAATATCTCAATGAGCAATCAGGCGGCAAGACTCAAGGCGTTAAGGCAGAAGATGGGCCTCAACCAGCAACAGGTAGCGGACAAGATCGGAAAGTCGCGGCCCCGGATTGCTATATACGAAACCCAGCCCCAGGTCCGCATTCCGGCCGACGTATTGCAGAAACTGGCGAAGCTCTACCGCACTACTGCCGACTACATCGAGAACGGCGCTGCCGCAACCCCGGCACCGGCGCAGGCCCCGGCCAATCAACCGGCTCCCGTTGCTCCGGCCAACGGCATTGATTACACCAGCGGCCGGTACGTGCGGCCCGTGACGGTAGCCGTGGACCGGTTTGGCCGCGAACGGGCCGTGCTGGTACCCCTTAAAGCGCAGGCCGGCTACCTGTCGGGCTACGGCGACCCGGAATTCATTCAAGGTCTCAATACTTACTCCATTCCCGGCTGCGAAGACGGCACGTACCGCATTTTCGAGGTGGCCGGCGACAGCATGCTGGATACGCTGCGGCCCGGCGACCTGGTGGTGGCCCGCTACGTGGAAGACTGGCGCAGCCTCAAGCACGAAGAGATGTACGTGATCGTATCTTCGGACGGCATCGTGGTGAAACGGGTGCGCAACATGCTCGACAAAGCCCGCGGCATCATGATCCTTTCCGACAACCCCGTGTTTGAGCCCGACTTCGTGCCGGTGACCGACCTCGTGGAGGTGTGGGAGGTCAAGGCCTACATCAGCCGCAACCTAAGCCGCAAAACCGGCGACGTGTTGCAGCAACTCAACGCCATCAAGTCAAAAATCGAAAAACTGCACAGCAACGGTCACTAACGGCGTTGCTGCCGAGGCGGCCCGGAGAATCGTACCGGGCCGTTTTCATTTTCACGAATACCGATATGAATCATGTTCATCTTGGTGTAACTCCGTTCCCTCCTTGAAAAGACTGTTTTCGCGCTGGACCACCTGGCTGTTCATTACTGTTTTCCTCTTCGGCGTATCGTCCTGCCTCGTGAGCCGCGTAGACCGCACGCCGTACCGGCAGATGGACTTTTACCAGCAATTCAAACAGGAACTCTCTCAGTTGCGCGTTGATACCGCTTCTGCCCGGGCCGATACCATCCGGGCCGGCTGGGCCAAGGTAAACATCACGCCCTCCGAGCCAATGCCGTTGGCGGGCTACGGGATGCGCAAGGGCCGCACGTACCAGTCGGTGCACGATTCGCTGTGGGCCCGGGCTTTCGTGTTCGACAACGGCGTGCGCAAGGCGGCCCTGGTAGCGGTTGATTTGCTCATTGTGCCCCCGGCACTCACGGAGGCCCTGGCCCAGCAACTGCCCGGCACCGGCTTTACCCTTGACCAGGTGTACCTTACGGCCACGCATTCCCACCACAGCGCCGGCGGCTGGGCGCACCGCCTGTCGGGCTGGGCCATTGCGGGCACGTACCACCAAGCCTGGGTAGACCGGCTGGCCGGCCACATCCTGCAAGCCATCCGGCAGGCGGACGGCGCCAAGAAAAAGGCCCGCATGGGCGTAGGCACATTTCCGGCGGGTGAACTGGTGTACAACCGGCTGGCCCCGGGCAATCCCACTGACTCCCTGGTGCGGGTGCTCAAAATCCGGCAGGACGGCGGCGCGACGGCGGCCCTCGTTACGTTTTCGGCCCACGCCACCTGCCTGCGGTCCCAGGAAAACATCCTTTCCCGCGATTACCCCGGCATCCTCGTCGACAGCCTGGAAAAGAGCCCTCACATTGACTTTGCGGCGTTTTGCGCGGGGGCGGTGGGCAGCCACGCCCCCGAGGCGGCCGGCGAGCACCTCGAGAAGGCCGGTACAATGGCGCACTTACTGGCGCAGAAAATCCTGATCGACTTCGAACTGATACCGGTGGCAGCGGCAACGGAGGTAGCCGTGGCAAACCTGCCCTTGCCGTTGCGTCGTCCCCAGTGGCGCATCGGGGAAAACGTGCGGCTGCGGCCCTGGGTGTTTTACGCCCTTTTCGGCCGCTACGAGGCTAACCTCAAGGCGATGCGGATCGGCAACACGGTATGGGTTGGCACGCCCTGCGACTTCTCCGGGGAGCTGGTGCCGCCACTCCAGGGGGCGGCGGCGCCGGCCACGCTGTTCGTGACTAGTTTCAACGGCGCCTACATCGGCTACATCACCAACGACGCCTGTTATGACCGGCCGCACTACGAAACGCGGGACATGAACTGGTACGGACCGCAGAACGGCGCCTACGTGTCGGAGGCCATTACGGAGCTGCTGAAAAGGCTATAATTTGTTTGGTGGATTTTGGGAAATTACATTTTTCAGCCTATTTTTGCCGCCAGTTGAAGCCCAGGCCGGCAAGTACGGCAGGTTTTCGATGCGATTGTCCGATGGTGTAACTGGCAACACGTCTCACTTTGGCTGAGAAGAGTCTAGGTTCGAGCCCTAGTCGGACAACAGAGAGTAAAACTTACTTACCCACAAAAGCCCTAGGTTTGCAAGCCTAGGGCTTTTTTATTATGTTAGTTCCCATAAAAACCGACAAAAACCCACAGTACACCCACCACTTCACTTACCACTCTTTGTACCCATGGAAAAAGTGGTAAGTCGCCCCTCAACAGACCAGCCGTTTTAAACAATCCAAACAGCTGTACGGGCATAGGGTGGTAAGTGGTAGTGGTAAGTCTCTCTACTCTTATGGCGGACGCAAAACTCAAAATCCGAAAGGACCTTGCTAAGAAAAGCAAAGGAGCTACGACAATCTACGTTGCATACTGTTTCAAGGAAAAGACCAAGTACTTCAGCACCAAACAGAAGGTTGAAGTGGACTACTGGGACGAAAAGAATGAACAGGTAAAGAAGGGCTACCCGGATGCAGCTAAAATTAACGTCCAGATCAGAAAGAAGAAGGCTGAGATCAATGATATAATTAATGAGGCAAACTTTCGGAAGATCGTTCCTTCATTCGAGTACGTTGAAGAACAATTAGACGCCTTAAATAACCCGGCTGCACAACAAGAACCAGAAGTGGACTTCTTTACGCTTTTCGAGCAGTTCATTGATGAAAGTTCCGCCTCTGAACGATCATCCAATACCGTCAAACAATTCCGTTGTACTTACAAGGTCCTTAAGCAGTTTGAGCAAGTGAAGAAGTATAAGTTGACCTTAGAAGGAATTGACATCAACTTTTACCGGCAGTTCATAAAGTTTTCCGAGAATGAATGCGGACATGCACCTAATACAATTGGAAAGTCTGTTAAGAACCTGAAAACGTTCTTAAGAGACATGACCAATAGGGGGATAAACAAGAACTTGGCTTTTCAGGATAAGAATTTTAAAAAGCCTTCCGCAAAAACCGAAATAGTTTACCTCACCAAACAGGAACTACAGCTGCTTTACAATTATGACTTGTCCAGCAATACTAAGCTGGAAAAGGTAAGGGACACGTTCGTTTTTGAGTGCACTACCGGCCTAAGATATTCTGACCTGGCTAATCTTAAGCCAGAGAACATTAAGGGTGAAGTGATTGATTTTGTAACGATAAAGACCAAAGATCGTTTGATTGTGCCTCTTGTGGGAATGGCTAAGGCAATTCTGGCTAAATATAACAAGGAGATGCCGGAGGCAATCAGCAATCAAAAGATGAATTCATATTTGAAGGAACTCGGATTAGTATGCGGGTTATATGAACCCGTTCACTCAGTCAGCTTTAAGGCAGGAAAGAGAATAGAAAAGACTATTCCAAAATATGAACTGATAACCACTCATACGGCCCGCCGTACCTTTATCACTCAAGCATTGGAAAGAGGCATGCGGCCAGAGGTCATTATGAAGATAACAGGCCATAAGGACATTAAAACCTTAATGGGATATGTCAAGATAACAGATAGTGTAGTGAAGGCTGAGATGCTGAAGGCCTGGAATGAACCATTAGATAGTCTATAGATTCTACCCCTCAAAATAGGATGTGATATGATTATAGATCCACAAAAAATATACCCAGTAGAATCAAACCACCCTTATGCCATAGGCGCCCAAAATATCAGCAATGATTTTCGGGAACAAATAGATCAGTATAACTTCCACTTTGCGGGTAAGCTCTGCGGTTTCCCTTTAGAAGAAGCGAGACCTATTTTGGAGTTTCACTACAATCAGCCAACGTGTGATAGGCAGTTATTTCTGTACAATCTTAAGTACCGGGTTTTGGAGCAACACACATATGAACCCGATATTAATAAGGAGTACGAGAAGGTATTCAAAGATAATCCCGCCGAAGCAGTAGTGCTGGAGTGGATTATTGAAAAGGAAGAACAATTCACAAAAGTAGAAACTGAGGAACCTGCGGGAAAACAGCCTACTCAAGCTCAGAGAATACTATTTATACACTACCTACAGCAGGTCGATATGTTCTTTAAAACGCAAGATATGTTGCCTATGGCAGAAGCAATAGCGTTCCTGACTGGGCAGAACTTGAAGAATATATATGACAAGTACCGAGAACTAGATGACCTCAAACTTAGTGCTAAAAACCTTAAAGCAGTAAAAGACATGTTTGAAAGGCTCAGATTGCAGGCGGCAGTTGAGTTAGTAATTGAGGACATCAAAAAAGCCAAGATGTAGTTATCCTACAGACACTTTACACTTCCTTATTGCATTCCAATACCTGCTCTTTCTGCTGCTTACCCAAAAACCCTTTGGCACCTCGTAAGAACAGCTCAGCCCCTCTGGCTTCATGCTGGTTATACCGCAAGCGCCACCCAGATACAAAGTCGACACTTGTTGATAAGCCTGCTGCTGTGCTCTTTCAAGAGTACCCTGCCAAATCCGGCTTTACTGCTTGATCTCACTTGTATTCCTACTTGTCCTTTACCTGTTCTAAAAACGATTTTAGATCCACTGCTTTATGATGAGATATACTCAAATGCAAGTGGTTTTAGGTTTTAGTCACTTCATAACTCATTGATAATTAGTTCGATGCAAAAACGGATTAGCCGAAAACCACTTGCGTTTGAGTATATAATTCTATATAGTACTCCCTGATTTACTCCATCCCGTATACTTTTTCTACATCCTACCTGTATTGACAATTAAGGTTGTATTGTCGAATCGGGTCTATTTCCTGGTTCAAATCATCAGAATTACATAATTCCCCTATAACAACCTTAATTGTCAGTTCACCTACCCATCAGTAAGCCGGTATTTGATTGAGGCAATCCGTCGAGGTCCTATAGCCCTTTGGATTGCTTTTCTGTCAGTGCTCATCTTATTCTCTATTCGTGGAAGTAAGGCGGCAGAAAATTTATGGACATTTTTCTTAATCATATAGACAAATGTCTTATATTTACTTCTATCTTAATCACGTCTCCTATGACCTCTGCTGATTCTTCTACCCATTCTCCTCTGCCTCCAAAGGAAGCCGGCCAACCGCAAACGGTGTTTCGTAAATATGAGGCCAGCATCAGAAATACTTTAACTATTGTAATGGAAGCCAGAAGGGGCCTAGCGGCAGAAACCTTCTTCGACGTTGCTGATGCTTCTCTGTTAAACCAGAACCTGCTTGCCAACCTGTTGCATATTTCCTTGAAGACCTTTCAGCGTTACCGCAAGGATAACAAAAGGCTAAACCCCGCTACCAGTGAGCACCTGCTTAAACTACTGGCCCTCTTCCAGCAGGGAAACGAAGTTTTTGGCTCCATCGATTCTTTCAACCGCTGGCTGGCAAAACCAGCTTTTGGGCTTGGAAACCAGGTGCCGCTGGAGCTACTCGAAACTTCGGGAGGAATTGATCTGGTGATGGATCAACTCTTGCGCATTGCATACGGGGATCTGGCTTAAGAGACTGTTTTGGAATCTTCAGTCGTAATCCGATTGAGAAGAAAGAAAACAAAGGTGATTTGTAACATAGCCTCCGAACTTTACAGCGTTTTCTCCACATCATGAAACAAATGATGCCTGTAATTGAGTATCCGAAGGACCGCTCAACGGGCCATCGATCCTTTTAGGCCACAAAGCCTTCGGTTGATTCTGGTTTTTGTGCAATCTCAACATTCAGTCCTTTTTGCTATGCGTACTCGATAAAACTGACTTTGTAACTCTGATCGACAGCAATGACTTTCGAGCGGCGTACTTTTCCTTTCGGTTGATCATGTGCGAGTTTACCGGCTTGATTGTCGAAAGTGTTAGCCGAAGTGACAGCTACTGCCCAAAGTAGTCCTAGCCGTTCCACAGCGAGGCTTCGTTTACGCCCGTTGAAACACTTATTGCCACCAATACCGATTTGCCCTTTCACAAAGGTGTTGACGAATTGGGAGTCAATGGCTAGCCAAGAGGGCGTTTCTTCCCGTTTCTGCTCCACCCACTCCTTAATGACCAGACTATCAAGCGACGGTTCCCAGATGCCTGTTAACTTGAACTGACGAAAATGATGATACAAATACACACTTTGCCAGGGAGGGCATTTACTGTCTGATTCCCGCCACTGGGCACCGGTACGGTTAGTTGACAGAATGGTAATGATAAGCTTCCACAAGGAATACCACCGTTTGCGTTGGTCGTCAAAGAGCTTTTCAATAACTTCCCACCGGGAGTTGGTCAATTCGCGATTCGTTTCCTGCATAGCTTGGTAACTCTAAAATGGACCGATTCTTTTTTTTATTCTATCCAAAAGAGCCTCTAAGGGAGGAAACATGGAAGTATACCGTATCTCACTGTCCAGGTGGACCACTGTGCTTACTGCTTCGGGTCATGCTGCCCGCTGGAACTCAAAAGGCAAGTTTGTCATCTACACGGCTTCCTCAGCCGCTTTGGCCTGTTTGGAGAACGTAGTGCATCGGAGCGGAGAAGGCCTGAATGCTCTCTTCAAAATAATGTGCATTCATGTGCCGGATGAATTAGCCGTTGAAACAGTTGAACCAAAGGCATTGCCTGAGGATTGGTTTGATTTTGGACGCTATCCGGAGTGTCAGAAGATAGGAGACGCCTGGCTGGAGAAAGGCTCCTCAGCGGTGCTGAAAGTACCTTCGGCTGTAATCCGGACGGAGTACAATTACCTGCTCAACCCAGACCATCCTCATTTTGCTAACATAACCCTTCGAGCAACGGAAGAATTCGTGTTTGATCCGGATATTAAGCAGTAGCAAGACTGCTCAGAGGTGTTATAGCCATTATTGAAAAATCCTTGGTGTAACTAATACTTCACAAAATACCCACTTCGCTAATGGCTAAGAAGGGACTGTTACCCCAAGAGTAATGCCTCTTACCTTGATTAGTTTAGTTACCAATACCCCTGAGTAGAACCTTACTGAAGACGTTTGGCTGGATGGCAAAATCTAAATTAAAAGAACGGCAGGCCTTAAAACCTTTACCCCAGTCAAGAGTCACTTTGTTGATACCGTATTCAGGGTCGCCTTGAAAAAGGATAAGCATCAGAAGGATAATTAGTTAAGCCAGTAATGGAATGAAATATAACCTTGACTTTAGCATTAAGCAACTCAGGCAAGAGCTTGCTGAAAAGCAGCAGCTGTTGCCTGGGTATTTTTACCATATCATTCTCAGCGGCAGCCATTGAAAAACTGCTGCCCGTCCATAACAGGCTCCTTACTGAGGCAATTGCATCAGAGAAGGCAGGGTGCTTTTTGTCATACCATGGGGTGGTCCGGTTTAGCGAGACAGTTTCCTCGCTAGTGTTGGGGTAAATTTAAGTGATAAAGGCGTTCAAATTCTAATGGGCTTTTGTAACCCAGGGCAGAATGTCTTCTTTTTCGGTTATAGTACATTTCGATGAATTCGAATATCTCCGTGCGGGCGTCTTCCAGGCTCAGGAAGCTTCCTCCCTCCAGTAGTTCGGTTTTGAAGCGGGAGAAGAACGACTCGGCAAAGGCGTTGTCGTAAGCATCATCCGCCCTCGACATACTTTGGAGGCAGTGATGCTTTCTAAGCAGTTTCCTAAAACGGTTTCCTACGTACTGGCCGCCCCGGTCCGAGTGGACAACTAAGCCGGCAGTCGGCTTGCGCCACAGCAAGCCTTTTTTGAGTGCACCAATGATTAAATCTTCTTCCATGTTGCTGTCCACCTGCCAGCCCACAATCATTCTTGAATACAAGTCCATCCAGGTAGCCAAATAAGCCCATTTGCTATTTACCAGGGGCAGATACGTTATATCGCCTACCCATACCTGATTGGGCACTAAGGGCAGTGGCCGGTTCAATAACAGGTTGTCACATACCCTTTTGCCGTGCCGGCTGTCAGTAGTGCGAGGTACAAAACTCCTGGGCTGAATGGCCTTTAGACCTTGCTGTTGCATTAGACTCCGTACCCGGTGGCGACCCACAGGCTGCTCCAACTCCTCTAACTCGACTACTAGGCGTCGGCTGCCATAGCGCCTTTTGTGGTCCCAGAAAGCGTCTTCTACGGCCTTGATCTGCTTTTGCTTGTGCTCACTGGGCTGATAGGTTTGTCCTGACAGGTAGCGGTAGTAAGCCGCCCGGCTCACGCCCAGTGCTTCACAAAGGGCAGCAACCGGAAAAGCCGGCTCCATTTCCCGGATCAACTCATAGGTCATCCTCAAGTCACCCGGCTGAAAATGGAAACAGCTTTTTTTAAAATCTCGCGCTCCATTTCCAACTGCTTGACTTTCTCTTTGAGCTGTTCATTCTCTTCCAGCAGCCGAAGCGAGAAGTCACTTTTCTCTCCTTTGACTAGTTCTTTAGTTTTGGCCTTCCGCTTGCTTTTCCAGCCGTAGATCAGGTTTTCACTTACGCCCAGAGATTTGGATATTTGACTGACGGCTTGGCCGTTCTCGACCATTTTGAGCACTTCGGCCTTGAAGTCTTCGTCGTATTTGCGACGCTTCTGTAGGGGTGGTTTTGGGTTCATAACTTGTCTAAGTTAAGCAAGGGAACTGTCTCGCTTCTTTAGACCACCTCACCAGGCAGCCGTGCTCACAATCAGATTTTCTTTTGGCTGTAATCGGTCGGCTAGCAAGGTCACCAGCGAAAACAAGGCCAGCAAACTTGGGGCAATAAACAATCAATCTTCAAAGTTGCTCTCCACTTTCCCTCTATAACACCGCTGAGTGCGGTATCAATCCCTGCCCCTCTCATCAAAATCAAGGAAGAACCAAAAGGGGACCACCTCAATTTTGCTGCCGCCAATTGTCCTGTTATATCGCTTTGCCGGGGATGACCCAGCATGTATTCGCCTAGGCAGACCAGCGGTTGCCCGGCTTTTGCATAAGCAATGTCTAGTTGATCCGGTGGAGCAGGAAGGTCCCTTGGCTTAAGTTAACCCTTTTATCCATCTTACACTCCCGCGCACTACCTGGCCAATTGACAGCGAAAGAAGGATGTGCCGAAATATCTATTTATTTAATTTACAATGTACTTATTGTCTCCGAACGAACACCTGGAACGCCCCTTTTATCAGGCACTGGTTAGGACTCCACTGGGAATGAATGCATAACCGTAGGTGCTGCTGTAGTATGATTTTGGAAGAATTTGGGCAACTGCATGTCTACGAGCAGGCTCAGCACGTATGGGAGAATAGCCGGTACCCGATGAACCGGGAAGGCCAGCGGACTACAGCCAACCCGTACGCGTTAGATAGTTTTTATGCAGAGATATGGTATGACCAGGAGCAAAACATTATCACTGCTATCACTTGCTTTGCCGATGCCAGCAGATTGGATGCTTACCTCAAGCGGTTTCCCTGAATGGGCTTATTTCAAAACTGCTGCGTTACTATATAAGCAAAAACGGGCTCTATTTCAGACAAAAGCCATTCTTACGGCTACAACTAAGGAGAATGTCTGCATGCCGATTTTAAAGGGAATAACAGGAATAAATGATAGCAAAGTATGTTCATTGAAAAGGGACATTATCAAAGACCTTTTTACTGTCCTTGTTGTCAATACCAATTACCCGCTGCCTCAATGGGAATAAGTCATACACATGCAGCATGGCATCTTGTTGAGGATTGTTAAACATTTGAGCATTTAATATTTAGATCGTACATAGTACACTTGACATTGCTTTAAATTATTGAATTGGTTAGCTCGGCGTATAAAATGCTGTATTTGAACACTTAGTATTTCAAGAGGCCATTAGTGGTAACCTGGTTGACTACAATGAATCAATGGTCTGTCAATGTTTCTTATTAGGCTGCTCTTATTGGGACGCCAAATGAAGACGAGTCTTACACACTCCGGATGCCTTAGTATTGTCACGCCGCTAGGCAAGATGTATAAAAGCGCGAAATTCGATTTGCTTCACCAAACGATACGGATTTGAGACCAGCTCTACACGCATTTACTCTCGCTCTTATTATCTTCCTGCCATTGCTAGCTCCCCTTGGCTGGGCTCAGTCAACCGGCAGTGCATTGGTTCCTAAGGTATGGCTCCGGGGCGACGCTAGTAAGGTTACCCCCACACTATGGCCCGACTACAGCGGCCAGGGGCTCGACGCTACAGCAACGAGCGGAGAGGGACCTTTGCTGGGAAAGCCGCTCAACTTCAACCCTTCCCTTTCTTTCGACGGCGTAAACGACTACCTCACCGTTCCCTTCAACCCGGAAGGCACCACCGGCCTCACTCTCTTCACCGTATTTGCTTCGGCAGATACTATCGAAAGAGGTGTGTGGGGCAGCGAAGGCTCAGCGGTCCGCAACACCATGCTCTCCACCCGCCGTACGCTGGGCCCGGAGGAGACTGAAGAATTGTACGGCAACTACGAGAACCGGCCCGTTATCAGTGCACTGGTGCAACATTGGACCCGCAACACTACACCTACGGGAGGAGCCTACCTATCGCTGGGTAGTGCCGGCAAGACCCGAGATAAACAGCCCTTCAAAGGCCGGGTACTCGAACTCATCGTTTTTGACCGGGCGTTGTCGTTTCTGGAAAGAATCCAGGTGCAGACCTACTTGTCCATCAAATACGGCATTCCGCTGCAAGAGGGCAACTACGTCAGCGCCCGGGAAGTCGTGCTTTGGCACCGGGAAGACAACCAGGCGTTCTCTAGCCGGGTAACCGGTATTGGGCGGGACGACGTATTTGGGCTCTACCAAAAGCAATCTGCCAGTGCGATGGATACGACGGGTTTGCTCACAATTGGAGTAGGCAGCATCGCGGCAACCAACGGGGACAATGCGGGTAAGATTAATAATGGCGACTTCCTCTTGTGGGGCGATAACGGTGGAGCCCTCTCTACCAAACGGGGCACCGGCCGGGACACCTTACTCTCCTTGCTGGAGCGGCAATGGCTGTTAAAGCCTACTGGCGCCACCGTGCAGAGTCTTGCCAACGAAATACGAGTAGACCTTTCCCTGCTGCCATCCGATTCACTGGGCTACTGGCTGGTGGTGGACCGCAGCGGGAAAGGTAATTTTTCCCCTGACGAGCTGGAGTACTTTCTGCCCGACAGCATTACTAAGGGCCGGGTCGCCTACTTCCATAATGTGCACTTTGACTCCGACCTTTCCGGTAGTGACCGCTTCACCCTCGTGCGGGCTCAGCCCCTGCTGGCTCTCTCCCATCAGGTGCGCAGCCCAGATTGTAAAAACCCTGCCAGCGGCAGCCTTTCCTTCTCCATCATCGGCGGTAATGCCCCTTACGCGTATTCCCTCTCCTCCCGAAACGGCTTTTCTCGCCAGTGGGAGGGCACCGGTGAGGCAGTAGCCTCGGGCCTGTCAGCTGGAGAGTACATTCTGCGGGTGACCGACAAAGACAATCACACGACGGAAAGATACTTCTCCCTCTCGCTGGCCAATGCACTGATGGTAGACCTGGGCCCCGACCAACAGCTCACCCCTAACGCTGACCTCGTGCTGGACGCTTCCGCGCACATTGCCGATTCAGTTGTCGTTACCTACGCCTGGGAGAGCAACTATGGCTTCCGCAGCAGTGGCGCTAAAGTGCACATCACCGAGTCGGGCATCTACAAAGTAACCCTCACCACCCCTGAGGGCTGTACGTTCACCGACCAAATCATCATTTCCGGCACGGCCGCCGAGCGGTTCACGGTGCAGCCCACACTGGTAAGTACCCACGGCCGCTTCACGGTTAATGCGTCGCTCAAGCAGCCGGCGGCCGTGCAAGTGAAAGTCTACGATTTGAAGGGCAAGCTCCACGGACAGATGCAGGGTGAGGGGCAGTCCGAGTATCGCTTCACTGGCTCTGCTCCTGACCCAGGCCTCTACCTGATCGTGCTCCAAACAGCGACCGGGCTTGAAACCAGAAAACTGCTGGTCCACTAACCGTTTCGAATCCCGCTACCCTTACCAGTCACTCTCCTTCCATACGAGCACTTCCCGCTGGTGGTCCAGTTACTACCGCAATAAACAGGCAATTGAATGAAGAATTTTTTGATCCATACGCTCCTGAGTAAAGCCCTTGGCATGGGCAAAGCCGGCTTGTGCCTGCTGGCCCTGAGTACAGGTGCGAGCATTTATGGCACTACGGCCCTGTACCGCGTTGCAACCTATGCTACTACGCATGTTACTACAGCCGCTCCTGAAGGAGCCTCCGTAAAAACGACCCTTACCCAATACAACGCTGGTACCCGGGAAGGGCTCATCGGGGTAACCGGGGACGTGCCCGTAGACAACCCGGCCGACAACGTGTTTCACGTGAAGGTAAAAGAGACCCTCCAGCACACCGACAAGGTGTACCTGGTGTACGAGCTTTCGGGCGTGGAGGACCACACGGCCGTTTCGCGTAGCGTGAACGATCAACTGGCAGTAGGGGGATACCTGGTCAAAAAAAGAAAAGGTTGGGCCAAACAGCGGGAGGCCCTCCATGCTTCTTGGCTGCGGCAGGGCGACAACGTAATTCGCTTTACGTTGCCGGCCGGGGCTGACCACAGTTACCGGGTGCGCAACCTCTCGCTGCAAGTAGAAAAAACGCCGGCCGGAGTCGGGGCTGGGCAAAGGGAAGTGGTCATCAATCAACCCCTGGTGCAGGCATATTACAAAGACCAGGCGTACCTAAAGGGCTTTGTGAAGGGAGAAGGGAGCGGAAAGGCCCAAATTACGGTGGACGGTAAGAAAGTATCTGTATTTAAAGGAGAGTTTGAGACCCTGGTTCAAAGGCCTAAAGGGGCTCAGCAGTGGACCGTAGCGGTACAAGCCCTATATGCTGATGGGCAATCGATGAGTAAAGAAGTCTCCTTTTCCGTGCCTTCATCGGCAGATCATCGCTATGACTACCAGAAAATAGGACATACTACCCAAAAAGCCTTTACTGCTACCCAGAACCATTCCATTGCGCTGACGGGCGCCGGACTCACTGCCACGAAAGGAGCCCTTGCTAAACAAGCAGTTATTTCTATCACCGCCCTTAGAGAGGTAGACCTGCCGGCCCTGGACGGGGGCATGGTAAACGTTACCAAATACAGCAGCGGCTTCCGCTTTCTACCTCATAAGACAAAGTTCTTAAAAGAAGTAAACCTGAGACTGGCTTACGATGAGAACAAGATTCCCGAAGGTTTTACCGAGAAAGACATCAAGACGTACTTCTTCGATGAACAGAGCCACCACTGGATCGCATTGCCTACCGATACGGTACTTGCAGCAAGTGGGGAAGTGCTTTCCCGCACGGCTCACTTCACCGACATGATCAATGCGATCATCAAAGTACCTGAAACACCAGAAGTAGGTGCTTATAACTCTACTTCCATCAAGGGAATTAAAGCGGCTAATCCTACTACAGCAGTTAATTTAATTGCTCCCCCTCAGGCTAACAGCACGGGAAACGCCTCTTTAGGTTATTCATTGAGTCTACCTGATGGCAGAAATGGTATTGAGCCCCAATTATCAATCAGCTATAATAGCGGAGGGGGTAATGACTGGCTGGGAATGGGATGGAACGTGCAGTTACCAGCCGTAAGCATTGATACCCGCTGGGGTGTTCCCCGCTACGATGCATCTAAAGAAACAGAGACATATAGCCTTAACGGGCAGCAACTATCACCCGTCGCCCACCGGGAAGCCCTTAAAGACCGGAGTACGGAGAAACGGTTCTACCCACGCGTAGAATCTGCATTTAATAAAATCATACGCCATGGCAGCAGCCCCACCAATTATTGGTGGGAAGTAACTGACAAGAGTGGTACCAAATACTTTTATGGGGGAAGGCCTCTTGCAGGGCTGGATAAGGACGCTGTGCTCCGGACGAATGAAGCTGCTGATGGAGGCAATATAGCGTACTGGGGGCTTTCAGAAGTGCGCGACCTTGACGGCAACTTCGTCCGTTATCATTACACTAAAGTGGAGGACCGGGGAGTGGCCGGAGGCGTTGTACCTGGATACCAATTGTACGTTGATAAAATCACTTATACGGGTCATGGTACTACCGAAGGTCTGTACTCGGTGCATTTTATTCGGGACCGGCAACTAAGTAATTGGACCAAACGCAAGGATGTAACGATTGCGGCCAACCTGGGCTTCAAACAGGTAACGGCTGATCTGCTTAAGAAAGTGGAAGTGCGATTTGATGGTGATCCAATCCGCCACTATGAACTGAGCTACCGGCAGGGTGAATTCCATAAGACTCTGCTCGACAGCATTTCTGAGTTTGATGCTAAAGGCAAGCTGTTCAATACCCACGCGTTTGACTACTATAACGACGTGCGGAAAGGGGAATCCCTGGTGCTTTTTGCCGGTAAACAGGCAACCTGGCAGGTACCAGGGG
This sequence comes from uncultured Sphingobacteriales bacterium, assembly GCA_963844325.1. Classification (GTDB taxonomy): domain Bacteria; phylum Bacteroidota; class Bacteroidia; order Cytophagales; family 172606-1; genus CADCTQ01. The sequence goes on from CAWJNV010000001.1 coordinate 1,284,422, forward strand.
GGAGCGTAGCCGGCGCCTTTGCTCCCTTCAAGGAAGGATTTGGGGGCCGGGCCTCGCTTCTGAGCGGCACTCGTTCTACCGATTTCAACGTGGGCGTGGGAGTAGGTGTGGGGTTTGACTTGAAGGTCTTTTTAAAGACTAATTCAGTGGTGGGCAACTTTGGCTTCACCAATGCGACCAGTGAAGGTATGGTCACCATGCTTGACCTGAACGGCGATGGACTGCCCGACAAGGTGTATGTAGATACCAAAGGCCGCATCCAGTACTGCCCTAATCAATCGGGTCCCAGGGGCGAAGAAAAGTTTGGGGAACCCCAACAAATAATTGTGCCGGGAGTTGACAACTTCCATAAAGAAAAGAGCCGCACCCTGAGCCAGGGCGTAGAGGCTTCATTTGGGGCGGAAATCGGAGGCGGTACCAGTGCTTCAGCTACCGTAGCTGTGGGTACGAGCACAACCACGTCGGTTACTTCAGTATACTTCTCGGAAGTAAACGGCGACGGGCTGCCCGACTTGGTATCGAAAGGCAAGGTGTTTTTTAACCGCATTAATTCTGCTACCGGCGTGCCAATGTTCCTGGATACCAGTGATGGTACGCCCAGCCCTATAGTATCAGGATCTGGAGCTAATCAAAACCTACTCTCTATAAACTCTCAGGAAAAGGAGCAGTCCATTGACCAGTATCCGCTCCACGATATGGTGCGCCTGTGGGTGGCTCCCTTCGACGGGAGAGTCAAGGTAACCGCTCCCGTTACGCTGCTAGCCCCTGCTGCCGGCACAGAAGATCCCAAAGCCGACGGGGTGCAGGTGGCCGTGCAACTGGAAAACACTCCGCTCTGGGGTGCTCGCATCGGAGCCGGTGATTATCAGCCCTACCAGCCCCAAAACGTCAGTAATCTGGCGGTGCGTAAAGGTGACCGATTGTACTTCCGCCTGCAATCAGTAGAAAATGGAGTGCAAGACTCCGTGCGCTGGCAGCCGGTGATTGAGTACCTGGACAAAGACCTGTCCCGTACCGATGCCGACGGCAAAAAGCTTTACCGCTACGCCATTACCGAAGACTACCTGCTTACGGTCGATCAGCAGATCGGTATACCGACCAAGGGTACCGTCAGAGTTGAAGGCCGCTTTCAAAAGCCCCTTACCAGCGATACGGTTCAGGTAGTAATTACCCGTACCCGGGACGACAAAGAAACGGTGGTGCTCGCGAAAGTATACCCCTTTAAGCAGGTGGTCGACGAGCAAATCATCGCTGATTTTCAGGTGGACTCGGCCGACGTACTTAAGTTCCGCGTGCTTTCGGCCACCAACGTAGCGTGGTCAGCCCTCTCCTGGCAGCCCCACCTCTACTACACGGCTTTGCCTGATCCCGAGGCTAAGGTCCGCGACGAAGAAGGCAAGCCTTTGATGGATTTCTACCCCGTACCGGGCTACAGCCTCTTTTCGGCCATGATCCGCCCGGCGGCTCCTTATAAGGTAGCAGACCAAACAACTACCCTGCAGGTAACACCACAGTTAAACTTTGCGCCTAGTCTGTTTAAACCGGTGAACGGGCAGATCGTCTTCTCGGTCAAAAAGCGCCATGAACCCCTGCTGGTAGATACCCTGCTGGTGACAAACGGGCAGGTAAGCGCCGCTGCTTACGCAATTAAAGTAGCGGAAGGTGATACGCTCTACCTGGACTACTATGCCGCCGACTCAGCGCTGGCAGTTAAACTTACCCAGGCGGAAGCCACGCTGAAGAATGGTGACAACGAGTACATTGCCGAGGCGGGCATATACTTCCGGCGCAAGGACACTAAGTTCGGTCCCTTATACCGCCAGTGGGGGCACTTCTCCTACAATGGCAACCGCTTAAGGGCGGACCAGCCCATTAACCAGAATGAACTGGTCATCAGCAAGACGCTCACAGACGCCAAGAAGGACGATTACGAAAAGATTTCCGACACGACGGCTTTGCAGGGCGCAAACGTGTACAAGCCAGCTGCTGAAAAGTTTGTCATGCTGGTGCCTTTTGGGCGGGAGCGGTTCTGGAACGGCTATGACAACCTGACCCGGCTGGATGGTACGTTCATGCAAAGCTCCCGTTATGGCACCGATGATGTAGAGCCCATAACCATTTCGGGGGGCGGGACTGGAGCCGGAGCCGTGGATAAGATTACCGTCAGCAAGAGTAAGTCCTTCACCGGCGGGATCGGCATTAGTTTTCCGGCCGCCACCGCCGGGGGGACGTTAGGTAAGACGCTGGGCGATTCGAAAGTAATGCTCGACTTCATGGACATGAACGGGGACCGCTACCCAGACGTAGTTACACCCGGAAGTATCCAGTACTCTCTCCCAACGGGTGGTCTGTCCGGGGAAATGATCTCCCACAAACAGTCGGGAGAGAACCACCAAACCTCTACTGAGAGTGCAGGCGTCAGCCTTTCGGGCAGTTTCGTGCTCTCAAAAGCCGAGCCTTACGCCTTCAATATCAAGAATACGGTCGTCAACGTAGGCAGCGGCAAGACTAGTGCTGGTTTGAATGGCTCCTTCGGCTCGGGCTCAAACGAGACGGACTTCACCTGGATGGACATTAATGGGGATGGTTTGCCTGACCGGGTAGTGCTGGGAGAGGATAAAAAACTGCGCGTGTCACTTAACCTGGGTTACAGCTTTTCCGCCCCGGAAATCTGGGATTTCGACCCAACGGTCGATAAGAACGGCGACAAGACAATTAGCATCAGCAACGGTCAGAGCAAGAGCTACGGGGGAGGTGTCGGGGTAAGTATCGTTAGGGGCAGTATTTCAGCAGGGGTTAGTGTATCTAAATCAGAAAATGAGGTCGACTACACCTTGCAGGACGTCAACGGGGACGGACTCGTGGACGCCTGCTACCGGGAAGGTAATCAAGTGCTGGCCAGGCTCAACCTGGGCAATGGATTTGGTGAACTGATCACCTGGGGCGAGGCCAATGCTTTGGGTAAGAGCCGGGGCACGAGTATGGGCGCAAACATTGGCTTTACGGCCGGTGTACCCCTACCCACGCCCAACCCCATGAAGATCATCGTCAACCCCAGCACCAGTACTAATAAGAGCGTGACCAGAGATTTGGTTAAACTCAGCGACGTAGATGGGGATGGCTACCCGGATTTTGTTGAGTCTAACGATGATAATGAGTTAAAAGTAAAGGCTTCTACAATCGGTAGAACCAACCTGCTCAAGTCAGTAAAAAGACCGCTGGGAGCTTCTTTGGTAATGGATTACCAGCGGCAAGGCAACACCTACCAAATGTCCAGTTCGGTGTGGACGATGAGCCGCGTTGCAATGTTTGACGGCTTTAAAGGTGATGGTCCTGACAGCTTGGTAATGAGCTTTGCCTACGAGAAAGGTTACTATAACCGTCAGGAAAGAGAGTTTTGCGGTTTCTCCAAAGTCATCACCCGTACCCATGATACCGGCCATAAGGATAATAAAATATACACAAAGGCAGTAGAGGTATTCAATAATGAAGATTACTACACGAAAGGGTTACTGCTTACCCAGACTTTGGAGGATGGGGAAGGAAAGCTGTACACTAAAAAAGAGAATACCTACGAGTTAAAAACGGTAATACCCGGAGAGAGCTTCTTCCCGGCTGTTAGCCAAATCGTACAGCAGTACTACGAAGGGAAGACCCAGGCGGGCAAAAGTACTCGTCAACGCTTTACCTACGACAGTTACGGGAACATGACCGTAATTGAGGAGGACGGCGATTTAGATACCCAGGCCGACGACCTTTCTGCGCAAGTGGCCTACCATTATATAACTGAAAGTTATATGATGGGCACGCCAAAGTCCATTGTGGTAAATGGAGGCGGTAAAACTTACCGGAAGCGGGAAAGCACAATTGACCAAAATGGGAACGTGGTTCAGATCAAGCAGTACCTTGAGTCAGGTGAGGTCACAGTACATGATATTGAATACGACATCTATGGGAACCGCATTAAAATTACTCGCCCGGCAAACCATAAGGGAGAGCGTCTGCAACTGGAATACACTTATGATGATAAGGTACATAGCTACCCGGTTAAGTCCTCCAACAGCTACGGGTATAATGCCCAAACAACATATGACTACAAGTTTGGACAGGCCCTCTCCAGTAAGGATATCAATCAAAACGAGGTAGCGTATGAACTTGATGACGTAGGTAGAGTGGTAAAGGTCACCGGTCCCTATGAACTAAAAGCCGGCGCCGGGTATACCATCAAATTCGAGTACCATCCCGAAGCTACTGTTCCATGGGCTTTAACAAAACATTATGATCCCCAGAATCCCAAAAACGATCTGGAGACAGTCAATTTCGTCGATGGATTAGGAAGACTTCTTCAGACCAAAAAGGATGCAGCTATTCACCAGGGGGATCAAACAGCTGATAAGGAACAGATGGTCGTGTCGGGGCGAATCACCTTCGACGGATTGGGCAGAATGACTCATGCCTGGTACCCAGTGACGGAGAACACCGGAAAAGGAGAGATATTCAACACAAGCACAGATGGCCAACTCCCTTCAACCAGTACATACGACGTACTGGGAAGAAAACTGAAGGTTACCCTGCCTGATGGGGCGGTGACTCAGACTGAGTATGGATTAGTCAATGACCGAAGTGGAATAGTCCAGTTCTCCACGAAAACCATTGATGCCAATGGTAAGACCAGTGAGCAGTTCACTGACGTAAAAGGTAGAGTAACCTCTGTAAAGCAGTATAGTTCGAGTGGGGACATATGGACGAGCTTTGTCTATAATCCTGTAAACGATCAACTTGAGGCAATTGATGATCAGGGCCACAAGACAATTTCAACTTATGATTGGCTGGGGAGGCGCATCACCCGGTTACATCCTGATGCAGGCCTTTCTACCTATAGCTACGATCTTGCCGGCAACCTGACTTCACTTCAGACTGCTAACCTTCAGAAAACCGGGGAGGCTGTTAAGTACACCTATCAGTACGAACGCCTGACTGATATTGCTTATCCGCGAAATCAGGAAAACGATGTACACTATACTTATGGGGAAGCAGGGGCAAGTGACAACAGAGCAGGAAGAATAGTTCTTCAAGAAGATGCTTCCGGTGCTCAGGAGTTCTTCTACGGCCCTTTAGGGGAAATAGTCAAGAACGTTCGCACCATAGTGATTCCTCAGCATGACGAGCAGACTTTCGTTACCGAGTGGCAGTATGATACCTGGAACCGCTTGACCAGCATGACTTATGCTGATGGGGAGAAAGTAAGCTACATCTACAACCAAGGTGGTCTGCTCCACAGTATGAGCGGAGAGAAAGGCGGGCAGGCTTACAACTACGTCAAGCAGTTAGGTTACGACAAGTTTGAGCAAAAGGTGTTTCTCGCTTACGGCAACGGCACCAAGACGACTTACAGCTACGAGGAGGACAGAAGGAGACTCAGGAACCTGACGGCCAGTACTTCCGCCAAGCGGACCTTCATGGATAACGAGTATACTTATGATAAGGTCGATAATATTCTTAGCCTGAAAAACTCGGCTCCCGTTCCTTCGCCTAACCTAATGGGCGGTTCCAGTGAGTACAGCTATGAGTACGATGATTTGTACCGTCTCATTGGAGCGGAGGGGCATTATAGAGGTTCTAATGAACAGCACCGTTACCAATTGCAGATGCGCTACAATTCAGTAGGCAGCATCCTGGAGAAAACTCAACTCCACCAGCGGAGTAGCAGCGGTGCCTCCTGGCAGGAACAGAAGAAAACGACCTATCAGCAACTCTATACCTACTCGGAGGAGCAGCCCCATACAGCCGTTCACATTGGGGGGCAGACCTACTCCTACGATTCGAATGGTAACCAGACAGGCTGGATCGATGACAAGAGCGGTCAACGGAGGAACATATTCTGGGATGAGGAAAACAGGGTCAGGGCCATCATGGACAATGGTGCCACTTTCCACTACATCTATGATGCATCAGGGTCAAGAATCCTGAAAGGTCATTCCTCAGGACAGGCAGTGTACGCTGACGGGATACGAAAAGCCGGTTCAGGGGGCATGAGCAACTACACCGTGTACGTGAACCCTTACCTAGTACTCAGAAGCGGAGGCTACTCTAAACATTACTACGTCGAGAGTCAAAGGATCGTAAGCAAATTAGGTTCAGGCTGGGATAATAATGGTAAAGGACCGCTTGAAACGGCCAAAGCTGGCGAGAGTAAGGTAGATTATACCGCTAAAGAACAGCAGGTAAGTGAGGGTATCGTTAAGAACCTCAAGTTTCTGGGCCAGGATGGACAAATCCTTACGGCAGGAAAGAGTGGTAAAATCCCACCGGGACAACTTAATGGTAAAGGCGATGGCGGTAGCCAGGAGCCTGGCGGCACAGTGGAAAGCTTCCAGTACTATTACCACCCTGACCATTTAGGATCAACAAGTTATATTACCGATGCGGCCGGTGAGGTATATCAGCACCTGGAGTACTTCGCCTATGGAGAAACATTCGTAGAGGAACACAGCAATACAAACCGGACGCCTTACCTGTTCAACGGTAAAGAGCTTGACGATGAGACAGGCTTGTATTACTACGGAGCAAGGTATTATGACCCAAGGACGAGCATTTGGCAGAGTGTCGATCAAATGGCCGAGAAGTTCCCTGGACTCTCTCCGTATAACTATGGGCTGAACAATCCCATCAAATTCATAGACCCAGATGGAAATGAAGTTGAGCCGTCTGATGCGACAAGAACACCGACCCCTAGAAATTTGGTAGGTACTTTCCTTCATGCCGCAGCAAAAATATTCTTTGATACAAAGCCAGGGTGGAGCGGAGAGATTTCCTTTAAAATACCAGGGCTTAAGGAGGGAAGAGCTGATCTGATGTATAGAGACGCCAATGGAAATGGACACTTCTGGGAGATAAAGCCTGTAAGCTACAGAGTGGGTGTAAAGCATCACTCAGCACAAACGCAGGTTGCAAGATATAGGGCGCTGGCGCAGATAAAGGATCCTGACCATAAGTACAGTATCGGAACCCAGGGAGGAGGCCCAGTACCAATCCAGGGAACTTTAACCCTGCCTTTTACTGATGGGATATACAATTACGATGCTAAATTGTTTATACCAAAAGGCGAAGCGCATAAAGGAATCATCTATTATAGGCTGACCAACCAGCGATTAACCCCTGAAGCTCAAAAGGCAATAGAAGTAGCAAAGGATGCGGCTAAAGTTGGTGCCGTTGCAGCCGTTGTAGTCGGGGCAATATTGCTGGCGCCCGAAACGGGAGGAGGTTCAGTTGTTGCGGGCTCTATTGTAATTGGAACTATACTAACGCCTCCCCAACAACAAGCACAACCACAATCCGTAACTACGCAGTAACTGATTTAAATGTATTTGATATGAGCAGTTTCATAACGGGAGATCAATTCAGAAGATCATTTAAAGAGGTTAGTTTGTCCGGGAAGCAAATACTAATAGATGAATTATCGGCAGTTTTTGAGCTCCCGGACGATCACTTCACCAGAAGCGTACTTAAGGGGTATCATAAGTTGTATCCTGCTTTGCACTTTGACCCGAAGGTTGCAAAAAACATACTGACCGATTTAACGGCCCAGGGAAGCTTCTATGTTTATAACTATGATGAACCCTTCATGGGAGGGTACCCCCGGCTCTCCCGTAGTAAAGGCAATTACTATGAAGAAGCCGGCTTAAAGGACGACCGGTTCGAGGATAAAGCCAGGAGCAATTGGGATGGCTTCGTTGAAAAGATAAAGCAGGCGTATTGGCGTAAGGAGGGTAAGGAGGAAAGGTATCTTGTTTTAAGTGACTTCGCAGCTTTCGAGGACAGAAAACCAAAATCCCCAAGAGAATTGCTGCTGTCTACTCCACAGGAGATGGAGATAGACGGCAAAAAACTCACGGTAAAGTACAGTTTTTTTAATGTAAAAGAGGTACTGAAGTATTACAACCGGTTAGTGCTGGAGTTTTTTCCGGATTTCGTACTCCAGGAAAAAGTGTCTAATAAAAAGCATAGCAGATATGCCAAGAAGATAGGTGATAGTTTGCTGCTAGGACTCTATATAGACTACTCTTACCTGGAGAAGGAGCTACAAATGACATATTTAGAATTCCCCACAGTCAAATTAGAGCTATTTTCCAGTAGTTTGAGTAAATCCTTGAAAGAGGAAGCATACCTTGGTGATCAGGAGGAGTACCCAATAGTTCGCATAGATCCGGGTTATTTCATGGGTAATATGTATGATTACCGGATTGGGAATTCTGCGGAGAATGAGGATTTACTCAAAAGGAATCTGTTCTTTTATTTTGAGGTGTACTCGTTCTATCTACGGGTGTATTTGAAGCACATTGAGCAGAACATCGCTGTCGTGTTCAAGCAATTGCAATAAAATAATATGTAGTGGTCTAACAGATGCGCTACACTTAGCTGGCGCCAAAAAGTTGTATTTGGGAAAGAAGCGGCTTTTTGCCGCCTGTTCCCTTTTCGTGCAATCTATACACAGAACTGCCCCCAGGCAAGGGTAAAATGCACGGCTCGTTCCTCGCCGTCCTTGCCTGGGGGCAGTTCTGTGCATCAAAAGGTATTCAAGAGGAACAGGCCCTAGGTTGGGCAAGGCGGGAAAATAGTATTTATTTAAGAATTCCCAAAACCGGGAAAGTGTAGCAGATCTTTTAAACCTTCAGAGCTAATATATTCGAATGTGATAAAAGCCAGTTATTAGAAAAGCGTGGGCTCGTCATGTGGTGAGCGCGTGGCTGGTTTTCTTGGCCTGTTCTGCTTAGGCTTAGAAATGGCCGGTTTTGATGAAGGAGGTTCCGCTCTGCGTCGAGGCTTAAGTGCCACGCGGGTAAACCGACTACCTTTGTGCCGGATAGTGAATAAGAAAGGCTCTTTAATGTTCTGCACATGTTCCAAGGCCTTGGGAAATACACTTACAACGGTCATGGCAATATCCGATAAAGTGTAATTACTGCCTTTTGCAAGGCGATAGGCGAATACTCGGTAGCCTGCATCCACATGTACACGAATTTGTGGGTCAATACCCGTTCTATGATTGTTGAACAGAAATGCGACCGGATGCTCTTCTAGTTCAGTATCCTGAAAAGAACTATCAAAGAACGCGACCGTGACAGCGTTCTCCTCTTCGATATTAAGTATGAGCCTTAATGCCTTTAGGAGTGAGTTGGGAAAGTCTCGATCAAACAGAATGGTCATATTGGTATTTGCGCATAGTTTAGTGCTCCTTGCACTTCTTTGCTATCCAAGTTGTATTCCCTAGCTAACATGGGCAAGGACTGTGGTCCTTTATAAATTCCCTCAATCTTTTCGACAGTCACACCTTTTTTTACAACCACAGGCTTGCCACCTTGCTGATCAGGATCAATTACAACGAGACGGTTACCACGTGGCGGGAACATACGAAGTGCAACCCCTTCAGTATCAAATTCGATAGCATCAAAAAATACCTTAATCAAATCAAGGTTGAATTGACCAGTGCCGTCGAGGGTAACCGGGTTGTCATCTCCATCAAAATAGAAGTAGATGCGCCTTCCATCAGTACGCAGGCGGTCTTTGACGTTATGGGTGGCAAAGGGGTATACCTTCTTGGTTCGCATCTTCAAGTCATGACGGGCTTTTAAAATTTTTCTCATAGGCACGTTTACATCGCGGAGTTTGCCTATGACGTATAGTTCGATGAGGCCGTGGAAACTGATGAGCCGGTTAGCTACGTCAACGCGTTGGTCTTCACTCAACCCTTCGTAATTTTCAGTGATCAGTTCCTTGAACCACAATAAGACTTTGTTGTACGGTATTTCTAGCAGTTTGGTCGCATCGCTTACTGTGTAAATGCCTGTATCAAGGCCCATTTTTTTCATTGCTGTATGTAAGACTGGAGACGTTGGTACAGGCGTTTCTTTGCCAATATGTGCGAATAATGGTGTGGTAACTGTAAACAAGTCCGGTTGCGGTACCACTGGTACTTTTGCTGGACGTACGTTTGACTTTTGGGCTTCTTGTATCTTTTCTTCTTTTGGTGGATTTAACTTCACAGCCTTCTCTTCAGCATAAAGCTTGTGATTTAGTTGCAACAGCCGCTTGAGTACTTCTTTGCGAGCGGCAGGACTAATGGTATAGCGGATACGGTCATTCTCAGGTAGGTAGTCTACCTCGTAAAAGTCGTGCGCAAGGTCAAGGTCTTGCCAACCATAAGCATCTCGAACGTGATTGTCCATTTGAATATGTAAATCACGTAGCTTTTGAATTTTCAGTACAACCTCGTTATAGGTGAGTATGGGCTCTGGTAATTTGGATAAATGCTTTCGAAGTACTAATGCTTCTTTGCCGAAACCTTTCTCAAACTTATTATCTTCCCAGTATCCTTCCTCAATACTAATAGTACAAATTTTTGAATTATGTAATAAGTTGTATATTTTGGTAAGTCCTAATTGAAATTGAGACATTTGCTGCTGCTGTTCTCTATAGGCTTCCTCCAATTTAATTAAATTGTTCTCCTGATGCTGGGAGTAATTTTGTGGAAAAGGAAAATTTTGAAAGCAATCAGTTACCGAATAATTAATACCATATCCTAAAGTAGAAGTATATTTCCAGGTCCACTCATTATGAAAGACCGAATTGAGTATAGTAAAACGGTCCATAGAATCGAACGCAAAAACACCATTTTTATGACTAAAAACGATGTCAGTCGGAACAATAGTAAATAGGCAATACTTCGATACAAGTGAATTGGCAATAACAACTTTTTTTGATTTTATCGAACTATATAGCTTTAATGTCTGACGAGCAAATTGCCACCACCTTTTCCTTCTATCATCTGCTGTTGGGTTGCCATTTAACTTGCTACGCTCCGGTTTAACTAATTTCTCAATGATATCCAGGCAAATAGGATAATCAGTTGCTACTTTAGAGTCATAATCAGGCGGTGCGATAGGCTCAAAAGTTCCTTTGTTAATCCTTTGTCTAACTAAATCACGGTTCTTTTTGTCTAGCTTTTGCCACTCCTCATTGGTATACCTTCTCAGTGGCCAGTCAGAAAAGTTGATAACAAATCGGCTGGGCTGTTGATCAGGATTATTATTCAAGTCGTCACCATTCAGATAGGGAAAAATAACATCTTGATACATTGGATCATTGTCGATAATTTTTTTAGCCTCACCAGGGGTTAGTACAAAGCCTTTACCTAATACATATGAGCCAATAAAGCTTTTATCTGCGTTAGCTTCTAATATATAAGGCGGGGCAGTTGTATCGCTATCGTCTAGATAAGCCGTAATCTGATCTACTCTCAGACCATTCAAAACAAAGTTGCCCTCCCACTTTTGCTTCGTAGCTGTGACTAATGAAACCTCAACGGCTGCTTGTCCCGGCCATTTCATACTTCGCACCGAGTGATTAATCGTTCCGCCTTCCTGTATGATTAATTCTAAAGAACCAGATCGAGTGTCTCCTTGTGCTATAGTATTCGTTGCAATGAACGATAGAAACCCTTTCATATTGATTAAGTCAAAAGCTCTTCGAAAGAAGTAGGCAACATAATCAGCAGTTCCCCCAGTAGGTCGGTATATTGTATGAAGAAGGTTCAGATAGTCTGCTCCGTGGTTTGTAGAAATCTTCAAGCCTCCTAAAAACGGAGGGTTCCCAAGTATACAATCAAAGCCACTGCTGTTACCTTCTTTAACAAATATGTCCGGAAACTCTAAAAACCAGTTAAAGAAACGTTTATCTCGGGCTACAACATCATGTGCGTATGCTACTTTGGGGGACTGAATGAGCCCCAGGCCTTTTGGTGCAATACGTAGAAATTGCCGATATTCACCATCCGTTAACAAAAAGGATTGGGTCTCGGTAGTTTTGGGTATAAAAAACTGTGCAACTTGGGTGGCTGCCAATTGTTGTATTCTTATCTTCTCCACGCTCTTTTCGTACTGCCAATGTGCTTTCTCTTTGGCTGTTACCTCATCAGGATTGCGTTCGGGCAAATTTTTAAAGAGGTTATATTTCTCAATCACTGCCTGTACTTCGTTGTTGACATTCTGGTCAAATCGGATATTCCACTGCTTTACGTGCTCTTTCCGTTCCTGCTTGTTGCGCTTCAGCAATGGGGCAGATGTCCTCTTATCGTCACGAGGCAAAGCTTTAAAAGCTTCATCAGCTATCCCAAATTGCAAGACTTCATAATGAGCCAGTCCTACAATGGCATCGCCACAGCGGATGCGATGATCCAGAAAACCTAACGGCTCACCAGGATTATGAGCCTCAAGCCAAAGCGCTACCTTACACAACTCCACCGCCAGCGGGTTTATGTCTACCCCGTAAATGCAATTCTTGATTACGTCTCTTATAGCCGTACGGAAGGCAGTTGGACTGGGCTGGTCCGCCTTGTCACGAATACGGGCCAGTTCCATTGCAACCCGTCGGGCTGCGGAAAGCAAGATATGGCCGGAGCCGCAAGCTGGATCACAAACTCGGAGAGAAAGCAGCGCAGCTTCTTTATTATTTGCCTCCTTTAACTTATCAGCGATCAGGTAGTCTAGTGAATGCTTGATGAGCGGCTGAACGAGTTCTTCAGGCGTATAGTGCGAGCCGGACGCAGAACGCTTACTGCCTTCCACAAACGAAAATACCGATTGACCATTTACATCAGTAATAGCGGCATCGTACTCCAATAACCCTTCATACACGGAGCCAAATTCCTCTACGTCCAAATCAGAATAATTGACCCGTACTACTTGTTTTTGCTCGTTTTCAAACAGGGTTAGGCGCCTGATGACCTGGAGTAACGTAGCATTGTCAAGTTTCAGGTGGGGCAGTACACCTAAAGCAACTGGGCTGAATAAGCCTGAACCCAGGGGTTTAATGCCCAGCTTTTCGCCATAATACCCTTTTTCATATAACAGGAACGCTGCCTTTAAGTTTTCCCAAAGGTCACCCTTGCGACTCTCTACAAAGTAAACTTTAGCAGCTAGTTTACGCAGTCGTTCAATGCTGTAAAAGTCATAGTAAATCCTCTTTCTCCGTTGTAGCTCAACCTCCTTGGTGTCAGGGTAAACTAAATTACGTTCTTCGATTACGATTAAGAACAAGAACCGGTAAATGAGCCGAAGCTGTAAGAGGTAGTAGGCGTCCGGAGTCATTTGCCTGTCCCGTACTTGCTCCCGTAAATCCTCATTTGCCGGATGCTTTAAAAAACCATTGGCCAATTCTTTAATGGAATTTTCTACGGCCCTGCTCAATTTCTCCCTTATTCGTGAGCCCGAAGCCAGTGAGTCCTGGTGGTAATACTCAATGAAGCTTTCCTCCGCTCGATCCGGCTGCTTAGGCATGCGGGTGGCGTGCAGCAGCCGGTACAGAATAGCGAAATCCGTGTACAGCTCTTCCTCCATCATCTTCTGGAGGTCGAATTCCAGGTAGCTCAGGCGCACCAGCCGGGTGGCATCCCGGAGCAAGCGAAGGAAACGGCCATTCGTCACCAGTGCGTAGGTGTGTTCCGTATTGTTGAGGTATTCCTGCGTAAGGGCATGGGGCGATAAGCGGGGGCCACTGCCTTCGCGGCGTTTATCAAGGCTATCATTGATGCCCATGATGTGGATGGGAAAGTCGGCCAGGTTTGTCGCCTGGTGGCTAATGGCGTAGGACTTGCCGGTGCCTGCGTTCACGTACGCCGCAGCTTTGTCGGTCTCATACCCTAACTCCCGCAGCAGCGGAATCATCCAAGAGGCCCGGGTTTCGGAAGCGCCTGATTCGCCCTCCTTCAACCGGTCCACCCGTAGTTTAAAAGCTGTCCAATGCGCCCGGGTCGCGGCCCAGGCAATGCCAATTTCGTCGCGGATCGCAGTCTTGCGGTCTAGGCCAAAGTCACCCGACTGCTGGTATTTGTAATGCTCGTCCGTTTGAATTCGGTTCAGGATTTCACTGGACACAATATTGCCTTGCAGGTTGATGCTCGTATATTCCATGACTTAAAAAAGGGCTCTAGGAATTGGATTCAGCACGTACACGCCCATTATATCCGGGGGTAGTACGGGGTGGACGGCTTGGTACCGCTTGCCGCCCACCAGGTTTTTGAACCGGCCGTGGGCTTCCACCAAGTGGTTGGCCCGTTCTTCGGCCAGCTTATAGATAGCCGTTTGCTTGGTTCGAAAGGATTCGAATTCCCTTCCGAACGTCTGCCGCTGCATCTCCAGGGAAAGATTGGTTTTAGAAGTAGCCTCCAGTAGCAGTTTTTTGGCTTCCGCGTAAGAAAGGGTTTGGGCAGCATCCCCGCTTCCCGTGTAACCCCACAAGTACATCTCCTCTGAAATTACTTCCCGGCTGCTGCTTACTTCCTTAATCACATTCCGCACCCTGAATTGAATGAGGGTTGTTTTTCGTTCTACCGCATCAGTTTGAATAATGGCCGTACGGGCAATACGCTTATAATCCGGGCTGGGCTCAAACGCCAGGGATAACATAAATTGGCAGAGTTGCTCCACAAACTGGTGATTACGCCCCAGGTACCGGTAACCAGCCGGCGTGGGCGAATCAAAACTAATCTTGCTTTGGTGGCTTTTGAAATGAGTCTTCAAATGTGCAGGCAGGTTGGTTACGTTCACCTGGTACCCCTTGCCATCGAAAATAATAGTGCCCCCAATGTGCGTAATGGCGGCTTTTACAAAAGCTTCTACCGAATGCAAATCGCCAATCGCTTCATCTACTTCCCGCAGATCCTTCTCGATGTCCTCCGGAGGAATAGTTTCATGGGCAAAAATGGTCTTCAGGTTCTCGGCTTTTTTCCGTGCCGTTGCCAGTTCGGTTGAAATTTTATCTTCGGCAAACAGCGAAAGTTGGACGCCATTCTCTGCTTTGGACTTGGTGTCAAGCAAGACGTCTTTGATGACTGCGTCCATAATGGACAGATTGTCTTCGCCAAGCGTGATGGATACTCCAATTGCTTTTTGAATGTCCCGTACTTTCTTAATGAGAATGTCCAGCACTACCCGGTCAATGGGGTTATCATCACCGAAGAGCAAACTCGTTCTAACGGTGGGGGACTGCTGGCCGAAGCGGTCTACCCGGCCTTCCCGCTGCTCGATCCGGTTGGGGTTCCAGGGCAAGTCGTAGTGCAACACGGCGGTGAAGAGGTCTTGCAGGTTAATTCCTTCACTTAGGCAGTCAGTAGCCACCAGTACCCGCGGCTCATCACCCGCCATATGCTTAATTTTCTCGCGCCGCTGTTCATCTGCCAGTTCAGAAGTAATCACCTGCAAATTCACTTTAGCGGATAGCTCCTGCTTCAGTATTTGGCCGAAGTACTGGGCAGTGGCAATGTATTTACAGAACACAATGGGATTGTAGCCTTGCTTTAGCCAGTCCTTCACGATCTCAACCGCCCGCTTTGCCTTCCAGTCCGTCTGGATGTTAAAAAGCGTCTTGGCTTTTGCACTCAATTGGGCAAGATGATTGACTTCCGGCTCTTCCAGACCTGCATTGTCCAACAACTCTACTTCACTCGCATCACTTTCCTCCTTGTAGATTTCCAGGAGCGGATTGGCTTGTTGCTGAAAAAGGCCCAATTCCCCCTCTTCCAATTTGCGGGATTGGCGGTTTAGAAGCATTTCCGACCCCGCCCCCGGACTTGACATTACCCCTCGAAGCAGGGCCAAAGCCGCCCAATATCGTATTTTTTCGGACCGGATGTGCTGGCCGTCCTTACTGATCCCACGAGCGAATTGGAGTATATCCTGGTAGAAGGCGGCGTACTCTGGGGAGAGTTTGTAAGGCACTTCTTTGGAATCCCGGTGAGGAAACGGCGTGTCCTCTTTGAGCCAGCGCCGTATGTTCTCCCGCTTCCGTTGAATGAAATGCCTGGCGATCTTTCTGCGCTTATTCTGGTCAATCTGCTCAAAATCGTACGATTCAAACTCCTTGTTGAGGAGCCCTAGCAAGGATTGGAACTCTTCGTCTTTACCACTGTGCGGCGTGGCAGTCAATAGCAACAGGTGTTGCCGCTCCTTCTTGGCTATGTCATGGAGGAGGTGGTAGCGCTGCTGCTGGGAAGGAGAAGTAACACCGGCGGGTAGAGTACAGGTGTGTGCTTCGTCTACGATCACAAAATCGGGACAATCGTTCAAGAATATTCCCCTGCGCTTATCCGCTTTAATATAATCGATTGAGATTACCTGATAAGGCAAATGGTAAAAGACGGAGCGGTCATCGGGTAATTTACGGTCCAGTGAGGCAGCGGTACTGGAACGGATAATTTCGGCATCAACATCCAGTTTATCCTTGAGCTCTTTTTGCCACTGATCGCACAGATGCGGCAGGCAAATGACGGCGAAGCGTTTTACTTCTCCCCGTTCCATCAACTCCTTCAGAATGATAAGGGCCTCTACCGTTTTTCCAATCCCTACGTCGTCCGCTATCAGCAGTCGGACTATGTCTTGCTTCAACGCCATGACCAGTGGTACGATCTGGTAGGAGCGGGGCCGGAAGGAGAGCTTACCCATGCACCGAAAGGGACCACTTGCATTTCGGAAGGAAAGCCGTGTAGCATCAAAAAGCAGTTTAGCCGATTGAAAATCGTCTAAATCATCTACGGAAGGATCGGGAAACCGTGCTTCGGTGATATGATCGCCGGGCACCTGTAGCGGAAGGAAAACGGCCGTGATTTCGTCGTCTGAACCACCCATTGGTTTTAGCATGACCAAATCAGCATCTTCTGAGGGCAACACAATCCACTCCCGGCCCCGGAAAGAAATTAACTTCCCTGGTTTATAAATAACGGTGCTCATATCATCTTACTTTGCGGAATACGTCTTTCCTTCTTTCTACCAGGTTTTTAATCGATTCGGAGTAGTGCCACTCTACCACGTCGTACCCGGCGTCTAACAGCAGTTTCCTTTTGTGCAGGTCGTCTGCCTTTACCTCGGGCCGGTCATGCACACCACCGTCGCAAAAAATCAGGGAATAGCCGGCATTGGTTTTATAGACAAAATCGGCACTGATGAAGAAGCCCGGTATGTTGAATTGAGCACGGTCCGGAAGGATGTAGCCGTTCTGATACAGGAATTGAATAAGCGGATGCTCCGTGGCCGACTTCTTATCGTAGTTCTCTTTGAGGTACTCAAATTGTTCGTCCACCGATTTACCGCCTTGTTGATTGTCAATCGAGCAGTCCAACAACCTTTCAAGGGCTGCTTTTACTGCGAAGCGGTCCAATTGGTCATGGTACCGTTGATTGTAGTAGGAAAGCAGATTATCGTAGGATGCTTTCGGCTCATCCGGCCTGGTATCCTCCTTGGTAAAGGGATCGAAATGCAATAAGGAGTATGACTCGGCGAATATTTGCCGGAGCAGCCGGGCATTGTCAACCAGTTGGGATAGGATGCCAAGGCTGCCTTCCGCTGCCTCATAGATCAGAATGTTTTTATGCTCGCCTTTGCCCATGATCCAGACGCCTACTTCATTTTCTTCAATCTGAAACTGCTTCTCGATAGCCCGTTTCAAGGCGTAGGATAGAGAAACCACCCCGCTTTCCGTAAGCTTCAACTCCCGGATGGGTTGAACATAGAGGATGTCGGCAGTTCCCGTAGTAAACAGGTGAACGTGAGCAGGAGGATCATCAGGATTTGGTTTCTCTATCTCTTTAGCTTTTAACCATTTACCGGACACCTTGCCAATGGCGAAGCCGTCCTGTTTGGGCGAAGTACGCCAGCGTTTATTTACCTGGATTAACCTGGCAGATTGATCGTAGATGATTTGCAGCAGGGGTTGACTGGCCTCTTTTATAATGATTCTGCGAGTAGCATCCACACCTTTGGCAAAGGAGAAGTACTGCTCAATTTCAAATCCGGTGGACATCCTTTCTTCTTCTTCGCAGGAAATCCGCTCTTGCGGACGGGCATCGGATTCACTTAATTCCAAAAGGTTATTCAAGTATCCTACTGTATCGTCGCCTTGTAGCTGTTCCTGAGTAATAGGGTCGTTGTTTACAGCTTTTGACTCTTCATCCAAAAAGGCGTACCCCGTTTTCTTGGAGATCTTCATTTTATGGTTGCTGCTGTCACCCTGTGACAGTTGCATCCGGGTAATCCGGAATTTGCCACCATTATGGTAGATGAGGTTATTAGGGCCAAATTCTTTTAAAGCAACGAAGCGAGGCCGGGAGATAAACTCACCCTTGTCCATGTGACGGTACCCAAGGAATGCCCGGACGGGTACTCTCGTAAAGTTATATCCAGGTAAAAAGCCTTCCGAAGCTAAGTACCGGTATACGTAAAACTCTGATTCACTTCCGAAGCTTCTGTTTTCGGCATTCAGCAGCAGGTCGCGCTGGCGTAAGCCAACGTTATGCTCTCTTTTGGCTTCGCTCTTCCTGGGGTTGTCGTTGCCAATGGTTGGATCGTCCATAACGGCCCGGGCGTTTTCAATCATCCTGTTGGCAGACCAGTAAAGTGATCGCCAACGTTCGAAGCTTTTGTCAAAGCGCCCTAAAAAGCTTTTTCCATGACTAGTAAGCCATTCTTCAGCGTACCAGTAGCTACTTGGTAGGCCGGGAATGCTGGTGATTAGTTGTTTGAAGTTAGCCGACCATTCAAGCGCAAATCGGGATATATGATCTTCAATGTGATTAACTAGATGCGGTTTAATTGGTAGTGATGCAGAATCAGCTACTTGAAGCACATCGTTCACAGACGTCTGCATTTCACCGAGGCCTAACTCCATGAGGATGTAAGCATTGAAATGAGACAGAATCAGTTCCTCGTTGGTCAAGTCGATTTTAGCGGGCACGACTGCACCAGCTACCATCTTTCTGCTGTCTTTGAAGTAGTTGCGGTCGTGGGGGGACCCATTGGAGCAGTACGTAAATACCAATGCTGCCTGACCGCTCCTGCCGGCACGTCCACTTCGCTGAGCGTAGTTGGCGGGATTGGGTGGTACATTCCGCATGTGAACTACGTTCAATTCACTGATGTCGATCCCAAGTTCCATGGTTGGGGAACAGAACAGCGTGGCAATTTCACCACGGCGGAATTTATCTTCCCGATCAATCCGGTCTGCGTTGCTGAGTTGGCCCGTGTGCTCCCGGCCAACCAATGGTCGCTCGTAGGTAGAGAAGTCTTGCTCGTAAAACTTCTTAAAGTATTCATTTGGCTTCTGGACTACTTGCCGGAAGGTGGAAACTCGAATTTCATCTGGAACAACATGGGTTCCATTACCCAGTTTCCAGAGAACCTGGTCAATCCGCAACCGGTATCCGGTAGCTTCTCCACGCTTACCCTTTACTTTCTGGGACTTCAAAAAATGGCCTTTCTCCAGCCTGCTACAAACCGTTTCGATGTAGCTGACCATCTC
Organism: uncultured Sphingobacteriales bacterium; assembly: GCA_963844325.1. Taxonomy (GTDB): domain Bacteria; phylum Bacteroidota; class Bacteroidia; order Cytophagales; family 172606-1; genus CADCTQ01. The sequence continues at coordinate 1,303,766 of CAWJNV010000001.1, forward strand.
CTTACCAGATGGGATCAGGCTCCTGTCAACCCCGTTTGCTTCAAATAATCTCCTTAAGTATTTGCCCAGATAGCTGTGAGGCCCAATACTTGCAGTATAGACCCGATAATCAGCCTCTCCGACGGATTGCGCTAAGAGAACATAGGGCGTTTCGATTCGCTCGTCCGTATCAAGGGACCAAAGTTTATTCTCATCCAGCCTGTTTCTGAGCCGCTCCTCGGTTTCGGCCCGCTTATCAAGTAGCTTGTAATGCTCGAAAGCGTAGGACGTACGGAAGTAGTTTAATATCTGGGTAACGATGACAATCCGCTTTTCTGGTGAGAGGTCCTTAAGCAGGTCAACTCCTTCAAAAAACTGCTGCCTGGAACAGAACTCATGCAAGCGGTTGTAAGTAATCTCCAACAGTCCGCACTGCTCCAGGTTCGGGGTGTTATACCGCCAACCGCGTTTCAAGTCGTACAGTATTCTCAGCAGGATGTAATCTTTGATTGCTTTCTCGTTTTCCGGGTCGGGCCACCCGGGGTCACTGGAAGGGGTACGAGCATATTCTTCCTCGGAAATTGACAGGGATTTGAATACCTCATTACTGATTGTATCAAGGTCTAAAGTGTTATTGGGAGCTGTTTGTAACGCGTGGTAAATGGCCGAGCGCAGCCGGCCTAACATCAAAAAGTCATTAAAATGGCCCGCTTGTAAGGAGGCATCTTGCCGGTTGTCAGTAAAACTTAATAGCTTTTGACTGATTACCGCTGCTTGCTGCTCACGAAGGGCTTTGATAATACTGAAACTGGTAATGGTAGTGGCAGTACTCCTTCCTTCGTTACCAAGACGCATGAGTTTGGTATTCTCATTGGTCTTTAGGTCAAAAATAACTCCTGACGTAGGGTCCAGCAGCAGTTTTGCCGGAATGAACCACCCTTTTACCCGCAACTCATCGGTTGCGGAGAAATTACCATCTTCATCAAAGGAGATGCGGCGCGGTAATCGGTACTCATAGTAGTTATCAAATTTCCCGCCCGTTCTCCTGGTATTGTACCAACTCTCCGGCAGGTATTCTTCGTCTTCCTCAATCCAAAAAGCCTCACCCTTATCAGGGATGATAATGTAGCCGTCAGGAAAGTCTGCCTCTGAAAGGACTCTTTTTGCTGTACCCGCCTCTTTATCACCTTTCAAGTCCTCCTTAGTGATTTTAACGGCTATATCATCAGGGCTCCTGGGAATCAGTTTCCCGTTTTCCTTCCGTACACAAATGAAATCGTACCCGGAGTACCGGCTAAAAAGCACCGGGTAGATAGGTCTGTCAGTGCCGTTAACTCTGATATACCTTCCTGTCTCCAGGGTGATTTCCCTTTCTTCCTTCGTTTGAAGTGTGACATAGACGTTTCCGGTTTGGGAAATGAACTGGTGAATCTTGAACGGTAAATAGGATTTGCGAGGGACTTGTCTGGAACCATCAATGTTCAACTGCTCCGTCCATTGCAATAGATTTAGTACTGCTTTAGTGCATACTTCTATTTCTTCTCCCGAACCATCGGCTAGTTTTTGAGCAATTGCCTTTAAAGTGTGCGGTTTGCCTCTTTCCAAGAACCCGTTATCGTGTCGGTGCAGCGCAATTCGATTCTCTAGCCAGATCGCAAGGATGTTGTGGGTAAAAACCTCAGGAGAACCATCCACACTGATTACATCACGTATAGCTTCTTTTAATTGCCTGCTGTCAGGAAGTGAGTTCGGAAAGTGAGTACAAGTAGCCAGGCTTTCGCCGATAATGCTTTCCTTGGTAAAATCATAACTGAAGATTTGAGTGGCCACGTTAGCAACGGCCTGCTTACGATCTTCCACTGTACCGTTACTTGCCATGGTTGCCGAGGTACCAATGCTCGTAAGCTTTTTCCGGCAAAGGTTCTTTATCCTTCTGATTAATAAGGATACATCAGAACCTTGCCGGCCCCGGTAGGTGTGTAATTCATCGAAAACCAGGAACTCCAGCCCTTCTGCCATGCTTTCCCGGAGCCACTTTTCGCTGTTTCGCGTCATGATCAACTCCAGCATCATATAATTGGTCAGAATGATGTTGGGCCTTTCAACCTTCATAGTGTCCCGCTTGCCGCCATCTTCCTGACCGGTATACTTCCCATAAGTAATCGGAAACCGCTTTTTGGTATGCTCTTTAACTTGGCTTAGTATCTGATCAACCGTCTTGTCCTTTTCATCAATGCGGGTACCGAACGGTAAGAAGGACTTCAGGTAGTTGATCTCGTATTTCTTGATCTCCTCCTCTTGGGAGTTGATCAATGCGTTCATCGGATAAATCAGAATAGCTCTAATCCCGCGGGAAGGGCCTTCTTTCAAGACCTGATTAAAGATTGTGGATAAGTAGGTGAGTGATTTACCCGAGCCTGTGCCTGAGGTAACAATGAAGCTTTCTCTGTTGACTCCTTTACGAATTGCCTCAACCTGGTGTTGGTATAGGTTGTAACTACCAAAAATGAGCTTTAGGTCTGGGTGTATGATGCCTTCCTTCATCAAATCATCTAAAGAGGCGCCAAGCTTAAAGGAGGGATTGAATTGGATTAAGGCCTCTGGGAGGAAGATGCCCCTCGAAAAGGCTTCACCAACTTTTTCCCGAATGCGCTGGTCCTTGATGAAAGTAAAACTATTGAGGTAGTCCTTGTAGTCCTTGACGACTGAATCATGTATTCTAAAGGCTTTCATTAGGGCGAGTTCTTTTGAAACGGAGGTTGCTAATTGACGAAGGCAACAGTTGTCATAAAATGAAGCTACCTCCGCTATATGCAATATATAAATGGTTGTTTATATTAACTGATAATACGCGAATATTTTATGTCGCCTGTAATCTTGCACCAAGAAGGCTGTTCAGTGAACTGATATTGCGCCTTTAAAATGACAGCTAAGGCGTTGAAAAATAGTTTATTAATAAAAATTGTTGCAAAAGCACGTCAAGCCATGATATTCCAATCAACCCTCTCATTGAAAAACTATTCCATCTTCATTCTGAAAGACCGTGTTACTTTGAGTAGGCTTGAGCCTAGGGGGCGTGGCCTTATTCGTAGCGAGCGAACTGGACTCAAGGAATGTTGGGCTTGAAGGTGAAGTTTCCGTAGTTGAGGCATCCATGCTTCATGCGTAGATCGCAGTTACGTTTGTCCAGTTTGTGCAAGGCCCAGATTATCTGTGCCCTGGTTGCAACGAAGTGATGGAGTTGGAGGTCCGCAATGATTTTATTCCATTGTTCGACTACTTTACCCGCATTGGAAATGGGGCCATACGGCCGGCAAGGTGTAAAAAGTGCCAGGCATAGGGGAAAGGGTTGCCAGCGGAGGGAAAGCCCATAGCAACCCCTTAGCCAGTAGTACAATTGAGGCGCTTTTAATTCCCAGTTGTGTGGCCTTTGCATTCCGACGGCCGGGTAAAGTCCGAATACCGCTATGTGAAGCACCTGGTGGCCGAGGACCGGCAGCGGTGGGATTACTTCGAGCAACTACGCGAGCACTACGGACACGTCTACCTGCAGATGCCCTTTTCGGCTATCGTTCCCTAGAAGCGGGTAGATCACCTGCTCAACCGTTCGCCCAGTAACTTGCATCCCGGTAGCTTTCACGCCAACCGCTTGCACTTTGTCAGCTGCAACTGCAACCGCAAGCCGGTAATTGCCGTGGACTGCCTCCGCCAGGAGGACTACAAGACCCACTTCAAACGCACCCTTTTAAATCAAGCACAAATTCCCTACCTTTTCCTGCCCAAAGACCACGCCCTTATCTTCAGCGACCGCATCAACAAATTGCTGGAGAAAACTGACGAGGTCGAACCCCTATACTGGAACCGGGAGCCGGCCGGAGGAGTGGATCGGGAAGGGGGAAGGGCCCAGCGGCAGGAAGGCTTGCAAACTACCCGTCCAGCGAAATCAAACCCCATTGGCTTCCTTCGTACCATGAAAAGGAGATTACAGAAAAAGCGACTCAAACGCCTGCAAGTAAGTCAGCAAGTGAAGCCTGAGGTGGTTGACCAATCGGTTAACTTGATTCCTATTAACCCAGCACCCGAGGAGCCCCAGCCTAAGGAGGCAGTAGGACAACAGTCAGAAACTGGCTGGCCGATTCCCACCATCAGGATCAGAACGATCAGTCCGCGGGAGATCATAGCAGCAGGTGGGGCTACTGCCTGGGCCGAGAAGATGGGCTGTACTTCCGTTTCTGACGAAGTAGCCGGTTGCATCCCGATGAGTGACGAGGAATTTGATGATCTACTCAGGCAACTGAAGAATAGTAAATAAAACACCGGCTCAATGATATGCAATGACAAGGTCAGCTGGCGAAGCGTTTGTCTACAGTTCTTTGTGGCAGTTGCTGTGAAGGTAGGAGGATGAGCTCATGCGACACGAACGAATTACTTCCTGGGTTGCCGTGTAATCAATGCCTATTTCTTCTTGCCGTATTGCAAAACTTCCGCTTTTAATTGGGAAGCCAGAAGTTTGATGGCGTCAAGTGCGGCCCTGTACTTGGCTTCAGATGCGACCGCCTTGTTGGTGGAAAGGAAGAGGTGATTCCTGAATTCGTGGAGGGGCTCAACGATTCGTTGCTTATCGGCATCCGGTAAGATGGTGTTCTCCTCGATGAATACCAGCAGCCGCTCCAGAGAGGAGAACAAGTGAATGGGGTCAAGGTCTTCGGCAATGTTATTGACGAAGGCTTTTGCTTCGTATATGATTAGCGTGTATTATTATATTGATTATCAGAAGGTTGCGAAATAAATGTCTTGCTGAAAAACTGCATTTTTGACTGGAAAATCAGACCTATTTTTAAAGTCTTCAATGAGAGGTATTTTTTATTGAAAGAATTTCAATAAAGCCATTTTCCATTTTAAAAATTTCAGTGTTAAACGCTAATCATATACTTTGCTTCAACCTCCGAAAAGCAAATGTCTTTCAAGTCATTTGACTCAATGTGTTGCGAAGTAGAATCAGGAGAATTTTTATGGTGCGAAGGAGTACCCCTCCCATTTGCACCATTCCAATTGTCCGGTATCTTGTCCGGTCTATATGTGGATATTGTCCGATTCAGCAGGCGACAGGAACTTACTCCTTGATGGTGTTTGCCCTTGAACCCAATACAATGGTGCGTTGATCATCAGCCTGCTCTTCTGTGCTTAGCTGGACCCATTTTCCTGTTAAAATGCTGACAATCTCTGGGTTGAAAATACGGTCTTGGTCAGTTGGTATGTGTAAATAAGGAATTTTAAGACTTTTCAATAAAGTTTTTTTGAGAATATCCACATTTTTTTCTTCCTGTGTGCCGTCAAAATGGTCGATCACTAAAATTGGCCGACAGTCTTTGTTACAGATGATGAAGTCAAACCGCAATTCAGAAAAATAAATGCGAGAATCTTTGCATTGATCACTAGCCAGAATGATCTCATTGTACAGTTTGTCCTGCCCCTCATGATCCAACAGATTAACAAAAGAAATATTTGGGAATACGTTTGGATAATATTGTTTTAATCCTTCAAAATATTTTTGAATTAGAGATGAAGATATACTGGAATGAAAGTGGTTTTCGGCTAATCCATTTTCGCAAGGCTCTAATTATCAATAGTTTATAAGGAGGTCAAAACCGAAAACCACTTTCATAAGAGTATACTACCGGACGAATAAAAGTTGATAAATCCGGTATGCCTTTCATGCTATTTTGGCAAGTGGTACAAAGGAACTTGGCCCTGAAGTCATAAACGTTATAATACTTATCAAAGTCATTCCTATTTTTTAAGGGAACGTCTTCCAGGCAGAACTGACAGGTAAAGGAAGCCTTAACATGTTCTTTTACCAAATCTATCAAGGCCTTCTCGCTGCCTAAATCATGGACGACCACTATGTCAGAGAGTTCATAATTGAATATGTAGTACTCCCTGTACTTGCCAATTGCCCAGTATTTCTCACATATCTCTCTGACTTGGGCATTTATAGAACGGAATTTCAGGGATATTTTGATCATAAAGCATAAGCAAGTAAAGCCAGGATAATTTTACGGAAAATACACAATTTATCCTAAAATTAGATATGGTTCTCTGCCCTCTACCTTACCGCTCTGATTGAGATGAGGGAAAAAGCAGAAATACGGCAGGTATAGTTAGCTCAGAAACTAAATAGGCCTCAGTCTTTTGTGAGCAGATACGAGAATGGGGAAAAAAGGCTAGATGTGATCAAACTGTGGGAGGTTTGCCTGGCCCTGAATATTACTTTAGGAGTGTTTGTGGCTGAATTTAAATATGTTTTATTCCTGTGCGGAGGAAATTACATTAGACCTGCGGCGAACTAAAACGCTGCTAATCAGATATATAATATCATGTGTTTTTACTTAAAACGCAGTTTTCAGAGTTACCTCTAATAAAACCGTAACTGCGTTCAACACAACTGTTTGGTTTACAGACATTTATTTCGCCGCAGGTCTATTGATATTAAGGTGGTCTAAAGAAGCCGGGCAGTGGACTTGCTTAACTTAATCCCTGTATGAACGGAAAGCCAGTAAATTAAAAGCGTCGCAAGTACGATGCTGACTTGAAGGCGGAAATATTGAAGATGGTTGGGAGTAAGCAATCCATCCCGAAATTGTCCAGAAACCTGGGCATCAGCGAACGCATCATTTACCGCTGGCAGTATAAGAGCAAGCCCACCAGCAAGGAAGCGGTTGAAGTCGACTCCCTTAACTTAATGAATCCAGGCCGGGTACCCCCAATAGAACTTGGCTAAGTGACATGGACCTGCGACAGACTCTGCATCTGGGTCCACCTAACTGTTCGGCTAAACCGAGCCACCTCAAATTACTGGCCACTTGCATAGGCACAAAGGGTAGGAACATCCATCTTGCTCAGATCATCTGAGGGCGGGGTGAAGCTGAACTAACCTGTTCCATTTGCTTTGTGCGATATTATTCCGGCAACTACTTGATTGCTTGCTATCGCTCGCAGATATCGAACTATTCAGCTAAAGCTCATCTTAAAAATTCATTCTCTGAATTCTTATTGCATTCAAAATCGCCAGGAAGGCTACGCCCACATCAGCAAACACTGCTTCCCACATTGTAGCTACACCGTCGGCGCCAAAGATTAAGACAATTGCCTTCACCCCAAAAGCAAGACCAATGTTTTGCCACACGATGCGGTTGGTTTGTTTATCGATGTTAATGGTAGTGGCGACTTTGGAAGGCTGATCGGTTTGAATCACTACATCAGCCGTTTCAATAGCGGCATCCGAGCCCAAATCTCCCACCTCCATTCCTACATTGGCCAGGGAGATCTCCTATGTAAAACTAGACGAGAATTGGTGCCGAAAACCGTAACTAATTACGGTGCTATAATGGGTTTGAGTTACTTTAATTTATGTAACGGATTTTTAATACTTTCAAGATAACAGTGCCCTTGGTAAACGATAAGGCAGGGGAAGGGCACACAAAACGGTCATTTACTGTAAAGCTATAGCCGGACAAGACACTTGCATCTTTCCGGGAATTGATCTACATTACTTTCTCCGGGGTGGAAAAGCGCTGAGTATGAGCTGCGTCCGGATAAATAAACAGTTCCCGGCGATTTGCCGGCCGTCATCATTGCTGCTCATGAAAACGGAACTCATCAAGGACTTTCCGCCCAACCCGGCACTGGAGGAATACATCCGTAAGTACCAGGTGTTTCGTTTTACCTACAACCCGGAGGACGTGGTGCCGGTAAAATATTACACGCCGCGCCCCGAGCAGTGCATCACTTTCTACCTCAGGGACGTCCAGCGGTATAGTCCCGTTCAATCACTGGCCATTGCCGGGTATCCCCGCTGCGTGATCAATGGCATTCATAATGTTTCCATCAACCGACATGGGGGACACGATTTTATGGCCATCAAAGTGGTGCTGCAACCGGGGGCCTTGTTTTGCCTGACCGGGATTCCTCCCCACGAACTCACCAACACCTTCATTGATGCAGAAGCTGTGTGGGGATCAGAAATTCAAGCGGTTTGCCAGCGCTTGGCAAATGCGGCCGGGCTTCCAGAGATGTTTTCCATGCTGGAGCAATTCCTCAAACACTTGGTTGTATTTCATCTCCGTAAGGAGTTACATCCGGTCGACAAAGCCACCCGGTTTATTTTGCATACCCAACAATTCCCCTCCCTGCCCTGGCTCGCCGACCAGTCGTGCTTAAGCGTCAGGCAGTTCATCCGCAAATTTGAAGAACGCCAGGGCATCAGTGCCAAGCTGTTTGAACGCATTGTCCGTTTTGACCGGGCCTACCGAATGAAGAACACTGACCAAGAGGCAGACTGGTTGTTCATCGCCCTCTCGTGCGGCTACTATGATTACCAGCACCTGGTCAAGGATTACAAGGAGTTTACCGGTCTTACGCCTCAGGCCCTATTCGAGTTGGAAAGAAAAAGCCTGGAAAGAAGATTTACGGTGTATGAGTGCTGAGAATGTCACTTTTTTACCACCAGCCCGCCCCTCCATGCGAGTACCTTTAGGAAAAAGAAACACCCTTTCTCTACCCTAAGCGAGACTTTCATGGAACGCCGAGATTTTCTATCCGCTAGTATGCTGGCCGGTTTGAGTGCCACCAGCCTGCCCGCCACTGCTTTCACCTCAACCCCTGATGAAACACCAATGCTCAAACCTTTCGTAATTGCCCCCAAAGCGCCGCTCCTGCCGGGACCGGGCCACACCGACATTCGCACCATTATTCATTCCCAGCAGACCAACCAGCAGTTTTCCAACGTAGAAGTGGCCTTGTCTGCCAAACAGATGGGGCCTGCCCCGCACCTGCACAAGGAGTTGGACGAACTCATGTATGTGCTTGAAGGCACGGCGACCGTACTGATCGGTGACCAAATATATGAGGTACCGGCCGGGGGCTGGAATTTCCGCCCGCGGGGCATCGTGCATTCCTTCTGGAACGCCTCCGATGAGCCTCTGCGTTTTGTTGATTGTTTTTTCAATCAGAACCTGGAAGACTACCTGGAAGCGTTGTTTCACCAGATCATTCCGGAGATGGTCAGCAGGAAACTCACCCCGGCGTCTCCCGAGATTGCCAACCGCATTGCGGCCCTCGATGAACAGTTTGGTATCGTCTGGTTTCACGAAAGGCGCCAGTCCATCATCGACAAATACAGCCTAAGAGGTTGAATGGATGATTAGAGTCAGCAAGCACTCCCCCACGGATTGTGCTGGAAGTTCTTTGGAAGGGAGCACCAAAACGGTATTCACCCGGTAATGTACTGTGCTCTTCCTGGAGGGTTTCAAGATCGGCCAGCCATTTTGCTTGGTTTGCGGCTTTAGCTGTTTCAGCTGCCAATCCAACCCTGTCTCTCACCAGGAATGAACTGGTTGCCTTCGGCTTTGAGCTTGCCACTGGCGGGATAGCGTAGAAACGACTTCACCTGCTGGTGAGCGCGAATCGTTTGGCAGGCAACCGACAATACGAGGGAGGGAAAGAAGGCGTGCGGGGCGACCAAATGGGTGCAAAACGTATTGATTATCAGTAAATTAAACTTACTTTTCGTGCCGCACCGCCTCTAAGGCTCGGCCAGCGATTCTGCTTTTCTTCTCCCCTTTCTCCCCAACCAATGTCCACGCTTCGACTCCCTTTGCTGGCCCTGCTGGCCTTGCTTTCCTTTTCAGCTACGGCCCAGAACTATAACGCCGGCATCGGCTCCGGTTCGGGCGGTTCCAGTAATGTCCACGTCGGCCCGTACGCCGGAAGAATCAGCACGGCCGCAGGCAACAGCTTTCTGGGCTACGCGGCGGGCTACCTCAACACGAGTGGCTCCTCCAACAGCTTTCTGGGCACTCAGGCGGGCTCCTCCAACACGACGGGTAATTATAATAGCTTTGTGGGCTCTCAGGCCGGCTACGACAACACAAGCGGCGAAGGGAACAGCTTTGTGGGCTTCGGGGCGGGCAGCAGCAACACAACGGGCAATAATAACAGCTTTGTAGGCTTCAGGGCGGGTTACGATAACACGACAGGCAGTAGAAACAGCTTCCTGGGCAACGAGGCGGGCTTTTCTCACACGACAGGCGTGGCCAACTGCTACCTGGGTGCCTTTGCGGGCTTCTCCAGCACAACGGCTTATTCCAACAGCTTTGTGGGTGCCTACGCGGGCTACTTCAACACCACGGGAAGTAACAACAGCTTGCTGGGCCGCGATGCCGGTTACGCCAACACCACCGGTTCCTTCAACAGCCTGGTGGGCTACCAGTCAGGCTACCGCAACACGACCGGCTACAACAACAGCTTTCTGGGCAACCGATCGGGTTACGCCAACACAAGTGGTTATAACAACAGCTTTGTTGGCTACGAAGCCGGGAAGGCCAACACCACGGGTTCGGGCAATGCCTTTATGGGCTTTGGGGCGGGCAGTGTCAACACGACCGGCAGTGGGCTGACCCTGATTGGTAACCTGGCTAATTCTTCGGTCAATAACTTCACCAACGCCACTGCGATCGGTAACCGGGCCCGGGTTTCCGCTTCCAATGCCTTGATCTTAGGTTCGATCAACGGGCAAAACGGGGCTACGGCAAGCACCCGGGTCGGCATTGGTACCACCGCGCCTGGCTACCGCCTGCACTTGAACGCCAGTGATGCGGCCAAAGTAGGCGGCGGCAGCTGGGTAGTGGCTTCTGACAAACGGCTCAAAAAAGACATTGCCCAGTTTAGTGACGGGCTGAACGTGCTCCTGCAAATGGAGCCCGTCACGTTCAGATACAACGGCAAGGCCGGCATTGACACGGAGGAAAAACAATTTGTGGGCGTGATTGCCCAGGATATGCAAAAGATTGCCCCCTACACGGTCGGCCAGTTCACCTACCAGGACTCGACCGGCAAACAAGAGAACTACCTGGACTACGACCCCAACGCCGTTACCTACGTGCTGGTCAACGCCGTGAAGGAACAGCAATTGCAGTTGGAAGAAAAAGACACCCAGATAGAGAACCAGCAAACGCAAATTGCTGCTTTGGAAACGCGGCTGGCCCGGCTGGAAGCGGCATTGCTCAAACAGTCACCCGAGAAAGCTACTTCCCCGGCCAGGCTCTACCAGAACCAGCCCAACCCCTACGGCAGCCAGACCGTCATCAAGTACTTTCTGCCGGAAAACACCGCTTCGGCCCAACTCAAAGTTTACTCCGTGACTGGGCAAGAGGTATGGAGCCAAGCCCTGACCGTAAAGGGCGAGAGCCAAGTGCACCTTTCTCAGTCGGCTTTCCCGGCCGGCACCTACGTGTATCACTTGGTGGTAGAAGGCCAATCCGTTGATAGCAAGAAACTTGTGCTCACGCGGTAGTAGAAATGCTGGTATCTTCCAGTGAATTAAATCTTTGTCGTCCATTGACTTACAAAGGCTGCACCCGTTGCCTGGTGTAGCCTTTGTTTTTCTGCCTTTCTATTTCTCTCTTTTCCACTTTCTTTACCTTATCCCAACCCATTATGCAAATCAAATCTTTACTCCTGCTGCCCGCCCTGCTGCTGGCCCATCTATCTTCTGCCCAAAACTACAACGCCGGCATCGGTTCCGGTACGGGCGGTGTCAGAAGTGTCCACGTCGGCCCGAACGCCGGAAGAATCAGCACGGGTACCGCTAACAGCTTTTTAGGTCACGCGACAGGCTACTCCAACACGAATGGTTCCTTCAACAGCTTTCTGGGCGATTATGCAGGCTACGACAACACAATGGGCAGCTACAACAGCTTTGTAGGCAACGCGGCCGGCTCCAGTAACACCAGCGGCAGTAGAAACAGCTTTTTGGGCTCGTTTGCGGGCTTCAGCAACACCAGCGGTGAGCGGAACAGCTTTCTAGGTAACGAGGCGGGCTACTCCCACACGACGGGCGTGGCCAACTGCTACCTGGGTGCCTTTGCGGGCTACTCCAGCACAACGGCTTATTCCAACAGCTTTGTGGGTGCCTACGCGGGCTACTTCAACACCACGGGAAGTAACAACAGCTTGCTGGGCCGCGATGCCGGTTACGCCAACACCACCGGCTCCTTCAACAGCCTGGTGGGCTACCAGTCAGGCTACCGCAACACGACCGGCTACAACAACAGCTTTCTGGGCAACCGATCGGGTTACGCCAACACAAGTGGCTACAACAACAGCTTTGTTGGCTACGAAGCCGGGAAGGCCAACACCACGGGTTCAGGCAATGCCTTTATGGGCTTTGGGGCGGGCAGTGTCAACACGACCGGCAGTGGGCTGACCCTGATTGGTAACCTGGCTAATTCTTCGGTCAATAACCTCACCAACGCCACTGCGATCGGTAACCGGGCCCGGGTTTCCGCTTCCAATGCCTTGATCTTAGGTTCGATCAACGGGCAAAACGGGGCTACGGCAAGCACCCGGGTCGGCATTGGTACCACCGCGCCTGGCTACCGCCTGCACTTGAACGCCAGTGATGCGGCCAAAGTAGGCGGCGGCAGCTGGGTGGTGGCTTCTGACAAACGGCTCAAAAAAGACATTGCCCAGTTTAGTGACGGGCTGAACGTGCTCCTGCAAATCAAGCCCGTCACGTTCAGATACAACGGCAAGGCCGGCATTGACACGGAGGAAAAACAATTCGTGGGCGTCATTGCCCAGGAGATGCAAAAGATTGCCCCCTACACCGTAGGCCAGTTCACCTACCAGGACTCTACCGGCAAAACCGAAAACTACCTGGACTACGACCCCAACGCCGTTACCTACGTGCTGGTGAATGCCACTAAAGAACTAAAGGCTGAAAACGATGCTTTAAGGAATACGGTTTCCGAATTAGAAGCGCGATTGGCCCGACTGGAGGTACTTCTGCTCAAGCAGACAGATACAAAAGCTGCCTCCGCTCGCCTCTTCCAAAACCAGCCCAATCCTTACAACCGAACGACAACCATTAAGTATTTCCTCCCCCAAACAGTCAACTCGGCTCAGCTAAAGATTTTCTCCGTCACCGGTCAGGAAGTATTCAGCCAGGAGTTGACCCAGAAAGGGGAAAGCCAAGTGCAACTGCTCGAGTCTGCTTTCCCAGCCGGCAGCTACATTTACCACCTGACCGTGGATGGACAAAGCGTGGATTCAAAGAAGATGGTGCTCAACCGCTGATTGGTCAAGGTTGAGTAATGGCTCAAGCCGAAAAGAAGGGCGGCTACCGGGTGAAAATCAGGTGGCCACCTTTCTCTTTAGCACAGCGGGTAAGAATCATAGCTATGAACCGTTACGCAAAACGTTCCTATAAAGAGAGGGTGAGAGAAGTCTGATCCTCTTTCTGTTTTCGGCCAGCAAGCGTATCAGAAAACGGTGGTTAAAAGCGCTCTTTTCAACTCTTCTACATTTACCGGAGATTATAATTGATTGCCAGGCGTAATGCCTGGGCAGGCGAATTTTGCTACCGCCCGCCCGGCATTGGCAGCGTCTTAATGCACTAGCGACTGGTCGGGGGTTAGAGCGCCTCGGCTTTAAAGCCAGCCTTTTCCACTACTTTCCGGATCTCGTCGGCATTCACCGTATCACTTACCACGGTGAGCACTTTGTTAGGATTGAGGACGTCTACTTCCCATTTTTCGACACCTTCCACGGCGTTCAGGTGCGGGGTTACTTTGGCCAGGCATCCCCCGCATTTGATGTTGGTTTTAAACTTTTGCGTCTTCATGATAAATTCTGAAAATAGAAGTTTTTAATGGTAAACATGGCAAATATACCTTCGCGTACCGGGCTCGCCTTTACAGAATTACTGGTAAGAAGCTGTTTTGGAATTTTAAGTGGGTATACGGTTGAGGAGAAAGGAGATAAAGGCGATTTGTAACATAGCCTCCGAACTTTCTACGGTTTTCTCCACATCGCGAAACAAGCGACGCCGGAAATTAAGCCAGGCAAAGGACCGCTCGACGGGCCAGCGGTCTTTTTGCGGAACAAAGCCTTTAGTCGATTCTGGTTTTTGTGCAATCTGTACTTGCCAGCCTTTCTGTTGTGCATACTCGACAAAACTCACCTTGTAGCCCTGGTCAGCGGCAATGACTTTCAAGCGGGGCACTTTCCCCTTGAGTCTCTCCAACACCAGTTTACCGGCCTGGTTGTCGGAGGTGTTGGCCGAGGTAACAGCCACTGCCCAAGGCAAACCCAGCCGGTCCACGGCAATACTTCGTTTGCGTCCGTTGATCAACTTACTGCCGTCAATACCGGTCTGTTCCTCCACAAAGGCCATGATTTTGACCGATTGGGAATCAAGAGCCAGTAGACTTGGCGTTTCTTCCCGCTTCTGACGCACCCTTTCCTTCACTACCAAGCTATCAAGCATCTGCTCCCAGAGTCCTCTTAGCTTGAATTGACGGAAATGATAGTACACACTTTGCCAGGCCGGGTACTTACTGTCTAAGTCCCGCCACTGGGCACCGGTACGGTTAATCGACAAAATCGCATTGACAATCTCCCGCAGGGGATGCCATCGTTTGCGTTGGTCGTCAATGATCTTTTCAATAACTTCCCACTGGGAGTCGGTCAATTCGCGATTCGTTTCGTGCATGTCTTGGTAGCTTGGTAACTCCAAGATAGACCGATTCCCTCTTTTTATCCTATCCAAAACAGCTTCTAAGACTTACACTTTTTTTGGTTGCTTTCTCAAAAACGAATATCCAGATTCGCTATTCGAATTCCAGCACTACGTCCGGGGTGAGGGGCCGGCCTACGCAGGTAAGCACATAGCCTTCGGCCAATTCCTCGTCGGTAAGGGCGTAGTTCTAGTCGAGCCCCACCTGGCCCAACCTGAGTTTTGCCCGGCACGTGCCGCAAAGAGCACCCCGGCAGGAATGAGGTAACTCCAGGCCTTGCCTGGCAGCAGCGGCCAGGATTGTCTGGTTGGCCGGTACGGTCACCTGGTAGCTGCCGCCGCGGTAGCGGATGCTGACCTGATGCGCGCGTTCTTCCGGAATGGATGGGAGCGGCTCTACCACCGTCGCCGAGAACCGCTCCTGGTGAATCGCTGCCCCGGGAACGCGCAGCTTCCGCAACACACTGGTTACCGTTTCCATCATCCCTTCCGGTCCGCAGATGAAGTACTGGTTGTGCGGGGCGTGACAATTAGCCAGACTGCAAAGCAATTCTTCCGTCAGTTCGGTGCTCAGGCGGCCCGGCAGAAAGTGAAAGCCCCTGACCATATCCCTAAGGGGCCGGTACTCCACGAATTCCAGCACGTGTATGACCACCAGACGGCCGCCGTAAAGCTGCTGCATGGAGAGGAGCAAATCCTTAAAGATAATGCTTTCCAGTCCCCGGTTGGCGTACACCAACGTCACACTGCTGGCAGGCTCCACGTGCAGTACCGACCGGGCCAGGGAAAGCAGCGGCGTGATGCCGCTGCCCCTGCCGAATAAAACCAGGTGTCGCTGGTTTTCGGGGTTTAGCCCAGTGGTTAACGTACCCGCCGGGCCGGAGACCTCCAGTTCATCCCCCGGCTGGACTGTATCGGCCAGGTAGTTGGACATCGGGCCACCAGGTACCCGCTTCACCGTGACCCCCGGCTGGGCATCCAGGTAAGGCGAGGTACACAGCGAATACGGCCGGCTTAGTCTTTTACCGTCAATCGGAACGGTGAGCGTCAAAAACTGCCCGGGCCGGTAACGCACGCGTTGCCCGGGGTCTTCAAAATAAATGGTAAAGGCCTCGAATGTTTCCCGCACCACCCTGCTTACCTTCAAAAGCATTTGTTCCTGCAAAATCATCGGTTTTGTTTCTATGTTTGATGAGTAGCCCGGTCAGACCACCCGCAGCCCTTCTTCAGGCAGGTTTGACTTTGTAGCCGGCTCTTTCCACCACCCGGGTAATGTCGTTGGGACTGAGTCTGTTCAGGTCGTAAGACACTTCCGCCTGACCCATTGCCACATTTTTCACCCTGGCGCCGACGAGTTTTTCGAGGCTGTTCCGAACCACCACTATGCAGTGGTAGCTATCCATGCCTTCAATATTCATTTTGAGTATTTCCATGATTCGAAAAGATTATATAGCTGATCAATGCTTCTTTTTTGGGTGACAAAGTTAATCACCCAAAAAGAAGCATTGTAATGGTTACTTCTTCAAGGCTCAGCATAGGCCGTAAGGTATATTTTCGGACGAAGTTTCTCCGGTCCTTCCCCGGCTGGCCGGAGAGGAAAGGGTTGCAAAGCGGCTTAGGGTCGGTTTTACAACTTGGCGGCCCGCAGGCGCAGGCTGTTGCTTACGACCGATACGGAACTGAGCGCCATGGCCGCTCCCGCAATCATGGGGTTGAGCAGAAAGCCGTTGATCGGATAGAGCAGCCCGGCGGCAATGGGAATGCCGATCAGGTTGTAGATATCAGGTTGTAGATAAAGGCCCAGAATAAGTTCTGCCGGATGGTCTGCACCGTCTTGCGGGATAGTCGTAGCGCCTTGGGAATCATGTTCAGGTCGGAGGTGATGAGCGTCATCTTGGCTACGTCCATGGCGATGTCGCTGCCTTTGCCCATCGCAATGCTTACGTCGGCCTGGGCCAGGGCGTGTGAATCGTTGATGCCGTCGCCTACCATCGCTACTACTTTGCCTTTCGATTGTAGTTTTTTGACAAATTCGGCTTTCTCGGAGGGCAATACTTCAGCCTGGTAACGCTGAACGCCTACCTGGCCGGCTACGGCTTTTGCCGTCTGTTCGTTATCACCTGTGAGCATATAAACCTCAATTCCCCGGCTTTGCAGTGTCTGAATGGCGGCTTGGGAAGTCGCTTTGATCCGGTCGGCAATGGCCAGCACGGCCAGTACTTGTTTGCTATCGGCAAAATAAATTACCGTTTTGGCCTCGGCTTGTAGCACTTCCACCTGACGATAAAAGTTTTCAGCTACCTGAATGCCTGCTTCCTGAAGCAGTTTTTGATTGCCCACCAGGTAGACTTCCCCTGCGTAGGAGGCCTTCAAGCCTTTTCCGGTAATGCTCTCGAACGAGGTTAACTCCACCGGAGCGAGGGCCTCTGCCTTCAGTTTTCGTACCACGGCTTCGGCAAGCGGGTGTTCCGAACTGGATTCAATGGCCAGCAGCACGGACTGATACTTCATTTGGTCAATCCCCTCTTTTACCCAGATCGAATCAGTTACTTCCAGTTTGCCTTCCGTAATCGTACCTGTTTTGTCCAGCACAATGGCATTTACCTTGTGGCCTAACTCCAGACTCTCGGCATCCTTGATCAAAATGTTGTTCTCGGCGCCTTTGCCAACACCGACCATGATTGCGGTAGGCGTAGCAAGGCCCAGTGCACAGGGGCAGGCAATCACCAGCACTGTTACTAAAGCCAAAAGGCCCTGCGTTAAGGCATTCTCGCCACCCAGCACCTGCCAGGCCAGAAAACTCAGCAGGGCAATGCCGATCACCACTGGCACGAAAATGCCGGCTATTTTGTCTACCAGCTTCTGCACGGGGGCTTTGCTGCCCTGGGCTTCCTGCACCATGCGGATGATCTGGGCCAGCAGGGTTTCCCCGCCTACCTTTTCGGCCCGGAACCGGAAACTGCCTTTTTGGTTGACCGTACCGGCAAACACCTGGTCTCCCGCCTTCTTTTCCACCGGCACGGGTTCCCCCGAGATCATGCTTTCGTCCACGTACGAGGTGCCCGAAGCGACCTGGCCGTCCACGGGAATCTTTTCGCCCGGCCGTACCACGACGAGGGTGCCTATCCCCACCTGGGCGACGGGGATTTCCCGCTCCGTATCGTCGTCAATGACGCGCACCGTTTTGGGTTGCAGGCCCATCAGTTTCTTGATGGCCGAAGAAGTGTTGGACTTGGCCCGTTCTTCCAGCAGTTTACCCAGCAGGATGAAGGCAATGATCACGGTAGCGGCTTCAAAGTACACGTGCGGGTGAATGCCCCGATTGTGCCAGAACTCGGGGTACAGGGTGTTGAAGGTACTGAACAGGAAAGCAATGCCAGTGCTGAGGGCCACCAGCGTATCCATGTTGGCTTTGCCGTGTCGGGCCTGCTTGTAGGCATTCACGTAGAAGTTACGGCCTAACCACAATACCGGCAGGGACAAGGCCATCATGATCGATTGGCGTAGGGGATGTCCATCAGGAACATACCGATCACCACCAGGGGTAAGGACAGCACCGCCGCCCAGATCGTTTTGGCCTTCAGTTCCTGGTAGTGCTTTTGTTGCGCTTCGGCCTGCTTCTCGGAAGCGTTCTCTTCATCAATTATCAGATCGTAACCTACCGATTGAATGGCTTTCCGCATCTGCGGGAGGGTGATCCTAGTGGGGTTGTACTCCACCCAGGCAGACTGATTGGCAAAGTTCACCCCCGCGTCCTTGACGCCATCCTGCGCCTTAAGCAAGGATTCCACGCTTACGGTACAAGCTGCGCAGGTCATATCGGTTACGGGAAGCGTTACTTTCTGGAAGCCAGATTTAGCTTTTGTTTCGCGCTTGGAGTCATTTTTTAGAGTTATTGAATCCATATTCATATAGAACCGTTTTACTTATTGATATTTTGCAAAAATACGGTCCATACACCCTAGACATTTTACAAAATTCCCGGAAAGTGTTACAGTATTTTTAGGTAGAATGACTAATTGAACCTAGGATGTTGAATACAGTGTTTATAAACCTAAAAAGGCGTGGTTTCGACTTTCGGACTTGCCCCAAAAGGCTTTCAATTTCATATACAAAGGAGAGAGCCGAGGCCTTTGCAAAGTTTTTTGTACCAAGGCTATCTAAAAAGGTATTTCAAGCAATAGAAGGGAAATAATCAGTTAATTTCTAATAGACATCTTTCTTAAATCTCTATTCACTAATGTTATGGACAACATTATAATTGACTTCCATCAAAAGTTGACTTTTGAAAGAGTCAACGGTGTGCATCAATATGAGCAAGAGCTATTGAAGCACTACCACACAATATTGGATAACTTAAGTGGAGACTATGTTTTATATAGAAAACATATTGGTGCAGTACTCGCAAGTTTGGAGGCAAATAATATGTCTGCCTTCTCTTATTCTGCAACCATTTTCTTTAAGTCATATAAATATCTGATCTCATCTAGTAATTTTTCTAAGTTGAATAATGACATCATGAATTTTCATGCAAACCAAGAGACTATAGCAAAATTCAAAGTGGCTTTTGAAAACAGCATAACTAAAAATAATAGACCGCGTATATCTGACTTCGATTTTGAAATTCAACATTTAAGTGGAACAGAGGTTAAAGAAATAGCTTCTTTGTTGATTCATAAACTACAAGAAGATAGCCGTAATTTGAACTGGAGCAATGAATTGGTGGAGAGCACTTTAGTTAATTTATCAATCCTCAGATGCTTATTAATATCCAGCAATAACACTTCCTTGTTTTACTATATAGTAGGAATATTCCTAGATAGACTCAACTCTTCCGAACTGTTTCAAATTTCTAGGGATCTTGCAGAGGAGCTGATAATTTCTTCTTTTAAAGATCAAATGTCCTATTTGGGCTACTTTAACGCATTTCGTGTGTACTCCAACCACCGTAATGTACATGCAGCAATGTTTTATGCTAACTTGAGCTTAACTTGTGTGAAGAATGTTGGAACTTATCATGATAAATTTGTTCAAGAAATCATCTGGCAATCTATAAAGCTGTTCCGTAATACAGAACTCTATCCTTTTGCTATTCAGATTTATCAAAAAATTCCTAAGAGTATTGCTTTTTCCGATTATGAGCGAAGATCTATTGATCATTCGTACTTTACATCCCTTCTAGCAATGCAGGAAGCATCTTTGCCCAATATTTTACTAGACTATTTGAATAAAGAGAGGGAAAGCATCTTTCAAGGTGGAGAGGATGAATCTATACCGTGGTTGATTACTCTGTATAATATTCAAAGACTATATAAAGACGCTGACTTCTCAGCTACTGGGTTTGGCTATTACCTGGCCATTTTTGAAAGTATTGTGCCAAAGGAAAGAGTAGAGAAGCATCTGAATATAGTTTCAGGTAGCACTTTTGCTTTAAAAGTATACTTAAAGGAATCATTAATAAAGTTAAATGAAACTAGAAACAAAATTGATTTTGTTTATGATAATGAGGCTGCACTTACAATCTCGAACAGGATTATCGAGAATAGTTTTAGGGAAGAAGACTCAGAAGCCATTCTTCTTGCAATGATGCTTAAATCTGATTACAGTTTGATTTTTCAATCAAAAGAAGCGCCTGAAATAATGCCTCTACAATTGCCTAGAGTTGAATTAGAAAATTTTAATTTTCTATACGGCGATAAAACGATGCTAATTCAAAAATTGACTTCCACCAAAGCAATAGCTTTCATCTGGCTAGCGTTTACGGAAGGAAAAATGTTTCAACTTACTCTATTTGAAGACCTTTTCTCATACCGTCAGCTTGACTTGTGGTCAAATGAAAAATTTCGAGTGTTGCTAAGTGAAGATTATGGTAGTGCAAAAAATAGGGTGCTGAGGTGGGGAAAAACAACGAGGGGTTTAAATTGGGGTCGCCAAACAAAAACCACACATGAACATGTGCGATTCACCAATTCGCTGCCCTCGTTGTCTGACTACAAACGTAAAGAAATACGGTCTGAATTTCAACCACAAGAAACAGCAGCACAAGTGCAAGGATTGTAAATACAAGTTTGTCGATAAAGGCCAAGACTGGTTCATCTCTCCTCAAAAGCAGCAGTTGATTCAAAAGCTGTTAGCCGAGCGCATTTCCTTGAGAGGAATCTGTCGAGTAGTGGACATCTCACTGACCTGGCTGCTCAAGTTTATCAAACAACTCTACCAACATCTGCCCGATGATCTGAATTGTCGCATTCCAATTAAGCAGGTCAAGCAAGGGGACCGCTTCTACATCAAACTCTTTGACAACGAGGCCGATGAGCTATGGTCTTTCGTCAAAAAAAGGGACAATGTGTACTACATCTGGCTAGTGATCCACCGGGACACAAGGCAGGTAATGGCTTTTCACGTAGGCGACCGCAGCCGCAAGTCAGCCCGGGCTTTGTGGGAGAAACTACCCCCGGCAGTGCGCAAATACGGCTTGTTCCACACCGATGATTGGGAGAGTTACAAAACCGTCATTCCACAGGGACAGCACCTGTACTGCAAGCAAAAACAGTATACCAACCACGTGGAACGCTTCAATTGTACCCTCCGCCAAAGATGCGCCCGACTCGTGAGAGAAACCCTATCGTTTTCTAAGACACTCGACAATCACATTGGAGCTATCAAGTTCTTCCTCTGCCAGCATAATTTGAAACAACAAGCCCCAACTACAGCACCCTAATTTGCGCACTACCAAGATTATTTCCCTGGATTAGGGTTTAATGAATCTAAAAAAGACAAATGGGGAAGTGTGCGTAGTGTCTTTCCTGAAGAACATGCGGAGCAGGCGGGAAATATTGCAAAGGATATTGCTTTTGCTAAATTACATACCCCTATTAATTCAAAAGAGGTTTTTATAGTAAAAGACATGCATATATCCCGTTTCCCTCACAATCTTTTTCTGAATGAGAATGACTATTTTATGTATTTAGACCAGCCTGTTACAAACATCCTGTCTACAGAATGGTTCCTCAAAAGGAACTTTCAATATCGTCTCAATAAAAACTATTCCAAATCCATTTGGATACCAACCGAAGGCGGCGACTGGGAGTTGAATCACTTGTACGGCACTATTGAGAATACTCTTGCTATACATTCGTTCACTGTTCTTCAACAAGTAGAGCTAGATGCACCTATTGCCAGCGACTTAAATATAGTATGTTCGCATGGTGCGAAGGACATAGCCAATATTCAAATTTTGTATCAAGCAGGTGTTCCTACTTTCAACCTAAATAGAATTATAGGTAGTGGAAAAATACTGATTTTTTTCGTCTGTTATTCAGGTTCGATGCAGAACGATTTTTTTAGAAATAGCGTTATTTCTATAGTGAAAAGCTACATATCGCAAGGGTATGAAGCAGTAATTGCACCTTTTTGGGCACTTCAAGTAAATATTCCCAAATTCTGGCTGCCAGCTTTTTTAGAAGCTATGGATGATGGTGCAACGGTAAGCGAAGCAGTCTATAAAGCAAATAAAAAAGTTTATGAAGTGTTTCCTACCCCCGCCGCATGGGCTTGTCTACACCTCTATGGGAATCCACATTTGAAAGTAGGTTAGTTTATATTCACTACTAATTATGTACTGGGCTAGTGCAAATCTCTATACATTGAAGGTGTCATTCCAGTCATACTTTTAAACTGACTGGAAAAATGGTGAACACTGCTATAACCCAATTGAAAGGCAATATCGGCAAAAGAGAGCTTTGTGTTTTGCATCAACTCCTTTGCTCTTTCTATCCGGCGCCCGATTAGATACCTCTCCAGGGTTACCCCTTCCGTAGCCGTGAATAGGGTGCTTACGGCGTTATAATCCATGTACAATCCTTCGGTGACCATCTCCGAGAAATTGTGACTATGGTGCTCAGGACCGGAAAGATGTTCTTCCACCAATTCCTTCACCCTGGCAATGATGCGGGACTGTTTATCATCGAGTGGCTCGAAGCCTTCCTCAGCCAGGTGATACCTGACTTTTTCCAAAGAAGCTTCCGGGCCACTGGGTGTGTAAAGCACTTCGTTCAATTCAATTTTATTGACGTGGAAACCTTCCGCCATAAAGATGTCCTTCACCGTGGCAATGCAACGCCGGCAAACCATTCCCTTGATGCGCGTGAGCTTCTCCATGTCATTCCCCTTTTTGCTTACCCAAAGTTGAATAACCCGCCCTCTTCGTCTTTACATAATTGCCGGAAAGAATTACACTTAATTTGGCTAAATATCATCCAGCGGTCGGCGTTTGTTGCCCTGGAGCTTTTTGTAATAAGAAGGGGTTAGGTCGGTAACCTTCTTGAATTGCGTAGACAGATGCTGTACGCTGCTGTATCCCAGTTTATCCGCTATCTGGCTTAGGGAAAATTCATCGTATACCAGCAACTCTTTTGCGCGTTCAACGCGCTGTAGGATCATGTACTTTTCGATGGTAATACCCTCCGTGGAGGAAAACAGGGAACTCAGGTAGGGATAATCTAGTCCCACCTCCTGTGCGATGAGTGCCGAGAAATTAGGATGAGGTATCTGGCGGTGGTGAATGGCCTCAATGACGGTACTCTTGATTTTTTGAATGACCCAAGCTTTTTTGTCGTCCAGCAATTCGAATCCGTGCCTGGCCAGTGCGGCTCCTACGGCGTCTTTATGGACTCTTTCTGCCGATTATGCGAGGGTCACTTCGCCAAGCCCTACGGAAAGCAGATGCAGACCGAGGCTTTCGAGTTCTTTTCGCACCACTTTCTGGCAGCGGCTACAAACCATATTTTTAATGTGTAGGGTGACTTGATCCATATGAACAAAGGGGGACAGGCAGCTAACAAAAAAGAGGGGAATTTAATCTCCCATCTGGTTGCTATCGAACAATCAGGAACGTTTACTCCAGCAGTGTTTTACATAGGATTCCGCCTTTATCCCCTTCCCAGCAAGCCATCACCCGGGTACCATCCCCATTGGACGACACCTGCGGGTAGCTGCCCTTACCTAAAGAGACGGGCTTTTCGGCCGCATGGGTCAGCAAAAGCACCTCCTCCCGAGTGTTCCATACGACCATCCGTCCATTCTTATGAGTAGTCGCTACCGGGTTGCGGCCCGGACCGATCAACTGCTCAGGTTCTCCGGGGCCGGACACGAACACTTTTCCTTCCCGCATCCAGGCGGTTGTTACTTTTCCCTGGGCATCCACTGAGAGGTTGCCTCCGTCCATGGGGCAGCCATCCAACTTCCAGCTGCCGCTTCCCAGTTTGGCCGCCGCAGCGGTAGGCTCCAGCTTTTCATTCAGAGGTAGCAAGTACATGTCCCGGTACCCGTCCAGTTGATTTCGCCACATGACGTACAGCTTTCCCTGCCGGTCTGAAGCAGCCGAAACTTTGCAACATTCACAAATCGTCGTATCAGGTGAACTGTATACCAGTTTGCTCTTTTCCCAGGTCTTGCCTCCGTCCGGTGAAAGGGCTCCGTAGATCTGATTGTTGCCGGTGCGCAAGTCATTCCAGAAGGCGAAAAACTGATTGCCCTTGCCGGGTACCAGCGCTACAAATCCTTCTTTGGCTATGGTATCTACGTCGTTGATGCGTACGGGGCCTTCCCAACCCTTGCCATTCCGGGCGGCTCTCCAACTAAACAGGTTTCCCAGCTTGTCTACGGCCGCAATCAGGGTAGTATTATTGGCAGAGGCGAGTTGTGGTCCTCTCCCCATTCCCAACATCAGGCCTGCCGGTAAACTTCCCACGGCTTGTGGTTTCCCAAAGGCAGTAGAGACGCCCGATGCCTGGGTAAAATAGATAGCGTTTTCGTTGCCGTACACCAGTTGCATAACTCCTTGGGCATTCATTCCTAATTTAGGTTGCTTGCCCGTAGTGGTAAGAATGACAGGATCGGTACCGGGGACCCCCAGACTAAGTAGTACCAGGCTTAAGGGGAGCAGTAATAATCTCTTCATAGATGGCAGGAATTTCGTGAAGCGGTATCGTTCAAGATACAAACTTTTCTGGCCAAGGATAATCTGTGTAAAATTGCATTAATAGAAGTTGAATTCTCCAGCTGTATACTGATTATAATTAGATGAAAAAGTCGCTCAGACCTCCGGAAAACTGGCAAGACTTCGAAACCCTTTGCAAGAAACTCTTTGGAGAGATATGGGGATGCCCTCACACCATCAAAAAAAATGGCCGGCTGGGGCAGCTTCAGGCGGGCGTGGATGTGTACGGAAAGCCCAAGGGGGAAACCGAATACTGGGGCATCCAGAGCAAAGGCAAGGACAATTACGAGGACAAGAAGCTAACTGAAACCGAAATCGATGAGGAGATTACCAAAGCGTTAACCTTTGAACCCCGGCTCAAAGTATTCATCTTCGCAACCACTGCATCCAAGGACGTACATATTGAAAAATACGTACGGCTCAAAGACCAGGAAAGCTGTAAAAATGGAGGCTTCGAAGTATTGCTCTACAGCTGGCAGGACCTGGTTGATTTGATTGAGGAGAACCGGGACACGTTTAACTGGTACGCCAACAACATACAGTTTAAAGACCAGTTTGACGTAGCCGTTACGCTGGATACGGGTCACGAAGGACATACCATCAAGCCAAAGTTTCTTCGAACAGTCACCTACCATAAGCTACGGATACCCGCCAGCCAGGCTACTAATCTTGAACCCTTTCAACCTGCTTGGCTAAAGGTTGAGCCATTAACCCTCTTCGGCTCGGGTAAAGTGAACCACGCCTGGTGTTCCCTTAATGTCACTATTTGCAACACGGGCAGCATCGTGTTGGAGGACTGGAAGTTCCGGCTCTACTTCCCGGCCAGCATCCGGAAAGTAGATGATGACTTTACCAAAAACATTTTTCAATTTGAGAAGCTTATACAATACCGCACTACATGGGCATACGAGGAGGAAAGAGAGATTTTATACCGGCCACTAAAAAACGCCCCGTTGATCCAGAAGGACAGCCGTAGGTTTCAATGCTTTTGTATGCCTGATTACGAGACGAAGCAAATTGTCGTAAAATGGCAACTCCTGGCTCGGAATTTTGACCGGGAAGGAGAATTTACGCTCACAGTTGAGCCCGAATACGAGGTAAAGCGAACCATGAAGCAGGTATATTCCCCGGATGATGAAAGAACCGAAACCCAGATTTCGGATTTTGTTGAAGCGACAACGTAGTCATCCTAGCCAGGCCATTGGCTGTCGAATGATTATAAGTCACTAACAATGACGTTATGCCCTGATACAGGTTGCGCTCTTGTTACCCCTGCCTGTTCCCATTAATCTCCCGCTTGAGAAGCTGTGCATTGAGGGCCACAATCACGGTGCTGGCACTCATCAGTACGGCACCAATAGCGGGGCTGAGTACAAAATTGGGATACAGCACGCCGGCCGCCAGGGGAATGGCTACTACGTTATAACCAGTTGCCCACAGCAGGTTCTGCATCATCTTGCGGTAGGTTGCCTTGCCAAACTGAACCAGGTTCGTAATATCCTTCGGATTACTGTTTACCAGGATGATGTCAGCGGTTTCGGCCGCCACGTCGGTCCCCGATCCCACGGCAATGCCTACGTTCGCCTGGGCCAGGGCCGGCGCATCGTTTACGCCCTCGCCAGTCATGGCTACAAAATAGCCCTTCCCCTGCAAGTCTTTCACTACGTTTACCTTCTGATCGGGTAACACCTCCGCGTACACACCGTCCAGGCCCAGTTCTTTTGCTACCGCATCGGCTACTTTCTGATTGTCACCCGTCGCCATTTACACTTTGATTCCAGCTGCCTGCAATTGCCGCACGGCATCTTTGGAATCCGGACGGATGGTATCGGCCAGGGCAACGTAGCCGGCCAGTTCGTTGTCCACCAGCACAAACACGACTGTTTCGGCCCCACTCCGGTAAGCATCCGCCGGGAGTGGTATGTTTTGTTCTTTCAGATACCGGGGCTCACCACAAGCACTTTACGGCCCTCAATGGTGGCAGACACGCCTTTCCCGGTGATGGATTGAAAATTACTGATTGCAGGGAGCGGTAACTGCCGCTGCCGGGCCGCCCGTACAATCCCTTGGGCAATGGGGTGCTGCGATTGCTGCTCCAGGACTGCCACCGTGCCAAAGAACGTCCCTTCGTCCCAATTTCCCCGGAGTACCTGGAAGTGGGTTACCCCAAACTCCCCTTCGGCCAGGGTGCCCGTCTTATCAAAGACCATGGCGGTAATCTTACGAGACTCTTCAAGGGTAATTAGGTTTTGCATTAAAAGGCCCTTTTTCGCGGAGATTGCCCATTATAAATGGGTACTTTAAAATCAGCTCTTAAATTCACCCACCGTATCCATCAATTGTTTACAGATTGACTCGGCAGTCAACATACCAGACTTGTAGGCCATATATTTATTCAAAAGTTGATCCCCAGTAATTAAGCAGAAGCTTCGTTGCTTGCAATAGGTAAGCATTTGATCGGGGAAATGCTTTTCGTTTCGCTCCACCACGGGCTTGTCTTTAAATGTATTCACCACCAAAATTCCTTTTGGCATTACTTGCTTATCGTAATAATACATATCAACCCATTTACCGAGTTGAGCGGCATATTCTTCTGCAGCACTTCCCTTCACGCCTTTACATTCAACGACGGCAGGAAGCGAGCCGTAATGAAGAATTATATCAGCTCTGCCTGGGTCTGGGACTTCTAATGCAAAACCAAGGTCACTAAATACCTTTGCGCAAGCAGCTTCCAACTCGTGCCCACTCCCCCAAAGAAATATTTTCATATTCTCGTACTGCTGCAAGACAATCTCTTGCGTAACTATACTGTATTCGAGTGCCTGCTTCTGGCGGAGCAATTCATTCAACTCATGCTTTGCCTCCTGTTCACCGGCGAGTAAATGGTCCAGGCTCCACAGGGGAGGAGTTAGTTTACTAGATTTAGGTTTGGTGCAAGCTTTGGCAAGATCAAGCAGATGATGCAAAAATTCAGCCGTATGCTCCTCGGCTTTTGTATCAGTTACCTTCCACTTAAATTGAGGCATAAGAAAAATGTAACCCCTATCCTTTTTGATTACCTGGCCGACTACGTGCTGTGATCCCTTTATGCGTAGCAAAGGAACGCCTTCTGCCTCCTTAATAACGGCCGCATATTTTAGAGACAAATGTCGATAGGGCAGCTCTGGCTTAAGCGGAAGGTTTTCCGCGTACTCTATATTTTCCCCCTCTTTTGCCACAAGGTTGCAGGGCTGCATAGCTAATAGGTGGAGCAGATTCCACTCCTTCCGGGCGGAACCAATGTAACCGGGACGCCCCACAGTTGCCCCTACGACGGGAGTTGGATGCACCTGCACAAACACGCTTTTTCCGTTGGAAATGAGTTCTTGCAGTTCTTCCTTTCGTTCATGAACCTGGTTGTTCAACTCTTCATACTTACCTTCGGGTAGGTAAGTTCGCAAACTTTGAGTGCTCTTGCGCTTATGCTTATTAACTTCGTACATGCTTTCCTGAACATCCCAGAGTACTATATCTGCATCTAGTAAAGTCTTTGAGGAAAAAAATTTGATTGTCTCGAAAGGAGTGCTTATCGAACGAAACAAAGAGTCCGATTCACCCAATACCACTATTCTCATGAACTTTCAGCGTGTCTGTTATCTGTCTGACCGGGCTATGAAGCTACTCAATTTGATCGATAAATTTCCGATCCTGAGAGTCAAGACTGTTTTTCCGGTATTGGGTAGGGGAACCCCTATGATTTGCTTGAATTGATAGAAGAAGTGGGTAATGCTGCTGTAGCCCGGTTTGTGGGCCAGGGTAATTAGCGTCAGTTCGTCGTAGGAAAGTAATTCTTTGGTCCGTTCCACTTTTTGTAAAATCCGAAGTATTTCTCTACGGCAAGTCTCATGTCAGCCGAAAACGCAACACTCCTGGGATGATAACCTTTGTGCAAAGCTGCCGCTAGGTATTCGGAAAAATTGCCTTTCAAATGCTCAATTGCTCCCGAGTAGATGAGTTCAATGACAATCGTTTTGATGTTCTCAACCAGAACCGCCTGCCGGTCCTCTAGTAACGCAAACCCTTCGCTTTCCAAAATCTTCTGAACAGCTACCCTGTCTATTCGGGTAGCCGGCCTTCTGACTACCACCTGCCCTAGCTGAATGGCGACTACCTCCAGACCTACCTTCTCCAGGTCTTCCCGTACCACTTTATGCAACGGAGACAGACCATATTCTTAATTTTGAGGACAGATGTTTCCATACTGATGTGCGTCACTGATAGCGGATAACAATGCCGTTGGGCTTCTGGCCCACTACCACATCCTTAAGCTTCTTTTTGGCTTGTACATCCAATACGGATACATTACCCGCTAACTGATTGGTGATGTATGCCTTCCCGTAATCCCGGGTGAAAACAACCGCATGGGCTCCCGGGCCGGTTGAGATACTGCCGTGATTCATCCAGGCTCCGTTCATGCGATTGAAGTAATGCACCTTTCCGTTGTCGGGATCAGTTACCCACAGTTCGGGTGACTCGCCGGGAAGGTAGGCGGCGTAAGCCGGAACGAAGCCCAGGTCAATGGTTTCTTCCACCCGCAGCGTAGCGGCATCAATCACGCTGATGCTTTTGCCTTCTTCGTTGTCCACGTACATCTTATTGTCGGCGCCCGGCCAGGCTCCTACCGGATCGTGCCCTACGGGCAGCGTGGCCTTTACGGCTTTAGTGACCGGATCAATGGCCATTACATTATCATCCATGCCATTGGCGACAAAGGCCATCTTCCCATCCGCCGAGAAGGTAATTTCGGCGGGTTGCCTGCCCACGGCTATCGTATTTTTGAGCGTGAGCGAGGCCGCGTCGTACACGAACACCTGGCCCTTGTCCTGCATCTGAGAAGTCCAGATTTCACCCCCGTCCGGCGAGTAGATGGCATTGTGATTGGGAACGGGTAGTTCCACTACTCTCGTGATTGCACCACTGGTGGCATTGACCACGGCTACTTTACCCGGCATTCCTTCCATTCCGCCGGCGTGGCCGGCACTCAAGTCCATCCCCGGAGCGCCGATGGTCAGTTGATCCTTAGCGGCTGATAGGGCAAAATGGTGCGGCCAGGCGATGTTTTCAGTCATGCTAGCGTGATCGGCACCGGCTGCTTTTCCCAGGGTGAACGTCTTTCGGACCGCGTCGCTGTTTGCATCGATGACGGAAACCGTACTGCTTTCCCCGTTGACCACGTACACGGCATCAAAATTCACATCCCGGTATTCGTCCATATTCATCTTGTTGCAACTACTGGCAATGCCAAGGAGGCTAAGCACTACCACGGTGGCTTTGGTAGCGGTTCTTAAAGAAGCTGTCGTTTTCATTGGCGGTTGGTTCTAATACAGGGGAGTTTGGGGAAGGTCGGGCGCCAGTTACATCTTCCCGGCCTTCACCGTTTGGGTTATCTGGAAGCTAAAGTCTCTTTCGTTTCACCACATTTGAGCATCTTGTCCCCGAAATAGGGATTTTTGATCTCCGAGGTCTGGCTGATCCAGTTGCCGCCCTTGTCATTGTTGGCCATCGGGCAGTGCTGGTAGTACAGGGTCTGGTCGTTGGCGCCGAAGGCTTTGAGCAAGGAATAGGCACCCGTCGAAAGCATATCGAGTTGGCCCCGCTGGGCTTCCAGGTCACTCCCACCGGCAATGGCCCCGGCGTGCTGCCGGATCATGCCGGCATGCTGGTCGAAGAAGGTTTTCTGCTCCCCGGTAAGCGCCGAAGCGTCGGTTTTATCCAAAGCGGTGAGCAGGCCCTGAGCGGCCCCTTTCGCCTCGTCGGCTTTGGCGGCGACCAGCGCATCCTTCAGGTGGAGGTAGTGGTTGTACATTTCCGTCAGGGACGCTTTCATCGGGGCTCCGGCCTGGCCGTAATCGGGCACATCTACTGCGACAGCCTCTTTGGCTGACGCCCCTTCATGCCCCTGGTGATTCTCCGAGGCGGATTGATTGGTAGAGGAATCACAAGCCGTGAAACCAACACTTGCTACTGCCAGCACTCCCGCTGCCAGTAGGATTCTGAAAGAATGAATGGTATGCATAAGAAAGTAGATTTTAGATGTGAAACGCGAGAGGGTGACTTACATAGTTGTTTTGCTGTGGTCATGGGCAGCCATCGGGTCGGTTCCCTTTCTTAAGGTGTATTCGCTGTGCAACAGGTAGGCTCCGGCGGTTACGACCCGGTCCCCTTCGATCACCCCGCTCGTAATTTCTACCGTCCGGGCGGTTTCGGTGCCCGTCTGCACCATCGCCACGTCGAAGGTGCCTTCACCGGTCTGCTTCCAGACGTAGGCCCCTTTCGAATCCCGGAGCACCGCTTCGAGGGGAAGCGTGATGGTTGCGGTTTTGTTTTCCTTCAGGGAGACGTTGGCCTGCATGCCGGGCAGCAAGCGGCCCTCCCGGTTGGGAATTTCGATGCGGGCCAGCACGATTTTGCTACCGGCTTCTACGGCCGGATTGAGGAAAGCCACCTTGCCGGGGTAGCTTCCCGGCAAGGTGGCTACCTCGACGGTAACGGGTGCTCCCGGCGCGACTTGTGCGGCCTCCCCGGCGTACAGTTGGGCTTCTACCCACAGGGTGGACAGATCGGCCAGGGTTAGAAGCGTATTACCTTCGCCCACGTACTGGCCTTCGGTAACGGCTATTTCCTGCACCACCCTCGAAACGGGGCTGAAGAAAGTTACCGTCGGGCTCGGTTTCCCGGCCGCGGCCAGGCGTTTGAGCTGGGCCGGCGTCATGCCAAGTAACTCCAGTCGCTGGGCGGCGGCTTCCACCAGGCGGCTGTACCGGCCTTCGGGGTCGCCGAGTTCCCGCTTTTGGGCTAGGGCCAGCAGGTACTCGTTTTGCAGGGTTTGCAGGTTCTCGCTGTACACGTCAAACAGCGGGGCCCCTTTGCGGATGGTCTCGCCGGTCTGCCTCACGTAGAGTTTCTCCACCCGGCCCTGCACGCGGCTTGAGACCGTCTGGGTACCCGTCGGGTTCACGGCCAGCGTGCCGGTGAGCACCGTTTGCCGGGATTGCCCGCCCCGTCCTACCGTATCCACCTGGATATTGGCCAGTCGTATCTGCTCGGGACTCAGCATCAGGGCGGTGGACTGTCCCGCGGAAGCATTTTTAGTCACTTTCACCAGGTCCATTTTGCAGATGGGGCACGTGCCCGGCTCCTGTTCCACAATTTGGGGGTGCATCGAGCAGGTATAGTAGGAATTCGCCTCCTCGGCTGCGGCATGGTCTTCGTGCCCTGACCCGCAAGCCGCCGTACCGAGCAGGAGCAGTAGGCTCAAAAGTATTATCGGTATATTTTTCATCGTCTTATGTCTTTCGTTTAACCTCTTTTCCCTTTAATCCTGCCGGGCATCAACCCGTACAAAGGCTTCGTTATCGATCAGGTACTGGGCGTTGCGGGCTACGGCATCCCCGGCGGTGAGACCCTTCAACACCTCGATCCATTCCCCGTTCTGTAAGCCCGCTTGGATCGCTACGGGTGCCAGGCTGTTGCCCCTCCGCACGAAAGCCACCTGCCGGTTACCAAGGTCCAGGACCGCTTCCCGAGGCAGCCACAGACCTGAATTTGACTTTACCGCTAACTTGCCCGTCAGCAGCATGCCACTCCGTAGCTGGCCGTTCGGATTAGAGAGGGGCACCCTGACGGTAGCCGTATTCTGACCATTCCGGTAGAAGGGCTCCACCAGCCCAACCGTACCATGCAGGGGGTCGCCCGGGGTGTTTTCGGGAAGAACCTGGATGGGCTGTCCTTTCTTAATGCTTCCGGCAGTCCCTGCGTACACCTGGAACACGGCCCATACTTGATCCGTATTTACGACCCGGAATACGGGTTGTCCCGCCGTTACGTACGCTCCTTCGGTCACCGTAAGGGTACTGCCGGCTTGTGAACCAGCAGGAATTGGAGGTGCGGTCGCCGCAGGGGCGGCGTTCATGCCGCCCATGGCCCCTCCGCCACCCATGCCGCCGACACCCGGTGCGGGGGATGCCACCGCCGTGCCAGCCGCGTTACCGGCAGCTGGCAGGTTCTCCACTACGTAACCATTGTAGGGACTGTACACGGCCACTTTGTACTGCGGCTTACGGGTAGCGACTACCCCTTTAATCTGCCCGGGGGAAAGCCCCAAAAGGCTCAGTTTGCGTTTTGCCCCTTCGATCAGGTTGGTATTTTCCGCATCCCGCGTGAGCAGAAAGATGAGTTCCTGCTGGGCTTCCACGAGCTGCGGGCTGTACACCTCCAGCAGTTTCTGCCCCTTGGTGACGGGCTGGTAGTTGTAGCGGACGTAGAGTTTTTCGATCCGGCCACTAAACCGGGAAGCTACCGCGTTGATTCGGCGGGTGTCGTACTCGACCGTTCCGGGCAGTTCCACCGTCATTTCTCTGGCGGCTTGCTCCGGATGCACCGTTTCTATCGAAGACACAACGGCCTGGTTGACGGGCCTGAGCAAGTCGCCCAGCTCCGTTGCTACCGAGTCACTTCCGCCGGCGCCTCCCTGTTTCACCAGGTCCATCCCGCAAATCGGGCAACTGCCGGGCTTATCCTGCTTGACGCCCGGGTGCATTGGGCAGGTATACACAGCTTCTTCCCCGTGTTGATGTTCCGCGGAAGCGGCTTTAGCCGATGCGTCCGAAGTGTTTTCCCGCTTCACCAAGTCCATCTTGCATTTAGGGCAAGTACCAGGCTCATTCTGTACTACCTCAGAGTGCATGGGACAGGTATACACTTCCCCTTCAGCGTGCTGGTGATTACCTGCAGAGGAATTTGTCGCCGCAGGGGCAGCTTCCTTTCTGACCAGGTCCATCTTGCATTTGGGACAAGTACCAGGTCCTTTCTGCACTACCTCGGGGTGCATGGGACAGGTGTATACTTCTCCCTCAGGGTGCCCTTGGGAGTCGCCTTTTGTACAGCCTGCCACCAGCAATAACAGTGGCAGAGCCAGTAGCAACCACCAGGTACGGTTATTTCTCCAGTTCTCTTTCATAGGTTACTTGCATTTGAAGGAGTTCGTTTAACGTATCCAGGTACTGCATCTGGGTCATGTTGAGGGTTTCCCAGGCGTTGATCACCAGGGGCAGTTCAGCCGTGTTCTGTTCATAAGCCTGGAGGGTAACCTGGTAATTCTTGCGGAGGGCCGGCAGAATCCGGTCCTGGTAATTCCCGATTTGCTGCCCCTTGGTCTCGATTTCCGCCTGCATGGAAGCAATCATTCCGGTCGCCTCGTTAAGGATTGCCTGCCGCTCCCGCCGCATGGCCTCGATCTCGTAATTCATTGCTTTTACATTGGACTTGGTCATTTTAGCGGCCCAGGGAGCGAAAGGAATGGTCATCATACCCATTACGGTGTATTGGTTGGGCATGGAACCGATGCTGCTCATGTGCTCGTAGCGAATCCCGAAGTCGGGCTTGAGCATGCTCTTTTCCTGGCGCTGGCCCAGTTGCATCACCCGGATGGTCTGGTCAACGCTGCGGATATCACTCCGGTCAGCGGCAAGTGTTGCCGTGTCCAGCCGGGTGATTACCTGCCGGTTTAGGTTCAAGGTAGTATCCACGAGGAAGGCATTATCCTTGGGTAAATTCATGAGTGTATTTAAGCCAATTCTTTTCTGGCGGATCTGACTCTCAACCATCAGTTGCTCATTGGCTAACTGGCCCAGTTTGGCCTGGGCATCGTAGATGCTGTTGAGCTTGCTCTGATTATAAGGGTAGCGTACCTCTGCCAGCTTGATCATAAAGCGGATGATCTCTTCATTCTCCCGCAGCACGGCCTGCCGCTTTTCCAGCACTACCCAGTCATAATAGAGCCTCTTCGCCTGCGCCCGGAGCTGATTGAACTGAACTTGTTGGTTGCTTCGCTCCACCGAGGATTGTGCCCGTAGATACTCCCGCTGAGCACGTTGCTTGGCGGGGTTGGGAATCATCTGCTCCACGGAAAACATGACCGATCCTAAGTCCTCCCCCCCAGTCATCTCGTCGGCCATCCGCTTGTCGTAAGGGGCCATCCACAGACCGGCTCCTACCTGCGGCGCCATCCAACTGGAAGCTCCCTGCACGTACGCCTCCTTGGCGCGTACCCGGTAATCGTACTGCCCCAGCATCGGATTCTGCTGGCGGATCGTGGCAAGCACGGAATCCAGCGGCATCACCTGCGCCTGACTTTCGGGCAGCAGCCCGACGAGGGCCAGCAGCAGGGCGTATCGTATATTTTGGGTGATTATGGTCTTGACTCTCATAGCGTTATTCTTTTACATCGAGCACTTCGATCTGTCCGTGCTTTTTAAGTTCACGCTCCTTGGTCATCTCAAAGATCACCGGGGTTACCAGCAGCACGTAGATGGAGGAGGTAATCACGCCCCCAATCAGGGGAATGGTAATAGGCAGCATTACGTCGGCCCCGGCACCGGTCGCCCACAGCACCGGAATGAGACCGAACAGGGACACCGATACGGTCATCAGCTTAGGCCGAAGGCGCTTTACCGAACCTTCGATCACGTATTCCCGGATGTCGGCATTGGTGATGGCTCCGGGCGTATTGCCTTTGCGGGCCACCAGCCGGCTCATGGCTTCGTTGAGGTAGATGGTCATGAGCATGGCCGTTTCAATGGCTACCCCGAAGAGAGCGATAAAACCCACGGCAACGGCTACCGACAAGTTCACGCCGTAGAAGTACACCATGAACACCCCGCCGATGAGGGCGAAGGGAACGGTAATCATCGTCACTAGGGCTTCTTTGATGGAATGGTAGGTAAAGTAGAGCACCCCGAAAATGATCACAATGACAATGGGAATGATCAGCGTAAGGGTACGGTTGGCCCGAATCTGGTTTTCGTACTGGCCGCTCCACTCCACGTAGTAGCCGTTGGGCAGGCGCTGCGTGAGCCCTTCCAGGCGCTGCATGGCATCCTGCACCGTGGAGCCCAGGTCCCGTTCCCGGACGTTGAAGAGCACCGCCCCCCGGAGCATGGCGTTTTCTGAACTGATCATGGGCGGGCCTTCGCTGAACTTTACTTCGGCTACCGACGAAAGCGGTACTACGCCGAAGGAAGCCGTCTGGATCGGAATGCGGCGAATGGCATCGAGGCTGTTGCGGTAATCCTGCGCTAGCCTCACGTTGATGCTGAAGCGTCTCCGGCCCTCAATGGTACTTGAGACCGGGGTTCCGCCAATGGCCGATTCCACTACCTGATTTACTTCGTCTACGCTCAGACCGTAGCGGCCGAGTTGGTCGCGGTTCACGTCAATCTCCAGGTACTTGCCGCCGGTAATGGGCTCCACGTATAAATCCTTAATTCCCTCCACGCCCTGCAACGCCTGCCGGATCTGATTGGAAAACTGGTAGATGCTATCCAGTTGCTGGCCGTATACCTTCACCCCAACGTCCGTACGGATGCCGGTAGAAAGCATGTTGATCCGGTTAATGATGGGCTGGGTCCAGCCGTTGACCACGCCCGGGATTTGCAGCTTGCCGTCCAGTTCAGCGATGATGTCTGACTTGGTCATTCCCTCCCGCCAATCCTTGCGCGGCTTGAGCAGGATGATAGTTTCGATCATGCTCACCGGGGAGTTATCCGTGGCCGTAACCGCCCGGCCGGCCTTGCCCAGCACGCTTTCCACTTCGGGTACACTTTTAATGATCTTGTCCTGCACCTGCAGAATGCGCTTCACCTCCGAGTTGGACACGTCGGGCAGGGTCACGGGCATGAACAGGATCGAACCTTCGTCGAGCGGCGGCATGAATTCGGTGCCCAGCCGGGTGAGCATCAATCCGCCTACGGCCAGCGCCAGGATGTTAAGGCCAATGGTGGTCTTGCGCCAGCGGAGGCACCAGGACAATACCGGCAGGTAGAGCTTCTCCAGAAACCGAGTGATGGGGTTGGCGCTTTCGGGTTTGAGCTTTCCTTTGAGCAGAAACGAGATCAGTACCGGCGTGAGGGTGATGGCCAGGATCGCGTCCACGATCAGGATGAACGTCTTCGTCCAGGCCAGCGGGCTGAACAGCTTGCCCTCCTGCCCGGTGAGTAGAAACACGGGCAGAAACGAAGCAATCACAATGATCGTACTGAAAAACACCCCCGGGCCAACCTGCCAGGCGGAGCGTTCTATGATTTTAATTCTTTCTTTGTAGTCCATGATTTTCTACGCCTTTACCGTTACTTGAATGGGAAGATTCTTTGCCGTTGGCGGCAAAAGGCGGCTGTGGAACCGGCGGCGGGTTTGACTGCGCCTCCGACAAGTGCCGGTAGGCGTTTTCCACCATCACAATGGCATCGTCTACCATCACGCCGATGGCCAAGGCAATGCCCGTCAGGGACATGATGTTGGAAGAAATACCAAAGGCGTTGAGCAGGATGAAGCCGATGGAAACCGAAATCGGGAGTTGAATGAGGATGATCAGCGATGAACGCCAGTGGAACAGGAACAGGATTACCACGATTGAGGCTACGATCATCTCCTCGATAAGGGTGCCCTTTACGGAGTTAACCGATTCCTCGATGAGGCCGCTCCGGTCATAGACCAGGCGGAATTTGACGCCTTCGGGCAGGCCCTTCGCTACCTCAGTCATCTTGGTTTTTACGCTGCGGATCACCTCATCGGCGTTCTCCCCGTAGCGCATCACCACGATGCCCCCTACGGCCTCCCCCTGCCCGTCCACGTCGAAAATGCCGAGCCGGGTTTCGCCGCTCATCTGCACCGTAGCGACGTCGCGCACCCGGATGGGCACCGAGCCCTGCGTTTTTAGCGTGATATTTTCCAGCGAGGCAATGTCCTTAATGTAACCCGACGATTTGATGATGTAGCCAATGTCCGACATTTCGAACTTGCTGCCGCCGGCTTCGTTGTTGTTGCTCCGTACTGCCGCAATTACCTGGGGCAGCGAGATGCTGTAATAGGTCATCTTGGTCGGATCAACCGTTACCTGGTACTGCTTCTGAAATCCCCCGAAAGAGGCGACTTCACTAACGCCGGATACGGTTTGCAGGGCGAATTTCACGTACCAGTCCTGAATGGCCCTTTGTTCGCCCAAGTCCATCTTCGGGGCATCGAGGGTGTACCAGAGGATGTGGCCCACGCCGGTACCGTCGGGCCCCAGGCTAGGGGTAACGCCTTCCGGCAGGAGGCGCGTGGCGTAGTTGAGCCGTTCCAGCACCCGTTCCCGGGCCCAGTAGATGTCGGTCGCATCTTCGAAAATCACGTACACGAAGCTCATTCCAAACATGGAGGAGGCCCTAACGGTCTTCACCTGCGGAATGCCTTGAAGGTTAGTCACTAGGGGATAAGTCACCTGGTCCTCGATGATTTGCGGGCTGCGGCCCATCCACTCGGTAAAGACGATGACCTGGTTTTCGGAAAGGTCTGGAATGGCATCAATTTTATTGGTTTGCACCGAGTATAGACCCCAGGCAAACAGACCGGCCGCCAGCAGGAGTACGATGACTCGATTCCTGAGCGACAGGGAAATGAGTTTCTCGATCATATAGGTATGATCTAAAGGTGGAAATGAAAGGAAGAGTAATGGGAGCAGCTTTCGATGCGGGCAGTACCAGGCAGTGCGCAAGTACACGGGCAACGGCGGCGATAATACCATCCGGGAGGAATGATATCAGGGCTGCTTACCAGAGGGGGAAAGAAGGATGCTAAATGCGGAATTCACCGATGCGCAGGTACACCGGATTCTTGTGGAGTGGCACAAAGGCCCCGTCCAGGTAGGATAAATGCGTAGGGGACAGCGCAAAGAGCTGGGCCAGCAGCTGCGGCAGCAGAGCGGTAAGCACCGCCAGTTTAGGGGCGTCCAGTTTAAAGGCAGAAGCTGTTTGCAGACTGTCATCCGTCTGGGTATCCACCTGCTGATCGTCGCAACAATCGGAGGCGGAGGGGGACTGAGATTTTTTACAGGGACAGCTTTTCTGGGCTTTCTGGGCGAAGGAAAAAGACGTGAGCTTCTTGCTGCAGAAATGCAGGCTGTATGCCAGTCCGGGGACGGACAGCAGGTACAGCGGCAGCAGCAAAAGGACTACAAGCTTTTTCACGGGTAACAGTGAGTTTACTTCTTTACAAAGGTATACGGATTCCAGGCAAGAACATTTACATAATTATTTGAAAGATTTATATAATTTTTGGTCTCCTCTCGATGACTGCTCATCTCCTTTTCGACTTTACGCGTTCGGAATCAATGATAGTTCCATGATGCTGACGGGTTGAAAATCAGCAGCGTAACTAAAAAAGCGCATCCTAATGATGCTAGAAGGGCTCCTGATTATCCTTACCCATCAACCTGGCGGTCAACAAAGTCTGTGTTGGCAACGTAGACCTGCACATCAGAATTAGCATCTGCTAATCAAGTTCCAATAACTTTATCTCGGAGGCAGGCGCTTTTGCCTGTAAGATATGAGCGGTCGAGGTACCTCAGGAGGAGTTGCTTTTCAGGCTGAGGTCGGCGCATACATAGCCGGCTTACTTCTGGCAGAGCGCCCACTTTCACGCCTTGGTACGGGGCTACCAGGTTCACCAAAAAAGTTGCGGTTCGAAACAACCTTGCCAGTCGATGATATTCTCGTTGAGACCGACTGCGGCGAAGTCTACATCCAAGCCAAGCGTACGATTACCTTATCAGCTGGTCCTGAGGGTGAGCTTGCATCAGTCGCCAGTCAGTTTGTAAAGCAGTTCCGGGCAGGGGCCGCGGAAGGTAGTGTTCGTCGGGACTTACAGCCTGCCCGTGACCGCCTGGTGCTCGCCGTAGGGCACGGAACTGCAGCAACTGTTGCAAACAATCTGCGGGAAGGTCTAGACCGAAATCGTACTGGTGCTGCTACGGGCGTTCCCGAGCATCTGGCATCAGCCCTGCAAGTGTTTACGAAATTAGTAGAGGATGCGTGGCTCAAAGAAGCTACCTCCCCCATAACCCCTACGGATAAGCAGGCGATTCTAGCCTTATGTTCGGTAACTGTCATTACCGATGCCCATCGTCAAGTGGTAGAGGAAGCCCTTCGGGATGTGGTAGCGGTGGCCGGTGACGAAACCGCGCTGATTGACCTCCTGAAGACGTGGGCTACGGATGCTTCCCAGAGTGGCGTTGGGGGTGACGCAGCCGTTATCCGTCTGGCCTTGCGAGGAAAGGTGCGCATGGTTGAGCCGCCCAGTTTTAAGAGCGATGTGAGCCGTCTTACTGCTTACAGTGCCTGGATACTTCGAAGGCTTGAAAGATTTACCCAAGTAACCACACCTGAAGGCAATATAACCATCTCCAGACCAGTAGTTGACCATATTGTACAAGCAGCGTCCGATGGTTCACTCGCAATCATTGGTGAACCCGGGGCGGGAAAGTCAGCCATTATTCACCGCGTATCACAGGAACTAAGCAAGGAAAGTACTGTCGTAACCTTAACCGTTGAGGCGGGACTAACTACCCTGGATGCCCTCCGCAGAGAGATCGGGCTCGAACATTTATTCACTGACGTTCTAAGCCAGATGTCGCATGATAAGCCGGCATACCTGGTTCTTGATGCCCTTGATGCCGTGCGTGGAGGACTGGCAGAAGCTACCTACAAGCGGCTTGTGGAAGAAGTAGCCCTAATTTCCGGTTGGCGCATAATCGCTTCGATTCGCACTTTCGACCTGCGTGTTGGCAAAGAGTGGCATCGCCTTTTCGTCGGAACGCCTCCCTTGCCTGAGCACTCCGATAAAAACTTTCCCAGAGTTCGTCATGTCCATATTGGCCTTCTGAATGAATACGAAAAGGCCGACATTGCTTCAAAGTCCCCATCTCTTAGTGCTGCGCTTCTAGCAGGTGGACCCAAGATGGAAGCACTGGCCCGAAATCCCTTCAACCTGGCGCTACTAGGTGACCTCTTGAAAGGAGGAATCCCTGCCAGTTCTTTGGCATCGGTTGCAACCCGGGGAGAGCTTCTTGAGCGGTACTGGGAAGAGCGTATTGCCAAATTTGGCACTCCGGCCACAGTAAGCCTCAAAAGTGTCGTTATGCTAATGATTACTGCCAGATCAATTGATATTCCTGAAACCGAAATTACCATTCCGGCAGCATCTACGGTAGATGATCTTCAGAAAGAGGGTGTCCTCGTGAAAGAGACAACCCGCCGAATCGGTTTCCGGCATCACGTTTTGTTTGATTATGCAGTCGCACGGCTTATTCTGATGCCTGATCGGAAGATTGCTTTAAGTCACCTCAACAAGGACAGTGGTGCAGGGCTGCTCATTTCGCCTTCCATTGGCTATTGGCTGGAAGACCTCAAAAATAACCTTACCCCGCCGGAGTTCTGGCTTTTTATTGCTTCCCTATTAAGCAGTGAAGCAGCCGACCCGATTGTTCGTGTTGAAGTTGCACGGCTTGCAGTTGAATCCGTTCAGCCAGGAGAGGACCTTAGCCCTTTGGTGGACATCGTCAATCGGAATGATGCGGCAGTGAATGGCAGTTTTACGAATCTCGTCGGGGCAATTCTTACAAAAGATTCCTTAGACCAGCCT
Organism: uncultured Sphingobacteriales bacterium; assembly: GCA_963844325.1. GTDB lineage: Bacteria > Bacteroidota > Bacteroidia > Cytophagales > 172606-1 > CADCTQ01. The sequence continues at coordinate 1,344,817 of CAWJNV010000001.1, forward strand.
TTTGAAATCGAGCCATGGGCGCATTTGCTGGCAAAAATGAACAGTCCCGGCATTGGACAACTTGGTAGTATGCAGGCACTCATTGGTGCGTTGCTCAATAAGAATAATAGCCCTGAGGCTATGGCTGCGTTAGGGATTGCATCCCGGGTGTTATTCGATGTGATGTCTAGCAGTGAAAAGTTGATCGCCTGGCTATCACCTCTTGTTACACGGTATGTGGCACGAACGTATGGAACTGACCCTGCTGCTTCTCGCAAAAGGCTTGATGAATTATTTGTACCAGAACGCTTTAACCGCTTTGGCTACGTGGAAATACCGCGGCTTGCGAAGGAAGTATTACAGGTCGCTGAATACGACCCCGAGCTGACCGTTCAGCTATTCAACTGCGTATTTAAGGGAGCGAATTTCAGTAGTGGCCAAATTACATCCATGTCAACCAGTTGGATACTCCCCTTGGCGTCGAACGCTGCTCAAGATTTTCGCTTGGCGGAGCATACTCTTGTAAAAACATATCCTGACCTGATACGCAAGTTTCCACGCGTTGGAGTACGGGCTTTGGCCGGAGCTCTGCGGGGACTTCGCGAGAAGAAGTATCCCCCCAAAGCAGGGCATCAGTTGGACAATTTACCACTTGGGGACTCGCAAAGAGTCTTCGATGACGATGGAAGCGCTGCTTGGGCTTGGGACATAGATGATGGAAGTCATAAAGAGTATGCTCGACTATACAGAACTTTTATTCAATGGGTTCAAGACGTAGACGAGCAACCGCTGCTTGAAGAAATACCTGAATTAATCCTAAACGAAACTGGCATTGCTCTTGCCTGGAGGACTTTGTTTGAGGCAGGAGCAAAGAAGCCAGAAGTTCTTGGAAAAGTACTGTGGCGCTCCGCCGCTGATGCTGTTGCGCTCAACTCAATTAATACACGCCAGAGCGCAATCACCGTCATTGCTGCTACTTATCCTCATCTATCTTATTCAAACCGCAAGAAGGCCGAATACAAATGGCTTCAGCGTGACTTTTCGAGCTTGAAGAACTCAGAAGGCGCAAGAATCAGCATTCTGGGAACGCTATTTGAATATATTGGTGAAGTGCAACTGGTAACACCAGAAGCACGTGCTTTTCTAAAGGCTGCCAAAAGTGATGGCACCACTTTTATAAATGAAAAGCCGATTAAAATTCATTCTGGTCGGAGTGCCGGAATTTACCCCCTTGCGTATGGAGACACTCATGCAGAATCAAAGGCAGCATCACCACTCCTTACACTCAGCAATACAGTCAAGTTAGCAGGAGATGCCTTGAAGGAACAAGCCTCTCAGGAACGGGGTACAGACTTGTGGAATGCAGTTCTCACACTTGACAAATCTATTGTGGAAAAGGGAATTGACGTTTCGATTGACATAGAGGTACTCGACACGCTTGCTGAGGGACTCGGAATTGTAATTTCTCAGGGGTACATTCCTCCAGATGCTCGTCCAAGGGCAGTTGAACGTTTATTGGAACTTACTCATCATAGTGATCCGGAACCGGCGGAAGAAACGGAGGAGGAGTTTGCTCGTCTCGCAACGTGGAATTCACCAGCGCCGCGAATTCAAGCCGCCAGAGCTTTGTCTTCTGTGGTGACAGTTACAGAACTGTGGCCGCAAATTCGTGAGCGTTTCGCGAATATGCTATTCAATGACCCTCATCCAGCGGTGCGACTTCAGCTAGTAATTGCTATACCCGAGGTAAGTGCTGTGGACCTCAATGCCATGTGGAAGCTGATCGATGGGTTTGTAGCCAAAGAGAAAAATGCTAGTGTCATTCAGTATGGTGCAGATGCACTCTCAGGACTAAGTGGCCGTTATGCTGAGCGATTGGAACCACTTGTATTAAGACTTTACAAACGAGCAAGTATTGCAGAGCACAGTGCTAATTCAATCACCAGACTAATTACGTTCTTTGCAATCAATAAAAACTTCGCAGCTTCCCGTGCTCTTTTGAAAAGCTGGATTGAAGAGTACGTAAGTGAGGAAGAACGCTTACAGTACGTCATTAGTAATATACGAGGATTAATAACCATTGGATTCGACAGTCGTGACCAGGTTAAGGAAGAAATTAGGAAGAGATCGGCCGAATTCATTTGGGCTCTTATATCTAAGGTCGAACCTGCTGTTAAATCGTGGCCTCTGTCAGGAGAAGAGCCATCTTCTCAAGAAAAGGCTGCTTTGAAGCTCTTTGACGCCATTGCAGATCAAATTTACCATGCGGTAGGGCACGACATGCTTACCCCGAGGCTTGCAGCTCATGACTCAAAGCGGCAGTTCCTCTCCGAATATAAGTCACTTATTTCAAAACTGGCTACGTTGGGTACGCCCGCGACAGTACATCACTTACTGGAAATTTTGAGTAAACTCATTGAGGCTAATCCTGAATTGTGCTTCGATTTGTTTAGCGAAGCTTTGCTCAGGACAACCGGTGTCGCCCGGTATGAGCACGAGTCTATGGGTGCAGCACTATTTGTACAGCTAGTTAGCCTTTACCTTGCAGATTACCGTGCCATCTTCTCAGATGAGACCCGGAGAAGGAAGCTTATCGAGTGCATGGCACTTTTCGTTGACGCCGGTTGGCCGGAGGCGAGACAACTGTTCCAAAGTTTACCGGAACTGCTTCAATAATTGAGGAAACCCTCATTAGCTCAAACAAAGCATTGCGAATATCCAGATGATGCGTTCTTGGGTAAGGTGGGTATGACTCAGCATTACCATTAACATTGTCCACCTCTCGTAGCCGGCGCTTTGGACTAAATGGTCCAGGGCTTGGTGGTCTTCAATAGCTCTTTATCCCGCGCTTCCGATATTTTCTCCGCCTGTTTACAGCGTCAGTGTTCGTTGCCGTGCCGGGCAGCTTTGCCGTTGCTTCCCTTCAGAGCCCGGCTGATGGCGTTGCCGTATTTGCTCCAGCAATTCGGCTGAGAGTTTACTACCGGTCTCAACTGGAAAAACGAATCCCTACTATTGCTCCGGCTTCAAAAAAACGGCAATTGGCGCCAACGAAACTGTAATCCTACATTCCAGCAGTATCATGGTTGAGAAGGGGTAAAACTGGCAAAGGGATGGCTCAGCGATCCAAAAATGTGAATCAGATTTGGGAAACGATTTATCCGGCTTCCGGTCGAAGAAAAGGCCGATGTGGATGGATGAACCGCTTTTCCAGATTAGGAAACGCCGTGATGATGGCATTAAATTGAATAAAAATTTCTGCTGTTGTACTGGCGTTCCTTGATAAGGCAAGCCGTAGCCATCCGGGAAGTTCCTTACCTACACGCCCGTGCTTGTATCCCAGCCATAATATATGAAGGAGACGCACAGCTCTGCAAAGTGAGGCAGCTAAGGTCCAGGTAGCATTTTGGGTGATTAGTGACTCCGGTCTTTCGCAGAAATGCATTTGCGCAGGCGCCTGTCCACTACACTTCAGGGGGTTAATTCCTGAAGTTTTATTCGCTGGAACGGCTGATAATGGTCATTGCGAATCAAAGCCTCTCCCCGGGTTTGCTCTATGAGCAGCCGCTGCACAGCTTGTTTTTCTTTCGTGGTCACGGCTCCGAAGTAGGAAGCCATCATTCGAGCATCGTCCGCTTCCAGGCGTAGCCCCAAGTAAGTACCGGCTTCTGAGAGCACGGCCGGGGCAAAATCCCGGGGGGACTGCGAGCCCAGCACCAACAACAGGCCCACTTTGCGGGCTTGCCGCATCATCTGAGAGAGCACCTCCGAACCAGCCAGTAAGTGCGCCTCATCGATAAAGAGGGCTAGGCGAATCTGTTTAGTTTCTCCCAAGGATAGCACATACTGGTAAATGGCTTCCAGTACCAGCAAGCTAACGGCGGCTTTGGTGTCCAGGCTCTGCAGACAAACGAGGTTCAAAATTTTACTGCCCGAGAAAATTTCCTTGATAGTTAATTTTCTTTCCTCGAACAGGGGCAGCGAGAGGACTCGTTCCAGTTTTACCAACATCGATTCAGTGGAGGCGTCCTTAGAACCAATCTCTTCCAGGCGGGCAAAGATTTGGTTGAACGTGGGGAATAAACGAGTGCCGTTGTAGCTTTGAGCTTCCAAATTCAGGTTGACTGAAAATCCAGCCCGCTGGTAGGTTTCCTCAATAGCTTTCCGAAGCACTGATTGCTGCTTTCGCCCTAGCCCAAATGAGCGGCCCAGGGAAGAAGAAACCCAGTCGGCAGCGAAGGGAAAGCCTTGGCTGTTTCCCTCGGACAGAGCGAGCGGGTTTAGTCCAAGCCCTTCCTGAGCCTGCCGAAGCGAAATGCCTTTCGGCTTATGCTTTTGAAGAAGAGACGTAGCTCCTCCGTCAAAATCCAACCATACGAAGGGAATCCCGTAGCTGTGAAACGAGCAGGCGAGCTGATACTGCATCACAGTTTTGCCCGAGCCAGACTTGCCTGCCGCAAGCACGTGACCATTGGTAAGGAAGTCCTTTTCCAGGGGAGAGGGCCGGTAAATGACGAGCTGATTGGTTTCTTTATTTGTGCCGATCCGGTGATTAAAATGCGGGCTTGGGCTTTCCCTTTGAGCGGTATCGACTGCCACCGGAGTGCTCTCGTGGAAGCCTGCTTGTGATGAAGTGAGCGGAATAATCGTTTCTTCTGTGGCAGGAATAAAAGCCGTTGCAGGAAGTGATGGCGGCAATGGAGCCTTCTTAGGCTGTTTGGTTTTTGCTCTTTTTTTGCGCTGCTTTACCACTGTTCCTTCCGGAAGAACGAGCCGTTTTTGCTCTTCGACAACTAAAGGATAGGTATTGTAATTAAGGTGGTAGATTTTATCAGCAAGGGCCCTAGGTGCACTCTCCAGTTGCTTTACCAGATCAGGGTATTCCTTTTGCAAGGGAATAAGTGTTTGATTGATACGATTAATCGATTCGTTTTCAAGCCGAATGGCCTCCTGGTCGGTGGCGATTTGGCGCTCAAGGCCCTCATCGATTATGCTCCCGTTGAAGGCGAAGAAGGCCTTGAACCGGTCGGGCAGCTGATCCAGCTCGATTTGCTCCTGAGCATTGACCGCAAGCTGGTCTTTTGCCCGCTGTATCTGGTCTTGCAGTGACTGGACGCGGGCCAAACGCCGCTTGCGATCCTCCTGCAAAGGAAGTGCTTTTTGCAGTACAATTTGCTGCCGGTTGCCTAATTGCTCAATATCCTTCTGGTCCTTTTGAAGCCCGGCTAAGACCTGGGGATTGTGTTTCTCCAAGTAGGCGCTTACGCTTTCCAGCAGCTTGCCAGAGGGGAACTCCGGCCGGGGCAAACTATCGATCCACGCTTTTCGTTGCAGTTCCAGTCGGCGCAGCTTCTTTTTGCGGTTATGGAAGTCGTCTTTGCATTCATCCGAGCAGTACAATCCCGTGGAGCGATCCGAAGTATAGGGGTCCTGGCAAAAAAGGCATAGTCTTGGTTGGTTGTCTAAAATCATATAAAAAATAGCTTCAGGGCCGTAATTTGGCCTTTTTTAGGGGTTTGTCCGCTCTTTTACACGCTAACAACACAGCTTTAACACCTGTTTTACACCTAATGACGCGTAGGTTATACCCTACTTACCAAAGTTCATTCCCCCGTTTACACCCTTTTGCTTACCGATCCAACACCCCTTCCTAACCTTATATAAAGCCAGCTGACGCCCAATCATGGGGTGTAAACAGAAAGTAGGCTAAGTCTATTGGTGCCTCTTATCCTTCCCATGCAACCGGGAAGAGACCCGCTTGATGGTTACTCACCTGAGAATTATGGGCAGGAAGGGAAGCTCACAGAAGTTTACCTGATCCGGTGGTAAAGCCCCTTATGCAGCTAATTTGCTTACAGCATGGGCATGTACTTTTTTGCCGAAAAGTACAAGGACGGTAGAGAAGCTCCTCCTCAATTTAAGCTTGCCTCATGAAACAGGGCCGACCCGCCTATAGGCTATTCTACACAAACCGTCCGGTTAAAGAGAGTACGGCCAAGTAGCCATACGCTTGTCTCGGTAAAGGCAAAAGGAGCGAACAACCTGAGCCAGGAACAAGGGCCAGAACTAATTTCCTATTGCAGTTACGTTGGTTTCACTACGCTATGGCCCACTACACCTACCCCGCTTGATAGCCCTTGCTGGCTAGGGCCCTATCCCTTACAGAGCAACTACCGCTTACCATATTACTGCCTATACCCAGGTAGCAATAAGAAACCAAGGCCACCTGGGGAGGTGACCTTGGGAAGGGAACCAAAATATTTAAAGAGTTAGCAAGGTGTAAACCCCATAATTGGCAGGCTACTCAGCCCGAAAGGACCTACTGGTAAAAGGTCGTCCCAGCGGAGATTTTTTGCCAGTACGGCCTTTTCCGCCAAGAGGTCTTTACCAGTAGTGATATTGCACATTGTGCACGTAGCGGGGAAACTCTCTCATCTCTCCAGTTATTCGATACCTAATCAGCACCTCTCGGCACTGAGCCCGAAACCGACGGTTCTCCCGCCGGTCGTAGACTGCTGGTACACTAAGCCAATGCTGGCTGCGGTCCCGCCGCTTTTGCTTGGTGGTGAAATTGTAGTACTTGCGGTTCTTTGTGTTTTTACTCATCCATCAAGGGCATTAAAGTGCCCTATGGGATGGAGTCTCTGGCTTGGTTCAACATGGTTCTATTATAGGTATGACAAGATTGGGATAGCAAAAAGCTTCGTATAGCTCTACTACTCCTACGATTCAGGCAAACAATACAAAAGACTGAAGGCCTGTTCCGCCTTGAAAAAAAATTCACATCAAAGTGAATCCAAATACTTTAAGCGCTGCTCCGCTTCTAGGCTTGTTTTCGCACTCAATCGGCTCTTTTCCGGGCCCGCTCACTACGCTCCTCTGGCAACCCTGCCCTTGAATGAGACGAGCCGACTCCCCGATGACCCATGGGCTGTTGAACTCTCTGGGCTGCTCCTCTGGCTCCCGCAAGCCAAGCTCAAGCCCTTTGGGGGCCGTCTTTTTTTCTTGTTCATCCGTTATTGAAACTCATAGTCAATGGTTAGGCCCAGCCTACCCCTTTCATTAAGGCAATCTCCTATCTTTCGGTACAAAGGTGGGGTGGTCCCCTTTTGGTTGAGCCTCAATTTTGGTGGAGACTACTCGGCCTGAGCCAGCACTTTCAACTGCATATTTTGGCCTTGCTACTTTAGCGGTACTTGCGGCGAACAGTAAATGAATGCGTTATTAAGCAGGGATGGATGCGTGCTTGCTTTAAACCGAAGCATTCGTCCTGGGTTATAGCAACACAATATTATTGGAAGCAGTGCGGAGCCTAGTAGCCTTTACCCAACCTGGCTCAACATGCTCCATCCGTTTTAGCCATAACGGTATTGCGACTGGAAACCGCTTATTTACGGCCCTTTAGTGACTATAGCAGAATTTGTAGTGGCTTTCTCTCGGTATTTGTAGCCACTACAAAAGGGACTACAAGCCGTTTTTGTTCTAAAATTTGAGCCATAACTCAATACTAAAACATCCAATGGTTCAAATCAACTTGTTACTCAATTCAATAGATGACTTACGGGCAATAATTGGTGACGTATTAGATGAGCGGCTTAGAAAGGCGCAATTATTGCAACCACGCGAAGGCAATAACCCAGAACACGAGTTCCTAACCGTTACCCAGTCCCTACAGTTCCTGCATGTTTCAAAAACCACCTTGCGAAAGCTCAGGAAGCAGGGGAAGCTAGTGCCGGTCAACAGTACGGATAAGCGCATTTTGTTCCGTAAGGCCGACTTGATAAACTATCTCACCCAGAATAATAAATGAAAGCCTTCCTTGTTCAAGAGGAGAGGTCCTAACAAGTCAGAATATATGACTGGGTAGGCCTGTAGCGGTACGCGAAATACCCCTGCTTGGTGCATCAATTGTAGAGCTATGCGAGTACTTAGACATTCTTCGGCCTCTGGTCTCAGGCCCTTGCCCATTTAGCGACGATCTTTTCGAGTACGCTATCGGGGTTGGCAAATTGCAAAAAGAATCTGCGTTCATCAGATGGAAAGCCTTTCGTAGCGAAGTAATAGGCGCTTCTCGTCCAGGGGTCCATTGACTGAGCTTCCTCTTTTAACTCGCGGAGCCAGTCGACAGCGCCTCCCGCAGCAGCAGCCAGTATGATTTCACGCCGTAGATGTGGTGGTGCGATGGGATACTGGCTAATCAGCCGGTCGATGTGATTGAGTTGGGGTTCCCGGCCAAACAGCGAAAGGATTGATAATTGAAAGTACTCATTTGCCTGAACAATCGGACTCGATAACAACGTGAGCAACTGATCACCGGTATGGGGCCAGTCTATGCTCATTCCTTGGGAGCTAACAGAGATGAAGTAGTGGCATATATCACTGAGTGCAGGGATCAACTGTTCGATGTTGTCAAGAAAATACTGAACGCCGGCCGGGTGTCCGACCTGGGCTAACCTCCGAATAAACCAGCGTAAACGTACGAAGTCAGGCTTCTCGGCCGCAAGATAAGCTGCAACAATAGTTTGAATTGTTGAGGGCTTAAATGCTCTCAAGTCTTCGGGCGCCAATTGGTTGATGAACACAGAGCGGTAAGGATTTCTGTTCGCATATCTACCAATCAACTCAATGATATTCTCCTCAAGGTCGTTGATTGGCCGGTCAGCAATCATGTTCCGGCAGTATTGTTTGAACTGCGCAGCTTCCATAATTTTGGTCTTACCGTTTTGCAATTGAAGTTTCTGCTGCTTATCTAATATAGATGCCACTGAGTACACTGCTGCTCGTGCCTCAGCTTCTGTCTCAAAGAAGAGCACAATGTCATCAACGTACCGACGAAATGTGAAGCGCCTTGCTGCAAGGCTATTATCGACTGGAATAAGTGACGCTTCAGCGAGCAGGTGTGTTGCATGAGGTCCGATTGGAACGCTCCGGGATACCTTTGCAGTCGTTGCTCCAAGTAGCCGTATAATCCACTTGGTTGCTTGGTTTGGCAGCCCGGCTTCTTTTAGTTGGTTCTCAACTGTATGGTGGTAGATTTGGTTGTAAAAGTCGGCAATGTCTAGTACAAGTGCATAAGCCTTCATGGGCGCAAGGCGAAGACACTCGAACCAAAACCCGTTCCACGCATGTGCGGCGGAGTACAAGTCGCCGTCCACTGACGGGCTGAAGCGGTAGCTATGGACGCACTGCTCGTTAAGAGGCCGACGGCGATTCTCAATGTTCTGTCCGAACTCGTACATCAAGGCAGTCAGGATTAAGCTGTCTACTACGTCTAACTGAGTTGCTGGTCTGTAGGACAGATCACTCTTGGGAACAATGAATCGTCTAGGGGGCGATGGCTGATGGCTGGTCAGGTCAATATCTGCAATTTTCGCACTGACACCTGGTATGTCATCAAGCATTGCCTTTAATTCAGCAGGACGGGGGAACAGGTCGGTGTCACCGTGCCGTTCCATAGACCTGATGGCCCACTCTACAGAGGCTTGCTGTAACTTCATGCGGCGTTAGTTATAGAGTCCTAATACACACGTACTGCAATGATTAATGACTATAGATCGCTATGGCATTCCGTAACGAATGAACCATCAAGCGCCAACCTTGTAGTTGGGATGAAGTAACTTAGCTATTCTTCGGCTTATTTTGAATACCAGTACTCGTATTTTTTGCCAAGGGATTCATGACCGTGAAGAGGGCTAGGCGCCCGTATGCCCATGGTCCAATGTCATTATGTTATCGTGTAATGTATCTACAGCAAGAACAAGGCGAAAAACCGGACACCTTCCTTACGTGTCCGGTTTTTCGCCTTGTTCTTGCTGGGAATTTAATTAACAGGCGGGCCCAAGGAGATGCAGTAGCAGAGTTTGCCCTATAACTGTCTCTCCTACTATACATATACAAAAGCGGAGACCGACTTACAAATGCCGGCTTCGTTATGAGTGTTCGGTCCTTTGGTCTCTGAGGTAATTACTGAGCAGCCGAAAAAAATCTCGTGCATCCCGAAGTTCTGCATAGATGTCGGCGAACTCTTTTTCTTGGCTTGATACAAATTCATGATTGAACACGATCCACAGCATCGCATCATCGATCTTTTCGGCCATGTTCTCCAGCGCTTCATGGTTGCGACCCTGCATTAGGTACTTGATGGGTTCTGACTGAATGAATTCAAATTTTGGACAGGAGTGGGTCGGGGTCGTCTGGCTCATAAAAGAGGTTAATTGTTGATTAAATGGGTAGTTTTGCTTGTTCTATATGTCACCTGCTCATTTCACCTTTATTCTACACAATAAGCAATTATATAGAATATTACATAACAGTTCAAATCAATTTCGGATAATATTTTCTGAGCTTGGCTAATTTGGTTGAAACAGTAGGAGTAAGACTCGGCAAGTTTTTAGCTAGCCAAGGTATCTCCTATAGACAGTTCGAGAAGCAGACAGGCTGGAGTAATGGCCTAGCAGGGAAAGTTATTAACAAAGGTGTTTCTTTTGGGGTAGACAAATTGGAGCAGATATTCGTAGCCTTTCCTCAGTTGAACCCTACCTGGTTAATCACCGGCTTAGAACATATGATAAGGCAACCTTCGGGTCAAAGCCTAGATGATGCCCATAGAACCAATACTGCTCCTGACAGCAGCCCTATTGCCCATGTTGAAGAACATGATTTAAAAAGCCTTGGCTTTACCGAAAAGGAAGCCAAGGCTTTTGTTACTGACACAACCGGTAATCTTAACTTGATCCATTTCATTGCTTCTTTTGAACGCTTGCTGGTATTTATTGAGAATAGCGGCTCTATCCCAGATGGAGATAAGAAAAAAACAGTTCATTCTCTCTATGAGCTAAGAAGTCATCTCTTTCGATCTGTAAATCAAGCTATTGTATCTGAAGCTAAGTATTCGGCAGCACTCGACGCCATCAGACTCCTATCCCCTCAACCGAAACCCCAGGCTGAGTGAATTGCTGATAAGAGTAACAATTGGTGAATCAGGAGCTATGGTCATTTGTACTGACAGAAGAGGTTGTGGCGAAGGAAGAGCTTTATCATTGAGGGCATAGAGGACCACCTAAGAGAGTATAAATCACTAATAGGCGTACAGACTCCCTTTTATCTGCAGTCCTCCTCTGTTTCTCTACATACCCTAACCCTCAGTGATCAATTTTTAGAAGAACTGCCGGTGAATTATTGTCGCAGCCTCTTTAGTAAGTATAGCTATTCTCTAGCCACGCTTCCAGACAGTAGCTCAAAGGGCTAATGACAGATAGCCATCTAGTTACCTTTTCCGCTATTACGTCCAATTTGTACTTCTACCTGCTTCCCCTACCGCAAACGGGCTAATCAAACTGGAATTACTCGTGCAGTGCGTTCGTATCTTTCTAAGGGCTTTCTTGAAGAGCCCGTACTATAATCCAGATTCGTAATCTCAATCAATACATCAAAAGAGTGCAATTCCATAAACGGAGGTTATACAAGCGAGGAACCCGAGTGATAATTGACACTGGACTGCTTACTAATATCATTATACAAACTAGTGGTTCAGCAGTATGGACAATCAATAAATGAGGAGAATAAACGCAAAAGTATAATGACGCCTTATTAAATTAGCCAAACAAAAGCCTATAATCCTATCCATGGCTACTCTTGGATATTCATTGCAATCATAATTTCAGAAACGAAAGCAGCTTTTCAGCTTATGAAACATGACATGACACCCGGTAACCAGAATGCATTGGAAGCAGATGCTACAGCCAGTTTGAGCTATTGGGAGTATTACAGGCAGGGTTTCACACATTCCGTTGGCTTCATGCCTACTCCGGGAGGCACGGGATCAGGCAAGACAAGAGGAATCGTTAAGTTCTTGCAGTCCGACGTTTTTCAGCAATCGGGGAAAAAAGCGGCATACATCTCGAATCGTCATAACTTGCTTATCGAGTTTGCAAGGGACTTGGAAGCAGCAGGTATCAAGTACGTTTATTTGAAGGGTGACAGAGCAATTATCATCGAGCTTACCCATAAGGAACAACTGCCCACTATTATAGCTGACTTAGCGTCCGTTGGCTTCTTATTCCCCGATCAGGCAGAGGCCTTATACCAGTTGTATAACCGCATAAAGCGGTTAACCAAACACCTTGCCGAGGGGCAAGAAGAGGATTTGCTGTTCGAGTGGCGAAAAAAGCGTGATGAGCTTTGCTTAGAGTGTTATAATACGTTCCGCGAACAGCTTCGATACCACAAGGGCAGAAGCAGGAGATTCTTTGAGTCGCTGCTGGAGAACGAAGCAATCTGGAAGGTTTTTCCCTACATCCAGTACATGTATGACCCGGACGCACGAGTACTCCTCGGGACCATCCAAAAACTTATGCGAGGCTTTTTTGATGGCAGCAATACGCTTAAGCTTACTTCCATTCAGGGACGGATTCTTTTTCTGGATGAATTCGATTTTTTGGAGAATGAGATGCTGAAGATTCTTAGTGAAGGCCCTTCCATCAACAACCCCGTAGAGTTCGTACGCATTTTCAATGAGGGGTATCGGGACTGGCAAAATGCAGAGTTTTGGGAAATGCCGGACATGCTCCGATGCCGTGAGCAGTTTGATGCAATTCTGCAATTTATTGAATCCAGAAGCGTAGCGGCAGGGTTCAATTTTCCCGCGATCAGCCGGTTCCGGATGAACGAGACATTGGACTCGGATGAAACCCTCGCAATATTTCAAACCAACCGGATCATTCCCATTACTGATTTTTATTTCCATGCCGCTGGCAACGCCTGGAACATAACTAAGTCAGCAGTGTCTGGTTCATTCGCTCCGGGCTCGCTTTTCAGTATGTTGCAAGAAGTCATCCAACGCATACTGGATACTTTCAACTACTACCGTACGCAGGACACTCTACGCCGCGATATTACCCAATACATATGGAATCCTAAGAACGATAACCAGGCGGGAGTATACCAGCGGTACCTAGAGGAGAATCATTGGTACAGCAATGCCAATCAATTATTAGTAGAGCCGATCCGGCAGTCAACTTATAACCAGCGGCCTGCTTATGAAACAGGTTTTCGTTACATCCGGTTGTTCAATCAGGTAAGGAGCGATCCTGCCAGCATGGACCTTGACCAAACCGAGTTGGCTGCTACGCCTGAGGCAGTTATTGCCAAGGTTGCCAAGCAGAACCTGGTTTTCGCCCTGTCTGCCACAATGGATATTCCCCGGGCCGTACGCAATTTCGACTACACCTGGCTCAGGACCGTAACCAACTTTATCGAACCTGATGCATATTCAAAGGAACTTGTCAAAAAGCTAAAAGATAAAAAAGGGAGTGACCGGAGCAGCCAGATCAAACTCATCCGGCCAGACCAAATGCAACTCCCTGACGAGCATCTAATACGTAGCGTGCTGGAAATGCTGAAAAGTGAGAACTACTTCGTCCGGCCTGAAGATGAGTTTCCCGACGTATATACGATCAACCACCGTAAAGACCGGGTACTTGGGTTTTTCATGCTCCTCCGATGGGTCTTAAACGAAAGCCGCGCTGCAAATCATCTGGTATTCTATGGCAGTATGATTCATATTTCCAATTTATTTAAGCTAAACCAGAAAACGCGTGCCGTACATCCCTTCCTGTTGGAATTGCTTGCTCCTCAGTCCCATGGAGTAGGCTATCAGGCCACTTTCGAAGGAAAGACTTTCAATATTGTGTTTCTCAATAAAGATAAAGCCGAAGAAATCGAGGAAGTGAAAGCAAGAGGAGAGGAAAAGGGACTCCTTTACTATAAGGACTTGTTCACGGACTCAGCAGTTGAAAAAACCATTGTAGTCACCCAGTACAAGACTGCCAGCAACGGTGTAAACTTGGAGTGTTGGAACAAGGAGGGCAAAGAGGAAGACTTTACGGGCATTCACTTGCTTGAGCCCGAATATTTCTGGTTCCTGACCAAAAAAGAGAACCGAAACGATAAAAACCCTGAGAAGCAGGCAATCTGGTACAGCTGGAAGCTACTGGAATCAGGGCAGATCAGATGGTGGAAATTCAGGCAGATTTTGAAAGAGCTGGACTTTCAGAAATTGAACGGGTTCTACCGTTACACTCAGGACTGTACCAAAAACGAGGTTGCTCTTTATTACCAGGCATTAGGGCGCATTGACCGGAAGTGGCAACCTACCCCACTGGTAGAGGTCAGCCTGGCGGGCCCAATCCTTGCTCAGTTTTACAATTACCTGACCCAGGCAGCTTTTGAAGCCATTCGGGAAGAGCGGGAAGATTACACATCTATATTGATGGTACGGGTACACGAAGAAATCCTAAAGTACTACGGCGAGCAGCAGTTTGACGAACATTTCTTGGATTATGATGACATCAAGCAAACAAACGACGAAGGCAAGGCATATATAAATATGCTGCTGGATAGAATAGAGAAGCTTAAAAAAGAGGCATTGCTACCTGAGCAGGCGATAGAACTGCGGGAAGGTTGGCAAGGCATCAGGGAGTATGTGCTTAAGGGACAGTTTTTGTTCAAAGTGCAGTTTCAGCACAATTACTTGCCTGACTTTGAGTCTGTGCAATTAATTTCCGCTCCTACCCGTTTCCTGCAGCCAGACAACAGTTTACACATATCCGGAGAGGACCTTCGAATCTACCCGCATAAACCGCTATACATTCCCACTTTCACCTGGCACGTTAACCGGCTCTATGAAGTGCTACAACATCCAGCCATCCGGGACTTTTTCAAAAACAAGGGCTACGCTCTTCAGTATACTGGTCTTGACGGGCGAATTTGGACGCCCTACGGAGAACAAGCAATTCTAGCAGGTGCCATCGGGGAAAAAGCAATACAAGCACTGCTTGAATACGAAGGCATCTACCTGGAGGAGGAAGCCCAACTGCGTGATGCCCTTTTTGAGGTAATGGACGCAAAGCTGAAATACCTCCCAATCTACATTGACTTCAAAAATTTTAGGCCCGGCACACTTGAAAAATTCGCAATTCCGGAAGATGATCCTGCTTACGACCCAAAATTTGATTCCAGTGCCTTTTTGGCAAAACTACAGCAGAAGGTGCATTATATCCGGGAAAGGACGGGAGTAGTCGAGGCCAAGTTAGTAGTTATAAACCTGCTGGCGGATGAAAAGGCCGATGCAAAGTATTACAATCTGGATTTAGAGCGGGTACACTACTACGAAGAGTATGCCATTGCTATTATTCCCAGCGCCATTGCAGCTAATTACCCGACCAGGCTCTCCCCCGATTTTGAACTTTGGGCTAACACAATCAAACGTTTATTACCTATCTGACATGCTGTCTACTCCAATTGCACTAAAAGCCGTAAACACGACCTCCTTCTTCTTGAGCCTTGAGAGTTCGGACTTCGACGTATTGCAAGAAAAAATACGAATAGTCGTGTATCCGCTGCAACCTTTTATGCCTAAAAATGAGCGGCAAAGCGCGAAAGTATTCTCTCAATTGCAGAATTGGGCAAAAGACTACTGCAAATACCCTTACTATCTGCATACACCGTCAGGAGATTTATACATTGGGCTTCCTCCTGAGGTTACACCTCCTGTAATAGAGTATGACAACCACTCGGTTACTCCTCGTCCTTTCAAGGGGTATACCCACCGTGAAAAAGTGCATTTTTGGTTGAAGGTTTTGTTGTCGGCTTTCTTCCTGCATGATATGCGGTTTGTAAGTAATCACCGCTTCTTCTTTGACATGAGAAGCATGGGAGCTAAGTACAAAACAGTATTGAGGATTGAGTTAAAACACAATTTCCGCAATCGCGAGGCTATAGAGTTTCAAGTCGTGGATATGGCAACCCGCTTTAAAAGGGTGAACTACGAAGAGTTTGAAGAGCGTCGAAAGAGCCCATTTTTAAATAGTATCCCTTACAGCACGACTGCTTCCAAAGGACTGGATTTGTTTGCATTTAGACAATTAAAAGTAAGCGCCTTGAAGCCAGACAGTGAGATGTACGTTGAAGACACCAGTGAGAAGTACCGTTCAAAAGTACCGTTCCACTCCATCAAAGACCTAGTTCAGTACGAGGTCTCCAGGTGCAGTACATTATATAGATTCATCAACCGGTTTATCACATACATTGAAGCTCTAGGAGTATCAGCCGAATTAAAAACGCCTGGCATGCGGTCAGTAGAAGAGGTCGACGAATTAAACCTCGCAATACCGGACGATTTCAAGATTAGCGTGATAGATGGCCGAAAAAATCCGGAACCTCCCATTGATGAGATTATCAGTTCATTAAGGAAAACGTCTTTTCGTCACTCCATCAGCCCTATCGCAAAAAGCAAACACGAGTTAGATAAAGGTGATGTGGCTTTATATGTTATGGATTACAACGATAGTGACTTTGACCCCGATGACCCTTATGCATTGCTGGCTGGTGAGGAGGATGGGTATAGGATGTTTAAACAGGACCCTGATTTTGCGTCTATCCCTAAACAGGGGCTACGCATCAACCAGAAGTGCTACCGGAGGAAAGCACAGGAAGAAAAAGTACAGAGAAGTACTGAAAGAACCCTTTCCCCGTTAAGAAGGGAAGACTATTTGTCCTATGAGCCTCTGAATGCAACAGACATGGATCGAAACCTGTCCATTTGCGTTAAGCAATTGTTTCTAAAAGCAGTTACCTTAAGACCTCATCTTGCCAGCGCTCTGCCACTGTGCCAGGAACTTACCAATACCTTGTTCCTCAACTGGCAGAAGCAAAAGAAGACTTATCAAATAGGTTATTTTACGGATGGGCAGTTCTTTGCTCATCAATACGAACCTCGTCAGATAATTGAAGGATTGGCCCCTATCATTTATAAATACACGGGCCGGCACTTTAAAGACATTCTACGGACGCTGGCAAAGTACCATCATCATGCGCAAGACCCCAACGCAATAGATTCACTGGGAAATTTCAAGCTTATCATTTCCCCAGAATTCGTATGGGAAATACAAGACCTAGAGGAAAGGTACCTATATGATGAGGATAAAGTACATAAGAACCTGAAGGAAAAGGAGAAAAAGCGACCAAGACGAGCTTTTTTAGCGAAAATGGCGCCCAACGCTGCTAACCCTCATTTAGTTCAGCAGTACAATGAATATATTCTTACTAACGTTAAAGAGGCCGAGTTGTCATTTAGGGATCTGATCAGAAAATACGGGAAGGATGATGACGAATCGGGGAGGACAGGCTTTCTTAAATCAGTATTTGGGGTGAAAGTTACGTCACCGTCCGTACTGAAGTTCTTCAATACCTGCTGCAATGTTCCAGTGGGAGCGGAAAAGCCGAACGACGTCTTTAAACTTCATAAGGGAATATGGCTTGCTCCTCAAGAAATGCAATATTTTGTAGGCCGCAAAAGCGGTTATAAGGACTACGAGCAGGAGAAGGGCTTTGGAATGCGCAAGATCATTCCGCATGCAGGTGCTTTCGATGGAACTCTGTTCTTCTCTATGTTGAAGGTAGACTTCGTTCGACACCGGGAGTACACTGTCTATCCCTTCCCATATAAGCTGATTGATATAGCTATGGAAGTGAATAATAGTTTGACGTGAGGGGGTACTTGACGTCTCTCCCACTGCATGGCAATACATGCCAGGGCTTGCTAGCCCTGGGAGTGGCCCTGTCATTTGTGAAATATTTGAAAAATTTTCACTTACCAAAACACTTACCACTTTTCAAAAAAGATGCGTTTTGAAGCAATAGGCGGCCTTTTTTATAGTCCTAGTCGGACAACAAAAAAGCCTCCCTATCCAAAGTAGGGGGGCTTTTTTGCTATAGTGGGGTTATTGGATAGGGCCCGTACATTCAGGAAACAACTTGGCAGGCGCCTGGTCAACTGCTGCCACGTAAGCAGGGCCGATCCTCACGCAATGAATGCAGTGAGGCCAATGCTTTGACTGGATAGATCAATGAAACAGGGCTTGCCCATCGCGATGAATCCTTCCAACCCCAAACCTGTTCAACCGGACGAGGTGCTCTGGCAGCAACTCAAAAATGGCAGCGAACTGGCGTTGGGAAAACTGATCAACCGGTATTTCAATCTGCTGCTGAACTATGGCCATAAGTTCGTGCGGGACGAAGCGTTTGTGAAGGATTGCGTACAGGAGGTGTTTATCGAAATCTGGAACCGGCGCGACCGGGTGAGCCTTCCCAACAGTGTGCGGGCCTACCTTTTGGGTTCGGTACGCAAACGAGTCCTGCGGGAAGGGTACCGGCAACGGGTGATCCGCGACGATGAATCGATGGACCTGGAAAACGACGGTCAGTTGGTTGCGTTTTCCCCGGAATGGACCGTTATTGAGCAGGAGAGCCTGGCCGAAACGACCCGGCGCCTCTCGGATGCACTGGCCAAAATTCCCAAACGGCAACGGGAGGTGATTTACTTGCGCTACTACCAAAACCTGGAACGCGACGAAATTGCCGAAATCATGAACGTAAATCCCCAATCGGTATCCAACATGTTGCAGGCCGCCTACGCGTCGATCCGCGACTTCTGGCCCATGCTGCTGCTGCTGACCGGGGGATGGCAAACCATTGCATTTTAAAATACTTCGTCACCCGCCAGTATCCGGCCCGCCCGATTGCCATCTATCGTATTGAAAACACGTGAACTACGCCATGGAAACCAATTATCGAGCGAGCACTATTGACGATCTGGCCCGGGATGAACGGTTTCGCCAGTGGGTCATCGGGCGGGACCCGGCCGCGGAACAGTTCTGGACCAGCTGGCTGGCGGAGAATCCCGACCAGGCCGACAAAATTCAGGTGGCCCGGGCCTTTCTGCTGGCGCTGGAAGAGGAAAACACGATGCTGCCGGCCGACGCCTTGTCGCAGATCACCGACGAGATTGCCCAGCATGAGCCGGCTCGGGTCCTGCGGTGGTGGCAAGGGACGGCCTTCCGGGTGGCCGCTTCGGTACTGCTGGTGCTGGGCGCCGCCTTCGCGGGCTACACGATCCTCAAGCAACCCGACCGCCAGGTACTCGCCCAGCTCCGGCACATCAGCCCGACGCTGATCGACAATGCCGTAAAGCGGACAAACACCACCCCCCGGGTCCAGTCCATCCGGCTGGAGGATGGCAGCGTGGTTCAGTTATACCCCAACAGTACCCTTCAGTACCCGGCGCATTTTGCGGCCGCCAGCCGGGAGGTGTACCTGCAAGGCGAGGCTTTTTTCACCATTGCCCGCAATCCCAAAAGACCGTTCTGGGTGTACACCAACACTGTGTCCACGCAGGTGCTCGGCACCAGCTTCCGGGTGAGCGCCTTTGCGGAAGCGGCGCAGGCGAAGGTGGAAGTGCGGTCCGGCCGGGTCTCGGTGTACCGGCTGGGCGACGTGGAAAAGGCCCGGCAGAACCAGCGCAACGAACGGGTGGGCGTGATTCTGACGCCAAATCAGCAGGTGGCCTATACCCGGGCCGACGGCCGGTTGGTCAAAACGGTGGTTCGCCAGCCGGCCCTCCTGCAACCCAACGGCTCCAATGCGTTTGTCTTTGACGAAGCGCCCATCGCTGACGTATTTACCCTGCTCGAACAAACCTACGGCTTGGCCGTGCTCTACGATGCGGCTACCATGCGCCAATGCTACCTGACAGCCGACCTGACGGGTGAGGCGCTGTTTGCCAAGCTGGACCTGATCTGCAAAATCACGCGGTCCTCGTACGAAATCGTGGACGGACAAATCGTGATCCACAGCAGCGGATGCCAGGGGAATTAGGTGTTTTTTGAAGAACAGCGGCGCCGGTAAATTTATTCTCAAAATATTACCAGAAAAACAGTATCTATCCGTAGCCATTGCCATCCATGAGCAAAACCCTTATGGATTATGGCCAATCACTACCACCGACATCGATTCGTCCTGGCACTTATGCGCTTCTCGATCACGCAGCTATTGATCAGCGCCCTGCTGGTAAGCGCTACCTACGCCCACGATGCGCGGGGGCAGGAGCTCCTCGAACAACGGGTAACGCTCAGTGCCGAAACGACCACTTTGAAAGACGCGCTGGGTAAGATTGAACGTACTTCCGGGGCCCGTTTTGTGTTCAACCCCAAAGAAATCCAGCTCTCCCAGCGGGTAACCCTCAAAGGGCAGCCGGCCCCGCTGAAAGTCATCCTGGATGAGCTTTTGCTGCCGCTGCGCATCCATTACGAGGCAACGGGCAAGCAGATTGCGCTCCTGAAAGACAACGGGAGCGGGCAAATCCTGCCCCTGCAAACCCTTCCCCCCTGCCCGCCGACCAGACCGTAACGGGTACCGTACTCGACGAAACGGGCAGTGGCTTACCCGGGGTGAGCGTGGTGGTGAAAGGAACCCAGCGGGGCACCATTACCGACCAGGCGGGCAAATACCGGCTTACGGTGCCCGACGGGGAAGGCGTGGTACTGGTCTTTTCGTTTGTGGGCTACCTGTCCCAGGAAGTAACGCCGGGCAGCCGGACCGTGGTGGACATCAGCCTCAGGACGGACAGCAAAACGCTGAACGAAGTGGTGGTGGTGGGGTACGGCACCGTGAAGAAATCGGACCTGACCGGGGCCGTCGCCAAAGTCGGGGAAACCGACATCAAAGCCACCCCCATTGTGGCTTTCGACCGGGCGTTGCAGGGCCGGGCGGCCGGCGTGCAGGTGGTGCAAAACTCGGCCCGGCCCGGCGGCGAGGCCACCATCCGGATCCGGGGCTCGGGTTCGGTCAACGCCAGCAACGACCCGCTGTACGTCATCGACGGGTTTCCCACCACGGGTCTCAATTCCATCAACCCCAATGACATCGAATCGATTGAAGTGCTCAAGGATGCCAGTGCGACGGCCATCTACGGGTCGCGGGGGTCGAATGGCGTGGTGCTGGTGACCACCAAACGGGGCAAGGCGGGTCAATTGTCCGTAACCTATGACGTGTATTACGGCTCGCAATCCGTCCGGCGGACCATTCCCCTGCTCAACGCCCGGCAGTTTGCCGAGTTTGTGAACGAAGCCCAGACCAACAATGGCGGCAAGCCTTTCTTCGACGGCAGCACCGGTGACCGCCCGCTGCCCACCGACCTGGGCGAAGGTACTGACTGGCAGGAAGAAGTGCTGCGGAATGCACCCATCCAGAACCACCAGCTCGGCGTTTCGGGCGGCTCCGAAAAGTCACGGTATGCCCTCTCGTTCGGGTACTACGACCAGCAGGGCATCGTCCTCAATTCAGACTTTAAGCGGTACACCCTGCGGGCGAACCTCGACAATGACCTGTCGTCGCGGCTGCGGGTGGGCCTGTCCATCCAGGGGGCGTATACCACCGGCAACAACGCCCGTACCGAGGTGGACGGCAACGGGGGCGGCGGCATCACCAGCGCCGCGCTGAGCTATTCGCCCACGTTCCCAGTGTACAACGCCGACGGCGCCTATTACAAAAACCTGGGTACGTTGAATGGCTACTCGGTGGACAATCCCGTGGCAATTGCCAATGAAATTACCGGCAAAAACTCCCTGGTCCGTTTGCTGGCCAACGCGTTCGTGGACTACAAAATCACGGAGGGGCTGCATTTCAGAACCAGTTTCGGGACGGATTTACAAGCCTCGAAAGGCAATAATTACAGCACCCGGCTGGCCTTAGCGGGTGCCGGCTCGGGCGGTACGGCCTCCGTCCGGGCCGATCAGAGCATTGGCTGGCTCAATGAGAATACCTTGAACTATACGCGGCAACTCACGAACCGCCATTCGCTCAACGCGCTGGTGGGCTACACCATTCAGGGCCTGACCACCGAGAACGTGACGGCCAATGCCAACACGTTTCCCAACGACTTTGCCGGCTACAACAACCTGGCGGCCGGTTCGTCGCTGGTGGCCCCCAGGTCCGGCGCGAGCGACTGGCGGCTGATCTCGTACCTGGCCCGGCTCAACTACGGCTTCGACGACCGCTTTCTGCTCACCTTCACCGCCCGCCGGGACGGCTCGTCGCGCTTCGGCCCCAACCGTAAATTCGGGGTTTTCCCGTCGGGAGCGTTCGCCTGGAAACTGGCCAACGAAAAATGGATGAAGAACCAGAACATCCTGTCCGACACCAAGCTGCGGGTGAGTTACGGCTTGTCGGGCAATCAGGAGATCGGGAATTACCAGTACTTAGCGGGCATCGGCAATACCCCGTACGTACTGGGCGGCGTGCTCAACTCGGGGGCAACCACGGCCGGTATCCCCAATCCGGACCTGCGCTGGGAGCTAAACGCGCAATTCGATGCCGGCTTCGACGTAGGGCTATTCAACAACCGCATTCAACTCACGGCTGATTACTACATCAAAAAGACCTCCGACCTGCTCTTCAACGTGAGCGTACCTACCTCGTCGGGCTTTGGCTCGACGCTCAAAAACATCGGCAGCGTAGAAAACCGGGGCGTTGAACTGGCGTTAAGCACGATCAACGTCGAAAGGGGCGGTTTTCGCTGGACCTCGGATTTTAACCTGACGTTTAACCAGAATAAAATCCTGACGCTGGACGGCCGCCAGGAGTTCACGGCGGGTACCGACGCGGTGATTTTTGCCACCGCCGTCAACCCGATCCTGCTGCGCGTGGGCAGCCCGCTGGGCAATTTTTACGGCCGGGTGACCGATGGCATTTTCCAGGACCAGGCCGAAGTGGATGCCTCGGCGCAAAAGACGGCCAGGCCCGGTGATCTGCGCTACAAAGACCTCAACGAAGATGGCGTCATCAATGACCTGGACCGCGACGTGATCGGCAACGCCAACCCGGATTGGTTCGGCGGGCTGAACAATACGTTCTCGTTCAAGGGGCTGGAACTGAACATCTTCCTGCAGGGCGTCCAGGGAAACAGCATTCTCAACTACGGCACCTTCGACCTCGTCAACCTGACGGGGGGCAACAACCAATCGACCCGGGTGCTTGACCGCTGGACGCCCGACAACCCGAACACGACCATTCCCCGCGCTAACGCGGCGGGCGGCTCCCGCATTCTTTCCGATTTCCAGGTGGAGGATGGTTCTTATTTGCGGGTCAAGAACATTTCACTGGGGTACAACCTGCCCGAAAACCTGCTGCGCCGCCTGTCGATGCGCGCCGCCAAAGTGTACGTGACGGCCCAGAACTGGTTCACGCTTACGGACTACACCGGGTACGATCCCGAAGTAAACCGGTACGGCTCCTCGTCGCTCAGCCAGGGGCTGGATTACGGTGCGTACCCGACGGCCAAAACGCTTTTAGTTGGTCTGAACCTGACCTTTTAACCCCCGACCGCAACCATGAAAATCAAACATATTCTTCCGTTGCTGGCCCTGGTCACCCTGGCCTGCGAACAGCAACTGGACTTGACCCCCGTCACCAACCTGACCGACGTCACCTTCTTCAAAACGGCCGACGACGCCCGAGCGGCCCTGGGAGCCTGTTACGCAGCCCTGGGCGCCCCCATTGAGCAGAGCCTGGACATGACTTCTACCGACGATGCGGTTCCGTTTCTGACCGGCGCCGCCGACCGGCCGCTGCTCTGGCGCTACAACCTGGTGCCGACCAATACGATCATCGGGGCCTACGCCGGGGCCTATGCCGCCATCAACCGCTCCAACATTGTGATCAGCCGCCTGCCGGGCATTCCGATGGATGAGACGCTGAAAAACCGCTACGTGGCCGAAGCCAAAGTACTGCGGGCCATCCATTACTTCAACCTGGTGCGTCTGTACGGCGACGTTCCCCTGGTTACGGATGAAACCACCGGTCTGGAGGGCCTGGCCGTGCCGAGAGACGCGGTAGAGGAGGTGTACGCGCAGATTGAAGCCGACTTACAAGAAGCCGAAACGGTCCTGCCCAAGACGTACCCGGCCAATGAATCGGGCCGCATGACGCAGGGCGCCGCAAAAGGGATGCTGGCCAAAGTCTACCTGACCCGGGCCGGAACCACCCCGGGTTCGCCCTACTGGGCGCAGGCGGCCGCCAAAGCCAAAGAAGTGATCGACCTGGGGGTACATGACCTGTACCCTACTTTCGCCGAAGCCTTTGCGCTCACCGCCAGGGGTGGGAAAGAGAATATCATTGAAGTGCAGTACCTCACCGAAGTGCGGGGGCATAACCTGGGGCGCGGCTTTGGCGTGCGGTCCGCTCCCATTTACCCGGCCGGCGGCGCGGGCATCGCCCGGCCCACGGCGGGTCTGTTCAACGCCTACCCGGGTGCCGACCAACGCAAGGCGGTCACCTTCCTGACCTCGTACGTGTTCAACGGCGTGACCACGAACCTCTCCATCAGCGACCCCGATCCGACCAAAGCCGTGGCTTTTCAGAAACTGTGGGACAAAACGGCCAAGACCAACGGGGGCGAAGGCACCAGCATTCCCATTCTGCGCTACGCGGATGTGCTGCTCATGTACGCCGAAGCGCTCAACGAGGCCAACAACGGGCCGACGGCCGAGGCGTACGCCGCCTTGAACAAGGTGCGGACCCGGGCCGGGCTGGAAGCCCTGGCGGACCTCACGTACCAGTCGTTCAAGGAGGCCGTGTGGCTGGAACGCCGGCTGGAACTGGCTTTTGAAGGGAGCCGCCGTTTCGACCTGGTTCGTACGGGCCGCTTGCTCGACGCGGTAAAGGCCGAAACGAGTTTCAACCGCAATCCGGCCATTCAGCCCTTCCACGTGTTACTGCCCATTCCGCAATCCGACCTGGATGCCAATCAGAACCTGGAACAGAATCCTGGCTACTAACCTTTCCCCGAACCATGACTTCACGCCGAGCCTTCCTCAAACTATCTTCAATGACCGTGGCTGCCACCTCGGTTGCCCCCGGCCTGGCACTTGCCGCCCCGCCGAAGAACCCCGTCATCCTGCTGCGTTCGTCGTGGAACGACCACAACATTGGCGACCAGGGACACACCCCCGGCACGCTGCGGCTGCTGGAACGCTACGTACCCGAAGCCCAAATCCTGCTCTGGCACGAGGAGCCCCGGCCCGAAACCGAGAAAATTGTCACGAAAAATTTTCCCAAAGTAAAAATCGTGCGGGGCAGTTTCTACGACGGGGACAAACCGTTTGAGGGCGAACTAAAAGAAGCCTTCGACCGGGCCAACCTCTACGTTGTCAACTCGGGCATGGTGTACAACTATGGCTTGTTCGGCTACGACTGGGCCGGCGCCATGGCCCGGCTGACGCCCTTTTACTACTGCCTCGACCGGGGCATTCCCTTTGGCCTGTACGGACAATCGTTCGACAAATTCGCCCACCCGTCGATGCCGGTTTTCAAGGACGTTTTCAGCCGGGCTGCTTTTATCTACACGCGGGAGGATGAATCGCGTAAATTCCTCAAGGAAAACCATTTCAAGCCGGGCGTACTCGAATTTGGCCCCGACGGCTGCTTTGGCATCGACGTGCGCGACGAAGAAAAAGGGCTTGCCTATCTGAAGCAGGTGGGGCTGGAAGCGCAAAAGTACCTGGTGGTCGTGATCCGGACCAACACCAGGCACGTCTACGATAAATCCGGGGGGAGCCTGCTCAACCCGGCCCAGCCCACCGCCATCCAGCAGGAACAGGACCGGCAACGGCTGGAGAAAGTGCGCGAACTGGTGACGACCTGGGTGCGCGAAACCGGCCTGAAAGTGCTGCTGGCCCCCGAAGTGAGCAAAGAAGTGGCCCAGGCCAAAACCGGCGTGTACGACCAACTGCCCGCCGAAGTGCAGCGCAACGTCGTGTGGCGCGACTCGTACTGGAACGCCGACGAGGCCATGTCGGTGTATGCCCGCGCGCATTCAATGTTTGGCATCGAGCCGCATTCGCTCATCATGGGGCTGGCCCTGGGGGTGCCGGTGGTGCACGCCCGGGCCCTTTCGCACGGCCGCAAAGGCTGGATGTTCCGCGACATCGGCCTGCCGGAATGGCTGTTTGACATTGACCAGGCTTCGGCCGGGGAAATGACCGGCGCGGTCATGAAAATCCACCAGGCGTACCCGCAGGCCAAAGAGAAAGTCCGGAAAGCAATGGCGTTGGTGGCCGAACGCCAAAAGGCTGGCATGCAGGTGATTCGCAAACACGCAAAACCAACCACCTGAACCGTGGAATGCTATTCAGTCCACAAAGACGCCACTGTACCCATGAACCATTCATTTTCCGTTCCCACCGTTTTCATCTTTCTGTTCATACTTACTGCGGGTTATGCGCAGTCGGTAACGCCACATTCCGTTCCTGAAGAATTTGCCTCCGATTACTACGTGGTCACCGTAAACGGGCAACCGGTGCCGGTTTTCCACGCCGGGCTGAACGTCTATTTCGCCAGTTTCGATTTTACCGGCAAAGCCGACGTAACGGTGACCCCGAAGGCGGACAGCGACAAGTATGCCGGACAAACTTCCAACAAAGAAGCCGTCCAGCCTGACGCCAAAGGGTACTGGCGGGGTGAGGTCACCGTACGTCCCTTGTCCAGAAACGTTAGACCGCAGCGAACGGGTTCAACCGCTACATTCTCGCTTGCCGAAGCGGGACAGTATTCGGTAGAACGCGCGGGGACGGCCACCGGGACGGCGGGCCACTACAAAGACGATGCGCTGTTCCTGTTTGCCAACCGCCCCGATACCCAACTACCGGATCTGACCCAAAAGAACGTCATTCACTTAAAGGCGGGCATTCATCACCGGAACATCGATTTGACCAGCGGGCAAACGTTGTACCTGGACGCCGGCGCGGTGCTGTTCGGTGGCATTAACGTCTGGAACGCTAAAAACGTCAGCATTCTGGGGCGGGGCACGGTTTTGTACTACGGTCCGCAGTCGGAAGACCACGACGATGGCTGGAAGAACCAGCAAAACTGGCACCCGCTGACGACCCACAACGTACAGGGCCTGACCGTACGGGGCGTTACGTTCGTCGGCCGCAGCCGCACCTGGTCGCTGCAGACGCACACGACGTTTGATGCCGTTTTCGATAACATCAAAATCCTCGCGGTGAATCCGCAGAACATCAACGGCGACGGCATCGACTGGTACGGGGGTGGACGCGCCAAAGTGCTCAACAGCTTTATCCGCTCGATGGATGACTGCTTCGCCTTTTTCACCCCGGACAGCAGCAAAGACATGTGGGCCACGACCCGCAACACGGCCGGCGAAGTGAAAGACATCTACATCGACAACTGCGTACTGTGGAGCACGCTGGCGAATGTATTCCGGATTGGTTTCAACGGGCAGGCGCTGACAACGAGTGAAATCACCATGAAAAACACGGATGTCATTCACATGAGTAAGGGGGAATGGCATGCCCCCTGGTCGCTGTTCTGCATGGTCAGCCCCAACGGCAAGGGCAAGGCCAGCCACAGCGATTATTGGTTTGAGCATATCCGGTTTGAGGAACCCGTGGCCCTGTTTGGCTTGCAAAACCCCGAGGTTCAGTTTGAAAATATCATCTTGAAAGACATCACCATGCTTGGCGAGCCAGTGCCTTCGCTCATTAAAGGCAGCATTCGTGCGGTCACCTTCGACAACGTAATGCTCAACGGCAAGCGCGTTGTCGCGGAAGTGGATATTCCGTTACGGGCCGGCAGTGCGAAGTTGGGGAACGCGATCTATCTGCCGAACAGATGAAATTCGCGTCTGGTCTTCCCCAGTAAAATGGAACAAAAAGTTAAGCCCTATTTAACCGGGAACCGTTACAAAACAGGTTCCTGTAATGAGCGGTTGGCAGAAGCTTACCATGGTTATTTCCCGCCTGCGAGACATCTCCGGAAAGAATGGTTCAGGTATGGCAGATCTACCATTTCCTTTTACCTTTATTCCCCAAACCACCCCCATGCGCCGCAGCTTGCTCTTCCTGGTTTTTCTCGCCGTTGCCTTTTGTTGCCCGGCCCAAAAAAAGGCCAGTCAAGCCAAATACCGCCTCATCATCATGACCGATATGACGCACGATGACGGCAACTCCCTGATCCGGTACTTGTACTACGCCAACGATTTTGACCTGGCGGCCCTGATCGTGACGCCCCAATTGCCGGATTACCCGCACGATGCTGCCGAGCCCTGGCAAAAAGCCCAAAACATCCTGGAGGGATACCGGGCCATTCTGCCCAACCTGCTGAAACATTCGCCCGATTTTCCTTCCCACGAAAAGCTCCAGCAAATTACCAAGAAAGGCCGGGGTGCCCTGCCCATCATCTGGCTGACCAATACCCGGAAGTTTTCCGGCGAAATTGCCGGCCGGCACGCGGAAAGCGCCTGGGGGGATATCCGGTTTGCCGACTGGATTGGCGAAGGGAACAATCCGAACGGCGAACCGAAAGATTCGGAAGGCAGTGAATTCCTGCAGCAGGTGTTCGATCAACCCGATGACCGCCCCCTCTTTGTCCAGTTGTGGGGAGGCCCCATCACCCTGGTACAGGCCCTTTACCGCTACCACCAGCGGCAGGGCGACGAGAAGTTTGCCAAGCTCCTCCGGAAACTCCACCTCTTCGGCATTACCCTGCAAGACATTACCTTCGATTACTTCGTTTCGATTGATTCGGTGAAGACCCTGGGCTGCGGCGATTTCGGGACGACCACCTCCACGTACACCGGCAAAAGGGTAAAGCCGGGTTGGCTGCTCTTTGACGGAGGGCACTTCTGGAAGTACATAAAAGTGATGCAGGCCGAAGAGGTAAAACCCAATGACCCCATGGCGGCCCACTACGACCACGGCGGCGAAGGAGATACGCCCTCATTCTTGTACCTGCTCAGCGCCTCCCTCGGGTTGAATGACCCGTTGCAGCCCGCGCAGGGAAGCTGGGGCACCCGGTTTACGCCCATGCCGCCTTCCTTTCCGGCGGGCTATTACAGCACCTGCGGCGTACCCCAAAGTGAATTGGAAAGGTGGATTCCGGAGGCCAAAAACAGCTTCCTGGCCCGGCTGCAATGGGCCAACCGTACCCCGCAAGCGGTGAATCACGCCCCGGTTGCGGCGATCCGCAAAGACGCGTCCAACCAAGTGATTTACCTGAAAGCATCTCCGGGTAAAACGCTGACCCTGGACGCTTCTGCTTCCCGGGACCCCGACGGGCATTCGCTTGCCTACCGCTGGTTTCACTACGCGGAAGCCGGCTCCTACCCAACCAGGCTGGAATTGGCCCGGCCCACCTCACCGGTGCTGCAATTTGCCGTGCCCGGGGATTTGGCGGATCGGGAAATTCATTTGGTACTGGAAGTAAGGGACAATGGTTCGCCCGCCCTGGTAGGGTACCGAAGGGTAGTCATCCGGAGCAAGTAGCCGGAGGCTTTGCGCGAAACAGACTACCAGGATTTGCAACCGGAAAATGATGGAGGATACGGATTATATGGAAATAAACCAGCCATGCGCAAACTAATTGTATGCCTGCTCTTGCTCCTGCTGGGCGGCAAAAGTTTTGGTGGAAAACCAAAAGTAGTCATCTCTGCGGATTTCCCGCCGGTCGATGTGATTCCCGGTTCCCTCGACGGCCCCCCGGAAAGGAGGTCAGACCCCGACGACGTGCAATCCATGGTTCGTTTTCTGGTGTACGCCAATGAATTTGAAGTGGCCGGAATCATTGCCGCGGCGGGTACGCTTGCCAACATCGCCAATAAGCAGCACATCCTTGCGATGCTCGACGCCTATGACCGGGTGGATGAACGCTTAAGGCAGCATGACCCCAACTATCCAACGGCGGATGCCTTGCGCAGCGTAACCAGGAACGGCCTTTCGGGCACCTACGGCAAACCCGCTTCGGAAATCATCGGCGAAGGAAAAGACAGCGAAGCTTCTCAGTACATCCTCGATTTACTGGAAGAGTCCAACAACGACCCGATTTGGTTTTGCTTTTGGGGAGGAACCCAGGAACTGGCCCAGGCACTCTGGCGATTAAGGCAAACGGTTCGGGAGGAAGATCGCTTTGCACAAATAGTTGGCAAGATCCGGGTGTACATGATTGCCCGGCAGGACGGTACCGGGCAATGGTTGATGGATCATTTTCCCAACCTGTTCATTGTTCTCAACCAGGAAGCTTTCAAAAGTTTTTTTTACAATGCGCCTGCTGCCGACCCCCGGATTGCCAACCTTGCCTGGCTCAACCAACACGTCAGAACCGGTCACGGTCCCCTGGGAGCCCTTTACCCGGAAAGCGGCTGGGAGCATACCCATAAAGGCGTGATCGAAGGGGATACCCCTTCCTTCTTGTACCTGTACAGTGGCATATCGGGGCTGAGTGAACCCGAAAAGCCCTGGTACGGAGGCTGGGGAGGACGTTTTCAGCGGATGAGCCCGGAAAAAAATCACTGGATTGACGCCCCCGAAGGAGGAGCAGCGCTTACGTGCTGGCAATATGCCCGTCAAAACGACTTCGCCGCCAGAATGGACCGGTGCATCCGGGAGCCGGACAAGATCAATCACCGGCCCGTAGCCATACTCAACCAAAGCAAAGCATTGGAAACGCTTTACGTACGGGCAAAGTCCAAACAAGTCATCAGGCTGGATGCCTCGGGCTCCAGCGACCCGGACGGAAATAAATTATCCTATCAATGGTTTTTTTATGCAGAAGCCAGTTCTTATGAAAAGGCCGTCCGCCTGAAAAACGCCGGCTCCGCCGTGCTTACCTTTACCGTTCCTGCTGATTTGGAAGACCGGCAAATCCACCTTATTCTCCAGGTAAGTGACAGCGGTTCCCCCAGCCTGTTTGCCTATCGCAGGGTAGTGATCGGGCAGCAGTAATATTTTTCCAATCCTTTTGCGTGTTCCCGGAAAAAAGCATTGTACTCCGGCAGCGTCTTAAGTGGGAACCGCATCCTTGCTCTTAAAGAAAGAGAAAATTTCAACTCTGATTCTATTACTAAAAATATACAACTTGTAGTACTCACCAGTCTACACAACTACTCATAAATACAAATTTTTCTATAATAATGCTTTTTTGGCTGTAGCAAATAGAGAAATAGGATAAAGAAAGTGCCGGCTGCACCCTGGCAACAACGCGGCGACCATATGCGTATGACCAAAGGGGTAATGGCACCTATGCCTTTGCCCGCCGGTACTATTTTTTACGAATCAAACCAGCCAACCATGAGCAAAGGAAAGGAAATCAAGCCGCGGGAGGACGTAAACCCGGAAGAGGGCATTCACAAATACGGGAACGTACCGTTTGCCGATCCGGTGAACCACAAATACCCGCTCGATACCCCCGAACACGTGCGGGCGGCGCACCGCTACATCAACCAGGCCGATAACGCCGCCAAGTACAGTGCCGATGAGGTAAAGCTGATGAAGGAACGGATTGCGCAGGCTGCCCGCAAGCACGGCGTCGAAATCCACCAGGACTAGCGGAGCAGGCAAAAAAACAACCGGCAGCAGGGCAGTCCAAGGGAAAACAGTCAACGCGCTGACTCGTTTCCCTTCCACGCCGCCATGCTGCCGGTTTTAAAAATTGTATACTTCGCCGATCAGGCGCAAACGCTCTTCCAGTATTTCAACGCGCTCTTTAAGGGCTTGATTTTCCGCCGCCAGTGCGATGCTGAGCTCTACCACGCAATCAGAGTTCTCAAATTCACTAACTTCAATGTAGTGCTTGCCGTTGAGTTCGACCAGGTCGATCTTCTTGGAGACGAACTTGGAAGGCCCCGTGGCATTCAGTAGGATCATTGACATAAGAAACTCCTGGATTAGGCGGACTTGCGGTTGTTACGTTTTTCCAGGTCTTCTCCTCCTTGTACGTTTGCCTGGCCGGTGGACTTGTACAGTTGCAGCAAGTCTTTCAGGTCGCGGTTGGTGGCAGACAGTACGTCAATTGAATTTTTGTAAGCTTCAATGGTCATGCTCTGGTAGGTCAGGGCGCCTTCCAGCGAATTGTGCTTCAGGTTGAGCTTTTCCAGTTCAGCCTTCAACCCCCGGTTTTCTTCCGTAAGCATGTTGAGCTTTTTCTGCTGCTCGTTGCTGAGCATGTTAACGGGAGGACGGTCGGTGCTGCCTGCTTCCCCGGTAGCGTCAACAAGCATTTCGCCTTCTCCTTTGAGTAGCCAAAGCATGTTGAGATCGGGGCACACGTGGATGATTTCAATGAGCTTGGTCATCCCGTAGTTCTTCCCATTAATGATATTCGATATTTGCGCGCCAGAGGTGTTGGTGAGTCTGCCAAACTTATTTATCCCAATCCTTTTGTAGGACAAATACTGGCTTAAGCGGCTTCCGATTGCATCGAGACTTGTCGTCATTATCAAGAGGTTAAATTTAAGTGAGTTAGGATTTTAGAGATTTCTTGTCAAATATATTAAGTTTAAACATTTCATAGCAATATTATCAAAAAAAATAGTTGTTGAAATTTGTAAGGGGCAAAATTTGGGGCTAACCTTGCAGGTCGAATCGGTCAAAAAGTGTCTAAAACGCTAAAAAACGTGGTTTTTGTACTTTTACGATCAGATTGCGCCCAACCCTCCCGTGCCAGCACTGCCGCCCGTCTTCTGCTTGCCGGTCTTCACCGGAAGCGGCTTGCTTACCATCTCCTGCGAAAAATAGCACAAAATTACTGTTTCAGCAAAATTCCATTGGGCCATGAGGGGGCGCAGGTGCTTTTCGAGGCCCATATCCGGAAAATACTTCGCAGGAAGAGCCGGTGAACCAGGCGGGTAGCGTCCAGCCACGCAATGACCGGCAGAAACCGCCGGGCACGGGCATTCGGGTAAGCCAGGAGCCGGGTTGCATTACAGTGATACTTTACGGCACGCCTGGCTTACACAAATGGGTGAATAAAGACAAGTGGTTTGTTCCACGGCAAATATATCCATTTGGTCACTCGAAAAACAGCTCATACAACAATATTGACGAAATATTTAAAGTGTCTAAATGGGTTCTCCACCCGCGCATTGGTATTCTTTTCTTGCGCACCTCCTCGTATAAATTACTTTTCCGTGAAATTATACTCCGGGCTCTCCGTGCTTTGGCTGCGCGGCCGCACCACAGTACGCTGTGGGCAGCGGGTTGCAGAAAATTTATTTGTTCCCGGTAACGTCTAACCATTTCATATCCTGTCCTTTTATTTTATTTTAGGCTACCGGGGCGGTTTGTGCAGTGGATATCCCGGAACCGCCGCGGCAGGTAATGCCGCAAGATTCACCTATTGAAACGCAGGGGCATTAACGGTAAAAAAGACACCTCTTGACGCTTTTTATTACATGTGGCGCATCCTTCTACTCCCGCTATTTGTTGCTCTGTTGGTAACGACCTCGGCTCTGCTCAACAAGCGAAAGGAAAAAAGAGCTTTTCAAAGAATGCAGAAACTCTTTGAGGATGAGCTTTCCCGCAACCCGAGGGTTTCCAAAGACAACCCGTAACCCGCCGTATGCCCCCTGACCGGCTCCTTCCTGCCGGTGGCCCCCACTCATTATTTTCCGGGTCATCGGCCGGGAAACATTACCTTTGCGGCAATATGCACAAATCAGGTTCCTACCTTCACTTCGCCGCCGGCCTGCTTCTGATGCTGTTTGCTGCGTGCAGTTCCCCCCAGAATGCTCCCGAGGAAATAGAGGCGCCTTACATTACGGTCACCAAGCTGCTGAGCGCCGAGTTGTACGGCGACGTTGCGGCGGCCCGCCAGTTTGTGGACCCGTTGCAAGTGTTCAAAGAGGCCCAGGGCAACCGCCGCGTCGCCGACAGCCTGCTGACGGCCCAGGTAGAACTGGTGCGGCGCTTTGCCCGCGACAACCGGTTGCCCTCCCTGCTGGCCGTGCACAAGTGCCGCGTGTTGCAGAAGATCGAAGGCGACACCGCCCACGTGTCCTTTCTCGACCAGAACGGCCCGCGGGAACGCGTACGTTTCGTGCTCCACAAAACGCCCGGTACCCGTTGGGTGGTGGTGCAGATGGAGTTCAACATCATCGGCAGCCTGGGCAAGTAGCGCCGCCTCCCGTCCCCGCTCATCCACCAAGAAAGGTTACCTCTCCGCGTGGATGGCCCGCCTCACTTCTTCCACGCTGAGTTGGGTATAGGCGCAAAATTCCTCCACCGTCAGCAAATCCGTCCGCGTCTTCCCGGTGTTCTTTTTGATCGTGCGTACCAGCCGCCGGGCGTAACTTACGCTGCGCCCCGTCAACGCGGCTACTTCTTTGGGCGAAATAACAATCCTTCTTACCGTCATGAGCAGAATCAGGCTTAAATGATACAAACGTACACCACAATATACAAAAAATATTATATACCGTATAGAGTTTGTATAAAACAGCCCAATATTTGTAAGGCAGCTATTGCTTGCTGCGGGATATGCTCACAACGCCGGAAGGGTAACGGTGGCTGTTTACCGGGTAACCAATTGTCTGCCTTACGGGCGAAAGGAGGCTTGTATGTTTGAAGACGTAAAGATCAAGAAACGCGAAGAGGGCAGCCGGCATCGGGACCGGTCGGGCCTTGCGGCCCCGGTCACCTGTGCTGGCCCTGCGGGTTCGGCGTACGCCGAACCGCCGCCACCCGTACCCCGGGAGCCGGGAGGACACAACGACGTGGCGGTATGGGTGCAGAACGGGTCGGCCACCCTGGTTATCCTTTCCTTTGTGGGCCTGCTTTTCTGCGTACTGTACCGGGAGGGAGACCTGCCCAACAAGGATATTTTCAACATCCTGCTGGGCATCCTGGGCACGGTGGTCGTGCAAATCTTCCAGTACTGGTTCGGCGCATCAGCCAGTACGCCGGGGACCAGGAACGGTACGCAGCCGGCGGGAGAACGGGAACATCCGTAACCTGCCGGGCGGCTCAGCAGGGTGCGTTACGGATTCGGGTTAAAATCAACCACGAAAACGTCTTCCACCACGCCGAGTTTGCCGAGCAACTGGCCGAATTCCTTGTGCTTGGGGTGGGGCAGGTAGGCGTCACGGGCGGCAACGTCCTGGAAGGTGAGCAAGTACACGTGCGTAAAGCCCTGGTTCTTGTTTTCGGGACTGTTGTTGGTGCCGAATTCAAAGGAGACGATGCCGGGAATGGTTTTCTGCAAGCCTCTGAAGGCATCGGTCACTTGCTTGATTTGTCCGTCGGTGGTGTTGGGCTTGTACTTGAAAACGACGACGTGCCGCACCGTTGCCTTGGTGTCCCGCACGAAACTGGTGAGGATGGCGAGGCCGGGCAGCAGCAGCACGAAGAGCAATGGAATCAGGTTGTTTCTCATTAGACGCGGTTAAAGTAAGGTGGAAACGGAGTACAGAATGAGGTGTATCCTTACAAATGTAACTTTTTAACGAAGCAGTTTCAATACCCGGGCCGTCAACTTTGCAAAGGGGCGCCCCTTTTTCGACCGGGCCGCTTTTTTAACGCACCAAACGGCGTTCCGGGCGGATAACAACTGCCGAAAGGTTATTTTTTTATGATTGTAGCCTTCTATACAATAGTTGTATAACTTGCCACTTAAAAACCCGTAAACCCTACTGTTATGGCGGTGACTATCGGAATAAGCGAACGGCTTTCGCGGCTGATCGATTCTTTGGGCCTTACTACGTACCAATTCAGCAAGGCCCTGGGCTACGACCGTCCCGAAAAGATCTACGCGGTGGTGAACGGCAAGACCAAACCCAGTTTCGATACGCTTTCGGCCATCACCGATACTTTTAAGCAGGTAAATCCCAAGTGGCTACTAAACGGAGAAGGTGACATGTTTTTTCCCGAACCCAATGCGCGGATCGTTTCGGCGCCGCAAGACAAGAACTACACGGATTACCCCTTCGTGCCGATCCGTTTCCAGGCCACCTTCGTGGAAGGGTACTCGGCAAACTGCCGGTTCGACAACATGGAGACGTACCGGGTGTACTCGGCCGACGGCCGCACGTACAAAAATGCCGCCGTGTTTGAGGTGGAAGGCAACAGCATGTGGCCCCAGATCCGGCACGGGGCCCGGGTGCTGGCCGTGTGCGTGGACAAGGGCGACTGGTGCTACCAGTCGGGCGGAGTGTACGCGGTGATGTACAAGGACTATTTCGTGATCAAACGCATCAAGGACAACGAACTGCTCACCAAAAAGCTGCTGACGCTGCACTCCGACAACCCGGAAGGCGGCAGCATGCCCGTGCCCCTCGAAGAAATCCGCGGCATCTGGAAAGTGGTAAAGGTGGTGGATGCGCCGGTGGAGTAGGGGAGGGGAATGATGAATATTGAACAAGGAATGCCGAATGTCGAAGGGCCGGTACGCGTACTTCCCTTCATCATTCGATATTCATCATTCCTTGTTCGACATTCTTTATTATCCGCTACAGACTTTCGGCCATTCCGAAACAAAGAGGCTCCGGTTTTTCTTTATTTAGGTACGTTTGCCCTTTGCAGCGCCTAATCCTTATGAAAATTTACACCAAAGCCGGGGACCAGGGAAAAACGTCGCTGATCGGCGGCACCCGGGTATACAAATCGCACCACCGCATCGACGCATACGGCACCGTGGACGAACTGAACGCGTGCCTGGGGCTCGTGCGCGACCAGCCCGTGAACGGCGGCCGCCTGGACCTGCTCAAGGAGATCCAGGATTGCCTGTTCGTGATCGGCGCCTCGCTGGCTACTGACCCCGACAAAGCCAACCGCACCCTGCCCGACCTGCGGGAAAGCGACATTCAATTGCTCGAAGCGGAGATGGACCGCATGGACGCCGAACTGCCCGAATTGCGCCACTTCGTGCTGCCTGGCGGCCACGCTTCGGTATCGACCGCCCACGTGGCCCGCACCGTTTGCCGGCGGGCCGAACGGCTGGTGGTGGCCCTGGCGCAGGAAGAGCCGGTAGCGGCGCTGGTGATCAAGTACCTCAACCGCCTGTCGGACTACCTGTTCGTGCTGAGCCGCAAAATGGCCCTGGAACTGGGCGTGGAGGAAGTGAAATGGTACCCGCGCACCTAAAAATTAGCCCGCTATTGGCTAACAATCAGCTGAGAACTCATAAATTTGACAAATGTCTTTTTTAACCACTACGACTATGATAGACGTAAGCACGTATCCCGTAGAGACGGTAGCGCAGTCGCGGATTGCGCAGTGCGACTTCAATAACCTTCAGTTCGGAAAGATTTTCGCCGACCACATGTTCGTGGTTGATTATAAAGACGGCCAGTGGCAGCAGCCCCGCATCGTGCCCTACGGCAACCTGTCGCTCAGCCCGGCCCTGTCGTCGCTGCACTACGGCCAGGCCCTTTTCGAAGGCTTGAAAGCGACCAAAAACGAAGCCGGCAACATCCTGGTGTTCCGGCCCGAGGCCAATGCCCGCCGCCTCAACGCGTCGGCCGTGCGCCTGTGCATGCCCGAACTGCCCGAAGAACTATTCATGAACGGCCTGGCCCAGCTGCTCAGCGTGGACCGCAACTGGATTCCCACGCAGCCCGGCTGCTCCCTCTACGTCCGTCCCGTGATGTTCGCCACCGACGACTACATCGGCGTGAAGCCTTCGGATACGTATTCGTTCATCATCTTCACCTCGCCGGTGGGCGCCTACTACAACAAGCCCGTACGGGTAAAAGTAGAAACCGAGTATACCCGCGCCGCCCCGGGCGGGATGGGCTTTGCCAAGGCTGCCGGCAACTACGCCGCCGCCATGTACCCCTCCCAACTGGCCCACCAGCAGGGCTACGACCAGTTGCTCTGGACCGACGGCCGCGAACACAAGTACTTCGAAGAGTCGGGTACGATGAACGTGATCTTCGTGATCGGCGGCAAAGTGGTTACCCCGCCCACCACGGACTCCATCCTGAAGGGCGTGACCCGCGACAGCGTGCTGCAACTGGCCCGCGACTGGGGCTATACCGTGGAGGAGCGGCCCGTACCGGTGGAAGAAGTGATGGCCGCCGCCCGGAACGGTACGCTGGAAGAAGCATTCGGCGCGGGCACGGCCGCCACCATTGCACACATTGCCTCCATCAACCACGAAGGCACCGACTACACGTTGCCCCCGGTAGAAACCCGCAAGCTTTCCAACCGTCTCCACCAGGCGATGGACGACATCAAGACGGGCCGGGCCGCCGATCCGCACGGGTGGATCTTTAAGATCTAGGCAAGTACGCTGATAGTTTATGAGTTTATGAGTTTATGAGTTTAAAGTATTAGCTAGTCAACTGGCCACTCACTTTGTACTCATAAACTCATAAACTCATAAACTCATAAACTCATAAACTCATAAACTCATAAACTTTATACTTAATCCGTCCCAATTGAACATTCCCTGAGCGCAGCAGGCCGCCACGCCTGCTGCTTTCTTTTTGCCGGTTTTGCCCGCGCGGGCAATTTCGTCCCGGTGGTTCGCGGAATAATTCTTAACTTTGTGTCCCATAAGTGCTTTCCCTGACCCGACTTATGGCTTCCGCAAAATACGTATTCGTTACCGGTGGGGTAACTTCTTCTTTAGGCAAAGGCATCATTGCTTCTTCTCTCGCCAAGCTGTTGCAGGCAAGGGGTTTATCCGTCACCATCCAGAAATTTGATCCGTACATCAACATTGACCCGGGTACGCTCAACCCGTACGAGCACGGGGAATGCTACGTGACCGACGACGGGGCCGAAACCGACCTTGACCTGGGCCACTACGAACGGTTCCTCAACATTCCAACCTCGCAGGCCAACAACGTCACGACGGGCCGCATCTACCACTCCGTCATTACCAAGGAACGGGAAGGCGCCTACCTGGGCAAAACCGTGCAGGTGATTCCCCACATTACCGACGAGATCAAGCGCAACTTCCGGCTGCTGGGCGAAACCGGCAAGTACGACATTGTGATTACCGAGATCGGCGGCTGCGTGGGCGACATTGAATCGCTGCCTTTCATCGAGGCCGTGCGGCAAATGAACTGGGACGCGGGCCCCGATGACGTGATCGTGATCCACCTCACGCTGATTCCGTACCTGAAAACGGCCGGCGAACTCAAGACCAAGCCGACCCAGCACTCCGTGAAGGCCCTGCTGGAGGCCGGCATTCAGCCCGACATCCTCGTGTGCCGCACCGAACACCCGCTGCCGCAGGACATCCGCAAGAAGCTGGCCCTGTTCTGCAACGTGCACATCAACTCGGTGATCGAATCTATTGACGCGGAGACCATTTACGACGTGCCCCTGATGATGAAGCGGGAAAAGCTCGACGAACAGGTGCTCTACAAACTCGGCCTGCCCCACGACCGCGAACCGGCCATGGACGGCTGGAAGGAATTCCTCGGCCGGCTCAAGAATCCGCTCGAAGAAGTGACCATCGGCCTGGTGGGCAAGTACGTGGAACTGCGCGACGCCTACAAATCCATTGCCGAGGCTTTCGTGCACGCCGGCGCCCAGAACGAATGCAAGGTGAACATCCGCTGGATTCAGTCGGAAACCCTGAACCGTGAAGACTACCGCGATATGCTCGACGAACTCGACGGCATGCTGGTGGCCCCGGGCTTCGGCGAACGGGGCATTGAAGGCAAGATCAGCGCCATCCGCTACGCCCGCGAATCGGGTTTGCCCTTCTTCGGCATTTGCCTGGGCATGCAGTGCGCCGTGGTGGAGTTTGCCCGCAACGTGCTGGGGCTCGCCGACGCGGCCTCTACCGAGATGAACCGCAACACCGCCAACCCGGTGATCGACATGATGGAAGACCAGAAGAAGATCACCACCAAGGGCGGCACCATGCGGCTCGGCGCGTACCCCTGCGACCTGCGCAAGGGTTCCAAGGCGAACCTGATCTACGGCAAAACGCGCATCTCCGAACGGCACCGCCACCGGTACGAATTCAACAACGCGTACCTGGAGGCCATTGAAGCGGCCGGCCTGCACGCCACCGGCGTAAACCCCGATACGGGACTGGTGGAAATCGTGGAGCTGCCGGACCACCCCTGGTTCGTGGGCGTGCAGTTTCACCCCGAATTAAAGAGTACGGTGATGAACCCGCACCCCTTGTTCGTACGTTTCGTAAGGGCAGCCATGGAGCACGTGTCCAATAAACGGCTGGTGGCTAAGTAGGTAGGGGAAACGCTGGGCGTTAAAATTAAGCCGGGAGGCAAGGGTTACTGTCTCACTGCTTTATTGAATAATGATTTTGGATGTTGCGTTTCGGACGGACCGGGCCGGGTGCCCTTCCTGCGGAATTCACCATTTGGATTACGCTTTTAACAATTCGATTTAATGGATAGGAATCAACTGATAGGGATTACCCTGATTTTTCTGCTGCTGTTTGTGTACCTGCAATTTTTTGCACCCAATCCGCAGCCGAAGCAGGCCATGAAGGATACGGCGGCGCAACTGGCCGATACTGCCAGGCAGGGCACCACGGCCGCCGCGCCCAACGCCCCCGCCAACCCCAACGACTCCCTGGCCCGCGAACAATACCGCCGGCAGTACGGTGAATTTGCGGTAGCCGCCACCGGCGAAACCCGCGACGTGGTACTCGAAAACAAGGACCTCCGGCTGACGCTCAGCACGCAGGGCGGCGCGGTAAAGGAAGTGTTGCTGAAAAACTACAAGACGTACAACGGCCAGCCCCTGGTGTTGATCGACCCGCGGAGCAGCACCATGTCGCTGCGCCTGCCTACTACGGCCGGCGAACTGGACCTGATGCGCCTTTTCTTTACCACGAGCAGCCCTTCGCCGCGGGTGGTGCGGGAAGGTGATTCTACCAGCGTGGTATTCCGCCTCAACGTGTCGCCGACGCAGTACGTGGAACAGGTGTACAGCCTGAAGGGCAGCGGTTTCCGGGTGGGCTACGACCTCCGCCTGGTGGGCCTTGACAACCTGGTGCGCAACAACCCGGTGCACCTCGACTGGACGGCCCGCCTTAAGCGGCTGGAACTGGACATTGAAAGCAGCCGCATTACCTCCACGGTGAACTACTACACGGCCGGCGAAGAATTTGACTACCTGAGCGAAGCTTCCAAAGACCCCGAGGAGAAGCAGGTAGGGGAGCCCCTCCAGTGGATTTCCCTCAAGCAGAAGTTTTTCCTGGCCTCGCTCATTGCCCGCAACACCCAGATTTCGGGCGCTGTACTGCGGTCCAGCGTGAATGCGGCCGACAGCAGCACCATCAAAACGCTGGAGGCCAACCTGACTCTGCCCGTCGCCGACTTGAAGAGCGGCAAGGGCAACTACGAATTTTACTTCGGCCCCAACGATTACCAGTTGATCGAGGACATTGCCGACGGCTTCGGCAAGAACGTGTACCTGGGCTGGCCCGTGGTCAACCTGGTGAACCGCTTCATCATCGTGCCGCTGTTCCACTTCCTCGAAAAGTTCATTTCCAACTACGGCGTGCTCATCATCGTGCTGGTGCTGCTCATCAAGACGCTGCTGCTGCCGCTGGTGTACCGCTCCTACATGGCCATGGCGAAAATGCGGGCCATGAAGCCGGAGATCGACGAGATGAAGGCGCAGTTCCCCGACGACATGCAGAAGCAGCAGCAGGAGCAGATGAAGCTGTACGGCCAGGTGGGCGTAAACCCGCTGAGCGGTTGCATCCCGGTACTGCTCCAGATGCCCATCCTGCTGGCCCTGTTCAGCCTGTTTCCAAACCTGATCGAGTTTCGCCAGGAAGGTTTTCTGTGGGCCAACGACCTTTCGACCTACGACAGCATTGCCACGCTGCCTTTCGTAATTCCTTTCTACGGGTCACACGTAAGTTTATTTACGATTCTGATGACCATTTCGTCCATCGCCTACGCGTACTACAACAACCAGCTCACCACCATCGAGGGGCCGACCAAGACGTTGCAGTACATCATGCCGGTGATGTTCATGTTCATCCTCAACTCCCTGCCGGCCGGCCTGAGCTTCTACTACTTCGTGTCCAACATGGTCACCATCGGGCAGCAGCTCACCATCCGCCGGTTCGTGGACGACAACAAAATCCGCCAGACGCTGGAGGAAAATAAGGTCAAAAACAAGGACAAGAAGAAGTCGAAGTTCCAGCAGCGGCTCGAAGACGCCCTGCGGCAGGCTGAAGAAGCCAAGAAAGGCAACGACGGCCGCCGGGGTACGCCGCCGCCCACCAAGCCCCTGCCCCCGACGCGGAACAAGAAGTAATTTTCCCGGTATCTTCCCGAAGCCCCCGCTGTTGCCTCCCCCGAGGACCGCAGCGGGGGTTTTTGTTGCGTGACAGAAAGTAACTAAAATAGTACGGCAGAAAACGGATAAAGTAACGGCTGTACAACGGTTGTCCCCTATTTTTGCGTTTGATCATTACGCAAAAGGCTACCGCAATGGAGTACCCGTCCGTTTACCCGATGAAAAAATGGCTTTCGATATTTCTGGTACTGCTGGCTACCGGTGCCGCCCTGGCGCAGGAGGCTGACTACCAGCGCAAGTACGAGTCCGGCAAGGAACTGCTCAAAGGGGGCAAGTACGAACTGGCCAAGGAAATCTTCCGGCCGCTCATGCAGGAGGCCGAGGGCAACCGCTACGCCGCCTACGCCCACTACTTCTACGCCCTGAGTTCGCTCAAGACCAACAAGCCCGACGAGGCGCGGCTGACACTGCTGCAACTGCTCCAGAAATTTCCCGACTGGCCCGACGCCGACAACGCCAACTACCTGCTGGCCAACGCCGCGTTTGAAAAGAAAGATTACCCGGCCGCAATGGGCTACCTCGAAAAGATCCGGAGCAAACCGGTGAAGGAAGATGCCGACAACCTAAAGCGGCACTACGCCACGGTCACCACGGCCAAGGCCCTCAAGGAATTGCAGCAGAAGTATCCCGACGACGCCGTGCTGGCCGAGGTGCTGGTGGACAAGCTTACGCTGAGCACCGACCCCGAAGACCTGGCCCTGGCCAGTCAACTGGACGAAAAATTCAAGCTGAACCGCGCCCAGCAGATCACCGAATCGACGCAGACCGAGAAGAAGGACGCCTATAACGTGGCCCTGCTGCTGCCGTTCAACTACAACCAACTCGTGTCGGACAAGTCGGCCCGCAACAACCAACTGGCCGT
Organism: uncultured Sphingobacteriales bacterium; assembly: GCA_963844325.1. Taxonomy (GTDB): domain Bacteria; phylum Bacteroidota; class Bacteroidia; order Cytophagales; family 172606-1; genus CADCTQ01. The sequence continues at coordinate 1,387,588 of CAWJNV010000001.1, forward strand.
GGACATGTTCAACGGCATCCAGATGGCGCAGCAGAAGCTGGCCGAGGAAGGCGTAAAGGTCAACCTGCTGGCCTACGACATCGGCAACGAGGCCGACCCAATGCTCAAGCTCATCAACCAGCCCGACTTTGCCGCCTCCGACCTGCTGGTGGGCCCCCTCTACGGTTCCACCATCAAAGCGGCCATTGCCTTTGCCAACCAGCACCGCATCGGGCAGATCAATCCCATCACCAACAACGGGCAGATCCTGCAAAACAACCCGGTGGCGTACCTCTTCCAGCCGTCCCTGGAGAGCCAGGCCCGTTACGCAGCCAACTACGCCCTGCAAAACTTTACCGTAAAAACGGCCGTGATCCTCTGGGGCGCCGCCCCGCGGGATTCGACGCTGGCCCACCAATACCGCAAATTCTTCACGGACGGCGGCGGCAAGGTGCTTTCCTTCAAGAAAATGGCCCAATCCAGCGTGGGGCAGATGGAAGCCGCCCTGGCTGGTTACGACGAAACCAAGCTGGGCCACATTTTCATTCCTTCCACCCAGCAGAACGTTGCCATCAACTTCATGAGCGTGATGGAGAAGAACTTTGACGCCCTGCCCGTGATCACGATGTCGAACTGGCTGGATTACCAGATGATTAACTACGACCAGTACGAACGGCACAACGTGCATTTTATCTTCCCCGAGTTCGTGGACTACCGCAAGCCCGAGGTCATTGCCTTTAAGCAGGCCTACGTTGCCAAGCGCAACCTCATCCCGTCGATCTACGCGTACCAGGGCTACGAACTGATGATGCGCTTCGGCCGGGCGCTGGGCGAATTCGGCACCAACTTCCACGCCGGCATGCAGAGCAGACCGGCCTCGCCCGGCATCCTGCTGCCCGGCTTCCACTACAACGGCACCAACGACAACCAGTACGTGCCGCTGATCAAGTTCCAGAACGCCGACCTGGTGCTGGCGAATCCGATTGAGGTCAAGTAGAGTTCATGAGTTTAAAGTTTATGAGTGCTGCGCGTATCTATGTTTGAGCGCCAGCACTTTGAACTCATAAACTCATAAACTTTAAACTCATGAACTATTCCCCCGGGGAGCCTTTTGCGGGATAGATTTGTTACCAGGTAGAACCTTTTTCAGCCAATCCATCTTACAAAGCATCCTATGAATACCACCACCAGCCAGCAACTTTTCGACCGGGCCAAGCAATTCATTCCGGGCGGCGTCAACTCCCCCGTGCGGGCCTTCCGGGCCGTGGGCGGCAAGCCGTTGTTCATCAAGTCGGCGAAGGGCGCCTACCTGTACGACGAAGACGGCAACGCGTACCTGGAACTCATCAACTCCTGGGGGCCGATGCTGCTGGGCCACGCCCACGAAGAAATCGAACGGGCCGTCCGCGAGGCGCTGCCCGACTCTTTCTCCTTCGGGGCTCCCACCCGGCGCGAAGTAGAGATGGCCGAAACGATTGTAAGCATGGTGCCGTCGCTGGAAAAGGTGCGCATGGTCAGCTCCGGCACCGAGGCTACCATGTCGGCCATCCGGCTGGCGCGGGGCTACACGGGCCGCGAAAAGATCATCAAATTTGAGGGCTGCTACCACGGCCACGGCGACTCGTTCCTGATTGCGGCCGGCAGCGGTGCCATCACGATGGGCGTACCCGACAGCCCCGGCGTCACCGCCGGCGTGGCCCGCGACACCCTCACGGCGCCTTTCAATGACCTGGCGGCCGTACAAACCCTGGTAGATGCCAATGCCGGCAACATTGCGGCCATCATTGTGGAGCCAGTGGCCGGCAACATGGGTCTCGTGCTGCCCCAGCCGGGCTTTCTGGAAGGTCTCCGCCAGGTGTGTACCCGGCAAGGCATCGTACTGATTTTCGACGAAGTAATGACCGGCTTCCGGTTGGCGAAGGGCGGCGCCCAGGAACGCCTCGGCGTTACGCCCGACCTGACGACCCTCGGCAAGATCATCGGGGGCGGCATGCCGGTAGGGGCGTACGGGGGCAAGCGGGAAATCATGGATTTCATTTCACCAGTAGGCCCCGTGTACCAGGCGGGCACCCTGTCGGGCAACCCCATCGCCATGGCGGCCGGCCTGACAATGCTGCGCCACCTGAATGCGCACCCCGAAGTGTACCAGAAGCTGGAGCAAACGGGCAACGCCCTGGTGAACGGCTACCGGGAGAGCCTGCAAAAGCTGGGCCTCAACTACACCATCAACCACATCGGCTCGATGTTCAGCCTGTTCTTTACCGAGCAGCCGGTGTACGACTTTGCCACGGCCAAAACCTCCGATACGGCGCTGTTCGGCCGGTATTTCCAGGCGATGCTCCGCCGGGGCGTGTACCTGGCCCCTTCGCAGTACGAAAGCCTGTTCCTCTCCACGGCCCTCACCGAAGAACACGTAGAAACCATCATCCGGGCCAGCCAGGAGTCTTTGGAAGAGATTTTGGTAAAAGCGTAGTCGGGACCGTTCGCCGCCCGGCATCCGCCGGATCGCCGCGACGAACCGCACGTGGTTACGCAGGAACACCAAAAAAGAGGAAAGGCAGCTTATGGCTGCCTTTCCTCTTTTGATTCCTACTGCTTCATAAACTTCACCAGGCGGCTTCCCTGCCCGGTGTCGAGGGTTAGCAGGTAAAGTCCTTTGGGCAAGGCTCCGGTCGGGATGAGCAACCGGTCCTTGCCGGCCGCTTGGTGCGCATTATACAGTTGTACCCTGCCCAATGCGTCGGTAACGGTGGTGCTTTGCACGTCGCCGGCGGAAAGGGGCAGTTGAACGGTAAGCTGGTCCTGCACGGGGTTCGGGTACAGGCGCACCGCCCAACCGGTGGGGGTATCCGCGGTGCCCACCGCTGCGACCCGGGCGGGTGCCGGTCCGTCGGTAATGCGCCAGACTTCAATGCCCGAGAAGTTGGCATTGCCGCCGGTAGCGCCGAGGCTGAGCGTGCCGTCGGTGATGGTGGCTGCGTAGGGCCCCAACCTGGCCCATCTGCCGGCAGAACCCGAGTTGTAACCGCTTTGCACCACCTTGCCCTCCAGGGAAATGGAAAAGCTTTGGGGGGCGTTGTCTTCCCACGTGTAGAGATACACCAGGTACTTACCGGCGGGCACGGCCGTCAGGTTGAGGCGCAGATCCGACCAGTGCCACACCGAAGAGCGGATCATCGACGCCCGGATGTCATCGGTAGCCGGGGTCAGGCCCATTAGGGTATTGACGAAGCCTCTGCCGTTGGTATGGTAGTCGCCGGCCGTTTTGCCCGCCCAGGGGTACCCGTCGAGGGTGATGGCATCGCCGTTCAGGTTGATGGCCCGGTAGAAGCTGACTGCCGGGCCGCTTGCCGGGGCCACTTCAATGGCCGACACGTAGGCCAGGTCCGCGCTGCCTTTGCTGAAAAGCAGGTTCAACGTACCGTCGTCAACGCTTACGCGGAAACTTTCCCGGAGGGCCCGCATGTCGCCTCCCGCCTTGGCGTAAATGTCGTACTCGGTCAGCTTCCGCTGCCCTTCAATGTCCACGTTGAATTTCCGGGAGCCGGCCCAGCCCGGCACTACATTGCCCCAGTAGGTTTCGTTGAAATGCAGCACCACGTCGTAGGTCCCATTCCCCAGCGGCAGGTTGTAGCCAAACGACGCCCCGTAACGGCCCACCTGGTAGAGCGCGTCGTCCGCGGTACTGTCGACCGCCCCGCTTACGGCGGTAGAACGCCGACCGCCGGTGAAATACGCATCGGCTGCGAACAATCTCCCCCCCGTGGTGGCGTAGGCCGCCCCGCCGGCGTTTAACCGGAACGTATTCTGGGCGACGGCCGGCTCCTTCCAGAGTTCCGTGCCGTGCAGCACGTCGCTGGCCGAGAAAAACCGGTAACCGTTGATCGTTACGCTTGCGTTGCCGGCGGTTGCCGCTTCCGCCGCCGGTGCGCCGGTGCCCGCCGTGCGGGTAAGGGTTTCGTCATCCCACCGGGTGTTGCCTAACAATACGGTTTCTCCCGTGTTTAGGTCCGTCCGGTAATGAAAAAACGGAAACTCCGGGGTCAGGTGGAAGTCGGAAATGGTGAAATAGAAGTACTGGCCCTCGAAGCGGTAGGCCTTCATCCGGGAAGTGCGGTGGTTGCCTGGCAGGTCGATGGCCGTCGTGCCGGCCCCGGTGCCGTCGCTTTTCCAGAGCTTGTACGCAAGGCAACATTCCTCCGTGAGTGCCCCGCTTGCCGTGTACAGAAAGCCGTCGTGTTCCCGAAGGAAATAAACGCCCCCGTATCCCGGCCCATAGTCGGTGCGCAACTGCTTCACGGTTGTTACGCCGCCGGTTGCGGGACCGACCTTCATGAGACGGGTACTGTTGGGTGGGTCGCCCTCGTAGCCGTCAATGAAATAGACATCCCCTTTGTAAGCGGTCAGGTCGAAGCCCACAAATTCGGTAACCAATACGGTACCGGCTCCCGTACCGTCGCTGCGCCAGTATTCGTGGAAGCTTCCCCCATCCGCATTTTCCCGGTTAACGAAAAACAACGAATCGGCCGTAGCGCTCAGGAAGGAAACGTTCCCCCATGCGCCCGGCGCAACGTCCTTTACGAGTACCGTACCGGCGGTGGTACCGTTGCTCTTCCAGAGTTCCCGGCCGTGCGTACCGTCATTGGCGGTGAAAAAAAGCGTGTTTTTAAAATCGGTGAGTTCCATTGGGTCGGAGCCGGCCGGTCCGGGGTTAATGTCCTTCACCAGCCCGGGCTGGGCCAGGAGTTGGCTCCAACCCAGCAGCAATGCAATCAGCCAGCCCCCGGCAAGGGTACGGCTGCCCGTAAATCGTAGAAAGTGGTTTTTCATAACGGTAGGATCATGGGTTGAGGAAAAAAGAGCGCAAAGCGCATTGGGCAATGCAAGCGTTTGCAAAACTTCCGCGGAAGCGTAGCGGCAAGGGAGGAACGCGCACGACCCGCGGCGCCCGGTAAACCAGGCCCGGAGGCAGCATGAACAAAAAAAGCTGGCAGGCATTCCGCGGGCGGAGAACCGCCCGGGTACGGGGACGCCGCTTAATGAACGGCTTTACAGCAAAAGATCAGATACGGCGGCGGACGGTCCGGTCGCACCGGGGATCAAATCAAAAAGTAACCAAAGAATGTAATTTTCCGGCGGAAAATAAACTTTTTGTCAAAATATTTTTACGGGGGCCGTGCGGCTTAACGGCGGAACCCGTTGGCCGCTGCCGCACTCTTGCTACGGGTGCGGCAGCCGCTACAACTGGACTTTTTCGGGGTTGCTCACCGATGCCTCGGCGGCCGTTTCGGGAGCCAGGTTGAATTCGCCTTCCCACTTGGAAACCACGCAGGTTGCCACGGCGTTGCCGATTACGTTGGTGGCCGAGCGGCCCATGTCGAGGATCTGGTCGATGCCCAGCAGCAGCAGCAGCCCTTCCTGGGGAATGTTGAACATGCTGAGTGTGCCGGCAATCACGACCAGCGACGCCCGGGGTACGCCGGCCACGCCCTTGCTGGTGACCAGCAGCATCAGCATCATCGTGATTTCCTGTTGCAGCGTGAGCGGAATGCCGTAGGCCTGGGCGATGAATACCGTGGCAAACGTCATGTACATGATGGAGCCGTCGAGGTTGAACGAGTAGCCCAGCGGCAGTACGAAGCTCACGATGCGGTTGCTGCACCCGAAGCTTTCGAGGGCCTCTACGGTGCGGGGAAAGGCGGCTTCGGAACTGGCCGTGCTGAACGCCAGGATGAAGGGCTGCTTAATGTACGAGAACAGCCGGCCGAAGGGAATGCCCACCGCCAGGCAGATGGACGACAGCACTACCCCGATGAAGAAGATGAGGCCGCCGTAGAAGCAGGCGATCAGGTAGACGTAGCCGCCCAGGATGCCGATGCCCTGCTGGCTGACCACGGCCGCCATGGCGCCGAACACGCCGTACGGCGCGAAGTTCATTACGAAGTTGGTCACCTTGAACATCACGTGGGCAATGGCGTCCATGGCTTTCACCACTACCTTGCCCTGTTCACCGATGGCCGCCGTGCCGATGCCGAAGAACAATGAGAACACCACGATGGGCAGAATCTCGTTGTTGGCCATGGCGTCGATCACGCTGGTGGGGAAAATGTGCGAGATGAAGCTTTTCAGGTCCTGCGCCTTGGCCGATACGCCCGAGTCGGCGCCGGCCGGCGGCAGGGGAATGTTCATCACTTCACCGGGCTTAAAAATGTTCACCAGGATCAGCCCCAGCGTGAGGGCCAGCAGCGTGGCGAACATGAAGTAGGAGATGGTCTTGGCCCCGATCCGCCCGACGGCATTGAAATCGCCCACTTTGGCAATGCCCACCACCAGTACTGCAAACACCAGCGGGGCGATGATCATTTTGATGAGCCGCAGGAAGATGTCGCTCAGGATCTGGAAGTCGGTGGTTTTGAGCGAAAAACTGCCGATGGTAAAAATGGTGTCCGGGAACAGGTGGCCGATAATTACCCCGAGCAGCAGCCCCAGGAAGATGCGGGTAGTCAGGTTGATGCGTCTCATGTATCGTCTTTTGCGGCGTAGCGGTCTGCGTGAAAGGTCCTTTTCCCCGCAAGATAAGAAAATGGGGCCACCTTTCGCGCCGGGGGTCTATGGCCTACCGACGAAAGGGCTTGCCTTTTTTATACTAAATCCCGTAAAAATCCTGCGAATTCAAAACCCTGGAACCCGTTCCCCGGTATAGATTAGTATATATTAGTATATAGCTGCCCCTTTTCACCAACCATGCCCGCCAGGGACCAACAAGGCCGGTTTACGTACTCCATTCGGGTGAGCCGCCCGGACGGCACGGTCTTGCAGGAAATCCCCTTCGATGATTTGCGGGAGGCGTTGGGGCACTTTCACGGGCTGGTACGGGAGGCTCCGCAGCCACGGGTGTACGTACAGCTCTGCCAATACGCGGCGGGAAAACTGGAAATCCTCGAAACGGGTTTTTATCCCGGCCCGGCCAGTCCCGGCAGTTGGTACGATGAGTAAGGGATTAGCCCCGGAAGGGCTGCGGCTCCAGCAAAACGTCCTCGTAGATGTCGGCCATGGGAAGGGAGACGCCCAGTTGGGGCAAGTGCACCTGCCCCTCCAGGCCTTCCACGACTGAATATTTCCATTCGCCGTCTTTGCGTTCGTACACCCGCACGTGGTGCGCGTTCTGCTGCACGATCAGGTAGTACAGGAGGGACGGAATTTTCAGGTATTCATCCAGCTTTCTCCCCAAGTCAAAAGACTCGGTACTGTCGGACAAGACTTCCACCAGCAAAACGGGCCGTTTGAGGGTAAGCCGTTCGTTGTGGTCAGAGTGGTCGCAGGTGTAGATCACGTCCGGGTACGCGTAGAACTTCCCCGGAATCACCTCCAGTTGCATGTCCGAGGAAAAAGCCCGGCATTTGGTAGTACGGGCCAATGCCCGCAGCAAAGCAAATACGTTTCCGGTAATCAGGTTGTGGGTTTGCGTGGCGCCGGCCATGGCAAACACTTCCCCAAAGTAGTATTCGGACCGGTACTCGGCCGTCCTTTCCCCTTCCAGGTACTCCCCGGCGGTGTACCCGTTCTTGTTCGGAATTGCATTCCCCATGATTAAAGGTAGGGCAATTTTTCCGGATTGCGGAGGAGATGGACCTGGCTACAGACAGGTTCACGCAAAGACGCAAAGGAGGAGCGCAAAGACCGCAAAGAGAAAACAGAGGCGTCCTTTTCTTTGCGCCTTTGCGCTCCTCCTTTGCGTCTTTGCGTGAACCCCGGTTTTGCGTGAACCCTTCCCTTCCCCCATAAACGCGAACGCCGGTTACGAGGACCGGCGTCGGGTAGGGCAGTTGCCCCAGTTCGTTAAGATTGGTTAGCAATTTGATATGTAGAACCCACCCGGCCAACAATTGTTTTGGCGAAACGAAAAAAAACTGGAATTTTTTTCGAACGACTAGGTCTTCTGCTTCTTCTTGCGGGCGGCCGGAAAGAGAATGTTGTTGAGGATGAGGCGGTAACCGGCCGAGTTGGGGTGCAAAGCCAGGTCAGTGGCCTCTTCGTTGACCAGGTGCTGGTAGTCTTCCGGGTCGTGGCCCCCGTAGAAGGTCCAGGTGCCCTTGCCCATCGTGCCGTGCACGTACTTGACTTCATTGATGGAACGGGTTTCGCCCATCACCACCACGTCGGGCTTGAGCAGGTTCTTCTTGAAGCCGGTGGTCTGTCCCAAAAAGCCCTTCACCACGGTCTGGTGGTTCTGGGTGAGCATGGTAGGGATGGGGTCCCACTTGGCCGAGAACTGGAACAGCGAGAAGAAGTCGTTGCCTTCGCTCAGGCCCCGCTCGTAGGGCTGGTTGTCGATGTCGGAAGACTCCAGGTCGAAGGGGTCGCGGTTGAGGGTGAAGTTCTGGAAGGCAAACGTATTGTTGAAATCGAGCTTTTTCTGCGCATTGGGGTCGGAGGGGTCGCCGTCGTACACCGACTCGCAGATGTCCACCCCGTCGGCCGAGAGGGCAATGTCGTAGGTGTCGGCGGCCGAACACATGGCAAACAGGAAACCGCCGCCGCCGCAGAAGTCGCGCACCTTCTTCACCACCGACAGTTTCATCTGCGACACCTTGCCGAAGCCGTACTTGGTAGCCGTGGCCTGGTCTTCCTTCTGAATGGCCCGGTACCAGGGCGTGTTGCCGTGGGTGCGGTAGAATTTGCCGTGCTGCCCGGTAAAATCTTCGTGGTGCAGGTGCAGCCAGTCGTAACGCGGCAGTTTGCCATCGAGCACCTCACCGTCGTACACGGTTTCGTAGGGAATTTCGGCGTACACCAGCACCATGGTCACGGCGTCGTCCCAGGGCTGCTTCGACTTGGGGGAGTAGACGGCGATTTTCGGGGGTTTGTCGAGGCGCATCACGTCCATGTTCACGTCGGGCTGGCTCACCTGGTTGGTGATCTGCACTTGCTGGGCGTCGGAGATGACCTGGTAGCTCACGCCCCGGACGTTCAGTTCGTTCTCGAATTTGCGGTCGTACCGGAACATAAAGCTGCCGCCCTGGTAGTTGAGCAGCCAGTCTACTTCCGTGTTTTGCTGCAACACCCAGTACGCCACCCCGTACGCTTTCAAGTGATTGGACTGGGCATCGTCCATCGGGAGCAGAATGTACGAGGCCCGGGCAGCCAGGCTGGAAAGGACCAGGAACGCAAAGAGTAGAATCCGGCGCATAGCGTAGGGATTGGTGGTGATTGTCTCGGTACAAACGCTTTATAATCAGGCGTGGTTAGCGACCCGGTCCGGTTTTTTTGGCTGGTCCGGGTTGCCGCGGCTACGGCCACCGGGCCCGGCACAAGGGTCCGAAAACGGCCGGTTGCTTACACCAGTCAAAAGGTAAATCTGGTCTGTTACCTTACTGCCGCCGGGGTGCCGACCGGCGTACCGTGGCGCAACGGAACGGTTATTTCTTTTCTGGCGGGCCGTTACGGACCCGGGTGTTAACTGGCTGTCCTTCAAGGTGAGGGAAATTTTACGCAGCCAACTATTTTTTAATTACCAGGGCCGGGTAAGTATTGCAACTATGTCAATATATGTTTATTCTTGTACATAGAATCAATACGCTTCGTATTATTTTTCTCCCTACCACCTTACGCCTCCTAAGTTAAGTTCAGACTCATCCGTCGCATCTGATCCTTGCCCCAAACCGTCCTTACCAAACCTGCGCAATACCCGTCCGTCTTCTGCCGCTTGCTTCCCTCTACCGGGCAACGGGGCGCATTTATGCCCAGATGCACCTGATCAGACAGATGAACCGGAGGGTATCATTTGATCATTGGACCGTCGTATCTGCGCTGATGCGCGGTCCCCGATTCACTATCCGTATCACTACGCCTTTCGTGACTTTCTGAAAATCTCTCCACCCTCTTATTCATTACCCCTTCATCCATTCCCTTATGTTACACTCCTACTCCCGTGGAAAAGTGTCAAAGCACCTTTTTTTCCCCTTTTTGTTGTGGTTGCTGCTGGCTGGTTTCACCCTGCCGGCGCAAACGCGGCTGGTCAAGAACATCAATCCCGGCGCCGGCAACGCCAACCCCTACGGCTTCGTGGGCGTGAACGGCACGGTGTACTTTGCGGCCGACAACGGCACGCAAGGCGTTGAACTCTGGAAAAGCAACGGTACGGAAGCCGGCACGACGCTGGTAAAGGACATTATACCCGGGGCCGAAGGTTCTTTCCCCAGCAAGCTGACCAACGTGAACGGGACGCTGTTCTTTGCCGCCGGGTCCAGCCTCTGGAAAAGCAACGGTACGGCCGCCGGCACCGTGCCGGTCAAAACCTTCACCAGCATTTCGTGGTCAGCTACTTCGTTCTGCAACGTCAACGGCGTGCTGTACTTTGCGGCCAACGACGGGGTGAACGGCGAAGAACTCTGGAAAAGTGACGGTACGGCGGCGGGTACGGTGCTGGTCAAGGACATTCTTTCCGGAGTCGATGCCTTCGGCTACCCGGCCGGGTCGTCCCCGAACAACCTCTTCAACGGGAATGGCACGCTGTACTTCACGACCCAGAACGGGGGCGTGTACCGGAGCAACGGCACGGCCGCCGGCACCATTCTGCTCAACAGTGCGTACCCGTCTTCGTTCGCCAATTACAAGGGGCAGGTGTACTTCGTGGGCAGTGGCCTGTGGAAGACGGACGGCACCCCGGCCGGTACGGTCCGCGTAAGCACCCTGCCCAACCCCTCCGGCGACGATTCTTTCTCGGGCGGGGCCAGCAAGCTGGTGGTATCCAACAACGCGTTGTATTTCTACACCGAGGCCGATTTTTACACGAATGTCGTCTGGCGGAGCGACGGCACCACCGCCGGCACTGCGATAATCAGGGAGCTGGGCTCCATCAGCACCCCTACCACCAGCGAACTGGTTGACGTGAACGGAACGGTGTTCTTTGCCCACTCCATCGGTACGTCCAACAAGGCCCTCTACAAAATCAACGGCAGCACGGTATCCATGGTGCGGGACATGGGTTTAGGCACGGCCCCCGATTTCAGTTACTTTACCAGTCTGAACGGGTACCTGGTCTTCCCCGAATACGATGGGGGCGGTGAGTATACGGAACTGGATACCGAACTCTGGCGCAGCGACGGGACGGACGCCGGTACCATCGTGGTAGCCGACATCAATACCACCTACGTAGACTGGGAAGCCAGTTCGTACCCGGCGTACCTGACCAACGTGAACGGCGTACTGTATTTCAGCGCGGATGACGGCGTAAACGGCCGGGAAGTGTGGAAGTACGACCCGTCCGCCACGCCGAGCCCCGTACTCCGCCTCAACGCCGGCGGCCCGGAATACATCCAACACGGTACGTACTGGACCTTCAGCGCCGACAAATACGTGACCGGCGGCTCCACGACTAAGTTGTCCACCAGCCCCGCAATTGAAAATACGGACCTGGATACCCTGTACCACTCCGAGCGGTGGGGCACGTTCTCCTACAACATTCCCGTAAAACCGGGCAAATACTACGTGAGGCTTCATTTTGCCGAAATTCACTGGGGCAGCCGGGTCGCCGGGGGCGTGGGCTCACGCAAATTCAACGTTGACATCGAAGGCACCCGCCAGTTGACGGAATACGACATCTTCGCCACCACGGGCGGCGCCCTCCGGGCCGACGTCAAACAGTTCAACCTGGAGATTACCGACGGCACCCTGAACATCAACTTCGTGCCCGGCACCGCCAGCCAACCCAAGGTGTCGGCCATTGAAGTCGTGCCGGTTACCGTCAGCCCGACCAACAACCCGCCCGTGTTGTCCGCCATTGGCAACAAAACGGTCACGGCCGGCGAGAAGCTCACGTTTATTGCCAAAGCCATTGACAATGACTATCCACCCCAGGACCTGAAGTTCAGCCTGGCGGGAACAGTACCGGCCGGCGCTGCCATTGGGACCAGCCTGGCGTTCGAAAACTACATGCAGACTGCCAGCGGCGCCTTTAGCTGGACCCCGACGGTACCCGGTACGTACACCTTCCGGGTGAAAATAACCGACAATGGTTACCCGGCCGCCTCCGACGAGCAGCAGATTACCGTAACGGTGAAGCCGGTCCCGGCGGTAACGGCTTTCCGCGTCAATGCGGGCGGTAATGCCTTCTCCACCATCGATGCGCGGAGCTTCGGGGCGGATGCGTACTTCTCGGGCGGTTCGGTATCGGTGACTACCGCGCTGGGCATCGGCGGCACGGCCGACGACTACCTCTACCAGACGGGGCGTCACGGCGCGTCATTCTCCTACAACTTCCCGACCGGCAACGGCTCGTATGACGTAGTGCTGCACTTTGCCGAAACCTACTGGGGCAACACCGTCACGGGCGGCATCGGCTCCCGCAAGTTCCACGTCAACCTGGAAGGCGTCCGCAAGCTGACGGATTACGACGTGTTTGCCCGGGCCGGCGGCGCCCTCAAGGTGGCCCAGGAAACCTTCCGGGTAAACGTAATGGACGGCACGTTGAACCTGGCCTTCCTCAAAGGGGCGGCCGACAACCCGGCCATCAAAGCCATTGAAGTATTGCCGGCCGGCAGTGCCCTGACCATCAACGCGGGGGGGGCGCCTTTACCACGGGTGCCGGCAAACGGTTCTCGGCGGATAGCTATTACGCCTCGGGCACCGTGTCGAGCATTGCCAGCGGGGAGATTGCCGGCACCACCGACGACGCCCTGTACCGCAACGCCCGGGTGGGCACTTCCTTCTCCTACGGCCTGCCTTCGGGCAACGGTACGTTCAACGTAACGCTGCATTTTGCCGAAACGTACTTCGGTTCCCGCACGACGGGCGGCGTGGGCTCCCGGAAGTTTAACGTGTACGTGGAGAACGTTAAGCGCCTCTCCGACTACGACGTGTTTGCCAAGGCCGGCGGGGCGATGCGGGCCATCAAAGAAACCGTACAGGTCACGGTAACCGACGGCATTCTAAACCTTTTCTTCGCCAAAGGCACGGCCGACGCACCGCTGATTTCAGCCATTGAGGTCGTCCCGGTTGCGGCTGCCGCCCGCACGGCCGCGGAGGATATCGCTGCCGGCACCGAAACCTGGAAAGCCACCCTGTACCCCAACCCCGCGTCGGACCGGCTGACGGTTACGTTGCCTTTCCCGGCCGAAGCCGTGGAAGCAACCACCATTACCGACCCGGCCGGCAATGCCCGGTTGCTGAATGCGCACCAGGTGAGCGGTCCCGATCAATTACAGATCGGCGTAGGCACCTTGCCGCAAGGCTTGTACCTGCTCAAGATCGACACGGCGCACGGTCGCCGGGTGCTGAAGTTCGTGAAGCAGTAGTTTGGCTTTTTTTACCAACAAAAAACCCGGCCCTTGTAAGAAGGCCGGGTTTTTTGTTGGCTTTGGGGCTGGCATTCATTTACCAGCCGTTGGCTTGGAATCGGTCAGGTGTATGGTATGAACCGGCGTTGCATCAGAATCCATTCAGCGACTGGACGGCGATGGCACTGATGGTATGCTCCCGGTTGTACAGGTCTACGATCTGGAGCAGGTGGTCGTGCGTGAACGTCCCGGTTTTGATGTGCTGGCTAACAATGCCTGACTCGGAGAAGTAATCAGACATGGCTTTTTTGAATCTTGCGGCACCGTCCGGTACCCGCACTACCTGGCTGCTGTTGTTTTTCTGCAACAAATAGCTGCCCGAGATGATGGCTGCGTTTTGCTGATAACCGACCACCGTGGCAACTTCGTAGAGGGTTACCTCCCCGGTTTTGATGACTTTGGCAAAGGAACTGGAAATGGTAGTGCTTGAAAGGCCGTAGGGTACTTCGTAGTCTCCTACGACGGTAAATGAGTCTTTTTCCATTACAAACGCGATTACCTCCTGGGTAGAGAGCTTTACCGGCTTCTGCATTTCATCCGCCTTGAACTCCAGGCTGGAATACACGGCGTTGAGTTTGAGCAGACCGGTGTGTTTGTTGTTATTGACATCGAAGTAATGCCCTTTTGTGTAGGAGTCAACCATTTGGGCCCGGCTGACGGTAGCTGCGCACAGCGCAATGAGCAGTAGAAGTTTGAATTTCATAAAGACGAGTTGAGTAGTGCGGGGTTATATACCCGTCCGGGTTGAAAGGTAAGGGCCTGCTTGCCGCCCACCGCACCCGGGTCAAGTACATATCCGTTCGTCCTGCTGCCTGTATTGCCATGTGCATGTATCTTGGTTTGGTGCTACCTTACCTCCTTTGTGGAGCCACTAGCTTTCCGCCCCCCATGTAATCCAAAAAAAGCGGCTTCAATATCTAAGATAACTATCAATCAATTGTCCGACTAATCGGAGCGGCTGAAGCCTCAGCCGGTCAATACAGTCAGGCATGGAAACGAAAAAGCCGCTGGATTGCTCCGAGCGGCTTCGTTGTTTCTGCTCCTGTTCTATCACGTAGCGTTATTGGCATACGTACTCATTAATAATAGTAGTAACATATTGCTCTCCTCCAGCTGGATCGATGATGCTTTTTACTACAAATCCCTGATCGTTGTACTCGTAGCTATACTCATTGTAATACCCGGATTGGGATTCATCTTTAGGGGTAGCAGTCTCTTTCTTGAGCATATGTTTCTCGGCGCTGTGACCGTACCCCCAAATAGTAGCTTGCTCAGCCTGCTTCTTATTCTCACGGTCTAAGTAGTATTCATACTCGGTGACCCTCTCAAAATTGCTACCCATATTCGTAATTGCCTTTACGCAATCCCCGTCCTTGTACTCATAGAGGGAAACAACAGCAGCGCTATCCCCATACAGCCGACTTACCTTTGTCCTATTGCCCTCGCTGTCGTACTCTTGGGTATAAGTAAACCTGGTTTCCTTTCCTGTTTGGGTGTTAACTCTTACCTCTTCCAGCTTAATTACTTGTCCTTTCTGATCATACTCAAAAAAGGTGCTCCAATCGGCTGAGCCTTGTTGGGTACCTTCTTTATAATATGATTTTGAAGTATGTCTGATGACTTGTCCTCTTAAGTTATATTCAAAGCTTTTTGTGTAACCGCTTTCCCCCGTACCACTTGTAGAGATTCCTTTTTGAGCTATCAACCTGTCTTCACTATCGTATTCAAAAGTAGTGGTACTGATTATGTCTCGTACATAAACATATGATTTGGTTGTCCTACAAAGTGGTTTCTCAGCCGTAGTAAGTTCAGTAGGGAGCGGTTCTGCAACTTTGGGTATCTCTTCAGCAATAGGTTCTTTAGGAGGAATTGCTTCCTCTTCTTTACAACCGGTGAATTCCAACAACATGAAGCTTGTCATTATCAGGCAAGAGAACTTGAATAAAAGGGTTTTCATTAGGGAGAGTTATGAATGGACTCCAATAAATTCTCTCAACCGGGGAAAGGTGAGTAGCTGCTCATCACGCATTGCCGCCCAGGCAGCAGTGCCCGGCAAGGGGCTGGCCCATGCGGCCTGGCCGAAGCGCAGCAAAGGACCAGCCGTAGCTTACTTTTTAAATTTGATTTGGTAGCTCTCCCTTCACACCTTCGACAAATTCTCAAGATCGCCTTTGACCGTGTAATCGTTTATCTGCAACAGATTGAGGTCTTTTTTGAGGGCTTCCTTCGAAACCATATCGCCTTATGCGAATGCGTTCTGTCCATGAACCCGGACTTACGAATTTCCTCAATCCGATCGCCTACACTGTTTACAATTGCCCTAGCTATTGTACTTTGAATTGAGCAAAAACAACTAATTAACTTGCCCTACAAAGCAAAACGCCCCGTAAATGCATGATTTACAGGGCGTTATATGCTATATACTGTGTCCACGAGGAGAGTCGAACTCCTACACCTTGCGGCACCACCCCCTCAAGATGGCGTGTCTACCAATTCCACCACGTGGACAAAAGAATTTGGTGCGGCAAAAGTAGCAAGAATTTTGGGTAAATCCACAAGCGTAAGGCGTAGTCTGGCCCAAAAATAATTTCCCGGCTGCCAAACCGCCGTCCGAATGGGATTCGACTCATTCAGCGGTTGGGATCGTACGGTTTTTGGCGTAGATTCAGTACGCGACGCTACTTCTTACCCTTATGAACCGGCTACTCATATGTACCTTGTTGATGGTGGCTGCCCTGGCCGCCAACGCCCTTTCCGCCAAGGCACAACCCACCGCCCCCAACTACGACGAATCGCAAGCAGGGTCGTACACGCTGCCCGACCCGCTGCGGCTCCCGAATGGCAAAACGACCAAATCTACCCGGCAGTGGGAACGCAAGGCGCGACCCGCCGTGCTGGCCCTGTTCGCCGAACACGTGTACGGCCGCATGCCGGGCAAGCCCAAAGACTTGCACTTCAAAGTGGTTTCGGAAGATGCCGACGCCTTGGGTGGCAAAGCCATTCGCAAGCAAATCACCGTTTTCTTCACCCGCGGCGACAATGCCCCCAGCATGGACATTCTGCTGTACCTGCCCAAAGGCGCAACCGGCCCCGTACCGGTATTCACCGGGCTCAACTACTGCGGCAACCACTGCGTAAACAGCGATCCCGGCATTGCGCTTTCTACCCGCTGGATGCGCAACAGCCCCGACTACCGGACGGCCAATAACCAGGCTTCCGACTCCTCTCGGGGTACGCACTCCCGCCGCTGGCCGGTGGAAGAACTGGTGTCCCGGGGCTACGGCCTGGCTACCGCTTACTACGGCGACCTGGAACCTGACCATGAGGAAGGTTGGAAAACGGGCATCCGCACTACGTTGCAGCCGGAGTTGAACGTCCCCCCGCAGGAGTGGTCGGCCATCGGCGCCTGGGCCTGGGGACTGAGCCGGCTGATGGACTACCTGGAAACCGACCCTGCCGTTGACGCCCGGCGGGTCGTAATCACGGGCCATTCGCGGCTGGGGAAGGCCGCCTTGTGGGCCGCCGCCAACGATACCCGCTTTGCCGTGGTGGTTTCCAACAATTCCGGGGAGGGCGGCACGGCTTTGGCCCGGCGCAATTACGGCGAAACAGTAAAAGTGATCAATACGGCGTTCCCGCACTGGTTCAGCCCCCGGTACAAGACATACAACGACCGGGTAGACCAACTGCCCGTAGACCAGCACATGCTGCTGGCCCTGATGGCGCCCCGGCCCTTGTACGTGGCCAGTGCCGAAGACGACCAGTGGGCCGACCCCACAGGTGAGTTCCTGGCCGCCAAACACGCCGAACCCGTGTACGCCCTGTTCGGCAAGCCGGGATTGGGCACGGACCAGATGCCACCGGTGAATCAGCCCGTGGGCAACGGCATCGGGTACCACATCCGCACGGGCAAGCACGACATTACGGTGTACGACTGGGAGCAGTTCCTGGCTTTTGCCGACCGGCACTTCGGCTACCCGGCGCGTCGGGCTGCCTCACAACCCAGGTAGCCCCGGCCCGGCAACCCGTTACGTACTCCGCTTCCCGCCAGCGTTCCACGTGGAGCTTTTTGACGGCAGGCATTCTTCCCGCTTTTGCGTTGCACCTCATCCCGGAGGTGGGCAGTTGCTTCATTCCGGTCGGCCGGGCTATTTGTACTGTTCACTAGACACATAGCCGGGCAGCAGAGAAATCCAAAGAATGTAAAGTAAATATTAAAATATTCAATACAATTTGTTGACTGTTGTACGCAAAATGCTAGTTTTGCAAAGTGAGCAGCAAAGAAAAATACATTAATCCTTTTACTGACTTCGGCTTTAAGAAGTTATTCGGAACGGAGGTCAATAAAGACCTGTTGATTGACTTCTTGAACCAAGTGATGGGCAACCGGGAGCAAATCCGGGATTTGACGTACCTCAATACCGAGAACCTGGGCAAAACGGAAACGGACCGGAAAGCGGTGTTTGACCTGTACTGCGAAAATCAGCAAGGCGCTAGGCTCATCATTGAATTGCAGAACGTACCCCAGGCGTACTTCAAAGACCGGAGTGTATTTTATGCCACCTTTCCCATTCACCAGCAGGCGCCCAAGGGCAAAGACTGGGATTACCGTTTGAAAGCGGTTTACAAGATTGGCATTTTGAATTTCCGTTTCCGGGACAAGGTGGATGCCGGGGACCGGTATTTCCGGGAAGTGCAGTTGCTCGACAAACGAACTTTTGAAGTCTTTTACGAAAAGCTTACGTTTATATACCTGGAAATACCCCGCTTCAAGAAGCCAGCGTCGCAACTGGTGACGCACTTCGACAAGTGGTTGTATGTACTGAAGAACTTGCAGAAGTTGCGGGCACAACCCCCTCAGTTGCAGGAGAAGATTTTTGAAAAACTGTTTAGCGAAGCAGAAATAGCCAAACTAAATCCGGAAGAAATGAAAACATACCAAGAAAGCTTGAAAGCATTCCGCGATAACCAGAACGCGATGGATTATATGCTTCAAAAGGGGCAGGAGAAGGGAATGAAGAAGGGGATGAGGCAAGGATTGCAGCAAGGAAAGAAACAAGGCCAGGAGGAAGGCCGGTTGGAGGCACGGGTCGAAACGGCCAGAGAGTTGAAGCAGATGAATATGCCCATCGAGCAAATCATGAAGGCTACCAAGTTAACCAGGGAGGAGATCGAAAAACTGTAAAGAGTTCGGTTACGCTTTACCAGCACCGGCCACGTCTCCCGCAGCCTTATGAGCCCGGTAAAGCTTTCTTCAATGAAAAAAAGGCTGTCATTCCCCGTGACAGCCTTTCTCTTTTAACAGCAACCCTTCTTATCGGGATGCCATTGCCTTGCTGCCCGGCCGGAAGTAAATCCAGTCCACGTTCATCAGGCCCTTGTCTTTGATCTGGTCATTTTTGAACACAAAGTACAGGTCGTGCTTGCCAGTGGCAGGGGAGAGGCGGCCGGTTACTTCCGCCCAGTTTTCGGGCTGCAACTCCCACACGCCGCCCTGCTTGCGGAACGTCGGTTTCACCTGCACCGTATTCACCACCGGGCCATCCGGCGCATCCAGGTGCAGTTCAATGGCGCCGCCGTGTTCCCGGGCCGCCACGCGGTAAGTCAGGGCCTCCACGCCGGTAAGGTCGATTCCTTTGAACAGGATGTGACCGCCGTCCCGGGCGCCGCCGGCAAAAGCCAGGGCCCCCGCGTTGGGCCTCGACTTGCCCACTTTGCTGAAGGCGTCGCATTCATCGGCCTCCAGTTTGGGGTGCCGTAGCGCAACCACTTCGCGGGTGGTGATCGGACCAATGCCGTTGGCACCTTTGTCGGTGTAGGTTACCGTGAAGAAATAGCGGCCTTCCTCGCCGGTGCCCAGGTGCTGCCGGGTGGCAATGCGCCCCTGCACGGGCCGTTTTTCCACTTCGTTGGCCAGCGACAGGATGTACTTTACCATTTCGGTAGCCTGGTCGGTGGTGACTTGCGGGTGGGCTGACATGAGCCGTTCGCCCCAGTTGCCGTTGCCGCCCTTGATGATTTTCTGCGGCAGGAACAACAGGGCCTGGTAGTTGCCCTTGTACCGCGCCGCCACCGCCTTGTACGCCGGTCCCACCGATTCCTTGTCGTTGGCGTGGCAGGAACGGCAGTCGCTGGCCTCAATCAGTTGCTTGCCCACCAGGTACTTGGCCGAACCCGTTTCGTACTGCCCGTCCATGACCAGCGCCAGGTCGCGGCCCTGCTGGAGGTAGTCGAAGTACACGTCCACCCGGGCCGGGTCAATGCCGCTGCCGAGGGTGCCGTCTTCCTTGTCATCTACCCGTACCTGGTAGTCAATGTTGCCATTGTCCCAGAAGAACGTTTGGTTGCCGGCCAGGGCTACCTGCACCTGCGGTTTGGCGTTCCCCACTTTGATCTCCTGCACGGCCGTGGCGCTTTCGCCCTGGGGGTCGGTCACTTTTAAGGTCACTTTATAAACGCCCGGCTTGGTAAACGTGTGCGTGGCTTCGGCGCTTCCGGATGGGTCCTTGCCGCCCGGTACATCCCATTCGTACCGCAGCGAATCGGCCTTGTCGTAGTCGGTGGAACCTTTGGCCGAGAAACGCACCGTGAGCGGAGCGGCGCCTACCGTCCGGTCGGCGGCAATGCGGGGCAGGGGAGCCCGGTTGCCTTCCGTATACTCAATGCGGGAGAGCAGGGCGTCCTCGTTCTTGGAGAAATAATCCTTGCCGTAATCGAGTACGTACAAGGCGCCGTCCGGGCCAAACTTGAGGTCGATGGGCTTCGAGAAAGGGGTGCCGGGCAGGAAATCTTCGATCTTGGTCATGTTGCCGTCGCGGTCGAAGGCCACCGTCTTGATCCAGCCGCGGGCCCATTCGTAGATGAACATGCGGTCGTTGTAGTAGGCCGGGAATTTGTAGGGCGCCTTCCCCAAGTCGGCCGCGTAGTAGAACGGCCCGGCGCAGGCGCTGCGGCTGCCCGTGCCCAGCATCGGGAACGTTTCGGAAGGACCGTACGGGTACCAGATCATGGGCTTTTGCGCCGGCGGCAATTCTTGCCGGCCTGTATTGTTAGGCGAAAGGTTCACGGGCTTCAGCGGGTTCTGGTATTCCTTGAGGATGGTATTGGTGGTAAAGTCGTAGTCGGGGTACGCCTTGTTGTCGGCCACGAAGTAGGGCCAGCCGAAGTAGCCCGACGCCCGGGCCTGGTTAAACTCGTCGTAGCTCTGCGGCCCGCGGAGGCTGTCCACGCCCGAGTCGGGGCCCACGTCGCCCCAGTACACCCAGCCCCGCTTGTCCACGGTGAAGCGGAACGGGTTGCGGCAGCCCATCGCGTAGATTTCGGGACGGGTACCGGGCTCACTCTTGTGGAACAGGTTGCCGACCGGAATGCTGTAGGTGCCGTCGGGTTCGGGCCGGATGCGGAGAATCTTACCCCTCAGGTCGTTGGTGTTGGCCGAGGATTTCTGCGAATCGAACGGCGCCCGGCCCGGCCGTTCGTCGAGGGGCGTGTAGCCGCTCGATTCCTTGGAAGAAGTATTGTCGCCGGCCGAAATGTAGAGCAGCCCGTCGGGACCGAACTCCAGGCCGCCGCCCGAATGGCAGCAGGTTTCGCGCTGCACCAGAATTTCGAGCAGCACCTTTTCGGTGTTCATCAGCAGGCTGTCGTCCTTCATCGTAAACCGCGACACGTGCTGCTTGGGCACGTCGCCGGCGGGGGAGTAGAAGAAGTACGCCCAACCGTTGCGGTCAAACGCCGGGTCGAGGGCCATGCCGAGCAAACCGTCTTCGAGCAGCGAAAACACGTCGAGCCGCGCAATCACCCGCACGGACTTGGTTTCGGGATTGTACAGTTTGAGGGCGCCTTTCCGCTCAATCACGAACACACGGCCGTCTTTGGCAATTTCAATCTGCATGGGTTCGTCGAAATCGCCGGCCAGCGGCACTTTCACGAAGCGGTTTTCCTCGGGCACCCGGGGGCTGCGGGCTTTGCCGTAATCGGTTTCCCGGTTCTCGCCCACGGCGTACGCGATGCCTTCTTTCAGGGCCGGGGCGGCGGGAGCAGGTTGGGCCGTATCCACGGGAAGTACAAAAACCCGCTCCCCGTCGTATTCAAGTGCCTGGCGCTGGTTTTGCGCCGTTGCCGCGGCCGTACTCACTTTCCGGACGGCTACTGCGTCGCCGGCGGGTTGGTCTGTTTCCCGGTGGGTCAACGCGTAGTACCAGGGCCACTGGTAGGGAGAAGCGGTGGGTGAACCGGCGCTTACCAGGCCGCCGCCGGCCTGCACGTACCGCTGCACGTCGGCCTGTTGCGGGCTGCCTAGTCTGTTCACGTCGGCGTACCAAAGCACCACGGCACTGTACCGGGGCAGGCTGTCTTCGTGCAGGTACGCTTCGTTCGAAGTCGTATCCACCCGCAGGTTGTTTTCCCTGGCTACGGCCAGCAGGCCGCCGATGCGGGTGGCGCCGGTGGGAGAAGTATACACGAGCAGCCGCCGCTCGGGCCGCTCCCGGTTACAGGCCAACAACAGCAGCAGGAGGAGCGCAGAAAAAATGTATTTCATGAGATCATCAGTTGAGCAGTACCCTAAAATTATGGAATTATTTCTTAGAAAAGTAGAAATCACGGTGCCTTTCCTGCTCATTCCCAGCCTGCCGCGTCCCCGTAAAATGCACCATTTTTTAACGATTCCGTTACCATTCCTTCCCTTTCCCGGGGGCCGATCCACCACGGCCCCGTACTCCGGTCGTCCGTTTTTTCGGAAACCTAATGCGTCCCGCACCGTTCTCTAAACCGTTGCCCCGGCCGGCCTTACGACCGGGATGCAATACAAACCACTTCAACTTGTTCACTATATGAAAGCATTGGTGTTTCACAAACCAAAGGACGTACGGGTAGACACCGTACCCGATCCGCGCATTGAAGAACCGCAGGACGCCATCATCCGGGTTACTTCCACGGCCATCTGCGGCTCCGACCTGCACATTTACAACGGCATGTTTCCGCAGCCCCGCAGCATGGTGCTCGGGCACGAGTTCATGGGCGTGGTGGAAGAGGTAGGCAAGGGCGTCACCAAGCTCAAGAAGGGTGACCGCGTGGTGGTACCCTTTCCGATTGCCTGCGGCGGCTGCTACTTCTGCACGCACGGCATGGCTACGCACTGCGAAAATTCCAACGAGGAGCACTACGGTCCCGAAGGGGCGATGCTTTCGGGCAAAGGCGCGGCGCTGTTCGGCTACACGGACCTGTACGGCGGCTACGACGGGGGCCAGGCCGAATACGCCCGGGTGCCCTATGCTAACTTCGGCCCCCGCGTGGTGCCCGACAACCTCACCGATGAACAGGTGTTGTTCCTGACGGACATTTTCCCGACGGGCTGGTCGGCCATTGACTGGGCCAACATGCAGGGCGGTGAAATCGTGGCCGTGTTCGGCTGCGGCCCGGTGGGCATCATGGCCATGAAGTCGGCCTGGCTGCGCGGGGCGAGCCGCGTGATCGGCATCGACATTCAGCCGTACCGCCTCGAAATGGCCCGCCGCACGGCCAACGTGGAAGTTATCAACGCCGCGGAGGTGGACGCCGTGGAAGCCATCCGCGAAATGTCGGCGGGGTACGGCGCCGACGTGTGCGTGGACGCCGTGGGCATGGAAGCCGACCGCAGCTTCGTGGAGAAGGCCATCAATGTCGTGCAACTCGAAAAGGGAACGATGAAAGTGCTCGAACACTGCTTCAGCGCGGTGCGCCGCGGGGGTGCCGTCACGGTGGTGGGCGTGTACGGCACGCCGTACAACAACTTCCCGCTGCACCAGTGGTTCGACAAGGGCATCATGCTGCGCGGCGGACAGGCGCCGGTGCAGAAATACATCGACCACCTGCTGTCACTGGTGCAGGAGGGCAAAGTCACCCTCAATGACATCATTACGCACAATGTTCCCCTTTCGGAAGCCTCCCGCATGTACGACATCTTCAACAAGAAAGAAGACAACTGCGTGAAGGTAGTGCTCAAGCCCTGAGAGACGGGAGATGTTAGACGGGAGACGGCGAATGGAGGATGTGCTGAACAGACCAATAGGTCAACCCGATTTCGAGTCTCCCGTCTAGTGTCTCCCGTCTAATATCCATTTCAGCGTGGAGGCGTTGCGGACGGCGTTGCCGCCGCCGTCGTTGTTGAAGTAGACGTACACTTCCTTGCCGGCGTACTGCCATTCGCGGATGCGGTCGGCCCACCAGTGCAGGTCGTTGTCGGAATAGGAGCCGGCGTAGAGGTACCCGTGGTCGGGGCCGTGCAGCCGCACGTACACGAAGGGCGCCGTCACCCGCAGGATGCAGGGCAGGTGGGCCCCGCTCATGATGCAGTAGGCCGCCCCGTGCCTTTCGAGCAGCGAAAAAATGGCGTCGTGGTGCCAGCTCGGGTGGCGCATTTCAACGGCGACCCGCATCCAGGGTGGTACCTGGTCGAGGAAATACGCCAGGCGGTCGTAGTCGCAGGCGAACAGGGGGGAAAGCTGCACCAGCAGCACGGCCCGTTTGTCGCCCAGTTGGTGCCAGCTCTCCCGGAGGCGAACCATCCACCGCTCCGGGGCGTAGAGTTTCTTGGCGTGGGTAAGGCCCCGCGGCGCTTTCACGCTGAGTTGAAACCCCGGCGGCAGACGGCGCTGCCAGCTTTTGAAACCTGCCAGGCTCGGCCAGCGGTAGTAGCTGCTGTTGAGTTCTACGGTATGGTACTGCCGCACGTAGTAATCGAGCCGTTCCCAGGCCGGGATGCCGTGCGGGTACAACACGCCGTGCCAATGGTCGTAGCTCCAGCCCGAAGTGCCGATGTGGATGCTCATGATTCGGTGGTTAGAGGCTTTTCCCGCCGGTTGCCGTAACGGAACTTCTTGGCGTAGTAGGCCGGCTCAATTACCTCCCCGCGCCGCTTCACGTACACGTCGATGTACTCGGCGCCGATGAACAGAATCCAGGCGGAGTAATTGACCCACAGCATGATGAGCACCACCGAGGCGGCGGCCCCGTAGGTAGAGGCCAGGTTGCTTTGCCCGAGGTAGTAGCCCAGCAGGGTTCTTCCCACCGTGAACAGAGCGGCCGTCAGCAGGGCCCCCGGCCACACGCGGCGCCACGGAATGCTGACGTCGGGCAGGAATTTGAACAGCAGGGCGAACAGCAGGGTGGAAATGCCGAAGGAAACCAGGCGCTGGAGGGCAGCCAGCAGGTACACGGCGAAGTCGGCCAGCACGGCATTCAGGAAATCACGCAAGGCACTGAAAGCCACTTCGAGCAGCAATGACGACGCCAGCAGCGCACCGATGCAGAGCAACATGCCAAAGGCCAGCAGCCGGTTGAAGAGAACCACCCACACGCCTCCGTCGGTGTCGGCCTTTACCTCGTAAATTTTGTTCAGCGCATCCTGCAACGCCGCAAACGCCCCGGTGGCCGAAACCAGCAGCGTAGCCGTGCCGATGACCGTTGCCAGCAGGCCCTTCTGCTGCCGGTTCGAATTCTGGACCATGTTCTGAATGGTTTCGGCGCCCTCCGGTCCCAGGAGCCCGCTCAACTGCCCGTACAATTCCCCGGTAACGGCTTCTTCCCCCAGGAAGTAGCTCGTCACGTTGATCATGATGGTGACCATCGGCGCAATGGAGAAAACGGTGTAGTACGACAACGCGGCGGCCAGCTGGAAACAGCCGTCGGCCTGCCACTCGGCGTACAGTTCCTTTGCGAATGACCAAATGCGCCCGAACCCTTTTTGCATGGTTGCTTTCAAAAATTGCCTCCCCGTGCGGCATCTAACCGGAGCCCGGTCCCCTGAGGCGGCGCTGCAAAGTTGTCAGTTTCGTTGCGCAAACCTAAGGCTTGCCCGTAAAAAAAGCCCCCCACCAGCAGGGAAGGCTTTTTGCGAAAACGCTCCCCAATAAGGGAGCGTTTTTTACCAGTTACTGTTTGCAAAAGATCGGACGAGAAGTTTGCGCAGGTTTTCCTTCCTGCTTCCGAATGTACGGGGTGATTCTGAAGAGAATCTGTAGCGCAGGAGTTACCAGGCCTTTGCCCGGTGCTTTTTAAAGAAGTTGACGTACACCGAAAGGGCGGCGGCAAGCACAAAACCAACGGCGGTAAGCGTATCGACGAAGGCCGCCGGGGCCTCGCGGCCCGTCAGGTGATCCACGAAATACTTGATGAACGAACCAGGCAGGTTTTTCTCACCGAGCTTTGCTTTGACCTGCCATTGCCAGTCGGTAATGGGACAGTACCCGATGCCGTACCAGATGCCCAGCAGCAGCCAGCAGGCCGCCGTGAGCACGATGCACCAGAAATGCAGTTTTCTGGTCCGCTCCCACAGCCACCCGGTAAGGTTAAACCCAATGATGACGAGGTGAATGGTGGTGAACAAAAAGTCCGCAACCCGAAGATCCATCCGTAAAAAGGGTTATTGCTTCTTGCCGATTCCCGTTCCTTTGGTCCGGTTTCTATTGAGTTGGGAGCCGTCGTTGGTCCGGGAGCCACTCTCGTAGCTGGCTTTGTTGCCGCCGCCGATGGTGTCGCTGGGTGCGCCGCTGCTTGTGTCCCGCCGGGGGCGGGTGCCGGTATTGCCGGAATTGCCGCCCTCCTGGCGGGTGGTGTCCTGGAGCAAGTCCGTGCCCGTGCTGGTGTTGCCGGACGTACCCGTGCTGCCGGCGGCCCGTCGGCCTACCGTATCCTGGCTGGTATACGTTCCTTTGTCGGTGGTGGCTCCCTTGGGCAGGGGCACGGCGCCGCCCGTCCTGGCGGGAGTGCCGCTATGGTCCGTCTGGGCATGGGCGGCCGGCAGGGCGGCAAACGTGAGCAGCAGGCTTAGCGTGGCCGCGGCAACCCATCCTTGTACCGACCGGTTTTTGGGGGAATCCATCGTCTTTTGCATACTGGATACTGTTTTAGCTGGGTATGGGTTTTAACTCCGTCCGGCGTCCTTTGGTTGTATGCTTCGGGGCAAGCGGCCGGAAAGGCACCGTACCCGGTAAAAGCCCGGTTGATTTCACTAAAAAGAATGACTGCCGGCGCGAAAAGTACGTATAGGTAGGCAATAGCAGCAGAAATTAACCCAACTCCACCATGATCGGAAAACTAGTCAGCTTTTCGGGCTGGGCCGCGCTGGCCCTGCTGGTTGCCTGTAGCAATGACAAAAAAGCGGACAGCAAGGCGGAAAAAGAAGCCATTGCCGATACCGCCCGGGCGACCACCGTAACTGCCGTGAGCCAGGAGGTCAACCTGCCAAAGCCTTTTGCAACCGAGTCGGCCAAAAAATTCGCCAACGTCATCGGCTGGCCGGCGGGTAAAACGCCCGCCGCACCGCAAGGCTTTACCGTTGCCAAATTTGCCTCGGGCCTGAAGAATCCCCGCTGGATGTACCAGGCGCCCAACGGCGACATTTTCGTTGCCGAAAGCAACACCATGCCCAATGCGGCCGAAAAAGCCGCCGCCAAGCTGTCGGGCAAGGCCAAGTCGCAGAACCTGGGCCAGAGTGCCAACCGGATTACCCTGTTCCGGGACGCGGACGGCGACGGCAAGCCCGAACAGCAGCAGGTATTCCTCTCCGGGCTCAACCAGCCGCTGGGCATGGTGGTGGTGGGCAATTCCTTCTACGTAGCCAACACCGACGGGCTGGTGCAATTCCCTTACCGGGAGGGCCAGACCCGCATCAGCGGGGCGGGCAAAAAAATCCTCTCCCTGCCCGCCGGGGGCTACAACAACCACTGGACGCGCAACGTCATCGCCAATGCGGACGGCTCCAAACTCTACATTTCGGTGGGCTCGGCCAGCAACGTGGGCGAACACGGCATGGCGGAAGAAGCCCGGCGGGCCGCCATCCTGGAGGTAAACCCGGACGGCACCGGGGAACGCCTCTACGCGAGTGGCCTGCGCAACCCGGTGGGCATCGACTGGGAACCCGGTACGAATACGTTGTGGGCCGCCGTGAATGAACGCGATGAGTTGGGCGACGAACTCGTGCCGGATTACGTGACGAGTGTGCAGGAAGGCGGCTTCTACGGCTGGCCTTTTGCGTACTTCGGCCCCAACGAAGACCCCCGCCGCAAGGGTGAGCAGCCCGACCTGGTGAAAAAGACCCTGGTGCCGGATGTCCCGCTGGCTCCGCACAGCGCCTCGCTGGGACTGGCCTTTTACGACGGGAAAGCCTTCCCGGAGAAATACCGGAACGGAGCCTTCATCGGGCAGCACGGTTCCTGGAACCGCTCTCAGTTTTCGGGTTATAAAGTCGTGTTCGTCCCCTTTCAGGGCGGCAAGCCGGCCGGCAAACCCGAAGACTTCCTGACGGGCTTTCTGGTGGGCAATGAGAAGGACGTGCACGGCCGCCCCGCCGGGGTAACCGTCCTCAAAGACGGGTCGATGCTGGTCGCCGACGACGCGAGTAATACCATCTGGCGGGTCACTGCGAACCAGTAGCCCTTCCCTCATTTACCACGCATCCGTGCGGAAAGGGGAAGCCGGCAGGCCCTCCGCATTGTATAAATTCACGTCGTCGGGGTTGTCGGCCCAGCCGTAGCGCACGGCTACCGGCTGGGGTACCTGGTCGCTGTGCACGACCACGGCACCGTCCTCGATGGTTGCTTTGGCCCACACGAACTTCCGGTCGGCGCCGGCCACCGCGAAGCCTTTCAGGTAGCCGTACTTGTCTTTAGCGACCAGGCCGCCCCCGGCGTGGCTGAACGAGAGCCGTACTTTGTTGCCCTCCACCCGCATGGACTGGTACAGCGGCCCGGAGGAAACCACCGCTTCCCCGTAGGCGACTTTGGCGGCAGCCAGGGCCAGCCGTTTGCCCACGTCCTGCTTGTTGCGCGGGTGCACGTCGCGGGCGTTGCCGATGTCGATGGTAACGGCCATGGCGGTACGGGGCACGGCCAACGTCAGCCGCTGGGCTTCCCGCAACGCCGCCCACTGGCTTTCGCCGGGCTGCGCGGCCGATGGCAGGTAGTTGGCCAGTTGTACGAACAAGAACGGAAAGTCATTTCCCCAGCGGCCCCGCCAGTCGCCGATGAGGGCGGAGAACAACGCGTGGTAACCGGCAGCTTGCTGCACGTTGGCTTCGCCCTGGTACCAGATCACGCCCTTCAGGGAAAGCGGGATGAGGGGGTTGATCATCCCGTTGAACAGCACGGCCAGTTCACTGGCATTCTCTTCCGGCGGTTGCGGCGGCCAGCCCGCTGTGTACTTGCCGCCGTCGCCCGATTGGTACTGCCACGCGCCGGCGAGGGGAATGGCAGCGCCGGCGTGACGCAATTGCAATTCCTCCGGTTTGCCGCCAATGCCGCCGTCGCCGCCAAAATCGACGAGCCGGATGGTGATTACGTTGCGGCCGGCTTTTACCAGGTTGCCGGGCACTTTGTACGCCCGGGCCGGGCCGTTTTCGAGGCCGCCCACCTTTACGCCGTTGAACCAGGTGCTGTCCAGGTCGTCGAGCCTGCCGAGCCGCAGGGTCAGGTCCTGCCCGGCGGCCCCGGCCGGCAATTCCACTTCCTTGCGCAGCCAGATTACGCCGTCGTAATCGGGCAGCACCGAGTTTTCCCACAGGCCGGGCAGCGACAGGGTTTTCCAGCCTGCTGGCACGAATTCCGGCCGGTACCACGCGGGCTGCCGGAGGCCGGCGTCGTTTTCCGTATTCTTACTTTCCCACTCCCGCAGGCGGGCCGTAAAGCGGGCCTGGCGTTGCGCCGGGGTTGTTGTTTCCAGGGCCTGGGCCTCGGCGCGGTAGTCCGGCAGGGTTTTGGGGGTGGCGGCGCTGGTCCAGGCTTCGGCCGGGGTACCGCCCCAGTTGGAGGAAATCAGCCCGACCGGCACGCCGTATTTGCGGTACAACTCCCGCCCGAAAAAGTAGGCGACGGCCGAAAAGCTGCTAACCGTTTGCGGCGTGCACGGCTGCCAGCCCTTTTCGGTCCGGATGTCGTCGAGGGGTTGGTAGCTGAGGGTTTCTTTTACTTTGAGCAAACGAATATTCGGGTACTGCGCCGCGGCGATTTCGGCCAGGTGATTGTCCACGTTCCAGGCCAGTGGCCAGACCATGTTGGATTGCCCGCCGCACAGCCACACGTCGCCCACCAGCACGTCATTGAGCACAATCGCGTTTTTCCCTCTGATTTCGAGGGTGTACGGACCGCCCGCCGCCACCGGGGCCAGCGTCAGCCCCCACTTGCCGTCCGTGCCGGTTTTGGTGCTTACCGATTGGTTGAGGAAGCGGACGGTGACCTTTTCCCCTTTACCGGCCCAGCCCCACAGCCGGATGGGGGCGTCGCGTTGCAGCACCATCGAATCGCCCACGAAGCGGGGCAAACGCACTTCCCCGTAGCCCTTCCCGGCGAGCAGGAAAGCAGTCAACAGGGTAAAAAGTAACTTACCGGACCAGGGCATAAGGGCGCAGTGTTTTGAAGCCCCGAGTTTACGCAAAAGTGGTCAATGTCTTATTTTGTGAAAGACCACCCTTGCCCAAAAGCAGGGTTCGTACGACCTTCGCCCATGCGTATACTGTTGCTCCTTCCCGTTCTCGTTCTCCTGCTGACCGCTCTCCCGGGCCGCACCGCCAACCCGTACGACGTTACCCGCTACGGAGCTACCGGCCGCAAAGACGACAATGCCCAGCCGGCCATCCAACGCGCCATTGACGCCTGCGGCGCGGCCGGCGGCGGCACGGTCTATTTTCCACCCGGCGCCTACACCACGGCTACGCTCGAATTGCGCAGCCACGTAACGCTGCACCTGGAAGCGGGCGCCACCCTGTACGCGAGCCGGCAGGAAGAAACCTATAACCTGCGCAAGGAGAGCGGGTACCGGGAGACGGGCGTGCCGGTACTGCTCTACGGACGGGACCTGACCCGGATCGCCATTACCGGCAAGGGCACCGTGGACGGCCAGGCCGAACACGCCTGGAACCCGTTGTCGGACGTGGACAATTTCATTGCCGCCGAAACCGAACTGGCCCGCCAGGCCGGGGTCGAAATGAAACGGGCGTACGTGGTCGGCCCCCGGGTGAGCCTGCTGTACCTGGTCGGCTGCACCGACGTACTGCTGGAAAACGTTTCCTTCGTGCGTTCCCCGCACTGGACGCTGCACCTGGCCCACTGCGAACGGGTCTTCCTCCGCGGCCTCAACATTTTTACCGATCCCAAAAACGGCGTGAATGCCGACGGCATCGACATTGACGGCTGCCGCAACGTGATGGTGAGTGATTGCCGCGTGGCGACGGGCGACGATGCCATCTGCCTCAAGTCCACCAGCCGCGACGGGCAGTATACCGACTGCGAGGACATTACCATCACCAACTGCACCCTCTCCTCGGCTTCGGCCGGGCTCAAGATCGGCACGGAGACCTTCGGCAACTTCCGCCGCATCGTGTTCAGCAACTGCGTCATCACCGATTCCAACCGGGGCATCGGCATCTTCGTCCGCGACGGCGGCACGGTGGAGGACGTGATCTTCTCGAACCTGGTCATCGATTGCCGGCGCAAACACTTCAACTGGTGGGGCGACGGCGACGCCCTCCGGCTGGTCGTACTGCAACGCACCCCCCAGTCCAAGGTGGGAACCATCCGGAACGTGCTCATTCACAACGTGGTGGGCCGCGTGCAGGGCACCAGCCGCCTGGAAGGGCACGCTGCCAGTCCTCTCCAAACCGTTACCCTATCGAACGTGCAACTGCGCGTGGAGCCGGAGGGCCAGCCCGACAAACGGGCCACCGACGCCCTGTACGTGGGCAAGGCCCGGGAAATAACCCTCAAAGACCTGCGCATCGACTGGGCGCCGGAAGGCGCCGAACCGAAGTGGCGGAGTGC
This sequence comes from uncultured Sphingobacteriales bacterium, assembly GCA_963844325.1. Classification (GTDB taxonomy): domain Bacteria; phylum Bacteroidota; class Bacteroidia; order Cytophagales; family 172606-1; genus CADCTQ01. The sequence goes on from CAWJNV010000001.1 coordinate 1,418,696, forward strand.
CTTGCGGGCCGAGGGGGTAACCGGCTTGGAGGTGGACGGACTGGTCGCCCGGCAGGGGCTGGCCGGGAGCACGTACCCGGCCGTGGACCTGTCCGACTGCCGCGAGGTTACCCTCCGCAACAGTACAGCCGCCGCGGGCACCGGCACCTTTCTCTCCGTAGCGGGCCGGGCCTCTGGCGGCATCCGCCTGCTCACCAATAACTTTTCCGCCGCCCTGCGGCCGCTGGTCCGGGCCCAGGAAGTAAACCGCAAAAGCATCTCCGTGCGCAGATAGCGGGTCTCAAATGGTCAGTGGTCAATGGTCAGTAGTCAGTAGTCATCGGTCTTTAGGATGCGACAACTTACGAGCACCCACTGACCAATGACTAATGACTAATGACTAATCAACCAATGACCATTGGCTATCACCCCGCCCCCGGGTTCAGGTCGGTTTCGATGGAAGGAATGGGCATGGCGAAGCGGGGGCTGTTCCAGGGTTCGGGGCCGGTGCCTACCCGGTCGCCGGGCGGGATGGGCAGGTCGAGGGCTTGCAAGTAGTAGAGCCGGTCTTCCTCAAAGGCCAGTTCCCGCATCCGCTCCACGTGAACGGCCTCTTCCGTCAGTTCCGCGTCGGAGATGGCCGGCAGGCCCGCCCGGGTGCGTACCGCATTCACGTCCTGGAGGGCCCCCGCCCGGTCACCGGCCCGCAGGCGGATGATGGCCCGGGTCAGGTAAGCCTCCGCCGAACGCATCAGCGGCAGGCTGTAGAGGTTGTTGTTGCCTTCGGAGCGGTTCCACTTGTTGGCCCACACGTACGTGCGGGGGTAGCCGGTATACTCGGGTTTGGGGTCGTAGCCCGCCGGGATGGCCCGCCAGAGTTGCGTGAGGCGCTTGTCGGGGTGGCCGCTGATGACGAAGTTGGCCGCCGTGGGCAGCACGGCCGGCGGCTTGCTGGCCGGCAGGTTGGTAATGGTAAACTGGTCGGGCGTCCAGCCGGCCGCCGCCAGGAAAGCGTCACCCGCCGACAGCACGCGGCTGCCGTTGACCGTGTTGCTGCCCCGGGAGGTAAAGCCCAGGTACGACCCCACCGGCGACGATTTCCACTGCTGCTGCGCCGTGTTGAACTGGATGTACTGCCACACCACCTCCTTGCCCTTCAAGCCCGCGCCGGTCTTGTTCCACGCCTGGAGCGGTTCTTCGGTGAGGGCGTACCGGCCGCCGTTGAGAAGCACGTCGGCCTGTTCCCGGGCCGCGGCGAAGTTTTTCATCTGGAAGTGTACCCGCATGAGCAGGAACCGGGCGGCGTCGCGGGTGGCGCGGTCCTGGTAGCCGATGGGATCACGCTGGGCGTTGTATTGCTCGGGCAGCAGTTCGATGGCCCGGCCCAGGTCGGCCACCAGCTGGTCGTACACCGCCTGCACGGTGGCCCGGCCGGGGTTTTTGAAGCCCTCTTTGGAAGGCTCCAGGTTCAGAATCACCGAAGGGGCGTTGTTGTCGGCGCCGTACGCCGGGGCATGCATGCGCACCAGCGTAAAGTATACCCACGACCGGATGAACAGGGCTTCCCCCAGGATGCGGTCCGTCCAGACCGGGCCCTGCTGGTCTTTGAAAGCGCCTTTAGTATCAATCCAGCCGATCACCTCGTTGGCCAGCGCCGTTGCCTGGTAGGCGCCCCGCCACATGTTGGCGTACAGGGAGATGTCGTTGCGGGTGTTCTGGCGGTTGTAAATGTCAACGACGCCGTCATCGGTGACGGCGTTGGCGTGCAGGTAGGCCAGGTCCGATTCGAGGGCCTCGTGCACCATTTGCAGGCCGTGGAGGCCCCGGAACCCTTCGTACCCGCTGACCCCATAGTAGGCACTGGCAACCAGGTTTTCGAGTTGCTGCGTGTTGCCCCAGCGGTCGGTGGCGCTGTTGGTGGCCTGGCGGGCCTGGTCAAAAAATTCTTCCTTACAGGCGGTCACCAGCAGGCCCATAAGCAGCAACAGGGGGAGAAAGATGGATTTTTTCATCGTCGGGAACGGTTTATCGTACTGTTTGCGGGTAGACTAGAAGGTGACACTCATGCCGAAGTTGAACGTCCGGACCTGCGGCACCGGCGCCGCGTTGATGAATCCCTGGGCCAGGTTGCGGTCCTGGTTGCCGCCGATGAGCAGCGTTTCGGGGTCGTAGCCGGGGTATTTGGTGAACGTGAGCAGGTTCTGGGCGTTGGCGTACACCCGCACCTGCTGGAGTTTGATGCGCTGCACCAGCGCCGGCGGCAGGCTGTAGGCGATTTGCAGGGTTTTGAGGCGGGCAAAGTCGCCTTTGTAGAGAAAGCGGGTGGTGCGGGTGCCCAGCGCCTGGGGTGCCGGCAGGCCGGTGGCCGGGTTCAGGTTGTTGTCGCGCAGGTTCCAGGTGAGTTTCGGGTACTCCGCGCCGGGGTTGTCCTCCGTCCAGGTGTTGCCGTACACTTCCGACCGGATCACGTTGCCGCCGCTCCGCACGTACGAAGTGTTTTCCTCCAGGGCGTCGTAAATGTAGTTGCCGCCCTGGAACGTAAAGAGTGCGCTCAGTTCGATTCCCTTGAAGGAGAACGTGTTGGTGAAGCCGCCGTACCAGGTGGGCAGCCCCGTCTTTTTTTCGAGCAGGAACCGGTTGTTGGTCACGTTCTGGCTGGTGGCCCGCAGGGTGCTGTCGGCCCCGCCGGCGTCCTTGAGCCGCACGGTTTGCCCGGTGCTGCGCAGCGTTGCCAGGTCCACGGCGTAGATCGTCTCAAACCCTTCCGCGTCGAGGCCGGCGTATTCGGCCAGGTAAAAAGCCCCCAGCCGGCCGCCCTCCTGCGTGTTGGTGATGCCCTGCTGCACGATGCCCGGCGCCACGGTGGAGGTGCCCGTCGGCAGTTGGGTAAACTGCGGGGTGAGCTTCTGCACTTTGTTGGCGTTGGTGGTAAAGTTCAGTTCGCTGGTCCACCGGAACCCGCGGACGTCGAGGTTGGTCGTCGTGAGTTGCAGTTCCACGCCCCGGTTGCGCAGGTCGCCGATGTTGGTGAGGATGGAAGCCGAGCCGGGCCCGATGCCCACGTTGGGCGCCACGGCCACGTTGAGCAGCATGCCCCGCGAAAGCTTGTCGTAGTAGCCCACCGAGCCGGAAACCCGGTTGTTGAGCAGGCCGAACTCCAGGGCCGCGTCGAACTGGTCGTTGCGTTCCCAGCCAATGTCGGGGTTGGCCAGCACGCTGAATCCGTAGGCCGGCGAAACGCCGTACACCGGCCAGTTGACGTAGCCGTTCAGGAAGGCGAAGCTCGGAATGTTGGTGTTGCCGGTCCGGCCGTAGCTGGTGCGCAGCTTGAGCAGGTTGAACGTCGAACCCAGGCCCCCGAAAAAGTCTTCTTCCGAAATGATCCAGCCCAGCGAGGCGGCCGGGAAGTTGCCGTACCGGTTGTTGGGGCCGAACGAAGAAGACCCGTCGCGCCGGAAGCTGAGGCCGGCCAGGTAGCGGTCCCGGAATTTATAGTTGAGGCGGGCAAAGTTGGACACCAGGAAGAAGTCCGGGAAGATGCCCGACACGCCGGTAATGAACTGGCTGGCCCCGTTGGCAATTTCGCCGATCTCCTGCTGCGCACTCTGGAGCCCTTCGAAGGCGTAGTCCTGCCGGCGGAAGACCCGTTTCTGGACTTCGGCCCCGGCCGTCACCGACAGGTCGTGCACCCGGCCGAAGGTGCGGGCAAAGGTAGCGTAGGCGTTGAAGTTGCGGCTGTTGATGAAGCGGCCCTCTTCGGCGGCGGCCGGGCTGTAGCGGATCACGTCGCTCACCCAGAAGATGGAGTTGTTGTTGATGAAGTCGGCCGAAGCCTCCCCGTGCAGCGTGAGCCCCTTGAAAACTGTGTACTCCAGGAAGGCGCTGCCCAGCGTGCGGTTCTGCTCGGTGCGGCTGCTCGCGTGGGCCGGGTCGAGGCCGGCGGCGACGTTGCGGCCCCGCAGCGGGTCGAAGTACGTGCCGTCGTCGTTGTAGACGGGCATGATGGGCAGGGCCCCGGCGTTCACCTGTCCCCAGCCGCCGGTGGCCCCGAAGTTTTGCCGGCCGATGCCCCCGCCGTTGTTGCCGATGCCCACCTGGGCCTGGTTGGCGTTGAGGTAGGAAAAGGAAAACTTGGCCCCGGCCCGGATCTTGTCGGTGGGCTGAAAGTCGAGGTTGGCGCGGGCCGAGTACCGTTGCAGGCGGCTCCCGGTCAGGATGCCTTCTTCGTCGCGGTACTGCCCGGAGAGGAAGAATGCGCCTTTTTCAAAACCGTTGGAGGTAGAAAGGTTGAGTTCCTTGAGGCTTCCCTGGCGGAGCATGTAATCGCGCCAGTCGGTATCCGTGTTTTCGGCCGCCGACCGCGTCCAGCCGGTGTAGGGGCCGAATTGCGTGCCGCTGATGCCGGCCGGCGTGGGCAGGGTATTGGACACCAGGATCTGGGGGTCGAAGACCTCCTGCCCGGCCGTGATGCCGAACCCGACGCTGTTGGCCCGCGCCCCGTCCACCATTTCGAGCCACTGCGGCCCGCTTACGTAGTCGATCAGCCGGGTGGCTTCCGATACGCCCTGGTTGTAATCCACGGTGGTGCGGGCCTGGCCGCGTTTGCCGGTTTTGGTGGTAATGATCACCACGCCGTTGGCCCCGCGGGAGCCGTAAATGGCCGTGGCGGCGGCGTCTTTGAGCACTTCAATGGATTCGATGTCGGCCGGGTTGATGTTCACCAGCGGGTTGAGCGTATTGTTGGTACGGCCCGAAGCGAGGTTGTTGCCGATGTCCTGGAAAATGGGCATGCCGTCCACGATGTACAGGGGCTCGGTGCCCGAGGATACCGAGCTGGTGCCCCGGATCTGGATGCGCACCGGTCCGCCGGGCACCCCGCCGGCCTGCGACACCTGCACCCCGGCCGCCCGCCCCTGGAGCGCCGCGTCGAAGGAGGCGACGGGCACCCGGGCAATGTCTTCCCCCTTCACGGTGGCGATGGCCCCGGTCACGTCGCGGCGTACCTGCGTGCCGTAGCCCACCACCACTACTTCCGACAAGGCTTTGATGTCGGCCACCAGGAGCACGTCCACGGTGGTACGGGTTCCTACCGTTACTTCCTCGGTCGTGTACCCGATGAAGGAAAATACCAGTACGGCGTTCCCGTCGGGCACGCTGATCCGGTAGTTGCCGTCGACGTCGGTGACCGTGCCGTTCTGCGTGCCTTTCACCACCACGCTTACACCGGGCAGCGGCTCCCCGTTGTCGGCCTTGACCGTGCCGCTCACGGCAATGGCCGCCACGCCGGGCTGCTCCTCCGGTGCGGTCGGCGGGGCCGCGGGGCCGGCGGGCGTCGCTTCCCCAGCGGCGTCCGGTACCGGGGCAGCGGAGGTACGGCGGTCTTTCCGGCCGGGGGCCTGGTTGTACTTCTCCTTGCGGCCCAGCACCACGTACACTTCCGCGGCGATCTTCTGGTAGCGCAGATCTGTTCCTTGCAGCAGCTTTTGCAGGGCTTGTTCGGGCGAACCCGCCCCGGCGTAGCGGGAACGATCCACGGTGACGCCTTCCACGTTTTTGCGTTCGAACAACAGCGAAATGCCGTGGCGCGCCTTGATGTCTTCGAGGGCGTCCAGCAGCGAGGTGCGGTTGCTGCCCTCCTGGCCGGGGACGGGGCTCCCGGCGACGTGGGCAGCCAGTACCTGGGCGTGTAACGGCGCACCGGCGAGGCAACCGAGCAGCCCAAAGGTCACACTGCCATAGAAAATCCGGTAGAAAGTTAGCTTCATAAGGGGGTTAACTGTTAAGGGTGGCAGAAAAACGGATGCGTGAATGGAGCATTGGGGAATAAGAATGGGACGGGTTTATTCGGGGGTGGTGCTGCCCAGCGTGACCTGGTCGCCGTCGCGTTGCACCTCCGCCTCCAGCAGGGCCGCCAGGGCGCTAAGCAGCACGTCGACGTTGCGGGTGGATATTTCCCCGGAGAGCTTGCGGCCGGCCAGTTCGGGATCGGCAATGGTGACGCGCAAGCCGTAGGTGTCTTCCAGTTGCCGCGCCACCTCCTCCACGGGGGTATCGTTGAAGATCATCTTCCGGCCCTGCCAGGCGGTGTAGGGCTCCGGGTCCACGGCCCGCTTGCGGAATTGCCGGTCACCGGCGGCGTATTCCACCAGTTCGCGGGGCTGCATGAGCACGACCTCCCCGGGCCGGCCGGCCTTTTCGAGTTTTACCCGGCCCGATTGCAGCACCACGCGGGTACGGCCGCGGCGGGTGGCGACGTTAAAGGCGGTGCCCAGCACTTCTACCCGGACCTTGCCGGTGTGCACCACGAACCGGGTCTGCTGCGCCTGCCTGCGCACGTGAAAAAAGGCTTCTCCCTCCAGCCACACTTCCCGGGTCTGGCCGCCGGCCCATTCCCTGGGGTACCTGAGCGAAGAGTTGGCGTTGAGGGTAACTTCCGACCCGTCGGGCAGGGTGAGCCGGACCATTTGCCCGTAGCCGGTCTGGTGCACCGACCGCGTCAGCTTCCCGTGCGACCAGTAGCCCAGCAGCCCCAGCAGCGTGAGCCCGGTGAGGGCGGCCGCCACGCGGTACAGGGTGCGAAAGGGCGGCCGTTGCTCGGGGGCGGGGCCGTCGTGCAGGCGCGCCTGGAGGGCCTCCCACTGGTCGTGAATCTCGTCGTAGGACAGGGACTTGGGCTTGAATCCGAGCCCGTGGGGCAGCGGCTCCTCCCCGGGAACGTCTTTCGGGGTGCGGAAGCGGTTCAGGATGCGGCGTAGCAAGGCGGTAAGGGTTGGCGTTGGGAAAAGGGGTTCCAGGTACGCTACCCAGAGGCGGGCCGGCGGCGGTTACTACCCGCCTAAATGAACATTTTTTAAAAGATTTTTACCATTCTTTTGGCGTTCGGCACAGGACGCGTCTGGTTCAAGCGTGGACGCTTGAACCCCTCCACCGTACTTGAAGCAGGTGCAGCCGATGAGTTACCCAGGCAAGCGTCCACGCTTGCCGGATGTAGTCACGCTTCCCGAGTGGATGAATGAACCAGGCGTGGACGCTTGGGGAAGGGGACTGGCGTAGGCGGGGATGCGCAGAGTGGCAGCAGGAGCGCTTCAAGCGTGGACGCTTGAACCAGACGCGTTACTATTACAGGACTTACTACGATGTAATGCAAGTGCTAATGGATTTGGGCGACCGGCTTCCTCCCCGTCGTCATCCTGAAAGGAACTTGGTGGTGACAAGCAGTGCATTACTTACACTCCGAACCTTCGTCGTGTAGGGCAAGCATCGCTTTTCACCACGAAGTTCCTTTCAGGATGACAGTAAGGGGATACTTGTTCGAAATAAGTTGATACTTTCTTTACCTGCTATTATTGCAGGCTCAGGCAGAGGGCAAGGGCCACTTCCACCAGGTGCTTCAGCGTCTGGTTGCTGCGCAGGGCTTTAAGGGCTTTGTGCAGGTGGTTCATCACCGACTGGTAGTGCAGGCCCATCACCTGGGCAATCTCGTCGTAAGACAGGTCGTCGTAGTAGCGGAGGTAGATCACTTCGCGCTGCCGGGGGGAGAGGTCGTTGAGTTGCTGCAACACGAACAGCCGCCGGGTACTGGCCGACTCGTCCTTGATCACCACCTCCTCGGGCGAAAAGATGATGTCGGGCCCGGGCGTCTGGCGGGCTTTGCGCAGCAGGTTCTTCTTCCGCGACAGGGCCCGCAGCAAGGCCCGCCGCAGGGACTTCATCAGGTACGGCTTGACCGTTTTTACGGCGCCCAGTTGCCGGCGGGTGCGCCAGAGGGAGGCAAACAGTTCCTGGATTACGTCCTTGGCCAGGGCCTCGTCGCGGCCGATCTTGAGGGCGTAGTTATACAGGTCGTTGTAATGGGTGTGAAACAGGAACGCAAAGGCGCGTTCCTCCCCCCGCTGGAAGGCGAGCCACAGTTCTTCTTCTGAACAGACCGGCGCGGATGAATCCATTGGCAGGCGGGTGGGTTGGCAAGGATATCCTAAAGTATAACTTAATTGACAAAGAAGGTTATATGGTTGAATGGTTGAATGGTTGAGTGGTTATATGGTTTACTTGTTTTCGCTTAAAAAACCGGTTTCCATCCAATCAACCCTGTAACCATTCAGCCATATAACCATACAACCCTATAACCTTCCTGGTCAGTACACATAAATATTAACCAAAAAAATGTTGGAATGTTATAACGATCAATTTTCGTCGGCGCCGGTGCGCTGGGCCTTGCCGGAGGCAGCCAGGATGAACTGGGTCCAGTTCATGGTTGTGCGCAGGGAAGGTTTGATCTGCTGTAGTTTTTGCTCGATCTTCTTGTGAAAACTATGGCAGGTGCCTTCCCGGATTTCGATTTCCTGCGAAAGCTTGTGAATGTTGGGCCCCGGCGTGGTGTAGGCGTAGTAGAGGATGTACAACGCTTTCTGGAGCGAAAACTTCACGTTCTCGAACAGCGTGTTGGCGGTGGCGCTTTCCGAATAGCGGCAGAGCTTGCACTGGCGGGAGTGCGGCCTGGTGCCTTCGTAAAACTTCTTGTACCCACATTTGCGGCAGGTATACCCCGTCTGCCACTTGAGGCCCGCCACGAAATCGAGGCACCGGTCGTCGTCGGGAAAGAGGTTGGAAAACGCCTCGTAGCTCATGTTGTGCTCCAGCAGCCGGGCCTTGTTCACCAGCACGAGCTGCTGGGAGAGCTTGCCGTTGTCCTCCCGGAGCATTTTGTTCATCTCCGTAATGACCTGGGCCTGCTGGCGCAGCTGCTCACTGGCCTGCTGGAGTTCCGCCGTCCGTTGGTCCACCAGCGTTTCGAGTTCCTGGTTGAGCGTCTCCTTGAGCCTTTCTTTTTCGCGCGATTCTTCGAGCATGCGCTGCTGGTACTGGATGATCTCGCGTTGGCTTTGCTCCTTTTCCTTCCGCAGGAACAGGTACCGCTCCGTGAGGGTAAACGACAGCAGAATGACTTCCAGGATCGAGAAAAGGTAAAAGAACAGCTCGTTGTCCTGGCCGTGGTCAAAGAGCGAAACCGGAATGTAGGCTTTGAACACCGTGCGGATGGTGTAGGCGACCAGCAGGATGGTGAGCGAAATAAAGAGCAGCCGGGCGTGCGAGAACTTTTTACGCACGCAGACCAGCGCCGCCAGGTAGCCGGGAAACAGGCAGAGGTAATCGACGGTAGGCTGGTGGAGGATGTCCAGGTCGGCGGCAATGGCAACCCCCAGCACCAGCACCCGCAAGGCCACCACCCCGAGCAGCAGCCGGTGGAGCCCGGGAAGGTGCCGCTTCAGGAGCAAAGACTGGTCTACGTACAGCAGCAGCGATATGGTAATGCCGGCGTACGGAATGGTGATAAAGTAAAATTTGAACGTAAAATGCTTCAGCAGCGGCAAGGTAGCCCCTACCTGCGTCAGCGTGAAGGCCAGCAGGCTGACCAGGTACAGGAGGTAGTAAAAAAAGGCCCGGTCGCGGAGGCGGATCAGGAATACCAGGGTGTAAATGATGGCCAGCAACAGCACGCCGGAAACCAGGAACACCTGGGTTAGTTTTTTGACGGACTTGTTGTGGGCCAGGCTGCCCTCAAACAGCCAGAACCCAAGCCCGATCCGTACTTCGCTGGACAGGTGGAGGTAGAAATAGCCTTCCGGGACGGTGCCCGGCAGGGCAAACGAGGGGTTGTTGAAAATGTAGCGGTTTTGCCCCCAGGGCCGGTAAATGTCGAACACACTTTTGCGGTAGCCTTCCGCCGAAGGCACGTACAGTTCGGCCGTGCGGTACTCGCGGGGCGTTTCCAGCACCAGGGCATTGTCCGAGAAATTCCTGATTTTGAAACGCAGCCAGTAGTGCACGCCCGGCTCCGTCATTTTGCGCTTGTCGGGCAGTTGCCGGAAGGCCCCTTCGGGCAATTGGGACACCTGGCTGAATCCCGCCCCGCCCGTACTGTCCACGTACAGGTCGTAGTGGCCGGGGATCATCACGTCTTTTCCGGTGACCGGATTGATTACCCCGTTGCCGGCACCCGGGCCGGTCGTGAGCAGGAGCATAAACGCAAGCAGTGGTCCGTGCAAAAAGGGATTCATGGAGAGTCAATGAAGTTACTCCTGAGTACGAATGCAAACGCGGCAAGGGCAAATAATCGGCATCCTCCGGCGCCAAAGCCACATGACACTTCCGTATGAAAGTAAGCAACTGCTAATCAATCATTTGCTTTGATAAATTACAAGATTGCGTAGCATTTTACAAAGTATTTTTTGTGCCGGTACGCCGGCGAAACGGGCCAAAGGCTGGCAATGTTAGCTTATTTTGGTATAAATTGAAGCATTAGTTGCACTAAAATAATAGTTCCCGCAGCAAGCACTGCCCCGTCCGGGGGGCGCTTCGCCCCGGGGTTTCAGAGGCTCCGGCGTGGAACGGAACGATTGTCATCCTTTAAACAAATGCTATGCACGACCATTACACGCTCTGCTGCCACACCGTCCCCTTAGTGCCGCCGATGCCCGGGCCCACCGGGTAAGTACGACAAGGGCCGGATCACCCGGCAACCACCCGTCTCCGCTCGGTCCTGTTCACTGCCAACCGCTCCCCAAAGCGCGGAAGGGCGGTCCATTGCCTGCCGTGAGCTGATCGGATTTACGGTGCCTGACCGGGCGTACGCAAAAAGAAGGATACCCAAAGACACATTTTAACTTAACCTACATGAGAAAAGAAACTTCTACCAGCCATCAACCCTCCCCCTGGCGCACCGCAGGCACCCGGCTGTACCGGTACGTGCTGCTGCTGCTGGGCCTTTGTGCAGCCGGCTATCCCGCGCAGGCGCAGCCGGAGAAAAGAATTTATACCGTAGGCAACAGCGTAACCGACGGGGTAAACTTTGCGGGCTTCAAAGCCCTGGCGGAAAGCCGGGGATACGTCCATACGCTGGCCCGGCACATGATCCCCGGCGCGCCGTTGAGCTGGCTGTGGGACAACCAGAACAGTGGTTTTACCGAAAGCCCCTACGGAGCCCCCAACAACGCATTTCCCAATTATACCTGGGACGCCATTACCCTCCAGCCTTTCGACCGCATGATCGAGGGCAGTGACGGGGACCGGCAAATGGCCCGAAACTACATCAACCTGGCCCGGGGCAAAAGCCCTGACGTTCAATTCTACATTTATTCAAGGTATCCCCGGAAAAAAGACGGCCTGGCCGAAACGGCGGCCAACTGGAACAGCCTGTGGCTGGCCCAGTACACCGGCGGCTACGACGGCACCAACGAAACCCGCGATTTTTTCGAAGACCTGACCACCGCCGTAAGAACCGATTACGCCGGCACGGGTTTGAAGCAGCCCCTGATGATCCCGCTGGGCCAGGCGATGCACGCCCTCAACATCAAGATGGCGGCTGGACAGGTTCCCGGGTTTTCGAGCATCTGGCAGGTGTACTCCGACGGCATTCACATGACGGGTACGGGCTCTTACATCGTGGCCTGTAGCTTCTTTGCCACCATTTACAAAGAGAGCCCGGTGGGCTTGCCCGTCCCTTCCCAGTACGGAACCATCCCCAATACCGTCAGAGATATCATTCAGCAAACGGTGTGGGAAACGGTAACGGGCAATTCGTCCTGGACCGGCGTTTCCGGCGGCACCGTCAGCGTGACCGGCGTTTCGGTTTCACCCACCAGTTTATCGTTGACCCTGAACCAAACCGGCCAACTGACGGCGACCATCAGCCCCGCCAATGCGACCAATAAAAACGTAAGCTGGTCTTCCAGCAACACCGCCGTTGCCACCGTAAGCACTGCCGGCGTAGTGACGGGCGTTTCGGCCGGTTCGGCCACCATCACGGTCACTACCCAGGACGGCTCAAGAACCGCGACGGCCGCTGTCACCGTGAGCAGCAATGCCGTACCGGTAACGGGCGTTTCGGTATCGCCGACCAGCGCAACGGTCAATACGGGCAATACCACCACGTTAACGGCTACGGTAGCCCCTTCCAATGCCAGCAATAAAAACGTAAGCTGGTCTTCCAGCAACACCGCCGTTGCCACGGTAAGCACCGCCGGCGTAGTTACCGGGGTTTCGGCCGGTTCGGCCACCATTACGGTCACTACCCAGGACGGCTCAAGAACGGCTACCTCCGCCATTACGGTAACCGCCAACAGCAAACCGGTGGCAGTGATTTCCGCCACGCCCACTTCGGGGGCGGCTCCTTTGGCCGTTCAGTTCAGCGCCAGCAATTCCACCGATCCCAACAACGGCGATTTCATTCTGGGCTTTGACTGGGATTTCGGCGACGGTTCGCCGCGGGCCAACAGCAACGCCCCCAGCCACACCTACTCGTCGGCGGGTACTTACACGGTAACGCTGCGCGTGATGGACAACCACGACTTATACTCCGACCCGGTTTCTACCACCATTACCGTCAGTGCGGGCGGCAGCATCGTGCGCGAATACTGGACCGGCATCACGGGCACCTCGGTAGCCGACATCCCGGTGGGTACCAACCCCACGGGCACCGACAACATTGCCACCCTCGAAGGTCCCACCAACTGGGCCGACAACTACGGCACCCGCATCCGGGCGTTCATCACCCCGGCCACGACCGGCTCGTACACGTTTTACATCGCCGGTGACGACAACAGCCAGCTCTTCCTGGGCACCAACGACAGCCCCGCTACCAAAGTAAAAATTGCCGAGGTAACCGGCTGGACCAACTCCCGGGAATGGAACAAGCAATCCACGCAAACCTCCACGGCGAGGTCACTGAATGCCGGTACCCGGTACTACGTGGAAGTGCTGCACAAAGAAGGCGGCGGCGGCGACAATGTGGCCGTGGGCTGGACCGGACCCGGCATTTCGACCATCACGGTCATCGGCGGCTCCGTGCTTTCTCCTTACACGACCACTGGCTTCAGCGGCACCTATAAGCTCACGGCCCGCCACAGCAACAAGGCGCTCGACGTTGCCAACAGTTCAACGGCCGACGGCGGCAACGTGCAGCAATGGACCGACAACGGCTCCCTCGCCCAGCAGTGGATCATTACGGCTACGACCGACGGCTACTACAAGCTGGTAAACAAAGGCAGCAACAAGGCCCTGGAAGTAGGCGGCTTCTCGCTGGCCGACGGGGGCAATGTACAGCAGTGGAGCTACGTAGGCGTAAACAGCCAGCAGTGGAAAATCGAAGCCACCACCGACGGGTTCCACCGCCTCATCAACCGCGAAAGCGGCAAAGCCCTCGACGTAGCCGGGGTTTCTACCGCCGACGGCGCCAACGTGCACCAGTGGACCTACGGCGGCGGCGGCAACCAGCAGTGGCGGCTTACCCAACTCTCCACGGCTACTTCCCGCGTCGCTTCTTTTGAGGCCAGTCAGGCAGAAACCGGCAACGCGCTGCGGGTATACCCCAATCCCGTTACGGGCGGCCGGCTCACCCTGCAACTGAACGCCCGGGAAAAAGGGAACGCAACCGTAACCCTTACCGGGGTGCGGGGCCAGGTAACGGTCCGTACGCAAGTCGCGGTGGAAGCCGGCGAGAATACGGTCAGCCTCTCTACCGGTGATTCGGCAAGTGGTCTTTACCTGCTTACGGTAACGCAGGGCAACCGCCGGATCGTGAAGAAGGTCCACGTGCAATAATCTCCTGAATATAGACGGAAAACAGTTTCAGCAAAAGCCGGTGTCAATACTGGTACCGGCCTTTCTTTTTTTTACCGTTCGGGTTGATTCTCAACACCAACCGCTGGATTTCGCTTCCCTTTTCAAACCAATAAATCCATCCGGTCATGCAACAGAATTCACCATCCCGCGGCGTGAAGAAGGCCTCTTCTACAACTGACATTTTTTAATTAACCCCAGCAAACGTATGAGAAACACCTACTTTGGAAAGAATTTGAAGTGTTTCAGATTTTTCCTCCTCTCCTTTTTTCTCTGCCTGTACGGCGCTGTTCAGGCCCAGACTTTCAGCGGCACCTACAAGATCACGGCCCGCCACAGCAGCAAGGCCCTCGACGTTGCCAACTCTTCCACGGCCGACGGCGGCAACGTGCAGCAGTGGACGGCCAACGGCTCCCTGGCCCAGCAGTGGGTGGTGACGGCTACCACCGACGGCCACTACAAACTCGAAAACAAGGCCAGCAACAAAGCCCTGGAAGTAAGCAATAACTCCCTGGCCGACGGCGGCAACGTGCAGCAGTGGACCTACGTGGGCTCCAACAGCCAGCAGTGGAAGATCGAAGCCACCACCGACGGCTTTCACCGCCTCATCAACCGCAACAGCGGCAAAGCCCTCGACGTGGCCGGGGTTTCTACCGCCGACGGGGCCAACGTGCACCAGTGGACCTACGGCGGCGGCGGCAACCAGCAGTGGAAGCTCGAACTGGTCTCGGCCCCCCAGCCGACCACCATTACCCGGGAAGTGTGGAGCAACATACCCGGCAACGGCGTAGCCGCCATTCCGGTAACCACCACGCCCACCAGCACCAGCCAGCTCACCAGCCTGGAAGGCCCCACCAACGCGGCCGACAACTACGGATCAAGGATCAGGGCCTACATCACGCCGGCCACGACCGGCAGCTATACTTTTTACATTGCCAGCGACGACAATGCGCAGCTTTTCCTGAGCACCAACGACAGCCCCGCCACCAAAGCCAAGATCGCCGAGGTAACCGACTGGACCAACCCCCGGGAGTGGACCAAGCAACCCACGCAAACCTCCACGGCAAGATCCCTTACGGCCGGCACCCGGTACTACGTGGAAGTGCTGCACAAAGAAGGCGGCGGCGGCGACAACCTGGCCGTGGGCTGGACCGGACCCGGCATTTCGACCATCACCGTAATCAGTGGCAGCGTGCTGTCTCCGTTTGGAGGGTCAAATACGACGAATTATGCCCTCACGGTGAATAGCGGCACCGGATCAGGCAGCTACGCGCAGGGTGCGGTGGTGAACATCAGTGCAAACGCGGCGCCTGCCGGCCAGGTATTCGATGCGTGGACCGGCAACGTCGCCACCGTGGCGAACGTGAATGCTGCCACGACTACTTTAACCATGCCTGCCGCCGCTGCAAGTGTAACGGCTACGTACAAAGCCCAGCCGAGCGGCGTCGCCCTTTCGATCAACAAGAACACCAAGCACCAGACCATTGACGGCTTCGGCTTCTTCGGCGCCAGGGACGTATGGTGGGGATCGGCGAATGCAGCCCACTTCTACAGTGATGCCTGGCTGGATCGGATCGTCAGTGACCTGGGGGTTTCCATCTGGCGGAATGAATTGTATCCGCACAACCCGCCCACCGGCAATACCACGCCCAACCAGGATGCCCACTGGGAAAAGCAAAGACCGATGGTACAGGCGCTGAAGGCCAAAGCCGATCAGTACGGAGTGAATTTGAAAATGATCCTGACGGTATGGTCGCCGCCGGGTGAATTTAAGTGGTGGAGCCAGATGGCCTGGGCGGGAGATGCAAACGCACTGCGCGGCCCAAGTGGTCAGGGTGATTACTGGTCGGAAAAAAATGGAGGAACGCTCAATCCCAACCGGTACAATCAGTTTGCAACCTGGTTGTCGCAGGGCCTCCAGATGTATAAAAACGCTGGTGTAAATATTTATGCCATCAGCCCGCAGAATGAGCCGGCGTTTGCGCAATCTTTTAATTCAAACACCTATACCAATCAGTGGTATAATGATATGATCAAGGCGGTGATACCGCAGGTAAAAGCACAGCATCCGGGGGTAAGGGTATTTGGTTCTGAGCACATGCTGAATGATGAAGGCGCCGATAACAATTTCCCCTACTTCTACCATAACAAGCTGAAGAGTGATCCGGCCGCGATGAGCCAAATGGACATTCTGGCGGTGCACGGATACCTGGATGGCGTTGCCGCCTCGTCGGGTTCGGTACTGGCCGACTACTGGACCAACCACAAGGAACAGTTTACGCAGCCGGCCAGTAAGAAAGCCTGGATGACGGAAACCTCCGGGTACGTAGATGACTGGGAAGGGGCAAACGGCAAACCGGGTGCTTTTGGGCTGGCCAATGACATTCATACGGCCCTGTATTACGGTGACTTGAGTGCGTGGGTGTACTGGCAGGGCAGCGGCCTGGGCGGCATCAACGAGTACAACCTGATGTCGGACCTGGTGGTAGGCAAAAAGTACTACGCCTCCAAGAACTACTACCGGTTCATCCGGCCGGGTGCCGTACGCCTCGCCACCACGTCGCCCGATGCTTCCATCGCCCTGACGGCTTACGAACACGTTGCCAACGGTACGCACACCATCGTGCTCCTCAACAACGCGACCACTTCCAAGACCATCAACCTGGCAATGACCGGTTCGGGCCTGCCCGCTTCCTTCCAGATGTATGTCACTTCCGCCAGCCAGAACTGCGCACTGGCCGGTACCGTGTCGGCAAGCAGCATTACCCTGCCGGCAAGATCGGTGGTAACCCTGCAGGCGGGTGGTATGCCCCTGGCCGGAAGCAATGCGGCCAGAATGGACGCTGAAGGTGCCAACGCAACACAAACCGCCAAGCTGGAAGGCGTAACGATCTACCCCAACCCAACCAACGGGATCGTGTCGGTCGCTACGGGCGACGCCAAAGAAGTAAAGGCAACGGTTTCTACCCTCCACGGGGCTCGCCTGAACCTGAAAGCCAGACAACTCGGTGCCGGTACGCTAAGCATTGACATTTCCGGCCAGCCGGCGGGCATCTACCTCCTCCGGGTAGAAGCAGACGGCAAAGGGGCTACCTACCGGATTTTCAAGCAGTAGGGTTGCAGCAAAAAAGGGGGGAGCATGTTTAGAGTCTCACTTTAAACATGCTCCTCACATTTACACACCGGATTCACCCATAAACTCCAGGAAAATGAAAGAAAATAATTCTACAAAGTTTCACCAGGCATCCTCATTGAGGCCCGGCCCGGGCTTTTACGCCGGTTTGCTCTTCATACTGAGCCTCATCATGGCAACGGGGGTTGAATCCCGGGCCCAGACGACCCTGGCCTCGTGGGACTTCAGAACGAAAGGCGGACAAACTTCGGTGGCTACCACCACGGCCGCGTCGGGCGTATCGTCCACGGCTCCCAGCCTGGTGGCATCCCTGGCAACGGGCTTGTCGGCAATCAACTACCTGAGCAACGGCCTGACCGGCGGCAATCAGACGGCTACTTCCCTGGCGGCTGCCATCAGCGGCAACGATTACATTTCGTTTACCGTGGCTCCCTCATCGGGCAGAACCCTTTCGGTCAGCTCCGTAAAAATCCGGCCCGTCAGCCAGAACCGGGCCCGCTCTTTCACCCTCATGTCGAGTGTAAGAGGTTTCACGGCCGGCAACGAGATTTCAACCTTTACGGCCAGTGCCAGCGACGGAGCCCCGCTGACGACCATCAGCATTACCGGCCACGCCAATCTTACGGGTGCCGTTGAGTTCCGGCTTTATACCTACGGCTACACCGATCCCTGGGAATCCGCGGGGATCGGCAACCGCGCCGCTGCCCTTGCGGAAGGCGACCTGATCGTGGAGGGAAGTGTAGGGGGTGGTACGGTACTGAGAGATCCGGAAAACCCGGCCGCTACGGCAAGCGGGCTCGATTACCAGTACTACGAAGGCACCGGCTGGAGCGTACTCCCTAATTTCAACGCCCTCACCGCCATCAAGTCCGGCACTGCGGCCAACTTCGATTTAAGCGTGCGAAACCGAGACGACAACTTCGGGGTAAGCTTCACGGGTTTTGTCAACGTGCCCACCGACGGCACGTACACGTTCTACACCTCATCCGATGACGGCAGCAAGCTCTTCATCGGCACGACGCAGGTGGTGGACAACGACGGCCTGCACGCTGCCCAGGAAAGATCGGGTACCATCGGGCTGAAAGCTGGCAAACACGCCGTCCGGGTGGTGTTCTTCGAAGCCACCGGCGGCGAGGTACTCTCGGTAAGCTACGCCGGGCCGGGCATTGCCAAACAAGCCATTCCGGCCACTGCCTTGTCGAGAGCCGGTGGTGTTTCATCTGATGCATGGCCAAGGGTAGGCGCCGGCCTGGACGGGTTAAGCTGGTGGGCGCCTTATTGTCCTTTCGTTGATGCGGTGAAGGTAATGCGCTGGAACAACGTCGGGTCGTGGGACGCCAATGGCTACCCGGCTTCCGCAGGGGGAGGTACCGTTTCGGGCTGGGCAGGGTACGACAATGGAATTACCTGGCCCGACGGGGATTATGTATTGACTTGGGAAGGCAGCGGGGACGTGGTTGTCACCCAGAATGCGGTGTTGAAAAGCCAAAGCCTGACGACGAATCCCAAAAGGAGAGTATATACCGTGAACACCGGCCAGCATGCGCTGATGATCCAGGTAAATTCTTTCCCTGCCACCAACATCCGCCTGTTCCTGCCCGGACTGGAAAACCACACCAGCCTCTGGAACCCCGATTACGTCGCCTACATGGAGCCTTTCCGGGGCACCGTGCTCCGGTTCATGGACTTGAACGGCACCAATCATTCGCAACAGACCAACTGGAGCGACCGCACCCCGCGCAACTGGTCTACCTACGTAAACGCCAATGACAATTCGGCCCCCTACGCCGTAAAAGGCAATGCTTCTTACGAAGCCATGCTGGAGCTTTCCAACCAGCTTGACTGCGACATGTGGGTTACGGTGCCTCACCTGGCTACGGATGATTACGTGCAAAAATTGGCCAACCTCATCAAAACCGGCCGTGACGGTACGCAGCAGGTTACCCAGCCCCTGAAGGCCAACAAAAAGGTTTGGATTGAATATTCCAATGAAGTCTGGAACTGGAGTTTTACGCAGGCCCAGTGGGTAAACAACAACACTTCCATACCCGGCGCCAATGTGTACCAGAAATACGCCAACCAGGCGGTAAGAATGTTCAATACATTCAGAACGGCCTTTGCCGACAACAGCCGGGTGAGGCGTATCCTCAGTACCCAAACGGATTGGGGCGATGCCTGGGTAACCCGGGAATACTTCAGCCAGATCAACCCCAGGACCGACATCGATGCAGTGGGGGTGACTACCTACTTCTCACACGGCCTGGAACAGTGGATGTACGATAACTGGCCCGTTACGCAGGCGCAGGCAATCGACCGGCTCAGGACCCTTGTAGGCACTGGTCCATTCACGGCAAACGAAACGGTGTGGGCCAACCAGGTGGTAGCGAAGCAGTTTGCAATTGCCGCCGAGTTTGGCAACATACCACTGGTAGCCTACGAAGGCAACTCTCACATTACCACCAGCGCCATGATCAGGGACAGAAGCGGTGCGCAAAGACACTTCTTCGATGCGCTTCCCGAGTCGGTAAACTTCCTGCACCAGATGGAGCGCACCACTGCTTTTGCCGGTATTTATAATAGCTGGATCAGGCGGTATGAAGCCACGGGAAATGGCGTCTTCAAGACCAACATGCCATTTGTACTGGTGTCGGGCTGGAGTAAGTGGGGTCAGTGGGGCCACGTTGAGTACGTGGGGCAAACCGTTGACCAGGCGCCGAAATATAAAATGCTGCTTGATCATTATAACCTGCCCTACCCGGTCATCCGGAGCGCCGGCAGCCCGAGAGTGGATGCCACGCAGGGCGATGCCGCCCCGGGAGCAGAATCGTCAGTGGTGTTTCCCAATCCTACGAATGGTGTGCTGTACATCAGGGGCGTGAAGGAGCACTCCGTGGTGGCGGTGTACAATACGTTCGGGCAGCGGGTGGCCCGTGGCGTGGGCCCGGTGATTAACGTGAGCAAGCTGGCCGCCGGCATGTACCTGGTGGATGTAGAGGGCAAGCGACACAAGGTGATTAAAAACTAATGCGGGAGAAGTGAGAAAAAGCCACGCCTTCGGGGTGGCTTTTTCCGCTGCTCATGCCCCTGGCTTACAGGGCAATGGGCTTGCCTTGGCTAATATTTATGCGAATAGTTATATAAATAATATAAAATATACAATTTGCAGGACACTACAGGATGCTGTCCGGCCGTTGCAGTCCCATCTTTGCGTTCAGCCTCATCATCCTTCAATCAATCCCTATGTGCAATGATTACTCCATCGGCTGGCGTGCCGTCGTCTTAGTGCCGCCGCCGGCATCCGGGCTCCCCGGATAAGTACGGCCGCCACTGGCCCCCGGCAACCGATTTTCTATCCGTCCGATGCACTGCCCGCCGCTCCCCAAAGAGTAGGCAGGCAGTCCATTGCATTCTGTAAGCACATCCGGTCTGCCGGTTCCGCCCACCCCACTCAATCCAAATCACCTTTTAACTTAATCAATATGCGAGAGAATCGTTCTACGAAAGACCACCAATCCCCATGGCTGCGGGCGGGCACGCAGCTTTACCGGTACGTGCTGCTGGTGCTGGGCCTTTTTGCCACCGCCTTGCCGTCGCAGGCGCAGACGGAGAACCGCATCTACACCGTCGGCAACAGCGTGACCGATGGGGTAAATTTCCAGGGATTCAAAGCACTGGCCGAAAGCCGGGGCTACATCCACACCTGGGGCCGCCAGATGATTCCCGGGGCGCCGTTGAGCTGGCTCTGGCAACACCCCAATGACGGGTTTACCGAGCAGCCGTTCGGGTACCCGACCAATGCGTTCCCCAACTACACCTGGGATGTCATTTCGCTGCAACCCTTCGACCGGCCGCTGGAAGGGGACGAGGGCGATTTGCAGATGTCGAAAAACTACATTGACCTCGCCCGGGGCAAAAGCCCCGACGTGCAGATCTACATTTATTCCCGCTACCCCCGCAAGAAGGACGGCCTCGCCGAAACGGCAGCCAACTGGAACGGCCTGTGGGCTACGGCGTACCAGGGCGGCTGGAGCTTCAACGAAGGCCGCGATTACTTCGAGAAACTGACGGTTGCCGTGCGGTCGGCCTACGCCGGCACCACCCTCAAACAGCCGCTGATGATCCCGCTGGGCGAGGTCATGTACAACCTCAACAACAAGATGGCGGCCGGCGAGGTTGCCGGCTTTTCGAGCATCTGGCAGGTGTACTCCGACGGCATCCACATGACCAACGTGGGTTCGTACATCGTGGGCTGCACCTTCTTTGCCACCATGTACAAGGAGAGCCCGGTGGGGCTGCCCGTGCCTACCCAATACGGCACCATCAGCAACAACCTGCGGGACGTGATCCAGCAGACGGTATGGGAAACGGTCACCGGCATGCCCTCCTGGACGGGCATTTCCGTGGCCGTGGTGAACGTAACCGACGTGGCGCTGGCCCCGGCTACGGCAACCCTGGCCCTGAACCAGACGCAGCAGATGACGCCGACGATTACGCCGGCCAATGCCACCAACAAAAGAGTAAGCTGGTCTTCGAGCAACCCGGCCGTAGCCACCGTGAGCACGGCCGGCGTAGTGACCGGGGTTTCGGCCGGCACGGCCACCATTACGGTGACGACCCAGGACGGCAGTAAAACCGCCACCTCCGGAATTACCGTCACCAGCAACCCGGTTGCCGTCGAGAGCATCTCGGTAACGCCCGAAAGCGCCGTGGTGAATACGGGAAACACGGTCACCCTGACCGCCACGATTACGCCTTCCTTCGCGACCAACAAGAACATCACGTGGTCGTCCAACCAGCCTGCCATTGCTTCGGTGAGTGCAACCGGCGTGGTGTCGGGCCTGTCGGCCGGGTACGCCACGATTTTCGCCATTACCCAGGACGGCAACAAGGAAGCCGTTTCGCAAATCCAGGTGACGCCCAATGCCAAGCCGGTGGCTGCCATTTCGGCTACCCCCACGGCGGGTTTTGCGCCGCTGGCCGTTAACTTCAACGCCGGCGGTTCCTCCGACCCCAACAACGGGGATTTCATTCTGGGCTTCGACTGGGATTTCGGCGACGGTTCGCCGCGGGCCAACAGCAACGCCCCCAGCCACACCTACACCACCCCCGGCACCTACACGGTGACGCTCCGGGTGATGGACAATCACGACCTGTACAGCGACCCGGTGACGACCACCATTACCGTCAACGCCATTGATCCGAATGCTTCGGTGGCAATTGAATACTGGTCAAACGTGTCAGGCACCAGCACCGATGAGGTTCCGGTGAGTACGCCTCCTACCAGTACCAGTTTCCTGACTTCGCTGGAAATACCTGCTGATGTGGCCGATAATTACGGTGCCCGGATCAGAGGTCTTTTAAAACCCACCGTTTCTGGGGATTACACTTTCTACGTCTCTTCTGATGATGGCAGCAAAGTGTTCCTGAGCACGGATGCCACGCCGGCAAACAAGGCATTGATTGCCTCCGTTACCGGCTGGACCAGTCAAAAGGAATGGACCAAATACCCGAGTCAGCGATCCGCCCCGGTTAGCCTCGTCGCGGGACAGGAGTATTATTTCGAGATATTATACAAAGAAGGCAACGGCGGCGACAACCTGGCGGTAGGCTGGACCGGCCCGGGCATTTCGAACATCACCGTCATCGGCGCTCCTTACATCAAGCAGTACGCTACGGACCCCAATGCGCCCACGCCCCCTTCGGTGCCGTCCAACCTGACCTCTTCCAACGTGAGCCAGACGGGCTTTACGGTAAGCTGGAACGCCTCCACGGGCACGGTAGCCAGCTACAACGTGTACGTGGGCGCCAACCTCGCCGGCAACGCAACGACCACCAGCTTCAACGTCACCGGCCTGACGGCAGCCACGTCGTACTCGGTAACGGTAAGGGCGGTAGGCGCCGGCGGCACGCTTTCGGCGGCCAGCCAGGCCCTGACCGTGATCACCTCCGGAACCGGAACGCCTTCCACGGCCCAGAAAAGCCTCGACCTGAACTTTACCAACCCGGCCGATGCCGACCGGTTTGCCTTCATCTTCGATACGGGTGGTGAATCGGCAAAGACGGTCGAGAACGGCGTGATGAAGCTGGTGCTCAACAAGAAGGAGTGGCACTTCTACCAGATGATCATTGACCCGTTCGATTTCATCGGCAACCCCTACGTGAGCTTCAAGATCAAGGTGGACCAGGCCACGCCCATCCGCATGTGGATCAGAAGAATTGACAACACGATTGAAAAAGAGCTGTTTAACCAGACGATTCAGCCGAGTGCCGACTACCAGACCATCAACCTCAGCTTTACGGACCTGACGCCGCTGGTGGGCGACATGACTGAACTGGGCATTGACATCGGCGGCTACCAGACGCCCCCGGCCGTGTTCGCCGGCACCGTGTACCTGGACCACTTCCGCCTCGGCGAAGCGGCTAAAGGCACCACTACTCCTCCCGTGCCTTCTACCGGCGCCAAGAGTCTGGACCTGAGCTTTACCAATCCTGCCGATGCGGAGCGATTCGGCTTTATCTTCGATACAGGTGGAGAGTCCGTAAAAACGGTTGAGAACGGCGTGATGAAGCTGGTGCTCAACAAGAAGGAATGGCACTTTTACCAGGTGTACATTGATCCGTTTGACTTCATCAACAACCCTTACGTAAGCTTGCGCATCAAGGTAGATCAGGCAACCCCGATCAAAATGTGGATCAAGAAAGGGGAGGATGATTCCAACCGGAAGGATCTGTATGAACAAACACTTCAGGCAAGTGCTGATTACCAGACCATTTTCATTCACGTCACCGATCTGGCTCCCCTGGTAGGAGATATGGCTGAGGTGGGCATTGATATTGGTGGCTATCAGGTGCCTCCTGCCACCTTCGCGGGAACAGTATACATCGACCACTTCCGTCTGGGCGAAGCGGCCAAAGGCAATACTACGCCTGATCCCGATCCCGAGCCTGAGCCTTCGGTTGGAGCCAAGAGCCTGAATCTCAGCTTTACCGATCCTGCTGATGCCGACCGGTTTATCTTCAACACCGACACCGGTGGAGAATCGGTAAAAACGGTCCAAAATGGAATCATGAAGCTTGTGATCAATAAGCTGTCATGGCACTTCTACCAGCTGATGATCGATCCGTTTGACTTCATAAATAACCCTTATGTAAGCTTCAGGATCAAGGTAGATCAGAACACGCCGATCCGGATGTGGATCAAGCGAGGCGTCAATGGCCCTGAAAAAGAACTTTTTAACCAGTCGCTTCAGGCCGGTGCTGATTTCCAGACCATTAATCTGCACTTCACCGATCTTGCCCCTTTAACGGGAGACGCAACCGAGCTGGGTATGGACATTGGCGGATATCAGCCAGTAGAAGGAACCAGATTTACGGGTACCGCATACCTGGATTTCTTCCGCCTCGGCGAAGCAGCCAAGCCGGGCGTCATCGTGGACCGCGACGAGGTTCCGCCGACCGCACCCGCCAACCTGCTTACTTCGGCGATTGCCACCAATGGCTTTACGCTCAACTGGGCCCCGGCCACGGATAACGTAGGTGTAACCGCCTACAAGGTGTACGCCAACGACGCCCTGGTCGCTACGACTACCGCCACGACCATCAACGCCCAAATCACCGGCCTGACCGCCGCAACGGCGTACGTGGTGAAGGTGGTTGCCGAAGATGCCGCCGGCAATACCACGCCCAGCGGGACGATCACCGTGACCACCGCCGCGCCGGCCCCGGTAACCCTTACCCGGGAAGTATGGCGCAACCTGACGGGCAAAGGCATTGCCTCCATTCCCGTGAATACGACCCCCACCGCCACCACGCAACTTACGCGCCTGGAAGGACCGGTAGATGCCGGGGACAACTTCGGCGCCCGCATCCGGGCCTTCATCACGCCGGCCGTATCGGGGTACTACACGTTCTACATTGCCGCCGACGACATCGCCGAATTCTGGCTGAGCATCAATGACAACCCGGCCCAGAAAACCCGGATTGCCCAGGTGACCAAAGCCGTGAAGCCGGGCGAGTGGAACAAGATCGCCGGCCAGAAATCCACCGAGAAGCTCCTGCTGGAAGGCGTTAAATACTACGTGGAAGTGCTGCATCGCGAAACCACCGGCCGGGACTTCGTATCCGTCGGCTGGACCGGCCCGGGCGTTCCGGCCGTTACCCTGGTTCCCGCCAGCGTGCTTTCTCCCTTTGCGCCCGGTGGCCCGGCGCCCGCTCCGACGACGTACCCGCTTGCCGTCAATGGCGGCCTGGGTGCCGGCAGCTTCGTGCAGGGTGCCGTGGTGAACATCAGCGCCAACCCGGCCCCGGAAGGCCAGGTATTCGACGCGTGGACCGGCAACGTGGCTACGGTAGCCAATGCCCAGTCGCCCACGACCACCGTTACGTTGCCCGCCGGTGCGGTGACCCTCACGGCCACCTACAAGGCCCGGCCGCTTCCCACGGTTGCCCTTACGCTGAACAAGAACACGCGGCACCAGACCATTGACGGCTTCGGCTTCTTCGGCGCGAGAGACGTATGGTGGGGCTCGGGTGACCCGGCCCACTTCTACACCGAAGCGTGGCTCGACCGGGTCGTGAGTGACCTGGGCGTGTCCATCTGGCGCAACGAATTGTACCCGCACAACCCGCCCACCGGGAATAATAAGGTTGGACAGGATGCAAACTGGGATAAGCAAAGACCGATGGTGCAGGCCCTGAAAGCCAAAGCCGATCAGTATGGGGTGGATCTGAGAATGATCCTTACCGTATGGTCTCCTCCCGGTGAGTTTAAGTGGCAAGCCAATATAGCCTGGGCAGGCGACCAGAATGCAACGCGCGGTCCCGGACCCCAGGGTGATTACTATCCTGAAAGGGCAATATGGCCGGATACGGAAGCGGTGCGTGGTACGCTCAATCCCAACAAATACAGTGATTACGCCAATTGGTTGTCGCAGGGCCTGCAGATGTATAAGAACATTGGCATCAATGTATACGCCATCAGCCCGCAGAACGAGCCCATGTTCCCGCAATCGTTCAACTCCAATACCTACACTGCCAAGTGGTACGCCGACATGATCAACGCGGTGATGCCGCAGGTGAAGGCGCAGCATCCGACGGTGAAAGTATTCGGTTCGGAGAACATGCTGGACATGGAAGGCGCTACCAACAACTTCCCCTTCTTCTACCACAGTGGGTTGAAGGCTGATCCGACGGCGATGAACCACATCGACATGCTGGCGGTACACGGGTACCTGGACGGCGTTTCGGCTTCTTCGGGTTCCCAGCTGGCCGGTTACTGGACCAACCACAAGCGGGAGTTCGCCGACCCGGCGGGCAAAAAGTCGTGGATGACGGAAACTTCCGGCTACTTGGACGCCTGGGAAGGCGCCAGCGGCAAACCGGGGGCGTTGAGCCTGGCCATCGACATGCAGACCGGCCTGTACTACGGCGACCTCAGTGCGTGGGTGTTCTGGCAGGGCAGCGGCCTGGGCGGCATCAATGAGTACAACCTGTTCTCGGATACGCAGGTAGGCAAGAAGTACTACGCTTCCAAGAACTTCTACCGGTTCATCCGTCCGGGTGCGGTACGCCTCGCTACCTCCTCACCCGACCCGGAGGTTTCGATCACGGCTTATGAGCACGCCGCCAACGGCACGCACACGATGGTGCTGATCAACTCGGGCACGACCGCCAAAGCCATGAATCTGGCCGTGACCGGTTCGGGCCTGCCGACTTCGTACGAGATGTTCGTGACTTCGGCCACCAAGAACTGCGAATCGGCCGGCACGGTATCGACCACGGGTAGCATCACGCTGCCCGCCCGGTCGGTGGTCACGCTGCAAGCCGGCGGCATGCCGCTGACGGGCAGTGCCACGGCACGGGTTGCCTCGGATGACGTCAACAAGAGCCAGACGGCCGGTCTGGAAGGGGTAACGGTGTACCCGAACCCGAGCAAGGGCATCTATTCCGTGTCTACCGGTGCCGCCAAAGAAGTACGGGGCACGATCACCACCCTGCAAGGGGTGCAGCTGAACGTGAAAGGCAAACAACTCGGGGCGGGCCAGCTGCGCTTCGATATTTCGGGTCAGCCGTCCGGCATTTACCTCCTCCGACTGGAAGTAGACGGCCGGATCAAAACCTACAAATTACTGAAGGAGTAGGCTTGCCGCAGTATGGTGTACAGCATGTTTAAAGTTTGTTCGGACGGTTCTGCCGGGGCGCACGGTCGCCCCGGCGGATGGTCCAAAAGACATTCTTTAGACATGCTTTTTTTTAACAAGTCAACAACCAAATTCTATGCATTATACCCATAACCCACCGGGCGGCCTCCGGAAGCTGCAACCCCTGTTATTGCTTTTCGTCTTGCTGCACACCCTGGTGTCGGCGCAAACCTACCACGGCAAAATCGGCGTGGGAATCTCCATCTCCAGCTGGCAGTTGCCCTTCGTGGACGTGGCAAAAACCACCCGTTCCTTCACCAAACCCGACGGGACCGCCGTACCGAAAGATGCGCTGGGCTGGCCGACGGCCGATGCCCAGACGGTACTGATGGACATGCGGCCCGCCCCGGAATGGATCGGCGTGATCGATGACCCCGAGCAGTTCCGCCTGGGCGTGAGCGGCACGTACAAATGTTCCTTCAACGGGCAGGCGACGGTACGCAAGATCGAAGGACCGTTCAGCCTCGGGCCGGTCGCCTACGACGCCGCCACCAACACGACTACCTTCGACCTGACGGTTGACCCGCCCGGCCCGAACCACGGGGTGGTGATCCTGCAATTCCTGGACACCAAACGCACCCCCGGCAGTGCCCTCAACACCGGCTTTACCAACCTCAAGGCCATCCGGCCCGGCTACGACCCCAACACCACCCAACTGTTTACCAACGAGTTTTTAAGCGCCATCACCAGCGTTGATTTCAGCACGATCCGTACGATGGGGGGCACCCGCACCAACGACAACAACAAGTTTTACCCCGAGGTATTCGAGTGGTCGGAAAGAAAGACCATGAACGCGGCCACCTGGGAAGGCGACAACGTGGGGCAGGAAAATGCGCTGCCCTGGGAAGTGATCGTTGCCGTTGCCAATGAAGCCAATGCCGACCTGTGGCTGAACGTGCCCCACGCCGCCTCCGACGACTACGTGCGGGAACTGGCCGCATTCGTGAAAAGCACGCTGAAGCCGGAATTGAACCTGTACGTGGAGTACAGCAACGAAGTCTGGAACTGGTCTTTTCCGCAATCGTGGTGGAACGACGCCAGGGGTAAAGCCCTGGGACTTAATCACGTGAAAGCCTACTCCCGGAGAACGGTAGAAATTGCCAAGATCTTTGAATCGGTGTACGGCGCCGGTTCTTTAAACAACAAAGTACGCGTGATCAATGCCTGGCAGATCGGCTGGAACCCGCCGGATGCCATGTACGAGGAACAAATGCAGTACATCAACGCGACCTTCGGCCCGCCCAAGAATTTCCTCTACGGGCTGGGCGTGGCGCCCTACTTCAATTGCGGCACGGCCTGCGAAACCGGCACGGTGGATCAGATCCTGGCCGAAATGCGCCGCAGCAGCGACGCCTCCAAGCTGGACCGGCAGAAGATCGTGGCGGTAGCAAGCAAGTGGCAGATTCCCGGCGGCATGGTGGCCTACGAAGGCGGTTCGGACACCGGCGGCGGCAGCGCCACCAACATTGCCAATAAGATCGGGGCCGAACGTTCGCAGGCCATCCGGGAAGTGTTCCTGCGGGATTTGCGGGAAAACTGGTTCGGCATCGGCGGCGGCCTGTTCGTGTACCTCGAACTGGTCAGCGGCTACAACCGGTACGGCTCCTGGGGCCTGTCCGACGACATCCGCAACCTCGACCGGAATTACAAGATGGGCGCCGTCCGCGACCTGATCGGCACCCCCGCGACGGCCCCGCCGCCGGCTCCGCAGGGACTGACGGCCGTGCCCGTGGGCAACGCCAACGTGAACCTGGGCTGGTCGGCCGCACCGGACGCGAATAGCTACACCGTAAAAAGAAGCACCACCCCCGGCGGCCCCTACACGGCAGTCGGCACCACCCTCACGACGGGCCTCAGCGACAACACCGTGACCAACGGCACGACCTACTATTACGTGGTGTCGGCAACCAACGCCCTCGGCGAAAGTGCCAACTCCGCCGAGGTATCCGTAACACCGACGGCGGTGGTCACCATCCGGCGGGAATTCTGGTCGAACGTGGCCGGCACGGGCATCGCGGCCATCCCGGTGACGACCCCGCCGACGGGCACCGAGGAGCTGACTTCGCTGGACGCCCCGCAGAACATCGGTGACAGCTACGGCGCCCGGATGCGGGCGTACCTGAAGCCGCCCACGTCCGGGGCGTACACGTTCTACATTGCCTCCGACGACCAAAGCCAACTGTGGCTGAGTACCAACAACCAGCCGGCCGGCAAAGCCAAGCTGGCCGAAGTAACCGACTGGACGAGCTACGGGCAATGGGACAAATCGGCCACCCAGCGGTCCGCGGCGGTCAACCTCGTGGCGGGCCAGGAATACTACCTCGAAGTGCTGCACAAAGAAGGCACCGGCGGCGACCACGTGGAAGTGGGCTGGACCGGCCCGGGCGTTGGCACCATCACCATCATCGGCAGTCCCTACCTGGCCCCTTACACGGGTACGGATGGGCCCACCGGTCCCCCGGCACCTGCGGGCCTGGCGGCAACGGCCGGCAACGCCTCAGTAAGCCTGACCTGGAACGCCGTGGCCGGCGCCACGACGTACAACGTGAAACGCCATACGGGCGGCAACTTCAACACCGTTGCCACCGGGGTAACCACCAATTCTTACCAGGACAACAACCTGGTGAACGGCACCACTTACTTCTACGTAGTGACGGCGGTGAACGCGGGCGGCGAAAGCAACATCTCCAATACCGTACAGGCTACCCCGGTTAGCGGTGGTGGCAACCCCAACCCAACCGGCACCCTTGCTTCGTGGGATTTCACCGGCAGCAGCGGGCAAACTTCGGTGGCTACCACCACGGCCATGGCGGGCGTATCGGGCACCGCGCCCAGCCTGGTGGCTTCCCTGGCCTCGGGCTTGATAGCGGTTGACTATTTTACCAATAGCCTGATCGGAAGAGGTCAAACCGCTGCTTCCCTGGCCGATGCCATCACCGGCAACGATTACATTTCGTTTACCGTTGCCCCGGCATCCGGCAGTACCCTTTCGGTCAGTTCGGTAAAAATCCGTCCCATCAGCCAGAACGGCCCCCGGACATTTGCCCTCCTGTCGAATGTAGGCGGATTTACGGCCGGCAACGCGATTTCTACTTTTACCGCGGAAGGTGAGCAGGGTGCCTTAACGACCATCAACGTTACCGGCCACAGCAACCTCAGCAGTGCCGTTGAGTTCCGGGTATACGTGTTCGGCAGTACCAATGAGTGGGAAGCAGTGGGTATCGGCAACCGACGTTCTTCGGTTGCGGAAGCGGACCTGATTGTGGAGGGAAGTTTAAGCAGTACCTCTACGGTGGCAGTAACCGGGGTAAGCCTGTCGCCCACTTCGGCCAACGTGAGCGTAGGCAGTACCCAGCAATTGACGGCTACGGTGTCTCCGGCAAACGCCACCAACAAAAACGTGAGCTGGACTTCTTCCACTCCTTCGGTTGCCACGGTAAACGCCACCGGGTTGGTCACGGCGGTTGCGTCGGGCAGTGCTACGATTACCGTAACGACCCAGGATGGGGGCTTTACGGCAACCACGTCCGTCACCGTGCCGGTGGTTGTAGTCCCCGACACCCAGGCACCCACGGCCCCTGCCAGCCTGGTTGCCTCCGCCGTTACGGCCACGGGCTTTACGCTGACCTGGGCGGCTTCTACCGACAACGTGGGCGTAACGGCCTACAAAGTGTACCGCAACGATGTACTGGTGGCAACCACTACTGGCACCACGGCCGGGTTGACCGGCCTGACGCCGCAGACCGCGTACGCCATCAAGGTATCGGCCGAAGATGCGGCCGGCAACAAGACCGCAAGCCCGGTCATCACGGTGACCACCTCCGCCCCGGCGCCGGTCACCCTGACCCGGGAAGTATGGAGCAACCCCACCGGCAAAGGGATTGCGGGCATCCCGGTGAATACGACGCCCACCAGCAGCACGCAGCTCACCATTCTGGAAGGGCCTACCGACGCGGCCGACAACTACGGGGCCCGCATCCGGGCGTACCTCACCCCGGCGGTATCGGGTAACTACACGTTTTACCTGGCCGGCGACGACGTTGCCGAGCTTTGGCTGAGCTTCAACGACAACCCGGGCCAGAAAACCAAGATTGCCGAGGTGACCAAAGCGGTGAAGCCCCGGGAATGGACCAAAGCCCCGGCCCAGAAATCCACGGCGCGCAACCTGACCGCCGGTGTGAAGTACTACATCGAAGTGCTGCACCGCGAAACCACCGGCCGGGACCACGTAGCCGTCGGCTGGACCGGCCCGGGCGTGCCGTCCGTGGCCCTGGTGCCCGCCAGCGTGCTTTCTCCGTACGGGGTAGCCGCGCCGGCACCCACGTATGCGCTTACGGTAAATGACGGCACCGGCGGGGGCAGCTATACCCAAGGCAGCGTGGTAAGCATCGCCGCGACCGTACCGGCGGGGTACGTCTTCGGCCAGTGGACCGGCGACGTGGCAACGGTTGCCGACATCCAGGCCGCCGGCACCACCCTCACCATGCCGGCTGCCAACGCGACGGTGTCGGCCACCTTCGTAAGACAAACTACGAATGACATGCCGGCGGTGAATGTGGGGATGAACTTGAATTCGGTTAATTATTACGGCAAGCAGAACGCCTTCAAGAACATGGCGAAACAAAGCTCGCCTTTCCTGACCAGTTTCAGCGGGGGCCCCTGGGATACCCAGGAAATTCAGAACATTCCCGCCGACATCAACGGGTATCCGCTGGAATTGCCTCATAACGGCAACCTGTTCGTGCACGCCATCCTGCCGTTCTATTATCCCGAAGGAAGGTACGTGCTTACCTACGACGGCGAAGGGGAAGTGACGATGAACCTGAACGCAAGGGTGGTTTCCAGCGCCCCCGGCAGACTGGTATTCGACTACCGCAACAATGACAACGGCGGATTGGGTGAATACAAGATCGTTCGGTCCACGCGGGGCAATCACGTACGCAACATCGTGATCGTGCCGCTCGCCCTGGAAGGCCAGGACGTGCTTACCAACCCGTTCCGGGAGGATTTCCTGGAATACCTGAGACCCCTGGAGGCCATCCGGTACATGGGTTTTATGCACGTCAACGGCGCCCGGGAGCAGGTAGAATGGACCGACCGGGCCCTGGTGGGCGATTATACCTACCAAAGCGGTGACATGGATGATGATAAGTACCTGGGGATCAAAGGGCTCGGGGGTGTCCCCATCGAAGTATGCGTACAGTTGAACAACATCCTGCAAAAAGCGGCGTGGTTCTGCGTTCCCCACCCGGCCAGTGATGATTACATCCGGCAGTACGCCCGGCTGGTGAAGGAGAAAATAGACCCGAGCCTCAAGACTTACGTGGAGTATTCCAACGAGATCTGGAACTGGGGCTACGCGTTCCCGCAATCCCACTACATCATTAACAACGCACCGGGGCATCCCAACGCCTACGTGTCGGCGGCGCTGGCGGCCATTTCGCCCAATACCGACATGCACCCGGAAAAGGATGCCTACATGATCGGCCGCACCATGCGCCTGTGGACCGAGGAATGGGCCGGCCAGTTGAACCGCCTGGTGCGGGTGGCCGCCGTACAGCACGGCTGGGTGGATAATACCAGAAGAATCCTGGAATACCTGCGGACGAACAATCAATTGCCGCAGGTAGATGCCGTATCTCCGGCCGGCTATTTTGGCCTGAAGTGGGACATCCGAAACAGCCTCAATGCCAAAGGCGCCGCGCTTACCTACCAGGAAGTGGTGGATGGCGTAACGCAAACGTTTGAAACCGAAGAGAAGCCCAACACGCTGGCCCAGGCCGCCTACGCCCGGCAATTCGGCCTTTCGTACGTAGCCTACGAAGGCGGCTCGCACGTGGACTACCGCGGCGACGACACCGAACGGCTGAAGCAACTCATCAAGCAGTACGATGACTCGCCGGAGGTATACGAGATGTACAAGCGGAACTTCCAGTTACACGTCTCCCCCGAAGTGAACTGCGGGTTGTTCATTGCCCTGACCTACGTGAGCGGACCGGGGGCTTTCGGCCACCTGGAGTACCTGGGTGAACCAATGGCAACTGCGCCCAAGTACCGGGCGCTGGTGGAAGCTTCGCCCAATGCCTACGTACCGGTGTACCCGGCCCCCGGCGCGGCGGCCCAGGCCAGGACGGCGGCTGACGGCCCATCCGGCGGCGTGCTGGAAGGGGTAACCGTGTACCCCAACCCGACCAGCGGGGAGTTGTTCGTCCGGTCAGCCCCCGGCAAGGCGTTGAAAGCTTCCCTGACCAACATGCAGGGCGTGCGGGTAGATGTGAAGGGCCGGCAATCGGCCGCGGGCGACCTGCGCCTGGACATTTCGGGTCAGCCGGCGGGTATGTACCTGTTGCGCCTGGAAGCCGGTGGTAGAACCAAAATCTACAAGATTGCCAAGCGGTAAGTAGTGATTACCCCATGAAGAAGGGCCCGAGTGATGCACTGCTTTGCGATCAACCGCACGGCAACATTGCCCGGGCTCTTTTTTTATGGAGTACCCGAAGCGCATTTTCCATTGTCCGTTTACTTATGATATCTTTAAACTTTTTCCGCGTCCGGATATTACTCACTTCAACCCTGATGAACCGATTCAGCGCCTCTTTTCTGATCGCCTTGCTTTGCGCCGCCTGCTCCCCGCAGAAGCCTTCCCTTACGCTGCACCGCGACATTCCTTACCCCGAAAGTAAACTGATCAAACGTCTGGTGTGGGAAGGCCAGCCCGCCAGGTACCCGGGCTCGGGTACCGACATGCACTGGTGGACGTTGGGCCTTGACGGCAACCTGTACGTGGTGGATGACGACGGGGCGAACTTCGGGGGGCCGGGCTGGTACGCCCACGTGCTCAGGTCAACCGGCGTGCCGCCAAACCATAAGGTGGAAACGGTGACCGACTTTCAGTTCTACGACTTCCGGAAAAACCTGCCCGACAAGCTGGTGAGAAGGTACGTGTGCGGCGCGGTGGCGGTAGATTCCAACCTGTACGTCAGCATTTACGATTACGACTGGAACATTCCGGGCAAACCCGTGCACCGCGATACGTTGGTGAAGTTGCTCCGGCAATTCCACCCGTGGAATGAAATGAGCCCCCCGGTACGCAACCAGGTAGGCTTCATTGACGGGTACTCGAAAATCTACGGGGTTGCAGGCATCATTCAATCGAAGGATTTTGGCAAAACCTGGACCAACCTGCCCGGCAAGGATACGCCCGAATTTTTCGGCAACAAGTTCGGCGCCCCGGCATTCCTGACCTTCGGCCCCGGCAATACCGAGACGCCCGAAGCCCTGGGTCCCTACGTGTACGCGATTTCAAACGACGTGAACTGGGCGTCCGGCGACAATGTCTTTTTAGGCAGGGTACACCGCGACAGCGTGATCGTCAGCAGTGCCTGGCAATTCTACCGGGGCAAGACGGATGCCGGCGAGCCGCGCTGGACGGGGGAAGAAAAGGCCGCCAGCCCCGTTTTTTCGGACCCTGGCCACGTGGGACACCCAACCATTACCTACAACAAAGCCCTGCAAAGGTATATTCTCTGCATTTCGAGCGACATGGTGCCGCACCGGGAGAATGCTCCCCCCGAAGAGACCAAAAAGTGGAATTGGGAGTCGGAAATGCAACTGTACGAAGGGGCGAACCCGTGGGGGCCCTGGTTCATCTTTCACAACGAAACGCAGTGGGGCGGCAAAGACCACACGGCTTACCTGCCGCAAATGCCGTCCAACTGGCTGGGCCAGGACGGCTTGTCGGGCAGTATTCTTTTTGCCGGCGACTACGTGAACCGGAATGCGGAATACTACGGGTTTATGACCCAGCCGTTTCGCCTGGAACTCAAATAAGAACAGGATAAACCTGATAAAAAGGATACATGAATACCGGAAAAGTTTGCCCAAAAGGTAAAATCCATTCTAACGGGTTAATTCTGTTCTATACTCCTGCCGGACGCGGGGCTATCCTTGCGTACGTAAACGACCGGTTCGCGCAAGCCGGGAAACACACCTGGAACCCCCAAGTATAATGGAATCTCACGCTTTACCCCATCCGCCGGCGTATACCCTGGCCGACATTACCACTTATTTCCTCAGGCTGGGCGCCATTGGGTTCGGGGGGCCCGTGGCCCTGGTGGGCTACATGCACCGCGACCTGGTGGAGGACCGGAAGTGGATTACCGAAGAGGAATACAAGGAAGGCCTGGCCCTGGCCCAGTTGGCGCCGGGACCTTTGGCCGCCCAGCTGGGCATTTACCTTGGCTTCGTGCACCACGGGGTGCTGGGGGCTACCCTGGCCGGACTGGCCTTCGTGCTGCCCTCCTTCATCATGGTGGTCCTGCTGGGCATTGCCTACAAGCTCTACGGCGGATTGCCCTGGATGCAGGCCGTATTTTACGGCGTAGGTGCCGCCGTGATCGGCATCATTGCCTTCAGCGTGTATAAACTCACGATCAAGTCCATCAGCAAACTCGAACCCGGGGCCATGAAAAAGAACTGGCTGTTGTGGCTGTTCTACCTCTCCATGGCAATCGTGACGGTGGTCACGCAACGGGAGGAAGTGTGGATCTTCGTGATCCTGGGGTTGGTGTACATGGTGATCAAAGCCCCGCCCCGGTGGCTGAAGCGAAAATCAACGGCCTTGTCGGTCAGCTGTTTGTTGCTGGCAAGCGTGGGGTTCTGGGAGTATGAGCCGGGTATCCTGCTGAAAATCGCTTTGTTCTTTACGGAAGCGGGGGCTTTTGTCTTCGGCAGCGGCCTGGCCATCATTCCCTTCCTGCACGCCGGCGTCGTCAATGAACTAGGGTGGCTCAACGAGCAGCAGTTTCTCGATGCCGTAGCCGTTGCCATGATTACGCCCGGCCCCGTGGTCATTACCGTGGGATTCATCGGTTTCCTGGTGGCTGGTTTTCCGGGCGCCGCCGTAGCGGCATTGGGCGTATTTTTCCCCTGTTACGTTTTTACGGTGCTGCCCGCACCTTATTTCAAGAAGATCGCCAAGAACGCCAGCATCAAGGCTTTCGTGGATGGCATTACCGCCGCCGTGGTGGGCGCCCTGGTGGGGGCCGTGATCGTGATTGCTACCCGTTCCATCGTGGATATCCCTTCCGGGCTCATGGCGGTTGCCACGGTGCTGGCCCTGATCTACGTCAAGAAACTTTCCGAGCCCTACCTGATCCTGCTGGCTGCGGTGATCGGAGTGGCCTTGAAAACGTTTATTGCCTGACCCGGGCCGGCGCAAACCGCTTTTTCCGCAGGTTATTCCCCGAACCAACCCGTAGCCATGCAGGGCTTGGGCACGAAGGAGTGACCTCGCTTCTCACTCCACAACTATATCTTCTCCAGCAAACTCAAAAAATCCTGTTTTTTGTTGCGGGAGACGGCCTGCACCTATCATCCAAGCCGAAGCTTTATTCACTTCGGAGGGATTGAACCGGGTTTTGCAACGCTGCTTTGAGGCTCTGGTAAGTGACTGTCAGCAGGGCAACGGCCAATGCTACTGCTCCGGTAATCAGAAACAGCCACCAGGGCAGGTTTGTCTTGTAGGCAAAATTTTGCAACCAGCGACTCATCGCCCACCAGGCCAGCGGACAAGCGACCAGGAAGGCAGCGCCCATCCAGCGTAAATAGTCCCGGTTGAGCACAAGCAGTACGTCCACCAGGCCCGCCCCGATCACTTTGCGAATGCCAATCTCTTTGGTGCGGCGCTGTACCATCAGCAACGTTAAGCCAAACAAGCCGAAGGCCGCCACCAGAATCGTAAGGGCGGTCAGGATCGCCAGTACCTGGCTCAAGTTGCGTTCGGTTTTGTAGAGCGTATCGAGTTGTCCGTCCAAAAACGAATACTCGAATGGTACGCCGGGTAAACGCTTCTGCCAGACTTGCCTGAGTACCCCGATGCTTTCGTCGGGATTGCCCGCTTTCAACCGAACCGTAATGAACGGGCCGTTCTGGTCCAGGAGGATAGCCATCGGCAGGATTTCTTTGTGCAGGGATTCAAAGTTAAAATCTTTGACTACGCCGATCACCTCGTAGGTCTTTTCACTGATTTCCAACACGTTCAAGTCTTTAATCACAATGCGGTCCGTGGCCGGTTTTTGCAGCCCCAGGGCGCGTACGGCCGTTTCGTTCAATATCACCCGGTGTACCGGCTGTTCATCCAGGGCTTTGGTAAAATCACGTCCCTGGCGCACCTGAATGTTAAACGTCTTCAGGAATTGGAAGCCCGCCGTGAATTTATAAAGCAACTGATCGGCCGTTTCTCCCTTACGCCTGGCCGCAATGGGAAAGGAATAGCTGCCACTGCCCGGGTAGTCGGAGCAAACACTGGCACCCAGTACCTGCGGATATCTTTTCAACTCCTGTACGAAAAGCTCAGTTTGATTATGCAGCGTAACGGAGGGGTCCGACAACATGACGATGTTTTCCTTTTGGAAACCCGGCGATTGTGAACGCAGCAGATTCAACTGCCGGTATACTACGATGGCACTGATGGCCAGCACAATGGAAAGGGCAAACTGGGCCGTGACCAACGCCCCGCGGAAACTGATCATTTGGGAACGGGGCTTGATGTTGCCTTTCAAGGCCAGGGCGGTATGGAAAGAGGACAGGTACACGGCCGGATACGCCCCGCCCAGCAGGGTAACCAAACCAAATATCCCCCCGGCCAGCAGCCAGGTCACCCGCTGCCCCAACGCCTGGGCCGGCAGGTTTGTCCCCAGCAGCCGGAAGAAGGGCCCGGACAGCAGTCCGATGAGCAGCAGGGCAACGAGTAAGGACAGGCTGCTTACCAGGGCTGATTCGGCAAAGAACTGCTTCCTCAATTGAGCGGTGGTAGCGCCCAGCACCTTTTTGATGCCTACTTCCCGGCTTCGTTCAATGGCTCCGGCAATGGTCAGGTTCGTGTAGTTGATGCAGGCAATAAGCAGCATGAAAACGGCCACTGCCACCAGCAACAACACATTGCTGTAATTGCCGTTCGGCTCCAGTTCGCGGGCAAAGTTGGCGTGCAGGTGAATATCGGTGAGGCGCTGAAGCTTGTAATCCCAGTATTCACCCCGCGCTTTCAATCCGTCGTAACTCACGCCGAACTTGGCCTTTAACTGCGGGTCGAGGTGGGTGCGGATGATGGCGGGTAGTTTACCTTCCAATCGCTTTGGGTCACTACCCGGCTGCAAGCGTACGTACGTATAATAGGTGTTGTCTACCCACACATTGGAGTTGCACCACGGGTCGGTGACGTTGGACAGGATCAGATCGTAGTGAAAGTGGGAAGCGGCCGGTACGTTTTCGGTAATGCCGGTGATTTCGCAATTGTATTTTTTGCCGGAAAAGGTAATGTTCAGGTTTTTGCCCAGCACTTTGCCCAATCGGTAGGCTTCCTCTCCGAAGTAACGCCTGGCCGTCTCTTCCGTAATCACCATTTTGAACGGGACTGCCAGCGCCTTTTTGGCATCACCCGCCAGCATCCGAATGTTAAAAACATCAAAAAAGGTGGAATCTGCCTGGTAAAGCCTTTTCTCATTGAATGCTTTCGGGGGTTGCCCCTCGGCCTGATAGCCAACCAGATGATTGGGGTAGCTCCAGATGCGGGTGCTGGCCACTACTTCCGGAAAGTCCCGGTTCAGCACGTTCATGAGTGGCGGCGGTGCCATTGCATTGCTGAAATCCTTCCCGTTGACGCTGATCTGGGGATAGACCCGGTAGATATGCTCCGCATGGGTAAAATGCCGGTCGTAACCCATCTGGTGGTTAACCCACAGCAACAGCAGGGTAGTAGCCGCCATGGCAACCGATAAGCTGAACAGGTTGATTAAAAAGTGGCTTTTCTGTTGAGCCACGCGACGCAAAAAAGTTCTGAAGATCAGCGAATGCATAAATGATGGTACTTGCTGAAAAAAACCGGAGTTATTTTCCGGGCGGTTTTACCACGTCGCCTTGGGTTTTGCTTACTTTTTAGCAGTAGCTAACACTTGCTCAAGCAGCAGGCAGGCCTGAGCCCGGGCCTGGGCTAGTTTACTCATGCGGTTCACTTTGTCATCGGTGAGCCAGTATTGCTTCAGGTATTGCATTACGTCGGTTTCCAGTCCTCTCTGTGCAGCTTTGGCCCGGATAGAAAGTAAAGGTTCTTTGGAAACGGTGAGCGGCTGGAGCTGAGTGATGGCTTCCTGCACTCGTTTTTCCATTTCCCGAGCGCCGGTTTCGGTAGCGGGACAGTTCTGAATCAAAGAAAGCAGCGCGGTAAGCTGTTGATTGGGAGTAGCCATACACGGGTGAAGATAAGCGGCAGGAGAAGTTTGACGGCGTGAGGTTCGCTTCTTTTTACAAGCAGTTGCCCAAACCCATCAGGCGTAGCCGGATTTATTTGCCTTCCACACAACAAAAAAGCCCCGCAAGGGGCTCCTGGAGGGCCTGTTCTGAGGAGAACCTATTCCAGTTCCACCTTTACGGCATTGACTCCCTTCTTGCCTTGTTCTACTTCGTAACTTACCCGGTCTCCTTCTTTTACCTCGTTCACCAGGCCGGAAACGTGCACAAACACATCCTGAGCACCATTGTCAGGCTTGATAAAGCCGAACCCTTTTGCGTCATTGAAAAACTTAATTGTACCAGTAGGCATTTTTGTACTTGATTAGAAATGGGTTATAAAACGATTTACTCCCTAAAGATAAGAGCAATCACGCTCATTAACAATCCCTTTGGCTAAAGGAGAACCAATATCCATTCCCGTGAATTGCTTTACTGGTAAAATTACCCGTTACAAACCGGTTCATCTATAACCAGCCAGTATTGGCATCCGAAGCAATAATGTGATTCAGATAGAAGCGCAACACAATGGACGGGGACTACCCCATTGTTCCACACCGATGATTGGGAGCGTTACAAAACCGTCATTCCACAAGGACAGCACCTATCCTGCAAGCAAAAACAGTATACCAACCATGGGGAAAGTTTCAACTGTACGCTCCGCCAACGAGGCTCCCGACTGGTGAGAGAAACCTTATCATTTTCCAAAACGCTCGACAATCCGATTGGAGCCATCAGATTCTTCCGCTGCCACCATAATTTGAAACAACAAAGCCCAACTACCGCACCCTGATTTGCGCGTTACCTAAATTTCATTCCTCAATCCGTACATATTGGCTGTAGATGTATGGTTCAAAGTTGTTGTGGGGGTTGAGCGTGATGAACAACAAGGTGTCTTTCTTTTCCCCTTCGAACCACACGGTCTGAAAAGGTTCTGCAAGCTCGTCTCCCTGAATGGAGATGACATCCACCCATTTTTTGCTGGCAGGGACCTGTTTTTTTGAAATAGTAAGCTTTTTGTTTTCCAAAACCACTTCGTTATCCTGTAGTATGGTAATGGTACTGTCGGCGGTGATTTTTAGCAAAGTATTGAGTTCGGAATCATCCGTCGTACCGGAACCTCCCTGTAACTGGGTGTTGATCAATTTCCAGTTACCCTTGATGCCGGCGTTGCCGGAAAAGGCCAAATGCAAAACAATTAACCCTGAAAAGGCCATCACAGCAACCAGCATTCTCATTTGATCTGTTTTTAGTATGAGTAATTGCGTTAAAAACTTTTTGGTAGTTGTTGAAAAGTGTGGATGGCCCTGCCGTCCATCCACACTTTTCAACAACTACCAATCTTTTGGAACGGGCGGTAAATTCGAAGGAACTCCGGTAGCTCTCACAAACCAGTCTTGTTTAAGAAAACCTGTAACTGCATTATTTGTACAAGTAGTACATGCCCCCTCCTTAGCATAGTAGTTCCTCAATGCACTCATTGCTCGGTACCCAAGCGTGGATTTAAATCGTCCGTAAGGTCTCCCTTGTAACCAGGCCGCTACGTACCTGGTGTCAGGTCTTACATCGAGGGGTAGTGCTAACAGTGCTCTATCACCCCGGTCAGTAGAAGGAATAACTCTTGCGCGGGTGCCGGTACTTTTAAAGTTGGTTATCGAAGTAAAGAGATAATGATCTATCAATATTATATCTGGGTCTGTTAAAGCCAGATCCTCTCTTGACTGCGGCTGATAAATCTTGTATTCATATATTCTGTCCACCGGAGCCTGAAAAGAGGATGATGTGAATTCTTTATGCATTTTATCCAATGACGCACGCTCCAAGTGCGATAAATCGGCTGCTTCTTTGGTTCGGTAACCTGCAAACAGCGGCATGCAGCATACGGCGGCAGCAACCAGCAGAAATTGGTATCTTTTTTTCATGGTTTACAGACAGTTACGGGGTTGATGAAAGTTTTAATTTTAGTCTCCGTTAATCCGGGTCGTTATGCGCTAATCCTTGATTTTTTAATTCTTTGCCACCTTCAGCACTTTATGCGGGCCATTGCCAACCTTTAAATCCAGTAAATACATGCCATTCGGCAGGGTGCTTATATTGATGGTTTCTTCGTGGATGCCGGACCGCTTCGACGCGCCGTTCAGTACGATACGTCTCACGCTGCCTTGCATATCGAGCAACCGGATGTGCACGGACTGGGGCTTCGATTCGCTGGTGGAAGCAGGACCCACTCCCGCCGGGTAATCCCCTGCCGAGCCAACCCGGTAGGTAAGGGTGAATTCTCCCCGGGTAGGATTGGGATAAATACCAAAGGAAGCATCATGGATTTGATCCACCGGGGCGCTTTGGCTGGGCTCCGACGCTTGAATTTCAGCCGTACGGGCGGAACTTGCCGGACCCGAACTGGTTACGCAGTACGTGCCGGTGAGCTGCGTGTAAAACTGGCTGCCTTTCCCGGCGGCAAATCCCTGAGTGAGAATGATTTCTTTTCCCGCCCGACTGGTCGCAATGGCCAGTGAATCAACAAACCCTGAATGGATAAGCGTATCGGCGGCTACATAGATGCGCCGCTGTCCGGCCGTCATGATGCTGCCTACGTCGTTGACCGAACGCATGCTGAGCAAGGCGTACGTGCCGGTGCGCCCGACTGAAACGGTCAGTTTATCGTTGAGCGTATCGGCCGGCTGGCAAACCAGCTTTTCCCAGACCAGGGCAGTATCGTTCCAGCGAAAAACCGCCATGTTCAATTCCTCGGCAGGCAGAAGAACGCCATCGTCATACCTCATTTCCAACGAGCCGTTGCCCTGGAAAGTAGCCACGTTGGAGGCACTGGTTACGGCGGCTACTGAAATCAAATCACTGATGAGTTGCCAGCCAACCGGAATCTCTTTGAGGTACGGAAAAAAATCCGAGGAGAAGATCAGCACCCTTTTCAAGGCATTCGCGCCGGTCAGGTCAACCGCTGCCGGCGTAAAAGCCACCTTGTTCATGCGGTCCGTTACTTTCGGGTAGTACTTCAACGTCTTGTCCGTAGCCACCGTGTAATGGAAATCGGTAGAGAAGGTGGTGGCAGGCGAATTGTTGCTGGAAGCTCTCAATACGCCGCGGTTGAGCCCCTGGGCCGGGACCGGAAAGCTGGTCGAGTACCTGGTGCCGGTAAGCGTGGCCGTATTGGTGCTTTGTAAAGTCCCCTCCGGAAAATGCTGAACCCGGACAATTGCCCCGGGGGTGTTCAGGCTCAGGTTTGCATTGAGGGTATACGTTCCCGCGGAGGTAGCCAGGGTGAAGCTTGGCGTCAATTCTACTGTGCCCTGCGCCATTCCCGGCAATGAGGCGCCGGCCACCAGGCATGACAGCGCAGCAGTGGTGATCCAACCATATCCATTTCTTGTCATAGAAGTTCGCAATTAATTTGTTGATGTATGAGACTCAATTGTTTTCCAACCCCAGGTCGGCGAAGTCGGGCGAGAGGGTGATGCTGACGGGCGTAGCTTGTTCACCCGAAAAACTCACCGTGAAGCTTCCTTCGCAGTAGGGTTTGGTGAGCTTGGTGGATTTGAGCACGAGTTGGTCGCCGCTTTTGATGCCCTGCACGTACAACTTGCCGTTGCTGCCGGTTCGTCCTTTGTAGTACGTTTTGCTTCCCCGCAGCACCGATACCTCGCACACGATCATCACATTCTCGTCGGCCTTGGGCCAGACGGCCTGAATCTTCTGGTCGAAGCCATCGTCGACGACGATGCGCGTGGGCCGGGCGGGGCCATCGACGGGGACGATGATCTCCGCCCCCCCGCAGAAGTAGGCGGGCCGGACGATGACCGTATCGCCCCGCTCGAAGGCGTAGCCGGCCGGGTTGTCGATGATGCGGGTGAACTCGGTAACGCCGTTGAGCAGGTAATCCACTTTCCACTGCACGCTGTCGATGGAAACACCGGTGACCGTGTAATTCGTCTTCAAATTGATGACTTCATCGACGGGCCAGGTTTTGTTGCGGCTGGCTAATAGCCCAGCGGGGGCAATGGCAGGAGCGGGATTACAGATTCTAAGATTATCAAGTAAAATATTACTATATGTAGGACTTGCACCTGGATAATTGCTTTCCAAGATTAAATGAGTAAAGTTTTGAGTAGGGGTATAGTTAAAGCTATAAGTTGTCCAGGCAGCGGTAGCTACTGGTGAGGTCCATATTAATTGGGACTTTGCACAACTACCATTACCTGCCCAAACATTTAACCTGCCTGCTGTTCTCGGACAACAATAACCAGACTGACTGGCATATGCCAGATCGATCTTAAAAGCATAAGTTTGATTTGAAGCAAACGTGAATGCTTGCCCTATAGACTCTGTCCATGAATCATAATCAGTTACCATGCCTACAAAATTCCTTCCGTCGGAGGCAGGAAGGGTTACACCAAAAGTGCCGGGTTGGACATCAGGCGTATTGTTACAGTTGGCCCACGCAGGAGGAGCCATATTTTGTCCATCGGTATTCGGCGGAATACCCTCAAATGAGCCATTAATCTGGCCATAGGAGGTGGCCGCGAGCATACAGGCAATCCAAATGCCGAGCATCCGGCGCGTTTTATATCGAATCATATCTTCCGGGATTAGAGAGGATGGAATGGGTAAAAGCGTGTTGAGGAGTGGTTGCTCACTCTTTGCCTTTTGCGTTTTTGAGCGCAAGTACCTCCGCCTCCAGTTGCTGGTGGGCTTGCTCCGCCTTGACCAGGTACAGG
This sequence comes from uncultured Sphingobacteriales bacterium, assembly GCA_963844325.1. Classification (GTDB taxonomy): domain Bacteria; phylum Bacteroidota; class Bacteroidia; order Cytophagales; family 172606-1; genus CADCTQ01. The sequence continues at coordinate 1,462,642 of CAWJNV010000001.1, forward strand.
GTCAGCTCTCGGCGGGCTTTTTTCTCTTCGATCAGGTAGAGGGTCAGTTCTTCCACTTTTTCGAGCAACTTGGCGTTCATTTCCCCCACGTCAATCCCCCCGGTGTTGGCTACCTGGGCCGCCGAAGGAATATTGGGCAGGTGGCCGTGGGTGCGGATGAATTGCTCCACGTCGTCCAGGGGCCGGAGGGTATAGGCGGGCCGGAACACGTAATCCGGCCAGTTGGCCGAGAGCTTTACGCGAATCTCTTCGGCGATTACCGAGCCTTTTACGGCCAGCATGTAGCCGGCCGGAATGACGTTGCCGGTGTTGATGCCCACCTGCCCGGTGCCCCGGACGGTAAAGACTTCCCGTCCGGCGGGCGCATCCAGAAAGGAAAAACGAGCCGTAGATAATCCTAAATGCAGGCGAAACTGACCTGCCTGTATGCCCAATCCGTACGTGAGATTGCTGCCGGCACCATTGGCATCATCCCAAAGGGCCAGTTTCGTATTGTTGAGGGCGTTGCCAAGCGCAAGCGGGTAGCGGGAGCCGGTTACGCTGGGGAACCCGATGCCTACATTACCCGTATTGGTTGCCGAGAGCACATCGCCATTGGTACTGCTGAACAAGCGGGCATTATTCCCGGCGCTGTACCACGTGTACGTAAGGTTGTTGTTGTTACGATCGGCAAAAATATAGCCGGCACTGGTCCCGGTCGAAAAGTAGGGCTGGGCAAAGGAGGCGGCAGTTAGAAAGAGAAAAAAAACGGTAACAGTCTTCCGCAGCAGATTACAATTGATTTTCATAAGGTGAATTGTTTAGCAATTTTGAGTTGATGAAGTGAAGGAGCCAGGGCGTACCTACCAATAGCCGTCTACCGGCAGCCGACCCCTTAGTGAGCCCAAAGATTTTTTTGAAAAACCCGCAGCAGCTTCCCTGTCTGCTCCCAATAAGCGGGCACGGGTAGGCGGTTATCCTGCTTCAGGCAGGAAAATGGCGATGACAAAAGGTTCGTCGGGGGTTTATCAAAAACGTTCAACCTACTGCCGGATCGGGTCGGCTGCCTCAATGGAGTACAAACAGCAGCAGCGGGAGAAAGTCTTTCAGGCTGATCCGCAAGGTTTTGAGCGCCCTGCTCATGTGCGCTTCTACCGTTTTAGGCGTGATGTTAAGTTGCTCGCCGATTTCCTTGTGGGAATAATATTCCAACCGGCTCAACGTAAATACGAGCCGGCACTTGCCGGGCAGCTTTCCAATTTCCTTTTTCATCTGCGCGTGCAGTTCATCGAACGGAAGTTGCCGTTGGGTGGCGTGCGGGTACAGGCCGGTAACCTTGCGGTATTCCTTCGCGTAGCGTTCGCGCACGGCTACCGACCGGAGGTGGTCAAGCATTTCGTACTTGAGGGCGCTGTACAGGTAAGCACCCAGGTCTTTCCGGATGCTTAATTCTTCACGGCGCAGCCACAGGTTCGTAAATACTTCCTGCACCAGCTCCTGGGCAATTTCGCGGGTACGCAGGCGGTGGCAGGCCGCCACGTATAGTTTTTCCCAGTAGCGTTCATAAATCAGCGCGAAGGCTTTCCGGTCACTGTGCCGGAGTTGGGAAATGAGGGCCGTTTCATTGAGGGGGTATTGGTTTATCATATGAGTGGGGAAAGGTGAAAACGACCGGACGGCTACGGAAAACAGGCGCTGCTTGGGGGAAACTATGATTGCACGCAATGGGCTGGTGGGGCACTTACGGTTGCTTGCTGCCGCCAGAAAGGTTTTCCGGCTGGAAGCAACCCCTGCGAGCCAGGCATGGAGGAGTTGGTACGTGTGCCACCGGTGAAGGTGAGCACCAGTGATTTGACGGTAGGTGGTTCTGCAATAAGTCCAGGCATGGGTCCGGGTGGACGATCCGCGCGAACGGGCAGGCCTAGTTGTCGGGGAGAAACTTCTGGAAGACGACGCTGCCCAGTCGGGCTTTTGAGGGCGTGTTTTTTACCAACCCCGCGTTCCATGCGGGGGAAGGGCCTTACTTTTGTTCAATAAGTGAGTCTGCACGGTGCGTTTGGGTTTGGTCACCTGGGTGACGCTGGCGGTTCGACTCACTTATCCTTATTTCCACATTGTACCGCGGGATGCAGGGTTATTTGATGTAGATTTTCCTGACCGTGCGGGTGCTTCCCTGCCGCAGGCTAAGCAGATAAAATCCTTTGGACAGCCCCGCCGTAGAGACCCGCAGGGTATTTTGTCCCGCTGCTACGGCAAAATCCTGCAGGGAAGCCCGCTGTCCGACTCCACTCGTCAATTCAACGGAAGCCGTTCCTTTTGCTTTCGAAGAGAACTTTACGTTGACAAACCCGTCGGTGCCGGGGTTAGGATATACTTCCATCACACCGGCGGTTTGCACCTCCCCCAAACGGGCCGTAGCGGTAGATAAAAGCTCCAGTTTCCATTGTTGGTTGTTGCCGCCGCTATACGTGTATTGCTGTACGTTGGCGCCATCCGCGGTAGAAAATCCGGCTACATCCAGGGCTTTGCCGCTGTTGCGGTTAATCAGCCGGTGATACCCATCGGTGGTAGCTTCTATTTTCCACTGTTGCGTGTTCAATCCTGCATAGGTCCATTGTTGCACATTTGCACGATCATCCAGGGAGCTGTTGCTTACTTCCAGGGCTTTGCCGCTGGCTTTGCCCACCAGCTTATAGTACCCATCGGTAGTAGCGGTGATGATCCATTGCTGGGAAGTAGCACCATTGGCCGTCCACTGGTGAACATTGGCGCCATCGGCGGTTGATCCGTTGGCTACATCAAGGGCTTTGGCACTGTGCCGGGCGGTAATCCTATACGTGCCGCTGAAGCCGGCAGGAGGCGGAGTGGTCGTAGAACCACTCGTATAGAACTCTATTTCAGCTACGTTTCCGTAGGAATTGGTGCCGCCCAGGTAACGCAGGTAGCGGTAGCCGGTGGTGCCGGTCAAATCTACCTGTTGCCACGCTTCAGCCGGTTGGGTAGCAATGGTATGCAGGTCTACAAAACCGGCCGAAGCGCTGGTATTGGAGCCCTGAAATTTACCTCCTGTCATTCGGGCGGCGTTGGCGGCCCGCGGGTGGAACCTGATTCTGGTCACTGTTTTGGCGGTACCTGCATCTATTCCGGTATAGGCACCACTGGCATCGTTGGCATCAAAATACGTAGCCGTATTCCCGTCAAAAGCTTTATCAAAGGTACAAGTGCTGCAACCATACCAGGGAACGGTACCAAAAGCAGTACCGGTAATACGGGTATGGGTAGTACCGGAAGAAGCCGAAGTAGTGACACCCAGCGCGGTACTGGACGCCGAACGATTACCGGCTGCATCATAGGCTTTTACCGTAAAGCTGTAGGTAGTGGAGGCGGATAAACCGGTAACCTGGTAACTTGTACCGGCAGAGGTGCCCGCCAAGGTAGTGCCCCGGTATATTTCATACCCCGTAACGCCCACGTTATCCGTAGAAGCGGACCAGGATAAATTAACGGTGGCAGCGGTTTTCGCCGGCGAAGTCAGGTTGGCGGGAGCCGTAGGCGCCTGGCTATCCGCAGGGGAAGTGCCTTTCGCGAAATCGACGAGTGCCCGGTATTTGTGGGCCTGGGACAACGGCTGACCTACATATTCAACTGCCCCCCAGCTTCCTTGTCCACTGAAGGCACCGGAATGACAGTAATGCATAAACAAGCTGAACATGTTTTTATAGGCATTGAGGAACCTCGAATAGAATTCATACATTCTTGGATCACGGTTCGCAATGTTGGAGCCATTTCCACCGGGCGTCGAATAATTGGCAATGTGTTGTCCGCCTTCATACGCTACAAAGCCAACTCCCTTAGGGGTTAAATAATCTTTCAGCTTTTGATTCTGAGCAACCGAACCAGGGATCAGGTCGATTAATTTTTGGATGGCTGCCGGATCATCCCCCCTTACGTCGTGACCGATGTAAGGGCCTACTGCGTATACATCCGGTCTGATCCCGGTCGGATTCCAGGTAGTACTTTCAATGGTACTGAAATGGACGCCTGCCAGCCATTCGTTTCCATCCTGTCCGGCCAGTACTTTCACTACCCTGCTGCTCATTTCTGATCCGAACACATCCTGGAAAATTCTCCAGCACTTGATGGCAGCTATTGCCTGGTAGTGATTGGCCCTTTGGTAATAGTCGCCGGGTAATCCCAGCGCAGCACCTTGTTCAGCGCAATATTTCGCTTGCTGAAAGCCCCAGTTCCAGGTTTCATTGGAATATTCTACGTATACCTTGAGCCCGGGCTTTAAATTGCTTTTAACCAGGGTCGCCAGTTGCCTGATATAGTCATCGTTGGCCGCATGGGGAATCGTGGTCCAAAAATGGGCGTTCATGCGATTGCATAAATCAATTTGCCATTCGTAAGCAACCCCATCGGTCGTATAATGATCCGCCGTTTTGGGGATTCTCTGCGACCAACTGGTAATGGTAGTGTTATTGGTGGGAACAAAGTCCATGGGTCTTATGGCTTTGTATATGCCCAGTTCACTGATTAACTGAGCGTTCCAGGGATCAGTAGTAGTGCTCCAGTTCACCCCGCTTTTAAACACGCCGTCCCGAATCCCCCAACCTATATTCCAGAAGTTGGTTCCCAAAGACATCGTGCTCTGAGCAAATGCCATTGGAAGTGAGCCTGCCATAACCAGGCAGCTGAGTAAGAATAGTTTAAGTTTTCCCATAGGTTTAATATTATTTTATTGGGTTATAGTCCAATTTTAATATAAAACCGCCTTCTGGTTTTGTCGTCCATTCCCAATTTTAGGGGAATATGTGACAAGTCGAATTAATAGTTGATTTTCAACATCTTAAAGACTCCAGATTTGAAAATTTGGTAATGGTTTCTAACAGTTGATGGGTTGTTGACTCATTCTTGCTGCAACCACTGTTAATCAGGTAACTTAGATTAGTGCCAACAATGAGATAAGCAGCAGAACAAGCAGGGTCAGCGCCGGGGGTGATCGTCGGTGAGACGGGCTTTCTCAAGAAGGGCCGGCAGGCGGCAGGCTTCAAACGGCAACACAGTGGTACGGCCGGGTTGAAAATTGTCAGATCGGGGCGTTTATAATTGCCCGCTGGCTGGAGGATCAGAAACGGTGCAGGCTGGCACACCGGGGCAAACCGAGTTTGCTACGAAACCCGGGCTGGCCGGGCAACTGATTCAACGGGTGTACCAGGGTACAGAAATTGCCACAAAGGCACCAAGGCACCAAGGCACCAGGAAAACCCAAAGGAATGGCCGCAGTGAACCTGGGCGCCATTGTGTCTCGGTGGCAAGTCAGAAAATGTACCGTAGCATATTCAAAGGCCGCCTTTTTAACTATTCAGAAGTAAACCTGTTTTTCCGGATAGCCTTTTATTTACTTTTGATGAACTCGGAAGGAGAGATGCTGTAAGTTTTTTTAAAGCTTCTGGTGAACTGGGCATGGTCATAGAAACCCGTAAGATAGGCAACTTCCGATATTTTATGGGTTCCTTTTTTTAGTAGTTCCTTCGCTTTTATCAGTCTTCTGTTTCTGATGTATTCGTGGACGGTTTGGTTGGTTACTGCATGTACCTTACGGTATATCTGGCTTTTGCTCATGTAAATGAGTCTGGAGAGTTCTTCGTGGCCGAAGTCAGGCTTCTCAAGGTTGTCATCAATGATTTCGTTTAGCCTGGCAATGAATTTCTGGTCAATTTCATTACTGAAGTTGTTTTGCAGATAAGCCTTTAGTACGCGCTTTCTGGTTAATGCATTTCGAATTTTTAACGTGAGGACGGAAGCATTGAATGGTTTGGTAATGTAATCATCGGCTCCGGATTCCAAACCCATGATCTGCTGTTCATTTGCCGTACGGGCGGTAAGCATCAGAATGGGAATATGGGACGTTAATTCTTCATTTTTCAGTCTCTGTGTTACTTCAAACCCTTCCAGGTCAGGCATCATTACATCGCAAAGGATTATATCAGGGATTTCCTGCCTGGCAATGTTCAAACCTTCTTCCCCATTTTCAGCTTCAAATATTTGATATTCATTCTGGAGCAGCAATCTTAGAAAGGAACGTATTTCATCGTTATCATCAATGATAAGAACGATGGGAGCATCCAGATTGCCGGGCTGTTCTTCCTCTTCATCCTTTGGAACCGGAGGAGAAAGCATAAGATTTTCCTCCTTATAACAGTTGCCCGAGTCTTTGACTCCCTGTGCTTTACGTAAGGGTAGAACAACTGTAAAAAGAGAACCCTTGCCCGGAGTACTTTTTACGGTTATTTCTCCTTCGTAAAGCTCAACCAATTCTTTTGTTAATGCCAAACCAATACCTGATCCGGGGGTCATGCTTATATTTTTCTTGTCCGAAGAATAAAATCTTTCGAAAATCAAGGGAATCGCCTCCTCCTCTATTCCTGCACCGGAATCTTCCACTGAAACGGTAAGCAATCCGGTTTCCACAAAATACCTCAGATAAAGGGAAATGCTTCCATCCGGCGGGGTAAACTTAAATGCGTTGGAAAGAAGGTTGTTTACAATTTTTTCAATAACATCGCGATCGAAGGGAACAACAGCTTCCCGGAAATTGCTTTCCAATGTATACCGTACATTTTGCTGTTCTGCAAGTGGATTAAATGATTGAAAAATACTTTCCAGGAAGCGGAACAGGTCGGCTTTAACCATCTTCAGTTCTAAATTGCCTGTTTCTACCTGCCGCATGGTTAATAACTGGTTAATCAAATTCATAAGCCTATGCGCGTTTCTGCTCATCAACTCCAATTGCCTGTAGATCGGCGGGCTCTCCCTGAATGAATTCAGCAGATTTTCGACAGGACCTATTATCAACGTTAAAGGCGTTCTGAATTCATGGGAGACGTTCATAAAAAACTTCAATTTAAATTGATTTACTTCCGCTTCCTTCAGCATCAGTTCCTGCTTCTGCTCAAACTGCAGCCTTTCAATGATTAATTGGTTTCTCAAGTTGGATTTATACGTGAGAAAATTCCTGATACTCAGTGCAGATATGGTCAGCAGAAGTGCATAGATCGAATAGGCCCACCAGGTTTTCCATACGGGAGGGGCAATTATAATATAAAGCTTTCTGGTTTTATCACTCCAGACGCCGTCATTATTGCTGACTTTTACCATAAAAACATAACTGCCCGGAGGCAGGTTGGTATAGGAAGCTTCTCTTTTATCCGCCTTAGCTGACTTCCAGAACGTATCGTATCCTTCCAGCATATATTGATACCCATTTTTCATGGGGGCCTGAAAATGCAGGGCAGCAAATTCAATGGAAAAGTCAGCCTGGTTATGCTTTAGCGCTATAGAATCGGTATGGGTTATCAACTTGGTTAAAATCACATTCTCATCATAGGTCTTATTCGCCTGGACGGATTGGTTGAATAATTTAAAATCCGTTAGGGCAACGTCCGCCAACACACCGCTTTTTTCTATTTTTGCAGGATCAAAATAAGTGATGCCGTTTATGCCGCCGAAAAAAAACTCACCGGATTCTTTGTCCTTGTAAAAAGAGCGGGGAAAAAACTGGTTGTCCGTAATTCCATCAATCTTGTAATAGTTCTGAAAGCTTTCGTCAGCGGGGTTAAATTTGGATAATCCGTTATCGGTGCTTATCCAAAGGTTATTATTTTTATCTTCCAGTATCCCGTAAACAGCCATATTGCAAAGGCCATCCTCTTCCGTGTAGTTTTTGAAATAAAAGTCCCCTTCCCGCACCCGGAGCCGGCATAAACCTTTATTGCCCCCTATCCACAACTCCTGCCCCTCTTTTGTAAGTCTTTCGTGGATTACTTTAATGGTATTGCTAAGGACCCCCCCGGGCCCGGGAGCTATGTTGTCGAAATGGTCTTCTTTTTCGTTGTATATGCTTAAACCTGCTTCAGTTCCCAGCCAGATACTGCCTTTGGCATCCTGGAAAACGCACCACACTGTATTGTTGGCTATTGAATTGGGGTTATGTTTTTCATTTCTATAGCTTTTAAAAGAAATAATCTTATCATTTTTATCTAGTCTGGCTTTGCTTGCCCCGTTTGCCGTACCTACCCAAAGCTCTCCCGCACGCGTTTCTATTATATCCCTGATACTCCAGTCAGCCAATGAATTTTCGTAACCGGTATTGTCAGGAACATAATGCGTCATCCGGTCCGTGAACGGATTGTAATGCTGGAGACCTCCCCTGAAAGAACCAATCCAAACGTTTTTTTTAGAATCAATGTAAATAGGTCCGGTAAAGTTTTCTCTTAATGAAGGCCCGGCATCATTGTCTTTATAAAAATGTTTGTATATGGTTTCATAGCCTGGGCTTAAAAAATACAGCCCGTTATAAGATGTGCCCGCCAACAGGTATTTTTTACTATTCAGCGTCAGTTGGTTTATGCCCCAAACGTAATTATCCGTTTTTCCGGACTTATCTTTAAACAGATTAATGATATGTTTGAATTTTTTTTGAGTAAGCGAAGCTTTGGACAAGCCGCTGTAGATGGAGCCGATCCAAACGTTGTTGGTCCGGTCTCTGTAAAGTACTTTAACGTTTTCTGAACAAACAGCCTGCGGATTTGAAACATCGGCGGTATACCCAACTACCGAACGGACGGAAACTGATTTTTCATTTGCTGCGTTTTGTTCGATCCCGAACGTTACCTGGTAGAATCCGCCCTCTTCTGAGCCGGTGAGAACGGAGGTGGCTGAAGTTCTTAAGATGGCTGAGATTGTCTTTTGGGCATGAAGATTTACTACCGGAATAATTACTTCCCGCTTTGTATCCAGTATACCCAATCCTTCGTTCTGGCTTGCAATCCAGAGAATACCATAGGGATCCAGGTAAAGTTTACTGATGTGCGAGCCAATGGAAGATAACGTTATCTTTTCTGCGGTCGGGTTTACTGTACCCTGGCTTTGGGTTATTTTAAATAGCTGATCTTTAATTGCTACCCATAAGTTCCCATCGCTGTCGTATTGAATGGAACTAATGGAAGTTTCCAACTGCTTATCCGGGTATTTCTTCATTTTCATATCCGGGTCTACATAATAAAGGCCGTATTCCGTACCGATCCAGACATTCCGTTTTTTGTATTGAACAATATCTCGGGCATTAAACAGGTGATTTTGGTCCGGCGGGTGTATTCTGCTGATTTTTCCTGTAGCCGGGTCCATGCTGCATAAGCCACTGCGGGTGCCTATCCACAACAAGCCTTTACTATCTTGTTTAAGGCTTAAAACGATATTGTCGGGAAGAGAATTTGAATCGCTGACATAATGCCTGAAGACTTTGAAAGAATATCCGTCGTATCTGTTTAAGCCGTTGGGCGTCCCGAACCAGAGAAAACCTTTACGATCCTGGATAATTGTTAGAATAGTAGCATGTGATAACCCCTGATCTTTGCTTACGCTCTGAAAATACAGTTTGTCCTGAGCGGCTGATCTGGGGGTGAGAACTAATAAAAGTAAAAGCTGAATGAAAAATATAAACTTATAAGTTTTTAACTTTTTTTTACTGTCCATACAACCAGTGGAGTTATTCCATGATTAAACATCTGTCTTGCTTCTGATTGTCTCTTCTGAATATTGGTACGGCAATATCTAATGCCATCGAATTACCAATAATCTGATGAAATCTGCAAGTCAGAGAATAACAATTTAAAAAATATAAGTATAGGGTTGCATCTTGTAAAGACGAATGTGAGACAGCGAAAAACTGTAAAAGGCTTTAACAGCTTTACCTGTTTTGGGCTTTTGCCAGTCGAAGACGAAGGCCAGCCGCAGAGCCATCAGAGCGTATTTCGCTCCAAAACGCATTGGGAGTGCGTTTATTGTGCAGTTCAACCAGAGCACCTGCCAGTTTCTGGTGTTGTTGAGAGCAGGCATGATCAGTGCTTGCGGGCCCAGGGCTTCCGGGCGGCGCTGGACCAACTGGGAAAAGGCAAAACGAACATGCAGATGAAGCATTAACGTATTTGCCTTGCTCAAACGAAATGGTTAAAAATCCGTTCATCAATAAGAAAACACCATGAAGTCCTACTCCATTGCCTTGATGATCTACGGCGAGACCGGTTCTGGACGAAATGCGTTGGTCGAGGAGAAGTATCAGGAACTGGCCGGTGCATTTGTATCTCAAGGATTCCAGGTCCAATCCGTATTGTATAATGACCAGTCAGGGGATGCCTTGTACGGGGAGCTGCTCAGGTTTGATGCCGTGTTGGTGTGGGTCAATCCCATTGAGCAAGGAATCAACCGACGAAAGCTGGATGCACTGCTGGTCCAATTAGCCAATCAAGGGTGCATGATTTCCACCCATCCGGAAGTCATTCTTAAAATGGGAACAAAGGAGGTGCTCTATGCTACAAGAGACATGGAGTGGGGAGGGGAAACAAACCTGTATAAGCGCTATGAGGACTTTGTGGCGCACTTTCCCCAGTCCTTGCATCAATCGGGGATAAAAGTATTGAAACAATACCGGGGCAATGGCGGCCATGGCGTGTATAAAGTTGTCCGGGGACCCTCCGGAGAAGAAGTGATTGTCGTTCACGCGAAAAACAGCACGGAAGCCAAAACGTTGCGCTGGCCTGATTTTTACCAAGCATTTAAGCCCTATTTTGACAATGATGGCTTACTCATCGAACAAGCCTGGAACCCAAACCTGGTCAATGGCATGGTCCGTTGTTACGTGTCGGGCAGTAAAGTAGCCGGGTTCGGCTACCAGGAAATCAATGCCCTCTACCAGTCACCTGTTTCTGGTGCTCAACATGGTGTACTTCCCGGTAAACGCTACTATTTCACCCCACACTGCGGATTATTCACGGATTTGAAACGGATAATGGAAAACAGCTGGATTCCTCAATTGCAACAAAGATTTGCCATTGTCGAGGAAAGGATGCCGGTGATTTGGGATGCTGACTTTTTTATCAATGATCCCAATAGTGACTCGGGCATTGACAAATACACGCTTTGCGAAATCAATGTCAGCTGTGTATCCCCTTTCCCGCCTAGTGCCGTTCCATTCATTGTAGCAGCCGTACGCAATAGACTTTCGCCGGCAATGAAAGCAAAAGGGTAGCGGGAAGAGCTAACACAGGTGAGGCGAATGGAGCAAAAAGAGGCGCCTACCTCACGCTGGCTTTCAGCAGATGAGTCCCGGTTGATTGAGTATATCAGTAGGTCTACCCGGTTCAAAAGCCAATCATTTCAAATGCGACAGGAGCACGTAGGGCGCTTTTGTATGCAAATGGAATATAAACACAAAAGCCACTCATGAAACAAATGTTCATAAGTGGCTTATATGGTAGAAGTGGTCTCGTAGGGAGTCGAACCCCAAACCTTCTGATCCGTAGTCAGATGCTCTATCCAATTGAGCTACGAGACCTTGCGGGTGCAAATATAATGGTTAATTTTGTATAGTCACAAGTTTGCGACCAATCTTTTCTACTCAACCTTACTTCGGCCCCGGCCCCACTTTTCATGCTAGATACTCCCAGGACCACCTCCGCAACCCTTGATATAAGCAAGCTGCAAATTGCCGGCGAAAATCCCGCCGCCAGCACCGGCCGGCAGTGGAGTCCCCGCAACGGCACCGCCCTGCACACCATTTATTCTCCGGCCGACGGCCAGCCCATCGCCCGGGTGGAATGGGCCACGCCCGAACAGTACGAAGCCGTGATTGCCAAGGCGGAAGAGGCCTTTGTGTACTGGCGCACCTTACCTTCTCCGCACCGCGGCGAAATCGTGCGGCAGATCGGTGACGCGCTGCGCCAGCACAAAGCCGAACTGGGCAAGCTGGTGAGCTACGAGATGGGCAAGATTCTCCAGGAAGGGCTGGGCGAAGTGCAGGAAATGATCGATATCTGCGATTTTGCCACGGGCCTCTCGCGGCAGTTGCACGGCTTTACCATGCATTCGGAGCGGCCCCAGCACCGCATGTACGAACAGTACCACCCGCTGGGCGTGGTCGGCATCATCTCCGCGTTCAACTTCCCGGTGGCCGTGTGGTCCTGGAATGCCATGATCGCCGCCGTGTGCGGCAACGTGTGCGTGTGGAAGCCTTCCGAGAAAACGCCCCTCACGGCCATTGCCTGCCAGCGCATCGTTAGCCAGGTGCTGGCCGACAACAACCTGCCCGAGGGCATCTTTAACCTCGTGATTGGTGACGCCGCCATCGGGCAGCGGATGTCGGAAGACCGGCGCATTCCGCTGGTATCGGCTACGGGCTCCACGCGGATGGGTAAACTGGTGGCGCAGAAGGTAGCGGCCCGCATGGGCAAGTCGCTGCTGGAACTGGGCGGCAACAACGCCATCATCATTACCCCCAACGCCAACCTGGAGTTGGCCATCCGGGCCGTGGTGTTCGGGGCAGTAGGCACCTGCGGGCAGCGCTGCACTTCGACCCGCCGGTTGATTGTGCACGACTCCATCTACGACGCGGTACGGGACCGCCTGGTACAGATTTTTGGCAAGCTGCCCATCGGTAACCCACTGGAGGAAGGTACGCTGGTGGGGCCGCTCATCGACCGGCAGGCGGTGGAGGCTTTTCAGAAGGCTTTGGATCAGGCGAAGCAGGAGGGAGGCAAGGTGGCGACCGGCGGTGAGGTGCTGACGGGCGAAGAATACGCCCCCGGTTTGTACGTTGCTCCGGCCATTGTGGAGGCCGAAAACTCGTTTTCCATCGTGCAGGAGGAGACTTTCGCCCCCATATTATACTTGATCCGTTACCAGGGCGAAGTGGAAACCGCCATCCAGATTCAAAACGACGTACGCCAGGGACTTTCATCCGCCATATTTTCGGACAATCTGCGCGAAGTGGAAACTTTTCTTTCATCCATCGGCTCGGACTGTGGCATTGCCAACGTAAACATTGGTACGTCGGGGGCCGAGATCGGAGGTGCCTTTGGCGGCGAAAAGGAAACCGGCGGGGGCCGCGAATCGGGCTCCGATGCCTGGAAAGCGTACATGCGGCGGCAAACCAATACCATCAACTACAGCCGTCAACTGCCTCTAGCCCAGGGAATTAAGTTTGATGTGTAAGCGTGGCGCCCGGGTTGCCCGGGCAAAGGTTCGTTCCGCGTAATTTTGGCCGGAAACATTCGGGAAAATATGTCCTTAAAGCCTTAAATAATTACACGGTATAGATTTTTTATTTTTTATACAATCATTTACCTTTAAAAACACCGATATTCGCTATTAAAACACATCGTTATGGCCGAAAATACACCCCGTTTTAACACCATCATGCTGATTGATGACAATGAGATCGACAACCTGATCAATCAGAAAATCATTGAGTCCTCGAACATCTGTAAACATATTTTTACTCATACGGGCGGGAAGAGTGCAATTGAGTTTTTGAAGAATATGGAGAAGATTGCGGCTACGAACAAGTTTGCCCTCCCCGAAATCATCTTTTTGGACATCGACATGCCCCTCATGGACGGCTTCCAGTTCCTCGACGAATTCGAAAAGCTCTCTAAGGAAACCAAAGAATACTGCAACATCATCATGCTTACTTCTTCCATCAACCCTCAGGACATGAGCAAGTCGAAGAAGTACGACTACGTAAAGAAATACGTAAACAAGCCCCTGACGCAGGAAAGCCTCAAGAAGCTGGGCATCTAATTGCGCCGGTGCGTCCAAAGGCATTGCGAATACGGATCGGGTAAATACAATTGACGCTTCGGCATCCGGTACGCCACAAGCTACGGATCGCCTGCCTGCGTCCAGGCTCATTTACCACCCATTACCAACAAAGGGAGAGAGGCAACCGTGGCCTCCCTCCCTTTTTGCGTTTCGGGAAAATTCACCACAGAGGATCAGGATTTTCAGGATGGAAGGATGAGCAGGATGGGAGACGGGGATCGGGTTTAAACCCGATCCTACTGATATTGCGTGTGCGTACGCGGGCTTCGCTCCAATTAAACGAGGCGCAGCCTTTCCGTAGGGTAGGGTTTAAACCGTACCGCCAAGCGCGCAAAGGGGTACGCGTTCTCCTGGCGTCCTTCGCGTCTCTATTGCGATCCTTGCGGTTCAGTTCTTTTCTTTGCGGTCTTTGCGCGCCTCCTTTGCGCCTTTGCGTGAAACTCCGTGGTGAACAAGGCACAAAAAAACCCCGCGGGGTTGGCGCGGGGTAGGGGAGGAGCGTAAAATTCAATTATCCGTTCTGGGAGCTTAACCGGTTTACGAAGCTTTCGTCCATCTTCACCAGCGAAAGCAGCGAGAACGTCCGGGAATCGGTTTTGTTGAGCTTGTCAACCAGCAGGCGTACCTTGGCGGCCTTGCCGTTCTTGCTGTCGTACAACGAAGTCTTCAGAATCTTGGTGAAGAGCAGCATGCTGTCGCAGCTGTCCTTGCCCAGGATGCGGATCTGGCGCTGGATGCTGTTGAGGAGCTGGCTGAACAGTTCGTAGTCACTCATGAGGCAGTACTGGAGGGCCAGCAGGAGCTTCACTTCCAGCTGCGCGAAGGGGTACTTCTTCAGGCTCATTTCGTTGAGCAGGTTGTTGATCCAGCGGGCGGCTTCGTCGTAACGCTTGGCGTAGTAGCAGGAGAGGGCGCGGTACACGATGTAAGACATGTACTTGGGCAGATCCTGGGCGTCGGCTTCGTAATCCTGGAACAACCCTTCGTTCTCGTCGTACATCTGCACTTCGGTGTCCATGCGGATGTGGCGGAACACTTTGGTGAACAGGAACTGCGCGGGGTACGTGTACAGGCTGTAGTTGGTGAGCAGCGTGCTGGCCGCGTCGTTTACTTCGTCGAAGTACTTCTCGGCCTTCTTGTACACCTTGTAGTGCGTGTAGTATTCCAGCTTCAGGAATTCGAACACCAGCTTGAGGTGGAAGTAGATGGAGTCCTGGTAGTACTGGGTGAAGATCTTCTCCACGTTGGCGAGAACGTCTTCGATGGGCTCCTGGCCGTCGTTCATCGATTCGGTGTTCTCCACGAACAGGCGGTGGAAGATGCTCATGCAGTTCTGGTACACGTACAGGCGGTGCGACTGGTACAGGCGGCACACGTTGTCCATTTCCCGGTTCAGCAGCGTCAGTTCCAGCTTTTCGGTGTCGCCGCCCGAGAGGGTGTAGTTGCCGTACTTGCGGAAGTAATCGGCCAGCAGGTCCTCGGCCTTGTCGATGGCCAGCATGTAGGCCACGTGCTTGTTGTAGGATTGCGAATAGGCAAAAAAGTCAGGCGTGTTGATGTGCAGCTTTTTGAGGGTCTTGTAAATGATCGTCAATTCGTTGGACAGATCATAGTCCAGCAGTTCCTTTTCCAGCTTTTTCAGCGTCGCTATGGCAATAGCACGTTTCTTGGTAAAGATGATTTCGTTGATGTTGGCTACCTTTTTCAACAGGTCCGTACGCGGGCTTTCCATCTGTTGCAGCAGGTACTCCTCAATCTTCTGGTTGAGGCGGGAACGAAGCGTATAATAAGCGTTGGTATTCACGTCGAGCTCCTCCATGATCTTGGTATCGGAGAGTTGCTTTTCGCGCATAAACTTCAGCAGGTACGCCGATTTTTCGGCGTTGCTGGACATCAAGGAATTGTAGATAGCCTGGTAATCATCAATTGAAAGCTGCTTGATGATGTTTTTGAGCTTTGCCATATAAGGGTTAAATTAAAGAATGCACACCTGTTGGTTAAAATGAAAAAGTAGAATTTGTTAATTTTCGTTGATTAAGGTTCAATGTAATAAATTGTCCCAATTTTTAGCCTTCTCGGGCGGTACAAATACCTTCTCGCTGAACTGGGGGTCGATAAGTTTCATTGTAAATGGGGTATGAAGTTAACAAAGAATTTCCTGGCGGAGTTTTTTCCGGTTTCGCTATCCCTTTTCGGCGCCCATTTTGGCGTCCTCGCCTCATCCCCTTATTTCTGATTCAATATACCACGTTTCGCAATCCCGGTACAAACGCGGAGGGAAGTTGCCTTTTAGGCACTCAATCAGGATTATTTTGTTTTAGGTGAATCCCCGAAAATTCGTGTAAGATGAGGGCATTATACTACATCTCCGGGTCCGTTTATTTGCCCGGTTTCCCGGCGGGAGCGGTTACCTTTTTGACGGCCCGGTTTCCGGTTAAATGTTTGTATGGGGAACGGCCGGTTGATGAACTTGCCGCCGAAGCTGCACGTTTTAGGGAAGATATATGTGAATGTGAGGAAAGAACCCCTCCGGCGCCATTTTCGTAATTTTGCCAAAACGTAGTTTCTCTTGAGAATCCAGGATTTCCTAAAACTGTACCGTGCGGATAGCTTTATCCAGAACTTCTTAAACCCACTCTCTTCGAACCCGTCCGGCCCCCTGCGCCTCCAGGTGAAAGGGGCAGTGGGCAGTCTCGATGCGATTCTGGGTGCCGTGGCCTACCAGCAGGAGCCGCGTACCTGCCTTTTCATCCTGCACGACAAAGAAGAAGCGGCCTACTTCCAGAATGACCTTCAGAGCCTTACGGGGCAGGAGGTGCACTTCTTCCCCATGTCTTACAAAAAGCCCTACCAGTTTGAGGATACCGACAACGCCAACGTCCTGCGCCGCGCCGAAGTCATTTCCCGGCTGCACGGCCACGCGGAAGGTGAACTGGTGGTGACGTACCCCGAGGCGCTTACCGAAAAGGTCATCAGCAAAAAGTCACTGGTGCAAAACTCCTTTCCCGTAAAGGTGGGCGACCGGCTCGACGGCAACTTCCTGAGCGAATTCCTGATCAGCTACGACTTCGATAAAACGGATTTCGTGTACGAGGCGGGCCAATTCTCCATCCGCGGGGGCATCATCGACGTGTTCTCCTACGCCAACGACCTGCCCTTCCGCATTGAACTGTTCGGCGACGAGGTGGAAAGCATCAGAACTTTTAATCCCGACACGCAACTCTCGGTGGCGCCGGCGGAACTGATTACCATTGTACCGAACCTCGAAACCAAAATCCTCCAGCAAAACTGGGTTTCGTTCCTCAACTATTTCCCGGCCGATACGCAGGTGTGGGTAAAGGACCTGGAACTGACCAGCACCGTCATTGATAATTACTACGCCAAGGCTGAGCAGCACTTTGAACGCATCCTGCACGAAACCCACAATACGCGGGTCGTTTCTGACCCGAAGGACGTATTCGAGACGGGGCAGCACTTCCTCAACACGTTAGATAAGTATACCGTCATCGAGTTCGGCAGCCGCTTCTACTACACCGACGCCCGGCGGATCGATTACCACTCTTCGCCCCAGCCGTCTTTCAACAAGGACTTTCAACTGCTTACCGACACCCTCCAGGACAACGTCACGCACGGGTTCACCAATATTATCGTGGCCGACTCGCTGAAGCAGACGGAACGGCTCCGCACCATCTTCGACGAAACGGATCCGTACTTAAAGTACCAAACACTCAACATTGCCCTGCGCAGCGGTTTCACCGACCACCAGCTCAAGGTGGCCTGCTACACCGATCACCAGATTTTTGACCGGTACCACCGCTACAAGACCAAGGAGAAGTTTTCCAAGAACAAGGCACTTACCCTCAAAGAGCTCAAGACCCTGCAGCCCGGCGACTACGTGGTGCACGAAGACTATGGCATGGGGCGCTTTGCCGGCCTGGAGAAGGTGGACGTGAACGGCCGCGACTGCAGGAAGCCATCCGGCTGGTGTACCGCGACGACGACCTGCTGTACGTGAGCATTCACGCCCTGCACAAGATCAGCAAGTACTCGCGGCAAGGAGGGCACGCCGCCGCCCATGAGCAAGCTGGGCTCGCCGGAGTGGGAGAACAAGAAGAAGAGGGTGAAGAAGCAAGGTGAAGGACATTGCCGCGCGAGCTCATTCGGCTTGTACGCCAAGCGCAAGCGCGGCCCCCGGGCTACGCCTACACCCAAGACAGCTTTATGCAGGCGGAGCTGGAGTCGTCTTTCATCTACGAAGACACGCCCGACCAGGCCAAGGCCACCGAGGACGTGAAAGCAGGACATGGAGCAGCCCCACCCGATGGACCGGCTGGTCTGCGGCGACGTGGGCTTCGGCAAGACGGAAGTAGCCATCCGGGCGGCCTTCAAGGCGGTAGGCGATGGCAAGCAGGTGGCCGTGCTGGTGCCGACCACCGTACTGGCCATGCAGCACTACAAAACCTTCCGCGACCGGCTCGACAACTTCCCGGTCACGGTGGAGTACATCAACCGCTTCAAGATCCACGCAAGCAGATTAAGGAAACCTTGGCGCGTGGCCGAAGGCAAAACCGACATATCTCATTGGCACGCACCGCATCGTCAACAAGGACGTGCAAGTTCAAGGACCTCGGCCTGCTGGTCATTGACGAGGAGCAGAAGTTCGGGGTGAAGACCAAGGACAAGCTCAAGGAGATGAAGCGTGAACGTGGACACGCTTACGCTGACGGCCACGCCTATTCCGCGCACGCTGCACTTCTCGCTGCATGGGCGCCCGCGACCTTTCCGTGATTGCCACGCCGCCGCCCAACCGCCAGCCGGTGACAAACGAGCTGCACGTGTTTGATGAAATACTGATTCGTGACGCGGTCAGCTACGAGATGCAAGCGGGGCGGGCAGGTGTTTTTCGTGCACAACCGCGTGAAGCGACATTGAGGAGATGGCGCAACATGATTCTGCGGCTCGTGCCCGATGCCCGCATCACCTACGCCCACGGGCAGATGGAAGGCGGAGAAGCTGGAGAAGCGCATGATGAAGTTCATCGACGGCGAATACGACGTGCTGGTGAGCACCAACATCATCGAGTCGGGCCTGGACATTCCCAACGCCAACACCATCATTATCAACCGCGCCCACCTGTTCGGCCTGTCCGACCTGCACCAGATGCGGGGCCGCGTGGGGCGCTCCAACCGGAAGGCGTACTGCTACCTGCTGACGCCGCCCGTAGCGGCGCTGCCGCCCGATGCCCGCAAGCGCCTGACGCGCGCTGGAAGAATTTTCCGACCTGGGCGAAGGGCTTCAAAATTGCCATGCGCGACCTCGACATCCGCGGGGCGGGCAACCTGCTGGGCGGCGAGCAGAGCGGCTTCATCACCGACCTGGGCTTTGAGATGTACCACCAGGTACTTGACAACGCGATCAAAGAACTCAAGGAGGAGGAATTCAAGGACCTCTTTATGAAAGACCTGCCCGTGGTCAAGGAGTTGGTTACCGATTGCGTGATCGAAACCGATTTTCAAATTATCATTCCGGAGGGATACGTTTCCAACATTTCGGAACGTTTAAATTTGTACGCGCAGCTCGACAACATCAAGAACGAGGAGGCTCTGGCCAAGTTCAGTCAGTCCATCGTGGACCGCTTCGGGCCCATGCCGCCCGAGGTAAAGGACCTGATTGAAATGGTGCGGCTCCGGTGGCTGGCCGAGAAGCTGGGCATGGAGAAGCTGACCGTGAAGAACGATACGATGAAGGGTTATTTTGTATCCGGTGAAAATGAGGCTTTTTATAAGTCGGCCACCTTTGACCGGATTCTCCAGTATTTGCAAAAAAACCCGAAAAAGGTCCGGTTGAAGGAGAATAAAAACCGCCCGATGATCGTTTTTGAGGAGATAAAATCAGTAAGTGAATCCATTCGCACCCTTTCTGCCATTTAAGACCACATGCGGGCACGTAACAGACTAAGTCGATATATTACATATATATACTTTGCTGGGTAAATCTGTTTATTTTTATGCCCACTTCGAGCAATTTCGTGTTTGAATTCCAAATGACTGTTGCGGTACTCTCCCTTAAAAAGTAATAACTATCAATTTCCCCTTAAACAGGTTATGAATCAAATTTTAAAATTATCCAGACATCTTTCGCTGATAGCCTGCGTGGTGATGCTCTCTACGGCCTGTAAGAGAGAGAAGCACCCCACTGCCGCGAATCCCGGCAAAGAAAGTACGGCTACCGGCATGGCCTACAACGAAGATGACGGCTTTCAGGTAAACGATTTCCAGGGACAGCCGGCTGGCCCGAACCTGGTGTTTATCGAAGGGGGACGCTTTGTAATGGGTTCAGCCGAAGAGGATCTGCTCAATACCCACGACAATATCGAGAGAGCCGTCAGTATCCAGTCGTTTTTCATGGATGAGACGGAAGTAGCCAACATTCACTGGCTGGAGTACCTGTATTACGTACAGAAAGACTCTTCCGAAGAATTCTTCCAGTCCGCCCTGCCCGACTCTACCGTGTGGGCCAGCGAACTGGCTTTTAACGACTCTTACGTGGACCATTACCTGCGTTATCCCGGCTTCCGGTACTTCCCGGTGGTAGGGGTTTCCTGGACGCAGGCCGTTGACTTCTGCACCTGGCGGACCAACGTGGTGAACCGCAAACTGGCTGAAGATGCCGGCGTTGAACCTCCCTCCGACGGCGGCCGCATTCCGCTGGAAACCGGCGTGGTGCTTCCCAACTACCGCCTGCCTTCCGAGGCCGAGTGGGAATACGCTGCTTACGCCCTCATCGGTACCCAGTACCTCGACGAAAACCAGACCAACAAGCGGATTTACCCCTGGGATGGTCACGCCCTTCGTAACCCCTACGGCAAGAAGATGGGTACCTTCCTGGCTAACTTTAAGCGTGGCCGCGGTGATTACGCCGGTATCGCCGGTAAGCTGAACGACGGTGCCCTCATCACCGACCACGTGTATGCCTATCCCCCCAACGATTTCGGTCTGTACAACATGGCCGGCAACGTGAACGAATGGGTGTACGACGTGTACCGTCCGCTCTCCTTCCAGGACTTCGATGACCTGAACCCGCTGAGAAGAAACGGTTACCTCGACCGGGCTGAGAACTACGACAAGAAGGGTGGCAACTCCCTCATCGACGACGAAGTACGCGTGTATAAAGGTGGCTCCTGGAAAGACGTAGCCTACTGGCTGTCTCCCGGTACCCGCCGCTACCTCGAACAAGACTCTGCTACGGCTACCATCGGTTTCCGCTGCGCCATGATCAACGCCGGTTCCAACCGCTAATCAGACCAGAGTAGCCTGCCTGCCAATAAGAAAGCCTCCCAATCGGGAGGCTTTTTCTTTTTACCCCATTCTAGCAAGGGTAGGGGAGAGGCCGTACACCTCTCCATCCCTTTACTGCTTACTGGGCTGCCGCAATGGCCGCAATGCTTACTTCGGCGCTGCCGGCTTCCTGCAACACCTCCACGCACGACTCGAAGGTGGCGCCGGTGGTAATTACGTCGTCCACGAGCAGAATCCGCTTGCCTTGTACCCGGGCATGGTCGCTTACCCCGAAAATGCGTTCTACGTTTTGCCAACGTTCCAGCCGCTTCTTCCGGGTTTGGGTGGTACTGGCCGTTTTACGCACCAGCACCTGGTGGGACCAGGCCACGGCCATTGCCCCCGACAAACCTTCCGCGAAGGTATCACTCTGGTTGTAGCCGCGTTTCTTCAGCTTGGTAGGGTGGAGGGGCACCGGCAGAATCAGGTCAAACTGCGCAGCCAGACCGGCCCTTTTGAGTTCTTCCCCGTACCAGGTCCCCATCAGCTGCCCGACTTCCTTCTTGCCGTCGTACTTCAGCGCGTGCAACGCTTTCTGCACCCGGCCCTGCTTGGTAAACTTTAGGTATGCCCAGGCGTACTTCACGTTTACTTTGCCCATGAACCGCTTTTCCAACGGATTGTTCGCCAGCAAATGGTAGTTGGCCAACGGCAGGTGAAACCGGCAATGCAGGCAAATCAGCTTTTCGCCCTTGGTCAGGCCCTCCTCGCACATTTGGCAGGAGTTGGGAAAGAGCATGTCCAAAAAATCATTCCACATGGTGTATACTCGGCTTGGTGATCGACCCATAAAGGAAATACGGGCAGCCGACCCATAATTTTCGTAGCTTCGCGTGAACTTACCGAGTCAGAAATACATGGATTTAGTAGATAGCTTTAACGACTACCGGAGCCGCATGAACGAGAAAATCATGGGCGCTGACAACATTATCCTGAAGCGATTATTCAACCTCGATACGAATTGCTACGCCCCGGGCAGCGTGGAAGTAACCACCAAAGAAATGATTGGCCTCGCCTGCTCAATGGTGCTGCGGTGCGATGACTGCGTGCGGTACCACCTGGGCAAGTGCCACGAACTGGGCGTGACCACCGAGCAGATTTACGAAGTATTTGCCATTGCCAACCTGATCGGGGGTACCATCGTGATTCCGCACCTGCGGCGGGCAGTAGAGTTTTGGGAGGCCCTGCAACAGAAGCAATAACCCGCTATGGAATTACAGGCCGACGAAATCAATGCCCAATGGGAAGGACTGCTTGACCAATTGACGCGGATTCTTGGCAAGCGGCCCGCCGATGTTAATGCCGTGTTGTTCCTGGTTGGTGTGCAGGAGTTGGGCCAGGGCGCCCGGAATTTTACCAAGGAGCAGAAGCAGGACCTCATCCACATCGGCATCTGCCGCGTACTCAGTCCTTCGGGTTACTACCAGTTTGACTATACCGATGCGGATGGCTGGCCCCACTACCAGCTCGCTAAGAAGTTACCCCACGTAGATATTCTTTCGCAGGAGCTGCTGTTAAAATCACACATTCTCGAGTATTTCCAATCGGAGCAATTGTAAACGGAGCGGACTTTGCCCGGGAGTGACCCATTGCTTTATGAAGATCATTTCTTTCAATGTGAACGGACTGCGGGCCGCCATCCAGAAAGGTTTTTGCGACTGGCTGGTCCGTACAGAAGCCGATTACGTGTGCCTCCAGGAAATTAAGCTCGACAATTACGCGCCGCTGCAAGCGTTGTTCGAAAGCCTTGGGTACCACTCTTACTGGATGCCCGCCCGCAAGAAGGGTTACAGCGGGGTAGCCATTCTTGCCAGGCAGCCCTGCGACAAGGTGCAGTTCGGCTGTGGCTGCGAACTGTACGACAACGAAGGGAGAGTGATTGGCATTGATGCGGGAAACACTTTGCTTCTGAACGTGTACATGCCCTCGGGTACCTCCGGCCCGGAGCGGCAAGCCTTCAAAATGGAGTGGCTGGACTTTTTTTATGAGTACGTCAGCAAGCTCCGGCAAGAACGTACTTCATTTATCATTTGCGGCGACTACAACATTGCCCACCAGGAGATCGACATTCACAATCCCAAGACCAACGCCAAGTCTTCCGGCTTCCTGCCCGAAGAACGGGAGTGGGTGACGAAGTTCCTCGGTTTGGACTTGTGCGATGCTTTTCGCCACCTCAACACCGATCCCCACCAGTACACCTGGTGGACCTACCGCGCCGGGGCCCGCGACAAGAACCTGGGCTGGCGCATCGACTACCACCTGGTGAGCCAACCCGTGCGGGAAAAACTGAAAAAAGCGGTAATTCTAAGCGAGGTTAGATTTTCGGATCATTGTCCGGTCCTGATTGAACTGGATGACTAATTTTGACTCCGATTCAATCATGCAATCCCTTTAAGGTTTACAGTTACTGCGCCACGGGTGTAATTCTTTACGGCCGTCCCCGAAAGCCTCGTTCAACGGCTGGCGGTACGGCCGTTTTCTGGTGCATCACCCAGTTTCCGTACCCGAGCCTGGCCCTAAAGCGTTGCCTGATTGTTTCAGCTTTGTCCGTCATATTCTTCAACCAGCACATTCACATTCGCAATTAAAGCAGCCTTCTATGAATAAGCGTTACATACTGGGACTCATCCTGCCCCTGATCCTGCTGTCCTGCGGCAAGACTCCCAAGAGCGACTCGGCAACCGAGCAGCCAAAAGCGGCCAAGGGAGGCAAAACCTACGGGGGCGTGTTCCGGGTGAGTGAAACCGAATACATCAAAACCTTATTTCCGCCCAGCATTACCGACGCCTTCTCGTACCGGGTGGCTTCGCAGGTGTACGAGGGCCTTTTCAAATTTGACCCCGCTACCCTCGAAGTCGTGCCGGGCCTGGTTGCCGAATACGCCGTGGACAAGAGCCGCACGCAGTACACTTTCAAACTCAAGCAGGGGGTTTACTTTCACGATGATGCCTGCTTCGAAGGGGGCAAGGGACGCGAGGTAACGGCCGAAGACGTGAAGTACTGCTTCACCCAACTCTGTACGCAAAGCGCCACGAATCAGAATTTTTCGCTGCTCGGCACCCTCAAAGGCGCCGAAGCTTACTACGCCGCTACGGCCGATGGACCGAAGCCCGCGGCCGATCTTGCATCCATAAAGGTGGTGGACAAATACACGGTCCAACTCCAACTGGAAAAGCCTTCTTCCATTCTGTTTTATAACCTGGCCCGCCCCGGTACTTTCATCTATCCCCACGAAGCCTTCGAAAAGTACGGCGCCGAGATGCGGATCAAAGCCGTGGGTACCGGTCCGTTCCGCCTGACGGACGTGGAAGAGAACATTTCGATGGTGCTCAAGCGCCACAACCGTTACCACGGCACCGACAGCCTGGGCAACCAACTCCCCTTCCTGACGGCCGTGAGCATCCAGTTCATCAAGGACAAAAAAACCGAACTGTTTGAGTTCAAGAAGGGCAACCTTGACATCCTGTACCGTCTTCCCACGGAGTACATCATCGAGATCCTGGAGGAGATGAGCAGCAAGCAAACCGAGGGCAGCGCCTACAGCCAGTACGAACTGCAACGGGAACCGGAAATGAATACGCAGTTCCTGGCCTTTCACACGCAGAACGGCATCTTCAAAGACGTAAACATCCGCAAAGCTTTTTCGTACGCCATTGATCGCGAAAACATCCTCGAATATACACTGAACGGCGAAGGGTTTGCCCCGGGCCTGCACGGCGTAACGCCACCGGCTTTTAACAACTACACCATCAACAACATCAAGGGTTACAAGCTGGACCGTGATTCAGCCCGGTATTACCTGGCCAAAGCCGGTTATCCGGACGGCAAAGGCTTCCCCAAGATCACCCTGCAACTGAACGCCGAAGGAGCCCGGAACACCAACGTGGCCGTAGCCGTGCAGAAGCAGCTTAAGGAAAACCTCAACGTTGACATCGAACTGAACGTGGTTCCCATCGCGCAAAGCGTGGAGAGCGCCATTGCCGGTAACTTCGACTTTCTCCGTATCGCCTGGCAGGCCGACTACCCCAGCGCCGAAAACTTCCTCTGGATTTTCTACGGCAAGTCGGTACCGGCCGACGCCAAAAGCAAATCGTTTCCGAACATTTTCCGATACAAAAACGACCGGTTTGATCGTTTATATGAAAGCGCCGTGCAGGCAAAAAGCATTGCAGAAGCCAACCAATACTTCCTGCAAGCCGAGCAGGTGCTGATGAATGATGCGCCGGTGATTGTGCTCTGGTATGACGAAGGATACCGGCTGATACAATCTTACGTGAAGAGCTTTCCCAACAATCCGATGCAGTACCGGGACCTGAGCCAGGTATGGTTCGATTCTACCAAAATTAAACAACGGCAGTAGGAGCGGGGAACGTAACTGCAAACAGAAGCATACGTAAAATCTTCACGCGCCCATTCACCCGGGTCTGCGTGAAGATTTTGCTTTTAGGTCTGCCCGGTTTTTTTTCGATTCCACCGAAAAATCGTATATATGTTAATAGGTTAAACCGCACGCTAATCTTTACCGCTGCGGCGTTTTCAAATCAATGTGTATGCCCTGCGAGTGCCTGAACTGAAACTGATTTGGCTTTGCTTCCCTTGCACCGCACGGGAGGAATTCTGTAACTGAACTTTCAACCCTGACCTTACGATTTTACCACTGGTAGCCCTTTCGCTACCGTACCACCTCCATTCTTATGGCAAATGCTACCTACCCGCTGCTGCTCCAGAAGCTGTCGGAATACAAGAAGAAGTACTACCGCAACCTGCTCATTCGCGGGGTCATCATCTCTTCGGCCCTCGTGCTTAGCGCTTTCCTGGTGGTGAACACCCTCGAATACTTTGGGCGGTTCGACACGATGATCCGCGGCGTACTCTTTTTCCTGTTTCTGGGCCTGGCGGGTTACGCCGGCTACCACTGGGTACTAAATCCCATTCTTAAATTGTTCAACCTGAACCGGCAGATTTCCAATGAGGAAGCTGCCCGGCAGATCGGGCACTACTTTAAGGATATCAACGACAAGCTCATCAACGCCATTCAACTGTACGATCTCAACAGTACACAGAGCGACCTGATCCGGGCCAGCATTGACCAGAAGACGAAGCAACTCAGTATCGTTCCTTTTACCGATGCGATTGACAGCCGGGAGAACCGCCGGTACCTGCGCTACATCATCCCCCCGGCCGTGCTGATCCTGGGCATCCTCTTCCTGTTCCCCCAGTTCTTCACCGAAAGCTCTACCCGCATCATTAACTTCCGGCGTACGTACGTGCCGGCCGCGCCTTTTGCGTTCCAACTCAAGAACAAGACGCTCCAGGTGTTCAAGAACGAAGATTACACGGTGCGCCTAGCCATTAACGGCAGTACCCTCCCGGAAGCGGTGTACCTCGTTTCGAACGGGCGGCGATTCAAGATGACCTCTACGGATACCCGCAACTACGAGTACACGTTCTCTAAAATTCAGAAACCTTTCGACTTCAACTTTGAAGCGGCCGGGTTCTACTCGGAGGCTTATAACGTGCAACTCATTGCCCGGCCCAACCTCAAGCTCTTCAATGCCCGCCTCAACTACCCGGCGTACCTGAACCGGCCGGCCGAAAAGCTCAACAACATCGGCAACCTGCTGGTACCGGAAGGCACGCAGATTCAGTGGGAATTCTACTCGGCCGATACCGACAGCGTACTCGTTTTCTTCGAACCCGAGAACAAGCCGGTCGCCGCTACCAAGCAAAACGACGAGTTGTTTGAATTCAACAAGAAGGCCGGCAAGTCGCAGGCGTACCAGGTGAAGTTGAAGAACCAGCACGGCTTTAACCGTGAGGCCATCAATTACTACCTGGAAGTGGTGCCTGACCAGTTCCCGAAAATATCCGCCGAAACGTTCCGCGATACGACGCTTTACAACTACCTGATCTTTGGCGGCAACATCGGCGATGATTACGGCTTTACGCGGCTCAGCATTCAATACGAGATCGTGCCCGGTGGGGAAGAAGCGGCCAACCGGCGCCGCGGCTCCATTCCCCTGCCCGTGAACAAGAACCAGACTTTACAGAACTTTTATTACCAGTGGCCCATCGACCAGCTCAAGTTGCAGCCCGGCGACCGGGTAGAGTACTTTGTGCAGGTATGGGACAACGACGGCGTGAACGGTCCCAAGGCGACCCGTTCGTCGGCCTTTACTTTCGAGATTCCGACCGAGGCACAACTGAACGCCGAAGTGGAACAATCCACCAAGCAAACGGAGTCTCAAATCAACTCAGCGCTGACCAAAGCCAGCCAGTTGAAGAAGGAGATTGCGGCCGTTGACAACCGGTTGAAGTCTAAGAAGAACCTGGATTACCAGGACAAGAAGGCCCTGGAAGAACTGATGAAGAAACGCAATGAACTGGTGGACGAACTCAAGCAGTTGCAGAAGCAGATGGAGGAAATGAACAAGCAGCAACAGCGGTTCGACCAGTTCAGCCCCCAGATGAACGAGAAGATGGAGCAGTTGCAGAAGCTCATGAACGAACTGCTCGATGAGGAAACCAAGAAGCTCTACGACGAACTCCAGAAGCTGCTCCAGAACACCCGCAATCCTTTAGAAACTCAGAAGGACCTGCTCGAAAAGCTGAGCAAGAAGGAAAACACCTTGGAGAAGGAGATTGAACGGGCCCTGGAAATGTTCAAGCAATTGCAGTTCGAGCAGCAACTCGAGAACCAGATCAAGGAATTGAATGAAATGGCCAAGGAGCAGGAGCAGCTTGGTGAGAAGTCGCTCGATAAAAACCAGGACCAGCAACAACTCAAAGACGAGCAGCAGAAACTCAACGAGAAGTTTGAGCAGACCAAGGAAGAACTGAATCAGTTGGAGGAGTTGAACAAGTCGATGGAGGAGCCCACCGAAATGCAGGACACGGCCCCCACCGAAGAGGAGATCTCCGAGAAGCAGCAGGAGAGCATGGAGCAGTTGGACAAGAACCAGAACAAAAAAGCTTCCGGTTCCCAGAAAGACGCCGGCCAGAAAATGCAGCAGATGGCCAAGCAACTCTCCGAAATGCAGAGCAGCATGTCGATGGAGCAGGACCAGGAAAACCTGGACCACCTCCGCGACATTCTCGAAAACCTCATTACGCTTTCTTTCGACCAGGAAAAGCTGATGAAGGATTTCCGCAGTGTGAACCTTTCAGACCCCCGGTTCCAGAAGCTTTCGCAGGAACAGTTGAAGCTCAAGGACGACGGCAAGATCATTGAAGACAGTTTATACTCCCTCGCCAAGCGGGTGTTCCAGATCGAATCTTTCGTGACCCGGGAAGTAACGGCCATGAAAGACCACATGGACGGCAGTGCCAAAGGCATCCGCGAACGGAAGATGGGTTACGTAGCCAGTGAACAGCAACTGGCAATGACTTCCATGAACAACCTCGCCCTGCTGCTCAACGACGTGCTGAAGCAGATGCAGGAGCAGATGGCCCAGGCCAAAGCCGGCAAGAGCGGGCAGAAGAAGAAAGGCCAGCAAAAGATGTCGGGCATGGGCGATTTACAACGGCAACTGAACGAGAAGATCGAGAGCCTGAAGCAAAGCGGGAAGGGTGGACGTGAGCTTTCCGAAGAACTTGCCAAGCTGGCCGCTGAGCAGGAGATGCTGCGCAAAGCCCTCCAGGAGTTTGAGAAGGCCTATAAGCAGGACAAGAATGGAACCGGCGGCAATATGGATGATCTCATAAAAAAGATGGAGGAGACCGAAAAGGAACTGGTGAACAAAAACTTGAGCCAAAAAACCCTGGAGCGGCAAAAGGACATTCTGACCCGTTTGCTGGAGTCGGAAAAAGCCATGAAGGAGCAGGAGGAGGAAGAGCGGCGCGAAGCCCAGCAGGCTAAGGAGAAACCAAAGCAAGTGCCGCCCCAGTTGGAGCAATACCTGAAGAACAAGGAAAACCAGATTGATTTGCTCAAAACGATTCCGCCTTCCCTTGCGCCGTACTACAAGAAGGAGGTAGACGAGTACTTTAAGAAAATAGAAAAGTAATAGGTGTCTGTCCTTCTTTTGCCCGATTATTACCTTTTTACCGTCCGATCGAATATTTTTGCAGCGTTCTCCGTATATACTGCTTACTAATAATCTAAACCTAATATGAACACCAACACGGTTATGGACTCTATCCGCATTCAAATCCCATCCATCATGGAAAACATTAGAATTGTGGAGAGTTTTATTGACAACACCAAAGACGTCTACGACATCAACGATGACATTTACGGGAACATCATGATTTCCGTAACCGAAGCGGTCAACAATGCCATTAAACACGGGAACAAAGAAGTGCCCGAAAAGAAAGTGACCCTTGCCCTTTCCTTTAAGGAGAACGCGGTAAGTTTTGCCATCGAGGACCAGGGCGAGGGCTTTGACTACACCAAGTTGGAAGACCCTACTGCTCCCGAAAACATTGATAAGCCTGGAGGAAGGGGCATCTTCCTAATGAGGCACCTTGCGGATGAAGTTCATTTTACCAATCAAGGCCGTGGCGTCGAACTTATCTTTTATTTTCCCTAATGAGTTCAATTTCCTTCTTTTCTGAGGGCACACCTTTTGAGCTACCTCATCAAAAAGTGATAAAAGAATGGATAGCCGGCATTATCAGCAGGGAGGGCAAAACGCTTAAGCATCTCAATTACATCTTCTGTTCCGATGCCCACTTGCTGCGCATCAACCAACAATACCTCGACCACGACTACTACACTGACATTATCACCTTTGATTCGTCCGACTCCCTGGATGTGATTGAAGGTGATATTTTTATTAGCGTTGATCGGGTTCAAGACAATGCTGCTACGATTGGACATTCTTTTTTAGACGAGTTGAACCGGGTTCTTGCCCACGGTGTTTTACACCTGATCGGGTATGACGATACCTCTCCTGATTCGAAAATACAAATGCGACAAAAAGAGGATTCTTACTTATCTTTGTTCCACAGTTAAAATGTTCCACGTGGAACATTTTTCATTTCAAAATAAAAAACATCAAAAGTTCCACGTGGAACAGTAAAAGCGAGAGTATGCTACCAGAATACGATGTGATAGTAGTAGGAGCAGGGCACGCGGGATGTGAAGCAGCGGCGGCAGCAGCAAACATGGGATCGAAGGTTTTGCTCGTTACGATGAACATGCAAACCATCGCCCAAATGTCGTGCAACCCGGCAATGGGCGGCGTGGCAAAAGGACAAATTGTGCGGGAGGTAGATGCACTCGGAGGAATGTCCGGAATCATTACCGACAAGAGCATGATTCAGTTCCGGATGCTGAACCGTTCAAAAGGAGCGGCAATGTGGAGCCCCCGGGCCCAGAGTGACCGGATGAAGTTTGCTGAGGAGTGGCGCATGGCCCTGGAACAAATCCCGAACGTGGACTTCTGGCAGGAGATGGTAACGGGACTGCTCGTGGAGGATGGACGGGTAGAAGGGGTGCGTACTTCGATGGGCATCGAAATCAAGGCCAAAGCCGTAGTACTTACCAATGGCACTTTCCTCAATGGCGTGATTCACATTGGTGAAAAACACTTTGGCGGCGGACGGACGGCGGAGAAAGCGGCCACGGGCATTACGGAACAACTCCAGGATTTGGGATTTGAATCGGGACGGATGAAGACGGGAACGCCGCCGCGGGTAGATGGTCGTTCGCTGCACTATGACCGGATGGAAGAACAACTCGGGGACGAAAACCCGGGTAAGTTCTCGTACCTCGATACACCTCGACTGACTAGGCAAAGAAGTTGCTTTATTACGTACACCAACCAGGAGGTGCACGAGGTGCTGAAAACGGGCTTCGAAAAATCACCCATGTTCACAGGCCGCATCCAGGGACTCGGGCCGCGGTATTGCCCATCGGTGGAAGACAAAATCAACCGTTTCGCTGACAAGGAGCGGCACCAGATTTTCGTGGAACCGGAAGGCTGGAACACAGTGGAAATCTACGTCAACGGCTTCTCCACCTCTTTGCCCGAAGATGTGCAGTACAACGCTCTGCGGAAAATACCGGGCTTCGAAAACGTAAAGATGTTCCGGCCGGGGTACGCCATTGAGTACGATTACTTTCCGCCCACGCAACTGGAACTGACCCTCGAAACGCGGCTGATCCAAAACCTCTACTTCGCGGGGCAGATCAACGGCACCACCGGGTACGAAGAAGCCGCTTGTCAGGGCCTGATTGCCGGCATCAACGCGCACAACAAAATCCACGAAAAAGGTCCGTTCGTACTCAAAAGGTCCGAAGCGTACATTGGCGTATTGATTGATGATTTGATCAACAAAGGTACTGAGGAGCCGTACCGCATGTTCACCTCCCGCGCCGAATACCGGTTATTGCTCCGCCAGGACAATGCTGACCTTCGGCTCACCGAGAAAGGGTACCACCTGGGACTGGCCACGCCGGAACGTTACGAAAAGATGCTGCGCAAGAAAAAGCAGACGGCCCAGTTGCTTAACGACTTGAAACAAAAGAAACTCCTGCCCGAAGCCGTGAATACCAATCTGGTGGAAATGGATACGGCGCCGGTGAAAGAAAAAGTAACCGTGGCTGCCCTGCTGAAACGGCCGGAGGTATCGGTGCATAACCTGTCGGCCCTGGACGGAGAACTGGCGGCATACCTGGAACAATACGACGACGAGATTCTGGCGCAGGCCGAAATCGCGGTGAAGTACGAGAGTTACATTGAGAAGGAGGAAAAAACGGCGGAACGCATGCGCGAATTGGAGAACTTCCAGATTTCACAAAGCTTCGATTACGACCGGCTGATTGCCATGTCGAAAGAAGGCCGGGATAAGCTGAAGAAGATGCGGCCCGCTACGATTGGTCAAGCCACGCGGATCAGCGGCGTTTCCCCGTCCGATATCTCCATTCTAATGGTTTACTTAGGCAGATAAAGCATGGTCGAAAACGTAATGAGTTGCCCGGTATGCGACTCCGCGGAGCACAAGTTGTTTCTCAGTTGCCGCGATTACACGGTGTCGGGCGAAGAATTTCAAATCCGGGAGTGTACGCAGTGCCAGTTTAAATTCACCAGCCCGCGACCGTCGCAGGATGCCATTGGCCCATACTACCAGTCGGAAGCGTACATTTCGCACAGTGATTCTACCGCGGGAATCATCAATAAGTTGTACCACGCCGTGCGGCGCAAAACGCTGGCCGACAAAGTAAACCTCATCAACCAACTGCACCCGAAGGGTATTTTGCTGGACGTTGGTTGCGGTACGGGTAACTTTCTGAAAGCCTGCGCCGACGCCGGCTGGCAAACCAAAGGCGTAGAAGCGGATCCGGCTGCGCGGCAAAAAGCCATCGAAACCAGCGGGGCCGAAGTGCAGGCCGATTTGTTGCAGGCGTTTAAAGGAAAAAAATTTGACGTGATTACCCTGTGGCACGTGCTCGAACACCTGCACCAGTTGGAAGAATCAATCCTGAAAATCAAAGCGTTGATGGCGAAGGAAGCCATTCTGGTAGTAGCCGTTCCCAACAGCAGTTCCTTCGATGCCCGGTACTACCGGCAGTACTGGGCGGCGTACGACGTACCGCGGCACCTGTACCACTTCAGCCAGGATACCTTGTCCAGGCTGCTCGCCAAACACGGCTTGAAAGTTGCGGATACCAAACCCATGAAATTTGATGCCTACTACATCAGCATGTTAAGCACCAAGTACCGCTCCGGCAGAACCAACTACGTGGAGTCGGTAAAAAATGGTTTACTGTCCAACGCCTGGGCGGCCCGGAACAACAACAATTATTCGAGCATTACCTACGTTATTTCTCAATAAGTCCTTACAACTGACTGCAAGCCAGCCCCCTCCCGCTGAGGGCTGTTTCTTATACCATCACCATGCAAAAAATTGTCGTTATCAACGTACTGGCCGTACTCGTGGCCTTGTTGTTAAAGGCTTGCGCCAATGTATCCTCCCCGACCGGGGGCAAAAAGGACGAAATGCCTCCCCAGTTGGTGCGCACCCTGCCCGAAGAAAAAAGCCGGAACTTCAAAGGACAAACCCTGGAACTGGTTTTTGACGAGTTCATCCAGATCGAAAACCTAAAGCAAGAATTGCTCATTACGCCTGATATTCAAGGTAATTATGAATTTAAGCCCATCAAAAACGGCATGCGGCTCATCTTTGACAAACCGTTTTTGGAAAACACCACGTACACCTTCAATTTCCGGAACGCCATCAAAGACGTAACGGAGAAAAACGTGGCCGGGAACGCAAAACTGGTGTTCAGTACCGGCGCGCAGCTCGACACGCTTGCCATCAGCGGCCGGGTAACGGATCTACTAAGCGGCAAACCCGTCGAAAATGCGGTGATTTCGCTGTACCGTACCGGAGACACGCTGGACATTCTCAAGCATAAACCTTTTTATTTCACCAAAACCGACAAGCAAGGCAACTACCTGCTGGAGAACCTGCGGCAGGACAATTACCGCGTATACGCCCTGGAAGACCGCAATAACAACCTGAGGTATGATGCGCAAACCACTCAGAATGAGAAGGTAGCGTTTCGCGCAGAGCCGATAGCCCTGGACAGCAGCTACAGCAAGGTCAATTTTGCCCTGAGCCGGATGGATGCAATTGCCCCCAAAGTATCGGGCCGCAATGGCTCGACCGGTTTCTTCGAACTTGAATTTGACGAGGGCCTGCAAAGCGCCGGCATTGGGTTGGAGAACGGTGGGGGAAGCGCCGTTTTCAACTTGATTGAGAAGGGAAAGAAAGTCCGTATTTATAATACAGTAAACCGCACCGATAGTATTCCGGTTCAAGTTACGGCAGTTGACTCAATGGGAAATACCGGCCAACAGAACGTAAAAATCAAATTTGACGAGGCCACAGCCAAAACTCGCCAGCAGCCGAAGGAGAAATTTGACTCCCGGACCGAGCCGGCCGAAGGCCAGAAAGTACTGCGTGATTTCGTGTACGAGATCCTGTTCAGCAAACCCATCGTTACCGCCGACTTATCGCAGGTGCAGCTGCTGGCCGATACGGCTACTGCCATTCCGCTGGACCTGGCCAAAGACCTGGTGTGGAATCCCTACCGGACCTCGCTGAAGTTGACTAAAAAACTGGACGTGAAAAGAGCAGTGCGGGTGCTCATCCCCAAAGGCACTTTCCTGTCGGTGGACGGCGACACGGCCAGCGCGGTAAAAACCACCCACGAACTGAAAGACCCCGAGAACTACGGCAGCATCGCCGGCAGGATAAATACCAACGCACCGCACGTAATCATCCAACTCTTAAATTCGGGCAATTCCGAGGTAACAGCGGAAGTGCGAAATCAGTATACGTATAAGTTCAGTGCGCTGGATGCCGGCGACTACGTGATCCGCGTGATTGTTGACGAAAATAACAACGGCAAGTGGGACCAGGGCAACTTTGCCGAACGGCGCCAAGCCGAGAACATCTTCTTCGGTCCGAACGTAATCAAGCTGAAGGAGAACTGGGAGCTAACGGACCAGAATATCTCCCTTTAAGAAAAAGCAACATTTATTCCCTTCTAAATCCAAAAACAGTGTGGATAACTACGTGGATAAGTGCATAAATGGGCGTTGACAAAGGGGCTTTACGCTGTAGATTACTCGGCACTTAACCGGAGTAATGTACAAAACCGGGAAGGGGTAAAAGACGAAAGTGCATAGTTATCCACTTATCCACATTAAAACACCCTAGTTATCCACACAGTCCCGGCTGGGAAGGGGTAAAAGTTAACCACACAAAGTTATCCACAGGGTGTTGATAAGAGCGCAAAAACGGCGAAAATAGAATAGATTGCCTGTGGATAAGTATGTGGATAGTGGCTAAGTTATCCACACAAAATTGGCGCACGAGTAAAGTGATGAATTATCCACATACCAACAGCCCTAATAATAGAATTGAATTTTTTTAAATAAAAGAAATTGTAATATTAATTAAGAAAAAGAGGGAGAACAGATGAGCATCATCAGATACATCACGACGGGGGTTGCGGTCGGCGCGGGGGTGTTGTCGTTCGAAACGGCCCAGGCGCAACAGCAGGAAGTTAGGTTGGCCGATGAGTACTTCCAAAAAGGGGAGTTCGACAAGGCAAAAGCTATGTACCAGAAGCTGGCAAGAAATAATGAAAATTCGGGCCGGATTCACAAGAATTACCTCGAAACGCTGAAAACCTTACAGGCGTGGGATGAAGCGGAAAAATTCTTGAAAAGGGAGATCAAGGCCAACCCTGAGAATGCCACGTACAAAATCGAATACGGGTTGTTACAAGAGAAGCAAGGGAAAGCAAACGAGGCAGCGAAAAGTTTTGAGCGGGCCATCGAAGAGACAAAAGACAACCAGGCCCGGGTAATCGAAGCGTCGCAATTCCTGATGGAAAACGGCAAAGCCGACTGGGCGGAAAAGTTGTTCGTGGAAGCGCGGAAAAAAAGCGGCGACAGAACCGCCTACGCTTTTCAACTTGCCCAACTGTACCGGATGTCGAACAACATGGAAGGAATGCTCGACGAATATTTGACCGTGGCGATGGAAAACAAGGACAACTTGTTGGCCGTGCAAAACGCCTTGCAGGACGACATTGCCACGCCGGAAGATTTCGAAAAGCTCGAAAAAGTGCTCATCATGCGGATTCAACGGGAGCCGGGTGAACGCGTATACACGGATTTGCTCGTCTGGTATTACATCCAGCAGAAAGAATTCCGCAAGGCGTTTTTCCAGGCACGGGCCGTGGACCGGAGGCAAAAGCTTGAAGGACAGAAAGTTATTGAGATCGGGCAGATTTCGTTGCAGAACAAAGACTACAAAAGCGCCGCCGAAATCTTCGAATACCTGGTCAAAGAATACCCGCAGAGCATCAACTACCCGCTCAACCGACGCTTTCTGATCCAGGCGAAAGAAGAACTGGTGAAAAACACGTTCCCCGTGAGCCAGGAAAGCATCCGGTCGTTAATTGCTGATTATCAGCAACTTCTGTCCGAAGTAGGCCGTACCCCGAAAACGGCCGAAGCCCTCCGGAACATGGGGTTGTTGTACGGGTTTTACCTCGACGAAAAAGACACGGCCATCTCCATCCTGCAGGAGGCGATGAAGAT
The DNA here is from genome assembly GCA_963844325.1 of uncultured Sphingobacteriales bacterium. Taxonomy (GTDB): domain Bacteria; phylum Bacteroidota; class Bacteroidia; order Cytophagales; family 172606-1; genus CADCTQ01. The sequence continues at coordinate 1,498,685 of CAWJNV010000001.1, forward strand.
GAACCGCACCGACCAGCGGTTCGCAGCCAAAACCAAAATCGACCTCGGCGACATTTACCTCCTGAAAGGGGAACCCTGGGAAGCGACTTTGCTCTACTCCCAGACCGAAAAAGATTTGAAGGAAGATCCGCTCGGGCACGAGGCAAAACTGCGGAATGCCAAATTATCTTACTACAAAGGGGAATTCAAACTTGCGCAGGAACATCTGGACATTCTCAAACTGGCAACGTCCCGCGAAATCGCCAACGACGCGATGGATTTGAGCATTCTCATCCAGGACAATACCGGGCTTGACAGTACCGGGGAGGCGATGCGAGCCTATGCCGCCGTCGACTTGCTCCTTTTTCAGCACCGCGACGACGAAGCCCTCCGCCAACTGGACGCCCTGCTCACCAAATACCCGAACCACAGCCTGACCGACGAGGTCTGGTGGCAAAAGGCCCAGATCTTCATCCGGCGGAATGAGAACCAGCCGGCCGTAACGGAATTGGAAAAAATCGTGAACCAGTACAACTACGACATCCTTAGCGACGATGCTCACTTCCTGATTGCCAAGCTGTTAGAGGAAAAACTGGGCCAACGCGACAAGGCGATGGAAATGTACCGCGACCACCTGACCAAGTACCCGGGCAGCATTTACGTGGCCGAAGCCCGTAAGCGGTTCCGCGGGTTGCGAGGCGATAATCCGAATTAAACCCATCCGCCAGAAGGGGAGTCCGGTGTGACAGCCGGACTTTTTTATGCCCAAAAAGTCACTTTTGGCTTAAAAGAGTAATATAATATACCCAAAAAATGACTAAATTAGTATGCATGCATAACAAATGTTCCTATATTTGACGCGAACCGGAAGCGAATGAAACCACAGGATACCGTAGACTACAACATCAAGGCGTGCTGGCACGCCATTGCCCGGATGTACAACAACGAGGCCGCCCGGTACGACATGACCATGGCCATCGGGTACGTCCTGCTGAACATCGACGCGGAAAAGGGAACCCCCGCCACCAAAATTGCCCCCCAGGTCGGGCTCGAAACCCGGAGCCTGACCCGGATGCTCAAGACGCTCGAAGAGGAGGGACTCATCTCCCGGGTGGCCGACGAAAAAGACCGTCGCGGCGTCAACATTTTTCTGACTGAAAAAGGAAAGTTGAAACGGGAAATTGCCCGGCAAACCGTCCGCCAGTTCAACTTCCTCGTCCGCGAAAACGTGGCGCCGGAAAAGCTCCGGATCTTCTTCGAAGTGATTGAAGAAATCAACCGGCTGATTGAACCGAAAACGCGCCGGCAAATGATGGCGGCCCTCCAGAACGAAGACGAATAGAAAAGTAGTACAACAATATTTGTTGGATGATTTACCGAAAAATACCAATACAAGAAGTATTGTAGAATAGAAAAAAAGGTTACCCGTAGACAAATAAAAATCTAGAAAAGATGGAAACAATCTTTGCAGAAAAGGCTGAGAATCAGGAAAGAAAGACTACTGGTCCACGCCGCAACATCCGCAAGGTGGCCGTACTGGGTTCGGGCATCATGGGTTCGCGCATTGCGTGCCACTTCGCCAACATCGGTCTGGACGTACTGTTGCTGGACATTCTGCCGAAGGAGCCCACCGACGCCGAGAAGGCCAAGGGCCTCACCCTGGAGAGCAAAGCCGTGCGCAACCGGATCGTTACGGAGTCCTTCCAGAACGCCGTCAAGGCCAGCCCCGCGCCCCTCTACCACCCCAAGTTTGCGAGCCGCGTGACGCTCGGAAATTTTGAGGACAACCTCAAGGACATTGCCGGTTACGACTGGGTGATCGAAGTAGTGGTGGAGCGGCTCGACGTCAAGCGGAGCCTGTTCGAGAAGGTCGACGCGCTGCGCAAGAAGGGCAGCCTCGTCACGTCCAACACCTCCGGCATCCCGATCCACCTGATGGCCGAGGGCCGCAGCGAAGACTTCCGGAAGCACTTCTGCGGGACGCACTTCTTCAACCCGCCGCGGTACCTGAAGCTGCTCGAAATCATTCCCACGCCCGAGACCGACCCCGCCGTGGTTGACTTCCTGATGCGCTACGGCGACCGGTACCTGGGCAAGACCACCGTGCTCTGCAAAGACACCCCCGCCTTCATCGCCAACCGCGTCGGCGTGTATTCGCTCATGCGGACGCTGCAAATCGTGGAGGAGATGGGCCTGACGGTGGAAGAGGTGGACAAGCTCACCGGGCCCGTACTGGGCCGCCCCAAGTCGGGCACCTTCCGTCTCTCCGACGTGGTCGGCCTCGACACCACTATCCACGTTTCGAACAACCTCTACCAGAACCTGACGCACGACGAACAGAAGGAGGGGTTCAACCTGCCCCCGATGGTGCGCCGCATGCAGGAGAACAAGTGGCTCGGCGACAAGACCGGGCAGGGCTTCTACAAGAAAACCACCGGCGCCAACGGGCAGAAGGAAATCCTGGCCCTCGACCTGAAAACGTTCGAGTACCGGCCGCAGCAGAAATCGAAGTTCGACACGCTGGAGGCCACCAAGAGCATCGACAACGTGCGGGACCGCTTCAAGGTGCTGCTGGCGGGCCGCGACCGGGCCGGGGAGTTCTACCGCCGGACCTTCTACGACATCTTCCAGTACGTGAGCCACCGCATCCCCGAAATCGCCGACGAGCTGTACCGCATCGACGAGGCCGTGAAAGCCGGCTTTGCCTGGGAAGTAGGTCCGTTCGAAACCTGGAACATCCTGGGCGTGGCCGACACGACCAAGAAGATGGAAGCGGGTGGTGCCAAGCCCGCGCCCTGGGTGTACCAGATGATTGCCAACGGCTTCGACGCGTTCTACAAGATCGAAAACGGCCGCCGGCTGTACTACGACATTCCCACGCAGTCCTACCAGCCCATTCCGGGCACTGAGGAGTTTGTGATCCTGAGCAACCTGCGGGGCAACAAGGTGGTGTGGGAAAACAAAGGGGCCGTGCTGACCGACATCGGCGACGGGGTGCTGAACCTGGAGTTCCGCACGAAGATGAACACGCTGGGCGCCGAGGTGATCGAAGGCATCAACAAGGGCATCAGCACGGCCGAGAAAGACTTTGCCGGACTGGTGATTGCCAATGAGGGCGAAAACTTCTCGGCCGGGGCCAACCTGGCAATGCTCTTCATGTTTGCCGTCGAGCAGGAGTACGACGAGATCGACCTGATGATCCGCCAGTTCCAGAGCACCATGATGCGGGTTCGTTACTCGGCCGTGCCGGTGGTGGTGGCGCCCCACGGCTTGACCCTGGGCGGCGGCTGCGAGATGACCCTGCACGCCGACCAGGTGCAGGCCCACGCCGAGAGTTACATCGGGCTGGTGGAAGTGGGCGTAGGACTCATTCCGGGGGGGGGTGGCTGCAAGGAAATGGCTTTGCGCCTGTCGGATGCCTTCGAGACCGGCGACGTCGAACTGAACGCACTACAGAACGTTTTCATGAACATCGCCACGGCCAAGGTTTCGACCTCCGCCCACGAGGCGTTTGACCTCAAGTACCTGCGCCGCGGCGACCGCATCACCCTCAACCGGGCCCGCCTCATTGCCGACGCCAAGGACGCCGTGCTCGAACTGGCAAGCGCCGGCTACACCCAGCCCAAGCTGCGCACCGACGTCAAGGTGCAGGGCAAGACGGGCATCGCCCTGTTCCGCTCGGGCATCCACGGGATGAAGCTGGGCAAGTACGTTTCCGAGCACGACGCCAAGATTGCCGACAAGCTGGCCTACGTGGTGTGCGGCGGCGACCTGTCGTACCCGCAACTGGTGTCCGAGCAGTACCTGCTCGACCTCGAACGCGAAGCCTTCCTGTCCCTGACCGGGGAACGCAAAACCCTCGAACGCATCCAGAGCCTGCTCAACGGCGGAAAGCCATTGCGGAACTAGGGTTCGTTATGAAGGGTGGAAAGTCTCAATTCTCAATACTAAAATCTAACGTCTGAAAATATGGATGCATACATTGTGGCCGGCCTCAGGTCGGCCGTGGGAAAGGCAAACCGGGGTGGATTTCGGTTCACCCGTCCCGACGATCTGGCGGCCGACGTAATCAAGGCCCTCACGAAGCGTTTAGAGGCCTCTGGTTTCGACGCAAGCCGGGTAGATGACCTCGTGGTAGGGAACGCCGTTCCGGAAGCAGAGCAGGGCATGCAAATGGGCCGGATCATTTCGCTGCTCTCGTTGCCCCTCAACGTGCCCGGCATGATCGTGAACCGGTACTGCGGCTCGGGCCTCGAAGCCATTGCCATTGCCTCGGCCAAAATCCACGCGGGCATGGCCGACTGCATCATTGCCGGCGGCACCGAGTCGATGTCGATGGTGCCGATGCTCGGATGGCGCACGGCGCTCAACTACCGGATCTCCAGCGAAACGCCCGACTACTACACCAGCATGGGCCACACGGCCGAAGCCGTCGGGGAAAAGTACAATGTCTCCCGCCAGGACCAGGACGCGTTTTCCTTCCGTTCGCACCAGAAGGCCATCGCCGCGCAGCAGAACGGTTTCTTCAAGGACGAGATCGTACCCATCACGGTGAAGGAAACCTTCGTGGACGAGAAGGGCAAAAAGAAGACCCGCGAATTCGTGGTGGACAACGACGAAGGCCCCCGCGCCGACACTACGCCCGAAATCCTGGCCAGCCTTAAACCGGCCTTTACCAACCGCGGCAACGTGACGGCCGGCAACGCCTCCCAGACGTCCGACGGCGCCGCCTTCGTGGTGGTGATGTCGGAGCGGATGGTGAAAGAACTGAACCTCAAGCCCATTGCCCGGATGATGAGCTACGCGCCATGGGTGTGGCGCCCAAGTACATGGGCATCGGCCCGGTAGAGGCCGTGCCCGTGGCCCTCAGGAAAGCCGGCATCAACCAGGGTGACGTGGGCCTGGTGGAACTCAACGAAGCCTTTGCCGCCCAGGCCCTGGCCGTGATCCGGCAACTGGACCTGGACCCGGACAAGGTGAACGTGAACGGCGGCGCCATTGCCCTCGGCCACCCGCTGGGCTGCACCGGCGCCAAACTGTCCGTGCAATTGTTCAACGAAATGCGGCGGCGCGGCGACAAGTACGGCATCGTAACCGCCTGCGTGGGCGGCGGCCAGGGCGTGGCCGGCATCTACGAATTCTTGAATTAATTCAAAAACGGGTTCCCCCAACAACGATCAACTAACAACGAACAACAAATCGATATGGACGCAATCGCAAAGAAATCCGTGAAAGGCGGCGAGTTTCTCATCAAGGAAACTGATGCCCAGCACATATTCATTCCGGAAGAATTTACCGAAGAGCAGCGCATGATTGCCCAGACCTGCGAAGATTTCCTCGCCAAGGAAGTGTTCCCCCGCCTGGACGAAATCGACTCCATGAAGAACCCCGGGCTGATGCCCTCCCTGATGGACAAGGCCGGCGAACTGGGCCTGCTGGGCACGTCGATCCCGGAGAGCTACGGCGGCTTCGGCATGAACTTCAACACCTCCATGCTGGTGACCGAGAAGATCGGCGCGGGCCATTCCTTCGCCGTGGCCCTGTCGGCGCACACGGGTATTGCCACGCTGCCCATCCTGTACTACGGCAACGAGGAACAGAAAGCCAAGTACCTGCCCGGCCTGGCCACCGGTGAACTGAAAGGCGCCTACTGCCTCACCGAACCCGATTCCGGCTCGGACGCCAACTCGGGCAAGAGCAAGGCCCGGCTCAGCGCCGACGGCAAACACTACGTCATCAACGGCCAGAAGATGTGGATCACCAACGGCGGCTTTGCCGACATCTACATCGTGTTCGCCAAGATCGACGACGACAAGAACCTGTCGGCCTTCATCGTGGAGCGCAACTTCGGCGGCATCACCATGAACGAGGAAGAAAAGAAGATGGGCATCAAGGGTTCGTCGACCCGCCAGGTGTTCTTCAACGACTGCCCCGTACCGGTGGAGAACCTGCTTTCGGACCGCGGCAACGGCTTCAAGATTGCCGTCAACATCCTCAACATCGGCCGCATCAAACTCGGCGCTTCGGCCGTGGGGGCCTGCAAGAAGGTGATTGACAACGCCGTCAACTACGCCAACGAACGCAAGCAGTTCGGTACGAGCATCGCCAGCTTCGGGGCCATCAAGTACAAGATCGGCGAAATGGCAACCAAGGTGTACGCCTCCGAATCGGCCTGCTACCGCGTGGGCCAGGACATTGAGGATACCATCGAATCGCTGATGGAGAACGGCATGCCCGAAGCCGAAGCCAAGCTGAAGGGCACCGAGCAGTTCGCCATTGAGTGCGCCATTATGAAGGTACACGGTTCCGAAACCCTCGACTACGTGACCGATGAAGGCGTGCAGATCTACGGCGGCATGGGCTACTCGGCCGACGCGCCGATGGACCGCGCCTACCGCGACGCCCGCATCAACCGCATCTTCGAGGGCACCAACGAGATCAACCGCCTGCTGTCGGTGGACATGGTGCTCAAGCGGGCCATGAAGGGCGAACTCGACCTGATGGGTCCCGCCATGGCCGTGCAGAAGGAAATCATGTCCATCCCCGACTTCGGTGCCGATGAGGACGATGCTCTGTTTTCCGTTGAAAAGAAGGTGCTGCGCAACCTCAAGAAAGCCATCCTGATGGTGGCCGGGGCTTCCGTGCAGAAGTTTGCCATGAAGCTGGCCGAAGAGCAGGAGATCATTATGGACATTGCCGACATGATGATGGAAGTGTACGTAGCCGAATCGACCCTGCTGCGCACCGAAAAGCTGATCGGCCTCCGCGGTGAAGCGGCCTGCGCCCGGCAGATTGACATGACCAAACTGTACCTCAATGACGCCGTGGAGCGGATCGGCCTGCACGGCCGCAACGCCATCAACTCCTTCGCGGAAGGCGACGAACAGCGGGTCATGCTGATGGGCCTCAAGCGATTCACCAAAATTGCGCCCATCAACGCCAAGGAAACGCGCCGCCGCATCGCCGCCCAGGTGATCGGGGAAAACGCGTACACGTTCTGACGATAGATCATCACCCACCCAAAGAGGCTCCGGAGACGGGGCCTTTTTTTGTGCGTAAATATTTGCCACAGGGCCCCGGCCGGCCCGGGAACCGGCCTAATTCTTGCCGCTGAAATGAAAAACCAAAACGATTTTTAACGCGTATGAAAAACTTTTTTACCGTAAGCGTAGCAACCCTGCTGCTATCCCTCACTGGTTTTGCCCAGAATGGCAAAGGCAAATGGCTGATTGGCAGCATCGTTGAGTTTAGTACCCGGACCGGCACCACTACCATCAACCAGGCGAATCCATTGGAAAGCAAATCCACCCAGGTATCCGTTTACCCCCGGGTGGGGTACTTTTTCGCCGACCGCTGGGCGGTTGGCCTGGTACCGGGCTTGTCGTATACCAAACAAGAAGGTTCTGCCGAAACCAGCACCAACCGGGCGTACACCATAGGTCCCTTCGTCCGCTATTACCAGCCCTTGGGTGAAAAACTGGGCATTTTCGGGGAGCTGAGCGGCATCTCGTACGCCTCCGGCAGTGGCGACCGCAACGCCCCGAATGGTGGAATGATCTCAAAATCTTCATTCCAAAACCTAAACCTGGGGGCATACGTCCGGCCGGGGGTGGTGTATTTCATCACCCCGAAAATCGGGCTTGAAACTTCTTTCGGTTCGGTCGGCTTTGGCTATTTCACCAGCAAAAACACGAACGAAATGCCTGGCGAGAAGCGGGAGACCAAGGACAATGGCTTTGCCGCCGCCCTAAACCTGAGCTACAACTTCAACCTGGGCGTGCTGGTCTACCTGGGCAAGTAAGCATTGCAAAAACAACCGTGCAAAAGGCTCCCGCGGGAGCCTTTTTGCGTATACCCGGATAATTGGGTAAGATTAGCGGACAACTACCAACCAACAGTCAAATGAAACGGATTGCCATTGACATGGACGAAGTCATTGCCGACGCGTACCTGCGCATCATCGACTGGTACGAACGGGATTTCGGCCGGCGCCTCACCTTGGCGGAGATGCAGGGGAAAAGCTTTATGGATGTGGTATTGCCCGAGCACCGCGGTAAGATTCACGAGTACCTCCACACGGACGGCTTCTTCAAGGACATGGCCGTGATTGAGGGAAGCCAGGGGGTGATCTTTGAACTGTCTAAAAAGTACGAAATCTTCATCACCACCGCCGCAATGGAATTTCCCACCTCGTTCGTGCACAAGTACGAGTGGATGAAGGCCCACTTCCCGTTCATTCCCTGGACGCACATCGTCTTCTGCGGCGACAAGAGCATCATCCGCGCCGACTACCTGATCGACGACCGGTCGCGGCACTTCAAACATTTCATCGGCCAGGGCATCCTGTTTACCTCCCCTCACAACGTGCACGAAACCTGGACGCCCCGCGTAAACAACTGGCAGGAAGTCGCCGCCCTGCTCCTGTAACTACCCTCAGCCCAAAAGCCACGCGTAACACGCCTCGCGCGTGGGAAAGACGGCAAACTTCAACCGGTTGGATTCGACCTGGCCGTTCACATTCTCGACGGTGGCCTGCGTAAACACGTCCCCGGAAGAGAGCACGGCAACCCGTTGGAGGCCGGCCCGCTGGTAGCTGGGGAACGCCTCGCCGATCAGGTAGTTCTGGACGCTGGCCTTAAGCAACTTCAGTTCGGTCTGGTCGCTGAGGTACCGCTTCAACCCGTGCGTGCGGATGGCTTCGCCCATTACCCGGCAGCCCTCCATCACCTCGTCGAGTTGCAGAAAGCCGATCCACCGGGTAATGAGGATGCCCGCCGCGTGGTCAATGCCGATGTGTACGTACTTCTGCTCGAAGAGGGTCTGGACCGTTTCCATAAGTGCTTTCGTGAAGGAGAAAAGTCCGCTTCACGCCAGGGTTAGTGCTACAACGGCGGCCCTTCCGCGAGGGTTACCGGGAGCCGGATGGGCTATTTTTGCGATCATTTCGTTATATTGAAAAAAGGCGTCCGAACCAATTCAGACATGGAAATCATCATCAGTGCCAGCAGTAAAGCCGCGGCGGAAAAGGCAATTCAGAAGCTGAAAGAAATTGAGGGAATTACGATAAAGTCCCCGGTTGAATCCCTTTCCTTTCCGGAAGGAGAAACGCCTGAAACAAAAAAACGGGGAAAGACTACCCCGCTCATCAAGCAGATTGAAAACGGCCTGAAGGATGTGAAGGATGCCAAAGCCGGTAAAGTTAAACTAAGCCCGGCTCGTGACCTGATTACCAAAAAATAAGGGATGGCTAATACAGTCCTTACCACGCCGTATTTTGAAAGGCGGTTTAAACGGTTTAAGAAGAAGTTTGCCACGTTGGATGAAGATTACGCGGCGCTTATCAACCAACTGGAAGCAAACCCGGAATCAGGAACCAGTCTCGGAAGTGGCCTTTATAAGGTACGCATGGCAAGCGCAAGCAAAGGCCACGGCAAAAGTGGCGGTTTTCGTGTAATTACCTATCTGAAAAGAAATACCGGAGACGGCACCGAGATTATTCTGATCACTGTTTACGATAAGTCGGAAGAATCAACCGTTGGGAAGGCAGAACTCGAAAAGCTGGTCAAGAAGTACGTGGGTGATTAACCGCGGTCAGCAAAACGGAATGTACTACCTCACGATAAGGCTCCCTTACCCTAGGCAGCATTTTTTCCTCACCCGGCAGCCCTCCATCACCTCGTCGAGTTGCAGAAAGCCGATCCACCGGGCAACGAGGATGCCCGCCGCGTGGTCAATGCCGATGTGCACGTACTTCTGCTCGAAGAGGGTCTGGACCGTTTTCATAAGTGCTTTCGTGAGGGAGAAAAGTCCGCTTCACGCCAGGGTTAGTGCTACAACGGTGGCCCTTCCGCGAGGGTTACCGGGAGCCGGATGGGCTATTTTTGCGATCATTTCGTTATATTAGAAAAAGGTGTCCGAACCAACTCAGACATGAGCTGAATGTATTACCTCTCAACGCAGAGTTGGCTTACGGCTGAAAAATGGGGTTTTTCTCGACTTCCTCCAGGCAATCTTCCAGGCTCAGTTCCTCGAACACCTGGAACCACTGGCCCGTGTGCCGGAAGTAAGCCAGGTTGTACTTTCCCGGACCTACGTATTCCAGCCGGCTGAATTTCGTTTCCGCCTGCGGCCGGGTTGCTTCCGGCGCGTCGTACCGGTAGAGGGCGCAGAAGGAGTAGTAATTACCGTACCACTTGCCGTACACGTCGCTCACGTAGCCCCACTGCTCGTGCGGCGGTTGTATCCAGTACGGCTTCATGCGTTCGATCAGGGCAATACAGCGGGCTTCAGTGGCTTTCTTCTCCAGTTCGGGGATGACCGGCTTGGCCGGTTTAGCCGGGGCTTTCACCCACATTTTTCTAACGGGCGTTTTCTTTTTAGCCATAAGTAGAGGGAAAGATTGCAGGATTAGTTACCAACCCGGGTATTGCTTGGGGTTTTTACCCAGTTTGTCTACTACCTTGGGGCTTTTGGGTTCGGGCGCCGCCGGGTCAACTTGCAGCACCGTTACCTGGAACTTCCACGAATCGCCGAAGTCGAACAGGTACAGGAAGCGCCTGCCGGCGTACAAGTCGAGTTCTCCCAACAGCACGTCGGTTGTAAAAGGGCCATCTTCCAGCCCGGGCGCATTGAAACAATCATCCGACCACAATTCCCCGTCCATGTAAAAGGCGTACAGGTGGTCGTTGTCAAACCGGAATGCATCCTGAATCGCCAGGTGCAGGTCGTCGAGGGTAGCGGAGGCGCCCATGGCAATGGTTCGGTACAGGTTCTTGTCCAGGGCGACTTTGAGTTCGTACCGGCCCGGCGTGAACGCGGGGGCGTCCGAATAAAAGCTTTCTACCAGTTCACCGGGCTCGAACAGCGGGGCAAAAGCGGGTAAAAACGCAGGAATAACCAGCGTTTCGGCGGGACGGGGCACCAGGTAGCCCTGCTCATCTTCCAGGAAATACGCATCTTCCGTCAGCCCCAGGGGTACACCCCACTCGCCCATATCCCGGCGCAACGGTACGTTCCACAGTGCGAGTGGCCGCTCCGTAAGCAGCACCGGGGCCAGTGCGGTGCCGGTTTCCGCAGAGGTGAGTTTGCCGAACGGAAAAGTAAAGCGGTCCGGCTTCTTGGTAAAAACGGCCGGCTCCAAGTCGAAGAAGCCCAGGAACCAGAACGCCTGTAGGATCAGGTTGACCGAACCCAGGTGGATGGCTACTTTCCCGTGGGCCAGGTAGTTTTTCGTTGCGTGGATTGCAAATGCCTGGCCGGGGGGATGGTCGCCCACCAGTTGGAGAACTTCCACCAGAGAAGTGGTAATGTACAAGCCGCGGGACTCGCAGAGCTTGGCCCAGTTGAGGTAACACCAGGTCGTTTGCAAGAGGAAAAAGTACTGCTCGGTCCGGGTGAGCAGCGAATACCGCTCCAGTTGGTCCGGGTCGGGTTGCAGGTAATTCCCTTTTTCCCCGTAAAAGATGCGGGCCATCCGGGCGGCCAGCACCACGTGGTAGAAGAAGTTCAGCGCGGGGTAAGCAGACTGCATGCTTTTGTCGGTCACCCAGTCCGCTTTGAAGTGCAGCTCCCCGTTGAGGCGATACAGATCCGCCCGTTTGAGTTGTGCCTTTTCATTGGTCACGGGAATTTCTTTGTTGCTTCTCAGAAAAGTGAGAAACAGGTCGAAGTCTTCCAGGACGGGCAAGCCGGATACGTTGATCTTTTCCATGGGCAAATGCTTTAGGCCCTTCAAATATCCCAAAAATCAGGCGTTTATTCTCCTTTCTTCCTTATTTCCTGCCCGCAGGTGGGGCACACGCCGTCATTTTGGCGGTGGGTGCGTTTACTCATCTCTTCCGAAAACCCCGACGCCAGGATACCCGCCGGCAGGGCCACCAGCCCCACGCCCAGGATGGCAATGAGCGAACCAAGCGGGTCGTCAGGCAAATATTTTTAAAAAATGTACGTGGCGCGGGGTGATAGTTTGCGTAAATTCCGATTAACCGAAAAAAAGCCTATGACACCCGCAGTAGATACAACCCAAGCGACGGACTGGCGGCTGGCACTGCTGGCGGACCGGGAGAAGACCTTGGAATACCTGTACGCCCGCACTTACCCGGCCGTGCTGCACTACGTGAAGGAGCGGCAGGGAGGGGCTGAAGACGCCCAGGACCTGCTCCAGGATGCAATGATCCTGTTCTTCGAAAAGGTGGTGCACGACCGGCTGGTACTCACGGCGGCGCCGACTACCTACCTGGTAGCCATTTGCAAGAACCGGTGGCGGCAGGAACGCGAGAAGCGCAGCCGGCAGGTGCCTTTTGCGGACGGACACGCCGAAGCCGCTACGGAAACGCCCGAATCGGAAGCCCCCGAGGCCACGGCCCACCTGCTGGACTACGTAAACCGGCTCGGTGAGAAGTGCCAGGACATCCTGGTGCGGTTCTACTACTTCGGCCAGCGGCTCGAACAGATCGCCGCCGACCACGGGTACCGCACCATCCGGTCAGCCACCGTGCAGAAGTTCAAATGCCTGGAACGGCTGCGCAAAGCCGTGAGTCACCTTTCGGCCGGACACTTTCAGTAAGCGTAATGTTGGATTATAAATTTTGAATTTTAAATGAGTACCCGAACCGTTCATCCGCGGTTGTTCAAGGCAGCAATCCAAAATCTATAATTCATACTCTAAAATTCCCTTCGATATGCGTCCCGAACTGGAAACCATGCAACGGCTGGAAGGCTACCTCCGCGGTACCCTCGACGAAGAGGAGCGGGTGGAGGTAGAGGTGCGGCTGCTGTGGGACCGCGAATGGCAGGAAGGCCTGGCGGCCCAGCAAACGGCTTACCAGGCCCTGCGGGTGGCGGGGCGCCAACGGCTCCGGCAGCAACTCAAATCAATCCACGCCCGACTGTTCGGCTAACCCGGACTCACAAGGAGCTTCCTTTCTTTTACTTCCTGCGAAATTGTTTGCAGCCAAACCTCACCGGTTTCGCTGTGCGGGCACCGCTTTGCCCGCGAAAAAGGAATACCCAATTCTCAATACCCAATACTCAACCCCCAATCCCATGTTTCATTCAGAACTCGGCCGCAATGAATTCCGCAAGTTTGCCGTGCACGGACAGTACCTCAACGGCCTTACCGTAGACCGCTACCTGGACCGCGTCGAGAACATGACCCGTTCGGTGATCGAAGAGCGGCCCCTCAACTTCCGCGAAGTAGACGTGTTCTCCCGCCTGATGGCCGACCGCATCGTGTTCCTCGGCACGGCCGTTGACGACAACATTGCCAACATCATCATCGCCCAACTGCTTTTCCTGGAATCATCCGATTCCAAAAAAGACATTCTGCTCTACATCAACAGCCCGGGCGGCTCGGTGTACGCGGGGCTGGGCATCTACGACACCATGCAGTACGTAAAGCCTGACGTAGCAACCATCTGCACCAGCATGGCCGCATCGTTCGGGGCGGTGCTGCTCTGCGCCGGGGCCTCCGGCAAACGGTCTGCCCTGCCCCACGCAAGGGTGATGATCCACCAGCCGCACGGCGGCGCCCAGGGCCAGTCGGTTGACATCGAGATTACGGCCCGCCAGATCGTGCTGCTGCGGCAGGAACTCTACGAAATCATGTCGCGTCACAGCGGCACGCCCGTCAAACAGATCGAAAAGGACGCCGACCGCGATTACTGGATGAAGGCCGAAGAAGCCAAAGCCTACGGCATGATCGACGAGGTGCTCATGCGGTAGCGGGGGAAGTGGTACAAATCGGGGACGAAATGTTACGGAATCACGGGGAAATGGCGTATATTTGATACTCCTGCCCCAAAAGCGCTATGGCTTCCGGGCAACAGGAACGCATTTTACGGATCTCCTGTTTCCACCGTATCCTGGTTGAGCAATGCACAAGTCATTCATTTACCTCCCCCTCTTCTTCCTTGCGGTTTTCCTGGGCAGCTGCGCCAAAAAAGCCACGCCCGAGGAGTACAACGCGAAGGCCGCGGCCCCGGAACTGCTGCACGGCCTTACGGAGCACCTGACCAACGTGATCGTGTACGACATCTTCAAGCCGCCCGTTGCCAGCCGCATCTACGCGTACTCTTACCTGGCGGCCTACGAGGCAATGCGCAACGGGCAGCCGCAGCAGTACAATACGCTGGCCGGCAAGCTGAACGGTTTCACGGAGGTGCCCAAGCCGGAAGCGGGCCAGGCGTACTGTTTTCCGCTGGCGGGCGTAAAAGCCTTCAGCACCGTGGGCCGTACGCTTACGTTCTCCTCCAACATGTGGGACGACTACGAGAAGGGCTTTTACCAGAAGTACCAGGAGATGGGCATTCCGGAAGACGTGTACGAACGGTCGGTGGCCTACGGCGAACTGGTTGCCAAGCACATCCTGGCGTACTCCGGCGAGGACAACTACAAGAAAACCCGCGGGTACCGTCACACGCTGTCGCACCAGGTGGGCGGCTGGGAACCCACGCCGCCCATGTACGCCGAGGCCTGTGAACCCCGCTGGAATACGATTCGCACCTTTACCCTCGACTCCGTTTCCCAATTTCCCACGCCGCCGCCGGCCGCTTATGACATGGACCCCAAGAGCAAGTTCTTCGAACTGGTGAAGGAGGTACACGGCATTGGCAAGAACATGACCGAGGAGCAGAAGAAGATCGCCTACTTCTGGGACGACAACGCCCTGGTGACCAACATCGCCGGCCACGCCGCCTTTACCGAGAAGAAAATGTCGCCCCCCGGACACTGGATTGCCATCGTGCGTTCGGTGGCCCGCGACAAGAAGCTTGACATGATCCAATCCACCGAAGCGTACGCCCTGTCGGCCATCGGGATTTTCGATGCGTTCATTGCCTGCTGGGAATGCAAGTACAAAACCGACCGGGTGCGTCCCGTTACGGTGATCAACAAAAGCTTCGACTCCGACTGGATGCCGTTCCTGGAAACGCCGCCCTTCCCCGAGTACGTGAGCGGCCACAGCGCCATCTCCGCTTCGGCCGGCCGCATCCTCACGCACCTGCTGGGCGACAACGTAGCCTTTACCGATTCTACCGAGTACCGGTACGGGCACGGCGTCCGTTCCTTCAAGTCCTTCGAACAGGCGTACTGGGAAACCTCGATGAGCCGCGTGTACGGCGGCATCCACTTCCGCGACGGGGTGGAGCAAGGTACCTACCAGGGCGAAAAGGTCGGCAACTGGGTGTGGACCAGGCTTAAAGGCCAGCCAACCGAAAAGCGGACCGAACTGGTACGCAGCGTATCCGCTGAATAGACGGGAGATGTTAGCCCGGTACCTTAATAAACGCGAAGGCGGCGTATCCTCAGGGTACGCCGCCTTCGCGTTTTAGTCTGATGTCTCCTGTCTAACGTCTCCCGTCTACCCTCAGGCTGCTTGCACGGCGGGGTAGATGTCGGTGGTCAGCTTCTGGGTGTTGCGGATGATGGTGAGGTGCGACAGGCGGTCGATGCGGTCGCGGGAGAGTTGCTTGAACAGGTCGTGCGTGGTGTGCAGGGGCGTCTCCTCGAACTGGATGATGATGTCGCCTTCCCGCAGGCTGGACCGGCTGGCCGGCGAATTCTGCTCAATGGACACGACCATCAGGCCCTTTTTGTGCCTGAGGCCGTAGTAATTCACGATGCGCGGGTTCAGGTTGATCTCCTGGAGCACCAGGCCCAGGTACGCCTTCACCACCTTGCCGTCTTTGATGAGGTAGCCGGCAATGTCCTTGGCCGTATTGATGCCCACGGCAAAGCTCAACCCCTGGGCACCGCGGATCACGGCCGTATTTACGCCGATCACTTCGCCTTCCGCGTTTACCATCGGCCCGCCCGAGTTACCCGGGTTTAGCGGCGCGTCGCTCTGGATCACGTTGTCGACGAGGCGGCCGGAGGTGGTGCGCAGGGTGCGGCCCAGGGCACTGACTACGCCCGTAGTCACCGTGTGCTGGTAGCCGTAGGGGTTGCCGATGGCAACGACCAGCTGGCCGATGCTGAGGTGGTCGGAATCGCCCATGCGGGCCACCGAAAAGCCGCTGGCGTACGTCTTGATCACGGCCAGGTCAGTATCCGGGTCATCACCCACCAGGAAAGCGTCTTCCTCTGAGCCGTCGAGCAGCGTCACCCGGATTTTTTCGGCTCCTTTCACGACGTGGCTGTTGGTAAAGATGAGTCCGTCGGAAGAGAAGATGAAACCGGAGCCCGAGCCGGCCGGCACGGATTTGCCCCGCTGGGTGTTGAAAATGTCTATTTTAACGACGGCGTTTTTAATCAGGCCCACGGCCTCCGTCACGATTTTCGAATAAGCATCCATGTTTTAGGGGAGTTTATGAGTTTAAAGTTTATGAGTTCATGAGTAGAAAGCGATTACAACACAACGCGTACGGACTTTGAACTCATAAACTCATAAACCCATGAACTTTCCAGAAGGGCCTGCTCAATTTTAAGACCACGGCCCGGCGGGGAAAGGGCGCCTGACAGAATGGACGTAGCGTTGAGAATTGCTGACGCTTTGACAGCCGCCCGCCCGGGAAACGCGCAAAGCTTCCGGGTTTGCGGCAGGAACGGTTTAAAAACTTACGTGCTTTGTGTGGCAGGGGCGTTTGTCAGTGGTTACTTCTTTATATCTTGCAATAATGGCAGGCATTCTCACGGCGGATCGGATCATTTTGGGCGTTGACCCCGGTACCCGGATTCTGGGCTTCGGCCTCATTGCCGTGAAGGGCAAGCAACTGGAGTTGATCGAATTCGGGGTCATCAACCTGAGCAAGATCAGCAACCAGGAGATCAAGCTCAAGAAGATCTTCGAACAGATCACCGCCCTCATCGAAGAATTTCTGCCCGATGAAATGGCCCTTGAGGCGCCGTTTTACGGCAAAAACGTGCAATCGATGCTCAAGCTGGGCCGGGCCCAGGGCGTAGCAATGGCCGCGGCGCTGGTCCGCGAAATTCCCATCGTGGAATACGCCCCGAGCAAGGTCAAGCAGTCGGTCACCGGCAGCGGCAATGCTTCCAAGGAACAGGTAGCCGCCATGCTGAAAACCATGTTCAAGTTTGCCGAAACCCCGGCCTTCCTTGACGCCACCGATGCCCTGGCCGTTGCCGTGTGCCACCACTTCCAGGGCGGCGTTGCGCCGACGACAAAGGGCGCCAAGACCTGGGGCGCCTTCCTGGCCGAAAATCCTGACCGGGTCAAGTAGCCCCTTCGCGCAATAGCCCGATACAAGCCTGCCCCCAAACCACGCCACCTGCACAATTAACTTTTAGCCAACAATTCCCTCCCTCGCAGTGGTATGAATCAACGTTTACCCCTTCCTGGCCGCGTTTCGTCCCTATCGTTTGGCCTGCTTTTCACCCTGTTTTCCGCCGTAGTCCGGGCCCAGGCGCCGGAGCCGCGGAACGTCTCCCGGCTGCTCGAAGTGGGCGTGGCCGCCAACGCCTACCGCGGCGACCTGGCAATCAAGTACCAGAAATGGTCGTCGGCCTTCCAGCTCGGGCTCAAACTGAACGGCAAGAAGCGCCTGAACGGGCATTTCAACCTCGGCATCGGCACGGTTACGGGCCAGAATCCCGATTACCAGTACAACGGCGCCAACGCCCAGCCGGCCACGCCGAACCGCTTCTTCAAAACTTCCTACGTGTCGTTGAACTACGATTTGCAGGTAAACCTGGTGAAGTCGCGGCACTGGATCGTGTACCTGAGCCAGGGTGCCGGCCTCATCCGCTTTGCGCCCAGGGATGACCGCAACCAGGCGTTGTCGGGCCAGTTAAGTACCCGCCCCGAGGAGGAGAGCTACAACAACATTACCCTGCTGCTGCCCACCCAGGCGGGGGCCATGTATTTATTTAACAACGGCTACGGCGTAGGCGTGCAGTCGGGCTGGCTTAACCCGCAGAACGACTACCTCGACAACATTTCGCAGTGGGGCAACCGGTCGAAAAAGGACAATGTGCTCAGTTTCCGTTTCAGCTTCCTGGCGCCCATTGCCTTTGCCAAACCGTAGGGGGCACCACCGGGTACCCAAGCAGAAGGGGCAGCTCACCGGCTGCCCCTTCTGCTTGTAATGGCCCGTGCGGGTCTACCGGCCCAGCACAATTCGCTTCACGACCACGGCCTTCGGGGTGTGGATTTTGAGCAAGTACACCCCGGCGCCGTTCGGGCTGAGGTCGATGGGTTGCCGCAAGGCAGTTCCGTCGGTACCAGGGGCCACGTGGTGGAATACGCTTCTGCCCAAGGCGTCAAACACTGTAAATGCCGCCTCGGTTACCCCTTCCGGCAGGGTGACGGTAAACCGCCCACTGGTCGGGTTCGGACTCAGGTTGAGCAACCGGGTCAGGACGGGGGTGGTCAGTTCGAAGGCGAAAGGGTCCGAAAGCGCCGATGCGCACTGGTCATTGGCTACGCTTACCGCGTAAGTGCCGCCCCGGGTAGCCTCAATGCTCCTCGTGTCGTCGGGCAGCAGCTTGCCGTTGTAGTACCACTGGTAATGCCGCCCCTCGGTACCCGAACTGAGTTCGAGGGTACCCAGGTAGGCAATGACCGGTTTGGGGGGACTGGCGTAGCGGGTAATGGTTACCCGGGAACGCAATGAGTCACCGGCGCAACTGCCGTCCGCAATGCTCCACTCGAAAATGTTGGGACCGATGCCCAGGCCGGTGACCGCACTGTACGGATTGGCGGCTTCCGCGAAAGTACCGGCACCGCTGATGCGCTTCCACCGGCCCTGGCCGTACTGCGGCGACTGAGCCTGCAACTTTACCGAGTCCTGGTCGCAGAAGGAACGGTCAGGACCGGCGCTGACGGGAACGTTGGGCCGGCAAACGGTGATGGCGACTGCATCTCCCCCCGGTGCTTCGGTGGGCAGTACGCCCAGCGTATTAAACACCGTGTTGGTGCGCACGGGCGGGTTGTAGTCAAAGAAAATGTCGGCGAAATTCTCGATGCGGGTACCCGCCGGCAGGTTATCCAGCGGCCGTACCGTAAACTTGGCGAACCCGTTGCTGCCCGCCTGGTCGCGGGTGCTGTCGGGCAGGTTGATGTTGTCGAAAGTCCAGGTGAGCACCGGCCGGCCTTTGCCCGACACCGTGAATTTGTAAGGGTGCGATGCCCCGGCAACCCGCAGCGTGCGGATGTCGAGCATTTCGGAGAGGGTATCGGTCACCACCACCTGGTAGGCATAGTCGTTGCCCGTGTTCTGGAAGCGGACCGTGTATTCGAGTTCCTGCCCAAAGGCCGTCAGGTGCTGGCTGGTGATGCCCGCCGGCAGCACGAGTTTGTCGTTGGGGTCGAAGGAGTCGGTGATGGGCAGGCATTCTACGTCTACTTCCGGCTCGGCGTCATCGGCGGGCAACTGCGCCACGAAGCCCAGGCTCACGTTGCCGTTGGCGTTGGTACCGCACCCTTCGATGGCAACGCTGGTCGATTGTTTGGCGGGATGGCCCGGCCGCTGGTCGGCTTCGAGGCGCACGGTCTGCCCGTTGGCCGGTACTTGCAGGAGGAGGCTGTCGCCGGCGGCCAGTTTAAACTTCCGGCTCAGGGCCAGCCCGGCGTCCAGGTAGACCCGGTACGCACTGCTGTCGGTCATGGCGCCGGTGCCCGTATTGTAGAGGCCCAGCCGCACCCGGCCGTTGGCGAGGCACCTGGCTTTCAGCGTCACGTCGGACTGGTCCCAGCCCGGCGCCGGTGTCATTGGGTTGGCCGGGGTGATCCATGCCTTGGTGCATTGCGTGAGGCCCCGGATGTCGGGGTTGTTGCAAACAACGGAGTCGCGGATCTGAATGGTGCTGCACTGACCGGCCGGCAGCCTGCCCACGTCGAAGACGTAGTGCCCGTCTTTGTCGCGGGTGTAGGGGGTAGTGGCGCCTACCAGCACCACGTACTCGGGCAGGGCCAGGTGCACCTTTACGCCGTCAGCGGCGAGGCTGCCGCTGTTGCAGTACGTAACGGTGGTGTTGGCGGCAAAACACCGGCGCCGGCGGGTAGAGGCCACGCTGGCAGTCAGGTAAGGCCGCAGCATAACCTGGTTGCCGAAGTCTTTGCCGGTAACGGTGTTGTTGTAAGTTTTGAAGGAAACGGTATGCGCGGCTTGGGCGGCCGGGCAGGTCTGGGCAATGAACGTGTTTTTTTCTTCCGGGAGCACCTGCCTGATGGTATACGTGCCCGTGTCAACCCTGATCGAGTAATTACCCAATGAGTCGCTTATGGTAAATAATTTACCTGGCTCAGCCATTACGATTACATCGCGCAACGCTTTTTCACCATCCTCCTGGACGCAGTTATTATTCAAATCGTTGAAGAGCGTGCCGCGTATGTAGTTGTGTTGAGGTATAGTGGTTTTTTCGATTGTGCCGAATGCAGCAACGTTCGGCTGGTATTCCAGTTGTTGCCACGCCGACTGTTTTGCTGCCCCCACCCAATTGAAATAACCGCCAGCGTAAAGCTTGCCCCCATAGAGCAACGAGGCGTAAATGGATGGGAGATTCTCCCACTTGGGTCGCCATACGGGTTTGCCGGTTAAAGCATCCAGTGCAACGATTCCCCCGTAAGGTTCGAGGGTTTCCTGCATGCGTCCCCCTACGTACACGAGATTGTTGTAAGTACTGATGGTTAAGATTTCCGCTTGGTAAATGCCGGCGATGTACGCTGATTGCCAGTTCAGCAAAGAGCCAGTTCGGGCGTTCAGTGCGGCCAGGGTCTTCCTGGCAACGCCATTAATGGTATAGAAAGAACCCCCAATGTACAACACGCCGTTGTCGGCAACGGCAAGTGCGTTAACAGCCCCATCAAGGGTGGCATTGAAGTTTCTGGGTTGTCCGGTTACCATGTCCAGGGCGGCCAGGTATTTTGTCGGTTTTCCGGCAATGGACGAAAACCCGCCACCAACATAGAGGGTGTTGTCCGTAGCAGCCAACTCACCCACACCGCCTTTTGCCACGGGATTCCACGCGGTAACTTTGCCCGTGGTCGCATGTACGGCCGCCAGGTTACTGCGTGCGGCACCACCCAGCGATTGGAATATCCCGCCGACAAAAACTGTGTTGCCACGCGCCAGCAGTGTGTAGACCGTACTGTCGGAAGAAAGATTCCACGGATTGATGCTTCCGTCGGACTTGCTGACGGCCACAAGGTTCTTAACCGAAGTGCCGGCCGTAAAATTTCCGCCCAGAAACACACTATTGTCCGTAACCGCAATGCTCCCAATGTTCCCCTTAACCGTCGCGGCTACATCCCATTCTTTGAGCCGGCCCCCCAATGCGTCGAAAGCCGCTGCTTTATTTCTGCGGTATCCTCCCAAACCCAGCCCCTGTTCCCCGCCAATGTACATCTGACCGCCGGCGGTTGCGAGGGTATGGATTGAAGTCATGGTAAAAGGCTTCCAGTCCGTTACAGTTTGCGTAGCAATATCAATGGCGGCAAGGTTGGTTCTCGGCAGGTAGTTTCCAGCACTCCCGGTATTCATAAGACCATTGTCTATATTAGAGAAGGCACCGCCTACGTAAAGCCGGTCGTTCACGAGAGCCATGCTGTGAATGTCCCCGTCCACCCACTTTTGCCATGCCGTAGAGCCATCATTCAGGTTTAAGGCCAGTATATCGTTTGGGAAGCGCCCCGTCCAGCTATGGTCAGTGGTTAAATGACCTCCCAGGTACAGTACGTTACCAGATACGGCCATACTGCCTACATAAGGCCTGCCGTAGCTTTGGGATATGTGAGGAGTCGGGGCTACCCAAGGGTTCCAATTCGAAATTACCTCGCCGGTAACAGCATCAATGGCAGCAAGGCTTTGCCGGTTCAAGCCGCTCATTTTTGTGAACATGCCGCCTGCGTATATCCGGTTCTGGTGGTGTAGAAGCGAATAAACCCCGCCGTCAGGGGAGGGATTCCAGGGCAACAACTGGCCGGAACGAACGTCAACCGCCGCCAGATTCGCCTTTGCCGTACCACCAACACTGCTGAATATACCTCCCAGGTAAGCCCTATCATTCACCACGAGGATGCTCCTTACCACGGGGTAATACCCGTAGCCGGCCCAGGTAAAGTCAAGCGCCGGGTTCCAGCCAGAAAGGGTGTTGGTGGACAGATTGATGGCCGCCAAGAGTTTTCTTGGCTGTCCGGCAATCGCGGAAAACCGGCCGCCCACAAAGAGTACGTTGTTGTGGATGACCAATGCGTGGACTTCGTGCGTAGTGTCCGAGCCTACTGCCAACCTTTCGGCATCAAATTGCCAGTCAGGGTCTACCTGGTTGTCGGCAAGAATGTGAGCCAATCCTTTCCGCTGTACATTGCCAATCCTGGTAAAATTTCCCCCGATGTACCATCCTCCCGCGCCGTCCGAGATGCAGGAATACACCCGGCCGTTGATGTGGGAAAGCCGATCATAGCTGGGAAGCGTACCGGTAGTGATATTGATTACGGTCCCTCCACCCGTGTTGGGATACACATAATCAAAGTTCCCGGCCATGTAGATGGTATTGCTGTCACGCGCAAAAGCCAGTACGGAGCCGTTGGTAGCCCACAGGTTCCGGTCCAACTCCTGGCAGTACGAAGCGGGGAAAAGAAATAACAAAGAAATCAGGGTGAACAATAAAGATTTAGGCATGAACAAAACGCAAGACGGTAAGAAAACAATGAATGGGTTGAAAAAGCAGTAATGAAATGAACTTGATTCAAGTGAGACTTCGAAGATAATTGAATGCGTTGCTACCGCAGCACGTGCACCCAGCCCCGCTGTTCGGGGAAGCAGCCGCTTTCGTGGGTGAGGCGGTAGAAGTACAACCCGTCGGGCAGGCCCGCCGCCGCCCAGTCGTTGCGGTAGTCGTTGCTCCGGTACACTTCCTTGCCCCACCGGTTGCAGATGAGCACCCGGATCTTGCCCGTGTAGTGGAGGACTTTGAACGTTTCGTTGGCCTGGCTTACGTCCCCGTCCGGGGTGATGACGTTGGGCACCAGCAGGGCTTCGGGGCGGGTAAAAAAGGAAGGTTCCAGGGTGAATTCTGCCGACCGGACCGCGCAGCCGTTGCTGGCGCCGGCCACCTGGTAGCGGCCCGGCTCAGTAACCGTCAGCGAATCGGCCGTGGCGTTTGGGAGGGGCTTGCCGTCCCGCGTCCAGGCGTAGCCCGTGAGCCCTTTGGTGGCCCGCAGCGTAGCCAGCGCGTTGCCGCACGTGGGGTTGTCGCCGGTGACGGCCAGCGCGGGCGGCACCGGTGCGTTTACCGCCACCGTCACCCGTACCGTGTCGCGGCAGCCGTAGGGCGTGGTGGCGGAGAGGGTGTAGGTCGTGGTAGCGGTCGGACGTACTTCCACCACGTTGCCTGCCAGCGGCGCCCCGCCCGGTACCGGTTCCCAGGTGTAACTGCCGCTGCCCCCCGAGGCGGTCAGCGTGACGGCTTCGCCCGGGCACACCCCCGGCCGGCTGGCCTCCAGCCGGAGCGGCTGCGCCAGGAATTCCGATTGAATGTGGTCTGACACGCCGGTGGAAAGGATGGCGTTCACGTCGATGACGCGGAAGGACGGGGAGGCAGCGTCGGGGTTTTCCACCACCGTGATCTGGCAGCCGTTCACGTGCGGGATGTAAAGCTTGCCGTCTTTTCCCAGTTCCGCCTGGCCCAGCCCTTCCACTTCGGTGTTCCGGCAGTTGGTGGTGTTGTAGGGGATGGTCCAGGAGGCAATGGTTCCCGTGGCAAAGTCGTACCGGAACAGGTTGGGCGAGACCACGTTGCCCAGGAAGTCGCGGTTGTTCCAGTCGGTGAGGTAGGCTTTGGTGGCGTCGGGCGAAAACTCCAGCCCGTACATGCCGTCGGTGGCCGCAAAGGTCACTTCCCGGGCCCCGGTCATCGCGCCGGATACGGGATTAAAGTCGGCCAGCACGGCCCGGTTGTCGCCCCGCACCCCGTAGCCGATTTTCCCGTTGTGGTAGTCGAGTTCGCCCCGTCCCCCGTACTCGCGGTTGTTGGGCCCTTTGGCCTGGAAAGGGTGGATGAACGTGCCCGCGTCGATGCCGGCCGTGCTGATGCGGAAGCGTTTGAAGCCCGTGGTGCACTGGTAGGCCAGCAGCCAGTACCCGTTGGTGCAGGGAATCTTCACGATTTCCAGGCCCTCGGCGTACGCGTTGGCGGGATCAATGGGCAGGTTCTTGGCCGTTACGTCGCCCAGGCCGCCCCGCTGCTGCATGTCCACGGTGGCGTAGTACAGGCCCGAACAGGTTTCGTTGTTGTAAAACACGTAAAACCGGTTTGCGTTGCCCGGGACGGGGCAGATCACGATCTCGGTGGAAGACGGGTGGGCCAGAATGCCCGCCGAGCCCGGCATCAGGGAACCATTTTTGTCGTACACGCCGCTGGCATTCACCCAAATGACGATGTTGCCGTCGGGGTCCTCCACGTGGGCAATGCCCTCCCCGATGTCGGCGCCCGAGGAAGTGCCGGTATACGCCACGGCCGGGGGCGAACTGTTGAAATTGAGCCGGAGGATGTTGGAAGTACTGTTGAAGAAAAGGTTCTCGATGCGGACTTGCGAAAAGGCTACCTGCGTAACAAAAAGAAAGAGAAAAACGAAACGACACTTCATTCCCAAAGTTGCAACCAGCCGGGCGGTTTTCCCAACTTCTCTTTCGCCAAATGGTACTTTTATCTTACAAGTCAGCACGTTACCTCAACTGTTAGGGCCTCAGTGTTACCTTCCGGGTCGTGATTCCGCGATCCGTCCGGATCAGCACCAGGTACATGCCGGCCGGGTGCCCAGTCAGGTCAATTTCCGCCCGGGTCGCCGGTTTTCCGGCCAGCGACAGGGTGTGTACCCGCCCACCCCTTGCATCCAGCGTCACAATTTCGGTTACCCCAGCGGCGGGTGACGCGAATTCGACCACGAACCGGCCGGGGGCCGGGTTGGGATAGATGCGCACCGGCCCGGCCGGGAGCCCCGGCGCAATGGCCGTCGGCGGGGGAACCACCAGGGAGAAGTCGGTTGCACTCCGCGCCGCGCCGTCGGCCGTGGTGACCCCGATGCGGCCGGCAACTTCTCCGGGCGGTACGGTTACGGTAAGGCTGGTGGCGGTGGCCGCGGTGACGGTGGCGGCAATGCCGTTGAACGTGACCCGGTTGCGGGCCGGCACCGGATCAAAGCGCAGGCCCGTGAGGGTGACCACCGTACCGGCCGCCCCGGCAGTGGGCGTAAAACCGGTGATTACCGGCGTGGCGATCACGACCGCGGCTTCCAGGCGGTCCGCGGCGGCCACTACGGGCGGCACGTCGTAGATGCGGTTGAACACCGTGTTGGTGCGGATCGGCGGGTTGTAGTCGAAGAAGATGTCGGCGAAGTTCTCCACCAGCGCCTTGGCGGGCAGGTCGGCCAGGGGCTTGATGCTGAACTGAATGAAGCCGTTGCTGCCGGCCTGGTCGCGGGTGCTGTCGGGCAGCATGATGTTGTCAAACGTCCAGGCGAGTACCGGCCGCCCCTTGCCCGACACGGTGAACTTGTAGGGGTGTGATACGGCGCCCATTTGCAAGGTGCTCAGGTCCAGTTCGGCGGCCAGCGTATCTACCACCACTACCTTGTAGGCGTAGTCGTTGCCCGTATTCTGGAAGCGTACGGTGTAGGAAAGGGCGGCCCCGGTGGGGGTGTAGTGTTCGGCGGTGACGCCGGCGGGCCGCACCAGCTTGTCGTTGGGGTCGAAGGAGTCGGTGATGGGCAGGCATTCTTCGGCTACTTCCGGCTCGGCGTCATCGGCAGGCAGCTGGGCCACGAAGCCCAGGCTCACGCCCCCGCTGGCATTCGTACCGCAGGCTTCGAGGGTCACGCTGGCGGACTGTTTGGTGGGGTGGCCGGGCCGCTGGTCGGCTTCCAGGCGCACGGTCCGGCCATTGGCAGGCACCCGCAGGACGAGGCTGTCGCCGGCGGCCAGTTTGTATTTGCCCTGGAGGGCCAGCCCGGCGTCGAGCAGAATCCGGTAGGCGGCGCTGTCGGCCATGGGGCCGCTGCCGGTGTTGTACACGCCGAGCCGGACCACGCCGTTGGTGAGGCACCGGGCCTTGAGGGTAATATCTGACCGGTCCCACTCCGGGGCGGGGGTAGTGCCATTGGCGGGCGTAATCCAAACCTTGGTGCATTGCGTAAGGCCGCGGATGTTCGGATCGTTGCACACGACCGAGTCCTGCACTTGAATGCTGCCGCACTCCCTGGCCGCCAGGCTGCCCAGGCTAAAAACGTAGTGCCCGTCTTTGTCGCGGGTGTAGGCGGCATCGGCGCTGATCAGCACCACGTGGAGGGGAAGTTGCAGGTGAACCTTTGCGTCGGTTGCCGCTGCGTTGCCCAGGTTGCAGTAGGCAAGCGTCGTTGTACTCGAAAAACACCGCCGGCGACGGGTAGACGTTACACTGGCCGTCAGGTGGGCACGACGCGTGACCTGGTCACGGAAGTTCTTGCCGGTCACGGTGTTATTGTAGGTCTTGAAACTAACTTCGTACGATGAGGGACCCGACGGGCACAGGTCAATGGTACCAAACCCATTGTGTACGCCCGGTATTTGTTTTACCTGGTAAAAGCCGGTATCTACCCGGATGACGTAGTGCCCGGTGGAGTCAGAAATTCCGTAGTAAGGTCCGGGTTCCGCCATTACTTTTATTCCCGCCAGGGGCTTGGGGGCAGGGTCGGTGCCACAATCACCGCCGTTGCTTCCTCCCAGGACAATTTGGCCTTCGATCAAGTTGTAACGCGCAATCAGGCGGTTGGCAAAATCCCTGGTTGCAGTATTTCCCAGGGAGGAAAACCGGACCGGAGGGTGTTCCGCGGCGGGACACACCGTTTGCAGGAGGCTATCCGTCCGGACGGGAAAAACCTGCCTGATCTGGTACGTGCCCGTGTCTACCCGGATGGTGTAGTTGCCCTCTTTATCCGTAAAGGCAAAAGCACCGGTTGGCTCCGCTACCACTTTTATGTTTTCCAAACCAAGCTCTCCAAACATGCGGGTGCAGTCTTCAATCTTTTCCCTGAACACGTTTCCCTTAATCAGGTTATAAGCGGCCGTAAGCTGATTGGCGAAGTTAAGCTCCGTGCTAATGCCGTACGCAGCAACCCGGAGAAGGTGGCTGTCGGTAGCCGGGCAAATTTGTTTTGCAACCGTGTCTTTCAAAACGGGCAATAATTGCCGAACGGAATAGGAACCGGTATCAACGGCAATGGCGTAATAGCCCTGCGCGTTGGTCAATGCCCGGTAATCTCCCGGCTTTACTTCGACCGTTACATTTTCCAGACCCTTTTCGTCCTTGTCCTGGATGCAGTTTTTATTCCGGTCGTCGAATACGTGGCCGGTAATGGTGCTGGTTTGGCTCCCGTTCGCCATCAGATTCGCCACCCACGGGCTGAACACGTAGCCCTCCCGGTCAACGCCCGTAAACTGCCCCAGTGCAAATATCCGGTCTCCGGCCGTAGAGAAGGATTGACCTGAATTCATATCGGGTGTAAATCCGAAATAGGTAGACGCACCCGAAACAGCGTCTACGGCAGCGAGGGGCCACTCCCGTTCGTTCCGCCGGGGCTGACCACCCGACACGTATAATTTATTGTTTATGATACCCAAGGCCCGGGCCTCACGGGTCAAAGTATGGTTCCAGTCGGTAACCTCGCGGGTAGTGGCATCAACGGCCGCCAGGTACTGCCGGTCCTTGTCGCCCAATTTGGTAAACGTGCCACTCACGTACAGGCGGTTGCCGTACGGAACAATGCCGGTAATCCTCCCGTCAGGCCGCAGGTTCCAGTCGGAAAGCTCGCCCGTAGCAGCATCTATGGCAACGTAGCTTGTCCATGCATTTCCGTCGCCTAATTTGAAGTTTCCTATGCCAAAAACGGTATTCCCGGAAACCACCAGTTTAGTAGGGGCATACTCGGATAATTCGGCGCCGGTGGGATTGGGATTCCAGTCGGTAAGTTGACCCGTGATCCGGTCAAGGGCGGCAAAGCCCATTCTGCGCTGACCGTTTACGCTGGTAAACCGCCCGTTGATGTATATTCTGTTCTGCGTGGCAGCAATGGAATTGACTTGGCCGTCCACCTGCGGGTTCCAGGGGGTGGGCTGTCCCGAACGGGCGTCGATGGCGACCAGGTGATTGCTGCTTCGGCCGTTCGCAGTGGTAAGATTACCCCCAACGTAAACGACCTCCGGCGTAGCCAGCAGGGCGGTGACTATTCGGGCAACCGCAGGCGCCCAGGGAGTAGCCGCCCCGGTGGTGGCATCGAAGGCTGCTAATCCAGTGCTGTACCCCCCACCTGCCGAAGTAAAATTGCCGCCTATGAACAGTGACCCGTTCAAACCCGCAACAATTACCGTCGGTGTGGCACCAACCTTTGGATCCCAGCCGATAACCTCCCCGGTAGTAGCCAGTACCGCACTGGCGTGCCGCCCTTTGTTGTCAGGCAGCCCGAAGCCGCCAACCATGTACACGACGTCGCCAACGATTGACAGCGCCGTTATTCCCAAAGTTGATTCACTTTCCGGCAGGCGGGGCGTCCAGGGAGTTACCTGCATGGATTTGGTATCAAAAGCCGCCAGGACGCTTCTGCTTACGCCCGCTATTGAAGAAAATCCCCCGCCCACGTAGAGGAGGCCGTCATGAAGGGCCAATGCGTTGACGAACCCGTCCGGGTTGGGTTGCCAGGCGGTTAATTCGCCCGTGGTCAAGTCGAAGGAAGCCAGCCGGTTCCGGGTTTGCCCGCCAACGGAAGTAAAATGGCCGCTTATGAAGAGCTGGTTCCCCGCGAGGAGCGACGCCCGGACCTCACCATTTGCGCCGGGGTTCCAGGAAGAAACATCGCCAGTGGTTGCGTCAAGGGCCGCCAGTCCCTGCCTTTGCTCCCCGTGCACCTGATTGAATGAACCAGCCAGGTATACAAGGTTATTGTGCACGGCTATTCCATGCGTATAGCCATCGAACAGAAAGGGTGCCCAGGGAGTAGGCCGTCCGGACGTGACGTCCACGGCAGCCAGATTGGACCGGTACTCATCTTCTACCTGGTCAAATATGCCGGAGAAATACAGTACGTTGCCGGAAAGGCAAAGGGCATGAATCAATGGATCTGCGTTAAAAGAAGTCAGCTTGGGGTTCCAGTTCTCGTCCAGGGAGCCGTCAGGCAGCAGGTGAGCCAGTCCGTTCCGGCGTACGGCGCCTACCTGGTTAAAAGTGCCCCCAATGTACCACCCCCCTTGCTGATCCGGTATTGCGGCAAAGACGAGGCCGTTTATCCGCGTTTTGGACGGACTGGTTAGTTTCCCGGTAACCGCATCTACGACAATGCCGCAACCCGTCCGGGGACCTACGTAAGTGAAGTTGCCCGCCATGTAAATGGTGTTGCCGCTTTTTGCCACCTCGTAGACCGGGCCATCCGTAACCCACAAGTTAGTGTCTAACTGGGGTACCTGGGCCCGGGCACCGAAAGCGAGAGGCAGTACGCAGAAAGCAATGAAGCAAAGCCGTAGAAAGTGACGCATGGAGTGATGTAAGAAATAACTTCTTTAATACCACCCGCAAGAAAAAAGTGAGCCGGAAGGAAAGCCGGTAAAACGAAAAAAAGCCCGTTACCGCCTGATAAAGAGCTTTGCGGGGGAGTGAGAGGCTGAAGCACCGCCGCCCGGCCGGTAGTGCTTCAGCCGCGTACCTTTCAGGATGGTCTGCGCTATTCCTTCACCACCTTCATGGTGCCCTGCATCACGTAGAAGTGGCCCGGCACCGAACATTCGTAGGTGTAGTCGCCGGGCTTCTGGGGGGCTACGAAGTAAATGGCCTCCGAGGTGTTGGGCTGGAGCAGGTTGGTGTGGTAGAGCACCTTTTCCGTTTCGGGGATGTAATTCTTCTGCTGGCCGTCGAGGCCCAGCTTCATGGCCATTTCGCCCACCTGCATGGCCGTGCCCGGCAGCACCACCACGAAGTTGTGCAGCATGTCGTCGTCGTTGTTGAACACCACCTTTACCTTGCTGCCCGGCCGCACCCGGAACAACTCAGGCGAAAACTTGAGCCCCGGCTTGGTGCCCATCGCAATGGTGTAGTCGGGCTGGCCCCACGAAGCGGGCATTTCGGTGACGCGTTTCGCCGCCAGGGCCGCGGCGGGTTTGGCGTTGGCCTTGCCGGCCGCCGGCTTGGAAGCCACCGTCATCACCGAATGGTTGTGCCTGGGCGCCACGGCGGCGATGTTGAGCTTTTCCCCGTCGGGAACGTTGTTGAGGGTGTAGTAGCCGGTGGGATGCAGCAAAGCCCTGCCGCCCGTGCTGCGTACGCCGGTCACGGTGATTTCGTGAATGTAGCCCAGGCGCAGGCT
Source organism: uncultured Sphingobacteriales bacterium (assembly GCA_963844325.1). Lineage (GTDB taxonomy): Bacteria > Bacteroidota > Bacteroidia > Cytophagales > 172606-1 > CADCTQ01. The sequence goes on from CAWJNV010000001.1 coordinate 1,528,944, forward strand.
GTCCACCACGAGCCGGGCCTTCAGGCCGTCTTCCGACACCACCACGCCCCGCACCGGAGAGCCGCCCTTGTTGATCACGGGGCTGCCGTAGGAAGACTGGTACTTGTAGTTAAAGCCGGTAACTTTGTACGCCGCCGGGTCGGCGGCCTGCTCCCGGTTCACGGGCAGGGTGTACTCGATTTCGAAGCCGTCGGGCATGGCCCGGATTGTTTTCATTTCAAACGGTGTGCGGCCCGTCCAGGCCAGCCGTTGCAGGCTGAAGAGTTCTTTGCCCGTGGAGGACCAGCCCGCGGCTGGTCATGCCCGCGAACAGCGACCCGTCGTGGCCCCACACCAGCCGCAGAATACCCGACGAAAAGCCCTCCCGGAACGGGAACACCACGCCCTGGTATTCGCCCTTCACTTTCTCCAGGGCCACGCGCATGATCTTGCTCTGGCCCTGGTCGCCCACAAACATTTGGTTGGCGAACGGCCCAAATTGGCCGTTCGTGTTATCGGTGATGAGACCCGACGTAGAGATGCCCATGATGCCGTGCGGCAGCCACACGGCGGGCGGCTTTAAGGCCCGGCACCCGTTTGGCAACGTCGTACAGGGGTTCCCCGGTGTTGGGCACTTCGTTGGCGGTGAGTTTGAGGGGAGAGCCGGGCAGGCCCGTCCAGGCCAGTCCCTGCGCGTTACCCAGGAAATCGCCCTTTTCCACGTGCGACATGCGGCCGGAGCCCACCCAGTCGCCCTGGTTTTCGGTGTAGAACACGTCGCCCTCGGCGTTGGTGCCGTAGCCGGCCGGGGAACGCATGCCGGTGGCAATAGGGGTCATTTCGCCCTGCGGAGTGATTTCGAGCATCCAGCCCCGCCAGGGCACCAGGCTCACGCCGTGGCCCTTGCTATTGCTCCAGCCCAGGTTAAGGGTCACCAGCATGTTGCCGTTGGGCATGAAGATGGGGCCGTACGAATACTCGTGGTAGTTGCCCGACAACGGCCACGAATACACTTTGTCGTAGGCATCGGCGCGGCCGTCGCTGTCGGTGTCGCGGAGCCGGGTAAGTTCGCTGCGCTGGGTCACGTAGAGGTCGCCGTCGCGGTAGCCGATGCCCAGGGGTTCGTGCAGGCCGTGCGCAAACCGCTTGTAGGTCGGCTTGGCGTCGCCCGAAACGGCCGGGTTCGACACGATCCACACTTCGCCGCGGCGGGTACACACGGCCAGGCTGCCATCGGGCAGGCTGGTCAGGCCGCCCACTTCGAGGATCACGTTTTCGGGCACGGGCAGCGAAATGAGCCGGTAGAAGTCGTCTTCTTTTTCGGGCTCAGCCTCCACGTTTTCCAGCCCTTTGGGGGAAGGGGCGGGCTGCTTGCTGCTGCTGCTCACGGGTTTGCCCGTTTTGCTCTTGATCTGGGCGCCGGCCGGCAGCGTACCGGCCAGCAACACGCCGGCGGCCAGCAGGGCCCCGCCGAGGGTACGGTAAAAAGGAGGGTATATGTTCATGGGAGGAGAGGTCGAGAGGTTAATTATGAATTTTGGATTTTGGATGATGGATTAAAGCTTGCGCCATACAACCGGATCGCTTCAATTCAAAATCTAAAATCCATCATTTAAAATCATTTTTAGAGCTACCACACAATGGCGTACCGGACGGCGCCGGCCCTGGCGGGCAGCAGCAACTCCTTGGTGTTGCGGTTGGTGCTGCGGATCACGGGCTTCTCCCTGGCGGGCAGTTCAATGAAGTACTGCTTGTCGTTGACGGCGTACAGCCCGTTGGGCAGGGCGGTAATGTCGCTGCCTTCGGCCACGCGGCACCACACTTCGCCCGTCTCACCCCCCGGCGTCACGGCAAAGGCGTGGGCCAGCTTCCGGCCGCCGTCTTCCGGCGTGAACGATTCGCGGACGGTGGCCGTGCCCAGGTTGTATTTGAATACCGGGCGGCCCGCCGGGTCTACGTCGTAGCCCAGGTAGTTGTAGGTAGCGTTGGAATCGGGCCAGGCGGCGTTTTTGTCGGTCACCAGGGCCAGTGAGGGTTTGGCGGGCAGTTCGATCACGCTGCCCAGCGGCACGGCCAGTTGGGATTCGCCCCGTTCGTACCACATGGGCGTGGCCTCGGCAAAGCCCCCGCGCCACACTTGCAGAAATTCCCCCTTGCGCAGGTCCACGGTGTAGTTGGCGTAGCCCGGCTCCCCGACGGAGATCACGTGGGTGCGTTTCTTGCCCCCGTGGTTGATAAAGCTCCGCAGCATCACCGGCTCGTTCTGGGCGGTCACGGTGATGGCGCCCACCGCCTCGGCGGCCCGGACGGGGGTGTTGAGGGCGGTATGCGCCACGCCGGGTCCTTCCACGGTCAGGGTAATGTCGTTGCTGCGGGCGTACCAGAACTCCTGGCTTTTGCTGTAGGCCAGCACCAGCGGGTGGTCGCCGGCTTCCATGTCCACCAGGGCCGTGGCTACGCCCCCGCTTTTCACGTCCATGCTGATCACTTTTTTGCCGCCGATGGTTAGTTCGCCGGCGCCATTAGGCCGGCTCACGTTTATTTCCGCCGGAATCCAGCCGAGGCGTAGGTTGAACAGGTACTGGCCGGCGCGGGGCAGGCGCAGCGTGCCGGTGACCTTGCCGGCAAAGTTGTCTTTGGCCCCCGGCGCCTGGTGTTCGAGCAGGTCAATGGTCATTTCCCGCTTGGGGGAGAGTGAGGCAAACTCGGATACGGCGTTGAACTTTCCTTCGTACGTGCTCAGCTTCATGTCCGTCAGCGTGACGGGCTCGGTGCCGTAAGCTTTGTAACGGATGTTGCGAACCGCCACCGGGCCGTGGTCGCCTTGAATCATCAGCGGGCCGGTGGGTTTCTCGTCGGTAAATGCGGCCGCCCGGGTGGGGCCGGTCACTTCCACGTTTTCGTGGACTGTCACCCCGTTGTGGATCACTTTTACGAAGCGGGCATTGGCAATCTTCTGGCCCTGCGCGTTGAAACGCGGGGCCCGGAAGACGATGCGGAAGTGCTGCCACAGGCCGGGGGCCCGGCTCACGTTCTGGGCCGGCGGGTGCCCCTCGTAGCCTTTGCGGCCGTCGGGCCGGCTTTCGTCCCACCGTTCGTAGATGGCGCCGCAGTCGGAAGACTTGGGACGGGCCACGCCCCAACTGTCGAACATCTGGATTTCGTAGCGGCCTTGCAGGTACACGCCGGCGTTGGAGCCCTTGTCCATCATGAAGTCCAGGTCCAGGTCAATGTCGCCGTGTTCCATCGTGGTCAGCAGGTGGTCTTTCGCCTTGCCGGCCGGGTCGTTGACGACTACGCCGGCGCCGGGACTGGTTTTGCCGGCGCCGCCCTTGCCCAGGTCGTAAAAGACGTCGCCCGCAATTTTCCAGTTGCCCCCGGTGGGCCGGAACGCGGACAGGTCCTGGAGGCTGACGGCGGTGGCGGGCAACTCAGTCGGCGTTTGGGCGGGCAGCCGCAGCGTGCAAAGCAACAGGCAGGAGAGGAACAGGCGGCAGTAACGTGGCATGAACGGGGGGATGGGTTGGAAATACGATTATGGCAAGGTTAAATATAAAAAAATAGAAGATACAAATAAAAAAGCCCGCCGGGGGCGGGCTGAAACAAATGGGCTATCAAATGGAAACATTACCGGACTTTCTTCCTATGGTTACACCTTCTTGAACGAACTCAGGCGGGCAATTTCCTGCGATTCAACGCGGGCGTTGCCCTTGTAGCGGATGGTGCTGGCCCCGCTGGCCTTGGCCCGGATGGTGCGTTCGGCGTTGATGCGGGCCGTGCCGGTGCCGGTTACGTCGAGGGTAACGTCCTGCACGGGGAAATACAAGGCATACAGGCCCGAAACGCCTTCCACGTTGGCCTTCAGCGTTTCGGCCGAACCGAACAGGTTCAGCGTGCCGGTGCCCGTCACGTCCACGAACACTTCGCGCGACTTCATATGGATTTCGGATTTGGCCGTGCCCGACACGTAGGCCACGAAGTTGCCCGTTTCGAACCCTTCGTTGACCACCGAGGCGGAGGTGCCGCCGAAGTTCACGGCCCGCAGGGAAGGCATGGTGATTTCGATGCGTACCGTGCTGTTGCCCAGGCGGATGCGGCTGTTGTTTTCGCGGAAGGCGACCACCAGTTCGCTGCCGCGCACCTCGGCCGTCACGTCGGCTACCTTTTCGCTTTCGCCCGACACCTTCACGCTGAAACCTTCGGCCTTGGTGACGTTGATGGTAAAGGCGCTGCCGATGTTGAGGCGGTCAAAGTTGCTTACTTCGAAGGATTTGGTAATCGTCTCCCGCGGGCCGGCGGCAGCAGCAAGGAGCGGGGAGAGGAGCAGGGCAACCAGTAGGGCCAGGGCCGGGAAGGTTTTCATAGGCTGATCGGTTTAAAAAGGAATAGATATGAGCGAAATTATAGATTTGTCGTAAAAGAGTCGTAGGTCCATCGTCACAAGTTGCACGTAGAGACGCGATTTATCGCGTCTCAGCCGCAGTAAGTGATTAGCAGTCAGCAAAAGAAGGAGACAACAAATTTTAAACAACAAATGTTGAACCGGAAATGCCCATTGCCCCGTGACCATTGACCACAAACCAACAACGAATAACCAACAACAAAATGAACATAGGAGACAGAGTACGCCTGCTGCGGGGCCGGGAAGAAGGCATCATCGTAGGTTTCGGGTCCAACAACAACATTGTGGAAGTGGAGATCGAAGACGGCTTCCGGATTCCGGCCCTGCGGAGCGAAGTGGTGGTGGTGGCCGCCGAAGAAGCCCAGCGGTTCCGCCGCGAGGAGCCCGACCCCCGCAAAATAGAGCCCCGGGGGGGAACCAAGGAAGTAGTGTCCACGAAGGGCATCTTCTTCGCCTTCATTCTGCTCAACGACGTGAACCTGGCCTTTTACCTGGTCAACAACACCGACTTTGACTTGCCCTACACGCTGGGCGAGGTGCGCAACGAAACCTACAACGGCTTGCAGGGCGGCGTGTTGAAGCGCAAAAACTCGGTGAAGGTGACGGAAGTGTCCACGCAGAACTTTGAAAGCTGGCCGGCGTACCTGGTGCAACTGCTGTTTTTCCGGGAGGGCAACGGCACGCTCCGGGAGCCGCTCACGCGCAAGATTCGCTTCCGGGCCAACACGTTCTTTAAAAACAAGGCCAAGGCGCCCCTGCTCAACAAGGACGCCTACCTGCTGCAACTCGACAAGGACGAGACGGCGGCCGAACTCAAACCCGACCAGATCGTGGAGGGTATGTACGGCAAGCCCGCTAAAACGGCCATTCCCGAGGCTGCCGTAGCCCGGCCACCCTCCGAAGTAGACCTGCACATCGAGAAACTGTCGGACAACTACGCCCAGATGAGCAGCCCCGACATCATCAACCTGCAAATCCGGACGTTCGAAAAAGCCCTCGAAAACGCCATTGCCACCGGCATGACCGAAATCGTGTTCATCCACGGCGTGGGACACGGCGTGCTGCGCACCGAACTGCACCGCCGCCTGAGCAAGCACGCCAACGTAAAGTACTTCGAAGACGCCCGCAAGGAAAAATTCGGCTACGGCGCCACGGCGGTGAAGATTAAATAGTCAGTGGTACATTGGTCAATAGTACATTGGTCATTGGTCAGTAGAACGCGTGAATTACCTGGCGCGTACTTCCTAATGACCAATGACCAATGACCAATGTACCAATGACCACTATTTGAACTCATACCGGACGCCCACGTTGTAGGGCAGCGATGGGGAGGAACCCCCTGGATTGCCGCTGAGCCGCTGGGCGAAGGCCATCAACTCCGCCGTGACGAAGAACCGGTTCCAGACGCGGCCTTGTGCACCCAGGCCGATCTGGTAGTACATTTCCTGGGCGCGGACCCGGCGGCTGCCCTGCTCGACGGCTGCTCCGCCCGCCACGATTACGTACTGCTCCTGCCGGTTTTGCCACGTAGCCGTAAGGCCCGTCAGCACGTACACGTTGAACCGGCGTTCCGGCCGGAGCAGCGAAGCCCGCAGCCACAAGGGTACGCCAAAGCCGTTTTCGGAAGTGGGAGCCGCCCGCGTGCCGTCGGCGTAATAGGGCGGGTCGATGTACCTTAAACTTCCCTCGTACCGGGTCTGCTGGTAGATGGCCCCCAGTTGCACGGCAAAGTGCCGGCCCAGCCGGTACCCTCCGTACCCCATCACGTTACGGTATGAACCCACGTAAGAAAAACGCTGCAAGCCGTAACTCGCCCCGGCGTACCACCGGCCGGGCGTATATTCTGACTTGGGAGGTGAGTTATGCTCCTGAGCCGCCAGGGCTGCCGGCACCAGCAGGAAAAAGAGGAAAAGCAGTTTATTTTTCATCGGGTTAAGGATTGTTGAAGGATGGCAAGTTGGATTACCTGAGAATACTCACGAAGCCTTTGTAGGTGATGGGTTGGTTGCGGCAATCCGTAGCCGTTACCCGCCAGAAGTACGTGCCGGGGGCCGCTTCTTCCCCGCCGTTTACCCGGCCATCCCAGTAGCCGAACGGGTTCCGCGAGTAGTACACTTGTTTGCCCCAGCGGTTTACGATGGCCAGGCTGTAGGCCGGGGTGTTGAGTACGTGTAACTCAAATGCATCATTGTGCCCATCGCCGTTGGGGGTGAACACATTGGGAATGAAAGCCCCCACGTCTTCCCGGATAAAAACCAGGTTGGCCGTATCGGCGGTACTGCTGCACCGGTTCGTAATTTCGACCCAGTATTTGCCCGGCTTGTCTACCTGAATCGTACGGGTGGTTTCCCCGGTGTTCCAGCGGTAGGTGGCCCCCTCGTTGAGGGCGTCGAGCCGGGCGAAGTTGCCGTCGCACACGATGGTGTCGTCGGGCAGGTAGGCCGTGGCCGGGAGCGTAACGTCCAGGTACACGCTGTCGCGGTGCGTGCCGCACGGCGTGGAGGCTTCTACGCGGTACCAACCCGTCTGCGTGGCCTGTATGGCGGCGGTGGTGTCTCCCGTGCTCCAGCGGTACCGGGTAAACGGGTAGTTGCGTACCGAGAAGGTAACGGGCACTTCCGAAAAGCATTTTTCGACCCGTTCTTCCGAAAGGTCGATCACGGGATCAAGATGGAGAATGACATTTTTCCGGACGGTGTCCTTCTCGCCGCAGTAGTCGGTGGTGATCAGTTGTACGGGGTAGGAGCCGGGACCGGAGAAGCGGTGGGACGGCTCACGGACCGCCGACGTATTGGCCTCGCCCGAAGCCGGGTCGCCGAAGTCCCATTGCCACTGCCGCACCTTGTAATTGACTCGTGGCACGAATTGGATTGGACTGTTGCCGCATACCGGTTCAACCGGAAAATCCGTTTGCTTGCCCAGCACGTAGCCGGCCAGGTTGTTGGGTAGATAAAAAGCATCGACGCGATAAGCGTTTTGCCGGTATTGCAACTGGGCCGCTTCGTCGTTGGGGTTGTCAATCACGTCAATGGCGTCACCCGATGACCCAATGTACAGTTTGCCGTCAGGGCCCAACCGGATGTCACTAAAACCCCGACCCTGTAACTGTTTAATGATAACGGGTTCAGCGAAGACAGTTTGCTGGCCGGTATGGTCCAGGGTGAGTTGAGCCATTTGGTTACCCGGCACTGAGAAATACATTCTGCGGCCGTCCGGGGAAAATTCTACCGGCGTACCGCTGCCTTTCACCGGCAACAAATGGGTACCGGTTGCTTTTCCAGTCGTGTTGTCAAAGCCAATCAGCCAGGCTTCTCTTGCTGGTGAGCCACTATAGGCGCTGGCTGAAATGTACCGGCCGTCGGGGGAAGCCCGCAGCTTGCGTGAGTAAATGAAGGTAAAAGGCATGATGCTGACTACCGGTGATTGATTCAATCCATTTTGATCCACTTTGTACGCCAGGAACCGGTTGGCATCCACTTCGCCCGTGATGATCCAATAATCCTGGCCGTTGCCGTGCCAGACGGAGGTGAGCAGGGAGCCGTTGGTTTGGTAAAGAAACCGGTTTTTAACCGTAATGCCGCCCAGACCCTTGTCGAGCCGCAGGTCGATAATTGAATAGCGCAGCTCCGCTTTAGGAGGAATAATGTCATTCGTTTGGGCCTGGATAAACAGGTAGTAAAGCGAATCCTGGCCCGGATGCGGTACCGCTACTACCGGTTGCGTGGAAGCTACAGTAAGCAGGCCGTCTCCGTTGGGCATGATTTGGTGATTGCGGTTCCATACGGTTTGCCCGTTCGAATAAAAAAGCAGGTTTCCGCATGGGTCGGACATCGTAAACGGCTCCCCGTACTGGAGACGAATCGCGCCGTTGCTCACTACCGTAGGGGGAGTTGTGTTGAAGTCTAAACCTCGTCCAAACCGCCCGAAATACCAGAGGTTGCCTTCTTTTTGAGAGTAACCGATTGACGGAGCTATTGTAAGTACAAAAAACAGAATAATTCCAAAAAAGGAGCAAGGGTTACGTCTCATTAGTATTACAATAACACCGGAGACGGGTTCATCCGTCCCCGATGAATTTACACTTTCACTTAATTCTTCGCAAGCCTTACACTGATGGTTCCCCGTTTGTCATCCAACAGATTTACAAAGTAGACCCCGACCGGCAGATGCCTGACGTTTAGTTGCAGTTTGCCCTGGCGCAACGTACCGGCCGCCACCACCTTGTTGAAGGCATTGTAAACTTTAACACTGTAGGGTTTAGTGGTTTCCGTGTAAGTCACTTCCACCTGGTCGCTGCCCGGGTTCGGCGATACGCTTAAAGTTACCTGGTCGCTGGTAGAGTAATAGCCACAACTGTTCGCGTAAATGCCCATCCGGTCGGTAGAAGCCAGGTTGTCGCAGGCCCGGTTGTAGGTAAGGGTAATTACCCCGCTTCCGCTGCCTCCCCAGGCATTTACCGAAGTACCGGGCCCGTAACTACCACTTAAACTAAAGAGTGAACTTGGCGATACGGTCCAGTACTGGTTGCTCGAACCGGTGGGGGCGGAATAAGAACCATAATTGCCCACGCAGATGCTCGATGGGCCGCTGATGCCGGTAGAAACGGTCCGGTATACACTCAAGGTTCTGGTAGTAGTGGTGCCGCATTGGGTTACCGTACAGGTAATGGTTCCGTTTGCATTTGGGGTGCCGGGAGCCACAGTGAAGGTTGCCGTGTTAAGTGATTTTGTGAAATAAGTTAACCCTGCATTGCCTGATGCGCTCCATTGGAAAGTTGCGTTAGGATCGGCTGCTATTGAATAGGCAACGTTAGCGGTGCTGGAGCAAGCAAGATATTGCTGACCGGATATAGCCCCTACCGACGGTCCGATATAGACAGTTATTGTAATATCCTGGCAAAAAGGCGCAAGTTTAGCAGTTACAGTTCCCACGCCACCGCTTTTCCACACTACCCTAATGCCTGCATTTGGATTGTTTTGCCATGTAAAAGTTTCTTCTATTATTCCATTGCCGGAAACGGTCCACCCGCTGTACGACGTAACAGTGCAAAGTCCAGCCCCCTGATTGAAAGAATAATCTGCGCGTACCGCCCCGGATGTCGCATTAAGGCACACGGACCTGGGGCCGGTTATAGACTGCCCCCTTGCTTGGGGCGCGGCGGCCATACAGGCAAAGAAAATGACTAGGAAAAATAACTTGACACTGGTTCTCGGATGAGAATTGTTTTGGGTGAGTAGTGTTTGTTTCATGCAATATTTTGTTTAAAGGCTGGTGTTCTCAAGGTAGGCCATTAAAATATATTTTACAATAACGCACTCATGTACTACTGAAAAATATATTTAAGCATATTGATTAAATATGTAACAGAATGTACCAAGTTGTATGATCTACGTATGCATGGTCATGCCCCACCGTCTGGTTGGAAAAAGGACTGCCGGTTGTAAGCGAAACGGCTTCCTTCCTAATTCCAATGACGGCTTACTGCTGGTCAGCCGCGATGAATCACTGGTTAGCCGCGATGAATCACTGGTCAGCCGCGATGAATCGCGGCTCTACTTATGACTTCTTCCTAACTTGCCGCATGATTGCGCTTTTGAGGAAAAACGGGCCTTTTTTCGGGCCGTACCTGCTGTTCCTGCTGGCTGGTGGCATCCTCCAGTGGCGGTATTCGCAGGCCGAAATCTTCGTGTTCGTCAACACCCACTACCAGACCTGGGCCGACTACCTGTTTGCCTACGGCACGCACCTGGGCGACGGGCTGTTCTACGCGGCCGTGGTGTTGCTGCTGCTGTTCGTGCGGTACCAGTACGCCCTCACGGCCCTGGCGGCGTTCGTGCTCAGCGGCCTGACCGCCCAACTGCTCAAGCGGCTCGCTTTCTCGGGCGCCCTGCGGCCCAAGGCTTTCTTCGAAAAGAGCGGGCAGGTGCTGCACTGGGTCGACGGCGTGGAGGTGCACCTCTACAACAGCTTTCCGTCGGGCCACGCCACCACCGCGTTTTCGGTGTTCTGCCTGCTGAGCCTGCTGGCCGGGCGCAAAGGCTGGGGGGGATTCTGGTTTGCGCTGGCCCTGGCGGCGGCGTATTCGCGGGTGTACCTGGGCCAGCACTTTTTCGGCGACGTATTTGCCGGCTCGATCATCGGCGTGGGGGTGACGGTGGCGTGTTACCTGGCCCTCGGCCGGTTGTGGGTCCGCTACCCGCGGCGCTGGTACACGGCCAGCCTGCGGAGCCGGCGCCTGGCCGACCGGGCTTCCGCGTAAAGGGTTTTGGCCCTGGTAACCAGCATTTTCGGGTCCGGCACAAGGGCATCCACCCAAAATTCGTTTATTTTGCGGATCGTTAACGCATTACCCTGTTTAACTTGCAGGCGAAAAAAAGATCAGCAGGCTTAAAAGAATGGCCAGGATTGACTGCCTGGCGCATAAGTTCACTACAAAAACCACTTACTACTATTGACACCAACCACCCGGTACACCCTGGTTTTTGCATTGCTGGGATGTATTCTCTTCATGCCTTTCCTTGGTGGCGTACATTTATTTGACTGGGACGAGATCAACTTTGCCGAGGCAGCCCGCGAGATGATCGTGCTGAAAGAGTACCTGCGGGTACACATCGATTTCGAGCCGTTCTGGGAAAAGCCGCCCTTCTTCTTCTGGCTCCAGGCGGCGGCCATGCACCTGTTCGGGATCGGCGAGTACGCGGCCCGCTTTCCCAATGCCCTGTGCGGCGTGGCTACCCTGGTGGTGCTGTTCCGGATGGGCGCCAAGCTGCACGACTGGAAATTCGGCGCCCTCTGGGCCGGCGCCTACGTGGGGTCCATCCTGCCGCACCTGTACTTCAAGTCGGGCATCATCGACCCCTGGTTCAACCTGTTCATCTTCCTGGCCCTCTACCTGTTCATTCAGTTCTACTGGAAGAAAGACGGCTACACCAGCGTGTGGCTCAACTACAACAAATACGTGTACCTGATCGGCGGGGGCCTGGTGCTGGGCCTGGCCGTGCTCACCAAGGGCCCCGCGGCGTTCCTGATCGTGGCGCTGACCCTCTTCGTGTACTGGGTGTTGCAGCGGTTCCGGTTCTACGTCAACGTGCCCCAGTTTCTGCTGTTTACGCTGGCGGCGGCCCTCGTTACCATGACGTGGTTCGGCCTGGAGACCCTGGCCAACGGCCCCTGGTTCATCAACACGTTCATCACCTACAACTACCGGCTGTTCAGCACGCCCGACGCGGGGCACGGCGGCTTTCCGGGGTATCACTTCGTGGTGCTGCTGATCGGGTGTTTTCCGGCTTCCATCTTCTGCATCCGGGGGTTTGGGCGCATTCCGCAGCAGTTCATGTACCAGCGGGACTTCAAGGTCTGGATGACGATCCTGTTCTGGGTGGTGCTCATCCTGTTCACGATTGTAAAATCGAAGATTGTACACTACTCTTCGATGTGCTACTTCCCGCTTACGTACCTGGCGGCGCTTACCGCGTACGAGATCATCGAAGGGCGCATCAAGTTTGCCCCCTGGATGCGCGGTATGCTCATCGGCATCGGCGGCCTGTTCTGTTTTGCCACCATCGTGCTCCCCTTCGTCGCCTTGAAGATCCAGGTGCTCAAGCCGCTGTTCAGCAAAGACCCCTTCGCCGCCGCCAACCTCGACGCCGTGGTGAACTGGACGGGCTTTGAATCCTTCGCGGGCCTGTGGTTGTTTGCCACCATCGGGCTGAGCCTCCGCTATATTCAGTTCAACCGGGCCGAACGGGGCTTTGCCACGCTGTTCCTGGGCACGGCTCTTTTCGTGAACCTTACGCTGATCTTCTTCATCGGGCGGATCGAACTGTACTCGCAGGGGGCGGCCATCCGGTTTTTCGAAAGCCTGCAACCCAGGATTCAGAACCGCGAATGTTACGTGCTCAACTACGGCTACCGGAGTTACGCCCAGTTGTTCTACACCCGCAAGCAACCCTTGCCCAACAAGCAGGCCAACGACGAACAGTGGCTGCTGCACGGCGACGTGGACCGCGACGTGTACGTGATCACCAAGATCAACAAGACGCAGGAACTGGCCGGCGTGCCCGGCTTGCAGAAGCTCGGCGAGGAAAACGGGTTCGTGTTCTACAAACGCAGCGCCCCCGGTAAGCAGATCGGCAGACGTTGACGCTTTATTCGGCGCGACTCCCTAACTTATACCAGGATGAACATGATTGACTGACATTTATTCTTTTCACCCTTTTACCATTCAACACCCGTTATGAACCGCCTTTTACTGCTCCTGTTGTTGTGCTTCTGCCTGCCCCTGCTGAGCTTCTGCCAGGGCAACGCGCAGCAGCCCCGGTCCCGCGTACTGGTGTTTTCCAAAACCAAGGGCTTCCGCCACGAGTCCATCGGGGTCGGCAAGGTGGCCCTGCTCAAGCTGGCCGCCGACAACGGCTTCGACGCCGATACCACCGAAGACGCCGCCGCGTTTACCGCCGACAACCTGAAGCGGTACAAGGCCGTGGTATTCCTCAGCACCACCGGCGACGTACTCGACGCCGCGCAGCAGACGGCCTTCGAGGGGTACATCCGGGGCGGCAACGGCTACGTGGGCATCCACGCGGCCACCGACACGGAGTACGACTGGCCCTGGTACAACAAACTGGCCGGGGCGTACTTCGAGAGCCACCCCAAGCAGCAGAACGCCGTGCTCCAGGTGGTCAACAACACGCACCCGACGACCAGCTTCCTGCCCAACCGCTGGCAGCGCTACGACGAGTGGTACGACTTCAAAAGCCTGAACCCCGACGTAAAAGTCCTGCTCAAAATTGACGAGACCACCTACGAGGGCGGCAAAATGAACAACAATCACCCGATGGCCTGGTTCCACAACTACGACGGCGGCCGGGCCTTCTACACCGCTTTGGGCCACACCGACGCCAGCTATTCGGAGCCCCTGTTCCTCCGCCACGTACTGGCCGGCATCCAGTACGCAATGGGCGTTGAACGGAAAAAATGAATTGACAGTTAGGCGTAAGTAGAGACGCGGTTTACCGCGTCTCCAATAATCGTCGGTTTACCGCGTCTTTGATAGTCGTAAGTGGATCGGCAAGGGATCATTTGCGCTTATGAATGACAACCCGGTTGGAAAAGACGGTGGTGATTTTAACCGCTGACGATTGCCATGGGCCTGCTTACGCTTATTGAAGACGCGGTGAACTGACGACTGCTGAAGACGCGGTGAACTGACGACTACTGAAGACGCGGTGAACCGCGTCTCTACATATGATTTACGATTTATAACTATGTCTTTCGAAAAACTAAACCTGATACAACCCATCGCCAAGGCCCTGGCCGAGGAAGGTTACACCAAGCCGACGCCCATCCAGGAGCAGGCCATCCCCGTGGTGCTGCAACGCCGCGACCTGTTCGGCATCGCCCAGACGGGCACCGGCAAAACGGCGGCCTTTGCCATTCCGATGCTGCAAATGCTGCACGAGGAGGCGGGCCGCGAAACCGGCCGCCGCACGATCAAAGTGCTCATCTGTACGCCCACCCGCGAACTGGCCATCCAGATCGGGGAGAGCTTTGCGGCCTACGGCAAACACCTCCGCCTGCGGCACACGGTCATCTTCGGCGGCGTCACGCAGAAGGCCCAGACCGACGCCCTCCAGGCCGGCATCGACATCCTCATTGCCACGCCCGGCCGCCTGCTCGACCTGATGAGCCAGCAATTCATTTCCCTCCAGCACATCAAATGGTTCGTGCTCGACGAGGCCGACCGGATGCTCGACATGGGGTTCATCCACGACATCAAGAAGATCATCGCCAAGCTGCCGGCCAAGCGGCAGTCGCTGTTTTTCTCGGCTACCATGCCCCCCGAAATTCTCAAGCTGGCGGGCACCATCCTCACCAACCCCGCCACGGTGGAGGTAACGCCGGCTTCGTCTACGGTGGAAAAGATCCGGCAGGCGGTGTATTTCGTGGACAAAAACAACAAGAAGAATTTGCTCAACCACCTGCTGGCCGACAAAGCCATTGTTTCGGCCCTGGTGTTTACCCGCACCAAGCACGGCGCCGACCGGGTGGTCAAAGACTTAGCCAAGGCGGGCATTCTGGCCCAGGCCATTCACGGCAACAAATCGCAGAACGCGCGGCAGGGAGCCCTCAGCAATTTCAAGAACGGTAAAACGCGGGTGCTGGTGGCTACCGACATTGCGGCCCGCGGCATCGACATCGACGAGCTGACGCACGTGGTGAACTACGAACTGCCCAACATCCCCGAAACGTACGTGCACCGCATCGGCCGCACGGGCCGGGCGGGGGCCAGCGGCATTGCCCTTTCCTTCTGCGACGCGGAGGAGAAAGAGTACCTGAGGGACATTCATAAGCTGATCGGCAAGCAGATTCCCGTGGTCGAAGACCATCCCTACCCCATGAGTGCCCAGTCCGCTGCGCCGCAACCGGCCGCCAAAGGGGCGCAGGGCTCATCCCGGGGTGGGCAGGGGCCGGGCCGGGGCTCCTCGGGCGGCGGCAGGGGAGGCCAGGGGCAGCCCCGGGGACCGCGCAACACGGCCGGCAATGCTTCGGGAAACGGCCGTTCCAACAATCCGGCGGGTTCCAACGCCCGGGGAGGCAACCAGGGCAGGAAGCCGGGGTCTGAGGGAGGGAGGTAGGTCCAATCCTTCATCATTCGACATTCCTTGTTCGACATTCATCATTAAAAAGAATATCGAATAATGAACAAGGAATGTCAAATAACGAAGGATGCAATGACAGGCATCAGAATCACTTCAGTATTGCCACAAAGGCACGAAGACACTAAGGAACACAAAGTGATTGCCCTTGTGAACCTGGGTGCCTTAGTGGCCTGTTATTGGTTTATCTATAATGAGGGATGGTCATCAATCAAGGAAAAGAAAGTCACCCCTCTACCCCCTTCCCTTACGCACAAAACAATCCATAAGGGGGAACCTGTACCCAGCGGTGCCTTAGCAAGAACTGTACGCGTTCGATGCGTACGCGGGTCCCCCTTGTGGGTTGTTTTGTGCGTAAGGGAAGGGGGGCAGGGGGATGATCTCCGCTCAGTTGGAACTGCGTTTTTCCTCATTTCGTGAATGTCCATCTCTCATTTATCTATCATCAGCCCATCCTCGAATGACCTACTTCAGCAACTCGTCCAGCGTACTTGTCGCCACGGAGTGGTAATTGGGCCGGGCTTTTGCGTAAATGGCTTTGGCGCGTTCCTTACCCTCCGGCGTTTTGGACAGCTGGGCGTACAGCGGCACCAGGAACTTGCGCCGCCCCACCGTCACCAGGAACCCTTCCAGGGCAGAATTGGCCGGTTCGTAGCCATTGCGCACCGCCGACAGCAGCCAGGCCGCCAGCATTTCGGCGTTGCCCGAATTCGTGAACCCAAACGCCGCGTCCAGTTCGCCCATTTGCGTAGGCGTCATGTTTTCGGGCAACTGGCGGATGAAGTGCAGCCACTCGTGGGCACTCCATTCCTTGGTAAAAAGCTGCCCCGGCGCCGTGCCCAGCTTCCAGGCCAGCACCGATTTTTCCACCGCCTCGAACCGGGCCGACTTCGGGTGCAGGGCGTCGGCAGGAAAGCCCCGGCCGTACACCCACACCGGCACGTCGGCCGTGCGGTAGGCATCCGGCAGTTCCTTCTTGAGGTAATCGAGGAACCGTTCCGTGTTCATGGACTGGAAGGCGAACCGTTGGAAATACGCCCGCACGAAGGCATCCCACTTCTCGCGGCCCACCACCGATTCGAGGCGGCGCAGGAAAGCGTTGCCCTTTTCGTAGGCAATGTCACTCACGCCGTCGTCGGGGTCGCGGCCCATCAGGTTCAGCCTCAGTTGCGTATCGGGGCTGTTGGGGCCAAAGTCCTGCACCGTATTCACCAGGTCCTGGTAGCCCAGCACCTCCAGCATCTGCGCGTAGTCGGGGCCGTAGAGTTCCTCCATGATGCGCCGCTCGAAGTACACCGTAAACCCTTCGTTGAGCCAGAAGTCGTTCCAGGTCTGGTTGGTCACCAGGTTGCCCGACCAGGAGTGGGCCAGTTCGTGGGCGACCAGGCTGGTCAGCGAACGGTCACCGGCCAGAATGGTAGGCGTGGCAAAGGTGAGCTTCGGGTTTTCCATGCCCCCGAACGGGAAGCTGGGCGGCAGCACGATCAAGTCGTAGCGGCCCCAGGCGTAGGCGCCGTAAATCCGTTCGGCGGCTTCCAGCATTTTTTCCATTTCGGCAAATTCGTAAGCCGCCTTCTCCAGCGTGGCCGGCTCGGCGTACACCCCCGTGCGCGAACCCACCGGGGCAAAAGACACGTCGCCCACCGACAGGGCCAGCAGGTACGCCGGGATGGGCCGTTCCATGCGGAATTGGTAGACGCCCGAGTCGTTTTTGGTTTGCGGGTTGTCGGCGCTCATCAGTGGCAGCAGTTCCCTGGGTACCCGCACCGTGGCGTCGTAGGTGAACCGGATGCCCGGGCTGTCCTGCACGGGCACCCACGTACGGGCCAGGATGGCCTGCGACTGCGTGAAGAGGAAGGGGTGCGTTTTGCCGGCCGTCTGCGCCGGCGTGAGCCACTGGAGGGCCGCCGCCCCCGGTCCCGTGCGGTAATGCACCGTTACCTGCCGGGTGGCCGGCGTGATGGGTACGTGCAGCGGCCGGCCGAGGTAGGGCACTTCGGCGCCCAACTGGTGCGCCACGGCGTTTTCGGCGTTGTCCAGCGTTACTTTTTCGATGACCAGCCCCCGGGTATCGAGCACCAGCGTATCGGCGCCGGGGGCGGCGGTTACCGTCAGCGTGGCCCGGCCCGAGAGGGTTTGCGACGAAAAGTCAACGGTCAGGTCGAGGGAGAGGTGCTTCACGGCCGCTTCTTCGGGCCGGGCGAAGGAGTGGACGTCGCGGATGGTCAGGCCGGTATCGGGTTGCGTATTCATGGCTTGCTTCTCGGTTGCAGTGGGGTTGTGACAGGAACCAGCCGCAATGATAAGGAGGGCGGCGGTGAAAGCCCGGGAGATGGGAAAGGGATTTTGCATATTTGTTCGGAGCCAGGCGTTTAGCCGGGAAGTTTTTGGAAAAACAGTTGTAGATTCGTAAGTTCTACTCCTAAAATGTAGGGAAATTATTGCCATTGCATGAACGCACCTAGTGTTTTCTGGACGAACCTTTCCGAGCAGGGGGTAACGCCGAACCTGCCGCCCAAGCAGTACAAGAGCATCGTGCTCACCAACCAGATCAGCCTGACGGCGGCACTGTGCTGCATTCCCTTCATCGTGTTCTACTACGGCCGCAAGCTTGATACGCTGTTTGCGGTGGCGTACCTGAGCATGTTCCTGTTCCTGATCAGCATCCTCATCAACCGCTTCGGCACGCGCAACCACCGGTACCACCAGTTCGCCAAGGGCCTCATCATGGCCGTGGTCAACGCCAACATCTTCTTTACCGCTTCGTGTCTGGGCCGGGAGAGCGGCTTTCACCTGCTGTACTTTTCGGCCTTCCTGGGCGTGGTGCTGTACTACAACTTCCACCAGCGGCTGGGCTTCCTGGTCATGGGCCTGTCGTTGCCGATGGCCTGCCTGGTGGTGCTCGAATCCACCAACTATTCGCTTTTTCTCATCGAGGGGCTGACCCCGCTCATCCAGCACAAGGTGTACCTGGGCGTAATGGCCGTCAACATCACGGCCCTGCTGCTCATTGCGCTGTACTTCAATACCCTCAACGCCCGGCACCGGCAGTCGGTGGCCGCCGCCCGGCAGGACCTCGAAACGGTGTTCGACAACTCCTACGACCCGATGGTGCTCATCGATACCCGCACCGACCAGATCATCGAGTGCAACCGCAAGGCCGTGCAGCTTTTCGAGGCCGACGGCAAGGAGGGACTGATCGGCCAGCTGAGCAACAGTTTCCAGAAAAAACCCCTCACCGTCCGGGAAAACCAGCAGCTTTACCAGAGCCTGCAAAAGGAGGGCATGTGGGTGGATGAACGCGAACTGGTATCCATGAAGGGCCGTTCGTTCTGGGGCGACCTGGGCATTACCATGCTGCACACCACCGAACGGTCGTTCTACCTGGCCCGCATCACCGACATTACCGGCAAGCGGGCGGCCAAGGAACGACTCGAAAAGAGCGAATCGGCCCTGCGGGAAGCCCAGCGCATGGCCCACGTGGGCAACTACGAATTTGACCTGGAAACCGGCAGGGGCGTGGTGTCGGAAGAAGTGTTCCGCATTTTCGAACTGCCCGAAACGGCGGAGGTGCTGCTGGCCGATTTCATGGACCGGCTGGAGCCCGGCCAGAAGGGACTGCTCAAGGAAGCCATCAGGGACACGACGCCGGCCCGGCCCCAGTTTGAGGTGGAGTACGAGGCCCGCCGCGGCCAGAGCGACACCCCCCTGTACCTGCAAAGCTACGGCAAGGTGTTCTTCGACGGCCCCGGCCGCCGCGTCCGCATCGTGGGCACCACCCAGGACATTACCGAACGCAAGCTCCGCGAAATCGAACTCATCAAGGCCAAGGCCCAGGCCGAACAGGCGTCGGTTGCCAAGCAGCAGTTCCTCTCCACGATGAGCCACGAAATCCGCACGCCGATCAACGCCATCCTGGGCCTGTCGCACTACCTGATGGACGACAGTCCCCGGCCCGACCAGGCCGACAACCTGCGCATCCTGCACCTGTCGGCCGAAAACCTGCTTTCGCTCATCAACGACATCCTCGACCTCAACAAGATCGAAGCCGGCAAGATCGTGTTCGAGGAAATCGGGTTTAACCTGCCCGAACTGGTGGAACGCATCGTGCAGCCCCTGCACTACCTGGCCTACGAGAAGAACCTGGACTTCAACTACCGCGTGGACCCCGACATTCCAGCCGCCCTCACGGGTGACCCGGTGCGGCTCGGCCAGGTGCTCAACAACCTGGTGAGCAACGCCATCAAGTTTACCGAGGAAGGGTCGGTGTCGGTAGAAGCGGGTCTCGTCCGCACGGAGGGCGAGGAAGTAGAGGTGCATTTCCAGGTGACCGACACCGGCATCGGCATCCCCCAGGACAAGCTCGAAACCATCTTCGACAGCTTTACGCAGGCCTCTTCCGACACCACCCGCAAGTACGGGGGCACCGGCCTGGGGCTTACCATCACCAAACGCCTGCTCGAACTCCAGGGCAGCGCCATCCACGTGAGCAGCCGGGAAGGGGAGGGCTCCACGTTTTATTTCACCCTCCGCTTCCACAAAAACCCCGAACCGGCGGGCAAGCCCCTGGCCGGCACCCTGGCCGACCCGGACCGCGACCCGTTGCGCGGCCGCAAAATCCTGATGGTGGAGGACAACGAAATCAACCGGCTGGTGGCCGAAAAGATCTGCGGCCAGTGGGGCCTCCAGGTGGAGGCCGTCAACAGCGGCGAAGAAGCCATTGCCCGGGTGCAGCAGGAACCCTTCGACCTCATCCTGATGGACCTGCAAATGCCGCACATGGACGGCTTTGAGACCACCCGCCGCATCCGGAGACTCAAAGGGTCGTACTTCCGCAAGGTGCCCATCGTTGCCATTACGGCGTCCATGCTGTCGGACGTCCGCGAAAAGGTAAAGCGCAGCGGCATGAACGGCTACGTGACCAAGCCCTTCCAGCCCGACGACCTGTATAAAACGATGGCCGGACTGCTGGCCGGCACCCGGGCCACGGCCCCATCCCCGGCCCCGGAAGTACCGGCTGCGGCGGAAATGGTCCCGGAATCCCCGGTCGCCCGGCTCAACTACCAGAAGATCCTGGGACTCACCGCGGGCAACGAAGAATTCCAGCAGTTGCTCACGGGGTCGTACGTGGGGTTGTTCCGGCAGCTCAAGGGCGACTACCGGAAGGCCCTGCTGGCGCGGGACCTCGGACAACTCAAATTCATTACCAACTACATCACGCCGCCGTTCCACTTCCTGGAAGTAACGGGCATGAAGGACGAAATGGCCCGGGGCGCCGCCTTGGTTCAAAACCCGCACACCCCCGAAAAGCTGCTCCTCCAATCCGCCGCCTGCATCGACCTGGGTTGCGACGCCCTCATCGCCGAACTCGAAGAAAAGTTGCAGCAGCCTACGGGCGTAGCGGGGTAGGGGAGTCTGTAACAAAAAAAGTTACATCACTTCTTGACTGTTGTAACCTTTTTTGTTACAATGCGGTTCGTATGATAAAGAGTTTTGCTCATAAAGGTTTGCAGAAATTCTTTGAATCCGGCAGCACAGCGAGCATCAATGCACAGCATGCCCCCGTATTCAGCGAATACTTACCCTTCTGAATGTGGCAAAGAATGCTCAGGAAATGAATGTGCCGGGCTGGGATTTGCACCGATTGAAGGGCGATCATAAGGGCCATTGGGCAGTGAAGGTTAACGGACCATGGCGCATTACTTTCAAAATAAGAAACGGTGATGCTGAGGTAGTGGATTATCAGCAGTACCATTGAATAAAGAATGACTATGAAAATGCATAATCCTGCCCATCCGGGTGAAATACTAGCTGATTATCTGGAAGGCGGTAACATAACGATTAGCCAACTGGCTGCCCGCATTCGGGTAGCCCGTAAGACGGTATCCGACATTGTAAATGGTAAAGCCCGTGTAACTATACCAATGGCACGCAGGCTTGCCCGTGCATTAGGTACAACGCCCGGTATCTGGTTGCGTCTGCAGGAGCAGCGGGATGAATGGGAGTTAAGCCAGATGCCCGATGATGACTTGCACGATATAGAGCCGTTTGAAATGGCGGGCTAAATTAGGACTGATACTCAACCAATATTTGTAATAGCAGCCGGCCGTAGGTTGTACGGCTGCCAGTTTCCCTCCCTTTAAAACCGTTGCGAAACCGTCACGTACACCGCGTAGTCGGCAAAGGCGGCGTCGCCGTGGCGGCCGGTCTTGATGTCGTACACGCTGCGGATGCGGTCCCGGACCAGGGCCACCGGCAGGTTCACGGCCACCGTGGTTTTGCCCGGCATGTACACCAGGCCCGGTTCGGCCGCCACAATGTAACCGGGGCGCCGGAAGCCGTCCGACTTGCCAATCAGGTCGCGGGCCGGAATGCCTTCTACCCGGCCGCCCAGGCTTACCGACAAGCCCCGCTGGGGCAGCAGCGTGTAGTTCATACCCGCCCGGGCCATGTACTGGTCAGCCACCGACATTACGGAAATGATGGCGCCTGCTTCCACCGAGTCGCGGCGGCCCGTTGCCACGCCGTTGGTGTTGCGCGGGTTGAACATGTAGAAAGCGTTGGCGTACACCGAGCCGTTTTCAAAGACTTTCCCGAAGGCCTGGAGTTCGAGAGAGGGGGCCCAGCCGCCGTCACCGAGTTGGATGGACTGGTCCACCGGGCGGCGCACCGTCCCTTCGGCGCGGACGAAATCATCCTGCACCCGGTAGTTGCCCGTCGGCGCCTTGAGGCCCACGCCGATGGAAATGTTGCTGTTGAGGTGTTTGAGCGGGTCCAGCAGCCAGTAGCTCACCGACAGCCGCAGGTCGCCCAGGCCCCGGGATTGCGTGTGGAACCGCTGCCCGCTGCCGTTGCCCAGGTGTTCGTAGAGGGAAGACCGGTCGTTGGTAATGAACGGGAGCACCAGCGTGGCGTTGAGCCGCTGGGTAAGGGCGTACGTCAGCGACAAGTCCACGGCGTGCGTGGCATTGATTACCTCCGTGTGCTGTTCCTTGCGGTGTTTTTGTTCTTCGCGGCCCACGAAGTGCCGGTCCGAGCGGAAGAACCGGTAGGCGGCATTGCCCTGGAAGTGGCCTTTTTGCAGCAGGGCCGACGACGAACCGGCCGTGCACGAGGACATGTGCCGCACGGCCACGCAGCCCTGCCCGTAGCCGGGAGCGGACGCGAACAGGCAGAACAAAGACAGGCAGGCGGCGGCCGCAGCAGTAAAATGGGATAACATGGGCGTAAGGGGCTTGGAATAAGCCTACAATGTATCGATTAAATGCATGAATGTCAAAAATTCGACGCATTAGGGTATATTCCGGCCCAACCTTTCTACTTTACGGCCATGCCCGCCCAACCCCACGCTGCCATCCAGCCGAAACTCGGCGTATTTGACCTGACCATGATCGTGGTGAGCCTGGTGATCGGCGTGGGCATCTTCCGGACGCCGGCCCTGGTGGCTGATTCGGCCCGCACTCCCACCCTGTTCTTCGCCGCGTGGATCGTGGGGGGCCTGGTGAGCCTGTGCGGAGCCCTTACCTACGCCGAGATCGGGTCGCGGTACCCCGTGCCGGGCGGCTTTTACAAGGTCGTCTCCGAATGTTACCACCCCGCCTTTGCCCTCATGCTCAACTGGGTGTACGTGCTGGTGCAGGGCGCCGGGGCGGCCGGCGTGAGCATCATCGGCGCCGAGTACATCAATCCCATCCTTTTCCCGGCGGCGTGGCAGGGCCCGGCGCTGGTGAAGGCGACGGTGATCGGCGTGGTGGCCGTGCTGTTTCTGCTCAACTACCTGGGCATCCGGGTGGGGGCCTGGGCGCAGAACGTCCTCACCGTCATTAAGGTGGTCATGCTGATGGCCCTGTGCCTGGCCGCGTTCGGCGGGCCCGGGCCGGCCGCTTCCGCTGCCGGGCCGGAGGTTGCAGCCGGCTCCTGGTGGACGGCATTCGGCGTCAGCCTGATCTCCGTGTTCTACACCTACGGCGGCTACCAGGGTACCATGAACTTCGGCGGCGACGTAATCAACCCGCGGCGGACGGTGCCCCTCGGTATCCTGACCGGCATCGGGCTCATCATTGGTTTGTACCTGCTGGTGAACGTGGCCTACGTACGCACGCTGGGCGTGGAGGGGGTGCGCAGCGCCAAACTGGTCGCGGCCGGGGTGGCGCAGGCTTTCTTCGGCCCGTCGGGGCTGGTGCTGGTGTCGGTCGCCATTTTCATCTCGGTGCTGGGCTTCGTCAACGTCACCCTCATGCAGAACCCGCGCATGTACTACGCGATGGCCGAAGACCGCATTCTGCCGCCCGCGTTCCGGCGGGTCAACCCGCGTACGCAGGTGCAGGAGTTCGCCCTGGTGTTCTTTACGGCCGTGGTGCTGCTGTCGGTGTTTTTCCTGGGCACCTTCGAAAAGATCGTCAACTACGTGATGTTCATCGACAGCTTTTCGCTGGCAACGGTAGCCAGTACGCTGTTCGTGCTCCGGCGGCGGGCCGGCAAGGATCAAACGTATTCGGGGTTCAGGGTGCCGTTGTACCCGGTGGTGCCGCTGATTTTCATCGGGTTCCTGCTGAGCGTTACCCTCAACGTGCTCATCACGGATACGGCTTCGGCGCTGGTGGGCTTCGGGTTTTTCGTGGCCGGGCTGCCCCTGTACGGGTTTATGCGGCGGCTTTATTTAAAAAAGGACCTTGATGCGAAAGATTAGACCTTAATGACCAAGACGAAAAAACTCACTACCCAATACTCACTCAAGCTTTCACTTCCAATTCTTCGGCCGGGCAGGAGAGGCCCATCTCTTTGAGGGTGCGGCGGCGCAGTTGCCGGGCGTTCATCCACTTGGGACCTTTGCGGGTCCAGCGGAGGCGCGGCGTGTAACAAAAAAAACCAACGGCTGACCCGTACAACACCAGTGCGAGAAGAGCCAATACAATCGTAGCATCCATGGTAATAAGTGTGTTCGTTCGCCCATAAGATGCAAGTGCGGAAAGACAGGTTGCAGGGTTTGCGTGAAAATTATGCCGCTGCGCCCTGTCTGTTTATGCTGCCTGCACCCGGACGGGCTACTTTGTTTTTTAAAATCATCCGGGTTTGAATGTTGTTTAATTGACGTTGCAAAGTAAAGTAACCCGGTCGCGGCGGAATTGTACAAAGCCGACGCCTTGCCGCCCGGGGTTGTTAAAAAAAGTTAAAGACCGCTTATGGACCTGTCGTACATCCTCAACGAACTCGGCGAAGACCGGGAGCTGTATTTCAACGCCGTGGCCCCGCCCATCGTGCAGACCAGCAACTTCGCCTTCCCCAGCGTGGCCGAGATGCGGGCCAGCCTGCAAGGCGAATACCACCGGCACGCCTACAGCCGCGGCAACAACCCCACCGTGGAAATGCTCCGCAAGAAGCTGGCCGCCCTCGAAGGGGCCGAAGACGCCCTGGTGTTTGCCAGCGGCAGCGCGGCCATTGCCGCCACCATCGCCGCGCACGTACGGGCCGGCGACCACGTGGTGTCGGTAGCCAAGCCGTACAGCTGGACGGCCGGGCTCATGCGCGACTGGCTGCCCCGGTTCGGCGTGTCGGTAACGTTCGTGGACGGCACCCGCGTGGCGCACTTCGGGGAGGCCCTGCGGCCCGAAACCCGGATCATCTACCTGGAGTCGCCCAACTCGTTCACCTTTGAATTGCAGGATATTGCGGCCGTGGCCGCGTTGGCAAAAGCCCGGGGCATCGTGACGATGATCGACAACAGCTACGCCAGCCCCCTCTACCAGCAGCCGCTGGCGATGGGCATCGACCTGGTGCTGCACTCGGCATCCAAGTACCTCGGCGGGCACAGCGACGTGGTGGCCGGGGTGGTGTGCGGCAGTACCGCCCGGATGCAGCAGATCTTCGCGGGGGAGTACATGACCTTCGGGGCCATCATTGCGCCGCTCAACGCGTGGTTGCTGCTGCGGGGCCTGCGGACGCTGCCGCTGCGGGTCGAACGGTCGGGCCAGACCGCCCGGCAGGTGATGGCCTACCTCTCAACGCACCCCCGGGTGCAACGCGTCATCTATCCGCTGCTGCCTTCGCACCCCCAGTATGAGCTGGCCCGCCGGCAGATGAAAGGCGCCGGCGGGCTGTTCACCATTGCGCTGCGTTGCGATGCAGTGGAGCAGGTCGAAGCATTCTGCAACGGTTTGAGCCGGTTTCTGCTGGCCGTGTCGTGGGGCGGCCACGAGTCGCTGGTGTTCCCGGCCTGCGCCTCCTACGACCCGCAGACGGCCGGCAAAGGCGCTTCCTTCAACCTCGTCCGCCTCTACGTGGGCCTGGAGGAGCCCGACGTATTGATTGCCGACCTGGAGAACGCCTTCCGGCAGGTTTTCGGGGCGTAATACGGATTGTTGTTCGTGCGCGTACGGTCCCCCTTGTGCGGCCGGTTAGTGGGTAAGGGAAGGGGGGAGGGGGATGACTTTTCTTTGCCTGCGCTTACTGCTTCTCGTCGGGCAGTTGCCGGACGGGCGTAATGACGAACTCCTGGATGCGCCAGTCCAGCCCTTCGACTTCGCGGGAAAGGTCTTCGAGCTTGCCCGCCAGGTCGGCGCCGTCCGCGCAGACCACAAACCCTTCCCCGAAGTACACGTGCCCTTCCTCCCGCAGCCGGATCGTGCTGTTCCGGACCCAGGCCTGCTTGTTGAGCGTGTCCTGCACCTGCTGGATCAACGGGTCGGGCTTTTGTTCGTCCACCGTCTTGGGAGCCTGGTTCATCAGGTCAAAGACTGCCTGCTTGAGGTTGGTGTAGCCGTCGCGGACAATGTCGAGCGAAATGAGGGCCGCGGCGGCGGCATCGGCCCACCACCAGCCGAAGCCGATGCCTACCACGCCGAAGATGGCAGCCACCGCCGTCATCCAGTCCGCTTTGTTCATCTCGGCGTCGGTGTACAGGTTCTTGTCGTGCAACTGCTCGGCCAGCGGCAGTTTTTTCAGCCCCAGGTACAACGACGGAAACGTGCTCCAAAGCATGGCGCCGATCATCAGGTAGCCCAGCCATACCTGCTTGCCGAACAGTACCACCGTGCCGATGGTGGGGTGTTCCGCCTTAAACAACGTAATGGTCGAATCGACCAGCAGAAAGCCGCCCACGGCCAGCAACGCCACGGCGCTGCACAGGTACGCAATGCTGGCGGCCCGGTGGTAGCCGTACGGAAACTCGTCGTTGGGCTCCTTGAAGGAGAGCTTCGAAGCAATCAGGAAAGACACCGAGGGCGTCAGGCTGAGCAGGTCTTCGAACCACGCCGTTTTCATGGCCTGCGAGTTGCCCATCGTCAGGTAAACCAGCAGGGCCGCCGAGAGGATGTACGCCACGGTGATCCACTCCAGCCGCCGGGCTTTGCGGTACAGCGGCATCAGTTCTTCCGGGTATTCAAAAGCGTCGAGGGTTTTCATGAGCCCGGCGGGGGATTAACGGGGTGTTGCTGCAGAAAGGTTTCCAGGGCCACCAAAAAGCCATTTTCGCCGGGGGCTACGGCCATTACGTGCTTTTTCTTGCCTTCCTTCCGGTACGGGCGGGTCATGCCGATCTTGTCTTTCCAGGGCGTTTCGTCGGTAAGGCCGGCAATCACCAGGTGAATTTCGTTTTTCTCCAGCCGTTCAAACAGGTTCTGTTCCGTATCGTTGTGCCACTCAATTTTGGCGTGGAGCGATTGGGCAAACCTTTTCACCAGTTCGGCTTCCGTGCCGCCGGGGGCATTGCCGCTTTTGGTCACCCAGGGCCGGTTTTCGGAGTAGCCTACGCGCAGCGTCCCGTTCCGCACCCGGTCCAGGGTGTGGCGGGGGTCTTTGGGAAAGGAATCGCAGGCCAGGGGCAGGAATGCGAACCACGGGATCAACAGGCGGATGAGGCGGTTCATGGATAAAAAGTACACCTTAAAAAGATGGAGTTGGGTATCTGCCTGTAAACCAGAAAGATACTAACAGCGAATAACGAACAACCCACAACGAATGAGGATAAGTACGGCAAAACCGCCCGAATGTTGGGGTACGGGCAGCGGGCGGAAAAAGACCGGACGGGAGCCGGCTCAGCGGCCCGTGTTGTCGCCGGTGCCGGCGGCTACGGGTTGTTTTTTATCATTGAACAAGCTGAACAGCAGGGCAATGGCCCACACCAGCACGCAGCCGATCAGGTTGTACCAGAGGAAGGCGATTTTGGTAAAGGCAAACAGGGCGAAGATGATGGCCTGCGCAATGAGGGCGGCGTAAAATACGGCCGAGCCGCGAATCCGCTGCACAAAAAAGGCGCACAGGAAAATACCCAGGATGACGCCGTAAAACAGAGAACCCAGCTTGTTGACGGCCACCAGCAAGTTGCCCACCCGGCCCGAAAACAGGGCCACCGCGATGCTGAACGCGCCCCAGCCCAATGTGATCCACCTCGACATGGTCAGGTAGTGCTGGTCGCTGGCGTCGGGCCGCACGTTGCGCTTGTACACGTCCACGATGGTGGTGGAGGTGAGGGAATTAAAGGCACCGGCAATGGAGCCCATCGAAGCCGAAAACACCACCGCGATCAGCAGGCCGACCAGCCCGGCCGGCAGGTAGTCGGTCACGAACGTCAGGAAGACGTAGTTGGTATCGTTGGCATCGGCGTCGGGGTTGTTCTGCCGGATCACCTCCACGGCCTGTTCGCGGATGGCCCGGCTTTGGTCTTCGGTGGCGTTCAGCTGCGCCTGCGCCGCGGCGATCCGCGATTCGTTGCCGCCCTTCATGGCCCCGAGCAACCCGTTCACGGCCTCCTGCCGGGTCTTGAACACTTCGGCCTGCTGGGCCTCCAGCGCCTCGTACTGGGCCGCGTAGGAACTCGCTTTTACCTTCGCCACCTCCACGTTGTTGAAAAAGATGGGCGGCGCCGTAAACAGGTAGAACACGAATACCATGGCCCCGATGAACAGGATGGCAAACTGCATGGGCACCTTGATGAGCCCGTTGAAAAGGAGACCCAGCCGGCTCTGCCCAATTGAACTGCCCGACAGGTAGCGGCCCACCTGCGACTGGTCCGTGCCGAAGTACGACACCGACAGGAAAAAGCCGCCGATCAGGCCCGACCACACGTTGTACTCGTTGCCGGGGTCGAACGTAAAGTCAATGGCGTTGAGCTTGCCGGCTTTGCCCGCCACCCGTACTGCGTCGAGGAACGAAACCTGCTCGGGCAGGAACTGCACCGTGAGAATGCCCGCCAGGGCCATGCCCGTCAGGATCACCGTCATTTGGCCCATCTGCGTGTGACTCACCGCCTTGCTGCCGCCCGTAACCGTGTACACCAGCACCAGCACCCCGATCAGCACGCTGGTCAAGCTGGTGTTCCAGCCCAGGATGGTAGACAGGATGATGGCCGGGGCGTAGATGCTGATGCCCGTGGAGATGCCCCGCTGCACCAGGAACAGGAAGGCGGCCAGGGAACGGGTTTTGAGGTCGAACCGGCCTTCCAGGTACTCGTAGGCCGTGAATACGTTGAGCCGGTGGTAAATGGGTACCAGCGTCACGCACAACACCACCATGGCCACGGGAAGCCCGAAGTAAAACTGCACGAACCGCATGCCGTCGGAGTACGCCTGGCCGGGCGCCGACAGGAACGTAATGGCGCTGGCCTGGGTCGCCATGATGGAGAGCCCCACGGTGTACCAGGGCATGGACCGGTTTGCGAGGAGGTATTCTTTAATATTGGTGTTCTTTCGGCCTTTCCAGATGCCGTAGAATACGATAAAGGAGAGGCTGCCCACCAATACAATCCAATCGATCAGAGTCATTCGTCAGGGCGGAAAATCAACTGCAAGTTCCGCGAAAAAAGGAGTAATGTGTCAATTGCACGCAGGTAATGTGATAAACGGCCGCAAATTACCAGAGAAGGGCCCGGGCGGCTAGGCAAAATACCGGGTAAAGGCGTGGAAAAGCAGGATGAGTACCAGCAGGTTAAGCAGCACGGCCGCGTACATTTTCCGCCACGTGTTGAGGAAGGGCGGCAACTCGTCGATGTCCTGTTCGTCGCGGGTGAACATAAGGCAAGGTACGGATAAGCGAAAACAGATGGTAAGGTTCCAGGAAAAAAATGCGTATTTTTTCCGCCGCCGGCCCCTTCGCGCCGCTGTTTTTTCAAGCAGTCCGCCCGAAGGAGGTATAAAATTTCCGGCAAACTAATGTGCACCCGTCCATGTTTTACAACCAAAACACCTGTTTGTCTCCTGTCTAACATCTAATGTCTTAGTACCTAACTGAATGGCAATAACTTCCAGCAACGGCACCGCTTCCAGCGGCCGGCCCCAGACCCGGGCGGCCCGCCGGGGCGAAGAGCCGGCCCTTACGTTCCGGGAACGCCTCCAGGCGCTGCGCAACCTGCCGGCCTTCTTCCGGATGGTGTGGCAAACGTCCCCGGTCATGTTCACGGCCAACATCGTGCTCCGCATCGTACGGTCGGCCATTCCACTCCTGGTGCTCTACCTGGCCAAGCTCATCATCGACGAGGTGGTGATCATTACCCAGAACCCGCCGCCGCACGACCTGCGCTACCTGTGGTGGCTGGTAGGGGCTGAATTCGGCCTGGCCGTCCTCTCCGATGCCCTCAGCCGGGGCCTTTCGCTGCTCGACAGCCTGCTCGGCGACCTGTTTGCCAACCGCACGTCCATCCAGATCATGGAGCACGCGGCCACGCTGGACCTCGACCAGTTCGAAGATTCTACCTTTTACGACAAGCTGGAGCGGGCCCGGCAGCAAACCATCGGGCGTACGGTACTCCTCTCGCAGGTGCTCGGCCAGGTGCAGGATACCGTTACGATGGGCTTCCTGGCCGTGGGCCTGGTGGCCTTCAACCCCTGGCTCATCCTGCTGCTGTTGCTGGCCGTGGTGCCGGCGTTCCTGGGCGAGTCGTACTTCAACGAACGGTCGTACTCCCTGGTGCGGGGCTGGACGCCCGAGCGGCGCGAACTGGATTACCTGCGGTTTACGGGGGCCAGCGACGAAACGGCCAAGGAAGTAAAAATCTTCGGCCTGTCGGGGTTCCTGATCGGGCGGTTCCGGCAGCTTTCGCAGAAGTACTACCTGGCCAACCGCGACCTCGCCGTCCGCCGGGCCTCCTGGGGCAGTCTGTTTGCCACCGTCGGTAGTGCGGGCTATTACGGGGCGTACGTGTACATCATCATGCAGGCGGCGGCCGGGCGGCTCTCCATCGGCGACCTTACCTTCCTGGCGGGTTCGTTCCGGCAACTGCGGGGGCTGCTCGAAGGCATCCTGAGCCGCTTTTCCAGCGTATCACAGGGGGCGCTGTACCTGCAAGACCTCTTCGACTTCCTCAAAATTCAGCCCCGCATCTTTACGCCGGCCGCGCCCCGGCCGTTCCCCAATCCAATTCGCCTGGGGTTCGAGTTCGAGAACGTGGGCTTTAAATACCACAACTCGGAACGGTGGGCCAACCGGCACCTCAGCTTTACGCTGCGGGCCGGTGAAAAGCTGGCCCTGGTGGGCGAGAACGGGGCGGGCAAAACCACGCTGGTAAAGCTGCTGGCCCGCCTCTACGACCCGGCCGAGGGCCGTATCCTGCTCGACGGCCACGACCTGCGGGAGTACGACCTGGTCGAACTGCGGCAGAACATCGGCGTCATCTTCCAGGATTTCGTCCGGTTCCAGATGACGGCCTCGCACAACATTGCCGTGGGCCGCATCGACGAGGAGGTGAACCGTCCACGCATTGAACATTCGGCCCACCAGAGCCTGGCCGATACGGTGATTGCGAAGCTGCCCGCGCAGTACGACCAGATGCTGGGCCGCAAGTTTGCCCAGGGCGTGGAACTGTCGGGCGGCGAATGGCAGAAGATGGCGCTGGGCCGGGCCTACATGCGCGACGCCCAGGTGCTCATCCTCGACGAACCCACCGCCGCCCTCGACGCCCGGGCCGAGTACGAGGTTTTCCAGCGCTTCGCCGACCTCACGAAGGGCAAAACGGCCGTGCTCATTTCGCACCGCTTCTCCACGGTGCGCATGGCCGACCGCATCCTGGTGCTCGAACACGGCCAGTTGCTCGAAGTCGGCAGCCACGAAGAACTGCTGGCCCGCGACGGCCGCTACGCCGAACTCTTCCGCCTCCAGGCCCGCGGCTATCAATAAGAGACAGGAGATATTAGACACTAGATGAATTGACAAGGAAGGTTGTATGGCGGTATGGTTGTATGGCTGAATGGCTATATGGTTGGCAGTCAGATTGTAAGTAGACGTGCGTAAGCCCAACAATCAACCATACAGCCATACAACCCTCCTTGTCAATTCATCTAACGTCTCTTGTCTAACGTCTACCTTACCAGGAGCACCTGGTGTTGGCGGACGTAGGCCGGGCGGCCGTTCCATTCGGTTTTGAGCCAGATGTCCTGGCGGCCGCGGATGGCGAGGCGGTTGCCCTTGGGTACAATGTGCACGAGCCGGGCCCCGGCGGAAGGGGCATTCATGAGGTAGGCGCCGTCGTGGTGCACAATGGCCTGTCCCGCCCCGGAGCGGAGGTTGAGCAGGGCCACGTTGAGCAGCAGGACGAAGAGCAGGCCCACGCCGTGCCGGATGAGTACGAACCGCCCCATCCGCTTTTTGCGCGCCGCCAGGGCCAGCAGCAACAGGCTGAACAGCAGCAGGCCACCCATCAGGTAGTCGTAGTAGCGGTCGTACCAGATGAAGAAAAAGTCGAGGTCGCTGAACTGGTAACCCGCCAGGTTGTAGCGGGCGGCCATGTCTTCCATTTTGACGGCAACGGCCTGGCGGGGTTGGCGGCGATAGTACAGGTTCAGGTAGTACAGCGCCTCGGTGTAACGGCCCAGGCCCTCCTCGATGAACGCCATGCGCAGCAGCATGGCCGGGGTGGTCTGGCCCGACCCTTGCAGAATCTGCTCGTAGGTACGGAGCGACTCGGTGTAGCGCCGGGCCCGGAACAGGGTATCGGCCTGGTGCAGCAGCGCCTCGGCGGTCTGGCCCAAAACCGGGCCGAACCACAGCAGGAACGGCACCAGGAGCAACATTTTTTTTAGTAGGTTCGTTTGCATTATCACGCTGTAGTGCCTAGATTTGCACCGCCTTTAAGGTAAAACTTACAGGTGCACAAAAATACGGTTTGATTTGGTAGCTCAGTTGGTAGAGCAATACACTTTTAATGTATGGGTCCTGGGTTCGAATCCCAGCCAAATCACAGCAATTATCACTAACCCCTTGCAGATCAAGTATTTGCAAGGGGTTAGTGATTTTAGGCGTTTGCGCACGGCCAGGTTTCCGGGGTAAAAGATGGAAACCTGGCGAACACCATTCTCGTCCGCCCCGCCCCGGGAAGGGGGTTCTAAACCTAGCCATACCCTTGAAGAACCAAGCCATCATACTGGAAGAACCCCTGCTGCTTGTTGCACTCAACTACGTGGACGAACAGCTTGCCGCACGAGACGGGACCGGAGCCGACCGTGAAACGCTCCAAGGGCAGCGGGACTGCCTCGTGCAATGGATCACGTGGATGAGGGACAATTACTACGACGAGCCCATTACGCCGGTGGAGGAACAGGAGTACTACGAGCCTTCGGCCGCCTTGAAGCACTTCTGGATCGGGTATTTCTACGAAAAGACCCACGTCCCGTTCAACATCGTGAGGCAGTATGATTTTGAGGCTTTCAATCCGGAAGCCTTCCGGCAGGCGTGCCGGTCACTCCTTGAAAGACACGAAATACTCCGAACGGTGGCGGTATTTCCCGACGCTTCCGGAAGCGTAAAACAAAAAATTTTACCGGCCATTGCGTTGGCTTCCGTCATCAGGGAGGTGGACGTAAGGGGGGAAGGAGAGAAAGAAAAAACCGCAGCGCACCATTTTGCGCAGGCCAGTAATTTTATATTCGACTACGCGCAAGGCCCGCTTTTCTATTTTACGCTCTTAAGGTTCGGTGCGCAACAGTACCGGGTGATCTTCAACATTTCCCACGCCATTTTCGACGAATGGTCGGTGGGGATATTCGAGGAAGAATTCATGGCTTTTTACCAGCGGTACTGCACCGGCGCGGGCGCCGTACCCGACGACGTAATCATTCAATTCAAAGATTATTGCGCCTGGGAGCAGAAGCTGCAAAAGGGGACGATTGGTGAAAAATTCAGGCAGTACTGGTTTTCGCAAAGCCTGCACAAGTATCCCGCGCAAAACCTGACCACGTACTTCAACAATGCACCTTTGACTGATTTTTCCTACCGCGAATCGTTGAAGCGGAGGATTGCGCCTTACCTGAAAAGTACCGATGAGAAGACCTTACGGCTCTTTTATGGAGTTGTAGCCAAAGCAGAAAGGACACCGGCAAAGTCGTTCAGCTTCGCCCTCGTCGGCGATACGTACGGCAAGATCAATGAACTGGTAAAAAAGATGTCGTGCAACGTCTACTACATCCTGCTGGCGGCACTGGCCGTTACGTTGCACAAAATAACCGGGGCCCGGGAAGTCGTTTTCGGGGCCAACGTGGCCCTCCGGGACCGGGAAGAAGTGAAAGAACTGATCGGCTTTCTGGTCAATACGATTCTGATCAGGATCAACGTAGATGGAAAAAAAAGTTTGAACAACCTGATTACCGACGTGATTATCCGCACGGCTTTGGCTTCTTTCCATAAGCAGTATACGATGTCTAAATTACTCGATGACCAGGACATTCCGTTCAACGCCGTGAACACGGTGTTTCTCAACATGTCGCTGGGAAGTTCAAGTATGGTGCAGGCCGGTGCCGCCGGAAAACACTGGGACCGGCAGGTGCTGGGCTACTTCGACCTGGACCTGCACATCACGGCTTGCCGGAACGGCCTGGAATGGTGGTGCAATTACAATGTCGCCCAATACACGGAGGATCAGATAACGCGGCTGTTCAACCGTTTTATCCAGGTGCTCGACGCCTGCACCGGCAACCCCGACGTAGCCATTGACGACCTGGTTGACGACCTGCACGACTGACCCCGTTACCGGCTTTCTGAAGACCGGAAGCGGTACGGATTCCACCCTTGTTCCGGCAAAAATTACCCCTGGGGTTTCAGGCTGGCGAGCAGCCGCTGGCTTTCGGCGATAGTGGCCCGCGTGCGGGCAATCTGCTCCAGAAATACCTGGTTGGCGTGGCTCGTGTCCTCGATCAGGGTCAGGCTGTGACGCAGGCACGCAGTGGTTTTGTCGCGGGCCTCCGCCAGCTGGAGCGGGGACTGGATCATGGCTTTGACTTGCCAGCGCAGTTCGGCCAATTGCAGGCGAACCGTTTGCAGGTCCAGCGCCTTGCTTGCCGCCACACCGTCTGCTTTGGCTTCTCCGGCCAAATCCATTACTTCATGGTACAGTTGTTGGTAGCGAATCAGTTCTTCCTGGTAATCCGCATCCCGCGTTAAGTCGGTCTGGAACATACGGGCTCTGTGGGGTATAAGCAAGGTAGTAGCAAGGTGCCTTACGGAAAAATACGTAATGGTTCGTGAATATACCGGTTTGCCCGGAAATACCCGTACGGCAAAATAGCGCCGGAGGCCGTATTTTCCACGCCCCCGGTGGCCGAATAAAAAATGATATTTTTCTTGGAAGGAGTATTTTTATTTCTACATTTGAAACAAATCCCGTCCTCTTTTGTTTCCCCACTCCTTTGAGAAAAGCAATTTCCATATTGCTGCTTGGCTTGCTGCTCTACAATTTGCTAGGGTACCAACTGCTTTTTTACTGGCGGACACAGGCCCTCGAACAGGAAATTTCCAACACAATTGACCAGGGGACGGTGGACGAAAGCCAGTTGCTGGTTTTTAAAGTTCCCGTTCCCGTGTATCACCAGACCGACAAGGACTTCGAACGGGCCGAGGGCAGCTTTGAATACCAGGGGCATTATTACGAAATGGTGAAGTGGAAACTCGAGAACGATACTATTTACACATACTGTCTGCGCAACGAACAAAAACGGGTGTTGGTCGATAAACTCAGTGACCACGTTGAGACCCACGTGACGGATCTGAAGAGTCCCAAGCCCAGCAAACCCGAAAAGCCGCTGCCCTCCCTGCTCAAAGAGTACCTGTCCCAATCCGTAATTGAACTTCCCGCTTTGGAAGGCGGCCCGGCGGCGATGGGCACCACGCCTTACCGGGTTCCTTTTTCCGCTCCCTCCCTTTCCTTGTCCACCCCCCCGCCCGAAACCACCCGGCCGGCATAGTCTGCTCCTTGCGACCGCAAGGGATGCACGCTTTTCCCAGCGTAACCCGGTACCGCCGATAGGCGGGGTGATTTGCCCCGTTGCCGGCTGCCCGGGAAGTGAACTGCTTTTGCGTGCCTGACCGGCAGGTATGTTGCTATGCTCCCGTTCCAAACGGTTGAGCCCCCGTTTTTTCCTCCCATTCCTGTCCTTTCC
This sequence comes from uncultured Sphingobacteriales bacterium, assembly GCA_963844325.1. Lineage (GTDB taxonomy): Bacteria > Bacteroidota > Bacteroidia > Cytophagales > 172606-1 > CADCTQ01. The sequence goes on from CAWJNV010000001.1 coordinate 1,564,337, forward strand.
TTCCCGCAGGGCACCCCTGCCCCGTACCTCCATGCCACACATTCCCTTAGCCGGGCACCTGCCGGGCATTACCGGCCTGCTCGAATACCGCATTGATACCGCCTTACCCATTCGCGAACTCACCCAGATACTGCTCCGCGGGGCGTCTGCCCTGACGGAAGCGGAACGTGAACTGATTGCCACCGTCGTTTCGCACGGCAACGGGTGCCGGTTCTGCACCACGGCCCACACCGCCGCGGCCGACTTACTGCTGGGTGAACACGCCACTGCCCAGGCCATTAAAGACGACTTTGCGCAGGCCCCGGTCAGTGACAAGCTGAAAGCATTGCTGGAAATCGCCCGAAACGTCCGGCAGTCCGGCAAACGCGTGACGGCGGCGCTGGTGGAAAAGGCCAAAGCGCAGGGGGCTACCGACCGCGAAATCCACGACACGGTACTCATTGCGGCGCTGTTCTGCCTCTACAACAAGTACGTGGACGGGCTGGCCAGCGTCACCCCCGATGACCCGGCTTTCTACCAGCGCCTCGCCGACCGGATCGTGCACCACGGCTACGGGCGGTTGCCGCAGGGGTACGACCACCAGAACCGGCCGGCCAGCTAGCGGCCCGGATTCCTTTCTTCTCCGGGGCTGCTTCGTGTCTTTTTCGGAGCCGCTCCGTGCAACTCCATTCCCTTCCCCTTCTACTCCGACTTCTATCCCATGAAATACCTTCTATCTTTTCTGTTCCTGAGCATTCCGTTCTTCGCTTCCGCAGTCACCCTGGCCCAGAATACGTTGTGGGGTACGGTGCAGGATAAAGCCACCGGGCAGCGCATGGCCGGCGTCAACGTGCTGGTCAAAGGCAGCGTGGTGGGTACTGTCACCGACAACCGAGGCCAGTTCAGCCTCCGGACGAACCAGGCCCTGCCGCTCACCCTGGCGGTTTCGGCCATCGGCTACGAAAAAAGAGAAATCCTGGTCAGTACCGGCGCACAAGCCATTGACATTGCGCTGGCCCCGCAAACCACCCTCATGCAGGAAGTGGTGGTGGCCGCCTCCCGGGTGGAGGAAAGCAGCCTGAAAGCCCCCGTGACCATCGAGAAGATGGACGTGCGGGCCATCCGCGAAACGCCGTCCCTGACGTTCTACGACGCCCTGCAACACGTCAAATCCCTCGACATGGTGACCAGCGGCCTTACCTACAAGGCCATCAACACCCGCGGGTTTGCCGCCACGGGCAACAGCCGCTTTCTGCAACTGGTGGACGGTGTGGACAACCAGACGCCGGGCCTCAACTTTGCCGTGGGCAACCTGTTCGGGCTGTCGGACCTGGACGCTGAAAGCGCCGAACTCATTCCCGGCTCGGCTTCGGCCCTCTACGGACCGGTGGCCTTCAACGGGGTGCTGGTGATGCGGAGCAAAAACCCGTTCCAGTACCAAGGCCTGAGCGTAACGGGCAAAGTGGGCGTCAACCACGTGAATGATCCGAACACCGCCGCCGCGCCGCTGTACGACGTGGGGCTCCGGTACGCCGATGCCCTTACCTCCCGGCTCGCGTTCAAGATCAATGCGTCGTACCTGCGGGGCCTCGACTGGTTTGCCACCAACTACCGGGACATTGACGCGAAGACCCCGGGCGAAGGACGGGGCGACGGCAACCCGGCGCGCAACGCCCTTAACCGGTACGGCGACGAAGTGGCCCAGACCCTGCCCGGCATCGGCCGCGTTTCCCGCACCGGCTACGAGGAGCGGTACCTGAGCGACTACCACGTGCACAGCCTCAAGCTCAACGGGGCCTTGCACTACCGGCTGAGCGACAAGGTGGAGGCCATCTACCAGTACAACTACGGCCTCGGCACGGCCAATTACACGGGCAGCAGCCGTTTTTCGATCAACAATTTTACCTTGCAGCAGCACCGGGCCGAGCTGCGCGGCAGCCGGTTTTTCGTGCGGGCCTACACCACCATCGAAAATTCGCACGATTCGTACAATGCCCGCACCCTGGGCCAGCAACTCAACAAAACGTGGGTGCGGGACCCGGACGGCAACGTAGTGAGCCCCGATAAGGCCGATCAAACCTGGTTCGGCCGTTACGCCGCCGCGTACCAGGGCAACGCGGTGGGCGTAACGCCGGGCAACCACACCGCCGCCCGGAATTTTGCCGACGAAGGCCGCTACCTGCCCGGCACCCCCGATTTTGACCGGGAAAAGAACCGCCTGGCGGCCCTGTACGGCGGCTCCACCGGGGCCGGCATTTTCAGCAACAGCAAGCTGTACCACGCCGAAGGGCAGTACGACCTGAGCCCGCAGGTGAAAGTGGTAGACCTGCTGGTAGGCGGCAATTACCGCATGTACAATATGTTTACCGACGGCACGCTGTTCGATGACAAAAACCAGCGCATCACCATCGGGGAGTACGGCACGTTCGTGCAGGCTTCGAAAGAGTTGTTCAACAAGAAGCTGAAACTGACGGCTTCGGGCCGCTACGACAAGAACCAGAACTTCCGGGGCCGCCTCACGCCCCGGGCCTCGGCCGTATTCTCGCCGTTCGAAAACCACAACGTCCGCCTGTCTTACCAGACGGGTTTCCGCAACCCCACGCCGGTGGACCAGTACATTAAACTGTTTGCCGGGCCCATTACCATCCTGGGCGGGGTGCCCGGCAACAGCCGCGGCATGAACGTGTATGAGAATGCCTACACGGCCGCTTCCGTGGGTGCTTTCGGGGCCGCGTTCGGCGCCGAGGCAGGCGCCGGGGCGAGTCCGCAGGAGGCAATTGCCAAACACAAAGACAAGCTCCGGCAGGCCCGGGTGCCCTACATCAAGCCGGAGCGGGTCACCAGCTACGAGGCGGGCTACAAAGGTTTGCTGGGCAACGCCCTGCTGGTAGATGTTAATTACTACTACAGCGCCTACCAGGATTTCATTCTCAACCAGGTGGTAATCAGTCCGCAGAGCCCGGTGACGGCGGCCGACGGGAGCATCAATCCCGCGGCGGCTTCCGACCTGCTGGGCGGCAAAAGCCAGGCGTACCAACTCTACACCAACGCCGGCGACAAGGTGAGCAGCCAGGGGGCTGCGCTGGGCGTAAGCTATTCCCTGCCGGGCGGCTACCTGGTGAGCGGCAACGGGACCTGGGCGGATTTCAACCTGCGGAATGCCGATCCGAACCACATCCCGGCGTTCAACACCCCCCGATATAAAACCAACCTGAGCCTTTCCAACCGGAACGTGTACCGCAACGTGGGCTTTTCGGTGAACTGGCACTGGCAGGATGCCTTCGACTGGGTGGGATCGTTTGCGGATCTGCAACCCGGCCGCGTGCAGGCGTATCACCTGTTCGATGCGCAGGTGAGCTATAACATGCCGGCCCTCCGTTCGGTGCTGAAAGTGGGCGCCAATAACCTGGCCAACCGTTACGTGGTGCAGGCGTACGGCTCGCCGGCGGTAGGGGGGATCTACTACGTTTCCCTCACCTTCGATGAACTGCTGCGCTGAGCCCCTTCCCCCTTGCCGGCCTGATGCATCGGACAACGAACAACTACCAACGAACAACGAAACCCTATCATGCAAGCCACAACCGTTCTGCCAACGACTACCCGCCCGTACCGCGTTACGTTCTTCATCTGCCTGCTCGGTTACCTGTTCGGCGGCCTGGCGTCCACGATGATGTCGGTGTACCTGCCCGTGGTGATTGACCAGGTAGCCGGCCCCGTGCCCCCGTTCGAAGCCGCGCGGATCGGGGCTTACATCAACGCCCTGTTTCTGTTCGGCTGGATGCTGGGCGGCATCGGTTTCGGGCTGCTCGGCGACCAGTTGGGCCGGGTACGGTCCTTCCTGGCGGCAGTGGGCCTGTACGGCGTCTGCATGGTACTGACCGGCTGGGCCGGCAGCTGGGAAACGCTGGTCGCCTGGCGGCTGCTGACCGGCATGGGCGTGGGCGGCGTACTGGTGCTTTCCACCGTGCTGGTCGCCGAAACCTGGCCCGCCCGGAGCCGCAACGTAGCGCTGGGCTTGCTGGCCGTTGCTTTTCCGGTGGGCATTCTCTCGGCCGGCGCCGTCAACAACCTGCTGCCCGGCTGGCGGGAGGCTTTCGGCCTGGGCATTTTGCCTTTGCTGACCGGCGCGGCCGGCATCTTTGCCTTGAAAGAACCCGGCGGGGAACGGTTTTCGCAGGAAGTAAAACCGTCGCCTTTACAGTTGCTGGGGCAGCCGGTACACCGCCGCAACCTGCTCGTGGGCACTACCCTTTTCGGGGCTACGCTGGTAGGGCTCTGGGCCGTGTTTTCGTGGCTGCCTACGTGGGTGCAGAGCTTGTTTGCCGATCCGGAAGCCGGCCGGCCGGTACGGGGCACGCTGATGATGCTGCTGGGCGGCGGGGGCATTGCGGGCGGCGTCTTGTCCGGCTTTCTGACCAACCGGCTGGGCTACCGCAACACCCTGCTGCTCACCTTCGGGGCAAGCTTCGCCCTGTGCCTGCTGCTGTTTGGCACCAACCGTACTTTCCACCCGGTCATCTACGCCGAAACGGCCGTGCTGGCCCTGTTTTTCGGCGTCAGCCAGGGGGCGTTGTCGGCGTACGTACCGGCCTTGTTTCCCGTCACAATCCGGGCCACGGCCACCGGCCTGGGCTTTAACATCGGGCGGCTGTTCACGGCTTCGGCCGTGTTTTTCGTGGGCACGCTGGTAACGGTGCTGGGCGGCTACGGCAACGCCGTACTGGTTTTCTCGCTCACTTTTGTGCTGGGCGGAGTCGTTACCTGGTTTACCAGAGAGGCCCGCCATCCGGCCTGAAGCACGCTCCAGTACCTGATACTCACTACCCATACCCATTACTCACTACTCAATAACCCACCCATGCCTCACATTCAAGTACCCGAAGGGGTTCCCGGCATCCGCAGCCTGGTGATGTACCGGCCCGACACGGGCAAACCGCTGTACGACCTGGCGCAAGCCCTGCTCCGCAACGAATCGCCCTTGTTGCCGGCCGAACGGGAATTAATTGCCGCCTACGTATCGTCCCGCAACGATTGCCAGTTTTGCACCAACAGCCACGCAGCCGCGGCCCGCTACCTGTACCGGGATGAAAAAGGCACCGTTGACCTGGTGCTCGATGATTACCAGGCGGCTCCCATTTCCGGTAAGCTCAAGGCGCTGCTCGCCATTGCCGGCAAAGTGCAGCAGGATGCCCGCACGGTAAGCACTGAAGACGTGGCCCGGGCCCGGCAACACGGCGCTACCGACCGCGACATCCACGATGCGGTACTCATTGCGGCCGCATTCTGCATGTTTAACCGTTACGTGGACGGGCTGGCCAGTTTCACACCCACCGACCCGGCCGCCTACGAGGCAATGGGCGAACGAATGGCCGAAAAAGGGTACGTGCTGCCGTCACAGCCGGCGGGCGTATGAGCAAGCGGACAACGAACGGGCTGTTCTGGGCCGGCTGGTTCCTGCTGGTGGTGCCCGCCCTGGTGCACGCCTACCTGCTGATGCCTTTTCCCGGCAGCCAGGACCTGGAAGTCATCTCGCTGGTGTACTACCTGGAGAAATGCGTGTGGCCCGCCCGGGTCCTGGGCCTGTTGCTTCTGCTGCTCCCCGCGTGGCGCACCTTTACGGGCACGCGCCGTCCGGCAAAGTGGGTGAAGGGCGCCGCGCTGGCCCTGGCGGCGGGACTGTTTTATTTTACCAACGTCGCCTACCAGGCCGAACGCATGTTTGAGGAACCGCAGACGGTACGGTTCGCCGCCGGGAAAGGGAGCAAAGTGCCCGACTCCCTGCTGGTGATCGGCGTAGTACACGAAGGAATGGCTAAAGCGTACCCGGTCAATTACCTGGGCTACCACCACAAAGTGCAGGACCAACTCGGTGAAGTGCCCGTGCTGGTAACGTACTGTACCATGTGCCGCACGGGGCGGGTATTCAGCCCGGTGGTAAACGGCAAGCGGCAAACGTTCCGGCTGGTAGGCGCCCGGCACTACAACGCCGTGATCGAAGACCGGGACACCAGAACGTGGTGGTACCAGGCGACCGGCGAGGCGGCCGTCGGCCCGCTGAAAGGGCAGCAGTTGCGGGAGGTTCCCTACGAGCAGTCCACCTTAAAAGCCTGGCTCGCCAAATACCCGCATTCCCTCGTGCTGCAACCCGACGCGCACTACCAGGAGGGCTACGACGTACTCAAACGCTACGACCGGCTGCAACCCATTGACAAAGACACTACGCTCCAACCCGATACGCTCATTCGCAAAAGCTGGGTAGTGGGCATTGCCGTGGGCAAAAGAGCCAAAGCCTACGACTGGCGAAAACTGGTGGAAGCCGGGGTGGTACACGACCAACTGGGCGGGTTGCCGGTCCTGGTGGCCGTAGAAGCCGACCGCCTTTCGTACCACGCATTCAACCGGCAGGTGAACGGCCGGGCGCTGCACTTTGAACGGACCCCAGCCGGCTTGCGCGACCGGGAAACGGGCTCGGCGTGGAACTGGCAGGGCGTGTGCGTCAGCGGGCCGCTGGCGACCCGTAAACTTTCCCGGATTCAGGCCCACCAGGAGTACTGGCATTCCTGGCAGCGTTTCCACGCGCCGACGGCCCTGTGGCGGGGCGATGCCTTGCCCGAACTGATTACCCGTAAAGAAGCGCCTTGAAGGGACTATTGATCGGGGGGTGATCATCATTGGAATCAGTGCTGCTTTTTTCCGAATCCAATGATGACCACCCCTCATCGGATCAATTCCTTACACGCGGCCCATGCCGCGGCAGGCCGGGGACTTGCGCGGAGCATCAAACTTTTTTGGGACCGGCGCGGCGCTGGCCGGGCCCCGGGTGAGAAAAAGAAAAAATTTTATTAAAAATAATTATAAACCGCTATTGACAATCTTACCATGCTCTAGTAGTTTTGAAACATTACCAACGCAAGTAGTATTGGGCGGCTTTTACCACTTCACTCACCCATCTACCCCGGTTTGTTTTACGGCGCCGGGAAAAAAGTAACATTCACTGCCCGCACCTGAACCATATATTTGTTTTTCTTGGCGCCTGACCGGTAAGGATTTTTGCCTGCACTTCAGGCTACTCCGAACGGTGTTCGTTTTTTACCCGTAGGTGCCGCCTGCCGGTGCACGTTCCGTTATTCTCTTTGCAGCAATGCCCGAATATATACTTACGAGCAACAACCCAACTTCGCCTATGGCAAAACGCTACTCCCCACGCTGCTGACGCCGGTTCGCGGCCCGGTTTTTCGCCCCGAAAAGCCCTGATTTCCCTCCTTTCCGAACCTGTTGCCCCACGGCAGCGCCCCGCCGGCGTACCGTGCACCGGCCCGGCTTTGTCCGTACGGCCCGGGTGTTGCCTTTGCCCGCGTTCCGGCAAGGGCAACGCCCACCCGTACGACGCCGGGCGGGGAAGCTCCCTTGTGCCCCCGCTTTTCTACACATTCCTCTTCCCCAATTAGAAAAATTTTGTTCACAAAAAAGAGAAACGACGGCCTCCGGATGCTACAACGTTCTTTCCTCCGGATTGTGCGCCGGCCACCCGCCCGTACCCATTTTCTACCCCCGCAAAGCCTCTTTCTTTGGCCGCCGCGGTAGATTTTTGGTTACGGGAAGTTTATCGTTTTACGCAAAGCTGTTTACTATTTTTTACCCTTTTCATTCAGGTCCATTACCCAAATCATCTACCCATGCGGTATAAAATAAGCACTTACTTTCGACTGCTGGCCTGCCTGTGCCTGCTGCACGCTTCGTGCGCGGTGCTGGCCCAGAAAGTGACCGACCCTTCCAAGTATGATCCGGATTACGACAAGAAGAAGGCAGCCGTGCAGGGGAAAAAGCCGGTTATCCCCAAGAAGCCGGACGCCAGGGGAGCGGCCCCCAACGCCTTCCGTTCGACCCTGGCCGCCGGGGCTGCCGTCACCAACTGCGTGCTCCCGCTGGACACCAGCTACATTGCCGTGCCCCGCAACGATGACGGCTCTTTCGGTCCGATCCAGTTGCCGTTTGGCTTTGAGTTGTACGACAGCACCTACAACCAGGTCTGGATCAACACCAACGGCAACCTGACCTTCACCGATGCGTACTACGAGTACGTAGCGGCCGGGTTCCCCATCAGCATGCCGATGGTGGCCGGCTTCTGGGCCGACATCGACACCCGGAACCTGACCGGCGGGCAGATTTACTACAAGCTGACCTCGTCGCACCTGATCGTCACCTGGGACCGGGTGGGCTACTACAACCAGCGGGTAGACCGGCTCAACACCTTCCAGATCATCATTGCCGCCCTGGGCGACCCGCTGGTGGGTACGGCCAGCAACGTCAAATTCAACTACGGCGACGTGCAGTGGGCCACCTCGGGCGGCTTCGGGGGCAACCCAACCACCATTGGCGCCAACAGCGGCCTGGAGGAGCGGTTCGTGCAGATCGGCCGGTTCAACCTCGACAACACCAACTACGACGGCCCGGGCGGGGCCACCGACGGCATCAACTACCTCGACAACCAGTGCTTCGTGTTCAACGTGTCCACGGCCATCAACATTCCGCCCAGCGTAAGCCGGCTGCCCTCCGGCAATGCCGTGACCGTGAACGTGGGCGACACGGTAACCCTCGGCCCGCAGTTCATCGGCCCGGAAATCGGCCAAACCGTGACGGCGCTGGTCAACACCCGGGGGGCGTGCAAAACCACCGCTTCGGTGACCAGCGGCCTGCTGGCTTCGGCCAACGTGCGTTTCATCGCCGACACCTGCAACGTGGGCGACAACGTAATCACGTTTACGGCCACCGACGATGGCTTTCCGCTCCAGGCCACCGAAATTGATTTCACCATCAAGGTAAACCGGCTAAACCAGACGCTCACCTTCCCGGCCCTGCCCGACATTACCTACGGCGCGGCGCTCCCGGCCCTCAGCGCCAGGGCCAGTTCCGGCCTGGGCGTCACCTACAGCGTGGTGTCGGGGCCGGCCACCGTTTCGTGGTGGGGCGGGCTTACCGTCACCGGCACCGGCCGCGTGCGCATCCGGGCCATTCAGCCCGGCAACCAGGTCTACAACCCCACCCAGCCCATTGAACGGGAGTTTTGCGTGGCCCCGGCCGCCCCGGGCGAACTGACGGGCAGCGCCGTGGCCTGTACCGACGTGGCCTACCCCTACAGCGTGCCCGCCGTGCAGGATGCCGAATTCACGTGGTCGGTGAGCGGCGGCGGCACCGTCACGGGCACGGGCAATACCGCCACCGTCACCTGGACCAGCACCGGCAACCACACCCTCACCGTGTCGTACGCCGGCAACTGCGGCCCGGCCGGCCCGGCCCGTACCCTGACGGTGAACGTGACCGACGTACCGCTGACCGGCACCATTGCCAATATGCTGCCCGCCGACGGGAGCACCAACGTTTCGCTGCCGCTGGCCCTGTCGTGGCTGCCCGTCAACGGCGCGGTCACGTACGACCTCTACATCTGGCCCGACACGCTGCCCCGGCCCCAGACCCCGCGGGTAAGCGACCTCAGGCAGATCAACTACACCGTGACCAGTGGCCTGGAGTACGAAAAGCTCTACAAGTGGCAGGTAGTGGCAAAGAAGGCCTGCTTCGGGCTGGAAAGCCCCGTGCAGCAGTTCAAGCTCCGGTACCTGCCCGACCTGGTGGTTTCGGCCCTGCAAATTCCGGCTAACGGCTTTTCGGGCCAGTCGTTCAGCGTGAACTGGACGGTGCGCAACGCCGGCCAGGGCAACACCACCAACCAGCAGTGGTACGACGCCGTGTACCTTTCCAAAGACGCGCAGCTTGACCCGGACGCCGACGCGTACCTGGGCTCCCGCGAAAACCCCAGCGCCCTGGAGCCCAGCCGGACGTATACGCAAAGCGCCTCCTTTGCGCTGCCCCAGGGCATTGCCGACACCTACTACGTGATCGTGGTGACCAACGCGTTCAACAACCTGGTGGAACTGAACGGGACCAACAACAAAACCGCCAGCAGCGGCACCTCCGCCATCCGGCTCACCCCGCCGCCCGACCTGCAAGTGACTTCGATCGTCCGGCCGGGCAACGCTTTCTCGGGCCAGACGATCGACCTGACGTGGACCGTGAAAAACGAAGGCACCGGTTCGACCATCGCCACGGCCTGGAACGACCAGCTTTTCCTGTCGAAAGAAGCCACCTTCAACGGCGCCGAGGCCGTGCTCCTCAGGACCACCTCCCGCAACGCGGCCCTGGCCGCCGGCGCCAGCTACACCCAGACCCAGCCGGTGCGGTTGCCCGAAGGCATTACGGGCACGTACTACGTGTACGTCCGGACGGATGCCTACAGCCAGGTGTTTGAACACGTGTTTGAGAACAACAACACGACCCGCAGCGAAGCCATCAACGTGACCCTTACCCCGCCCATCGACCTGGCCGTGACCGCAATCACCCTGCCGCCGCAGGCCAGCCCCGGCGAAACGGCCGCCGTGACCTGGACCGTGGAGAACCAGGGCGGCTCGTCTACCGAAGGCAAAGCCTGGGAAGACCGCCTCTACCTCTCCCAATCGGCCACCTTCAACGCCGAAACCGCCACCCTGCTCGGCCGGGCGAACCGTTCGGCCGCCCTGGAACCCGGGGAGCGCTACACCGGTACGCAGAACATTACCGTGCCGGCCAAAATCACGGGCAACTACTACCTGTTCGTGCAAACCGACGCCGGCAACACCCTGTTTGAGTACACCAATGAAAACAACAACGTGGGCCGGAGCACCGCCCCGCTGGCCGTGGTAGCCCCCGACCTGGTGGTGGCTTCGGTGGCCGTGCTCAACGGCGACCAGTCGGGCAACGAGGCCAACGTGCAATGGGTGGTCCGCAACGCGGGCACGGGTACCCTCTATAACACCAGGCTCACCGACCGGGTGGTAATCTCGACCAGTGCGACCTACAGCGCCACGGCCGGTACCGAACTGGCCAAGGTAACCTACGAATCGGGGTCGCTGGCCGCCGCCGGGGAAATTCCCAAAAGTGCCCTGGTGAAGATTCCCAACGGCATTGCCGGCACTTACTACGTGCACGTGGTTACCGACTTTGCCAACCTGGCCTACGAAGGCGCCGGCGAGAACAACAATGCCAAAGCTTCAGCCGCCCTGCGGGTGACCCTGGCGCCCTGGGCCGACCTGCAAGTGTCCAACATCCGGGTGGGAGCCACTACGGCCAGCGCCGGCGACGTCGTGCCCCTGCAATTTACGGTGACCAACCGGGGCCAGGCCGCCACCCGGGAAACCGGCTGGCTCGACGGCGTGTACATTTCCAAGAGCAGCACCTGGAGCCGCAGCACCGCCATTCCCGTGCAGGGCATTGCCCGGTCGGGCGCCCTGGCTAAAGATTCGGCGTACCAACTGAGCACGGCCGTGGGCCTGCCCGCCGACATTGGCGGCAGCAACTACTACCTGTACATCGTGGCCGATTCGGCCAACGTGGTGTACGAACACACCGACGAAGACAACAACGTGCAGCGCAGCAGCGTCCTCTACGTGGAGCGGTACCCGCCGGTAGACCTGGCCGTAACGGCCATTGCCGCCCCCGGTTCGGGCGCCTCGGGCAAAACCATCCAGGCCCAGTGGACCGTGACCAACCAGGGAGAGGCCGTGACCCTGCCCGGCTTCTGGTTCGACGCCGTGTACCTGTCTGAGGACCAGCAGTGGGACAAGCGCACCGACGTGTTCGTGACCGAGTGGAAGCAACCCGGTCCGCTGGCCGCCGGCCGGTCGTACAGCAGCACGCAGACGTTCAAGCTGCCCGAAGGCGTTTCGGGTACGTACTACCTGCTGCTCGTCACCGACCACACCGACCTCAACAAGGACGCCGACCGCGCCAACAACTACAAGCTGATCCGCAACGGGGGGGGCAGCGGCGAACCGGTTCCCATTGAAGTAGCCCTGACCCCGCCCGCCGACCTGGTGGTGAGCAGCTTTACGGCCCCGGCCGAAGGGCAGTCGGGCCAGCCCGCCACCGTGAGCTGGACCACCCGCAACACCGGCGCCGGCGTAACGGGGGCCGCCTCCTGGACGGAGAAAATCTACCTCTCCAAGGACTTTACCATCGATGCCGACGACCCGGTGATCGGCACGCACACCCGCACGGGAGCCCTGGAGGGCGGCGCGTCCTACACCCAGCGCCAGGCGGTAAACCTGCCCATCAACGCTTCGGGCAACTACATTCTGCTGCTCCGCACCGACTTTGCCGACGCCGTGTACGAACACCAGGCCGAGGCCAACAATACGGCCCACACCACCATTACCGTGGTGAAGCCCCCCGTGTCGGACCTGGTGGTATCGGCGATTACGGTGCCGGCAACGGCCGAGGCCGGCAAGTCGTTCACGGTGCAGTGGAAAGTGAAGAACAACGGCCTGAACCCGGCCACCGGCGTAATGCAGGAAGCCGTGTACCTGTCGGCCGACACCGTGAAGGATGCGGGTGACGTGCTGCTGGGCAGCCGGGCCCTCAACGTAGCCATCCCAGCCCGGTACGAGGCCAGCCACCAGCTTACCGGCGACCTGGAAGGCGTGTCGGCCAAAGACTACTACGTGCTGGTGCACACGGACATTCTCAACAACATCGTGGAAACCAACGACACCAACAACCTGTCGCCCTCGGGGCAACGGCTGCGGGTGACCGTACCCGACCTGCCCCTGGGCGTGCCCACCGCGGCCAGCCTCCTCAACGACAAGCCGTTGTACTACAAGCTTGACGTGCCCGGCCCGCTGGAAGGGGAGACGGTGCTCGTCACGCTGAAAGGCGATACCCTGAATGGGGCCAACGAGTTGTACCTGCGCCACGGCGAAGTACCCTCGCGGGTGGTGTACGACTACACCCACAGCGAGGCCTACGAGGGCAACCAGGAAATCACCGTGCCGGAACTCAAACCGGGCACTTACTACCTGATGGCCTACGGCAAAACCTCGGCCGGCACCCGCCAGCCGGTAAGCCTGCTGGCCGCCATCCAGCCGTTCGGCATCCGGTCGGTGAACGCCAGCACGGGCGGCAACACGGGCATGGTTACCATCCAGGTGAACGGCTCCAAGCTGGGGGCGGTAACGGCCATCCGGCTGGCAGCCCGCGGCGACACGATTACCGCCGGCAACCTGTCCATTGTAGACCCCACCCGGGTGTACGCCACCTTCGACCTGCAAGACGCGACGCTCGGGGCATACGACGTAGTAGCCGAAAATGCGAAAGGTGAGGTAACGGCCCTGTCGCAAGGCTTTACCGTGGTAGCGGGCGGACCGCCCAACCTGCTGACCAACGTGGTGGCGCCCCCCAACACCCGCCCCTCCAACGTGATCAGCCTGACGGTACAGTTTACCAACGCCGGCACTACCGACCTGGTGAACCCGGTACTCCAGCTAAGCAGCATGGCCGGGGCCCCCATCGGGTTTACGGTGACGGAACTGGAGGACAAAGCAACCCAACTGGCCCTGCCCCTGCAGGAGCTGAACGGCCCGGCCGGCATCCTGCGGCCCGGCGCCACCGGCACCATCACCGTGTACGCCAAAGCCACCACGTCCCTGAGCTTCAGCCTGCTCGATCCTGATTTTGAGTAAACCCATTCATCGACACCGTACTGAATCCAACAGACTTATGAAAATACTTTATTTATATGCATTGCTGTTGCTCGTGGCGTCCGGTTCGCACCAGGCCCTGGCGCAGCGGGCGGATGCCGGTCCCGACAAAGTGAACTGCTTCGGCAAGGGCGTGGTGATCGGCGGCGCCGGCGACCCGAGCTGGTGTTACGCCTGGAGCCCCAAAACCGGGCTCGACAACCCCAACGTGCTCAATCCGACGGCCAACCCGACGGCTACCACCACCTACACCCTGACGGTGACGGGGCCCGATTTCAGCTTCGTATCCACCGACGACGTAACGGTGCAGGCGCTGACGGGCTTTACCATTACCCTGGTGAAAACCACCGTGTGCGACGGGGAACCGGCCGACATCCGGCTCGAACCCGTGCCCGCAACCATTCCCCGCAGTGATTTTACCGCCTGCCTCGCCGGCGTGACGCTCACTTCGCGGCCGCGCGTAACCTCACTGGGCAACCCGCTGGGAACGACCACGCTGACGTTTGACCCGATCAGCGCCAACGCCGAAAGCAAGATCCAGAAAGCCATCTGGTACTCTACCCAGGCCAGCCATTGCAACAACGACAGCCAGTACGAAATTTCGGGCAGCCTCGTGGTCAATGGCAGAACCATCAACTCGACCAACAAGCCGACGTTTACGGCCAGCGCCTCGCTGGGGAGCGGCAACTGCTTCGACGGCAGCGCCGGACCTACGCAGTACTTTACGGGCACCCCGCAGATTTCGGCCCAGCAATTGCCCAACGGTTCCTGGCAAGGCACCATTGCCCAGGGTACGTTCGTGCGGGCAATGGTGGCCAGACCCGTGTGGAGCGGCCCATCTACTTCCCAGTTCATGGCCATGATTATTGCCGAAGAAGTGTTCCACCAGGGACAGATCGAAGGTACTTCTTCCAACATTTTGATTGACTTGTGGCGGGCGGAAAGAGTGATTAGTGCGGTTATTGCCGCCGGCCCTTACATTTCGGGTACGAAAAGCGGTGCCGAGGCGCTGGTGCGGGCTAGTTTTGTCGCCGCAGAAAACAACGAAATCACGCAAAGCAACCGGACTGCCTTTGCTCCCAATGCCACCAGCCGAAGATGCGCCGTTGAGAGAGAGGCTAAAAACGCGGCCGGGTCCAGCTTCCGGGTTGCCATGAAATGTACGTATACCTTTTGTCCCTGATTTCTTCAACGCGATTCCAATGAAAACCTACTTATTTTTCCTGGCTGCCCTGCTGGCAACGGCATTCGTTACCAGGGTCAGCGCCCAATCTCAGCACAACGTGAACCAGGTACAGGTCGACGAGAACATTGCCAAAAAGTTTGCGTCGGCGGTTTCCAACGGCGACGTGATGATCGGGGTGTTTAAACTGCCCGAGATGGGAGAGCCGCCCCTGGCCCTCAAATCGGGCGTAATCCCGGAGGCCCAGCCCGGCTTCGCCGAAGCCGTCACCGGGTATGGCCTCATCAAACTGAATCTGGTAACGGCCATCAAGGGCAATTTTGACAACGTGATTTTTGTCAAGCGCATCAACCCCACGCTTTCGCGGCTCAGCGGCTACGTACCCCCGCAGATCACTCCCCTCTCGGGCACGACCTGGATCGTGATCGTCCGCAAGGCTACGGGCTCCGCCAAAGGGCCTGCCAGGGAATGGGTTGCCGGTGCAACCGCCAAGGGAAAGGGCTTTCTCAACGAAAACACCCTGTTTGAATTCGCCGAAGAATCCTACGGCGCCCTTTGCCTCGAATGGTCGGACAAGTTCGAAAAGCCGGCCGACCTGAAAATGGCGACCCGGGAAGTGGTTACTGACTTGAAAACGATTGTGCAGGCCGCGAACCCTTCCCGGAAGGAGTCGCCCGAGCAGTTGAAAACGAACCAGGGAAAAGCCGCCGCGGCGTTGTCGAGCCCCTACGGGAAAGCCATTGGCAAAGCCGCACTGAACCAGTGACGCCACGCCCCCGGCAAGCCCGTGTTGCACGGGTGTTTCAGCCCCTCCTCACCTTTCAAAAGCCCAACTAACCGGATTATGAATTGCAGTTACCCCAGATACCATAAACCCTTCATCATCCTTTTCATGCTGATGATGAACCTGATCCCCGCCTGGGTGTACGCGGGCATCAGCGTGAGCACCACCGACGCGTCGAGTTGCAACAAAGCCGATGGCAAAGCGACCATCACCGTTACGGCTTCGGGCGGAAATTTTGACTTCGAATACGCCGTGGATGGCGGGGCGTTCCAGACCTCCAACCGGTTCGAGAACCTGTCGACGGGCAACCACGTGGCCCAGGTGCGGGACAAAAGGTCGAGCTGTAAGTTCACCAAAAACTTCACCATCAAGGCGCCCAATGAGATGCAGGTGAGCGTCTCGGGCTTCGGCACCAACGAGTTTTGCAACAACACTTCCCCGCCGTCCGTGACCCTGCGGGCCACCGCTTCGGGCGGGTCGGGCAACTACGAGTACAGCTGGCCCGGGGGCACCAAAACGGTAACCGCCGGCGGCTACTACTCGGTAACCGTTACCGACAAGGGTACCCGTTGCACCAAGACCATGGGCGGCCGGGTGATCTTCATTCCCATCGTCTGTTCCCAAGACCCCAACGACATCGTGGGGCCGGAAGGGTACGGGCCCGGTAAAATGATCTCCAAGTTTGAGGTGCAGCCTTACATGGTCCGGTTTGAAAACGATCCCAAGTTTGCCACGGCTCCGGCCCAGCTGGTAAAAATCTCCCACCCGCTGGACGAAAACGTAAACCTGTTTTCCTTCCGCCTGGGCAACTTCGGGTTTGGCCGGTTCACCTTCCGGGTGCCCGAGAACAAAACCTTCTACTCGGCCCGGCTCGACGTAATGGATTCGCTGGGCGTGGTAGTGGACGTGACGGCGGGCATTGACGTTACCAAAAAAGAAGCCTTCTGGATCTTCGAATCCAAAGACCCGCGGACCGGCTTGCCGCCCACCAACGCGGTGTTGGGTTTTCTGCCCGTCAACGACAGCACGGCCATCGGGGAGGGCTTCGTGTCCTACACCATCAAAGCGGCCAACCATACCGCCACGGGAGATACGATCCACGCGAAAGCCAGCATTGTGTTTGACGTCAACGCCGCCATCGAAACGCCCGAAGTCTGGAACACCGTTGATGCGGCCGCCCCGTCGAGCACCGTGCAGCCCCTCGTTCCCGGCGACAATACCAGCAGCGTCACCGTGCACTGGACCGGGCAGGATGACGCGGGCGGCGCCGGCGTGCGCAGCTACGCCCTGTACGCATCGGAAGACAACGGCCCGTTCGGGGTATACAAATCAGGAATCACCGAAACGTCCACCCAGTTTACGGGCAAATTCGGCAGCAGCTACCGCTTCTTCACCCGGGCCGTCGACAACGTGGGCAACCAGGAGGCCATGAAGCAGCAGTCCGAATCGTCGGTGACGCTCACCGGAAGAAGCCTCGTTATTGGCGGCTTCACCGACCGGGCGGTTTGCGGCAGTACGGGCACCGGCCCCATTGCGTTCACGGTACGCGACGGGAGCAACCCCGCAGCCGGCGTAAGCATCCGGGTTTCGTCCTCCAACCCCGCGCTGGTGTCGGGCGACGACGTGCTGCTGCAAGAAACCACGGAGGGCCGCACCCTTACCGTGACGCCCGCCGCCGGGCAAACGGGCTCGGCCACCCTTACGGTAAAAGCCGTTACGGCCGACGGGGGCAGCGGGGAGACTACCTTCGTACTGACCGTCCGGCCGGTGCCGCAGTTGCTGGTTACCAACCCGCCGGCCGTGTGCGCCCCTGGTACGGTAGACCTGGCCGGCACTTTCAGCGACCCGGCTAACGTGGCCGGCACCGTCACGTACTGGCGGGATTCCCTGGCAACCGTGCCGTTGGATGCCCCCCACACCGTGGCGGAGTCAGGTACGTATTATCTCAAAAAAACGGCCGGTGAAGGCGGCTGCGCCAGCATCAAGCCGGTTGCCGTGACGGTGCACCCGCGGGTGGTGGTGGAAGCCGGGGCGGCGCGTACTGTGCTGGCGGATACCACGGAGTTTTACCTTACCGGTTTCAGCCCCCTGGGCGGCACCTGGTCGGGCACGGGCGTAGACGCCGACGGCCGCTTTACCCCCATGCTGGCCGGTGTTGGAACCTTTACGCTTGCTTATACCGTGGACCGGAACGGCTGCATGGGCAGTGATTCGGTAACGGTAACGGTGATGCCGGCCAGACCCGCCATTGCCGGTTTCAGCCCCTTGAGCGGCTACGTGGGCACGCTGGTTTCGCTTACCGGTACTAACTTTACCGGCGCCGCGGCAGTACAATTCGGCGGGGTGAACGCAACCGCCTTTACGGTGGTGGCCGACACGCTGATTACGGCTACCGTTCCCGACGGAGCGGCCACCGGCCCGGTCAGCGTGGTTACTCCCTCAGGAGCGATTGCCAGTGCGGACGACTTCACTGTGCGGGTCAGAACCACCCCGGTCATTGCCTGGGCAACGCCGCTGCCGGTGACGTTCGGCACGGCCCTTTCGGGCGACCAACTGAACGCGACGGCCGACGTGGCCGGTACGTTCGCCTACGCGCCGGCCGCCGGCACCGTACTCGATGCCGGGGAGCACCCGCTGACGGTTACGTTCACGCCCGACAACCAGACCGATTACACGACGGTTAGCCGGTCGGTAACCCTTACCGTTGAAAAAGCGACGCCCGTGGTTACCTGGCCGAACCCGGCCCCCGTAGCCGAAGGCACCGTGCTGTCGGGCAGCCAACTGAATGCGGCGGCTGACGTAGCCGGTGCGTTTGCCTACACGCCGGCCGCCGGCACTGTGCTCACTGCGGGGCGCCGCACGCTCACGGCTGAATTTACGCCGGCCGATGCCCGCAACTACCGCGCCGTGCCGGGAACCACCGTGCAACTGGTCGTGAACGGGGCCCCGGTGCTGGCTGCCATCGGCAACCGGACCGTGAATGCCGGTGATACGCTCCGCTTCACGGCCACGGCTACGGATGCCGATGGCCTCGGCCAGACGCTCTCCTACGCCTTGGCAGGCGATGCCTACGGTGCCACCCTGGACGCTGCTACCGGTGCATTCGGATGGACCACGACCACCGCGCAGGGAGGAAACAACTACCAGTTTACGGTCCGGGTGACGGACGACGGTACCCCGGCCCTGGCCGCCGAAGAAACCATAACGGTCACGGTTCGTTCACTGGCTCCCCGGATCACGGCCTTTACGCCGGCCTCCGGTCCCGTAGGTACCCGGGTAACCCTCACCGGCAGCAACCTGGCGGGCGTGACCGTGGTGCGCTTCAACGGCGTAACGGCAACCGTGCTTTCGGCCACCGACACCCAACTGGTGACGACGGTTCCGGCCGGCGCCACCACCGGGCCGATTGCCGTGTCGGGCCCGGCCGGGCTGGCCATTACGGCCACGCCCTTCACGGTGACCGTGCCCCAGCCGCCCACCATTTCGGACTTTACGCCGTCCAAAGGACCCGTGGGTACGCAGGTGACCCTCAACGGCACCAACTTTACCGGTGCTACAGCAGTGCGGTTCGGTACGGTGGCCGCGATTACGTTCCGGGTGGTAAGTGCGGGTACGATTACCGCCACGGTGCCGGCCGGCGCAGTGACCGCGTTCCTGTACGTGACCACGCCGGGGGGTACGGCCGTCAGCAAGAAGCAGTTCCAGGTGACTACGCCGCGGGCCCGGGTAGCCGGTGCCGGGAAGCCGGCCCCCGAAGCGTTTGCGGTGGAATACAACCCCAACCCCTTCGCACGTGAATTTACGCTGACGGTCAAGGGCAAGCCCGGTGAGAACGCTGCCGTGGTCATCTACGACGCTTTCGGGCGCGTGGCCCGGAAGGTGAGTGAACTGCCTTTGAACAAGAAGCTGACCCTGGGGCTCGACCTTCCGCCGGCCGTGTATTACCTGCACGTGACCCACGACAATGAGGTCCGGGTGTTCAAAATCGTAAAACTTGGTTTGTAGGAAAAACCGCTCTCCGCATCGCAAAGCCTGCCTACCCGGCAGGCTTTGCTCGTTTTCCCGGGTAAGACAGGGGTTGCACATCAAAAATGCTGAACATATTTATTAAAAGGTCCTGGATTGGTGTTTTCCAGGTTCCGGATGCATATACAGTAGAATAGCTATGCGGATGGTAACATTTGCGGGCGAAACCGGCGGCAAAACGCAACCAAGTTGCATCCTTACGGACGGGGGGGCGTATAACGGCAGTACGATGGACATAAGTCCTTCATTCCCATTAAACTACTGCATCTGTCTTGCGGTCCCTGGCAACCTCCATTTCCGAACCCCAACTGGTCGCACGGCTGAAGCGCCGCGACAAGGAAAGCTTTGCGCTATTGTACAACCGGTACGCCCCCAACCTGTACGGCATCGTCCGCCGGGTGGTGCAGTCGCCCGAGGTGGCCGACGACGTGCTGCAGGATGCCTTCGTGAAAATATGGGCGAACATGGATGCGTACGATCCCGCCAAAGGGTCGCTCTTTACGTGGCTGCTGAACGTGACCCGGCACACAGCCATCGACCACCTCCGCGCCCTGAAACGGCAGCAGGCCCACCGGCACCCGGAACCCGGCCTGGGCATCGCCGACCGGTACGTGTACTACGAGTCGTCTACCGACACCATCGGCCTGGAGCCGCTGCTGGCGTCGCTGCCCTTCCAGTCCCAACTGCTCATTGACCATTTTTACTTTCTGGGCTGCACGCAGGAACAGGTGGCCCAGGCTTTCGGCATGCCGCTGGGTACGGTGAAAACCCGGCTCCGGGCGGCCATCCGGCACCTGCGCACCGCCGCCGAACCAGCCAGGTAACGGCCAAAAAGGGAGACGGATCAGGATTTACCGGATTAGCAGATGACCAGGATGGGAGGTGGGAGAAACTGAACCGCAGAGAAACTGAACCGCAAGGATCGCAATAGAGACGCAAAGACCGCAAGGGGAACGCCTACCTCTTTGCGCCCTTTGCGGTCCTCCTTTGCGATCTTTGCGGTTAAGTTGTTTGTATTACCCCTCGTCTGCTCATCCTCCCATCCTGGTCATCCGCTAATCCGGTAAATCCTGATCCGTTTTCCTCCTCTTCCATCTTCGGTATTGCCCAAACGAAGACTTTTTTTGAGAAAAACGACTAAAAAGGGCAGTTTAACTGCTAAAATGGCCTTTACGTCTAAATCTGGTACCGGTGTATGCTGCAATTGTATACCTTCACTTTCATAATCCCAGACAATATGAGCAACGCCTACCAAAACTTTGAAGCAAATACGGTTGTTTTACAGGAAGAAAACCTGGAAATGCTGCGGGAACTCCGCTCCCTGTACGAACTTCACATCACGCTCCTGCGGGAAGCAGTGTCTTTGAAAGAAGCACTGGTAGAATCGAACCAAACGGACTTCAACCCGGGCCGGGCCCGGTAACGACCCACTGCCTATCGCAGCCCTTTTTTCATAGCTCCATCATCTGACTGCCACTAAAAAACCCCTGCCGAATACGGCAAGGGTTTTTTTGTTTGAAGATTAACCAAATAACTAGCAACCAAAGCCGCCTATGCCAGGAAAAGCTGGGCAATGGCCGTTACCTCCTCTTTGGTCAACGGCTCGTCGAACGATTCCTGGATGTCAACGACGTTGATGTCGGTGATGGTGGTGAGGTCAACGCCCCCCTGGGTTACGTTGTCTTCGCCGGCGTACACGGCGGCCACGTTGCGGTCGCGGGCCGTGCGCAGGTACCAGCTCTGCACACCGCGCAGGCGGCGTACGCGGGCCGCGTGACGCGCTTCCACCGAGTGGATCTGCAGGGCGGCCGTGAGCAGGTCGCCGCCGCCGGTCAGGTTACCCGCCTGGCCCTTGTAAGCCCGCACCCCGGTGTCTTCGAACGCCTGCGACAGGATCAGGAACTGGCCGTAGCTCGAAAACGGCTTGAACATGCCTTTGGCCGTAAAGTCAAACTCCGGCTTTTCGATGGCCGCACTGCCGAGGGCAACCTTGAGGAATTCCACGTGCTTGGTTTCGTGCTTGCTGATCTGCATGAATATTTGCTCGGGGGCGCCCGACGGGATGATGCCGGCGTCGAGGCCCTTGACGTAAAATTCAGCTTCCAGGTACTCAAGCAGCAGGGCGAAGTTGAGGATGTCGGAAGCACTGTCGGCGGCCATTGCCTTTTGGGTGGAGGCCGCAGTCACGGCGCCCAGGGAGAGCGTACCCAGGGCTAATTTTTTGCCGAAATCACCCAGTTTCCGGAAGATGTCGCGGCGGTTGGCCAGGGAGGCTAAGTCTTCCCTGACGGTTTGTTTGGAATCGAGGGTTTCGATCAGATTGAATATGTTCATGACAAGAATTCGGTTTAGGGTGGTTTAGGCGAGGGCTTCGAATTTCACTTCCCCGTTGATGAAGGGAGCAGCGGCGGCAAGTACCTGGGTCGGCGTGTAGGCCAGGTCCAGCCCGTTCTCGTCGATGATGTCGTCGCCGGCGAAGGCCGTGGCATCCAGCATGGAGCGGTCATAGGTGCCCAGGATTTCGCGGAAGTAGGCGGCGTGGCGGGCTTCCACCGACACGATCTTGCCGGCCAGCGTCAGGAAGGCGGGCGTTTGCAGGAACCGGCCGGCGCCGTTGTAAGCGGCTACACCCAGGTCTTCGAACGTCTTGGCCGTAACCAGCACCTGGTTGCGGTCCACGAAGTTGATGGAACTGAAGTTAAAGCTCACTTCCGGAATGGCGTTGGCGCCCAGAGCGGCCTTGAAGAACTCCCGGTGGATGATTTCGTGGTTACGTACTTCGAGGAAAAACCGGCGGTCGGAGGCCGTGAGGCGGTCGAGGAAACGCTGGCTGCTGGCGGCTTGGGTATAAAACGCGGCTTCCAGTTGTTCGAGCAGGTAGGCGTAGTTGAGCACGGCGACGTCGCCCGTGCCAAGGTCTACGTTGGTGGCGGCGGTACGGGCACCGGACGGGTTCGAAGCCACGTCGGTGGACGATTCAATCATGTCGGGGTTACAGCCGGTGAGCAACACGGCGGCGGAGGCCGTAGCCAGGCCCGCTTTCAACAGGAAACTGCGGCGCTGAAAAAGCTGAGGATGAACGATGGCATCCTTGCCTTCCTTCTCTTGAAGAGATTTGTGCATGGTGGTAATGATTTAGGGTTTGTAAAGTAGAATTGCGTCTTTTACGAATAGCTTCCCGGGCAACAGACCGCATACATACGCCGTACCCCCGAAACCCGGATTCGGGAACTTGGAAGAAAAAGCTGAATTATTGGATAAATCAAAAAAGGCGGGCCCGGACCCAAAAGCGGTTTACCGGGTGCCCGGAATGGGACGGAAAGGAAAAAGGCTGTAGATGAATCAGCACGGACGGGCGGGGAACGGGAAGCAATGTTTCAAAACATTCTTGGAAAAATATAAAAATAAAGCATCGTCCCGAGACGAATGAACCAGCCGGTCCGGGGAAAAAGGTCTAACTCCCCCCGTGAATCGGCATCAGCGCGTTAAAACTTGCCCGTTTCAGCCCAACCCGGCGGCTTTTTTTGCGTATGCGTGAGATACAACCCTATTTTTCCTGTATCCTGCATGAGCACCCTTTTACACCCGGTTGCCTTCCAGAAGTTTGACGCCGCGCTGGCGCAAATGGACTGGTCCCCCCTCCAGCTTTCTCACCGGAACGGCTACGATCCTTCCGAACGCATTTACTCCGTCGGGGAGTGCGAGTTCCGGGTGAAAGATACCGCCCAGGGCTTTACCGACAGCTACGGCCTGGTCAACCTGCTCGCTCCGCACGACAACCTCGAAGACCCCGAGACGATGAATAGTTTCCGCGAGAAGGTCATGCGGAAGCTGGAAGAGGCGTACCGGGTACAACTCATCACCATCGACAGCCAGCGCCGCACGGCACTGCTCCAGCAGGTTTGGGAAAACGAAATCCTGCCCCAGATTGCCGACGAACTCGACTTTTTCCAGCTTACCAACTACGACCTGGTGGTGCAGGAAAATTCGTTCCGCCTGCACCTGGGCGACGAACCCCGCATGGAAGGCTCCAAGGTGGACGATTACATCATCATCCGCGGGTTTTTCTACCCGCTCGAAGTAAGCATCTACGCGGTGTACCTCAACAAACTGTTCCAGTTTTTCGGCATGCTGCACGAGCCGGCCGACAAGGATTGGGACGGGGCCATGGGCCGCGTGCAGATGTACATTGACCGGTTCTACAACCTGGCCAAAACCTTGCAGCACCTGCTCGAAAAGCACGTCCTCGACGAGCAGTTCATGCCGCCCCGCGAGTTTCCCAGCTTCGCCCGGCAACTGAGCGAACCCGTGCAGCCCGAAGCTTAGCGGTGTTCGGTGTACGTGTTGGGCGGTAAGGCGCTCCGCAACGCGTCGGCCTCCGGGACGGTGAGCGGCGCCGTACGGCCCGCGGCCAGGCCCGCTTCGAGCTGCGGCGGCGTACGGATGCCCAGCACAGCAGAGGTTACGGCCGGGTGCCCCAGCACGAACCGCACGGCAACCGCCGCCGGGTCGCGGGCCGCACCCGCTTGGGCGTGCACGGCAGCGGCGGCTTTTTTCACGTCTTCCACTGAATAATTGAGGTAGTTTTCGGGCGCCTTGCTTACCAGCAGCCCCTTGGCGAGGCTGCCCCGGGCCAGCACGCCGATGCCGTGCCCGCGCAGCAGTTCCAGGGCCGTTTCCTCGGGCCGCCGGTCAAGCAGGCTGTACTGCATCATCACGCTTGCCAGGTTGGAGCGGCGCACGTACTCCCGGATCACGTTGGGACGGATGGACGAGATGCCGTACTGCCGGATCTTGCCCTGCGCTTTGAGCAGCTCGAACGCTTCAATCGTCTCGTCGATGGGATCGTCGAGGGTGCCGCCGTGCAGTTGGTAGAGGTCGATGTAGTCGGTTCCGAGGCGGCGCAGGCTCCCTTCCACGGCTCCCAGAATGTACGCTTTGCGAGGGTTCCAGTCCCAGCCGCTGCCGTCGGGGCGCCACTGGTTGCCCACCTTGGTGGCAATGATCACCCGTTGCCGCATTCCCCCCAAGGCCCGCCCCACGGTTTCCTCGTTGGCGCCTTTGTCGTAGAGGTCGGCCGTGTCGAAAAAGTTGATTCCGCCGTCGAGGGCCCGGTGCAGGAGCCGGGCGTTTTCGGCGTGGTCGCTGCCCAGCGACATGCAGCCGAAGCTCACTTCACTGACGCGCAGGCCGGATTTTCCCAGTTGGTTGTATTGCATGGTGTGGTTGGGGTTGGAAGGACAAAAGTATGGAATACGCGTTGCCGCTGCATCTTACGGGGGCAAAACCCTATTCCATGAAAACAATTTTAGCCGCCCTCTTCCTGCTGCACCTCCCGCTGCTGCTGAGGGCAAACGAGAACCGTAAAACAATGGATTCAAAAATTGAATCCGTCACCGTTTTTTTGCACGGGGCGCAGGTGACCCGCACGGCGTCCACGACGCTCTCCCCGGGTACTACGCAACTCCTGCTGGGCGGCATGCCGGCGGCCCTCAGTACGCAGAGTATCCAGGTAAAAGGCGAGGGAAACTTTACGGTACTTTCGGTGCTGCACCAGTTGAACTACCTGAACGAACAAACCAAGGTGCAGGAGATCAAAGACCTGGAAAGCCGCCTCGAAACCCTGCGGGAAAGGAAGGAAAATGAAAGCAGCCTGCTGGGCGTGTACGGCCAGGAAGAGGAGGTGCTGATGGAAAACAAACGCCTCGGCAGCCAGAACCAGGCCGTGAAGGTAAGCGACCTGCGGGAAGCGGCCGACTTCTACCGGACCCGCCTGGCCGAGTTGAAAAGCAAGCAACTGGAGAAAACGCGCAGCATCAAGGGGCTGGACGCGGAAATGGAAAAGATCAACCGCCAGTTGCAGGAACTGCGGGCCCGGAAGGACGAACCTACCGGCGAAATTGTGGTTTCGGTGAACGCCAAAACGGCCACGGCGGCCCGCTTCGTGGTCAGCTACCTGGTGAACGAAGCCGGGTGGCGGCCCACTTACGACATCCGGGTGAAGGACGTGAGCAGCCCGGTAGCCCTGGTCTACAAGGCCAACGTGCACCAGACCTCCGGCGAAAACTGGAAAGACGTGAAGCTGACCCTCTCCACGGGTGACCCCGCGCAGAGTGGTTCGCAGCCCGTGCTGAACCCGTGGTACCTGGGCTTTTACCGGCCGGTGCCGCCGCCTTCCCGGGGCGATGCCAACGCCGCCGCCACGAACGTCCGCCAGATCACCGGCCGCATCACCGATGAAAGGGGCCAGGGCCTCCCGGGCGTGAACGTGGTCATCAAGGGAACCACCGTGGGTACGGTTACGGATGCAGGTGGCGGCTATTCGTTGCAGGTGCCGCCCGGCGCTTCCGCGGTGGTGTACTCCTTCATCGGCTTTACCACGCAGGAAATGCCCATCCACTCGCCAACGATGCACCTGGCGATGCAACCCGACGTTGCCAGTTTGAGTGAAGTAGCAGTAACCGGGTATGGGGTGAAGGGCAAAGTAGC
Source organism: uncultured Sphingobacteriales bacterium (assembly GCA_963844325.1). Lineage (GTDB taxonomy): Bacteria > Bacteroidota > Bacteroidia > Cytophagales > 172606-1 > CADCTQ01. The sequence goes on from CAWJNV010000001.1 coordinate 1,590,363, forward strand.
CGGCGTGCAGACAAAACCGCACCGGGAAAAGCCCGTGGTGCCCGCCGTTGCCACGCAGGAGGTAAAACAAACGTCCGTCTCCTTCCGGATCGACATTCCCTACTCGATTCCCTCCGACGGCAAGCAGTACGCCGTGGACATGCAGGAATACGACATTCCGGCCTATTACCAGTACTCCTGCGTGCCCAAGCTGGACACCGACGCCTTCCTGACGGCCAAGATTACGGGCTGGGAGGAGTACAACCTGCTGGCCGGCGAAGCCAACCTGTTTTTTGAGGGCACGTACCTGGGCAAGTCGCTGCTCGACGTGGGGCAAACCACCGATACGCTGACGCTGTCGCTGGGCCGCGACAAAAACATCACCGTGAGCCGCACGAAGGTGGAAGCTTTTACCAGCAAGCAGTTCATCGGGGCCAACCGCCGGGACGCCAAGGCCTGGGAAATCACCATCCGCAACAAGAAAGCACAGCCGGTGAACCTGGTGGTGTACGACCAGTTTCCCGTCTCGACGCAGAGTGAAATTACGGTTGAACGGCAGGAGGCACCCGGCGCCGTGGCAGACGAGACCACGGGGAGGCTTACCTGGCAATTCACGCTGCCCCCCGCCGAGGCCAAAAAGCTGAACGTTGGCTACACGGTGAAGTACCCCAAACACGCACGGCTGGCATTGGAATAGATCCGATGCCGGATCGGTCATAATGAAGAGAAACGCTGGAAGCCATTGCCGGAGGGCGCCAGGATGTACGCCGAGGCTTTAGGCACTTTTTTAACCAACCGCATGCCCCGGGCCGGTCCCAGCACGCTGGCAGCCGTGGAGAGCCAGTCGGCTTCGGCGCCGTTGCGGGCAATGACCGACACCGTACACTGGTTCACCAGCCCGGTGCCCGTGGCGGGGTCCACGATGTGTGAGTACCGCTTGCCGTCTATTTCCACGTACTGGTACCGGTCGCCGGAAGTAGAGACGCCGGCGTGGTGCAGCGTAACGGTTACCGCGTGGCTGGTGTCGCCTTCCATCGCCCCGACCTGCACCTGCCAGCCCGCCTTCCCGGGCGGCGGCGCCCCCAGGGCCAGGTTGCCGCCCCCGTCCACCAGGGCCGCCTCAATGCCGTGTCGTTTCAATACCTTCAGTGCTTCGTCCACGGCGTAGCCCTTGCCGATGCCCCCCGGGTCCAATTGCATGCCCGGCTTTTGCAGGCGCACGGCCTTCCGGAAGGGGCGGTAGCGGACGTACGCGTAGCCGGTGCGGCTTTGGGCTTCCCGCAGGGCGTCGTCGGTGGGCAGTTCGTGTTGCCGGCGGGCCCGGCGCCAGAGCCGCACCACCGGTCCCACGGTCAGGTCGAAGGCGCCGTTGCTTTTGCGGGCCGCCCGGTGCGAGCGGCGCAGCACCCGCCAGAGGTCCGGACTCACCCGTACCCACCGGCCCGAACCCGCCGTGCGGCAGAGGGCGTTCAGTTCGCTGTCGTCGCGGTAGTCGCTCAGGATCGCGTTGAGGGTGTCGATGCGGCGAAAGGCGGCGGCGGCGGCTTCCCGGGCTTGCAATGAGTCGGACGCGTACAGCAGCACCTGGAAGGTGGTGCCCATCTGCCGGTGCGTAAAGGCGTACCGGGTTTGGGCCTTGGCTTTTATTGCGAAGGGAAAGACAACCAAGACAAGTAAGGCTGCCCGGAAGATGTTGGCAGAGAGGCGGGAGACGGGAGACATTGCCCTTAAGAAGACATAAGACGGGAGACGTAAGAAGGGAGACATTGCCCGGAGCTACCGGTCTCCCGTCTCACATCTCCCGTCTCTCTTAAAATCCGACTTTGGTGAAGTAGAACACGCTGCGGCGGCCGCGGACCTGTTCGTTGGAGTCGTTGCGGATCTTCTGGTAGCCCCAGGCCAGGAAGTTGTTGCCGTACCAGTACTCAATCTCGTCGGTGTACGACTTGCGCACCCGGTCGCCCTGGTACTCGGTGCTGATGGGTACGTTTTCCTTCGCTTCCAGCACCTCGCTGCCGCGGATTACCTTCGTTTTCAGGTCGCCCTTGTGGTTGTAGGCCAGCATCAGGTTTTCGTTGTCGAAGCTCACCTTCACCTTTTCGCGCAGGCTGAACGTCTTCACGTCCGAGATTTCGAAGCTGTTGTCCCACAGCAGTTTGCCCTGGTGGTCGAAGCCGGCGATGACCGCGTGCGTATACACCCAGCCGTCGAAGATGGGCGTGTTGCGGTTGTAGGGCATGCCGCCGAAGCCGCCGTACCCGTAGCCCCACGGACCGGGGTACATGGAGTTGTAGTTGGTGCGGTATTCGGGGTAGTACGCTTCGGCGATCATGATGTACTGGCCGTTGCGTTCAATGATGTCGTGCACCAGCAGGCGGTACTGGAGGCGCAGGTCGCGGCCCTGCGACTTGCGGCGGTTGATGCGGCTTTCCATCCGTTCGCGCTGCCTTTCGCCCATGAACTGGAAAAAGTTTTTGAAGTCGGTAAAGCTGTAGTACTTGAGGAAGTTCTGCTGGCCGCCCTGGAACTTGCTGATGTAGATGCCCTGCGAGTAGTCGGCCGTGCCCTGGTAGGTGCTGCCCCAGCCGTAGCCGAAGTAGTTGTACGTGGTGGCCCGGGCGTACACGGGGCCCTGCGTGCCGTAGGTGCCGATCACCAGTTCCACCGAGTCGTCCAGCGCCGAAAGCTTGCCGTTGAGCAGGTCGAAGTCTTTCTGTCCCTCGGCCGAAAGCGCCAGGTTGCGTACGGGTTCTCCCGCCGGGGTAAACGACTTGACGATCACGTTCTTCTTGTTGCGGCTCTTGCCCTCCACGAACGTAGCGTGCAGCGTGCGGGTCAGCGTATCTACCGTCAGGGACTGGATGTCGGTGCGGCTCTTGAAGGCCGACGGCAGCAGACGGGCTTTTTTGGCGGGCAGGTTCACGTGCAGCAGCACGGGTTCGTTGCGGGTTTTGCCGGCAATGAAGGCGTTGGTGCCCATGGCGTCAAAATCCACGATGTCGAGGCGGTCCAGCGAGTAGAACTCGTACTTTTCGGCAAAGCCGGCCCGGACGTTGAGCTTGATGACCTGGTAGTTGGGGCTTTTGTAGCGGTTGAACAGCAGGTACAGCGCTTTGTCGCGGTACACGTACTTGTTGAGGCTCAGCGTGGTGTTCACGATGCAGTCCACGGTCCAGTCTTCCTTGAGGTCGGTGTTGTAGCGGGTAAACGTGTATTTGCCCGCCTGCGCCTCCGTAAACAGGATCACGCCTTCCGACTCCACGGGCACTACGTGCATCTGGTCGGCGTTGGTGCGGGTTTCAATTTCAACCCGCCGCGGTTGGTTCGATTGCGCCAGGGACTGAACGGCGAACCACAGTCCGGTAATGAGTGCAAAAATGGATCTCATGAATGTGATAATACCAGGATGAATATGATTAAACTGATAAATTGGAGAACATTTATTTGATTATGAAGTACTGGTAAACAATCAAATACGTAATCTTCATTTCATATCAGTCAGGGGTAAGGTAGTGAACGCGTTGGAATGGGAGTAGCTTATAAACGCTTAAAAATCAACCGCAGTATAAAGGTACGCCAATCCGCAGGCAACCCCAAACACCGTGCCGCGGCGCTTTGAGAGATACCAGTAGATTGGAAGTAAAAGAAAGTCATGCCCCTGCCCCCTTCGGCCAGCCCACGGGCAAACCCACAAGGGTACGGAGGGGCGAGCCGAACGTACCGAACGTAGTGCTGCGTGCCCATCGAACACGGAGAGCACCGTTACTGCAAATGGTACCCTTGCTACAGATCATTGCCTTGTTGCGGCACCGCCGGGTACGCAGTCCCCCTTGTGCGGTTGGTTTTGCGTTGGGGAAGGGGGCAGGGGGATGATTTACCCCTTATCCCTCTCACCGGCCCTCCTTTCACAATGTGCCGCCGAAGTAATACAGGTACGTGAAGCCCGCCTCGAACCCGCCGGGCGTAAACAGGTCGGCCGTCCGCCGTCTGCCCGCCGACCGGTTGCCGGTCACCTCCGCCTTGTAGCGGCCGAAGGGTACGCCGTAGCCCACCCCCAACATCAACGCGCGGCTCCGGTGCAGCCACCGGAAGCCGGTTTTGAGGTGCAGGGCCGTTCCCGTCGGAATTTTAAACGTGCTGATGTCGTCGCGGTTCAGTTGGTTGCCGCTGTCGTCTTCCTCGCCGCCCACGTCAAACTGCAAGCCCGAGGCCCAGGCCACGTGCGCCGACACGAACGGGTTGAACTGCTGCCCGTAGTTGAGCAGGTAGGCCCGTACCCCCGCCCCCGCCTTGAAGCCCGAGGGACCAAACCCAATGCCGCCGCCCAGGTCGAAGCCCCGGCCCAGGTTCTTGACCAGTTCGAGGCCGAACCAGCCGTACGGCGCGCCCCAGCCCATCGAGACGCCCCCGGCCCACGCGTTGGCCAGGCGGCGCTCCTTGAGGGTTTGCAACTGCCGGCGGGCCGCAGCCAGGTCGGGGCTTGTGAGGGCAATCTCCAGCCGGTCGGCCACCTCGCGGGCAAACCTGGCGTACTGCGGACGCATGGACGCCGCCCGCACGTCGCGGGAGGTCAGGTACAGCCGCCCGGCCGACACCACGCCCAGGTTGCGGTCCAGGATTTCGTAGTCGATCCGGTGTTCGGCCTTCAGGTACGGCGTCACGTACATGGGGTAGTAGTGCGAAGCAATTTCGTAGAAGGTAAGCGAGAGGACGAAGTCGGCCCCGTACCCCGCCATCACGCCCCGTAGCTGTCCGTCGAGCACCGAATCGGCCGTCATCGAGGTGTAGGACTCCTTGAACGCGTTCTGCCAGTCCACGTATGTGCTCCGCCGGTGCACGAGCATCACCGCGCCCGAGTCGGCAGCCACGAATTCGTAGCGGGGATCGGACTGGCCGGTGAGGGCCGCAATGACCTCGTCGCTGTACGTCCGGATCACGCGGCTGGCATTGTCGTTGCGCAGGCCGGTGCTGTCGTTCACGAAAGCCAGCTCCTGCACCGAGTAGGCGTCGGCGCTGAACTGCGTAAGTTTGAGGCCCAAAACGAGTACTTTGGCCCGGGGCCCGGCCGCGGGCTGCTGGGCCGCCACCGGGAGGGCCGGCAGGAACAGGAAGAGAAGTAATAAGGTGATAACCAAGTGGCGTACCATCAATATGCAGTTAAACGGGCCATGGGAATAGATACAAAATTAGGGGGATTAAATATAACTTATCCGGGAAAAACTTCGTGATTGGCTAAAATAATGCTATTTTACCCTTTTGATTTTTCCCTGTTCACGTGTACTGTTTTCCCCAGGAAAATGATTTCCCAACGCCTTCCTTTTTCATGCCTGCTCCGGGGTTTCCTGCTGGGCGCCGCTGCCTTGTCGGCTTGCCGGGAGGCGAAGGAGAAGCCCGCCGCGGCCCCTGCCGGTCCCCAGTCCATTAAAGCCGAAGTCTACGTGGTCAGGGATACCTCCATCCGCGAGGAAGTACGCCTGGTGGGCAGCGTGGTCGCCAACGAAGAAGTGCAGATCGTGAGCGAACAGGCCCGGCGGCTCGTGCGGATCAACTTTCCCGACGGGGCCAGCGTGCGCAAGGGCCAGCTCCTGTTCAAACTCGACGACGCCGACCTGCGGGCGCAGCTCAAGAAGCTCACCGCCCAGCGCAAACTGTCGTCCGGGGAGGAATTCCGGTCGGCCTCCCTGCTCAAGCTGGAGGGCATCAGCAAGCAGGAGTACGAACGGGTCGCCAGTTCCATCGAAGTGCTCGACGCCGAGATCGAAGCCGTCCGGGTGCAACTCGACAAGACCGAGATCCGGGCGCCGTTCAACGGCAAGACGGGCATCCGCCGGGTGAGTGAAGGCGCCTTCGTGCAGCCCAACCTGCCGCTGGTCACCCTCGAAGACATCAACCGGGTGAAGATCGAGTTTGCCGTGCCCGAAAAGTACGCCAGCCGCGTGCGGCCCGGCCAGGAGATCCGCTTTACGGTGGAAAACAGCGACAAGACCTACGCGGCCAAAGTCGCCGTGATCGAACCCAAGATCGACCTCAACACCCGCAGCCTGTTCATCCAGGCGGTGGCCGACAACCGGGCCGGCGAAATCGTGCCCGGCGCCTCGGCGATGATCGGGCTGGACCTGAGCGCCATCGAACACACCGTGCTCATTCCGACGCGGGCCCTGATCCCGGGCCTCGAAAGCAACAGCGTGCTGCTGGTCCGCAACGGCAAGGCCGAAAAAGTACGGGTAGAAACCGGCTTACGCACGAGCCGCAGCGTGCAGATCACCGACGGCCTGGCCCTGGGCGATACCCTCATGACCACCAACATCCTGCGGGCCAAGCCCGGCATCCCCGTGCAGGCCGTCGCCAACCAAACCATTAACCCATGAGCATTTCCGAACTGAGCATCCGGCGGCCCGTGCTGGCCATGGTGCTCTCGATCCTGCTGGTGTTGTTCGGCGTGGTCGGGTTCACGTTCCTGGGTACCCGCGAATTTCCGGCCGTTGACCCGCCCATCATCACCGTTACCACCACCTACCCCGGCGCCAGCCCCGAAGTGATCGAATCGCAGATCACCGAGCCGCTCGAGCAGGCCATCAACGGCATTGCCGGCGTACGCATCATCTCGTCCATTTCCCGCGAACAGGCCAGCGTGGTCACCGTAGAGTTCGACATCAGCGTGGACCTGGAAGCCGCCGCCAACGACGTGCGCAGCAAGGTGTCGCAGGCCATCCGCCTGTTGCCCGTAGACGCCGACCCGCCCGTGGTCGACAAGGCCGACGCCAACTCGCAGTCGGTGGTGTTCCTCTCGGTGCAGAGCGACACCCGCAGCCTGATGGAACTCTCCGACTTTGCCAACAACGTGCTGCGCGAACGCATCCAGACAATCCCCGGCGTGAGCGGCGCTTTCGTGCGGGGCGAACGGCGCTTCTCCATGCGCCTGTGGATCGACCCGGTGAAGCTGTCAGCCTACCGCATCGTGCCGGCCGACATCCAGGCCGCGCTGCGCCGCGAGAACATCGACCTGCCCAGTGGCCGCATCGAGGGCAACGAAACCGAACTCAACCTGCGCACCGACAGCCGCCTGACCACCGCCGAGGAGTTCAACCGCATGATCCTCAAGTCGGAGGGTGGCCGCACGGTCCGCTTTGCCGACATCGGGTACGCCGAACTGGCTCCCGAAAACGACCGCAGTTCGATCCGGCGCAGTACGCTGCCCGGCGTGCTGCTGTCGATTCAGCCCCAGCCCAACGCCAACGAGATCGAAATTGCCGACGAAGTGTACCGGCGGCTCGACGCCATGAAGGCCGAGATTCCGGCCGACATCCAGGTGCGGATCGCCAACGACTACACCAAGCCGGTGCGCCGCTCCATTGCCGAAGTGGAAGAGACATTGATCATTGCCTTCATCCTGGTGGCGCTGGTAATCTACCTGTTCCTGCGCGACTGGCGGTCCACGATCATTCCCATCATTGCCATTCCCATTTCCATCGTCGCCACGTTCTTCATCATGTACCTGGCCGACTTTTCCATCAACGTGCTCACGCTGGTAGCCATCGTGCTGGCCATCGGCCTGGTGTGCGACGACGCCATTGTGGTGCTCGAAAACATTTACGCCAAGGTGGAAGAAGGCATGACGCCGATCCAGGCGGCCGTACAGGGTTCCAAGGAGATTTACTTCGCCATCATTTCCACCACCGTTACGCTGGTGTCGGTGTTCATCCCGATCATCTTTTTGCAGGGCCTCACCGGGCGGCTGTTCCTCGAATTCGGCGTGGTGCTGGCCGGTTCCATCCTCATTTCGGCGCTGGTGGCCCTCACGCTGTCGCCGATGATGTGCGCCTACCTGCTCAAGCGGCACGACAAACCCAGCCGGTTCTACGCGGCCACCGAACGGTTCTATCTCAACCTCACGCGGGGCTACACCCGGTCGTTGGAGCGGTTCATGCGCGTGAAGTGGCTCGCCATTCCCATCGTGGCCGGTATGTTCGGGCTCATCATCCTTTTCGGCAAGCTGATTCCGAGTGAACTGGCGCCGATTGAAGACCGGGGCATCATCCGGGTACAGGTGCGGGCGCCGGAAGGGGCTTCGTACGAATACATGGACAATTACATGGCCGAGATCGACCAGTACATCAACGACTCGGTGCCCGAACTGGCCGCCTCCATTGCCCTCACGGCCGTAATTCCGGGCGGCGGCGCCTTTGCCCCGGTCAACACGGGCCTCGAAAACATCTTCCTGGTGGACCCCGACCAGCGGGGACGCACGCAGGGGCAGATCTTCAGCCAGCTCTCGAAGGGACTCGAAGGCTTTACCGGCGTACGGACGTTCCCGGCCCAGCCGCCCACCATCGGGAGCCGGTTCGGGGGCCAGCCCGTGCAGTTCGTGCTGCAAGCCCCCACGCTGGAGCAACTCGTGGAAGTGCTGCCCAGGTTTCTCGAAGAAGCCGGGCAAAACCCGACGCTGCGCTTCGTGGATTCCGATTTCAAGGTAAACAAGCCCGAACTCGTGCTGCGCATCAACCGCGAAAAGGCTTCCGAACTGAACGTATCGGTGGAAGAGGTGGCCCGCACGCTGCAACTGGCCTTCAGCGGCCAGCGGTACGGGTATTTTATCATGAACGGCAAGCAGTACCAGGTGATCGGCCAGCTCTCCCGCGCCGACCGCGACGAACCGCTGGACCTCAAAACGCTGTCCATCCGCAACAACCAGGGCCAGATGGTGCCCCTCGACAACCTGATTTCCTACCACGAGTCGGTCAACTCGGCGGCCATCTACCGCCACAACCGGTACGTGTCGGCCACGGTGACGGCCGGGCTGGCCGAGGGCAAAACGCTGGGCGAAGGCATTGCGGCGATGGAGGAAATTGCCCGGAAGGTGCTGCCGCCGACCTTCAAGACCGACCTGGCCGGCCAGTCGCAGGAGTTTGCGGACAGTTCGTCGAGCCTCCTGTTCGCCTTCCTGCTGGCGATTGTGCTCATCTACCTCATCCTGGCGGCGCAGTTCGAGAGCTTCGTGGACCCGCTCATCATCCTGTTTACGGTGCCCATGTCCATTGCCGGGGCGCTGGGCACGCTGTATTTTTTCGGGCAAACGCTAAACATTTTCAGCCAGATCGGCATTATCATGCTCATCGGGCTGGTGACCAAAAACGGCATCCTGATCGTCGAATTCGCTAACCAGCGCAAGGAGGCCGGCCTGCGCCGCACCGACGCGGTGATCGAAGCCGCCGGGGCCCGCTTCCGGCCCATCCTGATGACGAGCATGGCTACGATCCTAGGCATTTTGCCCATCGCCCTCTCGCTGGGCACGGCCGCCGGCAGCCGGCAGTCGCTGGGCATTGCCGTGGTGGGCGGGATGCTCATTTCGGGCGTCCTGACGTTGTACGTCGTGCCCGCCATTTACACGTACCTGTCGCGGAATTTACAGAAACAAACCCGTGAACCGGCCCTGGCGCCGGTGGCACACAAAGAGGAGGTAGCCGGATGAAACTGTGCATGGCAACCAACAATGCCCACAAGATCGAAGAAATAAAGCCGCTGGTGCCCGAAAGCGTGGGGCTGCTGAGCCTGGACGAAGTCGGCTGCCGCGAGGAACTGCCCGAGACGGGCGACACCCTGGAGGCCAACTCCCGGCAGAAGGCGCAGTACGTGTGGGACCACTACGGCGTACATTGTTTTGCCGACGACACCGGCCTGGAAGTGGAGGCCCTGCGCGGCGAACCCGGCGTGTACTCGGCCCGGTACGCGGGACCCGAACGCGACGCCCGCGCCAACATGGAACTGCTGCTGCGCAAGCTGGAAGGCGAAGAAAACCGCCGGGCCCAGTTTCGCACCAGCATTACCCTCATTCTCGACGGCCGGCCGTACCAATTCGAGGGCGTGGTGCGGGGCGCCATCCTGGGGGCGCCGCGCGGCACGGGCGGCTTCGGCTACGACCCGCTGTTCGTGCCCGACGGCTACGCGCAGACGTTTGCCGAAATGGACCTTTCGGAAAAAAACAAGATCAGCCACCGGGCCCGGGCCGTGGAAAGACTCATCCGGTTCCTGCGGGAAAGCAGTTTATGATTTTAAAGTTCATGAGTTTATGAGTCGGAACACGCAACCGGTCATCCGCGTATTGACTTTGAACGCATAAACGCATAAACTTATGAACTTTAAACAAGCAACCTGCACGAATGGCTCCTGAAACAGACCTGCTGGCCCGTACGCACGCCTACGCCGAGTCTATCCTGACCGAACGCCTTTCCAGTACCTTCCTGTTTCACAACGCGGACCACACCCGCGAGGTGGTGGAGGCCGCCCGGGAAATCGGCCAGCATATTGGCCTGGGCGACAAGGAGATGGAAACCCTGCTCATTGCCGCCTGGCTGCACGACGTGGGCTACCGCGACGGCCGCATCAACCACGAACGCACCAGCATGCACATTGCCCGCACGTTCCTGGAAGAACAGGGGGTGGGGGAGAAGCGCATCGAAAAGGTGTTGCAGTGCATTGCCGCCACCGAAATGCCCCAGCGGCCCCAGGGCCCCCTGGCCGAAGTGATGTGCGACGCCGACCTCTACCACCTGGCCTCCGACGCGTACGCCGAAAAAACGGAACTGCTCCGGCAGGAGGTAAGCCTGCTCACGGGCGAAAAGATCAGCAAACGCAAGTGGCTCTACGGCAACAAGCTGTTCTACGAGAAGCACCACTACTTTACCGAGTACGGCCGTACCGTGCTGGAGCCCCGCAAGCAGGCCAACCTGCAAAAGATCGAGGCGGCCATTGCCGAGCGGGAAGCCGAAAAGGAGGCCGAAAAAGCCAAAGAAAAGGAGAAGAAGGAGAAAAAGGCCGAAGCCAAAGTGGGTAAGGAAATCGAAGTCAAGGAAGTCAAAAAGGAGAAGGAAAAGCGGCCCGAACGGGGCATCGAAACGATGTTCCGGCTCACCTCCCAGAACCACGTGGAGCTGTCGGCCATGGCCGACAACAAGGCCAACATCATGATTACGGTCAACTCCATCATCGTGTCCATCCTGGTGAGTATTCTCATCCGCAAGTTCGAGGAGTTTCCCAACCTGGTGGTGCCCACGATCATCCTGACGACGGTGTGCCTGGTGACCATCGTGTTTGCGGTGCTGGCCACGCGGCCCAACGTGTCGAGCGGCACGTTCACGCGGGACGACATCCTGGCCAAACGCACCAACCTGCTCTTTTTCGGGAACTTTCACAACGTGAGCCTCCAGGACTACGAGGAGGGGGTGCGCGAAATGATGAAGGACAGCGAATTCCTGTACGGCAGCATGACGCGGGACATCTACTACCAGGGCAAGGTGCTGGGCCGCAAGTATAAAATGCTGCGCATCTCGTACACAGTGTTTATGTTTGGGTTCGTGCTGGCCGTGCTTAGTTTCGGCATCGCCATCTTTTTCTTCCCGGTGGAAGACTGAAATACGGCCACCGGGAGGGCAGTTCCGTTAAAGAAAGCAACGTTACCCCGCGCATTTATGAAAAACATCTTCCTCCCGTTGGTACTTGCTTGCCTGTGCCTGTCCCTCCACGCCCAAACGGACCAGGGTTCGATGCTGGTGGGGGGCAGCGCCGGGCTGGATTACACGGTACAATCCGACGACAAAGTCTTCAACGCCTCCCTGTCGCCGCAAGGCGGCTACTTTGTGATCGACAACTTCGCCGTGGGGCTGCGCATCCCGATGGGCCTGCAAAACAGCACCAGCCGGTCATCCCCTTCGCCCGACAGCGAAATCGAGACCCGTACCCTTACCTACCGCGTCGGCATCGGACCTTTCGTGCGGTACTACTTCGGCAAGTCGGCCATCCGGCCTTTCATCAACGGCGGGGCGGATTACCAGTACTCCCGCACCCGGGAAAAAGACAACGCTTCAACGGGGGTCATCATCCAACGCCAGGATTCCTATTCCATCTTCGGCGGGGTGGGCATGGCCTACTTCATCAGCCAGTTCGTGGGCCTCGAATCACAGCTCGGCTACACTTACTTCCGCAGCGATCAACTGAACAAGTACTCCAGCCTGGGCCTCACTGTGGGCTTGCAGATTTACATTCCGCAGCGGTAAGATCAGGATTTATAGGATTGAAGGATTAGCAGGATGGATTGGGATTTACAGGAATAAAGGATTAGCAGGATTGGATGACGAGGGGCAATATGGGTTTGGTTTGGTAGGATACGGATAGGGGGATAGGGTTTAAACCCTATCCCCCTATCCTCTTCTTATTCTTTCATTCCATCCTGCTAATCCTTTAATCCTGTAAATCCCGATCCGGCTCCTTCATTCCCTCCCGCTGCTAAACTTTTCGCATTGCGGCCTCGTACACCCGTTGTACACCTAATTGATACGCTTTATGAACGAGGACAAAGAGAAGAAGCAAACGGAAGAAACCCGGACGATGGGCCAGGAGAAGCCCGGCACCACGATGGAGCAGCGGAAAATGAACAAGGACACCAGTGAAGACGACGTGCCCCGCCGCCCCGCCGACCAGTCGCCCGAAGAGCAGTTCTACAACGACCAGAATTCGGACCCCCTGCTGGCTAAAAAACAATAGGAGAGACGTAAGACATTAGACAGGAGACGTGAGACGGGTGCGCTGCGTGTATGCTGCTCCGGTCTTACGTCTCCTGTCTTCGTCTAAATATCTCCTGTCTACAAAGAGGGCATAAACCTGGCGGCCCAGCCGCCGCCGGGGGCCATGGTCACAGTAATCGTGTCGCCGCGGGTTACTTGCCGCGTGGTTTTCCGGTAATCGCTGCCGATGCGGTCGGCATTGAGGCCATCGGCGAACATTTCCGCCTGGTACGTACCTTCTCCCAGGAAATCCAGGCGAAGCGTCAGGTCCCGGGCCGTCCAGTCGGTCATGGCGCCGGCGTACCAGGTATTTCCCTTGCGCCGGGCCACCGACACGTAATCCCCCACTTTGTTCTGGAGCGGCCGGGTTTCGTCCCACACCGTGGGCACTGCTTTGAGGAAGTCGAGCACCTCGGGTTCCTTCTCATAGGCCGTCGGCGTGTCGGAGAGCATTTGCAGCGGGCCATAGTACACTACGTACATGGCCAACTGGTGGCAGCGGGTGCCCAGGCTCATGGGGCGGTCGGACACGGGCCGCCAGTCTTTCTTGTTGGCGTTGGTCATGGCCCCCGGCGTGTAGTCCATCGAGCCGGCCACCATGCGGATAAAGGGCACGGTGACGGCATACTCGGGGGTGGCGCCTTCCTTGTGCCACTTGTCCCACTCCAGCCCCCGCACGCCTTCCTTGTTGATGTTGTTGGGATAAGTCCGTTGCAGCCCGGTCGGTTTGTACGTGCCGTGGTAGTTGACCAGAATTTTCCGCTTGGCCGCTTCCCGCAGCAGCCTTTCGTAGAAATTGACCATTACCTGGTCGTCGCGGTCCATAAAGTCCACCTTCAACACGGCAATGCCCCACTTCTCGAACTGATCCAGCGCGGGGATCATCTGCCTGTCCAGCGTGTGCCATACGCACCACAGGCTCAGGCCCACCTTCTTTTCCCGGGCGTACCGCACCACCTCGGGCATGTCCAGCTTGTCGGTAACCTTGAGCAGGTCAAACCGGTCCGACCACCCTTCGTCAAGGTTCACGTATTCGATGCCGTTGCGGGCGGCAAAATCAATGTAGTATTTGTAGGTTTCCGTGTTGAAGCCGGTTTTGAACGGCACGCCCGCCAGGTTGAGCGACGCCCACCAGTCCCACGACACCTTGCCCGGCCTGATCCACGAAGCATCACCGATCTTCGACTCGGAGGCCAGCAGGTACACGAGTTGGTTGGTGAGCAGTTCGTTTTCGCTCGGCACCAGGGCCGCAATCCGCCAGGGAAAAGACCGGGTGCCCTGCGTGCGGGCAATGAAGTCTTCGCGTTCCTCCACGCGGAGGTTAAAGCCCTCGTGGCCGCCCTGTTTCACCCGTTTGGGGTAAGCCGGCAAAGCTCCCTTCAGCGCCGGCCGCGAACCACCGTCCGCCGTCAGGTAGAGGCCCGCGTAGTCGAGCAGGTCCGACTCCAGGAAGGCTACCTTGGGGCCGCCGGGTACGTCGAGCAGCACGGGCAGGCTCGTCATGTTGGTGTCCGAATCGGCCAGTTCGGCTACCGTGCGGTAGCTGTACTTCTCCTCCGAGGAGCTTTCGAAGCCGATCGGGTGAAAATAGCCCGGGTAGTTGCCGGCAAGGTTAAACTGCACCTCTTCGGCTTCCACGGTGATCTGGCCCGGCAGCCGGGTCACGAAGCGGTAGGCCATGCCTTCGTTGTAGGCCCGGAACACCACCGAATAGTTGCCCTTGAACTGGAGGGTAAGTTCGTTGTACCGGTCCCGCAGCGTGTCGCTGATGCTGTACAGCGGCTTGATGGCTTTGTCGCTGCGGGCCGAGTCCGTTTTTTCCACTTCCGTATCGCGGCCCAGCACGGTGCCGCCGGCCAGCGTCATCGAGATCGGGGAGTCGAGAAAAACCGACTTGCCGCCGTACGCCACCCGGTACTGCAACGGGCTGCCGTTGCCGGCCGTCACCGCAATGGCAATCCGGCCATCGGGCGAAAGGAGCGAATAGGACTGGCCGGGACGGTCCCGCCCGCAGGAAAAAACGGCAACGGCAAGGAGAATGAGCAGGGGCAGGGAAAAGGTCAGGGTATGTTTTTTCATTTTTGGTGGGTGCACGATAAAGGCAGCCGGGCCGGTGCGGCCCGAATCTGGCAGGCAACCCACTAATGTAAAGGCTCCCGGGCGAATCTCAAATCACGATTTAGTGAATTGTTACCGGACCGGCAATTGGAAAAGCGAAATGTTCACCGTTTACCAGGGAGCCCGTTCCATTCCCTGCGCATTATTATTTCATTTCCGCTTAACGCGTCATCGGGGTCAGGTCTGGGGAGTTCACACCAATTTTACTGGATGGGTGAACATAAAGTCATCCCCCTGCCCCCTTCGCTTACCCACGGGCAACCCCGCAAGGGTACGGAGGCGCGAGCCGAACGTACCGAACGTAGTGCTGCGTACTCATCCGACGCGAATAAACCGATTGTGTATAGTTCGTTGGCTACGGACTGTTCTCTTCCTACAGCACCGATGGGTACGGGGTCCCCCTTGCGGGAGGATTGGTGCGTAAGGGAAGGGGGCAGGGGGATGACTTTATGTTCACTTAAGTACGCTCCCTCATTTTACTAACTTCCGGAAGGGTGAAAAATACCTGGCAAACCAAACCGCGTTTCGTTAAATTACCCCGTTGCCGCTGCCTTCGTTACGACTACACCCCGCAGATTCGCCAACAATCATATTGAACAAGCAGTTCTACTCACTAAACCACTACCGCCACACGTTCAAGGGAATATGGTACACAACAAGCCGCTGTCCGGAAAGAGAAGCTGCCGCCACGGGCAGAAACTGGTGTTGATCCTGGGTTGTCTCGTCTGGCACATGGCCGCCTTCGGCCAGAACGCCCGGTATTTCATCCGGTTCACCGACAAAAACAATTCGCCCTACGCCATTTCGCGGCCGGCCGAGTTCCTGTCGCAGCGGGCCATCGACCGCCGCGTGCGGCAACGGATCGCGGTGACCGTCCGCGACCTGCCCCCCAACCCGGCGTACCTGCGGGCCGTGCGGCAGACCGGGGCCCGGGTGTGGTACGCCTCCCGCTGGATGAACGGCGCCCTGGTCGAAGCCGACGAGGCCGCGCTGGGACGGCTGCGCGGGCTACCCTTCGTGGTGACCGGGTCTGCGGAAGAACGCGTAACGGAGGCGCAACCCGCCGAAATGCTGCGCAAGGGGGAGCCAAAAGCACCAACCGCTCCCTCGGGCCGCACCGGCCAGACGCCCGATCCCGCGGCGTACGGACCGTCGGCTACCCAACTGGGCCTGATGAACGTAAACGTAATGCACCAACTCGGCTATACGGGCAAAGACGTACACATTGCCGTGCTCGACGGCGGGTTCCGCAACACCGACCGGCTGCCGTTCTTCAGCCGCCTGGTGAGCGAACGACGCCTGTTGGGGACCTACGACTTCGTGGCCGGGGAAGAGAGCGTCTTTGAGGACGAGGCGCACGGCATGCAGGTACTTTCGGCCATGGCGGCCTACCTGCCCAACGAGATCATGGGGCCGGCCTACGATGCTTCCTTCTGGCTGTTGCGCACGGAGGACAGCAGCGGCGAACACCGCGTGGAGGAAGTGAACTGGCTCGTCGGGGCTGAATTTGCCGACAGCGTGGGCGTCAACATCATCCAGGGTTCGCTGGGGTATAACCTGTTCGACGACCCGGCCATGAACTACCGCCGGAGCGACCTGGACGGCAACACCGCCTTTGTGACCCGGGCCGCCGACCTGGCCGCGGCCACCGGCATCCTGGTGGTGGTAAGCGCCGGCAACGAAGGCAACGACGCCTGGCGGACGATCACGCCGCCCGCGGACGGCGATTCGGTGCTGGCCGTCGGCGCGGTAGACGCCAGGGGCATCCGGGCGGCTTTCAGTTCGGTGGGGCCTTCCGCCGACCGGCGGGTGAAGCCCGACGTATCGGCCATGGGCCAGGGCGCCGTGGTGGGCCTGTCCGGCGGGGGCGTAGGCACTTCCAACGGCACTTCGTTTGCGGCGCCGCAGGTGGCGGGGCTGGCAGCGGGGCTCTGGCAGGCCTTTCCGCAACTGACCAACCTGGAAGTGATGACCTACCTGCGGCGTTCGGCTTCGCAGGCGGAGCGGCCCGATTCCCTGCTCGGCTACGGCATCCCGAATTTTCAGAAAGCTTTTGAACTGGCTACCCGCGACTACGGCGCCAACCAGCCCATCGGGTACCTGTCGCCCAACCCGGTGGCCGGGCAAACGGTTGCGTTGCGGGTGAATGCGCAGGCCTGGGACAAGCCGCTCACGGTGCAGGTGTTTGACGTTACGGGCAAGGCCGTGGCCGAACAGTACATTGCCCGGCCTACCCTCTACAACCCGCTGAACCTGGGGACGGCGACCCTACGCCAAGGCTTGTACCTGGTACGGCTTACCTCCGGGGGCCGCACGACTACGGTAAAATTGGTGAAACAATAAGGCGTTGTTGGTTATTCGTTGTTCGTTGTTCGAACATTAGCGGCTTTTTGATCAAGGGGACACTAAAGGAGGTGGCGTACCGGCTTACCGGCGCTGGCTGTTGGAGGAATTCTTGTCCTGCTGCGGCCGCGATTTGCGTTCCAGTTCCAGCACGTACGTATCGGGTTTGTCGGGGTGTTGCATCACCCACACCCGGCACCCCACCTGGCGGGCCCGGACTTCTACCTCCACGTAAAAAATCTTCCCGAAGGGAGAATGCAGAAACTGCTTGGTCACCGTAAACATGTCGCCGGCCTGCAGGATGGAAGCATCCGGCCAGTACTTCAGTTGCGGTAAATCCAAGTAGTCGAACATGAGCTAAAAAAGGTAGAAGGCGCGAAAATAAGTAAATGAGTTGAAAAGGAGTTTATGAGTTTAAAGTTTATGAGTAAAAGGTGCTGCCCGTCAAACGCGTACCTACTTTAAACTCATGAACTTTGAACTCATAAACTCCCTCACTCCTCCAGTTCCGCAATCACCGTCACGCCGCCCACGGTTTTGTCGCCGATGCTCACCAGCACCTTGGCGTCGAGGGGCAGGAACACGTCCACGCGGGAGCCGAACTTGATGAAGCCGAACTCTTCGCCCTGCCCCACGGCCTGGCCTTCCTTCACGTACCACACAATGCGTTTGGCCAGGGCGCCGGCAATCTGCCGCATCATGATCTGTAAATTTCCGGGCGTTTCGATCACGATGGTCGTCCGTTCGTTTTCGGTGCTCGACTTGGGGTGCCACGCCACCAGGTACTTGCCCGCGTGGTACTTGAAATACTTCACCACGCCTTCCACCGGGTTACGGTTCACGTGCACGTTCACCGGCGACATGAAGATGGACACCTGGCGGCGGCGGTCGTTGAAGTACTCCGTCTCCTCAGTTTCTTCGATCACCACCACCTTGCCGTCGGCCGGGGCGATCACGTGCCGGGTATGGGCCGGGGTAAGCCGCCGGGGGTTGCGGAAAAATTGCAGGATCAGCAGGTAGAGCAGGACGCTGAACGTGAGGAATACGTTGAAATAAATGGAGCTGGGCGGACTGAAGTAGTAGACCACCACGTTGAGGGCGGCCAGCAGAACCAGCAGTACGATCAGTATTCGGTGTCCTTCCCGGTGAATCATGCGAAATAGTCGGTAGTTAGAGCCCTTCAAAGTTAGTAGTAAAGTACGATTACGAAAGCCCCCCGGCGGGGTTCAACAAAAAACGCGGGCAGTGTGGCCCGCGTTTTTAATCTAAAATTCAAAATCCAAAATTCATCATTCCCTAGTAACCGCCGCGGTACTTGTACGTTTTGGCTACCTTGTCCATGGCCACGATGTAGGCGGCAATCCGCATGGGCACCTTGTACTCCACGGAAGCCTGGTACACGCGGTCGAATGCTTCTTTCATGATCCGGTCGGAGCGGCGGTTCACGCGTTCCAGCGTCCACTTGTAGCCCAGGCGGTTCTGCACCCATTCGAAGTAGGAAACCGTTACCCCGCCGGCGTTGGCCAGGATGTCGGGTACCACCAGAATTCCCTTCTGGTTGATGATGGCATCGGCGGAGGCCGAGGTAGGTCCGTTGGCGCCTTCCACAATCAGGCGGGCCTGGATGTCGGCGGCGTTCTGGCTCGTGATCACGTCTTCCTTGGCGGCCGGCACCAGCACGTCTACCTTCAGCGTGAGCAGTTCCTCGTTGCTGATCTTCTCGGCGTTGGCGTAGCCTTCCAGCGAACCCTTGTTGGCCTCGCGGTAGCGGATGGCCTCGGCAATGTCAAGGCCGCGTTCGTTGTAGTAGGCGCCCGAAATGTCGCTGACGGCCGTTACAGTAATGCCCCGTTCGTGGAGCAGCGAGGCCGTGTGCGAACCCACGTTGCCGAAACCCTGCACGGCGCAGGAGGCTTTGTAGGGGTTGATTCTCAGTTTTTCCATGGCGGCCAGCGCCGATACCATTACGCCCCGGCCGGTGGCTTCGGTGCGGCCCAGCGAGCCGCCCAGTACCAGCGGTTTGCCGGTTACCACGGCATTTACGGTCATGCCCTTGGCGCGGGAGTATTCGTCCATGAGCCAGGCCATTTCGCGGGGGCCCGTACCCATGTCGGGGGCCGGAATGTCGCGGTCGGGACCGAAGATGTCGAGCATGGAGGTGGTGTAGGCCCGCATGAGGCGTTCCATTTCACCGGCCGACATGGCGCGGGGGTTGCAGGCCACGCCGCCCTTGGCGCCGCCGTACGGAATGTCCACCACGGCGCACTTCCAGGTCATCCAGGCCGCCAGGGCCCGTACTTCGTCCAGGTTCACGGCCGGGTCGAAGCGAATGCCGCCCTTGCCCGGTCCCAGGATCGTGGAATGGATCACGCGGTACCCTTCGAATACGCGGATGGTCCCGTCGTCCATTGTTACCGGCAACCCCACAATCACTTGCCGGGCCGGTACTTTCAATATCATATAGGTCTGTTCGTCCAGTCCTAAGAGTTGCGCTGCCAGGTCAAACCTGGACATCATGGATTCGAGCGGATTGCTGTGGTCCTTGATCGGCGCGGGTTCTATGTACGCCATAGCTAATAGCTTTGGGTTAGTTTATATGTGTGTTAACGTGCCTGCAAAAATAGAGTTTTTCGCCGGGAATTATTATTATTCGAAGATTGGCTTTCACAAAAAAAAGAATAACTATTGCAGACGTAATGAAAAACAACTTTTTATTTGGGGATTGCCCCACAGGGCGGAATCAGCCGGTGGTAAGTACGTAGCACACAGAATAAAAGACGTCCGGATTATCCGAAAAACCGGCGTAAAAAACCCATTTTCGTTCGCACGGCCCTCCGGGCTTACGCCGCAAGGGAGTTACTGCGACAGTTGGAACAACGGCCTGACGCGCAGGGAGTCAGCCGTGTCTTCGCCCTGCCGCAGCGAGGCCCGGTTCTGGTTCACGAAGCGGTTGTAGGCTTCGGCGTGGCGGTCGTAGCGGAGCCGGTAGGGCAGCACGGTCTGGTCGGTTTCCTCGATGCGGCCGCGCAGGGCTTCGCAGTCGGGGCACCGGTTGGGGTTTGGCAGCCGTTCGTATACGGTCAGCACAGTGGAAATCAGCGAATCGGTGGCGTTGTCGTAGGCGTCGATCTGGGCCGAGGTAAGGTCTTCGGGCTGCTGGTACCGCTTGGCCGCCAGCGACGCCCGGATGGCGGTGGCTTGGCCGAACAGGGCTTTGTCGTATGGGCCGGTCGTTTCGATGCGCCGCATCAGCGTGTCGATGTGCCGCAGCTTCTGGGCGTCCGACGCGAGCATTTCGCGCCAGGTCACGTCCAGGCTGTCGTTGAGGGAAGCCAGTACGCGTTGCAGCGAATCCACCTGCACGGCGGGCGTTTCGGTGGCGGTGTTTTCGGTCTTGGGTTTGCAACCGGCCAGCAGCAGCACCCCCGCCAGCGGGAGCAGCAGCCCGGGCCACCAGGATTTTGAGCGTTCTTTAACCATACAAGGAGGTTCTTTCGTATGTACTACGTCCGGAAGCGGCTTTGGGATGCAAATGTACCGAAAACGGTCACCAGCGCCCCCGGATGTAAGTGTTAAAACCTATGGCTGGCACATCAGAAGCATCAGAAGCAGAAGTACTGACCCCGGAGGCGTACGCCAGGGAGGCAGGGTTGCGGTACGTATCCGACCGGGGGCCGGGCATCCGGCGGCAACCTTCGCAGGAAGGGACTTTTACCTACCTCAACGGCAAGGGGGAGCCCCTGACCGACCCGAAAGTTCTCGACCGCATCACCAGACTGCGCATTCCGCCGGCGTGGCAGGAGGTCTGGATCTGCGCGCGGCCCAACGGCCACATCCAGGCCACGGGCGTCGACAGCCGCGGGCGGAAGCAGTACCGCTACCACGAAGACTGGCATTCGGCCCGCAACGCCACCAAGTTCGACAAGATGCCCCAGCTGGGCACCGTGCTGCCCGTCCTGCGCGAACGCATCAGGGCCGACGTGCGCCTGCCCGGGTTTCCGCGCGACAAGGTGCTGGCTACCGTGGTGAGCCTGCTCGACATGACCTACATCCGGGTGGGCAACCGGTACTACGCCCAGACCAACAAGTCGTACGGCCTTACCACGCTGCGCGACAAACACGTGAAAATCGAGGGCGACACCCTCAAAATCTGCTTTGTGGGTAAGAAAAGCATCAGCCACGAGGTGGAGATCACCGACAAACGCCTGGCCCGGCTGGTGAAGCAAAGCCGCGACCTGCCCGGCTACGAACTGTTCCAGTACATTGACGCGGACGGCGGGCGTTGCCCGGTGCATTCCGACGACGTCAACCGCTACCTCCGCGAGGTGACCGGCGTGGACCTGACGGCCAAGGACTTCCGCACCTGGGGCGGCTCCACGCTGGCCCTCCAGTGCCTGCTCGACAAACCCCGGCCCGACACCGACAAGGAGGTGCAGAAAAAGGTGGTGGAGGCCGTCAAGTTCGTGGCCTCCAAGCTGGGCAACACCCCGGCCGTCTGCCGCAAGTACTACATCCACCCCCTCATCGTCGACAGCTACACCGACGGCCGGCTGACCGACATTGCGGCCCGGGTACCCGCCCAGGACGATACGGGCCTCAATTACGAGGAACGCGTATTCATGACGCTGCTCGGCGCGGCCTCCTGCGGCCCCGTGGACGCATAAAGCGGCGGTGCCGGGCGGATGAATGGGGGCCGGGCGGCCGGGCCTGCTCCTGATTCTTTTTGCGGAGTCGTTGCAAGATACGGCGGGCCGGCGGCGTTATACACCCAACCGCAGCCCCCGTCTCCTGCCGCTGCGCCACGCCTTCCCTGCCCTTTTCATGAAAACGGCCTTTGTGCTCTTGCTTTCCGCGTGCCTGCTGGCGGCGTGTACCCGTCCCCTTGCCGTGTTCCACTGGTCGCCCGAGGAAGCGGCCCGGGCCCGCAGGAAGGGCTACGGCATCCCTACCCATAACCTGCTTACTCGCGTAATGTGCATGGACAAACGGTGCCGGGGCCGGCAGGAGTGGAAAAACCGGCAGCAGCAACGCAAGTTCAAGGGGTACAAAAACAACGGACCCGTGAAGAAGGAGGAGAAAAAGCCGGATTTTTCGAATCAGTAGGGAAGAGGGTTGGGAGGTTGAATGGCTGTATAATTGAAGGTTCAGCGCGGAGAATAGCTAAGAAAAAGCACTTAACCGCAAAGGGCGCAAAGGAGACGCAAAGACCGCAAGGAGAACGCGTACCCCTTTGCGGTCCTTGCGGTTAAGTTTATTTAAGCAACATTTACCCCGGCTGCCGCGTCTGTAGAGCACCCTAAATGTGGAAACCATGAGCATGAAACAACGCGAAATCACTGATAACGAAAACATCACCTGGACCTGCGTGCAAGCCTTTGCCGGCGTGGGCGGGAAAGCCGCCGCCGAAGCCACCGAACGCACTGAAAGCGCCGAAGGAACCGTCACCGTGGTGTGCACCCCGAGCGGCCAGGCCCAAACCGTACGCCTCGAACTCCCCACCGCCTGGCTCGAAGAAACCTCCGACGAAGAAATTCGCTCGGCCATCCTCGCCCAGCGCCGGGAAAGGGGGGATCGGGTAGAATAAGGAGCCAGGAGCGAGAAGTGAGGAGCGAGAAGGAGGGTACGGACTTTGTGGTTTTATCCGGTCAAGTACGTACACAGTCTTCTCACTTCTCGCTCCTCGCTTCTCACTCCTTTTTTTCCTACCTTCCCCCGTGGAAGAAATCGTTCAACTGTTCATCCGGTCTTTCGAAGACACTACGTTTACCTCCGCCGAGCGGAAAGCCGTGCGGCAACTCATCGAGGCCTACAACCCGGACCGTCCCAAGCGTGACTTGTTGCGCAGCCGGATTTTCGACATTGCGCGGACCCGCCTGGCGGGCTACCCCGAACTGGCCGCCCTCGAGTGGCTGGAGGTGGCCAACAAGACCCTGCTCGAAAGAAACGGGGATGAACCCGCCGACCGGGTGTATTTCAGCCCCGGCGACGACTGCCTGCAGGCCATTCTGGCGGTAATTTCGTTTGCCATTCATTCACTGGACGCGTGCGTGTTCACCATCAGCGACGACCGCATTACCCGGGCTCTTTTCGACGCGCACCGGCGCGGGGTGCGGGTGCGCGTGGTGACCGACAACGAAAAACTCTACGACGAGGGTTCCGACATCCGCGAACTGGCCCGGGGCGGTATTCCGGTGCGGGTTGACAATACCCCCAACCACATGCACCACAAGTTTGCCATTGCCGACGGCAAAACGTTGCTCACCGGCAGCTACAACTGGACGCGCAGTGCCGCCCTCTACAACCACAAGAACGTGCTCGTTTCGGCCGATAAGGCCGTGGTGGCGGCTTATGAGAAAGAGTTTGCCGGCTTGTGGGCAGAAATGACGCCTTTCGGGACGCGGTGATCCCCGGAAATCCGTTACTTTAACGTGCCACTTTTCCCACTACACCGTACAACCGCATGGCCACCCTCGAAAACGAATACCTGAAAATATCCATTCGCCCCCTGGGCGCTGAACTCACTTCCATTATGAGCAAGCGCACCGGCCTCGAACACCTGTGGCAGGCCGACCCCGCCGTGTGGAACTGGCACGCCCCGAACCTGTTTCCGACGGTGGGCGAAAGCCTGGACAAGGAACTGCGCGTCGGCGGCCAGTCGTACCCCATCGAACGGCACGGCTTCGCCCGCCGGTCGGAGTTTGCCCTGCTGCCCTCTACCGGTAGCCACGCCGTGTTTTCGCTCCGGAGCAGCAAAAAAACGCTGGCCGCGTATCCCTACCGCTTCGAATTCCAGGTGTCCTACGCCCTGGAAGGGCACACGCTGACGGTGACCTACCGGGTGCTCAACGAGGACAGCAAGCCGGTCTACTTCGCGGTGGGCGGGCACCCGGCCTTCCGCGTGCCGCTGCTGCCGGGCGAAGACTACGCCGACTACTACCTCGAATTTGAAGCCGACGCCGCCCTGGACCGGCACCTGATCTCGGAGGATGGGTACTTTACGGGCCACACCCGCGCCGTGCCGCTCGACGGCCGCAAGCTGCACCTGACGAAAGACTTGTTCAGCGAAGATGCGCTGGTGTTTAAAAACCTGCAATCCCGGAGCATCGCCCTGCGCAGCACCAAAAATCCCCACGTGCTTAAGGTGTCCTTTCCGGCCTTTCCCTACCTGGGCATCTGGGCCAAGCCGGCCGCGCCGTTCGTATGCATTGAGCCCTGGCTGGGGTGCGCCGATACGGAAGGCAAGCCCGTCGCCATCGAGGACAAGGAACTCATCCAGTACGTGGCGCCGGGAGAAGCCTTCGAAGCCGCGTTCTCGATCACCATTTCGTAAGGGGCCGCCCTTAAAATGAACGGACGGAAAGTCAAGCGACTATCCGTCCGTTCTTCATTCTATTAATCTCCTCTTTTGTATCCAATCAGGATTTCTCCAAAGATAACCGGTGAAATGCCGTTATCAAACGGACACGGATAGACAGGAAGGACCGGCACCAATGGGAAGGGGGCTTCCGAAGAGACGGGCCTGCATTACCAGTTAGCTCGGCGGCTGGAAGATTAAGTTAGCCTGACGGCTGGAAGCGGACGCTTCCGGTCCCGACAGACACAGGCGGACGCCTGCGCCAGTACCACCGAAAGGCTTAAAAAACAAAGCGGCCCCGGCGCAATTGTTGCACCGGGGCCGCCCGAATGGTTTGCTGGCTGCCGCGCAATTATTTGCCGCCGGCCGCCTGGGCTTTCTGGTTAATCGAGTTTTTCGCCAGTTCGTTGAGCAGCGTGTCGGTCTTCTGCTCTTCCTGCAAGGTCTGTTGCAGCAACTTGGCTACGTCTTTCTTGCCCAACCGTTCGGCGTAGTGGGCCGCCGTGCCGTATCCCGATATTTCGTAGTGTTCAATGCGTTGCGCGGCGGCGATCAGCCCGGCATCTTTTACTTCGGGCGAAGCATTCTCGTCAATTAAGTCTTCGCTTTCGGCAATCAGGCCGGCCATGGCTTCGCACTTCTTGCGCCCGGGGCTCATGCCCAACAGTTCAAACACCTTGTCGAGTCGCTCCTTCTGCGCCTTGGTCTCTTCCAGGTGGGTTTCAAAAGCCTGTTTCAGTTGGGGATCATTGGCCTGCTTCATCATCTTGGGCATGGACTCAATGGCTTGCTTCTCGGCACTGTATAAATCCTTCAACTCGTGCTCGAACAGGTCTTCCAGGTTTTTTAACTTAGTCATAACTGGTTTTCATTATAGTAAAACATCCGTTCCCATATGGAACTGAGGCTCTATACGACAGCCTGACGGGAGGGTTTACGCAAATTTTTCCTTTTTGTCCCTTTTGGATCATTGGTCATTGGTCATTGGTCAGTAGTCATTGGTCAGTGGGTGCGCGTAAGTTGTCGCATCCGAATGACTACTGACCAATGACTAATGACTAATGCGGGTGTTCGCCCTCCTTAAGCACCTGCCGCAGCGACACTTTCACGATTTCGCCCATCGTGTCGCAGGCCAGGAAGCCGGGATTGCGGTGGTGCTGGGCCAGCTCCTGCCGCAGGCTGACGATGTTTTCGAGGGATGAAATCGCGTCGGCGGCCATGATGTCGGTGAGCGAAAAGATGCGGTTGCCGGCCGTATTGAGGCGGTTGGCGATCATGGCCTTTTCTTCCTTCTGGTACTGCCGTACCGACTCGGGCGAGACGCGGTTGTAGCCCAGCGCCAGGATGGGGTTGTTCTGCTTGAAGTACTGCGGCAGGTACACCGACTTGCGCCCTTCGTACGACTGCTGGTCGAAGTCGATGGCCCGGATGCGGTAGTGCTCCTCCTCGAAGTCGGGCGTGATCACGATCACGAAGTTGCTGGAATGCATGTCGCCGAGCAGCCGCACAAAGCACCGTTCGTTGAACTTGATGAACTCTTTGGCCAGGCGCACCTTGTTGAGGTTGCGGTCCTGGAGGTAGTGCTGAATGAACAGGTCGCCGGGAATGCCCGCAATGTGTTCTTCCACCAGCGTGTTGCCCGAAGTCACGTAGCTGATGCGGTTGGGCGAAAGGATGTGCTCCAGTTCCAGCCCGTACACCCGCGAGGCGTCGGCCCGTTTGATGTAGAAGTAGTCGAAGTTGTCGTTGATCGTGTTGATGACCCGCACCCGGAAGGGCCGCGTATTGCCGTACACGCACACGTCCACCCGGTCCACCGAGAGGTGCCGGGTTACCGACAGGTCGCCGTTCGTTTTCAGTTCGGCGTAGATCACCTTCAGGTTGTAGTAAATGTCCTTCATGGCCGACTGCGGGTAGAACACCGTTTCCCACAGCGTGTCGTGGCCGCTTTTGTCGAACAGCGTAATGGCGTTGTCGTAGCGGTTGAGGTCGTCGTAGCCTACGGGCAGTTTCGCCTCGCGGCCGTACTTGATCAGGTACTCGCGCAGCGGCGGGGCAATCGGGTAGACCAGCTTTTTACGTTCAATAAAGGCCATTTTCCTGGGTGGGTAGTTACGCTTCTTGCCGGTACAGGTAAAGCAAAAACACCGGTACGCCGAACAGCAGCGTGCCCGTGAACCACGCGGCTTTCCGCCTGGCGGAGAACTGCCGCCGCGTGGCGTCGCGCCAAAGGTACAGCAGGCAAAGGATCGTGAATGCACCGGCGTCAATAAAGGTAATCAACAGGAGCCAGTCGCGGGTGAGCGTTTCCCATACCATTGCCATCGTGTGGCCCGACGCCAGCCAGCGGTTGAATCCGTAGCTGAAAAAAAGGAACAACAGGGCCGCCACCGCGGGAAGAATGTATTTTTTCGTCATTGCGTGAAACCGGGTCGGGATGATGCGCCAAAAGTAAACAAAGTTACCCGCTGCAAGCACAATCCCACCCATTTCCACGGCGGCGGCCGTTACTGTTTCACCAGCTTGTGGCTTTCGGTACCGCCGGGCCCCTGCACCACCACGCAGTACAGGCCCGCCGGCAGGTCACGCAGGTCCCAATCCAGGTTCCCGGGCGCCGTTTTACGGGTTTGCCGCACGGTTTGCCCCAAGGGGTTCACGAGGGAAATGCGGACCGGGAGTGACGCATCGGCACCCGGTGCCAGGGTGACCCGGTCCGGGGCCGGGTTGGGGTACAGGTGCCACCCGCGGGATGGGCCGGCCGGGCCCGCACCGGCCGCAGCGGTCCGGGCGGCAACGCCGGTCGCAGCGGCGGCGGGACCGAACACCTCAATGGCCGAAACTTTGGGCTGGTCCACGGAAGCCGTAAAACTGATGTTCAGCGTACCGTCCGAGACGGGCACGCCGAACGTTTTCACGACCGCCGCCATGGCCCCCACCTCGGCGAAGATGTCGTAATTCACCAGTTCTGCCGTGCCCCCTTCGAAGTTCACGCTGAATACGCGTTTGCCCGTGCCGCCCGGCCCGCCCCCGGTCGCTCCCCAGTAGATTTCGGCAAAATGCAGTTTTACCGTGTAGGTGGCCGCACCCGCCGGCACGGGCAGGGCAAAGCTGAATCCGCCCAGGCTGGTGGAGGCGCTGTACTCGGTGAGGTATACCGCATCGTTGTCCGTGCCGGCAATGCCCGTTACGTTGGCGTTGCCGTAGGATTTCCCCCCGTGAAGTACTGGCTGGCACGCCAGGCAATGCCGTTGGTGGTTACGGCGGGGCCGCCTGCGTTGATGCGGGCCAGCACCTGGGTATCCACCGGCGCCGGGTTGGTGGGGTCCTGCACGGTAAAGGAGAGTACCGCCGAAGCATTGGTGTAGCCCGTTGCGGCGGCCGTAAGGGTGTGCTGGTACGTACCGGGCGACAGCCCCGCCGGGTCAAAGGTCAGCGTTACCGCCGCCCCGGTTTCGTCGGTGGTACCGGGGCCCGCCTGCACGGTGAGCCACACCGGGGCGTCGGCCGCGTTGAGGGTGTAAGGGGTAGTGCCCGTGAGCGTCCACAGCAGCATTTTTTTGGTGACGGGGCTGCCCCCCGCCGGGGCCGTGGCCGACAGTTGGTTCGCCCAGAAGCCCAGCACGTTGCTCTTGCTGCGGGTAATGGTCTTTGCCCACGTTGTGCTCTGCGGATTTTCGGCAGCAGGGGCTCCCCCGTGCGACACGACAAAGGTGTTGTCAATTACTTTGGCCGAAGGGCCTATGAGGGCAACGGGAACCTGGTCGAACACCGTCCAGGCGTCGGTGGCCGGGTCGTAGCGGAGTACGTTCCTGCCGCTCCATTCCCCGCCCACCACCAGTATTTTACCATCCAGGGCGAAAGTGCCCGGCTCCAGGTGCGAATTGGCGTAGGGCAAATCCTTTTTCTGCGTCCAGGTGTTGGTGGCCGCGTCATACACGTGCACCAGCTTTACGTCGAGGCCACCCCCGCAGTCGTGACCGTACTGGCCGCCAATGGCGTAGATCTTGCCGCCGACCGCCGCCGTGCCGAAGTGGTTGCGCGGGCTGGGCAGCGGCGCCAGGATGTTCCGCCATCCGGCGCCGGGGTTGTCGAGGTCGTACGCAAAATGATCGCCTTTGTCGCTGTTGCAGGCCGTGGGGCCGAACCCGCCGAACAGGTGCAGCCGGCGTCCGAGCCGGACCAGGCCCCCCCCGGCCCGGGCGACGGGCAGGGGGGGCCCGCCGACCAGCTGTTGGTCGAAAGGTTGTAGATCCACACCTTATTGGTCACCGGACCGGGGTTATTACCTACCCGGCCGCCCACGATCCAGATCGTATTGTCCACCAGGGCGATGCTGTTGTGCGTAACTGCGTACGGTTTGCCCTGCGGGTCGCTGGGCATGGGGGTCAGGGCCGTCCACTGGTTGGTCGCCGGGTTGTAGGCTTCGTTGGAATTGTTGATGACGAGGCCCGGGGCAAACCCGTTGAAGACGTAAATTTTGTCATTATAAAGGATGCTCTGCCCTTCGGCGCGTTTGCCCAGGGCAGTAGCCCGTTGCGTCCAGTTGGTGAATACCGGCTCCCCGAACGAAAACAATTCCAGCGAGTTAAGCTCGGGCGTTCCGCCTCTTTTGCCCGAACCGGCGGCAATGTAGATTTTCTCCCCGTACACCAGGGCCTGCGTGCCGTGCCGGCCGGTAGTGAGGGGGGCCAGGCTGCGCCAGGTGCCCGTAGCCGGGTTGAGGGCTTCGGCCTGGTTGTGCGCCAGGTCGCCGGCGTTGTTGGCGCTTTCGCCCCCGATCACCACCACTTCGCCGCCCAGCACGGCCACGGTGGTCCCGCCGCGCCCGGTCGGAATGGGCGCCATGCCGTTGGGGTAGGGCAGCCACTGCCGCGTCCCGAAATCAAATACGTCCACCTGCGGAACGGTCAGGCTGAATACTTGCCCGGTGGCGCCGGAAGTACGGCGTCCGGCGGCCGCGTAGAGTTTGTTGCCCACAACGGCCGCGTGGAAATGATCCCGGGCGAAGTTGGCGTCGGGCAGGGTTCGCCAGGTGCCGGTGGCGGGGTCAAATTCGTCGAGCCACTTCACGTAGCCGGACGTGTGCCCATTGGTAATGCCCCCGACGAGGTAGATTTTCTGGTTGTACACCACGGTCCCGGCGGACCCCCGGCGGCGGGCCTGCGGAATTTTAGCGCCTATCGTCCAGGCGTTGGTAGCCGGGTTGTAAATGTACACGTCCGGCACGGGCGTCTCGTTGGGGTAATCACCGGTGAAGGCGCCCGCCACGTAGATCAGCCCGTTCAACGCAACTGCCTGGAAGTGGTGCAGGTAGATGGTTTTGCCTTGCTGGTTCTTGGGCAGGGCGCTGCTTTGCGTCCAGGTGTTGGTGGCCGGGTTGTAAATGTTGACCGGGCGGCTGCCGCGTCCGCCCAGCAGGTAAAACTTGCCATTGGCTTCCACGAAAGCACATTCGTGCCGGCTTACGGGCGTGCCGTTGGGGGTAAGAATACTCCAGGTGCCGGGGTCTTCGGCCAGCAGGGCAGCTGCGTGGGTTTGAACGTCGGCGGTGCAGGTCGCAGGGGTTCCGGCAGTCCCCGGCTGGGCGATGGCAGCAAGCAGCAGCAAAACGGCCAGGCGTTTGACGGCAGGCGCCAAGACACGCATTATCGGAAGGAGTTTCATAGGGAGCGGCAGGGAAAGGGTGGGGCGCACATTTTGAATCGGGCCATTGCGTTTGACAACGACGCAGGACGGCCGCGGGGTTGCGCCGGCGCAAGGAGCAATTAGCGAAAAAATCAGTTTCCTTAAAAGTGGGAATTGCGGTACACGCAAAACGGAGAGAAATAGTATAAAACCTGTTCCCGAAAGCAGGCCCCGCCCGTTTAAACGCCCCTGACAGCGAAGGACCTGTATATTCTTTCATTGCTTTCCGTTGCCCCGCATTCTTGGACAATCCGGGCACGATTCGTCCCTGCATTAAACACTGGGGTGAATCTTCTCCGCCGGTGGTCAAAAAAAATCCCGGCCTGGCTGGGTAGCCGGACCGGGATACAAGGCAGCACGGCTGCCCCGTTTACGCAATCATTACTGTTTTACCACCTTCAGGATCTGGCGCCGGTCGCCCGACTGCACTTCGAGCAGGTACACGCCGCTCCGCTGGTCGGTCACGTCCAGTTCTAGGGTGCGTTCGCCCACGACCTTGTGGCGGTTCCGCTGCCGTTCCCCGCCCACCGCATCGCGCAGCACGGTAGTTACCCCATCGGCGGAGGCGCCCGTCAATTCGACGCGGAACTTGCCGCTGGTCGGGTTCGGGTAGAGCCGCACACCCAGTTCGCCTTCCCCGCTCTGGGCTCCCGCCGCATTGGCCCGGGCTGCCGTCACCGGCACCACCTCAATGGCCGATACCGTTGCATTGTCTACGCCGCTAGTGCCCTTGAAGAAGCTCAGGTTCACCGCGCCGTCCGCCACGTTCACCCGGAAGGTGCGCTGCACGACAATCAGCGGGCCGCCGGCCGCTTGGGTAATGTCGAAGTTGGTCAGGACCGGCTGGCCTTCGAGGTTCACGCTGAACACCCGCTTGCCGGTGCCGCCCGCTACACCATTCACGCCCCAGTAGATTTCCGCAAAGTGCAGCACCACGTCGTAGGTGCCGTTGGTTACGGGCACGTTGTAGCCGAACGTCGTGCCGTAGCGGAGGTTCTGGTACAGGGCGTCATCCGTCCGGTTGGGCAGGTCCACCGTCCGGGTCGAAGCCGTGCCGCCCGAGAAGTTGGCGTCCGCCGCAAACGACCGGTTGTCCGGCGCGGGGTAGTTGTACGCGCCGCCGCCCGCATTGATGCGAACCACCGCGGGCGTCGCAGCGGCGCAGCTGACAACGGCTACGTTGCTGAACTGGGCCGTGGTCAACTGGGTGTTGTTGTGGGAAGTAACCGGCAGCCCGACCAGCACCTGCTGGTTCATGGCAATGGTAGCTTGCCCCACCAGTTGCCAGTTCACCCCATCGGATGAGATGTACCCGGTAAAGAGCGTACCGGCCCGGACGAGGCGTACCCATTGCGGCAAGGCGCCGGCGACGGATTTGCTGGCCGTGGTGCCGCCCGTGGTGGTGCGGTACTGGAAGGCTCCCCCGCTGATGCTGCTCACCACCATCATGGCGTGGCGGGCATTGGCAGCCGTGCTTTCCCGGATCATTACCCCGGCTTTGGCCCAGGCATTGGTATTGGTCACGCTATTCAGCTTCGCCACCACTTCCCCGTCGCAGCTAAGCGGCTGGTAGAGGTACGTGAACTGGTCGGCCGTGCCCCAGATGTCGGCGCCCGAGCCCCTGACCGTAAAATCGGTGGGAGACGACTGGCAAGCCGATCCGGCCAGGCCCACGGTCCCAACGTCCTGGCGCGTCCAGCCCACCGGCGTAGTACAGGCCGCAACGGCACTGTTCACCGTCACGGTTGTCTGCGCGGTAGCCGTGGCGCCCTTGGTATCGGCTACCGTAAGGCGGAAGGTGTACGTACCGGCCACGAGTCCCGAAGCCTGGGTCGAAGCGGCGTTCGGCGTGGCGAAGGTCGCCGTTGAGGGGCCGTTCACCTGGCTCCAGGCGTAGGTTACGTTGGTGCCGTCTTCCGGGTCGGAACCCGTACCGGTCAGCGTTACGCTGCTGGCAGGCAGGGTCACGGTCTGGGCGTTGCCGGCATTGGCAACCGGCGACTGGTTACAACCCGCACCGCCGCTGGCGCCGTTGTTGAAGATTTCAACCGCCGCTACCGCGACCCGGTTGGCCGTGGGGTTAAACGTAATGTTGAGCATACCGTCCGCCACGTCCACGGGGAAATCCTTCACCACGGCCGCCCGGTAGCCTGCCGCTTCGAAGATGTCGAAGTTCGCCAGGCGGGTCTGCCCTTCGAGCTTGGTGGTGAACACCCGCGACCCCGCCGCCGTCCAGAAGTTTTCCACGAAGTGCAGGCGCACCGTGTAGCTGCCGTTCGTCATCGGGATTTCGTAGCGGGTTTCGGCCAGGTCGGCCAGGGCCGAGAGGTACGTCTGGTAGAGTACATCGTCGTCGGTGCCGGCCACCGCCGGGGCGGGCAGCGGCTTGTCGAGCTTCACCGAACCCTTGCGGAAGTTGATGTCGGCCTCCCACGCGTTGCCGCCGATGGTCACTGCCGCGTCGGCCGCACTCTTGATGCGCCGGGCCACGGCAATGGTGCCGCAATTGTCATTGCCGATGCCGTAGAGCGGAATGCGCAGCGGCGACGGGCCGTTCGAGTAGCGCACCAGCAGCGCGGCATTTTTCAAGCCCTTGCTGGTGGGTCTGAAGTTCACGGTCACGGCCGTTTGCGCCTGCGGCGCCAGCAGCGTCGTGGCCGGCATCACCGCCGAGAATTCACCCGCATTGTCACCCACCACCTGCACGCTGGCAATCGTGACGCTGGGGTCGCTACCGCCCGTGGCGTACGTCTTGCCCTGGTTCTTCACGTTCACGGTCAGGGCCTTGGTGCCGAGCAGCACCTCACCGCCGAAGTTCACCGCCGAAGGTGTGGCGGCCAGTTCGGAGAAGTGTACCGGGCCGGTTTCGGGACGTACGTTGCTCACGAAGAACACGTTGTCCTGGTAGTCGTAGTTGGTAACGCCCGGCTGGCCCAGGTAGTCGTGGCCCAGGATGTAGGCATTGGGAATCACATTGCCGTTGATGTCGATGGCCTTCCACACCTTGATGCCCATGGCCGTGTTGTCGATGGGCTGGTTGGGGAAGTTTTGCAGCGACTTATCCAGGTAACTGGAGCTGGCCATGAAGGAGAACGCACCCGTCGGCTTGAAGGCGCCGCTTTCCGACGGCACGTTCGGCAGGCCCTTGCGGGGCAGCAGCGACTGGCCGTCGAGGGCGATGTGCGACAGTACCGAGGGGTTGCTGGAACCCCGGTTGTTGCCCTTCAGGAACCACCGCAGGTTTTCCGTAGCGCCGCAGCAGCTGTGGTAGGCGCCCAGGTACCGCACGTACACGTTCTTGGTGGGGTCGGCCACCACGAAGTACGGCGCCACTACTTCTTCGCTGCTGGGGGCTACCGTCTTTCCCTGGTTGGGTGCCGTCAGCGTAAACCCGGTGCGGGTCTTGAGGCCAAAGGCGTCGATGATTTCGCGGGCCGTTGGTTCGTTGCCGCCTTCCCCTTTGTTTTGCAGGAGGGCGTGCAGGAGAACGTCCTTGGCGGCCAGCGCCGGGTCATTGGAAGTGATCGTCAGCTTGTCGTGCAGCACCCGCACGCGGCTCACTGCAAGGGCCGGGTCATTTACGAAGCTGATCACCAGGTCCACGTAGCCAGTGGCGCCGGGGTTGATGGTAAGGGGCAGCGACGTGCCGGCGTTGTAGGTCGTGGTCACGCCGGCCGCCGTTTTGAGCTGCCGGATGCGGTACGAGTTCGGGCGGGAGAATACCAGGTTGCTGATGTTCAAAACGCCCTCCCCGCGGTTGTAGACCCGCAGCGTCACCGTGTCGTGGTTGGCGTTGTAGGGCGTGTAGGTGACTCCGTCGGGCGTCAGGCGCCGCCACGGCTCCCGGATCAGCGAGAAGGTGAGCTGGTCGGCAGCCGGGTACTTGTCGAGGTTATCCACCACCAGCTTGGGCGTACCGACGACGGACGCCGCCACCACGCTGAAGTTCACCGGGTCGGTCGTGGTGATGTTGTTGTTGCCGTCGGTCACTTTGGCCCGCAGGCTGTAGGTTCCCTCGGCATTCACCGTTACCGGGCCCGAATACGTGGTGTACGCGCCGCTGTTGAGGCTGTACTGGGTGGTTTGCACGCCGGCGCCGCCCGCGTCGGTGGCGCTGATCGTCACCACGGCCTGGTTGGCGTACACGCCGGGCTGCTGCTGCGCCCCTTGCACCTGCACGCTGGCCTCGGGCGGGGTAAAGTCGCTTTCGGCGTTGGCCAGTTCAATCACCACGTAGTTGATCTTCGTGTTGGTGCCGCCGTTGGCGTTGATGGTCAGCTTGCCGTCGGTGACGGGTACGCTCACCGTGGCCGACTTGAACGCACCACCCGCCACGGCCAGGTTGGGTACGAAGCCCGTGATGGCCGGCGTGCCTTCCACGTTGAGGGAGTGGTTGCTGTCACCGAAACTCGGGTCGCCCACGCTTACGGTCACGTTGTACGTACCGGGCGTCGCTACTTTGTATTCCCAGGCCCCGGCGGGCTGCCCGGCCGGTTGCATCTGCAGGAAGGTCCGCAGGCGGAGTTCATCCGTCGTGGCCCGTTCCCGGGTGTAGGTCGAGTAATCTTTTGCCAGTTTGGTACTGGCATCAATCCAGCCGAAGCCCCGCGTGTCGGCGTAGGGCCCGCCCACGTCCTTCTGGTAACCCGGGGGAACGGTGGTGGTGGCCGCCGGCTGGAAGTTGATCTTCACGCCGGTGGGACTGGAGCCGGTCACCGACAGGGTTACCGTGAGGAAGGCGCTCTGGAAGCCGCTGGCCGAAGCCGTAACCGTGGTCGAATAGGTGCCCGGGGTCAGCAGGCCCGCATCCACGCCGAACGCCAGGCTGCCCAGCGTCGGGTTGTCGGGCAGCACCAGCCACTCAGTGCCGGCGGGCTTGGTCAGCGTAACGGCGGGGCTGCCGGTAGTAGCCGACAGGGCCACGCTTTGCGGCGGCGCCAGCGAACCCTGCGCCAGGCTGAAGTTGAGCTGCGGGCTGGCAAACTGGAGCTGCTGGGCAATGTCCTGGCCGGCCGGCCGCACGTTGCGCACGATCACCACGATGTCCTGGTAGTCAAACCCATCAATGTGCTCTTCCATCGCCACAATGTAGGCGTTGGGTACTACTGTACCCGCCGGGTCCTTCATGCGGTACACGCGTACGTGGTGCGGAATGGCCCCGGTAAAGGTGTTGAGGGCGTCTTCGCTGTACACCTGCCGGTTGCCGAAGAAGGGCCAGCGGGAGTAGAAGCCGAAGGAGGCCAGGCCCGGGTTGAAGCTCAAGGCGCCGCTGGGCTGCACGTTCACGGTCTGGTAGTCACTGTTGCCCACCGTAAACAATTGGCGGGTGGCGTCGCGGTTGCCCGACTCGTACCAGCCGAAGGCCGTCACGACGCCCGCACTGTGCTGCGGACCGAACACGGCCAGCGGTTCGATGAGTACGTTGCCGTCGGTGGCGCGTTCAAACTGCTGGATTTTTACTTCTTCCCCCAGCAGGGCCGCCTTGTAGTTGACGCTGTGGATGATGTTGGTGTTCCGGTTGTCGTCGCCGACGGCGATGGGAATGCCGTACACGTCGAGGATGGCCTTTAGGGAAGGTTCGTTGGTGCCGCCGATGCCCGCCGTAGCCAGGCCGTTGAGGGCCACCGTCTTGTTGGCATTGCCTTCACTGGTTACCGTGAGGGTCGCCACCTTGGTGCCGGTCGTGGTCGGCTTGAAGAGCACGTTGAATGTAGTGGCGCTGTTGGTGGCAATGGTCAGCGGGGCCGTGGCCGTGGGCAGCGTCTGGACGCCGAGCAGCTGGAATTGGGCTGCGTTAAGGCCGCCCAACTGGAGGCCCGTCACCTTCAGCGGACCGTTGCCGGTATTGGCAATGGTGATGGTCTGGTTGCGGCCATTGGTACCGGCCACGGCGTTGTCGACCACCCGGGCGGGGCTCACGCTGGCAACGCCGGCCGGGGCCGTGGGCGTGGTGGCTTTGAGCAGGGTGATCTGCGAGGTCAGCGCCGGGTCGTTGTTCCAGTTGAATTCAATCACGTACAGGTTGCCGGTGAGCACGTCCTCGGTGATGTCGAGGGGGTTGGCAAAGCCGGCCATGCCCGGAATCCCGTTGGTGCCCGAGCCGCTGCGCGTCGCCACGATGTCGAATAGCTTGTCGTCGCTGGTGGCGGTCATGCCGGGTACCGGCGCAAGGGTGCCGGGCTTGAGGGCAATGATGTCGCTGCTGCCGCTGAAACGGCACACGAGCAGCCAGCCCTTGAGGGCGCCGTTGAAGGCGTTGCTCTTGTACTCGAGGGCCCCGTTGGGCGACTTGTTGAATTCAAAGTCAAAGGCCGCGGGGCGGTAGTTGGCGTCCGCCGCAATGCCGTCGGGGTACTTGCTATTGTCCTGGGACCCGCGGTTGGTCACGTACTCGCCCCGCAGGGGGTTAGGGTGACCGTAGTAGCCCACCGGTTTGAGCGGGTTCACCCGGAACAGCCAGTCTTTCTGCACGTTGATGGCTTCCGTGCGCGGAACGACCGGGCCGTTGTAGAGCGTACCGTTCGGGCGGCGGGTGCCGGCCACCGATGCCGGGGAGTTACCACCCGCCGCCGAGCCGTTGGCCGGTACGTACAGGTGGCCGTTGGAGTGCCACACCAGGTCGTAGGCGTTGCGGACGCCCGAGGCGTAAATCGTCAGCGGGGCGTTGGCGGCGTACGGGTTGTACTTGCCGTCGGAGGTAGTGAGCGAACTAGCCGAAGCAGCGTTGATGGCCGCCTGGCTGGCCGAGGTTTCCACGTTCAGCGGCAGCGTGAGGCCGTTCAGCTTTTTGGGGTCGAGGCGCAGCACGGCCGCCGCCAGCAGACTCTCGTCGCGCTTCCAGGTATTGTCGAAAATTCCCATCGAGCTGTTGCTGCCCTGGTTGAAGTACAGCGCCCCGTCGGGGCCGAACACGATGCTGTTCACCAGGTGGTCCTTCATGGAGCGGGGCAGTTTGGTGAGCACGTGCTGCTCGTTTTCGAGGCTCGGGCCATTCAGGCGCGACAGGTTGCCGTCGAACAGCGGGGCGTTGTCGAGACCGGCCGAGCAGTGGCTTACCCAGGCAACCAGGTTTTCGGCCGTGGAAGAGGGGTCGAAGGCCAGGCCCACGGCGGAACGGGAGCCGTGCCTGGTGATCAGCGTCTGGATTTCTTCCATGCCGCTCAGCAGGCCGGTGGTGCGGTCTGCCGTGTACCGCTCAATGGTGCCGTCGAGGCGGAGGGCGTAGAACTTGCCGTCGGGGCCAAACGTGATGGTGGTGTACTTCTTGTTCTGCGTGCCCGCAATGGGCGACTTTTTGAACTCCACGGCCAGGTCGCCGCCGCCCGAGGTGGGGGCGCCGGTGGTGAAGAAAGCTTCGTAGGGCTGGAAGGAGGCGCCGCTGTACGATTTCACCCCTTCGGTGATTACGAATTTGTAGAGGGTAAAGGGCTCCAGCGCGTAGGTGGGGGTAAAGCTGATGGCGTCGCCCCCGCCGGTGCCCTGCACGGTGCCCAGCATGTCGGTGGTGGTGCCGCCGGCCACCTTGATGAGCTTCACGGTGCTGGTGGTGATGGTGGAGTTATCCACCCCACCCTTGAAGCCGGGCACGTTGGGCACGTACAGCGAGTTGGCCGCAATGGTAGGGCTCAGGCTCACGTTGGTAGCCCCGTCGGCCGGGGTAGAAGCCACTACGTACGGCCGGATGGTGCCGGGGGCGCCCACAGTGACCTGCACGTTGAGGGTGGCGCTGCTGTAGCCGCTCGCCGACGCCGTTACCGTGGCCGTGTAGGTGCCCACGGGCAGCGTTTTGGCGGCCGTGTAGTCGAAGGTGACGCTGGGTTCGCTGCCGTTGTGGGTGGCGTTGAAGGAAAGCCAGCCCGACCCGCCGCTGCTGTAGGTGGCCGACAGGTTCATCTGCACGGCTTCCTTGTTGTCGGAGCGGCTCAGTTCCACGGCAAACGTCTTGCTGTTTTCGGCGGTGTTGGCTTCAATCACGACGCTCTGCGTGCTGGCCGACCAGTAGAGGTACGGCAGGGCCGAGGCCGGCTTGATCTGCACGCCGGTGATCTTGGCGTTGGTACCCTTGTAGAGCGTGTTGTCGATCATTTCGTTGGCGTTGATCGTCAGCGCCCCGTCGGCTACCGTTACGCGTACCGTACCGGTGGCAGAGCGGGTTTCGGCGCCCATTTCACCCGACGGCACGAAGGCATTGATGGCGTTTTTGCCTTCTACGTTCAGCGTGTTGATCTCTACGCTGGTCGGAATGGCGTAATCACCCGTCGAGACCGTAACGTCGTAGGTGCCGTTGGGAATGGCTATTTCCCAGTAGCCTTCCACGGACGTGCCGTTGAAGCCCACCAGGTCGTTGGCCTGCATGTGGATGAGGGTTGCTCTCACCTTCTCGGCCTCCGAGGCGCTGTCGTACTGGGCGCCGCCGATGCGGTTGCGGCCGTTGCCGGGCGTCGAGCCGGCCGAAGCCAGGTCCAGCGGGGTGCCGTCGGTGCGTCGCTTCCAGCCGTAGGTGTAGGTGGATGATCCGGCCGCCGAGGCTTGTTCGGCCAGCGTGCGCGGACCGTAGGACATGCCGTAGTCGCGCAGCCAGCCGGCCGGCGGCAGGGTGGGCGGGTCCTGGAAGTTTACCTTAATGATGCCGGTGTTGTTGACGGGGGCCGCTGCCACGGTAAGGGTAACCGGCAACACGGCGTTGGCGTAGCCGGTCGCCGCGGCCGTTACGGTGGTGTTATACACCCCGGGCGTCAGGCCGGCGGCGTTGATGCCGAAGGAAAGGGCGCCCAACCCGCCGGCCGGCAGGGTGAGCCAGTTGCTGTTGGCCGTCTTGGTGAGCGTGACGGCCGGGGTGCCCTGGCTGGCCGAGAGCGTGGCCGGCTGCGGGGCCACGGTGCCGCCCTGCATTACGGAGTAGCTGAGGGCCGCGGGGGTAAAGGCGAGGGTGCTGCTTACCGGTTCGGCCGACTGCACGCGAAAGTCTTCGAAGGCGTACACGGGGACGCCCGCGGGAACCGTCGTGAAGTTGGGGTCGCCCATGTTGCGGTAGCTGGTGTAGATGCCCGCAAACGAGATGCCCGGGGTGTCGCCCACGGTGCGGCCGGCGATCAGGGTGGGTACGCCCGGCGCAAACCCGGTGCCGCCGACCTGCACTTCGGCGCCGCCGTTGAGCGAGTAGAAGCCCCGGATGGTTTTGGCGACGTTGTCGATCTGGAGCCGCAGCTTTACGGTGCTGGTGCTCAGGTTGGGAATGGCGGCGGTGGCGGCCAGGTCGGGGCTCGGGGCCGTGGAGATGGACTGGCCGTTGAGTTCGCGGCGCATTTCCACGGTGCCGTTCACGACCACCAGCTTCACGAAATTATCTTCGTTGAGGCCGTACCACAGGCCGGCCTGCTGGGCTTTGGTGCCCGTGTAAGGCGCCACGACCGTGGTTTCCACCGACAACTTGCGGGCATTGGCGTCCACGCCTACGCCCAGGGCATTGAGCTGCGAATTGACGCGCAACGACTGGGCGGGAGTGAGGAAGGCAATGCCGCGGTTGCTGGTGATGTTGAGCCGGCCGTTGACCACCTGGAGCCGCGACGGTTCGTAGCCCGGCACGGCGGGGTTCGACACGGCGCCGTCCACGGTGAGGCGGGCCGAAGGGGGATCAACCATGCGGAAGCCGGTGCCCAGCCCCGCCCGGTCGGCAAGGCCGCCCTCGGTGCCGTTGAAGTTGAGCACGAACGGCGTGGCGGTGTTCACCACAATGTCGGTGCAGGGCAGCGTGCTGATGGGGGTGCAATTGTTGAAGGGCAACGTGGCACCGTACGCGCCCCTGGTGCCCGACAGGTTGGTAAAGTCTACGACGTAGGCGCTGAAGGAAGTCCGGCTGGTACCGGGCCCGAAGGCCGACGCGCCGCGCAGCCGCAGCGGACCCGCGTAGGCGTGCTCAACCGCCCGGCGGGAAGCGGCCGGGGGCGCCGCGGCGGCGGCGGCGAGGTCCGGAACGGCCAGCAGCAGGAGCAGGGCCAGCCACCCGGCCGGGCCGGAAGGCCGCAATGCCGGGGTCTGGCGGGTGAAACAGGGGGTAGGGCAGGTGGCTCGGTTTAACGATAACCCATTGCCGGACCAGGTTTGGAGCACCCGGAACCACGCAAGCAGTAGAACGTAAAACATAAGGCAGAGGAATTGGTAAAGAATGCGAAAAGGCTAGTGAGGAATGTGCAGAATTGACCCGGGGGCCCGGGTGCCGTACACGGGCCCGGACAAGGGTCCGGGCTCAACGGTTACCGCAGGTGGCGCGTAACCGGCGCAAAAAGGAAGATGGGTAAAGATGAACGTCTGGACGGGGGGAGTGCCGGCAGTTGAGGCCGCGCGTGCCGTCCTTTTTCGTGGTTTGCTCGTAAGGGTTGGTTTGAAAAAAAGCGAATCAGGCTTTATTAACATCATTGTAAATACAGGGGCATGCAAGGGGCAATGGTCCGGGAGTACTTTAGATCATTTGCAAGTCAATCATTGCCGAAAGCATACAAAGCTGGTTGAAAGGATGGAGTTGATGAAAGCTGATGGGCGCCAGTACGGGCGGCCGGGGAGATGCGCGTGTAGGGAAAGTTGGACTTTTGGAAGCACCGCTAACTCGTACTGGGCGGTCCTGCCCGGGCAACATCCCGTCACCCGGCAAACCATTCGGTAAGGCAAGTATACCCAAATAATGCGTGTGAACCATCGGTGAGGCGACATTAAATGTTAGATTTTTTAAAGAACGAACCTCCGGCACGGGGCGCAAATTGCGGTAAGGTCTAGGCAATCAGCGGCTTTCTTCAGCATGTTACCCTGCAAATCCGTGCAGATTACGGGCATTTCTTACAAACTGCCCGAAGTAACGTTCTAAAAGGGACCTATTTCAGCAAAAAGGAAAATTTTAAGTTCCATGGACACCTGGAAATATTGTTTAAACAATACGCCACGCGCCGGCAAGAACACAATTGTTCTCCTCTTTGCGGTTGTTTCCGGAAATTTTTAAGGTGGATGAGCCAGGAAAAGCCTCCCGTATACGGGGTGCGGCCGCACAAATGGCGGGCATTTCTGACATCATAGCTGGTGTTGCGAACTGCTGCCGGGATTAACCGGGCTGGGGCGGCGCTGGGAACCGCACTTGTATATGATACGAACAGTTTCACGAAATAGTTTACAGCCGGGGTGAAAATAATTTTCCGTCCACCTGCTGCACGATCGACGCGAAATCTTCGGGGCGGCGCACGTAATCCAGGTCGTTGACGTCAATCACCAGCAGGGGGCCCTTGTCGTAGCTTTCGGTCCACTGCCGGTAGTGTTCGTTAAGGGCGGCAATGTAATCGGAACTGATGTTTTTCTCGTAGGCCCGGCCGCGGCGGCGGATCTGGTCCATCAGCTTGGGCAGGTCGGCCCGCAGGTAGATGAGCAGGTCGGGCGGCCGCACCAGTTCCATCACCGATTCGAACAGTTGCAGGTACGTCTGGTAGTCGCGGTCGGCCATGCGCCCGGAGGCGTGCAGGTTGCGGGCAAAAATGTAAGCGTCTTCGTACACAGTGCGGTCCTGCACTACGTCGTGCGGGTAGCGGCTCACCTGCAACACCTGCCGGAAGCGGCTGGTGAGGAAGTAGATCTGCACCTGGAAGGCCCACCGGGGCATGTCTTCGTAAAAATCCTTCAGGTAAGGATTGGTATCGGCGGCTTCGGGCAACATTTCCCAGCCGTAGTGATCGGCCAATAGTCCGGCCAGCGTGGTCTTGCCGGCCCCGATGTTTCCTGCAATGGCGATGTGCATACGGCAGATTAACGGGGAAAGAATATAATAGGTTCGGGGCGCGTTCCGGCCCATCCCTTTCGGGTTTTTGCCGTACAATATACCCGGTACCCTTGCCTTAAAGGCTTTGAAAAGACTCTACCTGATCCGACACGCCAAGTCCAGCTGGGACGACCCCCGGCTGCCCGACTTTGACCGTCCGCTCAATGAACGCGGCAAACGGGACGCCCCCCGCATGGGCCGGCGGCTGGCCGAAGGAGGGCACCGGCCCGACCTGCTGCTGTCGAGCCCGGCCAAACGAGCTTTCGGCACGGCCAGGCGGGTGGCCCGCGAACTGGGGTTCCGCAAGGACGACATTGCCCGCAACATCCGCCTCTACCACGCCGACGAAAGCCAGTTGCTCCAGGCAGTGCAGGCCCAGCCTGACGAGGCCACTTCGCTCATGCTGTTTGGGCACAACCCCGGCCT
Organism: uncultured Sphingobacteriales bacterium; assembly: GCA_963844325.1. Lineage (GTDB taxonomy): Bacteria > Bacteroidota > Bacteroidia > Cytophagales > 172606-1 > CADCTQ01. Next base: position 1,632,619 of record CAWJNV010000001.1, read on the forward strand.
GACCGAGTTTGCCACGTTGCTGTGCCGGTACCCCTTCGGCAACGTGCCCACCTGCGGCGTGGTGTGCATCGACTTTCCGGTGGACCGCTGGAAGCAGGTGGCCTACCAACGGGGCGAACTGAAGTTTTTTGACTACCCCAAAAAACACGAAGCGGAGGGCCGCCAGCCGTAGCCGCCGCACCCCCGGCTGTTCTTGATATGCTGCCCGATTTTTTCCGGGTAAAGCGGATGATTTTGCCGTCTGAAAGCCCGTTTTGGCCGCCCGAAAAAAAATATGCTTAACGAGCCTGTTCCGTCCAACCCTAACGTACCCAAAAACGTATCAGTTTTTAGCCAAAAAGTCCTCTTTTGTCCCATTTTTCGTGTTTCTCCTGGCCCTGTGCGCTTTAACACGCCGGCCCGGTAAACGCCGCTGCTTGCACGGATGGGGAACGGAAAAGCACCCTTGGCAGACACCCGCTAGAACCAGCTACCGCTAAATAGTAAGCAGCCTCTACAACCTTATTTTTGTATGGACGCATTTTTACTGCCTCTCTCAATGCTGCGGGGTAGCGCTGCTGCGCGCGACGCTGCCCCGGGCCGGCCCTTTTTGCCTCACCGAGCTGATCGGCAAAGGATTGCTTACCGGAGTGCGCTGGCCGGCCTGCTGGTCCTGGCCACCTGGGTTGCCCCGCTGGTGGCCAAAACCACGGGTTCCGCCGAAATTGCCTGGACCACCGCGGCCGCCCAGCCATACACCAACGCCGAAGCGCAGGGCACCGTGGTGAACGGCAAGCTCTACGTATTCGGCGGGTTTGACTCCCAGAAGCCCTGCTGCACCCCCACCCCCCGGGCGTACGCGTACAACCCGGCCACCAACGCGTGGTCGGCCCTGGCACCCATGCCCCCCATGAACGGCACGGGGTCCGGCGGGGTAACCCACGCGGGCCTCACCACCGACGGCCGGGACATCTACTTCGCCGGTGGGTATACTTCCAACTTCGGCGGCAAGGGGCAGATCTTCGGCACGAAGGAAGTGTGGCGCTACAACGTAGGGACTAACACCTACACGCGCCTGCCCGACCTGCCCGCCGACCGGGCCGCGGGCCAACTGGTGTACCTGAATGGTGAGCTGCACCACATCGGCGGCACCAACAAGGCCCGCACCATCGACGTGGGCGACCACTACGTGCTTACGTTGCAGCCGCTGGGCACGGCCTGGCGCACGGCCGCCCCCCTGCCCAACCCGCGGCACCACGCCGGGGCAACCGTGCTGGGTGGCAAAATCTACTACATCGGCGGGCAGCGCGGCCATGACCACGTCCTCACGACGCAAACCGACGTGCACGCATTTGACCCGGCCACCGGGGCGTGGACAAAGGTGCAGGGCCTGCCGCGCGGCCGGGGCCACATTTCGGCGTCGGTGTTCGTGCACGACAACCGCATCTTCGTGCTGGGCGGGGAGATTACGCACGGAACCCCGGTGCGGGACGTAACGGCTTACAACCCGGCCACCAACACCTGGACGGCCTATACACCCCTGCCCCTGGCCCGGTCGTCGGGCGTGGCCGGCGCCATTGGCAGTACATTGTATTACACGACCGGCTCGTCGAGCCGGACCACCTACAAGGGTACTTTCCCGCCGCCCGCGGTGGCAACGGGCTGCGGGCCGCTGAGTACCCTGCCCTGTCCCCAGACCAAGTTGGCGCTGCCCGTGAACCTGCTTTTCAACGGGGGCGACGGGGGCCTGGCCGACAAAAGCGGGTCGGGTACGGGTTTCCGGATGGCCGACAACCCGAGTGCCCGGCTGGCGGTTGACGGTACGCCTGCCCATCCGGGCGTGCCGGGCTACGAACCGTCGAAACTGACCCTATCCAACAGCCGCCTGCACATCGTGACCAACAAGGGGCTGGCTTACCTGCATCCCGGCGTAAGTTCGGAAACCAACTCGCAGATCAACGCCCTGGGCGTCGGCTTCCTGCCTACCGGCAAGTTCCGGCTCGAGACTACGCTGGTAAACCCGTACACGTCGACCAAGACGACGTCTCTCCTGGAGCAGGGGGGCTTGTGGTTCGGCCTCAACGAGGACAATTATGTAAAGATTTCCGTGGTTTCAATGGCCTATGGCAAGCACCAGGTGGAGATGCGCCGGGAAGTCAACGCCGTAAGTGGCACCAGCAGCACGCACGGCTACACCCGGAGCAGCCTCAGCCTTGGCAACACCACCGTAAAGCTAATGCTGGAGGCCGACCCCGGTACGGGCACCGTCAAAGGGTCGTACAGCGTCAACGGCGGCACTCCGGTAACGATGGGCACGCTGTCCCTGCCGGCGGCTTTCTTCGCGGGCAAAACCCTGTCGGATAACTCCACCCGGGCAACTTTTGCCGGCATTTACGCCTCGCACCGCCGGGCCACTGCTGCCGTGACGTTCGCGTTCGAAAACTTCCGGATCACGCCGGTAACGGCGACCTCGGCCCAACTGGCTTCCGCCGCGGTGGCAACGGAGGGCGACGGCGAGGAGGCCGGGCCCGATCACCAGGCGCACGCGGTTGCGGATGCTTCGCTGCGGCTTTACCCCAATCCCGTGGCGGACAAGCTGTACGTGCAACTGCCCTTCCCGGGCCACCACGTGGAGGCAACGGCCGTGACGGGTGCAGCCGGCCGGGTGCTCCTGCAAAACGCCCATACCTTGGTCGGCGAGGACCACCTGGCCCTTTCCGCCGAAACGCTGCCCCCGGGGCTCTACGTGCTTACGGTGAAGTCGGAAACGCACGGCGTCCGGGTGGTCCGGTTTGCGAAGCGGTAAAAGTCAGAATGTAGAGACGCCATTCATGGCGTCTGCCTAACACCCCGCAGGATTACCACGGAGATACGGAGGGATGAGGAGTATTGAGTATTAGGTATTGAGAAAACTGAACCGCGAAGGGCGCAATGGAGACGCGAGGGCCGCAAGGGGTACGCGTGCTGCTTTGCACCCTTGGCGGTTTTCCTTCCGGGTGTTGAGCAGACGCCATGAATGGCGTCTCTACATTCCGACCTTAATTACGCATTTTTCTTACTTCTCTTTCGCTAAACGGGCCGGCCGGCCGTTATACTCCCATCGGCGGTGTTCGATTTTCTATTGTCCATTTTTCCATTTCAATTGCTTTACATGCGCAGAACAGTTCTTTTTTGCCTGCTGGCGGGCTTCCTGCTGACGGCGTTCCGGTTTGCCGCTCCCTTCGAGGGTACCATTCGTTACGACGTACAGATCAAGGGCGATGCGGGGCCGCTGGCCAACGTGATGCCTAAGTACTACGAATTCAGCGTCAAGGGCAGCGACGTTAAGATGAAGAGTGACGCTTCGCTGGTGGGCGAAATGCTGATGAAGACCCTCGAAAACAAGGCGTACCTGCTGCGGCTCGGCGAGAAGACGGCCTACTTCTTTGACCTCAACAGCCGTAAGCTGAGCGGGAGCAAAGCGAAGGTAACCAAGCTGAAAGGCACGGAAACGATTGCCGGGTATACCTGCCAGAAGTACACGGTGGTAAGCAAGGACGAGGACGGTGAAACAGTGACCCAGACGGTGTGGGCGGCGCCCGACCTGTCGGTGCCCAAGCCCAAGCGGGCCTTTGCCATTCCCAACGCCGGGGAGTTTTTCGTGGAAGGGGTGGAGGGGTTCCCGCTGAAGATGACCACCCAAAGCTCCGAGTTCACCATGACCACCACGGCATCGAAGGTCGAAAAGAAACAGTTGCCGGCTTCCGAGTTCGTGATTCCTGCCGGCTACACGGTAAAGGATCTGGATTTCGGGGATTGGTTCGGGGAGTAACCACTAGAGAGTTGCAGGACCGGATGAACCCGTTACGCAGTAATTCTTTCCATCATCAGACTTACGCATGAACTGTCGCGAGTAATGCCTAACACAACACCAGCGTTAAGTTGGAGAACCGGCTGGCGAAACATATTCCATATCTTTTGACGCGTACGTGATTGGTCGCCAAATAGATATGGAATATGTTTCGCCAAACCGCTGCACCTGGGCAGGCCCTCTCCTTAAAGCTGACCTATGGGGCGTTGCGTAAGTCCTGCATCATTTGTTTAAAAGAACGGGCTACAAGGGCACAAAGACACGAAGGTTCACAAAGGAACACGAAGCGGTGGCCTTTGTGAACCTTCGTGCCTTTGTGCCAGAAACGGAATAATAAAATCACCTGATCATGCCTTTCCACCCGTTTCCGGAGATTTCCGGGCGAAATACTCCAGCGCCAGGCGGTAGCTTTCCAGGCCGAAGCCGCAGATGACACCTGCGCAGTTTTTACTCAGGTAACTGTGGTGGCGGAAGGCTTCCCGGGCGTACACGTTGGAAATGTGTACCTCCACCACCGGCGTGTTGATGGCCGCAATGGCGTCGCCGAGGGCCACGGAAGTGTGCGTGTAGCCGCCCGCGTTGAAGACCACCCCGTCCCACGAGAAGCCGACCTCGTGGAGTTTGTTGATGAGTTCGCCCTCCACGTTGGACTGGAAGTAGGCCAGTTCCAGGCCGCCGTACTGCGCTTTGAGCCCTTCGAAGTAGCCTGCAAAGGACTGGTTTCCGTAAATGCTCTTTTCGCGGACGCCCAGCAGGTTGAGGTTGGGACCGTTCAGGATCAGGATTTTCATGGCCGGCAGTTTTGGGGTAAGACTACGAAAGTTTGGGCACTTTTGGGGCTTTGTGATACCTTTACCGGTATGAACTGGGACAAGGCCATCCGGCAATTCCGCCATTATTTACAGTTGGAACGTTCCCTTTCCGCCAACTCGGTGGAGGCCTACGAACGCGACGTGGAAAAATTCCGGCAGTACCTCGACCTGTCGGCCATCCCGGCGGCCCCCGTCCAGGTTACCGCCGACCACATTACCGGTTTTTTGCAGTACATCGGCGAACTCGGGCTGTCGGCGTACTCGCAGGCCCGGATGCTGTCGGGACTCAAAGCGTTTTACCGGTATCTGCTGCTCGAAAACCTCATTCACCACGACCCTTCGTACCTGATAGAAGGCCCGCGGCTGGGGCGCAAGCTGCCCGATGTACTCACGGTGGCGGAGATCGACGAACTGCTCTCGGTCATTGACCTCTCCACGCCCGAAGGGATGCGCAACCGGGCCATGCTCGAAGTGCTGTACGGGGCGGGCCTGCGGGTGTCGGAACTGGTGGACCTGAAGCTGACCAACGTGTACGCCGACCTGGGCTTTCTGCGCGTGACGGGCAAGGGCAATAAGGAACGCCTCGTGCCCATCGGCCCCGACGCCCTTGACCACATGGCGCAGTACGTAGACCACGTGCGCTGCCACGTGCCCGTGAAAAAGAACCACGAGAATTACGTGTTTCTCAACCGGCGGGGGCAGGGCCTTTCGCGGGTGATGGTGTTCCTGATTATCAAAGACCTGGCCGCCAAGGCGGGCATTGCCAAAAACATCAGTCCGCACACGTTCCGGCATTCATTCGCCACCCACCTGGTGGAGGGCGGCGCCGACCTGCGGGCCGTGCAGGAGATGCTCGGCCACGAATCCATCACCACCACCGAAATCTACACGCACCTCGACCGCGACTACCTTAAGCAAATCATTCGGGACTTCCACCCGCGGAGTTGAGAAAAAGACATTAGTCATTGGTCATTGGGTGTGCGTAAGTTGCCGTACCCGGTTGACCCACGCATCCCCTAACCAATGACGAATGACTATTGACTACTGACCACTTATCACCAACCACTGACCACTATGACTTTCGAACACCTCCTCTATGACGTCCAGAACGGCGTGTGCACCATTACGCTGAACCGCCCCGACGTGCTCAATGCCCTCAACGAGAAGCTGAACTACGAACTGAAAGACGCTTTTACGGAGGCCGGCGCCGACGCGTCGGTCCGCGTAGTCGTGCTGACGGGGGCCGGACGGGGCTTCTGCTCGGGCGCCGACCTCAAATCGGAAGCGGCCTTTAAAAGCGGGCCGGGCGAACGGTCCCTGGCCGACGCTGTGCGGAACCGCTACAACCCGATGATCCTGTCCATCCGCAACCTGCCCAAACCGGTGATCGGGCGGCTGCACGGCGTTGCGGCCGGGGCGGGCTGCTCCCTGGCCCTGGCCTGCGACCTGCTGGTGGCTTCGGAGGAGGCGGTGCTTGCGGAAATCTTCATCGGCATCGGCCTGGTGATGGATGCGGGTTCGACGTGGTTCCTGCCGCGCTTGGTGGGCCCGATGAAGGCGTTTGAACTGGCGACGATGGGCACGAAGGTAGGGGCAAAGGAAGCCCTGTCCATTGGCCTGGTGAACAAGGTGGTGCCCGCCGACCAACTCGATGCTACGGTGGCCCAGGTCGCCGGGTATTACGCCACGGCGCCCACCAAGACCATCGGCCTCATCAAAGGGATGTTGCAAAAGTCGTACGGGTTCACACTGGAGGAGATGCTCGAATGGGAGGCACTGTGCCAGGACGCGGCCGGCCGTACCCAGGACCACCGGGAAGGCGTGCAGGCGTTCCTGGAGAAGCGCAAGCCGAATTTTACGGGAAGGTAGAAGTCATCCCCCTACCCCCTTCGCTCACGCACAGACAGCCGCACAAGGGGGACCGCGTACCCAAACTAAGCTTACAAGTTAATTTGGCTGACTTCATCTAAGCTGGTTACTTTACAAATTCACTTAAAACGCGAAAGGTCGTGTACGCGGTCCCCCTTGTGCGGCTGTCTGTGCGTGAGCGAAGGGGGTAGGGGGATGACGTCGCGTATACAAAGTTTATGCTTTTACCGGCCGCTTCGCCTTTTTTCTTCTATCCATTCTACCAATAATTCCCGTACCCGGTTCAGTTGGTCTTTCACCTGCTGGTCCGTAAACCGCAATACTGTAAAACCCAACTCCTGCAACCGCTTGTCTTTTTGCTCGTCGCGTTGCACATTCTCTTCCCACTCGTGCGTAACACCATCCACCTCAATAACAAGCTTCAGTTGTTTACACAAGAAATCAGCAATATATCCATCAACAGGACGCTGCCTTAAAAAAGAGTAGCCAAGTAATTGCCCTTTACGTAGTACTTCGCACCAAAGGCGAATTTCAGCGGCAGTGCTGTTGTTACGCAATTGCTGGGCCAGTGGCCGTAGCTCTTTGTTGTAGGAATGGTTGGAGGGCATAAGTGTAGGGTGCTGGTATGACACAGGCACTTCGCTTATATTCCCAAATGGCCTGAGGGAGTAAGTGGGGGATGGACCTTGTTGAATGAGGGAACAAAAACTCATCCCCCTGCCCCCTTCCCCTACCCACGAGCAGCCGCACAAGGGGGACCCCGTACCCACCGGTGCCGGAGCAAGGTGTATTCGCGTTCGATGGGCACGTGTTACTGCCTTGTAAAGGCCAGTCCGATAGCAGTCCCCTTTCGCTTGCGCACGAGCAGCGGCACAGGGGGACCCGCGTACAGGGCCGTGTCGGTTTATGGTCAGGCAGCGTATTCTTCCTACCTTTACCGCATGCAAGAGCGGTACATGCAACGCGGCGTGTCAGCGTCCAAAGAAGACGTGCACCAGGCCATCCAACACCTCGACAAGGGCCTTTTTCCCAAAGCTTTCTGCAAGATCGTGCCCGACCTGCTGGGCGGCGACCCCGACTACTGCAACATCATGCACGCCGACGGGGCCGGCACCAAGTCGTCGCTGGCCTACCTGTACTGGCGCGAAACCGGTGACCTCTCCGTCTGGAAAGGCATTGCCCAGGACGCCGTGGTGATGAACGTGGACGACCTGCTCTGCGTGGGCGTGACCGACCGCATCCTGCTTTCTTCTACCATCGGCCGCAACAAAGGACTCATTCCGGGCGAAGTGGTGGCGGCCCTCATCAACGGCACCGAGGAGGTGTTGCAAATGCTGCGCGACCACGGCGTGGGCATCTACAGCACGGGCGGCGAAACCGCCGACGTGGGCGACCTCGTCCGCACCGTAATCGTGGACAGCACCGTGACGGCCCGCCTCCGCCGCGACGAGGTGATCAGCAACGACCGCATCGCCCCGGGCGACGTGATCGTGGGGCTGGCTTCGTTCGGGCAGGCTACCTACGAAACCCAGTACAACGGCGGCATGGGCAGCAACGGCCTTACCTCGGCCCGCCACGACGTGTTCGGCCGCATCCTGGCCCAGAAGTACCCCGAAAGCTTTGACCCGGCCCTGCCCGAAAACCTGGTGTACGCCGGCACCCGCCACCTTACCGACGTGTTGCCCGGCCTGCCCGTGGACGTGGGTAGACTCGTGCTGTCGCCCACCCGTACGTACGCCCCCATCGTGAAGGAAGTGCTGCAAACCCTGCGGCCGCAGGTGCACGGCATGGTGCATTGCAGCGGCGGCGCCCAAACCAAGGTGCTGCACTTCGTCGGGAACGTGCACGTGATCAAAGACAACCTCTTCCCGGTGCCGCCGCTGTTCGGGATGATCCAGACGGAAAGCGCCACCCCATGGGCGGAAATGTACAAGGTATTCAACATGGGCCACCGATTCGAGTTCTACGTGCCCGAAAACGTTGCGGCGCAAATCGTTGCCATTTCCCAGGGTTTCGGCGTGGAAGCCCGAGTGGTGGGCCGCGTGGAGGCCGCCGCGGACCGCAGTCTCACCATCCGGAGCGAACACGGTACTTTTACCTATTGAGCCGCGGGCCCGGCGCGACAAAAGCCGAACCCTAATTTTTTTTATGCGTAAGTAATACAACCTCAAACGGGGTGGCTTCCTGGCTGATTTATGCGAAAGGGAAGCCGGTTTGCGGGCACTGCTATTCTCCGGCCGGAAGCGGGGAATGGGTCGTGGGCCGCGGGGGGCAGAATTTGTGTATGACTTATGACTCGTGTGCTGGACCTCAAAAATTACGACAAGGTTTTGTCGGCATTTCACCGCCTTTGTGAGGCAATGCCCACCCTCATTGAACAGTCGGGATTGAAACACCGGCAGATCTACGAACACCCGGCGCTGAAGGCTTCCCAGATCAAAATGGGCAAGGACACTTTTTACCGGCGCCTCAACACCAACCAGTGGACGCCCGAAGAACTTTCGGCCATCCTGCCCATGGTGATCGAAGGCATCAAAAAAAACAACAAAGACTTTTACCGCGAGTTTAAAATGACCCTGAACGAGTCGGCCATTGAGAATTGAGACATTAGACAGTAGATGAATTGACAAGGAGGGTTGTATGGCTGTATGGTTGATTGTTGGGCTTACGCACGTCTACTTACAATCTGACTGCCAACCATATAGCCATACAACCATACCGCCATACAACCTTCCTTGTCAATTCAAGTAGACGTTAGACAGGAGACAAATGCGCGTAGTGTATTCTCCGGCCTCAAGTCTAACGTGTCCCGTCTACTATCTCCCGTCTACTATCTCCCGTCTCTCCCTACTGCCAGGCTACTACCTGCCAGCGGAAGGCCCAGGCCCAGCGGATGGACACGTTGCGCCAGCCGGCTTCGGCCAGGATCGCCGCCAGTTCCCGCCGCCGGAAGGCCCGCCACACCGACAGCTTCGCGTCATTCTTCACCAGGTACGATTTGGAAAACCACCGGGTGAGCCACGAGATGGAGTGGTACGCCAGCCAGTGCCGGTGCAGGTCGTTGATCACCAGTCCCACCCGGGCCTGCGCTTTCAGTTGCCGGAAGAGTTGCACCAGTTCCCCGTCGCGGAAGTGGTGGCAGAACAAGGTGCAGGTCACAATGTCGTAGGCCTGCGCGGCAAACTGCGGGGAAAAGATGTCCTCGCAGCGGTATTCGATTTCGGGAAAGCGGGCCGTGTTGTCTTTGGCGTACGAAATGATGTACTCGTTGGCATCTACGCCGGTAAACCGGGTTTCCAGCCGCCTTTTCCGGGCCCAGCCCGCCATAAGTTCGAGCATGTCGCCGCCGCCGCACCCCAGGTCGGCAATGCGCAGAGGACCCGGGGGAACGTTGCGGCCCGCCGTACGCAAAAGCCGGTCCAGGCCGCGCAGCGTGACCGCGTTGCCGCCCAGCCAGTGGTTGATGAATTTGAGTTCGCGGAGGGTCTGCGCCATGTCCTCGCCGCCTAAGGTCAGCTCGTCCATGATTTCCGCCTGCGTGCTTCTGTGCTCGAACATGTTTGGTATTGGGTAGTGAGTATTTGGTATTTGAATCTAAAAAGAAGGTTATATGGCTGTATGGCTGATTGCTGGGCTTACGCATGACTGCTTAGCTAGTTGGTCACCAGCCATATAACCATTCAGCCATACAACCTTCTTTGTCAATTCAGGTATTGAGTAGGGCGCACCTCATCAGTCGCCGTGCCAGACTTGCAGCAGCATGGATTCGAGGGTGAGGCCGGGGCCGAAGGCGAAGCTGAGAATGCTTTTGCCGGCATCGCCCACCCGCAGGTCGTTCCAGAGGGCTTTGAGCACGAACAGCACCGTGGGTGACGACATGTTGCCGTACTCCCTGAGCACGTGGTACGCGTAGCGGTTGTCTTCCCGTTGCAGGCCCAGTTGTTCCTCGATCACTTCCAGGATGCGCCGGCCGCCCGGGTGAATAGCAAACAGCGGAATGTCGGCAATGCGCATCTTCAGCCGCTTGAGCAGCTTGTCGGTCAGCTGGCGGATGCCGTTTTTGATCAGGTCGGGGATGTACGAAGAAAGCGTCATTTCGAAGCCGAAGTTCGAAATGTCCCAGGCCATGTCTTTTTTGCCGGCCAGGGCCAGGTCGCAGTAGAACGACTCCATGCTGGCCGAGATGGCCGGTCCGGGCCGTCCCTGCACAATGACGGCCGCCGCCCCGTCGGCAAACAGCGAGTTGGCCAGCAGGTGGTCTTCCGATTTCTTCTTCTGGAAGTGAATGGTGCAGAGTTCCACGCAGACCACCAGCACCGAGGCGTCGGGGTTGCCCCGGCAGATGGCGTCGGCCGCCTTGAGGCCGTTGAACGCCCCGTAGCAGCCCATGAAGTTGATGGCCGTTCGCTGCACACTTGTAGGCAGGTTGAGCTTTTCGACCAGTTCAATGTCGATGCCCGGGGCGTACATGCCCGTGCAACTGACCGTAATCAGGTGCGTCACCCGCGAGAACTGGAAGCTCGGGTACGCAGCGGCGCAGTTGCGGGCTGCCTCCACGCAGAGGGGCAGGGCGTGTTGCCGGTACAGGGCCATGCGCTGGTCGATGGCCGGAAAAGGTTCCAGGTCAGGGGTGTTGGGGTAAAAGGTGAATTCGCCGAGGGGTTTGGTGTAGTCTTCGAGCACCGTGTGCCGGTGTTGAATGCCCGTAGTGCGGTAGAGGGCGCTGAGTTTGCGTTTTTCCCGCGGGTCCAGTTGCGTCGCCTCGGCCATAAACTGGGCGATTTCCATTTGCGATATCCGATAGGGAGGGATGGCGGTGCCAATCGCATTGATATAACTCTTCATCTAAATACCTGATCTGTCAGTGGTTTTATTCAAAATCCGCCAAAATTTTTCTATACTTACGAAAAAAGTCAGCGCTTTACTTCTCGCATGCTTCAGACTTCTACGTGGCTGCATTTACGCATTCCGTTCTCCTTTTTCCTGCTGCCGGTGTCCCTTTTTGCCCTGGCCCTCTCTCCGGCGCCGGTACTTTGGCGAACGGGGCTGGCCTTTTTTATCACGCATTTTTTACTCTACCCGGCCAGCAACGGCTTCAACAGCTACTACGACAAAGACGAAGACAGCATCGGGGGTCTGGAAAAACCTCCCCCCGTACAGAGAGAACTGCTTTTTGTGTCATTAGTTTTGGATGCCGCCGCATTACTGCTGGGTATCTTTTTAGGCTGGCCCTTTGTAGCCGGGCTATTCGTATACGGATTGATCTCGAAAATGTATAGCCACGAAGGGGTCCGGCTGAAAAAATATCCCGTAGTCAGCTGGCTGCTGGCCAGTATTTTCCAGGGGGCCTGGACGTTCCTGATGGTCTACCAGGCCATCAACGAGATGCCGGTGGCGGAGGTGCTGCAACCCAAAGTCCTGTGGGGCGCCGTCCTTACCACGCTGCTGCTGATGGGCTTTTACCCCATGACCCAGATTTACCAGCACGCCGAAGACGCCCGCCGCGGCGACCTGACCATCAGCCGCCTGCTGGGCATCCGGGGCACGTTCGTATTTACTTTCCTGGTGTTTGCGGTGGCTTTCGGCGGGTTCTTCGTCTTTTTCTACCAGTTCTATTCGCTCCGGTTCTTCTGGCTGCTGATGGCCTGCCTGGCCCCGGCCATCCTCTTCTTCGGCTGGTGGTACGCCAAGGCCCGGCGCGAAGAAACCGCCGCCGACTTTCACCGCGCCATGCGCCTCAATCTCCTCTCCGCCCTGGGCACCAACCTGTTTTTCATCATGCTCGGGCTGCTGAAGGGGTAAGCGTGATGAAGAAAAAAGGAATGTCGAATATCGAACAAGGAATGTTGAATGATGAAGGAAGAGGACGCGTACAACTCCTTCATTATTCGACATTCCTTGTTCGATATTCGACATTCCGATAAACCAAACCTTGATTATCAGTTCTGTAAGAAACAAGGTTCCCCACCTAAGTCTCCTTCTCGATCCCTCCGGTCTCCCGTCTCCAGTCTCCTTTCAAAACGGTTTTCCGTGCGTCTGCCTCACTACGTAGCGGGCGGCGGGCTTTACGGAGCGGATGAGGCGCAGGGCCAGGGAGGTGACGCTTTCGTTGCCGAACAGGCTTTGGATGTGGCGGCCCATCCAGAGGCGGCGGGCAAATACCTGCTGCCACTGCCGGGCGTAGGTTTCTTCGAGCCAGGCGCGGCTGCGGCCCTCCCGGTGGTATTCGATGACGAGTTCCGAGAGGATTTTGGCCGAGTGGATGGCCATTGCCATGCCGTTGCCGCACAGGGGCGTGATCAGACCGGCCGTGTCGCCCGACATCAGGATGCCGCCCTCCACGGCTTTTTTGGGGGCGAAGGACACTTCGTTGATCACCTCCGGCTTTTCGTGCAGAAATTCCATGTCGCGGCGCAGGTCGCGCATGAACGGGTTACGGTACAGCGTGTTTTCTTCCAACGCCTCCAGCGTGCCGTACTTTTTGAGATTGTCGCGGGTGGTCAGGTAGCACACGTTGCAGGCGTCGTCTTCGATGGCGCACACGCCGCAGTAGCCGTCGCGGAAGTTGTGCAGGGCAATCAGGTCTTTGGGAAACTGCGCCCGTACGTGGTACTTCACGCCCAGGTACGGCGACCGGTGCCGGATGAACGCCCGGTCGAGCTGCTTGTCCATTTTGGACCGCTTCCCGAACGCCCCGATCACCAGGGAACCGCCTACCGTGGTGCCGTCCGACAGGGTGATCTCGAAGCCATCCGCCCCGTCGGGCCGGACGTCCTCGGCACTTTTGCCCGTGAGGGCCACCACGCCGGCCGCCGTCGCCAGGTTGAACAGGTGGTGATCGAAGCGGTAGCGGCTCAGGCCGAAGCCGCCCAGGTCGAGCGGCATGGCGAGGGTGGCGCGGCCGTCGGGGGCGGTTACTTGCAGGCGGGTAATGCACGACGCCCCCAGTTCGAGCGGGTCAATGCCCAGGGTGTGCAGGAAAGGCAGGGTTTCGTTGGAAATGTACTCCCCGCACACCCGGTGAAAAGGATACTGTTTTTTCTCGATCAGCAGTACCGCCAGGCCGGCCCGGCCCAGCCCAATGGCGTTGACCAGCCCTGCCAACCCGCCCCCGATGATTACTACGTCGTACCTCATATTTAAGACATTAGATGTTAGACGGGGGACATTGGTCATTGGTCAGTAGTCATTGGACATTGGTCATTGGGTGTGCGTAAGTCACCCTACGCGTTTGACCATTGACTAATGTACCAATGACTATTGACCAATGACCAATGTCCCCCGTCTCATCCTACTTCCCTCTAACTCCACAAGGGCCCCCGGTGTTTGATTTAACATAGGCTTAACATCCCCCTGCCGAAGTCTCGCTAACTTTGGATTAAAATAAAATTATGTTTGGTTTAGAGACGGGATTATTAATTCTGTTGATTTTCTGCTTGTTAGCTGCCTGCGCTTTTGAATTTGTGAACGGTTTCCACGATACGGCCAACGCCGTAGCCACCGTGATTTACACCAACTCACTCCAACCCTGGACGGCCGTAATCTGGTCGGGCATCTGCAACTTTACCGGGGTGATGATCGGCGGCATCAGCGTGGCAATGGGCATCGTGAACCTGCTGCCCGTGGAAATGCTCATCGACCAGAACGTCTGGCACAGTGCGGCCATGGTGCTGGCCCTGTTGTTCAGCGCCATCATCTGGAACCTGGGCACCTGGTACTACGGCCTGCCTTCTTCGAGTTCGCACACCCTGATTGGTTCCATCCTGGGCGTGGGGCTGGCGTTCAGTTTCATGCCCGAAAATACCTCCGGCGAGGCGCTGAACTGGAACAAGGCCACTGAAATCGGTTTTTCCTTGCTGCTGTCCCCGCTTTTCGGGTTCTCGATGGCCCTGTTGCTCATGTTTCTGCTCCGGCGTTTCGTGAAAGACCCGCAGTTGTTCCGCGAACCGCCCCAGAAAAAAGCGCCTCCCCTCTGGATCCGGGGCATCCTGATTCTCACGTGTTCACTGGTAAGCCTTTTTCACGGTTCCAACGACGGGCAGAAGGGCGTCGGCCTGATCATGCTGATCCTGATCAGCATCGTGCCCATTGCCTTTGCGCTTGACGGCCGCCTGGAGACGGAAGCCTTGCGCAAGGACATGAGCCGGATTCAGCAGACCATCCGCCGCACCAACGTGGCGGGCTTCTCTCCCGACAGCCGCAGCAGCCTGCAACTCGCGGCGGCGCAGGCCGACTCCGTACAGGCCATTCTGGCGGCGTCCGGCGGCAACATTCCCCGGGAGCAACGGCTTACCGTGCGCCGCGACATCCTGCTCATCAGCCGCGAGATCAAAGCCGCTACCACCAACCCGCCGCAGACCATCAGTCCGGCCGACTTGTCGGCTTTAAAGGGCGCATCAGAGGGCATCCGCAACTATACCGATTACGCGCCCCGCTGGGTGATGGTCATCGTATCGCTTTCGCTGGGCTTTGGTACGATGATAGGCTGGAAGCGGATCGTAAAAACGGTGGGTGAAAAGATCGGCAAACAGCACCTGACGTACGCCCAGGGCGCCTCGGCCGAACTCATCGCCGCCAGTACCATCGGGCTGGCTACGGGCCTGGGCCTGCCGGTGAGCACCACCCACGTACTTTCTTCGGGCATTGCGGGCAGCATGGTCGCCAGCGGCGGCGTAAGCAACATCCAGCCCCGCACCGTGCGCAGCATTGCCCTGGCCTGGGTACTCACGTTGCCGGTCAGCATTACGCTTGCCGCATTGTTGTACTTTTTCTTCCGCTGGCTGTTCTAGGAAGTTGTTCCGCGGGGGGATGCGGGGCGCCGGGCAACCGGCCTCCGGCCGCTCCGGGAACCCGCCCGTTCCGTTCAAATACGGTCCCAAAAAGCACATCACAACGGGCTGGCCGGTAGCCCCTTTCCCCTTGCCGGTGCGGGGCACGTCCTGTGCATTCAGAAAAATATCACTAGTTTTGGGCGGTGAAAACAAAAGGTAACCCCCGTTGAGGCCGCCCGCTAAAATTTTCCATCCCGCCAATTGTACCATTTGGTCGAAAAAAGCCGGTTTTTACAGTTACCTGGCTATTTCATCCCCTATTAAAAGCTGGTTTTTGTTTCACTCAAACCTATACTTAACTCCTAACAAAGTACTATGAAAATTGCCGTTGTCGGAACAGGATACGTCGGACTGGTTACGGGAACTTGTTTTGCAGAAACAGGTAACCGGGTTATGTGCGTAGACATTGACGTAAAAAAGGTTGAAAAATTAAAAAATGGTACAATTACCATTTACGAACCCGGGTTGGACGTTCTTTTTGATCGCAACATCAAGGAAGACCGCCTGCATTTCACCACCAACCTGGCGGAAGGCATCAAAGACGCCGAGGTGATCTTTCTGGCCCTGCCCACGCCTCCCGGCGAAGACGGCTCGGCCGACCTGCGCTACGTGCTCAAGGTAGCCGATGACCTGGGCCACCTGCTGGAGCACTACGCCGTGATCGTGGACAAGAGCACCGTGCCCGTGGGCACCGCCGAAAAAGTACACGCCCGCATTGCCAAAAACGCCAGAGTGGATTTCGACGTGGTGTCCAACCCCGAATTCCTGCGCGAAGGCGTGGCCGTGGAAGACTTCATGAAGCCCGACCGCGTGGTGATCGGCACCACCTCCGAACGCGCCCAGAAGGTGATGACCAAGCTCTACAACCCGCTGGTGCGCCAGGGCAACCCCATCATCTTCATGGATGAACGTTCCGCCGAAATGACCAAGTACGCCGCCAACGCGTTCCTGGCGACCAAGATTACGTTCATGAACGAGATTGCCAACCTGTGCGAGAAAGTAGGCGCCGACGTGGACGCCATCCGCAAGGGCATCGGTACCGACCAGCGCATCGGGAAACGCTTCCTGTTTGCGGGCATCGGGTACGGCGGCAGCTGCTTCCCCAAAGACGTGCAGGCGCTGGCCAAAACGGCCGAGGAGTACGATTACGACTTCAAAATCCTGCACTCGGTAATGTCGGTAAACCAGTCGCAGAAGACCAAGCTCATCCCCCGCATCAAGCAGTACTTCGACCACGACCTGATGGACAAGACCGTCGCCGTGTGGGGCCTGGCCTTTAAGCCGTACACCGACGACATCCGCGAGGCGCCGTCGCTGGAAAACATCAAGGAACTCATTGCCGCCGGCGCCAACATCCGCGCCTACGATCCCGAAGCGATGGGCCACGTGAAGCACATCCTCGGCGAAAGCCGCGTGTACTACGCCCACGACCCGTACGACGCCCTGGAAGGCGCCGACGCCCTGCTCATCGTCACCGAGTGGCCGCTGTTCCGCACGCCGGAATTCGACCGCATGGAAAAGTTGCTCAAAAACAAGGTAATCTTCGACGGCCGCAACGTGTTTGAGGTCGATCAGATGCGCGAATTAGGGTACACCTACTACAGCATCGGCCGCGATTCGGTCGTTGGGTAAACCGTACCAAATGAATGAGTTGCCACGAACAGCCACTGGATGAGACAAATCGTTTGGTGGCTGTTCATGCGTTACATCGTAAACCCACTCCCATTGCTTTTTTTCCGGACGTCCGAAACCATCCCCGCCGTTAGGGTACCCGTTCACCCGGCCGTCCCACCCCAAATTTAACCTACATGAAAAGAGTCTTGATTACCGGCGGAGCCGGGTTCCTGGGTTCCCACTTGTGCGACCGGTTCATCAAAGAAGGGTACCACGTGATTGCAATGGACAACCTGATTACGGGCAACATTGTCAACATTGAACACCTCTTCAAACTCCCCCAGTTCGAGTTTTACAACCACGACGTGTCCAAGTTCGTGCACGTGCCGGGGCAGCTCGACTACATTCTGCATTTTGCTTCGCCCGCCAGCCCCATCGACTACCTCAAAATTCCCATCCAGACGCTGAAGGTGGGCTCCCTGGGCACGCACAACATTCTGGGCCTGGCCCGGGCCAAGAAAGCCCGCGTGCTGGTGGCCTCCACCTCCGAAGTGTACGGCGACCCGCAGGTGCACCCGCAGAGCGAAGACTACTGGGGACACGTGAACCCGGTGGGCCCCCGCGGCTGCTACGACGAAGCCAAGCGCTTCCAGGAAGCCATAACGATGGCCTACCACACCTACCACGGCCTCGAAACCCGCATTGTCCGCATCTTTAACACCTACGGCCCCCGCATGCGGTTGGACGACGGCCGGGTGCTGCCCGCCTTCATCGGCCAGGCGTTGCGCGGCGAAGACCTCACCGTGTTCGGCGACGGTTCCCAGACCCGGTCCTTCTGTTACGTGGACGACCTCGTGGACGGCATTTACCGCCTGCTGCTGAGCGATTACGCCTACCCCGTGAATGTGGGTAACCCCAGCGAGATCACGATCAAGCAGTTCGGTGAAGAAATCATCAAGCTGACGGGCACCAGGCAGAAGATGGTGCACAAGCCCCTGCCGCAGGACGACCCCAAGCAGCGCCAACCCGACATTACCAAGGCCCGCCAGCTCCTGGGTTGGGAGCCCAAAGTGTCGCGGGAGGAAGGGCTGCGCATTACGTACGAATTTTTCAAGAAGCAATTGGGACAATAGCAATACCGATCATAAACCGGAGGTTACGCATCTGAGGGGAAAACCCTTTCAATAGCCGTAAAATAGCCTCCGGTTTATCTTTTTACTCCTTTTAATCCGGGTATGATGTAGCATTTTTATCAGTTAAACAGCGTGTACGAACAGTTAATCAGCAAGGAAAGAAAATTAGCGGTGATCGGCCTGGGCTACGTAGGGTTGCCCATTGCCCTGGCCTTTGCCCGCAAGGTGAAAGTGATTGGTTTCGACATCAGCGCCAAACGCGTCGCCATGATGCGCGAAGGCGTTGACCCGAGCGGCGAGTTGAGCCCGAAAGACTTCGATGGGTGCGACATTACTTTTACGCACAATCCCGAAGACCTCAAAGGCGCCTCTTTTTTCATCGTGGCCGTGCCCACGCCCATCGATGCGCACACCATGCCCGACCTGCGCCCCATCCTGTCGGCCTCCCACACGGTGGGCAAGGCGCTCGAAAAGGGCGACTACGTGGTGTACGAGTCCACCGTATACCCCGGCTGCACCGAGGAAGACTGCATTCCCATCCTGGAAAAGGAATCCGGCCTGAAGTTCAACCAGGACTTCAAGGTGGGCTACTCGCCCGAACGGATCAACCCGGGCGACAAGGAACACACGCTGGCTAAAATTACCAAGGTGGTGTCGGGCTGCTGCTCCGAGTCGCTGGACACCGTAGCCAGGGTGTACGAACTGGTCGTAGACGCCGGCGTGCACCGGGCTTCGAGCATCAAGGTGGCCGAGGCCGCCAAGATCATCGAAAACACCCAGCGCGACCTCAACATCGCCCTGATGAATGAACTGTCGATGATTTTCGACCGCATGAAGATCAACACCTTCGAGGTGCTCGAAGCGGCCGGTACCAAGTGGAACTTCCTCAAATTCAGCCCCGGCCTGGTGGGCGGCCACTGCATCGGCGTGGACCCCTACTACCTGACCTACAAATCCAAGGAACTCGGCCACAACCCCCGCGTGATCCTGAGCGGCCGGCAGATCAACGACGCAATGGGCCCCTACGTGGCCCGCAAGACGGTGCAACTGATGGCCAGGCAGGGCAAAGACATCGTGAAGGCCCGGGTGCTGGTGATGGGGGCTACTTTCAAGGAAAACGTGGAAGACATCCGCAACTCGAAGGTGGCCGACGTAGTGACCGAGCTGAAAAACTACAGCCTGCACGTAGACGTGGTGGACCCCTACGCCGACGGCGCCGAATTGCAGCACGAGTACGGCTTTGGCCTGCTGCCCGAGCCCGGCCGCCACTACGACGCCATCATCGTCGCCGTAAACCATCGGCCGTATTTATCGTTAGACGAATCGTATTTCCGGTCCATTGCCGCCCCGAAAGCCGTACTGATAGACATCAAGGGCATTTACCGCGGCAAGATCGGGGAAATGGTGTACTGGTCCCTGTAAGGGTCGGCTCAGGTGCCGCCCGGTCCGTTGTTTTTTACTGCTGCTTACCGCTAAACCCACGAACATGGAGAAAATCATCGTTACCGGGGGCGCCGGGTTCATCGGCTCCCACACCGTAGTAGAGTTGCACGAGGCGGGTTTTATCCCGGTCATCGTCGACGATTTTTCCAACTCCGACCGCAAGGTACTCGATGGTTTGGCGGCAATCATGGGCACGCGTCCGGCCTGCTACGACGTGGATTGCAACGATCACGCGGCTTTCGAAGCGGTCTTCCAAAAGGAAGGACCGGTGAAGGGCGCCATTCACTTTGCGGCGTTCAAGGCCGTGGGCGAATCGGTGCAGAAGCCCATCCAGTACTTCCGCAACAACCTCAATTCGCTGGTGACCCTCATGGACCTGATGGTGAAGCACGGGGCGCCGAACCTGGTGTTTTCTTCCTCCTGCACGGTGTACGGGCAGCCCGAACGGCTGCCCGTCAACGAACAGTCGCCGATCCTGCCCGCCCAGTCGCCCTACGGGAGCACCAAGCAGTTGTGCGAAGAGATCATCAAGCAGACCACCTCGGTGGGCCAGCCGCTGAAGGCCATTTCACTGCGGTACTTCAACCCCATTGGGGCGCACCCTTCGGCCCACATCGGGGAGTTGCCGCTGGGCACGCCCAACAACCTGATTCCGTTCATTACGCAGTCGGCCGCCGGGCTGCGGCCACCCGTCGCGGTGTTCGGCAATGACTACAATACGCCCGACGGCACCTGCGTCCGCGACTACATCCACGTGGTGGACCTGGCCAAAGCCCACGTAAAAGCGCTGCAACTGCTGGACCGGGTGGAAGGCAAAACGCACTACGACATATTCAACGTGGGCACCGGCCGGGGCAACACCGTGCTGGAAGTCATCAAGGCGTTTGAGGCGGCAACCGGCGTGAAACTTAACTACAAGATCGGTCCCCGCCGGCCGGGCGACGTCGAGAAAATCTACGCGGAGGTGGACAAGTCGCGGGACGGGCTGGGCTGGAAGGCCGAACTGTCGCTGGAGCAAGGGCTGGGCGACGCCTGGCGGTGGCAGCAGAAGCTGTTGCAAAAGGCCTGATGCGCCTTTGCGGCGTTGATTACGGCAGCAAGCTGGCCGGCACCACGGTGGTATGCACGCTGGATGCACCCACGGGAGAGGTACATTTCCGGAAGTCGGCTCCCAAAGAGGATGCCGACGCATTTTTACGCGACTTCCTGTTGCAATTCGGACCGGCGTTCCTCTTCCTGGACGCCCCGCTTTCGTTGCCCGGCGTGTACCGGGGCCTGCCGGGCTGCCGGGACTATTTTTACCGGGAAGCCGACCGGCAACTGGGTGCCATGTCGCCCATGTTCCTGGGGGGACTGACGGCCCGGGCCATGCAACTCACGGATACGCTCCGGCAAAACGGCCTGGTGGTGCACGAAACCTACCCGGCCGCCCAGGCCCGGCGGCTGAACCTCCATTCGGTGGGCTACAAGCAGCAACCCGCGGCCCTCGTGCCGGTATTGGGGCAAATCCGGCAAGACCATCCTTCTCTCTTCTGGGCAACGGCTGACTTGCCCTCCTGGCACCACGTGGATGCCCTGCTGGCCCTGCTGGCCGCCGTGCGGTTCACCCGAAGCGAACACGTGGTGTACGGGAACGGGGTGGAAGGCGAGATCATCATTTGAGGGGGAAAACCTTCCGGGTTTTTTAAACCCAAAAGGTTTCTCGGTATCAAATAATAAAGCCTGGGCACATCGTACCCAGGCTTTATGGTCACTAACTACAATTCGAGTGCTAAAAATTGTCTTTTTGACGTAAGCGGGGCCGATAAGTCACCTGCCCCGAGGGGTTAATCTACCCGCGTCACTTTGCCGCTGCCGGATACACTTACGTTCACCACCGGTTCGCCCCGGTAACGGACGTTGCCGCTGCCGCTGATCCGGGCATCGAGGCTCTGCGTAACGGTGAGTTCGCAGTTGCCCGAACCGCTGATCTTGGTATTGGCCCTTTTGGTAACGAGGCTGAAAGCCCGGACGTCGCCGGAACCCGAAATTTCACTTTCGAAGTCTTCGGCGTCGCCGCTCAGTTTCATGCTGCCGGAACCCGAAATGCGGCTGTCTACCGCGTTGGCTTCCCGCACTTCCAGCGCTATGGCGCCGGAGCCCGACACCTTGAGGTTCAGGTTGTCAACGGTCCACGGCGTTTGTCCTTCGGCCCCGCTCGACCCGGAAAGTTCTACGCCCGTCAGGGCGGGGTTTGTGATGTACACGCGGACCGTCTTGTGCCGGCCCACGTTCACGAACGGCTTGAATTTGATTTCCAGTTCGCGGCCGTCCACTTTGGTGGTAACCACATCGAGTATGTTTTCCTGGCCTTCCAGGCGAATGGCCTCGGCGGGACCCTGCCGTAAGTACACTTGGAAGTCGCCGCTTACTTCCACCGCATCGAACGCAGGGACGGCACGGGTCTCAGTCTCCACGTCGCCCCGGCCGCGCACGAATTCATCGTCGCAGGCAGTGAGGCCCAGGGCGGCCAGGGTTAATGCGGTACATACGCTTTTGCGGAAGCGGGTAGAAGAAATGGTTTTCATGGTTTTGGGTTGGTTTGATAAAGAGAGATGTTAGCTATGAGACATCAGATGTCAGACGGACGACGCGGGTTGGGTCGGTTGTCTTTGATCGGCTGTCCTTAAAAAAAGGGTAGTTTCTGGCGTAAATGTATTTTCTAGAAGCGGATGCCCGCGTTGATGCCCGGCCACATGGTTACCCGGGTCCCGCCCGACTGCCGGTCGAAGGACGTATTCCAGCGGGCCAGGTCGGTGCCGTACCGGCCGCTTTCGGGGTTGTAGAGGTTTGAGACGTAAACGTTGAAAGTAGGCCCGGCGAACAGGGCGGCGCGTTTGCCCAGCCGGAAGCCCAGGTTGGCCCGCAGTTGGTTGAGCAGGTTTAGTTCCTGCGTCCAGGTTTCGTTTTCGTTGACGTGCCAGGCAATGGCGTCCACGTTCAGCAGCAGCCGGTTGGTCAGGTTCCACTCCGAGCCGAAGCCGAAGCCCGGTGCCCAGCGGTATTCCTCGCCGTCCGCACTGCCGCCGACCGCGAAAATGTTGTGGAAGTGCTTGCTGCCCATTTTGAAGGCCACGTTGGCGTACATGACCTCGTTGCCCCAGAGTTCGAAGCGGCGGTAGCCGTGGCGGGCAAAGTTGAACAGGCCGATCTGCACGCCGTCCACGCTGTCGGCCACGTTGACCACCCCGATCTGCACGCCCCGCACCTTACGGGCCACGTTCACGAAACCCGATACCTGCGCCCCCCGCACGTCGCGGCCGGCTACGTTGGCAAAGCCCGCAAACTGAGCCCCGTGCACGTTGCCCGTCGCCGTGTTGAGGAACCCGGCAAACTGCGGGCCGCCCACCGAACCTTTCACGATGTTGGCAAAACCGGCGCCCTGCGGCCCCAGCGCCGAACCCTTCGTGATGTTGGTGAAGCCGGCAAACTGGGCACCCTTGGCGCTGCCGTTGGCAATGTTGGCAAAGCCCGCAAACTGCGCCGCCAGCACACTGTCGCCCGTCAGGTTGAGGAAGCCGGCAAACTGGGCGCCCCGGGCCACCCCGCCGTTGACGTTGGCAAAGCCCGCAAACTGGCCCGCCGTTACGTCACCCCCGACCACGTTGGCGAAGCCCGCAAACTGGACGCCCCGCACGAAGTCCTTTTCTACGTTGGCAAACCCGGCAAACTCCACGCCGTCGAGCCCGGCCGCGTAACCGGCCAGCAGGTTAAACGACGCGTGGTTCACGATGCGCCCCGATTCGAGCCCGTTGGTGCCCAGCGGCGTTACGAAGGAAATCTGGAAGGGGCGGGTTTCGTAAGCCAAAGAATCCGATGTACGCAAAGAATCCGAAGTGGTAACCAGGCCGGACGCGGCGGGCTGGGCCGGAACCGTATCGGGCGCCGCTACTGCATCATTTGCCGCAACGGGGGGCGCAGGTACGGCCAGGGATTGGGTAGAATCGGTCCCGGGACCCGCAGGACCCGGCAAGGAGGCCGGCTTTCTGAGGGTAATTTTATTGTCAATGGACTGGACGGCTACCGCGGCTTTTTTGGTGGCCTTTTGCAACGCATCCTCAATGATGAGGGCGTACGGCTCGTACCACTTGGCCTTCACGTGATTGACCGGCGCCATCTCCGGCTTTACGGGCTGGCTATTGACCGCCCCGCTGGAAGCCACCAGGCCGGCGCCCGACTCAATTTTTGAAAGGGCCGGGTATTTCGGTTTTTCCACCTTGCTCTGCTCCCCGGCCGGTTCGGCTTTGGGCCGGGGCTGGTAGGTGAGCACAATCTGGTCGCCTACCACGCGGTAGCCCACGTCGAAGCCACCGAAGGCATCCAGCACCACCTTCAGGGGTTGGTTGCGGGCCGAGAGGGTGACCTTCTGGCTCAGCGGAATGAGCTGGTTGGCGTAGGAAAAGTTGAGCTTGTACTTTTTGCGCAGGTCCGCCAGCACGATTTCCAGGGGCGCCTCCTCGTAACGGACCGTTATTTTCCGGTCCAGGTTGGGCGACTGGGCAAGCGCTGCCCCGGAGAGGCCCAATGCGATCATCAGGACAATCAATAGTTTTTTCATGGTTTGTGCGTGTTTACTGGCAGCCGCGGCCGGAGAAAGTATAATGTCGTTGGGCGTAGTTATACCTGACCTGCATGGAGACGGCCAGCACTTCCAGAACGTCTTTTAGTTGAGGTTGCTCAAAGGAGCCGGTGAACCGGCAGCCGAGTAATTTTTTGTTTTGTACCTGAATGTTCACGCCGAAATAATTTTCCAGCGAGGTCACCACCTGTTCCAGCGGCGTATTGTCGAATTCGAGCCGGCCGGTCTGCCACGCGCGGAAGTTCGGGTCGGCGATTTTGGATTTCACCAGCGAATCGGTTTTGCCGGCTACCGCCCGGAAGCCGGGCGTGAGCACCACCCGTTTGCCGGTACTTCCCTTGCCCACGCTGGCAAAGGCTACTTTCCCGGTCACCACCTGCACCTCGGTCGTGCCCGACAGCGAATCAGTCCGCACGGTGAACGAAGTGCCCAGTACTTGGGTCCGGGCGTTGCTGGTAAGCACCACGAAGGGCTTCTGCGGGTTCCGTTTCACTTCGAAGAAGCCCTCGCCCTTAAGCGTCACGGTGCGTTCCTCGCCCGCCAGTCCCGGTGCGTAGGTGAGGCTGCTGAACTGGTTGAGCGTCACGCGGCTGCTGTCGGGCAGGAGAAAAGACTGCTTCGCGTTGCCCGCCGTCAGCATCACCGGCGCCGCCGGACGGTTCAGGTAGGCTACGGCCAGCCACGCCGCGCCGATCAGCACCACCACGGCCGCCGCTACCCGCCACAGGTACATGGGCACCACCCGGCCGGTCGCCGCCTGGGGCGCCGGTTGCGTGAGTGGTCTTGTGATGGCCGGTTGCGCCTCGGGCATGTTGGTTTTGAACCGTTGCCAGGCCCCTTCCACGTCGGGCTGAAAGTCCGTTTTCACCGAACCCGTCAGGTGCCAGAGGTGCGTGCTGCGGTAAAACAGGTCTTTGTTGGACGCACTCCGGTCTACCCAGGCAAACAGCTCGGTTTTTTCTTCGTCCGTGATTTCGTGATTCAGGTACTTTGCGAGAAGCTCCCAGTAGTACCCTTCGGTTGGCTCATGCATGGCCGTATTAAATTGACATGTCGATACTATGACAGACCACGGGCGGCTTACCCCTACGGGCTGCGGAAATTTTTTTACGGATTTTTTAAAGGAAGAACGAAAACAGGTGTTTGGCGTAGGCGCTCAGGTACTGCTTGAGCTGCCGGAGGGCCTTGCCCATCTGGTTTTCGACCGTTTTCACGGAAATCTGCATGGACTCGGCAATCTCCTTGTAGCTCATTTCCTCGTAGCGGCTGAGCACGAAGATCGTCTTGCAAGCCGGGGGCAGGGTATCGATGGCGGCCTGCACGCGGCTTTCCACTTCGCGCAGGTGCAGGGCGTCTTCGGCCCCTTCGGCGGCCGGTTCGGCAAATTCGCCGTCTTCCAGGCCCACGGTCCGTTTGTTCTTTTCCAGGTAGTTGAGGGCCGCATTGATGGCCGCCCGGTAGAGGTACGACTTGATGGAGTAGGTGAAAGCCAGGCTTTTGCGGTTGTGCCAGATTTTAAGAAAAACGTCCTGGAGAATGTCGTCGGTGGCCTGCGGGTCGTTGACCATGCGGTTGACGGTGCGGCCCAGCGGGGCGTAGTACCGCCGGAACACGCCCTCCATAAAGGCATTTTCGTCCGTCCGTTGCAGGGCCAGGAGCGCAGCTTCATCCTCGTGATCGGCTTGGTGAGCCATGCGGAAAGCGGGTTGGTAAAAGTGCTTTGATACTCAGTAATTTAGCTGGGTTGCCACTCGATTTGGCCGCAAAGTTGGTCAGTTTACCCGGAAGAAAAAATAAAAATGAGTTAACGGCCCTAATTTTAGGGATGGAAGGCACGAAAAGGCAACCCAGTTCGTACGGATAAAAACTTGCCCGGCCCCGCAGCGCCGCACCTCGGTTCTGCTCCTTATATTTACGCGACAACGCTTCTGCCATGAAACCACTGATTGCCCCTTCCGTGCTGTCGGCTGACTTTGCCAACCTGCAACGGGACATTGGGATGCTCAACCGCAGCCAGGCCGACTGGATTCACTTCGACGTGATGGACGGGCAGTTCGTGCCCAACCTCTCGATGGGCATCCCCGTGTGCGAAGCCGTGCACCGGCACGCCCAGAAGCCGCTCGACGTGCATCTGATGATCGTGCAGCCGGAGCGGTACCTGGAAGCATTCCAGAAAGCAGGGGCCAGCATCATCTCCGTGCACGTGGAAGCCTGCCTGCACCTGCACCGCACCCTCGAACAGATCAAAAAGCTGGGGTGCCGGGCCGGGGTCGCCATCAACCCGCATACGCCCGTGGGTGACCTGGAGGAAATCATCGCCGACGCCGACCTGGTGAATGTGATGTCGGTGAACCCCGGTTTCGGCGGGCAAAAACTCATTCCCAACACGTTCGACAAGGTAGCCCGGCTGAAAGACCTGATCCTGCGGCGCCGTTCGTCGGCGCTGATCGAAATTGACGGCGGGGTGAACCAGGAGAATGCCGGGGCGTTGCTGGCAGCCGGCGCCGACGTGCTGGTGGCCGGCAGCTTCGTGTTTTCGGCCCCCGACCCCGAAGCGGTCATCGCATCCCTCAAAACGGCCGTGCGTACGCGGGAAGTTTGAGACTTGAAATTACCACTCAATAGGTACCTGCGGTACATAAAGCTCAATTTTGCTTTTAAGTAGTGCATTGATAGTCAGTAATTCAGCCGCACGTCTGCCCGTCAATCCATCTACGCATCTACCCTGTTTTTATTTTGAAAGTTACTACATCATGGTTGTCCGGCCGGCCCCGGTACCGGCTCCTGTTCCTGCGTTGCCTGCTGGCAATGGCCTGGATCGGGTCGGCCGGCCTGTACCATCCGCTCCAGGCGCAAAACCCCGTGAATGCGCCGGTACGTGAACGTCCGGCCGTTTTGCAGGGACGGGTTACCGACCCGGAAGGCAAGCCGGTTGCCGGCGCCAGCCTGGCGGTAGCCGATACGCGCCTCGGCACCACCGCCGGGGAGGAAGGCCGGTTTCGCCTCGAAGTACCGGCCGGACGGTTGCTGCTGCTCACGGTAACGGCCCTGGGGTACCAGCCCCGGCAGGTGCCCGTGCAGGGGGAGCCCGGCAAGGTGCAGCCGCTTGACCTGGTGCTGTTGCCGCAGATCGTCGTGTTGGAGGGCGTGGACGTAAAGGCCGGCCAGGGGCTCGAAGGGCGGGGCGAAGCGGGCGTCGTGAAGATTGATCCTAAACAGGTGCAGCACCTGCCTTCCCCTTTCGGCGACTTCAACAAAACCCTGGCGACCCTGCCCGGCGTGGTCAGCAACAACGAACTCTCTTCCACCTACTCCGTGCGGGGCGGCAGCTTCGACGAAAACCTCGTGTACGTGAACGGCATCGAAGTGTACCGGCCGTTCCTGGTGCGGTCGGGCCAGCAAGAGGGCCTCAGCTTCATCAACCCTGACCTGGTGCGTAGCATCACGTTCTCGTCGGGCGGCTGGCAGCCCAAGTACGGCGACAAGCTTTCGTCCGTCCTCAACATCGACTACAAGCAACCCGCGGGGCTGGGGGGCTCGGTGACGGCGGGGCTGCTGGGCGGGGCGGCGCACCTGGAGGCCAGCAGCAAGAACGGCCGGGTGGCTTTCCTCGGCGGCATCCGCCAGAAACGTTCCCAGTACCTGCTCAACTCGCTGGAAGTAAAAGGGGAATACCTGCCCCGCTTTACCGATGCCCAGGGCTACCTGCACGCCGATCTGTCGAAGGAAAAATCAGCCGCGGGCCTGCCGCGGACGGAACTGGGCGTGCTCTTTTCGTACGCCCGCAACCGTTACTTCACCCAACCCACCAACCGGCGCGCCACCTTCGGCACCCTTACCCGGCTCCAGCAACTGCTGGTGGTGTTCAGCGGCGAGGAAAGCCTCGAATACGACATGTACCAGGGCGGGCTCAAGCTCACCAAGCGTCCCGGAGACCGGCTTACGCTCCACCTGATTGCCTCGGCCATGCAGACCACCGAACGCGAAGACGCCAACGTGGACGGCACCTACCGCCTCTGCGACCTCAACGGGCAGGCGTGTACGGGTACCGTAGACCTGGGCAGCCAGTTGCAGTACGTGAAAAACCGCCTCGGGGCGGTCGTTGTAGCCGCCGAAAACCGTTCCGAGTGGATTCTCAACACCCGCCACGCCCTGGAGTGGGGCGCCAAGGTGAGCAGCGAACGCATCCGCGACGACCTCAACGAATTCCTGCTCATCGACTCGGCCGGCAACACCCGCATCACCGACCCGCTCCGGACGGGCCTCAACCTGAACACGGGCCGGTTTTCGGCCTACGGGCAGCACACGTTTGCGCCCAACAATGCGCACCGGTTTACCTACGGTGCCCGGCTGGGTTACTGGACCCTCAACCGGCAGTGGCTCGTGAGCCCGTCGGTGCAGTACACCTTCCGGCCGGCGTGGCGCAAGGAGGTCCTGTTCAAAATGGCGGCCGGCGTGTACCGGCAACCGCCCTTTTACCGCGAGTTGCGCGACCGGGCCGGCGGACTCAACGCGGGCCTGAAGGCGCAAAGTGCTTTTCACCTGGTGGCCGGGGCGGAGCGCCGCATCCAGTTGTGGTCGCGCGACTTCGTACTGAACGCCGAGGCGTATTACAAAAACCTGTGGGACGTGGTCGCCTACGATGTGGAGAACATCCGCCTGCGCTACTACGCCAACAACGACGCCCGGGCGTACGCCACCGGCCTCGACTTCCGGATGAGCGGCGAGTTCGTGAAAGGCGCCGAATCCTGGTTCAGCGTGGGCGTGCTCAACACCCGCGAAGACCTGGGCTTTGATGCCCGCGGGTACGTGCGGCGCCCCACCGACCAGCGGGTGACCGCGGCCGTGTTTTTCCAGGACCACCTGCCCCGCAACCCCACGTTGCGCGTGTACCTCAACGCCGTGTACGGCACGGGCCTGCCCTTCGGGCCGCCCCGCGACCCCCGGTACCGGTCGGCGCTCCAGGCCCCCGCCTACCACCGGGTGGACATCGGCTTTTCGAAAATCCTCGAACTGAACCTGGGCAAAGGCGACGCCGGCAACCACTCCCTGTGGCTCGGCGCCGAAGTGCTCAACCTGCTGGGCAACCGCAACGTGATCTCCTACACCTGGATCACCGACGTGGAAGGAAGGCAGTTCGCCGTGCCCAATACATTGTCGGCGCGGTTCGTCAACCTGAAGGCAATCCTGCGGCTCGGGCGCGACTGACGGCTGCCGGACCGGCCCGTTTTGGATAAGTCCCGGGCTGAAACTTTTTACCTTGAGATACAGGTACTAAGCGGGTTCCCAAAAGCGTTCTGTGTAGCAGTGGAACGCTTCCGGTATCGACAATTCTGTTAAATTTGCCGGAATGACGAGGTTGTAAGTTCTTTATTTTTGATTTAAAGCGTGTTATCACCGGGTACGGGTCTTTCGTCCGTTGCAGCCAAAGCGGGCTCCTTTGTTATGGTCAGAAAGTTGCCACACTTACTTTTTCTTGCGTTTCTCCTATTCGTTTCCGGTTGTACGCCTTTCAGGAAAGTTGTTCTTTTCCAGAAGAACGCAGAAAACCGAACGCCCGACAGCTTGTACGTGAACCAGGATTACGAATTCGTGATCGCCCCGTCTGACCTGTTGCAGGTAAGGGTGGTAAGTACGGTAGACGAAGTGGCCGAAAGCCTGGAAGTATTTAACCCGGCGGCCGCGGCAGCCGGCACCGCCGCAACGACCGGCGGACCCAGTGCGTACCTGAGCGGGACGCTGGTGGACAAGAACGGCAACATTGAACTGCCCTACGTGGGCAACATCCCGGTGGCCGGGCTTACGCTGGCGCAGGCCGCCGACACCATCCGTTCGCGGTTGTCGGCCTACATCCTCGACGTGGACCGTAACCTGCTCGTAACCCTTAAAATCTTGAACTTCAACGTGAACGTGCTGGGAGAGGTAAGCAGGCAGGGGCTCGTACAGGCGGAAAATGAGTACATGACCGTAACGGAAGTGCTGGCCAAATCCGGCGGCATCACCGACTTTGGCAACCGCCGCAACGTTAAACTCATCCGGACGGACCGGCTGACCAAGAAAACGACGTTTTACCGCATTGACCTTACCACCCGGGAGACGGTTTCGCCGCAACTGGCCCGTTTGCAGCCCAACGACGTACTTTACGTGGAGCCGTTGCGCCGCAAACAGCTCAGTTCGGCCAGCCAGCTTCTTGGCCTCATCACCGGGCTTATATCCGTTCCGCTGCTGATTATCAGCATTTACAACGTTATCCAGACCATCAACGACCGCTGAGGCGGGAATCGGGGCGTCTGAAAGTAGATTAGCATTTAAGAAGGATTGGGTCAGGCTACCCACATTGAATACGCCGAATAGAATACGCTGAATGGATCCATCTGCTCCTTTTATATCCGAAAACCAGGATTTTGACTTTCGCCGCATCATCCGGCTGCTTATCGGCCATTGGTGGCTCCTCGCGGGCTGCCTGGCCCTGGGCCTGGGCATTGCCAACTTGTACAACCGGTACGCCCAACCCGTGTACAGCGCGGCCGGCTCCATCATTGTAAAAGACGAGTCTTCCAATTCGCTGGGCCAGGACGCCGCCCAGTTGCAGCAGTTCGACATTTTCAAGGGCAAAAAGAACCTCTCCACCGAAATCGAGATCATCAAGTCGCAGAGCGTGGTGGAGCGGGCCGTCAATGCCATGGACAGTGCCTTCGTGCACGTGTCGTACTTTGCCAAGGGCCGGCTCAAAACCACCGACCTCTACAAAGATTCTCCCTTCGTGGTAGCAATGGATTCCCTGTACCCGCAAGCCTACGGGCGGCCTTTCTTCCTCCAGTTTAACGGCAAAGGCGGGTACGATCTTTCATTCGGCGAAGAAGACACCACCCTGCCCCAGACGTACCGCGTGGGCGATACGGTGCGCAACGCCTTTGGCCGCTTCCGGGTGCTGCTCAACCCGGCGCGGGGCCGCACCACCGACGCGGCCACCACGTATTACTTCATCCCGCATCATCCTTCCACGCCGGTGGCCGTGTTCCGGAACAAGGTGGGGGCTTTCCGGCCCAGTGAAGAGACCTCAATCTTGTTCATTACCTGCCAGGACGAAGTACCCGAACGGGCCATGGACTTCGTGAACACGCTGATCGACGAGTACACCAAGCGGGGCATGGACGAAAAGTCGAACGTGGCCCGCAACACTATCAAATTCATTGACCGGCAACTCGACCAGACCCGTGATTCGGTGTCGTACTGGGAAGGCGTGATCGAAAATTTTAAAAAAACCCGCGGCATCGTAAACCTGACGCCCGACTTCACGCTGGAGAAGTTTACCAACTACGACAACCGCCGGCTCGAACTGCGGCTGCAATTGAACGCGTTGGATTCCCTGGAAGGGCAAATCCGGCAGGGGAAAGACGCCAGCGTCATTTCCACCTCGAACCTGGGCACCCAGGATTCGCGCTTCAGCAGCAGCCTGGCGCAGCTGAACGAACTCGAAACCGCCCGCAAAGCCCTGCTGGCCTATGCCACGCCCGATAACCCGAAGGTGCTGGCGGCCAACAAGAAGATTGAACTGCTCCGCAGCAAACTGTACGAAGACCTGGGCAGCTACCGCGACGCCCTTGAAAACAACGTGCAAACCATCAGCAAGGCCATTGGCGGCTTTGAAAGCGCCCTCCACAAAGTGCCCGAAACCGAAAGGGAGTACATCGGCATCCAGCGCAAGTACAACCTGGCGTCCAATACGTACCAGTTTCTGCTCCAGGAACGGTCGCGGGCCAGCATTGCCGAAGCGGCCACGGTGTCGGACGTGCTGGCGCTGGACTACGCGGGCCTGCCGGGCGAACCGATTAAACCCAAGCGGAGCCTCGCCTACATCATCGGCGTTTTCGTGGCCCTCACCCTTTCGATCAGCTTCATCTTCGTGCGCGACCTGCTCGACGATACCATTGCCGACGCCGACCAGGTAGAAAGGCTGATCCGGGTGCCCGTGCTGGGCACGGTGAGCCACGCCCACAACACCAAGGGACACAGCCTGGTGGTGGCCGACAAGCCCAAATCCGCCGTGGCCGAGTCGTTCCGGTCCATCCGCACCAACCTCCAGTTCCTGGCCAGCGGCACCAGCCACAAGGTAGTGGTGGTTACGTCTACGGTGGGCGGCGAGGGCAAAACCTTCTTCTCCATCAACGTGTCGGCCATTCTGGCCCTGCTGGGCAAGCGGGTGCTGCTCATCGGCCTGGACCTGCGCAAGCCGCAACTGCACCGCGAACTAGGCATTCCCGCCGATGTGGGCGTCACCAAGGTGCTCATTGGGAAAGCAACGGCGCAAGAGGTGATCTTCAAAACGGCCGTGGAAGGCTTTGACGTAATGCCGGCCGGCGCCATTCCGCCCAACCCCTCGGAGCTGATCACGAGTGACGCGATGAAAAACCTCTTGCAGGAGCTGAAGCCCAAATACGATTACATCTTCCTCGACACGCCGCCGATTGGCCTGGTAACCGACGCCCTGGTGGCCATGGCGTATTCCGACATCAACATTTACCTGCTCCGCCAGAAAAAATCCAAGCGGGCTTTCCTCAACGCCATCAGCAAGCTGTACCAGGACCAGACCATTAAGAACATTGCCGTGGTGCTCAACGACGTGAAAGCCCGTTCGTACGGCAACAGCTACGGGTACGGGTACGGCTACGGGTACGGCTACTACGAGGAGGAATCGGCACGCCTGCCCAGACTGAGGGGTTGGTTAAAAAGACTGGCGCCCTTCGCAAACTAATACCAGGACGAAAAGGATCAGCGGGACCACTTAGAGGACATTTGTAGCAATATGAAAATACTAACGGTAGTAGGCACCAGGCCTAACATCATCAAAATCACCCAGTTTGGCCGGGTGGCGGCGGCGTACCCCGGTGTGCAGCACCGGTTGCTGCACACCGGGCAGCACTACAACCACAACATGAGCGACGTGTTCTTCGAGGAACTGGGGTTGCCGCAGCCCGACTATGCCCTCCGGATGAGCAAGCAGGGCGTGGTGCCGCAACTGGCCGAGATGATGCAGGGCATTGAAGGCGTGGTGCAGGCGTACCGGCCCGACCTGATGGCCGTGGTCGGCGACGTAAACTCCACCCTGGCGGCGGCGCTGGTGGCCAACAAGACGGGGGTGCGGTTGGCCCACGTGGAAAGCGGGCTGCGAAGCCGTGACCGCTCCATGCCCGAAGAGAACAACCGCATGCTGACCGACGCCATTACCGACCTGTTTTTCGTAACGGAAGAAGACGGTCGCCGGAACCTGCTGGCCGAGGGCAAGCCCGAAAGCGCCATCCACTTTGTGGGCAACACCATGATCGATACCCTGGTGGCTTACGACGCGCAGATCAGGCAGTCGTCCATCCTAAAGCGTCTGGGCCTGGCGCCGCAGGCTTACGCATTGATGACCATGCACCGGCCCGGCAACGTGGATGCCCGCGAAGGGCTCGAAAAGCTGATTGCCACCATCGACAGCCTGACTGAAGCCGACACAATCGTATTTCCCGTGCACCCGCGTACCCTCAACCGGCTCAACGAATTCAACCTTTTCGACCGCATCGAACGCAACCGGCGGCTGATTCTGATGGAGCCCGCCGGGTACCTCGATTTTCAGCACCTGGTGTTGCACGCCCGGTACGTAATTACCGACAGCGGGGGCATCCAGGAAGAGACCACGTTCCGGCGGGTGCCTTGCCTGACGCTACGGCCCAACACCGAACGGCCCTCCACCCTCACGACGGGGTCAAACACCCTGCTCGGATTCGATACCGGCAAGATCCGAGAGACCGTGGCTTCGATCCACGCGGGCACCTATAAGTCCTGCGGAGTGCCGCCCTGTTGGGACGGCCAGGCCACCGAGCGGATTTTTGCCGTGCTCAACGGGCATTAAAACCCACTGGGGCAAGCGTCCACGCTTGCCCCAGTGGGTTTTAATGCATCCTCCTGCGTGGTTTATTCCGGGCGGCGTTCCTGGCACAGCTCCACCAGCACGCCGCCGGTGCTTTTGGGGTGCAGAAAGCAAACCAGTTTGTTGTCGGCGCCGGGTTTGGGGGTTTCGTTGATGACTTGGAACCCTTCGGCCCGCAGCCGCTCCATTTCGGCGTGGATGTCGGCCACTTCAAAGGCAATGTGGTGAATGCCTTCGCCCTTTTTGCTGATGAATTTGGCAATGGCGCTTTCCCCGTGGGTGGCTTCCAGCAATTCGATCTTGCTTTCGCCGATCTTGAAGAAAGAAGTTACTACGCCTTCGGAGGCCACTTCCTCCACCTTGTAGGGCTTGGCGCCCAGCAGCCGCTCAAACAGGGCTTCGGACGCCTCGCGGTTTTGCACGGCAATGCCAATGTGTTCCAGTCGGATCATAATACAGCTTGGTGATAAAGTCCCATGTACGGGGCAGTCGGGCAAGAAGTTCAGGCAAAACATGAGTCCGCTCCGGCGGCACGTACGGGGGGCCTAGGGCCGGTGCAGGCGCCGCGGCGGGATTGTTTGACCGGGCGGAACTTTTGCTTTACCTTCGTGATTATATAAACGACTAACAGCAATATCGTTATGATAAGCGTCACCGAAAAAGCCAAAGATAAGATTATGGAACTCCGTCAGAAGGACAAACTGGCTGACGATCACAACATTCGCGTGGCCGTACGGGGCGGCGGCTGCTCCGGCCTCATGTACGACCTGGCTTTCGACAGCGCCTCCAAGCCCGGCGACGAAGTGTTCGAGGACAAAGGCATCAAAATCCTGGTTGACAAAAAGAGCTTACTTTACCTGCTGGGCACCCAGCTTGACTTCTCCGACGGGCTCAATGGCAAGGGCTTCCAGTTCGTCAACCCCAATGCCTCCCGCACCTGCGGCTGCGGCGAAAGCTTCTCGGTGTAAGACAAACTTCTAGCGTCCGGCTCCCGGATTTTCCCACCCCCACCCGCCACGGATGGGGGTTTTTTTTGCCCGTTTTTTCACCAAAGTGCCCTGGTAAGCCATTACCGGGGCACTTCCCGTTGCCCCTCCAGGTAAGGCATTGGGGCGGAGTGACACATTTTCACTGACCGTACTTCTTGTGTAGACTTTCCCTCCTTCCGAATCCGGCGCGGGCTTAGCGGCTGTGCGGCGCATCAGCAAGCCTCAAAAGCGCCTAATCATCTGGTACTGAGTTGTCCCCCCCACCCTGGTTGCTGCGCTCTACGGCGCGTTGCGGCGGAAAAAGCGGCATTCCTTACGCCTTTGCCATCCGGGCCGGAAAAGGAATTTACGGGTGCCCTGCCGGCAATAGCTTTGCGACCCATAAACACTATTTATTCTCAAGTTCATTTATGAAACATGCACTACTGATGGCGCTTCTGGTACTGGCGGCTGCTACGCTGAAAGCCCAGAGTCCAATCGGGTATGGTGTCAAGGCAGGAACTACGTTCAGTAGTTTTTCGCGCAGCCAGCCCCACACCGGAAGCAAGTTGGGCTTTACGGCCGGTGTTTTCGGAAACTACCAATTCTCGGATCTGCTTGGCGTGCAGGTAGAAGCGGCGTACTTTCAGCAAGGTGGTTCCTTTACCCAGTTCACGGACGACAGCCGTTTTTACGGGGAAAGCCAGTATTTCTTCAAGAATGTAACGACCAGCCGCGTCACCCTGCACAATGTGGAAGTACCCGTACTGTTGCGGGTAAGCATTCCCACCCAGTCGGAAGTAAAGCCCCGGTTTTTCGCAGGACCCTCCGTCGGGTTTAACCTCGGAGCAACCGAAAGGTACGAACGTACGGGCGAATTGGGCGGCGGCTCCCGCGTGTACGCTACCGCCTCGGGCCGCGACAACGTTACTTCCCAATACAACCTGTACCAGTTTGGTGCCACGGCCGGCTTCGGCCTGGAAATGCCCTTCTTCGGCGAACACAAACTGCTGGTGGATGCCCGTTACCGCTACGGCGTGAACGCCGCCAAGAACACCTTCAGCTACATTGACTTCAACCGCGTGTCGGGCAAACTGCACACCGACTCAGTCGTGTTCACCGTCGGTTTCGGCTTCTGATCCCTCCCTTTTGAGCCATTCAAATCCATACATAACTAAACAATCAGTACATCAATTTCCAATTTCAATTCGATTATGAAAAAGCGCACGATTTACTCCTGGATGCTTAGCTTGAGTCTGCTGGCCGGTAGCATTACGCTGAACTCCTGCCGCGATACGTTTACCGAGGAGCAGGTATTGAAGGAGCAACAAACGATTGACCTCGCCATCACTGCATTTGACCGCTACGAGAACAAAGGCCTGGCCGGCGCCACGGTTTCTTTCCAGCAGGACGGCCAGAAGGTGGAGCAGACGACCAACGAACTCGGGGTAGCCAACTTCGGCGACGTAAAGATCGGCTCCAACCTCATCGTAACGATCACCAAAGACGGCTTTGCCACCACGCGGCAGACCATCAGCACGATGGTAGATAACTTCCGCGTAAGCCAGCTTTCCAGAACGGCCGACATGTACGCCCTCAACGGCATCAGCACGGCCATCATCCGGGGCAAGGCAGAAATCGAAACCGACGTTACCAACAATAAACCGGAAACCGTTCCCGCCAATACGCCGGTAGAAGCCTACATGAAGCTGGACGGCCCCAATGGCATCAACGAAATCAGCATCAAAGGCCAGGTGGACGCAAACGGCATGTATTCCCTCAAGGTACCGGCTACCAAGGAAGGCCTGACGTACAAACTGATTTTCCCGACCCTCGAACTGGACCAGAAGATTGCCAAGAACGCCAACCAGGGCGAAACCAAGTGGTTTCCGGAAGTGTTGCCCACCGTTGAGAACATCAAGACCGTGTTTGCTACTTCGGGAGCCGGCCTGACGGTTCCCTCCGTAATGCGGCCGGTGTACGCCCTGGCAACGCCCAACGGCACGGATGCAACCGTTACCAAGCGGCCGGCCACCATCTGGGTAAACATTGCCAGCGACGGCACCCTGCAGAACGTCTACATTGAAGATGCCGGCAACGGTTACACGGGAATCGTAACGCTTGACATTCAGTCTTTGCTCGGCGGCTCGGGTGCGGTGGTGAAGGTACAGTCCATGAACGGGCAGTTGACGGGCCCGGTTACTTACGAAAGCCGCGGCTCGGGTTATCCGCCCATTGAGGAAGCCAACCTGATCCACCGGGCGGAGAACGTTGGGAACAACTCCGGCATCATCAACCCCCGGTTTACCCCGGACGTAGCCACCAAATCGGGTGACATTAAAATAATTAACGTACACTACGGTACGGGTACCAACCGGGCGACTGAGATCCGGTAGTGGTTAGGCAAGTCTCCAAGTGCAGAAAGAGTCCGGTTACCCCGGGCTCTTTCGCCGTTTGAGGGGTTGTACCTGGAGGCACACGCCGGGCGGTTATAATAACGCTTCCGGGTTTTTCTTTCCCCGGTTTTCCCCCCAATTTCTCGTAACTTGCAGGTTCATTGAACTTGGCTGGTTGCTATGGAATTGGAATATTTAGAAGGCCTGAATGAGCCACAGCGCGAAGCTGTTCTGCAGACGGAAGGACCGCTGATGATTATTGCGGGGGCCGGCTCCGGTAAGACGCGGGTGCTTACCTACCGCATTTCGCACCTGATCAACCACGGCATTGATCCCTTTGCCATCCTGTCGCTTACGTTTACCAACAAAGCCGCCGCCGAAATGCGCCAGCGCATCGAAAAGGTGGTGGGTCCCGAAGCCCGCAGCATCTGGATGGGCACGTTCCACTCCATTTTTGCCCGCATCCTCCGCATCGAGGCGCACCGCATTGGCTATACCCGCGATTTTTCCATCTACGACACCGACGATTCCAAGTCACTCATCCGGACGATCCTCAAGGAACTGAACCTCGACGACAAGGTGTACCGCGTGGGCACGGTGCTGCACCGCATCTCGATGGCTAAAAACAGCCTGATCTCGGTGAACGAATACCTGCGCAACGAAATCTTTAAGGCCGAAGACGAAGGCAACCGCGTGCCGGACATGGGCCGCGTGTACAAGACCTACCAGGAACGCCTGCTGAAGGCCAACGCGATGGATTTCGACGACCTGCTGTTCAACACCAACGTGCTCTTCCGCGACCACATCGACGTGCTCAACAAGTACCAGCAGAAGTTCCGGTACGTGATGGTGGACGAGTTTCAGGACACCAACGTGTCGCAGTACCTCATTACCCGTAAGATTGCGGCCGTGCACCAGAACATTTGCGTGGTGGGCGACGACGCCCAGAGCATCTACGCGTTCCGGGGGGCCAACATCCAGAACATTCTCAACTTTGAGAAGGACTACCCCGAGCTGAAGGTCATCAAGCTGGAGCAGAACTACCGGTCTACCAAGACCATCGTGCAGGCGGCCAACTCGGTCATCAACAAGAACAAGACGCAGCTGCGCAAGGCCGTGTGGACCGCCAACGAAGACGGCTCCCTCATCGACCTGATCAAGGCCGGCTCCGACAACGAGGAAGGCGTGCTGATTGCCAACTCCATCTTCGAAGAGAAAATGCAGCATTCGCTCCGCAACAGCGACTTTGCCATTCTCTACCGCACCAACGCCCAGTCGCGGGCCTTTGAGGAGGCGCTGCGCCGCAAGAACATCAAGTACCGCATCGTGGGCGGCCTGTCGTTCTACCAGCGCAAGGAAATCAAGGACCTGGTGGCGTACCTGCGTTTTACCACCAACCAGAACGACGAAGAAGCCCTCAAGCGCATCATCAACCTGCCCAAGCGGGGCATTGGGGAAGGCACCATAGCTAAGATCATCGTGGCGGCCGGCGAAGCAGGCATGACCCTGTGGGAAGTGGTAAGCAACGCGGTGCCGTTGCTGGGTACCCGCCTGGCCGGGCCCATCGACACCTTTGCCACGCTCATCAAAAGCTTCCGGGTGCTCTCCGAACAGAAGGACGCCTACGAGACGGCGGCGCACATTGCCAAGGCTTCGGGGCTGCTCAAGGAACTGCACGAGGACAAAACCGTGGAGGGCCTGGCCCGCTTCGAAAACGTGCAGGCACTGCTCAACGCCATCAAGGAATTCGTGGACAACCCCGAAAACGAGGACAAGAGCCTCAGCGCCTTCCTGCAAAGCGTGTCGCTGCTCACCAGCGCCGAAGACGACAAGGACACCGACCGCGACAAGGTGACCATGATGACCATTCACATGGCCAAGGGGCTGGAGTTCAAGTACGTGTACATTGTGGGCCTGGAAGAAGACCTGTTTCCCTCGCAGATGATGCTCACCAGCCGGGCCGACCTGGAAGAAGAGCGGCGCCTGTTCTACGTAGCCATTACGCGGGCCGAAAAGAAGCTGACCCTGTCGTACGCCGAAACCCGCTACCAGTACGGGCGGCTGAAAAATTGCGAAGCGAGTCGTTTCCTCAAGGAAATTGACGGCGATTACCTGCGCACCAACCACAACCTGAGCAACCGCGAAGCCTACGTGAACAGCTTCGTGCGAAACCTTACACCGCGCAAACCGCAGCAGATAAACGCCACCATCCACACGCCGTCGTCGGACTTTACGCCCAGCGACACCTCGCGGCTCGCCGAGGGCATGAAAGTAGAACACGCCAAGTTCGGCTTCGGCGTGGTGAAAGAGATCGACGCCAGCAGCAACGACCGCAAAGCCCGCATCTTTTTCGACAAAGCCGGCGAGAAGACGCTGTTGCTGAGCTTCGCCAAACTGCGGATCGTGGGGCCGTAGGAACTAAAAACAAAATTCATCGTTAATTCCCTAATTCTGATTAGATTACCTTATTGTTTGACTTGTCACTAAAATTAAGCGTTGATAATTCCCCTATGGAAGGCTTTGATTACAATACCCAGTTGTCGCCCGTGATCCTGAAGGAATACGGACGGAACGTGCAAAAACTGGCCGACTACATCATTACCATCGAAGACCGCGAAAAGCGGAACAAGTACGCCCAGCTCCTCGTGGAACTGATGCGCCAGATTCACCCCAACATGCGGGAAGGGCAGGACTACACCAACAAGCTGTGGGACGACCTCTACATCGTGTCGGGGTTCAACATGGACGTGGACAGCCCGTTCCCACTTCCCGAAAAAACCCTGCTGGGCAAGAAGCCGAAGCGGGTGGGCTACAACAACCACGAACTCCGCTTCAAGCACTACGGCCACAACGTGGACATGATGATCAAAAAGGCCGTTGCCCTCGAAGACCCCGAAGAGCAGATGGCCGCCATCATCTACATCGGCCGCCTGATGAAGTACTTCTACACCCAGTGGAACCGCGAGAACGTGGAGGACGCCGTGATTGTAAATGACATGCGCATCCTGTCGGGCGGCAAGCTCAACATCAGCCTCGAAAAGGTGAAAGCGGAAGGCTTGTTTGATCCCACGGCCAAGGACCGCACCGACCGCGGCCGGCCCAATGAGAACAACATGAACACCATGCAGCTTCAGAACCAGAACCGAGGTAACCAGAAGAAAAATAAGAAGAAACGCAAGTAGTTATAGAACCCGGATAGAAATCGAATAAATGCCGCTTGTTTCTCAGCCAGCGGCATTTTTATTACATGGGCTGCTGGAATCCGCCCTTTTACGTGCGTTTTGGGCAAGGATATTTCCGTTATTCTTGCACATCCAAGCAGTTTATCCATCTTATCACGTAATTAATACATCAACAGCCAGCTATGCTTTCTTTTAAGATCGAAGGCGGTCATCGCTTAAAGGGCGAAATCATTCCCCAGGGAGCTAAAAACGAGGCGTTGCAGATCCTTTGCGCCGTTCTGCTTACCGACCAACCCGTCACCATTCACAACGTGCCCGACATCCGGGACGTGAACAAACTAATTGAGTTGTTGGATGCCATGGGCGTGAAGGTCAAGCGGCTTTCCGAATCCTCGTACCGCTTCCAGGCCGATGATGTGGATGTAAAGTACCTCGAAACGGACGGCTACCGCAAAAAGGCGGCTTCCATCCGCGGTTCCATCATGGTACTGGGTCCGATGCTGGCCCGCTTCGGCAAGAGCCGCATCCCCAAGCCGGGTGGTGATAAGATCGGCCGCCGCCGGCTGGATACGCACTTCCTGGGTTTTGAAAAGCTGGGCGCCAAGTTCAACTACAACTCCAACGACGGTTTCTACAACATCGACGCCCGCAACCTCCAGGGCTGCTACATGCTGCTCGACGAGGCGTCGGTAACGGGTACGGCCAACGTGCTGATGGCCGCTGTGCTGGCCAAGGGAACGACGACCATCTACAACGCCGCCTGCGAACCGTATTTGCAGCAATTGTGCGCCATGCTGATCCGCATGGGTGCCAAAATCACCGGCGTCGGCTCTAACCTGCTCACCATTGAAGGGGTGGAAGTACTGAGTGGCACCGAACACACCATGCTGCCCGACATGATCGAGATTGGTTCTTTCATCGGCATGGCCGCCATGACGCAGTCCGAACTGACCATCAAAAATGCCCGCGTGGACCAACTGGGCCTCATCCCCGACGTGTTCCGCCGCCTGGGCATCAATCTCCAGATCAAGGGCGACGACATTTTCGTGCCGGCCCAGGACCGCTACGAAATCGAAACCTTCATCGACGGCTCCATCATGACCGTGGCCGACGCTCCCTGGCCGGGCTTTACGCCCGACCTGCTGAGCATCGTGCTGGTAACGGCCATCCAGGCCAAGGGTACGCTGCTGGTGCACCAGAAAATGTTCGAAAGCCGCCTGTTCTTCGTGGATAAACTCATGGACATGGGGGCCCAGATCATCCTCTGCGACCCGCACCGCGCCACTGTAATCGGCCTCGACCGCCGCATGTCGCTCCGGGGCATCCAGATGACCTCTCCCGACATCCGCGCCGGCGTAGCCCTGCTCATCGCCGCCCTGTCGGCCAAAGGCACCAGCATCATCGACAACGTAGAGCAGATCGACCGCGGCTACCAGCACATCGACACCCGCCTGCGCAAACTGGGCGCCGTGATCGAAAGAATGGAATAAGAACGTATTTTTTAATTTCTTTTCGAAATTCTGCTTCTCCGACGCCGGGCAACCGGTACTTGGGGAAGCAGAATTTTTTTATGCTACGCAACATGAACAAAGTAAAATACCTGATTTTCCTGGTGAACCTGGCAATGGTGAGTTACCTGGTTTACCTGGTAGGGTCAGGCAATGACAAAAGCATTCTGTTTATGCTGTTTTACTACCCGGTGCTGATCATGGTCAATGGGCTGATGGGGTACAGCGTGAGAAAAATGAATCCCAAAGTTTCGGGCTGCTTCTACTGGGCGACATTATTTCTGATTATATTATTCCTGCCCCTCCTGCTGATTAGCCCCTGGCTGACTTTCTAAGCAAGCATTGGATAGCGGGCCCTAACTCCCTTCTGCTGGGCCGTTCCGGGTTTTCCCCGGCAAATTCTCCTTCTTTATTCCCATTCCCTTACTTTTGCATTCTTCGAATGCATACGCGGATCCTGCCGGTGGCATAATCCTGTAAATCCTTTTATCCTGTAAATCCTGATCCGACCCCACTTATGCCCATACAAAACCCCCAGCGGTACACCGTCACGGCGGCCCTGATCTACGCCAACGGGCCCATCCACATCGGTCACCTGGCCGGCTGCTACCTGCCCGCCGACATCTACGTGCGTTACCTGCGCCAGCAGGGGCGGGACGTGGCCTTCATCAGCGGCACCGATGAGCACGGC
This sequence comes from uncultured Sphingobacteriales bacterium, assembly GCA_963844325.1. Taxonomy (GTDB): domain Bacteria; phylum Bacteroidota; class Bacteroidia; order Cytophagales; family 172606-1; genus CADCTQ01. Next base: position 1,675,426 of record CAWJNV010000001.1, read on the forward strand.
GTGCCCATTACCATCAAAGCCCGCCGGGAAGGCATCACCCCGCAGGAAGTCGTAGACAAATACTACGTCCAGATCCGGGATTCTTTCCAGGCGTTCGGCATTTCCTTCGACATCTATTCCCGCACCAGCAAACCGGTGCACCACCAGGTATCGCAGGATTTCTTCACCAACCTCTACGACAAGGGCATCTTCCGGGAAGAAGTCTCCGAGCAGTACTACGACCAGAAGGCCGGGCAGTTCCTGGCCGACCGTTACATCGTGGGCACCTGCCCCAACTGCGCCAACCCCAACGCCTACGGCGACCAGTGCGAACGGTGCGGCACTTCGCTCAGTCCCGACGAACTCATCAGCCCGCATTCCACCCTCTCGGGGGAGCCGCCCGTCAAACGGCCCACCAAGAACTGGTTCCTGCCCCTCGACCAGTTGCAGCCCAAGATCAAGGCGTACGTCGATAGCCACCCCGAATGGAAGACCAACGTGGCCGGTCAGTGCCAATCGTGGCTCAACGCCGGCCTGCACCCCCGGGCCATGACCCGCGACCTGGATTGGGGCGTAAAGGTGCCCCTGCCTGGTACCGAAGGCAAGGTGCTGTACGTGTGGTTCGACGCCCCCATCGGCTACATCACCTTCACCAAGGAACTCTTCGAGAGCCGCGGCCAGGACTGGGAACCCTACTGGAAAGACCCCAACACCAAGCTGGTGCACTTCATCGGCAAGGACAACATCGTGTTCCACTGCATCATCTTCCCGGCCATGCTCATGGAGCACGGCCAATTCGTGCTGGCCGACAACGTGCCGGCCAACGAGTTCATGAACCTGGAGGGCGAAAAAATCTCTACGTCCCGCAACTGGGCCGTGTGGCTGCACGAGTACCTGCGCGACTTCGAGGGCAAACAGGACGTGCTGCGGTACGTACTCTGCGCCAATTCCCCCGAAGCCAAGGACAGTGACTTTAGCTGGAAGGACTTCCAGGCGCGCAACAACAATGAACTGGTCGGCAACCTGGGCAACTTCGTGAACCGGGCGGTGGTGCTCACGCAGAAGCACTTCGGCAACAAGGTGCCGCCCCGCAACAACCTGTTCGACATTGACCTGGACGTGATCGAAAGCATCCGGCGCATGCCCGAGCAAATTGCCGCTTCCCTTGAAGCCTTCCGGTTCCGGGAAGCGTTGGCGCTGCTGATGGACTTTTCACGGGTGGGCAACAAATACCTGGCCGATACCGAACCGTGGAAGCTCATCAAGACGGACGAAGGCCGGGTGCAGACCATCCTGAACCTGAGCCTGCAACTGGTTGCCAACCTCGCCATTGTGATGGAGCCGTTCCTGCCCTTTACGGCCTGCAAACTGTACGGCATGCTGAACCTGCCCGCGTACCGGTGGAAAGACGCCGGGGGCATCGACCTGTTGCCGGAAGGACACGGGCTGGGTGAATCGCCCCTCTTGTTCACCAAGATCGAAGACCCCGTCATTGAGGCGCAGGTGCAGAAGTTGCTCGAACGCGAAGAAGGCCAACGAACAGGCGGGTCAGGCAACCACCGGTGAGCCGGCATCGCTGGCGACGGCCCTGCCCGAACTGAAGCCCGCTGTGAGCTTCGACGACTTCACCAAGATGGACATCCGGGTGGCGACCATCCTGGCGGCCGAAGCCGTACCCAAGACCAAGAAGCTGCTCAAGCTCACGCTGGATACGGGCATCGACCGGCGTACCGTGGTGAGCGGCATTGCCGAACACTACCCGCCCGGCGAAATTGTGGGCAAGCAAGTGTGCCTGCTGGCGAACCTGGCGCCCCGCGAAATCAAGGGCATTATGTCGCAGGGCATGATCCTGATGGCCGAAGACGCCAACGGCAACCTGTCCTTCCTGCGTCCCGAAAAGCTGGTCACCAACGGCGGCACGGTCCGTTAGCGGTACTTGTGGCAGCACCGTTTGAGAGCCCCGTTCAAAAACAATTTGGACGGGGCTTTTCCATTGCCGGAAACTTGCACAGAATTTGATACGGAAGGAGTAAGTCCTTTTCCTTTTTTGTATGAGAAAACTATTTCTACTCCTGTTCATTCCGTCCCTGCTCACCAGCCTGGGCGGCTGCATGGTAGCTTACCCGCCCCGCCCCCTCCAACTCGTGGACGTGCCCCTGCGGCCGCACCGCCACGACGTAAAAGTGTACCTGGAAGGGGAGAAGCCCGATAACCCGGACTACTACAAGGTGGTGGCCCTCGACCTACCCATTGGCTACGGCACCTTCCACGACAAACTGAATGCCTTTAAATTCCAGGGCCAGCGGCTGGGCCTCGACGCCGTGCTGCTCATGGGCGCCACGCAAGCGTACGCACCCGGTGAGTTCGGCCCCGTTCCCTACGGCTCGGTACACGCCATCGGCATCAAGTACCGCGACAGCCTGTACTACGTGAGCGAATACGTGCGGCGCAAAGACGTATTTGTGCACGGCCCGACGGGAGATACGTCACTGGCCTACCGGGCCGACTTCAACCTGATGGGGGAAGAACTGCCCAACCCCCGCTACCGCACGGATAGCCTGTACCGGCGTTACGTGCAGCGGTACGCCTTGGATTACCTGCTCAACGCCACCGACCGGTGGGCGTACCTGGCCGATTCGCGGGGCAACATCCAGCAACGGATTCACTACTTCCGGGGCATCCCCGAACTCACGGCTACCTTTAAATACAACGCGCACGATAACGTATCGGAAATGGTCATTACCTCGGAAGCCAAAGCCTACAAGGACCTCCAGCGGATCAGGGAACGGGTGGTGCTCAAATACAACCAGCAACTGCTGGTAGCGGAAAAGCTCATTTTTACCCCGAAAAAGCAACTGAAGTTCCGGGAAGAGGTGTCCTACTACCCGTCCGGCCGCATCCGGCACACGACCCTGTACGCCGTGCGCAAAGACTGGGAACAGCCCCTGGTCACCACCGTGTACCACTACCATTCTCCCGACGACTTGCCGCCCATCACGAAAGGCCTGTAAACGCCCCTTCGCTCCCGGGCAGGGCGGCCGGCGTGAACCGGCGCAGCACGTCGGGCGGCCCGGTTACTTCGTCGGCGGGCAGGCCCAGGGCCCGGGCCAGTGCTTTGTACACGGGTGCCGGGCCGGGCAGTTGTCCCCGCAGGGCCAGCAGCGAGGCGGCCCCCGCCGACTTGGAAAGTTTTTGCCCTCCTTCGTTTTTGAGGAGGGGATGGTGGTAAAAAACGACTTTGGGGAAGGGATTCGGCAGCAACTGCCCGGCCAGGAAAAGCTGGGCGGCCGTGGAAGGCAGCAGGTCAACGCCCCGGACGATCAGGTTGATGCCGTAGTGCAGGTCGTCGGCCAGCGAAGCAACCTGGTACGCCGGCAAGCCGTTGCGGCGGCGCACCACAAAGTCGCCCATGGCGGCGTCGAGCCGGACCTGCCGGAAAGTGCCGGTGTATTCGGGAATGGAAATCAGGGTGTTGGCCGGTACGTACACCCGCCAGGCGACGTCGGGCGCATCCAGCGGGAGGTTCCGGTGGCGGCAGGTGCCGGGGTAGAGGCCATTTACCGAAGTAGCGAGTATCTGCGACCGGGAGCAGTTGCAGGCGTACAAAGCCCCGGCCCGGCGCAAGGCTGCCAGCAATTGGGCGTACCGGTTCAGGGCGTGCAATTGCGAAAAGTGCGCTTCGAAATCGGTTGGGTCTTTTGGCCCCGCATCCCAGTCCAGTTGCAGCCACCGCAGGGTTTGGAACACGTCGTCCACGTAGGCGGGGCGGCGCCGCTCATTGTCGATGTCGTCGATGCGGAGCAGCAGCGTGCCGCCGTGGTGCCGCACCAGCAGCCACGTCAAGGCAAACGAAAAGGCATTGCCCAGGTGCAAAAAGCCGCTGGGCGTCGGCGCCAGCCGCGACCGTACCGTATCCGTCCCTTGTCTCACGCTTGGTGGTTGGAAAGTTGGAAAGTTAGCAGGTTGGAAGGAGGTAAATAACCTTAACCGCAAAGATCGCAATAGAGACGCAAAGGGTTACGCATTCTCCTGGCGGTCTTTGCGGGTGGGGGTGGGGTAGGGTTTAAACCCTACCCTACGGAAAGCTGCACCCTGATTTGATTGGAGCGAAGTCTGCGTACGCCTGCGCAATATCCATAGGATAGGGTTTAAACCCTATCCCTCTTCTCGCATCTCCGTCTAAGCCTCCTTCTCACTTTTCCTCCGTGTACCTCCGTGCCCTCCGTGTCTCCGTGATAAACCTTCTAACCTCCTTGCCTACTGCTTCTTGAACACAATCGCTTCCCGGTACTTGCTGATGATCTGGTCGTAGAACTCCCGCAGGTGGTCGTAGTATTCGCTGGGAATCACCGAAGACTTGAAGTTTACCGTGGTCAGCAACTGGATCAGGTCGTTCTGCCGGTTTACCTGGTAGCGGAATTCGGCCAGTTCGCCCGGGAATTTCATCAGTACGCTTTTAGGCATTTCCTGCACCTGGTAGCCGGCGGGCACCTTCAGGTTCAGAATGTACGTGCGGGTTTGCGGGTAGTCCAGTTCCACGGGCAGAAACCGCTGCTCCTGCTTAAAGGGGTTTTCGGTAAACTCGTTGAGCAGCACCGGGTTAAAATACACCATCGACGGTTGGGCCTGCCCGCCCTCTTCGGGTTGGTACGAAAGCGTAGCCAGCAGCGCCTCGTCGGGGTCGTCGGCGTGTTCCACCTTGGCGTTAATGAGTTTAAAGTCCTGGTTTTCGTTGCTGATCACCTCGTTGGCCAGGGCCTTGTTGCCCTTCTTGGCGAACTGCAAGCGTTTGTCGAGGGCCAGGTACCCTTCGTAGCGCACCGAGAACCGGTAGAGGGGCTTGGCCGGATCGTTGAGGTCTACCTCCACCGAAGTCGTCTGCCGGGTGGGACTGTTGGCCTTGGTCTGCACCCAACGCGGCTTTTCCTTGTCGAGCAGGAAAGCGTTTTCGTTCAGGTCGTCGTCGGCCAGCAGTTGGTAGGGGCGCATCCGGTCGGTGGCGTCGAGCAGCAGTTCCTTGCCGTCGATCTGGGCGCAGGCAATCAGGTGGTTAAACTGGCTGAGCAGCGGGTAGGTCACGTGTACCTTGCCGTGCTGGCGGGTGCTGAGCAGCACCGGGCTGGCCTGGATGCCGGCTTCGCGGAGCAGCAGCGTGAGGTAGAGGTTGATCTCGGCGCTGCTGCCTTGCTTCTTGTCGAGCAGCGAGTTGAGGGGCTGGTCGGTCAGGATGCGGTGCGTGCCGTTCCACTGCAAGCCGTGGCTCACGTGGTTATAGATCTTTTGCAGCCGCACCAGTTCGGGGTCAGCGGGGGCGTAGACGGTGCTCAGCACGTCCCTGGCCATGCCCCGGCGGTTGAGGTAGCGGGTAATGGTTTCGTTTTCCAGCAGTTCCGTCGCCAGCTTTTCCCACGAAGTCATGGTGGTCACGTACTCAGCGCCGCCGCCCGGGTGGGTGCTCGACTTCTTGTAGCCCGCCAGCTGGAAGCGGATCTTCTCGGCGTAATCGAGGTGGTTGGCTACGTGGCTCTCTTCCCGCAGGGCCGGCACGTTGCTCAGGGCCCACTGGCTGCCGGAAGCCTGCGCATATTTGCCGATCAGCTTGCGGCCCTGCATGAGCACCCGGTAATCGAGCCCTTCGGGGATGAAAGCCCGCAGTTCGCTGTGCAGCGTGGGGATGTCGCTCTGGAACAGCCAGGCGTCCAGGAAAAAGAAGTTTTCGGAAACGGTCGTGTAGCGGTACTCCAGGATGGAGCCAACCTCCACGTTGGCGAAGGTAAAGCGTTTTTCCCGCCAGTTTTCGCTGGCATCCACGTCAAACTGCTGCTTCCCGGGCACTTCCGTTTCAGTCACTTTGCCCTTGGCGTCCACGTTCAGCGTCTGGGCCTGCAACGACGTGACTTTCTCCAGGTCGTTCTTGATGTAGTAGGGAATGGAAATGTTGGCCTGGCCGAGGCCCTTCCGGTCGAGTATTTTGATGCGGCGGTGCCGTTCAATGAGCACGTTGCCGTAGCCCAGTTTGATCTGCCCGTAGTCGGCCAGCACCACGGCCGTGGCCGTGCTGTCGAAGGCGCAGCGGGAGAGTTTAATCTCTTCGGGTGTCAGCTTGCCCCACCGCACCGGGGCCGGCTGGGCCAGCAGGCAGGCAGGGGCCGCCGCGAGCAGCACGTACAGGAAAGCGCGTAGAAGTTTGGAATGCATGAAGGAAGGAAAGGAATGGCTAATAAATTACAAAAAAAACGGCTCACTTCAAGTGAGCCGTTTCTGGGAAATGTATTTCTTACACGGAACCGGTATTACTGCACATTCACCTTTTCCACCACTTCCGTTTGCTTGCGGATGGATTCCAGGTGAATGAGCTTGAAGAGTTCGGCCACGAAGTCCTTGTGGATGTTCATGCGTTCGGCCCATTCGGGGCGGCTCTTGAACACCTCGTTCCAGCGTTCCACCTGGAAGATGGCAACGTTGTGGTCCTTCTTGTACTCACCCAGTTTTTCGACCAGCGACATGCGGGTCGCAATGACTTCGAGCAGTTCGCGGTCGGCGTCATCGATCTTGTGGCGCAGTTCCTCCAGGTGGTTCACGAAGAGAGCGTCGTCGGAAGTGGCCTCCCGGATGCGCAACGCCGAAATGATCTGCTCCAGGGCGTCGGGGGTAACCTGCTGGGAGGCGTCGCTCCACGCCTTGTCCGGGTTCAGGTGGCATTCGATCATCAGGCCGTCGTAGTTGAGGTCGAGGGCCCGCTGCGAAGTTTCGTAAATCATTGTCCGCTTGCCCGTGATGTGGCTCGGGTCGCAGATGATGGGCAGGTTCGGGAAGATCGTCTTGAGTTCGATGGGAATCTGCCACAGCGGCGCGTTGCGGTACTTGGTTTTCTGGTGCGTGGAAAACCCGCGGTGAATGGCCGCAATGTTGCGGATGCCCGCGTTGTAGATGCGCTCAATGGCCCCGATCCACAGTTGCAGTTCCGGGTTGATCGGGTTTTTGATCAGCACCGGCACGTCCACCCCGCGGAGGGCGTCGGCCATTTCCTGCACCGTGAAGGGGTTTACCGTGGAGCGGGCGCCAATCCAGAGAATGTCGGTGCCGTACTTGAGGGCCTCCTCAATGTGCTGGGGCGTGGCTACTTCTGTCGCAAAAGGCAGGCCGGTGGCTTCCTTCACGGACTTGATCCAGGGCAGGGCAATGGTGCCGTTGCCTTCGAAACTGTTGGGGCGGGTGCGCGGCTTCCAAACGCCGGCGCGAATCGCGTCTACCTTACCTAATTTCTTGAGCGCCAGCCCGGTATTTACCAGTTGCTCTTCGGTTTCGGCACTGCAGGGGCCCGAGATGATGAGGGGCTTCTTGTCAAACGGAATCCAAGCTGAGATTGGATTCACGTTTAATTCGTGTTTAGACATAACAAACTATTGATTTTCCTGCGAACATGATTTGTTCAAAGTAACAATTTACAAATTTAAAGGAGGATAGACACAATACGCACATCTATATTATTTTATTTTTTGCTACGGGTCAAGCGTTTTATTAGGATTGCCGTAAATAATCCCGCTTTATATGATTAATAGAATAAAAAGTAAAACGCTTCCTGGTTACGGCAGCCGGTAGCTCCCCGCGGCCCGGCGTCCGGCCCGTTCAAGGCGTTGCCGTACCTGCCTCCCGGTGCGGCAGCCGGATGGTGAAGGTGCTGCCCGCGTCCAGCGCGGACCGTACCTGGATGTCGCCGCCCATTTTCCCCACGGTTTCTTTTACGATGTACAGCCCGAGCCCCGAGCCTTTGGTGTCGTCGGAGGCCCGGTAGAACATGTCAAAAATGCGGCCCTGGTGCTGCGGGGGAATGCCCTTGCCGTTGTCGGTCACCCGCACCAGCCACCCATCCGCTTCGGTAGTTGCCTCTACGCGCACGAAGGGCGCCGGTCGCCAGGGGGCGTGGTACAGGATGGCGTTGGCGATCAGGTTGTTGAGTACGATCTTCAGGCGGCGGCCGTCCCCGTGCAGCGTGCCGGGCGGCGGGGCGCATACTTCCTGGCGGATGGATGCCGCGCCGGGCAGGTGGTACAGGTCGTTGAAGCAGTCGCGGGCCAGTTGCGCGACGTCCAGCGGTTCGGTCACCACTTCGGTGCGGGCGTTGCGCGAGTAGTCGGTAATCTCACCGATGAAGGCTTCCATCCGCCCGATGCTGGTGCGCATCATGCGCAGGTACTCCCGCGCATCGTTGCTCAGGGGTTCGCCTTCCATCAGGTTCACCAGGCCCAGCAGCGACGTGAGCGGGGCCCGCAGGTCGTGGGAGGTGCTGTACACGAACCGGTCCAGCTCAGCGTTGATCTTGGCCAGTTCGTGGTTCTGCCGCGTAAGAGCTTCTTCGGCCTTTTTCAGGTCGGTAATGTCTACCACCTGGCCCAGGAAGTGGGTGGGCTTGCCCAGGCTGTTGCGCATCAGGGAGGCCCGCAGCAGCGTATGGTGCACGTTGCCGTTTTTGTGCACGAACCGCTTGTTTAACTGGAAGTAGTCGGTTTCCCCGCTCAGCAGCTTGCGCCGCAGCGCCCGGTTCTCGGGCATGTCTTCGCTCATGCTCAGTGCCGCCAGGTTGCACTTCAACAAATCCTCCTTCGAGTAGCCGAACGTGCTTTCCATCGCGTCGTTTACCAGCACCAGCCGTCCGTCGATGCTGGCAATGGCCATGGCGATGGGGGCGTGTTCGAAGATGTGCTTGAACTGCCGGGCCCGGTTGCGCATGGCAAGGTCGGCCATCTTCCGTTCGGTAATGTCCTCCGAAAGTCCCACCACGTACGAAAGGTTGCTCTGCTGGTCGAACACCAGGAATTGCCGGGCCTGAATCCAGCGTAGCGTGCCGTCGGGGCGGATGATGCGGAACTTGGTGTCGAGTTGCTGGCCCGGCGACGAAAACACGTTCAGCGTCTTCAGCCGCGGCTTGTCTTCGGGATGCACCGCCCGGTACCACGTTTTGGGGTCGTCGAGCAGTTGCTGGCAGGGGGAGCCCCACACCTGCTCGAAGGCCGGACTCACGTACAGGAACCGCTTAAGCTCCGGGTCGCGGATGTAAAACACTTCTTTCACGTTCCGGGCCAGCAGCATAAACTTCGCCTGCTCTTCCCGCACCTGCCTTTCGGCGTTCCGGATGCTGGTGAGGTCGGCGCCCGAAGCAATGATCATCCGGAGGGTGCCGTCGGGGTGAAACACGGGGGTAAGGGTCCAGCGGACAACGACCGGCGTGTTTTCGCGGGTCATGTGGGTTTCTTCCCACTCCTGCGGCCCCCGCGTGCGGGCAACGGCCTCAAACCGTTCGCGGCGGTGCACGGCCAGCGAATTGTCCCGCTTCCGGTACCGGCAGTAGTCGAAGTCATCCTTGCCGATCAGCCACGCCCGCAGGACCGGGTCTTTGACGGCCTGCGGATTGATGTACAAAAACCGGTACTGCGGGTCAAACACGGCCATCTGCACGGGCACCTGATCAAAAATCACCGCGAACGGGTCGCCGGGCGCCGCCGGTTGGTCCGCCGGTTCGGGGGGGGCCCGCTGGTCGGGCGGCCAGAGGTCCTCGGCCAGGAATACTTCGCGGAGGCTGCATTTGAAAAGGGACCCGCCGGCCGCGGGAACGGCGGTGAGCTGCACGAACCGGGCCGCGCCGTCCGAACCGGTGACCCGCCGGACCTTGGTGGCTTGCTCCCCGCTGTATGCGGCGGCCCCGGCAAACAGGGCAGTGACCTCGGCGTGAAAAGCGGCCGGAATGACTGCTGCCAGGGGCTGGCCCGGCGTGCCCCGGCAAAAACCTTTAAGGTCCGGCTGGACCGTGAGGGGCTCGTGAATGCGTAACTGCGCATCAATCAACCAATGGGGGAGGGGGACGGCTTGCGTGGTGTGCGACGAGTTGTACACTTTGTAAAGAAAAAAGCGAGGGGCAAAATCCGGTTGAAGCCGAAAATTTACCCTTTATTTCCGTATTTCTGGAAAAAAATAATTTTCACGCCTGTTTTAAAGTGTTACTTTTTTGTAAAAAAATGTTCATTGGATGCTACCCCTGCGAGACCTGGTGGAGCGAGTACGGGCAAGGGTGGCAAAAAAGTGACAAAAAGTCTTTTTTCTCCCCGAAACAGGAGCAAAATAGGACAAAATATCCGGAAACCAGGGTTTGGTTTTACGTTTGATAGGGAGGCAGTAGCATTATAACCGGAGAAAATTAAGCAATGAATTTTAACAAGTATACCATCAAATCGCAGGAGGTGATCCAGCAGGCATCCGAGATTGCCTTGGGCAATGGCCAGCAGGCCGTTGAGACGGGTCACCTGATGAAGGCCATCCTGACTTCCGACGAGAACATGATGGGCTTCTTGCTGAAGAAACTGAACGTGAACCGCGCCCCGCTTGAGACGCGGCTCAATGACACCGTAATGGCTTACCCCAAGGTAAGCGGCGGCAACCCGTACCTGGGCAACGACGCGGCGACGGCCCTGCAAAAGGCCGAAAGCCTGCTCAAGGAATTCGGCGACGAATTCGTGGCCGTTGAACACATGCTGCTCGGCATCCTGGCGGGGCGCGACAAGGTCGCCCAGCTGCTGAAGGACGCCGGCTTTACGGAAAAAGAACTGAAGAAAGCAATCAACGAACTGAGAGGAGGAGCGAAAGTGACCGACCAGAACGCAGAAGCAAAATATAAATCCCTGGAAAGATATTCCATCAACCTGACCGAACGGGCCAAGGCGGGCAAGATCGACCCGGTGATCGGCCGCGACGAAGAAATCCGCCGGGTGCTGCAAATCCTGTCGCGCCGCACCAAGAACAACCCGATCCTGCTCGGTGAGCCGGGCGTCGGGAAAACGGCCATCGTGGAAGGGCTGGCGCAGCGGATCGTGTCCGGCGACGTGCCCGAGAACCTGAAAGAGAAGACCCTGATCTCCCTCGACATGGGCCTGCTCGTGGCCGGTGCCAAGTACAAGGGTGAATTCGAAGAACGCCTCAAGGCCGTTATCAAAGAAGTGACCGACTCCAACGGCGAGATCATCCTGTTCATTGACGAGATCCACACGCTGATCGGCGCTGGGGGTGGGGGAGAAGGCGCCATGGATGCCGCCAACCTGCTCAAGCCGGCCCTGGCCCGGGGTGAACTGCACGCCATCGGCGCCACCACGCTGAAGGAGTACCAGAAGTACATCGAGAAGGACAAGGCCCTCGAACGCCGCTTCCAGTCGGTGCTGGTGGATGAGCCCAACGTGCCGGACGCCATCTCGATCCTGCGCGGGATCAAGGAAAAGTACGAAGTGCACCACGGGGTACGCATCAAGGACGACGCCGTGATTGCGGCCGTCGAACTGTCGAACCGCTACATCTCCGACCGCTTCCTGCCCGACAAAGCCATTGACCTGATGGACGAAGCGGCCGCCAAGCTGCGGATCGAAATTGACTCTCTGCCCGAGGAACTGGACGAAATCCAGCGGCGCATCATGCAACTCGAAATCGAACGCGAAGCCATTCGCCGCGAGAACGACCGCGACAAGGAAGCCCTGCTTTCCCGCGAACTGGCCGACCTCGAAGCGCAGCGCAACGACTTGAAGGCCAAGTGGGAGAACGAGAAAGGCGTGATCGAAGCCATTCAGAAGGAGAAGGAGAACATTGACCGCTACAAGGTGGAAGCCGAACAGGCCGAACGCGCCGGCGATTACGGCCGCGTGGCCGAACTGCGCTACGGCCGCATCCGCGAAGCCGAACTGAAGCTCCAGGAGTTGCAGAAGCAGGTCGCCCAGACCGACAACGCCCTGCTGAAAGAAGAAGTCACCTCCGAGGACATTGCCGAAGTGGTCGCCAAGTGGACCGGCATCCCGGTATCGCGGATGTTGCAGAGTGAACGCGAAAAGTTGCTGCACCTGGAGGAAGAACTGGGCAAACGCGTGGCCGGCCAGCGGGAAGCCATCCAGGTGGTGGCCGACGCCGTGCGCCGCAGCCGGGCCGGCTTACAGGACCCCAAGCGTCCCATCGGTTCGTTCATCTTCCTGGGTACTACCGGGGTGGGTAAGACCGAACTTGCCAAGGCCCTGGCCGAGTTCCTGTTCAACGACGACAACGCCCTGGTGCGCATCGACATGTCGGAGTACCAGGAACGCCACGCCGTGAGCCGCCTCATCGGGGCGCCCCCCGGGTACGTGGGCTACGATGAAGGCGGGCAACTGACCGAAGCCGTGCGCCGCAAGCCTTACTCGGTGATCCTGCTCGACGAGATCGAAAAGGCGCACCCCGACGTGTTCAACATCCTCTTGCAGGTGCTCGACGACGGCCGCCTCACCGACAACAAGGGCCGCGTGGCGAACTTCAAGAACACGATCATCATCATGACGTCCAACATGGGCTCGGGGGTGATTCAGGAGAACTTCGAGAAGATGGAGGACTGGAACCGCGAGCAGATCATCGAGGATACCAAGGAGCAGGTGTTCGAGCTGCTCAGGAAGACCATCCGGCCCGAGTTTCTGAACCGGATCGACGAACTGGTGATGTTCCAGCCGCTCACCCGCAAGGAGATTCGCAAGATCGTCGACATTCAGTTCCGGCAGATTCAGCAGCGCCTCGCCGAGAGCGGCATCACGCTGGAATCGGACCAAGAGGTGTTGAAGCAACTGGGCGAACGGGGTTTCGACCCGCAGTTCGGGGCCCGTCCGCTCAAGCGGGTCATGCAGAAGCTCATTCTCAACGAACTGTCCAAGGACATCCTGGCCGGCAAGATCAGCAAGGACGACGTGGTGGGCATGTTCTGGGACGAAGATACCGCCGCCATCCGCTTCTTCAACGTGGCGAAAGTGGAAGTAGAGTAAGCCCGGGCGTGAGAAGTTCAGACCCGGAAGGTTTCAGAAACCTTCCGGGTTTTTCGTTTCTACCAAAGGGATTTCCGTATGTTACATGAACAAAATGTGATGCCATGCTGACCAAAGTTAAAGCTACCGTGGCTGACTACCGCAAGCTGCCGGAAGGAGCCAAGTACCAGCTCATTGACGGAGAAATCATCGAAGTGCGGAGCCCTACGCTAAAACATCAGCAGATTCTCGTATCACTCGCAAGGCAGATGGGAAACATGGCTTTTGAGAAGCAAAACGGAACGGTTCTCATCGTGCCGATGGATGTTTTTTTGAGTGAAGAGAATACGTTCCAACCTGATCTTTTATTCGTGCTCCACGAACACGCGGACCGGTTACAGCCGGATGGCGTTCACGGTCCTCCTGATCTCGTCATAGAAATTCTTTCTCCTTCTACCGGGTATTACGACTTGAAAAAGAAATTCCAAGTCTACGAAAGGTACGGCGTGCAGGAGTATTTCATTGTTGACCCCGAAGACCTGGAAGTAGTGGGTTACCGGAGCAACGGCGGCAGGTTCCACGAATTTCTCCGGAGAAAGGAAGGTTTACGTCCCGCGTGTTGGATGGCGAAATTCTGTTCGCTTGAATTCACAGATGCGGAAAAACCCGAAAGGTTTTGGAAACCTTTCGGGTTTTTTATTTCACCTTTCGGAGCTTTTTTATTTCGCCGGGGCTTCGCGAAAGGTGAATAATGCCAAGTATAATTACTTCATCCGGTAACACTTTGTAAATAATCCGGTACTTCCCGTAAAGGGCGTTCCGGTAAACCTTTCCTTTGGTTGAAGATAGGGACATTCGGGAAATCGCAATGGCATTGCTGTGAACGTATCGGCGAAGTCAATAATTTCATCCAACAGCTCATGGGCTGATTTCTCCGAAGACTGCTCCAGATAATCAATCACCACTTTCAATTGGCTGACGGCGTTACCCGTCCACCGCAACGTTAGTTTTGTCATTTAGCCAGTAGCTTGCGTACTTGGTCCGAAGTGTACGTATTGCCCTTGGCAATGTCTTCTTCGGCGGCAGCCACCATCTGCCCAATGTTTTCGATTGAGAGTGGATTACCCGCTGTCACAAAGTCCGTAAAGTCTTTCTGCCGGATTTGCTTTACCACATCCATTCCCCGGAGCAATTCCAGCAGCAACTGTGCTTTAGGACTGTCGTCAAGCGTGAGTTCGTACGTTTGCATGGCACCAGTATATTGTTGCCAATAAAGATACTAACCCTTTTCCAGAAAGAATAGTATCCGTGCAGTAGCATTCCTGAAGCAGACAAGGGTACAGAGAGATGGGCAAACCCGAAAGGTTTCCAAAACCTTTCGGGTTTTCGTTTTCCGGACCGCCGGACCAATCTTTTCGGAGCGTAACGCCAAGAAAATGAACTTTCCCCGCAAGAATGCGTAGAGAACAACAGACGGCCGGAACACGCAACGGAAGGAAAATTATCAGTGAATTCCCCGCCAGAGGAACGATTGGGTGGCATTTCTAATTATTATAAATTTTCACCAGGAAATTGTAGTTTTTTAGATCATTATACTACCTTTATTGTCAGGTAGTTAAGACGAGATAAGACGCAGTGGCGGGATTTTGACCCGAAACACCGCGAAAACTCTTGCCGTGCTTTTTCCGTTGCAAACTGCAAAGTGAAATCCAATCCCGAGCCATGAACAACGCACCCGAATCTTCTTCCCTGGGAGGATACCGTTCTCCGAGCAGTAACTTTCACGACGAACTGGCCGCTGCCGGCGCCCTCAAGCAAACCTGCGAAATCACTTACCTGGACCCGCAGGGCAAAGAGGTGCTGGTAATCAGCCCGGTGCATGACCTCTACGCCGAGAATGGGATGGATTACGTGCGGCTCGACAAAGGCAGCATTCCGCTGGACCGCATCACCGGCGTGAACGGCCGCCGGGGCAACGACCAGATCGACGACTCGTTGCTGAAAAAGGGCTTGCAACCGAACGCGGCGCCGGCCACCGAACACCACAAATATCCCGAAGAGGAGGCCCGCACGGGACTGAACGCGCAGCCCCGCCGGCACGCGCAGATCATCCCCGACACCGCCCCGGCCGCGGCGCACGCACCGCACGCGGAAGATGATTTCATGCACCGGTTTCTCACTTCGTCCCCCCCGTTCCTGGTCGCCGAAAACGACTTCTATCACTTCAGCGCCGACCGCCTGCACCACCGCCTGTATTTCCGGGTGAAGCGGGCCTGGGGCAGCCTGGGCGACGTGCCGGAACTGGGCAACCAGGTGGCCCGCATCGCCCCGCTCATCGGGCCCGAGTGCACGCTGCTCAACGACCTGACGGAGATTACCCCCGACGCGGAAGGCACCGTGTGGGCGCCGCCCTTCCCCAACCGCGACGCCCTGCTGCGCAATGGTCTGCTGAAGGTTGCCGACCTGGTCGGGCCCGGGTGCGAAACGCTGGTGCACGGCATGGAAGCTTTTTCGGTAAACTCGGTGCCCCTCCGCTATTTCAAGGACCGCATCGCGGCCGAACACTGGCTCACCTCCGAGCGGGAAGACACCGACTCGATCAGCCTGTCGGACCATCCTTAAAAAAATTAAAATTTTAGCGCGGGACACCTACTCGCGCTTCTTTTTTGTAATCTTCTCTTTTAGAACCGATTACTGGGGAAGCAGAATTAGATATTGCCCGTTTGTACCTATCTTAGAGTACTTTGTAAGATTTGAGGCGTTTTTTTCGTAAAACCGATTATTTAAATTCGCACCCGGAGTTAAACAGCCCCTTTGGTGAATCTGAAAACGCTTACGCACATTTATTTTGTTGGCATCGGAGGCATTGGCATGAGCGCCCTGGCCCGCTGGTTCCGGCATTATGGGTGTACCGTAGCGGGCTACGACCGCACGCCTACCTCCCTCACCGGCGCACTGATCTCCGAAGGCATTGCCGTCCACTTCGAAGATGCCGTCCCCCTCATTCCCGCTCCCTTTCGTACGCCGTCCGACCGCGTGCTGGTGGTCTACACTCCCGCCGTTCCGGCCGACCACCAGGAGCTGAACTACTTCCGCACGGGGGGCTTTACGATCCTGAAGCGGTCGCAGGTGCTGGGCATGCTCACCCAAAACCTGTTCACGGTAGCCGTGGCCGGCACGCACGGCAAAACCACCACTTCCTCCATGATTGCCCACGTGCTCACCGAAGGAGGGCGCAACTGCACGGCTTTCCTGGGCGGCATTACGCAGAACTACAACACCAACCTGCTGCTCGGCAATGCCGCGGCCGGAGAACCCGTAATGGTGGCCGAGGCCGATGAGTACGACCGTTCCTTCCTGACGCTGTATCCCGACGTGGCCGTGGTCACCTCGATGGACGCCGACCACCTCGACATCTACGGCACGCACGACGAACTCAAGAAGTCTTTCCGCGACTTCGTGGCGCAGATCAAGCCCGGCGGCCGGCTGTTCCGGCGCGAAGGGCTGCCCCTGGCGCCGGCCGTCGAAACGGTTGATTTTGCCCTGGAAGGGTCGGGCGGTTACGCGGCCCGCAACGTCCGCCAGGAGGGCCACACGTTCCGGTTCGACGTAGCTACTCCCACCGGGAGCCTGGAGGAAGGTTTCTCCCTGCAAATGCCCGGTTTCCACAACGTCGAAAACGCCACCGCCGCCACCGCCGTGGCCCTGCACCTGGGCCTGGAAGCGGCCGTCATCAAAAAAGCCATTGCCTCGTTCCGGGGCGTGAAGCGCCGGTTCGAGTACATGCTGGTGAACGATCAACACGTGTTCATCGACGACTACGCGCACCACCCGACCGAGATCGAAGCGTTCCTGCGGTCGGTGCGGGCCCTGTACCCGGGGCGGCACGTCACGGCGGTTTTCCAGCCCCACCTCTACTCCCGCACGCGCGACTTTGCCGACGGGTTCGCCCGCAGCCTGGAAGCGGCCGACCGGCTCCTGCTGCTCGAAATCTACCCGGCCCGCGAGTTGCCCATGCCCGGCGTCACCTCGGAAATGATTCTCGAAAAGACCAATTTGTCCGATAAAGCGTTATGCCCCAAGAGCGAACTGCTCCGGCGGCTGCAACGGGTTCCCCTGGACGTGCTGGTGACCATCGGCGCCGGTGACATCGACAAGTACGTGAGTCCGATCCGGGACTGGCTGGCGACCGAGGCCGGACCATCCCGCAAAAAAAGCTAATTAGGATTCCCGAATGCAGATTTTCCTGAGTGCAGCATAAGTAAGCCAATAACCCAGTAATTAGACCCGTACCGCATGCTCCGTATTCCTAAGTTCCGGCTCAAGCGAAGCATTAAGGCAGCCCTTACGGCGGCCGGGTTGTTCGTGGCGATTGGCTTCGTGGAGAAAAAACAGGCCGCCAAAACCTGTACGGGCGTCAACATCCGCATTGAGGATGCCTACGATACGTATTTCATCAACGAGAACGACGTGCTGGCGCTGATGACCAGCAACAGTACCGAAAAACTAATCGGCGCCCCTTATAAAAATATTGACATTAGAAAGCTTGAATTAAGAATTAAAAGCAATAAATTTATCCGGGAGTGTCAGGTTTACAGCGATTTGACGGGGGCCCTAAACGTAGAGATTGAACAAGCACGGCCCCTGGCCCGCCTGATCCATCCCACTGCCCCGGACCGGTACATCAGCGAAGAGGGCGCCATCCTGCCCATGTCCGAACGGTTTACTGCCCGCGTAGTCCTGCTGGAAGGCAAATGGATTGACAAGCTTGTCGGGCAGCCCGATTGGCAAACATCCGACGAAGGAAAGAATTTTTTTGCGCTGTTGCATTTCATCGACAGCAACAAATTCTGGAAAGCCCAGGTTGCCCAATTGTCCGTGAGCCCCTCAGGCAACATTAAGCTATTTCCGCAGGTGGGCAGCCAGGTCATCGAATTCGGCGATGCGGCGGATTTCGAACGGAAGTTTGAAAAGCTCAAGCTGTTTTACAAACAGATTTTACCCGTAAAGGGGTGGAACCGGTATAGCCGGGTGAACGTAGCGTACAAGAATCAAATCATTTGCGAATAATCTCACATATGGAAGAAAAAATAGTAGTCGGACTCGATATTGGAAGCTCTAAAGTGTGCGCGGTAGTAGGGAAGATGAATGAATACGGCAGGCTGGAAGTACTCGGCCTCGGGCAAGCTCCCTGCAGCGGCGTGGTGCGGGGCGTGGTCACCAATATCGACCGTACGGTAGACGCTATTGTGAAAGCAATCAACGAAGCCGAAACCCAGGCGAATGTCAATATACTTGAGGTAAACGTAAGCATCTCGGGCCAGCAGATCCGCAGCATCCGCGAACGGACGGGCTTTACCCGCCTGTCGGCCGACAAGGAAATCACCGTCGAAGACGTCATGCGCCTCAACGAGGACATGCGGCGCATCCAGCCCCCGGTGGGCAACCAGATTCTGCACGTGGTGCCGCAGGACTACAGTGTAGACTACGCCAGCGGCATCTACGACCCGGTGGGCATGCTCGGCGTGAAGCTGGAAGGCGAATTCCACGTAATCACGGCGCCCTTTGCGGCCATTGCCAACATCCAGAAATGCATCGAGAAGGCCGACCGGCTGCTGGGCAAACGCGGCCAGCTCAAGATCGGTGAACGCGTACTCGAACCGATTGCGGCGGGCATGGCCGTGCTCATGGACGAAGAGAAGGAGGCCGGCGTGGCCATGGTGGACATTGGCGGCGACACCACCGACATTGCCATTTTCCACAAGAACATCATCCGGCACACCTCGGTGATTCCGTTCGGCGGCAACATCGTGACGCGCGACATTGAGGAGGGCTGCACAATCCAGGCCAAGTACGCCGAACTGCTCAAGATCCGCTTCGGCCTGGCCCTTTCGGAGCCGGCCAGCTGGAACGAGGTGGTGTCCATTCCGGTGCTGCCGGGCCGTCCGCCCAAGGAGATTTCCATCAAGAACCTGGCCTACATCATTGAGGCCCGGATGGAAGAAATCGTGGAGATGATCTACGCTGAACTGTCGCGGGCCGGCTACGACCGGCTCACCGGGGGCATCGTACTCACGGGCGGCGGCTCGCAGTTACAGTACCTGCGCGAGTTGTTCGAACTCACCACGGGCCTGCACACCCGCATCGGCAACCCCAACCAGCACATGGGCCGTTCGCAGAACGAAGCCGTGAAGGCGCCCATGTACGCGGCGGCCGTGGGCCTGGTGATGGCCGGCTTCCGCGCCATCGACGAACGGGAGAACGACTACCTGAAGGCAAAGCCCGCGATGGCCGCCGGCCCGCCCCAACCGCAGCAACAGCAGCAGCCCCGCAAGGAGCGGGAACAGGATGGCAACGGCAAGCAGGGCGGGGGCCGGTTCTTCAACTCCATCCTCGACCGTACCCGGCGCTTCCTGTCCGACGACATGGACGACCGCATGGAGTACTAAACCATTGACCCTTACCTCAACCAGACTTCGCATTTTATGGCTGATTCTCTTTTTAAGTTTGAACTGCCCGACCGGCACCGATCCATCATCAAAATCATTGGCGTGGGGGGCGGCGGCAGCAATGCCGTTAATCACATGTTCAACCAAGGCATCCGCGAAGTAGATTTCGCCGTGTGCAACACCGACCGCCAGGCACTGGATGCCAGTCCCGTACCCAACAAAGTACGCCTGGGCGTTACGCTTACCGAAGGACTCGGGGCGGGAGCCAACCCCGAACGGGGCCGCGACGCCGCCATTGAAAGTGAACAGGACATCCGCGAATTGTTTTCGCCCAACGTCAAGATGGTGTTCATCACGGCCGGTATGGGCGGTGGTACGGGTACGGGGGCTGCGCCGGTGATTGCCCGGCTGGCCCAGGAACGGGGCATGCTCACCGTGGCCATCGTGACGGCGCCGTTCAGCTTCGAGGGAAGGTTGAAAAAGGAAAATGCTTTCCGCGGCATCGAAGAACTGCGGCAGTACTGCGACACGGTGCTGCTCATTCTCAACGATAAATTGCAGGACATTTACGGGGATTTGCCCAAGCGCAAGGCGTTTGCCGAGGCCGACAACATCCTCACCAACGCGGCCAAGTCCATCGCCGAAATCATCACTGTTCCCGGTTACGTGAACGTTGACTTTGAAGATGTTAAGAAAGTAATGAAGAACGCCGGGCAAGCCGTGATGGGCTCCGCTACGGCGCAGGGCGAAAACCGGGCCCGCAAGGCCATCGAGGAAGCCCTCAACTCGCCGCTGCTCAACAACCGCGACATCCGCGGGGCCAAGCGCATCCTGCTTACGATGTTCTACAGCTCCGAGGCCGAAATGACGATGGGTGAACAGTCCATCATCACCAACTACATCAACGAACGGACCGGCGACGAAGTGGACGAACTCATTCCGGGTGACGTGATCGACGAAAACCTCGGACCCTTCCTGCGGGTAACGATCATTGCCACCGGCTTCATCGACAACCCCGAGGACGGCACCACCCGGCAGCGCCGCGTGACCGACCTCGAAAGCGGCAAACCGGTCAAGCAACTGGTCCAGCCCGAGCCCCTTGTGGTGCCCGCCAACCGGTACGAGGAACGGGGCAACTACCCGCCCGTGCCCAACGAGGCCAACAAGGTAGTATTCAACCTGGAGGGCAATGAACCCAAGAACCGCGACGGGGGCCGCAGCCACCACGGCCAGGACGACCCCGCCCAGGAGGAGGACGCCTTCCGCCGCCAGCGCGACCTCGACAAGCGCCGCCAGCAGCTCAAGAACATGAGCAGCAACCTTTCGCAGGACGAGTTCCAGCAGAAGATGAACGTGCCGGCCTACCGGCGCAAGGGCGTACGGCTGGGCGACGTGCCGCATTCTTCCGAACGCAACGTATCGCGCTACACCCTCGACGACGACGACCAGTTGCTGGGAAACAACCGCTTCCTGCACGATAATGTGGATTAGAGGTGTTAGGGACTGAGTATCAGGTATTGAGAAAAGAGGGAGGCCGCAAATTTGTGATTTGCGGCCTCTTTGTCTCTCGTCTCCTGTCTAACGTCTCCCATCTGAATCACAGCAGTTTGATGCCCAGCGTAAACTGGAACAAGCCGGTGGCGGGTTTGCCGAGGTTGGCCCGTTCGAGGTTGGCGGCGGCAGTCAGGCCGCGTTCGTAGCGGGCATCGAAGGTAAGTGCCCCGATGTCGATGCCGGCGCCGGCCTGGAAGCCCCAAATTGTTTTTTCGTAGTAATCCCGCGCGGACTCGTTTTCCCGGATTACATCCTCCAGGCCCCGGCCGGCAATGTTGAAGGAGGCCATCGGCCCGGCGAACACGCGGAAGTTGGAACGGTTGCCGATGAGTTTGGTGCCAAAGAGCACCGGCACGTCCAGGCTGGTGAAGGATACCCGGTAGTTGCCCGTTTGCACGGTACCGCCCGTATTCTGGTTGACTTGCAAATCCGTCTTTTTGGACGTGAGCAGTACTTCGGGCTGGATGTAGAACCGGCCCGGGCTGAACCGGAGAAAGCCGCCGAAGTGGTAGCCGAGTTTATAATCGGAACTGATGCGGCGGTCGTCTTTGATGAGGGTCGTGTAGTTGATGCCGGCCTTGGGGCCCAGGGTGAAAACTTCCCGGTTGCCTTTCTGGTTGCCTCTCTGGGCCCACGCCGTACCGGCCAGCAGGAGCATCATCAGCGCGAAGAGTGTCTTTTTCATGGTTGTAGAGGGTCAGTCGTGAGAAGTGAAAAGTGAGTGTTACTTTCCGAGCATTGGCAAAATCCCTGCCGAAAATTGCCGGGACCGGCCAGAACCAAAAAATGTTCGAGAAGCGGTTTTAAAACCTATTTAAAATGGTTTAGCAAGTGCGGAAGCATCACCGGGTAAACCATCGACTGGCTGTTTCTCCTGGTCTTTTCGTAGTTTCTGTTCAAACGCCTTTTTTTACCTCATCCGGTTTAAAAATAGCTTCCGACACGCACTGTTACCGGAGCAGAATAAGGGTTCCAAAGCAGCGTGTTTTAGGACGCCTACATGCCGTTTATTGGCATTTCAGTTCATAACCCACGCGTTGCGGGTGAATATTTAATTCTGCCATTTTGGAAATGTCCGGCGGTGGCTGTTAGCTTTGATCCTTTCCAATCCTTTCCAGCTACCTTGTACGCCGGGCGGCCCCTGGTGGCGAGGCAGTTTTGTTTTTTGCGCTGATTCGTATGCGGGTAATACTCTTTTTTCTGATTCTCCTCGGTGGAACCCTGGCCGGGCAAAGCGGTCAGGCCCAGCCCCGCAGCCCCCGCCCGGCGCCGGAACTGACCGTGCAGCAAACCGACTCCGCCGTGCGCATCGACGGCGCCCTGACCGAAACCGTATGGCAACGCGCCCGGGTGGCAAATCACTTCACGCTCAACTACCCCAACGACACGGCCCAGGCCCGCAACCAGACCGAAATCCGGATCACCTACGACGAACAGTTCCTCTATATTGGCGCGGTGTGCTACGACGACATGGCCAGGCCCTTCGTGGCCAGTTCCCTGCGGCGTGACTTCGCGTGGGACTTCAACGACAACCTGTCCATTTACCTCAACCCGTCCAGCGACCGGGTCAACGGCTTTGCGTTTTACCTCACGCCGCTGGGCGTGGAACGCGAGGCGATGATCTACAACGGCGAAGAAATCGCCCCCGAGTGGGACAACAAATGGTACTCGGCCGTGAAGGTGTACGGGGACCGCTGGGTGAGCGAAATGGCAATTCCGTTCAAGTCCATTCGCTACCGCGGCCAGGATGGCGCCTGGAAGATGAACTTTGCCCGCCACGACTTGAAGAACAACCAACGGTCGTCGTGGGTACCCGTGCCCATTGCCTACAACATTGCTTCGCTGGCCTTCACCGGCGACGTTCGCTTCGAAAAACCATTGCCGCACCCCGGCGTGAACGTGGCCCTGATTCCATACCTGACGGGCCGCACGGGGCGCAACTTTGCGGAAGGCACGGCGGCCGAATGGAAGGCCAACGCCGGGTTCGACGCCAAGGTGGCCGTAACGCCTTCCCTCAACCTCGACCTGACGGTAAACCCCGATTTTTCGCAGGTGGAGGTAGACCAGCAGATCACCAACCTGGAACGGTTCGAACTGTTTTTTCCCGAACGGCGGCAGTTCTTCCTCGAAAACAGCGATTTGTTCAACAGCTACGGCTTCGAAACCGTGCGGCCCTTCTTCTCGCGGCGCATCGGCATCGGCCGCGACACCATTACCAAGCAGATCGTGCAGAACCCGATCCTGTACGGGGCCCGCCTGAGCGGCAAAATCAACAAGGACTGGCGGATCGGCCTGCTCAACATGCAAACGGCCCGCGACAACAATGCCGGCATTGCCGGGCAGAACTACACCGTGGCGGCGCTGCAACGGCAGGTGTTCGGGCGTTCAACCCTGGGGGCCCTT
Organism: uncultured Sphingobacteriales bacterium; assembly: GCA_963844325.1. Lineage (GTDB taxonomy): Bacteria > Bacteroidota > Bacteroidia > Cytophagales > 172606-1 > CADCTQ01. The sequence goes on from CAWJNV010000001.1 coordinate 1,698,602, forward strand.
CTCATCAACCGGCAGCAGTTCGGGGGCGAGGCGGCCCGGGGGTACACCCGCCTGGCCGGGCTCGACTACAACCTTCAGACGGCCGACAACCGCTGGCAGGGCAAGTTTTTCTACCACCACGCCGCGCAGCCCGGCCGGATCGGGGGCAACAATACCTTTGGGTCCAACCTGCGCTACCAGGTCCGCAAGCTGGAGGCGGAATGGCTCCAGGAGTACGTGGGGGCCAATTACCAGATCAACGACATTGGCTACGTACCCGAAACCACCCGCAACGGCTACTGGCGGTTCAGGCCCGCGGCCTTTTACCGGTTCTACCCCAAAAATTCGAAACGGCTGGTGTCGCACGGGTTTGGCTTTGAACTCAACACGGTGGCGAACCTCGACGGCCGGTTTACGGACCGGGAACTGGACGTTTTCTACAACTTCACCTTCCTCAACACGAGCAGCCTGATGGTGGGGGTGTACAATTACTACAATTACCTCCTGTTTCCCTTCGACCCTACCAACGCCGGCGGCCTGGAATTGCCGGAAGGAACGGGGTATCACGTGCAGGGCACGTGGTGGGAGTTTCAATCGGATACCCGCAAGCGGCTCAACGGTTTAGTGAGCGGCTGGACGGGCGGCTACTACAACGGCCGCATGTTTACGGCCAATCCGCAGCTCAACTACCGTTTCCAGCCGTACGGCAGCATCGGCATTACGGCCGAGTACAGCCGCATTACCTTGCCTGAGCCCTTCCGGAGTACCGAGTTCTGGCTGGTGGGGCCGCGCCTCGACATCTCCTTCAGCCGCAAGCTGTTTTTGACCACGTTTTTGCAGTACAACGAACAGGCCGACAACGTAAACCTGAACGGCCGGTTCCAGTGGCGTTTCCGGCCCGTGTCCGATCTGTTCATTGTGTACTCCGAAAACTACTTCCCCGGCAACCTGAACGTGAAGAACCGGGCCCTGGTGCTGAAGTTATCCTACTGGCTGAGCCTGTAAGACGGGAGATGTGATATGTTAGACACGAGACCGGGCGGACCGAAAGACTTTAGAACCAGGGTTCAGTACAACCGGCAGGCACCAGTCTAGTGTCTCATGTCTCCTATCTCCCGTCTCCTTCAGCCAGCAGCATGGCTACGAATGCCTCCAGTTGTACATCGGCCTCTTCGGCCACGAACTGGCCCAGCTCCTTCAACGCCTGGATATTTTCGGGGGAAGCGTCGTCGAACTCCGGCTTTACCGTGGCGGGCAATTTGGGGTTCAGGCGCAGGTACTGCTCCCGCGTACCCGTTGCGTTGAACAGCGTCGCCAGTTGGTGATCCGTGATTTCGGAGGCGCCCGAGATGGTCATGTCGTACAGCGGCCGGGGCCAGCTGGCCAGGCCCCAGTCTTTGGCGTCGGAAAATTCGTAGGGATGGGTTGGCAGGCCGGTGCCCAGCGAAAGAATGCAATAGTGGCGGGGGCTCTGGTAAGAGCCGGGGGCGGCGGCCGTGTTGAGTTTGCAAGCCTCCACGTACGCGGAGAGGGCCGGATTGTTGGCAAATACGCCCCCGTCCACGAAGGCGTAGCTCACGCCCGAAAGCGACTGCATCTGCTTGCACTCAAAGTACGACGGGGCGGCCGAGGTAGCCCGGAGAATATCCCGCAGCAGGAAGTCGCCGGAAGGCTTGTCGGAGTTGTGGCGGGTGAAGAAGTGCGCCTGGCGGCGCGTAATCTCGTAGGCCGGGATCAGGCACGGCTTGAGCACGTGGCTCAGTTGAATGTCGCCGAAATATTCCTGCAAGAGACCTTCCAGGTCGCGGGCGTCGTACTTCTCGTCGAGCAGGCCGCCGAAGGTCAGGATCTTGTGGTCGAACGATTCGTTGAAGATGCGGCCGCCGAACTTGGTGAGCAGGTCTACCACCTGCTGGGCCGTAAACCGCGGCGAAGGGTTGCCGCGCTTCACCGGGCTGAGGTAGGCACCCGCCAGGATGCCGCCGGAACCCGTACCGGCAATGAGGTCGAAGTAGTCAACCAGCCGGCTCTCGGGCCGTCCGCTCCGTTCGCGGAGTTTTTCTTCGAGCACGGTCAAGATCTGGCCCGGGATGATGGCCCGGATGCCGCCGCCGTCAATGGACAGGATGCGCCTGATTTTCGTCGCTGGGTTCATAGGAAGCTTCGCAAGGTTGAATGCCGGATTTTACGTATCAAATCCTTAAAGGCACCTCCAAGATGCAATTAATTTTAGTGAAAAACGGGTGCCTGCGTACTTATACGGTACAAAAATAAACGGGGTCGGGGTTTGGGCGCCCCTTATGCTTTTACCGCTTCCTGCTCTTTCTTCACGCTCACCATCAGCACCCCCGCCAGCACCAGGGCCGTGCCCGCAATTTCGTAGGGCGTAACCGGCTCCCCCAGGAAGAAGTAGCCCAGCCCGATGGTTATCACCGGGCCGATGCTGGCAACAATGGCCGCCCGGCTGGCCCCGATGGCCTTGATGCCCGCCGACACCAGGAACGTAGGAATTACGGTGGAAACAATGGCCAGGGCCAGCCCGAACCAGAACACTTGCGGCGGGTACCGGAAGACGGACGTTGGTGAAGCCACCAGGTAGTGCAGGATCACCGACAGTGCCGACACGGTCATGGCGTAGGCCGTGAAGTTGATTGCCCCGAACCGGGGAATCAGCCGGCCGCTGCCGATCAGGTACACGGCGTAGGTGAAGGCGCTGCCGAAAATGAGCAACGCCCCCAGCAGCACGTTTGGTTGCAGGCGCACGGCGTCGTGGCTGAATACCACCGCAATGCCCGCGTAGGTAAGCAGCAGGGCCACGATTTCGCGCCGGCCGATGGGCTTGCGCCAGACCAGCCACGAAAGCAGCACCACCAGCGTAGGGTACACGAACAGGATCAGGCGTTCGAGGCCGGCCGTTACGTATTGCAGGCCCAGGAAGTCGAGCAGACTGGAAGCGTAGTAGCCCAGCACGCCCAGCCCGGCCAGCTTCAGGTAGTCGGGCGGCCGAAGGGCAGCCGCGTCCGGGCGGGCCTTTTGCAGCAGGGGAATGACCACGAAGAACGGCAGCGCAAACGTCATGCGCAGAAAAAGCAGCGACAGCGGGTCTACCAGGTAGTGGGCAAACGCCAGCTTGATCATAATGGCTTTGGCCGAAAAGCAGACTGCGGCCACGCCCACCATGGCGGCGCCGGCCCAGGGAGGCAGGCGGAGGGGGTTGGCAAAGAGGGGCTGGCGCATGAGGAGGGAGGTTGCTCTTCCGCAAAAGTAGGCGAAAGCCGCCAGACGGCACCGGGCCGGCACGCAAAAGGCCCGGCAACGCGGGTGCCGGGCCTTTTGCCGTAATTCTTACTTTGCTGACGGTTACTCCGCCGGGGTATTGGTCTGGTACGACTGCCGCTGCTGCTGCATCCTGGAGGCAAACGCAAAGCCCACCTTGAACATGGCGTAGAAGCCCCGGCTCTGCATGGATGGCCGGTAGCCGATCTCGCCGCCGTACGACCAGGAGAAGTCACGGTTGAACATGCCTTCGAGGCCGGCCCGGAAGCCCAGGTTGCGCAGCTTGATTTTGTCGGTTGCATAGTCCGTGCCATCCACGCGAATCGTTTGCAGTTGCACGTACGGGGCGTAGAGGATGTCGGCGTAGCCCGTGAAGAGAATGTCGTTGACGGCAATGTCGTATTTTTTGGGCTTGATGACCACGTTGCGGAAAGTAGCCAGCGACCCGCCGAGGTAGATGCCGCCCGACTGGATGTTGCCGTACAGGCCCACCGGGCTCAGTGTATCGTTTTCGGCGCTGATGAGCTGGACTTTCTGCTTTTCGAGCACGCTGCCCAGGTTGGCGGCGCTGCCCCAGTAGTAGCCGCCCAAGCGTACTCCCGTAATCTTGCGTACCTTGGCCGGAATGCGGATGAACTCCGGCACCGTAGAGGCCCACTTGTTGTCGCTGTACCGCTTGGTGTAGACTACGATTTTGGCTTCGCCGGCGGTGCTGGCGTCCTTCACGTGGTAGGTGGCGCCCCCTTCCAGGTACCGGAAGCCCGTCATGCGATTTTCGTTGACGGTCTGCCGCTCCCCGTTGATGCGCGAGAAATCAGTGCTTTTCGTGTAGGTTTTACGGGCACTGATGCGGAAATCAATCTTATTTTTAAGGTAGTAGTTGGCCTGGGCGCCAAACCCTACGTTGAAGTTGGTGGCAAAGCCGTCGGCGTGCAGCGGGAAGAAGTGCAGCCACATCTTGTTGACGTCGTACGGGTCATCGGACACGGCGTCGTATTCGATGTCGCTTTTGCTGACGGCTGGCGCAGACTGCGCCCTTGCCGGTTGGCAAAAGGCGCTGCCTACGACCATCGCCAGCAGTACAACCTTGGTGTACAAGTTTAATTTCATAGCCGGACAGAAGGAATTGGGGAATTGCATTCTTTTCCCGAAGGTAACCACTTCCCCGGGCGGGGCGGGGCTCAGATTTGAAGGAAACATTACTTACCTTTAGTTTTAGGGTAATTTCAAAATCAGACCCCCACTATGCCGAAAGGAGTCCGGAAAGTACCGCGGTGCCAGAATTGCGACCACCCGCTGGAGCCCGACTTTAACTTCTGCCCCCGGTGCAGCCAGCACAACTCCGACAAGCTGACCTCATTCTGGCGGCTGGTGATGGAGGTGGTGAGTGACTTTTTCTCCTACGACTCCCGTTTCGCCAAAACCATCTTTCCCTTCCTGTTCAAGCCGGGCTTTCTCACCAACGAGTTCGTGGCGGGGCGGCGGGTTCGCTACATGCACCCCCTCCGGCTGTACGTGTTCGTGAGCCTGGTGTATTTTTCGGTGTTTTCGCTGGTGTTGGGCCGGAGCGTGAAGGACGACAACGACGGGCCCGACGTTACGCTGGACCGCGTGGAGGCCGACTCGGTGCGGGCCCAACTGCGGCGCAACCTGAAAGATGACCTGTCGCCGGCCGACATGCAGAAGGTGGATTCCACGCTGCTGAAGATCGCCAAGAAGCGGAAACTGGGCTTCATCGACATGAACATTGATGCGGATGACGAGGGAAATAACGAGGGAAAGGACGGCGAGGGGGAGTTCAACAAATACCTGCGGCTCATCAATACCCGGGGCATCACCGAAAACCAGGTGCTCGATTCGCTCCGGTGGGAACGCAACCAGCGCAACCTGTTCAAGGCCCGGCAGGGCATCCGGCTGGCCAACCTGGAGCAGAAAGAGTTCTTTGAGTTCTTCATGGGCAAGATTTCCCTGATGATGTTTGTCATGCTCCCGTTCGTGGCGCTGTTCATGAAGCTGCTCTACGTCCGGCGCAAGCGGTACTACATGGAGCACCTCACCTTCATGCTGCACATCCACGCTTTTACGTTCCTGGTGCTGGCCCTGGTGCTGCTGTACGATTACAACACGGATACGAGCCAGGCCGTCTTGTGGGGTACCTTGGTGATTCTGGTGTACGTGACGGTGGCGTTCCGGCGGGTCTACCGGCAGGGGTGGTTCCGGACGTTGTCCAAGATGTTCATCCTCTTTATGAGTTACTCGTTTTCGCTGGCCTTTTTCCTGCTGCTGACCCTGGCCATTTCCGCCCTGTTGGTTTAATATGAAGCCTGCGCAACCCCCGGTGCTTTTTCACCCGCTCAAACACCATTTGGGCTGGATTCGGGCATTCCTCGAAGAATGCGTGCTTGGGGAAATGGCCGGCCTGCCCCGGGTGGCGGCGCAACTGCTCACGGCGGGCAACTCGCAGATGGACCTCTACACCGGCGCCCTGACCCCCACCGCCATTGCCGGGGAAATACTTGGGTACCTGTCGGCGCAGCAACTGCTGGAGCCGGCCCGCTACCAATCGTGGCTGGAGCAGTCGGACGGGTACCGGCTCGTGCCGTTGTCCGACGGGTCGTGGTGGGTACTGCGGTGGGGCGAGGTGGAGGGCCGCCACGTGCACATCCACCCGGCGCGTCACTCGCCGCACAGCGTAAGGGTAAAGGCCAGTGCCCTTAAAACGGGCATTCTCGCTGCCATTTGGGAGCGGATGCACGGCCGGCCGGCGGGGCTCGACGAGGTCAACGGGCTGCGCCAGGCGTGGGCCGGGCTCCCGCCCATCCGGTCTACGGAAGAGGCAGAGGGTTTTCAGCGGGTACGGGAGTGGCTGGCGTAGATGAAAAAAGGTTCATTTTATTCCCAATGCAACCCGAATGGACAATCCGGCCGGGCACAAAAAAACGACGCAGCCGTCTGAGCAGGCTGCGCCGTCTGTGCGTTATATGCTTATGCGCTGATTACGATTCTTGCTGCTTCCCGCTACACTTTGTCCACGCCGTCGTGCTCAACGCCGCCCTGGGGGTTGAGCTTGTTGTGGTACGTCTCGCCTTGGTTTTTGCCTTCCTTCGGTGTTTTCTGCTGCACGGTGGGCTCGTCCTGCACGCTGGGATTATCGGCCTTGTGCTCCGAAGTTTCCGTCTGCTGCGCTTTTTGCTGATTTTCCATAACTAGTCGATAAATGAAACAATAAACCCGTACGAACTACCGTCCGTACCCTCTTCTACGGTTTGCGAAGCGGTAAGTTGGGCTTTTTGTCAGTTTAGAGGCATCAAAGCCCCCTATTTTTCCCCATCCCTGGCCCGCCACAAGTACTTGCAGGCCAGCGTCCGGTGGGGCCGCCACAGTGAAGCCACTTCCAACAGCCGGGCTTGCAGGGCTTTGCCGCTTTCGGTGAGGCCGTACAGGGTGATGATGGATTGCCGGATGCCCAGGTCGTCGATGGGGAATACGTCGGGCCGGTTCATGGGAAACATCAGCAGCATTTCCACCGTCCAGCGCCCCACGCCCTTAATGCGCGTGAGGTGGCGAATCACCTCCTCGTCGGGCAGGGCGTCGAGGTGCGCCACGTCGATGGGCGTAGCCAGGTGAAATGCCGCAATGTTTTTCAGGTACGCCGTCTTCTGCCCCGACAGGCCCGCCGCCCGCAGCGTCTCCGCGGGCAGGTCGAGCAGCAAATGCGCCGCCGGGTAGCGGTCCGGAAACAGGTCCAGGAACCGTTTGTGAATGACGTCGGCCACGCGGGTGGAGAGTTGCTGCGACACGATGGCCCCCAACAGGTACGTGTACGGGTCGCGGTGAGGGGAAGGCAGGGGCAGGGGCAGCCGGTCGGCCAGGCCCTGCATGATGGGGTCATTGCTCCACAGTACGGCCATTGCGGGGAACGGGAATGTAGTGATGAACCAGGTTGCCTTTGTATTTCTGCACGTTCACGCCGAACCGCTGGAGGAAGTCAATGCCTTCGTCCACGTCCAGGCCCTTGTACTCGGCGTAGGAGTTCAGGTAGATCACCCGGGCAATCTTGGTGCTGTAGATGATGCGGGAACAGGCCAGGCAGGGCGACAACGTCACGAACAGCGTGGACCCCTCAATGTCGGAACCGTTCTTGACGGCGTACAGGATGGCGTTTTCCTCGGCGTGCAGGGCCAGCGAACAACTGCCCTTGCGGTCACGGGCGCAGCCGGTTTCGGGCCACTCCTCGTCGCAGTTGTGCGTGCCGGCCGGCGGACCGTTGTAGCCGATCGAAATGATCCGGGTCTCCTTGGTGAGCACGGCCCCCACGTGGGCCCGGATGCAGTGCGACCGCTTCGAAAGGTTCACGGCCAGTTCCATAAAAATGTCGTCGAAATCCGGGCGTTGCATAAGGTTGCGGTAGAACCGGTAATTTACGAAGTTTGCACCTGACAAACTGACAAGCCCCCATGCCTATGAAAAGAATGGCTCTGTTCCTGCTGGCCGTGTGCGCCCTGGCCGCTGACGCGGCAATGGCCCAGGGAACCAATCCCGAAGTTAAAAAGGATGAAGTAAAGAAGGATTCGGTGGTAACGCCCCGGCCCCGGAGCAGCCCGATGGCCGTCGCTTCTTTCAAGAAACCTTCCATCTACATCAAAGCGGTGTACGGCCAGCCCATGAAGCGCGGCCGCGAGATTTTCGGCGCCCTGGAACCCTACGGGCAGGTGTGGCGCACCGGCGCCAACGAAGCCACCGAGATCACTACCACCAAGGACATCCGCGTGGGCAACAAGACGTTGAAGGCCGGGACGTACACCTTGTTCAGCATCCCCGAAAAAGACAAGTGGAAAATCATTTTCAACAGTGACCTCGGCCAGTGGGGCGCCTTCAAGTACGACCCGACCAAAGACGTGCTGACCACCGAATTGCCCGTAACGCAGTCGTCCGAACTCTACGAAGCGTTCACCATTAAATTTGACGAGACCCGGACCGGCGCCGACATGATGCTGGCCTGGGACAAAACGAAAGTGCTGGTTCCGCTTACGTTCAGTAAGTAAAAAGATTTCACGCAAAGGCGCAAAGAGAAGACGCAAAGGGCGCAGAGCAATCCGCGTTCCCCTTGCGTCTTTTGCGTTTCCATTGCGATCCTTGTGCTCCTGTCTTTTCTTTGCGCCCTTTGCGCTCCTCCTTTGCGCCTTTGCGTGAAACCTTTTCTCCGTGGTGAATCTTTTCCGTAGGTTTTCTCAGAAGTCGCGCACCTTCTGCAGCGAAGCGTTGAACTGGCTCAGGGTTTCCTGGAAGCGGAGTACTTCGCCCTGCAAACGCTGGTTCTCCTGCGTGAGCCCGTCGGCTTCGGCCGTATCCTTGCCGTTGCGCTCCGTCAACTTCTCCGATTTGCTGTCGCCCCCGCTGATCTTTTGTTCATTTGACGTGACGCCCTCCCGCAGCCTGGCGATGCGCTTCTCGTTTTTCTCCACCTCCCGGCGCCGGTTGCCCAGTTCCTTCTCGATTTTGGCCGATTCTTCCCGGTAAAATTCCGTGTAGTGGTGCTTCACGTATTTTTTCACGAAGCCCTGCATCCTTTCGTATTCCTTGGGGTAGGCGGTTTTGTCCACGTGAATGTCGTAGCCGGGGCTGAAGCAAAATCCGACAGCCGTGCCGTTGCCTTCAGGGGTGAGTACGGCCCGCAGGTCGCCGCGCAGCGCGGTGATTTCGTCGAACTTGACCTTAGGGGCCACCCACACGTTTTTGCCGCGCCTCTCGGCCTTGGCGCCGCTCAGCATTTTTACGAAGGTAGCCAATGTCTTTTCGGCGTACTCGGCCGGCTGGTCGAGGTGGGCCACCCAGCCTTCAACCGGCTGGTTCTCTTCGGTGCGTACCTGGCCGGCCGTAACCTGCAACGTTTGCCCGGCGGCGGTGCCAGCGCCCAGGTGGACCAATGCCAGCAGGGTACACCCCACCAGCAGGAATTTCGTTTTCATGTGGATCGTGATTTTGGGACATAAATTAGGGAAAATATTCGGGCAGAAGCGAGAAGCGAGGAGTGAGAAGCGAGAAGAAGGGGCACGGCCTTGCCCGGTTATCACGGCAAAGCTCTGGTACGCATTCTTCTCGCTCCTGGCTCCTCGCTTCTCACTCCTGAGCATTCCCTATCTTTGCCGCTCTTTTTATTTCCCGTATGGCGCAGATAAAACCGGTGCGGGCCTGGCGGTACAACCGCGGGCTTTCCGAACAGATTGAAACCCTGACCTCCCCGCTGTTCGACGTAGTGTCGGAGAAGCAGCGGCAGGTGCTCTACCAGAATCCGCTCAACAGCATTCACCTGTCGGTGCCGGCGGGCGAAGGTGCCGCCGGAAGGGCCCGGCAACTGCTGGAGGATTGGAAAAAGACCGGCGTGCTGGCGCAGGACATGCTGCCGGGCATCTACGGGTATTACCAGTACTTCTCGCTGCCGGGCAGTTCCCGGGAGTACTGCCGCAAGGGCTTCATCTGCCACATCAAGGCCTACGACTGGGCCGAAAACGTGATCCTGCGCCACGAAAACACCATTCCGGCCGCCGTCAACGACCGCATCGAACTGCTCGAAAAAACCTTGCTGCACGTGAGCCCCACGCACGGCCTCTACCACGACGAAGAGTTTACGCTGGAGCGCTACCTGGACGAAAGCATGCGCCGCCCGTTGTACGAAACGGAAGACTACCAGGGCGTCCGCGAAGTACTCAGCGTCATCCACGACCGGGAGGTGATGCGCAAGTTCATCGACCACCTCAAAGACCAGCCGGTGATCCTGGCCGACGGGCACCACCGCTACGAAAGCTCCCTGGTGTACCGCAAAAAGCAGATGGCCGCCAACCCCCGTCACACCGGCGAGGAGCCCTACAACTTCCACCTCATGTACCTCACCAACGCTGCCTCCGACGACCTGGTGATCCTGCCGACGCACCGGCTGGTGGGCGGCCTGCCGGCCTGGAATGCGGAGGACTTCCGGCAGAAACTGGAGCCGTACTTTACGGTGCGGCCCCTCGAAAACCCGTACGACGTGCCCGAGATCATTGCCGGCAAGCCCGGGGCCTTCGGGGTGCTGCTCCGGGACGGCGCCTACAAGATCCGGCTCCGGCCCGAAGTGCTGGAAAGCATGAGCTGGCATTTTCCGGAGGTGGTGAAACGCCTGGACCTGACGGTGCTGCACTACTTCGTGATCGAACGGGCCCTGGGCATTCCCGGCCGCGACCAGCGCAAAAGCCCGTACATCAGCTTCTCGCGCAACTTTACGGAGTGCGTAACGGCCGTTGCGGAGGGCAAGGCGCAGGCGGCCCTGGTCACCAACTCGGTGCGCATGGACGAGATTCAGGCCGTGTGCCGGAGCGGCTTCACCTTGCCCCAGAAGTCCACGTATTTCTACCCCAAAGTGATTGCCGGCTTCCTGTTCAGTTCCATCCGCCCGGAGGAGTTCGCCCTGCCGCACTGCGAAGTGGAGTAGCATTACTGGTCAGCCCGGATGGTAATGGCATGGAGCGACGAAACGGCCCGGGAAAGCTGGGCGACCCGGGCCCGCAACTCCTTGATTTCCCCGTCGTACTGTTCGAGCAGTTGCTGCTGGGTGAGCAGGTGGGCTTCTTTGCTCTCCAGCAATTGCCGGAGCAACTCCCCCTCCGCGTGTCCGTCATCAGCGGGGGAATGGCTTGCATCGTTAAGCGACCGGTTTGACGGCATCTCCGCACGGCCTGTAATACATTTGTTATTCCTGCCGTAAAGCAATTGGGTTACTTCTATTTCCAGCAGCTCGGCCAGCACCAGCAGCGTGTCCACTTTTAGCCGTACTTCGTCCGTTTCCAGTTTGCGGTATCCGCCCTGCGATAGTTGCAGGTGTTCGGCGACGTATTCTTGGGAATAGCCTTTCCGGTTACGCGCCTGGCGTATCCTGTTACCAATGGTCATAAATCAGGTGAATGAGAAACCCAATGTATCACTTTTAGGCTGAATTAACACGCCTGAAATTATTACGCACCGCACTTTTTTTAATACTTCCCGCATTGTTGTTCTTGCCGTACGCAACCTATCTTAGCCTCTGTCTTCACACACATTCCTGTTTTTCAACCAAACAATTTTTAACCTATCTATCTTATGAGAAAGCACTTTTCCCTGGTGCTGGCCGCCGCCATGCTATTGCTTTGGGGTTGCCGGAAAGAGCACGAAGAAGTTCACGAGGCAAAACAAAAAAGTACGGGCACCGTTGTCGAAAAACTAAAGGCAGCCGGCTTCGACCTGAGCCAGGGCTTCTTCCCTTACAAAAACGGGTACATTGTCGAGTACGACATCTTCCTTACTGAAGCACAGATTGATGAGTTGGCGGCCTCCGCAGAGGCGCACAAAAGTGGCCGCACCGATCACTACCGTACCACCAACCTGGTGACGGGGCTTCCCCGGGTGATTCAGGTACACATGGACCCGGCATTCGGCACGTTCATGCAAACTGCTTTTGACCAGGCACTTGGCCGTTACAACGCCCTTAACCTGAGCCTCACTTTCCAGCGGACCACCAACGCAAGCGCCGCCAACATCCGGATTGTGGCCTTTTACGAGGTAAGCAGTACGTTAGGCGTCAGTGGTGGTTTTCCTTCGGGCGGCAACCCGGCCACTACCATTCAGCTCAACACGTATTACTACAATAACAGTACGCAGCGGCCTGACGCTACTACAGCCATTGCCCACGAAATCGGCCACGCCATCGGCTTCCGCCACACGGATTACTCGGGCGTGTCGTATAGTTGCGGAAGTGGAGGCAGCGAGACTGGGGGTGTTCACATTCCGGGTACGCCTACCGGCCCTTCCGCCAACTCCTGGATGCTGGCTTGTTCCAACAATACGGACCGTCCTTTCACCAAGGAGGACCGTACCTCACTGAACTATGTGTATGGCAACTGGCAACGTCTCCCCGGCCTGGCCAATGACATCGGGGTCGGTCCGGACGGTTCGGCCTACATCGTCGGTACGGAGACCCGTAGCCAGGGCTTCGCCATTCATAAGTGGAATGGCAGTAACTGGAACATGGTCGTTGGCGAGGGCAAAAGAATTGACGTTGGTCCGCTGGGCAGGCCTTGGGTGGTCAATGCCTCGGGAGAGATCTGGCGGGGCAACGCGGGTGGCACCTACGACCTGCTGCCCGGCCAGGCCAATGACATCGGGGTGGGTGCGGATGGTACGGTTTACATCATCGGTGCGTATGCCGTCCACGGAGGATTCCGCGTTTTCAAGTGGAACGGCAGCAACTGGGATGCCACCGTTGGCTCGGGCCAGAGAATTGATGTAAGCCCGCAAGGCATTCCCTGGATTGTCAACTCTTTGGGGGAAATCTGGCGGGGAACCGCGGGAGGATCTTTCGAACTGTTACCCGGGCAGGCTCATGACATTGGCGTTGGTGCCGACGGTACTGTATACATCGTTGGTACCGACGTTCTTCCGGGTGGAAATGGCATTTACCGGTGGAATGGCAGCAACTGGACTAAGGTAAGCGGAGCAGGCCAGCAAATTTCAGTGGGTCCCCAGGGTGTGCCCTGGATGTCGGACAGCTTTAAAGAAGTATACCAGGGTAAATAAAGGGTTGTTGCCTTTTTACCCGGGCATCTGGTGCAAATGGGGACAAACAGCCATGTTTGTCCCCATTTGTTTGTTACTGGTTTTTAAGAAAACCGTGCGTCCGGCCCATAAGAACAAGCAGCGTCATTCGTTCCGTTTGCCGGACGCCTGATTGCAATTTGCTTACCGCCCCGCTTTTCCCGCGCCGGGCAGGCCGTAGTTCTTGCTGGCGTCGTCGAGCACCAGCACCCAGTCGTGGTCAAAGCCGCTGGAGGGCGGCGTAAAGGTTTGCGTGCCACTGTTGTTGAACGAACCAATGGCCTTGGCCCCGCCCGTGCGCGGGTCGTACCAGTGGGCTTTTACCTGCTTGCCCGAAATCTTGCCCATGCTTACCGTGAAGGGCAGGCCGCCGGCGCTGTACACAAACGCGTAATCTTCGCCCCGGGTGGCCTGTACCCGTTGCAAGGCACTCTTGGTCGTGGCGCCTTCCCCGCCTACCAGCGCCTGGTCGGGCACCCGTACCAGCACCGGCCGCGACTCCATCAGGTTGCGTACGTGCGTCATGTGGTTGGCGCCCGGCAGGTCCAGCGACTCGTACCAGTACCGCAACGGGCTGTTTACCCCTTTGCGCTTGGGGCCCCACATCTGCCAGATGCTGTGGCAGCCGTAGGTGTGGCCGTGGGCCCCGGCAAACAGTTCGAGGTACGCGAAGCGCCGCACGTCGTAGGGCAGCGAAAAGCCGTTTTCGGCCGCGTTGAAGCAGATGGGGTGGTCTTCGTAGAGCGGTTCGCCGTCCATGGTGGGCTTGGTGGGCGTGAGGTTGTAGTCGCGGCTGATGCGGTCCCACACGGGTACGTCGCGGCAGTGGCCGTTCTGAAACATGTTGAAGTCGAGCCACTCGTCCTGGTGGAACCAGGTGGAAGAAGAACCCTGCTCCTGCGGCTGCGGGTGAAAGGTAACCAAGGCTTTTTCTTTGCCGCCCACGCCTTCGGTTACGCCTTCGGCCATGGCCCGCCAGATTTGCTGGTCGGCGTCGTTGCGGGGGTTACGGTCGCCGCCCATCACCCAGATGATGTTGCGGGCATTCTTGTAGCGGTTGCCCAGGTAGCGGCCGTAGGTCCGGGCGTTGTCGGGGGTGAAGATTTCGGGCCCCGTGCCCCAGGTGTTCTTGAATAGCTTGTCGCCCCAGGTGGGCAGCATGCCGATGTACAGCCCGGCTTCGCTGGCCTTGTTCACCACCCAGTCCACGTGCTTGAAATACTCCTCGTTGGGTTTGGTGGGGTCGTCGTTCTGCAAGGGGGTGTTGCCGTACGGGTTGGGGGCGTGCAGGCCGTCGAGTTCGGCCAGCACCACCGCCTGGATCACCGTAAAACCCTGTTCGGCGCGGCGCTTGAGGTACCGTTCGGCTTCTTCGCGGTTCAAGCGGTGAAACAGTTCCCAGGCGGTGTCGCCCAGGTAGAAGAACGGCGTGCCGTCGGACTTCACAAGGTACCTTTTGTTGTCGCTTACGCGCAGCGGCTGGGCCGTACCGGGCAGCATGGTCAGCAGGTTCAGGAGGATGAATAGGTTGAAAAGGGTAATTTTTCGCATACGGGGTGGAATGGAAAAAGGATCGGAAAAGTCGCTTACTGCTAGTTCGTTGTTGGTTGTTCGTTGTTCGGGATGCTGTGATTTACCGACGATGTTGAACAACCAGGTACGTACTCATGAAGTCATTTCAGGATAATATAGAAATTTCGCCCGCAAACCGCATCCCGTCATATCCTGTCCAACGAAAAAGCCCACGGTTACCGGGGTAACGCGTGGGCTCAATGGAGAACATAAGGTATTGCAGGTCAGTACTTACTACTCAGTACCCAATACTCCCTACGCCAATCCTAGCTGCCGGGCGCACCGCGGGCGTAAAGGCTGGCGTAGCTATTGTAGTGCTTCTCGAAAATCTTCTCGAAGCCGGCGGCTTCCTTGGTGTTGGCCTCCTTGTTGGCCTGCACGATCTGGTTGAGCATATACAGGTTCGTCTGGATTTCCTGGGCGTTGCCCGGCTCCTTGCGGATGTAGAAATCCAGGTTCTGGTCTACGCGGGAGGCCAGGAGCTGGGAAATCTGGAGGGCCTTTTGCGTTTCGCCCACGCCGAAGAGCACCGAAATCAGGTTCGACGTGTACTCATCGAAGGGCACGCCTTCGTCGGGCAGCACGTTGAGGCAGTGCAAGGCTACCTGGCGGGCTTTTTCCTTGTTACCGGCCTGCAACAGTTCGTCGGCCAGGCGGTAGTAGTTGAGCCGGGCGTTCACCGGGAAGCGGCGGTAATTCTCGTCGTAGTACACCTTGGGGTTGCCCATCTCGCGCCAGTACATCTTTTGCAACATGTTGGTGTACATCACGTCGGCGTTGACGTAGCCCTGGGTGGCGCCGGTCACCTTCACGGGCAGCAGCCGGTACACGAGGCCCTCCACCTGCATGAACTCCTTGAGGTTGAGGTAGCTCGACGGCGGCAGGGTGCTGGAGAAGTAAATGGGCCGTTCCCAGTTGTTGGTCACGATCATGTCGAGGATGACCAGGTCGGGCTTGAGCAGGTCGCCCCGGTTGATGTTCCACTCCATGCGGTCGGTGAGGGAGTCGCGCAGTTCGGGCTTGATGATGCCCATTTGCAATACCTTCTGCCGGTCCACGGGCACCACCAGCTTGCGGGAAGGCAGGATGGTAAGCGCCTGGTCGCGGTAGGGGTACTTGATGCGCGGGTCGTTGGCCTTCACCAGCTTCAGGTACGTGTCGAGCCGGATGCCATTGGGATACTTGTTCTCGTCGATCACGGGCACCTGGTCGTTGACGCCCGCGTAGTAATGGTCCCTTTCGAGGGAGATGGGCAGCGCCGACGATTTGTACACGGGCCGCTTCATCTGGTCGATGTACCAATAAGTGCCCAGCAGGCTCAGGTTACACACCCGCACGTCGGTACGGAAGCCTTCTACCTCCTGTGCGTACCAGAGGGGGAATGTGTCGTTGTCGCCGCCCGTGAACAGGATGGCGTTGGGGGCGCAGGCGTTGAGCAGGTTCTTGGCCGAGTCTACGGAGTGGTAGCGGTCCGAACGGTCGTGGTCATTCCAGCCCTGCTGGGCCATAATGACCGGTACCGCCAGGCAGGCCACGGTAGCAATGGAGGCCGACGACGCGGGGCTCTTGATGAACCGGCCCACCGCCTCGGCCACGGCCAGCATGCCCAGGCCGATCCAGATGGCAAACGCGTAGTAGGAGCCCACGTAGATGTAGTCCCGTTCGCGGGGCTCCACCGGCGGCGAGTTGAGGTAGAGCACCAGGGCAATGCCCGTCAGCACGAACAGCAGCGCCACCACCCAGAAGCCGCGCCGGTCGCGGGAGTACTGGAACAGGAAGCCCACCAGCCCGAGCAGGAAGGGCAGCATGAAAAAGTTGTTGCGCCCCCAGTTGGTCTTGAGGTCGTAAGCCAGGTCTTTCTGGAACGCGTCGGTCGGCATCAGCACGCCGGCGCCTTCCATGTCGCTCTGCCGGCCCACGAAGTTCCAGAGGAAGTACCGGAAGTACATGTGGCCGAGCTGGTGCGAGAACATGAACTTGAGGTTGTCAACCATGTTGGGCTTTTGGCCTTCCCGCAGTCCGAGCATCTGCCGGTAGAGCTGGGCGTGGTTGTCCTGGCGGCTGAACACGCGGGGCAGGAGCATGTTGCCCTTGGGGTCGTACACGTTGGTGATCTTGTAATCGTACACCTCGTACTTGTCCTTGCCCTTGCGGTAGAGCGGCTCACCGCGTTTCTGGTCAACCAGTTCGGAGGTGAACGACGGGCCCCACAGCAGCGGCCGGTCGCCGTACTGTTCCCGCTTGAGGTACGACACCAACGAAAGAATGTCGCTGGGGTCGTTTTCGTTGATGGGCGGGTTGTAGCCCGACCGCACCGGTACCATTGTGTAGGTGCCGTACCCGATCAGGATTACCGTCAGCGACAGCAGCGCCGTGTTGAGCGTCACCTTCTCCTTGCGCACCGAGTAGTAGAGGCCGTAGATCAATGCCCCCAGGAACAGGATCACGAAGAAGGCCGCTCCCGAGCCGAAAGGCAGGCCGAGGCCGTTGACGAAGAAGATTTCGAAGGAGCCGGCAACGGAGGGCAGGCCCGGAATGACGCCCAGCATGATGGCCAGGATGATGCCGCCGCTGATGGCCAGGGCCGCAATCACACCCCAGGGGGTGGGCTTGTACTTTTTGAAGTAGTATACCAGGCCGATGGCCGGCAGGGCCACCAGGTTGAGCAGGTGCACCCCGATGGAAAGGCCGATCAGGTAGGCGGTGAAGATCAGCCAGCGGTTGGCCGCGGCCTCGTCCTCAATGAGTTCCCACTTGAAGATTGCCCAGAACACGATGGCCGTGAAAAACGACGACATGGCGTATACTTCGGCCTCCACGGCCGAAAACCAGAACGAATCGGAAAACGTGTAGGCCAGGGCCCCTACCACGCCGGCACCCATCAGGCGGATGGCTTCGCCCTGGGTCACCTCGAAACTGGTGATCTTAAGCGTTTTGCGGGCCAGCAGCGTAATCGTCCAGAACAGGAACAGCACCGTGGCCGCGCTGCACAGCACCGACGACATGTTGATCCAGAAGGCTACCTTCGACACGTCGCCGAGGGCCAGCAGGGAAAACATGCGGTTCACCATCAGGAAAAAGGGCGCGCCGGGCGGGTGCGGCACCTGCAACTTGTAGGCAGCCGCAATGAATTCCCCGCAGTCCCAGAAGCTGGCGGTCGGCTCAACGGTGAGCGTGTACACCAGCAGGGCGATCAAAAAAACCCCCCAACCCGTGAGGTTATTGATCTTTCGGAAATTAAGCATGTGATACAATGGAAATAAATATTTGCAAAGTTAAGGGGATACGACCAGATGCCCGTTTTAGGGAACGAAAACGCGAAATTAACGAATAATACCCACTTGCCGGTAACAAAAAGGCTGGTACGCAGATTCATGCGCACCAGCCTTTTAACAATTTTTACGTTCCGGTTACGCCCGGTAGAACACCCACTTGGCCAGTTCCTTGTAGTTGACCTTCTTGCCGTACATGAGGATGCCCACGCGGTAGATGCGGGCGGCAATCCAGGTAATGAGCAGGAAGCCGAGCACCAGCAGCACCATCGACAGGGCAATTTCCCAGGCGGGCGGGTTGAACGGAATGCGCACCATCATGATAATGGGCGAGGTAAGCGGAATCATCGAAAGCCAGAACGCCAGCGGCCCGTCGGGGTTCTGGATCACGTACTGGGCCAGCACGAACGACAGGATGAGCGGGATGGTGATCGGGAACATGAATTGCTGCGTGTCGGTCTCGCTGTCGGCCGCCGCCCCCACGGCCGCAAACAAGGCGCTGTAGATCAGGTAACCGCCCAGAAAGTAGAACAGGAACGAGCCCAGCAGCAGCGGCACGTCGAGGGTGCTCATGGCGGCAATTGCTTTTTCAAACCCGTTGGCCCGCTGCTCCAGCGCCGGCGCCTCGCGCAGGGCCTCGTCCAGTTGCTCCTGGTCCCCGCCGGCGGTGGACCGCAGCATGCCGATGGCAACCGTGCTGACGGCCGTGCCCAGGATGATCCAGAGCAGGAACTGCGTGAGGCCCACCAGGGCAATGCCCGTGATTTTGCCCACCATGAGCTGGAAGGGCTTCACCGAGGAAATAATCACCTCCACGATGCGGTTGGTCTTTTCTTCGATCACGCCCCGCATCACCTGCACGCCGTAGATGAAAATGGAAATGTAAATGATGAACGCCGCCCCGAATCCTACGATGAACGCCGCGCCGGTGCTGCTGTCTTTTTCGCCGTCGCCGTCGTCGCCGGTCAGGTTCTTGGTGTCAATGGATACCCGGGTGTCGATGCGTTCGAGTACGTGGGTATCGATGCCCGCCTGCCGGAGCTTTACCCCCTCAATTTCCCGCTTCAGGCTGCGTTCCACGGCGCTTTCCACTTCCATGCTGATGCCCTTTTTGGAGAAAAGCTTGATGCCCGACGGGTTGTCGACGGCAATTTTGGGAATGTAGAGCACGGCGTAGTACTTCTCGTCGAGCACGGCCTGCTTGCCGGCCAGCAACGGACCCGGCATGGATTTGAAGGTCAGCTTTTTGTCGCCCTTGAAGTCGCCTTTGAGCAGGCCGCTTTCGTCGATAACGGCAATGGTGCGGGCCTTGCTGTCGCGGAGGGCCAGGATGACGGGCACCGAGTAGATGGCCGCAATGAGCAACGGCCCCAGCAGGGTCATGATCACGAACGACCGTTTCTGCACGCGCACCAGGTATTCACGTTGCAGAATGAGGAGTATTTTGTTCATAGATAGCGGTGGGTTGTTGGTTGTTGCTCCGTAGAGACGCGATTCATCGCGTCTCCGTCATTGAACCTGCGTAAGTCATCGTATCCGGATGACCATTGAATGAGACACGATGCATGACTGAGACGCGATGAATCGCGTCTCTACGGACCAATGACCATGTTACATGGTTTGGGACAACTTATACAATTCTTCCGAGGGAAGCGGGTCAACCTGGCCGGTCACGTTGCGGATGAAGATCTCGTTCATCGACGGAATGTGTTCAACGAAGGAATGGACCTGCACCTGGCCGATGAGCACTTCAATCAGTTGGTTGGGCAGTACGCCCTGCGGCAGCCGGATGATGGCCCGGAAGAAGCCCTCTTCCAATTCTTCCCGGGAGCGGATGTCGAAATGGGAAGGCAGGCTCATCAGCTTTCCTTCGCCTTCCACCACGTAGGTATTGGTTTTGTACTGGTTCTTGATCTTTTTGGTGGGCCCGTCGAGGATCTTTTGCGACTTGTTGATGAGGGCGATGTTGTCGCAGAGTTCCTCCACCGATTCCATGCGGTGGGTGGAGAAGATGATGGTGCAGCCCTTGTCGCGCAGCTTCAGGATTTCGTCTTTGATCAGGTTGGCGTTCACCGGGTCGAAGCCCGTGAAGGGTTCGTCGAGGATGAGCAGTTCGGGTTCGTGCAGTACAGTGGCCACGAACTGGATCTTCTGGGCCATGCCCTTGGAGAGGTCTTCCACGTTTTTGCCCCACCACGTCTGGATTTCGAATTTTTTGAACCACTCCTTGAGCTTGTCCATGGCGACGGCCTTGCTGAGGCCCTTGAGGCGGGCCAGGTACAGCAACTGGTCGCCCACTTTCATTTTCTTGTACAGGCCGCGTTCTTCGGGCAGGTAGCCGATCTGGGAGATGTGCTTGGGCATCAGGGGTTCGCCCTTGAAGAACACTTCGCCCTGGTCGGGGGCGGTAATTTGGGTAATGATGCGGATGAGGGACGTTTTTCCGGCACCGTTGGGACCAAGCAGGCCAAAGATGCTGCCCTTCGGAATCTGGATGCTCACGTCATCCAGGGCCGTGTGGGTAGCGTAGCGCTTGGTGATGTGCTGGGCGGAGAGGATGTACAAGGGAGTAGAATTTTTAGTAAAACACTAATTTATGCAAGAAAGCGCACACCGTAACCTTTTGTTTCCTAAAATCGGGTTACCCTGCCAGGAGCGGATGGTGAATATTCAGGGACGAATATTTTGACGGAAAACGAATAAAAATTATACTTCGGCATACCCAAAGCAACCCATGAAAACCCTCTTTTTTGCCTTGCTGGCGTGCCTGCTGACGGCTTGTTTCCGGGCACCGCACCTCGCCACCCTCACCACCCACATGCCCGTAACCCCTGCTTCCACCGCCTTGTCGCAGGCCCCCGACGGGTACGCCTCGGCTGCCGAAGCAGCTGCTGCCGGCACGGCCCCTCCGGAAGCAGGGGAAGTTTATGGGCAGCCGGTCGCCCGTCCGGTATACGCACCGGCAAGGGGTGTACCCCGCGCGCCGGTAAAAGCCAGGCAAGCCACCCGGCCCGTGCCGCCCGGGCGGGAACTGCGTAAAGCAATACGGGCCGCCCTGCTGCACAAACGGCCGGCGGCCGGTAAGCAGCAAGACCCGGTTCCCGGAGAAAGCGGCCTGCCTACGGTTGCCCTCATTGCGGGAATCGTTGGCATCATTGGCCTCGTCGTCAGCTTCGCGGGCGGCGTCATCGGTCTGGGCGCCGGGGCGGGAGCGCTGTTCCTGCTGGGCTTCCTGGGCGGGTTGACGGCCCTCATTACGGGCGGGATCGCCAAGGGCAGAATCCGGCGCGGCCTGGATGCCGAAAGCGGCCGGGGAAAAGCAACGGCCGGCCTGATCCTGGGCATTGTTAACCTTGCCATCATTCTTTTGCTGGTGGCCCTGTTCATTGTACTGATCATCGCCTGGGGTGGGGGCTTCGGCTGAATGGGCCAAACCCCGGAAAAGCAAAAGCGGCCCGATCTCTCCATCGGGCCGCTTTTACTTTTCCAGACAATCCGTCTACTGGAAGAACTCCTTCATTTTCTCGAAGAAGCCTTTCTCGTCCTTGCCCGGCTTGGGCGCAAAGTTGGGCGAGTCGCGGAGGCGTTCGAGCAGGGTCGTTTCTTCGCGGGTCAGGGTCTTGGGCGTCCAGATGTTGATGTGCACCAGTTGGTCGCCGCGGTTGTAGCCGTTGATGTCCTTGATGCCCTTGCCCTTCAGGCGCAGGATTTTGCCCGACTGCGTGCCGGGGTCGATCTTGATCTTCACCTTGCCTTCAATGGTGGGCACCTCCACGTTGGTCCCCAGGGCCGCATCGGCAAAGTTGATGTGCAGGTCGTACACCACGTTGTTGCCGTCGCGTTTAAGAATCTCGTCGGGCTCCTCCTCGATGACGATGAGCAGGTCGCCGGGCATGCCGCCCCGCTGGGGTACGTTGCCCTTGCCGCCCATGGAGAGCTGCATGCCTTCGCCCACGCCGGCCGGAATTTTTACCGGGATTACTTCTTCCTCCGTCACGCGGCCCTCGCCGTGGCAGGTTTCGCAGCGGTCGGTCACGATCTTGCCTTCCCCGTTGCAGGTGGAGCAGGTACTGGTGGAAACCATCTGTCCGAGCATCGTGTTGACCACGCGCCGTTCCTGGCCGCTGCCGTTGCAACGGGTGCAGTTGGAGAGGGCCGTGCCGTTCTTGGCGCCGTTGCCGCTGCACGTCTGACAGGCTACGTAACGTTTTACCTTGATCTTCTTGTCGGCGCCGTTGGCAATCTCTTCCAGGTTGAGCTTCAGCTTGATGCGCAGGTTGGAGCCCTTGCGCACCGGGCGGCGCCCCTGGCCGCCGCCTTGCCCGCCGAAGAAACTCTCGAACGGGCTGCCCTGGCCGAAGATGTCGCCGAACTGGGAGAAGATGTCCTCCATGCTCATGTTGTTGCCGCCGCCAAAGCCGCCGTTCATGCCCTGGTGGCCGAACCGGTCGTACCGCTGGCGTTTCTCGGTGTTGCTGAGCACCTCGTAGGCCTCGGCCGCCTCCTTAAACTTCTCCTCCGCCGTGGGGTCGTTGGGGTTCTTGTCCGGGTGAAACTTGATTGCCATCATCCGGTACGCCTTCTTGATCTCATCGACGGTGGCCGTTTTGCTCACCCCCAATATCTCGTAATAGTCTCTTTTCGTAGCCATGTCTCTTGTGAAGTTACCCGTCAATGAGTCCGTTCGTGCGGATCAGCGCCAAACCCATCAACCCAATAACGGTCTGTTATCTATGCGCCTACAATTACTTTTGCGAACCGCAACACCTTGTCCTGCAGGTAGTATCCTTTTTCCACCTCGTCAATCACCTTGCCTTTCAGGTCGTCGCTGGGGGCCGGTATCTGCGTTATGGCTTCGTGCAGTTCGGGATCAAATTCCGTTTGCACGGCATTCATGGGCTTGAGGCCCTTCTGTTCGAGGGCCCGGTATAGTTTGTGGTAGATCAGTTCCATGCCTTCCCGTACGGCGCCGGCGTCCGGGGCGTTGGCCGAGGCTTTGAGACCGCGCCCAAAATCGTCGAGCACGGGCAGCAGGGCTTTCATCAGTTCCCCCTGGGCATTGGCGTAGGATTCAATCTTCTCCTTGGCCGTGCGCCGCCGGAAGTTTTCGAAGTCGGCGTACAGGCGCAGGTATTTATCTTTGGCTTCTTGTAGATCGGCTGTCAGTTTTTCGGCACCGGTGGCAGATGCGGCGGAAACTTGCTCGGGTTGGTTCTCGGCTACTTCCGTCTCCACTGTGTTCTCCTGCACGGGCTGGTTGTCATTTTCCCCTACCACCTTGTCTTTTTCGTGTTCCATAATCGGCAATTTTTTGAAAATGCTAAATATAAGTGAACGTAAACGTTGATAATACAACTAAACAATATTTGGATGAAAGTAATTTCCACGCGGGTATTAAAATCTGAGGGCCGCCCGGTAAATAACTGTTTGCCAGCGGCAATTTTTTTGCCAGCCGCAAAAGTATGACAACTTGGCACAAAATGCGGGAGTCGGCCGGCTGCCGGCCGCCCGCCGTTATTGCGCGAAAAGTGTAGTTTTGTAAGGATGGCTTTGCTATCTTCCGCTGCTATTTTTTTATCAACTACCCCATTGGTCCTATGGAATACCGCTGGACGTTCAAACCGATGCCTCCCGCCGCGGAGGTGGCGGCACTGGCCGCCGACATACGCGTGAACCACTCGGTAGCGACTTTGCTGTTGCAGCGGGGCATTTCCACCTACTCCGAAGCCAAATCGTATTTCCGCCCGTCCCTCCAGGACCTGCACGACCCCTTCCTGATGAAGGACATGGACCTGGCCGTGGCCCGGCTCGAAGAAGCCCTGGGGCAGAATGAGACCATCATGGTGTACGGCGACTACGACGTGGACGGCACTACGTCGGTGGCGCTGTTCTACGGCTTCCTGCAAACCCTCCATTCCAACCTGATCTACTACGTGCCCGACCGCTACGCCGAAGGGTACGGCATTTCGCGGCAGGGCCTCGACTTTGCGCACGCCCAGGGCGTAAAACTGATCGTGAGCCTCGACTGCGGCATCAAGTCGGCCGACAAGGTGGCCTACGCCAGGGAACTGGGCATGGACTTCATCATCTGCGACCACCACCGGCCCGACGACTCGCTGCCCGACGCGGTGGCCGTGCTCGACCCCAAGCGGCCCGACTGCCCCTACCCGTACAAAGAACTCTCGGGCTGCGGCGTGGGGTTTAAGTTTCTGCACGGCTTCTGCCTGCGCAACAACCTGTCGCTCGACCGGCTCTACCCGTTCATGGACCTGCTGGCCGTGAGCATTGCCGCCGACCTGGTGCCCATTACGGGCGAAAACCGGGTGATGGCTCACTTTGGCCTGAAGCGACTGAACCACAATCCGCGGCCCGGCCTCAAAGCCCTTACCAAGGTGGCCGGCCTGGAAGGCAAGGAACTCGAAATCAGCAACGTGGTGTTCGGGCTCGGGCCCCGCATCAACGCGGCCGGCCGCATTGCCCACGCCAGTGCTTCCATCCAGATGCTGCTGGCCCATTCGGAGGAAGAAGCCCTCGAACTGGCCCGGCAGATCAACCTCAACAACCGCGACCGGCAGGAGTTCGACGTCAACATCACCCGCGAGGCCCTGTCGATGATCGAGGGCGACGCGTTGCAGCGGGACGCCAAAACCACCGTACTCCTGAAGGACGACTGGCACAAAGGCGTGATCGGCATCGTGGCGTCGCGCTGCATCGAAAAGTACCACCGCCCCACCATCATCCTCACGCAGTCGCAGGGCAAGCTGGCCGGCTCGGCCCGTTCGGTAACGGGGTTCGACGTGTACGAAGCCATTGCCGAATGCGCCGAACTGCTCGAACAGTTCGGGGGCCACACCCACGCGGCGGGCCTCACGCTGAAACCCGAAAACTTCCCGGCGTTCCGCCGGAAGTTCGAGGCCGTGGTTGCCAGCCGCATCCGCGACGAGCAGCTCATCCCGCAGGTTGAAATCGATACAAAGCTGGAGTTCCGCGAAATCACCAACCGGTTCTACGCCGTACTCAGCCAGATGGGTCCGTTCGGTCCCCAGAACATGCGGCCCGTGTTCGTGAGCGAAAACGTGTACGCCGAATTTCCGCGCATCATCAAAGACCAGCACCTCAAAATTCACGTATACCAGCAGGGCAGCCACTACTTCGAGGCCATCGGCTTCGGGCTCTCCCGCTATTTCGACGGCGTAGCCACGGGCAAGCCGTTCCGGCTCTGCTACCAGGTGGCCGAAAACAACTACCGGGACCAGAAGAGCCTGCAATTGTTGATCAAGGACGTAAAATTCTATGAGGAGTGAGAAATAAGGAGTGAGAAGCGAGGAGCGGGGAGCGAGAAGAAAAAGCGTACCGGCGGCGGGCTGGCTGAATTATTGCTAAAGTCTATCCGCGCGTAATCTTCTTCTCGCTTCTCATTCCTCACTTCCCGCTTCTCAAAAAAAACCATGATACTTCGTTCAGAACACCTGGTAAAACAATACGGCTCCCGTACGGTCGCCAATGACGTGTCCGTAGAGGTCACGCAGGGCGAAATCGTGGGGCTGCTCGGTCCGAACGGCGCCGGCAAAACCACCACCTTCTACATGATCGTGGGGCTGATCAAACCCAACTCGGGGCACATTTTCCTCGACACCGAAGACATTACCAAGCTGCCCATGTACCAGCGGGCCAAGCGGGGCCTGGGCTACCTGGCGCAGGAAGCCTCCGTGTTCCGGACCCTCACCGTGGAGGAAAATATCATGGCCGTGCTCGAAATGACCAAGCTGTCGAAGCCCGAGCAGCGCGAAAAGACCGAGCAGCTGCTCGAAGAATTCAGCCTTACCCACGTGCGCAAAAACCTGGGCCGCGTGCTGTCGGGCGGCGAACGGCGCCGCACCGAAATTGCCCGGGCCCTGGCCGTGGACCCCAAGTTCGTGCTCCTCGACGAACCCTTCGCCGGGGTGGACCCGCTGGCCGTGGAAGAAATCCAGATCATCGTGGCCCGGCTGAAAACCAAGAATATCGGTATCCTTATTACCGATCACAACGTAAACGAAACGTTATCCATCACGGACCGGGCCTACCTGCTGACGGAAGGCAAAATTCTGACCTCAGGCATTCCCGAAGACATCGTACAAGACGAACGGGTCAAGAAAGCCTACCTCGGCGAAAGCTTTGAGTTCCGGAAGAAAAGATTTAAAGTTTAAGGCGGAGCGCGTGGGGCGAAGGGCAGAGGGCGGAGAGCAGGGGGCAAAAGGCGTGGGGCCGGGAGCAGGGTGACTCATTCATCGAAATGATGTACTTTGCCCTCCGCTCCTCGCCCTTCGCCCCACTGCCCCTTGCCCTCCGCCCCTGGCTCTTCGCCCTCCGCACCACCGCGCAAACCACTGTATGGAACTCCTGAATACGATTTTATCCTGGCTGATGAAGAAGCGGGTGTCGCAGATTGAATTCTTCATGCAGCACCCTCATGACGTGCAGCAGGAGCAGTTCAGCCGCCTGCTCCGCACCGCCAAAAACACCGAATGGGGCCGCCGCTACGACTACGCCTCCATCCGCACGGTCGATGACTTCCGCGAACGGGTGCCCGTGTCGCCCTACGAAACGCTGTTTCCGTACATCGAACGCATGATGCAGGGCGAACAGAACATCCTGTGGCCCACCGAAACCAAGTGGTTCGCCAAGTCGTCGGGCACCACCAACGCCCGGAGCAAGTTCATTCCCGTGTCGCCGGAAGCCCTCGAAGACTGCCATTTCCAGGGGGGCAAGGACCTGATCACGATGTACGCCCACAATCACCCCGACACCAAGTTTTTCCTCGGCAAGGGGCTCTCCATCGGCGGCAGCCTGCAAAACAACACCGGCGACGCCGACTCCTACGTGGGCGACGTGTCGGCGGTGGTGATGAAAAACCTGCCCATCTGGGCGCAGTTCATCCGCACGCCGGGCCTCGACGTGGCGCTGATGGACAAGTGGGAAGAGAAAATCGAAAAGATGGCCCAGGTGACCATGCAGGAAAACGTCACCAGCATCCTCGGCGTGCCGACCTGGACGGTGGTGCTCATCCGGCGCATCCTCGAAATCACCGGCAAATCGAGCATCTTGGAGGTGTGGCCCAATCTGGAACTGTTCGCCCACGGGGCCGTTTCCTTTACGCCCTACCGGGAGTTGTTCAAGTCCATGATTCCCTCCGAAAGGATGAATTACGTGGAGATTTACAACGCGTCGGAAGGCTTTTTCGGGTTGCAGGACCGGTCGGGCGCCGAAGACATGCTGCTGATGCTGGACTACGGCGTGTTCTACGAGTTCGTGCCGCTCGACGAACTGGGCGAAGAACACCCCCGCACGCTGACGCTGGACCAGGTGGAACTGGACAAAAACTACGCCCTGGTGATCTCGACCAACGGCGGCCTGTGGCGCTACAAGATCGGTGACACGGTGAAGTTTACGTCCATCAACCCGTACCGCATCCGCATCTCGGGCCGCACCAAGCACTTCATCAATGCGTTCGGCGAGGAAGTGATCGTGGAAAACGCCGAACTGGCCATTACGCGGGCTTGCGAAGCCACGGGAGCCATTGTGGAGAACTTTACGGCAGCGCCGCTCTACATGGGCAACCGCAGCAAGGGCGGCCACGAATGGATCATTGAATTTGCCAAAGAACCCGCCAACCTGACGGCCTTTACGGAGGTGCTGGACCGTACGCTGCGCGAAATCAACTCGGATTACGACGCCAAGCGGTACCAGGACATGGCCCTGCAAATGCCGCTGGTGCACAACGTACCGGAAGGCACGTTCTACAACTGGCTCAAAAAACGCGGCAAACTCGGTGGGCAGAACAAGGTGCCGCGCCTCTCCAATTCGCGGGAGTACGTGGATGACATCATGGGCATGATTTCGGCGGTGCGGTAGGGTTTGGGGATTTTACCCATTTTCGTTTCGCCACCAAGGCACTAAGACACAAAGGAACACAAAGCCGTTTCCATTGTGCATCTTAGTGCCTTTGTGTCTTGGTGGCAATACCGGCGCAGAAGCATCACAACCCTACTTCCCGAATACCCTCCGCACGATCCGAATGACCCGGTCCAGGTCTTCGGCCAACAAGTTAGAGCCCGAAGGCAGGCAGAGGCCGCGGTTGAACAGGTCTTCGGCCACGTGCCCGGTGCCGTAGTAAGGGTATTGCGCAAACACCGGTTGAAGGTGCATCGGCTTCCAGAGCGGACGGGCCTCAATGTTGTCTTCCGCCAGGGCCAGCCGGATCGTTTCCCGCGTGACGCCCCCCGACTGCGCCTCGTCCACCGTAATGCACGTCAGCCAGCGGTTGCCCGTCGTGTCGGAGAACTCGGGGGAGAAGGCAATGGCCGGAATGTCGGCAAAGGCCCGCTGGTAAAAGGCGAAGATTTCCCGGCGGCGTTTCACCCGTTCGGGCAGCACCTCCATCTGGCCGCGGCCGATGCCCGCCACCACGTTGCTCATGCGGTAGTTGTAGCCCACCTGCGAATGCTGGTAGTGCGGGGCCGGGTCCCGGGCCTGCGTTGCCAGGAAACGGGCCTTTTCAATCAGCGCCCCGTCGTTGCTCAGCAGGGCGCCGCCGCCCGAAGTCGTAATGATCTTGTTGCCGTTGAAGGAGAGAACCCCCAGCGTGCCGAACGTGCCCAGCGCCTTGCCTTCGTAGGTAGCCCCCAGCGCCTCGGCCGCATCCTCGATCACCGGCAGGTCGTACTTGTCGGCCAGGGCCATCAGTTGCCATAGCTTGGCCGACTGGCCGTAGAGGTGCACAATGATGAGGGCTTTGGGCTTTTTGCCCTTCGCGATCCGGTCTTCCACGGCGCGGCGCGTTTCGTCCACGCTCAGGTTCCAGGTAGACGTGTCGCTGTCCACGAACACGGGCGTTGCCCCCTGGTACAGCACCGGGTTGATGGTGGCCGAGAAGGTAAACGTGGGGCAGATCACCTCGTCGCCGGGGCCGACGCCGAGCAGCACCAGGGCCAGGTGAATGGCGGCCGTGCCCGAGCTGAGCGCCGCGGCGTGCCTGGCCCCGGTAAACCGGCACAGGTCCGCCTCGAAGCCGTCCACGTTCGGCCCCAGGGGCGCAATCCAGTTTTCGTCGAAGGCCTGCTGGACGTACTTACGTTCGTTGCCGCCCATGTGGGGCGAGGAGAGGTAGATTCGTTTGGGTTGCATTTACGGTTGTATGGTTTTGATTACCCTTGCCGGCACGCCTACGACCACTGCGTAGTCGGGAACGTCGCGGACCACCACGGCCCCGGCGCCGATCACGCACCACTTGCCGATGCGGACGCCCGGAATCACCGAGGCTCCCGTGCCGACGTGCGTCCCTTCGCCTGCCTCTACGTTGCCGCTCAGGGCGGCGTTGGGCGAAATGTGCACAAAATCGCCCAGCCGGCAGTCGTGGTCCACGGTGGCCCCCGTGTTGATGATGCAGTGCCTGCCCACGGTGGCGCCGGCCTGCACCACCGCCTGGTGAAACACGACGCTGCCTTCACCCACCGCGGCGTACCGCGACACGCGGGCCGACGGGTGAATGGCCGTGCCGAAGCCGTGCCGTACCGTAGCGGCGATCCGCTGGCGGATGCGGTTGTTGCCGATGGCCACGACCAGCGGTTCTTCCGGCAACGTGCCGGGGTAGTACGGGCCCACTACGGGTACGCCCAGCAGTTCCTTCAGGCCGGGGTTGTCGTCAAAAATGCCGCGCACCGTGCCGCCCCGGGCTTCGATGCAATCCAGAATGACCTTTGCGTGACCACTGCCGCCGTATAGAACCACTTTTGTAGGTGAAAAGGGATGATGGACAATTGAAAATGGGGACGATGCCCGCTTTTCGCGGCGGAAAATTACGGGTAGGAGGTTACACCGCCTACTCCGGAACGACGGCTTTCGCTGTTGACGGGCGAATTACCCCTGAATTTTTCCATCGTGGCGCTGTTTTCCCCGCTGATGCCTTCGCCCTGCAGGATTTTGAGGATGGTCAGGAAGAATATTTTCACGTCCAGCACAAACGACAGGTGATCTACGTAGTACACGTCGCAGCGGAATTTCTTTTCCCAGGAAAGGGTGTTGCGGCCGTTCACCTGCGCCCAGCCGGTAATGCCGGGTTTTACGTCGTGGCGCCGGGCCTGTTCGGGACTGTACAGGGGCAAATATTCCATCAGCAGGGGCCGCGGCCCGATCAGCGAAATGTCGCCCCGGAGCACGTTGAGCAGTTGCGGCAGCTCGTCCACCGACGTTTTCCGCACCAGCCGGCCAATGCGGGTGAGCCGCACGGCGTCGGGCAGGAGTTCCCCGTGCCGGTCGCGGCGGTCGTTCATCGTCTTGAACTTGATGATGTGGAAGGGCTCGCCGTGCAGGCCGGGCCGGCGCTGAACGAAAAACACCTTGCCGCGGTTGGCAAAGGCCAGCAGGACGGCGACTGTCAGCGTAATTGGCAGCGTCAGCACCAGCAGGAGCAGCGACAGCACCAGGTCGATCAGTCGTTTAAAAAATACTTTGTACATGTTGCTCGTTCCTAAAATAGTCAGGCCGATGGGTTCTTTCTTGCAATGACCCGGTCAATGAGCCGGGTGCGGGCCGCCTGCACGTCTGCCCAGTCGTCGCGGGCACTTTTGAGCAGCACCAGGTCCGCTTCCCGCGGGGAGCCGCTGTGGAACGGGGGCGCCGGGTCGTACTCCATCATCAATTGGATCTTTTTGGCCGTTTCTTCGCCGTGCCACTGAGCCGCCAGCACCAGGCCAAAGTCAATGCCCGCCGTTACGCCGCCGCCCGTGATCCGGTTGCGGTCCACCACCACGCGTTCTTCGGCCACGTCCACGTCAAATTTGCGCAGCAGGCCCAGCGACAGCCAGTGCGTAGTGGCCCGGTACCCGTCGAGCAGCCCGGCCGCGGCGAGCAGCAGGGCCCCCGTACACACCGAGGTTACGTAGGCCGCCTGCGCCCCCTGCTTCCGCAGGAACGCCATGAACCCCTCGTCTTCCATGGCCGGGCCGATGCCCGGGCCACCCGGCACGAACAATACGTCGAGGGGCGGTGCCTCGCCGAAAGCCAGGTCGGGCACCAGGAGCAGGCCCTTTTCGGTACGTACCGGCTCCCGGGAGGCGGCCAGCAGGTAAATGGTGGTGTCGGGCAGGCGGGAAAACACCTCGTACGGCCCCGTCAGGTCCAGTTGGGTAAGCCCGGGAAACAGTACCATGCCAATCGTGCGGTGCGGAGTAGACATTAGACGTGAGCGGTGAGACGTAAGACAAATTTGCGGTGGACGGTTTACCTGCGTCCGGTGATGCGTGACAGTTCTTCGAGGTACCGCCCGGCCAGGTTCGTGCGGTCGAAGTACTGCCGGGCGTACTCGTACCCGTTGGCGCCTTCTTTGGCCAGTTGCCCGTTGGCGCGGAGGTACCCGCGGATTTTGGCGGCGATGTCGGCGGCGTTTTCCGGTTCGGCGTACACGCCGCAACGGGCCGCTTCCACCAGTTCCCGCGACACCCCGTCGATCACCATCAGGATCGGCTTGCGGCACGACATGTAATCAAACGTTTTGTTGGAGTAAATCGTCTTGAACGTATCCGTTTTCTTGAGCACCGACGTGCCCAGGTCGGAGGCCAGGATGTACTTGAATACCTCTTTCTTGGGCACCGAATCCACGAACTGCACGTTGGTAAGGCCCCGCCTTTGCACTTCGTCCCGCAGCATGGGCTTCTGCATGCCGTCGCCGATGAGCAGAAACAGGGCCGGCGTATCGCACAGCAACTCGGCCGCCTCCACGAGCTGGATCAGGTGGTTGGCTACGCCGTGGGCGCCTACGTAGGTAACCACGAAACGGCCCGTCCAACCCTTTTCGCGCCGGAACGCCTCCGCGTCGAAGGTGTGCAGCAGTTGCTCGGACAGCGAGAAGTCGGCCGCGTTGGGAATCATCACCACTTTATTGGCCGGCACGCCTTTTTCGGCAATCAGCTTCTGCCGGAAGGCCGGCGTAAGGGTGTTGATGAGTTTGGATTTCCGGTAAATGAACCCTTCGAACCAGTAGGCGAAGCGGATGATCGTCCGGTTAGTAAGCACCCCCGTGTCAATGGCCGACTCGGGCCACAGGTCGCGGACCTCGAATACCAGCGGGATGCGTTTGAGGCGGGACAGCACGTAGCCGGTAATGCCCACGAACAGGGGCGGAGAGGTGACCACCACCACGTCGTACCGCTGCCGGGCCCGCAGCAGGCCGCAGAGGATGCTGGAGAACACGAACGAAAAATACGCCCAGAGCCGCCCGAGAAAGTTGGTGTTGTAGGCCTCCGACACGTGGCAGCGGTACACCGTAATGCCGGCGTCGTAGGTTTCCTGCACAATGAATTTGCCCCGGTGCTTGTCGCGTTTCTTGCCCGTGGCGTAGTGGACCATTCCGCCGATCACCGTTACCTGGTGTCCCGTTGAGGCCCATACCCGCGTCATTTCGTTGAATCGGGAGCCCCCCGGGTCGTCTTTTTCCAGAAAATACTGGTGAATCAGCAAAATGTGCATGGGGCAAAGTTCCGATAACTATTGACGGATACCAAATGAGAAGCGAGGAGTGAGGAGCGAGAAGTGAGAAGGGGGGCACGGACTTCTCCGGTGATTACGGCAAAGTACATGTACAATCTTCTCGCTTCTCGCTCCTCACTCCTCGCTTCTATTAAATACCTTTGGCTTCTTACCTTTTCCACCCATGGTTTCTTTTCCCAATGCCAAAATCAACCTGGGGCTGCACGTGGTGGCCCGGCGGCCCGACGGCTACCACAACATCGAGTCGTGTTTCTACCCGGTGGGCTGGACGGACGTGCTGGAGATCATCGGGGCGGAGGCGTTGCAGTTTACGGCGTCGGGTCTGCCCATTCCCGGCGAGGCGGCGCACAACCTTTGCCTGAAAGCCTACGCGGCGCTGCAAAAGGATTTTGACCTGCCGCCGGTGCACATTCACTTGCACAAGGTCATTCCCATCGGGGCCGGCCTCGGGGGCGGCTCGGCGGATGCGGCCTTTGCGGTAAAGCTGCTGAACGAAAAATTCGGACTGGGGCTGCCGCCGGAACGAATGGAGGACTACGTACGGCCGCTGGGCAGCGACTGCGCCTTTTTCATCCAGAACAAACCGCTTTACTGCTACGACAAGGGCGACCGGTTCGCCGACATCGAAGTGGACTTGAAAGGGTACTGGATCGGCCTGGTCAACCCGGGCATCCACGTAGCTACGCCGGAAGCGTACGCCGGCATTACGCCGGGGCCGCCGGCCGTTCCCCTGCGGGAAGTACTGCGCCGGCCGGTACCCGAATGGCGGGGCGCCTTGCAGAATGACTTTGAACGGACCGTGTTTGCCAGATACCCGGCCATTGCCGCCGTGAAGGAGAAACTGTACGAGGCCGGGGCGTTGTACGCCAGCATGAGCGGCTCCGGGGCAACGGTGTACGGCATTTTCAGGGAGCCGGTGGCGTTGAAAGCGCACTTCCCGGCGGAGTACATCATTTGGCCGGCTTAAAAACCTCACCCCAACCCCTCTCCGGGGGAGAGGGGCTTTGGCAGAAGGGTTCGGGGAACGCGTAGCATCCCCGAAAGGGCTAGCAGGCGGAACGGCTACCGGCTTTCGTACTGATCCTGGTAGTAGTGCTGGTAGGCGCCGGAGGTCACGTTGGTGAGCCAGCCGGTGTTGGTCAGGTACCAGTCCACCGTTTTTTCCAGCCCTTCTTCGAATTGCAGGGAGGGTTTCCAGCCCAGTTCGTGCATGATCTTTTTGGCGTCGATGGCGTAGCGGAGGTCGTGGCCGGCCCGGTCGGTTACGTACGTGATGAGCTTTTCCGATTCGCCTTCCGGGCGGCCCAGCTTGCGGTCCATGATCCGGCAGAGCAGCCGCACCAGGTCAATGTTGCGCCATTCGTTGAAGCCGCCGATGTTGTAGGTTTCGCCGGGCTTGCCCTGGTGAAACACCACGTCGATGGCCCGGGCGTGGTCCACCACGTAGAGCCAGTCGCGAACGTTTTCGCCCTTGCCGTAGATGGGCAGCGGTTTGTGGTGGGCAATGTTGTGGATGCACAGCGGAATCAGCTTCTCGGGAAACTGGTTGGGGCCGTAGTTGTTGGAGCAGTTGGTGATGACCACGGGCATCTTGTAGGTGTTGTGGTAGGCCCGCACCAGGTGGTCGGAGCCCGCCTTCGAGGCCGAGTACGGTGACTGCGGGTCGTAGGGCGTCTCTTCGGTAAAAAATTCCTCGGGGTTGTGCAGCGAGCCGTACACCTCGTCGGTGGAAATGTGGTAGAACAGGTGGTTGGGCAGGTCGTCCTTCCAAGTGCGGCGGGCGGCGTTGAGCAGGTTGGCCGTGCCCACCACGTTGGTAAACACGAAAGAGAGCGGGTCGGTAATGGAGCGGTCCACGTGCGACTCGGCCGCCAGGTGGATCACGCTGTCGAAGCGGTGTTCGGCAAACAGCCCGTCCACGAAAGCGGCGTCTACGATGTCGCCCTTCAGAAAAGTGTAGTTGGGTGCGTGTTCAATGTCGGTCAGGTTAGCCAGGTTGCCGGCGTAGGTCAGCTTGTCGAGGTTAAAAATGTGGTAGTCCGAATGCCGGTTCACGAACAGCCGTACGACGTGGGAACCGATGAACCCGGCCCCGCCGGTGATCAAAATTTTCTTCATAGCTAAAATATCGGGATCTGGATTTACAGGATTAAAGGATTGCCGGAATTACGGATCAGGATTCGCAGGATTAGAGGAACAACAGGATTTTGTCGTCGTAATCCTGTTAATCTTTTAATCCTGCGAATCCTGATCCTCACTGGCTGCAATTGCGGCACACACCCTGCATGAGCAGGTTGGTTTCGGCCACCTGGTAGCCGTCGGGCAGATTGATGACTGGAATCTGCACGTTGTCGAGGCAGTTGGTCTGGCCGCAAGCCGTGCATTTGAAGTGTACGTGTTCGTGGTGGTGGGCGGCCGAGGTGCACCGTTCGCGGCAGAGGGCGTACTTGGTGACCCCTTCGTCGTCGAGCACCTTGTGAATGATGCCCGCATCCAGGAACGTTTTCAGCGTACGGTACACCGTGACCCGGTCGAAGTGGTCGCTGGTGTTGGCTTCCAGGTCGGCGTGCGACAGGGCAAAATCACGCTGCAAAAAAATGTCGAGTACCTCTTCGCGGCAGGACGTGTGGCGCAGGTCGTGGTTTTTCAGTATGTTCTTGATCGGCAACTTCATAACGTGCTCTTGAGTACAACCCGGAATGCCCGGCAAAGTTACCATTTCCCCGGTAAAAAAGACGGGAGACAAGAGACGGGAGACGTAAGACTTACGCGCCGCGCCAAGTGCTGACACCTCCCGTTGTTACCCTCAACGACAGTTGGCTCCTTTTAATTTCACACCGATGCTGTTTACTGCCGATTGCCCACTGCCTGCTTGTACTCACAAGAAAGGCTGTATGGTTGTATGGTTGATTGTTGAATGGCTGCATGGTTATATGGTTGATTGATGGGAAGTGGTGCGGGCGTAAGCAAAACCATATAGCCATGCAACCATACAACCCTCCTACAGTATGCCCACGGTCAATTGTCTCTCGTCTAACATCTCCAGCCTCCCGTCTATTTCAGTTCACTGGCCTTGATCTGGCGGGTCCAGCGTTCTTTGCCGGCGGCATCGAGTACCCGGATGGTCAGTACGCGGTCGGTGCGGGGGCCGCTCACTTCCATGAGGGCAAAATTGCGGTCGGTGACCAGCGTACCCGGCACCAGCAGCGTGTTGTTCTCCTTGGGCGAATACGTGCCGGCCGTGAGCGGCGAAATGGTAATGTCGTAGAGCGGGTACGTGCCCGGCCGTTCGAGTTTGGTCAGCGAAGTAAAGTGCCGGTCGCCGTCCAGGAAAATGACGCCGGGAATCTTGGCGGCGGCAATGGCTTCCAACAGCTTGTCGCGTTCCTGCGGGTAAAAAGCGTAGCTGTCTTCCTGCTCCACCGGGTTGAGTACCTGGCTGCCGATCACCACGAACTTGAAGGGGGCACGGCTGTAGGTGAGGGCGTCGATCAGCCACTGCAACTGCGCGTCACCCAGCAGCGGCCGCGGCCCGGCGAGGTTCCCGGTTTCGCCGGCCAGGGCGGTCGTGTTGTGGTTGGGCGTTTTGTACCAGCGGTCATCGAGCAGGAAAAACTGCACGTCGTGCCACTGGAAGGAGCCCGTCACCCCGCCGTGGTCACCGAGCACGTAATTGGGGTTGGCCCAGAACAGTTTAAACGCCTTCAGCGTCTGTTCCTTGTTCCAGAAGGAGCGGTCCGAGTTGTCGGGGCCGTAGTCGTGGTCGTCCCAGGTGGCGTAGTGGTGCACCGAGCCGAGCAGGGGTTGCAGTTCGGGCAGCGACCGGGTATGGCCGTACCGGTGCACGATGCCCGTCCAGGTATTCCAGTCGGGTTCGCGCAGGTACGTGTTGTCGCCCAGCCAGAGCATGAAGTCCGGCTGCTGGCCGAGGATGGTGGCGGCAATTTCGTAGCCTCCGCCGTAGGGTTTGCCGGGGCGGTCATACTCGGTTTCGTTCACGTAAAAGCAACTGCCGGTGGCAAATGTAAATGCCGGTGGGTCGGCACGCCACTGCCAGAGGGGCTGTGCCTGGAAAGCCAGCGGGTAGGGGCGCACCACCTTCTTGTTGTTGATGTACAGTTCGTAGGCGTATTTCTGGCCCGGCTGCACCTGGTCGGCAACCGCCGTGGCCGTAAAGCCGCTTTCGGCGGTGGTAGTCATTTCGGCCGTCCGGTATTGCCGAGCCGGCATTTGGGGGTCCCAGTACGCAAACCGTACCTTGGCCGGGCCGGTCGTCTGTACCCACAGGGCCACTTCCCGCATTTCGGAATAGCCCACCATCGGGCCGGCTTTCAGCAGTTTTTCCTGGGCGAAAGCCAGCAGGGGCAGCAGCAGGAAGAGGGCGGTAATAAAACTTCGATGCATAAAGGGGTTGGTTTGGCTGGCGCAAATTACGGATTATGCGCAGGAGCCCCTTGCCTGCACGGTGCCCTCTTTGGGGAAACTGAACCGCAAGGATCGCAATAAAGATGCAAAGGGGTACGCGTTTCTCCTTGCGGTCTTTGCGGTTGAGTAGGGGTAGGGTTTCAGGGGTAGGGTTTAAACCCTACCCTACGGAAAGGCTGCGCTTGGTTTGACTGGAGCGAAGTCTGCGTACGTATGCGCAATATTCATCGTGCGCAATATCCATAGGATCGGGTTTAAACCCTATCCCTCCTTGCGGTCTTCGCGTCTCCTTTGCGCCCTTTGCGGTTTAGTTAAAATATGAGAATACTGGCCGCGAATCCGTAGTTTTGCAGCCGGTTCGGGGCAAAGCCCGTATAAAGTACCATTTGGTTTTAATCAATACGCAAAAACATGTTTGCATACCGTAGGCTGGTTTCGCCCCGGAAGGCCGGTCAGATACTGTTGGGGGTGGTGTGGCTGCTGTGCGCGGCCTGCGGTTCGGAATCCGGCCAGGAGCAAACCTCGGCCGTAGACTCCTCGCAGGCGGAAACTTCGCTGGAGCCCCCCGCCGCCCTGGCCCAGTACAGTCCCAAGTTTCAGAAGATCGTCCGCACCCCCGACGGGGTGGTCCGGGGCATTTCCGTGGGCGACAAACTGGACGCGGTCAAGGAGCAGGAGCGCAGTGCCCCGTCGGAGGACAGCACCGGTCACGTGGTCTACAACGTGAAACTCGGCAATGACGAAGAGACGGACGTGTTCTACTATTACACCCCCGGCAACAATACCGTCCGCAACATCAAGCTCGACGTGTTCCTCAACGACGCCCAGTCGGTGGACAGCCTCATGCAGGAGTTCAACCGGTATTTTACCGACAAATACGGCCAGCCCGTAACCCGGGAGCCCAAAACGCTGGCCTGGCAGGACGGGCAAAAGACCCGGATCGTGCTCAAAGACGTGGGCATTCCCCAGGCCCCCGGCTTGCAGGTGCAGATTGCCGGCGGGGAAACCAAACCCTGACGCCCGTTTCCAACCGACCCCCAACTGCCCGCCCATGCCGGAAGAACTACTTCCCATTGCCCAGCAGACCATCCGCCTGGAGGACTACACCTACGACCTGCCCGACGACCGCATTGCGGCGTTTCCCCTCGACCCCCGCGACCATTCCAGACTGCTCGTGTACCGCCGCGGGGTCATCGAACACCGCGTGTTCAAAGACCTGGCCGCGTACGTACCGGCCGGCTCCCTGCTGGTGTTCAACGACACCAAGGTGATTCCGGCCCGCCTGTATTTCCGCCGTGATACCGGGGCCCTGGTCGAAATATTCCTGCTGCAACCCCACCGCCTGGAGCAGTCCATCCACGCCATCATGGGGGCCAGGGCCCAATGCACGTGGCGCTGCCTCATCGGCAACAAGAAAAGGTGGAAGGAAGGCGAAGCCCTCACGCAGGAACTGGCAACCCCCGAAGGAGCCGTGACGGTACGGGCCATCCTGGCCGACCGGGAAGCGCAGGAAGTGCATTTTGAGTGGATGCCGGCGCACCTCCGCTTTGCCGAACTGCTGCCCCACCTCGGGGAGATTCCGCTGCCGCCGTACCTGAACCGGAAGGCGACCGAAAGGGACAAAACGCAGTACCAGACCGTATACGCCCGGAAAGAAGGCGCCGTAGCCGCCCCCACGGCCGGCCTGCACTTTACCGACCGCGTACTGGCCTCGTTGACGGAGGGCGGGGCAACCCTCGACTACATTACCCTGCACGTGGGAGCCGGCACGTTCCAGCCCATCAAGGCCGAGAACGTGATTGCGCACCCCATGCACGCCGAGCAGATCGTGTTTACCCGCCACAACCTCGAACGGCTGGCCGGGCACGCCGGCCGCATCATTGCCGTGGGCACCACTTCGATGCGGGCCCTGGAGAGCCTGTACTGGTACGGCGTAAAACTGCTGAAGGGCCAGGCGGAGCCGCACCTGTTCGTGGAAAAGCTTTACCCCTACGGCCACGACCCCGCCACGTTGCCCCCCGCGGGGGAAGTCTTCGGGGCGGTGGCCCGGTACATGGCCGATGCGGGCATGGAAGAACTGATCGGCGAAACCGAAATCCTGATCGTGCCGGGCTACCCGTTCCGCGTGTGCCGGGGCCTGGTGACCAACTACCACCAGCCGGGCAGTACCCTCATCCTGCTGGTGGCCGCCTTCGTGGGCGACGACTGGCGGCGCATTTACGGGGAGGCGCTGGCGGGCGGCTACCGCTTCCTGAGCTACGGCGATTCTTCGCTGCTGCTGCCCTGAACGGGGCGGGCCAGCCCCGCATTTTTGCTTCCGTGTTACCCAAACGAGTTCTGCTCGGGGCGCGGCGGCCCGGATTGTACGCCAGCCGGGCTAAAAAATAATCCTTTATTTCACAGGCTTTTGCCGTCTTTTTTGCGAAGCTTGCGTATATAAAAGTTGGTTTTGGGGGCCTTTTGCCAGCCCGGCCAACCATCATCGCAAGGGCATCAGCCCCTTAAACAAACTTTTCTGCAATGCCCATCATCAAGCGGATCGAACGGGTGTATAATGCACTCAAAGACTGTAAGCTGTCGGACCAGAGTATGGCCCGCATCACGGCTAAACTTCGTCCCGACCTGGATAAAATCGGCCAGTTTTACAACTGTTCCCCCGAAGAAGCCCTTTTTCTGAGCCTGATCTTCGGCTTGAAAGTGGTAAACAGCACCGTGTACTACAATGACCTGGTGAATTACATGGATTGCAACCCGTTCTTCGTGGTCAGCCACGAGACGTTGTTTAAATCATTGCAGAAAAAGCGGCTCATCACCAAGGAAGACAACTGGGGGCGCAACTCCATCAGCCTCAACCTCACCCGGGAAGCCTACAACGCGGCGGCGGCCAACAAGCCGCCCCAACCGGCCGAAAGCAAGCTCGACGACGTGTACACGCTGCTGCAACGCACCGACAACCTGATCAACGAACGCCGCAAGGAAGTCATTTCCACGCAGGAACTGCTCGAAGAGATCCGCCAGATTCTCCAGAACGAACGGGGCGCCAGCACGGTGGTCCGCATCGAGTCGCTGGGGCTGTCGCTGCGCGAAACGGCCATGCTGCTGTTCATGTGCTACCAGTTTGCCAACGGCGAGGATTTCGTGGACCTCAACGACATGATGAACTCCATCTTCGACACGATCAGCGACAAGGTCAGCGCCAAGCGGGAACTCATCAACGGCGAGGCCGGCCTGGTGAAGCAGGAACTGGTGGCGTTCGAAAACGACTTTTTCCTCATGGGCCGTACCCTGCGGCTCACCGACAAGGCCATTACCGAACTGTTCGGCGACTCACAAACCTTCTTCGAAATCCAGCGGCCGTTCCGGCCCACGCACTGCCGGCTGGTGGAGGCCAAGTCGGTGCAGCCCAAGTCGCTGCACCTCAACGAAACCGAAGAGAAGCAGGTGGGCGTACTGCACAACCTGCTGCGCGACGAACAACTGAGCCAGGTGCAGCAGCGGTTCCAGCAGGCGGGCCTCGGCAAGGGCGTGGTGGTGCTGCTCTACGGCGAACCGGGTACGGGCAAAACCGAAACGGTGTATTCGATTGCCGCCCGCACCGACCGCAACGTGCTGCTGGTGGACATTGCCAACATCAAAGACAAGTACGTGGGCGAATCGGAGAAGCACCTCAAGATGCTTTTCG
This sequence comes from uncultured Sphingobacteriales bacterium, assembly GCA_963844325.1. Taxonomy (GTDB): domain Bacteria; phylum Bacteroidota; class Bacteroidia; order Cytophagales; family 172606-1; genus CADCTQ01. Next base: position 1,738,937 of record CAWJNV010000001.1, read on the forward strand.
AGGAATACCGCAAGGCCGCGGCGCACTTCGAACGGACGCCCATCCTGCTCTTCAACGAATCGGACGCCCTCATCAGCAAGCGCATCGAGGTGGTGAGCAGCGTGGACCAGATGAACAACAGCATGCAGAACATTCTGTTGCAGGAACTGGAAACCTTCGAAGGCATCCTGTTTGCCACGTCCAACCTGAACGTGAACCTCGACAAGGCGTTCGAGCGGCGCTTTCCCTACAAAATCCACTTCCGCAAGCCCGACCTGGCTACCCGCGAAAAGATCTGGGCCACCAAACTGCCCGACCTGGAACCGCCGGCCGTCGCCACGCTGGCGCAAGGGTTCGAACTCACCGGCGGCCAGATCGACAACATTGTCCGCAAGTACCTGCTGCACAACATCCTCAACGACACTACGCCCGACCTTTCCCAAATCGAGCAGATGTGCACCGAAGAAACCCTGCACGGCGCCGCCTCCCGCATCGGATTCTGAAATAGACGGGAGATGTTAGACAGGAGACGTCAGTCGGGAGACAGCAGCACTGAGGACTGACGGAGCAGTTACTTGCCGGCGCGTTCGTTGTGTCCTGTCATGCGGGCGGAAGGAAGCATCCGGGGTACACACAACGGCTCGAATACTTCCTACCGGTGCGTATTCCTTTCACTGAATGCTTCGCTCGCTTGGTGTGACAGGACACGGCGGTGGCGTTGCTCCAGAAACAGTTAGGCTTTGTGAGAACACTTGTAAAAACCGGCTGTGTCCCACTGGCGGCTTGCGTGTGTGACCACAGGCCGTTGTCGATATGTGAATGATAATTAGAGGCGCCGTAATCAGGGTATTCTAATCATTATGAAATAACACGCCACATATTACTTAAATATGATTTTGCCTTATTTAAATTTTTGGCTACTTTTTTAAATATGACTTTTTATATTTAAATTTTATCTTACTTATTTAAATAGGGCAAAATCATATTTAAGAAAAATGGCACTTATACCAATTGATGTGGAAGAATTCAAAGCTGGTCAAAAAGTAAGACAGGATTCTTCCTATAAATGTTTCTCGCCAGAACTGATTGATAGAGAGTGGATTATTAAATCGCCTGAGATTAACAGCCTGCTCTCAAACGCCAATCGTAAGATAGGTGAGCTAAACGCCTTCTCACAGTTGATTCCTGATGTGGACTTCTTCATCAAGATGCACGTAGCCAAAGAAGCGACTACGTCTAGCAAAATCGAAGGTACTCAAACCAGTATCGAAGAAGCTTTTTTAAAAGAAGAGGACATTAACCCTGAGAAGAGAGATGACTGGGAAGAGGTGCAGAACTATATTGAAGCTATGAATCACGCGCTCAATAAGCTGAAAGACCTGCCCTTATCGAACAGACTACTGAAAGACACGCACAAAATATTACTGCAGGGTGTAAGAGGACACCATAAAATGCCTGGGGAATTTAGGGCATCTCAAAACTGGATTGGAGGTGCGACTATTCGAGATGCGGTGTTTGTCCCTCCTTCGCATATCGAAGTGCAAAACTTGATGAGCGATTTAGAAAGGTTTTTACACAATGATGAGATTCATGTCCCAGAGTTGATAAGAATTGCAATAGCGCATTATCAATTCGAGACTATTCACCCTTTCCTTGATGGTAACGGTCGATTGGGGAGACTTCTTATCACATTGTATTTGGTAAGTGCAGGTATTTTGGAGAAGCCCACCCTGTACTTGTCAGCGTTTTTCGAGCAGAACAGAGATTTGTACTATGACAACTTGACTAGAGTGAGGATTAATCATGATCTCAAGCAGTGGCTCAAGTTCTTCTTAGTTGGTGTTACGGAAACAGCTCAAAGGTCTATCGAGACATTTAGAGGTATTATCAGACTTAAGGAAGATGTAGAAGGCCAAGTGGTCAAACTGGGCACAGCAAAGTATCCTAAAGCAATAAAGCTGGTTAAGCACCTATATAAAAATCCAATTGTTACTTATAGTGATGTACAAGATACCCTTGAAGTGTCGCCGCCAACTGCGAACACTTTCATAAAGGACTTTATCACTTTAGGTATTCTGAAAGAGTTTACTGGCTTTAAAAGAAACAGGATTTACAATTTTGAAAGCTACATTAAGCTGTTCTATTAGGTTACAAACTGTAAACTCTCCGTTCGGCCATTCCCCTTAGTGTATCTGAATGAACTCCTAGAGCTACCCCTTTCACCAGTCGCCGGCTGGACTACCACCGGGAATAAACGCCCAGTCGCAAACGAGTAGTTACGCTATATTTTAGAAGTTCTGTCTAGTCTCATCCAGAACAGCAAAAGCCCGCAAACGTCTCACGCTTGCGGGCTTTTGCTGTTCTGGTGTCTCCGGTCTAAAATCTAACGTCTCCTGTCTCCTGTCTGAAGCTTTTGGTGATCCAACCGCCGCCGATCACGTCGTTGCCTTCGTAGAACACGGCGGCCTGACCGGGGGCAATGGCATTGACGCCTTCGTGGAAGAGCACCTGCATCCGGCCGTCGGGCGTCTGTTCGATGCGGGCCGGCGTACCGGGGTGCTTGTAGCGTACTTTGGTAACCGTTTCGGTGGGCCTGCCGATCAGGTCGGCGTACTTCACCATGTTGAGCTTGCTCACCCACATGCCGTCGCGGGTCAGTTCGTGGTCGCGGCCGAGCACCACCCGGTTCTTTTCCTTCTGAATCTCCGTGACGAACACCGGGAAGCCCAGCGCCACGCCGAGGCCCTTGCGCTGGCCGATGGTGTAGAACGGGTATCCTTCGTGGTGGCCCACCACCGTACCGTCTTCCAGCACGAATTCGCCGCCGGCAACCTGTGCTTCCAGTTCCGGCACCCGGCGCTTAAGGAAGCCCCGGTAGTCGTTGTCGGGCACGAAGCAGATTTCGTAGGATTCCGATTTGTTGACCAGTGCCATGAAACCCCGCTGGGCGGCCATCTCCCGGATTTCCGTTTTGCGCAGGTGACCCAGCGGGAAGATGGTGCGGCTCAGGCTGGCCTGCGAAATGCCCCACAGGGCGTACGACTGGTCTTTGTTCTCGTCGAGCCCCTTGGAGATCACGTGGCGGCCGGCCTCCTCGCGGATGTTGGCGTAGTGGCCCGTGGCAATGAATTCGCAGCCCAGCTTGTCGGCGCGGCGCAGCAGGGCGTCCCATTTGATGTGCGTATTGCACAGCACGCAGGGGTTGGGGGTGCGGCCTTCCAGGTATTCGCCGGTAAAATGGTTGATGACGTAGTCGCCGAACTCCTCGCGGATGTCGAGGATGTAATGCGGAAAGCCCAGGCCCACGGCTACGTCGCGGGCGTCGTTGATGGAGTCGAGGCTGCAACAGCCCGTTTCCTTTTTTGAGCCGCCCGACGAGGCGTAGTCCCACGTTTTCATCGTCATGCCGATGACCTCGTACCCTTCTTCGTGCAGCAGCACGGCCGCCAGCGAACTATCAATGCCGCCGCTCATGGCCACCAGCACCCTTCCTCTCTTGCTCATGTTTCTTAAGGAGTGAGAAGCGAGGAGCGAGGAGCGAGAAGAATAAAAGACGCGTACCGTCTTCTCACTTCTCACTTCTCGCTTCTCACTTCTAATTTATACTTTCTCTTACTTTTTGCGTGTATTCCCGGAGGGCGGCCTTGAAGTCCTTGTTGGTCTCCTGCATGCGCTCCAGAATCCAGATGGCGGCGAGGGCATGCGTAAGCTGTTCCCCTTCATCCTCCCCTTCGATCTCAATCGGCAGCGGTTGTTCATTGATAATGGCCAGTTCTGCCGCAATCAGTTTTTCGATGGGCTGCGTTTCTACCAGCCGCTTAATTACCGGAATCTTCATATTTACTGTATGGCTTTGAAATTTGTGTACGGTACGCCCGGCGCACGGGTATTTATCGGAAAAAGGCCAAAAAGGGTAACCGTATACGAATTGTAATTTTAATTCAGCTTACCCAGTAACTCCACTACGGCGTCTTCTTTGCTGGTGGCTACTGCTTCCACGAGTTTGCCGTCCTTGAACACGGCGAAGAAGGGCAGGTTGGTGACCCCGGCGGCGCGGCGGGCCTGCGGATTCTGCTCGGCGTTCACGTCCAGAAACGTAACCCCGGCAAAGCGTTCGTCGGTAGCCAGGCGTTTGTATTTGGGGGCAAACAACTTGCAACTGCCGCACCAGTCGGCGTAGTACTTTACCACTACTTTGGGGTTGGCAGCTACCTGCTCATCAAACAAGGAATCGGTGATCTGTACAACGGACATATTTCAAGCGTATCTTAGCGTGAGTTATTTAGAACGGGAATTTGCAAAAATAGGGCTTTTACCCGCACGTGCGTAGCACTTTTCCAATAAGGTGTTGCAGTAAAGCCCGTAGGTGCCGCCCGTGGGTAAGCAGCTATACTCCCAAACACGCCCGGACCGGGATTTGTTCAAAAAGTGCTATTTTTTCGATTCAGCCGGTAATCGAGGCTCCAGCGGCCCGGGCCGATAAACAGGAAAGCTACGAACACCAGCCCCACCTCTACGGGGTGCGAAACCGGAATGAAGCCGTCGCCCATTGCCAGGTGGTTGATGGTGGCAAAAAGCATGGTAACCGCCAGCAGGAGGCACGCCGGCCGGAACAGCAGCCCCAGCCCGAACAGAATGCCGCCGCCGAACTCGGCCAGGCCGGCCAGGAAACCCCAGAAGAGCGGCGCCGCGTGAATGCCCACGTTGCGCATGGTTTCGCCGTACACCTGCCACGTGTCGGGGCCGCCGGCCAGCTTGGGGTAGCCGTGCCCGATGAACAGGAGGCCGAACCCAATGCGCAGCAGGAGGATGCCGGCGTCGCGGTAGGAGGCGCCGGGGTTGAAAAGCAGTTGTTTGAGCCGCATAGATTGTTTAAGATTGCACGCCACGTACGGGCTTTCGGGCCAATAAGCACATTTTCCGGCACCCGGCCAACCCGGCTTCCGATCTTTAACATCCAATGGCGCAACATCTCCTATCCCTGCTGGTATTCCTGCCGTTGGTTGCGCTTGTGGTCGTTCTGTTCATTCCCAACCAGGCCCGGCCCGGCGTGTTCAAAACCCTGCTGCGCCTCGCAACGGGGGGGCAGCTCGGGCTTGCCGCGTACCTGTTCTGGCAGTTCGACCCGCAGCGCACGGGCATTACGGACGCCGACGCCCTGGCGTACGCCGAACGGCTCGACTGGATCACCCTGCGCATGGGCGGTCTGGGCGAACTGTCCATCGACTACTTCGTGGGCGTGGATGGCCTGAGCATGCCGCTGGTGCTGCTGGCGGCGCTGGTGCTGTTTGCCGGAGCCGTCGCCTCGCACACCATCCACCGGCGGGTAAAAGGGTACACGGCGCTGTACCTGCTGCTGAGTACCAGCGTGGTGGGCTGTTTCGTGGCCCTCGACTTCTTCCTGTTCTTCCTGTTTTTCGAATTCATGCTGCTGCCCATGTATTTCCTCATCGGCATCTGGGGCGGCCCGCGGCGGGAGTACGCCGCCATCAAGTTCTTCATTTACACCCTGGTCGGCTCGGTGTGCATCCTGCTGGTGATGATCGGGCTGTACCTGTCGGTGGCTGGGCCCGGCGGCGTGCACACCTTCGACATCCTGGCCATGACGCAGCCGCAGCTTTTCGTGCCGGGCTCGTTGCTGCACCCCGCTTCGGGCGTACGCCTGGCGGGCCTGCCCCTCCGCGAAGTGGCGTTCCTGCTGCTGTTCATCGGGTTTGCCGTGAAGCTGCCGGCCGTGCCCGTGCACACCTGGCTGCCCGACGCCCACGTGGAGGCCCCCACGCCGATCTCGGTGGTGCTGGCCGGCATTCTGCTCAAGGTGGGCGCCTACGGCCTCCTGCGGATCGCGTACCCGGTATTTCCGGTGGAAGCGACGCACTACGCGTACCTGGTGGGCGGGCTGGGCACGCTTTCCATCCTGTACGCGGCCCTCAACGCCCTGGCCGCCGACGACCTCAAGCGGATGGTGGCCTACTCGTCGGTGTCGCACATGGGGTTCGTGCTGGTGGGCATTGCCTCCATTACGGTAGAAGGCGCCAGCGGGGCGGTTTACATGCTCTTCAGCCACGGCATCCTGTCGGCGCTGCTCTTCCTGCTGGTGGGCGTCCTCTACGAACGTACGCACGACAAGACGATTCCCAACTACCGGGGGCTGGCCGGGCCCATGCCGCACTACACGGCCGTAACGACCATAGCCTTTTTCGCGTCGCTGGGCCTGCCGGGCTTTTCGGGGTTCATCGGCGAGTTTTTTACGCTGATGGGCGCCTTCGGGGGCGAAGGGTTCCCGCGGTGGGTGCCGTTCGGCGCGCTGCTGGGCCTGATCGCCGGGGCGGCCTACTTTCTGTGGACGCTCCAGAAGATGTTCTTCGGCCCGCTGTGGACGCGCAACCCCGACTGGCAGCGGCAACTCGTGGACCTGCGCCTGGGGGAAAAAGCCCTGCTGTACGGCCTGGCGGTGCTTTCGCTGGTGTTCGGCCTGTTCCCGCACCTGCTCTTTAGTAAAATGGAAAATACGCTCACGCACTGGGTGGAATGGATCGTTAAGTAACCCCCTCCGGCATTGAACACGCTCTCCCACACCCTGGCCTCCCTCTCGCGCAGCCTGACCGGCCTGCTGCCGGAGCTGGCCCTGGCCGGGCTGTTCGTGCTCATCATCCTCGTTGACCTCGTCCGGCACGGCAAGCCGGGCAAACCCCTGACCGTGCTCACCCTGGCCGGCCTGGCACCCACCGGGTACCTCGTCTACCGGCAGGCCGTTTCGCTCCCGAAGGTCCAGACGCTGTTTTTCGGCCTGCTCCGGGTCGATGGGCTGGCCGTGTACCTGAAAGCCCTGATCGGGCTGGCGGCGGTGCTTACGCTGCTGCTGGCCCTGGCGCACCCCGACGAACGGCGGCGCACCAACCGGGCCGAGTGGCTGGCTCCCTTCGTGGCGCTGGTGCTGGGGGCGTACCTGCTGGTGATGAGCACCAACCTCCTGATGCTGTACCTTTCGCTGGAACTGGTGTCGCTGGCCTCGTACGTGCTCACGGCCTACAACGGCGACCGGCCGGCGGCCGAGGGCGGCATGAAGTACTTGCTCTTCGGCGCCATGAGTTCGGCCGTGATGCTGTACGGCATGTCGTGGCTGTACGGCTTTACCGGCTTCCTCGATTTTACCGACCCCGTTTTTTACGGCCATTTGGGCGAGGTGCCGGCGCTGCCCCTGCTGGTGGCGGTATTTCTGACGCTGGCCGGGCTGTTGTTCAAAGTGGCCGCCGTGCCGTTCCACGTCTGGGCGCCGGACGCCTACCAGGCCGCCCCGCTGCCGGTGGCCGCCTTTTTTTCGGTGGCGCCCAAGGCGGCGGGCCTCGGGGTGTTGCTGCGGGTGGTGGGGAGTTTAAATCTGCAAGGCTTCGGAAACCTTTCGGGTTTGGGAACCGGTTTGGCGGAGGGCCTCTGCCTGGTGGTGCTGCTTTCCCTGACGGTGGGCAACTTTGCCGCCCTCTGGCAGGGCAATGCCCGGCGAATGCTGGCGTATTCGTCGGTGGCCCACGCCGGCTTCCTGCTCATCGGCGTGGTGGCGGGCAACGCGGCCGGCACGGAAAGCCTGCTGTTCTACCTGGGCGTGTACCTGTTCATGAACCTGGCTGCCTTCCTGCTGGTGGCCGTGTTTGCGCAACGGGCCGGCTCCGAGCAGGTGGCCGGTTTCAGCGGCCTGGGAACGAAGCTGCCGCTGGCGGGGGTGGTCACGGTACTCATGATGATTTCATTGGCCGGCTTGCCGCCCACGGCGGGCTTTACGGCCAAACTGCTCCTGTTTTCGGCCCTGTGGCAAGCTTACGCGGAAAGCGGCAACGGCTGGTTGCTGGCAGTATTTGGGGTGGGGTTGCTCAACGTGGCGGTGTCGCTGTTCTATTACCTGAAAATTCCGTTTTACCTATTTTTCCGGCCGCTTAGTGAACTTAATGCCCCCCGATTGGGTATTTATGAAGGAGCCCTGCTGCTGTTGCTGGCATTGCCGGTCGTGGGGTTGTTCTTCGCCCCGCACTGGTTGTACCAGGTAATTACCACCTTAACGAAATAGGTATTAACGCAAGCGCCGCCGGTTAAATCCTTTTCCGATCCCTGGCAGAAGCTTTAACTTTAGGTTACCTTTGAGAAATCCTTTCGCTAACCAGACCTAACCAATCCCCCGGCTCTCCATGAGCGATTCAATCAAACACGAATGCGGCATTGCGATGATCCGCCTCCGCAAACCCTACGAATACTACATCGAAAAGTACGGTACGGCCCTCTACGGCGTCAACAAACTGTACCTGATGATGGAAAAGCAGAGCAACCGGGGGCAGGACGGCGCCGGGGTCGCAGCCATCAAACTGAACGTGCCGGCGGGCATCCGCTACATCAGCCGGTACCGCTCCATTGATGCGCAGCCGATCGCCAAGATCTTCCAGAAAATTCACAAGAAATTCAAAAAGTCGGTAAAGGGCCACAAGGACAAGCGCAACGACGCCCAGTGGCTCAAGGAACACGTAGCCTTTACCGGCGAGGTACTGCTGGGCCACCTGCGCTACGGCACCCACGGCCTCAACAGCGTGGAAAACTGCCACCCCTTCCTGCGGCAGAACAACTGGCGGAGCCGCAACCTGGTGATGGCCGGCAACTTTAACATGACCAACGTCGACGAACTGTTCGGCAAGCTCATCTCGCTGGGCCAGCACCCCAAGGAAAAGGTGGATACGGTGACGGTGATGGAAAAGATCGGCCACTTCCTCGACGAGGAAAACCAGCGGATCTTCGACCTCTACAAGGACGAGTACACCAACGCCGAAATGTCGCAGGTGATCGAAAATAAGATGGACATTGCCCGGGTGCTGCGCCGCTCGTGCCGCGACTTCGACGGCGGCTACGCCATGGCGGGCATCATCGGCCACGGGGCGGCTTTCGTGGCCCGCGACCCGGCGGGCATCCGGCCGGCCTACTACTACGCCGACGACGAAGTGGTGGTGGTGGCCTCCGAACGGCCGGCCATCAAGATGGCGTTCGGCACGGAGTACGACCAGATCAGGGAGATCAAGCCCGGACATGCCCTCATCATCAACAAGGAGGGTGAATTTGCCGAACATCCCTTCATTGATTCCATTCAGAAGAAGTCCTGCTCCTTCGAACGCATTTACTTCTCCCGTGGTACGGACCCGGCCATCTACAACGAACGCAAGGAACTCGGCCGCCTGCTGGTGCCGCAGGTGCTGGAGGCCATTGACCACGACATCGAGAACACGATTTTCTCCTACGTGCCCAACACGGCCGAAACGTCTTTCCTGGGCCTGCTCAAAGGCATGGAAGAACACCTGGCCGGCAAGCGGCAGCAGGCCATCGAGGAAGGCGTTGCCGGCGAAGCCCTGCTTAAACTGCTCGCCATCCGGCCCCGGGTGGAAAAACTGGTGATCAAAGACGCCAAAACCCGTACGTTCATCACCGACGACTCGCACCGCGACGACCTGGTGGTGCACGGTTACGACACGACCTACGGGGTGGTGCGGAAGGGCAAAGACAATATTGTGCTGGTGGACGATTCCATCGTGCGCGGCACGACGCTGGAAAAGAGCATTCTGAAGATGCTCGACAAGCTGGGCCCCAAAAAGATCGTCATTGTATCGTCGGCCCCGCAGATCCGCTACCCCGACTGCTACGGCATCGACATGTCGAAGGTGAAAGACTTCGTGGCCTTCCGGGCGGCGCTGGCGCTGCTCGAAGAACGCGGCCAGTCGGAACTGCTCTACAACGTGCTGGAAGAGTGCAAAAGCGCCATCTGGAACGACCGCGCCCAGGAACACAACTTCGTGAAAGCCGTTTACGACGGGTTTACCGACGAAGAAATTTCCCGCAAAGTAGCCCAGATCATCCGGCCGTCGTCGCTGAACGCCGAGGTGGACGTCATTTTCCAGACGGTAGCCAACTTGAACCAGGCTTGTCCCAACCACCCCGGCGACTGGTACTTCACGGGCAACTACCCGACGCCCGGCGGCAACCGCGTGGTCAACAAAGCTTTCGTCAACTACATGTCCGGCGTGTCGGTTCGGGCATACTAAGATCGAGCAGGATTTACAGGATTAAAAGATTAACAGGATCGATCAGGATTTACAGAATTACAGGATTCACGGGATTACGTTGCTCAAAATCCTGGTAATCCCTTAATCCTAAAAATCCTGATCGATCCTGCTAATCTTTTAATCCTGCTAATCCTGATCGATCCTGATTATACTTTTTTCGGCGGCAGATCAAATGCTACCGCGGCGTGGTCGAAGTTGCCCTTGTGGGAGCCGTCGCAGAAAGGTTTGTTTTTGGACATGCCGCAGCGGCAGATCGACACCAGGGTACGGCCCTGCAAGCCGTACGCGTTGCCTTGCGCATCTACAATCTCGAAGTCGCCTTCTACTTTCAGGGAACCATTGCTATTAACGGTAATTTTCGTCGCAGCCATAAGGGGAAATTAAGGAGTTGGTAAATTTGGGAGTGGCCCCGGGCTAAAATTAGGGCTTTGTGTCAAAAGGAAAAATAATTTGGCTTGGTCCTTTTTGCCCGGGGGGCTTACCTTTACGGCATGACTTTGCAGAACGACTTACTCCTGAGGGTGGTGCGCGGCGAAAAAACGGAACGCACCCCGGTGTGGCTGATGCGGCAAGCCGGTCGCATTTTGCCCGAATACCGGGCCGTCCGCGAGAAACTGAGCGGATTCATTGAACTGGCGACTACGCCCGAACTGGCCGCTGAGGTGACCATTCAGCCCGTGGACCTGCTGGGCGTGGATGCCGCCATTATCTTCTCCGACATCCTGGTGATTCCGGAGGCGATGGGCCTGCCCTACGAGATGGTCGAAAAACGCGGCCCCTACTTCCCCGAAACCGTGAAAACGCTGGCCGACGTGGGCAGGCTGCGGGTGGCCGATGCCGAAGCCGACCTGGGTTACGTGCTCGAAGCCATCCGGATCGTGAAGCGGAACCTGGCCGGCCGGGTGCCCCTCATCGGCTTTGCCGGCGCCCCCTGGACCATCTTCGCGTACATGATCGAGGGCAGCGGCTCCAAAACGTTCTCCAAAGCCAAGCGGATGCTCTACGTGGACCCGGCCCTTTCGCACGCCCTGCTGCAAAAGATCACCGACAGCACCATCGGCTACCTCAAGGGGCAGATTGCGGCCGGCGCCGACCTGGTGCAACTGTTCGATTCCTGGGCGGGCATTCTTTCGCCGGAGCAGTACCGCACGTTTGCCCTGCCGTACATTGCCCAAATCTGCGACGCCATTACGGAGGCGCCCAAAACGGTATTTGCCAAAGACGCCTGGTTTGTCCGCGCCGACCTGGCTGCCCTCAACTGCGATACGATCGGCCTCGACTGGACGATGGACCCCGTGGAGTCACGGCGGCTGGTGGGCCCCGACAAAACCTTACAGGGCAACCTCGATCCCTGCGTGCTGTACGCCGACTACGACACCATCCGCCGCGAAACCCGCAAAATGCTCAAAGCCTTCGGACCACAGCGGCACGTAGCCAACCTGGGGCACGGCGTGTACCCTGACATTACGCCCGACAAGGTCAAGTGCTTCATCGAAACGGTGAAGGAGTTCCGGGAATGGTAGGGCGTGCCGGACCAGTTTCGGCACGTTCCTAAAAGTTCACGTGCATTTTTTCAACTGTGCTACCCGGTAGCATTCCCTGCCCCGGTAAAGCAGGCCGGTTATCGCGGAGAGCGGCACTACTTGTCGGGGCCGCAAAATATTTCGGGTTTCCAAAACCCGAAATATTTTTCCGGATTGACGCGTAACCCGCTGCATTGCCTACGCTAAACTTTCCTGCCGAAGACCCTTTAGGCTGCTTGTTTTTGTTCCGGACCGAACCGGGGCGGCCTCAAAAGAAAAACAACTTCGGGTCAGCCGCTGGCTGGCTGATTGGCAGGATTTGTGAGGCGGCTCACCCGTCAACAAGCAAAGTGCTACGGATAAATTGCGTTCGCTTGAGAGGACCAAAGGGTGGGAAGTGTGCCGTACAATATGCTAAACAGGGCTGATAAATATACGCAAACGAACTCGTAAAATAGCTAGAGGCACTCGTTAAAACCACTTGCCTTTTCCTGCACCATGCGCTTGAACGCTCAACCACGTACTCTCATAACCAAAACGCAAATATGAAGCACATTTCACTCGTATTTTTCATCTCTCTGCTGGTGGCCTCTGCCGCACCAGACCGGGCTACTGCCCAAACGTCCAATGCCTCCACGATAGACGTAAAATTGGGCGTGGGGGCGTCCTTCCTGGGTTCGGGCGATGTATTCGTGGGCAAGCTGGAAGGGGAGGTGACCAAAAAGTGGAACCGGTTTCTCAGCAACTCGGTCGCCCTTAACTTCGGGTACGGCGACGATAAGTGGTATTCCGATTACGCCTGGCTACGCACGTTTACCGCCCACCTCGACGGCAACGTGTTTTTGTCGCCCTTCGGCAACCACCACCGCTACAACCTCAAGCTGGGCACGGGCCTTTCGCTCCTGTACGTTGCCGACACTTATCCCACGGGGGACCTGGGCTTTTATTTGGGACGGCGCCACGACCAGAGGGCTTCCCTGGGCTACAGCATGATCGTGGAGCAGGAAATTGCGGTTGGCAAACGGGGTTTGTTCGGCCTGAAGACGATGGTTCAGCCCTACCTCAACGGTGACATTGCTACCAGCGTGATGCTGAAGGTGGGCAGGAAACTGTAAGGCCCATTTATTTTCGTAACTTACTCCACACCCAAACCCTTACGTCCATGCACAACCTCGAAAAACTGGATTACGTATTCCAGGGCATTGCCCAGAAGACGGGCATTACGCACGACCAGGCCCGGTCGGCCTTCATGGCTACGTTTGAATTCATCAAAACCAAGTTTCCCGATTCGGTGGGCTCCCAGATGTCGGGCCTGCTGGAGGGCAAAGAGTTTGACTACAACCTCCTCATTAAAGACCAGGCCAACAGCCTGAAGGACCAGGCCCAGGAAAAGTTTGAGGAGTTGAAAGACGACGCCCAGGAGAAACTGGAAGAACTGCGCGGCAAAGCCAAGGGCTTCATGGACAAAATCCTGTAAGCACACCCATCCATGAAAAAGGGGCCCACAGCCCCTTTTTCGTTTTTTACATAATATGGCTTAAATAGAAGGACTGGCTAACTTTCAGCGCGTCAATTACATCAACTCCTGTCTCCTGTCTTGCATCTAAAGTCTTGCGTCTGCCTTTGCCTACACTTTCTGCTTCAGGTAGCGTTCGAAAAAGTTGTTTTCCACGGCCTCCCGCAGCAGGTCGTGCTTGTTGACGGGCACCACCCCGGAGTACTCGCACACCAACCCGCCGCCCAGGTTCGACAGCCCGGCCAGCAGCGGCGGCGACAGTTTCAGGGCCAGGCACAGGGCCGCAATGCTCACCACCGTGTCGCCCGCCCCCGATACGTCGGCGATCTGCCGCACGTGCGCCGGCACCAGGTGCTTCTGCCCCTCAAAGTCAATAAAGGCGCCGCGTTCCGACAGCGTCACCAGCACGCCTTTCACGTTCAGCTTGTCTTTCAACTGGTTCACGGCCCGTTCCAGGTCCGACGTTTGCCGGGGGTCGAAATCAATCTTGAGGCCCTCTTTGAGTTCTTTGAGGTTGGGCTTGAACAGCGTGGCCCGCTTGTATTGCAGGAAGTTACGCTTCTTGGGGTCTACAACGGTGGGAACGCCGTAGTTTTCGGCCTGGCGGATGATTTCGGCAATCACCTTTTCGTCCAGCACTCCTTTGTCGTAGTCCTCGAAAATGATTACGTCGCAGGCCGGCAGCAGGCGTGATACCTTATTGAGAAACGCATTCCGCTCTTCTTCCGAAATCGGGTGGTCCACCTCGGAATCCACCCGGAGCATCTGCTGGGAGCCGGAGAGAATCCGGTGTTTGACGGTGGTGGGCCGGGAACTGCAACACAGGATGCCGTCCTGCGTCATTTCGTGCTCCTGCAAAAGGCGCATGAAATCCTGTCCCTCACCGTCATTGCCAACCACCGAGCAGAGGATGGGCTGGGCGCCCAGGGATTTTACGTTGAGGGCAACGTTGGCGGCGCCCCCGAGGCGTTTTTCGGTTTGCTGCACGTGCACGATGGGCACCGGCGCCTCGGGCGAAATGCGGTCCACCTTTCCCCACGAATAGGCGTCAACCATCACGTCGCCGATGATCAATACATTGAGGGTATTAAAAGCGTCAAATAGTTGTTGAAGCGTCATAAGGGGCAAGTTCCAACCCAAATTTACACTTCTGGGGGAAAAATCCCTGCCCGGCAAGCCAAAAGAGTGCCGCGCCGTTTTCATTTTGAATAAAAAAACCCGGCTGCGCGGTACGGCAGCCGGGGGATGCAAAGAACCTGCGTGGCGTTTATTTCAATTTGCCCAATGCCTCTTTCATGCGGCGCAGGGCTTCGCGCAGGTTGTCATCGGAGGCGGCCGTCGAGAGGCGGATGCAATTGGGGGCCCCGAAAGCATCGCCGGTAACGGTGGCGATGTGGCCCTTGTTGAGCAGGTACATGCACAACTCGTCGGCGTTGCTGATGGTGTCCTCGCCGTCCGACTTGCCGAAGTAGTAGCTCACGTCGGGGAAGGCGTAGAAGGCACCCTGGGGCACCGAAACCTTGAGGCCCGGAATTTCGCGGAGCAGGTCCACCACCAGGTCGCGGCGGCGGCGGTAGGCTTCGGCCATCTCGCGGGTGGCCGTCATGTCGCCGGTAAGGGCGGCCACGGCGGCTTTCTGGGTAATGGAGTTGGCGCCCGAGGTGATCTGGCCCTGCAATTTGTCGCAGGCATCGGCAATCCACTTGGCGGCAGCCATGTAGCCAAGGCGCCAGCCGGTCATGGCAAATCCTTTGGAGAAGCCGTTGATGGTAATTACGCGGTCCTTGATTTCGGGGATGGAGCCGAGGCTGAAGAATTTCTCGTCAAATACAATGTATTCGTAGATCTCGTCGGCCAGCACGAAGATGTTCTCGTGGCGGGCAATCACGTCGGCAATGGCCCGTAGCTCGGCTTCGGAAAACACGGAGCCCGTAGGGTTGCAGGGCGACGAAAGCATGACCACCTTGGTGCGCGGCGTGATGGCTTCTTCGAGTTGTTCGGCCGTGGCCTTGAAGTCATTCTCAATGGGACCGTCGAGCAGCACCGGCACGCCTTCGGCCAGCTTTACCATTTCGCTGTAGCTCACCCAGTACGGCGAAAAAATCAGTACCTCGTCGCCGGGGTTTACCAGGCACATCAGGGCGTTGGCCAGGGATTGCTTGGCTCCCGTCGAGACCACGATGTTGTCGGGCTTCCAGTCAATGTTGTTGTCGCGGCGCAGCTTTTCGGCAATGGCGGCCCGCAGGTCGGGAATGCCGCACACGGGGGTATAGAACGTAAACCCGTCATCGATGGCTTTTTTGGCGGCGTCCTTGATGTGCTGGGGCGTCTGAAAGTCGGGTTCACCGATGCTGAGGCTGATTACTTTAACGCCCTGGGCGGCGAGTTCGCGGGCTTTTTTGGTCATGGCCAGCGTCTGCGATTCAGACAACGCGTTGATGCGGTCGGACAGGAGGGAAAGCGTGGTGGTTGCGGACATGGTTATAAAATTATCTCCGCCAAAACTACGCATTAGCCAAACAAATAACCAGCAAACGGTAAAAAAGGAGACCGGATCAGGATTCCCAAGATTAAAGGATTAGCAGGATTCAGGCGGGGATGCGGATCAGGAGCCATTTCTGGGGGTAGGGTTTAAACCCTACCCTATGGATATTGGAGAAGATAACTTTATGGGCCGGGTCCGCTTGTACCTGTCAGTAGGATAGGGTTTAAACCCTATCTCTCAAATCCGATCCCATGAAAAGAAGCCCATTGGTACTGTACCCGCCCCGCATTCCCGCCAAAATACTGTTCATCCTTTAATCCTGCTAATCCTTTACTCTTGGGAATCCTGAT
The DNA here is from genome assembly GCA_963844325.1 of uncultured Sphingobacteriales bacterium. Taxonomy (GTDB): domain Bacteria; phylum Bacteroidota; class Bacteroidia; order Cytophagales; family 172606-1; genus CADCTQ01. The sequence goes on from CAWJNV010000001.1 coordinate 1,754,881, forward strand.
CCAGTCCTCCTTTAATTACTTGTCTTCCCGGCCGTGCACCTGGTAGGGGGGCGTGGTGGCTTCTATTGCCGTGAAAGGCTCCAGAATCTTGTAGGTGTGCATGGCTTCCTTGGGTACCACGTATGAGTTGCCCGGTTCCAGCAGCACCATCTGGCCCTCAATGTGCAGTTCGGCCCGGCCGCTGAGCACGTAGCCTACCACTTCGTAGGGACGGGCTACTTCGGGCTTGGCATCGTTGGGCGGTTCGTTCTCCCACATCCGCATGGATATGGACTTGCCGGAGGCCAGGTATTTCTCTCCGTTCTGGCCTTTCGGCGAATGGGCAGCGTCGATTTTGATGATGGTGGTGTCTCTCATGGGTATTAATGGTGATTGGTAATGACCCTCTATAACGAAAGGAGGACGGACGCAGTTGCCTGCCATTCGGGCAAAGTGGCTGGTTCGCCGGGCGGCGGGAAGGATACGCAAAAGACCGCGAGCCGGAGAAGCGCCGGTGACCCGGGCGGGTACTTGCGGAGGTAACCGCCCGGGGAGTGCAAATTTTGTGCGTTTGGTGCGGCCGTGTAATACTTTAGCCCATTTCGTACCGAAATTTTTTGGGGGGCCGGCAGTGGTTTTTGCGTGCCGACCGGGCAAAAAGCCAATTAGTGCGGTTTTTAGAAGATGGGGTTGTCCTATTCCAAGTATTTGGGGGGGCAGGCGGGAGCCGGCGGCCCGGGTGGGTAAGTCAAAAGGTAACCGGGAGGGAAGGGGCACGAGGCAGTAATTACAAAAAATTTACTTTCATTCCATTACTTCCGCTATTAAATTCGCAGCCTGTTAGGGTATAAGCTATTGTTCCATTTAAAAAATCACAGGAGGCAGGACGTTTAAAGATGAGACAGCTAAAAATTACCAATCAAATCACCAACCGGGATAGTGCTACCATCGAGAAGTACTTCAACGAAATCTCGAAAGTAGAATTGCTCACGCCGGACGAGGAAGTAGACCTGGCCCGCCGCATCAAACAGGGCGACCAACAAGCCCTGGAGAAACTCGTGAAAGCCAACCTGCGGTTTGTGGTATCCGTAGCCAAACAGTACCACCACAGCAAGGTGCCCCTCAATGATTTGATTAACGAAGGCAATTTAGGCCTCATCAAAGCGGCCCGGATGTTCGACGAGACGAAGGGCTTCAAGTTCATTTCCTACGCCGTGTGGTGGATCCGCCAGTCGATCATGCAGGCCCTGGCCGACCATTCCCGCCTCGTGCGCATCCCGGCCAACAAGATCGGCGAACTGTCGAAGCTCAACCAGGCGACCTCCGTGATCGAACAGCGCTTCGAACGGGAGCCTACCCACGAAGAACTTGCCGAATACCTGGGCATTTCCGTTGACGACATCAAGAGCGCCAACACGGCCTCCATCCGCCAGTCGTCGCTCGATGCGCCCTTCGAAGAAGGCGAAGAAGGCACCCTGCTCGACGTGCTCCGCAACAACGATTCTACCGCCGCCGACACGCTGCTTGAAAACGTGGATTCCCTGAAGATCGAACTGCGCCGCCTGCTCTCCACGCTTTCCGACCGCGAAAGCGAAATCATCTGCCGCTTCTTTGGCCTGGGCTGCGAATACAACCAGTCCCTCGAAGACATCGCCGAAGACCTCGGCCTGACCCGCGAACGGGTACGCCAGATCAAGGAAAACGCCCTCAAAAAACTGCGTTCCGTCAACGGCGTATCGCTGCTGCAACCGTACCTGTGCTAGTTTAACAGACTTGAGACATTAGACGGGAGACAGGAGACTGGCTCCCGGACTAGGAATAATAAAAAGGAAGGGGAGTAGGTCTGAACCTGCTCCCCTTCCTTTTTGGGTGAATGCACCAAACGATAAGCTGCTCCTTACGGCTGCATGAGCAAGAGCAAACCGATGCCGCCAAATACCGCCACCCGCAAGAAAAAAGACGGATAAAAAGCGGCTCTGGTTTCGAGGTACCGGATGCCCGCCACGACAAATACGAAAGCCAGACCCATTAAACCAATGAGCAACATCTCATAAGCGCCGGGCCAGCGGAGCAGTTTATAAAGGATGCCTATTACGACCATAGACAGCGCAATGCCTGCCGCAGTCGCACCAATGATTCGCATCCGGCTTACCGACCGGTAAGACTCCTTCCTGAATACCTTCCGGAGCGGAATGTGGTTCAGCAGGGCGAACCCCAGGTAAAAATACAGGAGGGCCAGCGCCGAAAGCGCAATGATCATCAGTTGAGCCCCACCATTGAGGGCAAAAAAACGAAGTGCCAGGGCCAGCAAGGCCAGCAACCCGAACAGGAGTTCACTCTTTTTCATGGGATATCATCAAATACTGGGTAGGTAAACAGATTGGTGAATACGCTGGCGTTTGATAAGGTCAGTCTGGTGGGAGAAGCAGTAACGTGCCGAAGGGTAAGGTTGGCAGCCGATAGGGTCACTTTGCGATCCGCTTCGTGAATATACCGCCTTGCCTACCCCCACTGAGCCGGAACGGGTACCTGCTTTGGCGGAAGGCGCTGACGCTGCTCCCGGTCATGAACGCATCGCCCCGAGCCCTTCCTTGCCGGCCTTGCCGGGCAGCAGGGCCGCGAGCGCCACGTACCCGAAAAACGGCAGGAAAGCCACTTTGTACCGCGAAATCTCCCCGAAGTTGGGCGCCGCCAGCGGCAGCAGCACCGCCAGGATCACGATGTAGTGCAGGGTTGCCAGCAGCAACACCGGCGTCCCCACCCGGATTCGCCCCCGCAACAGGGCCACCAAAGCCAATACGGACCCTGCCAGCAACAACCCGTTTTCCAGGCCCACCCAGGCTTGCAACGGGCCCGCTGCTTCCCACAGGAACGGCCGGAACAACCCGACTCCCAACGCTTTCGGGGCGTGAACCCCCACACTGCCCAGCGTAGGCTGCAACCCCTCGTACACCAGCGCCGGGTCGGCGAGGTGGGCCCGCAGGTGCGCCTCGTGGTTGCCGGCGAGGCCCGCCAGCAACCCGTCCAGGGAGAGCCCGGGCAGCAGAAAAGCCGTCCCGGCTAGGCCGACAACCCATCCTTCAAACAGCAGGGCCTGCCCGGTGACCGTCCGGGTGGAGAACCGGCGGGCCGTCCAATGGGCCAGCCAGCCGGCCGCGCCGCACAGGACCAGCACGGCGCAGTAGTAAAACTTCAGTTGCCAGAGTACGCCCAGCCCCGCCGCCAAGCCCAGGCTACGCCCAATGCCTCCCCACGCAATGCCCGGTTGTTGCGCATGCCAGTACCGCAGCAGCCAGGCGCCGGCAAAGCCAATAATTCCCATCGCCACGGTTTCCTTTAAAATGCCCGCACTCCAGAAGACCACCGAGGGAAAGCACAGAAAGGCCACGGCCGCCGCGTGCCGCGTGCCCGGGAAGGACGCGGCGAGGCGGTGCGCCAGGCACCACATGCCCCAAAAGCTGAACAGTGACAGCCAGGCCCCTGACAGCCAGTAGCTGTTGGCCGTAAGCAGGTGGAGCCCGCTCACCAGCTTCACCATTACCAGGGCCCGGGGCTGCGACAGGGTAGACACCTGCGCGGCAGTGGCGGCGTCGGGCAAAGACCCCGACCCGAGAAAGCGGAGGTAGGGGAGGGGCTGCACCCGGGCCCAGTCGGCCACGGCCGACGCTTCGCGGTGGTACAAGAAGGTGTCGCCGCCGTAGGTGTAGTGGTACGTGTACACGAGCCCCAGCCCCACGCCTGCGGCCAGCTTCAGGGCCAGGGCCGGGAAAAAGTACCCACGCAGCGGACTGCCCCGGTACCGCCGGTACAACCCGTACCCCAGCAGGGCCAGGAGGGGAACGTGCAACAGGTAAGGGATCAAGGCAAAGGAATATGCCGGCGCGTGAGTTGGGTCCGTCGGGTGTGCAAATATAGCAAGGCAGAAAAATGCAACTTTCCCGGCCGCCCGGAGAATTATTCGCCTCCGGCCCTTGTTTGAATAAAGCGGGCACCCCCGGCCCGGCGGCACTCCGGCCGTTGCCGCATTTTCATCATACAACCCGTTGATTTATACTAACTTTACGTAATGACACTCACATTGCCGCATTCAGATATAGCCACGACCGTACGCAAAGACATCCGGAAGCTGTCGCCCGACGAGCTAAAGGCTTTTTTTACGTCCCACGGCGAACCGGCTTTCCGCGCCAAGCAGGTACACGAGTGGCTCTGGAAAAAGTCGGCCACGGACTTCGACCGCATGACCAACCTGCCGGCAAGCCTCCGCGAATTTCTCAAGATCCACTTCGTGATCAACCTGCTCACGGTGGAAAGCAAGCAGATCAGTAGTGACCAGACCATCAAGTCGGCCTTCCGGCTGCACGACGGCAACCTCATTGAAGGCGTACTGATCCCGCACGACGACCGGATGACGGCCTGCGTATCGTCGCAGGTGGGCTGCTCGCTGACGTGTAAGTTTTGCGCCACCGGCTACATGGATCGCAAGCGCAACCTGGAAGCCGCGGAGATCTACGACCAGGTGGTGCTCATCAAGCGAGCAGGCCGAAGAACAGTACGGAACGCCCCTCACCAACATCGTGTACATGGGCATGGGCGAGCCGCTGCTCAACTACGCCAACGTGCTGGATAGCATCGACCGCATCACCGCGCCCGACGGGCTGAACATGGCCCCGCGGCGCATCACGCGTCAGCACGGCCGGCATTGCCAAGATGATTAAGAAGCTGGGCGACGACGAGGTGAAGTTCAACCTGGCCCTGTCGCTGCACGCGGCCAACGACAAGAAGCGCAACCAGATCATGCCCATCAACGAAAGCAACACGCTGGCGGCCCTGAAAGAGGCGTTGCAGTACTTCTACCAGAAAACCGGCAGCCGGGTGACGTACGAGTACATTGTGTTTCACAACTTTAACGACACCCTGCGACGATGCCCGGGAACTGTTCAACTTTACCAAGCACATGCCCTGCAAGGTCAACATCATCGAGTACAACCCCATTGCCCAGGCTGACTACCGCAACACCAGCAGCGACAATCTGTCGCAGTTTGCGGCCTTCCTGGAGGACAAGGGTGTAGTGGTGAACGTGCGCCGCAGCCGGGGCAAGGACATCGACGCGGCCTGCGGACAGCTGGCGGGGAAGAAATAATTTTTGTGACGATTTACGGGAGAAACCGGGCCGGATGTTCAACATTTTGCCCGGTTTTCTGTTGATATTATGTGTAATATTTTTTAGCTTTATTTCCCCGCGAGGAATTATGTCGAAGAAGGCAACCTATCAGGCGGCAAATCAGTAGAAACTTGTAGAGGGTCCGATTGCTATAACGATGAATACTTGACTACTATGACACTTAAATATTTCCTTCTGTTCATACTGAGCTTTGCCGCTTTGACCTGGGTATTGTTTAAAGCTTTGCGTAGAAGCTACTTCCCCCCGCACAACGACGACGACGGAGGCACTCCCGTAGACGCCGTGTTCCCCACGTTTGATCCGCCCAGCGGCAACGGCCTCGACGACCTGCTCGTGGACCGGCCCCCGCGCGAACTGAACCGCCCCGTAAAACCGCTTCCGCAAGGTACCCGGCAACGGTGAGCCACGCCGCCGTTACATTTTTCCGCAAGCCGCCATTTTTCTTGGGTTGGGTGAACTATGTGTACGCGTATCGTGTACTATAGTAGCTCAGGCCACCGCCTGGCCGCGTAAAGAAAAGTTTAACAAGCCAAACCTTTCCCAAGAAGTCAAGCAGTGCAAAAAAAAGTAAAAGTCGGGCTCGTGCAGATGAGCTGCAGCCCCAACCCCCAGGAAAACCTCACCAAGGCCCAGGATAAGATTCGTGAAGTGGCGGCCCAAGGCGCGCAAATCGTCTGTTTGCAGGAGCTGTTCCGTTCGCTGTATTTCTGCGATGTAGAAGACTACGAAAACTTTAAGCTGGCCGAGTCCATCCCGGGTCCGTCTACGGAGTCGTTGGGCGCCCTGGCCAGGGAGTTGAACGTGGTAATTGTGGCCTCGCTGTTCGAAAAACGGGCGGAGGGGATTTACCACAACACCACCGCCGTGCTCGACGCCGACGGCAAGTACCTGGGCAAGTACCGGAAAATGCACATTCCCGATGACCCGGGCTTCTACGAGAAGTTTTACTTTACGCCCGGCGACCTGGGCTACAAGGTGTTTGATACCAAGTACGCCAAGGTCGGCGTGCTCATCTGCTGGGACCAGTGGTACCCCGAAGCGGCCCGCATCACGGCGCTGATGGGCGCCGAAATCCTGGTGTACCCCACGGCCATCGGCTGGTCCGTTCACCAGGACTTGCCCACCAACCGCGAACAGTACGACGCGTGGCAAACCATTCAGCGTTCGCACGCGGTAGCCAACGGCGTGCACGTGGTGTCGGTCAACCGGGTAGGCCAGGAAGCGGAAATCCGGTTCTGGGGCGGCTCGTTCATTGCCAGCCCGTTTGGCCGGGTTCTCTACCAGGCCACGCACGACCAGGAAGAACTGCACGTAGCGGAACTTACCCTGTCGGATACGGACCACTACCGTACCCACTGGCCCTTCCTCCGCGACCGCCGCATCGATTCTTACCTGCCCGTGACCAAGCGGTACATCGATTCCGAGACATAAAATCAGAAGGATATACAACAATGCAAAAGTCCCCGACAACCGCCGGGGACTTTTCGTTTTTATTGCCGTAAGGACAAGGGTTTCACGCAAAGACCACCAGGAGAACGCGTATTTCTTTGCGCCCCTTGCGGTTATGGTAAGGGTAGGGTTTAAACCCTACCCTATGGATAGGCTGCGCGTAATTTGATCAGGGCGAAATAGGCGTACGCACGCGCAATATCCATAGGATAGGGTTTAAACCCTATCCCCACTATCCCCGCTCCGTGTCTCCGTGATAAACCTGCATCTACCCGATGCTTTTTACCAACGCTTCCTCTGACGCCAGCACTTCCTCCCGGACCGGCTCCACCTTCCGGCCCGTACTGGCAATGAACACGTCACGGGTGGCTAGTTGGGGCCAGATTGCCAGCAGGTGCGCCAGGGAAACCTCCCCGATCACGTAGTGAAAGTTGCGGCCGCTGTACCGTTCGGCAATGTCGCCCAATTGCAGCAGTTCCAGGTCGGCCTCGTCGTGGTAGCGGAGGTACACTTCCAGCGTTACGCCGGTGGTGTATTGCAGCGGCTTGTGCTGGGCCAGTTTCCGGTACTCGTACTTGTAGCCGTACCGGCTGGCCGAAAGGTCCGACAGCACCGCCGAACCCGTGGGGTGGCCGCCGGCGCCCTTGCCCATGAAGAACTGCCGGTCGGCAAAGGCCGCTTGCACGGTCACGCCATTGTACTCATTCTCCACGTTGTAGAGGTAGTCGGCCGGTGACACCAGCTGCGGCATGACGAAAGCCGTAATCCGATCCGCATCCACCTTCTGCACCTGGGCCACCAGTTTGAGCTTGAGGCCCTTTTCGCGGGCAAACTGGAAGTCGGACGCCGACAGGGTTTGAATGCCGAAGGTGAACACTTCCTCCGGCTTCACGAACAGGCCGTAGGCGTGGGCCGTCAGGATGCACAGCTTGTTAAGGGCGTCGAAACCGCCCACGTCCAGCGTCGGGTCCGTTTCGGCGAAGCCCAGGTCCTGCGCCTTGCGCAGCGCCGCGGCGTACGGCTGGCCTTCGTTGAATACTTTGGAAAGAATGTAGTTGGAAGAGCCGTTGATGATGCCGCTCACCGAGTGCAGCAATTCGTTGTCGTAGTATTCTTCCAGGTTGCGGATGATAGGAATGCTGCCGCACACGGAGGCCTCGTAGAGCAGCGGAACACCGTACGCCTGCTGCAAGTCAACCAGTTCTTCCAGGTGTTCGGCCAGCATCTTCTTGTTGGCCGTTACCACCGTTTTGCCCCGCCGCAGGGCCGTGGTTACGATCCGGTAGGCCTCGTCGGCGTCGTTGATCAGCTCGACGACCAGGTTGATTTCCGGGTTTTCGAGAATTTCGTCGGGGGCGAATGTGAAGTGATCCGCGGGCAGCGGCCGGGCCTTGTGGGGGTCTTTCACGCAGATTTTCACGACTTCGGCCCGGAAACCTTCGTTGTGGTGCAGGATATCGTACAGGCCCTGGCCCACGCATCCAAAACCAAACAAGCCAATCTTTAGTCCATTCATGTTTTAAACGGTGGTTAATCTCTCAATACCTGATAAGCAATAGGCAATCCGCAGTACCCGATCCCCAATCCCCTGATACCCCGATCTGTCTACTCCTCGCTGGCCGTTACCCGGGTAGTTGCTTTCAGGAACGTCTTGTACTGGGCGGCAATCTGTTCGCATTCGATGAGGAAACCGTCGTGGCCGTACAGCGACTCCAGTTCTTCGTAGTGGGCGTCGGGGATGTAGGCCGCCAGCAGCCGCTGTTCCTCCACCGGAAACAGCACGTCGGAGGCGATGCCGATCACCAGCGTGTGGGCCTTAACGTGCTGGAGGGCCCTGGTGACGCTGCCGCGGCCGCGGCCCACGTGGTGGGAGTCCATCGCCCGGCTGAGCGTCCAGTAGGAGAATGCGTTGAAGCGGCGGGCCAGCTTTTCGCCCTGGTACCGCTGGTAGGAAGAAGCCGGGTACTCCTCCATCTTGTCGGGCTGGTAGGAAGTCTGCGTTTTGAGGTACGTTTCGTAGTTGCGGTACGAAAGCAGGGCCGTGGCCCGGGCCGCCTTCATGCCGTTGAGCCCGGCGTCCGGACGGTTTTGCGACCAGGTAGGGTCTACCTCAATGGCCATGCGCTGGGCTTCGTTGAAGGCAATGCCCCAGGCCGAATGCTGGGCGTTGGTGGCGATCAGCACCAGGTTTTCGATCAGTTGGGGCTGCATGATGGCCCATTCCAGCGCCTGCTGCCCGCCCATCGACCCGCCGATGCACGTGTGAATCTTGTGGATGTCCAGTTCGCGGCGGAGCAGGTCGAGGGAGTTGACCATGTCGCGCACCGTCACCACCGGAAAGTCGTGGTAGTACGGTTCGCCGGTGAGCGGGTTTTCCGACAGCGGCCCCGTAGAACCGTAGTGGGAGCCCACCATGTTCACGCACACGATGTAATGCACGGCCGGGTCGAACAACTTGCCCTTGCCCACCAGGCCCGGCCACCACTCCTCGGGGTCGGCGTTGGCCGTCAGCGCGTGACAAACCCAGATGACGTTGTCCCTTTCCGCGTTGGGCGTACCCGCCGTCGTGTAGGCCAGCTCCAGTTCCGGCAACACGCCGCCCGATTCCAACGCGAAAGGTTCCTTATAAGTGAATAGATTCGTTTCCAAATTAGTTTTTTGTTTAAAAGCCGCATGTAGAGCCGCGATTCATCGCGGCTGGTGATTCATCGCGGCTAGTGATTCATCGCAACTGACCAGTCTACGGTCGTGAGTCGTACGAGGAGTCGGGAACCGGTGTTCTCAGGTACGATTACCAGACCTCACGTTGAACAAAGATTTGTCAGTCGTAGCAGCGGACGATCCCTGCCTAGTCCCTCTTATGACTGGTGACTGGTTGCCAGGATGAATCACCAGCCGCGATGAATCACTAGCCGCGATGTATCACCAGCCGCGATGAATCACCAGCCGCGATAAATCGCGGCTCTACATATGACTATACCGCTAACAACCCTTCGGCTTTTACTTTTTCGAAGGCCTGCTCGATATCAGCCTTGATGTCGTCAATGTGTTCGATGCCCACCGACAGGCGCAGCTGGTTGGGGTCTACGCCGGCGGCCGACTGCTCATGCTCCGACAACTGCTGGTGCGTGGTGGACGCCGGGTGGATAATTAACGTTTTGGCGTCGCCCACGTTGGCCAGGTGGCTGATCATTTTCAAGCTGTTGACAAATTTTTCGGCCTGCGGCCGTCCGCCCTTTACCTTGAACGACAGCATGCTGCCGAAGCCCCGCTTGAGGTACTTCCGGGCCAGGCCGTGGTAGGGACTGCTGGGCAGGCCCGGGTAGTTTACGTTTTCCACCTCGTCGTGGGCTTCCAGCCACCCGGCCAGGGCCTGCGCATTCTGTACGTGCCGGTCTACGCGCAACGAAAGGGTTTCCAGGCCCTGGATGAGCAGGAAGGAGTTGAACGGGCTGATGGCCGGACCCCAGTCGCGGAGGCCTTCCACGCGGGCCCGGATGATGAAGGCAATGTTGCCGAACGGGCCGTTGGTGCCGAATACGTCCCAGAACTTCATGCCGTGGTAGCCTTCGGCCGGTTCGGTAAACTGCGGGAACTTGCCGTTGCCCCAGTTGTAGTTGCCCCCGTCCACGATCACGCCGCCGATGCTGGTGCCGTGGCCGCCGATCCACTTGGTGGCCGACTCCACGACCACGTTGGCGCCATGCTCGATGGGCCGGAACAGGTAGCCGCAGGCCCCGAAGGTGTTGTCCACAATCAGGGGCAGGTCGTGCTTGCGGGCCAGCGCCGCAATGGCCTCAAAGTCGGGAATGTTGAAGCCCGGGTTGCCGATGGTTTCCAGGAAGATGGCCTTGGTTTTGGCGTCGATGAGCGGTTCGAAGCTTGCGGTCTTGTCGCCGTCGGCGAAGCGGGCCTCGATGCCCAGGCGCTTGAAGGATACTTTGAACTGGTTGTAGGTGCCGCCGTACAGGAACGACGTGGAGACGAAGTTGTCGCCGGCCTGCAGGATGTTGGTAAGGGCAATGAACTGGGCCGCCTGTCCCGAAGCCACGGCTAAGGCCGCCACGCCGCCTTCCAGGGCCGCCACCCGCTTCTCGAACACGTCGGTGGTGGGGTTCATGATGCGGGTGTAGATGTTGCCGAATTCCTTGAGGGCAAACAGGTTGGCGCCGTGTTCCGCGTTTTTGAAAACGTAGGAGGTGGTTTGGTAGATGGGTACGGCGCGGGAGCCCGTGGTGGGGTCAACGTCTTGGCCGGCGTGCAGTTGCAGGGTTTCGAAGTGCAGTGTTTGGGACATGGTTCGGGAAGGTTTGTGGTTGGGTTAAGTTGCTTCGGAATAGTTGGGGAGTAAGGAGACGGTGCAGGCGCTGCCCGGGAGGCCAAGGCAGCAGGGCGGGCAAGGCAGGTGGCATTCCGGCGTACCCGCGGCAAACTAATGACGCATGACGCCCCGGATGACCGGCGAAACGGATAAAAGAATCACGTCGGGCCGCAATGCCCGGAAAGATGAACGGAATGGAGGGGTATATGGCATACTGTAACTAATTTATATTTCCTAAAGCTGCTTTAGGTAGGAATTAGCACCTTACCTCGGGGGCAGGTTGCCAGGAGTTCGCTGAGCCTATTCTCTCCCTCCTTCTTTATAAACCAATTACGCGCTGGGGGTAATTAGCTTGATTATGCAATGGTAGGAAAGGTTTCGCGGATATGCAACCCTTTGAGGATCAAATGTCCGAAATAGACGGGAGATGTGAGACAGGAGACACGGGACCGGGATGGCAGGAGGCGTGAAGCTGAGGAACTGCGTTTTAGGAAAAGGAGCGATACGGCAGGGTTTCGTACCTTTGCACCGCGAAGACGGAGTCCGCCTTTTTTTCGTTCGTACATACGCAGGCACCCTCAAATGCAGCCGGCTTTTGTGATAAGCGCCAAACGGTCTCCCGTCTCCTGTCTAAAATATCCTGTCAATGAAATTCCTGCTCATAAGCTTCCTCTGCCTGATGGCCAGCCTCGATGAAGGCAAGCTGGTGAAAACCAAAATTACCAAAGACATTACCGTGTCGCTGCCCGAAACCTTCCGGCCGATGACCGACGACGAAATTGCCGACAAGTACCTGACGGCCAAGCACCCCACGGCCATGTACACCAATCCCGAACGGGCCGTGGACTTTGGGTTCAACCAAACCGAAACCCGCTGGCGCAAGGTAGACCTGCCCATGCTCAAGGGCGTGTACAAGGGCAGCATTGCGGGCCTGCACGGCAAGGTACACTTCGTGCAGGATACCATCGCCACCATCAACGACCGGGAGTTCATCGTGTTCGAGTTCGTGTCGGAGGTCACCGACGTGGATGCCGAGGGCAAACCCCGGAGCGGGTCGGCCCTGCGCCAGTACTCTTACCTCCAGTACACCGTGGAGGGCGGCAAAATCATGGTCTTCAACTTTACCTGCCCCGCCCAACTGCAACCCAAGTGGCAAGCCACCGCCCGGGCCCTCATGGGCAGCATCCGGATTAAAAGTTAGTCATTGGTCAGTAGTCATTGGTCAATGGGTACGCGTAAGTTGTCGTATCCGATTGACCAATGACTACTGACCAATGACTACTGACCAATGACCATTGACCAATGTCTATCCCCGGGTCAGGGCGTGGATGACGGCGGCGTGCCGGGGAAACTGGCGGGTGAGGGCCGAACGGTCGGCGAGTTCGAAATCGGCAAAGTCGAAGCCGGGGGCTACCGTGCAACCCACCAGGGCGTAACCCTGCGCGTCGGGCACCTTCGAGCCGAACCAGCAGCCCGCCGGTACCACGGCCTGGAAGGTTTCACCGGCGGCAAAATCGGGGCCAAGGTGAATTTCCTCCAGGCGGCCTTCCGGGTGAATGACGGACACCGTGAGGCGGCTGCCGGCGTAGAAGTGCCACATTTCGTCGGATTGGATGCGGTGCAGGGTGGAGAACGCGCCGCCCGGAACCAGAAAGTAAATGCCCGTGGCAAAGGACCGATCCCCGCCGTAACGGGCCGGCAGGTGCGCGGCGGCTACTGCTTCCGGGCTGCGGTACGTTTCGGCGTAATAGCCGCCCTCCGGGTGCGGCAGCAGGTTCAGCCGGGCCACCCACTGGGCGGCCGTGGGAAGGGAGCTAGGAGGGGCTGCCACCGGTGTCTTTGAAAAAACGCTCCCGGACGTGTTGCAGGTGCGCCGCCGTGAGCGGCTTGGTGATGTAATCCGAAACCTGGGGGTAACTGTGGGCGCGGCTCAGGTCGTTGGCCGACGACGAAGAGGAGAGCATGATCAGCACAATGCCCTTGTCGGCCAGCCCGGGCATCTGTTTGTACTGGTCCAGGAAATCCCACCCGTTCATGACCGGCATGTTGATGTCCAGAAAAATGACCGTGGGCAGCGGTTTGGCGCCGTCAGTTAAAGCGTCCTGCAGGTACTTAAGCCCCTGACGTGCACTCGAACAGGCCACAACGTTTGTCGCAAAATCATTCTTACTAATAATTTTGGTACAGATCATGTTGTTGATCTCGTCGTCATCAATCAACAAAACGGTGTCAATCAAAGGCATCTAGGTTAGTGATGGGGTGCTGGTCGCTTCAAAGATAAGATAATAAAATATCAGACGCGCGGTCACGAAAATAAGGGAATCTGCACGCATTATACACGAAATAACCCATTTTTTTGGGACCAGGCGCTACAAAACCAACATTAAATTCACTTTAATGTAAAATTGCCCGCCAAAAAGGGCTTTACTTCTTCAGGGTGAAGTAAAATACGGAGCCTTCACCCAATTGGGACTCCGCCCAGATGGTGCCGCCGTGCCGCTCAACAATTTTTTTACAGATCGCCAGCCCGATGCCCGTACCCTCGTATTCCTCCCGGGAATGCAGCCGCTGGAACACCTGGAAAATCTTTTCTCCCGCGTACTTCATGTCCATCCCGATGCCGTTGTCGGCCACCCGGAACCGCCAGTGCCCCGCCTCCTCTTCGGCCTCCACCGTAACGACGGGCGGGGCTTCGCTCCGGAATTTGAGGGCGTTGCCCACCAAGTTCTGGAACAGTTGGAGCAGTTGGGTCTCGTTGGCCCGCACGGTCGGCATGGGCCCGATGCGCAGGTCGGCCCCGGTTTCTTCCAGCCGCTGCTGAACGTTTTTGCGCACTTCCCCCAGCACCTTTTCCAGCGGTACGGCGTCGGCCTCCTTGCCTACCGAACTTACCCGCGAGTATTCGAGCAGCGACTTGATGATCTTCTTCATGCGGTCGGTGGCGTCCACGACAAAGTCAATGAAGTCGTTGGCGTCGCCGTCGAGGCGGCTTTCGTAGCGGCGCTTGAGCAGCTTGGCAAAGCTGGAGGCGGTGTTGAGCGGCTCCTGCAAGTCGTGCGACGAAATGTAGGCAAACTGTTCCAGGTCGGCGTTGGATTGCTTGAGTTCAATGGCCTGCTGCTCCAGCGCCAACTGCGTCTCCTTCAACGCCGTCAGGTCGATCTTGGAGCCGATCATCCGCACGGGCCGGCCCTGCCCGTCGCGCAGGATGTAGGCGCGGTCCATCACGTAGGCGTACGAGCCGTCGATCTTGCCAATGCGGTACTCATCGGCCCAGTTGTCCTTGTCGCCGTGGAGGGCATCGTCCACACCCCGGCGTACGCGTTCGGCGTCCTGCGGGTGCAGGCGCTGCTGCCAGCCTTCGAGGTTGGCGCTGACCTGGCCGGGCGGGTAGCCGAACAGCTTGGCGTACCCCTCGTTGCGCCACACCCGGTCGGCGCGGATGTCCCAGTCCCAGATGCCTTCGTTGGTGGCTTCGGCCACGAGCCGGAAGCGTTCTTCGCTCAGGTGGAGCCGTTCCCGGGCTGCCTTCCGGTCACTGATGTCGAGCACGAAGCCCACGGCCATGCCGGGCGTCGTTTCTTTGAGCAGCGAAGCCCCGATCAGGATGGCCACCCGCGAGCCGTCCCGGCGGAAAAACTCTTTTTCGTAGGGGGTCGCCACGCCCTTCTCCATCATCTCCCGCATGGCTTGCGCGTCGAGGTCGTGGTATTCGGAGGGCGTCAGGTCTTTCCAGCGGAGGGTGCGGGCGGCCAGGTCTTCGCGGCCGTAGCCCAGCAAGCCCAGGAAGGCGTTGTTGGCGTCGGCAATGACGCCCTCCCGGTCGCTGAAGATAATGCCTACCAGGTCGGACTCGAACAGCCGGCGGAACCGCGATTCGCTCTCCCGCAGGGCCTGGTCCGCCAGTTTCCGTTCGGTAATGTCCATGTTGATGCCTACGGCCCGCAGCGGCGTGCCGTCGTCGGCGTAGAGGAACTTGCCCACGCCTTCGATCCACCGGATGGCCCCGTCGGCCCGCCGGATGCGGTACTGCATGGGCAACTCGGTATCCCGCCTTTCGAAGTGTTCCTGCAACTGCTGCCGCATTTCCGCCAGGTCTTCCGGGAGCACGTACCCCGCCCAGGCGGCGGTAGTGCCGGCGAACGTACCCGGCGCGAGGCCGAAAAGCCGTTCCTCCTGCTCGGTCCAGAGCACGTGGTCTTCGCGGATGCGCCAGTCGAAAATGCCGATGCCGGCCGCCCGCACGGCCATTTCGAGGCGTTCTTCGCTGGTACGCAGGGCCTCTTCCACGCGCCGCTGCGGCGTTACGTCGATGGAAGCCACCGTAAGCCCCACCACCGTGCCGGCCGCGTCGTGCAGGGGCTCAGTCACGATGTCGTAGTAGTAGTGCTGCCCGTCGTGGCTCACGTGCAGGTTGAAACGGCCGCTACGGCCCAGCGCCAGCGCCTGCCGCTTGTAGTCGAGCAGTTTTTCGGCCACCGCCGGGGGCGCAATTTCATCGTCGCGTTTGCCCAGCAGTTCCTCGGGCCGGGTGCCGAAGTGCGGGTTGTACGCCCACGTGTAGCGCAGGTCGGCGTCGCACTCAAACACGTTCACCGGGGAATTTTCCAGTGCCACCCGGAAGCGTTTCTCGCTGCGCCGGAGGGCTTCTTCGGCCAGCTTGCGGTCGTGGATGTCGTTGCTGGCGCCAATCCACTTTTTCACGTTCCCGTTGCGGTCGAAGATGGGCACGCCGCGGGCGAAGAACCACCGGTACTCGCCGTGGCGGCTGCGCACGCGGTATTCGGCTTCGTATACCTGGCAGCGTTCCACGGCCCGGCGCCAGGTGTAGGCGGTACGCTCCCGGTCGTCGGGGTGCAGGGCGTCGGCCCAGCGGTACCCGGTCACTTCGTCGCGGCGCTGGCCGGTGTAGCGCCGCCACAGCGGAATGTCTTCGGTAATGACGCCTTCGGGGTTGGTAAACCAGATCATCTGGGAAGTGGCCGTCACCAGGCTCCGGTATTCCTGTTCCTTTTCCCGCAGGGCCTCTTCGGCGCGTTTGCGGTCGGTAATGTCGCGCTGAATGCCCCAGGCCCGCACCAGCCTGCCGTCTTCGGCAATGCCCAACAGGTTGTTGAGGAAGTACTTGACGTTGCCCTCCCGGTCGGGCTCCACCGACTCGGCGTTGGCCAGCCGGTAGCCGGAACGGATGAAACTGCGCAGGTACTGGAGGTTGGCCGGCTCGGTCCGGGGGAGCATCCGGGCCAGCGGGACCCCGATGATCTCGGCGGCCGTTTCGTAGCCGTACATCCGCGCCATGGTGTCGTTGCATTCGGCCAGGTACACGTGCCGGTAGATCAGGTCGATCTGCTCGTCTTCGGGGAGGGCGGGATCAATGGCGGGAATGCCCTGCAACTCGAACCGCCAGATGGCTTCCGAACTTTGCTGCACGAATACGCGGTACCGTTCTTCGCTGGCGGCCAGTTCGGCGGTGCGTTCGGCCACGCGCCGTTCGAGCCCGGCGTTCAGTTCGCGCAGTTGTTCTTTGTTCCGTTTGAGCTTCTGCTCGGCTTGCTTCAGCTCGGTGACGTCGAGTACGCTGCCCGCCAGGCGCACGGCCTCGCCCTGCCCGTCGTAGAACGGCCGGGCCCGCGACCACAGGTGCCGCTCCTGGCCGTCGGGGCGCACGATGCGGAAGTTGCAGTCGAACGGTACGCCGGTATCCATCGTGCGGCGCAGTGCCTCCAGCACCCACTGGCGGTCGTCGGGGTGGTAGTAGCCGGCCACGGTATCGAGGTGCAGCGGCCCGCCCACCGGCAGGCCGAAAATGCGGTAGTGTTCGTCGGTCCAGGTGATGGCGTCGGCCTTCAGGTCCCAGCTGTAACTACCCACGTGCGCAATTTCCTGCGATTCGCGGAGCAGCCGTTCGCTTTCCTGCACGCGGGTTTCGATGCGTTTGCGTTCGGTAATGTCCTGGGCGGAACCCAGCACCTGCCACGGCTGCCCGTCAGGGGTGCGTTTGAAGAGAATGTCGCGGCAGTAGAACCACCGCCAGTTGCCCCCGGCGTCGCGCATGCGGTACTCGAACTCGTGCACCTTGCCGGGCTCGGCGCCTACGCGTTCGAAGTGCGCCGCCAGCGGTTGCCGTTCGTCGGGGTGCATGAGTTCGGCCAGTACTCCGTCGCCCATGCCGGCAACCTGCGCCGGTGAATAACCCAGCGAGGTGTACACTTCGCGGTTGATGTACAGGTTCCGCCCCTCGGTGAGGTCGAACACGTAGATGATCTGGGGCACGGCCTGGGTGATCTGCTCGATGAACTGCCGGCTCTCGGCGAGTTGTTCTTCGGCTTCCTTCTGCTCGGTAACGTCGATGGAAAAGCCCACGGCGCAGGCCTGCCCGGCGTCATAGAAGTAATAATTTTGGAAGTATTTCCGCTCCC
The DNA here is from genome assembly GCA_963844325.1 of uncultured Sphingobacteriales bacterium. Lineage (GTDB taxonomy): Bacteria > Bacteroidota > Bacteroidia > Cytophagales > 172606-1 > CADCTQ01. The sequence continues at coordinate 1,772,231 of CAWJNV010000001.1, forward strand.
CGTCCACCTCGGCATCGTAGAGGAAGGTGGCCTTGTTGCCGTTCATGACTTCGCGCAGGTACGGGGCCGCTTTGGGAAACAGGGCCGGCAGGTTGACGCCGCGCAGCCCGTTGTCCCGGAGGCCCAGACTCCGCAGCCCCGAGCCGGTGCATTCGAGTACAGTTCCCTCGCGGCTGATGCGGGTGAGTACCAGGGGGAAGTTGGCCAGCATCTGCCCGATGAGGTGGTCTTTGTAGGCCAGTTCCTGGGCGCCTTTTTTCTGTTCGGTCACGTCCTGCACAATACCTAGGATCTGCCAGGGCACCCCGGTGGCCGTGCGTTTGAATACGCTGTCGCGGCTGTGCACCCACAGCCACTCGCCGGCCGCGGTGCGCACCCGGTATTCGAGGTCGGCCACCTCACCGTCGGCCAGGCGGGCCAGCCGTTCGAAGTGCGTCAGCCGGAGGGGCAGGTCTTCGGGGTGCGTAATGGTTTGGGTGGTGCTGGTGCCCAAGGCGTGAAACGCCTCGTACGAGTAGCCGAGCGTCTGGTAAATCTGGCGGTTGTTGTACACCGACCGGCCCAGTTGCAGGTCGTACACGTACAGCCCGTCGGGCGTAGCGTCGGCCACCTGCTTGATGAAGTATTCTCTTTCAGTGAGTTGCTGCTGGGCCAGCTTCCGTTCGGTAACGTCCTGCGAAGAGCCCAGCACCTCGCGCACCGACCCGTCGGGGTCGCGGGTAAAGATGGTGGCGCGGTCGTAGAACCAGTGCCAGTTGCCCTGCGGGTCCATGATGCGGTATTCCACTTCCACCACGTCCTGGTCGGCGGCCCCCGCCAGCCGTTGCATGGCGTCGAGCAGCCGGGGGTAGTCGTCGGCGTGCGTAAAAAGGGCCAGGAAGCGGTCCCGCATCGCCTGGACTTCCTCCACCGAGAAGCCCAGCACCTCGGACAGGCGGCGGTTGGCGTACACGTTGCGCTGCGCCTTCAGGTCGTAGATGTACAGGATGTCGGGGGTGGTGTCGGTGATGCGCCCGATGAGCCGCTGCTTCTCGTGGAGGGCGCTGCGGGTGTGCTGGAGTTCGGTCACGTCCATCCGCGATTCGGTCACGTCCTGCCACCCGTCCACCACGTGCAGTACGCGGCCCCCGGGGTCGCGGTCGAGGACTACGCCGGTGCTGCGCAGCCACTTCCATTCGCCGTTCCGGTGCCGGACCCGGTATTCGAGCGGGGCGGCCGGCGACCCGTCTTCCGCGGCGCGGCGCCGGGCGTCCTGGTATTGCTGCACGGCCTCCCGGTCCTGGGGATGAATGCGTTCCTGGAAGAAGGACCAGCCCCCGGCCCGCAGTTCACCCGGATCGTAGCCCAGCAGGGAGGCCACGCCCGGCCCCACGTAGGTGTACCGGTCCGTGCGGACGTTGTACACGGTGACCACGCCGGGCAGGGCACTGATGATTTTTTTCAGGAACGGGTGGGCCACCAGGTCAGCCACTTCCGCTTCGGAGGGGTAGCCGGGCCCGGCATCCGTCCCGGCTGGTTTCACGGGGGCGGGTTTGAGAATGACGAGGCGTTCCCCGGGCGGCTGGTCACCGGGCGACGGCACCGGCACGACCCGCACGGAGAGCCACCCGCGGGAAGCTCCCGGTGTTTCGCGCCCGAAATCCGGATCGACCCTTTCGTCCGGCGACAGCCCGTCCGGAAACAGTTCGCGGAGCGATTGGCCCACCAGCGATGCGGCCGGCCGGCCGAGCAGTTGCCCGAAGGCCGGGTTGCAGAAGGTAAGCTGGTCGTTGCCGTTCAGCGTCGCCACGCCTTCCTCCAGGGCCTGCACCAACGCCTGGGCGAACAGGAGCGGGTTGTGGGCCAGGGGCGATGTTCCCACCTGAAAATCGTTCATAAGAAAGTTATGTTTCGGGCAGAATGGATTGAATGATGGAATGGCGGAGTGATGCGATCATGCAATCCTTTCTGTAATCCAATCGGGTGATGCTGCAAAACAATAAGGTAGGAAGATTATCCGGATAAACCGCCCGTGCGGGTCGCCTTGCCGTTTTAATTACAGTGGGAGCAAGGGGATGTCTGGGAAGCAATGGGCATAGACGTGGACCTTGTGTTACCTCAGACGTATTTGAAAAAAGGATATCCTACCCGGATGGGTAAGGATTCTTTCCCGTATCCGCGCCAAAGGCCGGCTTTGTCATGCGGGCGGAAGGAAGCATCTGGGGCATAAAGCCCGCATGGTACGAATCACGCCACATGTCTGGCGCAGGCGTCCGCCTGTGCCGCTCCGGACGGGAAGCGTCCGCTTCCAGCCGCCAGGCTAACGCGTCTTGAAAAGCGGCACAACCCGGAGGACCGGCACCAATGGAAGGAGCGCTTTGAAAGAGACGGGCCCGCATTATAATTAAGTTAGCTTGTCAACTGGAAGAAGCGTTAGCCTAACGGCTGGAAGCGGACGCTTCCTGTCCGGAAGGGCACAGGCGGACGCCTGCGCCAGACATGTGGCGTGATTCGTACCATGCGGGCTTTATGCCCCAGATGCTTCCTTCCGCCCGCATGACAAAGCCGGCCTTTGGCGCGGATACGGGAAAGTGTCGACTTCGAGCGTGTTCATCTGCCGATGCCCTCCAACAGGAACGTATGGGGCAAAAAACCACTACAATACTTCGGCCTGCACGGCAAAGGGCTTGGCCTGGTTCCAGAGCAGCTTCTGGAAGCCTTCGATCCGGTAGGTGCGCACCAGCCACTGATCGCCGCGGGGCGCAAAGTCGAGGCGGAAGGTGCGGCGGGTGTGGTAGAGGTAGTTTTCGTCGTTCACCAGGGCCTGCACTGATTTTACCCGGTTGCCGTCCGCAAACTCGACGCGTACTTCCTGCACTTCGGTGTTCTCGCCGGGCTTTACCCGGAACAGCCGCACGTTGGGGGCCACGTCCTGCACGGTGTAAGCGCCCCGCAGGCCCGGCTTGCTCAGGTCGGCCTGCCGGAAAGCGGCCAGCTCTTTCTGCCAGTCCACGCTCCGGAATACCTTTTCTTCCGCGCCGCCCGTCGCCAGCACCCTTTTCTTCACCGCCGGATTGGACGATTGCAGCAGGCGTACCTGCTCATCCAGCAATGCCTCCAGCCCTACGAAGCGACTGTCGGCGTTGCCCGTTACCTCGCCGCAGCCGGAAAGGCCCGCCAGCACAACGGCCGCAGTGGCAATGATGAATTTTAGATTTTGAATTTTGGATTGGCGAAAACCTCGATCCCGGGTGTTCACCAGCTTGTTTCTGCGCATATACTACCCGTTTGGACCCACGGTTGAAACCGTGGGCTAATGACCTTCCAACCCCCTAATACTTCAACAATGACTTGCCCGTCATTTCCGGGGGTTGGGGTACGCCCATCAGTTCGAGGATGGTGGGGGCGATGTCGCCTAAGCGGCCGTCGGTGATTTTGCCCTTGTAGCCATTGTCCACCAGGATGCAGGGCACCGGGTTGGTGGTATGGGCCGTGTTAGGGCTGCCGTCGGTATTTACCATCATGTCGGAGTTGCCGTGGTCGGCGATGATGAGGGCCGAGTAGCCGTTGGCTAAGGCGGCTTTAACCACCGCTTCCGTGCACTGGTCCACGGTCTCACAGGCTTTTACGGCCGCTTCGAATACCCCCGTGTGGCCCACCATGTCGGCGTTGGCGAAGTTGAGGCACACGAAGTCCACTTCCCCCTTTTGCAGTTCGGGCACAATGGCGTCGCGGATGTCGAAGGCACTCATTTCGGGCTTCAGGTCGTAGGTGGCGACCTTGGGCGAGGGGCACATGAGGCGGCGTTCGCCCTCGAATTCGTCTTCGCGACCCCCCGAGAAGAAAAACGTCACGTGCGGGTACTTCTCCGTTTCGGCAATGCGAATCTGCTTTTTGCCCGCATTGGCCAGCACTTCGCCCAGCGTGTTCTGGAGGTTGTCCTTGTCGAAGATCACGTGCACGTTCTGGAACTTGTCGTCGTAGTTGGTCATCGTCACGTAGTACAGGTCCAGCTTGCGCATTTGCTGCTCGGGGAAGTCCTGCTGGGTGAGGGCCTGCGTGATTTCGCGGCCGCGGTCGGTGCGGAAGTTGAAGCACAGCACCACGTCGCCGGGCTCGATGCGGGCCACGGGCCGGTTTTCGCCGTCCGTAACGATGATGGGCTTGATGAATTCGTCGGTAACCCCGGCTTCGTACGACCGCCGCACGGCTTCCAGCGGATCAGTGGCGGCTTCGCCGGTGCCGTTCACCAGGGCATCGTAGGCCAGCTTTACGCGTTCCCAGCGGTTGTCGCGGTCCATGGCGTAGTAGCGGCCGGTGATGGAGGCCAGCTTGCCGCCCGTCCGGGCCAGGGTGCCCTGCAATTCCTGCAAATAAGCCAGGCCGCCCTTGGGATCGGTGTCGCGGCCGTCGGTGAAGGCGTGGACGTAGAAGTTGGTGACGTTGCGGTTGCGGGCAATGTGGCAGAGGGCTTTGAGGTGATCGATGTGGGAATGCACACCGCCATCCGACACGAGCCCCATGAAGTGGACCTTCCGGCCCCGGCTTTGGGCGTATTCGAGGGCTTCGACCAGGGCGGGTTCCGCGTCGAGGGTGTGTTCGGCAACGGCCTTGTTGATCTTCACCAAATCCTGGTACACCACCTTGCCGGCCCCGATGTTCATGTGGCCCACCTCGGAGTTGCCCATTTGTCCTTCCGGCAGGCCCACGTCGAGGCCCGACGTTTGCAACTTGCTGTGGGGATACTGGAGGTAGAGCGAATCAACGAAGGGCGTGTTGGCCTGGTCGATGGCCGACACCTTGGGATCGGTGGCAATGCCCCACCCGTCCAGGATCAGGAGGATGACTTTTTTGTGCATGACGTATGGTAGTAGTAAGTAGTGGGTATTGCGTATTGAGTACTACGTAAGTGAACTAGTCCGGAATGCACAGGCAGCGCCGTACTCAATACTTACTACTCAATACTCAATACTTCCTCCCAAAGATACGCGGAGAAACGGGGCGGGGCGCATGGGGTTGCCGAAAAAGGGGACGGGGGTTTCCGCATTTTGCCAAAAAGTTTTACATTCACTCCGTTTGCGGTATCTTTCCGCTTAGGTTTCGGGTCCGAAATCCGAATTGGCATAGTTTTAGCGAAATAGCTGATGAATAAAATTTTACGTCCATTTTCCATGAAGAAATTTTTTGAAGCAGGGGTTGGCCGGTGGCTGTTGGTGGTCCTGTTCGCCTTCGGCGTCACCCAGGCAACCCAGGCGCAGAGTGACGTGTTCAGCGGGGCGAAGCTGGCCTTGAAATCCGGCAACTCCCGGGACCTGGCCCGGCACTTCAACAACAATATCGAGCTGATCGTAGAGTCTGAAAACGTGGAGTTCGACAAGGTGAGCAACACCCAGGCCGAGCTGATTCTGAAAAATTTTTTTCAGAAGAATCCGGCCAAAGATTTTAACTACGTGCACCAGGGTTCCTCGCCGGAAGGGGCCCAGTACAGCACCGGCACCTACCAGGCGCAGAACGGCAAGTACCTGGTGTACATCGTGCTCAAGCAGTTCGGCGGCAAATACATGATCGACCGGATCGACTTCCGCAGAGAATAACCGCCCGTAATCAACTTTACCCCCGGGAGCCACGTTTTGAAGACGTGGCTTTTTTGTTGCGCCACCTTTACCTTTGCACCATGCAACTCTCCTACCTCAGTCCCGAAGCCATCGACCAGTTCATCCGCAGCGCCCTCCGCGAAGACGTGGGGGACGGCGACCATTCTTCGCTGGCGGCCGTGCCGGCCACCGCCCGGAAACGGGCCCGGCTGCTCATCAAAGACACGGGGGTGCTGGCCGGCGCCGCCCTGGCTCCCATCATCTTCCGGGCCGTGGACCCGGATTTGCAGGTGAATACGCTCATCGATGACGGCACGGCCGTAAAGCCCGGCGACGTGGGGCTCACCGTGGAAGGCAAGGCGCAATCCATTCTGGGGGCCGAACGGCTGGTGCTCAACTGCATGCAGCGCATGAGCGGCATTGCCACCCGCACGCGGCACTTTACCGGGCTCATTGCCCACACCAAGGCCAAACTGCTCGACACCCGCAAGACCACGCCCAACTTCCGGATGATGGAAAAGTGGGCCGTGGTCATCGGCGGCGGCGTCAACCACCGTTTCGGCCTCTTCGACATGATCATCCTCAAGGACAACCACGTGGACTACGCCGGCGGCATCACCCATGCCATCCGGTCTACCCGCGACTACCTGCGCCGCATGGGCAAAGACCTCAAGATCGTGGTCGAAACGCGGAGCCTCGACGAGGTGGACGAGGTGCTGGAGGTAGGCGGCGTGTACCGGATCATGCTCGACAACATGTCGCCCGAACTGATGCGCGAGGCGGTAGCCCGCATCCGCGGCAAGTACCTCACCGAAGCCTCGGGCGGCATCACGGAGGCTACCATTGCCGCCGCGGCCGAAACCGGCGTGGACTTCATCTCCGTCGGCGCCCTTACCCATTCCACCAAGAGCCTGGATATCAGCTTGAAGGCGTACTGAGGATCGGGATTTACAGGATTCGAGGATTAGCAGGACGGATCGGGATTTACAGGATTAAGGGATTGCCAGGATTTTCGTAGTCGTAATCCTGGAAATCCCTTAATCCTGTGAATCCTGATCCATCCCTTTGGTACCGTAAATCCTGATCTTTCATTAACTTTGCCGCGCCATTTTCGGCGGGAGCCCTCCCCAGCCGCCGGGCCGCCCGGACGAGGGAGACACAATCATTAAATTCACGTTCCGTCCATGTATTATCAACCTGAAAGCCAGTTCCGCGGACAAGTCATCAAAACCAAAAAGTACGCCTTAGAACCTAAAAAGTATATCAGCATTGCCATGAAGCACCTGCTCCGCACGCAGTGGTACTGGGCGGCCGTGCCGGTGGGCCTCATCGTCGTCAACATCATCCTCAACCTGACGGTGTACCCCAGTTACTGGATCTACATCATCCCCATCCTGGTGGTGGTCGGCTACCTGGCCTTCTGGGCCATCCAGTTTACGGGCGTATCGCAACTGGAGCAGTACAAGGTGATGTTCCAGAAGATGTCCTACGAGATTGACACCCGCCAGATCCTGGCCAAGCTCAACCAGCGGGAAGGCATGCAAATGAAGTGGGACATGATCAAAGGCGCCTACAAGGAGAAAGACCACTTCCTGCTGGTGCTGTCGCGGGCCCAGTTCCTGTACTGGCCCTTCGACATTTTCGCTTCCGACAACGACCTGCGGGCTACCGAGTCCATTCTCCGGCGCAAGAACCTCATCAAAGACAAAGTGCAGAAGCCCGCGTAACGCGGCTTTACCGACCCTGGCCCGTAACATCCTGGCGGCCGGGGTTTATTTTTGCCGCCCGCGTTGTGTTTTCATTCAGCATTCAAAATTTAAAATTCAAAATCTAAGATTGGTTATGGATTACCGCATTGAAAAGGATACCATGGGCGAGGTAAAAGTACCCGCCGACAAGTACTGGGGCGCCCAAACCCAGCGTTCCCGCGAAAACTTCACCATTGGCGGCCACCTGATGCCCAAAGAGGTGATCCGGGCCTTTGCCATTCTCAAGAAAGCCGCCGCCCAGGCCAACCAGCAACTGGGCGTGCTGGCCGCCGACAAGGCCGACATCATCTCCCGGGTGTGCGACGAAATCCTGGCGGGCGGGCTCGACGACCAGTTTCCGCTGGTGGTGTGGCAGACCGGCTCGGGCACGCAGTCGAACATGAACGTGAACGAAGTGGTAGCCAACCGCGGCCACGTGCTGCTGGGCGGCAAGCTGGGCGACGAGAAAAAGGCCCTCAACCCCAACGACGACGTCAACAAGTCGCAGTCGTCCAACGATACGTTCCCCACGGCCATGAGCATTGCCGCGTATTCGCTCATCGTGGAGCACACCATCCCGATGGTGCAGAAGCTGCGCAACACGCTGGCCCAGAAGTCGGAAGACTTTAAGGACGTGGTGAAGATCGGCCGCACGCACTTCATGGACGCTACGCCGCTCACGCTGGGCCAGGAGTTTTCGGGCTACGTGGCCCAACTCGACAACGGCCTGAAGGCGCTGCGCAACACGCTGGACCACCTCTCCGAACTGGCCCTGGGCGGCACCGCCGTGGGCACGGGCCTCAACACGCCGAAGGGGTACTCGGAACTGGTGGCCGAGAAGATTGCCGGCCTCACCGGGCACCCGTTCAAGACGGCCCCCAATAAATTCGAGTCGCTGGCGGCCCACGACGCGGCGGTGGAAACGTCGGGGGCGTTGAAGACGCTGGCCGTGAGCCTGATGAAGATTGCCAACGACATCCGGATGCTTTCGTCGGGCCCCCGCAGCGGCATCGGCGAAATATTCATCCCCGAAAACGAACCGGGCTCCTCCATCATGCCGGGCAAGGTAAACCCCACGCAGGCCGAGGCCATGACGATGGTGTGCGCCCAGGTGATCGGCAACGACGCGGCCATTACCATTGGCGGCCTCAACGGGCACTTCGAACTGAACGTGTTCAAGCCGGTGATCATCTTTAACCTGCTGATGGCCGCCCGCCTCATCGGCGACGCCTGCGACTCGTTCGACCAGCACTGCGCCGTGGGCATCGAGCCCAACCACCAGATGATCAACCGCCACGTGGAAAACTCCCTGATGCTGGTGACGGCCCTGAACCCGCACATCGGCTACTACAAGGCCGCCGAAATCGCCAAGAAAGCCCACAAGGAAGGCACGTCGCTGCGCGAATCGGCCCTGGCCCTGGGCTACCTTACCAATGAGCAGTTCGACCAGTGGGTAATTGCCAAGGATATGGTGGGCGGACTGAAGTAAAAAGTTTTACCACGGAGAAGAGGTTTCACGCAAAGGCGCAAAGAAGCGCAAAGACCGCAAAGATAGGACTGCAAAGGGCGTAAAGTAAACGCAAAGACCACAAGGCGAACGCGTACCTCTTTGCGCCCTTTGTGTGAAGCTTCCTCGTCAAAAGGAGATTTTGCAGTCGAGCAAGGTGGATTGCAGCCGGCCTCTTTCGCGGAAAAATTCATTAAACCTGCTCCCTTCGTTGCGGTAGCCAATCACCTCGTCGTCCTTGGGGTCAACGATAAAGTACTCCTGCACGCCGTATTTTTCGTACACCTGGAACTTGCTTTTCAAGTCGTAGTAGCCCGTGGAAGGCGAAAGAATCTCAATGACCAGATCAGGTGCGCCATACACGCCGTCCTCCCGTACCAGGGCTTCTACCCTCGCTTCGGCTACGAATAAAATGTCGGGTTGGAAGGCATTTTCGGCATCAAAATACACGTCGGCCGGGGCGTGAAGCAGCAAACCCAATCCGTTCTCGACAATGTGGCGGCCGAGCCCAATCACCAGGCGGGTGGAGAGGGCCTGGTGCCTGATTTTAGGTCCTGGCATGTCGGGATTCTCTTTTTCAACGATTTCTCCGTCAATCAACTCGTACTTGGCGCCTTCCGGCAGCTTGCGGTAGTCAGCCACCGTGGCCCGGGTTTTTATGGTCATGGCAAGGCAGGTTTGGTAAGCAACGGGCGTACGTTAGGTATGGGGCTAGTAACGCGAATCGCGCCAGGTCCGTGCCCGCACGTTGCGGGCCTTCACCACCACGTACAGCACCAGGTAGCTGAACAAGCCGGCGAGTTCGAGGATGACGATGGCAAAATCACGGCCGCTGGTGCAGGCGTCGAGCCGCCGCTGGTTCTGGATCATCCGGCCCCGGATGAGTTCCACTTCGTTTTCCTGTTCGGCCAACTCGCTGCTCAGGCGGTACAGGACGTGATCGGCCGGCAGGTTGCCCTTCACGGCCAGCGACGTGCCCGTGGTGCTGGCCGGCAGGTTGTTCTCCCGCGCAATCTGTTCGATCTGCTCTTTGGTGCGGTCCATGCGGGTGTTCACCACGTACATTTCGTACTCCAGGTCGATGGCGCTGTGGCGGATGCGCATTTCTTCCTTGCGGCTCCCGATGGCAAGCCGGGCATTGTTGTACACGCTGGTGATTACGCCGAAAAGGCTGGCAACGGCAATCAGCGCGTACAGGTTATTTTGAATGAATGACGGCAATTTCATGTATGGCTGGCGGTATGAGTCTACTTCTAATTTACGGGTTTAGGGAGAGACCGCCGTCCATTTTACGAAAAAGTTAACCAAATATTGCCCCAATTTTAGGAAGTGTCCACCCGTTTACTTCCCTTCGGGCGCAGCCGGTCACGCGGGCCAAAGGCGGCGCGACCGCTTCGAACATTCCCATAAAAGCCCGGTAAAATACCGGATAACCGGTGTTCAGTCAGCCGTTGCCGGGTAAGAGAGGCTTGTCTGCGTCATTGTTCTCCGCTTTGTTCTCGTCCTCATCCACCTCCTCGTATTCGTCGAATGCTTCGTCGGCGTTCTCGTCGTCCTCATCCTCGAAATCGTCCTCATCGAAGGCCGCGTCATTCCCGAAAGGACCGCCCGGGTACATGACCGTAAAGTTGCCTTCCCCCACGGCGGCCCGCAGCTTGCCGGTTATCAGGGCGACATTGTCGCGCGGCCCGGCCACGAAGCAGGGCTTGCCGTCGCGGCCAAATTCGAGTTCGACCAGTTCCACGCTTTCGTCGTCTTCCGCCAGGATGTACTGGGTCACGGCAAAGTCTTTGTCGGGCCGGAAGCCCAGGTCTTCGGCGTAGGCAATGGCGCCGTAGATGACGTTGTGGGCCAGCACGTAGTCGCAGGGCTCGTAGGTTTGTCCCTGGTACAACAGGTCTTTCAGTTCTTCCTCGTAGTAGCGGGCCGTTTGGTTGAAGTAGAAGTACGTGATCTTGAGGCCCAGGCAAAGCACGTCCACCAGGTACAGACCCACAATGAGGTTGCCGCTCGGCTGCTTGCGGCACACCAGCACCGTTGCCATGCCGCTCTCTTGCCAGTCGGGGTTGATGAGGCATTCGTGCACGGGCAGGCTGCGGGCCTTGGTCTGGATGTACTTTTCGGGGGACAGCTTTACGGGGGCGGGAGCCGGCTTGCGGGGTTTGTTGCGGGCCATAGCGGGTTGGTGAAGTAGTGGTAAGGGGCAAAGGTAAGGGGTTTTAGGGGAACAGCCGTCCGTCGTTTACGGCCCTGGGCAGCCATTGGTAAGCCTTATGAGAACCAGGAATTGAGAAAGGCGTTGGCAATCATTCAAGGGAAAGATTCATTTCCGATCCCTACGACTGCTGGTTGATCCAGTCTTCAATAGCCCTTGCTACCGCCGCCGGATTCTTGTGTACGTCGTGGTCAGTGAACCGTAGGAGGCGGATGCCCAGGCTTTCGAGGCGTTGCTGGCGGTGTATGTCTTCCAGGTACGCGTCGGGGTGATCGTGGCTGGCGCCGTCTATCTCGATGGCAAGGAGCAGGTCCTTACAGAAGAAGTCAACGATGTATTCGTCAACCGGGCGTTGCCGGTCAAAGTCGTAGCCCATTAATTGCTTGTTTTTCAAATGATCCCACAGCGCCGCTTCAGTCCGTGTGAGGTTGCTGCGGAGTTGCCGGGCAAGTGCTTTCAGCCGCGGGTTGTAGGGAATGATCTTCCTGGGCATACGGCATTATACGTCCTTCTTCCCCCGGACAGTCACCTCCGAAAGGGAGAAAGGATAACAAGTTGGTTCACCCGTTTTGTCTGCTTGTTGCAAAGGCCACGAAGCAAACCTTTCACGGCCTGATTCGCATTGCAGGACGGGCCACCTTGCAGGCCGGCATTGCCGTACGACGTACCTACCGCGGCACAAGCCTTAGGTCATCCGTATTGCATGGCGAGGTGGACCACATGGCGGTAGGTGTCGCATGGCGGTAGGTGTCGCATGGCGGTAGGTGTCGCATGGCGGTAGGTGTCGCATGGCGGTAGGTGTCGCATGGCGGTAGGTGTCGCATGGCGGTAGGTGTCGCATGGCGGTAGGTGTCGCATGGCGAGGTGGACCGCGTCGCGGGAAAGGGTCGCGTCGCGGCTCCCCTCCTCGGAGGGGTTAGGGGGTGGGTTTACCTGCGTGAGACAAGTTATCGAGGGATCACCGCCTCAGGAATCCACCAAAAGGGAAAACCTGCGAGAAATTTTGCATAGGAGTGTCTTTCCTGCCAGTGATCCCCATGTCACGTGTCTCCTGTAGGTAAACCCACCCCCTAACCCCTCCGAGGAGGGGAGCCGCGACGCGACCCTTTCCCGCGACGCGGTCCACCTACCGCCATGCGACACCTACCGCCATGCGACACCTACCGCCATGCGACACCTACCGCCATGCGACACCTACCGCCATGCGACACCTACCGCCATGTGGTCCACCTCGCCATGCAATACCTATGGCCTAAGGCTTGTGCCGCGGTAGGCAAGGCATAGAGTGGCAATGGTAAACGGGAAGCATGAACAAACCCGAAAGGTTTTCCGAAACCTCTCGGGCTTTGGGCGTCGGCGCTACCGGCACAACTCTTCCCGGAACTCGTCGAGGATTTTCCGCACCCCCTTTTCAATGGCGGCCACGTTGGTCTCGGTCAGGTACTTCGCGTTTTCGGCCTTGAGTACGTGCGACACGGTGACGTAGCTTTTCGGTGGCTCGGCGTACCGGGCAATTTTGTTCTGGTCTAAGCCAAACTTCTCCTTGAGCCGCCGCAATTCTTCGATTCTCTTGAGCAGGGATGCGTCCATTCGCCGGGGATTTGGGCAAAGATAGCCACTTCCCAAAAATACTAATTGATGTTAGTAAACAAGCCCTTGATTGGCTAAAATATTTTAGTAAACTTGCATTGTGCGATAGCACTTCTTTTTTGTGATGTTTTACTAAAAACTTTTAGCGGTCATATTGAACCTTCAACTTAAAAACCCATAGCCTTATGTTGAACCCTACCCATCCGAACGCCCAAGACATGATTCAAGGCACACCTGCCCTTCAAGAACTGCTGGCTACCGGTAAGCAGCACAGCGCACCGCATGACTTTACGCCCCTGCTCGAACTGGTAACCAGCCACTCACCCGACGGGTACGAGGCGTTCTTCAACCAGGTGGCCGAACTGGTAAGCTGGCAGTTGCAGGAAGACAAGTGCGACAACGCGTACCTGATGAAGATCATGCACGAGCTGTTCCGGTTCCGAGACGCGTTTCGGGAAATGCGGGGAGGGGAGGGGAGGAGTGGAGGTAGGAAGTAATGCTTCTATGTCCAAAATCTATTGCAGAGAAAAATGTATATAAAAAATAAATATAACAGGTGTTCAAGTCAAATTTTTATAATCTGCTTCTATATTAGTTGTAGTGATTTAATATAATAAGATTTATCCTGCGTGTAATCATCGCTAACACGCAGGATAATGAATAGAATGAGAACGTGCTTTAACTTGCGTTTATAGTATTTACAATAGATCTACTCATTGCCGGCATTGCACCCATTGGCCTTCTCAATAATTGTTTCTGAAGAGCAATAAGGTTCATAAGTTTAGGGGAGTAATCATCGCTTTTGCCTAATTTTACGTCCTTTAAATAAGCATTAGAGTCACCTGAATATTTAGGTTCAGTGTAAATGCTGCTTTCCATTCCACTTGTCATGTATTCATCTATTACCTGTAACGCGGAATTGTACAAATTTTTTGCAGCCTCTGAGTCACAATCTTTTAATATTTTGATCATTGCTTGAGACAGATTATTATAGTCTGTATTCATTCCAGCATAAACCATAACATCTTTCAGTAATTGCATTAATACAAAGCTAAACAGGTAGCGTGTCTGTCCTCTTGTAGGAAAGTCTGCTCCACGGCCGAAATTAAGTTGCTTAGTTAATTTTAACAATAGATAAGAAGCGTATAGTTCTTGAACGCCGAAGTATTCAGATTCTGTAATCTTCTTGAATATACTGCCGCCCGGAGCAAAGGGTGGATTCTTACCAAAGGCTAGACCTGGTTCGTATAACCATGCAGCACCATATATTTTTAGTAGATCAAAAGCATTGGCGTAGCCATCATAAGTAGTGGCTCTTATTGTTGTGTTTTGCTTTGCTTTTTCTGATTCCCACCCCCCTCTTTGGATTTCAAGATAAACTTTGTACTGTCGTGACATCTCAGTAGCCCAATATTTAAAGCTCTTTTCGAGAGCAATAAAATCTTTTTGACCTACCGCATTTTGACTATTGGTGTACTTAGTTGTGTTTATAAGAAGTTCTTCACCGTGGCTGCCGACCTTTACAATTTTTACAACTATAATTCCTTTATTAAGCTTTTCCTTATATTGTTCCAGTTCAGGATTTGTTCCCGATCCACCGCTGTCTAACTTTCTTTTAAGTTCATTCCAGATGGTTTTAGTGGTTTGGCAACCATTGACAATGTATGGTTCTGTCAATTCGTACTTGTCTGTTTCTAAAAAGTTGAAGTCTTCTACTACTATCGTAATCCCATTATTATATAAACCGAATCGCTCAGGTTCTTTGTCTATTGTGTCTGCTATACCTCGATTTACGACTCTGCCACCTCCTAAGAATTTCCTTACGTTCTTTTCATAAATCAAATCGAGATCGTGCGTCTTGCTTTGATAATCTTTTAAAAATTTGTACAAATTAACCAGCTTTGCAGAACCAACCAGTAACTCGGAACCAGAAAGTACGAGACTTGCTATTATAGGAACCTTGATAGTACTACGTTGTTTTTCTTGCTCAGCTAATCTATTATGAATAGTTTGTAGATTCACACTTTCTACATCGAAAATTTCTCCTAATCTATTGCGCCCTATCGACTTTATATCGTTTAAAGCTCTTTGCTCGGCTTCATTCAATGGGTCATTATTTGCAAATACTAGAATGAGCTTATCTTTATCCGAAGCAGCTCTTCTAAATTGCACCAAACGTTGCACGATATCCGCTGACATTGAGGACAGGTTAGTCCGCTGTCCGTCCAAAGTATCAATGAGTTTTTGACCCTCTGTCAATAACGTATCTGTACCAGAAAAAGCTTTCCCATATTTACTTTGAATAAGAAACCACTTATCTCCTTCGGGGCCATTATCTTCTTGGTTGTCTTTTCTTTGAAAATAAGCGGCATCAATACCACCGTCACCGGCACCATCACAAAAAATAATCTCATCATTATCTTCATTAAAGTCTAGCCATTGAGATAACAACTTACGGGCGAATCGCCTACCTTTTAAGACTGAAGTAGGATTGTCAAATAGTATCTCATTCAACCAAGCCTCCTCGAATTTTGCGTACTCTGTACTCATTGTCCTGTCGTTTAAATTTAACTGGTGTACAAATGATATAATTTTCACAAATTTAAAGAATGATTAATGCTCACGATATTTATTATTGTAAAAATTATTACTCCTCTATCTGCTTTATATTTTCGAGTTTTGATGACTTATACTACATGGACTTTGGTGAATATTTCACGGAAGTGTGTTCCTAAATAGTCTGAAAAGGAAAAGGGCAGCCTCTCGGCCACCCTTTTCCAAACAAAGCCGGTTCTATCCAGCCCCTACTTAATATACTGGTTGATGATGTTCTCGTACAACTCCTGCTTGCCGCTCACCAGCGGCGGTTCGCCCTGGGCCGAAAGGGCCGCGAGTTGTTCGAGGGTAAGTTGGCCTTCTTCGAAAAGCTTGCCGTCGCCGGTGTCGTAGGTGGCGTAGCGGGCCGAACGCATCTTGGGATACACCGACTTCTGGAGAATGTCGGATGCCGCCAGCAAGGCCCGGGCAAAGACGTCCATGCCGCCCACGTGGGCAATGAACAGGTCTTCCAGGTCCGTCGAGTTGCGGCGCGTCTTGGCGTCGAAGTTCACCCCGCCGTCCTTGAAGCCGCCCGCCTCCAGGATGATGAGCATCGCCTCGGTCAGTTCGAGTACGTCGTTGGGGAACTGGTCGGTATCCCAGCCGTTCTGGTAGTCGCCGCGGTTGGCGTCGATGCTGCCCAGCAGGCCCGCGTCGGCGGCTACCCGCAGTTCGTGCTGGAAGCTGTGGCCGGCCAGCGTGGCGTGGTTCGTTTCCAGGTTCAGCTTAAAGTCGTGGTCCAGGCCGTAGTGCCGCAGGAAGCTGATCACCGTGGCCGCGTCGTAGTCGTACTGGTGCTTGGTGGGCTCCATCGGCTTGGGCTCAATGTAGAACGTGCCCTTGAAGCCCTGCTTGCGGCCGTAGTCGCGGGCCATTTGCAGGAAGCGGCCCAGGTGGTCGAGTTCCCGCTTCATGTTGGTGTTGTGTAGCGTCATGTAGCCTTCCCGGCCGCCCCAGAACGTGTAGCCCGTGCCGCCCAGCGCAATGGTGGCGTCAATGGCATGTTGAACCTGCGTGGCCGCAAACGACACCACCCGGAAGTCAGGGTTGGTGGCCGCGCCGTTCATGTAGCGGGGGTGCGAAAACAGGTTGGCCGTGCCCCACAGCAGCTTTACGCCCGACTCCCGCTGCTTCTGCTGCGCGTACTCTACCATCGTGCGGAGGTTGCGTTCCAGGTGCCGGAAGTCTTCGCCCTCATCCACCACGTCCACGTCGTGGAAGCAGTAGAAGTCCACACCCAGCTTGGTGATGAATTCAAAGGCGGCGTCCATCTTGTCGTGGGCGCGGCCGAGGATGTCGGGCTTCTGGTCCCACGGGAACAGCTTGGTGCCCGGGCCGAACGGGTCGCCGCCCGTGCCGGTGAAGGAGTGCCAGTAGGCCACCGCAAAGCGGAAGTGGTCGCGCATGGTCTTGCCGGCAACCACCTTGTTGGGGTCGTAAAACTTGAACGCCAGCGGGTTGTCCGACTCCCGGCCCTCATATTTGATCTGCGGAATTCCCGGGAAGTACTCGGTGTTTCCGGTAACGACTTTCGTAGGCATGGTTGAAGAGTTAGAGAAGGGTTAAAAAAAGGTTGTATGAAGGGTTCAAAAAGGGTTATTCGAAGGGTTGGAGATAAGGGTTGGGAAAGGATGGATTAAAGGTTAAAAAAGCTCGTACATCCCATCCCCGTCATCCTTTCATCAAGCGAATCGAAGTCTGGATCATCCTGGTCATCCCATTATCCCGTAAATCCTGATCCCAGTTCCGCCAGCAACACCCGCAGCCACCGCAGGTACGCTTCCTGGTAGGCATCCCTTAAATCCGGTTTGGGTTCGATCACGCGGGTGGTGCGCAGGCCCGTGAAAGCTTCGGCCGTGCTCCCGTACAGGCCAGCGCCGATGCCGGCTCCGCGGGCCGCTCCCTGGGCGCCGTCGGTGTTGTAAAGTTCCACGGTGGCGCCGGTGGTGGCCGCAAACGCCTCGCCGAAGAGGGGGCTCAGGAACATGTTGGCGTCGCCGGCCCGCACGGTACTGGCCCGGCAGCCCAGGTTGTTCATGATGTCGAAGCCGTAGTTGAGGGCAAACACGATGCCCTCCTGCGCCGACCGGTAGAGGTGCGCCGACGTGTGCCGGTTAAAGTCCAGCCCGTGCACCGAGCCGCCGAGTTGCTTGTTTTCCAGCACCCGTTCGGCGCCGTTGCCGAAGGGCAGCGTCACCAGCCCTTCCGCGCCCACGGGTACCCCCGCCGCCGCCGCGTTCATGCCGTCGTAGCCCAGGTTGCCCGCCACGTGGTGCTTCAGCCAGGAGTTCTGGATGCCCGTACCGTTGATGCACAGCAGGATGCCGTAGCGGGCCGCATCCGGCTGGTGGTTCACGTGCAGGAACGTATTCACCCGCGAGGCCCGGTCGTAGTCCTTGCGGTCGGTAATGCCGTAGACCACGCCCGAGGTGCCCGCCGTGGCAGCAATCTCGCCGGGTTGCAGCACGTTGAGCGAAAAGGCGTTGTTGGGCTGGTCGCCGGCCCGGTAGGCCACGGGCGTACCCGGCGTCAGGCCGAGTTCGCGGGCCACGGCTTCGGTCACGCCGCCCTGCGGGGCAAACGTCGGGCGGATCTCGGGCAGCAGGTCGGGCCGGATGCCGTAGTGATCGAGCAGCAGCCGGGCCGGGCTCTCCCCGGCAAAGTCCCACAGGATGCCTTCCGAGAGGCCCGAGGCCGTAGTCACCGCTTCGCCGGTGAGGCGCAGGGCCAGGTAGTCGCCCGGCAGCATGATCTTGTGGATGCGTTCGTACAGGTCGGGCTCATTTTCACGCACCCAGCGCAGCTTGGAAGCCGTAAAGTTGCCCGGCGAGTTGAGCAGGTGCGTCAGGGCCGTTTCGGGGCCCAGCGACTGGAAGGCTTTTTCGCCGATGGACACCGCCCGGCTGTCGCACCAGATGATCGAAGGGCGCAGCACCTGGTGGTTTTTGTCCACCACCACCAGCCCGTGCATCTGGTAGGAGATGCCGATGGCCTTCACCGCCTTGAGGTCGGCCCGCTGCCGCAGGTACGCCGTCACGGCCTTGGCGTTTTCCCACCAGGTGTCGGGGTGTTGTTCGGCCCAGCCGGGCTGGTGGGCAATCATGCCCATTTCGGCCGCCGGCGCACTGGCCGCGGCCACCAGCTTACCCGTATTTGCGTCGAGCAACGAAGCCTTGATGAACGAACTGCCAATGTCGTAGCCGAGGAGGTACATGGGAATAAGTGGTTTGTAGAGACGCGATTCATCGCGTCTGATTAATACGTAATAAATGCCGTCTTTGTCGTACGCAATGCGTTGTGGTCAGGTAGAGACGCGGTGCGACCTGGTTCTGTGGAGACGCGATGAATCGCGTCTCTGCCTGCCAATAACGACTGCCCGAAGGGTCACCAAATTGCCCAATTATGGGGGAAAATCCAATCCGATCTTTGCCTGGTTATAAAATATAGAAGCGCCGCAAGGGGCGTTGCGGCGCTTCGGGGTAAGCCTGAAGTTGACAGTTAGCGGCGCACCTGCGGCGACTCCGGCCGGCCGTCCGGTTTTCCGTCCGACTGGCCGTCACCAGGCAGGGCAATGGCAATCTTCTTGACCGGGTTCTCCTGGGGCAGATCGTCCTTGGGCACGTGGTAACGGTAGATTTCGCCGTACTCCTCGAAGGTCCGCTGCACGTCTACGTTCATGTCTTTGAGCAGCCCCTCCCGGATGTCGTACACCCAGCCGTGCACGTGGATGTTGGCCTCCCGCTGGTAGGCCTTCTGGATGATGGACGTTTTGTGGAGGTTGTACACCTGTTCCACCACGTTCAGTTCCACGAGCCGCTTGAACCGCTGGTCCTCGTTTTCGATCTCGTTCAACTCATTGCGGTGCAGGCGGATCACGTCTTTGATGTTGCGCAGCCACTTGTTGATCAGACCCAGGTCTTTGTCGTGCATGGACGCCTTCACGCCGCCGCAGCCGTAGTGGCCGCACACGATCACGTGTTCCACCTTGAGCACTTCCACCGCGTACTGCAATACCGACAGCAGGTTGAGGTCGGTGCTCACCACGAGGTTGGCCACGTTGCGGTGCACGAACACCTCGCCGGGGGCCGTGCCGGTGATTTCGCTCACGGGCACGCGGCTGTCGGAGCAGCCGATGAACAGGAACTTGGGACTCTGGCCCATCGCCAGATTTTTGAAGTATTCGGCGTCCACCTGCAACTTCTCCTGCACCCACTTGCGGTTGTTGTCAAACAGGCGGTTGTACTCAGCAAAGCTCCGCTGGTGATCCATTTTGGGTTCCGGCTCGGGCTGCGGGGCCGGCAGGGCCGTTTCTTCGCCTTTGCGCAGGAAGTACAGCCGGATGTTGCGCCGCTTGGCCGTGTCGCGGAAGTTTTCGATGGTTTCCAGGATGTCGTGGTCGATGTACGCCGATTGGGTGCCGTCAATTTCCACGGTGGTGTTCTCGGGCAGGTTGTCGAGCATTTCGGCGATGCCGGCCTTGTTGAGGAACGACACGTGTTCGCTCAGGTTGATGCGGATGCGTTCGCCGC
This sequence comes from uncultured Sphingobacteriales bacterium, assembly GCA_963844325.1. GTDB lineage: Bacteria > Bacteroidota > Bacteroidia > Cytophagales > 172606-1 > CADCTQ01. The sequence continues at coordinate 1,791,991 of CAWJNV010000001.1, forward strand.
CGCCCACCGATTCACGCTGGTAGCCGCCGTGCGAAGACCGGTAGTTTTCGCGCAGGATGAAGAAAATGCCCACCACCAGGCCGATGCCGATGCCGATGAGCAGGTCGGTAAACAGGATGGCGATGATGGTGACGACGAAGGGCAGAAACTGCGTGAAGCCCTGCTTGTACATGTCCTGGAACAGCCCGAATTTAGCCAGCTTGTAACCGGTCAGGATCAGGATGGCCGCCAGGGCCGACAGGGGAATGAGGTTGAGGATGCCCGGGATGAGCAGCACGCACACCAGCAGCAGCACGCCGTGGATGATGGCCGCCATCTTGGTACGCGAGCCGGACATAATGTTCACCGAACTCCGCACGATCACCGACGTAACGGGCAACCCCCCGATGAGGCCCGACGCCAGGTTGCCGACGCCCTGCGCCATCAGTTCGCGGTTGGGCGGCGAGTTGCGCTTGAGCGGGTCCAGCTTGTCGGCGGCTTCCACGTTGAGCAGGGTTTCGAGGCTGGCCACAATGGCAATGGTAACGGCCGAAATGTATACCTGCGGGTTGGCGTACTGGCCGAAATCGGGGAAGGTCAACAGTTTGAACACGCCGCCTACTTCAGCCGCTTTCGGCAACTGCACCAAGTGATTACCGCCCAGCACCATGCCCGGCACCAGCATCCGGAACAACTCATTGATGAGGACGCCCGCCACCACGACCACCAGCGGTCCGGGCAGGGTGCCCAGCACTTTGTTTCGCTTGATGGCCGGCCGGTCCCACAGCAACATAATGGCGGCGGCTACCACGGCAATGATGATGGCCGCAGCCGTGGGATTTTGCAGGGCGCGCAGGATCTCCGAAAGAGTATTTTCACCGTCCTTCTGCAAAAATTCAAATTCGCCCTCGGCGTCTTCATCGTAGCCTAACGCGTGCGGAATTTGCTTTAAAATAAGCGTCAGGCCGATGGCGGCCAGCATCCCTTTGATCACCGCGGAGGGGAAAAAGTGGCTGATCCCGCCGGCCTTCACGAGGCCCAGGACGATCTGGATAACGCCGGCAATCGCAACCGCCAGCAGGAAGGCGTCGAACTGCCCCAGCTTTTCGATGGAGCTGAGCACGATGGTGGTAAGGCCCGCCGCCGGGCCGGCGACGCTCAGTTGGGAGCCGCTGAGCGAACCCACGATCAATCCCCCCACAATGCCGGCAATGATGCCCGAAAAGAGGGGCGCCCCCGAAGCCAGGGCGATGCCGAGGCACAGGGGGACGGCCACAAGAAAGACTACCAGGCCGCCGCGGAAGTCTTGGCGGATGTAACTCAGGTCAAAAGATGCATTATCAGCTTTGGGTGTCATAGGAAAGGAAGATAGCCGCGCAAAGGGGAATGGTCAATACCATCCGGACCGGCATGTAAGAAGAGTAAAAATGAAGAATTTGAAATATCGAATGACAATGCCTCTGTACGAAGTGCATTCTCATAACGGTTTAAAACCATTCTCTGCGAATTGAGCGGCGCAATGCGCCCGAAACGGAGGGAACTGGCCCTGATCGGCCGGGACCCGTTCAGGCAACCCGTTCGGGGGGTGGTGAGAAGCCCGGCAGGGGGGAGCAGAAGTGCGCGGGCGTCAGTTCGCCGTACCTCAACTGCTTCAGCAGGAGCAGGTTGAAGTAGGGCAGGGTGGTTTGGTCAGTTACAAAGTCTTTGTCCGGTTCCGCGGTTTCGCCCGAATCACCTTCCTCGTCGGGAACGTTTTCGAGGGGCTCTCCGCAAGGGAGGGCCGGGCAATCCCCCAACGCATCGGCCGCGTCGGCGGCGTACAGTACGGGTTGGGTGCCGGCGGGTGTCGCCCCCCGTGCGGGCGGTACCGGCAGCAACAGCGAATGCAGGAACGCAAGCAACAGCAGCAGGCTCACCGGGGCACGGGCGTACCCCCGCCAGGAACGGCGCTCCGCGTTGTGGCGGAAAAGCGGCTCACTTGCTGGTAAACGGGTTTTGCGGGTTGCCATGCGTAATTCTAGACTGTATTCAACATAATGAATCCAACGAATCGGGATGCGGTTTTGTGTCGCTGCTACACAAAGGTATAGAAAAAAAAGAGGCAGCCCTAAGACTGCCTCCCCAATGGATGCTTTGCCCCGCAATTAGCGGCGGCTGGTTGCCTCTTCGTTGTAGCCCTGGCTGGCCCGGTGCGGGTACTGCTCCAGAATGCGGCTTACGGTAAGGCGGATGGCCGCGTCGCGGTCCTCCCGGCGGTTGTTGTTCTCTTCACCTTCGGCCCATCCCTGCCACACGAGGCGGTCGGTGGCGGCGTCAACCATGTTGATCACCAGCCGCGCCTCGCGGTAGTTGCGGGTGTAGGTGTTGGACGGGCGGCCCCACCAGCCCCAGTAGCCATACGTGTTGTTGCTCTGGGTTTCCTGGCGGTTCTGCACGTCGGTAAAGTACCGGATCACCAGTTGCGGGTTCTCCTCGCTGTACGTATAACCGCGGGCCTTCATCTGGTCCACTACGGCGCTCTTGACCCGCTCCTGGTTCAGTTCGCTGTTCAATACGGGGTCCTTCCCGTCGCCCTTCACGGGTTCCACCTTGTAGGTGCTGTACTTGCGGAAATTCACGGAACGGTCGTGGTCAAAGTTGACCAGCAGGGACGGGGCGCAGCCCGTGAGCCACACCAGCATCAGTACCCCTGCTATATTGCTTAATTTTTTCATGGTTGAAATGGATTGACGGACTAGAAAGTCCGCTGAACTTGTATTTATCTGGTATTTCTGTAACGCATCCGTCCGCCGGATTGTTCCCGTTTTACCGCCGGAATCTCCCCGCCGGGGACGCCAACGCGCACCGGGCCGCGCCGTTACGGATTCGTCGGCCGGGCCCGCCCGGGTGCAGCACGGGAACGTTCTGCTGCGTATCTTTAGGAAGTACCCGGGCGGTGTCCCGTCCGTTTCCATTCACCCCATCCCACGCGTATGAAACCCCTGCTGCCTCTCCGGTTTCTCCTCCTGCTCCTGCCGCTGGTGGCCCCGGCGCAACAAAAGGCCCGCCCCACGGTGTTTGTGCTCGACATCCGCGCCGAGATCGACCCGCGCGTGACCCGCTACGTGGACCTGGCCCTGGCCCAGGCGCAACGCGAAAAGGCCGACTACGTGGTGGTGGACATGGACACCTACGGCGGCACGGTCAACGACGGCGATGCCATCCGCATGAAACTGCTGGCTTTCCCCAAACCGGTCTACGTGTTCATCAACCGCAATGCCGCCTCGGCCGGGGCCCTCATCGCCATTGCCTGCGACAGCATCTACATGACGGCCGGGGCTGACATCGGCGCGGCTACGGTGGTAGTCGGCGGCACCGGCGAGGCGGCCCCCGACAAGTACCAGTCGTACATGCGGTCGATGATGCGCTCCACGGCCGAGGCCAATGGCCGCGACCCGCGCATTGCCGAGGGCATGGTGGACGAAAGCATTGAAATAGAAGGCATTAAACCGGCCGGCAAGGTGCTCACGTTCACCACCAGCGAGGCCATCAAAAACGGTTATTGCGAAGGGCAGGCGGCTTCCATTGAGGAGATTTTGGCAAAAAACAACATCCGCAACTACCGGCTCGTCCGCTACGAACTCTCCTTCACCGAACGCATCATTTCGTTCGTGCTCAACCCGTTCATCAGCGGCATCCTCATCCTGCTGATCCTGGGCGGGCTGTACTACGAGTTGCAGGCCCCGGGCATCGGCTTTCCGCTGGCGACGGCCATCGTGGCGGCCACCTTGTACCTGGTGCCGTACTACCTCAACGGCCTGGCGGCCAACTGGGAGATCATTACGCTGGTGCTGGGCGTGCTGCTGCTGGCGGCCGAGGTGTTCGTGCTCCCGGGCTTCGGCGTGGCGGGCATTTCGGGGCTGGTGCTGGTGTTCGGCTCGCTGGTGCTCATCATGCTGGACAACGACTGGTTCGACTTTACGCGGGTAGCCACCGCCAAGCTGTGGCAGTCGCTGGTGGCCGTGAGCCTGGGCATGGCCGGTTCGCTGGTGCTGTTTGTGGTTACCGGCGCCAGGGTGCTCAACTCGAACGGGTTCAAAAAGCTCACGCTGCAACACACGCTGGAACGGGAAGACGGCTACACGTCCACGTACATCACCAGCGAGATGGTCGGCAAAACGGGCACGGCCTACACGGTGCTGCGGCCCAGCGGCAAGGTCATGATCGACGGCACCCTCTACGACGCGGCCACGCGCGGCGAATACGTGGACTCAGGCACCCCGGTCACGGTCATCAGCCAGGAGGGTACGTCGATCCGGGTGCGGAAGGAAGTGATGGCCTGAGGTTGGAAAGGGTTTCACGCAAAGACGCAAAGGAGGAGCGCAAAGGGCGCAAAGAAGAGTAAGCATTTCCAAGAGACGCATAAACGAAAAGAGAACATGGGATTCAATTATGACATTTCGAAGGACTACTTCTACAGGGAAGGCAAGAAGCAAGCGAAGAAGGAAATAACCAGAAAAGTAGCTGTCAGGATGTTGGAGGGTACAACGTTCAGTATTGAAAAGATTGCAGACATACTCGGTGTTACAACCGATTACGTCAGGCAAGTCGAAAAAGACTTGAAACAATCATGACTTTTTCAGAAGTGGTCAATGGGACACTGACCACGGCCCAAGTTCAAGTAAATAAAACGCTGTCTGGTAGCGTTTAATCTGTCTCGGACTCGCCACCTCTCGCTGTCATCCTAAAAGGATCTTCCTTGAACAGGACAATTATTACTTTTCACGACGAAGATTCTTACAGAACGACGAGAGGAGGGAAGCACCGTCCGCTTTGGAAATCAAACGACGAACAAATACTGCCTATACTTTCCCCAACCGCTCCACGGCCCGTTCCAACGTCTCTTCCTGCTTGGCAAAGCAAAAGCGCAGAATCTTGTGGTCCGTGCGGTCCTGGTAGAACACGGATACGGGCACCGAAGCCACGCCGGCTTCTTTGGTGAGGCGCACGGCAAAATCGTAGTCGGGCTCCTCCGACAAGTGGGCGTAGGAGGCCAGGGCGAAGTAACTGCCCCGGCACGGCAGCATCCGGAAGCGGGTCTGCGCCATCAACTTCAGGAAATAATCCCGCTTTTGCCCGTAGAACCCGGGCAGTTCGAGGTAGTGCCCCGGCTGTTGTAGGTACTCGGCCAGGGCGTACTGTACCGGCGTGAACGACGAAAACGTGAGGTACTGGTGCACCTTGCGGAACTCCTTCGTCAGGGCCGGCGGCGCCACGCAGTAGCCCAGCTTCCAGCCCGTGGTGTGGTAGGTTTTGCCGAACGATGAAATCACGAAAGCCCTTTCCCGTAGCGCCGGTTCCCGCAGGGCGCTCCAGTGCGGCGCTTCGTCGAAAATAATGTGTTCGTACACCTCATCGCTGATGAGGAAAATGTCCGTATCGCGCAGCAGGGCGGCCAGTTGCCGCATGTCGTCGGCGGTGAGGATGGAGCCCGTGGGGTTGTGCGGCGTGTTGATGAGCAGGAGCCGGGTGCGGGGGGTAATGCTGCGTTTCAGCCGTTCCCAGTTGATGGCGTACGTGCCCGGGGAGAGGGGCACCCGCACGGCCACGCCTCCGTTCAATTCAATGGCCGGGATGTAGCTGTCGTAGCAGGGCTCCAGCACCACGGCCTCGTCGCCCGGCCGGACCACGGCGCTGATGGCCGCGTACAGGGCCTCAGTACCGCCCGAAGTAACCGTGATTTCGGTGGACGGGTCGGGGGCAAAGCCGTACAGCCGTTCCGTCTTGGCGGCAATGCCTTCCCGCAGCGCCACCACGCCTTCCATGGGGGCGTACTGGTTGTGGCCGGCCCGCATGGCCTTGGCAACCAGTTCGGGCAGCTCCGGCGAAGGAGAAAAGTCGGGGAAGCCCTGCCCGAGGTTGACGGCCCCGTGTTCGGCGGCCAGCCGCGACATGACGGTGAAGATGGTGGTGCCGACGTGCGGCAGCTTCGAGTGAATGACGGGAACGGTGTGCATGAGAGATGGAGAACCGGCGCAAAAGTACGGACCGGCGGTCATTTTATGCGCTTCTCGCGCCAAAAGGGTACTTTTGCGGCGCCAACCCAATGGCTTTTGACCGAACCTCTAAAACCTATCCCCCTATGGCCCTCAAACAACAGATTGAAGCCGACATCAAACAGGCGATGCTCAGCAAGGACAAAGACGCCCTGCGGGCCCTGCGGGCAATCAAGTCGCTGATCCTGCTGGAAGAAACCAAGGAAGGCAGCAACGGCACCCTGTCGGCCGACGACGAGATCAGGCTGCTCACCAAAGCCGCCAAGCAGCGCCGCGAATCGGCTGACATCTTTAAGAACCAGAACCGCGAAGACCTGGCCGGAAACGAACTGGCCGAGCTGTCCATCATTGAACGGTACCTGCCCAAGCAACTCTCCGAGGCCGAAATCCGGGCCAAGTTGCAGGACATCATTTCCCGCGTGGGCGCCGCCGGCCCCGGCGACATGGGCAAAGTAATGGGCGCCGCCACCAAGGAATTTGCCGGCCAGGCCGACAACAAGGTCATTTCCGGCCTCGTCAAGGAACTGCTGGCGAAGTGAGTTGATTAAGGGTCGTACCCATTAGGGTACAATGTCGTCTTGGATAAAAGAGTCATCCTCCTACCCCCTTTGGCTCATGCACAAGCAAACCCACAAGGGGGACCCCGTACCCAGCGGTGCCGCGGCAAGATAACTGCCGGTACTTTTATACAGGACACAAGTGGATAACTGATTTAAAATCAAGGTTATTAAGGGTAATGTTTTGCAGGTGGTCGAGTCCCCAGCGGAAAAGGCTTTTCCATTGGGCAGTCGTTTGGTCTTTAAAGGTCTTGAGGGGAATGGATTTGCCCTCTTTGAGCAGCCATTGACCGGTTCTCAAGGCCCACACGGCCGAAAGAGATAAAACGAAAATGAGGGTCTTGATCCTTTTGGCCAGGTTTACCCGACAGCTTTCCAGGTTGAAGCCCCGCGACTTGAAAGCGGCAAACAAGGTCTCGATTTGCCATCTCTGCTCATAGATGTGAGCCAGGCGCTTGGTCTTGGTGGCACTACCGACGATGAAGTAGTCGCCGTCGGGTAGTTTCTGGCCAGCTAAGTAGAGCATGGTGCCATAGAGTTTACGTGGCTTGGAAAGGGTTCTCAACGTGGTGCATTCGAACAACTCGTGGAGTTTGATCTTCTTGTTACGATGAGTCAGGGTAGCACTCTTGCGCAATCGGATGCAGAACTGCATCTTTCGCAGCAGCAACTCCTTGAACCAGTCTTTACCGATGTACTCCCGGTCGGCTACCCACCAGATGTGCTGGTTTGGTTTGCGCTCGATCCAGTAGTCAAAACAACTCAGCAAGGCTTTGCGCGTCGAATAAGCCGTATTGCCCTGCCCGTTGTATACCTGCCAGAGCAGGGGAACACTCATGCCCTGGTGAGCAATGCCGATCATAGTCACCTGTACCCACTTGCCGCGCATCTTCCACTCGGAGCGGTCCAGCGTCAGGTACACTTGTTTGCCCTGGCCGTACAACTGCCAGATCACTTTGCAGTACAAGCGGGGCGAGAACCGGAAATAACGGGCAAACCGCTGCAACTGCTTGTATTTGGCTTCCAGGTCCTTTTCACCCGGCAAAGCTTTGCTCCACTTGCTCAGGCCACTTTGGGTGAGTTTCAATAGGCCAACGATCAGATTGCAGATCAACTCGGTGCGCCGCTTTTCACAAGGAAAATGACCTTTGATTTGGGCATATAACGCCCCTTGAATATCTTTCATGAGGGAGTAGAGGTTGGGTAATTCGCGGTTTGGTCACCTTAAAATTACCCCCCTTCTGGGACTCTACTCCCTACTTTTGTCCTGTACTAAACTGCCGGTACTTAAAGCTGATACTGGCCCTCCTTGGCATACTAGTGCAAATAGGGTACTTCCCTTGCCCCGGGGCCGATGGGTACGCGGTCCCCCTTGTGCGTTTGCCTGTGCAGTGGCGAAGGGGGCAGGGGGATGACTTCTCTTCACCCCCGAACTACTTTTTCCCGATCCAGCCCAGGTGCGTGTGCTTAAAATCATCCTCGTATTTTAAACCGTAGCCAAAAGCCCGGTCCATGGCGCTGTGCCCGAACAACACCAGCCCGGCCAGTTGCAGCGGCAGGAGGCCCGCGAAAACCCCGGCCAGGCCCACGGCAATGGCAAGGGCCTGGTGGTGAAAAAAGTTGTACAGCCACGCGCCGACCCGGGGGTTCACCAAGTAGCCCACCATGCTCAGGTCAGGCAGCAGGAGCAGGGCCGGGAATACCCACCACGCGTAACCGATGTACAGGCTGCCCAGGTACGCCACCACCAGCTTCCCGGTTTCTTCGAGGGTGATCAATGTTTTCATGACTTGGTATTTTTGATTTGTTGCTTCAAAGATCACCCGGAAAAACGGCTCCCGCGCCCCGTCTTGCCAGCCCGGACGTCCGGTTTTCGAAAGCCGCACGCCGAAAATGGGGCAAAGCGCATGGAGCGGAGGGCAAAGGGCATGCGTGGGGATGTAGTACGGGTTGATTGAGAAACGGGAGATTGTCAACCACGAATTCATTCCGTAGCCCGGTTCGTACCCTCTGCCCTCCGCTCCATGCGCTTTGCCCCGCCTCCCGTCTCCCTTACCTTCCGGTACTGCGAAGGGGTGAAGCCCGTGAATTTCTTGAAGGCCGCGTTGAAGGACGATTTGGCGTTGAACCCGCAGTCAAGGGCAATGCCGAGGATGGAGTAGTGGGCGTACGCCGGGTCTTCGAGCCGCTGCTTGACCTCTTCTACCCGGTGCCGGTTGATGAGGTCGAAGAACGGTTCGCCGTAGCGGCGGCTGATGAGTTCGGAAGCCTGGTAGGGTTGGATGCCCAGCCGGTCGCCCAGTTGGGCCAGGGAAAGTTCGTTTTCCAGGTAAATGCGGTCCCGTTGCAGCAGGCTCTCCAGGCGGGGCCCCCAGGCGGCGTACTGTTCGTCGGAGAGGTAGTAGGTGCCCCGGCCCTTTTCTTCGGGGGCTTCACCGGTGGGCACGGGTTGTACGGCGGGAGTATGGGAGGGTGCTCCGGCGGCGGGGACGGAAGTCTCCCGGGGCGGCACCAGTTGTGCCACGGGCGGCGTCGCCGGGCGGTTCCACAGGGAGTAGGCCAGGGCGTAAATGATGAGGCTGATGCCCAGCCCGATGATGCCGTTGGCAACCACGTAGTTGATGGGCGCCACCCGGCCGAAGAGGAACGTGCCGACGCCCAGTGCCGACACGACGAGGTACAACCGCAGCAGGGAGGCCGCCTTGTCGAGGTCCAGCGGGTGAATGTCGGAGTAGTTTTCCTTCAGCAGCCGCCCAAACTGCCGGATCAGCAGGAGACTCGCCACGAGGTAGCCTCCCACGTGCAGGGTGCGTAACACCTGGATGGCGACCAGTTGCGGCGGTTGCTGCCCGGCAAATAGCATTTTTTCGCCGAAAGCAATCTTTTCGGCCCCGCTCTGGGCGTAAAACGGGATGAGGAAGACCAGGTACGCCCCGAAAGGCAGCAGGTGCCCGGCGTAGTACCGGGGCAGGCGGCCCCGCGTCAGCAGGTGGATGTACCCGTACAGCAGCGGGCCGAGCAGGAAGGCAATCGGGTCGCTGATGCGGATCAGGTGCGGCAAATCGCGGTAGTAACCCGAAAGCCCCAGCGCCGGCCCCAGGATGGACACCGACATGATGCCCACCAGCAGGGCCAGGAAGGTGTTTTGCCGGTCAGCCGCCCGGTTTACCAGCAGGTAGGCCAGGAACAGGCCCTGCACGGCGGCCGTAAAGTTGATGAGGGCTAAGAGTTGCATGGATTCAGCCGGAGGCGCCGCCCCCGCGGTGGGTTCCGCCGGGGAACCGCACCCCGACGAACGGGCAGCCTGGCCGAAATTAGTAATAAAAAGGCTTTACGACCCGATGATCCGGACCACCAGCCCGTCGAGTTCGTCCGTCAGGGGAATCTGGCAGGCCAGCCGGCTCCGGTCGGTGATGCTGGGTACCGTGTCGAGCATGGCCCACTCGGCGTCCCCGGGTTCGTTGGGCACTTCCCCTTCCAGCACCTCAATGTGGCAGGAGGCGCACAGGGCCATGCCGCCGCACGTGCCCAGCACCGGGAACTCACCGGCCTTCAGGCCCTCCATCAGGCTCAGGCTCATGTCGGTGGGCAACGTCAGCGGGTGGCGGTCGCCGGATTCGTCCTGTACGTAAATTGTAATGTCCATTTCAGTAAACAGTTAGCAGTAAACAGTAATCAGTGAACAGTAAACAACAGGCAGTACGCAACGCATGTGCACGGCCGACTGTTCACTGATTACTGTTTACTGTTCACTGAAATTAGAACGCCTGCACGCCGTTCACCGTCGTGTATTTCAGGGAGAACTTTTTGTCGGGATACACCACCTTGAAGGCACTCTGCGCCATGAGGGCGGCCTCGTGGAACCCGCACAGGATGAGCTTGAGCTTACCCGGGTACGTGTTGATGTCGCCGATGGCGTAAATGCCCGGGATGTTGGTGGAGTAGTCGAACGTATTGACCGAAATAGCTGACTTGTCGAGGTTCAGGCCCCAGTTTTCCATCGGGCCGAGCTTCGGGCTCAGGCCGAACAGCGGGATGAAGTAGTCAACGGGCAGTACGGTCTGCGCCTTGTTTTTATCGGTTACCGCCAGGTATTCCAGGTGATCATTGCCGCCCAGGGCCGTTACGTTGGCGTTGAGCAGCAGTTTGATCTTGCCTTCTTCGGCCAGCTTGAACACCTTCTCGGCCGAGTCGGGGGCGCCGCGGAAGGTTTCGCCCCGGTGCACCAGCGTAATTTCGGCCGCAATGTCGGCCAGGTGGATCGTCCAGTCGAGGGCCGAGTCGCCGCCGCCGGCCAGCACCAGGCGCTTGTTGCGGAACTTCTCGGGGTTGAGCACCATGTAGGCCACGCCCTTGCCTTCGTAGGTTTCCAGTTGGTCCACTTCGGGCTTGCGGGGCTCGAAGCAGCCCAGGCCGCCGGCAATGACCACCACCTTGCACGCTACTTCCGTGCCGCCCGACGTTATGATCCGGAACGAACCGTCTTCTTCCCGCGCAAACGATTCTACCCGTTCGCCCACGGTAAAGGTAGGTTTGAAGGGCTCAATCTGCTTGGCCAGGTTATCGACCAGTTCCTCGGCCAGGATGCTCGGGAAACCGGGAATGTCGTAGATGGGTTTGCGGGGATAAATTTCGGTAAGCTGCCCGCCGATCTTGGGCAGGGCGTCGATCAGGTGGCAGCGCATCTTCAACAAGCCAGCCTCAAACACGGCAAACAACCCCACGGGGCCGGCACCGATGATGCAAATATCAGTAGTAATCATATCTTGTACGGAATAGCGGTTGGCTAAAACCTATAGGAATAGTATGGAATAGGATGCAATCTAATAAATAACTTAAAATGGTTCTAAATAGTTTGCAAAAAAAGCGAAAGTCAGTAAACAGTAAGCAGTAATCATTAATCAGTAAACAGTCGGCATTGCTCATCAGCACTTCGGCATGCTACATTCATTATTGAAAAAAGTCGCAGGAGGAATGATAGCGCTTGATTACTGATTACTGCCCACTGTCCACTGTCCATACGTGCGGTAATAGGCGGCCACGTCGGCAATAAGGCGGTTGTGCCCGGCGGGCAGCACGACCAGTTGGTGGTGGGGCACGCGGTCCAGCAGCCGGCCCATGTTGCGTTGGGTAATGATGCGGTCGTACTGGCCCAGGTACATCACCAGGGGAATCCGGTGCCCGTTGAGCAGCCCCGCAACCCGTTGGAGGTCAAAGTGCATTTCGCGGAACACGGTCCAGGACCGGTACACCCGCAGGCGTTGCTCCCGGGTGTTCATCTGGCTTTCGGCGAAGCGCAGCACGCCCTTATCGACGAGGCGGAGGCGGCGGAAGAAGCGGGCCAGGCCGCGGAAGGCCCCGGGCTTTACGGTCAGGTGCCGGAAAAAGCGGTCGGTCCAGCCGGGGTAGGTAGCCAGGCTGTACCAGAAGGACGTTTTAATGCCGTCCGGCGCCAGCAGCACCACCCGGGTAATCCGTTCGGGCATGGCTTCCAGGGTAGCCAGCACGAATTTGCCGCCCATGCTGAAGCCCAGCAGCCCGAACCGCGTGACTCCCTGCTGTTGCAGGAACTTTTCTATCAGTTCCGTCCAGCGGGATTTTGCCAACGCCTCGTTGCGGGCCTGCCAGGTGCTCTGGCCGTGAAAAAACAGGTCGAAGGCGTACACGGTGTAGGGTGGACCCAACGCTTCGGCCAGGGGCTGGAAGTAGCCCCGGTGCTGCCCGAAGCCGTGGAAGGCCAGCAACACGTCCGCCCCTTCGCCCCAGCGGGTAAAGTGCAGCGTGGCATCGTGTAGTCGGACCGTCCCGTGTTGCATGCGAGGCGAAGTGGCGAGGGCCAAAGTTGATTGATCGCCGGGTAAGGGCCAAGGAGAAGGCAAATTTGTTAAATTTAGCGAACCATTCACTCCAATTCAATTCGTACCCAATGTCAGGAAACATGCTCCGCCTGTTCGTGCAGGAGGCCGCCCGGGACGGCTTCGTTTCGGACGCGGAACGCCGGTTTTTACTGGAAAAAGCGGCGGAGTACGGCGTATCCGAAGCGGCCCTCGACGAGATGATCCGGCTGGCCCTGCGCAACGCCTCCCCGACGCCCCCAGTCGGCAGCGACGCCGGTTCTACCTTCGAAGTCACGCCGCCGGCCTTTACCCCGCCGCCCGCCGACCCGGGGGAAGGCTCCACGTTCCTCACCAGCACGCCACCCCCGGCCAATCCCTCTGTGCCCGGCTCCTTCCGGCAAGGGGGCAGTACGCCGGGCTTCGGCTTCACGGCGGGCTTTACCGACGTGGAACCCCTCGGCCAGCAGGGCGGCATGAGCTACCTCCAGAAGGCCCGCTACGACCGGCAGTGGGTGGTGGTGAAGCGGCTGCTGCCCGAACACCGCGGGGACCCCAGCTACATCGACCTGTTTTTCAAGGAATACCACAATGCCCGTGAACTGCGCCACGAACACATTGTGGACGTGCAGGGCCGCGGCGATGACGAGGAGGGGCCGTACTTCTACATGGAATACGTGGACGGCCAGCCCCTGAGCCGCCGCATTCCGCCGGGCGGCATCAAAGACGAACGGCTGATCCGCAAGGTGGCCGTGCAAACGCTGGAAGCGCTGGACTATGCCCACAAAAAGCAGATTTTCCACCGCGACCTCAAGCCCGACAACATCCTGGTGACCAACCGCGGCGACAACGTGAAGCTGATTGACTTCGGCCTGGCCGCCACCGACCGCTACGACGACATTGCCGGGGCCAGCTTCGTGGGCACCCGCAAGTACGCCGCTCCTGAGCAAACCAACGACCCTACCCGCGTGGACGGCCGGGCCGACCTGTACGCCTTCGGCCTGATCCTGCTCGAAATGTTCACGGGCAGCACCGACCGCCGCGACACCGGCAAGATCGGCAAGGCCCACTGGCGCAACATTATCCAGAAATGCCTGCAAAAAGACCCGGCGGGCCGCTACGCCGACGCCCGGGAAGTGCTCGACGAGATTGAGCAGTACGGCAGCCGCATCGAAACGTCGGCCGCCGACAACAGGGCGCGGGACGACGCCGAAAAGCGGCGCCAGAGTGAGTTGGAAGGGCAGCAACGCCGGCAACGGGAGATGGAACGGCAACAGCAACTGCTGCTGGACCGGGAACAGGAACTGAAGCGCCAGGAGGAAAAGCTGCGCCGGAGCCAGAAGCGCGAACCGCCCGTGGTGCAGCCCGCTGCCCGCAAGCCGCGCCGGAGTGGTTGCCTGTCCACTTTTCTCTGGACGCTCCTCATCATTGCCGCCCTGGTGGCGTACGGATTCTACCGGATTGCCAATTTCCTGGGTTTGAACGACCAGGGATTCAACGGCCACTCGGAAGACGATCTGCGGGGACGGGTGACGGCGTACTACCAGGCGATGGAAACGCACGATTACGACCGGGTTGCCCGTTATTACGAACCGCAGTTGCAGGTGTACTTCACCCGCCGCAACGTGGAAGCCGACGACCTGCGGGCCATTCATACCCGGTACTGGGAACGTACGCCCGAAGACCGCCACGAAATTCTCTGGGATACGTTCAGGTACGAAATCGCCCCCAACGAAGAATCCGTCACCCTCACGTACGACATGAAGTACCACTACCGGCGGGCAACCGGCGACTGGCGGGTGGTGGAAGCGCCCACGGTAGTGAAAATGAACGAGGACCTGCGGATGTTCTATATTGCGGGCAAGTGAGAAAGAGACGTTAGATATGGCAATTTTAGTGAATGCACCCGAACTGCCGCAGTCATTGGGCATCATTACCTGGTGGGACAAACAGGTAGGCGAAACCGTGGAGGTGGGTGAATTATTGGTTGAGATCCGGACCGGCGCACAGGAAACGGCCATCAAAGCGTGGCTGCCCGGCACGCTGCTGCACATATTCGTGAAGGCCGGCGCCGAAGTGCGTACCGGCGACCACCTGGCCGTGCTCGGCGAGGCCGGCGAAAGCATTGCCGACGTATTGCAGGGCCTGACGGGCCAGGCCAAACCCGCCGCTGCCCGGCCTCCCGCCTCCGTGCTTCCCGCCGGCGACGGCGGCTCCTCATTCAGCACGGAACGCAAAGAACCCGCGTGGCCCGTCACTGCGCCGGTCATCCACGACGCCGACGGCGGTTCGTCGTTCAGCACGGCCACCCCCGTAACCCCGGACGCGCCGCCTCCCTCGCTGGAAGAAGGTTCTTCTTTTACCGTGGCAACACCGGGCAAAAATTCGCCGCTCACGTCAACTACGCCCGGCCTGAGCACCGAACAGGAACGGAACCGGGCCGCGTACGGACGCGGCTTCGACCGGTTCATCAAAATGCGGCCGATTCCCCGGCAGGGGGCCATGGGCGAACTGTTTTTTGCCACGCTGGCCGTGAGCGGCCGCGAGGTGGTGGTGAAACGGCTGCGTCCCGACAAACGCAGCGACGCCAAGGCCGCCGAATACTTCGCCCGCGAAATCAACCTGGGCTCCCTCATTCCCTACCACCCCAACATTGTGAACGTGTTGTACTCGGACGTGAACGAGTACGGCCCCTACTACGTGATGGAGCGGGTGAACGGCCCGTCGTTGCAGGAACTGGTGGAAAAGCAGGAACTGCCCGCCGAGCAGGTGAAGCCCCTGTTCCTGTCGCTGCTCGAAGGCGTGCGGCACATCCACGGGCAGTACATGGTGCACCGCGACCTCAAGCCCCTCAACGTGCTGGTGGATACGGCCCACTTCGTGCCGCGCATCATTGATTTTGGCTTTGCCAAGCACAGCGCCTACCCCGACATCGACGTGTTCAACCTGGGAACGCCCGGCTACATGGCCCCCGAGCAGCAGGGCGACCCCAACCGCGCCGACGTGCGGGCCGACATTTACGCCCTGGGCTGCATGCTGTACTTCATCCTCACGGGCACCCCGCCGCAGCCCCTCGACCTCCCGAAGGTGGAACAGATCCGCTGGCGCGAAATCGTTGCCAAAGCCACCCGCGAGAACCCCGCCGACCGGTACGCCTCGGTGCGTGAACTGCTCGACGACTTTGCCGCCGCCACCCCCGTGGTGGCCGCCCCGCTGCCCGCCAGTTACTCCACGGAGGGGTACGAACGGCTCATCAACGAATTTGTGCTGGAGTGGCTGCCCTCCGACGAGCCCCTTTCGCGGCTCACGCTGAAGCTGCTCGGCAAGCAGGCCGCCATTGCGGGGTTGTTGCACGAAAACCTCGAAGCCGAACTGCTCGACTTCCGCGAACTCTACCGCGAGGTAATTCACCGGGGGCCGCTTACGCCCTTCAAGCGGCGCAGCCTGCTCATGCAGGGAGAACCTTTGCGCATTACGCCCCCAACCATCGACCAGTTGCTCGAACGGGCGGGAGGCCGTCCGCAGCCCAAACCGGCCCCGCCGGTGCGCGAAGAACCAGTGCGGGCCGACAAGCCGCCCGTCGTCCCGGAATACCCGGCTGCGCCCGTGCATGCACCGGTAGCGGCGACCTTTCCCCAGACGTTTTTCGCCCGGGCCGTGGGGCTGTTTGAGGGCTTCGACGAGGACAAACTGAGCCGCACGGCCTTCCCCGACGCCCTGTTCGAGATCACGGCCGCCTCGGCGGCGGCGGCTACCTTCCGCATCACCGACCAGGCCGCCGCCCAGGAGAAAGCCCTGGAAAACAAGCGGTACTACCTGCTGCCCGCCTGCGAACTGGCCCAGGTGTCGCCCACCCTCAACCCGGTCATTACTACCCTGGAACCCGGCCAGCTCCGCCGGCAAGGCTCCGTCTGGAAGATCAGCCGGAAGGCGAAGATCAAAATTGGATGAAGTAAAGGAGACGGGAAGCCTCCGGCGGGTAGGGTTGAAACCCTATCCGCCGGAGGCTTCTTCAGTCCGCTGATTCCATTCCTTCCATTTCCGTGCGTTCGTTGAGGTCTTTCCAGTACCAGCCGTTGTTGTTGAGCATGGCTTTGAGCAGGCTGCGGCGCCGGGAGAGCCGGTCCCAGCCTTCGGGCTTGCCGATGCGGTCGTTGAGCATGGGGATGCTGCTTTGGAAGAGCCGGTCTACGGCCGGCACGTCGAGGGGGCGGGCGGCGGGGCGGATGAAGTCGTGCTCGATGATAAGCAGGTAGTTGGTCAATGCCTCCCGCACGGGACGCAGAATGATCTCGTCGGGGCGTTCCTCCTCCGGAATGTACAGGTACAGGATGGACAAGGCTTCATCCAGGATGGTCAGGGTAAAGGCCGTAACGTCGAGGGGGCGGTGGCTCGAAAACTGGTGCAGGATGGGATACGCCAGGTGGTGCTGGCTGTGCGAAAGGATCATCGGGCTGAGCGAAATGAAGTGCGACTCCAGCCGGCGGAAGGTTTTGCCGTCCCAGCCGTTCATCAGGATGTCCTGCGGCGTGGTGCCGATGGAGGCAATGTACAGGCTCAGTTTCCGCTTGTCGATCTCGGAAGTAAGCACCTGGATGAGGTACGTGATGGCAATGGTAAGCAGTGAAAACCCTGACAGGGCTACGATCACCGTGAAGATTCGCCAGAAGGGCTTGGCCGGGTACAGGTCGCCGTTGCCCAGCGTGGCCAGCGTGTAGCCCGCGAAGTAAACTTTTTCTACCACTCCCGTCGGCTTGTCGGTGCCCGTCACGCGGATGGAGTCGGGGTCGGCGCAGAAGATGAGGGAGTTGCCCAGCCACGTGAGCAGCAGCCACATGATGAGCAGGACCAGGATGCTGACCATGCCGCTGTAGTTGCGGACCAGGTGTTTGCCCGGCCCCTGGCTCAGAAACGACAGGCACTTCCACAGCAGTTGCGTCACTCTTTTGGACAGGAAGCCCGAGCCGCTCGTGGAAAGGGACGTGTAAATGAAATCGGAATATACAATTACCAGGATTACCGCCCCGCCAACTGCCAAAGGAATATTGATCACCACTACTCAGTGTTGTACGGAGGGATATTCTTTCCTACGAGAAATAGACAAAACTGAACCGCAAAGGGGACGCAAAGACCGCCAGGAGTACGCGTACCTCTTTGCGTTCTTTGCGGTTTTTCTTTGCGATCCTTGCGGTTAAGTTGTTGTACGGCCGGCTATTGCTCCGGTGCTTCCTGGACGCCGTAGGGACCTTCGGCCCGGGCGTCGTCTTCGTTGTCGCCGGCATCGGTGCGGCGTTCCTGCTGGAGGTCCGACATCGTTTTCACGCTGCCCGGGTGCGGCTCGGCTTCCTGTTCGGCGGCTTTGTCCTGGGCATCGAGTTTCTCTTCCTGCCGTTCCATCTGGGTTTCCTGGCTGGCTTCCACCGGACGCGGCGTTTCGTCGGGAAAACCGCCGTCGGGGGAAGGATTGCTATTTTCGATCATGACTCATCAAGGTTTGTTGTACAAGTTCCTATACGCATTTGCCGGGCCGGGGTTAAACAACCGGAGGCCGCCCTGCGTAAACGGTTCATCATCAGCGCGTGGCTCCGCCCATAAATTCCGTTTTACCATTCTTGCCCAACCCCGTATCTTTGATGAAAATTAGTCGCGTGAAAACAAAAGTTGATTGGGCGCAGGCGCAGCTGGGCCGGCTGCGGGACGTACTGGCACGGCTGAAGGGCAGCCGCGGGTACGCCCGGATTACGGCCACGTTGCGCAAGCGTCGCTCCCGGGTACAAAAATTGTGGATTGCCTACGCCGTCGTAACCGGCCTGGTGTGGTTTTACTTCAACAGCGTGCAGAACAACCTGTTCAACCTGTACGGGGCCATGCCCACCATCGACAAGATCCAGAACCCCAAGATTGACCGGGCCTCTGACCTCTACACCGCCGACGGCAAACTGATCGGCCGGTACTACAAGGAGAACCGTACCCCCGTCGGGTTCAACGAAATTTCTGCCAACGTCATCAACGCCCTCATTGCCACCGAGGACGTCCGGTTCTACGAGCACGCGGGCATCGACTTCAAGGGCCTGCTTTCGGCCGCCTGGGACGCCCTGCGCGGCGACGCCCGCGGCGCCAGCACCATTTCGCAGCAACTCGCCAAGAACCTGCACAAGACCCGGCAGAAAGGTTCGGCCGGCGCCCTGGCCAAGATTCCCGGCATGAGTACGCTGGTCATCAAAACCAAGGAGTGGCTGGCCGCCATTGACATCGAGCAGGTGTACACCAAGGAGGAAATTCTGCGCTTCCTACCTCAACACGGTGGAGTTTGGCAGCAACGCCTTCGGCATCAACACGGCCGCCAAAACATTTTTTAACACTTCCCCCGACAGCCTCAACGTCGCAGCAGGCCGCCCTGCTGGTGGGCGTGCTCAAAAACCCCACGTACTACAGCCCGGTGCTGCACCCCGACAACGCCCTGCGCCGCCGCAACGTGGTACTGAGCCGCTGGCTGGCAAGCGGGTACATCACCGCCGCCGAAGCGGGATTCGCTGGCAAGAAGCCCCTCGGCCTCAGTTATCACCCCGAGGCCAACCAGCGACGGGCCCGACGATTACTTCCGTACGCGCCATGAATTCTTTCCTCAACAAGTGGTGCGAGGAAAACGGCTACGACCTCTACGCCGACGGCTTGAAAATTTACACCACCATTGACTCCCGCTTTCAGGAAAAGGCCGAAACCGCCGTGCGGGAACAGATGCGCGACATGCAGCGCCGCTTCGATCAGCACTGGCGGGGCCGCAACCCCTGGGTAGACGAAAATGACAAGGAGATTCCCGGGTTCATTGAAATGGTCGCCAAGCGGACCAGCCTCTACAAGCGGTTGCAGGAACGCTACAAGAATCACCCCGACTCGATCAGCATCGTGATGAACACGCCGCGGAAGATGAAGATATTCACCTACGACGGCCTGAAGGAGATGGAAATGAGCCCCCTCGACTCCATCAGGCACCACAAGCGTTTTCTGCACACCGGCTTGCTGTCGATGGACCCCTACACGGGTTACATCAAAGCCTGGGTGGGCGGCGTGGACTACAAGTCGTTCAAGTACGACCACGTGAAGCAGGGCAAGCGGCAGGCCGGCTCGGCCTTCAAGCCCTTCGTGTACCTGACGGCCCTCGAACGCGGCTATTCGCCCTGCGACCAGATTAAGGACTACCGCGTAACGATCAACTACGTGGAGAACGGCGAGGCCAAGTCGTGGACGCCCCGCAACGCCGACTGGGTGTACAGCGGCCGTGACATGACCCTGCGCCACGCCCTGGGCCGCTCCATCAACACCGTGACGGCGCAGCTTACCGAGAAGGTGGGCCCGAGCAACGTGGTGAAGTACGCCAAGCGGCTGGGCATTACGAGTCCGCTCAAGCCCGTACCCTCCGTAGGGCTGGGTTCCAACGACGTGTCGCGTGTACGAAATGGTGGGGGCGTTCGGTACGTTCGTCAACGAAGGCGTGTGGACGGAGCCTACCTTCGTGCTGCGGATCGAAGACAGCAAGGGCAACATCGTGAACCAGTTTACGGCCAAGCATAAACGCGTACTCAACCCCGAGACGGCGTGGCTGATGCTCCACATGCTCAAAGGACCGCATCGAGGAGCCGGGCGGCACGGCCCAGAACCTGTGGTCGTTCGACGTGTTCAAGAACGGCAACGAGTTCGGCGCCAAAACGGGTACCACCTCCAACCACTCCGACGGCTGGTTCATGGCCCTGACCAAAGACCTGGTGACCGGCGTATGGGTGGGGGGCGACGACCGCAGCATCCACTTCCGCACGTCGGCGCTGGGCGAAGGTTCCAAAACGGCCCTGCCCATCTTCGGCAAGTACATGGAGAAGGTGCTGGCTGACCCGTCGCTGGGCATCAAGCCGGGGCCGTTCCCCAAACCCGCCATCAAGATCAAGCGGAAGTACTACTGCCCCACGGTCTGGCGGCCGGTCCGCGACAGCCTCCCCACCGTGAACGACCTGCAACTCGACACCGAACAACTGTACGAGTCGCTGGAAGACGTGCTCAATTTCTAAGGCCGGCCGGGCAGCCAAAGGGCTGACAGGCAAAGTGATATATTTCGTCTTTTGATCAGATGGAATGTATCACTTTGTCGTTTTTTCCGGAATGTCACGCCGGGGTTCCGACGGCCCGGGTTTTTGGACGGGCGGCGAAGTCTGCCTTAGGCGTTGATTCTATATCTTGCGGCAGCAACCCGTTCCCATGAAGCTGCACCAACTCACCCCGTTCTTCCTCTTTCTCATTACCCTTGCCGCATCTTCCCAAAATTCCCCGCCCAAGCGGGAGTTCCGCGCCGTGTGGATTGCCACGGTCGCCAACATCGACTGGCCCAGCCAGAAGGGACTCGCCTCGGGGGTGCAGCAGGACGAATACCGGTTCATCCTCAAGGAACAGAAGAAGAACGGCATGAACGCCGTGGTGGTGCAGGTGCGGCCCGCCGCCGACGCGTTTTACAAAAAGAGCCGCGAACCCTGGTCGGTGTGGCTCACCGGCAAGCAGGGCGCCGAACCCAACCCGCCGTACGATCCGCTCGAATTCATGGTAGACGAAACCCACCGCCACGGCATGGAGTTCCACGCGTGGTTCAACCCCTACCGGGCTACCTTCGACACGGCTTTCGCCGGCCTCGCCCCCGACCACATTTCCCGGACCCGCCCCGAGTGGTTCCTGCACTACAACGGCCGCAAACTCTTCAACCCCGGCCTGCCCGAAGTACGGGAATACATTACCGGCATCATCCTCGACGTGGTGCGCAACTACGACGTGGACGGCGTGCACTTCGACGACTACTTCTACCCCTACGCCGTGGCCGGCGATACCCTCCGCGACGACAGCACGTTCCTGGCCTACGGCGACGGCTTTACCAGCAAGGACGACTGGCGGCGGCACAACGTAAACCTGCTCATCCAGCAGGTAAGCACCAGCCTGAAAGCGGCCAAGCCCTGGATCAAGTTCGGCATCAGCCCGTTCGGCGTGTGGCGCAACCGGGCCGAAGACCCTACCGGTTCGGATACCCGGGCCGGGCAAACTTCCTACACGCACCTCTACGCCGATTCGCGGGGCTGGCTGCAACGCGGCTGGATCGACTACATCGTGCCGCAGATTTACTTCAGCACGGGCCACAAACTGGTGAACTACGCCACCCTGCTCGACTGGTGGACCAAAAACAGCTACGGCCGGCACCTCTACGTGGGCCAGGGCGCCTACAAGGTGGCCCGCGACCGCGACAGTACCTGGTTCGACCCCGCCCAGACGGGGCGGCAGGTGCGCCTCAACCGATCGTACCGGCAGGTGCAGGGCAGCATTTACTTTAGCTCCAGATCGTTGATGAACAACCCGCTGGCCGTGCGGGATTCGCTGCGGGAACGCCTCTACCCGTACCCCGCCCTGGTGCCCGTGATGGCCTGGAAAGACAGCGTGCCGCCGTTGCCCCCGGCCGGCTTGAAAACCGAAAGTGACCGGGACGGCGTGCACCTGAGCTGGCAACTTCCCGCCGCGGCGGCCGACGGCGACACGGCCCGCTACTACGTGGTGTACCGCGCGGAAGGCAAAAAGGCCGTAGACGTAAGCAACCCTGCTCACATCATCGGCACGCAGTGGGTGGGCCGTACGTTCACCGACGGGAACGTGCAGCGGGGCAAGCGGTACCAGTACGCCGTTACGGCCGTAGATCGCCTGCACAACGAGAGTACGCCTTCGGGCGCCGCCCGGGGGAAAGGGAAAAAGCGGTAGAAAGCAGCCGGTTGGGGAGCCGCCGGCAATTCCGGAAAAATCGCATTTGGCAACAAATGGTACTTGGCGGCGGGGCCGCGTACGGGCAGCAAGCGCAAGGTTGCCTGTCACCTTTTTAAGCCTTTGCGTAATTTAGTCTAATCGCCGCCGCGCATGGCGGTACAATAGACAAAAAGATATTTTATGGGTAAAGCTATCTTTTTACTTCACTTTCTGTGCTTGTCAAACGGATGCCAGCCGGAAAAGTCCGGTAACCAAACCGTGGTTGCTACCGGCCCCGCCCAGTGCTTCACCTGGAGCATCGGCCAAAACACGGCCACGGCCCGCCTGGACATCGAGGGCACGCAGGTAAAAGGCACCCTCGAATTCGATTACGCGGAAAAGGACGACAGCCAGGGCAAACTGAACGGCACCCTCAACAACGACATCATCATGGCCGAGTACACCTTCGTGTCGGAGGGCCAGGAATCGGTGATGGAAGTGGTGTTTAAGCTCCAGGGCAACAAACTCATCCAGGGCTACGCCGAAATGGAAGAACAGGGGGGAAAACTGGTTTTCAAAGACGGCGTCAAACTCTCCTTCCAGAACACCTTCGTCCGCACGAACTGCCAGTAAGATGAGACATTAGACGGGAGATACTAGACAGGAGACAAAAGAAAACCCGAAAGGTCTTTATGCCTTTCGGGTTTTCTTTTGTCTAACATCTCTTGTCTGATATCTCCCGTCTAAAAATTAGGCCGGTAAATTTCCTGCCGGTCTTCGGGCACCCGCAGCGTTTCCACAAAGGTTTCTTTGGCCCGCTGGGAGAGGTGAAGGTAAGGCACCCAGATGACGGCGCTGACAACCAGCCAGAGCAAATCCCGGGCCTGCGATGCCGCCTCTTCGTTGGCCAGCAGCTTCATGTCCCAGAGCAGGTAGGTTTCCAACGCCACGAATACAATGCTGATGCCGTAGAGCACCGTAACCAGGTTGGGCAGGCTGCTGCGCCGCCGCACGAACAGGAAGATCAGCACGACGCAGAAGCCCATCATGGTGATGTTGTAGAAAAGCTCGGCCACCAGCACCGAAGCCAGCGTCGGGTTGTACTCGCCGGAGGTTTGGGTGGTAATCGTTTCCCACCGGTGCCAGTCGAAATAATTGCCGTTCAGAATCTGCATCAGGTGCAGCAGGGGCCGGATGAACAGGCCCAACGCCAACAGCGACAGCCAGCCCCCGATTTCCCGGCCGGGCTCGTCGATGATCACCGGTTCGGGGTCGTAGGCGTATACCCGGAGGGCGCCCCAGGCCGTACCCGCGGCGCACAGCAGGCCCAGCAGCACCATCAGCCAGTTGACCCGGACCGACGAGGCGCCGCCCGTACTTTGGTTGTACGTCAGGCTGTATCCCAGTGCGTTGATGACCTGGTTCTGCTTCTTGACGAACTCGGCCGTTGCTTTCGCCCCTACGTGGTCCTGCGTGGTCTGGTAGGTATACCGGAAGATGGCGCTTTGCTCCACGTACTTGGTTTCCAGGTTGAACTGAATGCCGGGGCCCACGATCTCCTGTTCCTGAGTTTCCACCGTCCACGGCTCCGGCAGGTCGAGCCGGATGGTGTGTTCGTAGTGCATGGGGTATTCGAGGGCGAAGGGCGCCGTGCGGATTTTGGTGGAAGGCACGAACAGCTTGTCGCGCAGGGTCTGCGGGTACACTGAGCCTTCCAGCTGCCTGGGCTGGGTGGTGTCGGGGGCAATCCAAAAGTTGGTCACTTCGTACGACTCGTAGGTGGTGAATACGTTGCCGGCCCGGTTGTCTTCGGTGCGCAGCGGCGCTTTCACCGCCACCTGCGGGAACGTTTTGGCCGTGTAGTTGAGGTAGCTCTTTTCGGTTTCTTTCAGGTTGGCCGCCGCAAACTGCTGGCGGATCTGGTCGGCTTCGAACCCGTAGTACTGGGTAGTGACGGCGAGGTGTACCGGCCCGCCGATGTCTTTCATCGTGAATACTTCTTTCACCTGCGTCTTGCTGGCCCGGGCCGACTCAATTTTGGTCAATGCTTTGGTGCCCGGCCGGATCACCAGGGCGTAACCCAGGTTGCCGAAGTACCGGTTGTGGTAGCTGCCGCCCTGGAGCGAAATGGTGGGATCGTACCAGTACACGCCGCCCTGCCGTACCTGCACCACGCAGTGGTTGAACGCATTGGGCGACGGTAACCAATCAATGATGCCCTTGCGGTCGGTGGTGCTCACCAGCGCCGGGTACGCCTCAATGCCCAGTTCCCTGAGCACGTAGCACAGCAGCAGGGATTTGTCTTTGCAGTCGCCGAACCGCTGCTCGAACACGTCGGCCGGGTTGCGCGGCTTGTAGCCCCCGATGCCCGCTTCCAGGCCCGTGTACCGGATTTCGTCCTGCACGAATTGCAGGGCCTTTTCCAGCCGTTCGGCCGGCTTATCGGTTTCCCCTTTGATTTGGTCAATGAATTCGGTGAGGCCCTTGCCGGGCTTGGCCGGGTAGGTGTAGTGCTGCAACGCCCAGCCGCTGACTTCCTCCCACGAACGGTACCCGCTCACTTGCAGAATGGGGTAGGGGTTGTACCAGGCCGGCGTATCATCGTCGTACGAGGCGCCGGGCACGCGTTCTCTGTACCACTGGTATACCACCTGGCCGTTTTCCCGCGTCACGGTGGGCGGCAGGCTGAGGTTGAGCGTCTTGGTTTGCAGTTCGCCCGGGGAGATGATGCGGAGGGAGACGACGTCGATGGGTTCGCCGGTGC
This sequence comes from uncultured Sphingobacteriales bacterium, assembly GCA_963844325.1. Taxonomy (GTDB): domain Bacteria; phylum Bacteroidota; class Bacteroidia; order Cytophagales; family 172606-1; genus CADCTQ01. Next base: position 1,816,919 of record CAWJNV010000001.1, read on the forward strand.
CCAGGTAGATGCTGTGGGCAAACCGGCCGCCGTAAATGGGGTTATCGCCCACCACGGAAAACGCGTATTCGATCTGGTCGCCGGCCCGCACGTCCTCCAGGATCAGCAGGGCCAGCAGCGAACCGTCGTAAATGTAGGATTCCTTGCTGCTCTCCCGCTGGATAATCTTGAATTTGGCCGGCTCCAGCTTGTCAATGGCTTTGCCGTCGCGCAGGATTTTGATGTCGTGGAACAGCAGTTTCTGGTAGGTGGGGTCGTACGACACTTCGATCTCGGAGCCCTGCTGCACGCCTTCGGCCGTAAAAATGCGCCGCACCAGGTGGCAGTACCGGGTCTGGCTCGGCAGGTGAAACTGGTAGTCGCGGAGGGCGTACGCGTAGCCGTTGGAAACGTCGCCCTCCGCTATTTTTGAATCGGCGGGCAACGCGACGGGCGCAACCCAGGCCGGACGGGGCGCCGTGGGCACAGTCTGCCGGGCGTGTACAACGGGAACGAACTGCGCCAAAAGCAGGCACAGCAGTACAAAGCGTAACTTTTTAAGCATACGGAGAAAAAGCAAGACAAGAAATGGAATTAAGGGGCTGGCTGCGTGGCGGTACGAAGGGGAGCGGCTATACAAATCAAATAAATAGATCGGCCATTTTCAAGGGTACACAAGCCATTATTCCATATTATTCAAAAAAAACCGGCGGCCCTACGCCCAGTTGTCCTTGTAGTCTTCGGCAAACTGCGCCAGCGTGGCAGGAGCCCGGCCCAGCAAGGTTTGCAGGTCGGGAGCGTAGCCGGCAGCTTTGCCCAGCCGGGCTACGGTGTAAAGGGCCGTCATCACCAGGATGAACGGCGTGGGGACGCCCTCCCGCCACTTGCGCCAGCAAAAGTGCACGATGGAAGGGTTTACGTAACGGATGGGCCGGTCCAGCGTGCGGCTCAGCAGGTCGGCTACTTCGTAGTAGTCGTAGGCGGTGGCGCCGGTGAGTTCGTAGGCTTGGTTCAGGTGCGTGTCCCCCGCAAGTACCCGGGCGGCTGCTTCCCCCACGTCGCGTACGTCCACGAAGTTGGTCTTGCCGCGGCCGGCAGGAATAAAGATTTCACTCCGTTCGGCAATTTCGGCCCGGTGGGTGGTGGAGAGGTTCTGCATGAAAAAGCTGGGCCGCAGGAAGGTGAAGGGCAGGGCTTCGCGCCGGATGAGCTGCTCGATCTTGTAGTGCGGCGTCACTTTGTTGTGTTCCACGCCCTGCAACGACAGGAAAACCGTGTGCTTTACCCCGGCGGCTTTGGCGGCCAGAATCACCGGTTCGATGTATTTGCGGACGTCCGAAAGCTGCGGCGGGCGGAGCAGAAAGAGTTTGTCCGTGCCGGCCAGGGCGGCCCGCACCGTTGAGAGGTCTTCGAAATTGAAGCGGACAAAGCGCAGGCCGGGCCGGAGCAGCACTTGCCTTGCCCGGGCTACGTCCGTTACGGCCACGGTTACTTCCACGTCGCGGGCGTATGTTGACATCAGGTGGCCGATGGTGGCCGCACCCACGTTGCCCGTGGCTCCCGTGACCAGTATTTTGGTTTTCATGGGCGGAGAAAGGAAGAGTTCACGCAAAGACGGGGTTCACGCAAAGGCGCAAAGGAGCGCAAAGACCGCAATGGGGTACGCGTTCTCATTGCGGTCTTTGCGGTTGAGTAGGGGTAGGGTTTAAACCCTACCCTACGGAAAGGCTGCGCCTGGTTTGACTGGAGCGAAGTTCTGCGTACGTATGCGCAATATCCATAGGATAGGGTTTAAACCCTATCCCTCCTTGCGTCCTTTGCGGTTAAGTGCTTTGAACCTCTCCGTGAAACCGCTAATTGCTGATAAACGGCATCTGGCGGATGTACTTGCCGTCCTGGAGTTCTTGGGTGATGAAGTGGGCAATGTCCTTGCGGGAAGCCGACGTGCTGGCATTGACGCCCACCCAGCCCACGCGGTACTTGTTGGTCAGCGGACCATTGGTAAGCCGCGGGCCGCGCACCACCGTCCAGTCGAGCCCCGTGCCTTTGAGTACCTCCGCGTGCTGCGTACCGTCTTCCAACACCTTTTTTGCCACCAGCTTCATGATGAGCCGGATGAGTTTGTCCGGCGTTTTGGGCTGGTCGGGCGGGGCCGGTACGCCGCCCCCGGTCATGCTGATGATGCGCCGGATGCCGCTTTGCCCCATGGCCTTCACGATGTTGCGGGTGCCGTTGGTCTGCATGAGCGGCGGCGAGTCTTTGGTGGGCCCAATCACGCTGACGATGGCGTCGGTGCCTTCTACCGCCCGGCGCACGTCTTCGTAGTGGAGCACGTCACCCCGGATCACCGTCAGGTTCGGGTGCTTCAACGTGAGTTTGTCGGGGTTCCGGGCCAGGGCCTTGAGCTTGTAGCCCGCCTGGAGCAGCATTTCGGCCAGCGGCAGGCCGGTGCGGCCCGTAATGCCAAACAGGGCAAGGGTTTTCATAATGGTAAGGGCAAGCTAAATTATTGTGTCCAGGAAGTTATCTCCCGTCTCATATCTAAAATCTCCTGTCCCCCGTCTCACGTAGTTTGCGGGTGCAGCAGTTTCCCAATCCGTTCGTCCAGCGTGGGGAAGGGCGTGTAGCCCCGGGCAACCAGCCAGGCGGTGTCGCCTTGCACCAGGAAAACCGAGGGGAAGCCGTTCACTTCCAGGGCGGCCGACTGCTCGAAGTCCCGTTGCGCCAGTTTCTGGTAGGATTCCTCCTGCATTTTGGCGGTAAATTCCGCCGCGGGGATGCCGTACGCTTCGGCGTAGGGGCCGTACGCCGGCACCTGCTCCGGTTCGAGGCCGTCGTAGTACACCGCCTTCTGCAACGTGCCGGCAAACGCAACGGCCCGGTCGGGCTGGTAGGTTTTGAATACCGACAGCGCAACCGCCGGCGGGATCGAGTTGAAAATGGCTTTGCCTTCCGCCAGTACGCCTTCCAGGAAGCCGGCCCCGAACCGGACGCCGGTGGCCTTTTCCACGTCCTTGTAGGCCCACCGGATGTACGGGGCCACCTCGCCGATTGGACCGATGCGTTTGCCCGTGATCATGCCGCCCGAGATTACCTCAAAGTCCAGTTCGCAGTGGTACTTCTCGTGAATGTCGTTAATAACCGGGCTGAACCCGTAGCACCAGCCGCACAAGGCGTCGTATGCGTAAATGATTTTTCCTCTTTCCATGCGCGTGATTCCTTTTGCATTGCAAAAATACGGCGCTTACTTTATCTTTGTCAAGTACCTACCTTTTGGTAAGTAACCTACTTGGAAGTTAGAATTGCTGATCCTTAGCAAGAAAAAGATGAAAGAAAAAGGAATCCCGGTGTTTGAGTGCCCCGTCAAAAAGGCGTTGGAGGTGGTAGGCGGCAAGTGGAAGCTGCAAATCGTGAACCAGGTGGGCCACGACGTGCGGCGCTACGGCGAACTGAAGCGGCTCCTGCCCGACATCAGCGAGAAGATGCTCATCCAGGAACTCAAGAGCCTGGTGGCGTACGGCATCCTGGAAAAAAGGTCGTACCACGAAATTCCGCCCCGCGTTGAGTACGTCCTCACGGAGCGGGGCCGGAAGGTGCTGCCGCTGATCGAGGCCATCAAGGCGTTCGGGATCGAAATGCAGGAGGTTTAACAGCGTGAACGAACCGACGGAAACTGCCGGTCAGCTCCTCAGGAGGTACCTGGCGCAACTGACGCTCATTCCGGACGACGCCTGGGAAGCGTTTTGGGGATTGTTTACCCCGCAGACGTTGTCCAAAGGCGCCCTTTTCGCCCGGCCGGGCAGCCCCGTTACCCAAATCGCTTTTCTGGCCGAAGGCACCGTGCGGGCCTACGTGACCGACGTCCGGGGTACCGAGTACAACAAAACGCTGCACGTAGCCCCGTGCTTCGTGGGGGCCTACAGTGCCCTTACCACCGGCCGGCCCAACCAGGTTACCGTGCAGGCGCTGGAGTCGTGCCGGCTGCTGGTGGCCGACTACCGGCGGGTAGAAGGGCTGTACGACCGTTTTCCGGCCCTTGAACGCTTCGCCCGGAAGCTGGCCGAGTATTACTTTGCCGAGAAGGAGCAGCGCGAAATTGACCTGGTGCTGCTCGACGCCAGGGCCCGGTACGCCGCCTTCCGGGAAGCTTTCCCGGGCCTCGAAAGCCGCATTGCCCAGTACCACGTGGCTTCGTACCTGGGCGTTACGCCCACCCAGTTGAGCCGCATCCGGGCGAGGAAAGAGAAGTAGCGGTACCCGATGCTTCGTACTTCACCATCTGCGGTCCATTCTCGCTCCTCGCTCCTCGCTTCTTCATTTCTTTACCTATGTAAATGACTTTGGCGGCGGGGCCAGGTATATTGGGCAGAAAAAAAGCATGAAATCATCGGGCAACAAGGTGCTCATTACCGGGGCCACGTCGGGCATCGGCCTGGCCCTGGCGGAACGGTTCCTGGAACTGGGCAACGCCGTGGTGGCCGTGGGCCGCAACACCGAAACGCTGGACCCCCTGCGGCAAAAGTACCCCCGCCTCTTCTCGTTCCCGTGCGACCTTGCCAGTGAACGCGGCCCGGACGAGCTGGCGCTTCACGTGAAACAGCAGCACCCGGACCTCAACGTGCTGATCAACAACGCGGCCATCCAGTACAACTACCACTTCCTCGAAGCCGCCGACATTACGGCCCGGGCCGGCTACGAAATCAACCTGAACCTGACGGTGCCGGTAAAACTATGCGCCCTGCTATTGCCGGTACTCCGGTTGCAGTCCGAAGCAGCCGTGGTAAACGTGTCGTCGGGACTGGCGCTGGTGCCCAAAAAGTCGGCGCCGGTGTACTGCGGCACCAAGGCCGGGCTGCACCTGTTCACCAAAGCCCTGCGCTACCAGTTGGAAGGTTCGCCGGTAAAAGTGTTTGAGATCATCCCGCCGGTGGTGGATACGCCCATGACCACCGGCCGCGGCCGCAACAAAATGAGCCCGGCGCAACTCGTGGACGAGTTCATGCGGGCCTTTGCCGAAGACCGGTTCGAAGTGAACATTGGCAAAGTAAAACTGCTCCGGTTCCTCAACCGCCTGTGGCCCTCCCTGGCCGACCGCATCCTCAAAAATGGGTAGTTTACCCGCCCCACATGCCTTCGGGCACGATTTCCAGGACGTGGCCGTCGGGGTCGTGGAAGTAGAACGACCGGTGGCCGCCCCGCCAGGTGGCTTCGTGAATGACGGTGATGCCGGCCCGCCCGACTTTTTCCTTCCAGGTTTCGTAGTCGGCCGGCGACACTTCAAAAGCCATGTGCAGGTGGCCCGACCCGTAATGCGGCGGCAGGTCGGGGTCGTCCTTCGTTTTCCCGGCAATAAAGCACAGCAGCACCGACGTACCGGCGCGGAAAAATACGTGGCGGCCCTCCACGCGGCCAATCACGGGCAGGCCCAGCCTTTCGTGGTAGAATTGCGTGGTGCGGTCCAGGTCGGTTACGTACAGGCAGGTTTCTTTGATCTGGCGAATACTCATGGGGACGGTAGTTCGTCTTTTGAATGGTACGCAGATGGGTTATGATGGTTATGATTGATTATGCGCAAAGATTTTTAAATCAATTCCCGCCGGATTCTATCATAACGGATCATAACCATCATAATCCATCCGTGTACCATTGCCGGATAACTTTCGCCAGATGGAGGAGGGGGAAAAAGAAAAACCCGCCGGCGAAGTTGTTCGCCAGCGGGTTTCCGGAAGGGATGAATGATTGTTCCTTATTTGGATTTCTCTTCGGTAGTTCCTTCGGCTTTCACTTCGCCTTTGATCACCAGCACCACGGGAGCAGTGTCCGTGTTGGCCGTTACCGTAACCGTCTTGTGGAAGGCACCCATGGCGGCGGCGTTGTAGGTAGCTTTTACGTAGCCTTTTTTGCCGGGGGCGATGGGTTCTTTGCTGTAGTCGGTGGCGGTGCAGCCGCAGGAGCCCTGTACCTGGGAGATGATGAGGGGCACTTTACCCGTGTTGGTGAAGCTGAACATCGTGGTCACCGGCTTGCCCTGGGGGATTACGCCGAAGTTGTGCTCAGACTCAGACCACTTGAAGGCGGCTTTGGCTTCGGCCTTGGCATTGGAAACCGTCGTGGCCGTGCCCGCAGGCGTGGATTGTCCAAACGTAAAGGTTGCTACCAGACCGGACAGCAGGAGGGAGAACAGATACTTCTTCATATGAGGGGAAATTTGATTGTTTGCTGATGAATAAGAAAGGTAATTGGGTAGGAAAAAGTTCGTATTGTAAAGATACGCAAGTCGGTTGAAGAAATTCGTTAAAATCAAGCCCGTCGTTGTTAAAGCTGCATTAAAAGTAAGGTTTCGTCCCTTTTTGCGGCCAGAGCCACACGCCCAGCAACACCCGGAACAGGGGTTGGATGGTCGGGTAGAGCCACGCCGTAAGCCCGCCCGGTACGGCCGGTCCGCCAAAATTGGCCGACAGGATGAGCAGCGTGAGGCCGGCTCCCAGGAAAAACCCGTAACTCACCACCCGTTCCAACCCGCTTCCTGACCACGTCGCAATGCCGTACAAAATGTGTGCCACCGCAAAACCCGTGAGCAGCAACAGGTACAGCGAATCCCATACTGCCTCGAAGCCCAGCAGGTGCGTACGGAACATTTCCCGCGTGGCCGGGTCGGCAGCCCGGGCGTAGCCTTCCCGCCAGTTGAGGTTGAGGGCCACCAGCGAAAGGGCCTGCTGGAGCGCCTCCGTAAAACCCCAGAACCCGAAAAACAGGAACCCCGTAGTAACGGCGCCGGCCGACGCCCGGAACTTGCGGGCCACCACGCCCCAGGCGGCCGTAAGCACCAGGAAGGGATGCACGTAGTACACCAGCGACCGGAACTGGTAAAACCCATCCAGGCGCAGGGCGACTGCTTCCTCCAGCCCGGCCGGCGCCGCGTACGCCCGGGGCAGGAAAATGAGGCCCAGCGTTGTCAGCGCCGACAGCACGGAACAGGTGCCCGCCGCCCTAAAAAAATTAGGGCTGAACCTGGAGGCCATGTAAGATTTCGGGCTCATGGCAACTGTTTGATTCCCGACAGGTGCGAAGCCACGGCTTGCCAGCGGCCCTCGCGCCGGACGAACAGGTTGGTGGAATGGTACGCCGTGTGGAAAGTGCCTTTCGCCGTTCGGCCCCGCGACCGTCCCGTACCGGCCACCAGCGCCGTTTGCCCGTACACCCGCAGCCGCTCGATGGTGTAATCGAACGATTCGTAGGTGACGTGGCCCGACCGCTTCAGGTAATCCAACTCGTCCCGTTTGGCGGACGCCTGACCGTCGGCATCAATCACCACGAACTCGTCGGCCAGAATGCGCCCCAGCAGCAACGTATCGCGGTTCCGGTACGCTTCCGGCCAGTCGTGTTCCTTGATCCGCCGTAGCGCAGCCTCGTCGTCGGCCGGGGGCAGCGGGTACTCGCCGGGGTAATTCAGCGCCGGAAGGACAACCAGGACCAGCAGGGCAAACAGGGGCAGCAGCAGTGGGCGCATAAACGGGGAGCAGCACGGGTGGTGACCGGCAACGGGGTAAAGTTGCATTTTAAGCCAACGCAACCGTGTTAACGCGGTCCTAAAAACTGTTAATAAGTTGTTAAACCCGCATCGCCGGTCGCTTTTTGTGCTATTTTTACCCAAAAGCCCCCAACGTGAAGAGGAGTACGATCCGGCTGGTGGTGGTACTGGCCACGCTTTCCATCATTGGCATCACCGTTACCCAGTTGTTCTGGGTGAAGCGGGCCTTTGATTTCCGCGAAAATGAGTTTGACCAGAACGTAACTGATGCGCTGACCCAGGTAGCCAGGTCCATTCTCAAGTACAACAACCACCCGGCCTGGCCCCTCGACCACCCGGTGCAACGCGTGTCCAACAGCTACTACGCCGTAATGGTCAACGACGTAATCCCGACGGGCCTGCTCGAGCCACTGCTGAAAAACGAACTGGAGAAGCGGGGCATCCGGCTCGACTTCCACTACGGCGTGTACGACTGCACCAGCCGGCGGATGGTGTACGGCGATTACGTGTCGCTGAGCGGCGACAACCTGCGGGAGGCGTCGCTGAAGCCGTTTCCCCAGTTCCGGCAGGACAATTACTTTTTCGGCGTCTGCTTCTTCAACAAGGACGTAGCCATTCTCGGGCAAATGGGCTTCTGGTGGTTTTCGTCGGGTGTGTTGCTGCTGGTGATTGCTTTTTTCGGCTACACCCTGTTCATCATTCTCAAGCAGAAGCGGCTTTCGGAGATTCATAACGACTTCATCAACAACATGACGCACGAGTTCAAGACGCCCATTGCCACCATTGCCATTTCGTCGGGCGTACTCAAGAACCCAAATGTTGCCCACACGCCGGGCCGGCTGCTCAACTACGCTTCCATCATCAGCCAGGAGGCCGACCGGCTGCAAAAGGGCGTGGAACGGGTGCTGCAAATGGCCGTGCTGGAGAAGGACGAACTGAAACTCAAAAAGGAAACGGTGCACCTGCACGACCTGCTTACTACGGTAGCCGAGCCGTTCGGGGTGCTGCTGGCCGAACGGGAAGGCACGCTTGCCTTCGACCTCGCCGCCCGGCCCGACGCCGTGGTGGCCGACCCCCTGCACCTGACCAACGTGGTGTACAACCTGCTCGACAACGCCGTGAAGTACACCTGCAACCGGCCCGACATCCGGATCGGGACCCGCAACGAGAAAAACGGCATCTGCCTGAGCGTAACCGACAACGGCATCGGCATCGCCCCCGAACACCAGAAGCGGGTCTTCGAAAAGTTCTACCGCGTGCCCACCGGCAACCGCCACGACGTGAAAGGCTTCGGGCTGGGCCTGCACTACGTACGGTCCATCGTGAAAGCGCACTGCGGCCGCACGGCCCTGTGCAGCAACCCCGGCCACGGCAGTACCTTTACCGTCTGGCTCCCCGCGTAGGCAGTGATCAGTAAACAGTGATTACTGATTACTGATTACTGATCACTGATCACTGATTACTAATCACTGATTACTGAATAATGACCATTGACCAGTACCCAATACTCAATACCCAATACTAAACTCCCATCCCGTGTCGCGCGCAAAAATACTCCTGGTCGAAGACGACGCCAACCTGGGTTTCGTGGTAAAAGACAACCTGGAAATGGAAGGCTTTGCCGTAACCCTGTACGACGACGGGGAGAAAGGCTGGCAGGGCTTCACGGGCGGCACCTTCGACCTGTGCATCCTCGACGTCATGCTGCCGCGCAAGGACGGGTTTGAACTGGCCCGGGCCATCCGGCAACGCGACGAAGCCGTGCCCATCCTGTTCCTGACGGCCAAATCGATGAAGGAAGACCGGATTGCGGGCTTTAAAACCGGCGCCGACGACTACCTGACCAAGCCTTTCAGCATCGAAGAACTCGTGCTGCGGATCGAAGTGTTCCTCCGCCGGTCGGGCCACGGGCCGGCTACCGGCAGCGTGTACCCCCTGGGCGACCTGGTGCTCGACTACCAGAACCTGCTCCTGCGCGGCAAAGGCGGGTCCCTGGGCATTACCCAGCGGGAGGCCGACCTGCTCCGGCTCTTCTGCACGCACCGCGACCAGGTGCTGCGCCGGGAAGACATCCTGCGGCGCATCTGGGGCGACGACGACTACTTCATGGGCCGCAGCCTCGACGTGTTCATCTCCCGCCTCCGCAAGTACCTGCGGGAAGATCCCCGCCTGGAAATCCAGAACGTGCACGGCGTGGGGTTCCGGCTGACGGTGAACCGGTAGGCGTTGTGTAAAAATTCTTTTGCGCCGGCAAAATGACCGGCCCCGGGAGGGGCGTTATGTAATTGGCTTTAACCCTCCCTCTCCATGCGTTGTGTACTCCTTTCCCTGTTGCTCCTGGGTAGCCTTTGCGGCTTTGCCCAACCCCGCTGGACGTTCAGCCTGCAAGGCGCCTTTCTGTACAGTATTCCCCAGCGGGCCAGTAATGCCGACGTAAATAGTTTTTACAGCCAGGAGCACCTGCCAACGGCCTCGGGCGGGTTGCTGGTGCAGTACCGGGCGGGCAACCGGGTGCAACTGGAAAGCGGCTTGCACCTGACGGGCATTGGTTTCCGGCACGTATTCAGTTACACGGCGCCTTCGGGCATGCGGATTTCCGACGGCAACAACCAAAGCTTTACTTATTTCCGGGTGCCGGTCCACCTCAAATACACATTGGGAACGCTTTCACTGCCCTTCCTTAAACTGGTGCAACCTTACGCCGTAGCCGGTCCCAGCATTCTGTTCCGGACGGAAAGCGCCTACCAGCACTTGCGCTACAACGGCAACTGGACGGCTTCGACCACCATCGGTCCCTTCCTCGGAGTAGGGGCGCACCTGGGGTTTGGCGTGCAGAAGCGGATGCCCCGCGGCGATGCGTGGGTGAGCAGCGTGTTCGGCCAGTTGGGACTGGGCCCACTCCTGGAAAGCCAGTGGGCGTACGAGGCAAACGGGGTGACTTACCGCGGAAAAACGGAAAACCGCGGCCATTTCTTAGGTACGTCCCTGGCTTACCTGTTCCGGCCGTACGGGCTCCGGCGGCGGTCGCATTCCTGAAAGCCGTATCTTCCGGAAAAGCCCCCCCCATGATCGAGCAACTCACCGACAAAGCCAAATCCCTGCTGCTGGCGCAACTGCCGGCCATCCGCAAACACATCACCGAGCAGATGCCCGCCTTCCTCAAAACGTACGGGTTGAGAGGTGTGCAATTCGTGACCGACAGCGAACGGCTGACGTCGCTCTTCGGGACGGTGTACCAAAGCCTGCCGCTGCCCGTCCGGGTGCTGGTGAAGCAGGAAACGTTCGTGCGTTTCTGCCTGTCGCAGCAGGAGAACCTGGTGGGCAAGTGGCTGGAAGCCGAAGCCCCCGAAGCGGTGGCAGTGCCGGCCCGGCCCGCGAAAGGAAAAGCCAAGCCGGCGGTACCCAGAACGAAGCCCGCCGGCGCAACCAAAAGTTCTGCCCGGGAGGAAGCCGGGGCGGCAACTCCCCCGAAGGAAACGCGTACGAAAAGGAAGCCGGTGCAATAACGGGTGCCGGTACCAACCAACGCGTAATCTCACTTTCCCATGCTACACAAAGCCCTCCTCATCGCCACCCGGGTGCACCAGGACCAGCAGGACCGCCACGGGGCACCGTACCTGCGCCACGTGATGCGCGTGGCCGAACGCGGCCGCAACGACGACGAACGGGTCGTGGGCCTGCTGCACGACGTGGTCGAAGATTCGCCCATGACCCTCGACGACCTCCGCCGGGAAGGCTTTCCCGAACACATCGTGCAGGCCGTCGATTGCCTCACCAAGCGGGAAGGCGAACCCTACGACCAGTTCGTGGAACGGACCAAGACCAACAAGCTGGCCATTGCCGTTAAGCTCAACGACCTGGAAGACAACATGGACGTGCGCCGGGCGCCGCGGCTGGAAGAAAAGGACCTGGAAAGGCTCAACAAGTACCTCAAGGCCTGGCACCAGTTGGTGCAACTGCGGTAAAATCAAAAAGCAAAGGAACCGGTAGGTTCCGTAGGGCCTGGTCAGGCGGACGTATAATAAAGGAGCTATTTCTTTGTGGGAAAACTACTCTTTGGCATGAAAGTCGAAGCGTCAAGGGCATCCCTCACTTTTATCCCGACCGCCTTATATGAAAACAACTTTTTCTACCCTTTTGCTTTGCCTTTTGATCGCTTCTTCCAGTTTTGCCCAGTTGCGGAAGGGGACCGTTTTATTAGGAGGATACCTGCATGCTTACTCAGAGAACAAAGACCATGAGAAATATTATTATGAGGAAGAGAGATACGCCTCTGTCTCTTTTAGTCCGGTAGCGGGTGTATTCATTTCTGACCGCTGGGTGATAGGGCTGCAGCCATCCATCCAATACCGGCGTTCCTTTACTGCTACTGCGGACAGCAGTTACAACCACTACAGAAACGACGAAAAAAGCACTGCTTACGGCATTGGGATCAATGCCCGCTACTACGTGCCGCTCAACGAGAAGTTCACGTTCTTTACCAACCTGAGCGGGGTCGGGTACTCCTTCGCCAAAGGCCGCACCAAGAATGAACGTTACCACCAGCCTGAACTTAATTATGATCGCAAATTCCAGGAAAACAGTTTCAACATCGGCCTTTTTGCCGGCTTGGGTATCACCTACTTTTTAACGCCCAGAATTGGTCTTGAAGCAACGCTGGGGCAGATTGGTTACGGCTTTACAAAAACGAGAGTTAAGATTTTGGGGCAAGCAGCCGAGAATGAGCCGAGCACTACAAAAAATTTCCGGGGCAATTTCAACATTAGTCCCGGTTCTTTCGGCCTCGGGCTCATGTTCTACCTGGCTAAGCAATAAGCAGAACTCATTTTTCAGAAGAAGCCGGCACCGCGCCGGCTTTTGCGTTTTACGCCCCTTCCGGCAAATCGTACTTTTCACGCACCATTTTTTTCGCTTCATCCGCACCGCAAAGCAACCCGGAGGAGGCTTTTCGTATCTTCGGTACAGTTACGCATTCAAAAAGCCTCGCCCATGCAAGCTGAATCCATCTTCTCCTTCATAAATCTGCTGGCCCTGGCAGGTTGGTTGTTGCTGATCGTACTGCCCCGCTGGCGGTGGACGGGCCGCATCGTGCAGTCGGGAGCCATTAGCCTGGTGTTTGCGGCTGCGTACCTGGTGCTCATCGGCCTGAGCCTGCCGGGTTCGGGCGGCAGTTTTTCAACGCTGGCCGGCGTGCGCCGCCTGTTCGAAAACGACTACGCCCTGCTGGCCGGCTGGGCGCATTACCTGGCCTTCGACCTCTTCGTGGGCAGTTGGGTGCTGGGCAACGCCCAGAAGTTCAAGATTCCTCACCTCCTGGTCATTCCCTGCCTGTTCCTCACGTTCATGCTCGGCCCGGTGGGGTTACTGACCTACTACGTACTGCGGGCCGTGCTGCGAAAAACAATCTTAAATGGGGTAGCGTATGAAAATGCTTGACTTTTGGACCGAACTGGCCGGGCGAAACCGGCCGCTGGCCTACGGCGGACTCGCATTCCTGGCAATGGCCGTGGTCTCCGCCGTGCTCATTCCCTTCGACAACCGCACCGTGATGGGCATCAACCCGTGGATCAAACCCCTCAAGTTCGACCTGTCGGTGGCCGTGTACCTGTGGACGCTGGGCTGGCTGCTCTACGCATTGGCCGGCCGGTTTCCCGGTTCCGTGCGGTGGATCAGCTGGGGCGTGCTGGTGTGCATGGTTGTAGAGATCATCTGCATCAAGGTGCAGGCCGTCCGCGGCGTTACCTCGCACTTCAACCTGGCTACACCGCTCGATGGACTCATCTTCGGCACGATGGGCAACTTTATCTTCATAAACACCCTGCTAATTGGCTTCGCCACCGTGCTGTTCTGGGTGAGCAGTCCCCCCGTGGAGGCGGCGTACCTGTGGGGCATCCGGCTCGGCTTCGTTACCTTCCTGCTGGGCAGCCTGGTGGGCGTGGTGATGGTGATGCACAACGCCCACAGCGTAGGCGTATCCGACGGCGGGGCCGGCCTGCCCCTGCTCAACTGGAGTACGATTGGCGGCGACCTGCGGGCGGCGCATTTCGTGGGCATGCACGCCCTGCAACTGTTCCCGCTGGCCGGCTACCTGCTGCACCGCTACCACGCGGGGGGCGGCCGGCTTTCCCCGGCCCTGCTCACGGTGCTGTTCTGCCTGGGCTATACCCTGCTGGCCTACGGCGTTTTCAGCCGGGCCATGGCCGGCAAGCCCGTCGTCGCAATGGGAAAGCCTGCCGGCCAGGTTTCGGCAAAGCAGTAATTTCCCCTGTTTTTTAAAGCATTCCGCCTCATTCGTTTGCGCAGACCCGTATCTTGAGGGCCGTAACCAACGTCTTTCCCATGAAGCGAATCGTTGTTTTCTGCGGCTCCAGCGGGGGCCACGACCCGGTATTTGCCGAACAGGCGTTCCGGCTCGGGCAGTACCTGGCCGAAAGCGGGATCGAACTGGTGTACGGCGGGGCGAAAGTCGGGCTGATGGGCGCCGTGGCCGACGGGACGCTGCAAGGCGGCGGCCGGGTGATTGGCGTGCTGCCTCACTTCCTGCGTACCAAAGAGGTATCCCACGAACACCTGTCCGAGCTGATCCTGGTGGACACCATGCACGAACGGAAACTGAAGATGCACGAACTCTCCGACGGGGTGATTGCCCTGCCGGGGGGGTACGGCACGCTGGAAGAACTCTTCGAAATGCTGACCTGGGGCCAGCTCGGCCTGCACGCCAAGCCCGTGGGCCTGCTCAATACCGACGGCTTCTACGACTACCTGCTGGCCCTGGTCAATACCATGACCCGGCAGGGCTTTTTGAAGGAAGAAAACCGGCGGATGCTGCTCATCGATAAAAACGTGGAGGACCTGCTGGCGCAGATGCGGCAATACCGGCCCCCGACGGCCCCCAAGTGGATTACGAAGGAACAGACGTAGAAAAGCACCGCACATTTCCCGAAAAGGTAATATTTTTTATAAATTAGCTGCCATTCTCGGAACGGGTTTTTCTCCAGTGCAACCCCTTTGCGTTATGGCTATTTTTCCTTTTTTGCTCCTGCTGCGGCTCCTGCTGCCCCCGCCGCAGCCCGCCTTCCAGCCCCAGGTGCTCGACGGCAAGGTAAGCATCGGCTACGGTCTCGCCATCGGCGACGTGAACGGCGACCGCAAGCCCGACATCCTGCTGGCCGACCAGAAGCAGATCGTCTGGTACCGCAACGGCGACTGGAAACGCTTCGTGATGACCGACAACCTCACGCCCAAGGACAACGTGTGCATAGCCGCCCGCGACCTCGACGGCGACGGCCGGGTAGAAGTGGCCGTGGGGGCGCAGTGGAACCCAGGCGAAACGTCGGATACCACGCAGTCGGGATCGGTGCACTACCTGATCCGGCCCAAAGACCCCACGCAGCCCTGGCAGCCCGTGCAACTCCACCACGAACCCACCGTGCACCGCATGAAGTGGGTGCAGGTGGGCCGCAGGCAGTACCAACTGGTGGTGGTGCCCCTGCACGGCCGCGGCAACCGCGACGGCAAAGGCGCCGGGGTACGCGTGCTGGCGTACGCAGTGCCCAAAAATCCGCAGGGCCCCTGGAGCTACCAACTCGTGGACTCCTCCCTGCACATGACGCACAACGCGGAGGTGATCGAAGGCAAAGAGGGCACGCAACTCTGGCTCGGCGGCCGGGAGGGCATCAAACGCCTGGCTTACGAGAATGGCACCTGGACCACACCGGCCGCCCAGCCCTGGGTGGAATACGGCTTCGGCGTGGGCGAAGTGCGCCGCGGCTACCTGCCCAACAAAACGCCCTTTGTCGCCGCCGTGGAGCCGATGCACGGCAACCTGCTGGCCGTGTACAAGCCCGGCGACACCAACTCCCGCAAGCTGCTGAAGGAAGGCATGAACCAGGGCCACGCCCTGGCCTGCGCCGACCTGCTGGGCACGGGCTATTCGCAGATCGTGGTGGGCTGGCGCAACCCTGACGCCGACGGCAAAGTGGGCATCCGGCTATTTGTGCCCACCGACGAGGCCGGCACGGGCTGGCAGGAGTACACCGTGGACGACAACACGATGGCCTGCGAGGACCTCCAGGTGGCCGACCTCAACAACGACGGCAAACCCGACATCATCGCCGCCGGCCGCGACACGCACAACCTGGTCGTGTACTGGAACAAGTCGGAAAGGGTGAAGTAGGGGATTGGGTATTGGAAAATTAAGGTATTGGGTATCCCGTAAATGAACGAAACCGGGTTTGGTAGGCAGCGCGGTACCCAATACCCAATTTTCAATACCTGATACCTACAACGGCTACACCACTTCCCGCGCCTTGCGGCTTTCGAGCTGGGCCCTTTTTTCGCGGTAGCGGCGGAGGGCGATGTATTCGAGGGTGCGTACCGAACGGAAGGAGTTTTCGGAGGGCATCTGGGCGTAAATGACCCGGTCGGTTTCCTGCAAGGCTTCGGCCAAACCCTGGTCGGGCAGGATTTCCACGATTTCCTTGGTGGTGTAGGTGCTGAAGGGCCGCTCTTCCAGCCATTCCATGTACTCCTTCCAGATCACCACCGCGTTGGCTACGGTTGCCACGTCCACCTGCTGCCGGATGCGCCGCACGAGTTTTTCGTAGTCGCTCACGAAGCCGCGGTGGTGCCGACCCATCCGGAACAGCTTGTACCGCTTCATGATCCGCTTGCCGAACGACAGGTACACCACCCCGGCCAGGAGGAGGATGCCAGCCACGATGCCGGCAAAAAGCGGGTAGTTGGCCTGCCGGGGTACGGTGAGGGGCGTCGTGTTGGTGCGCAGCTGCGCAACGGCTTCCGGCACCACCAGCCGTTTGAGGATCACCGAGTCGGTGGGGGCGAATACGGCCGTGCAATCCCGGGGCTGCACTACGAACACCGGCAGGGCGAGGCGCTGCACGTCTTCGAGCCGGAAGCTGACCAGCGTGTACACGGCGCTGTCGGTACTGATGCCCAGGCGATCGGTGCGGGTGGGAAAATACTTTTTGCCCACCCATTCGAAAGAGCCGAACGCGAAGCCGGAGTCGGGGAAGATAACCTGCGTGGCGGCCAGGTGCCGCGAGGAGAGGGCGTACTGCACGGGCAGGCCGACCTTGATGGTGTCGGCCAGGAACCGGCCTTGGGTAGCCACGAGGGTATCGGTTTGGGCAAACCCGGGGAAAGCCAGCCCCAACAGGCACAGCAGCACCGGCCGGCGGAGGGCCCGGGGCAGGAGGGTGGCAAAATGAGCGGCGGATTTCCCCATACGCTATTTCAGGCTGCCGCTGCTCAGGTTCCGCACTTTGAACAGGCGGACCAGCGGCGGTACAAAATCTTCGTCGGTGCGGACGGCCAGGTAGTTGGCCCCGTTCTGGCGGCAAAGCTTCTCAAGTTGGCCCTTTTTCCCCAGGAAATCGTGCTGCCACGCCTGCCGGAAGTCCGCCGACGAGGTGTTGACCCACACGGTGCGGCCGCTTTCCTTGTCGTACACGGGAATGATGCCCAGCTTCGGCGGGTCAGTCTCCTGCCGGTCGAGCAGGTGGATCACCACCAGGTCGTGGCGCCGGGCCAGGGCCCGCAGGTCGGCCTCGTACCCGTCGTCGATGAAATCAGATACGAAAATGACCACGCTCCGCCTTTTGAGGATGTTGAGGGTGAACGCCACCGCTTTGCTCAGGCTGGTGCCTGCCGACCGGGGAACGAGTTGGAACAGGTTGAGGACCAGTTCGTAGCCGTGCTTGAGGCCCTTGGCCGGCTTCATGTACTTCTCCTTCTGGTCGCTGAAGCAGATGAGCCCCACCTGGCTGTCTTCCTTCACGGCCGACAGGGTAAGCACCCCGCAGATGTCGCGGGCCACGTCCATCTTGGTGCTGTTGCGGCGGCCGATCTCCTGCGAGGCGCTTACGTCCAGGAGGCAAAAAACGGTCTGCTCTTTCTCTTCCCGGAAAATCTTTACGAACGTGCCGTGGCCCTTGGCGCTTACGTTCCAGTCGATGGTGCGCACGTCGTCGCCGTACTGGTAGGTGCGTACGTCGTCGAATTCCAGCCCGGAGCCTTTGAACACCGAGTGGTAGTTGCCGCGCATCTGCGAGTTGACGGCTTTGCGGATGCGGATTTCGTACTTGCGGAGGCGGGCCAGTACATCCTTCATAAGATTCAAAGATACCGTTTTCCGGCCAATCCCGTCCCGAACCGTTACGCGCCGGCCCCGGCCAGCGCCGGCGACCGCAGGTAGCCCACCATCAGGCGGGCCGCGGTAGCCGAAGCACCGGCCGTACCCATTTTCTGCGCAATTTCGCGGTAGCCGGCCAGTTGCGTTTCCCGGGCGGCGCCGCCCGGCACGATAGCCGCCAGTTCGGCGTGCAGCCGCTGGGGGTTCAGGGCCTCCTGGATGAGTTCGGGCACTACTTCGCGTTCGGCAATCAGGTTGACCAGCGAAATGTACTTGACCCGGATGAGCCGCCTGGTGATCTGGTAGGAGATTTGGGAAAGGCGGTAGCACACCACCTGCGGCACCCGGAACAGGGCCGTTTCGAGGGTAGCCGTGCCCGACGTGACCAGCGCCGCCGCGGCCTGCGCCAGCAAGTCGTACGATTTGTCGTACACCACCGCAATGCCGTACTGGGCGGCCAGCCCTTCGTAAAACGCCGCCGGCAGGTTGGTGACGGCCGCCACCACGAACTGGTACCCGGGAAAATGCCGTTTGACGCTCAGCATCACGTCCAGCATTTTTTCTACCTCCTGCTTGCGGCTGCCGGGAAGCAGGGCAATGATGGGCCGGTCGTCCAACTGGTGCGCCTGCCGGAAGTTGGGGTCGGGGGAGAAGGCCGCAATGGCGTCGAGGAGAGGGTTGCCCACGTAGTCCACGGCGTAATCGTACTGGCGGTAAAAGTCCTGCTCGAAGGGAAAGATCACGAACATGCGGTCCACCAGCGCCTTGATCTTGTAGGCCCGCTTCTGGTTCCAGGCCCACACCTTGGGGGAAATGTAGTAGAACACCCGGATGCCACGGGCCTTGGCGAACCTGGCAATGCGCATGTTGAAGCCCGCGTAATCCACCAGGATCACCACGTCGGGCCGGTGGGCCAGCAGGTCGGCCTGGCACTGATCGATGAAGCGGCTGAGGGTGCGCAGGTTTTTGAACACCTCCCAGAAGCCCATGAACGCCAGTTCGCGGTAGTGGCGCACGAGGTCGGCCCCGGCCCCCTGCATGGCGTCGCCGCCCCACGCCCGGAACGTCGCCTGCGGATCTTCCCGTTTGAGCGCCGTGATCAGGTTGGCCGCGTGCAGGTCGCCGGACCGTTCCCCGGCAATGAGGTAGTACTTCATAGGGAGTTTATGAGTTTAAAGTTCATGAGTTTATGAGTAAAAAGGGGATACGCGCATAAGCATGAGAGTTAGCTAACACTCATAAACTCATGAACTTTAAACTCATAAACTCTCTTCCCCAAAGTATTCGACAAAGTTACGCGGGGTTTCGAAGAGCTGGAGCTTGTGGAGGCGGGCATGGGGGGCGGCCGCGCGGATGGCGGGGGCGAGGATGTTCCAGATTTCGACGATGAACACTTCGCAACTGGCCATTTTGCCGGCCATGAAATCCACGTCCACGTTCAGGTTGCGGTGGTCCACCTTGTCCACGATCAGTTCCCTGGTCAGGGTGCTCAGGGTTTTGAGGTCCATCACAAAGCCGGTGTCCGGGTCGGGCCTGCCCTTCACGGTCACCAGCAGTTCAAAGTTATGGCCGTGCCAGTTGGCGTTGGCGCAGGGGCCGAACACCTCCGCGTTTTTCTCCGCCGACCAGGCCGGGTTGTATAATTTATGCGCGGCGTTAAAGTGCTCTTTGCGCGTTACGTACACCATCTTCTGGGGAGACTAGTTCGGGAAATTGTACAATTCCCGATTTTTACGCAAAGGTAGCAAAAGCAGGGCAATCAGTCCCAAAGCACCGGGGCGGCGCTACGGCACCCGCCGGTAGGTTTTGGTGTTGGGGTCGTAGAGTTCGAAGAACTGCTGGTAGCCGTCGGGCATGGCGTCGTAGTAGCCGATCACGAAGTAGCCGCCCGGGCTCAGGCACCCGTGGAACAGGCGCAGCACGTTCATTTTCAGCACGTCGTCGAAGTAGATCATTACGTTGCGGCAGAAGACGATGTCGAACGGACCCGGCATGGGGTCTTTCACCAGGTTGTGCTGGTAAAACGTGAAGGACTGGCGGTTGATCTTGTTGAAGCGGATGGCGTCGCCGTCGGGGGAGTAGTAGCAGTTGAGGCTGCGCTTGCCGCCGGCCGCCGCGTAGTTCTTCTGGTAGGCCGCCAGGTACGCCCCCGAAAAGGCCCCGGCCGCGGCTTGCGCAATAGCCTGGTTGTTGAGGTCGGTGGCCGTGACGCGGGCTTTGTGGATCAGGTCTTCTTCCAGCAGGAGGATGGCCATCGAATACACTTCTTCGCCCGTGGAACAGCCCGCGTGCCAGATGTTGAGGCGGCTTTTGGCGTAAAACTGGGGCAGGATGTCGCTCCGCATCCGCAGCCAGAACTCGGCGTTGCGGAACATCTCGGTAAGCCCCACGGTGATTTCGTCGATGAACGTAAAAATGAACTGGCCGTCGGACAGCATTTTGCGCCAGAGCCCGAGGGAATTTTCGAGCCCGTAGCGGGAGATCACGCGGGCCACCCGCCGCTTGAACGAAACGGGTTCGTAGTGGGCAAAGTCGATGCCGTACCGGCTGTAAATGGCCCGCGTGATCGAGGTTAGTTCTTCATCCGAAATGGCGGACATATTCATTTACGCATCCGCCTGTTTCGGCGGGGTTTGGTTGGGCTCCGCGGAAATGTCTTCCACGTTCATGATCATCATCACCAGGTAGTACGAATCGTCGTCGCCCGTAAAGTGGGGCGCCAGGTACGCGTTGAAGCGCAGGTTGGTGTTTTCAATGGTGCGGAACTGGAGTTTCAGCTGGATCAGTTCGGGCTGCTCGATCCGGTCGCGGAAGTACTGGAACTCGTCGGCACCGCTGAAGTACAGCAGGTCGAAGAAGGACGTTTGCCGCGCCCGGGAAGGATCGATGCCCAGCAGCCGTCCCGCCGCCTGGTTGATGAGGTGGATGTGGCCGTCGGGGCTGAACTCCACGATGGGCAGCTTTTTGCGCTGGAGAATCGGCGTGAGGTCAAACTTGCTGTAGCGGTCTTCGAGGCGGATGAGCACGTCGCTGATCTCTTCGATGAACTGGTCGGTGGTTTCGGCCTGCATCTCCAGGATGGCGTTTTTGCGCTTTTCCTCGGTGAGCAGCCCGTTCAGTTGTTCGCGCAGGGTAAGCTGCTCGGTAATGTCCGACAGCACGGCCAGAATCCGGTACACGTGGCCCTCCAGGTTCTTGGAGGAACTGAACGAAGCGATGAAGTAGCGGGCCTCGCCGGTTTTGGTGTGCATGCACAGGGTCTGTTGCCCGACGCCGCCGGCCAGCAGCGAAGCCCACAGTTCGTTGAATTCTTCTTTGCGGGCCGACTTGGGGTCGAGCAGGTCGGTGAAGCTTTTGCGGCGCAGTTCGATCCGCTTGAACCCGAAGGCTTGCAGAAACACGGTATTGGCCGTAATGATCTCGCATTCCAGGTTGATCTCCACCAGCGGCACGCACAGGTTCAGCGCCTCGATCTTGCTGATGAGTTCGAGTTCTTTCTCTTTCTGTTCGGTAGTGAACTGGGCGAACTGCACGATTTTGTACGGCTTGCCTTCCACGTCGAAAATGGGACTGTACGTACCCGTCAGCCACAGTTCCCGGCCGCTCTTGCTGATGCGCTTGAACTCGCCGGAGTTGTAGGCGCCGGTCCGGATGCTTTCCCACATGAGGTCGTACCGCTGGCCCTCCAGTTCGGCCTTGGCTACGAACACCTTTTCGGGCTTGCCGATGAGTTCGTCGCGGGTGTATTCCATCAGGCTCAGGTACATGTCGTTCACGTCGATGATGTTGCCGGTCATGTCCAGTTCCAGCGAAGCATTGGTCTTGTTGATGGCCTGCACGATGGAAGTAGTCAGCGCCGACTCCTGTTCGATCTGGGCCAGCTTCCGGTTCAGTTCTTCCTGCGTAGCCAGCAGTTCCTCGGCGTTCTGGCGCAGGGTTTCTTCCTTGGTGCGCAGTTCGTCGGCAATCTGCTGCGACTCCTTGAGCAGCCGCTGCGTGGTGCTGTTGAAAGAAGCCGCCTCAATGGCCGAAGCGAAGCCCGCGCAGAGGGTTTCCACGAATTTGATCTGGTAGTCGGGAAACGGGCGGATCGAGGCCAGTTCCACCGCCCCGTACACCCGTTCGTTGTGCTTCACGGGCACGATCAGAATGTTGGCGGGGCTGGTCGTACCCAGCGCCGAGGAGATTTGGATGTAGTCTTCGGGGGCGTTGTCCACGCAGATGGTTTCCTGGTCGTACACGCTGGCGCCCACCAGGCCCTCCTGCCAGGCAAGCCGTGGCTGGTGCCCCCGGGTGCAGGCGTAACCGGCCGCCATCACGAGGGATTTTTCGGAGTCCGCTTCTTCGAGCAGGTACACGGCGCCCTGGCGGGCCTCCACGTAATGGGCCAGCCCTTCAATGAACGCCGCCGAAAGTTGCGGCAGGGCGCTGCTCTGGTGGCTGCGCAGGAGTTCACCGAATCTGGCCTGGCCGCTCACCAGCCAGTTGCGCTGCTTTTCCTCTTCCGAAAGGGTCACCAGGCGGCTCTGCATCTCGGCCAGCGCCTTGCCCAGGCCGCTCGCCCCGTTGAGGCCGTCCGTGCCGGACGAGAAATTCCCTTCCCCGACGGCCACCGCAAACCGGGTGGCGGCGCGGGTGTCGGCACCGATGGCCCGGAGGTGGGCGTTCAGCAGGCTGTCCGCAAAGGCGTTCTGACCGGCGGCCTCCGCGTGGGCACCCGCCTGCACGGCCTGCGCCGTGCGAAGCAGGTATTGCAGGAACTGCCCGAACTGCACGCCGGTCCAGAGGGCCCGGAAGGCGCCCAGCAACGCCAGCCCCTGCAACGTGGCCACCACGTAGGGCACCATACCGGCCGGGAGCGCAGCGACGTAGGGGGCGCTCATGGCGAGGCCGGTCAGCACCACCGTTGCCAGCAGCGCCGTAACCAATCGATTTCTGAGCCGGTGTTCCCGGTGTTTTTTCGGTCTCTCTTTCATATTACCTACTCCCTGTTGCAATCTGGCCGGCCAGCACTTGGTGAGCCCCGCCGGTTGCCGGCACCAACCCGGGGTTGCGGGTTGCTTAACTAATTTTGGCAGTACTGCTTTTCAGCAGGCTCATTTGTTTTTTGTTCTGCACCAGCGCGCGGATGGCCTCCAGGAATTCGCTCTTGAAGTACCAGATGAACGAAGGTTGCAGGTTGGTGCGGTACGATTTGAAGCGGGCGTGGATGTGGAACACCACGTCGAAATGCTCCGTTTCGGCCCCGAAGCGGGTCAGGGCTTCCCCGTGCGACAGCGTGCGCAGGCCGGGCACGCCGCCGTAGATGAACGTGTCGAGGAAGTTGGACAATTGGGTGATGACGGCCGCCGAGAGAATGTTGTCCAGTTCCAGCAGCAGCGCCTCCTCCAGTTCGCCCAGGCCCTCACCCGTGTAGGTCGCCTGGCCGGGGGCAAACACCTGGCAGATCCGCTTGGTGTCCGACTGGTTGAACACCAGGTAGCTTTTGCCCTCCAGGTTGCCCTTTACCTCGGTGGTAAGCACGTGCAGCGCCGCTTCGAAGCCCTCGGGGAGTACCGCCCGGGCGCCGGGCGTACCAATGGTGAGGTCAAACTGCTGGACCAGTACTTTTTCGCCGGCCATTTTCGAGAAAGCATCGGCGGCGTTGGCCAGGGCGATGCTGATGAGTTCTTTGGTAATGTCTAATTCGTATTCGGAAAGGCGCATGGTAAATCGGGCTTTTAAAAAGTACTTGGTTTCCTGCCACTGAATCCGGTAGAGCCGATCACTTGGCCATTTTGGTATTTCTGAACAAAAAATGAATGATGGCAGGGGCGTCGAGCACCAGGCACACGCTGCCGTTGCCCAGGATGGTGGCCCCGCTGATAAACTTGATGTTGTCGAGGGGCGGGCCGATGGGCTTCTCCACGATTTCCTTCTGCTGCAAAAGTTTGTCGACCACGAAGCCGATCTCGCGGTTGTTGAACGTCACCACGATCACGTTCAGCTTGGGTTCGCCGGCCATTGCGTTGAACGTCTGGTGCATGCGGCCGTCGCCAATGCTTTCCTGGAGGCTGCCCAGCCCGAACAGGTCGTTGAGGAACACCACCGGAATGTTCTTGCCCAGGTGCGTAGCCACCAGGCCGTTGCCCAGCTTGTGAATCTGTTTTTTGGGCACCGAAATCACGGCGCGGGTGTGCGCCAGGGGCATGGCAAACGCGGCCGGGCCCAGTTCAAAGAGCAGGGCGCCTTTTACGGCCATCGACGAGGGCAGCCGCAGGCTCATGGTTGTGCCCTGGCCCACCACGGAGCGTACTTCGATGAGGCCGCCGATGGAATCGAGGGAACGCCGTACCACGTCCATGCCCACGCCGCGGCCCGACACGGCGGTTACGGTTTCGGCACTCGAAAAGCCGGGTTCGAAGATCAGGGCAATCACGTCTTCTTCGGCCATCTGGGCGGCCACTTCGGCCTTGACAAGCCCTTTTTCGACGGCCTTGCGGCGGATCACGGCCGCGTCGATGCCCTTGCCGTCGTCGGTAATGTCGATGAACACGGCGTCTTTTTCGCTGCGGGCCGACAGTTTTACGGTGCCGGCGGCGGGCTTGCCGGCCTGCTGCCGTTTTTCGGGCGTTTCGATGCCGTGGCTGATGGCGTTGCGCACCAGGTGAATGAGCGAATCGCTGATGATTTGCAGGATGGTGCGGTCGATTTCATTCTGGGTACCTTCCAGCACCAGGTCTACCTGCTTGCCTTCGAGGGCCGCCACGTCGCGCACGATGCGGTGGAATTTGCTGAACAGCACGTCTACCTGCACCAGCCGCACGTCCATCACCGAGTACTGCAACTCGGAGGTGATGCGCTGGAGGCGGGCAAATTCGTTGTTGCGCGTCCGGCCGTGTTCCCCGCCGACGGCAATCATCCGGTCGCGTTCAATGAGCAGTTCGCCCACCAGGTTGAGCAGGTTGTCGAGCTTGCGGATGGGAATGTGAATGTTGTCGGAGAGGGCAATCTTGTTTTCCTCTTCCTCATTTTCCGGCGCGGTTTCCTCGGCTTCTTCTTCGGCCGCCAGTGCCACGTCGGTGGTTTCGGCAACCGACAGGGCCACGTGGGCAATCTCCTTCACGGTTTCCGGCTCGACGGCAAAGGGGTTGGGGACGGCGGGTGGTACTTCGGCAACGGGTAACACTTCGCCGGCCGGCAGCGGGGCCGGCGTTTCCGGCGGGGCAACTGTCGTTGCGGCCGGCTCGGGCCGGTCGTTGGGTTTTTCGGTGGGTGCCGGGTCCTGGTCCGAACGGGTGTTGCGCAGCACGACCTCCAGCTTGGTTTTGATGCCCCGGAATTTGACGGGAGCCCCGGCTGCTTTTACGCCGCCGATCATGGCCGCCAGCGTGTCGTTGGCCCGGAACAGGTCATTGAACAGGGCCGTGTTGATGACCAGGCGGTTGTTTTTGATTTCGCTGAAAATGTCTTCCAGCACGTGGGCCATGCCGGCAATGTCGTCGAAGCCCATGCCGGCGGCGTTGGCCTTCAGCGTGTGGGTAATGCGGAAAATGGCGTTGATGGCCCGCTTGCTGGCGTGGTTTTTTTCCAGCTCCGTAAACAGCTTGTTCAACTCCTCCACCTGTTCCAGCGACTCGGCCAGGAATATTTCCTTAATTTCGTCTTCCTTCGATTTCATTGGCGGTTGACAATTAGCTTGTTAGCAATTAGCGATCCGGTTCCCTTACGATAAACAGCTTACCACGAAGCCGGCAATTTCCTTGACGGGCAGCACGGCCCGGACGGCACCCCGTTCAATGGCGGCCCGGGGCATGCCGAACACCACGCTCGACTGTTCGTTCTGCGCAATGGTAAAGGCACCCTGCCGGTGCAGGGCCACCATGCCCGCGGCCCCGTCTTTGCCCATGCCCGTCAGCAGGATGCCGATGGACCGGGCCCCGAAGCAAGTCGCCGCCGACAGCATCAGGGCGTCCGCCGACGGATTGTTGAACTCGGCGTACCGCTGGTCGGTGCGCCCGAAGCGTACTTTGGCGCCTTCCCGCGTGAGCGTCGTGTTCTGGTCGCCGGGCAGGATGTACACGATGCCGGCCTGCGGCGCTTCCCCCGTTTTGGCCACCTTTACCGTCACGGGCAGCATGTCATTGAGCCGCCGGGCGAATGATTCGACGAAGTCGGCCGGCATGTGCTGGGCGATCACGATGGGCAGCGGGAAGTTGGAGGGCAGCTGCTGCAAAATTTCCTCGATGGCCCCCGTGCCGCCCGTGGACGCCCCAACCACCACGATTTCGTAGGCCAGGTGGCCGTCGAACGTGTGGGCGTTGTTGTTTCCCTGCGTCTTCTTGCGTTCCAGCGTCCGGAGGTCGGCGGCCGACGCGTGGCGGATCTTGGCCACCAGTTGCTCCTCGATCTCCCGGATTTTGGAGCCCAGCACCCCGGCCGGCTTGCTCAGGAAGTCGTACGCCCCGGCGTCGAGGGCTTCGAACACGGCTTCGGAGTTGGTGTTGCCCAGAGCGCTGAGCACCACAATGGGCGTGGGGCAGTGCGTCATGATCTGCTTTACCGCGTAGAGGCCGTCGTACTCGGGCATCACTAGGTCGAGCAGCACCACGTCGGGCTTGAGGGCACGCGTTTTTTCGTAGGCATCCTGACCATTTACCGCCGTGCCTACCACCCCGATGCCGCCGTCCGACCCGAGCATGTCCGAGAGGATGAGCCGCATGAAGCCGGAGTCGTCGGCCAGTAGTACGTTGATTTTGCGGGAAGCAGTTTGCACGTTAGAAAAGGAATAATGGACCTGTTGCCGCGGGGCAGCAGGTCCGGCGTGTACCCAGTGACGGGGCGTTCTACCCGATTTTGTTGACCACCCCGATCAGTTGTTCGGTGGTGAACGGCTTGACGATGTAATCGACGGCGCCCAGCTTGAGGCCTTCTTCCACCACCGACTGCTGGCCCACGGCGCTGATCATCACCACCTTGGAGGGCACTTCTTCTTCCTTGAGCACCTTCAGGATGTCGATGCCCAGCATGTCGGGCAGAATGTTGTCGAGGGTGATGATGTCGGGCTGGAGTTCAAAGGCCATGTCGATGGCCGATTCACCGTTGGCCGCCATCCCGATGATCTCGTACCCGGCGCCGGCCAGGGCGTCCTTGATGAGGGTGCGCATGTAGAGGGAGTCATCCACCACTAATACTTTTTTGCTCATATCTTTTGTATTGGAAAAATCTTATAAGACATTAGACTTGAGACGGGAGACATGAGACAAACCCGTCTCAAATCCAGTGTCTAACATCTCCCGTCTCGTTCAGGCTACTTTGGGGGCAATCGACTGCACAACCTGTTCCTTGGAAATCACCTTGAACACGTCGATGAGAATGATCATCCGGTTGCCGGTGCGGACAATGCCTTTGATGTAGCCGTTCTCGGCGCTGCCGTCGCCGAGCAGGCCCGGGGACAGGTCAATGTCGCCTTCCTGCACCGTCAGCGTGTTGGGCACTTCCTTCACCAGCACCCCCATCTTGAAGGCTTCACTGGCGACCACCAGCGTGTAGTTGTGCGTGCTGCTTTCTTCCGCCTCCGTGCCCTTGGCGAGGCCGAAGCGTTCTTCCAGGTCGATGATTGCCAGGATGTTGCCCCGCACGTTGGCTACGCCCTTGATGTACTTGGGCGTGAGCGGAATGCGCGATACCTTGGGCGTAATCACCACCTCCTTGATCTGGTCGATGACCAGGGCGTACTCCTCGCCGCCCAGCCGGAACACGATGAGCTGGCAACTGGTACGGGTCTTTTTAACGGGCGTCTCGTTGGGTTGCATGGGCGTGGGTCCGTTAGGAAAGCTTGAACTGGGCTACGCTGCTCTTGAGTTGGTTGGCTATCCCCGACAGGTTGCGGCCCGTGTCCGATACCTCGTTCATCGACTTATTGAGTTCGCGGGACGAGGAGGCTACCTCCTGCGTGCCGGAAGCCGTTTCTTCGGCCACCACCACGATCTTCTCGATGTTTTTGACCACCACATTGATGCTGTTCTGCTGCTCCTTGGTGGCCGTAAGCACCTGCTTGGAGAGCCCGAGCGTCTCCACGCTGGAGGTGTGAATGCTCTCGAACACGGCTTCGGCTTCGCGGGTGGCCTTGGTGCCGTTTTCCACGTTGGTTTTCATCTTGTCGATGGCCTTGGTGGCCCCGGCGGTGTCTTTCTGCACGTCCTTTACCACCCGTTCGATCTCCACGGCCGAGCGGCGCGAATCTTCGGCCAGCTTCCGGATTTCGTCGGCTACCACGGCAAAGCCGCGTCCGGCGTCGCCGGCCCGGGCGGCTTCAATGGCGGCGTTGAGGGCCAGCAGGTTCGTCTGCGAGGCAATGTCGGTGATTACGTTCAGGGTGCGGGAAATCTCCTCGGAACGGTTGGTGAGTACGTCGATGGACGTAGAGGTAGTGTCGGCCGACCGGGTAATTTCGTGCATGTTCTCGACCACGGCCCGGATGATGCGCAGGCCGTCGTTGCAACTGCCCTGTCCTTTCTCGGCGGCCTTGGTAATGATGTCGGCCTTGCCGCCCATGTCGTTGGACGACCGCAGAATGTCTTCTACCAGCTTGGAAGATTCATCGGTGCGCAGGGCCTGCTCCTGGGCGCCTTCGGCCATCTGACTGATGGCGGCGGCTACCTCGGTGGTGCTCTTCTTCATGCTTTCGGCCCGTTCGAGCATCTGCGCCGACGAGGAGGCGACCGTAAAGGCGTTTTCTTCGATGCCGCGGATGAGCTTGTTGATGTTGCGGATGGCAATGTTGAGGGCGTTCGAGAGGTCGGCCAGGTCGCCGGTGGCGCCCATTGCAAAAGTCTGCGTGAGGTCGCCCATCGACATGGCCGTCACGATGCGGTTGATTTCCAGCACCGGCTCGGAAATGTTCTTGAGCAGCTGGTTGAGCGATTCGCCCAGGTCCTTCCAGGCGCCTTCCACGCCGGCCAGCTTGAGCCGTTCGCGGAGTTGCCCTTCGGCGCCGGCCAGGTACACCACCCGGTTCACTTCCGTAACGATGCCCTTGATCGTGTCGCGCAGGTCTTCGAGATCGCCGGCTACTTTGGCAATGTCGCCCTCCAGCTTCACGCCGTTCAGGTTCATCGTCGTTTCGAGGTTGCCCTTCTTGAGGTCGTCGATGAAGCGCGTGGAAGCCTGGAAGCCGAGCGAAAAGGACGTGATGTCGTTGGCAAGCTTGATGAACTTAACGATCTGGTTGTGTTCGTTGTACACCGGCGTGTAGGTCGCCGTCATCCACACGGCGCGGCCGTTGCGGGCCAGGCGCTTGAACTCACCCTTCTGGGGCTGCCCGGCGTTGAGCTGCCGCCAGAATTCCTGGTAGTCGCTGGTGCGGGCGTACTCGGCTTCCACGAACGTGCGGTGGTGCTTGCCTTTAAGCTCGTCCAGTTCGTAGCCCATCAGTTGCAGGAACAGGTCATTGGCCGTGAGCACGTTGCCCTGCTTGTCGAACTCGATGTAGGCGTAGGAAGCGTTGATGGCGTTGATCTGGCCGGTCATCTGCACGTCTTTGCGCCGCATTTCCTCCTGGGTCGCCTGCATTTCTTCCACGTTCTGCTGCATTTCTTCGCTCTGGGCGTGCATGACTTCGGCCTGTTGCTGCGCTTCCTTGAGCATGTGGCTGATTCTGCCCTCCTGGTCTTTCTGCTCGGTAATGTCGTAGCGCACCCCGATGTACTTCACCGGCTTGCCCTGTTCGTTGAGCACGGGGGTAATGGTGGCGGCCACCCAGTAGTGAGAACCGTCTTTGGCGCGGTTCTTAACTTCTCCCTTCCATACTTTTCCTTGCGTAATGGTTGACCACAAGTCCTTGAAAAGTTCGGCGGGCATGTCGGGGTGGCGCACAATGCTCTGCTTCTGCCCGATTAACTCTTCGCGGGTGTACTTGGCCAGGCGGCAGAACTCGTCATTTACCGCCAGGATGTAGCCCTTGGTATCGACTTCCGAAACAATGGCGGCGTTGTTGAGAGCAGCCATCTGACCCGCCAGTTCGATCTGGTTTTTGGTCATCTGCTCCTGGGTGGTCTGCAATTCTTCCATGTTCTGCCGCAGTTCTTCTTCACTGGCGGCAAGGGCCTGCTGCTGTTTCTGCGCTTCTTCCAGCAGTCGTTCGGTTTGCTTCTGGGCATTTACCGAGGCAGAAACATCTTTGGAAAACACCGCCACTGCAATTACTTCGTTCTTGTCGTTGCAGATGGGACTGTAGGTCATCGCGTAATAGCCCATCGCACCTTCACTGCCGAAGCTTTGCAGCAGTTCTACGTTCTCCCCGTTGAAGGCCCTGGTGTAATTGTCTGTAAGCTTGGCTTTTTCGGCTCCATCCAGGATCTGGAGCATATCTGTCCCTTTATCGAGGGTAACCCCGGCATTTGCGTAGGTAGTCCTTAAGGTATTGTTGAAGCTGATTAACTTATAGTCCCGGTCTACGGTAAAAATAGAATCCTTGGAAGAGTTGATCAATTCGTTCAGGTACTGCTCCTGGCGCTGCGATTCCATCAGGATATTCTGCATCTCCGCCTGGGCTGCCTCCAGTTGTTCCGTTTGAATCTGGGCAGAGGCCAGTAATCCTTCGATCTCGGCGGTTCGGGCCTGCACCTTTGCTTCCAGTTCGAGCTGGAAGGAGTTCAACTCTTTGAAGGCCTGGATGTCGATGAGGGAACCGGCCACGCGCAGGGGCTTGCCGTTCGCGTCGCGTACGGTTTTGCCCACGGCCCGGAACCACCGGTACTGGCCGTTTCTGAGTTTCAGCTGGTATTCTACGTCGTAGGGCGTCTGGCCCGACAGGTCCACCAGGTGCGCGTTGAAGGCAGCCAGGGTTTTTTCCTTGTGGTCGGGGTGCAGCAGGTTCGCCCACGAGTCGAGGCGGTTGGGGAAGTCCTGCTCATCGGTGTACCCGACCATTTGCCGGAAGCGGTCGGCCCACCAGAACGGCGTGTCGTCACTGAAGACCATATTGTCGGGCACGGTCATGTCCCAGAGCCCTTCGGTGCTGGTTTGGGTCACCAGGTTGAGCCGCTGGAGAATGTGCGTCGTTTCGGCCTGGGTAGCCTGGAGGGCGGCGGCCTGCTGCTGGGAAGCGGACAGCAGTTCCTCCGTCTTGCGCCGGGCAGTAGTCACTTCGGTAACGTCGCGGGCAAAAATGGCAACGGCGACGATCTGGTCGTCCTGGTTGCGGAGCGGCGAATGCTGAACGGAGTAGTGTTTTTGAACCCCCTCCAGGGAGATGGAGTCGGGCGTTTCGATGCTTTCGCCGGCCAATACCCGGTCGTACAGGGCCTTTTTGCCGGCTTTTGCGGCGGGCGGAAACATGCTGAAGATGTCGAAGCCCTTGGTGGCCCTAAGGCCCAGTGCTTCCAGTGTGGCCGCGAAGAATTTATTGTAGTTGACCAGCCGGTACGCGCGGTCGATGGTCAGGATGGAATCGTTCGATACGTTGAGCAGCTCGTTGAGGTACTGCTCCTGGTTCTGCGTTTCGCGCAATACCCGCTGGATTTCTTCCTGCACGGCGGTCGTACTTTCTACCTGCTGGTGCAGGGTTTCCGTCTGCGATTTTACGTGATCGTTGAGGCGGCTCATTTCCAGGGCATCCTGCTTGGACTGGGTGATGTTGCTGGCGAGTTTGATTACTTTGGTGACCTGGCCTTTGTCGTTGGCGATGGGGGTATAATTACCGGCCAGCCATACTTCGTCACCCGTTTTGGTGAAACGCTTGAATTCGCCCTTCTGGAACTCACCATTGTTCAAAGCCGCCCAGAACTGGGCGTACTCGGGGCTCTTGGCCTGCTTGGCATCCATGAAGATGCGGTGGTGCTTGCCCGTGATTTCGGCGGCTTCGTAGCCCATCCAGTGGAGGAACGTGTGGTTGGCAAACAGAATGTTTCCCTTCTTGTCGAACTCGATGTAGGCGTAAGAAGCGTTTACGGCCTTGAGCAGGCCTTCCACCTGGATGTCAGCCACCTGGGTGGTGAGATTTCCTTTTTGGAGCGTGTTCCCGTTTTCCATGTTTTATTGCTGAATGTGTAAATACGCTTTTAAGCAAGGCTTTTGCGGGGGTTGCACCGGTAGGCGGTACCAAAAGGGGTGCCCGGGCTGCACCCGGAAGGGCACGGCCGGGAAGCGCTACCGGCAACGGGGAGATTGCAAACAGGACTGCCTAAAAAAATATTATTCCGTTCTCCAAAAGTAGGGCAACGGACGTAAACAACTGCTTTAAACAGAGTCGATTACGCATTGTGTAATATTTCGGGAAAAGAAGCAAAAACCGCGGCCCCGGACCGGTGCTGCCACGGGCGGAAGGCGTTTTTAAGGCGCCGGCCGCCTGCCGCAACGGCCACGCGGCACCGGGAGGAAGGGAAAGGAGAACAGGCAATTAACGGGGAAACGCCGCCGGGGCCGTTGGGAGCGGCGCTGGAAACAATACGGTACCCCTCCGGGCCCGAACCGGCGGCCCCTCAGGATGCCCGCCGGTTGCTTTGTAGGATGCGGCGCAAAAAAGGCGGAAAGAAAGGAAGAAAGCGATGCGCAACGGCGCCCCGGGCGGGAATATTACTTGCGGCCTGCTGGTTTGCCCCGCCGCCCCGGTTACTTCTTACGACACCACCGGAGCCCGGCGGAACGGCTTGCTTTCGTCGAACAGCCGGCGGTAGGTAATGTGCGTTTTACAGGCCTTGCCGCCCATGATTTCCACCATTTTCATCATGGTCGGGTGAAAATCACCGATCCAGTTCATTTCAAAATCCTGGTAATGCTGGCCCGGCACCTGCACGTGCTTGCCGGCGGCGGCCACAATGGCGCTTTCGAGGCCCTTGCCCTGGAACTCGGGCACGAACCCGAACACGAGGCCGAACATTTTGGTGCAGGTGCGGCGCTGGCGGTGCCACAGGAACTTGAGAATGCCGACTGCGCCGAGCTTGCCGTTCACGTGCCGGAATATCTGGTTCATCTCGGGCAGCATCACGAAAAAGCCCACGGGCTCTTCCTTGTGGTAGGCAAACCACACGATGTCTTCGTCGAGGATGTCCCTGAACTCTTTCATGACGGCCTTCAGTTGCTCGGGCGTCATCTCGGGCACGTCGCCGCGGCTGGCCCAGGCCTTGTTATAAATGGTGCGGAAATCCTCGCCGTACTTGCCCAGTTTGCCTTTTTCGATGTGCCGGAAGGCGTAGTCGGGGTTGGCAAAAATGCGTTCGGCCTTTTTGACCACGATGGGGTGCAGGGGTTCCATCACCTTGCGGAAGTACGTGTACTGCCGGTAGTAATCGCGGAACCCGTAGGCTTCGAACAAGTCGCGGTAGTAGGGGTGGTGGTAGAACATGCCGTAGTTGGGCTCGCTGAAGCCCTCCACCAGCAGGCCCCACCACTGGTTGCGGTCGCCGAAGTTGATGGGGCCGTCCATGGCCTCCATGCCGCGGGCCTGCAACCACGCCTTGCAGGCGTCGAAAAGCTGGAACGCCGTTTCGCGGTGGTTGATGCACTCGAAGAAGCCCATGCCGCCGGTGGGCTGGTCGTAGGTGAAGGCCGTGTTGCGGTTGATGAAGGCGGCTACCCGGCCCACCGTTTCGCCGTTGCCGTTCTGGATGATCCAGCGGGTGCATTCGCCGTGCGCGAAAAACTTGTTCCTGGCCGGGTCGAACACGGCGTTGATGTCGCGGTCCAGCGGACGAATCCAGTTCGGGTCGTTCTTGTAGAGCCGGACGGGCAGGCGGAGGAATTCCCAGCGGTGGGCAGCCGTGCTCACTTCAATGAGGCGCATAAGGGGTTGCTTGTGGAATAAAAACCGAAAATTAAGGCACGGCGGCCGATAAACAAAAAGGCAGCCCGCCGGGCCGCCTCTTGTTGCAATCTTTGCCGCAATGCCGGCAATGCTTATGCGTGCATCGTCTTGAAGGTGCTTACTTTGTTGTAAGCTTCCTGGATGGCGCTGTACTGCCGTCTTACGATGGATTCCACGTTGACGGGCAGTGCGTTCTGCAGTGCCTTTTCGTATCCTTCGAGGGCGGCTTTGTCGCCCCGCTGGCACTCGTCCAGGATGGCGGCAGTGCCCCCGCTGGTGAAGGCCGACTTGATGTTGATCCAGCCGCGGTGCAGCGTACCGAGGAGGCTTTCGCCGGCGTCGGGGTCGCGGCCCAAGAGGTTGGCTTCGCGTTCCAGCTCGGCCGAGAACTGGGTCCGCTGCTGGGAGTAAGCGTTGAACAACGTCTTGTACTCCAGGTTATCTACGTCTTCCGCCGCGGTCTTGTAGCCGTGGGCGCCGTCATTGCAAAGTTGAATCAGGTCTTCCAATACGGAAACTATTTGTTTGCTATTACCTGCTGAAGGTGCCATAGGTGTAATTGGTTTGTTTAGAGTTTATCAATTTGTAACCCTTCATACGAAAAGCGGCCGCGCGGGTTTACATTGGGGGCGGGCTCGTGCTGTAAAACCATTGCAGCGCCATTGCCGTACGTGCCCAAACACGCAGTCATCCATGCACCCACCTCACTCTTTGTCCGACCAGTCCTTTTTTCCCCGCTCGGCCCGCTACGACCGCGATTGGGTCGTGCGCAACTCCATCGGCGAAAACGTACTCTACAACCTCGAAAGCCTCACGGAAGTACTTCGCATCGAGCCGGGCATGCGGGTGCTCGACCTGGCCTGCGGCAAGGCCGTAAGCAGCATTTTCATGGCCCGGGAGTTTGACGTGCAGGTGTGGGCCGTCGACAGCGCCGTATCGGCCACCGACAACTACCGGCGCATCTGCGAAAATGGCTGCGAAAACAAGGTGTTCCCGCTCCAGGCCGATGCCCGCCGGCTGCCCTTCCCCAAGGGCTTCTTCGACCTCGTAGTGATCATCGATTCCTACACCTACTTCGGCACCGACGACAAGTACCTGCCGTACCTGTGCAAGTTCCTCAAACCGGACGGCCAGATCGGGCTCGTGGACGTGTGTTTCCGGCAGGAGATCGAAACCTTCGAGCAGGTGCCGGCCTTTCTGCGGCCCGACTACCAGTCGTACTGGTACTTCGTGCACGCCATCGACTGGTGGAAAAAGCGGTGGGAAAAAACGGGGCTGGTGCGCGTGACCGCCGCCGAGGAGTTGCCCCAGGCGGACTTTATCCGCCAGGAGTACATCCAGGACTACAAGGACGCCTCCCGGGAGCCCTTCGCCAAAGCCATTGCCCGCGACACCGAAAACCTGATCACTTTCTTTCGCCTCGCCGGCCAGCGCACCGGTAAAGGCGTGAAGTTGCAGGAGTACGAGAAACAGTAAACAGTGAACAGTAATCAGCGTACCCAACTGCCGCGTACTACCGACTGATTACTGATTACTGACTACTGCTCAAAGCAGGTCCTGGTACTCCGGGTGGCGTTTGATGAAGGAGGACATGTACTGGCAGGTGGCGACGACCGTGTAGCCGTTTTCCCGGGCGTAACCCAGGGCGGTGGTCGCCATCTTTTCGGCAATTTTCATGTTGCGCAGTTCATCCTCCACGTAGGTGTGGTTGAAGTTGATGACTTTGTCCTGGGGCCGGCTGTAGGTAAGTTCGGCGTCTACTTCCTTGCCGTCGAGTTCGGCGAAGAAGCGTTGCTCTTCTTTATCGTGTTGGATTGCAATGTTCATAATAAAAGTGGTAGGTTGAGTGGGTTGTTGTTGGGTTATTTGAACGTAAAGGAAGGGGCGCCTGCTTACAATTGAGCCATTAATTTACCCAGTATTTCCTGCGCGGCCGCCGAAATGACCGTGCCCGGGCCGTAAATGCCGGCCACCCCGGCTTCTTACAAGAAATCATAGTCCTGGGCCGGAATCACGCCGCCCACAATGACCAGGATGTCGTCGCGGCCGAGCTTGCCCAGTTCCTCGATCAGCTGGGGCACCAGCGTTTTGTGGCCGGCCGCCAGGCTGCGATACGCCCACCACGTGCACGTCGTTTTCGGCGGCCTGCCGGGCTACTTCGTCGGGCGTCTGGAACAGCGGGCCGATGTCCACGTCGAAGCCCAGGTCGGCGAAGCTGGTGGCAATGACTTTGGAGCCGCGGTCGTGGCCGTCCTGGCCCATTTTGGCCACCATGATGCGGGGGCGGCGGCCTTCGAGGCCGGCAAATTCATCGGCCAGTTGCCGGGCCCGCCGGAAATTCTCGTCGTCGGACATTTCGCCGGAGTAAATGCCCGACATGGCCCGCGATGGTGGCCTGGTGGCGCCCGTAACTTTCTTCCAGGGCATCGGAGATTTCGCCCAGCGTAGCGCGGTGCGCGGGCGGCGTGCCACGGCCAGGGCCAGCAGGTTGCCTGCTCCCGTTTCGGCGGCTGCGGTCAATCACCTCCAGGGCGTCGCTGCACGGCGGCTTCGTCGCGTTCCGCCTTGATGCGTGCCAGGCGGGCGCAGTTGCTGGTTCCCGCACGGCGGTATTGTCGATGTCCAGCATTTCGATTTCCGTGCTTTTCGTTCGGCCTGATACTTGTTCACGCCCACAATCACGTCCTTGCCCGAGTCGATGCGGGCCTGCTTGCGGGCGGCGGCTTCCTCGATGCGCATCTTGGGCAGGCCGGTTTCAATGGCCTTGGCCATGCCGCCCAGTTCTTCCACTTCCTCTATCAGGCGCCCAGGCTTTGTGCGCCAGCTCGTGCGTAAGCGTTTCCACGTAGTAGGAGCCGCCCCAGGGGTCCACGACTTTGGTGATGTCGGTTTCCTGCTGCAGGTAGAACTGGGTGTTGCGGGCAATGCGGGCCGAGAAATCGGTGGGCAGGGCAATGGCTTCGTCGAGGGCGTTGGTGTGCAGGACTTTGCGTGCCGCCCAGCGCGGCGGCCAGCGCCTCCACGCAGGTGCGGGTCACGTTGTTGAACGGGTCCTGCTCGGTGAGGCTCCAGCCCGAGGTCTGGCAGTGCGTGCGCAGGGCCAGCGACTTGGGGTTCTCGGGGTTGAACTGCTGCACGATCTTGGCCCACAGCATCCGGCCGGCGCGCATCTTGGCAATTTCCATGAAGTGGTTCATGCCGATGGCCCAGAAGAACGACAGGCGCGGCGCAAAGTCATCAATGTCCATGCCCGCCTTGAGGCCGGCCCGCACGTATTCCAGCCCGTCGGCCAGGGTGTAGGCCAGCTCCAGGTCGGCGGTGGCGCCGGCCTCCTGCATGTGGTAGCCCGAGATGGAGATGGAGTTGAACTTGGGCATGTGCCGCGAGGTGTAGGCGAAGATGTCGGCAATGATGCGCATGCTCGGCCCGGGCGGGTAGATGTAGGTGTTGCGCACCATGAACTCCTTCAGGATGTCGTTCTGAATGGTGCCGCTCAGCTTGTTCGGGCGTCACGCCCTGCTCTTCGGCGGCCACGATGTAGAAGGCCATAATCGGCAGCACCGCCCCGTTCATGGTCATCGACACCGACATCTTGTCGAGCGGAATCTGGTCGAAGAGGATCTTCATGTCCTCCACCGAGTCGATGGCGACGCCGGCCTTGCCCACGTCGCCCACCACGCGGGGGTGGTCGGAGTCGTAGCCGCGGTGCGTGGCCAGGTCAAAGGCCACCGAAAGCCCTTTCTGCCCGCCCGCCAGGTTGCGGCGGTAAAAGGCGTTAGCTTTCCTCGGCCGTGGAAAAGCCGGCGTACTGCCGGATGGTCCAGGGCTTCTGCACGTACATGGAGGCGTAGGGGCCGCGCAGGTAAGGCGGCAGGCCGGCCGCAAAACGCAGGTGTTTCAGCGACTGGGCATCCGACGCGTCGTACACGGGCTTTACGGGGATGCCTTCGGCCGGCGTCCAGGGGGAAGAACCTGAACCCGCAAGGTTTTGGAAAGCTTTCGGGTTTGGCGCAAACGATATGTTGGAAAAATCAGGTTTCATCTGGATGAATGTGGCAGGTGGTTGAAAAAAGGGGAGACGGGGAATGCGTTCCGCAACGGACGTCAATAGCCTTCCGGCAGGGGCTCGAACAACGCTTCGGGCAGGGTGGTGCCGCCCTGCGGCAAGTACTTGTTCACCCCCACCAGCACTTGTTCGCCGCTCCGGAGGGCGGCTTCCTTCTGCGCCCGGACCGTTTCGATCTCCCGCCGGAGGAAGCCGTTCTGCCGGGCGGCCCAGTAGCCACCCTGCTTTTCCACCGCCTGGAACAGTTCCCAGGCCCGGCCAGCCAGGGCGTAGGTCGTGTTTTCCAGGTAATACGCACCGGCCGCCGGGTCGGCTACTTTGTCCAGGTAACTCTCTTCGCGCAGGATGGCGTGCACGTTGCGGGCCATGCGGCGGGAAAGGGCCTCGGGCTCCGCGAACCAGGCGTTGTAAGGCGCTACCGTAAGCGTGTCGCAGCCGCCCAGCACGGCCGCCATTGCTTCCAGCGCGGCCCGCAGCATATTATTGTAGGCATCCTGCCGGAATTTGTTCCAGCGGGCCGTCCGGCCGTGCACTGCCACGTCGGCCTGCCCGACGCCGAACGCGGCGCCTGCCTGCCCGACCAGCAGCCGCAGGGCCCGGAACTTGGCAACCTGAAAGAAGAAGTTGGTGTCGGCAGCCAGGGAAAATTCGGTATTGGCAAAAACAGTTTCGGCGTCCAGCCCCCGGTCGGTGAGTTTGTCGGCGCAGTCCACGAAGGCCGCCAGCGTAAAAGCCAGTTCCTGCGTGGCCGCTCCCCCGGCATCCTGGATGGACCCACCCCCGATGACCAGGGGCCTGTTGCCGGGCAGGGCGCCGCCCCCCCGGACCAGGGTTGCCAGTTGGTCGTAGTGGGCGGCCTGGGGGGCGGCAGGCCGGCTCAGCCAGTCCACGGCAACCACGGGGGCCGTGCCGCCGGGGGCCGTTTGCGGCCGGTTATTTAGTGAAATGCCGTCGAGGAGCAAACGAACGGGGTTCTTGCCCGAAAGCCCGGCCAGCAGGGCGTCGGACGGCACGGCGTTTTTGCGCCGGAGGTCAAAGCTGACCTCGTCAATGCCGCCCGAAAGGGCCTCCTGGGCCAGCCGGTTGGCGGCCTCCGCCGACGCCACCGGAATTACTTCGCGGCTCCGCCAACCCGCCTTTTCTTTCAGGGGTACGGCCGGCTGCAAACCGGCAGATTCGGGCGTGTAAAAAGGTTCGACCACTACTCCCTCGGGGGTGCGCCAGCGTAGCTTCCGGTCAAAAACGGCTTCTTTTTCGGCGTCGGTTGCGGCTTTTATCTCCCTGATTATCTGATTCTTCCAGGCGGCGGCACTGGCGGGTGGAAATTGGTCAAAAAGGGCTTCGTGCTCCATAGCTGAGGTCGGTGTTGCGTAAAGATAGGCGAAAAACCATACGGGCTTCCATAGGCAAAGTTTTGTTACCGGCGGTTCTATATTTGATTTTTTTGTTAGTGGTTTTTTCATCATTTTTGTTCTCCCCGTTTTGAGAGCAACTGCGGGTTCCGAACCAAATCACTCTTTTTTCTGAATGCCGAAGGACTGCCGAACAGTGTGGAACAATTGTCTCCGTGTAATTCAGGAGCACATACCCGAACAAAGTTTTAAGACTTGGTTCGAGCCGATTGTTCCCATGAGGCTCTCCAACAACGTGCTGACGATTCAAGTGCCCAGCCAATTTTTCTACGAGTGGCTGGAGGAACATTACGTACACCTGCTGCGCAAGGCCATTGACGCGGAACTCGGGTCCGACGGCCGCCTGGAATATTCCATCATCGTGGACAAGGGCAACGAGAAGAACAAGCCCTACGTCATCAACATCCCGACCAGCAAGGTGGCCACCGCCAACGTAAAGGAAGCCGCCCGGGTAGAAGCTCAAACGGCCGACCGCTACAAGAGCCCTTTTCATTTGCACGAGCTGGAAGGCAGCCAGTTTGCCTCCTACCTCAACCCGCACTATACCTTCGATAATTTCATCGAGGGGGATTGCAACCGCCTGGCCCGTTCGGCGGGGTACGCCGTCGCCAACAAACCCGGCATCACTTCCTTCAACCCGCTGATGCTGTACGGCGGCGTGGGGCTGGGAAAGACGCACCTGGTGCAGGCCATCGGCAATTACATCAAAGAACACAACCAGGGCAAGTTCGTGCTCTACGTCTCCTGCGAGAAGTTCACCAACCAGTTCATCGAGGCCGTGCGCAACAACAACATGCAGGGCTTCACCAACTTTTACCTCCAGGTGGACGTGCTGGTGCTCGACGACGTGCAGTTCCTGTCGGGCAAGGAGAAAACGCAGGAGAGCTTCTTCCACATTTTCAACCACTTGCACCAGGCCGGCAAGCAGATCATCATGACCAGCGACTGCCCGCCGCGGGAACTGGCCGGCTTCCAGGAGCGGCTCCTGTCCCGCTTTAAGTGGGGCCTTACCGCCGACTTGCAGCAGCCCGATCTGGAAACGCGCATTGCCATCATTCAGAAGAAGCTCCAGGGCGAAGGCATCATGATGGACGACGAGGTGATCGAGTACCTGGCCCACAGCATTGACACCAACGTGCGCGAACTCGAAGGCGTAATCGTATCGCTGATGGCGCAGGCTTCGCTCAACCGCAAGGAGATTGACCTGGACCTGGCCAAGCGGACGCTGGTGAACATCGTGCAGCACACCGACAACAAGGAAATCAACATCGATTCCATCCAGAAGCGGGTGGCCGACCACTTCAAAATCACGGTGGAAGACCTCAAATCCAAGAGCCGCAAGAAGGAACTGGTGGTGCCCCGCCAGATTGCCATTTATTTTACCAAGGAGTTCACCGACTTTTCCCTCAAATCCATCGGCTACCACTTCGGCGGCCGCGACCACAGCACGGTCATCCACGCCATCCAGACGATCAACGACTTGCTCAAGACCGACAAGGAGATCAAGAACGCCGTAACCGACCTGGGCCGGCAGTTCAACGTGAAGGGCAAGCGGTAAGGCTTGGCGCAAAGCAACGCAACCGTTACATTAGCGGCTGACGCTTACCGCCTTGCCATGAAAATCCTCTCCGCCGCCCAAACCCGCGACGCCGACGCGTACACCATTTCCCACGAACCCATCTCTTCCATTGACCTGATGGAACGGGCTTCGCAGACCTTCGTGGACTGGTTCGTGCAACAGTACCCCCACGCGCCGGGCGTCAAAGTGTTCTGCGGCCTGGGCAACAACGGCGGCGACGGGCTGGCCATTGCCCGCCTGCTCAGCAACCTGCATTACCGCGTCGAGGTGTGGGTGGTGCGGTACGCCGAAGCCACTTCCGCCG
The DNA here is from genome assembly GCA_963844325.1 of uncultured Sphingobacteriales bacterium. GTDB lineage: Bacteria > Bacteroidota > Bacteroidia > Cytophagales > 172606-1 > CADCTQ01. Next base: position 1,857,727 of record CAWJNV010000001.1, read on the forward strand.
ACTTTGCCACCAACTTTGACCGGTTGAAAAGGTTCTTTACCCCGGGCGAAATCAAGTCGGAGGCCGACATTCCCGCCCTCCCGGCAAACAGCCTGGTGATCGACGCCCTCTTCGGCTCGGGCCTGAGCCGGCCGGTGGAAGGCTTGGCGGCCCGAGTGGTGGAGGCCATCAACGGCAGTGGCGCCACCGTAGTCGCCGTTGACGTACCCTCCGGCCTCTTCGTGGATGCACCCAACGCCGGTCCGGCCATCGTAAAAGCAACGCACACGGTTACGTTCCAGCTGCCCAAACTCTCCTTCCTGCTGCCCCAGCACGAGCCTTACGTGGGCGAATGGCACGTGGTAGACATCGGGTTGCATCCGCAGGCGGTTGCCGGGGCCGAAACGCCCTACCACTACGTAGACGAAAATTACCTCCGGACCCTGGTGCGCCCGCGGCCTAAGTTTGCCCACAAAGGACTGTTTGGTCACGCCCTGCTGGTGGCCGGGAGCCACGGGAAAATGGGCGCCGCCGTGCTGGCGGCCCGGGCCTGCCTGCGTTCGGGCGTGGGGCTGCTCACGCTGCACGTGCCCTGGAGCGGCTATGAAATCATGCAAATCTCGGCGCCCGAGGCCATGTGCCTGGTGGACATTCAGGGCCAGTACGTCAGCGAGGTAGGCGACACCACCCCGTTCAATACCATTGGCATTGGCCCCGGCCTGGGTACGCGCCTGGAGACCCGGACCGCCTTCGAAAAATTGTTGCAGCGTACCACCGCGCCGATGGTGATGGACGCCGACGCCCTGAACCTGCTGGCCAGGTACCCCGACCTGCTGCCCCTGCTGCCGCCGCAAAGCGTGCTTACCCCGCACCCCAAGGAGTTTGAGCGGCTCACCGACAAAGCCGACAACGACTACCACCGGCTCGAACGGCTGAAAGAATTCTCGCGGAAGCACCAGGTGGTGGTGGTGCTGAAAGGCGCGCATACCGCCACGGCGTGGCCCACCGGGGAAGTGTACTTTAACATTGCGGGCAACCCCGGCATGGCTACCGGCGGCTCCGGCGACGTGCTTACCGGCATCATTACGGCCCTCGTGGCCCAGCACTACCCGCCGGGCCAGGCCGCCGTGCTGGGCGTATACCTGCACGCCCTGGCCGGCAACCTGGCCGCCGAGGCCAAGGGCTACTCGGCGCTGGTGGCTTCCGACCTCATTGAATTTCTGCCCGGGGCGTTCCGTACATTTAAAATGTAGATGCGTCGACTTTTTTGCGTTTTTTCCGTTAAAAGGCTAGTTCCGGGTTACTCCGGACGAACTTTTACATTAACGTTGTATTCTCAAAAAAACGAAACAAACATATGAAAAGAGGTGGTTTAATTATCGTTGTAGTCCTCGCACTTTTCCTACTGATGGGGGGATGCAGTACTTACAATGGCCTGGTAGATAAGGAAGAAACGGTAAACAACGCCTGGAGCCAGGTAGAGTCCCAGTACCAGCGCCGCGCCGACCTGATTCCTAACCTGGTGAACACCGTGAAAGGAGCAGCCAACTTTGAGAAAGGAACGTTGGAAGCAGTTGTGAAAGCCCGCGCCGAGGCAACCCGGCCGGAAATCAACCTGAACGCCGACCAGCTTACGCCCGAGAACATTCAGCGGTTCCAGCAGGCGCAGCAGGGGTTGAGCTCGGCCCTGGGACGGTTGCTGGCCGTAGCCGAAGCGTATCCCCAACTGCGGGCCACCGAGAGTTTCCGCGATTTGCAGGTCCAACTGGAAGGCACGGAAAACCGGATCACCGTAGCCCGCAATAATTTCAACAACGCCGTGAACACCTACAACAGCAGCCGCCGCCGGTTCCCGGCCAACATCTTTGCGGGCATGTTCGGCTTTGACCAGAAAGGCTACTTCCAGGCCCAGCAGGGTGCCGATAAGGCTCCTTCGGTACAATTCTAGTGCATGGCTGAGGGTGAATGCGTAAGACAACTCCATTCACCCTCAACTTTTAAACTCTCTAACTCTGTAATTCCCGTGGCAGAACTATCCTTTACTCAGGGGCAGAAAGAGCAGATCGTTGCGGCCATCCGCGAGGCGGAGAAGAATACCTCCGGCGAGGTCAAGGTGCACATCGAAAGCAAGTGCAGTGCGCCCGAGGTAATGGACCGGGCCAAGGAAGTATTCTTAAAACTAGGGTTGGATAAAACCAAGCTGCGCAACGGTGTTCTCTTTTACGTCGCCCTCGACGACCACAAGTTTGCCGTGCTGGGCGACGCCGGCATCAACGCCGTGGTGCCGGCCAACTTCTGGGATACCACCAAGGACAAGTTGCGGCAGTACTTCCGGGCGGGGCAGATCACCGAGGGGCTCTGCGCCGGCATTGCCATGGCCGGGCAGCAACTTAAATCGCACTTTCCGTACGCCTCCGACGACGTAAACGAACTGCCGGATGACATCTCCTTCCAGTAATGAAAAACATTCTCTTTGTATGCATACTGTTCCTGTACGCGGGGTTAGCCCTGGCGCAGGAGTTTCCCGAAAAGCCCAACCCGCCCCGGGCGGTGAACGACTTCGCGGGGGTACTGTCGCCGGGTGAGGAACAGGCCCTGGAACAGAAATTAAAAAACTATACTGACACGACCTCCACCGGATTTGTAATCGTACTGATTAACTCCTACAATGGGTATGAGAGGGGGGAGTACACCATTGGATTGGCTAACCGTTGGGCAATCGGGCAGAAGGGCAGGAACAACGGCTTGCTGATCACAGTGGCCGTCCAGGACCGTCAATATTTCATTGCCACCGGCTACGGATTGGAAGGTTCCATTCCCGACGTAATCACCCGCCGGGTCGGTGAACAGTACTTCAAACCCAACTTCCGGGCGAACAAATATTACGAAGGGCTGGACCAGGCCACCACCTACCTGGCAACCTTGCCGGCCGGCGAGTTCAAGGCGGCGCCCCGGCGCAGACAGGACGACGGCGGGGGCGGCGGCTTCGGCCTGATCATTGCCGTCATCGTCATTGTCATCATTCTCTCGGCCATCTTCCGCGGCGGACGGGGCAACCGGCGGGGTTACCGCGGGGGAGGCATGTTCTTTCCGCCCTTCATCACGTTCGGCAGCGGCGGCTTTGGTGGCGGTGGAGGGGGTTTTGGCGGCGGTGACGGTGGGGGATTCGGCGGCTTCGGCGGCGGCTCCTTCGGCGGCGGCGGCTCCGGCGGCGACTGGTAGGAGAGGGCAGAGAGCAGAGAGCGAAGGGCAGGGGGCAAAGTGCGGCATTACGCTACGCACTTCGCTCTCTGCCCTTCGCCTTTTGCCCTTTGCTCCCTGCCCTAAGCCCTACTGCCGGTTGAAATTGATCTCCGTGTTGTCGCCGATGTTGAGGCTTTGGCTCATGCCCTTCAGAGAGGTGTCGTTGCCGATGATGGATTGGTTAAGCACGGCATTTTCGAGTTCGGAGAACGAGCCGATGATGGAGTTCTGGATGATCGAGTACCGGATGCTGGTGTTGTCGCCGATGGCTACGTTAGGCCCGATGATGGACGCGTGAATCTTGCAGTCGGCGCCGATGCTGACGGGCGGAATCACGATGGTGCCCGGGAACTGCGGGTACGCGGTATTCTTGTAGCCGTGCCGGTTCAGCAGAATGGCGTTGGCTTCCAGCAGCGTCTCCTTTTTGCCGCAGTCGTACCAGTTAATTACCTGCATCGTTTTCATCCGGGCCCCCTGTTCAATCATGTGCATCAGTGCATCGGTCAGGTGATATTCACTTGATTCCGGCCCGTTCTCCGCCATCAGGTACTCCAGCGAAGAAAACAGCAGGGGCACGTCCGCGATTTTGTAAATGCCCACCAGGGCCAGGTTAGACTTCGGGATTTTGGGTTTCTCCACCAGCTTTTTGATCATGCCCTGCGAATCAACCTCGGCTACCCCGAATGACCCGGGCGTATCTACCTTTTTTACGCCCAGCACCGACAGGTCAGAGGCCAGGAAGGCGGGCAAATCCACGTTTACGATGGTGTCGCCGAGTACGATCAGGACTTCGCGTTCGCCGGCCAGCTTTGACTGCGTAAGCCAGATGGCGTGCCCGAGGCCATTGCGGGGCTCCTGGAGCACGTATTGCACGTTGAGGTGCGGGTAGGTCTTGGCTACGTATTTCTCAATCTTATCGCCCAGGTAGCCGATCACGAGTATAAATTCACGGATGCCGCCCTCCACCAGCGAGTCGATGATGTGCGCCAGGATGGGTTTTCCGGCTACCGGGACCAAGGCTTTCGGCTGGGTGTGCGTGTGCGGCCGGAGCATCGAACCAACCCCCGCTACGGGAATAATTGCCTTCATTCAGTCGTGTACTTTGGTTTCGTAAAATCTAAATTATGTAATAATTGCGTGTAGGCTGGGTATGTGGCGGTTAAAAGTTGCCGGAACAAAAAGTTTGCTTTTCCGCGCCGGACGTATTGCTTTTTCTTACGGAAGTTTCTACTTTAGTCCCCCGAAACACCCGCACCAAACCACTTATCCACATTGTCCTATCCGCAGTCGCTTTATAAGCGTCTGTCTTATAGTGATTTAGGAAGCAAAAATTCCGGCTGTGGATAATTGTATTCGTAATGTGGATAACTTCTGCCCGTTATCCATTTCATTTCCTCCCGTTTTCCGGTAATCCGCTTCGAGCCCTGACTGCCTGGTTTGGGTCGATTTTTTGCGTCCTTCCCGTTATGTAGGATTCGCGGGGATAACAGCCTCCTTTTGTATCCGGCCACTGTTACTTTTACAGCTACATTTCAAAAGTGCTGCCCTCCGTAAAGGTGGGCCGAAAGTACCAGGGGGCAAAATACTATCCATCATTATACATCACCGGTTATGAAGAAGAACTTTATCGTTACGCTGTTAATCGTTTTCGTGTGCACGGCCACGGGGGCCTTCGCCCAGAAGAAGACCAAGGAAGAGAAAGCCCAGGAGAAAGAATGGAAAAAGAAGATGAAGGACCTGGACCCGTTGCAGTACAAGGCGCTGCTCGAAGAGAGAGATGGCCTGAAGACAGAGCTGACCGACTTGAACAGCAAAGTTGTAAGCCTGGAAGCCGACCTGAATGCCAAGAACACCGACAATGAGAAGTTGCTGGCCCAGTTGAAGAGTGCCGAGCAGAAACTGGTGGAAGAACAGAAGTCCAACGTAACCAAGGGTGGCGGCCGCGTAGGCGCCAACGGGGTGGTATTCAAGGTGCAGATCGGCGCTTTCCGCAACAAGGACCTCACCAAATACTTCGAAAACAATCCCAACTTCAGCGGCGACGTGGATGCCGACGGTACCAAAAAGTATTCGCTGGGTTATTTCGGCGATTACTGGGAAGCCGATACCTTCAAGAAATACCTGCGTGAAATGGGCGTGAAAGACGCCTGGCTGGTGGCCTACAAGAACGGCCAACGCGTAGAAATGAAAGACGTACTGGAAGGCATTGCCTCCGCCAAGTAAACGGCACCGAAACGATGAGCAGTCCGCCCCGCAAAGGCGGACTTTTTTATTTCAAAATCTGGTAGTTATGCCGTGGGCTTCCGGCGGGAATGCCTTATATTTGCGGTCCCAAAAACAGGCGGACGAGCTCCGCCGCTAACGGAAAAAATACATGTCAGTAAAAATCAGATTGGCCCGCCGGGGCCGCAAGAAGTTGGCCCTGTACGACGTAGTAGTGGCCGACGCCAGATCACCACGTGATGGTCGTTTTATCGAGAAAATCGGTACCTACAACCCCAATACCAACCCTGCAACCATTGCCCTGAACGACGACAAGGCGTTCCAGTGGTTGCTCAACGGCGCCCAGCCCACCGATACGGTGCGGGCCATGCTTTCGTACCGCGGCGTGCTGATGCGCAAGCACCTGCACGGCGGCGTAGCGAAAGGTGCCCTGACCCAGGAGCAGGCCGATGCCAAGTTTGAGGAGTGGAAGAACCAGAAGAGTGAGAAGATCACCGGCAAGGTAGACCTGCTGGCCAAGCAGAAAGCGGATGCCGCGAAGGCCCGCTTCGACGCCGAATCCAAGAAGCGGGAAGCCCGTGCCGAAGCCATCCGCGTCAAGAACACGCCGCCCGCCGCCGAAGCCCCCGCAACCGAAGGTGCCGGCACGGAAGCGTAACCAACGTCTTTTCTTAGTACGTACGAGAGGTAAGCAGTCCAGGCGCTTACCTCTTTTTCATTCCCGTTCCCTATGAAAATTGAGGATTGCTTTGAGTTTGGCTACGTCGCCAAGGTGCACGGCTATAAAGGCGAGGTGGTGCTGGTACTCGACGTCGACGAACCGGCAGCGTACAAAACCATTGATTCGGTCTTCGTTCAGCTCAAGGGGAAACTCGTGCCCTACTTCGTGGAAGCGCTGCGCCTGCAAGGCGACAAAGCGACCGTAAAGCTGGAAGACGTGGATTCACAGGAAGCAGCCCAGGCACTGGTGGGCAACCCCCTGTTTTTGCCGCTCAACAAACTGCCGCAGTTGGCCGAAGACCAGTTCTACTACCACGACATCATCGGGTACCGGCTGGTGGATGCTACTTTGGGCACCCTGGGCGAGGTGACCGACGTGTACGAACTGCCGCAACAGGCCGTAATTGCCATGAACTACCAGGGTAAGGAAGTACTCGTGCCCATCAGCGACGAGATTGTGCTTAAAGCCAATCACGCCCGGAAGGAACTTGAAGTGAACCTGCCCGAAGGGTTGCTCGATATTTACCTGGCCGACTCCGCCGGTACGCCTGACGACGAAGACCAAGCCTGATTGTTTTATAAAAGCCTGTTGTCCCCGATGCGCATCGACATTATTACCTGTTTGCCCCAACTGCTGGAAAGCTTTTTTGCGGCTTCCATCCTCAAACGCGCCCAGGAGAAGGGCTTGGTGGAAGTGCATTTGCACGACCTGCGCAACTACACGCTGTACAAGCACAAGCAGGTGGATGATTACGCGTTTGGTGGCGGCGCGGGCATGGTCCTGATGATTGAACCGATTATCCGGTGCCTGCGGGCCCTGCAAACCGAACGGAGCTACGACGAGGTGATTTACCTGACGCCCGACGGGGAGAAGCTTTCGCAAAGGGCGGTTAATACGTTGTCACTCAAGCAGAACCTGATTCTGCTGTGCGGCCACTACAAAGGCGTGGACGAACGGGTCCGCGAACACTTCATTACCCGCGAAATTAGCATCGGCGACTACGTGCTGTCGGGCGGAGAACTGGCGGCGGCCGTGGTGGCGGATGCGGTCATCCGGTTGGTGCCCGGCGTCCTGTCCGACGAAACGTCGGCCCTGACCGACTCTTTCCAGGACGACCTGCTGGCGCCCCCGGTGTACACCCGGCCCGCCGACTACGAAGGAATGAAAGTGCCGGACGTCCTGCTTTCGGGCCACGAAGCCAACATCAACAAGTGGCGGTATGAGCAGGCCCTGGAACGCACCCGTCAGCGCCGTCCGGACTTGCTGGGGGAATAGTGATTGGGACTTCACTGTGATACAACAGAAAGGGGAGAGCCATTCCGGTTCTCCCCTTTCTGTTGTAGTTGTTCTGAAAAATACCGAACGAAAAGACAGACAACGGATTGGTAACGTCTCCTGTCTTACGTCTAAAGTCTTCTGTCTCCTTACAGCAGCTTTTTCACGATGTCGTCCACCGTTTTGCCTTCGGCTTCCGCCTTGAAGTTCCGGACGATGCGGTGCCGCAGAATGGGCGCGGCCACGGCTTGAATGTCTTCAATGTCGGGGGAGTACTTGCCGTTGAACAGGGCGTTGCACTTGGCGCCCAGCACCAGGTGCTGCGAAGCCCGCGGACCGGCGCCCCACTCCAGGTACTGATTCGCTTCGGGGGCGGCCATTTGGGTTTGGGGACGGGTTTTGTGCACCAGCTTCACGGCGTATTCCACCACGTTGTCGGTCACGGGCACCTTGCGCACCAGCGACTGGAAGTACCGGATTTCGTCGCCGTGCAAAATTTTGCGAACCTGGTAGCTGTTGATCGAAGTCGTATTCTTCACAATGTCCACCTCCGACTGGTAAGACGGGTAGTCGAGCTTGATGTTGAACATGAAACGGTCCAGTTGGGCTTCGGGCAGGGGGTAGGTACCTTCCTGTTCAATCGGGTTTTGGGTTGCCAGCACGAAGAACGGCCGGTCCAGCGAGTATTTCTGCCCGGAGATGGTGACTGAGTACTCCTGCATGGCCTCCAGCAGGGCCGACTGCGTTTTGGGCGGCGTCCGGTTGATCTCGTCGGCCAGGATGATGTTGGCAAACACGGCGCCCTTGATGAATTTGAAGTTGCGTTCCTGATCCAGCGTCTCCGAACCCAGGATATCGGAAGGCATCAGGTCGGGGGTGAACTGGATGCGGTTAAACTTGAGGTCGAGCGAAGAGGCCATCGTCTGGATAAGCAGCGTTTTGGCCAGCCCCGGCACGCCCACCAGCAGGCAGTGTCCCTGGCAGAAGATGGCCGTCAGCAGGAGACGCACGACTTCGTCCTGGCCCACAATGACCTTAGAGATTTCGGCTTTCAGGTTTCCAAATGCTTGTTGCAGCCCGTTGGCCGCTTCTACGTCTGATTTGTACTGCACAGGAATGATTGGATAAGGTTGGTAGGGATTAAACGGCCCAAAACGGAAAAGTTACCAGCAGGACCAGCTCCCGGGAAAGGAAGCGGTCCTTCTGATAACTCGGTTCCGGGTGCTTTTATTGCTGCGAACTGCCCAAAATCTGGCAGTTGTTGTACTCTTCGTCAATGTTGATGAACACCTCGTCCTTGGCCTTGGTGAACCACTCATTCAACGCCTTGTTCTTGCGTTCGTTGAGGGCGGCGTCGTAAATTTTCTGCCAGTCGTCCTGGAGGTTGGCCTGGTGCGGGTCAATTTTAGATTTGTAGTAGAGGATGCGCATGGCACTCTTGCCGTCGTCGGTACGGTAGGCAATGGGCTTGCTGATGTTACCCACCTGCATGCTGTCGATGGTGAAGAACACAACCGGGTCGAGGGCCTCGGTAAAAATCTTGGTGCTGCCGCTCTGGTCCATGATCATCCCGCCACTGGCGGCCGTCATTTTGTCTTCGGAGTGTTCTTTGGCGGCCTTCTCGAAAGTAACGCTGTCCTGCACGATGCGGGTCCGGAGGCTGTCGAGGTACTTTTCGGCTTCCTGGAGGTCGCCGGTGGAGTAGCCGGGGCGGATCAGGATGTGCCGGGCGGTGTACTCTTCGCCCTTCCGGTCCATGAGTTGCAAGATGTGGAAGCCGTATTCGGTTTCGAACACGGGAGAGATCTCTTCTTTCTTCAGCTTAAACGCCATTGCTTCAAACTGGGGAACCATCGTGCCGCGTTTGGCTACGCCGAGGTTACCCCCAAACTGCGCCGACCCGGGGTCCTGGGAGTTTTGCTTGGCCAGTTCGGCAAAGTCTTCGCCGGCCAGGATGCGTTCCCGGATTTTGTTGAGCTGCGCCCGGACTTCATTTTTCTGGTCCTTGCCCACCTGGGCAATCTTTACGATCTGGCCCACTTCCACTTCGGTGGGAAAGTACGGAATGCTGTCTTTGGGGAGGTCGTTGTAGAAGCGCTTTACCTGACTGGGCGTGATCTTGATATTACCAGTAATGGTTTGCTGCATCTTCTCGGCCACGAGCTGCTCGCGGACCTGCGGGCGGAGTTCGGACTTAAACGACTCCACGCTTTTGCCGTACGCTTCGAGCAGTTTCTGCTCGGAGCCGAACTGCGTCCGGATCATGTAGTCCATCCGGCGGTTCAACTGGTCTTCAATTTCCTTATCCTCCACCATAACGGAGTCAATTTCGGCTTTGGCTACCAGTACTTTCTGAATGATCAGTTGCTGGAGGGCGCTGCAACGGTCGGCCCCGCGGGTGCCGCTGGCCTGCATGTCGCTGAACAGGGCTTCTACCTCGGAGCGGAGCACCACGTAGTTGTCTACCTTGGCCACAATCCGGTCGATGGATTTGCCCTGGCCGTACGCGGAGGTACCCGCACCCAGCCATACGGCTACCGCAACGGCGGCCAGCAGGTTGTGAATGATTGCTTTCATTTATTTAATTCAATTGGGGTAAATCTTGATTCGGTCTTTCTTCCGGGCTTCCTCGTACACGTTTTTTTCCAGCGTCTGCATGAGCGTCTGCTTGCGCTGGTTGATGACCATGTCCCGGATCTGGTCGTGAACGAAAGCCAGGGGCGATGATTGGCTGGACAGCTTGAATTGCCTCACTACCAACCAATACACATTTTGTTCGTCACTGGTTTCCGAAAAATTATTTTGCTTCAAAAATTGTACCTCATTTGGTACCTCCTTAAAAGGCGTGTTGCGCACCAACTCCCCGAAGGGCACCCACACCGAGTCGTCCATGTGGTAAAACTTGGCGAACCGGTAGCAGTACGACCGGAATTCCTGCTGGTCGCGGTCGTTGCCGGAACGCATCCACTGCCGGGCCTGGTCAAGCTTGGGGGCATCCTTCGGAATGGCGGCCAGCAGTCCCTGCACAATGCTTTGCTTTAATTCAAAATTAGCCAAATTGGCGTTATAGTACCCGGTGATTTCTCCCTCATTTACAGCCGTATCCAGGTGCTGGCGAACGTACTGCTTCTCGTATTCGTGCAACAACAAGGCTTCCCGGTATTCCTCCACGCGTTTCTCGATGTCGCCCTGGTCGGCGGGCAACTGCTGACGGGCCTGCTCCAGCTTCAACTTTTTTTTCACCCAGGCGTCCAGGTAGCGGCTTACCAGGGCCGCACTGTCGGCCGCGGAAGCGCCCTGCGGAACGAGATCGTTTACTTCCGAACGGGACAGTGTGGCTTCGCCCACTTGGGCAACGGGGGCTTCGCCGGCGGGCGGCTTGCCTTCTTTCCGGTTGCAGCTTCCCCACGAACTGATAATCAATACAGCAATGATGAATCGAAAGGGCACGGATGCAAAAAAATGATGGGTATTAAAAAGAGACAGACTACAAAAGCCCCTGGGTTCTTCTGTAGTCTGCCGTTCGTTGCAATGAGCACCGGCCAATGGGCGGCGCGTTACTTGGTCAGGGCGGCTACTTCCGGCTCGTTCACCACCACCGGGTACTTCTGGCGCAGGCTCTGCAACCACTCTTTCTCCAGGTGGTTCTGGTAGTCCGAAATCACCGCGCCGCGCGACTCTTCGAAGGTGCGGGGACGGGGCTCTTCCACGGCCGTGATTTCCACGTAGTACTTGCGGCCGTCACGGTCCAGCGTGTAGGTGCCCTTCTCCCAGGTTACTTCGTCGATCACGGGGTTGTCGCCCTTCTGAAAAATGCCCTCCGTGATTTCGAGGTTCAGCGGCTTGCGGGCGTTGAGGCTTCTTTCAATGGCCGACTTCGAATCGGAGTACAGGGCAAAGGTTACGCGGGCATTCTTGCGCAGGTTGGTTTTGGAAACGGGCTTGAAACGCCCCGCGTCCTTGATGATGATGCGGGTAATGTCGGCACCGTCGGCAACCAGGTAGTCGGAGGCCGCCTTGGCCCGCTTGCCGGAGGTTGCTTCGCTTTCCCGCGGGTCGGCAAAGCCGGTGATTTCCACCAGCAGGGACCGGTCCTGTTGCAGGGCCCGGCCGAGTTTCTGCAATTGTTCCCGCTGCGTGGTGTCGAGGCCCGTCTTGTTCTTGTCGAAGTTGAGTTCGGCAAAGGCCGGGTTGCTGACGGGGAAGTGCGGCTTTTTGAGCGTCTCTTTCAGTTCGGCCAGCACGCTGGCGTCGGCGGCGTTGTACACGGTCGCTTTCACCCGGCGGCCCCACTGGTACTTGTCGCGGTTCTTCTCGAAAAACGCCTTCTGCCCGGTGCTGTCGCTCAGTGACTTAGACCACACCTGGTCTTCCATGCGCTGGAACAGCAGGATGCCGTCGCGGTATTCTTTCACCAGGAAACGGTATTCGGGGTGTTTCTCCTCCAGATGCTTCTTCTCGTACTCCCACAGCGACTGTTCCACGAAGTTGTTGTAGAGCAGTTGCGCGTAGTACGCCGTGGAAATGGTGGGCTTGGGCTCCTGCTGGGTTTTGACGAAGTCAAAGAATTTCGTCACCGGGTACGCTTCGCTGCCGATGGTAAACAAGTTGCGTTGCAACGATTTGTCGGGCGTGTAGTCCCACTTGCCGGTGCGCAGCGAGTCGGTGAATTTGGAGAAGGCAAACGTCCGGGCCGCGGCGTCTTCGGTGAGGCGGTTTTCGCGGCGCAGCCGTTGCAGGAACAGCGTCCGGTTCAGCTCCGAACGGGAGTCTTTGCCCACCCGCTGCTTGAGCGTCTGCTCCATTTCGCTGAACGGCTCGAGGGCTTTCTTCTCGATGAGTTTAATGATGTGCCAGCCGTAGGGCGTGAGTACGGGGCTCGCAATGTCGCCGGGCTTGTTGAGGGCAAAGGCGGCATCTTCGAAGGGGGGGATCATGTTGCCCGTGCCGAACGGGGGCAGCACGCCGCCCTTGCCCCGGGAGGAACCGTCTTCGGAGAACTGGGCAGTCAGCTTGTCCCAATCTTCGCCCTTCTGGAGGCGCTGGTAGATTTCGTCAATTTTCTGCTTGGCGGCCTTGGCGTCTTCGGCCGATACCTCGGGGTTGGTGCGCACCATGATGTGGGCCACCTGCGCCCGGCCCCGCGAAGGACGGCGGTCGGTAACTTTGATGAGGTGGTAGCCGAAGTTGGTGCGAACCGGCTGGGAAATGCTGCCCTTGGCCGTCTGGTACGCAGCCTTTTCGAAGGGATACACCATTTGCAGCGCCGTGAACCAGCCCAGGTCGCCCCCGTTGGTCTGCGCCGACGGGTCCTGCGATTGGCTGCGGGCCAGGGTGGCAAAGTCTTCGCCGCCTTCGAGTTGCTTGCGGAGGGCCACCACCTGGTTGTACGCCTTCAAGGTGTCTTCGGGGTTGGCTTCCTTGGGCAGCCCGATGAGCAGGTGCGAGGCGTGAATCTCTTCCTTCATGTGTTCGTAGGCCTCACGCACCAGCCCGGCAGTCACGGTGCTGTCCATCAGGTAGGGTTCGGCCAGTTGCTCCTTGTAGCCGCTCAACTCCTCGCGGAAGGTTGCCAGCGTGTCAAGGCCGAGGCTTTCGGCGTCCAGCACTTTGAGGCGGAAGTTGAGGTAGAGGTCCAGGTACTCGCGTACGCTTTTGTCCTTGCTGACGCTGTCGGCGGCCGGCGGGTTCTTTTCGTACACGTACTGGAACTCCGAACGGTACACCGGTACCTGGCCGATGGTGGCAATGACGGGGTCTTTAACAACGGTAGCGGTGGGGGTATTCACTTTGCAGCCGCCTGCCAACAAGGCTGCTGCGATCGCTGCACGGGCGATTCGGGTCATACGGGGAATGAGAGGTAAAAAACTAAGGCTCCTACAATTTTACGAATTTCTGAGTTAATTAACAGAACGTCAGATGCGGTTTTGTGGGGGCAACGGCAGCGGGCCGGCCGGATTGGATTGTAGTGGGATGTATTCTTGCTAACGTAGGATCCGTCCGGAAAGTATGCGGGAGGAAAAAAATAATTAATGCAGCCCAAAAAAAAGGGCCACCTCAAACGGTGGCCCGGTGGATGCCTTTATATAATCGCCAGGTACTCTGTGAATCGTGGTATTCTACTTCTACTTTGTCCATCAAGGTCTTAACCAGCCGCAAACCCATCCCGCCTTTATGGCCTTTGTCTACCAGCGTTTTGATTGGGGGCAGTTCATAGGTGTCGGGGTCAAAATATGTACCAGCCCGGTCGATGATCTCGAAGGTTACGCCGGTCGCCTGGTTGCGTATGCTCAACTCGATGGCATCATCGGCGTTGCACTTATGAGAATGGATAATCAGGTTGCTGCACACCTCGTCGACGGCCAGCACCATGTGATTGATCTCAATCTCCGAGAGCGAATAATTGCGTAAAACCCCGGTTACAAAGTCACGGATTCCTTTCAGGTTCTCTCGGGAACAATAAAATTTATAATAATGAATCATTTACTTGCATTTTCGCTTCTTGCTCCGACACTACGATCGTAAGCAATTGGTCTAGCCCTAACACCTGAAACACGTTCAACACTTTCTCACTCAAACCAAACAGTACCAGGGTAGTCTGAGTATTTTCAAAATCCTGGAGGTGCGACATAAATACGCCGAGGCCCGCCGAGGAGATATAATTCAATTTCGTACAGTCAATCAAAAGCTTGCGTTTGCCTTTGGAAATGGTTTGTTCAATGGCCTGATCCAGTAAAATAGAGGAACTTGCGTCCAGGTCTCCGTTTACTGATAATATGCTCAGTTCGCCTTCATGCAAGGTGCTGATTTCCATATCTGATGGGATTACGTATTGTATTGGGAAAAGTTACGAAAATATTGTAAAAAGTTGTAGTTGCGTAAATAAGGGGTAAACGGGCTGAAAAACCAAGTGAAGTACCGGGGGTTCCGGCCTAAAAACGGGCCGTCAAGGCACCGGATCATACCCGCTGCCGCCCCAGGGATGGCAACGTAAAATGCGGCCGATGGTAAGGCGCGACCCCTTCCACGCCCCGTGCCGCCGGATGGCCTCCAACCCGTATTCGGAGCAGGAGGGGTTAAACCGGCAACTGGCCGGAAACCACGGTGACAGCACGAGTTGGTACAGCCGGATCAACGCAATAAGCACTTTTCGACCCATAATATTTGAACAGAAACCTATTTAAAACTACGCATCTGGGGTATTTGTTCAAATAGAATGCCCAATATTTATACCGGGTCTACGTCGGCCACCAACGTGACCTGCCGGAAGGGCTTAAGCAAACTTACTGCCAACATTTGCTCCCGCAGCAATTCTTTGACGACTTTCAGGTTTACATTCTCCCGTTCGAGCTTGATGACAATGTCTTTGAGGAACTGGCCCCGGATGCGGTCCACCAGCGGCGCCTCGGGGCCCAGCACCCGGGACCGGCCCATCTTTTCGACCAGCCGGTCGGTGAGGGTTTTGGCGGCGTCTTCGGCCACCTTGGGGTCTACGTGCTTTACGGTAATGCAGATCATGCGGGAGAAGGGGGGGTAGTTGAACTTCTTGCGCTCCTCCATCTCCCGTTCGTACATGCCCTCGTAATCGTCGCTCACAATCTTCTGCAAAATCAAGTGCTGCGGGTCGGCCGTCTGGATGATGACCTTGCCCCGCTTGTCGCGGCGGCCCGCCCGGCCGCTTACCTGCGTGAGGAGCTGGAAAGCCCGTTCGTGCGACCGGAAGTCAGGGAAGTGGATCACCCGGTCGGCGTCGAAAATGCCCACTGTGCCCACGCGTTCAAAGTCAAGGCCCTTGCTCACCATCTGCGTACCGATGAGCACGTCCATTTCGCCCACCTCAAACGACTGGATGATCTGCTGGTAGGCGTTTTTCTGGCGCGTGGTGTCGAGGTCCATCCGGCCGAGCCGGGCTTCGGGTACGTGCAGCTTGAGTTCGTCCTCAATCTTTTCGGTGCCGTAGCCCACCGTTTTGATCTTGGTGCAGCCGCAGGCCGGGCAAATGGCCGGCGAGATTTCGTGGTAGCCGCAGTAGTGGCAGCGCAGTTCGTGGTTGTGCAGGTGCAGCGTAAGGCTCACGGCGCAGTTGCCGCAGTGCGGAATCCAGTTGCACTCCTCACAGGCAATGTACGGTGCGTAGCCCCGCCGGTTCTGGAAGAGGATGATCTGTTCCTTGCGGGCCAGCCCCGACCGCATTTCGTCGAGCAGCACCGACGAGAAGTTGTGCTTGATCTTCTTCTGCTTCCGCTCCTTGCGCATGTCCACCAGCACCATCTCGGGCAGTTGGGTATTGCCGAAGCGCTGCCCGAGCTTTACGTAACCGTAGCGGCCCTGCATGGCGTGGTAAAACGATTCGAAGGAGGGCGTAGCCGAACCGAGCAGCACCTTGGCCTTCTGGAAACGGGCCACCACCAGGGCCAGGTCGCGGGCGTTGTAGCGGGGCGCCGGGTCCTGCTGCTTGTAGGAGGCCTCGTGCTCCTCGTCCACGATGATCATTCCCAGGTTGTCGAAGGGCAGAAAGATGGCCGAACGGACGCCGATCACGAACGAATACTTGCCCGACAGTACACCCTGCCACACTTCCACCCGTTCGTTGTCGGAGAACTTGGAGTGGTAAATGCCCACCTGGTCCCCAAATACCTTGCGCAACCGGTTCACGATCTGGGTGGTGAGGGCAATTTCGGGCAACAGGTAGAGCACCTGCGAGCCGCCGTCGAGAACTTTCTGAATGAGGGAAATGTAAATCTCGGTTTTGCCGCTGCCGGTAATGCCGTGCAGGAGGACGGCTTCCTTGGTTTTAAAGTCGGCGAGTATCTTTTCTTCCGCCTCCTGCTGGGGCGGGCTCAGGCTGGGCAGGCCGTTGCCGGTAAAGCCGGTCTCCTCGAACCGCGCCTTGATTACCTCAAATTCCTCCATGATGCCGTTCTTCATCAAGGTCTTCAGGGAGGAGGCCGATACTTCGTCGGCAGTCAGCACGGCCTTTTCGATGCCCGCCTCGTTGGCCGCCGGGCGACTGAGCACCGGCACGTGCTGCATGTACTTGAGCAGGATGTCGAGCTGCTTGGGCTTGGCGTCGAGGATCTGGAACAGGGCCTGGAGGTTGTCGCGTTTTTCGTAAATGCGGAGCAGGCGCACCTTTTTCACCACCTTGGGCCGGTACTTCTCCCGTACTTCTTCAAACAGGATCACGGCCCGTTTGCCCGTGAGGGACTTGATGACCTTGTGCACGGCCGAGCCGCCGAGCATCTTGAGGGCTTCCTCGTACGAAAGGGATTGCTTGGCCTTCACGGCTTCGAGCAGCATTTCCTCCGATTCAGTGAGCGGAATGCTGGTGTCGAAGTCAGGGTTGAGCTGGATTTTGGATTCGCTCGAAATCTTGAGGCCCGAAGGCAGGGCGGCACTCATCACTTCGCCCACGCAGCACATGTAGTAGTCGGCCGCCCACTGGAACAGGTTGAGTTGCTGGGTGGTTACTACCGGGTATTCGTCGAGCAGTTCGAGCACGTACTTGGCGCTGTACTTGGTGGGCGGCGTCTGGTGCAGCCTGGCGATGATGGCCGTGAGGACGCGGCTTTTGCCGAACTGCACCACCACCCGGGAGCCGATCTTGACGAGGTCGTTGAGGGCGGCCGGCACCCGGTAGGTAAACGTGCTGGGCACCGGCACCGGCAGGATCACATCCGCGAAAAAGGTAACCGGCTCGTGATCGGCAAAGGAATACTGCAAGGCTCGGGAGGGTTAGGCAGTATGCAATCTACTAAAAAGCCCCGACGGTATCGACCGGCCGGGGCGCTTACGGGGCATTTATGTCTTCGTTATAATTCCTCGATGTCGATCTTCCGGTGCGCCTTGGTGCCGTCCTTGAAGGGCAGGAATACCTTCAGTTCGCCCTCTTCGTACACGGCCTCAATCTGCTCAATGTTCACAAAGGTGGGGATGTCGAACGCGTGGTGGAACATCGGGATGCGTACCGGGTAGGGGCCGCTCATATCATTCAACTCATCGGGCAGTTCCGAGAAAACGATCAGTTTATTGTTGTCGATGAATACGTTGAAAGCTTCCGCTTCAACGGTGGGGGCGGTAACGTGCAGCACGAAGCCATTTTCAATCTCGCTCAGCTTCATCGTGGTCATGGCTACGCCGCCGTTTATGGTATTGAGCAAGTCGATAGGACGAATGAAATCGCTCAATATGTTCTTATGTTCTAGTCTCATGATGATGTCCTCCTATATCTACCAACCCTCACGATCAAATACTGTACCGAAGGTTGAGCCAGTCGTTAAAGTGAAAATAGTATCAGTTTATACGACACATTGGCCGTACTGTTACCGGAATATTGCTATTAGTTGACATTTTGACGGAAATTTTTTATGGAGACCTCCCGTAAAGGGAGAATCCGCGGGCACTTCAACGGGGGCCGGTGCCGCAAAAAAAGGGCCCATGCATTCTGCATGAGCCCTTTTTGCTTTCCGGTGGTGCCGTACCGCCACCCGGTCAGTTGATCTCCCGCACGGGTTGCGCCACGCCGATTTCCCTGAAAAGTTGTTCCCAGTAGTAGGTTACGTTGGGGTTGTTCTCCCGGGTGGTGCTGGTGGGTTTGAACGGCGACACCAGGTACACGGCGACTTTGCCGGCAATCTCGGGCCGGAGGGTGCCTTTGAGGGTAGCCCCGTCGGCCTTGGCCCAGGTTTCGGCTTCCTCGCGGCTCTTGGGCGGCTTCACGTGGAAGTCGCGGCGGTTGGAGCCGGGCATGCTTTCGATCATGTCGCTGAAGTAGTAGGCGTTCACCGTGGCAGCCGTATCGGCAACGCGGTTCAGCACTTCCAGCGTGGCCCAGATGTCAGTGTTGCGGCTGGTGGCCGTGGGATTGGGCTTCATCAGGTGCGTAAGCGCTTGGTTGAGAAATTCCGACTTCTCTTTGCGCAGGGCGAGTTGAAAATCGTTGCGGATGGCTTCCTTGTCGGTGGGACTGGCGTACGTGGTGTCTTCGAGCACGGCTGCCTGGCACACATCGCTGAACACCTGCGCCTTGCCGGTATTTTCGTGCACGTAGTAAATATCGAGCCGGTCGCCCTTCGTGCGGATGTTGCCGTTGACCATGTCCTGCAAGGCCTTGGCGTACTTGCGGTTCACGTAGTCCACGTCGTCGAACACGCTGGCCGACTTATCGAGGAACACCACCGATTGCACCGGCTTTGCCGCCGGCTTTTTGGCTTCTTCTTCCTTCCCGCAGGCGGCCAGCACCAGCAGGAGCAATACGCTTATTTTTTGAATCTTTTTCATGAAATGGATGTGCAATAAAATGGCATTGCCAAACCCGGAAGCCCAGCAATGCCCGTATTCCTGGTGGTTGGTTGGATCAATATGCGTTTACGCTTTGCCGTTGCTGCCGTTTTCGTGCACCGGGTGCAGTCCGTTTTCGGCGGCCGGCGCTTCAGCGGCGGGGGTACGGGGAACATTCTGCCGGGCCTGTTGCCCCACGCCGCGGGAATACCCGTCGTTGTACTGGGCAATGCGGCGGTCCACTTCGTAGAGGGCCAGTTGGTCACTCAGTTCGCGTAGTTCGGCCTGGAGGCTCCGGATCTGGTCGCGCAGTTCGGCCTGGTCGGGCAGGGCCGCCAGTTGCGCCTCGCTGATGCCCTGCTGCGCCTTGAGCTGGCCCAGTTCGGCCTCGGCCTTTTCGAGCAGCGGAGCCGTTTTGCGTTCCCGGTTCTTCATCTTGCGGATGCGGATGGGAATCTGGACCCAGCGTTTCCAGTACGTCTGCACGATGGGCATGCCGATGCCCAGGCTGACGGCGCCCGACACGGCAAACAGGATGCCCGTGAGTACGAAGGACCACACGCCCCAGGGGTCGTTGAGGAGTTCTTCGTTCAGTTCGATGCGTTGCTGGCGCAGCCGGTCGAGTTGCTTCACCAGGGCCGTGCTGGCCCCGTTGGAACCGCTTTGCAGGTAGGCCGCCTCGTTGTTGAGGAACGCCTTCATCTTGTCCACGCGGTAGGCTTCGTAGCGGTACAGGCCGAGCACGGCCAGCGTGGAAAGGGCAAACACCATGAGCCCGATCTTGAAGTACACGTACCGGCGGGTGTTGCCGCGGTGGTAGTAGTCCTCCACGAGCCGTTCGTAGGCCGGCTTGAGCAGCAGGGAAAGAGCCGCCAGGCCGCCCGCAAAGCTCCAGGCTTCGAAGCCCTTGAAGCCAAACGCGTACGCCACGATGTCCTTCGAGATGATAAGGTCGCCGGTGATGAAGAGTCCGCCGGCCAGTACGTACAGCAGGCCGATGATAAAGGCATTGTCGCTGCGGGTGTTCTTACGGCTTTCGCGCAGTTGGGTCCGTTCGGCGGCGGCCTGTTCGAGGGTGCCGCGAATCCGCCCGGCCTGTTCGGCCTTGACCGGCACCTGGTGGGCCTGGAGTTGGATCTTCTCGATCAACTGTACCGACTGGCGCTGCGTCTCCTGGAGCAGCGTTTCCCGGGCGGCCAGTTCCCGCTGGCGGGCTTCGAGCTTTTCCAGCGACTTGCCGTGCAGGATGTGGCTGGAGAGGTAGCTTTCGTAGTAACTTTTATCGAGGCTCAGCCGGCCGTTGTCGAAACCGTGCGCAAAATCGAGGTTGTTCTTATCGGGAGGGGCAAATGAATTTGCTTCTTTTTCCATGTATGAAGGGGTAATCTGCTGGTTTAGTTAACGTCAACCTTTTCGTCCAAGTTTCGTAGAAGCCGGTACCCGGCATCCGCCGGAACCACGGCAACCTGCCCCGGACGTAATTTGTACTTCCCCGCCGGGTGAAAAAAAAGACGGCTTGCAAGACCTGGGCCGCCGGGCTGCTTCTGGAAACCACCCGGCAAATAAACGCAATTCTCCGTAAGACCTTGCCCGCCGTCCGGCGATTTTGTTGATCAGCGTTAAAAATCGTGCCGGAGCTTACGTTACCCGGAGGCACCGGTAAACCACAAAAAAATATTTACAAATTGTTGATTGACAGTAGATAATGTTCTGAGAAGATCGTACATTTATTGACACGAGTCCCTCTGAAGGTTTTTAGCCGGTAATGTTTCCGTTTATTCCCCCGAAACATTACTAAGGTTACTTCCAGTCCTTTTTTTACCGGAAGTCTAGTGCCGTAGCCCCTTTCGTCCTAAACCTTATTCACCCACCCTTAACCCTATCGTCTATGCATTTGACTGATACCATGGAAAAACTCGCGGTTGAAATTGATGGCATGTTCGTCGATTACTCCTTTGAAAACACGATCATCACCGTGCCCGTCAGCCGCTACCGCTACCAGAACGTAACCGGGTACCTGATGCAAAAGCCGCAAGGCACAGTCATCGAGTTCATGTCCAAAGTATGCCCCATCGGCACGGCCATCGACCCCATGGCGATGCTGGAATTGAACCAGGAGTTGTTTTACAGCAAAGTAGTCATCCACGAAGGGTTCTTGAAGGTGGCCGCCGCGGCGTTGTATGAGCACTGCACCGAAGAACTCATCAAGGACATGGTGCTGGAAGTGGCTAAAGTGGCCGACGACCTGGAACACCAACTGGTAGGCGAAGACATTTACTAGACAGGAGACGGGAGATGTAAGACGCTTACCACTCGTCCGGCAAATCAGTTAATGCGACACAAACGGAAAACCCCTCCGCGTGAAAAGCGGAGGGGTTCTTTTTTTGCAGCGTTGGCAAGCCGGGCGTGGGGCCGGTTAGTGGGGCAGTTCAACGGTGCGTCCTTCCGGGGTAAAGTACAGCGAGAAGGGCTGGTTGTTGAGTTGGCCGTCGGCCCGGTACAGCACGGGGTACTGCGCCGTTTCGATCTGCGTAAAACGGGGATTGGTGGCCGACGCGTAGGGACTGCTCTGGTAGGCCTGCTTGACGGGGGCCGGCAGGTCATCGAGTACTACGTCGTTGCGGGTGTCGATCCACTCGCCGGTGTTCGAGAAGCTGGCCCGGTACGATTTGCCTTCCTTCATGTACGTAGTGCTGTAGCGGCCGTCCTCCATCGACCAGTCGCCCGACGTGTAGGAAGGGTAGCGTTGCTTGAAACTCGCCGTAACCTCCCCGGGCGGCTGGTTGCCGAACTTGCCGTCGGTCACGTTGCCGCTGCCGGCGGCCGGGTCGGTGGTGTTGGCTTCATCGACGGTGCGTCCCGCGGCTGCACCCGGGTTGGTAGTGGTTCCGGAGCCGGTTGTGGTGGCCGTCGTATTGCCGTTGCCGGCGTTGGCGCCGGTGCCCGCACCGCCCGTAGTGCTTGCCGTCGGGGAGCAGGCCGTGAGCCCGCCAAACAGGGCTACGGCCGCCAGTATCGTGCTCTTTTTCATGGTTCTCCGCGTTAAACAGGTTGGAAAAGGTAATTACGTGAACCACTTCGTAAATGTTCTTGCTTCCGGGGCGCTAACTTGCCCAACCTAAACCCGCTGCACACCCTTGGCAACTGCCGTGATTCGTAAAATCGTCCTGTTCGGGCCGGAATCAACCGGGAAAACCACCCTGGCCGCCCAACTGGCCGCGCACTACCGCACCGTGTGGGTGCCGGAGTTTTCCCGCTTTTACCAGGAGCAGCAGGGCGCCGCCCCCGGCTTGCCGGACGTATTGCCCATTGCCGAAGGACAACTGCGCTGGGAAGCCGAAGCGCTGCCCCGGGCCAACCGGCTGCTGGTCTGCGACACTGACATCTTGGAAACCAAGGTGTACAGCGAGGCGTACAACGGCACGGCACCGCCGGCCCTGCTCCGTCAGGTGGCGGCGCACCTGGGCGATTTGTACCTGCTGGCCGACATTGACCTGCCCTGGGTACCCGACGGCATCCGCGACCGGCCCGACGCCCGGGAGGAAATGTACCAACGCTTCCGGCGGGAGTTGGAACGGCGGCGGCTGCCTTTCGCCGTTGTTTCGGGCAACGCCCAAGAGCGGTTCGAAAAGGCCGTCCGGGCCATTGACGCGTTCCTGGCGGCGGAGGGCTGACGGTACGAGGCTAAAACCTAAGCGCTTGCCTTACGTAGAGAGTGCTATCTGAACGCATCCGTATGGGATGCATTTTTACCTAACACTAAAAGTAAAGTCAATATGAGAAGCTATTTGAACGGACTGGCAGTACTGATTGCCCTCATGCTTACGGTATCTGCCTGCGACAAGAAAGCCGCTACCAATGACATTGCCGGTTCTTCCAGCAAGACCTGGAAAGTAGAACGGTTGGTGAACGCCAACGGCAACCGCGAAAAACTGGGCCGCGACCAGCAAGACGACAAGATGCAGTTCTACGCCGACGGCACGTTTACGGCCAACTCTTCCGAGGAGCACGGCCGGGGCACCTGGCAGTACGACGCGGGCAAGAAGGCCCTTTCGCTGCAATTCGAAAATGCCAACGTGACCCAGAACTACGAGGTGGTGGACCTGACCAGCAAAAAGATGCGTCTCCGCACCGGCGACGGTTCCGAAATGCTCATGGAAGCAATGGAGTAATCGAAAACGGATCGTTTGGTACAACAATAATCCCGGGCCGTTCAGTCCGGGATTTTTTATTTGGCGCCGCTGCTTTCCAGCAGGAAGCTGCGCACAGCTTCGTTCATCTTTTTGCCCTCACAACCGGGAGCCAGGTGACCGCAATCCCCGGTAAGTTCCACGAGGCGGGCTTTGAGGTGCCTGGCTAGTGCCACCGAAGGAGCCGGGTTCACCATCTGGTCTTGGGTTGCCACGACAAGCAGCGTCTGGGCCCGGGCCACGGAAGCCACCCGGGCGGGGGTGGTGTTGCTCTCCCGGTAAATGTCGTGACCGATCATGGCCTGCAACTGGGCGGCCCAGTCGTCGGCGTCGGGGTGGGTGCGCATTTTTCTGGCGTCGGCCACGTAGTCGGCGGCGTCCTCCACCTTGGCGGCGCGGTTTTGCGGCGTGTAGAGATGTAAGGTGTGGATCATATTTACCACGGGCATGGCGGCCTGGGCGTCGAGTCCCTGCCGCCGCACCTGCTCAATGGCCTCCAGTTGGGTGTTCCAGAGCAGCAGGTCGTAGGCCGTTTGCCGCGGCGTGCCCACCATCGAAACCGCTTTCCGCATGAACGTGGGGTAGGAAACCAGCCACTGCAACGCCTGCATGCCACCCATCGATACGCCCATTACCGCAAAGAGCCGGTTCAGCTTCAGGTGTTGGGTAACCAACTGGTACTGCGAATTGACCATGTCGCGGATGGACAACGGTGGAAAGGGCTGCTGGGGGCTGTTGGAGGGCGAGGAGGAGACCCCGTTGCCCAGCGCATCCACCAGCACGACGAAGTACCGCGTACTGTCGGCAATGCCGCCCGGCGCCGCGTGCACTACCAGGCTTTTGCTCAGGCCGCCAAACCAGGTGGGAAAAAGAATGGCGTTGGACCGGTCCTTGTTGAGCTTGCCCAGGGTCCGGTAGCCCACCCGGCAGTCGCGCAGCACTTGTCCGTTGGTGAGGGCCAAATCCCCGAGGGCGGCGTACCGGAGCGTATCCTGCCCGTAGGCTGCCACTGCTACCCATAACAATGCAACCAGCAAAAGCACGTTTTTCATACAAATCGTGTAAAAAGGAATACGGGCAAGTTAATTTATATCACCAATGCACCGGGCATTCCGTCATGCATTGAAAAGAGAATACTATCGAATGTCGAACAGGGAATGATGAATGTTGAAGTAATACGCATCGAAACGCCTTGGAAACCCGAAGCATGTTTTGGGCCGATTTTGATTCTGCCGGCTAACCGTTTACGGCTAACTTAGGCTTCTTTTTTCGGATACATCGCATGTTAGCTAAAACGTTCGGAAGTGCCGTCTACGGAGTGAATGCCCATTTGATTACGGTGGAGGTAGACGTGGGGCAGGGCCTCAATTTCTACCTGGTCGGCCTGCCCGACAGCGCCGTGAAGGAAAGCCAGCAGCGGGTCGAAACGTCGATCCGGCACGTGGGCTACCGGATGCCCCGCCAGAAGGTGGTGGTAAACCTGGCCCCGGCCGACGTGCGCAAAGAAGGATCGGCCTACGACCTGCCCATTGCCCTGGGCATCCTGTCGGCCTCCGGCCAGATCATGGCCGACAAGCTGGATGCGTACGTAATCATGGGCGAACTGGCGCTGGACGGCAAGCTGCGGCCCATCAAAGGTGCCTTGCCCATTGCCATTGAAGCCCGCCGCAACGGACTCAAAGGCTTTATCTTACCCCTCGAAAACGCCCGGGAAGCGGCCATCGTCAACAACCTCGACGTGATCGGCGTGGAAACCCTCCAGGAAGCCATTGATTTTACGACCGGCAAGGTGCACATTGATCCGCTGCAAACCGATACGCGGGAAGTTTTCCAGAACAGCCGTTACGAGTACGAAGCTGACTTTTCCGACGTACAGGGCCAGGAGAACATCAAACGGGCCCTGGAAATTGCGGCAGCGGGCGGCCACAACGTAATTATGATCGGTCCGCCCGGCGCCGGTAAAACCATGCTGGCCAAACGCCTCCCCTCCATTCTGCCGCCGCTCACGCTGCACGAAGCCCTCGAGACGACCAAGATTCATTCCGTGGCGGGAAAGCTCGGACAGGCCGCTTCTTTAGTGGCCCAAAGGCCCTACCGGTCGCCTCACCACACAATCAGCGATGCCGCATTGGTTGGTGGAGGGGGTATGCCGCAGCCGGGTGAAATATCGCTGGCCCACAACGGCATATTGTTCCTCGACGAACTGCCCGAATTCAAGCGGACAGCCCTGGAAGTGATGCGCCAGCCCCTGGAAGAACGCAAGGTAATCATTTCCCGGGCACGGATCGCCGTGGAGTTTCCAGCCAACTTTATGCTGATTGCCAGCATGAACCCCTGCCCCTGCGGGTACTACAACCACCCCGAGAAGGAATGCGTGTGCGGGGCCGGCGTGGTGCAGCGGTACCTCAACAAGATCAGCGGTCCCCTGCTCGACCGCATTGACCTGCACGTGGAGGTGACGCCGGTGTCTTTCGACGAAATGACGGCCAACCGGAAGGCCGAAAGCAGCACCCAGATCCGGGAACGCGTCCTGCGGGCCCGGGAAATCCAGACGCAGCGGTTCGGCAGCCAGAAAAGCATTTATTCCAACGCAATGATGCCCGCCCAGATGGTGAAAGATGTGTGCGTGATCAACGCCGCGGGCAAGGCGTTGCTTAAAACGGCGATGGAAAAGCTCGGCTTGTCGGCCCGGGCCTACGACCGTATCTTGCGGGTTGCCCGTACCATTGCCGACCTGGCGGGAACCGAACAGATCCAGCTCGAACACTTGGCGGAGGCGATTCAGTACCGCAGTCTGGACCGCGAGAATTGGGCCGGCTCGTGATACCGGTCCGGCAAGCACGGGCGGCATCGGCCGGCGGGCGACTTTTCAAACAGTACACCTAAAATTTCGTTCGGTCCGGATGGCGCTAAAAGACTTGTTACTGACTCCCCTGTACCTGCCTTTCATCCTGCTGCTGGCGGTGTGGCTGCGGAAGAAAATGACCGATCCGGTAACCCGCAGGTACTTTCTGCCGGGGCTTTTCGTGAAAATTACCGGAGCCGTTGCCCTGGGGCTGATCTACCAGTTCTACTACGGCGGCGGCGATACCTTTAACTTTTTTCACGACAGCAACCTGATCTGGGAGGCCTTCCTGGAGAATCCCTTTACCGGCCTGGAACTGATCGTGGCCGACAACCAGTTTCACCAGGGGTTGTACGAGCACACCAGCCGGATGCACTTCTACGCCGACCCCTATACCTACCAGGTGGTGCGGTTGTCGGGGCTTTTGGGCCTGTTTACCTTTCACACCTACACCCTGATTGCCACGTTGTTTGCCCTGCTCAGCTTCACGGGCGTATGGGCCATGTACAAAGTGTTCTACAACCTGTACCCGCACCTGCACCGGCAGATTGCGCTGGCCGTGCTTTTCATGCCCTCCGTGTTCTTCTGGGGGTCCGGCCTGATGAAAGACACGATTACGCTGGGGGCGCTGGGCTGGCTCTTCCACGGGTTCTACTTCGGGTTAATCAAAAGGCGTAACCTCGCCGTCAACGGGGCAATGGTGTTCTTGTGCATCCTGGTCATCAAGTCGATCAAGGTATACATCCTGCTTTGCTTTCTGCCGGCCGCTTTCCTGTGGCTTTTTCTCGAATACCGGGCCCGCATCAAGTCACCCGCCCTGCGTTTTCTCTCCCTGCCGCTGGTGATCGGGCTGGCCGTTCCGCTCAGCTACCAGGCAATCCTCAAAATAACGGAGGAAAACAAACGGTACCAGTTGGAGAACATCGCCAACACCACCCAGGTAACGGCCACGTGGCTCCAGCAGGTGGGCACCATGCAAAGTGGGTCGGTGTATTCGCTGGGTGAGTTTGACGGCACCTGGAGCGGCATGCTTTCCAAAGCGCCGCAGGCAATTTTCGTTACCCTGTACCGGCCTTTCCTGTGGGAGGCGCGCAACCCGGTGATGCTGCTTTCGGCCCTGGAAGCCGCCTTCTTCCTGGTAATGACGCTTAAAACGCTGTGGGCACTGAAACTCAAACGGCTGGCAAGTGCAATCGGCGGGCAGCCGCTGGTGCTGTTCTGCCTGCTTTTCGCCATTACCTTCTCGTTTGCCGTAGGCATATCCAGTTACAACTTCGGCACGCTGGTGCGCTACAAGATCCCGATGATGCCTTTTTTCCTGGTGGCCCTCTACGTGATGCAGGGTCAGGCGGTGAAGAAGCGCAAAAAGGTGAGACGGTTCGCCTGAACTGAGTAGCTTTCTTCGATCCGTTGCCGGGCGGCGTGCCCCAGCCGGGTGCGAAGGGCATCGTTGCCCAGCAACTGCGCCAAGGCGTTTTTCCACTCCGCGTCCGTGTGGCATAGGTACCCGTCCACGCCGTCGCGGATGATGTCGCAGTTTACGCCCACGGGCGAAGCCACGGCCGGAATGCCCAGCGCCATGTACTGCAACGCCTTGAAGCCGCATTTGCCCTTCGCCCACGGGTCGTCGGTGAGCGGCATGATGCCAATGTTCATCCGCAGCAAGTCTTCCCGTTCGGTAGCCTTGTTCCAGGGCAGGTACTGGAGCGACGGCAGCGTGAAATCGGGTGGTTGGTCGGAGATGACCAGGAAGGTAAACGCGTACTCCTTTTCCAGTTCCCGCAGGACGGGCAGCAACGGCGTCAGGTATCCAATCGTAGAGTGCGTCCCCGTCCAGCCAATTACCACGCCGGGCGTTGCCTGGTCCTTGAGTTGGTTGTGCAGGCCTACCGTGTCGATGGTGGTGGGGTTGATCGTTACACGCTCATTAAACTGCCCGGCGTATTGGGCCAGGTAGCGGTTGCCGGCACTCACCCGGTGCGACCACCGGCAAAGGCTTGCCGTCTTGCGGTGCCACTTCAGGCTGGCGGCAATCCGGTTGTGGGCCGAGGTGTTTGCCAGCCAGATGGCGTCGTCAAAGTCAAAAATGATTTTCTTGCGCAGTACCTTGGCAATGATCCACTCCAGCACCGGCGGACCCAGCGGGGCGGCTTCGCGGTGAATAAACACGAAGTCGTAGGCGGGTATTTGCGCCAGCAGTTTGAGCCGCCGGCCGAAGCCTTTGAGAATGCCGGTCAGTTTAGCCCGCCCGTGGCCGGGCTTGTACAGAATTTTCCAGGTATCCGCGTCCAGGAAAGAGGCCAGCCGGTAACGGATTCCCGCTTGAGCCAGAAAGCCCAGGTACTGCTCGAAGCGGAACCGCTGGGAAGCCGCCGTACCGTGGGGATACGGAAAAAGGAACAGCACTTGTATGCCCCGCTCTTTCGCCACGCCTTTACGCCAGTTTCTGGTAAACGGAATGGTACAGCGCGACCCCCTTCTGGAGGTCGAAATAATCGAGGGCGGCCTGGCGGAAGTGCTCCGGCGGCAACTGGGACAGGCCCTCCATGCGGGCAATGGCCGCGTCGAAGGCCGCGTCGGTAAAGGCGTCCACGGCGGCGCCAACGCCGTACTTTTCGACGATGTAATCGGTGTCGCCCACGCCGGCGTTGCAGATCACCGGCAGGCCCATTGCCAGCACTTCTCCCATTTTGGTGGGTGAAGAAGCTTTTTTGGAAAAGCAGGGTTTGATGAAGAACAGAGAAAACTGGCTCTGCGCCAGCAGCGCGGGAACTTCTTTCCGTTCCGCCGGCCGGACGTCAATCTTGCCCGGAGGAATGCCGAGCAACACGGCTTTTTCGTAGATGGCCCGCGGGTTGTCGGGGGTGATGAACAAAAAGTGGGCTTCGGGTTTGTGGTGAAGCAGCCGCCGGAAGAACCGGAGCATTTCGTCGAGCATGTACCAGGTGCCCACCGAGCCCAGGTAAGACAACGTGTACGGCGGGTGCAGGGCCGTACCGGCGGGGTGATGCGGGTCCAGCGGTTCGTCGTCGGGCAACGCACTGCCCTGCTGCCCCCGGTCGTCGAGGTGCTGGCCTACCCGCCCCAATACTTTCACTTTCTGCCGCTTGGGGAGTGCAAACAGGTTCGTATCCACGCAGCAGGGGATCACCTGGATGGGAATGCCGGCCAGGCCGGGCCGCCCCTGAATGATTTGTTTTCCTTCGTGGGTGAGGCTGATCGTGTAGTCGGCGTGGCGGAAGAAGTCCGCTTCCCGACGCTTGAAATAGTGGAAGATGCGCTTGAACAAGGGGTTGCCCAGGTTCCACAAGCCGCCTTCCACGCGTTCATCGGCCCAGAAGCCCCGCATGTCAAAAATAAATTTCAGACCGTGCCGCTCCTTGAGGCGCAGCCCGAGCAGGGCCGTAAGGTAGCTCCGGCAGTGAACGATGGAAAAGCGGTGGCTCCGGTGCAGCCGCAGGGCCAGGCGGTACATTTTGTTCAAGTCCCACAGCGTGGAAAGCACCGGGGGCTTCTTGGTGTATACCACGGGTTGCCAGCCGATGCCGTGGGTCCCGGCAATGTGCGCAACCTGTTCGTTTCGCTTCGCAAAGTTGTCCGCTTTTTCGGCGCTGATCACCGTGATGGCGTATCCCTTGGCGCTTAAACCAGCCAGGTACGGCAGAATCTGCGACTGTCCCAGGGGATCGGTCAGGCCGTCGTAGGACAGGTATAACACCTCAACTTTATTTTCAAGTCTATTTTCAGGCATGCTTCTGTAACCAATAATGCAATACAATCAACAACCACACCCGGTGATACACGTAGGCATTGCCCCCGTTGAATTGCCGGAGCAAGTCCTTTACCGTTTCAAACCGGGTCACGCCGTAACGCTCCACGACTTCCCTGCGCAGGTACTCCTCTTGCAGGTACCGTAAGTCGCCCTGCAACCAACTTGCCAGCGGCACCGAAAACCCCCGCTTGGGGCGGTCAAACAGTTGCCGGGGCACGTACTGGTAGAGTATTTCTTTAAGCAGGTATTTGGAAACGCCGTTGCGGTATTTGAGGCCGGGAGCCAGGTTCAGCGCGAATTCAACCACCCGGTGGTCCAGCAACGGCACGCGGGCCTCCAGGCCGTAGTGCATCGTGGCGCGGTCTACCTTGGTAAGCAGGTCGTCGGGCAGGTACGTTTCCAGGTCATACAGGGCCTGCTTTTCCCGGGGCGTAAGCGGGCGGGGCAAGCCCTGGTGACCAACCGTACCGTCCAGCGCCGGTCTGGCCGACAGCAGGCCGGACAATTCCTTTTCGGCAAAAAAGCCCTGTTCCTGGGAGAAAATGTGGCCGGCCAGGCCCGACTCGTCTTCGTAGCCGAACAGGGAAGCCGCCTTGCGGTAACGCGGCGCCCCCGGAATGGTAAGCAGGCGGGAAACGGGTTTGCGCAGGGCCTTGAGCACGGGATTGGCCAGCCGCTCCGCCCATTGGTACATGCCGTAGCCGAAAAACAGTTCATCGCCCCCGTCGCCGCACAGGGCTACCGTTACGTGCTGCCGGGCCAGCCGGGATACCAGCATGGTCGGAATGGCGGAAGAATCGGCGTACGGCTCATCGTAGGCGTCGAGCATGGGTTCCACCAGGCGCTTTGCTTCGGTTGCCGAAACGGTGAACTCGTGGTGCTGCGTGCCCAGGTGTTTTGCCACGGCACGGGCGTAGTGCGCTTCGTTGAATTTCTCTTCCGTGAAGCCGATGGAGAAGGTATTGAGCCGGGTGTTGGACAGGCGGCTCGCCAGTGCGGCAACGGTGCTCGAATCAATGCCGCCGCTCAGGAACACGCCCAGCGGTACGTCGCTGATGAGCTGGTATTGCACGGCACTGAGCAGTAGTTCTTCCAACCCTTTCTTGGCCTCCCTTTCGTCGTGCAGCACGTGGGGCGTAAGGCTCCCCGCCGGCGACCAGAAAGCAATGTTCTCCAGCCCTCTGGCGGTGGCTTTCAGGTAACGGCCGGGCTGGAGTTTGAATACGTTTTTGTAGATGGTACGCGGGGCCGGTATGTACCCCAGGTGCAGGAATTGGGAAACAGACGCAAAGTCGGGTTCGATGTGCAGTTCCGGCAGGGCTTTCAGGGCCTTCAGTTCGGAAGCAAATGCCAGTTGCCGGCCATCCCAGTAATAAAAGAGCGGCTTGATGCCGAGTCGGTCCCGAACCACGTGCAGTTCCTGCCGCGCCGCGTTGTACACGGCAAAGGCGAACATGCCATTAAACTGCGCCAACGCCGAAACGCCCTGCCGGGCGAATAATTCCAGGATGACTTCCGTATCGGAGGTAGTGCGGAGCGGGGCGCGCAACGCGGCAGCCATTTCGCGGTAATTGTATACCTCCCCGTTGAACACAATGGTGCAGGAGCCGTCGGCCGACTGCATCGGCTGGTTGGCGCTTTCCGACAGGTCGAGGATGCTCAACCGCCGGTGCCCGAGCCCGCAGGTGCCGTCGTAAAAAAGCCCCTCCGCATCGGGGCCCCGGTGCTCCAGCGACCGCGTAATGCGGGAAAGGCTTTGATGGGAAAAGAAATTATTGAATGACAGGAACCCGGTGATGCCGCACATATTTTACCGTCAAAAGCCTCTCGGCGACAATACTAAATAAATACCCCAACCCCATGATTGCCCAGCCGTAGTGAGACAGAAAATGAGTAATGCTATGCAAAACACGCACCCGGTGCCCGGGCAACGCGGCAGACTCTTCAAACGTTACCCGGCTGAACATCGCATCTACCTGGCTTTTGGTGAGAATACCGCTGTAGGCCTGGTAAGCAAGGGTTTTGTTGGCCACCAGTTCCGCACTGCTCGGCACGGGCCGGGCTTTGCTGAACTTGGGCTCTTTGTTGGAGTCGTAGAAGTGCCATTGTCCCTGGTAGAATACGCCGGTGCAGAAATGCCCCTGCAAACTGACTTTCCGGGTGCGGTACCCCTTCTGCCGGAGAATTGCCATGAAGACAATGGCCTGCTGGCTGCACGCCGCACGGTTGAATTTCAGAATGTCATCCGGTTCTACAATGGCCGAGAGGTCCGACCATACCAGGCGGCCCAGCAGGTAGCTGATGTAATTGTCCGACGGGCGGTAATAGGAATACCCGTGCACAAAGCGGAGGCGAATGAGGGAATCGGCCAGGTCAACGTAATCCCGCGAGGAAGGTTTGACGCTCCGAACGGCGGCAGTGCTGTCGAGCCAGCGCGTGGCGTGGTCAACGGAAGTCAGGTAAGCAAGCCTGGAATCATACTTCTCCGAGGCCGACGCGGGTACGGCGTCCGCGGAGCGGGGAGAAAGCCACTGGAACAGCGAAAGGGCCGTGGTAACAAAGAACAGAGCCAGGAAAGTCCCTTTAATTTCTTTAATGTACATTTACCAGCGGATAGGCTTGGGAGATAAATTAAAAAGAAGCCATAAAGTTTACTGTTTTTACCTTTATAACAAATGAGATATTTTCTGATAACTTACGCACACCCGAGTGGTTTTGGGAACCTCTGCGTAACCGGGGAAGAGTTTCCCTCACAGGAGTTTATCAGGCGCCACGTGGCCGGCGAAACCGGTACGGTACAAATTATTGTGGTGAATGTATTCGAATTCAGGAGCGAAGCAGACTACCTGGCTTTTCAGGGGCAGGGCTGACGGACGCAATTCCCAAAGATACCTTACAGCCGGCCTAAAAATAAATGAAAAAATAAACCCCCACGGGCTGAACAATGACCGTGAGGGTTATAGAATAAGGAGCCTGGGTTAGTGGCTGATGCCGCACTGCTTGCAGAACTTCTTCTTGCCTGGGGCCCGTTTTTTAGGCTTGCTTTTGTGCCCGAAATACGAAGGATCGGAGTAGCGGGGTTTTTCCATTTCCTTGGCCTGTTCGCGGTACCGCTTCGCGTTGGCCTCCTGGCGGTCTTCGTACTCCTGGATTTTCTGGTCAGTAAACGTCAGCCGTTCTTTGGACCGTTTGCTTTTTTTGGACTCCCTGCCCCGGAAAATCTTGTATTCATCCTGACGGCCTCCCGGGTCCACGGAAGAAGGGCTGTCGCCCCGGCCCGACTGCGCAAAGCCGGTGCCGGCGGCAAATAAAATCAAAAAGCCAATAAGGGCGTTCATTCGCATGAGAAGATACATTTGAGCGAATAACGAAAAGCACAACGCTTTAAGTTTACCAGGCAACCACAAATATCAGACAGGCCGGTAATCAGACGGGCGGAACCCTCCCTTTGCATATCCGCACAGGTACTCATCTGCCCATTTACGCTTTCTCCAGCGCCTGGCGAATGTCGCGGATGATGTCGTCGGGGTGTTCCAGGCCCACCGACACCCGGATCAGGCCGGGCAGAATCCCCACGGCGGCCCGGTCCGCATCGGAAAGCTTGGAGTGGGTGGTGCTGGCCGGGTGGGTAGCAATGCTCCGGGTGTCGCCCAGGTTCGAAGTCCGCGAAATCATCTGGAGATTGTCCACCAGCCGGGCCGCCCGCCCAAGGCCGCCTTTCACGATAAACGTAACCAGGGGACCGCCGGACCGCATTTGCCGCCGGGCCAGTTCGTGCTGCGGGTGGGAGGGCAGAAACGGGTATATAACCTTTTCTACCTGCGGGTGCTGTTCCAGGGAAATTGCCAGTTGCAGGGCATTGTCGCAGTGCCGGTCCATGCGTACGGCCAGCGTCTCCAGGCTCTTAGACAAAATCCAGGCATTGAAAGGCGACATGGAGGGCCCCGTGTGCCGCGCGAAAAAGCGGATTTCCCTGATGAGTTCTTGCTTGCCCAGAATCGCCCCGCCGATGGTGCGGCCCTGCCCGTCGATGAACTTGGTGACCGAGTGGGTAACCAGGTGGGCGCCGTACCTGGCCGGCTGCTGGAGGTAAGGCGTGGCAAAGCAATTGTCCACGTTGAGAATGAGGCCGCGCCGGGTTGCCAGCTTGCCCAACCATTCGAGGTCGATCAGGTCGAGGGAGGGGTTGGAGGGCGTTTCTACGAAAATCATCTTCGTGTTGGGCTGGATCAGCGCCTCCCACGTCCCGGGCTGGTTGATGTCGGCGTAGGAGTGCGTAATACCCCACCGGGGAAAAATCTGCGTCAGAATCTGGTGCGTGGACCCAAACAGGGACCGCGACGCCAAGATGTGGTCGCCGGCCTTGAGCAGCCCGGCCATGCTCGTAAACATGGCGGCCATGCCCGAAGCCGTGGCAATGCCGTCTTCGGTTCCTTCCAGGGCGCAGAGCTTGTCGATCAGCTCGGTGGTGTTGGGGTTGGAAAACCGGGTGTAGATGTTGCCCTCCAATTCGTCGGCAAACATGGCCCGGGCCTGTTCTGAATTCTCGAACGTAAAACTGGAGGTCAGGTACAGCGGTACGGTGTGTTCGCGGTGATGGGTTTGCGCGGACCGGGTGCGGATGGCCGCGGTTTCAAAGTGCTGGTTGTTTTCTTCTTGCATCAGGCGAAGTGGAAAGGCCGCCGGCGGCAAACCGGCGGGCGTAAGAAAGCGGAATTATTGCGCCGCCGTGGGGGCGGGTTGGTCCTTGAGCACCGAAAAGTCGTACGTGATGGTAGCCGTCTTTTCCAGGGTTTTGGCCACGGAGCAGTACTTTTCCATGGAGAGTTCTACGGCCTTGCGCACCTTGTCCTCGTCGAGGTTGCCCTTCAGCGTGAAGTGCACGTGAATGTCGCGGAACAGGGAAGGCTCAACCCCGGGCTCTCGTTCGCCCTCCACCGTAATGGCAATGTCGTCAACGGGCTGGCGCTGCTTCTTGAGAATGCTCACAATGTCGATGGTGCTGCATCCTCCCAGGGCGGCCAGCAGCATTTGCATGGGCCGGAAGCCCTTGTTCTCGCCTCCTACTGCCGGCGAACCGTCCATTTCGAGGGTGGCCCCGTCTTCGTTGGTAGCCCGCAGGTGTACGGCATTGTTGAGGCGTTCTATTTGAATTTTCATGCTTTTTCGAAGAAAAGTTTACATTTGCCCACGTAACAGACATAAGACGGGAGATGTGAGACATAAGACTATCCGCTACTTATACTTCCCGCCAAACAAAAGTCTCCCATCTGATGTCTATTGTCTCAAGTCTCAAGTTAATCTGGCAAAAATATGAAAGAAATCACCGTTTCCGAACTAAAACAAATGATGGACGAGGGAAAAGATTTCCAGCTCATCGACGTCCGTGAGCCGAACGAATACGATTTTGCCAACATCGGCGGCGAGTTGATTCCGCTGGCTACCGTAGGCGACAATGCTGACAAGATCAACCGCGACAAACCGGTGGTGATCCATTGCCGCAGCGGGGCCCGCAGCGGTCAGGCCGTCCGTCTGCTTGAACAGCAGCACGGCTTCAAAAACCTGCACAACTTAAAGGGTGGTATTCTCGCGTGGTCGGCCGAGATTGACCCCAGCGTACCCAGGTATTAGTCGTACCGGAGCATGGCAGGTACGATTATTGCCAGCCCATAATCCGTATTATCGTTTTTCACTTCCTATGAGATCATTGAATAACCGTTTGTTTTCGTTGGCCCTCCTGGTGGCCGTTCTGTGCTTTGGCAGTGCCTACGCCCAAAAAACCGGCGCCGACGCGGTGCTCGGCACCTGGGTAACGGGTACCGGCAAAGGCCACGTGGAAATTTACAAGCAGGGCAATCAGTACTTTGGCAAAATCGTGTGGCTCAAGGAGCCTGACACTGAGCAGGGCACGCCTAAGGTGGACAAAAACAACCCCGACCCCAAACTGCGCAGCCAACCCATCCTGGGCCTGGTGAACCTCCGTGACTTTACGTACGAAGGGGACAACGAGTGGGAAGACGGCAAGGTGTACGACCCGGAAAAAGGCAAGGATTACAGTTGCCAGATGACCCTCACCGATCCCAACACCCTCGAAGTGCGCGGCTACATCGGCATTTCCCTCATTGGCCGCACCGATACCTGGAAGCGAATTAAGTAACGTCAGCCCACGTGTATTTAAGCAAAGGCCTCAGCACATATGATGCTGAGGCCTTTTTCGTGTTCCTTCCCGGAATGAAAAGCGAAGCGAAGTCTCCTGTCTCCCGTCTAACGTCTCCCGTCTCAAAAGAAGCCTCGCCAGTTGGCAATTTGCTCGATAAAACCCGGAACGGATGCCGGAATGGTGATGATGGTAAAGACGATGCCGAACAGGGCGCCGTACAGGTGCGCATCGTGGTTGATGTAGTCACCGCCCCGCTGGGCCTGGTAGTACGAATAAAACATGTACAAACCCCCGAAGACGAAACCCGGCATGGGGATGGCAAAAAACAGCCGCAATTCCATCAGTGGGTAGAGCAGAATGCCGGCGAACACAATGGAAGAAACGCCCCCGGACGCCCCCAGCGAGTTATAGTACGGCTGGTTCTGGTGCTTCAGGTACGTGGGAATGTCGGAGGCTATCACGCCGAGGATGTACAGCGCGGCAAACAGGGTTTTTCCCGCTCCGGGAAACTCACGCGTAAAGGTTTGTTCCACTACGTTGCCAAAGGAGTACAAGGCCAGCATGTTGAAAAACAAGTGGAGGTAATCCTGGTGGATCAGCCCGGAGGTGATGAACCGGAAATACTCGTTGTTCCGCTTCACGGCGTAGGGGTTCAGCATCCACTTTTGCTGTACGGCATTGTTGCTCCAGGCGTACAGACTGGCAAGGACGGTAACGATGACAATAATTAAAGTAATGCTCATGGCGATTCGCTTGGTGCCTGCAAATTAAGAAATTAGCGTAACTGGTAATTCTGTTATATTATTGTTGTGTAACCACTTCCTAAGCTCATCTCCACATGAAGAAGTTTGCCTACGCGTTTGTTCTGCTGTTTGTACTCCATTTCCCCGCCCTTGCCCAGGAGGAAAAGGTGGACCTGGAAGCAATTGAGAAAATCAAAGACGAAGGACTGAACCGTTCCCAGGTCATGAAAACAGCCTTCTACCTTACCGATGTGATCGGGCCGCGCCTCTCGGGTTCGACGGGGCTCAGGAACGCCAATGAGTGGACCCGCCGGCAGTTGGCGGAATGGGGGCTGCAAAATGCGGCCATTGAACCCTGGGGACAGTTTGGCCGCGGGTGGGAAATTCAGAAATCGTACGCCGCCATGACCAGGCCGTACTATCAGGCTATGATCGGAACGCCGAAGGCCTGGACGCCGGGCACCAATGGGTTGCTTGCCGCCAAGGTAGCCCTGGCTACCATCGCCAAAGAGGAGGATTTTGACCAGTACAAGGGACAGATGAAGGGAAAAATCGTGATGGTGAAAGCACCCTCCGACGTGAAAACCACCTTTGCCGCCGACGCCAGCCGGTACACCGACGCCCAACTGGAGGCAATGGCCAAAGGCGAACCTACCAGCCCCTCCACCTGGACGCCCGAACGCATTGCCCAGTACCGCGCCGCCCGGGCACTCCGGGAAAAATTCGCGCAGTTCCTGGTGGGAGAAGGCGCTGTGGCCGTTCTTTCCAACGGCCGGGGCATGCACGGCACGTACTTTACCTCCAACGGTGCCTCGTACGCCCCCGACGCCAAGCCGGTACTGCCGGAGATGGAAGTGGCCGCCGAGCATTTCGGCCGGATCGCGCGGCTGCTGGAGGCAAACGTGGAGGTAGAAGTCGAACTGGACACCAAAACCCAGTTCCTCGATGACCTGACCGGTTACAACGTAGTCGCCGAGATTCCCGGCACCGACAAGAAGCTGAAGTCGGAACTGGTGATGCTCGGGGGACACCTCGACTCCTGGCACGCAGCCACCGGCGCCACCGACAATGCCGCGGGTACCGCCGTTATGATGGAGGCCGTTCGCATTCTGCAAGCCGCCGGGTTGAAGCCGCGCCGTACCATTCGCATCGCCCTGTGGGGATCGGAGGAGCAGGGCTTGCACGGGTCCAAGAACTACGTGAAGAAGCACTTTGGCGACCCCGAAAGCATGAAACTGCTGCCCGACCACGCCAGGCTTGCGGCGTACTACAACCTGGACAACGGCACCGGCAAAATCCGCGGCGTGTACTTGCAGGAGAACAGCGCCGTAAGACCCATCTTCGAAGCCTGGCTGAAACCCTTCCATGACATGGGCGCCCGGACGGTCACGCTGCGAAACACGGGGGGCACCGATCACCTTTCCTTCAACGCGGTGGGACTGCCCGGCTTCCAGTTCATTCAAGATGAAATTGACTACGACACCCGTACGCACCACACCAACATGGATACCTACGAGCGGCTCCAGGAAGACGATTTGAAACAGGCGGCGGTGATTGTGGCGGCTTTCGTGTACCACACGGCCACGCGGGACGAGAAATTACCCCGGAAAACGCTGCCCGAAGTCAAAGCCAAAACCACTCCCTAGCGAAACGCTGATCCAAACGCAGAAAGGCCGGCAATTGCCGGCCTTTCCATTGTATTGGTTCTGTAGAGGAGCCAAAGCCGTCTCACACCGTCATGATTTCCGTTTCTTTCGCAGTGAACAAGGTATCTACCTTCCCGATGAACTGATCCGTCAGTTGCTGCACCTTTTCTTCGGCCCGCTTCACGTCATCTTCGGCGGCGCCTTCTTTGAGCAGTTTACGTAGCCCTTCGTTGGTGTCTTTGCGGATGTTACGGATGCTTACTTTGCCGCTTTCAATTTCATTCTTCACCCGCTTTACCAATTCCCTGCGGCGCTCCTGGGTCAGGGGAGGAATGTTGAGCCGTACGGTTTCACCGTCATTTTGGGGATTCATGCCGAGGTCACTGTTCCGGATGGCCTTCTCAATTTCAGTAATCATCTTTTTCTCGAAGGGTTTGATGGCCAGCGTACGGGCGTCGGGCGTAGTCACGGATGCAACCTGGTTGATGGGAGTAGGGGTGCCGTAGTACTCAACCATCAAACCATCCAGCATGTTAGGCATTGCCTTTCCGGCCCGTATTTTCGTGAGTTCCTGACTGGTATGCTTGATTGTTTTCTCCATTGATTCTTTAGCATCATCCAGGTATAGCTGTATCTCTTCCATGAGGTATAAAGTAGGTTTATTATGCGGATGTATTGATTGAAAACAAATGGGTTTAGGTCGCTAATTTGGGCATTTTTACCGATAAACGGATTGAGTAGCTGGGCAGTTAACGAAAAAGCCAGGTCCTGTAGTACAGAAACTGGCCTTTTTGCGCAAAGGGGGGCTTACGGGGCGACGGCGTGGTAGGCTTTTACCCCTTCGACCGAAATCCCTTCCACCAGGGTAGCGGTACGGCTGTCGCGAACAATTTTGAGCACGTCGTCAATGCTCCGGATGGCCTTGTAGTTGAGGTGCGTGATGACAAATCCTTCCTTAAGCCCGGCGTCCTTGAACTTGCCCGGCCCGAGCTTAGTGATCCTGACGCCGTCACGCACGTTAAGCTTGTTTTTTTCCTGGGTGCTGAGCGGTTGGATCACGGCGCCGAACACACTGGATGGCTTGTTGTTGGCAGCTTTAGCGAAGGTGGTCTCCCCGGCGCTGTTGCGCAACTCCACTGACAGGCTTTTCTCGTCGCCGTTCCGGAGCACGATCACGTCGATCCGGTCGCCGGGGTGGAAGGTCGCCACGATGCCCTGGAGTTCGGACGAAGAGTTTATATCATTGCCGTTTATTTTCAGAATGATGTCACCGGCTTTGATGCCCCCCTTGCTGGCTGCGCTGTTGGCGTTTACTTCCTCTACGTATACGCCTTTGTAAACCGAAATGCTTTTTTCGCGGGCAGTGCCGGCGTCAATGTCAAGGATGCGGACGCCCAGCAGGGCCCGTTGTACGGTGCCGTACTTCAGCAGGTCGTCCATTACCTTGCTGGCCAGCGACACGGGCACGGCAAAGGAGTATCCCTGCGAAATGCCCGTAGCCGTGGCAATGGCCGTATTGATGCCCACCAGTTCGCCCCGCAGATTTACCAGGGCGCCGCCGCTGTTGCCGGGGTTGACGGCTGCATCCGTTTGAATAAAACATTCTACCTGCGTACCGTCTTCCGTGCGAAGGATGTTGATGTTGCGGCCCTTGGCGCTGACAATGCCCGCCGTTACGGTGGAGGTCAGGTCAAACGGGTTGCCAATGGCAAGCACCCATTCGCCCACCTTGAGCTGGTCGGAGTCGCCGTATTTTACGAAGGGCAGGTTTTCTTCTTCTACTTTGAGCAGGGCAAGGTCGGTAGTGGGATCGGTGCCGATAATGGTGCCGGCGTAGCTGCGCTTGTCGTTGAGTACAATTTCGATTTTGTTGGCTTTCTCAATAACGTGGTTGTTGGTAACAATGTAGCCGTCCGGGGAAATGATTACCCCCGAGCCTGCCGATTCGCGGGGCTGCGACGGCATGCGTCCGTAGGGGCTGCCGTGGAACTCCTTGAACAACTCATCGGTATCGTCGTCCTCTTTCCAGTTTTTGGCCAGGCCATTGTGGTACCAGGTCTTGATGTGCACCACCGCCGGCCGCACGTGTTCGGCCGCATAGATGAAATTAAGGCCCTCAGGGACGGTAAAAGAGGAATCAGCCAGGTAGCTGGAAAAACGCACGTTCTGGACCTGCTCGAACGATTCGTACACCCTTTGCGGTACCAAAAATCTATACCCAATTAAAGTGATTACGCCTCCTAAAACAGATGCAAGCAAAAGGCTGGCAAATAGTTGTCTTTGTTTCATGGTTTTGTTTGGGGAATAGCATGTAAGAATTGTCAATCAAAGCGTACTTCCTTAGGCTCTCTTATTGCATGCTGTCTTCGTGAAGGGATGGGTATAGGCGTTGTTAGCAGTCTTTTTTACGGCGCAAAGGCATTCAATTTAAAGATTACCATCAACTATTCAAAACAAAAGGCGCCCAAAATGCCAGTAATATTCGGTAGTCGATTTATACGATTTGGCTAGGCAAAAGGAATCAGATTCTAAAAAAATATTTGGAATCTTGTATAAGTGTCGGCAATGCCTTAATATTGCAGTCCAATTCAGTCATTCCTCGATAGCTCAGCCGGTTAGAGCATCTGACTGTTAATCAGAGGGTCGCTGGTTCGAGTCCAGCTCGGGGAGCAAAAGCCACTTATACATGTAAGTGGCTTTTTTGTTTGTCTTCGTGCGGTAACCCGTTTTATCTTCCCCGCCCCGCGTATGCCACTCAT
The DNA here is from genome assembly GCA_963844325.1 of uncultured Sphingobacteriales bacterium. Classification (GTDB taxonomy): domain Bacteria; phylum Bacteroidota; class Bacteroidia; order Cytophagales; family 172606-1; genus CADCTQ01. The sequence goes on from CAWJNV010000001.1 coordinate 1,898,563, forward strand.
CCTAAGCATTGAAACGGCAACCCCGGTTTGCTCGGTGGCCATTCACCGGGGCGACCATCTGGTGGCCCAAGCCGAATTTCACGTAGACAAGGTGCACGCTACCGTCCTGACCCCGACCATCGATTTCCTGTTGCAGCAGTGCGGCGTACAAAAGCAGGAGTTGTCGGCCGTTGCCGTTTCCAAAGGCCCCGGCTCTTACACGGGCCTGCGGATTGGCGTAGCCGTGGCAAAAGGTTTGTGCTTCACGTTGGGTATTCCACTCATCGGGGTAGAAACACTCGAAGCAATGGCCCTGGGCGTGCGTTCCCTCGCTGCCAAAGACAATTCGCTCATCTGCCCGATGCTCGATGCAAGGCGCATGGAAGTGTACTGCGCCCTGTTTGATTCCTCCGGCCAGCGGCTTGTTCCCACCCAGGCGGTGGTGGTGGATGAATCGTTTCCTGATAAGATGTTTGGCGGCAGAAACGTGATTTGTTGTGGTGATGGCGTGGAGAAATGCAAGCCGATTCTCCAACCCTTCCGGAACACTTATGCAGCCGATGCTGTTTATCCATTGGCAAAGTCAGTAGGAGCACTGGCATCTGTCCGTTTCGAGCAGCGCCAGTTTGAGAACCTGGTAGACTTCGAGCCTTACTACTTGAAAGAATTTTTCAAACCAACCAAATCAGCGTAAACATGGAAAACAACCTGGCCGAACGCGAGATTGTAAATCGCGTGGCAAATAGCGGTCTGATCACCCTGGACCTGGAGGATTATTACCACCCCGGCGAGCGGATTCTGTTAGACATCAAACCGATGTTATACCGGGAGCTTATTTTGAAGGAGAAAGAATTCAGGCAGCTGTTAAAAGAGCACGACTGGTCCGTTAACCAAGGCAAGAACGTTGCAATTGCCTGTACGGCTGATGCCATTGTACCCACGTGGGCCTTTATGCTGGTTGCGCTGCAAGTCGAACCACACGCGAATATGGTCGTGTTTGGGGGGCTCGATGAATTGGAGAACCGGCTGTTTCAAGAGGCTTTGTCAAAGATTGCAGTAGAGAATTTTCGGGACGCGAAGGTCGTGGTGAAAGGATGCAGTAAACATCCCGTTCCAACCTATGCTTACGTAGAAGTTGCAAGGAAGCTCAGGCCGGTCGTAGCCAGCTTGATGTTTGGAGAAGCTTGTAGTACAGTGCCTTTGTATAAAAGACCAAAAGGGGCTTAAAACTTAGCTAACTTTTTTCGTTGGAGGATTTGGTGGTTCGTCGTTGGTTGTATAGCTTTGCTGCCCGTTTGAACCGAAGCTGTGGTTGGGCCCACCTTAGGATAATGCAATTTAGGGACGAACAGGAAGTGGTAGGATAAAGGTGATAAAATGAGAAGTAAGCAGTAGGGTAAGCATGGGCGAGGCGGCAGGGAAAGAAAAAAGTAAGCGAAAGATTTGGAAGATTGAGTAA
>CAWJNV010000001.1:1905000-2480000 GCA_963844325.1 uncultured Sphingobacteriales bacterium
AATCGCAGAAGCAGGCTTGACTGCAAGAGTGACAACTCGCGCAGGTAGGAAACTAGGAGATAGTGATCCGGTGGTTCCGCATGGAAGGGCCATCGCTCAAAGGATAAAAGGTACGCCGGGGATAACAGGCTGATCTCCCCCAAGAGCTCACATCGACGGGGAGGTTTGGCACCTCGATGTCGGCTCGTCACATCCTGGGGCTGGAGAAGGTCCCAAGGGTTCGGCTGTTCGCCGATTAAAGTGGCACGCGAGCTGGGTTCAGAACGTCGTGAGACAGTTCGGTCCCTATCTGTTGCGGGCGTGGGATGTTTGCGGGGAGCTGACCTTAGTACGAGAGGACCGGGTCGGAGGGGCCGCTAGTGCATCAGTTGTATTGCCAAGTGCATTGCTGAGTAGCCATGCCCCGATGAGATAAGCGCTGAAAGCATCTAAGCGCGAAACTCGCCCCAAGATGAGACATCCAGTTGTAAAACGAAGGACCGTGAAAGATCATCACGTTGATAGGCGGCCGGTACACGTAGCGAAATCTACTCAGCCTAGCCGTACTAATCATCCAATCAAGACTTGCTTTTTACTTACTTTCAAAGGCCAACCGGGCCAGTCTTACGATTTTTGTTCTTCCTGTCAGGATGCTTTCGCTAGCCGGTAGCCGCTCCTTGGAGTACACTACAAGGCCAAGCGGGAGCACAAAAAGAACTTTAAAGAGCCTAATGGCGGGTATTGCGGGCGTGATCACCTCTTCCCATTCCGAACAGAGTAGTTAAGCCGCCCAGCGCCGATGGTACTGCCTTCACCGGTGGAAGAGTAGGTCCCCGCCAACCCTTATTGATTCCTCTAAGCCCCATTGCCAATGCAGTGGGGCTTTTTGCGTTTACAACATGGTATATTTTACGTTTTTTCGTCAAGGCATTCTCGGCTTCAAACAAAAAAGCACTCCGTGCGGAGTGCTTTTGTATTATGCTAAGTCTTAAAGCTAGAGTTTGTCGGCGTATAAGGGAAAGTTACTGGTCCAGTTATGAATCTCGTCCTTGATGGATGAGATCAAGCTTGTGTTAGAAACATTAGAAAGGACAGTATCAATGTATTCTACAATCTGAACCATTTCTTTTTCTTTCATACCCCTCGTTGTCACAGCTGCCGTTCCTACTCGCATTCCTGAAGTGACAAACGGGGATTTGTCGTCGAAGGGCACCATGTTTTTATTGATGGTAATGTCCGCTTTGATCAGGGTTTCTTCCGCAATTTTTCCGGTCAGCCCCTTCGACCTCAAATCAATAAGCATCAAATGGTTGTCGGTACCATTGGAAATAATTTTATATCCTCTGTCAACAAATGCTTTTGCCATGGCCTGCGCGTTGGAACGTACTTGTTCCGCGTAGGTGGAAAAGTCATCCGATAACGCTTCGTTAAAAGCAACAGCTTTTGCCGCAATTACGTGTTCGAGCGGACCACCCTGCGTCCCCGGAAAAACACCGCTGTCGAGCAAAGACGACATCATGCGTAGTTCTCCCTTAGGCGTTTTAAGGCCGAAAGGATTCTCAAAGTCGTTCCGCAGCATGATCATGCCGCCTCTCGGACCTCTTAATGTTTTGTGCGTTGTTGTGGTGATGATATGACAGTATTGCAACGGATCGTTAAGCAAACCTTTGGCAATCAAACCAGCAGGGTGCGAAATATCGGCTACTAGCAAAGCGCCTACCTGATCGGCAATGCTGCGAAGACGCTGATAGTCCCAATCGCGGGAATAAGCCGACGCACCGCAAATAAGCACTTTCGGCTTTTCCTGAAGTGCCGTTGCTTCTACCTTATCCCAATCAATAAGGCCGGTTTCCTGCTCTACCCCGTAGAAAAAAGGCTGGTACAATTTACCGGAGAAATTAACCGGCGAACCATGCGTAAGGTGCCCCCCGTGGGCCAGGTTGAACCCGAGAATTTTATCACCTGGATTAAGAATGGCCAGGAACACCGCGGCGTTGGCCTGAGCCCCCGAATGCGGCTGCACGTTCACCCAGGAAGCATTGAAGAGTTCCTTGGCGCGGTCAATGGCTAGCTGTTCTACCTCGTCCACAATTTCGCAGCCACCGTAATACCGCTTTCCGGGCAAGCCTTCCGCGTACTTGTTGGTGAGTACACTACCCATTGCCTGCATTACCTGGGGAGAGACAAAGTTTTCGGAGGCAATCAGTTCAATGCCGTATTCCTGGCGCTGCTGCTCCCTATCAATGAGATCAAATATCTGACTGTCCCTGACCGAACGTTGCGTTACGTTGTTCATAGAATGAAGTTGCTTTTCTTACGTAAAGTTAAATCTTAATCAATTAGTAATTAGCCGGTGGTAACAATAAATTCGGGAAATTGGGCAGGTCTCCCCGCGTCCCCGTAGATTGATCGCACCCATCAACGTTCGTTTGCAATGAATCCCAGCGTAGAAAAATTTAACCAGATCGCAAGCCGCGAAGAGCGGCTCATTGTAGGATTAATGTCAGGGACCTCCCTGGATGGCCTGGACGTTGCCTTGTGCCGGTTCCGGGGTAACGGGCTGCAAACGTCGGCGCAACTGCTGGCATTTCGCACCGTGTCCTATACGGAGGACATTAAAGCAAGAATTCAATCAGTGTTCGCTAAAAAACAGGCAGACCTTCAGCAAGTGTGCCTCCTGAACGCCTGGATCGGGTCGCTGCACGCAGAGATGGTGCTTTCCTGCCTCCACGAATGGAATTACCAGCCCGGGCAGGTGGATCTGATTGCGAGCCACGGGCAAACCATCTACCACGCGCCCAAAAGCCTGCACAACCTGCCTGATTACCCCAATGCCACTTTGCAGATTGGTGACGGAGACCACATTGCCGTGCGTACGGGCATTATCACCCTGAGCGACTTCCGGCAGAAACACATTGCGGCCGGTGGGGAAGGCGCACCTTTGGCAGTATACGGCGATTACCTGCTTTTTTCGCGCAAGGACGAAGACCGCATTCTTTTGAATATGGGCGGAATTGCCAACTTCACGTACTTGCCCGGTGATCTGGACGCCCGTCGCATTTTTTCTACGGATGTGGGGCCCGGCAATACGCTGATTGATGCGTTCACGCGCCGTCATTTCCCCGGGAAGGCTTTCGATGAAAACGGGGAGATTGCCGCAAGCGGTACCGTGCATCACAACCTGCTGGAAGCATTGCTGGATCATCCTTTTTTTGCCGCTCCCTTTCCAAAAACGACTGGTCCGGAATTGTTCAGCGCCGACTACGTAGAGCAAAAACAGGCGAAAGGCAACGCCCGCGAACTTTCCCCCCAAGACCTTATTGCTACGCTTACCCGTTTCTCGGCCGAAGGCATTGCGCATTCGATACGCCGGAGTTTTACGCACACCAGGCCAGTGGTGTACATGAGCGGCGGGGGAATGCACAACCCGGTCATCGTAAAGGGCTTGCAGGAATTACTGCCGGGCTTCTCCTTCCGGGATACGGCCGCGTTGGGCGTGTTGCCCGATGCCAAAGAGGCGGTATTGTTTGCCGTGCTGGCAAATGAAGCGGTTGCCGGGGGAAGGACGAATTTCGGCAACCTGCCCAACGTAACAATGGGAAAAGTGTCTTTCCCCTCATGAACCGACGGCGTTAGCCGGTAATTTGCCGGAGCAACGGCGTCAGGTAAGCCGGAGACTGTACCAGGCGGCTGCCGTACCAGGAAAACATTTCGCCATCTACCAGCAGCACCTTGGCCCCGGGACACACCTGCTGCAACTCCGCCCGGTGCTTCTCCGCGAAAGGGTAGGGCTCCGAGGAAAGCAACAGGCAGTCGGGTTGCGCTTCTTGAATTTGTACCTCGGTCACTGCCGGGTAGCGGGGCAGGTGACCAAATACGTTGACAAGGCCGCAGTGTTTGAGCAAAGCGTCAATGAAGTTGTGGCTGCCCGCTACCATCCAGGGATTGCGCCAGATGAAATAAGCCACCCGTACCGGCGGCGCCGGAGCCATGCCGGCAAACCCGTTGTCAATGATTTCCGCTAAGGATGCCGCTTTGGCCGAGGCGCCGGTGAGTGCTCCCACCTTTCGAATCATGGACAGGGCATCGGCAAGCGTGTAAATGTCGCTTATCCAAACGGGATACTGCGCCGCCAGCCTTTCGATCCCTTCCCGGTAATTTTCCTCTTTATTGCCCAGCACGAGGTCGGGCCGCAACTGGTCGATTACGTCGAACCGAAACTGCTTGGTGCCGCCTACTTTGGTTACGCCGCTCACCGCCCCGGCAGGGTGAATGCAGAACTTGGTAACGCCAACCACCCTTTCCCCCAGGCCGAGGTCAAAAAGGAGTTCCGTCTGGGAAGGTACCAGGGATACGATCCGCTGCGGTACGTATGGAAGAGATTCGATAAAAGGCATGGGTAAGCAAGCAAGGTGACCCGTGCGGCCCGGCACTTACAGTTTAACGCCCAGCGTCACGTAGAACGTCCGGGGATTGGCCGGGATAATGCCCGGACCGGGGTAGGCATCGGCCCGCCGGGTAAAGTAGATGTTATTCGTCAGGTTGTTGCACCCGGACTCCACAATAAACTTCTTGTAACTGTATTTCAGGGACAAATCCATCACGTAGTAGGAAGGAATAATTCCGATTACGGCATTCGGGACAATGGTTTCGGTGTTGGTTGCATCCGTGGAGTGCTTGCCCGTGAACGTGTACTGGTAAGAGGCCTGGAAGTTTTGGCGGCGCAAGGCAGCCCCCAGCTTTACAATGGCGGAGGGCACCAGTTCTACTTTCCGGTTTCGGTAGGCGGCCTCTTTGGAGTTGGTGTACCGGGCATCCAGGAACGTAACGTTGGAAAACAGGGACAGGCTTTGTTTGGCATCACTGCCCCTGAGTAATTTCCAGATGTCGGTTTCCACGAAAGTTTCGATGCCGATGTTCCGGGAATCCGCCACGTTGGTGCGGTAACGGTACACACTCCAATCCAGCGTATCTTCCCGCAGTACGGCCCCAATGCGGTCCTGGTAGGAGAGGTAGAAGAGACTGGCATCGAAATCCAGTACGTTGCTGATCTTGCCCCGGAAACCCAGGTCGGCGTTGTAGCCCCGCTCATCCTTCAGGTTGAGGTCAACCTTGAAATTAGGATTCACCACCCGCATGTCGTTAAAGTTGATGGCCCGGTAGTTCTGCGACACGTTGGCGTACACTTCGATTTGCTCAGTAGGACGATAACTGGCCCCCAGGCCAAGCAACACGAAGGAACGGGTGTTGGAGAGTTGTTCCTCCGTCCGTTGGTCCAAAAGTACATTTCCCGCCTGGTCCTTAAATTGGTTCCGGTAGTATCCCTCCGCGGCAGTACGGATGTATTCGAATCGCAGACCAGGGGTTACGCTGAGCTTGGGCGAAATCGCAAATACGTTCTCCACAAAAGCTGAAAAATTCCGGCTCGGAAAGTGGTAGTCAGAATTTTCCAGGTTATCTGGGTTAAGATAGTAAAAATCGGGACCATACCCGTCATTCGCCAGGCCCTGCCGCCGGTCCAGGAAGCCCTGGTAGTAACGCGTACCCACCAGGAAGGTAGACGGGTTGCCGAAGGTCTTGTAGGTGTGCAGGAAGCGGGTTTCGTTGCCGAAGTTGCGGTACGCATCCCACAGCAAATCTCTTTCCGTCAGGGGGTCGGCCCGGTTGATGGGCCCCAGATTGCCCAGGGCCTTGCGGGTTGCCAGCAGCCCGAAAGTGCGGGAATTCACCCGGATAAAGGTCGAGAAACGGTAATCGAGGTTAACCGCGGCCAGGTTCCAGGTCACGGCAAACCAGTTCCGTTCCCGGATGGATTGGCGGGGGTTCTCCTGGAACATCACGTCCATGAGCCCACCCGGTTGCTGGGCCTCGTAGCCCATCAAGGTTAGGTCAATGCCGGCGCTGAACTTGGGCGTGATCTGGTAATTTACGCTGGCGTAGCCCGTATTGACGACGAACCCCGAGTTGGGCCGCCATTCGTGGCCCCGCTTGTGCTGGTAGAAGGAATAGTAATTGACTTTGCCTTTGGTGCCGCCCACGCTGTTGAACGAACTGAACAAGCCGTAGGAGCCCAGCGTTTGCCGCGACAATACCTCAAACGGCTTCTCCCGGCTGCCTTTCTTGAGCACGAAGTTGATCATGCCGCCGAACTGGGTGCCGTACTGCAACGAGGCGGCGCCCCGCACCACTTCAATCCGCTCCAGGGCCTCAATGGGTGGTGTGTAGTAACTTTCCGGGTAGCCCAGGGCGTCGGCACTCATGTCGTAGCCGTTCTGGCGGGTATTGAATTCGGTGGTCCGTTTCGGGTTCAGGCCCCGGGCACCGATGCCCAGTTGAATGCCGGCCGCGTCGCTTTCCCATATGTTCAACCCGGCCACCTTGGCGAATACCTGCCGGGCGTTGTTGGTCGCCAGGTTGGCCGTCACGTCTTCCAGCACAATCACTTCACTTTTCTTGGACGCGTAAATGGCAACGCCCTCCACGGGGCGGAGGCGGGTGATGCCGAACGCATTATCCTTGCCGGCGGCAATGGTCACGCTTTGGAGTTCCTGGTACAGGCTGTCCAGCGTAAAATCCAAGGTCAGGTCTTTCCCTCCCTCCAACGTCACGGCCCGGCGGCTGCTGCTGAAACCATACGCCTGCACAACCAGCGTGTAGGCGCCGGGCTTTACAGCCTTCAGGTGGTACTCGCCGCCATCATTGGTAGTGGTGCCGTAAGGCGTCGTTTGCAGCACCACCTGCGCCCCGGCAATGGGCCTTTGGTTGCCGTTGACGATCCGGCCGTGAATGGACGCTTCCTGCGCCCGGAGGGCCCACGGCAGCAGGCAGCACAGCAGAACGGTTGTTTGCAGTTTCATCGGGAATCGGAAAAAGATAAGATCCATCGTTTGGGGGCAAAGCCCTCCCGTTCTTTGGCCAGGTCCACGGTGCGGTCGAGGAAGGGACGGCTCCCGCTGCCGTTCAGCGTTACGTAGCTTTCAGCGGTGATCTTCGGGTGGGCAATGCCTTGCCGGCGGTAGTGTCCGGCCAGGAAATGGGCAAATTGCAGCATCATGTCGGGTTGGGTCGCCATCATCTTTTCCTGGTTGGGCGTCAGAAAATCGCGGTTAACCACTTCGCCCTCACGCCCGGTGGCCGGGTCGGTGACGTAGAAAAAGACAGTACCCGCTTTCTCCATCAGCATCACCCGCCACGAAAAACGGTAGCCCTGTTCCGTCCAGAAGAGTTGGCCCGGGTAGAGCAGGTAGCGGAACGGGAGCAGCAGTTGCACCGCAAAATGCACCGCCAGCACGCCAAACAGCACCCTGGCCGGCCAGGCGGGCCGCAACGCGCTTACCGGTACCGGCACGGGTTCCGTCCGGGTCTTCCGGAGCAGACGCCCCGCGGCATTGATAACTTTCCGGTGAAAGGATGCCGGGAAAAAGACCAGCGTAAGCAGAATCATCACGTACGGGAACATGCCGATGGGAAACAGCCAGGCCGTCATCAGGTGGAAGGCCAGCACCAGTGCGTAGGCAAAAAGCCGGGTGCGGCGGTCCGCCAGCAGGAATACGATGAACAGGTCGTACACCACTCCGAACCAACTGAACGCGTAAGCCACCCAGGGTTCGTCCATCAGCGGGCCGATCAGCGGCAGACCGGTATGGGGCGGCAACCAGATGCGCAACGGCATGGCCCGGAACAGCCAGTCGTAGTTGAGCTTGGCTACGCCGGCGAAAAAATAGACCATCGCCAGTTGCAGTTGCAGCGCACCGATCATCCAGCGGGGCACGTGCGTACGCCGGATGGCGGGCCAAAACCAGGCATCCACCGAAAAGTAGCGGCCGGCCGGCAGCAGCGCCATCAGGAAGCTGACCAGCGTAATGAAGTAGTAATGGTTGAGGTAGTTGGTTTTGTCGATGAGTTCGATGTAGGTAAAGCCGAGGAAGAAGGCCACCGCAGCCACGCGGTACGCCAACCCGATCATCACCAGGAAGGCACTGAGGGCCACCGCCGCGAACAAAGCGTACATGCCAAGCTCACCCAGCGGTTTTACCCATTCAAAACCGTAGTAGGTAAAGTAAAAGGTGGGCTTCACGTACAGGTCGTACACCCAACCCTTTGCCATGAAACGGACCATGCCGGCAAACATCACCGCGCCGAACAGCACCCGGAAGGTGGCCAGCGGGGCAATGGGTACCGGCCGGAAAAGAAAGTCCAAAGGTTTGTTTCTCGAAAACGTAAGCATCGGCAATCGGCTGAATCTGTGACCTCCCGTTGTCGGTCCGGGCTCCCTAATCGCCGTCGTTGTCCTGGTAGGTAATCAGTACGCCCAGTTGCGACGGCATGTCCGTCTTAAGCAGCACTACGCCCTTCTGAATTTCGGCGTACGCTTCGTTTGCCGGGGCCGGGTTGCTGCGAATGGCATTGGCAAGCGGGTCGTTGAGGGCCGCCAGTTTATTCTTCGCCACCTGAAGCTGGCCTGCAATGGCTTCCGCCAGGGTGGTTTCGCCGCGCCGGGCATTGAGGCTCACCAGGTAGTCGTCCAGCCCGGTGCCGTTGTTGCCCGACTTGTCTTTGCCGAAGTACACGTTTTCAAGGTTTTGAAAACCAAGCCGCGCCAGTTCCGAAGACAGGCCGCTGTAGTACGCCTCCACGCTTTCCGGCAGGGGCGTACCCAGGGTCTTCTTGCCCAGGGGAATGCCCAGTTTGGCGTTCTTCAGCAGTTCGTATTCCCAGTTCAGCTGGTTCACCAGCAAGCCCAGCGAACTGCCCGCATCGGTGCCGTCGGCGTTCACGAAGGTATTGAGGTAGTTGCCGCCCGTTGCCGACCAGGCCGTATTTACCTTTTCGGCTTTGTTCTTGATCTCCAGCGTCAGGTCGGTCAGGTATTTTTTCCGCCCGGCCGCATTGGCATCAGTGGTATACTGCCCGACTACAGCCGGGGCGTCGGTGCCCCGGCCGAACAGCAGGTAGTCCAGGGCCGGAAAGCCTTTGGCGTCGAGGTTGCTGGCCGTGCCCAGGTCGTAGGTGCCCGTGCCGATATTGGCGTTGATCTGGTTTACGTCGGCGGGAAAAGTGTTCAGGTTGGCCCGCAGCAGTTCCTGCTCGGCCGGACCCAGTTCAAACAGAGCCACGGACTGGTACGCCCGGTAGGCCTCTTTCAACTGGATCTGCAACGTACCCAGCGACGAGGCGTCGGGGTTGGCGGCAAACTGGCCGGCAGCGGTGTGCAATTGGGCTGCCGCCGCGTTGAAGGAGACGTAGTTGGGTACAATAATATTATTTCCTACGTTGGCAAGCAGGGCCTTGCGGTCAAAACCATCTTTCTTCAGTTCCGTCCCTTTGTCGTTGCAAGCGGTAAAAGCACCGGCAAGGGACAGGAAAAAGAGCACTGGTATCATTCTTCTGCGCATCGCAATAAAATAAGTGGTTAAGAACGGGCAATGAGGGGAATTAAAAAGCATCTTTCTGGTCCGAGAGGCCGTACACCGTAGCCAGCAGGTCGCGGGCTTTGTCCAGGTCGGTCGCTTTCACTTCGTACAGGTTGGTGCCGATAAAGCCCAGCACCTGGTCAACCTGGGGGTTGGAAATCTTCTTGGCGGGGCTGAACCGCAGGGCGTTGATGAAGCCGATGGCCTCGGTAAGCACGTGGTTGCGGACGGCGTCGTCGGTGATGCTGGTCTTGGCGCGGTTCAGGTAGCTGATGGCCGTGGCGGCGCTTACTTTCTCCCATTCTTCCTGAATGGTTGGAATTGCCTCGTTCTTGCCCTTCATGTCCTTGTTGAAAATGGCGGCCCGGCCCTTTAGGAAGGCATCCATGAGCTTGGCGTTGGAGCCGAGCTTTTCGTTGCGGCGGTTCACGTAATCGCCCCAGAAGGCCAATCCGGTCGTGTTGGCCGGGAAGTCCGCGGCACGCCCAGGTAGCCGAAAGCTTCGTCCCAGTGGTGCTCCATCGGGGTGCCTTCGCCCGGCTTCACGGTGGTATTGTCAACGGCGTCGCCGGTTTTTTCTTCGCTCAGGTACACCCCGGTGGCCTGGAAGTAAAAAGTGGCGCCCATGATGTACTTTTCGACCTGTTCGGCGTAGTCAAAGCCCTGCGGTGAAAGCAGGTAGCTTCTGGCGCCGTCTTTGGTGGTGACCACGCCGGCCACGCCGTTGCTGCCGGGGGTAGTTGAGCGGCTGGCGGCGGCTACCGCTTCCAGTAATCTTTCCACATTGGCCTGTTCGGATAAAATCGTTTTATCCTTCAACTGTTTGCCCGAAGCATTGAGGCCCGGGTCAGCAAAGGGATTGTTGGCGTTGGCGTACATATCTTTCAGCTTCTGCGCATCCAGTACCACGCCCGGCGTGTGGGCCGTCTCGATGTATTTGATCATTTCGCCCAGCATCTGGAGCCGGGCCGTCTGGCCCGCGTAATTTACGTTCTCAAATGCGTAGGTGGCGGGCACCGGGTAGGAGGGCGTTACGGAACCTTTGTCGCGGTCGCAAGACGCCAGGAGCAGGCCGGCTGCCAACCCGAATACTACTTTGCGGGCCGCCGGAAAAGAACGGTACAAGAAGGACATAGCTTTAAGTTTATTTAGACTGATCTTAAATAGTGCCGCAAGTTAAGCGGTTGTTTAGAATTAGTCCAAATAATAGGAGCGAAATGTCCGCTGAATTTTTGTGCTTTACGCGTTCTTCTCCAGTTGCCTTATCAGTGCGGCAATGTCTTTCGGGTACGGCGCCTCGACGGTAACTTCCTCCTCATTGAGCAGGCGGAAATGCAACGCGTGGGCGTGCAGGGCCACCCGGCGGATGAGGGGCTGTTCTTCCGTATCCTTTTTCAAGTTGAATTTGCGCTTGATGTCCGACAGGAAGATGGGGGCGCCGCCGTACTGTCCGTCGCACACAATGGGCGCCTTCAGGGCCGTAAGGTGCACGCGGATCTGGTGCATGCGGCCGGTCACGGGGCGGCACTCCAGCAGCGTGTGCTTCTTGTAGAGTTTCAGGGTGTTGAAGATCGTTTCGGCCTCCTTGCCCAGTTGCTTGTCAATCTTCACGATGCCGTTGGGCAGCGGCAGCAGCGGCAGGTACACGCTGATCCACTCCAGCGTGTGGATGCCGTGCACAATGGCGTGGTAGATCTTTTCCACCTGCCGGTGTTCAAACTGCATGGACAGGCTGCGGTATGCCTCCGGGTTCTTGGCAATGGCCAGGATGCCGGAGGTCTCTTTGTCGAGCCGGTGGCACACCTGGGCGTCGGCGTGGTACGCTTTCGCCATCCGGATGATGCTGGTGGTGTCGCCGGTCCGTTCGTCGAGGGTAGCTACGTAGGGCGGCTTGTTTACTACGATATAGTCTTCGTTTTCGAATACGATCAGCTCTTTAAAATCGAGGTCCTTCAAATCTGGCATTATGGTATCGGGTGAATAAGTTGTTTTCCGGCCGGGGCCGGCTCGTCTGCATGGATAAGCAAGTAAACGGTTTCTGAGTTCAAAACCGGGCACAAAAAAAAGGAGACTTTTAGCAAGTCTCCCTTCCGTAAGCTGCGTGCAGGGGCTTTAGGCTTGGCCACCCAGCTGCACGTATTTAAGAAACTCCTGGCGGGTGCTTTCTTCGCTGAATTTGCCGCTGTAGTGGGCCGTGATGGTGCTGCTGGCAACGTCGTTGACGCCGCGCGACGACACGCACAGGTGCTTGGCGTCGAGCAGTACGGCCACGTCATCAGTTTGCAGCATTTCCCTCAGTTCGTTGGCAATCTGCACGGTGAGCCGTTCCTGCACCTGCGGCCGCCTGGCGAAGTACTGCACCACGCGGTTGATCTTGGACAGGCCGATCACCTTGCCGCTGGAAATGTAGGCCACGTGGGCCTTGCCGATGATGGGAACGAAGTGGTGCTCACAATTGGAGTAGAACGTGATGTCCTTCTCCACCAGCATCTCGTTATATTTATACTTGTTGTCGAAGAGGGCAACTTTAGGCTTGTTGGCCGGGTTAAGGCCGCTGAAAATCTCCTGCACGTACATTTTGGCAACCCGGCGCGGCGTGCCTTTCAGGCTGTCGTCGGTAAGGTCAAGACCCATGATGTGCATAATTTCGCGGAAGTGCTTCTCGATCAGCTCCATCTTCAGCTCATCATCCATTTCGAAGGCATCTTCCCGCAGGGGGGTCTCATAAGAAGTACCCAGGTGCTCATCGCCGATTTCGTCTATCGCCAGTGCACGCAAATCCGTAATTTCCTTAATTGACGGGGTATTCAACGAAGTTCCGTTCAGTTTCATATAAAGTGATTTTTAGATCGAACTTGGGATCAATGTGCTTCCTCAGAAGATTGTAAATAGTGATTGATATGTTCTCTGCTGTCGGGTTGAGGTTCTTGAACTCATCAGTATCCAGGTTTAAGTTCTTGTGGTCAAATCTTTCCGTAACGTGTTCTTTAATCAGGTCGCTGAGTACCTTCATGTCCATGACGTAACCCGTCACCGGGTCCGGTTCGCCTACTATGCGCACGATCAGTTCGTAGTTATGGCCGTGAAAGTGAGGATTGCTGCACTTGCCAAATACTTTCAGGTTTTGTTCATCATTCCACCGGGGGTTGTACAGTCGGTGGGCGGCATTGAAGTGTTCTTTACGAAAAACGGCTACTTTCACAATTAAACTAAGATGAGTAATCAATATGACTAACCGCGGTCAACTGCTTTTTGTTCGCCGGGGAAGCTGAATAAGTTCATTCCACCTCAGCAACAGTTCTTTTCATCGCGATACCGAGTGCTTAACAGCGGCCTTTTCCTTTTCGTTCGGCTTCGCCTGGTGCATTTGCATGGTACAGGCGCTGGCGAGGGCATTCTTACGATAATACAAAAAAACGCAGCAACTCCGCGCCTGCGAACACCGATAATTTCACAATATTAACGTCTCCTTTCCCAGTAACCATGATATACTTCGATTACCAGGCGTACGAGCCGCTCTTCCGGCAGTTTGGCCTGACCGACCAGGGCGTGGCGCGGGTAGCCCAGGGCTGGCGCGAAAAACACCGCCACTACCACAACGAGGCGCACCTGCAATTCCTCGTCAGCCGGGCCGAAGAACAATACGCACGAGGAAGCCTGGCGGCGCCGGACCGCGACGTACTGCTGATGGCGGCCTTTTTCCACGACGTGGTGTACGACCCGATGGCCGCCGACAACGAGGAGCAGTCGGCCCGGCTGTTCGACCAACTCGCGCAGCACCCGCAGAAAGAACTGGTCAAGGCGATCATCCTCGATACCAAGCACCACCGGCCCTCGGGCGAATTGTCAGCCCTGTTCAACGCCTGGGACATGGCCGTGGTCACCGACGCCGCCTTTGCGGAACTGCTCGGCTGGGAGCGGGCCATTGCCCGGGAGTACCAGTTTGCCGACTACGGCCGCTACAAGGCCGGGCGGCTCGCCTTCCTGGAAAGTTGCCTGCAAGCATACCCGCAGAACGGAGAGAACCTGCGGTCCCTGATCGGGTACGTGCGGCACCACAAGCCCCGGGTGGGCATTTACCCCGGCTCCTTCAACCCGTTCCACAACGGGCACCTCAACATTCTCGAAAAGGCGGAGCGGGTATTCGACAAGGTGATTGTGGCGCGGGGCATCAACCCCGAAAAGGCGGAAGCGGCGGGGAAAGACCCCTGGCCGGCCGTGCTGCATTTCCGCCAGCACGAGGAGTTTGCCGGCCTGCTCACCGACTACCTGGCTACCAGGGAAGAACACGCCGACGTAACGCTGGTGCGCGGCCTGCGCAACGGCGACGACCTCGACTACGAGGTGAACCAACTGCGTTTCATGGAAGAAATGAAGCCCGACCTGAAAGTGGTTTTCATCCGCTGCGACAAGCAGTTTGAGCACATCAGCTCCTCGGCAATCCGCAACCTGGAGAAAATAAATAAAGGCTTGGGCGATAAATATCTGCCGAAATTTTGAAAAATTTGATGTTTAACCACTTCATCCACTTGAAAAGCCATTCAGTAGCGTAACCAATGGCCACGCTAACCCAATTGTGGCGGGGCTTCATGGCCCCGGCAATTTCTGCCAGTACCGATCCCAGCCGCGCCAACCGGCAGCGGCTGGCGTACCGGATGAGCCTCGTGGCGCTGCTGACTTCCGTATTTTTCGTGTTGTACAACTGGATGACTGGCGAGGCGCTGCTTGCGCGGATCAACCTCGTCATGACCGGCTGCTACCTGGCTGCCCTGCTGTTGCTGCGAGCCAGCCGGGCCATTGGCAAAACCCTGCTCGTCATGGGGGTATCGCTGGGCATCTTCCTGGTGGCGTCGGTGGTGGGCAAAGAGGCGGGCAACTACCTCCTGTACTTTCCGGTGATATGCGGCATCTTCCTGCTGTTCAGCGTCCGCGAATTGCCCGCCCTGGTCGGCCACCTGGCCCTGCCGGTCGTGGGCTTGCTGGTGCTCCAGTGGACGGATTACCGGCTGCTGGCGGCCTACCGGCCCGCGGAAGCGGACCCCTACCAGAGTGAGGTGCACCTGGTGGTCAGCCTGGTGACGATGGGGCTGGCCCTGTACTACGCCCAGCGCGTCAACCTCACCGCCGAGAAAGCGTTGCGCGAGAGTCAGCAAAGCCTGCTGGCCATCATCGAAAATACCACCAACGCCATCTGGTCCATCGACCGCAACTACCGGGTCATCACCTGCAACAGCACGTTGAAGCATGAATTCCGGTACGGGTACGGCGTGGAGATCGAGAAGGGCGTAAACATTTTCGACGGCATCAGCCCCGAAGAGAAGGTCACCTGGTACGAAATCTGCCGGCGCGTTTTTTCCGGGGAGCGGTTCGTGCAGGAGATGCACTACGAATTCCCGGGACGGACCTTTGATGTGGAAGTGGCCGCCAACCCCATCAAAGGCACGGACGGCACGGTGATCGGCGCTTCCTTCTTTTCCAAGAACATCACCAAGCGCAAGCAGGCCGAAGACACCATCCGGGCCACCAACCAGAAACTGACGGCCATCCTCGAAAACAGCCAGAACGTCATTTTCGCCGTGGACCGCGACTACCGCTACCTGGCCTTTAACCACCTGCACCAAGAGGCCATCCGGCAGCTCTACAACGTGGACATCCGCCTGGGCATGAGCCTGCGCGACTTTTCCACCAACGTGGCCGCCGACCGGAATAAAATCTTCGGCTACCTCGACCGGGCCCTGGCCGGGGAGCAGTTCATCGTAGTGGAGCCCTTCGGGGATGCCCAACTGATGCGCCGGTACTACGAACACGCCTTTACGCCCATGCGCGACGACCAGGGAGACGTGGTGGGCGTCACTGCGTTTTCGCTTGACATTTCCGAGCGGATCGAGGCCGAGGAGGAACTGCGGCGCATCAATTTTGAACTCGACAGCTTCGTGTACCGTTCGTCGCACGACCTGCGGGCCCCCCTGCGTTCGGTGCTGGGCCTGGTGTCGCTGGTGCGGATGGAGGGAGACGCCGGGCAGCGGGACTATTACCTGCGGCTCATGGAGAAAAGCATTGACAAGCTCAACACGTTCATTCGCGACATGACTGACTTCTCCCGCAACAGCCGGCAGGAAGTACAAGCCGTGCCGGTTGACTTCCGGGCCATCATTGCCGAATGCGCCGATAACCTGCGGTACATGGAACACGCCGACCGGGTGGCTTTGCGGGTAACGGTGGAGGGAGAAGACTTCTGCTCCGATCCGCAGCGAATCAACACTGTATTCCAGAACCTGATGTCCAATTCCGTGAAGTACCAGCGGCTGCACATCAGCGACGCCTTCATCGAGTTCCACATTCATTGCACGGCCCGGGAGGCGCAGATCGTGTACACCGACAACGGCAAGGGCATCGACAACGCCCACCTGGATAAAATCTTCGACATGTTTTTCCGGGCTTCGGCCGACTCGTACGGGTCGGGCCTGGGACTATACATCACCCGGCAAGTGGTAAAAAAGCTGAACGGCACCATCCGGGTGCAATCCGAACTGGGGCAGGGCACCCGGTTTGTCATTACGTTGCCCAACCTGCGGGCAACGGCCGCCGCAATGGACCCGGCACTTCCGTCGCCTGCCCCTTGAGAAAAGTCGCAAAACGTGCCTATATTCGTAGTGAAGCCCGCAACGCTTCGTTTGCAAGCAGACCCGTACCAACCGCGTTGAGCCCCTTTCAATCCGTACCTTATCCACATCGTCCATGAAATCCCTCAAATTTCTCTGCTGCCTTGCCGTGTTGGTGAGCGGCCTCGCCAAAGCCCAGCAACAACCCGCCGAAGGACAACTCTTCGGCACGGCCTTTACGCCCCAGAACGTAATCCCCGTCAGCGACGTAGCCGCCCAGGTGAGCGGCAAAGATTCCGTGTACCTGCAAACCGAAGGCGTCATCAAAGAAGTCTGCCAGCAGAAAGGTTGCTGGATGAAGGTTGACGTGGGCAACGGCGAAGAAATGCTGGTTCGCTTCAAGCGGTACGCCTTCTTCGTGCCCAAGGACGCCGCCGGCAAGAAAGTAGTGCTCAACGGAAAAGCTTTCGCCTACCAGTCTTCGGTAGCCGAGCAGCGCCACTACGCTGAGGACGCGGGCAAATCCAAAAAGGAGGTTGCCAGCATTAAAAAGCCGCAAAAAGCCGTGCGGTTCGAAGCCGATGGCGTGCTGCTTTTTTAAAGAATACATCCATTCGAATGCACCTTCCCGGAGCCGGCTCAAACAGCCGGCTTTTGCTTTTGTGGAATGTGCCATTTACCCACCAGGTAAGGTTACCGGCCAAACGTACGCTGGCCCTGCCGGTTCCCGACAGAGATCCGTGAATACCAAGCACAGTGCCAGGCTGCCCGGCCGGCCACCGGGTTTACTGTCCGGCTCCTTCCGCTATATACGCAACGCGGTCAATCAACGCCAGCCCTCAGTACGCAATGGCAGTGGGCGCTGTTGCCCGGAGAGGAATCTATGAGGAAAACCATACTACAGCTTTACTGTATATTGTCTTTGCTTTTGCCTGGCCCGGCGAACCTGTTCGCCCAAGCCCGCTATTGGGTAGGCGGTACGGGTGGCAACTGGAACGATCCCCTGAAGTGGTCTACGGTTTCGGGTGGAACCGGGGGAGCAGGAGCACCCACAGCTGCGCAGGACGCCCGGTTCGATGTCAACTCTTTTACGGCACCGGGCGGAGTGGTCGTGGTAACGGGCGAGGCTACGTGCAGGCGAATGAACTGGACCGGCGTAACCAACGCCCCGGTGTTGTCTTTAAGCAATCCTCTAACGATAGACGGAAACGGAAACGCCCTGGTACTGACTGACGGGATGTCGGTGGTCGGGACATCGGACCTGATATTCAAAGGTGCGGGTAACATCACCGTAAACATGGGTACAACCGGCAAGACCGTTGGTGCCCTGAAGTTTACGGCCAATGCCCCAAAGAACATCACGCTGGCAACCGGTGACGGATTGCACACGCACAGCTTCGGCGTAATTACCACGGGCAACAACTCCACGCTCAACGTGACCGGGAATTCCACCCGCATCTACGCGGGCATGTCAACCGGTGGCAATGCGGAACTGATCACGCAGGGCACCAGCCGGTTCACGGGTGACGTACTGATAGACGGAACCGTAACTGCCAGCGCCGGCGCAACCCTGCTCCTGGGCACCGGTGCGCCCATCAATGCGACCTTTACGGGAGGCGCCGACAATACCTTCGGCAATGTCATCATTGGGGCAAATGCAAGCGTTACGTTCAGCAACAATGGGAACAACGCGTTTGGCAACGTGACCACCGGTTCCAACGCTACCGTAGCTTTTTCCAACAGTGGCAACAATACTTTCGGCGATTTCTTCATTAATAACAGCACTACCGGTACCACCAGTGTCGCCTTCAGCAACCAGAGCAACCGTTTCAATGCGGTTACGCTCAACAACACGAGTACGGGGACAATAAGGACATCTTTTTCCAACTCGGTCCTCAGTGAGTACAATACCATTGCCATCCATAACAACAGTACCGGCAGTGTCTTGTGGCAATTTACCGCCGCGGGCACGAGTTCCGTTACGGGCAGCCTGACGGTTAACGTGGCTTGCCCCGCCACCGCAATTACCTCCTCCGGGGCAACGCCCGCCACGGTACACTTCTCAAGTGCCCAGGTCATTGCCGGGGCCTCCGTCAGCAACCTAAAAGCAACCGGGGCCGGGCTCACGGTAACCAACGGACTGAATGGCGGGGGTAATACAGGCGTCGCCTTCATCAAAGCGCCGCGGGCCTTCTACTGGCGAACAAATACGGGCAACTGGAGTGATGCAGGCAAATGGGTGGTTTGGAACGGCACCGTTTTTGTTCCGGCTTGCAGTATACCCACCAATCTGGACGACGTAACTTTTGACAATGCTTCGTTTACCGCGAATGCGCAAAGGGTTATTTTGAACGTAAACGGTCAGTGCCGGAGCATGCAGTGGCTGGGCATTCCCCTCACCCGCCTCCCCGGTTTCGAAAGCCTGGCGGCCAATACCCTTACCCTTTCGGGCAACCTGGAACTCGCCCCTGCTACTGTTACCACGGCATTCTTTGGCAAAGTCGTGTTTGCTTCTTCCGTGCCCGGCAGAACGATCAACACAGCCGGCAAAACGTTGGGCAGCGTTGATTTTAACGGGCCGGGCGGCAGCTGGCAACTGGTCGGCAATGCCCTGGTCAGCAACGGAACTGTGTCGCTGATTGCAGGCACCTGCGAGGCGAACGGCCAGGCTATCAATGCCAACGCGTTGAATGCGAATGGGGCCGGGAACCTGCCGAGGGGGCTCCTGCTGGGCAGCGCCACGCACACGCTGAAGGGAACCGGGCTGGTACTGGACCTGCGGGGCAATGACAACAACTTTACGCTGGACCCCGGCACCAGCACCATTCAGTGTACCGGCAATCCGGGTACGGCCGGCCTCCTCACCGTTGAAACGGGAACGCACCCTAAAACCCTACCCCATTTGCGCTTTACGGGGGCCGGCAACCATACCCTCTCGACGACCGGCATCACCACCAACCGGATCACTTTCGGCGACATTCATTTCAGCAACGTCAACGGCAAGAACGTCAACGTCCTCGGCGACAACCCCAAAACGTACGGGAATATTTACTTCAATGGCCGGGACAACATCGTTGCCTTCAACGGCACCAGCAATGCCCTGCCGAATGGAAATACCTTCGGGGTCGTTACCTTCGCCGACGGCTTTTCCGGGGCCCAGGCTACTTTCAGGGGAAATAACGTTTTCAATGGGGCGGTTTCCATTCACGCAAACGGTGCCACCGCCTTTGCCAACCTCATTAATTTTACCGGCACCAACGCATTCAAAGGAATGTTTACGGCCCGGTTGAACAATACGACCGCCCCGGAACTCCAGTTTGCCAGCACCGGCGCCAATACCACTACTTTCTACGGGGCCGTTTCCATCAACCCGGGTCACACGAAAAGCGACGCCGTTTTCTACAATGCCACTACTTTTTATCCCGGCGCGAACCTTTCCCTCGGCGGCGCGACCGATGCCGTATTTACGGGCAGCGGGGACAATGCTTTACAGGATGTAACCGTAAGTGCTGCCCCGGGCGCCACCACCGTAACGTTTAACCACAACGGCAACAGTACTTTCCGCAGCGTAACCCTCGATGCAACCGCCCCGGCGTATCCCTCGGGCGGGATTACCTGGAAGTTCAAATCGGGCAGTTCCGCCACGGCGACTTTCTCGGGTAACATGAACATTAAGGCGGCCTGCGGGGCGGCGGTCATTATCGACTCGGATGCCGCTCTGCAGCAGGCGAGGGTTGCTTTTACGACCCCCCAGGTCTGGAACAACAACGTTACCGTTCGCAACATCAACGCTATCAATGCAAGTGGCAGCATCAACGCATTCCAGCCCGGCACCAACAACGTAAACGTGTTCTACCCGGTCAGTACTGCCAACCGTACGTTGTACTGGGTAGGGGGGAGCGGGAACTGGCATGATCCTTTCCGGTGGTCCACTGCTTCGGGCGGCAACCCGGGAGCCTGCATTCCTACTGCCAACGACAACGTACTTTTTGATGCCAACAGCGGATTGGGTGCGGGACAAACCGTATCCGTTGCCGGGGGCACTGCCTTTTGCCGGAGCATGAACTGGACGGGTATTCCCGCCGGCGGCACCACCACGCTGAACCTAAAAACTGACAACCTGGAAATCAACGGCTCTCTTGCGTTAGCGCCGGGACTGGTCATCCTGCCGTCCGATCCTGACACCCTTAGCCCAACCGTCATTTTCACCAACAGCAACACTACGGGCAACGTAGCCAACGCCACTACCAAAAGTGTCACCAACCGGACGGTTACGCTTCCCGGTGGTACTACGGCTGCTCTGCCCAATGTGCTGTTCAGTGATGCGGCCGTCAGTTGGGCGTTGGCTGGACCGGCACCGTTCAAGGTTGCCTACCGCCTGGGCCTGCGGGCCGGTACGCTGCAAACCAACGACGTACCCGTTGCCTGCAATAACCTTACGACAAACTACTGGGAGGACTTGCCGCGTACCCTCAACGTGACCAATTCACCGGTGGTAATCACGGGCAGCGAAGCAACGGGCCTTTTCCCGGCGTTGGACCTGACGGGCAACAACGTAAATTTTGTGATCCCCGGCGCCAATGCCCGGTTTCAGTTTACCAACAGTGACCTGTGGATCATCATCCGCACGGGTGCCGTCGCCAAGGAACTGCCCGACCTGCTTTTTGAAAGCATTCCGGCCAGCCTCACGGCCGGGCCCGGCAACATTGATATTTTTACCCACGACGGGAGCAGCCGGATCACTTTCCGGGGAATCAGGATTACCAAAGCCAACGGAAGCCAACTGTTCGTTGTCGGCAAATGCCCCAAGACGTACAAAGGCGACCTGATTTTCCCGGAACATTTCTGGGATGAACCGCTCGAAAGCCGGTCTTTTGACGGCAGCAGCGCCGCCGAGCCCGACAACAACATTTTTGAAGGAGAGGTAAGATTCGGCAATCACTGCGGCGTCCAATTCAAGGGGAACAACACGTTCCGGAAAAAGGTATTCTTCGGAGCCGGAGCCGGGAGTGCTGCACCCGCGGGAAGCCAGGCCGGGGTTGTATTCAAAGAGTTCAATGCGTTTGAGGACGATGTAGTGATTGCCGGTACCGCCGATGCGGATGACGCCATTCAGTTTGCGGGAACCAATATTTTCCGGCCGGGAGCAGCGTTAACCGTCACCGCCACGGCAAGCGAGCCAACGAGGGGGACGCCAACGGTACAATTCAACAACCTGGGTGGAACTTCATCCTTTTACGACCACGTAAACCTGCAAGGCAACCGGTCCATTTACCGGTTCAACGGCCCGGCCCACTTCTTTGGCGCGGACAAAAAAACCACCATTGGGGAGCAGACCCGGGTCTGGTTCAGCGGCGGAAGCAGCACTACGGGATCGGGCGAACCGATTCCCGGACCGGGTGAATATGCTTTTGAAGGGTTGCTCCAGTTGAAGACCCAATCACTTGCCAGGTTCAGAAATGATGGCAACAACCGGTACAATCACGTCAATATGGATGGGTACTCCATCTTTGAATTTACGGCCCTGCCCGCCAGAAATTCTACCGTAGGCGGTGCTTTCACCCTGGTTGGGGATTGCCAGATCTGGACCCAGGTCACGTCAAGTTTCGGGGGCGTTACGGCTCAGGTCTCCTTTGCACAAGGCCAATCCTGGCCGGGTACCCTGGTGCAGGACATCACCCGAACCGGGCCGGGCCTGGTAACCGTACACAGTGGGATTGACCAGGGCAATAACAACGGGATTGCCTTTTCGGGGTCAAACTTCGCGGCGGGAACGCTGATCTGGGTAGGAGGGAATCCATTGAACATCAGCACCAATAACCATTGGAGCAACCCCCGTAACTGGGCCACGCCGCCCTTGGATGACATCAAGCGGACCTACGGGGGGAACTGCATTCCGGGTAGTGAAACCAACCTGGTTTTCAACGAGGAGTCTTTCAGCCTGTCGGGAACGGCCACGAAACCGGACAGTGATCTGGCTACCGTATTCATAGACCTCCTGGAAGTGACCTGCGGGGACATGATCTGGTCTGATAACGTCAACCTGAATACGGGAACGGTGCGGCCGGGACTGGCCGGCGGAAGCGCAAACAACCAAATAGAAATCAATGGAAACCTGGTGCTGGCCTCGCCGGCCAGCATGACCAATGATTTTGATGGTACTTTTAAGTTTAACCTGAACGCCACTCCGGGAATAAGGACCATCGATACCAACGGCGGCGATGCCGGCAGCAGTACCGTAACGCCCTTTGCCGGCCCGGTAAATTTCGAGAACGTATCGGGCCAGTGGCGCCTCAATAGCGACATTGTCATCCGGGCAAACTCCAGCCGGGGTGATTTTATCATTACGTACGGAGAGGTAATTGCGAACGGCCGGGTAGTTACCCTGGATGGCGACTGGTTGATCAAACGGCCGCTGGCCGGTAACCCGCAAGGCAAGTTCACGGCGGGTACTGCCGGCACGGTAGTTTTCAATGGTGGCAACACCGGCAAAGCCCAAATGATCGTTGCGGCGACGAGCCCGTTCTGGAACGTGCAGATTGACCGGGCCCAGGCCGGAAATCCCGTCGACGTTACCAATGATAACAGTACGGTAAATGCCAATAGCCCGCTCAACCCGGCCAGCTTCGTAATTACGTTGAACAAAAATGAGTCGCTGCCGCTGGAGGCCAACGCCGGCACGGGTACGCACTCCAACGCCGCGACCAATGGCCTCGTGATTATGAATGATCTGACCATTGTCCGGGGGCATTTGTGGGATTATGGCTACCAACTGGTTGGCAATACGACGCGAAGCGGAAAGTTAACGATCCGCGATGAAGGGGTGCTCAGCATTGGCAACGCCAATGGGGGCAACGGGTCCGGTCCGGACAACAACCGTCCGGTGACCACCGTTTTTCCAACCGGTTATGCCGGAGCGGGCAGCAGTAATCTTACCCTGAAGAGTACCGTTTCGTACGCCGCCAACGGTCACCAGGATATAAATGCCGGCCCCCAGTACGGAAACTTGTACCTCCGTAACGCCAATTGTGCCGAGGCCGGACTCCTGGCCATTGGCAGTATCTGTCAGAAGAAGCGGATCGCCCTGGGGCCCTTACGGATGGATGGCAATTTAACGGCTGAGAATGGCATCCATTTGATCGACAATGGTTTTCAAATTACGGGCAACCCTGCGGGAACGAGCAGATTGACAATGGGCAGCGGCGCCATCCTGACCCTCGGCAGCGGCAACGCGGTCATTGCCACAACCACGGGTGCCGGGGCCGACCCGGCGAATAACCTTACGGGCATGACCCCCGTAACGGCATCGGCATCGGCGTTTCCCCGCAACATCGCCCTCTCCAACCTCAGCCTCGACCCCAACAGCGTAATCATTTACCAGGCATCCGTTCCCCAACCGGTAAAAGGGTTAAGCTCCGCGGTACCGAACCAGCAGTACGGCCATTTGGTGGTGCAAAACGCAGTGCCGGGTGCCGCGGCGGCAAAATTACTCGACGGCCCGGTTCAAGTGCGGGGCTCTCTGGTCATCAATCCCGGCAGTGTGCTGGTGGACAATGGGTACCAGGTGAACTACACCGGCCCGGGTGGACAAACCTTCCGCATGGCGTCCAGCGTGACAAGTACCGGTGCCGGCCGCGTTCAGGACCTGGGCCGGCAGCAGGCCGACGCCTTCCTGACTATTCAAAACGTTACTTCCGGGCTGGTGCTGGGCAGCCAAACCAGTGCAACAACCTTCCCGAACTACGCCGATGCGGAACTGTACTTTGACCCGAGCACTACGGTTACGTACAACGCCGGGATTGCCCAGGGCATCCGCGGGCTCAGTGACACGGGTGGCTTGGTTGCCGGGCAACGGCATTACGCCAACCTGGAGCTTATCAACCCGGTAAGTACTTCACCGACTTTAGTGTCCAAGACTTTCACCGGGCCGGTGGTCGTTCGCGGAAATCTTACCATCTATCCCAACAATAACCTGGTGGACGGCGGCAACGGCATGGCGGGTACCAGTGGGCAGCCGTTTGTCATGCGCAGCCTGGCTCCGGCCCCAGACCCGGTGACGGGCAGCGGCCCGACCGGCACGGCCGGCCCGAGCCGCCTTACGTTGGGGACTGCGGCGGCGGCAACGGGTTTCCCGACGGGCTACCGGACCGGGAACGGTACGACAGACAGCCCATCCGACATCCATTTTGAACCGGGAACTACGGTGGTATACGCGTCCGGCCGGCCCCAAAGCATTCAGGGGTTAGGCGGAACCGGCAATACCACGTACGCCAGTCTGGTCCTTGCGAATCCCGCAGCCACGCCTGCCGCTACCGGGTTGACCGGGTTGGTTTTCCCCACGGTGAAAACGCTGGTTTCCCGGCCCACTACCGTACGCGGCACCTTGACTATCTATCCGAACAACACCCTGTTTGACAACGGCTTGCAACTCGACGGAACTGCCGGGGGACAATTCCGCATGTACAGCGTCACCACTGCCGATTCCGAAACGGGCGGTTCAGTGGGCGGCTCGGGCGGGCAGAGCCGGCTGGTGCTTGGCAACGGCAATACGGCTACTCACTTCCCGGCGGGCTTCCGCACCGGGGATGGCTCCGCGGCAAATCCATCCGACATTCATTTCGAGCAAAATACCGCCGTTGTGTACAATGCCGGGGTAGATCAGCCCGTCCAGGTGCTGGGTACTGCGGCCCATACGGCCTACGCGGATTTATTCCTGAGCAACCCGGTAAACGTTGGGGCCTCATTGGTCAGCAAGACGTTGCAGGTCACGGCGGGAAGCGGCACCACCGGCACTATGGTACGAGGCGCGTTTGCCATCGGTCCGAACAACCACTTGGTTGACAACGGTTTTCAACTGAACGGCGTGTCGGGCCGGACCTTCTCCATGCGCAATACCACCCTGGCGGCCAACCCGGTCCGGGCTTTTACCACTGATCCTGCGACCACTGGTACGACCGGCCCCAGCCGGCTTACCGTAGGCACGGCAACCCAAGGAACTGCTTTCCCAACCGGCTACCAAACCATAAATGGAACGGACATCAACCTGGAGCCCAATACCACCATCGTGTACAACGCTGGGGTAAACCAACCCGTGCAGGCCCTCATTGCAAATGGTTCCCCAAACGCCAACGCCAATTATGCCCACGTGGTGCTGGCCAGTCCGTCCAGTTCGGGCTTTCCCGCCAAAACCCTCACGGGTGGCAATGTTCGCATCCGGGGGAGCCTTACCATCGACGCCAACAACAACCTGGACGCGGGAGCCGGCAGCGGTACGATCTTCCTCCAGGGAGACTGGACGAGCAGCGGCCGGTTCTCGGCCCGCACGGGAACGGTGGTGATGGAAGGGGAAGCCACGCAAACCGTGATCCACAGCAATACGGCAGCCCATGAACTCGCCGCGGCGCCGGAAGCCACTCAGGACTTTTACAATTGGACCATCAACAAGCCCGCGGGGGAAATACGATTAAAATCGAGACTGGCCGTGAGCGGAACGGCAACGTTTGCCAAAGGGCTGGTACACACGGGTCATCTGAGCGGCCCTGCCCTGACGGTTTCCCCAGCCAACGTGCTCATCTTCCGGGGCAACGCCACCGCCGTCGGCGCCAGCAACCGTAGCTTCGTGACTGGTGCCGTGCGTAAAACGGGTAACGACGCCTTTGTATTCCCGGTCGGTGCCGCCGGCGTAACCCCACCCGCTTATGCCACACCGTCCGTACCCGAACCTGATATATACCGTCCGGTGGGCATATCGGCCCCGGTAGGCACGGCAGCGTTTATTGCCCAGTACTACTACGGCAACCCGGGGGACGCCGGCTTCGATCCTGCACGTAAGCAAACGGAGGCATTGAACCAGTCGCAGCCCCTGGCAGGGGTGAGTGTAATGGAATACTGGATGCTGAACCGGGAGGGACCAAGTGCAACGCCCGGGGCGGCGGATGTATTCGTAACGTTGAGCTGGCACGATCCGCAGAGCGGCGTGGGGACAACGACCGGCACCGGAACCCCTACGCCGGCCGACTACCAGTGGCTGCGCGTAGCCCGGTGGAATGGTGGCGCCTGGCAAAATATGGGCGGGGCTGGTTTTGGCCCGGACCCCATCGCGGGAGCCACGGCAAGCAACGCCGGTGGTACAGTGACCTCCGAATACAACGTGAACGGTACGGCCGGGGCGGTCAACCACTTCAGCCCGTTTACCCTGTCTTCGGCCATGCCCAACAGTTCGCTGCCCGTAACGCTGGTTTCCTTCAAAGGGAACCTGGCCGAAGACCACGTGCTGCTGAAATGGCAAACCACCAGTGAGGTAAATACCGCCCAGTTCGTGGTGGAGCGGAGCCGGGATGCGATCTACTTCACGTCGGTTGCCACCGTGAAAGCGAAAGAAAACCACTCAAGCGTGCAACTTTACCAGGCGCGGGATACCAGTCCCCTGGCCGGTCTGTCTTACTACCGCTTGAAAATCATGGACGAAGATGGCCGTTTTGAATACGCTAAAATCATCAGCATCTCCTGGTACGTCGCCCACACGGGGAGTACAATCTTGTACCCCAACCCTGGCGAAGGCCGGCAGTTATTCGTGGAATGTACCGACCCCGCCGCTCAGGTGGTAGCCGTGCACGATTTGGTTGGCCGCAAAGTGCTTTTCACCCAAACGAAGCAGGGCAGCGGCAAGTGGAAAGTGACGTTCGGGCAGGGCTTGCAGCCGGGCGTGTACCTGGTGGTGGTAGCGGGCAAAACCGATGCGCCTCCCCAACGGATTCGTTTCGTGGTCAGATAACCACCAAAAACCAAAAGTCCCCTTTGCCTCAAGTGGGTAAAGGGAACTTTTGGTTTATAACCAAACTGGTTTAGAGATTCAGGGATTTGCTGTACGTCGCCAAGTCTTTATCGCCCCGGCCCGACAGGCTGACCACTACTACTTCGTCGGTACCAGCGCCGAGCCGCCCGAGGAAGGCAAGGGCGTGGGCCGTTTCCAGGGCCGGGATGATGCCTTCGAGCCGGCTCAGTTCCAGGCCCGCCTGCAATGCTTCTTCATCGGTAATGGAGGCGAAAATACCGCGGCCCGAGTCGAACAGGTGGGCGTGGAGGGGACCAATGCCCGGGTAGTCGAGGCCGGCCGAAATGGAATGTGGTTCAGTTACCTGGCCGTCTTCGGTTTGCATGAGGATGGTGCGGCTGCCGTGCAGGATGCCGGGTTTGCCCAGCGCCGTGGTGGCGGCCGAAAAGCCCGAGTGGATGCCGTGACCACCAGCTTCTATCGCCACGAGTTTTACGTCGGTTTCGTCGAGGAAGTGGTAAAACGCCCCGGCCGCGTTGGAGCCGCCGCCCACGCAGGCCATCACGTAGTCGGGGTTGGGCCGGCCGATCTTCTCGACCAGTTGCTGACGAATTTCTTCACTGATGACCGACTGGAACCGGGCCACCATGTCGGGGTACGGGTGCGGACCCACCACCGAACCAATGATGTAATGGGTATCCGTGGGGTTGTTGATCCAGTGCCGCATGGCTTCGTTGGTGGCGTCTTTCAGCGTCTGGCTGCCGCAGGTGGCCGGCACCACCGTGGCACCGAGCATTTTCATGCGGTCCACGTTGGGCTTCTGGCGTTCGATGTCGAGCTTGCCCATGTACACAATGCATTCCATGCCCATCAGGGCGCACACGGTGGCCGTGGCAACGCCGTGCTGGCCGGCTCCCGTTTCCGCCACGATCCGCTTCTTGCCGAGGCGTTTGGCGACGAGAATCTGGCCGATGGTGTTGTTCACCTTGTGGGCACCCGTGTGGCAAAGGTCTTCCCGCTTCAGGTATACGTTGGTGTTGTACTTCTGCGACAGGCGGCTGGCGAAGTAGAGCGGCGTAGGCCGGCCCACGTAGTCGCGCAGCAGGTTCCGGAATTCTTCCTCAAACGCCGGTTCGGCAATGATGCTCAGGTACTGCTGGCGCAGTTCTTCCACGTTGGGATAGAGCATTTCGGGGATGTACGCACCGCCAAAGTAGCCGTAATAGCCTTTCTCGTCAACGGAGAAGGAGGGCTTGGTTAAAACTTCCATGTACTGGATTGAATGTTTGGTGTAGGCAAACTGGATGCTAAAAGTATCTACAGAACCGGAGGAGGGGCGGTCCGGTTCCCGTTCGTGGCAGGAATGTCTTCGCTAAGCTGCCGTTTGCAGCGGCTTGCGGATTTGCTGGATGAAGTCTTTCAGTTTCTGAACGTCCTTGAGGCCCGGCTTGATCTCAAAGCGGCTGTTGATGTCAAAGGCGTGGATGTTGAGGCCGCGCAGTTCGTGGAGGACCGGGGCGTGTTCGGGGCTGATGCCGCCGCTGAGGAAAAAGGGCTTTTCGTTGTCGTATTTGCGCAGCAGTTCCCAGTTGAACGTGGTGCCGTTGCCGCCGAAGCTTTCTCCCTTGGTATCAAACAGGAAGTAATCGCAGAAGGGCTTGTAGTTGTTGAGCCGGCTGAAGTTGAACTGCTCATCAATGGAAAAGGCCTTGATGATGCTGATGCCGCGGCCCCGCAGGTTGCGGCATACTTCGGGGGCTTCCGTGCCATGCAGTTGCACCAGGTCGAGGGAGTACTTGCGCACCATGCGCAAAATGAAATCAGGATGGGCGTTCACGAACACGCCGACCTTGCGGATTTGCCTCGGAAAAGCCTTTAACTGCTCCGCGTCCAGTTCCTCACCGACGTGCCGGGGCGACTTCTCGTAGAAAATAAAGCCCAGGTAATCGGGTTGCAGGGCCGCGACCAACCCGATGTTGGCACTTTCGCGCATGCCGCAAATCTTTACTTTGGGGACGACCGGTGAAACTTGGGCCATAATAAACGGAGTAAAAGGTTGCTTTATAAGGTAAATATAAGAAAAACCCAGAAAAGTTCAGCATCTTTTACACCACCGGCTAATGCAGCCGCGGCTCGGTAACGGCCGCCTGCGCCCGGAGTTCGGCAATGAAGCGGCTGCACGCCTCGGCGGGCTCAGGGTGCTTCATGAAGTTTTCACCCATTAAGAAACCCCGGTAGCCGTACTGCTGCAAAGCGACCACCGTAGCCGGGTCGGAAATGCCGCTCTCGGATACCTTCACAAAATCGTTCGGGATGAACGCGGCCAGTTCCTCGGAAAGCCGCACATTTACGGTAAAGTCCTTCAGGTTGCGGTTGTTCACGCCCACGGCGTCCACTTCAGGACACACACTGCGCTCCAGTTCTTCCCGGTCGTGCACCTCCAGCAATACTTCCAAACCCAGGCTCCGGGCAAAACGGGCCAGGTGCTTTACCTCGTCCGGCCGGAGCGACGCGGCGATCAGCAGGATGACGTCCGCTCCCATCGCTTTGGCTTCCAGCACCTGGTAGGTGTCCACCATGAAATCTTTGCGGAGGATGGGCAACGGGTTGCCGTCCCGGGCGGCAATGACGTCGGCGGTGGCCCCGCCGAAGAACTCGGTATCCGTGAGGATGGACAGGGCCGAGGCGCCCGCTTTGGCGTACCCGGCTGTAGTAGCCACCACGTCGGCTTTTCCATTGATGACGCCCTTGGACGGCGAACGGCGCTTGAACTCGGCGATGATGCCCGACTGCCCGGCACCGGTCAGGTTGGCCCTAAACGAGTAGCACGGCCGCCCGAACAACGGCGCCTTTTCCAGTTGCTGTACGGAAACGCGTTCTTGCTGAGCGGCTACCTCCTGCCGCTTCCGCGCAATGATCTTGTCGAGAATAGTCATGGGAAGGATTAGGGATCAGGAATTGGCAGACATAAAGCGGTTAAACGACTGAAGGGCTTTGCCGCTGTCAAGGCTTTCGCGGGCCGTAAGCACCGCGTCGGTGAGGGACAGCGACGGACGGGCCGTGTAGAGGGCCATGCCGGCATTGGCAGTTACGGCAGCCTGCTGGGCGGGAGTGCCCTTGCCGTTGAGGACGTCCATGAAGATGTGGGCGGCTTCTTCTACCGTATTGCCGCCGTACAGCGACTCGGCCGAAAGGGTAGGCAGGTGCATCTCTTCCGGCTGCACTACCTGCTCTTCGCGGTCGGAGATCATCTTCACGCCGCCCGTCAGTGAGATTTCGTCGTAGCCGTCCAGGGCGTGCAGGATCACGAACTGCTTGTCCGTTTGCTGGTACAGGTATGCGTACAGCCGGGCCAGTTCGAGGCTGAACACGCCCACCATCTGTTTTTTGGGAAGCGCCGGGTTGATCATCGGGCCCAGCATGTTGAAGAAAGACCTGACCCCCAGTTCCTTGCGGACCGGGGCTACATTCTTCATGGCCGGGTGGAAAAGTGGGGCGTGCAGGAAGCAAATGCCCGACCGGTCGATTTGCCGCCGGAGTGAATCCTTGTCGTTGGTAAATTTGTAGCCCAGGTATTCCATCACCGTGGAGGAGCCGCAGGCCGAAGACACGCCGTAGTTCCCGTGCTTGGCCACCCGCTGCCCGGCACCAGCCACTACGAAAGAAGCCAGCGTTGAAATGTTAAAGGTATCTTTCCCGTCGCCGCCCGTGCCGCACACGTCCATCGGGTCGTATTCGGAGAGGTCCATGGCGAGGCAGAGTTCGAGCATGGCGTCGCGGAAACCGGCCAGTTCGGCCACCGTGATGCTGCGCATCATGTACACGGTCAGGAACGAGGCAATTTGGACGTGGGTGTACTTGCCCTGGCTGATGTCGGTAAGAATTGCCTTGGCTTCTTCTTTGGTGAGGGTTTTATACTCGAAAAGGTGGTTGAGAATCTCCTTCATGCACGGTGGGGAATGAAAGTAGGAAGTCGTACGGAACGGGTATTGCGTATGAGCCAGCGGTAGGCAAAAATTACAAAAGCAATATAGGGAGTAAATAGACGGGTCACTCGAAAAACTTTTGATCGGGAAACAAAATGATGCGGAACGCCAACTTCATTTTACCATTTGTCGGCCTGCTGTGGCTGATAAAGTTAACGGAAATCTTTCTTAACGTCACCTTCGCCGGGTTCGGGATCTTTCCCCGAACGGATTTTGGCCTGGTAGGCATCCTCGCTGCCCCGCTCATTCACGGCAACCTGCCGCACCTGATGTCCAATTCCCTGGCCTTGCTGCTGCTGGGATCGGTGCTGTGGTGGCTGTACCGCGGCGTGGCCCCGGCCGTCTTTGCCTGCTGCTATTTCCTGACGGGGTTGCTCGTGTGGGCATTTGGCCGGCCGGCCATGCACATCGGGGCCAGCGGCCTCCTCTACGGCATTGCCCTGTTCCTGATGACCATCGGGCTGTTTCGCAAGGACGCCCGGTCGATCCTGGTTTCGGTGCTGGTGGTTTTCTTTTACAGCGGCATCCTGTGGGGCATACTCCCCGTCGACCCGCAAGTGTCCTTTGAATCGCACCTGCTGGGGGCGTTGGTAGGCATCGGTTGCGCCTCCGCGTTCAGCCGCAGCCCGTCCCTGTACCGCTGAGGCTGTCATTCTGTCGGTCCGGCCAGACCAAAACCGGTTTTGCGCGGTTTTTGAATCACTTTCACCGGCGTATGTAAAAAAATATCCGCCCATTTATCCTTTCAATCCTTTTCATCCAGGTACTACCATGCTAGAAGTGACGGCTGACAACCAACTCAGGAAGCTTATCATTATTGGGGACCGCGTACTCATCAAACCCAAGCACCCCATGGACCGCACGGCCAGCGGCTTGTATTTACCTCCCTCGGTCCAGGAAAGGGAACAGGTGCAGACAGGGTACGTCATGAAAGTAGGGCCGGGTTATCCCATTCCCATGCCGGTGGAAAACGACGAACCCTGGCGCGAAACCGAGGAAAAAGTAAAGTACCTGCCGCTCCAGGCCCGGGAAGGCGACCTTGCCATGTTCCTGCAAAAGGGCGCCATTGAAATCGAGTACGGCGGCGACAAGTACGTCATCGTGCCGCAGTCTTCGATCCTCATGCTCGAACGTTCCGAAGACTTGTTCGAATAGCCGGCGTTGTATCCCTGCCGGACAGTATTGCGTTCAATCCGTTGACCAACATACTCAGGCAATGGGCAGGTACCTGCTAGGGGCAATCATACTTATATTCGTAACCGGCAACCCACTCATGGCGCAGCCTTACCACACCGACGACACCCGCCTGGAAGAACGCCTCGGGGCGCTGCGGGGCAAAAACCGCGTACTGGTCCTGTATGCGCCCACCGCCGAACACCCCGAGTACGTAAAGCAACTGCGGCTGCTGGCTGATTCTGAGCCTGACCGGGCGGAGCGGGACCTGGTGCAGATTGCCCGCACCGACGAAAAAATGGACGCCGGCACCCGCGACTACCTGCGGCGCGAACTAAACGTACCGGCCGGTGCCTTCCACGTGCTGCTCATCGGGAAAGACGGCGGGGTAAAATACCGCAGCACCAAGGCCACCGATCCCAAACAACTCTTCGAAACCATCGACGCTATGCCCATGCGGCAAAGTGAAATGCGGGAAGGCAAAAAGCAGGAGTAGCAGACGGGCATTTTTTTGTCCCTTTTTGCGTTAGCAAAAAAGATACTCCTTTGCTCAATGAACCAATTTTTCTGGGCCGTCATCGGCCTTTTCCAACTCACCTTTGGGCTGGCACAAACGTCGGCCGGCCCGCAACGGCCTCCCAAAAACGCCGCCGTGCTGGCCGAAAGCCTTACCCAAGGACTTACCAGCGACTCGCTGAAAGTAAACGCCTTTTTTGACTGGATCACCGCCAACGTCCGTTACGACGTGTCTGTTTTCCAGCCGGGCAGCCGCATCAACCCTGATTTGCAGTACACGGGCCGCGTGTTGCAGACGGGCGTAGCCGTGTGCCAGGGCTACGCCAACCTGTTTTACGACCTGTGCCGCCACGCCGGCATTCCGGTGGAGATCATTGAAGGCTACTGCCGGTACTCGTTGCAAAACCCCGAGCAGTTGCAGTTGCACGCCTGGAACGCGGTTAAGGTGAACGGCAAGTGGTACATGGCCGACCTTACCTGGGGCACGGGCTACCTCGACCTGGGCACCGGCAAGTACGTACAGGAGGCCAACCGGGCCTTTTTCCTGACGGACCCCGGCAAGTTGAAAAACACGCACTTTCCGTTCGACCCGCTGTGGCAACTCTCGTACCACCCCCTGACCAAGCGTGAGTTCATCCGCACGGCCGAAGCGTTGGCCAAGCCGGCGGAACAGAACGTTTTCCACTACCCGGATTCACTGCGGGCCTACGAAAAGCAGGATTCAGCGAGCCGCCGCCTGCAAGCCTTCCGCCGCATGCACGCCTTTGACCCGGCCAACGAGGAGCCCAAAGTACGGTTGGCCTATCACTACAACCGGCTGGCTATTAATCTGATGAAGGAGTACACCCAAATCCGCGGTGGCCTCAAGACGCGGCAGCAACTGGCTGGCCAGCAGAGCCGACTCAACCAGATGCTCAGCCAGGCCGAAACGTATTACACGAACAGTCTTAAGTTCACCGAGGGCATCAGCAGCAAGTCCTTCTACTACGCCAACATCACCGACAACCGCCGGGTCATCCATTCCAACCTGGCCCTGATCAAAGACGAGCGGAGCTTCATTCAGAGGAGTGCAGTGAATTAGTTGTTGGTTGATCGTTGTTCGGGCTGCGCGGACAGTTGCTGGGATAGGAGCAATGGCAAAACAAATCGTCTTTCAAATGAAAAAGCCGGAGCATGACCTCCGGCTTTTCTGTTATCCATATTTTCACCCGTGCGGCTATCGAACAACGAACAAACAACAACGAGTAACCAACAACTACTTCGTCAGTTCCACCGTCCGCTGGATGAAGTTGGTCAGTTCGGCGCCCAACAGCATGTTCTGCGACAGCAGGGCCAGGTCGTACACGTGCCGTATCAGTTGTTTCTGGGACTCCGGCTGGTCGGCGCCCAGGATTTTCTGGGTCAGCGGGTGGTTGGCGTTCACGGCCACGTTGTAGTTCATCGGGAAGTCGCCGAACATCATCATGCCGCCCCCGCCGTTCTGTGACATGTCCTTCATGCGGCGCATGAATTCGTTGAGGGTGATGGTCACGGGCAGTTCGTCCACGGGCAGCGATTCCACGCTGATGTTGAGCTTCTTGTCGTTCAGCGTCTGTTCGAAAAGTTCTTTCAGTTTGGTCTTCTCCTCCTCGGTGAGCACGCTTTCGGCCGCCGTGCCTTTGTCCACCAGTTTCTCCACCACGTCGGCGTCTACCCGCTTCAGTTGCGTTTTTTCCAGCTTCCGCTCCAGCGTGCCGATGAAGTGGCTGTCAAGGACGCCGTTGAGCAGCAGCACGTCGTAGCTGCGCTTCCTGGCCGACTGGATGTAGGTGTCCTGCTTGCCGGGGTCGGAGGTGTAGAGGAACACCACGCTGCCGTCCTTGTCGGTCTGGTTGGCCTGTACGTATTCGCGGTACTCGTTGAGGGTGTAGTACTTGCTGTCCACGTTCTTGAGCAGGCAGAAGTCCTTCGCCTTGTCGTAGAACTTGTCGTCGGCAACCATGCCGTACTTCACGAACAGCCCGATGTGGTCGAATTTGGATTCGAAGCCGGCCCGGTCGTTGCGGAAGAGTTCCGACAATTTGTCGGCCACCTTGCGGGTAATGTGCGAGTTAATCTTCTTCACGTTGGCGTCGGCCTGGAGGTACGAACGCGACACGTTCAGCGGAATGTCGGGGGAGTCGAGTACGCCGTGCAGCAGCATCAGGAACTCCGGGACCACGTCTTTCACCTCGTCGGTGATGAATACCTGGCGGGAGTAGAGCTGAATTTTGTCCTTGTGCATGGTCAGGTCATTCTTCACCTTGGGGAAGTAGAGAATGCCCGTCAGGTTGAAGGGATAATCCACGTTGAGGTGAATCCAGAACAGCGGGTCTTCGGAGAAGGGGTACAGTTCCTTGTAGAAGTTCAGGTAGTCTTCGTCCTTCAGTTCGGCCGGCGACTTGGTCCAGAGCGGGTTGGGGTTGTTGATGACTTTGCCGTCGAACTCAATTTCCACCGGCATGAACCGGCTGTATTTCTCCAGGATGCCCCGGATGCGGCTCTTGTCGAGGAATTCGGCCGAATCTTCGGCAATGTGCAGCACAATGTCGGTGCCGCGTTCCCCTTTTTCGGTCTGCGTGATTTCGAATTGCGTGTCGCCGCTGCTCACCCAGCGGGCCGCTTCGGCACCGTCCTGGTGGGAGAGGGTAATGATTTCAACCTGGCTGGCAACCATGAAGGCAGAGTAGAAGCCCAGGCCGAAGTGGCCGATGATCTGCTGGTCTTCGCCCTTGTCCTTGTATTTCTCCACGAACTCCCGGGCGCCGGAGAAGGCAATCTGGTTGATGTATTTTTTGATCTCGTCGGCGGTCATCCCCAGGCCGTGGTCGCGCACGGTGATGGTTTTGGCCGCTTCGTCCAATTCTACCTTGATTTTCAGGTCGCCCAGTTCGCCGTTAAACTCACCAATGGCAGCCAGTTTCTTCAGCTTCTGGGTGGCATCCACGGCATTGGAAACCAGTTCCCGTAAAAATATCTCGTGGTCGGAGTAGAGGAACCGTTTGATAATCGGAAATATGTTCTCGGTGTGAATGGAAATGGTACCTTTTTCTTCTGCTACTGCCATAAAAGTTGGGTTTTATTGGTTCAAGGATACCGTTTCAAATTTTTTGCCACGTTGGCCGTACACTGACAGAGTGACAGGATGAATGAAAGAAGTGCCGCCGCAAGACAGAAATACACCGTATTGTAACTTTATTTGGCCGGGTAACCGGCGGAATCAGGAACAATTATCTATAATGCGCGTTATTTGTTGACGGAATTGAATAGGTAGAGGAGTTATTTTTCTTAAAACCATTTATGTCTTCTGTGTACGCCTTTCCAGCCATCATGCTGGTGGATGATAGTCGCATTGATAACCTGATTAACAAGAAGGTATTGGAACGGGAGTTGGTGGCAAGCCACGTAATTGTATGCACCAGCGGCGTGGAAGCGCTTGACCACTTGCGCCGGATTGATGCGGGCCAAATAACCGACGAGGCCGAAATCCCTTCCCTCATCTTCGTGGACCTGTATATGCCCGAGATGGGCGGCCGGCAGTTCCTCGACGAGTTCAGCCGGTTTTCCCCGCGGGTCCGGGGCAAAATGTCGATCATTCTTTTTTCGGGCAGCATTCTCAGCCATGAGCAGCGTGCCGAATTCGAAAGCAACCCGTCGGTGCTCAAATGCTTCACCAAACCTCTTCAGAAAAAGAACATTGAAGAACTGCTGGTCACTCTGCGGGAGAACAAAGAGGACTGACGGCCCGCTTTACGGCTTCGCGTAATTTTTTTCGCCGGCCTTGATGGGAATGCTCAGCGCGTTTTCCTTGGGTGGAATCGGGCAGGAATAGTCGTCGTTGTAGGCGCAGAAGGGGTTGTACGCCAGGTTAAAATCAATCATGAGCTGCTTGTCGCCGGGCTGGTAGGCCAGGTCCAGGTAGCGGCCGCCCCCGTACGTGTCAAACCCGTTGGTTGCGTCCGTGAAAGGCAGAAAGAGCCGGTCGTTTTCTTCTTCGGCGGATTTCAGCAGCAGCAGCCGGTGTTCGCGGCCTTCGAGGGCAAAAGTGGCGTAGGCGTACCGCGTCAGCAGCGTTTGCTTCCCGTCGGTGGTGCGTACTTTCAACCGGGCCGTGTCGGTGACGGGTTGCAGGGTCGCCATGATGCGGTAGTGCTGGTCGGGCGGAAAGTAGTCGAGCTGGCTGAACTGCGCCTTGTTCTTGATGGGCGAGTCGGCGGAGCTTTTGAAGTACTCGTGCTTGTCGGCCCGGAACTGGCTGATCTCCCGTTCGTAGGCATCGTTGACGCCCGTATCGGCGAACGTGTACACCAGGATCAGGATGATGACCAGGACGATTCCGAAAAAATAAATGCGGCTTGCCTTCATCGATTGCGTGGTTTGATGGAAAATAGTTCATGAGTTTAAAGTTTATGAGTTTAAAAACCGTACGCACTACATCCAGGCAGCGCGTTCAGACTCATGAACTCTAAACTCATGAACTCATACACTCTAAACTTACAAGATTCCTTCGTCAGCAAAGCTGAAGTAGTCGCGGTCGGCGAAGATGATGTGGTCGAGCACCGGGATTTCGAGCCAAGTGCCGGCTTCCTTCAGCTTACGCGTCAACTCCCGGTCGGCGTGGCTGGGGGTAAGGTTGCCTGAGGGGTGGTTGTGCACCAGGATGAGGGCGCAGGCCCGGTGCCCGAGGGCTTGCTTGAAAATCACTTTCGGGTCGGCCACCGTACCGGTTACGCCGCCGGTGCTGATCCGGACGGTCTGCACCACCCGGTTGGAACGGCTGAGCAGGATGACCCAGAATTCCTCGTGGGTCAGGTCCATCAGGTGGGGCTTCATCATTTCGTACGCGTCGCGGGAGGCGGTGATGCGGTGCCGCTTGACGGGTTCGCTTTCCTTGCGGCGACGGCCCAGTTCCAGGGCGCTTACAATGGTGATTGCCTTGGCCTCGCCAATACCTTTGTGCTTCTCCAGGTCTTTCACCGAAAGCTTGGCGAGTTCGTTCAAATCGTTGCCCACGTCCTGGAGAATGATCTTTGCCAGGTCCACGGCGCTTACGTTCACGGTGCCCGACCCCAGCAGAATGCCGAGCAATTCAGCGTCAGAGAGGGCGCTTTTGCCTTTCATAAGCAACTTTTCGCGGGGGCGGTCTTCTTCGGCCAGGCTCAGAATCTTCAAACTTTGGGGATATTCCATAACGGTACGGGTGTTTGGAGCCGGCAAAGTTGTCGCAAAAGGGGCATTTGCGGAAAGGAACGTAGGAAATAAAAGAATATTAACGGGGCAAAACAAAAAGCCTTACATAACCATGCAAGGCTCACTGGGGTAATAATTCAGGAAGGTTCGGCTTACAGCCTGTTCACCAGCTTGGCTAACTTCGACTTATTGTTAGCCGCCTTATTTTTATGAATGATGTTCTTCTTTGCCAGTCGGTCGAGCATGGAAGATACCTCTTTGTAAAGGGTTTGCGCTTCAGCCTTGTCGGTGGTGGCACGCAGTTTTCTCACGAAGGCGCGGGTCGTCTTCAACTGGTAACGGTTCCGGAGGCGCTTGGCATTGTTGGCGCGAATTCTTTTCAGTGCGGATTTATGATTTGCCATTGTCGTTGGATGGTACTTTTCTAGTCCTGTTTTTCAAAAGGACTGCAAATGTATGGTTAATTGCCATTATAGGCAAGCCCTTTCGTTCAAACATTTATGATTTTCACCCGGTTGCACCGCCCTGCCCCGTGATTGGGCGCCTGGTTGCACCCCGTATTTTTTCGGTCCGTCCGTTACCCCATGAAAAAGAGCGTATTCCTGCTGATCGTCCTGTGTTTGTTCCCGGCCGCCGACGTATGGAGCTGGGGCTTTTTTGCCCACCAGCGCATCAACCGCCTGGCCGTCTTTTGCCTGCCGCCCGAAATGATGCGGTTCTTCAAGGCCCACATCCGCTTCCTGGAAGAGAACGCCGTGAACCCTGACGAGCGGCGCTACGCCGTGGAAGGGGAGGCGCCCCGCCACTACATCGACCTCGACGTGTACGGCGACAGTGCCCTGGCCCGCCTGCCCCGGTTCTGGCCCCAGGCCGTCGAGAAGTACTCCGAAGATACCCTCATGGCG
The DNA here is from genome assembly GCA_963844325.1 of uncultured Sphingobacteriales bacterium. Classification (GTDB taxonomy): domain Bacteria; phylum Bacteroidota; class Bacteroidia; order Cytophagales; family 172606-1; genus CADCTQ01. The sequence continues at coordinate 1,943,557 of CAWJNV010000001.1, forward strand.
TACGGCATCGTGCCCTGGCACATTCAACTGGTGAAGTACCAGCTTACCGAAGCCTTCAAGCAAAGGGACGCGGGGCGCATTCTCCGGTTGTCCGCCGACCTGGGCCACTACGTAGCCGACGCCAACGTGCCGCTCCACACCACCGAGAATTACAACGGGCAGTTGACGGGGCAGCACGGCATCCACGGCCTGTGGGAATCGCGCCTGCCCGAACTGCTGGTGGGCGGCTACGACTGCTTCGTGGGCAAGGCCGAATACGTGTATTCCCCGCAGGAGCGGGCCTGGCGGGCCGTGGCCGAAGCCCACGCCGCCGTGGATTCCGTCCTGGTTTTCGAGCGGCAACTGAGCGGGCGTTTTCCCGCCGACAAAAAGTACAGCTACGAACAGCGGGGCAACGCCACCGTGCGGGTGTACTCCCGGGCTTTTGCCGAAAAGTACCACCAGATGCTCGACGGGCAGGTAGAACGCCGCATGCGGGCTTCCATCAAGATGGTGGCCGATTTCTGGTACACCTGCTGGGTAGACGCCGGCCAGCCCGACCTCACGCCCCTGCTGCCCTACCAACTGGGCAAGGCCGAAAGGGAACAAATGGAGCAGGAACGCAAGGAATGGGAAAGCCGCCGCTACCAGGTACGTCCCCACGACACGGGCTGCAACCACCCCGGGGACCAGCAACCGGGCCGCCGCCCCTTGCCCGGCGACCACCCGGCAACCCGCCACCGGCTTTACCTGGTGGCCCGGGCGGGCAACCCCGAAACGGGAATATGACAAATCGCATGGCGAATTGGCTTGTACCAGTGGCGTGCTTTTAAGATGTGCCGCGGAATCGTTAAATTGCGTTTGATTCTGATTAAACTCGTACGTGTATGTCCGGACACAGTAAATGGGCCACCATTAAGCGCAAGAAGGGCGCCGCCGATGCCAAAAGGGGAAAGATATTTACCAAGCTCATCAAAGAAATTACGATTTCGGCCGGCCTGGGTGGCCCCGACCCGGCCGGGAACCCTCGCCTGCGGCTGGCCATCCAGAACGCCAAGGGTGCCAACATGCCCAAGGATAACATTGAACGGGCCATCAAGAAGGGTTCCGGGGAGAATGCCGACAGCTACGTGGCGCCTACCTACGAAGGCTACGGACCGCACAAGGTCGCCATCTTCGTGGAGTGTTCCACCGATAACCTCAACCGCACCGTAGCCAACATCCGGTCGCTGTTCAGCAAGTACGGCGGCAGCCTGGGCACCAATGGTTCGCTGGAATTCATCTTTTCCCGCAAGGGCGTGTTTACCATTCCGCAACCCCCCAACTTCGACGAAGAGTCATTCACCCTGGAGATGATCGACGCCGGCGCCGAAGACGTGGACGTAAGCGACGGATACGTGACGGTGACCTGCGCCATGGAAGACTTCGGGCCCGTGCAGAAGAAGCTCGAAGAAATGAAGATCGAGCCCGAAAACGCCGAACTGCGCCGCATTCCGGGGGTCACCAAGCAACTCGACGACGAGGCCCTGAAGCAGGCCATGAAGCTGATCGACGCCCTGGAGGACGACGACGACGTGCAGACGGTGTACCACAACATCGAAATGACCGAAGAACAACTCGAAGCAATGGCGTAAAGTGCCGTTCCAACGCCCATACGAAGCTCCCGGCCGCCCTTGCGCTGGGGGCTTTTTTTTATGGCAACGGCCAAAGCGTAGCCACTTCCGCACGCCGGAGAGTAGAAAAAGCCGCCGGGCTCCTTTTTGTACCGGAGCCGCCGGCGGAGTACTTTCAAAACGACACAAGGACCTAAGCCCGGCGCCGGCCTGACCAACCAACCTTTACCCCCGCATTACAACAGATGAAGCGCGCCCTTCTTTTCCTTGGAATCGCCTGGCTCTGCGGCACCGCGCAAGCAGGGGTCGCCGGGAGCCGCCTCCGGCCGGTTCCGCCCCCGGCCGGCGACACGATCCTTACGATCCGGGCGGTATCGGGCTTGCAGTACGACGTGGTGCGATTTGCAGTACGCCCGGGCACCCGGGTAAAGATCATCCTGCGCAACGCCGACGACATGGCCCACAACCTCGTGCTGACCAAACCGGCCCGGCGCCTCGACGTGGTCAACGCCGCCCTGGCCCTGGGAAACAAGGGACCCGCCACCAGCTACGTACCCAAATCCGCTGACGTGCTGGCCGCCATCCCGGTGCTCAGCCCGGCGCAGGAAGGCGAACTGGTCTGGACGGCGCCGGCCGCCGAAGGGGTGTTTCCTTACGTGTGCACCTACCCGGGCCACGGCTTCGTAATGTTCGGTGCCCTCCACGTCACCACCAAGCCCCTGCCGCCCCTGAAGGACGACCCGAACGTGCCCGAGCAGGCCCTTGCACAACAAACCCCTCCGGCCCACCACGTGGGCTACAGCGACAGCCGCCCTTCGCCGCACCCCTACCCGGTGGAATTACCGGTCGTGTACCGCACGTTCATGCCCGAAACCGGGCCGGCGTCCATCGTGGTGATGCTGCCCAATGAACAATCGTATTGCTGGGATGCGGGTACGTGCCGGCTGCGCTACGCCTGGCGCGGCTACGTTGACAACGCCGAACACTGGCACGGCAACGGCAAACGGCTCTCCAAGCCCGTGGGCGACGTGTACTTCCGCGACCGGGCCGGCTTTCCTTTTCACCTGGGCAGTCCCGACCGCCAACCGGCAGCGGTGCAGTTCAAAGGGTACCAAATGGTGGACCGGTACCCGCATTTCCGCTACCTGGCAGACGGCGTGGAGGTAGTCGAGGTAATCCGGGCGACCGAAACGGGCAACGGCTTGATCCGTGAATTCCGGGTGGGACCCGTGAGCGGGGACGTGTACTTTTCGGTTCATCCGCAGGACGGCATGGAATACGTGCCTTCCGCCGGCACCTTCGAAGGCAGCACGCTGCACCTCACCCCGGAGCAGGCCAGGCATTTTACCATTCTGATGAAACCCCAAAAAACGGAAAAGCTGTGAGATTTGCCCCTTGCCTGGCCCTGTTCCTGTCGCTTTGGCTGACCAACGCGGCCCCCGCCCAGCCGGCGGCCGACTCGGCCTGCAATTACTACCGCATTGAAAACATTCCCGTGCCGAAGGGCCTGCTGGCCGAAGTAGGCGGCATGGACTTCATGCCCGACGGCCGCCTGGTGGCCTCCTTTCACCGCGGTGAGGTGCTGACGTACCAACCCGCTACCAAGGAATGGAAGGTATTTTCCGAAGGGCTGCACGACCCGCTGGGGCTGACAGTCCGGGGCAACGGGGAAATATTGGTGATGCAACGGCCCGAACTGACCCGGCTGCGCGACACGGACGGGGACGGCAAGGCCGACCTGTACGAAACGGTTACCGACAAATTCGGCCTCTCGGGCAACTACCACGAATTCAACTTCGGCCCCGTGCCCGACCGCAACGGCGACTACTTCGTTTCGTTCAACCTTGCCTCGGGCCTGGGCGGCACGTTCAGCGAGGTACGCGGCACGTTTGATTCGCTGGGCCGGCCCGGCCGCATGTATTCCTGCGTACCCTACCGGGGCTGGGTGATGAAGCTCGACCGCCAGGGCAACCTTACGCCCTGGGCAATGGGCTTCCGCTCCCCCAACGGCCTGGGCTTCGACGGGCAGGGCAACCTGTACGTAACCGACAACCAGGGCGACTGGCTGGGCACGAGCAAACTCTACCACGTGCAGAAGGACAATTTCTACGGACATCCGTCCAGCCTGGTGTGGAAAGAAGGTTTCCCCGACGTGGACCCGCTTAAACTGCCGGTCGCCAGACTCGACGAGATGCGGACGGAGGCCGCCGTGCTTTTTCCCCACGGCATCATGGCCAACTCGCCCACGCAGCCGGTGTGCGATACCACGGGCGGCAAGTTTGGTCCCTTCGCCGGGCAACTGCTGATCGGGGAGATGAACCAGCACCGCATCCTCCGCGTGATGCTCGAAACGGTGGACGGCCAGGTGCAGGGCGCCTGCGTGCCCTTTTTCGACAACTGCGGGCTGCGCCTGGGCAACAACCGCATGGTGTTCGGCCCTGACGGCAGCCTGTGGATCGGGCAGAACAACCACGAGGCCTGGACCGGCGACGAGGGCTTGCAACGCATCACCTGGACGGGCAACGTGCCGATGGAAGTGCAGGAAATGCACCTGACCCGCAGGGGCTTCGAACTGGTCTTTACGCGTCCCCTCAACCCCAGGCAGGCGGCCGACCCGGCGGCGTACCCGTTCAAGCACTACTACTACGCGTACCACCAGGCGTACGGCTCCAAGCAGTTCGACGTGCAGCCGGTACCGGTGAAGAAGGTAAAAATCTCCCGCGACGGCCGGCGGGTCACGCTGCAACTGGACCGATTGAAAACAGGCTACGTGTACGAACTGGACCTCAAAGGCGTGCATTCGGCAGATGGCAAGCCGGTGCTCAACCCGCTGGTTTGCTATACCTTAAACCGGTTGAAAGACTAAACCTTCCGGGCTTTTGAAATCCAAAAGGTTTCTCCGGACGGGGTATGACCTCATCCCTAAAAAGCACCAAAGCCCTTTTGTTGAAAAGGGCTTTGGTGCGGAAGGTCTGGACGGGAGTTACTTATTGCGGGTAGACGATTTGCACGGCTGTTACATCGCCGGTGGTGAATCCATTCCAGGGAAGTACGTAGGAGTTCATCACCGAATTGGGATCACTGGTCGGCGTTCCCTGGATAAATACCCCCTGGGTCTGGTCCGTGTGGTATAAGCCAAAGATGTGACCCATTTCGTGCACGATGGTGAACAGCTTGCGGCCGCTGTCCAGGGAGTTGTACTTGGTATTGATGGTCATCAGGTAGCCGGGCCGGCCGCTCGAAGAAGGAAGATAGGCCCGGGCCACCCAGTTGGCGGCGTCGTAGCCCGTGTTGATGCGGGTATTGGCCGTCGAACTGCTGGTGGTTTCCGACAGGAACAGTTTGGTGCCGTTCACTGCGTTCCACTGGCTGATGGCGCCCCGGATGGCCGTCTGCCAGGCGCTGGGTACGGTAGGTTCGATGTAAAATTTGATGTTGGTAACGTACGTGTTGCTTACGATGTAGTAGCCCCTGTAGTGCTCCGTCCGTCCGCCCGGCGAAGAGGGCGACTCCTTGGCAGCGTACTTTTCAACTTCTTCGCGGTCAATCAGGATATCGTCTTCGATGATGAACTGACCATCCTTCAAAACGATATTGTTCCGGTTGAATCCGGTGCTTTCCAGGTATTGGAGCAAAGTCTCCGTGCTGGTGGGAGCTTTGTCGGCTTGGGGCGTTACTGCTTCCTGATCTCTCTTGCAGGAAAGCGTTGCCAGCAATGAACAAGCCAGCAGGCAAGTTTTTGCGCTGACCAGGAACCGGGACACGTTGTTTCTTTTCATAGCGGTGCTAAACGGTTTACGTAATGAAAAAATGATTTGCACAGCAATGATATTGATAAATCGGCCGGTATTCACGTTCGCATAGTAGTGGCCTTGATTAACAGCGTGTAAGGAAGCTCCGATAATTTTTTGCCTTTTTTTCGTTGCAAACAGGCCGTTTGTAGTCGTTGATAGTATGTTACTGTTCGGCCTTATAGTTCTATTGAAGGGTTATTTTAATGCAAAAAAGGCTTTTTTTGCTTAAAACTTACTTTCTGTGCAATTGAATATAAGTTCCTTCCGGGGAAATAGTCGGGCTGTTAATTTGCGGCCAATTATGTTGATGTACTATTTGACACTTGAATGCGACAATTTCGGGCATGTGCTTTTTCACCAATATTCACAGGGATTATTGCAACAAATGCTGCGGTCAGCAAACGCATGCGCTTCGGAGGTGGTGTGTACCGAAGCTTTAGGCTTTGGTTGAGCTGCGTCACCGGCCGGGCTGATATTGCTCATGGGCCAATTGCGGAAAAAGGGTCACTTTTGCGTAAACTTTAAACCTTATGTCTCTTTCCCGGCCAAAAGAAAGCTTTATCGCCAGACTTCAGCAGAAGTGGGGCGTGGACTCGGTGTGGCAGGTGCTGCTGATCCTCGCGGTATTCAGCCTGGCCGGCAGTTCGGCCGTGGCCCTGCGCAAGTCATTCTTCCTCCTGCTCGGCTTCGACGACCACACCGCCTTCTGGCTCAAAGCAGTGGCGTACGTACTGTTCCTGTTTCCCACCTACCAGGTGCTGCTGTTGGTGTACGGCAGCCTGCTGGGCCAGTTCGGGTTCTTCTGGGCAAAGGAAAAAAAGATGCTGCGGGCCATCCGGCAGGCCGTAAAGGGACGGGCTTAACATGAAAACGCAATCACTGCACGACATTGCCACCGAGGCCGACGTGAAAAGGCTCGTGGACGCTTTTTACGAAAAGGTGAACGCCGACGAACTGCTGTCCCCGGTGTTCAACGAGGTGGCGGCCGTCCACTGGGCGCACCACCTGCCGGTCATGTACGCATTTTGGAGTTCCATCCTGCTGGGTACGGCCAGTTACCACGGACGGCCTTTTCCCAAGCACCTGGCCCTGCCGGTCGGGCGGGAACACTTCGACCGCTGGCTGCAACTGTTTACGGGTACCGTCGATGCCTTATTCGAAGGGGATAAAGCCGAAGAAGCCAAAATGCGGGGGCACAGCATCGCCCAGGTCTTCCAGTACCGCATGGGGCTCCTGACAGAACAGGATTGAAGGATTGGATCACGGAATGATGGCGTACGCAGCCCATTCTATAACTCACTCATTCAATCCTCCCGATATTCGACCTTTTTGATCTTTCAATTGCTACTTCCCATGAAAAAGGCAGCTTGCAGCCCGTTGGCATTCGTCGTTACCTTCGTCTGGTTCGGCTTCGTGTCGGCCATCAGCTTTATGGAAGCGCCGGTCAAATTTACGGCGCCCTCCCTGACCCTGGTGGTGGGGCTGGACGTGGGCCGGCACGTGTTTGCCGTGTTGAACAAGGTCGAGATTGGCTTTACGCTGGTAAGCCTGCTGCTGTTGGTGCGCGGCGCCTGGCCGGCCCGCGTTGCCGGCCTGCTTACCGGCGTGGCGGGCCTGGTGGCCCTGCAAACCCTTTGGCTGCTGCCCGCCCTCGACGCCCGGGCCCTGGTCTACATCGGCGGGGGTACGCCGCCACCCTCCCAGTTACACTTGCTCTACGTAGCCCTGGAAGCCGCCAAAGTGATCGGACTCTTCGTGTTGGGTACCTGGCAGGTAAATCACTTCCAGCGCACTTTAACGCGGGAGGATAAAAAGTCGGCGTTGACGGCGTAAAGGCTGCCCCAGAAACGCGGCGCTACCGGTTGCAGGTGGACCATCCGGTTGGCAATTTCGTTAAATAATCCGAGCAGATTTTAATGCGCATGGAAAATTGTTAATGATATTACATTTCAAAGACAGGGGTGTAACTGGAATGTTTCCGGGGCGGTGCCGTGCGTAATTTTGTCGATGCGCGTTTGTTGCGTAACGCACCCGGCCGCCCGACAAAATCAATCCTTTCGATCATGCAGAACCTGTCCGTTCTCTTCCTGCCACCCGCATACACCCTCCCCGCCAGCGAAGAAGAAAGGCTTACCGTGCTGCGGAGCTACGGCATACTCGATACGCCTGCCGAAGCGGAGTTTGATGCACTTACCCGGCTGGCAGCGTACATCTGCGGTGCTCCCATTGCATTGATCAGCCTGCTGGACGGCCAACGGCAGTGGTTCTTGTCGAAGCAGGGAATGTCAGCAGACCAAAAGCCCCAAAACATCTCTTTTTGCCGATACACGATCCAGCGCGACGAACTCTTTGAGGTGACCGATGCGTCCCTCGACGAACGGTTCAACGGAAACCCGCTGGTAACCGGTCCACCCCACATCCGCTACTACTGCGGCGCCCCGCTGATCACCCCCGAAGGATACCGCCTGGGTTCGCTGTGCGTAATTGACCGCAAGCCCAAAAAGCTGGACGACGCCCAGAAGGCGGCGTTGCAGACCCTGGCCCGGGAAGTGATTGTACGTCTGGAAATGAAACGCCAGCAGCAGCAGCTCGAGCGGCAGCAGCAACAAGCCGAATCGAACCAAAAACGGTTCGGGCTGCTGTTCGAACATTCGCGGAGCTACCTCTACACCCACACGTTGTCCGGCATCATCCTGGCGGCAAACACGGCGGCCGTGCAGGCCCTCGGCCACAACGTAAGGGAAATCGCTGGCAGCAACATTGCTGACTTCCTGGTCACGGAAACGCCGGATAGATTGGAGGATTACCTGCAAAAGATCAGGACGGAAGGAGTCTTAAGCGGCACGGCGCGCGTCCGGACCGGCTCGGGTGAAGAACGGTACTGGCAATTCAGCAACGTACTGTGCGAAGACCCGGGCTGCGCACCCTTCGTAATCTGTTCGGCCTACGACGTGACCGACAAACAAGCCGCGCGGCAAATCCTGTTGCTGGCGGAGGAAGACCTGAAAAACCAGGTGCAGCTCCGCACGGCCGAACTGTCGGCGGTAAACGCGGCCCTGGAAAGTACCCGCGAAGAACTCGAAGCGTTCCTTTACCGCGCCTCCCACGACCTGCGGGGGCCGGTGTGTTCGCTGAAGGGCGTGATGTACCTGATGCAAACCGACACGGCGGGCAAGGGCCAGGAGGCGCTCCTAGGAATGATGCAGCAGACCCTGCTCAAACTGGAGCACGCGATGGAAAACATCCTGCACTACACCAACAACCGCCACAACTACCTCGATTACGAGAAAGTAGACCTGCCGGCGGTGCTGCGCCAGGCCCTCGACTATTGCAAACGCGTCAAAGGATCGGAGCAGGTAACCATCCGTACCGGCATCACTGCCGAAAACGATTTCTATTCGGACGCCTACCGCGTGCAACTGGTCATTCAGCACTTGCTGGCCAACAGCATTGCTTTTCACGACCTAACCCTGCCGGAGCCTTTCGTGCAGGTATCGCTCAACTGTACGCCGGCAACCCTGACGATCTGCCTCGAAGACAACGGCGGGGGCGTCGCTCCCGATGCAGCACCCGTGATCTTCGACCGTTTCGTCAAGGATTCGGGGCAATCCATCGGCACGGGCCTGGGGCTGTACATCGTAAAAGCGGTATTGACGAAACTTGGCGGCACGGTGGAAGTGTTTTCCCGGGACGGCAAAGGCACCTGCTTCGTGGTCGAAATTCCCAACCGGCCGCCCGGCCGCTAAAACCCGCCCGTACCCAATACCCGCCACCTGCGGGGGCTGCTTCCGCACGAGGCAGTCTCCGAAGGTGGCGGTTCCGTTTTCCCGCTACGGTGATTTAGTTTACTTTTACGCAGCCTTAAAAAATTGTTGAATTGTAGCGTCCTTTCTTTTACCTTAACCGATCGAGGCTTCCCCCCATGAAAACGACTTTGCCACTCATAACCCTGTTTGTTGCCACCGCCGCCACCGCCCAGATGCAAGACCCCATTCCCTCGCCGGAAGCCCAGATTACGGCCGCCGTGCTGGCCGCCCCCGCCGACCAGCGGGAAGGAGCCACCGTGTACGGCTACGACGAGAACGGCGAGTTGGTGATGCTCCGCAAAGGCAACAACCAGATGATCTGCGTGGCCGACGATCCGAAGCAGAAAGGGTTCAATGCCTCCTGTTACCACAAGGACCTGGAGCCCTTCATGGCTCGCGGTCGCCAGTTGCAAAAGCAGGGCAAGTCGGCCAAGGAGATTTTCGACATGCGGGAGGCGGAAGTGAAGTCCGGCCGGCTCAAAATGCCCAAGCAGCCCTCTACCTTGTACGTGTTCTCGGCCCCCGATGACCGCTACGATGCCGCCACCGGCGAAGTGAAGGAAGGCAATTACCGGTACGTGGTATACATTCCCTTCGCCACGGCCGAAAGCACCGGCTTGCCCCTGCGTCCCGAAGCCCCCGGCATGCCCTGGATCATGGACCCGGGCACCCACCGCGCCCACATCATGATTACGCCGCCGACCAAGAATTAGGTGAATTGACAATAGAGGTTGTGGTCAAATGGTTGAATGGCTAAATAGCCGTATGGCTGAAGATCAACCATATAACCATTCAACCATACAAGTAGGTATTTTCTCAAACCCAAGACCTTCATGAAGTTAAAAGCTGCCCTTGCGTTGCTGCTCGTCCTGTGCTTCGTTCAGTGCCGCAAGGCCGGTAACGATTCCGAAAACACCACTACCGCCGCCACCCCCGCCGGGGATGCCAGCAAAGGGACTAAAACGCCTTTCTCGTGGCGCAATGCCACGGTGTACTTCCTGCTTACCGACCGCTTCAACAACGGCGATCCGAACAACGACGTCAACTTCGGCCGCACCGGCAAGGCGGGCCCCCTCCGGGGATTTGCGGGGGGCGACCTCAAAGGCGTCACCCAAAAGATCAAGGATGGTTACTTCGACCAGCTGGGCATTACGGCCATCTGGCTGACGCCCGTGGTGGAGCAAATACACGGGGGCACCGACGAAGGCACCGGCACCACGTACGCCTACCACGGCTACTGGGCCAAAGACTGGACGGCCATCGACCCCAACTTCGGCACGGAGCAGGAATTGGCGGAGTTCGTCGAAACTGCCCACGCGCACGGCATCCGGGTGCTGCTCGACGTGGTTATCAACCACACGGGCCCGGTAACGCCCCAGGACCCCGCCTACCCTGATGGCTGGGTCCGGCTCGACCCCGTGTGCAACTTCAAGACGATGCGGACTACCATTGAATGTAACCTGGTAAAGAACCTGCCGGACGTGCGCACGGAGAGCGACAAACCGGTGGAACTGCCCGGGGCGCTGCGGAAAAAATGGCAGCAGGAAGGCCGGCTGGAACGGGAGATGAAGGAACTGGACGCGTTTTTTGAGTCGACCGGCTACCCGCGGGCCGCCCGTTTTTACATTGTCAAATGGCTCACCGACTACGTGCGCAAGTACGGCGTGGACGGCTTCCGGGTGGATACGGCCAAGCACACCGAAGCCGGCGTGTGGGCGGAACTGAAGAAGGAGGCGGCAAAGGCATTCAACGACTGGAAGAAACAGAACCCGGGCAAAAAGCTGGATGACAATGACTTTTTCATGGTGGCCGAGGTGTTTAACTACAACGCCGGGGACGGACGCGCCTATGCCTACGACGACGGCAAAAAGGTAGACTTTTACGCCAACGGCTTCGAATCCATGATCAATTTCGCCTTCAAGGCCGACGCCAAAAAAACCTACGACTCCCTCTTTGCCAAGTACGACACGGTGCTGCACGGCGGCTCGCTGGAAGGCCTCAACGTACTCAACTACCTTACTTCGCACGACGACGGCAGCCCGTTTGACCAGGACCGGAAACAGCCGCTGGAGTCGGGTACCAAACTGCTGCTCACCCAGGGTGGGGCCCAGGTGTATTACGGCGACGAAACGGCCCGGCCGCTGGTGGTAAAAGGGGCGGTAGGAGACGCCAACCTGCGTTCTTTCATGAACTGGGAGGCCCTGCAAAAAGATCCGGTGGCTAAAGCTACGTTTGAACACTGGGCCAAACTGGGCCGCTTCCGCAAGGCGCACCTGGCCGTGGGCGACGGCCGGCACACGCGTCACCAGGAAAAGCCCTACGTATTCTCCCGCAAGTACGAAAAGGATGGGTACGCCGACCAGGTGCTGGTGGCCCTCGACGCCCCGGCCGGTAACAAATCGTTCTCCGCCTTCGGCGTGTTTGCCGATGGTGCCACGCTCAAGGATCATTATTCGGGGCAGACGGTAACGGTTAAAGAAGGGAAAATCAATCTGGACTCGCCGTTCTCTACCGTGCTGCTGGCGGCGGAGAAACAGGACCTTGATGGAAAGGATTAAACAGATGAACAGGATAGATGCTGACACGAAATGAAGATTAATGAAAACAAACGATGCGCCGCATGACCAATCGGTACTGCGGCGCATCGTTTTGGGGCGCAATGCAATGATTTTGCCATCCCGACCCGCTACACGATTTCGCGTTCCCGGGCTTGTTTCTCCTTTTCATCCTGCCTCAACTGGATCAGGTAGGAAACCAGCAGGCCCATTCCGCCGAACAGCAGCACCATCGAGAAGTAAGCCACCTCTTCTTCCACGAGGCGGGTGTTTTCCAGCATGCTGCCGACCAGCAGGCCGATGCCGGCCCCGATGGCCAGCAGGGCGAAGCGCAGCGTACCCGAAGGATTGGTTTTGGGTTTGGTCGTATTCGCGGGGTTCATTCCCTTTTCAATCATGGCCATGCGTTCTTCGTTCTCGTATTTGCGGAGAAAGATAATCATCGTGAATACGCCGATGAATAAGGCAATGGGTACTAAAATTCCGACTAGCATAGTTTTACAAGTTTAAGATTTCCCGTTTCGTACTGTTGATGTTTGCCCATAGGATGTAGGCCGCGGCAGGCAGGTTACGGGTGGTCCAAAAAAATTATTCTTCCCCGTGTTTCTCCGTGTCCTCGGGAGTGGATGCTACGTTGACAAAATTGCCGTTGATTTTCAAGTCCGTAATGCCGACCTTACCGTTGGATAAAAATTTTGGGCGTACCCCGTAACCCGGGTCCGTCCGGTTGCATCCAATGAGCCGTGCAAAGCAGCGATAAAGACTTGGCGTTGATTGACCGCATCCTGACGGGTGACGCGTCGGCGTACCGGGAACTCACCAACCGGCACAAAGACTACGCGTATACCGTAGCGTTCCGGGTGGTGGGCAACCGCGAAGACGCCCAGGAAATCGCCCAGGACGCTTTTATGCGGGCCTTCAAGGCGCTGGATACGTTCAACCGCGAAGCCAAGTTTACCACGTGGTTTTACCGCATCGTGTTCAACGCCGCGGTCGGCTTCAAACGCAAGCACCGCCTGCCCACGCAGGACGTGGACGAAACGCACAACGCCGCGTTGGGAGTCACCGATTCAGCGGATGCCATGAAGCAACGGGAGCGGCAGCACTACATCGAGCAGGCCCTGCAACATCTTTCGCCGGACGACGTGACGATGATCACGTTGTTCTACCTGAAAGAATTTACCCTGGAAGAAATTGCCGAAATTACGGGCATCCCGGCCAACACGGCCAAGGTAAAGCTGCACCGGGCCCGCAAACGCCTGGCCGACGAACTGAACCGCATGCTCAAAGGCGAAGCGCAAAGCCTGATCTAAAGGAGACGGGAGACAGGAGGAAGGGAGACCGGAGGAGGAACGCGAAAGGTTTTGATATCCGGTACGCGTTAATAAAGGAAGGGAAAGGGGAGAAGGGAGACTGAGGAAGCACGGCAAACACCCATTCTTGGGCGCCGCCCCGTCAGTCATTCGTAATTAGTCATTCGTAATTAGTCATTCGTAATTCGTAATTATTTGATGATGGAGCATTTGACGGATGAGCAGTTGTTTGATTACATCGACGGCAGTTGCTCGGCTGCGGAAGGGCAGTTATACCAAACCCACCTGGCCGGTTGCGCGGGTTGCCGGGCATTGTACGACGAGTACCGCGCCGTGGACGCGCAACTGGCCGCCTTTGCCCTGGAGCCGGCCCCGGTACAGTTTACCGACAAACTGATGGACGCCTGGGCGGCTTCCCAACCGGTGCAGGCTCCGGTGGCTTACCGCCGGTCGAAGACGATATTCTGGGCGTTGCCGGCGGCGGCCTGCGCCCTGCTGTTCGTTGTGTTCTTCTCCCTGTGGTTCGCCGGCCAGTTGCCGGCCTCCGGGCAGGAGAATCCCGTTGCCCTCGACGCCACCTTGTCCGGCGTTTCGCTGGGCGTGAGTGGGCTTGCCAGCTTTTTCCAGCAGGAGTGGCTCCTGAACGGTTTTCTCCTGGTGAACGCCGTGCTGGGCCTGTTGCTGTTCGACAGACTGGTGCTGAAGCCCTTCTTCGAGAAAAAGCGGCAGGCGCTGGCGGGATAGGCAGTTAAATAAATTGGTCCGTTCCGAAGGCATGAACGATAAAACCCGGTTTTTTGAGGATGTACACGACGTGGTGCGGCTCGTACCGGCGGGCCGGGTCACGACGTACGGCGCCATTGCCGCCTACCTCGGCTTGAAAAGTGCCGCCCGCATGGTGGGTTGGGCCATGAACGCGGCGCACGTGGTAACCGGCGTGCCGGCGCACCGGGTCGTGAACCGCAACGGCCTGCTTACCGGCAAACACCACTTCGGCAGCTCCACCGAAATGCAACGCCTGCTCGAAGCCGAAGGCGTACGCGTAGTCGATGACCAGGTCCAGGACTTCCACAAGCTGCTCTGGGAGCCCTTGAAAGAGCTGTCCGAACCATAACAGGATTGGCAGGATTAAAGGATTAGCAGGATGGTCAGAACCATGATTTGGATGATGAAAGGATGAACATGATTGGGATCATGGCAATCTGGCTGGACGAAAATCCCCATCCAAACATCCGGGCCATCATTTCATCACGCGAATCAAATCCTGCCAATCCTTTAATCCCACCAATCCTGATCTAGACACGCTGCGGCTCGTTCACCTTCCGGGTCGAGAGCATGAGCAGGCCGGCAAAGGTGAGCAGGCCGTTGAGGATCAGGATTTCGAAGCCGAACTGGTAACCGTTCAGCCACTCCTTCGAGTTTTTGTTGATAATGTAACAGATCACCGGGGATAGCACGCATACCACCGGCACGAACCGGTCGCGGACCTGCCACTTGGTGAGCATCCCAAAGGCGTACAGGCCCAGCAGCGGGCCGTACGTATAGCCGGCCGCCGTAAATACCGCCGTTACCACGCTTTCGTCGTTGAGGGCGTTGAACGCCAGGATCACCAGCAGCAGCACGCCCGACAGGGCCAGGTGCACGATGGTCTTGAGCCGTTTGCGTTCGGCCTCGGGACGTTTTTCGAAGTCCAGGAAGTCAATGCAGAACGAGGTGGTGAGCGAGGCCAGGGCGGAGTCGGCGCTGGCGTACGAAGAGGCCGTAATGCCCAGCAGGAACGAAACGCCCGCCAGCAGGCCAAAGTGGTTGAGGGCCAGCGTCGGGTACAGGTAGTCGGTGCGGGCCGGAATGTCGATGCCTTTGTTGTTGGCGTACAGGTACAGCAGCGCCCCCAGCGTGAGGAAGAGAATATTGATGCACAGGAACACGGCGCTGAACGTCAGCATGTTCTTTTGCGCGTCCTTCAGCGACCGGCACGTCAGGTTCTTCTGCATCAGGTCCTGGTCGAGGCCGAACATGGCAATGGTGATGAACACGCCGGCGAAGAACTGCTTGTAGAAGTACTTGCCGCTTTTGGGATCGTCGAAGAAGAACATCTGCGAGGCGTCACTGCTGCGCACCATGTCAATGAGCCCGCCGGGTGAGAGGTTCAGTTCCCGCGCAATCAGGTACACGCTGATGATTACGGCCGAAATCAGGAAAGTCGTCTGGAAGGCGTCCGTCCACAGGATGGTTTTGATGCCGCCCTTGGCCGTGTAAAGCCAGATGAGGGCAATGGTAATGAACACGTTGACCCAGAACGGCACGCCCCACTGCCCGAACAGGCCGATTTGCAGCACGGCCGCCGTGAGAAAGAGCCGGAACGAGGCGCCAATGGTGCGCGACACCAGGAACGACAACGCCCCCATCTTGTACGACCAGAACCCGAACCGCTTCTCAAGGTAGGTGTAAATCGAAACCAGGTTCAGCCGGTAGTACATCGGCATGAGTACGAAAGCCACCACCATGTAGCCCACAATGTTGCCCAGCACGAACTGGAAGTACGAGAACTGGTTGTTGCCCACGTTGCCGGGCACCGAAATAAACGTCACCCCCGAAAGCGCCGTCCCGATCATGCTGTACGCCACCAGGTACCAGGACGAATTCTTACCCGCCGTGAAGAACGTGTTGGTGTCGGCCCCGCGGCTCGTGATGTACGAAATAGTCAGCAGGACCGCAAAGTAAGCAATCAGGATAAACAGGACGAGGTACGGGCTCATGGGTCAATTGACAATTGATGATTGAACAATGGTACACTGATTTACTACGATGATTATGGTTGGAACTGATTTTAAAGGAATGTACTGCTAATAACATTCCTCGGCCAAGCATCCAGATCATAACCAATCATAATCATCCTAAAAAATCAGTGTACCATTTCTTGCGAAGTTAATCCGAACCGCAAAAACATACCGGCCGGCAGTGGTGGTTTTACAGTTGAAAATCAATCTCATTCATACATTTGAAATGCCCCTGCGGACACTTTTTGTACCCCAGCTTCGAGCAGGGCCGGCAGTACAGGTTGGGTCTTTCCCACACCACGTGTTCGGTGCGGTACGGGTACATGCCGAACGCCGGCACGGTGTTGCCCCAGATCGAGTAGATCTTCTTGCCGAACGCCGCAGCAATGTGCATCAGCCCGGTGTCGTGCGAAAAAACCACGTCCGCCTGCTGCACCAGCGAAGCCGATTGGTTGAGGTTGTACTTGCCGCAGGCGTCCAAAATGACTTTGTCCGGCCGGCCGGCAAAAGCCGCCACGATGGCCTCGCCGTTGGAAGCGTCTTCGGGGCCGCCCAGCAGCACCAGCGGCTGCGCAATGAGCCCCGCCAGTTCGATCATGCGGGGCAGGGGCAATTTCTTAGTAGGGTGCTGCCCGCCGATGGCAAAGGCCGCGTAGCCGCGCCGGAAGGGGAGGGGCAATGTCTCCCGGGCCACGAAGTCCGGCGGCGGAATGAAGTAGTCGAGGCCCCGGCCGTCGTCCTGCACGCCCAGGGGTTTCACCGTTTCCAGGTAGCGGTCCACGATGTGCACGGGGGGCATCCGGTTCAACTTGAAATTCACCAGCAGCCACTTTTCCCGGTTCAGCTTATTGAAGCTGTACGCCCTGACGCCGAGCCGGAGCTTGATGAGCCGCGTCCGCAGGTTGTGGTGCAGGTCGATCACGCAGTCGTACTTTTCGGCCTTGAGCTGGCTCACCAACGTTCCGAGGCTGTCTTCGAGGTAGAAGCACCGGTCCACGTACGGGTTGTGCGACAGCAGCGGCGCAAAACGCTTTTTGGTGCAGTAGTGCACTTCCACGCCGGGCAACTGCGTTTTGAGCGCCCTTACCACCGGCGTCGTCAGCACGATGTCGCCGATGGAGGAGAAGCGCAGCACGAGGACTTTCAGAGACATGGAGAAGGAAATTTTAAATGATGGATTTTAAATTTTGAATTGATTGGCCCATTCCCTGACCACGCGAAGCTTAATTTAAAATCCATAATCCACAATTCATCATTTGCTTCCGGCAGTTTGCGCCAGGGGCATTTTCCTGAGTACTTCCCCGAAACGTTCCAGTTGCGCATCGTCGAACTGGAGGTGGGTCACCAGGCGGATGCTGTTTTTGCCGAAGGCCGCCGCCAGGATGCCCTCCGAACGCCAGTAGTCCAGCACGGTTTTGGTCATTTCCGCGGAAGGCACCGAGAAAATGACGATATTGGTCTCCACCGGCAGCACCCCCGTTACGAAGGGCATTTCCCGCAGCATGTTGCTCAGGTCCCGGGCCCGGCGGTGGTCTTCTTTGAGCCGCTGCACGTGGTGGTCGAGGGCGTAGCTGCCGGCCGCCGCCAGGAAGCCCGCCTGCCGCCAGCCGCCGCCGAATACCTTGCGGATGCGCCGGCCCTTTGTGATCAGTTGCCGGGAGCCCACCAGCACCGAACCCACCGGCGCGCCCAGTCCTTTGGACAGGCAGACCGAGATGCCGTCGAAGTACGCGCCGTACCGGGCCGGGTCGTCGCCGGTTTCAACCAGGGCGTTGAACACCCGGGCGCCGTCGAGGTGCAGGGCAATGCCGTTGGCCCGGCACACCTGCGAAATCTGCGAAATCTGGTCGATCTGGTAATAGCAGCCGCCGCCCTTGTTGACCGTGTTTTCGAGGGCCACCAGCGCCGTGCGCGGGTAGTGCAGGTTGTCGTCGTTGATGTTTTCGCGCACGTCGTCGGCCGTAAACCGGCCCCGGTCGCCGTGGAGCAGCCGCACCGAAGCCGACGAGTTGAAGGCAATGCCGCCGCCTTCGTAGTTGTAGATGTGGGCCAGCCGGTCGCAGATCACCTCGTCGCCGGGCTGGGTAAACGCTTTGATGGCAATCTGGTTGGTCATGGTGCCCGACGGGCAGAACAGGCCGGCTTCCATCCCGAACAGGCGGGCCGTTTTTTCTTCGAGGGCATTTACGGTGGGGTCCTCGCCGTACACGTCGTCGCCCACAGGGGCCTGCATCATCGCTTCGAGCATGGCGGGGGTGGGCTTGGTTACGGTATCACTGCGGAGGTCAATGAGCATTGGGGGAGTGGGCATGAATGAAAGAGATAAAAAACAGTTCTCAAAAATAAGGAACCGGCGCAAAACATACCGGGCCGCCGGAGGGCCGGTTGATCCTTTGGGTAAACAGCAAGCCGGCGCGGAACGTGCAAAACGGCGTGATTTTATTCCGGTAAAAGGTGAACATTGGCCGGGTAAGCCTGGTTGCATAAGACCACGTAATTTTTAATGCCCTGGTAAGCAACTAAAATGCGCCGCGGCGGTATTACTTAGTGAAAAGGGTGGCGGATTGGCAACACCCTGGAAGTGCTGCTTGTTGCGCCGGGGAGCAGGGGTTGCACCTCCGGAAAAGTGATGAAAGTACCCGTAAACCTTACGTATCACTCCCTTACAACCATGCTGGCAATGTACCGCTTACAGATCATATGGGCCGCCGGTTTGCTCTTGCTGGCTGCGCCGGGCTTCGGACAGGCCGTGGGCAACAAGGCCGCCGGGGCGTCCGCCGCGCCAACGGCAGCCGTGGCAGACGACGTCGAAAACCTGGGCGACTCCATCAACTCGCCCTACGACGAACTGGGCCCCATCATTTCCCCCGACGGCCGGACGCTGTACTTCGTGATCGACGGCCACCCGCAGAATACCTTCGGCAAGGAGGGCTCGCAGGACATCTGGTACGCGCGGCGGCGCCCCGGCGGCGGCTGGACCAAGGCCCTGCGCATGCCCGAACCGTTTAACCTGGGCCAGTACAACTCGGTGGAAAGCGTAACGCCCGACGGCAATACCATCATCATCCGGGGCGCTTACAAAAGAGGCCGCCTGAAAGGAGAAGGGTTTTCGACCGTCCACCGCATGAAAGGCGGGTGGAGCGAACCCGAACAACTCGTCATCGACGGCTTCAACGATCTCAACAAAGGCATTTATACCAATGCCTTTCTCACCAACGACGGCCGCACCCTGCTGCTGGCATTTAGTGAAACCAAAAAGAGCGAAGCCAACGATTTGTACGTCAGTTACCAGAAACCCGATGGTACCTGGTCGCGGCCCAAACGGATGGGCAACCTCAATACGCCCGGCAGCGAAGACACGCCGTTCCTGGCGGCCGACGGCATTACGCTGTACTTCACTTCCGACCGGCCCGGCGGCCTGGGCAGCCACGACATGTACATGACCCGGCGCCTCGACGATTCCTGGGAAAAGTGGTCGGAGCCCAAGAACATGGGGGCGCCCATCAACACCAGCGACTGGGACAGCTACTACTCCATCGACGCCACCGGCGAGTTTGCGTACCTGGTTTCGGGCAAGTTCTCCAACCGCGGCTCCGACATCGTGCGAGTAAAGCTCAAGGAGGAGTTCCGGCCCGAACCGGTGGTGCTGATCGTCGGCAAGGTGTTCAACGCCAAAACCAAGGACCCCCTGGCGGCGGACATCAACTACGAAAACCTGTCCTCGGGCAGCCAGCTCGGTACGGCCCGGTCTGACCCCGCCAGCGGCGACTACCAGATTGTGCTGCCGTTTGGCATCAACTACGGCTTCCGGGCGGCGACCCCGGGCTTCATTGCCGTTTCCGACAACATTGACCTGAGCCGGTTGCGGGCCGATGCCATTGCCGAAAACATGGTGACCGATACGACGCTGCGCGACGTGCTGGTGGTGGCCGGCGGCCAGAACGCGCCGGGCAACGCACCGATGGCTTCGGGCAATACAACCGGCAACGGGAGCAGCGGTTACATGCCCGGTGTTGTCACAGACACGACCCTGCGGCTCGGGCGGATCATCAACCGCGATCTGTACCTGGTGCCGGTGGAGGTGGGCCAGGTGGTGCGCCTCAACAACGTTTTCTTCGACTTCGACAAGATGGAACTGCGGCCCGAGTCTTTCCCCGAACTCGACCGGGTGGTAACGTTCATGAACGAAAACCCAAACCTGGAAATCCAGATTGAGGGCCATACGGACGCCAAGGGAACGGATGACTACAACTTGAATCTTTCGGGCGGCCGTATTACCAGCGTGGAGGCATACATGGAATCAAAAGGCATTGCCCCCAGCCGCATCGTGACCAAGAGCTACGGCGAGTCGGTGCCCATCGCCGACAACGAAACCGAAGAAGGCCGCCAGCAAAACCGCCGGGTGGAATTCAAGATTTTGAAAAATTAAAGGAAGGGGTTCACGCAAAGGCGCAAAGGAGGAGCGCAAAGGACGCAAAGGGAAACCGACTTCTCTTCGCGTCCTTTTCTTTTTTCTTTGCGGTCTTTGCGCTCCTCCTTTGCGCCTTTGCGTGAAACCCCCGCGGTGAATGAGCTGAAAATAGCTGCCCGCAAAACGATTGTGTCAACTTCCGTGTTAAAGGAAAAAGCCCGCTTACGAAGAAGTTGACCATATGAAGCTGATCAAGAACTCAATGCAAATGCTGTCCGTGGTTGCTTTGCTGGCCCTGCTGGCCGGTTGCAACACCCGTACGACCCCGCTGCGGGAAGTATTCCGGAAGCAAACCCCCTACGAAAAATACGAACAGTCGCTGCGGAACGCCGACCTGGACAAGACTGCCCTGGGACAGGATTGGCTGCTGGCCGGCCGCCGGGTGCTGCGCGATTCTACCGTCATTACCATTCCGTTCCAGGAAACCGGCTACTTCGCCGCCGACAAACCCACCGCTTACAGCTACCGCATTGACGCCCGGCGCGGCGAACGCATCGTGGTCCGCGTAGACGTGCAAGCCCAGCAGCCGGTGCGGCTGTTCGTGGACGTGTTCCGGCTGGGCGGCGTACCCGAAGTAGTGGCCTCCTCCGACACAACCGTCAATACCCTCGACTACGAAGTGGAGGAAGACCGCCAGCACCTGGTGCGGGTACAGCCCGAACTGCTGCGGAGCGGCCGGTACACCATTTCGGTCACCAGTGCGCCCAGCCTGGGTTTTCCGGTGGCCGGCAAGGATGACCGCGCCATTGGCAGCTTCTGGGGCGTAGCCCGCGACGGGGGCCGCCGCAAGCACGAAGGCGTAGACATTTTTGCCAGGCGGGGTACGCCGGTGGTGGCATCCGTAGAAGGCACGGTACGGGGCGTGAATACCAACAAACTGGGCGGCAAGGTCGTATGGCTCTCCGACGGCCGGCGGGACCAGGTCTTGTACTACGCCCACCTCGACGAACAACTCGTGCAACCGGGCCAGCGCGTGCGGGCCGGCGACACCCTGGGCCTGGTGGGCAACACGGGCAACGCCGTCACGACCCAACCTCACCTGCACTTCGGCATTTACCGCTACATGGGCGGCGCCGTAGACCCGTATCCCTTTCTGCGCGGCCCCCTCACCAACCCGTCCCGGCCCGCCGTAGACCTGGAAAAGCTCGGTGCGTGGCACCGGGTGTCGGCCCGGAAAGCGGTGCTGCGGTCGGGGCCGCAGAAGAATGCTTCGACCCTTGCCGAACTGGACCGCCACACGCCGCTGGTGCTGCTGGCCGGCACGGGCAAGTGGTACCGGGTGGCCCTGCCCAACGCCCAGACGGGTTATCTCGCCGAAAGCAGCGTGGAAGCCATTCGCAAGCCCGTCCGGAAGATCAACGTGCCGGCACCGGCGCCAATTTTTGATTTTCCCGACCCGGCCGCGGCCGTGATGGAAGAAGCCCGCAACAACCAATTGCTGGAGGGCCTGGCAACGTTCGGCAACTACTGGCTGGTGCAGACGGATTCCGGCAAGCTGGGCTGGTACCGGGCCGAACCGGCCATTACCCGATCAGGAAGTTAAACTTTTAATCGCCCGGCGGGATGACCCAGGAAGTCTGGTTCAAGTGTGGACACCTTCCTTATGATGTCCCATCCGTAATAGCAGAAAAAGCATCAATCATTCAGTCAGGCTTCTGCGCCAAACGCCGTTTTTGTCATGGTGACGTAAGGAAGCATCTGATCCATGAGCCCAGTGAAGAATTGGAATAATGACTCGGGTACGGGTGTGGTGGTTCGGGCAATACAGGCTTTTGTATCGGATGCTTCCTTACATCAGCACGACAAAAACGGCGTTTGGGGGGGATACTTTAAAAGGCCCAACTCTGAATAGATTACATCTGCCGGTGCCCTCTTTCAAACACCCACGGAACAGGATAAGGCGTCCACTTTTGCCCATCGCTTCCATCGTGTTCTGCCCCTAAATGCAACCGGCGCCTTCGTCTCCTGTCTAATGTCTCCAATCTCCCGTCTATTTTCCTCCAATCCGTTCCACCTTTCGCTTCAATTCACCGGATAGAAAATCAACGTACCCGGCACTGGCCCGGAGGGGAACCCGGCGGTGGTACCAGGCGAAGTCTTCCGGGTGCAGTGGGGCTTCGAAGGTAAGCTCCAGGAAGCGGGTGTCGAGTTGCTGCACCGCCCGGATGAATTTCCGGTGCTCCGGGAAAGCGTGCAGGCTGCCCTCCATCAGCAGGGCGTCGATGGGTTCCCGCGCCGTGGACAGGGCGTACTCCAGTTCGGGCGGCGTGGCGTCATACCCCGCTTCCACCTTGGCGACGAGTTCGGCCCAGCCGTCGATCACCGCCGTAACGGGCAGTGCGCGGGGCAGCAGTTGGCGCGTTGCCGCCAGGAACTGGGCCGCGTAATGCGGGTCCTCGAAAAGCAGGTGGTTCCGGTGGCAGTATCCTGGCAGGTCGTGGGGTAGGGGCGGCATGAATGCGAGTGGGGTTGAAAACGGGCAAACGGCTGGCCGGGCTACTCCAGCACTTCCATTGAATTGAGTTCCGGGCCGCCGCCCTGGTTGGCGGACCCCGCGGCGACGTACACTTTGTTGCGGTACACCACCGCCTGCGTGCCGTGCCGGCCGGTCTGCATGGGCGGCAGCGTTTCCCAGGTATTTGTCTTCACGTCAAAGGCTTCGGTTTGGTTGTGGGCCAGCTTCTGCGGACTCTCCCCGCCGATGATGAGTACTTTGTCCTTCCAGGTGACGGCCGTGCAACCGGCCCGCTGGGTGGGAATGTTCTTGTCCGCCGGCAGCGTTTTCCAACTTCCGGCCTTCAGATCGTACACGTCCACTTCGGGCACGGTGAGGTCGAGGACGTGGCCGATCTTGTGCGTCGAACGGCGGCCCCCGGCTACCACCAACTGGTTATTTGCAACCGCTACCTGCACGTGGTCCCGGGCCCGCGGCGCGTCGGGCAGCGTACGCCATTTGCCCGTGGCCGGGTCGAATTCATCCAGCCAGGTTACGTGCCCGTCGTAGTGCCCGTCGATGATGCCGCACACAAGGTAGATCTTGTTATTGTGGACAACGGTGCCGGCCGCGCCCCGGCGGCGGTTCCCGGGGATTTCGCTCCCTTCCCGCCACTGGTCCTTTTGCGGGTTGTAGATGTACGCCCGCGGAACCGGCGTTTCGTGCGGGAAGTCACCGGTAAAGGCCCCCAGCACGTAAATCTCCCCTTTGAATTCGACGGCCTGGAAGTGGTGCATTTCCAGCGGGGCTTCGGCCACGGGTTGCCATGCGTTGGTTTTGGGGTCGTACCGGTCCACGGAACGTTTTTTACGGCCGCCAAAGGCGTAGAAGTGGTCGCCGGCCCGCACAAAGGCGTTTTCGTGCCGCTTTTCGGGTTCGTTCTGCGCCGTGACAGTACGCCACTGCGCCGCCGCTCGTTTCTCGTAAAAGCCCATTGTGAGTAAGCCGGCGGCAAACAGCGTCAAAGCAAGGACGGATAGCTTTTTCATGGGAAGTGAGTTGGAAAAATTCACGCGAGAATGAGTTGGTTCATTGACCGGTACAATTACAACTGTTTAGACGGCGCCCCTCCCCGCACGTCATCCTAAAAGGACTTTCGTAGTGGGAGGTGATGTTTGACTTATGCCAAACGTAAAAGGATCAACCGCTGACGCAACTGTGCCGTTGAGGTGGAGCCTTGCATTGAGGCAAGGCGAGTTATCGTTTCAGCAGGGGGTTATTCGAAGTTTTTACTCCTTTACTCTTTGTAAAAACCAGTTTATATACTCGGTATTCCGGCACTTACAGGACTCAAATAAAGTTAATCCCGTTTGCCTATCGATTCTTGTGCAATCCATTCTGGTAATCATCAAGGCTTTAGCCGGCCTTTTTAACCGCTTGTAGGCGATAAACTTGTGGTGTCCGTCTAAAATAAATTTGTTGACAGATTGATGGCAGCTTAAGACCACCATAATCGGTTCCGGGCCTTTCTCCATAAGCTCCCTGTATTCTTGAATCGTTGCTTCATCCAGATAAGCTTGCGTTTGAATCACATCTTCCAAACCTCCATACCCGTCGTATTCAAAATAGCTTGCCTGTCCTGCTTGTGATTCTACTACATCCAGGTCCGGATGCAAATAGCCAATTTCCAGCAGGTACTCCCCCGAATGGATTTTAGTGAGCAAATATTCAAATTGAACCGAAAGCGCATCTTGGGTTAGGTAGCCGTATTTGACAAAATCGGCAAACCTGCGGTCTTGAATCAATTCACTTTCGGTAATGTTTTTTCCAAGCTGGTAGCGCCAGGTGGAGCCTATTTCTCTTTGCCAAGTAAACTGAATAGGTACATCATTCAAATAAAGTACTGAGTCTTACTTATCTCCCTCCAAACGAAGCGAACCGCCTGGGTTATCTATTTTTATTGTTTCTTTCATTCAATCTCCGCTAATAAGCTAATAACCCCAATCTATCCTACCGTTGCCGGGGCCAGCAGCACGCACACGGGAGCCGGCACATCGACGGGTTGCCCGGCCGGCGTCAGTTTGCCCGTTTTCGCGTCGCGGCGGAACACCGTTACGTTGTTGGTGTGCTGGTTGGCGACCAGCAGGAAGTTGCCCGATGGGTCAAGGGTGAAGTTGCGCGGCCACTTGCCCCCCGTCGGCGTGTGGCCCGCCGGCGTAAGCTGGCCGGTCTGCCCGTTGATGGCAAAGGCGGCAATGCTGTCGTGGCCCCGGTTGGAGCCGTACAGAAATTTGCCGTCCGGTGATGCGTGAATGTCGGCGCAGAAACTCTCCCGCGAAAAGCCCGCCGGCAGCGTGGATACCGTTTGCAGTTCCCGCAGGCTGCCCTTCGCCGCGTCGTAGGCGAAAGCCGTTACGGTGGAGTTCAGTTCGTTGATGACGTAGGCGTATTTTCCCTGCGGGTGGAACGTAAGGTGGCGCGGCCCAGCCCCCGGCTTCATCCCGGCCGCGGGAGTTGCGTGTGTTTGCAGCTTCCCCGTGGCGGCGTCAAACCGGTAGATCATTACTTTGTCAATGCCCAGGTCGGATACAAAGGCGAACCGGTTGGCGGGGTCCAGTACCACGTTGTGGGCGTGGGGGGCCTCCTGGCGTTTGGCGTTTACGCTTTTGCCCTGGTGCTTTATGTTCTCCACGGCGGCGCCCAGGCTGCCGTTGGCCTGCACCGGGAACACCGTTACGTTGCCGCCCATGTAGTTGGCTACCAGCACGAATTTGCCGTCCTGCGACACGGTTACGTGGCACGGTGCCCCGCCCTGCGTCGGCTGCTGGTTGAGCGGTTTTAAGTTGCCGGTCTGGGCATCAATGGCGAAAGCACTGATGGCGCCGCCGGGTTTGCCCCCAAACTCCATGATTTCGTTGACGGCGTACAGGTAGCGCCGCTGCCGGTCGGTCGCCAGGAACGAGGGGCTGGTAACGCCTCCGGTGGTTGCCACGGGCCGCAGGGCGCCGGTAGTCATGTCCATGCGGTGCAGGTAGATGCCTTTGCTTTTGCTTTCCCCGGTGGTGTAGGTGCCGAAGTACACCAGCATTTCCTTGGGCACCATGTTGTTGGAAGGGGTAAGGGCCGGAACGGCAGTTGGCAGGAAAAGACCAGCGGCGGCAAGTCCGGCTTGTTGCATGAATTGACGGCGGGTCGGTTGCGAGGCGGATGACATCGGGGCGGTAGGGGTGTAGGTGAAACCAGCAGGTTAACGAGCCCAATAATAAACAAAATAAAAAGGAGACAGAAGATGCGCCTGCATCTTTCCGTCTCCGGTCTTATGTC
This sequence comes from uncultured Sphingobacteriales bacterium, assembly GCA_963844325.1. Taxonomy (GTDB): domain Bacteria; phylum Bacteroidota; class Bacteroidia; order Cytophagales; family 172606-1; genus CADCTQ01. The sequence goes on from CAWJNV010000001.1 coordinate 1,969,626, forward strand.
TCCCGTCTAAAATCTCCGGACTACCGCTTGGCCTGCTTGCGGCGTTGCATTTCTTTCTCAATCAGGCGAAACTCGCGGCTGCTCTGCCCGGCGATGGACGTGTTCTCCTCGGCCCGGCGGAACAGGTACGGCATCACGGACCTTACCGGACCGTACGGAACGTACTTGGCTACGTGGTACCCGGCCCGGGCCAGGTTGTACGAAATGTTGTCGCTCATGCCGTAGAGCTGCGCAAACCAAACCCGCCGGTCGTTGGCCGGCACGTGGTGTTCTTCCATCAGTTGGCTAAGCAGGTAGCAGCTTTGTTCGTTGTGCGTACCCGCGCAGAACCGGATGCGGTCGAGGTGGTCCATGCAGAAGCGCAGGGCCTGGTTGAAATCATCGTCGGTGCTGTTCTTGTCGGGCTGGATCGGGTCGGGAAGACCGCGTTGGCCGGCCACGTTGCGTTCCTTTTCCATGTAAGCGCCCCGTACGAGCTTGGCGCCCAGGTAATAGCCTTCCCGTTCGGCTTCCGCAAAAGCTTTCCGCAGGTTGTCGAGCATGTCGTGGCGGTACAACTGGTAGGTGTTCCACACAATGGCCTCCTCGCGGTTGTACTTGCGCATCATGTCGTACGTCAGCCCGTCGATGGCGCCCTGAATCCACGTCTCCTCGCCGTCAATGAATACCTGCACTTTGTGCGTAAAAGCTTCCCGGCAAATGGCGTCCACGCGGGCTTTTGCCTTTTCGAATGCCGCTTTTTCGGCGGCAGTAAGCGGCTGGCCGCTCTGCACCTTGCCCAGCAGGTCCGTATCGGCTACCCCCGTGATCTTGAACACCGAAAACGGAATGGCCGGATTGTTCGCCGCTTTGCGGATGGTGGCAATGATTTCCCGGGCCGTGGCTTCAAAGCCCGCTTCGTTTTTCTCGCCTTCCACCGAGTAGTCGAGGATGGTGCCCACGCCGTACTGGTGCAGCGCCCGGATCACGGGTTCACAGGCGGCAATGGTTTCGCCGCCGCAGAATTGTTCGAAAATCGTGTATTTGATGAGGCCCTTCACCGGCAGGTGGAGCTTCAACGCCAGTTTGAGGGCACCCGTGCCGAAGTCTACCAGCGGGCCGTTGTTCATGGCCCCGAAGAGGTAGTACATCTTCCGGAGCCGGGCGTCGGATTTGGAAGCAAAAGCCACCGAGGTGTCGGCGAAAGAAATCGTTCTGTGGGTAGTAACCGCAGTCATGTCAGATTGGTTGGTACGCAAAAATAGGTGGTTCCGGCTAATTGAGCGGACAACCTACGTATTGGTAACGTAAGGGACGGCCCAAGAATTCACCGGAACGCGGTTCATTTTCTGCTTTTGACCGGCTGCCGCTCCCCTACGTAACGCTTCCGGAGGGGGTTTGGTTAGAAAAAAGCGTGGGGTTTACGCCTTTTCACCCAGGCGCGAAAGGTCGGCCACGCACACTTGCCCGACGCCTTCCCGCCGCAGTGCGTCTACTTCGGCGGCAGTGGGGGCGGCGTGGTACACCTTCAGCCCCACCGAATGGTGCAGGGCTTGCCGGACGGCCGCCCGGGTGGCAGCGTCCGTACTTGCCGTGAGTACGCCGGTAGCAGTTTTGAAATAATCGGCGCCGGCGTCGGCGGCATCCTTGCAGAGCCGGGTCAGTTCGGCTTCCGAAAGGAGCCCGGCGTCGGTAAGCACCGTCAGGAGCTTCTCCCGTTCGTGCACCAGCTTGGCAAACCGCGCAATTTCGGCCTTGATCCAGTTCCACCGCTGCGACTTGAGGGCCGAGAGGTTGACGACGAGTTCCACTTCCTGCGCCCCGTCGCCAAACGCCAGTTCCATCTCCGCCACCTTGGCCTCGGTCCGCTGGTAGCCGAACGGGAAGCCAATGGCCGTGCTTAAAGAGACACCCGCCGGGACTGTGTCGCGGCTGGCCTTCTTGACCCAGTACGGCGGCACGCACAAGCCGCCCATCTGGTGGTCAATGGCTTGCCGGACGGCCGCTTCTACTTCCAGGTCCTTTACGGCTGGGTGCAACACGGCGTACTGGAGGGAGGGATAGGGGGAGGGCGTCATGGCGGAGGGTTCTACGGAGTTGAACGGCAATGGACGTAAAAAAGCCAGCCCCTTTTGCGGGGGCTGGCTTTTGGTGCTTCGGGAAGCCGATTAATAGAACTTATAGCGGTAGTCCTCGATGTCGGCGTCTTCCTGAATGGCCTGGGCCAGGAAGTACGTGGCGCGGGAGCCGTTGTTCTGTTGCAACTGATTCCGGTACTGCGAGTAGTCGGCAATTTCGGGGGCCGGGGTGAGGCCGGTTACTTCGATCACCAGCACGCCGTTTTCGCCGGCGAAGGGCTTGGAGCGGGCTCCCTGCTTAAAGCCGAAGATGCGTCCTACGGCCGTGGGGTCGTAGCCGATGTTTTGCAGGGAATTGGTAGCCAGCGTAGCGTCGGCGACGGGTACTACCTGGGCCTGAGCGCCGTACTTCTGGGCGGCGGCATCCAGCGGACCCGTTACGTTGGTACCCAGCTTCTTCAGGATTTGCTCCGACTTCAACTGGTTGCGCACCTTGGTGGTGAGTTCGTTGCGGAATGCTTCGACGCTCGGCTTGTCTTTTTCGCCGGCGCCGGTCACAGCGGCTACCACGTACTGGTTCTCCAGTTCAAAAATTTCCTTAGCAACGGTGTTCACGTCCGTTTCGTCGTTGAAGGACCAGCGCACAATGCCGCGGGCGTCGTTGAGCGTGTTCACGAAATTGTCGTTGGGGCGTACGCGTTCGGCGATGTTGGCAGACAGGGTCGGGTCTTTCTTGAGGGCGGCGCGGAAACCTTCCAGGTCGTCGCTGCTGCTGAGGAAGGCGCTGGCCTTGCGGTACGCCTCGTCGCGGGTGGCATCGCTGGCGGAGATCGTCTTCTTGATGGCGTACAGTTTGTACAGGCGGTTGGTCTTGGGCTGGGTCACTTTGATGATGTGGTAGCCAAAGTCCGTTTTCACCGGTTCGTTGATCAGGCCAATGCCGTTGAAGTTGAATACGGCGTCTTCGAAGGCCTTCACCATGCGGCCGCGGGTAAACCAGCCGAGGTCGCCGCCACTCTGGGCCGTACCATCGGTGCCGTGTACACGGGCCATTTCTTCGAAGGCAGCGCCGGCCTTGATCTGGGCCAGTACTTCGCGGGCTTTGCGCAGGGCTTCGGCGTCACCGCCGGCGGCGCTGTCGGCGCGGAAGAGAATGTGGCTGGCGCGGGTGGAGAACGTCGTATCGTCCTTGATGTCGGCCAGTTTGTAGATGGAGTAGGTATCGCCTTCGCGGTAGGGACCGTACATGCCGCCTTCAATGAAAGTGGCGATGTTGTTCTGAACTTCCTGGGGCAGTTCGCCGATGGGCCGGTAGGTGCCGGGGAAGGGCACGTCGGTACGGGCGGCGGCAAAAGCCGAGTCGTTGGGGGCGGTAGCCAAGCCCTTGGCGTCTTCTTTGATTTCGGCGTAGAGGTCGGCGCTGTCCTGCTTGGAGGGCAGGATGGAGAAGGCTACGTACTCAATGCGGCGGAAAGCTTCGGCCTTGTACTCGTCCTTGTGTTCGTTCAGGTACGTCTGGAGTTGCTCGTCGGTCACCTTTACCGTGGAGTCGGGTACGCCGTAGAAGGGCACGTAGAGGACGCTGGCGTTGGCTTTGGTCGTTTGGGCTTCGTATTCCCGCTTGGCTTCGGCCTTGGTTACGTAGGCCGTGTTCTTCAATAAGTTCTCGTACTTGCTGCGGAGGCGTTCGGGACCCAGTTGCTGCTCGAAGGTTTCCCAGGCGGTCCGTTGCTGGGGCGAGATCGAGTCGGAGCGGAGGCTTTGCAGGTAGCGGATCACCAGGGCTTTGTCGAACTCCTTGGTGGTGGGGTTCACGAAGGTCTGCTTGATGACCGGGTGCACGTGGCTGCCCTGCACCATGTCTTCCAGTTCATCGTCGGTAACGGCCAGGCCGAGCTTGTTGAATTGCTCCTGGTAGGCCGTCCGGAAGATGATCTGGTTCCACGCCTGGTCGCGCATACCACCCATTTCGGCTTCGGCAGGGGTGCGGCCGGTCTGCATGGCGTAGTTCGCCTGCGTCTGCTGCAACTCCGCCTGAAACTCCTGGAGGGTGATTTTCTCGCCGGCAATCTCGCCGATCTTCTCGTCGTTGCCGAACATGCTGCTGGTGCCAGCAGGTCCCAGGAGGTCGGAACCCACAATGAACAGGCCGAGGCCTATTGCGATGAAGCCGATCGCCCAGCCGGACTTCTCTCTGATCTTGTTAATTAACGCCATTAGTTAAGTGAAATGCTTGCAAAAGAAGTGCAATTTAACCAATCAATTGCTTATTTTCCAATGACACGTAAGACTTTATGGGTTTCTAAAACTAATAAAGTCTTTTATCTTGCCTGCGGGAGTAACATCGCATGAATCTTTTGGAAGTTTACCGGCAGAAAGAGGAAAAATATGAACAATTGGCCCTCCAGTGGCAGCGCAAGTTCAACGGATTTTCGTGGCTGCGCGTAGGCGTGTTCATCGGCATGGCCGCGGGCGGCTGGTTGGCATACCAGTTGTCGGGCGTCGGGGCGGCCCTGCTCGTGGTCGCGGCGGGGCTGGTCATTTTTGCCACGGTGGTCCGGCGCCACGCCCAGGTTGCCTACACCCGCAACCAGTTCCGCTTCCTGGCCGAGATCAACCGTGAGGAGCAGGCCCGGTTCCGCAACGAACACCACCCCGCCGACGCCGGCAGCGACTTTGCCAGTCCCACGCACCCCTACACGGGCGACCTCGACATCTTCGGCCGCAGTTCGCTGTACGTACTGCTCAACCGCACCAATACCCTCGACGGCCGGCACCGGCTGGCCGGCTGGCTGGGAGCCGCCGCCTCCCTGGACGAAATCCGGGGGCGGCAACGGGCCGTCACCGAACTGGCCCCGGCCCTCGACTGGCGGCAGGCGTTCCAGGCCACCGGCCGCCACCTCGACAGTGATCCCGAAACGCTGCAACGACTCCTCGCCTGGCTGGGCGAACCCCCGGCCGTGAGCGGGCGCCAGTGGCTGGTGGTCCTTGCTTACCTGATGCCCGTGCTTACGCTGGCGGCCATCGGGCTGGCCATATTCACCGAGGCCGTTACGTACCACCTGCCGGTGGTGCTCCTGCTGGTGAACGGCTGGTTGCTGCGGTACTCGTTTGCGGCCGTGCACCGTGCCGCCGAAGGGGCGTACCAGACGGCGCGGACCCTGCGGGCCTACGGCAAACTGATCAGCACGCTGGAGACGCATTCCTTCGGGGCGGAAAAGATGCAGGCCGTAAAGGCGCAACTGGTCGGGGAAGGCGTCACGGCTTCGGAGAAAATTCACCAACTGGCGGGACTGCTGACCAACCTGCAAGCCCGCAACAACGCCGTTTTCTACCTGATGGCCAACCCCCTGCTGCTGTGGGACCTGTTCTGGCTGATCCGGCTCGAACGCTGGAAGGCAGGCATGGCGGGCACGGTGCGGCAGTGGTTTGGGGCCCTGGGCGAAGCCGAAGCCCTCAACAGCCTCGCGGGCTTTGCCTACGCCAACCCCGGTTACGCGCTGCCCGAGCTCACCACCCACGCCTTGCAGTACGAAGCCCGCCAGCTGGGCCACCCGCTGATCCTCGCCGGCAAGCGGGTAAGCAACGACTTTACCCTGGCGGGCTTGGGCAAATCCGTCGTGGTGACGGGCTCCAACATGTCGGGCAAAAGTACGTTCCTGCGTACCCTGGGCATCAATGCCGTGCTGGCCCTGGCCGGGGCCCCGGTGTGCGCCACTGCCTGCCGCCTTTCGGTCTTCCGGGTGTTCACGGCCATGCGCACGCAGGATTCGCTCGAAGAAAGCGTGTCGTCCTTCTACGCCGAACTCAAGCGCCTCCGCCAGCTGATCGAACTGCTGCCGGATAGTCCCCCCGTTTTTTACCTGCTCGACGAAATTCTGAAGGGTACCAACTCGCACGACCGGCACGAAGGCGCCAAAGCCCTCATCCGGCAACTGCACAAACACCGGGCGTCGGGCCTCGTGTCCACGCACGACCTGGCGCTGGGGCAACTGGGCGAGGTGTCACCGGAGTACGTGGAGAACTACAGTTTCAACAGCGACCTCGCCGACGGCAAGCTGCACTTCGATTACAAGCTGCGCGAAGGGATCTGCCGGAGCTTTAACGCCAGCCAGCTCATGCGGCAGATGGGCATCGAGATGTAGCGAAGAAATTTTGAATGCCAGGTGTTGAATGCTACCCGAGAATGGGGCAATATTGCACCTTTGCAGGTAGCACGTAAACGTTTCGCATTTAACATTTGTAAGCTTATGTGGCAGCGCGTTCAAACGATATTTTTGCTCATCCTCGGGGCGTTGATGCTGATTACCGTATTCCTGGACTGCTGGCAGGAGCAGCAGGGCAACCAGGTCACGACCCTCAATGCCTTCGAACTGGAGCACTTCCGGCAGCAGGCCGAGGTGTCTTCCAAGCCCGTGTTCTACATTGCGGGCCTGGCCATTATTGCCGCCCTGATTGCGTTCTACTCCATCACCCGGTTCAAGAACCGGCTGTTGCAGATCAAGCTGGGCGCCCTCAATTCCCTGCTGATGGCCGGCGTGCTGGGTCTTATCATGCTGTTTTCCAACCAGGGCGAAGACCTCATCCCGGGGCAGCAGGGGCAGTACCTCGTGGGCACGTACCTGCCGATGGGGGCCATGGTTTGCAACCTGATTGCCAACCGGTTCATTCGCAAGGACATCAACTTGTTGAAGTCATCCGAAAGGATAAGAGATTAGCGTAGTTGCCATAAAAAAGAGCCCGGCTTCGGTGCCGGGCTCTTTTTATAGCTTCTCGTGTTAGCCTTTCGTTATAGCTTCTCGAAGATGCGCGACAGGGAGACTTCGCGGGCAATCCGTTCGCGGAGGTCGCTGATGAGGACGCGTTCCTGGGCCATTGAGTCGCGGTGGCGAATGGTCACGGTGTCGTCTTCCAGCGTCTGGTGGTCCACGGCGATGCAGAAGGGCGTGCCGATCAGGTCTTGGCGGGTATACCGCTTGCCGATGGCGTCGCGTTCTTCGTAGATCACCCGGAAGTCCTGCTTGAGTTGGTTGAAGATCTGCTGGCCTTTCTCCGGCAGGCCGTCCTTGCGAACCAGCGGGAAGATGGCGGCTTTCACCGGGGCAATGGCCGGGTGGAGCTTCAGGTAAATGCGTTCTTTCTGGTCTTCGCCTGCTCCCACCGTTTCTTCGGTGTAGGCGTTGCAGAGCACGGCCAGGAACAGGCGGTCGGCACCTACGGACGTTTCCACCACGTACGGCACGTAGTTGCCGTACGGTTTGCCCGTCTCCGGGTTTACGTCGTTGTCGAAGTACTGCATCTTCTTCTTTGACATCTTCTGGTGGCTGCCCAGATCGTGGTCGGTACGGGAGTGGATGCCTTCTATTTCCTTGAAGCCAAAGGGAAACTCGAACTCGATGTCTACGGCGGCATTGGCATAGAAAGCAAGTTTCTCGTGGATGTGGAACTTTAACTTTTCGGCGGGCAGGCCCACGGCCTGGTGCCACTTCAAGCGGGTCTCCTTCCAGAATTCGTACCACTTCATTTCCTCACCGGGCCGCAGGAAGTACTGCATTTCCATCTGCTCAAATTCGCGCATCCGGAAGATGAACTGCCGGGCTACGATTTCGTTGCGGAAAGCCTTGCCGATCTGGGCGATGCCGAACGGGATCTTCATGCGGGCCGTCTTCTGCACGTTGAGGAAGTTGACGAAGATGCCCTGGGCCGTTTCGGGGCGCAGGTAAATAGTGTCGGCGTCTTCGGCCACCGAGCCCACCTTGGTAGAAAACATCAGGTTGAACTGCCGCACTTCCGTCCAGTTGGCCGTGCCGGACACGGGGCACTTGATGCCTTCGGCAAGGATGAGTTCCCGCACGCCGTTGAGGTCTTCGGCGCCCAGCAGGCGACCCATTTCGTTGAGCAGGGCCTGGCCTTTCTCTTCCTGCCCGGCTTTGCTGTATTCTTCGGCTTTGGCTTCCAGCAACTGGTCGGCCCGGTAGCGCTTCTTGGAATCCTTATTGTCAATCATCGGATCACTAAAGCCATCCACGTGGCCCGAGGCTTTCCAGGTAAGCGGGTGCATGAAGATGGCAGCGTCAATGCCTACTACGTTGTCGTGCAGTTGCGTCATGGCTTTCCACCAGAGCGTCTTGAGGTTGTTCTTCAGTTCCACGCCGTAGGGGCCGTAGTCGTACACGGCGGCCAGGCCGTCGTACACTTCGCTGGAGGGGAACACGAAGCCGTATTCTTTGGCGTGGGAAATGATCTTGGGAAGGGAGTTTTCAGAAGCTTTCTCTTGCGATGCCATGCGACAAAGATAAAGACAGCAGGCGTATTCCCAGGAATACCGGGAATATATTCCGCGAATATTATTCCCGGTATTCCCATTGATTCTCAATTATTCTTATATTTGCACTCATTTTCCAAAAGTCAACGGCGCATCTAGCATACTGACTATACCAACATGAGCGAATTAATTAAAATGATTGAAGCGGAAGCCCGTCAGCGGCGCAGCAGCTTCCCCGACTTCAAGCCCGGTGATACGGTCAACGTACACGTAAAAATCCGCGAAGGCAACAAAGAGCGTATCCAGCAATTTCAGGGTACCGTCATCCAGCGCCGCAACGCCAACAGTGCCGGTGAAACCTTCACCGTCCGCAAGATATCCAACGGCGTGGGCGTGGAAAGAATTTTTCCCATCGCTTCTCCCAGCATTGAGAAGATTGAGCGGATTCGCCAGGGCGTTGTACGCCGCGCCCGGTTGTTCTACCTGCGGGGCAAGGCCGGTAAAGCCGCCCGCATCAAAGAAAAGAAGGCATAAGCAACCTGCCTGCTGCTTATTAAGAAAGCCATCCTTCGGGATGGCTTTCTTGTTTTAGGGCCTGAATGATGCTGATAATGACTTCGAGATTACGTATTTGGTTGTTCACAACTGCCTTTAAAACAGAAAAATACTAACAACGAATAACGAACAACCGACTGGTATAAGTGGCAGGTTGCCTTTGGCGTACGGGGGAAGTGGCAGCGGCGCGTTAGAAGGCGTTGCGGTCGCCGCGCATCATGCTGGTAACGGTGAGGAAGATGATCTTGATGTCGAGGATAAAGGTCCAGTTCTCGATGTAGAACAAGTCTACGCGGACGCGGTTCTTCATCAGTTGCGGATGGGCGGTTTCGCCGCGGTACCCTTTCACCTGCGCCAGGCCCGTAACGCCCGGCTTCACCAGGTTGCGTTCGTCGTAGCGGTCAATGATCGTGCGGAAGTTCTCGTTCGAGCTTGATGGGGTGGGGGCGGGGTCCGACCACCGACATGTGGCCCAGCAGTACGTTGAAAAACTGGGGCATTTCGTCCAGGTTCGTCTTGCGCAGAATCCTGCCCACGCGGGTAATGCGGCTGTCGTCGCGGGTGGCCTGCTTGAAGTTTGACTCATCGTTGACGTACATGCTGCGGAACTTGAGGCACCAGAAGTTCTGGTTGTTGCGGCCCGACCGCTGCTGCCAGAAGAAGATTGGCCCCCGCGAATCAATCTTGATGAGCAGGGCAATGATGGGGAGCAGCCACGGGTACACGAACACGATGACCAGCAGCGAAAACAGCACGTCGAAGGAACGCTTCACCACCTGGTTGAGCACGTCGTCGAGCGGAATTTCGCGGAAGGTAAGTACCGGGAAGTCGTCGTAGAAGTCAATCTCAATCTTACGGTAATTGATCTCGCGGAAGTCGGGGACCACCTTCACGTGGATATGGTTTTTCTCGGCGAAGTCAAGCAGTTCGTTCACTTGCCGGTTGTTCACTTCAGTCATGGTGCAATAAATCTCATCGACCTTGTTGGTCAGTGCATATTCCTTTACGTCGGCCACTTTGCCCTTGAGGTCTTCGCCGCCGGCTGCCCGGTCGTCGAAAAAGCCCATGAACTGGTAGCCGTAATGCGGGTTAATGTTGAAGAACTTCTTGAGTTGGTTGGCAATTTCGCTCATCCCCACGATCACCACCCGCCGGCTGTTGCGCCCGGCAACGCGGAACATGCGGAACAGTTTGACGCAGCCCAGCCGCCAGGCCACCACCGAGGCCGACACCAGCAGGTAGGTGACCACCAGGTGTTGCCGCGAATAATCGTAGCCCTTGATGGCGACGATAAAGGCCGTCACCAGCGAAACGTGAAAGAAAAGGAGCTTGAGCAGGTCCAGCGCAATGCCGGTGTAGCGGGCCACCCGGCTGATGTTGTAGATGCGAAGGGTGAACGATACGGCGAGCCACACCACATTGTAGTAGAAAAACAGAACCAGGTACGCCGGTTGCCGGAAAATAGCCAGGTCTCCGAATTTTAGTGAGTAGGCTAGCGCAAACGAAAGGTTGATTAGAAAAATATCACCCATCAAGTACACGATCCGCGCAAACTGTGAGAATTTAGCCGCCAACTTTATCGCAATTTAGTTCGATTGATCCAGTGGTAAAACTAAGCCTTTTTCAATTATGTATTGCAAAAATCACTGCGCACAGGCTTTGGTGTTCAAATTATGCAGGTTTGTATAAAAATATTTATATCTGGTTTCCTTCTGCCTTTCTGTGGGCCCGGCCCGCGTTACCCGTTCTCTCGGCATGACACGTTGCTCATGCGATTGGTTGCACCCCAAAAAATTATTTTTTGAAAAAAGGAACGACTTTAAGGGCCAACCATTGACGCAGGATGAGAACGATAAAAATACTATTGGTCTTCGCGTAACGTTTCAGCATCCGGCCGGGTTCCTGCAACAGGCGGTACAGCCACTCCAACGCCCACCGCTGCATCCATCCTGGCGCCCTTCGCCGCAGCCCCCCGTACACATCAAATACCCCGCCAATTCCCACCAGTACGGCGTTCATTTTTTGGTAATGCTGGGCCATCCACGTTTCCTGTTTCGGGCAACCAAGGGATACCAGCACGATTTGCGCCCCAGAATTACGAATATTCTCAATATACATATCGTTGCTTTCGGCCGACCACTTGCCGAAAGGCGGCGAAAAAGTGCCGGATATCTCCAAATTCGGGTATTCCCGTCCAATTCTTTGCGTAATCATACGCAGGGTTTTCGGCCGGGAGCCGAACAGGTACAATTTTACGTTTGCTTCGGCGGCGGCGGCAATCACGCTGGGCATAAAGTCCATGCCGGCAACGCGGTCTTGCCGGATGCCATACAACCACCCAAATGCCCGGGCTACCGGCATGCCGTCGGCGAGTACGAGGTGGGCCGCGTTGACTTGTTGCGCAAAAACGGGGTTGCGGTGGGCCTCGGCGATCATGTGCGCATTGGCAAAACAAACGTAGGCCGGCTGGCGGGACGCGGCCATGCGCACCGTTTCCCGGACCGCCGCGCCGTAAGTCAGTTGGTGTACCCGCAGGCTGACGATTTGCTTTTGCTGCATAGTCACATTTTACGGGAAAAACTTACTCTAAAGCCGCCGAAGAAGAGATGACAGGCGGCCCGGGTGCGGCTTCCTTCCGCTGGTACAAGGTGGCTCTGGTTTCTGCGAATTGATATGTCGTCTTCACGGGAAAATGGGTGTCCAGGTATCGCTGTTGTACGCTGTCAATTCCCGGCAACTGCATGCCTTTCAGCACCCACACCTTCTTGTCATTTACCAGCAGGTGCCCAAGGTCAGCGCCGTAGCTGGTGGTCACGCGGATGGGAGAACCGTAGTTTTCGAAGTAAAAGTTGTAGAACCAGTCCTGGTCGCTGTATACTTTCGTGCCGTCCCGGTTGTATTTCATGACGGTCAGGGCCGCTTCCCGGAACTGGCTCTTGGAAATCTTGGTGTAGTACCGGTTAAAGAAAAGAAAGTTGAGCGTAGTGGACAGCACGGCCACCCCCAGCAGGATTTGCTGCGTGCGGCGCGATTTAACCCGCTTAAAGCCCAGCGCAAATACGATGAACAAGGCCGGCAGGGTAATGATGGTGTACCGTTCGTGCAGCACGGGTACGCTCAGGATGGACTGGAGGTACGGAATCAGGTACGTAAGCCCGATCCATAGGGTGACGATGATGAAAAAGGCTACCTCGAAAGACACGTTTTGGACCCCCTCGCGGCGGAAAAGCCCGATTATGTACCGCAGGTACAGAATGCCGAGGGCGACGTAGACAAGGGCCAGCACGGGATCTTTGCCCAGGTACACGTAGAAGTATAATCCCCAGAAGAACGGGTTGGGCCGCTGGATCCAGAAGGACGGAATGTCGTTGTCCTGCAATACGACGGGCATCCAGGGAATGAAGGCGCAGACCACCGCCACGCCCGACGCCAGGGCCATTCCGATGAAGCGCCACGACCGCCGGCCGCTGTAGATCATCCACCCGAACGTAATCAGCTGCGTGAGCAGCACCACCATGGCGTAGTAGTGCGTGTAAATGAGGCCGATGGAAGTGAGGGTGTAGCCGATGAAATCAACGGCGCGTTCCCGCCGGTAGGCGCGGATGAAGAACAGGTACGAGAGGACGGTGAACAGGAAAAGCAGCCCGTAAAAGCGGACCTCCTGCGAATAGAGGATGTGGAACCAGTTGATGGCCGTGAAAAAGCAGGCCGCCAGCCCTACCTTACGACCACCCACCTCGCGGCCCAGCGCGTACATGGCCACCAGCCCGAGCACCCCGACGAGGACCGAAAACAAACGGCCGTAAAACTCATTGTGGGTGAAAAGCTTGAACCAGTAGTGCAGCATAATGAAGTAGGCCGGCGGCTGGTCGGTTTTGCAGTACTCGATCAGCGCGGCCAGGGTGTTGGCGGGGTTGGTCGGGATCATGGAGTGCAACTCGTCGTACCAGAGGCTCTGGTACGAGAGGCGGAACAGCCGGAGCGCCGTACCTACGGCCAGGATCAGGAAGAGCAATACGGTGGTGTTGACCTTTTTTTCCGGTAATGCTTGCAGCGAAGGATTCATAAACGACTATGTCCGGGAATGGGCAATTGAGGATTGGGAAACGGAATGAAACGTGTACAGGCAGTAGAACAGCATAAAAAATACCACCCCTTTCTGCCGGCACAGCACCGACTCGGTGAGGCAGCTCACGGCCAGCAGGACCAGCAGCATCGCCGGCAGGTGCTGACCCGACCGCACGGCAAGCCGCATCGACAGCACCAGCAACGCCAGGAAGCCCCCCAGCCCCAGCAGCCCCACCGACAGCAGAAACTGCACGTACTGGTTATGGGCGTTGAAACCGAGAATTCCGCGGTCGTTGAGGGCCGGGTTGCCCGTATAGAAGCCGTAGGCGTGGTACTTCTCGTCCAGCAGCAGTTGGCCGTCACCGGTGCCCACGCCCCACAGCCAGGTTCCCTGTTCGCGGATGATGTCGGTGCACACTTTCCAGATGGCTACCCGCATTGAAATGCCCGTATAATAAAATTCGTATTCGCCCTGCCGCATGTAACTGAAGTCGGTGTTGAGGGCGTTGCGGAACCGCTCCCGCACGAATGGCAGGCTCAACAGGGCCGCCCCGAGCAGCACGTTGGCTGCCACCACTGCCCCCAACATGTACCGGCGGCGGCCCTTGGCCGCGTATAGCACCAGGAATACGTTTAGGTACACCACCAGCAGGAGGATCATCGTTTTGGACGAAAGCAGGATAATGGTGACGGAGAACAGCAGCATGAGCAGCCCGGCGCCCCATGTAAGGCGGGAAGAACCCTCGCCCCGGTGCCGGATGAGAAAGTCGGCCGACACGAACAGGCAAAAGCTCACGTAGATGGCGAAGTAAATGCCGTGCATGCCGATGAACCCGCTCAGTTCGTGGTAGAAAAAGTGTTCGGCATTGCCGTCGCCCAGGTACGCCAGGCCCGCCCGCACCAGGGCGTAGAGGGTCCCCACAGCGCAGGCCGCCACGAAGAGGTACGTGAGCCGCCGTACCTGCTGCCGGGCCAGGGGCCGCACCGAGCCCAGCAGCAGGGGCAGCACGAAAAAGGAAAGCTTGGCTTCCATGTCCCGCTTGCCCGCGTCCAGGTCGGTGGTGTAGAGCATGCCGAGCAGGTGCAGCAGGTAGAAGGCCATCCAGGCCAGCGCCAGCGGTTGCTGCCCGAGCCGTTGCAGCTTTTCGCGGAAGCGGCCCTCCAGCAGCCAGTGCGCCCCCAGCAGGATGATCAGGAAGCTGTTGAACAGCATGGTGAACGGCAGCGTGACGGTAATGGCCACCAGGAGCCACCACCGCACGGACTGAGACTGGCCGATGCGGTGCAGTCCCGAAAAGAGCTTGGTCGTCGCAGCGGTTGTCATGCGTTAACGTCGTTTGCCGGCCTGCCAGCCGGTGCGCAGCAATTGTTCATAGGCGCGGTTTACCTTGTCCCAGGTGTAAAAATGCTCGATTTTACCGGTGTTGGCGCGGATCTTATCTGCCTCCCCGGGATTCGTCTTGCGCACCGACTGGAGCACTTGCCGCACCTGCCCGCTGTCGGAGAAGTAGTAGGCGTGTTCGTTGAGAATAGACGCGTTGAACTCGTTCTGGTGGGCGCAGATGAGAGCCCCCGAAGCCATGGCCTCCAGCAGCGAAGGGTTGGTGCCGCCCACGCTGTGCCCGTGGAAGTACAGGTTCGAAAAGTAACGCAGGCTGTTGAGCTTGTTGATGTCGAAGAGGCCGCCGATGAAGCGGATGCGGCCGCCGTTGTACCGGTTGTACACGTGGTACCCGTACTTCTTCTTATAGTTGCCGATCACCAGGAAGGGCCGGTCGGTGCGGGCGGCCTGCACGCCTTGCAGAATGGTCTCGATGTTGTTTTCGGGTTCCATGCGGGCCATCAGCATGTCGTAGCCGTAGGGCTGAAGGTCAAATGCTGCCGGCACCGCGGCGTCGGGCTGGTGGAAGGGGTGCGCCCCGTACGGAATGAACGTAGACTCGACCTGGTACTTGTTTTTGAGGTAAGTCTGGATGCCCAGCGAGTCGGCCACCAGGTAATCGCTGGTTTGCACGGCCAGCCGTTCGGCTACCTTCAGGAACCGCTGCACCGGCGGGCTGTACTTGGACCGCTTCCACTCCAGGCCGTCCATGTTGGAAAACACCACCGCCTTTTTGGGCAGCATCCATCCCCACACCGAACTGCTGGTGTAGCCTAGCAGCAGGATCACGTCGAAGTCGCGTTTGCGGCTGTCGCGGATGCAGTTGTAGTCGTAGATGAACTGGCCGAACGTGCCCACCTTGTACTCGGGGTCGTACTGGTGAATGATGTTGACGCCGTGCCAGGTCTTTTCCTGGTACACGTGGTTGTGCGAATTATACACGTACACCTCGTGCCCCATCGTTACCAGGTCCCGCGACAGGTACTCGGCCAGTTGCTCAAAGCCGCTGTAGTAGTTGGGAATACCCCGGGTACCCGCAATCGCAATCTTCATAGCCTTCTATTTGCTAAAATTTCCATTTCATACTGGGTGGAGTCGGGGAGTTAAGGAGTTAGAGCGTTTGAGAATTAAGCGGCAACTCCCCAACTCCTTAACTCCCCGACTCCTTAACGCTCAAACTCCCAAACTCAACTCCCCGACTCCCAATGCTCCGCAGCAGTTCCCGGCCGGCTTTTTCCCAGGTAAAGGAGGCCGCCCGGCGGAGGCCCAGCGTCCTCTGGTGCCGCGCATGGGCATCGTCGTCCAGCAGGCGGTTGAGGGCCGCGGCCACCGACGCCGGGTCGTAGGGGTCGAGGTACGTGCCCGCTTCGCCGCACACCTCGGGCAGGGAAGTGGTATTGGCTACCGCTACCGGCACCCCCGAGGCCATTGCTTCCAGCGGCGGCAGCCCGAACCCCTCGGCAAAGGAGGGGAAACAAAACACCGTAGCCAGCGCAAACAGGCCGGGAATGTCGGCATCGGGCACGTGGCCGGTAAATACAAGGCGGTCGGTAAGCTTCATGTCGGCAATCAGGCCGTCGAGCGGCTCCATCTTCCAGTCCTTAGCCCCTACCACCACCACCGGTATCGTTTGGTCGTGCAGTTGCGGCACGGCCCGCAGCAGCCCGGCAATGTTTTTCCGCACGTTCAGCCGTCCTACGTACAGGATGTACCGTTCGGGGAGCCGGTACCGCCGCCGCAGGTCGTCGAGCACCGCCGCCGGGTAGCTTTCGGCCGGCCGGAACACCGGGCTCACTCCGTGGTGGATCACGTGGATGCGGGCCGCGTCGGACTGGTACCCGTGCCGCAGCAGGCGTTCTTTCTCGGCGTGCGAAATGGTGCAGACCAGGTCGGCCCGGGCCGCCAGCGCCTTCATGGTCGAGAAGTACGCCCTCTCCTTGCGGGTGTAAAACTGGGGGTATTCGTGAAACAGCACGTCGTGGATGTAGGCGATCTTACGGAACCGGCCGTAGAAAGAAGCGAAATTCTGGAACAGCACCACGTCGAGGCCCAGGCGGTGCGCCAGCGGCGGCAATACAAACAGGTTGGACAACTGGTTGTTGCGGGCCCACACGTAATGCAGGTGTACCCCGGGGCCCGCGTAAGGGAACGGCAGGTGGCGGTCGGCCTCGTTGAGAAAGAAGAACAACGCGTGACCGGGGTTCTGCTTCACCAACTGCTCGGTGAGTTGCCGGACGACCAGCCGGTTGCTCACCGGGCCGTTGAAAAACCACTTTGCGTCAATGCCGATCCTTTGCCTTTCCAAGAGATGCAATCAATTCGAAGTGCGAAGTTACCAATTTTACGCAAGTACCTCCTGCTGACGTACGTTGTCGCGCACGGGCTGCGGCCCGGCCGCCGGCGACTTGTCAAACTCGGGAAACACGTTGACGAAGGCAAACACCCAGATGACGTACTCGGCCACGTTGGTAATGAAGCTGCCCGTGAACTGGTAAATGAAGATGTAGGTGAAGAGGAACAGCCGGAAGTAGTTGTTGTACACCCGGGTCCGGAAAAAGAGGTACCAGGTAGCCGCGAAACGAACGGCGGCGCCGACCAGCCCGAAGATCGCCAGGGTTTCGGCAAAGGCGCAGGGAATGGTTACCGAGAGTTCGCCGGCGGGCGTCATGCCGTAAAAGCTGCGGATGATGTAATCGCCGGCTACCTTGACCTGCCCCGGCCCCACGCCCCACCACACGCTTTTGCTTTCGGCCACCAGGTAGGCCAGCTCAAACGCCTCGAAGGTGCGGCCCCGGCCCGAGCTGTCGGTGCCTTCCAGGATGTTGTAAATGCGGACGGTAAGCGGGTTTTCGGGGTACACCACAAACAACAGGATCAGGCCCAGCCCGCCCAGCAGGAGCAAAGACAGGAACGGGTAGAGCACGGATTTGCGGCTCAGAAACCTGCGCAGGTGGAAAAGAATCAGGATGGCAAACGAAAGGGCCAGGCCGGCCAGCACGCCCATCGAAAAGGACAGTACCAGCGAAAAGGCCAGCATCAGGGTGAGCAGTACGTTCTGCCGGGTGACTTTGCCCAGCAGCAACCGGAGGAAATAAAACGCGAACAGGGGCACCAGCAGGGTGGAATAATACGAAGCCTCGTAAGTAAGCAGGGCCAGGCGCGGAAACCGGGTAATGCCTTCCGACACGGTGGTGACGTACCACACCAACTCCTGGTAAGGCGTAACGAAAAGGACGATGGACAGCAGCGTAAAGGCGAAATTATACCGGGTGAGCTTCTCAAAAAGGGCGGGCCAACCGTCGTAACGCTTCGCCAGCACGTAGCAGGCGTACGTAAAAATGTAGACCGTGAAGTAGTACGCCACCGATTTGGCGTAAAAAAAATCGTCTACCCCGTTGCTCAGTTGCACCAGGGCGAACGGGAGCAGGGGCAGCACGAATTTGGCCAGCACGTACCGCTGCCGCCGGAGCACCAGCCACAGGTAAAATAAGGGGGTCAGCAGCGTGGTGTAGAGCAGGCTGGCCGGCAACCCCGCACTGTTGAGGAAAAAGTAGACGAAAGCAACCGGGAAATATTTGTTTATTTTCATAAAGGCCCCCCGGCTACACCCAGAAATGAATCATGACCGGCTTGCCCCCGTACTGGGTTACGCCTTTCACGTAGTACTTGTATTCGGGCACCAGGCCCGTTACGAACGCAATGATGGCTTCCGGTTCGTTTTCGGTGTGGTACGTGGTGACGGCGATCTTGGGCTTGTTGCGCCGGATGGTCTCGGCCGCCCCTTGCAGCATGGGCAACTCAAATCCTTCAATGTCGGCTTTCAGGTAGGTGATCGGCTGGTCGGCGGGAATGAGCGAATCGATCTTGTTGACGGGCACTTTTTCCCCCGAGCCGGCCGTGGTTGACAACTGGCCCGTGAGGGAGCCGCCCTGGAAATACAACTCGCCCTGCTGGTTGCCCACGGCCGAATGAATGATGGTTACTTTGTCGGCAAAGGCGGCAAACGTTTGCCGGAGGGCCCGGTGCAGCAGCGGGTGCGGCTCCACCAGGATGACCTTGCGGCATTTCTCCACGACCGTGAGCGGAAACAACCCCTCGGCCGTACCCACGTCGAGCAGGATTTCGCCGGCCTGCACCTCGGTGTGCTCCTTTTGGTAGTAGTGCCAGTCCTGGTTGTCGAAGGTTTCGGCCGTGACCTGGTAGATGGCGTCGGTGGGAAACGCGGCCGGCCAGTACAACGGGTGGGGCAGGTTGTGGTACGTAACGGCGTAGAAGTCCTTGCCGGGCTGGATCTGGTACACGTACCGGCCGGCAATGCTTTTGAGGGCCGGCTTGCGCAGGAAGTTGAGCAACTCGGCCAGACTTACGTTATTCTTCCGCTGGAATAACCAAAAAAACAAAATTTGAAGCCTTCTCATGGATTGGAACGAATTACAATTGTACCAGGATGAAGATGATTAAACGCACGGGCCTTACTGGTTTCCCACTCTGATCAGGGACGCCCTGATTACCGCGGGGTAATGGTCATCCCACTGCAATTCGTAGATGGTTTCTGCTTTCAGGTTGAAGGGAGGGTGTTCGACGAATACGCCGGAATTCCTGGCGAGCCGGGTACCCGAACTGGGCGGCATGTCAACATTGGGTTTGACGCGGGCATCCGTAGGAACGTGTTCCGTGATGATGGCATACTTATAATGGGTTAGTTTCTGGAGAATGCCGGCAACCTGCTCATTGCTCAGGTGTTGCAGCACTTGCCGGATGTGGCAAAGATCGGCCGGGGGCAGCGGGTCCACTGCGGCATTGAGGCACAAGAAGTTGATCTTGTCATTGGCGTACGTAGCATTGTGGTGCTCAATCAGCTTGGGTACCACGTCCACGCCGGTATAGCGCACGTTCAGCCCTTTGATAATGGCCTGCCCCACCCTGAAATCGCCGCAGCCCACGTCAACCAGGGAGGTGACCCCGGCCGTTTTGATGAACTCCCGGATGGTTTCAATGTAATTACCCAGTTTTTCAACGTCGGACCCGGCACCCGAGTAAAACTGCCCTTGCGCGCCCCCCCATTTGTTTTTTTCGTACACGTCGGAAAAAGTTTGTTCCACACTTCTGCCCCGCAGACGATAATAATATTGTTTAACCTGGGTTAATAACGCCCGAAGATTCATGGGTAGGGTAGGGTTAGAGGTTATTAAAATTTTAAAGTTACTGAAATTCAATGGATCGGCGCTGCGTGCCCGTCAGGGCAGCCGCGCCAGCAAGCGGCCCACGATGTCGCGCCAGTCGTACTGCCGGGCGCGTTGCAGCCCCCGCGCGGCGTACGCTCCACGGTTGGCATACACCTCCAGAATGGCCCCGATCCAATGGGACTCCTGCCAGGTCGCTACGGTTTTGCCGGCGCCCTCCACCACTTCGATCATGGCCGAGTTGTGGGCCGTCACCACGGGGCAGCCGCAGCACATGGCTTCCAGTTGGGGCAGGCCAAAACCTTCATTCAGGGCCGTGGAAACGTACACGGACGCCAGGTTGTACACCTTTACCAGTTCTTCGGTGGTGAGGTAGCCCGAGAACACTACTTTGTCCCTGGGAAACCCCGGGGCTTGGGCAACGGCGCTGATCCGGGTGTCGCCCCAGCCCCTGGCACCCACGATGAGCAGGCTGAAGCCGTGCCGGGCCAGTTCGGGCATCAGCCCCAGGAGGAAATGCAGGTTTTTGCGGGGTTCGAGCGTGCCCACAAACAGGATGAACTTTTCGTCCAGGGAAAGCCGGCGCAGCAGTTCCTGCTTTTCGGCATCCGTCAGCGCAAGTTGCCGGAACACGGATTTGTCTACGGCCGAACCCACGAAGACGTCCCGGCACTTCCGCTCCGGAAACGCCTTGGTGATTTCGGCCCGGGTGTACTGCGATACGGCCCACAGCAGGTCCGCCGTGCGGATGGAGTAGTCGTGGAGCAGCCACGAAAGCATCCGGTTGCTGGCCGACATCGTGTCGGCAAACTGCTTGTACACCATGTCATGCACTACGACAAGCGACCGGATGCCGGCGGGCAGGACCGGGGGCAGCAGCACGGCCGGGGCCATGAAAACGTCCGGCCGGATTTTTCTGAGGAGGAAGTACACTTTGGAAAAGTACCACAGGGTGGCAATCCGGCGGCCCACCGGCAGGGGTTCGATCACGGCAACCACATTGGCGTGCCCGGCCAGGCGGCCCGCTGCTTCCGGGTGAAACGCTTCGTTGGAAAGCAGGTACAGCGTGATATCCGGGCGTTGGCTGGCTAGGGTATTGATGGCGTTGATTAGAAAATTAGGAACCCCGGCCGGTTTTTTTCGCAGCGACCGGCAGTCAATGGCTATTTTCATTTAGCGGCTACCGTCAGGAGATTGCTGGTGTAAATGCCGGCCATGGTATTGCCGTGGCCCAGCAGCAGGTAGGTGTAAATCAACGGTTTGATGAGTGCTACCCAGAAGAACTGGCGAATCAGCGCCGGCACGCCGCTTACGTTGGACGAGATGGGGAAGTGTTTGTACTGGCTGAAGCCGCCCATGCGCAGGCTCTGCGACATGCTGTTGACCGAGTAGGCCCGGTGGTGCGTAATGTCACTGAAGTAGATGGGCGTGAGGGGCGATATGCCGTTGGGCACCTGGATGATGAGTTTGCCGCCTTTGTTAAGTACCCCGTAGATCTTGCGCAGCAACTCAACGGAGTAGTTTACCTCCAGGTGTTCCATCACGTCGAGCAGCAGCACCACGTCGTACGAATGCGGGGTGCGGTGCAGGTAATCGAGTGCGTCCACCTGTTCCACGCTGCTGATGCCCATGTGTTCCCGCGCAAACCGGATCTGTTCTTCGCTGATGTCGATGCCGTATACGTTGGCGTAGCCCCGGTCGAGCAGGGCCCGCAGGTAGCGGCCGTAGCCGCAGCCGATCTCCAGCACCCGGATCTCCTTGGAAGGCGGGAAGTGAGGAAGAATGTTTTTTGTAAAATACTTGGTGCTCCACGCCGTGAACTGCTTTACGTCAACGCCCGCGAGTACGGAAGTAGAAGTATAGTTCTCATAAATGCCCTCTGCCATGTGCTCTGTAATTGGGGTTAGGGGTGGAATTTTTCCTTCCACAGCCGCTTGATCTTATTTTTGGCCCGCACCAGCAACGGCGGGAAGTGAAATACTTGCCTGATGGTAAACAGGTCTGCTTCGGTATCGGCGGCCACTGCGGCCGGGTGCGTAACCACGGGCAAGCTCCCGAGCGGCAGGGCCGCCACGGGGTTGTTGGTTTCCGTGGCGTGCGTGGCGCCGGCCCCGAAGCCGATGTTGCTGATCAGGTTCTGGTTGGGCGTAATGCAGTAGCCGCCCTGCCGCATCACGGTGTATCCCCACTGGTAATCCCAGGTGTTGCCGTTGCCGTACACCCACCGGAAATGCTTGAGCCAGTACTGCCGGGAGTACGCGTCGGCATACAGGGCCGCAATCCGGTTGTCGCGGACAAAATCCGGGAAGCTCTGCATGTCCACGTCGTAGTGCCGCCAGGCCCGGCGCCAGGAGGCCCACCCCCAGATGTGGGGGATGCGGGAGAAATAGTACGAGGCTTGGCCGCGTTGCCGGCCGTACTGGAAGTTGGCGCCCCCGATGTGCATGATGCGTTCGTCGTGGCGGTACTTTTCCAGCAGTTCCGCGCAGAAGGAGAAAAAGCTCTGGTCGGGCAGGCAGTCGTCTTCCAGGATGATGCCTTCTTCTTCGTGGGTGAAAAACCAGTCGATGGCTGAACTCACGGCCGGGCGGCACCCCAGGTTCTGCTCCCGGAACAGGGTAACGACGTGGCATTCCCAATCGACCCGGTTCACAATGTCCCGGGTTTGGCGGCACAACTCGTCCTCGCCCGGCCGGTTGGGGCGGGGGCCGTCGGCCGCTACGTACAGGCGGGCAGGGCGGGCCCGCCGGATCTCCTCGAAAACGCGGTAGGTGGTATCGGGACGGTTGAAGATCAGGAAAAGGACCGGGGAATTCAACTGTTTCATCGGGTAATAACGTTCTGCAACTTGGCCGCTCACCAATTACCGGTTCACAAACCTAAGCAGATTAGCTGATTTAAGGTACATGAAGAAGAGGTTTCGCGTTTGCCGGAAGAAGAGATTGCTGATCAGGGCGGAAAACGCCTGTGAGGTCAGCGTGGCCCAGGCGGCACCCACGGTTCCCAGGGTCGGAATGAGGATGAAGTTGAGCACTACGTTGGTTACCAGCCCGAACAGCGTACGGTAAAAGGATATTTTCGTGTAGTTCTCCACAACCAGGTATTGCCCGCTGGCAATGCCGAAAAAGACAAACACCCCGGTCCACACGTGCACCGTCAGCACCGGGGCCGCGCCTGCGTAGGCCGCGCCGTAGAAAAGCCCGATGATGAATTCCGACAGCAGCGTAACGGTTGCCGCTGCCGCCAGGCTTACCCACAGCATTACGTCGAACAGACGCTGTACCTTATCAATGTACAGCGGCCAGCTCGCCTTCCGGGCCTGGATGATGGAGGGGAACACCGAACTGCAGATGATGTTTGCAAACAGGTACCAGATTTCAGAAAGCCTCACTGCCGCCGAATACTCGCCCACGGCGGCCTCTCCGATCAGGTCACCGATCATCACCTGGTCCAGCCGCATGTAGATTACAATGGCGATCTCGGAGAGCAGAATGGGGGCACTGGCCCTGAACAGGCGCACGAATACCCCGCGGTCAAAGGACCACTCCCGCAGAGGGCCTTCCCGCTGGTTGTACAGCACCGCCAGGCACCCGGCCGCAATGGCCAGCTCCAGCAGGTTCGCCCACACAAAGTAAAGGAGCGGGTAATGATTCAGCACCAGAAATACCTTGAGGGCGCCGCTTACCCCGAAAGCAATGGTTCGGGCCAGTACGGTGCGACGGGCTTTTACCTGCGACTGGAAGTAAAAGTCGATTACGTCAAGCGACTGGATGACGTAGCCCGTGGCGGTGAAAAAAACGACCTGTTGCAGCAACACGCCGCCGGGCCGGCTGATCACGATGCACACGCAGGCGCCCAGCACGGTAACCAGGCCACCGAAGAATTTGATCAGGAAAGCACTGCCGAGCAGGGCGTTCTTATGCTCCGGCTGGTTTACGATGTCGCGGATGAATATGCTGTAGAGCCCCAGCGTGGAAAACACCCCGAACAGGGTCGTAAAAGCAATGGCGTAATTCCAGATCCCGAACACCTCGGCACCCAGGTAACGGGCAATCCAGGCAGTAAGCACGAAGTTAAGCCCCATTCTGAGGAACTTGTCGGCAAAGAGCCATCCCGTATTCCTGATAATGTCAGGGTTGTACCCGGCTTTATTGTAAAGGCCCTTGAGGGATTTAACGGTAAAATAGCTCATATACGTAGTCTTGCTTCCCGCGACCGGCGCCGGGTCAGGCTGCCGGGCCACGGGTGAACAACCCTTCGGGCGCATACTGGGTGAAGGGCCATTGTTTCTAAGGTTGATCGGAAGGGATGCCCGTTTCCGGAGGGTACGACTGGTGCCGGGGGGCGGGCGGCAACCGGGGCGTACATCCCCGTCATATGCTTATGTTTTTATTGGTGAGTACCATTCCGGCGGCCTGCGTTTTCCGGTTTCTGATGTAAATCCCTACCCGGTAGGTGCCCTTGGGAAGGGCACTTTTGGCAACCTTGGCGTCGAACCCGGACTGGCCCAGGCCTTCCTGTTTGAAGTGGGCCGCTACGTCGGGGCGGCGTACGGGATTGGTTTCGCAGAGGTACGTCCGGCTGCCGTTCTGCAACACCAGCTGGATCAGCGCGTCCTCCGTCCCCTGGTTGTTGGAGAACGCCCAGCCCGCCGCCCGGATGGATTGGCCGTCAGTCTCCCACTGGTCGAGGTTCCAACTGATGTCGCCCGCCGGAATGGTGTCGGGCCCCGCCGTAACCCTTGCGTACTCGGTGCCTACCTTGATGGTCCGGTCGGTGGGCTGGTAGGTCCACTGGTTTTGTTTGCCCTTGATGGCAATGCCCAGCGTGTAGTTGCCGCGGGCCACGCCCTGCTTGAGCCCGAAACTGCGAAAGCCGGCATTGGCTATCCCCGGGTTCTTGAAGAAATCCGCCACGTCGGACCGGGGCTGCGGTTCGGCAGGGATCAGGTAAGATTTATCAGTTCCATTCAGGAACAGGAACACCGAGTCATCCTGGTTGTTTGTCGTGCTGCTCACGAAAGCCCACCCGTTTACAGTGATGTATTTCTCCTGGTCGTTAAAAAGGTCCAGGTTGTAGCGGATGGAATCGTCTTGGGGGATCGTGATTTTACCTGCTTCTTTAAACAACGCCATGCCCGTGCCCGCGGCTGTCCGGATCGAATCCAGCTTTTCCCGCTTCCCCGCATTGACCGCGTTACTTATGTTCAGCACTACAGGGTTGCGTACGCTGGTGCCGAACAGGTAATAATAACCATCCAGCGTGTTCAGCCGGGCGGCCCCCGCCTGTAGTACGTAAAAAAAGCTCTTCAAATGCGGAGGGGTGGTGATGAACAACTTGCGGGTCGACACCCGGTCTTCAACCAGTTCATTGGTCAACGAATCGCTCATCTGCACAACGGCGTTGTTGTCGGCCCGGGCCAGGTAACCAATGTTGATTCGTTTACGCTCCCGGGCCGCGTAGTAACAGAAATACTGGTAATCAGAAGTAGTAAGATAGGTGTACTGGAACGGAGGGTAGAAAACGATCTCATCGAACTGCTTGATTAACTCCCGCCATTTCGGGTCGATGGGCGGGGTGTAACTCCCGTAAACCCCCAACTGGCGGTCGGTCAGCATGGGCCGGACGTCGTACAGTTGAACAAGCAGGGCAGCCACAACCAGTGATGCTTTGAACGCTGGCTTAAGCCGGCTTTTGGCGATGATTACGACGGCAAACAGAAACAGCAGGTAATAAGGCAGCCAGAAGAACCTGGCGCTTGCCCTGAACACGTTGCCCAACTGGAGCAACGGGCCGGGAACGGGTACCTGGAACAGCACCGCTTGGTTGAGGGAAACAATGTGGGTTACCGCAAACAGCGTATAGAGGACGGCCAGCGTCGCCAGGGGGCCCAGGTGAACGTTGTTGAAGTACGCACGTAGCTGCCCCGTGCCCTGCTGACTGCCGGCCGTTGCCCGTTGGTACACCAGGTACGCCAGCGCCGCAAAGAGCAGCACAAGCACCCCCACGCCTAAGTACATGTAGCCTTCGTGATACCCTCTCACCAGTCCCGGCTGCGACAGCAGGGCGGAATACCCATTCCCGTTGTACAGGGCGTTCAGGTCCAGGCCGTGAAAACCATATTGACCTGCCGATGCCAGGTCTTCTTTCTTGCCGAAAGTGATCATCCCGGAGGCGTACCACACCGCCAGAAGCCCGAAAACCATCAGGCCCACGTAGCCAAAGAAGTGTTTTACCGGTAAGACTTTGTCGAAAAAGCTGAGCTTAAGCGCCGTAAAGAAAATGCATCCCAGCACCATTACGCACAGGTAAGGAGTGATCAGGGCGCTCAGCACCAGCAGAATAGCCTGGTAGCCCAGAATCCTGGCCACCCCAACGGACGCCGGGTTCAGCAAGTACACGTACACGCAGGCAATGAGCAGCCAGTGGGCGCACAGCGCCGGGTGGATGCCCCTGAAAAAAAGTACGGGATTGGTGGTTACCAGTACGGCGGCGACAAAGCTGTAAAGGGTGCCTACGTTGAGGAGCTTGCACACCCGTAACGTGAAATACGCGGCCAGCAAATGGCACAACAAGAGCCACATGCCGAAGTACTGAAAGTCTTCCGGGAGCACGGGTGACAACAGTTTGAAGAAGATCGCCAGCAACGGAATGGAATCCGTGTAGCCCACGTTGGTGCCGACCGGGTAAAAATAATTGGCAATGTGCCCTAAAGGAAAGTGCCAGTCTTCATTCCGGAAAAAGTACCAGCCCAGGTAATGCGTGCCCCAGTCCGTCAGGTACGTCATAATCCAACTGATGTTTTGCGGCAACAGCAGCCTTAATCCGTAACTGTCATGAAAGAAGACGACAACGGCAATGAAAGTTGCTATGAACAATAGTTTGTCTCTCATGGATGTGAATCCGGACGGGTTAGTATTTGGCGGGCCACTGCCGGCGGGCATACGCGGTTTGACCCATCGCCTCCCGGTTTCGGACGGGCATGCGCCGATACCCGTGGTGAAGGGCCGGGGGGGGCATCCCTTACATGGCTTTCCATGGCTAGTTGGCGATCCTGGTAGGTTTTT
Source organism: uncultured Sphingobacteriales bacterium (assembly GCA_963844325.1). Classification (GTDB taxonomy): domain Bacteria; phylum Bacteroidota; class Bacteroidia; order Cytophagales; family 172606-1; genus CADCTQ01. Next base: position 1,996,202 of record CAWJNV010000001.1, read on the forward strand.
CGGGCGCTACCTTGCGCATGGGAGTGGGGCGGGCCGGCAAATGAAGGGGCCTGGCGCCGTATTTTCCTGCTGCATCGTTGTACACGACCTTGCCCAGTTCCAGCAAGGTCGAAAAATAGTGGTAGAACTTCACGCTGCTTTTGCGTTCGGCCATGGTCCACGACACGGGTACTTCCCGGATCGGGTATTTGAACTTCTGGGCGATGAACAACACCTCGAAGTCGAACCCGAACCCGTCGAGCCGCTGCCGGCCGAACACCTCCCGGGCCACGCCTCCCTCAAACAACTTGAACCCGCACTGGCTGTCTACGATGCCGGGAATGATGAACTGGATGAGTTTGTTGCCGAACTTGCCGAGCAGTACCCGGTACCAGGCGTTTTTCACTTTCGATTCCTTGAGCCCCCGCGAGCCGATCACCACCGGCACGTCGGACGAGAAAGATTGGTGGAGCTTGTCAAAATCCGACAGGGGCACCGACAGGTCGGCGTCGGTCACCAGCACCAGGTGGCCTTTCGAGGCCAGCACCCCCGCCTTTACCGCGTGGCCCTTGCCCCGGTTCTGCGGCAGCGTCACCAGCTTCAGGTTGGGGTACGCACACTGTTCGCGCACAATCTTCGAAGTATCGTCCGTGCTGCCATCGTCAACCACTACGATCTCGGCGTTGAAGCGCGAAAAAAAGGTGTGCACCTGGAGGAGAGAGTCCGCAATGTTAACCGCTTCGTTGTAGGCAGGGATCACGATGGAAATGAGCATGGACGAAGTAAATTAGGAATGAGCCTTGATTTTTCCGGTGGCCAGGCAGGTTAAACCAAACATCTTGTTCTGAAGCACCCGGTTTTCGAGCGAATAGTACCGGCGCAGGATGGCGTTGAGCAGGGGGTGCGTCGGCTTCATGTTGCTCTCTACTTTTTTGCCGGCCATTTTTCGCTTCAGGTAGGCAATCGGGAACAGGCTGCCGTAAATGTACCCGAGGCTATGGACCTGGTTGCCGGCCAGCAGGTCTTTGAGCATGTCGGTGGTGTAACGGCGGTAGTGGCCCAGGTACTCGTCGTGGCCCGACCAGATGCTCTTGAACGCGGGCACCGTAATGAAGAAGTAGTTGTCGTTTCCCTCGCACCGGGCAAATACGTCGGCGAGGAATTCACGGTCGTTTTCAATGTGTTCCAGTACGTCCATCATCACGATCAACGCGTTGGTGATTTTGGGAGGCAGCGTTTTGGTGCGTACTACTTTCCGGTTGCGGGTGTTTTCCACCTCTTCGTCGGTGTAAGCCGTGTCGCACTGGTAGATCCGGTCAAACTTCCCGCCGAACGCTTTTGCAATTTCATTGGAAAAAAAACCCGAGCCGGAGCCAATGTCAAACACCGTGGTTACCTTCTGGGTAAGTACGGTCTTTTCGATAAAGTTCATCAACGGAATCTTTTTGCTCTGGTAATACCAATGACTGTTCTGGTCGACGCCGGCATCTACTTCCTTTAAATCCATAATTTCTGCGCGTTAAAAATAGATAAACAGTTGAGCAAAGTTGGGGCCAGGGACGGGAATGGCGAATTTGGAAGTTACCTTACGTATTCAGACGCAAAACTAGACTTTATTTCGTTTTTCAAAAAATAACTGCCGCCGGGCACCCGTACTTACGCTTGTAATAAAATGCCTCAGTTCTCACCAAACGGGCGGCGGCGGGTAGGGGCCGCGGTACGGGCGGTGTAGATAAAAAGCCGTACACTTGCAGAAAATTTCCGAAATCCTCCCTGCTTTTTAGCGCCGCCCGAAGAATTCAAGCCCGAGTCCGTATGCCCGAAGTAAAAAACTACCCCACCCGGATTGAGAGTGACGAAGTGGACCTGATGCAGGTGGTCCAAAGCGGCGTCCGGTACGTAAAAAGCTACTGGACGTTGTTTTTGCTGTCGGTAACCCTCGGCACCCTCGGCGGCCTGGCGGCCTACCACCTGCTGCCGCCCACGTACCGGGTCACCATGATTGCCGATTCCAGGATACTCAGCAGCATGGAGGTGATGAGCATTGTGGAGTCGTGGCAGGAACTCCTCAAGAAGAAGGAATGGCACGCCCTGGCGCAGCGCCTCCACGTGAGCGACGCCGTAGCCGGCCAGGTGGGCAAGCTCGAAGCAGACCTGGTGAACCAGAAGATGGTGGGCTCGAGCCCCGATGACGATCCCTTCCTGATTACGGCCCACGTGAAGGACAACCGCATCCTTGAGGACCTGCAAGCCGGCATGATCCACTCCCTGGAAAACAACAAGTACGTGCGGGAGCGGGTGGCCGTTAAAAAACAGAATTTCGATTCGCTCCGCCGCCAGATCAACAGCCAGATTACCGACCTCAACAGCCTGAAAGGTTCCCTGCGCCGGCTGGTGGAGAACGGCGGGGGCAACGCGGGCGCTTTCCTCACCGATCCGGCCAGCATCAACGAAATCATCGTCACCCTCTACGAAAAAAGGCTCAGCATTGACGAAAACCTGCGCTTCATCGACGACATCCAGGTGATTGAAGGCTTCACCCGGTTCGACAAGCCCGACAGCCCCAAACTGTCCATTTGCCTGCTGGTAGGTTTTGCCGCCGGCCTGCTGGTTGCCATTGCCATCGTCGCCATCCGCGGCGTGCAGGCAAGGTTGGGAGAATAGGTATTGGGTATTGAAGGGATTAAGGTATTCGGCGCCGCACAATCCAATACCCTAATCCCTTAATACCCTGGTACCCAGTCTTTCAGTACCCAATCCCCATACCTAAAACCCATTCATGACCTCGATCACCCGGTGCACCTCACCGGCCGCGTGGGCGTAGGAGAGGGGCAGGCTCAGGGTCGTCTGGTGAATGGTGTCGGCAACCGGGCATTCGAAACGGTCGAGAATGCCGCGCATGGCCCGCTGCCGGGCCGGCGGCACCGGGTAGTGAATCTCCGTTTTTACGCCGTTTTCGAGCAGGTAGGCCCGTAGCGCATCGCGGCGGGGGTGCCGCACATTGAAAATGTGGTACACGTCAAAGTACCCTTCCTCCACCACGGGCTTTACAAAATCTTCCTTCAACCCTTGCAGGTACAGCGCCGCCAGTTGCCGCTTGTGCGCAGTAATCTCGTCGAGCCGGGCCAGCTTCACGCGCAGAAAGGCCGCCTGCACCTCGTCGAGCCGCGAATTGTAGCCGGGCACGTCGTTGTAGTACTTTTGGGTGGAGCCGTAGTTGCGCAGCGATTGCAGGGCCGCTTGCAGCGCCGGGTCGCGGGTGGTTACGCCGCCGCCGTCGCCCAGAGCCCCCAGGTTCTTGGTCGGGTAGAAGCTGAACGCCGAGGCATCCCCCAGCGACCCCGCCCGGCGCGTGCCGATCCGCGCCCCGTGCGCCTGCGAGGCGTCTTCAACGAGTTTCAAGTGGTGTTGCCGGGCCAGGGCTTCGATGCGCGGCACGTCGGCGCACTTGCCGTACAGGTGCACCACCACCACCGCCACGGTCCGCGGGGTGATGCGTTCGGCCAGTTTTTCCGGGTCAAGGTTGTAGGTACGCAGGTCGGGTTCCACCAGCACCGGCGTAAGGCCGGCGTGCAAAACCGAGAGGATGGTGGCAATGAAGGTGTTGGACGGTACCAGCACTTCACCCCCGGCCGGGAAGCCAAACGCCTTTAGGGCCAGCGTGAGGGCATCGAGGCCGGAGGCGACGCCGGTGCAGTGGGGTACGCCGCAGTAGGCGGCAAAGTCGGCTTCGAAAGCCCGTACGGCATCGCCCAGGATGTAGCGGCCACCCCGCAGCACGCTTTCGAAAGCCCGTTGGTATTCGGCAAAAAACGGCGCGTTGGCTTTGCCCAAATCTTCGAATTCGATCATAAGGGAGCCCGCCGGGGAAGTTATGCAGTAGGCGACCCATAAACCTTCCGGGTGCTGGAAACCCGAAAGGCTTCTCCGGTCCGTTTACTTATCCATCGTGACCAGCGTGCCCACTGCCTCGCCGCGCACGATTTTGAGCAGGTTGCCCGGCTTGTTCATGTCGAAGATGATGATGGGCAGGCCGTTTTCCTTGCACAGCGTAAAGGCCGTCATGTCCATCACGTTGAGGCCCTTCTTGTACACGTCTTCGAACGAAATGGTGGAGTAGCGGGTGGCGTTGCGGTCCTTCTCGGGGTCGGCCGTGTACACGCCGTCTACCCGGGTGCCCTTCAGCACCACGTCGGCTTCGATTTCGATGGCCCGCAGGCTGGCCGTGGAGTCGGTGGTGAAGTACGGGTTGCCGATGCCGGCGCCGAAGATGACCACGCGGCCCTTTTCCAGGTGGCGCACGGCGCGGCGGCGGATGAACGGCTCGCACACCTGCTCCATCTTGATGCCCGACATGAGCCGGGTGTATAAGCCGATCTTCTCGAGGGCGCCCTGCACGGCCATGCCGTTGATGACCGTTGCCAGCATGCCCATGTAGTCGCCCTGCACGCGGTCGATGCCCACGGCCGCCGCTTCGGAGCCCCGGAAAATGTTGCCGCCGCCGATCACAATGGCCACCTGCACGCCTTCGTTGACGACCCGCTTGATCTCTTCGGCGTACTGGTTGAGCCGGGAGGCGTCGAACACGTCACCGTTGGGGCCGGCCAAGGCTTCACCACTTAATTTGAGCAGAATGCGCTGGTATTTCATGTAAAATTTTTTATTTAAAATCCCGTAAAGATAGCAAGACCCCCAGACTATGGAAGGGCCGCCCGGAGAAATGTTGGCCCCCGGCGCCCGCCTCAGAACAGCACCAGCACCTGGTTCTTGTCCACGCTGTCGCCCTTGCGCACCTTGATGGCCTTCACCGTGGCGTCGGCCGGCGCCTTGATCACGTTCTCCATCTTCATGGCCTCCAGGATGAGCAGCGGGTCGCCCTTTTTCACTTCCTGCCCCTCGGCCACGGCCACCGACAGGATGAGGCCCGGCATGGGGGCTTTCAGGTCTTTTACCGTCCCGGCCCCCCCATGGGCCATGCCCAGCTGTTCGAGGAGCTGGTCGAAGCGGTCGCGGACCACCACCTGGTAGAGCGTGCCGTTGATCTTGAACGTGAACGACTTGGCGGCCGGGTTGGCTTGCACCACCTCCGCTTCGTACGACTGGTTTTCGTGGATCACGTGGAAGCGGTTGTCCCCGATGCGCACCAGGTCGGGGGCGAACCGTTCCCCGTTGAGCAACAACCCGTCGGCCGTTTTTTCGGCGTCCATCCGGATGCCCTCGTTGACTGTTATTTTCAGCATGCAGCTTGGCTAGATTAGGAATTATAGGTTTCTTCGTGGATAAAATTGTATTCTCCGTTAAAGTAAGAAAATTCACATGAATAGAGTTGCCTGGCTCGCCTGCCTGTTGGCGCTATCCGTCCAACTGGAAGGGTGCAAATCGGCCAAAACCACTGCTGCCACTACGCCCGCCGCTGATACTACCGTCGCCCGCAGTACCCCCCGTCCCGACGACCGGCCGGTGGAGCACGACACCACGACCGACGCCGCCCCGGAGTGGGTTTCCCGCAAGGGCAACTACAACCCCGAGCGGACGCGCCGGCACGACCTGCTGCACACAAAGCTAGAGCTAAGGCCCGACTGGGCAAAACAGCAGATGGACGGCGTAGCCACGCTTACGCTCAAACCGCACTTCTACCCGCAGGACTCGCTGGAACTCGACGCCAAGGGCTTTGTGGTCAGATCGGTGGCGCTGCTCGACGAGAAAACCCGCCAGAAAACGCCCCTTCAGTACACCTACGACAACTACCGGCTGCGCATCGGCCTCGGCAAGACGTACACGCGCAGCACCCCCTACACCCTTACCATCGACTACACGGCCCGGCCCAATGAACTGCCCGCCGGCGGCAGCGAAGCCATTACTTCCGACAAGGGCCTGTACTTCATCAACGCCGACGGCGCCGAGCCCGGCAAGCCCCGCCAGCTCTGGACGCAGGGCGAAACCGAAGCCAACTCCCGCTGGTTTCCCACCATTGATTCGCCCAACGAACGGTGCACGCAGGAGGTGTACCTGACCGTGGACCCCAAGTACGTGACCCTGTCCAACGGCAGCCTGGTGTACTCACGCGCCAACAAAGACGGCACCCGCACCGACTACTGGAAGCAGGACCAGCCCCACGCCCCGTACCTGTTCATGATCGCCGTGGGTGACTTTGCCGTGGTGAAGGACAAGTGGCAGAACCTGGAGGTCAACTACTACGTGGAACCCGCGTACGCCAAGTACGCCAAAGCCATTTTCGGCCGCACGCCGGAGATGATCGCGTTTTTCTCGAAAAAGCTCAACTACAAGTTTCCCTGGGAAAAGTATTCGCAGATCGTAGTGCGCGACTTCGTGTCGGGGGCGATGGAAAACACCACAGCCATCACTTTTTACGACAAGGTGCTCATGGACGGGCGCGACCTGGTGGACGACAACTCCGACAACATCATTGCCCACGAACTGTTCCACCACTGGTTCGGCGACCTGGTTACCACCGAGTCGTGGGCCAACCTGCCGCTCAATGAGTCGTTTGCCAACTACTCGGAGTACCTGTGGCATGAACACAAAAACGGGCTTGAAGAAGCCGACTACCACGCCCAGACCGAGGCCGACCAGTACTTTGCCGAGTCCGAAACCAAGCAGGAGCCCCTTATCCGCTACCAGTACCTCGACCGCGAAGAGATGTTCGACAGCCACTCCTACGCCAAGGGCGGCCGCATCCTGCACATGCTCCGCAAGTACGTGGGCGACGAGGCGTTCTTCACGGCCCTCAACCTGTACCTCAATACCCACAAGTACACCAGCGTCGAAATCCACGACCTGCGGCTGGCCTTCGAAGAAGTGACCGGCGAAGACCTCAACTGGTTCTTCAACCAGTGGTTCCTGGCGGCCGGCCACCCCGACCTGCTGGTGACGCATGACTACGCCGACGGCAAGGTGCGCCTCACCGTCAAGCAGCGCCAGGATTCGCTGTACACGCCCATCTACCGCCTGCCGGTGAAAGTAGGCGTGTGGACGGGCGGCAAGCTGACCACCCACCCCGTGGAGATCACGCGGGCCGAGCAGACCGTAGAACTGCCGGCTACGGCCAAACCGGACCTCGTGCTCTTTGACGCCGAAACGCAACTGCTGGGCAAAACCGAGCACCCCAAAACGGTCGCCGAACTGGCGTTCCAGTACTACAACACCGACCGCTACCTTTCCCGCTACGAGGCGTTCAACGGGTTGTTCGAAGTGGTGAAGGCCGAGGCCGAAGCAGAAGAGGAAGCCTCCGCCGCGTCGGCCCCCAAGGCCAAAAAGCTCGACGACCCGGCGCTGCGCAAGCTTGCCACCGATGCCCTGGGCGACAAGTTCTGGGTGATCCGCCAGATGGCCGTGCGCAACCTGCTGGGCTACGAGGGAGAAGACGCCGCCGGCCTGGGGGAAAAGCTCCGGACGATGGCCTTGCAGGACCCGCGTTCCTACGTGCGGGCCGAGGCGATCAACACCCTGCTGAGCTGGCCGGACCAGCAAGGCTACCAGCCCCTCTACGAAAAAGCCCTGAGTGACTCGTCGTATTCGGTGGTTGCCATTGCCCTAAACGCCTACCTGAGCACCAACCCCACCGACGCCGCCCGGCGCATCGAGCAGTTCCGCAACTACGAAAACAGCGACGTGCGGCTCACCATCGGCAACTACTACGCCGCGCAGCCGGACCCCGCGTACTACGACTGGTTCAGCGAGCAGCTTGCCGGCAGCGACGAAGCGTTCCTTTACCAGATGGTGCAACTCTTCGGCCAGTACCTGCTCAACCAGCCGGCCGCCCAGCAGGCCCGGGGCGTGGAGGAGGTGGGCAAACTGGCGCTGGAGGCGACCAGCGAATACGTGCGGTTCTCGGCCTACCAGACCCTGGCCATGCTGAAGGACGTGCCGGGGGTGAAGGAAAAGTTGCAGCAGATCCGGGCGCGGGAGACCGACCCCAAACTGAAGGAACTCTACGAGTTGATGCCCGTCGAATAACCCTGCCGGTGCAACCCTTGCCGCGTGCGCGGATGATGCCGGTTGCCGGCCCAACCTCCGGCCGGGTTCACCAAAAAGGCCGAACAATTTTTTTGGGAATATTTGACCAATAGAAAAATACATGTAATTTTGCGTTCCCTTTACGAAGCGTCTGGTGCTGGAGTGATGCAAAACGCCGCAAAAAGACATTCAGAAAGGATTTGGGGAGATTCCAGAGTGGCCAAATGGGACGGACTGTAAATCCGTTGCGCGAGCTTCGAAGGTTCGAATCCTTCTCTCCCCACCAGAAGAGATTATAAATTTCAGATTTTAAATTTTGGATGAAGCTCCGGGCCCGAATTCAAAATCTATAATCCAGAATTCATAATTTCTGCTTGCGGGAGTAGCTCATTTGGTAGAGCGATAGCCTTCCAAGCTATAGGTGGCGGGTTCGAGCCCCGTCTCCCGCTCGAAGTAAACTTATTGAATTAGGGAAAGGTTGAACAGACCGTTCCGTAATTCTCTCGTTCATTGATTGCGTAGGTTACTGTTAATGCCGTCGTAGCTCAGGGGTAGAGCACTTCCTTGGTAAGGAAGAGGTCGTGGGTTCAATTCCCATCGTCGGCTCTTTTTTATGCATATTCTTTTACCAATTACACACAATAATTTTAAATCAACTTTAAACTGAGGACTTTCAAACATGGCTAAGGAAACCTTTGACCGTTCCAAACCGCACGTAAATATTGGAACTATCGGCCACGTTGACCACGGCAAAACCACTCTGACCGCCGCCATTACCAAGGTATTGTCTGAAAAAGGTCTGGCTGAGAAGCGTGACTTTTCGTCAATCGATAACGCGCCTGAAGAAAAAGAACGGGGTATTACCATCAACACCTCGCACGTAGAGTATTCAACAACCAGCCGTCACTACGCCCACGTGGACTGCCCCGGTCACGCTGACTACGTAAAGAACATGGTTACGGGTGCGGCTCAGATGGACGGCGCAATCCTTGTGGTAGCCGCTACGGACGGTCCGATGCCCCAAACCCGTGAGCACATCCTGCTGGCCCGCCAGGTAGGCGTACCCCAGTTGGTGGTGTTCATGAACAAAGTGGACATGGTGGATGATCCCGAACTGCTCGAACTGGTAGAAATGGAAATCCGCGAACTGCTCTCCTTCTACGAATTCGACGGCGACAACATTCCCGTTATCCAGGGTTCCGCCCTGGGCGGCTTGAACGGCGACGCCAAGTGGGTGAAGACCATCGAAGCCCTCATGGACTCCGTTGACAGCTTCATTCCGATTCCGAAGCGTCTGACCGACCTGCCCTTCCTGATGCCCGTTGAAGACGTGTTCTCCATCACGGGTCGCGGTACGGTAGCCACCGGCCGCATCGAGAGAGGGATCATCAACTCGGGCGACCAGGTTGAGATCATCGGGATGGGTGCCGAAAACCTGAAATCCGTAGTAACGGGTGTGGAAATGTTCCGCAAGATCCTCGACCGTGGTGAAGCCGGCGACAACGTTGGTCTGCTGCTCCGCGGTATCGACAAGGACCAGATCCGCCGCGGCATGGTTATCTGCAAGCCCGGTTCCATCACCCCGCACAGCGAGTTCAAGGCCGAAGTATACGTACTGTCGAAAGAAGAGGGCGGCCGTCACACGCCGTTCTTCAACAAGTACCGCCCGCAGTTCTACCTGCGTACCACCGACGTAACCGGCGAAATCTCCCTGCCTCCGGACGTGGAGATGGTGATGCCCGGCGACAACGTTACAATTAACGTGCGCCTGCTCAACGCCGTAGCCATGGACAAAGGTCTGCGCTTCGCCATCCGCGAAGGGGGCCGTACCGTGGGTGCCGGTCAGGTAACTGAAATCATCAAGTAAATTTTTTCTGCCAAATGCGTTCCCCTACCCGGGGAACGCATTTGTTTATCCATTGATTTATAGTACTTTTGCAGTCCTTTTTGCCGGGGCGGTAAAAATCATACACGGGTGTAGCTCAATTGGCAGAGCAGCGGTCTCCAAAACCGCAGGCTGGGAGTTCGAGTCTCTCCACCCGTGCCATACTAGTATAACATGAACCGAGTTGCTGCTTTCGTAAAAGATTCCTTCAAAGAAGTACAGACCAAAGTGTCCTGGCCGTCGTTCACCGAACTCCAGTCGAGCACGGTGCTGGTGCTGGTAGCTTCCCTCGTTTTTGCCCTCCTCGTCGGCGTAGTCGATTTCGGATTTAAAAACGCGATGGAGCTGTTCTACCAATCCTTCCTGCGGTAAGAGAGCCAAATCATAAAACATTTACGTTGAATGAGTGAGTTAAAGTGGTATGTGGTACGCGCAGTGGCCGGCCAGGAGAAAAAGGTAAAAAGCTATCTGGAAAACGAGATCGTACGGCAGAAGCTCACGGAGCACGTTCCACAAATCATCATACCTTCCGAAAAAGTATACGAGATCCGGAACGGGAAAAAGCGGGTACGCGAACGCAATACCCTCCCCGGTTACATCATCATCTCGGCCGATCTGGCCAAAGGTGAAGTATACCACGTCATCACGAGCATCCCCGGTGTAATTGGTTTTCTGGGTACCGACGCCAACAGCGGCGGCGTATCCAAAACGCCCGTACCCCTACGGCAAACGGAGGTCAACCGCATCCTGGGCAAGATCGACGAAGCCGTCGAGCAGGGCGAAAAACTCGAAACGCCCTTTATCGTGGGCGAAACGGTAACGGTAATGGACGGACCCTTCAAGTCATTCAAGGGCACCGTGGAGGAAATCTTCGAAGAACGCAAGAAGCTGAAGGTAATGGTGAAGATTTTCGGCCGGAACACCCCGGTAGAATTGAGCTACATGGAAGTAGAAAAGCAGGATTGACAAAAGTTGCGGGGTTGGTGCCGTGTGCTTCCCACCGTAGCCGGCACCGCGACGAACCAATCATACATTAAGTTTTAAAAAAATGGCTAAAGAAGTCCTTGGATATTTAAAGTTACAAGTAAAAGGAGCCGGGGCTAACCCCTCGCCGCCCATCGGGCCGGCACTGGGTAGCAAGGGCCTCAACATCATGGAGTTCTGCAAGCAGTTCAATGCCAGAACCCAGGACAAGGGAGGCCAGGTGCTTCCGGTGCTCATTACGTACTACACCGACAAGTCGTTTGAGTTCGTAATCAAGACGCCGCCCGCCCCGGTATTGCTGCTGGAAGCCGCCAAACTAAAGAGCGGATCGGCTGAACCAAACCGCAACAAAGTAGGTTCGGTGACCTGGGATCAGGTAAAGAAGATTGCCGAAACCAAGATGGCCGACCTGAACGCGTTCGAAATGGATTCCGCCATGAAGATGATTGCCGGCACGGCACGCAGCATGGGCATCACGGTTTCCGGTCAGGCTCCCTGGGAAAGTTAACGGTATAAGCGCAAATTCATCATGGCAAAATTATCGAAGAAGCGTAAGGAAGCACTGGCTAAGATCGACCAGACCAAAAGCTATACCCTTCCCGACGCAGCAAACATTCTAAAAGAGATATCCTACACGAAGTTCGACGCTTCGGTGGATATCGACATCCGCCTCGGGGTAGACCCCCGCAAGGCCGACCAGATGGTACGGGGCGTAACGGCCCTGCCGCACGGTACCGGCAAGCAGGTGCGGGTGCTGGTGCTCTGCTCTCCTGACCGCGAAGCCGAAGCCCGCGAAGCCGGTGCTGACTTTGTGGGCCTGGACGAGTTTATCAAGAAGATCGAAGACGGCTGGACCGACGTGGACGTGATCATCACCATGCCCACCGTAATGGCCAAAGTAGGTAAGCTCGGCCGGATCCTCGGTCCGCGCGGCCTGATGCCCAACCCCAAGTCGGGTACGGTAACCCTCGAAGTAGGCAAAGCCGTGCGCGAAGTAAAGGCGGGCAAAATCGACTTCAAGGTTGACAAGACCGGCATCATCCACGCCAGCATTGGCAAAGTTTCTTTTTCGCCCGAGATGCTCGCCGAGAACGCGCAGGAACTGATCAATACGATTTCCAAGCTGAAGCCTTCTTCGGCCAAGGGTACGTACTTCCGGTCAGTAGCCCTGTCGAGCACGATGAGCCCGGGTTTAAGCATTGACAAAAGCACCGTAGCCGGCATATAATCATGAATAAAGCAGAGAAAGGCGCCATTATCGAGGAGTTGACCGTCAAGTTCAACGAGAACCCCTACTTCTACATCGTAGATGCCGGTGGGATGTCCGTTGCGCAGGTGAACGCCCTCCGGCGCATGTGCCACGAGCAGGGTATCGAATACCGCGTGGTAAAGAACACGCTGATCAAGAAAGCGCTTGAGAACGTACAGGGCGATTACACGCCGTTCGAAGGTACGGTCCTGAAAGGATTCTCCGGGGTATTGTTCTCCAGCGAATCCGGCAAGGCCCCGGCCAAGCTCATCAAAGACTTCCACAAGAAGTCGGGCAAAAAAATGCCCGTGCTGAAAGGCGCCTCCGTGGATGCCAGCCTCTTCATCGGCCCCGAAAACCTCGATACGCTCCTCACGCTGAAGTCCAAGCAGGAACTCATCGGCGAAATCATTGGGTTGTTACAATCTCCGGCCAAGAACGTTATTTCTGCCCTGCAAAGCGGCGGCAACAAACTGGCGGGCATCATCAAGACCCTTTCCGAAAAGGAAGGACCGTCCGAAGCATAATCTATCTTATCAACACATCTTCAATCAATTCAAAGTAATACAAAAATGGCAGATCTTAAAGCGTTTGCAGAGCAGTTAGTAAACCTGACTGTAAAGGAAGTAAATGAATTGGCCAACATCCTCAAGTCGGATTACGGTATCGAACCCGCTGCTGTTGCAGCCGCAGCAGCTCCCGCTGCCAGCACTGGTGATGCAGCTCCGGTTGCCGCTGCCAAGACGTCTTTCGACGTGGTACTCAAGAGTGCCGGCGCCGCCAAACTGGCCGTGGTGAAACTGGTGAAAGACCTGACCGGTCTGGGCCTGAAAGAAGCCAAAGAACTGGTTGACAACGCTCCCCGTCCCGTGAAAGAAGGCATTGCCAAGGACGAAGCCGAGTCGCTGAAGAAGCAATTGGAAGAAGCTGGTGCCGAAGTAGAACTGAAGTAACGCGCATAAAAGCACTTCGGTTGGTTACCGCTTCTTAAATGAAGGCCTGGCTTAAAGTCAGGTCTTTTCCTGTTTGTACCTACTTTTGGACTTTTTACGACCCGTTTTGCGTTATGGTGTCGTGCCGTCTCCATCTCTAACCTAAACATATACTGCTTTGGCTCAAAATCAAGCACCCCAAAGAGTAAGCTTCGCCTCCATTCAGAATGTAATTGAGTACCCGGACTTCCTGGAGATTCAGTTGCAGTCGTTCCAGGACTTCTTTCAGCTGGACACCCCGGCGGAGAGCCGTTCGAAGGAGGGCTTATTCAAGGTTTTCGCGGAAAACTTCCCCATTTCCGATTCCCGCGAGAATTTCAAATTAGAATTCATTGACTACATGATTGATCCACCCAAGTATTCGGTGGATGAATGTATTGACCGGGGCCTTACCTATTCGGTGCCCCTCAAAGCCAAACTCCGCCTGTCGTGCAACGACCCGGACAACGAGGACTTTGAAACGATTGAACAAGAAGTATTCCTGGGCAACATTCCGTACATGACCGAACGCGGCTCCTTCGTGATCAACGGGGCGGAACGCGTGATCGTATCCCAGCTGCACCGGTCGCCCGGCGTGTTCTTCGCCCAGAGCAAGCACACCAACGGTACCAAACTGTATTCGGCCCGGATCATCCCCTTCAAGGGTTCCTGGATCGAATTTGCCACCGACGTAAACAACGTGATGTACGCGTACATTGACCGGAAGAAGAAATTTCCGGTTACTACGCTGTTGCGCGCCATTGGGTTCGGCTCCGACAAGGACATCCTTGACCTGTTCGGCCTCTCCGAAGAAATTCCGGCCAACCGCGAAACCCTCAAGGGCACCGTCGGCCGCAAGCTGGCCGCCCGGGTACTGCGCACCTGGACGGAAGACTTCGTGGATGAGGATACGGGTGAAGTAGTTTCCATTGACCGGAATGAAGTATTGCTGGAACGGGATTCGATCATCTCCGACGAAGACCTGGCCACGATCCTGGACGCCGGGGTGAAGTCGGTGATCCTGCACCGCGAGGACGTAAACGTAGCCGATTACGCCATTATTTACAATACCCTCCAGAAGGATAACTCCAATTCCGAGAAGGAAGCCGTGGAACAGATCTACCGGCAACTGCGGAACACGGAAGCGCCCGACGAACAAACCGCCCGCGACATCATCCAGAGTTTGTTCTTCTCCGACAAGCGTTACGACCTGGGTGAAGTAGGCCGCTACCGGATCAACAAGAAGCTGGGCCTCGACATCAACTTCGAGGTGCGGGTACTCACCACGGAAGACATCATCTCCATCGTGAAGTACCTGATCGGCCTGATCAACTCCAAGGCGCTGGTAGACGACATTGACCACCTGAGCAACCGCCGGGTGCGTACCGTTGGGGAGCAGCTCTACGCCCAGTTCGGCGTGGGCCTGGCCCGGATGGCCCGTACCATCAAGGAGCGGATGAACGTGCGGGACAACGAAGATTTCAAGCCCGTGGACCTGATCAACGCCCGCACGCTGTCGTCGGTGATCAACTCGTTCTTCGGCACCAACCAGTTGTCGCAGTTCATGGACCAGACCAACCCGCTGGCCGAAATCACGCACAAGCGTCGTATGTCGGCCCTCGGACCGGGCGGTCTGTCCCGCGAACGGGCCGGTTTCGAAGTACGCGACGTGCACTACACGCACTACGGCCGGCTGTGCACCATTGAAACGCCGGAAGGTCCCAACATCGGTCTGATCTCTTCGCTCTGCGTGCACGCCAAGGTCAACAGCATGGGCTTCATCGAAACGCCCTACTGGACGATCCGCGAAGGCAAGGCGCAGGTGGAAACGCCGGTGATCTACCTCACGGCCGAAGAAGAAGATACGCACTACATTGCCCAGGCCAACGCCACCATCGACAACAAGGGGAACTTCCTGACCGACCGGGTGAAAGCCCGCTTCGAAGGTGACTTCCCGGTGATCGAGCCGACGCAACTGACTTACATGGACGTTGCCCCGAACCAGATCGTGTCGGTGGCGGCCTCGCTGATTCCGTTCCTGGAACACGACGACGCCAACCGCGCCCTGATGGGTTCGAACATGCAACGCCAGGCCGTGCCGCTGCTCCGTCCGGAAGCCCCCATCGTGGGTACCGGCCTGGAGAAGCGCGTAGCCCAGGACTCGCGGGCCCTCGTGGTTGCCGAAGAAGACGGCATCGTGGACTTCGTGGATTCGACCAAGATCGTGATGCGTTACGACCTCACCGACGCCCAGCGCCTGGTGAGCTTCGACAACGACCTGAAGACGTATAACCTGACCAAGTTCCGCCGCACCAACCAGGATACCTGCATCAACCTGAAGCCCATTGTGTACAAGAACCAGCGGGTGAAGCGCGGCCAGGTACTCTGCGAAGGGTATGCCACGCAGCAGGGCGAACTGGCCCTGGGCCGCAACATGATGGTGGCCTTCATGCCCTGGCAGGGGTACAACTTCGAGGATGCCATTGTAATCTCCGAACGCGTCGTGCGCGACGACATCTTCACCTCCATTCACATCGAGGAATTTGAACTCGAAGTGCGCGACACCAAGCGGGGCGAAGAAGAACTGACTTCGGAAATCCCGAACGTGAGCGAAGAGTCCGTGAAGAACCTCGACGAGAACGGCATCATCCGCATCGGCGCCGAGGTACGCGAAGGCGACATTCTCATCGGTAAGATCACGCCGAAAGGGGAAACCGACCCGACGCCGGAAGAGAAGCTCTTACGGGCCATCTTCGGGGACAAGGCCGGCGACGTGAAGGACGCCTCCATGAAGGCGCCGCCCTCCCTGCGCGGCGTGGTGATCGACACCAAGCTGTTCTCCCGGCCGAAGAAGGAGAAAGACCTGCGCGAGAAAACCAAGAACGAGGTGAAGCTGCTGATGAAACGCTACAGCAAAGACCTTTCGCAGGTGCGCGGCATCATGATCGAGAAGATGGTACAACTGCTGGACGGCAAAACCAGCAACGGCGTGAAGCACAAGTTCGGCGACGAACTCGTTTCCAAAGGCGTGAAGTTCAACCGCAAGAACATTACCGAAAACCTGTTCCCCGACAAGAACATGTACCGGGATGAAAGCGCTTACAACGTAGCCGAAGAAGCCAACCTGATTGCCGACATCGTGCTCGACAACTGGACTTCCGACAAGGAGACCAACGAACTGCTGGTGAAGCTGGTGAAGAACTACATCAAGTCGCGCAACGAGATTGCCGGCCGCTTCAAACGCGACCGGTTTACCCTCGAAGTGGGCGACGAACTGCCGGCGGGCATCGTGAAGCTGGCCAAAGTGTACATCGCCAAGAAGCGCAAGCTGAAGGTGGGTGACAAGATGGCCGGCCGGCACGGGAACAAAGGGGTGGTTGCCAAGATTGTCCGCGACGAAGACATGCCGTTCCTCGAAGACGGAACGCCGGTTGACATCGTGCTCAATCCGCTCGGCGTACCTTCCCGTATGAACCTGGGCCAGATTTACGAAACCGTACTCGGCTGGGCCGGCAAGAAGATGGGCAAGAAATACGCCACGCCGATCTTCGACGGCGCTACCGAAGACGAGGTAGCCCGTGAACTCAAGTCGGCCGGCTTGCCGCCTTTCGGCCGCACGTACCTGTACGACGGCCTTACCGGCGACCGGTTCGACCAGAAGGTTACGGTTGGGGTGATCTACATGCTCAAACTGGGTCACCTGGTCGACGACAAGATGCACGCCCGTTCCATCGGACCGTACTCCCTCATCACGCAGCAGCCCCTGGGCGGTAAAGCCCAGTTCGGTGGCCAGCGTTTCGGGGAGATGGAAGTGTGGGCCCTGGAAGCGTTCGGCGCCGCCAACGTATTGCAGGAAATCCTCACGGTGAAATCCGACGACGTGATCGGCCGGGCCAAGGCGTACGAGGCCATCGTGAAGGGCGAGAACATGCCCAAGCCCAATATCCCCGAGTCGTTCAACGTTCTGGTACACGAGCTTCGCGGCTTGGCGCTGGAAGTTACGCTGGACTAAACTTTTTCTGAAAAGCGTGGGTTCTACTGTACCTGGGGTGCAGCAGGCCCGCCCTTTCTCAGTTGCGCAGCACTTCAATCTATTCGCACATCAACTCATATATGGCATTTAGAAAAAATAAGAAAATTTCAAGTGACTTTTCCCGGGTCACCATCAGCCTGGCTTCGCCGCAGTCGATCCTCGATAGTTCGCACGGCGAGGTAACGCAGCCGGAAACCATCAACTACCGGACCTACAAGCCGGAGATGGGTGGCCTGTTCTGTGAGCGGATCTTCGGGCCGGTGAAGGACTGGGAATGCCACTGCGGAAAATACAAGCGAATTCGCTACAAAGGCATCATTTGCGACCGTTGCGGGGTGGAGGTTACCGAGAAGAAGGTACGCCGGGAGCGGATGGGCCACATTGAACTGGTGGTACCGGTGGCGCACATCTGGTATTTCCGCTCGTTGCCCAACAAGATTGGTTACCTGCTCGGCCTGCCCACCAAACGGCTCGACCAGATTATTTACTACGAACGGTACGTGGTGATTCAGCCCGGCGCGAAGGAAGAAGACGGCGTGAAGCGGCTCGACTTCCTCACGGAAGACGAATACCTCGACATCGTGGACAAACTCCCCCGGGAGAACCAGATGCTGCCGGACGACGACCCCAACAAGTTCATTGCCAAGATGGGCGCCGACGCCCTGGAAATGCTCCTGTCGCGCCTCAAACTGGACGAACTCTCCTACGAACTGCGCCACGCCGCCGCTACCGATACCTCGCAGCAGCGGAAGGCCGAGGCGTTGAAGCGTCTGAAAGTGGTGGAAGCATTCCGCGAAGCCCAGTCGCGCGTGGAAAACAAGCCCGAGTGGATGGTGATCCGCATGGTGCCGGTGATTCCCCCGGAACTGCGTCCGCTGGTGCCCCTCGACGGCGGCCGTTTCGCCACGTCCGATCTGAACGACCTGTACCGCCGCGTGATCATCCGGAACAACCGTTTGAAGCGCCTCATCGAGATCAAGGCTCCTGAGGTGATTCTGCGGAACGAGAAGCGGATGCTCCAGGAAGCCGTGGACTCCCTGTTCGACAACTCCCGCAAGGTGAACGCCGTGCGGGCCGACGGCAACCGGGCCCTCAAGTCGCTGTCCGACATGCTCAAGGGCAAGCAGGGCCGCTTCCGCCAGAACCTGCTCGGTAAGCGGGTGGATTACTCCGGCCGTTCAGTGATCGTGGTAGGTCCCGAACTGAAACTGCACGAATGCGGTCTGCCCAAGGACATGGCGGCCGAATTGTTCAAGCCGTTCATCATCCGCAAGCTCATCGAGCGGGGTATCGTAAAGACGGTGAAGTCCGCCAAGAAGATCGTGGACCGCAAGGACCCGGTCGTGTGGGATATTCTCGAAAACGTACTCAAAGGGCACCCCGTACTGCTGAACCGGGCCCCTACGCTGCACCGTCTGGGCATCCAGGCCTTCCAGCCCAAGCTGATCGAAGGCAAGGCCATCCAGTTGCACCCGCTGGTGTGTACCGCGTTCAACGCCGACTTTGACGGTGACCAGATGGCCGTGCACGTGCCGCTGGGCCAGGAAGCCATTCTCGAAGCTTCGCTGCTCATGCTGGCCTCGCACAACATCCTCAACCCGGCCAACGGCGCCCCGATCACGGTACCGTCCCAGGACATGGTACTCGGCTTGTACTACGTGACCAAGGGCCGCAAGAACACGCCCGATTACCCGATCGTCGGGGAAGGCAAGACCTTCTACTCGGCCGAAGAGGTAATCATTGCCATCAATGAAGGCCGGCTTTCAAAGCACGCCAACATCAAGGTACGGGGCAAGGTCCGCGGCGAGAACAACAAGCTGGAAACGAAGATGATCGAGACCGTCGCCGGCCGCGTGATCTTCAACCAGTTCGTGCCCGAAGAGGTAGGTTTCATCAACGAACTGCTCACCAAGAAAAAGCTCCAGCAGATCATTGCCCAGGTGTTCAAGATTTCCGGCATGGCCCGCACGGCCCAGTTCCTCGACGACATCAAGGAACTCGGCTTCCAGTCGGCCTTCAAGGGAGGCTTGTCCATCGGTCTCGACGACGTGAAGGTGCCCGATACCAAGACCACCCTCATTGAAGCGGCCAAGGGCGAGGTAGACAACGTGTGGAACAACTACCTGATGGGTCTGATCACGGACAACGAACGGTACAACCAGGTGATTGACATCTGGACCCGCGTGAACTCGCAGATCACCGACAGCCTGATGAAGCAGCTCGAAACCGACCGCCAGGGCTTTAACTCCGTGTACATGATGATGCACTCGGGAGCCCGTGGTTCGCGGGAGCAGATTCGCCAGCTCGGCGGGATGCGGGGTCTGATGGCCAAGCCGCAGAAAAACCTGCAAGGTTCAGTGGGTGAAATCATCGAGAACCCCATTATCTCCAACTTCAAGGAGGGCCTGGACGTACTCGAATACTTCATCTCTACGCACGGTGCCCGGAAAGGTCTCGCCGATACGGCCCTCAAGACGGCCGATGCCGGTTACCTCACCCGTCGTCTCGTGGACGTGGCCCAGGACGTGATCATCAACGAAGAGGATTGCGGTACCCTGCGCGGCCTGATCGTAACGGCGCTGAAGGACAACGAAGACATCGTGGAGCCCCTGTCCGAACGAATTCTCGGCCGGGTAACGGTACACGACATCTTCGACCCGCTGTCGGGCGACCTCATCGTTGGCTCCGGCGAAGAAGTGACGGAAGACGTCGCCACCCGCATCGACAACACGGCCATTGAATCCGTGGAAATCCGTTCGGTACTGACCTGCGAAGCCAAGCAAGGCGTGTGCGGCAAGTGCTACGGCCGCAACCTGGCCTCCGGCAAGATGGTGCAGCGCGGGGAAGCGGTAGGCGTTATCGCCGCCCAGTCCATCGGGGAACCCGGTACCCAGCTTACCCTGCGTACGTTCCACGTGGGTGGTGCTGCTTCCAGCATCGCGGTAGAGGCATCCATCAAGGCCAAGTTCGACGGCATCATCCAGTTTGAAGACGTTCGTACGGTAACCACCGTCAACAACGAAGGCGAGAAGATGAACGTGGTAATGGGCCGCTCGGGTGAAATCAAGATCGTGATGGAAGGCGTGTCCGAGAATGCCGAGAACAAACTGCTCAGCAGCAACCACGTTCCCTACGGTGCATTCCTGCGGGTAAACGAAGGCCAGCGCGTGAAGAAGGGCGAGGACCTCTGCTTCTGGGACCCGTACAACGCCGTGATCCTGTCCGAAATGGACGGTACGGTGGAGTTCGACGCCATCGAGGAAGGCATCACCTACCGCGAAGAGTCGGACGAACAGACCGGCTTCCGCGAGAAAGTGATCATCGATACGAAGGATAAGACCAAGAACCCGGCAGTAGTGGTTGCGCCCAAGGGCGGCGGCGATTCGAAGTCGTACAACATGCCGGTGGGGGCCCACCTCACGGCGGAGAAAGGGGCGGCCATCAAAGCCGGCCAGGTACTGGCGAAGATTCCGCGTGCCATCGGTAAAACCCGCGACATCACGGGTGGTCTGCCGCGGGTAACGGAATTGTTCGAAGCCCGTAACCCGTCCAACCCGGCCATCGTGAGCGAGATCGACGGCGTAGTAACCTACGGTGGGATCAAGCGCGGGAACCGCGAAATCTTCATCGAGTCCAAAGACGGGGTGAAGAAGCGTTACCTGGTGCCGCTGTCCAAGCACATTCTCGTGCAGGACAACGACTTCGTGCGCGCCGGCTACCCGCTGTCCGACGGCGCCATTACGCCCTCCGACATCTTGTCGATCAAAGGCCCCACGGCCGTACAGGAGTACCTGGTGAACGAAATCCAGGAAGTGTACCGCTTGCAGGGCGTGAAGATCAACGACAAGCACATCGAGTGCATCGTGCGCCAGATGATGCAGAAGGTAGAGATCATCGAAGCCGGTGATACCAACTTCCTGCAAGGGCAGACGGTGGACAAGTTCGTGTTCCGCCAGGAGAACGACGCGGTGATGGACAAGAAGGTGGTAACTGATGCGGGTGAATCCGACAAGTTCAAGCCGGGCCAGATCATCAACGCCCGCCAGCTCCGCGACGAAAACTCCCGCCTCAAGCGCCTCGACCAGCGACTGGTGGAGGTCCGCGATGCGGAGGCCGCCGTGTCGCACCCGACCCTGCAAGGCATCACGCAGTCGTCGCTCGGCACCGAAAGCTGGATCTCGGCCGCTTCCTTCCAGGAGACGACCAAGGTACTCAGCGAGGCTTCGATCCGCGGCAAGACCGACAACCTGATGGGTTTGAAGGAAAACGTGATCGTGGGTCACCTGATTCCGGCCGGTACCGGTCTGCGCGAATACGAACGGCTCATCGTGGGTTCCCAGGAGGAGTACGACGAACTCGTGGCGGCCCGCGAAAAGAACCAGAGAAAGCGCGAGCTTCAGGACTAATCCATTTATTACCATGAAGTGACAGGTTGCAGGTTGCAAGGCGGGCTACGGCACCGCGGCCAACTTGCGACCTGTCGCTTTTTAATCCAAAGAAGATGGCAGAAGACTTAAAGAGAAAGCAGGAACCCGAAAATCAGATCAACATTGAACTTTCGGAAGATATGGCCGAAGGCGTGTACTCCAACCTCGCCATGATCGCGCATTCGAACAGCGAGTTCGTGATAGATTTTATCCGT
Source organism: uncultured Sphingobacteriales bacterium (assembly GCA_963844325.1). Lineage (GTDB taxonomy): Bacteria > Bacteroidota > Bacteroidia > Cytophagales > 172606-1 > CADCTQ01. Next base: position 2,017,922 of record CAWJNV010000001.1, read on the forward strand.
TTAATGCCGGGAGTACCCAAGGCCAAGGTAAAAGCCCGGGTAATTATTACACCGGAACACGCCAAACGGCTGCTGACGGCGCTGAAGGACAACATCCGCAAGTACGAGGATACCTTCGGGCCCATCAAGCAGACCGACGACGTGTTCAACTTCCCGATGAATTTCGGGGGGCCGGTGGGCGAAGCCTGATTCACTAATTATTAACGGATTGATTTTGTATTATTTGCGAAATTGGTCTACATTTGCGTTCCCAAATTCAAAAGCAGCAAATCCAACAATAAATGCCTACTATACAGCAGTTAGTAAGAAAAGGGAGACAAGAGCTAGTTACTAAGTCCAAATCCCCGGCACTAGATTCTTGCCCTCAGCGCAGAGGAGTATGTACCCGCGTGTACACCACTACGCCCAAAAAGCCGAACTCCGCCATGCGTAAAGTTGCCCGTGTAAGGCTTACCAACCAAAAAGAGGTAAACGCATACATCCCCGGGGAGGGCCACAACCTCCAGGAGCACTCCATCGTGCTCATCCGCGGCGGCCGGGTAAAAGATTTGCCGGGCGTACGTTACCACATCGTGCGCGGTGCGTTGGATACGGCCGGGGTAAACGGTCGTAAGCAGGGTCGTTCCAAGTACGGCGCCAAGCGTCCCAAACCGGGTGCTGCTGCTCCGGCGGGCAAGGGTGCACCGGGCAAAGGCGCACCGGCCAAGAAGAAGTAATTTCTGGCTCTTTGCAACTCATATTCAAGATACCAACCGGAATACAGCCGGCGGCATAAGGCCGCCGGTCAATCACTAAAACAATGAGAAAGTCAAAACCCAAGAAGAGATACGTTCTCCCCGACCCCAAGTACAAGGAGGTAATGGTCACCAAATTCGTGAACAGCCTCATGTACGACGGCAAGAAGGCCATTGCTTATGACATCTTCTACGGTGCATGCGACCTGATTGCCAAGCGTACCAATGAGAGCGGTCTGGACGTTTGGAAAAAGGCAATGAACAACATCATGCCTGGTGTTGAAGTAAGAAGCCGCCGGGTGGGTGGGGCTACTTTCCAGGTTCCCTCGGAAGTGCGTCCCGAACGCCGCCAGGCCCTCGGCATCAAGTGGCTCATCCAGTACGCCCGCCGTCGCAGCGAAAAAACGATGATTGACAAACTGGCCGGCGAGATCATTGCCGCTTCCAAAGGGGAAGGTGCCGCAGTAAAGAAAAAGGACGATACCCATCGTATGGCTGAGGCGAACAAAGCCTTCTCTCACTTCAAATTCTAACAATTACGCCTTTCCGGGCCACCCGTACCATTATGACACGGGTGTGCCCGGAAATGCTTTGTTTACAATAACTACATGGCACGCGATTTAAAATACACAAGGAATATTGGGATTGCCGCTCACATTGATGCCGGGAAAACCACCACCACGGAGCGGATCCTGTACTACTCCGGGGTGAGCCACAAGATTGGTGAAGTACACGACGGGGCGGCTACCATGGACTGGATGGAGCAAGAGCAGGAACGCGGGATCACGATTACGTCTGCCGCTACCACGGTGAACTGGAATTACCGCGGCGACAAATACCACATCAACATCATTGATACTCCGGGCCACGTAGACTTTACGGTGGAAGTAAACCGTTCCCTGCGCGTACTGGACGGCCTGGTGTTCCTGTTCAGCGCCGTTGACGGTGTGGAACCCCAGTCGGAAACCAACTGGCGTCTGGCCAACAACTACAAAGTAGCCCGCCTGGGCTTCGTCAATAAAATGGACCGCTCCGGCGCGGACTTCCTCGGCGTGTGCCGGCAGGTAAAAGAAATGCTGGGCAGCAATGCCGTAGCCCTCCAGCTGCCCATCGGTGCGGAAGACAATTTCCGCGGCGTGGTGGACCTGGTGAACTTCCGGGGCATCGAGTGGAACGAGAGCGACAAAGGGATGACTTTCCGCGAGGTGCCCATTCCCGACGACATGGTGGAAGAAGCCACCGAGTATCGCGAGAAACTGCTCGAAGCGGTTGCCGACTACGATGAACACCTGCTGGAGAAGTTTTTCGAAGACCCCAGCTCGATCACGGAAGCCGAAATCCTCAGCGCCCTCCGCCGCGCCACCATCGACATGGCCATCGTGCCCATGCTGTGCGGTTCTTCCTTCAAGAACAAAGGCGTGCAGACCATGCTCGACTACGTGATGGCGCTGCTGCCCTCGCCGCTCGACAAGGAAAACATCATCGGTACCGATCCGGATACGGGCAACGAAGTGTCGCGGAAGCCCGATGCTAAAGGACCGTTCTCCGGCCTGGCCTTCAAGATCGCCACCGATCCTTACGTAGGCCGCCTGTGCTTCGTGCGGGCGTACTCCGGCGTACTCGAATCCGGTTCGTACGTGCACAACACCCGTTCCGACAACAAGGAGCGGATTTCCCGAATCTTCCAGATGCACGCCAACAAGCAGAACCAGATCGAAAGGCTGGAAGCCGGCGACATCGGCGCCGTGGTGGGCTTCAAGGACATCAAGACCGGTGACACCCTCTGCGATCCGAATGCCAAGGTCGTGTTCGAATCGATGCAGTTCCCCGAGCCGGTAATTGGTTACGCCATTGAGCCGAAGACGAAGGCTGACGTGGACAAGATGGGTATGGCTATTGCCAAACTGGTCGAAGAAGACCCGACCCTGAAAGTGCATACCGATGAGGAAACCGGTCAGACCATCCTCCGCGGGATGGGCGAACTTCACCTGGAGATCATCATCGACCGGATGCGGCGTGAATTCAAGGTGGAAATCAACCAGGGTGCCCCGCAGGTGGCTTATAAAGAAGCTCACCAAGAGCGTGGAGCACCGCGAAGTGTACAAGAAGCAGACGGGTGGCCGCGGTAAATTTGCCGACATCGTGTTCGAAATCGGACCGCGGGAAGACGGCAGCCTGGGCCTGGAGTTCGTCAACGCCATTGTAGGTGGGGTAATTCCGCGCGAATTCATTCCTCCGATCCAGAAGGGTTTCGAAGAGGCCATGAAGAACGGCGTACTGGCCGGGTTCCCCATGGACTCCATGAAAGTGCGTTTGTTCCACGGTTCCTTCCACGACGTTGACTCGGACGCCCTTTCCTTCGAACTGGCGGCCCGTATCGGTTACAAAGAAGCTGCCCGGCAGTGTGCGCCCAAACTGCTGGAGCCGATCATGAGCCTGGAAGTACTCATCCCCGACGAATACACGGGTCCCATCACCGGTGACCTCAACAGACGGCGAGGGTTGATGAAAGGGATGGACACCAAAGCCGGTTCGCAAGTGATCAAGGCCGACGTGCCCCTGTCCGAATTGTTCGGTTACGTAACCGACCTACGTACCATGTCATCGGGTCGGGCAACGGCCAACCTCACCTTCTCGCACTACGAGTTCGTGCCCGCCAACTTAGCCGAATCCATCGTAGCCAAAATCAAAGGCAACAAATAAGAAGTAGCCGGTTTCAGGTAGTTGGTTTTCAAAAGCCAACTGCCGGAGACTGCTGCTAAAGACAAAGACTGACCGACCGAAGACATGAACCAAAAGATCAGAATCAAGTTAAAATCATACGATCACAGCCTGGTGGACAAGTCCTCCGAGAAGATCGTAAAAGCGGTGAAGGCAACCGGTGCTATCGTGAGCGGACCCATTCCCCTGCCTACCGAAGAAGACAATTTACACCGTACTGCGTTCACCCCACGTGAACAAGAAATCCCGTGAGCAGTTCCAGCTTTGCACCTACAAGCGATTGGTAGACATTCACTCCACCAGCGCCAAAACGGTAGACGCCCTGATGAAACTTGAGCTTCCGAGTGGGGTAGACGTAGAGATCAAAGTTTGACTTTCACTAAAAAGCTTATCTCGAAAGCCCGGCCTGCAAGTCGGGCTTTTTTCACGTGCTTTTGCACCGGCGGCCCGGAAGTACACATTGTAAGTTCTCCCCGGTTTACTTTCGGGGCGGACTGCCTGGTGAACGGGAGAGGGGAACGGGGGCGAAAAAAATGGTATTTATACGGGGTAAGAAAAGGAGAAGTTTGTGATCGGCGGCCCGTAAAGCATTAATTTTAAGGCTCCTGTTTGCAAACTACCTATTTATCCATAACTTTGCAGTCCTTTATAAAAAGGAGGCTATTTCCAGAAGGGAAAAAGTTCAATTCAAATTTATCATAAACAGTCAGATGTCTGGTATTATTGGCAGAAAAATCGGAATGACTAGCGTCTATGGTGCCGATGGACAAGTTGTCGCATGCACAGTGGTGGAAGCTGGTCCTTGCGTAGTGACGCAAGTGAAGACGGAAGAGACAGACGGATACGAGGCGGTTCAACTGGGTTTTGGGGAAAAGAAAGAAAAAAACACCACCAAGCCTTTGTTGGGTCACTTCAGAAAAGCGAACACTACGCCAAAGAAAAAATTAGTTGAGTTCAAAGGGTTCGAGAACCCGCTGAACTTAGGAGACACCATCACCGCCGCCGACATATTTACGGAAGGGGAATTCCTGGACGTAGTCGGAACCTCCAAGGGCAAGGGCTTTCAGGGTGTAGTAAAAAGACACGGATTTTCAGGGGTTGGCGGCCAGACCCACGGCCAGCACAACCGGGCACGGCACCCGGGTTCCATCGGCGCCTGCTCATTCCCCGCCCGCGTATTCCCCGGTATCCGCATGGCCGGCCGGATGGGCGGCAACCGCGTTACGGTGCAGAACCTGCGCATTGTCAGAATCTTACCGGAGCAAAACGTCGTCCTCGTGAGCGGCTCGATTCCCGGTGCTAAAAACTCTTTCGTAATTCTAGATAAGTAAGGAAATGGAAGTTGCAGTATTTGATCATACCGGCAAAGAGACTGGCCGCACCATCACGTTGAACGACGCCATCTTCGGGGTTCAACCCAATCAGCACGCCGTTTACCTGGACGTGAAGCAGTACCTGGCCAACCAGCGCCAGGGCACGCACAAGTCGAAAGAGCGGAGCGAAATGTCGGGTTCTACCCGCAAGCTGCACAAGCAGAAAGGCACCGGCGGTTCCCGTAAGGGTGACATCAACGCCCCGCAGTTCCGCGGCGGCGCCCGCGTATTCGGCCCCAAGCCCCGCGACTATAGCTTCAAGATCAACAAGAAGGTTAAGAACGTAGCCCGCCGGTCGGTGCTGTCGAGCAAAGCCGCCAATACGGGCATTACCGTACTGGCCGCCGACTTCACGCTGCAGGCGCCCAAGACGAAAGACTACATCAAGTTCCTGCAAGGTTTTGCGGCCCTCGACAAGAAGACCCTGCTGGTGCTGCCCGAGAAGAACGAAAACGTAGTGCTGTCGAGCCGCAACCTGCAGAAGGCCAAGGTGACCACGGCCAACCTGCTCAACACCTACGAACTGCTGCACGCAGATACGATCATCATCAGCGAGAGTTCGCTGCCCATCATTGAGGAACTGTTAAAATAGGCGGAAAATGGAAGTTTTAAAGAGACCATTAATTACGGAAAAGATTGCAGTCCTCAATGAGAAGGGCGTATACGGCTTCCTCGTTGATCTGAAGGCCACCAAGCCCGAGATTGCCAAGGCCGTGAAAGACATGTACAACGTAACGGTGGTGAGCGTACGTACCGTGCGGTACGCGGGCAAACCCAAGACGCGTTATACCAAGTCGCGCATTACCTCCGGCCGGACTGCTGCATACAAGAAAGCAATCGTACAAATCGCCGAGGGCGAGATCATCGACTTCTACGGCAACATCTAATTCCTCCACGCGCCCGGAGACAAACTAGCCAAACTATTTCGGGCCCCAATACCACACATCAATGGCAGTAAAGAAAATACGACCGATGACCCCCGGTCAGCGTTTTAGAGTTGCCCCTGATTTTTCGGACATTACCAAGCGTAAGCCGGAAAGATCACTTACGGAGGCAATCAAGAAGAGCGGCGGCCGGAATGACAGCGGCCACCGTACCATGCGGTACATCGGCGGCGGTCACAAGCGCAGATACCGCCTCATCGACTTCAAACGGGATAAGTTCGACGTGCCCGCCACCGTAGCGGCCATCGAGTACGATCCCAACCGCACCGCCCGCATTGCCCTGTTGCAATACGCCGACGGCGAGAAGCGGTACATCATCGCCCCCCAGGGTATTACCGTTGGACAAACCTTATTGTCGGGCAGCAACATTGCCCCGGAAGTAGGCAACACCCTGCCGCTCTCCGCCATTCCCCTCGGTACCATTATTCACAACATTGAACTTCGTCCCGGAACGGGAGCTTCGATGGCCCGCAGTGCCGGTACCTACGCCCAGCTCTTGGCCCGCGAGGGCAAGTACGCCACGCTCAAGTTGCCCTCCGGCGAGATGCGCATGGTACTGGTAACGTGCCTCGCCACGGTAGGGTCGGTTTCCAATGCCGACCACATGAACGTGAGCACGGGCAAAGCCGGCCGTAAGCGCTGGCTCGGACGCCGGCCCCGTGTGAGAGGCGTTGCCATGAACCCGGTTGATCACCCGATGGGTGGTGGCGAAGGCCGGGCTTCCGGCGGTCACCCCAGATCGAGAAACGGTCAGCTGGCCAAAGGCAAGAAAACCAGAGACAAGAAGAAGCAATCCCAGGATCTAATCATTAGCAGAAGAAAGAAGTAACATGGGACGTTCCATAAAAAAAGGACCTTACATTGACTACCGGTTAGACAATAAGGTGCAAGTCATGAACAACTCCGGCAAAAAGTCAGTCATCAAGACTTGGTCCCGCCGGTCAACCATATCCCCCGATTTTGTGGGGCATACCTTCGCCGTGCACAACGGAAACAAATTCATTCCGGTGTATGTAACGGAAAACATGGTAGGGCACAAGCTCGGTGAATTCGCCCCTACCCGGAACTTCAGAGGACACGTGGCTAAGAAAGACAAAGGCAAACGATAATCTACGATGGAAGCAATTGCGATACAAAGAAACGTACCCAGCTCTCCACGTAAGATGAGGCTGGTAGCTGACCTGATCCGCGGTCAGAAGGTAAACAGGGCCCTGAACATCCTGCGGTTTCAACCCAAGGCCGGCGCCAAGGTACTCGAAAAAGTACTGCTGTCGGCCGTAGCCAACTGGCAGGCCAAAAACGAAGACACCCGCCTCGAAGATGCGGACCTGTACGTGAAGACGGTGATGGTAGACGGCGGCCGGATGCTCAAGCGCCTGCGCCCCGCTCCCCAGGGAAGAGGACACCGCATCCGGAAGCGTTCCAACCACATTACCCTGGTGGTAGACTCCCGCGAATCCATGCCTGTATTACCGGTTGAAATCGACAATCAAGAAACTGAGAAAAAGTAATGGGACAGAAAGTAAATCCAATCGGTCTGAGATTAGGCATTATTAAAGGCTGGGACTCTAACTGGTACGGTGGAAAGACGTTTGCTGAGAAGTTGATCGAAGACGAGCGAATCCGCAAATACGTACTTGCCCGTATCCCCAAAGGTGGCATTGCGAAAGTAATTATAGAAAGAACCCTCAAGCGCATTACCCTGACCATCAACACGGCCCGTCCGGGCGTGGTGATCGGCAAGAACGGCATTGAGGTGGAACGCCTGAAGGAAGAGTTGAAGAAACTCACCAGCAAGGACGTTCAGATCAACATCTTCGAAATCAAGCGTCCCGAACTGGACGCCAAGCTGGTCGGCGAATCCATCGCCCAGCAGCTCGAAGCCCGTATCTCCTACCGCCGCGCCATGAAGCAGGCCATTTCGGCCGCTACCCGCGTGGGCGCCCAGGGCATCAAGATCAAAGTATCCGGCCGTTTGGGCGGCGCCGAAATGGCCCGTACCGAACAGTACAAGGAAGGCCGCGTACCCCTGCACACCCTGCGGGCCGACATTGACTATGCCATCTCCGAAGCACAGACTGTGTACGGCAAGATCGGCATCAAGGTCTGGATCTTCAAGGGCGAAGTGTACGGCAAGCGTGACTTGTCGCCCAACCAGGCCAGCGCCAACACCGGTACCGGCAACCAGGCCCCCACGGGCGAAAGACGCGGTGGCCGTGACGGCCGCGACGGAGGTGGTGACCGCAGAGGGGGTGGCGACCGCAGAGGCGGTGGCGACAACCGGGGTGGCGGTGACAGAGGCAGAGGACCGGGCCAGGGCGGCGGCGGCGGACAGAACCGCGGCGGCCAGGGTGGCGGACCGAACCGGGGCCAAGGCGGCGGCGGACAAAGAAAAAAACGTTAAAGGAGAACTACGAAGGGCCAATATTGGTTGGAGGAAGGAAGTAGCGTAGCAGCCAACCCATACGCCCCTCGTTGAAAAACGAATAAGGAAATGTTACAGCCAAAAAGAACCAAGTACAGAAAAATGCATAAGGGCCGCGTCAAAGGTTTGGCGACCCGCGGTTTCGACATTGCTTTCGGCTCCTTTGCCGTGAAATCGCTGGAGCCCGGTTGGATCACCAGCCGCCAGATTGAAGCTGCCCGTATCTCGATGACCCGCGCCATGAAGCGGGAAGGCCAGGTTTGGATCCGCATTTTCCCCGACAAGCCCATTACCAAGAAGCCCGCCGAAGTGCGGATGGGTAAGGGCAAGGGTGCCCCCGAATACTGGGTGGCAGTGGTAAAGCCCGGCACCATTCTGTTTGAAGCCGCCGGTGTGCCCCTCGAACTGGCCAGTGAAGCCCTGCACCTGGCGGCCCAGAAGTTGCCGATCAAAACTAAATTCATCGTACGAAGAGATTTCGTAGAATAACGATTATGAAAAAGGCAGATATCAAAGGCTTGAGCGCAGACGAACTCAAGAATAAATTACAGGAGGAGCGTACCAACTTACAGCGGCTCAAGTTCGCTCACGCAGTTACTCCACTCGAAAACCCTTCCCAAATCCGGCAGGGTCGGAAGTCGATTGCACGTCTTCTTACGGAATTAAGGGCCAAAGAACTTGCTAACGAAAAATAAATAATGGAACAAGCAGCAGAACAGGCAAGAAGTCTCAGGAAAGAGCGCGTCGGCCGCGTCGTAAGCAACAAGATGCAAAAGTCGATTACCGTCGCCATCGAGCGGAAGGTAAAGCACCCCATCTACGGTAAGTTCATGAAAAAGACTACTAAACTGATGGCCCACGACGAGAACAATGATTGTGGCATCGGCGACACGGTCCGCATCATGGAAACGCGCCCGCTGAGCAAAAACAAGCGTTGGAGATTAGTTGAAATCATCGAAAAGGCTAAATAACAATGATACAGCAGGAATCAAGATTGACCGTAGCTGACAACAGCGGCGCCAAAGAAGTGCTGGTAATCCGCGTATTGGGCGGCACCGGCAAAAGATACGCCTCGGTAGGTGATAAGATTGTAGTGACGGTAAAGTCGGCCCTTTCATCTTCTTCCATGAAGAAAGGGACCGTATCCAAAGCAGTAGTGGTACGCACCAAGAAGGAAGTACGCCGCAAAGACGGCTCCTACATCCGGTTTGAGGACAACGCCGCCGTACTGCTCAACAACAACGACGAGCCCCGCGGCACCCGCATCTTCGGTCCCGTGGCCCGCGAACTCCGCGAAAAGCAGTTCATGAAGATCGTTTCTCTCGCACCAGAAGTGTTGTAATCGGAAATTATGAAAAAGCAGATACAAAAGCCGGCCAAATTGCACGTCAGAACGGGCGACTTGGTAAAAGTGATCTCCGGCGACGACAAAGGCAAAACCGGCCGGATCACCTCCGTAGACCGGGAGAAGCAGCGGGCCGTTGTGGAAGAACTCAACATGGTTTCCCGCCACGTGAAGCCGTCCGCCCAGAATCCCAACGGCGGGATCATCAAGAAAGAAGCGCCGATCCACATCAGCAACCTCATGCTGGTAAACCCGGCCAACAACGAGGCCACCCGCACCGGCCGCCGTCGCAACGACGACGGGAAGTTACAGCGTTACTCAAAGAAAACCGGGGATTTAATTCCTAATCCTACTAATAACAATGGCTAATCCAAGGATTAAAGACAAGTACCTGACCGACATCGTGCCGGCACTGAAAGAAAAGTTTCAGTATAAGTCGGTAATGCAGGTGCCCAAGATAACCAAGATCGTAATCAACAAAGGGGTTGGGGCCGCCGTGGCCGACAAGAAACTGGTAGACACCGGCGTTGAAGAAATTACCGCAATTGCGGGCCAGAAGGCAATCGCCACTTACTCCAAGAAGGCCATTTCTAACTTCAAGCTCCGCGAAAACATGCCCATCGGCGTGAAGGTGACCCTTCGGGGCAACCGCATGTACGAGTTCATGGACCGCCTGGTGAGCATTGCCCTGCCGCGCGTGCGCGACTTCAAAGGCATCAGCGACAAAGGCTTCGACGGCCGGGGCAACTACACCCTGGGCGTACGTGAGCAAATCATCTTCCCCGAGATCAGCATCGACAAGGTGAACAAAATCTCCGGGATGGACATCACGTTCGTGACCACTGCCGCTACCGACGAAGAAAGCCTTGAGTTGCTGAAGGCGTTGGGAATGCCGTTCGCAAATCAGAAAAAATAATCCATCATGGCAAAAGAATCAGTAAAAGCGCGGGAGCGCAAAAGAGAGAGATTGGTAGCAAAGTACGCCGCCAAGCGGGCTGCCCTTAAGGCTGCCGGTGATTACCTGGCCCTCGATAAACTGCCCCGGAATGCGTCGCCCGTAAGATTGCACAACCGGGATAAGATTACCGGTCGTCCCCGTGGCTATATGCGCAAATTCGGCATCTCCCGGGTTACTTTCCGGGACATGGCCTCTGCCGGTAAGATTCCGGGCTTGACAAAATCAAGCTGGTAAATATTGGTAATGCTTTTTAATTTATCAACCGATTCCCTAACTTTGCAGGCCTGTCCAAAAGACGGGCTTTTATAAATAATACCAATATGACCGATCCGATAGCAGATTACCTTACCCGGGTAAGAAACGCCATCAAAGCCAAGCACCGCATTGTGGAGATCCCTACTTCCAAGCTGAAGAAGGAGCTGACCAAGGTGCTATACGACAAAGGGTACATTCAGAGTTACAAGTTCGACGACCAGGAAATCGGCGGTGTGATCAAGATCGCTCTGAAGTACGACCCCATGACCAAGCAACCCGCCATCCTCAAACTCGAGCGGGTAAGCAAGCCCGGCCTGCGCAAATACACCGGTGCCGATGCATTGCCCCGGGTGCTCAATGGGTTAGGCATTGCCATCCTTTCCACGTCGAAAGGGGTAATTACGGATAAAGAGGCCCGCACCCTCAATGTGGGCGGTGAAGTGTTGTGCTACGTCTATTAATGAAGAGAAATGTCTAGAATAGGAAAGAAACCCATTACACTGCCCGCAAACGTAACGCTTGCCGTTGCCAACGACAATGTAATTACCGTAAAAGGGCCCAAGGGTACCCTTACCGAAAACGTTGACCCGGACATCAAAATATCCGTGGACGGCAATACCGTGGTGTTGGAGCGCCCCACCGAGCAGAAGCGCCACAAGGCGATGCACGGCCTGTACCGCGCCCTGCTCAACAACATGGTGGAAGGCGTAAGCAACGGTTACAAGCGCCAGCTTGAAATCGTAGGTGTTGGTTACAAGGCAACCGCCGCCAACAACGTGCTCGAACTGAGCCTGGGATACTCCCACTCCATTTTCGTAGCGGTGCCCCGGGAAGTGGCCGTAAGTGCCCTGACCGAAAAAGGCAAGAACCCGGTGGTAACGTTGGAAGGCATTGACAAGCAACTGGTTGGCCAGGTAGCCGCCAAGATCAAATCCCTGCGCAAGGTTGAGCCCTACAAAGGCAAAGGCATCCGCGTACTGGGCGAACAAGTAAGACGTAAAGCTGGTAAGACTGCTTCCAAAAAATAATAGAGAGAAATGTCCACGATAAGAGAATTAAGAAGGGAGCGAATCAAAAAGAGTATCCGCAAGAAGATTGAGGGTACCACGGAACGGCCGAGGCTTTCCGTTTTCCGCTCTAACACCCGCATCTATGCCCAGATCATAGATGATACCACCGGGAAGACCCTGGTAAGTGCATCTTCCCTGGAAATTGATGGCGCCAAGGGCGCAACCGTCCAAGTATCCAAATCAGTGGGTCAGAAGCTGGCCGAGAAAGCCACTTCCAGCGGCATTTCGGCCGTGGTGTTCGATCGCAACGGGTACCTGTACCACGGCCGCGTGAAGGCGCTGGCCGAAGGGGCACGCGAAGGGGGACTACAATTCTAAAAACACTGAAATGAATAACAAGACGGTAAAAGCAAGCGATATTGACCTGAAGGAGCACGTGGTTGCCATTCAGCGGGTGGCAAAAGTAGTAAAGGGTGGCCGCCGGTTCAGCTTCTCAGCCATTGTGGTAGTAGGCGACGGCAACGGCACGGTAGGCTACGGCCTGGGCAAAGCAAACGAAGTAACCGACGCCATCACCAAAGGCATTGAAGATGCCAAGAAGCACCTGATCAAAGTGCCCCTGATGAAAGCAACCGTTCCCCACGAGATGACGGGCAAGTACAGCGGCGGCTTCGTGCTGCTGAAGCCCGCGGCTCCCGGTACGGGCGTAATTGCGGGTGGTGCCATGCGGGCCGTGCTCGAAAGCGCCGGCGTAAAAGACGTACTGGCCAAGTCCAAGGGCTCCTCCAACCCCCACAACGTGGTAAAGGCAACCTTCGATGCACTGCTCAAGATGCGTGATCCGCAGACCATTGCCAATCAGAGAGGTCTGTCACTTTCCAGAACTTTTAACGGTTAACATCAGTCATGGCAAGAGTTAAAATTACGCAGATCAGAAGCACGATTAAAAGACCCGAGAATCAGAAACTAACTGTAAAGGCTTTGGGTTTAGGTAAAATAAACCGCAGCGTGGAAGTTGAGTTGACGCCCCAGATCCAGGGAATGATTCGGACGGTAAATCATTTGGTCACTGTAACGGAATTATAATTAGTTATGAATTTACATAATTTAAAACCTGCTTCTGGTTCGGTTAAATCCGGCAAGAGGGTTGGGCGTGGTACCGGTTCCGGCAAAGGCGGTACCTCTACCCGTGGTCACAAAGGCGCCGGTTCACGTTCCGGTTACAGTGCAAAGCGAGGCTTTGAAGGCGGCCAGATGCCCCTCCAGCGCCGCGTTCCCAAGTTCGGCTTCAAAAACATCAACCGCGTTGAGTACCGGGCCGTGAACCTGGACGTATTGCAGACGCTGGTGAGCGAAGCCAACGTACAAGTGGTGGATTTTGATTTCATGCGTCAGCACGGGCTTGTTTCCAAGAATGAATTGGTCAAGGTATTGGGCAGAGGTGAAATTACTTCGTCGATTGAGATCAAGGCACACGCTTTTTCGGCGAGTTCAGTTGCATCCATTGAAAAAGCAGGAGGAAAAGCTACCGTTATCAAAGCATGAAAAAATTTATTAGTACCGTAAAGAACATCTTTTCCATTGAGGATCTGCGGACCCGGATCCTCAATACTTTATGGTACATCCTCATTTTCCGGTTGGGGTCATTCATTGTATTGCCCGGTGTTGATCCTACCCGGTTAGAAGGTGAATCAGAAGGCCTGCTTGGCCTTCTGGATACTTTTTTAGGGGGTGCATTCAGCAATGCATCCATTTTTGGCTTGGGCATTATGCCCTACATCTCGGCTTCCATCGTGATCCAGTTGCTCACGGTGGCAGTGCCCTATTTCCAGAAGATGCAGAAAGAAGGCGAATCCGGCCGCAAGAAGATGAACCAGATCACCCGCGTGCTCACCGTGTTCATCACCATTGCGCAGTCGTTCGCCTACCTGTCTACCACCGTACCGGCCGAAGCTGTAATGGTAGACCGCACCTTCTTCACCATCACTTCCGTGATCATCCTCACGGCCGGCACCATCTTCTGCATGTGGCTGGGTGAGAAAATCACCGACAAAGGCATTGGCAACGGCATTTCGATGCTCATCATGATCGGCATCGTATCGCGCCTGCCGGGCAGCATTGTGCAGGAAGCAGTGGCGCGGGGTACCGGCGGCATCCTGTTCTTCGTGCTCGAACTGATTGCCTTCTTCTTCATCATCATGGGCGTGATCATGCTGACCCAGGCTACCCGCCGCATCCCGGTGCAGTACGCCAAGCAAGTGGTCGGCAACAAAGTGTACGGCGGTCAGCGTCAGTACATCCCGCTGAAGCTCAACTCTGCCGGAGTAATGCCGATCATTTTCGCCCAGTCGCTGATGATCATCCCGAGTTTTATTGCACCCTCCCTGGCGGAACGCAGCGAAACGGCCGGTAACGTTGCCGCGGCATTTGCCGACTTCACTTCGCCCGCCTATAACGTACTGCTTGCCATATTGATCATACTCTTTACTTACTTCTACACGGCCATCTCGGTGAATCCGAACCAGATTGCCGAAGACATGAAGCGAAACGGCGGTTTCATTCCCGGCGTGAAGCCCGGTCTGCAAACTTCCGAATTCATTGACGCCATTCTCTCCAAGATTACGTTGCCCGGCGCTTTGTTCCTGGCCGTTATTGCGATCCTGCCTTCGATTGCCAGCCTGCTGGGCATTACCCGTGGTTTTGCGCAGTTCTACGGCGGCACGTCGCTGCTGATTCTGGTGGGTGTGGTACTCGACACGTTGCAGCAAGTGGAAAGTTATCTGCTGATGCGCCACTACGAAGGCCTGATGAAGTCGGGTCGCGTACGCGGCCGGTCGGGCGATGTGGTTGCGGCTTAAAAAGGAATTACTTTGAAAAAAGGACTGTTTCTTAAATCAAAGGAAGAAATAGAACAGATCAGGCGGAGCGGCCAGGTGTTGGGCAAAGCCCACGCGGAGGTTGCCAAGCTGATCGGTCCGGGAATCACGACGGCCGCACTGGATAAGGTTGCCGAAGAATACATCAAAGATTTCGGGGGAACGCCTTCCTTCAAAGGGTATAATGGCTTCCCCGCTTCTTTGTGCATATCGGTTAACGACAAGGTCGTGCACGGAATACCCAATGCCTACGTCCTCAGGGAAGGAGACATTGTGTCAATTGATTGTGGTGTATTCCTGAACGGGTTTCACAGCGACAGTGCCTATACGTACGCCGTGGGAACGGTCGCAGCCAAGACGCAGAAGCTGCTGGAAGTAACCAAGGAAGCGTTGCTGCTGGCCATCCGCAGCATTGTCCCGGGCGGCCGGTTGGGTGATGTCGGGTTCGCCGTACAGTCGCACGCCGAACGCCACGGATTTTCGATTGTGCGGGAGTTGGTGGGTCACGGGTTGGGCCGCAGTTTGCACGAAAGCCCCGAAGTGCCCAATTACGGCAAGCGGGGCCAGGGCGCGAAACTCGACGAAGGGCTGGTGATCGCCATTGAACCGATGGTAAACGAAGGGAGCCGCAACATTGTGCAGGAGCGAGACGGCTGGACGATCCGCACGGCGGACCGGAAGCCTTCGGCGCATTTTGAGCATACCGTAGCAATCGTGGAAGGAAAGGCCGACGTACTCACAACTTTTCAATACATAGAAGAAGTTATAAAAGCTAAAAATGGCAAAACAGTCATCCATTGAACAGGATGGAACCATTGTGGAAGCGCTGTCCAACGCAATGTTCCGGGTAGAGCTTCAAAACGGGCACCAGGTAATCGCACATATTTCCGGTAAGATGCGGATGAACTACATCAAGATTTTACCGGGCGACCGGGTGAAACTGGAGATGTCACCCTATGATCTTACCAAAGGCAGAATTGTTTACAGATATAAGTAATAATCCATATGAAAGTCAAAGCATCCATCAAAAAGCGTAGTGTCGACTGCAAGATTATCCGCAGGAAAGGCAAGCTGTACGTAATCAACAAGAAGAATCCACGGTACAAACAAAGACAAGGTTAATTATGGCTAGAATTGCAGGAGTTGACATCCCGGATAAGAAAAGAGGCGAAGTAGCCTTGACCTATATTTTTGGTATAGGACGTCGTTCTGCCCAGTACATTCTGACGAACGCGGGCGTTTCCTGGGATAAGAAAGTAAACGAATGGACCGATGAGGAATCAGGCCTTATTCGTGGCATCATTGCCAATGAGTTCAGGGTAGAAGGGGCACTCAAATCAGAAGTGCAACTGAACATCAAGCGTTTGATGGACATTGGCAGCTACCGGGGCCTGCGCCACCGGAAAGGCTTGCCGGTACGGGGACAGCGCACCAAGAACAACACCCGGACGCGTAAAGGCAAGCGTAAAACCGTTGCAAATAAGAAGAAGGCTACCAAGTAATCCCGGCACCTGCCGGAAGCCCCGTAGCTTTCAAACCACTCAAATTGATAATTGGCAGAAAAAATGGCTCAGGCTAATAAAAGAAAAGATAAAGCAAAGAAGAGAGTTGTAACCGTAGAAGCGATTGGTCAGGTTCACATCAAGGCTACCTTCAACAACATCATTATCTCGGTGACCAACAACACCGGCCAGGTAATTTCCTGGGCATCGGCGGGTAAGATGGGCTTCAAAGGTTCCAAGAAGAATACCCCCTACGCCGCCCAGATGGCTGCTTCCAACTGCGCCCAGGCGGCGCACGAACTCGGCATGCGCAAAGCGGAAGTGTTCGTGAAGGGACCGGGTGCCGGGCGTGAGTCGGCCATCCGTACCATCCAGAGTGCCGGCATCGAGGTGACCTCCATCAAGGACATTACGCCCCTGCCCCACAACGGTTGCCGTCCGCCCAAACGCAGAAGAGTATAATCAGAAGCCTCCGATTACGGCTTTACAACTTTAAACAATCACTACAAGAAATGGCAAGATATACTGGTCCTAAAGCAAAAATAGCCCGCAAGTTCAACGAGGCTATTCTGGGCCCCAGCAAAGCATTGCAGAAGAAGAGCTACCCTCCGGGACAACACGGCCGGGGCCGTAAGCGCAAGCAGTCGGAATACGCCGTACAGCTCATGGAGAAGCAGAAGGCAAAATACACCTACGGCGTGCTCGAACGCCAGTTCAGCAATCTCTTCCAGAAGGCGTCGCGCCTTTCGGGCATTACCGGTGCCAACCTGCTCCGGTTGCTCGAAGCCCGTCTCGACAACACCGTGTACCGGCTCGGCATTGCCCCCACCCGGCGGGCTGCCCGCCAACTCGTGTTGCACCGGCACATCACCGTGAACGGCGACGTGGTGAACGTAGCGTCGTATTCCCTCAAGCCCGGTGACGTGATCGGCGTTCGGGAAAAATCAAAGTCGTTGGAAACCATCTCCAACAGTTTGTCAGCAAGAAATGCAAAGCGGTTTACTTGGTTGGAGTGGGACGGTTCTGTGATGACGGGTAAATTTGTTTCTTACCCTGACCGTGAGCAGATTCCGGAAAACATCCAGGAACAGCTCATTGTAGAACTTTACTCTAAGTAATAAGCTTATAGTTTATTAGGAGTATTGTTATAAATTAAAACACGAGATATGTCAATATTAGCATTTCAAATGCCTGACAAGGTGGTGATGGAGAAGGCAGACGATTTTCGCGGTCTGTTCGAATTCAAACCACTTGAAAAAGGATACGGAGTAACGATTGGTAACGCACTGCGCCGGATTCTGCTCTCCTCCCTGGAGGGGTACGCCGTAACGGGCATCAAGATTCCGGGCGTACTGCACGAATTCTCCTCCATCGAGGGAGTCGTGGAAGACGTTTCCGAGATCATTCTGAACCTGAAGATGGTTCGGTTCCGGAAAGTTTCCGATGCGATGGACAACAAGATTGTGGTGACCGTAAAGGACGCAAAAGTGCTCAAGGCGGGTGACATTGCCAAGTTCACCTCTTCCTTTGACGTACTCAACCCGGACCAGGTGATTTGCAACCTGGACCCCACGGTGACCCTCGAAGTAGAGTTGTACATCGACAAGGGCCGCGGCTACGTGCCGGCCGACGAGAACAGACCCACTGACCAGGCCTTCGGCTACATTGCCATCGATGCCATCTTCACGCCGATCAAGAACGTGAAGTACAGCGTGGAAAACACCCGCGTGGAGCAGAAGACTGACTACGAAAAGCTGTTGATTGACATCGAGACGGACGGTTCCATCCACCCGGAGGACGCCCTCAAAGGTGCCGCCAACATCCTGATTCAGCACTTCATGCTGTTCTCGGACCAGACCATGACCTTCGAAACGGCCAAGCCGGAAGAAGACAACACGGTGGACGAGGAAATCCTGCACATGCGCAAGCTGCTCAAGACGCCGCTTGCCGACCTCGACCTGTCGGTTCGGGCCTACAACTGCCTCAAGTCGGCCGACGTTCGTACGCTGGGCGACCTGGTGAACCTCGACATTGCCGACATGATGAAGTTCCGTAACTTTGGTAAAAAGTCACTGACTGAACTGGAACAACTGGTGGCTGAAAAAGGCCTGCACTTCGGCATGGACCTTTCAAAATACCGGTTGGACGAAGATTAACTTAATTTTGGAGTAAAGCGCAGGTAAGCAAAACGTGCAAAGGCAAGCTTAATGCGATTGGCTCCCGGAATATTACAAAGAGATGAGACACGGAAAAAAAGACAACCATTTGGGAAGAACGGCTGAGCACCGCGCGGCAATGCTGTCGAACATGGCCTCTTCCCTGATTGAGCATAAGCGTATCACGACTACCCTTGCCAAGGCAAGAGAACTGCGTAAGTACGTGGAGCCCCTGATCACGAAAGCAAAAACGGATACCACGCACTCCCGCCGGATTGTATTCTCCTACTTGCAGAACAAAGAGTCAATCAAGACTTTGTTTGGTGACGTAGCCGAGAAAGTAGCCAACCGGCCCGGTGGGTACACGCGCATCCTGAAGCTCAACAACCGTCCCGGTGACAACGCTTCCATGTGCATCATTGAACTGGTGGATTACAACGAAACCATGCTCAACGCCAAGGCTGCTGCCAAGACCAAAACCCGCCGGAGCCGCCGGGGAGGTGGTAGCAAGGCCGGTGCTGCACCGGCTGCCGCCAACCAGAACCAGAGTGCAACCGCCCAGGAAAACCCCGGAAACGAATAATGACCGATCTGTAGTCATGCGAAAAGGATCAGAACTTTTGTTCTGGTCCTTTTTTTTGAAATGCGAAACAGACGTTAGATTGTGGATAGCAGACTGGAGCCCCGGCATGTGAAACGGCGAAGTATCTTATGTCTAAAATCTAATATCTTACGTCTTCCTTTGAACTGTAACCAAATCGCTGTTGTTATTGCCACAAACCAGAAGAGATGAAATATACCAACCGACGCGAAGCTTTATTACTGTTAGAGGACGGAACGTTGTATCGCGGTTTTGCCTTGGGTAAGACCGGCACGATGGGTGGGGAGTTGTGTTTCAACACGGGCATGACGGGGTACCAGGAGATTTACACGGACCCGTCGTATTACGGCCAGATTATCGTCAATACCACCTCGCACATTGGCAACTACGGCACCGTTTCCAGTGACCAGGAGTCGTCTAAAGTAAAGATCAGCGGATTGGTGTGTAACTACTTTTCCCAGATCTATTCGCGCAACACGGCCGAACAATCCCTCCAGGAGTACCTGGAGCGGTCCGGCATCGTGGGCATCCACGGCGTAGATACGCGGCAGATCGTAAAGCACATCCGCAACCGCGGCGCCATGAACGCCATCATCTCCTCGGAAATCCTCGACGAAGCCGAGCTTACCACCCGGCTGCGCCAGGTGCCGCCGATGGACGGCCTGGAACTGTCATCGGAAGTAAGCACCAAAGTACCTTACGTGCTGGGCGCCGAGGACACCGACTTGCGGATTGCCGTGCTCGACCTGGGCATCAAAAAAAGCATTCTAAACAACTTTACGGCCCGGGGCGGTCAGTTCAAGGTATACCCGGCCCATACCACTTTCCGGGAAATGGAAAGTTGGAAGCCCAGCGGGTACTTCATCTCCAACGGTCCCGGCGACCCGGCGGCCATGCCGTACGCCATTCAGACGGTACGCGACATCCTGACGGCCGACAAGCCGGTGTTCGGTATCTGCCTGGGGCATCAGCTGCTGGCCCAGGCCAGCGGCATCCCTACCTTCAAAATGCATAACGGCCACCGTGGGCTCAACCACCCGGTAAAGAACCTCATCACCGGCAAGGGCGAAATCACTTCCCAGAACCATGGCTTTGGCGTGAACGGCGACGCGGTGAAGGACAGCGCCAACGTGCAGGTGACTCACTTGAACCTCAACGACAACTCCGTGGAGGGCATCCGCCGCAAAGACAAGCTGGCGTTTTCCGTGCAGTACCACCCCGAATCTTCCCCGGGGCCGCACGATTCCCGCTAC
This sequence comes from uncultured Sphingobacteriales bacterium, assembly GCA_963844325.1. GTDB lineage: Bacteria > Bacteroidota > Bacteroidia > Cytophagales > 172606-1 > CADCTQ01. The sequence continues at coordinate 2,038,075 of CAWJNV010000001.1, forward strand.
CTGTTCGAGCAGTTCATCCGGATGATCCGGGAAGAACGGCCGGCGTTCGAAGCAGCAGCTTCCTACAAACTTTCCTGAGCGTAAGCGACGGCAGATAAGCAGACCTTTCGGGTGTTTGAAACCCGAAAGGTTTTTGCGTTTATGCCGTTTGCCTTTGTAAATAGACGGTGAATCTCTAATTTTCGTCCCTCAAACTTACATCAGCCAATTATGAGTATTATCCAGGACATTCAGGCACGACAAATCTTAGATTCCCGGGGGAACCCGACGGTGGAAGTAGACGTGATTACGGAAAACGGGAAGCTCGGCCGCGCGGCCGTCCCCTCCGGCGCCTCTACCGGCACGCACGAAGCCGTGGAATTACGGGACGACGACAAGAAAGTGTACCTCGGTAAGGGGGTGCTCAAGGCAGTAGCCAACGTGAACGAAATCATCGCGGGGGAACTCGTCGGGTACTCGGTATTCGAGCAGAACATGCTGGACCAACTGATGATTGAACTGGACGGCACACCCAACAAGGGCAAACTTGGCGCCAACGCCATCCTGGGCGTATCGCTGGCCATTGCCAAGGCCGCCGCGCAGGAAGCAGGACTGCCCCTGTTCCGGTACATCGGCGGCGTAAGCGCCAACACGCTGCCCGTGCCCATGATGAACATCCTCAACGGCGGCAGCCACGCCGACAACTCCATTGACTTCCAGGAATTCATGGTAATGCCCGTGAAGGCCGATACGTTTACCGATGCCTTGCGCATGGGCGTGGAAGTGTTCCACCAACTCAAAAAAGTACTCAAGGACAAGGGCCTCTCCACCAACGTAGGGGATGAAGGCGGGTTTGCGCCCAACTTCAAATCCAACGAAGAAGCCATTCAGTCGGTGTTGCAGGCCGTGGAAAAAGCCGGCTACCGCCCGGGCGAAGACATGTTCATTGCCCTCGACGCGGCCGCTTCCGAATTCTACGATTCGGGCTCGGGCATGTACCACTTCAAAAAATCCACCGGCGACAAACTCACCTCGGCGCAGATGGCGGGCTACTGGAAAGAGTGGTCCGACAAATACCCGATCATTTCCATTGAAGACGGCATGGCCGAAGACGACTGGAACGGCTGGGCCGAACTGACCCGCCTGACCGGCAGTAAAATCCAACTCGTGGGCGACGACCTGTTCGTAACCAACGTGACCCGGCTTCAGCAGGGCATCGACCAGAAGATTGCCAACGCCATCCTGGTGAAGGTAAACCAGATCGGTTCACTGACCGAAACCATCAGCGCCGTGAACCTTGCCAAGCGCAACGCTTACAAAAGCATCATGTCGCACCGTTCGGGCGAGACCGAAGACAACACCATTGCCGACCTCGCCGTGGCCCTCAACACCGGCCAGATCAAAACCGGCTCGGCTTCCCGTTCCGACCGCATGGCTAAGTACAACCAGTTGCTGCGCATCGAGGAGGAACTGGGCGACATGGCGTACTACCCGGGATTGAAGTTCTAGGGATTGTTATTCGCCGGGGAGTTATTAGATTCGCAGAAGCAGGCCCCGGGCCCGTTCTTCCCGCGATTCTGATAACTCTTCTTTTTTACCCAAACCCATGACTCCCATGCGCTGGAAACCGCCCCCCTTCACCAAGAACTTCTTTTTCATCACCGGCGTCGTCTTCCTGGTTTGGATGCTTTTCTTCGATACCAACGACCTGGTGTCGCAGTACCAGCTGCGCAAAAAGGTGCGCGACCTGGAGGACAAGAAGCAGTATTTTACCGAAAAGATTGAAGCGGTGAACAAAGACCGGGCGGAACTGATGAGCAACCCGCAACTGCTCGAAAAATTTGCCCGCGAGAAATACCTGATGAAGCGACAGGGCGAAGAAGTGTTCATTGTCGTGGACGAGGACGACGAGTCCGAAACAGAATCCCGCTGACCCAACCCCGTCAGCGCCAACCCGTGCGCCAACATGCCGCAACCAAAGCTTAACGTCCTTTTTGTTTGCCTGGGCAACATCTGCCGTTCCCCGATGGCCGAAGGCATTTTTGCGCACCTGGTCCGGGAAGCCGGGCTGCACCCCCGCATTGCCTGCGATTCGGCCGGTACCGCCGACTACCACACCGGCGAGTTGCCCGACCCGCGGATGCGCCAGACGGCCGGGCGGTACGGCCTTACCCTCACGCACCGGGCCCGGCAGCTGCGCGCCGCCGACTTCCGGGAGTTCGACTACATCCTGGCCATGGACGAATCCAACTGGGCGGACATTACCCGGCACCCGGGCTACCGGCCCGAGTATTCCCGCAAAGTTTCCTTCCTGCGCATGCACGACGACGATACCACCGACCTGAACGTGCCGGACCCGTACTACGGCGGGCCGGAAGGCTTCGAACGGGTATACCAGATGCTGCATCGCACGGGTAGCCGTTTTCTGCAATTTCTCGTCGAGAAGCACCACTTGCAGCCGGTACCAAAGCCCACCGCCTGATGGATTTCAACGACCTCCACTTCGACCAAATCCAGTTCCTGGAGAGCATTCTGTTCGAAGGGCTGGGTCGCGAGGTAGCCGTGGACAGCTACCAGTTCCTGTCGGGGGGAGACATCAACACGGCCCTGCGCATTGATACCGCGGAGGGGTACTACTTCGTGAAGTGGAACGAGAGGGCCGGCGAAGACCTGTTCGAATGCGAAGCCCGGGGGCTGCAACTGCTCCGGGAAGCAGACGCCGTACGGGTGCCCGGCGTGATCAACTACGGCCGCAAAGCCGAAAAGGCGTACCTGCTGCTCGAATTCATCGGCGCTGCCCGGCCGCAGCCGGCGTACTGGGCCACCTTCGGGGAAAGACTGGCCGCCCTGCACGCCCATACCGGGTCCGCGTTCGGGTTGCCGTATAACAACTACATCGGCTCCCTGGAGCAGCGCAACACACCCCACGAAAATGGCATCCGGTTTTTCATCGAAAGCCGCTTGCAGGTGCAGGCGGGGCTGGCCTTCTACAACGGGCAACTGCCCAAAGCCCTCTACGACAAATTCACGGCCCTGTACGAGAAGCTGCCCGAACTGCTGCCCGCTGAAAAGCCCGCATTGGTGCACGGGGATTTGTGGAGCGGCAACGTGCTGGTGGACGAACGGGGCGCCGCCTGCCTCATCGATCCGGCCGTGCACTACGGGTTGCGGGAAGCGGAAATTGCCTTTACCAAACTTTTCGGCGGCTTCGACGACGCCTTTTACCAGGCTTACGATTCGGCGTTTCCCCTGGCGCCGGGCTTTGCGCAACGGGTAGAACTCTACAACCTGTACCCGCTGCTGGTGCACCTCAACCTGTTTGGCTCGGGTTACCTGCCCGGCATTGAACGGGTACTGCAAAAATTTTAACCGCAAATGCTCATTGGGCCGTACGCGTTTACCGGCGTTGGTTCCCGAACCGGTCGTACAGCTCGAAGCCCAGCGCCATGCTGAGGGTAAATACGGCGTTTCGCACGGCCGGCGGGTTGACCCGGTTGTCCAGGGGCAGCAGCCCGTGCGTGTAGCGCAAGTCAATAATCCACCATTTGTTCTTGAGGTCTATTTCCAGGCCGCCCCCGGCCGACCAGCCGAAGTCGAACCGCTGGTACTGCGACGTCACCACCGGCTCACGGAGGGAGGGGTTGCGGGCACTCAGCAACACGTTAAAGGAGGGACCGGTAGACAGGTACGGCAAGGCGCGGCGCGCGGCGCGGCCGGCAAACACGAACCGGGCCAGCACGGGCACTTCCAGGTACGCCAGTTGGAGCTGCGTGGTGGTCAGGATGCCGGTCCGCAGTTTGGCGCCCTTCTGGCTGTAATTAACCTCGGCCTGCAAGCCAAGGCGCCGGCTGGGTTTTACGGACAGGAAAATACCGCCCATGAAGCGGGGGGCGACGGTGGCGTTGTCGGCGTCTTGGCCCGCCAGGCTGGAGAGGTTCAAACCCGCTTTGGGGCCGGCCGTCACCAGCTCCTGGGCGAGGACCGGACGGGCGGGCAGCAGCAGGAACAGCACAACAACGCCCGGCAGGGCCAGTCGGCTCACCGGGAAGCAGGAGAGGAGCGTATTTTTCATGGATGATGCACGACGGATGGAATGTAAAGCTCCAACGCGCGGCCCGGAAAAACAGTATAGCCGGCCTTGGGATTTCCGGTATTCATACGTACCGGGACGCGTACTTGGTTCCGCCTTTCCGTGTACAGTTACGTGCCAAACGGATTCATCCGCTTCTCAGCAGAAAGACCACCCAAAAATAAACCCCTCCGCCGGGAGGGCAGAGGGGTTTGGAGTCATCAGTGCAACGACTCGCCTTAGTTATTATGGGCGTCGCTGTGAGCGGTGCCGCTCTTGGCTTTTTTACCGTTCTTGTCCGTACCGTCTTCTATCTGCTCGGCCATCTGGTGGTGGTTCTGGAGCACAGGCAACGTTTTGGACGCAAAAGCCTTTACTTCCGGGTCTTCGGCATCATCGGCCGCTTCTTTGAACAGGTCAAGGTCCTCCTGGTGGTCTTTGTGCATCAGTTCGGCGTACTTCTTGTCAAATTCTGCGCCCGAATACTTGGCCAGGTCGTTGATGTGTTCCTGAGCCTCGTCGCCGGGCGTGGTAGGCAGCGTGATGTTCTTCTTGGCAGCCAAAGCCTTCAATTCCTCGTTGGCTTTGGTATGATCGGTCACCATTTGCTGGGCGAACTGCTTGACTTGGGGGCTGCTGGCTTTCTGGAGGGCCATCTTGCCCAGTTCCACTTCCAGCATGCCGCCGCTGGCCGCCTTCACCATAAAATCGGCGTCGTCTTCGGCGTCATCGGAGGCCAGCTTTTCTTCATTTTGTTCTTCAGCGACTTCGGTGCTGTCTTCTTTGGCGGTATTAGGCGAATCACAGGCAGCCATCCAGAAGCAGAACGTGGCTGCAAGTATCCTATTTAACATTACCTTTTTCATAACTATTTCCAAATTTTGGTTAAACATCGGTTTACTCCATGCGTTCCTATACGAAGATGCCGGGCGGAAGGTTTTGAAACACATACCTAGTGCCCTGTAAGCCAATCCTTTACCGCCCGGCGGGGTGATCCGGCCGGCGTTTTTCGGAGTCCCTATGCACGTAGATTACATCATTGTTGGCAGAGGCATTGCCGGGACGGTGCTGGCCTACACCCTGCTGAACCGGGGCTGTACGGTGGCCATGCCCGAAGGCATTCCGTCGCCCAGTGCTTCGGAAGTGGCAGCGGGCATTGTGAACCCGGTCACGGGCAAGCGGCTCTCCAAAACCTGGCGGGCCGAGGACCTGTTCAACTTCCTGGCGCCGTTCTACCGGCAGATGGAAGCGGCGCTGGGGGAAAAGTTTTTCCACGAGGTGCCCGTGTACCGGCTGTTTGGCAGCAACGAGGAGCAAAACACCTGGATGGGCCGGATGGCTTCGCCCGAATTCGGCCGTTTCATCCGGCGCGCCGGGCGGCTCTACCCCGACCAGTTGCAGCAGCCTTTCGGCGGCATGGAAATTTCCGAAGCCGGCTACGTCGATATTCGGCGGCTGCTCGCATCTTTCCGCGGGTGGTTTCGTGAAAAGGGAATATACCGGCCCGGTGCATTAGACCCGGGAGAATTGGCCCTGGCGGCCGGGCAAGTGACGTGGCGGGACCTGACGGCCCGGAAGATCATTTTTTGCGAAGGAGCCTTCGGGCGCGAGAATCCGTACTTCAACTGGCTGCCGTTCCGGCCGGTAAAGGGAGAGTTGCTTACTGTACACATTCCCGGCGTGGCGTTCCGGCACATCATCAACCAGCACCTGTTTATCATGCCCACGGGGCAGGAAGACACGTACCGGGTCGGCGCTACCTACGAGTGGAAAGATTTGAACTGGGAGCCCACCGGCGCGGCGGAAGGCGAAATCACCGGGCGGCTGCAAAAGCTGCTGAAGGTACCCTTCCGGGTGACCGGGCAGCAGGCCGGCATTCGTCCGGCCACGGCCGACCGGCGGCCCTTCCTCGGCGTGCACCCGGAGCGGCCGGAAGTCGCCGTATTCAACGGGTTGGGAACGAAGGGCGTTTCGCTGGCCCCTTATTTTGCGGAGCAGTTTGCCGAACATTTACTAAACGATAAAGAATTGGATTCCCAAGTACACATCGCCCGGTATAATTCGTTATATTACCTGTCACAATAATACATTCCGCTTACTTTATGGCTGCCTCCTCGTTACGCTGCATAACCATACTTATCAGCTTTTTCGGGTTGTCGATCAACTGCACCGCGCAGATGACAACCCTTGAAACGTTCGGGAAAAACCGGGTCCAGTATAAAAACTTTGATTGGAAGCGCATCAACACGCCGAATTTTGAAATATACTTTTACCAGGAAGGTTCCGAACTTGCCTACTTCGCGGCCCGCTACGCCGAGACCGACTACGACCGCATCGCCGACCTGCTGGGCTACACGCCCTACTCCAAGACCAAGGTTTTCATCTACAACTCCATTACCGACCTCCAGCAGAGCAACGTGGGCCTGCACAACGAAAACGCCGTGCTCATCGGGGGGCAGACCAACTTCATCAAGTCGCAGGTAGAGATTCCCTACACGGGCAGCGCCGTAGACTTCAAGCGGGAATTGTCGGTGGGCATTGCCCGGGTCATGCTCATTGAGATGATGTTCGGGGGCAGCCTCAAGGACATGGTGCAAAGCGCCTACCTGCTCACGCTGCCGGAGTGGTTTATTTCGGGCGCCGCCGCCTACGTGGCCGAAGGCTGGAGCCTGGAAATGGACAACTACGTGCGCGACGCCGTGGTCAACAAGAACATGCGCCGGCCCTCGGTGCTTTCGGGCCAGGACGCTACGCTGGTGGGGCACTCCATCTGGAACTTCATCGCCGAACGGTACGGCCGGGCCAACATTTCCAACATCCTCAACCTGACCCGCATCATCCGCAACGAAGAGAGCAGCATCGGCAGCACGCTGGGCATCCCGTACTCGCGGTTCCTGGGCGAATGGCGCAGCTTCTACACCAACCTCAACGCCCCGGTAGTGGGGACGCTCGGGTCGCCCGACGAGACGTTCCGCGCGCGGCGCAACAGCCGCAACCGGTTCATGTACAACCAGGTAAAGATCAGCCCGAACGGCAAAAGCATTGCGTACTCCGAAAACAAGGGCGGCAAGTACAAGCTCTACGTGCGCAGCACCAACGGCCGGCAGACCAAGTGGGTCATGTCGGGCGGCTACAAAGTGATCAACCAACGCTTTGACCCCGAACTGCCGCTGGTCAACTGGCGCAACAACAACGAGTTGATGGTCATCCACGTGAACGAAGGCAAGTACATGCTCAGCGTCTACGACCTGACCAAGACCTTCCGGCGGCGCACCTCGCGCAAAACGCTGGGCAACCTGGACCACATCAAATCTTTCGACGTGTCGGAGGACGGCCGTACGCTGGTGCTCAGCGCCACCCGCAACGGGCAAAACGACCTGTTCTTCTACGAAGTGGGACGAGGCGCCATCACGTCCCTCACCAACGACCTGTTCGACGACCTGCACCCGCAGTTCGTACCCGGCGGCAACCGGGCCCTGGTGTTCAGCTCCAACCGCACCACCGATTCGCTCAACAACGACAAGGGCACCTACGCCACGGTAGCCGAACGGTTTGACCTGTTTACCTACGACCCCGCCCAGGAGGCCAAAGTGCTCCGGCGCATCGTAGCCACGCCCGGCAACGCGTTGCAGCCCCGGGCGGCCGATGCAAACACCATATTTTACCTCAACGACGTGACGGGGGTGCGGCAGTTATACCGCTACGACCTGCAAACGGGCACCAACCGGCAGGTGAGTAATTTCCGCCAGAACGTTGACGCCTACGACATACACCTGGCCGACAGCAGCCTGGCGTTCCTGACCCTCAACAACCGGCGCCGGTACGTAGCCTACAAGCGGGCCTTCAACTTCGGAGGCAATTACCCCGCCGTGTATACGCGCCGGAGCAAACTGCTGGAAGAACGGGGCGAACTGAGCCTCGATTCGCAAACGCCAACCCCGAACAACACCGTAACCCCGGGTGACAGCGCGACGATCACACCGGCCGCCCCGAGCCAGCTGACGCTGCGGGAGGGCGAAGTGGATACGGACAATTACCAGTTCGACAGCGGTTCACGGCCCCGTCAGCCGGAAGCCACGCCCCAGACGCCGGCCAATGCCACGGCCGGGGCCGGGCCGGGCGGCAAAAAGCCGGGCAACATTCCGATCAGCGGCCCCTTTACTTACGAAAGCCGTTTTTCGACTAACAACATCGTCTCCACGGCACTGATCGACCCGCTGCGGGGCCTGGGCATCCTGTTTAACCTGTCGATGAACGACGCCCTGGAAAACCACCGGGTGAGCGGCGGCCTGCTGGGCTTCGTGGATTTGCAGAGCAGCAACTTCTTCGGGGAGTACCAGTACCTGAAGCACCGCGTGGATATGGGCCTCCGGTTCGAGAAAAAGACCATCTACTTCAACCGCCTCAGCGAACTATTCGCGCAGCGGTATAACCTGTACCGGTTCCAGCCCACATTCTCCTACCCGCTTTCGGTGGCGAGCCGGATTACGCTGGCGCCGGCCTTCATGATTACCCGTTACGTGGAAACCGGCTCCGACCCCAATGCCCTGCGACGGCGCACCGAAGTTTCGCACTACGGTGGGTTCCGGGCCGAGTACGTGTTTGACAACACCACCATCAACGGCCTCAACATGATCGAGGGCACCCGGTTGAAGATCCGGTACGAGAACTACCGGGGCATTGGCAATGTCGGCCAGAGCTTCGACAACCTGCACATCGACCTGCGCAATTACAAGAAGGTGCACCGCGACATCATTTTCGCCACGCGCCTGGCGTTCGGCAACTTCGGGGGGCCGAGTCCCAAGGATTACATGCTGGGCGGCATGGACAACTGGATCTTCAACACGAAAGACCGGCGCGATACGCCGGACAGTCCCATTGCCGTGGCGTCGGGCCTCGACAACCGCGACCTGCTGTTCAATGAGTTCGTGACCAACCTGCGGGGCTTTAACTTCAACAAGCTGTCGGGCCGCACGTACGTATTGTTCAACGGCGAGCTGCGGTTTCCCATCGTGAAGTACTTCTACCGCGGACCCATCACGTCCAACTTCTTCAAGAATTTTCAGTTCGTGGGCTTTACCGACGTAGGTACCGCCTGGACGGGCCGGGGACCCTTCAGCCGTCAGAACAGTCTTAACACCGTACCCATCGGCGGGGGCACCAACCCCTTCAAAGCCATGGTTACCAACTTCAAGAACCCTTTCCTGGCCGGCTACGGTCTCGGGGCCCGCACCCTGTTGCTGGGGTACTACGTGAAGTTTGACGTGGCCTGGGGGGTAGAAGACTACGTAGTTACTTCTCCCAAGTACTACCTGACGCTGGGCTACGACTTCTAGGAAGCCGGCGGCACCGGAACGGGATTTCCCGGAATGAAAAAAGCAGAAAGGCCGCTGTGGCCTTTCTGCTTTTTTATGGGTATGGGTCGTCACAAAGCCCGGTAGGGCGCTTTAACGCGGCTGCAAGCGTTCCACGGGTACATTCTTGAGCAGGTAAAAGCCAACCGGGCAGTGCAAACACTGGTTTTCGGAGCAACTGTGGTTGAATAGCTCAATGCTACCTTGTGAATCAAACGCATTGGCTACCGGCAGACCCAGCGCCTGCCAGTCGCGGGTAATGCGGTTTTCTTCGGCCGGCAGCCGCTCCAGCAGTTGGATGGCTTCCTGGTAGAACCCCATTTCATCTTTTTCGTAGGCATAGGCCGTAAGCAGCGGCGCTACGGCGTTAATGAGCAGGTTTTCCTGGCCGGCCGCGCCGAGGGAGGACTGCGATTTGGCGGAAGGCTTCTCGAACTGGTAGTGCGTCTGCCAGTAGGCCGACGGTGCGATGCGGAAAGTAGCCGGCAGGTCCGGCGTCTGACCCACTTCCAGGAAAGCCGAAAACAAGCTTTTCCGTTCGAACAACAGGGCAGCCAGTTGGGCAATGCGCACCTCCGGAAAGTTTGCCGGCCGCAGCCGGGCCCATTTCCAGGCCACGGCGTTTACCCGCGACGCTTCGAGCCCGTATTTGTGCCGCATGAAGCCGTACTCCCGTTGCAGAGTGGTGGGGTAGGGGTCCGTAAAATTCGTTTCCAGCAGGCCGGCTTGCCCGAAGAGCAGGGCCTCCATCTGCAACAGGGAATTGCCGTGTTTGCGCAGCAGTTTGAGCGGGAGGGCCCGGGCCAGTCGCAGGAAAGGCGCCGCATTGACCTTCGTGCCCATCGTTTGCGCCAGCAGCTGGTACGCCGTTTCTTCCCAATCGCCCCGGTTGCCCCGCAGCAGGTCCAGTACGGCCGCAGCTTTTCGGCGCAGCCGCCGGTCCACGGCCGAATCGAGGGCCTGCCGCACGTACAGGGACGGCACCTGGCTGAACTGCGCCTGGCAGGGAATGGCCTGCGCGTTGTGCAGCAGGTACTGGTATTTGTGCAAAAGGCGGATATCAGTCCGCCCGTCGAGGGCCAGGGTCGGGATCGGCGTGCCATCCGTGCGCATCACCGTTGCGTCGTGTTGCCAGACCACGTGCAGGATCACGGCGTCGTAGGCCCGGTTGGCCTGGTGCTTGTGCAGCAGCCAGTCGGAGGTGCGCAGGTGCAGTTCCACCTGGCCCACCCACTCCACCCCGCCGATCAGCAGGCGGGCCTCGCTGAAGTCGGGGCCGGCGTCGGTGTTAAGCGTACCGGCCCGGATCACTTGCAGGGGTGCGCCTTCCTGGGTGCGCAGGTCGGTTTTGTCAAACAATTGGTAATTCCACAGGAACTGGAGGAAAGACTCGTGCATATACAAAGAATACGGGTACGTAATGCGGCACGCAGCCACGGGGCGGCCAATAAAAATAGAACCGTATTTTGCTAATTTTTATTTACTTGCTAATATTAGCCTCCGTTTTAAAATTACCTTGTAAGTTGTTATACAAACCCACCTTCATTTCTCATTTATGACTAATCCCCTTTTTAAAACCAAGTCAGTTACCAAACTAATTGCAGAATCGGACGATGCAGAGAATGGTTTGAAAAGACAACTGGGAGGAGTAAACTTAGTAATGCTTGGGATCGGCGCCATCATCGGGGCGGGTCTCTTTGTGCGTACTGCCGCTGCCGCTGCTCAGAATGCGGGTCCCTCCGTGACCATTGGTTTCATTGTAGCGGCGGTGGGCTGCGCCCTGGCCGGGTTGTGCTACGCCGAGCTTTCATCCATGATTCCGATTGCCGGCAGCGCCTACACCTACGCCTATACCACCATGGGGGAATTTGTCGCCTGGATCATCGGGTGGGATTTGGTGCTCGAATACGCGTTGGGTGCGGCCACAGTAAGCATTGCCTGGAGCGAATATCTAAATAAACTACTGGGGCTTTTTGGCCTCACCATCCCATTTGAGTGGTGCCACTCACCCTTCCAGGTAGATGAGGTTACCGGCGTGAGTGGGATCATGAACCTGCCGGCCCTGGTCATCCTGGGCCTTTTGACCCTGCTGCTCATCCGCGGCACCAAAGAATCCGCTTTCATCAACGGCATCATCGTAGTTACCAAGGTTGCCATTGTGATTATCATCATTATCATTGGCTGGTCCTTCATCAACCCCGAGAACCACGCCGTCTACGTTCCCGAGCCCACTACCTACGTTGACAACCAAGGCATAGAGCACGCGTACGGCGGCATCATGGGCATTTTGGGAGCGGCCGGGGTGGTTTTCTTCGCTTTCATCGGGTTCGACGCCGTGTCTACGGCCGCCCAGGAAGCCAAGAACCCGAAGCGGGACATGCCCATCGGCATCCTCGGGTCGCTGGTGGTTTGTACCTTTCTCTACATTCTTTTCGCCCACGTGCTGACCGGCCTGGCCCCCGTTGAGTTCTTCCGGACCGAAGGCCGGGAAGCTTCCGTCGCCATTGCCATTACCAAATACATGCCCGGCTACAAGTGGCTCGCCGACCTGGTAACGGTAGCCATTCTGGCCGGCTTCTCGTCGGTGATCCTGGTGATGCTCATGGGCCAATCCCGCGTGTTCTACTCCATGAGCCGCGACGGGCTGGTGCCGCCCATCTTTTCGGCCCTGCACCCCAAGTACCGGACGCCCTACAAATCCAACTACCTGTTCTTTGCCTTCGTGGGTCTTTTTGCCGCCTTCGTGCCCGGCGACGTGGTGGGTGACATGACCAGCATCGGAACCCTGTTTGCCTTTATTCTCGTGTGCGCCGGCGTATGGATCATGCGCATCAAGAACCCCGAAATTCCGCGGCAATTCAGAACGCCCGCCGTACCGTTCGTCTCCATCTCCGGCATCCTGGTGTGCGGCGCCATGATCTTCGGCCTCGGCCTCGCCAACTGGTTGCGGCTCGGAGCCTGGCTGGCCCTCGGGCTGATTTTCTACTTCGTGTACAGCCGAAAACACAGCGTAGTGAACAACAAACAAACGGTATAGCTTCACGAAAAACCCGCAATGATTTCATTCGTTGCGGGTTTTTCGTTCCTGTTGCACAATAAAACCCCCGTGGGGCAGTTCTATTCTCGAAATATTTTTTTACGCGGCGTCGCCGAGCCTCCTTTACACACCCTCATTCTGCATCCAAATCATCCGGGCACCCTCCTATGCTATTACAAGTTGTTCAAACTGCCACCGACACGCTAGACACGTTAAGTACCGCCTCTGCCAACGCCTCCGAACTTTCCTTTATTGACCTGCTCGTGAAGGGCGGGGTGATCCTGATCCCGATCGGCATTCTTTCCATCATCAGCGTATACCTGATCGCCGAAAGGTACCTCTACATCAAGAAGGCAACGAACATCGACAACCAGTTTATGCGCAACGTAAAGGACGCCCTGTACCGGGGCGACTTCAACGGGGGGCTCATGCTGTGCCGGAGCAGCAACTCGGCCCTGGCCAAAGTGGTGGAGCGGGGCATCATGCGCATCGGCAAGCCCATCAAGGAGATTGAGAGCAACATCGAAACGGCCGGCAGCATGGAAATTGCCAAGATGGAAAACAACCTCGGCTACCTGGGGGTCATTGCGGGCATTGCACCCATGCTGGGCTTTATCGGTACCATCGTGGGGATCATCAAAATCTTCTACGACATCTCCCTTTCCGACAACATCAGCATCGGCATCATCGCCGGCGGCTTGTACCAGAAGATGATTACGAGCTGCGCCGGCCTCATCGTGGGGGTGATTGCCTATACCGGCTACCACTACCTCACCATCCTCATCGACAAGTTTACCCTGCGGGTAGAAGTGGTGGCTACCGAGTTTCTGGACATTCTGCAGGAGCCCACCAAAGTATAACGTTTCGCAAGCGAAGTGATACCCGGTCAACGTTATGAAAATACGCCGTAAAAGCCGTTTTGCCTCAGAGGTAAGCACCTCTGCCCTCAACGACATCATGTTTTTCCTGCTGCTGTTCTTCCTTATCATCTCTACGGTGGCAAACCCCAGCGTGATCAAGCTCATGCTGCCGAGGGCCTCGTCGGCGCAGGCCGTGAGCAAGCAGATCATTACGCTGTCGGTCACCAAAGACAAGCAGTATTACCTCAACAACAAGGGCGTGCCCCGCGAAGAACTGGAGCCCCAGCTTACCAGTTCGGTGGCCGGCCTGCCCGAGCCCACGGTGTTGCTGCGGGCCGACCAGTCGCTGACCATCCAGGACCTGGTGGACGTTATGCAGATCGGGGCCAAGCTCAAGATCAAGATGGTGCTTGCCACGGCCCCTCCGGGCAAGTAACCTTACCCCGGCCGGCGGGCAGGTAATATTTGCCCCGTTCCTTCCCAAATTTTATTCGGTTTGCTCCAAATCCATCAAGGAGTTACGTGCCCCGCAAGGGGCTTTTTTAATTCAAATTTGTCTTTGAAGAATGCACTTTTAGCCATAAATGCCTATTTTTGCACGGCTTGCCTCCCGCCCCCAACACTCAATACGGGTTATCCGTATTAGAGAATCAAAAAGTTTTATTCTTTTATTTATAACCAAACAGTGTAATGTATTTCGGCTAATTTTTGATATACTTGCGTAGCTTTAACCTTAAAATGTTTAGTTTAAATCAAACGGATTAAATTGGATGAAAAGTCAAACTGCAAAACCCGTCGCAAAAACTACCGCTAAGCCAAGTCCCTTAAAGAACTTCTTCGCTGGCATCACAATCGTGGTCATCCTGATTATTGCCCACCTGATCTACCATCTGATCCTGGGCAACGGGGCCAACTTTGAAGGGGGCAGCAACGAAAACCACCCCTTGCCGGGCAATTACCTGGGCATCGTGTACAAGGGAGGACCCATCGTACCCATTCTGATGTCGATGTTTTTGATGGTGCTCACTTTTTCCATCGAGCGTTATTTCACCATCAGCAAAGCAACGGGTAGTGGTTCCGTAGACGGTTTTGTGCGCAAGATCAAGACCAGCCTCATCAACGACAACGTGAACGAGGCCCTGGCAGAATGCGACCGGCAAAAAGGCTCGGTTGGCAACGTAATCAACTCCGTACTGCACAAGTACAAGGACATGGTGAACGAGCCGACCATGAACAAGGACCAGAAGGTACTGGCCATCCAGAAAGAACTGGAAGACTCCACGGCCCTGGAACTGCCCATGCTCGAAAAGAACCTGACGATCATCGCTACGCTGGCTTCCATTGCCACGCTGACGGGTCTACTGGGTACGGTAATCGGGATGATCAAAGCTTTCGCAGCACTTGCCCAGGCCGGTTCTCCGGACGCAACGGCCCTGTCGAACGGTATCTCCGAGGCCCTCATCAACACGGCCCTTGGCATTGGTACCTCCGCCCTAGCCATCATTGCCTACAACTATTTCACCAGCAAGATTGACGAACTGACCTACAGCATCGACGAGGCCGGTTTCAGCATCATGCAAAACTTCGCAGCGAAGCACTAATTCGCTGACCATCCATTCTTGCGGCGGTTTCTTTTGCGTAGCCTAAAAATTTTTCCGGAAATTTTTAGGCTATGTTTATGGAAAAGCAAGTTTCTCTGCATCAATAGAGCAAACCATTTTTATTGCACACTTAAGTTATGGCAAAAGTTAAAATACCAAGGAAGAACATTTCGCTGGACATGACGGCCATGTGCGACGTTGCCTTCCTGCTGCTGACGTTCTTCATGCTCACCACCAAGTTCCGTCCCGACGAGCCGGTGATTGTAGATACGCCTTCTTCGATTTCCGAGATCGTACTGCCGGATGCCAACCTGATTACCATTTCGGTGGACAAGGAAGGCCGGGTGTTTTTCGGGGTTGACAGCCAGAACACGCGCCAGAAGATGCTCACGGCCATGGCGGGCAAGTACAAGGTAGGGTTCACGCCGGCCGAGGAAAAAGAGTTCATCCTGACCTCAACGTTCGGCGCTCCCGTGCAGAACCTCAAGCAGGTGCTCAACGCATCGGCAAGCCAGCGGCCCCGGTTGCAGCAAGGCATCCCGGTAGATTCGCTCAACAACCAGTTGCAGGACTGGGTAGCCAATGCCCGTTACGCCAACAACAAGAGCCGGATCATCATCAAGGGTGACAAGGATGCGGATGTAAAGACCATGCAGCGCGTAATCGCCATCCTGCAGGAGCAGAACATCAACCGCTTCAACCTGATCACCAACATGGAGGCGGATCCGCGGAAACAGAGGGCCGGCAGCTAAGCACGGCAAAAAAATCAGCCCGTTCCCGTGAATTAGTACGGCGCAAAATTGTTTGAAGTAGAACATCCCCAACCTTTTAACGAACATTTCACAATGGCAGAGGTAGATAGTAGTGGTGGTGGTGGTAAGAAGAAAGGCCCTAAGAAAGTTTCGACCAAGATTGACATGACCCCGATGGTGGACCTGGCATTCTTGCTGATTACCTTCTTTATGCTTACCACCACGTTCAGCAAGCCCAAGACGATGGAGCTGAACATGCCCGATAAGAACAAGCAAGACGAGAATGATAAGCAGAAAGTAGAAGAAACCCGTACGACTACCATTCTGCTCGGCAAGAAGGACCGCATTTACTACTACACCGGGATTCAGGATCCCAAAGTGGAAGTAACGGATTATTCTGCCACCGGCATCCGGAAAGTACTGATGCAGAAGATCCGGGAGCGTCCGAAGGGCAAAGACCCGATCTTCATCATCAAGGCAATGGAAGAGGCCCGCTACAAGAACATGGTGGACATTCTGGACGAGATGACCATAACCAACTCGAAGATTTATGCGTTGGTAGACATTACGCCGGGCGACGTTGAGTTGGTGGACAAGTACAAGAAAGACAACAACATTACTGAATAAAGTATGGAGAATTATAAATCGCCTAATGTTACCCTCGACGACATTGTCTTCGAAGGGAGGAACAAAAGCTATGGCGCTTACCTGCTCCGTAAGGTCTACAACGACCACGTACTGAGAGCCCTGGTAATAGCAGGCTTGCTGTTTTCTATAGGCATGGCAACCCCAGTGCTCGTGAAGCTGCTGGGGCCGGTCGAAGACGAGGAGGTACTTAACACCAAGCCCGTAGAGCTGAAGGACATTGAGCCGCCGCCCATCGATCCGAAGGCGCCGCCGCCCCCTCCGCCGCCCCCCGCACCGCCGCCCCCCAAGGTGTCTACCGTGCGTTTCGTGCCCCCGGAGCCCGTACCTGACGAAGAAGTAGTGGAACCCGATCCGCCCAAGCAGGAGGAAATCAAAGAGGCCGTCATTGCTACCGAAACAGTAGAAGGCGATCCCAACGCTGATGTAGACATCGTGATTGAAGAGGCGGCCCCGACCATTCTCGGGGAAGGTGACGGCGAAGAAACCGTGTTCCAGGTCGTTGAACAGATGCCGGAGTTTGAAGGTGGCATGTCCGCCCTTACCAAGTACCTGAGCAAAAACCTGAAGTACCCGGCCCAAGCCCGCAACGCCAACATTCAAGGAACGGTATTCGTAGGCTTCGTAGTCGGCAACGACGGCAAAATCCGCGACGTAACCGTACTCAAAGGCATCGGCTATGGTTGCGACGAAGAAGCAAAGCGCGTTGTTGCGGCCATGCCTCCCTGGAAACCGGGTAAGCAAAGTGGCCGGGCCGTATCCGTGCGGTACAGCCTCCCGATCCGCTTCGTGATGCAATAGGTACCGGCATGAGACAGCAAAAGCCGCTGCACGAAAAAATTGTTTTGTTTTTCGCGTATCTAATGGCAGCCGTATACGTTGTATTAGGCATTACCCTGATTATCTGGCCTTCCGATTTTGGTTTATCCGATGAAATTAAAATTGCACTTGGGATTACCTTAATCATCTATGGAGTGTTTCGTGGAGTCAGGGCCTACAAACAAAGCGCCAACTGACGACTTCAACATGCTGAATAAACATACCGGAAGAATCCTTGCCCTGGTGCAAGGGTTCTTCTTTGCTATCCTGTTGGTCGCATGCAATACCAAGGGCGATAAGTACACCGACACCCCAACCACAGGTAACATTTCCATCGGGGTGGATGAATCGTTCCAGCCGCTCATGCAGGCGGAAGTAGATGCCTTTATGGCCAACTACAAGTACGCCACCATTAACCCGCTGTACAAGACGGAAGGCGAAGTCGTGAAGCTGTTGCTGGCAGACAGTGTCCGGCTGATCGTTACGACCCGGCAGTTGAGTTCCCAGGAAAAAGCCTTTTTCGACGAGAAGAAAATCAACCCGCGGACCCTCAAAATTGCCACTGACGCCGTGGCGATCATTACAAACCCCGCCAATCCGGATTCGCTGCTCACGGTCGATCAACTGGCATCCATCTTCAAGGGAACGGTGCGCAACTGGAAGGACCTGACCGGGGAGGGGCTCGACCAGGAGATTTCAATTGTGCTCGACAACAGCAACTCTAGCAACCTGTCGTACGTAAAAAACAAGTTTGCACTTTCTGACAGCCTCGACGACCGTATTTTTGCGGCAAAGTCAAACCAGCAGGTGATCGAGTACGTAGAAAAAAACACCCGGGCGATGGGCGTGATCGGGGTCAATTGGATCAGCGATACGGAAGATGATCCTCAGCAGAAGGATTTTATCAACCGGGTGCGCGTAGTGGCAGTAGCAGATACCACCAACCCTACGGAGGATGATTATTACCAGCCTTACCAGGCGTACCTGGCGATGAAAAAATATCCCCTGCACCGGGACCTCTACATCATCAGCCGGGAAGCACGTACCGGACTCGGCACGGGTTTTGCCTCGTTTGTGGCGGGAGACAAAGGGCAACTGGTGGTTTTGAAAGGCGGTTTGCTGCCGGCAACCATGCCGATCCGGCTGGTGGAATTGAAAAACAAATAAAAGCACTGATCAGTCAATAGATCAAACCATTAACCTCAAATTCTAATCTCTATCGTAAGTATGATGCGTAAATTCATGAAAAAAGCAGTATGGGTTCTGGCCATCGGACTGGGAACTCATGGCATATTCGCTCAGGACGTAAAGCAGGGATTGTACTTCCTGGAAGCGGAGCAGTTTGGCAACGCGGGTAAGGTATTCCGGACGCTGGCACAACAAAGCCCTTCCGCTGAAAACCTATACCACTTGGGCAATTTCTACCTGGAGACGGAAAAGGTAGACTCTGCTAAAATGGTCTTTGAAAAGGGGGTTGCGGCTGATGCCAAGTTCCCTTTTAATTACATTGGCCTGGGTTCTACTTTAATCGCCCAGGGCGATAAAGCCGGTGCCAAGAACCAGTTCAACCAGGCCCTGGCCCAGAAGAAAGCGGATAAAAACGCCGATGTGTGGTACCGGATCGGGGAGGCCTACGTGACCCACCAGAACAACGACCCGGTGGAAGCGGTGGCGGCCCTGCAAAAAGCCTTAGAAAGAGACCCCAAAAAGCCGGAAGCTTTCCTGCTGCTGGGTGACGCTTTCAAGATGCGCAATGAAGGTACCAACGCGGCCAACAACTACGACAAGGCCATTGCCCTCAATCCCAAGTCTCCCAGGGGACACCTGCGGTTGGGCCAGCTCTGGATGAACGCCCGTAACTACACCGAAGCACTGAAGAAGTTCAACGAAGCCGTGCAAACGGACCCCAATTACGCACCGGCTTACCGGCAGCGGGGTGACTTGTACTACATGGCTAAGGATTATCCCAAAGCCATTGCCGACTACGACAAGTACATGAGCATGTCCGACAACAGCGACGATGCCAAACTGCGCTACGCCGGCTTCATGATCCTGACGGAGCAGTACCCAAAATCACTGGAAATCCTGAATTCGATCGGGGAGCGTCAGCAGAACAACCCGATCTATTACCGCCTGCTGGGATACGCCCAGTATGAGGCCCAGGACTACGCAAACGGCCTGCAGAACATCGACAAGTTCTTTTCGATGACCAAGCCGGAAAGCAACACGATGCTGGCCTCGGATTATGAGTACCTGGGTAAACTCCAGATTGCTGCCGGTCAGGATACGGTACAGGGCATGCAAAACGTGTACAAGGCAGCCGAGATGGATACCTCAAAAGTAGGCATCTACGCGGATCTGGGTCAGCTCTTCTTTAAAGGAAAGAAATGGGACCAGGCTGCTGAGGCGTACGAAAAAGCCCTGACCCGCGGAACGAAAGAGTCAAATGCCCGTGACCTGGTGTACCTGGGTCTGTCTTACCTCTACGGTAAAAATTACGATAAGGCCGATACTACTTTTGGCCGGTTCATCACGGAGTACCCCGACCAGTACATCGGAAGCTACTACAAAGGGTTGGCGCTGCAATCAAAAGACGTGAACGCCGAAGGGTTGGCAAAGCCTTACTACGAGAAGTTTATCGAAGCCGTGAACGGACAGGATCAGGAAGCCAAGATCAAGAATAAGAATAACCTGGTGAAAGCGTATGACTACCTGGCGGTGTATTACCTGAAGACGGCAAAGGACCTTGCCAGAGCCCGGCAGTACGCGAACCAGATTCTGGAACTTGACCCGAACAATCAGCGGGCGAAGCAATTCCTCCAGTACAAGCAGTCTGATCTCGGGATGAAGTAATTGCAGGAATCATTGAAATGGAGAAGGCCCCGCAGCAGTGCGGGGCCTTTTTTGTTTATCCCTGCGTGTATCTCGCAGGGGCAACTGTCTAGCCGTCTATTCACAATCGCTTAAACTGACTTGGGCAGACAGGACTGATTGTAAATTCATATTTGAGGGGCGGTCATCAATGAAGTAATAAAAAGTCATCCCCCTGCCCCCTTCGCCAATAGCCCATGCCTTCCCGCAAGGGGGACCTGTGCCCATCAGTGCCGTAACAAGGTGTATTCGCGGTGTCGTAGTAAGGCTTGTTCGCGTTCGATGGGCATGGTCCCCCTTGTGTAGCTGCTGGTGTGTTAGGGAAGGAGGTAGGGGGATGACTGCTGATCATCCTCCGCTTTTTTCCATGACTTCAATAATAGGCTTGTTTATGCACGTATTTCAACACCTTACACGTTTCACATCGGGACCGTCCTCGCTGCCGTCCCGGCAGTGAGTCCGAACAAAGACCTCCGGGCTAAAACACCGGCCGGGACGGCCAAGAGAAAAGTTACCGCCGGGACGGCGGCAACGGCGGCTGCATCGCACAATACTGATTGTGGCATCAAAAGAGTCTACTGTTCACTCCTCAATTCATTCTTCGTCCCTACCGTCCTAACAAAGCCCACCTAACTAATTTGCGGGTAGCCGCCAATAAAAAAGGAAGGCGTCCAACGCCTTCCCCTTATTTTAAAAACCGAATTGCAGGCCCTCTAAAAAAAGCGGATAATCAGGTCCGGGTCGAGGCCGAGCAGGATGGTAAGGAGCGTAGAAATGACCAACACAACCTGGAAGGAAGTGGGTACCACAATTTTTTCGGACAACGCCGGCTCCTCGCTGCCCCGCATGTACATTGCAATCACTACCCGGAAGTAGTAGTAGATGCCCACGGCCGACATCAGCACGGCGATCAGCAACAGCCAGGTCAGGCCTTTATTGAGGGCACTGACGAAAATGTAAAACTTTCCGAAAAACCCGGCCGTAAGGGGAATGCCCGCCAGGGAACACATCGCCACGGTAAGCGTGAAGGCCAAAAAAGGATTGCGCTTTGCCAGCCCGTTGAAGGAACTGTACTGTTCGCCCGACTTGAATTCATTTACCAGAATAAGTACGGCGAAGGAAGTAATCGTAGCCAGCGAGTAGGCCAGCGAATAGAAGAGAATCGAGCTTTGCGACTGCTTGGTCATGGCTGTAACGGCAATCAGCAGGTAACCGGCGTGGGAAATACTCGAATAGGCCAGCATGCGCTTAAAGCTGTTCTGGTACACGGCCGTAATGTTCCCGATAAGCAGGGTGAGCACCGTAGTGATGGCCAGCGTGATCCACCAGATGTCGTACACGCCGGCAAAGGATACTGAAAGCAGCTTATACAGCGCCGCAAAGCCGGCCGTTTTTACGACCGTAGACATGAAAGCCGTGAAAAGGGAAGGCGTGCCGTCGTACACGTCGGGCGTCCAGAAGTGGAACGGGGCTACCGACAGCTTAAACAGGATACCGATCAGTACCAGCGTGATGCCGATCATCAGCATGGAAGAGGAGCCGTTGAGTCCGTTGGTCACCACGTACTGCTTGATGCCCGAGAGGCCGAACGTACCCGTAGCGCCGTAAAGCATGGCGACCCCGAAGAGCAAAATGCCCGTGGCAAATGCACCCATCAGGAAGTACTTCAGCGCGGCTTCGTGCGACCGGGGGTTGCGCTTGTCGCTGCCGGCGAGTACGTACATGGCAATGGAAAGCGTCTCCAGGCCCAGGAAAAGCATAATCAGGTTTTCGTAACCCACCATCATGGTAGCGCCAACCACCGAAAAGAGGAGAATGGCGTAGTACTCGGCGGTGGGTGCCGTTTCACTGTGCACAAAGTACCGGGACAGGGGCAGAATCAGGATCGTCGAGAAGATAATAATGGATGTGAACGCCACGGACACGTTATCGGTGCTCATCATGTAGTTCCAGAAGTAGAACTCCTTGTTCCAGTCGGATAAATTGGCAACCAGGCCGATCAGCAGGAAGAGAACCGTAATGGGCAGCAGCAAGGCCCGGGATTTGAGGAAACCGATAAACAGGTTAAGTATTCCGAATATGGAGAGCAGAACGACCGAATAAAACATTTTAGGGTTTGTTAGAACAACAATGGGGCAAAGGGGCGAAAGGGCTTCACAATGCGTTAGCGAACCACCAGTTTAAGCAGTTCACCCACCGCCGGCTCCGTCATCTTCAGGAAGGGGGCCGGGTACATACCAATCCAGAACACCATGAGGGCCAGCGGGATTAAGGTCACTTTTTCCGTCAGGGTCAGGTCGGTGAACACTTCCGTATCTTCGTTCCGGTTGCCGAACATAACGCCCTGGAACAGTCGCAGCATGTACACGGCACTCAGGATGATGGTCAAACCGGCTACCCCGGCGTACCACGGGTTGAACTTGAACACCCCGGCCAGCAGCAGAAACTCGCCCACGAAGCCGTTGGTGAGGGGCAGGGCTACGCTGCCCAGCAGCAGGATCATGAAAAACACGGTAAGGCTGGGTGTGTTCTGGGTAATGCCGCCAAGCTGCTGCAATTCCCGCGTGTGCACCCGGCGCTGAATGATTTCGGCGATGAAGAAAAGACCCACAATGTTGACGCCGTGCGCCAGCATCTGCACCATGGCTCCCTGCATCCCTTCGATGGACAGGGAGAAGATACCGGCCGACATCAGCCCCACGTGGGCGAAGGAAGAGTACGCCAGGATGCGCTTGATGTCCCGCTGGCGGATGGCAATGATGGAGCCGTACACGATGCCGATCACCGAGAGAATGAGGGCCGTGGTGCCCCACTGGGCAACGCCTTCCGGCACCACCGGCAGCAACCAGCGGATCACGCCGTAGATGCCCATCTTGAGCATAATGCCCGAGAGCAGCATGGTGGCCGGCGTGGGCGATTCGGTGTAGGTATCGGGCTGCCAGGTGTGGAACGGGAACACCGGCATTTTGATGGCAAAGGCAATGAACAATGCCCAGAACAGCCAGCTTTGCGTGCCGGCAGGCAGGTTCAGGGCGTAAATAGCTTCCAGGTCGCTGGTGCCGGCCTGGAAGTACAGGTACGCCAGCCCGAGCAGCATGAACAAGCTCCCGAAGATCGTGTACATGAAGAACTTAAAGGTGATCTGGATGCGCTTTTCGCCGCCCCAGATGCCGGCCAGGAAGTACACCGGGATCAGGGCCGCTTCCCAGAACAGGTAGAACAGGAAGGCGTCGCGGGCCGTGAACACGCCCACCAGTGCCGACTGCATTACCAGGATGAGGGCGTAGAACGCCGAGGGGTTTTTGTACCGGTGCCCGAACGACGAGAGGATGATGAACGGCACCAGCAGCGTGGTCAGCAGCACCAGCAGCATGCTGATGCCGTCGATGCCTACCTTGAAGGAAATGCCCAGGGAGGCAATCCAGGAGAGGTTGAGTGCGAACTGGGTGGAGGCGTCGGGGGTGAACTGAAAAATCGTGTACAGCGCCGCGGCGAATTCCACCAGTGAGAACAGGAAAGCAATCTGCTTCACCGACTCTCCCTTGGCGGCCAGGGCCACCGCCGCCGCAACCAGCGGGAACAAAATAAGAAATAGCGTCAGCATTTATTTGTAGCGATCTTTTGGACGAATGATGCAACCGGCCGCCCTCGCAGCCGGCAGGTTACAGAATGAAGGTTCTCAGGTTCAGCAGCAGAATGACCACGATGCCGATTACCATGGCGAAGATGTAGAAGCCGATGGCCCCCGACTGGAAACGCCGGAAGACGCCGCTCAGTCCCTTTACTGCTTTGCCCACGCCATTGACGATCAGGTCGATGACCAGGAACTCGAACACGCTGTACAGGAAGTCACCGATAACCATCAGGGGCTTCACGATGATGGCGTTGTAGAGTTCATCCACGTAGTACTTGTTGTACACCAGGTTCTGCACGGGCGACAGCCTGGTGCCTTCCGACGCGGGAACTGCTTTGCGGCTTACGTACATAACCAGTGCCACCACCAGGGCCCCCAAAGCGGCGACCGTCGATGCACCCATCAGCATGTACTCCGTCGCGTGCGACAGGTGCGTCTCGTTGAACGACTCCGGCCGCACTTGCCGGGAAAGGTCGAACAGCGGGCTCATGAACGTACCGAGTTGGTTGCCGCCCCCGAACAGTTGCGGCAAGCCGATGAAACCGCCCACGGCCGAAAGGACCGCCAGCACGATTAGCGGCAGCGTCATCGTAGCCGGTGATTCGTGCAAATGGTGCTGCTGCTCGTGCGTGCCCCGGAAGGTACCAAAGAACGTGAGGAACAGCAGGCGGAACATGTAGAACGACGTCATCGCCGAACCAACCACGGCCAGGCCCCACATCAGCGGGCTGTGCTCGAACACGTGCATCAGGATTTCGTCCTTGGAGAAGAAGCCCGCAAAGGGGGGAATGCCCGAAATGGCAATGGTGGCGATCAGGAAGGTAGCAAACGTAACGGGCAGGTACTTGCGCAGGCCGCCCATCTTCCGGATGTCCTGTTCGTCGCTCATGGCGTGGATCACGCTGCCGGCGCCGAGGAACAGCAGGGCCTTGAAGAAAGCGTGCGTCATTACGTGGAACATGGCCGACGAGTACGCCGCCACGCCCAGGCCCAGGAACATGTAGCCCAACTGGCTCACGGTGGAGTAGGCCAGTACTTTCTTGATGTCGTTCTGAAGGATGCCGATGGTCGCCGCCAGCAGGGCCGTAGCCAGGCCGATCACCGCCACCACGGCCAGCGTAGTAGGCGCCAGGGTGTAGAGTACGTTCGACCGCACCACCATGTAGATGCCGGCCGTCACCATCGTAGCGGCGTGGATAAGGGCAGAAACGGGCGTCGGGCCGGCCATGGCGTCGGGCAGCCAGGTGTACAGGGGAATCTGGGCACTCTTGCCCATCGCTCCCACGAACAGCAGCAGCGTAATGGCAATCACAGTCGTTTCGTCCACGGCGAATGTATCGGCCGCCTTGGGGAACACTTCGGTGTATTCTACCGAGCCCAGCGTAAAGAAGATCAGGAAGATGCCCAGCAGGAAGCCCAAATCCCCGATGCGGTTCATGATGAAAGCCTTCCGGGCGGCATTGTTGTAATTGGTGTTTTTGTTCCAGAAGCCGATGAGCAGGTAGGAGCAGAGCCCCACGCCCTCCCAGCCGATGAACATCATCGGGTAGTTGGAACCCATCACCAGCAACAGCATCGAGAACAGGAACAGGTTGAGGAAGGCGAAGAACTTGCCGAACCCCTCGTCGTGCTTCATGTAACCGATGGAGTAGATGTGGATCAGCGACCCCACGCCGGTGATGATGAGCAGCATGATGAGCGACAACTGGTCGATCAGGAAGGCGAACGGGATTTGCAGCGTACCCACGCCGATCCAGTTGAACAGCTCTACCCGGATGGGGTTGCTGCCGTTGTCCAGGAATGCATTGAACAGGTACAGGGACAGGCCGAAGGAGAGGATGGCGGCCAGGGAGCCGATGGCCCCGGCCAGGCCCTTGGGGATGCGGCGGAAGCCTAATCCGTTGATGGCAAAACCGATCAGCGGGATTAATGGAATGAGCGCGCAGAGGAGCGCATACTGCGAAGAATCAACCATGATTTCAAGAAAGGATGCGGGCCCCGGGGGGCATTACCATTTAAGTCTGTTCAAAATGCCGACGTCCACGCTGCGCGTATTCCGGTAGATCATTACGATGATGGCCAGGCCCACCGACACTTCGGCGGCGGCTACGGCCATGATGAAGAACACGAACACCTGCCCGGCCGGGTCGGACCGGTACGCCGAAAAGGCCGTCAGCAGCAGGTTCACGGCGTTCAGCATCAGTTCCACCGACATGAAAATGATGAGGGCGTTGCGCCGCACCATCACGCCCACGATGCCGATCACGAACAGGGCCGTGCTGAAGAAAATGTAGTAATTGAGGGGGATCGTCTGAATGACGCCTGGTATTCCGTCCATTTTGCTAACTCCTAAAAGATTACTCCCGAAAAGCGGCCAAAGTTATCCAAACTTTTGCTAACAATGCCCCTGGCGGCACAAAAACCCCAATCACGGGGAAGTAATAAGTGGCCCCGGACCGGGCATTTCCGGCCATTAAAAAAACCTCACCGTTGCAGGGGTGAGGTTTCTTACGTGCGTTAAAAGTTTCTTTCCCCTGCTTCCCGTTTACCTAGCATCACCGCCCCCACCATTGCCACCAGGAATAGGATGGAGGCTAGTTCGAAGGGCAGCAGGAAATCCCGGAACAGTACCTTGCCCAGGTTCTCCACCAGGCCGATCTGCGAATTGTAGGGATTGCTGCCGTTGCTCAGGGCTGTCATGTCGGTAGCCCGCAGGGCCGCCACCAGCACCAGCAGCAACAGGCCGCCCGAAATCACCGCGGCAAACTTCACGGCCGTACTCTTCTGCGGCTCGGTATCCCGGCGCAGGTTGAGAAACATGATCACGAACAGGAACAGTACCATGATGGCCCCGGCGTACACAATGATGTTGACCGCGGCCAGGAACTGGGCGTTGAGCAGGATGTAGTGCCCCGACAGGCAGAAGAAGGTGAGGATCAGGTACAACACGCTGTGCACCGGGTTGCGGGCAAAGATCACCAGCATGGCGCTGAGCAGGGCGAGGAAGGTAAGGAAGTAGAAAAGTTTGTCGGCCATTTTTTTGTTGCGGTAGTTTGGGCGTAGCAAATGCAAACAGACCGCCGGACGGTTGTGTACCCCTGGCGGTCTGTGTTGCCTTATGATTTCACTCCGGTGTATTTCTCAATGCCCGTAGAGGAGCGGTCATCCATCTTTTCCACGAGGCGGTCTTTGCCGAAGATCACTTCGTCGCGTTCAAAAAAGGCCGGGGCAATCTTGTCGGGCTGGAGGAAAATGGCCGCCTTGGGGCACGCCTCTTCGCACAGGCCGCAGAAGATGCAGCGCAGCATGTTGATCTCGTATTCCACCGCGTACTTCTCCTCGCGGTACAGGTGCTCCTGGCCCGGTTCGCGTTCACCGGCAATCATGGTGATGGCTTCGGCGGGGCAGGCTACGGCGCACAGGCCGCAGGCCGTACAACGTTCGCGGCCCTGGTCGTCCCGCTTGAGCACGTGCAGGCCCCGGAACACCGGGCTGAACTCGCGCTTCTGCTCGGGGTATTGAATGGTGGGCTTTTTCTTGAAGAAGTGCTTGATCGTCGTACCCAAACCACCGGCCAGCGCGGGCAGGTACAGCCGCTCGGCAATGGTCATGGGATTCTTGTTGGTCTTCTTCGCTCTATTGGTTAATTGCATGATTAGTAAGCTTTTAAACTTTTGACAAACGTCCGGCCGCCGCGTGCTTCCGGTTGGCAGCCGCCGCCTGGATTACGGCCACCAGCACCACCACGCCTACCAGTACCCAGCTCATCAGCCGGGTTTCGGCCAGCAGGCCGGCACCGGTCAGTACTACGTTGAGGATGGCCAGCGGGATCAGCCCTTTCCAGCCCAGGTTCATCAGCTGGTCGTACCGGAAACGGGGAACCGTCCAGCGCACCCACATAAAGAAGAAGATGAAGAAGAAGATCTTTCCGAAGAACACCATCGAGCCGATGAGCGTAGCCAGGTTGTGGCCCCAGTCGAGGCCCAGGCCGCCGATCAACGATTCGCGCACCCAGTCCATGCCGGGGTAGTTGTACCCGCCGAAGTAGAGCACCGAAACAATGGCCGACGAAACGAACATGTTGATGTACTCGGCAAACAGGTAGAAGCCGAGCTTCATGCTGCTGTACTCGGTGTGGTAGCCGCCGATGAGTTCGGTTTCGCACTCGGGCAAGTCGAACGGAGTCCGGTTGCACTCGGCAAACGCGCAGGTCAGGAAGATGATGAAGCCCACCGGCTGGAAGAAGATGTTCCAGGCCATGCCGTGCTGCTGCTCCACGATGGTGCGCAACGACAGCGAACCGCTCATCATCAGGATGGCAATGATGGAAAGGCCCATCGCCAGTTCGTAGCTGATGTTCTGCGAAGCCGCCCGGATGGCGCCGAGCAGCGAAAACTTATTGTTCGAAGCCCAGCCGCCGATCATGATGCCGTACACGCCCAGCGATACCACGCCGAACACGTACAGGATGCCGATGTTCACGTCCACGGCCTGAACGGTCACCTCGGTGCCGTTGACCCGGATGGTGTCCCCGAAGGGAATCACGGCACTTGCCATGCAGGCGGTAAGCATTGCCAGGGAAGGACCGGCAATGAAGAGCCACTTGCTGGCCTGCCGGGGGGTAAAGTCTTCCTTGAAAAACATTTTGCCGGCGTCGGCAATGGGTTGCAGCAGGCCGAAAATGCCGGCCCGGTTGGGGCCCGGCCGGTCTTGCAGGAAGGCGGCTACCTTGCGTTCGGCCCAGGTAGAGTAGGTGGCAATGAGCAGCGTAACGCCGAACACCACCAGGATGATAACTGCCTTAACGATAAATACGGATAATTCCATAGCAGCGGAATTCGGATTTTAAAAATGGAAAGTTGGGAAGGAGTTTATGAGTTTATGAGTTCAAAGTTCATGAGTTTAAAGTCTGAACGCGTTTTATTGGTACTGCTTTTTACTCATAAACTCTGAACTCATGAACTCATAAACTCTATTTCGGCTCCGTGCGCATGTCCAGTCCGACCGGCTTAGGCCCTTCCGGCAGTTGCCTGGGGGCGTCGTCGATGGGCTTGTACGTGGCGGCCACGCGGTGTATGAAGTCGGGAACCACCTTTTTCTGGTAATGGTTGGCCGAAATCACCGACCGCGGGTCAATCTTGCGCGGCCCTTCGATCACCCAGTCGCTGGTGCGTTTCTTCTCAAAGCGGCACGTATTGCAAATGTACTCAGTTACTTCGTTCCACTCGTTGCGGCGGGTGGTTACGCGCAGCACGTCGTCGCCCTTGTACCACAGCACCACGCGGCCGGCGCACTTTTCGTTTTCGCAGTCGCGGTGGGCGTCTACCGGCTTGGTGAACCACACGCGGCTCTTGAACCGGAAGGTTTTGTCGGTCAGGGCGCCTACCGGGCACACGTCGATCACGTTGCCCGAGAAGTCGTTGTCAAGGGAATTCTTGATGTACGTACCGATCTCGGCGGCGTCGCCGCGGCCCAGCACACCGTGCACCCGCTTGTTGGTCAGCTGGTCGGCGGTGTACACGCAGCGGTAGCAGAGGATGCACCGGGTCATGTGCAGTTGCACGTACGGCCCCAAGTCCACCTTGTCGAACGTCCGCCGCTCCTCTTCGTAGCGGGTCGATACGGCGCCGTGTTCGTAGGCAAAGTCCTGGAGGCTGCATTCCCCGGCCTGGTCGCAGATGGGGCAATCCAGCGGGTGGTTGATGAGCAGGAATTCCACGACGCCCTTGCGGGTTTCGAGCACTTCGGGGTTGGTGGTGTTCTGCACCACCATGCCGTCCTGCACCGGCGTAATGCAGGAGGCCACCAGTTTGGGCATGGGCCGGGGGTCTTTGGCGGAGCCGGCCGATACTTTCACGAGGCAGGCCCGGCATTTGCCGCCCGTTCCCTTCAACGTAGAGTAGTAGCACATGGCGGGGGGCGCCACGTCGCCGCCAATCTTGCGGGCCGCCTGCAAAATGGTGGTGCCCGGTTCTACCTCTACCTCAATGTTATCTATCGTTACTTTGAACATTACTTTTTCGTCTGGCTTTTAGTGCGTCGTATATCGACGCTGAAAAACAAATTAAACCAACACGGCTTCCTTGCGGTACACGGCACCCTTGCGGGTGGCTTCCTGCGGGTTGCGCACGTGCCACTCAAACTCGTCGCGGAAGTGGCGGATGGCGCTGCCCACGGGCCACGCCGCGGCGTCACCCAGCGGGCAAATGGTGTTGCCTTCGATCTTCTTGGCAACGTCTACCAGCAGGTCGATGTCGCGCAGGTTGCCGTGGCCGTTCTCGATGCGGTGCAGTACTTTTTCCATCCAGCCCGTTCCCTCGCGGCAGGGGCTGCACTGGCCGCAGGACTCGTGGTGGTAGAAGCGGCTGAAGTTCCAGGTGTTGCGCACGATGCACTGGTCTTCGTCAAACACGATGAAGCCGCCCGAGCCGAGCATGGTGCCCGTGGCAAAGCCGCCGTCGGAAAGGGATTCGTAAGTCATCAGGCGATTCTCGCCGCTGGCCGTCTTGGTGATCAGGTTGGCGGGCAGAATCGGTACGGAAGAACCGCCGGCCACCACGGCCTTGAGCTTCTTGCCGTTGGCAATGCCGCCGCAGTACTGGTCGGAGTAGATAAACTCTTCCACCGGCACGCCCAGTTCAATCTCGTACACGCCGGGCTTGTTGATGTTGCCGCAGGCGGAAATGAGCTTGGTGCCGGTGCTGCGGCCCACGCCGATCTTCGAGTACGTCTCGCCGCCGTTGTTGATGATCCACGACACGGCTGCAATCGTCTCCACGTTGTTGACCACCGTGGGGCAGGCGTAGAGGCCCGACACGGCCGGGAAGGGCGGCTTGTTGCGGGGGTTGCCCCGCTTGCCTTCCAGCGATTCGAGCAGGGCCGTTTCCTCGCCGCAGATGTAGGCGCCGCCACCGGGGTGCACGTACAGTTCGAGGGAGTAGTCGGTGCCCAGGATGTTCTTGCCCAGGAAGCCCTTGGCCCGGGCCTCTTCAATGGCTTTTTCGAGGATGCGGATCACGTACAGCATTTCGCCCCGCACGTAGATGTAGGACGTCTTGGCGCCCAGGGCGTAGCTCGACACGATCATCCCTTCGATCAGCGTGTGCGGCGAAGTGGCCATCAGGTAGCGGTCCTTGAAGGTGCCGGGTTCGCTTTCGTCGGCGTTGCACACCAGGTAACGGGGTTTGCCTTCCGGCTTGGCGAGGAAGCCCCACTTCATGCCGGCCGGGAAACCGGCGCCGCCCCGGCCGCGCAGACCGGACTTCTTTACTTCTTCCACGACCTCGTCGGGCGTCATCGTCTTGAGGGCCTTTTCCACGGCGGCGTAGCCCCCGTTCCGGCGGTACACCTCGAAGGTTTCGATGCCCGGCTTGTCAATATGTTCGGTTAATATTTTAAGACCCATTTTTCAATCTACTTATGGTGAATCTGCAGACGTGCAAATGAATTGGAAACCTTTATGATAAGAATGTATTTAAATCGTACCCGATTGATTCACAGAAAGAAGGGGCGTCAGTAATCTCACCCGCTCCGTACTTGTATTTACGCCAGGTATTCGAGATGTAATCGTAGACAAAGCCTTCAGCAATCTCATATTCGTCACATACCTCCATCACTTTCGAGAAGTCCTTCTTGGCGCCAGCCTTCCCGGAAACCTCAACAATGACTATATTCTGATGTGACTCGTTATCAAAAAGCAAAACGTCGGGGGTAGGACTCGTCCGTGATTCGTCTACCATTACCTCCGGGAAAGGCTCATATGGTATCCGGCCTTCCGTGAAGAGAACCGCCAGGCCGGCCGTCAGTTTCCTGATTACCCGCTGGTGCTCCTTCGGAGCATTTACTCCCATAATTGGTACATCAAGCATAACCCGTCGTTTTGACTTTCCTGATTCTCTCAGACCCACTCCCGGTCCACCAGTTCGTCGATCTTCGCGGGAGTGAGGTTTTCGTAGTATTTGTGAATGCCGCCTTCCCGCTTGAGGCGTACCTGCAAACAGGGGGCGCCCCCGCAGGCCGCGAGGCATTCCACCGTCTTCAGGGTGATCCGGCCATCTGGTGAGGTCTGGCCCACTTCGATGCCGAACTTGTTTTCAATGTATTCGATCAGTTCCTCGGCGCCGCGCAGGCAGCAGGGACCCGTGCGGCACACTTCCAGCACGTACTTGCCCACCGGCTCCAGGTTGAACATCGTGTAGAACGTTGCTACCTCGTACACTTCAATCGGCTGGATGTCGAGCAGGGAAGCCACGTAGTCCATCACCGGGGCACTGAGCCAGTTCCATTCGTTCTGCGCCAGGTGCAGAATGGGCAGGATGGCCGACTTCTGCCGGCCTTCGGGGTAACGGCCAATGATTTCCTGGACCTTCTTCAAGGTTTCTTCCGGGAAACGTACCGGTTCTGAAGGGGTAACCTCAATCGTACTCATGAACCTATCTATTAAATTGCTTCGAAAACGCTTTCAAATATTGCTCTATCTCTATAACTGTTTGCACAAGTATATTCATTCCTCTGGCCTGGCTGGCAGTGCTTTTACTTACCGCTCGGATTTACTGAATGCGTAACTCAACAACAGGTAAGCAGACCTTCTGGTGGAAGACAATGTTCTACTTGACCCGAAAAGTCCATCTCCAATCTCATACCTGCCCTCCAAGCCAAACCTGCCTGCCGTAACACCCACCCCTGCTAACCAACCAAGTTCAATCTTTCTGGGTGGTTGTAATATAACGCCCTCCTCATAATTATCATTGGAATACCTAGTGCCCGCTAATTCATAAACCTCTTGGGTAGTCAGTTTATAGTAATTGGAGTTACGAAGATTAGGCGCTCCACTCAGGCCGAATTGAAGATACGGTCGTATCCGGGAACTGTTAACCCATTGGTAACGGAGCAGCAGGTTGACCCGTCCATAAGAAACATCAAAGCCTGAGTCTTCTTTGCGATAAATGCTACTTGCTCCGGTTACGCTTGTTTGCTCCACAACTTTGGACATGTTGTAGTGAAAGTACAGCAACTCCCCGTACAGAGACAGTCGCTGGCGACCCCGTGGAAAGATAACGTTAACTGAAATACCGCCGGTTCCATTGATGTTATTTTCGTAGGGATCATCGGTAAATGATCGAAGTGACCGGGGTGCAGGATTAGCCGACTTAAAAACCATGCTAGTCCTGTGCACTCCGGCTAAAACGCCAACCTCTACGGATGTTTTGTTTTTATCGGGTTGCACGGCCAGCTTTGCCGCACGCTGTTCATTACATCCGTGGTATTTGGTGATCAATGCCCGCAACGACGTTAAATTGTACTCTGTTTGCAAAATTCGCCCCTGTACTGACTGGCAATCACCCATATAATTTCTCAACTGAGATTTGTACTGTTGGGTAGCAGAAGTGGTTTTGGCGCCGTTCTGGTAAACAAGGTATCTCACGTTCAGGAGTTCCTCCGCCAGATCGCTTCCGGCCTTTTCTACGAAGAAGTGTTTCTTGCTCGTCGCATCCACCAAGTAATAAAGGTTTACTTGTCCTTTTACCACTACTTCCAAAAGGAGGGTATCCTTTTCCCATCGGGGCTCGGCGGAGGTGCTCAGGAGCGCAAGTTCAACCGGCGACCGGTCATACATCACCGCTTTCGATTCGTAGTACGTTCCCGAAAAGGTCCGAAAAAGCTTTATTTGCGCGGCGGTGTATGTTGTCGTCTCTTCATCGGCTCCTTTCTTGAATTTGATCGAACTGGGGTTAACCCTCCAATTTTGGTCTTTGATGAATCCCTTGATCGTATCGCCGGAAGGAACCACCACATACCCCTCAACAAACCGGTTCTGCCCAAAGGCAATACCGCACAACGCAAACAAAATAATGCTCAGACCCAGTCGAAGCCTTAATGTTCCCCGCTGAGTCAGTAAAGGGACAATCAGTAATGTCTTAAGCGTCCAGTTCACCGGCAATTACGTTCATGCTGCTCATGATCACAATGGCGTCCGACAAGGTCGTGCCCACCACCATTTCGGGGAATGCCTGGTAGTAGATGAAGCACGGCCGGCGGAAGTGCAACCGGAAGGGCGTACGGCCCCCGTCGCTGATCAGGTAGAAGCCCAGTTCGCCGTTGCCGCCTTCTACGGCGTGGTATACTTCGCCCACCGGCGCGTCAATCTCACCCATGATGATCTTGAAGTGGTAGATCAACGCTTCCATGCTGCGGTACACTTCCTTCTTGGGCGGCAGGTAGTACTCGGGCGCATCGGCGAAGAAGGGGCCTTTGGGCATTTTCGCCAGGGCCTGCTCGATGATGCGGTAACTCTGCCAGATTTCGTCGTTGCGGACCATGAAGCGGTCGTAGGTGTCGCCGTTGTGGCCCACGGGGATTTCGAACTCGAAGTCTTCGTACGAAGAGTACGGGTTCATCACCCGGATGTCGTAGTCTACGCCGGCGGCCCGCAGGTTGGGACCGGTAAAGCCGTAGCTGATGGCGCGGTCGGCGGCAATCGGGCCCACGTCCACGGTGCGGTCCATGAAAATGCGGTTCCGGTTGAAGAGGCCTTCGAATTCCTTCATCACGGCGGGGAAGTCCTTGAGGAACTGGCGCAGCTTGGCTTCGGCCCGTTCGTTGAAGTCACGTTCCATGCCGCCGATGCGGCCCATGTTCGTGGTGAGGCGGCTGCCGCAAATCTCCTCGTAAATGTCGTAGATCTTTTCCCGCTCCTGGAACAGGTACAGGAAGCCGGTAAAGGCGCCGGTGTCCACGCCCAGGATGCCGTTGCAGATGAGGTGGTCGGCGATGCGGGCCAGTTCCATGGCAATCACGCGGATGTACTGGGCCCGCTTGGGCACTTCAATGCCGAGCAGCTTCTCTACCGTCATGTGCCAGCCCATGTTGTTGATGGGGGAGGAGCAGTAGTTGAGGCGGTCGGTGAGGGGCGTGATCTGGTAGAACGGCCGGTGTTCGGCGATCTTCTCGAAGGCGCGGTGGATGTACCCGATGGTAGGCACGCCGGAAATGATCCTTTCGCCGTCCATCTGGAGGATGTTCTGGAACACGCCGTGCGTGGCCGGGTGCGTCGGACCCAGGTTGAGGGTGGTCAGCTCGTTGTCGTACTGCGGCAGTTGCTGCCCTACTTCTACCTGCACCTTCGGCTGTACCGGGGCAAGCTGAACATCGGGCTGTATGTCTTTGGTATCAGGCATGGTAAGTCAATATGTAGTTTCTGGAAGGATTACCTTCCGAAGTAAGCGTCAATCTTGTCGTGCCGCGTCTGGTCTTCCAGCGGGTATTCCTTGCGCATCGGGAAGTAGTCCATGTCTTCCATGTTGAGTACGCGGGTCAGGTTCGGGTGCCCGCGGAACACGATGCCGAAGAAGTCGAAGGTTTCGCGTTCCATCCAGTCGGCCGACGCAAACAGGCCGGTGGCCGTCGGCACCACGGGGTCAGCCGCCGGGGCAAATACTTTGATGCGCATGCGGACGTTGCTGGTCCAGCTGTGCAGGTGGTAGACCACGGCAAACTCATTGCCCGGCAGTTCGGCGTAGTTGATGCCCGTGATGTCGGTCAGGAACTGGAACTTGAACGCCGGGTGGTTGTACAAGTACTGGAGTACGTCGATGATGTTTTCCCGCGGGGCAGTGAGGGTAAGCATGCCATACGGCTCGTGGATGTCAAGAAGGGTATCTCCGAAGCGGGCTGTTAAGTCGTCAATAATCGCCTGATTGCTCATGTACGGGGTACGTAGGTGAATGGAAGAGGTGCGCCGCCCGCTTGTCGAAGACGGCGCACCGGGTAGTCCTATCGGATGTTATATGATTCGAGCAGGTTCTTGTATTCATCGGAGTTGCGGCGGCGCAACGCCTCGTTGCGGGCCAGCTCCTGGATTTTCATCAGGCCCTCGATGATCTGTTCGGGGCGGGGCGGGCACCCCGGCACGTACACGTCTACGGGCACGATGCGGTCAATGCCCTGCAACACGCTGTAGGTATCGAAAATGCCGCCGCTGCACGCGCAGGCGCCTACTGCCATTACCCAGCGGGGCTCGGCCATTTGCTGGTACACCTGCTTCACGATGGGGCCCATCTTCTTGGCAATGGTGCCCATCACCATCAGCAGGTCGGCCTGCCGGGGCGAGAAGCTGGGGCGTTCGGAGCCGAAACGGGCAAAATCGTAGTGAGAGGCCATGGTCGCCATGAACTCGATCCCGCAGCAGGACGTAGCAAAAGGCAGGGGCCACAGCGAGTTGGCGCGGGCCATGCCGATGACTTTATCGAAAGAAGTCGCAAAAAATCCGGAGCCTTCTACACCTACCGGTGCTTCTACCATTTTCACTGTACTCATAATAAAAAAGTTGATGCTGGTTGTACTAACGTAGACGCCGCCTTTACGTACGGGCTCTATGTTTCTTAACCAATATTTTCTTTAAAATGTTCTTTTTTACCGTGATATTTTGCCGGAAAGCCGGCTTTCTAATGTGGTTCCAATTTTCACCGAAAAGTACTAATCCCACTTGAGCACGCCCTTGCGGATGACGTAAAAAAAGCCGGCCATCAAAAGCGTCATGAACACCAGCATTTCGACGAAACCCAGCCAGCCCAGCGACTTGAAGTTGACGGCCCAGGGGTACAAAAAGATGATTTCCACGTCAAAAAGCACGAACAGGATCGCCGTCAGGAAGTACTTGATCGAAATGGGCGTGCGGGCGTCGCCCTGGGGTTCAATGCCGCACTCCCAGGTGTCGTCCTTCACCTTGCCGTGCACCCGGTTCTTGAAAAACTTGGGAATGAGGTAGTTGGTAGCCACCATGGTGGTCACCACAAAGCCCAGCGCCAGCACGAGTTGTACGAGGATGGGCAGGTAATCGGAAGGCAGATATTGTTGCATTTTTGCTATAACTTTAGAAGGGTCTTAAAAGAGAGATATTCAAGGAATTATATCTTATTGTGCAAATATAGAGGATAAGCGGCGGCTTATCCCAACGCGCGGGAAGCAAAATGGGGCAAATTATTGGCCCCGACCTTACCTCCCCCGGTTACCTCGCCGGGGCCGGGCCGGCGCCCCAAAACGCCCTCCTTTCCGGGTCCCTCCGGGCAAAAAGGTAACCGGCCGCCGCCGCGGGGTCCGAAAGTTCCGCGTAAGATTCCGGAAAAAATGGAAACTTTCGGAAAAACTAACGGGTTAATGGGCTAACCGGCAGCGGTTTAATTTCCCCATTTTTTGTAGCTTCGGGGAAGAAATGCTTACATTTGCCCCCTGTTTGATCTGATGCGTTTCTCAACGGCCATATTGCGGACTCTTTTCAGCCTGGTGCTGCTCCTGTCGTTCCTGACCGGGTCGGCCGTGGCTGCCTTCGCGTCCGAAGCATCGGCCAAGGCCAAAGGGGCCGTTGAAAAGGGTACGTCCGAAAGACAAGCCGTCGTGAAACCCAGCGTCTCGCCCGAGGCAATGGTTTCGGCCGTTTCCATCAAATTCCACCAGGTATTCTGCGACTTCATCCGGCAGTTTGTCCTGCTCTCCGACACGGTCCGCGTCACCGAAGCCCGCGACCCTGTTTTCCGGCACACGTACTTTGCCAAGGTGTTCTCGCACCTGATCGTCGCCAACGCCCCGTAAAGGGTTTCCCGGTTCGTATTTTTTAGCCCCCAGGCACTGCCGGCTGCGCAGTATCCCGGTTTTCGCGCATCCCCCGACGGGCCGTGGTGCCTGGCATCTCCATCTGCATCTTATCTTCCTAATCATCTATTCACCATTTCAATGCGTAATAAAAATTTTCTCCTGTTCCTGACGGGGTTATTTGTACTCATCTGCCTGTACTACCTGTCATTCACCTTCGTTGCGCGCAACATTGAAAACAAAGCCACCGTCTACGCCCGCTCGGCCAACGGCCAGGTGGACCGCGCCAAGCGCCAGGCTTACCTGGATTCAGTGTGGACGGAGCCCCAGTTCCTGGGCTTTACCTACAAGGACATCAAGAACCAGGAAGTAAAGCTCGGCCTTGACCTTCAGGGCGGCATGAACGTAATGATGGAAGTGTCGGCGCCCGACGTGCTCCGCGTACTGGCCGGCAACAACCCCGACCCCAACTTCCAGAAGGCCCTTGCCGACGCCCAGGCGGCTTCCAACACGCAGCAGGGTAAGTTTACCGACTTCTTCTACGAGGCGTTCAAGAAGCGGTCTCCCAATACTGCGCTGGCCGGCATCTTCGCCAACAAGTCCAACCAGGACCGCATCAACTTCCGGTCTTCCGACCAGGAGGTACTGGCGTACGTGAATGAGCAGCTGGAGAGCACCATCGACCGTTCGTTCGAAGTACTCCGCAACCGGATCGACCGCTTCGGGACCACGCAGCCCAACATCCAGCAGTTGCAGGGCACCAACCGCATCCAGATCGAACTGGCCGGCATCGAAGACCCCAAGCGGGTACGCAAGCTGCTGCAAGGCGCCGCCAAGCTCGAATTCTACGAGGTGTACGCGGCCAATGAGTTCTTCCCGTACTACCTCCAGTTGAACGAGTACCTGCTCAAGCAGGAGCAGGCCAACAAGCCGGCCACCGCTCCCGCCGCCGGCGACAGCCTGAAGGCCCCCGCCGCTGACCCGCTGGCCGCCGACAACCAGACGGCCGCCGCTCCCGCCGACACCACCGACGACCTGAGTGCCGGTGGCGCCGCCAACGACACGACCAAGCGCACGGCCAACGCCCAGGCCAAGCAGGATACGGCCGCCAACGCCGGCCAGAGCACGCTGCTGTCCAAGCTGTTCGTGCCCACGGGCAACGGCCTCGGCGCCAACGTCCGCGATACCGCCAAGGTAAACGCCCTGCTGAGCCGCCCCGATGTGCGGAACATCTTCCCCCCCGACATGGCTTTTGTGTGGGACGCCAAACCGGCCGCCCTTACCGACGGCACCCAACTTGCCAACCTGTACTTCATCAAGAAAAACCGCAACCAGGGCGCCCCGGTGCAGGGTGACGTGATCGTGAACGCCCGGCAGGACTTCGACCAGTTCGGCAAGCCCGAAGTATCCATGCAGATGAACGCCCGCGGCGCCAAGGCCTGGAAGCGGCTTACCGCCCAGAGCGTGGGCCGTCAGGTAGCCATCGTGCTCGACAACGTGGTGTACTCCGCGCCCGTGGTGCAGGGCGAAATTGCCGGCGGCAACTCTTCGATCTCCGGCAGCTTCACCATCGACGAGGCCAAGGACCTTGCCAACATCCTGCAAGCCGGCAAGATGCCCGTGCCGACCCGCATCGTGGAAGAAACCGTAGTAGGTCCGACCTTGGGCCAGGAGTCGATCAACAAAGGGTTGCTCTCGATCTTCATCGGCTTCCTCATCATTGTGGGCTTCATGGTCGCCTACTACAGCTCTTCGGGCTGGGTAGCCAACGCTGCCGTGTTGCTCAACATCCTGCTCATCCTGGGCTTCCTGGTGCCGGCCGAAGCCGTACTGACGCTGCCGGGCATTGCCGGCATCGTGCTCACCATCGGTATGGCCGTGGACGCCAACGTACTCATTAACGAACGCGTGAAGGACGAACTCCGCGCCGGGCAGACTTTGATCAACGCCACCGCCAATGGGTACCGCCTGGCCGCTACTTCCATCTGGGACGCCAACATCACCACGTTCCTGGCCGGCCTCGTGCTGTTCTTCTTCGGCAGCGGCCCCATCAAGGGTTTTGCCACCACGCTGATGATCGGTATCGCCACGTCGCTGTTTACCTCGGTGTACGTAACCCGCCTGCTTGCCGAAATGCGCCTGCGCAGAGGGAAGGCCTTTACCTTTACGACGGCCTTCTCCCGGAACCTGTTCAAGGAATTCAACCTCGACTTCGTATCCAAGCGGAAAGCTGCCTACATTTTCTCGTCGATATTTATCCTGGCCGGCATCGTGTCCATGCTGGTTCGCGGCTTCGACTACGGCGTTGATTTCAAAGGGGGCTGGACGTACATCGTTGAGTTGAAGGGCGACGCTTCTTCCGACGACATCCGCCAGGCCCTGGCCGGTCCGCTGGGCAGCGCCCCGCAGGTGAAGACCTACGGTGCTTCCAATAAGGTGCAGATCACCACGCCTTACCTGATCGAAGATGCATCGGCGGACGCCGCCGAACGCGTGGAGCAGGCCGTGCGCAAAGGGTTGGATACCTACAAAGCCAACGGGTACGAAATCCAGGGCAGCGCGAAAGTAGGCCCGACCGTAGCCAAGGACATCCGCAACTCGGCCATCATCGCCGTGGTGCTGGCAATGGCCTTTATCTTCGCCTACATCTGGATTCGCTTCAAGAAGTGGCAGTACGCCCTGGGTGCTACCATCGCCGTCATCCACGACGTGCTGGTGATCCTGACCGTGTACACGCTGGGCAAGGACTTCCTGCCCTTCTCCCTGGAGATCGACCAGAACTTTATCGCGGCCATCCTGACCATCGTCGGTTTCTCGGTGAACGATACGGTAGTAATCTTTGACCGGGTGCGTGAAACGTTCAACGACAGCGCCCTCAACGCCGACCCGGCGAAGGTGGTAAACAAGGCCCTCAACGATACGCTCTCCCGCACGATCATTACGTCGACGACCGTACTGCTGGTGGTACTGACGCTGTTGCTCTTCGGTGGCGAAACCATCCAGGGGCTCTCGTTTGCCCTGCTGATCGGGGTACTCACCGGCGTGTACTCGACCATCTACATTGCCGTACCGTTCGTGGTAGACGCTTACCAGCGCCGCCGCACGGCCCAGCCGGCAGCCGTGGTAAAAAGCTAATTACCCTTAAAATTCACAAAAAAGGCTTCCCGCAACGGAAGCCTTTTTTGTTTTCAGGAATTGGGTGGGAGCAGAATATAACGAATGCATCACCAATGCCATTCGTCCTCTTCAAAAGGATTGGAAAGCCCTGCCAGCATTTCTGAATCTGGAAGATGCCCGGCGGCGATGGCATTTTTAAACTGCTGATCCCACCCCTGGCGGGGCGTTTTGTCAGGAGCCGTAATGAGTAAGCCGTCTTCGCGCGGCTGAATCTCTGCTTCCTCCTTTATGCCGTACTGCTGCAAAAGGCTTCTGCTGATGACAATGCCTCTGGAATTACCGATCCTGATGATTTTGGTCCGCATGACTGCTTGTTACGAAATGGAAGGATAAGACGGTTATACTAACGCTCGACAGGTAGGAAAACGTAATACGCAGAAGTAAATAAGTATGTGACCAGCGGGTTATATGGGGGCGTCATTGCGAGGAATCAGGGCTGGCTTTTAAGGCTGGCATGACGAAGCAATCTCACCCGGAAAACCACCAAAGACCAAGAACCAATCATTCACCTGATTGTCGGGCTTAAGAACCTGACACCATCTGGAAGGGGTAACGGCGTTTGGCGGGGATACAGATGGAATTGCTTCGTCGCCCTGCCCACTTTTCAGCCCTGCTCCTCGCAATGACGCATCGCATACTACTTGCTAAGTACATGACTTTCTACGCTTGGCGCAACGGCAGGATCGGGTTGGAGAACCCAACCCCACGCGGGGATACGCCTGTTGATACAGTGGTATCGTAACCTTCGTCAAGGAGGGGCCTGGGGTGGTCCCTTCTTCGAAATCACGCATAGCCACACACAACTGCTTATTCTTCTTCACCCTTATCCATCAGGAACGCCTTGATGAATTCATCGATCTCCCCGTTCATCACGCCTTGCACGTCGGAAGTTTCCACGCCCGTCCGCACGTCCTTCACCAGTTTGTAGGGGTGCATCACGTAGTTGCGGATCTGGGAGCCGAAGTCGATGCGCTTCTTGGTGCTTTCAATCCGGGCCTTTTCCTCGTTGCGCTTGTCGATTTCCAGCTGGTAGAGTTTCGACTTGAGCAGTTGCAGGGCTTTCTCCCGGTTCTGGAGTTGCGACCGTTCCTGCTGGCATTCCACCACTAGGCCCGAAGGCAGGTGACGTACCCGCACGGCCGTTTCCACCTTGTTCACGTTCTGACCGCCGGCGCCGCCCGCCCGGAACGTATCCCATTCGATGTCAGCCGTGTTGATCTCAATGTGAATGGTATCGTCCACCACGGGGTAAGCAAACACCGAAGCGAACGACGTATGGCGCCGGGCGTTGCTGTCGAAGGGCGAAATGCGCACCAGGCGGTGCACGCCGATTTCGGCCTTCAGGTAGCCGTAGGCGAAGTCGCCGTCAAATTCGAGGGACGCCGACTTGATTCCCGCGCCTTCCCCGGGCTGGTAATCTACCTGTTTGATCGAAAAGCCGTGTTTCTCGCCCCACATCAGGTACATGCGCATGAGCATTTCGGCCCAGTCCTGGCTTTCGGTGCCGCCGGCGCCGGGGTTGATTTCGAGTACGGCGCTGAGCTGGTCCTCCTCGTTGCTGAGCATCTTCTTGAATTCGAGGTCTTCCACGGCTTTCATCACCTTGGCGTACTCGGCGTCAATCTCCTCGTCGGACACGTCGCCGGCCTCGTAAAACTCGTTGAGCGTTTCCAGGTCATTGAAAGCTCCGTCCACGGCGTCGAAGTCGTCGGTCCAGTTCTTGAGCAACTTCATGGACTTGAGGGTCTTCTCGGCGTCCTTGGGGTGGTCCCAGAAGTCGTGTTGCAGGGTTATTTTTTCGAGTTCGTTTACTTCCGCGCGTTTGTTGTCGTAGTCAAAGGTACCCCCTCAAAG
This sequence comes from uncultured Sphingobacteriales bacterium, assembly GCA_963844325.1. GTDB lineage: Bacteria > Bacteroidota > Bacteroidia > Cytophagales > 172606-1 > CADCTQ01. Next base: position 2,080,314 of record CAWJNV010000001.1, read on the forward strand.
CCTGCACGCGGGCTTTTAAATCTTTCAGTTGTTCGGTAGTCATGGTTCCGGTTTTTATTAAGGTGCAAATATAGTCGTAAGTCGCCAGTAGAGACGCGATTCATCGCGTCTGTCAGCCGTAGGTAAAGACGCGATTCATCGCGTCTCGAACAATCGCGTCTCGAACAACGATGAACCGCGTCGTGGTTCATCCGGGCGCAATACATCCAGACGCGATGAATCGCATGATATTGAGACGCGATGAATCGCATGATAATGAGACGCGATGAATCGCATGATATTGAGACGCGATGAATCGCGTCTCTACATATGACGTTACAACCCCCCGAACAGCACCGCCAGCGAATCGTCGTCCTGGTCGTCGAGGTCGAAGTTCTTGACGAAATCCTTTAGTTCGGGCAGGGTGTCGAGCGACGTCAACGTGTGCTTGAGCTGTCCGATGGTGGTTTTGGTTTCGGAGATGGCCCGCCGGATTTGCATTTCCTGCACGTGCGGCGGGCCGTAGAAGTAGCCGTACGGACTGCCGTTGTACTGGGGGTGTGCGGCGTAAAATTCCTGCTGCAACTCGTCCACCTGTTCCTTGAGCAGCTTATTGTAGTACTTCAGGTGGTCGTCGGGCAGGCTTTCCAGCGATTGGTCCTTGCCTTCCAGCAGTGAGACTTGTAATTGGAGCAGGGCCAGGAAGTTGTTTTCCTTGTAAGCCGCCGTCACCTGCTGCATCACCTGCGTTTTCCAGGCCCGCTTCTCGTCGTCCCGTTCCTGGTCGGGGTGGAACTTCTTCACCAGTTCCAGGTAAATAGACTTGGTCGTCTGCCCGATTCGTTTTTCCTCTTCGGCCAGCCGCTGCTCCTTGGCAAGCTGGGCCGGCGTCTTTTTGCGGGCCTGCCGCCGCGGCCCGGCCTGCTGGTGATGGGCTTCAAACTGCTGCTTCTGCTCTTCCAGTTTCTTCATCATTTCTTCGGCCGCCCTTTCCGGGCTTTCAAACGCATCTTCGCTCAGGTCCACGCCGAACATATTTTTGAACATATTGGTAGCCATTTCCTTGGCCGACTTTTCCAGCAGTTCCTGTTCCGCTTCAAAGGTAACGTCGGCGTGCCGGTCGTGCACGTCCTTGAGTTCTTCCAGGTCGTGGTCGCGAATGAGGGCGAAAGCTTCTTCCCGGATGATGTGCGACAGTTTTTCGCGCTGCTTCTTGGGCAGTTTGGCCGCCAGCGGGTGCGTGTCGAGCAGCAGGATCAGTTCCTTGCGCAGCCGGATTTCTTCTGATTCCAGCGGGCTCAGTTCGCGTTGCAGGCGGACGGGAATTTCGCGGTTGAACGCTTCCAGTTTCTCAATTTCCTCGCGGAGCTTTTTGAGCTTGTTAATATAGTTGTTGAAGCGTTTCTGCTCCTTGCTAAGAGTTTTATCTTTGCCGGAGCCGATTTTAATGAGCTGGGACGGGGACTGCATAGGCGGTAGGTGGTTCTAATGGAGGTGCAAGGTGACCAAAAAGCCAAAAACTTCCAGGTGTAAAGGCTGGTACTGCCCCAACCCGCAAATGGTTTCCCGCTCCCACAAGAAACAAACCCATTTTTTATGGCAATTCCTTTAGCGGAACGGATGCGTCCGCGCACCTTCGACGAACTGATGGGCCAGGTGCACCTGTCGGGCTCAACAAGCACCCTGCGCCGGGCCCTGGCCGGGGGCAACGTACCCTCCATGATCCTGTGGGGGCCGCCCGGCGTGGGCAAAACCACTCTGGCCCAGATCATTGCCCAGGGGTCGGGCCTTCCCTTCTACACGCTCAGCGCCATCAGCGCCGGGGTAAAGGACGTTCGCGAGATCATCGAACGGGCCAGACACGACGGCCGGGCCATCCTGTTCATCGACGAGATTCACCGCTTCAACAAGGGCCAGCAGGACGCCCTGCTCGGGGCCGTGGAGAAAGGCACCATTACGCTGATCGGCGCCACCACCGAAAACCCGTCCTTCGAGGTCAATGCCGCCCTGCTCTCCCGCGCCCAGGTGTACGTGCTCAAGTCCCTCACCGACGAGGAGATGGTCGCGCTGCTGCAAAAGGCAGCCAGCCAGGACGAAATCCTGAAGGAGAAAGGCGTGGAGCTAAAGGAAACGGCGGCCCTGCTCAACCTGGCCGGGGGCGACGCCCGGCGCCTGCTCAACCTGCTCGAACTGGTGGTGTCGGCGCAGCCCGGCGGGCCGGTGGTCGTTACCGACGCCCTGGTAATGGACGTGGCCCAGCGCAAGGTGGCCCTCTACGACAAAAACGGGGAGCAGCACTACGACGTGATCTCGGCGTTCATCAAATCCATGCGCGGGGGCGACCCCAACGCCGCCGTGTACTGGCTGGCCCGCATGATCGAAGGGGGCGAAGACGTCAAGTTCATTGCCCGGCGCCTGGTGATCCTGGCTTCCGAAGACATTGGCAACGCCAACCCCAACGCCCTGCTGCTGGCGACCAGTTGCTTCCAGGCCGTCAACATGATCGGCTACCCCGAGGCGGAGATTATCTTGTCGCAAACGGTGGTGTACCTGGCTACGTCGCCCAAGAGCAACGCTTCGTACATGGCCATCTGGGCGGCCAAAGAAATGGTGCGCAAGCAGGGCGGCCTGCCCGTACCGCTGCACCTGCGCAACGCCCCCACCAAGCTGATGAAGAACATGGACTACGGCAAGAATTACCGCTACGCCCACGACTTCGAAGGCAACTTTACGCCGCTGGAATTCCTCCCCGACCAGATCAAAGGCACCAAGCTCTTCGAACCCGGCAACAACCCCCGCGAAAACGAAATCCGCAAGGCGCTGAAGGGCTGGTGGGGCGATAAGTACGGGTACTGAGTTGAATGGCTGTATGACTGAATGGCTATATGGTTGTATGGCTATATGGCTGAATGGTTTTGCTTACGCCGCACCACTTCCCGACAATCAGCCATACAACCATATAGCCATTCAGTCATACAGCCATTCAACCTACCTCCTCACCAGCTTCCCGTTCTGCATGATTTCGGAGGTAAGCTTGGTGGGTTCGTTGTAGTAGGCCACGGTGCCGTTGGCGGAGATAGTCGCGTGCAATTCGTCGAGGGGGAATACGCGCATTTCGTTGCTGCCGTCGTGCCTGAGCTTACACACTTTCGTTTGCAGCCCTTCGGCCGAGAGGCGCCCGAAGTTGCCGTGCAGCCACGCCTCCAGGGACTCCGACCGGCCCGACAGGGTAATGTGCGCCGGTGAGTTGGCGTAGAGCACGATGTAGTCGAGTTTGCCGTCCAGTTGCACGTCGCCGCTGGCGTCGAACGAGGCAACCACCAGGTAACCGATCTCCAGCGGCTCGGCCGACCGGATCGTGCCGAACCCGAGGTGCCTGAGTACCAGGTGGTCGCGGGGAACGCCTACGGTCACTTTTACGGGCCGTTGGTAAGTGCGCACCCAGTTGCAGGTGTTCCGGTTCCGGATGGAGAGCGTGGTGCCCTGCTGGGTCACTTCGATCTTCGGCATCAGGTTTTCGCCCGCTTCAACAACGACGGTGCTGTCCTCGGTGTGCGTCAGGTAGAGGTCAATGTTGTCGTGCAGCACAATTTCGGTAAAGGCGGAGATGGGGCGGCGTTGCTGCACCGTCCGGCCGGTGCTTTTGAAGCAGTCGGGGGCGTTTTCGTCGTTGCACGACGGGGCAAAGAGTGCCACGACGGGCAGGAGCAGGAGGAGCAGGCGGGGGGAAAACGGAAAAAAACGGCGGGTCATGTAAACAATGCGAGTAGCCCTTTGGCGGCCGTAGCCGGTTGCAGGCGCAGGTTACGGTCAAAGATACCCATTTTCAGCAGCCATTCCTCAAACTCCGGAGCCGGCCGCAGCCCGAGCAGTTGCCGCACGTAGAGGGCGTCGTGGAAGGAAGTGCTCTGGTAGTTGAGCATAATGTCGTCGGCGCCCGGAATGCCCATGATGTACGTGCAGCCCGCCGTGCCCAGCAGCGTGAGCAGGTTGTCCATGTCGTCCTGGTCGGCCTCGGCGTGGTTGGTGTAGCACACGTCGCAGCCCATTGGCAGGCCGAGCAGCTTGCCGCAAAAGTGGTCTTCGAGCCCCGCCCGGATGATCTGCTTGCCGTCGTAGAGGTACTCGGGACCGATGAAGCCCACCACCGTATTGACCAGCAGCGGCTCGAAGGCCCGGGCCACGGCGTAGGCGCGGGCCTCACAGGTTTGCTGGTCCACGCCGTGGTGCGCCCCGGCTGACAAGGCGCTGCCCTGGCCGGTTTCGAAGTACATCGCGTTGCCGCCGGCCGTGCCCCGGCCCAGTGCCCGCGCCGCATCGTACGCCTCCCGCAGCAGGGCCAGGTCGATGCCGAAGCTCCGGTTGGTGGCCTCCGTGCCGCCAATGGATTGAAACACCAGGTCCACGGGGGCGCCGCGGTTGATGGCTTCGAGGGTAGTGGTTACGTGCGACAGCACGCAGGTTTGGGTGGGAATGGCAAATTGCTGCCGGATGGCATCGGTCATTTCGAGCAGCGTCACCACGGCGTTCACGTTGTCGGTGGCCGGGTTGATGCCGATGCAGGCGTCGCCGTTGCCGTACAGCAGGCCGTCCACGATGCTGGCGGCAATGCCTTTGGGGTCGTCGGTGGGGTGGTTGGGTTGCAGGCGGGTCGAAAAGCGGCCGGGCAGCCCGATCGTGTTGCGGAAGCGGGTAACGACCCGGCACTTGCGGGCCACCCCGATCAGGTCCTGCACCCGCATCAGTTTGGACACGGCCGCCGTCATTTCAGGCGTCAGGCCGGGAGCCAGGGCCGCCAGGGCTGCCGTCGTCGCCGTTTCGCCCAGCAGCCAGTTGCGAAAATCCCCCACCGTCAGGTGACTCACTGCGGCAAAGGCCGCCCGGTCGTGGGTATCCACGATGAGGCGGGTCACTTCGTCGGCCTCGTACGGAATGACGGCTTCGTTTAGGAATTGCGCCAGCGGCAGGTCAGCCAGGGCCATCTGGGCAGCTACCCGTTCTTCGGCCGTGGCCGCGGCTACGCCGGCCAGTTGGTCGCCCGAACGCAACGGCGTCGCCCTGGCCAGCAGTTCCCGGAGGGTGGCAAAGGTATAGGTGCGGGAGCCGATGACGTGGCGGTAGGGCAAGGGGCGGCAAGGGAAAGGTCCAATTGTAAATTATGCATTTTAAACGAAAGATCGTGCGTGTTCGCTGGCGCCATCGTCGGCTGTTGGCTGTCGGGCCGGGACGCCTGCGCCAGCAACGCGAGGATAACGCGAGGCGTCCCGGCCCGACAGCCAACAGCCGGCGCCGGCGAAGGAAGCATCTGGCGAATAACCGGCGGGGCGTCTCCCGCAAAAGCCCGTATTATTGGGATCATCACATCCGTACTCCGTTCATGCTCCGGTTATAGGCACTTCATTCATCCGCCGGATGCTTCCTTCCGCCCGCATGACAGAACCCATCGCCTGGCGGGGATGTTTGGGAGAATCCGTAGCATCAAGGTTGTACCAGCCCACGATCCCACGGTTAAAACCGTAGGTTAAGCACCGTGGGTTAACGGGTATATTGTGTTCGCGCAACGGTTCTAACCGTTTTTAAATGTTGAAGTACCAGGCACCAGCGCCCCGGTCTATCCCGCTGCCAGCAACGCCTGCATGCGCCGCAGCACGTCGCGCAGGAAGCCGTTCTCCAGGATTTCGTCGTAGTGCCCGGCGCTGGTGCGGTCCGCGCGGATGTGCGCCGTGAGCAACAGGTACAACGTGTGCCAGCCGGCCGTTTGGAGCTTTTTGCGGTCGTTCAGGTACGAGAGGGCTTCTCCCCCCCAGCTTTGCCAGTCGAAATCTTCCAGCACGAAGCCCTGCGCGTACAGGTAGCCGAACAGGTCGCGGGCCACCGGGGCGCTGACCACGCTGTACATTTCGCTCCAGTAGCCGTTGCGCAGGTAGTGGGGCTCCGTATTTTCCAGGGCGGGCAAGAAGGCCAGCAGGCCCCGCACGGCCTCCCGTTGTGCTTCGGACAATTGCGTATTGCTCATGCGTTAAAAACCGACGTCTAACACCAGGAACTCAAAACCAACCTTGCCGGTTTGCGGCAGGTAATACGTCCGGAAGCCCACCTCCAGTTGCGGCAGCAGCCGCAGCACGTTGAAGTCGGCCGTCAGGTCGAGGCCCAGCGAGTAGAAGTACCGGGTACTGCCCCCCGTCACCCCCTGGCCGGCGTCTGCAAATAGGTTTCCCTTGATCCGCTGCAAGTACGCGAGCCGCCAGAAGGCAAGGTCAGGGTACACGATGGGAAAACGGTAGTCGAGGGAGCCCTTCACGAAATGCTCGAAACTCTGGTAGCCGAAGCCCCGGGGGAACAGCAGCGTGGTCGGGAAGCGATAATCCCGGCTGGTGCGGCCTACGTCTTCCTGCTGGTAGGCGCCGCGCAGCCACAGGCCGTGGTGCCGTCCAAAACCCGGCAGCAGCAGGCCGCCCTGCGCCGTAAAGATTTGCCCGCTGTAGTCGCCCCGGATGGGCGTATGCCGGAAGTAAAGCGACAAGGTCTGGCCCCGGCGGGGCAGCACGTCACGGGGCGCCGTTTTGAGGAACCGGTTGTACGTCAGGCTGTAACGCACGTCGTACAGTGTGCCGTTACCGGTTTCCGACAGGTAGATTCGCGGAAAATCATAGCCCGCTACTTGCGTTGCCGTGGCAAAAGCACCAAGGGTCAGGCTTTCACTGTACTTGGAACGGGTAAAGGTAAAGGGCAGCCGCACACCCGCCGTGAATTGGTTCTCCCGCCAGGTATCCGTAAAGGTAGTATCGGGGTCCTGCCTGACATTATTGACCGTAACGGAAGTCTGGCGCATGCCCGAACGGAAAGTAGCATCCAGCACCGGGTACCAGCCCTGGTAGCTCAGGTTGGCGAAAACGCTGCCCGTGTTCTGGTTGGCGTCGTAGCCGTAGCCCACGTCCACCAGGGTCGTGCTCAGCAGGTCCTGCGAAGAGAGGCTTACTTCCAGCGCCTGCCCCGACGAACTGACGAGCGGCCCCCAGCTGTAGGGGTTGAACAGTTGCTTCCACTGCCGGTACCGCCGCACGGGCAGGTTCTGCCGCGGTACGTCGCCCAGGATGCTGTGGCCGCCTTCCTGTTCGATCAGGGGCTGGTAGTAGGCCACGGTACGGTCCGTCACATTCTCCAGGGGCGTCCAGGCGACCGTGTCTACGGGCTGCGTCACGATGCGGAAGCCGTCGGGCGTAAAGTCCTGGTAGGCCATTTCGCGGCCGTCGGGCGAAAGGGCGGCGTTGTAGGCGCCGAACTTCCGGTTCGTCACCTGGTACTGCCGGCCGGTCGGCACGTGCACGGCAAAAATGTTGTCGATCCCATTGCGGGGCGAATTGAAGTACACGTAGTCGCCGTACGCCACCGGGTTGCTCAGGTTGAGGCCCGAGTACGGTACCAGTTCCTTGCGTTCTCCCGTCCGCAGCGCCATCCACTCAATCGTTTTGCCGTTGCGGTTCCGTTTTACCGCCACCACGGCCTGCCCGTCGGGCGTAAAACGGGGCGTGATGTAAAAGTCGTTATCGGGGTTGTCGAAGGTTTTGAGCAGTCGGCCCGTCTCGCCGTCGAGGAGGACCAGGTTGTAGGTATTGTCGGGCAGCACCTGCACGGCTACGATCAGCCGGCCGTCCGGCGAAAAGGCCGGGGCGCCCAGGCGGGTCTTTTGGGAAAGCTGCCGCTGTTGCCGCGCCCCGAGGTCGTACACCTTGATCACGCTGTAGTCGCGCTGCCCCCAGCGGGGGTCAAAGGCCTGCTCGGTCCACACCACCTGGTCATTCGCCACCGAGAGGGTTACGCTTTCCCCCAGGAAGCCGGGCACGAACACTTTGGTTTCGCCGCCGGCCGGGTGCAGGGTCACGAACTGGTCGATGTGCGACAGCCCCGACTTCCGGGCCAGGATGCGGCCGTCGGGGAGGTACTGCGGGAACTGGTAGTTGGTAAACACCTTGTTGCGGTCCGTGGGCAGCGCCACTGCCGCGGATTGTTCGGGCAGCCCCGTCACCTGGCCCGTCCAGAGGCTGTCGATTTCGCGGACGGTCTGCTGGTAGAGGGTTTCCACCTTCATGCCGGTCTCTTTCCGGATGGCCCACGAGAAACGGAACGGCTGGAAGGGCAAATTGTAGGTACGCGTCAGGATTCGTCCCCAGGCTTCGGGCCCGTGGTGCCGCTTGAGGTAGGTGGTCATGAAGTAGCCCAGCACGTAGTGGTTGGGCACGAAGTCTTTGTACGAACGCAGGTAGGCCTTGCTGTAGGAGAACGGCCCGCGGGTGAGCAACTGCGTGCGCAAGGCCACGTCGAAGGCCGGGATGCGGCCGCGGCCTCCTTCGGTGAGGGCCGTTTCGGTGCCCACGGCGTCGCCCTCCCAGAACCACGACGGCACGGCGGTGGTCACCAGGCTCAGGCCGTTGTTGCCGAACAGGTAGTACATGCCCCGCGAGAAGCCGGTGAGGGCCTTGTCGTACTGGACCACGTGCCGGAATTCGTGCACGGCCAGCAGGTCGAGCCAGTCGTTGTTGCCCAGCAGGGCAACGTCCTGCGGCGGCGTGGTAAAGAACTCCGAGCGGCGCGGGGTAATCGTTACGAAGCCGTTGCTCACGGCGGTCTGGTTTTGCAGCACGATGGAGATGGGGCGGGGCTGGCGGCCCAGCGTGCGGGACACGGGTCCGTACACGTGTTGCAGGGTGTTGGCCGTCCGCTGGGCTTCCCGTTCAAATCCCTCCGGGTAGATGACCCGGAACCGGGGCGTACGCACCTGGAACCAACGGATGCCGGCGGGGTTCTGGCCGAGCAGCGGCTGGGTCTGGGCAAAAGCCCGGGGGCCCGGGAGGAGCGTCAGGAGGAGTCCGGCCAGCAGTGCCAGGTTGCGCATAGGGTACTTGGGTTAGGGTTATTTTCCTTGGGGCTGGTCGCCTTGCAGGGCCTGCCAGATCAGGTCCTTCATCGGCTCGATGCCCAGGCCGGTCACCGAGGAGATCAGCACGTGGGGCACGTCGGCGGGCAGTTGCCGCACCAGGTTGGGCAATTCCGGTTCGGGCACCAGGTCGCACTTGGATACGGCAATAATGCGTTGTTTGTCGAGCAGTTCGGGGTTGTACTCGGTGAGTTCGTTGAGCAGGATGCGGTAGTCCTGGGCCGGGTCTTCGCTGGTGGCCGGGATGAGGAACAGCAGGATGGAGTTGCGTTCGATGTGCCGCAGGAAGCGCAGCCCCAGCCCCTTGCCCTGCGAGGCGCCTTCAATGATGCCGGGGATGTCGGCCATCACGAACGAGAGGTCTTCGCGGTACCGCACTACGCCCAGGTTGGGCACGAGGGTGGTAAAGGGGTAATCGGCGATTTCGGGCTTGGCCGCCGACACCACCGACAGCAGCGTCGATTTGCCCGCGTTGGGAAAACCCACCAGCCCCACGTCGGCCAGGATTTTGAGTTCGAGCACGATCCATGCTTCCTGGCCCGGCTCCCCGGGCTGCGCGTGGCGGGGCGCCTGCTGGGTAGGGGTTTTGAAGTGGCTGTTGCCCAGCCCGCCCCGGCCGCCCGGCAGCAGAATCACTTCCTGCTGGTCTTCGGTGATCTCCACGATCTTCTCGTCGGTGTCGGCCAGCTTGGCAACCGTACCGATGGGCACTTCGAGCACCACGTCTTCGCCCTGCGCCCCGGTGCGCCGCGCGGCCTGGCCCGACGTGCCGTTGGGGGCGTGTACGTGCTTGCGGTACTTGAGGTGCAGCAGGGTCCAGAGCTGGGCGTTGCCCCGCAGGATGATGTTGCCGCCGCGTCCGCCGTCCCCGCCGTCGGGACCGCCCAGCGGCACGTACTTCTCGCGGCGGAAGTGCAGCGAACCTGCCCCCCCGGCCCCGGAGCGGCAATTGATCTTTACGTAATCGATGAAGTTGGAAGAAGCCACGGGAAAAGAATGATGAATTTTAGATTATGAATTTTGAATGAATGCTTATCGGCACAGGGGCCGGGGAGGGTACTGCCTCCCGCAAAAAAAGAGACTACAAAAGGCTTATACGCTTTTGTAGTCCCGGGGATGATTGGAATGACGACTAAATGTCAGGGCTGTTTCTGAAGTGACCGGCACGAACACGGCTCACTCATAATTCAAAATTTAAAATCCAACATTCATCATTCCGTCAGGCCTGCGCCTGGCGGGCGGATTCGATCTTGTTGCAGATTTGCTCGAAAATCTGGTCCACCTTGCCGATGCCGTGCACGGTCGTGAGCCGGCCCTGCTGGCGGTAGTACGGCAGCACGTGGATGGTCTTGTTGAAGTATTCTTCGATGCGGCGGTTCACCTTCGATTCTTCGTCGTCGGGCCGGTGTTCGGCGTCGCGGCGGATCTGGAGCCGCCGGCGTACTTCCTCCTCGGTCACGTCGAGGGCCACCACGGCGTGGATGGCGGTGCCGTTTTCGGTCATGAACCGGTCGAGGGCCTCGGCCTGGGCCACCGTGCGGGGAAAGCCGTCGAAGATGAAACCGTGGGCGTCCGGGTTGTCGTCGAGTTCCTTTTTAAGCATGGCAATGGTCATCTCGTCGGGCACGAGGATGCCGTTGTTGTTGTATTCAACTACCTTCCTGCCCAGTTCCGTACCTTTTTTGATGTGGGCGCGGAAAAGGTCGCCGGTGGAGATGTGAACGAGGCGGTACTTGTCGATGAGTCCTTGGCTCTGCGTGCCTTTGCCCGCCCCGGGGGGGCCGAATATGACGATATTTAACATTTTGGTAAAGAAGAAAGCACAAATGTAGTTACATCTGCCGCAAATTCTAACATCTGTTCGTAATATTCGATGAACGCACCCGATTCGGTTACGCTTCCTTGAGCACGTACAGGCTGGGCAGGTTGCGGCCGTACCCGTCGTAGTCGAGGCCGTACCCCACCACGAAGCGGTTGGCAATCTCGAAGCACACGTAGTCGAGGGACACATCCCTTTGCAGGGCTTCGGGCTTGAACAGCAGCACGGCGGTACGCACGGAAGCCGGGTTGCAGGCCCCCAACTGCGCCAGGATTTGCTCCATCGTAATGCCGGTGTCCACAATGTCTTCCACCACCACCACGTGCCGCCCGGCAATGTTTTCCGACAGGCCGATGAGCTCTTTTACCTTGCCGGTGGAATGCATGGCGTGGTAGGAAGCTACTTTCACGAAAGTGATTTCGCAGGGAATGCGGATGTGCTTCATCAGGTCGGCGGTAAACATGAACGACCCGTTGAGAATGGCCACGAACACGGGGTTTTTGCCCTCGTACTCCCGGTTGATGCGTTCGGCAACGGCGCCTACCTTTTCGGCCAGGCCCGCTTCAGGAATAAACACTTCGAACGTTTTGTCTTTGATCTGTATCATACGCTGCATCGGCGGCCCAAATATACCTAAACGCCTTTTGCCGCCTCGGGTTCGGTGCGGAACGTTTCGCCGAAGCGGGTGGTCAGGTTGGACAGCATCGCCACCAGGGCCAGCATGATGCCATAGAGCCCGGCGTAATGGAACGCCTCCAGGAAAAACAGGGCGGCAATGGCGGGCGGCAGCACCAGGTACACCGTCCGGACGGTCAGCCGCAGGATTTTGCACACGAGCCCTTCTTTGGTGCAGAACAGCCGGAAGTACGCGTGGTACTGCGCCCGGCAGTAGCTGTAGAACCGGCCCGCCTCGTGAAACACCAGCCCGCCGGCAACGCCCACGAGCACCGTGTAGAAAACGTGCAGGGCGTGGTATTCCCGGCCGCCCAGCACCCAGTGGTCGGCCAGCATGAATTTGACGGCGCCCAGCGTGATGCCGCCCATCAGGAGAATGTTGAGCATTTTCTGCGGCAGCGACCGGTACGAAAGCCCCAGGTGGTCAAAGTGGCTCCCGGTAAGCAGGGCGGTGATGGAGGACACGATCACGCCGTTGGCCGCCAGCAGCACCGGCAGCATGACCGGCCCCGAAGCCCACGCCGGGGCGCCGATGGCGCTTACTTCCGACAGTCCCGCCCCGAGCAGCATGGTGGCGGCAATGGCCCCGGCCAGCATGTCGAGCCGGTGCGGCTTGAGCAGGCGGCTCACCCAATCGGGCGTTTTGGTCGCCTGGGAAGGCTGACCCCGGTACAGGTAGGCAATGAGCAGGGCCGAGGAGGCGCCCAGCGCAAAGCCGGCCAGCACCGACAGCGTCGGGAAGAGGCCCCATTTTTCGTAGGGCTGGCGCAGCAGCACCAGCAGCAGGCACAGGAGGCAGATCACCAGGTTGCGCACGGTCACCAGGGCCTTGCCGGCCGAGAGCCGCCCCCCGTCGTCTTCCCGGAGGTTCAACGAAATGTGGAGGGCGCGTTGCAGGTCGGCCAGCAGGGTGGTCATCAGCACGCCTAGCCCCACGCTGCCCAGGCCGAACATGAGGGCAGTTTGTCCCGTTTCGAGGTAACGGTCGCCGGTGGCGGCGTAGCAGCCCGACAGGACGAGCCCGGAAATGACCAGTACGGTAAAGGGTTTGTAGGCGGAGCGGAACCACTGGTCGGCTTTGTGGTGCAGGGCGGTCAGCGCGGCGCGGGCCGGGCCAGCATTGTAACCGGCGCGCAGCAGCCAGGTAAGTCGCAAAGTGGTCAAAATTAACAGGAGGCCGCCCAAAAAAGATACATTCAGTACGCTTTCCATAAAGATCGGTTAGAAATACTACATCCTGCCCACCCCGTGCTTTTGGGGCGGCAAAGTTATAAAAAATATCTCCTTTCCGGCAGCCGCCAATACAAAGAGTAGACTATCAGTCGTTTATGGAGTGGCTGCCGCTGCTTTAGTGCAAGGGTACCAACGTATGGTTTAAACGAATATAGGTATTTTAGCATAAAGTCCAAATAAAGGTACCCATGAGCAGCCGGGCCGTGTGAATGAACTTATACCGCCCGGATTTTGCTTTACGTTTGAGGTTTCATTCAAATTCTCGCATCGCATGAAAGGAAGACTTCTGGTTGCCCTGTTTTTCCTGGCAGTCGCTACGGCGTCGGCCCAGAAGCAGGAAATGCCCAAGATGTTGTTGATGGACATGGACATGATGGTGCAGGCGACCAGGGCCGTCAACGACATGTACAACTTTAAGTTTGAAAAGGCCGAAACGGAGTTCCGCTGGTTCCAGATCAAGTACCCCAACCACCCGCTGCCCTACTTCCTGCTGGGCCTGAGCGAATGGTGGAAGATCGTGCCCAACATCGACAACCAGCAGTACGACGGCAAGTTCCTCGCCTACATGGATACGGTGATCAACCTGTCCGATCAGCTCTACGAAGCAAACGAGAAAAACATCGAGGCGGCGTTTTTCCTGGCGGCGGCCTACGGCTTCAAGGGCCGGCTGCATTCGGAACGCAAAGACTGGCGCAAGGCGGCCGTGGCCTCCAAGCAATCGCTCAACTACCTCGACAAAAGCAAGGGCTACGAAGAACTGAGCCCCGAGTTCCTGTTCGGCGATGCCCTCTACAACTACTACCGAGACTGGGTGCCCGAAAACTACCCATCCCTCAAAACCATTCTCTGGCTCTTCCCGAAGGGCGACAAATCGTTAGGCATCAAACAGTTGCAAGAAGTAGCCAACAACGCATTCTACACGCGTACGGAGGCCCAGTATTTCCTCATGCGCATCTACAGCGACGAAAACCAGCCCATCAAGGCGTACCAGTTGTGCAAGTACCTGCACGAGACCTTCCCCGACAATTCGTACTTTCAGCGCTACTATGCCCGCCTCGCCTTCATGCAGGGCCGCTTCGAAGAAGTGGAGCAGGTGTCGCTGGACATTCTCGACAAGCTCGAAAACCGGCGGCTGCCCGGCTACGAAGTGACCAGCGGCCGGTACGCCAGCTACTACCTGGGCTACGTGTACGGCAACACGCACAGCGACGTGGAGAAGGCCAAAACGTACTACAAGCGGGCCGTGGCGTACTCCGAGCAGGCCAAGGCGTTCGACAGCGGCTACTACTGGGGGGCCCTGGCCGCCCTGGGTCGCCTCTACGACCGCGAGGAAAACGTGGACGAAGCCCGTAAGTACTACGAAGTGCTGCTGGAACGGGCCGAACGGAAGTCGGACCACTACAAGGAAGCCAAGCAGTACCTGTCGCGGCACAAGGAGAAGCGCCGCAAGCGGGAACGGACGCAGGCACTCGGAAACAGATAACCGGCAGTTCCGGGCCGTAGCCAGGGTCTCACCGCTCACTTGCGGGAAAGTCCTAAAGCAAACGCATTCCAAACGAAGAAGGGCCGTTCCTGTGAACGGCCCTTCTTCGTTTGGTTTGACCAACTGTTACCTGAGTACCCTGACAGATTGTAACGTGGAAAGAAACCCCGGCGTGCAACGCATACCCAACAGCCGGTCTACTGTCTCACGTCTGAAATCTCATATCTCCCTCCTCAGTTGTGCTTTTCGTTGGGGATGGGGAGCACTTTGCTGTTCTTGAAGGTAGACAGGATCACCATGGATTGCATGCTGTCGATTTCTTCAATGTCGCTGACCCGTTCGAGCATCAGCTTCTGGTAGGAGGGAATGTCCTTGGTAATGATTTTGAGCAGGAAGTCGCCGCTGCCCGTGACGTGGTGACATTCAATGATCTCGTCAATGTCGCGGATCTTGCTCACGAAGGCGTCGATGTACGACTTCTTGTGACCTATCAGCGATACCTGCACGAAGGTGGTGACGCCGAGGCCGATCTTTTCAGTGTCGAGCTGGGCGTGGTAGCTGCGGATCAGGCCGGCATTTTCGAGTTTCTTGACGCGTTCGAGGGTAGGAGCCGGCGACAGACCGATTTCTTTGGAGAGGTGGGCGTTGGTGATCTTGGCGTTGTTCTGGAGGATCTCCAGGATCTTGCGGTCTATATTGTCTAGTTTGATAATGCCGTTAGTGCTCATGGCGGGAGAATTTTATTGAGGTAAAGTTAGAGTTTTTAATTATTTAACGAAAAAATTTGAATTTTTTGACACAAATATATTGTGAAAGACGGCCGAAGGCATATTTTATTTTACCAACGGTCTATTCTGCCCCTCGAAGCCCCATTCATTGGTAAACGAAGGGACGGCCCGGAAATGATGAATGCCTCCAAAAGAAGGCACCGGGACGTAAGACAATACCAACTTAACTGATCAATCAACTTTTGCCTTCCAGCCGGTCCACGCGGCGTTCCAGGTTACCGATCCGGTCGTTTTCATGGAGAGAAGCACATAAAAAAACCGCGCTAATCATATGATCAGGCGGTTTAAGGGAGGAAGACGGGATTCGAACCCGCGGCCTTCGGTGCCACAAACCGACGCTCTAACCGACTGAGCTACAACCTCCGTGTTGGTGCGCAAAATTAGAAGAATTAGGGGGAGATTGCAAAAATATGCCCCCTTTTTTGTGTGGAAGCCGCTTTACCGGTTGAACTGCAACCGTTTGCCGGTCTCGCTTTCGTCGAACCGGCCCTCCGCGTACGCCAGGTGTCCCGACACCACCGTGTGCGTGACCGCCGAACGGAACGTGGTCCCTTCCAGCGGCGACCAGCCGCATTTGTAGTGAACGTTCTCCCGGCTCACAGTCGTGCCTCCTGCCAAGTCCGCCAGCACCAGGTCGGCCCAGTAGCCCTCCCGCAGGTAGCCGCGTTTCTCCACGTTGAAAAGCGTGGCCGGCGCGTGGCACATCTTCTCCACCACCTTGGGCAGCACAATCCGGCCCTGGTGGTAAAATTCCAGCATCAGCAGCAGGGGGTGCTGCACCAGGGGCAGCCCGGCGTGCGACTGCCAGTAGCCGTGGGACTTCTCGTCATGGGTGTGGGGGGCGTGGTCGGTGGCAATGATGTCGAGCCGGTCGTCGAGCAGGGCTTCGAAAAGGGCCTTTTTGTGCCGTGCGTCTTTGATCGCCGGGTTGCACTTGATGCGGTTGCCGAGCCGTTCGTAGTCGCCCGCGTCGAACCAGAGGTGGTGCACGCACACTTCGGCCGTAATGCGCTTCCCGGCCAGGGGCACCGTGTTGGTGAACAGGGGCAGCTCGTCGGCGGTGGAAATGTGCAGGATGTGCAGCCGCGTGTTGTACTCCTTGGCCAGCGCCACGGCAAACGACGAAGACCGGAGGCAGGCTTCTTCGTTGCGTACCAGCGGGTGGATGGCAGCCGGCGCCTCCTCGCCGTACTGCCGGCGGTACTTGTCGGCGTTGGCCCGCACGGTGGCCTCGTCTTCGCAGTGCGTGGCGATCAGCATCGGGCTTTCCCGGAAGAGGGCCCGCAGCGTCCCTTCGTTGTCCACCAGCATGTTGCCCGTCGACGACCCCATGAATACCTTGATGCCGCACACTTCCCGCGGGTTGGTCTTCACGATCTCGGCCAGGTTGTCGTTGGAGGCGCCCATGAAGAAGGAGTAATTGGCCAGGGCTTTTTGGGCGGCCCGGGCGTACTTGTCGGCGAGCAGGGCCTGGGTAAGCGTGTTGGGCACGGTGTTGGGCATTTCCATGAAAGAAGTAACGCCCCCGGCCACGGCGGCCCGGCTTTCGGAGTGGAGGTCGGCCTTGTGGGTCAGGCCCGGCTCCCGGAAGTGCACCTGGTCGTCGATGACCCCGGGCAGCAGGTGCTTGCCGGCGGCATCAATGACCACGTCGGCGGGCAGGTGCGCAAAGCCCGAGCCGATCCGTTCGATGAAGCCGCCCTTCACCAGCACGTCGGCGGGGAACGTCCGGCCTTCGTTGACCAGGGTGGCGTTCAGGAGGAGAATGCTTTTTTTCATGAGAGTCGGGGGAAATGGCATTCCGGAAGAATCGAGACTAGCCGTTAATTGAGTGCGGAGACGGTTTGCTTTACGGCTTCGAAGTTGGGAAGGTCGCTGGCCTTTTCGAGTACTTCGGCGTACTGCACCATGCCGCTCTTATCCACCACGAAAGCCGCCCGCTTGGAGACACCTTTCAGGCCCAGCATGAAGGTTTCGTAAAAGGCCCCGTAGGCTTGCGAAGCCTCCTTGTTGAAATCGGACAGGAGAGGGAAGTTGAGTTGCTGGTCCTGCTTGTATTTATGCAACGTAAAGGGCGAGTCCACGGAGATACCCACTACCTCGGTATTCAGCTTGCTGTATTCGGCCAGGTTGTCGCGCATGGTGCACAACTGGGTGGTGCACACGCTGGTAAAGGCCATGGGGAAAAACAGCAGCACTACGTTTTTGCCCCTGTAATCGTTCAGCGAAACTTCTTTCCGGTCGGAACTTACCAGCTTAAAGGCCGGCGCCTGGTCGCCTTTGTTTATTTTCATTGCCATTGGTAAACGGTAAAAAAGATAATCCGGCGCGAAACTAAAGGTTTTATCAGATATGAGACAGGATACAGGAGACAATGGACTTTGTCTCATGTCTCCCGTCTTATGTCTCCTGTCTCTTTTCCGGTCATGTCGCCCAACTGAATGTTGAGGGCCCGGATGGACGTGTAGATTTCAGCCATGGACAGGGCCAGCGAGATCATCAGCAGCACCAGCGAGCCGCCAAAGAGCCAGGTCGCCACGAGCATCTGGCCGCCCAGGATGAAAAACATGCTGGCTACGCTCAGAAACAGGCTCAGCACCCCCACGGCCTGCATGTCGCGAATGAGCCGCACCCGCAGCCGCAGGTTCTGCATCTGCGCCAGAATGCCCGGGCTGGGCTCCCGCTGGTACCGTTCGTGCAGGTTCCGGATCAGCGCCGCCAGGGCCAGGAACCGGTTGGTATACGCCAGCATCAGCAGCGACACCGTCGGAAAAATAAAGGCAGGCACGTTCAGCGTCAATTCCATACTCCCTTTTATTGCAACTTTCGGGCTCAAAATCAGTAAGTAAAGGGAGGAAAAATTGTGGAACAAACCAAAACCAACAACATGCAACGCAGACTAGAAGGCAAAGTTGCCATCATTACGGGGGCCGGCGCCGGCATCGGGGAAGCCATTGCCCATAAATTCGCCCTGGAAGGCGCTTCCCTGATACTCAACGGCTTACCCGACGACCCGGTGGAAGACGTGGCCGCCGCCATCCGCCTCCGGGGCGGCAACGCCGTGAGCCACCTGGGCGACATATCCGAAGAACTGTACGCCCGGCAGTGCGTGCAACTGGCCATTGATACCTACCGCAAACTCGACATCCTCGTCAACAACGCCGGGGTGCTGCCCTACATGTCCGAAACGCAGGACATGCCCGTGGAGGCGTTCGAAATGATGATCAAAAACAACGTCCGGTCGGCGTTCCTGATGACCAAGTACGCCCTGCCCCACCTCCAGAAAACGCACGGCAACATCGTGTCGGCCGGTTCGGAAGCGGGCTTCAACGGGCTGGCCGAATGCACGCCCTACGGCGGCACCAAGGGTTGGATGCACTCCTTCATGATGGGCGTGGCCGTAGAACAGGCCAAGCACGGCGTGCGGGCCAACTGCATTTGCCCCGGCCCCGTGGACACGGCCTGGACGCACAAGGAAAAAGGCCCGATGGACAAAAAGACGGAGAAACTCCTGCTCGAAGCTACTCCGATGGCCCGGCGCGGCACCACCGAGGAAATTGCCAACGTGTACGCCTTCATCGCTTCCGACGAGGCCAGCTACGTGACGGGAGCCCTCTGGCTGGTGGACGGCGGCATTACCCCGGCCAAAGGTCCGGTGGGCAAACAGACGCCCAGTTCCCTCACCACCGAACCCAAGGGCAGACTCGACCTGTCGCACCAGCGGGACGGCGGACACGCGTTGTAAAAACAAAATCGTAATGCCTAGTTTTGCGCAAACGACAGCCGATGCGTAAAATGGGATGGGCTAAAATTACGGTTTGGGTGGTAGGCGTGGGCCTGTTGCTGTTTGCCGGGATCAACGTGATCCTGTACAACCACGCCTACCACTTTACGCATTTCTCCCCGGCGGGCACCCCAAAGACGGCCCGGCCCGAGCAATTGACCTTCGGGGAAAAGTTGTCGCTGGCCTTTACGGGCATTCGCAACCCTAAGCCGGTTAACGTCATCCGGCCGGATCAGCCCTTCCAGGTGGTGCGTTTGCAAAATGAAAGGAAAAACCGGCTCGAAGGGTGGTTCATTAGGGCGGAAGGCGGACGGGGAACGGTCGTGTTGTTTCACGGCTACACCAGCACCAAGTCGCAACTGCTCACCGAGGCCGCGGCTTTCCGGGCGATGGGATTCAATACGCTGCTGATGGACCTGTCGGGCCACGGCGGCTCGGGGGGCCACGTCACCACCATCGGGTACCAAGAAGCCGCCGACGTGGCGGCCGCCTACCGCTACGCCCGGGAGCGGGACCAACGCGTCATCCTGTACGGCGTTTCGATGGGGGCGGCGGCCATTCTGCGGGCCGTGCCCGCGTACGGGCTGCGCCCCGACGCCCTGGTACTCGAATGCCCGTTTGCCACCATGCTGCAAGCCACGCGGAACCGCTTCCGGATCATGCACCTGCCCGAGTACCCGCTGGCCGAACTGCTGGTGTTCTGGGGCGGCTGGCAGAACGACTACGACGCCGCCGGCCACAACCCCGCCGACTACGCCCGGCGGGTACGGGTGCCGACGCTGCTCATGTACGGGCTGCGCGACCGGCGGGTCATCAAACCCGAGGTGGATACCATATACCGCAACCTCGGCGGTCCGAAAGAGTTAGTATACTTCAAGGACCTGGAACACCAGTCCTACTGCAAGAAAGAGCCCCAACGGTGGCGGGCGGCGGTGAACCGTTTCCTGGCATCCCAACAAAGCCCCCAAAAAACCACTACGCCATGACCTTCGAAGATTTTAAATTGAACCCGCAACTGCTCAACGCCGTCCGCGACCTCGGCTACGAAACACCCACCGAAATCCAGCAGAAAGCCATTCCCCAGATCATAGCCGGCCACGACGTACTCGGCATTGCCCAGACGGGAACGGGCAAAACGGCGGCCTACCTGCTGCCGCTGCTCATGAAGGTCCGCTACGCCCAGGGCACCAACCCCCGGGCCCTGGTGCTGGCCCCCACGCGGGAACTGGCGATGCAGATCGAGGAGAGCCTGCGGCAACTGGCCAAGTACACCGACCTGCGGTACGCCGTGGCCTACGGCGGGGTGGGGCCCAAGTCGCAGATCGAAGCCATTGCGCGGGGAATCGACATCCTGGTGGCGACGCCCGGGCGGATGATGGACATTTACCTGAAGGGCGACCTGGTGCTGAAGGAGCTGAAGACGCTGGTGCTGGACGAGGCCGACAAGATGATGGACATGGGTTTTATGCCCCAGATCCGGCGCATCCTCGAAGTAATCCCGGTGAAACGGCAGAACCTGCTCTTTTCGGCCACCTTCGCCGAGAAAGTAGAAAAGCTGTCGGAAGAATTTCTGGAGTTCCCGGTGCGGGTGGAAGCCACGCCCGCGGCCACGCCGGCCGTAACGGTGAATCAGTTGTTGTACGAAGTGCCCAACCTCAAAACCAAGGCGCACCTGCTCGAATGGCTCATGCAGCACGATACGGCCATCAGCCGGGTCATCGTGTTTACCCGCACCCGGCAGACGGCCGAAAACACCTACCGCTTCCTGGCCCGCAAATTCGCCGAAGATCAGATTCGCGTGATCCACGCCAACAAGGGCCAGAATACGCGCATCAACTCGATGGAGGCGTTCAAGGAAGGCAACGTACGGGTGCTGGTCGCCACCGACGTAGCCGCCCGGGGCATCGACGTGAGCCTGGTGAGCCACGTGATCAACTTCGACGTGCCGCTGGTGTACGAGGACTACGTGCACCGGATCGGCCGTACCGGGCGGGCCAACCAGACTGGCGAAGCCATCACGTTCATGACCAGGGCCGAGCAGTACCACGTGGAGAAAATCGAGAAGATCATTCGCATGCAGATTCCGCGGGCACCGCTGCCGGAGGGCATCGAGCTCTTCCCGACGCCCTTCGAGGAGGAGCAGGCCATGGCCCGTGAAATCGACCAGCAGCGCCGCCGCGAAGACCCCAGCTTCCAGGGGGCCTTCCACGAGAAAAAGGCCAAGGGACAACTGGCCGCCGATGCCAAAGCCAAAAAAGAGGGCCCCAAAAAGGCGGGTCCCAAAAACGCCGGTAAAGGCGGGGGACCGAAAAAGACGGGCAAGAAGTTTAAAGCGTCGTAGGCATATACTGCGCAATTCTAAATTCCTTGTTCGACATTCGATATTCTTTTTAATGTCGAATAACGAACAAGGAATTTCGAATGATGAAGGAACAACCCGTTACGCGGCCGGCAGCGTAACGGTAAATGTGGTGCCTAGTCCGGGCTGGCTGGTGACGCTGAGGGCACCCTTGTTTTTTTCGACCAGTTCCTGGCAGAGGATCAGGCCGAGGCCCGCACCCGACTCGTTGGCCGTACCCCGCGAGGTAAAGTGCGTACCGAGATTGAACAACCTGCTCACCGCTTCGGGCGACATGCCCACCCCGGTGTCGCTTACCGAGAGGGCTACGGCGGGCCCCGCTTGCCGGGCTTCCACCACCACGGACCCGGAGGGGTACGTGAACTTAACGGCGTTCTGCAACAGGTTACGCAGTACCGCGGCGCACATCTGCTCATCCACGCGGGCCGTGGCTTCCGGTGAAACGGCGTTGCGGATCACAATATTTTTGGCGGCGGCCTGGAGCGCAACCTGCGCTACGCCTTCCTGCACGGCGTGGTGCAGGTTGACCATCACCGGGTTCACTTCCACCCGGCCCATCTGGAGCCGGGCCCAGCTCAACAGGTTTTCCAGCAGCTTGTGCAGGCCCTGCGCCGAAGCGTACAGGTGGCCCGTGATGATCTTGCGGTCCTCGGGTGTAGTTTCGTCCATCAGAAATTCGGACAGCTTCAGCAGGTTGGCGGCCGGTCCGCGGAGGTCGTGGCTGACGATGGAGAAAAATTTGTCCTTGTTGAAGTTCAGTTCCTGTAATTGCTGCTCCCGGTCCCGGCTTTCCCGCCCGTCCTTGAGCAACAGCCCGAACGTGAGCAGAATCAGCGTAACGACACCCAGGCCGGCGGGCAGGCCCAGGTAGTAGAACAACGTGTGCGTGCCCGCATTCCCGGCCGCGTCGGCTTCCAGGAGGCGGTATTCTTCGTTTTTCATCCGCTCGGTAATGCCCCGGACGCGGGCCGTGTACGGCGTAAGAATCACGTCGAGTACCGGCGGGGCATCGTTCGAAACCGGCAAGCCCCGCTGGTAGGACGTTTCGGCGTCCTTGAGCAACGCGTTCCGGCGTTTGCTGATGAGCAGGTCGAGGGATCGGTAGCTGGAAGCCTGGCCCGTCCGGTCCTTCACCATGCGTTGGAGTTCGTCGAGGTCGGTCCGCAGCTTGCCGTACAGTTGGGCCATCTGCCGCTGGTACACCGGGTCACCGGGTTGGCGGGCTACGCAGGTTTCGGCTTCCAGAAATTGAAAGTAGATGCGGTCGACGGTGCTGATGAGGCGGAACGAGGATTGCACCCGGCTAAAGTCGGCCTTGCGGCTATCCGAGAGGCGGTAGGTGCAAAAAAGAAGCCCAATGGCGAAGAGAATGGACAATGCGAGCCCGGCAAGGAGGAGTTTCGTCCTTGTGCGTAACGTGCGGAGGAGCCCAATGATTGTCTTCAAATTGTATTTTTCTAATCAATGCTGCGGTGCGTTTACTACCTGACTGCTTCTTTATCTTGCAGCACGGAACGGAGGATAATTTAAAGCAGGAGAAGGGAAAAAAACCTGCACAATGGCTCACTATCTTACAGATAGCACATATAGCCCCTAAAAGCGAATGGGTGGAGCCGCCATTCCGCAACGGCAGCCGGGAGCCATCCCTGAGTGCCGTAAAACCAGGGGTATCACGCAAAAGAATGGGATTTAACCCCGGTGTAGGAAGTATTGGGGCTTTAAGAAAGGTGCCGGGGAGCGGACGGGGGCAGGGTTGCGCAGAAATTGCAGACAGGCAGTAACATGGTTGCGGAACAGCTTTTGGGTAAAAGGCGATAATTACGCTGGAATCGTGTTTGATTGCGGTTAAACATTACGCTGCTGGTTAGCTCAGGTACACGCCAAACCGGTCACCTTCTTCCAAATCCACCTCAATGTGCTCCTGAATGGTGGTAGAAAGCGAATACCCTACGTACCCGGCCGCCACGGGAAAAGTCCGGTGGCTGCGGTCTACCATTACCGCGATTTGTATTTTTTTCACTTCTATCTCCAGCAGCGGCTTCAGGCTGTGCATCAGCGTACGGCCCGTGTTAAGTACGTCGTCCACCACCACGATGCTCCGGTGCCGCAGCGCCTCAGTGGGGCAGTCGAGGGCAACACCGCCCTGCACGGGGGTAAATTTTTCGAGGGAAATTTTGACCAGCCGGGTGCGCAAAGGAGCAATGGCCGTCAATTCGCGTTGCAGAATCTGGGCCAGCAGGTAGCCTTTGTCGTAGATGCCGGCCAGCACGACTTCCTCCTCCTGGAAGTTGTTCTCGTAAATCTCGTAGGCAATGCGCTTGATCTTCTGGAGGGTTTGTCTCCGGTCCAGAATGGAGGTACGGGTTGCGGTCATGGGAGCGGCGGTTAAAAGCCCGGGCAGTACGGAAGGGCGGGCCCCAAAAATAGTAAAAATAGGCGGAGGAACTTAACCGCAAGGATCACAATAGAGCCGCAAAGGGCGCAAAGTAGGGGTAGGGTTTAAACCCTACCCTACGGAAAGGCTGCGCTTGGTTTGACTGGAGCGAAGTCTGCGTACGCATGCGCAATATCCATAGGCTAGGGTTTAAACCCGATCCCTCCTGGCGGTCTTTGCGTCTCCTTTGCGCCCTTTGCGGTTACGTTTTCTCAATACTCAATACCTGATACTCCCTTCCCTCCGTGCCCTTCGCGCTACTCGAAGCTCAGGTAGGGCGACAGTTTGCGGAAGGTGGCCTCGTCGAGAATTTTGATGGGTTTTAGATCTTCGGCGGTGCCGAAGTTGCCGTGCTGCACCCGGTACGCCACGATGATCTTAGCCAGCCGGGGCGAAATGTACGGGTGAGCATCCAGTTCCTGCTCGGTGGCCTGGTTGATGCGTAGCTTCCGGATGCCCGTGGCTTCTCCCAGGAAACCCTTCCGCAGCAGTTCCTCCACCACGGTGGAATCAAGCCCGTAGACCTCGTACAACTGGTGCTTGCCGGAGAATCCGCCCAGCAGGTCGCGGTACCTGGCAATGCGGCGCGACAACGACGGGCCGATGCCCCTTACACTTGCCAGTTGCACGGTGTCGGCCCGGTTGATGTCGAACGGTTCCACGTGAAAAGGCTTCTTGTCGAAGGGTTTCTTTTCGGCGGACTTGTCGTACCCGGCAAAGGCGAACTCCTTGCGGGGGTAAGAACGACCCGGTGCGTGGCGTTGCAGGGAGTCGGGCAGCAGGATGTGCTCGTGCAGCCGGACGTACAATTCTTCGGGGAAGCCGTAAATCTTCTTCACGTCGCCCTTGGTGCGGAACTTGCCGCCCTTGCTCCGGTACTTGATGATCCGCTCGGCCAGGTACTTGGGCAGTCCCAGGGATTGCCACGTTTCCGCGTTGATGGCATTGGGGTCGAAGTCGAAAAGTACAATTTCCCGGCGGGGGCCGGCGGCCGGTCCAGAAGGATAGGCAAATTTTTGTTCGGGCTGCCGCTTTTCGAGGGCCGCGACGAGGCTGTCGAGTTGGCGGTAGTCGGCCGAGTGGTCGAACGGGCGGGGCGGGAACAACAGCGGGTAGAACGCGGGGACGAGCAGCAGCAACACAATGAGAAGGCACAGCACCAGAAAACCATTGGTTTCGGTGTGGGAGTAGCCGAAGAGGCCGCGCAGCCAGTAACGTAAACGCTTCATAAAAAATAAAAGACGGACCCTTTAAACGATCCGTCTCACAAAATTATCAAGGCTGCCAAGGACTGCCGGTGCGATTTTTCGCAATACGTTACACCCTCCCGAATTGTAAAAGAGATTTACCGCCGAGGCACCGGCATCCTCTTTCAGCGGTCGGCCGTAGCGCCGATCTGGCCGGCCAATACGGCAATGCCTTCCTCAAAGGAACGCGGCGCATAGTTCAGCACGCGGCGGGCTTTGTCGAGGACGAAGCCGGTGCGGGGTGGCCGTTTGGCGGGTTGCGTAAAGGTGCTGGAGTCGGCGCGGGTGATGAACGACTTGTCGAGTTGGAAGTAGTCGGCCGTCTGGTGCGCCATGTCAAAGGGCGTCAGCAAATCCTTCCCCGAAATGTTGAAAATGCCTTCGGCCCGCCCCTTCACGATGAGGGAGCAGCCCGTTGCCAGGTCTTCGGCCAGCGTAGGCGTACGCCACTGGTCGTCCACCACCTTGATGGTTTTGCCTTCTTCCAGTGACTTTTTGACCCACAGGATGATGTTGCTGCGGCTCATGTCGTGGGCCGTGCCGTACACCAGCACGGTGCGGGCAATGGCCCACGGGATGGAGCTGTTGAGGAGGAGCTTTTCGGCGGCCAGCTTGCTTTCCCCATAGTAGCTCAGCGGGTTGGGCGTGGCTTCTTCGTCGTAGGGTCCGGCGGCGCCGTCGAAGATGAAGTCAGTGGAGAGGTGAAGGAGAAAGGCACCCGTCTCTCGGCAGGCTTCGATCAGGTGTTGTACCGCGTCCACGTTCAGTTGCCAGCAGGCTTCCCGGTCGCTTTCGCACTGGTCCACGTTGGTCATGGCCGCCGTGTGGACGATGTAGTCGGGCTGGACTTCTTGCACCAGTTGGTGTACTGCGCTGCGGTCCGTAACGTCGAGGGAATGGTACGCGTACCCCTCCGCGTGCGGAAGCCGGTTGGCGCCGCGGGCCGTGGCAATCACTTCGTAATCGCCTTCCCGGATGAGCAGTTCAACCAGCTTCTGGCCCAGCAGGCCGTTGGTACCGGTAATGAGCACTTTTTGCATGGGTGTCAGGATCAGAATTTACAGGAATAAAGGATTACCAGGATGGATCGGGATTCACGGGATTAGCAGGATTCTCGTGGTCGTAATCCTGCTAATCCTTTAATCCGGCTAATCCCGATCGTAGTTGTACCCGTACCGCTTGGTAATCTTTTTCTTTTTCATTTTTTCCACCTTCACCTGCATGGGAATGTCTTTCTGCGGACGGTCGTAGCTGTCGCGGGGCTGGCCGGCAATGGTATCGATCAATTCGGCGCCTTTGATCACTTCCCCGAACACCGTGTAGTTCTGGTCCAGGTGCGGCGTGCCGCCGACCGTTTTGTACACCTGCCGCTGGTCGGCGGGAATGGTGCGGCCCGAGCGGCGTTCGGCGGTTGCGAAATCTTCGTCGCGGAGCACCTTGCCCTGCACAATGTAGAACTGGCAGCCGCTGGAAGCCTTGGCGGGATTGTTGTCGCGGGCTGCGGCCAGTACGCCCTTTTTGTGGAACCGCTTTTCGCTGAACTCGGCCGGCACCTGGTAGCCCACGTCGCCGTTGCCCAGCGGTTCACCCGGAGCCGCCTTCCTGGAGTTGGGGTCGCCGCCCTGGATCATGAAGCCGCTGATGATCCGGTGGAACAGCGTACCGTTGTAAAAACCCGTGTCGGCCAGGGCAATGAAATTGGCCTTGTGCTTGGGCGTGTCGTCGTAGAGCACGGCGTACATCGTGCCGTACTCCGTAGTGATGGTAACGAGGTAGTCTTTCTTGGATTTCTTCTGGGCTGCGGCGGCCTGCACCAGCAGGAAAAAAAGCACCAGGTAAGTCAGTTTACGCATATATAGTAGCAAGGCTGGAAAAGAAGTATTGTTTATTGTTTCCCGTCTTAAGTCTTACAGGCTCGACAGGTTGTGGCGGATTTCCTTCAGGATTTCGTAGCCGCCGGCATCTACCACGGCATCGGCCAGGCGGTACCCGAGTTGGGTGGCTTCCGGCACCGGGGCCTGCATGGTCTGGCGGATGATGCGCCCCCCGTCGAGGCTCACCACGCCGCCGGTCAGTTGCACCGTTTCGTCATTCAGCAGGTGAGCCAGGGCAAACACCGGTACGCTGCACCCACCCTGGAGCCGCCGCAGGTAACCCCTTTCGGCCAACAGGCAGTGCTCGGTACGCGGGTGGTTGACGAGGTCCCGGATCAGGTGGCGTTTGGCTTCGTCGAGGCTCCGGGATGATTCCACGGCGACGCTGCCTTGCCCCACGGGCGGCGTGAACTGTTCGATGGAGAGGCGTTCCACGATGTATTCGTCGTAGCCCATGCGGTGCACGCCGGCAAAAGCCAGCAGCAGGGCGTCGCACTGGCCTTCCTGCATCTTGCGCATCCGGGTTTGGAGGTTGCCCCGCATGTCCACCCGTTGCAGGTGCGGGTAGTAGTGCCGCAGCGTGGCCGTGCGGCGCGTGGATGACGTGCCGATCACCCAGGGTGTGCCGTCGGTGAGGGATACTGATTTGTTCAAGCTTACCAGCACGTCGTTCACGGTTTCCCGTTCCGTAAAGGCGAGGATTTCCAGGTCTTCGGGCAGTTCCGATTGCAGGTCTTTGGCGCTGTGCACGGCAATGTCTACTTCCCCGGCGCGGAGGGCCTGTTCGAGTTCGGCCGTAAACACGCCCTTGCTGCCGATCTTGGCAAGCGACTTGTCGAGGATCTTGTCGCCCTTCGTCTCGAAGGTAATGATTTCGGGGGCCAGGCCGCCCCCCGTCAGGAGGTCGGCCACGTAATGCGCCTGCCACAAGGCCAGTGCACTGCCGCGGGTGCCGATGCGGATGTGGTTTGGAGACAAAATGCTAACGGTTTATAAAAGGCCAAAGGTAAGCCAATGGGACCAATTGACAATTGAAAATGGATAATTGAAAATCAGACCTTGATGAAAACGATTGAAAGGATGAAGGGAACCCGTGTCTCAATGACCACGCTGCGGGATCATTACCGGATGCCGGCGGCCACCGCAAGAGAGGTATCCAGGAACACAATCTTGGGGTTGCCGTTCCGTTCCAGGTGGAAGCAGGCCTCGTTGAGTTGTTCGTAGAGCCATTCGGCTTTTTCCAGCGTCATGATCTTCGAAAAGCGTTCCACGAAAGCCAGTTCTTCGCCTTCCAGCCGCACCAGCCCGCGTTCCTGCTGCGACCACACCAGCGCCTCGCGGATCATGCCGATGCCGTACTGCATGAGGTTTTTCTGCGCGTCGCGGCTCAGCTTGCTGAACTTCTCGGTCCACTCGATCAGCTCGGCGTACTTGCGCATGGCGCACAGGTTCATCCAGTTGCGGAACATTTCGTGGTGGTCTTCGCGGCCTTCGCCGGTAAGCCGCAGGGCGCGGTTGAGGTTGCCGTCGCTGAGCTGGGCAATCTGGGCGGCCCGCCTGGGCTCCACGCCGTGCGCCGCGGCCAGCACCGCCGCAATCTCCGCATCGGAGAAGGCCCGGACCTGCACCAGCTGGGTACGGGAACGGATCGTGGTCAGCACCTTGTCGGGCTGGAGGCTCACCAGCAGAAACACCGTTTTGGGCGGCGGCTCCTCCAAAATTTTGAGCAGGCCGTTGGCTGCCGACACGTGCAGCATTTCGGGCAGCCAGAGCAGCAACACCTTATACTGGGCTTCGAACGCCTTCAGGCTCAGCTTGCCGATCACCTGCCGGCTCTCTTCGGTCGAAATGTTGGCCTGCTTGTTTTCGGTGCCGATGAAGGCCAGCCAGTCGCTCAGGCAGTTGTAGGGCGACTCCTTGAGGAAGTTGCGCCATTCGGGCAGGAAATTTTCGCTCAAGGGGTTCGAAGACACCTTTTTGGTGGTCGCCACCGGGAAAATCTGGTGGAAGTCGGGGTGAATGAGCTTGTTGAGCTTGATGCAGGAATAACACCGGCCGCAGGCATCGTCGGGCTGTCTGTCTTCGCAGTTGAGGTAGGTGGCGTAGGCCAGGGCCATTGCCAGGCTGCCGCCGCCCTCATTGCCGAAAAACAACTGCGCGTGGGCCACCTGGCCCTGTTGGATGGCCGTGATCAGTGTCTTTTTAATGTCGGTAAGCCCGGGAATGTCTTTGAAAAGCATGAAGGTACGCGGGGGAAGGAGCGCCGGAAAGGGCAAAATTACTAAGTTTGACCTTCCCGAAGCAAACCCGCCGATGACTGCCGCCCCCGACGACGAACACTACATGCGCCTTGCCCTGAAGGGCGCCGAAGAGGCGTTTGCGGCCGGGGAGATTCCCGTGGGGGCCGTAGTGGTGTGCGGAGGCGCCGTGGTGGCCCGTACCCGCAACCAGACGCAGCAGCTCAACGACGTGACGGCCCACGCCGAAATGCTGGCCGTTACCGCCGCGGCCAACTACCTGGGCGGCAAGTACCTTTCGCAGTGCACCCTCTACGTCACGCTGGAGCCCTGCCCGATGTGCGCCGGGGCCCTGTTCTGGGCGCAGGTGGGCCGGGTGGTGTACGGCGCCCGCGACGAAAAAAGGGGATATTCCCTCGTCAGCGACAAGCTGCTGCACCCCAAAACCCGGGTGACGGCCGGCGTATTGTCCGAAGATTGCGCCGCTTTGCTGCTGGCATTTTTTCGGAAGTTGAGAAACTAAAATACCTTTGCCGTGTTACAAACAGTACAACCATCACTTTAAACCACTTCACGATATGGCTTTCGAACTCCCCGCCCTTCCCTTCGCGCCCGACGCCCTGGAGCCGCACATTGACAAAGCAACCATGGAAATTCACCACGGCAAGCACCACAACGCTTACGTGACCAACCTCAACAACGCCGTTAAGGGCACCGAACTGGAGAACAAATCATTGGAAGACCTGCTGAAGAACGTGAGCAGCGCCCCCCCGGCCGTGCGCAACAACGGCGGCGGCCACTGGAACCACTCCTTTTTCTGGAAAACCCTCAAAAACAACAACGGGGCCAAGCCCACGGGCAAACTGGCCGACGCCATCGACAAGAAGTTCGGTTCGTTTGAAGCATTCAAAGAAGAATTTACCAAAGCCGCCACCACCCGCTTCGGTTCCGGCTGGGCCTGGCTCATCGTGGACGCCAACGGCGACCTGGCCGTTACCTCCACCGCCAACCAGGACAACCCGCTGATGGACGTGGCCGAAAAGCCGGGCAAGCCGCTGCTGGGCCTCGACGTGTGGGAACACGCCTACTACCTCAAGTACCAGAACCGCCGCCCCGACTACATCACCGCCTTCTGGAACGTAGTGAACTGGGACGAAGTAGCCAGGAACTTCTAAGTCAACCCATTGAAAGCATTCTAAAGAGACGCCGGCCGGCAAGGGCCGGCGTTTTTTGTGTTGGCCCCAGCTTCATCCGGGATTGGACCGACCTGGAGGCAGGGGCCGGCCTTTTTCAACTATTTTTTCGCAGTCGTGCAGCGTCGCCAACGGGCGGCGCATTTTAACTTCGGAAGCACTTAGCCAGGGAACCCCCATTGGACGATCAGCAACTTATCCAACGGTGCATCGGCAACGACCGGAAAGCACAGCGGCTTCTCTACGAGCAGTTCGTGGCTCACATGGGCCGGTTGTGCCTCCGGTACGTACGCAATGAAGCCGACGCCCAGGAAGTACTGACAGAAGGATTCGTGAAAGTTTTCCGGGAGTTGAAAAGGTTTGAGAACCGGGGCGCCGGGAGCCTCCGGGCCTGGGTCCGGAAAATCATGGTAAACGAGTCTTTGATGCACCTGCGGAAAGGACACGGGCTTTCTTTCGTGGGCCTGGAGGCGGCCGAAACCGACGGAGCCGGTGGCGTTGCATCACCACTTGCGGTTGACCCGGCGGTTTCGGCCGAGGAGATATTCGAGGTGGTACGGCAACTGCCCGGCGGCTACCGGGTGGTTTTCAACCTGTTTGCCATTGAGGGCTACAGCCACAAAGAAATTGCCGCGATGCTGGGCATTGCC
This sequence comes from uncultured Sphingobacteriales bacterium, assembly GCA_963844325.1. Taxonomy (GTDB): domain Bacteria; phylum Bacteroidota; class Bacteroidia; order Cytophagales; family 172606-1; genus CADCTQ01. The sequence goes on from CAWJNV010000001.1 coordinate 2,111,004, forward strand.
GAAAGTGCTTCGCGGTCGCAACTGGCCCACGCCCGGGCAAAATTGAGAGAACATTTAAAGCAAAGGGGATGGACGTAAGCGAAGAAGACTTTGACGCGCAACTCCGGGGGAAACTGTCGGAACTGGATCATTCCTATCCGACTGCCCTGCCGAACAAAGATGTCGTGTGGGAGGGCCTCGAAAGCCGCCTTCCCGGCAACCACAACGCCGGCCCGCGGCGGTACCCGCTGGCGGTGGCCGCGTCCGTTGCGCTGTTGCTGGTCGCTTCTCTGTGGTGGTTTACGCCGCGAGCCGGTGAGGACGTTGCCATTACGTACCGCACCGAAAAGGCTGCTGCGCCGGAGGAGAACGGGGAGGAGCCACCCGGTCTGCCCGAAAGCCGGGGCATCGCTTTCATTGAGGAACAGTGCCGCCGGCAGCACCCGGTGTGCAACTCAAGTGAATTTCTGGCATTGAAGCAGGAACTCGACCAGCTCTCCCGCCAGGCTGAGCAGGTGAACCGGCGCCTGGAAACCTTCGGCCCCGACCCGGCCCTGGTGAAAGCGGAAATCAGGCTCGAAAACCACAAGTCGTACCTCATCCGAGAACTCATTCAAATCCTGAAATCATGACCAAAGCCTGGGGTTGCATCGGTTTGATGTGCTTGTTGCCCGGAGCCACCGCTTTTGGCCAGGAATCGCAAACCAACCACGTCGTCGAAAAAGTAGTGACCAGGGATGTTCCCTTTGCCCGGAACGAATCCCTGAAGATTGTCGGCGAAAAAGCCACCATGCAAGTGACGGGCTGGGACAAGGACTTCGTGCGGGTACGGCTGGTTTTCTCGGCAAAAAACCCGGACAAGGCCGTTGCCGAAAGAGAACTGGACTACATGAAATACGCCCTGAGCCGCGAGGACAATACGCTGGAAATCCGTAACACGTTCATCATTCCCCCCGAGACAGCCCGTACTCAGAGCACCCTGGGTGTCCTGTGTGAGCTTACCGTGCCCCGGGCGAGCAAAATCGGAATCATTAACAAGTACGGCAACATCGAACTGACGGACCTGAAGGGGGAACTGGACGTTGCCGTCGAGTTCGGCGACGTGCACCTCCAAAACGTGGCGGGCCGCACCAGCGTCGAGAGTGCCTACGGCGAGGTGCGCGGCCGGGACATCGGCGGTACTTTTTCCTGCAAGTCGGATAAATCGGACGTCTACCTGGATGGCATCAAGGCCCGCTGCACCTTCAACAGCACGTACGGAAACATTCACCTCACGCTGCGTGAGAAGCCGCCAGGGCTTGCCGTCAAAGCGAGCCGTACCGCCGTGGTCGTGAACACGGCCCAGTTTGGCGCCTACCGGTACGGGCTGCGCACCAGCCACGCGGCCATTTACGTGCCGGACGCCTACCAAAAATACGTCAGGCAGCCGGGAGGCGCGGGAGCTTCCACCCTGGACTTCGCCGGGGCGCCGGGCGGCCCGCTGATCAGCATCAGCACTACCTTCAGTCCCATCACCATTCACACCCACCCATGAACACCATGATGAAAACACCGCTATTCTTCCTTTTGCTGCTGTTGGTTCCCGTTCTCGCGCACGGGCAGGACAGCACTGGCGTTGGCGTCGTCTCCAAAAAGTTCTTTCAAATTGACTTTCAGCCGGGCTACCTGCGGGGCGATTTGTCTTCCGTCAACAACAGCCTGCGGGAGTACGGCTACAATCCGATGGCGGGCAACCTGCTCACCTATACGGTTTCGGCTAAGTTCATCACCCGGCGCTTCGTCCTTGATTTCGGGATACCCTTCTTCCGGGCGTCCGACCAGGGCCATTCGGATCAGCGCCGCACGACGCTTTCGGGAACCGGATTCAACTTTGAGGCAAACCTGGGATACGTACTGGTGGAAAAGAAGGGTTTCCGGTTGTACCCTTACGCCGGCCTCGTGTCGAGCTACGCCAGCCTGAAACTGATGGATACGTCGCCGGTGACCAACCTGGGCGGCATCGTGAACGGCACGCGAAGGGAAGGAACGATTACTTTCAGCGGCGGCAGCTTTAACCTGGGAATCCACGCCGAAAAGCTGATTCCCCTGAACAACCGGAAAATAGATTGCCCGCAGAACACCCGCTATCTTTCATTGGGCGTAAAAGCCGGCTACCTGTTTTCGATCAATGGCGGGGAGCCCGGCGAGTACAATGGGCAGGAACTGGTCAATGCACCCCGGTTCGGCTTGAAAGGTCCTTACGTGCGGCTGGTCATCGGGATGGGAACGGGCATACGACGATTGAAATGGCAGTAGGAGATGTGGTGGCCTGCTGCATCGGTTACTGCTTACCCCCCGCTTTTGCCGGCTTGTACCACAGCAGGTACCCAAAGGCCATAAAAGACGTGGCGGCCGCCGGGACGAAAGACCAGCCGAAGCAGTCGGCCTCGTTGTTGTACAGCCAGGCCGACAGGAAGGCGCCCAGGCCGATGCCGATTTCCAGGAAAATGTACATCGTGGCGACGGCCTTGCCCCGGAATTCCTCGTGGCTCAGGTCGATGGTCCAGGCCGAAAGGGTAGGGGAGTTGGTGCCGATGGCAATGCCGTAGGCCACCGCCGAAGCCAGGAACACGGCCGGGGAGTGGGCCAGGCCCGTCATCACCATCGAGAGGCCCAGGGCCAGCGACGAGACTTTGAGCACCGGCACCCGTCCCAGCCGGTCCGAAAATTTGCCCGCCAGGAAACGCGTCGCCAGCGAGGATACGGTAAACACCGTGAAAAACAGTCCTTTGTTGGAGAGGCCGAGGTAATCACTTTCGTCGGGCGTGATCGTGAGCACGGTGCCGTAGGAAAAAGAAGTAAGCAAGGTGACGAAGGCCGCCGGGAACACCTTGGGTTCGTAAATGTCGCGGCGGGAGATTTTGAGCAGCCCCGGCCGGAAGCGTACTTTATTGGGCAGCGTTTCGGGCATGCCCAGCAGGATGGCAATGGAAAGCAGGGCCAGCACCGAAGACGTGTAGAACATGAAGTTCATGGAGAAAGCCGCCGTAACGGCGCTGCCGATCTGCGGGGCAATGGCCATGCCCACCGTACCGCTCAGGCCCAGCCAGCCCATGGCCTCGCCCCGGCGGTCGGCGGGAACCACGTCGGCCACGTACGCCGAAGTGCCCGTGGGCTTGAAGCCCGTGGAAAAGCCGTGCACCAGCCGCAGCAGCAGGAAGGCCGAAACGGTTTGCAACAGCGGGTAGAGAAAGCCGCACACGAAACACACCAGGGAACCGAATGCCATGACCGGCACCCGCCCGATGGTGTCGGTCAGCTTGCCGCTGAAAGGACGCGAAATGCCGGCCGTAATGGTAAACAATGCAATGATGAGCCCCTTGTACTCGGCGCCGCCCAGGCCCGTCAGGAAGGCGGGCAGTTCGGGAATCATCATGTTGAAGCTGGCGAAGAACAGGAACGAACTGAGACAGAGCAGGATAAAGGGTACAGTAAAAATCCGGTCGGCAGTAACGGCGTTTTGCATAACACTAAAGCGGGTCCCCACGCATTTCTTTTCGGTGGCTCTTACGTGAACTGGCGTCCAAAGGTATGGATATTCAGAGAATGCACCGCCGTTCCACAACCACGACAAGTTTTTCGTGGAACACGACAACCCGCCCGATGCCACGCCGTTTGGCCGGAACGGCTACCGGTACTTGAAAATGCTGCGGTAACGGCTTGGGGAAGAGGCCGTTCAACGGGTTCGGAAAGGAGATTTCACGTGAAACGCACCGGGTTGGGAGCAAGGCGCTTTGCGGCGGATTCGTTACCTTTGCCCTCCCAAAATAAACCATTCGATTTTATTGTGAAAAACCTGTCCCTCACCCTGAACGTCGTTCTCCTGGTGGCCGTTGCCGTATTGTATTACCTGCATTTCTCCGGCCGCAAGGCTCCCGCCGCCGCTGCCCCGGCCGCCGGTACGGTTGCCGCGGCCGGCAAAGACCAGAAAACCAACCAGTACGCGTACGTAAACGTAGATTCGCTCCTCACCAAGTACGACTACTTTAAGGTCACCCGCACCCAACTCGAAGACCGCCGCAAGAAGCTCGAAACGGAGATTGCCGGCCGCACCCGGTCGCTGGAAAACGAAGTGGTAAGCGCCCAGCGGAAAGCCAATACCATGACCCTCGAACAGGCCCAGCTTACCGAGCAGAACCTGCGCCGCAAGGAACAGGAACTGATGCGTTACCAGAACGACGCCGCCCGCCAACTGGCTGAGGAAGAGCAGAAGAAAAACGAAGAACTCATCAATAACATTTCCCTGTACCTCAAGAAGCACACCGAAGACAAGCCTTACAAAATCGTGTTCGGATACAGCAAGGGCGGCGGCATCCTCTACGCCACTGACAGCCTCGACATCACCCAGGAAGTCCTCAAAGGCCTCAACCAGGACTACCAGGCCAATAACCAGGCGGCCGGTACGAAAAAGCCGTAAGGGAGTATTGGGTAGTAAGTATTTAGTATTGAGCAGAGAAGCACGGTGGGAGCCGTGCTTCTTGCGTTTTGGGCGGAAAGGGAATGGTAAGCACTGAACCGCAAGGATCGCGAAGGAAAACCGCAAGGGGCGCAAAGTAGGGGTAATAGGGGTAGGGTTTAAACCCTACCCTACGGAAAGGCTGTGCCTCAGTTGAGTCAAGCGACTTCTGCGTACGTATGCGCAATGGCAATCACACGCAATATCCATAGGATAGGGTTTAAACCCTATCCCTCCTGGCGACCTTTGCGCCCTTTGCGGTTCAGTTCTCTTAAATTCAAGCGGGGTTTATACGGCTTGGGCGGAGGACAGGGTAACTCCGTCGGGTCCTACAGCCAAATGAACCGTACGGCCGCAGGGCATGGCCCAGTTTTCGGGTTCGTGGCCCACCGGGAAGCCGTAGCACACGGGGAAGCCGTACTCACGCACCGCGTCGGCCACGATTTCGTACGGGTCTTTGCCGAACGGAATGTCGTTGTCCTTGGAATCGGTGAAGTGCCCCACCACCAGCCCGGCCAGCCCGGCCAGCTTGCCCGACCGCTTCAACTGAATCATCATCCGGTCGATGCTGTAAAGATATTCGTTGATGTCTTCGAGGAAAAGCACCTTACCTTTCGTATCTACATCGGAGGCGGTGCCCACGTTAGAGACCAGCAGGGCCAGGTTGCCCCCCACCAGTATGCCGCTCCCTTCGCCGGGACGGTTGAGCCGGTGCGGCGCTACTGCGTAGTTGATCTCGCCGCCGAACAGGAGGTCACGCAGGCTCCCGATGGAAGGCGGCGTGTCGCGGCCAAACAGCAGCGGCATGGTGGCATGCAGGCTCTCCACGCCCAGCCGGTGCAGGTGCAGGTGCAGCGTGGTAATGTCGCTGTAGCCGACCAGCCACTTGGGTTGCCGCAGAAAAGCCGTGAAGTCGAGTTGGTCGATGATGCGGGTGGTGCCGTAGCCGCCCCGGGCGCAGAGGATGGCCGCCGTCTCCGGGTCGTCGAGGGCCCGTTGGAGGTCGGCGAGGCGCTGGGCGTCGGTGCCGGCAAACTGGTGGTGGCGCGCAAAAAGGTGTTCGCCGGTTGCCACCGCCAGGCCCCAGGCCCGCAACCCGTCCAGGCCCGCGGCCACCGCTTCCCGGGAAATCAGGCCGGCCGGGGCCAGCGCCGTTACTTTTTGCCCGCTCCGCAGGGGGGCGGGTCGTTGCCAGGTTTTAGTCATGAACCGTTAAAAGAAATTATTAAAAAAACTTCCTCGATGTTGAGAAAATAAACCGCCGGGGGAGACAATTATCGGGCTATTTTATTTAATTTGGGATGGTTTTGCCCAAAAAAAGATGAACGTTTCTACCACGCAGCCTTTTCAAATTGTTTATTCACTCTATCAGCACGAATACCTGGGTTACCTCTTCGAATCGTTCGTCGTACAGGTCAATTCCAAGGGTTTGCTCACGTTCCAGTACCAGAACATCTCCTCCAAGAACGCCGCCGAGTTTGCCACGGGAATGGATAACGTTGACTATCAATTGGTAGAGATTATCGATACCATCCAGCAGGACGCAATTCTGCGAAAGTTCTACAACAAGAAGATCAGTACTGTAGACTTTTTTCTGAAAGTGTACGACCCCAAAAAAGGCGACAAGGATTTGCAGGAAGCCATTGAGGCCTACGTGGAGGAACGCCGTTCGCAACTCCTCAACCTGATGGGCGACAAGTGGCTGTTCATCATGGGCAACGACGGCAACCCCGTGTGGAAGCGCATTTACCGGGCTCCGGAAAAAGCCACCGTGCTGTTTCACTTCCGGCGCAACGAAGCCAACACGCACTACTTTCCCACCGTCAAGTACGCCGGCGAAAAGCTCGACTTCCAGTACAAAGACGCCCTCATCATCTGCAACGAACCCGCCTGGATGATCCTGGGCGACAAACTCTACAGTTTCGAGAAGAACGTGGACGGCAAGAAGCTCCGCCCGTTCCTCAACAAGCGGTTCATCGAAATTCCCCGCAAGGTGGAAGAAACCTACTACCAGAAGTTCATTGCGCCGCTGGTGGCCGCCTTCGACGTATCGGCCAAGGGCTTCGAGATCCGGGACGCTTCGTTTCTGCCGGTGCCGGTGCTCACGTTTTCGGAGTGGTACAGCGCCAAGCCCTCCCTGCTGCTGGTCGGCGGGAGCGAAGAAGCCGAAGAAGAAGCCCCGGGCGAAGGCAAAATCCTGTTTGACCTCACCTTCCAGTACGGCAAATTCCGGTTCCAGACCGACCACGCCACCGAGTCGAACGTAAGCGTGGAGAAGGTGGACGAGTCGTACGTGTTTCACAAGATTGCCCGGCGCCGGGCCATCGAACTCCAGAAGATCACCCTGCTCAAGCAGACCGGCCTGGAGTTTAAGAACGGCCGTACCCTGCTCGAAAAGGCCGAGGCCTTCAACTGGCTGCACCGGTACGCGTCGCTCATCCAGCAGGAAGGGTTCGTGGTGCACCAGCAGGTGCAGAACGGCAAGCGGTACTTTCTCGGCACTTCTTCCATCGACATCAACATCGCGGAAAACAACGACTGGTTTGACCTGTACGCCAAAGTGAAATTCGGCGACTACGAAATTCCATTCATGAAGCTGCGCAACCTCATTTTGCAGAAGAAGCGGGAGTTTACCCTGCCTAACGGCGAGATTGCCGTCATCCCCGAAGTGTGGTTCACGCAGTACTCGGAACTGTTTGCCTTTGCCGAGGGGCAGGAAACCTTTACGCTGCGCAAGCACCACCTGGCCCTGGTGCAGCACCTGCAAGCCGAGAGCCTGGCCCAGATCACCATCAGCCGCAAGCTGGAAAAGCTCCGCGACTTCACCCAGATGGAGGACTTCCCGGTTCCGGCCGGCTTCCTGGGTGAGTTGCGGCCCTACCAGAAGGCGGGCTACAACTGGATGCGCTTCCTCCAGCAGTACAACCTGGGTGGGTGTCTCGCCGACGACATGGGCCTGGGCAAAACCATCCAGGCGCTGGCTCTGCTGCAAGCCCAGAAGGAAAAGGGCGCCACCGGCACGTCGCTGCTGGTGATGCCGACCTCGCTGGTGTACAACTGGGAAGTAGAAGCCCAGAAGTTTACGCCCGGGCTCAAAATATTTACCTATACCGGCACGCACCGCGAAAAAGACCTGGCCCAGTTTGAAGGGTACGACGTAGTGCTTACGTCCTACGGCATCGTGCGCATCGACATTGAACTGCTCAAGCAGTACTGCTTCGAGTACATCATCCTCGACGAGTCGCAGGCCATCAAAAACCCCACGTCCAACATTGCCAAGGCCACGCGGCAACTCAACGCCAAGCACCGCCTGATCCTGACCGGTACGCCGGTCGAGAACAGCACGCTGGATCTGTGGTCGCAAATGTCGTTCATCAACCCCGGCCTGCTGGGCTCGGAGAAGTTTTTCCGGAATGAATTCCAGATTCCCATCGAGAAAAAGAACGACGAGGATAAAACGAAGCGGCTGTTTGCCATTATCAAGCCCTTTATCCTGCGGCGGCATAAGTCGCAGGTAGCCACCGAACTGCCCCAGAAGGTGGAACAGATCCAGTACTGCCGCATGGCGCCGGAGCAGGAAGACGCGTACGAAGAGGCTAAGTCCTACTTCCGCAACAAGGTGCTCGAAAAGATGACCGATCACAGCACGCCGCAGTCGCAGTTGATCCTGCTGCAAGGCCTCACCAAACTCCGGCAACTCGCCAACCACCCCAAAATGGTGGACCCCACCTACGAAGGGGCATCGGGCAAGCTCGAAGACGTGAGCCACCGCCTCCAGACGGCCGTGGGCGAAAAGCACAAGATACTCGTGTTCAGCCAGTTCGTAAAGCACCTGGCCCTGGTGAAGGAGTGCGTGGAGGCAAGAAACTGCCGTACGCCTACCTCGACGGCAGTACGCGCAACCGGCGGTCGCAGGTGGACTTGTTCCAGCGGGAAAAGGAAGTGCAGATATTCCTCATTTCCCTCAAGGCCGGCGGGCTGGGCCTCAACCTCACGGCCGCCGACTACGTGTTTATCCTCGACCCCTGGTGGAACCCCGCCATTGAAGCCCAGGCCGTAGACCGGGCCCACCGCATCGGGCAGCAGCAGACCGTGTTCAACTACAAGTTCATCACCCGCAACACCGTGGAAGAGAAGATTCTGGCGTTGCAGCGCAACAAGAAGCGACTCGCCGACGAACTCATCACCACCGAGGAAGGCTTCGTAAAGGCTCTGACGCGGGAAGACGTACTGGCCCTGCTGGAGTAGCCGGTTGCGATGCAAAGATGAATTGGATATTAAACATAGAAAACGAAATAGGGTTCCTTTTATAAAAAGTGGAAGATTATTGCGAAATCCTGCGAAACGGCTTATCATTGAAGGATTACACTGGCGGATTAGCCCGCTGATGTCCGAGCTGCATGAAAAAACTCCTCCTGCGTTTTGCGCCCTTCTTTGGACTTTTCTCCGTTTTCATCCTCTTCGCCCTCATTTGCCCGCCCGAGTTCTATAGTTTCCTGAACATCAAGACCATCATTACCCAGACGGTGATCGTCGGCATTGCCGCCCTGGGCATGACGCTGGTGATCGTCTCGGGCGGCATCGACCTGAGCGTCGGTTCGCAGATTGCCCTTGGTACGGTGGTGGTTGCAACCCTGCTGAATACGGGCGGCGCCGATGCGGCAACGGCCGGCACATCCCTGTACGCGGCGCTGGGCGGCATTGTGGCCTGCGCCCTGTGCGGCGTGCTGATCGGGCAACTGGTGTCGCGGCTCAACATCGTGCCGTTCATCATTACGCTGGGCATGATGCAGATTGCGCGGGGCGTCGCCAAGTGGATCGGTAAGGAGCAGACAGTGAGCACGCCGACGAACGGCCTGCAATCCCTGATGCTCACCGACCCCGACCCCGAATGGCTCGTGTTCGCCCCCGGCGTATGGGTAGCCGTCATCCTGCTGGTACTCACCTCCATCCTCCTCAGGTACACCGTCTTCGGCCGCTACGTGTTTGCCATCGGCTCCAACGAGAAAACCGCCCGGCTCTGCGGCATCAACGTGCCGCTCAACCGCGTCTTCATTTACACGCTGAACTCCGTGTTCGTGGGGGTGGCTTCCATCATGCAGTACAGCAACCTGACCGTGGGCGACCCCACCGCGGCCGTGGGCATGGAACTCGACATCATCGCGGCCGTGGTGATCGGGGGCGGTTCGCTCAGCGGCGGGGAGGGCAGCGCCACGGGCTCCATCATCGGGGCCCTCATCATGGCCGTACTGCGCAACGGGTGTAACATGCTGGGCGTGCCCAACTTTGTGCAGGAAGTCATCATCGGGGTCATCATCATCGGCGCCGTGGCCGTGGACCGCCTCAAGCACCGCATTCAGGCGTAGAAAAGGCGTGCTGGTCGACGAGGCCGTCTTCTCAATCGAACCCCCGGCGAAACTTACGCCGGGAGATCACGACCCATGCCGGGACCAATGGGGTCAGGCTTTCACTGCGGGCCCGGCTGCCGATCCATTCACCGCATTCTTGCCCCTTTCCGGCCCTTATCTCCCGCCGGGAAAAGCAGGTAAACGCCGCAGCCCCGGGAAAAAGGGGCATTATCTTACAAGGCCGGTCAAACGCGGTTTCCGGGCCAACCGTTGCCGTATTAAACCTCAGCACGTCCGGGCAAAGCACCTTTCAGCTACCGGGCGGCGGTAAACGGAAAAATCTATGCTATACAGGCATCTGGTGTTGGTGGGCGCAGTTGTTCTCCTCACCTTGTCACAATCCGCGTTCAGGAGCAAGGCTACGCTGTTCAATACCCTCCAGGGCAACTGGAAGGTGAATAAAATCACGTATACGCTGGGCACCGGCGATTCAACGGCGCAAAGTCCAGCCGGTGGATTCAACTTCGGCGCGGGCAGCGACCCGGCCGGGCAGCACGAAGGCAACTACCACCTGGACAGCAAAACCAAGTACTCCTTCCTGTACCAACTGGAAAACGCCGAACTGGTCATCGCGGTCCTGTCGCCGCCCGGCCAGCCCCTCAACCGGCTCTCCTTCTTCGGCACCCAGCCCGACTTCAGCGCCATCTGGACGGTAACCGAACTGCCCGGCGGCCAGCTCAAACTGAACGGCCAGGCCGTGGTGCGGCGGAAAGGAAAAGAAGAAACGGTACCGGCTGAAATCCAACTGAAGAAGTGAGACATGAGACCTTAGACGGGAGACGTTAGACACCAGACGCGGTGCCTCCGGGAGTAAAGATCGAATCATCTTATTAGAAGCGGAAAAGCCCGGCAAGAACCATCACCGTTCTTGCCGGGCTTACGCGTTTAGCAGTCTCCCGTCTCCTGTCTAGTATCTCCCGTCTAAAATCTAATGTCTCCCGTCTAATGTCTCAACTTCCGCAAAGGTTTCGGCGACTTCGGCCAGCACGGCTACGACTTCGGCGTGCGTAGGGGCTTCCACCAGGCGCATCCGGAAGGGCTTGAAGTGGTCGATGGCGCGGAAGTAGTTGGTGTAGTGGCGGCGCATCTCGAAGATGCCCACTTTGTCGCCCTTCCAGCGGACCGAGAAGTCGAGGTGCTTGCGGCAGGCCGCCACCCGTTCGGCCATCGTGGGGCCGGGCAACCGTTCACCCGTTTTCAAGTAGTGCTTGATTTCGTTGAACACCCACGGGTAGCCGATGGAGGCCCGGCCGATCATAATGCCGTCCACGCCGTAGCGGTTCTTGTACGCCAGGGCTTTCTCGGGCGAATCAATGTCGCCGTTGCCGAAGATGGGAATGCGGATGCGCGGGTTTTCCTTCACCTTGGCGATCAGCGTCCAGTCGGCTTCGCCCTTGTACATCTGCACCCGGGTACGGCCGTGCACGGTAAGGGCTTCAATGCCGATGTCCTGGAGGCGTTCGGCCACTTCCAGAATGTTCTTGGTGGTGTCGTCCCAGCCGAGCCGCGTTTTTACGGTAACGGGCAGGTGCGTTGCCCGCACCACGGCCTGGGTCATTTTCACCATCTTGGGAACGTCTTGCAGAAGGGCCGCCCCGGCGCCCCGGCACGCCACGTTCTTCACCGGGCACCCGTAGTTGATGTCGATGAGGTCAGGGCCGGCCGCGGTGGCAATCTCCGCCGACTGCCGCATGGTTTCGATGTCGCTGCCGAAGAGCTGGATGCCGATGGGCCGTTCGTACTCGAAAATGTCGAGCTTCTGCCGGCTTTTGGCCGCGTCGCGGATGAGCCCTTCCGAGGAAATGAACTCCGTGTACATCAGGTCGGCGCCGTTTTCCTTGCAGACAGCCCGGAAGGGCGGGTCGCTCACGTCCTCCATCGGGGCCAGCAGCAGCGGGAACTCCCCTAATTCTATGTCTCTGATTTGAACCACCGTCAGGTATATTTATGGCACAACTGCATACAAAACACCGGAATGGCCGTTTTGTTCCTTATACCGCCGTAACCAAGTTTTTGCCTTAAATTTACGCAGTTATGCAGGAATACCCTAACCATCCGTACGTTGCAGTACCCCGGAGCCCGATTACGAGCCTGGTACTGCTGGTCACCTTCGTTGTCGGCGGCCTGTTCATCGGCAACTTCATCGGGATGGCCCTGGCGCTGGCCCTGCTGGGGGGCGACCTGGCTACGTTCCAGGGCGTGATCAGCGGCACCGCCGACCATCCCCAGGCCCAGAATGCGCTGCTCATGTACCAGGCGGCGGCGGCGCTCTGCGCCTTCATTGCGGCGCCGCTGGCGTACCTGCGGTTCGTGGAAGGGCGTCAAATGTCGAGCCTGAGCCCCGGCTACCCCGTGTGGCTGGCGCCGGCCCTGCTCACGGTGCTGCTGGTGGTTGCCTTCATGCCCTTCAACGCCCTTTTCATCGAGTGGAACCGCGAGGTAGACTTGCCGGCCTTCTTCGACCGCTGGGAGGCGTGGGCCCAGGCCAAGGAGACGGACCTGGCCGAACTGACCAAGCGCATCACTGAATTTAAATCCGTGCCCCAACTGCTGATCGGCCTCGTGGTCATTGCCCTGATTCCGGCCGTGGGCGAGGAGTTGGTGTTCCGGGGACTGGTGCAGCCCAAGGTATTTGCCCTTACCCGCAACGTGCACGCGGCCGTATGGATCACCGGCTTCATTTTCAGCTTCATTCACCTGCAATTCTACGGGCTCATCCCGCGCATGCTGCTGGGCGTGCTGTTTGGGTACCTGTACGCCTGGTCGGGCAACCTGCTCTACCCGATCATCGGGCATTTTGTCAACAACGGCTTTACCCTGGTCATGTTCTTTTTCTACCAGCGCAAGGCCGTACCCATCGACATTGAAGACACGGCTTCCGTACCGGTGACCTTTTCGCTGGTCGCCCTGGCGATCACGGTGCTGCTCCTGGCGAGCCTGAGAAACTATTTTACCCGTTTTCGCGAGCCGCGTGATGAAAAACTGGCGTAAAGTGTACGAAACGCCCAGCCAGCACCGGGCCCACATCGTACAATCCGTACTCCAAACCCACGCAATCCCCGCCGTGATTGTGAATAAGAAAGATACTACGTATCATTTCGGCCATTTTGAAGTACACGTGAACGCCGACGACATACTGCGTGCCCTGAAAATTATCGCGGATGAAATCCAATTTGAATAGCCTCAGCAACCTGCAACAACGCGTCATTGCCGCCATTATGGGCGGGTTGCTCATCGTAGGGGCGATCTACGTGGGGGAATGGTCGTATTTTGTCGTGTTTTTCCTGATTTCCTGCCTTACCCAGTGGGAGTTTTACCGCCTGGTGGGCCTCGACGGCAACGCGCCGCTCAAACTGTACGGTACGCTTTGCGGGGCGCTGATCTTCGTGCTCTCTTTCCTCATTGAAAAGCAGTACCTCAGCTTTCGCTACTATTCCCTGATCTCGCCGGTTGTCTCCCTGATCTTTTTCATTAAGCTTTATAAAAAAGGCGAAAAAAAGCCCTTCACCAACATCGCCCTCACGTTTCTGGGCATCATTTATGTGGCGATCCCTTTCGCGCTGATCAATGTGTGCGTGTACTCACAGGGCGATTACAGCTACCAGATCATCCTGGGCTGCCTTTTCCTGCTGTGGGCCAGCGACACGGGGGCGTACTTCGCCGGCGTCAACTTCGGGCGGACCAAGTTGTTCGAACGCGTCTCGCCGAAGAAGTCGTGGGAGGGCAGCATCGGGGGGGCCATTGCGGCGATCCTGGTCTCTTTCGTCATCAGTCAGTTTTTTACCGACTTAAGGGCCTGGCAGTGGCATTGCATTGCCGTAATCATTGTGGTAGCTGGTACGTACGGCGATCTGATCGAATCCCTGTTCAAAAGGAGCATGGAAATCAAGGATTCCGGGACCAGCATTCCGGGGCACGGCGGCTTTCTGGATCGTTTTGACGGACTTTTGCTTTCCGCCCCATTTATTGTTACCTTTCTAAGACTGTTCGGGATGAACAACGAGCCGTTCTTCTCGGGCCTGTCGCCTTGGAACTTACCCGCCTGGTTGGGTGTATAATTGAATAGAACCCTTTTGTACGAAACGTCCTCGGTCTGCGTTTTTAACTCAGTGTATTATGAAAACCCCGCTGTACCTTCTGCCCCCTAAAGCCACCCTGTTTGCCTGCATTCTGGGAGTTTTTCTGTTTTATGGCGGTTCGGAAGTACGGGCCCAGGGGCAGCGGCACGTGATCCAGTTTTCGGGCTTCGTGCTGGGCGGGGAAGACGGGCAGCCCCTGGTGGGAGCTAACCTGTTCATTCCCAAGGCAGGCCGCGGCACCAACACCAATGCGTACGGCTTTTTTACCATGCCCACCATGGCCGGCGACAGCATCGTGGTCAGCGCCGTGGGTTACAAGAAGCGTTTTTTCGTGATGCCGAAAATAGCCGATGAAGGGTACTCCGTCGTGATCGAACTGAATGCCGACACAACGCTGCTGCCGGTGGTGGAAGTGCACCCGTACCCCACCGAAGAATTGTTCAAGCAGGCGTTTCTGGCCCTGGAACTGCCCGACGAGAAAGACCGGGAGGCCATTAAAAAGAACCTAAATCAGCAACTGATGGCCCGCATGGCGTACGAAGCGGGGATGACGCCGAATGAGAACTTCCGGAGCTTCAACCAGCAGCAGGTTACCGGGCAAGCCAACCGGTACTTTACCCCTTCCATTCCTTTCCTGAACCCGTTTGCGTGGGCGCAGTTCATCAAATCGGTGAAGCGGGGAGATTTTAAGAAGAAGGAATGGCAACGGTAAGTGCTGCACCTGCGTTGTAAGGACGGGTACATCTCCCGTAACCCTAACCGTGATGCCTATGGTAAATCCAAGCTAACTTCTTTTGGAGCAGAAACTTACCTGCCCGGAAAGCGGTGCGTTATGCTCTGGCGGTATTTATAAAATTACCTACATTTGCGCCTTTACTCATTAGGAAAATTTCAAGAATGGCCTCCCGTGCAAGCTATTCAATCTTAGGACTACCCTGAGACCATTCTCCTGAGCTTCACATATTATGGAAAGTAAACACCAAACTGACAAGGTCACTCCGGCCGGTCTATTGGTTGCACTGGGAATCATATACGGCGACATTGGTACATCTCCCCTGTACGTTTTCAAAGCAATTATCGGTAGTGCCCCCATCCAGGCGAACGTCGTCTACGGAGCATTGTCCTGTATTGTCTGGACGTTGACGTTACAGACCACCCTGAAGTACGTTGTGCTTACCCTCCGTGCCGATAACAACGGGGAAGGCGGTATTTTTTCGCTCTTCGCATTGGTACGCCGACACGCCAAGTGGCTCGTGGTTCCGGCGATTATCGGGGGCAGTGCCCTGCTGGCCGACGGCATTATCACCCCACCCATATCCGTATCTTCGGCCATTGAAGGGCTCCGGCTCATCGACCCCAAGATTCAGACGATACCCATCGTCATTGGCATCCTTACCTTTCTTTTCATCCTGCAAGGGTTTGGGACCCAACTCGTCGGCAAGGCGTTTGGCCCCCTGATGATGATCTGGTTCGGCATGCTGGCCGTGTTGGGTTTGTACAATGTATCGCAGGACGGCGCCATCCTGAAAGCCATCAACCCGTACTACGCTTACGACTTGCTGGTCAACCACCCGGGCGGCTTCTGGTTGCTGGGAGCCGTCTTTCTGTGTACCACGGGGGCCGAAGCCCTGTACTCCGACCTGGGGCACTGCGGGCGGGGCAACATTCGCATCAGCTGGATTTTCGTAAAAACCTGCTTGTTGCTCAACTACTTCGGGCAAGGTGCCTGGCTCATTACCCACGAGGGCAAACAGCTTACGCTGAGTCCGTTCTACGCCATCATGCCCCAGTGGTTCCTGCTGCCCGGCATTGCCATTGCCACCATGGCCGCCATCATCGCCAGCCAGGCCCTCATCAGCGGTTCCTTTACGCTGATCAGCGAGGCGATCCGGCTCAACTTCTGGCCCAAAGTACGGCTGGTGTACCCCACCCTGCAAAAGGGACAGATTTACGTACCCAGCATCAACTGGCTGCTCTGGGCGGGTTGCATCGGCATTGTGCTGTATTTCCAGGAATCGTCCAACATGGAAGCTGCCTACGGGCTGGCCATCACCGTTACCATGTTGATGACCACTGTGCTGTTGTGCTACTACCTCTACACCAAGCGGGTGTCCCGGTTGGTCATCTCCTTCTTCCTGGTTATCTACCTGGGCATTGAGTTTTCCTTCCTGGTGGCCAACCTGGAGAAATTCCCGCACGGCGGCTGGGTGTCGCTCCTGATCGGCGGCATACTGATTACGATCATGTACATTTGGTTCAACGCCCACCGGATCAAGCAGCGGCTCACGCAGTACGTGCGGCTGGAAGATTACGTGGAGCCAACCAAGGCGTTGAGCAAGGACACTTCCATTCCCAAGTACGCCACCCACCTGGTGTTTCTCACCAATGCCAGCCGGCCGAGTGAAGTAGAAAGCACCATCATCTACTCCATCTTCCAGAAGCGGCCGAAACGGGCCGATATCTACTGGTTCGTGCACGTGGATACCACCGACGAACCCTATACGATGGAATACCGGGTGGACGTACTGGCCCACGACGACCTCGTTAAGATCAACTTCCGCCTCGGGTTCCGCGTGGCGCCCCGCATCAACCTGTTCTTTCGGAAGGTGCTGGAAGAGATGGTGAAGCACGGCGAAGTGGACATCACCAGCCGCTACGAATCACTCAGCAAGCAGCAGGTGATCGGTGACTTCCGGTTCGTGGTGTTTGAGCGGTTCCTGTCGTACGAAAACGAGCTGCCGCTGCTGGAACGCCTTACAATGGATGCGTATTTCTTCATCAAGCACTACACCAACTCCGACGACAAGTGGTTTGGCCTCGACACCAGTGCGGTGAAGATTGAAAAGGTACCCCTCGTCATTCGTTCGGCGGCCAACGTGGAATTGAAGCGGCTCAACCCGCCGAAGATGAAGAACGGTAAGTGCAAGAAGCCCATTGCCGTGGCCAAGGACCTGTCTCCCGAAGAAGATCCGCCCCTGGTGCGCTACACGTAAACCGGAACCCCCTTGGTAAGAATATAACCGTATGCTCAGCAGTGCCTCCCGCGGGCAACTGCTGAGCATATTTTGTATGCAACTGGTTTTCAGCAATCAGCTTGATGACATTTAGCAAAGGAACGCATCCCTGACCATGAATCCTTTCCACGTTACTGTACTACCGGCCGGCCAGACGTTCACGGCCGACCAACTGCGGGCAGCATCAGAGCTGCCCGACTTGACCCCGTACGAAAGGCAGGTCGTTGCATTATGCCGGCAATGGGTGTTGGGGCAGCAGACGTTCACGTTACAGACTTCCGGCTCAACGGGTACGCCCAAGCCCATTGTCCTTACCCGGGCCCAGATGGCGGCCAGCGCCCGCATGACCGGTAAAGTACTGGGATTACAAGCCGGGGACCGGGCCCTGGTGACGCTGAACACGCAGTACGTCGGTGGGTTGATGATGCTGGTGCGGGGCATGGAACTCGGTTTGCAACTGGTGGTGGAAGCACCTACTTCCCTGCCGCTGGCTGGGTTGGGTCCGGGTGTACACTTTGACTTTTTCTCGTTCGTGCCGTTGCAATTGCAGCAGACCCTGGAACGGGAAAGCACTACGTTGCACCTGTTGAACCGGGCGAAGGCAATTCTGGTGGGCGGTGCCCCGGTTGCAACCGGTTTGGAGGAAACGCTTCAAGTGATTGCGGCGCCGGTGTATCAGACCTACGGCATGACCGAAACCGTATCGCACGTTGCCCTGCGCCGGCTGAACGGGCCGGAACGGCAGGCGCACTACACGTTGCTCGAAGGGGTCAAAATGACAACGGACGCGAGAAGTTGCGCCGTGATTGACCCGAATCTGCCGGGCTTGCCCCCCGTCCTGACCAACGACGTGGTGGAACTGCTGACTCCGACAACCTTCCGGTGGCTGGGCCGGGCAGACAATATGATTAACAGTGGGGGCGTAAAAGTACAAGCCGAAAAAATTGAGGGGTTGGTCGAAAAAATATTTGGGAATTTAGACGTAAAAAAGCGTTTCTTTGTAGTAGGCCTGCCGCATCCTGAACTGGGTGAATCTGTTGTACTAGTCGTGGAAGGCAGCCCATTACCAAACCAGGCCGAAGACCATTTGACTCAATTTTTACAGCATTCGCTCTCCAAGTATGAACGCCCCAAAAGCATCCGCTACGTGCCCTCCTTCGCGGAAACCCCTACCGGTAAAATCGACAAACGCCTCACGTTGACGCTAAACAAATCCTGACCAGCTGCGTAAGAAATTACTCCGTTTTCCTTGAACAAAAACAGGGGATTTGTGATTAATTCATTCAGATAAAGCCCTTTATTCCCACCACGGCTGTACTTTTTACGATCAAAACAACGGAATTGCGTTGGTGAAATCACCTACCTTGGCGAGGTGAATGAAACCAATCAGCCAGCCCTGCACTATGAGAACATTTACGCTTCTATTCATCGGGACGACCCTGGTCACGCAACTGGCCTGGGGGCAAGCCAAACCGGCTCAGGCAGCTTATAAAAAGGCCATTGGCTATCTCAACAAGGGCAAGGCCGAAAAGGGGTTTGCTTACCTGGATAAAGCTTTGCAAGCGGATTCAACGTACCGGGAAGCTTGGTACGCAAAAGGATACTACGCCTTCGGCGGTAACGATTACCCCACGGCGTTAGAGGCTTTTAACAAACTGATCCGGATGCACCCGGGCGACACGACTTTTTACCGCTACCGGGCCCTCACGCACATGTACCTGGAGGATTACGAAAGTTCGGAAAAAGACCTGCAAAAAGCCCTTTCCCTGGATCGTGCCCACGCGGATACGTACAACGACCTGGGATACCTGTACTACCAGTGGGGCAAACCACAAGACGCCCTGGCCCAGTTTGAGCAGTCCTTGAAGATCAAGTCCACCAAAACCGCCTGGTACTACAAGTCGCTGGTGCTCTATGATCAGAACCAGCCCGACCAGGCGCTTCAGTGCGCAAACAAATCGTTGGAGCAGGACGCCAAGTACGACAAAGCCCTGCGCCTCAAAGCCAACATTCTGACCGACAAAAAGCAGTACGGCGAGGCCGCCAAGATGTACGACCAGTTGGCTGCCAACGGCAACCTGGCCGATCCGGATGACCTGCTGGACTGGGGGCTGGTGTACTATAAAATGAAACAATACCCCGAGGCCCTGGTATACTTTAAATTGCCCGAGAACCACCAGAACGCCCTCTTGCATTACTATACCGGCGTAACGCAGTACCGCCTTAAGCAGCCCGCCGAAGCCCTGCAAGCCATGAACAAAGCCGTACAGTTCGCCGATACGACCGATGAGGCGTACGCGCCGCTGTTTTACGACCGCGCCGTGGTGCGCTCCGGAGCGGGTGACAAGAAGGGGGCCGTGGCTGACTTGCTCAAGGCCGCGTACCTGATGCCCGAAGTGTTGCAGCGCCGCACTGCCCAGGGTGATACGCTTGACCTGCTGGGCAGCGCCCCGGGGTTGCTCAAAGGGCTGTATTCGCAAAAACAACTCGAAGCGGCCAGTGCGACCGGCTACCGCGACCGCGCGGAAGCATTCCTGGAAAAAGAAAACGGCGAACCCGAAGCGTTGAACGCCATCAACCAGGCTATTGCGCTGGACAGCTTGAATGCCGAAAACCATTTCCTGCGGGGCCGCGTGCACTACCTGCAAGGCAACTTCAGGAATGCCCTCCGCGACTTGAATATTGGCTTTCAACTGGCAAAGGGCAACGCAACGGCTGATGAGTTTTACCTCCGCGGCCTGACCCAGTACGAACTGGAGCAGTTTGACGCCGCCTACGAAGATTTCAGCGAAGCCATCCGCCAGAACGACAAAGAATCGGCTTACTACTACGACCGCGCCTACGCAGCCATTGCCCTGGAAGATTACGAAGATGCGTTACAGGATATTGACTCGGCCTTGGAACTGGAGAAGGATGACCTGTCGCTGGTGTTGGTTCGGGCCGGGCTCTACAACGAGATGGGCCGCTTCAAGGAAGCCCTGGTTGATTGCAACCAGGTGCTCGGGGCGGACGGGGAAAATGCCTTGGCCTACTGCATCCGGGGCTATGCCAACGAAAAGCTGAAGCAGAAAAAGGAAGCCATTGCCGATTACGCCAAGGCCCTGCAACTCGATCCGCAGATGCAGGAACGCGAAAATAGCCCTCGAAGAACTGGCCGGGCTTCACAACTAAGACCAGGCACATACCAGGCGCATCAAACAAAAGGGTGAATAGGGGCGGGAAGGCCGGCTATTCACCCTTTCGCTTTGTACCCGTAGCATGCTGCTTGCTAATCCTGCTGCGGGTCGTGGCCCCAGTTCATCAGCGAGTACCGCCAGCGGGTCTCGCTGACGTCGCCCTCCGGCCGCTGGGCCAGGTGGCGCCTGATGTAGCCGACCACCTTGCGCATGTGTCCGTAGTCCTCTTCCGTAAGTTCCGCCTTTTTCCGGTGCAGAATCTGCACGATGCGCCGGCCCGATTCGTGTCCCACCGATTCACTTTCGCCTTCATTGTGGAAGCCCACTCCCTGCGACGCTTCCGTGTTCAGCCACTTGTCCAACTGGGCGGGAGACATATTCACCGATGCGTGGAATGCCTCGTAGATTTCTTTTTGTTCGTCCTGTTCAAAATGCGCAGCCTGTGCCATAACAAATAGTGTTTGGTTCAGGAGCATATACTGCTGCCCGGCAGAATAAGTTACCCGTTTGGCGTTGCCCGGTTACCGGATGGTGTCGTGCCGCGACTTGAAAGCCAATGGCCCGGCAGTAACTTCCGTACGGGAAGCCGCAGCCTTGGTGGCCCGGGGAAGCAACAGGCGCTGCCAGTAGAAGCCGCTCAGCGCCGCCAAGCCCCCGACCAGCCCTCCGACCAGGGCGGTAATTGCAATCAGCAGCGCGGGAAAGGGCAGGGCGAACAGGCCCGCAATTTTAGCCGTCAGAATGCCCTCATTCCGCAAGTGGATCACCAGTGCCGTAGCTGCCCACGTGAACACAATGGCGCCAAAGCCCGACCAGAACGCCTGGCGGGAAGAGGTTCCTTTCCACACGGCCAGCGCAAAAGCGACCGGGGCGATGATCCACCAGGGCAGGAAGAGTTGCAGGACGAAGCTGGCGGCGAGAATCAGAAAAAAGAGGAGCATACGGGAAACTCTAAATGTGAAACGTTGAATTTTGAATGCAATGCGTGAGAAGTGGTTGTTGCGCTGCAACGGCTACTTTTCCAACTCCCAAGTTGTCAGCATTCTTTTGTTTGCCTCGTCGGGCTTCCGGAGAAACAGCAGTTCGTTCAGGTTGCCCTGCGCCCAGGTATCTACCATGTTGTCGTAGTAGTAGGAGCCCGGGTTGCCTGACTGTCCGCCGGGGTACACACCGTATCCTTTTACCTGCGGCCCCAGGGCCACCACCATCCGCCAGGAGGGCCCGTTCCGCTCGGAAGTAGCATTGACGATGTTACGGCCCCCGCCAATGGGAAGGTTGTACCGGCCGAAAGGCTTGATCCGCCGGGTGAGGTGCGGAACGTAGGTTGCCTTGTGGTTGGCCCACTGCCACTTTTCGTTGATGGTTTCGCCGTGGCGTTTGACCAGCGTATCCACGGCCGAACGGAACGCCTGCGTGCAAAGCAGGGCCAGGGTTTCCTTGTCCGGGGTCTTGACGTTGTCCACCCACTTGGTGTCCGGTTCGTCCAGGATGAGCTTTAGGGTCCGGTCGCGGGTAGGGTAACGCAAGGGGTATTCGGCATCGGTGGGAAAATCGTCCTCCCACAGAGCCGTCATCAGCTCGTTCCACCAAAGCGAGAATACCGTGGCGCCTACTTCCTGGGGGTCATTGCGGAGGTTCCAGGAACGCGCCACGCCGAGGGCCTTCAGTTGAACGTCATTGAGCTGGTTGGGCGATACGTACGAAAGCAGCCGGGGCAGGGCGTCGCGGGCCAGCAGGTTCATGTTGTCGTTTTGCAGCATCCGCAGGCTGTCAACCGTGGCCCGTTGCATGGCCGTAAGCCGTTCGTTGATGCGGGTAGCCCGTTCGTAGGTTTCAAATCCCCAGTCGAGGTAGTACGGGTAGGTGGTATCGGCCGGGAACTGGTTGGCCGAACTCACGAATCCCCGCGGCGGGTTTTTCACGTGGGGGTTGTGGGCCTGCGGCACCCAGCCTTGCCACTCGTGCGCCGGATTGCTGCCATCAAGGATGTACTTGCCCTGCTCCTTCCATTTCAGCGGGAACTTGCCGTTGGGCCAGATGGCAATGTCGTTGTCGGCCGAAGCAAACACGAAGTTCTGCGCCGGGCTGGAATAGTGGGTTAGCGCTTCGGTGTACTGGGCGTAGTTTTGGGCCCGGTTCAGCTTATGAAAAGTCATTAGTTCATTGGAAGGGTCGTGGGCAACCCAGCGCATGGCGTGTCCGGGAGGCACTGCGGCATTAAAGGGCTTGGCCCCTTCGTCGTATACCACCGGGCCGTGGTGGGTGTAGCGGACGGTATCAATGATGTCGGGCTTGCCTTTTACTTTGATAACTTCCACCACTTTGCGTACGGGCTTCCACTTGCCGTCGTGCCAGTACTGGTCGCGTTTGGCGTCTTTGAACTTGATTTCGTACCAGTCCAGCACGTCCGAACCTACGTTGGTGACTCCCCAGGCGACCCGTTCGTTGAACCCGCTGATGACGTACGGAGAACCGCGGCAGCGAAGCGCCGTATACGTTCACGTCGGGGCCTACCAGTTGTACCTGGTACCAGATGGACGGCAGCGTTAGGTCCAGGTGCGGGTCGTTGGCCAGGATGGGGTAGCCCGTCGCCGACTTGCTGCCGCTGATGGCCCAGTTGTTGCTGCCGGTCCCGGGGTCCGACTCGTAGAGGGCTACCTTATCAGTGGGCTTGGGCAGAAACTCCTTGGGCTTTGGGGGCACGGGTACCGGCTGGAAGTCGAGGGGCGTACCGGAGGGAATGATGGGCTGGTCGCGGAAGTAGTAGTTCGGGAAAAGATTCTGCGTGGTAGCGTAGCCGTACTTGTTGAGGATGTTGGTGAGCCGGCGGTCATCGCTGCGGGCCGAAAGCGTCATGGCCATTTGCTTGAGCAGCAAGGCGCATTTGAGCGGTGACCAAGGTTCGGGGGCGTACCCGAGCAGCTTGTATTCCAGTGGGTACTCCGCCGGGGAGAGGCTCTTGACGTACGCATTGACGCCGTCTGAGTAAGCCTCCAGCACTTCCCGGCTTACCGGGTTGCCGAGCATGGCTTCTACGGCCTGCTGGGCGCCGTAGGTAACGCCCATGCGGCGGCTGTACCGGTCAAGTTCCGTCGTGGTTTCTCCAATCACCTCCGAGACGCGGCCGGCGGCAAAGTGCGTCTGCAATTCCATCTGCCAGAGCCGGTGCATGGCCGTTACGTAGCCCTGCGCGTAGTACAGGTCATGGTTGTTCTGCGCGAAAATGTGGGGCACCAGGTTATCGTCAAACACCACGGTCACATTGCCGCGCAGCCCGTCGAGGTGCAGCGTTTGCGCTTTGGCTACGCTGCGGGGTTCGGCGTTGGCCCAGAAGCCCCCGAAAGGGTTGAGAAACCGGCCCAGGGCGGGAACCGGGCCGAGTTTGGTATCCAGCGCGGCCGTCAGGGCAACGGTGAGGACGAGGGTGAGAGAAGGTAATATCCACTTCATGGACTAAAACAAGATGGTGTTGACTGCTTTTTATAAGGGAAATTGTAGAATCTGCCCCTATTTTACAATTAAAACGAACACAAAATGCAGGGTCGTTAAAATGAACGGGTTATTTTTGCGGCCTTGCCGGATTTTTTTGACACTTGTCCCGCCGGCGTAGTAAGACCAGGTTCATCCATGCAATCACCCCAGCCGGCATTTGCAATACGCTTTCCGGGTACCGTATGGCGGGTAGTAGCCAACCCAGGTGGAACGCTGCTGGTAGCCCAGATTATGGGGGAGGGGCAGCCGGGAATGCACTTTGCCGCCATTGAACTGCCCGCGGGAAAGTTGCTTTGGCAAGAGTGGACTCCCACGGTGCACGGGTTGGCGCACGCTGTTGCCCTGCAAGGCGAAACGTTGTACGTACAAGTACTCTCCGCCGGCCCGCTTCCCCAGCCGGAGGCGCTCATCGCCGTTGACGTACCTACCCGGGCGGTCCTTTGGCAGCGCCCCAAGGCTTCGTGGGGCAGCGTTACGGAGGAGGGCGTTATGGTATGGGAGGTGGGGTACGAACGGGTCCGGTGCCTGTTGCTGCACCCGCGGGACGGATCGGTCCGGCGCGAAGTTCCGGCCGCGGAAGTGGCCCTGACGGAAGCTGCTGGGAGTGATGCCGGGCGTTACCCGGTGCACTACGCCCAGGGAAATCCGTACACCGAATCAATTGCCGAATTTATCCAAAAAGGCCTTGGCGTGACCCCCGCACCGGCGTTTGATTACGCCGAAAAGGAGCATGTGCTGATAATTTCTTATTATCTTTACCAGGCAAACCAATTCGATAATTTTTTGGCAGTGTTTGACCGCAAGGGGCTCCCGTTGTGGGGGCAAAAAATAGCCGGCGCATTGCCCGGAACCGGAGTAAACACCTTTCTCACTACCGATAACCTGCTGATTTTCGTCCAAGAAAAAAATCAATTGCTGGGATATGTCCTATAAAGTTCTTACTCCTTTCCTCCTTGTTTTCCTGTTGCATACCCTCAGCCTGCGTGCCGCCACCCTTGAAGTACGGCGTGACTCTGTCGGGGCTGAACGCAAAGGGAATGGTTGGCTGATCCTGTACAAGGTGGGGGCGGGTGAGTCGCTTACTGCCTTGGCCCGCAAGTACCATACGACCGTAAAAGCCATTCAGCAGGCGAACCGCGGCTTGTCGGCCGGTTTAAAAGCCGGCGCCATTGTAAAAGTGCCTTATACCGGAACGAGTAAGCCCGCAACGGCCAGCAATACCGGTAACGCCGGCGGTGCCGGTAAGAAAACGCATACGGTGGCGGCCGGCCAGGGCCTGTACGCCATTGCCCGCATTTACGGCGTTTCGGTGGCCGATCTCCGGACCTGGAACAGCCTCTCTTCCGACAACCTGTACGAAGGGCAGCAACTGGCCGTAAGCGCCGAAGGCAGCACTGCCGCGGCGGAACCGGTATCGGCGGCCCAAACGACGGTTGCCGAAGAACCGGCGGCTCCCCGCAAACCGGCTCCCGTGAAAACCCACAAGGTGAAGCGCAACGAAGGACTGACCAGCATTGCCCGCAAGTACAAAGTATCCGTAAGCGACCTGCGGGAGTGGAACAATCTTTCTTCCAACAGCATCAAGGTGGGCAAAGTACTGCGCGTTTCGCCGCCCCAGCAGCAAGAGGCACCGATCCCGGCAGAACCAGTACTGGCTACTACCAACGTTGCCGAAACGCGTCCCGACAACGCAACCAAAACCGACGCCAAGCGTAAATCCGACACCAAATCTTCCGTAAAAGACGGGGAAGACGAGGACCCGACCGGCTTACAGGCCCGCAACGAGGCGGAAGTAAAGTCCGAACAGGAGTACAACCGCAAGGAAACCCGCGCCGTCTCCAACGATGCCGTGGTAGCCAACACCGTTGGCTTTCCCAAGGTCATTGAGGCCGGCCTCGCCGAATCCATCAGCGACTCGGGCGATACAGAGGGCTACTACGCCCTGCACCGTTCGGCGCCGGTAGGAACTATTTTGCAGGTAAGGAATGAAATGAACAATTTAAGCGTTTTCGTAAAAGTAGTCGGCAAACTGCCCGACACGGGAGCCAACGACAAGCTGGTCGTCAAGATCACCCAGAAGGCGTACGAGCGGCTGGCCGCCGTGGATCGCCGCTTCCGGGTGGAGGTGACGTACCTGCCCAACTGACCCGAAAACGCATTGTAACCCTCAAACCAACCAGCCTTATGGGACACCATGAAGAACACGCACAAGCACCGGTAAACAAGAACTTTGCCTGGTGGGTATGGCACGCCTTTTTTGTGCTCATGTACCCGGTTCTCGTTGCTTTCGCGTTGGCCTACACCACGCTGCTCCGGATCTTTTCCGGGCTTTCCCAAGTCATCTCCTGGACCATCAAGCTGTTCTCGCGGCGCAGATAGATTCCTTTAAAATACTGTAGACTTTGCCCTCCCTCCACGACGTACTGGAAGAGAAGTACCGCCAGTACAACTGTCCCGCTTTTGTTGCCGATGATCCCGTCAGCATTCCGCACCGCTTTTCCCGCCGGCAGGACATTGAAATTACCGGCTTTTTTGCCGCCGTGCTGGCGTGGGGGCAACGCAAGACCATCATCAGCAAATGCTCCGAGTTGATCGGGCTGATGGACGGAGCACCGTACGAATTCATCCGCGGCCACCAGGAGAACGACCTCAAGCGGTTCTTGCAATTCAAGCACCGCACGTATAACGCCACCGACGCGCTGTACTTCATCGACTTCCTGCGCACCCATTACAACCGGCACGACTCCCTGGAAGACGCCTTTGTGACCGACCTGCGGCCGGGTGACGAGACGGTTGAGAAAGGGCTGGTTGGCTTCCGGAATTATTTCTTCGCCCCTGAGTACGCCCCGCAACGTACCCGCAAGCACATCTCCTCACCGGCGGCCGGCTCGGCCTGCAAGCGGCTTAACATGTTCCTGCGCTGGATGGTCCGCCAGGACGACAAAGGCGTGGACTTCGGCCTCTGGACCCGCATCCGTCCGGGCCAGCTGGTGTGTCCCTGCGACGTGCACGTGGAACGAATGGCCCGCCGCCTGGGACTCATTACCCGTAAGCAGATGGATTGGCTTACCGCCCTCCAACTCACCGAAAACCTGCGGCAATTCGATCCCGCCGATCCCGTCAAGTACGACTTTGCCCTTTTCGGCCTGGGGCTCGAAGACCGGTATCCATTGCCGGTCTAGGCTCCCTCCGCATAGGGTCGCGGTTTACCCGTTCCGCACCCACATGGAGAAGAATACGTACGTACAAATGCGTAGTTCGGCAAACCTTTTTGGCCCATTCTCAGTATATGCCAACCAGAAAAGCTGACATTTCACCTAAAAATCATGCAAGCTGGTGCACACTATCTGGGCGGTAACTGCTGCCATTTCGTCGTCTGGGCTCCCGAAAAAGAAAAAGTAACGCTACACCTCACCGGTCCGCAGGCGCGGCGCTTGCCCATGCAGCAGGCCGAAGAGGGGTACTTCCAATTAGAAGCAGACCGGGTGCCGCCCGGCACTACTTATTTTTACCGATTGGAAGGGGAGGACAAAGACCTGCCCGACCCGGCTTCACACTACCAGCCTGAGGGGGTGCATGGCCCCTCGCAAGTGGTAGACCACGCCGGCTACCCGTGGCGGGACGACGCCTGGCGGGGCCGCCCCTTCCGCGACATGGTTCTGTACGAGTTGCACGTGGGCACTTTTACCCCCGAAGGCACCTTTACTGCCATCATTCCCCGCCTCGACGACCTCGTCGCTACGGGCATCAATGCCATTGAACTCATGCCGGTTTCGCAGGTGCCGGGCAACCGCAACTGGGGCTATGATGGGGTGTACCCGTATTCGGTGCACAACGCCTACGGTACGCCCGAAGCGTTGAAGCGGCTGGTAGAGGAGTGCCACTTGCGCGGCATTGCCGTTTTCCTCGACATGGTGTACAACCACATGGGACCAGAGGGCAACTACATCGGGCAGTACGGGCCCTATTTTACCAATCAGTACTGCACGCCCTGGGGCGACGCCCTCAACTTCGACGGCGCCTGGTCGGACGGCGTGCGGGAGTTCTTTGCCAACAACGCCGCCTTCTGGGCTACGCAGTACCACCTGGACGGCCTGCGGCTGGACGCCATTCACACGGTGTACGACACCGGCGCCGTGCATTTCTGGGAATACACCCACGACACCCTGAAACACGTGCGTGAGCAGACAGGCCGCACTTTCTACCTGATTGCCGAAAGCGACCTCAACAGCCCGCGGGTCATTCAGTCGCCGGAGATCGGCGGGTACGGCTTCCAGGCGCAGTGGCTCGACGACTTTCACCACGCCCTGTACGTGTTGCTCAACGAACGGGGCCGCCGCCGTTACGAAGACTTTGGGGCCCTGGAGCACCTGGCCAAAGCCATCAAGGAAGGCTACGTGCACAGCGGCGACTACGTCAAGTTCCGCAAGAAGAAGTTCGGCCGTTCATCGGCGGGCATCGACGGAGATCACTTCGTGGTATTCACGCACAACCACGACCAGGTGGGCAACCACCCCCGGGGGCAACGCTGGGCCGGCGTGATGAACTTCGAACGGCTCAAGCTGGGGGCGGCGGTGATGTTGCTGTCGCCGTACGTGCCCATGTTGTTCATGGGGGAGGAGTACGGGGAAGACAATCCCTTCTACTACTTCGTCAGCCATTCGGACCCAGAGTTGGTAGAGGCCGTCCGCAAGGGGCGCAAAGAGGAGTTTGCCGGTTTCAACTCGGACTTTGAAACCCCGGACCCGCAGAGTGAAGAGACCTTTAACGGCTCGAAGCTGGACTGGGAGAAGCGCAAGCAGGGCAAACACGCGGTGCTGTTGAGTTGGTACCAAAGGTTGATCCGGCTGCGGCGCGAAGAGAAGGCTTTGCAGGGCTTTGACAAAAACACCGTAGATGCCCGGATCGAGCAGGAAAAGGTGCTGGTGATGCGGCGGCGCAACGGGCAACAGACCCTGATCTGCTTCTTCAACTTCGCGGATGAGGAAGTAACCCTGTCCCCGCCTGGCGGAGCAGAACGCATGGAAAAAATACTTGACTCCGGGGAAAGCCAGTGGCGTGAGGCCGAACCGAAGAACGCCCCCTCCCACGCCCGGGCAACCGGTGAACAACTCACGCTGGCGCCGACCAGCGTAATGGTGTACAAGGAAGGATAGCGGCTCTTAGTGCAGAAATCGCGGCGGGCGACCATTTGCCAATAGCAATCATTGATTAAATTGCCCGCTCAACTGCTATCCTCCATGAGTACCCCCGTGCCCGTATCCTTTGCCAACAGCCTCGCCCTGCAACGACCCCAAGGGGCGATTCGAACTTCCGTGCAACTGCCGGCCTCCAAAAGTGAGAGCAACCGGGCACTCATCATCAACGCCCTGACCGGCAACCAGGGCGTGCTGAACAACTTGTCGGAAGCACGGGATACGCGTACCATGCAACGGCTGCTGGAAAGTTCCGAACAGACCCTCGACGTAATTGACGCCGGTACCACCATGCGCTTCCTGACCGCGTTCATTGCGGCAACTGACCAGGACAAGATCCTGACTGGCACGCCGCGGATGTGCGAACGGCCCATTGCCCTACTGGTTGATGCCCTTCGTACGCTGGGCGCAAACATTGAGTACCTGCGCCAGGAAGGGTTTCCGCCCATCCACATCAGGGGCATGGATTACAACGGCCGCAACCACGTCTCCATCCGCGGCGACGTGAGCAGCCAGTACGTATCCGCCTTGCTGATGATTGCGCCGCTGCTGCCCGAGGGGCTTTCCCTGGAGCTAACGGGCCCCGTCGGCTCCAAACCGTACATCCAGATGACGCTGGAGCAGATGGAGCAGTTCGGCGCCCAGACCGAATGGCACGGCAACGTAATCCGGGTACTGCCCAAGCCCTACCAACCTACCACGTATTCGGTGGAATCTGATTGGTCCGGGGCCAGTTACTGGTACAGCATCGTGGCGTTGGCCGACGACGCCGAGGTGGAACTGCTTGGGTTAAAGGCCCAGTCCCTGCAGGGCGACAGTCAGATTGCGCACATCATGGAGCCGCTGGGCGTGCATTCTTCCTTTACTGACCGGGGCGTGCTGCTCACCAAATCACCGCGCAAGTCGGAGGGAAGCGTTGACTTCACCGATTGCCCCGACCTGGCGCAAACGGTGGCCGTGTGCTGCGCGGCGCAGGGCGTGCAGTTGACCATGACGGGCATTGAAAGCCTTAAGATCAAAGAGACTGATCGGGTAAGCGCCTTGCAGCAGGAGTTGTCCAAGTTTGGTGCGCAGCTACGGGAAACGATCCGCGGTGTGTACGAAGTGACGCAGGCGAAATTCCGGGCAGGGACTCCCATAGAAGTAGAGACCTACGATGACCACCGCATGGCCATGGCTTTTGCGCCGCTGGCCCTAAAAGCGGACTTAGTAATCAAGCACCCCAACGTGGTGGTAAAGTCATACCCCCGGTTCTGGGAAGATTTGCAAAAAGCAGGGTTTATCCTGGGAGAGGTAAGCTAAGAGGGGCGTTGCAACTCCTCCGTGTACGCAGCAATTTGGGCGCCGGTCAGGCTACAGTTGATCCACTCGGCGTCGAAGCCGGCATTGAATTTTTTGTAGAATTCAATGGCCGGCGTGTTCCATTCCAGCACTTGCCAGCTCATGCCGTTGCAGCCCGTTCGTTTGGCTTCGGCAATGGAGGCGTTGAAAAGCAGTTTGCCGATTCCCTTGCCCCGCTGCGATTCCGTCACCACGATGTCTTCCAGGTACAGGCGCTTGCCCTTCCAGGTAGAGTAGCGAAAGTAGTACACGGCAATTCCCAGAATGGTACCGTTCCCCTCGGCCACGTGGAATCCGAATACCGGGTTAGGCCCGAAGCCATCCTCGAGCATCCGTTGCTCCGTATTGTCTACTTCGTGCGGCGCCCGTTCAAAGGCGGCTAATTCCTTGATGAGCGACAGGGTGGCCGGAATGTCCTCCGGAGTCCCGCGGCGAATCACAATGGTTGTGTGGGTCATAACGTGCTTGCCTGGATGCCGAGTTCGTGGGCCAGGTGTTCAATCATGACGCTCTCTTTGTCGCAAATCCCGCCGGAGGCCCCTGCGAGCATGTAAATCACCCGCAATACCGCTTTTTTCTCTTCAGGCCTTTCGACGAGGTAGCGCTTGAGCGTCTTGATGAACTTCCGCTCCCACTGATCGAAGTGGCAAATTAAGTATTTGAATTCATTGAAGAACAGAATCTGCAAGTCATTAATTTCTTCCTTGCAGAGGTTCTTGCGCGTTGAGATGTCAATCAGGCCGTTGGCCAGCGTCCGGAGCAGTTGCCATTCCCGTTCATCCACCCGGCCATCAGTATGCGCAATCAGCAAAGCCGGGTAAAATGTTACAAACACCGAAAACTGTTCATATGTCAAACTGAGCCGCCGAACTTCGGTGTATTCTTGGTACAACTCGGGCACCGTATAGGTATGCATACTCGTATCGCGTTAGAGCCAGTATAAAACAACCGCTTTTACTATTAAATCACAATGGGCAGTCTGGCACGGACTGTCAGGGTTGGGTACAAGAAACCGCCGGCAGGCAGAGCTTATCCGGAAAAACGCATTCTGCAAGGGGCATTCTTACATACGATTCCCGGGTAGTAACGCCGGGAGGGCTACGTTATTGAAAACACCGCTGCATTTTTAGAGTATATTTGCGTTGTATTTCGTTAAGCAACTGACAGAAGTACCTCTTTGCCTGCCTCTTTAAATCCCATCGCCAGCATTTTGGGTGTATGATTTGAATACTAAAATTCCGGTACCGGGAACCGTGGTGGACGGGTTATTTTTCCGGAAACGGCAGCAGGAAATACCCCCGTCGGTGCCCGGGATGTGCCTATACATGATTTAAAAAGGGGCGCATTGGGGACCTTGCAAAACGCATCAATGCGCCAAACATTACCCAGTGATACTGGAGCAATCCATAATAAAATAGGACGCAGCTGCGTCCTGCATGAGTGCAATCAAGGAACCTTTTTTACCAGCATGATGAGGATGTTAACATACGGGGTAATGGGCAATTATCGGCGGGTCTTGGGGATATTCCTTTTACTGGTAGCCAGTGGCTGCTTCTGCGCATCTGCACAGACCCAAAAGGCCCGCACGGCGTACGACCTGATCGAGAACCTGAGTGACCAGTGGCTGGTGTACGACGAGGTATACCAGTCCTATGTACCGTATCTGCACGACCGCTACCCCGTACAGTACACGTTGAACCTGGTACTCGATCCGGCTAAGTACCGCTCCTATCGAATCCTGTTGCAGGCAGAACAGCCTTGTTACCTTTTCGTGCAATCAAAGCTCGTCCGGCTCATTCAACCGCGGGAGAGCGTATCCCTGGACCTGGACAGCATCCAAAACTTTGCCAAAAGCCAAAGTTTGCTCTTTACCCTCTACAACCCGGAGGGCCACGCGGCGGCCCCCTTGGCGCAAGTGGTTTTTCCGCACGTTCAACACGTACAGGTGGCTGCGGCAACTGCCAAGGACGAATTGCAGGCCAAACTCCGCAACAAGAACTCCTTCACCAATTTTCTGATTCTGGCGGCCGTTTTTGTGCTGGGCTTGTACGCCTTCCTGTGGAACTACCACCCCAAAGCGTTCTCCCAGTACTTCAACCTGCGGTTCATGGTACCCGGTTCATTGCGGGAAGACATTCCCCTGATCAACAAGCCCCTGGGCGGCAGCAGCCTCTTGTTTGTCCTCGCCCACAGCTTCTTGTTGAGCCTGTTCTACCTCACCGTACAGCAGAGTTCCGACAAGCTTTTCGCTAATATACTCGCGGTCGACGCCACTGATCAGTTCTGGCCGATTGCCCAGTACTTCTTTATCATGTCGGGCCTGATCTTTGCCCTGTTGTTGGGGAAATACCTGTTAATCCAGGCGGTGGGAAGCGTATTCAAGCTTTCGGGCGTAACCCACGTACACTTCTACGAATACCTGCTCTTTTCCCGCGTTTTCTACACGGTAGTGGTATTCCTGCAATTTGCCCTTTTCCTGGTGGCCCCCGTGTGGGTTTCGGTGCTGGCCGAGGTGATTATCTGGGTGGTACTGCTCTTCAACATCGTCCGGATCGTCATCATTAATTCTGTCCTGAGCCGGCTTACTTCGGCTAAAAATCTGTACTTATTTTCCTATCTTTGCACCACTGAATTGATTCCCTTACTGATTGGAATTAAGATATTGATAAAGTAGGCAGTTTTGCCATGTGGAACGAAAATAACAAAACATAGCCTTGTTCAGATGAGCGCAGTAAAGACACCAGATGCACAGGATAGATTGTACAAAGTAGAAAGTATACTGGTTTCCCAGCCAAAGCCTGCCGACGATAAATCCCCTTATTTTGAGCTAGCAAGGAAGTATAATCTTAAAGTCGATTTTCGCGCCTTCATCCAGATCGAACCCGTCCCCCTAAAGGATTTCCGGAAGCAGAAGATCAACATTCTCGACCACACGGCGGTTATTTTTACCAGTCGCAACGCGGTGGATCACTTTTTCCGCATTTGCAGTGAGAGCAAGCTGGAAATGCCGGCCGAGATGAAGTATTTCTGCATTTCTGAACAAACGGCCAATTACCTGCAAAAGTACATTGTGGTTCGCAAGCGCAAGATCTTCACGGGGGAGAAGACCGCCGCCGACATGCTGGACCTGCTCAAGAAGCACAAGAACGAGAAGTTCCTTTTCCCCTGCTCTGACATCCGCAAGAATGACATCCCGGAGTTCATGGACTTGAATAGCCTGCATCTTACGGAAGCGGTGCTATACAACACCGTTGCCTGTGACCTTTCGGACCTGGCCGAGGTGAACTACGACATCATTGCCTTTTTTAGTCCCTCCGGTATTAATTCGCTTTTTGTCAACTTCCCCGACTTCAAGCAGAACAGGACACGAATTGCGGCATTCGGGCCTACCACTGCCAAGGCAGTACGCGACCACAATCTGATCCTGGACATTGAGGCGCCCCTGCCCAATGCCCCTTCCATGACTGGTGCCATCGAAATGTACATCAAGAAGGCAAATAGCATTAATTAGCAAATACGTACCATATCACCCAATATTCTATCCTTTTTCTACGTTTAATAGCTTGCACAAGGCTTTTTAGGAAGGCGTCGCGGCACAAAACCCGCATTGTTTTGTACCGTTCCCAAACGAATTGCTATATTTAAAACCTATACTTGTGCTTGCCATGAAACATAAACTCTTTACTGCCTTACTTCTATTGTGCACAGGCGCCTGTGTGCCTGCCCTGGCCCAGCAAGACCCCCAGTTCAGCCAATACATGTTCAACGCATTGTACTTCAATCCAGCCTATGCAGGGGTGGAAGGCCGAACTAAATTTCAACTCCTTCACCGGACCCAATGGACAGCCTACCAGGCCAGCTTCGACGACGGTACTGCCCCCATTACCCAAAACTTTAGCCTGAACGCGCCGATTCTCCGCCTGCGGAGCGGCGTCGGCCTGCACATCGTCAACGACCGCCTCGGGCCGTTGAACAATGTGGAGGCACAGGCGGCTTACGCTTATCACTTCCCGGTAAAAAAAGGCAAGCTGTCTCTCGGCATCCGGGGTGGTATGTACGCCCAAACCCTTGACTTTGAGAAGTACAGGGCCATTGACCAAGGTGACCCGAACTTAGCCGGCCGCAATGGGCGGGAGTCACAGGTGAGGCCTGATTTAGCCCTCGGAATTTTTTACCGGGCGGAAAAATTTTATGGAGGGGTGAGCGTTAATCACATAGTTAGATCTGAATTCGACTTTGGGTCGGACGATTTGAAAAATCCCCTATCCAATCACATATACGTGACGGCTGGCTATGATTACGATCTTACCTACCAAGTGGTCCTCACCCCTTCGGTATTGCTGAAATCTGATTTTAATTCATACTCAGTCGAAGTGAGCACCTTGGCTACGTACGAACAGAAATACTGGGGCGGCCTGTCCTTCCGGCAGGGAGAATCGATCTCCGCGTTGATTGGCCTTAGTTTTATGAAGGACAATCAGATGCGCATCGGCTACGCGTTTGACTACATCATCAAAGCACAACCGGTCAAGCGGCCTACCTCCAATGAAATCCTGCTTTCGTACACGTTGCCGCCGCCGATACCTTCTACCAAATCAGTCACCCGTACCCCCAGGTTCCGGTATTGATTGCAGGTGCAGGCCCTTAAATACTAATGAGATAAGCCCTGACACTAAAAATGGCTCTGACTCATTTTTTCATAAATATTACAACGTGGGGTAAAGCTGAATCTTCGTAAAACTCGGAAAAGTATAAACTATAATTTTGTTGCCGTCTTCTGCATTTCAAATCAACCGAATCGTATATAATCCAATTTATCAGGTGCTATGAATAAATCCAATTACTTTAAAGTCTTCTATTGCCTGCTGGCCCTGGCTCCCATGCTATTGCAGGGTTGCGGCCTTCTGGGCAAAAGAGGTAAAGGCGGCGATGATCGTGGGGAACTGGTAGGGGTGCCCGGTCGCGAAGGATGGAAACAGGAGATACCGTACGGTATGGTACTGGTCCCGTCCGGAACGTTTCACATGGGACAAGCCGACGAGGACGTGCCGCACACCATGATCAACATGAACAAACAGATCACCATAGGCGGTTTTTATATGGACGATACGGAAATCACCAACAATGAGTACCGTCAGTTTGTCGACCATATGCTTACCGATTCGGCGTCTATATTGGGAGAAGATTTCATCATGAAAGAGCTTTATCCTGACACGATGGTGTGGGTAAGAGACTTTGCGCACCACTACGGTGATCCCATGATGGAGTACTACTACATGCACCCCGCATTTGATGATTATCCCGTGGTGGGCATCGACTGGCAGGCATCCAAATACTTCTGCGAATGGCGTACCAAGTACCTGAATGCGTACCGGGCCAAAGAAGGCAAATTTGCAATGCCTAACTTCCGCCTCCCCTCCGAAGCGGAGTGGGAATACGCCGCCCGTGGTGGTCGTGACATGGCCAAGTATCCCTGGGGTAACCCGTACCTGGTAAACACCTACGGCTGTTTGCTGGCCAACTTTAAGCCCGGCCGCGGTAACTACTACAACGACAACTTCATGTACACGGCACCGGTAGCTTCCTTCTTCTCCAACGACTACGGCCTGTACGACATGGCGGGTAACGTATCGGAGTGGTGCGAAGACGCCTACAACCCGGCGGCCATGCCCATTGTTTGGGATTTGAACCCCAAGTACAACGACGACAACGAGCCGCGCAAAGTAATCCGCGGTGGTTCCTGGAAAGATGTGGCTTACTACCTGGAAACGGGCACCCGTACTTTTGAATACCAGGACTCAGCCAACGCCTACCTCGGTTTCCGCTGCGTAATGACGTATCTGGGCCGCTCTTCCGGCAAAGAATTTTAAGCAAATCAGGAATTCTAACGCATGAAAAAGGGTTATTAATTGCAGTTCCCCGAGGGTGATTTGCAAGTGGGTAACCCTTCTTTGTGCCCCTATTTTTCTGCAAAACCTTTCAATCAATTTCCAATAATCAATTCAATCAATTACAAACGTTAAACAGTAAAACAAAATGAGTGCTAAAAAAGGTGGATCCATGGACTTTGTGTTCTCAAGGGTGATGCCCTTTGTGTATGGTATTGGTGCCGCTATCGTTATCGTAGGTGCCATGTTTAAACTCATGCACTGGGACGGCGCCAACGAAATGCTTATTATCGGTTTGACTACGGAAGCAATCATCTTCTTCCTTAGTGCGTTCCAGCCGCCCCACCAGGAGCCCGATTGGACCAAAGTATATCCCGAATTGGCTGAAGATTTCAAAGGTGAAACGACTCCCCGTCGGAACGCTCCCCAGCAGGGCAATGGTCTGACTGCCAAGCTTGACGACATGCTGGCCAGCGCTAAAGTTGGTCCCGAACTGATCAACAGCCTGGGTGCCGGTCTGCGTAACCTGGCTGACCAGACCCACAAGATGAACACGTTGGCCGATGCTACCGTAGCTACTACCGAGTACGCTAAGAACGTTAAGCTTGCTTCCAGCTCCCTGGTTGAAATGAACAAGTCTTACGCCAACACGGTAAGCGCCATGTCTGAGATGGCCAATGCCTCTCAGGATGCCAAAGCTTACCATGCCCAGGTACAGCACATCACCAAGAATTTAGGTGCTCTGAATGCAGTGTACGAAATGGAACTGCAGGATACCAACAAGCACCTGAAAGCAATGAACGCCTTCTACAGCAGCCTGTCTTCTGCAATGGAAAACATGGCTGAAGCCAGCAAGGACACTGCTCAGTTCAAGGGTGAACTCTCCAAGCTGACCACCAACCTGACTTCTCTCAACAAGGTGTACGGCAGCATGCTGACCGCCATGAGAGGCCAGTAATCTTAATTTTCCAGAGTATTAAACATAAGTTAAACAGAGTGTATGGCTGGAGCTAAAGAAACACCAAGGCAGAAACTAATTGGCATGATGTACCTTGTACTGACTGCCTTACTCGCCCTGCAAGTGAGCTCTGAAATCATCAACAAATTCGATTTGATGAATAAGAGCTTGGAGAAATCCGCTAATGAAGCAACTGGTGCAAACCAGAGCAGACTGGAAATGATGCAAAAGGCCATCAAGGACCAGGGAAACCGCGCTGAAGACTTGGCTGTCCTCAAACAGGCACAGGAAGTAAAAGCGAAATCGGCCGAAATGATTAACTACCTGGAAGGCATCAAGAAGGAAATGATCGAGAAAAGCGGTGGTATTAAGCAAGAGACCGGCGGTTATACGAATCCGAGTGCTGAAACGGTAATGGAGGAATTGATGATAGGTGCTACCAAGAATGGTAAAGGCTATGAGGTTCGCGAGAAACTGAATGGTTTCACTTCTTACCTGGGTTCAGTTACCAAGCAGAACATGCCTTCTATCGCCCAGGATGCCAAAGACATCTCTGCATTGAAGAATGATCCTGCCCAGAAGAATAAGGACTTTGCTGAACTGAACTTCGCGCAAACGCCGATGGTTGCTTCGTTGGCCGTTATCAGCCAAAAGCAAAACGAAGTAGCCCGTTACGAGACAGCCGTTCTGGAGAACCTCGCTTCTAAAGTAGGCGCTTCTCAGATGCGTTTTGACAAAATCGTTGCCATGGTTCGCCCCGAAGCCAAAGTACTGGCTGCCGGTACGAAATACAAGGCCGAAATGTTCATTGCTGCTTCTTCTTCCGGCGTAACCCCGACCATGACTTACAACGGTGCCAGCATTCCGGTGAATGGTGGCATGGGTAAGATCGAATTTACTGCCCAGGGTGGTGCTTACGACAAAGAAGGCAAACTGAAGAAAACCTGGAAAGGTGCTATCACGGTTCGCACTCCCTCCGGGAAAGACACTACTTTCCAGCATACTGAAGAGTACACCGTTGTGAAGCCGGTAATCCAGGTGCAGTCGGCTGCCGTACAAGCCCTGTACGCAAACTGCGGTAACGAACTGAACATTGCCGTACCCGCCCTTGGTGCTGAATACCGTCCTTCTTTCTCGGGTTCCGGTGCCCAAATTATTCAAGGAACCAAAACGGGTGATGTAACCATCGTACCGACTGGTACGGAAGTATCTCTGTCAGTAAGCAGCGGTGGTAACCTGATCGGTACTGAGAAGTTCAAGGTTCGTCCGGTTCCGCGTCCGGCTGTGAAGCCCTTCGCCGGTGGTCGCGAACTGAACATCAAGCTTGGTTTAGATGCCCCGTACCCGACCTCGATTGAGATGCGGGCCCTTGCCGAAGAAGGCTTTGCCGCACTGCTTCCGAGAGATGCCCGTTTCAAAGTAACCGAAACTGAAGTTTTCCTGGTAAGAGGAAAGCGGCCGGTAGGTGGCGCTGTTCGGGGTGACGACCGGGTAAGTATCGGTAGCTTGATGTCTCAGGCCCGTCCTGGTGACCGCCTGTACATTGAAGTGAAAAATGTAAAGCGGATGAACTTTAGAAGCCAGCTTATCGACAGCCAGGTAAGCGGAAGCCCCAGCTTCTCTATCCAACTGAACTAAGTGATTCATCTGACAATCTTAGCGGCGGTGCAACTTGCACTGCCGCTACGGTTGAATCCTGACTCGATCACTTAACGATACACTCCTCCAATAATCACATTACTATGAAATTTGTTAAAGAAGGGCTTTTAGTTGGTGCATTGATTGCGGGTGCATCGATCACGGGTACGGCTCAGGAAGTTGATACGCGTGGATATAATCCTAATTCGGTTCGGCCTATTCACGAGTCGCACGTAATGTTTAAGCGTACCGTGTGGCAAAACCTGGATATGAAGGAGAAGCAAAACCGTCCTTTCATGGCAAGAGGAAACGAAATTACCCGTTTCATCTTCAACGCCGTAAAGCAAGGTTTGCTGCAGCCCTACACTGACGATTCCCTCACCAAGAAAATGCCGATTGAGGAATTCGTGCAGAACATCAGCGCAGTAGGAACCACTATGACGCCTGAAGAAAAGAAATTTGAAATTCAGCGCATCAAGGATGATGACTTCCTGACGGCTGCTGAAAAGCAACAGCGAATTGCTGACTTAGAAAAAGGCGGAGGTGCGCAGGAGTATGACCCGTCCTTCTTCACTCAGCTTGAGCTGAAAGAAGACTGGCTCTTCGACAAAGTACGGTCACGCTTGTACTATGACATCCAGTCGTTAACGATCTTCTTGCCGGCCGAACGCAACGGCGAAACCGGCATCGATAAGCGCGTTGCCTCCTTCAAATACTTAGACCTGGCAAAATTGTTCAAGAGCAGCCCCAACGCCGTTTGGTTCAACGCCCTTAACAACCAGGAGCACAAGAACCTGTCGGACGCATTCGATCTGCGCCTTTTCGCCAGCCGTATCATCAAGGTTTCTAATCCCGATGACAACAGCCTGAACGATGTGTACGGCGAAGGCAAGAAAGGCTTGATGGCCTCTGAGTGGGCTCGTCAGCAACTAATGGAGTTTGAACACAACCTGTGGGAGTTCTAATCGCCCACCTCGGGTAAAGACATAAATAAAAAAAGCGGGTTTTAAACCCGCTTTTTTTATTTGGTTAAGTGATTCTTAACGGCGCTTGCCTTTGACTGCCCGATCAACTTGGCTAGTTCCGTAAGGTCCGCCTCCTTGATTTTTTTGACCGACTTGTACGTTTTCAGCAGTTTCTCGGTGGTGCTTTTGCCAATGCCCGGGATGGTTTCCAACTGGCTGTTGAGGGAGTTCTTGCTGCGCTGGTCCCGGTGAAAGGTAATGGCAAAGCGGTGGGCTTCGTCCCGGATGCGCTGAATTAATCGTAGTGACTCCGACTTCTTGTCAAT
Source organism: uncultured Sphingobacteriales bacterium (assembly GCA_963844325.1). Classification (GTDB taxonomy): domain Bacteria; phylum Bacteroidota; class Bacteroidia; order Cytophagales; family 172606-1; genus CADCTQ01. The sequence continues at coordinate 2,150,958 of CAWJNV010000001.1, forward strand.
GTAAAGCGGAAGGCTGTCCTGAGGGAAGTAGATTTCCTCTAAACGTTTGGCAATGCCTACAATTGGTATTTCTCCGTACAAAGACAACTCCTTCAACGCGTCGCAGGCGGCGCTTAATTGACCCTTCCCCCCGTCTATTATTATCAAGTCAGGCAACTCTCCTTTCTCGTCAAGCACTCGCTTGTAACGCCGGAAAACAACCTCGTGCATGGAAGCAAAGTCATCTGGCCCTTCTACCGTTTTCACGTTAAAGTGCCGGTAGTTCTTCTTGGAAGCCACCCCATTGCGGAAGTACACCATTGAGGAGACGGGGTTGGTACCTTGGAAGTTGGAGTTATCGAAGCACTCAATGTGGAGCGGAATGGTCTTGAGTTGCAGGTCCTGCTGTAATTTAAGCAGCACGCGGTTGCTGCGGTCCTTGCTGGCCTGTTCCTGCTGTCCCCGCTTCTCGGTCTGTTCCTTCTTGTGGTAAAGCACGTTCTTCAACGCCAGTTCCAGCAGTTTCTTCTTGTCGCCGATCTGGGGAATGGTGTGCGTAATGCCTTCAAGCGTAGTACTCAACGGAATGTTGGTGATGACTTCCTTCGAGTGGCTGTCGAATTCGCTGCGAAAACTGATGAGCAGCAACGTGAGAATTTCGTTATCCGTCTCATCCAGCTTCTTCTTGATGTCTACCGTTTTGGCCTGGATGATTGAGCCGTTCACAATGCGCAGGTAACTGGCGTAAGCGCATTCCTCATCCGAAAGCAGGGCCAGTACATCCACATCCGAGAGGTTGGGATTCACCACCAGTGACTTGCTCTGAAAGTTTTCCAGCAGTTCCAGCTTTTCTTTGTACTCCTGGGCCTTTTCAAAAGCCAAATCCGCGGCGGCTTCCTGCATCCTATGCCGGAAATACTGGAGGGCCGGCGCAATGTTGCCTTTCAAGATGTAACGGATCTGTTCAATGTTGTGGTCGTGCTCCTGGGCGCTGAATAGTCCTTCGCACGGACCCTTGCAATTGCCGATGTGGTACTCCAGGCAAACCTTGAATTTCTTCGCTTCAATGTTCTTTTCCGTTAGTTGCAGATTGCAGGTTCGGATGGTATAGAGCTTCCGGAGCAACTCTACAAGTGTATGCATGGCCCGTACGCTGGCGTAAGGCCCATAGAAGGTACCCAGTTCGCGTTCCAGCTTGCGGGTAGCAATCAGCTTAGGGAAAGGCTCTTTGGTGATGCAGATGTACGGGTAGGTCTTGTCGTCCCTCAGCAGAATGTTGTACTTCGGCTGGTACTGCTTGATCAGGTTATTTTCCAGCAGCAAGGCATCGTACTCGGTATTCACAATCGTGAACTCAAAGTTGACGATCTGCGAGACCATGCGCAGGGTCTTGCGGTCGTGCTGGTTCGATTTTACAAAGTAGCTGCTGACCCTGTTCTTGAGGTTCTTGGCCTTGCCTACGTAGATAATTTCACCTTCCTGGTTGAAAAAACGGTAAACGCCCGGTGCGTCGGGCAACCGGGCGATCCTTTCTTTTAAGTGTGGTCTCTCATCCATGCGTATTAAAATAGCCCCGCATTCGTCAACGAGTCGTTGACCGAGGGGGCAACGTACGTTGAATCACTGCTCACCGGGATTGCATCCTGGTATACGTTGCAATCCAGGGAGATGGATAGGTTTTTGGGGCGTTTGAATTTAGTGTTTTTGTACTCTGGCGCCAGCTCGGAATCGGCGAATACCTTGTCCATGAAAAGCCCGAACTCAGGCAATGCAATCCGTCCGCCTTCCCCGTCCTTGCCGCGGAAATGGATGCTGCGGTCATCACCACCTACCCAAACACCGGCCACCAACTTTGGCGTAATACCAACAAACCAGCCGTCGGAATTGTTCTGCGTAGTACCGGTTTTGCCGCCCACTTCGGTATTGCCTTTGAAAGTGAACTTATAGCGGTACAAGCCACGGGCCGTACCACCCGGCTCTTCAATGGGACCTTTAAGCATATGTACCATTGTGTAAGCCGTTTCCTCGCTCAACGCCTGACGCGTAGTGGTAGGCACCTCCCATAATACGTTTCCTTTACGATCTTCAATCCGAGTAATGTATTTAGGCTGCGTCCAGAAACCACTGTTTACGAAAGTGCTATACACGCCCAGCAGTTCATACATCGAAACGTCCGGCGTACCCAAAGCAATAGAAGGCACTGCTTCCAGCGGACTGGTGATGCCAAGATTACGCGCATAGTCTACGATTGTAGTGGCGCCCAGCTTATACACCAGGTGAGCTGAAACCGTATTCACGGAGCGGCCAATGGCTCTGCGCAAAGTCATCATTTCCCCGGAGGGAGGACCGTCTGAGTTCTGCGGCGTATACGCCTTGCCATTCTCGTCCCTCGGAAAAGTTACTGTAGCATCCGTTACCTGAGAGCAAGGCGTAAATCCGTTGTCAATAGCGGCAGTATAGATGATTGGTTTGAACGAAGAACCCGGCTGCCGGCGGCCCTGCTTCACGTGGTCGTACTGGAAGTACTTAAAATCAATGCCGCCCACCCAGGCTTTGATCTCCCCGTTCTCCGGGTTCATCGCCATCAGCCCGGTGTGCAGGAAACGCTTGTAGTAACGGATGGAATCCATCGGACTCATTGTCGTGTCTTTTTCGCCCTTCCACGTGAACACGCGCATCTTCACGGGCTTCTTCATCACAATCCAGATGGAATCCTCATCGTCACCGTAGCGTTCCTTCAAGGAACGGAAGCGGTGGGTGCGACGGGCCACGTTCTCAATGAAGTTTGGGATTTCTTTGTTGAACTCGTCCCGCCAGGGGTTGCGGCCCTTCCAATACGTATTGAACCGCTTTTGCACGTCCGACATGTGTTCTACCACGGCTTCCTCGGCGTACCGCTGCATGCGGGAATCAATGGTGGTGTAAACGCGGAGGCCGTCCCGGTACAGGCTCAGGTTGCGTTCCCTGCACCATTGAATGAGTTCGTTCTGAATGTACGACCGGAAGTAGGTAGCCATGCCCTTGTTGTGGTTATCTACTTGGTACTTGTCCACCATTTTGGCAATGGGAATCTGCTTCAGCTTGCCAAACTCCTCTTCCGACAGGTAACCGTACTTCTGCATCTGGGCCAGCACAGTGTTGCGGCGCGAAAACGCATTGTTGGGGTTACGGATCGGATTGTAGAAGGTAGTTGATTTCAATGTGCCCACCAGCAGGGCCGACTCGGCAACGGTAAGTTCGAGGGGTTCCTTTCTAAAGTACGTGCGGGCCGCAGTCCGGATGCCGAAAGCATTGCTGCCAAAGTCCACCGTGTTGAGGTACATCCTGATGATCTCCCGCTTGGTGTAGTTCTGCTCAATGTTGATGGCCGTAATCCATTCCTTGGTTTTGATAATAAGCATATTGAGGCCGGGAACGTGGCCCAGTGACCCCATCGTTTCATCCCCCCGGGTGCGGTACAGGTTCTTGGCAACCTGTTGCGAAAGGGTGCTGGAGCCCTTGGGGTCACCTTTGAGCACGTACCAGGGAATCGAAAGGGTAGCTTTGAAATCAATGCCAGAGTGCCGCTCAAAACGAACGTCTTCCGTGGCAACCAGGGCGTTGATCACGTTGGGGGAAATCTGCTCGTACTCCACCGGGGAGCGGTTTTCAACGAAATACTTTCCCATCAGGACACCATCCGCGGAATACAGTTCGGAAGCCAGTTCGCTCTTGGGATTTTCGAGAGACTTGAAGTCAGGCAGGGGACCAAACAGCCCGAACAAGTCGCTGCTGACGGCAAAAATGTAAAAAATGAAAAGCCCCCAAAAGGCCACAAAACTGATCCAAAGCCACTTGATCCATTTAAGATAACTACCTTTTTCTAAATAAAGCATGTTGCTGTCTCGGCAAAAATGAAGGATGAGTACGGTTCTGTTTTAGGTTGGCACACGAATGGTAAACAACCAAAAAAAGGGTTGCGTTTCCCAAATTACGCAATAAAGCCTACTATTTAGAACGGTTGGCAAATCCCTCGGTAGCCTGTAGCAGGTTTTGCACGTAAGGAAGCAGGGCACTTTCGGAGTGCTGGCTGAGGAATTCATTCAGTGCGTTGCGGTATGCATTCAAGTCCTGGGTTTTCCCGATGATGCGAATCCGCAGCACTTTGAAGCGTTCATTCGTCTCGCCGGTCTGGAACCGGCTGAGGCCGTCGGAGACCAGGCGATCCGCATCAGCGTAATTCCCGTACTCAAATTGCTGATAGGCTTCGGAGAATGCCCTTTCCGCTTCCAGGTTGGCCAGGTTGTCGTCTTTCAGGTAGTCGGGGTTGGCGACAAGTTTGGCGAATGAAGAGGTGGGGAACTCGGCCAGGAGCTTGTTCTTGTAGGTTTCCTGCTGCTCGTTGGCCTCGCTCTTGTGGATGATGTAGAGGAAATAATACACCTCAGGCTTGTACTCCGTCTCGGGATACCGTACCAGCAGGGTATCGAAGGAGTTGAGGGCGTTGGGCGTCTCCTGCAACTCCAGGTGGTAGATTTTGCCCAGGTTGTAGTAGGCATCCTCCACCTTTTTGTTGGAGGCCGCCAACGCTTCCGGCGTGCGGGGCAGCGTGCCGAGCATGGTTTCTTTGCGCTGCTTGCGGTCCATCTTCTGGGGCGCCTCCGCCAGGGGCGACTCCGTGGCCGCCCGGCGGGATTGCGCCGGGTCTTCCTCAAAGCTCACTTCCCGTTCCCGGGCCGACCGGCGCCAGTTGTCCTCCGGCGCCCGGTTGCCCCATTTGCGGGCAAACGCCGTGCGTCCCTGGCTCACGGCCGTTGCGTTAGCGAAGTACCAGGTGCCACTAGCGTTATTACCGCCGCCGCCACCGCCACCGCGGTTGCTGCGGGCGTTATCCTGTCCGTTGTCGGGGAGGGTACTTTCGAAAATGCTGGCGGCCTGCTGCTCCGTCTGCCGGCGTTCCAGTTTCTCCAGTTCTTTCTGTTTTTCCTCTTCCTCCGTCAGTACTTTTTCGAAAAAGGCATCCAGGGACTGGTCATCCAGGCGGGCCAGGTTTTGCAAACTGTCCTCCGTTTCAATGGTCGTAATGTTTGACACGAAGCTGTCCAAAACTTTCTGCCGCTTGGCAATGGCGTCGTAACCCCGGGCCGTCTCGGGCAGCGCCGTCAGGGTGCTGTCGTAGTACGCCTTGGCCAGGTCGTACTGCTTCAGGTGATCGTAGTAAATTTCGCCCAGTTTGAGAAAGGCGTACCCCTTCTGCGCCGGGTCACTGGTGTTGGCCTGTACCGACTGCTTGAGGTAACCGATGGCCTTATCGTACCGCTTCTCCCGGTACTCGTACAGGGCCATGTGGTAGTAAATCTTGTCCTTGTATTCGGCGTTTTTGGTGTCGTGCAGCAGTTTGCGGAAGTTAGCCATCAGCCGGCGGTTGCCCTGCGCCCCCTTCGACTGGTACACCTCAATGGAATGCAGTTTGGCGTAGAAGGCCAGCTCGAACGAAGGGTTGTTGCGCAGCGTGGCCGTGTAGTGCTTGTAGGCGTCGGCGCCTTTCTCGATTTCCTGGTACAGTTGGGCAATGATAAAATGCACCCGGGCCCTACGTTCGCCGCGGCGCATCATGCGGACGGTCTTCTTGAGCACGGCCAGGGTGGGGTCGTATTCTTCCTGCTGCAAATGGTACTGGGCCCGGGCCAGGTAAAATTCTACCAGGTCCCGCTTCTTCAACTTTTCCTTACGCAGCCGTTCGATCACCGCCCGGGCGTAGTTGTAATCCTTCATCTCCGTGAACGCCTGCAACATGCCGATCATGGCCTGGTGCTGGGCCGACGGTGATTTGCTTTCGGTGTTTACGTACTTGTAGGTCTCAATGGCGTTGGGATAGTCCATGAGCAGGTGACGGGCTTTGCCCACCACCAGGTAGGAGTCGTCGAGCCACTTGCTGTTTTTGTGCCGCTGAATGGCAATGGAAGCTTTTTGAATGGCGTATTCGGCCTGCGTTTTCACCGAACCGGACTGCGTGCTGTCCAGCGGGGTCAGTACGTCGAGTACGCGGGTGTAGTCGTCTTTGCGGTTCTGAAACAGGGCCACTTCGGCTTCGGTAAGCTTTTCTTTGGCCAGGTAGTAGGCGTTGTAGTGGGCCGTCAGGTTGTGGTAAGCCTGGTGGGTAATGCCGCTCCCGTGCTGGGAACAGGAGGTCAGTAAGAACGAAGCCAACCCGAGCAGCACGCTGCCCAAAGACGCGTAATGCGCCCCTTTTTCTTTGATGAAACAAACCAAGGTATTTATCACAGTCACGCTTGCCGTAAAAGGGAGCATAAGGAACAATTGATCGGAATCAGTCTGCAAAGTTAAAGGTTTTACGGTGGTATAACAGGCATCCATAATGTCCATTTACGGGTGCTTTTGCCTAAAAAGCAAAGTTTTATTACAACGTTCCGGAGGGCAATCGGGGGCGGAAGGGTACCTTGCCGGTCACCGGCCTTGGCGGAAGCAGTATGTATTTTCTATTTTTGTTTTCCCCAAAATCCGACGCCTGTCCTTGAAACCAAAAAGCACGTTGTCTACCAAACTCGCCACCCGGTACCTGCTGGTCATCCGGAACGAGGAGAATTTTGAGGAAAAAAAGACAATAAGCTTTAATTACGCCCGGCTGCTGGTAATTACAACGGCGTCGCTGATTATTTTATTTTCCCTTTCCTTCTATCTTTCCAGTACCATTCTGGCCCGGTGGTTTCACCCCGCCAGCAAAGAGGTAGAGATCAACAAAAAGCTGCTCAACCTCTCAGCGGCCGTCGATTCGCTGCACGGGCAACTGGCGGCCCGGGAGAAACTGCTGCTGGGGGTGCACAAGGCCATCAACGGTGACGATGAGTACCTTAAGGAAGACAGCCTCACCAACGTGAAGGCCAGCAAGAAGGTGAAGCAGGTAAACATCGACGCCGTGGACCCGGTAGACGCCGAGTTCCGCAAGGAGTTTGAAGCCGGTACGGGTACCGTCCGCACGGTGTCTAATCCAAAGGGGGCGAACCTGCCGGACCTGTTCCTGTTCAACCCCGTCAGCGGGGGCATCATCTCCGATAAGTTCAATCCGCGCATCCAGCACTACGGCATCGACCTGGTAGCCAAGAAGGACGAGACCATCAAGTGCGTGGCCGACGGGACCGTGGTGCTCGCCTCGTGGACCCACGATACGGGCCACGTCATTATGGTGCAGCACGCCGGCAACCTGGTGTCGGTGTACAAGCACAATTCGGTACTTTTGAAGAAGGAAGGCAACCTGGTGAAAGCCGGCGAGGCCATTGCCGTGATCGGCAACAGCGGCGAACTCACCACCGGGCCGCATTTGCACTTTGAGCTGTGGCACAACAGCAACCCCGTCAACCCCGAGCAGTTTATCACATTCTGATTCGTTTTTTAGAGGACCCGTTACCGTCCGTTTTTTATTTTCCATTGTCAATTTACCCTCCCAGCTATGTTTAATAACAAAGAAGCCCGCAAAGAACAGGTGGAACTGAGCAACTCCAGCACGCAAATCATGAAAGGCACTACCGTGGAAGGCAACATCGAAACCTTCGGCAACGTAAGGGTAGAAGGCAAGATCCTCGGCAACATCAAGTCGAAGTCGAAAATAGCCCTGGGCGATTCTTCCTACGTGGAGGGCAATATCATTTCCCAGAATGCCGAAATTGCGGGCGAAGTAAAAGGCACCGTGGACGTAACGGAAGTACTCACGCTGAAGGCTACGGCCGTCATCAAGGGTGACATTGTGACGGGCAAGCTGGTGGTGGAAGCCGGCGCCGTCTGGAACGGAACCATTAAAATGGGCACGGCGCCCAAAGAAATCAAGATCGGAGACGCGGTGAATGGACAACTCAAAGAACAAGAAGAACTCGTCAAGTGAGACCAGCAGCTACGTCCGGTACTCGGGGCTGGCCTTCCAGATGATGGTCACCATCGGGCTGGGCGTGTGGGGCGGCATCAAACTCGACGCGTGGCTGGGCCTGCGCCCCCTGTTCACGGTGTCGCTCTCCCTGCTGGCCGTGATCGGTTCGCTGGTGCAACTCATCCGCGGGCTCCCCAAGTAGCAACCCTTATTGACATTCATGAGGACACGTTCCGAAATATCCCCGATATTTGGAACGTGTTTTCTTTTATAGGACTAAACAGGGATTGCGTATGGTGCGTCTGGTGCTTTTTGCGGCCGCAGTAGCCGCCGTTATGTTCGCCGTTGACAGTGGGTACGACGCCTGGATTCACCCGCTGGCCTGGTGGGTGCTGGTCTTCTACTTCGTGCTCACGCTCCTCGGGGAGTGGTTCATCGGGGGGGCCATCCGGCGAAACAAGGACAATTTTATGGCTTCTTACATGGCCGTGATCGGTTTGCGCTTCCTGCTCAGCGCCGTATTCATCGGCATTTTCATCTACCAGCGCCCCCCGGATTTACGCATTTTCGTGACTAATTTTTTTGTCCTCTATTTATTGTTCCTCGGATTTGAAATTTGGGGCGTTCTGGGTAACTTGCGGCGCGATTCGCCTGGTGCGAGTTAATGGAAACGATATGGACGCAGGAAATAGCAATACCTTCAAAAAGTTCTTTTTTTTCTTACTTGTTGCGCTTACCCCCTTCCTTTCATTTGCGCAGGAACCGGCCGATCACCCCGTGTCGGCCCAGCACGAAGAAGGTAAATTCAGGGCGGGAGACATGATTCTCCACCACGTGGGCGACTCTCCCGAATGGCACTTTGCCACGGTGGGCCACTCCCACTGGACGCTGCCGCTGCCCGTAATCCTCTTCGTTCCCGGTCAGGGCCTGGACGTGTTCTCCTCCTCCCGGTTCCACAACGAAACCCGCACCTACGGGGATTACAAGCTCGACGAACACGACCACATTGTTTCACTTTCCGGTAACAAGTTCTACAACTTCTCCATCACCCGCAACGTGGCTTCGCTCTTCCTGAGCGCCATCCTGCTGATTGCGGTATTTTTTACGGTGGCCGGCGCCTACAAGAAAAACCAGGGCCGGGCCCCGCGGGGCATCCAGTCGTTCTTCGAGCCCATCATCCTGTTCGTGCGCGACGACATTGCCCGGCCCAACATTGGTCCCAAGTACCAGCGGTACATGCCGTACCTGCTCACGGTGTTTTTCTTCATCTGGTTCAACAACCTGCTCGGCCTGATGCCGGGCGGCGCCAACCTCACCGGCAACATTGCCGTTACGCTGATCCTGGCGCTGATTACGCTCATCATCGTGCTGTTCAGCTCCAACAAGTACTACTGGCAGCACATCTTCGCTACGCCCGGGGTACCCGTCTGGCTGCTGCCCATCATGATTCCCGTGGAACTCATCGGCATCATCACCAAGCCCTTCTCGCTGATGGTCCGGTTGTTTGCCAACATCACGGCCGGCCACATCATCATCCTGAGCTTGTTTTCGCTGATCTTCATTGCCAAGAGCATTGCCGTAGGGCCGGTGATCGTAGCCTTTGCCCTGTTCATGAACATTCTTGAACTGCTGGTGGCGATTCTCCAGGCGTACGTATTCACGATGCTTTCGGCCCTCTACATCGGCAGCGCCGTCGAGGAGCACGAGCACCACGGCGACCTGGGCATCGAGCATGACTCGGTGGACCCCAAGCACCACCATTAATCTTTTACTACCTGAATTTCTGTTCCACTTTTATATAAATCCCAATAATCATGTTGCTTACTTTGTTGTTACAGGCTGCCAATGACGTTTCAAACAGCGTTGGCTTAGCAGTTATGGGTGCCGGTATCGGTGCTGGTCTGGTTGCGTTAGGCGTTGGACTGGGCATTGGTCGCATTGGTGGCGGAGCCGTTGAGGCCATCGCCCGCCAGCCCGAAGCTGCAAACCGTATTCAGACGGCAATGATCGTTGCCGCCGCGCTTATCGAAGGTCTCGGCCTTTTCGCGGTGGTAGTGTGTCTGCTGATTTCCCTGAATTTGGGCTAATTGATTCAAACCTGCCGGTGCGCATTAGGTGCACCGGCAGGTTTAATCCGTACGGAAAGGAAGCGTGAACAGAAAAAAATGACTCCTTAATTTTTTGCACATCAAGTAAAAGCTACCCGGAGAGGCTTACATTACCCATGAATCTAATCACCCCCGAATTTGGCCTTCTTTTCTGGCAAACCATTACGTTCCTGTTTTTGCTCCTGCTGCTGAGCCGTTTTGCCTGGAAGCCGATCATGAGTTCGCTGCGCGAACGGGAAGAAACCATTGAAGGCGCCCTGCGCTCGGCCGAACTGGCCCGCCAGGAAATGACCCGGCTGCGCGCCGACAACGAACGGCTGCTCGACGAGGCCCGCGTCGAAAGAGACGCCATGATGCGCAAGGCCCAGCAGACGGCCGATGCCATCGTGGAAGAAGCCAAAAACAAAGCTGCCGCCGAAAGCAACCGCATCGTGGAAAGCGCCCGCGCCGCCATCCAGTCGGAGCGGCAGGCCGCCATTGACGACATCCGCCGGCAGGTGGCTACTTTGTCGGTAGACATTGCCGAAAAGGTAATCCGCCGGCAAATCAACGGAGATACGCAGCAGCGCCAGTTGGTAGACCAGTTTGTAAAAGACATTCACCTGAGCTAATTAGAATATGGCTGATAGTAGAGCTGCTGCCCGATACGCCAAGGCCCTTTTAGAGCTGTCGCTCGAAAAAGGCGTGCTGGAAGAAGTCCACAATGACATGCAGTCGTTTGCGCAGGTGGTTGCCGCAAACCGGGGCCTGGACCTGATGCTGCAAAGCCCCATCGTGGCGCACGTGAAAAAATACGCGGTATTAAAGGAGATTTTCCAGAATCGGGTGCACCCCGTCTCCTTCACCATCATTGAGATCATCACCCGCAAGAACCGGGAGCAGTTGCTGCCCGGCATTGCCACGGAATTCCACAAACTGTACAACAGCCACAAGAACATCCAGGTAGCGGAAGTGACCACGACGTATCCGCTCGATGCGGCCCAACGGCAGGAGTTTACGGACCTGGTGACGCGGATATCCGGGAAGCAGGTAGAACTGCGCGAAAAAGTAGACCCGGCCCTGATCGGTGGGTTTGTGTTGCAGGTGGGAGACCAGCAGATCGATGAGTCGATCAAGACGAAGCTCCAGCGGTTGAAATACCAAATGACGAAATCCTGATTTTTAGACAATCTGCGCGGGGCCGACTACGCCGCTGCGCATACAAATAAACAATACTATATGGTTTCTGTAAGACCCGATGAGGTATCAGCCATTCTGAGAGCGCAGCTCTCCAATTCCAAGACGGAGGCTGAACTGGAAGAAGTGGGCACCGTGCTCCAGGTGGGCGACGGGGTAGCCCGCATTTACGGCCTGTCGAAGGCGCAGTCCGGCGAACTCGTGGAGTTTGCCAACGGCCTCAACGGCCTCGTGTTGAACCTCGAAGAAGATAACGTAGGGGTGGTTTGCCTGGGTGACTACAGCGGTATCCGGGAAGGTGACACCGTGCGCCGGACCAACCGCATTGCCGCCATCAAAGTAGGCGACAGCCTGCTGGGCCGCGTGGTGAATACACTGGCCGAACCCATTGACGGCGGCCCCAGCCTGACCGGCGAACTGTTCGAAATGCCCCTGGAACGCAAGGCCCCGGGCGTAATTTACCGCCAGCCGGTGAACGAGCCGCTGCAAACGGGCATCAAGGCCATCGATGCCATGATCCCGATCGGCCGCGGCCAGCGGGAACTGATCATCGGGGATCGCCAGACGGGCAAAACTGCCGTGGCCATCGATACGATCATCAACCAGAAGGAATTCTACGAACGGGGCGAACCCGTAATCTGCATCTACGTAGCCTGCGGCCAGAAGGCCAGTACGATTGCCCAGGTGAAAGACGCCCTCACCCGGGCCGGTGCCATGCCCTACACCATCGTGGTCGCCGCCCCGGCCGCCGACCCGGCGCCGATGCAATTCTACGCGCCGTTCACGGGTGCGGCCATCGGTGAATACTTCCGCGATACCGGCCGGCCGGCCCTCGTGATCTACGACGACCTGTCGAAGCAGGCCGTAGCCTACCGCGAAGTGTCGCTGCTGCTGCGCCGCCCCCCGGGACGCGAGGCGTATCCGGGTGACGTGTTCTACCTGCACAGCCGCCTCCTCGAACGGGCCGCCAAGATTTCGACTTCCGACACCATTGCCCGCCAGATGAACGATTTGCCCGAGTCGCTGCGGGGCCGCGTAAAAGGCGGTGGTTCGCTGACGGCCCTGCCGATCATCGAAACGCAGGCCGGTGACGTTTCGGCCTACATCCCCACGAACGTAATTTCGATTACCGACGGCCAGATCTTCCTCGAAACCAACCTGTTCAACGCCGGCGTACGTCCCGCCATCAACGTGGGTATTTCCGTATCCCGCGTGGGGGGTAACGCCCAGATCAAGTCGATGAAGAAGGTAGCCGGTACGCTGAAGCTCGACCAGGCCCAGTACCGCGAACTCGAAGCGTTTGCCAAGTTTGGTTCTGACCTTGACGCCGCCACCAAACTCACCATTGAGCGGGGCCGCCGCAACACCGAAGTGTTGAAGCAGCCGCAGTTCTCGCCGGTGCCCGTGGAACAGCAGGTAGCCATCATGTACGCTACCACCACCGGTCTGCTCGACACCGTGCCGGTGAACCGGGTGCGGGATTTTGAAAAGCAGTTCAACACGACGCTGGTGACCAGTCACAAGGATACCCTGAACGCCCTCCGCCTGGGCAAGATGGACGACAGCGTGACCGGCGTACTCAAAAAAGTAGCCCAGGAAGTAGCCAGAAGTTTCGCCAAATAAAGTATAAAGTTTATGAGTTCATGAGTTTATGAGTAAGAAAGCGAATTGATCCGCACTACTCATAAACTTTGAACTCATAAACTCATGAACTCATAAACTCCACATGCCTAGTTTAAAAGAGGTAAGGAACCGGATTGTATCCATCAATTCCACGCAGCAGATCACCAAAGCCATGAAAATGGTTTCGGCGGCCAAACTGCGCCGGGCCCAGGACGCCATCATCCAGATGCGTCCGTACGCCCAGCGCCTGGCGGGTATTCTCAACAACCTGTCGGCGGCCGTGGAAGACAACGTGGCCAATCCATTTGCGCAGGAGCGGGCTCCCGGGCGGGTACTGATCATTGCCATCACCTCCGACCGGGGGTTGGCCGGCGCCTTCAACACCAACGTGATGAAGGGCGTATTGGCCCAGGTCCAGGAACGCTACCCGGCCCAGTCCGCCGCCGGCAACGTTACCATCATGCCCATCGGCAAGAAGGGCATGGACGCTTTTTCCCGCCGCCGCTTCCCGGTGATCGGGGAGTTCAGCACGCTGTTTGTCGGACTGAGCTTTGCCAAAGCCCGTACGGCCGCCGAGTTTGCCATGAACGGCTTCCTCAACGGCACTTACGACCGCGTGGACATCGTGTACAACGAGTTCCGCAACGTGGCTACCCAGATCGTGAAGCGCGAACAATTTCTGCCCATCCTGCCGGCTCCCGTGCAGCAGCAGAAAGGCAACAAGATTGATTACATTTTTGAACCTTCCCAGGAGGAGATTTTCCAGGAACTGGTGCCAAAATCGCTGAAAGTGCAGTTTTACCGGGCCTTGCTCGAGTCCAACGCTTCTGAGCACGGCGCCCGCATGACGGCCATGGACAAGGCAACTGACAATGCAAAAGAACTATTGAAAGAATTACGATTGCAATACAATCGTAGCCGCCAAGCCGCCATCACGAAAGAGATTCTCGAAATCGTGGGGGGTGCGGAGGCGCTTGCCAGCAGCTAATGGAAAGTTAAAACGTGGAAAGCCCGTCTCGTACGGGCTTTTTTGTTATATAGCGAATTGGTAAACCTTTCGGGTTTTCAAAACCCGAAAGGTTTTTGAGAACTGCATCAACCCTTACCCAACCTTCCCATGCGTACCTTCTTTTTCTGCCTCTGCTGCCTGCTGGTTGCCGCCCAGGCAACGTTGCCGGCGCAATCTCCCGTACAAAAGGACATGAGCAAAATTACGTTGGTCATCCACGGGGGAGCAGGCACCATTACCCGCCAGAACATGACGCCCGAGAAGGAAAAAGCCTACCAGGCGGCCCTCCAGCAAGCCCTGCAAGCCGGCTACGACGTGTTGAAGAAAGGCGGCGCCAGCCTCGACGCCGTTGAAGCCGCCATTCACGTGATGGAAGAGTCGCCGCTGTTCAACGCGGGAAAGGGCGCCGTATTCACCAATGAGGGCAAGAACGAACTCGACGCTTCCGTAATGGACGGCAAAACACTGAAGGCCGGCGCCGTGGCTGGTGTAACTACCGTAAAAAGTCCCATTTCCCTGGCCCGCAAGGTGATGGAAGCTTCGGAGCACGTCATGCTCACCGGCCGCGGCGCCGAGCAGTTCGCCAAAGAAAAGGGCCTCGAAATCGTGGACCCGTCGTACTTCTACACCGAAACCCGCTACCAGCAGTTGCAGAACGCCAAGAAGGAAGAGAAGGTGCAGCTTGACCACTCGGGCGACAAGGGCAGCCTCGACGAACAAATCTTTACCGAAGGCAACAAGTACGGTACCGTAGGCGCCGTGGCCCTCGACACGTACGGCAACCTGGCTGCCGGCACGTCCACCGGGGGCATGACCAACAAACGCTGGAACCGGGTGGGCGACGCCCCCATCATCGGGGCGGGTACCTACGCCAACAACCAGACCTGCGCCGTCTCGGCCACCGGCCACGGCGAATACTTCATTCGCTCCGTCGTGTCGTACGACATTTCGGCCCTCATGGAATATAAGGGGCTGTCGGTGCAGCAAGCGGCTGATGAAGTGGTGATGAAAAAACTGGTGCAGCGCGGCGGGGAAGGCGGCGTGATTGCCGTAGATGCCCAGGGCAACGTTGCCATGCCGTTCAACTCCGAAGGCATGTACCGGGGCTTCGTGAAGGCCGACGGCAAGCCCACTGTGCTGATTTACAAATAGTTTGTTTTCACCCAAAGGCGGGTAAAGGTGCATGACGGGGAGGTGTCGCATTGCGGGAAAGGGCCGCATCGGAGTACTCGTCGCGTCGCGGGAAGGCGTCGCATTGCGGGGTGGACCGCGTCGCGGCTCCCCTCCTCGGAGGGGTTAGGGGGTGGGTTTACCGATAGGCTACGCGTGATCCGAGGATCACCGCATGACGGTAATCTCCCTTACGCTAAAGCAAAAATCTTTACTAATTCCGCCTTATGTAAATTCCGCTTCGCGGTGACCCCACATTATCCGTGGCATATAGGTAAACCCACCCCCTAACCCCTCCGAGGAGGGGAGCCGCGACGCGGTCCACCCCGCAATGCGACGCCTTCCCGCGACGCGACGAGTACTGCGACGCGGCCCTTTCCCGCAACGCGACACCTCCCCGTCATGCACCTTTACCCGCCTTTGCGCTTCTTTGCGTGAAACCTTGTGTGCTTTAGGTACCTGTTACTTGATTACGGCTACTTCGAAGTGCATGCCGTCGGCCCGGTGGGGGAAGTGACCGCCCCAGTAGAACCCGAAATGGTGGGCAATGCTGACCAGTTCCCGCACGCAGCCTTCCTGACCCACCACGGGCGGGCACACGCCCAGTCCGTTCCAGATGGAGTTGATGTCGAAGGCCGTGCCGAAGGCGTGGTTGCTGAGGGTGGTGCGGCTGCCGCGGATGAAACGGGGTACGTAGGAGCCCTGCCACGAAACCGCCCGGTCCACCAGTCCGGCTTCTTCCCAGGCGGCCCACAGGCCTTGAAACTGCCTGGCAGCCAGCTTGTGGAAGCGCACTTTGGTGCGGCCGTTGTTGAGGCGGCCCAGTTGCGGAACGTCAATCGACACAATGTTTTTCGCCTCCCAGCCGTCCTCCACCACAATGTTCTCGGGGTTGCCCGGCACGGGAGCCGACTTGTAGCGGAACTTGCCGAACACCTCGGCCCGGGCATCGTTGCCAACCAGGGGTTCAAAGGGCGGCCGGTCGGGCCAGTTGGGGCCGGGCTGGCCCTTTTCCGTATCAATGAGCACGGCGTAACCGAGCAGCATGGCCTGGCCCATGGTACGGTTGCCGACTACGCCGTCGGCGGGAAATAAACCGTGTTTCTGCTGAAAGGTGACCGTTGCTTCGTGGGTGCGGGGGCCGAATGAGCCGTCGGCTTTGTAGGGATACAGGCCCTGGCCCAGCAGGAAATACTGCCAGCTCCTGACGGCTGCGCCAGTGCTGCCTTGTCTGATGACTTTCATAGGTTGCTTATGTATGGTTGATGGGAACAGGAAAAGTACGCCAGCCACTAAGTGGCTAACGTTCAAGCGAATATCCTACTTCTCATTTCAAAAAGCAATACCTTGTCCGTCAGGTGTTGAATGGGCAGCACAAAGCCGGGATAAGCGGACAAATGCCGGGACCGGTGGCACAATTGCAATACCCATCGGGCACAAAAAAAGCGCAGGGGTTGCCTGCGCTTTGGTTTGATATGCCGGAACGGGTTACAACCCGCGAACCCAGTCCCTTATGTCGTCAATGGTGCGGCCCAGCTTGTTGGACAACTTGCCGTACCATTCTTCCTGCTTGCCTTCGGCGTACTCCAGATCATCGTCGGTAAGGTCACCGTACTGCTGGCGCATTTTGCCTTTCAGCTCGGTCCAGTTGCCGCGGGCCCTCAATTCCGTCGTGTCCAGACCATCCCGGTCAAAGGCACGGTTCCCGAAGGTGTTATTATCATCATAAGTGTTCATGGCTTCAATAGTTTACTGGTTAAACATCAGTTGAACTATTAGCCCTATACGGAAGAAAATCAAATATGTTTTTTCAAACATCATTTTGTATTCAATTTACAAGACCTGCTCCCCCTTATTCCATGAATTCCCAGGCGCTGTGGTAGGCGGCGGCCTCCTCCACGTAGTCGAGGAACGCCTTGTAGAACGGGTGGCCCGCCAGTGTGGCCGAATCACCGGCCACCACCAGTTTTTTCCGGGCCCGGGTCAGCGCCACGTTCATGCGCCGCACGTCCTGGAGGAACCCGATCTCACCGTCATCGTTGGAACGCACCAGGCTGATGCCGATCACGTCGCGTTCCTGCCCCTGGAAGCCGTCTACGGTGTGTACGGCAATGCTCTTGCGGTAGGTACTCAGCAGCGGAAACTCGGCAAGGGTGTCTTCCAGGAATTCTACCTGGGCGCGGTACGGCGAAATGATGCCCACCCGGAAGTTGTCCGCCAACGCCTCCGGCGATTCGCCCCGCAGCGTTTCGAGCAGCGATTCGAGGTAGCGCAGCAGCAGCCGTCCTTCCTCGGGGTTCGACAGGCTCAGGTTTTCGGCGTTGGTCTGCTCCTCGAAGCCGCAGCCGGCCGTATCCAGGAACGTGAAGGGCTCCCGCAGGGCGTCGGCTTCGCCCAGCACGGCCTCGCGCACCGCATCGGCGGCCCGCAAACCGTTGTGGTAGAATTGCCGGTTGGAAAACTGCATGATCTTCTCGTGCATGCGGTACTGCGTTTGCAGCATGACGGGCGCTTCCGGCTGGCGGGCCACCACCTTTTCGAACAGCGTCACGCTCAACCCTTCCCGCCCCGCCGCGGCCGACTTGATGGTGGGCGGCAACTGGCAGTGGTCACCGGCAAACACCACCCGTTCGGCCTTCAGCAAGGGAATCCAGGTGGCAGGTTCGAGGGCCTGCGCGGCTTCGTTGAGGAATACCGTGCGGAAGGTGCGGCCTTCGAGGTGCCGGTTGGCGGCGCCCACCAGCGTACAGGTAATGACCCGGGCCCCGCTCAGGATTTTGTCGGTGAGGTACTTTTCGGTCTGGTTGGCTTCCTGCGAAAGCTTGCGGGCGTCGGCCAGGATTTGTTTGCGCTGTTCGCGTTCGGCGCGGCCGAAATTGCGTTTGTACTGGTGGGCCAGCCGGCTGTACTGGTCGGCCTGCTTGCGCAGCTTCTTGATCTGGGCGAAGGCTTTGTCGTTTTGCAGGCGTACGTCCACGGTGTGTTGCAGGGTGTCTTCGCCCACCCGGGCCGGGTGCCCGATCCGGACCACGTCGGCCCCCCGGGCGGCCAGCAGGTCGGTAAGCAGGTCCACGGAGGCGTTGCTGGGCGAACATACCAACACCTGCTTCTCGGTTTGCAGCGTCAGCAGGATGGTTTCGACCAGGGTAGTGGTTTTGCCCGTACCCGGCGGGCCGTGGATGATGGCCACGTCGCGGGCCTGCAACGCGTTGGTTACGGCCCGTCCCTGCGAATCGTTGAGGCGCGGCAGGGTGGGCGTAAAAGCCTTGCGGTCGAACCCGGCGGGCTGGTGGCCGAGCAGCACGTCGCGGAGCTGGGCCACGCGGTTGCCGGCGGCGCCCATCACTTCCCGCACGGCTTTGGTCATTTCGGTGTAGGTGGTTTCGTCGAACAGCAGGTTTACGCCCAGCTTGCCGTCGTCGAGCCAATCGGGAATTTCGTCCACGTTGAACACGATGCGCATCTTGTTAAAGCCCAGGAAGGACACGATGCCCTGGATGGCATCGGGGTTTCTGGGGTCGCCGGCCGCGCTGAACAGCGACACCGATTTGCCCGAACCAAACAGGTGGGCCGTTCGCAGGTCGGTCGTTTTTTCCACTTCCAGGTACAGCCGTTCGCCGGGGCCGAAACCCGATTCGGTAACCACCACCGGGTACCAACTGGTGCCCCGCCGGCGCCGTTCGGCCAGCGGCGTGTTCACGATCTTGTTCTGGTACTCTTCCAGGTCGGCCTGCCGCTCCAACTGGAGCAATTGGAGCAGGTGTTGGAGTTCGGAATTTATGGGTTGGGCCATGCGTTAGTACAGAAGGGGCTTCTCGGAACCGAAAAACCCAAAGATGCCCCATTCGCTTCACATTTACCGGCGCAAATTTGATAACCGCAACCATTCCCGGTAAGTTTGTAACAATTTAAAATAGAGCTTATAACCTTTTCGTTTGCCCTATAGGCATTCGTTAGACGATACGTAAAAAATGAAATTAACTTTCCTGGGAGCAGCTCGTCAGGTCACCGGCAGTATGTACCTGCTGGAGTTGGAAGACGATTACAAAATACTCATCGACTGCGGCATGGACATGGATCGCAGCCGCGACCCGAAGAAGGAGCAAATGTCGCTGCCCCACAGCATGTTCCCGTTCGAACCCACGCAAATCAACGTGGTGCTGCTTACCCACGCCCACATCGACCACTCGGGCAACCTGCCCAACCTGATCCGCGAAGGATACGAAGGACAGATCCTTTGCACGGCCCCCACGCTGCCGCTCACCCAACTGCTGCTCGAGGACATGGCCAACCTCAACGCCAGGCGCCTCAAGTCGTACCAGGCCGAACTGACGGCGGGCGGTACGGGCCGCCGCAAGAAAAAGAAGAAAGGCGCCAAGGTGGACCCTGACAACCTGTACCTCGAACGCCAGGTGGACGAAACTGTAGACCGCGTGGTCACCGTTGCGTTCCACCAGAAATTCCGGATTAAAAAAGGCGTGGAGATTACCTTCATCCCGACGGGGCACCTGCTGGGCGCCGCCAACATTGTGCTGGAAGTCACCGAAAACGGCAAGAAAACGACCATCGGCTTCTCGGGCGACATCGGCCGCAAGGACTACCCGTTGCTGCCCGATCCCCAGCGGATGCCGGAAGTAGACTACCTGCTGTGCGAATCGACTTACGGCAGCCGCTACCACACCACCACGGGCACGCAGGCCGAAGCCCTGGCCGAAATCATCCGGTCTACCTGCATCGATAACCCGGGCCGGCTCATCATTCCCGCATTTAGCGTGGGCCGCACGCAGGCGTTGCTCTACACCATCAACAAGCTGTACACGCAGGGCGGCTTTCCGCCGGTCAAGGTGTTCTCCGACAGCCCGTTGGCGCTGAAGAGTACGCGGGTGTACGAGAAGTACCTGAGCTACCTCAACGCCGACGCCAAAGCGTTCCACGAGGAACACGAAACCCTGTTTGACTTCGAGAACCTGGTGTACGTGCAGGACCTCAAGCAGAGCAAGGCGCTGGCCAACCACGCCGAACCGTGCATCATCATCTCGTCGTCGGGCATGATCTCGGGTGGCCGGGTGGAACACCACGTAATGACCAACCTGCCCAACCCGTACGCCACCATCCTGATGATCGGCTTTGCCGCGGAAGGGACGCTGGGCGCCAAACTGCTCAAGGGCATGCGCAGCCTTTCGATTGCCAAGGACCAGGAAATTCCCATCATGGCCCGCATCGAGAGCATCGACGTGTTCAGCGGCCACGGCGACCTGGGCGACCTGACGGAGTTCGTCAAGTACCAGTCTCCCAACCGGCTCAAAAAGGTGTTTCTCGTGCACGGCGAGTACGAAAGCATGGTCAACTTCCAGGCCCACCTCGCCGGGGAAGGCTACGAACAAGTAGAGATTCCCGAATACGGCCAAACGTTTGAATTAGACTAGACATAAGACAAGAGACGGGAGACATGAGACTTTTGGCACCAGTCTCATGTCTCCCGTCTCTTGTCTTATGCCTTATTTAATCGCAAAAGAAGCCCGCATTTCGTAGCGGAGCTTGATTTTTTTGAAGCCGATGTCGGAGTCGGTCCCGCCGGCGGCACTGGCGTCCTGCGCCATTTCCGCTTTCATCATCATGTTGCTGCGGGCCTCGTAGGGTTGCGGGTAGTAGATGTTGTCGCCCAGTTCCTGGATTTCGAGTACGCCGCCGGGCTGCTCCCCGACGCTTTGCAGGAGGTAGCCGGCCTTTTCCTTGGCGGCTTGCAGGGCTTTGATCTTGAGGTCGCGGCGGTACTGCTCCATCTTGGTGTGGTCGTACCGGCTGATGGTCACGTACTCGATGCCCTTGGCGTCTACCTTCGACAGGATGGGGTCGATCTTCGAAAGGTCCGACAGTTCGAGCACGTACCGCTTGCTTTCCAGGAAGTCAACGGGCTTTTTGCGGTTGTTCCACTGCCAGCGGTTGCCGTAAATGTTTTCGATCTGGAAGTTCTCCTTGGGTACGCCGGCTTCCCGCACGGCCGCCACGAGCTGCTTTTCGAGCCCTTCGATGTCTACGCGGTCTTTGTCCCGTTCCTTAAAGTATTCCCGCAGGGAGATGCTGAAGAAGATGCGGTCGGGCACCACCTCTATTTCGGCGGTGCCGGTAACGTCAATTTTTTTGACGAAGGGTTGGATGGTCACGGGCTGGGGCGTTTGGGCGTGGGCAAAAGTGGCGGCGGCCAGCAGGCCGGCACAAAGTAGGGTGCTCAGGGATTTCATACGGTATGGTTGATCAATAAAATGTTCTCCCCGTAAGGATGCAATGAATGTGCCGAATTCATACGGGCAGGCAACGGCTTTGTGAGGAGCGGCCGTACGGGCAGCCAAAGGTACCTAAAAAGGGTACGAATGCAACCGGAGTGGTTTCAACCCCGTACGCAAGGCGCATGAGTTGCCTGAAAACAAGGTGCTTCGGCCGGGTCTGTTTGCCAAACAACAGTCAGCAATGAAAAACAAAAGCGGGGGTCGCCGGCGTGGAAGGCAATGGGTGCGTTTGACGGCGGATGCCCAAAAAGGTGCAGACGAAAACGGGGGTGTGTAGTTGAGAGCGCAGGCCGGGGGTGGCAGCCGGTGCGCACAGCAAGCCCTCTTTCTCCTGATCGAAATCTATGACTGCCGTCAACTGCGGGGCTTTACAAAATTACGGCTTCGTGCCGAAAGCTTCTGAGGTTACCGGGAAATGCCGACCGCAGACCCAGGCAGTAAGCAGGAATACTTGTTTACTGGCTGAGTCCGCGATTCGGAGGGGAAACAGAAACATTAATATGCCATCAGTATTCTGCCTGAGCAGCAAGCAAGATAATGCTCATCCATCTCCGGTGAAGTAACCGTGATGGAATCACTTGTTGCTGGTTGGGCATTTCCGCGTAGTTCTACCGGCACCTGGGGTAGCTTTGCAACTTTGGTTACGTTACATTCGCCGGCCCGCTTGACCGACCATGCTGCTGTTTTAATCGTCTGATTTTCCATAGATAATACGTAATTGAAGGGTTAAGAAAGCTTACACGAACCGATGAGAGCAAGCAGCAGTGCTTGCATTTTAATGCCACCAACCACTTTTACTGCCGGCGCGGAAAACCGGGGCGGCCATTCTTATTTGTTATTTCAATTCCCTGCTTGTTAGATTGTGTTATTTACATTAATCATCCAAAAAAAGCAAACAGTCATTAAAATTTTATCAGTAGAATTTACATTTATTTCGGTAAGACCCTTGCTTTCATGACTTACTTTAGCATTTCTATTCCTCCCGTAAAGCAGTAGCAGGATTGGTGCGAATGGTTTTGACCAGGTGGTAACTGATCGTGACCAGGGTGAGCAGCAGGATGAGGCCAATGGGAATTACATATACATCGGCCCGCAGGGAAACCCGGTACGCAAAGGAAGATAACCACTGCCGGATGGCAAAATGGATCACCACGGCCGCCAATCCGACTGCCACCAGGACGACGTTCACGAAACGTTTGCTTAACAACAGAAAAAGATGGGGCGAGGCAGCGCCAAAAAGCTTGCGGACGCTTACTTCGCGCCGGCGCTGGTGTACCAGGAACGCTGCCAGCCCATAGAGTCCTCCGCAGGCGAGGAGTAGCGTGACGACTGCAAAAAAAGTAAAAAGTTCCCCCCAGCGTTGCTCCTGCTGATAAAGCCTGTTCCAATCCTGCTCCAGGTAGGAATAGGAGAACGGCTGGTCGGGGGCTACCTGCCTCCAGATGGCTTTTACCTTGCCCATGACTGCCTCCGGAACAGCACCCGGATGCAGTTTGATGGCCATGAAAGGGGTAAAAGCCAACGGATTACTGGTATGCAGTACGGCAAGCGGCGTAATGGATTCGTGCAGCGATTGAAAATGGAAGTCCTCCAGGATGCCCACTATGGTATAGGGCCGGTTCTGGGAGGAGTCACTGGGGTGGACCATCTGGAGCTGTTTGCCTACCGCATCCTTAAGGCCTAACTCCTTCACCGCCGTTTGGTTGAGTAAGAGCGAATACGTGTCGGTGAAGTGCCGGGAAAAACCCCTGCCCGCAGTCATCTTTATTCCCAGCGTGCGGATCAGGTGTTCTTCGGCAATCATCCCCCGGAGCGTAAACACTTCATTTTTTCCCGCCGACCGGAACTGAAAACCAAAAGAAGGTCTGCCCGGAACCGGGTTACCCATGCCTACCATCTGCACCTGAGGCAGGCCCTCCAGGTGTTGCCGGAGCACCTGCCGGCGGTCGGCCAGGCTGTCAGTTAAATGATCAACCCGGTTCAGAATCATCACCCGTTCTTTGGTAAACCCTGCGTTTCCTTCGCGCATGAATTGTACCTGACGGAATACCACCAGCATACCGATCAGCAGACTGGTTGAAACAAAGAATTGGAATCCTACCAATCCATTGCGCAGCCAGATTCCTTTTGCTGAGCTGTTAAATCTTCCCTTGAGTACCTGGAGGGGTCTGAATGCAGCCATGACGAAGGCCGGGTATACTCCCGAGGCAACGCCCGCCCCCAATGTCAGCAAAAACAGCCCAACCAGGGTGTATCCTGCCTCCTGCCAGTTGAGCTGCACGCTTTTACCGGCCCAGTCGTTGAGCAATGGAAGCATGAGCCGGGCCGCTATCGCCGCAAACAGCGCGCTGATGAGGCAGAGCAAGGTAGATTCCAGCAGGAATTGCAACCCGATGTGTACGGGTTCGGCGCCGAGTACTTTGCGGATGCCTACCTCCCTGGCCCGGCTCATGCTGCGGGCCGTGGTCAGGTTGATGGTATTCATGACCGCAATAAACAGGAGCAGGACCGCCGTAAGCACAAAAATGGACACGTAAAGCAAACTCCCGTTGGTGCCCAGTTCTCCTTCCAGGTGCGACTGCAAATGAATGGAAGACAGGGGTTGTAAAAAGTAACGGTACCCATTGCCGGCGGCCTGGTAGGCTGCATAGGAAACGCCCAACTGACGCTCTATCTGACCCGAAGCGTATTTTTGGACCAGGGTCGGCAGTTTGGCCTCCAGTGCCCGGGCATCGGCCCCGGGGTTAAGCAGCAGGTAGGTATAGGCATTGAAATACATGTAATTGGGCTCCGGTACCGGGAAAGGAATGGCTTGCCAGGAAGCCACCATGTCAAAATCAAAGTGAGACTGTTGCGGCGCATCGCGGCAAATGCCCGTAACGGATAAGGTGCCGAAATCGGTTTGCAAGGTTTTGCCCAACGCATTTTCCGATCCGAAATATTTCTGGGCGGCTGTTTGGGTAAGCACCACCGAACGGGGCTGGCGTAGTACGGTTTGCGGATCGCCGGCTACCAGGTGAAACGAGAACAAGCGAAAAAAAGTGGAATCGGCAAACACGAACCCGCTTTCCTCAAATGTACTTTCGCCCTTACGCACCAGAATGGGCTCACTGGATTTCCACATCCGCAGGGTCGTAGCTACTTCGGGCATCTCCCGGCTGATTGCCGGCGCAAAAGAAGAAGGAATGGTGGCAAAAAAAGAGCGGTGGTCGGGATAAATCCGTTCCAGCGCTACCCGGTAGATGCGTGGGGCATCCTGGTGAAACGCATCGTATTGCAACTCATCTTTCACGTAAAAAAATGCCAGTAAACAACACGTCAGGCCCACGATCAGGCCAATCAGGCTGATTCCCGTGTAGAGCTTATGCTTGAGTAAACTACGCAGGGCAATCTTCAGGAAGTTTTTGAGCATGGTCAGTAAAGCGGTTCGTGATCCGGACGCACAACCGGCCCGGCAGGCTTGCCAACGGTTCGCCGTTCAACCCGCTAAATATAAGGATATCCTTAAAAGTGTTTAATAAAATATTCGTTTGTTGACATTGCTTATTGAACACCTGCGATTCCGGTAACGACATTTCGTTAACTTCACTGTTCATTCGGTTTAAACCCCGCTCATGCCCATGGAATTTACGGACCCGGCGTTTCACCCGTACGTACTTACGTTAACCGGCCCATCCTGTTCAGCAAAGCCGGCAACCGCAAACGCTTTGTCGGGCACCCGCTCAGATATAAATACGCGCAACACTGGGTGAACATTGCCTTCCGGCTCATGAAGCAGGGGCAATGAAGCGCGGGCTGTTTGTTGCTTTCACCGGTCAACCATTGGCATGAACGATTCACGAAACTTTACCAACCACTTCCTCAAAGACAGCCTGCACGGTGAGCAGCAGGGCCTTGGGTTGTTGGATTCTGGCAGAACTGCCGGAAAGAACAGGTACCGTGCCGGCCTGGGCGTAAGTGGTGCTTTGCTGCTGGCTTGCCAGTACGGTCTTGCCCATCAGGAGGAAGAATTGCCCGGTTCCGTGGAGCAGGCACTTGATTGCCTGGCCGGTAGATTTACGCAATCCAATCCCGGTAAACCCGGCCTCTTTGAAGGGGTAGCCGGTATCCTGTTCGGCTTGTCTCACGTGTACGGCCATTTTCCCGGTAAAAAAATTGAGCAGTTGCTGGACCAGGGGCTGCATGCGCTGCTTGCATCAGTACGCAAAACGTACCTCCCTTTGCCTCCGGACCTGGCCGACGGGTACGCGGGGATACTCCTGGGCGCGGCCTACTGCTACCACCAGACGCAGCATAGCCTCTGCCCGGAAATCATGAATAATGCCTCTGAACGCTTGCTGGCAGGTGCCAGACTCTGGGAAAATGCCGTTGTCTGGGACTACCATATTCATCATAATCATTTTATTGCCCCGCCTGTCGACTGGTCAGCCGGCACGGCGGGCATTGCCTGGGCCTTGTTTTTTTCGGGTACCCTGTTGCAGAACGACTGCTGGACCGGCGCGGCAAAGTTGATTTTGCGCGGAATAGGCGCAGCAATTCCCGGGGATTCTATCTATACTACGGACTACAACTCCAGACTTGATCTGAAACAACTGGTAACCTTAAGCAGAAGGGCCCGTCAGGAGAAGGAATTAGGTACGCCTCAGCCGTCGCAGGAAACCTCGCTGCGGTCCGGCTCGACGGGTATTGTCCTGACGTATTGCTTCTGCAAAAGGCATGCGCCGGACTTTCGGGTACCAGCCCTGGAGAAATTACTGGGTAGGTTCAGTGCTGACGGGAGCGCCCTTCCGGCGGCATTGGGTCCCCTGGAGTCAAACCTGCTGGGAACCTGCGTGGATGGAAAGCTCAGGGGAGTGCCGCCTGACCGGGCAAACAAGCGGGTGCCGGTTGCGGATCACCACCCGGGGGAAAGGCGGGACGCAGCACAACCGGCAGTACCAGGTTACTCGCTTGCGGACCGCTGCCTGGAGAACGTGATTCACATCTGCTTTGCAACGGCGGCAGCAATTGCTGCTCCCGGTCGCAACCGCCTGGCTGCGCCTGCCGGGCCGTTGCACACCGTTGGCCCGGTTGCTTTCGTGGAAGGGATTGTAAAGAAAGATTTCCCGGTGACGGCATACCTGCTGGCCGGCAGGCATAAAAACGATATGCAGGCTTTTGCGTCGGCCCTGCTGGAAAAAGGAGTAACCCTCCGGGCTTTCGGGGAGTTATTGTCTACCGTAGCTGACCCCCTGATTCAAGATGGCTATCAATACGAACTTTTCAAAAAGCGGCGGGAAACCGGGATTTCCGATTACCTGACCGGCTTCTTCCGGGAAGCCGGGCGTTATCATCGCATCCGGTCGTTGCTTACGCAGCCCAGGCGGATTTTTAATCAGGTTCCCTTGGTCATCGGTCAGGATGTTACCTTACTGGCGGCTGCCTGTAACTGGGTAGCCCTGGAAACGGCCCTCAAAAAGGGCCGTTTATCCGAAGCAGACCAGTTGCTGGGCCAGGCCGCACCGGTAACCCTGGCAATGAGGTACAGTCATGAATATCAGCGGGTCATTGCTTTTTCGCTTGACGGGTGGGACTTCATCATCAACGGCTACCAGGAAGGAGCCACGCTCCAGGACCTGATTGATGAGCTGGCCGGCAGGGCAGAGGTCCGGGAAAACTACTCCCGGAGCCAGCTTACGGCCATCGCGGAAAACGTAACCAAGGCCTACGTATACCACGGAATGATCGAGCCGGCCGGGGCGTCCGTCACCAGGCATCCGGCCTTGAACCACCACTGAATTACCGGGGCAATTATGAAAATCATTCAGTCACTGTGGACAAAACCCTTATGGAGTGGATCGGATGGCTCCGACAAATGGGTGCGAACGTTGGGGGGATGGCCCAGCCTGGAATTTTTCCTCATCAGTTGGACCTTGAGCTGCCTGAGCCTTAAAAAATATTACCGGGACGTAGAACTCGTTACGGATCAGCAAGGGAAGTACCTTTTGATGGACCGGTTGCAGTTGCCTTACACGGCTTGCACGACCGCACTGGATGCACTTGCCGCGTATCACCCCGACCTGTGGGCTGTCGGCAAAATATACGCCTACCAGTTACAGGAAGCACCTTTTATCCACGTAGACGGTGACATTTACATTTGGAAGAAATTCCCCGAAAGAATCATCAATGCCCCCCTGGTCGGGCAAAACAGTGAGCTTGACCACGCCTACTACTTCGAAATTCTCGATCAATCGGTCCGTTTGCTTGAATATCTGCCCGGCTGCCTGCTCAGGTATAAGGAAGACAGGAAAGAAATCAGAAGTGTTGATGCCGGCATTATCGGGGGCAATGACCTGGCTTTCTTCAAAAAGTACGCCGATGAGGCTTTTGCCTTTGTGGATAAAAATGCCGCGGTGCTGCACAAAATCAATAGAGGCCAGTTTAATATCATTTTTGAGCAGTTGCTATACCATTCACTCAGCGTTGAAAAGGGGGTAAAAATAGCGTACCTGTTTGATCCCGAACCTTCCAATTTTTTTTCGTTCGTTGACTTCAAAGGCGTACCATTCAGGACGCATTACATTCATGCTTTTGGGAGTGATTATAAAAAGATGGAGCACGTATGCGTCCAGATGCGGCGCAAGTTGTATGAGATGAGCCCTGCCTGCTATTTTTCGATTCAGCACTTGCTCAAAGAAAATATTCTTCCTTCCCAGGGGTAATTGCAGCCATGCCTCATGAGGCGGCTGCCTTCGTAAAAAACAACCCCGAAAACCGGGCACTGCTGCCGTTTTCGGGGTTGTTTTCTACGAAGGCAGCCGTGAAACTGCTCAGGCAGGAACCCGTGCTAACTAAACATCAGCCGGGTCATATCTTTCAGATTGTGCTTAAGCGTATTGCAGATAGAATCTTTCGCGGCGTTCTCCTGCCATTTCCGCGTGCATCCTCCAAAGCAGACGGGTAAAACCTGGCAGTTTCTGCAATCTTCATCCCGGTCAATCCGGTGATCCAGCCATTCCTGGTGACGTTCGTTCATGACGGGGCCGGTAGTGAGGTTGCCCACCGAAAGATGCGGTTGATTCAGTTCAAAATAGCATTTATACAAGTCACCGCTGGCATCCACGCAAAGCGTATTGTCCCGTACGGCAGTACACACGCTGAAGGACTCCTTGAAAATATCGGGAGGCGGAAAGCCCAGCGAAGTAGAGAGCCGGTAGAGTTCAACTTCCATGGCTGCAAAGTTGGCGATGGTAAAATGGCGGCGGTCGTCGTGCTTGAACTTAACCTCCTCGTCCACTTTATAGGAAAACAGAGGGGCGAAATATAAAACTGAAACGTATTTCTGGTAGCCTTGTTCGGCTAAAGACCGAACTAATTCAAATACACCCTCCGTGTTGTAGGGGGCTACGTGAATGCGAAGATCAACCTTGATGAACTCAGATGCATCCTTTATGTTAGCCAGAATAACATCAAAAGAATTGGTCCGGTTGCTGTCAGTACGCACTTTGTTGTGGAAAGTCCGGTCCCCCTCCAGGGTTACCTGTACTTTGGTAATACCCCACTCTTTCAGGTTTTGGGCCATTGCCCGGTCCATGTAGTAACCATTGGAAGTCATACTGGCCGAATAGTGTACTTTGTGTTCCCTGGCCAGGGCAATGAAATGCTTAGACAGATTCTCGAGCAACTGCGGGGCTAATAAGGGTTCGCCGCCAAACCACTGGATGCTTAACCGCTTTTTACCGGGCAAGCTTTCTTTGACCAGGGCAATGAGTTTTTCCTGCGAGGACTCATCCAGTACGGTTTTACTTTTGTTTTCGAAGCAGTAATGGCATTTGAAATTACAGCCCATGGTGGGGGCAATTACCAGTCCCAGTTCATCCGGGTCATACCGGGCTGCCTGCACTTTATCCTTCAGGTAAGCCAGTTCGTCGACAGTGTCCTCAATTAAAAATAATTGCTCCTGCAGGTAGGCCATTAACTCAGGCTCCTCACCCGCAAGTTCCTGCAAACGGCCTTCATGCCCCGTTAATTGCTGGTGAATGCCAGGTGAAATGGTAAGGACTGCCCGGGAGAGTAGGTTGACGGCCAGTACTTTTTCCTGGTCCTCTACAAATACTGAATAGCGGGATAGTTTCATGGAATAGCAATTAAGTTGAATGATGGAAATGCAGAACGTATTGTCTCTTGGCACCCGCGGCTGCGCCTGCCACTACTCACCGTGACGGGGAGAATAAACGCATCAAGTGCTACTGGGTAAATAGATAACCTTTGTAACAATCCTTCGGAATAGCCCTGTATTCCGAAGCGATTGACAATCATGCAAAAAGATAGTACAAATAATTTACATAGTTGCGCTGGTTTTAAATAAAAATGTACTCCCCCCGGGGCGCATCACAAAGGCCGGCCCGGGGGGCCTGCACCGTACTATCCTGCTTGTTCACGGATAAATCCAGTTTTGCGCTGGGTTAGGCCCGGCACCCCCGGTTGGGGCGGTTCCGGGCCAGCGCGGAGGGCGTTGGCGCCGTGGTCAGCGTCCGGAGGTCCGCTTCCGAAAATCGTTAAAGCAATGAATCGAACTGAAACCGCCTTACGCCTTCCCCGCCGCTTCCCGGATCAGGCCGGACGGGTCGTCGGCGTGGAAGGCGATGCGTTGCGCGTGACGGCGGATGCCGAAAAAGCCGGTGACCGCAACCGGGGCGTGCAGTTCGAGGAGCAGGTTGGGAACGTTGGCCGGGGCGCACAGCAAGGTATCTTTCTCCCGGGCCTTGTCGAAGTCCCGGATCACGGTGAGCCGCCGGATGTTCTCCCGGTCAATCGTGGCGTTCCACCGGATGCCGATGCGGAAAAGGAACTGGTTGTTGTGGAATACAATGGGCCGCTTCACCATCGACGCCAGGTCGGCCGCGAAGAACACCAGCGAATAGATGCTTAACCCCGTAGCAACGAAGGCCGCCACCGGGCTCCACCGCCAGAGCAGGAAGTGCAGCCCCACCGTTTCGATCAGCAGGACGAAAAGCAGCACCGTCCACACGGCCGCGTACCCCGATTCCCGGTGCGTCGTAAAAGATTTCTGTCCCGGCAGCACTTCCGGGCCGCCCAGCCAGAAAAGCAGGCCGTAGCGCACCGTACTGATCTCATTCACCAAGATGGACAGCACCAGCGGGGCGCCGATGATCCCCGCCAGCGCCTCCCGCAGGTTCAGCAGGAAGTCGGCCCGCCCCCGTGCGGCGGCCCGGTAAGCCCGCACGACTTTGCGCACCTGCACCACGCCGTACACCAACAATCCCCCTTCCGTCAGCAGCAATGCTTTTTCGACCAGGCGGAGGTACGTCTGGTGGGCGGCCGGCAGGATAAGGCCCGCCAGCCCCGTACAGGCCAGGAAAACGACCAGGACCGACGCCGGCGTCACGTGCAGTTTCCGCGAAACAATCAGGTAGTACGCCAGCGGGATGCCAACCGTGAGGTCGAACGTGACGGCAAATGCAAGCAGGTCGGGGTGCTGCCGGAAATCAGCCGTTTGGACGACCAATGCCTCGGCAAAGATGGTGGCGGCGACCAGCACCACGAAAAAGCCAATCCAGGTTCGGGAGGAGAAGGAGATGGACATACGCGTGGGGGAAGGGCAGGGGGCAAAGTACGCAGAGCAAAGTGCAAGGGGCGGGGAGCAAAGGGCATTGTGCAGCATTGCGTTACGCACCATACCCTTCGCCCTTCGCCCCTTGCCCGCTGCCTTTATTTAAACGCGGGGATGCCCGTGATCTCGGCGCCGAGGATGAGCAGGTGAATGTCGTGGGTGCCTTCGTAGGTGACCACCGATTCCAGGTTCATCATGTGGCGCATGATCGGGTAGTCGCCGGTGATGCCCATGCCGCCGTGGATCTGCCGGGCCTCGCGGGCAATCTGGAGGGCGATTTCCACGTTGTTGCGCTTGGCCAGGGAGATTTGGGCCGTGGTGGCCTTGCCCTCATTCTTGAGCACGCCGAGCCGCCAGCACACGAGCTGCGCCTTGGTGATTTCGGTGAGCATTTCGGCCAGCTTCTTCTGCACCAGCTGGAACGAGGCGATGGGCTTGTCGAACTGGATGCGTTCGAGGGCGTAGCGCCGGGCCGAGTCGTAGCAGTCCATCGCGGCGCCCAGGGCTCCCCAGGCAATGCCGTAGCGGGCCGAGTCGAGGCAGCCCAGCGGACCGCGGAGCCCGTCGGCGTTGGGCAGCAGGTTTTCCTTGGGCACCTTTACGTTGTCGAACACCAGTTCGCCGGTGGTGCTGGCCCGCAGCGACCATTTGTTGTGCGTTTCGGGCGTGGTAAAGCCTTCCATGCCCCGCTCCACAATGAGCCCCTTGATGCGGCCCTGCTCGTTTTTGGCCCACACCACCGCCACGTCGGCGTAGGGTGAGTTGGAAATCCACATCTTGGCGCCGTTGAGCAGGTAGTGGTCGCCCATGTCGCGGAAGTTGGTTTGCATGCCCGACGGGTTGGAGCCGTGGTCGGGTTCGGTGAGGCCGAAGCAGCCCAGCATTTCGCCCGAAGCCAGCCTGGGCAGGTACTTGCGCCGCTGTTCCTCCGAGCCGTACTTGTAGATCGGGTACATCACCAGCGACCCCTGCACCGAGGCCGTGGAACGCATGCCCGAGTCGCCCCGCTCAATCTCCTGCATGATGAGGCCGTAGGCAATGTAGTCGAGGCCCCCGCCGCCGTACGCCTCGGGAATGGTGGGACCAAAGGCGCCGACTTCCCCGAATTTTTTCACCAGGTGGTGCGGAAACGCGGCCCGCTGCGCGTAGTCTTCAATGATGGGAGAAATTTCTTTCTTCACGAACGACCGGATCGCGCTGCGGATCAGTTTGTGTTCTTCGGTGAGCAGGTCGTCGATGGCGTACAGGTCCGGCGACTCGAACAGGTCCTGGTGGTGCTTGCGCCCGACGGCATCGGCAGTATCGGCAAGTTGCGTATGCATAAGATTAATGAATTTTAGAGGTTGAATGCTCAACGCGAAATGGATTGAGTGGCAACCGGTTCATACCCAAATTTACGAGATAAAACAGTCTTGCGGGGGGCTTTTGTTTGGACGGTGATCCAAAACGGCCTTTTTTACGTTCAACCCTGGTAGCGGAAATGTTTTTACCTTTGGCCGCCTCCCCGGCCATTTACCATTCAACCTTCAGCATTTAACGTTCCCTATGGCTCACGCTGCCCCCGAACACACGCCCGAAGAATGGCTCCACGACATCCAGGATAAATACACGGCCATCGGCCAGAACCCCTCCGTGTACCTGGAGGGCCTCCTGTACGCCAAGCCCCTGCACTACTGGGACTACATCCACGTGGATACCCTGCTGTCGCTGCAAATCCCCCGCACCGACTTCGCCGACGAGCAGATTTTCATCATGTACCACCAGGTCACCGAGTTGTACTTTAAAATGGTGCAACTGGAAATGGAGCAGGTCCAGGCGCAGGGGGAGGCCCTGGAAGAAGCCTTCCTGGCCGCCCGCGTCGACCGCATCAACCGGTACTTCCGCATCCTGGTGCAGTCGTTCGACGTCATGCTGGTAGGCATGGACGCGGCCCAGTTCCGCAAGTTCCGCATGTCGCTGTTTCCGGCCAGCGGCTTTCAGTCGGCCCAGTTCCGCATGATCGAAATCCGGTCGGCGCCGCTCTACCGCCTGCTCGACCAGGAAGCCCGGCGGGAACTGACGCCCGAGACCCCGCTGGAGGTGCTCTACGAACACATTCACTGGAAAAGAGGGGCCATTGACCAGGCCACGGGCCGGAAAACGCTGACCCTGCAACTGTTCGAAGAAAAGTACGACGCCACCCTGCTCCAACTGGCCCGCGACTGCCGGGGCGATAACTTCGGCGTGATCGTGGACCGGCTGCTGGACCGCATTACCCCCGGCGAGGTGCTGGTACAGGCCCTGCGGCAGTTTGACCTGCTCATCAACGTGCACTGGCCGCTGGCCCACTTCCGGTCGGCGATGCACTACCTGCACCGCCATCCCGAGCCCATTGCGGCCACCGGCAACACCAACTGGCAGCAGTACCTGCCGCCCTTCTTCCAGAAGCGCATTTTCTTCCCGCAGTTGTGGTCGGAGGCCGAAAAAGCCGACTGGGGCCGCGAATGGGTGGAAGAGAACCTGCTCAAGAAGCGGTAATCAGGGAAAATCTTCGTACTATTTGTGTTTCAAAAGCCGTTTTTCCGGTAGAAAGTTTCCCGTTTGTGCGCGCAACCGCCTTTGTCGTCTTCCTGCTCCCCGTCATGCTGGCGGCCCAGACCCGGCCGGTGAAGACGTACTTTGACGTCCAGAAAAAACAACTCAAGGAGCACTACCAGGTAAACGCGGCCAGCCCCCCGCAACTGCACGGCCCGTACACCAGCTACTACGCCAATGGCCGGGTAAAGTCGCGGGGCGCCTTCTCCCGCAACCTCGCCCTGGGGATGTGGCAGTACTTTTACGAAAACGGCAACCCCAAAATGGCCGGCGAACTGCGCCGCACCGGGCGGCACGGCGACTGGAAGTTTTACTACGAAAACGGCCCCTTGCAGTCGGAAGGCGCCTACACCGACGGCGTGCGGCAGGGCTACTGGCGGTTCCACTACGAAAGCGGCGGCCCCAAGAGTGAAGGCACGTTCCGGGACGACCGCAAGACGGGTACCTGGCAGTACTACTACGAGGACGGCAAGCCCAAGGGCACGGCCGACTACCGCGACGGCCTCACGCATTACCGCGAACTTTTCCCCTCGGGCACGCCCAGCATGGAAGGCTGGCTCAAAAACGACCTGGGCGACAGCACCTGGCGCTACTACCACGAAAACGGCGTTCTCAAAGCAACCGGCCCGGAGAAAAACGGGGAAAAAACCGGCCTGTGGAAGTTTTACGGGCCCGCCGGCAAGCTCGACAGTGAGGGCGAATACGTGAACGGGCAACCCAACGGCACCTGGCGGTACTACCACGAAAACGGCGAACTGGCCTCCGAAGGCCAGCAGCGCAACGGCGTCAAGGAAGGGGAGTGGAAGTTCTACTCCGACACGGGCCGGCAGAAGGCGCAGTCGCGGTACCAGCACGGCGAAGGGATGCAGGAAGAATACTACCCCGACGGCAAGGTCAAGGCCCGCGGACCGGTGAAGGACGGCCGCTACGAGGGGCGGTGGGAATACTACAGCGAAGAAGACGGCAGCGTGGACGGCGAATGTACCTTCAGCGGGGGACGCGGTACGTTCATGGGCTACTACCCCGACGGCAAGCTCCGCCTGGAGGGCACCCTCGAAAACGACCGGCGCGTAGGCGAATGGACCATCTACAAGCCCGACGGCACGGTGGCCGGCTACTACCACACGTTCTACGAAGGGGGACTCTCGCTGCCCGCCACGTCGGGGCCCAACGACAGCCGTTCGGCCGACACGCTGAGCCGGGCGTCGGGGCCGGCCACGCCCTACAACAAACCGCCGATCCGCCTGCCCCGCCGGCGCAGCCGCTACTTTACCTCCCGCCTCAACGAGTTTCGCGGGGTGATCGTGGGTGTAAATCCGGTGGCCCCGGTGCTGGGCGGCCTGCCGCTGTCGGTGGAATACTACTACCGCGAACGGCTGGGCTACGAGGCGGGCTACATCCTTTACCGGCGCCCCTTCCTGAAGGAAGCCAACGCCATGCCACTGGAGAAGTTGTACAACCGCGGCTTCGGGGTGTACCTGCGGCAGAAGTTCTACCAGCCCGACGACGCCCTGGGCATGTTCTACCTGGCCCACGAAGTCCGGTTCACCGACGTGGACCACCGCCTGCACGTGAGCGAAGCCGACGACAGCGGGCTGTCCTACCGCCGCACCCTCCAGGCCGACGAGAACCTCTACGAATACAGCATCATGGTGGGGGATCGCTGGACGGCCGACCCGGGCGGGCAGGGCTTTACGCTGGAAGGCTTCCTCGGGATCGGCATGGGCTACCGCCACTACCGCCAGCGGTGGACCGACAACTCCCGCTACGACTCCCTCTTCGACGACGCCCGCAAAGGCCGCGTATCGGTGCCACTCCGGGCGGGGCTTAGCATTGGGTACGTGTTCTAAGGGTTATATGGTTAAATGGCTATATGGCTGAATGGCTGTATGGCTAATTCTTGGGGAGTAGTCATGCGTCAGCCCAACCATTCAGCCATATAACAATCAACCATATAACAATCAACCATATAACAATCAGCCATTCATTATTTGCTGCACGGCCGCTTTGAACTGCGCGCCGCGGTCTTCGTAGTTGCGGAACAGGTCGAAGGAGGCGCAGGCGGGGGAGAGCAGCACCACGTCGCCGGGCCGGCCCAGTTCCAGGCCCAGGCGTACGGCTTCCCGGATGTCCTGCGTTTCGCGGATCACGGACACCTTGCCGGCAAAGTAGGCTTGCAGCTTCGCGTTGTCCTTGCCCAGGCAGATCAGGGCTTTTACCTTTTCCCGCACCAGGGCTTCAATCTGGCCGTAGTCATTTCCCTTGTCCACGCCGCCGGCAATGAGCACCAGCGGCTCTTTGAAGCTGCCCAGGGCGTAGTACACCGAATCCACGTTAGTCGCCTTCGAGTCGTTGACGAACCGCACGCCGTCCTTCTCCCCGGCGGGTTCGAGCCGGTGCGGGGCGTTTTTGAAGGTGCGCAGCCCCTCCCGGATCTGCGCCTCGGGCACCTCCAGTACGCGGCACACCAGCACGGCGGCCATGGCGTTGACGGCGTTGTGCTTGCCCTGGATCGTCAGGTCGGCCATCGGGATGCGCAATGACGGCTGGTGGCCGTACTCAAAGTTGACCGTGATCACGTCGTCCTTCAGGTAGGAAATGTTGGGCTTGCCGATCAGGGCCGGGGGAAACCCGGTGGTGATGGGCAGGCCGATGGGAATGAGTTGCCGGCGGTGCAACTCCTGCATGATGGGCTCGTTGTCGGCGTAGTAGATGAAAAAGTCGTTCGACGTCTGGTTCTGGAGGATGCGGAACTTCGAATCCACGTACTTCTGGAACGTGTAGTCGTACCGGTCGAGGTGGTCGGGGGTAACGTTGAGCAGCACCGCCACGTGCGGGTTGAAGTCGTAGCTGTTGTCGAGTTGGAAGCTGCTCAGCTCCAGTACGTAGTAGTCGAACGGGTCGGCGATGACCTGCTTGGCGAAGCTTTCGCCCACGTTGCCGCCCAGGCCCACGTTGAGCCCGGCGTTTTTGAGCAGGTGGTAGGTAAGCAGCGTAGTCGTGGTTTTGCCGTTGGAGCCGGTAATGCCGATCAGTTTGGCTTTGGTGTACCGGCCCGCAAACTCGATTTCCGAGATCACCGGGATGCCCTTCGCCCGGGCTTTCTGCACCAGTTCCACCTTGTCGGGAATGCCCGGGCTTTTGATGATGAGGTCGGCGGCCAGGATGCGTTCCTCCGAATGGGTTTCCTCCTCGAAATCAATGGCGTTTTCCCCGAGCAGTTGCCGGTACTTATCGGTCAGCTTGCCCTTGTCGGAGAGGAAAACCGAGAAGCCCTTGGCCTTGCCCAGCAGGGCCGCCCCGTAGCCGCTTTCGCCGCCGCCGAGGATCACGAGGGTAGAAGTTTGAGGTTTGGGATTGGTATTGGAAGACGTGGAAGCCATGTAAAACAAGTTTGTAGACCTATTCTACGGCAATATTCGATTTATTATCGTAAACCATTCAGTCTCATTCCCGGATGGTAGCCACTACGCACAACATTCTTGCACAGGGGCTGCATAGTGTACGGGTGAGATGCTGCCACGCCGTTGCCGCTCTCGGTGTAGTTGTAATTGAGAATGCGGGGATTGACCGGTTTGTAGGTGCTCGCGCAGCCGCACGCAAAAAGCAGCCCTGCCAGCAACAACAGGCTCGTAGAAATTCGCATAGAAAAGGGAAAAAAAGTTTGTAGAGGATCGGCACCGGCACGACGACCAGCCGGCTTGAGTACGCGCCGACAGGCGCGTAAGCCATTGGGCATTACCGCAGTTTCAGCGTCGCCAGGCACAGCACCGCCAGCAGGATGCCTACCGTCCAGAAACGGGTCACGATCTTGGCCTCGTGGTAGCCCGACTTCTGGTAGTGGTGGTGCAGCGGCGACATTTTGAAGATGCGCCGGCCTTCGCCGTACTTCTTCTTGGTGTACTTGAAGTAATACACCTGCACGATCACCGAAATGTTCTCGATCAGGAAGATGCCGCACAGCACGGGAATCATCAGCTCCTTGCGCACCGACAGGGCCAGCACCGCAATGAGGCCGCCCAGCGTGAGGCTGCCCGTGTCGCCCATGAACACCTGCGCCGGGAACGAATTGTACCACAGGAACCCGACGCACGCCCCGGTAAAGGCAGCGCAGAAAATTACGATCTCGGCCGAGCCGGGGATGTAGAGAATGTTGAGGTAGTTGGAGAAAATGGAGTTGCCCGAGATGTAGGCAAACAACGCCAGCGTGAGCCCGATGATGGCCGAAGTGCCGGCCGCCAGCCCGTCGATGCCGTCGGTGATGTTGGCCCCGTTCGAAACGGCCGTCACGATGAAGATCACCACCACCACGTACACGATCCAGGTGTACTCGTCGGGCAGGAACGGGATCAGGTCGTGGTAGCTGAACTGGTTGTTCTTGAGGAAAGGTACGTTGGTGATCGTCGACTTGATGTCGTGGAAGGGCGTTTGCTCCACGCCGTTGTAGTCGATCTGGCCCCGGAACTCCCGCACCACCACCTGTTCGTGGAAGTAGAGCGTAAGGCCCACGATCACGCCCAGCCCTACCTGCCCGATTACCTTGAAAGTGCCCTTCAGCCCTTCCTTGTCCTTTTTGAATACCTTGATGTAGTCGTCCAGGAAGCCGATCAGGCCGAGCCACACCGTGGAGACCAGCAGCAGGATCACGTACACGTTGTCGAGCTGGGCAAAGAGCAGCGTGGGCACCAGGATGGCGCTGATGATGATGAGGCCGCCCATCGTGGGAGTGCCCTTCTTTTGCATCTGCCCCTCCAGGCCCAAATCCCGGATCGATTCGCCGATCTGCATCCGGCGCAGCATGTTGATGAGCTTGCTGCCGTACAGAATGCTGATACCCAGCGAAATGATTACGGCCATGCCGGCCCGGAAGGAGATGTACCGGAATACGCCGGCGCCCAGCAGGTCGAACTGCCGTTCGAGGTAATCAAAAAGATAGTAAAGCACTGCGTATAAATGTTAAATGTTGAATTGATCGCTCGAACCGGGGCAAAGGCCGGGTTTACTTCAGGTTATTCTGGGCCGTTTTGATGATGGCTGCCGTCAGTCCGGCCAACCCGTCGGCGTCGTTGAAGTATTTGGTGCAGCAGTACATGGCTACCTGGCCCTTGTGCAGCAGCAGCAGCCAGTAACGGGGGGCGGGCACCGCCCGGGCTACGAGGAGCACCGGGCGGGCATTCTTTTTTCGGGGCCGGGCCGCAGTCTTTGCTGCTGCATTTGCGCCGGTACGGGTGTCTCCTGGTAACATGTGCCTGGCTCAATCAACTGCGCGGGGGGATTGCGGGTAAGTATCAAACGGGGTATCGGGTCTTTACGCCTGTGCATTCAACCGTTGCTCCAGTTCCTGCTTGTCGTCGAAGGGGTACTTCACGCCCTTGATCTCCTGGTAGGTTTCGTGGCCTTTGCCGGCCAGCAGGATGATGTCGCCCTTCTGCGCCAGCCCGACGGCGTAGCGGATGGCTTCGCGCCGGTCGGTAATGACTTTGGTTTTTTTGCGGTCAGTGATCTTTACGCCCTTCTCCATGTCGGCCAGGATCGCCTCCGGCTCCTCAAAACGCGGGTTGTCGGAAGTGAGGATGGCCAGGTCACTGAACCGGCAGGCAATGTCGGCCATTACGGGCCGCTTGGCCGCGTCGCGGTTGCCGCCGCAGCCCACGATGGTAATGATGCGGGCCGTGCCTTCGCGCAGCGAATGGATCGTTTCCAGCACGTTTTCCAGGGCGTCGGGCGTGTGGGCGTAGTCCACGATGCCGGTCACGCCGCCCCGCGAAAGCACCTGGTCAAAGCGGCCGGGGGCGGGTTGCAGGTCCGAAAGCTGGGTAAGTACTTCTTCGGGCGTTTCGCCCAGCAGCACCGCCGCTGCGTACACGCCCAGCAGGTTGTAGGCGTTGAAGTTGCCGATCAGCTTGAACCACACTTCCTGGCCGTTGATCTCCATTTGCAGCCCGTGCAGCGTGTTGGCGATCAGCTTGCCCTTGAAGGTGGCGACGTTCTGGAGGGAGAAGGTGTTTTTCTTCGCCTGGGTGTTCTGGAGCATCACCAGGCCGCGTTTGTCGTCGAGGTTCACCAGGGCAAACGCCGCGGGGGAAAGTTCGTCGAAGAGTTTCTTTTTGGCCCGGATGTAGTTGTCGAACGTGCCGTGGAAGTCGAGGTGGTCGTGGGTGATGTTGGAAAACACCGCCCCGGCAAACTGGAGCCCGGCTACGCGTTCCTGCACAATGGCGTGCGAACTGGCTTCCATGAAGGCGTGGGTGCAGCCGGCCTTTACCATCTGGTCGAGCAGGGCGTTGAGTTTGACGGCGTCGGGGGTGGTGTGCGTGGAGGGGATCACCGTTTCGTTGATCTGGTTCTGCACCGTGGACAGCAGCCCTACGTTGTAGCCCAGCTTGCGGAATAGCTTGAACAGCAAGGTAACCGTAGTGGTTTTGCCGTTGGTGCCAGTTACGGCCACCAGCTTGAGTTTCGCCGACGGGTTTCCGTAGTACTGCGCGGCGACCTTACCCAGCGCCTGGGCGCTGTCGGCCACCTGCACGAACGTGACGCCCGCCGGGGTTTCGGCCGGCAGCGTTTCGCACAACACCGCCGTAGCACCCTGGTCAATCGTTTTGGCGATGTACTGGTGCCCGTCGGTTTGGGTTCCCTTCACGGCAATGAACAGGCTTCCGGGCCGCACTTCCCGCGAATCGAAGCAAACGGCGGCAATCTGGACGTCCAGGCTGCCGACCACGGCAACCGGGGAGGTGGTCTGGAGTAAATCTCGTAGAAGCAAGGTCAGTACCGGATTGAAGCGGGTAAAATGGAAAGAGCAGGCTTTAAGACCCGCACAAATCTACGCCAATGTGACCTTTCGCCGCCTGAGTTTGTACTAAATAATGTACAGTGTCAGTTTTTGGGAAAAAATTAAAAATCAACCGTCCGCCGCCCGGTTCAATTGTTACCAAATCGGGTTTTTAGCCGTTATTCAGCCAGTTTGATGGCGATGGAACTGCCTTTGAGGGCAGTGCTGCCGGGGGGCTGCGATTGGTACACCACGCGGCCGCGGCCCGTAAAGTTGACGCGGAGCCCCCGGTTTTCGAGCACGTAGAGGGCGTCGCGCAGGTGCATGCCGGTTACGTCGGGCACCTGGCCCGGTTTGGGTTGCCGGCTGTGCCACTGCACGGAGTTGTTGCTGGTGCGGGCCACCACCCAGTCGGTAGATTGGCCGTGGTTGGAGATGCCCAGTTCGTTGCAGATGTAGCGCAGCTCGTCGGCGTGGCCCGCCCGGATGGACGGAAATTCGCCTTCCTGCTCCCACTTCATCTGGGCCATCTGCTTGTGCATCTCCAGGTCCTGGGCGTACACCTTGTCGGCCACTTCCTTGAACACCGGCCCGGCCACGTTGGCGCCGTACTGCCGGATGCCCTTCGGCTCGTCGATAACCACGATGCAACTGTACTTGGGCTTGTCGGCGGGGAAGTAGCCCACGAACGAAGTGTAGTAGCTCTTGGTGTAGCGGCCGTTCTTGAGCTTCTGCGAGGTGCCCGTCTTGCCGGCAATCTTGTAGTCGCTGTTGGCAATGTTCTTGGCCGTGCCGCGGGCCACCACGCCTTCGAGCATGGCGCGTACCTTGCGCAGTGTCTCGTCGGAGCAGAGCTTTTCGCGGATCACCTTGGAAGAGAAAGCTTCCACCAAGCGGTCTTCCGACCGGATTTCCTTCACAATGATGGGCTGGATGAGGGTGCCGTTGTTGGCAATGCCGTTGTAGAAGGCCAGGATGTGCAGCGGCGAAATCTGGGTTTCGTAGCCCACCGACATCCACGGCAGCGACAGGCCGCTCCAGCCCGGATCGTTGGGACGCTTGATGACGGGCACGGCTTCGCCCATCATCTGGAAGCCCAGCGGACGGGTGAGGCCGAACGATTCGAGGTACTCGAAAAAGCGGTTGGGCCGCGCGCCGAAGTGGTCGCGCATGAGCTTCACGAAAGCCACGTTCGACGACAGTTCGAAGGCTTGCTGCACGGTGATCTTGCCGAAGCCGCCGGTCTTCGAATCGCGCATTTCGCGGTCGTAGTATTGCAGCACGCCGTTGCCCGTGTTGA
Source organism: uncultured Sphingobacteriales bacterium (assembly GCA_963844325.1). Classification (GTDB taxonomy): domain Bacteria; phylum Bacteroidota; class Bacteroidia; order Cytophagales; family 172606-1; genus CADCTQ01. The sequence goes on from CAWJNV010000001.1 coordinate 2,192,430, forward strand.
TGCTGTCGGTCGGGTCAATTTTGGCTTCTTCGAGCAGGGCAATGATCGAGGCCAGTTTGAAGGTAGAGCCCGGTTCGGTGCGGCCCTGCTGGCCCACGGCGTAGTTGTAGGTTTCGGCGTAGTTGCCCGAAGGCAGGCGTCCCAGGTTGGCCATGGCCTTGATCTCGCCGGTGGCTACTTCCATCACCACCACGCAGCCGTAGTTGGCCTGGTGCTCCAGCAGGTGCCGCAGCAGCGAAGCCTCGGCCACGTCCTGGATGTTGATGTCGATGGTGGTCTGGATGTCGTAGCCCGGCTCGGAGGGCACTTCGGAATTGTTGCGCAGGGGCTTCCAGCTGCCGCCGGCAATGCGTTGGAACAGGGCTTCGCCGTCCCGGCCGGCCAATTGGGTGTTGAAGCTGTATTCGAGCCCGGCGCCTTCCTTGCCCTGGTTCATGAAGCCGATGGTGCGGCGGGCCAGGTGCCGGAAGGGCTGGTAACGCATGTCTACCCGTTCGAAGATCACCCCGCCGCCCATGCGACCGTTGCGGAAGATGGGCCAGCTTTCCATCATCTTCTTCTCCTGGAAATTCACCAGCTTGTGGTTGATGAGCAGGTATTCGCGTTCCCGGCGGCCTTTCCGGCGGGCGTGCTCATTGGCCGCCCGCACGTCCTTGAGACGCCGTTTGTATTCGCCCGGAGTACGGTCTTCGAAAAACCGCGACAGCAGCAGGGCGAGGGAATCCACGCCTTCGCTGAATACTTTCTTCTCGGGAATGGTGGGGTCGATGGCCAGCCGGTAGAAGGGCAGCGAGGTCGCCATCAGGCTGCCGTTGTCGGAGTAAATGTTGCCGCGGGTGGCTTTTACCTGCCGGTAGCGCACCATTTTGTCCTGGGCGGCTTTGCGCCACTTGCTTCCTTCCATCCATTGCAGGTCGGCAATCCGGCCGATGATGGCGGCGGCACCCAACACCATTGCCAGGAAGGCAATGCGCACCCGGAGTAATATGGATTTTTTGATGTTCACGGCGTAAAAAGAGTGGCTTGGGAAGAAAAAACCGATTCCGCAACTAATTTAGAGAGGGAACCCAACACGGCGAAGCCCATTTTCGAAAATCTTTGCGGCCGGGACCGCCCCGGAACCGTTTTTTTTGCGCCGTCCCGCGTTATTCTTCCTCCGGCTCCCGCATGCTCACCTTGTAGGGCGGCACCGAACTCTCGTACAGCCCGATGGAATCCACCCGTTCGGCCACTGCCGACTGCTTGCTGTCGTACATGTACTCGGCCTTCAGCGTGGTGTACTCCGAACGCATGTCGTCTACCTCCCGCTTGAGCTTGTCGAGCTGGCGGATGTTCTTCTCGGCGTAGTGAATGTTGCCGATGTAGATGATGCCCAGCGCCGTTACGAACAGGATGTGCGGGATGTAGCGGACCGGCAGGCCGTGCTCGAAAATGCCGTCCAGCCGCAGGTAGTTCTCCAGGAAGCTGAACAACGACCACGTGCTCCGGCGCGGGGCCGGCACGGGTTCTTTCTTGGGCACTTTGTGCGTGTTGATCGCCATACGGGAGTGGGGGAGTTTATGAGTTTATGAGTTTATGAGTTTATGAGTTTATGAGTTTATGAGTTCATGAGTTTAAAGTTCACGAGTTTATGGTCAAAAACCTTAACAAATGGGCCTTTTTTACTCATAAACTTTAAACTCATGAACTCATGAACTCATGAACTCATGAACTCATGAACTCATGAACTCATGAACTTCATTTCAAATCTTCTCTGCCACCCGCAGTTTGGCGCTGCGGGAACGGGGGTTGCGGGCCAGTTCGTCGGCGTCGGCTTCGAGGGGCTTGCGGGTCACGGGCCGGAAGGGCACGTTCACGTTGCCGAACAGGTCTTTTTCGGCTTCGCCGCTGAACTTGCCGTGGTTGATGAAGTTTTTCACCAGCCGGTCCTCCAGCGAATGGTACGACAATACCACCAGCCGGCCGCCGGGCCGCAGCACCTGGGCCGTCTGTTCGAGCATTTCTTCCAGGGCCTTCAGTTCGTCGTTCACCTCGATGCGTAGCGCCTGGAACACCTGGGCGTAGTACTTGAATTCCTTGCCCCGCGGCGCAAACTTGTTCAGTACCGCTTTCAGGTCGTTGATGGTGCGGATGGGGGCGCCGAAGCGGGCCTTTACCACGGCCGCCGCCAGGGTGCGGGCATTGGTGATTTCGCCGTAGAGGCCAAAAATCCGGTGCAGTTGCTCCTCCGAATACGTATTGATGAGCTTCTGGGCGGTAAGGTCGGCCTGCTGGTCCATGCGCATGTCGAGTTCGCCCTCAAAACGGGTGGAAAAGCCGCGTTCGGCAGAGTCGATCTGGTGGGAAGAAATGCCCAGGTCGGCCAGGATGCCGTCGAGCCGGGTGACGCCGTGCAGCTTGAGGTACCGCCGCAGGTAGCGGAAGTTGGTGGGCACCAGCGTAAAGCCCGGGTGGTCGATGGCGGCGGCGTTGGCGGCCGCGTCGGGGTCCTGGTCGAAGGCGAACAGCTTCCCGTCCGGCCCCAGCTTATCGAGGATGGCCCGGGAGTGGCCGCCCCCGCCGAAAGTTAAATCAGCGTAAACGCCGTCCGGCTGGATGTTCAGCCCTTCGACGGACTTTTCGAGGAGTACGGGGACGTGGTACAAGCGGCGGCCGGTTGGTGCAACGGGGCAAAGGTAAGCAAAGAACCGGGTTGGCGTAAAAAAACAAACCGCATCGCTGCGGCCTGTTTGGTCTATGAAGAGGAGATTAAAAGTTGACTTCACGTGCCGGAGCAGGATAAGCAACTCTCAACCGGAGGATTATTGGCTGTAATCTGAAAATTATTTCGTGAAATACCAAATAGCCTACAAACAATATTTGAACTTCGAATAATTACAGAATTTTATGCTGAGAAAATGCCCTGCTGGCAAGTACGCCTCCGGAGGGCCCAACTTTTTCCGTGCCTCATTTGTTAGTACCTTTGTTAAGACCACTATTCCTACTCAAGAACTAGAGAAATGAAAAAGGCTCTGCTGCAACTGCTCCTTGCCGCCCTGGTCGCGGGGACGGCCTGCCAAACCGATACCCAAAAACCCTCACTCCGCCCGGGTACGTGGCGGGCCGAAATCCGGTCGCCGGGGGGTGAACTGCCTTTCGGCCTGGACCTGGACAAACTGGACGATACGACGTTCCTGGTGCACGCCCTCAACGGCGCCGAACGGCTGCAACTGGACACGGCCCACGTCCGCGGCGACACGCTGCACATACCCATCGATATCTTCGATTCGGAACTGGTAGCGGCCGTGGGCGACAGTACGCTGCGGGGCCGTTACACCCGCTACAACGCCGGGAAGTGGGCCTACGATCTGCCCTTTTCGGCCCGCTTCGGGCAAACGTTCCGTTTTACCCCCACCCAGGCGCAGCCGGCCGCCGACCTGTCGGGCAACTGGGCCGTAACGTTCCGCAGCGAAAAAGACTCCACGCGGGCCGTAGGCGTGTTCAAGCAGCAGGGCAACGACCTCACGGGTACGTTCCTGACGCCCACCGGCGACTACCGCTACCTGGCCGGGCAGGTGGAGGGCAACCAACTGAAACTGTCCACGTTCGACGGTTCGCACGTGTACCTGTTCAAGGCAACCCTCGACAGTTCGCGCAACCGGCTGGTAGGCGAATTCTGGTCGGGCGCCAAGGGCTACAAGAAGTGGACCGCCCTGCGCGATGACAAGGCGGCCCTGCCCGACGCCAATGCCCTGGCCTACCTCAAAAAGGGCTACGACCGCATTGACTTCACGTTCCCCGACCTCACCGGCAAGCCGGTTTCGCTGAGCGACCCCAAGTTCCGCAACAAGGTGGTGGTCGTGCAGATCATGGGAAGCTGGTGCCCCAACTGCATGGACGAGACCAACTTCCTGGCCCCCTGGTACGACAAGAACAAAAGCCGCGGCGTGGAGATCGTGGGGCTGTCGTACGAGAAAGTGCCGACCCTGGCAGCCTCGGGGCCGAAGCTGGAACGGATGAAAAAACGCATGAACGTTGGGTACGACGTGCTGCTGGCCGGCTTCCACACCACCGACTCGGTGGCCGCCTCGCTGCCCATGATCGAGAAAGTTCTGGCCTTCCCCACCACCATCTTCATTGACAAGCAGGGCAAAGTGCGGCGCATCCACACCGGCTTCAGCGGCCCCGGCACGGGCAAGTACTACGACGAATTCGTGGAGGAGTTCAACCAGTTCATGGACAAACTCCTGGCCGAAGGGGCTCCCAGTGCGTAAAGGGTTCACGGGGTTCACGCAAAGGCACCAAGGAGGAGCGCAAAGGCCGCAAAGAAAAAGGGGTGGTATGGGTACGACCCTCTTGCTTGTGTCGCGGTACGCGTCGCATTGCGGGCCGGCGTCGCATCGCGGGAAAGGGTCGCGTCGCGGCTCCCCTCCTCGGAGGGGTTAGGGGGTGGGTTTACTTCAATGAAGCAAGTTATATGGGGATCACCGCAAAGGAGACCCGTGCAATGGAGGTACTCACGACAGGGAGTATCCGCGTAATGGGTTTCCCCCAAAAGGGTGGGGGAAGACCATAAAGTCTGGCACCGGCGTAAGGCAGCAAGAACATCTCCCTATTCCTACGCGGGGCACCCCAGTGCGGTGATCCCTTAATAACTTGTCTCATGTAAGTAAACCCACCCCCTAACCCCTCCGAGGAGGGGAGCCGCGATGCGACGCCTTCCCGCGATGCGACGCCTTCCCGCGATGCGTACCCTATCCATACCGCTCCTTTTTCTTTGCGGCCTTTGCGCTCCTCCTTGGCGCCTTTGCGTGAACCCACTTCATTGGTAAACATTTTTTTTATGCTACCCACCGGGTTACCTGCATCCCCCTCCCCCATAAAGTGCTGTAAATAAAATTTCGGGAAATCGACACGAAGAAGGCTCCCAATTCCAGGGAATGTGAGATTTGGTAAAACTTTTCCGATCCGATTGAGTACCAATAAGCTGACGATGAGCCCCGGCCGGTTGCGCGGAAGCAGGTTTTTTGCAAACTTGTCCGGAGTCGTGCCGGCTCACGGTCCCGAAATGCACTAATGACCCGAAACCATGTTCAAGAACCTTAAATCGCTTTTCATTGTCGACGAGGGAGCCCCGAAAACGGAACCGGCTCCACCGGCAGCCCCGGCCAGACCCAACGGAGCGGCTGCTCCGCCACCCGTACCGGCCGCGGTAAATACGCCGGTCCCGCCACCCCCGCCCCCGCACGCGGGCGGCGCCATTGACCAGCGCATCTTTGAATCGCTGGAAAAGGCCATGGAGGAGAACAACCAGCAGGGCTTCGACTACTTTGAGTACAAGAATTCCCTGAAAACCCTCGCGGGCATCATCCCCGACGAGGCCACCCGCTACAAGTCGGCGTACGCCACGGCCGCCACGATGGGCCTCACCGTGGACCGGCTCCTGGAAAGCGCCGCCTTCTACAAGACGGTGCTCGAACGGGAACGCGACAACTTCACCCGGGCGGTTAACCAGCAGGTTGACCTCAACGTGACGGCCAAGCAGAAGGATGCCGAACGGCTGCAAACGCTGATTGCCCAGAAGGCCGAACAGATTAAGCGGCTCACCGAGGAGATTGCCATGCACCAGGAGGAACTGGCAAAGGCCCAGGGCGTGATCACCGAAGCTACCTCGCGGATCGAGGCGACCAAACACAATTTCCATTTTACCCTGGAGGCCGTCATGAACCAAATCCAGGCCGACATTCAGAACATTCAACGGTACTTACGATAAACAAAACATGGATATGAACGGCTTAGACAATCTGAAACCCAAATCTTTCTGGGAGCGGCCCGAGGGCACTACGGGCATGTTGTTCGGCGTGGGCATCGTAGCGGGTGCCGGCTACCTGTTGTACAAGGCGTTGCCCTACATCGTCAACATCCTCGAAAACACGCTGTACGCGGGGCTGCTCTTCGTGGGCATCGGCGCGTTGCTGTACGTGCTGCTCGACTCCAAGTTCCGCAACCTGATCTGGTACGTGTACAAAAGCATCATGCGGGGTCTTACTGGCATCTTCGTCAACATTGACCCCATCGGCGTGCTTGAGACGTACATCGACAGCCTCAAGGACAACATCCAGAAGATGGACCGCCAGATCGGCTCCCTCCGCGGGCAGATGCGCAAGCTCAAGGACCTGATGACGCAGAACGAACAGACCATGAACGCCAGCCTCAGCCTGGCCAACCAGGCCCGTGAAAAAGGCAAACAGGCGCAGATGATCCTCAAGACGCGGAAGGCCGGCCGGATGCAGGAGTCCAACATGAAACTCGGCGACCTGTACCGCCGCATGGAAATTCTCTACCGCGTGCTGACCAAGATGTACGAGAACTCCGAAATCCTGCTCGAAGACATCCAGGACCAGGTGCAGGTGAAAAAGATCGAACGGGAAGCCATCCGCAACAGCCACTCGGCGATGCGTTCGGCCCTCAACATCATCACCGGCGACAAAGACAAGCGCCAGATGTTCGACCAGGCCATGGAAGCCATTGCCGACGACGTGAGCCGCAAGGTGGGCGAAATGGAACGCTTCATGGAACTGTCGGCCAACTTCATGGACTCCATCGACCTGCAAAACGGCGTGTACGAAGAGAAGGGCCTGGAAATGCTCGAAAAGTGGGAAAAAGAGGGCGTTTCGTTCCTGCTCGGCGACCAGAAGCAGCAGCTCATCGACCAGGGCAACAGCGGCCGTTACCTCGACCTGGAGGCCCCGGCCCAACACCCAGTGCGCCGTCCCAACTCACCCAACGACAACCAGTACAACAAGCTGTTTGAGTTTTAAGGAAAACAAGCCTGCACGCAAAGCCCCTTCTTTCGAAGGGGCTTTTTTTGTTTGTACAACCAATAACGAACAACTACGCTTCCACCCATTCCCCCAGCACCCGCACGTATTCGGCCACGTACTGTTCCATCAGGCGGGTCTTGTATTGCAGGATGTAGCGGGGGTGGTCGAGGGGAATGATGCGTTCGAAAAACTTGTGCTCCCTGTTCAGCTTTTCGAAGTACGTGGCATTCTTGCGGCCCAGGCAAATGGCCACGCGGGGATCGGCGCCGAAGGCCGTTTGCTGCGTCAGGGATTGGATCATGGCGGGCTTCAAGGATTCGAACAGGCCCGGCTGGTCGTAGTAGTTGTAGTTCTTGCCGTCTTTGATGAGGGCCAGGGGGTACAGCGAGCCGATGTAAAAGTGCCGGTAAAACACGTCGGCCCCGCCGAGTGCTTCGATGAAGCGGTACACGTACTTGCTCGACAGCTCGGAGGTGGGCGGCAGGTCGTTGGGAATGCCGCAGTACTTGCGCAGCGCCGAGGGGTCGGTAAACGCAATGCCCGTGGCGCCGCCCCCGAACCGGCCGGGGTTAATGCCCAGGATAAACACCCGCTGGTGGGTATCGCTGAAAAACTTTTCGTAGAACTGCCGCAGCAACGGCTCTATCTCGGGCCGCCCGTACGGGTTCATGATCTGCACCCCGGGCGGCAGCGACGCGGGCTCCTCCAGGTTGAAGAAGAAATCGAGTACTTTCTGGGCAAACGTAGGTTGGGAAACAGCAGCCATACTGCAATGCTACGGCAATTGCCCCAATCGAAAAGCCCGCACCGCGTCTGCAAAGATGGGACTGAAACCTTTCGAAAAGCAATTTCTACCGGATCAGCCGCAGCACTTCTTCCGCGATCTGCGAGGCCGCGTCGGGTTTGCCCAGGTGCAGGATATTCAGCGACAATTCCTGCTTCACCCGTTCGTCGCCCAGCAAGTGCATCACCGTGGGCACCAGTTTCTCTTTGGCCTCCGCGTCCCGCACGAGCAGCGCCGCGTGGGCGTGCACCAGGGCCATGGCATTTTTGGTCTGGTGGTCTTCGGCCACGTTGGGCGAGGGCACCAGGATGGCGGGTTTGCCGGCCAGGCACAATTCGGAAATCGACAGGGCGCCGGCCCGGGAGATCACCACGTCGGCCGCCGCGTAGGCCAGGTCCATGCGGGTAATGAAGTCATTGACCCAGATGTTGCGGGGCTGCACCGCATCCACGGCGATCTTGCAGCTTTCGAAGTAGAATTTGCCCGTCTGCCAGATCAGTTGCACCGGCGCCGCCGCCAGTTCCTTGAGGTGGGCTTTGATGCTGTCGTTGAGGGTGCGGGCCCCCAGGCTGCCGCCGATGAGGAGCACCACCGGCTTGTCGGGAGAGAGTTTGAAGAAGGAAAGTGCTTCCTGCCTTTTCTGCGGCAACTGCGCAATGTCCTGCCGCACCGGGTTGCCCGTCATGCGGATTTTCTCCTTCGGAAAAAACTGTTCCATGTCCGGGTAAGCCACGCAGATGCGCCGGGCCCGCTTGGCGAGGAGCTTGTTGGTGAGGCCCGCGTACGAATTCTGTTCCTGGATCAGCGTAGGGATGTTGCGCGACCCGGCCGCGTACAGCAGTGGTCCGCTGGCGTACCCGCCTACCCCCACGGCCACGTCGGGCTTGAATTCCCGCACGATCTGCCGGGCCCTCAGCAGACTTTTGATCAATTTAAAGGGAAAAGCGAGGTTTTTGAGGGTAAGCTTCCGCTGAATGCCGGCGATGGGCAGGCCGATGATCTTGTAGCCCGCCTGCGGCACCTTCTGCATTTCCATTTTGCCCTCGGCCCCCACGAAGAGAATCTCCGCCCCCGGTTGCTGCTGCCTGATGGCGTTGGCAATGGCAATGGCCGGGTAAATGTGTCCGCCCGTACCGCCGCCGCTGATGATAATTCTTTTCTGCGCCATAATGATTCCGCCCTGAACTGCTCGCGTAAAAAGTCCGAAAATAGACGCTTGCAATATCCGATTTATGCACGAAGAATTTGGGCAAACCGGCCTGCGTAACCTAAAGCGGCATGTATTATTAACGGAACTTTTGCATGTAACACCTGGGGCACTTCTCCCCGGTTACCTCTTCCCGGGTAATAGTACACTGATCTGTCAGGATGATTATGATTTGTTAAGATAAAATCGGGCAGAAACCCAACGAATGCTTGATTCACAGCCCCTTACTCATCACCAATCATAATAAATCATAACCGTCATCATTAATCCGTGTACTATTACCTCTCCCCGGAAGTGCCTTCCTGTCCCTACGAAAGCTTCTTATCCGCTTTCGCTTTGGCGAAACTTGGCTCGGCCTTTTCGCGTTCGCGGCTCACGCTGAGGATGATGCCGATGGACATGCCCGTGAACAGCAGCGACGTACCCCCCATGCTCAGCAGGGGCAGCGGCTGACCCGTTACGGGAATGAGCCCCACGGCCACGGCCATGTTGGTAAAGGCCTGGATGACGAGGCTGAAACTGAGACCCGCCGACAGCAGTCCTCCGAAAGCCCGGTCGCTGCGCGAAACGGCCAGCATGCCCCGGTAGAGGAAGACCAGGTACAGGACGATCACGGCGATGCCGCCCAGCAGGCCGTACTCCTCCACGATGATGGCGTAGATAAAGTCGTTGTAGGCGTTGGGCAGGATGTTGCTCTGCTCGTTGTGCCCGATGCCCTTGCCCAGCGGGCCGCCCGTGGCGATGGCAATGTACGACTGCTCCACCTGGAAAGGAATCAGCGTAGGGTCCAGGAAGCGGGTGATGCGGCCGACCACCGTTTCGAGGCGGTCCCCGGCGTAAAGGCCCACCGTAACCAGCACAAACCCGATGAGAATGAGCGAGAACAGGTACTTGACCGGCACCCGGCCGATGAACATCAGCAGCATGCAGGTGGCAAACAGCAGGAACGCCGTGGAAAAGTTGGCCAGGGCAATCAGCCCGCAGATGGCGCCGCTCCAGATCAGGATCGGGATCAGCGACTCCTTGATGTCGTCGATGTGTTGCTGCCGCTTGGCGAGCATCGCCGCAATGCTGGTGATCAGGGCCAGCTTGGCAAGGTCCGACGGCTGGAAGGAGGAGCCGATGTACGGGATGAGAAATTGCCGGGAAGCCGAGTTGATGCTGCGGCCGAAAAAATACACCAGCAGCAGCAGCGGCACCGAAATCCACAGGGCCAGCCGCGACAGCTTGGCGTAGAGGCGGTAATCGACCCGGTGGGCGCCCCACATGGCCGCCAGGCTCATGATCACCAGGCCGCCGTGCTTGAACAGGTAGTACTCGGTGTTGCCCTGCATCATTTTGTAGGCCAGGGAACGGGTGGCGCTGTATACCACCAGTACGCTCATCAGCGACAGGGCAATCACCACGCACCAGATGACGGGGTCGCCCTTAATGTTCCGATCTATCCACGCTTTGATCATACGTCAAATATCCCACAAGACAGCGCAAAAATCAAAAGAATGAAGCCCCACCGGGCCGAATTACGGGGTGAAAAATGCTTTTTTCGGAAAAACCTTTCGCGTTTTCGAAAACCCGGAAGGTTTGGTTGCCGCCCACCCTAAAAACGGACGCCGGCAAACAGCCGCAAACTGGGGGAACTCACGGCCAGCACCAGGTCCTTCATCCGCGACGTACTGTTGTCGAGCACGAAGCCGGCGCCGCCGTAAAAAACTTCCCCGAAATACCCGGCGGCCAGCCGCATGTTGTACTTGCGGAACACCTGGCCCACGTTCTCCACCTCGTTGTTCATGTTGTACCGCTGGTGCTGGAGGCCGAAGCCCATGAACAGCGACACCGACGCGTACAGCCGGTCGTACACGAACGTGTGGCCGTAGCCCGGCGCCAGGGCCAGGTTGTACAGGCGGGCGTAGCGGAAGTCGTTGTTGTTGTACCCCGGCAGGCGCTGCGGCGGAATGAACGCCCGGGCCTCGTTGGAAAAGTTCATGATTCCCCCCGAAGTCATCAGCAGGAACGAGCCGGCGCTTTTCATTTGCCGCTCCATCTGCGTAAAGGCGGCCCGGTACGAGAACCGGTTGTGGTTGAACACGTAGTACACGTTGCCGCCCAGCTGGAAGGCTGCCAGTTCGGGGTACCGCGGGTAAGGGTCGCCCCGCCGCCACGACTGGTCGGCCTCGTACCCGTTGCGGACGTAGTAGCCCCGGTACCGCTGGAAAAAGACGTCGGCCCCGAACTGGTCGGCGTAGAAGGTAGTGGACCAGTCGATGATGCGGCTGTTGCCGAAGCGTTCTCTCCGTTCGTCGGAAGCGGGCAGTTTAAAGCCCAGTTCGAGGCCCAGGCGGCGGTAGTAACCGGCCACGCCCAGCGCCAGGCTGTTGGAAGGCCGGAACTGGAGGAAGGCCTGCCGCCGCGTCCGGCTCCGCAGTTCAAACTGGAGGTTGCGGGTAGACAGGACCAGCCGGCCGGTTTTCCAGTTCACGAAATCGCGGATGTACTGCCGCTTCACGGCCAGGTCGGGCTTTTGCAGAATTTCGATCTTGGGCAGTTTGGGCAGCCGGGGAAACTGCGCCAGGGCCGCCGCGTGTACGAGCAGCAGCCCGGCCAGCAGGGCCGCCCGGCCGGGCCGGAAAAGTATCTGGTGTCGTTTGGACTGTAACATGCCGTAAAACAAAAACCCCCGGCAGAAAGATGCGGAGGGTTTTTGGGAAAGCCAAGCCTCGGGTACGCGTAAGTTTGCGGGAGCTTTTTACACGTAGTTATTGAGCATCACGGGCATTACGAGCATGAGCACGTCTTCGTTGTCTTCTTTTTCGCGCGGCGCGATCAGGCCGGCCCGGTTGGGGGCCGAGAGTTCGATGGTCACGTCGTGGGCCGTCAGGTTGCTGAGCATTTCGATGAGGAAGCGGGCGTTGAAGCCGATCTCCATTTCTTCGCCCTCGTATTCGCAGATGAGCCGTTCGTTGGCCTCGTTGGAGAAGTCCAGGTCTTCGGCCGAGATGAACAGTTCGGTGGGGGTGATCCGCAGGCGCACCTGGTTGGTGGCCCGGTTGGCGTAAATCGAAATCCGGCGCAGCGACGAGAGCAGTTCTACCCGGCTGATGTGCAGCACGTTGGGGTTGTTGCTGGGAATGGCGTTTTCGTAGTCGGGGAACCGTTCGTCCACCAGCCGGCAGATCATCCGGATGTTGTTGAAGCTGAAAAAGGCGTTGGAGTGGCTGAACTCGGCCCGCACCACGGCCGTCTCGGAGGGCAGCGTGGACTTGAGCAGGTTGAGGGCCTTGCGCGGCACGATCATCGAAATTTCGCTGTCGGATGTCATGTCGGAGCGGCGGTAGCGGATGAGGCGGTGCCCGTCGGTCGCCACGAAGGTCACGTTGTCGCCCGAGAGCTGGAAGTACACGCCGGTCATGGCGGGCCGCAGTTCGTCGCTGGAGGTGGCGAAGATCGTGTTGCCGATGGCCCGGGCCAGCACGTCGGAGGAAAAATCCACCGAGTAGTTTTTGTTCACCGCGGGGAGGCGCGGGAAGTCGGTCGCGTTTTCGCCGGAGAGTTTGTAGCGGCCGTTGTCGGACACCAGTTCCACGCCGTAGGTATTTTCGTCCACCAGGAAGGTGACCGGCTGCTCGGGCAGGCCCTTGAGCGTATCGATGAGGATCTTGGCCGGCACGGCAATGCTGCCGTTGTCGCGCGTGTCAATGTCCATATCGGCGATCATCGAAGTCTGCAAATCGGAGGCGGTGATGGTCAGCTTGCCGTTCTGAATCTGGAAAAGAAAGTTTTCCAGGATGGGCACGATGGGGTTGGTAGTAATCACACCGCTGATGGCCGTCAGTTGCTTGAGCAGCGCGGAGGATGAAACAACAAACTTCATATGGGTGGGCGATTTAAGGCTTGGAAGTGTAGGTACCGGAAAGATTGAAGGACAAATGTAAAGACAAAAAGCACAAAGTACTAAGGGGCTTTACCGATTTCAAGATAGTAAAAAACGGCCGAAAGCCGGGCCCCTACCCGGCAAATTTTCTTTTGCGCAGGAAGGCGTGCAACGCGCCGAAAAGGCCGATGAGCACCAGGGGCGCCCCGACGTTGAGGGTTTGCCATTGGATTCTTTCGTTCTGCACCTTGAGCTTGTCGAGCGGCCGCAGCACCACTTCCTTGGCCCGGGCGGTGATGATGCCGGCGGGTTCTACCAGGTAGCCTACCAGGTTGAGCACAAAATCTTTGTTGGCAAACGTGTTGCCCGAAAAGCGGTCCAGGCCCAGCGGCAGGAAGCGGTCGGTCTGGGGGTCAATGTCGTTGACGGGAATGTCGCCGTCCGAACACACCACGAGGCGGGAAGGCCGTCCGGTGCTTTTGAAGGACTTGGCCCGCGGGTCGTTGGCCGTAATGCGGTTGGCGTACAGCGACCGGAAGCGGCCTTCGAGCAGGTAGGCAATCGGCTCGTTGCCCGCGCTGAAAGTCGCCGGGTCGGGCTCCTGGCGGGCCTCGTTGAAGTCAACCTGCACCGGGGCGTTCACGATCTTGGTGTACTTGGAGGTAAACAGCAGGGGCGTCTTCTCGATGCCCGCGGCCCGCACGGTGTCCATCGAGCCGGCGTACCGCACGTACACGGCGTCGAGGTTGCGCACGGTGGGGTGATCAGAGAAAGTGTTCACCAGCGGGAAGAACCGCCAGGGCATGGGCTGGATCTGCGGCCGGTCGCCGAGCCGGCCCACGTTGAGCGGGATGAGGGCGGCGTTGAGGTCCTGCACCATGTTGTCGTTGAGCCGCACGCCGTAGCGGAAAAACAGGTCGCCGAGGTTGAGGTCCTGGGGCACCACCAGCGTACTGGCCTTGTTGAGCGTATCGGATTTGAGGGCGTCCACGAAGAACAGCGCCTTGCCGCCGCTGACGATGAACTGGTCGAGCTTGTACTTGTCGGCTTCGGTAAAGGCGGAGTCGGGCTTGATCACCAGCACGGCGTCGAGGCCCTGCAACGTGGGCTGGCCGGGCAGGTTTACCTGGTACACCTCGTAGTTCTCCTGGAGGCCGTTGATGAGGTCGGCAAGCTGGATGGGGGCGGGGCCGCCGTAGCCCCGGATAAGGCCCACGCGCCGCTTCTGCCTGGCGGTGAGTTCCTTGATGGCGGAGGCCAGTTCGTACTCCACGTTCTCCACCGACTGGTTGAGGATTTGCTGGGCCGACAGCCCCTTAGTGGCCTGGTTGCCCCGCAGCAGCATCACCGAAGTTTCTTTGCCGCCGTACTGCACCACGGCCCCGGGAATGATGACTTTTTCGATGCGCTTGCCGCCTTCGTTGTCAAACACGTTGGTGGGCTTTAAGCCTTTGCGGCCCAGTTCAATGAGGGTACGGTTGCGGAGCCGCTTGTCGTTGACGGCCAGCGGGTCGGTAAACTGGAAGCGGATGTTGCGGCCCCCGTACACTTCAAACTCTTCGAGGCGTTCCCGCACGGCCGTCCGCAGGCGCTGAAAGCCAGCCGGCAGGTCGCCGGCCAGGTACACGGTGACAAACACCTGTTCGTCGAGGTTTTCGAGCAGGGCACGGGTGGCCGGGGAGATGGTGTAACGCTTGTCTTCGGTAAGGTCGACCCGGAAGAAGAACTGCGCGGCCAGTACGTTGAGCACGACCAACCCGCCCAGGCCGATAAAAAAATACAATAAGTTCTTGCGTTTCATAATATTTGCGAACCGCAAAATTAGCACATTTTATTTCGATGCTCCGGAATTCGTCAACGGCCAGTAGTCATTGGTCAATCGTTAATTGGTCAATCGTCAGTAGTCATTGGTATATGGGTCATTCGGATGTGACAACTTACGCGCACCCAATGACCATTGACTACTGACAAACAACCCCACTCCCTTTTAATCCTATGAAATTGAACACCTGTTACTGCCTCGTACTGGCCCTGTTGTGCGCGTTTCCGGCCTCCGCCCAGCCCGTGAAAGAGAAAACGGATGCGGCGTTGCAGGCCAGGCTGGAGGCGTTGGCGAAAAACTTTGGCGGGACAGTGGGCATTTACGTGCGGCACCTCAAGACGGGCCGGACGGCCGCCGTCAACGCGGATACGCTTTTTCCCACGGCCAGCCTGGTCAAAGTTCCCATCATGGTGGGGCTGTTCGACAAGGTACACCGGGGCGAACTCGATTACCAGGCCACGCTTACCTTCCGCGACTCGATCCGTAAGTTCTACCCCGGCGACGACGAGGGGCTCACGGCCCAACTGCGAGACAGTGCCCAGGTGCCCCTGAGCAAACTGGTGATGCTCATGATTACGATTTCCGACAACGTAGCCAGCCTGTGGTGCCAGCAACTGGCCGGCACGGGCACGCACATCAACGGTTGGCTGGCCGCCAACGGCTACCGGCACACGCGGGTCAACTCCAAAACGCCGGGCCGGGAGGCCAACCGCAAGCAGTACGGGTGGGGGCAGACCACGCCCCGCGAAATGGCCGAACTGCTGGTGGCCATCCGCGAAGGACGCGCCGTGAGCCCGGCGGCCAGCGAACGGATGTACCGCAACCTGATCCGCATTTACTGGGACGGCGAAGCCCTGTCGCAGATTCCGCCCTACGTGCAGGCCGCCTCCAAGCAGGGCGCCGTAAACCAGTCGCGGTCGGAGGTGGTGCTGGTGAATGCGCCGGGCGGCGATTATGCCTTCTGCGTAATTACCAAAAACCAGCAGGACGAAAGCTGGGAGCACAACAACGCCGGCTACGTGCTCCTCCGCGACGTATCCCGCACCCTCTGGAACCACTTCGAACCCAAGTCGGGCTGGAAACCGGCAACGGACGGTGAGAAGTACCAGTAGGAAAAGATCGTTGTTCGTTGCGGGTTGTTCGTTGTTCGGGCTTGGCACTCCAATGCGGGAAGCGTCACTTCCCGATCCACGAACAACGAACAACCCGCAACGAACAACCAAAATACCTTAACTTTCCGCCCTCTGAACCACCTACGCGACCATGAATCCTTTCAGCAGCAGTTTTCGCCTGGGCATCCTCGGCGGCGGACAACTCGGGCGGATGCTTATCCAGTCGGCCATCGACTTTAACCTCTACGTGAAGGTAATGGACGGCGACGCCGACGCACCCTGCCGCACCCTGGCCCACGAATTCACCCTTGGCAAACTGACTGACTTCGACGCCGTGTACGCCTTCGGCAAAACGGTGGACGTACTCACCATTGAGATCGAACACGTGAACGTGGACGCCCTCGAAAAACTGGAGGCCGAAGGCGTGCACGTGTACCCGCAGCCCCGCGTGATCCGCACCATCCAGGACAAGCGGGTGCAGAAACGCTTTTACGAAACCCACAAAATTCCCACTTCGCCCTTCGTGCTGGTCGACAACGTGGAGCAGATCCGGCAACACGCCGGCTTTCTGCCCGCCTTCCAGAAACTCGGCACGATGGGCTACGACGGCCGCGGCGTGCAGCGGTTGGGTTCACTCAACGATCTGGAAAAAGCCTTTCCCGAGCCCGGCCTGCTCGAAAAGGCCGTGGACGTTGCCAAGGAGATTTCGGTGATCGTGGCCCGCAACGTGCGCGGCGAGGTGGCCGTGTTCCCGGCGGTGGAACTGGTTTTTCACCCCGTCAAGAACCTGGTGGAGTACCTGCTGGCCCCGGCCCAGCTCGACGAACGGACCGTGGCGCAGGCCAACGAAATTGCCCTGGGCGTGGCGCAGCACCTGGGCATCGTGGGGCTGCTGGCCGTGGAGATGTTCGTGACGCCCGACGGCGAGGTGCTGGTGAACGAGTCGGCGCCCCGGCCCCACAACAGCGGCCACCACACCATCCGGGCCAACTACACCTCACAGTTCGAGCAGCACCTGCGGGCCATCCTGGGCCTGCCCCTGGGCGATACCGACACCCAAACGCAGGCGGCGATGGTAAACCTGCTCGGCGAGGAAAGTCATTCCGGTGAGGCCGTGTACGACGGCATGGACGACATCCTGCAAATCAACGGCGTGTACCCGCACCTGTACGGCAAGCGGTTCACCAAGCCTTTCCGCAAGATGGGCCACGTCACCATCCTCGACGACGACCTGGAAGTGCTCAAAGAAAAAATCCGGCACGTGCAGGAAAAGCTCAAAGTTGTAAGTGCAGCGCAGGGGGCGGAGGGCTAGGAGCAGAGGGCTTAACGCGTGGTACAAAGTGCGGCCTTACCCTTCGCCCTTCGCCCTCCGCAATCATTCAACATTCATCATATAACATTTTCCTCATGGTTGGCATCATCATGGGCAGCGAGTCGGACCTGCGGGTCATGGCGGCGGCAGCCGAAGTACTGAGAGAACTGGGCGTGCCCTACGAACTGAGCATTGTGTCGGCGCACCGCACGCCCCAGCGCATGTTTGAGTACGCCCAAACGGCCCGGGACCGGGGGCTGAAGGTAATTGTGGCCGGGGCCGGGGGGGCGGCGCACCTGCCGGGCATGGTGGCCTCGCTGACCACGCTGCCCGTGGTTGGCGTGCCGGTCAAGTCTTCCAATTCCATGGACGGCTGGGATTCGGTGCTGTCCATCCTGCAAATGCCCGGCGGCGTACCCGTAGCCACCGTGGCCCTCGACGGGGCCAAAAATGCCGGCATTCTCGCCGCCCAGATCATCGGCACGTACGACGCGAAGGTGGCCCAGGCCCTGCAAACGTACAAGGACGGCCTGCGGCAGAAGGTGGAGGAATCGGTGGAGAAGCTGAAGGAGCGGAACGGGTAATCGGAACCGGCTACGGCTTGCGTTCCCGGGCGACTTGCTTTACGTAATCCACGGATACTTTGGCCGTTGAAGCAATCTTTTCAATAGTTAACGTGCCCTCTTTTAACAGTTCAACAATCATATCCTGCTTGGCTTTCTCAATGCCTTCCTGGTAAAGGTAATCTTCGGTGATGTCATACAGAATGCCCATATCTCCAATTCATTGAAATACCAGTAGCAAGTACAGATAGCGAGACTTATCGCATTGACCCTTTCCAGACTACCCGAACAGAATGTGGCTTCTTATTCGATGAAAAAGTCTTACTTCTTGAGGTCCTGAGCAACTTGCTTTACGTAATCGAGGGAGACTTTGGTCAACAAAGCAATTTTTTCAATCGTCAGCGTGCCGTCCTTTATCATCTCGGTAATCAGCTCTTCCTTTTCTTTTTTCTTGCCTTCCTGGTAAAGGTAATCTTCGGTGATGTCATACAGAATGCCCATATCTCCAATCTGTTTTTGTGTTTCCTTGTTCAAGTTACGCAGCCGGGCCAGAATGGATAGCTGCCGGATGTACTTCCGTAACGTAATTTCCTCCCCGCTGAGGTCCTTTAATTTACGCAATATTTCCCTGAGCACCTCGGCCGGCTTTTTGCCCCCGAAGTCGCTCAGGACCGCCAGGATGATTTCTTCCGGTACCTGCGAGGAAAGCAAGTGCTGGTGCGAATAGTCGCGCAGGCTTTTGAGCGTAAAGCCTTCGAATACCTCTTCCGGCGCCAGCCTGGTCTGCATTCCCGACGGTTTCTGGCCCAGGTAAATGACAAACTGCCGGACGGGCAGCCCGTACTTCTTGCGCAGTATCCCGTAGTACTCCTGCATGCGGTACACCATGCCTTCCTCGTCCACGCTCTGAAATTCCAGTTGCAAAATGAACCGGTCCCCGTCGCCCGTCCGGACGATCCGGATGAAGTCAGGCTCCTTTTCAATGGTGGTTTGCAACTTGTCTTTCAGCTCCTCACTCTGCTCGATCCGGATGCCCAGGTACTTCTCGGTGAGGGGCAGGAACACCGAAGCAATGTTTTCTTTCAGAATTTTGTCGTAGTCGTGTGCCAAGGACCGGCTAGTTGGGGATTGGCACCCAAGATCATACTTCAAGGCTTTGGACTAAGCCAAAAAGTGCCGGAATTTCCTTCGCCACAAGCCACGCGGCTGACATCAGGCAACCACGTTGGTACGGGTCCAGTTTTTGTAGGCCCGCTGGAAACTGCTCAGATCGGCGTACCCGAGCAATTCCGCAATGTCCGTCTTTGTGGAGGACCCGTTGCTCATCAGCGAAAGGGCCAGTTCCTTCCGTAATTCATGGGTCACCTGCCGGAACGTGATTTTTTCCTCGGCCAGCCGCCGCTGAAACGTACGCACGCTCATGTTCATCCGGGCCGCTACCACTTCCACGGGCGGAATCTGACCGCCAAACTGACTTAGCAGCACTTCCTTAATGTCGTCAGCAAAAGACTTTTGCGTAGCCCGGGCCTGCTGCTTCTCGGTGAGCATCAGGTTAAAGAACGAGTACAGGGATTTGTCGTACGTGATGATGGGCGTCACAATGTCTTCCTGCCGGTACGTGAGGCAGTTCCTTTCCGCGTCAAAAACCATTTGCGTTTGCAGAATTCGTTCGTACTCGGACACGTTTCGTTTGGGATACGTCATTTGCGCACAGAGCGGATAAATTCTCTTGCCGGTCAGGGCGTAAAACACCTGGATGAGCGAAGACATCATGAGTTCGACGGCCTGGCGGGAGCTTTCCGGGTATTTGTGGCGGAACTGAGGTACGGGATCGAAGAAATAGGTAAACGCCTGGCCGGTGCTCGCAGTGGAGAAGTGAAACACATCGGTAAGGGTATTGTTGTACCTGACGGTCAGTTCCAGGGCTTCTTCAAGGGTAGCGCAACTCTGGATCAGGTAGCCCAGCATGCCGAAAGCCGAAACGTTATTTTCCTGTCCCATGTGCAGGGCCAGCAGCGGATCGCCGGTCATCTCCACGGCGTAGTCCCAGGAAGCGGCGGAAATTTCCCAGTCCAGGTGTTTTTCTGCATCGTTCAACGCGGCGGGATCAATCCCGAGACGCCTGCACAACTGCCCAAAGTTGGCGCCATGCTTCACCGCGCCGTAGATGATATTTCGCAAAATGGAGTTCTGCACTTTCATGGCATGAAACCGTCGGGATTTGGCGCAAACTGTCTAACGGCGCCGCCCGGTTAATCCCCAAATTTGTTCGGAGGGTCAGCAGGCGGGAGCGGTAAAAAGCGCTGTCCTTTAGCCCCTTAAGATAGCAACCTGATTCCCTTAAAGCCAATCAAACCATGAAAAAAGCGGTAAAATTTCTGGCAGTCTTTGCCGGCTTGCCGGCGGCATTCCTGCTGTACGTACAACTGACTTACCGGCAAACCTTCGAGGCACCCGCAACGGGGCTGAAAGCAAGTACGGATTCTGCCCTCATCGCCCGGGGCAAGTACCTGGTGATGGGGCCGGCTCACTGCTGGACCTGCCACGCCGAAAATCCGGCCGAAGTGGACTTGCGCCAGGAACTGCCGGCCATGCGTGGGGGCTATACCCTTCCCTTGCCCGGGATAGGGAACATTCGGGTCCCCAACATTACGCCCGACCGTAAAACCGGCATCGGCCGCTACACCGACGAGGAACTGGCCCGTACCCTCCGGTACAATGTCACTCCCCAAGGCCACGCCCTGGTTCCGTTCATGACCTACAACGCCATGACCGATGACGACATTGTGGCCGTCATTTCCTACCTGCGGGCGGCAAAACCGGTAGAAAATCACGTCCCCGCGCATGACCTTACCCTGTTGGGAAAGGCGTTGATGCGGTTCGTCATCCGGCCAAACCTGTCCGGATCGCACGAAGCATTTGCGGCCGCCGAACCCGACACTACGGCAGGGTACGGGAAGTACCTGGCTTATTCGGTTGCCAACTGCAACGGCTGTCATACGGAGCGGGGGATGAGCGGCGAATACATCGGCAAGCCTTTCGCGGGTGGCAACAAAAAAGACGTGCAAACCGCCACCTTCGTGGTGCCCAACCTCACCCCTGATTCCGAAACCGGCCGGATCTACCACTGGAGCCAGCAAGCCTTCATCAACCGCTTCCGGGCCGGCAAAATGTACCCGGAAGAGCACATGCCCTGGACGGCCTACCAGCACATGAGCGACAATGACCTCAAAGCCATCTACAACTTCCTGCGGACCCTGGAGCCGGTCCACAAGGAGATAGAGGCCACTTACATACCGACAGTTGCCCGGAAATAGCCGGCCGAAAACCTGCAAGCAGTGCAGCCACTTGCCCTGCCGCCCTTTCAGCCATTGAACCCTACAACCCCTCAACCTTACCAGACAACCCGTGAAACCCTCCGCTGCTTACCCGAAAACCGTGGCCGTCCTGACGGTCGCCTCCGGGCTGCTCGCCCTGCTCTGCCTGGTGCTGCTGGGCGTTGCCCTGGCCGATTCCCCCGAAGCCCTCTACGATCCGGTTAAAATCATTGATTACCCCGGGATCAACTGGTCCCTCCTGCGGGGAGCGATGCTGGCCGACCTGGCCGGGTACTACCTGCTGCTGTTGCCCCTGATCTATTACCTGCGTCCCTACCTGCGTGCGCAAACGCCCTGGGCCGACGTAATTACCTTCTGCGGCACCGCCTACGCGTGGGGCGGCGCCATCGGGGCGGCCATCCTTTCGGAAGTGGGTTCCCGGCTGTACGCCGACTACTACGCCGCCGCTCCTGCCCGGCAAGCCGCGGTCCGGGCGGCGTACCAGGTGACTACTTACCTGGTGTACGACGGGTTCTGGAACCTGACGGGGTCGCTGCTGGCGGGCGTGTGGTGGTTCCTGACGGGGTATTTCCTTACCCGTTTCCACCGGGGCACCGCCCGGACGGCAATGGTGCTGGGGGCCAGCACGGCACTGAGTGTACTCGGCAAAGGGCTGGGCCCCGGGTGGCTGGCGGAAGCCGGGCTGAACGTGTACCTGGTGCTGGCGCCGGCGTGGGCCCTGTGGACCGGCGTGGTCGTGTGGCGGAAGGCGCGGCAAACGGACCTGCTCCCGGAGCCGTACCGGGTGGCCTGACGCATTGTTTCCCCGCATCCAAAAAGCCCGTAACCCCCGTTGCGGGCTTTTGCCATTTGCACAAACCCGGACCCGTGCACAACAAGTTGGGGCAAACGACAGTTATGGAAAAGATTCTCTTGGTCAAAGGTAACCCTGTAATCTCGCCTCATTTCTGACACGGGGTGCCCTAGAAAGGTCCAAACCCTTAAATTTACCTCTTTACCACCGTCGAAAGCCCGTTGGGGCTTTGTATACCGAGGCATGAACACGCAAAAATACATCTGCATCCACGGGCACTTCTACCAGCCGCCGCGCGAAAACCCCTGGATGGAAGCCATTGAAATCCAGGATTCTGCCTATCCCTTCCACGACTGGAACGAACGGATCACGGCCGAATGCTACGCGCAGAACGCCGCTTCGCGCATCCTCGGGGCCAACGGGTCGATTGTCGACATTGTCAACAACTACGCCCGGATGAGTTTCAACTTCGGTCCTACGCTGCTCTCCTGGATGCAACAATACGAGCCCGAAACTTACCAGGCCATCCTCCAGGCCGACCGCGACAGCCGCGACGAATTTTCGGGGCACGGTTCGGCCCTGGCCCAGGTGTACGGCCATATCATCATGCCCCTGGCCTGCCGCCGCGACAAGACTACGCAGGTAAAGTGGGGCATTGCCGACTTCGAGTACCGCTTCGGCCGCAAGCCCGAAGGCATCTGGCTGGCTGAAACGGCCGTGGATACCGAAACCCTCGAAATCCTGGCCCAGTTCGGCATCAAGTTTACGCTGCTGGCCCCGCGGCAGGCCAAGGCCGTACGCAAAACCGGTACCAGCGCCTGGCAGGACGTATCGGGGGACCGCGTGGACCCCCGCATGCCTTACCGCGTCCAACTGCCCTCGGGCCGCAGCATTGCCGTGTACTTCTACGACGGCCACATTTCGCAGGACATTGCCTTCAAGGGCCTGCTCAAGAACGGAAGGGATTTTGCCGACCGGCTCACGTGGGCCTTCCGCGACGACGACGCGCCGCAACTGGTGAACGTGGCGACCGACGGGGAGAGCTACGGCCACCACCACCGCCACGGCGACATGGCCCTGGCCTACTGCATGCACCACATCGAAACGCACGGGCTGGCCCGCATCACCAACTACGGTGAGTTCCTGGCCAAGTTTCCGCCCACGCACGAGGCGCAGCTCTTCGAAAACAGCTCCTGGAGCTGCGTGCACGGCGTGGAACGGTGGCGCAACGACTGCGGCTGCAACACGGGCGGCGAACCCGGCTGGCGGCAGCACTGGCGCAAACCCCTCCGCGAAGCCCTCGACTGGCTCCGGGCCGAACTCGACCGCCTCTACGAAGGGTACATGCCGCGCTTCGTCAAAGACCCCTGGGCCCTGCGCGACGCCTACATCCGGGTGGTGCTGGACCGGTCGTCCGACAACGTGCAGGGTTTCCTGCGCGAACACGGCAGCCGCAACCAGGCGCGGGAAGACCAGGTGCTGCTGCTCAAACTGCTCGAAATGCAGCGCCACGCCATGCAGATGTACACCTCCTGCGGCTGGTTTTTCAACGAAGTGTCGGGCATCGAAACCATCCAGATTCTCCAGTACGCCAGCCGGGCCATCCAACTGGCCGAAGAGGTTGCCGCCGCTAAAGCCAGTGCCGCCGCGGGCAGCGCCGGGCTGGAAGCGGCCTTTATCGGGCGGCTCGGGCAGGTGCCCAGCAACCGGGCCGAATTTACCCACGCGGCCAACCTCTACGCCCAGATGGTGCGGCCGGCCCGCATGGACCTGGTGCGGGCCGGCGCCCACTACGCCATTGCCTCCCTGTTCGAGGAACGCCCGGCCAACATCCCGCTCTACAGCTACCTGTTCCGCCACGAAGTGTACGACCGCCTCGAAGCCGGCGTGCAGAAGCTGGTGGTCGGGGAGTCAAGGGTGGAGTCGGCGCTGACCACCGAGGAGAGCGAAGTGAGCTACGCGGTGCTGTACCTGGGGCAGCACACCATCATTGCCAACGCCCGCGAGAACATGCCGGCCAAGCAGTTCGAAGACATGCACCTGAGCGTCCGCAACGCCTTCCTGGCCAGCGACGTGGCCGAGGTGATCCGGCTCATGGACGTGCATTCGCAGTCGCACCGCTACTCGTTGCAGCACCTCTTCAAGGACGCCCAGCGCAAGGTGATCGAGCAGCTCATGCAGGAAACCATGCGCGACATCGAAACGTCCTTCCGGCAGGTGTACGAACACCACTACCACATGATGAACCTCATGAACCGTTCGGACGCCCCGCTGCCCGGCGTGTTCCGGAGCACGGTGGAGTTTGTGCTCAACGCCGACGTGCGCAACGTGCTCGAAGCGGAACTGGCCGACATTGAGGAACTGAAGCGGCTGGCGGCCGAAGCCAGGCGGTGGAAAGTAACCCTCGATTCGCAGGCCCTCGGCCGCGTGATTGCGGGGCGGGTGGAGACGCTCTTCCGGGAGTGGGACGCCAGGCCCAGCGTTTCGCAACTCTCCTACATGGTACGGCTGCTGGGGCTGCTCAAGCAACTCGGCCTGCGGTTCGACCTGTGGAAGGTGCAGAATGAGTACTACTTCATGGGCAACCGGTACTACGGCGAAATCCGCGACCGGGCCAACCGCGGCGAAGCCATGGCCCGCCAGTGGGTGCATTACTTCGCCGAACTAGGTACGCTGCTGGAAGTAAAAGTGGTATGATTCCAAATTCGCTGACTCCCCAACTCCCTTAAAGGTAATATTCGTCCACGTCGCTGCTGCCGCCGCAGGTCTGGCAGTTGAGTTCGAAGCCCCGGGCCACGCGGATCTTGAGTTCGAGGTCCTTGAGTTGAAAAATGCCCAGCGGCTCGTACACTTCGCTGTAGCCCACCACCCAGTGTTCGCGGGGACGGTTGCAGGCCGCGCAGTGGCGCATCACGTAGTCACCTACTTTCAGCGGCGGCGTGTTCATCGGTTGCTCATTCTGGAAGGACCCCGGGTGCGACATCCCACAAAATAAACCAGGAATTTCGGGATTTATAGCAACCGCGTCAAGAAAATATCCGCTCGCCGGCAGTCGAGGTACCCGGCGCCGGCCGGCGCCCCGGTGGTAATTGGGTTGCTGGTAACACGTTATTCACCGCGTCCGGCGACTTTCTGCGCCAAAAATTAGTTTTTCCCCCTTGCCGGTCACCCTCCCCGGGAGCGGCATTCACTAAGGCTGCAATCCCAACAACTACCGCCGGCCGTTTTGCGTACTAGTCGGGGCGTCAGGATCTTCCCCGGACAACGCTTTTCTCTACGCACCACATCATCCATGCAAATACCCGTAGCTACCTACCGGATCCAGTTTCACAAGGATTTCGGCTTTGCGCAGGCCAACGACATTGTTGACTACCTGCACCGCCTGGGCATCCAGGTCATTTACGCGTCGCCCATCTTCAAGGCGGGCAGCGGCAGCACCCACGGCTACGACGTAGCCGACCCCAACCAGATCAACCCGGAAGTCGGGACGGAAGAAGAACTCAACCAGCTTTTTGCCTCGCTGCGCAAGCACAACATGGGCTGGCTCCAGGACATTGTGCCCAACCACATGGTGTTCAGCACCGAAAACGCCCTGCTGATGGACGTGCTCGAAAAGGGCTACCATTCGCCCTACGGCCGCCACTTCGACATCGGCTGGAACCACCCGAGCCAAAGCCTCAAGCACCGCCTGCTGGTGCCGTTCCTGGGCGTGCCCTACTACGAGGCCCTGCACGAAGGGCAACTCGAACTGGTGTACCGCGAGGGCCGGTTCGGCGTGAAGTACTACGACTCGGTGTTTCCGCTCAAGATCGAATCGTACCCGCTGCTGTTCAACACCGAAGGCATGTCCATGGACGCGGCCAAGACCGCCGAACTGGAAGCCGCCACCAAGCGCATGGTCGAAACCTTTGCCACCATCGTGATGGCCGGCGACCGGGCCCCCGCCATTGAGGCCGCCAAGGAAGTGCTCTGGCAGGAATACTCGGCCAACCCGCTTTTCCGGGAACTGATGGAAGAACGGCTGCGGCTGCTCAACGGGAACAAGGAACAGTTCCACGAAATCCTGGCGGCGCAGTACTACCGGCTGGCCTTCTGGAAAACGGCCAACCGCGAGATCAACTACCGCCGGTTTTTCAACATCAACGAACTCATCAGCATCCGGGTGGAAGACCCCAAAGTGCTGGAACACACCCACGGCCTGATCTTCCAGTTGCTCCGCCGGGCGGTGGTGGGCGGCGTCCGCATCGACCACATCGACGGCCTCAACGACCCGTTTACCTACCTCAAGCACCTGCGCAAGCGGATCGGCAACGATGCCTACGTGGTGGTGGAAAAAATCCTGGAGCCCGGCGAAGAACTGCCCCGGCGCTGGCCCGTGCAGGGCACGAGCGGCTACGACTACCTGGCCCACCTCAACGGCGTGTTCTGCGACCCGGCCCACAAGGACGCCTTCAACGACCTCTACGTCCGCTTCACCGGGCAGCAGACCGACTTCCAGGACATGCTTTTCGAAAAAAAGAAACTCATCCTGGAACGCCTGCTGGCCGGGGACCTCGAACGGCTCATCTTCCAGTTCCGCCGGCTGTCGCAGTTCGTGCCGGAAGGCGCCGACCTGCTGGCCGCCGACCTGCGCCAGACGCTGACGGTGGCCCTGTGCTTCTTCCCGGTGTACCGCACCTACATCAATTCCGATAAGCTCCGCGACCAGGACCGCCTGTACCTTGAAGAAGCGTTGGAGAAAACGGCCCAGCGGCTGCCCAACCAGCGACTCGCCGTGCAGTTTCTCCGCAAGGTGCTGCTGCTGCAATTTCCCCGGGTGCTGGCAACGTCCCGCAAGCGCAGTTGGGTCCGCACGGTGATGAAGTTCCAGCAGATCACCGGTCCGCTGATGGCCAAGGGCCTCGAAGACACCACCTTCTACATTTTCAGCCGGCTGCTCTCGGTCAACGAAGTGGGCGGCAACCCCGAAGCGTTCGGCCTCACCACCGACCAGTTCCACCAGTTCAACAGCGAACAGTTGCAGAAGTGGCCCCACAAGATGAACGCTTCGGCTACCCACGACACCAAGCGGGGCGAACACCTCCGGGCCCGCCTCAACGTACTGTCGGAAATTCCGCAGGCGTGGGAGGAAATGGTAAACCGCTGGCACGAACTCAACAAAGGGCTCAAAAAAGACATCAAAGGAGTGCA
This sequence comes from uncultured Sphingobacteriales bacterium, assembly GCA_963844325.1. Classification (GTDB taxonomy): domain Bacteria; phylum Bacteroidota; class Bacteroidia; order Cytophagales; family 172606-1; genus CADCTQ01. The sequence continues at coordinate 2,219,222 of CAWJNV010000001.1, forward strand.
ACTGCCCGACAAGAACGAGGAGTATTTCATCTACCAGACGCTGCTCGGCTCGTGGCCCTTCGGGGACCAGGTGCCCGAAGACTACCAGGGCCGCATTGAAGAGTACCTGCTCAAGGCCATGCGCGAAGCCAAGGTGCACACCGACTGGATTGCCCAGAACGGCGAATTCGAAGACGCCCTGCTGGGCTTCGCCCGCAAGCTCCTGGACCCCAAAGGCAGCTTCCAGCCGGCGTTCCTGCCCTTCAAGAACCGCATTGCCCACTACGGCGTGATCAACTCCCTGTCGCAGTCGGTGCTCAAGATCACTTCCCCGGGCGTACCCGACGTGTACCAGGGCTGCGAACTATGGGATTTCAGCCTGGTGGACCCCGACAACCGCCGCCCCGTGGACTACGCCCTGCGCAAGCAATACCTCGCGGAAGTCGAAGGGGTAGGGGAAGACCGGCTGCCCGGCTACCTGCAAGAACTGCTGGCGGGCTACGCCGACGGCCGCGTGAAGCTCTTTACGGTCTACCACACCCTGCAATGCCGGAACCGGCTGGCGGGCCTGTTTGCCAAAGGCGCTTACACCCCGGCCCCGGCTTCCGGCCCGCACGCCGACAACGTGGTGGCCTTCCTGCGCAGCAACGGCGAAGCGGCCGTGCTGGTGGTGGCGCCGCGTTTCCCGGCCGGCCTGGTGGCAGAAGGCGAGTGGCCCCTCGGCGAAAAAGTGTGGGGCGACACGGCCCTTGCCTTGCCCGTCGAAGGGGAAGGCAAAACCTGGCGCGACATTTTTACCGGCGTACGGCTCCGTACCGGCAACCGCGTATCTTTGGCCCAGCTCCTGACCCGCTTCCCGGTCGCCGTACTGGTGGCGGAGTAATGGTACACTGATTTGTTATGATGATTATGATCAGGACTGATTAAAAAAAGGATTTGGAAAAAAGCTCATAACAAATCATAATCATCATAACAAATCAGTGTACCATTCGCGGAAGGCGTCGAAGAAAATCCTGCTCATTCCCTAATCCCGTTAATCCTGATCCATGCTCCAGAAACGTTCCAGCGGTCTCCTGTTACACATCACCTCGCTGCCTTCGGCCCACGGCATCGGCGACCTGGGCCCCGAAGCCTACCGCTTTGCCGACCAACTGGCGGAGGCCAAACAAAGCTACTGGCAAATCCTGCCGCTTTCGCCCATTGAAGAAGGGCTGGGCAACTCCCCGTACAGCAGCGCCTCGGCGTTTGCCGGCAACATCCTGCTCATCAGCCTGGAACGGCTCGTGGACGAAGGGCTCCTGGACGCCGCCGATATTGCCAAGCCGCCCAAGTTTCCCAAGGGCAAGGCCGACTACGCCGCGGCCCGGCAGTACAAGGAGCCGCTGCTCGACAAAGCGTTTGAACGGTTCTTCGACGGCTCGATGGACCGGCACGCGTACGAGGCGTTTTGTCAGGAGCACGGCTACTGGCTGGAAGACTACGCCTTGTTTGCGGCCCTCAACCGGCATACGGGCATTTACGACTGGAGCCAGTGGCCCGCTCCCATCCGCGACCGCACCGAAGCCGGGCTGGCCGAGTACCGCCGCGAACTGGCCCGGGAGATCGAACGCGAAAGATTCCGGCAGTGGCTTTTCCTCAAGCAGTGGTTCGAACTCAAAACGTACTGCATGGGCAAGGGCATCCAGTTCGTGGGCGACCTGCCCATCTACCTCAACTACCACAGCGCCGACGTGTGGTCGCACCCGCGGGTTTTCAAGCTGGACGAAAAGCACAAGCCCTTCGTGGTTTCCGGCGTGCCACCCGACTACTTCTCCGAAACGGGCCAGCTCTGGGGCAACCCCGTGTACGACTGGAACTACCTGCGCAGCACGGGCTACGACTGGTGGCTCAAGCGGGTGAGCTACAACATCCACCTGTTCAACCTGGTGCGGTTCGACCACTTCATCGGGCTGGTGGCCTTCTGGGAAGTGGATGCCAGAGAAAAGACGGCCATCAACGGCAAGTGGGTAGAGGTGCCCACCGCCGACTTCCTGGCTACGCTGTTCCGGCACCACCCGCACCTGCCCATCATCGCCGAGGACCTGGGCATTGTGACGGCCGAGGTGCGCAACATCATGCGCGAAAACGGCTTCCCGGGCATGAAGGTGCTCCTGTTTGCCTTCGGCGACGACATGCCCACCAACCCGTACATCGTGCACAACCACACCGAACACAGCATTGCCTACACCGGCACGCACGACAACAACACGGCCCGGGGCTGGTTCCGCAAGGATGCCGACGCGGCCACGCGGGAACGGTTCGGGGAGTACATCGGCCAGCCCGTCACCGAGAAAACCGCGGCCTGGCAACTGATCCGGCTCACCATGCAGTCGGTGTCCAAGGTGGCTATCTTCCCGGTGCAGGACGTGCTGAACCTCGACGAAAAAGCCCGCGTCAATGTGCCCGGCAAGGCCGAAGACAACTGGGCCTGGCGCCTCACCCCCGGCCAACTCACCGACGAAGAGGTAACCAGGCTTGGGGAAATTACGCAACTGTACGGAAGACAATAGATTTTAGACATGAGACCGGAGGAAGGGAAGGGATAGGGTTTAAACCCTATCCTGCGGATAGTAGAATCAGGTTCGCAAACCCGACCGGTCCGAAACGAGGCTGATGCGAAGCGGCACTGTATCGTGAATGCAGAAGCAATATCCATAGGATAGGGTTTAAACCCTATCCCTTCCCAATCCTCACATCTCCCGTCTCATAAAAAGAATAAACCCGCTTCCAAGATGAAAGCGGGTTTACGATTAAACAAGAAACCCTAAACCAAAACGGGTACTACGCTGCTGCGCCCGATTGGCGGTCAGCAATCGTTTTCTTCAACTTGGCAATGGCCTTGTCGGCTCTTTCCGCGTCTAATTTATTGATGTTGCTTACCATCTTCTCTTTCTCGGCAGTAGTAATCACCTCGTTGTTGAGCAACAGGAGGATTTCGGCCTTCTGCCGGGTAGTGGCCGGCTTGGCGTCCGGGTCTTCGGCCGGCACGGCGGCTTCCGGACGGACCACGGGGCGCGGCTCCTTGGGCGCCTCTGCCGCGGCGGGTTTGGCCGGCTGCTCATCGCGGCCCATGTAGTCCATCTCCTCGGCGGGGGTCGGTTCGTAGCCCGCCGCCCGGATGATCCAGGCCAGAATGTTGCGGTACGCCTTCCCGATGGCCCGCGTCTGCGCCATGCTGGCAATGGCAAACTCCTGGTAATACTTCTTGCCATTCTCCTTGTTGGAACAAATGGCAAAACCCGACCCCACTACCTGTTCGGTACGCAGGTTAAGCAGCTTCACCTGCGCTTTGTATTTTATCTCGTGCTCATCGCTCAGGTTGGTGAGTTCTTCCACCACGGGCAAAATGCCCAGGCGCGAACCGGCGTACTGCCACCCTTCCACGTTCACGAACTCCTTGCCCTGGATGTTCATAAAGAGCTTATTCTCCTTGATGAACTTGGCGAGGTCCGTGGCAAGGTGCAGGGTTTCGTCCGACCGGGAGATGTCGTAACTTTCAACCTTACGCTTGACAATTTTTTCGTTTTCCGTACTCATCGCTATAGTACTGTTCCTTTTATTTACAAACAAACCAATGAGTCAAATAGTGCATTTTTTCGCAACTTTTTTCTGAAACAATATGCTGTTAAACAACAGGTTATAATTTTTTTCCCGTCCTGTTTCCCGTGAAGACCAGGCGGGTTTCCGGCCGGGCCGTGACGGTTTTGTGCCGTTTATCATTTTTTATTACGCCGTTGGGGAAACGGGCCCGAACGCATTACTTGGCGGCGGGAAACGGTAGGTCTAAATTCACGGATTGCGGGAGAAGAACGCCCAAACGGTTCGTCATATCCCCCCGCGCAAGCAACGCAATACCTATATGTACCGGCTGCTGCTTTTCGTTCTGCTGACCATCGGAATGCTCTTCCGGGCGGCGGCCCACCCGCACCCGGGCGACAGCCTGACCGCCGCGTTGTCTGGTGCGCCGGACGAAAAGCGCGTGCAACTGCTCAACGCGCTGTCGGAAGAATACCGGGTGAAAATACCGGCCAAGGCCCTCGCCTACGCCCAGGAAGCCCACGCGCTGGCTACCCGCCTCCACGACCACCCGGGCATTGCGGCGGCGCTCAACAACTTAGGCGAATACTACCTCAACAACGGCAACCACGACAAGGCCCTTACGAGCTTCGGACAGGCGCTGTCGCTGGGCAAAGCCATTGGCAACAAGCCCATTGTGGCCGTATCCACGGCGCACATTGCCGTGGTGCACTATTTCCGCGGGCAGTACGACACGTCGCTGGGATTCGCCCAGGAGGCGCTGCCCCTGCTCCGCGAACTGAACCTGCGGAAGGAATGGGCCGAAAACCTGAGCATCATCAGCTACCTCTACAACGCCAAGGGCAACACCCAGAAGGCGCTGGATTACAGCTTGCAAGCCCTCCGGCTCCGCCAGCAAATGCGCGACAACACCGAAGTCGCCAAGTCACTCAATTCCATCGGGGATTTTTACCTGAAAGGCAACAACCTGCCCAAGGCGATGCACAATTACCGCCAGTCGTTGCAGGCCAGCGAGCAGATCGACAGCCGCCGGGGCGTGGCTTTTTCGATGAGCAACATCGGGCAGGTGTACCTCCGGCAGGGCGACTGCCGGCAGGCCCTCGCGTATTTCGGCAACGCCCTGCGGATCAACCAGGAACTCGGCAACCCGTACCAGATCGCCACGTCGTACGCCAACCTGGGCGCGGCGCACGCCGGCCTGGGCCAGTACGTGCCGGCCCGCCAGGCGTACGCGGAGGCCCTGTGCCTGTTCGACCGGCTGGAGAACCAGCAGCACTGTTGCCGGGTGCTCAACCTGACCGGTTACACCTACAGCCGGCAGGGGGCGTACCAGGAGGCCCTGGCCCGGCATCAGCAGGCGCTTTGCATTGCCGTCAAGCAGGCCGACGCGTTCGGGCCCGTGCTGCGCGAAACCAACAAGGCCATTGCCGATACGTACCTGGCGATGAACCAGCCGGCGGCGTTTGCCCGGTACTACCGCCAGTACGACAGTCTGCAAAAGGCGCACGAACGGCTCGAAAACAAGAATAAGATCGCCGAGATGCAGGCGCAGTTCGAGGAGGAGGAAAACGAGAAGAAACTCCAGCAGGTAAACCAGCAGCGCAAGGTGCAGGCCGCGCAGTTGAGCCGCCAGCGGACCATCGGCTACTTCCTGATTGCCTGCATCGGCCTGTCGGTAGGGTTTTCGGCGGTGCTGTTCAGCTTCTACCGGCTCAAGCAACAGTCCAACAAGCAGCTCCAGGAACAGAACGTCATCATTACCCAGCAGTACGAGGAACTCAACCAGGCCCACTGCCGGCTGAACACGCTGAACGAAAAGCTGCTGGCCTCCGAAACGGAACTGCGCAAGTCCAACGAGACGAAGGACAAGTTTTTTTCGATCATCGCCCACGACCTGCGGAGCCCGCTGGCGACGTTTACGGCCTTCCTGTCGGTGCTGTCGGACAAAGACCAGGACTTTACGCCCGAGCAGATCATTCACGTAGCTACCCGCACCGAGAAGTCGCTGCGCAACCTGTCGGCCCTGCTCAACAACCTGTTGCAGTGGTCGCAGTCGCAGATGGGCCACACCCGCTACGACCCCGAGGCCGTGTGGCTCCACGATGCCGTGCAGCAGACGGCCGGCCTGCTGGGCGACGAGGCGGCGCACAAGGGAATCCAGCTTACGGCCACGGTGGGCCAGGACCTGTTTGCCTTTGCCGACCGCAACATGTTCTCGTTCGTGCTGCGAAACCTGGTTTCGAACGCGGTAAAATTTACGCCGGCCGGTGGTACGATCCGCGTCACGGGCACCCAACAGGGCGAAAAACTGCTCGTGACGGTGTCGGACACGGGCGTAGGCATTCCCGAGGAGAGCCGCGAAAAGCTGTTCCGGCTCAATTCCAGCTTTACCACGCCCGGCACGCAGAACGAACGGGGCACCGGGCTGGGGCTGCTGCTGTGCAAGGAGTTCGTGGAGCGGAACGGCGGCAGCATCTGGGTGGAAAGCCGGGTGGGCGAGGGGTCGCACTTCCGGTTCACAGTGCCCCGCTACCTGGCGTAACGCAAAAAACGAGGCCCGGCACAAGCCGGGCCTCGTTTTTTGCGGCGACACTGCCGAAGGTACACGGTCAAACGTCCGTTACCGCCTCAGCCTTCCCAGGGTTGAAACCGCAGGTCAGACAACGCGGGTCTCGGCGATTTTGCGTTCGATCAGTTCTACCGCCTGCCCGACCGTCCGGAGTTGTTCGCCTTCCGTGTCGGGGATGCGGATGTCAAACGTCTGTTCAAATTCCATAATCAGTTCGATATAATCGAGCGAATCGATGCCCAGGTCACGGACGAAGTTGGCGGAAGGCTTGATTTGAGATGATTCGATCCCTAATTTCTGAACCAGCATCTCGGTCACTTTTTGTTGCACGTTTTCCATAAGGGGAAAGACAAGGTGTTTTGCAATGCGTTTGACAAAAGGCCTCCTCGGGAGACAATTCCGCAAGTTACGCAGCAATAATTGAACCAGCCGTTTCGCATCAACTCCTTTTGGTCCAATTTGGCGCAAAAACCTACAAGGGTTTGGGGCACACGAGAAGTTGATTGCGGGAGAGCAGGTAAATGGTAGTGGGGCCTACGGCAACCCCCAGCAGGTCAATCCCACCGGGCAGCGGCATCCGGCGCGTGGTCCCGTTGTACAGGTGCACGAAATGAATGGCACCTTCCCGGGTAAAGTATAATTCGTCCCCGTAAAATCCTACCGGCCTCGTGGCTTCGGCGGCAATCTTGCTGCGGAAATTACCCGCGTTGTCGAATACCAGCACGCCGCCCCGTCCGTCGTGCAGAAACACCAGGTTCTGGTATTCGTGGAGGGCCACAAGCATTGGGTCCTGCCCGGCCAGCACCAGTTCGAGCGGCACGTGGAGGGATACGCGGCGGGTGACCGGGTTGTATTTCTTCAGGCTGAAATCGGTATCGTCGAAGAGCCACAACTGCCCGTCCTGGGCAAGGGTCGCCAGCCGGGCAAATCCCGCTTCATCAGGGGCAATTCTGACCGGCTTTTCGTAACCGGGCAGCGGTGTGAGGAAGCGGTCGAGCAGCAGGTACTCCTGAAGGTCACGGTAGAAGCAGAACACGCGCAGGTTCTGCCCGGCGTCGAGGGCCGCTACTTCGGCCACGCGGGGCGGCGAAAAGGTATGGGTGACCCGGCCCGTGGTGTCGTAGGCCCGCACCACGCCCCGGGCATCGCCGAGGAAGAGGGTACCTGCCTGGTTGGTGGAAAAGGCCGTCGGCGGGGAAATGGGCACGCTTCTTTGGACCCGCAGGGCTTGGGCCGCTACGGGGCAGGCGGTTAGGGTGACCAGGAGCAGGAGAGCGGAGAAGGCGTTGATGCGTTTGGGAGTTAAAGAGTTAGAGAGTCAGCCAGGGGTAGGGAGATTGGGAGGATAGGGTTGAGTAGGATAGGGTTTAAACCTTATCCTATTGATATTCAATATAATAATTCATTTAAACCAGGCCAAGCGCAGCCTTTCCATAGGATAAGGTTTAAACCCTATCCTTTCTCCCTATCCTTTCTCCCGCATCCCCGCCCAAGCTTCCTTCCCGACCCCTCTTCCCGTCTCCTTTCCTCCCGTCTGCGGTCTTCTTTACTCAAAAGTAAGCAGCGCCAGCCGGTCGCCGTCGAATCGGGCGTAGGTGCAGTGGTGGACCCATTCGCCCAGGTTGACGTAGCGGGCCGCATCGCCCACCGGCAGGTCGAGGGGCAGGTGGCGGTGGCCGAACACGTAGAAATCGTGGTGCTGCCGGGCTTCTGCTTCCCGGCAGTACGTCCAGAGCCACTCGTCTTCGCCCAGGAACTTGTCTTCGCCCTTCTTGTTGTTGGCCCGCCGGCTGCTCCGCGACCACAGGTGGGCAATGCCCATGCCCAGGTTGGGGTGCAGGCGGGCAAACAACCACTGCGCCACCGGGCTCCGGAATACCTGTTTGATGACTTTGTACCGCCGGTCGCCGGGACCCAGGCCGTCGCCGTGCCCCACCAGGAACGTCTTGTCGCCGAGCCGGAAGGCGTGGGGGCTGCGGTAGATTTTTACGTTCAGTTCCTCCACGAAGTAGCCGAACATCCACATGTCGTGGTTGCCGGTAAAAAAGAGAATGGGCAGGCCCGCGTCGCTCAGTTCGGCCAGCTTGCCCAGCAGCCGCACGAAGCCCTTGGGAATCGTGTAGCGGTACTCAAACCAGAAGTCAAAGAGGTCGCCCACCAGGAAGATCGCGGCGGCCGAGGGGGCTACGTGGTCCAGCCAGCGGACAATCTTCTGTTCCCGGGCCCGGCTGCTGGGCAGGTCGGGTACGCCCAGGTGAAAATCAGAGGCAAAGTAAACGGATTTACCCGGCGGGAGCGGCAGCGTAAGCGCAAAATCGGTTGCGGACGGAGTCAAAGGGGATTGCATCGAAGATTATCCTTCCACCAGGAATAGTACCAGTTCTTTGGGGCCGTGGGCGCCCAGCACGAGGGTTTTTTCGATGTCGGCCGTGCGGCTCGGGCCCGAAATCATCGAGATCATGGAGGGAAGACGGTCGCCGTACCGCTCCTGCACCAGCCGCAGGCCGTCTTTGATGTCCTCCACCAGTTGCGACGTGTACGCAATCACGATGTGCACCGGCGGGTAGATGCCCAGGCGCCGGCCGGCCGTCTGCCGCGACGACACCAGGATGCTGCCCGTGCGGGCAATGAGGGCTTCGCAGAGCGTAACGCCGGCTTCGGCGTTGAGGAATTTGGCGTCGTCGCTGCGGAAGGGGATGTCGGCCTCGTCGAGCAGGTGCATCAGTTCGTGCTCCCACGCGTAGATTTCCCGTAAGCCTTTTTTCTGCAAAAACAGCGACAGGTGGGCCAGCAGGTCGCCGCGGCTTTCGCAAAAGAAGAATTCGCCCTTGTTGTGGATGAACGTTTCGGCAAAGGCAATGGAAGGGTCCTGGTGGATGGGTACGAACACGGAAGCCGTAAAGTCGGGCTTGGGCATCGGCTTCTCGGTGGGCTTCTCCAGGGCTTTCTGAATCTTCCGCAGAATGTTCTCTTTGGCTTTGTGCGACGACATAGGGGCGGCGTAGGGTTATTCCAACCTTTAAAAATAGGGCAAAATTACGAAGGCGAAAACCTGCCGGCGGGGGGGACAAAAAAGAAATGCCATACCCGTCAGGTATGGCATTTCGTGCGTTGCGTATTCTGGCGCCTTACACCGGCAGGTTGCTCTGATCGGTGGGCAGCGGCGGCATGGCGGGAGCCGGAATGTTCTCGGCGTTCTCGCGGGCCAGTTGTTCGGTATCCTTGCCGTTGTTGTTGCGGCCGTTCATGTGGGCTTCGTACGTAGTCTGGTGGCTGAACGGACGCTTGCCGATGAGCCGTTCCAGGTCGGTCTGGAAAATGATCTCCTTCTTGAGCAGTTCCTGGGCAATGATCTCCAGCTCGTGGCGCTTGCTCGGTGAGCAGTCGCTTGGTGTGGCTCGTAGGCCTGGTCGATGATGCCGCGCACCTCGTCGTCAATCGTCTTGGCGGTGGCTTCCGAATACGGCTTGGTGAAGTTGTATTCGTTACTGCCTTGGAGTCGTAGAAGGACACGTTGCCGATCTTGTCGTTCATGCCGTACATCGTCACGATGCCGTAGGCTATCTTGGTGATGCGCTCCAGGTCACTCAGGGCGCCGGTCGAAATCTTGGCCGAACACGATGCTCTTCGGCGGCGCGGCCCCCCAGCGCCATGCACATTTCGTCGATCAGCTGCTCGGTGGTGTACAGGAACTGCTCTTTGGGCAGGTATTGCGCGTAGCCCAGGGCGGCCACGCCGCGGGGCACAATGCTCACCTTCACCAACGGGTCGGCGTGCTCCAGGAACCAGCCGGCAATGGCGTGGCCGGCTTCGTGGTAGGCCACAATCCGCTTCTCTTCGGGCGAGATGATCTTGTTCTTCTTCTCCAGACCCCCGATCACGCGGTCAATGGCGTCGGTGGAAGTCCTGCATGTCCACGGCATTTCTTGTTGCGGCGGGCCGCAATCAGGGCGGCTTCGTTGCAGACGTTGGCAATTTCGGCACCGGCAAAACCGGGGGTTTGCGCCGCCAGCTTCTTGGGTTCTACTTCCGGGTTCAGCGTGAGCGGCTTGAGGTGCACCTTGAAGATCTCGGTGCGGCCGTTGATGTCCGGCTTGTCGATGCTGATCTGGCGGTCGAAGCGGCCGGGGCGCAGCAGGGCGGAGTCGAGGGTATCGGGGCGGTTGGTGGCGGCCAGGATGATAACCCCGGAATCGGTGCCGAAGCCGTCCATTTCCACCAGCAGCGAGTTGAGCGTGTTTTCGCGCTCATCGTTGCCGCCGGGCATCGAGCCCGCGGCCGCGGTGACGGCCGATGGCGTCAATCTTCGTCGATGAAGATGATGCAGGGGGCTTTGGCCTTGGCTTGCTTGAAGAGGTCACGCACCCGGGCGGCGCCCACGCCCACGAACATCTCCACGAAGTCGGAACCCGACAGCGAGAAGAACGGCACCTCGGCTTCACCCGCTACGGCTTTGGCCAGCAGGGTTTTACCCGTACCCGGGAGGGCCTACCAGCAGGGCGCCTTTCGGAATCTTGCCACCCAGGATGGTGAACTTGGTCGGGTTCTTGAGGAACTCCACAATCTCCTGTATCTCTTCTTTGGCTTCTTCGAGGCCGGCCACGTCGTTGAACGTGATCTTCACCTTGTTTTCGGCGTCGAAAAGCGCCGCCTTGGATTTGCCGATGTTGAAGATCTGGCCGCCGGGACCACCCGCCGTAACGCGGCGCATGAGCAGCCACAGGCCGAAGAACATCAGGATCAGGATGCCCCAGTTCACCAGGAAGCTGGTCAGGTCGTTGCGGTTTTCGACGCGGTACGGAGCCCGTTCTTCTTCGGGCAGCTTGGCCTGGATTTCGCCGAGGTCCTTCTTGAAGTCTTCCGCCTTGATGATCTGGAAGCGGTAGTGCGGGCCGTCGTACTGCGAAAACAGGCCGCGGCGGTCGAGGTCTTCCTTATACTTCTGGTTGTCAATCGCTTCCCGCTTCAGGGTCACTTCTACCGCGTTCTGATTGGGGATGATCACTATTTCTTTCACGTCGCCGCTGCGGAGCATTTTCTCGAAGCGGCTCTGCGTGGTATCCAGCGTAGCAGTGCTCTTGTTAAAGTACGTAACCCCCAGGATGAGCAGCAGCAACCCGGCAATCAGCCAAATCTGATAACCCGGTCGCTGCGGCGTCTTGGGCAACAGCTTTTTCTTACCGTTATTGTTTGAATTTTCAGCCATTTTATCAATTGTTCAAAAAAGATTCACCATTTATATAGCAAACAGCTTTGCGGCAAGCTTTGTTTCTCAAGCCCCCTGGGCATCCACCTTTATTACTTCCGCATCGCCCCACAGGTCTTCGAGGGCGAAAAACTGGCGCCGGTCCTTTTTGAATACGTGCGCCACCACATCTACGTAGTCGAGCAGAATCCATTCCCGGTTCTCCTTGCCTTCCTTGTGCCAGGGGTTCTGCCCCAGCCGTTTGTATACCTCCTCTTCCACGGAGTCCGTAATGGCGTCCACCTGCGTATCGGAGTTGCCCGAGCAGATCACGAAGAAGTCCGTGACGGCGCTTTTAACCTTTCTCAGGTCCAGAATGATGACGTCAACGCCCTTCTTTTCGAGCATGCCCTGCGCCACCACTTCACTCAGTTGTTTAGAATCTATGCTAACTTTCGTTAATTCCATCAATTTAAGTAAGTTGCTTTTACAAAATTAACAAATTGTGTCCGGAGTAACAGACTTGCCGCTGCAAGCCTGTATTACCATAGACGGTTAACTTAAACGAATATTTTGAGGCCGCCTAATTTCTCTCTCCATCGCTAACATTTTTTTGTGCACAATCATCCCCCCAATACGTTATTTATTGGTCAAAATACCATCTTTCTGCCCACGTGCCGTTCTACCAACGACGAGCTGCTGGAAAGGGCTACCCATCTAAACGTAACCGAGGGTACGGTGGTTATCACGGCGCACCAGTCGGCGGGCCGGGGCCAGCGGGGCAACACCTGGGAAGCCCGGCCGGCGCAAAACCTTACCTTCTCGGTACTGCTCAAACCGGCTTTCCTCGCGGCGGCGGGGCAGTTTGACCTCAACATTGCCGTGGCCCTGGCCTGCCACCGGCTGCTGTCGGCGTATTTTCCCGGCAAAGCCGCCCTCAAGTGGCCCAACGACCTGTACTACGGCGACCAGAAGATGGGCGGCATCCTCATCGAAAACACGGTGAAGGGCACCGTGCTGGCGCAGTCGGTGGTGGGCATCGGGCTCAACGTGAACCAGACCGAGTTTGCCCACCCCCGGGCGGTCTCCATGCGGAACGCGGCGCGCCAGGCATTCGACCTGACGGAAACCCTCAACGAACTGCTGATGCACCTGGAGGCGACCTATCTGCAACTGCGGGCGGGGCAAACGGAAGGGCTGCGGCAGCAGTACCTGGGTGCCCTTTACGGCCTGGGCCAGCCGAAGCTTTTCCGCGTCGGCGAAGCGGTGCGGGAGGGCATCATCCGCGGCGTGGACCCTTCGGGCCGTCTCGTGGTGGAAATGGAAGGACAGCTGTACTACTTCGGCTTCAAGGAAATTGCTTTTGTGTGGGAGTAGGGGTTTCACGCAAAGGCGCAAAGGAGGAGCGCAAAGACCGCAAAGGGAAAAGACTGCAAAGGGAAGTGCATAGTGGTTCCCCTTTTCTTTGCGCCTTTGCGTGAAACCTCCGTGGTGAATTTTTAAGTAACCGCAAACGTCTTCGCCAGGAGGCGGGAGATCGGCAGCAGGGCCAGCACCACGAGGCCGTACAGCCAGCCGGCGAAGGAAGCCGCCAGCGCCGCATCCATTACAATCAGAGAAATCACCCCGGCTTTGACGGCCAGGCCGATGTTGCGCGGCTGCGGCTCCCGGATGGCTTTGAACACGGGCGGGAAGATGAGGAAGCCGAAAAGCAGCAGGAAGGGCAGCGTTTCCCACAGGGGCGGCTGGTTGCGGATGCTCAGGCCGATGATCGCCATGATCACGAGGCTGTAGAGGCTCACAGCCAGCTTGATCGTCTTTTTGTCTCCCCCGTGCACTTCGCCCCGGCTGATCATGGTGATGGCGGCAATGTACACAATAGGAATGAGGGCAATGGGCCAGTAGGTTTCAATGACAGAAGCCGGGTAAATCGACCGGCCAAATTCGGAAGCGGAAACCCGGGCGAATATGGGTTCTAAGGCACTTACTCCCAGCAACAGGTTCAAGCCGCGGCACAGGCCCATGTTGATTGGTCCCAACGGAGTATGCTTGCCGTACTTGTCGTACACCAGGGCCAATACGGCGATGCCGGCGGCCAGTACGCCGCAGAAAGCGGAAACGAACGCGGCCGCTACAATCCCGGCCAGCAGCAGGACAATGCCCAGGATGGTTGCACCTTGCAGGCTGGCCCGGCCGCTTGGAATGGGCCGTTCGGGGCGTTCTACCGCATCTAATCCGGCGTCAAACACGTCGTTGAATACCACTCCGCCGCCGTAGAGGCCAATGGTGGAGAGCAGTAGTAAACCAAGGAAGAATACGGGATTCACGCCCCTGAACGCCAGTCCAATGTCGTTGGGCCCTGACAGCAACGAGGCCGGTACCGCGTACCCCGCCAGGATGTCGGCCATTGCCGTAACGATGTTGGCGGGTCGCATCAATTGTAAGTACGCCTTCAGGGAGGAGGCACGGCGGGATGAATGGGAAAGGGGAGTGGCCATGAAAAAGTGGTCTTGCCTGGTTCGGGCCGATATTACGCAGACTTCCAAAGTTTTAAAAACCGGCCCCGGCCCTACAAAATGTTCAGCAACTCACTCAGGCAGGTAATTTCGTACGTGGGCGTTTCGGCGTGCGGCAGGCCGTCGCAGTTGTAGAACACGTGGTCCATGCCGGCGTTGCGGGCCCCGACCACGTCGGCCTCCAGGCTGTCGCCAATCATGAGGCTGTGGTGCAGCCGGGCCCCGGCCCGTTGCAGGGCGTAGTCGAAGATGCGGGCATTGGGCTTGTAGCAGCCCGCCTTCTCGGCCGTAATGATGTGCCCGAAGTAGTCGGTGATGCCCGAGCTTTGCATCTTGATGAACTGCACGTCGTCGAACCCATTGGTGAGGATGTGCAGTTCGTACTTGTGGCGCAGGTAGTCGAGCACTTCGCGGGCGTAGGGGCGCAGGTGCGGCTTGCGGGAGCAGCGCTGCATGTACTGCTCGGCGAGGGCCGCCTCAATGTCGGTCCGCGGCAAGCCCAGTTGGCCGAGCACCAGCGCAAAGCGGGTGTCACGCAGTTGCTGCTGGGTGATCTGCCCGGCACCGTACTGGTTCCAGAGGTCGCGGTTAATGGTGCGGAAGGTAGATACGAACGTGTCGGCGCCCGAGACGCCGAGGGCATCCATGCGGTGTTCGTAGAATAACTCTTCCAGCGTTTCGCCGGAGCAGCGGTCAAAATCCCAGAGGGTATGGTCCAGGTCGAAGAACAAATGCCGGTAGGCGGGCATAAAAAGGTGAGTTTAAAGGCTTTGGGAGCGTCTTCCCCTAACAACGCAGCACGGGCACAAGGTTCAGTGTGGGCGGGTTTGCGGAGCGCCGGCCCGCAGAAGGGCCAGGCACAGGGAGACGGGGCGAATGGTTGCTCCTGCTGGTTAAACGTACGCGGCCGTCTTTTTGTTGGGGAGCGGGAGGCAGATCAGGATTTGCAGGATTTAGGGATGAACAGGATAGATCAGGATTTACAGAATTTAAGGATGAACCGGATGGTACGCGATCCGTGAGATTTACCCGGGTTTACAGAATTAAAAGATTAACCAGATTACAATACTTCTATATAACTCAGTTGCTCAAGCAGCTTGTTGCTTGAGTTGAGTGAGTCTCTTTTCCAAGTAGGCAATCTTGGCTAGCTTGTACTTTTGCTGATAATGGTTTAAATCCAAGGGCTTGAACTCCTGCTTACCGCGTACCATCTTGTAGTAAATGGTGGCAATCTTACGAGCAGTAGCCACTATGGCATACTTGTTTCCCCCTTTGGCTTTCATGCGCCGAAAGTAATCACCTAGCCAGTTGTCACTTCTTTGAACGGCGTTAGCCGCGTTGCGAAAGGCTTGGCTAGCTGCACTAGGCTTCTTTTTGAGCAGCATGCTGCTAATCATTTTGCCGCCGGAGATCTTGTTGTTAGGACACAGGTTCAACCAGGAAACGAAGTGTTTCTCAGTAGCCCACTTACTCATGTCGGTACCCGTTTCCGAGCGGATTTCTAGACCGGATATATCACTGATACCGTAAATAGCCAGTACATCTACCCCAAGAATTGTTTTCAAGTACTGGCCCGTATTGAATTGTGGTTTGTTTTTAGCGGCTTGCTTTTTAGTAGTAGTACTCCCATCGGGTTTGCTCTCAGGGGTTACTTGTGGCTCAAAGAGCTGCAACTGCCGCTCAATCTGCTGGTCACAAGCAGCAATGCGGTCTTTATAGTAGCAGTAACTCTGATAGCACTCAGCCACAATAAACAGGTGTTCGCTACGCCAGTTGCCCTGCAGGGATTTGAGGATGGTTTGATGATCGGCTCTGATGCCAGGTTCTACATGCACTAGAAAGTTGTGCGGCTCTCTTTCCCCTGCAATAATGGCTTCTACAATCTTAAGGCCGGTTTTACCAGTAATATCCCTGATGACTGTGTGCAATTTGATGTTCATCATCTCCAGGGCCTTCTGCATGCGTAAGATGAAGCGATTGCTATCCAGGATAAGACTTCTGCGGTAGCGTACCAGGGTACGCAAACCCTCCTGCTGATCACCAGGCAAATAACTGCTTTTGAGTAAGCCACAACTGTGGAGCTTTTGAATCCAGCAGGCGTCCTGCTCATCGGTCTTTCGTCCGCTTACATTGCGCACTTGTTTAGAGTTGACCAGGTAGACTTCAAAGCCTGCCTGCACCAATACCCCAAACAAAGGCTTCCAGTAGACACCCGTACTTTCCATTGCCACCGTGTCAATACCGCACTGAGTCAACCAGTCCACAATGGCTTGTAAATCACAAGTCATTGTACCAAAACAACGTACTTGATGCTCATCCCGGCCTTGGGGGACGGCTACTGCATGAATTGTGTCACCGACATCGATGCCGGCAGCATTGGGGTTAACCAGCGGTAGACTGACCTGGCTCTTGGGGGCTTTTGCTTTTTTCATCTGTTTAAACGTGTAATTACAGAAAAGCCCCTGCCTGCGGTTCAAATAAATTACTCTTCTATACGGGCTCCTCGCGCCCAATCTGAAACTTAAAGGAACCACAGAACCATACTACGGCATGAACTTAATGTTCAGTGTATATATAGGTCTTACTGCGGAGGGCTTTACTAAAGATACGACTTCCCGATCCTGCTTCTTCACCCCCCCCGCTGATTATGATTCACTCCAGTTCCTAAAGTTATTATGAGCGAAACATTGGTTCGCCAATATGATTACTACGGTACAAGGCCTCACCCCCGGCCCCTCTCCCAGGTATGTGATTAGCGTTAGACAAAAGGAATCTGGGTCAGAGCCGTTGCTGATAAACGGCTCTGACTTTTTGGGAGAAATCCTGTTGGTTCTGTTGGGCAGTGACCACTACCGAAGCGATTACTTGCCAGGAGTCGGCTCCTTTCCTGGTTTTGTTGCCACAAGCAATCTTGCGCTGGATCACGGCCGGTCTCAAACTTCTTTCAGCCCGGTTGTTAGTAGCTTCTACCTGAGGATGGAGCAGAAAAGTAAACAAATGGCGGGCTTGTTTGGAAAGGCGCTTGAGAATCTGCTCTTCAGTGGGTGAAGCCCGCTGCGGATAAGCCCACTGGGGCTGGAGTAGCTTAGCGGCCTTGGCCGAGAGGTTGACCATGCCCTCTTGGTAGTCTTCTTGAGAGAGACGGCCGTGTTGCTTTTTATGCTCGATGGCCGAAAGCAGTAAGGCTTGCCAGTCGAGCAGATACTGGCTGTGGGGCTCTAGTTGAAGGGCCTTTTTGATGGCCTTCAAGTGATGCGCGTAACACTTTTGCTGCCTTTGGCACAAATTCTCATACACCACCAGGCAGTCGCTCACCAGCACGCCCTGGTAGTTTTTACCGATCACTCCTTCAATTACCTCTCTTGCCCGGCTCTCATCGACTTGATAAAGGGTAAAATCGGCATTGGTAAAGGTCCACAGCCAGCCCTTTGGTTCTCCCAAATACCAACTCGTCTCGTCACTGTAGAGCACACTTGACTGGCGGGCCTGCTCTTGTAAATGTTGGTAGTCTTGTTGGAGCCCTGCAGCCAGCCGGTGCTGGAGATCAATGAGCCCACCAATGCTCAAAGGCAACTTGAAGTAGTCATTAAATAACTCACTCACCTTGCGCTTGCTCATCCCGTAGCGGTGATTGAGCAAGACGGCCGTCGTAGCGGCATGGATGCCCAACTGACAACCGGCACTGCCACTGGCAAGCGTGGTTTGATAAGGGTGAGTAGACCTGACCCGGCCGCAGCGCTGGCAATGGCCCTGATGAGTAGTCAAGCTCACTCTAAAGGGACGAACCACCAACTCTTCCACCACTTGGTGGAGGGGCTTTACTCCACTTACCGGCCCTTGACAATGAGGACAAGCTGCTAAGGGCACTTCAACCCGTTCATCAATGGGACCACTCACGGTTCGGTAGTGGCCCGGGTGACCGGCAGGGGCACCTGAGCGCTTCTTGTGCCCTTTGCGCTCCTTGTCTTCAATGCGAAAGGGGGCTACCGGCCTTTTGGAGGCTTTCTCCAACTCCTCGACCTGTTTGCGCAAGGCCTCATTCTGCCGCCACAACTCCTGCAATTGCTCGTTTTGCCGGATAAGCAACTCGATAAGAGCCGATTTATCCAACTCACTTAGCTCACTTAGCTTGTGGGGCAATATGACTTGTGGCTTCTCCATGCACTTTTTTACGTGTTTTCTCTCCTTCTTGTTGAACGCTAATCACATACCTCTCCCAAGGAGAGGGGAGGGGTAAGAGTTTGAAATGTAGATCGTTATATAACGGTTCCTTCTCCCCTCTCCTTGAGAGAGGGGCCGGGGGTGAGGCCTTGTACCGTAGTATACCAGATTACAATACCTCCAATTCCACTAATCCTTTCCTGCGAATCCCGCCCAAATCCTGGTCATCCCTAAATCCTATAAATCCTGATCTATCCTGGGCATCCCTAAATCCTGTAAATCCTGATCCATGCGGTTAATCCTTAAATCCTGCAAATCCTGATCCCGATCTCCGTTGCCGCTGCTGGTGCAGTTTGCAGACGGCCAGTTCGCGGTTGGAATACAGGATGCGGTAGGTTTCCAGGTCGTTGAGCAGCACTGGGTCGCGGTTCAAGTAGCCCAGTAACTGGCCGATCACGTCCGACACCTCGTCCTTGATGGAATAGTACACCCACTGGTCCGTCTTTTTGAAACCCACCAGGCCGGCATTTTTGAGGTAGACCAGGTGGCGGGAGGTCTTGGCCTGCGTAAAGTCCAGCACCTGCTCCAGGTCGGAGATGCACATTTCCCCGTTCCGGTACACCAGGTGCAGGATGCGCATCCGCGATTCGTCGCTGAAGGCCTTGAACAGGTTTTCGGCGAAGGGCAGATTGAAGTGTTTGAGTTTCATGCGGCAAAGGTAGGCATCGCCCCGCGGGATACGTAAATTTTAGCTACTATTGTCTCGGAAGGAAGAAGCGAGGAGCGAGAAGTGAGGAGCGGGAAGACTGACGCCAACCGCGTACCAATCATTGTCATTTCTCAATTGTCAATTTCTAATTTAAGATGCGCTACGCCTGGATCGTACCTATCGTGCTCCTGCTGGTACAGTGTTCCCCGGGAGAGAAAAAAGAACAGACCATGCTTGACTCCAACGACGAAAACCTGCTCAAGGAACAGGTCACCGACCACAAGATCACCGTTTACCAGATTTTTACCCGCCTCTACGGCAACACCAAGTCCAGGAACGTCCCCTACGGCACCCTCGAAGAGAACGGCGTGGGCAAGTTCAAGGACATCAACGAGGCGGCCCTGGAATCCATTCGCGACATGGGCATTACGCACGTGTGGTACACCGGCGTGATCGAACACGCCACCATGACCGACTACTCTAAGTTTGGCATCAAGCCCGACGACGCCGACGTGGTGAAGGGCCGCGCCGGTTCGCCCTACGCCATCAAGGACTACTATGACGTGAACCCCGATCTGGCCGAGGACGTGCCCAACCGGATGCGGGAGTTTGAGGCCCTCGTGCAGCGTACCCACGCCAAGGGACTCAAGGTGCTGGTGGACTTCGTGCCCAACCACGTGGCCCGGCAGTATCGCTCCGATGCCAGGCCCGCCGGCGTGAAAGACCTGGGCGAAACCGACGACAAAACCAAGTCTTTCGCCCCCAACAACAACTTCTACTACCTGCCCGGCACGTCGTTCGTGGTGCCCGGCGAGTACCGGCCCCTCGAAGACCTGCCGCACCCCACCAAGGACGGCCGGTTCGACGAGACGCCGGCCAAGGTCACCGGCAACGACCAGTTTACCAACGCCCCGGGCATCAACGAGTGGTTCGAAACGGTGAAGCTCAACTACGGCGTGGACATTCAGAACAACCGCGCCAACCACTTCGACCCCGTGCCCGACACCTGGAACAAGATGCGCGACATCCTGCTGTACTGGACCGGCAAGGGCGTGGACGGCTTCCGCTGCGACATGGCCGAGATGGTGCCCGTGGAATTCTGGGGCTGGGTGATTCCGCAGATACAGGCCGCCAACAAAGACATTGTGTTCATCGCCGAAATCTACAACCCGGCCGCCTACCGTACCTACATTGAAGCCGGCAAGTTCGACTACCTCTACGACAAGGTGGGCCTCTACGACACGGTACGGGCCGTTATGCAGGGGCAGGGCGAAGCCAACTTCATCACCAACAACTGGAAACAGACGCAGGGCATCAACAGCCGCCTGCTGCGCTTCCTCGAAAACCACGACGAACAGCGCATCGCCTCCAAGTTCTTCGCCGGCGACGCCCGCAAGGGCATCCCCGGCATGACCGTGACGGCGACGCTCAACTCGGGGCCGGTGATGGTGTACTTCGGGCAGGAGGTGGGCGAACCCGCCCTGGGCAAGGAAGGCTTCAGCGGCGACGACGGCCGCACCACCATCTTCGACTACTGGGGCGTGCCCGTGTTCCAGCTCTGGGTCAACTTCGGCTTTTACAACGGCATGCCGATGACCCCCGAAATGAAGGCGCTGCGCGAATTTTACGTCCGGCTGCTCAAGACGTGCCGCGAAACGGAAGCCATCCGGAAGGGCGGCCTCTACGACCTCCAGGCGTTCAACGTGCAGAACCGCACGGCGGGCTACGACGGCCGGCACCTGTACAGCTACCTCCGGTTTTCGGGCGACAGCCGGGTGCTGGTGGTGGTCAACTTCGATACGCAGGCCAAGGAGGCCAACATCCGGATTCCGGCCAATGCCTTTGCCGCCATGGGCCTGGGCACCACCGGCACGTACCGGCTCCGGAACCTGCTGGCAGACGGTTCAAGGACGATTGACTTCGATGCGGCCCAGGTGGTAGATCCCGGCAACGCCGCCTCGGGTATTCCCGTATCCTTGCCGCCGCTCAGTGCGTACGTGTTCGACCTCAAGTAAGCCGGGCCGCGTGGCGACGAACGCGAAAAATCGTTAACTTTAAAGTAAGAAAGACGGGTCGCCCCACCGGCGACCTGCTTTATGTAAAAAAACGTGATATGACCAATGCCCCGAAAGTAACCGTATTCATCCCGGTGTACAACGCCGAGAAGTACCTGAAGGAATGCATCGACAGTATGCTGACCCAGACTTTTACGGACTTCGAACTCCTCCTCATCGACGACGGCTCCACCGACGGAAGTGCGGCCATCATTGCCTCCATTCCTGACCCGCGCATCCGCTACGTGAAGAACGAAAAGAACATGGGGATTGCCCGGACGCGGAACCGCGGCCTCGAACTGGCCCGGGGCGAATACATTGCCTTCCTCGACAGCGACGACATCTGCGTGCCCCAGCGGCTCGAAAAGCAGGTGGCCTTCTTGGACGCCAACCCGCAGGTGGGCATCTGCGGCGGCTGGGTGCAGGAAATTTACCCGGATGGCACCCTCATCAAGGACGAACTGCGCCAGTACCCGGCCGGCGATGCCGAAATCAGGGAGATGATGTACTGGAACTGCCCCCTCTGGAACCCCAGCGTGACCATGCGCAAGGCAGTGATTGAGGCCCACGGCATCCGCCACAACCCGGAGTTCATTTCGGCTTCGGACTTCGACCTGTTCGTCAAGATCGGCAAGGTGAGCAGCATGGCCAACCTGCCCGAGATCATGCTCCTCTACCGGCGGCACGAAAACCAGATCACCAGCCGCCGCACCTTCGAGGCCAACCGCAACGCCAGCCTGCTGCGCATCGGCCTCATCCTCGACGAGATCAAAAAACACGTGCCGGGCATCGCCTACGACCCGCTGCAGGGCGTGGTGCTGGCCAAGCTCACCAATGCCGACTACTTCGAACGCATCCGCCGCGTGGACGAGTACCTGGCCCAACTCGGCCAGACGAACGACCCGGCCAAAAAAGCCGTCCACAAACGCCTCAAGCACTACCTCGACACCATCTGGTTCAACTCCCTGTTTCACCTGCCCCGCTACGACATGAGCGTCTACAAGGTGCTGCGCAAGAGCAAGTTCTTCCATTACCTGCCCATGCAAACCCGGCTGCTGTACGGGGTCAAGAGCTTCCTGGGCGTGAAGCAGGCCTGGATCAAGAATACCAAAGCCCTGCTGAAAGGCCAGAAACAACCCGCCTGGCAGTAGGCGTTGCCGCCTGGAGAACCCGCCGGCCGCCGGAAAGAAGAAACGCCAGGCCCAAAAAACATATTACATGCTGCCGTAAAAGGCCCGCAAAATCGATTTGCGGGCCTTTTACATTTTCATGGCGGCTTCTCTGTTGCGTTATAATACCGAGATGCACATCATTAAACGCATAAAACGGGAGATATCGGGTTGATACTAAAACAGGCAGAACAAAGGCTCCCTTGGGGGCACATAGAGAAATACCGTTAAAAATTTGATTCGGTTATTTATAAATGTTAATTTGTTGAGGTTGCTATCCCCACCGCCGTATGCAAACTTCTCCAAAAGTAACCGTGTTTGTTCCCGTGCACAACGGGGAAAAGTACCTGGGAGAATGCCTGGACAGCATTCTGAACCAAACGTTCCGCGACTTTGAATGCCTCGTCCTCGACGACTGCTCCACCGATGAGAGTGCGGCCTTGGTTATGTCGGTGCCCGACAATCGCATCAGGTACGTGAGAAGCGAAAAAAAACTTGGCATTGCCAATGCAAGGAACAAAGGCTTCCAGTTGGCCCGGGGCGAATATGTTGCTTTCCTGGATTGTGACGACGTGAGTGTGCCTGACCGCCTGGAGCGTCAGGTAGCCTTTATGGAAGCACACCCGGAAGTAGGCGTTAGCGGGGGATACATGAAGCGGATAAACCCCGCCGGAGAACTGATTCAAAATGAAAACTGGCTTTGTCCGCTCGACCACCAAGTCATTGCCCGTAATTTAGCCATTAGTTGTACCCTCTGGAACCCGACCTTGATCATCCGTAAAAGCGTGGTCATGGCGCACGGGGTTCACCATGATCCCGCGTACGTAGCTGCTTCTGACCTTGATTGGTACATACGGTTGTCGAGAGTTACCCAACTGGCGAACCTGGCGGAAGTGTTGACCTATTACAGGAAGCACGATGGTCAGATCACTAATGAACGTTTGCCGTTGTCGAGGCGTAACAGCAATAATCTACACCTGGGTTTGATGCTGGAGGAGATCAAAAAATTTCGTCCGCGTGCGGAAGGAGCAGTGCAGCCCGTAACCGCCGAAATGGATGAAATTACTTTTTTCCGGAACCTGGTCCTGATTGATCAACTCATGACGGATTGGCCCGCTCCCGCTGAAGAAGCCGGCGAGGAGTATCAGATGTATCATGCACTACAGGGGATGTTAAGCCGCATGTGGCGCGAAATGGCGCTGCACCTGTTTGATTATACACCCGCCGCCTTCCGGGTAGTGAAGCAAAGCCCTTTTTTCAAGTCTCTTCCGCTAAGCATCCGGCTGAAGATATGGGGCAAAAGCGTGCTGGGACTTAAGTTTTTACGCGTAGCCTGAGCCCGGATGGCCGGCAGCTGCCCGGGCATTGCTACTTGCCGCCCAGTGGAATGGCGTAGCCCAGCGTCAGGGCAAACACCCGGTTTTTGATGTTTGAGGCCTGGTCAGGGGTGGGGGTGGAGGAACTGGGGTCAACCGGGTCGCCTTTGAAAAAATGGCTGAGACCCAAACCGTACCGTGCATCGAGCAGCAGGGCGCCGGGGCCAATGGAAATTCCAACGCCCCCGCCGAACTGGGCCCCCACGTCGAAGCGGTTGTACAATTCGGGCTCGTAGTAGACGTTATCCCCGACGTAGGTTTCGGGCCGCCGCCCGAAAACGTTCCTGCCGGAAGTGGCAGATAAAAAAGTGCCGGCACTTGAAACATTGCGATAGGACCCGTCCAGGCCATAAGCCAGCGACGGCCCCGCATTGACGTAGAGTTTGAAGTGCTCATTCCCGAGGGTAAACTTGCCGAGCACCGGCACTTCCAGGTAGTTGAATTGGACCCGCCCGTGGAAACTGCCGACTCCGTTGTTCGATACCACCTGGTACCCTTTCTGCAAGTAGAGCAGTTCGGGTTGCACCGAGAAAAAGCCATTTTTGGCAAGGGGTACTTCCAGGCCGATGCCGGACGCGAACCCGGTAACCGGTTCGACCATTTCCCGGTCGGGCATAAAACTTACCGTCTCTTTGAAAGCAATGGTGGAAAAGGCAACCCCGCCCCTGGGGATGACGGATACCTGGGCCCGGGCGGCAACGCCAAAAGCGAAAAGAGCGGCAAACAATAAAAGTGTTTCTTTCGGTAAAAGTGTTTTCTTCATAAATCTACGAGTGAACGAGACGCAGCGCCCAATAATTGTGCCGGACCGGACCGCACTTTGTTGCCGGGTGAACCCGGGTGTGCAAACCCGGGTTCGTAGCGGAGCGAACGGCAGCGCGGGCGGCGTCTCGCGGCGCAATCACTTGCCGCCCAGCGGAATGGCGTAGCCCAGCGTAAAGGCAAACACGCGGTTTTGCAGGTTGGGCCGGTCGTCGCTCCCGTCGCCGCTGTCGGGGTTGCCTTTGAAAAAGTTCGTAAGGCCCATGCCGTAGCGGGCGTCGAGCAGCACCGTGCCGGGACCGATCACCAGCCCGAAGCCCCCGCCGAACTGCACGCCCACATCCACCCGGTTGTAGTATTTCGGGCTCCGGTACGTGTCGTCGCCGATGGAATTGCCGGGCTCCTCCCCGAAAACGTATTTGCTCTTGCTGGAAAAGGCCAGCAGTCCGCCGGAGATGTCCTGCGTAAACCGGCCGTTGAGGGCATAACCGACCGACGGGCCGGCATTGACGTAGGCTTTCACCCGCCTGGTCCCGAAGTTAAGCTTGCCCAGCACGGGCACTTCCAGGTAGTTGAATGTCTCGGTGAGCCGCAGGGTGCTGCCCCCGTCCCCGGTCGCTTCTACCCCGTGGCCCTTCTGCACGTAGAGCAGTTCGGGCTGCACCGAGAAAAAGCCATTGCCGGCCACGGGTATATTGAAGCCAACACCCGCCGCGAAGCCCGGTTGGTACGTAACGTCTTGCCGGCTGAAGTCGAAGCCGCTGCCGCTGGACAAGCGGATGGTGGAAAACGTGAGCCCGCCCTTGGGAATGACCGAAACCTGGGCGTGGGCGGCGTAGCCGGATGCAAAGAGGGAGGCGAGAAGCAGGAACGTTTTTTTCATGGGAGCAGGTGGATGGGTGGAACGGGGTGCCGGTCGGCGTACGGCCAGACATACGCGCCGGCAAAGCCCGCGGATTTTTTATTTTGCTAACTTTGCCCGCATTCGAACCAGGCTTATCCGGGTGGAATAACCACGGCCGTCATGCGAAACCACAACCTGAAAGTTTACAATACGCTTTCCCGCACCAAGGAAGTATTTGCGCCCCTCAACCCGCCCTACGTGGGCATGTACGTGTGCGGGCCCACCGTGTACAGCAACGTGCACCTGGGCAACGTCCGCACCTTTCTTACTTTTGACGTGCTGTTCCGTTACCTCCAGTACCTGGGCTATAGAGTCCGCTACGTGCGCAACATCACCGACGTGGGCCACCTGGAAAGCGACGCCGACGAAGGGGAAGACAAAATCGCCAAGAAGGCCCGCCTCGAGAGACTCGAGCCGATGGAAATCGTGCAGCGGTACACCAACGACTTCCACGAGGTGCTGCGCCGGTTCAACTTCCTGCCGCCCAGCGTGGAACCGTCGGCTACGGGCCACATCGTGGAGCAGATCGAAACCGTAAAGGCCCTCATCGAAAACGGGTTCGCCTACGAGTCGGGCGGCTCGGTGTACTTCGACGTGCTCAAGTACAACCAGGACCACGCCTACGGCAAGCTCTCGGGCCGGGTGGTTGCCGACCTGCTCAACGAAACCCGCGACCTCGACGGACAGGCCGAAAAACGCAACCCGCTGGACTTTGCCCTCTGGAAAAAAGCGTCGCCCGAGCACATCATGCGGTGGCCTTCCCCCTGGGGCCCGGGCTTTCCCGGCTGGCACATCGAATGTACCTGCATGAGCACCAAGTACCTGGGCAAGCACTTCGACATCCACGGCGGCGGCATGGACCTCAAGTTCCCGCACCACGAATGCGAAATTGCGCAGGCCGTGGGGACATACGGCGAAGAACCCGTCACGTACTGGATGCACACCAACATGCTTACCGTCAACGGCGAGAAGATGGCCAAGTCGAAGGGCAACTCGTTCCTGCCGGCCCAACTGTTTGCGGGCGACCACCCGCTGCTGCTGCAACCCTACAGCCCCATGACCGTGCGGTTCTTCATGCTGCAAGCCCACTACCGCAGCACGCTGGACTTCTCCAACGACGCCCTGATCGCCGCCCGGAAGGGCTACAAGCGGCTGATCAACGGCCTGGTGATCGCCAAAAAACTCCAGTACGCGCCGTCGGACGCGGCCGAAGATGCGAAGGCGAAAGAAGAAGTAAACAAGCTGGTGGAGGCGGTGCACGCGGCCCTCAACGACGACCTGAACACGGCAATGGCCTTTGCCCACCTGTTCAGCCTGCTTAAAATCGTCAACCGCATCCACGCGGGCAGCCTGGCCCCCGCCGCCCTGGGCGAAGAAGCGTTCAAACAAATGATCAGTACTTTCGTGGGCATTACCGAAGACGTGCTGGGCCTGAAGGAAGAAAAGACCGAAGCGGTGGACCACCTCGTGGAATCGCTGCTCGACCTGTACCGGGAAGCCAAGCTCAATAAGGCTTACGACAAGATCGACCAGATCCGGGCCCGGCTCAAAACCGTGGGCATCACCGTGAAGGACATGAAGACCGGCATCGAATGGGCGTACGAGGAGTAGGAGGGAAGAATTTTAAATTTTGAATGATGAATTGGCTGTCTGGTAAGGGCTGGTAATCCAAAATTCAGAATCCATAATTTAAAATTTCACCCTGCTTACTGGTTTATTTACGCTTTTTTAACATTTACCTGCCGCCCGGAACCGTTCGGGCGGCTCATTTTTTGTAACCAATAACGTTTTTAAGAGTAAAATCCGGAATATGAAAAATATAAGTTGGGCCTGGCTCCTCTTGTTGCTGCCCCTCGCCGGCTGCCCTGGTACTGGTGGAAATGACAATAAGGAAGAGACCAAAGCGCCTCCTGTCGTGACCGTGCGGGCCCCCGTCTTCAGCGGCGATTCGGCGTACTATTTCGTGGACAAGCAGGTGAGTTTCGGCCCCCGCGTACCCAACTCGGCGGGCCACCGGCAGTGCGGCGACTACCTGGTCGCCACCCTCAAGCAGTACGGCGCCCAGGTGACCGTGCAGGAGTTCGTGGCCGACGCCTACAACGGCACCAAGCTCCGGTCGCGCAACATCATCGGGTCGTACCTGCCCGACGCCACCAAGCGCATCCTGCTGGCGGCGCACTGGGACACCCGCCACGTGGCCGATAAAGATTCCGTGCGCCGCAACGAACCCATCCTGGGAGCCAGCGACGGGGCCAGCGGGGTAGGGGTGCTGCTCGAAGTGGCCCGCATCCTGGGTTCCGACAGCAGCCGCGCCCCGGTGGGCGTAGACATTATCTTTTTCGACGCCGAAGACTACGGCGTTCCCGATGCCGAACGGGCCAACTACCCCAGCGACAAGGAGTTCTACTGCCTGGGGTCGCAGTACTGGGGCAAAAACCTGCACAAGCCGGGCTACTCGGCCTACTACGGCATCCTGCTCGACATGGTCGGTGCCAAAAATGCCACGTTCTTCAAGGAAGGTCTTTCGATGCAGTACGCGGGCGGCGTGGTCAACAAGGTGTGGGACATTGCCAGCTACCTCCAGTACGGGCAGTACTTCCTCAGCGACGTGAGCAACCAGGTGGGCACCGACGACCACGTGTTCATCAACACGCTGGCCCGCATCCCGACCATCGACATCATCGACACCAAGCCCCAGACGGGCTTCAGCACCTACCACCACACGCACCGCGACGACATGAGCATCATCGACCGCAACGTACTCAAAGCCGTCGGCCAAACCGTGCTCCAGACGGTGTACCAGGAGGGAGCCGAGGCAACGCAGTAAGTGGAGTTTATGAGTTTAAAGTGTATGAGTTCATGAGTAAAGATATGCGGCACACTCCTTTACTCATGAACTCATACACTTTAAACTCATAAACTGCTCTACGGTACCTCCTGCCCGGCGGAAGCGGCGAGGATTTCGAACCACTGGTCGCGGCTAAGTTGGAGGCTGGCGGCCCGGGCCGATTCGCGGATGCGTTCGGGGCGGCCCGTGCCCAGCACCGGCATGGCGTTGGCCGGGTGCTTCATGATCCAGGCCAGGGCTACCTGTTCCACGCTGGCCCCGCCCAGTTCTTCTCCCACTTTTTGCAAGGCAAGCCCGGTTTTGGTAGACCGTTCATCGGTGTTGGTAAACAGCTTGCCGCCCGCCAGCGGCGACCACGCCATCGGAGGCACGCGCAACTGCTGGCACTGGTCCAGCGTACCGTCGTAGAGCGGCGGCAGGTACAGCACCGAAAACTCAATCTGGTTGGTTACCAGCGGGAAGTCGAGCCGCGACTGGATGAGGTTGAACTGCGACGGGGTAAAGTTGGACACCCCGAAGTGTTTCACCTTGCCGGCCTGCCGCAGGGCCGTAAACGCTTCGGCCATCTCGTCGGCGTTCATCAGCGGGTCGGGGCGGTGGATCAGCAGCACGTCGAGGTAGTCGGTGCGCAGGTTGCGGAGCGAATTGTGCACCGACTGGGTAATGTGTTCGCGGCTCGTGTCGTAGGTTTTAAGGGCGTGCTCGGGGCGCTTCGGCGACACCAGCTTAATGCCGCACTTGCTCACCAGTTCGAGGCGTCCGCGCAGGGTTGATTGTCCGCCCAGGGCCCGGCCGAATATTTCTTCCACGGCGTAGTTGCCGTAAATGTCGGCGTGGTCTACCGTCGTAATGCCCTCCGCGAGGCTGGTTTCCAGGAGCCCGGTAATGGCTTCGGGGGAAGAACGTTCGGCGTGGTCGGCCAGGCGCCACGCCCCCAGGACGAGGCGCGAAAGGCTGTCGGAGGAGCCGGGCAGGGGAGTACGGGATACGGGCGGCATAGGAAAAGGGGTTGTAGGGTTAAAAGGCTTTTGGCTGCTGCAATAATACGGGGTTCGGGGCGTACCCAGTACCCAATACCCTCTCCTAATAATACTTCCTTTCCAGCAAGTACCCTTTCACGTAGTCTTCGATGCCGTCTTCGAGGGAGTGAAAGTGCTTCTGGTAGCCGATGGAACGGAGCTTGTTCATGTTGGCCTGCGTGAAGTACTGGTACTTGTCGCGGATGTCGGCCGGGGTGTCCACGAACTCCACGTGTTTGGGCTTGCCCATGGCCCAGAAGGTTTGCTTGGTCAGGTCGAGGAAGGTGCGGGCCTTGCCGCTGCCCAGGTTGTAGATGCCCGAGTTGCGGCGGTTGTACATCAGGAACATGCACACCTCCACCAGGTCTTTCACGTACACGAAGTCGCGCATCTGCTCCCCGTCCTTGTACTCGGGGTGGTGCGACCGGAACAGCTTCATCTTGCCGGTGGCGCCGATCTGGTTGAAGGCGTGGAAAATAACCGAAGCCATGCGGCCCTTGTGGTACTCGTTGGGGCCGTACACGTTGAAGAACTTGAGACCGGCCCAGAAAAAGGGCTTTTTCTCCTGCACCAACGCCCACTTGTCGAACTCATTCTTCGATTCGCCGTAGGGGTTGAGGGGCTTGAGCTGCGGAATGAGGGCTTCGTTGTCGTCGTAGCCCAGTTCGCCCAGGCCGTAGGTAGCCGCCGACGAGGCGTAGATGAGCGGAATCTGGTAGTCGTGGCATTTCTCCCACAGCCGCTTGGAGTAACTCACGTTCAGTTCTTCGAATACCGCGTAGTCAAATTCGGAAGTGTCGGTACGGGCCCCGATGTGAAAGATGAACTCTACGTCCTCGTAATTGGCGTCGAGCCACGCACCGAAC
Organism: uncultured Sphingobacteriales bacterium; assembly: GCA_963844325.1. Taxonomy (GTDB): domain Bacteria; phylum Bacteroidota; class Bacteroidia; order Cytophagales; family 172606-1; genus CADCTQ01. The sequence goes on from CAWJNV010000001.1 coordinate 2,248,915, forward strand.
TGCCGGCGGTCCACGAATTCGCGGATCTGCTTGCCCTCCAGGTTACGGTTTTTCTCCCCGACCGAAAAGTCGTCAACGGCGATAATCGAGTTAAAATTATCGGCATTGAGGCGGCCGATCAGGCAACTTCCGATGAAACCAGCAGCTCCCGTAACTATGATCATAACAAGACGGCGTAAAGGGTAGTATTCTTGGTAAAATGTTATAATTATGCGGAAAATATTTCCGGAAACGGGCAGAATAAGCCCGAAAAAAGAATTGAAGAGCAGAAAAATACGCAACCAGGGTCACTTTGTCTCTGCCGGGCCTCGAATTTAGATAAAGTTTATGGGCATACCCCTACATAATCCGGGTAATAAATTTGATTTTTTGGGGATAATGGCTCCCTGGATCGCCCTCCTGCTGGGGCTGGCCGGGTGCGGCGGCAATTCCGGCCCGCGGGAAGCCTTACGGGCTGACACGCTGAAAGATGCGCTGGGCCGGCTCGTGGTGCTCGATGGGCCGCCCCGGCGGGTAATGGCCCTGGCGCCTTCCCTCACCGAAATGCTTTTCCTGGTTTGCGACACGGGCCAGGTGGCCGCCGTGACCCAGAACTGCGACCATCCGGCCGCCGCCACGCGCAAACCGGTCGTCAACAGCTACCCGGTGGACTTCGAGGGCCTGCTGCGCATCAAACCCGACCTGGTGTTTGCGGTGGAAGGCATTACGCCGCTGGCCGACGCCCGGCGCATCGAAGACCTGGGCATCCCGGTGTACTTTCAGCAGTACCGCACCGTGGAAGACGTGCTGAAAGGCATCGAAACGGTGGGCGCCATCACCGGCCACGGGGACCGGGCCCGGCGCATGGCCGACTCCCTGCGGACGCTGCGGGACGCCATCCGGCGGGAAGCGGCCGCCCTGCCCAAACCCAAGGTACTTGGCATCATCTCGCCCGGGGACCCCATTTACGTATTCGGGAAAAACACCGTGTTCTCCGACAAGCTGGCCATCGCCGGGGGCTTCAACGCCGTGGATTCTACCTTCAAAGCCGAATCGCCGGTCCTCTCCCGGGAGTACATCCTCAAGATCAACCCCGACGTGATCCTCGGCGGGGACTTCGGGAAGATGGACACCACCTTCTTCCGGCAGTACCCCGAACTGCGCCGGGTCAACGCCTACCGCAGCCGCCGCGTGTACCGCCTCACCGACGACCTCGCGTCCCGGCCCGGCCCCCGGGTGGTCGAATCCATCCGGGAAATTAAAAACGCCATTCACCCCAAGCCCACCCCTTGAAAACGGCCCCCCTGTGTTTGTTGCTGCTGCTGCTCACGGTTGGGGTGCTGGTGACGGGCCTGCTCGTGGGCAGTTTCGAGACGGACTTCTCCACCCTGCGGCAAGTGCTGCTGGCCTATAACCCCGACGACCCGGCGCAGTTTGCCGTGGTACACCTGCGCCTGCCGCGGGTACTGCTGGGTTTCCTGGTGGGCGGGGCCCTGGCCTTCAGCGGCTACCTCATCCAGGCAATGGTCAACAACCCGCTGGCCGACCCGTACATTCTGGGCACGGCGTCAGGAGCGGCACTGGGGGGCAACCTGGCGTATTTCGGCTGGCTGCCGGTGGCCGGCGTCGGGCTGTACCTGCCGCCGCTGTTTGCCTTTGCGGGAGCCCTGGGCGTTACGCTGCTGGTGGTGACCCTGGCCTACCGGAAAGGCTACATCGTGCCTACGCAACTCCTGCTGGGCGGCGTGGCCGTTTCTTCGCTGGTGACGGCGATCAACAGCCTGCTGGCCTTCCTGTCGGACTCCGAAGGCAAGCTCAAAACGATTGTGTTCTGGATCCTGGGCAGCGTGGAACGGGCGCAGTGGTCGGACGTGCCCCTGCTGGGCGTGGTGTTGCTGCTGGCCAACGGGCTGTTTGCGTTTCTCCACAAGCAACTGGGCCTGCTGCTGCTGGGCGAAAGCCGGGCTTACCACCTGGGCCTCGACGTGAGCCGGCTCCGCTGGCTGGTGCTGGTGACGGCCTCCCTGGTGACGGGCATTGCGGTGGCTACCGCCGGGGCCATCGGCTTCGTGGGGCTGATGATGCCGCACCTGGTGCGGGGGCTCCAGGGGGCGGCCGGGCGGTGGAATACCCTGCTGGCTACCTGGGCCGGCGGCGTGTTCATCGTCGCCTGCGACCTGCTCTCCCGCCTCATCTATCCCCCGGCGGGGCTGCCCATCGGCATTCTGACTTCGTTCGTGGGCGTTCCGTTCTTCCTGTACCTGCTGGTGAGAAAGGACTACCGGTTTGAGTAGGGGAAAGCGGCCCAGCCCGGCTTTTGACCATCCTGGCAGCTTACCAGAGTCTCCGTTATTCCGTATATTGGTTTAAGCCTAAGGAAAAGGTAGTGTACGAATAGTGACGACATTAAAAGTAACGAGGAACATTATGACCACTACCCTGCAAATACCTATTACACTCCTGCGTGAGGAGATTGGCGGACAGCCCTACTATTACAAAGGGTATGGACAGGTACTTTCCGGGGAAAAGCAGCCGGCAGAAATTATGGGTAGCAGTGAATTACAATCTTATCTGGTAGCCTTGATCCTGAGGCGGTTGTTCGTCCTTTTGCCTGAGTCTGAGTACCTGATTCAGACGGGAGAACCAGGATTGAACATTGCCCCGGGGGATAACCTGGCGAACGACATTACCATCCGGCGGACAAAAGACAGCATCATTGATCGCAATGCAACGGGATACGCCAAAAAACCGCCGCTGGTCGTATTGGAAGTAGACATTAAAGTAGATACGGCCAACGGCTCCGATCTCGATTACGTACTTACTAAAACGGAGAAACTGCTGGCATTCGGGGTCGAACAGGTGATTTGGATTTTGACGGCCAGCCGCAAAATCGTAGTCGCTGCGCAACGCAATCCTTCCCTTACCCCCTACGATTGGAAGCAGTCCGTTCCCCTGATCGACAATTGCGAGATGAACCTGGAAGAGTGGGTACAAAAAGGCGTGTTTCCGGTGTAAACATTTCGCCTGGCTACCGTTTTTGCAAATGAGCAACGGGTTGTCAGCCATACTTCCAGGGACATGGCTAACAACCCGTCAAAGCATTGGACCCTAATCTTTTCCTTAGTCCGCCAGCCAGTTGCGGATCATTTCCTTGCCGTGTTCGGTAAGAATGGATTCGGGGTGGAACTGGAGGCCCTTCACGTCGTACTGCCGGTGCCGGATGGCCATTACCTCCCCGTTCTCGTCCAGGGCGGTTACTTCCAGCACATCGGTCGGCACCGACCCAGGCACCACCGTCCAGGAGTGGTAGCGGCACGTCTTGAATTCACCGGGCAGGTTGTGGAACAGGGTTTCGGCGGGGCTGGTAATTACCGCCTTGGTGGCTACCCCGTGCAGCACCTCCGCCATGTTTTCGAGCTGCGCCCCGAACACCTCCGAAATGCCCTGGTGGCCCAGGCAAATGCCCAGAATGCTCTTGGTGGGGGCGTACTTCCTGATCAGTTCGGGCATGATGCCGGCTTCGGAGGGCACGCCGGGACCGGGAGAAAGCAGGATCTTGTCGAACTTTTCGACTTCTTCCAGCGAAATTTTGTCGTTGCGGTGTACTTCCAACCCACTGTTTACTCCCAATTCGCGCAGCAAATGCACCAGGTTGTAGGTAAACGAATCGTAATTGTCGAGAACGAGGATTTTCATAACAATGAAATAAAACGGGAGATACAAGATGTTAGACAGGAGACAGCGGAACGGGCCGGCTGTCTTTCAGAAAAGTGGTTTTTAAGTTCGGTCCGGCCATCACCGGCTGTATAAATCATACCTGCAAGTGGTCAATTTCGGCCAGGGAACGTTCAATCTGGGCGGTAGTGACTTCTTCGTCAACCAATTTGCCCGACAGGTACGCCTCGTACGCCGCCATGTCAAAGTTGCCGTGGCCGCACAGGTTGAACAGGATCGTTTGCGACCGGCCTTCCTCCCGGGCCCGGTTGGCCTCCTGGATCACGGTGGCGATGCCATGGTTGGCCTCGGGGGCCGGCACGATGCCCTCCGTACGGGCAAACAACAAACCGGCCTCAAAACATTCCCGCTGGTAGTGCGAACGGGCCTCGATCAACTTGTCTTTGAGCAACTGGCTCACAATGGCCCCGGCCCCGTGGTAGCGCAACCCTCCCGCGTGAATGGGCGAAGGAACGAAGTTGTGGCCCAGCGTGTACATCGGGATCAGCGGCGTCATGCCCACCGTGTCGCCGAAGTCGTAGCGGAAGATGCCGCGGGTGAGCTTGGGGCAGGAGGCCGGTTCGCTGGCAATGCAACGGATCGACTTGCCTTCCGTCAGGTTGAGGCGCAGGAACGGAAAGGCGATGCCTGCGAAGTTGGAGCCCCCGCCGAACGGCGCCACCACCACGTCGGGCAGGTCGCCGGCCTTTTCCATTTGCTTGAGGGCCTCCAGCCCGATGACCGTCTGGTGCATCAGCACGTGGTTGAGCACGCTGCCCAGGGCGTACTTGGTCTGGGGATCGCCGGCGGCCTGCTCCACGGCCTCGGAAATGGCAATGCCCAGGCTGCCCGGCGAGTCGGGGTGTTCCGACAAAATCTTTCGCCCGGCTTCCGTACGGGTAGACGGCGAGGCGTGCACCGTAGCGCCGTAGGTGTTCATCACGATGCGCCGGTAGGGCTTCTGGTCGTAGCTCACCTTCACCATGTACACTTCGCACGTAATGCCGAAGAGTCCGCAGGCAAAGCTCAGGGCGGTGCCCCACTGCCCGGCCCCCGTCTCGGTGGTGATCTTCCGCACGCCTTCCTCGGCGTTGTAGTACGCCTGGGGTACGGCCGTGTTAGGCTTGTGCGAACCGGCCGGGCTCACCCCTTCGTACTTGTAGTAGATTTTGGCCGGCGTATCGAGGGCTTTTTCCAGGCCGTAGGCCCGGTACAGGGGCGTGGGCCGCCACAGGGTGTAAATTTCCCGTACCCGCTCCGGAATGGCTACCCACTTTTCCGTACTCACCTCCTGCTTGATCAGTTCCATCGGGAACAGCGGGGCCAGGGCCTCGGGGCCGATGGGCTGCCGGGTGCCCGGGTGCAGGGGCGGCAGGGGTTTGTTGGGCATGTCGGGCACAATGTTGTACCAGTGCTCCGGCATTTCTTTCTCCGTCAGAATAATCTTGCGTTCCATGTCAAACGGGTGGGTTATTTGTTAATGGTCATTGGTCAGTAGTCAATGGAATGGGCCGTAGTCGTTGGGTAGAGGTCAAAGATCAGTGGGACACCCTACTTCCCGATCCACCAATGACTACTGACCAATGACCAATGCACCCTTTACTCCATATCCCTCGCCAGCAGCAGGGCCTTGCGCAGGGCCGCCAGCTTGTTGGTTACTTCCTGTAACTCGCTGTGAACGTTGGACTTGGCTACCACCCCGGCGCCGGCCTGGTAGTACAGCACGTTGTCTTTGCTCAGGAACGACCGGATCATGATGGCGTGGTTGAAGTCGCCGTTGAAGCCCATGAAGCCGATGCAGCCGCCGTAGTAACCCCGCGAAGTCGGCTCAAACTGGTCGATGAGCTGCATGGCCCGGTGCTTGGGCGCCCCCGACAGCGTACCGGCCGGGAAGGTGTCGGCTACCATCTGCACGGTGGCTACGCCCTGCATCCATGTGGCCGGTCACCTTCGAAACCAGGTGAATCACGTGCGAGTAGTACTGGATTTCGCTTGAACGTCTCCACTTTCACCTTAGTGCCGTTGCGGCTCAGGTCGTTGCGGGCCAGGTCCACCAGCATCACGTGTTCGGCGTTTTCCTTGGGGTCGTCGTAGAGTTCCTGGGCCAGGGCGGCGTCGGCGGCATCGTTGCCCGTGCGGCGGAAGGTGCCGGCAATCGGGTAGATGGTGGCCACCTGCTTCTTGATCGTGCATCTGCGCCTCGGGCGAGGAGCCGAAGATTTTGAACGAACCAAAGTCGAAGTAGAACAGGTACGGCGAGGGGTTCACCGACCGCAGGGCCCGGTACACGTTGAACTCATCGCCGGTGAAGGACTGGGCAAACCGGCGCGACAACACGATCTGGAACACGTCGCCCAGCTTGCAGTGTTTCTGGCCGCTGGCCAGCACTTCCAGGAAGGCTTCGTCGGTCATGTTCGAAGATTCGGTGCCGCGGGTCTGGAACTGGTAGGAAGGAAAGTTCTTGTTCTGGATGAGTGACACCAGGTAGGTCAGCCCGTCGCGGCCGTCGCCCGGCTCCCCGTCGTACCGGTGCTCAAACACGTACAGGTCGTCTTTGAAGTGGTTGATGGCAATCACGTACTTGAACACCTGGTAAATGATTTCGGGGATGCGGTTTTCCGCCGCCTCCCGCCGGCGCAGCCGGATGTCTTCGAAGTGCTGCACGGCATCGTAGGCCATGTAGCCGAACAACCCGTTGTGAATGAACGGGAACTGGTTGTCGTCGGGCTCGAACTGCGCGCGGAACGCGTTCAGCGCCTCTACCACGTCCCGGTGCCGGGTAACGGTACGTTTGGTTTCACTGCCGTCGGGCAACTGTTGCAGCAGCGTGTCGCCGTTCAACTCAAACCGGGCGATGGGCTGGCAGCAGATGTAGGAAAAACTGTTCTCGTTGCCGTGGTAATCAGAGCTTTCCAGCAGAATGGTGTTCACGAAGCGGTCCCGCAGCTTGAGGTAGATGCTTACCGGGGTTACCGTGTCGGCAAGCATCTGGCGGTAGGTAGTATGGAGGGTGTACTTCATTGTAGTAATGAGTAATTGGTATTGAGTAGTGGGCGGGACTTTCAGATTTTGCAAAAAGGGTTTGAACTACCCGAAAATAAAAAAGGCTTGCGACGGAAACCGCAAGCCTTTCGGGAAAACATTATCGTTTTATTCACGCCATAGCTTTGGGTCCGTACTTGAAATCAAGTGCGCCACCACCAGGAGCCGTTGCGGAATGCGTTTTTCATAAATTGTTTTTGACAAAGATAGCTCTCCGGGAAAACAATGCAAGGATTTTATGTTTTTTCGCAAAAATTTCCCCGCCAACGGTCCGCTAGCTGGTTTTCTTGAGCGTCATCAGGTATTCCACCAGGTCGGCCAGTTGCTGGTTGGTCATGTTCTCGTGCAGGCCGGTCGGCATCATCGAGTTTTCCATCTTTTTCACGCTGGCAACGTCCTTGCGGCTCAACCGCATGGCCGATCCGCCGGGCATTCTCAGGTCGATGTCATTTTCGGTCTGGCTGGCAATGATGCCCATGTTGGTCGAGCCGTCCTTCATCTTGATCTCGTAGCCTTCGAAGCCGAAGCTGATGCCCGCGTCGGGGTGCAGGATCGATACGTACTGCGCCTCCTTGGGCAGCTTGCTGCCGATCTCCGACAATTTAGGACCGAAATCCGCGCCTTCCCCGTTCACCTGGTGGCACACCGAGCAGTTGGTCTGAAACACGGTCAGGCCGTTCTGCGGGTTGCCTTTCAGGGCCAGCAGTTCGTTGATGGCCGGAAGCTTCTTGCCCGAACCGGCGGCGGCACCGCCCAGGTACGTTGAAGCTTCCTGCCGCACGGTGCGGCGCCAGGCGCCCATCAACCCGCTGGCCGCCGAAGCTTTCAGTTCTTCGGGAAATTTGCCTTCCTTAAGCAGGGCCAGGGTGCGGTCTTCGCCGCCACCGCTGCCTCCCATGGCCCGGGCGGCTTCGCGGCGCACGCCCAGCGGGTACTTGGTGTTCAAGGCGGCTTCTTCCAGGATCGTCAGGGACTCCTTGCTGCCCACGCTCCGCAGGGCGGAGATCACTTCGAGGGCGGCTTTTTCGTCCTTGCCGCCGATGAGGGCCGCTACCGTTGCGGCGCCCCCCTGCTTGAGCAGGGCATTGGCGGCATTACGACCCAGGTTGGTGGTGCTCTGGGCCTGGGCCAGCTTCAGGAGCCGCGGGTTCTCTTCCTTCAGTTCGTAGCGGCCCACCAGTTCCACGAACTCCGGCGTGCCTTCCACCGAGTTAAGCACTTCCGTGAGGGCTTGCCGCGCGACGGGCGACTGCTTGATGTAACCCGGGTCGAGGTGCGTCAGGGCCAGCTTCTTGATCTGCGTCTGTTCACTGCCGGTGCCTTCCAGCATTTTCACCAGGGCGGCCGATTTGGCGGTTTTGTCGGGGTTGAAGTCGAACGCGCGGAAGTAGCGCAGGCGGCTTTCCATCGGCTCTTTCGAATCGGCGGCCAGGCTCGCCAGCAGCGGTACCGAGGCGCCGGTACGGGCCCGCCACACGATGTCGCGGCCGGCCGGGTTGCTCAGCGCCGCATTGCCCGCCTCTTTTTGCCAGGCGGCAAAGAAGGTGTCCCACTGCTTGTCGGCGCCGACGCCCAGGGCTTCCAGGTACCAGCGGTCTTTGCCGTCGTACCCCTTGGCGAGTTGCGCCCACAGGGCCGGCGCTTCGGGCGAGTTGTTGTGGTGCAGGGCAATGGCGCACTCCCGGCGTACCTGCGCGTCGGCGTCGCCGGCCAGGGCCTTCACGTAGGGAATTACGTCTAGTTTAAGTTCACGGGCGGCGCGGAGGCCGGTAATCCGGATGTCGGGGTTGGCGTCTTTGGTAGCCATGTCCACGTACTTCTGGCCTTTGCCTTCGAGCTTGGTGAGCAGCCACAGGGCCCGGGCCTTCATGCGCGGGTCGTTGCCCTTGTAGAGTTTCACCAGTTCTTTCTCGGCCTTGGCGCCCAGGCTGCTCAGCTTCTGGTAAGCCTGGTAGCGCACCGAGAGGTTCGGGTTTTGCAGGGCGGCCACGGCGCCTTTGGCGGAATTGAGGTCAAGGGCGGGCTGCTTGTAGGGCGTGTTGGGCGGGGCAAGGCGGAATACGCGGCCGCGGTTGAGGTCGCCGGCCTGGTGGCCGCCCACGCCGGGATCGTACCAGTCGGCGATCATCAGGGAGCCGTCGGGGGCCACGCACACGTCGGAGGGCCGGAACCACTGGTCGCGGGTGCCTTCCACGAGGTTTACAATTTCAGCCTTGTAGCCGGCGCCGTCCTTCTGCACCGGGTACGCCCGCACCACGTTGGGGCCGGCGTCGGAGTGGATCATCTGACCACGGAACTGTTCGGGGAGCAACGTGCCTTCGTACACCAGCATGCCCGTGGGGGAGCCCGCCCCGGTCTGGAGCAGGTTGGGCACTACGCCCGGGTCGTTGAGGTGCCAGTGGCGGCGGGGAATTTCGGGTTCGAGGTTGGTGCGGTTGGCCTGCCAGCCCGCGCCGGTCAGTTCGTCGGTGTAGCCGTAGTTGCCGTACTCCATCACGTAGTTGATGCGTACGCCCTTGTTGCCGTCGTCGTCGTTGTCACTCTGCCACAGGGTGCCGTAGGAGTCCACGGCCACCTCGTAGTTGTTGCGGAAGTTGTGGCCCAGCACCTCGAAGCCCGTAAAGTCGGGGTTGCAGCGGAACACCATTCCCTGCTTGTAGTTTTTCAGCGACACTTCGTTGCCGAACTGATCCTTCACCAGGTTGCCCTTGGCGTCTTTCATCTGTTCGCCGGCGTTGCCGAAGTTGAAGTAAAACTTGCCGTCGGGCCCGAAGGTAAAGGCGTGCATGCCGTGGTCGTGCTGTTCGCCCTCGATGCCCTGGAAGATGATTTCCTTCTTGTCGGCCTTGTCGTCGCCGTTCTCGTCGGTGAAGAGCCACACGTACGGGCTCTGCGACACAATGGCTTTGTTGCCCATGACCCAGATGCCCAGCGGCGCGTTGAGTTCGGGGCCCTGGTAGAACACGGTGTGTTTGTCGCTCTTGCCGTCGCCGTCGGTGTCCTCCAGGATCATGATGCGGTCGCCCTCCTTGTGGGTGGGGTTGCCGGTGATGTCGGGGCGGTAGTTAAAGGCTTCGCACACCCACACGCGGCCGCGGTGGTCCACGTCGAGGTTGGTAGGGTTGGTAATGGTGGGTTCACTCACGAACAGTTGCGCTTCCAGGCCGGGGGCGATCTTGAGGCCCTTGATGGCGTTTTCGGGGAGGCGTTTCTGCTCGTCGGTCAGGTTGTTGTAGAGGGTGTCCAGGTATTGCTCCTTGGTGACCGGGTCATTGGAGGTCTGGTAGTAGGCGCTGGTCAACAGCATCAGGCCGCCCAGGGCCACCGGCGCCGTGCGGCGGAGTGCACGCATCAGGCTACCCTTGCCGCCCGCGGCAGCAGTGTTCGGCGTAGTATCAGGCATAGGTTATTCGCGTTCAGTTGTGTGGAGTCTAAATTTAGCACGAAAATGATAAAAGATGGTAGTTTGAGAAGAAGAATTTACTTGAAATTGAATAAAAATGATTATGGCGCCAGCAGCCCCATCACGGCCTCGTCGCCCCGCACGGCGTAGGCGGGCCGCGGCTGGTTTTCGCCGAACACCGACAAGGCGGGCCGGTCTTCCACGGTTACGAAGCTTTCGTCAATGGCGCCCCCGGCGCCGGTCACCCGGTCGGGGGCCAGGTGCAGGTGTTTCGCCAGGAAGGCGTACGCTCCCTTGCGTTTGCCAGGGCCGTAGTCGTGGCCTTCCGCCGGCAGGTGCAGGTTCTCCACGTGGGCTTCCTTGCCGTACAGCCGGTACACGTTGCGGATGTAGGGGTACTCGACTTCGGGCGTGTTTTTCGTCCAGTCCTTGCCGTCGGAGATCAGCAGCAGGGGCCGGGGGGCGGCCAGGGCGGCAATCTCCACGTTGCTGGTCTGGTGGCCCGGGCCTTTGTGGATGGGCATGCCGCTTTCGCAGGTGCAGCCGCCGAAAAAGTGGGCCGACACCATGACCACGGGCACCGACACGGCAATGCGCGGGTCCAGCGCCGTGAGCAGGAACGTCTGCGTGCCGCCCCCCGATTCGCCCGTGACGCCGATCCGCTTGGGGTCCACGCCCGGCAAGGTGAGCAGGAAGTCCACGGCGCGGAGGCTGTTGTGGGTTTGCAGGGTCAAGGCCCGGGGCATTTTGTGCGAACACTGGTCCGACTCGCCGTACCCGATCATGTCGTAGGCAAACACCACTGCTCCCATGCGGGCCAGGGTGGCGCAGCGTTTCTGCACGTTCTCCCCGAACCGGGGATTTTCGCCGTGCCCGTGGGGCGAGAGAATGGCCGCGTACGTTGCCTGCCGGGCCGTGGGCCGGTACAGGTTGCCCGTCACGAAAAACCCGGGGAGGCTTTCGAAGGCCACGTTTTCGACGGTGTAGCCGTCATACGTTCTTTTGTTCCCGAAGAGGGGCTTGAGCGGCGTACCCTGCGGCAGGCGGTCGAGCTGGGCGCCCCGCCGGATGTGCTGCCGGATTTGCTCGGCCCGCTTTTCCCAGCCCCGCCGGTCCCGGTAGGTGGCGGCAAACCCGGTCAGGGCGGCTTTGCCTTCCGCCTCGGTATAGTAACTGCCCCGGCAGAGCAGGGTTGTATCAATGGGTTGGGCCGGTGCCGCCACCGGTGACAGCAGCAGTTCGGTTAACAGGAACAGCAGGGGGAGGAGCAGCGTAGTGGTTTTTTTCATGCCAATGGAGAATGCATTGCGGATTTCGGGTGCCGGTGGCGCAAATGTCGGATTCGTACAATACACGGGTTGGCACCGGCAGTACCTTTGTTCAAGATAACCCATCCGGAATCAAACCAACCTACGAACATGAAAAAGATTTTCCCCCTCTTCCTCGCCGCGGCCGTGCTGGTGGGGGCGGCCTTTACCGCCAAAGACACGCTGTCTGACCTGGGCATTACCCCTGAGGAAATGAAAAATACGGTCTTCGACAATTTGCAGTCGGACTGGATGAACTTCCCGAGTACCTACAAGATGCGGGAAATGGCCCGCAAGATTCCGGCCGGCTCCCGCGGCGCGGCCATCAAGGCATTGGGGGGCGTGGTGAAAGCCTACGTCCAATCGGGTGAGTTCCGGGAGCGGTACAACGAACACGTGGACAACACTTTCCGCGTGGACGGCCCCACTTCCGAAGCGGAAATCAACAACACCCGGGCCACGTACGACCAGGCGATGGACGCCCAGATGGAGAACGTTAAAGCAGCCTACGCCGGGTTGGAAGCAATCCCCGACAACATGGTGCCCATGATGATCCAGCAACAACTCCAGGCCCAGGAACAAGAACTGGCCGGGGCGCAGGGGGCCCGCAAGGAACAGCTCAGGAAGGACGTTGCCGAGCTGAAGCAACTCAATGCCCGGGCCGCTGCCCACCCGGCCGAAGCGAAGAAGGCGCTGATCGCCATGATGACGCGGAGCATGGCCGGCGGCCTCCAGGAAGCGAAGGGCGAAGCCGACAAGGAACAGCAGAAGGCCATGCAAAAGCTGGAGGGGAACAAGAAACAACTGGCCGTGCGGGAGGCGCACCGCGACTATAACCAGGTGCTCCGGGAGCGGCTGCGGGCTTTCCTGACCCTCAGCGCCACGGTAGATTTCGACGCCAAGCTGCAAAAGTCGGGCTCCAAATGGTACTTCGCCAACCCCGCCTACGAGCAGCAGACCGAACAGTGGAAGTTCCTCTACCGCATCGGCAAGGAACCCGTGACGGCCGCCCGTACGTTTGCCGCCGACTGGCTGAAGGAACTGGACGCGAACAAGGCGAAGTAAACCGAATCTCTCCCCAAAGCCGTCGCCGACGAGACCCTGACGGCGGCTTTGGGGAGAGGTGGAAAAAGATAGCATGCAAAAACACCCCAGCGTTACCGGTGTACTGGCAACGCTGAGGTAAAAAAATACATCAAAAAAATGTCTTATTGCGAAGCCTGCGGCCATTGGCGCACTGCAAGCACTGAACCGGCAGCCGGCCGTGCAGGCGTGGCATCTAACGCCCTAAGGCAATCTGGTCCCGGCAAAAATAAGGTGAGCCGTACCAGTAATCCACCCGTGTTTTTCCCAACAGCACGTAGGTAGCCCCGTCGCCCGGCTTTCTGGCGATCACGCTTCCTTCAAAGCCGAACAAAAATTTGGAATTGGTAAGCAGCCGGTACGCCTCTACCGTAAGCGCGCCAATGTAGTTGCAGGTGGTCGTGGCGAAGGTAAACTGGTAATCACATTCCGTGCTGGTAGAATTGGAAACGCTGTACACGTCGCCGGTGGCTCTGACTGCGTTGTTGCCGCCGTACGTGTAGTTGATGGGGAAGGTGCGAATCACGCAGGTAGCGGCCGCCCGGCCGGCGGCGGCATTGGCTGCACTGGCTTTCCGGTATACCTCGTCAATCAATTCTCCCAGTTTGGCATCATCCGCCAACCCGCTGGCGGGCACCCCGTAGCGGCTTACGGAAAGTGTGTTCACTTCCGTCCGGAGGGCTTTATTGCGCTTCAGTTGGTCCTGGAGGGCTACGTCGCTGCCCGCCTGCGCCCATTCCTGCTGAAACTTCAGTTCATTGAATTGCTCATATTCATCGAAACGCAATCCTTTAAGCCCTTCCGTAAAGCTTTTTAAGTCTGCGGCGGAAGGATTGCGTTTTTTACTCAGGGCGAACAACTCGGAGACCTTGGCATCGGCAGCGGCGGCAGCCGCGGGCTCGTCTTGCTGACAAGCGGAAAAGATGAACAGGCCGGCAAAGAGGGCAAATACGAATAGAGCGGAAACTTTAAAAATTTTCATAACTGGGTCAATAAAATTTTACGACTAGGTTTAGGATAAAATAAATAATACTTAACCAAGCCAAGTAGACAGGCCGGTGCTGCACGCCTCCTGGAAGCATAAACACACAGTGAAGAAAACCGGTTTAGCGGGATAGGGTTGTTGCGTAAGTGCGATAGGCATTACTTGGGTGGAGCGGACGCGTTAGCAGTCGCATGTTCATGCAATGGGCTGCTTGCGTGCGTTTTTATAAACATAGACCTGCATTTGGCTCCGGGCGGACGCGTCACGTACTCCGGTTCGCTCCGCCGGATCAGGGATGCAAGCCCCGGGTCGGTATCGCGCCGTTGCTTCCGGAAAATGGAAGAAGAGAGATTATTATTGAGATGGTGGGTTACTTAATTGAGTAAGAGGTGGTTCAATACGTGCTAAGTATGTAACACCTGCCGTATATTATCGTCTAAAACCTATAATTCAAAAGTGCAATTAATTATCGGATTAAACAAATTGTGCGATCATTAATTTTATGTTAACATCATCTTCACGGCCGTGGTCAGTGAGGCACAAAACACTTCCGGGGCAGTCCCGAAGCTGAAAATTCAATGGATAATGCAGGGGCTTTTGTGAAAAATACGGGCTTGCGGCATCTATTGGCATTGCCGCAACTCCGTGCCGTCTATGAAAACGCAGCTGCTCCTGGTACTCCTGCCGCTTTTTTTTGCCCGCTGCACCCCGACCGAACGGGATGTGGTGCTGGGCAAGGCGGATGGCCTCTACTCCGAAATCCTGAAGGAGCAAAGAACGATCTACGTGTACGTGCCCGGCGATGCCGACACGGACGGCGGGCTGCCGGTTCGTTACCCGGTGGTGTACCTGCTCGACGGCGAGGTCAACTTCAACGCGGTAGCGGGCATGGTCCAACTGCTCGGGGAACGGAACGCGAACACCGTCTGCCCGCCGATGATCATAGTCGGCATTGTCAACACCGACCGCACCCGTGACCTGACGCCGAGCCGCTCCACCACCGAACCCTTTCCCACCCCGGCCTCGGGCGGCGGCGAAAAGTTTACGGAGTTCCTGCGCAGGGAACTGATTCCGTACATTGATTCAAAATATCCCACGGCCCCGTACCGTACGCTGGTCGGGCATTCGCTGGGCGGGCTGCTGGCGGTGGACGTCCTGCTCAACCACGCCCAACTCTTCAACGCGTACGTTGCCATTGACCCCAGCCTGTCGTACGACGGCGGGAGACTCATCCGGGAGGCCAGCGTACGACTGCGGGAGCAGAAGTACGCCGGCCGGAAGTGCTACCTGGCGGTTGCCAATACCTTGCCGCCCGGCATGGACACCGCGGGCGTCCGGCGGGATACGACGCCGCTCACGGCGCACGTCCGCGCCATCCTCCACTTTACGGATTCACTCAAGCGTAATTCCGGCAACCGCTTGCAGTGGCGCTACCGGTACTACCCCAGCGAAGACCACGGCCCGGTAGCCCTGCCGGCCACGCACGACGCGCTGCGCTTCCTGTTCGGGTACTACCAATTGCCGTCAACGGCCCAATTCTTCAGCCCCGGCTTTCGCGCCGACTCGGCCCTTACGGCCCACTACCGGCGCGCGTCGGCCGAACTGGGCTACCCGGTACTGCCGCCCGAAGGGCTGGTCGATGGCCTCGGCAACGCGTATCTGCAAACGGGCCGGACCGGAAGCGCCCGGGACTTGTTCAACCTAAACGCCGCCACCTACCCCCAGAGCCCGCGGGTGTACGAAAGCCTGGCCCGCTACTACGAAACGGTGAAGGATACGGAAAAGGCCACCCAGTTTTACGGGAAAGCCCTGGCGTTGAAAGATTCGCCGGGAACGCGGCAGAAACTGGCCCGGCTGCAAGACGGGAAGTGAGTGTACGGGCTGATACGCCGGTTGATACCCTTGCAATGCCCGCTTAAAAGAATGGACAGCGGACCGATGTTCCCGCAATGTCGGCTATTATCACCGCAATAGATGCGGTTGTCTCCGTATTGTCCGCTTTGTATCCTGTATTGCCGGCTGCGGGGTATGTATTCCTGATCACACCGATGGAAATACGTAGTGCAAGCCTTGTATTGACTACTTCAAGTGCGGTTATGAGTGGTGATCGTCTTGCATTGGCTGCTGTTGCGCGTAAAATGGTAGATGGAACTGCTGCTACTTCGAAGATCCGCCCGAAAAATGTAGCCGCGACGCGGGTATAGCCTACGTTTACCTTAGCAGGAGAACAGCCACGAAATTGACAAGCACGTATGATAACACGTGCTATATTTGGCATAATTGTAACGATATGGAAACGCAATTTGTAACCGATGCGGAAGGACGGCGGATCGCCGTGATTCTGCCCATCCAGGCGTACGAAAAGATGCTAGAGGAACTAGAGGAGCTACACGATGTTCAACGCTATGACGAAGCGAAAAGCCGCGAGCAGGAGTTTATGCCAGCCGAAGACGTGTTCAAAGCAATTGAAGACAAACGCAAAGAGGTTTAATGTTCGAATCTTCATTGTCTTTTTGATATACTGTTATTTGATTTTAAAATCTTAAAAAGCCTTCTTTTCGATCTGTTAGAGAAGTGAATAGAAAGTGTAATTGAGTAGGTAAATATTAGCAATACAATAAACGCTGCTGACGCTTTGGTAACAACATCTATAACCGTAACACTAATCGTAACCGGCTTCAGCTTTAAAGTATTTTGTGCCTCATTTATAGCGATTTCCTTGCTCCACGCTCCGTCCTTCTCTATTAGTTGAATCTTATAGTTGACATTTAATAAGGCACGAACTATGTGAACCTTTTCATTCTTGTCAATGTATGTGAAGTAAGTAGTATTTTTTGGGGATCCATCTAAGCCAGTTACACGAGTTATATAAGAGAAAATAACTATAGAAAGTACCATTAGAAAGCAAACAATTGCTTGTCTTGATAAGGTTATCAATAGGCTTTTGCTATTATCAACTTTAAGTACAGGCTCCAGTCCTGTTGCTTTGATCTTTTGAACATTGGTTATTCTATGTTCCACTTTTAACAAGTCAATAAAACCTTTTCCTTTTAAATCATCTGCTATTTCCAAAAACGATTCGAACTCGAAGAATTCGTTTATACGCATTAGATCATGGATGAATACAAGTTTATTGCTAGATTGTATTTCTACTTGGCATTCGACTTCTTCGGAAGTATTTGTAATTTGAGCACTAATCCATCTGCATCCCTCGGGTGCTAGAATTGTTAATGGTTTTTTAATCATAGGCTTATCAATGTCAATAATTCCAGAGTTTAGAAAGCTTCCTTTAAAGAAGGCTATCTGTTCATTGATTGGTTCGTTATTGTATAATATTCTAATTTGAGGAAAGTTCTTGATAATATCTTGAACTAAACGGATTGAGTCTTGAATAATGAAAGATACTTGGCCTGGATATTTTCTTTTCTTAAAGTATTCTAGACCTAGAAGAGTGCCAACAACTGAAACGATTAAGCCAATAATTCCTATCCAGTCAGAAAAGTTTAGGTTCATATATTTAGTAAAGTTATAATATGAATTAGGCCAAATTTACTTTTGCAGCGTTTTAAAGGCTGATAGATATTATTCTCTTCTTGGTATTATCGCTAATTCTGCTATGCATGACTAGGCTTTCATTTGGGTAAGAGATCATCCAACGTAATTGGTACGCGCATCGAGATCAGATAGTTGAGTTTAATTGCATATACATGCAGGCAAGAGGAAAATGTAGAGCAGGTTGTGCTTAGAACCTACTCATAAAGGTGCCCGTAAAATCCGAGTTCCATAGCCAAACAAGCCGTGTTTGGTGCGCAACTTATGCTTGTAACTCATGCTTGTAACTTACCTTCCGCCGTGCGAAGGGGAACCGGCGAGACGAGGCTTACGGAAGTGAAGTTATGCTCGGTATGAAGCTATCGGGAATGTAAAAAATGCCATTCACTATCTCAATATATTCTCCAGATTCCAAGTCTTTAAATATACCGGCTGCATCTTCTTTAAGAAAAGTGAGCGATTCCTTGAAGGATTCGTAGCATCGGATTGCAATAGCATTGGTAGACGCAACAAAATGGACGTCCTTCCATTGCTCCTCGGATTCAACCCATACGTAATGCTTACCGGACAGCCTCGAACGGGTGTATCGTACCCGTAAAAGAGGGTATACCTCGTTCAACCTCTCAATACTCCTAATGATATACCCTAATGGTTTGTCTGCCGTTACCCCTTTACTCATCTTCTTTAAGATTTACCGCATGCTCTGCGCCGTCACCGCCTGGCTTTCCTTGATGGCGTCGTAGAGGGCTTGGTGGAGGTTGGTGCGTACGTTCATCGTGGAAAGCTTGGAGTTGTTGCGGGTGGGGTATACGCGGTTGGAGAGAAAAATGTAGAGCAACTTGTGCCGGGGGTCCATCCACACGAAGGTGCCCGTAAAGCCCGAGTGGCCGAAACTCTCGGGGCTGGCGTCGCGGGCCGAACTGCCGTTGGCAACCGGCTGGATCATCGGTTTGTCGAAGCCGATGCCGCGGCGATTGCCCGATTCGCAGAACTGGCACCGGGCAAATTCGCGCAGCGTGGCTTCGTTGAGGTACCGCACGTCGCCGTAGCTGCCGCCGTTGAGGTACATCTGCATCAGTTTCGCCAGGTCGGTGGCGTTGCCGAACAGCCCCGCGTGGCCCGACAGGCCGCTCAGCATGGCCGCCCCCTCATCGTGCACCGTGCCGTGGATCAGCGACTTGCGGAACAGCGAATCGTACTCGGTGGGCACGATCCGGTCTTTCGGAAAAAAACGCGTCGGGCCGAAGGTCAGCGTGTTGGCGCCCAGGGATTCGTAGAATGTGTCCTTGAGGTACGTCTGGAAGGGCTTGCCCGTCTGCCGCTCCACGATGAGGGGGTAGAGGTAGTACGACAAGTCGCTGTACACGTACTTCTTCTCGGGGTTGAGCGGTGAGTGGTGAATCTGCTTGTATATTTTGCGGCAGTACCCCCGGTGCAGGTACAGGCCGTCCACCACTTTGGTCGGGTAGCGGGCCGAAGAGTCGGCTTTCACCGTGTGCCACCTGAGCTTGCCGTTTTTCTTGTACATGCCCTTCCAGAACGCAATCCAGTCCTTGAGCCGGCCCTGGTGCGTGAGGATGTCGCGCAGCGGAATGTCGGCTTTGTTGGAACGGCGGTACTCGGGCAGGTAGTTGGCAAGCGTCCCGTCCACGCTGAACTTGCCTTCGTCGGTCAGCTTCATCAGCGCGGCCAGCGACGTGCTGATCTTGGTGACTGAGGCCAGGTCGTAAATGTCGTCGGTTTCGACGGGGCGTCGGTTTTCGTAGGTGTGGTAGCCGTAGGCTTTCTCCAGGATCACCTTGCCGTCTTTGGCGACCAGCACCACGCAGCCCGGCGTGGCTTTCTGGTTCACGGCGTTGTTGGCCAGCGAATCCACCTTGGCGTAGAGGATTTCCGACCGGATGCCGGTTTCTTCGGGCATCGTGTACTTGAGCCGGTGGGTCGAACTCAGCGCCTGCCCCATGCCTTCGCGGAAGGCGTTGACGGTAACGGGCAGCTTGCCGTTGGCTTTCACGGCCCCGAAAACCAGTTGCGCGGCCATTTCCTGCGTGTCCTTGTTGTCCTGGTAGGCCAGCACCAGGGCCCGGGCGGCTTCCAGGCCCGTAAACTTGTTGAGCGTATAGGGGTTGCCCAGCAGTACGGCCACAGCCTTGCCCGATGCCGTCAGTTCGCGTACGGCCGTGATCATGGCCGGCGTAATGCCGTAGTTGCGGGCCGGGCGGATGCTCGGCACGTGAATGCCCACTACCACGAGGTTATACTTGCCCAGTTGCGCCTTCACGCGGGCCAGGTCGGCGGCGCTGCTGCCCGCCGACAGGTTGTAGGCGTCCACGTCGGTGTACTTGCCCAGCATGCGGGAAAAGTCGCTGCGGCTGCCCACGCCCACCGACACGGCGGCCACCTTCAGCGTGTCGAGCTGCCGGACGGGAATGAAGTTGTTCCCGTTGGTGAGCACGGTCAGGGCCGCTTCCGCGAGTTGGCGGTTAAGCAGTTGCGCCTCGGGCAGGTTGAGGTCGGCCACCAGGTTGTTGAGGTCCACGGGCTTGTATTGCGTCAGGCCCACCCAGGCTTTGGCTGCGAGTACCTTGCGGCACCGCGCATCGATCTCCTCCTGGCTGATGAGCCCGTTCCTGACGGCCTTTTTGATCTCCGAAATGGCGCGGGGAATGTCGGCGGTGTATTCGAGCACGTCGTTGCCGGCCAGGATGGCCCGCATGTCGGCCACGCCGGGTGGGAAATGCTTGGTTACGCCCTGCATGTTCATGGCGTCGGTAAAGGCCAGGCCCTGGAAGCCGAGTTCGTTCTTGAGCAGGCCCGTCACAATGGGCTTGGACAGGGTAGAGGGCAGGTTGCGGGTGCTGTCGAGGGACGGAATGCTCAGGTGAGCCACCATCACACCGCCCGCGCCGGCCTCAATGATCTTGCGGAAGGGGTAGAGTTCGAGCGTATCGAGGCGCTGGCGGCCGTGCCGGATGAGCGGCAGGGCGTAGTGCGAATCGGCGTCGGTGTCGCCGTGGCCGGGAAAGTGCTTGGCCGTGGTGAGAATGCCCGCGTCCTGCATGCCGCGCATGTAGGCAATGCTTTTGCGGGCCACGTTGTCCTTGTTTTCGCCGAAGGAGCGGAAGTTGATCACCGGGTTGTTGGCGTTGTTGTTGACGTCCACCACCGGGGCGAAGTTGACGTGAATGCCCACCCGCTTGCACTGGCGGCCCACTTCGAGGCCCATGCGGTAGAGCAGCGTGTCGTTCTGCACGGCGCCCAGCGTCATCTGGTAGGGGAAGCGGATGGTGCTGTCAAGGCGCATGCCCAGGCCCCACTCGCCGTCAATGGCAAACCACAGGGGCACTTTAGCCAGCGCCTGGTAGCGGTTGGCCAGCGCCGCCTGCCGCACGGGGCCGCCCTGGAAAAAGACCAGTCCGCCGATCTTGTACTGCTGCACGTACTTGCTGACGGTATCCACGTGGGCCCGGCCCCGGTTGGAGTACGCCGCCACCATGATGAGCTGGGCAATCCGCTCGTCGGGCGTCATCGTGCTGAACACCGAGTCGACCCACCGCTGGTTGGTGTTGAGGAAGGGCGGCGCGCCGGGGACCACCAGGGTGACCTGTCCCGGGGAACCCGTAGGAACCGGGGGTTGGCACCGGGCAAAAAGGGCGGCAAAGAGGAAGATACCGCTGAGGAGAATGCGTTTCAAGACGTAGGCAATTTGGGCGTGAGAAAAGATAAAGTTGCACAAAGATGACCGGTAAACAAAATAACGCGGGTTACCCACGACTGCATTTGCCATCAAGAAAAGTACACGGTCAGCGGCTCCCGCGGAAGATGGACTTACCCGGAGACGCCGGTGGTACCCGCTCCAGATTAAATTCGAACCGAACCCTTTTTCAGTTAATCTTATCTCCCCACCGAACATGGAAAATCTGAATGAACCCCACGCTTCCCGTACCTCGTGCACGGCCGGCGACAATGGTAAACTGGTCGCCATCCTCAGCTACATGACGCTGGTGGGCTGGGTGGTGGCCCTGGTGATGCACAATGCGCAGAAGACGGCCCTCGGGGCGTACCACCTGCGCCAGTCGCTGCTGCTGTTCCTGGGGGTACTCTGCGCCTACGCCGCCATTACCTTCATTGCGGTGGTGCCCCTGCTGGGCTGGCTCATCGGCATCCTGGCTATTCCCCTGGTGGGCATTGGTTCCCTCATCCTGTGGGTAATGGGCCTGGTGGCGGCCGTCAACGGCGAACAGAAGCCCATCCCCGTGATCGGCGAAAAGGCCCAGGAAATATTTAAAGGCTTATAACGCCTGCGCAAAGGGGCCGGCCCTCCGGCAAGGCAACAGCATCTCCCGCCCGGCTTTTCCAGAAGGCCGGGTTTTTTATTGGTCTTTCCAAAACCAATCTAAAAAACTATCTTGGGCGCAGAGGTCAGTAGTCAATGGTCAGTAGTCATTTGTCATTCGGGTGTGCGAAAGTTACCGCCTCCGGCTTAGTCAGCATCCCGCTTACCAATGACGAATGTACCAATGACTATTGACCTCTGCTCACCAACCACTTACTACGTTCATGCCCCTACTCATCGTCCTGTTCGGCATTCTGCTGCTGCTCGTCCTGATCCTGGGCCTCCGGCTCAACGCGTTCCTGGCCCTGGTGCTGGCGGCGCTGGTAATCGGCGTCATGGAAGGAATGCCCTTTGCCGCCGCCGTCAAATCCATTGAGAAGGGCGTGGGCGACACGCTGGGCTCCCTCACCCTGATCATCGGCTTCGGGGCCATGCTGGGGAGCCTGATCGTGGAGAGCGGGGCCGCGCAGAAGATCACCTTCCGGCTGCTCAACGTTTTCGGCGAAAAGCGGCTGCCCTGGGCCATGGTGCTCACGGGCTTCATCATCGGCGTACCGTTGTTCTACAACGCCGCCTTCGTGCTGCTCATTCCCGTGGCGTTTGCCATCATCAAGGCTACGGGGCTGCCTTCGTTGTACGTAGGCATCCCGATGGCCGCCGCCCTGTCGGTCACGCACGGCTACCTGCCGCCGCACCCGGGGCCGTCGGCCATTGCCGTCATCTACAAGGCTGACTTCGGGCTTACGCTGCTTTACGGCATCATCGTCGCCATCCCGGCCATCATCATTGCCGGTCCCATCCTGGGTGGTTTTCTCAAGAATTACAAGGTGCCGCCGCCCAAAGATCTGTTCGGCTTCAAGGAGCGGACGGAGGCCGAAATGCCCGGTTTCGGCGTGAGCCTGTTCGTGGCCCTGGTGCCGGTGCTGCTCATGGCCCTGTCGGCCGTGGTGAACCTGATGCTGCCCGAAGGGGCGTCGGCAAGGGCTTTCTTCGACCTGATCGGCAACCCGGTGGTGGCCCTGCTGCTCTCGGTACTGGTTGCTATCTGGCTGCTGGGGGTGCGGCGCGGCCGGAAGATGAACGAGGTGAACGAGACGCTGGTGGGCGCCGTCACCAGCACGGCCATCGTGCTTTTTACCATTGGCGGGGGCGGCGCGCTGAAGGGCGTGATCGTGGACAGCGGCGTGGGCAAATACATTGAAGAACTGGTGAGCGGTTACGCCGTTTCACCGCTCTTTATGGCCTGGGGCGTGGCGGCGCTCATCCGCGTGAGCCTGGGCTCGGCCACCGTGGCGGCCCTCACGGCCGGCGGCATCGTGCTGCCCCTCATCGACCCGGCCGTTGTCAGCCCCGAACTGATGGTGCTGGCGACCGGGGCGGGCAGCCTCATGTTCTCGCACGTGAACGACCCCGGCTTCTGGATGTTTAAAGAATACTTCAACCTGAGCATCCCCCAGACCATCGCCTCCTGGTCGGTGATGGAAACCATGGTATCGGTACTCGGCCTGATGGGCGTGCTGGCGCTGGATACGGTGGTGTAGGCAGTGAACAGTAATCAGTGAACAGTAATCAGCATGGAGCATTGGTTACTGTTCACTGATTACTGTTTACTGTCCCTTCCCTGCTGCCAGGTCGATCATCATGCTCAGTTCTTCCACCAGGGCATCGGGGCCGCCTTCGAAGCCGACGCTTTTAAACCGGATGTTGCCCTGCGGGTCGATGACGAACTTGGTGGGAATGCCGTCTACCTTGTAGGCGCCGATCACCTGGTTGTCCACGTCCATCGGCACGGTGAAGTCGTATTTCTTCTTTGCCAGGAAGTCGCGCACGAGCTCCAGCTTGTCGTCTTCGCGCTGCCAGCTGTTTATGAACAGGAATTGTACCGTCGGGTCGTTTTTGTACCTGGCTACCGCCTGCTGCATGCCCGGCATCGACGCCACGCAGGGGCCGCACCACGTGGCCCAGAAATCCACAACCACCGTTTTGCCCTTCAAAGATTCTGAAGAAATTGTATTGCCTTTCAGGTCCTGCAAGCTGAAGGCAGGTGCCGGTTCGGAAATCATTTTGCGGGCCAGCTCCTTTTTCATCTTCTCCCGGGCCGGCGCTTCCAGCGCAGCCAGGTAGCGGTCGTAGCCTTTTTCGTTGCCGTTCGCGGCGATGTAGGCCAGCCGGATATCATCCTTCATCTTGCGCGTGCCTTTGCCTTCCGGGATCAGCTTGTCGCCGGCGGCCAGGGCTTCCCGGTAACGCTTGGTTTTGACCAGCAGGGCCACGAAGCGTTCATTCACTTCGGCATCCGCACTTTTTTGCAGCGCCACGGCTTCTGCCAGGGCCGTATGGGCTTCTTCAGCCTTGCCCTGCTCGTCCAACGTGATGCCGTACGTAGCAAGTGTCGCACTGAGGATCTTTTCGCGTTCCTGGCGCCATTGCTTTTCGGTGAGGTGGTCGGGCTGCTCAACCGACGGCTGCACCAACTCCGCCCGGGCTTTGGCGACCCCCTGCCCGGCCAGGGATTCAGCCAGGGGTAACGCCTGGCCGGCTTCGTACAACTTGTGCGCAATGGTGTTGTAGGTGCTGGCGGGCGTCCGTGAGCCCCGTGCTTCGAAGAATTTTCGCAGCCCGGCAATGTCTTGTCCCTGCAGGTAAGCAATGGCTGTGCTGCTGTAAGAGGACTCCAGGAACAGGCTCTTGGGGAAGTCTTTTTCGAACTGCTGCAACAGCGCCAGTTTCTTGCCCGGGTTCTTCTCCTTGCTGATTTTCAGGAGCAGATCCGTTTCGGCCAGCGTGCCCTTCGGAAATCGCTGCAACAGCATCGCTTTGTAGGGACCGGCTTTTTCCTCTTTAAAAAGGAGGTATCCGGTGTACAGCGCCTCCAATTCTTTAACCGTCGGATTCTTTTTTCGGGCCAGGGAATCCAGCCTGGCCAGGACCAATGGCAACCCCTTCTCCTTGTCCTGCTCGACCAGCATGTAAAAGTTGGCCGTCAGGAAAACGGCGCCACTGTCGGGGTAGGCGGCCTGTTCAGCTTTCAGCAGATCAAATACCTGCGCGGGGTTACGTTCCGTGCGGGCCACGGTCAGGTCGGTCGCCATCTTGTACAGGGCCAGCCCGCCCCGGGCCCCCGCCACGGGCTGGCCCTTGCTGTCGTAGAGGTACGTAAAGTACCCCTGCTTGCCGTTGTGGTCCTCCACGCCTTCCGACCGGAACGTAAACACCACTCCATCCGTGGCTGCTCCCGTCTGGATGGTTCCCTTCAGGACGGCTCCTTCCCGGGCAAGGGGCACGTCGTAAGCCTTCAACCTGGCACCATCGTACAGGAATGCAACGGCTTCGATAGCGCCGGCGCCGGCCAGCGGCGTGTCTTTGGGGTCGTAGGTGACCGAGAGCCGGTCGCCGGGACGCGGCTGCGCCGGCTCCACGCGCAACGCCGCCGCGCCTGACTGGGCGAGGCCCGGCAGGGCTGCCACGCACCAGAGCAGCAGGGGGAGTACTTTTTTCATGGCGGTAAGAGGTAAGGGCGTAACACAGGTAAAGTACAAACGGTTGACGGGCTTTTCAAGTGTCGCGTTCCGGTAAATTTATCCGGCTATATTTGCCCCGCTACGCAAGCGTCAAAACCATGCACGTTGAACACATTCCGTTAGAAGGAATCGGACAATTTTCGGGCCTTTTCCTGGACTACCTCCAACAAAAAGAGGCGCTCCGGCCTTTTTACCAGGCGTACCCCACCCTCGACAATTTCAAGGAACTCCTCGAAGCCCGGGCGTTCCCGGCCGAAAAGCGCGAGGCCCTGCGGAACGTGCTCCGCGAACAGTACGCGGCCTACCCGCCCCTGGTGCACACCCAGATCGACAGCCTGCGGCGCGAAAATACCTTTACCGTCACCACCGGGCACCAGCTCAACATCTTCGGCGGGCCGCTGTTCCTGGTCTACAAGCTGGTAACGGTCATCAACCTGGCCCGAAGACTGGCGGAAGCCTACCCCGGCTACCACTTCGTGCCCGTGTACTGGATGGCTACCGAAGACCACGACTTCGAGGAAATCAGCTACTTCCGGCTGTTCGGCCAAAAATACACCTGGCAGACCGAGCAGACCGGCGCCGTGGGCCGCATGAACCCGCAGGAACTGGAGCGGGTACTGGGGCAACTGGCCCACAAACTGCCCGCCTTCGAAAAAGCCTACCTGGCGCACGATACGCTGGCCGCCGCCACCCGGAGCTGGGTGCACGAACTGCTGGGCGACCAGGGCCTGCTCTGCCTCGACGCCGACGCCCCCGCCCTCAAGGCGCACTTCCGCGACGTGATCCGGGAGGACGTGTTCCGGCAACGCACGTTGCAGGAAGTGAACGCGACGGTTGCCGGCCTGGAGGCCCGGGGCTACAAAACCCAAGTCAACCCCCGCGAGATCAACTTTTTCTACCTCCACGGGCGGCTCCGCGAACGGATCGTGCCGCAGGGCGACGGCTTTGCCGTGCTCAACACGGAGGTATCTTTTACGGCGGCCGAAATGGAAGACCTCATTGCGCGGCACCCCGAGCGGTTCAGCCCCAACGTGATGCTGCGGCCCGTGTACCAGGAAACGATCCTGCCCAACCTGGCCTACGTGGGCGGCCCGGCCGAGGTGGCGTACTGGCTGCAACTGAAGGGCATTTTCGAAGCCAGCCGGGTGCCCTTCCCGGCGCTGATGCCCCGCAACTTTGCCCTGGTGATCGACAAAAACACGGCCCGCAAACTAAGCAACCTCTGCCTGCCCGTGCGGGACTACTTCCTCGACGAAACGCACCTGAAGCGCAACTACATTGCCTGTTCGGTGGCCGAGCCGGTGGGCGTGGACGACGAAAAGGCGCTGCTGGTGCAGGCTTTCGGGGCACTGCGCGACAAGGCCGTGGGGCTCGACCAAACGCTGGACGGCTTCGTGGGCGCCCAGCGGCAACGCGTGCTGCACATCCTCGACCACGTGGAAAAGCGGCTCAAACGGGCCGAGGAGAAAAAGCAGGCCGTGGGCATCGCCAAACTGCTGAGCGTGAAACACAGCCTGTTCCCGGGCGACGGCCTCCAGGAACGTACCGACAGCTTCCTCAACTTCTACCTTCACGACCCGCGTTTCCTCGAAAAGCTGCTCGCCACCTTCGACCCGTTCGACTTCCGGTTCTACGTGCTCACCAGCGATGAATAAAAAGGAATTGCGGCGCCATTTCCTGGAAAAGCGCAAAAGCCTTTCCGACGGCGAGGCCCGGGCGGTGAGCCGTCAACTGGCCGGACGCTTCGTGCACACGTTCAGCCTGCAACCCGGCCAGTGCCTGCACGTGTACCTGCCCCTGCTGCGCCAACGCGAAATCGACACCTACCTGCTGGTCGAACAGGTACGCGTATTCTACCCCCAAGTCCGGATCGTGGTTCCCAAAGCCGACCTGGATACGCTGCGCCTGGAGAGCTACCTCCTCGACGATGCGACCGAACTGGCCCCGGGCCCCTGGGGCATTCCCGAACCCGCCGGCGGGGAGCCGGTGGCGCCGGAAGCCATCGACTGGGTGGTGGTGCCGCTGCTGGCCTGCGACCGGCGGGGCTACCGGGTGGGCTACGGCAAGGGCTTCTACGACCGTTACCTGGCCCGCTGCCGCCCCGGCGTCCGCAAGGTCGGGCTCTCTTACTTCGACCCCGTGCCCGCAATCACCGACGCCGGCCCCTTCGACGTGCGGCTCGACTACTGCCTGACGCCGGGCCGCGTGTGGGAATTTTCGGAGGCGCACCCGTAGTAACGAGACGCGTTCTTGCTGCGGCCTTTGCGTCTCTATTGCGTCCCTTGCGGTTCAGTTCTAAACTTCGCAATGCTTTCCCCCAAATACGCAATGTCGTCTTCGGTGTGCAGGCTGCTGAGAATGATGCGGGTAAGGTGCGGGCTGTCGGGGGTGGGGTAGGGGAAGCTGGAAATGAGGATGCGCTTTTCGCGCAGGAAATCGCACAGCGCATTGGCGGGGGTGTAGTACACCGGGTAACTGGGCTGGTACCGGAACAGGCCCATCGGTGCGGCCACCTGGGTAAAGTGACGGATGTTGGCCGAAAGCCGTTGCCGGGCTTCGTCGTAGAGGGACCCGGCCCGGAGAAAGGCGTGCAGGTAGGCCGGCGGCACCGGCGAAGCCCCGCCGAAGTAGGCCATCCGGCGAATCGCGTCCCGCAACGCTTCGTCGGCCAGGACCACGCCGCCGGGCAGCCCCAGCGCCTTGCCGAGGGACGCGATGACGACCGGCCGCACGTGCGGAAAGGCCTGCAACTGGCGGAAGATGCCGCTGCCGTTCGCTCCCGTAACGCCTAAACCATGCGAATCGTCCACCACCAGCGTAACCTTACGGTGTGCCGGTAACCGTTCGACCCAACTGAAGTCGTAGGCTTCCCCCTGGAGCGGGTCCAGGGCGTTGGTCAGGATGACCACCTCCCGTTCCGTGGCCCGCGCCACCCGTGCGGGCAGGGCGTCGGCCCAGGGTTGCCAGGGGGCCTGGTAGTGGTCACCGGGGTGGCGCCAGAGGGCCGGGTGCGTGCGGGGACCGTACAGGAGGAGGGCCGCTTCGGGCAGGGCCTTTACCACCAGTTGCCCGGCCAGCATCCCCGACGACACCGTGAGGGCGGCCGGCGCCCCGGCAAAACGGGCCAGGGAATCCTCGGCCTCCCCGTACACGGCCAACTGTAAATTTCCCCCGCGGGAACTGGCGTAGTTGGCGCCGTAGCGGTCCATGCCGGCCCGCAGCAGGTCCATGAACGCCTCGTTGCGGGCCATGCCCAGGTACGAGGTGCCGCTGAAGTAGCGGTACTCCGTACCGTCGAGGCGCACGGTGCGGCCGGGCAGGTGGTCAGCGTACCAGGTCACGTTCGGAAGGGGCAGCGGTGAGGGTGACGCCGGTGCCGGGGGCGTCGGGGTAGTGTACCCGGCCGTAGTCGATGGTGACGCCGGTGGCAATGTCCTCGCGGAGCAGCAGGGCGCCGTCCATGTCTACGTAGTCGAGCAGGGGCAGCAGTTGGGCAATGGCCGAAATGCCCACGCTGGACTCGGTCATGCAGCCTACCATCACTTTCATGCCCAGTTCCCGGGCCCGGGCAATCATCCGGCGGGCCGGCGTGAGGCCGCCGCACTTGACCAGCTTGATGTTAATGGCGTGAAAATGCCCCGCGCACCGGGCCACGTCGGCTTCCTCCACGCAACTCTCGTCGGCCACCAGGGGCAGCACTGAGTGGCGGTACACTTCTTTCATGCCTTCCCAGTCGCCGGCCTTGAGGGGTTGCTCGATGAATTCCACCCCGAGTTCCTTCAGGGCCGCGGCGTTGCGAATCGTTTCTTCGGCCGACCAGGCGCAGTTGGCGTCTACCCGGAAAGTAGCATCGGTGTGGCGGCGCAGTTCGCGCACAATGGCAACGTCGTCGGGCGTACCCAGCTTAATCTTATAGAGGGGCCAGGGCATTTCCTGTAGTTTCTGCACCATCTTTTCCTCGCTGTCGATGCCGATGGTGTAGTTGGTGAGCGGCACGCGGTCGGTGCTCAGGCCCCAGAGCCGGTAGAGCGGCTGGCCTTTTTGCCGGCCGTACAGGTCGTGGGCCGCCATGTCGAGGGCGCACTGCGCAAAGGAGTGTTCGGCCAGGGAAGGCGCCAGCCGGGTCCACAGGTCTTCGGGCGTGCCGAACGCATACCCTTCGATCCCTTCCCGCAGCGAGGTCAGCCGGTCGGTCATGTCCTCAATGGTCGCGCCGTAGTACGGGTTGGAGGTCGATTCGCCGTAGCCCCGGTGGGCCCCGTCGGACAGTTCCACGATCAGCGTTTCCTGGGTGTCGCGGGAGTCGTAGGCAATGGTAAAGGTATGTTTGAGGGGCAGCTCGAAGCGGTGCAGCGTGAGTTTCATGGGCGTGGTGCGTAGGGGAGCAATTTAGAAAAATACAACGATTACGGGAAAGCGTTCCGGGATGGGCGGCAGGGCGCCGGAACAATAGGGCATCATCAGGGGGGAAATGGCAAACCGGCACGGGTTTTGAAAAGCGTTTGGGAAACGTAGTGTACCGCCTTATGAAAAACGCTTTTTTCCGCACCCTGCTCCTGGTTGGCCTCCTGGCCGGCGCCACCGCCTGCGAAAACACGGGTGACCCGGCCCCCCAATCCGAACTGCTCTCCGGCAGCGGTTCCAAAACCTGGAAAGTAATCAGCATCAAAAAAGATGGTTCCGACCGCTTCCAGGGCAGTTGCCAGGCCGACAACCTGTACATTTTTCACGCGGGCAGTTCGTTTGAAATGGATGAAGGCGCCAAAAAGTGCAGCACCACCGATCCGCAGAAACTCTCCGGCACTTGGAGCCTAGCAAACTCAACCATCACCGTCAAGCAGGGCAGCCGCTCCTTCCTGCAAATGGACGTCAAATCCCTCACGGCCTCGCGGCTGGTGGTAACCAACCAGGTCGGGGGCGAAACCGTGGAAACGACCTTCCAGGCGCAGTAATACCCTTTCGTTGTTGGTTATTCGTTGTTCGTACCGGCCAGCGACGAAATGAAATAGATTGTGGTCCACCACGTGCTTGTGCGGTCGGAAGGTACGAACAACGAACAACCAACAACCAACAACGAACCCGCATAACAGCAAAGCCGCCGGCCGGTAAGGGTCAGACCCCTGCCGGCCGGCGGCTTGTGCTTTTGGCCCTGCAACCGCCTTTAAGGCGTAACCACCAGTTCCACGGCCGCCGTACGCGGGTAGTCGGCCAGGTCCACGTTGGTCACCCGGGCCTCTACCCGGATGCGGGTACCGGCCGTGGCATCGGCCGGCACGGTGTAGGTCACCCGCAGGGAATCGGTGCGGCTGATGCTGCTGTAGGCCGGCGTGTAGCCCTGGTCGTAAACGAAGCTCGGCGTGCCCGTAGTGCCGACGCGGGAAGCGAGTTGCACCCGGTCGATCTGCCCTTCCGACCAGTAACGGAGGTCGAACGTGCAGGCGGCGCCCGGCTTTACGGGGGTGGGCGCCGTGCCGGCCGCCGGGGTGGGGCTGGCCAGCGTAAACGAAGCAATCACCGGCAGGTAGCCCAGGTCCTGCTTGATGATGTCCTTCAGGGGCTGATCGGCGTCTTCGTCGCAGGCGGCCAGCAGGCCGGCCGCCAGGGCAATCAGGAGGAACGCGTAGGTTTTTATCTTTTTCATGAAAATGCGCAATGGGTGGTTGGGAAAATGAATTACTGGAACAGCCACAGGACGCTGCCCTGGCTCTCAAACTGCGGCAGGCACGTGTTCACGCCCGGTTCGTCGTCGGCCACGTTCGACCGCTGAATCCAGGGGGAGCCGGGCAGTTGAATGTCAACCGGCTTTTGCAGGCCCAGGTACACGCTGGGGTCGTACTGGTAGCGGCGCATGTCGGTCCAGGTTTCCATTTGCAGGTACAGGGCCAGGTACTTTTGCAGCATGATGTCGGAGAGTTGCAGCGCCTCGGCGCCCTTGCCGACCTGCGGGGCGGCCAGGTAGGCGGCAATCTGCGCTTCGGCGACGCCCAGCTTTTCCATGCTGGCCCGGATGCCGGCCAGGTAGTTGTTGTAGGCTTCCGTCCGGTTGCCCGTCTGGAAGTACGACTCGGCCAGGATGAACTTGATCTCGGGGTACGTCAGGATCTGGATCGGTGCGTCGGCCCGGGCGTGCCACGTGTTGGTGGTCAGGTTCACCGTGGCGCCCGGCTGGGCTACCACCGCACCGGGGGTAACGCCCACGTAGCTGGTGGCAGTGCCCCGGTCGGCGTACAGGGGCAGCCGGGGATCAGCCAGGCCCGGGTACTGGCCCGTGCCGTTCATCAAGTTGACCAGGTACGACGACGGCCGCATGATCCGGCTGGTGGCGCTGCCCAGAAAGGAAAACCACGAGGGGTTCTGGATGACGTTCGTTCCCGTGGCCGTGAAAGGCACTTCCAGGTCGTCGGCGTTGCTGGTGAGCGCCTTGCTGGCAAATTCAATGGCCTGGTTGTAGTACGCCGGGTTCTTTTTCGTCAGGTGCAGGTAGTACCGGGCTTTGGCCCCGTTGCCCGCCCTGACCCACTTGGGCAGCTGCTGGCCCGCCGCCTGGAACCGTCCGTACACGTAGTCGTTGGCCAGCGTCCGGAGGGTCGGGTTGGGAGACGGCGGCTTGGCAAGGTCGGCGAGGCCTTCGTCGAACAGCGAGATGATGTGGGTTTCGTAGAGTTCCTGCTGGGCGTCGTAGCACGGGTACAGGTTGGAGGTACCCTGGTTGGCCTGCGAGTAGGGCAGGTCGCCATAAATGCTGGCGGCCAGCAGCATGTCGAGGCCCAGCAGAATCCGGGCCACGCCCGAGTAGTTGTACGCCTCCTGGGCTTCGCCCCGGCGGATCATGTCCTGCAAGGTGGGCAGCGCATCCGTGTAGAGGGGGCGCCACAACTGGTCGAAGCCGTAGGGCGTGTAGTTGCTGATGGCCTGGCCGGCCAGGTACTGCGGGTACTGCGCGCCGTACTGGGCCGCGCCGAAATAACAATTGGCCGTGAACTGCTGGGCGCTGGGCAGTAGCGTCGGCAGGGTCACCTGGTCGGAATTAAGCCGGCCCGGGTCCTGGTTGATGTCCAGTTCCGAGCGGCACGCCGGCAGGGCCAGCAGCAAAATGGCAAAGAGATATATGCGAACGTCTTTCATTTTCAGAATCCTAGAAAGTTAAGTTTAATCCAAAATACACGCTGCGCGTGGACGGCACGTTGGTGCCCACGTACCCGAACACGTTGCTGCCGGCCCCGTAGGCGCTCTGCTCGGGGTCAAAGCCCACGAACGGCGTGGTGAGCCACAGATTATTGCCCGTTACCGAAACGGCCACCCGCTCGAACGGCGTACGGCCGATGAGGGACTGGGGCAGGGCGTACGAAAGGCTCACGTTCTGGAGGCGGATCCAGGAGGCTTCCTGGAAGCCGTTGAACTCCTTGGCCAGCCGGTAGCGGAAAGCCTGGCTGTACAACTGCGGCACGCCGATGGGTACGGCCACGTCGTTTTCCACCCACACCGGGCTGTCGGCCGTGCCGGTGTTGCGCACGCCGTCGAAGATCACGAGGCGGTTCCGCAGGTCGGTTTCGGACCCCGTCGGGGTTTCGCCGCCGGAGTTGCCGTAGCGGATGCGCCGGTTGATGTCGAACACGTAGCCGCCCTGGCGGAAGTTGAACAGGAACGACAGCGAAAGGCCCTTGTAGCTCAACGCGTTGTTGATGCCGCCTTCCCAGTCGGGAAACGCATTGCCGATGAAGTCGTCCTGGGCCAGCGGGCGGCCCTGGTAGTTGCGGTTCACGTCGGGGTAGCCGTTGACAATCACCAGCCGCCCGTTGAATTCGCTCTCGGGGTCATCGAGGCGGCTGAGTTGCCAGCCGTACCAGTCACCGGGCCGGCCGCCTTCCTGGATGCGTTGTTTCACCCAGGGCGCCGACTCGGCCAGGAAGTTGATGACGCTCAGGTTTTCGGGCATCTCAGTCACCTTGCCGCGGATGCGCGACCAGTTCACGATGGCATTCCACGCAAAATCGCCGCGCTTGAAGAGCTGCGCGTCCAGGATCAGTTCGAGGGAATTGTTGCGGATCACGCCGCCGTTGGTGACGAACGTGGTAAAGCCGGTGCCGCGGCTGAGCGGTACGGGTACGATCTGGTCCACGCTGTACTGGATGGCGTAGGTGGCGTCGAGCCGCAGCCGCCCGTTGAGGAATTGCAGGTCCGTTCCGAATTCAACCCCTTTGGTCCGTTCCGGGCGCAGCCCTTCGTCGCCCACGGTGATGTTTCTCCGTACGCCCACCACCGAGCCGAAGGGCGCCAGGGTTTCGTAGTAGTTGCCGATCTGGTAGGGGGAGGCATCCTTGCCCACTTCGGCGTACGACAGGCGCAGCTTGCCGTAATTGAAGATGCGGTTGCTGCCCAGGCCCAGGGTTTCGGTGAACACGTAGCCGAGGCTCACCGACGGGTAGAAGAAGCTGCGGTTGTTGGCGGGCAGGGTGGAGGCCCAGTCGTTACGGCCCGTCAGGCTGAGGTACAGGGTCTGCCGCCAGTCGAGTTTGGCGTCGGCAAACACCCCGAAAATGTTGCGCCGGGTGGGGAAAAGGGTCACCCGGTAGTTGGTCAGGTTGTTGATGCTGAAAAAGTCGGGCGTCACGAAGTTGGAGCCCGTGCCCAGCAGGTTTTCCGAGTTGATGAACGTGAGTTGGTTGCCCAGCGAAAGCGAGGCGTTCAGGTCGGGGGCCAGCGTGGTGCGGGCCGTAGCCAGCAGGTTGCTGTTGATCTCGCGGTTCTGGAACGACTGCTCCTCGATGCTGCCGTTGCCGCTCGCGCCGATGAGGGTGCGGGGGCTGGCTACCCGCTGCCGGCGGTCGGTGTACTGGTCGAGGCCCACGCGGTAATCCACTTCCAGCCACTTGACGGGCTGCACGTTCACGCCCAGCGAGGCGATCACCCGGTTCACGCGTTCGGCCTGGAAGGCGTTCTCGGAAAAATAGTACGGGTTTTCGATGTTGGTGGAATAGCGTTCGGGCAGGCCCAGGTCATTGACGAAGGGCTGCATGGGCACTTCCGGCGAGAAGCGCATGCCGTACGAAACGGCGCCGGCCCCGCCGATGCCCATCCGGGGGTTGGTGCCGTTGGAGTTGATGTAGGTGGCCGCCCCGTCGAACCGCACCTTGTCGGAGGCCCGGAGCGACGTGTTGACTTTGAGGGTCGTGCGGTCAAATTCGGAGTTGGGCAGCACGCCGGTCTGGTCCACCCGGGAGAGGGAAGAGTAGTACGTTACTTTGTCGGTACCGCCCGAGGCCGAAAACGAGTTCTGGAACTGGTGGCCGGTGCGGAACAGTTCGTCCCACTGGTTGTACACGGGTTCGCCTTCGGGAATGGGCGGACCGTCCACGATGTCGGACGCGGGGTTGAAGGCGCCGTTGGCCCCGCGGCTGTAGCGGGTCTGCATGGGCGGCCGCTTGGCGATGTCGTCGAAGCTGTACGAGGTGTTGAAGTTGAAGACGGCCTTGCCGGCTTTGCCCGCCTTGGTGGTAATGATCACGGCGCCGTTGGCGGCCCGCAGGCCGTAGAGGGCCGAGGCGGCCGGTCCTTTCAGCACCGAGATGGATTCGATGTCATTAGGGTTGATGTCGGCGAAGCGGTTGCTGCTGGAGAAGTTGGCTCCTTCGCGGCCCCCGGCGATGTTGGTTTCGTTGCTGATCGGAATGCCGTCCACCACGAACAGCGGCTGGTTGTTGGCGCCCGGGTTGAGCGAGTTGATGCCCCGGATCACGATGGTAGAGCCGGCCCCGGGGGCACCGCTGCTGCTGGTGATGTTCACGCCGGCCACGCGGCCCCGCAGGGCGTTGAGGGCGTTGGGCTGGTTGGTCTGGGTAATCAGTTCCGAGTTGATCTCCTGCACGGCGTAGGTCAGGGCCCGCTTTTCCTGTTTCACCCCGAAGGCAGTTACCACCACTTCCGAAAGGCTCTGCACGTCGGGCACCAGCGACAGGTCAATGGTCGTGCGGTTGTTGATGGGTACTTCTTCGGTTACGTAGCCGATGTAGGAGAACACCAGCGTACCGTTGCCGTCGGGCACGGTGATGGTGTAGGCGCCCTGCGGATCGGTGGTGGTGCCGGTGGTGGAGCCCTTCAGCACTACGTTGATGCCGGGCAGCCCGGTGCCGTTCTCGTCCCGCACGGTTCCTTTTACGGTCCATTCCACGGCGGGACCGGCCGGGTTGGTGGCAAGCGTTGATGGCATGAACGACCCGGCAGCCAGCACCTGGGCGTGGCCCGGGCAGTACTCCGTGCCCAGCGCCGTGAGTAAGCTAAAAAATAGAACAACTGGTCTGCGCATGGTGATTGGGGTTGAAATGAAGCATAGGTTACTAATTGATTTTTGCATTAAAAAGGGAAGATGCACCCAGCAGCGCACCCCCACGAAAAGAAGGGCCGAAGTTAGGAGATTTTGCGCGGATGGAAAACCGGGAGGCAATCAACAGTGATCAGTGAACAGTAAACAGTAAGCAATCGGCACCGTTCGCGTACTGATTACTGTTCACTGTTTACTGCTCACTGCTCACTGTCTCGGGATGAGCAGCAGTTGCTGCTGGCGGCCGTCGAGGTAGCGGACGCCCTGGGGGGTGTACACGGCGTTTTCTTCCAGCATGACCCGGATCTCTTTGCCGCCCCACTCGGGAAGCTTGACCCGGGCATTCAGTTCGATGGCGTATGCCGTATTGGGGTGCAAGGGGTAGTCGCCGTTGCCGGGCACGCCGTTCTGCATGTCCCACATGCCGATGGCCGGGCCGGCCGCGTGGCCGTGGTAGCCTACCGGGTGGGAGTAGATGCTGGGCGTGATGCCCTCTTTTTTGGCCTGGGCCAGGGCGGCGGCCAGGATTTCGTTGCCCGTGCGGCCTTCCCGGAAGTGCGACGTAAGGATGTCCTGCAGGCGGTTGCCGGTCGCCAGGGCTTTGCGCAGGTACGCCGGGGCTTCGGTTTCGCCCGGCTTCAGCACGTAGGCCAGCTCCTGGGTGTCGGTGTTGAGGCCCAGGTAGGTAATGCCGAAATCCACGTGAAGCAGGTCGCCGGGCAGGATTACGTCGGTGGCCGGGCGGGTGGCGAAAGAACGGGTATTTTCGGCATTGGTCGGGTCGGGCCGCTGCACGTCCACCGTGGGGTGAAACCAGGTATCGAGCTTGAGGGCGGCTACCCGTTCGCGGTACCACCACACCACGTCGTCGGTAGTGGTGCTGCCCGGCTGGATTACCCCTTCGGAGAACCCCTCGGCAATGATGGCGTGGGCAAGGCGGCACAGGTTGTCGTAGAGGGCGATTTCGGCCGGGGTGCGGGTTTCGAGCCAACGGACGGCCAGCGTCTCGCCCGACACCACCTTCGCCCGGTAGGTTTCCGGCAGGTACTTCATCAACTGGGCGTACTCCGAGTGGGTGATGCCGTCGGCGTGGGCGTATTCTTCCGAAAAGTTAAGGGCAATGTTGCGGGGCTGCCGCTCCTCGATGAGCTGCACGAGCCGTTTCCACTGGTCGGGCTCCTTGTCGGGCTCCCAGGCGCTCTTGAACTGCGAACCGACGTTGTAGCGGGCCACGGCCAGGCATTCCAATCCCTTTTCCGGCCCCCGGTCGTAGACCACCAGCACCGTGCGGCGGCGGGCCGACAGCCAGGTGGCGGGCAGCATCGTTTTCAGCACCGGGTCTTCGTGGTACTCCCGGCCGATGAGCAGCCACATCGACACGCCGGCCTGCCGCATGAGGCCGGGCAGCAGGGTTTGCAGGCGTTCTTCGAGCAGCCGGTCTTGCAGGGCGGCGCGTTCCCGCAGGGGCACGACAACGGGCAGCGGCGCCTGGGCGGTGAGAAAAAGGGGAAGCAGGGAGAACAGGAGCGTAAGCAGGATTTTGTGCATGGGGGTAGTGGTAAGCAAAGCATGGTCCGCCGGGACACCGGGCCGGTGCGATGCTAAGGAGCCGCAAAATGGTAAAATTTCGCGCAAAGGCGCAACGGAGAAGCGCAAAGACCGCAAAGAGAAGAGACCTTTGCAGTCTCTGCGTCTTCTTTGCGGTCTTTGCGTGAAACTTTTTTATGCAGGAATCTATTTTTTCTCGGCCAGGTTGCGGTTGCCGCCCATGTGGAGCAGGCAGTAGCTGGCGTGTTCATCGCCGAGGAGGGTGGCTTTTTCCAGGTCCTGGCGGGCTTTGTCGTCCATGCCCAGCTGGTGCCGCAGGATGCCCCGCCAGCGGTAGGCTTCGGCGTTGTCCTTGCTGTACCAGACGGCTTTGTCGAATTCGAGGTAGGCTTCCGTAAACTGCTTGAGGCGGTACAGGGCAATGCCCTTGTCGAGGTAGGCTTCGGCCAGGCAGTGGTCGAAACTGGCGGCCCGGTTGCAATCCACAATGGCTTCGAGGAGGTCGCCCTGCAAGAGCCGGCACTTGCCCCGCATGGCGTAGGCCAGGGCCGAACGGTTGTCCTTGCCGATGATCCTGTCGAAGTAGCCGATGGCTTCGTTGTAGCGTTTCTGCTTCACCAGGTCGAGGCCGGGGCGGTACGTAACGCGGTCGTCGGCCGTTTTATCCTTCACTTTCCCGAAGGCAACCCGCAAGAACACGTAAAAAAGCAGCAGCAGAAACAGTACAAAACTTTCCATAGAGGGTGGGTGGGGAGGATTATGGCAAAGGCTGTCCCCTAACAACGTAAAAGGGCCCCGTTAATGTTCGGGCCGGGAGAAATAAATTGCGGAGGGGGGAGGAGCGAGGAGCGGGGAGCGGGGAGTGAGGAGCGAGGAGTGAGGAGCGAGAAGGAGGGGCGGCGAACCTCCGGGGCGGTGTCGCGTACAATACCGAAACCAATTTCATTTCAATTATGCCAGCTACGAAGAAAGCCGAGAACAAGAAGTCGTCAGACAAGAAGTGTTGGGAAGGATACAAGCGGGTGCCGGGTACGAAGGCCGGCGAAAAGGGAAGCTGCGAAAAGAAGTAAACACCTCTGTTAAAGAGCCTTCCGGACCCAGGGGCCCGGAAGGCTCATAACCCCCCGGGGACCCACCTGCTCACCCGGAACCCTCCGTTCCCAACGGCCTCACCAGCAGCCCCGGACGGTACGCACCCGGTGCGTTTTACCGGCCGGTGCGGGATGGCTTTACGTCCTCCCGGCAATTCCCGCGGGCCGGTACGCTCCCCCCAACCCGTTAATAAAGTGCCCCTGATCTGAACCACTCGTTGGAAAAAGTGGTATTTTTGGTTTGATTTGGTACGCTGGAATTAAACCGGAAGGACATGCAGAAGCTCGGATTACAACAATCCCTCTCACAAAAGTTATCGCCGCAGCAGATACAGTTCATTAAACTGCTGCAAATTCCCACGGCTGAGCTGGAGGCAAGAATTGAGGAAGAACTCGAACAGAATCCCGTACTGGAAGAAGGCAACGACGAACCCGAAGGGGACGAATACGACCTGGATGACAAAGAGGATTATAACGACGATGATACCGAAGACAGCTTCGACGACGGCATGAAGGACGACCTCAACGTGGATGACTACCTGCGCGACGAGGACTTGAACGGCTATAAAATGCAGGGCGACGGCGGGGGCGACGAAGAAGACCGCGAAATGCCCATTGCCACGCTCAGTACGCTCACCGATGCGCTTCTCTCGCAGTTGGGCTTCGAAAAGCTCACCGAAAAGCAGCAGGTCATCGGCCGCCAGCTCATCGGCAGCATTGACAGCGACGGCTACATCCGCCGCGACCTGGAAGCCATCGTGAATGACCTGGCCTTTACCCAGAACGTGGACACGACCGTGGAGGAAGTGGAAGAAGTGCTGCGCGTGATCCAGAGCTTCGACCCGCCCGGCATCGCGGCCCGTACCCTGCAAGAGTGCCTGCTGCTGCAACTCGACCGCAAAGACCACTCCAGCCCGGCCGTGGTCAACGCCATCCGCATCCTCGACGACAACTTCGAGGAGTTTACCAAAAAACACTACGACAAGATCCAGAAACGCCTCAACCTCACCGAGGAAGAGATGAAGGATGCCGTCAACCTCATCACCCGGCTCAACCCCAAGCCCGGCGGCTCCTCCGGCGACGTCCGCACGCAGTACCTGATCCCGGACTTCATGCTGACCAACAACAACGGCAAGCTGGAACTGTCGCTCAACTCCCGCAACGCCCCGGAACTGAAGATCAGCCGGTCGTACGCCGAAATGCTCGATACCTACGACAAGAGCAACAAGAAGGACAAGGCCATGCGCGAAACGGTGAGCTTCGTGAAGCAGAAACTCGACGCGGCCAAGTGGTTCATCGACGCCATCAAGCAGCGCCAGCAGACGCTCCTCAAGACGATGAACGCCATCATCCAGTACCAATATGACTTCTTCCTCACCGGCGACGAAAGCAAGCTCAAGCCGATGATCCTCAAGGACATCGCCAACATGATCGGAATGGACATTTCGACCGTGTCGCGCGTGGCCAACAGCAAGGCCGTGCAGACGGAATTCGGCATTTACCCGCTCAAGTACTTCTTCTCCGAAGGCATCACCACCGAGTCGGGCGAAGACGCCAGCAGCCGCGAGGTGAAGCACATCCTCAAGGAATTCATTGAGGGCGAAGACAAACGGTCGCCGCTCTCCGACGACAAGCTCGAAAAAATGCTCAACGACCGGGGCTACAACATTGCCCGCCGCACCGTAGCCAAGTACCGCGAACAGCTCAACATTCCCGTGGCCCGCCTGCGGAAAGAGTTGTAGGAAAGTTTATGAGTTTAAAGTTCATGAGTTTATGAGTGGAAGCCGGTTGACAAGTGGATGTGGGTGGGTATTTAATGGATTAGCGCTTATTGAGGAAAGGGGTAACTTCGCCGGATGAAGGATACGTTCAGAGCCGCACCCGCCCATAAACTCATAAACTCATAAACTCATCTACTCATAAACTTCTTGCCCAGGTGCTTTCGGCCGTGCTGCACCCGTTGCTGATGCCCACGTTGCTGCACGGGTTGCTGCTGGCGTTTGCCCCCTCCGTATTTACCCGCCTCGACGACGACAACCAGTGGCGCCTGCTGCTGATGATCTTCATCCTCACGTTTCTGCTGCCCCTGTTCATTACGTACTTCCTGCTGCAAGCGGGCTGGGCCGGGCCCTGGCGCAGTACGGCCGGCGCAAACGAGGCGTCCGGCGCCGCCCGGGAGCCGCTGCTGCGGGAAATCCAGCTCGAAGACCGTTCGCGGCGCGTCGTGCCGTTCCTGTTCACCACCTTCATCTACGGGGCCGATACGTTCCTGCTGACCCGCAACCTGAGCAGCCTGCACCTGTCGGTGGTGATCCTGGCGGCCGTGTCGGTGTGCATCGGGCTGGTGACGCTGGTGACGCTGTTCTGGAAAATCAGCGCCCACGCCGTGGGGTCGGGCGGCCTGCTCGGCTTCCTGTTCGGCATCGTCTACAGTTTCGCCGCCATGGAACTCCTGTACCCCACGCTGGCCTGCGTACTTGTCACCGGCCTGCTGCTCTCGGCCCGCCTCTACCTCAACGCCCACACCCCCGCCGAAGTCGGCGCCGGCTTCCTGCTCGGCCTCACCGTCTGTTTAACGGCCGTCGTCGGGTTTGCGTGAGGCAACCGGCGCGTGACGGGCGCCGAAAGCGGACACGGACTGTTCGGCTCCGGACAGGGCTTGCCCGTAACAGTGCCTCCTTTTACCCGTCTGAAGCCTTTTTCTTTTTGGCCGCACATTTGTTAAACAAATATGAAGTTAAACAAATGTTAAGCTAATCCTGCGGGGCTGATGCAATGGGTAGGTCTTACTTAGGTGAATTCGAAGAACTGGTACTGCTGACGGTAGCCCACTGGCAGGGAGGGGCGTACGGCGCCGCCCTCCTCCAGGACATCCAGGCGCGTACGGGCCGCACCGTGATTTTGAGTGCCATCCACGTGGTGCTCTACCGGTTGGAGGCGAAAGGACTGGTGACTTCCTCGGTAGGGGGGGCCACCGCCGAGCGGGGCGGACGCCGCAAGCGGCTCTATTCCATCAC
This sequence comes from uncultured Sphingobacteriales bacterium, assembly GCA_963844325.1. Taxonomy (GTDB): domain Bacteria; phylum Bacteroidota; class Bacteroidia; order Cytophagales; family 172606-1; genus CADCTQ01. The sequence goes on from CAWJNV010000001.1 coordinate 2,289,811, forward strand.
CACGGAGGGCATCCGTACCCTGTCGGAAATTCGCCAGTTGCGCGAAGCGTTGTGGCAGTTGATTCCCCCATCCATGCTTCCTTCCTCCCTATGAACCACCTGCCCCAACCCCCGGCCTGGATCGATGCATTTCTCCGGTGGCGATTGCCGGAAGACCGGTTTGAAGAGGTGCAGGGCGACATGCACGAGTTGTACGGACAATGGGTAGCCCAGGTGGGCCGGCGAAAAGCGACCCTCTTGTACCTGGTCAATGCCTTTGCTTTTATAAGGCCCCTGCCCAAGCCGGCCAGGTCTTTCCGGGAAAAGAACAAGCGAGATTCACCAAACCCTTCCACCGATATGTTGGCGCACTTCTTCCTGCTGGCCTGGCGAACCTTCAACCGTTACCGGGGCTCCTTCCTCATCAACCTGGCGGGCCTGGCTTCGGGGCTCACCTGCGCGCTGCTCATCTACCTGTGGGTAAGCGACGAACTTAAAGTGGACAAGTTCCACGAGAACGACCGCCGCCTCTACACGGTGATGAACAACCTGCACCTGCCCAACGGCATCATGACGCAGCGGGGTACGCCTTCCCCGCTGGCGGAAGCCCTGGCGGCCGGACTGCCCGAAGTGGAACACGCCGTCTCGGTGAATCACTTCATGGATTGGTTTACGGGGCCGGGCGCCCTCTCGGACGGGGAAAAAAACCTGAAAGCCCAGGGCATCTTCGCCAGCCGGGATTTCTTCCGGGTGTTCTCCTACCCGCTGCTCCACGGTACTGCCGCCCAGGTGTGGGCCGATAAAAACAGCGTCCTCATTTCCGAAGACCTGGCCAGAAAGCTGTTCCGGACCACGCAAGACGGGGTAGGCAAAACGATCACGTGGAACCACGTCATGTTTACGGGACCCTTCCGGGTGGCCGGCGTATTCAAAAACCTGCCGGCCCACGCCACGACCCAATTTGACGTGGTCTTTAACTACCAGTTGATGCTGGACCACGACAGCGGCGCCGCGGGATGGAACGGCTCGTATGCCAAAACGTACCTGTTGGTCAAAGAAGGCACCGACCTGGACGCGTTGGCCAAAAAAATTACCGGCATTTATAAGGCCGCTTATCCTGACTTTCCCGTCAATGCCCACGCTGACCTGTTCCTGCAACGGTACTCGGAGCAATACCTGCACGGCAACTACGAAAACGGCGTGCCGGTAGGGGGCCGGATCGTGTACGTGAAAGTACTTACCCTGGTGGCGGGCTTCATCCTGCTCATTGCCTGCATCAACTTCATGAACCTGGCTACGGCCCAGGCTTCACGGCGCCTGAAGGAGATTGGAGTAAAGCAAGCCATTGGTGCGGACCGGAAATCATTGATGCTCCAGTTCCTTTCCGAATCAGTGCTGATGACTTTTCTGGCGCTGCTGGTTGCCATCGTATGCGCCGGCTTGCTGCTGCCCGAATTCAACCGGATCACCGGGAAAGTTTTCCAACTGCAAGCGGACTTCCGCCACGTGCTGCTGCTCCTCGGCATTGTGGGAGTAGTGGGAATCCTGGCCGGCAGCTACCCGGCATTTTACCTGTCCGGTTTCAGGCCGGTGACGATCACCAAAGGCGCGGCCGGCCGGATTGGGCAGCGCACCTCCGGGCGGGAGTCTTGGGTTCGCAAAGGGCTGGTCGTCTTTCAATTCGTGCTCTCGGTGGTGTTTATGGTGGGTTTCCTGGTGATTCACCGGCAAATCAACTTCATCCAGACCAAAAACCTGGGCTATAACCGCGACAATGTCCTTTCGTTTGACCGGAAAGGCCGGATGACTGCCGAGAAGTTTGACGCCTTCGTGGCTGGGTTGAAGCAAGTGCCGGGCGTGGTGAACCTGACCGGCATGGACGGCCGGTTCGTGGAGGGCAGCGATGCCCAGGCGGGCTACTCCTGGCGGGGACAGGAATCGGACCGGGGCTACCTGTTCAAGTCGCCCCGCGTAGGCTATGACTTCGTGGAAACCCTGGGGCTGCAACTGGCCGCGGGACGGGCGTTTTCGCGGGAGTACCAGGACGACGATTCAAAGATCATGCTCAACGAGGCCGCCGTCCGGATGATGGGCCTGAAAGACCCGGTTGGCAAAATCATCAAGTACGGCGACGGCGAAGTGCAGGTGGTCGGGGTGGTGAAAGACTTTCAGTACGGATCGCTTTACCAGCGCGTGGAGCCGCTCATCTTCCGGTGCCGCCCCAAGAGCAGTACCATGCTGGTGAAGGTCAAAGCCGGCACGGAACGCGCCTCCCTGGCGCGGATCGAGGCGCTGTACAAGGCGTTTCACCCAAGCTATCCTTTCGAATTTACCTTCCTGGACGCCGAGTACCAGGCCCTCTACGCGTCCGAAAACCGGGTGGCCGTGCTGTTCAACTATTTTACCGTACTGGCCATCCTCATCTCCTGCCTGGGCCTGCTGGGACTGGCCGCGTTCACGGCCCAGCGGCGGCGCAAGGAAATCAGCATCCGCAAGGTACTCGGCGCCAGCCAGGCGGGGATCGCTTTCCTGTTGTCGGGAGAGTTTACCCGGCTCGTCCTCGTGGCCGTGGTCATTGCGTTGCCCGTCAGCTACGGGCTGGCCCGGAAGTGGCTGGCGAGTTTTGCCTACCGCATTGACCTGTCGTGGTGGTATTTTGCCGGGGCCGGCCTGCTGGCCATATTTATTGCGTGGCTCACCGTGGTCGGGCAAGCCGTCAACGCCGCCCGGATCAACCCGGTAAAGGCATTGAACCAGGAATAGCCATTCTGGTACCAACGGGGATACCAGCCAGAATTCCCGGCTGGTATCTCAATACCCTACTCTCTCAATACCCCTTCCCCGCCCAAATCCTGTTCATCCTTCAATCCGGTAAATCCCGATCCGTCTCCCTTTTAATCGAAAAACTGTTAGTTTTGCGTCCTAAATTTGAGAATTCATGCAGTTAAGTGAACAGGAGCAGAACCGGCGTAAGAAACTGGCGGAACTTCAGCAACTTGGCATCGAGCCTTTCCCGGCCGAGCCTTTCGACGTAAACGTCACCATTGCCGACATTCAGAAGAACTACGACAAACACAAAACGGACTATAAAAACATCTCCCTGGCCGGGCGCATCATGGGTTTCCGGATCATGGGCAGTGCTTCTTTTGCCGAAATTCAGGATTCCACCGGCCGCATGCAGGTGTACGTGCGGCGCGACGACATCTGCCCCGGCGACGACAAGACGCTGTACAATACCGTGTTCAAAAAACTGCTGGACATCGGCGACATCATCGGCGTCAAAGGCTTCGTGTTTACCACGCAAACCGGCGAACTCTCCATTCACGTCAACAGCTTCAAGTTGCTCACCAAATCGCTGCGGCCGCTGCCCGTGGTGAAGCGGGAAACCGACGAACAGGGCCAGGAAAAAGTGTACGACGCCTTTACCGACCCCGAACTGCGCTACCGCCAGCGGTACGTGGACCTGATCGTGAACCCGCAGGTGCGGGACGCCTTCCGGAAGCGGACGCAACTGGTCACTTCCATGCGCAACTTCCTCAACAACAAGGGCTACATGGAGGTGGAAACGCCCATTCTGCAACCCCTCTACGGCGGGGCGGCGGCACGGCCGTTCAAGACGCACCACAACACGCTGGACATGACGCTGTACCTGCGCATTGCCAATGAATTGTACCTCAAGCGCCTCATCGTGGGCGGCTACGACGGGGTGTACGAGTTTGCCAAGGACTTCCGCAACGAAGGCATGGACCGCACGCACAACCCTGAGTTTACGCAGGTGGAACTCTACGTGGCCTACAAGGACTACCACTGGATGATGGACCTGGTGGAAGAAATGGTGGAACGCGTAGCCCTCGACCTGCACGGCAAGACGGAGGTGCAGGTGGGCGAAAACGTGATCAACTTCGCCCGTCCCTGGAAGCGGTTCACCATGTTTGAGGCCATCGGGCACTACACCGGCATCGACATTTCGGAGATGGACGAAGCGGGGCTGCGCGGCGTGTGCAGCCAGCTGGGCATTGAAGTGGACCCCTCGATGGGCAAGGGCAAACTGATCGACGAGATATTCGGCGCCACCTGCGAGGGAAAGCTGATTCAGCCTACGTTCATTACCGACTACCCGGTGGAAATGTCGCCGCTGGCCAAGAAGCACCGCAGCAAGCCGGGCCTGGTGGAGCGGTTTGAGGCCATCTGCAACGGCAAGGAGATGTGCAACGCCTTCTCCGAACTCAATGACCCCATCGACCAGCGCAAACGCTTCGAGGAACAACTGGAACTGGGCAAGCGCGGCGACGTGGAAGCCATGGTGCTCGACGAGGACTTCCTGCGTTCGCTGGAATACGGCATGCCGCCCACGGCCGGCCTCGGCATCGGCATCGACCGCCTCACAATGATCATGACCAACCAGCCGTCCATCCAGGACGTGCTGTTCTTCCCGCAGATGCGCCCCGAAAAACGCATTGCCGCCCCCGCCGACGAGGAGTTCCTGGCGGCCGGCGTACCGGCGGAATGGATCCCGGCCCTCAAAGCCATGAACTTCGCCACGTTTGCCGACTTCAAGGCGGCAAACCCCAACAAACTCTTCAACGACCTGGGCGGCCTGCGCAAAAAGCTGAAGCTGGAAGCCAAAATGCCCACGCTGGACGAGGTGAAAGGCTGGGTGTCATAACGATCAGGATCAGGATTCGCCGGATTAGAGGATTAGCAGGATTACGCCCCCTGAATCCTGGTAATCCTCTAATTCTGCGAATCCTGATCCATCCTGTGAATCCCGGTACAAAAATAGCCCCGCTTTTGGCGGGGCTATCAGTTACGGAATGTTTTTGGACGAAGGGGTTTGTCTAGAACTTCTTCACGTTAACCGCGTTGACGCCCTTTTTGCCTTCCACTTTTTCGAACGTAACCTTGTCATTTTCGCGAACCTTATCCACGAGGCCGGTCACGTGAACAAAGATCTCCTGATTGGATTCGTCCTCCTTGATAAAGCCGTACCCTTTGCTTTCCAAGAAAAACTTGACTGTACCTGTTTGCATAATATTAAGGGGGGTAATAAATTGGAAATTAACCAAATATAAAAATCGGTTTGATTAATCGCTATTTTTTGAGAAAAAAAATAATCCCCCAGAAAACATTCTTACCGTAAAAGTCGTTACGTAGGGTTCGCCCCTCAAAAACCCGTATTTCCCGGCTTTTCTGGCCCTTTCAACCGTACAAATACGGATAGAATTCACCCGCCGACTGGCTTATTTTTGCGAGAAGTACCCTCCGTCATGCTGCGTCCGCCGTCCGCTGCCTTGCCGCCCGGTTCCGCACGTGGGCAGTACGGATGCAGACGGTACGCATACGGCGTTAGTACTGCCACTGGCGGGGCAAGTCCAGTTCCTTGGCGTACGCAGCCGGGGCGGTGGTGTGTACGCGGGTCAAGAGTTTATTCACGTCTTCCTCGAATTCGATGTAGTAATCAGGGTGGAGCTTTTCGAGCTTCTGCACGATGAACTGGGTGCGTTTGGCAACGTATGCAGCCAGTGTGTCGGAGCGGCTGCTGTACTTGGCCAGGTGCGGCAGCTGTTCGTCGTACGTGCGGTTGAGCAGGTAGAGGGTCAGCGAGACTTCGCCCAGTTTGTCCTTGGTGGTTTTCACGTGCGCCGTGATCAGGCCATTCACCGACCGCATGTCCATCATCAGCCAGCCGGGGCTGTAGTGGTGCCCCACGGCCAGTTGGTCGATTGCCGCCCGGATGTCGGCGCGGCGTTCTTCGAGCGAAGTGCCTTCTTCGAGCAGTTCGTACTCTAGTTTCTGGCACAGCTTCTCGTCCTTGGCGACCAGCCGCAGCAGGAGTTTGTCCTTTTCGGCGGCGGGCATTCCCAGGATGGCTTCTTTCAGTTCGGCGGAGAGTTTGGGCATGGGTTAGCAGGAGTGTATGCCCGTAAATTACCGGGCCTTTTTCAAGTTTTTATACAACGCCTTTGCTTCTTTCATGCTCACCCTGTCCTCCGGTTGATTTTTTCAGATCAGTCCTGCCAGGACGTAATCCTCGTAGGCTGGCCGGGTCCTTTTGAGAAACGCTCTTGAGAAAGAAGGCTCTTTACACTTTTTCCTTGACCGGCTCACGCGTACATGAGTTTTCCTTTAGGAGCAGGAATAGGCCTGCCTTTGGCCTGATCCGTCTCGATCCATTCGTCAATGATTACCTCTACATTGGTCAGCGCCTCCTGGTAAGTACTCCCATCGGCTGCACACCCGGCTAATTCGGGCACTTCGGCAATGTAAGCTTCATCTTCCCGGCTCCAGTAGAGGATGATCTTATATCTATGCTTGCTCATCGTTTTCGTCAAGTTTAAGTTTGTACTTTACAATAATCGTTCTTGCAGCAGGCTAACAGTTCTGCTAAAAATTATTGTAAAACGCTTTTGTCTCCTTCATATACAGATTGTCTTCCGGCTTGTTCTCCTTAATAAATTCCCCTAAGGCGTAATCTTCCAAGACTTGTTCAATTTTTTGGAACGTTTCTATGTCGAGTTGAACGGCTACTTTTTGGTCGTTCTCGTCTACAATGTATTTTTTTCTTGATTGTCAACATAGAATAATATAAAGTGAGTTGAGAGGAGTGGTTCTATATTATACTACGATACATGGCCTCACCCCCGGCCCCTCTCCCAAGGAGAGGGGAGAAGAACCTGTTCTATAACAACCTGTTTGACAAACTTTTATGTCTCCCCTCTCCTTGGGAGAGGGGCCGGGGGTGAGGCCATGTATCGTAGTATGGTTCTATATATATAGGTCTTCTCTGTATTCTTCAATGATTAAACTTATATGTTTTAGTCTTGAGCCATTGTTGATTAACCCTAATTCATTCAACCTGTAAATTACTGTTGTTTTCGTGACATTGCATAAGTAAGCCACCCTTTTAACTAATTCATTAAATTTCTTTATGTTGTGATATTGATCGTCTAAGTGGAGTTTGCCTAAAGGCATTCCAAGTAGACTCTGGCATTTAGCAACTATAACCAAAAAAAGTGCTTCGGGAAGAACAAGTGAAGATGCAAAATGATTTGCTTGCCACTCAATCCAATGTTTAGGATTTTTCAAATCATATTTGTTAGTTCTGAAGTTGTATTCTGAATCATCAAAACTCTCATAAGTAGCCTGCCCAATTGTGAGCTTCTGGTGAAGAGCGAAGTGGCCGTACTCATGGGCCAAAATGAATAGCTCTCTTGGAGAGTCTCTTACCAATTTATTAATCCCAATTGTACGATTTTGAATGTCACAAGAACCTAAAAGGTCAGAACTGTCGCTAATCTCTGCTATCGAAATGCTTTGCTCTTCTTTTAAAAATTTGTATAAAGTCTTTGGGGAAAGAGGATAAGGTTGTGATAGTATTCTCTGATCAATCCTATCTAACTCAAGATTGGCAATCTTCTCTATATCAGTTTTTGATAATTTGTCTATGTTATAACTAACTTTCGTCTGATCTGTATTTCTCTTAAATATATCTGTTAGTTTTTTGTCAATCAGCTTCTCGACAAGCATAACGCCTTGGTCAGTTATCCTTTCGTCTTTGACGCGGCCTATGAAAGGGATTGCTTCAAAATCATCTTTTCGATTTGTTTTATGTAGAATTATTCTGTAGTTGTCAACTGCTTCTGCTTGTATTAGCATCATGCCGACCGATTCAGCATAATTGTATGCAGCCTCTTGGAGGGGCGAATTAGAAATAAATACTCCTTTGGCGTTTACTCCACTAACTTGTTCGATTTTTTTGTGGAACTCTTCGATATCATTTATAGGAACTCTTGTTTTATAGTCCTTGCATTCAATAAAATAAATCAATACGTACCTATTAGCCCCTGGGGGCCAAACTTCTATAGTGATATCAAAGTAAATTTCACCTTTACGGTGATGAGAATAGTAACCCTTATCGTTTTTTGTAAATATTTTTAGATGTTTACCTAAGTAGCCAAGTTGCTCATCCTCAATCACTTTTTTTATTATAGAAAGTGACCTTGATTCAAAGTTATCACCAATTTGAGTTGTATTTAGCTTAGTACTCACTTTGAATACTTTATTTAACGTTGAAAAAAAAGTTAAAAGTTTGACTTATATAAACCAATTGCGTACGCCCATCCCTTTCGGGACCGGCATACGCAATTGCAATGTAATCAGTAAAGCGGCTTACAGCACCCGCGTCTTGCCGGGGATGGCGATGGGGTAGAAGCCGTCGGGACCCGGGTTGATCGGCATCTGGGCCTGCCAGGAGAACTCCTTCGGCATGAGGCTCATCTGCGAGTTCAGCGCCTCGTCCCAGGTGATCACCTGGCCGGAGTACGTCGCCATGCGGCCCATGATGGCCGTCATGGTGCTCTTGGCACCGTTCTCGGCGTCGTTGATGGGCGTGTTGTTTTTAATGGCCGCAAACAGCACGTCGTGTTCGGTCTGGTACGGGTTGGGGTCGTCCTCGCCCCGGTGGCGGAACACCACGTTGCCCTTCCAGTCCTTGAGCACGGCCTTGTCGCCTTCCAGGTCCAGGCGGCCCTTCGAACCGATGATCGTTTCGGAGACGTTGCTGGCGGTATTCTCGAAGTGGCGGCACTGGCTCGACATCACCGTGCCGTCGGCAAACTCGAATTCCACGCAGTGGTGGTCGAAAATCTCGCCGAACTCCTTGCCGGTGCGGACCTGACGGCCGCCCGAGCCCTGCGCCTTCACCGGGTAAGCGCCCTTGAACCAGTTGCCTACGTCAATGTTGTGGATGTGCTGTTCGTTGATGTGGTCGCCGCAGAGCCAGTTGAAGTAGTACCAGTTGCGCATCTGGTATTCCATTTCGGTCATTTTCGCCTCGCGCTGTTTTACCCACACGCCGGGGCTGTTCCAGTACACCTGGGCGGCTACCATGTCGCCGAGGGCGCCGTCGCGTACCCGCTTGAGGGCTTCCAGGTAGCTGTTCTGGTAGTGGCGCTGGAGGCCCACCACCACTTTCAGGTTTTTCTTCTTGGCCTCTTCGGCGGCAGCCAGCACCTGGCGCACGCCCGGGGCGTCGGTCGCCACCGGCTTTTCCATGAATACGTGCTTGCCCTGCTTTACGGCTTCTTCGAAATGGATGGGGCGGAAGCCCGGAGGCGTCGCCAGGATCACCACGTCGGCCAGGGCAATGGCTTTCTTGTAGCCGTCAAAGTCGGTAAACTTGGTCTTGTCGGTCACCTTTACCTTGGCCTTGATCTCGGCGTTTTCGGAGAGGTTCTTGAACGACTCGTCGAGGCGGTCGCGGAAGGCGTCGGCCATGGCCACGAGCTGCACGTTGGCGTGGCCCGTGTTCTTGAGGGCCTGCACGGCCGCGCCGGTGCCCCGGCCGCCGCAGCCGATGAGGGCTACTTTGAGGGCGTCGCTGCCTTTTACATAGGCACTGGCTTCCAGGGGCAGGCCGCTCAGCAATACGCCGCCGGCGGCCAGCACAGAGCCTTTCATAAAGTCGCGGCGCGAGAAGCCGCTGGAGGAGTCTTGGGTATTCATGGGCGTAGAGGTTAAGGGAGAGATTTTAGATTTTGGATGATGGATTTTGAATTAGGGAAAGCCAGTGTCCGGCACTGATCGAAGTTCTGCAATCCATAATTCAAAATTTATAATTTAACATTTCTTATCAGGCGTCCTTGATGGCTTGGAGCCAGTACTTGGCAATTTCCTCCTTGGAGGGCTGCTTGAGCGGCCGTACCACCCGGAAGCCCACGAAGGAAGCATCAGTCATCCACCAGTTGCTGCGCGGAATCTGCGGGTCGCGCTGCTTCCACTTGGGGTTGGAGGCCCGGCGGGACGCACTGCGCAGGCGGTCGGCGTCGTCGTCCCAACTGCCGCCCCGCACGGCGTGCGGGTAGAGCTTGGTGGGCCGGGCCACCGGGTTGCTGGCTACTCCTCCCGCCGCCTGGGCGTAGAAGTCGGGAATGTACTGGTCGTAGGTCCACTCGGCCACGTTGCCGTGCATGTCGTGCAGGCCGAAGGGGTTGGCTTTTTTCTTGCCCACCTGCTGGTACTTGTTGTTGCTGTTTTCGAAGAACCACCCGTGTTCCTTGAGCTGCGAGAGGTCGTTGCCGAACGAATAGGCCGTGGTGGTGCCGGCCCGGCAGGCGTACTCCCACTCGGCTTCGGTGGGCAGGCGGTAGAACACGCCCGTCTTCGAAGTGAGCCACTTGCAGTATTGCAGGGCGGCGTACTGGGTCATGTTCACGGCGGGGAAGCCCACCTTGCCCATGCCGAACGACATTTCCACGTAGGGCGGTGTGGGGTGCGTAACGGCGTCCACCAGCGAGGCCGACTTGGTGCTGACGGTGCTCGTCTGGGCGCTTTCCAGCTGCTTGTAGACGAACAGTTCGTAGAGGTCCCAGGTGATTTCGTACTTGCCCATCCAGAACGGGTCCACTTTTACCGGGTGCTGCGGCCCTTCGTCGGGCTTGTGGCCGGTTTCGCTTTCGGGGCTGCCCATCAGGAACTCGCCGCCCTGCACGGGCACCATGTCGATGGAAAGCTGCGTGCCGGGCAACGGCTGTACGTAGACCTTGAAATCGTCGGCGTGCGGGGTAACAGTCTTGTTGGGCGCCTGCCCTGAAAGCAGCGCCCCCAGGCTGGCCAGGGCGGTAAATGACAAAACGCGGCCGAAAAGGCGGGAAGAGAAAAGGTGCATCCTAATTCGTATGAAAATAATGATAAATTTAAAGGATTAGCAGCGAATGTCGATAAAATTTGTACAAAATTTATCGGCAGGAGTCCTGTCCTGTCATGCCGCGACGAAAACCTTATGGGTTTACCAGGTTTACTTCCCCGCTTCTTTCGCCTCCAGTTCCCGCACGATCTCCTTGAGAAACGCCGCGAAGGGCGCCGCAAACTCCTTGCGCCGCAGGGCGAATTCCACGTTGGTTTTGAGGAAGTCGAGCTTGTTGCCGATGTCGTACCGCTTGCCCTCGATGGTGTGCGAGTAGATGTTTTCCCGCTTGAGCAGGTACAAAAACGCGTCGGTAAGCTGGATTTCGTTGTTTTTGCCCATCGGCGTGTGTTCGATGGCCTCGTAGATCTGGGGCGTGAGGATGTACCGCCCGGCAATGGCCAGGTTAGAGGGGGCTTTGTCCACGGCGGGCTTCTCCACCAGCGTGGAGAGTTCCATGAGGGTGTCGCTCAGTTTGCGGCCGCCCACCACGCCGTAGCGGGAAACCTTGTCGTGGGGAACCTCTTCCACGGCGATCACCGTGCCCCGGTACTGTTCGTAAATGTCGATGAGTTGCTGCGTGACGGGAATCACCGAGTTGATCACCGTGTCGCCCAGCAGCACGGCGAAGGGTTCGTTGCCCGTGTGGAAGCGGGCGTAGTAAATGGCGTCGCCCAGGCCGTTCATCTCCTTCTGGCGCACGAAGTGAATGTTGGCCATGTCGGCCAGGCGGCGCACCTCGTTGTACCAGCGTTCATCTTCCTTTTCTTCCAGGCGGGCCTCCAGCTCGAAGTTGCGGTCGAAGTGGTCTTCCATGGCCCGCTTGCCCTTGCCGGAGATGATGAGAATGTCTTCGATGCCCGAGTCGACGGCCTCCTGCACCACGTACTGGATGGTGGGCGTGTCGATGATGGGCAGCATTTCTTTGGGCAGCGCCTTGGTGGCCGGTAAAAAACGGGTGCCTAACCCGGCGGCGGGAATAACGGCTTTGCGGATCATGAGCAGAAGGATTGGGTGGATTGCGGGGCGAATATAAACGGAAAGTGCCACACCTGACGGGCAGGCGTGGCACGCTTTTCGACGAACGGCCCTTCCGGCCGGGTGTACGTCCGTTTATAGCTTCACGTCGACGCCCCGTACGGCCGAAAACTTGCCGTCCGTTACGGTAATCGTCACGGATTGGCCCGACTGCCCTTCGCCCTTGAAGGTGCCCGAGTACGTGCCCTCAATGAGGCCGCCCACGGCGTCGTAGCGGGTCACGGTAATGTTTAACCCGGTGCCCTCGTACACCTCGTTGGCGAAGTAGGTGATGGTTTTGCCGCTGCTCAGCGTGCGCTGAATGGTTCCGCGCGGCTGGGTGGCCTGGTTCACCGCCCCGGTGGTTTTGCCCGCAAACTGGAGGACCACGCGCAGCGTGTCGGACTGGTCGCGTACGTCTACTGAGGTAGTGTTGGGGAACATCATGTTCTCGTCGTAGTGCGTTTCGCTCAGCTTGGTACTGTACGTCAGCGTCTTGAGGGCGTTCCTGAAGCCGTCGCCCGACATCACGAAGCGGTTGGCGCCAGTAGTGGCCGTGACGGCGCACAGGTTAATGTGGCCCACATCCTTGGCGGCGCTCCCGTCGGCACCCGACCGTACCGTGCCGGTTTTGGTGCCCCTGGCGTGGGTGACCGTATAGGTGATCTCCTGGTCGGGGGCAACCGTTGCTTCAAATAAGCCACTCGAATTGCTCGTAACGGCAACTGATTTACCGGGCCAGTCCAGCTTTACCGAAGCGCCGTCCAGCGGGAAATCACCGCAGGTAACCGTACCGGATACTTTAGCCCCTGCAATCACCCCGGTCAGGTCAATTTCACCCAAATCCTGCGTGGAACTGCCCGTGCCGGTTTGGAAGGTGCGGGTGACTACCAGCCCGGAAGTAAGGGCAATTCTCATCGTAAACGTACTGTTGGCGGGCAACGGCATCTTGAGGCTGGCGCCGGGCTTGTAAAACTCCAGTGCCCCACCCGCACCACTGACTACAACGGAGTATACAGGGTCGCTGCTTTTGGCCTTTAACCGCGCCTGTACCTCCTCCTGACAAAAGTCTGACTTAATCGTCCCTGCGTCGTATATGTCTCCGGGGGAGAGGGGCGGTACAACCACGATTACTTTACCGGGGAAGGCGGCCAGGTAAGGGCCCACGGTTACCGGTATGGTAACACCGGTAGGCACGCGTTGGGAAAAGGACCCGTCTGACTCTTCGGTAAAGGTGGCTACCTGGCCCACCTCTACGATGCTGATACTAAATGATTTACCATTGCAGTCTACCACTTTCCCGATGATGGTGGCGCTTTTTTTAGGGTCGTCGGCGTTCCAGTCGGTAAAGTGTTTGACGGTGCCCACGTATGTATCGCCTTGCTTGGTGGCTTCGCCTTCTTCCTTCCATACGCCGGCCGCCTCGTCGAAGTACCACAGCGGAATGGTAGCCGGGGCCGTAGTCAACTGGCTTTTGGGAATGCCAATCCGGAGGGTGGCGGTTTTGCCGGGAGCCACCTGCAAATCTTCCCCGTTGCTGCCGGTGAGCTTTACCCGCAGAATGCCGTAGGAGTACAGTACGCTGGTACTCGCGTCGGTGCGGCGGGCCAGCATGTCGCCGCCAGCCACCCTTTCGGGGAAGTCAGGGGACGAAGGGTCCTGGTAGTGCACCGACAGGTTTACCTGCCCCGTGTAGGGGCTGCCCCCGGTGGTCACCACGCTGTTGGCGGGAAACTCCACTTCGGAGCCGTTGCTGAGGGTGGCTTTGCCGCCGGTGCTGCCGCTGATTGTGTGCGTGGGGCTGCTGCTGGTCAGGATCAGGCGGGTGCGTACCAACTTATCCCTGAGGGGCACCCGGGCCGTAACGCCCTTGAAATAGCCGGTCTTTTCGGCCGTAATCACGCACCGGTTGCCAGGTACGCTGACGTCTTTAAACAGGAAAGTGCCTTCGTCGGTGGTGAGTGCCGATTGGCCGGAAATGAGTACCCGTACGCCTTTCAGGGGCTTGCCGGCTTCGTCGAAGACGGTTCCGGCAATGCTGGTGGTAACGTTCGCCGTGGGGGTGAGGGGGTCCGTGCCGGCCGCCGGGGCTTCCGGGCCCGGGGCGCCGGGGGTAACGGGTTCGGGGTCTTTTTTACAACCACTCAGTAAGGTAACGGTGCCCAGCAGGACGGCGCAAAGCAGCCGCTTCCCGGGAAAGGAGAAGGTATGAGGTTTCAAGTGGGTTCGGGAGTGTGGGGTGAAAAAAACGTGCCTCCGGCCCCGGGTGGCGGGCGGCACTTGCGGGACCGGCCGCACAGGAGAGGCAGCCGCCCCGGGAATCCCCGGCAACGATCAAAAGGCCCGGCCATGCGCAAGGGTGCGTACCAGCCGGGTGAATGGGAAGGAGTTAATGTATGGTTTGATCAGGTTGTCGTGGGCATTCGGGGGTAACACCACCGGCGCGATAAGATGTTTTCCGTGCCGGTGGTGTTGGAGGCAATGGTTGGTAACCGGATTACTGGACGGTGAAGGTTAGGGAAAGGGTGCCGGTTACCCCGTCTTCAGTAGCCGTCTGCTCAGCCTTAAGCGTGTTATTGGCCAGTTCTTTGATGTCGTAGGTATCGGAGCTTCCATTCTCGATTACCGTAAGCTGCGTCTCGGTGCTGTTGAACGTCCAGGTACCTTCGCTTATCAGATCGGGGGCATTCGTATTGCACTTAGTGGCACCTTCCCGGGTTTCAACCTTCTTGTTTGCGAAGAAAATTTTCAAGTCGTCCTTGTCGCATTCATCCAAATCAGACAGTGCATCAACCGTCAGCGTTTGGCTACCAGCCTTATACGTAAATGTTGCAGCAGTTATTTTCCATTTCTTACCGGCACCGCTCGACAGCATGTCCGTCTTGGAGGTTGCTTTTGGGTCTTTGTCTTTGTTGCAGGAAGCCAGCGTGAACAGGGAAAAAATGGCAATCAGGAGGGCAAATTTTTGCGTTTTCATTGAAGTAAATCGTTTAGTTTGTTTGGTTTGATTGATTTGAGTGGGCATTAATTCAATTGTAAGCAGTAGGTTCTCGTGGTTGGTTTGATTAGGCAAGCGCATTAGGTATTAGATTAATGGTATCAGGTTCTCGTAAGTGGTTTGATTAGGCAAGCGCATTGGGCATTAGATCAATGGTATCAGGTTCTCGTGGTTGGTTTGATTAGGGCAAGCGGCATTCAAAAAATTGTAAGCGGTTTGTTTCAGAAATAAGGTTGCTCGTGGTCAATTAAACTGGATTCGGTTTTAAAGAAGGGTTGCTCGTGGTCAATTACATTCAGGTTATCGTAGTTTGTATGGTGGTCAACTAACTTCGGTTCAGTTTATCGTAGTTTGTATGGTCTTTTTGGGTTGCTCGTACCGTCCGGGGTGACTTTTCTTTCTGCGGGCCCTGCGTCGGGATCAGTGCCGGTTGGTGATACAAAAGTATAGTCTGGAGGGGGCTCTTGTCTAACAGGTACGTTTCAAATGCTGACAGATTTATTACAGCGCCCACTTTGCAAGATTTCTTACATAACAGTGTTCTTGCAAATGCTAACAGATTTCTTGCAAATCCTTGAAAAGTGCAGCAACATATTGGATAAGTATAGTAAAACGGGCAGAGTGCAGGAGAAAAAGATTTTTTGCTTGCCTGGGTACCAAAAGCGTCCGGGCGGTTCAACCGGCCCGGTCAGCCGGTAAAATCCGTTCCCGACTGACCCCCGGCCGGCGTGCAACAAGTCCCGAACCCTTCATACCTTTGCGGTTCTACCTAAATGCACCCTTTGATGAGCGAAGAAAAAAGCCTCAACTTTCTCGAAGAGATCGTAGCCGGCGACCTGGAAACGGGAAAATATAAAAGCATTGTGACCCGGTTCCCGCCGGAACCCAACGGCTACCTGCACATCGGGCACGCCAAAAGCATCTGCCTCAACTTCGGCCTCACGCGGGAGTACGGTGGGTACACCAACCTGCGCTTCGACGACACCAACCCCGTTACCGAAGACACCGAGTACGTGGAGAGCATCAAGAACGACGTGCGGTGGCTGGGCTTCGCCTGGCAGCACGAACTCTACGCCTCCGACTACTTCGACCAGCTCTACGAATACGCCGTAAAGCTCATCCGCAAGGGCAAGGCGTACGTGGACGACAGCACCGCCGAGCAGATTGCCGCCCAGAAGGGCACGCCCACCCAGCCCGGTACCGACAGCCCCTTCCGCAGCCGGAGCATTGAGGAGAACCTGCGGCTGTTCGGGGAGATGAAGGAATGCAAGTACCGCGACGGCGAAAAAGTGCTGCGGGCCAAAATCGACATGGCGCACCCCAACATGCACATGCGCGACCCGATCATGTACCGCATCAAGCACGCCCACCACCACCGCACGGGCGACAAGTGGTGCATTTACCCCATGTACGACTTCGCCCACGGCCAGAGCGACTCCATCGAGCAGGTCACGCACAGCGTGTGTACCCTCGAATTCATTCCGCACCGCGAACTCTACGACTGGTTCATCCGTGAACTGGACATCTTCCCGTCGCACCAGTTCGAGTTTGCCCGCCTCAACATGACCTACACGGTGATGAGCAAGCGCAAACTGCTGCAACTGGTGAACGAGAAGCACGTGCGGGGCTGGGACGACCCGCGCATGCCCACCATCAGCGGCATGCGCCGGCGGGGCTACACGCCCGAAAGCATCCGCGACTTCTGCGAACGGGTGGGCGTAGCCAAACGCGAAAACCTCATCGATGTGGGGCTGCTGGAGTTCTGCGTCCGCGAACACCTCAACAAGATTGCCCTGCGCCGCATGGTGGTGTTTGACCCCATAAAGGTCGTGCTGACCAACTACCCGGAAGGGCAGGAAGAAATGCTCTACGGCGAAGACAATCCCGAAGACCCCAACTCCGGCGGCCGCGACATTCCGTTCAGCCGCGAACTTTACATCGAGGCGGACGATTTTATGGAGAACCCGCCCAAAAAATACTTCCGCCTGGCCCCCGGCCAGATGGTGCGCCTTAAAAGTGCCTATATAATAAGGTGTGAAGAAGTGGTGAAAGACGCCGCCGGCGCCATCCGCGAACTGCGCTGTACCTACGTGCCCGAAAGCCGGAGCGGCTCCGATACGTCGGGCATCCAGGTGAAGGGCACGCTGCACTGGGTGAGCATTTTCCACGCCGTACCGGTAGAGGCCCGCCTGTACGACCGGTTGTTCAAGGTAGAAAACCTGGCCGATGCCGAAGGCGACTTCAAGGACCACATCAACCCCGACTCGCTCCAAGTGCTGCCGGCCGTGTATGCCGAACCGGCCCTGCGGACGGCCAAAACCGACGAACGCTACCAGTTCCTCCGCAAAGGCTACTTTACCCTCGACCCCGATTCGACGCCGGAAAAGCTGGTGTTCAACCGCACCGTGGGCCTGAAGGACATGTGGGCGAAGGAAGCGAAAAAGTAATTGGTCGTACGTAGAGACGCGATTCATCGCGTCTCTACCAACAAAGACGCGATTCATCGCGTCTCGGTATCATCGCGTCTCGGTGAACCCAGTATCGTAAGTAAGATCGGGAAGGAGTTTTTCAATGGCGACGTACTGCTCCTTTTTGAAAGCAGGGATGTCAATCTTAAACAACTACTACAATTCCTTCGTAATCCCACTTACGACGCGCGGTTCCCCGGGACGCGACAACGCTGGGTGGGCTGAGATGCGATGATACCGAGACGCGATGATACCGAGACGCGATGATACCGAGACGCGATGAATCGCGTCTCTACATACGACTATCTACTGCCAAATATCGAACTGCCCACGCGGATCAGTGTACTGCCTTCCGCCACGGCAATGTCGTAGTCGCCGCTCATGCCCATCGAGAGTTCGCGCATTTCGGCGTTGGCCGGCAGGGGGGCCTTTTTCACCGAATCAAAAAATTGCTTCAGGCTCCGGAACTCGGCCCGGATTTGTTCCCGGTCGTCGGTGAAAGTAGCCATGCCCATGAGCCCCACGATGCGGACGTGGGCCAGGGTGGCCGTTGCCGGCGCGGCCAGCAGTTCCCGGGCCTCGTCGAACGACAGCCCGAACTTGGTTTCCTCCCGCGCAATGTACATCTGGAGCAGGCATTCGATCACGCGGCCGTGTTTGGCGGCCTGCCGGTCAATTTCCTGCAATAATTTAAAGCTGTCCACCGAATGCACGAGGCGCACGAAGGGGGCCATGTATTTTACCTTGTTGGTCTGCAAGTGCCCGATCAGGTGCCAGTCAATGTCTTTGGGCAGTTGTTCGTACTTCTCCACCATTTCCTGCACGCGGTTTTCGCCGAACGTCTTGCAACCGGCCCCGTAGGCTTCGAGGAGCATTGCTGCGGGTTTGGTTTTGGTGACGGCGATCAGGCGGCAGCCGGTGCCTGCGAGTTTCTGGGTAACCGTGCGGATATTTTCGGCAATGGACATGGCGGGGGAGGCTTGCGGGTGAGACGATGGATTGGGTGAATTTCCACCAAATTTAGGGGAAAGTACATTCCGCCGCGGCGGCCGGCGCCCCCGAAAGCGGAAGGGGTAACTTCCAAATCTGGCCCTTTCGGAGTACTTTTGCCTTTATTTTAAAAGATCACGAGGATGGCCATACTGGGAACGCTACTGAAAAACGGGATTAAGCTTACGAAGGTGATTGAACAGGAGCAAACCAATCCCTTTGAACTGCAACGAAAAGAACTGAAGAAGCTACTGACCAAGGCCCTGGGCACGGAATTCGGCAAGGCGTACAACTTTGAAGGAATACTCAACGAACTCGAACACGGCAAAGGCAAGGGATTTTACGAGAAATACCGCAAGCAGGTGCCCGTGTTCATGTACAACGACATTTACCGCGACTGGTGGAGCCGCACGCTGCAAGGGGAACGCAACGTCTGCTGGCCCGGCCGGGTTTCGCACTTCGCCCTCAGTTCGGGCACGTCCGAAGCGGCCACCAAGCACATTCCCATTACCCGTTCCATGATCAAGGCGATCCAGAAGACGAGCATCCGCCAGATTCTGTCGCTTTCCAATTACAAAAACCTGCCCGGCAAGCTCTTCCAGACGGGCATCCTCATGCTGGGCGGCAGCACCCACCTCAACTTCAACGGCCGGTATTTCGAAGGCGACCTGAGCGGCATCACCGCCGGGCAACTGCCGTTCTGGTTCCAGCACTTCTACAAGCCGGGCAAGAAGATCGCCAAAATGAAGGACTGGAACAGCAAACTGGACGAGATCACCGAAAAGGCCCACCAGTGGGACATCGGCTTCATCGTGGGCGTGCCGGCCTGGATCCAGATCCTGATGGAAAAGATCATCGACCACTACAAGGTCCAGACCATTCACGACGTGTGGCCCAACCTGATGGTGTACACGCACGGCGGCGTTTCGTTTGAGCCCTACCGCAAAGGGTTCGAAAAGCTGCTGGCCCACCCGCTGGTGTACATCGAGACGTACCTGGCTTCCGAAGGGTTCATTGCCTACCAGGCCCTGCCCAACCGCCGCTCCATGCGCATGGTGCTCAACAACGGGCTGTTCTACGAATTCGTGCCGTTCAATGACCGCAACTTCGGGCCGGACGGTGAAATCGTGAAGGAACCCGAAACCCTCACCATCGACGACGTGGAGGAGGGCAAGGAGTACGCCCTGCTGCTGTCTACCTGCGCCGGCGCCTGGCGCTACCTAATCGGCGACGTGATCAAGTTCGTGTCCAAGGCCGAATCGGAAATCGTGATCACAGGCCGCACCAAGCACTTTTTGAGTCTCTGCGGCGAACACCTCTCGGTGGACAACATGAACAAGGGCATTCAACTGGCTGCCAACGACCTCAACATTTCAGTGCCCGAATTTACCGTGGCCGGCATTCCGCACGGGACGCTGTTTGCGCACCGCTGGTACATCGGCACCGACGACGAGGTAAACGCCGACGCCTTCCGCGACAAACTCGACGAACACCTCCAAGTACTCAACGACGACTACCGCGTGGAACGCAGCGCCGCCCTCAAAGACGTGGAAGTGACCGTGCTGCCCACCGAGGTATTTTACCAGTGGATGCGGAAGAAGGGCAAGGAAGGCGGCCAGAACAAATTCCCCCGGGTGATGAAAAGGGCGCAGTTCGAAGAATGGGAAGCCTACACCAAGGAGTACAAGCAGTTGAGTTAAGGGTTGGATGGCTAAATGGCTATATGGTTGAATGGTTATCTCGTTGCATTGTTACATTGCTAAATTGTTTTGCTTATGCCCGTATCACTCCCTGCCATCAGCCATACAGCCATTTAACAATTCAACAATTAAGCCATTCAGCCATATAACCATTTAGTTCATGGTCCAACCGCTGTTGAGTGGAATTGCTTCCGGGTTGCTGCTGGCCGTACTGATCGGGCCGGTATTTTTTGCGCTGCTCCAGACGAGCATTGAACGGGGCTTCCGGTCGGGGGTGCTGCTGGCAGTAGGCGTTTCGCTGAGCGACGCCGTATGCGCCGCCGTGTGCTTCCTGGGCTATACGCAACTCAACGTCAGCGAGTCGTTCCACGAAAGCCTGGCGATTTTCGGCGGCTTGATCCTGATCGGCTTCGGCATCTCGACGCTGCTCAAAAAGCCGGCCCTGCACGCCCAAACCGACATCCGGGCCGGGGGGCGGCCGGGTACGTTCCGGTACGTGCTCAAAGGGTTTGCCCTCAACTCCATCAACCCGTCGGTGCTGCTGTTCTGGGCCGCCGTGGTCACGCTGGCCTCCGTGCAGCACCACTTCGCGGGCACCCAGATTGCGTTGTACCTGAGCAGCATCATCCTCACCGTGCTGGGCACCGACGTAGCCAAGGCGTACGTGGCCACCAAGCTCCGCAATTACCTGAGTCTTACGCTGATGACCTGGATGAACCGTACCGTGGGCCTCGCCATGGTCGGCTTCGGCATCAAGCTTTTCATGACCGGGCTTGCAGTGGGCAGTGGACAGTAAACAGTGAACAGTAATCAGCGGTCATGGGTCAGTTGGACCTGATCACGCACGCGCATTCACTGTTTACTGTTCACTGATTACTGTTCACTGATTACTGTCTATTGAACTTTAAACCATCTGCCTGCCAGATCGTTGTACGGGTATGGCTACACGATCCGTATTCACCCTGCTCCTGCTGCTGATGGGCGCGGGGGCCGTTGCCCAAACCGCTTCCAGCCCCCTGTTGACCTTCAACGAAAAACAAATCCGGATCAAGCGCATCGGGATGCTGACCCTGGGCGGCTGGGCCGCGGGCAACATGGCCGTCAGCGGCGTAGCGGCCTTCAACACTACGGGCAGCAACCGCTACTTCCACCAGATGAACGTGTACTGGAACGTGGTGAACCTGGCCCTGGCGGGCTTCGGGTACTACGGCGCCACCCGGGCCGATCCCGCCGGCATGGACCTGGCGAAGACCCTCAAAGACTACTACGGCACCGAAAAAACGCTGCTTTTCAACGCCGGGCTCGACGTGGGCTACGTCCTGGGCGGCCTCTACCTGACGGAACGGGCCAAAAACGCGGAAAAGGGCCGCGACCAACTCAAGGGTTTCGGGCAATCGGTGATGCTGCAAGGCGGCTTCCTGCTGCTGTTCGACACGGCCTTTTACCTGGTACTGCAACGCCAGGAAAAGCACCTGCCCGAACTCCTGTCCGGCCTCACCTTCACCGGCAACGCCGTGGCGTGGGTCGTGCGGTTTTAATCCTCCAGCACATTGCTGATGAACGTGGCTTTGGAGAGCATCCAGGCGATGAGCAGGACGATGGCCCAGCGGAGGTACACCGTGTAGTAGTCTTCCGTGTCGCGGAAGCGCATTTCCTGCACCTTGCTTTTTTCGAAACGGTCAATCTGGCTGAACACTTCTTCGAGGGCGCGGCCGTCGGCAGCCCGGTAGAACCGCCCGGCGCCGGTCTCAGCAACGGCCCGCAGCGTGGATTCGTCGATGGTGTTGGTTTCGTATTGCAGCTTGCCGGCCACCCGCACGGGCACCTGGCCCTCCTGGCCCACCAGGATGGAGTAGAGCCGGATGTTGTACATGCTTGCCAGCGTGGCCGCCGTCCGCGGGTCGAGGTTGCCGCCCGTGTTGTCGCCGTCGCTGAGGAGGATGGCAACTTTCGTTTTTGCCTTCGACGGGCGCATCCGGTTTACCGCCACGGCCAGGGCGCTGCCAATGGCCGTGCCCGGCGTGCGGATGGTGCCGAAGCGGATGTCGTCGAGCAGGGCGTTGAGCAACGCGTAATCCGTGGTGAGCGGAGCCAGCGAAAAAGCGTCGCCGGCGAACACCACGAGGCCGATGCGGTCCTGGAAGCGGCCCCCGATGAAGTCGCGGGCTACCCGCTTGGCGGCCTCCAGGCGGTTGGGGCGGAAATCTTCGGCCAGCATGGACTGCGAAACGTCGAGCACCAGCATGATGTCGATGCCTTCCGAAAAAAGCTCCACTCGTTGCTGCACCCGCTGGGGCCGGGCCAGCGCCACCAGCACCAGCACCACCGCCCCGCCCACCAGCAGGTCGGGCACGAAGCGCAGCAGACCCACCGGTGACCAGTGCAGGCGGCCCGACGGGAGGGCCACCGCCAGCTTTTGCCGGTACTGCACCACCAGCAGCCACCGGAAGAGAAACAGCAGCGGCACGGCCGCAATGCCGTACAGAAACAGCGGCTGCCCCCAGGCGAATTCCCGCAGGGTGTCCCACTGAAACCAGTGTACCGATGACCAGGCAGGGGCAGGCATGGATGGATAAGGTTTACCCGCAAAAATAGGCGTTGCCCGGAGATAATTGGGTGAAGTGTGATGCGATATTTATCAATTTGTAATTTATCAATATTATTTTGAATTAATTCCTGTAAAACATATCTTGTACCGCAATCCTGAACCAACCACTTAACCGCATTATTGCGCAAAACGCTATGTACTTTTTAACGACACGCGGAGGACTCGTGGCCGTACTCCTCTTTCTTTTTGCCGGCGCCCTCCGGGCCCAAAGCATTACGGTGGCCGGTACCATTACCGACGCCGGCACCAAAGACCCCATTCCGGGCGTAAACCTGCTGGTGAAGGGCAAGGTCACCGGCACCACCACCGACACCCGCGGCAACTTTTCCCTCACCACCAACACCCCGCCGCCGTTTGCCCTGGTGGTGTCGGCCGTGGGGTACGCCACCCAGGAAGTAACCGTGAACGGCAACGACAACGCCCTGCGCATCGAACTGGCCGAGCAGGTCATCATGGCCAACGAGGTGGTGGTGGCCGCCTCCCGCGTGGAGGAGTCGGTGCTGCAATCTCCCGTGTCGGTGGAGAAAATGGACATCCGCACCATCCGCGAGACGCCGGCGGCCAGCTTTTACGAGGGCCTCGCCAACCTGAAGGGCGTGGACATGAGCACCCAGAGCCTCACGTTCCGGTCGGTGAGTACGCGGGGCTTCAATGCCAACGGCAACCTGCGCATGGTGCAGCAGATCGACGGCATGGACAACCAGGCGCCGGGCCTCAACTTTTCGGTGGGCAACATCGTGGGCATCTCCGAGCTGGACCTGGAAAGCGTGGAACTGCTGCCCGGTGCGGCCTCGGCCCTGTACGGACCCAACGCCGTGAACGGCATCCTGCTGATGACCAGCAAAAGCCCGTTCCGCTACCAGGGCCTCAGTGCCTCCGCCAAGGTGGGCCTGATGCACGTAGACGGCCGCTACCGGTCGGCCAGCCCGGTGTACGACGCCTCGGTGCGGTACGCCAAGGCTTTCAACAACAAGTTTGCCTTTAAAGCCAACGTCTCCTACCTCGAAGCCCAGGACTGGCAGGCCCGCGACTTCCGCGACCAGAGCCAGCTCAACGGGTTCGGCCCGGAGTCCGGTTCCCGGGAAAGCAACCCCGGCTACAACGGCGTGAACGTGTACGGCGACGAGGTGAACGTAAACATGTACAACAGCCTGCTGGGCAACGGCCAGCCCGGCAACGGCACCAACGGTTCATCGGCCTTCCTGGGCGCCATTGCCACCACCCGCATTCCACAGGCCGGCAACCAGACGCTGCCGGAACTGACGGGCCTCTCGCCGCAGCAACTCTTCGGGCAGATGCTTAACAACCAGACCGTTCCCCAGAGCATTTCGCGCACCGGCTACGAGGAACGAGACCTGGTGGACTACGGCACGCGCAGCCTCAAGCTGAACGGGGCCGTGCACTACCGGCTCACCGAAAAGCTCGAAGCGATTCTCCAGGGTAACTACGGGTTCGGCACCACCGTGTACACCGGCCAGGACCGGTACTCGCTGCGCAACTTCAACCTTTCGCAGTTCAAGGCCGAACTGAAGGGCAGTAACTTTTTCGTGCGGGCCTACACCACGCAGGAACGTTCCGGGGAGTCGTACGCCGGCGGGGTGCTGGGCCAGTTGGTGAACGAATCCTGGAAGCCCAGCACGCAGTGGTTTCCCGAATACTTCGGCGCGTACGCCCAGGGCGCTTTTACCACTTACGCCCAGACGTACCTGATTGCCCGGTCGCAGGGGCAGTCCAACGAACAGGCCGTTGCCGCGGCCCAGGCCGCCGCCCGGAACAACGCCGGCACCCTGCACGACAATGCCCGCGGCACCGCCGACCAGGGCCGCCTCCTGCCGGGAACGCCCGAGTTCGAAGCCGCTGCCAACGCCGCCAAAAGCCGCTCCATTCCCAACGGGGCCCGGTTCCTCGACAAAACCAACCTGTACCACGGGGAATTCATGTACAACTTCACCAAGCTGGCGAAGATTGCCGACATCACCGTGGGCGGCAACTTCCGGCAGTACGACCTCAATTCCGAAGGCACCCTCTTCGCCCGGTCCGACGACGGGGAGGAGTTCAACATCAACGAGTACGGCGGCTACGTGCAGGCGTCGCGTAAACTGCTGTTGGACGCCCTGAAGCTGACCGGCTCCATCCGCTACGACAAGAACCAGAATTTCAAGGGTGTGTGGAACCCCCGGGTGTCGGCGGTGTACACGCTGGGCGAACACAACTTCCGGGCCTCGTACCAGACCGGCTTCCGCATCCCGACCACGCAGAACCAGTACATTGACCTGCTCACGCCGCAGGCCCGGCTCATCGGCGCCCTGCCGCTGTTCCGCGAACGGTACCAGTTTGATGCCAAACCCGTGTACACGCTGGCGTCGGTGCAGAACTTCGGCGCGGCCCTGCTGGGCGGCCTGCCGCCCGCGGAGGCGGTGGCCCAGTTGCAGCAATATGACTTCCAGGAATTTGAGCCCGAGAAGGTGGAGACGTACGAGGTGGGCTACAAGAGCCTGGTGGGCAATAAGCTGTTCGTGGATGCGTACTACTACTTCACCAACTTTACCAACTACATCGGCACCGTGATTGTGGTGCAGGACCGGCAGGATGGCACCTTCAACCCGGTGAACCTGCTCTCTTCCACCACCCGCAACGTGTACGGCTTCACGGTCAACCGCCCCGAAAAAATCCGGTCGCAGGGCTGGGCCGTGGGCGTGACGTACGCCCTGCCGGCCAATTACACGATAGGCGGCAACGTGGCCTACAACGTGCTGGCAAACCCCGGCGAACTGCGCAACTTCCAGACGGAGTTCAACACGCCCCGGTACCGGGCCAACCTGACGGCGGGCAACCGGGAAGTGGTCAAAAACCTGGGTTTCAGCCTGGCGTGGCGCTGGCAGGAGTCTTTCCTGTGGCAATCTACGTTTGTGAACCCGCCGCTGGCCAACGCCGGGCTGTCGGTCATTCCGGCGTACCACAACTTCGATGCGCAGGTGAGCTACAAGATTCCTTCGCTCAAAACCATCCTCAAGGTGGGCGGCAGCAACATTTTCAACCAGTACTACCGCCAGGCCTGGGGCAACCCGGCCGTGGGCGGCCTCTACTACGTGCAGCTTACGTTCGACGAGTTGCTGAATTAGGTTCGCGGCCGGTGCCAAATGCCCGGGGTTCGCGGTTCCGTTTCCGGACTTCGAACCCCTTTTTCATGTCCGCCCCGGGACGGTTGTTGTTCAATTGCGGACAGCCCCCGCCGCAGCGAACCCCGCAGCAGGGCCAGGGAGGGCACTTTAAGGACTGATGCATCACTTGGCAGTATATTTGTCCGATAAAATATAAAATAATCGGATTAAACCTTGCCGGATCATGAGAGAGGCAAAAAAGCGTCCAACCCCCCCACGCTGGGCACGCCGGCTGCTTGCCGGGCTGCACCCGGAAGAAACGCTGGAAGAAGTAGAGGGCGACCTGAATGAACTGTACCCTTACTGGCACCGGCAAATGGGTCCACGAAAGGCGACGGTGCGCTACCTGCTGGCCGTGCTGTCGGTGCTGCCGCCGTTCGTGCGCCGCCGGCAACGGAACAAAAACCATTATTCATCCCCCTCAAGCCTTTACCTGGATATGCTACGCAACTACTTCACCATCGCGTTGCGGAACCTGCAACGCAACAAAGCCTACGCCCTGATCAACATCCTGGACCTGGCGTTGAGCATGACCTGCGGCATTCTCATTTTCACCCTGGTCACGCACCACCTGAGCTTCGATACTTTTCACCCGCAGGCTGACCGCATTTACCGCATTGTCACGGAACTGCACCGGGATAACGTCGCCTACAACCCGTCCGTGCCGTCGCCCCTGGGCAAACACTTCCGGGACGACTACACGTTCGGCGAAAAGGTAGCCCGGATTGCCACCGTCCGGGACCAACTCATTACCCTGAAAAAAGGTGGCAAACTCGAAAAGTTCAAGGAAGACCAAGGGCTTGCTTTTACCGAACCCGCCTTTTTTGAAATCTTCTATTACCCCCTGCAAGAAGGCCACCAAAAAACGGCCCTCAGCGAGCCAAACACCGCCATTCTCACCCAACGGATGGCTACAAAATATTTTGGCGGGGAAAATCCCATCGGTGAAACGTTCTGGCTGAACAACCGAATCCCTTTCCGGGTCACGGGCATCTTGAAGGACCTGCCGGCGAACACCGACCGGCAAACCGAAATCTACGTTTCGTACCCCACCCTAAAAGCCCACGACCCCTGGCTGGCGCACGATATTGACGCCTGGGACGGCATTCGCGACGGGGTGGCGTGTTTCGTGCGGCTGCGTCCTTCGGTTTCCGTGGCGCAGGTAGAAAGTGTACTGCCGGCCTACGTGAAAAAATACCGCCCTACGAGCAAAAACGTGCACCATTACAAGTTGCAACCGCTGGCCGAAGTTCACTTTGACAGCCGGTACGGCGGGGCGATGGAGAAAAAAAACGTGTGGGTGTTGTCCCTCATCGGCTTGTTCCTGCTGGTGACGGCCTGCGTCAACTTCATCAACCTGGCTACGGCGCAGGCCCTTACCCGCGCCAAAGAGGTGGGCGTCCGCAAAGTGCTGGGCGGGTTGAAAAGACAGTTGTTCTGGCAATTTATGGCCGAAACCGCCCTCATTACGGTGCTGGGCATGGGGGTAGCCATCGGCTTTTGTTACCTCGTGTTGCCCCTGGTCAACGCATTTTTTGCGACGCAACTTTCGATCAATCTGCGGGCTGACTACCGGTTATGGCTGTTCATCGTCGGGCTGGTGGTTGCCGTTGCTTTTCTGGCGGGCGCTTACCCGGGGCTCCGGCTGGCCGGTTTCGGACCCGTAGCTGCCTTAAAGGGCAAGCTATCCCAACAGCACGTGGGTGGGTTCAACACCCGCCGCACCCTGATTGTCGCCCAATTCGTGATTTCGCAACTGCTCATTGTCGGCACGTTGGTGATCATGAGCCAGATGCGCTACGCCAAGGGGGCAGACCTGGGTTTTGAGAAAGAAGCTGTTGTGATGGTTCCGATGGGGGGCGACTCGACGCGGGTGAAAATGAATACCTTGAAGAACGAAATTTCGGGGATTGCCGGCGTGGAAAACGTATCCCTGTGTTTTGCCGCCCCGGTCTCGGAGGACAACTGGGGCAATTTTGTAAAATTCAACAACGAGGAAGTAAACTTCAGGACCAGCATTAAGTCCGCCGACGAGCAGTACCTGTCCACGTTTGGTTTGGAACTGGTTGCGGGTAAAAATCTTTTCCCCTCCGATACCGTCCGGGAGTTCCTGGTCAACGAAACGTTCCTGCGAAAGCTGGGCGTGCGGTCCCCTCAGGAAGCCATTGGCAAAATCATTACGGCCAACGGCGGCAGCATGGTGGCCCCCATCGTGGGGGTACTCAAAGACTTTCACGACCAGTCGTTTCACCAGGAGATCAGCCCGATCCTCATCACCACCTACCGGGAGGATTATTCGGGTTACGCCGTAAAACTCAATTTGTCGCAGGCCAAAACTACGCTGGCCGCCATCGAAAAAGCCTGGTTGCAGCAACATCCCGACCAACTCTTCGAATACCAGTTTCTGGACGAAAGCATTGCCCGGTTTTATGAAACCGAAGACCAGGTGCTGCGATTGGTTCAGGTCTTCTCCGGCATCGCCATTTTCATTGGTTGCCTGGGGCTGTACGGGTTGGTTTCGTTTATGGCGGCTCAAAAAACCAAAGAAATCGGCATCCGGAAAGTACTGGGAAGCAACGTTTTGCAAATTCTCTGGCTGTTCGGCCGCGAGTTTACGTTGCTGATTGCCATTGCTTTCCTGGTGGCGGCTCCCATGGCGGCGTGGGTGATGAACCAGTGGCTACAGACGTACAAGTTCCACGTCCAGATCGGCCCGGGGGTCTTTGCGGCGGCGATTGGCTCAACGCTGCTGATTGCACTGGCAACGGTGGGGTATAAAGCCCTGCAAGCGGCCTTGCTCAACCCGGTGAAGGCATTGCGTACGGAATAAGTGAAAAGACAGCAGCGTTGTATTACCCCGTAAAGCTGCTGGTGAGCAGTGCCGCCCGGATGCATTTGGCGCCGGGGCTGATGCAGGTTTTCCCGGTTGCGTAGGTGTTGTTCCCGGTTGCGTAGGACACGGTGCCCGGGTTGGTTTTAGCTTTGTAACGGCTTCTAGAACCAACCCGCTGATCCACCTGACTAAACCCAAAACCTGCAAGACCATGAAAACCTGCACCGCAACCCCATTCCGAAGCGTATTCCTGTTCCACGCCGGCGACATCCTGCTGGTGGCCGCCCTCTGCCTGCTGGCCCTTACCGGCTGTAACCGCACGGAGTTGAAAGACGACGAACACCAGGGCCACAACCACGACGCGGCCGCCAAAACCACCACCCGTTACGGGCGTACGCTTCCCCTGGGGGGCGGCGTGATGCGAACGTACGTTACGACCGGTGCCGACGGCAAACCCGTTTCGGTAGGGCTGGCCCTTTCTGAAAAAGCCCTGACCGACCTGCCCCACGACCACGGCGACGATCCGGCGCACGAACACGGCTACGAATACATCCTGCCGTTTCCGGAAGGAGCCGGGGGAACGCCCTTCACGCTGATGGGCCTCCACTGGAACCCGAACGGGCACGGACCGGGACCCTTCTACATGCTGCCGCACTTCGATTTTCACTTTTACACCATTCCCGACGAAGCACGGAAAGCCATTCCCGGGCTGCCCCTGAACCAGATGGACCCCGAGCCGCCCGCGCCTAAGTACCTCCCTTCCGACTACATCATGGGCCCCGGCCGCCTGCCGGCAATGGGGGCGCATTGGGTAGACCGGACGGCGCCGGAACTGCACGGGGCTACTTTCACGCAGACGTTCCTGATGGGCAGCTACCAGCACAAAGTCATCTTCTACGAGCCGATGGTTTCCCTGGCGTACCTGCTTTCGCGGCCCCAGGCCACCATTCCCATCAAGCAACCGCAGGCGGTGGCACAGGCCGGTTACTACCCGACCAACTACCGCATCGCGTACGACGACAAAGCCAAAGAGTACCGCGTGGCCCTGCTGGACTTTACCCTGCGGCAGGCCGAGTAAAGGCAAGCGGCCGGTATCATTGGGGTACCGGCCGTTATGCTTGCCCATCAAGGTTTTATTGGAGGCGGGAAGGGGTAATGTGATACCACTTGCGGAAGGCAGTGGAAAAATGGTGGGGGTGTTCGTAGCCGATTTCGAAAGCCACTTCCTTGATGCTTTTGCCCGCCAGCAGTTGTTGCTTGGCCCTTTCCATCCGCAGTTGCTGCACGAAGCCGAAAATGGTGTTGTTGAACTCCATTTTAAATGATCTTTTCAAGTCACATTCATTGATGCCGAACTGCCGGGAAAGCTGTTTGATGGGAATGCTTTCCAGGTAGTTTTCCTCCAGGTACTGCTTCACCTCCCTGATCCGGTTGGTTTCGCCGGGTTCTTCCTGCTGGGTGTGTACGTGCACGATGATGCTCATAATCAGTGCCTCGGCCAGCATTTCGGCCAGCGGGTTGTTGACATCCATGTGCCGGAGGGCTTCCAGCGACTGCATCAGGGGCGGCGTGATTCTGCACTGGTTTTTATTGAGCATAAAGAAGTCCTGCTCCGCCATGATGCGGGCGTATTTCCCGGTCAGCACGGCACTCGATGAGATCAGTTCCATGAACCGCTGCGGGGTGAAGCTCAGCAGGAGAAGGTGGTGGTCTTCGGGGCCGTAGATTACCGAATGGGACTTCTGTCCTTTCTGGTAGATCAGGTTGTAGGTCATCACCGGCGCCTCGAAGTAGTCCAGGTACCCCGGGTAGGCCGTTTTGCCCCGGCCGCTGAGCTGGAAACCGATGGAAACCATGGTCACGCCCTCGAACTCAAATTCAAAGTTCTGCCCGCCTTTCATGTGCATGTCCAGCACCTTGATGTCTTTAAAAGAGAGTTCTCTGGTAGACCTCGCCTGAATGGCGGACGGCCGGTACGCATCGGGCAGCACCTCTCCCTCCTGGAAGTTGAAAATCTCCTGCAAGTGCTCCAGTTCCAGGCGGGTAACCTTGTGTGTATTCTCCATGTCGCGTAGGTGTTATTCCGGATTGCGTAGGACGGGGCGCCCTGCCTTGATCTACTTTTGTAAGGACAAGATAGGAATAACGGCGCCGCTCCGCAATTGTGAACCCGTCAAGCGCTTCAGTTTATGAAGACCTGCCCCGCAGGCAGTTCGCAAATCAAACCAAATCAAACCATACTCATGATGCATCAATCATTGCCCAGAGCCGGCAGGGTAGCCCTGCTGCTCACGCTGGCTTTCGTGGTGGGCTGGGAAGCCTGCCTGCGCAGCCAGGATTACGCGCCTTCCTACAACGACGACGAGGCCCTGTGGGCCCACCACCGGCAACGGGTCTACCAGTCTTCCCCCGCCGCGCCGGTGCTGGTCGGCACTTCACGCCTCAAATTCGACCTCGACCTCCCGGCCTGGGAAGCCGCCACGGGGTCGCTGCCGGTCCAGCTGGCGATGTCGGGTACTTCGCCCAGGCCAGTTCTGCAAGATCTGGCCGATGACGAGGATTTCAAGGGAACGGTGGTCGTAGACGTGATGGAAATGCTGTTCTTCTCCCCGTCCGGCGGCCCCTTCGAAAAACGGGCCCGGGGCAACCTGGCCTATTATCCCAACTGGTCCATTGCCCAGCGGGTGGGCTTTGCCGTGAACGGGGTTCTGGAATCCGGGCTGTTGTTTCTCGACGAAGAACGCTTTGCCCTGCGGTGCATGCTGGAAAGGCTGCCGGTTCCCAACCGACCGGGCGTGTTCGCACTGCCTCCTTTCCCCATCCGGTTTACCCGCAACGACCTGAACCGCCAGACCCACATTACCGAGGCGTTCGTTGCCGATACGGCCCTGCAACGCGAGCAGCAGCAAATCTGGTGGCACGCCCTGACCAAAGCCCCCCGCATGCCCGTGTCCGACAGTACGATGAATCGCGTGTTCGCGGAGGTCCGTACCTGCGTAGCCAAAATAAAGGCCCGGGGCGGCAAAGTGGTCTTCGTGCGCATGCCTTCGGGCGGCCCGATGCGGGAAATCGAAAGACAAGCGTTTCCCCGCGCCAACTACTGGGACCGGCTCCTGCGGGAGAACGGGGTTCCCGGCATCCACTTCGAAGACTACCCCGCCCTGGCCCGGCTTTCCTGCATCGAATGGTCGCACCTGGCGCCGGCAGAAGCGAAAATGTTCACCCGGGCGTTTATCCCGATTCTTGAGGCGGCAACCGGCTGGACCGTTCAAAAGGCAACTGCCCTCTCCCCGGCCGCAGCCCACACTTCCTCTTCTTCCACTGCTACATCCCACTAGTCATGATCTTCAACTCGTATACCTTCGTGCTGTTTTTCGGGCTGGTGCTGCTGCTGCACTACCTGCCCCTGGCGTGGAAAACCAAAAAGCTGAACCTGCTCCTGGCCAGCTACGTGTTCTACGCCGCCTGGAACCCGCCGTTCGTGCTGCTCCTGTGGCTCTCTACGGTGGTCGATTACCTGATGGCCCGGGCCCTGAGCCGGGAAGAGAACAAACTGCGGCGGAAGGGCTGGCTGCTGGTGAGCCTGGCGGTTAACCTGGGGATGCTCGGCTTTTTCAAGTACGGCGGCTTTCTGCTCGAAACCTTTACGTCCCTGGCTTCGCTGCTGGGCTTTGCCTACCAGGCCGCCGCCACCGACATCATTCTGCCGGTAGGGATTTCTTTCTACACCTTCGTTACGCTTTCCTATACCCTGGACGTGTACCACCGCAAAGCCGCTCCCGTCGCGTCGTTCCTGGACTTTGCCTTGTACGTCACGTTTTTCCCGCACCTGGTGGCCGGGCCCATCGTACGGCCCAAGGAACTGCTGCCGCAGTTCGCAACCCCGCAGCAGGCCACCCGGCAGCAATTCACCTGGGGCATGTTCCTGTTGACCCTGGGGCTGTTCCTCAAGGTGGGCCTGGCCGACGGGCTGCTTTCAGATACGGCCGACACGGTCTTCGGGGCGCCTTTTCCGCTGCATCCCCTGGACGCCTGGACGGGGGTGTTCGCCTTCTCGGCCCAAATCTTCTGTGACTTTGCCGGGTATTCCACCTGCGCGGTGGGGGCGGCGTTGTGTCTGGGATTCGTGTTGCCCGACAACTTCCGGTACCCCTACGCGGCAATTGGCTTTTCGGACTTCTGGCGCCGCTGGCACATTACGCTTTCTACCTGGCTGCGCGATTACCTCTACATTCCCCTGGGGGGCAACCGTGCGGGCAAAGGGCGCGTCTACCTCAACCTGATGATCACCATGCTGCTGGGCGGACTCTGGCACGGGGCCAACTGGAACTTCGTGATCTGGGGCGGCCTGCACGGGTTGTTTCTGGCCTTGGAAAGAGGCTTCAGGGACCGCCTGCGCCGGAAAGAACCGGCGGGGGAACCCATGCCGGCGGGCCTGGTCGTCAGCAAGGCTTCACTGGTACCCAGCCTGCCCCTTTCCCCGGGAGTTGCCCGGTTTGGCCTGGCCCTGCTTACCTTCCTGGTGGTTTCGGTGACCTGGGTATTTTTCCGGGCCCCGGATTTTGGTTCGGCGATGCTGCTGCTGCTGGGCATGTTCGGGGTAATCCCCGTAAAGATTCAAATCCTCACGACCCTGGCGGTCCTCAAAGTCGGCATCCTGACGGTGGTGATGCTCGGCTGCCACTGGTTCATGCGCGGAAAGTCACTCTCGGGGCTGGCGGGACGCCTTTCGTGGCGCACGCTGGCTTGCGCCTGGACGATGATGCTGATCCTCCTGGTCCTTACCCAGAAAAGCAGCAACGCCTTCATCTATTTCCAATTCTAAAAGGACATGAGCAGCAGGTGGTGAAACGCAAAACGGAGTGTTGCACAAAAAAAAGGGGTAGCCCGGAAGGCTACCCCTTTTTTTTGGCATTACACCTGCTGCCCTCTCCCTACTGCGTCGTGTACGACACCGTTACGCTTTTGAGGTCGCCGTCGCCGCTGCCGGCGACGTTCATCTCGGGCTGTTCGGAAGCTTTGAGTGACTTCACGGGCATTTCCCACTTGGCGAGTACCTTCATGTCGGCCGGGGCGTCGCCCTGGAGCAGTTCGAGGGTAAGCTGGTCGTCCTGGTGAATGTAGAAGGCGTCGGTGTACAGGTTCTCAATGACTTTGTCCACCTCGATGGGGTTCGACTGGTACAGGGTGCGGTTGGGCGTGCGGATGCGCCAGGCAATGTTGCCCTCGTCGCCCTTCTTGAACTTCACGCTGGCAATTCCCAGCGTCACGAACTTGAGGTTCTGGCGGTCGGCCTCGAAACGCAGCGTCGAATTGCCTTCTCCCACCGATACCGGGGCCGTTTCCGGCCCGCGGACGTAAGCCCGGTAGAGGAAGGGCAGCGGCGTGGTTTCGATCTTGGAGATGGACGTGTACGGCAGGAACAGGCGCAGCGCCCCGGTTGTAACGGGCAGCGCGTAGGAAAGCGTTTTCTTGTCCGTGGCGGTCACCGGCTTGGTGGCGGCGTCAATGGGCACCATGCGGCGCAGCAGGTCCACGGCCCGGCTGTCTTTCGGCTCGGCGGCCAGGGTTACGTACCGCTGGCCCCGCAACAGTTCTTCGTAGGGTTTGGGTGACTGGTAGGCCAGCGACAGCGCCACGCCGTGTTCGTTGTTCACCACGGTGTCTTTTACCCGGGCCACCGGCGTCAGCGTCACTTCCTTGATCACGTTCACCGCCAGGTCCTGCCGCACGGTTTTCTGCGCAATGGTCCCCGGGTTGCCCTGGATGCGGATCTGCACGGTAAACTGCTTGGGCGGGTTCTGCCGGATGGTCGCGTCGTTGAGCAGCAGGTTGAAGGAGGGGTAGAATACGGTCACTTTGCCCGGGGCCGTCCGGTCGAGCACCACGGCGGCGGTGGTATCGGCCTTGCCCTTGCCGTCGGTTACCTTGCCGCTTTGCAGGAACGTCTGCGACTCGGCGTTGTCGGGCTGGTAGGCGATCCAGGCTTCCAGCGGGGGCAGGGCCGCCGGCAGGTTGGCCTGCGTGGTAAACGTCACCGTAGTGCCCGACGTACCTTCGTAGGTGGCGTGCGGGTTCACGGCCACGCCCGAAAGCTGCACGGCCGGCACCCGGTACTGGGTGAGTTCCAGCTTGAGGTCCAGGGCGTTGTTTTTCAACTGCACCGTTTTGCCCGCTTTCGGGTCGAGGGGCCACTCGCCGGTGAGGGCGCCGGCATTGTCGAACGTAGCCATGCTCTTGTTGTCGGAAGTGCGCAGCAGGCGGGGCTTGTTGGACCGGATCACGCCGGTGGCCGTGCTCCGCTGCAACTTGAGCCGCAGCACGTCGCCTTCCGAGTACAGGAGCCCGACGGGCTGGTTCAGTTCCACGTTGTTCATGGCGCTCACGTCGGCCGAGGTCTTGTTGCTGCCGGGGTACACGAACAAATCCTGCTCCATCCGGCCGGCCTCGTGGCGTTTGCCGCCCTTATCGATCACGGTGATCTGCTTGGGCACCAGGGTGGCCGCGTACGCCGCCGGGCGGTTGATGGTCAGGGGCTGGCTGTAGATGTTGTCGAAGCGCCGGCCTTTCTCGGCCAGGGCGTTGAGCGAAAACTTGACGGCGTTGGCGCCTTCGGGCAGCGTGGTGTGGGTGTAAGGAATGAACAGTTCGATGCCCGTGTTGCGCCGGCCCTGGGCTTTGTTCTGGGGCTCGTACGCGTGTTCGGTGGCAAAGTGCAGGGCCGTGGTCTGGTTGAGCTTCCGGTAAAAGCTGTAGTTGGATGCGTTGTAGGCCGGCTCGTTGTTCTTGTCGGTGATGGAGGCGTAGAAGGTAAAGTTGGTGCGTCCCTGCTTGTCGCGCATGCCGGCGTACTCAGGGTCCGAGAAGTTGTATTCGCAGCTGAACAGCACGGTAATGCCCCGGATGCCGTCCTTCACCCCGTTGGGGTTGACGTCGATCTTGTAGACGTTGAACTTCTTGTTGGTGGCGGGAGGGGTGGTTTGGGCAAACGAGAAAGTAGCAAAGAGGGTAAATGCCGTGAGCAGCGTAAACAATTGGCGTCTGATCATTTCTAAAAGGTTGTGTTTTCTTGTTAACGATCTGAGCCCCAATTTAGCGCAAAACCGTTAACAAGAAATCACATTCTACTACGGCCGCAGGGGCGTCGAAGGCTCCCGCACCGGCTCAATGCCCGGGTCGGGTGTCTGCGGAAAAGTAGGCGGCTCCTGAATCTGCGGGGTCATGGGCGGCTCAAGGTTGGGCACCATCGGATCGGGTACCGAAGGTATGTAGGGTTCCGGTGTGAACGGAATACCGGAAAATACGGAGGCTTGCATAATGTAAGTGGTTTTTTACCAGCTTACGGGAGAGTAGTACGTAAAGTTGCTTAACGACTTTCCGGCGACTGACGACTTAATTATAATTCGGCAACGTAAGCGTG
The DNA here is from genome assembly GCA_963844325.1 of uncultured Sphingobacteriales bacterium. Lineage (GTDB taxonomy): Bacteria > Bacteroidota > Bacteroidia > Cytophagales > 172606-1 > CADCTQ01. The sequence goes on from CAWJNV010000001.1 coordinate 2,325,669, forward strand.
AAGGTGGTGCCGGTGCCGGGAGTGCTTTGCACCTGGATCGTGCCGTTGATGGTTGACAGGGCTTGCTTCACAATGTAGAGGCCCAGGCCCGAGCCGGTGGAACGTTCGCTGCCCCGGTAGAACATGTCGAAGATTTTGTCAATGCTTTCGGGGCCGATGCCGGTGCCGTTGTCGCGGACCACCAGCACGGCTTTCCCGGCATCTACCGTGATGCGGAACGAAAGGAAGGAGTCGGCCTCCTCATTGCGGAAGGCAATGGCATTGGCAATGAGGTTGTTGAGGATGATCGACAGGCGGAAAAGGTCGCTGTGGAACGGGACCCGGGCGTCTATTTCCACCTGCAACTGCACCTGGTCCCAGCCGGGCAGGTAGCGGAGCGTCCCGAAACTGTCGCGGATCAGCGTGTCCAGGTGCAGCACCGTCGGCTGCATCTGGGTGTTGAGTACTTTCGAATGGGTAAGCACCGACTGGATGAAGCCGTCGGATTTACTCACCGTGCTGCCGATCATCGCCAGGTAGTTTCGCAGCACGGCCGGGTCCTCTTCCTCCGCCGACAGGTTCACCAGGCCCGTCACCGAGCAGAGCGGGGCCCGCAGGTCGTGTGAAACGCGGTACACGTAGTGGTCCATTTCCTGGTTGCGCAGTTGCAGTTCGGCCAGCGTCCCGCGCAGGTCCCGTTCGGAGTTCTCGTACACGATAATCAGGTAGAGCAGCGACAGCAGCACCGACCCCAGGATGCAAACGATGTTGACGAAAAAAGCCCGGTTGAGCAGTTCATCCGTTACTTCCACGTGCATGGGCAGCGTGAAGCTGGTTGCCTGGAACACCGAGAAGATGATGAGCATCACCAGCACGTTGCCCACCAGCTGCCAGGGCTCCTCGTTGAAAAAGAACACGTAACTGAGCAGCATGCCCGCCAGCATCATGCCGTACGTAAAGAGCAGGTCCACGCGGTACGCCGACAGCAGGAACACGGCCCCGTGCACGCAACTCATAAAAATCCACCGGGACGCGTTGAAGTTGCCGCGCTTGTTGAGCAGCAGCATGGTGAGCGAAACCAGGGTAATCACGCCGTAGAACTGGTACGACACCCACGAGCCCACGAAAAGGAGCAGGAAGTTGAGACACAGCACCACCAGGCAGCACATGCGCAGAAACTCGGCCTGCAAGCCCCGTAGCGACGACTGCGCCGTGAACACGGGAAGCTGCATGACCGTCAACAGGGCCTTTTCGGTGCGGGCTTGAATCTGGTTCAACATAAACATTGCGCTATCCGAAGGAGAAAATGCGTTCGGTCAGATTAAGATTAAAAAAGTAAGTTGCTGAAACTGCCCGTCGGCGCTGAAAATCCGGACGGCGTACCGTCCCGGCTTGAAGGGCTGCCCGTCCTCGGGCACGAAGTCGTAGCTGGTCATGTACTCGGTAGCCGCCCGGATGCGGTCCTTTTCGCCCGTAATGATGCGATGGTCCGGATCACGGATTTCCACGCGCAGGTACGGGTCGGGGAGCAGGCCCATGTCGCCTTGCAACTGGAGTTGCAGGGTGATGTGTTTGGTGCGGTGGTAGCGGCTTTTTTTGTCGGAGGAAAACGTGCGGAAATAGTACACGGATAACTTTTTCTGCGGGGACGTTCCCGGGGGGCGTACGGGCAGCGGGTGCACCGATACTTTCACCGCGTGGGGCCGGGGCAGTTCCGAAGGCACGAACGGGTCGGGTTCCTCTTCTTCCGCGGGCGGGGCCACCGCCGCGGCCTGCTGCTGTTCGGCTTCAATCACCGTTTTCACGCGTTCCTCCAGGTCGCCCACCTGGTTCTTTACCTGGCCGAGCTGGGCAATCAATTCCTGCTTGCTTACCGGCGAAACGTTGTTCTGGTAGAAGTTTTTCCGGATGCGGGCCACCTGCTGGAGAATCTGCTGCTTGCGCTGCGTGCTTTCGGCGTCCGGGGTGGGCAACACCTCAAACAACACGTGCATCTCCTGTTCGATGGCCCTCAGTTCGTGCTTGAACTTCTCGTTTTCCTCTTTAACCACCAGGGTGTACACGGAAGTATAGATCAGGGAACAGAATAAAATGCCGATGACCACCGCGAAGGTGACCTTATCGTTTTTCAAGCTGCGCGCCGGAGTGTTCATAGCGTCGTTAGCACGGGGCTGGAAGGTGCATAAGTTTAAATATACGCACCCCGGCGATAGAATTGCCGGGCGCCACCGGGGGATGACGCGGGTGGGCCGGAGATGCCGGAACGTTTTTGCCTGGGCCGCCGCGAATCGTTCTCAGTGAAGCCCGATACTTACACTGACGGGCATTATACCCGGGATGAGAAGGACCAAAAGGAACAGGGGGAGGATATTCGATTGATAATGACACAGTTGTCCCCAGCCGAATGCGCAGTTTCCCGTTCGTGCCGGTTGTATTGTCGGAACGGGGCAAAAAAAAGTGCGGGCTGGGTAGCCCGCACGGTAAAGCAGCTCTCTCCGACGCCCCCGCAGTACGGAGAGAAGCAAGGAGGACGGTCCGTTTCCCGGGCCTCAGGCTCCGGGCGTGGCAGCGCCGTCCGTATGGGTTTGGTAATAGGCAATGTGGTTGTGGAACATCACGAAGGTGGTGCCCGCCGGCAGGCATTTGCGGGTAAAGTCGCCCGACATGAATTCTGCCATTGTTACGCTTTGCAGGCAAACCAGTTCGCCGTCCGCGTTGAACAGTTTCACCAGCACCTCGCCGGCCGCCTTGGCCGTCGCCTCCGGTTTGCCCTTCGCGATGGGCTGCCGGGCCGCCTTCCGCGGGGCGCAGTCTTTGGCCGGGCCGAACAGCAGATCGGATTCATCGACCAGGCCGGCCGCCTGGATGGAAAAGACACCCAGCAGCAGGGTGGTCAGCAGGGCGAATATCTTTTTCGTTTTCATGGCTTTGCAGGGTTGACCCATTCTGTTGGTTAGATGCCGTTGCCCCGGCTGAGGTTGCAGGGGCCGGCTGTTTTTTATGAGCCAATTGGCGTGCCAATCGAGAAAAAGGCTGTTTTTGCGGCTGGGGGCGCAATTTCGAGGGTTGTGCCTGTTCGGTTTTTGCGAAATTCGTCCGGAAACGGACACGGAAAGGGTTTTAGGAAATCTCCGGGCCGGAACCGCTTGCCAGTTCGGCCGCTACCTGTGCCATTTCCGCTTCGAGGGAAACCACGTGCCGCCACGCTTCGAGTTGGGCCAGGGTACGGCGGAGGAAATCGCGGTGGGCTTCGGTGTGCGGGTTGAAGGGGCGGTGCCCGAGGGCCTGCCGGAGTCTGGCCCACTCCCGGATGAACTGCTGGGTCTGTTCGTCGAAGTACGCTTCGGCCAGCCGCTGCCAGATGTACGTTTCGGCCACTTCCGAAGGGTGGATCATGTCGGGTTTGTAAAACCGGTAATCGCGCAGGTCGTCGAGCATGATCTTGTAGGCCGGGAAGTACTGTACGTGGGGGTGCGTTGAGGTCAGCGCGTGACAGGCCACGCGCAGCAGCGATTTGCTCACGGCATTGAGGGGCAGCGTATCTTTGGTGTGCCGCACGGGGCTCACCGTCAGCAGAACGCGCAGGTGCGGGTGCCGCCCGGCCAGCCGGCTCAACACGCCATCCAGCGCGGCTACAATCGTTTCCAGGGGCAGTAACTCCTTGACAAATGAGGCATTGGGCACCTTGTGGCAGTTGGCGACCACGGCGCCGTTGTCCTTGCGGCGGTACACGAAAGCTGTTCCCAGCGTGAGCAGCAACCACCCGGCGTCGGCCAGGAAGCGGCCCGTAGCAGCCAGGGCGGCGTCCGTTTGCGCCAGCAGGGCCCCGGGGTCCGGCGCACCGAGCCGCGAATGGAAATCGTAGTGGCGCCAGCCCTCCCGCGTCTGCACGAGGCCCTCCCGGTCAGCCAAACCGCCGGCCAGGGCCTGGTCAAGCAAAGCGGCCAGGGACACCGGGTTGAAGATCACGCCGAACGGGTTGATGCGCGTGGTGAACTTATGGGCGGCCAGCCGTTCGCCCATCACTTCCGCGAAGCACGAACCCATTGCCAGCACCGGCGTACGGAGCGTAATCTGGTGGGGGGACGGGGGAACGGCTACGGGCGTGCGAAATTCCATGCGGGCGGGTCCGGAAAACAGAAAAAGCGTTTCCGGGAAGAAACGCTTTTGAGAGGGGAATAGGGGGTAAGGTGCGCTTACGCGGCAACGACCACGAAATTGATCTTGTGCTTCACTTCCTTGTGCAAGTCCAGCGTGGCGGTGTACGTGCCCAGCACTTTCACTTCGGAGTCGAAGGAGATTTTCTTCCGGTCCACCTCGAAACCCTTGTTGCGCAGGGCTTCGGCGATTTGCACCGTAGTTACTTTTCCGAAGATTTTGCCGCTTTCGCCGGCTTTGGCCGGAATGCTCAGTTGCATTTCACCGATGCCCGTAGCGATCTGCTCGGCGTCCTTGCGGATTTTATCGGCTTTGTGGGCTGCCTGCCGGTTGTTTTCAGCCTGCACTTTCTTGTTGGATTCGCTGGCGATCACGCCGAATCCCTGCGGAATGAGGTAGTTACGGCCGTAACCCGGCTTCACGGTAACAATGTCACCTTTGTAGCCCAGGCCCGCAATATCAGTTTTAAGAATAACTTCCATTTTGGTTATTAAGTTGATGCGTTATTAAGTTACTGGGGTGGCGTAGAACATCGGGGCGAAAGGCAGTCCTTCCGCCCCAATACCTAATAACTTATTTTAAAGAATCGGTTACGTAAGGCAGCAGGGCCAGGTGACGGGCCCGCTTTACGGCCTGGGCTACTTTGCGCTGAAACTTAAGGCTGGTGCCGGTGATGCGCCGGGGCAGAATCTTGCCCTGCTCATTGATCAGCTTCAACAGGAAGTTCGCGTCTTTATAATCGATGTATTTGATACCATTCTTCTTGAACCGGCAGTACTTCTTCCGGTTCTCATTTTTGTGCATGGGTTCGTTCATAAGTGTCATGCCTGTTCCTCCTGAGTTTGGGGTTGATTTCTTCTGCCTACTAAACCTTTTCTTTTCCGGTCATTGTAATCCACTGCGTGCTTGTCCAGCGCAATGACCAGGAAGCGCAGCACCCGTTCGTCGCGACGGTACTCCGTCTCCAGCGTGGCGATGAGCTGCGTGTCGGCTTTGAATTCGAGAAGGTGATAAAATCCCGTGTTTTTGTGACCTATCGGGTAGGCCAGCTTGCGGAGACCCCAGTTCTCCTCATGTATCATTTCGGCGCCGTTGTCTACCAGCACTTTTCTGAATTTTTCGACCGTATCCTTCATCTGAACATCAGACAAAACGGGAGTTAAAATGAATACGGTCTCGTAGTTCTTTGCAAACTGCATAAGAATGTGAAATACGTTGAAATAGTTGCGAAAACTTTTTGAGGGGGCAAAGATAGACAACCGTCAAGTGTAATCCAAATGGGAATCTTACTTTTTGGGAAAGCTAACGGTTTGATAGCGAAGGGAGTGGGGAGGGGGCATTGGTACAGTGGTCATTAGTCAATAGTCAATAGTCATTAGTCAATGTTCATTCAGATGCGACAACTTACGCATGCCCAATGACCAATGGCTACTGACCATTGACTAATGACCACTGTACCAATGACTAATAAGCAGGGCGTTGGGTGTCGGACCACACCTGGGTAATGGCAACAACCGTAATCTGCGGGGGCGGGGTGCAGTAGGTAAGGTACTGGTCGTTGGGGTCAGGCTCGGGTACCGAAAAGGCCACGTAGATGCGCTGGCCGCTGGTCTGGTACCGTTCGGGCAGGTTGAGGGTTTCGACCACGTTTTCGTAGTCGGCGTTTTCGCGGATGCCGTACTCCCGGCTCTTGCCTTCCAGCTGGATGGCGTAGCTGCCCGTGCGGCAACCGGGTCCCAGTACCGTGCCCATCACGTAGCCAATCCGGGCTTCTTCGCGGCAGGCCGGAAGGAGCAGGACAAGTGCGATGAGAATCGCCGCCAGCCGGTATGTGGTACGCATAGAGGAGAAGTAAGCTTAATGGGTGCTAACAACTACATGATTCAGAAAAGGCCCCCGGCGTTGCATGGCGCGCCAGATTTATTTTATAAACGACAGAAGCCACCGGAGTGGTGGCTTCTGCTGCAAAAATACTTACGCCCGGCTATTTTACCACGAAGCTGCCCTGGCCGATCTTGAAACCGTCGGAGTACAGTTCGACGATGTGCTTGCCGGTCTTGTAGGGCGTGCCTTTGCTGAACACGAAAGACACGGGCTGGCGGGTGTTGTCAAACAGGATTTCCTGCTTGGCGGTGTAGAACGTTTCCTGGCCTTCGAACACGAACGTGCCGCCGCCGGTTGCCATGTCGAACACGGCCGCGCCGTCGGGCTCGATCAGGCGCATGTAGATGTTCTTGGTCTCGATTTTGGCTACGTTGTTCTCGCCCAGGCTGAAGGCTACCTTGATGCGGTCAATCTGCTTGGCGCGGTACTCACCCTTGTCGCGTTCCTTGCCCCGTTCGTTGATGGCGGCAATCTCCAGGTTCTCGGCCTTGAGGGCCGAAGCAATGGTTACTTTCTCGGCCAGTTGCCGCTTCTCTTTGTCAATGGTGTTGATGGAGTCAGCCAGGCGTACGGTTTTCGTCTTGAGGTTACTATTCTCCGAATACAACTCATCACGCTCCATTTTCAGCTTGCTGATCTCCTCGTCCTTGCTGACGAGCAGTTCTTCGTACCCCTTGATCTTTTCGTTGAGGCGGCGGCGTTCGGCCACGTTGGCATTTTTGAGCTGCGACTTGTCTTTTTCGAGTTGTTCTTTGGCTTGGGTCAGGGCTTCCACATCGCCGCCCAGCTTCTGTACCTCCGCAATCCGGACGTCGAGTTCGTTGGAAATGGAATCCAGCTTGGCTTCCGTCAGGTCGAGGTTGGCCTGGGTTTCCTTCTTCTGCTGGGTCAGGACCGTATTTTCGTCCCGGTTCTTAATATTCAAGTATAATAAAACACCGTTTAGCGCAATCAGGACAATGATAAAAATCGTCAACAGGATTTTCCTGCTGCTCTGCTTCTCGGGAGTCTGTTCGTTCATATGGGTGGGAATGTTGTTTTGAATGCCCGCTGTAATGTAGCCGCAAAATTAGTTTTTTTTCTCTTTTGCAGCTTGCCTATTGAGTTAAAAATGAGTGGAAAACGTTTTAAACCTCTGGATTAACTTACCTGGGCCCTTTTCATTGCGCAGTCGCGTTTGCCGGGGATGCAACCCACCGCACGGTGATCGTTCGGCAATCATATACGACTGACAATCAGAAAGGTTATGGCTCTCCCGGAGGGGTTGGCGCGGCGCTTTTCCTTACAGATTCCAGTTGTTCAGGTCCCGCAGGGCCTGGTGCGCCGTCAGGTCAAACGTACATGGCACAATCGAAACGAAGTTATTCGACAACGCCCATTCGTCGGTATCCTCGCCCTTGTCGAAGTTGACGAAATTGCCCGCCATCCAGTAGTAACTGCGGCCGTGCGGGTCTTTGCGCTGGTCGAATACTTCGGTCCATTTGGCCTTGGCCTGCCGGCACACCCGGATGCCCCGGATGGCTTCTTCGGTGCGGGCCGGGAAGTTGACGTTGAGGGCCACGTCGGGTGGAATGCCGGCTTCCAGGGCCTGCGCGGCAATGCGTTTTACGTACGGCAGCACGTGCGAAAAGTCGGCGGTGGCCGAGTAGTCGCACAGCGAAAAGCCAATGGCCGGCAAGCCTTCGAGGGCAGCTTCAATGGCCGCCGACATGGTGCCCGAGTACAGCACGCTTACCGAAGAGTTGCTGCCGTGGTTGATGCCGCTCACCACCAGGTCGGGGCGGCGGTCCTTGAGCACGTGGTGCTTGGCCAGCTTTACGCAGTCGGCCGGGGTGCCCGAACATTCGTAGGCGGCGATCTTCTCTTCGGCAAAGGCGGTGGACCGGTCGAGGCGCAGCGTGTTGCCCACGGTAATGGCGTGGCCCATGCCCGACTGCGGACTGTTGGGCGCCACTACCACTACCTCACCGAGTTGCATCATGGTTTCGACCAACGCCCGGATGCCCCGGGACGTAATGCCGTCGTCGTTGGAAACTAAAATCAGCGGCTTCTTCGTGGCCATGCGGGTAAAGGAATAATGGAAAATCGGGGATCAGGCAATGTTGGTGTTTTTGTCTTCGAGGGGCAGATCAGCGCCTTCCACCAGCTGGGTAGGCTCGGCCGATGTACGCAGGATGTAATGCCCCATCTTGTCGCGTTTGGTGGTCAGGTACCGTTCGTTGTGGGGGTTGGCCCGCATTTCGATGCCTACGGTATCCACGATTTCGAGGCCGTACCCGGTAAGGCCGGCCCGCTTGCGGGGGTTGTTGGTGATGAGGCGGATCTTGCTCACGCCCAGGTCGCGGAGAATCTGGGCCCCCACGCCGTAGTCCCGTTCGTCCATTTTAAAGCCCAGTTCGAGGTTGGCCTGCACCGTGTCGCGGCCCATCTCCTGGAGTTTATACGCCTTCAGCTTGTTGAGCAGGCCGATGCCGCGCCCTTCCTGGTTCATGTACAGCACCACGCCCTTGCCTTCTTTCTCCACCATTTCCATGGCCGCGTGCAACTGGCCGCCGCAGTCGCAGCGGCAGGAGCCGAAGATGTCGCCCGTTACGCAGGAAGAGTGTACGCGCACCAGCACGGGTTCGTCTTTGTCCCAGGTGCCTTTTATCAGGGCCAGGTGCATCTGGCCGGAGTTCTCCTGGCGGTAAGCCATCAGTTGGAAGTGGCCGTAGTCGGTGGGCATATCCACGCCGATTTCCCGCTTGATGAGGCTTTCGGCCTGTAAACGGTACTCGATCAGGTCTTTAATGGACACCAGTTTCATGCCGTACCGGTCGGCGATGCGCCGGAGTTCGGGCAGCCGGGCCATGCCGTTGTTTTCGTTGCTGAGTACTTCAATGAGTACGCCGGAGGGGTAGCGGCCGGCCAGGCGGGCAAAGTCGAGGGAGGCTTCCGTGTGTCCGGCCCGGCGCAGCACGCCGCCCTTCATGGCCCGCAGCGGGAAAATGTGGCCCGGACGGCCGAGTTCATCGGCTTTGGTGGCCGGGTTTACCAGGGCCTGAATGGTCTTGGCCCGGTCTTCGGGCGAAATGCCGGTGGTGCAGCCGTTGCCCAGCAGGTCAACGGACACGGTGAAGGGGGTGCCGTGGGTGGCCGTGTTGCGGCCCACCATCAGTTCGAGCCCCAGTTCTTCGCACCGTTCTTCGGGGAGGGATACGCAGAGCAGGCCCCGGGCCTCTTTGGCCATGAAGTTGACCATCTCGGGCGTAATGGCGTCGGCGGCGCACACCATGTCGCCCTCATTTTCGCGGTCCTCGTCATCAACCACGATGATGATCTTGCCCTGGCGGATGTCTTCGATGGCATCCTCGATGTTATCTAAACGAATCTCTGTCTGTTGCATAGGTAGGGTGCCGGGTCAAGGCGTTTTATCAGCTTTGTGGACGCCGGAAAGGCTTCCGTAACCGCATAACAAAAATCACCCGGCTTTTGTCTCCGACGCGGCAAAGGTAGGAGAATATCGTTATCCGTTGTGGGTTGTTCGTTGTTCGGGCCGTAGGGGAACGTACATCTGTTTTCCCACAAAGACACAAAGGCACTAAGCTGCACAAGGGAAAAGCCTGGTGTCCCTTTGTGTCTTAGTGCCTTTGTGGCAATGTTCTTTACTTTGAACAGCCGCCCGAATCTCCCCATCACCCCCCGAACAACGAACAACGAGCAACCAACAACGAAACTACCGGATCTCAATCTCGTACGGCAGCCGGGCCTGGATGCCCTGCATGTACTGGAGGTCGCGGATTTGCTTGACGTAGGGTGTCATGATGCCGAATTGCTTTTCGAGGATGCGTTCTTCCTGGTCGCCGTTGAGCCGGTTGAGCAGTTCCTCGGCAAAGGTTTCCTCCTCGGGCATGTACCGCACGCGGTAATCGCCGTCTTTGAGCCTGGCGGACCGGGCGGCAATGCGGACGGCGTCGTCGAGGCCGCCGAGTACGTCCACCAGCCCGTTGGCCTTGGCTTCGGCACCCGACCATACCCGGCCGGAAGCGATGTTGCGGAGTTGTTCTTCCGACATGTCACGGCCCTGCGCGGCCTTCTTTACGAAATCGTCGTAGCCTACGTTCACCTGCTGCTGGATCACCTGGCGTTCAAAGGCGGAGAGCGGACGGGTGGGCATGCCCAGGTCGGCGTAGGCGTTCGTCTTCACACCGTCCACGGTGACGCCCAGCTTGTTCTTGAGAAAATCCTGCACGTTGAACAGTACGCCGAAGATGCCGATGGAACCCGTAATCGTGTTGGGGTGCGCCACGATGGTATCGCAACCCATTGCCATGTAGTAGCCGCCCGAGGCCGCCACGTCGGACAGGGAGGCAATGACCGGCTTTTTGGCCTGGCGGCACAGCATTACTTCGCGCCACATCACGTCGGAGGCCAGTTTGCTGCCGCCGGGCGAGTTGATGCGCAGCACAATGGCTTTCACTTTCTTGTCGAGCCGCGCCTCGCGGATGGTTTCGGCAATCTTGTCGGAGCCGATCACCTGGTCGCTGCCGTCGCCGGAGCGGATTTCGCCGGAAGCCACGATCACGGCAACCCGGTTGTTGTAGTCGCCTTCCTTCACGTACTTCTCGGCTTTGCTGTACTTGCCCAGCCCCACGAAGTTGATCTCCTCGTCCTTATCCACCTTGAGCAGCTTGCGCATGTCGCCGGCCACCTGGTCGTAGTAGCCCACGTGCGTCACCAGCTTGTACTTGAGGGCGTCTTCGGGCTGGCGCACCAGCAGGGAGTCGGCCAGCCGCCGGAGTTCGGTCACCTGGAGGCCGCGGGCCTTGGCAATGGCGCCGAAGGAGTGGTCGTTGATCGAGTTGAGGTAAGAGAGCGTCTGCAATTCGCTGGCTTTGCTCATTTCGTCGAGGAAGAAAGGCTCCACGGCGCTCTTGAATTCACCCACCCGGAAGATTTCGGGCTTGATGTCGAGCTTTTCGAAGGTGCCCTTGAAGAAAGGAACCTGCGAACTGAGGCCGTTCAATTCGAGGGCCCCGTCGGGGTTCAGGTACACGCGGTCAGCGGCCGAAGCCAGGTAATAGGCTTTTTCGGAGAACATTTCCCCGTAGGCGTACACAAACTTCTTGGACTGCCGGAAATCCAGCAGGGCGTTGCGGATTTCTTCCAGGGAAGCGTAGCCGGCATCCAGGAACATGTTCATTTCGACGTAAATGCCCTTGATGTTGGGGTCGAGCTTGGCGTTGGCAATGGCTCTTTTCACCTGCACGAGCCCAATGCCGCTGGGCGTGGGTCCGAAGGGAATTTCCAGGTCGGCGAAGGGGTCGGCTTTGGCGCGTTCTACAATCGGTTCGTCGAAATTCAGCTTAAGCACGGAGTTGGCTTCAATGGCTACCGGCTCTTCCGAAGAAGCCGCCGAACCAATTCCGATCAGGATGAAAAGCAATAAGACTGAAAACACGAACAAGCCGAGAATGGTGGCCAGCACGTATTTTAAGAACTGTAACATAGGGTACGGATGAAGGTTAGAATCGGATGTGAAAAGGGCCGTCCGCCCGGAAAATTGCATCGGGCGGACTGACCCGGTATACCCAAAACTACCAAACAGTTTGCATAGTTTTGCCTTTTTTACACGAATGGCAAATAAGGCCTACCTGCTGTTGGGCACCAATTTAGGGGACCGGGCGAAGCACCTGGACGCGGCACGGACGGGGTTAACCCGTTCAGCCGGGAAGATCACGGCCCGGTCGGCGGTGTACGAAACGGCCGCCTGGGGCATTACCGAGCAGCCCGACTTCTGGAACCAGGTGGTGGCGCTGGAGACGGACTTGCCGCCGGAACCGCTGCTGGCTGCCATTCTCGCCATTGAACAGAGCCTGGGCCGCGCCCGTGACCAACGCTGGGGCGCCCGCACGCTGGACATCGATATCCTGTACTACAACGACCAGGTCATTGAAACGCCGGCGCTGTCGGTACCCCACCCGCAGATTGCCAACCGCCGCTTTACGCTGGCCCCACTGGCCGAAATTGCCCCCGGCCTGGTGCATCCCGTACTCCACCTCACCCAGCAACAACTGCTCGACGCCTGCCCCGACGCGCTGCCCGTGCGCCGCCTCGACGGGTTGCCGGAATAGTGGGTTGTGCGCCAAAAGCAGAGGGCGGAGCGCAGAGAGCATCGCGCGTAGGATAACAATGCGCTTTACTCTTCGCCCTTCGCTCCCTGCCCGTTACGCTTCCGAAATATGGTCGAACCGTTCGTAGATGGAGTTGTTGCTGATGTACTCGGGCACGATCTTCTTCATCTTCTGGATGAGCGAATCGTTGTCCTGCAGGGAGAGCAGGTGGTTGAGGTCGGCGAGGTGGTGCTGGATCAGGTTGAAGTCGTACTCGCGCACCTTGGCGATCAGGATTTGCGGGTGGTGCGTCGGAATGGTGTTTTCCTCGTCGCTCAGCAGTTCCTCGTACAGCTTTTCGCCCGGCCGCAACCCCGTGAAGATGAGTTGAATGTCCCTGCCCAGCGTGAGCCCCGAAAGCCGGATCATCTTCTTGGCCAGGTCCACGATCTTTACCGACTTGCCCATGTCGAAGAGGAAGATTTCGCCGCCCTTGCCCATGCTGCTGGCTTCGAGCACCAGTTGGCACGCCTCCGGAATGGTCATGAAGTAGCGGGTAATCTCCGGGTGGGTCACCGTTACCGGCCCGCCGGCCGCAATCTGCTTCTGGAAGCGGGGAATCACCGAGCCGTTGCTGCCCAGCACGTTGCCAAAGCGGGTGGTGATGAACCGGGTGTAGGGCAGCACGTCGCCGTCCTGTAGTTTCCGGCTGGCCAGTTCGTTGTTGAGCGACTGCACGTAGATTTCCGCGATCCGCTTGGAGGCGCCCATCACGCTGGTAGGGTTTACGGCCTTGTCGGTAGACACCAGGATGAACTTCGCCACCCGGTGCCGCGCCGCCAGGTCGGCTACGGTCTTGGTGCCCAGCACGTTGTTGAGGATGGCCTCCGAAGGATTGTCCTCCATCACCGGCACGTGCTTATAGGCCGCCGCGTGGAACACAATGTCGGGCTGGTACTTGCGGAACAGCTTGCCCATCCGTTCGGCGTTGGTAACGTTGCAGAGCACCGTCCGGAAGGCCGATTGCCGGGCCGTGTCCTCAAGTTCCAGGTTCAGGTCGTTGAGGGCCGACTCGGCCTGGTCGATGAGAATGAGCCGTTCGGGCTTGAACTGCACGATCTGGCGGGCCAGTTCGCTGCCAATGGACCCGGCGGCCCCGGTAATGAACACCGTTTTGCCTTCCAGTTCCTGCTTGATGCCCGACACGTCGAGCTGGATCGGGTCGCGGCCCAGCACGTCTTCAATGTTTACGTCCTTGATCTGCTTGATGCTCAGCTCGCCGTTGATCCACTTGTGTACGGGCGGAATGTTGCGCACCTGCACCCGGTGCATGAGGCACTGGTCGATGATGACCTTCTTGCGTTCGGGCGAAATCTGCTGGATGGCAATGATGAGCAATTCCACCTTTTTTTGCTTGACCAGCCGTTGCAGGTTTTCGGGCGTATTCTGCAGGATCGGAATCCCGTTGATCGTATTGTTGGCCTTGCCCCCGTCGTCGTCCAGGAAAGCCACCACGTGGAGGTGGTTGTCTTTGTCCTGGCTGATGGTCCGCTGGGTAATCACCCCGGCTTCCCCGGCGCCGTACACCACGACGTTGATCTTTTCGACCTGCTGGCTCCGCCACTCGAAGTAAATGATCTTGATCAGAATGCGGAAGGCGGCCATGCTGAGCATGGAAAGGCAGTAATCAATGATGAGGATGGAGGGCGGGATGAAGTAGCGGTTGAAAAAAGACTGGTACGTCAGGTTCAGGAGCAGAAATACGCCCAGGCTCAGCGTAAGCGCCAGGAAAATCCGCTTGGCGTCTTCTACGCTGGTGTATTTGATGATGCCGGAAAAACTCTTGGTGACGAGGAAAAAGACGGTTTTTACGCAGATCACCGCGGCCAGCGCCGTCATGAACTCCGGCCAGTACATGTATTCCCACTCGAAGTTCAGCCGCAACAGGTACGAAAGCAGCAGCGAACCCAGGCAGAGGATGATGTCAATCTGTAAAATGGTCCAACGGGGTATGGCTTTGATCAGGCTGAACAGGTTCGGGTACTTCATAGACGCGGGGACAGAAAAAAAGCTTTTGGAGCAGGTACGCCTGCTTACTTATCCAGGGCGGGGGCAACCGTGCCGGTGGTGACCTCCGGGCTGATCTTCTTGATGAGGCCTTGCAGCACCTTGCCGGGGCCGCATTCAATGAACGTGGAGGCGCCGTCCCTGACCATGTTCTGCACCGTTTGCGTCCACCGCACCGGGGCGGTGAGCTGGGCCATCAGGTTGGCTTTGATGGCCGCGGTATCTTTGGCGGGCAACGCGGTCACGTTCTGGTAGATCGGGCACACCGGCGCCCGGAAAGGGGTGTTTTCGATGGCCGCTGCCAGTTCGGCCCGGGCCGGCTCCATCAGCGGGGAGTGGAATGCGCCGCCGACCTGGAGCGGCAAGGCCCGCTTGGCGCCGGCTTCCTTCAGTTTGGCGCAGGCAATCTCGATGCCGCGTCGGGTACCGGAAATCACCAGCTGGCCCGGCGTGTTGTAGTTGGCGGCCACCACCACGTCGTCAATCGTTGCGCACACTTGCTCCACCACGGCGTCGTCGAGGCCCATCACGGCGGCCATCGTCGAAGGGTTGATCTCGCAGGCTTTCTGCATGGCTTCCGCCCGCTGGGCCACCAGCCGCAGGCCATCCGCAAACGTAAGGGCCCCGGCCGCCACCAGCGCCGAAAATTCCCCCAGCGAGTGGCCCGCCACCATGTCGGGTTGAAAATCACCGGTAATGGCAGCCAGCACGACGGAATGGAGGAAAATGGCCGGCTGCGTGACCCGCGTCTGTTTGAGGTCTTCTTCGGTACCGGTAAACATCACGTCGGTCAGGCGGAAACCAATGATGCCGTTGGCCTCTTCAAAAAGCTCCCGCGCCTGCCCCGATTGGTCGTAGAGGTCTTTGCCCATGCCCGGAAACTGAGAACCTTGTCCTGGAAAAACGTATGCTTTCATACCCGAAGATAGAGATGGTTGGCTTAAAAGTATGTGACCATAATGCCCGGAATGTACCATGCCGGGCGGGTGAGAAACTTGAGCAATATAAAAAAAATGCTATTCTGGTAGCCATACTGCTTTCGCTTCTCTGCAAGTTTAGGGAAAAACCCACACACGCAAAACGTTTTCTGATAAACCCGCCGGGAGGCCCGGAATCGGGTGGATCAACCGGAGCGTGGGCCTTCCCCGGAACGCTTATAACGAGAGAAGCCACCCGGGGTTTCCGGATGGCTTCCCAATCAATTAATGTAAGGGCGTTACTTCAGCAGGTGCACCCATCCTTTGATCCTGACAACTTCGTCGGAGCGGCGCAGGCGGTAAAACTTCACCTCCGCCTGGTAGTAGTACACCCCGGTTGACAGGTCTTCGTCGCTGGTTTCGCTGCCCTTGCCCATCCGGCCGTTCCACTTGATGAGGATGTCATCAGTGGTCTCGAACACCTTCCGGCCCCAGCGGTTGTAGGCGGCAAATGAGACCGACTCCACGAAGCGCGGGCAGGGGAAGGGCTCAAGCACCTCGTTCTTGTTGTCGCCGTTGGGGGTGATCACGTTGGGCAACTCGTAGTAGGGGCAGTTGTCCTTGCAGACCGTGTTGGAGGGCTGGCTCTCGTTGCCCGAGCGGTCCACGGCCGTCACGTAGTAGCAGCCCGCGTAGGAAGTCAGGTTGCGGTGCAGGTAGAAGTTGGCCGGCAGGGGCACCTGCGAGACCACCGAGTCGAGCAGCACGAACTGCTCGCCCTCGCCCTGGTAGCGGCTGAAGTAGATGCGGTACTTGACCACGTCCTTGTCGCAGCGCTGGTTGTTAAGCTGCTCGGGGTAGGTCCACTCAAGGCGGTTGGTAAACGAGGTCAGGTTGCAGAACGACTTGGGGTCGGCCTGCCACTTGTCGCACTCGGTGGGGTCAATGGCCAGTACAGGCGGGCAGGGCCGGATCGTGTCCAGGGGCGTGGTGCAGATGCGCTGGGAGAAGTTGGTGAGGGGCTGGCGGATGGGTACTCCTTCATATACGCCATACGTCTCCACCTTGTAGCAGTAGACCGAGTCCTCGCTCAGGCCCTGGTCCACGTAGCGGAAGGAGCCGGCCTGGCTCACGGGCACATCGGCCAGAAACACGGGGCTGGCCTCGTTGTTCTGGTTGATGCGGTAGAGCTTGTGGGTCTGGTTGGAATTGTTCCAGGGCACTTGTGCCTGCCAGGAGAGTTCCACGGCCCGGGGCAGGGGCCTGGCGGCAAGGCGCACGGAAGAGGCGGCCTTGGAGGTGTCCTTGAAGGCTTGAGCAGTGCCCGTGTAGAAGCGGATCTGGTAGTGGTAGGGCTGGTCCTGGGTGTTGAGCGCAGGGGCCTGGTCGATGAAGACCGTGTCGTTGCTTGTTGAGATGGCGTTGAAGCGTCGCGTGAGCACGGGGGTGGGGCCGTAGTTGTTGCCCGAGAGGCCTTCGGCGCGGTAGAGTTCGTAGGTGTAGGGGCCGGGGAACTGGCGCTGGTCGATCTCCAGGGGCTGGGTCCAGCGCACCAGGATCTGTCCGTTGGCCGGCTCGGTCTTGAGCACGGACACGTTGGTGATCAGGGGGATTTCCAGCAGCAGGCGGGCGCAGACCGGCTCGGAAGGCGCGCTTTCGCCCCGTCCGGGGGGCGCAAAGGTGGCCCCGATGCGGTAGGCGTAGGGCTGTCCGATCTCCAGGCCCTTGCCTGCGTTGTTATCCACGAAGGAGAAGGTGTTGGCCGGCACGCGTCCCACTTCCACGTAGCCGGGGGGGGCTCCGGTCTGGCAGGCGTCGATGGAGTCCTGTTCGCAGCCGATCTTACGCCAGATGATGATCTGGGAGGCGTTGGGGCAGCGGTAGGGGTCCCAGGTGAGTTGCATGGTTTTGCCGGCGGGGGTGGCTTTGAGGCCGGTGGGCTTGGGCCCTACCACCCGGATGAGCCACGTCTTGGTGTCGGTCAATCGTTGGTCGGGACGGCCGGGCGGGTCGTCCTCGGCGCGGAAGACGACGGCGTAGGGCTGGGCCCGTACGTGCTGGCAGTCCGTCAGCCAGCGAAAGTCAGCGCGGGCGGGGTTAGGCCGCGTGGGCTGGTACACCGGGCTGGTCACGGTGGCGTAGGGGGTAAGGGTGGCCGGGGGCTGGTTGGGAAATACGTCGCGGTCGGTGGAGAAGATGGCGCTTTCCGAACCGATGCTCACCGGGTGGCCGTCGGGGTCGAGGGCCCGGATCAGGGCTTTCAAGTCGGTACCGGCTACGACGCAGGTATCGTTGGGAATAATCAGTTCCGGCCGCTTGTTGGGGTTGAACCGCACGGTGATCTGCATGTCGCGGCGCACGGTACCTACCTTTACCGGGGCGGCTCCGGTGGTCCTGCGCCACTCTTCCACCACGAAGGCAATGTTGTATTCGGCGTAGTCGTCGGCACTGGCAATCACGCCGCCGTCCCGCTTGCGGGGGCCGGGGGCGTCCCAGCAGATGTCGCCGGTGACGGGGTCGATGGTGAAGGTGGGGGCGCCCGAACCGCTTTCGGGCGTGCCCAGCGGGGTTACCCGGTTGGGGTCCAGGTAGCCGGTCACTTCCGTTGACTTCTTGGAAAGGGGCGTTACCAGCCGGTAGGAGAGGCTGTCGCCGTCGGGGTCGAAGGCGGCCGGGTTGTGGCAGAACCGCTGCCCGACGGTGGCCCGGTCAATGGGCGGGTTGCGCAGCACCACCGAGTTGTTGAGGCCCAGCGTAGCGCTGACGATGAACTCGGTTTCAATGTGAAAGGCCGTGTTCACGGACTGGAACATGTTCACTACGCCGGCGTTCCGGTTTTCCTCCGTAAACCTGACCGTGTACGTGTTGGGCCCGGGATACGTGTAGCGGAAGGTGTACCTTAGCTCTTCGATGTTGTTGCCGAGCTGGGTTCCATTGGGACGGTTGCGGTACCCGACGGGCACCGTTTGCGTAGCCCCGTCCACGCCGAAGTCCAGCGTTGCGTTGGGCTGATCCACCCCCTGGGTGTCGCGGTAAAGCGTCAGCGTAAATATATAAGCGTAAGGATTGGTGGAATTCGGGTCCCGTTCCGCCGTGATCTGCCCCGCCCGGATGTGGGTAGCTAAGGCAGCCTGCGGCAAACAGAGCAGGCACAGTAATACCCCCGTCAGGTAAAAGTAGGGTAAAGGTCGCATTGCACAAGTATGATTTGGATGGCAACTGATATAACGAAAGATAGCCCGATTTCGGTTAAGCTAACGTAAGGCAAACAAAAATTTTTGAACTGTTGTTATGACACCATAAGGTTATGCACAAAATATTACATCTGTAAATGGCCTTTCAACTGAATAAGTAACCAATTTAGAATGGGTTTAAAGAGGTAAAAAGCCCTTTAATCTTTTGTTTACTACACCGGCCACCCGTACCTTTGGACGGTTTGGCAATGCGGTCCGGAACCGCGGCGGAAGGGGGCTAAAAGGCCGTTTTTGCCGCTCTACGAGCCGTTTCGGGCCGGTTCCCTGACGTACCAGAATACTTAATCATCTGTTCAAACTATCTTTGTTTCATTAAACTATGAGTTGGGTCGCACAAACTCTCAACAGTACCGTGGGCCGCAAATTAATCGTTGCGCTGACGGGTTTATTTCTGTGTACCTTCCTGATCGTCCACGCCGGCGGTAACACGCTGCTGTTCCGGGGCGACGGGGGAAGGGCTTTCAATGAGTACACGTACTTCATGACGCACAATCCGCTCATCAAGACCGTGTCCTACGTCCTGTACACCAGCATCCTGGCGCACGTCGTGTATACGCTCATCCTGACGTTGTACAACGCCAAGGCGCGGCCCAATGCGTACGCCTATTCGCGGCCTTCGGCCAACAGCACCTGGGCGTCGCGCAACATGGGCTTCCTGGGTACCGTGCTGCTGATCTTCCTGGTGATCCACATGAAAACGTTCTGGTACGAAATGCACTTCGGCAACGTACCCATCGTATCCTACGAAGGCCAGGAATATAAAGACTTGTACGCAGTGGTGAGGTGGGCGTTCGCCCAGCCGTTTTACACAGTCTTCTACGTGCTATCGATGGCGGCGCTGGCGTTCCACCTGGTGCACGGCTTCCGGAGCGGCTTTCAGACGCTGGGCGCCAACCACCCCAAGTACAACCCCCTGCTGAGCAAGCTGAGCTGGGCCTTCGGGATCATCATTCCCCTGGTATTTGCCGCCATGCCCATCTACGTATTCCTGCAATCACTGGGTTAACCGCCGCCGGGCCGCCCCTGCAAGCTTTGGCCTGCATTTGTCCAAACAAGAGCGGCTCCCCACTGGTTAATCAGGCAGGATAACCCCTATAAATCATCATGATATGAAATTAGATGCAAAAATTCCCGAAGGTCCGTTAGCGGAAAAATGGAGTAAACATAAATTTTCAGTAAAGCTGGTAAACCCGGCCAACAAACGGAAGTACGACATCATTATCGTGGGCACCGGCCTGGCCGGCGCTTCGGCGGCGGCCTCCCTGGCCGAACTGGGCTACAACGTCAAGTTGTTCACCTACCACGACAGCCCCCGCCGGGCGCACTCCATTGCGGCCCAGGGCGGCATCAACGCGGCCAAGAACTACCAGAACGACGGCGACAGCGTGTACCGGCTGTTTTACGACACCATCAAGGGCGGCGACTACCGGGCCCGCGAAGGCAACGTGTACCGGCTGGCCGAGGTAAGCGTCAACATCATTGACCAGTGCGTAGCGCAGGGCGTACCGTTTGCCCGCGAATACGGCGGCACGCTCGCCAACCGCTCCTTCGGCGGGGCGCAGGTGTCGCGAACCTTCTACGCCCGCGGCCAAACCGGCCAGCAACTGCTGCTGGGCGCCTACAGCGCCCTGAGCCGCCAGGTAGCCAACGGCAAGGTGAAACTGCACACGCGCACCGAAGTAATGGACGTCGTGCTGGTAGACGGCAAGGCCCGGGGCGTGGTGACGCGCAACCTGATCACCGGCAAGATCGAAAGCCACGCCGGGCACGCGGTGCTGCTCTGCACGGGCGGCTACGGCAACGTGTTCTACCTGTCTACCAACGCCCTCAACTGCAACGCCTCGGCGGCCTGGCGGGCGCACAAGAAAGGGGCCCTGTTTGCCAACCCCTGCTTTACGCAGATCCACCCGACCTGCATCCCCGTGTCGGGCGAGTACCAGTCGAAGCTGACGCTGATGTCGGAGTCGCTGCGCAACGACGGCCGGGTGTGGGTGCCCAAAAAGGCGAACGATTCGCGCAAGCCCGAGGACATTCCCGAAGGGGAACGCGATTACTTCCTGGAGCGGCGCTACCCGTCGTTCGGCAACCTGGTGCCCCGCGACGTGGCTTCCCGCAACGCCAAGTACGTGTGCGACGAAGGCCGGGGCGTGGGCGATACCAAGCTGGCCGTGTACCTCGACTTTGCCGACGCCATCCGGCGCGACGGCATGAACGTGATCTCGGCCAAGTACGGCAACCTGTTCGAGATGTACGAGAAGATCACCGGCGAAGATCCCTACAAGACGCCCATGCGCATTTACCCCGCCGTGCACTACACGATGGGCGGCCTGTGGGTGGATTATAACCTGATGACGACCATTCCGGGCCTGTACGCCCTGGGCGAAGCCAACTTCTCCGACCACGGCGCCAACCGCCTCGGGGCCAGTGCCCTCATGCAGGGCCTCGCCGACGGCTACTTCGTGATCCCCTACACCATCGGCGACTACCTGGCCGTGATGCCCGGCGACAAGGTCACTACCGACCGTCCCGAATTCAAGGAGGCCGAAGCCAGCGTGCAAGGGCTGGTGACCCGCCTGCTGACGATCAAAGGGCAGAAGTCGCCCAACCATTTCCACAAGGAACTCGGCAAGCTCATCTGGGACTTCTGCGGCATGTCGCGGAACGCGGAAGGGCTCAGAGACGCCCGCCAGCGGGTACGGTCCCTGCGCGAAGAGTTCTGGCAGAACCTGAAGGTGGTAGGCACCGGCGACGAACTGAACCACACCCTCGAAAAAGCCAGCCGCGTGGCCGACTACCTGGAACTCGGTGAACTGATGATCGTAGACGCCCTCAACCGGAACGAATCGTGCGGCGGGCACTTCCGCGAGGAGTTCCAGACCGAAGACGGCGAAGCCAAACGGGACGACGCCAATTACGCGTACGTGGCGGCCTGGGAGTACAAAGGCGCCGGCCGCGACCCGGAACTCCACAAAGAGGAACTGGTATTTGAAAATGTGAAGCTCACGCAACGAAGCTATAAATAATAATGTTTTAGATGTGTGGATGCGCATCCGCACATCTTCAAATCTGCACACCCCAAATATGAGACTCAAATTGAGAATATGGCGTCAGAGAGACGCGAATGACAAGGGAAAACTGGTGGACTACGACGTGGACGTAAACCCGCACATGTCGTTCCTGGAAATGCTCGATGAACTGAACGGGGCACTGCTCGAAAAAGGGGAAGAACCCGTAGCGTTTGACCACGACTGCCGCGAAGGCATTTGCGGTACGTGCAACCTGTACATCAACGGCCGGCCGCACGGCCCGATCCGCACCACGACCTGCCAGCTGCACATGCGGCACTTCCACGAGGGCGAAACCATCGTGATCGAACCGTGGCGCGCCAAGTCGTTCCCCATCGTAAAGGACCTGGTGGTGGACCGTTCGGCGTTTGACCGCATTGTGCAGGCCGGCGGCTACATCTCGGTGAATACCGGTTCGGCGCGCGACGCCAACGAAATCCCGATTCCCAAGCCCATTGCTGACGAAGCCTTCAACTCGGCGGCCTGCATTGCCTGCGGCGCCTGCGTGGCGGCCTGCAAGAATGCCTCGGCCATGCTTTTCGTAGGGGCCCAGATCAGCAAGTTCGCCCTGCTGCCGCAGGGGAAAGCCGAACGGAAAACCCGCGCCGAGAAGATGATTGCCCAGATGGACGCCGAAGGGTTCGGGGCCTGCTCCAACACGGGGGCCTGCGCCGCCGAATGCCCGGTGGGTATTTCAATGGCCAACATTGCCCGCCTCAACCGCGAGTACTACAGCGCCAAGCTCACCTCGACGAACGTGTAGGTTCTGCGGAAACCGCTCGGGTTTTGGAAATTCGAAAGGTTTTGAAGGCTGAAAAACCCGGTACGCACCGTGCCGGGTTTTTTTGTTTTGGGTCGCGTTGGAGAAACCTTTCGGGTTTTGGAAACCCGAAAGGTTTTTTGTTTAACGTTTTCCCGACGTTACAGTTTGTTGCCGCGCAGGAACTCCCCGGCGGTCATGCGCTTTTTGCCTTCCAGTTGCAGTTCGTCGATGGCCAGCCAGCCGTCGGCCGTGCGGAAGTGCAGCAGTGATTTGCCGTCGGTGCGGTACTGCCCGGGCGCGGCGGGGTTGGGGTCACTGGCGGCGCGGGCCAGGTAAATTTTGCAGATTTTGTCGCCGAGGCGGGTCCAGGCGGCGGGGTAGGGGGAGAGGCCGCGGATGAAGTTGCGCACTTTTTCGGTGGACTGGTCCCAGTTGATCTCGCACATTTCCTTGAACAGCTTGGGGGCCGGCGTAAGGGTTGCCGAAGCCGGCTGCGGGGCCGGTGTGTAGTTGCCCGCTTCGACCATCTGCACCGTCCGCAGCACCAGCTGCGCCCCCTTATGGCGGAGCCGTTCGGAGAGCGTGCCGGCCGTATCGTCGTTGTGGATGGGCTCTTTTTCCTGCAAGAGCAGGTCGCCGGTGTCAATCTCGTGGCGGATGAAGAACGTAGTAAGGCCCGTTTCGCGTTCGCCGTGCATGATGGCCCAGTTGATGGGTGCGGCCCCGCGGTACTGCGGCAACAGCGAGGCGTGCAGGTTAAAGGTCCCCAGCGGGGGCATGTTCCACACGGCTTCGGGCAGCATCCGGAAGGCCACCACGATTTGCAGCGCCGCGTCATGGGCCCGCAGTTCGGCCTGGAACTCGGGCGATTTAAGATTGGTGGGCTGCAACACCGGAACGCCGTACCGCAAGGCCACCTCCTTCACCGGGGAAGGCGTAACCTTGAGGCCCCGGCCCGCCGGCTTGTCGGGCGCCGTCACCACGGCCACCACGGGGTAACCGTGTTGCAGGAGAATTTCCAGGCTGGGTACGGCAAATTCGGGCGTACCCATGAAGATGATGCGAAGTGTTCCGGCCATGTTCAAACCTACGGAAAGGGGATTGAAGGGCAAAGGGAGATGCGTGTTCGGCAGAGACGCGATTCATCGCGTCTGCGCCAATGGTCACCAGTCAGTCACAACCGGGTGCTGCGTATCGGGCACCGCCGACTGCCTGCTGTTTACGCGGGAGTATGACTTAACCGGGATAATATATAATAGGAGGGGGAATAATTTTTTGGGTAGGCGACGGCTGCCCTTGCCAAATTGATCCGTTATTACTAAGTTTAGGATTCACTAGGAGTACAAACTGCTATGCGTACGGTTCATTGTCCGCTCCCTTTTACCGATTACAGTTGACGGGCTGCATGCAACAGCGGTTTGAATATTTGCAGAACGGTTCAGTAAATTTGCCGTTCTTTTTTATTGGGAAAAAATTAACTGAATGATAAGATGGCTAAGATTTCGTATTACACCGAAGAAGGATTACAAAAGCTGAAAGAAGAGCTGAACGACCTGAGAATAAGAGGCCGGGCCGACATTGCCCGCCAGATTGCCGAGGCCCGCGACAAGGGTGACTTGAGCGAAAACGCCGAGTACGACGCCGCCAAAGACGCCCAGGGGCTGCTCGAACTCAAAATCGCCAAGCTCGAAGAAGTGGTCGCCAACGCCCGCCTGGTCGATGAATCTTCCATTGACGCGTCGCAGGTCGCCATCCTCTCTACGGTGAAGATCAAGAACAAGAAGAACGGGGCAACCGTCAAATATACCCTTGTGTCTGAGGAAGAAGCCGACCTGAAGGTGGGCAAAATCTCCATCCAGTCGCCCATCGGGAAGGGCCTGCTGGGCAAGAAGGTAGGGCAAGTGGCCACGGTCATCGCCCCCGGCGGCCAGATGGAGTTCGAAGTGGTCGAAATCAGCCGGTAAACAACCAAACCACCATGCCAACCATTTTCACCAAGATCATCAACGGCGAAATTCCCTGCCACAAAATTGCGGAAGACGACCGGTACCTGGCTTTCCTCGACATCATGCCCGTGGCGGAAGGCCACACGCTGGTGATTCCGAAGGTGGAAGTAGATTATCTTTTTGACCTGGACGACGACACGTACACGGGCCTGATGCTGTTTGCCAAAAAAGTGGCCCGCGCCTTGCCCAAAGCCGTGCCCTGCCTGCGCGTCGGCGTGACGGTCATCGGCCTGGAAGTGCCCCATACGCACGTGCACCTGGTGCCGATGAACTCCATGCAGGACATCAATTTCAGCAAGCCCAAACTCAAGCCCAGCCAGGAAGAACTGGCCGCCCTGGCGGCAAAAATCCGGAAGGGATTATGAGTGTGTGAGTTCAAAGTTTATGAGTTTATGAGTAGAAAGCCATTACAACACACCGCGTACGGACTTTAAACTCATAAACTTTGAACTCATAAACTCTTAACTTGCCGAAAACCTCTTTATGCTGCGAATTGAAGCCTTCCAGGTGGCCGAGTTAATCAACGTCAAAAAATTCAAAGCAGAATTCACCGGCAAGCCCTTCTACGCCTCCAACTACGAGGCCTTCTACGTCCAGGAACACGACAAATACATTTACGTGCTCAACTACGGCGTGGTGGTGTTTGCCAACCTGTCGGACGTGGAGAAAAGCAACTTCATCAACTTTGTCCGTTCGTACATGGACAAGCCGGTGGAGGACGAATTCAAGGAAGACCTGCTGGTGGAAGTGGATACGGAGCGGAAGCTCACTTTCAATTACAACTCGCTGATCGTGCCCAAGCTCGACGAAAACGTGGTGCGGATCATCATGCTCAACACCGCCCAGTCAGTGGCCCTGGAGTTGTACGAAAAGCTGGGCTACGAAATCCTGGAAGGGTCTTCGAGTTTTGCCCGGGAACTGGAAAAATACGGCCGGGTGCGCATTTCGCGCAGCAACCTGCTCAAGTTCATCGGCCGCACGCTGAACATCAAAAACTCGATCATCGACAACCTCTACGTGTTCAACTCCCCCGACGTGGTGTGGGAAAACGAGTACCTGGAGAAACTTGACCACGGCCTGCGCGAAACGTTCGACATCAACACCCGCTTCCGCGAACTGGACTACGAACTCCGCATCGTGCAGGACAACCTCAAGCTGTTTACCGAACTGCTGCAAAACCGCGAAAGCACCCGCCTCGAATGGATCGTCATCCTGCTCATCCTCTTCGAAGTCATCGACATCATCATCAGCAAGTTTTTAGATTGAGTACCCAATACTCAGTACCCAATCCCTTATGTCCAATCCTCAAATGACCCAGTCCACCGAGTGGCGGCGGCTCTTGAGGGCGTCGGCGAGGGTGGTGTTGTCAAGGATGGCGGCCGTGGCGTCGCGGACTTTGCGCATGGTGAGCCGGATGGCGCAACTCTCCACGTCGATGCATTCCTCGCAGGGCACGTAAGCCGTATGGCTGGCGCAGGGAATCAGGGCCAGCGGGCCGTCGATCACCCGGATCACCTGCCCTACGCTGATCTGTTCCGGCGTTTTACGCAGGGCGTAGCCGCCCGTTTTGCCGCGCTTGCTGTAGAGAATTCCGTCGTTTTTCAAGTCCAGCAAAATGGCTTCCAGGAACTTCTTGGGGATGCGTTCCTGCTTGGCGATTTCGGCAATGAGCATGGACTTCTGCCCATTGACGTTGTCCTGGGCCAAGGCGAACAGGGCCTTGAGGGCGTATTTGGCTTTCTTGGAGAGCATATTCCCCGCAAAAATACGGTTATTTTCCGATTAAGTAGATAGACATTTGGTTGCCGGTGCCGGGCCAAAAATATTTCGGAAATTTGGCAGTAAGTCTAGTAAGAATATAGACATATTCCTATATTGGTCCCTCGTTTCCAGTAAGCGCCTATCCTTCAGCCCGCATCCGCATGATTACAACCGAAATGACGAAAGAAGTATTCACCGTTCCGCCCCCCGCCGTTCCCGCAAAAAAAGGCGTTGTCCGCCGGCTCCTCCTGGCCGGCGTGCTGCTTATCATCGGAATCGGGTGCCTGGTGCTGGCCTGGCGGAGTGTACCGGCCGGCTGGACCACCGGACTGCCCGGGTGGGTGGACGGCCTGCTGACGCGGGAAGTGTTGTATTTCGCCCTCGTCGGGTTCGCGGCGCAGCTCATTGACGGGGCGCTGGGCATGGCCTACGGCATCAGTTCTACGTCATTTCTGCTCAGCCTGGGCATTCCGCCGGCCCTGGCGAGTTCCAGCGTGCACGTGGCCGAGGTGTTTACGGCCGGGGTATCGGGCCTGTCGCACCTGAAGATGGGCAACGTAAACCGTAAACTGTTCCGGAAGCTGGTGCTGCCCGGCGCCCTGGGGGCCGTGCTGGGCGCTTACGTACTCACCAACATCGACGGCAATACCGTCAAGCCCTTCATTGCGGTGTACCTGCTCATCATGGGCGGGGTCATCATCTGGAAGGCGTTCCGCAAGCCGGGCCAGGTGCAGCCCGAGAAAAGCCTGGCCCCGCTGGCGTTGTTCGGCGGGTTCATTGATGCCGTGGGCGGCGGGGGCTGGGGCCCCGTGGTGGCTTCCACGCTGCTGAGCAAGGGCCACCATCCCCGTTACACCATCGGGTCGGTTAACCTGGCTGAGTTTTTCATTGCCCTGGCCGGCGCGGGCACCTTCATCGCCCTCATCGGCACCGGCAACTGGCAGATCATCGTGGGCCTCGTGCTGGGCGGCACTTTTGCGGCCCCCTTCGCGGCCTACCTTTGCCGCAAAGTCGCCCCCAAAGTGCTCATGCTGATGGTCGGCGTGCTCATCATCGGCCTGAGCATCCGTACGTTAATAATGGTATTGTTGTAAAGCGCAGGTATTTACCACCGGCAACTACCAAGGCACGGAATCGGTTGGTTAGAATCGAGTATTCCAAAAAAGTGAGATGAAGTTTTTACGCACCGGTTAATCTGGGTATTTTGAGAACAAAAAGAGGCGATGATTACCAAGGAAAAAGTGATTGATAGTTTAAAGAGCATGCCCGACAGCTTTTCCATTGACGAACTGATTGATAAGCTTCTGTTCATTGAAAAAGTGGAAAAAGGGTTGGCGCAATCAGAAAAGGGAGAAGTATTCAATCAAGAACAGGCCCGGGAAATGCTTAAGAAATGGTCCAAGTAAATTGGTCCCGTCAAGCCATAGAAGATGTTTATGCTGCCAGTGAGTATCACCGACAAATGTCGGTCAGGTATGCGGATACACTGATAGATAAAATTTTTGAAAAAGCGCATCTACTGGAACAACATCCCCGGATGGGAAGAATGGTACCTGAACTCGGAAGGGAAGACATCCGGGAACTGATCTATAAGCAATACCGAGTCGTGTATAAAATTGTGCATGAATATCGAATCGATATATTAGCGGTTCATCCAAGTTCAAGACCGTTGTCAGATCAGTCAATATTTGAATAAGAAGATCAACCCTTAAATCCTAACTCATAAATTTCTATGTCATTACGATTAGGCGATGTAGCCCCCAACTTCACGGCAAATACCACCGAAGGGACCATTGATTTCCACCAGTGGCTGGGCAACAGCTGGGGCGTGCTCTTTTCGCACCCGGCCGACTTTACGCCCGTGTGCACCACCGAACTGGGCATGACGGCCAAGCTGAAGGACGAGTTCGACAAGCGAAACGTAAAAGTGCTGGCCGTCAGCGTAGATCCGCTCGACTCGCACTTCGAATGGGTGAAGGACATCAACGAAACGCAGCGTACGCTGGTCAACTTCCCCATCATTGCCGACGACGACCGCAACATCGCTACGCTCTACGACATGATTCACCCCAACGCCTCCGAAAAGGCCACGGTCCGTTCGGTGTTCGTGATCGGTCCCGACAAGAAGATCAAACTGACCCTGACGTACCCCGCCTCCACGGGCCGCAATTTCAACGAACTGCTCCGGGTGATCGACTCCCTGCAACTGACGGCCAACTACAGCGTAGCCACTCCCGCCAACTGGCAGGACGGCGAAGACTGCGTAATCGTGCCGGCCGTGAAGGACGAGGACATTCCCGCCAGGTTCCCGAAGGGACACACCGCCATAAAGCCCTACCTGCGCATGACGCCCCAACCCAATAAATAAATTATTTACCCCGGGTGCAGCAACACCCGGGGTTTTATTTCCGTTGATTGTATATTAAAATAATAGAGATAATAGGAAAAATAATGCATCTCCCGGCCATGTGATCGAGTGGCAAGGTGAAGGTTCGCAAAACCTTCGACGGTGGTTCGATTCCACCCGTGGCCGCCTAAGATAACCCGCTGATCGCCATGAAAAAGTATCTGACCATTGGCTACGCTTATCCCGTCTACTTCCTGCTCATCCTGGGCCAGTATTTCCTGGCCGAAGGCCTGGATTCGCTCTACAATCTGCCGGCCGGCGCACCCGCCGTTGCGCAACCGGCTCAACACCGGCTGGTTGCACCCATCACCACCCCAGGCAGCGACAAAGAAGCACGCACGGCCTTTGCCGGCTCCGCGGAGGCGTACGCCGAAGGCCGGTAACAATCACCAGCCAAACGCAGTTACAATCTTCGGGCCGTAACCAGCGGTAAAATGGGCGGGCTAAGAAGGATTGTAAGAAGAATTGTATGCACACAATTGCCATTATTGGGGGCGGCTTAAGTGGTACGTTGCTGACCATCCAACTGCTGTTGCAGTACGGGGAGGCGCCGTTGAAAATATACCTCCTGGAACGGTCGGCCTGCGTGGGGAAGGGCGTTGCCTACGGCACCCGCGAGCAAAGCCACCTGCTCAACGTACCGGCCGGCAAGATGAGCCTCTTCCCCGACGACCCCGACCACTTCGTCCGCTGGCTGCAAACCCACCGCCTGCCCCTCGATGCTTCCGGCTTTGCCCCCCGGCCCGTGTACGCCCGGTACATCGGCGATACCTTCGCCGAAGCCCAATCCCGTTATCCGGAGCGGCTACAAGTGATCAAGGGGGAGGTCGTAGACCTGCGCGAGGCGGAGGCGGGGCTGGTGGTCGAACAGGCGGACGGGCAAACCTTGCGCTGCGACCGGGCCGTACTGGCCCTCGGTAACTTTCCGCCCACGGTACTCTCCGTGCTGGAGAATGCCCTGGCCGGCGACTCCCGGTACGTGCGGGACCCCTGGTGCGGCGACCCCTTCGCCGGCCTGAGCAAATACAACATGGTATTGCTCGTCGGCACCGGCCTCACGATGGTGGACATGGTACGCAGCCTCCGGGACCGCGGGCACCAGGGCGAAGTGGTGGCCGTATCGACGCACGGCGAGTTGCCGTCCGAGCACTGCGGGCTTGCCGACGCGTATCCGCCCTTCGGGGAAGCGGTGCCGGCCAGCGGCGCCGAGGCCCTGCGCACCGTGAAAGCGCAGCTGCGGCGGGCCGCAAACGCCGGCACCGGCTGGCAGGCCGTGATCGACACCCTGCGGCCCCACACGGCCGCGTGGTGGGGCGCCCTGCCAGTCGAGGAGCAACACCGGTTTCTGCGGCACCTCGGGCACCGCTGGAACGTCGCCCGCCACCGGATGCCCCCGGAATCCGGGCGGGTGATCGGGGAGATGACGGGCCAGGGGCAACTGCGCCTGCTGCCCGGGCGGGTCACTGCCGTCGAAAGCAGTCCCCGGGGCATCACCTGCACGATCACCGGGCGCGGACGGACGGAACGGCAGCAAGTAACCGCCGGGCGAGTCATCAACTGCACCGGGCCCGAATCAAACCCGCTCCGGTGGCACATGCCACTGGTGCAGCAACTGCTCCGCCGGGGCACGGTTCGTCCCCACGCCAACGGGCTGGGCCTCGATGCCACTGCCGGAGGAGCCCTGGTAAACGCCGCCGGCGAGCCTTCAGCCCGGCTGCTGGCGATTGGCCCGATGCTGAAAGCCGCCCTCTTCGAATCGGTGGCCGTGCCCGAAATCCGTTGCCAGGCCAGGCAACTGGCGCAGGCGCTTGGGGTGGGTTGGGAAGGTTAGAAGGTTCATCACGGAGAAAAGAGTTCACGCAAAGGCGCAGAGGGAAGACGCAAAGGACGCAAAGGGAGGAACTGAACCCCAAGGATCGCAATAGAGACGCAAGGGGCGCAAACAGGTACGCGTTTTAGGGGTAGGGTTTAAACCCTGCCCTACGGAAAGGCTGCGCCTGGTTTGATTGGAGCGAAGTTTGCGTACGCATGTGCAATATCCATAGGATCGGGTTTAAACCCGATCCCTCCTGGCGGTCTTTGCGTCTCCCTTACGCCCTTTGCGGTTAAGTCTATTTCTCCCTGTTTCTCTGCCCGTTCCCAAGAACCAGCAAGAAAAAATATTTCCATTTTATCTAGTAATGCTATAGAGATTAGATTAACATTGAAAAATGGCTTCAGCCCGGCGGAGCCGCGACACTACGAATACCTGAACCTACTTACCCATGAAAAAACTTCTTCTCCTGTTGCTGTGGTTGGGAATTACTTACGCCGCCCAGGCGCAAAACACAATTACCGGCAAGGTCATTGATGGCGACAACGGCCGCCCGCTGGCCGGCGCCAACCTCGTCGTGAAAGGAACCACCAGCGGCACCGTCTCCGACGGCGGGGGCAACTTCTCCCTCCGCACCAACCAGGCGCCGCCCCTTACCCTGGTCGTGAGCACCGTGGGCTACCAAACCCGGGAAATCCCCGTGACCGCCGCAACGGGTAACCTGTCCATCGAACTGACCGAGCAGGTGATCCAGGGCCAGGAAGTGGTCGTGTCGGCGAGCCGCGTAGAACAAACCATCCTCGAAACGCCCGTCACGGTGGAGAAACTGGGCATCCGGCAACTCCAGCAGTCGCCGGCCGCCAGTGCATTCGACGCCCTGCAAAACGTGAAGGGCGTAGACCTGCTCACGCAGAGCCTGACGTTCAAGTCGGTGAACGTGCGCGGCTTCGGGGCCAACAACAACAACCGCTTCCTGCAACTTACCGACGGCATGGACAACCGTTCGCCGGGCCTGGGTTTCGGCTTCGGCAACGCCGCCGGCGTGTCGGACCTCGACGTGGAAAGCATTGAAATCCTGCCCGGGGCCTCGTCGGCGCTCTACGGCCCCGACGCCCTGCAAGGGCTGCAACTCACCCGCACCAAAAGCCCGTTTGACTACCCCGGCCTCAGCGCCTCGGTCCGGCTGGGCGTCAACAACGTGGGCAAAAGCTTCGGTCCCAAGCCCTACACCGACGTGGCCGTGCGATACGCCAAAAAAGTTACCGACCGGTTTGCGTTCAAGGTCAACTTCTCGGCCCTGAACGGCACCGATTTCGTGGCCGACGACTACCGGGACCGCTCCACCCGGGGCCGGCGCAACTTCTTCGTCAACAACGCCGAAACCGGCACTACGGCCATCGGGTACACGCCCAACGACGACCCGTCCACCAATTTTGAATACGACGGCCTCAACATTTACGGCGACGACGTGACCAACGGCGGTTCGTTTGACTTTACCGCCGCCAACACCACCAACCAGGACCTGGTGGGCCGACGGGTCACCCGCACCGGCTACACCGAACTGGACTTGCTCGACAACAACGGCCGCGTGTACAGCTACCGGGCCAATGCCGCCCTGCACTACAAACTCACCGACCGGATCGAGGCCATCGGGGGCTGGTACTTCGGCACGGGCAACTTCATCCGTACGGCGGGCTTCCGCGAATACTTCCCGGCCTACCAGCGCCACCAGGCCAAGCTCGAACTGCGGGGTGACGCGTTTTTTGTGCGGGCCTACACCACCCTGCAAAAGGCCGAAGGCTATAACCTGGGCGTGCTGGCGCAGCGCCTGCTGCAAATTGCCAAGCCCACCGCCCGCTGGGCCACCGACTTCGCCAATGCCTACAACGGCGACATTGCCACGGCCCGGGCTGCCGCCGATGCGGGTACGTTTGCCGTGGGCAGCACCCCCTACAACCAGTTCCGCGACGAACTCATCAACACCCTCAACAATACGCCCATTCCCAGCGCCGGGCAGAACGGCGTGCCGTCGGTAAACGGCGTGCGGCTCCTCGACAATTCTTCGATGACCCACGCGGAGGGCATGTACAATTTCAAGAAGTTCCTGCCCGAAGGCTTTGAAGTACTTACCGGGGCCAGTTGGCGGCGCTACTTCCTGGAATCCAAAAACACGATTTTCGCCACCGGGCAGGTCGGCAACAACATCAACGAATACGGCTGGTACCTGCAAGGCGGGTACAACCTGAAAGTGTGGGAGGGGGTATCCTTCAAGCCCACCGCCGCCGTCCGCTACGACAAGAACGACTACTTCAAGGGCGGTTTTACGCCCCGCGTGCTGGGGGTGGTGAGCCTGGGCGAAAAGGGCAACCACAACTTCCGGGCTTCGTGGCAGTCGGCCTTCCGCAACCCGTCGCCGAACCAGCTGCTCTCCGACGGCAGCCTCGGTGAAGTAGGCGGCACGGAAGCCGCCATGCGGGCCGCCGGTCTGTATGACAACCCCGCCTACACCGAAGCGTCCGTGAACGCCTATCGCAGTTCGGTGACCGCGGCCAGCCCGAACGGCGATCCGGGCCTGCTGGTGCCGTTCACGCCCCGTCCGGAGGACTTTACCACCGAGAAGATCAGCACCTGGGAGGTTGGGTACAAGGGCCTGTGGCTCAACAAGGTGTTTGCCGACGTGTTCTACTTCCGCAGCCGCTACGACGATTTCATTGCCGCCCAGAACATCCTCCAGCCCACCACCGGGCAGGTGGCCGACCTGCGCAACACGGCCAACACGCGGACGTACGGGATCAACTTCAACAACTTCAACGAAATCTTCGTGGAGGGCCTGGGCTTCGGGCTGGACTACGCCTTCTTCAAATCGTACACCCTTTCGGGCAACTACTCCTGGCAGGTAGGCCGCATTACGCTGCGTGACAATGCCGGGGCGGTCCGTCAGGACCCGTTCGGGCAGGACATCACCCGCCGCCGCATGAGCGACCCGGAAGTAGCGGCCGTGGGACGTAACTTCTTCATTTCGCCCGAAAACCGTTACAACATCACTTTGAGCAACCCGCGGGTAACGCCGAGCCTCGGCTTTGCCGTCACCTACCGCTGGACGGACAAGATGTGGGTGGAGCAGGGCAACACGCAGGGCGACGTGTGGCTGCCGGCCTGGAACACGCTGGATGCGCAGGTGTCCTACCGCATTCCCAACCTGAAAACGGTGGTGAAAGTGGGCGGCACCAACATCCTCAATCAGTACTACGCCCAGGGCTACGGCCTGGCCCGCATCGGCGGCCTCTACTACGTGGCCCTCACCTTCGACGAGTTTCTCCGGTAGAAATGGGCGAAGGGCGGCGAGCCGGGAGCAAAGCGTACCGGCGGCGCTTTAATGGGAATCCAGTACTGCCCGTGCGCTTTGCCCTCCGCTCTCCGCCCGTCCCATATCTTCCGTCTGCCTACATTGCGCTATGCTGACCTCACTGACTACGATTGACATCATTGTGCTCCTGTTTTTCGTGGCCGTCATGCCGCTGACGGGCTTGCTGTTCAGCAAGAAGGACAGTTCGGAAGACTACTTCCTGGCGGGCCGTTCGCTGCGGTGGTGGATGGTGGCCGGCTCCATTTTCGGTACCAACGTCAACTCCTTCCACCTGATCGGCATGCTGGGCATCGGCTTTTCGGTGGGGCTGGCCCAGAGCCACTACGAAATCCTGGCCCCGGCCGGGGCGTTGCTGCTCTGCTACGTGTTCCTGCCCGTGTACCGCAAGCTCAGGGTGTACACGCTTTCGCAGTACCTCGAATACCGCTACGACGAAAAGGCCCGGCTCCTGTACACTGTGCTGATGATCACGCTGATCGTGGTGCAACTGGTGGCGGGCTTTTACATCGGGGGCCGTACGCTGCGGTTCCTGCTCCTCAACACGCCCCTCGAAATCACCTACCTGCAGGCCATTGCCCTGATGGCCGCCGTTACGTGCTCCTACACCATGTTCGGCGGCCTCAACTCCATTGTCGCCACCGACAACTTACAGTCCATCATGATGCTGATTGCCGGGCTGGTGGTGGCTTTTCTCACGTTTTCGCAACCCGAGATCGGCGGGCTGAGCGGCTTGCTGGAACTGGAAGCGAGTCTGCCCCGCGCCGCGCAGAAGATGCACATGTACCTGCCCACCGACCACCCCGACCTGCCGTGGAGCGGCGTGCTGACCGGGCTGGTCATCCTGCACATGTTTTACTACTGCAACAACCAGTACCTCGTGCAGCGTACCCTGGCGGCCACCAGCGACAACGAAGCCAAGATCGGCATCATCGCCGCGTCGTTCCTCAAACTGCTCATTCCGCTGTTTTCGATCACCTGCGGCATTGCGGCGGCGCACCTGTTCCGGCTCCGGTTCGGCGGCCTGCGCAACGTACTGCCCGACGACGCCTTCCTGCAACTCATCGCCACGGTGGTGCCCACGGGCTACGGCCTCATCGGCTTTATCCTGGCCGGGTTGTGCGTAGCCACGTTTTCGTCCATCGACTCGATGATGAACGCCGCCACTACGCTGGTGAGCGTAGACGTGTACAAGAAGTACCTCAACCCGGCGGCCACCGACCGGCAGATGGTGCGCACCGGCCGGATCACGATCGGCGTGGTGGTGGTGCTGACGGCGCTGCTGGCCGTGCTCACGTACGACCCCACGTCGGGCAGTAACTTTTTCCTGAGCGTTTCCAACCGGGGCGGCTACTTCACGCAGGGCATCGTGGTGGCATTTATGCTGGGCATCTGGTGGAAACGGGCTTCCACCAGGGGCGCCATTGCCGCACTGGTGGCCGCGCCGCTGTTTGCGTTCGGCTTCGAAGCCTTCTACAACGCCCAACTGGGCACCCTGCCGGCGGTGGCGGCGCTGTTCGGGCCGAAGCTCAACTTCATGCACCGCGTATTCGTGACGTTCCTGTTCTCGCTGGGCGTGCACGCGGTGGTAAGCCGCCTGCTGCCCGACCGCAACGCCAAGGTTTCCGAAGACACCCTGGCACCGGCGCTGCCCGTGCGGCAGATGCTCGTGGTGCTGGCGTGCCTGGGGGCACTGGTACTGGCCGTGCTCAACGGCTGGTTGCCCAGCGTGGCCGCGGGAGCCGTCGGGGCCCTGCTTACGTTCGGCCTGTTCCTCTACGAACTGCGCAAAAGCTGGCCGGCCCAGCCCGTCCGCGACAACCGGGTGTACGCGGGGGTGTTGTGCAGCGTGGTGGTGTTCCTGCTGTTTTGGTTCCCGTAAGGCATATAGGTAGTCATTGACAGTTTGCTTTTAGCGATCAAGCCTTATCGCCAGATTTTTATTGCCTAACCATTGTACCTGCTTGTGCTCAGGTACTTGCCAACTGCCATTTATGGTTCTCCGGGAGCGACTCGCAGGCGGCTGCGGAGTTTCATGCATAGGGCACAAAGAATATATCTCTTTTTTCACCAATGCCTCTTGGCTCCCGGCCAAAGCGGTAACCCTTATAGCGCGATTCGCAGTTGGTAATTGCGGTACAGCCACCCTGCGCCGCAGG
Source organism: uncultured Sphingobacteriales bacterium (assembly GCA_963844325.1). Classification (GTDB taxonomy): domain Bacteria; phylum Bacteroidota; class Bacteroidia; order Cytophagales; family 172606-1; genus CADCTQ01. The sequence goes on from CAWJNV010000001.1 coordinate 2,361,358, forward strand.
CATGCGATTTGCTGCCGATCAACCACCACTTCCCGCTCCTTTTTTGCCGCACGTGTGCTCCTGCCGGGCAATGCCCTCGATGGGTCAGCGCGGAAATAGCTTTCGGAGGTGAGGGCCGTACCACCGTATTTCTACATTCCAGTTAATGCTGAAGATATTACCGCTGCTCCTTTTAGCTTCAAGCCTCTGCTTTGGGCAGATCATTGGGAATCCTTCCCTGGAAGGAACACCAGAAACTTCAATGCCCCCACCCGGGTGGTCCAACTGCAACCAGTACAGTACTGCCGACACCCAGCCGGGCAGTTGGCTGGTTGACAAGGTCCCTTCGGACGGGAGCAGTTACATCTCCCTCGTGACCCGCGGTCCGAATGGTAACTTCAATGACGGTTTTACCGAAGCCGCCAGTACCCGGTTGCTGGAGCCCTTCCAGTCCAATGCCTGCTACCGCCTCACGCTGGACCTGGCCTTTTTTGCGCAATTCGACGGTGGGTCAACGGGTGGTCAGGGAACCTGGAGGCCGGCGAAACTGAAAGTATGGGCGTCGACGGGTGCTTGCGCGAAGGATAGATTGCTGTGGGAGTCAGGCGTGGTAAGCAACCAGGAATGGCAATCCTACCAAGTCGATTTTGTCGTTGACAAAACCTATAGCCACTTGATTCTCGAAGCGGGTTACGCCGGTAGTGAGATCTACAACGGCAATATTTTGATTGACAACCTAAACATGAGCAAGAATCAGGTCAACGTCAGCGACGTTTTACTTTGCCAGCGCGGGGATGTTGCCTCTGTGCAAGCTGACGCTTCCGGTGCATCAATCCTGTGGAGCACCGGGGCTACAGAATCCACCATAGAAGTTGCCGAGGAGGGTACTTACTGGATTAAAGCAGAAAAAGGCGGCTGTACCGCAATCGATACCTTTACCGTAACCTTCGCCAAGCCCTTGCAGGTAAGGCTGGGGAGTGACATTGTTCGTTGCGTTGGCGACACGGTCGCAGTCTTACTGGACGCAACTACCCCGAACGGAAAATACGAGTGGAGCACGGGCGAAACTACACCGACTATCACGGTTCGGACGCCAGGCGTTTACCGCGTCCGGATTGATAACGGGTGTACATCGGCCGAAGACGAAATAGAAGTTTTCTACAGCGAACAATGTTGCCTGATCAGTGCGCCCAACGTCTTCACGCCCAACGGTGACAATTTTAACGACTTCTTCGAAGTTTCGGGGGGAACGAACATTGGCCGCTTTAACCTCCAGATCTTTAACCGCTGGGGAAAACTGGTGTACGAAAGCAAAGACCTGAGCCGGTTTTGGGATGGGAACCTGCCCAACGGACAGGAGGCGGCCCCGGGCGTTTATTTCTGGCGAATGGACATTCTTTGCATGCGCAACAACCAGATTGACGAAAACAACTTCAAGGGCACCGTCACTTTGCTCCGGTAAGGAGCCTTTCTGTTACCGTCCGGCCGAGCCGGTCCGCGACAACCGGCGGCCCCCAGGCGTTGTGCGCCAAGGGGGTGTTCCTGCCGTGCCGGTTCCCGTAACGCGGATGGGCACCCTCTTTTGCTACCTGGTACCCGTCCGCGTCCACCCGCCGTCAGCTGACGATTTTAAAGTTGAACGCCCCGTTCTGCGTGGCGCCCCAGACCCTGATCCACAAAGGCAAAAGCATTTCGGTGCCCCGGGCCGTCGTAATGTCCCCCAGGTCCAGGATTTCACTTTCCTGCCAGCCGAACGAAAGGAGCAGTTCCTTTACTTGGGCCTTGGCCGTGGCGTCGTTGCCGCTCAGGAAGGTATGGTGGGTGTCGGGCAGCATGCGCGGGTTGACCATAATTCCGGCCCACATCGTGTTGAGGGCTTTTACTACTTTCACTTCCGGGAAGGCGGCCTGAATTTGTTCGGCCAGCGAATTGGTGTTGGAAACCGAGAGGAAGGGAGGCTGGCCCTGCGAAAAATCGAGGGGGTTGGCAACGTCTACCAGTACTTTGCCCCGCAGGTTGCCGGCTTCTGCCATCCGCAACGCTTCCAGCGAAGCACCGCCCGACGTGCAGTTCAGGACCACTTCGCCAAAGGCCGCCGCATCGGCAAAGGTCCCTTGGGAAGCCTGGCGGCCGGCGGTTCTTACCCACTCGGCAGCCTTCTCGTTGTCCGCCGAACGGGAGCCCAGTTTTACTTCGTGACCCAGTTGAATCAATTTGGAGCCGAGGGTGGTACCCACCGAGCCGGTTCCCAGAATGCCTATTTTCATCGGATGCTGTGTTTTAAAAGGTTGGTTAACAGGCACCAAAGGTGGCAGGCTGATTTATATTTTACAATAACTGTCAAAGAGGATAGTATCTGTCACGCCTTACGTTTTTGCTGACTATCTTGGGGTTATCCGGAAGCTTTTTTTTAGAAAACTGTATGATCATCGAAGGCAAGGAGTACGAGATCAGGTTAAAGGGCGAAACCTACCATTGCGCCCTGGACGTTACCATGCATTTCATCGGCGGGAAGTGGAAGACGGTAGTGCTGTGGTACCTGCGCAACGGCCGCAAACGTTTCAGCGAACTGAAGCGCCACATCCCCGACATTACCGAGAAGATGCTTTCCCTTCAGCTCAAGCAACTGGAAGCAGACGGGTTTATTGGCAAGACGATCTACCCGGAAGTGCCGCCCCGCGTGGAATATTTCCTGACCGAGGCCGGCAAAACCCTGCTGCCGGTGCTGGAAGTACTGGCCCGCTGGGGACGGGAAAAAGGGGATGCGGAGGGAGAAGTCGTCGAAGAAAAAGGCTTTCGCCAAGGCCGGGAAAAAAGCGGTTGCCAAGTGAGGCGGATGCCTCACCGCAGCACCGCCGTGGTGAGCGGCGTGACCGGCGTAGTGGCCGGCGTGCGGCCCTGTAGCCCGGGCAGCGACACGTTGGGCAGCCGCGGCAACACGTATTTGCCGAACAGCTTGCACTCATCGAGCTTTAACTTCCGTTTCCCGGCGTTGTGCACGTCGGTGGTAGTCCTACTGTTCAGGCTCCTTTCATCAGTAGTTAAGGTTGGATTGTGATAGCAGCTTCTATTTGGGTTAATACTGGTGTATAAATATCAACGTCTGTGTTTGGAGTCTCAAGGGATATAATTAGACTATAGCGAACAGTGGAATCTCCTTTCTTTAATTTCTTCCTTGTTTTATACCACCCACTTTTAGGATAGACAGCTATTACATTTCTGCTTGCCATTTCAGCACCTGACATAGTAATGAAGTCTTTCTTTATAGATCCTCTTGAGCGCACACGACCAATCATCCATGATTCTCCTCTACCATTTCTTTCATCATCAGGTAAATCAGTTGCCGCAGAGATGCGCCTTCTGAAATACTTCTAACGGCTCTTCTGGTTTGATGACAGCAAAATCCAATGCATGCGAATGGTACTGATAATGGTTAGCATATCTTCTACTACCTGGATTTGGCTCAATAAAATAGGAAAGAGTAACTGTCAGCTTAACGTCTTGATCAAATAGATAATCTCGGAGAACGTCTACGGGCCAAGGCAATGTAAATAATTGATATTCGTTGTATTTTGTACTGCTGCCGTCCAGTTTATAAGGTTGGATTTCCCTTTCAGAGACTAATGTCAGACTGTTGCTAGCGCTATACATTGCTTTTTCTACTATCGGAACTCCGTAGCCAACAGATCTAAGCACATTTATACGTTCTCTTTCGGTCAAGTTACTAAAGGTTCGACTATTTAACATTGCACTTGTCCAATCGGCTGAGTGAACCATAAGTGCCCTTATAGTCTCTGGCCAGTAGTTAGGATAACGAGTTTTAAGTTCCGCAGCCATTTTTGCAGCAAGTGCAGCTGCCCCGCTTGTGTCACCAAAAGGTAAAAAGTGAGATTTCGGATAGTCTTTGTCCGTAGTCAATAATTTCAAAGAAGGATGGTCGGCAGTAAAATATGTGTTATGGGATGAGTTTCCTCCCTCCATAACAATGTCAGGTTTTATCGGCCATTGATGATCCCATATGACAGAAGTAGAGTTGCAAGGCGCCATAGCTCCATGAGATGCCAAATGAGTATATCCAGAACTCGGGTCTATTCTGTCCTTTCTGGTGTAAGCACCTACGGTTAGTGCGTTATACGCTTGGCCTGGATCATGAATAGACTCAATATGATTCTTATCAGGGTACTCATCAGGTTTGGTAATTTCTACATTGCCCCCACTAATAATAAAAATTTGAGGGCTAATTGGTTCTAACAAGGTACCAAAAACAATTTTGTCTACCGCCGCTGACCAAGTAGAAGGACGTCCCTTGAATGCAAATTCACAATCCGTTACTGTCATACAGTATACTCTAGGATTATTGGGACGGTCTACAATTGGTTGACTTGCTGCGTACTCCGTAACTGCACCATAAAGTTGAGGATCAGTATGAGCATTAGAATGAATTATTTTGAAGGACTCTAGACCATGTAGGATCCGGATTTTATGTGGTGTGTTTATCGCTTCAATTAAATCCCCATAAAGTGCTAATCCTGCTACCCCTGTACCGTGTCCGCCATTTGACCAACCATCATAAACACCCCAATCTAGAGGTTTGTATGAGTACAAACGATCATCCGAAAGAAATGGAGAAATCAGAGGGTGCCTGTTATTGACACCACTGTCAAGGAGGCAGATTATTACTCCATTTTCATCAAATCCTACTTCAGTTCTACTTATTAAGTCATCTAACCATTCTTTTTGATCTTGATAATTATCATTCCTGTGAAGTATAAAGTCAGCAGTTTCCTGAGGCCTCCGCAGTTCTGCCAAATTATCCAGTAATAATAGTGAGTTTGAAAGCTGAGAAGCACTGCCGCGAACTAATCTAACACGATGTTCAGCGAATATTAATTCTGAAACGCCTATTTCTACCCCAATAGCCCTTAAATTTTCTAAGACTCTATTATTTCTAATTTCGTCGTTGTCCGTCCTCCGGAACCAAACTTCCCACCACAATACTTGATGCTCTTCAGGAAAAGGCACTTCAGGAGCATCGGTCCAGAAGGACTGAAGAGTAGCAATTCTAATCTCACTTATATTATTTATTAGAGGAGTATTGGCCGGCCTAAGTGATGCTGTGTCCTTTCGTGGATCGAGATATTGCTTGATTTTTTTAATAAATTTGCTTACTCCACCTTCAGTCATCATAACAGTGACTTGGTATTGAGTCTTATCTGCCTCATCCTCTTTTTGTATTTCTTTAATGTTTAACAGTTGAAAAAGTGGATCTTCTTTATCCTGGTCAAGGCTGCTGATTTTCAACTCATAGCCCCATTCAGAAACAAAGTCTACGTATACAATGTCATCCTGTGCAATGTTTGTAGGTAAAGGTGACGCATTGGGAGCTTCAAACTGATCCTTAACGTACTCTAACTGCCTAAGAATGTTGTTGCCATGAATATTCCGGTCACGTTGCTTAAGGGCTAGGCTTCCTCCACCGGCTCCCGGATATTTATATTCATGATTTACTGAATAGCCAACTAGATTTATGTGTCTTTTAGGAGTATCTGTAGCCATCTACAATTTCCGTTTTTCTATCGCCTTTTTAAGGTGCACTGGATTTAACTTATCACTATCAGCAAGAATCATCTCTTTAATTGTTTCTTCACAGGATTTGGCTAATTCAGAGTTACTAAGGCCTATTGCAAGTTCAGCTAAATTTTGTAAGTCCAGTTTACTAGAGAATGAAAACCCACGGGTGCTTTTTTTAATTATGGCTACAATTTGTTCAATATCAGGAAGTGGATAATGAATTACATCATCGAACCGCCTAAACAATGCTTTGTCTAAAGCTTCAGGCAGATTCGTTGCAGCGATAATAATGCTATTACTATGATCTTTTTCAATATTAATTAAAAAGCTGTTAAGTACTCTTTTAATCTCTCCCACATCTTGTCCCTGATTTCTATGTGATCCTATCGAGTCAAATTCGTCAAAGAGATACACTGCACGGTGATCTTGCATCGCGTCAAAAATCAACCGTAGCTTCACAATAGATTCGCCCATGAACTTAGAGATAAGACCATCTAAGCGAATAATGTAAACAGCTATTCCTAATTCTCCTGCAAGGGCTTGTGCTGTCATTGTTTTGCCTGTGCCTGGGGGACCAACCAGTAACAGCTTTCTTCTAGGTGAAAGGTTATGTTTCCTCAGAATCTCCCACTTCCGCTGCTCATTTACCAATTTATCAATAGACTCTTCGACTATGGGCGAGAGTACCATATCAGCCATTTTAATTTTAGGCTGATAGACTTCAATTAGTTCATGAAGCTCTCTTTTAGGTACAGAAAGGGGGATTGTTTTGCCCGAATCAAGTAAGTAGGTCGAACGCTCCTTCCTAGCCTTATCTATAAGTTGTTTAAGTTCTTGAGCAAAGGTAGTGTGCCCTTGTCTTGCTTCTGACGCAGCGATCTGCATTGCAGTAGAGAAAAAGCGGCTTTCATCCCCGTTACCGAAGGATTGAATAAGACTCTTTATTTGATCCGCTGCGGCCATTATACAAATTTAATGTTTTATATGATAAATCCAAGTTTTTTCGCTACTCTTTCTGCTAGTTCTAAGAGTGCTTTGCCTATAATTAGAACAATAGGGTTAGACCTGTTTGTTCATTTTTCAGAACTGGCAATACAGTTTTGAAAAATGAACAAATAGAGGCACGAGAAAGGGGAAAAGACAATATATAGGACTAAGCCGTCCAGGGTAATTACTACCTTACCGCAGCACCGCCGTGGTAAGCGGCGTGACCGGCGTAGTAGCCGGAGTGCGGCCCTGTAGCCCGGGCAGCGACACGTTGGGCAGCCGCGGCAACACGTATTTGCCGAACAGCTTGCACTCATCGAGCAGCGGGTAGCCCGACAGGATGAACGACCGGATGCCCATGTCCATGTAGCGGTTCAGTTGCGCCACAATCTGGTCGGGGTCGCCCACCAGCGCCGCGCCGCAGCCCGACCGGGCCCGGCCGATGCCCGTCCACAGCAGCGGCTCCACGAACCCGTCCGCATCCGACTGTTCGCGCAGGGCGTCCTGGCGCACCACCCCGAGGGATTTGGCGTCCTGGGCGCGGTGCTTCAGCGTAAGTCCCTGCGCCGCGTCGAGCTTCGACATGATTTTTTTGGTGTACGCCCGGGCTTCGGCTTCCGTTTCGCGCACGATCACGTGGACGCGCAGGCCGAAGTCGATGGTGCGGCCGTAGCGGGCGGCGCGGCTGCTCACGTCCTGCATGGTGGCGTACAGGCTTTCCTCCGTTTCGGGCCACATCAGGAACACATCGCAGTACTTGGCGCACACCTCGCGGGCTCCGTCGGCAATGCCGCCGAAGTACAGCAGCGGGCCGCCGTTCTGCTGGTACGGCCGGGCCGGGTCCGAAGGCAGGTCAAACTGGTAGAGTTCCCCGTTCCACTGGATGCGGTCCTGCGTCCAGGCTTGTTTCAGTACCTCGATTGTTTCGGCGCACCGCTGGTAGCGCAGCGCCCCGTCTTCCTTCAGGCCGGGCAGTTCGGAGTTGATGATGTTGATGGTCAGGCGGCCTTCCAGCAGGTGGTCCAGCGTGGAGATGGCCCGGGCCAGCGTGGGCGGGTGCACCTCGCCGCAGCGGATGGCGACCAGCAGGTTGATCTTCGCCGTTTGCGGGGCCAGCGCCGCGGCAAACAGCAGCGGGTCCTGCCCCACGATGTACGACGACGGCAGCAGGATGTTCCGGAAACCCATCTTTTCGGCCGTGAGCAGAATCTTGCGGCAGTGTTCGTAGTTGCTGCGCCGCTTGTGATCGAGCACGCCCAGGTACGCCGTATCGCCGCTGCACAAGTCATCGAACCAGGAAACTTCAACCACCCGCTGCTCGGTGCGGACGGGAACGGAGGTAAGGGTTTGGGCGGAAAGCATAGCCCAAAAGTACCCATTCGCTGATGGCATACAAAATTTCCGCGCAATACCGATGATTTTGGCAGACGTGTATTGACATTGCCCGTTTCATTCGGTAGTCTTGTATTCCCTATTTGTATAGTATGTTTATAGGAATAAATATTTATTGAGCCCGTTTCGTTGGGGTTGCGTGCGGGTATGTTTACATTTACTGCCGGCCCTTCCGGTATGTACCGGTCCCGGCCCGGTCGGGGTTCTTATAAGTGCCAAATGTTGAATGCGTTATCTAACGTTCCATTGATATAGAAACACGATTTACATGAAGAAAGCTGTACTGTTGTTGTTTGCCCTGATTGTTGCATTGCCGCAAATGGAGGGTTGGACCCAGGAAAGTACCCTGGTGGAGATTGCCGGGCACGTAACCGACCAGGAAACCAAGGGGCCGCTGCCGGGTGTAAGTGTGTACGTAAAAGGCACCGTTACGGGCACGGCCACCAACAACGACGGGGATTTTCTGCTCCGCACCCGGCTCCGGTTCCCGTTCACGCTGGTATTCTCGTCGGTGGGCTTTCAGCAGCAGGAATTCGAGGTAAAAGCCCTCGGCTCCCGCCTCAACGTGTCGCTGGCGACGCAAACCGTACTGGGCAAGGAAGTCGTGGTGACGGCCTCGCGGGTGGAGGAGAGCATTCTCAAGTCGCCGGTGGCCATGGAAAAGCTCGACATCCGGGCCATCAAGGAGACGCCGGCCCCCAGCTTCTACGACGCCCTCGAAAACGTGAAGGGCGTGCAGATGACCACTTCGAGCCTCACCTTCAAGGTGCCCAACACCCGCGGCTTCAACATTCCCAACAACTTCCGCTTCATGCAGCTAGTGGACGGCGTGGACATGCAGGCGGCCACCCTCGGCGTGCCGCTGGGCAACGCCATTGGCCCCACCGAACTCGACATTGCCAGCGTGGAAATCACGCCCGGCGCGGCCTCGGCCTTCTACGGCATGAACGCCATCAACGGCATGGCGAACCTCATTACCAAGAGCCCCTTTCTGCACCAGGGCCTGAGCCTCTACCAGAAAACCGGCGTAAACCACGTGGACGGCATCGACCACGACCCCGAGCCTGCTCACCGAAACGGCCGTGCGCTATGCCCAGGCTTTCAACAACACGCTGGGCCTTTAAGGTCAACGCGAGCTACCTGCGCGGCACCGACTGGCGGGCCAACACCGCCACCGACCAGAACCCCAACAACTTAAACACGGCCAACCCCAGCTTTCCCGGAACTGGGCGGTGCCGGCAACCCCGCCTACGACGCCTGGAACAAGTACGGCGACGAAAACAACAACGCCGTCACGGTCAGCGGCGTGCAATACGGCGGCCGGAACCAGACGTTCCTGGTGCGGCGCACGGGCTACTGGGAACGCCAGTTGGTGAACCCCATCGTGGACAACCTCAAATTCGACGCGGCCCTGCACTACCGCTTCACCGACAAGGCCGAACTTTCCTACGGCTACCGGATCGGGCAAGATGGACGGCGTGTTCCAGCGCGGCAACAAGATTCAACTCGACAACGTGCTGGTGCAGAACCACCGCCTGGAACTGCGCGGCACCAACTACACGGTGCGGGCGTACGTGTCCATCGAAAATACCGGCGACTCCTACAACGTAAAGCCGATGGCCGACAACCTGGAACTTGCCAGCGGCGGCACCAACGGCCAGTGGGGCGGCCAGGTTCAAAACTGCCCTGCAGAACGAACTGAACGCCGGCACCGACCTGGCTACGGCCATGCGACGGGCCCGCGAACTGGCCGACCAGGGCCGCGCGGAACCCGGTACGCCCGCGTTCGACAACCTCAAAAACACGATCCGGGCATCAACAACTGGGACATCGGTTCGGTGATTGCCGGGGCGCCCGAAACCGGCGGGGCCTGGCTCAGCCAGCAGAGCCGCATGTACCACGCCGATGGCCAGTACGACTTTGCCAGCAAAATCAAGTTTGTGAACCTGCTCGTGGGCGCTCGACGCCCGCGTGTACGAGGTGATTCCCGACGGCAACAACTTCGTGGACTTCTCGCGGCCCATCGAGGAACGCACCCAGCCGGGCGGCAACAACGTGTACTACCAGAAGTTCGGCGGTTTCGCGCAGGTGACCAAAACCCTGCTCAACGACCGGCTCAAGCTGTTCGGTTCGCTGCGCCTCGACTACAACCCCGAGTTTGCGCCCAAAGTTAAACCCCCGCGTGGCCGCCGTGTACACGGCCGCCGAAAAGCACAACTTCCGGGCTTCCTTCCAGAACGGGTTCCGGTTCCCGTCGCTGTTTGAGGCCCTGTCGTACGTAAACAACGGCAACGTGCGGCGCGTGGGCGGCCTGCCCTTCATCAACGAAGGCCTGGGCTACCTCGACAACTCCTACACCCTGGCTTCGGTGAACGCCTTCAACGCGGCCGTGAACGCCGACGTGACGGGCGGCCTCACCGCCAACCAGGCGGCCCTCAAAAACCGCGACCTGCTCGAAATCACCAACCTCGCCACCACGCGGCCCGAGCGGATCAACTCCTTCGAAGTCGGCTACAAAAGCGTGCTGCTCGAAAACAAATTGGTAATTGACTTCGACGCCTACACCAACGTATACGACGGCTTTCTGGGCCAGGTAGAAGTGGCCGTGCCGCAGAATAACAACGGTGCCGGTGGGTACCGACGAGGCCGTGGTTGCCATGCTGGCCGCTAACCGCAACCAGCAGCAGACGCGGTACCGGGTGTACACCAACGCCAAAAACAAGTACAACAACTACGGCTCCTCGCTGGGCATTACCTACAACTTCTTCGGCAAGTTCATCGCCTCGCGGCAACGTCAACTACAACGACATCGTCGCCAACACGGAACGGGACGTATTCGTAACGGGCTTCAACACGCCGCGGTGGACCACCAACCTGTCGGTGGGCAACCGGGAAGTAGTCAAGAACGTGGGCTTCAACGTGGTGTGGCGCTGGCAGGACGCCTTCCTGTGGGAAAGCCCGCTGGCCAACGGCGAAGTGCCGGCCTACCAGACCTTCGACGCCCAGGTGACCTACCGGGTGCCGGTCCTCAAAACCACCATTAAGATGGGCGGCGCCAACCTGTTCAACCGGCGCTACATCCAGTACGCGGCCGGCCCCACCATCGGCGGGCTGTACTACCTGGCCATTACCGTGGACGGGCTGCTGAACAAATGATCTGAAGGTACACTGATTGGTTATGATGATTATGATTAGGACTGATTAGAGAAAAATTCTAAAAAAAATCATAACAAATCATAAGCATCATAATAGATCAGTGTACCGTTTCAATGTACATCAACTCACCACTTATGCACCGACTGATACTCATTGCCGCATTGCTTTTTTGCCTGCTGCCGGCCGCGGCCCAGACGCCGCAGAAGCAGATCAACCAGCACCAGCAGGGGTGGCTCGGGTACTTCAACCAGACCCGGCTCACCAATAAATTCGGCTTCTGGTTCGACGCCCACGCCCGGCGCATCGACTGGCTGGAACGCTGGAACACACTGATGATCCGGCCGGGGGTGACGTACTACGTGAACGACCACGTGCGGCTCACGGCGGGGTACGCCCTGGTGGGGCATTACCCGGCGGCGGGCCTTGAAACCATCCGGCCCGAGCACCGCGCCTGGCAGCAGGTACTCTGGACGAGCCGCAGCAAAAAACTCCAGACCCAGCAGTGGGTGCGCCTCGAACAGCGCTTCAACCGCAAGATTGCCAGCGACCAGCTCCAGGAGGGCTACAACTTCAACTACCGCTTCCGCTACCTGCTGGCCCTGTTCGTGCCCCTCAAGGGCGACTTCATTCAGAAGGGCGTGCCGTTCGTGGCGTTCAACAACGAAATCCACATCAACGCCGGCAAGCAGATCACCTACAACCACTTCGACCAGAACCGGTTTTTTCTGGGCCTGGGCTACCAGTTCAGCAAGACGATGAATGCGCAACTCGGGTACATGAACCTGTTCCAGCAACTGCCCGCCGGCAACCGCTTCAACAACAATCACGTGCTGCGCCTGTTCTTCTTCCACAATGTGGACCTGCGCAAGAAAGAGGCGGAGTAAAAAGAATTTTGGATTTTAAATTTTAGATTATGAATCAGCCGGCACCGTCCGGCAGCGGGAGCGTTAATCCATAATTTAAAATTCAAAATCCATAATCTCCTTCTTCCCCGCTACTTGTTTTCCCCAAAATCCGTATTTGCCCTTTTAACCGGATGCCATGAACGGGAAGCATTTTTTCATCTTCTTAGTCATACTGCTACTGGGTACGGGCCCGAAAGCCCGGGGGCAAGGGCCACCCGCCAAAACGATCGGCCGGGAGTCGCAGGTGTGGCTCGGGTACGCCAACCAGACCTGGCTGACGCCCAAATGGGGAACGTGGCTGGACGTGGGGCTGCGCTGGAGCGGCCCGATGGATGCGTGGAACACCTACCTCGTCAGGCCGGGCCTCAACTACCGCCTCTCGAAAGGGGTAACGGCAACGGTGGGCTACGCCCTGTTCGGCCAGCGGGTGCCGAACCCGGACCGCATACCCGTGCGGCTCGAACACCGCCCCTGGCAACAGGTGACCTGGGTGCAGGACGCCGGCCGGGTGCAGGTAACGCAGCGGTACCGCACCGAGCAGCGGTTCATCCACCGCACGGCCGGGGGTGAACTGGCAAAAGGCTACCGGTTCAACCACCGGCTGCGGTACCAGCTCAGCGCGGCCGTTTCGTTGCGCGACAGCACCCGCAAGGCGCTGGTGCTCACGGTGGGCGATGAAATACTGGTGAACGCCGGCAGGCAGGTCGTCTACAATTACTTCGACCAGAACCGGGTTTTCGCGGCGCTGGGTTACCAGTTGACCAAAACATTGAATGTTCAAGCCGGTTACATGTACACATTCAGCCAACTGGCGGCGGGGAACCAGTTTCTCCACGGCCACGTGTGGCGCCTGTCGCTCCTGCACAACGTAAAACTCAACACTGTTGAAGACTAACTCCCTGCGCCGGCTGCTCTACGCGGCACCCCTGCCGGCAATCCTGTTCATCCGCATTGCGGTGGGATGCATCTTCCTTTCCGAAGGGATTCAGAAGTTTCTCTTCCCGGCCGAACTGGGTGCGGGCCGCTTCAACAAGATCGGCATTCCTGCCCCCGCATTCTTCGGACCTTTTGTCGGGGCCGTTGAAATTACCTGCGGCGTGCTGGTGCTCCTGGGGCTGTTGACCCGGCTGGCCGCCGTGCCGTTGCTGCTGATCATGCTGGTTGCCATCTCTGCCACCAAACTGGCGCAACTCCCCGAAGTGGGTTTCTGGGAAACGGCCCACGGCGCCCGCACGGATTTTGCCATGCTCCTCTGCAACCTGTTCCTGCTGGCGGCGGGTGGGGGAAAGTGGTCGGCCGATGCCGCGTGGCTCAACCGTAAAAGCGCATGATTGCCACCCCTGCCGCCGGGCCCGGTACGCCCGTGCGAAAGCCGACGCCGGGCGAAGCCTTCCGCTTCTGGCTCAAGCTGGGGTTTATTTCCTTCGGCGGCCCGGCCGGCCAGATCGCCATCATGCACCAGTTCCTGGTGGAGCAGAAAAAGTGGATTTCCGATGCCCGCTTCCTGCACGCCCTCAACTACTGCATGTTGCTGCCCGGTCCCGAAGCACAGCAACTCGCCACGTACATCGGCTGGCTGCTGCACGGCGTGCGGGGCGGACTAGCGGCGGGCATCCTGTTCGTGCTGCCGTCGGTGTTCATCCTGCTCGGGCTGAGCATGGTGTACGTCACGTTCGGCACCATTCCCTGGGTCGGCGCCCTGTTCGACGGGCTCAAGCCGGCCGTGGTCGCCATTGTGGTGATGGCTATTTTCAAGATTGGCAAAAAGTCGCTGCTTACCCCGTTTCACTACGGCGTAGCGGTAGCCAGTTTCATCGCCATTTTCTTCGGCAATGTGCCGTTGCCGCTCATCATCGCCGGGGCCATTGCGGCGGCCGTGGCCGTGAATGCCGCCAAGCCTGGCCTGCTGGAAGCCAAGGTGCCGGAGGGCAGGCAGGCCGCCGATGAACACACCTACTTCCTCAATACCCACCGGGCCGACGAAATTCCTCCCTTCCGGTGGCGCACCTTCGGGGTGCAACTGGCCGTGGGCGTGGTGCTCTGGCTGATTCCCCTGGCGATTTTCTACGCGTTGTCCAAAGACTTTCCGTTCTGGCAGAACCTGACGTTGTTTTTCACCCAGGCCGCTTTCGTGACTTTCGGCGGGGCGTACGCCGTGCTGCCCTACGTGGCGCAGGTCAGCGTGGAGAAGTTCAACTGGCTCACGGAGTACCAGATGATCGACGGGCTGGCACTGGGCGAAACCACGCCCGGTCCGCTCATCATGGTGCTGGCTTTCGTGGGGTTCATGGCGGGCTACAATCACGGCGGCGCCGGTTCGCTGGCGCTGGGCACGGTGGGGCTGCTGGCTACCACGTTCTACACGTTCCTGCCGTGTTTCCTGCTCATCTTCATGGGCGCCCCGTTCGTGGAGCGGTCCCGGTACAACCCCCGCGTCAAGGCGGTGCTGAGTGTGGTGACGGCCGCGGTGGTGGGGGTGGTACTCAACCTGGCCATTTACCTGGCCCGGGCGGTGGTATTCCCGAAGGGTTTTTCGTGGGACCAGGCAAACTACTTCGCCCTGGCCTGGATGGTGGTTTCGCTGGTGGCGCTGTGGCGCTTCAAGGTGAACATGATCCTGTGGATCGGCATCAGCGCCGTGGCCGGACTGGGGTACTATTTGGTAGGGTAAGGAGCGAGAAGCGAGGAGTGAGAAGCGAGAAGGAGGATCGGGAAGGAAGCTTGGGCAAAGGGCTTGGGACGAAGTGGGAGAATTGAATTGCAAGGCAAGGATCGCAAAGAAAAACCGCAAAGGCCGCAAAGTTGTATTACCCCTCATCCCACCATCCCGTTAGCCCAAGCTTCCTTCCCGATCCTCCTTCTCGCTTCTCACTCCTCGCTTCTCGCTCCTTTATTTCAATCTTCCCATTCCCGTTCCTCGCCCACGGGCGTATCGGGCAGCGGGCCCGTCCCGAAAAAGCGGTCGGCCTCATAGGCTTCGTAGCCCTGTTCGTTGAGGTGGCGGGCAAAGGCCGACTGGTAGCCGTGCGTCACAATGACCCGCTGCGCCCCGGTCGCTTCCACGGCCGCGTTGAGGCCCGGCCAGTCGGCGTGGTCCGACAGCACGAAGCCGTAGTCGGTGGACCGGCTCCGCTGCATCCGGCGGAGGGCCATCCAGCCGGAAGCCGCTCCCGATACGTACGGGGTGATCTTGTTCACCCAGTCACTGCGGATCACCGACATGGGGGCAATGAACAGCCCCCCGGCGCACTGGCCCTTGGCGATGTTGCGGTCCACGCGGATGGCGGCGGGCAGGGGCGTACCCCCCTGGCGGATGGCTTCGTTCACCTTCCAGATGGTGTCGTGCACGTACACCTTGCCCACCGAATGATCTACGTTTTGCAGCAGCCGCTGGGCTTTCCCGAGCGAATACCCCAGCATGAGGCTTACCTTGCCCGCCGCCTGGTTGTGCCGCCACCACGCGTTGATCTCTTCGAACACCTGCGCCTGCGGTTGCCACTGGTAAATGGGCAGGCCAAAAGTAGATTCCGTAATGAACGTGTGGCAGCGCACCGGCTCGAAGGGCACGGTAACGCCGTCAGGTTCAATCTTATAATCGCCCGACACCACCCACACTTCGCCGCCGTGCTCGACCCGGATCTGCGCCGAGCCCACCACGTGGCCCGCCGGGTGCAGCGAAATCCGCACGCCGTTCATCACCACGGGTTCGTCGTATCCGACCGTTTCCAGGTTGATGCTTTTGCCGAGCCGCAGCCGCAGCAGGTACTCCGACGACCGGTGGGCCAGGTAATACTTGTGGCCGCGCCGGGCGTGGTCGCTGTGGGCGTGGGTAAGCACGGCCCGGGGTACCGTACGGTGCGGGTCAATGTACACGTCCGCGGCCGGGCAGTAGAGGCCCTTGGGGGTATATTCGAGGAGGTGGGGCAAAATGGGTTGGTTGGTGGTTGTTAGTGGTTCGACGCCCGGTGTTTTACACTTCGAAATTCAACATTGACTTCGTCGAGCTTTGCTTCCTTGTTCTGCATTCGAAATGGGTCCACCTCGTCAGCGGGCTGTAAAGTAGCGGTTGCCGGGTAATTGGAGAACAATAATCGGGGAAAAAAATCAGGGGGCTGAGTATAGTACACTGATTGGTTATGATGATTATGATCCGGAGAAAATCCCGGAAATAAGATCATAACCAATCAGTGTCCTATCACACGCTCCGCAGCGTCGACATGCCCCCGTCCACGTGAATGACCTGGCCGGAAAGCCAGCTTCCCTGGTCGGACAATAACATAGCCGCCATCGATGCAATGTCGTCGGGGTTGCCCACGCGGCCCAGCGGGTGGCGTTTGTCGGCGGCGTCGCGTTTTTCGGGCGTGGCGAGCAGGTTGCCGGCCAGGGGCGTATCCGTCAGGGACGGCGCAATGGCGTTGACCCGGATGCGGCTCGCGGCCAGTTCGGCGGCCAGCGACACGGTAAGCCCTTCGAGGGCACTTTTGGCGGTAGCTACCGACGTGTGGAAGTTCATGCCTACCCGGGCGGCTACGGTGCTGAAAAAGACGATGCCGGCGTTGTCGGCCTTTTTGAGTTTGGGCAGTACGGCCCGCACCACCCGCACTGCGCCCAGCACGTTCACCTGCAAGTCCTTCAGGAAGTCGTCGTCGGTGAGGCGGGGAAAGGGTTTGAGGTTGATGGTGCCGGGGCAGTAGGCGAGGCCGTGCAGTACTTCGGGCAGGGCCCCGGCGAGGCTGCCCACGTCGCCCGTGACGTCGAGCGGCAGGTGCGTGACGCCCAGTTCGGCCAGGGCCCCGGACGGTTGCCTTGAAGCTACCCAGACGGTGGCCTCCTGCGCTTTCAGTTGCCGGGCCAGGGCCAGGCCAATGCCCGACGTGCCGCCCACGACCAGTATATTCTTTCCGGAAAATGAAGCCATATGGTGTGTAGTTGCCTTTGGGGTAACTAACCGGCCAGGGGGCAATTTGTTTGAGACAGATTCACTACGGAGAAAAGGTTTCACGCAAAGGCGGGTTTCACGCAAAGGGCGCAAAGGTGCAGGGCGGGAAGGGGTGTCGGGAGGGCGTTGTTGCATTGCGGGAAAGGGCCTCATTGCGGTACTCGTCGCATTGCGGGAAAGGGTCGCGTCGCGGCTCCCCTCCTCGGAGGGGTTAGGGGGTGGGTTTACTGGTATGCCTCACGTGACCAAGGGATCACCGCACTGAGAATTAGCATATTACTTCAATATGGCGCTGGCATCAGGGACTAAAGAAAGTTTGGCACCGGCGTCAGGAACATTACCGTATCGCGCTGATCCCCATGTAACTTGCCACATACAGGTAAACCCACCCCCTAACCCCTCCGAGGAGGGGAGCCGCGATGCGCTCCTGGCCCGCGATGCGACGAGTACCGCAATGAGGCCCTTTCCCGCAATGCAACAACGCCCTCCCGACACCCCTTCCCGCCCTGCACCTTTGCGCCCTTTGCGCTCCGCCTTTGCGCCCTTTGCGTGAAACCCGCTAAAAACAAAAAAAAGCCGCCCGTACGACGGGCAGCTTTTTTGTTTGGGACATTTAACCTTTAATCGCCTAAGTCGAAATCTACGTTCCCGTAGCGGGAACTGATTTTTACGTTGCCGCCGCCGCTCTTGCCGAAGTTGCCGCGGTATACTTTCGAATTGCTCTTTTTCTCCACGAAGCTGAAGTTGTTGAGGTTGTCGTTGGCGTCGAGGTCAGCGTACTGGAGGTTCACGTCGAAGTTGAAACTGGTCGCCGGGTCGAAGGTCACCTTGATCTTGCTGAAGCTGCCGTCCACGTTGATCTCCTTGAAGTTGCGGGCTACGCTGTTGACGTCGAAGTCGTTGCAGTACTCCACCTTCATGTTCACCTTCTCGTTCACCTGGTTCACGTCTACCCCCGAGAAGCCGGCCGAGCCCACCAGGTTGTCGATGGTGCCGATCTTCACGTCGCCGTAGCGGGCTTTGAGTTCCACGTTGCCGGCTTTTTCCACGCTCAGCTTCGAGAAGCCGCTGTTGACCGTCAGGTTGCCCATGCGTTCCACGTTCACCTTCGAGTAGTCCACGTCCAGCGTGCCGCCCTTCAGGTACTCGACCTCGCCCGAGCCAAAGGCTACCTTCACGAAGTTGTCGGCGTGCGTCAGGTTTTCGGCCTTCAGACTTCCGTACGATACGTTGAGGTCGGCCTTGCCGTCGAGGTCCGCCAGGTATACGTCGCCGAAGGAATTCTTGAGTTTGAGGGGGTTGCCCTTGGGCATGTTCACCGTGTAGTTGATCTCAAAACCCTTTTTGCCATTCTGGTGGTTGCCCTGGATCCTGGCGATTTCCGTGCGGAAGGCAATCAGGCCGCCCTCTTCGGATACTTTCACGTCGATGGCGTCCAGGATGCGTTGCGCCCGGTCGGCGTCGTTGGCCCGGCCGATCATGGTGATGTCCACGGTGATTTCGTTGCGGTCCCAGGTGTTGACGTGCACCTTGCCGAACTTGTTTTCGATGGAAAGCTGGTCGGAGGGCTTCACTTTGAAGGACCGGGAAATCTTTCGGGCCCGCTCCTCGTCGAAGTTGCCGTGGCTATTGTTGTGGTGGTCGCGCACCTCGCCCAGTTCTTCCGAAAGTTCACGCATGGCAAAGCCCACTTCGCGGCCGACCCCGGCCATTTCGCGGCCAAAGTCCTCGTCGAAAATGTCGGTGATCGTGATTTCGAGCTGCTTGCCCATTTCCTCCACGGTTTCCCCGATGCGGCGACCGGCATCCTCCCAGCGTTGCTCACGGTCGTCTTTGTCCCGGTCGCCTTCCTGGGCGGCAGCATTGCCCAGAGCGGCCAGGCAAAGGGCGGCACCCAGTAATGCGTTAGATATTAATTTTTTCATCTGCTTGCTTATCCTCCTTGATGGTCCTGATCTGGTTTAGCGTTTGGATTTGACGGCTGATGATTTCCGAACGCATTTGCAGGTTCTGGATCATCGCGTCCACAATTTGTTCTTTATTGGTTCCCTTGTACAAGTCTCTTTTCAGGCGGGTGTAGGCCGAATCCAGCGACGCGAGGTCGCGGCTGAAGTCGCCGGCCAGGCCCATTTTCCTGAGGTCGGCGTCCTGCAACTGCCGCCGCTGTTCGCTGATGAGCGTCGTATAATACGCCTCTACCTGCGCCAGTTCGGGGGCTACTTCTTGCAGGGGCGCCGTTTCGAAGGCAATGCCCGCATCAACGCGTTCGGTGAAGCGGCCCAGCTGGAAAATGCCCACGCCCACGCTGAGCAGGATTATGACGGCGGCGGCGTATCGCCAGAAGGTTTGCCGAAACCAAATCGGTCTGGAAACCTCCTCCTTATCCAGCAGCTTTAGACTGAGGTCCAGCCACAAGTCCGAACGGGGTTCGAGTGCATCGAACGCGTCCCGGTTTTCCTCCACAAATCGTTCTAAGCGATCCTTCATTTTTATTACGAATTACCAATTACCCCTTACGAATGATCCCCGCCAACCCACTACTTCCGCCAAACTATCTGGTCGTAACCCTCGAACAATCCACAACTACTTTAAAAGCTGCAACAACTTCTGCCGGGCGCGGCTGTACTGCGACTTGGAGGTAGACTCGGTGATGCCGAGAATGTCGGCGATTTCCTGGTGGTCGTAGCCTTCCAGCAGGTACAGTGAGAGCACCACCCGGTACCCGTCGGGCAGCAGCGCAATGGCCCTGCGCACCCGTTCCACTTCCCACTCCATTTCCCCGTCACCGGTGCCTTCGTCGCCGTCGGCGTAGTCGCGTTCCCCGATCTCGTCGAAGCGAACTTTCCGTTTGCGCACCACGCCCAGGGCCTGGTGCACCACGATCCGCTTGAGCCAGCTGCCGAACGTCGCGTCGCCCTTGTAGGCGTGGATGTGGCGGAAGGCACTCAAAAAAGCTTCCTGCAACACGTCTTCGGCCTCCGCCTGGTTGTTGGTGATGCGGTAGGCCACGTTGAGCATGGCTTTGGCGTAAAGCTTATACAGCTCGTACTGGGCCTTGCGGTCACCCAAACGGCATCGTTCCACAACCGGCTGGTGGATGTCGTAATACAGCTGTGCTTCCAAGTGGTTCAAGATTCGCCCTAAAGAGTAACCCCACCTATGCCGGGTTGCACCAGGGGCGGAATTTTTTTCCAAGTTTCCTGAAAAAATCGGGAGACCGGAGGAAAGGAGACCGGAGGAGGCGTGCCCATCAAACGCGGAACAGGGAGGATCATGCGGATGGATGGACAAAAGGAAGGAAAAAGGTTAGGTTGGGGTCGGGTTTAAGAGGGGATAGGGTTTAAGCCCTATCCTAGTATGTGATTAGCGTTAGACAAAAGGAATCTGGGTCAGAGCCGTTGCTGATAAACGGCTCTGACTTTTTGGGAGAAATCCTGTTGGTTCTGTTGGGCAGTGACCACTACCGAAGCGATTACTTGCCAGGAGTCGGCTCCTTTCCTGGTTTTGTTGCCACAAGCAATCTTGCGCTGGATCACGGCCGGTCTCAAACTTCTTTCAGCCCGGTTGTTAGTAGCTTCTACCTGAGGATGGAGCAGAAAAGTAAACAAATGGCGGGCTTGTTTGGAAAGGCGCTTGAGAATCTGCTTCTTCAGTGGGTGAAGCCCGCTGCGGATAAGCCCACTGGGGCTGGAGTAGCTTAGCGGCCTTGGCCGAGAGGTTGACCATGCCCTCTTGGTAGTCTTCTTGAGAGAGACGGCCGTGTTGCTTTTTATGCTCGATGGCCGAAAGCAGTAAGGCTTGCCAGTCGAGCAGATACTGGCTGTGGGGCTCTAGTTGAAGGGCCTTTTTGATGGCCTTCAAGTGATGCGCGTAACACTTTTGCTGCCTTTGGCACAAATTCTCATACACCACCAGGCAGTCGCTCACCAGCACGCCCTGGTAGTTTTTACCGATCACTCCTTCAATTACCTCTCTTGCCCGGCTCTCATCGACTTGATAAAGGGTAAAATCGGCATTGGTAAAGGTCCACAGCCAGCCCTTTGGTTCTCCCAAATACCAACTCGTCTCGTCACTGTAGAGCACACTTGACTGGCGGGCCTGCTCTTGTAAATGTTGGTAGTCTTGTTGGAGCCCTGCAGCCAGCCGGTGCTGGAGATCAATGAGCCCACCAATGCTCAAAGGCAACTTGAAGTAGTCATTAAATAACTCACTCACCTTGCGCTTGCTCATCCCGTAGCGGTGATTGAGCAAGACGGCCGTCGTAGCGGCATGGATGCCCAACTGACAACCGGCACTGCCACTGGCAAGCGTGGTTTGATAAGGGTGAGTAGACCTGACCCGGCCGCAGCGCTGGCAATGGCCCTGATGAGTAGTCAAGCTCACTCTAAAGGGACGAACCACCAACTCTTCCACCACTTGGTGGAGGGGCTTTACTCCACTTACCGGCCCTTGACAATGAGGACAAGCTGCTAAGGGCACTTCAACCCGTTCATCAATGGGACCACTCACGGTTCGGTAGTGGCCCGGGTGACCGGCAGGGGCACCTGAGCGCTTCTTGTGCCCTTTGCGCTCCTTGTCTTCAATGCGAAAGGGGGCTACCGGCCTTTTGGAGGCTTTCTCCAACTCCTCGACCTGTTTGCGCAAGGCCTCATTCTGCCGCCACAACTCCTGCAATTGCTCGTTTTGCCGGATAAGCAACTCGATAAGAGCCGATTTATCCAACTCACTTAGCTCACTTAGCTTGTGGGGCAATATGACTTGTGGCTTCTCCATGCACTTTTTTACGTGTTTTCTCTCCTTCTTGTTGAACGCTAATCACATACCTATCCTACGGATATGGCTACCGCTTTCCCAAAGCAGAGTCACTTCCCGGCAGCCTGGTCCGGGCCGTTTGGGTTCGAGAACTTACTATCAATAGGATAGGGTTTAAACCCTATCCCTGCCCGCATCCCGCCAATCGTCGTACTCCGCCTCCGGTCTCCCTTCCTCCGGTCTCCCGTCTCCATAATTTATTATCTTGCCCTTATGCGTACCTACTTGCTGCCCATTGCCCTGCTGCTGGCCCTGCCGGCGTTTTCCCAGACCCTTGCGCCGCTTACGGTTGACAAAATCATGCGTGATCCCGCCCAGTGGCTGGGTACTTCGCCCAATGAAATTCAGTGGTCGGAAGACAGTAAAACGATCTACTTCAAATGGAACCCGGAACGCCGCAAAGCCGATTCGCTCTACGCCGTTTCGCTCAATGCCCTTACGCCCCGCCCCGTGGAGCCGGCCGCCCGGCGGTCGTTGCCGGCCCTGGGGGGCACCTACAACCGGGGCAAAACCGAACGGGTGTACACCAGGGACGGTGACGTGTACTGGCTCGACGCCCGGACCGGCCGCGTCACGCAGCTCACCGCCACGGTTGAAGCCGAAAGCAACCCGGCCTTCAGCCACGACGAAACGAAAATCCTGTTCACGCAGGGCGACAACCTGTTTGCCTGGCGGAAGGCGGGCGGCGGAATTGTGCAACTGACCGAATTCCGCAAGGGCAAAAAGCCCGATAAGCAGAAGACCGAAGGGGACAAGTGGCTGGAGGCCGACCAGCGCCGGTGGATCGAAACGGTGCGGGAACGGAGCGACAAGAAGCGGGAAACCGAAAAGCAGGAAAAAGCCGACAAGGCCGGCCGGCCTAAGGAGGTGTACGTGGAAGACAAAAGCGTGGGCACCGCCGCCCTCAGCCCCGACGAACGGTACGTGGTCTACGCGCTGAGCACGGCCCCCAAACCCAAACCGACCCAGGTGCCTTTTTTCGTGACCGAAAGCGGCTACACCGAACCGCAGGCCGTGCGTACCAAGGTGGGCAGCGGCCACCCGGCCGAAGAACTCTTCGTGCTCGACCGCCTCCGCGACACGGTGCTGGCCGTGCCCGTCGCCGACCTGCCGGGCATCTACGACAAACCCGACTACCTGAAGGACTACCCCCAGAAGGCCGCCACGGGCAAAAAGGATTCGGTGGGTCAGAAACCCAAGCCCCGGGCGTTGTCGTTCGGCAGCCCCGAGTGGTCGGCCGATGGCAAGTACGCCGTGCTGTGGGTGCGGGCCAACGACAACAAGGACCGCTGGCTGGTGCTGCTCGACCCGGCCGCCCGTACCCTCAAATCGCTGGACCGCTACCGCGATGAAGCCTGGGTGGGCGGCCCCGTGTACACGGCCTTCGGCTGGCTGGCCGACAACCGCACGGTGTGGTTCGGCAGCGAGGCCGACGGCTACGCCCACCTGTACACGGTAGACGTGGTTTCGGGAGGACGCAAACCCTTGACGCAGGGCAACTACGAGGTGTCCAACGTGCGGCTTTCCCGGGACCTGAAAACCTTCTATTTCGTTGCCAACGCCACGCATCCCGGCGAGAAACACGTGTACCGGCTGCCCGCCACGGGCGGCAAACCCGTGCAGCTGACCACGGGCACGGGGGGCTACGAGTTTACGCTTTCCCCCGACAAGAAGCACCTCGCCCTGCGGCATTCGACGGCCACGCGGCCCTGGGAACTGTACCTGATGGACAACAAGCCCGGCGCCCGGCCGAAGCAGATCACGCGGTCCACCACCGAAGAATTCAATTCGTACCCGTGGCGGGAGCCGGAGGTGGTCACGTTCAAGGCTCGCGACGGGGCCGCGGTGTACGCCCGGCTGTACCGCCCGGCCAACGCGCAGAAGAACGGCGCCGCGGTGATCTTCGTGCACGGGGCGGGCTACTTGCAGAATGCCCACAAGTGGTGGAGCCAGTACTTCCGCGAATACATGTTCCACAACCTGCTGGCCGACAAGGGCTACACCGTGCTCGACCTCGACTACAGGGGCAGCGCCGGCTACGGCCGCGACTGGCGCACGGGCATTTACCGGCACATGGGCGGCAAGGACCTCACCGACCACGTGGACGGCGCCAAGTGGCTCGTTGAAACCCACGGCGTGGACGCCAAACGGATCGGCATGTACGGCGGTTCGTACGGCGGCTTCATCACGCTGATGGCCCTGTTCACGCAGCCCGACGTGTTCAAGGCCGGCGCGGCCCTGCGGTCGGTCACCGACTGGGCGCACTACAACCACGCTTACACGGCCAACATCCTCAACGAACCCACCACCGACAGCCTCGCCTACGCCCGGAGTTCGCCGCTTTACTACGCCGAAGGGCTCAAGAGCCACCTGCTCATGTGCCACGGCATGGTCGATGTGAACGTACATTTCCAGGACATCGTGCGGCTCTCGCAACGCCTCATCGAACTTAAGAAGGAGAACTGGGAGCTGGCCGTGTACCCCGTGGAGGACCACGCCTTCGTGGAGCCCAGCAGCTGGACCGACGAGTACCGCCGCATCTTGAAATTGTTTGAGGAGCAGTTGAACGGGAACGGGGCGAAGTAGCACTGGACCTGTTTGCACTTCTTTTTCAACAACTTACGGGCTTCACATCGGGACCGCCCTCGCTGCCGTCCCGGCCAGTGCGTCCGAAAGAAGCTCTCCGGGCTAAGGGGGTGGCCGGGACGGCCAAAAGAAAAATTGCCGCCGTCCCGGCGGCAACGGCAGCATCACGCTTTAGTATAATACCGTTCAATATACCAGACCACTTACCCAACCATACAAAACCTGCTGATGAAAACAACCCTGGCGACTCCGGCGCCGACGGCCCTGGTGGTGCCGGTGCTGGCGGGCATTTCGGTGTCGCACCTGCTCAACGACACCATGCAGTCGGTCATTCCGGCGCTGTTCCCCATCCTGGAGCAGACCATGCACCTGAGCTACTCGCAACTGGGGCTGGTGGCCTTTGCCAACAACATCACCGCTTCCCTCCTGCAACCCCTCATCGGCTGGTACACCGACCGCAAGCCGCTGCCCTTCCTGCTGCCGGTGGGTATGTTCTGCACGCTGCTCGGCATGGGGGTGCTGGCCTTTGCGCCCAACCTGCCCTTCGTGATCGGGGCCGTCATGCTGGTGGGGCTGGGTTCGGCCGTGTTTCACCCCGAAGGGTCGCGGCTGGTCATTTCTTCCGCCGGCTCCCGGCCGGGACTGGCACAATCCATCTTCCAGGTGGGCGGCAACTCGGGCCAGGCCCTGGCGCCGCTCCTGACGCTGCTGTTCTTTGCCCGGCAGGGGCAAGCCGGGGCCGTGTGGTTCGTGGGCATGGCCGCCATCGCCATCGTCATCCTGTACGGGTTGGCCAAGTGGCACCGGGGGCACCTGGAACGGCAGGCGTTGCACGGAACGGCCGACGGGGTGCGTACGTCTTCGGCGCCGCGCCGGGCAGTGGTATGGGTCCTGGCCGTGATCCTGCTCATTACGTTTGCCCGCAGCTGGTACGTGGCCGGCATCACCAACTTCTACGCCCTGTACCAGATCAAAACGTTCGGGGCCAGCCTGTCGGCGGCGCAGACGCACGTGTTCGTGTTCCTGGTGGCCGGGGCGCTGGGTACGCTGGTGGGCGGCGGCCTCGCCGACCGGTTCGGCAAAAAAAGGATGCTCATTTTCTCCAGTGCCGCCTGCGCTCCCTTTTCGTGGCTGCTCACCTTCAGCCCCGAGCCGTGGACGTACGTGCTGCTGGCCGTCACCGGCTTTTCAATCCTGACGGGCTTTTCGGTGGCCCTGATCTACACCCTTGAACTGCTGCCCGGCAAAACGGGAACGGTGTCGGGGCTGCTGTTCGGCCTGGCGTTCGGCTTGGGCGCCATGGGGTCGATGGTGCTGGGCTGGCTCGGCGACCGGATCGGGCTGCCCGACATGCTGATGCTGTGCAGCCTCATTCCGCTCATCGGCCTGCTGGCCTTTGCGCTGCCCCCCGACGACAAGCTCCGCGCCTGGAGCCGCCCGCCGGGAGGGTCATAGGTGCGCCCCGCAGTACTTGCAGTGTACCGCATCAGGGTCGTGGCCTTCGGCGCTGCAATTGGGGCACGCCTGATTAGAGATGCGCTTGCGGGCCCCGGCGTTGGTAAGTTCGGCCGTGACGATGCCGGTCGGTACGGCGATGATGCCGTAGCCCATGATCATGACCACCGAGGCCAGGGCCTTGCCCATCGGCGTGTGGGGCGTAATGTCGCCGAACCCTACCGTGGTGAGGGTGACAATGGCCCAGTAGATGCTGGTGGGAATGCTGGTAAAGCCGTTTTCTTCGCCTTCGACGATGTACATCAGGGAGCCGATGATGACTACCACCGTGAGCACCGACAGGATGAACACGATGATCTTGCGCTGGCTGGCCCGCAGGGCGTTGATGATCACGCTGGCTTCGCTGAGGTATTCGGAGAGTTTGAGAATCCGGAAGATGCGGAGCAGGCGCAGGACGCGGACCGTGAACAAGTACTGCGTGCCGGGCAGCAGCAGGCTCAGGAACGTGGGCAGGATCGCCAGCACGTCTACCACGCCGAAAAAGCTGGTGGCGTACCGGAATGGCCGCCGGACGCTGAGCAGCCGGAGCACGTACTCCACCGTGAACAGCCCCGTAAAAAACCATTCGATGTCGTACAGCAGGGGGCCGTACACCGCCCGGATGCTCCGCACGCTTTCGACCATGACGGCCGTAATGCTGAGCAGAATGCTGATGATCAAGGTAATGTCAAAGGCCCGGCCGGCCGGCGTTTCGGATTCGAAGATCACTTCGTGCAGGGTGCTGCGCCACTTGGGCCAGGCCGCCGGAGTACGGGTCGGAGTCATGGAAGGTGCTTAATTTTGAAAAACATAGCTGTAGGTATGTTACGGATAGAACGTAATTGTGCCCCGGCAGTTTAAACAGAGGTCTTACCTTTTCCCAATCAGTTTCCTTTGCAATCTCCCCCTTTTCTCTCCCTCCAAAACGCCACCCTGCGCCGGTCCGGCGGAACCTTGCTGACAAACGTGGATTGGACCGTCCAATACGGCCAGCAGTGGGCAGTGGTCGGGCCCACGGGTTCGGGCAAAACGACGCTGCTCGAAGCGGTTGCCGGCAAAATTCCCCTCGGCGGCGGCAGCCTCCGGTATGGTTTCTTCGAACGGGAAAAGCAGGACGGGCATCCGCCGGTTGCCGCTTCGCCGTCGGCCGCCCTTGCGTACGTACCCGCCGGCACGGCTTTCACCCGGCTGTCTAACACGCCCGACCGGTACTACCAGCAGCGGTTCCACTCCATGGATTCCGACGACTTTCCGACCACCCGCGCGTTCCTGTTGCAAACAAACGGGGTAGGAGAGGAGCCCTCACCGGAAGCGCAGGCCCGGCAGTTGGACCGGCTGGCCGGGCTGCTGCGCATCGGTCCCCTGCTCGACCGGGAAGTGGTGAAGCTCTCCAACGGCGAAACCAAGCGCGTACTCATCACCAAAGCCCTGCTGCAAGCGCCCCGCCTGCTGCTGCTCGACAATCCCTTTACCGGCCTCGACGCCGTAGCCCGGCAACTGCTCCGCGAGGGGCTCGCCGACCTGGTGGGCACCGGCCTACAGGTGATTCTGGCTACCGTTCCCGGCGAGATTCCGCCCGGCATTACCCACGTACTCCGCCTGGGCGGCGGCCGGGCGGCGCCGTTTACGCGCAAAGCCTTTGACGAAGAGGCAACGGACCCGGTTCCCGCGTTGCCAGCGGACCCTGCCCCGTTGCCCCCTTCTTTGCCGCATTCCGGGGAAACGCCCCCTTTCCGGGTGGCCGTGCGGATGAACGGGGTGAACGTGCAGTACGGCGGGGTAAAGATCCTGGAAGACGTGCACTGGACGGTGGCGGCCGGGGAGAAGTGGGCCCTGCTGGGACCGAACGGCTCGGGCAAGTCCACGCTGCTCAGCCTCATCAACGGCGACAACCCGCAGGCGTACGCCAACGACATCGTCCTGTTCGACCGCAAAAAAGGCAGCGGGGAAAGCGTGTGGGAGATCAAGCGGAAGATCGGGTACGTGTCCCCCGAACTGCACGCCTATTACCCCAAAAGCGCCACGTGCTTTGAAGCCATTGCGTCGGGTTTCGGCGACACGCTGCACTTGCAAGGGCAGCTTTCACCGCAGCAGGCCGAAACGGTGGCGGCGTATTTGCGCGCGTTGGGACTCGAAACCCTGCGCGATGTTCCCCTCTGGCGGCTGTCGGCCGGCGAGGTGCGGCTGGCCCTGGTGGCCCGGGCGCTGGTGAAAGCGCCGCCCCTGCTCATCCTCGATGAGCCCTGCCAGGGCCTCGACGAAAGTTACCAGCGCCGCATCCGGACGCTGCTGCAAAGCACTGGCAGGCATTCCGGCCAAACAATGATGTACGTGACGCACTACCCCGCCGAAATCCCGGACTGCGTTACCCGTGTGCTGCGGCTCGAAGCCGGCCGGGTCGCCGGGGTGGAAAGCCGATGATTTTGGGCCCGGAGGTACCGTAACACCCACCGTGGAACTTTGCCGGGCCCGTACCCCTTATAGCAGTAAATCCGCGCAACCCATGTCCCTCCTGTCTATTTTTCCCAAAGCAGTCAACCGGCTCCGCCACCCCGTGGCCGAATGGTCCTTGTGGCTGGGCGTGCCCCTGGTCCTGTACCTCACCGGCCTGCATACCGACGTACTGGCCGGCGCGCAACGCGTACTGCTGGCTACCGGCCTGCTCCGGCCCGAAACGCACGCCGCGGCCACGGCTCCCGTGCCTGCCGACTATAACTTCACGCTCCACACCCTCGACGGCAAGCAGACCTCCCTGCGCGACCTGAAGGGCAAAGTGATCTTCCTCAACCTGTGGGCCTCGTGGTGCCCGCCCTGCATTGCCGAAATGCCCGGCATCCAAAAGCTTTACCGCGAAACCGACACCAGCCGCGTGGCGTTCGTAATGCTCTCTCTTGACGAAAACCCCGACAAAGCCCGCCGGCTGATGAAACGCAAAGGGTTCTCCTTTCCGGCGTACCTGCCCGGAAGCACGGTGCCCGCCGTGTACGCCACCCGGTCCATTCCCACCACGTTCGTCATCAGCAGGCGGGGCGAAATTGTGGTGCGGCACGAAGGCATGGCCGACTACGGTTCGGCGGAGTTTAAGGCTTTTTTGTCGAAACTGGCGGACCAGTAGCCGCGCCGGCCCGTACTTTTGCGCCGGCAACGCCCTAACTGCCGTCCCGGCCGCCGCATTAAAAAGACGTTAAAAGATTCTGCCGCGGCAACCACCCGCTCCCAATTTGGTTCACGTATAACGAACAATGGCCCTGCCCGTCACGGGCCTAAATTTCCCGCCTATGCCGCTTACCCGGGACAAACTCTTCACGCTGGTCGGCGTCCTGCTGGCCCTGTTCCTGGGCGCCCTCGACCAGACCATCGTAGCCACCGCCCTGCCCCGCATCGTGCAGGACCTGCGGGGCCTCGAACGGTTTTCGTGGGTGGCTACCTCTTACCTGGTGGCCTCTACGGCCCTGGTGCCCGTGTACGGCAAGCTGGCCGACATGTATAGCCGCAAAAAGATCGAACTGGTGGCCGTGTGGCTGTTCCTGGCCGGGTCGGTGCTGTGCGGACTGGCCGGCGAGTTCGGCGACCTGCCCCTCATCGGCGACGGCATGAACCAGCTTATCCTCTTCCGGGCGATACAAGGCACCGGCGGGGCCGGCCTGTTTGCCCTGGCGTTCATCATCATTGCCGACCTTTTTCCGCCCGCCGAGCGGGGCAAGTACCAGGGCTTCGTGGGGGCTACTTTTGGCTTGGCGAGTGTGCTGGGGCCGTACGTGGGCGGGCTGCTCACCGACCACGGCAGCGGCCTCATTCCCGGCGTGGCCGGCTGGCGCTGGGTGTTTTACGTGAACGTGCCCTTCGGCGTCCTGGCCCTGTGGTTCATCATCAACAAAATGCCCGCCCTGCACCCGGCCGGCCCGCCCAAGCGCCTCGATTACCTGTCGGCCCTGCTGCTGGTGGGCGGCCTGATCCCGCTGGTGATTGCGCTGCAACTCGACAAGACCCGGTACGGCTGGACTGCGCCGGTCACGCTGGGGCTGTTCGGCCTTTCGGCGCTGAGCATCGTGCTGTTCTACCTGCGGTCGGTGCGTTCCGAAAACCCCATTCTCAACCTCACGCTTTTCGACAACCGGGTGTTCAGCACGGCCAACGCGGCGCTGTTCCTGCTGGGGGCCGCCTTCATGGGCATTGCCGTGTTCCTGCCGCTGTTCATGGTCAACGTGCTGGGCGTATCGGCCACCCGGGCCGGCGTAAGCCTCATTCCGCTGTCCCTGGGCATGTTCGTGGGTTCGGTGGGATCGGGGCAACTGGTGGCCCGCATGGGCAATTACAAAGTACTGCTGCTGGCCGGCGGACTCGTGTTGCTGGTGGGCGTGTTCCTGTTATCGGGGCTCGACACCGACGCTACGTTCGGGCGGGTAACCCTGTACATGCTCATCTGCGGGCTGGGCCTGGGGCCGTCGATGCCGCTCTACACGCTGGCCATCCAGAACGCCGTGCCGCTCCCGCTGATCGGGCAGGCCACCAGTGCGGGCCAGTTTTTCCGGCAGATCGGCGGGGCCCTCGGCGCGGCCGTGATGGGGACCCTGCTCACGGCTTCGCTGGCGCAGTCGTTGCCCGCCGGGGACGCGGCCCGGTCGGCGGCGGGGGTGGGGGAGGGCGTTCCCACCGAAGCCACGGCGGGCGGCCCGGCCTCCGGCAACGTCCGGTCAGAAGATACCCCAGCACCGATCCGGGCGCAAACCAGGACGGCTTTTGCCGAAGCCATCACGCGCAATTACTTCTACACGCTGTTCATCGTGGCGGCGGCGTGGCTGGTGACTTGCCTGGTGCCCCAGTTGCCCCTGCGCAAAACCAACGCCCCGGCGCCGGTGCTGGTGGAGTAGGGTTTCCGGTGCTCCGCAATGGGTCATTAGTCATGGGTACTTCGATCTTCGACATTTCTGGTTCAATATTTTTGAATTATTCGAAGATGGGAAAGCGGAGGCGATTATTGGCTGAGTACAATTTCGGGGTGGAAGGCAAACCGGTCGGGCACAAAAAAACGGCGGGGCCGCCATTGGGGGCCCCGCCGTTTTTCGTCCGAGGAAGGAAGGTCTGGTCAGACAGTTGCTTCAATGGCGTTGGTGAGCTTCTGCGCCAGTACGGTCTTGGGAACTACGCCTACTTGCTTGTCCACCAACTGACCGTTCTTGAATACCAACAGGGTGGGGATGTTGCGGATTCCGTACCGGGAAGGAACGACGGAGTTTTCCTGTACGTCCAGCTTACCAACTACCGCTTTGCCCTGAAAATCACCCGCGAGTTCTTCCACCACCGGGGCAATCATCTTACAGGGGGCGCACCAGTCGGCCCAGAAGTCGATGAGTACCGGTTGATCGCTGGCAATGATTTGGTCAAAATTGGCATCGGTAATTTCGATTGCTTTTCCCATCTTTTTATTTGTTTGAGGGTTATGAATTGAATGTTTTTCTTCAAAAATTAGAATAAAACAAGAAAGCCGGCTCTACCCTAATTGATGTAAGTATTCCTATGCAAACTAAATGCATTTGGCGGACATAAAGTTCCAACCTTGCACCGGTCCGCGCAATTGCCGTGAAAACTTTTAGATCGAAAAAAAAACGGAAGGGCTGTAACTTTTGCCTCCTTTGCCGGTCATACTGCCAAACGAACGGCAAGGCCCACGTACCAGACTCACTCCCCGAATGATTTCAGTGCAGGAATATAACCAGGCGGTACGCGAATACACCCGGGGCGTGTTCCGGTTTCTCCAGAAATCCCTCAAGGACAAGGAGGCGGCCGATGACATTGTGCAGGACTGCTACCTCAAGTTGTGGCAGCACCGCCACCGGGTGGACCCGCAGAAGATCAAAGCCTGGCTGTTTTCAGTGGCCCACCGCGCCATGATCGACCACCTGAACGCGGCCGCCCGGCGGGTCACGCTGGATGAACACGTGCCGGCGCCGCCGGTGTACCAGAACAATCCCTTCGACGCCCGGGCCATCCTGGAACGAACCCTGGCCGAACTGCCGCCGCTCCAGCGGTCCATCCTGCTGCTGCGCGACCTGGAAGGCTACGAGTACCGGGAGATCGGTGAAATCCTGGACCTCAGCGAACCGCAGGTAAAAGTGTACCTGTTCCGGGCCCGGCAAAAAGTCAAAAATTCGATCAAGGAACTCTCCAACGTACTATGAATCCATCCGTGAATGACCCCGGCGAACAGGCGACCGACAAGCTGCTTTTCCAGTACCTGGAAGGGGAACTGACGGAGGAACAAACCAGGACGTTGGAAGCCTGGCTGGCCGCCGACCCGGCCCTGCGGAGCGAACTGGAACTTTGGCAAGCCGCCTTCGTGACGCCCGATGCGCAGGATACGGCGGCCCTGGAAGCACGCCTGCTGAAGGAGCCCGTTCCACCGGCCGGCGTACGCGTCTCCCGCTGGGGGGCGGGCCTCGTGCTGGTGTTGGCCCTGTTCCTGACCTCGTTCCTAACCATGTTCCTGCTGTGCGAACGGGCCCTGGTGGCCGAAGAACGCCTGCCCCTGCCGCCCGCGGCTGCAAAAGCCGCCGCCCCGGCCCCCGTAACGAAGCCACCCGTGCGCACGGCGGACCGGCCGCCGCAACCGGTTGTTGTTGCACCGGACCGCGTCATTGCCGGGAACGAAACATTCAACCCGAACCGGCAAGACCAGCCCCCGGCGGCGACCCTTATGCCGGTGGTGGCTCCGCTGGCGCCGGTAGTCACCCTCCAGGCGGTGCCCGTGCCGGAAGGGACGAAGCTTGGGTCCGTGCCGGAGCAGCCGGTCAAAAAGGTGAAGGTGCCGGTGACCAAAACCCTCACGCGCCAGCAGCAGCGGGCCGTTGCCCGGATGAAGAGAAGGGCCATTGAGCAACGGAAAGCCAACGAGTTCCTGAAGGGAAACATTCCGTACGTGGTGCCGCTCAACCCCAACAGCTTCTAAACCCACCGCCATGCGTAGCGGCAGCCCGGAGTACCGGTGGGAACCCACCTATGCCGCCAACCTTGCCGTGCGGCACCTTTTCAAAAGCTAAATCTTTATTCTCAACCGCCTTTACGGCAATTGATTGCTAATGCGTATGACCTCTTTTTTCAAATCCGGACTGATCCGGAGGGGCTTCTTATTGTCTTTAATGTCTATTGTGGCTTACGGGCAACAGGTGCTTGCCCAGCCGCTGGGAGCGTTGCCCATGCAGTACAACGGCGGTTTTGCCGGGGAGGCGGGCAGCCCCCGCCTTAATTCCAATGTTGGCTTCACCTCTGCCGGATGGACCTACGGCAAGGGGTATCACCTGGCTACCTCCTACGACCAGTTCATCCCGGCGCTGCGCAGCGGCATCGGGGCAACGGTCTTAACCAGCCATGCCACCGGTCCCCGGTACAAGTACAACTGGCAGGGCTTTTCCGTGGCCGTGGCCCCCAAAATCTCGTTGAACGGGAAGTGGACTTTCTCTCCATCCCTGGACCTGTCGTACCACGCAGGCCGGTCCACTGTCCGGGATGGCCGGTGGGGAGGCAACGTAGAGAGTGAGCGGTGGCAAAGCCGGGCGGGCCTGCTGTTTAATACCAGTAAGTTCTACATTGGGTATTCGGTCGCCGTGGTCGATTACCTGTCCATACGCTATGCCAACGGCATTACTGAGTCCGGCCGGCCGTACCGGCTTGCCTCGTACCTGCAAGTCGGCTACACCTTCCAGCGAAGTCCTAAATCAGACTTCTCCTTTACCCCGCAACTCACGATTGCCACCGGCTCGAGCAAATACTTCGGGCTTCACTTACGACGACAGGATCGGCATCAACTTCTTTGAAGCATTTCACCTCAACTTTCGCTACAAGCAGTTCCTCTGGGGCGTCAACAACACGGGGGTGCACGTGGGCTGGCAGCGTTCCCGGTTCAAGATCACGTCCAGCAACACGTTCGGCGCCGGGGGCCAGAATGACGGCGGCTATTCGGGCAACGTATCCCTGCGGTACCTTTTCAAGGATTAATCCGGGCGTTTCTATAGAACCAAGCAATACTCTTCCGTAGCACACTGCTTATCTCAACAAGTGATTCCTCTATTCACATGACGCTATTTTACAAATGCTCACTGCTGGGCAGTCTGATACTGATGGCCTTTGCTGCGTACGGCCAGCAGACCACCAACCTGCCCCTGGGGGCCCTGCCCATGCAGTACAACGGTTCGTTTGCCGGGGAAGCAGGCAGCCCCCGCATCAGTTCGAACTTTGGATTCGGCCACGGGTCCGGATTCCGCCAGGGAGGGTATTACCGCGGGGTCTACGAGCAGCAGGTTTCCTACGACCAGTTCATCCCGGCCCTCCGCAGCGGCATCGGGGTGGGCGTGCTGACCAACCAGGCCAGCTATCTTTTGTACAAGTACAATGGGCAGGGCTTTTCCGTGGCCGTGGCCCCCAAAATCTCGCTGAACGGAAAGTACACCTTCTCGCCGTCCCTGAGCCTCGAATACGTCGCCGTACACAAGCCAACCTATAACGTAATGATCAATGATACTTCCCGGGTCAGCTACGGGTACGATTCCAGGAGCTTGCGCAGCCGGGCGGGGTTTCTGTTCAATACCAGTAAGTTCTACGTCGGGTACTCGGTTGACATTTTGGATAACTGGGATTTCCACTCCGACAACGGCTGGCACTCGTCAAGACGGCTGGACCGCTTCAGTTCCTACCTGCAACTGGGCTATACGTTTCAAAAAAGTCCCGACTCCCATTTCTCTGTCACCCCCCAGGTGGCGTTCTACATCGGTGACGGGGTGTCGGCGCGGACGAAACCTTACCAGCGGTTCGGGATCTACTGGTTCGAGGGGTACAACGTGACCTTCCGCTACAAGCAATTCATCTGGGGCGTCAACAACATGGGCCTGCACGCGGGCTGGCAGAACCGCCGGGTAAAGCTCATGGCTACCAACGCCGTCAGCTTTGAGGGCGGTCTCAACGTGCACCATGCCGCCAACCTTTCGTTGCGGTACCTTTTCAAGAAATAGCCGGTACGCTCCGGTTCGCAGTACACCCGTCCAACTCATTTCATCCCCTCGCCCGTATGACTCCCTTCCGCGCATTCGCCCTGACCGGGTGCCTCACGTTATTGACCTGGGCTGCCCGTGCGCAGGATGCGCCGATGGGGGCGCTGCCCACCCAATTCAACGGTTCATTTGCCGGGGAAGCCGGCAGTCCCCGGGCCAGTACGAGCTTTGTCTACCGGACCCTGCCCGAGTGGCTGCCTAATCCCAACGGGCAGATACTGGACCTTTACACGTACCGGGTGTTGCAGGCAAGTACGGCGTACGACCAGTTCATTCCGGCCCTTCGGAGCGGCGTGGGCATTGCCACGAGCCACACGTACGGCACTGCTGCCTATCGCACTTTCAACGCGCATTCAGTCAACCTGGCCGTGGCGCCCAAGTTTTCGGTCGGCGGCAAGTATACCTTCTCCCCGTCTCTTGACGTGGAATACGGCCGGTTGCAGCAGACCGGTAAAGAACACCCCGTCATTACGTGGATGAATGACTACGAGGGCCACTGGGTGCGAGGCCGGGTTGGCGTGTTGTTCAATACCGATACGTATTATCTTGGGTATTCAGTCTTCGTGCAGCAACGGTTCACCAGCCAACGAGGACCAAACGGCGGGAGATGGTCAGGCAAGGCGCACAATCTTCTCACCATCCTGCAATTGGGCTATACTTTCGGCAACAATACCCGATCCAGGTTCTCCTTCACGCCGCAACTGGCGCTTCGGATCGGTCCACAGGACCGCAATTCTCCCCATTCCAGCCGGGACGTACGCGACGGGGACAGCCGCATCCGGGGCATTGGCGTGGAGGCGTTGAGCCTGGGCTTCCGCTACCGGCAGTTCCTCTGGGGCGTGAACAACCTGGGCGTACACGTGGGCTGGCAAACGGAAAGGCTGCGGGTCATGGTCACCAACAACGTTGCCTGGATCAGCGGCGGCTTCGAATACAGGCCTTATACCGCCAACCTGTCGCTACGGTACGTGTTCAAGGGAGAGGGTTGATGGACGGAGATCCAGCGGGTGAAGGTCCGGAAGACTTCCCCTTTTATTACATGGCTGGTTTTTAGGGAGCAACTCCTTTTTTTGCCGGGTCCGGCGGACCTACATTGGGAGTATTTTACCCCAATCAGCTATGCATTTTTTGATTCAGTGGTGGAACGCCATTTCCCTGACCGGCGTGACGCAGCCCGCCCATTTCCTGGCAAACCGGCCGGTAATCCTGTGCAACCAGATCTGCCTGATTACCATCATTGATACACTGCTCTACGAAGGATTCTTCATCCGTTTCGGCATCCGTTCGCTGATCATTCTTCACGCCGCCTGCATTGTGCTTTACTGCTGCGTGCTGCTGCTCAACCGGAAAGGCCACTACCAACGGGCAAAAGTGCTGCTTGCCGTCGTGGTAATTGCGGAAGTATTCCTGATTTCGGGGGCCCTGGGGGTTGCATCGGGCATCTATCTCTACTATTTCCCCATCCTCTGCGGGGCTTTCATGCTGTTTGGTTACCAGGAAAAAAAGAAAGCCATCCTGGCGGTCACCACGGCCATTGGCTGCACCCTCGTGCTTCACCTGCCCGGGTGCGCCGCCCTGCTGCCGGCCCTGCCCATCTCCACCGGCGCCCGGCAGTTTCTCTTCCACGCTACCCTCGCCACATCCATGCTGATCACGGTGCTGTGCGTGTACCACTTGGTGCGGTCCAACGCCCTGGCCGAAGGGCAACTCCAGCAGGCCGTGCTGAAGGAAGAAGACCTGAACGCCGAGTTGCAGGCCGGGGAGGAAGAATTGCTTTCGCACCTCAACCACCTGTCGCTGCTCGCCCGGCAGGTGGAAAGCGAAAAAGCCAAGCTGTCGGCCATCGTCGAAAGCTCCGGCCACCTCAT
The DNA here is from genome assembly GCA_963844325.1 of uncultured Sphingobacteriales bacterium. GTDB lineage: Bacteria > Bacteroidota > Bacteroidia > Cytophagales > 172606-1 > CADCTQ01. Next base: position 2,398,088 of record CAWJNV010000001.1, read on the forward strand.
CTGGTCGCTCGACCGGGACTACCGCCTCATCTACAGCAACAGCAACCACGCGGCCCTCTTCCGCAAGCAGTTCGGCAACGACATGCGGCCCGGCGACAACATCCTGGCGCTGGTTCCCCCCGACACGGCCGGCCGCTGGCAGGCACGCTACGACAAAGCCCTGCTGGGCCATAAGTTTACCGAAGAACTACAGGGCCGCAAATCGGTGTTCGAGGTGTTTTTCACCCCCATCGTGGAGTCGGACGAAGTGGTGGGCGTTACGGTTTTCATGCAAAACATTTCGGCCCGCAAGGCTGCCGAACGCGACCTGGTGGCGGCCAAGGAAGTGGCCGAAAAAGCATCCCTGGCCAAGGCGCAGTTCCTTTCGACCATGAGCCACGAGATCCGCACGCCGATGAACGCCGTGGTGGGGCTTACGCACCTGCTGTTGCAGCAAAACCCCCGCCCCGACCAGTCGGAACTGCTGCAAACCCTCCAGTTCTCGTCCGAAAACCTGCTTTCGCTCATCAACAACATCCTGGACCTGCACAAGATCGAGGCCGGCAAGGTGACCTTCGAGTCGGTTGATTTTTCGCCCGCCGAACTGGTTGCCAAGATCATCCAGACGCACCAGTTCAAGGCCGACGAAAAAGGCATTGCCCTCCGCAGCACCGCCGACCCGGGATTGCCCGCCGTGCTCAAGGGCGACCCGGCCCGGCTTACGCAGGTGCTCAACAACCTGATCAGCAACGCCATCAAATTTACCGACGCCGGCAGCGTAACGCTGGGCATTGGGGTGGAAGCGTCCGCGGAAGCCGCCTGCACGCTCCTCTTCAGCGTAACCGATACGGGCATCGGCATTCCCGCCGAAAAGCAAGGGGTGATCTTCGACGCCTTCGTGCAGGCCGACGCCGATACCACCCGCAAGTACGGGGGCACCGGCCTGGGGCTTACCATTACCAAACGCCTGCTCGAACTCCAGGAAAGCACGCTGCAACTGACCAGCCGGCCGGGGGCCGGTTCGCGGTTCTACTTCCGGCTGCAACTGAAAAAGGGCACGCCCATGCAGCCGGCCGTGTGCGCCCCCAGCCGGTTCCGCACCGACGACCTGGGCACGTTGCGCCTCCTGCTGGTGGACGACAATGAGATCAACGTGATGGTGGCCGCCAAATTCCTGCAAAAGTGGAAGATCACGCCGGACTGCGCCCCCGATGGCCTGGCAGCCCTCCAAAGGGTGCGGGAACAGACCTACGACCTGGTGCTGATGGACCTGCAAATGCCGGTAATGGACGGCTTTGAAGCCGCCCGGCGCATCCGCGAAATGGGCGGCCCGTACCGGACCGTGCCCATCATCGCCCTGACCGCCGATACGGTGGCGGGGGTTAAGGAACAGGCCCTGGCGGCCGGCATGAACGACTTTCTCACCAAGCCTTACAGCCCCGACGACCTCTACCGGGTAATCACCCGGCACGCCCGGCCGGACAACACTGCGAACGGGACCTCCGCCGCGGCCAGTGGGCCGTCCACGCCGCCCGTCCGGCGGTTGCGCAAACTCTACGAGATGTCCGGCGGCGACCAGGATTTCGTGGTTGACATGGTGTTTTCCTGCAAACGCGGCCTGGAAGAACTGCTCGAAGGGGCTACCCTGGCGCTGTCGGCGCACGACGAACGCCAACTGCGGGCCGTGGTCCACAAGGCAAAGGTGCTGCTCGAACTGCTGGACCTGGCGGAACTGCGGGCCGTGCTCGACGGCGGCAAGGATCTGCTGAAAAACGCCCCGCCGCCCGAAGCGCAGGTGCAAAAAACGATCACCTGCCTCCACGAATGCGGACAGTCCGTCCTGTACGAACTGACCGAATTCCTGGCAATGCATCCCCTGGCAAAGTAGGGCCCGGCCCTGCAAAAAAAAGCAAACGGCCCGGGAGTCTCTTCCGGGCCGTTTGCTTTTTCGTTTATTCAACAAGCCTTTTACTCAACAATCAGCTTGGCGCGTTTGTTGGCGGACTGTCCCTGGGCCTGGATGATGTACATGCCCCGGTTGAGGCTCGGCGCGAGGGGCAGCTCAACGTCGGCGGCGCCCTGCCCGTTGGTCACCACGGTCCGGGCCTGCACCAGTTGTCCCTTCGAATCAAGTAGCGAAAGGGTTACCGGTTCTTCCTTGCCAAAGTGTTGCAGTTTCACGTACACCTTGCTGCCCGCCGCGTTGGGGTTGGGGTACACGGTGAGGCCGCGGACCTCGACGGCTACCTGCGCGGCGTTGCTCTCCTTGCGGGCGGCATCGGCGGCGTTGGCAGCGGCATCAACCGGTTCTTCGTACACCATGCCCAGGCCGTTCAGCTCCACGGTGACCTCCTGGTCCTTTTTGTCCTTCTTCTGGCTCTTTACCAGGAGCTGGGCTTTCTTGTGGCCCTTGGTGGACGGCTTGAAGGCTACGTTGAAGGTGACGGCGCTGTTCTTGGCAATCTTCAGCAGCTTCTTCAGGCTGACTTCCGGAGCGCCGATCATCTGGAACTCCTGGGCGTCTTCGCCCACGATCTGGATGTCCTTCACGTTGAGGTTGCCCCGGCCCGTGTTGGCGATGGTCACCGAGTACTGCGTCACGGTGGGGTCGCCCACCATCTCGGCGGCCGAGATCGAAGACGGGAAGGCCGAGGCATAGCCGTCATCGGCGGAGAGCGGAGCCACGCGCAGCAGCGTGATCTGCGAAGGGCTTACCGGGTTGTTGTTCCAGTTGTATTCGCTCACGTACAGGTTGCCGGTTTGCACGTCCTCCACGATGTCGAGCGGGTTGAGGAAGCCCGACAGGCCCACCATGCCCGTGGTGCCCGCCCCGGCGTGGGCCTGCACGATGTTATAGATGCGGTCGTCGCTGTCGGCCGTGCTTACCGCCGGGTCCTTCGCCAAAGCCCCCGGCCTGAGGGCGATCACGTCGCCGCCCCCGCTGAAGCGGCACACCAGCAACCGGCCCTTCAGCACGCCCCCGAAGGCGCTGCTCTTGTATTCCAGCGCCCCGTTGGGCGACCGGTTGGTTTCGAAATTATAGATGGCGCCGCGGAAGTTCGCGTCGGGTCCCTGCGTGAACGGGTATCTGGGGTTGTCTTCGAAGCCCCGGTAGGTCACGTATTCGCCCCGCATCGGGTTGGGGTGACCAAAGTACCCGACGTGCTTGAGGGGATTGATGCGGAACAGCAGGTCGTTCTGCACCGGTATGGCGGCCGTGGCCGGTACGAACGGACCGTTGTAGAAAGCCCCGGTGGGCCGGCGCGTACCCGCTACGGACGCCGGGGAATTGCCGCCCGCTGCCGAGCCGTTGGCGGGTACGTAGAGTTGCCCGTTGGTGTGCCACACCAGGTCGTAGCCGTTGCGGACGCCCGAAGCGTAGATGGTGAGCGGCGAGGTGCTGCCGTACGGGTTGTAGGTGCCGTCGGACATGCGCATGGACGTGGCCGGGGCACTGTTGATGACCTGCTGGTTGTCGGTGGTGCGTACGTCGAGGGGCAGCGGCACGGTAGCCAGCTTTTTGAGGTCGAGGCGCAGCACCGTGGCCGACAAGAGGCATTCGGGCCGTTGCCACACGGCATCCTGGCTGCCCATCGAACTGTTGCTGCCCTGCGTGAAGTACAACGCCCCGTCGGGACCGAACGCCAGGCTGTTGACCAGGTGGTCGCGCACCGAACGCGGCAGGTTGTTGATGAGCAGTTGCTCCGTAGCCAGGCTGGCCCCGCTCAGGCGCGAAATCTTGCCGTCGAACATGGGCGCATTGTCCCAGCCCGAGGAGTGCGAAATGTACACGATGGGGTTGGTGGCCGTAGCGGCCGGGTCAAACACCAGACCTACGGCGTACCGGGCGCCGTACTTGGTGGGTATGGTATTGATGAGCTGCTGGCCCGACAGCGTACCGTCGGGGCGGTTGATGGTGTAACGTTCCAGCCCGCCGTCCAGCTTCAGGGCGTACAGCTTGCCGTCGGGCCCGATGGAGAGCGAGGTGTACTTCTTGTTCTGCGTGCCCGGCATGGACACCTTGGTGAATTCCACGTTCAGCGGGTCGGTGGGGGCCACGGCGGAGCCGGTAGTAAAGGTGGCCTCGTAAGGGATGAAGCCGGTGCCGCTGTAGGTTTTCACCCCGGAGGTGACCATGAACTTGTACGTGGTGTTGGCTTCCAGCGCGAAGGACGGCGAGAAGCTGATGGCGTCGCCGCCGCCCGTGCCCTGCACCACGCCGAGTACCTGGGTGGGGGTGGTGCCCATCTTCATCAGTTTCACCGTCGAACTGTTGATGGTCTCATTGTCCACGCCGCCCTTAAAGCCATCTACTTCGGGCACGTACAGGCTGTTGGCCGCGATGCTGGTCGTGTTGATGCTTACGTTGGTGGCCCCCTTGGCGGGGCTGGAGGCGATTACGTACGGGTGCGGAGCCTCTACGTCAACCGTTATCACGATTTTGCCGCCGGCGAAGCCCGGCGCTGCAGCCGTTACCGTAGCCGAGTAGGTGCCCACGGGCAGGTTGCGGGCGGCCGAGTAGTTGAAAGTTACGTTGGGTTCGCTGCCGGCGTGGGTGGGGTCAAAGGCCAGCCAGCCCGAGGCGGCGCTGCTGTATTCAGCCGACAAAGTGTATTGCAGGCTCTGCCGGTTGAGCGAGTTGGTCAGTTCTGCCGAGAACGTGCTGCCCGTGGTGCTGCCCTTCTCTACCTGCTGATCGTGCGCATTGGCCGACCAGTAGGCGTACGGCCCGCTGGCAACCGGAACGACGCGTACGGAGGTGATTTTGGTGTTGACGCCCCCATCGGCATTGAGCGTCACGTTGCCGTCGGCGACCGTGACGCGTACCTGGGCCGTTTTGGTGCGGGTGGCGGCGCCGGCCACTCCGGTGGGTTTGAAATCCGTAATTGCCCTGAGGCCCTCCACGTTGATGGAGTGGCTTTCGAACATCGGGAATACGCCGATGTCGCCCACCGTCACGGTCACGTCATAGATGCCGTTGGGGACTCTGGCTTCCCAGTAGCCTTCGGCCTGGGTGCCGTTGAAATTACCTTCCACGTCGTTGGCCTGCATGTGCATGAGCGTATTGAGCAGGATGTCGTCGGTGACGGCGCGGTCGCGGCCGTTGCCTGGCGTGGTACCGCCGACCGACAGGTCCAGCGGGGTGCCGTCGGACCGTTTTCGCCAGCCGTACGTCAGGTTGCTGCCCTGGTTGGCGGCCGTGCGGAGGCCGTAGGGCTGTCCGTAGTCACTCACCCAGCCGGCCGGCGGTACGGTGGCCGGGTCCTGGAAGTTGACCTGGAGCGGCAGGGCGCGGGTAAAGGAGAAGGAAATGGTTTTGGCGATGCCGGCCGTGCCGCCCCCGGCCGCGGCCGAGTACGGGGTGGCCGTCAGCGTATAGCTGCCGGTGACCGGTGTCCAGGCGCCGTCCCCGAACAGTTCGAACGGAGCCAGCGACTCGGTCTGGTTCCGGGTCAGGGTGCCGGTCAGGCGGAAGACCACGCTTTCCACGGCAGCCGCTCCCGGGTTGGCCCGCACGTTCAGGTTCCGGGGCAGGACGGTCAGGTTGAGGGTGCTGCCGGGGGTGATGGTCTGGATCACCTGCCGGTTGTCGGCGTTGACCAGCGAGAAGCTCACGATTTCCTCCCCGGCGAAGGCGGCGCCGGTACGGCTGCTGCCCGCCTCGGGTGGGGTGTGCCACGCGTGGGCCGGCGCAGCGGCCAGGAAGAGGATCAACAAGAGCCACTGGTAAAGGGAGGCAATGGCAAAGGAAGCTCGGGAGGTACAGGTTGTTTTCATGGCAATGGATATTGGCAAGTGGTCGGGTATGGTTCGTGGTTAAGGCTAAGGCGCGCAGCGGCGGGTTCTTCCGGAAAAGAGCGCAGTACGGGCCATCCGTCACGCATTGGGAAAGCCGGGCGTGAGGCACTGAGGCTGCTTTGCCGGGGGGGGTACCCACCGGGCGGAGGCGGCAATCGGCACGCAGGGGTGGAAAGGTGGACCGCGTCGTGGGTGACCGCCGGCAATACTTCTGGGTCGGGGAACTGCACCATATCAAAAAATCAGCCTCAAGCAGACCCGCTTTGCAGAAGTAGTCCGGCTGCGATTGTCTCCCGGCCGCCGTGCAGCTTTGCCGCACCACGTTGGGGGTTCCACCCGGGCCCCGTCAGAGCGGGGAAGGGGGAAATGTACGTTCGCACCTTTCGTAAGTCTTTTTACCGGTTGTCCGTATTTTGTACTCTTTTCGTGATCAGACTCCCGTTTTCTCCGTGCTGTCCGTACTTGTCGCGGTTGGCATCCGTATATATTACAGGGGTCCGTCCGTAAAAAATACTTGGCAGCAAGGCTTGCAAAGGGAATGCAGTCGGCTCAACAGCTGGTTGTTACTGATAATCTAAGATAGATGTATTTCTGGGAGCTAACATTAATTTTTAGGGTATTTTTTCATTTCAAAATTTTTAAAGCACACTTTCTTACATGTGTTTTAAAAGAGCTTTGTTCGAACCATTTGCTGATGCGGCGGTCGGCAGCGCGCAAAACGCCCCGCACAACCGGGCCGGACCGGTTCAGTACTGATGAAGAAAACAAGCGCATCGGGAGCCGGAACGGCGGACCAGTCCGGTTAGCCGTTTTTACGGGTGACGTCCGGATGTGGTTGCAGTGACCCCCATTTATCCGTCAAAAGTCCGTTCACCTGGCCCCGTGGCGGGCGGGTAAAAGGCCCGGGTTCTTGGACAATTGCATGCCCGACCCGCACCGCCGGACGGGTTGCGGGGCGAGGGGGGATGTCTTTTTATTGTACTTTTTAAACAAACTTTGGTGCGTTGCTTCCCGGATTGTACAATCCGGCCTTGCTTAAGTAAAAATTTTCTTGCTAAAATGAGATAGTTATGCTAAAAAAGTATATATCGCATTTTGTATGCAAAACCCTCCCTGCCCCAAGTGCCATTCGCGGGCCACGGTCAAGAGTGGCGTGGTGAAAGAACGCCAGCGGTTCCACTGCAAAGACTGTCGCTATCATTATACGGTGCACAAAGCGGGCAAACGCATTGATTCGTATTACGTTACCAAAGCGCTGCAACTGTACATCGAAGGGGTGAGCTACCGGGAAATTGAGCGGTTGCTGGGCGTAAGCCACGTGTCGGTGATGAATTGGGTGAAGCAGTACAAGGTAAAGCCGCCCGAACAGTACGGGTATCACCCCACCTACCGGATCGTCAACCACAAGGAACTGCTCGAAATCCTGGCCAAACCCGACAGCCTCAGGGGCTCCGGCATGATCATCACCGAACTGGGCGACAAATTCATGCTCATTCACTGGGAAAGGTTTAAAAAGTGAGTTGTCCGGAGAAAAGGGTTCACGCAAAGGCGCAAAGAAGCGCAAAGACCGCAAAGATAGGACTGCAAAGGGTGTAAAGTAAACGCAAAGATCGCAATAGGGGCCCAAAGGGGTACGCATTTTCCTTTGCGTCCTTTGCGCCTTTGCGTGAACCTTCCGAGGCTGCATAACTATACCTTTACCAAAACGACATTCCCGATTGGGCGGCGCGAGGCATCGGGACTACTTTCGTACTGTCGGGCTACGTGCGCACTCCGTGATGCCCGCCCCCGTGTACCCCGGACGTTCCGGTTTAGCCAAGCAAACCTTCACCCCTGACCACGAATACGCATGGAACCAGTGACAGTCACTACAAACACGCCCACCGAAGCCGCCGATCCGAAAACCATCTGGGGGGTCATTACTGCTTCGTCGGTGGGTACCCTCATTGAGTGGTACGACTTCTACATCTTCGGCAGCCTGGCCGCCGCCGGCATCATCGGCAAGCAGTTCTTCCCGTCGGACAATCCCACGGCTGCCTTCCTCAACTCACTGGCTACCTTCGCCGCCGGCTTCATCGTGCGGCCCTTCGGCGCCCTGGTGTTCGGGCGGCTCGGCGACCTGATCGGGCGCAAGTACACGTTCCTGGTCACGCTGCTGCTCATGGGCGGCGCTACGTTCCTGATCGGGTGCATCCCGGGCTACGCTACCATCGGAGCCGCCGCGCCGCTGCTGGTACTGGTGCTGCGGCTTTTGCAGGGGTTGGCGCTGGGCGGCGAATACGGCGGGGCGGCAACGTACGTAGCCGAATATTCGCCCACGCACCGGCGAGGGTTCTTCACCAGTTTTATTCAGACTACGGCCACGCTGGGCCTGTTTCTGTCAATCAGTGTGATTCTGCTGGTACAACTGAGCATGTCACGGGAAGCCTTTGCCGACTGGGGTTGGCGCATTCCCTTCCTGGTCTCCATTTTTCTGATCGTGGTTTCGGTGTTTATCCGGATGAAAATGCACGAGTCGCCGCTGTTCACCAAGCTCAAATCGTCGGGCAAGGTGTCCAAAAATCCGCTCAAGGAGAGTTTTGCCAAAAAGCGGAACCTGAAAATGGTCCTGCTGACGCTGTTCGGGGCCACTGCCGGGCAGGGCGTGATCTGGTACACGGGCCAGTACTACGCCCTCACGTTCATGAGCAAGACCTGCGCCATCGACGGCACCCAGGTAAACCAGTTGCTGATGATCGCCATTGTGGCCGTCACGCCGTTTTTCGTGCTCTTCGGCTGGCTCTCCGACCGCATCGGCCGCAAGGGCATCATGCTGGTGGGTATGCTGGTTGCCATCCTGGCGTACCGGCCCATCTACCGGCAGATGTTCTACCTGGCCGACCTGACGCAGAAGCAGGAAATCACGGCCCAGGCCCGTACGGAAGAGGCCACTGAAACCAAAGGCACCGACCGGATCACCACCTTGAAAACGACCCGGGCCTACACCGACGGCACCGGCCTGGCCGAAACCAGGATCACCACCGTGGCCGGCGACGCCTCGGTGGCGCCGAAGGAAGAAACCATCAAGTACGTGACGCTGGGCTCCGGGGCGTTCTGGCAGATGACGTTCCTGGTGTTCATCCAGATCTTCTTCGTGACGATGGTGTACGGCCCGATTGCCGCCTTCCTGGTGGAAGTGTTCCCGACGCGCATCCGCTACACGTCCATGTCGCTGCCCTACCACATCGGCAACGGCATCTTCGGCGGCCTTACGCCCTACATTGCCTCGCGCATCGTGGAGGCCAACAAGGGCACGTCGGAAACCTACTACATGGACGGCCTCTGGTACCCCATCGCCATTGCCGCCGTGTCGTTCCTGATCGGCCTGGTGTACCTGTCCAACAAAGCCGAATACGACATCGGCGATGACTAACTGCTGACGGTTGAATGGTTATATGGTTAAATGGCTATATGGTTATCAGATCAACCATGCAACCATTCAACCATACAACCATCTAACCATTCAGCCATTCAGCCATTCAACCACAACCTGACCGGTCAATTCAACCAACCGCTAATTACGCTCCCCTCATGGATACCCTGAAAAGAATACTCGGCTTGGTCTGGGCGTTGCTGGGCCCGGCCGTCATCATCGGCATGGTCTGGCGGGCCGCCACCGAACTGGGCCAGGTAAAACCCGAAAAAGTGCAGGAAACCTACATTTTCTGGATCATCGTGATCGCCATCTTCGTGCCCATTGCCATCGGCCTGACGCTGTTCGGCCTCTACGCCCTGCGCAACGAATACAAAACCGTCGTCAAAACCTAGTCTTCCCTTCCCCTTTATCAGACTGAAACCGCAGGAAACGGCCCTCACCCGGCCGTTACCCGCCTTCCTCATGCACCGGCCTATCGCTGGTGTACCGCGGAAGCTTTTGCCCAAAAATTCCGTCTCCCTCCTCCTTCCAACCAATCAAACACCCGTTATGCTGTCCCGCAACTACCGTGTTTTCTTCTGTACGATCCTGCTGGCCTGCGGCACCATGCAGGTTGCTTCGGCGCAAGGTTTTGAAAACTACAAGAACGGCCTGCGCCTCTACCTCAACAAAGACAGTACTTCGTTCATCCGCCTGCTGATGTGGTCGCAGATCTGGACCCGCTGGCAGCAGCACAACCCCAATACGGCCATCAACAACAACGGCAACACCACCGAGACCTGGGACCTCGGCATCCGGCGGAGCCGCATCCTGCTGCACGGGCAACTGTCGCCCCGCCTGCTCGTGTTCTGGATCATCGGGGCCAACAACCAGACGTTCGTGAACGGCGGCGGCGGCCTGCTCACCGGACCCGATGGTGTGACCGACGGCAAGCGGCAGTCGGTGTTCGTGCACGACGCCTGGACGGAGTTCAAGGTCAGCCGCGAACTCTTCGTCGGCGCCGGCCTGCTCACCTGGTCGGGCCTGTCGCGGGGGTCGAATGCGGCCACGCTCAACTTCCTCACCATCGACTCGCCCCTGTACGGCTGGGCCCTGCTCGACGCCAACGACCAGTTCGCCCGGACCTTCGGCATCTACGCCAAGGGCGAAGTCGGCAAGTTCAACTACCGGGCCGTGCTCACCAAACCCTTCGCCATTCCCGAATCGGCCACCGGCTGGACGACGGCCACGGCGGCACAGCTGTCGGGGGTAGCGCCGCGCACCACCCTCTCGGGGCGTTCCCCGGGCTGGGCGGCCGGTCTCATCTCGCTGCCCAACGCGTACAACATCTCCGCCTACAACGCCCGCATCCGCAACCAGCCCCTGTACCAGTTGTACACCAATTATGACTTCTGGGAACAGGAAAGCTCCGTGCTGCCGTTCATGGTGGGTTCGTACCTGGGCACCCGCAAGGTGTTCAACATCGGGGCGGGCTTCATGATCCAGCCCGAGGCCATGTGGTCGCGGCAGCCGCGCGGCCTCACGGCCCTGCCGGCGGAGATCGGCGCCAACCTGCGGCCCGGGCAACTCGACTCACTGGGCGCCGATGTGGCGAACGGGGTGTTTCCGACGGCCGCCGCCCACTACTCGGCCCTCAACGAAGCCGACCGCATTACGCTCATGCGCAGTGCCGTCGACACGACCCGCCACGACATGCGCCTGTTTTCGGTGGACAGCTTCCTGGAACTGCCCCTCGGCACGGGCGACCGAAAATCGTCGATCACGGCGTACGCTTCGTACTACTGGTTCAACTACGGTCCCAACTTCGTGCGCAACGCGGCGACCATGAACCTGGGCACGGCAAACCCCGCCGGCACGGCCAACAACCGGCCGGGCGTGTTCAACGGCCCGGGCACGGCTTACCCGATCTGGGGCACGGGCAACGTGTTCCACCTCCAGGCCGGCTACCTGCTGCCGACCCGCTGGACGCGGGGCTTCGGGCGGCTGCAACCCTACGGGCAAATTTCGCACGCCTCTTTCCGGCGCCTCAACGACACCTACACGCTGCCCGAAGCCGGCGTCAACTGGATTCTGGCCGGGCAGAACGCCAAGATTACCCTGCACTACCGGCCCCGGCCCCTCTTTTCGGCGGCCACCGGCCCCGACCTGCTCGGCGGCATGGAACGCGTCGGTCACCGCCAGGAAGTCATCATGCAGTCCTTCATCTATTTCTAAATGGTCAATGGTTGAATGGTTATATGGTTAAATGGCTATATGGCTGAGTGGCTATTGAATCGACCATACAACCATTCAACCATATAGCCATACAACCATACCCTCATCAGTATCAATTAATCATTGGTTCTACCCTTAAAACGGTGCGCCGGCCTTGCCACGCGGCACGGGCTCACACTTGGATTCTGGTGCGAAAGCTTTATATTTATCCAAGAATGACGAGCCGTACTGACCCGGGCGTTGCGCGGGCCGGAAGCCACCACTCCCCAAACACATGAAGCCAGTACTCCTCCTCCTTCTCCTGCTGACGGCTGCCCTCGGCCAGGGATGTTCGAGTTTCAAGCCGCGGATGCCCCGCCCGATCACCGTTCCGTGCGGGGTGGGCAAAGACGAATTCATCCGCACGGCCACGCAACTTTTGCAGCAGAGCGGCTACCAGATTGCCGAGGCCGACGCCGGCATCGGCAAGGTGCAGGGCAACCACGTGCCGGTGTACACGGGCCTGGGCGAAAATTTGCAGGTCAACGGCCCCTACGTGTTCGAGGCCAACTACGCCGGTGACAACATCATCGTCAACGTGTTCGTGGTGCTGCGCGAGCAGAACGGCAAGGTAAAGGTGCTGCGTACGCTGGATGAAACCGGCAATACCAGCGAAAACGACAAACGGTATTTTGTGCCCGTGCTCAACGGCCTGCGGCAACTGTGCGGGAAATAGTCATTGGTACATTGGTCATTGGTTGATTAGTCAATGGTACATTAGTCATTGGTCAGTAGTCATTAGTCAGTAGTCATTGGTCAATCATTGGTCAATCGGATGCGATGACTTACGCATACCAATGACTACTGACCAATGACCATTGACCAATGACTGATGACTGATGACCAACAAAGAATAACGAATTTATGAACCAACGCCTCAAAGCCCAGCAGTTGCTGCTCGTGAGCCTGCTGGCCGGGATGCTGCTCATTTACCCGCTGCTTTCCATTGCCAACGTTCCCCGGCGGGTGGGCGGCATCCCGGCGTTGTACGCCTACGTGTTCGGCGGGTGGTTGGTGCTCATTGCCCTATCGGCCTGGCTGGTGGAGCGGTATTACCGGAACGCTTTACGGAAAGAAGATGAATAGCGGTTTGGTCATCGGCTTGTCGTTCGGGTACCTGGCCCTGCTGTTTGCGGTCGCGTACCTCACCGAACGGCGGGCCCGTACCGCCCGCAGCCTGGTGAACAACCCGTACGTGTACGCCCTGTCGCTGGGCGTGTACTGTTCGGCGTGGACGTACTACGGCAGCGTGGGCGGGGCAGTTACCAACGGGCTGGAGTACCTGGCCGTGTACATCGGTCCCGCGCTGATGGCCCCCGCGTTCTGGATCGTGCTGCGCAAGATCATCCGCATCTGCAAGGTGCAGCGCATCACCTCCATCGCCGACCTGATCTCGTCGCGGTACGGCAAAAGCAGCCTGCTGGGCGTGATGGTCACCGTGTTCTGCCTGCTCGAAGCGGTGCCGTACCTGGCCCTGCAACTCAAAGCCATTGCCAACAGCCTCGACACCCTCACCGGCGCGAACCCGGGTCCGGATCACGGGTTGGTTTTTGGTGGCACCACCTTTTACCTCACCCTGGGCCTGGCGTTTTTCGTGATCCTGTTCGGCACGCGCCGCGTGGAGGCCACCGAGCAGCACGAGGGCATGGTGGGGGCCGTGGCCTTCGAGTCGCTGGTGAAACTGGTGGCGTTCCTGGCGGCCGGCGTGTTTGTGACCTACGGCGTGTTCAACGGCTTCGGCGACGTGTTTGCCCGGGCCGCCCGGGTGCCGGCGCTGGAAAAACTGTTCGTGCTACAGGAGCCCTTCGGCTTCAGCAACTGGACGGGCACCATTTTCTTGTCGGCCATGGCGGTGCTGTTCCTGCCGCGCCAGTTCCAGGTGGCCGTGGTCGAGAACCTCGACGAAAAGCACCTGAACAAAGCCATCTGGCTGTTTCCGCTGTACCTGCTGGTCATCAACCTGTTCGTGCTGCCGATTGCCTTCGGCGGGGAGCTGGTGTTTACGCCCGGCCGGGTGGACGCCGATACCTACGTGCTGGCCCTGCCCATGCACTTCGGGCGTCCGCTGCTGGCCCTGCTGGTGTACATCGGCGGCTTTTCGGCGGCCACGGGCATGATCATCGTCACCACCATTGCCCTGAGCACCATGATGAGCACCAACCTGATTATGCCGCTGGTGCTTAAAAGCGGTTGGTTCAAAAGGCGCTTCGCCGACCACTTCGTGGGCGTGTTGCTTTACAGCCGCCGGGCCAGTATCGCCGTGATCCTGTTGCTGGCGTACGCGTACTTCGAGGGCGTGGCCGAACATTACTCGCTGATTTCCACCGGCCTGGTGGCCTTTGCAGCCGTGGCCCAGTTTGCCCCCGCGGTGCTGGGCGGCATCTTCTGGAAACGCGGGTCGCGCAACGGGGCGGTGGCGGGCATCTCGGCCGGCTTCGTGGTGTGGCTGTTCACGCTGGTGCTGCCGTCGGCGGCGGGGGCCGGCCTTACCCCCGCGTGGCTGGGCGCAGACGGGCTGCTGGGCCTGCCGGGGCTGCGGCCCACGGCGCTGCTGGGACTCAACAGCTTCGACTACATTCCCCACGCCCTGTTCTGGAGCATGTTCTGCAACGTGTCGCTGTACGTGGGCTTTTCGCTGTTCGGCGGGCAGAGCCCCCTGGAACGCAACCAGGCCGAAATTTTCGTGGACATTTTCAAGCATTCGAAGGCCGGCGAAACGGCCGTTACCTGGCGCGGCACGGCCTACCTGCCCGACATCCAGTCGCTGCTGGTGCGGTTCCTGGGCGAAAAGCGGACGGCGCAGGCCCTGCAAACGTTTTACCGCAACAACGCTTCGGTGGAAGTAAAGACCCAGGGGCGGGCCGACGCCCGGCTGGTGAGCTACGCCGAAAAGCTGCTGGCCGGCGTGATCGGCGCGGCGTCGGCCCGCATCATGGTGGCGTCGGTCGCCAAAGAGGAAGAAATCCGCATCGGCGAGGTGGTGGACATGCTCAAGGAGTCGCAGCAGTGGATCCGGCTCAACAAGGAACTGCGCCGCAAGTCGGCGGAGTTGCAGCGGGCCACCGACCAGTTGCAGCGGGCCAACCAGCGGCTCCGCGAGGCCGACGAACAGAAGGACGAATTCCTGTACACGGTCACGCACGAAATCCGCACGCCGATCACGTCCATCCGGGCCATGTCGGAAATCCTCTACGACAACCCCGACCTCGACGAAGCCCAGCGGCAGCACTTCCTCGACACCGTGATCAAGGAAACCGAACGGCTGTCGCGGCTGATTACGCAGGTGCTCGACCTGGAAAAATACGAATCAGGCCGTTACCAGCTCAAGACCGAGCGGCAGCCGGTGGGGCCGCTGCTCGACGAGGCCGTGGCGGCAGTGGAACCGCTGGTGAAGGAAAGAAACATTGACCTGCGCGTAACAATTGTGCCCGGAATCCCGGAAATTGCCCTCGACCACGACCGGATCATCCAGGTACTGATCAACCTGTTGTCCAACGCCATCAAGTTCTGCGACCCCGCCCACGGGCAGATCACCGTGCGGGCCCTGCACCTGGGCGAAGTGGTGCAGATGACCGTAACCGACAATGGCCGGGGCGTGGTGCCCGACGAGCAGACGCTGATTTTCGATAAATTTTACCAGGCCCAGCAGCACCGGCGCGGCAAGCCGGCGGGCAGCGGCCTGGGGCTGGCCATCAGCAAAACGATTGTGCAACTGCACGGCGGCCAACTGTGGGTGGAAAGCATCCCCGGCCAGGGGGCGAGTTTTCACCTGTCCCTGCCGGCAGTGAGACAGGAGATGTTAGACGTGAGACAGGAGACAGCAGATGTTAGACAGGAGACATAAGACATAAGATAGGAGACGAGGCGCTGATCAGAATTCGCGTGCAAGTCTCACGTCTCATGTCTCATATCTAACGTCTTAAACAAAGCGTGGCATGAAAATACTGATTGTGGACGACGAACCGAACATTGTAATGTCGCTGGAGTTCCTGCTGCGCAAGAACGGCTACGAAGTATTCATTGCCCGCAACGGCACGGAGGCCATGGATACCATCCGCCGCGAGAAGCCGCAGATCATCCTGCTCGACGTGATGATGCCCGACGTGGACGGGTACGAGGTGTGCCGCTTCGTGAAACGGGGCGAGGAAACCCGCCCGGCCAAAGTGATCTTCCTCAGCGCCAAAGGCCGCGAAACCGACATCCAGAAGGGCTACGAGGCCGGCGCCAGCCTCTACCTCACCAAACCCTTCTCCACCCGCGTGCTGATGGAAAAAGTACGAGAACTGTCCGTGTAAAAAAGTTCATGAGTTCATGAGTTTAAAGTTTATGAGTTCAGGGCAAGCAACCCGCCGCTACCCTGAATTGGCAACTACTCAGGACTCATAAACTCATAAACTTTAAACTCATAAACTCCTAAACGCCATGATACCCAAAATCAACACCTTGAGCGGATACCTGTACGAGTACCAGAAAAGCGTGACCAACCCCGAAGCCTTCTGGGAAAACATCGCCCAGAGTTTTTACTGGCGCAAAAAGTGGGACAAAGTCCTCGAATGGGACTTCGTGGACCTGGACGTGAAGTGGTTCGTGAACGGCAAGCTCAACATCACCGAGAACATCTTCGAGAAAAACCTGTTCATCTACGGCGACAAGCCGGCCATCGTGTGGGAACCCAACAACCCCAGCGAACCCGGCGTTACGCTGACCTACCGCCAGTTGCACGAGAAGGTGTGCCAGTTTGCCAACGTGCTGGTGCAAAACGGCGTGAAAAAGGGCGACCGGGTGTGCATTTACATGCCGATGGTGCCCGAGGCGGCCGTAGCCATGCTGGCCTGCGCCCGCATCGGGGCGGTGCATTCGGTGGTGTTTGCCGGCTTCTCGGCCAATTCCCTCGCCGACCGCATCAACGACGCCGAAGTGCGCGTGGTGCTCACTTCCGACGGCAACTTCCGGGGGCCCAAGTCCATTGCGGTGAAGGCCGTGGTGGACGAAGCCCTGGAACGCTGCCCGCTGGTGGACCGGGTGATCGTGCTCAAACGCACCAGCATGGAAGTGACCATGAAGCCCGGCCGCGACGTCTGGTGGCACGATGCCGTGCGGGGCGTGCCGGTTGAAAACAAGGCCACCGAGGTGGATTCGGAGGACAACCTGTTCGTGCTCTACACGTCGGGCTCCACGGGCAAACCCAAGGGCGTGGTGCATACCACGGGCGGCTACATGGTGTACACGGCCTATACCTTCGCCAACGTGTTCCAGTACGACGCCAACGACATATACTTCTGCACCGCCGACGTGGGCTGGGTCACGGGCCACTCCTACATCGTGTACGGACCGCTGCTCAACGGGGCCACGGTGGTGATGTTCGAGGGCGTGCCCAACTACCCCGGCGTGGACCGCTTCTGGGACATCATCGAAAAGCACAAGGTGACCCACTTCTACACGGCCCCCACGGCCATCCGTTCGCTGATGGGCTACGGCACCGAACCCATCGAACGCCACGACCTGAGTTCCCTCAAGGTGCTCGGCTCGGTGGGCGAACCCATCAACGAGGAAGCCTGGCACTGGTACTACACGCACGTAGGCAAGGGCAACTGCCCGATTGTGGATACGTGGTGGCAAACCGAAACCGGGGGCATCATGGTATCGCCCATTGCCGGCGTAACGCCCACCAAGCCGGCCTACGCTACGCTGCCCCTGCCGGGCGTGCAGCTGGTGATCGTGGACAGCGAAGGCAAGGAACTGAAGGGCAACAACGTGGAGGGCAACCTGTGCATCAAGTTCCCCTGGCCGGGCATGCTGCGCACCACTTACGGCGACCACCAGCGGTGCATCAACACGTACTTCGGCGCCTACAAAGGGCTGTACTTCACCGGCGACGGGGTAAAACGCGACGCCGACGGCTACTACCGCATCCTGGGCCGCGTGGACGACGTGATCAACGTGTCGGGCCACCGGCTGGGCACGGCCGAGGTGGAAAACGCCATCAACTCCCACCCGCTGGTGCTGGAGTCGGCGGTGGTGGGCTTCCCGCACGACGTGAAGGGACAGGGCATCTACGCCTACGTGGTGCTCGACGCGGCCAGCCAGACGCACGACCCCGAAAAGATCAAGGACAGCCTCCTGGCGGCCGTTACCAAGGTGATCGGCCCGATTGCCAAGCCGGACAAGATCCAGGTGGTGAGCGGCCTGCCCAAAACCCGTTCGGGCAAGATCATGCGCCGCATCCTCCGCAAGATTGCCGAAGGCGACGCCACTTCACTGGGCGACACCTCCACGCTGCTCGACCCGGGCGTGGTGCAGGAGATCATCGGCGGGGCGTTGGTGCGGGTAAAAGTGTAGCGTAGACCAATAGATCATAAAAAAACGGGGGGCGGCGTCCGGAGGCAGGACGTTCCGCCCCCTTCTTGCGTGGGCAGCGCACCGGGACCGGAGACCCGGCTTTACCTGGCTCCTTGCAGCTTGATGAGGCAGAACACCGAGTAGTTGATCATGTCGCGGTAGTTGGCGTCGATGCCTTCCGAGATCAGGGTGCGGCCCTGGTTGTCTTCGATCTGTTTGACCCGCAGCAGTTTCATCAGGATCAGGTCCGTCATGGAGGACACCCGCATGTCACGCCAGGCCTCGCCGTAATCGTGGTTTTTGTTCATCAGCAGGGTCAGCGTTTCCTCGGCCTGGGCGTCGTAGCGGGGCTCTAGTTCCTCGTAGGGAATCTCCAGCCGCGGGTCGTCTTTCAGGTCCAGCTGGATCAGCGCCATAATGCAGTAGTTGATGATGCCCACGAACTCCGAGGCCACGTCGTCGCCCACTTTCTGCGTGCCTTTCTCCTGGATCGAGCGAATCCGCTGCGCCTTGATGTAGATCTGGTCGGTGATGGAAGGCAGGCGGAGGATGCGCCAGGCCGTGCCGTAGTCGCGGGTTTTTTTCGCAAAAATTTCCTTGCACGTACGGATTACTTCGCGGTATTCGTTAACGGTTTGTGACATGGAGGCGGCAGCAAGTGAACCGGGGTTCGTTTCGCCAAATCTAACCGTTTTTGGGAATTCAGGTTCCCTTCCCGTCCGTACATGGTTTCTCCCCGCAGCGACATCGGTACCACTGCCCTCACCCTCAACGTAGGGGGCCAACTGGTTGACTTGAGCCAACCGGCCGTGATGGGCATTCTCAACGTGACGCCCGACTCCTTTTACGCCGGCAGCCGGGTGGCGCACCTCGACGAGGTGGTGCGCCGGGCCGGGGAGATGCTCGAACACGGGGCCACCTTCCTCGACGTGGGCGGCTACTCCACCCGGCCCGGCGCCGCAGACATTTCCCCCGAAGAAGAACTCGGACGGGTGGTGCCGGCGGTTGAGGCGGTGCGCAAAGCCTTTCCCGCCGCCCTGGTTTCAGTGGATACCTTCCGGGCGGCCGTGGCCCGGGCCGCCGTGGCAGCCGGGGCCGGGATGGTCAACGACATTTCGGGGGGTACGCTGGACGCGGAGATGTTCCCTACGGTGGCGGCACTGCAAATTCCTTACGTATTGATGCACCTGCGCGGAACACCCCAGACGATGACTTCGTATACGCAGTATGAAGATTTGCCCCGGGAGATTTTTGGGTACTTCGTGCGGAAGGTGTTTGCGCTGCGGCAACTAGGGGTGAAAGACATTGTGCTGGACCTGGGGTTCGGGTTTGCCAAAACGCCCGACCAGAACTTCCAACTGCTCCGCCACTGGGACTACTTCAAGCCCCTCGGGTTGCCGGTGCTGGCGGGCCTTTCGCGCAAGTCGATGATCTACAAAAAACTCGGGATACCCGTCGCGGAAGCCCTCAACGGCACCACGGTACTCAACACGATTGCCCTCACGAAAGGGGCGGCCATCCTGCGGGTACACGACGTGAAAGAGGCGATGCAGGCCGTGAAACTGTACCAGTTATACCGCGGTTTTTAAGGCAAAACCCGTTTATTACCGTCCATCCGATTTCGCTTCCGGGCATCGGAAACGGGAGAATATATTACGTTTAGGTGAGAAAAAAGACAGCTTTCCCCTCCGCAAATGGAGCCGTTGTTCCCTTTTCTTGCGTAATTTTACCGATAGCAGAGCAGAAAAGGCCCCCGTGCGTATGCCATTACTATTTTCAATCGGCTTTCTGGAAATCACCTGGGTTGACATTATCGACGTCGGCCTGGTGAGCTACCTTCTGTACCAGCTCTACAAGCTGATGAAGGGCAGCGTGGCCGTGAAAATCTTCCTGGGGTTCCTGTCCATCTACATGTCGTACCTGCTGGTGAAGGCGGCCAACATGAAACTGCTCACCGAAATCCTGGGGCAGTTCATGGGCGTGGGCGTCATTGCCCTGCTCATTGTCTTCCAGCAGGAAATCCGCAAGTTCCTCCTGCTCATCGGCAAGACCACCGCCTTCAACAACGAAGCCCTGTTCCGGTCGTTCCCCTGGCGGCGCGAACAGAACGACAACCAACTCAACGTATCGCCCGTGGTGGAAGCGGCCAAGGCCATGGCCGGCGCCAACACCGGGGCCCTCATCGTGTTCGGCCGCGAGTCGGAACTGCGCTTTTTCGCCGACTCGGGCGACGAGATCGACGCGGTCATCTCCAAGCGTCTGCTCATCTCCATCTTCAACAAGTACAGCCCGCTGCACGACGGGGCCGTCATCATCTGCAAGAACAAGGTGAAGGCCGCCCGCTGCATCCTGCCCGTGTCCGAAAAAGAAGACATCCCGGCGGCGTTCGGGCTGCGTCACCGCGCCGCCATCGGCCTCACCGAAGTGGTGGAAGGCGCCGTGGTGATGGTGGTGTCGGAAGAAACCGGCCAGATTTCCCTCGTGCGCAACGGCGAACTCATGCACAACCTCTCCGTGCAGGAACTCCGCACCAAACTCAACTACTACCTCTCCGGCATTGATGGCCGCTCCGAAGAAAAAGTCGCCGTCGAACCCCGGCTGGAAGGCGTTAAAGGTTAAAATCAGTCATTGGTCAGTATTCATTGGTCAGTAGTCATTAGTCATTGGGTGCGCGTAAGTTGTCGCAGCCGGATGACCACTGACCACTGACCACTGACCACTGACTATTTAATCACCCCCAGTTCTTTTCCTACTTCCGTAAAGGCGGCAATGGCTTTGTCGAGGTGCGCCTGGTCGTGGGCGGCCGAGAGCTGCACGCGGATGCGGGCCTGGCCTTTGGCACCACCGGGTAGTAGAAGCCGATCACGTAGATGCCCTTTTCCAGCAGTTTTGCGGCAAACTCCTGCGCCAGCTGGGCGTCGTAGAGCATGATGGGCACGATGGGGTGCTCGCCCGGCTTGATGTCGAAGCCGGCGGCCGTCATCTTTTCGCGGAAGTACCGGGTGTTCCACTCCAGCTGGTCGCGCAGCTCGGTGGTTTCGGTCAGCATGTCGAGCACGGCAATGGAAGCCCCTACAATGGAAGGCGCCAGGGCGTTGGAGAACAGGTACGGCCGCGAACGCTGCCGCAGCATGTCAATGATCTCTTTGCGGCCCGAGGTAAAGCCGCCCATGGCCCCGCCCAGCGCCTTGCCCAGCGTGCCCGTAATGATGTCTACGCGGCCCATCACGCCGCGGTATTCGTGCACGCCGCGTCCGGTTTTGCCCATAAAGCCCGTGGAGTGGCATTCGTCGACCATCACCAGGGCCTTGTACTTGTCGGCCAGGTCGCAGATCAGGTCCAGGCGGGCAATGGTGCCGTCCATCGAGAAACGAGCCGTCGGTGACGATGATGCGGTGGCGTGCAGGTCCTGGGTAGTCCTGGAGCTTCGCTTCCAGGTCGGCCATGTCGTTGTGCTCGTAGCGGTAGCGCTGCGCTTTGCACAGCCGCACGCCGTCGATGATGGAAGCGTGGTTGAGCGCATCGGAAATGATGGCGTCCTGCTCATTGAACAGCGGCTCGAATACCCCGCCGTTGGCGTCGAAAGCCGCCGCGTACAGGATGGTATCTTCGGTGCCCAGGAACTCGGCAATCTTGCGCTTCCAGCTCCTTGTGAATGTCCTGCGTGCCGCAGATAAAGCGCACCGACGACATGCCGTAGCCGTGCGTGTCGATGGCTTCCTTGGCCGCCTCAATCACCTGCGGGGTGCGAAGAGAGGCCCAGGTAGTTGTTGGCGCAGAAGTTCAGCACCTCGGCCGTCTTCGTTGGTGTTGATCTCGGCGCCCTGGGGAGAGGTAATGATGCGTTCTTTTTTATACAGGCCGGCCTCCTGAATGGCCGCCAGTTCTTGCTCCAGCACGGGTTTTAAAGTAGTGTACATAAGTCTAGGATATTGTGATTGTTCAAGGGTTTGAATTTTAGATTGTTGTATGGCTGGATGGCTGATTGTTATAAAATGGCTCCGGCAGGAAAAACAATTGGGCAAGGCAACAATCAACCATACAACCATATAATCTTTGTAACCATTCAATTTTCTTCCGGTGGTTTTCGGATCACGGCGGCGGGGCGTTTGACGACGGGGCGGGCCGGTCTGGCTTCGGAAGGGACCACGGGGGCGGTCTCCGTGGGTGGGTCTGCCGGCTTGTCCGCGGGCGGTGCGGCTGGTTGTACGTCCGGCACTTTGAGGAGGTAGCGGCGGCGCAGGTCGTTGAGCAGAAACTTTTTCTGGACCGTAAAACTGTCGGGGTGCACCCCTTCGAACGAGGCCCGGAATTCCTCCCACCGGCCGGGTTCGCCGGCCCGGAAAAGGGCCGGATCGATCTTTTTGCCGGATAAATAATCCTCAAACGTCATTCCCCGTTTATACATTTTTAGTGAAAACCGTACAAAGATACGGAGATGCGCAGGAACGGCCGGCTTTTTGGAGCCGGGCCATTCTGCGTACCTTCGCGCCAATTTTGAAATGTATGCGAACAGGCAAGGAAAAAATATTAGTGATAGGCGCCAACGGTCAGTTGGGTACCGAGTTGACGGAGGCTTTGCGCAACGTCTACGGGGCGGCCAACGTAGTGGCGTCCGATCTGCATACCCTCAACCAACCGGTGGGGGAGGAGGGGCCGTTTGAAATCCTCAACGTACTCGACGAGCGGCGGCTGCGGGAGATCATCCGCGAGTACCGCATCACGCAGGTATACCACCTGGCGGCCCTGCTGTCGGCCGTAGGCGAAAAGAAGCCGAAGCTGGCCTGGGAACTGAACGTGAACGGCCTGCTCAACGTACTGGAAACGGCCCGGGAAGGCGCCGTCCGGAAGGTATTCTGGCCCAGCACCATTGCCGTGTTCGGTCCCAATACGCCCCGCGAGCACACGCCGCAGCATACAGTCACCGACCCCACGACCATCTACGGCATCAGCAAGCTGGCCGGCGAACGGTGGTGCGAATACTACTGCGCTAAGTATGGCGTCGACGTGCGGGGGCTGCGCTACCCTGGCCTCATCAGCTACAAGAACCCGCCCGGCGGCGGCACCACCGACTACGCCGTGGACATTTACCTGCAAGCCCTCCAGACCGGCAAGTACCAGTGTTACCTGTCCGAAAATACGTACCTGCCGATGATGTACATGCCCGACGCCGTGCGGGCTACCCTCGAACTCATGGAAGCCGATGCCAAACGCATCACCATCCGTTCGGGCTACAACATCGGGGCCATCAGCTTTTCGCCCCGCGAAATTGCCGCCGAGATCCAAAAGCACATTCCCGGATTTTCAATCAGTTACCAACCCGACTTCCGCCAGCAGATCGCCGATACCTGGCCGCAGAGCATTGACGACACCACAGCCCGGCACGACTGGGGCTGGCAACCGCAGTACGACCTCCCCCAAATGACCCGCGACATGCTGACCAACCTGAAGCAGGCAAGAAAGCCGGTACTGGTGTAAAATGGAGACGGGAGGAGGACCGCGACGATTGGCGGGGATGCGGGCAGGGATAGGGTTTAAACCCTATCCTGTTGATAGTAAGTTCTCGAACCCAAACGGCCCGGACCAGGCTGCCGGGAAGTGACTCTGCTTTGGGAAAGCGGTAGCCCTATCCGTGTATGTGATTAGCGTTAGACAAAGGAATTCCAGGTCAGAGCCGTTGCTGATAAACGGCTCTGACTTTTTGGGAGAAGTCCATCTGGTTCTGCTCGGCAGTGACCACTAGTGAGGCAATGGTCTGCCAGGAGTCGGCTCCTTTCCTGGTTTTGTTGCCACAAGCGATCTTGCGCTGGATCACGGCTGGTCTCAAGCTCCTTTCGGCCCGGTTGTTAGTGGCTTCTACCTGCGGGTGGAGCAGGAAAGTAAACAAGTGGGAGGCTTGTTTGGAAAGGCGGTTGAAAATTTGTTGTTCCACTGGAGAGGCCCGCTGGGGCTGGAGTAGTTTAGCCGCCTTGGCCGAGAGAGTGACTATGCCATGCTGGTAGTCTTGCTCACTGAGACGGCCGGCTTGCTTTTTATGCTCAATGGCTGACAGCAGCAAGGCTTGCCAGTCGAGCAGATACTGGCTTTGAGGCTCAAGTTGAAGAGCCTTTTTGATGGCCTTCAAGTGATGCGCGTAACACTTTTGCTGGCTTTGACATAAGTTCTCATAGACCACCAGGCAGTCACTTACCAGCACGCCCTTATAGTCTTTGCCAATCACCCCTTCAATTACCTCCCGTCCCCGGCTGTGCTCGACCTGGTAAAGGGTAAAGTCCTCATTAGTGAACGTCCAGAGCCAGCCCTTGGGCTCACCTACATACCAACTCGTCTCGTCACTGTAAAGCACAGTGGACGCTCGAGCCTGCTCTTGTATATGTTGATAGTCCTGCTGGAGGCCTTGGGACAACCGATGCTGGATGTCAACTAATCCGCCAATACTCAAAGGCAGTTTCAAGTAGTTGTTAAACAACTCGCACACCTTGCGTTTACTCATGCCGTAGCGGTGATTGAGCAACACAGCCGTGGTAGCGGCATTGATGCCCAGTTGACAACCGGCGCTGCCGCTGGCAAGCGTGGTTTGGTAAGGGTGAACAGACCTTACCAAACCGCAGTGCTGGCAATGGCCTTGGTGAGTCGTCAAACTCACCCTAAAGGGGCGAAGCACGAGTTCTTCGATCACTTGTTGAAGGGGCTTTACTTGACTCACTGGCCCTTGACAATGAGGACAAGCCGGTAAGGGCACCTGGATGTGTTCATCAATTGGCCCGCTTACCTTGCGGTAGTGGCCCTGGTGACCAGCAGGGGCGCCTGAGCGCTTCTTGTGCCCTTTGCGCTCTTTGTCATCAATACGAAAAGGGGCTACTGGCCTTTTAGTGGCCTTCTCCAACTCTTCAACCTGTTTACGCAAGCCTTCGTTGTGCCGCCACAACTCCTGCAACTGCTGGTTTTGCTGGATAATAAGCGCAATAAGAGCCGATTTATCCAACTCACTTAGCTCACTTAGCTGCTGGGGCAATATGATTTGGGGCTTCTCCATAAAGACAGCTGGTCCACTTCGTCTTCTACGTATTTTTTGGCTCCTTGTTGAACGCTAATCACATACCTCTCCCCCGGAGAGGGTTTAAACCCTATCCCCTCTTAAACCCGACCCCAACCTAACTTTCCTCCTTTTGTCCATCCATTCGCATGATCCTCCCTGTTCCGCGTTTGATGGGCACGCCTCCTCCGGTCTCCTTTCCTCCCGTTTCCGGTCTGCTTCAAAAGGAAAACCCTCCTTTGCGCAAGCAAAGGAGGGTTTTCCTTTTGAAGTAATTTATCCGTTCGTTCCCTCGGTTAGAGGCCGACGGCTACGAAGAACTGGGCGAAGCCGTTCTTGGCGTTGTTGGGCAGGAAACCGTTCATCAGGCCATTGGCCGAAGTTTCGCGCAGGCCGTGGTTGTACCGGGCACCGAGCTGGAATCCTTTTACGTCGAAGGCGATGCCGGCGGCAAGACCGTAATCCAGACGGTTGAAGCTGTTCTCATTGAAATCATTCACCAGCGTCGGGTTGATGGCATTGTCGATTTCGAGGTTCTTCACGTTGGCACTCACCAGGTAGGAGGCGTACGGACCGGCCTGGATGCTGATGGGGCCCAGCGTGAGCGAAGCCAACAGGGGCAACTGAATGTAATTCAGATTGAACCGCACTTCGCTGCCACTTACACCCAACGCGTTGGAAGCCGTGTATCTTACCCGGGAGCCGTTGTTGGTGTAGAGCAATTCGGGCTGGATGGCAAAAACGTCACCCGTAGGAATTTTAGCCCACAGACCGCCGTGAATGCCCACTTTGTTTGATTTGCTTTCCACGTTCACGCCGCTTACGTACAGTTGGGAAAGGTTAACGCCACCTTTCACCCCGAACCGGAAGGCGCGGTCGCCGATGTCTGATTTGTCTCTCTTTGGTTTTGACGCCATTTCGGTGCTGTACGTGCTGGTGGTCGTCGTGCTGTTGGTCGCAGTACTATCCTGCGCGTTGGCAGAAAATCCACCGGCAACAAAAAGAGCGGCAAAGCCAAATCCCATTAGCTTATGTCTAACATTGGTTTTCGTTTTCATACTGTGCAATTGTTAAGTTGTATGGTTTAGTATTTGGTATTTGGTAGTTATTACGGAAGAAGCCCCCGCCGGGTTTTTTGGATTCACTAAATAATAAGTATCATTATCCCAAGCAGACCTTGGCTGCATTGCCAATAATTGATAATTAAGTTATAACGGATGACAGAATTCACCACGGAGACACGGTGGGCACGGAGTGATACAGAGAAAAGGAGGAAAAGCCTACCGTTTAAACTGTGGTTTAACAACATCAGGATTTATCCCACCATTCTCCGTGCCCTCCGTGGTGAACTTTACCACTGTTTAGAATCCAAAGCCGACGTACAACTGGGCCACCGCGTTGCGGGAGTTGCCCGTGATCCGGCTGGCAATGCCGCCCCCGCCGATCTGCTGCAGGCCGTAGTTGTAGCGCAGGCCCAGCTTGGCGTTCTTGAGGTCAAAGCCGAGGCCCGCCGCAATGCCGTAGTCCAGCCGCTGGAAGTCGTCGGCATTGAGTTCCAGCAACGAGGTCGGGTTGAGCGGATCGTTGTTTTGCAGGTTCTTCACGTTGGCGTTGATCAGGTACGAAACGTACGGCCCGGCGTGCACGTTGAATGCCCCCGCGTTGATAAGGAACAACACCGGCACCTGCACGTAGTTGAGGTTGAAGCGTACTTCGCCCGGGTTGATGCCCAGCGTCTGCGCCAGGTCCGAGCCGCCGTACGACAACTTGGCGCCGGCCGTCGAGTACAATACTTCGGGCTGAATGGAGAGAAGGTTGTTGAGCGGCGCCTTCACGAAAAGCCCCACGTGGTAGCCCGCTTTCCAGTTGTTGTCTTCAATGTTGTCGTTGTCATTGGCGAACAGGTTGGACAGGTTAAGCCCCCCCTTGATGCCGAACGACGGACCCGGGTTGTCGTTCTGCGCACTTACTTGCCCCGCGGCCAGCAGCAACAGGGCCAGCAGACCCGTGCCAGCCCATTTCTGTAGAAAATTTCCCTTCATTTTCATGGCTATAAAATATAATTCTTGATGGTTCGGTATTGTTTATTTGAACGGGCGGCGCTTTGGCAAGGTTGTATTTTTCGAATAATACCTAATGGTAACAAAACAGGCCGTGCCGAATGCCTTTCCCGGCGGGCTTGGAGGTAAGCGGTAATCTTATAGCTTTGTCCTCCGCAAAGGGCTCCCTGACTTACGTACCACCCATGAACATACATCTGCCTGCCGTTCGCATCATTCATCCGCGGAGTGATCTAAACGGCACTCTCAAACAGCTGCTGGTGGAAGACGGCGTCGTCCGCCGCATCGGCGAACCGGGGGACCGCTGGGACCTGGCGGCCGACGTCGTGCTGGAGGGGGAAAGCCTGCACCTCTCCCCGGGGTGGCTCGACCTGCGGGTGTCGGCCCGGGACCCCGGCCACGAACACCAGGAGGACTTGTACTCAGTGCGCGAGGCGGCGGCAGCGGGCGGCTTCACCGAAATTGCGGTGCTGCCCAACACCCACCCCGTGGTGCAGTCCAAGGAAGCCGTGGCTTACCTGCGCAGCCGCGGTGCGGACCACCCCGTACGCGTACACCCAATTGCTGCCGTGTCGGTAGATGCCAAGGGCAAGGACCTTACCGAAATGATTGACCTGCACCGGGCCGGGGCCGTAGCCTTCTCGGACGGCGTGCAGCCGGTGTGGCACCCCGACATTTTCGTCAAAACCCTGCAATACCTCCAGACCTTCGACGGCCTGCTCATCAACCGGCCCGAGGAAAAGCTGATGACGCAGTACGGCAACATGCACGAGGGCATTACCGCCACCATGCTGGGCCTGAAGGGCATACCTGCCCTGGCCGAAGAACTGATGGTGGCCCGCGACCTGCGCCTGCTGGCCTACGCCGGCGGCAAGCTGCACTTCGCCTGCCTCTCCACGGCCGGGGCCATACAACTGGTGCGGGAAGCCAAGGCGCAGGGACTGGCCGTTACCTGCGACGTGGCCGCGCACCAGGTGGCCTTCGACGACACGGCCCTCCTCGACTTTGATACCCACCTGAAGGTAAACCCTCCTTTCCGGAGCCGCGCCGACATCGAGGCCATCTGGGCCGGCCTCGCCGACGGTACCATCGACGCGGTGGTGTCGGACCACAGCCCGCTGGACGAAGAGAGCAAAAAGCTGGAGTTTGACCTGGCGGAGTTTGGCATCATCGGCCTCGAAACGGCCTTTGCCGTGCTGCATACGCACAACCCTTCCTTGCCGCTCGAAAGACTGGTCGGCAAATTCGCCGCAGGACCCCGCGACGTGCTGGGCCTGCCGCTGCCGGAACTGAAGGAAGGGGCGCCGGCCAACCTGACGGTGTTCGATCCGCGGGCCGAGTGGCAGTTTACCACGGCCGACATTCGCTCCAAGTCGCGGAATACGCCCTTCGTCGGGGCCCGCTTCACGGGCCGGGTGCTGGGCGTCATCCACCAGGGCCGGGCGTCGCTGCGCCGTACCGGGGGCAGCCCCCAGTTCCGGTAGCCCTTTCGCGTACCGGCCCGAACGAGTCTATTCCCTATCCCGTACATACCCGTAAAATCTCTCTTTATGCCTTTGGACATCCCCGCATCCATTTACTGGCCGAACACCGTAGAAGAAGCGCTTGCCATTCAGCAGGAACTGCGCAAAGAAGTAATCATTGCCGACCAGATCGGGGAGGTACGCTACGTGGCCGGCGTGGATGTAGGGTTTGAACGGGAGGGCACCGTGACGCGGGCGGCGGTGGCCGTGCTTACGTTCCCGGGCCTCCAGGTGGTGGAGACGTACCTGGCCAAACAGGACACGCGGTTCCCGTACGTGCCGGGCCTGCTGTCGTTCCGCGAAATTCCGGCCCTGCTGGAAGCCCTGTCCAACCTGAAAACGACGCCGGACCTGATTCTCTGCGACGGGCACGGCACGGCCCACCCGCGGCGCATGGGCATTGCCTGCCACCTGGGCGTGCTGCTCGACTGCCCGACCATCGGAGTGGGCAAATCACTGCTGGTAGGGCGCCACGCCAAGGTGGGGCTGCAACGGGGCGATTACGAGCCGCTGGTGCACCAGGGCGAAACCATCGGGGCCGTTCTCCGCACCCGTACCAACTTCAACCCGCTGTACATCTCGGGCGGCCACAAGGTAAGCCTCCAGACGGCCATCGACTACGTACTGCGCTGCACCACCAAGTACCGCCTCCCCGAAACCACCCGCGCCGCCCACAACTTGGCATCGAATATGAAGTGAGAGAGCGAAGGGCAGAGGGCACGGAGCAAAGGGCATGAGCGATGTTCCAGTACGAGTCGGAAAGTAGAAGGAGGGGAAATGGGAAACGGAACGGATGCTCTGTCGAATAAATGCAATAGAATAGACCTCAACAAAAAGGACCATCAACACTGATGGTCCTTTTTGTTGGTTGTTTGCTGCAAAATGCCTGGGCGTAATCCGTTTTCCTCTTAAACCAATACCGGGGCACCGATCATGCCCTTTGCTCCTCGCCCTCAGCCCTTCGCCTCTACGGCCGGTTGATCCTGCGGTTTTTGGTGTTGATGCTTTCGTTGGGGATCAGGTAGGCAGTGGCTACGCAGGCGATCATCAGGGTCACGATGATTATAATCCAGATCATGTTCGTATAGCAGTAGTAATGAATGTTTTGAAAATAAATGTTCCGAACCGGGGCCGAAAACTACGCCCTTTTCGCTAGAGTACCAAAAGCAGAGGGCCGGCCGGATGACCCGGCCGGCCCTGCCGGTGCTTTCGGAATGAAGTGCATTTATTTGACCGCCGCCAGGTAGTCGGCCATCAGCTTGGTGGTCTCCTTCAGGTAGGGGTCCTTCTTGGCTTTTTCCTTGGTCGTTCCCGTCGCTTCGGCCGCATTGGTGCCTTCCGTAATCGTCTCGGCTTCGTCGCTCAGGGAAGCGAGTTTCTGCGTGGCTTCTTCGCGTTCCTGCTTGCGCCTGGATTCGAGCAGGGAAACGCGGGTGGTGCTGCGGGCCTTCTGCACGGCGGCAATTTCCTTGGTTACTTCCTGCAACTCGGGGTCCGACTTGAGGTCCTGCTGGTAGCGTTTCTCCAGCTTGGCAATGGCGTCGGGCGTCACGGTGTTGTAGGGCTTAAAGGAAGTCGACTTGATCTGGTCCCAGGGCAACGCGTTGGGCTGGGAGCTTTCCCCGAACTCTGCGGCGCTGAACATGGACGGCAGTTGAATGTCGGGCGTTACGCCTTTGTGCTGCGTGCTGCTGCCGGTCACGCGGTAAAACTTGGCGATGGTCAGGTTCACCTGGCCCAGCTTGTCGGCCTGGCCGGGCATGAAGCGGTTGAGGTCCACCTGGCTCTGCACGGTGCCCTTGCCGTAAGTTTGCTCGCCGATCACGACGCCCCGCTTGTAGTCCTGGATGGCACCCGCGAAGATTTCGGAGGCCGAGGCGCTGAAACGGTTGATCATTACGGCCAGCGGGCCGGCGTACACCTGGTTCTGGTCGCTGTCTTTGAGGACTTCGATGGAACCGTTGGAGTTGCGGACCTGCACCACGGGGCCGTCGTTGATGAACAGGCCGGTCAGGTCTACGGCTTCGGTCAGCAGACCACCGCCGTTGCTGCGCAGGTCGAGCACGAGGCCGTCGATCTGCTGCTTGGTAAGGTCGCCGATGATGCGGCGTACGTCGTTGGTGGTGCTGGTGTAATCCTTCTCACCCTTCTGCCGGTCTTCGAAGTTGGCGTAGAACGACGGAATGGTGATCACGCCGAGGCGGTAGTTCTTGCCGTTCTGCGTTACGGGCACCACTGACCCTTTGGCCAGTTGGTCTTCCAGTTTGATCTTATCGCGTACAATGCGGATTTCCTTGGTTACGGCCGCTTCGGCGCCGGCTTCCATCGGGATAATCTGGAGGCGTACCACGGTGCCTTTCGCGCCGCGGATGAGCTTTACCACCTCGTCGATGCGCCAGCCGACCACGTCCACGAACTTGCCGTCGTCGCCCTGGGCTACAGCCGAAATCTTATCGCCTTTCTTGATGAGCTTGCTCTTGAAGGCCGGGCCGCCCACCACGATGTCGGCTACGGTGGTCAGTTCGTTCTCCGTGCGCAGCGTGGCGCCGATGCCTTCCAGCGTCCGGCTCATCTCGATCTTGAAGTTGGCGGAATTGGCCGGGGAGAGGTAGTTGGTGTGCGGGTCGATGTTTTCGGCGAAAGAATTCATATAAGCCTGGAACACGTCTTCGCTGGTGGATTTCTCCAGGCTCTTGCCGATGTTCTGGAACCGGTCGCCCAGGATCTTGGACGTTTCGGTCCAGGTCTTGCCGGCCAGCTTGAGGCTGAGGGCCTGGTTTTTTACGTACTTGCGCCACAGGTCGTCCACTTCGGCGCTGGTTTTGGGCCAGGGAGCCTTTTCGCGGTCAGTTTCGTAGTACTCATCCGCCGAGTAGTCGAACTCCTTGGCTAACAAACTTTTCACGTAGGCGTCGCGTTCCTTCACCCGGGTACGGTACACGTTGAATATTTCGTAGGGAACGCCGAACTCGCCTTCCTTCAGGTTGTCGTCGAGCTGGTAACGGTACTTGCTGAATTTTTCAATATCCGAAGCCAGGAAATACATCTTATTGTAATCCAGGTTCTTCAGATACTGCTCCATAATATGGGCCGACAGCGAATCGTCGAGTTTGGTTTTCTTGTAGTGGTACTGCGAGAAAATCTGCGTTACCAGCATCCCGACCTTCACCTGCTCATCGGTAGGGGCCAGTTCACCGTCCTTCACTTTACGCTCATCGCCGCCACGCATCGTCGAAAACACAAAGCTTGCTCCTACGATCAATGGCAGCAGCAACAGAAGCAATTTTTTCATGATCATATTGAATACAGTTTTACGTATCGCCAAACACACCAATTACCGGACCGTACGCTATAAACGCGGGGAGAACGGCAATAGTTTAAGGCAGTTTTTTGGGTGCAATAAGATAGCAGGTAATTTTAAAATGTGCAGCTTTTCAAGTATAAACAATAAAACGTTACGCGTAAGTTCTCTTTTGAAAAAGAGGCAATTGTGCAGTATTGGCGGCCCCTGGGGCTGATTACTGGTTGCCCCCGCCGGTAATGCGGTACACGATGCCAGTGTTGCTGTTGGCCCCCACTTCCTGCTGGGTAAGCAGGTAGAGTTCGCCGTTTTCGTCTTCGCCCAGGCTGTTGACGCGCAGGTCCTCCACGCCGTCCAGGGCCAGGTTCTGCCGCTGCCATTTTTCGCCCTGTTTTTCCAGGGAGAACACCTTGCCGGCCCAGTCGGCGAATACGTACTTGCCTTGCAGCGCCGGAACGCCCTTGCCCCGGTACACGTAGCCGCCCGTAATGCTGTTGCCCACGCTGTGCGGGTACTCGTCGATGGGCGGCACGGTGTTGCCCACGGAGGCTTGCAGGGATTTATCGAACGCGTGGGTAGCTTCCATGGCCCGCCAGCCGTAGTTCTTGCCCTTCTCAATGATGTTCACCTCCTCGTACTCGTTCTGGCCCACGTCGCCGCAGAACAGTTGCCCGGTTTCGCGGTCAAACGAAAAGCGCCAGGGGTTGCGCAGGCCGTAGGCGTAGATTTCGTCGGCCCCGTCCTTGCCCACGAACGGGTTGTCGGGCGGAATGCCGTAGGGGTTGCCCTGGTTCACGTCGAGGCGGATGATCTTGCCGAGCAGGTTGGTGAGGTTCTGCCCGTTGCCGGTCTTGCCGTGCCGGTCGTTGGCCCCGCCGCCGTCGCCCAGTCCCAGGTACAGGTAGCCGTCGGGCCCGAAGGCCAGTTGGCCCCCGTTGTGGTTCGACTCCGGCTGGTCCACGCGCAGCAGCACTTTCTCGTCCATCTGCGCCTGGTCGCCCGAAGCCTTGTATTCGGCCAGCACCGCCACGTGGTCCACGCCGCCTTTGCGGGCCGGCGAACTGTAGTACACGAAGAAGCGGCCGTTGTTTTCGTAGTCCGGGTGGAAAGCCAGGCCGAGCAGGCCCTTTTCCGAGTAGTTTTCACCCAGCCGTTCCACGCGGCTCCCCAGGTCGAGGAAAGGTTTGGGGGCTACTTTCCCGTTTTTCACCACCAGGATGCGGCCGGGCTGCTCCACGATGAACAGCCGTCCCGACCCGTCGCCGGCGTGGGCAAAGGCCACCGGGGAAGTAACCCCTTCGGCAATCTTTTGCAGCCCGAGTGACGGAGCATTCGGATCGGCGGCCGCACCGGCCATGCCGGCATTTGCCTGGCTGGCCCGTTCCGATTGGTTCTGTCCGCAGGAGAATAAGCTGAAAGCCAGCAGGCTGGCAGCAAACATTTTCGTCAGGGAGGTCATAGCAGTGGTTTGGCAATATCGTTACGTACACAACGAATTTCGGGGCGGAAATGATGCGGGCGTTACGCCGCGATTCATCGATTAGCCGCGATGAATCGCGGCTCTACTGTTACGCCTTTTTCAATTCCACAATCGTAATCTCCGGCAGGATGCCGATGCGGCCGGGAAAACCCAGGTAGCCGTAGCCGCGGTTGACGTAGAGGTAGCGGCCCGCCTCTTCGTACAGGCCGGCCCACTGCTTGTACATGTACTGCACGGGGCTCCACTTGAGGCCCGGCAACTCCACGCCGAACTGCATGCCGTGCGTGTGGCCGGCGAACATCAGGTCGATGTCGGGAAACTCGGGCAGCACCTGCGCCTCCCAGTGGCTCGGGTCGTGGGAGAGGAGCAACTTGACGGGAGCGGCCTCGGTGCCCTGGCGGGCCTGGTCCAGCTTGCCGTACTTGGGAAAGTTGCCCTTGCCGCCCCAGTTTTCGATGCCGATGATGGCGAGTTGTTCGCCCCCTTCCTTGAGCATCCGGTGCTGGTTCATGAGCAGGTCCCAGCCGAGCAGCCCGTGGGCGTGCTTGAGGTCTTCCAGGTTCTGCCGCTTGGCGGCCAGGCTCGGCCAGGACACGTAGTCGCCGTAGTCGTGGTTGCCCAGCGTGGAGTACACGCCCAGCGGCGCCTTTACCTTCTGAAAGATCGGAATGTAGTCCTGCACCTCGGAGGCGACGTTGTTTACCAGGTCACCGGTAAAGAACACCACGTCGGGCTTTTCGCGCAGCAGCATATCTACGCCCCCCTGCACGGCCTTTTTGTTGAAGAAACTGCCCGAGTGAATGTCCGAAAGTTGCGCAATGCGCAGCCCGTCGAAGGCTTTGGGCAGGTTGGGAAGCTTGACGGTCACCCGCCGCACCCGGTAGTCGTGGGCCCCCGACAGGATGCCGTACGTAATGCCCACCAGGGGAATGGAGCCGGCCACTACGGCGGCCTGCACCATAAAATCCGAACGGGTAATGGCCGGGGCGGTCGGGTCAACCGGGCCGGACGGCTTCGAAAAGAGCGACGCGGCCCAGCGGCCGAGGCGTCCCAGGTCGTCGGCAAACAGGAGGACGGCCGCAAATAGCTTGCTGAGCAGGTTGGCAAATATAATGATGCCCAGCACGTTGCGAAGCTTGCCAATATCGCGGGGCAACAGGAAAAACAGCACAATGCTCACCAGTGAGGCCACGGCCAGTACGCCGGCCACCGTGGCGGCGGTTTTCCGGAAGGGGCTCGGCGCGGACAGGTTCCACTGGCGCAGGGATTGGAATACGTACCAGTCGGCAACGAAAAGGAGTACTACCACGATGGTCAGTACGAGGAATCGGTTCATGTTTCAGGTTGGGGAAAAGGGGGAATTATGAATATTGGATTTTAAATGATGAATTTTGAATTATGGATTAGGGACGCCGGGTCATACGCGCGTTGCAGGTGATGCAGTTAATCCAAAATCCATAATTCCGAATTTGAAATTGCAAACACGGTCCTTCGGTAAATGACTCCATTCCAGTACGAATTGTTTGATGGACGGTTCACCGGGGAGGTGGGCCGGTCAGCCGTCAGTGAAAAATGTTTTCTGGAAGGTCAGTTTGAGGGAAGGTTCCGCGCCCATGTTTCGTTTGAAGCGGATCAGTCCCGGGTTGGGCCGGCCCGCATCAGTGGCAATGCCCAGGTCAAGCAGCCCGTAGCCGTGCGACTGGGCGTACCCGTACATGCCCGCCAGCAGGAGCACGGTAGGACTGTAGGTGTGGTAGGCCGGGTCGTCGGCGGGGTAGAAGTAGTACAGGATGCCGGGGCTCACCCGGACGCCCACTGCCAGGGCCGCCAGCCGGCTCCCGTCGCGGACGGTGAAAACCCGGTACTGGTCCGGAAAGTGCCGGAAGAGGGCCTCGAACCCGGCGTAGTCGAGGGTGACGGGGAAGCCGCGCCGCCGCCGGCAGTCGGCCACGAACGCGTACAGGGGCGGCAGGTCCGGCGCGGGTTCTTCCGCAAAATGCAACCCCGCCCGCAGGCATTTGCGCAGGCGCCGCTGCTCCGAAGGGTGCAGGCGGCCTTCCAGCGCTTCGGCGGTGACGGGCAGGTGGAAATTGAGGTCGGTGACGGCCACCGCGTAGCCGTTGGCCGTGAAGGCCGCCGTGAGCAGGGCCGAAGCCTCCGGGGCGTAGCAGAACGGGTACGACACCACCCGGATGCCTGAGAGGCCCCGCTGCCGGGCCGCATCATCCACGGCCTGCACCAGCCGGCCCAGGGCGTCGAAGGGAACCTGCGGGTCGAGGGCAATGCTCCCGAACGGCGCCCGGCAGGGACTTACGCCGGTGCCGTCCCGTTCGTACAGCACAAAGGTAGCGGCCACCCGGTCCGGCCCGCGGCGCAGCTGGAAGACGAGGGGTTCCCCACAGGGCTGTCCTTGCAGGAATTCCCGCCGGTGGAACCAAAACCCGGCCGCCCCGCTTGTGCCGCCGAGTCCTCCCCCGGTGTGTACCCGGTATGCGTCCAATCCTTCCGTGTGCCCGTTCATTGCGGTGAAAAGCGTATTTTGCGTAATTTTCGAACCACCAGCCCGAACCTGCGCGGCAGGGTTCGTTCGTGCGGTTGCGCGTTATACTCCTGGAGACGGATGAGCACCGCGTAATATGCTAACCACCGGTCCCGATTCTGCGATTTTCTTTGCCAGGCCCACCATTACCACCAAGTACTAACTGCTTTGTTATGCAAACTGAGGATTCGGCCGCGGCGACCGAGGAGGCCAAAAAGGAACACATTGAAAAAGTGGGCGTCTTTTTCGAAAAGTCGGGCTTCCCGCGCATGGTCGGCCGCGTGCTGGGCTTCCTGCTCATTGCCGAACCCCCTTACAAGACGTTCAACGAAATCCAGGCGTACCTCCAGGCCAGCAAAAGCTCCATCAGCACCTCGCTGCAATTCCTGCTCAACCAGGGACTCGTCGGGTACTTTACCCTGCCCGGCGACCGCAAACGCTACTTCCGGCTCAACGCCGAGAACTGGCTGGAAATGATGCGCAAGGAACTCTGCCATTTTGGCGTAGTTAGCAAGATGATGCGCGACTGCGTGAAGCTGCGGAGCAATGAACACGGGAAATTCAACCAGGCCCTGGCCGACATCGCCGACTTTTACGCCTTTTTCGAGCAGGAATCATTGCAACTGCTCGACCGGTACGTGCAGGAAAAAGGAGAGAAGTAATTTTTTAAAACGCTGGTTCGGTATTTGCCGAACCAGAGGAACCAGTGCAATTCCGGCGGTGTTTTGGCAGCGTGACCGGGCCTTGCAATCCGTTGCTTAAGCTCTCCTTTTTGCGGCTTCGCTCCCAAAAACCTACTGCTCGTCCCATTCTTTTCGTCGTTTGATCTTACATGGTTTACCTTTGGTTACCGTCAAAGCTTCAACAAGGAATGGATATTTCGTGGTTTTTCCCGGTAAAAGCAGCAGCCGCTCCGCCCGGCGCGGCGTTATTCAAGTTCTTCACAGTTTGGTAGTTACCGAACCAATAGAACAAAGTTTTTTCTTCGAATCGTACTATTTATAAAGACATGGCATTCTTTACGCAGAACACAGGGGGGAGAGGGCCGAAAGGCCGGTGGAGCGTAGCCCTGCTGCTGGGCCTGTGGGCTGCCGCTCCGGTTGCCTCCGCGCAAACGGCCGACAGCACGTACACGCTGGAAGCCGCCCTGGCCTACGCCGCCAAAAACAACCGCGACCTTAAAACGTCGGGGTTTGATGAGCAACTGGCCCGGGAGCAGGTGAAAGAAGTGCGCAGCCAGGGCCTGCCCCAGGTGAACGCCAGCGGCCGGTTCCAGGATAACCTCATCATCCCGACCAACCTGTTGCCGGCGGAAGTTTTCGGCGGGGAGCCGGGTACGTTTATTCCGGTGCGGTTCGGCACCAAGTACAACGCTACGGCCGGGGTGGAAGCCTCGCAGCTGCTCTACAGCCAATCGTACCTGGTGGGCCTCAAGGCCGCCAAGACCTCGCGGGAGTTTGCCCAACTGAACACGCGCAAGGTGCAGGAAGACGTGGCCTACGACGTAAGCGCCACCTACTACAACGCCCAGATCAGCGCCCGGCAGCTCGAAATCCTGCGCGGCAACCTCGAACGGCTCAACCAGGTGGCGGCCATCTCGCAGGTGCAGTACCAGAACGGCGTGCTCAAAAAGAGCGATGCCGACCGCATCCGGGTCAACATCACCAATCTGCAAACGCAGATCGACAACCTGGAAACCGGCTACACGCAGCAGCGCAACCTGCTCAAATTTCTCATCGGCATGCCCGTGACGCAGCCGCTGGGCATCGTGAGCGACATCGACGAGAACGAAGACGTGGCCATCCGCCTGAACCGCGACGAAAATATTTTTGCCCGCCGTACGGATCACCAACTGCTGAACAAGCAGCGCGAACTGTACCAACTGGAGCGGAAAAACGTGAACGCCGGCTACGCCCCGTCGCTGTCGGCCTTCGGCAGCTTCAACTACCAGGCCCTGCGGCAGGAGTTCAACTTCCTGCAAACCGGTCACCCCTGGTTCCGCACCGGCGTGGTCGGACTTTCGCTGAACGTGCCGCTGTTCGATGGTTTGCGCAAGCGGGCCCAGGCCCAGCAGTCAACCCTCCGCATGCGCCAGGTGGAGAACCGGACGCAGCAACTGGAAGAGTCGATCACGCTCGACGTGGTGAACGCCAACGCCCGGCTCGCCAACGCCCGGACCGCCCTGGTGGCCCAGCGCGAAAACCGCGGCCTGGCCGAACAGGTGTACGCCCAGACGCAATTGCAGTACAAGGAAGGCGTAGCCTCCCTGTCGGACCTGCTCAACGCGGAAACGGAATTGCGCAGTGCGCAGAACAACTACATCAACGCCCTGGTGCAACTGAAGCTGGCCGCCCTCGAACTGCGGAAGGCCAACGGCAGCCTCCTGGCCGATGTCATTGCCAATCAATAAATGAGACAGGAGACTTTAGACAGGAGACGAGGGACAATGACCGCATTTTAAACGCTCCGATGGAAACATAAAATGGTAAATCCCCATCTAACTGAATAATAGTGTTCAGTCTCCTGTCTCCCTTCTCAATCAAAGTCAGGCAGTACCGAATGAACGAACCCTTAAACCTTACCGTTATGTGCGACATTGGAACAGTGATTCTCGCCGAATCGAAGCGGAGCGGCATCAGCGCCGCCGACTTCGGGGCGTACCTCGCCTGGGGGGCGGCCCGGCACGCCCGCCCTACGGATGATTCGAATACCCACTCCATCCATAAACATGGGAAAGCCAAGCGGTATCCTGATTATTCTGGGCAGCGCCGGAACAATGGGGTTTATCCTTGTCCGTAACAATTGAATAATCAGGACACTAAAATTCGTTTGATTGAATATTGTAGTGCAACTTTTTCCATGATGCAGAATACCGGAAAGGCGGCTCCCGTTGGGGACCGCCTTTTTTCCCTTTGTTCTTGGCTGTCCCGTATAATACCCTTAAAAAGCATTTCACAAACCCCTTTATAAAAGCTATCTTAGAAGAAGCAAGGATCAGCCTCCTGGTATTCAATCCGCAAACGAATAAGATCACATGGAAAAAATAGAACTGTATCGAAACGCAATTAAGGCCACTTTGAACGATCTGCTCAACGCGGGGTACGGTGGCAAGCAAAGCAATCTTAAAAACGTGCGGGTATACGATGAACAGGAAAACCGCTTTGCCGTGGTTACGCAGGGCTGGGACAGTGTAGAAGAAGAATACATCAATGAATTCGTTGCCCAGATCGACCTTGTGGAGGATAAGGTGCTCATCCAGATCAATCTTTCGGACGTGGATTTGCAAAAAGGGCTGGTCGCCAATGGGGTAAATGCGGACGACATTGAAGTGCCTTATCTCCAGGATGTTTGACCAATCATTGACTGTACTGATTCGGTAAACGGGCAATGCGCCACAAAGGCACTAAGACACCAAGTTTCACAAAGACATCCGTTG
Organism: uncultured Sphingobacteriales bacterium; assembly: GCA_963844325.1. Taxonomy (GTDB): domain Bacteria; phylum Bacteroidota; class Bacteroidia; order Cytophagales; family 172606-1; genus CADCTQ01. The sequence continues at coordinate 2,437,248 of CAWJNV010000001.1, forward strand.
CCGGAAAATCCTTTGTGTTCCTCGGTGTCTTATTGCCTTTGTGGCAAGATCAAGCTGGTCCGGCTCAAATCCCTCACTTAATCACTACTTCCGCGTCCTGCGTCCGGACCTTTGCCGCCTCCAGCGTGGTCAGGCGCTTGCCGTGGTAGGTGAGGTTTTCGATGGTGACGCCCGTCACGTTGTGCTCCTTGTCGAAGCCGTGGAACACCGAGAAGGGCAGGGGACCGTCCACCACGTGAATGTCTTTGAACACGACGTTGCTCACCCGGCCGCGGAACTGGCGGTGGTGCGCCTCCTTGCCCGCGGGAATCTTCTGCACGCCGTCCCAGGCCCCGTGCAGGTAATTGGCCTTCACGAACGCCTCGTCGCGGATGCCGTCGGGACCCCACTGGGAGAAGAAAATCGCCACGTCAATCAGCTTCTGGTCCGCGTCCTCGATCCGGATGTTCTCGAATACCACGTGGTGCACGTGCGACTGGCCCGCGTTGTGAATGCTCAGGGCCGCCCCGTCCTCCACGTGGATGATGTCAATGTTTTCGAAGCGGATGTTTTTCACCTCGTCCGAGTACAGTTCAAAGCCCACCTCCACGGCGTTGCCCCACAAGGAGTTCCAGAACGTGCAGTTTTTGACCAGGATGTTGTCGGTCGGGTGGTCGGCCGGGTACTTGCCGCCCGACTTGATGGCGATGCAGTCGTCTTTGGTGTGGGCGAATACCCCGTCCACGGTCACGTTGGTACACCGGAAAATGTCCATGCCGTCGTCGCCGCCGGCTTCGCTCACAATGCGGGCATTGGTAATGTTCATCCGGTTGCAGTGGAACAGGGCAATCTGCCAGGTGGTGCCGTTGTGCAGGACGATGTCGTCGATGGAGCCGTTTTCGCAGTCCCGCAGGTCGATGAAGCGCACCTTGTTGCCCACCTGCTGGCGGTTGAGGGAGCCGTCGAGGATGCCCCGCCCGCGGATTCTGATGTTCTTCTTGTTGTTGGCAAACAGGTAGCCCTGCACCACCGCGCCGCCCTCAATGTACACCGTCTGGTTGTCTTGCAGTTCAAGTTTTACGTCCTTGTAGAGTTTGCCCGATTCGAACCAGACCACGTTTTTGTCCGTGCGGGAAGGCTTGTTCTTTTCGGGCGCGTTGGAAAACAGGAACAGGGGCTGCTGCCGGATGCGTCCGTTCAGCTCCAGGCTCAGGTTGCCGGGCTGGTCGAGGGCAAGGGTAAAGGAATGATCGCCGGTATAGGTGGGTTTGAGGTTGTGCCGCAGCGGCCGCACGTCCACCCACCGCACGTCGAACATCGTAGTCACTTCCACGGTCACTTTGCCCGTAAAGTCAAACACGGCGTACGAAGCAATGGGTGTGTCGTACACCGGCACGGGCGTCCCGTTGACCTTTACCTGGTAGTATTTCGCAGAAGCAAAACCTTCGGGGCCCTGCCAGGTCACGACCTGGGCCGGCGCCCGGGCGGCCAGGAGAAAGAAAGCAACGGGGAGCAGGAGGAAAGCGGGTACGCGGAAAGGAAGTAGGTGCATGGGGTTAGATGGGAAGGGCTTGCCGTTGCGCACAAAGCTATTCCAAAATGGTGAATTGAAAAGCACCGCCTAACTTAGCGGTGCCGCCGGTTCAGTTGGGGTGTCATCCTGGAAAAGTGCCGTGCATTCCGGCTCCCCGCGGCACCTGCAAGTAATTAATTACCAGCATTGATGGAAAGAAAAATGAACGCAATGGCCGCGTTTTGCTGCCGCCTCGTCCTGCTTTGTCTTTTGGGTGCCGGTCCCTTTGTCCTCCCGGCGTACGCTTCGCCGCCCGAAACGCTACCCCGTAAGGGTACAAAAACGGCGCCGGCAAGGCCGCTGGTCCCGTTGGCCTACGCCCCCCAGGCCGTGAAGGGACCGTTGCGGGTGTCGGCCAACGGCCGGTACCTCACCTACACCGACGGCACGCCTTTTTTCTTCCTGGGGGACACCGGCTGGCTGATCTTCAAGCGCCTCTACCGGTCGGAGGTGGATTTGTACCTGGCCGACCGGGCCGCGAAGGGTTTTACGGTCATCATGGCGCCGCTCATTCCCTGGCAGGCGAGGGGCCTCACCGAGCCCAACGTATACGGACATACGCCGCTGCACAACAACGACCCCACCCGACCCAACGAGTCGTACTTCCAGCACGTGGATTACATCATCAACAAGGCCGAGGCGCTGGGCATGTACTTTGGCCTGCTGCCCGCCTGGGGCGACAAGGTGAATGGGTACACGAGTACGGACATTGAAATATTTACCCCCGAAACGGCCAAACGCTACGGCGCGTGGCTGGCCAGCCGGTACCGCTACAAACCCATCATCTGGATGCTGGGCGGCGACCAGATTCCCGAAGAATCGAAGCACTACGCCATCTTCCGGGCCCTGGCCGAGGGCATTCGCAGCGTGGTGGGCACCAGCCAGGTGATGACGTACCACCCCGGCGGCAGAAGAACGTCGTCCACCTACTTTCACGGCGATACCTGGCTCAGTTTCAACATGTACCAGTCGGGGCACTACGCCTACAACCAAACCTCGCCGGCGACCATGGCCCTGGCCGACTACCGCCGCTTGCCGGCCAAGCCGGTGATCAACGGGGAAGCTTGCTACGAAGACCACCCCGTAAACTGGAACCCGGCCAACGGCTGGTTCAATGACTACGACGTGCGGCAGTCGGCGTACTGGTCGGTGTTCAGCGGGGCGCTGGGGTACGTGTACGGCAACAACAACATCTTCCAGTTTTACGACCCTACGCGCAACAACAAGCTCGAGAACACGCCGCGTACGCCCTGGAAAACGGCCCTGGGCCACCCGGGCGCCGGGCAGATGAAGCACCTGCGCCGCCTGGCGGAAGCCCGCCGCCTGCTGACCCTCGTGCCCGACCAGGGCCTGATCGCCTCCGGGCAGGGCACCGGGGCCGACTACCTGGCGGCGTGCCGGGGAAGTGACTTTGCGTTCGTCTACGCTGCCACCGGGCAGTCGTTTACCGCCAGCCTGGGCAAAGTTTCGGGCACATCGGTGAACGGCTGGTGGTACGACCCCCGCACCGGGAAAGCTTCTTTCATCGGCAAGTTTGCCAACAGCGGCACCCGGCTCTTCGACCCGCCGGGCAGCAAGGGGCGGGGCAACGACTGGGTTCTGATCCTGGACGATGCGGCCAGGAACTACGCCGCCCCCGACGGTACGCTGCCGGGTCAGGTCACGGGCACGATCCGGCGGGAAGTGTGGACGAACATTTCGGGCACTTCGATCTCCAGCATTCCCTTGTCCCAATCGCCTGCCTTCACGGGCCAGGCGACGTTGTTTGAAGCACCGTCCAACCGGGGCGACAACTACGGCACGCGGATGCGGGGCTACGTACATCCGCCGGTGACGGGCTACTACACGTTCTGGATCGCCGGCGACGACAATACCGAACTGTGGCTTTCCACCAGCAGCAGTCCCACGGGCAAAGTACGGATTGCGCGTTCGGGCTGGACGTACGCGCGGCAGTGGACCAAGTACGCCAGTCAGCAGTCGGTCGCCATCCGCCTGGAGGCCGGCAAGAAGTACTACATTGAAGCCCTGCAAAAAGAGGCAGCGGGCGGCGACGGGCTGGCCGTGGGCTGGCAACTGCCCGGCGGCACGCTGGAGCGGCCCATTCCCGGCAGCCGCCTTTCGCCCTACGTGCCCGGCGCCGCCCGTGAGGCCGCCGGCGAACCCTTGGCCGAACGCCCGGCCGAATTGGTTCGCCTTTTCCCCAACCCGGCAAACGACGAGGTGACCCTCTCTTTCACCGCTGCGCAAAGCGGCCCGGTAGAAGTAGTGGTGCGCAACGGCCTGGCCCGCGAAGTAAAACGCCTCCGCACCGAAGCCCGGCCGGGTTCCAACGCGGTCCGGATTCCCATTCCCGACCTGCCGCCCGGCGTCTACTTCGTCAGTTGGGGCACGGCTGCAACGAAGAAGCTGGTGATTGAACGTTAGGAGGTAACAAAAAATCATCCCCCTACCCCCTTCCCTTACCCACTGGCAAACCCACAAGGGGGACCCGTGCCCGTCGACCGCGGATGAGCCTTGTCTTGGTACCGACGGGTACGCAGTCCCCCTTGCGGGAAGGTTGGTGGGAAAGCCGAAGGGGGTAGGGGGATGAGTTGACCCTAACCCTTCAGCTCCTCCACGGCCAGCCAGCTCATCAGGCCGGCGCCGGTTTCGAGGGCCTGTTCGTCGATGTCGAAGGTGGGGGTGTGCACGGAAGAGATGATGCCGCGGGCCTCGTTGCGGGTGCCCAGGCGGTAGAAGCAGGCGTCGGTGTGCTGCGTGTAGAAGGCAAAGTCTTCGGCCGCCATCCAGATGTCGAGGTCCAGCACGTTGTCGGCGCCCACGTACGCAATGGCCCGCCCCTTCGACCGGCGGGTGAGTTCGGGGTTGTTTTTCAGGAAAGGGTAGCCGCGCAGGATGTTGAATTCGCACCGGCCTTCCATGGCTTCGGCAATGCCTTCGGCCATCTTTTTCATTTTGCGCAGGGCCGACTCCCGCCACGCCTCGTCCATCGTCCGGAACGTGCCTTCCACCAGCACCTCGCCCGGAATCACGTTGGTGGCCCCGTTGGCCGTAACCCGGCCAAACGACAGCACCGAGGGAATGCGGGGGTTGGCGTGCCGGCTCACGATCTGTTGCAGGGCCACGATGATGTGCGACGTAATGAGCACCGGGTCGATGTTCTGGTCGGGCATGGCCCCGTGGCCGCCCTTACCCTTTACGGTCAGGTAGAGTTCGTCGGCGCTGGCCATGTAGAGGCCCTCGCGGAAGCCCACCTTGCCCACGGGAATGTTGGGCGCCACGTGCTGGCCCAGCATGCCGGCGGGCCGCGGGTTTTCCAGTACCCCTTCGCGGATCATCATGGCCGCGCCGCCCGGGGCTTTTTCCTCACCGGGCTGGAACACCAGCTTCACCGTGCCCTCGAAGTGATCTTTCAAACCCGACAGGATTTGCGCCACGCCCAGCAGGGAGGCCGTGTGCACGTCGTGGCCGCAGGCGTGCATCACGCCGGGGTTGGTCGATTTGTAGGGCACGTCGTTGGTTTCGGCAATGGGCAGGGCGTCCATGTCGGCGCGGAGGGCTACCGTGCGGTGCCCCGGGTTGCGGCCTTCGATCAGGGCGACCACGCCGGTGCCGGCAATGCCTTCCTGCGGCCGGAGCCCCAACGCACGCAGCTTTTCGGCCACGAAGCGGGCCGTGTTGAATTCCTGGAAGGACAATTCGGGGTTGGCGTGCAGGTGCCGCCGCGTGGCAACCAGGTCGGCGGCGCACTGCCGGGCTAAGGATTTGATCTGTTCGAGCATTGGGGAAGGGGTCAGTGGTCAGTAGTGGGTGCCAAGTGAGCACACCGCTGCACGTGGTTATACGATTTGGTTGATTACGGAAATCAGGTCAATTTGCGAACCGTACCGGGACGCAAAATAAACTAAAAACGGTTAGTTCACCGTCTTACGCTTAACATCTCCTATCAGGTTCGAACAACGAACAACTAATAACCAACCACTGCTCATGACCAACGGCCTGTACCTCTCGGAGCTTTACGTGTACCCCATCAAGTCGCTGGGCGGCGTGCGGCTGAACAGCGCCGCCGTGGAGCCCCTCGGCTTGCAATACGACCGGCGCTGGATGCTGGTAGACGCCCAGAACCAGTTTCTCACGCAACGGAAGTACGCCCGGATGGCCCTGGTAAAGACGGAACTCGGGGAGACGGGGCTGCGGATCACGGCGCCGGGCCGGCACGAACTGCGGGTGCCCTACGGGGCGCACACCGGCGAAAAATTGCAAGTGACCGTGTGGGACGACACCTGCCCGGCCCTCGCCGTCGGAACGGAGGCGGACCGCTGGTTTACGGAGGCCATCGGGTTCCCCTGCCGGCTGGTGTACATGCCGCCCGACACCCACCGGCCCGTGGACGAACGGTACGCCCTTTCGGACGACGCGGTGAGCTTTGCCGATGCGTACCCGTTCCTGGTGATCGGCGAAGCTTCCCTGGCCGAACTCAACGCCCGGCTGATCGAGCCCGTGCCCATCAACCGCTTCCGACCCAACTTCGTGGTGCGCGGCGCGGCGCCCTTCGCCGAGGATACCTGGGGCCACTTCCGGATCGGGGAGAGCTACTTCTACGGCGTAAAGCCCTGTGCCCGCTGCGTAATGACCACCATCGACCAGGAGACGGCGCAGCGGGGCCGCGAGCCGCTCCAGACGCTGGCTACGTACCGCGCCGCCAACAACAAAATCTACTTCGGCCAGAACTCCCTCTACGCCAACCAGGGAACCCGCGTAGCCGTGGGCGACCCGGTGGAGGTGCTGCGTTCTAAGTAGTGAGTAGTGAGTATTGAGTACTGAGTACTGCGTGGGTGAACTTGTCCGGGATGCACGGGCAGCGCATACTCAATACCCAATACCCAATACCCAATACTCAATACCCAATACTCAATACCCAATACTCAATACTCACTGCCGTACCCGTGCGTGGATGGATTCTACCGTGCGCAAGGCGGATTCGAAGGCGCCGGCAATCCAGGCGGTCAGGTACGAGGTGTGTTCCCCGGCGAAGTACACGGCGCCGTCGGGTTGCAGGAAGGCCGGGTAGTACCGCTGCCGGGCTTCGGGCGAATACACCGCCCAACCGCCCTGGCTGTAGGGGATTTTCTGCCAGGCCAGCGAAAAACCGGATTCGAACTCCTGCCCGTACTGCGGGTGAATCTTGCTTCCCTGCGCCAGCACCAGCTTTTCGCGTTCAGCCAGCGACAGGTTGCCCAGCCGCTCGGCGGTGGACCCGTAGTTGTAGCAGCCGATGAGCACGCCCTTCCGGGAAAGGTAGCCCGAACAGGGGTACACCACCTGCGTAATGTCGAGGTTGGTGCGGGTAATGCCCCCGTAAATGCCGTCGTCTTCCTCCCAGAACCGGCGTTTGAACTGCAAACCCACCTTGCAGGTGTTGTTGTACGGCACCAGGTCCACGGCCCGCTGCACGTTGGGCGAAAAGTTGTTGGCAATGCCGCTCAGCACCGGCAGGGGAATGGTGCAGATGCAGAAGTCGCCGGTCAGTTCTTTGGTGGCGCCGGTCTTTTTGTCGAGGTACGTCACGGTGGCCCCGCTTTCCGTCTTTTTGATCTCCTGCACCTCGGCCCCGTACGTGATCTTCTTCCCGATCTTTTTGACGAAGCCCTCCGTGAGCCGGTCGGTGCCGCCGGGTACCATCAGCATGGTGGTTTGTTGTTCGTAGGTGTACTCGGGCACGTTGTAGAAGTGCGGCGACAGGTAACCCGCTTCGATCAGGTGCAGCAGGGCCGGGGCTTCGGCCATCGTGCCGGGCTGGTCGTAGGCGCTGGGGGCCACCTGGTAACCCCGCCGGGCCGTACCCTTGTAGCGTTTGCCGGCGTCGAGGCTGCCTTCGGCCACCAGGTATTCAATGACCTTCTGCTTGTCTTCGGCCGACAGCGGCAGGTCCAGCGCCGACTGGTCAAACGCCTTGGCCAGCAGTTCGGCCGTGTAGCCGCGCAGGTCGCTGTGCAGTTCCCGCTGCCGGATGCGTTTGTTGGCCAGCGGCCCGCGGCCCCCGTCGCTGTAGTAGTAGGCCCCTTCGTTGGTGTTGTTGAAGCTTTCGAGCGGCACGCCCAGTTCGCGGCAGTACCGGATCACCGATTCGTGGTGGTGCGGAATGCGCATGGCCCCCGCATTGAAGTACTGTCCTTCATCAAACCGGCAGGTTTGTTCGGGGCCTTCCAGTTCTTTTTCCCGGGTGCCCCGCCGCACCGTCCAGATCCGGCCGCCGGGCCGGTTGCGGGCCTCCAGCACCGTGCATTCGTAGCCCAGCTTTCCCAGTTCGTAAGCCGCCGCCAGGCCGGCCATGCCCGCTCCCAGGACGAGAACGCGTTTGCCGTTGCCGTTGGCGGGAAGGGAAAGCGTACGCGCCGGGGACTTGGGAATCAGGTCCAGCGCCACCATGGCCGTGTAGCCGGAGCCGGTCAGCTTGGCCGCCCTCTCAATGAAGTGCCGGCGGGTAAATGATGTCATAGCGGTAAGCGAATGCAGGGTTGGTAAAGAATCCGTTTGCAGGCACCAATAAAAGGGTAAAAGCAAAATTTAGCAATAGATTATTCTTATAATTAGTTATAATAATTGGACTTTATTCTGTTTTATGGCCTATTCTCGGAATACTACTGCTGATTCGCGGTGCTGCGGCACCTGCTCCCGCGTGCACCGCCGGTCCAGGACGGGCCTGGCGTGGCGGGTACGGGGCGGCCTGCTTTTGCGCACAAAACCGGCAACGGGTTTGGCTAAGTCGGCGGGCTTTCGTAAAATTAGTGAAGTCCCTTCCTTCCGGGGCAGCGCCTGGAGAGGGAACATTGCGCGTCGTTCGTGGGTTGTTATTATCGAAGCTTTACTCGTTATGCCTCAGAAAGTATTGGTCCTCAACCAGGATTATAGTGCACTCACTATATGCAGTGTGCAAAAAGCATTCATACTCGTGTACATGAACAAAGCGGAGCTGGTATCCCGCTCCGAAACGGATTTTCTCCGGACGGTCACGACCACGTACCCGTTTCCTTCCATCATCCGGTTGCACCGGTACGTACACCTGCCCTACAAGGGGGTGGTGCTGAGCCGCCACAACATCTTCCGCCGCGACAGCCACCGGTGCCAGTATTGCCAGGCTACCGAAGAGCTGACCCTTGACCACGTGGTGCCCAAGTCGCGCGGCGGCAAGTCGAGCTGGGACAACCTGGTGACGGCCTGCAAACGGTGCAACTCCAAGAAGGGCGACTTTACACCCCAGGAAGCCAACATGCGCCTGGCCCAGGAGCCCTACAAACCTTCTTTCATCATGTTCCTCCGCGACTTCTCCGGCTTCATCGCCGAAGACTGGAAACCGTACCTGAAGAAAGCCAAAACGTATTAGAGATATTAGACATTAGATATTAGACGGGAGACTGGCGTTTCAGCAACAGGCCGTATTTACCTGACCGTCCAGTAATAAAAAAAAGAAGGACCATCGTTACTGATGGCCCTTCTTTTTTTGGGGTGATCAGGCAACTGCGGTTTCCGCCAGTCTCCTGTCTAATGTCTCCCGTCTCCTGTCTATCCTAAGCTGCTGACAGCGTAGCGTTCTCATTCGTCCGCTGGTAGGCTTCTTTGCCGTAGCGGCGCAGCACCCGGTAGTGGGACCGCAGGGCCAGCAGGAAGGTCTTTTGTTCGTAGTAAGGCAGGTTAAACTCGGCCGCCGTCTGCTTCACGATTGCCGAAATGGCCGGGTAGTGGATGTGGCACACCTTCGGGAAGAGGTGGTGTTCGATCTGCATGTTGAGGCCGCCGCAAAAGAAGGTAGCCACCGGGTTGGTACTGGCAAAGTTGGCCGTGGTGTGCATCTGGTGCGCCGCCCAGGCTTCTTCGATGGTACCGTTGGGGTCAGGTTCGGGGAAGGAAGTACCTTCTACCACGTGGGCCAGTTGGAACACCAGCCCGAGTACCAGCCCTTCGGCCAGGTGCATGACTACGAAGCCGATCACGAACTGCCACCACGCGAGGTCGAGCACCAGCAGTGGCACCACGATGAACAGCGTGTAGTACAGGGCTTTGAAGAAGAACAGGTTAAAATACTCGCTGCGCGGGTGTTTCGAGTTGTCGTACGATCCGATCTTTTTCTGGAAAAATTTCACGTAGTCTTTGCGGAACACCCAGGAGAGGGAAGCCAGGCCGTAGAGCGGAAACGCGTAGTAGTGCTGGAACCGCTGGAAGCTCGAAAGTTTATCCTTGTCGTCGAGGCGGATGAGACCGGGGGCCACTTCCAGGTCCTCGTCGTGCCCGTGGATGTTGGTGTAGGTGTGGTGCACGATGTTGTGGGTGATGTTCCACATGTAGGCGTTGGCCCCGATCAGGTTGAAGCTCAGGCTCACCAGGTAGTTTACTTTGGGGTTGGGCGACAGCGAGCCGTGAATGGAGTCGTGGCCCACGTTAAAGCCCACGAAGGCCGTAAACATGCCCAGGATGATGGCCAGCCCCAGCATGCCCCAGGGCGAAAACCAGCCCGAAAGGATCAGGGCGTAGGAAAGCGCCGTTCCCCCCAGGAAGAAGGCAACTTTGGCCCACATGGCCCAGTTGCCGTTTTTGGAAAGGTTTCTTTCCGCGAAATAAGCGTCAACGCGATTGCGGACGGTGGCGTAAAACCGGGAATTGCGGGAGTCTACGAAACGGATTTTCTGCATGAACAAAGAACAATTTTGGAAGTAACACTTGGTGCAAATACACTCCGGCGGCTGCCCATTTCGCAGGCCGGAGAGACATAAGGAGCTACATGCGGGTAATAACCAAGAGAATACGGTAAAAGAGGCTGCAAGTTAGGGCCGGGGCAACTGTTTGCCAAACGGTAACAGCATCCGGCGGCGTTTCGTTTGTAAGGTATCGTTTTTTTTATTCCTCGTCGTCCTCATCGTCGGCCTCGTGGTGGAACGTGTAGAGCGTTTTGTCCAGCTTGAGGGTGCCGGCCGTGAAGTCGCGCACGAACTTTTCGATGAGCGACCCGGTGATCTCCTCCACGTTGAGGCACACTTCCAGGGCGTAGCCGTAGTCGAAGTCCGTGTCGATGTGCACGTATTCCTGCACCTTCACCGATTCCGATTCTTCGAGTTCGTCCATCACCTCGGCCTTGAAGATTTCGATTTCCTCGTCCACTTCTTCCTCGTCTTCGTCGTCGTCGAGCTTGCGTTTGTAGCGGGGAAACTGCTTTTCGGCGCGGTCCTCGGCCATTTCGTAGAGTACGCTGCTGTGGTGCAGGCGCAGCGTGTACATCACCGAGTCGAAGATGCATTCGCGGCCCTCGTGTTTGCCCACGAAGAAGAAGTGCGCAAACTCTTCGCCCTGCGGCTCGTCGTTGTTGAGCACGTATAACTGTTTTTTGGCGTGGCATTGCCGTTTGATCTTCTCGATTTCGGCGGGTAGCAGTCCCGGGTTCTGTTCTGGCATGGCGGTAAAGGGTTGGGCCGTTGCGGATCGGTTACGATGCACAAAGGTAACAAAGGGTCCGGATTGCGACGGCCGATTCTGGCTGTAATACGAAAAGCCGGGAAGGAGGGATGCCCTCCGTTTCCGGCTTTTTGCGGGGAATGGGGTAGGAGAGGGATGCTAACGCATGATCTCCAGCTGCTTCTGTTCAACGCCTCCCGCATTGATGATTTGCACGATGTAAATACCGGGACGTAAGGAGGTCACGTCCAGCTTTAGTTTTTTCTCTTTGACTTCTTTCTCGGTTTTGGCCCGCAGCTTCTCCTGGGCGAAGTTGTCATAGATCACCACTTCGAAGTCCTTGTCCCTGGCCGGGTTGCCCTCCACGGTTTCGTCGGGGGCCACTTCCACGTACGCATCCGCGGGGTTGGGGTAAAGCAGGTACTGGAGTGACAATGGGCAAGAGGCAGCCGGGGCACGCCGGTAAGATTGCAGCACGTGCTGGCTGGTGCCGCAGGCATTGGTGAATGACACGCTTACTCCCCCGCCATTAAATGCACTGCCCGCCCGAACGGTAACCCCCGCAGTTCCCTGTCCGGAGACAATGGTTAGATCACCCTGCGTGGACCAGGTGTAACCGGAGGAACTGCCCGCAACGGTTAGCGTTACCTCAAACTGGTCATTGGGACAAAACTCGTCCGTACTAGGGGTAGTGGTAAGAGAAGCCGCAGAAAGACTCACCGACACATTGCGGGGCGTGGCGTTGAAATTACCGCAGGGGCCTTGTATCGCCACATGTACGGTACCTGCGCCGCTCCCGCTGGCGGCAACTAAGATGCGGTTGCCGTTCCGGCTGGTAATGCTTAGGGAGCCGGTAACAGTCCAATTGTAGGTGGAGCCCGGGATGTCGACTATTGAATATTCTGCCGATGTACACAGCACCTCCGGCCCGGCAACGGCGGGGTTGGCGCCGCAAAGCACCGTGCAATTGCTCACCAGCGGCGTACCCTGCAATTCGTTGAAAAGCCAGTTGCCGTTGCGGTCGGTGAATTGGGTATGCAAGGAATTAGTGCGGGTCTGCCCGTTCACCACCGCCCGTTCCTGAGTAACGTAGTTGGCCATGCGCGACGGATTGGCCGGATTGGACCCGCCGGTGTACTGGGCCGTCAGGGCGGCGGCGTTGACGGTAGTGATGTCCAGTGCACTCACCGTGGGGACGAACGAAAAGGTGCGCTGGAAGTTGTTGAGGGTAACCGGGATGGGACTGTTGTTGTTGATGAGCGTCTGCAAGTCCTGCCCGCCGGTAAACTGGTTCACGTCGTACACCCCGCCCGGTGAATTGTCCCAGGCGAGCATGTCGGCTTCCGAGTTGCGGGAATTGGTGTAGAGGGTCTGGTGAACGTCGATGGCGAACGCTACCCGCTTGACTATGCGCAGGCGGCTGTAGTAGATGCGCTGTGTCTGCCGGTCGGGCAGGGCGTTGACCACCAGGTCGAGCTTGGCGTCGTAGTTGCCGAAATAGGGGATGAAGCCGCCCATAAATTCCCAAAAGGCGTTGGCATCAATGGCGCGGACCCGGTCGTCGATCCGCAGCAACTCGGCGCGGGGCGCAAAGCCCTGCCCGATGCCGCACTCGGAGCCGTTGCTGATGGCAACGCTGCGAATGGTGCGCCCGGGGTAGCCCTGCGGATAACCCAGGTTGTTGTACTGGGCCATGAAGTCTTGGTGCGGCCGGTTGTCGCGCCAGAAGAACGGGCTGATGCCAAGGCCGTTCGCCTGCTCAATGAGCATCTGCTGGGAGGCGGGCTCATTGAGCAGGCGAACGCCGTTGCCCAGGTCCTCCACCGTTTCGCCCAGGGTAGTGAACTCAAGGATAGGGGGCCATAGGCTGAACTGACCCGGAAGCACCAGGCCGGCCATGTCGCGGATCAGGTACTGGAACCCGAGCGGCACGTTGGCCCCCCGGTGCGGGCTGTCCACCGACACGTAGAGGCGGGTGTCGTGGGGCCGGTTTTCCACTTCCATCGTGCGCAGGGCGGCACGGGCTACCAGGCCGCCCATGCTGATGCCCATCACTACGTTGGGCTGCACCCCGGCGTTGCCCGCCTTGCGGCGGTTTACTTCCTCAATCACCAGCGCCAGCACGCGGGCGTTCCGGAGAATGTCGGCAGTGGCGAACCTGTAATCCACAAAAACCAGGTCGTACTGGCCCACATCATCCAGTTGGTCGTGAAGTACATCATTTTCATCCTCCAATTTCTGGACAAAACCCTCATAATCGAAGTTTTGCCCGGGATTATTAGGGGTAAAAATCCGCCAAGGGTCATACCCTTCCGCAACGATCAGCGGCCTGCGAAGGCGGCCCGTGGTGTTGAACCGACTCAATGCTACCGTTACGTCAGCGCCTAATGGCCTGAGGCCTTCTACGGTAAAGGTTGGGCGTAAGAAAGGATTATACGTGGCGGCAATGTCGTTCACTTTCCGCACCAGGATGCGGGATTGGCTCTGCATCACCGTACCGTCCGAATAGGTGAACCGGAACAGGAGCCGTTTGTAACCGGTGGTCGCGTAGCTGGTGTAAAAAACGGTATTCCAGGCAATCGTGCGCAGCCCCTGGCCGTCGCCGCAATCTACCCCGATGCTGCTGAGGGTTTTGCCGGTGTTGCCGTAGGACAACTCGGGGCGGAAGATGAAGGGGATGTTGCCGGTATTGAAACTGCCCGCCGAAGGGCTCACGGCGAATAGCGAACTCACTTCGTAGGGGTTGCCCGTGCGGCCGGCTACGTCGTACAACTGGCCGTTCTGCACCCGCATGAGGTTGCCGCTCACGGCGTTGGAACGGATGCGCTGGTAGTGGAAGTAGAGCACGGGCAGGTTGGTGATTTGCAGCGTGTCGTAGCCGCCGATGCGGGCGTTGACCGTTTTGGGGTGTAGCAGGCTGGCGGCGTTGTTGAACCGCGAACTGTAGAGGAAGGTGTAGAGGAGCCGCCAGCGGGCCAGGTCCACGTAGTTGGAGTCGTGCAGAGTGGTGCCTGCGTAGTTGTTGTAGTTGAGGTAGCCCACTCCGTAGTCGGAAAGCAGGCCCGTGGTGACCGGGCTGCGGTCCACGTGTTGGAAGATGAAGCTGATCTGGTTGGAGTAGGGGTCGGTGTGGGCCACCCCGTTGTTGGTGATGACCGTGTCGGCCCTCACGGTGGTAACCGGCAACAGCCTGGCCCCGGCGGAGAGGGCCACGCCGTTGGCAGTTTTCTGGTAGTATACCTGGTTGGTCTGCCCGAAGCACCATTCGGGTGCAAGGAGACTCAGCAGGAGCGGGAAGAGTACGGAGAGGTAGGTTTTCACGGGGATAAGGGGTTGGTTTACCAGCCGTACTTGACGTCAAAGCGGCCGTCGGTGACTCTGATCGTGTCGCAGCCGGGCTGCACGAGGGTGAACCAGAAGCGGCCTGAGACGAAGTACTTCTTGGTGTCAATCTTAATGATTTCTAACTCGCCTGTGTGTGGTTGGGGAATGGAATCCCAGCCGTATAAGCATTTTGTGTTGGAGTCCGAGAATTTGATGCTTACTTCTGGGGCATTGGAGAGCGAGTAAATACCTGCCTTATCTACTCCTGCCTTTACATAAATAGCAAAGCTCTGGTCTGTTTGTTCGTTTACCTGTGCAGCAGACACACGAAAATAGCCTCCATCGTATTCAGCACTTATGCCGCCAACCAGACTGGGGCGTGGAGAGCCACCCGGAATCCAAATTTGTCCGTTCACCAGACAGCCAAGCGTGTGCTTACCCTCTTGGGTCTCGGGCGGGAATTGGGGTTCGGGTTCGGGTTTGGGTTGGTTCTGTTTCTTCTCAAACCACGACTCGCAGCCCGCCAGCAGCAGGGGCAGCAGCAGGACGAGCAAGGTTTTGACTGGTTGTAACTTCACGAATCGGGGTTTCATGGGAACGAGGTTGAAGGGGAACGGTAAGCGGACGGGTTTAGGGGAGCCGGTTTACCAGCCGTACTTGACGTCAAAGCGAAGGGTAAAACTACTTCTGCAATGCCTCCACTTCCCGCTGCAATTCCTGGTTCTCTTGCTCCAACTTCATCAGACGCTTGTTCTGCTCGATCAGGTAAAGGGTAAGTTCCTCAATTTTCTTGATGGCAATCGTATTCATTTCTACCAGCCCCATGCCTTCCTGCGCTACGGTAGCGGCGGCGGGTACTTCGGGCAGGTGCTGGTTTTGCTTGATGTAGGATTCAACTTCGGCCAGCGAACGAAGCTTGTAAGAAGGCGCAAACACGTAGTCGGGGAAAGCAGAACTGGGATTAAGTACTTTTACTTCTTCCCAAGCGGCAACTTTACCGGCAACGGCGAGTTTATAAGTGCCCGGGTTGGTGGTACCAATCCCTACACTGCCGCTGATTTGAACCAAGCCATTGCTGGAAGATACACTAAATCTTTCTACAGAAGTGCCGTTGTTGAAAAAGCGCAGCCGACCCTGGAAGCTGTCAATATTCCAGTCCGCATAAGTACCAGCACCCTCCAGCACCAGTTCACCTCCTTCAGCGGTTGTGTTTTGGGGACGCAGGTTGATCGTGCCATTACCAGTGGTGAAACTGCCGGCTACATCCAGCTTACTGACCGGAGAACTGGTCCCGATGCCCACGTTGCCGCTGCCTAGCACGGTGAAAATCTCGGTAGAATTCAGGGCATCGTCGGCCCGGAAAAAGCGGTAGGCGCGGGTAGCACTGGGAATGTGGAAGCGGAACACGTCGGTGCTGGTGCCCATGCCATAGAATTCATGATCGTTGTTGACGCCTGCCGCTGAGCTAAGGACGATCTTGCGGTTATTGTGTGAGGTGACAAAGTGCAGCATGCCGTAGGGAGTGGCATTGCCGATGCCAACCTTGCCGCCACTGTAATTGATGCCGCCCGTGACGGTAGTCCATTGGGCCAGGGAAGGAATTGAACAGAACACAAAGCAGCCGATCGCTGCCACAGTAGAGAGCAGTTTTTTCATGGAGACAGGAAGTGGAAAGGGGTGGGGTAAAGGCAGGCGGAAGTGCAGGTAATAACACAAATTAAGTGCTCATTTGCAATGGTTTTCAATATTATTTTTGCTGGGCAGAATCCCGAAAAAATTGACGATCAAAAATTAGTGAAAAGCCTTCCCTGGGGTTGTGTAACCCTGCCCGAACCTTTTACCGCCTTGCAGTGAACGCTTGCGGAATCACTGCCTGCAAACCCTGCTGCTTGTGCGATGAAAAAAAGCAAATAAAAAAAGCCGGACGCGTAAAAGCGTCCGGCTCCTGATTTTCTGATTCCCGGCGCAACCCGCCGGCTCACATGCTACTTGTTACCGTACCAGCAGCATTTCGCGGTACTTCACCAGCGGCCAGTCTTCGTCGTCCACCAGCAGTTCGAGCTTGTCCACGCAGTAGCGGATTTTGTCGAAGTAGCCCTTCACCTCCTGGTTGTAGAGCACGGCTTTCTCGCGGGTGTCACTGGTGTTGTTGGCTTTCTTACGGGCTTCGGTCATGTTCTCCACCGAGTCGAGCAGCGTGTCCATGTAGCCGGAAATCTTCTTCACGGTGTCCACCAGGTTCTGGGTGTGCTTGCCTTCGATGCCCACTTCCTTCATGGCCTTCAGGTTGCCGGTGAGCACGTTCTGGTACTTCACGGCCGTGGGGATCACGTGGTTGAGCACCAGGTCGCCCATCACGCGCGATTCGATCTGGATCTTCTTGATGTAGTTCTCCAGCATGATCTCGTGGCGGGCTTCCAGTTCGCGGTGCGAGAAGATGCCGTACTTTTCGAACAGTTTCACGCTGCGGTCATCCACGTACACGTCGAGGGCTTCGGGCGTGGAGGCAATGTTTTTGAGGCCGCGGCGGGCGGCTTCTTCCTTCCACTCGTCGGAGTAGCCGTTGCCTTCGAAGATGATGTTTTTGGCTTCGGTCACGTAGCGGCGCAGGACGTTGATGATGGCTACTTCCTTCTTCTCGCCTTTCTCGATCAGGCTGTCTACTTCCTTCTTGAAGTCGGTGAGCTGGTTGCCCATGATCGTGTTGAGCACCGTCATGGCGTTGGCGCTGTTGGCCGACGAACCCACGGCGCGGAACTCAAACTTGTTGCCCGTGAAAGCGAAGGGCGAGGTCCGGTTGCGGTCGGTGTTGTCGAGCAGAATGTTCGGAATCTTGTCGATGCCCAGGTTGCGGTACATGTTCTCACCCTTGTCCACCTTGATTTCGCCCTTGCTTTCCAGGTCTTCGAGCACCTTGGCGAGCTGCGAACCGATGAAGATGGACACGATGGCCGGCGGGGCTTCGTTGGCGCCCAGGCGGTGTTCGTTGCCTGACGAGGCAATGGAAGCCCGCATCAGATCGGCGTAGTCGTGCACGGCCTTGACCACGTTGATGAAGAACGTGAGGAACATCAGGTTTTCCTTGGGGCGGCTGCTGGGGGCCAGCAGGTTGCGGCCCGTGTTGGTGCCCAGCGACCAGTTGTTGTGCTTGCCGCTGCCGTTGATGCCGGCGAAGGGTTTTTCGTGGAAGAGCACCTTGAAGTGGTGCTTCTCGGCGATCTTTTCCATCAGGTCCATCAGCAGCAGGTTGTGGTCGATGGCCAGGTTTACTTCCTCGAAAGTGGGGGCGCACTCAAACTGGCTGGGGGCCACCTCGTTGTGGCGCGTGCGGATGGGCATGCCCAGCTTCAGCGCTTCGTATTCAAAGTCCTGCATGAAGGCCAGCACCCGCGAGGGGATCGAGCCGAAGTAGTGGTCTTCGAGCTGCTGCCCCTTGGCGGGGGAGTGGCCGAACACCGTGCGGCCGGCCATGATCAGGTCGGGACGGGCCATGTACAGGGCGCGGTCCACCAGGAAGTATTCCTGCTCGGGGCCGAGGGTGGCCGTCACCCGGGTGATGTCTTTGTCAAAGTACTGGCAAACGGCCGTGGCGGCTTTGTCCACCACGCCCAGGGCCTTCAGCAGCGGCGCCTTGTAGTCGAGGGCTTCGCCGGTGTAGGATACGAATACCGTGGGAATGCAAAGGGTGTTGCCGAAGATAAAGGCGGGCGAAGTAGGGTCCCAGGCCGTGTAGCCCCGGGCCTCGAAGGTATTGCGGATGCCGCCGCTGGGGAACGAAGAAGCGTCGGGCTCCTGCTGTACCAGGGCCGTGCCCTTGAATTTCTCGATGGCCGAACCGTTGGGCAGCACGTCGAAGAAGGCGTCGTGCTTTTCGGCGGTGGCGCCGGTGAGGGGCTGGAACCAGTGCGTGTAGTGCGTGGCGTTCTTGGAAATGGCCCAACTCTTCATGGCCGATGCCACTGCGTCGGCCGTGTCCTCGTCGATCTTTGAACCTTCCGTGATGGCCCGGTTCACCTTCTTGAATACGTCCGTACTCAGATTTGCGCGCATGGCTTCCATGCCAAAAACGTTCGTGCCATAATAGTCGGACACCTTGTTGGAAGGGGGTGTCACCACGGGGACAGTTCGGTTCATGGCCGTCTCCAATGCCTTAAAGCGTAAGTTTGCCATTCGGGGTAGGAATTTAGTTTTTTAGGTTTTTTGTGAAAGGAGGATGAATTTGGGACTCCAATCTACAAAATTTGTCGCATTTCCATGCAAGCACCCTAAAATTTTATCTGGTTTTTCCCAAAAATGCTATTTTTTGTTCCAAAAGTCGCATCGGCGCTTCCAGCTTTGCCCCCGGGACGGGGCCTGTTACCAAGTGATTTGGGCTCTTTCAAAAATGGCGCATAAAAGGTAGATTTAGCGGGCTTTTCCACGTATGAGATTACTACGCCTCCTTAACCTGTCTTACCTTTCCATTGCCCTGTTGCTCACTGCCACCGGCATTCTTGCGTACCTGAGCCTGCAATCCCTGGTCCGGCGCCAGTACTGGGTGGAGCACACCCGCGAGGTGATCTACCGGGCCGAACGGGTCATCTCCCTGCTCAAAGACCTGGAAACCGGCAACCGGGGTTACCTGCTCACCCGGGAAAAGGAGTTTCTGGAGCCTTACTACCTGGCCAAAGATTCCCTCGGCCCGGCGATGGACAGCCTGCGGCACCTCACCCGCGATAACCCCCTCCAGCAACGCCGGCTTGATACCCTCGAAAGCAGGATCAGCAACAAAGAGGCCGTGATAGACACCATCGTCCGGCGGGCCGAAGCCAACGTAGCCTTCTCGCCGGCGGACATCCGCGACGAACTGGTCCGGAGCAAGCACCACATGGACGCCGTGCGCGGCACCATGGGCCGGCTCATTGCCGAGGAGCGGCACCTGCTGATGCTCCGTACGCGCCGGCAGCAGGAAGGCAGCACCCTGCTGGACTACGCGCTGATCGCCCTGTTGGGGCTGGCGGGCCTCTTCCTGGTTTTTTCCTTCGTCTTCCTGCGCAAACAACTCCTCACCCGCCAGGGGTACGAAAAGCAGTTGCAGGAACTGAACGCCGAACTCGCCGCCTCCAACGAGGAACTGGCCGCCACCAATGAAGAACTGATGTCCACCAGCGAAGAATACCAGGCCGCCAACGAACAACTCATCGTCGCCAGCGAAGAACTGGGACGCCTCTCGGCGGAAGCCATGCGCACCAGTGAGCAGCGGTACGAGGAACTGGCCGACAGTATTTCGGACCCCTTTTTTGCCATCGACGCCGACTTCCGGTACGTGTACTTCAACAAAGCGTGCGAGGTCTACGTGGGCCGGCCCGCGGCCGAGGTGATCGGCATGAGCATGTACGAGCTGCTGCCCCACTTCCGCGGCTCGGCCATTGAGGCCGCCTACCGCGAAGCCCTCGACACGCACCAGTCGCGTTCCCTCGCCTATCCCTTCGAGGTCAACGGCAAAATGTACCACTTCGAAACCAGCATATACCCTACTTCCGCCGGCCTGTCGGTGTTTACCCGCGACATCACGCAGCGGGTGGATGCCGAAGCCGAGGTGCGGCGGCTCAACGAGACGCTGGAACAACGGGTGCAGGAGCGGACCGAAGAACTGCGCGTGGCCTACCGCGAACTGGAGGCGTTTTCGTACTCGGTTTCCCACGACCTGCGCGCCCCGCTCCGCACCATCAACGGCTTTGCCCGCATCCTGGAAGAAGAATACAGCACCCACCTGGACGCCGAGGGCAACCGCCTGCTCAACCGCATCGTGAACGGGGCCCGGCGCATGGGCGTGCTCATCGACGACCTGCTCACTTTCTCGCGGTTCAGCCGCCAGGTGATCACCCCGGTAAAGATCGACATGGACCGGCTGGTGCAGGAGTGCTTCCACGAAGCCCTGCCCAACGGCGTGCCGCCCGAACGGACGGTCACCATCGAAGCGCTGCCCGAAGCCCTCGGCGACCGCAACCTCATCAAACAGGTGTGGGTGAACCTTGTTACCAACGCCCTCAAGTTTTCGGCCCGCAATCCCCACCCGGCCGTTACCATCGGCACTACCCGGGAAGACGGCCAGGCCGTGTATTTCGTGCGCGACAACGGGGCAGGGTTCGATATGCAGTACGCCGATAAACTCTTCAAGGTGTTTCAGCGTTTGCACAAAGACACCGACTACGAGGGCACCGGGGTGGGGCTGGCCATTGTGCAGCGCATTGTGCAGCGGCACGGCGGAAAAATCTGGGCCGAAGGCAAGGTAAATGAGGGCGCCGTTTTTTATTTTACACTTTCATTCAACCCTGAAAGTCAATCTTAATTATATCCCATGAACAAGGTGACCATTTTGCTGGTGGAAGATAGCCCCGATGACGTAGAACTGGCCATGCGGGCTCTCCGCAAACAGAACCTGCTCAACGACGTGATCCACGCGGAAGACGGCGTGGAGGCGCTCGACTTTATGTACGGCCGGGGCCGCTTCCAGGGCCGCGACCTGAGCGAACAGC
The DNA here is from genome assembly GCA_963844325.1 of uncultured Sphingobacteriales bacterium. Taxonomy (GTDB): domain Bacteria; phylum Bacteroidota; class Bacteroidia; order Cytophagales; family 172606-1; genus CADCTQ01. The sequence goes on from CAWJNV010000001.1 coordinate 2,458,086, forward strand.
CCAAACTGATCCTGCTGGACCTGAAACTGCCCCGGCTCGACGGGCTGGAAGTGCTGGCTACGCTCAAGGCGGACGAGAACCTGCGGCACATTCCCATTGTGATGCTCACTTCTTCCCGCGAAGACCCCGACATTAAGCAGGCCTATAAGCTGGGCGCCAATAGTTATATCGTGAAACCTGTTGACTTCGAGCAGTTTATAACGGCGGTGGCTGACGTAGGCTACTACTGGATGCTCATCAACCAACCGGCAAAATAGGGGGAGCCATCCCGCAAGGGACATACACAACTTAATAATGTTAATAATGATTTACGTAATTAGTATTTAATTTACCGAAAAACTTTTGCTTTTTACCGTAATTTGATAATTTACCCATTCGTAAACATTCCACTTTAATAATTGATCGAACAGTATAGGCTTGTAAAGTACGTTTAAGGCTGTCCCTCATATGCACAAACAACTGCAATTATTACTGGTGGAAGATTCGGAAGACGATGCGGCGCTGATCATTCACGAAATCAAGCGGGGAGGCTACCGTTGCGAGTACGAACGGGTCGAAGACCTGGGCGGCATGGAAGCGTGCCTGAAGCACAAACAGTGGGATGCGGTTATCTCCGATTTCAACCTGCCTCAGTTCAGCGCCACGGCCGCCCTGCAAACCGTGCAGCGCAGCGGCATCGACCTGCCCTTCATCGTGGTGTCGGGCACGGTAGGCGAAGACGTGGCCGTGCAGATGCTCCACGCCGGGGCGCACGACTACATCATGAAGGACAACCTGCGGCGGCTCGTTCCCGCCCTCGAACGCAGCATCCGCGACGCCGCCCTGCGCCAGGAACGGTTGTCTTCCGATGAAAAGCTGCAAGCCACCCTCGAAGAACTCAAAAAACGCAATTACGAACTCGACAACTACGTGTACAAGGTGTCGCACGACCTGCGTTCACCCCTGTGCTCTATCCTGGGCCTTACCAACCTGGTGCGCTACGAAGGCGACGTAGACACGATCAAGGATTACGTGGGAAAGATCGAAGGCCGCATCCACAAGCTCGACCACTTCATCCAGTCGATCCTGGACCACTCGCGGATGCTCAACACCGAAATCACCGTCCGGCCCATCAACCTGGTGGCCCTGATCACCGATTGCCTGGAAGAACTCAAGTACCTGCCCGAAAAGCAGCAACTCGACGTGGACATCCACGCCCAGGGCGAGACCGTGGTGCACAACGACGCGTTCCGGCTGTCCATCGTACTCAGCAACCTGATCTCCAACGCCATCAAGTACCGCAACCCCCAATCGCCGACCAACTCCCTCAAGTTCAATTTGTCGCTGGACGAGAAGGGGGCGCACGTCATTGTAGAGGACAACGGCATCGGCATTGAGCAGACCCACCTGCCCCACATCTTCGACATGTTTTTCCGGGCCACCAGCCGCTCCGACGGGTCGGGCCTCGGCCTCTACATCGTCAAGCAAACCATGCAGCAGATCGGCGGCAGCATCTCGGTGGAAAGCGTGCTGGGCGAAGGGACCCGCTTCCGCCTCTACATTCCCAATGCGGCCAACGGCGTGCAGAACGGCCCTTACCTGCCCAGTTCCGACACGGCTTCCCTGTCGGCCTAGTCCTTGCCGCAGCCCGTCTCACCGCCCCGCACCCGGCCAAAATTAGCTATCTTTGCACCTTACGCCGCACCCGTACCGCGGCGTACGCAAAAGGGTTGCAGACAGGCATGAGAAAAGTTGCTTTTTATACACTGGGGTGTAAACTCAATTATTCCGAAACGTCCACCATTGCCCGGCTGTTTGAGCAGCGCGGCTACCGGCGCGTGGATTTTACCGATACCCCCGACATTTTTGTGATCAACACGTGTTCGGTGACTGACAACGCCGACAAGAAATGCCGCAAGGTGGTGAAGGAGGCGTTGTCCATTTCGCCGGATGCCTACGTAGCCATTGTGGGCTGCTACGCCCAGTTGAAGCCGCAGGAGATCACGCAGATTCCCGGCGTGGACGCCGTGCTGGGCGCCGCCGAGAAGTTCCAGCTGGTAGACTTGCTGGATGGCTTCCGCAAGGAAAGCAAGCCGGCCGTGTTTCATTCGCCCGTGGCCGAGGCCAAACATTATTACTGCGCCTACTCCCAGCACGACCGCACCCGCACCTTCCTCAAAGTGCAGGACGGCTGCAATTATTCCTGTTCGTTCTGCACCATTCCGCTGGCCCGCGGCGAGAGCCGCAGCGACCGGATCGCCAACATCGTAGCCACGGCCCGCGAAATTGCCCGCAACGACGTAAAAGAAGTGGTGCTTACCGGCGTGAACATCGGCGACTTCGGCCTGCACGAGGGGATTCGGAAGGAAAACTTCAGTGGCCTCATCCGGGCCCTCGACGAAGTGGAAGGCATTGAGCGTTTCCGCATTTCGTCCATCGAGCCCAACCTGCTCACCGACGAGATCATTTCGTTCGTGGCGGCCTCCCGCAAGTTCGTACCGCACTTCCACGTGCCCCTCCAGTCGGGGAGCAACAAGGTGCTGCGCCTCATGCGCCGCCGCTACGGGCGGGAACTCTACGCCAGCCGGGTGGCCCGCATCAAGGAACTCATGCCCCATTGCTGCATCGGCGTGGACGTGATCGTGGGGTTCCCGGGCGAAACGGACGAAGATTTCCTGGATACCTACCGGTTCCTGAGCGACCTGGACATTTCGTACCTGCACGTGTTCACCTACTCGGAACGCGACAATACGCACGCCCTGAGCCTGCCCGGCGTGGTGCCGGCGGCCGGGCGGGCCGAACGGTCCCGCATGCTGCACGTCCTTTCCGACAAGAAGCGGCGCCATTTTTACGAAACGCAGGTCGGCCGGACGGCCACGGTGCTGTTTGAGGATGACGTGGAAAACGGCCTGATGCACGGCTTCACCGAAAACTACGTACGCGTAGCGGCCAGGTACGACCCGGTGCTCATCAACGAACTGAAAAAGGTGCGTCTGGCCGGCGTTACGCCCAAAGGATTGATGGAAGTGGAAGAGATTGGGCTAATGGTACACTGATCAATAGTACACGGATGGGTTATGATGATTATGATCGGGACTGATTAGAAAGGATTTCGAAAAAAAATCATAATGAATCATAATCATCATAACCCATCCGTGTACTATTGATTAGTGTACCATCAAATCATTTCTTGAAAAATTTCTCCTTGCGGTTCTCGATGTTGAGGTAGTACACGCCGCTCTTGAGTTCGGCCAGGGAAATCTCCGTGCCCTTCCCCTTTTTGAGGACGTTGCCCCTGGCGTCTACCACTTCATAGCCGGTGGGGCGGGAGAGGGTGATCTTGCTGGTTACGCTTTTGGGAAAGAAGGTGATGGGTTCCGCGTTGGGGTCAAACTCGACCACCTTGCTGTAGAACATGTGGTGGTCGTCTTCGTTTTGCGCCTTGATGCGGTACTTATTGATGCCGTCGCTGTGCGTGACGGGCAGGGAATAAATGCCGGCGCCGGTATTTCTGGCTTCGAATTTCTTAATTGCGAGCCAGTTGCCGTTCACGAAGTGCTCCACGTAGAACAGGTACTTGGGCGTTTCGCCGATGGTGGTCCAGTCCACCGAGTTGTTGTCCACGGTGAAGTTGCTGAACTGAAAAGTAGCACTGGGACGGAGCACCTGCGGGTTGATGATCTTGGGCGTGCAGCCGTCCTTGAACAGGATTTTTACCGTTACCTCGGCATCCATTTCCAGGTCCGAGAGGTCGATTTCGAAGGCACTCTGTTTAATGCCCGACATTTTTTTCACGTCGTTCACGTACACCTCGTCCACGCAGTAGGTTTTGTCCTGGCCCGCGGCCGGGTTCTGGACGAAGAGGTTTTTGCCCTGGTACACGCCGGTGAGTACAATTTCTCCCGCCCGCAGCGGCTGGAAGGAGGCAACCGCCAGCACCAGGGCGCCGGCGGAAAAGCGGGTGAAAGAAGCAAAGGCGCTGAAAGACATTACGGTGAAGAAGGGAGAAGTAAGCCTGCGGGAATAGAATGCGAAATTTTACAAATATATTAAAGCCCCGCAACATAATTGTCCGGAGGTTTGGCCCGGAAACCTACGCGTGAAATAAAACGGTTTCTATTCAAAACGCAGCGACTCGATGGGGTCGAGCCGGGAGGCCCGGTACGCCGGGTAGTAGCCCGAGAGCAGCCCCACCACTACGCACACCACCAGGCCGACCACGATCCAGAGCCAGGGCACTACGAAGCCGCCCGAACTGATGAGGGAAGAGAGCAGGTTGCCGACCAGCAACCCGAAGATGACGCCCGCAATGCCGCCCAGCAGGCAGATCACGATGGCCTCGATGAGAAACTGCTGGCGGATGCGCAGGGGCGTGGCGCCCAAAGCCTTGCGGATGCCGATTTCCCGGGTGCGTTCGGTCACCGATACCATCATGATGTTCATCAGGCCGATGGAGGCGCCGAGCAGGGTGATGAAGCCCACCACGCCCCCGCCGATGCGGAGGTAGCTGGCAATGTTGTCGAGCCGGGACGCCAGGGATTCGCTGGCCTTGATTTCGAAGGATTCGGGTTGGCCGGGGGCATCGCGCCGGATCAGCCGCATGAGCCCCGTGGCCTCGCCCATGATGGTTTCCAGTTGGGTAGGGTCTTTCACGGCCACGGTAATGTCGTACGTGAGGTCCTGGCCGCCCGCGACGCGGCGGGCCGTTTCCACCGGGAGCAGGATCATCCGGTCGGCGCTGCTGCCCATCATGCCGCCCTGCTTTTCGAGCACCCCGACCACCTTGTAGCGTCCGCCCAGCACGCTGATGTACTGGTTGAGCGGGTCGAGCCGGTCAAACAGCGTGGTTTTGATCTCCTGGCCGATGATCACGACCCAGGCGGCGCGTTCGAGTTCGTTCTGGGAGAAACCCCGGCCGCTTTCCAGTTTGTAATCCTTGATGGACAGGTAGTTCTCGTCGCAGCCCATCACCCGGGCGTTGGGGTTGGTTTTCTTGGACTTGTATTTCACTTCGGCCGTGCCCGATACCCCCGTGTAAAGGGTAATGTCGGCCGGGTATTCGAACATTTTCTTGAACCGGAGGGCCTGGCGGTATTCCATGGGCGGGTACACCTTTTCGTTCACCCCGGCCCGGGCCCGGCGCCACGGACGCGTACTCTGGATGTCGAAGGCATTGGCGCCCAGCGAGGAGAAACTGCTGTTGACGGAAGCCCGGATGCCCTCGATGGCCGTGAGAATGCCCACCAGGGACATAATGCCAATGGCAATAATGAGCGCGGTAAGGACGGTCCGCAGGGCGTTGCCTTGCACGGAACGCAGGCCTTCTTTGATGTTTTCGGTCAGGTTCATGGCGGGGCCGGAGCTACTTCCGGATGTCTATATTACGCAAAAAAAGCCGTTTTATGATTGGAAAAGGTTGAATGGACGCCACGGGCAACGAATGGCACGGCGTGGGCCCGGGTACGGCTTTTTCTTTCCCGCCGAAAACGCGTAACTTAAAATTTCGGTCCGTGCTTTTTAAAAACAACTCCGGGCTTCGGCTAACCGCTTCATTTTGCCGTTATATACTTCTAAATCCTATTCCTATAATCTTATGCTGCGTCGGTTTGCACTACTGGTGCTGCTGGCAGTTTGTAGCCTAACTGCCCGCGCATCCTACATCTTTCTGCCGATGGACGAGTCGCAGAGCAATCACCTGAAGGCCTACGGACTGGCCTACTGGGTGCTGAACACGGGTACCGAGGTGGACTGGCTGCTCAACTACCAGGGCGGCAGTTTCATGTTCCAGTACAACCAGAAGTTCGAAAACGAACTGGTGGTCCGGGGCGTAAGCTACCAGGTCATCTCCGACGCCCAGCAGGCCCAGATCGTCAGCCAGATCAACCAGCCCGACGTGAACATGGACGTGATGCGCCTCGACAAGCCGCCCAAAGTGGCCGTGTACTCCCCCAAGTCGAAGCAGCCCTGGGACGACGCCGTGACGCTGGTGCTCACGTACGCCGAGATTCCCTACGAAACCATTTTCGACGACGAGGTGATGGACGGCAAACTGCCCACCTACGACTGGCTGCACCTGCACCACGAGGATTTTACGGGCCAGTACGGCAAATTTTACCGCAGCCACGGCAACACCTCGTGGTACAAGGCCCAGCAGCGGGAATTTGAAGAAACGGCGGCTAAGTACGGCTTCGGCAAGGTATCGCAGTTGAAACTGGCGGTGGTCAAAAAGATCCGTGACTTCTGCGCCGGCGGGGGCTTCCTGTTTGCCATGTGCTCGGCCGCCGACACCTACGACATTGCCCTTTCGGCCGATGGCATTGACATTTGCGAGGCCATCTACGACGGCGACCCGGCCGATCCCGGTGCGCAGAAAAAGCTGAATTTCAATAATACGTTTGCCTTCCAGGATTTTACGCTGAACCGCGACCCCTTCGATTACGAATACTCAAACATCGACAACCAGCCCTACGAGCGGGGCCTGAGCGAAGGCAACGACTTCTTCTCGCTGTTCCAGTTCTCGGCCAAGTGGGACCCCATCCCTACCATGCTCACCCAGAACCACCAGACCGTGGTGAAGGGCTTTTTGGGACAGACCACCGGCTTCAAGAAGAACCTGCTCAAGCCCGACGTGGTGGTGATGGGCGAAACCCGTTCCATCAGCGAGGTCAAGTACTTGCACGGCACGATGGGCAAGGGCACGTGGACCTTCTACGGGGGCCACGACCCGGAAGACTACCAGCACCTGGTCAACGAAGAGGCTACTGACCTGACGCTGCACCCCAACTCGGCCGGCTACCGCCTCATCCTCAACAACATCCTTTTCCCGGCTGCCCGCAAGAAGAAGCAGAAAACGTAGCTGGCTGGTGTCCACGCGGACGCCCTGGAACGGACATTAACATTACAGGCACGGCAGTCGCTGTGCCTGTTTTCGTTTCATCCGTTGCCTGTTGGTATAAACCCACCCAACGAAAAAGCCCCCGGCTGCTCAGGCCGGGGGCGGTATGCGTGCATTTACGGCTGATTACTGGTTGGCGGCTACAATCGCATTGATGTCGCTGGCGCCGGGAAGCTTGTCTACGGGCTTGAGGGAGTCGGCCGGGTCTTCCAGTTCCACCGAGTGGTTGATTTCAATTTCTTCGATCAGGGCCACCAGGCTCGTCTCGGGCGTCAGTTCGGCGGCCGGGGCGGCGCCGTTCCGGTCAATGTAGAGTACCAGCTTCTGGCCCACGCGCAGCTTCTGGCTGCTCAGGTAGTTCCAGCCTTCGATGGTGGCAACTTCTACCCCGTACTTGGTCGCAATGTCTTCGAGGCCTTCCGTGCCGCGCACTTCGTAAGTCACTTTTTTCTTGTCGGTAAACACTTCCATCTGGCTGGCCTCCAGGCGGATGGCTGAGGTGATGTTGCCAGCCAGCAACACTTGCTTCTGGGCAGCCTGGAGTTTCGGCATGGCGGCTTCCAGGATGGCGGCGCGGCGGGCGGCCAGCGTAGCCGTGGCCCGGGCGGGAATGCGCAGTGTGTACTGTTTTACGAACGCCGGGATCAGGTTGTACTTAAAGGCCGGGTTCAACTCCTGCAACTCCTTCAGCGTCACGTCCAGGTTCTTGGCCAACTGGCTCATGCTCAAGGGCTGGCTTACGCGGATGGTGTCGAAAGCAACCGTGGGGGCCAGGGTATCGGGGTACAGGTTATACGAAGCGTGGTGGGTCATTACGTGGGTCACGGCGACGAAAGTAGGCACGTAATTCCGGGTTTCTTCGGGCAGGAAGGCCGAGATGGCCGAGAGGCTCGTTTGGTTGCCCGAGCGGCGGATGGCCCGGCGCACCCGGCCGGGACCAGCGTTGTAGGCGGCCAGGGCCAGTTCCCAGTCACCGAACATATTATAAAGCACTTTCAGGTAGCAGCTCGCGGCAATGGTGGCTTTTTCCACGTCCATCCGTTCGTCCACGTAAGCGTCCTGCTGGAGCCCCATGGCCGAACCCACCGAAGGCATGAACTGCCACAGGCCGGCGGCCTTTACCGGGGAAACGGCCCGCGGGTTTAGGGAAGATTCAATGACGGGCAGGTACTTGAGTTCGGTGGGCAACCCGTGGCGGGTGAGTACTTCTTCGAACACGGGGAAGTACAGGGGCTGGCGCTGAAGCATTTTGCGAATGTGCGTGCGGTGGGTAGTGGTCAGCGTACCAATTACCTTTTTTACCGACTTGGTCTGGCGCAGCGGGAAGCTTCTTTCGCGGGCCGAAAGGCGCTGCGGGATGATGGGTTGCCGGGTCGTGGCGGGGGCGACGGACGTTTCGGCGGGAGCGGCGCTGGCCGCGGCCTGGGGGATCGTATCGCTGGCGAAGGAAGCGTTGCCGGCGGCAGTTTGAGAAAAAGAAAATTGTTTCGAAAAAACAATCAACAGGAGGGCAGCGAAAAGACTGGTCTTGGTGCTATTTAGAAGGTTCGGCATAGCTCACAATTTGGGTTTATATTGAGATAAAGTGCTCAGCAACAAATAGTTGTCATGCTGAGCCCGGTAAGAGTGAGCAACTCCCTATGTCCCCGGTTAGACATGGTATACCTGTTACGGCCCCGAAAGGTTCCGTTAGCGGGTTGGGAGCAGCTCCGTGAAAGGTTGATTGGTAGGGGTGCGGGGGGAGACGAAAGGTAGTTTTACGTCCCCGGGTTTCCGCAGTGAGAAGTGGTTGCGGCGGGCGTCCTCACCGGAAATCCGTGCCGGCGGCTAACCGCTTGTAGTCATCTTCCCGCAGCGGGGGAAGCGTGACGTATTGCTTTTGTAAAAGCAAACCCGCGGGCTGGAAATACGGGCTCAGGAAATGAATCAGCAGGAAGATTAAACGCTCAAACCCGGGGCTTTCCGTTTTTTTGATGCCACCCGCATAAAGCTCGGCGTATAACTTACTGATCTTGAGAACGAATGTAGAGTCCATAGCAAGCGTTTGATTGAAAAATGTTTCATCTAACTACTAAATATTACATACGTACCATCCATATATACTCTCGCTGGTAACGAGGTAAACCGGGCTCCTCCCGTACGGGCCGGTAAACCTTCCCGTGCCAGGGCCGGTACCGCCCCCGGGCCTGGGGGCCGGGTTGGCCGGAAAAAGTTCACCCATTCGTTAAAAAGCGGGAAAAAGGGACTGCGGCAGGAACCGCGGAAGACGGCCGGGAAGGGGGCAAAACAGGGGGTAAAAAAAATTGGGGTAACGACCATCTAAGACCCGTATGTACCCGAAAATGGAGCGGCGCAGTACGTGCCGAAGCGGAATTCTGGCCGGGGAACGGTCTTATTTTGCGCAACTGCGCCCCGTCCGGTACACGGCTAATATCGGTTTTGTTTTCATACGGGAAGCAAACTTTGCGAAAGAGGCCAACGGGGCGGTAAAAAAGAAGAAGCGGGGCGTCGGACAGCAACATGCTGACCGCGTCCCGCTTCCCGTTGTTCTCCGGCGTAGCTACTAAGCCGCTCAGGTAAGCCGCTCAGGCAACCGACAGCGTTTTGGTGAAGCTGCCCATTCTGCCCGTATGGATCAGGCACGCATAGGTGCCCGGCGGCAGGTGACCCACCGCCAGGGTCAGCGGCACGGACTGCCCACCCGCGAAGAACTGGTGGTGCACCTGCCTGCCCGTCCGGTCGAGCAGCCGGGCGTGGATGCTGCCGACGCGATGCGGGCCAACCGACAGCAGCGCCTCCCCGGCACGGGCGGGGCAGAGCCGCACCTGGCGCACCGCCATTTCCCGGGCGGTCAGCGGCACAAGCAGCGTGGAACGGTGCAGGTAATGATGGTAAACCACCGTTTTGGTCCCGCTGGCATCCAGCAGGCGGGGCAACGTGGGCAACTCGGCCAACGGACCCGACTGCCAGTGCCGGCTGTGGACGTAGGGATTCTGGTTGCGGTCGAAGTAGAGTTCGGAGAACGACTCCTGGTGGCCGGGCTGCTGCACCAGTACGAAGATGCGGCTCATCTTACGGCGACCGTTCTCGGCATGCTGCCCGGGAAAGTTCGTCCGGAAGGTGTACGCCCCGTGGGCGTCGGTGTGCGTTTTGCCGCGGTAAGCGAAGTGGGTGCCGAAATCAAAGCGTCCCCGCGGGTCGCAGTGCCACACCTCCACGGTTGCGCCCGGCAGGGGCGTCTTGCCGTCGGGGCCGTACACGGTGCCGCGCAGGGTAAGTGCCCCGCCGTCGGCGTGCCGGAGGTCGCTGGTGAGCGGGGCGCCGGGGTGGTAGTAGGGCAGGTCGCGGCGGTGCCCGGCGGCGAACAGGGATTGCGGCGACAGGCCAAGGCCAAACGTGGCAAGCCCGCCGCTTAACAGGCCGGCGCCTTTCATAAAGTTTCTTCTGGTAATGTTGCTCATAGTCAGGGTTAAAAGGTTGGGAGATTGAGAAAGGTTGGAAACAGGAGGTATGAGGAAAATCAGGAAAGGCATGGCGTTGGTGCCCACCTGGCGTTTTAACTGCGGGTTCGAAACCGAGTTGATGGGCAGGGTGGGATGGGAAAGCTTTTTGACGGGAGGCTGGGTTGGTTTAATCTGCTGGCGTAAAGGGTAATATTGTTTATTTCAAAGTAACATCATTAAGCGGGGCTGGTTGAGCAAAGCATAGCTGTATTATCCCCGAAGGCGAATCTGCCCGGAGGACGATCATTTAACGCTTACTGATGGGTAACAGACTAAGTGGATGGGAAAGCAGCAGACACTCACTGAGTTATGCGCACGGCTAAGTAAAAAAAAGTTTGCCTAATACGCAAAGGAAATTGCAAGGGTTGCGTAAAAAGGTTACATTGAATCGCTTTTCAATGCAATTCATTCAAAGGCAATATTTTAAGTATTTTTACGCGGCGTACGGGTACTCCATTCGGGACTAGTGCGCGGCAGAAAAGCCCATCACACCAGCTACCAGCGACACCAATACTGTTAAAAAAAATCGTTCCGGCCGTCATTGCCCATGCAGCGACGACACCGGCTATTTTTTGCCCGTACAGCAAGCAACCTTTTAACCAACTTCTATATATGATCGATGCATTTATCTCTTCAGTTATTTTGTTTGCCGGTACTTTTGCGCCCCGTAGTTGGGCTTTTTGCCAGGGCCAGATCCTTGCCATCGCCACGAACACCGCTTTGTTTTCGTTGGTAGGCACTACCTACGGCGGCAACGGCCAGACTACCTTTGGCCTGCCCGACCTGCAGGGCCGTACCCCCATCGGCACGGGCCAGGGGGCGGGCCTGTCGCCCCGGATGCTGGGCATGCGGGGTGGGGAGGAAAACCACACGCTGCTCACGCAGGAAATGCCGGCCCACGCGCACACCGTTACCATCCCGGCCCTTAACTCCAACGGCACCACCTCCACCCCCGCCCCCAACGTTTTTCTGGCCAACGTGGTTGACAGCCGCTCCACGCCCATCAATGCCTACGCCCCCGGCATACCCAACGTGAGCATCAATGGCGGCGGTACCTCTAATACGGGCGGCAACCAGTACCACAACAACATGCAGCCCTTCCTGGCCATGAACTACATCATCTGCCTGGAAGGCATCTTCCCGTCCCGCAACTAAGCCAGCTTTCATTTTTTAACGGGCACCAGTGCTTTCCCCATGATACGTACGATCAAAATCGGCTACCTGTCGCTTTACTCCAGCGTTTATCCCAACCTCAACCACGAAGTGGTGGAAGGCTTCGTACTGGCCCTGGGGGATGAAGTGCGGGGGGAAAAACTGTTCGAATTCGTGCCCGAGTACGTGCAGCAGGGCGACGCAAAAGCGGTGGGTGACGCCGTCAAAAAGCTCATTCATTTCCACGGGGCCGACCTGGTGGCCGGCCCCATCAGCTACGCGGTGGCCCCGCAGGTGGTGCCGTTCATCGAAAGCCGGGGCAAAATGGCCTTTTTCTTCGACCTGGGGGAATGCATTCCTTCGGAGAAGCTGCTTGCGCCCCGCACTTTCTACAACAGCTACCAGCTCTGGCAGGCCGAATACGCCCTGGGGCACTGGGCGCACAAGACGTTCGGCGACAAGGGCACGGTGCTGATGCCCGTGTACGAGGCCGGCTACCACATGCACGCGGCTTTCCGGCAGGGAGCGGTGCGGGCCGGTTCGCAGGTGATGGACTACACGATGCTGCCCTACCAACCGGTCGGGTCGCAGGTGTCGCACCACCTGGACCAGATACTTGCTGCCCTGGAAGCGTCGCCGCCGGCGTACCTGCACGCCCTGTTTTCGGGCACCGAAGCGACCGAGTTCATGGCGAAGTTCTATGCCTCCGGGCTCGGCGGCAAAGTGCCCCTGCTGGTAGGTCCGCTGATGGCCCGCGAAGAGTGGCTGGGCCCGGTGTCGCACCTGGCGGGCTCCTGCTACTCGGCTTCGGTGTGGAACCCGGCGGGTACCGAACCGGCCAACGGGCGGCTGGCGCGGGGCTACGCGGCCTACGCCGGCAAACTGCCCGGCATCCATGTGCTGCTGGGCTACGAGATGGGCCTGGCCTTCCGCGAAATGCTGCCGGAACTCCGCCGGCACGACTGGGCGGCCGTCACCCGGATGCTGCAAACGGAGACGTTCAGCGGCCCCCGCGGCCCGGTCAACTTCTGGCCGCAGTCAGGGTTTGCCCTGCCGACCATTGACATTGAAAAAGTAACATTGAACCGGTCGGGCAACCGGCGCCTGGTGGTGGGCCAGGGGCAGGGGCTCCTCTACAACAGCCCGGCGTTCGACGAAATCCACCGCGAGACCGCCAGTGGCTGGCAAAACCCCTACCTGGCCGTGTAACCCATTCCCCGTACGTGTAACCACTTTCCTTTATTCCTTTTCCCCCCGTTCATTATGCGCAAGTTTTACCTCTCTTCTCTATTGCTGCTGCTTACCTGGCTGGCCGCCCCGGCCGGCTGGAGCCAGGGCCTCACCGCCAATTTTGATGCCCCCCCAAACCCCACCTGTGCGATCCCTAACACGTGCCCCAGCTTTACGGTCAACGTATCGGGGGTAAATTTTGTCTTTACGTATACGACCGAAGGCGACGGCGGCTCGTTCCAGCACATTGCCACCGGGGGCGTTGGCAACGGCGCTTCCATCGACGTGCGATCGGCATCCGACGCACCTAACCTGAGCACGGTTGAAAAGGTCACCATTGTCCGGCAGGACGGGGGAACCTTCGCTTTCAGCAGCCTCTTCGTGGATGTTCTCAGTGGTAAGCCGGTAACGGTCGAACCTTTCCTGGGAGCCGGGTCGGCGGCACCGGCGCAAACCGTGGCGGTAGGAACGGAGCAGTTGCTTGCCTTCGGGGGCGTCACGGCCGACCGGGTGCAACTCACTTCACCGGACTTCTGGTTTACGAGCATTGATGCCTTTTCCGTCTGCGTGACACCCACGGTTTTGTTAACGAAAGGACTCTCCTGTCCCGGCCAAGCCACCCAGTTTACCGCTACGACCTCCAACGTTTCCTCGGCGGCGCAGTACCTCTGGGACTTTAACAACGACGGCACCACCGACGCAACCACGACCACAAACGTAACTACCAACCTGTACGCCAGCCCGGGCAGTTACACGGCCAAGGTTACCGTAGTGCAGGGCACTTGCCAAAACTCGGCCACCATCCCGGTAAGCATTGTTGCCCGGGCCACGGCCGTACTGAGCGGCGGCGGACCCATCTGCGGCGCCGACAGCACCACGATAAGCATCGCCCTCACCGGCACGGGCCCCTGGACGGTCTCGTATTCGAACGGGGTTACTACCTTTATCACTCCGGGGGTGACAACTTCCCCCTACGTGGTTAAAGTGAAACCAGCAGTCAACACCACCTACACCATGTTGAACGTTGCCGACGTCAACAATTGCGGTGGTACGGCCAGCGGCACCGCGCAGGTCACAGTAGCGAACCCGCCCGTCATCACCATCGGCCCGGCGGGAGGCACCAAATGCGTTGGAGAATCGGCTGGCTTCAGCGTCACGGCCACGGGCACGGGCCTGACGTACCAATGGAAAAAGAACGGTAACAACATTGGGGGCGCCACCGGCAGCACGTTCAATATTCCCTCCGTAAGCGCCGGTGACGCCGGAAGTTATACCGTTGAGGTGAGTGGTGCGTGCGGCACCCCCGTCACGTCCGCCGCGGCGGTGCTCGTGGTGAACCAGCCGGCGATCTTCACCAGCCAACCCACCAACGACGCAGTCTGCGCGGGCGGCAACGCTTCCTTCTCGGCCGGGGCCAGCAACGCTACGGGCTACCAGTGGCAGGTGAACACGGGTTCGGGCTTCGTCAACCTCCCCAACGGAGGAGTCTACAGCGGGGCCACTACGGGTACGCTCAACATCGCGGGGGCAACGGCCGGCATGGACGGCTACCAGTACCGGGTGGTTGTTAACGGGGCGTGTCCGCCCCCGGTTATCCTTTCCAACGTCGCCACCCTCAACGTAAGTACGTCCCCCTCCATTACTTCGGTTGACGTGATGGGCACCCAGTGCGCCGGCGGTTCGGTCACCTTCAGCGTCGCGGCCACGGGCACCGACCTGACGTACCAGTGGAAAAAGAACGGCACCGACATAGCGGGTGCTACCAGCAGCACGTTCAACATCGCCTCAACGGTGGTGGGTGACGCGGGAACGTACACCGTGGAAGTAGGCGCCGCCTGTGGTTCGCCGGTAGTTTCCGACCCGATCGTGCGAGTTGTCAGCCTGCCGCCGAGCATTACGAGTCAACCCGCTCCCGAAGCCATCTGCACGGGAAGCAATGCTTCCTTCTCGGTCGGGGCCAGCAACGCCACGGGTTACCAGTGGCAGGTAAATACGGGTTCGGGCTTCGCCAACCTTGCCGACGCAGGGGTTTACAGTGGCGTAAATACGGCTACCCTGTCAATTACCGGGGCTACCACGGGCCTGAATGGCTATCAATACCGCGCAATTGCCAGCGGCACGTGCCTGCCGGTTGCTACTTCTGCTTCCGCCACCCTCAGCGTGGGCAACCCGACGGCGCTGGGCACCTTTACGCCGCTGACGGCACCGGTGCTGATCGGCACCCCCGTAAAGATGACCATCAGCTTTATTGGTGAGGCGCCGGCCTCGGCCGTGTGGAACTGGAATGACGGCACCACGAGCAACGCGACGGTCGTAGGCAACACCCTTACCGGCACCCACGTGTATGCTACGCAGAACGTGTATACGCCTTCCATTACAATCACCAGTTGCGCCACTACGGCTACGCAGTTTTACGAGTACGTGGTCGTCTACGATCCGAACGGCGGCTTTATCACCGGTGGCGGCTGGTTCAACTCCCCCGCCGGGGCGTACCGGCCGCAGCCTTCCCTGGAAGGCCGCGTGAACTTCGGCTTCGTGTCCAAGTACAAAAAAGGCACTACGGTGCCCGACGGCAGCACGGAGTTCCAGTATCGGATGGGTAACCTCAGATTCCACAGCACGGCGTACGAGTGGCTCGTGATCTCCGGCGCCAAGGGCCAGTTCAAAGGCTCGGGTACGATCAACGGGACGGGCAACTACGGCTTCATCCTGACGGCCATCGACGGTGGCAAGCGGCCCGACCGGCTGCGCATGAAAATCTGGAACAAGGTAAATAACGCAGTGGTGTACGACAACCAGTTCGGCGCCGGCGACACGGCCGATCCGGCCACCGTCATCACGGGCGGCTCGATCCTGATCAAGGCACCGTCCAAGTCGGCCCGCGAAGGTGTTGATGCCGCCGAAGCAGGCAACGTGTTGAGCAGCGGCCAGTCGGCTTACCCCAACCCCTTCCGCGACCGGGTAACGGTAGACCTGTCGGGAATGAAGCCGGGCAAAGTCCGCCTGGACCTTACCGACGGGCAGGGTAATTCAGTACACCGCCAGGACGTGCAACTGGAGCGCAACCAGTCTGCCGTGGAACTGGAACTGGGCGCCTTGAAGCCGGGCATGTACCTGTTGCAGGCGCGTGGCAACGGCGACCGCAAATTCATTAAGCTGATAAAATTGTAAGACCCAGAAGGGTAAGCGTACAGCCGTGCCGGAGATCACTTCCGGCACGGCTTTTTTTTACCCATCCGGAAGACGGGCTAAACGCCTGTGCGCAGGGCTTCGAGTTCACGGTACCGGGGCATCACCCATTGCTCCACCTCCCGGCGCAACGCGTCACCGGCGCGGCGTCGCTTGGCTTCCGCATCGGCGGCGAAAGGGAAGGCGGGATTTTTCACGTCAGCCCGGGTGACGCTCCGCATGGCTTCCTCTTCCTCCGGCGAGCAGCGGAGGCCGAAAAAGCCGGCAATGGTGCCCAAAACGGCCTGCGGGAGTTGGGTGTAGTTGATCAGCATACCGCCCCCCAAACCGTAGCCGGCCAGGGCCGCCCCGCCAACGGCAGCCAGCACCCGGGCGCCGTATTCGTCCGCCGGCATCCCCAATACCGATTCCCGGTCCAGGCCGAACACTTGGGGCGGGAGCAGTCCGGGCACCAGGTGAACGCCCGGACGTTGCCGGTGCGAGGCCATCACTTCCACCGGGTCGCGGTACACAAACAGCCAGGGCACGCCCGGAAAGGCCCGCCGGATCAGCGGTAACTCCAGGATGCTCCAACTGTCGAACTTGACGAAGTACCTCGTCTCGCCTCCCGCGCGTGGCTGCCCCAGGGCGCTGACCAAGCCCCGCAACCAGGTGATGCGCTGGTCATCCGTAATGCCGGGATCATCCAGGCGGGCCCTCAGGAGCTGGTCGACGGGGTGGGCTTCGGCGACCACTACGTGCCCGGGCAGTGCGGCCAGCATCTGGGCGATGAGGGTAGAACCGCACCGGGAAAGGTGAAAGATAAACCCCGTGGGCGGGAGGCCGGGTTGCTCCCGTTCCCATTCCTCGAGCCTGCGGATGGGGGTCTGGTGGCGGAAGAGAGCGTTGAAAGGATGGCGCAGGCACCCGTTGATCGTATCGTCGAAGAACGGCTCGGCAAAGCGTTTTCCCCCCAGGTAGCACCAGTCCACCATGGTCTCCGCCGCTTCCCGGTAGAGGCGGATCGGAACCCAGCCGGATAGTTCATTCATGGCGTCGTGTCCCATTTGCGCAACCAGGCGGCGCGGCCCTCCCGGATGGCCGCCTGCACGTGTTCCGTCGAAAAATGGAAGCCATGCGTAGCACCAAGCCCCACCAGCAACGGGAGGAATGCACGGGAATCGGCGGGAGCGGTGCCGCAGCCGGTGCTGCAAGTCCGCGTCCCGCAGCACGAGTTCCCCGAAGCGCCGGAGGTTTTCCCGCGCCGGTTGGCTGGCATCCGCTGCGTGGGCGGCACCCGCCGGGGAGCCGGGGCCAACCACCTGCGTACGCAGCCAGTCGTTCACGCGACAGTCAATCACCAGGTGGACGCGATCGGTTTCCCCGCGGTTGGCCACCCGGTGCGGGTCGCTCAGCCGCAGGTACCAGCACTCCCCCGGGGCCATTGCCACCGGGAGGCCGTTCAGCACAAACTCCACGCCGGGATTGGTCTGCACCGGAATGTGCAGCCGCGCCGCGCCCTCTTCCAGGGATAGATCATGATCCCGGTGTTCCTTGATGACCGAACCAGGGGTGAGTTTCATCAGGCGCACGGCGTCCAGCGGGCAACCAAACGCCGACAGTACTTCCCGGATGTAGGGGCACACTTCCAGGAACGGCGTATCCGCAAAGTCGCGGCAGGAGGGGTCGGCGTAGATCATCATGACCGGGTGCTGGGCCCCCGCCGGCCCACGGAGCGGGATCACGCTCCAGTCGCCCTCGTAGTTCTGCTTCACGAAGTGGTCAATCCAGGCCGATTGCTCCAGCCGGGTAAGGTCTTCCCGGAGCTTGTCCGGGCTGAATTGCAAGGGTAGTTTCACCCGGTCTTCCATGGGGGCGCGTTGGGTGGGGGATAAAGAATGAGACGCAAGTGCCATTCCGGAAATCCGCAATGGGTCCGTTCAAATTACGCATTCCCCGGGCAGCAAGCAATGCCGCACGGGGCCTAATTCCGCCGCAGGAGGCTGATGCCCAGCAGTCCAGTCCAGCGCATGAACAGCAGCAACGCCGGCACCCCAACGCCGTGCAGCAGGTGCCGGCTGCTGAAGATGGTTTGATAAGGGTGGTGTTACATTGCGTGACACCGGGGTAACCTGAATAACTTTGTTATACTTGCACCTCCTCCTTTCTCCCGATGCGTCAGTTGCTGCCCGGAATTCTGTTTGCCATGCTGTGGGCTTCGGCCTCGGTCGCTACCAAGTTCGGCATCCATTCCGGCGACCCGCTGGTGCTGGCCACGGTGCGTTTCCTGATCGCCGGCAGCCTCATGCTGGGATACGCTTACCTGCGGCCCGGCCGGTCGCCCTGGCCCCGCGGCGCCGAATGGCGGCACCTGCTGGTGTTTTCGGTGCTCAACACCAGCGTGTACCTGGGGGCTTTCGTGCTGGCCATGCGGGAAGTTTCGGCGGGCATCGGCAGCCTGTCTACGGCCACCAACCCGCTGTTCATCACGTTTTTCTCGGCGGTGCTCCTCAAGCGGCCCCTGCGCTGGTACGAGGGGGCGGGCATCGTGCTGGGCTTGGCCGGCGTGGGGCTGGCGACGTACCCCCTGCTGGAACGGAGCTACGCCACCACCCACGGCCTGCTCATCCTGCTGGCGGGCATGGTGTCGGTGTCACTGGCTACAGTGTACTACGCCCGGGTGGCGTGGCGGCTGCCCACCATTGCCATCAACGGCTGGCAGGTGCTGTTCGGCGGTTTGGCAATGGCGCCGGTTACCCTGCTATGGGGCGACGTGGCGGCTACCCGGTTCAACGCGGAGTTCTGGGGCGCCGTGCTGTGGCTGGTGTTCCCGGTATCGGTGGCGGCGCTCCAACTGTGGTTCTACCTGGTGCGCCAGGACGCGGTACAGGCTTCGCTGTGGTTGTTCCTGTGCCCCATTTTTGGGTTTTTGTACGCGTATGTGCTTCTGGGCGAGCCAATTACCGGGTTTACGTACCTGGGCACGGCCCTGGTGCTGGGCGGCTTGTACCTGGCCCAACGCGACAAATTCAGCCCGGAAAAGAAGAAAAACGCCGTATAGTCCCTTCATCGAAAATTTCCCGGGGTTTAACGACGGGGCGGGGCCGTTAACGGAATTGCCCGGATACCTCCCCGCCGGGGCGGGTATCTACGTTCGAAAGAGCAAGTTAAAAAGAGCAACCTTTAACCCATCAAGCTATGAAAGCCCTCCTCACCGACACCTTGACCCAGTTGTTCCCGCACACCGCCAGCCCGGCCGAATCCATGGAAGAACTGTACATGATGCCTTTCGATCCCGAACAACTCATCTTGTGCTTCAAGGGTTGGGAGTATTACGTGCCTTGCGACCGTTACTTCGACAAGTCGGAAGATTGCAACCTGGTGTGGTTCGAGGAAGACTGGTATTTCATCAACGGCAAAGCTTTCCGCCGTCCCCTCATCATGGCCGACTTCCTGGCCGACTGCCGGTCGATGGACATCGAGGTTAAGTGGAACAAGGAGATGGCTTACAACGTGATCAGAGCCATTGCGATTGAAGGCGAAAGCGCTGAGGCAGCCATTGCCTGCTAACGAAATAAAATAAAACCTAACCGCTACAGGGAGAGCCGGTTGCTGATGCGCAACCGGCTCTCCGGCTTTTGGGCCCCGCCGGTTCTTTGGGCCTACGAACAGGATGCCTTTTTATCAGGATTAAGACCTCATTCAACCCTGTTTGGAGCCTTCAGTGTCTCACTGACCATTTTCGAGATCATTCCAACATCCCAAAAACGGGCGGATTGTCACGGCCGGTTGGGCCGCCTGATTACGCGCAGTCAAATAAAAATACGGGCGAATCCGGTCCGGCCAATTACGGGCTCATCAGTGGGCCACTTCAATCTTTACCCGGCGCTGTTTGATCTTCTCGTTGCGCAGCAATTCCGCTACCTTACGGACCTTGCTGCGTTTCACGGCGGCAAAACCTGCGTGGTCCCACACTTCGATCCGGCCCACCTCGTCGGGCTGCAACCCACCCTTTTTCAGCAGCAGCCCCACAATGTCGGCCTTGTTGATCTTCTCCTTCTTTCCGCCCCCGAAGTACAGCGTGGCCCAGGGAGGAGGGGCCGGCGGGCTACCCAGTTCGGGCACTGGCTCAATCTCCGGTTCTACGCGGAGGTAGGGCGGCAACGTCTCCGTTTGGGACACCATTAGGTAGGCGGTTCCCGACGCGTGCATCCGGGCGGTGCGGCCGTTGCGGTGCACGAAAGCCTCTTCCGTGGGCGGCAGCTGGTAGTGCACCACGTGCCGCACCTCCGGCACGTCGAGGCCCCGCGAAGCCAGGTCGGTGGTGAGCAGGATGCAGCTGCTGCCGTTGCGCAGTTTCACCAGGGCCCGTTCCCGGTCTTCCTGCGCCAGCCCCCCGTGGTACACGTCGTGCACCAGGCCGTTCCCCGCCAGCAGCGTGCTGATGCGTTCTGCGGCTTCGCGGTGGTTGCAGAATACCAGCGTGGCTTCGTTGCCGATCCGGCACAGCAGCCGGAACAGGGCTTCGAGCTTGTCGTTGCCTTCGGCCATCACTTTTTTGAGCGTAAGCCCGGCCGGCAGGGCGTCGGTGAGAAAATCCAGCGTTGCCGGTCCGGCCAGGCCCACGAAGGCCGGGATCTGCGCCATCCGGGTGGCCGACGTGAGGGTGCGCCGCCGCAGGCCGGACAACTGACCCACGATGAACGCCATGTCGGCCTGGAACCCCAGCTCCAGCGACTTGTCGAACTCATCGAGCACCAGCCGCCGCACCGAAGCCGGGTCAAACGTACCGCGGCGCAGGTGGTCAGCCACCCGTCCCGGCGTCCCGATGAGCACGGCCGGCGGCTCGCGGAGGCTGTTGGTTTCGGTTGTAAAGGGATGGCCGCCGTAAAAGCAATCCACCTTGAAAGGCGTGCCCAGCTTCCGGTAAACCTCCTCGATTTGCTGGGCCAGTTCCCGGGAAGGCGCCAGGACCAGGGCCTGGACACCGCGTGCACCCGCCACCAACCTTTCCGCCAGGGGCAACAGGAAAGCCAGCGTTTTGCCCGAGCCGGTCGGTGCCACCAGCACCACGTCCTGGTCCTGCCGGTGCGCCGCCATCGACGCCTCTTGCATGGGGTTCAGGGCCGCAATGCCCAGGCGTTCGAGGTTCATAGGGGGGAGGGTGGTTAGAAAGTCTGAAAGTTAGGAAGTTAATAGGTTACCGATCCTCCGGTTTCCTTTCCTCCCGCCTCCTTTATTTACTTGCTTCCTGCGCTTCCAATCGGACGAGGGCTTCGGCGCGGGGGTGGGAGAGGGCTTGTTGCATGTCGTCCGCCTCGATCTGCGATTGTACTTGCCGGGCGTGCCGGACGAGGGCCTGGAACAGGCGGCGGTGTTCGCGGTGCTGGGGCAGGTACTCCGGGTGCCACTGCACGCCGATCACGAAGTGCTCCCCCGTGCTTTCGATGGCCTGCACCACCTGGTTGGCTTCCCGGGCCACAATGGCAATGCCCTTGCCCGGGTCCTTCACGGCCTGGTGGTGCAGGGCGTTGACGCGCAACTGTTCCGTGCCCAGGGTGGTCGCCAGCTTGCTGCCCGGGGCAATGGTGACTTTTTTCACCGGGAACAGGCTCGACGGGTTGGGTTCTTCGCAGTAAAAGGCGCCGATGTCCTGGTAGAGCGTGCCCCGAAAGTACACGTTCACGAGCTGCGAACCGCGGCAAATGCCCAGCAGGGGCAGGTTTTTCTTCACGGCCTGGTCGATCAGTTGAAACTCCAGGTGGTCGCGGTCCGGGTCGAGCGTCCACGCCTTGCCGCGGCTGAGCAGCTTGCGCAGGAAGAACAGGGCCGGGTAGTAGAGCCAGCGGGTAAAACGACCGATCTTCTGGAAGAAACGCTTGCGGGGGTGCCGGATGGTTTGGCGCAGGTACTCATCCAGCACGTGCGCCTGCTGGTACGTGTCGGGGTCCACGTCGGCCCCGCCGCCAATGATGAGGCCCTGCAAGC
>CAWJNV010000001.1:2485000-2743801 GCA_963844325.1 uncultured Sphingobacteriales bacterium
CTCCGAAATGCCTTTAGGGGCAGCCTCGTTTGAGAGTCTGTTAGAGGTAGAGCTACCAGCAGGACTAGGGGGAGTCACATCCTACCAAATCCTAGTGAACTCCGAATGCTAACAGATTGCAGCGGGAGTGAGGGTGAGGGTGCTAAGGTCCTCATCCGAGAGGGAAACAACCCAGACCACCGGCTAAGGTCCCCAAGTGTGTACTAAGTTGAACAAAGGGGGTCTGCCTGCGGCGACAGCCAGGAGGTTGGCTTGGAAGCAGCCATTCCTTTAAAGAGTGCGTAACAGCTCACTGGTCGAGCGGGCGGGGCACCGATAATAAACGGGCATCAAGTACACCACCGAAGCTGTGGTAGAGACGCGATTCATCGCGTCTTTAGGTAGGAGAGCATTCCAGTAGCGGCGAAGGTGATCTGTCAGGATTGCTGGAGCGACTGGAAAAGCAAATGTAGGCATGAGTAACGATAATCAAGGTGAAAACCCTTGACACCGGAAGACTAAGGTTTCCTGATCAACGTCAATCGGATCAGGGTTAGTCGGCACCTAAGGGGTTAGGGAAACTGAAGCCCCGATGGCGAGCGGGTTAATATTCCCGCACTCGGTTTGTGAGTCAGCTTGTGACGGAGTAAGCATGTGCCTGCGCACTGACGGAATAGTGCGTTAAACCTGCTTTGGCAGGGATAGTACCCCACGGCTTCGGCCACGGGGATAATGGCACGGAGGAGCTTCCAAGAAAAGCAGCGCTGACAATTGCAAACTGAGCCGTACCGCAAACCGACACAGGTAGTCGGGTATAAACGTACCAAGGTGCTCGAGTGAGTCACGGCTAAGGAACTCGGCAAATTAACCCTGTAACTTCGGGAGAAGGGGAGCCTCTCTTAGCAATAAGAAGGTCGCAGCGAATGGGCCCAGGCGACTGTTTACCAAAAACACAGGACTCTGCAAAAACGAAAGTTGACGTATAGGGTCTGACACCTGCCCGGTGCTGGAAGGTTAAGGGGGGATGTTAGTCGCAAGGCGAAGCATTGAACCGAAGCCCCAGTAAACGGCGGCCGTAACTATAACGGTCCTAAGGTAGCGAAATTCCTTGTCGGGTAAGTTCCGACCTGCACGAATGGTGTAACGATCTGGGCGCTGTCTCGGCCGTGAGCTCGGTGAAATTGTAGTAGCGGTGAAGATGCCGCTTACCCGCAACGGGACGGAAAGACCCCGTGCACCTTTACTATAGCTTCACATTGGCTTTGGGTAAGGCATGTGTAGGATAGGCGGGAGACTATGAAGCGGTGTCGCCAGGCATCGTGGAGTCAACCTTGAAATACCGCCCTTGCCTTGCCTAGAGCCTAACTGATTTGATCAGAACCGTGTGTGGTGGGTAGTTTGACTGGGGTGGTCGCCTCCAAAAGAGTATCGGAGGCTTTCAAAGGTCTGCTCGGCACGCTTGGTAACCGTGCTTTCAGAGTGCAATCGCAGAAGCAGGCTTGACTGCAAGAGTGACAACTCGCGCAGGTAGGAAACTAGGAGATAGTGATCCGGTGGTTCCGCATGGAAGGGCCATCGCTCAAAGGATAAAAGGTACGCCGGGGATAACAGGCTGATCTCCCCCAAGAGCTCACATCGACGGGGAGGTTTGGCACCTCGATGTCGGCTCGTCACATCCTGGGGCTGGAGAAGGTCCCAAGGGTTCGGCTGTTCGCCGATTAAAGTGGCACGCGAGCTGGGTTCAGAACGTCGTGAGACAGTTCGGTCCCTATCTGTTGCGGGCGTGGGATGTTTGCGGGGAGCTGACCTTAGTACGAGAGGACCGGGTCGGAGGGGCCGCTAGTGCATCAGTTGTATTGCCAAGTGCATTGCTGAGTAGCCATGCCCCGATGAGATAAGCGCTGAAAGCATCTAAGCGCGAAACTCGCCCCAAGATGAGACATCCAGTTGTAAAACGAAGGACCGTGGCAGACGACCACGTTGATAGGCGGCCGGTACACGTAGCGAAATCTACTCAGCCTAGCCGTACTAATCATCCAACCAAGACTTGCTTTTTAAAACATTAAATTCGAGTGTGATTCACACTCCCATTTTTTTAACTCTTCTTTTTGATTCCCTTGTCAAATACATGATAAGAAGCTCTATCCATCGCTTGGGTAGAGCTTCTTCGTTTTTACCGGTTCAGGAGCTGAACGGCTTTTTCCAAAGCTTTGTCCTGGCCGGCCTCCAGTTCCTCCGGGCGGTTCTCAACGAGTACGTCGGGAGCCAGCCCGATGCCTTCGTAACTCTTCCCGTCAGCGGCCCGGAAGTCACCGGTGCTTACCGTGAAAATCCAGCCATTCGGCAGTTCGCGCTGCGGGTTGTCGGAAAAAATGCCGTACGTGGTGTCGCCGACCTGCGTAACCTGGGCGTGCTGCCGCATGGCGAGGGTGAAAGTTTCTCCGGCACTCTGGGTGTTGCGGCTGGTGAGCAGCACCACCGGGTTGGCGTACCGGTTTTTCTCCGTGGGTGCTACGTACCACGCGACCGGGGCCGTGAAATCGGCGTGCCCCGGGCCGTTGCGGAAGCGGGTGGTCATATAAAGCTTCCGTTCGGAGGCAAAGTGACCCGCTACCTCTTGGGCGGCGCGGTCATCCCCGCCGGTAATGCTACGGGCATCCACCACCATTCCCCGCGTGCCGGCCAGGGCACCCAATAACTCCTCCATCGTTTTCCGGTAGTAAGCCGGCGTTAGCGCCAGGTCCTTGAAGCTCACGTAACCCAGGTTGCCCGCCAGCTTCCCGTACCGCACCGCCAGGCCGTCCGGGCCGTTCAATTCGTGTACTTCCTCCAAATATGCCTTGGTCACCTCTGGTTTAAAATCGTCCGTTGCGTGATGAGGGCCGCTGTCGTACCGCCGGTAACCCGGGCCGGGCTTGAGCAGCCACACGTGGCCGTCGTTCAGTTCGCCCAGCAGGCGGGAGGCTACTTCGAAAAGCTGGTCGTCGGTCATGCCGGGGGTAATCAACGGGCGGTAAGCTTCGTACGCGGCATGCCAGTCCAGCTCCTTCACTTCAAAAAGCCCGTACATGCGGTCGTATTCCCGCCAGAGCAGGTCAAAGTTCTTTTCGGGCGTATTCCGGGGTTCGGGCCCCACGGTAAGGTCGTTGCAACCGGCCAGGCCCGTCAGCGCCAGGACCAGTAACAAGAAAAAGTTCGTTTTCATGGATTGTCGGTCTATTAGCGGTGCTGCATTTGAAACTTGTACACGAGGGCTACGGCGGCGGCGTGGGACGCCGAACGGATGACCCGGGGCTCGGGGTAGCGCATCCAACTGTACTGGTAGGAAGCCCGGAAAGCCAGGCGGGGCGTACATTCGAACCGGTACGCCAGCCCTGCCTGCGGGTTGAGGAAACGGATAGGAGACGCCAGGCGGGTTCCGCCCAGGAAAGCGGACGCATTGCTCCGTCCGGGCTCGGAAACCACGTTGCCGTAAGGCATCCGGCTGACGGCGGCCAGCACGGGGAGGGAGGCGTCGACAACCAGGGTGTGCTTCCTGAACAGCGTAAGCCGTTCCTGGTACAGCAACTGCGCGGCCAGTGAGTGCATGGCCCAGGTAGACAGGGCTACCCCGTCGGCGTACCCGATCACGTCGTGCACGCCCAGCCCTATCCAGGTGGTGCGGTTGCCCCTTTGCCGCACATTGCGCCGGTACGCCAGTTCAATGCTGCCCCTGTACAGGGTTGGCGTCAGCCGCAAGGGAGTGACCTGGTCGGGGGAAAACTTGAACGACCGGATGCCCAAAGCGGGGGCAACGTACGCACCCCGCCCCGCCTGGATGCCTGCGTGCCACTGGTTTCGGGCCGTTACGCGGGTATACGACAGCCGGAGGCCGTTCAGGTTGGCAATGTACAATACCGGGGACGCTTGCAGGTCACGGGCTTTGAAGAGTTCGCGTACGTAGCCCACCTGGAGTTCTGAACCGGGTTGGGGCGGGCCGGCTGGTTGGGCGTAGGCCAGGAGGCTCCCGGCCAACAGCCAGACTGTTGTGAGTAATGCTTTCATCGTTCGGTGAAAAGGAAGTGAGGTGGGCGGGAAGAAAGAATAACGAGCAACCAACAACGAAAGGGGATCAGTTGCCGGCGGCCCGCCCGGCTTTGCGGCGGATCAGGTCCAGGGTAAGCTGCATGGCCCGGTCCTGGCCGGCCAGTAGTTCGTCAATCGTCGGGACTACGGTATGGTCGGGCAGAATGCCGCGGTCGGGCCAGGGGTAGCCCTGCACGGCCGAGTAGTACGCCAGCAGCGGAATGCCCAGTTCGAGGTTTGAGTGGGGCAGGCGCACAACGGCAAACGCGCCGCTGTTGTCGCCGTAGTAGCCGCCGCCCGTTTCCTGCCCGATAAAGGTGGCCCGTTGGTGGTGATGCGCGACCGAAGCAAACTCCGTGGTGACCGAAAAGCTGTTGCCGTTGGTGAGTACGTACACGTCGCCCCCGAATGCATCGCGCTGCGGCTTCCACGTTTTGAGCCGGCGGCGGCTCCGGAACGCGTACCCGGCGTCGGTTTTGCGGATCATCAGCAACCGGGCCACCGAATAGACCTTGGGCGTCCAGGCTTCGAAGCTGAATTTTTTCTTTTGCGCCACCCCAATGCGGGTGTAGTAGCGGAAGGGAGCCCGGGCCAGGTAACTGTAGAGCAGCGTGCCGTACAGGTCTTTGCCGCCTTCGTTGTCCCGCAGGTCGATCACCAGGTGGCGGGTTTGCTTCGCTTTCAACTGCCGGAAAGTTTCCTTCAGAAAGGCAGGGTAATTCTGCTCCTCCTTGCCGATCTGGAACCGGTCGATGGTGAGCAGGGCCGTTTGGGAGTCTACCCACTGGACGCGGGCCGGTAGGCGGTCTGCCGGTTTCCGTTTGGCTTCGTAGGCCTCAATGTCTCCCCGCGTAACGGCCGGCAGTACGACCCGGCTTTCGCCCGACGGCGTCCGGTACGTCACCTCGTACGCCGGGGCCGTGCCCACAAAAGTGGCGTACACGCCCGGAAAGTAGCGGTTCAGGTCTTCGTACTTGCCCGTGGTGGTACTGCCGTCGCCAAAAGTCAGCAGCGGCAGCAGGTTGCCGATGACGGCCGCCGTGGGTACGCCGTTGACGTGGGTGATTTCGGCCCCGGCGGGCACCGTTTGCGGGCCGTAACTGCCCTGCACCCAGGCCCGTTCTCCCACGAAGTACAGGTGCAGCGGAAACAGGTCCGTCGCGTGGAAAGGGTATTTCTCCGGCTGGCCGGGCGCCATCCATTTGGTGTGTCCGCACCGCAGGGCCACCACCAGGGGCGTCACGGCCGCGTAGAACGCCTGCCGGGTCATGGGTTGGTCGAGCCGGGCCTGCACGCTGTCGAATCTGGCGTCGAGTCGGGCCTTGGGCGTGTAACGGTACGGGGCGGGATGCGCTTCGGCCAGGGCCCGGCGGAAAAGGGCAAAGTCGCTCTGCAACTGCGCGGGGGTTAGGGGTTGCGCCCCCAGCGGGAGGCCGAGCCCGGCCAGCAGGGCCAGCAGGTACAATCGCTTTTTCATGGTTTTGTCGGGTTTGATTGTCGTTTGGTGAGACAAAACTGCTACGAAACCCGCGGCCGCCAAACGGGCCGCCTACCGAAGGGTGATTTTACCGTACCGAAGTGCAACTTTCCGATGCCGTAAGCGGGCTTCCACGACCGCCGGGGCGTTTATTCACCCAGCCACGCCTTGAACTCCCCGGCTTTTTCGCGGCTCACGAACACCTCTTCCTCGAAAGGCGGCAGCAACTGGATCTTGAGTTTGTGGTTGAAATAGAGGTGGACTTTGTCTACGGCCCGCAGGCCGGCAATCACCTGGCGGTTGAGCCGGAAAAACTGCCGCCCGTCGAGCATCTGGTCCAATTCGTCCAGGTTGTAATCCACCATCCACTCGTGGCCTTCGTGGGTCTTGAGGAACGACAGCTTGTTGCGGGAGAAAAAGTAGGCAACCGCCTCCACGGGCACCGTAAAAAGCCGCTGCCCCTGCTTGATCATGAACCGGTCGCGGTACGTGGGCGGCGGGGGCGGCGGGGCCAGTTGCCCCAGCAGCCGGGCCAGCGCAGGCGGCAGTGCCTCGGGCCCCCCGTGCAGAATCCGTTTCAGGTCATGCAGTTTCGCCAGCGACTTCCGCAGGTCTTCTTCCTTCACGGGCTTGAGCAGGTAGTCGATGCTGTGGACCTTAAACGCCTGGATGGCGTACTCGTCGTAGGCCGTCGTGAAGATTACCGGGCTGGCTACCGGCGTGCGGTTAAAAATCTGGAAGCTTTGCCCGTCGGCCAGTTCGATGTCCATCAGGATGAGGTCGGGGGCCGGGTTGGCCTGCAACCACGCCACCGAAGCCTCAATGCTGCCGGCCAGGCCTACCACCCGGGCTTCCGGGGCGACTTCGGCCAGCAGCCGCTGCATTTTACGGGCCGTTAGTTCTTCGTCTTCAATCAGCAGTATGTTCATGGGGGTGGGCTTTGATCAGGGGAAGCGTGACCTGGAAGCAAGTGTCGGTTTTTTTCACCACAATGTCGGGTTGGTTGAGCAGGCGGAACTTGGCGGCAATGTTGCGCAGGCCGGTGTGGCTGGAGGGAACTACGTTTTGCTTCTGCTGTACATTGTTGAGCACGTACAGGTTGTTGACCTCGTCGGAAAAAATCCGGATCAGCAGGGGCCGGGCCGGCAGGGTAGCGTTGTGTTTTACGGCATTTTCGACCAGCAACTGGAGGGTGAGCGGCGGCAGCAGGTACCCGTAGTACCCTTCGTCCACGTCGATCTCCAGCCCGATGCCCGCCCCGAACCGCGTCTGAAGGAGGTGAAAATACGCCTCGATGAAGCTGATTTCGTTGTGCAGGGTGGTAAGCGGCTGCTCGTTGGTTTGCAGCAGGTACCGGTATACCGAGGCCAGTTCTTCAATGAACCGTTCGGCCTTTTTGGGGTCTTCGCTCACCAGCGACGACAGGGTGCTCAGCGTGTTGAACAGGAAGTGCGGGCTGATCTGGGCCTTGAGGGAATCGAGCTGGCTTTGCAGGTTCTCTTTTTTGAGCCGTTCGGCTTCGTAGTAGGTGGTCCACCACTGCCGGTAGAGGTACCGCCCCTCGTAAATGGCCGCCAGGGGGATGGTGAAGAAAAAAGGCACCAGCACGTTGACCCAGTACGACCGCGCCGTCATCGGGTAGCCCCAGAACCGGGTGACATCATATAGGTAGGTAAGCCCCACGCGCAGGACCACCGTGGTAACCACGAACCAGGCCACCTGGTACAGAATGCGGGGCGGGGTTTGCCGGAGCAGGGGATACCGCTTGCGGGCCAGCAGGATGCCCTGCCGGCTGAGTTCCCACTGCACGACGGTTTCCACCAGGCTCAGCAGCAGGGCCAGCCCGCGGCTCACGTGGTGCAGGTCGTTGCCGGGTTCGTAAAAAATGAAGTTGCCCAGCACGGCAACCAGGGGCAGCCCGGCCAGCCGCAACCATTTGTCATCCAGGGGGTGTATCGCGGTACGCATGTGCAGTGGGCGGGCGGCAACCGGAGGGCGTCCCCGGCGCGGCGGCGCTTTGGGCCAGTCCCGGTATAAAAATGCCGCTAATCCGGCGCTAACGCAAGGGAGGAGCCGCCCAAGCGTCACATTTCAGTGCCCTGGCGCCAGGATTTGCAGCCCCAACCGCACAGGCAGGGCCGTAACTCTACTGCACGCCCAACGCCTGCTTATACTGGGAAGGGAGGTTGTATGGTTTTTTACTCCAAATGACTGTTTTCGGTTCAATCAACCATGCAGTCATTCAACCATACAATCCTGCAACCCTCCTCATCGGTACACCTGCTGCCGCGTTACGCTTTAAGCCGGTTTCGTAGCCACCCGGCCTTGCTGCGCCCGGATGTTTATTCATTGTACCTTACCTTCCTAATTTAATTTGGAAAAACAGCGGCAGCATGTTTTCTTGCTCCTGCAAGCACAATGTTGCTTTGCATCATTCCCTTGCAACCGGCCACCCGTTAGTTTTGCCAGCCCTCTCAAGGGAGTGATTAAAGACTCCACCACCAGCTTATCTCGCTTACCTGAATCAAACCTGCCAGGAACACTGCGTCCTGTAAGTTCACTTTGCCTGTTTCCTTCTTCAATATTTCAAAGCCCAGTCAACTGCTACTGTTTTTAAGCAATGAACATGTTTTTACTGTTTGCGCGCCATCCGTATTTTTTCATTGACACCGCTAAAGAATTCTTTATTGCAAGTGCTTTCGTGGCCCTGCTGGTTAGCACCACCACTGCGCAGCCCGTATTGGTGAAAGACATCAATACGGCGGCACTGCCCACGCTTGGCGCATCGCCTGGTAGCTTTGTTGCCGTAGGAAGTACTTTTTACTTTCGCGCCTACAGTGCGTACGGGAATGAGTTATGGAAGAGTGACGGCACGGAGGCGGGAACTGTAATGGTGAAGGACATAGAGCCAGGTGACAAATCGTCCCACCCCAGCAATTTGACCGGTGCAAACGGGGTGCTTTACTTTGAGGCCCAGGACCGGGCACATGGAGCGGAACTCTGGAGGAGTGATGGTACCGCTGAGGGGACAATGATTGTAAAGGACATCAACCCGGGCCAGTCAGGCGCCTACCTAGGCGATTTGCTGCATAGCAATGGCCTTCTCTACTTCACGGCCGATGACGGGGTGCACGGCCGGGAGTTGTGGCGCACGGATGGCACGACGGAGGGTACAAAGATGGTCAAAGACGTTAAACCGGGTGCGGGAGGGGCATTTGTACCGTATGGAAGTATGCTGACTGCCGTGAATGGTACGCTGTATTTCGTTGCCGATGACGGTAGCAACGGATTGGAGTTATGGAAAAGCGATGGCTCCGAAGCCGGAACCACCCTGGTAAAAGACCTCCTGCCGGGAAGCGGTACTTCCAATCCCCGCCACCTCACCAACGTGAACGGCGTGCTTTACTTTGCCGCCAATGATGGAACGCACGGAACAGAAGTGTGGCGGAGCGACGGTACGCCGGCTGGTACCACGCTGGTAAAGGACATTTGTTTAGGGGAATGCAACTCCTGGCCCGGCTCATTCATCAATGCGGATGGTACGCTCTATTTTGCCGCTACCGATGGGCTACACGGATTCGAACTATGGAAAAGCAATGGTACGGCAACGGGTACGGCAATGGTTAAAGACATTGACCCGGGAACCGGCTCATCTTTAGCCAATGTCCCCATCAGGTTGACCCACCTGAACGGGAGGCTATACTTTTCTGCCGATGACGGAACGCACGGGCATGAGTTGTGGAAGAGTGACGGGACTGAAGCCGGAACCACGCTGGTGAAGGACATCCTGCCCGGGCCCGAAACTTCCCGGCCCCAATGGCTGACCCAGGTTGGGGATGTTCTTTACTTTCAGGCAGTCGGCCAGATGGAGAACCAGGAACTGTGGCGGAGCGATGGTACACCGGCCGGCACTGCAATGGTAAAAGACATTTATCCTGGGGAAAAGTCTTCCTTCCTTAATTTCCTCACTGCCGTGAACGGAAGTCTTTTCTTCTCGGCCGAAGACGGCTTGCACGGAGAAGAACTGTGGAAGAGTGACGGCACGGCTGAAGGTACTGTACTGGTAAAAGACATCAACCTGGTGTCGGCGTCCTCTCCTTTCTATTTAACTCCCTTGAACAATACTTTGCTTTTTGTGCATAACGACGGCATCAGTGGGTCCGAACTCTGGAAAAGCGATGGTACGGAAACGGGTACGGTGCTGTTGAAAGACGTCCGTCCGGGAATTGCCGGTGCAGAGGCCAGGGATTTTACCACGGTGAACGGCACCGTTTACTTTACAACCAACAATGGGGACTACGGACGCGAACTCTGGAAAAGTGACGGCTCGGCCGGTGGTACAGTGCTGGTGAAGGGTTTTGATTCGGGGGTTGAAGGCGTCAGTACCACCATCGCCTACCTGGTGGCTGATCCCAGCGGCTTGCTTTACTTCCTGGTGGTGGATGAACGCAACAACCATGCGCTGTGGAAAAGCAACGGCACGGCGGCGGGAACAGTGATGGTCAGGGACTTCTCCACTGAATTCAGCCATTTCAACGCCTACAACCTGGTGGTTGACAACGGCATCCTTTACTTTTTTGCAAACGCCTTCGAACTCTGGAAGAGTGATGGCACGGAGGCGGGTACCACCTTCGTCAAACTGATCAATCCCACCAGGAATGGCTGGAGTTCCACCCTCGTAAAACCGATGAACGGCACGCTGTATTTCGTTGCTGACGATGGTACGCACGGGCTGGAACTGTGGAAAAGCGACGGAACCGCCGCCGGGACAATAATGGTAAAAGACATACACCCCTCCAGTACCCCTCACTACATGTGGATGCAAGCAGTGGTGGGCAACAGCCTCTACTTCATTGCCGATGACGAAGTACACGGCACCGAACTCTGGAAGACGGATGGTACTGAAGCAGGAACAGTGCTTGTGAAAGACGTAAACCCCGGCCCTGCCCATGGTTTTCCCACTGTAATTGCTTCCGCAGGAAATACAGTGTACCTGTCAGTAAATGACGGTACGCACGGCGCGGAGCTTTGGAAGAGTGACGGCACGGCTACGGGCACGGTGCTGGTGAAAGACATCAACCCCGGCGTATTTGGTGCGGGCCCGTACAACGCCACCATGCTGAACGGAACCCTGTACTTTGCGGCCGATGATGGTTCGCACGGGACGGAGTTGTGGCAGAGTGACGGTACGGCCGCGGGCACTACGCTGGTAAAAGACCTTTACGAAGGGCCCCTGGCCGCCGCTCCCCGTGATTTTACCACGGCAAACGGGCTGCTTTTCTTTACCGCCTACACCGGTGACAGCGGCCGGGAACTTTGGGTATTGGACCCGGCCGCCCAAACCATTACGTTCGCCGCCATTG
Source organism: uncultured Sphingobacteriales bacterium (assembly GCA_963844325.1). Taxonomy (GTDB): domain Bacteria; phylum Bacteroidota; class Bacteroidia; order Cytophagales; family 172606-1; genus CADCTQ01. Next base: position 2,495,885 of record CAWJNV010000001.1, read on the forward strand.
CGGACAAGACGGCTGCGGATGCACCCTTTGCGCTTTCAGCGACGGCCAGCTCGGGACTGCCCGTGTCGTACAGCGTGGTCACCGGCCCCGCTACGGTGGCCGGCAACGTCTTAACGCTTACCGGTGCCGGCAAAGTAACCGTACGGGCCTCCCAGCCCGGCAACGACCGGTACCGGGCGGCAGCACCCGTGGAGCAGTCTTTCAACGTGCAGGCCGTGCTGGCTACCGATCCCACCCGCACCCTGGCGATTACGGTTTCTCCCAACCCGGCTACCCACACCCTGCGGGTGGAATTGCCCGCCTCCCCGGGCCGCTTTGCGTTGACCCTCCTGAGCAATACGGGCAAACCGGTGTTGCAGCAGGCGGCAATGGCGGGAGAAACCCTAAAATTGCCCGTGCAAACGCTGCCCAAAGGGCTCTACCTGCTGCGGATTGAACACCCCGGCGGAACGGCTACCCGGAAAGTGGTGGTTCAGTAAGGTTGTACCCAAAGACGGCACGCCCTCCGCTACTGCTTCAGCAGCCTGCCTTTTCCCACCACCCGCCCGCCGGCGGTGACCGTGTAGGCGTACAGGCCGTTGGGCAACGCCGTCAGGTCCACTTCGGGGTGGGTGCCGCGCAGGTTGGCTGACGCGTACACTTGCCGTCCCAGGGCGTCGGTGAGTTGGAAGCGGACGGCCCCCGTGCCCGGTACCTGGGCCAGCCGTACCATGTTGCGCGTGGGGTTGGGGAACAGCCGGAGTTTGCGGCCGTTCACCTCGTCTTCCGTAGCCGTTACCCGGCCGGGGGTAATCGCTTCGCCCACGAACACCGAGAAGGTCAGGTCATTGAAGAACATGCCCGTCCCGCCGGCCGCCGTCGAGCCGCTGCGAAACACCACCAGGTACGGGTGCCGCCGACGGTCAGCCGCCGTGGGCGTCCACGAATAAGTAGCCTTGGTAAAGCCCGCCGAGTCGGTCACCGCAGCGGCAGCGTTGCCGGCCGGCGGCAAGGTGGCGCTTACCGGCATCAGCGTATCGCGGTCGGGCGACTGGCTCTTGTACAACACCGAAAAAGCAAGCGGCTGCCCCGGCTCTACCCGCACCTGCCGGTCGGCATCAAAGCCCGTCGCGGCGGCGTTTTCGAGGCGCAGTTCCGGCGCCGGGCCTTCGGGCGCCGTCACCGTGAGCAGAAAGTCGCGGGTCGTCGAACTGAGCCGGATTTTGCCGCGCCACTCATCCACCACGAAAGCCACCGCGTACTGGGCGAAGTCACCCGGGTTGGTAAGTACCCCGCCGCCGCGCCGGCGCCGGCCCGGCGCATCCCAGCAGATTTCCCCCGTCAGTTCGTTGATGCTAAACGCAGGGGCGCCCCCGCTCTCCGAAACGCCGGCCGGGGTCACCTGGTCGGGAATCTGGTAGCTGGCCTCGTTCCTGGTGCCAAAGGGCACAATCAGCCGGTAGGAAAGGCTGTCGCCGTCGGGGTCATACGCGACGGGGTTGATGCACAGCTTCCGCCCGGCCACGGCCCGGAAAATGGGCGGGTTGAGCAGTTCGGGTCCGCTGTTGGCGCCGGCGGTCGGGCTGATGGTAAAAGAGGTTTCGATGCGAAAAGGCGTATCGACGGATTGGGACAGGTTTACAATGCCGGCGTTGCGGTTGCTCTCCGTAAAGCTGACCACGTACGTACCCACCCCCGGGTAGGTGTACTGGAAGGTGTACACCAGCATGTCCGTGTTGAAAGCAATCAGTTGGCCTAACGGGGACCGGAGGCTCACCGGCACGGTCTGCGTGGCGCCATTCACCCCGAAATCCAGCGTTGCGTTGGGCGTTTCCACCCCCTGGGTGTCGCGGTAGATTTTGAGCGTAAACTGGTAAGAAAACGGGGTGGCGGCGTTGGGAACGGGCCTGAACGTAATTTCCCCACCCGTGATGTGGGTGCCGTAACAGTCACTAAAAACAAAAAGGCCCAGCAAGGCCGCCAGCAGGAAACGGGTCGCAGTAGTCATGGCAGGAATCGTTGGAGAAGGGAGTATCCCAAAAACGCAGAAGGCCCGCTTTTGTGCGGACCTTCTGCGTTTTTTTTATGTCCGTAAAACGAACGGGCCTTCCGTTAATGCGCTTGCTTTACGGGTTCCTCCTTGCGGCGGGTAGCCAGGAAGGCCGCCCCCGCCACGAAGCCGAGCAGGAGCACCGAACTGATCAGGGCAATGGTTTCGCCCCGCTTGTAGGTGTGACCCGTAAACACGAATTCCACCCGGTGCGAACCGGCCGGCACCACCAGGGCCCGCAGCAGGTAGTTGGCCCGGAAGTGAGGCACGGGCTTCCCGTCCACGTACGCCTGCCAGTCGTTGTTGCCCTGGTAGTACACCTCCGAGAACACGGCCAGTTGCGGTGTGGCGGCATTCGACTGGTAGGCGAGACGTTCGGGGCTATACGCGGTAAGGCGGATCGTGGCGGCGCTGTCGGCCCGCAGGTTCAAATCCTTCAGGTTGGCCCCGTACCGGGCGTCTACAATTGCCGTGCGGGCCGGGTCGAAGTTTTTAACGGCCTGGATTTCGGCGTTGGCGTCGGGTACCACCCGGTACTCCCGCACGAACCAGGCGTTGCCCAGCGCGGCCGGGTTCGGCAGGGCGGCCTGCGCCTCCGCCCCCAGGATGAAGTACTTGGTGTTGAGCATGTTGAGGGCCGGCAACTGGTTAAAGACCGCCGGGGAGAAAGACTGGCCCTGCAAGCCGGTGATCAGCCGCTGCAATTCGGCCCGGATCACACTGTCGTACAACTGCTGGTAGCGCTGGAGCTTGGCCGCGTGGTAGCCGCCCACGGAGCGGTGGAAGTACGAGGTGGTGGCGTCGTCCGTTGGGCTCACGGTGAGGTTCAGCACGCGGTAGTGGGTGGTGTCGCGCAGGATGGCCTGGTTGGCGGCCGTGGGTTCTACCTTGCCGGCCTGCCGCCGCGATTCGAAGTCATTGTTGTTGAGGTACCGCTTGTCGACGGCAAACAGGTCGATGAGCACCAGCAGCGACAAGGTGAAAGCCAGCATGGTCGCGTTGAGGCGTTTGTACACGTAGGCCAGCAGCAGCCCGGCCGCGGCCAGGATGAAAAACACCGACCGGATGGCGTCGCCCCTCAGTTCCGACTGCCGGTCGTCGCGCAGGGCTTCGAGCAGCCACGCCGGCAGGCCCTGCTGGGTGTCAGAGGCAGCCGAGAAGTCGAACAGGGCGCCGGCCAGCAGGGCAAACAGCAGGGCCACCCCCGCCGTGAGGCCCAGGCTCCACGCCAGCGGCTTTTTGAGGGCAGCCCAGGTGTAGGTACCCGTTACCAGTTCACGCACGGCCAGCACGGCGCCCAGGGCCAGGTACACCTGCACCAGCGTAAGCGTCATGGTGTGGGCCCGGAACTTGTTGAAGAAGGGAAAGTAGTTGAACAGCAGGTCGTTGACGAAAAAGTACTTGCCCCAGGCAATGGAGATCAGCACGAAGGTGGAGGCCAGCAGCCACCATTTAATGCGGTCTTTGGCCAGGAACATCCCCAGCACGAACAGGAAGCACACCACCGCCCCGGCGTAGGCGGGACCGGCCGTAAAGGGCTGGTCGCCCCAGTACAGCGGGGCCTGGGCCGCAAACTGCCGGGCCTGGTCGCGGCCGGCCTGGCGTTCAATGGCTTCGAAGGTGGCCGAAGAAGGCCCGAGGCCGACGCCCGAACCGCCGCCGTTGAAATGAGGGATGAGCAGCGTGAAGGTTTCCAGCTTGCCGTAGCTCCAACCGAAAGCGTATTCACGGTCCAGGCCGGCCCGGCCCGGGGCACCCCCGGCCCGGGTCAGGTCCGACGCACCGCGGATGCTCTCTTTGGCGTATTCATTGGTAACCAGCAGGCGGGAGGCGTGCGACCCGAATGCCAGGCCCGTGGCCACCACCAGCACGCCGGCTGCGGTCAGGAACGTTTTGAGCCGCCCTTCGCGCACGGCGTATACCAGTTCGATGACTCCGTAAATGCCCAGCGTGATGAACAGGTAGTAGGTGATCTGGATGTGGTTGCCGTAAAGGTGCAGGGCCATGAACAGCCCCGTGAGGGCGCCGCCCAGCCAGTACCGGCCGCGGAACGCCAGGATCACCCCCGCGATGATGGGTGGGAGGTAACCGATCGCCAGGGCCTTGGAGATGTGCCCGGCCTCGATGTTGATGAGGTTGTACGAACTGAACGCAAACGCAACCGACCCCAGCGCCGCCAGCACCGGCGAAAAATTAAGGGCAACCAGCAGGATGTAAAAACCCACCAGGTACAGCAGTACGTAGTTGACCGGGTCCGGGAAAAGATTTACGAACACCCGGCCGAGCTTGGTGCTCCAGCTGTTGGGGTAATCGGTACCGACCAGGTAGGCGGGCATGCCGCCGAACATGCTGTTGGTCCAGAGCGGGAATTTGCCGGTTTTTTCGCGGTATTCGAGTACTTCCCTGGCGGCGCCCTGCGACTGCACTACGTCGTTCTTGGCCAGCGTTTTCCCCTCGAACACCGGGGAGAAGTACACAAAGGTAAAGACCAGGAAGGCGAGCAGTACGCCCACGTGCGGCAGCGATTTTTGCAGAATGTTCCCTTTTTTCATAAAATTTGTGCAAGTAAGCAGCGGCGCAAAGATAGGATTTTAGCCGCGAGGCACGGCCCGGGGGCCGTCATAATTTGGGGTAAGTAACGCCGAAACGGTTGCTCTTCACCCCGATAACGGGAGAAAATTTGGGTCGTGGTGAAAAAATATAGGGGAGTTACCACGAAATGCCCATCTTTACAAAGTAATACTTTCCGGCCGGCGGCGCACGCCTGACTTCCCGCTGCTGCATAACCTGGACCTTTACGCACTATGAAAAAAATTGCAGTTTTCACTTCTGGAGGAGACGCGCCGGGCATGAACGCCTGCATCCGGGCGGTGGTCCGCGGGGCCATTTACTACGGGGTGGAGGTGTACGGCATCCGGCACGGCTACGACGGCATGATCCGCGGCGAAATCTTCCAGATGCAGTCCTACTCGGTGAGCAACATCATCCAGAAGGGCGGCACCATCCTTAAGTCGGCCCGCAGCAAGGAGTTCATGACCAAGGAGGGCCGCGCCAAAGCCTACGAACAACTGCAAAAGTTCGGCATCGAGGGCATCGTGGCCATCGGTGGGAACGGTACCTTCACGGGGGCCCTGGTCTTTTTCGAAGAATACGAAATCCCGACGGTGGGCGCCCCGGGCACCATCGACAATGACCTGTACGGCACCGACTACACCATCGGCTACGACACGGCCGTGAACACCGCCCTCAACGCCATCGACAAGATCCGCGATACGGCCGACTCGCACGACCGCATCTTTTTCATCGAGGTAATGGGCCGCGACTCGGGCTACATCGCCATCCAGTCGGGCATTGCCGGCGGGGCCGAACTGGTGATGGTGCCCGAAACTTTTACGCCCTTCGAGGAGGTGATCGACACGCTGCGCGAAGGCTGGAGCCGCTCCAAGATCGTCGTCCATCATTGTGGTGGCCGAGGGCGAAGAAGGCGGCGCGGCCGAAGTGGGCACCAAGATCAAGCAGCTCTTTCCGCAGGCCGACATCCGCATCACCAACCTGGGCCACGTGCAGCGCGGCGGCGCCCCCACGGCTTTTGACCGCATCCTGGCCAGCCGCCTCGGGCTCGGCGCCCTGGAGGGCCTCATCAACGGCCAGAAAAACGTGATGGCCGGCCTGATCAACAACCAGCTCGTGTACACGCCCTTTGTCGATACCATCCGCAAAAGCAAGCCCATCAGCGACGACCTGATCCGCATGGTGAAGATTCTGAGCATTTAATTCAATCGGCAATCGACCATTGAAAACCGAAAACGGGGCGCGGCGAGTGGTTGAGGGAGCGGGGTGAGATTTGGGGCAAAATCCCTATCTTACAAATTATGGCCTTTGACCATCTGAAAGAATACGCCCGGTTTCTGCTGGAAAACCACCTCGACGAACTGACGGCCTGCAACGTGGCCCGGGCCCGGGAAGTAGCGTTGCCGCTGCTGAAGCTGTTTGCGCAATATTCTGAGTCCCAGCTATTCGACTTTTCCCGCAACAGCCTGGCGGAACTGCTCCGCCAGTTTGCCGCCGGTACGGCCGTGCAGTTCGAAGCCGCCAACCTGCAACGCTGGCAGGCGGGCAACGTGCCCGGCATCCCTGCCGACCGGATCGACGCCCGCGACCTGGCTTTTACGCCCCACACCCGCCGGCATGCCCTCATCAAACTGCTCCGCCGCTACACCCGCGACCTGGACACCTACGAGGCGGTGGTGCAGGAGATCGAATTGTTCTACGCCAACAACCTGGGCGCCGCCCTGGAGGCGTACGTCGAAATCCAGCAGGAAAAGCTCCGCCAGGAGAAGGACCTGCTCAAAACCGTGATCGACAACACCGAAGACGGCATCTCGATCTACGACCGCGACTACCGGGTCACCCTCTGGAACCGGGCCGTGGAAGCCCGTTCGGGCATTTCGGGCGGGCAGATCCTGGGCCGGAAGCTTTTCGACGTATTCCCCGTCTACCGCGACACGCCCGACGGGCAGGCCATGCAACGGGCCTTTGAGGGACGCGCCGTAAGGCTTTCGGACATGCCCTACCGGGGCAAGGAGGGCTACTACGAATCGGACCTGCTCCCGCTGCGCGACGAGGGAGGCGCCGTAACGGGCGTACTGGCCATTTCGCGCGACATTACCAAGCAGAAGGAGGCACTTACCCGGATTTCGCGGAGTGAAGCCCTCATGGCCCGGGCCCAGGAAGTGGCTCACTTCGGCAGTTGGGAGTGGAACCTGCTCACCGGCGAACTGAGTTGGTCGGATGAAATGTACCGCATCTACGGCTACGAACCGGGAAGCGTGAAAGCCACCGCCGAATGGTCTTTCGGCCACTACCACCCCGACGACCTGGCCGCAACCCTCCAGACGCTCGAAGACCTGAAGGCGCAGCCGCGGCCATTCCAGTCGGGGCACCGCATCTTGCGCCGCGACGGGGTGGTGCGCGACATCGAGGTAATGGGGGCCGTGGAAACCGACGCCGCCGGGCGGGCCGTTAAACTGTACGGGGCCTCGTGGGACATTACGGAAGCCAAGCAGGCCGAAGCCCAGCTCCGCCAGCACCGGCACTTCATCGAACGCATCGCCGACACCACGCCCAACCTGTTGTACATCTACGACCTAAAGCAAAACCGGAACGTGTACGCCAACCGGGAACTGTTCCGCCAACTGGGCTACACGGCCGAATGGGTGCAGCAGACCGGGGCCGCCTTCCTGCCGCAAGTGGTGCACCCCGACGACTTTGCTGAAATTGTGCGTTCCTTCGCCGCACTGACCGCCGCCAGCGACACCGACATTGTGCACATGGAGTACCGGGTCCGCACGGCCGACGGCGACTGGCGGTGGTTTTACGACCGGGCCACCGTGTTCAGCCGCGACCCCGACGGCAGTGCCCGCGAGGCCCTGGGCACGTCGCAGGACATTACCGAGCAGAAACGGGGCCAGCAGGACCTGCACGAAAAAAACGAACAGCTCAGCCAGGCCCTGGCCGAACTGCGCACCACCCGCGATTCGCTCCTGCACCTCAACAACGCCCTGGAACAGAAGGTGGCCGAACGGACCCGCGAACTGGCCGCCAGCGAAGCGGAACTGCGCCAGACCCTCGACCGGACCATTGCCCTCAACAACAAACTCCGCGACCGGGAAAACTTCCTGGCCAGCATCATCGACCAGACGCCGGTATCGACCTGGATCGCCGACGCCGGGGGCACGCAGATCCAGGTGAACCAGGCCTGCCTCGACTTGTTCGGCGTGCCGGACGAAAGCCTGGGCCTAGGCAAGTACAACCTTCTGAAAGACAATACGCTCCGGGAGCAGCCTTTTTTTAAAGACCTCCAGGCCGTTTTCACGGAAGGAAAGATCTGCCGGTTCGAACTGGACTACGACGTAAGCAAGGTAACGCACGTAGACATTCCCACGGGCAAGGCCATTTCGCTGGTGGTCACCATCTTCCCGGTCAAGGATGCCGACGGCCGGGTGGTCAACGCCGTGGTGCAGCACGAAGACGTGACGGCCCGCAAAAAGGCTGAGGAGGCGCTGCGTTACCAGAGCCGGCTCATGCGCATTATTACTGACAACGCCACGTCGGCGATGCTGATGATGGACCCCCGGGGCTACTGCACGTTCATGAACCCGGCGGCGGCCCGAATGCTGGGCTTTACCTTTGAGGAGATGCAGCAGCAGCCCATGCACTACATGATTCACCACCACCGTCCCGACGGCTCCTTTTACCCGATGGAGGAATGCCCCCTGGGCCGTACGCTGACCGGCGAGGCACCCATGGTAGCCCACGAAGACGTATTCATCCGCAAAGACGGCACTTTCTTCCCGGTTTCCTGCGCGGCCAGCCCGGTCTTCGAAAACGGCGTGCTGGTGGCTACGGTGATCGAAGTACGCGACATTACCGGCGAAAAGGAAGCCCAGGTGCGGCTCGTGCAGGTGAACGACGAACTGAGCGGCAAAAACGCGGAACTGCAACGCATCAACGCCGACCTCGACAACTTCATCTACGCCGCTTCCCACGACCTGCGGGCCCCCATTGCCAACCTCGAATCCATCCTGTCCATGCTCCGCAAGCGGCTCACGGGCCGCCTCGACCCCACCGAAGCGCCGCTGATGGAATTTGCGGCCACGGCCATCGGGCGGCTCAAGCAGACCATCAAGGACCTGACGGAGATTTCGAAGGTGCAGCGCGAAACCGATGAGCCGGCCGAAGAAGTGGAATTCGGCGAGATGCTCCGCGACGTGCAACTCGACATCGCCGGGTTGCTGGCCGAGTCGGGGGCCGTCATCCGGACCGACTTTGCCGTGCCGGCCATCCACTACGCCCGCAAAAACATTCGCAGCATTCTCTACAACCTGCTCAGCAACGCCGTCAAGTACCGTTCCCCCAAACGCCGCTCCGAAGTGACGCTTTCGACGCGGCGCGAAGCGGGCCAGGTGCTGCTCCGGGTGGAAGACAACGGCCTGGGCATTCCGGCGGGCCAGCTGCCCAAGGTATTTTCGATGTTCAAACGCTTTCACGCCCACGTGGAGGGCACCGGCATCGGCCTCTACATCGTGAAGCGGGTGGTGGAAAACGGCGGCGGCCGCATCGAGGTCGCCAGCGAAGAGGGGAAAGGAACTACGTTTACGTTGTATTTCCGGGAGCCGTAGGGAAGGGGAATACAACGGACTTAACCGCAAGGATCGCAAAGAAGAAAACGTAACCGCAATGGACGCAAAGGGCTACGCGTTCTCCTTGCGGTCTTTGCGGTTACGTTTTCTTCTTTGCGGCCTTCGCGTGAAACGCTTCCAAATGAAACGATATTTGTTATATCTTCAATGTTCATACCTGCATGCTGTGCAAGTACTTGTGCAAACGAGACTTGGGCAAGCAACAGGATAACCGGAGGGACTGCTTGAAATGGAACCCATTTTTGCGGAAAATAAAACCTACCAGGGCGTAGACTTCAAAGAAAACCCTTTGCCGAAGGGCGAATACGAGAATTGCACCTTTGCGGGGTGCGATTTCTCCAACACGGATCTTTCCGGGTTCAAGTTCCTGGCTTGCAAGTTCACCGGTTGCAACCTGAGCCTGGTTACGCTGGGCAAGACAGTTTTCCAGAGTGTTCAGTTCAAAGAATCCAAGATGCTGGGGCTTCGTTTTGAGGCCTGTAACCCGTTCGGCCTCTCTTTCGGCTTCGAAAATTGCGGGTTGAACCACTCGTCGTTTTACCGGCTGAAGGCCAGACAAACCATCTTTAAAAACTGCCAGTTGCAGGAAACCGATTTCACGGAGGCCGATCTGACCGGTGCCGTTTTTGACCACTGCGATCTGGCCCGGGCCACGTTTGCGCGGACGGTCCTGGAGAAAGCCGACTTCCGGACTGCCTACCACTACGCCCTCGACCCGGAGGCCAACCGGATCAGAAAAGCCCGGTTTGCCCTGCCCCAGGTGGTTGGGTTGTTGAGCAAGTACGACATTCAAATCGACGAAGCGTATGGATAAGCAAGCCCGTATCGTAATGGCCCAGGCGAAAAAACTCGTCGGCAAGCGGATGCACATGTCACTGGCCGACAACAAAACCGGGGAATTGTGGCGGCATTTCCTGCCGAGGCGCCGGGAGATCCAGCACTACACGGGTTCGGCCCTGTACTCGGTAGAGGTGTATGACGATCAGTACTTTGCCCGTTTTGATCCGGCAAACGCGTTTGAGAAGTGGGCGGCGATTGAAGTAACCGATTTTGGCACCATTCCCGAAGGGTTGGAACCCATTACCCTGCCCGTCGGGCTGTACGCCGTTTTCGTGCACCGGGGACCGGCCAGTGCGGGCCGCGAAACTTACCGCTATATTTTCGGCACGTGGCTGCCCGAGTCAGATTACGTGTTGGAAAACCGGCCCCATTTTGCGGTAATGGGCGAAAAATACCGGAATGAGGACCCGGGTTCGGAAGAAGAGATTTGGATACCGATCAAACCCCGGTAACACATGCCCCGGTCCTGCTCCCGGCCCTGGTTCTTGGCATTTGGACAACGCTATAGTTGTCCGGGTAAATCTTGGTGCTTTCGTCGTAGGTTCTCATTTCTTTGGACGTACACAGATCTTTTTAAAGGCCCTCAACTTGTTCCTTGGATAGACCGGTGAACCTAGCAATCTTCTCCACAGGCTCTCCTGCTTGCTTCATTTCTCTGGCTATTTTGAGTGCTTTTTCGCTTGCGCCCTCTTCTCTTCCTTGCTGTCGGCCTTCGTGTTTAGCGGTTTCGAGGACACTGTAGTTGTCCCAGTAGATCTTGAGGCTTTCGTCGTAGGTTCTCATCTCTTCGGGGTTTAGTTTGGCTACTTCTGCCTGGTTGAATAACTTTTTGAATATCTTCTCCTGCAACTTTTTGGGCATCTCCTGCAGCCTGTGCAAGTGCTTGAGTACGTAAAGCCACTTGTCGAAGTGGGTCAGCAGTTCTTCCTCGCTTTTCTTAAAGCGGGGCATCTCCAGGTAGATAAACGTTAATTTATCGAAAAAGACTTCAAAGGTGTGCTTGTCAAGCAACTGCACCTCCCGCAAGTACCGCTCCTGCCCGCTGATGTCGGGAAAAGAGAAGTTCAAGATACAAATTGTGTAGACGGCTTTCAACTGATAGTCCCACTGTCCGCCTTTCTCGGCTTGTTCCCGCAGGGGAAAGGTGGCGTAGTAGATGCTGCGGTCCTTGAAGTACAAGTGACTTGCATTCTGCACCTCGATGATGAACTTCTCGCCCTTCTGGTTTTCACAGTACAAGTCGTACACGGCTTTGCGGTCGGTTTCGGTTCGGCCCTGCTGCTCGGTGTTAAGGTACGTGAGGTCCTTGATCTGCTCGCGGTCGCCGAGTACTTGGTTCAGGAAGTCAATGAGCAAATCCTTGTTGAACTCCGTGCCGAAGAGCCGCTTGAAGCCAAAATCAGTAAAAGGATTAATGTATTTTTCTTTGCCAATCATCCGGTAAAAATAGCAAATAGCCGGCACCGGCAAAAGAGGAAGTTACCGCACCGGTACGTTTTCCACTTTCGTTTTCAAGTAAGTAATCAGCATGTCCAGGGCCCGTTCGAAGTGCAGGTTGTTGGGCACGATCACGTCGGCGTCCGACTTGAAGGGCTCAATGTATTTCACGTAGCTGGGCATCACGTGCTTCTCGTAACGGTAGAGCACGTCGGCCAGGTCGTAACCCCGTTCGTCGCGGTCCCGCACGATGCGGCGCTTCATCATCAGGTAACTGGGGGCGTCGATAAACACTTTGAGGTCGAGCAGGCGGGCAATTTCGGCGAAGTAGAACACGAAAATGCCTTCCACCACGATCACCGGGCTGGGGTTGAACACCAGCATTTCGGGCTTCAGGTCTTTGTTGTTGAACGTGTACTCCAGCTTTTCTACCCGTTTGCCGTCGCGCAGGTCGCGGATGTGGCTGGCGTAGAGTTCGAAGTCAATCGAGAGGGGCGTATCGAAGTTGCAGACGCCGTTTTCGTCGAGGGGTTGCTGGTCGCGGGGCCGGTAGTAGTTGTCCTGCGAAATGAGGCAAATCTGTTCGGGCAAAAAAGCGTCCATGAGCTTGCGCAGAAACAGGGTTTTGCCCGAACCGCTGCCGCCCGTAATCCCTACAATGAATGGAGTTGAGGTCATAACGGGCTCAAATTTACGGCTTTTTCGCGGAACCCGTCGCCCTCCGGCCGGTTGGTGGAGTGCCAAACTTTCGGGATATTGCCGGGTGTTAGTGAACCATTTACCCGGCCGATGAAGAAAATGATACGCCTGTCCAACCGGCTTTCACCCGTCCGGGCGCTTGCCGGGTGCCTGCTGCTCGGGGTGCTGGGAAGCTTTGGACTCGCCGGTTGCGAAGTGCGCCGGAAGAAAACCTACCACAACGAAGAACTCGTTCCCGAAGCCTACCAACTCCCCTACGACTTTGACCAGCCCACCGACAAGTACTTTCTGGGCGAAGACCTCGAAGAAATCTCCGGCCTCTCCTGGTTCGACGGCAACCGCCTGGCCTGCGTGCAGGACGAATCGGGCCGCGTGTTCATCTACGACCCGGAAACCGACAAGGTCACCAATCGCATCAAGTTCGGCCGCAGCGGGGACTACGAAGGCGTGGAGTGGGTGGGCGACAGCCTGTACGTGATCAAAAGCGACGGCACCCTGCTCAGCTTCCCGGCCACCAGCGACGAGCCGGTCGTGACGACCACCGAACTGCCGTTCACCGGCGACATCGACATTGAAGGGCTTGGCTACGATCCCAAAACCAGGCACTTGCTGCTGGCCGTGAAAGCCCTGCGCGACAGCAGCGACAAACTCGTGCCCGACAAGCTCGTGTACGCCTTCGACCCGGTGCGCCGCCAGCTGCTGCCCGAGCCGTTCTTAACGCTCCGGCAGGAGGGCCTGGAAGCATTCATCAAAGCCCACCAGCGGAGCAAGGCGGACAAAAAGGCGGGCAAAAAGAAGGAGGAAAAGGTGGTGTACAAACCCTCCGGCGTGGCCGTGCACCCGCTTACCGGGGAAGTGTACCTGCTGGCCTCCGATGGCAAGAAACTCCTGGTACTCAACCGGCAGGGAACGATCCGGGCCGCCGTGCAACTCAGCCCCCGCATGCTCAAGCAGCCCGAAGGCATCTGCTTCGCCCCGGGAGGTGATCTGTACATCTCCAGCGAAGGACGCGGCGCCGACGGGTTCATCCTCCGGTTCGCGTACGTGGAGGGGGAATAGTACGTTGATTGGTTATGATGATTATGATGGATAAGGCAGGTACCTTTCAAAAACAACCACAACATGAATAAACTACTGCTGCCATTGCTCCTGGTACTCTTTACCGTCGGGAGAATGGCAGGCCAGACCTCCGATACCCTGCGCGGGACGCCGTCGTACACAGTGTTCCTGATGGGCGACGCCGGGGCACCGGCCCTCGACGGCACCGACCCCAACCTCAACACCATGCGCACCCAGATGCAGGCGGCCGGCCGCAACAGCGCCGTGGTCTACCTGGGCGACAATATCTACCAGCGGGGCCTGCCCGACCCCGACGACCCGGGACGGCAGGTCTCCGAACAAAAAATTACTGCCCAGCTCGACATCGTCAAAAATTACCCCGGCCGCCCCTTCTTCATTCCCGGCAACCACGACTGGGACCGCATGGGCCGGGAGGGCTGGCAACGCGTGCAGAACCAGGCCCAGTTCATCCACCAGTACCTCGGCCGCGACGACGTGTTCCTGCCGCAAGGGGGCTGCCCCGGACCGGTGGAAGTACCCCTCAGCGACCGGCTGGTGCTGGTGATCCTGGACACGCAGTGGTACCTGCACGCCTGGGACAAGCCCGGTGAGGAGTCGGACTGCGAGGCCAAAGACCTGGCCGACATGCTCGTGCAACTCGACGACATCATCGAACGCAACATCAACAAGCGGGTCATCGTGGCGGGCCACCACCCCATGTACACCTACGGTCCGCACGGCCGGTACTACCCCTGGAAAAGCCACCTGTTCCCGTTTCTCGAACTAAAGGAAAACCTCTACATTCCCCTGCCCGTCGTGGGGTCGCTGTACCCGCTGTACCGCCAGCTCATCGGGAGCCGCCAGGACTTGCCCCACCCCATGTACCAGCAGATGCAGCGCGGCATTACGGCCGTGCTCCGGCAGCACCCGCAGGCCATCTGGGTCAACGGTCACGAACACTCCCTCGAACACATCGTTGCCGACAGCATCCACTACATCACCAGCGGCAGCGGTTCCAAGATGACGCCGGTGAAGAAGGGCAAACTGGCCCGCTACGTCACCGACCAGGTCGGCTTTGCCCGCCTCGACTACTACCCGGGCGGCGAAGCCTGGCTCTCCTTCTGGAAACCCGACAAGGACAAGCCGGACGGCGAAAAGCTGTACGAGTCCCAACTCATGCCTTCTTACCGGGAGCAGGCCGCCGCCCCCGACCCCGCCGACCGCTGGGACTACCGCGATACCACCGTGGTAATGGCCGCCAGCAACGTGTACGAGGCGGGGCCCGTCCGGCAGTTCTTCCTGGGTAAAAACTACCGCCAGGTGTGGACCACCCCGGTGACGGTGCCCGTATTCAAGCTGGGCCGCGAAGCCGGCGGCCTCACCATTGACCGGCGGGGCGGGGGCATGCAAACCAAATCGCTGCGCCTGCAAGCCAAGGACGGCCGGCAGTACGTGCTGCGCACGGTCGAAAAGTTTGCCGAAAATGCCATTCCCGAAAACCTCCGCAGCGCCTTCGTGGTGGACATTGTGCAGGACCAGATTTCGGCGGCGCACCCCTTTGCCGCCCTGGCCGTGCCGCCCCTGGCCGAAGCCGCCGGCGTGATGCACACCAACCCCCGGCTGGTATTCATCCCCGACGACCCCCGGCTGGGCAAGTACCGCAAGGGCTTTGCCAACACCATGGCCCTGTTCGAGGAGCGGCCCGACGACGGCTTCGAGAAAACCAAACGCTTCGAGGGGGCCGAAAAAATCTACAGCACCACCAAGATGCTCGAAAAGCTGTACGGCGACAACGACAACCGCGTCGACCAGCAGGCCGTGCTCCGGGCCCGGCTCTTCGACATGCTCATCGGTGACTGGGACCGCCACGACGACCAGTGGCGCTGGGCCGTGTTTGCCGGCAAAGGGGGTAAAGTATTCCGACCGGTACCCCGCGACCGCGACCAGGCCTTTTTCGTCAACGACGGGCTGCTGCCCTGGCTGGCCAGTCGCGAATGGGTACTGCCCAAAATTCAAGGCTTCGACTACCGCATCGAAAACGTAACCGGCTTTAACTTCAACGCCCGGTACTTCGACCGCTCCTTCCTTACCGAACCGGGCCTTGCCGACTGGAAAGCAATGGCCGACACCCTGCGGCGGCTCCTGCCCGACAGCGTGATCGAAAAGGCCATCCGGACGGCGTGGCCCGAACCGGTGCTCAAGCTTTCGGGCGAAGAAATTATTGGGAAACTCAAGCGGCGCCGCGACGACCTGGCCGGCTACGCCGAAACGCACTACCGGTTCCTGGCCCGGGAAGTAGACGTGGTGGGCAGCGAAAAAACCGAACATTTCACCGTGGAACGCCTCCGCAACGGCGATACCCGGGTGACGGTACACAAGGTGGACAAGGAGGGCAAGGTAGGGCACCCGCTCTACGAAAGAACCTTTGTTGGCAACGAAACCCGCGAAGTACGGCTCTACGGCCTGGCTGGCGACGACCAGTTCGTGGTGTACGGCCAGGCCCGCAAGGGCATCCGGGTACGCATCATCGGCGGCAAGGGCAAAGACCGCATCACCGACAGTTCGCGGGTGGCCGGCCCCGAACGCAAAACGCTGGTATACGACACCCGGGCCGGCACGGGCCTGAAGCTGGGCCGCGAAAGCCGTAACCTCACTTCGGGCAGCCCGCTGGTGAACGAATACAACCGCAAGTCGTTCCGCTACGACTACCTGGCCCCGCTGCTGTCGGTGCAGTACAACCCCGACGACGGCGTCTTCCTCGGGGGCGGCTTCATTGTGCGCAAACAGGGTTTCCGGCACGAGCCGTTCGTGGCCCAGCACCGGGCCACGGCCAACTACGCCGTGGCAACGCGGGCCTACAACTTCCGCTACACCGGCGATTTTACCGACGTGGTCGGGCGGCTGAATTTACAATTGAACGCCGAAATCCGGGCCCCCAACTACGTCAACAACTTTTTTGGCCTGGGCAACGAAACGGGTTACGACCAGGACCAGGGCATCAACTACTACCGGGTGCGGTTCGAAGATTGGGCGTTGAATGCCGTGTTGCAGCACACGGTGAGCCGGTCGGCGGTGTTCTTTGCGGGGCCAGCCTTCGAAAGCGTGGAGGTGGAGCGGTCCACCGGCCGGTTCATTGACCAACTCGTGGACGATGGGTTCGCAAACGGCCGCGACCTGTTTGCCCGGAAAACGTACGGCGGGGCCCGGGCCGGCTTCGAGGTGGACACCCGCAACAGCAAAATCCTGCCGCTTACCGGCGTGCACTGGCACACGGAAGGCACGTTCTACCAGGGCCTCAACGCCGCGGCCCGCGGCTGGTCGCGCATCCGGTCGGACTTGTCCTTCTACTGGTCGTTCCGGATGCCGGCCCGCGTGACGCTGGCGACCCGGTTCGGGGGCGGGGCCAACCTGTCGGACTACGAATTCTTCCAGGCCAACGCCCTGGGCGGCCTTACCAACCTGCGCGGCTACCGGCGGACCCGGTTCTCGGGGGGGAGCAGCTTCTACAACAACACCGAGGTGCGGGTGAAGCTGTTCACGTTCCGGTCGTACTTCTTCCCGTCGTACGTGGGGCTGCTGGCCTTCCACGACGTGGGGCGGGTGTGGCAGGACGGCGAAAATTCCACCCGGTGGCACCGGGGCTACGGGGGCGGCCTCTGGCTCACGCCCTTCAACGCCGTGGTGGTGGCGGCCATGTACGGGTTTTCACCCGAAGGCGGCATCCCCATGCTACGGGCCGGGTTTTTCTTTTAAACAAAGCAGGTGAGACAGCAAGTTGTGGTGGGGAGTATGAAAAAAGCACGAACCCTTTTCGCATTTGCGGGAAGGGTTCGTGCTTCGGTGCCTGGGCAACAATGGGTGCTAAGCAGTAACTACGCGGATAGTACGCTGATCAGCAGCACGATCAGGCCGATTGCCAGTGCTACCCAACCAATGGTGGCAGCCGTGCCCGACGTTACCAATGCGAGTACCAACCCGCCTACGGCCAGCAAAGCGCCGAGGGCCACCAGTCCCGTTTGCGCCTGGGCGGCTTTTTCGCCCTGGGCCTTTTTCGCGTCAAATTTCTTTTCCGCTTTAGCCAGCACCTTGCCCAGTGATTTTTTGGCTTTGTTCAATACGTCAGGTGAGGCGGCCTTTCCATCCGCTACGCCCGCTTGTCGCACGGCGCTGCCCAGTTTGCGGGCCATTTTCGGCCGTTCCGCCGAGAGCGTTTTGAGGGCTTCGTCGAGGGTTGGGTTGGCCGAAGCCACCGTTGCCGGCTCATTGCTGGCAAGCAACACGGGTTCGTCGGTAAGTTGCGCCGGTTCGGCATCCGGGCTCCCCTGGGCGGCCTGGGGCGCCTCATCCGCAACGGCCGTAAGGGCAGCGTCCGGACCGGGCGCCGTAGAACGCAGTTGGGCGTGCCGCGGGGCGGTGCAGGCGGTCCACAGGCAAAGGGTGGCAATCAGGCCGATCATCCGGAAGGACAACAAAGCGGCTGGTATGGTCTTTTTCATGGGTCTACGAAAATTAGGGTGAAAGATGGATTGCGACGATGATTACACGCAGAACGGGCCCCCGGAGATGTTGCCTGCACCAAATACTTAGTGAAATTTCGTAACTAATTTCTGATCGGTTCCAGGTACAGGGTAGGTAGGAGAGGATATTGACCCGATAATCTGAAAAATAGAAAGTTTGTGCCCTTTTTTCCCGGTAGGTGTGTTTACCCTATTTCTCTCTGCATGATGAGCATGTTGCGGAATTCAAGTTTCATGAGGGGAAAGGTGAGGCGGGTGTGGCCGCAGGTGCGGAAGCCGAGCTTTTCGTAAAAACCTACGGCGGGGCTGCTGTCCATCGCTTTGAGCCACACCACGCGGCGGCCCTTTTGCCGGGCCAGTTCTTCCGAAAACCGCAGGGCCGCCCGCCCGAGGCCGTGGCCGGAAACCGCCGCCAGCAGGTACAGCCGTTCAACCTCCAGGCAGTGTTCGGCCGGGTGGCCGTCCAGGGGCTGCTTGTCGTTGAGTTTCAGAAACCCGGACGGCACCCCGCCCCGGGAAATGAGGTAGAAATAACGGTCGGGCTCCGCCATTTCGCGCGCCAGCACGGCAGGGGTAAAGCTCCGTTCCAGGTACCAGGCGCCGCCGTCGGTCCAGAGGTGGAGGTAATGCTCCCGGTACGACTGCACGGCTACCGCCACCAGGGTGGGCAGGTCGGCGGTACGGCAAGGCGTAATGCGGCATTCGGACGCGTGAGAATCGGGCATGGCTGATAGGGCTTCTGCCCCACATACGGATTATGCGCCGCAACGTTAAACGTGAGCCGCCGCACCCGCAGCCATTACCGCAGTACGTGCACCCATCCTTTGATCCTGACAACTTCGTCGGAGCGGCGCAAGCGGTAAAACTTCACCTCCGCCTGGTAGTAGTACACCCCGGTAGAAACCTCCTGGCCGTCATTCTGGTCGCCGCCCTTGCCCATCCGGCCGTTCCACTTGATGAGGATGTCATCAGTGGTCTCGAACACCTTCCGGCCCCAGCGGTTGTAGGCGGCAAACGAAACCGACTCCACGAAGCGCGGGCAGGGGAAGGGCTCAAGCACCTCGTTCTTGTTGTCGCCGTTGGGGGTGATCACGTTGGGCAACTCGTAGTAGGGGCAGTTGTCCTTGCAGACCGTGTTGGAGGGCTGGCTCTCGTTGCCCGAGCGGTCCACGGCCGTCACGTAGTAGCAGCCCGCGTAGGAACTAAGGTTGCGGTGCAGGTAGAAGTTGGCCGGCAGGGGCACCTGCGAGACCACCGAGTCGAGCAGCACGAACTGCTCGCCCTCGCCCTGGTAGCGGCTGAAGTAGATGCGGTACTTGACCACGTCCTTGTCGCAGCGCTGGTTGTTAAGCTGCTCGGGGTAGGTCCACTCGAGGCGGTTGGTAAACGAGGTCAGGTTGCAGAACGACTTGGGGTCGGCCTGCCACTTGTCGCACTCGGTGGGGTCAATGGCCAGTACAGGCGGGCAGGGCCGGATTGTGTCCAGGGGCGTGGTGCAGATGCGCTGGGAGAAGTTGGTGAGGGGCTGGCGGATGGGTACTCCTTCGTAGAGGCCATACGTCTCCACCTTGTAGCAGTAGACCAAGTCCTCGCTCAGGCCCTGGTCCACGTAGCGGAAGGAGCCCGCCTGGCTCACGGGCACATCGGCCAGAAACACGGGGCTGGCCTCGTTGTTCTGGTTGATGCGGTAGAGCTTGTGGGTCTGGTTGGAATTGTTCCAGGGCACTTGTGCCTGCCAGGAGAGTTCCACGGCCCGGGGCAGGGGCCTGGCGGCAAGGCGCACGGAAGAGGCGGCCTTGGAGGTGTCCTTGAAGGCTTGAGCAGTGCCCGTGTAGAAGCGGATCTGGTAGTGGTAGGGCTGGTCCTGGGTGTTGAGTGCAGGGGCCTGGTCGATGAAGACCGTGTCGTTGCTTGTTGAGATGGCGTTGAAGCGTCGCGTGAGCACGGGGGTGGGGCCGTAGTTGTTGCCCGAGAGGCCTTCGGCGCGGTAGAGTTCGTAGGTGTAGGGGCCGGGGAACTGGCGCTGGTCGATCTCCAGAGGCTGGGTCCAGCGCACCAGGATCTGTCCGTTGGCCGGCTCGGTCTTGAGCACGGATACGTTGGTGATCAGGGGGATTTCCAGCAGCAGGCGGGCGCAGACCGGCTCGGAAGGCGCGCTTTCGCCCCGTCCGGGGGGCGCAAAGGTGGCCCCGATGCGGTAGGCGTAGGGCTGTCCGATCTCCAGGCCCTTGCCTGCGTTGTTATCCACGAAGGAGAAGGTGTTGGCCGGCACGCGACCCACTTCCACGTAGCCGGGGGGGGCTCCGGTCTGGCAGGCGTCGATGGAGTCCTGTTCGCAGCCGATCTTACGCCAGATGATGATCTGGGAGGCGTTGGGGCAGCGGTAGGGGTCCCAGGTGAGTTGCATGGTTTTGCCGGCGGGGGTGGCTTTGAGGCCGGTGGGCTTGGGCCCTACCACCCGGATGAGCCACGTCTTGGTGTCGGTCAGCCGTCGCGCAATGTTGCTGGGGTTGTCTTCGGCGCGGAAGACGACGGCGTAGGGCTGGGCCCGTACGTGCTGGCAATCTGTCTGCCACTTGAACCGGCTCTGCGCGGGCGAATCCTGAAAAACGGGCTTTTCAATCGTGGCGTAGGGGGTAAGGGTGGCCGGGGGCTGGTTGGGAAATACGCCGCGGTCGGTGGAGAAGATGGCGCTTTCCGAACCGATGCTCACCTGGTGTCCGTCGGGGTCAATGGCCCGGATGAACTTTTCGAGGTTGGTGCCCGCCACGACGCAGGTGTCGTTGGGAATAATCAGTTCCGGCCGTTTGTTGGGGTTGAACTCAACGCGTATCTGCATGTCGCGGCGCACCGATCCCACGGGCTGGTACCCGTTGGTCGTCTTGCGCCACTCATCCACAATAAAAGCAATGTTGTATTCGGCGTAGTCGCCGGGACCGGCAATCTCGCCGCCACCCCTTTTGCGGGGGCCGGGGGCATCCCAGCAGATGGTGCCCTTAACGGGGTCGATGGTGAAGGTGGGGTCGCCCGAACCGCTTTCGGGCGTGCCCAGGGGCGTAACGGTTTCCGGCGAGAAGTAGCGGTTCACGGGCTGTCCCACTTTTTGAAAAGGAACCACCAGCCGGTAGGAGAGGCTGTCGCCGTTGGGGTCGAAGGCGTCCGGGTTGTGGCAGAACCGCTGTCCGACGGTGGCCCGGTCGATGGGCGGGTTGCGCAGCACCACCGAGCTGTTGAGGCCCAGCGTCGGGCTGATGGTGAACGTGGTTTCAATGTGGAAAGGGGTTTCGCCCGAAAGGGCCATGTTAACCACTTCCGGGTTCCGGTTTCTTTCCGTAAAGCTGACCGTGTACGGTCTGGCGCCGGGGTAGGTATAGTTGAAGTAATAGGTCAGTACCTCCGTTTGGGCAAAACCGCCCAGGTCTCTCCGGCTGGCAACGTTTGCCGTACGGATGGCATTGCCGCCCTGCCCCCCTTCGTTGACCCCCATGTCCAGGGTGGCGGTCGGCTGATCCACCCCGGACTTGTCGCGGTACAGCACCAGCGTAAACCGGTAAGCCAACGGGTCCGTGGAACCCGGGTCCCGTTCGGCCGTGATCTGGCCGGCCCGGATGTGCGTAGCGTACAGCTGAACGGGCACGATCAAAACAATGGCTAGCACGAAAAGGAGGCGCGTAGTCCTGGGAAGCATTGGGGTAAGGGTTGGGTGAAAGCGGGAGAGGTAATATAACGGAATTATGACTATATATTGTATTTTTTGGACGCCGCCCGCGGTAAAATGACGCCTTCGCCCCGCCCGGGCCGCGGCCGGCCCGGCTCACACCAGGTCCTTCAGGTTCAGGGCCCGCAGCCGGGGGGCGGTCCAGGCCGTAATGCCCACCACCAGCACCGTCATGGCGCCCCCGAACACCACGGCCGGCACCAGGCCCATCAGGCGGGCCGTAACCCCCGACTCGAAAGAGCCGATTTCGTTGGAGGAGCCCACGAAAATGCTGTTGACGGCCGACACACGGCCCCGCATTGCGTCGGGGGTGAGCAGTTGCAGGATGGTGCCGCGGATCACCACGCTGATGCTGTCGAGGGCGCCGCTGACGGCCAGCAGCAGCAGTGAGAGGTAAAAGTTGCGCGACAGGGCAAACAGGACGATGCAAACGCCGAAGCCGGCTACGTACACCAGCAGCTTGCGGCCCGAGTTGCGCAGGGGCGGCCGGTGGGCCAGCACCAGGCCCATCACCGCCGAACCCAGCGCCGGGGCGGCCCGCAGCAGCCCGAGCCCTTCCGGACCCACGCGCAGAACTTCGGAGGCAAAGATGGGCAGCAGGGCCACCGCCCCGCCGAAAAACACGGCAAACAGGTCCAGCGACAGGGCGCTGAGCAGCACCTGGTTGTTGAACACGAAGGAAATGCCGTCCAGCAGGCGGGTCTTGAGTGATTCCCGGACTTCCACCCGGGGCACGGGACGGGCCGCAACGAGCGTAATGAGCGACAGCGACGAGGCGATCAGCACCACCACCGTCAGGTAGGCCGGGGTGATGCCCGCAAAGCCGTAGAGGAGCCCGCCCAGGGCCGGGCCCGACACGGCGGCCACCTGCCACACGGTGCTGTTCCAGGTGACGGCGTTGGCGTACAACTCGCGGGGCACCAGTTGCACCACCATCGACGAGAAGGACGGGCCGGCAAAGCCCCGGGCCACGCCGATCAGGCAGATGACCACGTAGATGGGCGCCACGCCGAACGCCTCGATCACCCACGACAGGTTCCAGGTGAACAGGAGCAGCAGCAACGCCCCCGAAAAGTAGGCCAGCAACGCCAGGATAATGATTTTCTTGCGGTTGATGAGGTCGGCCAGGTGGCCCGCGTACAGGATCACCGACATGAACGGAATGGCCTCGGCCAGCCCGATGAGGCCCAGCGACAAGGGGTCTTTGGTCAGGTCGTAAATCTGCCAGCCCACCACGGTGCTCTGGATCTGGATGGCTACCGTGAGCAGGAACCGGGCGGCCACGAAAAAGTTGAATTCCCGGAAACGAAGCGCAGCGTAAGAGTCGTGCGGAGACGAAGAAGACGACACGGGTTGGACGTGGTTGTTGGCGGGCAAAGCTACTCCAAAAAGGCGGTAGTGCGCAGCACCCTCATCGCATCACCGCGTCGCTCACCGGCCGGCGTTGCGCCGTAAGCCGCAAACAAAAAAAGGGAAGCCGAAGCTTCCCCGTGATGGTTTGATTAGTATAGATTCCCCTTAATAAATTCGTTTGCTGGCCTTGACGGCTTCGGCCAGTTCCACGCGGCGGCCGTCGATGGTAGCCACGATGAAGGCGTCGCTGATGCCCATGCGCTGCACGTCGGTCTTGAACGCTTCGGCCCGCTTAAAATTCCGGAACCGGCCCAGCACGTACTTGTTCATGCCCTCTTCGGTTTCGCCCCGCAGGCGGGCCAGGTCTTCGCCGTACTTCTGCAAGTCGAAGTTCTGGAAGGCGCCGATCTGCACTTCGAAGAACACGCCGGCGGAGATGGAAGGCGTGGCGTTTTCCACCAGGAGGTTATTGACTTCGCGCAGGCTGTCGTACTGCTGCTTGAGGTGGTTGAGCGTATCGATCTGGGGAACCATTGCGGCGTACTCCCGGGCCATGCGCGGCCACTTGCCGAACAGGGGCTGCTTCACTTCCGAGAACACCAGGTACCCCACGGCGCCCACCAGCAGCAGCAGCGACACAACCAGCGTCACGCGCAGGGTCCGCCTGGTGGCGTGCAGTTCCTCGTTTTCAGCCGAAAGCCGTTCGGCCTTGTCGAGCAGGTCCATGTACTGGGCACTGTCCTGACCGTACGAACTGGTGTTGTACCCGTTGTTTGCGTAACTGTTGTCGCCGTAGGTATTGTACGTATCCGAGGCGTAGGTAGTGGCCGAATGGTCACCCGTTGCGGGCTCGTTGGCGGAATAGGTATTGGCGTTGTACCCGTTGTTCGAATAACTGTTGTCGCCGTAACGGTTGTCGGCATTTTGGGTATACCCGTTGGTTTCGTAGCCGTTCTGCTCCCGGGTGTTTTCGTAGGCGTTCAGCGGCGTACGGTCCTGGGGCGGGTATCCGTTGCCGGTGTAGTTGTTTTCGCCATTCTCCTCCGTCCGATGCGTGTAATTGTTATTCTGATCGTTGTACATAGCGTTGAAAATCAAAGGTTACCCTTTTCTGAAAATCTAAAATAGTTAGGAAAGCGAACCCTTCCCAAAGGTGAACGCCCGGCGGGAGGGGAAGGGCCCTTTTGCGGCGTGTCTTTTGCCGGTGATGTGCGCATTTCGGGCGGTGCGGGCACCGGGAACGGCCGGGCGGCCGGGGGCAAAAACCGTCCGGGCGGCCGGCCGAATCCGGTTTATCCTTTATCTTGCCGCACAATCACGGTCCTTGGCCGCAATTCCCGGGAGGCTGTTACTTTTGCAAGTTTTTGGGGTGAATTGAAAAAGCCAGTGCATCCGTTGCGCCGCCCCGGTACCGTACCAAACCCGCTTGTGCCCGCATGTCCGCTCCCGTAACCACCACCCCACCGCCCGACCGGCTCCGCCTGATCCTGGCCTTTGCCGCCGTGTACATCATCTGGGGGTCTACGTACCTGGCGGTGGCCCTGGTAACCGAACGGCTGCCGCCGCTGTTTACCTCGGCCGTCCGCTTCCTGCTGGCCGGCAGCCTCATGTACGGTTACGCCCGGGCCCGGGGCATTGCGCCGCCCACCTTCCGCAACTGGGGGGCGGCCCTGCTCGTGGGCACGCTGCTGCTCGGGGTGGGCAACGGCACCCTGGCCATTGCCATCCAGAACATTCCCACGGGCGTGGTGGCCCTGCTCATCGCTTCCCTGCCGCTGTGGATCGTGCTGCTCAACTGGGTCGCGTTTGCCCGCAAACGTCCCGGGCCGCGCGAAACGGCCGGCGTGGTGCTGGGGCTGCTGGGCATGACCATCCTGATCGGACCCGACCGGCTGCAAACCGGCGGGGGCCTCCACTGGGCCGACGTAGCGCTGCTGCTGTCGGGCACCATTTCGTGGGCCATCGGTACGCTGGCCGCCCGGCGTACGCCCCTGCCAACCTCGCAGACCCTGGCGACGGCCATGCAAATCCTGGCGGCCGGGGTGATGCTGGTGCCGGCCAGCCTGCTGCTCGAAGACTGGTCGGTGCTGGCGGGGCACCACTGGACGTTCACCGAAATCAGTTCGATGGCCTACCTGGTCGTTTTCGGTTCCATTGTGGCGTTTACGTGCTACGCGTGGCTGGTGCAGGTGGCCCCGCCGGGCCTGGTCTCTACCTACGCCTACGTGAACCCCGTGGTGGCCCTGCTGCTGGGCGCCCTGGTGCTCAACGAGCCGGTTACGGGGCGGTCGGTGCTGGCGGCGGCCATCATCATCGGGGGGGTGGTGCTCATCACGTGGCGAAAAGGTTCGGCCCATTCGCCTTCCCAAAGCGGGAAATAGGTTAATTTAGCCCCAAAAATAAAGCGTACCGTGGCACAGAAAATTTTCTTCACGCCGGGACCGGCGCAGTTATACCCCACCTTTGAGCAGCACCTCGGCGTGGCCGTACGGGAGCAACTGGGTTCCATTTCGCACCGGAGCAAGCAATTCCGGGCCATCTACCAGCACACCGACGAACAACTGCGGGCCCTGCTGGACGTGCCGGCCTCGCACGCCATCCTGTTTACCGGCTCGGCCACCGAAGTGTGGGAACGGGCCATCCAGAACGGCGCCGGCCGCGAAACGTTCCACCTGGTGAACGGCTCGTTCTCCAAGCGTTTCTACGAATTTGCGGTCGAACTGGGCCGGACGGCCCGCAAGGCAGAGGCGCCGTTCGGGGAAGGCTTCGACGCGGACGGGCTCGACATACCGGCCACGGCCGAACTGGTGTGCCTCACTCACAACGAAACCAGTTCGGGCGTGTCGCTGCCATCGGCCCAGATTCACGCCCTCAAAGCCCGTTACCCGGAAGCCCTGTTCGTGGTGGACATGGTGTCGTCGGCGCCCTACCCGGCCCTCGACTACGGCCTCGTGGATTCGGCGTTCTTCTCGGTGCAGAAGGGCTTTGGCCTGCCGGCCGGCCTCGGCGTGTGGATCGTCAACGAGAAGTTCCTGGCCAGGGCCGAAGCCCTGAAGGCGGCCGGTGGGTACGTGGGCACGCACCACGGCCTGCCCAGCCTCTGGAAAAACGCCAAAAACTTCGAAACCCCGGCCACGCCCAACGTACTGGGCATTTACCTGCTCGGGCAGGTGGCCGAAGACATGAACCGGGTGGGCGCCGAAGCAATCCGCCGGCAAACCCAGGACCGGGCCGTGCAACTCTACAAGGCCATCGGCGCCAGCGAGGGGCTGGAGGTGTTCGTGAAAACGCCCGACCACCGTTCGGCCACCGTGATTGTGGCGGGTACCCGCGGGAGTGCCCCGGCGTTGCTCGAAAAATGGAAGGGGCAACACCTGGTGGTGGGCAGCGGCTACGGGAGTTACAAGGAGAAGCAGATCCGCATCGCCAACTTCCCGGCCAACACCGACGAAGAGATTGCGCAACTGCTCAAGGCCATTGGGGAAGCGTAACCGGGGGGCCGACTGGGAGGGGATAGGGGTTGAGGTGGGATAGGGTTAAAACCCTATCCTATTGATATTGAATGCGTCCAAGTTGACAACGCCGTATCCGTGGGATAGGGTTAAAACCCTATCCCCTTTGTCGGCAACCCTGGTACAGCAAATACAAATCCGTTTAAGGGGATATTCCGCATGAAAAGACTTTTCTGGATCGGCCTGATGGGCCTGTTTGCCGGCTGCACGGCCACCGAACAAACGGGAGAGCAAGCCACGACGAAGGCCGCCGATTCGGCCGCAGTAGCCGGACGGCCCGCCGCCCCCGACGACTACGACCAACTGCGCGGCATCTGGCTGAACACCAGGTTTGAGCAGGCCCTGGAGAAGACCAAATCGCCCCGCCGGGCGGCCGTGGACGTGCCCAACGTTTCGTTCTTCCGCGAGGAAGGCAAGCCGGTGGCTTTCGTAAACCTGGACTTCCGCGAAGGCATCACCATTCCCCTCGACCGACTCAAACGGGTGGGCAACGAACTACGGCACGACGAGGTGACCCTGCTCCTGTCGCCGGACGGCGAGGAACTGACGCTGCAACTGGCCGACCAGGCCCGCCTGAAGGGAAGGGCCACTTTCCGCCGCCGGAGCCGGGCCGACCTGCCGTCGCTGGAAGCCGAACACGACACCCTCATGCGCTACCTCAATCGGACGGTGCTGGCGGGGACGTACGAGGGTGCCGGGGGCGAAACGCACGTATTCACCACCGACATGGTGTACTACCAGGGGCAGGAGGGACCCGAAAAGATGCGTTATGAACTGGAAATGAACGTGCCGGTGAATAAATGCGACGGCGTGTTCGGCCCGCCCGCGGCCGGAGGCGCCCCGCGTGCGTACATCGCGTTTGCCTGGCGGGGAAAAACCCTGGAATTGTACCGCACCGAACCGGACCCCGACAATCCCGACGGCCTCGTCCGGGAGAAGAGGCCTTTTGCCGAACTCACCCGTACCGGGCCGGCCGGCGCAGGCCGGGGCGTACCGCAATAACGCCCGGAAATGCCGGCACCGGAAAGTTTTTGTAGGAAGGATTGGGGGAATGCGCGTATTTTCGCCGTTGGGCACCCAACATTGCGCATTCACACTTACGTAAAGGGCGTTTATGGCGAAGGAAAAGAAAGAAGCGTTTGCAAAAACCGTCAACATCAAAAACAAGCGGGCCACGTTTGAGTACCAGATCCTGGATACCTACGTGGCGGGCATCATGCTTACGGGCACTGAGATCAAGTCGATCCGGCAGAGCCGCGTGAACCTCCAGGACGCCTACTGCTACTTCAGCGGCGACGCCCTCTTCGTGAAGGGCATGAACATATCGCCCTACGGCGAGGGCACCTACTACAACCACGACCCCCTGCGCGAACGGAAGCTGCTCCTGCAAAAGAAGGAACTGAAAAAACTCGCCGGCAAATTGCTGGACCAGGGCTTAACCATTGTGCCCCTGCGCTTGTTTATCAACGACCGCGGCTTTGCCAAACTGGAAATCGCCCTGGCGAAAGGGAAAAAACTCTACGACAAGCGGGAAGACATCAAGTCCCGCGACGTAGCCCGGGAGGTCGAACGGGAACGATTCTAGCATAATTGCCAACTGGCAACCAGCAATTGACAATTATCGGGCCGCCCGTCATTTTAGCCATTTATGTCCCCCAAGTCAAGTATGTACCTGTTGCTGCCCCTCCTGGCGTTTGCGGTCGGCATGCTGCTGCCCTTCCAGGCCGGCATCAATGCCCAGTTGAAAAGCTTTTTGGGCAACCCGGTGCAGGCGGCCCTGCTTTCCTTCACGGTGGGCACCACCCTGCTGCTGGTACTTGCCTTTGCCATGCGGCTGCCGCTCCCTTCGGGCAAAGTGCTGGCGGGCATTCCCTGGTGGGTCTGGCTGGGGGGCGGGTTGTGCGGCGCCATCTACATCACCATGGTCATCCTGCTGACCCCGCGGCTGGGGGCTTCCACCACCTTCGGGCTCGTGATTGCGGGGCAACTCATCATGTCGATGGTACTCGACCACCTGGGCGCGGTGGGCTTTGCCGTCCACCCCATCAATGCCTGGCGCGTGGCCGGCGCCGTACTCCTCATCCTCGGCGTCATCCTGATCCGGAAGTTCTAAGTATAAAGCTGCTTCGTACTTCGACATTCATCATTTCTTGTTTGTCATGCATGACTGAAAATAAATTTCGAATGATGAACAGGGAATGATGAAGTGCTTTGCTGCGCGTCACCCGGCTACACACTTTTCGACAAAACCCTGCGTTCTCCGGACGGAGCACTTTCTTTGCATCTAATAATCCTTATATTTGTTCTATTCTAATATGAATTATTAAAAAACCTTTAACTCAGCGATATATGGAGACCCAGGAAGCCGTAAAGCAAAAATATGTCTGGTTAAAGCACTATCCGAAAGGGGTGCCCCACGAGATTAATCCCGACCGCTACACCTCGCTGCTGGAGTTGATGGATGAGGCTTTCCGCAAATTTGCTGACCTGCCGGCGTACGCCAACATGGGCAAGCACCTCACCTTCCGCGAATTGGACGTCCTTTCGCGTCAGTTTGGCGCCTACCTGCAAAGCCTGGGCCTGCAAAAAGGCGACCGGATTGCCATCCAGATGCCTAACCTGCTGCAATACCCCGTGGCCATGTTCGGCGCGTTCCGGGCCGGGCTGGTGGTAGTCAATACCAACCCGCTCTACACGCCCCGCGAGATGGAGCACCAGTTCCGCGACGCCGGCGCCAAGGCCATTGTGATCCTGGCCAACTTCGCCCACAACCTCCAGAAGGTCCTGCCCAACACGGGCATCAAGCACGTGGTCGTGACCGAGATCGGCGACATGCTGAGCTTCCCCAAAAAGCAGATCGTGAACCTGGTGGTGAAGCGCGTAAAGAAGATGGTGCCGGACTATAGCCTGCCGGGCGCCGTTTCGCTGACCGACGCCTTGAAAAAGGGCGCCGCGGCTACCCTCAAGCCGGTGCAGATGGGGGGCAAAGACATTGCCTTCATCCAGTACACGGGCGGTACCACCGGCGTATCCAAAGGGGCTACGCTTACGCACCGCAACATCATTGCCAACGTGGAGGCCAACTTCGAGTGGATGAAGCCCTGCATGAACGAGCAGCAAAACATCATCATTACGGCCCTGCCGCTGTACCACATTTATTCCCTCACGGTCAACGCCCTGTCGGCCCTCAAGGCGGGTACGCTCAACGTACTCATCACCAACCCCCGCGACATGAAGGCCTTTCTCAAGGACCTCAAAAAGTACAAGTTCACTTGCATTACGGGGGTAAATACGCTCTACAACGGCCTGCTCAACCAGCCCGACTTCGCCAACCTCGATTTCAGCAACCTGCGCATTACCTCGGCGGGCGGCATGGCCCTGCAAACCGCCGTAGCCCAGAAGTGGGCCAAGGCCACCAGCGTAGTGCCGGCCGAAGGGTACGGCCTGTCGGAAACTTCCCCCGTACTGTCGAGCAACGCCATCGACGGCACGGCCCGCATCGGCACCATCGGGATACCCTGGCCGAGCACCGAAATGAAGATCGTGAAGGACGACGGCACCGACGCCGCTCCCGGCGAAAGCGGGGAAATCTGGGCCCGCGGCCCGCAGGTGTTTCCCGGCTACTGGAACCGCCCCGAAGAAACGGCCAAGGTGTTCAACGGCGATTGGTTCAAAACCGGCGACATCGGTGAGATGGACGAAGAAGGCTTTTTCCGCATCGTGGACCGCAAAAAGGACATGATCATCGTGTCGGGCCTGAAGGTGTTCCCCAACGAGGTGGAAGAAGTGGTTTCGAAATGCCCCGGCGTGCTGGAAGTGGCCTGCATCGGCGTGCCCGACGACAAATCGGGCGAGTCCGTCAAGCTGTTCGTGGTGAAGAAAGACCCCGCGCTGACCGAACAGGACGTGAAGGCGTTCTGCAAGGAAAACCTCACCAACTACAAGCGTCCCCGCCTCGTGGAGTTCCGCGACGACCTGCCCAAGTCGAACGTCGGCAAGATCCTGCGCCGCGAACTGAGGGAGGGGAAGTAGGATCGGGATGAGCAGGATTAGGGGATTAACAGGATTATTACGTTGTTGACCAATAAGTTGGGAGGGGAAGATTATCCAGATTACCAAGATCAGGATCAGAAGAATGTAGTGGAAATGAGAAAGGACGTCCGCGGGGCGTCCTTTTTTCGTGGGCCGCGGCGATGGCGTCCCGTTTGTCCGGGGCAACGGCCATTTGTCCTCTTTGGACTGGAAATTGTGCAAAGCGCTGCTAATCTTTGCGACCCGGTGCCTGCATAAGCACCTGCTTCAGACAACCTAATCCAAGTACACCATGCAAAAAAACCTTACTGCCCGTTTGGCCGGGCTGGTACTCGCCGTGCTGTTCGGCTGGCAGGGCGTTACGGCCCAGTCCCTTACCATGCCCCCCAGCGGCGACAACAAGAAAGCCTCCGTCAGCGAAGGCATCGGCATTACCGATGTGACCATCCACTACAGCCGTCCCGCCGTACGGGGCCGGGAAGGCAAAATCTGGGGACAGCTGGTGCCCTACGGCTTTACCGACCTGGGCTTTGGGCCCCGCAAACCGGCACCCTGGCGGGCCGGGGCCAACGAGAACACGACCATCACCTTCAGCGACGACGTAAAGGTGGAAGGCAAAGACCTGCCGGCCGGCACGTACGGCCTGCACATGGCGGTGGAGGCCGACGCCTGCACCGTGATTTTCTCCAAGAACCACACTTCCTGGGGCAGCTACTACTACGACGAGGCGGAGGATGCCCTGCGCGTGACGGTGAAGCCCGTGAAGACCGAGCAGAGCCAGGAATGGCTCAAGTACGAATTCCAGGAGCAGACGCCCAACTCCGCGGTGATTGCCCTCGAATGGGAAAAGCTGCGCATTCCGTTCAAGGTGGAAGTGGACGTGCACAAGACCGTGCTGGCTTCCATGCGCCGCCAGTTGCGCAACGAGCCGGGCTTTACGTGGGAGGGCCTGAACACGGCCGCCACCTATTGCCTCAACAACAACATCAACCTGGAAGAAGCCCTGACCTGGTCGGAGCAATCCATCAGCATGCCGTACATCGGGCAGACCAACTTCTTCACGCTGAGCACCAAAGCCCAGCTGTTGGAAAAACTCGGCCGCCAGCCCGAAGCCGATGCTACCATGAAGCTGGCTCTGGAAAAGGGAGACGTGATGCAAATCCACGGCTACGGCCGCCAGCTGCTGTCGCGCAAGAAGTACAAGGAGGCGCTGGACGTGTTTCTGATGAACGCCAAAAGGAACAATGGCGCCTGGCCGTCAAATGCAGGTTTGGCTCGCGGGTATGCCGGCGTGGGCGAC
The DNA here is from genome assembly GCA_963844325.1 of uncultured Sphingobacteriales bacterium. GTDB lineage: Bacteria > Bacteroidota > Bacteroidia > Cytophagales > 172606-1 > CADCTQ01. Next base: position 2,527,583 of record CAWJNV010000001.1, read on the forward strand.
AACAAGAAGGCTCTCAAGTACGCCAAACTGGCCCTGGCCCAGGCCCCTGATCACAACAACAAGGCCGCCCTGGAGAACATGATCAAGAACCTGGACGAAGGCAAGGCAGTGAACTGATCGAGGAATGTTGCTGCATAAGAACCAAGCCCGGCGGTTTAAAAGACTGCCGGGTTTGGATTTTTATTCAACCAGACAAACCCGAGTTAATCGCACGCTTTAAGACTGTCCAGCAATCAGGAATTCCCGGTTTAGCTGGTAGTGGGGTAAAGTCCCGGAGGGACGCCCTGTTCCTAGCTTGAGCCATCCCCCCGCGCATAAGCTCCGTAGGAGCGGCCTGTTGTTAATGAACAGTACGCCCCTACGGGGCTTGTGTCTAATGGGGTGCGTTTTCTAGGAACAGGACGCTCCTCCGGAGCTTTGCCCGCTACTCCCATCAAAGGCGTCACCTCCACCAAACGCATCCCTCCTTTGCTCAAAACGCACACCCTGTTCCCTCTTAGAATGCCAAACTGGGAATTGCTGTCCAGTAATTAATATCTTTCTGTAAACGGCTGACTTATAATAAGATAGTGCTCTTTCTGAATTGGCTTATATTCTAGCAGCCACCCAATTGCTTTTGGTTAGCTTCGTCAAAAAATGAACGATCTAAGGACTGTAAGTTCAACAGAAATAACGCCCTTAATGGCCTTTAAACTAGGCAAAAATAGTGGATTGCTGTGTCCGGGCGACTACAGATAACAATATGCAATATTATTTTTCTGTTAAGTAATTTTCTTCTTCTACTATTATATTATCTTATGTTAAAATCAATACAACTTAAATAACGGTATTATGGGAACGTTCAAAAAAATTGGAGAAAGTCTTGAAAAAATTGGAGACGAGATTGAAGATGCTACCGGAGCCAAAACTCTTCCTGAAAAGGTTGGTGCAGTTGCGGGGGGACTAGTAGGTGGAGTGATAGGAGCCGCTTGGAACCTAAGTAAGTCTGGTGTTGTGTTAATTGCAAAAGGCAAAGAAGCTGCAAGTAAAGAGATAGCCAAATTCGATGAGGATGCAGAAGAAGCGAGTCTGTTATTGGGGAAAGCGGGTAAGGAATATTCAGGCGTAGTTACATCTGTTGTTACAGGTATAGCTGCAAAATACCTAACAAGTGCTTTGAAGAAAAATAAGGGAAAAGAGGAGAACAAAGGCACTAGCCTGCAAAAGAAGCTTGGAGGCTAGCGTTTCCTGGAGAGTAATTTAGTGCTCTTTCTGTTAAATAGGTAGAATGCGTGTACAGTTATGCTTTGTTTTATCCGGGCAAAGGGCAAAACTGCTTTTCTGTAAGTACTCGATGCTGTCCCCTCTACTCCTGCAACACCACTTCAGCAAGGACCGGCAGGTGATCGGAGGGGTAGCGCAGTTCCTGCGAGTCGGTGAGGGTGGCGTGCTTGAGCACGGTAAACTGCGGCGTGACGAAAATGTAGTCGATCCGGTCGGAGGGGCCGTGGGGCTGCCGCACGTCGAAGGTGGCCCAGGTGGCATCCGGGCCGTAATGGGGCGTTTTGGTCACATTTTTGGCGTCGCGCAACGACGGGTTGTTGGCCAGCATCCGGTACGTCACCGAATTGGGGTCGGTGTTGAGGTCGCCGGTGAGAATGGCCGGCAACTCCCCCGCCGTCGCCTTCATCCGCGACAGAATCAGCTTGGCGCTTTCCTGCCGGGCTTCCTCTCCCACGTGGTCAAAGTGCGTGTTGAAGTGGTAAAACACGCCCCCGGTTTTGGCGTCCCGCAACTTCACCCAACTACATACCCGGATCACGTCGGCATCCCAGCCCTTGCCCGGCTGCTCGGGCGTGGGCGACAGCCAGAACGTGCCCTGGTCGAGTACGCCCAAACGGCTTCGCCGGTAGAATACCGACGAAAATTCACCCCTTTCCTTGCCATCCTCGCGGCCGGCCCCGTACCAGCCGTACTCGGGCAGGGCCGTTTCCAGGTCGTGCAACTGGTGGGGGAGGGCCTCCTGCACCCCGAACAAGTCCGGGCAGTGGAACCGGATCAGGGCCGCCACGCGGTCTTTGCGGTGCGACCAGCGGTTGTCGCCGTCGGCCGGGTTGTCGAAGCGGAGGTTGTAGGTCATTACGCGCAAGGGCGCCGGGGTTGTCTGGGCTGTAGCGGACATACGGGTTATCAGTACGCAGAGACCCAATATTAGGTTTTTTTAGTGGATTGCGTAAAAAAGTGTGGTACGGCTCCACGCCGCCCCACGCTTTGGTTCATGCTGCCGGCATCCATTTAATCGGTAGCTAATGCTACCGTAAAATAAAAAGGGCACCGGCAGTTAAACCACCGGTACCCCTCCAATCCTTTTCATCAAGGTATTACTTACAAATCTTGCGGGTAATGTTCTCACCGTTCAGAATCACGTTGAACTCCGTGCGGCGGTTGTACTGGTGTTCGTTCTCGGGACAGTACACCCCGTCGCCGCAGGTGTTCACCAGTTTTTCTTCGCCGTAGAAGGCAAACGTGAGCCGGTTGCGGTCAATGCCGCGGGCCACGAGCCACTTCATGGCCGCTTCCACCCGGTTCTTGGAGAGGGCCACGTTGTAGGCGCGGCTGGCCCGGCTGTCGGTGTGGGCGCCCAGTTCCATCTTGATTTCGGGGAAGTCGGTCATCATCTTCAACACGTGTTCCAGCGTCTTCTCGGCGTCCATCCGGATGTTGAACTTGTCGAGGTCGTAGTAGATGTTGGGCACGAAGAACTTCATCCGCACGGTTTCGCATTCGTTGGGTTCGTTGAGGTAAAGCAGGGCCGTAAACACTTCCGACTCCTTCTTGCCCTGCGTGGAGAGACCCACCGTATTGGTTTTGATGGTGCCTTCCTTGCCCGTCACTTCGTATTGGTTGCCCGGCTCGAGTTCAAAGTGGAACCGTCCGAACTGGTCGGTGATCGTCTGGAGTTCCTCCTTCGTAGTCAGGTTGCGCAGCGTTACCGTGTCGCCGATCACCGGGTTGCTCCGCGTGCGGTTGATCACCGTGCCGTCGAGGGCGAAGAACAGGTCTTTGTCCATGTAAATTTTCACGTACACCACTCCGCCGGCCGGCACGCCCTTGGTGCTTACGCCCGCAATCTGTCCGCGCAGGCCGGGCTTGTTGGCTACCACCTCGTACTGCTTTTCGGTGCGGATGTTGTTGAAGCGGAACTTGCCGTCTTCGGGCGTAAAGGCTTTGCCCAGCAGGTTGTCGATTTCCTTGAACTGGATGTCCACGCTGTCGATGGGAATTTCGGTACCGGCCCAGAGCACGATGCCTTCGAGGCGCAGGTTCAGGGGCGGCGTGTAGGTAAAGCGGTAGATGTCGTCGTCGCCCTGGCCGCGCTTGCGGTTGGAGGCAAAGTACCCGCTGCGCTGCGACTTGTCCACGATGATGCCGAAGTCATCCTTGCGGGAGTTGATCGGGAAACTCATGTTGGCTACGTACTCGGCCTGGCCGTTGCCGAGCTTGGCGCGGAAGATGTCAAGCCCGCCCAGGCCGCCCAGGCCGTCGGAGGAGAAAAACAGTTCGTCGTCGGCGGCCACGAAGGGGAACATCTCGTTGCCTTCCGTGTTGATGGTGTTGCCCAGGTTGAGGGGCTTGCTCCACTTGCCGTCGGCCCAGGTGCTCACGTACAGGTCCGTGCCGCCGTAGCCGCCGGGCATGTCGGAGGTAAAGTACAGGCGTTTGCCGTCGGTCGAAAGCGTCGGGTGGCCCACCGAATATTCGGAGTTGTTGAAGGGCAGTTCGGTAATGGCCGTCCACTTGCCGCCTTTGTAGCGGGCCGTGTACAGTTTGAGCTTGTTGGTGCCGTCGTTGCTCTTGCCCACCTTGCCGGGTACGAAGTTGTTGCGGGTGAAGATCACCGAGTCGCCGCCCGGGAAGAACGTCATGGGGCCTTCGTGGAACTTGGAATTGATGTCGCCGGCCAGCGCGAAGGCTTCCGTCGCGCCGGTTGCGTCGCGGTGCAGGGAATCTTTGGTCACTACGCTGCCGGTGTAGCCCAGCGTGGGCGAGTCATTGGACGTGGGGGGCGTATCGTCATCGTTGAACCGGTAGGCTTTGCCGCTGGTCTTCACCATGCGGGGGGCGTAACCGGGGCGCAGTTCCATGCTTTCGTCCTTGATGAGGGTCGTGTCGGGGGCGAAGTAGAGGTCGAGGAAGGGCGACTGGTCCCACTCGTAGATCCGGTTCACGCCGTTGCCGCGGGGCCGCGACGAGGCAAAGGCCAGGCCGCCCCTGTAGTACGCCGGCCCGAATTCGGAGTAACCCGAGTTGAGTGACGTGTAGTACACGGCGTAGTACACCGAGTCGGCAAAGAAGTTGCCCAGCGTGGCGTAGGACCGGGCGAAGCGTTCACTGCGCTTGTCGGCGCGGCGGGCTTCTTCATACCGCAGGAACCACTCGCGGGAACTTTCGTACTTGTTGTTTTCGGCCAGGGCCTGGGCGTAATGCAGGTACGCTTCCTTGGGGGCATCGTTGCGCTTGACAATGTCGCCGTACAGGCGTTCGGCGTTGCGGGTATCTTTAACCTTCTGGTAACTGTCGGCCAGGTTCACCAGTGCCTTCAGGTTGCCGGGTTCGTGCCTGAGCACGTCCTGGTAGAGCGGAATGGCCGCCGAATACGCCAGGCGGTCGTATTTTTTGTTGGCAAGCTTCATCCGCAAACTCGGCTCCTGCGCAAAGGCTCCCCAGGAAGTGAGCAGCAGCAGGATGGAAAGGAGTAGGTTACGGTTCATAATACTTGGTTGCTACGCATGTAAATTGATGGTTAGACTTAGGTGAATGAGCAGCAGTTCGTACAGATGCATCATCTTAATACCCAATACTTACTACTCAATACCAATTTTTAGAAGTACCGCGGGGAGATGATCCGGTCGCGGCGGAAGCCGAGTTCGTAGCGGAGCATCAGTTCGTGGCTGCCCGAGTTGTAGCGGGTAAGCTCGGTGATCGTGTAGTCGTAGGCGTAGCCGAGGCGGAACTGGTTGTTGACCTGAAACTCCACCATGCCCAGCACCGCGTCGCCGGTGCGGTAGGAGAGGCCGACGGCGAAGCGGTCGTAGAACCAGGCATTGGCGTTCACGTCGAGTTGCAGCGGGGCGCCGCCCACGGTCTTGAGTTGCAGGCCCGGCTTCAGTTTCACGTTGGGCGACAGGTCGAACACGTACCCCGAACTCACGAACAGGTGGCGGTACTGGGCGGCGGTCTGGTCCACTTCCAGAGCGTACTCGCCCCGGTTCAGGCGGTTTTTGAGCATGTGCGGTACGGAGGCGCCGATGTAAAAACGGTCGGTGCTGTAGAACACCCCCGTGCCCACGTTGGGCAGCCAGGACACTACGTTCTGCGCAAACGCCGGGTCGTACCGGTCGTCGCCGAGGAACACCGAGGTAAGGTCGCCCTCAAACTGGGTGACGCCCAGTTGCATGCCGAAGGCAAGCGTACCCTTCGACAGCCGGAGGCGGTACGAGCCGCTGGCGTAGGCGCCGGTGTTGCGCATCTCGCCCAACTGGTCGTTGTACATCTGGAGGCCGAGGCCCAGGGTTTTGCGGTGGAGTGGCATGTCGGCCGAGAGGGTCTGGGAAACGGGGGCGCCTTCGAAACCGGCCCACTGGCGGCGGTACAGGCCGGTAATGCTCAACACCTCGCGGTTGCCGGCGTAGGCCGGGTTGATGGCCAGCATGTTGAACATGTACTGTGAATACATGGGGTCCTGCTGGGCCCGTACGTGCAGGCTGGCCAGCAGCCCGAACACGAAGAGGAGGGTAAACTTCTTATGCATATGCGTCTGATTAGCGTATGGTTCAATGAGATAGGTGAGAAGGTAGCCCCCGCAGTCGCTGCGTACCGCGGGGGCTGCCGCTTTACCGGGCCAGGGTCAGGTAGCCCGCAAACTTCCGGTTATCGTTCAGCTTGATGACGTAGTAGTAGGTGCCGTCGGGCAGTTCGCTGTTTACCCGCAGGCCGGTGTTGCTGTGACCGTTCCAGTTGTTCTGGTAGTTGCGCTGCTGGTACACCAGGTTGCCCCAGCGGTTGTAGATTTGCACGTCGGCCGTCAGGCGGGTCAGGCCGCGGATGTAGAAGGTGTCGTGCACGCCGTCACTGTTGGGCGAATACCCGTGCGGGATCACCAGCGGGTCGAGGATTACGGGCGTCAGCTCGTTTTCCCCGTTTTCGGTCGGGTCGCCGTTGTCGTTCGGGTCGGGGTTGGTGCCTACCATCGAGACGTCAACCGTTTTGCCGCCCGCGGGGCCCTGGGCCGTGGCAACGGCCGTGTTGTAGAACACCGCCTGCTCCGTACCGTTGAGCCACACCCGCACTGTGAAGGTGATGGTGGCCGAGTCTCCCAGGGCCAGGGTGCTGCCGGAGGCCGCCAGCAGTTCCCGGTTGGTAATGCCGTCGAAGGAGGGGTTGGGCAGCAGGCTGCCGGTGGTCACCACGGGGCCGCTCAGGCTGAAAGTCACCGGCTCGGGGAAGGTGCCCGGCAGGCTGTCGGTCACTTGCACGGCCAGCAGGGGTACGTTGCCCAGGTTCTTCACCTTAATCGTGTAGGTTACTTCCAGCGAGTTGTCTGCCAGCAGTACCGGCTCGGCTACGGCCTTCGCAATGGCGATGACCGGGTACTCGGGCACTTCAACCGGCGTTGGAATGTTCTCGTTCGGGTCGCCGGGTGTGCCGTTGTCGTTCGGGTCGGGGTTGGTGCCCACCGTCGAGGTGTCCTGGGTCGGGGTGTTGTCCGGGCTGGTTGCCGTGGCAATGGCCGTGTTCAGGAAAGGACCGGCGGCGCCGTTGGGTTTGAACGCTACCGTTACGGTGATCGTCGCGGCCTCACCCACGGCCAGCGTACTCTGGGCACTGTTGAGCAGGTTTACGTTGCTTGCGCCGTTGAAGGCCGCGTTGGCTGTCAGGGTGCCGGTAGCGGCCGGCGCCGTGGCGATGGTAAACGTTGCCGGGGCCGCGAAGGTACTCGCCAGGTTGTCGGTCACCTGTACGTTTGCCAGGACCGTGTTGCCGTAGTTGCGCACCACGAAGTTGTAGGTAACCCGGTAGCTGCCGTCGGCCTGCCGTACGGGAACCCCCGCGGCTTTGGCGATGCCGATGGACGGGGTTGGCCGCGGATCGACGGGCGTCGGTTCTTCTTCGCCCGGTTCGCCGGGGTTGCCGTTGTCGTCGGGGTCCGGGTTGGTGCCTACTGTCGAAGTGTCCTTCGTCTCGGTACCATCCGGGCCTTTGCCCGTGGCGATGGCCGTGTTGAAGAAAGGCCCGGTGGCGCCGTTGGGTTTCAGGTTCAGGGTAAAGCTAACCGTGTGCGTAGCGCCGGCTTCCAGCGTGCTGGCCGGGGTGAGCAGCGCCTTGTCGGTGGTGCCGTTGAAAGCCGGGTTGGCTTCCAGCGAACCGGTGGCCGCCGCGCCGCTGATGATCGTGAACGTAACCGGGGCCGGGAAAGCCGCCGCCAGGTCGTCTTCCACCTGTACGCCGGTGAGGGGTACGTTGCCCAGGTTGGACACGGTCAGCGTGTAGGTAACGTTGTAGCTGCCGTCGGGCTGCAACAGGGGCGCACCGGCGGCTTTGGCGAGGCCGATCTGGGTCACTACGGGCAGTACGCTTTCCAGCGGGCTGCTTTCTTCTTCGGTGTACCACCAGGTGTTGATCGTCTTCTCGTCGCCGAGGCCCCGGATGCGGGCATTTTCCGTAAGCAGGGCGGTATTGGTGTTGTCAAAGTTTCTCGTCCAGCGGTGGCAGCCCGTGCCTTCCAGGCAACCGTCGAGGTTGGCGGTACCGGTTGCCAGCACGTTGCCCTGCACGTCTTTGATCTGCACGTTGGTATCGTCGTGGTACACTTTCACCTGCTTGCCCTCCTGCGGGCGGTGCAGCGTAATGATGTAGCCGTCCAGGTGGTTCTCCACGTCGTACACCGGCAGGTTCACCAGGCCGCTCAAGATTCTGGTCGTGCCCCTTATGGTCGTACCCGGCGCCAGGGGTTTGCCCTGTCCGTCGCGGCCGTTCCAGGGAATGCAGTTCTGGCCGCCCTTCAGGTTGCCAACCAGCAGCACGTCGGCGGTGCCGGCCTGGTAGCCTTCCTCGCCGTTCATTTCCAGCAGCACTTCCATGGAGGTGGTGTGCGATACGCCCACGTTGATGCAGTAGCCGCCGCCCTGCACCGCGTTGATGACCGGCGCCGAGGTGACTACGGCCGGGGAACCCGACGGGTACACGGCCGGGTCGGGGTTGTCGAGGAAGATCGGGTACTCGGGGTACAGCTTCTTTTCGTTCGACGATTTGCGGTCGGTCACGCCGTTGCCGGTGTCCACGAGGCCGGTGCTGTTGGCTACTACAGTGTAGCCGAAGGGCTGCATGCCGTTGTAGTCAATGGACGTTACCACGCCGTCGGGCGTGTAAATGTACACCTTGGCGTACAGGCGGTTCTCGAAGCTCAGGGTGCTCAGGTCCCAGGTCTTGGCCCAGAGGCGGCCCGGCACGGCTGCGTTGGCCGTCGTGTTCACCACCGTAATGTCGAACAGGTCAAACTTGAAGTTGACGTTGTTGAAGGTGGTGGGGCTGTTGGCGTTGAATTCAATGGAATAATCCCCCGCCACGGTGGGCTGGTAGGAAAGGCCTTCGTAACCCGCCGCACCGGCAGCGGCCGAAGGACCGGCCAGCGCCTGGCTGAAGGACCGGATGAAACCGGCGCCGGTGTCGTTGAGCAGTGCGGGACCGGCCACGACGTTGCCCGCGGGGTCCTTGATGCGGTAGTACACCGGTACGTTCGAGGCCGCCGGCACTTGGGTGCCCGTGAACCGCACCCCAAAGCCAAAGTAGATTTTCTCCGTCCCCGGGTTTTGAATGCGGATTTGCAGCCGCTCATTGGGGCCGGCCTGGTAGCTGGCAAATTTGGTGGCGTTGGGGTTGAGGATGTCGATTTTGCACGGCTTGTCGGCCGTGGGCTGGACCTGCTTGGTACCTTCGGCGAAGGCAGCCAGCCGGCCAAAGAGCACAAGCAGCCACAGGAGATAGCGTAGAGATTTGGGTACCATAAGGTAATTGGTATGAGAGATGGTATGCTTGGGGGTAAAGGGGCGCTGGATTTAGACTGTATTCCAACGGGTAAGGAAATGCGTACACAAGGGGCGGGAATCCCTTTTTTATGCTAGAGTGGTCCCCAAAATTCCCACATTATTGAGAAATTCGCCAGGTTGTGTAATATTTCTCCGCAGAACCTTTTCGCGGGTGTGCTGCGTTTCCGTCGAATATTTGTTTTCCAGGGCGGTTGTTGTGGTCGAAATTCAATGTTAATCCCGGCAGGGAGGGTAAGGTAAGTGAAGGAAACGCACCGTTTTCGGCGGAGCGGGTCCAGAAGACTTTGTATATCACCTCTTTTTAGACAAAACCGCCTCAAAAGCGGATTTTGAGGCGGTTACAATTTGTGGGGTAAGACCGGGCGGGGATTGCGTCAGGCAACCGGGGAGATGGGTTTGAAATTGAACAGCCGGGCAACCAGGCGGTAGGGCATGCGCTGGCGGTGCCCGTTGTAACCGGCAATGGCCGACGAGAGGCGGAGGCGGGTCCGGTGCCGGGCATCAGCCGTTGCTTGGAGTTCATTCAGCAGGAGAACCACTTCCTCGCCATCCCGCGGAGACGGGTGGCTTTCGGCAAAACGCCGCCAGGTGGCAGCCAGTTGGCCGGGGAAGTCCGGGGCGGTGGGGTCGGCAGCAGGGCCCGTCATTGGGGGGGAACCCGGCACGGCGGAACCGGCAGTGCCCAGGTTGTCCTGGAGCCTTTCCACGATTGCTTCGAAGCGTTCCTGTAATTCGGCTTCTGCCGCGCGGAGTTCGCTGATGAGGGCTTGCTGGGCTACGAAGCTGTTGTAGTTCACCAGTCCCCAGAGGAAGACAAAGGCGGTCAGAGTCAGGAAAATAGGCAGGAGCCCCATAGCTGTGTACCCGCGGATGGCCAGGGCCGAAGATCGCCAAAATTCGGGCAATGTGCAGGCCCGGCCGGCAACTCTTTTTGGGTGGCAACGCAAAAAGGCCACTCTCAGGGGAGTGGCCTTTTTGCGTAATGAGGACATTTCTATTTAACCGACGATTGCTTCGGCGAGCACAATGATTTGGTTGTTGAGTACTTCCACAACGCCGCCGTCTACCACCAGCGATTGTTCGCCCTGGGCCGTCCGGAGGCTGATCCGGCCCCTTTCGAGCGTACTGATGATCGGGGCGTGGTTGTTGAGCACCTGGAAAGAGCCCTTGGTGCCCGGAAAGGTAGCTATGGTTACTTCCCCGGAGAACACTCTTTTGTCGGGCGTGATGATTTCTAAATGCATAATGGGAGTTTATGAGTTCATGAGTTCATGAGTTCAAAGTAATAACGCGATGGGTCAGCGTCGCTTCTTACTCATGAACGCATATACTCATATGCTGTGAACTTATTTGGCTTCGGACATCATTTTCTCGCCCTTGGCAATGGCTTGCTCGATGGTACCTACCAGGTTGAATGCCATTTCGGGCAGGCGGTCGAGTTCGCCGTCGATGATCATGTTGAAGCCTTTGATGGTATCTTCAATGCTCACCAGTTGCCCTTTCAGGCCCGTGAACTGTTCGGCCACGAAGAAGGGCTGCGACAGGAAGCGCTGCACGCGCCGGGCCCGCGAAACCACCAGCTTGTCTTCTTCCGACAATTCATCCATCCCGAGGATGGCGATGATGTCTTGCAGTTCCTTGTAACGCTGGAGGATTTCCTTCACGCGCTGGGCGGTGCGGTAGTGCTTCTCACCCACGACTTCGGCGGAAAGAATCCGGGACGTCGAGTCAAGCGGGTCCACGGCGGGATAGATGCCGAGGGCCGAAATCTGGCGGGACAATACGGTAGTGGCATCCAGGTGCGCAAACGTCGTGGCCGGCGCGGGGTCCGTCAAGTCGTCGGCGGGTACGTATACGGCCTGCACCGAGGTGATTGAACCGTTCTTGGTGGAGGTGATCCGTTCCTGCATGGCACCCATCTCGGTGGCAAGCGTGGGCTGGTACCCTACGGCCGAAGGCATCCGGCCCAGGAGTGCCGATACTTCCGAGCCGGCCTGCGTAAAGCGGAAGATGTTGTCAATGAAGAAGAGAATGTCGCGGCCTTTGCCGGTGCCGTCACCGTCGCGGAAGTGCTCGGCAATGGTCAGACCCGACAACGCCACGCGGGCCCGGGCTCCGGGGGGTTCGTTCATCTGGCCGAAAATGAAGGTTGCCTGGCTCTTTTCCAGTTCGTTCATGTCTACCTTCGAGAGGTCCCAGCCGCCTTCTTCCATCGAATGCTTGAACGCGTCGCCGTACTTGATGATGCCGGCTTCGATCATTTCGCGCAGCAGGTCATTGCCCTCACGGGTCCGTTCGCCCACGCCGGCAAACACGGAAAGACCCGCGTACGCCTTGGCAATGTTGTTGATGAGTTCCTGGATGAGTACGGTTTTGCCTACCCCGGCACCGCCGAACAGACCGATCTTACCTCCCTTGGCGTAGGGTTCGAGCAAGTCAATTACTTTGATACCGGTAAAGAGAACTTCCGTAGAAGTAGCAAGGTCTTCGAAGCGGGGCGCAGAACGGTGAATGGGGAGGCCTTTGCTGGCCGGGGGTTGCTTGATGCCGTCAATGGCGTCACCCACTACGTTGAAGAGGCGCCCCTTGATGCTTTCGCCGGTGGGCATCTGAATGGGAGCACCGGTGTCAACTACTCTCATGCCGCGCTGCAATCCGTCGGTACTGTCCATGGCGATGGTCCGGACCCGGTCTTCGCCCAGGTGCTGCTGACATTCGAGCACCAGCTTGGTACCGTCGGGTCTTACAATTTCAAGGGCGTCAAATATCTGGGGTAAAGAACCTTCATCCATAAAGCTAACGTCTACAACCGGGCCGATTACCTGAATGATCTTTCCCACCCTTTGCTTTCTCACTGGTACGGCTGCCGTTGCAGGCGCTGTCTGTACACGCGTCAAATTATCAGTTGCCATGTTATCTTTTTAAAGAGGTAAACCGGTTCGCTTACGAACCATTTTTTGCGTTGCAAAACTAAACGAATATTCGAGGATTACCAAGTCAGGTAGGGTTAATGGACATTCTCATTTTTGTGTATTTCCCCATCCGTTTGGCGGGAAATCGCCCCGCCGGAAAGCCGGAAAAAGGCGCCCGAAGCCACCCGTCGAAAAAGAAAAAGCCACTGACGAAAGTCAGTGGCTTTTGCAAATGCTGGCGGACCGGGTTTAGCCGAGAATTAGCCGCTGGCCGGGCTTCAACTCGTTGCTTCTCAGTTTGTTCATTTTTTTGATGCGCTCTACCGAGATGCCGCCGTGGCCCTTGGAGATGCTCCACAGCGTGTCGCCGGGCTGTACGCGGTATACTTTGCCTTTGGTGGAAGCTTTTGCCAGGGAGGATGAGGTCTGGGACGGGGCCGCCTTGGCTTTGGCCGGGGCCGGCTTCTCGTGTTCCGCGCGGCTGCTTACCGTTTGCTCCTGCACCCAGATGGCCAGGCGCTGGCCGGCCCGGATGCTGCTGCCCCGCAGCTTGTTCCACTTGCGGATGTCGGCCACGGCTACGTTGTAGTAATCGGCAATCTTGCCCAGGGCATCCCCCCGCGTTACTTTGTGAGTCACCTTCGTGCGGCCGCCCGAAGAAGCCGGGGCATGCCGCTGGGGCGCCGTCTCCGCCGCGGCCAGCAGTTCGGCCGTTGCGGGGGAAGTACGGGCGGCCGAGTCGAGGATGGCCTGCCGGTTGTCGGCCAGGAGGGCAAGCGCGTCCTGGGGAACGCGCAGCGGGTAGTTTTTGAAGTGCGCGGGTACTACGTTGCGCTTCAGTTGCGGGTTGAGGAGCTTGAAGTCGTCCAGGGGCACGTTCAGTTGCTTGGCAAACAACTCCAGGTCAAGGTGCTGGTTCACGTGGATGGTATCGTAGGCAATGAGCTGCTGGGCGGAATCGGGGCGGATGTTGTAGTCTTTGTGGTGGTTCATCACGTAGGTAACGGCCACGAACATGGGTACGTAGGAACGGGTTTCGCGGGGCAGGTAGGGGTAGATGTCCCAGAAGGCCGTTTTGTTGCCCGAGCGGCGGATGGCGCGGCGCACGTTGCCGGGGCCGCAGTTGTAGGCCGACATGGCCAGTTCCCAGTCGCCGAACATGTTGTACAGGTTTTGCAGGTACCGGCAGCCGGCCTGGGTCGCCTTCACGGGGTCCATGCGTTCGTCGATGTAGGCGTCCTGCTGCAGGCCGTACTCGCGGCCGGTGTAGGACATGAACTGCCACAACCCCACGGCCCGGGCCGGGGAAACCGCCCGCGGGTTCAGGCCGGATTCCACGATGGAAAGGTACTTGAGTTCGTCGGGCAGGTTGTTTTTCTGCAGGGTCCGCTCGTACAGCGGGAAGTAGATGTGCTTGCGGGAAAGCATCGTCCGGATGTAACTGCGCTTCCGGATGGTGAAGTAGTTGATGAACGACTGGACTGTGTTGTTGTAGCTCAGCGGAATTTCGTTCTGGAGGCAGGAAAGCTGGTCGGCAATGAGTTCCTGCGGGTATTTGAACAGGGTGTCGGCGACGGAGGCCGAGGGGTAACCCTCAATGTCGTAAGGGATGGTGTCACCAGGGGCGGGGGCAGGGCCTACCAATTCCTCCTGCGCGGAGACGGATTGGATGGAAAGAACAGAAATGCAAGCCAGGGCAAAACAAAAAAATGCGTTGCGGTAGGTTCCAAAAACCATATCCGAGGGGTTAATTAGAGTGAATGGAGTGTACAGATGAGCGACTTCCCAAACCTAAAAGTACAAACATTAGTATCTTACGGCAACGCGCATGTACAAAACACCACTATTTCCGTAAAAAACGGCCCCGCTGGTTAGGTAAGAGAATTCAGCTATTAAACAAAAAACACCTAAAACTTATTGTGTATGTATCCCCGATACTTTCCGGAAGTAACTCGTTTTACTCGGCATTAAGCCCCATCACATGCTGCGCAAACGCCAGCATCCGGGCTTCGTCGAAGCGTTTGGCCATGATCTGCAACCCGATCGGCAGGCCGTCCCGGTCGGTGCCCGCGGGAACCGATATGGCCGGGATACCCGCCACGTTGGCTTGTACGGAATAGATGTCGGCGAGATACATTTTCAGGGGATCGTCGGTGTTCTCGCCCAGTTTGAACGCGGTGGTAGGGGTGGTGGGCAACAGCAGAAAGTCGTAGGCGGCAAACAGTTCGTCCGTCTTTTCCTTGATCAACCTTCTTACTTTCTGGGCTTTGGTGTAATAGGCGTCGTAGTAGTCGGCGCTCAGTACGAAGGTGCCCAGCAGGATGCGGCGCTGTACTTCTTCGCCGAAGGCCTCCGAACGCGTCTTTTTGTACATGCCTTCCAGTGAACCGTCGCCCGGATGCCGGTAGCCGTACTTGACGCCGTCGTAGCGGGCCAGGTTGGAACTCGCCTCGGCCGTAATGAGAATATAGTAGGTAGGAAGGACGTAGGCCAGCAGCGGAAACTCCACGGCTTCCACCTGGTGGCCACTTTCCTTTAACCGGGAAATGGTGCGGAGTATACTCCCGCGGATTTCTTCGCGCAAACCCGTGCTTTCAACCGTTTCGGCAATGTAAGCAATCCGGGGCTTTTGGTCGAGTTGCAACTGCCGCGAGTAGGCGGGCACCGGAAGTTGGGAGACGGTGCTGTCGAATTCGTCGGGGCCGGCAATGACTTCGAGCAGCAGGGCCGCGTCGGCTACGCTGCGCGAAATAATGCCAATGGTGTCGAAGGAGGAGGCGTAGGCGATGAGGCCCCAGCGGGAGATGCGGGAATAGGTGGGTTTGAGTCCCACCACGCCGCAGAAGGCGGCCGGTTGGCGCACCGAACCGCCGGTATCCGAACCGAGGGAGGCCAGGCAAAGGTCGGCCTGTACGGCCACGGCCGAGCCGCCCGAGGAGCCGCCGGGCACCCGCGTGGGGTCGGCCGCGTTAAGCACCGGTCCGTAGGCGGAATTTTCGTTGGAGGAACCCATGGCAAACTCGTCGCAGTTCTGCCGCCCGATGATAATGGCGTCTTCGGCCAGCAGCCGCTGCACGGCCGTGGCGTCGAACTGGGCGACGAAGCCTTCGAGAATGCGGCTGCCCGCCTGGAGGCGGTGGTCGCGGTGGCTGATCACGTCTTTGATGCCGACGACCATGCCGGCCAGCCGGCCCTGCGTGCCGGCGGCAAACTTGCGGTCTATTTCCTCGGCCCGGGACAGGGCTTCGGCTTCGTACACTTCGAGGAAAACGTTGAGGTGGGGGTTGGCTTTAATATTGGAAAGGTAATGCGCCACCAATTGCTTGCATGATGCATTACCTTCCTGTATGTCAGCCGTAATTTCCTGGAGTGATGCGTACGTTTTCAAAGATTACTTGGCGATTTTACGAGGGGCGTCGTTCACGCTGTTGGCGCCGTCTTCAATTTCATCTTTAATCTCGCGGGTGGCATCCTTAAACTCACGGATGCCTTTGCCAAGGCCACGTGCCAGTTCGGGAATCTTCTTGGCGCCGAAAAAGATCAGGATAAACAGCACAATGAGGAAAATTTCCGGACCGCCCAGGTTCCCAAAGATGGCATAAATGGATGCAATGTTCATGGCGATGTAATTAGAGGTATAAAACAAAGATAAGTAAGAATATTCTTAAAACGGAAGGAATACTGAATATACGTAAAACTTTGATCCGCCGGATTTCTAGATCGCGGAATTTGTTTCCGGTGCGGCGGCGGCTCCCGCCTGCACCTCCCAGGCCCGGAAGGCTTCGATGTCGCCGGCAAAGGAACGAAGCGCCCAGAAAATGAGGGCAAAGTCATCGGTGAAGCCCAGCACGGGCAGCACGTCGGGGATGAAGTCGAGGGGCAGCACGAAGTACACCAGGATGGCTACGATCTTGCCAATGGTCGGCCAGGGCACCGCGCGGTAGGTGCCCAGCCGGTAGGCGTTCACCATGCGCATCAGCGTACGCAGGTTGTCCATCAGGCCGGGACTCGATCCTTTGCCCGCCAGGTTATTGATCTGCGACGTGACCTGCTGCAACAACAACAGGAGTTTGCCAGGGTTCTGGAGGTACGCGAAAGCTTTCTGCTGCGCTTTCCTGAAAAAGAGGGATTGAAGTACTTTTTGCGCTAACCGGGCCATAGAGGGGTTGGTGGATGAAATGGTGGATGCGTGTTCGTCCGCGGGACATCACTGCAACATACAAAGCGGAAGAAGCGTTCAGCGGCGGGCTTACATCCGCATATTATTCAAATAATACATCCTCAGGGAGCATTTATAACCGCGCCAAAAATTTTTTTGTCCTTCGTTTGGCTGATTTGGACGACCAAAATGCCAGAATGGTAGAAAACTAAGTTTTCGGGTTTCGTACGAATGTGTAAGTGTATTACATTTGATTGAAATTATGTCAAAAGACTGTCGCTAAAGGGAGGATTTCTAGACTCTTCCAGGCCGCTTTAGCCGCCGGTTTCCACTTTCAGCCTTTCTATGTAATGGATGAAGTATCAATGCTTTAACCGGAAAATTCACAATGGACTCACTCAGCGAGCTAATACGATTAGTAACCAAAAAGAGAATTAAAAAAGTAGAATTATTCGACGAGAGCAGCCGCAATAAATCGAGTAACTATTTTAAACTTTTTGAAGGTATTCATTCAGGTCAGTACCGCTCCGACCAGGACGCGGCCCGCGACATCTACGACTGCGACCCCTCCGAAAAGAAGTACCTGATCCTCAAAACGCGCCTCAAGCAGAAATTGCTGAACACGCTGTTTTTCCTCGATTTCGAGGACGAAAGCATTCCCGAGTACCAGAATGCCCTCTACGAATGCAACAAGCAGCTCTACTGCGCCAAGGTACTGCTGATGAGCGGCTCCAAACGGATTGCCATCCCCACGCTGGAGAAAACCCTGCGCCGCGCCCAGGAAACCCAACTCACCGACATTGAACTGGAGTGCGCCAAAATCCTGCGGGGACACTTCAGCACGACCAACCAGTACAAGGAGTTCCTCATCTTCAAGGGCATTGCCGAGCAGGCCGAACAAAAACTACACGCCGAAAACCTATCGGATAAATACTACCAGGAGCTCATTGCCATCTACGCCAAGTCGAAGGCCAACCGGGGCAAGGTAAAAAAGCTGGCCGAAAAATACTACAAAGTTCTCCAGGAAGATTTCAGGCGGTACGACAGCAACAAGCTGAGCATGAATTATTTCCGCATCCGCACGATGTTCCACCAGTTCTCCGACGACTACCAGGCCGCCGTGGAGGCGACCAACCAGACCGAGGAGTACGTGCGCCGGACGCTGAAATTCCAGCCGCCCACCCGCCTGGAGGAACTGGCGATCCAGAAGATGAACTTCTACCTGCACCTGAAGGATTTTGCCCGCGGCGAAGCCCACGCCAAGAGTGCCGCCAACATATTTGAAGAAGGCAACACCAACTGGTTTACCTTCCAGGAGTACTACTTCCTGCTGTGCATGCACTCCGAACAGTACATGAAGGCGGCCGAAGTGTTCCACAGCGTGGTGGACCGGCCCAACTTCCGCCTGCTGCCCGACGGGAAAAAGGAACGCTGGCGGGTATTCCAGGCCTACATTCACTACATCTACAAGACGCAGAAGATCCGCGAGATCCGGCCGGTGATCCAGAACGCCAAGACGCACTTCCGCCTCAACGAGTTCCTGCTCGAAAAGCCGGCCTTTGCCAAGGAGAAGCGGGGCCTCAACACGGCCATCTTCAGCATCCAGGTGCTGTTCCTGCTCGAAAAGATGGAAATCGAACCGTTGAACGCCTGCGTAACTGCCCTGGAAGAGTACTGCCGGCGCTACCCCAAGAAGGATGGCAACTTCCGCAGTGAATGCTTCATCAGCCTGCTGGTGAACATGCGGAACGAAAACTACCGCTTCTACCAGACCCGGAAGGCTTCCGAGAAGTTCTACGAGGAGATGAAGTCGATGATGATGGAGTACCACGGCGGCAACCGGGCCCTGGAAGTACTGCCCTACGAGTTCATGTGGAACCGCGTGCTGGAAAAGCTCAAGAGCTACAAGTACGGTTGATACTATTAAAACAAAAGTGGCGGTCCAGGACCGCCACTTTTGTTTTATTGAAGGTGCTGGTCCAGCAACATTGCCATTTGCCGGGCTACGTCCTGCGCCTGGCGCCCTGCCTGCCGGGCAAAATCCTCGCCGCCGGAGGCGTAGATGATGGCCCGCGACGAGTTGACCAGCAGGCCGCAGCGCCGGTTGATGCCGTGCCGGGTGACGGCTTCGAGGTCGCCGCCCTGGGCACCCACGCCGGGTACCAGCAGGAAATGGTCGGGAATAAGTTTGCGGATGTCGGCTAGTTGCTCGGCCCGGGTGGCGCCCACCACGTACATCATCCGGTCGGGGCCGGCCCATTGCTGCGACACGGTGATCGTCTTTTCGAAAAGGCGGCCCCCGGCGGCCAGCGGCAGTTGCTGGAAGTCGCCGCTGCCGGCATTGGAGGTAAAGGCCAGCAGGATGGTCCACTTGCCCGGATACGCCAGGAACGGCGTCACTGAGTCCTGGCCCATGTACGGCGCCACGGTAATGGCGTCAAAAGGCATCGTTTCGAAGAAGGCCCGGGCGTAGAGCCCCGACGTGTTGCCAATGTCGCCCCTTTTGGCGTCGGCAATGGTAAAGAAGCCCCGCGGAATGTACTCGGCCGTCTTTTGCAGGCTTTCCCAACCCTTGGTTCCCGACGCTTCGTAAAAAGCGGTGTTTAGCTTGTAGGCCACGCAATGGTCGGCCGTGGCGTCGATGATCTGCCGGTTGAAGGCAAAAACCGGGTCCGGCTCTTTGAGCAGGTGCTGAGGGATTTTTTGCGCATCGGTGTCAAGGCCAACGCACAGGTACGTTTTCTTCTGCCGGATTTGGGTAAACAGTTCTTCCTGGGTCAAGGCGCGGTACGTTTAAAGGGTAAGTGGCGAAGTGATGGGCCGAACAACGATCAACTACCAACCAACAACTATTTCAGCGATGTAAATTTTGGGGAATGATCCCTAAAAAGCAAAAGCCCCGCCGGCAATTGGGATGCAGCAGGGCTCAGGCTGGGTGACTGGAGGGGCGAACGGATTACCGCAGGTCTACTACTTCCACGTTTTTGTACTTCGACTGGTCGAACACGAACAGCTTGTCGTCCACTTCGGTGGGCGTAAACTTGGTGATCAGGTAGTTCTGCCGGTTGCCGTTTTTCTCGAAGGTTTTGAAACTGCGCACGGAGCGGTCCTTGCGGTTCACCACGAGGCGGATTTTATGGATCTGGGCATTCTTGTTTTCGGGCGTCAGGTCCACTACGTCGTACGTCTGGCCACCTTCCTTTTTCTGCTCCACGTAAACGTACTTATAGCCCTTCTTGTGGATCGTATAGATGTTGGTGGGCGTAATGGCGTCTTCTTCCGGCTGGTAGTCCGAAATGTTCACTTCATTGGATTCTTTCAGGTACGTCCACACGGTAGTGCCGTTGTTGATGATCTCCTGTTCGCCCATCTTGAGGTGAAACTTCCCGTTCTTGACCGTAATGTCGCCCGAGTAGTTTTCCTTGAGGTTGGAGCCCGGGCTTTCGAGGGTGTACGTGAAGGAGGCTCTGAATGCGGGGACTGCCTTGTACTTTTCACTCATGGCGTCCAGAATCTCACCCGCTTTGGGGTCGTTCTGCGCTTGAGCGGTGGTGATGACGGTGGCTAACAGCACCGCCGCGAAATACTTAAGTCTTTTCATCTGAAGGGATTACGTAAAATTAGTTCGAAAATACGGTAATCAGAAATAGTTGTTCTGACTGATTCGGTTGCATTACTCCCCTAGCTTTTTCAATAATTGTTCCAAACTCTGTTCGTCCGGAATTAATACCTCCCGGGCCTTGCTGCCTTCGAACGGCCCCACAATACCGGCCGATTCGAGTTGGTCAATGAGCCGGCCGGCGCGGTTGTAGCCGAGCTTCATGCGGCGCTGCAACAGCGAGGTGCTGCCCTGCTGGTGCGTAACAATGACGCGGGCCGCCTCTTCAAACAACGGGTCGCGGTTCTTGGGATCAAATTCTTCTTTGTCTTCGCCGGCTTCGTCACCCTCAAACTCAGGCAGTTGGTACGCCGAGGAGTAGCCTCGCTGGGAACCGATAAAATCGCAAATCCGTTCCACTTCGGGCGTATCCACGAAGGCGCACTGGAGGCGGGTCATGTCGGAGCCCATCTTGAGCAGCATGTCGCCCTGTCCCACCAGTTGTTCGGCGCCGCCTTCATCCAGGATCGTCCGGGAATCGATCTTGGAGGTGACCCTGAACGACAAACGGGCCGGGAAGTTGGCTTTGATCAGACCGGTAATTACGTTTACGGAAGGCCGCTGCGTGGCAACCACCAGGTGAATGCCGGTGGCCCGGGCGAGTTGCGCCAGGCGGGCAATGGGCAATTCCACTTCTTTGCCGGCCGTCATCATCAGGTCGGCCAGTTCGTCGATTACGAGCACAATGTAGGGCAGGTACCGGTGCCCCTTCTCGGGATTCAGGCGGCGGCCCACAAACTTCTGGTTGTACTCCCTGATCTGGCGGACGTTGGCCTCCTTGAGCAGTTCGTACCGCGTGTCCATCTCGATGCAGAGGGAGTTGAGGGTATGCACCACCTTCTTGGTGTCGGTGATGATGGCGTCTTCGCCGCCGGGCAGCATGGCCAGGAAGTGCCGTTCGATCTTGTTGAAAAGCGTCAGTTCCACCTTCTTGGGGTCCACCAGGATGAACTTGAGCTGCGAAGGGTGCTTTTTGTAGATCAGCGACGTGAGGATCACGTTGAGCCCCACCGACTTGCCCTGGCCGGTGGCCCCGGCCATCAGCAGGTGCGGCATCTTGGCCAGGTCCGTCACGTATACCTCGTTGGAGATCGTTTTGCCGAGCACAATGGGCAGGTCGCGGTCGTTGTTCTGGAAGGCCGGCGAGGCCAGCACCGACCGCATCGACACCATTTCGCGGTTCTTGTTGGGCACTTCAATCCCGATGGTACCCTTGCCGGGAATCGGCGCAATGATGCGGATGCCCAATGCCGCCAGGTTGAGGGCAATGTCGTCTTCCAGGCTCTTGATCTTGGAGATGCGCACGCCGGCCTCGGGAATGATTTCATAAAGGGTCACCGTAGGGCCGATGGTGGCTTTGATGGAGGCAATGCCGATGCCGTAGTGGCCCAGCGTCTCCACGATCTTGTCCTTGTTGGCCTGCAATTCCTCCACCGACACCTGGGCTTTGGTCACCTGGTATTCACTCATCAACTCCAGCGTGGGGTACTGGAACTGCGGCAGGTCCATCGTGGGGTCGTAATCGGGCAGGTCGGCCAGCGGGAAGCTTGCTTCTTTTTCTTTGGGATAGACCGGCACCACCGGTACCACTGGGGCCGCCGCAGCGGGGGGCGGCTCGGGCAGGTCTTCGTCTTCGTAGCGCGGCTCGATGCTGAATTCGATTTCACCTCCCTTGGGGGGCTTGGTCCCGACGCCGTTTACGCCGTTCATCCCATTCATTCCGTTCACGGCGCCGTGCTTGCGGGCCGCGGGCTGCACGGCCAGTTCCACGGCTTCTTCTTCCGCGAACGGGCTGGTCTGGGCCGCATTGGCGAAGGGAGCGATGTCCACTTCTTCCAGCACGTGCGGAATCGGCGGGGCGACGGGCGGCGGGGCAATGGTGATCTCTTCCTGCCGGGCCAGCTCAATTTCCTGCATGGCCGTATTGATGCGGGTGTTGAAGCCCCGGATGGTGGTGACGTCGAAGAAGTAAATGATGAAGACGATCAGCGAAAAGGCAATGAGCAGCAGCGTGCCCCAGCCCACGAGGCTGTGGGACCACACGGCCGCCTCGTACCCAATGCCGCCACCCAGGAAGCCCAGCGTTTCGGCCGTTTCGGACGAAAGCACCAGGTAGCCGAGCAGGAAACTGATCCACAGGGCGGCAAAGAGGCAGAAGCGGGTGAGCGAACCCACCGGGAACAACTCCCGCCGGAACACGATTTTATACCCGCCCAGGAACAGGATGGGAACGAACAGGAAGGAGGCAATACCGAACCACTTGTAGATGAAAAAGTGCGAAACAACGCTGCCCAGCAGGCCCAGCCAGTTTTCCACGGCTTGCCCCGATTCACGCACGGAAGCGTCGAACAGGCCTTCCACGATGCTTTGGTCGGCTTTACCGGTAAATAAGTAGGAAATGAAGGCAATGGTCAGAAAAATGGAAGCAAACAGACCCAGGAACCCGAAGGTAAGCTGGAAACGACGGTCAAAGCGGAGGCGGCCGGACGGGGCCTTGATCACCTTCTTTCGCTCTTCCTTCTTTTCGTCCTTCCTGTCTTCGTTGTCTTTCCGGGGAACTGGATTTTGGCGAAGCGTATTTTTTGCCATAGCAGAACACTAATGACCAAATCTAAGCATTCTGCTTAACAATTGCCTGATTAATCTCTTTTATTAGCGCCGGGCCTTCGTACACGAAGCCGGTGTACAGTTGCACCAAAGAAGCACCGGCTTGGATTTTTTGCAGGGCGTCTTCGGCCGAACCGATGCCGCCGATGCCGATGATCGGGAACTTTCCGCCCGACCTTTCGTGCAGGTACCGGATCACTTCGGTGGAACGTTGCCTGAGGGGCTGGCCGCTCAGGCCGCCCTGTCCCAGCGACTCTACTTGCCCCGCCGGGGTTTGCAGCCCGGCCCGGCTGATGGTGGTGTTGGCGGCAATCACGCCGCTGATGCCGGTTTCCTGCACGATCTGGATGATGTCGTCCAGTTGGCTGTCAGTCAGGTCGGGGGCGATCTTGAGCAGGATGGGTTTGGGGCTGCGTTTGGCGAGGTTGCGCGCCTGCAGGGTTTGCAGAATGTGCGTAAGCGGCCCCCGTTCCTGCAACTCGCGGAGGTTGGGGGTGTTGGGTGAACTCACGTTGACCACGAAGTAATCCACCACGTCGAACAGGCCGTCGAAGCAGGCGATGTAGTCCTTGACGGCGTTTTCGTTGGGCGTAAACTTGTTCTTGCCGATGTTGCCCCCGATGATGATGTCGGTATGGCACTGCCGCAGCCGGCGGGCCACTTCCGTGACGCCGTCATTGTTGAAGCCCATGCGGTTGATGAGGGCCTTGTCCTTGGGGAGCCGGAACAGGCGGGGCTTGTCGTTGCCGCTCTGGGCCTGCGGCGTTACGGTGCCTACCTCGATGAAGCCAAAGCCCATGTGGGCCAGTTCTTCCACGAGTTCGGCGTTTTTGTCGAGCCCGGCGCCCAGTCCCACGGGGTTCTTAAAGTGCAGGCCGAACACCTGCCGCCGGAGGGCGGGGTGATCGACCGTGTACAAGGTTTTGCAGAGAGAAGCTACGAAGGGAAGCCGGAAGAGCGACTTGATGCGGGTAAAAACAAGGTGGTGGGCTTTTTCGGCGTCTAGTTGAAACAGCAGCGGTTTCAGGAGCAGCTTGTACATGCGGCAAAGATAGGAATTATCCTACGTCCGGAGCGGCTGCCAGCCCGGCGTGCGGCCCTCGGTTACTGCACTGGCTGCATGGCATTCCCCGCTTTGTTCAGCCATTCGGCCAGCTTGGTGAGCCGCCCGGCAATGGGACCTTCGGCCAGTGCGGTGGTTTGGCGCGTCAGGTCGCCCAGCCGGATCATCACGTTGCCAATGGCCGGGCCGTCGAGTGTGCTGGCCGTCAGCAGCCCCAGCAGGGTCTTCAGTTCGCTCTCCACTGCCTGCAACTCGGGGCGTCCGTCGGCTTTGAGGGAGCCCATCCAGGCCGAAACGCTGGACACGGCCGATTCGGTATCTACGCCGGTGGGCAGGCCTTCAAGGTAGGTAATGGTTGCGTCTAAGGTTTCTGCCTGCACGGAAGAAGAGGATGATGCCTGGTTCATGGGATGAGGTTTTGAGGGTACAGCTTGGTATCCGCCGTACGTGTACGACGGCAAACGATTTTGGTTCAAGCGCCGCGCAGATTTCCCCGGCGCCGCCGCCCGGTAGCTGGCGTTGGATAGAGGGCTTATGCTTATTTTTAGCGCATGAAAATATTCCTGATCGGTATGCCCGGCTCGGGCAAAAGCACCCTGGGCCGGTCGGTGGCCCGGCGCCTGGGCTACGTGTTTGCGGACCTCGATGCCCTGATTACGGCCCAGGAGGGCATGTCGATTCCCGACATCTTCGGGGCCCGGGGGGAGGATTACTTCCGGCAGGCCGAACAGACGGCCCTGCACCGCACCGAAACGATGGACGGGGTGGTGATTGCGACCGGCGGCGGCACGCCCTGCTTTTTCGACAACATGGCCTGGATGAAAAGCCACGGCATTGCCGTATGGCTCGACGTGTCGCCGGGCACCATTGCGGGCCGCATGAACCGCAACGCGGAAGCCAGCCGGCAACGCCCGTTGTTTGCGGGCAAAAGCAAGGCGGAGATTGCCGCTGCCCTCGCCGACATGCACCGCAAAAGGCTGCCCTTTTACCAACAGGCCCAGGTGCGGGTGCGGGAGTCGGAGGCGCGGCCCAACCAGGTGGTGAAAAAAATAAAAGACCTCGCCGGGTGAACGCCGGCGAGGTCTTTTGGTGCGTAACCATTTCTTTTTAGAAGAACGTTCCGAAGGAAAGCACGGCGTTGGTCGACGTATTCCGGACCGTTACCCCGGGTACCTGGAAGTTACCCGGCTTCGTATAGTAGGGGTCGTACCCAAACGTATACGGTGAGTAGCCCGTCTGGGAGCGGCTGTGCACCAGCGCCAGATCCAGGTAGAAACTAGACAGACGCATGCCCACGCCGGCCGTCAGGTTTAGCATGGCGCGGTTGATCCCGTCACTTTCCTTCTCGTCCAGCGCATCACCGAAATAGGCAACCCCCGCCCGGGCACGAAATATGCCTTCGCGGAATTCGCCCCCGATCCGGTAGTTCAACGTGGGCTGGTAGCGGTTGCTGATTCCCTCATTGTCCGCAGTAAAGTCATCACCCACCCGACTGTTCAGCCGGGCCGAGTTGTAGGTAACGTACTCAACATCGGCAGAGACAAAGCCGCGTTTGCCGGCAAAAACAGCCAGGCCTCCCGAGAGGCGAAGCGGTGTCGTCAACTGGTAGTCGTTATTGCTGATTACTGTTTCCAGGCGGATGGGGGCGCCGGTGTTAAAGTTCGTATTCAACTCCGTACTGGACTCCTCGCGCAGGTTCCAATAGTAAGTAGGCGTCACCACGGAAGCGCCCAGTCGAAAAATGTCGTTGGGTTTGAAGATAAAGCCTAATGAGGCGTTGATGCCCGATCCCGACACGTCGTAGTAATCCGTGTACGTGAAGTCCCGCACTCCTTCCTGGTTGTTGTCGCTTCCGAGGACGGTTTCGCGGAAGCTGCTTTCGGAGCCGTAGCGCAAACCACTGAGCCCCACGGAGGCGCCGAAGTAGAATTTATCGTCGAGGTTGCCGCCATAACTGAAGTTCCACTGGTTACGGGAACCCGTCCGGCGTACCGTTTCGCGTTGACCCACTTCCAGGAAATTAGTTCCCGCACTGCTGCCGTAAGCGTTGACCGTATCCGAAGCCGGGGTGATCAGGTAGCTGGAGTAGGCCAGTTGAGCCCTTGTCTGCCGTTCCGAGACCTGGTAGCCAATCTGGTTTTCGGGTACGAACAGTTGCGGGTCGGAAAAACCGTACGCCTGGTCGGCCAGGTAATCGCTGAACGAGGACCGGTCGGTGGTGCCGTTGTAGGTAAACTGGTTCTGGAAGCTATTCATGCGCGTAAAGCTGATGCCGAAGGCACCCCCACGGTAGGGACCCGATTTGATGTCGGACTTAGGCGAAGCAAATACAATGGCCAGGTTGGGAATGTTGAAATTGGTTTTGCTGTCCGGGGTCCGCGTGGCGGTAGCCGTCGAGAAGGGCAGGTAGTCCGCCCGGGCGGCGGCAAAGTTAAGGCCGGCAGAAATGCTCCATTCCGATTTGCGAAAGAATCCCAGGCCGGCCGGGTTGCCGGCGATGGATGAAACGTCGGCACCGAGGGCCGTATTTACCCCGGCCATGCCCTGGAAACGGGCCGAACCGAAGGTGTTGGGCTGCGAAAAACGCAGTGCATCCTCAATGTATTGGGCGTGCAGGGTCAGCGCAGGAAAAATGATTCCCACGAGGACAAAAATATACCTGATTTTCATTGGTGTTAGCGGTTGAAGAAGAGTAGCAGTGGTTCCGGCCTCCGGGGAAGGTGGAATGCCGGAACCATTGCTTAAGGGTTAGTTGCGCGGCGGACGGCTGTAACCACCTGAGCTGCCGCCGCCACCGTTGGAACTGCCACCGGAGCTGCTGCCGCCGGAGTAGCCCGAAGAACGACCACCACCACTGGGTGCCGGGGCCGGGCTGCTGCCGCCAAAGCTGCCGTTGTCACTGCGGGAAGGACGGGAATAGCCACTGTTGCCACCGCCACTGTTGCTACCGCCACCCCAGCTATCGTTGCGGGGCGTTGAGGGCGCCGGCCGGGCCGAGTTGTTGTCGTTGTTGTAGTACGTGCTGCTGCGCTGGTTGGTATTGCCCGTGCTGTAGTCGCTGCTGCGGGGCCGGGTCGGACGGGAGTATCCGTCGCTGGTACCGCTGCCGGCCGGCTGGTTCGTAATCACGTCCGGGCTGCTCGTGCGGCCGCCGTTGTTCTGGCTCGGGTCGTAGCCGTTGCGGTCAGGTGCTGCGCCCCGCTGCGGACGGGTGTAGCCGGGGTACGCCGTAGCATCCGGGTTGCGGTTCACGTCGCCGGTACCGTCTAAGCGGCCACCCCGGGTGGGAGCGTTGCCGCGGGTGGGGGCGCCGTTGTTCTGGTCGGAGATCACTTCGGAGCCGCGGCCTTCGCCGCGCCGGCCGTAGTTGCGGTAGGTGCCGTTGTTGTCACGTCCGCCGTTGCCGCCGTTGCCCACAATCACCGTATTACCTCCGCCGTACCAGGGACGGTTCCAGCCGCCGCCGTAAAAGTAGTTGTTATACACCGGGCCGTAGCCGTATCCTCCGCCCCAGAAGGGATCGTAACCCCAAGAGTTCCACGCGTTGTACCCCCACGGGCCGGCGTTCCAGTACGGGTCGTAGCCCCACGAATTCCAACCCCAGGGCCGTCCCCAGGTGTTGTAAGAAATGCTGATGCTTACGCCCGGCCGGAAACCCCAGTAGGGGCGGTTCGAAAAGAACGGGTCGTAGTAGAACGACGAGTAAGCGTTGCGGGCGTAGAAGGAGTCGTGGCCGTACGGGCTGAAGAACGGATCGTAGTACGCCGGGGAACTGTACACCCCGCCCGCCACGCTGGGACGGATGCTGCCAAAACGGCGGCGGTCGGCGTAGCTTTCGTCATAGTACGTGTCATTGGCATTGTAGGCGTCGCCGTTACGGTTGTTCTGCCGCCGGTTGTCCGCCGCTACGTAGTCGGGATTGGCGTTTTGTTGGGTACCGGCGTCTTCCGCCTTATCCATCCGGTCGTACTGCAGGGTGGAAGAAGAAGCCGAAGCAGTCAGTGCCTGTTCGCGGTCCTTGCTGGTGAAATACAGGTCATCATATTCGCCCTGGGTCTGCTGGGCCAATTTGCTGCTTGTACAACTCCACAAGCCCGCTACTAAAGCAAGTGCTGCGTATTTGGTCAAGGCTTTCATATTTGAGAGAGTTAAAAGTAAAACGGCGTAACGGCTTATCCTTCAATATATACGGGCAGGGCGGCAAATAGATGGAACCGATTGTTCATTAAATTCTATCTTTGCGGCACTGTCCATGCTTAAAACGTATTCCAGCGCGGAAAATTCAATTCACGCTAAAGTAAGTATTAAACGCATGTATAGAAAACAAAATCCGTACCGAATACCCGATTTGAACATTTATTTTTTAACATATTTTAACGCAAACCGCCGGACGGGGCCGGAAGCCGGAGACTGGCGGCTGCCTCGCCTTTCCCGGTAAGTTACTCTTTTATAATCAATTACTTCCATTTGTAACCCTCTAATTTAAAGCGACTACTCCCATGAGTAAAGGATTGCCCAAACGCAGCGAAGACTATTCGGCCTGGTACAACGAACTGGTGAAAAAGGCCGACCTGGCGGAGAACTCCTCGGTGCGGGGCTGCATGGTCATAAAACCGTACGGTTTTTCGATCTGGGAAAAAATGCAGGCGGCCCTCGACAAGATGTTCAAAGACACCGGCCACTCCAACGCGTACTTTCCCATCTTCGTGCCCAAGCACCTGTTTGAAGCCGAAGAAAAGAACGCGGAGGGCTTCGCCAAGGAATGCGCCGTGGTCACGCACTACCGCCTGAAGGCCGATCCGAACAAAAAAGGGAAACTGATCGTGGACCCGGAGGCGAAACTGGAAGAGGAACTCGTGATCCGGCCCACCAGCGAGGCGATCATCTGGAGTACGTACAAAAACTGGATTCAGTCGTACCGCGACCTGCCCATCCTGGTGAACCAGTGGGCCAACGTGGTCCGGTGGGAGATGCGCACCCGGCTGTTCCTGCGTACGGCCGAATTTCTCTGGCAGGAAGGCCACACGGCCCACGCCACGGCCGCCGAAGCGGTTGCCGAAACCAGGCAGATGCTGGAGGTGTACGCCACCTTCGCCGAAGAGTTCATTGCCCTGCCGGTGATCCGCGGCATAAAAACGCCCAATGAACGGTTTGCCGGCGCCGAAGATACTTACTGCATCGAATCGCTCATGCAGGACGGCAAGGCCCTCCAGGCCGGTACGTCGCACTTCCTGGGCCAGAACTTCGCCAAGGCGTTCGACGTGCAGTTTGCCGGCAAGGACGGTAAACTCGAACACGTGTGGGGTACTTCGTGGGGCGTAAGTACCCGGCTCATGGGCGCCCTCATCATGGCCCACTCCGACGACGAGGGGCTGGTGCTGCCGCCCAAACTGGCCCCCATCCAGGTGGTGATCGTGCCCATCTTCCGCAACGAAGACCAACTGGGCGCGGTGACGGCCAAAATCGAACCGCTGATCAAAGAACTGCGCGCCAAGGGCATCTCCGTGAAGTTTGACAACCGCGACACGCACACGCCGGGCTGGAAATTTGCCGAATACGAACTCAAAGGCGTACCCATCCGCCTGGCCGTCGGTCCCCGCGACCTCGACAACAATACCGTGGAACTGGCCCGGCGCGACACCAAGGAGAAAAAGGTGTACAGCCTCGACACCCTGGCCGGCCAGATCGAAACGCTGCTCGAAGACATGCAGCGTAACATCTACCAGAAGGCCCTGGCCTTCCGCGAAGCCAATACCACCCGGGTAGACGACTACCAGACGTTCAAGGAAGTGCTCGACGGCAAGGCCGGCTTCATCGCGGCCCACTGGGACGGCACGCCCGAAACGGAAGAAAAGATCAAGGAAGAAACCAAGGCCACCATCCGTTGCATTCCCCTCGACGCCCCCGAAGAGGCCGGCCAGTGCGTGTATACCGGCAAGCCGTCGAGCCGCCGGGTGCTCTTTGCCAGGGCGTATTAGCGTAGTTTATGAGTTCAAAGTTCATGAGTTTATGAGTAAGTCGCGCCGGACGGTTTACTTTGGACTCATAAACTCAAAACTTCCCCCTATGGAATGGCTCACGTTGGTTTTGCTGCTGTTGTTCGCCCTGGCGCTGATCGTGGTGGAAATCATTTTCATCCCGGGCACCAGTCTGTTCGGGATTGCGGGCTTCATCCTGGCCATCATCGGCTTCTGGATCGGCTTTAGTGCGCTGGGAACGGCGGCGGGCTTTACCGTGGTCGTGGCATTCCTGGTGGTGGCGGGACTTACCATTTACTACAGCTTTAAAAAAAGGGCCTGGGACCGGTTTGCGCTGAACACCAAGATCAGCAGCCGGGTGAACGACGAACGGCGGTTCGTGCTGCACGTGGGCGAAACCGGCCACACCCTTTCGGCGCTGCGCCCGGCCGGCAAGGCCGAATTCGGCAACCACGTGGTAGAAGTGCACACGCTGGGCAACTTCGTGGACGTGAACCGACCCGTGCGGGTCATCCGCATTGACCATAACAAAGTGTTCGTGGAAACCGCCGACATCCGCTGACCGGAAGGGTTTAAATTGCCTGTTCTTTTGCCGTACTTGGCGGGATTGCTTACTTTCCCGCTGACAAAAGCGTTTTTCCCCGAATTTTCATCTCTTCACGCCTTATCCTGAGCCATCCATGGAAGGTTTATCGTTTATCGTGCTGATCGTACTTGCGATCATTGCATTCTTTATTTTCCTGTATTTCGTGCCCGTCAATCTCTGGATCACGGCCATTTTCTCGGGGGTGCGCGTCAGCCTGTTCGAACTCATTTTCATGCGCATCCGCAAGGTGCCGCCCAGCCTGATCGTGCAGTCGATGATTACGTCCACCAAGGCGGGCCTCAACCTCACCACTGCCGACCTGGAAACGCACTACCTGGCCGGCGGGCACGTGCCTTCGGTCATCAAAGCCCTGATCTCGGCCGACAAGGCCAACATCAACCTCTCGTTCAAGCAGGCCGCCGCCATTGACCTGGCCGGCCGCGATGTGTTCGAAGCCGTGCAGATTTCGGTGAACCCCCGGGTAATCAACACGCCAAATGTGGCGGCGGTAGCCCAGGACGGCATCCAACTCATTGCCAAGGCCCGCGTGACGGTGCGGGTAAACATTGCTCAACTCGTGGGCGGGGCCGGCGAAGAAACCATCCTGGCCCGGGTAGGGGAGGGGATCGTAACGTCCATCGGCTCCTCGAAGTCGCACAAGGATGTGCTCGAAAACCCGGACATGATCTCGCGCCTGGTGTTGCAGAAGGGCCTCGACGCGGGCACGGCCTACGAAATTCTCTCCATCGACATTGCCGACATTGACGTGGGGGCCAACATCGGGGCCAAACTCCAGATCGACCAGGCCAACGCCGACTTGAAAGTAGCCGAGGCCAAAGCCGAAGAACGCCGGGCAATGGCCGTAGCCGTCGAGCAGGAAAACCGCGCCAAGGCGCAGGATGCCCGGGCCCGGGTGATCGAAGCCGAAGCCGAAGTACCCCGCGCCCTGGCCGAAGCCTTCCGGAACGGCAACCTGGGCATCATGGATTACTACCGCATGCAGAACCTCCAGGCCGACACCGACATGCGCACCAACATCGCCGCCGGCGGCCAGGGCCAGGAAACGAAGAAAAGCTAAGTTTAAAGGGGGTAGGAGGGTATTGGGGGATTAGGGTACCGGGTGGGTACGGTACGGTACGGTTCTCCCAATACCTCACTCCCCCAATACCCTCCTCGCATGAACCACTTGTGGCTTGAATACGCAAAACGGATAGGGTCCATTGCCCAGGCCGGGCTTACCTACGCCGTGAACGACTACGACCGGGAACGGTACCAGGAACTCCAGGACATGAGCATAGCCATGCTCTCCCGGCTCACCGACGAACCCGTCGAGAAGATCGGCCCGCTGTTTACCAACGAAACGGGCTACCAGACGCCCAAAGTAGATGTGCGGGCGGTGATTTTCCGCGACGGCAAAATTGCCCTGGTGCACGAAAAGATCGACGGCCACTGGTCGTTGCCGGGCGGCTGGGCCGACATCGGGTACTCGGCGGGCGAAGTAGCCGTGAAGGAAGCCGGCGAAGAAGCGGGACTCGAAGTACAGGCCGTCCGGCTGCTGGCCGTGCTCGACAAAAAATTCCACCCGCATCCCCCGTCGCCCTACCACGTCTACAAAATGTTCATCCTCTGCCGCATCACGGGCGGTACCCTGGCGGCCGGCATGGAAACCCACGACGCCGGCTTTTTCGGCCGCGACGAACTCCCGCCCCTGTCGGTAGAACGCAACACCGAATCCCAACTCCGCCTCATGTTCGGCTTCCTCGACAACCCGGGGAGGGCGACAGTGTTTGATTAATTTCTTAGTCATTGGTCAGTAGTCAATGGTCATTGGGTGTGCGTAAGTTGTCGCATCCGGATGACCATTGACTACTGACCAATGACCAATCAACCAATGACTACTGCCCAATGCTGCCCTTCAGAAACTGCTCCATGAACAGCATCATGGCGGCGGTCTGGAAGTCGGAGTTGCTCTTTTTGCGGAAACCGTGCCCTTCGTCCCTGGCGGCCAGGTACCACACCGTGCCCCCGTTCTTGCGCACGGCCTGCACCATCTGCTCCGATTCCCCGGCCGGCACCCGCGGGTCGTTGAGGCCCTGGATCACGAACAGCGGCCTGGTGATTTTCCGGGCGTTGTTGACCAGCGAAATGTTGGTCAGGTACGTACGCATTTCCGGGTTCCGTTCGTCGCCGTACTCGGCGCGGCGCAGGTCGCGGCGGTAGGCTTCGGTTTTTTCCAGGAACGTGATCCAGTTGCTGATGCCCACCACGTCGATGCCCCCGCGGAGGCGGTCGTTGAAGTGCGTCAGGCTGGCCAGCGTCATGTAGCCCCCGTACGAGCCGCCGTACACCAGCACCCGGGAGGCATCCAGTTCCGGTTGTTTGGCGATCCAGTCGAGCAGCTTGCCGATGTCCTGCACGGATTCTTCCCGCTTGTTGCCGTTGTCGAGGGTAACGTACGTTTTGCCGTAGCCGGTAGAGCCCCGGACGTTGGGGGCGATCATGGCGATGCCCATCTGGTTGGTCAAGTACTGCGGAAACCAGGAGAAGCCGGGGGTAAACTGCCCTTCCGGCCCCCCGTGAATCGAGATGACCACCGGGAACTTGCCGTTGCCCTTCGGCTTGTAGTAGAAGGCGGGAATTTGCCGCGGCTTGCCGTTCACCTTGTCGAAGGTTTCGTACCGGATCAGTGTGGGAGCAGTGAACTCGGCCGTATTGAGGCCGCCCACTTCGCTGTGCGTCCACCGTTCCACGGCGTTGCTTTGCGCGTTGAGCACGTACACGTCGCCGGGCGACTGGGCCGAGGACACCGAAAAAGCCAGTTGCACGTTGTCGGGGTGAAAGGCGAGGCCGCCCAGCACGCCGGCTGGGATGCCGGGCACGGGTTGGTACTGGCGGGTCCGGGTGTCGAGTACGTACAACTTGCCGATGCCGTCTTCGTTCGTGCGGAAGGCCAGCCGCGTTCCGTCGTTTGAAAGCTCCAGGTCTTCCACGTCCCAGGGAATGTTGCCGGAAATGGGCGTAAACCCTTTAGTAGCCAGGTCGTAGTAGCGGAGGGTCTGGAATTCGCTGCCCTCGTCGGAGACCACGAACAAGCCCTTGCCGTCTTTCGCCCACACGGCGTCGTTGTAGGCGATGCCTTTTTTGCCCGGGTTCACCGGCGTAAGGTTGCCCGTTTGGGCATCGAGCAGGTGCAGGAAGTTTTCGTTTACCGAAAGGTAGTTGGACACCAGTACCTGCCGGTCGTCGGGCGACCAGTCGAGGGCCGACCACGACCCTTCGTTTTCGCGCAGGAGCTTGGCCTGGCCCGGGTTCTGGGCGTCGGCCAGGTAAAAGTCGTAGTCTTTGCGGTTGCGCCGCGTGCTGGTGAAGACGAACTGTTTGCCCCCGTTGGCAAATTCCGGTTCACTGTTGCGCGACTTGCCGTCGGTGAGCAAGGTGTAGGCACCCGTGTTGAGGTCGAAGCTGAAGAGTTGGTAAAACTCCCCGCCGCCCGCGTCTTTGAGGAAGTAGAACGTACGTCCATCTGGTTGCTCAGGAAACGTGGCGCCGGTGACGGGTTCGGGAAAAAAGGTGACCTGGCGCCGGTCGCCGCCGGGCCGTTCCACGAGGTGCAACTGGTTGGTTTCGCCGAAGCGGGTGGTAATGAGCAGACCCTTGCCGTCGGGCAGCCAGTCGGCCACCCCGGCGCTGCGGGTACTCTGGTACTGGTACAGTTTTTCGGTGAGGGTGCCCGGAATTTCGGGGACGCCTTCAATCACCAGGTTGCCTTTTTCGCGGCGTTCCACCTGGGCGGGGGCCACGGCCGGCAGCGCCAGGCAGAGTAAAAGTAATAGGGAGCAGCGGTTTACAGACTTCATGAGCGGAG
Organism: uncultured Sphingobacteriales bacterium; assembly: GCA_963844325.1. GTDB lineage: Bacteria > Bacteroidota > Bacteroidia > Cytophagales > 172606-1 > CADCTQ01. Next base: position 2,561,497 of record CAWJNV010000001.1, read on the forward strand.
CGGCGTGGTTGAATGCTTTACGATAAATACGCAGGGATACAAAGCAAAAACCCCAAATCCGGGTGTTGGATTTGGGGAATGTTGGCAAAGGCCAATTGCCGTTTACGGCGTTACTTCTTCTACTTCGCCTTCCTCGAGCTGGTTGATGAGCCGGACGCCGAGCAGCACGGCGCCGAGGGCGATAACCCCGAGGGCTACGTATTGCTGGTTGCGGTCGAGCTTGCGGAAGTGGTTGATCAGGAAGCTACCGGCATCTTTCAGCAACTCCGGAAACTGTTCGTGATTGCCTTGAAAAACGTTCATGGTACGCTCCAGCGTTTTAGAAACGTCCTGAGGGTTCAATTGCTTTAGGGTTTGGGCTGCAGATTGACTCATGGTTATAGATGGTTTAATAAAAAGCTTACGTTGATATACACTACGCTCTTAAACGGAAGCCCTCCCCGCGGGTTATTGATGCGGGGGAAATATTCAAATAAAATTCGGCCGGCCGGCGTTTAATCCCCAACGAACCGAAACCTTTTACCCGGCTGTCGTTGTTTTTATAAAGCCAATGCAATTTCTTCCGTCTTATTTTATACACTTCCAATAAGTCATTTCATGCTAAAAAAGACTAACCGGGCCCTGTACGTAGTGCTTGTACTGGGCCTGCTGGCCGGTTGCAAGGAGCCCGAAACCGTTACGCCGCAGCCCCCGGCCCAACTCGATAACGTTGCCAAGGTAAACCAGAGCCTCTACGACATTATGAAAGAGGTGTACCTGTGGAACGACCAACTGCCCGCTACGTTTGATCCCTCCCAGTACCGCACCAACGACGAAGCCCTGGAGGCTCTCACCTACAAGACATATGACCGCTGGAGCTACCTCGAAGACCTCCAGGTGTTTATGGATTACTTCGAAGGCGGTGAGTACGTGGGCAACGGCCTCGGGTTGAAACTCGACCGCGACGGCAAACTGTGGGTAAGTTACGTGTACCCCAACTCACCGGCCGGCCGGGCGGGTCTGGGGCGCGGCCTCCGGATTTCCCGCATCAACGGCCAGGACGTTGCCGCCCTGCTCAGCAGCGATAAGATTGTCGATGCCCTCGGCGAAGACAAAGCCGGCGTGCAAACCCAGTTTTCGTTCCTGAATGCCGCCGGGCAGACCAGCAGCGCTACCCTGACCAAAGAGGCCGTTACCATCAACTCGGTCATTCACCGCAGCGTGAAAGAGGTGGCCGGCAAGAAAGTAGGCTACCTGGTGTTTACCACCTTCATTGATAAGTCCAACGCCGAACTCGACGAAGCGTTTGCCTTCTTCAAGACGCAGGGCGTGAGCGAAGTAGTACTCGACCTGCGCTACAACGGCGGCGGCAGCCTCAGCGTGGCCCAGCACCTGGCCGGGCTCATTGCCCCGGGCAAGGCCGGTCAGAAGTTCGTGGAACTGGCCTACAACAACAACCTCAAGTCGGAGAACCAGCCGTTCAACATCCAGGCCCAGCCGCAAGCCATCAGCCTGAGCCGCCTGTTCGTGATCACCACCCGCAACACGGCCTCGGCCAGCGAAGCCATCATCAACGGCCTGGAACCTTACCTGCCCGTGTACACCATCGGGTCGGCCTCGCACGGCAAGCCGGTGGGCATGAATACGCTGCCTATTGACCTGGAAGGCAACCTGCTCAAGTGGGACGACATCACGAGCCAGACGCAGGGATACGCTTTCCTGCCGATCATGTTCAAGGTAGCCAACGCCAACGGCCAGGCCGAGTACTTTACCGGCATTCCCGCCGACGGCGCCGCCGCCGACGACCTGTCGGCTCCGTTCGGGGACGTGAACGAAGACTCCTTTGCCCAGGCACTGCATTACATCCAGACCGGCACGTTCTCGGCCCCCCTGGCCGCCGGCCGCCGGGCCGATGGCATTACCGAGCCGCTGCTGCCCCTCAAAGGCCTCCGCGCCGAGATCGGTGCTTTTTAAGGAGTTACCCGTGGTTTCATCCATTCGTTCGTACAAAACCCTGCCGCGTTCTTTTCGGCGGGGTTTTTCTTTTACCCGAAATAATGGGCACATTTGTACGACAGCCATTGTCTACTGGCGCTGTATAATTTGCTAAAATTATGAGATTCGCAACCAAAGCCATCCACGCCGGCGTGCAGCCCGATCCCAGCACCGGGGCCATCATGACGCCGATCTACCAGACTTCGACCTACGTGCAATCCTCGCCCGGCGTCCACAAGGGCTACGAATATTCGCGCACCCAGAACCCCACCCGTGACGCCCTGCAAAAAAGCGTTGCGGCCCTGGAGAACGCGCAGTACGGGCTGTGTTTCGCCTCGGGGGTGTCGGCCACCGACGCCATTCTGAAAACGCTCCGGCCCGGCGACGAGGTGGTAGCCAACAATGACCTGTACGGCGGTACCTACCGCATCTTCACCAAGATATACCAGAACTTCGGCATCAAATTCCGGTTCGTGGACATGGAGGACATCGGGACGCTGGCATCGTACTTTACGCCGGCCACCAAGCTCGTGTGGGTGGAAACGCCCAGCAACCCGCTGCTCAACATCATTGACCTGGCGGCGGTGGCGCGTACGGCCCACCAGCACGGTTGCAAGGTAGTGTCCGACAATACCTTTGCCAGTCCCTACCTGCAAAATCCCCTCGACCTGGGCGCTGACGTCGTAATGCATTCGGTGACCAAATACCTGGCCGGCCACTCGGACGTAATCATGGGCGCCCTGGCTACCAACGACGCCGAACTGTACCGGGCCCTGGCCTTCATTCAGAACGCCAGCGGGGCGGTGCCCGGTCCGCAGGACTGCTTCCTGGTGCTGCGCGGCATCAAAACCCTGCACGTGCGGGTGCAGCGCCACTGCGAAAACGGCCGGGCCGTGGCCCGTTTCCTGGCTGATCACCCCAAGGTGAGCCGGGTGTACTGGCCGGGCCTGGAAGACCACAAGAACCACCACATTGCCAAGGCGCAGATGCGGGACTTCGGCGGCATGTTGTCGTTTACGCTCCGCGGCGATGACCTCGAACAGGCCCGGCGGGTGATGGAAAGCTTCCAGGTGTTTTCGCTGGCCGAATCACTGGGCGGCGTGGAGTCGCTCTGCACCCACCCGGCCACCATGACGCACGCCAGCATTCCGAAGGAGGAACGGGAAAAAGCCGGTCTCAAGGATACCCTGATCCGCCTCAGCGTGGGCATCGAAGACGTGGAAGACCTGATTGAAGATTTGAAGAACGCGATTGGGTAGGAAGGCGGGTATCAGGTATTGAGTATGGGGTATTGAGCAGAAGCCCGGTGCGTTGTAACGCGCCGGGCTTCCGTCTTATATCTCCTGTCTTCCGTCTCCTGTCTGTTAAAAAAACTGGCGGGTGGGATGAATCAGCGTGCCGACCAGGGTTTTAAAATCTTCCACGTGCCGGACAATGGCGACCCGGCAGCCCTGGTTGCGCAAGTTGTTCATGCTCTCCCGTTCTGCCGCCGACAGCACCACGCCCGGCGACTTGAACCACACGTACACCCGCGCCCAAGGACCGGCCGGGACTTTCAACTCCAGCTCGGGTTGTTCCTGCACCGTATCGGCCGGCCGGGTAGGGGCCTGCGGGTTGTGCTCGATTCGGAAGGAAGAATAGTACGCACCGGTGTAATGGGTTTTAAACCACGTTTCGCAGGCGGATTTGAGCATGAGGGGGTAGATGTCCATGATAGCGGCTCGATTGGGGGATAAGTTAAATGTATACATTCTTCGGGCCTGGGTGCCATTCTTTCGATGAAAGACCGGTTCTGTTCGATGATGGCCCAACGGGTGGTTTTAGCCGGTGAGATAAAGGCATTGTATTGAACCTTACCGACTTCCGGATTGGTTCTGCTCAGAGGCGAACGGCCCGCCCGTCCTTTACGTATACACGGCAGCAACCAACTTTTGGTGTGAGAAAACGAGAAACAGACAATGAACAGAAATATAGATAGAACTTCTTTTTGGCGCAATCCTAAGAACCGGGTGATTTTGATTTCCTCCGGCATTGTGCTGGTGGTGGGCCTGCTGGCCTTTTTTGCCTACCGCAACGCTACTTTTCAGAACAAGCGTTCGGAAGAATCGTCCCTGGTGATGCAATCGGTGCTCGACACGTTGCAGGTGGAGGCGTACTTCCGCGATGATTTCAAACGGCGCGACCTGCACCGGCAGTTTGCAAAATTTTACACGGACCGCGACTACCGCCTGGCCTGGAGTACCCTCAAAAAGCCCCTGCCGCTGGCCGATTCGCTCTTCAACGCCCTGCAGGACGCTTCCCGGGAAGGGCTCCAGCCGGACGATTACAATATTACGGAACTAAAGCAGATGCGCGACAGCGTGTTTCAGCGGAGCCTGTTGAAGATCAAGTACAAAAGGCCCGACCTGCTTCGCCTCGTGCAACTGGACTTTCAGCTTACGGCCGCCTACCTCACGTACGCGTCGCACCTGGGCACCGGGCGCATCAATCCCAACAAGGTGGATGAAACCTGGATGATCAACCCGCAACGGAACGCCGACCTGGCGAAAAACCTGGAGAAAGCATTGAAAAGCCGGCACATCGGCAAGGCGCTGCTCGACCTGCTGCCGCGCCGCGACGACTACCGCGAACTGCGCGGGCAACTGGTCCGGTACCACCAGATCCAGCAGCAGGGCGGCTGGCCCGCCGTGGAAGCCAGTGCTTCGTATCGTCCCGGTCAGTCGGGCGCCGCGGTGGCCACCCTGCGCAAACGCCTCGCCCTTACGGGCGACCTGCCCAAGGGCGGCGGGGCCGACTCGACCCTTTTCGACGATGCCTTGGTGCAGGCCGTGAAGGGCTTCCAGGAGCGGCACGGGCTCAACCCCAGCGGGAAGGTGGACGAAGCCACGCTCGGGGCGCTGAACGTACCGGTATCGCGGCGCATCGCGCAGATCAACCTGAACCTGGAACGGCTGCGCTGGCTGCCCGATGACCTGGGCAAGGAGTACCTGATGGTAAACGTGCCGGCCTTCGACCTCAAAATCATGAAGAACGACCGCGAGGACCTGCGGATGCGCGTGGTGGTGGGCAAAGAACTCAACCTGACGCCGATCTTCCGCGACACGATGGAATACATCGTGTTCAGCCCCGACTGGACGGTGCCGCGCAGCATTGCCACCAAGGAAATCCTGCCGATTGCCCAGCGCAACCCCGACTACCTGCTCACGCACAATTACCAGGTGTACGATTCATGGGATGCCCGCGACACGCTGGCCCTCGACCCGCTGACCATTGACTGGGATTCGTTGTCGGAGGACAACTTCAGCTACCGCGTGGTGCAGGGGCCGGGCGAAGGCAACGCCCTGGGGGCGGTTAAGTTCATGTTCCCCAACAACATGGACATTTACCTGCACGACACCCCGGCCGACCACCTGTTCAAACGCAGCGAACGGGCTTTCAGCCACGGTTGCGTGCGGGTGGAAAAGCCGCAGGAACTGGCCGAGTACCTGCTGCGCGACAGCGGCAAGTGGAACGAGGAAACCATTACGGAAGCCATGCAGCAGGACAAGCCGAAAAACGTGAAACTGCCCCGCAAGCTGCCCGTGTACCTGGTGTACTTTACGGCTTTCACCGACGAAAACGGCCGGCTGAACTTCCGCGACGACGTGTACGGCCACGACGGCAGGCAATTGTCGGTGCTGGTCAAAAAATCGGCACGTTTATAACGGCGTATTGGGGAGCAGCTGGGGATGAAAACGGGTCGTCCCTGGCTGCTTTTGCGCTTTTTTGCGAAAATTTTACGGATTTTCTTACGTACCCGGTTACCTTTCTTCCCGACCGCCCGAAAGTTTTTTAACTTGGAGGATGAATTATTTGAAATTCATCCTGCTGCTTGGGCTGACGGCGTGCGAGTTGAGTCGTGCGCGGGAAGCTGCCAATGGCCCCGGCGCAGGTCCTTCCTCCAACCCTGTGCACTCCGCTCTTTTTACGCATCACGACCGGTACCGCGAAGGGAGTATCACCCACCGCCGTTTCAAACACCGCGACCTTGTACCCCTCCTCGACAGCCTGGGCAAAGACACCCGTTTCCGCGTTTCCCGGGCCGGCAACTCGGCGGAAGGCCGCTCCATTCACCTGGTTACGGCGGGCAGCGGCCCCCGTAAGGTACTGCTGTGGTCGCAGATGCACGGCGACGAATCGACGGCCACCATGGCCATGCTCGATATGTTCAACTTCCTGAAGGCTTCCGACGAACTGGATTCGGTGCGACAGGCCATTCTGGGGAAGCTGACGGTGCACTTCGTGCCCATGCTCAACCCCGACGGCGCCGAACGGTTCCAGCGCCGCAACGCCCTGGAAATTGACCTCAACCGCGACGCCATCAAACTGCAATCTCCCGAATCGCGAGTGCTCAAAGGGCTGCGCGACAGCCTCCAGCCGCAGTTTGGCTTCAACCTGCACGACCAGAGCACCCGGTACACGGCCGGTAACTCGGCCAAGCCGGCCACCATTTCCTTCCTGGCCCCGCCCTACGACCACGCCAAGTCGGTGAACGAGGTGCGCGGCAACGCCATGAAGCTCATTGTCGGCATGAACCGGGCCTTGCAGGCGTATATTCCCGGGCAGGTAGCCAAGTACTCCGACAGCCACGAACCCCGGGCCTTCGGCGACAACATCCAGAAGTGGGGAACCAGCGTGGTGCTGGTGGAATCGGGCGGACACCCGGGCGACACCGAGAAGCAGTTTATCCGCAAACTCAACTTCGTGGCGCTGCTCGACGCCCTCTACGCCATTGCCGCGGCTTCCTACGAGCGGGAGAACCAGGAGGAATACTACAACATTCCCGAAAACGAGAGGTACTTGTTCGACCTGGTGGTCCGGAACGTCATGGTGAAGGAAGGCAACGTGCAGCACCTCACCGACATCGGCATCAACCGCTACGAGGTCAACGCGCCGGGCGCCACTGATTTCTATTATCGCAGCCAGATCGACGAGGTGGGCGACATGTCCATTTACTACGGCTACGAGGAGTTCGACGCCCGGGGCATGCAGTACCAGTGCGGCAAAATCCGCAAGGACCCGTTCAAGAACATTACGGCCCTGCAAAGGGAAGACGTAATGGCCCTGCTGCGCGAAGGGTACTCCGGCGTGCGGGTGAAGCGGCCCGTAACGCCCCTCCAGCTGCGGGGCATTCCGGTAAACGTGATCAAAAACGTCCGTCACTGCCCCACGGCCCCGGCCCTCAACCTGATTCCCGAGTTTTTCCTCACCGGCGAGGACGGCAACATCCGGTACGCGGTCATCAACGGCTTCATCATACCCCTCGACGGCCAAACCTCCAATTTCAAAAACGCCCTGGTACTCAATTGAGCAGCAGTCGGTAGTCCGTAACCGGCAGTACGCAGCCGGCAATCCGCAGTACTCAATACCCAATACTCACTACTCAATACTTATTCCCCGTCCCCTTTTGCATGGTTCTCAATTACATCTGGATTTTTTTCTTCCTGATTGCCTTTGCCGTAGCACTTTTCAAGTGGCTGGTGCTGGGCGACGCGGAAATTTTCGGCAAGCTGGTAACCGGGGTGTTTGACGGGGCCAAAAACGGGTTCGAGATTTCGCTGGGCCTCACGGGGGTAATGACCCTCTGGCTGGGGCTGATGAACGTGGGCGAAAAGGCCGGCGTCATTGGCATCCTGACGCGCCTGGTATCGCCCTTTTTCAGCCGCCTTTTTCCCGAAGTGCCCCGCAACCACCCGGCGATGGGGGCCATGCTGATGAACTTTTCGGCCAACGCCCTCGGGCTCGACAACGCCGCCACGCCGCTGGGCCTCAAAGCGATGCAGGGCTTGCAGGAACTAAACCCCGATAAAGAAACCGCTTCCAACGCCCAGATCATGTTCCTGGTGCTCAACACGGCGGGCCTTACGCTGATCCCGGTGAGCATCATGGCCATCCGGGCGCAGCAAGGCGCGGCAAGCCCCGCCGACGTGTTCGTGCCCATCCTGCTGGCGACGTGCTGCGGTCTGCTCACGGGCATCGTGTCGGTCTCCATCATCCAGCGCATCAACCTGTTTCACCCCGTAGTGCTGGGGTACCTGGCGGGGTTGGTCCTGATGGTGACGGGCATTGTATGGTATTTCCGGTCCCTGCCTCCCGACCAGATCGACACTGCGTCCACGGCCGTCGGCGGTTTCATCATCATTACCATCATTATTTCGTTCGTGGGGCTGGCGTTGTTCCGGCGGGTCAACGCCTACGACGCCTTCATCGAGGGGGCGAAGGAAGGCTTTCCCGTCGCCATCCGCATCATTCCGTACCTGGTCGCCATCCTGGTTGCCATTGGCGCGTTCCGGGCCTCGGGGGCCTTGGCATTCGTGGTGGAAGGGCTGGGCTTGGGCATTGGTGCGTTGGGCATCAATACCGACTTTGTCCCCGCCCTGCCGGTGGCCCTGATGGTGCCGCTCAGCGGCAGCGGCGCAAGGGGAATGATGGTGGACGTAATCACCGCCTACGGAGTAGATTCTTTCGTGGGCCGGGTAGCCAGCACGCTGGGCTCCACCGAAACCACCTTTTACATCCTGGCCGTGTATTTCGGATCGGTGGGCGTGAAAAAGCCCCGTTACGCGGTGGTATGCGGCCTGCTGGCCGACTTAGGCTGCATCATTGGCGGCATTTGCGTCAATTATCTCTTCTTCCATTAGACAGATTGCCTCCGCTTTAGTCATTCCAGATCTCCCACGACTTCTCAGCCTGGGCGTGGAGCATGGGCAAGCCGTTGAGTACGTGGGCTCCCTGCGCCTGTCCCTGCTGCATGAAGGCGGTCACGGGCGGGTTGTACACGAGGTCGTAGAGGTAGTGGCCGGCGCCCAGCAGGCCGTAGGGGAAGGGAGGAAAGGCCGCCGTATGGGGCGCCGTACCCAGCGGCGTGGCATTCACGATCAATGAATGTTCGGCCACCAGCGCCGGGGTGAGGTCTTCGTAAGCCAAGCCGTGGGCCGCCTGGCGGGAAACGATCTGGCTTGGGATGCCCATGTCCTGGAGGGCCGTCTGAACGGCCTTGCTGGCGCCGCCGGAGCCGAGCACCAATGCCTTCAGGGATTGCAGGCGGGCCGGGCCGCTTTCGCCGTGCAACTGCCGGAACCAGTCCGTCAGCGAACTCCCGAAGCCGTAGTAATCCGAGTTATAGCCCTTGGTCCGGCCGTCCGGGCCCACCCGGATAACGTTGACGGCACCGATGCGGGCGGCGGCATCGTCGAGGGCGTCCAGGAACGGAATGACGTTGAGCTTGTGGGGAATGGTCACGTTGATGCCCCGCAGTTGCGGCTGGCTTTGCAGCAGGGCGGGAAAAGCCCCGATGTCGGGCAGTTCAAAAAGTTCGTACGACGCGTCGGCAATGCCTTCCCGGGCGAACTTCTCGGTGAAATACTTTTTGGAGAACGAATGAGAAAGCGGATAACCGATCAGCCCGAACAAACGCATCTAAGGGAAATTTTAAATGTTGAATTTTGAATGTTAAATGTTCGAGAGGCCGCTGCGGCTCCGCACCCTTTAGCATTGAGCATTCACAATTGAGCATTCTTTTACGCGGCGCGCCGGGAGGTTTTGTGCTTGAAGTATTCGAAGATCGGCGGCAGGATGGACAGGAAGATGATGGCGAAAATGACCAGGGTAAAGTTTTTCTTGACCACCGGCAGGTTGCCGAAGAAGAAGCCCAGCAGCGTAAAGGCCACCACCCACAAGAAGCCGCCGATCACGTTGTAGGAGATGAAACGGCTGTATTTCATGGTGCCCACGCCGGCCACGAACGGGGCAAAGGTGCGGATGATGGGAATGAAGCGGGCAATGATGATCGTTTTGCCGCCGTGCCGGTCGTAAAATTCCTGCGTGCGCAGCAGGTGAGCCCGCTTGATGAACCGGTAGTCGCGCCGGAACACGCGGGGACCCAGGTAGTCGCCGATGGTGTAGTTGAGCGTATCGCCCAGGAAGGCGGCAATGAACAGCAGCACCATCATGAGCACCACGTTGAGTCCGCTGGCCGGGTTGGCCGCCAGGGCGCCGGCGGCAAACAGCAGCGAGTCGCCGGGCAGGAAGGGCATGACCACCACCCCGGTTTCCACGAAAATGACCAGGAACAGGATCAGGTACGTCCAGGTACCGTAGTTGGAGGTGATTGCGGTGAGGTGCTTGTCGAGGTGCAAAAAAATATCAATGATCTGCTGCAAAAATTCCATAGCGGGAGTTAAGGAGTTAAAGAGTTGGGGAGTTTGGGAAGTAGAGCGTTTGAGCGTCGGAGGGACCAAAAGTGGAGAAGGAGGCTACCGGAAAAATGAACAAGTCTTTATCCCGCTACGAGAATCAAATGCACTTTAATTCCCCAACGCTCTAACTCCCAAATTCTCAAACTCCTAAACTCACTTGGCGCCGTTGAGGCTGTTTTTGAGGAAGTAGTCAAACGTATCGCCGCGCAGGCCGAGGCGGATGGTTTCGAGGGGAATCACTTCGTTGGGGGCAATGTTGCCCACGTTCACGTTGGCGCCGAGCAGCTTGATGAACCACACCTGCTGCGCCTTCTGCGGAGCTTCCCAGATGATTTTTTCGAAGGGAATTTTGGTCAGGATTTCTTCCACGAGGCCCGAGCGGACTTCGCCGGTGGAACGGAAGAGTCCCACGTTGCCGCCTTCCCGGGCTTCGCCGATCACCTTCCAGGCCCCGGCGTCGAGTTCCTTCTGCATGAGGGCGATCCACTTGTAGGGCGGAATGATCTTCTGGTCGTCCTTGGAGCCCACTTCCGACAGCACCGTTACCTGCCGGGCCAGCGTCTGAATGTATTCGCACTTCTGGTCGTGGTCCATGTCCAGCGACCCGTCCGATACTTCCGCAAACGTCATGTTGAACGTATCGAGTACGCGGCGGTAGTCGTCGAACTGGTTGCGCACCACGAAGGCTTCAAACAGCGTACCGCCGAAATACGTGGGAATGCCCGCGTCCTGGTACACCTGCAGTTTCTTTTTGAGATTGGGGGTGAGATACGAGGTGGCCCAGCCTAGTTTGACAATGTCGATGTATTCGTGGGCAACTTCCAGAAAGTCCTCTACTTCCCGAACGCTGAGCCCCTTGTCCATGACCATGGTAAAACCGTAATCACGGGGTTTTTGCGTACGCTCAGGCAGGTTATGGAGTTCGTAATTCATTCCGGGTTAGGATTAGGGCTTAGGTAAGAAAAAAGGTTATTGCGTTATGGGGGCGCCGAAGGGGTGCCGGTCTAACACAATAACCTTGTCCGTTCATGCTTACTTTTTGCGGTACTGATCGATAATCTTATACAAGGCTTTCTGCGTTTCCAACTGCGGAAAAAATTCAAAAAGCATCGTATGTTTTTCGAAGTCCAAAATTAATGCATTTTCCAGATATTGAAAGGCCTCCTTGTAACGCCCCGCGTTGATGAGGTAGGCCGCCGCGTAGTAATGCAGGTCCGCATTCTCGGGCGTCTCCTCAATGCCTTCCAGCGCCAGGTCGGCCGCCTTCAGGTAGTCTCCCTGGTCGTAGAGCAGCAGCGACCAGTTCATCCAGACGTCGGGGCAGTGCGGTTCGAGTTCGCTGGCCTTCTCGTAGGCTTCCAGGCTCGACACCACGTTGCCGATCTGGGCTTCGGCCTGGGCCACGGCCAGCCAGTACTCGTAATTCTCGGGGTTCAGTTGAATGGCTTTCCGGAGGAAGTGAATGGCTTCGAACCACTTTTCCTGCGCGTCGAGGCAGATGCCCACGCCGTACCAGCCCTCATCCCACAACTGGTCGAGCTTGATCGACTTCTGGTAGTACGAGATGGCCAGGTCAAACTGCCCGGTTCTTTCGTAGGTGGCCCCCAGGCAGCAGTACGTGTCGGGCGTCGGCTCCTCGTGGTCGAGCGTCTTGAGGTAGCTCTCCCGGGCGTTCACGAAGTCGTTGAGGTTCATGTACGCGTTGCCCATGTTGAAGTACGCCGAGGCAAAGTCCTCCTTGATGAGCGTGGCGTACTCGTAGGCGGCAATGGCGTCTTCGAAGCGTTCGAGCTTGCTGTAGGCAATGCCGATGTTGTACCAGGCATTGTGCGAATACGGGTCGTTGTCGATGAACTGCTGGTAGTACGAAAGGCTTTCCTCCAGTTGGTTGGTGATGTCGAGGCAGTAGGCCAGTTCGTAGAGGGCGTTTTCGTGCGTGTTGTTGCGCGCAATGGCTTCCTTGTAGCTGGCAATGGCTTCGTCGTACTTGCCCCAGTGCTGGTAGGCCAGCCCGATGTTGAAGTGGATTTCGTCTTTGTCTTCGGCCCAGGGCAGCAGGTTTTCGAAAATGCCGATGGCCTGTTCATAGTTGCCGTTCAGTGAGTTCACCGAGCCCTTCAGGAGCATGATGTCCACGTCGTTGGGGTAAAACAGCGACGCCTTGTCGAGCAGTTCGAGGGCTTCGTTGTACTGCTGGGTGTTGGCCAGCAGGTGGGCCTTGTCGAGCATCAGTTCGGTGGAGTAGGGGTACTGTTCCAGGGCCAGTTCGCAGGCCTTCAATGCTTTCTGGTAATTCCCCTCGTCCACGTATTCATCTATGATTGATTCGTATGTTTCCAGATCGAAAAAAACCAGTTCCTGGTTTTTTAGCATTTCCTCAAAACGTTGCACAGAGTTGCTGCCCTCTTCCCGATCCTTAAAATTAAAGTCTTGTGCCATGGTTCTTTTATTTAGGTGTCATATAAGTAACAGAAGCCTGGCCGGACGGGGATGGGCCGCCGTATTTGCCCGTAAGCACCCCGCAGGCCCACCCCAGGGTGTCCTGTAAGCTTCTGAACGAAAAATGGAGCGCATTTTTCACCTTATCGTTGCTGTAGTGGTAAGTAAAGTACGTACTACGGGCCGTTTCCCTGGTCAGCAGCGGCGATTTGCCGGTAACGGCGCTGCGCAGCCATTCCAGGCGCCAGCCAAGGGCTGCCATCCAGGGTTTGGCTTCAAATTTAGGGGGATTTTTGCCGAAGCAGGCCGCCATGCCCGATAGTAGTTCGCGGTGAGTAATGTTTCCAGCGTTTAATATAAACTTTTCTGAAATAATATCGGAGCCGAGCAGCAGATAAATTGCTTCGGCCACGTCCCGCACGTCCACGTAGTTGACCGTGCCGGCCGGGTAAAACAGGTGTTCGTCCCAGGCGTACTTGAAAAGTTGGGTGCTGCTGCGTTCCCAGGAGGCCGCCCCAAGCACCACCGAAGGGTTCACCACCACGGCGGACAGTCCTTCGGCCGCGCCGCGCCAAACTTCCAGCTCGGCCAGGTACTTGGAGTGGGCATACGCCGTATTCGATTCGGATGCCTCCCAGGGCGTGTTCTCGTCGATCAAAGGATTTCGTTTACTTCTTCCCAGTGCCGCCACTGAACTCACGAAGCAAAGCTTGCCGGCGTTCTTCTGTAAGCACGCATTGACAACGTTGGCCGTTCCCTCTACGTTCACTTTGAACATCTTTTCGCGCTGGGCAGGGTCGAAGGAGACGATGGCGGCCGCGTGGACCACCCAGTCGCCGGGTTGGATGGCGTCGAGGAGCAGGGCCATGTCGAGGACGTCACCCTCCACCCACGCAATGCGGTCGGCCACGTCGGAGAGCCAGTCGAGGCGGCTCGCCGGGCGGCGCAGCAACCGAACGGGGTAACCCCGCTCAAGGAGCAATCTGGTGGTGTAGCTGCCGATCAGGCCATTGCCCCCGGTGATGAAGACCATGGGCGAAAATTAACCAAAAATCACCTAACGGGCGGGGCGGGGCAGGTTTAGAGGATGTGGTTGAGCAGGTCGAGGGTGAGGAGCTTGGCGTAGTACTTCTTGCTCTGGGCCATGTGCAGCGACTGAATGTGCTTGAGGGAGTGGCAGTCGGTGCCGGCAAAGTGCACCATGCGGTTGTCAACCAGCTTTTCGGCAATGCCCTGGGCGGGCATCGAGTAGTAGCCCGACAGGGAGTTGATGTTGATTTGCAGCAGCACGCCCATCTCGTAGAGTTCCTTGATCTTGTTGAAGTTCTCGTGGAAGTAGATGTAGCGTTCGGGATGGGCCAGCACGGGCTTGTAGTTCTGCGACTTCATCAGGAAGATGGCCTCGTGAAGCTGCACGGGCGGGTTGATGTAGGAAGTTTCGAACAGTACGTAGCCGTTGCCGAAAGTAAGCAGGGGCTCTTCGCGGCGCAGCTTCTCCATGAACCACTCGTCGAGGTAGTACTCGGCGGCGGCTTTGAGTTCAATGTTCCAGCCCTTCTGGTTGACGGCCTGCTGCACCTTGATCAGTTTCTCGTGGATGATGGCCGGCGTATTCTTGTAAAAGTCGCCCATGATGTGGGGCGTGGCCGTGAGCTTGCGGTAGCCCATGTCGATCAGTTCCCCGATCAGCGAAAGGGACTGTTCCATGTTCTTGGCCCCGTCGTCAATGCCCGGCAGGATGTGCGAATGCATGTCGGCTACCAGCGGAATCGCTTTCAGGTAGGTATTTTCTTCCTTGTAATTCTTTTTAAAGAAAGAGATCATTTGATTTTGCTTAATAGCCCCTTCAGCTTTTCGATGCCTTTGCTTTTTGTTTCTTCTTCGTCGTCGTAATAACTGCTGCCGTAGCCGTAGCCGTAGCCGTACCCGTACCCGAACTGGCCGGTGTTGCGCAGTGCATTCAATATGACGGCTAATTTGCTGAAGTTGTTGTTGCGAATCAGCTTATTTATGTTTTTGATGAATACCCGCTTGGAGTATTCGGCCCTTACTACGTAGATGGGCAGATCCGCCTTGCGCATGACCAGTACACCGTCAGTAACCAGTCCGATGGGAGGGGTATCAATTATGATTACGTCGTACTTCTGTTGCAATTCTTTCAACAAGTTATCAAACTCCGGCCGCAAAATCAACTCCGACGGGTTGGGCGGCGTGGGACCGGCTGCAATAAAATCAAGCGTTTCGATGGGCGACGTCCGGATACATTCGGAAAGCGTGTGCTTTCCGATCAGCAACGTGCTCAGGCCGTTGTAGTTTTCCTCGTCAAAAGCCGTGTGAACCTTGGGCCGGCGCATGTCCAGGTCGAGGATCACCACCTTGGCTCCCGACAGGGCAATCACGCCGCCCAGGTTGATGGCTACGAACGTTTTGCCTTCCCCGCTGATGGTGGACGTGACGGCGATGATCTTTTTGCGCTGGCTGTTGGGAAACATGAACTCCAGGTTGGTCCGGATCGAACGCAACGCCTCGCTGATGGACGCCTTGGGGTTGCGGTGCACCACCAGCTTGGAGACGTTGAGCTTCTCGCGGACGTAGGCCGGGATGATGCCCAGGATGGGAGCGGTGGTGGCCCGTTCCAGTTCCCGCTGGTTGGCAATGGTATCGTGCAGGAAGTACTTGGCCGTGATCATCAGCATGCTGATGAAGAGCCCGGCGATGGCGCAACCCGCGAACACGAACAACCGGTTGGGCGCAATGGGCACGGTGGGCGTGCTGGCCGGCGAAAGCACCACGAACTCTTCCACGGTGCCGGCCTCGGCAATGCCCAGTTCGGCCTTCTTGTCGAGCATCAGCGTGTAATACTTCTCAGTGAGGTCCTTGAGTCGTTTTACCCGGGTGTACTCGGTGCCTTTGGCGGGCAGAGCGGCAAAGTCGTTTTCCAGCCTGCGCAGCTGGCCTTCGATCTGACCCGCCTTGTCCATCAGCAGCCGCTTGTTCTGGTTGATAAGGGCCGAGGCGCTTTCGCGGGCCAGCCGGACCTGCTTTTCCTTGGTCTGAAAGGCAAAAGTCGTTTCGCGGGTGGTGGTCGCCAGCATGGCCCGCTCCTGCTGCAGGCGGTTGATGTCGTTGGTGTAGGTTTGCAACTGCGGGTCGGGCAGCAGGGGCACCGACGGAATGAAGGAAGTAAGGTCATCCTTGTGATTGATCAACTCCTGCAGGCGGTTGAGGAGGGTGATCTGGATGGTAAGTTCCGAACGGGCCTTGAGCAGGTCGTCGATTTTGCCGGCGTACTTGCTCACGTCGGCATCTACATCCGTGGTTTTGTTCTTGACCACCAGCGACTCCATCTGCGATTCGTATTCCTGCAATTTGTCCTCGGTTCGCTGGAGTTGTTCTTCTAGGAAGGCGATCTTTTGCTTGTTGGCCTTGTTTTTCAGTTCCTTGGTCTTGTTGAGGTACACGCTGTCAATCTTGTTGACAATGTCGTGCGCCTTGCGGACGTTTTTGTCCTTGAAAAAAACGCCGATGATGTTGGCCGAGGGGTTGAGTACGTCGACGCGGAGGTTGGTAGCCAGGTAATTGTTGAGGGCGTTGAGGCTGTTGATGACGAAGTAATACGCCGTGTGGCTCGTCTGGGGGTCGTAGAATTGCGTTTTGCGGACAATGAGTTCAAAGTCGCGGGTTTTCACGGGGTGGCCGAAAGTGCCCGTGAGCGAAAGTTCTTTTCCGTCTTCGGTATAAGCGAGTACAAATTCGGAGCCGTCCTGGATCGTAAGGTCAAAGGACTTGTCGTAAGCCGCCGGGGTAAGACGCACGGCTTCTACCCGGAAGGGAGCGTTCAGAAAACGTTCTTCATTTTTGATGCGGCTGCGCCCGTAGGTAAAATAGCTCACGCCCAGATCCATCCGGCTGATCACTTCATCGTAGATGAGTTTGGAGCGGATCAGTTCGATTTCCCCCGACATGTTGGCCATTCCGTCGGCCGTAGGATCGTTGATGCCGAGCAGGTTGGCTTTTTGCTTGATTTCGAGCTTGATGCTGGAGGAAGATTCGTACACCGGCGAGGTGTAACGCAGGTACATGTAGCCACCCAGCAAACACAGTGCGGGAATGAGCAGAATCCAGACGATGTTCTTACGGACAATGCTGAGGATTTTGATGAAATCTAACCCGCCCAGTAAATCTTCTTCCTCCTCCTGGTTGCCGGGAGAGGAAACGGAATCGGGAAAATCCATGCTGCGGCCGTTGAATGCTGACATAAGCTGATTTAATCTCCTCTTTGTTGGACCAGAAACACGATGATGGAAGCAATGCTGACCAGGCTGCTGAACAAGCCCAGCACGGGTGCAATGTCGGCAATGGATTCCCGCAATGGTTTGCTGATCGGTTCAATGTAAATGATGTCGTTCGGCTTCACCTGCAAGGTAGACTGGGTCATGCCTTCAATGGTGGACAAATCGATCAGGTATACTTCCGGCTGCTGAAGGTCGCCCCGGATGAGCCGGATGTTGCCCACCCTTGCTACGTTGTTGGCCCCGCCGGCCAGGGCAATCACCTCGATCAGGTTCATGTTCTCATTCTGCAGGGGAATTACGTGTCCGCCGGTGGCTCCGAGTACAATAACCCGTTTGTTGGCGAATTTAGTTTCAACGAACGGTTCGGCGTAAAAATTATTGTAAGCCTTCTCCAGCAAACTGTCGGCCTGGTGCAGGGTAAAGCCTTCCAGCTTCACGTTGCCCAGCAGCGGCAGCCGCACCATGCCACCCGCTTCGACCAGGTAGCGGAGGCCCGGGGCGGCCTGCCCCGACGCGGAAGTACCGGCCGCCCCGGCGCCGCTCAGCGGGTTCTGGTTGATGTTGTCGTTGATAATTTCTTCGCCTTTATTCGAGAAAAGCCGGATTTCGAGCAGGTCGTTTCGCTGGATGACGTAGTTCTGCTGGGCGGCGGCGGCGGCCCGGGCCAGGTTTGGCGGCAGCCGCTGCGTGGCCGTCCGGAACATGATGTTCTGGTTGTAGGAGCGGCACCCCGCACAGGCCATCATCAGGATCAGGAGCAGGCTGAAAGTATTTCTCATGAATGTACGGGTAGGTAGTGGCGCGGCCTACCCAGCCGGAAGGGTACGTGTGTGCTTTCCCACCTAGTAAAGCTTATGCTGCACGAACACTTCGAGCGTAGGAAGGAGTTGGTCTTTTTCCGAGACAGTCGGCCGGTCAATGCCCCAGTCAATGCCCAGCCGGGGGTCATCCCACCGGATGCCGCTTTCGGCGGCTTTGTTGTAGAAGTTGGTGCACTTATACTGCAAAATCGTTTCTTCGAGGGCCAGGAAGCCGTGCGCAAACCCTTCGGGAATGTACACCATGTTGTTCTCGCGGGCATCCAGCAGAAAGGTTTCGTACTGGCCGAAGGTCGGAGACCCTTCGCGTACGTCGACGGCTACGTCGAGGGCCCGGCCCGTGACTACCCTTACCAGCTTGCCCTGGGCGAAGGGAGCCCGTTGCAGGTGGAGCCCCCGCAGGACGCCTTTGTGGGAGAAAGACTGGTTGTCCTGGACGAAAGAGGGAGGAATTCCGTGCTCCGCAAAGGCTTTCTGGTGGAAGGATTCAAAAAAAAATCCCCGCTCATCGGCAAACATGCGGGGTCTTACTTCCACCAATCCTTCCAGGCGTGCGTGTATAAATTGCATAATGATCAGTAAAATGAAACTCAGCAGCTCCGTTTAAGCTACTACTACCCCGGCTGTTACCTCCTCCTGACCCAGCGCCGCGTACACGGCATCCAGGTATTTCCCGATGACGATGCCCTCGTCAAATTTGGATTCTACCTTATAACGGCTGGCTGCGCCCATCTGCATAAGCGCCTCCTGGTTCAAATTTATCATTTTTTCCATCTTAGCGGCCAGGCTGGCGGCGCTTTTCACCTCGCAGAGCAAGCCGTTCACGCCGTCTTCCACTACTTCCACGCAGCCCGGCACCCGGGTGGCGATCAGCGGCTTGGCCAGGGCGGCGGCTTCCAGCAGGGCCCGCGGCGTACCTTCGCGGTAGGAGGGCAGCACCACGCAGTCGGCCCGTTGCATTACTTCCCGGATGTTGTCGGTGGTGCCCAGGTAGGTAACGTAGCCATTGGCCGTCCACTCCGACAACTGCTCATCGGTGACGCCGAACGGACTGTCGTCTTTAAAACCGACCAACTGGAAGATGGCCTTCACGCCCTTGGCTTGCAGGATGCGGATGGCCTCGATGTATTCCAGGATGCCCTTGTCGTAGAGCAGGCGGGCGGCCAGCAGGAACGTAAAGGTAGGGTTGCGCTTGAAAGGGGTGGGCAGAAAGTGCGCCAGGTCCACGCCCGAGCCGGGCAGTACGTCGGTCAGGCTCCGGTCCACGAGTTTCTTGCGGATGAAGTAGTTGCGGTCGTCACCGTTCTGAAAGAAGATTTTTGCCGGAAAGCGGAAGCAGAAGCGGTACAACTGCCGGGCTATTTTGCTGGTGAGGTTTTCGCGCAGGAAAACCGTGCCCAGGCCCGATACGTTATTAATGGCAGGAATGCCCAGCAGCCGCGCCGCGGCCGTGCCGTACAGGTTGGGCTTGATGGTAAAGTGCAGCACTACGTCCGGCCGGATTTCGCGGTAAATGCGGTAGAGACTCAGGAGATAGTCGATGTCGTTGAGGGGGTTGGTACCCTTGTTGTCGAGTTGTACGGGGCAGTGATGGCAGCCGGCGTCCTCGATCCGTTCTACGTATTCATCGGCCGGCGCTACTGCGTACACTTCGAAGTTTTCTCGCAGAAAAGCCCGGATCAGACCCATTCGGAAGTTATAAATATTCCAAGTGGTATTAATTACGATGGCGATGCGCATTCCTGTTTTCCTGTTAGGCGGGCACAAAATACGTCTTAGTTGTGGAGGATAATATTTCCGGAAAGAAATGCGCCCCTGTCAGGTTGTAATAATACTTAAATAATTGAGGGATTTCTGAACCTATTCGGGCGTGTGGATGTATTATTTATGGAGAAAATAACACTGAAAAAGTGGTTTATTTGGCTCCTTTGCCCCATATCCGGACAGTGCGTACTATTTTGGGAAAAGAGCCCGCACGGGTGGTTTAAGATGGGGTTTTAAACTACATTTATGGATAAATCTACGACATTGACCAATACAGACAAGAAACAGGAAACCGCGGTACTGGTAGCAGTGGCTACTGCCAGTCAGTCGTACGAAAAAACGCAGGAATACCTTACGGAACTGGCTTTTCTGACCGAAACGGCCGGCGTCCGTGCCACCAAAGCCTTTGTGCAAAAGCTCGAACGGCCCGACTCGCGTACTTACGTGGGCAAGGGAAAGCTCGAAGAGGTGGCTGCGTACGTAAAAGCAAATGAAACCGACGTGGTCATTTTTGACTATGATCTATCTCCCTCCCAGGTGCGCAACCTGGAACAGGAACTCCAGTGCAAAATCCTGGACCGCAGCTTGTTGATTCTGAGCATCTTCTCGATACGCGCCCAGACGGCCCAGGCCCGCACGCAGGTGGAACTGGCCCAGTACCAGTACATGCTGCCCCGGCTCACGCGGATGTGGTCGCACTTGTCCAAGCAGAAGGGGGGCGTTGGTACCCGCGGAGGTCCCGGGGAAAAAGAACTCGAGACTGACCGGCGTATTGTGCGGGACCGGATTACGCTGCTGCGCGAAAAGTTGGACAAAATTGAGAAGCAAAGCAACACGCGCCGCAAGTCGCGCGAGAACACCGTGCGCGTAGCCCTGGTGGGGTATACGAACGTAGGAAAATCAACGCTTATGCGCAGAATGGCGAAGGCCGACGTGTTTGCCGAGAACAAACTTTTTGCAACCGTTGACTCTACCGTGCGCAAAGTGGTGCACAACCAGATTCCTTTCCTCCTCACTGACACGGTTGGTTTCATTCGCAAATTGCCGACCACGCTGGTGGAGTGCTTTAAGTCAACTCTCGACGAGATCCGGGAAGCCGACATTCTGCTGCACGTAGTGGACGTATCGCACCCGGCTTGTGAAGAGCAGATCGAAATTGTAAACCGTACCCTGGCCGAGATCGGGGCGGCCGACAAGCCGACCGTGCTGGTGTTCAACAAGATCGACCTGTACCACAACGAGGAAGCAATCGTCGAAGAGAACGGTGAGGAGATGCTCGTGCAGAACGGCCTGGAGCGGTTGAAAGCAACTTACTGGAACCAGCAGAACATGCCGGCCGTGTTTGTGTCGGCCGAGCAGAAGGAACACCTCGATGAACTCTGGCAAGCCCTTATGCAAGAAGTGTCGAAGGTGTACTACACCATCTTCCCCAACTACCTGCCGCAACCCACCTACGCCGGGTAACGGGGAAGTTTGGATAATCGGTTTGGCTGCTTAATTTTGCCAAACGGCCTCGTAGTTCAATGGATAGAATAGAAGTTTCCTAAACTTTTGATATGGGTTCGATTCCCGTCGAGGCTACCATAAACCGCTTAAATTTCATATTTGGGCGGTTTTTTGTTCGGTGGAAAGTAATGTGTAAAGCAACTTACACTGGGCTGCGCCGGTAGTAAGCCCCTAGCAAATGTGTGAAGTTGCCTGGGCTCCGGACAGTCCAGATGGTATAGCAGTGAATATTTTTTGTCTACTCCCGGCGCAACATGCTTGCCCCTCCCCATCCGTTATGTGAAGCTTCTGATGGGAGGCCCGTCACGATTCTATGGAAAGGGTCTTCCCAGAGGTTACCTATAGCAAAGCTGGGTGAGTTGTGTCAGGGAAAATACCACTTAAGCTTCTGGTAATTGTAGGTATTAGCAGCGATTGAGTCAACAAAACACTTCTTGACTTGGGCGAAGGTGTTTAAGCCAGCCTGCTTTCTAAGCTTGGTTTTGCCATCGAGCCATACTTGCTCAACAGGGTTTTGCTCAGGCGCATTGGTAGCCAATCCAATCAAGGTAAGGGGCCACTGCTCGGGTGGCAACTGCCGGTTAACTTCACGGAGGTAGTCTTTCACCAGTTGGCTGCAATGGTAGGAAGCGAGTGGACCCGATGTCGAGTCATCGTCAGGTCCACGTCCCAAATCACCCACACCTGTTTTTGGCAATAATGCTCCCGTAACTGCTTCAGAAAAGCAACCGTAGCGGCCGAATCGGCTTTGGGGGCTGGTTGCAAAAGCAGTTCTCCGGTTTTGCCATTGAGGGCGCCAAAGTAACTTTGTCGCTCCTTGGCATTGCCTACCGGCACTACAAGCCGCTCACTGGTCTTGCCCCAACCATACCCGCAGGCGTCCCCCCAGAGTAAGTGACACTCATCCTCAAGTACCACTACGATCTCTTGCGGGTTGATCTGCTGGTGATGGGCCAGTACTTTTTTTTATCTCCTCCCGCCGCTCGAGCACCTTTTGCTCATCCTTCTTGGGATTGACCGCTTGGCGTTTCTTGTAGCTCATACCAGCCAGACTCAGTAGATCGTAGTAACTCTGTTTGCTGCGGTATTGGACTCCGTACTGCTCATTGACCTAACCCTCCAGCCTCTCCACACTCACCGACCCTGACTGCTGTGAGAGCCAGTCCAAGACCTTTTCTTTCTGGGACTCGCTCAAAAAGCCCTTGCTGCCCTGGTAACTCAAGCCTAACCCGGCCGTTCCATCCTTGTGGTAGCGGGCTCGCCATTGCGTTATATGCCCAAATCAAAGGCCATTTTCCGTGTGAAAAGCGGCGCACCGAGTTGATCTGCAATCTGATCGTTGGCCTCTTGAAACTCACCCAAAGTGGCCTGAGCAAGTGGAGCAAAGCCTTGCCGGGCGAAAAGGACTTGGAAGCCAAGTACAAGCAGTTGCAGCGGTTTGCCCGTTATTTCCGGTTTTCGCCCCGCTTGTACTGCAAAGTGATCTGGCAGTTGTACGGCCAGGGCAAACAGGTGTACCTGACGTTGGACCGCTCCGAGTGGAAGATGCGTGGTAAGTGGGTACAGGTGACCATGATCGGCATTGCTCACCAGGGCATGAGTGTTCCCCTGCTCTGGCAGGTATACAATGGGCAGGGCAACACGGCTTATTCGACTCGTAAAGCTTTGCTGAGTTGTTTTGACCACTGGATTGAACGCAAGCCAAACCAGCACATCTGGTGGGTAGCCGACCGGGAGTATATCGGTAAAGACTGGTTCAAGGAGTTAGTATTGCGAAAGATGCGGTTCTGCATCCGCTTGCGCAAAAACGTTACCCTGACTCATCATAACAAGAAGATCAAACTTCACGAGTTGTTCGAATGCACCACGTTGAGAACCCTTTCCAAACCGCGTAAACTCTATGGCACCATGCTCTACTTAGCCGGCCAGAAATTGCCCGAGGGGGACTACTTCATCGTCGGTAGTGCCACCAAGACCAAGCGCCTGGCTCACATTTATGAGCACCGGTGGCAAATCGAGACCTTGTTTGCTGCTTTCAAGTCGCGAGGCTTCAATTTGGAGAGCTGTCGGGTAAATCTGGCCAAAAGGATCAAGACCCTCATTTTCGTTTTATCCCTTTCGGCTGTGTGGGCCTTGAGAACCGGTCAATGGCTGCTCAAAGAGGGCAAATCCATTCCGCTAAAGACCTTTAAAGACCAAACTACTGCCCAATGGAAAAGCCTTTTCCGCTGGGGACTCGACCACCTGCAAAATATTACTCTTAATAACCTTGATTTTAAATCAGTTATCCAATTGTGTCCTGTATAAAAGTCTGTATAGTTAACATTTGCCCTTGGCAGTGCTAATTCTGCTCTTTGCCTAAAAGCTCCAGCCAATACATTAAATCCCGGCCCTGATAGCCCTTCACTAACTTACAGGCTTTGCCCTCTCCATTGTACAGGGGTACTTCCTCCGCAATGATGGCAGCCAACCGTTCCCGGATGGTGCGGTCTTTGGCCCCGAACTGCTGCATGAGTTGGGGAACCAGTTCCTGGCTGGACAGGGGAGAGGGTAAGCATTTCTCCAGGTAAGCCACCAGTTCCTCGTGGCGGGCCTTCTGCCGGCGGCTGTCGGCCAGTTCCTGTACCCGGGCCTTGTCGGCTACTACCAGTCCTTTTTCCGCTTCCGAGAAGGATACGAAGAAGGGCTCCGGCCGGCGGGTGCTGCGGCATTTGAGGTACTTGATGCGGATGAGGTCGGTTTCGTTGCCGCTGCCGTCCCGCTCAAAGCCTACCTGGATGACCGTGCTCGACTCCTTCATCAATTCCGGGCCCAGGTGCCCCCGGGCTTTGCTGGCCCCCGGGTTTTCGTGGATCAGGCAGAGGAAGGTGACGTCGTAGGTGTTGATGGCCTCGTTCATCAGGTCGATGCGTTCGAGTGAGTCGTCGGAGCGGTTGAAGTCGCGGATGCAGTCGGTGGTCACGTCGAGCACCACCAGCAGGTGGTTGGAGAAGGTTTGCCGGACGTGGTGCAGGTACTGCGTCAGAATGGAGAAGCGTTCCTTGCGGGGAATGTCCAGCAGGGAGATGTAGTCGAAGTTGGCCGGGTGTTCTTCCCTGGCGTAGCCGGCTTTGCGTTGAATCTGCTGCAAGGCGTAGGGCAGCTGCTCGGTCAGGTTGCGCTCCGTATCCACGTAGCAGACCGAGTAGGATTTAAAGGCGTTGGCCGAAAAGTTGAGCAACGTACTCTCGCAGCCGGGCCGTTTGAGCAGGGCGCTGCAAATGGTTTCGGCCAGGCGGCTTTTGTGGACGCCCGCCTGCCCCTGGATGGTGTTGATCGTATTGGGAAACAGCACGGGTTTGTCGTCCTGCTTAAGGATGGGCGCCGAAAAGACAATCTCCCGGGTCTTGTTCCTTTTGATCAACTCCCGGGTGGCCAGGACTTTTTCCAGGTAGGAAGGCTGGCCGGGGGCCGGTACGCCGTCTTTTCGCTGCTCTTGAGTGTGGCCACGTTGGGGAACGGGAGCGGGGCCGGTGGTTTTCTTCCAGGTAATGCCGCCCTCTTTGCAGTAATGGAAGAAGGTAGCAATTCCGGTCTTGCCGGTGTAGCGCTTCAGCAGCTGGTCGAATTTCGTGTCGCATTCCTGCCAGGTATACTTGCCGCCCAGCCGGCTGATGCGGTGGTAGAACGCGCGGCCGGCTTCCCCCAGGCTGGCCAGGGCAAAGCCGATCTTGAGCCAGTCATGGTAATGGGCGGTGAGGTCCAGGCCAACCGCTTCCACCGCTTGTACGGCGCTTTCGGTTTCGGCCAAAACGTTATTATTCACCGGTGCCCCGTTGGCCTTGCCGTTGCCCTGTACGCCATTCAAATAAGGGGCAGGATCGAAATCTTTCATTGCAGCAGGGGATTTAGGTGCACGGTGGGGTCGTGAGGCAGGAAGCAGGCCCGGGAGACGTTTTTGCAACTGAGGTCGATGTGCGCCAGGGGCAGCCCGCACCGCAGGGACAAGTGACTGCTCAAGGCCCGGTAGTGCACCTCCTGGCTGTAGAGGTGGGGGTTGATCTTGAAGAGGACTTTTAACCCGTCGCCGTTGGGCGAGACAAAGTCCATCACGTAGCTCTCTTCACCCCGGATGGCTGCCCGGACTTTGTCCAACCGTTCCCCGACGTGATCCAGGTCAATGCAGATCAAGCCGGAATGCGCCAGCAGCGCCTCGTCGTACCGTTTGGAGAAGGTGCCCGAGAAACAGGCGTAGGAGAAATGGGTGGCTTTGTACTGCCGGTTGGCCTTCTTATCCGTAATCTTTTTGAGCGCCTCGGTGTGCCGTTTGAACTTGCCGGACCGGATCAACTCGTGCACCTGGTAAAGGGTCAGGTCTTTGTGCCGGGTAATGTTGGAGACCGGCGCGTAGAACACCGAAACCCTGGTGTGCAGTACCGATTGAGGTGTTTCGCTGCCCTTCACCGTAGCGGCCTCCTTTTCGCGGAAGGTTTCCAGCAGGCGGCAGCGGTGCAGTACGAAACCGGGGTAGGCCTGGTGCCGATCGGCAAGCTCCTGGTAGAAACGGACCTTCCGGAGGGCTTCGGCTTCCCCCACCAGGGCCGCCAGTTCGGAGAAGGAATAATGGTAAAACTCTTCTCCCCGGCCCATCATTTGGGTGAAAATGAACGGCCGTTCAATTGGTGCGTGCATGACCTTACTGCGGTTTGCCCCCCTGGCTCTTGACGTAGTCAATCAAATCCGCCCTCAGGAAGCGGAGCCGGTTTTTGGACAAGTACCGGCAGCGCAGTTTCTTCTCCTTCATCAATCCGTAGACGGTAGGCCGGGAAACCTTCAGGTACGTGCAGGCTTCCTGGATGGTAAGCAGTTCGTTGGGGTCCATTTCGTGGTCGTTTTTCTGGTGGGTTTGGAGTTCGTTGCGGACAATCAGCGACAGCAGTTGCTTGAAGTCCTCCAGGGGCATGGTGAAGGAAACGTATTGGCGTGCTTGCATGGGAATAAGTGGTCTGAACGGTACGATACAAACATAGACGCCTCTTTACGCGCCCCAAAACCAACTTTTTCCAATGGTTAACGTGCCCCAAAAAGCCCTTTTCGAGGGACGCATTTGCGCACTTTTGCGCGGTTTTGCGCAGGGGCGGTTTGTACTATTCAAATGGTTCCGGTCATTTCCGCGCAAAACCGCTCAAATGAAGTTGGCACCTTAAGCAACTGATAATCAGACGCCGTTTCAAGAAACCTGCGCATTCGGCTGCTTTTCTTACATCCGAGGGCAGGAAAAAGGGGTAAATTTTAATAAAGGAAAAGGCGGTTGTGGGAGAGAATGCAGGAGGGATGCCAAAGGTGGAAATGTCCATGCCGGTGGAAAAAGCGGGAGGGGAGGCCCCACTATGTTTTTCCACCGTCATTTGATAACATCAGCCGGTGCAATGGTCTTTGCATGAAGCTACCAACATTACCACCTTATGGTAATGGTACAGGGAGGGTGATAGGATTGGCCCGGAATGGCAGAACGCAAAAAAAGCAAACGCCGGCCCCCAGGAAAGACTTCCCGGGGGCCGGCGTTTGCCGATGGCAGGAGAAAACGGAGTAGGAGGGGAGGGGGCTGGATGTTTGCCCAGTTGGAGAGCAAGCAGGTTTGCCAACCGGCCCGGCGTTTGGCTATTCGGTTGCCAGGCGGATAAGCGCAAAACGGCTATTTCTCCTTGCGGATGATGATCTTGTCTTTCAAGACGCCGAAAAACGACTCTTTATAGGTGTTGCTCAGGGAGATGGGAACGATGCGGCTGGATTTGCTCACCAGGATGTGCTCCTTATCGATTGCCGTAATCTTGTCCACGGCGACGATGAAAGACTTGTGGACCCGGATGAAACGGTCTTTCGGCAACTGCTCCTCCAGGTCTTTCATGTTGAGCAGGGTGGTTACCCGGTATTCGTCCGTCTGGATGGACACGTAGTTTTTCTCGCCTTCCACGTAACAGATGTCCGCCAGCCTTACCTTCTGCAGCATGCCCTCCGTCCGGACGAACAGAAACTCTTCCCTGCTGCCGGCAGCGGCCGGGGGTTCACCGAGGGGGGCGGCTCTCCTGGCCACGCGGAGGAACTCAATGCCGTTCAGATCCGGCATGTGAATGTCCAGGAATACCAGGTCCACGTCCCGGCCGGCCTTGGACTGGAGGAAATGCAGCCCCTCGATGGAATTCGTGGTCGCGTGCAACAGGTGCAGGGAAGGCGTTTTTTGTACGTGAATGCGCAGCAGGTCGATGGCGTGCTGTTCGTCGTCAATAATGATGCAGGACAAAGGGTGCATAAGTGGTTAAAAAATCAGGCATGAATAATTAGTTCGCAGCGGTAGTGCTGCTCATCCTCCCAGATACAGAGCTGGTGTCGGTCGCCGTAGGCTAAAGCCAGCCGCTTCTGGATGTTTTGGTTCCCGATGTGGGTGGAAGGTATTGCCGAGCCGTTGCTCTTGCGGTTTTTTACCACAAAAGTGAGTTGTTGTTCCCGGGCGGCAACGCAGATCCGGAGCGGGTCGGCTTCCTGCCGTAGGTCACCGTGCTTGAAGGCGTTTTCTACGAACGAGATCAGTACCATGGGCAGGATCTTCTTTTCCTCCGGCTGCCCTTCCATCTTAAACTGCACTTGCAGGCGGTTGCTGAACCGGGCCTGTTGCAGGGCGATAAAGTTATGCAAATGCTCAATTTCTTCCGGTAGCGGTACTTCCTGCTCTACGCCTTCCTTCAGGGCGTACCGCATGATGTCGGATAGCTTGGCGATGCCTTCGGCCAATTCTTCGGATACCGGGTAGGCTTTGGTGTATAGGTAACTCAGCGTGTTGTAGAGGAAATGGGGGTTGATCTGCAACCGGAGGAAGGAAAGCTCCGTGCGGAGCGCCTCCTCTTCCAACTGGCGCTTGGCTATTTCCATCTTCTGGTGCCTTTCCAGCAGTTGGCGCTTTTCCTGCTCCCGTTGCAGGGCATGGCGGGCAAGCCAGTAGCCAAGACCGTATGCATAGAAGGGCAGGAACTGATAACCCATTGTAATCAGAAAACGGACAGGCCGAAAAACCAGTTCTTCCGCACCCGGCATCTGGTGTAAGGCATATTGGTAAAAGTGTAAACATCAAGTAAGTTTGACCCCTGTTTATTGCCCATTAAACCATTTCAACCCAATGCAAATGAAGCAATCATCCCATTGCTCTACACCCAGCCGATTGTAAAAGACGCAAACTCCATCTGGGCCACTGATGCCAACATCAAAGCCTTCGAAGTAACGCTGGACTGGCCCGACCAAACCGAACAGACCAAGCAGGAGACCCGCAAACTGGTAGCCAAGCTCAAGCAGCAGCGCAACCAGGTCGTCTCCTTTCCTGCCGATACAGTCAAAATGGACAAAGTGCAGCCCTACCCGGCACGGGTAGCCATTATGGTCAATGAGAACACGGCCAGTACGGCCGAGCTGTTTATCCTCCAGGCCAGACAGAGCAGGAAGGTAAAAGTCTTCGGCCAGCCTACCATGGGAGGCGTTGATTATCTGGACGTGAATGAAGTGGAGACACCGTGTAGCCTTTATGCGTTTCGCTATCCCCTGACTCGCAATGATAAAGTTTTGGAAAAACCGACGCCTCCTTCCCTAATGCCTCCCCTCGTTGCCCTTCCCGCCTCAACAGCAGAGTGGGTAGTATTTGTAAGGGACTATTTGGCGAAGCATCAGTAGTAGTTTGCTAGTACTGTTGGGTTGGAGTGTTTTCACAGAGTTTGGTTTCGGTAAACCAACCTTTTTGTTTACGCTTATGGCAATATAAACACCCCATTACCGGCGGTCCGAACGCTGCTATCCTTGCCCTAAAGCCCTCTTTGCTTAAGTAACTGCTGCCTTAGCTGAGTTTACAATTCACTAAAAAGTGAACTATTGGCTAAAAGTTAGCATTTTTGTGCTACTACTTATCTTCTAAAGCGCATTCGTTATGGAAAAGATCATTCGTGGCATTCACCACTTCCAGCAAAATATCTTCAGTTCACAGCAGGAACTGTTTCGCCGGTTGGCAACGGGTCAGCAACCCGACGCGTTGTTTATCACCTGTTCGGATTCCCGTATCCTGCCAAACCTGCTTACCCAGACCAAACCCGGTGAATTATTCATCCTGCGCAATGCGGGCAATATTGTTCCGCCCCATGGGGCAGCCAACGGGGGCGAAGGGGCCACCATTGAATACGCCGTTACGGCCCTGGGCATCCGCGATATTATCGTCTGCGGTCACTCTCACTGCGGAGCCATGCACGGCTTGCTGCACCAGGAGAAGCTAACGCAGATGCCTTCAGTGGTCAACTGGTTGCAGCACGCGGAAGCCACCCGTCGCATTGTTGAGGAAAAGTACCCGGAACAAACCGGAGAAGACCAGGTATTGAACGCCGTCAAGGAAAACGTGCTGGTGCAACTGGAAAACCTGCGTACCCACCCCGCAGTAGCTGCAGGGCTGGCCCTGGGCAAGCTTACGCTGCACGGCTGGGTATACCAGATTGAAACCGGCAGCGTGTTCGCCTACGACCCCGAGCAGCGTCAGTTCCGGC
The DNA here is from genome assembly GCA_963844325.1 of uncultured Sphingobacteriales bacterium. GTDB lineage: Bacteria > Bacteroidota > Bacteroidia > Cytophagales > 172606-1 > CADCTQ01. The sequence continues at coordinate 2,591,079 of CAWJNV010000001.1, forward strand.
GCATCGAACAGGTCGGACAAGTTCCCGACGAAACCCGCAGCCAGGCACAATCGCTCAGCATATAGCCCCAAGACAGCCGGTACCGCTCCTCCGAAAGCCAGGGACGTGGTACCGGTCTTTCCAACCCCACAAAGAGATAACCTCTCTCCATTAGAGATAGCTTCCAGCGCCTACTTTGGGGCTGTCCTTCCCGTATACTAGCTACGCTGGTGCTTGCTGCACGTCATTTTATGGAGCAAAAGCCCTTGTAGATACGATGATATTGCCGGCAACCCAACAGTAAAACCATTTCCGAGAGACAAGTAGAAAGTTCCCAAGCCGCAACCATGATTCCTGCCCGAAACCCCAGGAGGGGTATCATCCTGCACTACACCAGAAAAAGCATGCTTTACTACGTGCTGCTTTCGGTTGCCGTCTAGCGCTCACACAATTGGTTTAAATCTTACCAACTGCACCTGCCGTTCACCACCATGACGGCGCTCAGCACGGCGCTAGCCATCTTCCTGATTTTAACCACAACAATGCTTACGAACGGTGGTGGGAAGCCCGCCAGACCCTAGGGCTTGCTAGTGAACTACAGTCTGGCCTGGGCTCGCCAATAATTGCGATGATTGGAACGGGCGCAGGTGGGACCGTCGGGGCAGTGCACTGGCCGCAGCACGCGGATGGTGTACCGGCACGTCGCCTTTGTGCACGCCTTACGGATATTACTGTCCAGGAGTCTGGCTACAACTACCCCCACCAGAAGGATACATACCAACAGTCCAATGCGTATTGTGGTACAATGTGTTCCGTAATGGAGCAGGAGTACAAAGTGTCCTGCCCCAAGCACAATCTGCCCAACTACCTGCCCGAATTGCCGGCAGCGTACCTGCGACGGGCTTTCCAGAAGGGCTGCTTTCGGATCACCCCTCTGTCAAGTTGGAAGATACCTGGCAGGGTTCCACAACACTCAGGAGCGCTGTGTTTACTTTTATTTGACAATGAACAGCTGAGAAGGAAGTCAGTGGGTTGAAGGAAGAATGCATAAACAAACCTTTATCATATCCATATAAAATATATATAATCTTATATCATAAAGGTGCTATAGCTTTGTCCAAAATTAGCTCTTGTGGATAGCTGAGCAGAACCCAATAAGCAGTCCATCACAAAACTTGATTCAATATGCTGTCTTACTTTCGTTTTTTGTTGCTTTCCTGGCCGGAGAAAATTAAGTACGTGCGGGAGAATGGCACGTTCCTGTTAAACCAATCGCAGCAGACTTGCAGAGTTGAATTGTACGCGCTGCATGACTACTTTATAGAAATGCACTACCAGGAACCAGATAATCAGGTGGGCGATGTAGTAGCATTTAAGACGCTATCTCGCCTGCAGCACTTTACGCAGTGCATATCTTTGCAGGAGTTACCCGGCTGCTAGTGGCGGAAGCTGATGCACCCGCTTACTTAGCGTCTTTTTTTACCAGCCTATCAATGTACTGCTCGAGTGTGATCTTGCCCCGGATGGGCGAAAAGGGCAATTCATACTCCTGCTTCAAGGTAATGGCCGTCATTGCCGCCATCGACTCGGCTCCCTTACGCGAAAACCCAAGCGTTTGTAAAGTGGGTATCCACTGCTCCTGCGGAATGTGTACGGCTTGCACTTGTTTTCCCAACGCGGACGTGAAAGCGGCAGCTACGTCGGCTGAAGAATACGACTGGGGCCCTTCAACGTAATACAAACCGGTTTGGGCAACAGATTCCCTCAACAGGCGGGCTGCCACCTGCCCCAAGTCCTGAGGGGCGACCATGGGCAACTTGAAAGCAGGGGGATAGAAGGTGTAGAGCTTGCCCTCTTGTTGGGCCGTTGCCAGGGCCGTATCCCAATTGCTCATGTAGTAGGCGGCCCGGATCACGCTGGTAGCAATGCGCGTTTTGGCTAATCCCTGCTCGAGTTCATAGAGCACGCCCAAATCACCAACCTGGTCACCCGGCTGCGCACCGTAGGTAGATTGGGCTACTATTCTCCGGATGCCCGAGCCAGGCAAAGCAGCCAGGATGGAGGCGATGCTTTTCTGCTCCTCCCGGGCCGTATCCGTGGCAGGAGCAGCCGGTGGGTTTAGCACGAAGAGCCTTTCGCCCCGGTCCAGTACCGAACGTAGCTGATCATGCTCACGTACGTCGGCAATGGCTACCGCGGCCCCTTGCCGGGTCCATTCGTCTTGCTTGTTGGGGTCGCGCGTAACGACGGTTACCGGTTCACCTGCTCTCAGCAGGGTGAGGGCCACGGCCGAACCCACGTGGCCGGTTGCTCCCAGAATAATGTGCATAAAATGAGGGTTAAGATGAATCATGCCCGTGCGAAGGGCAGTTAAGACCCTGTCCACGGATGGTTGTGAAGACAAACCTATGCCGTCTCTCCGACAAGGGTATGTCAGGGGTGGGTAAAATTATTTTGCAAGCGTGTCAAAATACTCCTTGAGCGTAATGGGGTGGGGCTTAAACCGCTCATCGAGCACCGACAAAGACGCCATTCGGTCCAGCCGGAAGATGCGGAAGGTCTGCCGCAGGTGACACCAGCCAACCAGCAGCCATTGCGCCTAGCTACTCAGCAGCAGGGCAAAAGGTTCTACCCGTCGGCGGCTGGGTTGACCCGTGGAAGAGCGGTAGTGGATTTCAACCAGTTGGTAGTGGGTCAATGCCAGTTGCAGGGCAGCCAGAAAAGTCCCCCCGCCGGCAGAGGGGTCGTTGGAGTAAGTTCTCATCCGGCTGGCCAGCAGGTTGGTCCGGTCACGGGTACTGCGGCTCAAAACCGCCTTGATCTTATCAACCGCCGCTTGGTAAGCTGCCACCAGGGAGGCATCCTTGTTGCCCGAGAGGATGTGCTGAGCCGTGATAATGGCATTGGCCTCCTGTTCGCTTAACATAACAGGGGGCAGGCGGTAGCTTTCCAGTAAACGATATCCTTTTCCTTCTTCGGTCAGCAGCGGAATGCCGGCCTCTGCAAGGGACCGCATGTCCCGGTAGATGGTTCGGACACTCACCTCAAACCGCTTTGCCAGCTCAGAGGCCGTTACCAGGCGTTTGGTTTGCAAGAGCGTCAACACGGCTACCAGGCGCGACAAGCGTTTCGTATCGGCATCAGCCGTGATCAAAAAGAATAAGTATACCAAAGGGCAAGTATACCTTCGTATACTTGCTTATTCAACAAGGTGATGCGTGTTGAGGTTTAAAAAGCTTGCCCGTTGGCAGGGTACCGGAGAAAAAACTGCCCAGTGGTTGGCGTAGGTGGTGTTTATGACCTGTGGTTTTTCCGTTACTTTGTATTTACTGCAATCTCGCTCTTTATTTAAACGGCACGAAGAATATATTTACCGAAGAACCCGTCCGATGAGTACACTACCTCTTCTATGTCAAATCCACATCGTTCAATCATAGGTTCGAAAAGCCAGCGAAAGGTAGAATGTTCGTCCCGGATGTGTTCTTCCAACTCCTCCCGAACCCATTCCGCTTCCCTGTTATTGCCAAAAGTTGCACATAAATCCTCAATCCGATCTTGTATTTCTTCCGGGTTAAAGTCATAAACAACGTCAAACAGCCTGAATATGCCTCCCGGACGCATATAACTGTGAATGCGCTTAAGGGCAATGGCTTTCCAGAAATCAGGAAGATGATGCATAACCAGACGGGAATAGATAAAATCCACCGAATCTCCTAGATGATTGTACGTCAGAACTCCTGATTGGATAACTTCTATGTTCTGTATGCCTGCCTTTTCTATCTTGGAAATTAACTGCTTGAGCATTAGTGATGATACATCTACCGCAATCACCCGTCTGCATGCTATGGCTGCTTCCAAAGCAAACTGGCCTGTACCTGCGCCGATATCAATAATTTCCGACTCTTTGTTCAGGCCAAATTTTTGGAGTAGTCTCACCTCGTCTTGAGCTTTGGCATCTTCCTTCTTATCGTAACGGGACACGTGAACAGGATCAAGGTTTTCTCTCCCGGCACTGGCTATTTCGTCTAGCCACCAATTAGGATTTTTTTTCATATGACTGGTATTTGGTTTTAGAGAAGGAACTAGACTCAGGCCAGACCACTCAAGTGGGACCGCCCTTAAAAAGCCTTCAGGAATTTGTCACTGTATGTTAAACTATTCACTAGACACCGCCTAAAAAAACTCCTGCTTACTCCTTGCTGCTCCTTTCAGACAAACCAATGAAGAAACGGATTTTATGGAAAACAACAATTGTCAAATATTGCTTCCCAACGCTATGGCATACTATTCCAGAAGCCCAATTGATGCACTTTGAAGTAGTCGGCAGCAGACCGGCTGGACGTGATTGGAGCCAAGGTTTGCACAAATGGCACTGCTTCACTGCTACTGAACGGCTGCCAAAGGGGTAAGCCCTCCCCGTTGGGGTCCCCCTTACGGGCAAAGTTAGTCCAGTAGCGAATCATCTGGTCGGAAAGCTGGCGCTGAGCGGGGGTGAGTTTGGCCTCAAACTGGTTGGTGGCAAACAGGTAATCCACTTCGGCGCTGTGAAAAGCACCCGGTGGCAAATCCTTCGGAAAAGGCAGACTCGATGGGGCTTGCCGATCGGCAAACTCGTAGGCGTAGACCGGAACGTATTGGGCCAACTGCCCGTGCTGGCGATATGTAGCCCTTGCCCACATCCGGTCGGTAAGCACGCTGGCCCAGGCAATGGCTGGAGTAGCATAGGCGGTGAGCGGATACCGTTTTTTGACCTGGTTGGCGTAGGGGCCAAAAGCGGCCCTGAGCAGAGTATTGTAGTTGTCGTTTGTCACCGGGTGTTCTGCCAGCACCCGGAACAGCCCGACAAAGGTTCGGTGTTCGTCGCGGGTATTTCCCGCCAGTACCGGCACCCGGTTAAACGATCCGGTTTGTAGTGCCTGATCGGGTCTGGTGGGCAACACCCCCGTTTGGTAGCCATAGGGCATAAAGAGGGATAAAAAAGGCAGCAACTCCTGCACCGGAGTCTGGCGCAAGGCCTTTAGATCCGGCCGCTTGAGTTGCCCGGCCACATATACCCCTAGCTGCTCAATCTCTTTTTGGCTCCGCCACCCGAACCAAGGCACGGCTTCCATACCAGGGATCATGGTGCCCGCTGGCATATCCATCAGGGCGAACCCACTCTGCAGAATTACTTTATGAAACAGGCCTTTGGCCCTTGGAGACAATAGTTGGGCACTGGCCGATAGGGCGCCGTAAGAGACCCCAAACAAGGTAACGTTATTGGGATCACCCCCAAAGGAAGTAATGTTACGCTGGACCCAGCGGAGAGCGGCCTGTTGATCCAGCAACCCAAACGTGCCCGACCCTTCGAGTCCCGGGTAGCCAAAACCGCCAAAAATGCCTAGCCGGTAATTAATTGTAACCACGACTACATCCCCGGTTTCTACCAGCCTTGCCGGGTCGAACAAGTGGCCCGCCCCTACCGACCCGTCACCGTGAATCCAGACCATCACCGGTTTTAAGTGCAGTGAATCCACGCGCAATGGGGTGGTCACATTCAGACATAGGCAATCCTCCTCCGTGCTGGCCATATCCGCGTAGGGAGTGGGAAGTTGCGGACAGGGACTGCCCGGCCGGGTAGCTTCCCGCACCCCTTGCCAAGGAGTGAGCGGCTGGGGGGCTCTCCAGCGATTTGGATTTGCCTCAGTAGGCGGGGCGGCGTAGGGAATGCCTTGAAATCGCCTCAGCGTAGCAGTCAGCGTTCCCCTGACCCAGCCCTCCCTGGTTTGTACCAGGGCCGAAGGAGCAGGCGATTTTGGGGGGTGCGAAGTGTTCTTAAACACCAGCGCAAGCAGCAGGCAAGCAGCCAATCCAGCAATGCTTACCCACAAGAAGGTCTTTTTGTTCATAGCTACCTGTTGAAATAAAACCAGCACGTACAGGGATGGTGACTCCTTTCAAGCTTGCTTGGTCGAGCCGACGACAAGGGTGGTTAGAAGGCCTCGCCCAACGAAAAGTAAAAGCCGCTTTGCCGTTTCTCATTGAACAATCGCTGTCCTATCCCGTAATCAAGCCGAATACTGAGTCCCTGGTGCGAATCCACAAAATACCTGAGTCCCACCCCGTACGAGGGTTTCCACCTGTCCATTAGGAGGCCCACTTGGCTAGTTACTGTACCCACGCTCAGAAAACCTACTACCCCCAGTTGGGGAGTAAACCGGAACCGGATTTCCGCTTGAGCAGCTCCCAGTTGCTTATCCCGGTAGCGCCCGGCATAGTAGCCCCGCATGAGTTGGTCACTGCCCAATTGTGGCAAGAGGTAAAAGGGCACTCGCTCCGCCAAATAGGCTTGGTAGACGCCCTGCAACCCCAGTACCCACGCCGGGGAGAGGCTTTTAAACAGGCGCAGATCCGCCAGTAGCAAAGGTCCCCGGTAATTTTGCCGGCTTGCCAGCTTAGGGGCATAGCCCGCAGTGAGCCGGGCAAGAAGGCCCCGGGTAGGGTATACCACGCTGTTTCGGCTATCGTACACTTGCAGCAATCCGAGTGAAACCAGTTGCCCTCCCCTTTTTCCGGTTATGGTAGAGTCGCTTTGGTAGCGGCCGGCTGGCGCCAGGCTCCGGTACCGGTAAGCATCTAAGCCCAGTTGCAGTCCTACGTAGTAAGGGCCGGCTATTTGTCTTTCGGCTGATACATAGAAATTAACCCGTTTTTCCACGAGTAACTCCTGGTCTTTTGCCCGGGTCTGCGCCCCGATTCCGTAGAAATAAAAGGGGAAATTCCGCAAACCCGCCTCTGCCGCCCAATGCCAGGTGTTGTTTTTGGACCATAGGTCACTTTGTGCTTTCAGGATGATTTGCTTGTTGAGCGTATACAGGGCAGTCAACGACACGTGGGAACTCCGGGTGAGCGAATCGGTATCCGCTAAAGAAAATGCATACAAGCCGTGGCCCCCCAGTTGCAGGCTGGTTTCCTGGGCGTAGGAGAGGATGGGAAGGAAGCGGAACGTACGGGCCGGTAGGGTATCTGTTTCCAAAGGCACATCCTCTCCGGGAGGCACTTCCTGTCCGTACCCCGCCCCCGTTGCCGTTAAGAGCAGCAGGATTATCCAGCAAATACAATAGTTGGGTCCCATGCCAATCCGGGTTGCTGATGATGCTGTACCAGCAGGTCACTTTCGCCTGCCGGTGTTTGTCAGTGTTGCGGCAAAGAGAACCCTTCGTGAGGAAAGGCGGAAAGGAGCCCGACCGAAAGCAGGAAAAAGCCGACCGCCTGGTGCTGCCGGACAACAAGGGCATAGTAAGCAGTGCTTTGCCTTTGTTGCCCAAAACGGGTAACTGGTTGCTAAAAAAGGCTAATTGGTGAGATAACGTAGGGATTTTAGTGCGTAAAACGGATCTTTACCCATGAACCTGGAGGATGGACTTGATCACGTACACGGCCACCCCTGGCTCCGGCTGGGGCTACACGTGTTATTCTGGCTGCTGTTTTACGCGGTCCAGTACTATATCGAAGCCATTACCTTTGACGCTTTCCGCGGTACGCCGGCGACCTATCTTTCCCCGCTCAGAGTCACGTTTAGCGCACTGGTGGTCTATTACCCGTTGGTGTACTACGTACTTCCGCTATTGTTGATGCCCAAAAAGTACCTGGCCGGAATACTCGCCGTCTGCTTGCTCATCGGGTGCTATACAGTGCTGGATTATTGGTTGGAGCGTTTGCTGTTTGCCCTTTGCGTCCAGTGCCGTTTCATTCTGAAAACCGCTTTACCCGAATACGATCACTTCCTGCAAGGAGGCTTTCTCAGGGTAGTACTGGCCCGGATACTGACCCTGGCTATCCTGTATCAGCTCGGGCTGGCCCTTGCCGTGCCACTCGGGTTGAAGCTAGGCGTATCGTACCTGAGTCAACGCTTCCGCTCCCTGAAACTGGCCCAGGAAAACAGCCGGCTTGAGTTTGATTTTCTCAAGTCACAGGTCAATCCCCATTTCCTGTTCAATACCTTAAATAACATTTATGGACTCATCCTCCAGCAGCATACCCAGCAGGCTGCCGAAACGGTTGCCCGCCTGGCGGGTTTTATGCGGTATACTTTGTACGAGAGCAATGGGGAAAAAAACAGCCTGCAGCGGGAAATCCAGTTGCTCCATGACTACATTGCCTTGGCAAAGCTCCGCTTTAACGCTACCCGCGTGGAATGCCGGGTTGAGGTGGACGCCCATTCGTATCACATTGAGCCCCTGCTGTTTATGCCAGTGGTGGAAAATGCATTCAAGTATTGCTCCACCGATGCGGAAGCCGACAGTTGGATTCAGATTCACCTGAAGGCGCGCCAGGGGAATTTGCAGTTGGTCACAGCCAACACGTATCTGCCCGGGCAACGGCCGGCAACGAGTGGGGGCATTGGCCTGCAGAATCTGCAAAAACGGCTCAATAACGCCTACCCGGCGCAGCATCACGTTCAGATTGAAGACGCTCCGCCCGTGTACAAAGTAACCATTGAACTGCGCCATTTATAGATAAGGCCATGGATAAAAACGATGCTCTCAAACCGGCGGCTGACTCCCTGGAGCAAGCACTGATCCGTTGCCTGATTGTGGATGATGAACCCATTGCCCGGCAGGTGCTCAAAACGCATCTTTCCTATTTTCCCAATTGGCAGCTAGTCGGGGAGTGTAAAAAAGCGACGGAGGCCTACGAAACGCTGCACCGAACGCCCATTGACGTCCTGTTTCTGGATATCCAAATGCCCTTCATGAGCGGTACGGACTTTCTGCGTTCGCTGAAAAATCCGCCCCTGATTGTGTTTACCACGGCCTACAGTGAGTATGCGGTAGAAGGGTTTGAATTATGTGCCGTTGATTACCTGCTCAAGCCCATTACCTTGGAGCGTTTTAAACAGGCAGCGGGGAAAATACAGCAAAAACTGTCTTTGCCAATGGTGTCCCTCCAGGTGCAAGCCCTACCCGTCCCACAGCAGGAAGAAAGGAGCTACCTGTTCCTTAAGCAGGACTATAAGCTGGTCAAAGTCCGTTTCCAAGATATCTTGTTTTTAGAAGCGCAACGGGATTTTACCCGCCTGTATTTAAAAGACCGCCTCCTGCTGGTTAGCTTCCATCTAAAAATGCTGGAAGAACTTCTGCCCTCTCCACCAGTCTTTATCCGGGCACACCGTTCCTATGTTGTAGCCCTGGAGGCTGTTACGGCCTTTTATGGCAATACCCTGGAAGTGGGGATTCATAAAATTCCGATTGGCGGTCATTTCAAAGCAGCAATCATGACTGCCTTGCAATTGAAATGAGGTGAACTATGAATTGTCTCTCCCACCCTCTCAATAAATCAACTTTTTCGTTTACGGGGTATATAAAATCCGCGGTAGTGGTAAAATCGGAACTGATCACCTAACATGACACCTTTGGGCAAAACTGCTAGACAAGCTATGACTGCAGTTATCAGTACCTGCCATCCAGCTTTTTATCGTCCGCTACAATGCTGCCGTATCAGTTCAGTTTTTACCACTACCTCCATTTTTTTGGTGAAGTTCACGTACGGGAACTCCTAATAACTTGCCCTTTTATTCCGACCTTAAAGTCTTCACCGGGTTCACCAATGCGGCCTTGATGGCCTGGTAGCTCACCGTGAGCAGCGCAATACCGGTTGCAATCAGGCCAGCCAGTGCAAAGATCCACCACTCCACGTCGATGTGATACGCATACTCCTGTAGCCACCAGTTAGCGCCAAACCACGCAATAGGGAAGGCAAAGCAGCAGGCGATCAAAACCAGTTTCACAAAATCTTTAGAGAGCAACGCCATAATGCTTACCAGGTTGGCACCTAAAACTTTCCTCACGCCGATTTCCTTCAACCGTTGTTCGGCCGAATAGGTGGCCAGTCCGAAGAGGCCCAGGCAGGCAATGACCACGCTGGCCAGGGCGACCCAACCGAGAATCGTTTGACTACGCTGATCTTCAATGTAGAACCGCGCCAGCTGCTCGTCAAGGAAGTGGTATTCGAAAGGCTCGCGTTCATCGTTTGCTACCATTACCCTTTTAAGCTTGTCGAGAGTAGCTTGAATGTTGTGAGGGTGGATCTTTACCGAGTAATAATCGATCGGATAAATCGGGTTGTCATGGTAGGCAATGATCAATGGCTCTATCTTCGCCCGCAAGGATTGAAAATGAAAATCCTTCACGATGCCTACCACCCGCGGTTTAAACGAAGCGTTGACGTCGTCATAAAGTGGAGCAAAAAAGGAACCACGGGCACTTTGCGGAATCTCAACGGCTTCATTTGAAAAGTTAGTAATGCCCAGCATTTTCGCTGCCGCTTCGTTGATCAGGATGGCCGAGGTGTCATTGTCATTCCTGAAGTTTCTGCCTTTGAGCAACTTGATGGCATAGGTGGCCAGAAAATCCTTATCCGCACCGATCGCATAGGCGGTCTGCAACTGATCACCACCGCCCTCCTTCTTGAGCTTCACTCTCACTAAAGTTTTCCATTCTCCCGGCACATGCGAAGTTACAGACACTTGCTGTACCGCCACGATCTTCGACATCTCGTTCTTCACCCAGTCAAAGTTGGAGCGGGCCTTGCCTACATTCACGTCGATGACCACCATCAGGTCTTTGTTGAAGCCCAGGTTGCTCTTGTTTAAAAAACGTACCTGCTTGAAGAGCACAATCGTTCCAATGATCATTACCGTTGAAATCGTGAATTGCAGGACGACCAATGCTTTGCGCACCGAGAAATCACTACCACTTTTGAGCGCCAGGCCTCTTAGTAATGAAACCGGGTTGAAACGGGAAAGCAACATAGCGGCATAGCCACCAGAAAGCAAACCCATCGCAATGATCAGCCCTACCGCGGCGGCCCAGAAACGGGAGCCTACGGAGGTGAAAAGCGAAAACTTTTTATTCACAAATTCATTGAAAGCAGGAAGTAAAAGGGCAACGATGAGCACCGCAACCCCGAAAGCGATCACGGTTGTGATGAGGGATTCGACAAGAAACTGCCCGATCAGATTGCCACGCACCGCTCCGATCGCTTTTCGAACACCGATTTCCTTAAGCCGGCTCGAGGCCCGGGCAGTGGTCAGGTTCGAGTAGTTGATTCCTGCGATCAGCAAGACGAGAATGGCCGTAAATAAGAACACGGTTACGTATACCGGGTTTCCCTGCGGAATGGGATCAACGTTCGTATTTCTGGCCCCATCGGTAATGCCTTCCGATTTCAAATGCACGTCCTTCAATGGCTGAAGACTGTAGGAAAGTTTTGTGCCTGGTTCGAGCGATGCATTGGCATGAACCAGGCGGGTGATTTTACTGGAAACAGAATCAGCATTGGCACCAGGCTTTAACAATGCGTAGACGGTGTAGTTCGGTGAAGCCCAGTCACTCATGGCTTCACGCATGAATTCTTCATTGGAATACCGCGTCGACTCCGACAACACACTCGTAAAAGTAAAGCTCGAATTCTGCGGGTGATTTTTCAGGACCGCCGTGATCTTTACCGGGTTTTGCATGTTGCTGAACTGCAAATTTTTATTGATCACATCTCTCCTGCCGAAGATTCTCATGGCGAGGTCTTCAGTAATCACAATAGAATTCGGCTCTTTCAACGCAGTACGCCGATCGCCCTCAAGAAGCGGAAAATCAAATACCTGAAGCAAATATTCATCCGCGACAGTGATGGTCTCCTGTACATTGACGGGATTCCCGGGATCGACAAGGTTAGCCCGCCCAACGCGTTGCATGCGTGTTGTCCACTCTACATTCGGAAAAGTTTGCCTGGATTCTTGGGCGACCATATACCCGGCTGCGGCGACTGTTGTAGCTTCATTGTTGGGACTTTTTTCGTGGGTAATCACCCGATAAATTCTTTCCGCCTTACTATGTTGCGTATCGAAGTTGAGTTCATCATACACATAGAGACTAATCAATAGGAAACAAACCATGCCGAATGTAAGGCCCAGCACATTGAGCGTCGAGTAGAGTTTGTTTTTGCGGAGGTTTCTCCACCCCATAATAAAATAACTCTTGATCATACCGTTGGAGGATATAGGTTGATGAATAGTAGCCGATCGGATAATTCCCGGTCTGAAGAGGAATAGAACGTCTTTGCACAAGTGTAAATTTGCCCGGGTTCTTCCCCGGTCTGCTACTCTTCTATCGTAGAATTCAAGCAGGTCGCCTTCGATGTCGGCATGATATTCCGGCTTGCAAAACCATTCCAGGAAACGCAAGATGAAACGGGGTGGCTCAGCGCTTTTCATGGCCTTTTATTTTAGATTGAGCACCAGTTCGGGCAGCGCCTTCCAAAGCTCGTCACGCGACTCTTTGCAATAATCCAGGGCTTTCTTCCCGTAAGCGGTGATTTCGAAGAAAAGCTTGGGTCGTCCACGCCGGCTTTCGGTTGAGCCCCCGGGCGTTGACTTGAGAAAGCCTTTGGATTCGAGTCTCCGCAAGGTGACCTGCAAGGCACCGATCGTTACTTCCCGGTTGAGGCGTTGTTCGATCTCATCTTTAATCGTTACGCCGTAGGCATTGCCGTGCAACACGCCTACCGTGAGCAGGACGATCTCTTCGAATTCACCGAGCTGAATACGTTTCATGGATGAGTAATACTATTATGCAGTAATAATAGAGAGGATTTTGTAAAAATACTAGTTTGTAGTAATAAATATTGCGTAGGGCCGTGTAAGACCCCCGGTTTGTTATACAGATAATGAAGCGAGAAATCGGCCGTTCTGTGTACCTGTACGCATTGCTAACAGGGATACGGAGGGACTATCAACGTAGGAGTAACAAAAAACCGTTACACAAACCAAAGTAACGGAAACCTCTTATGATACCGTTTATTACTACGGTTTGAGGACGCAAACCCTAGTAGATATGAATCAGTGCAGCAATACGCTTATAGAGAATGTGTTGCTTTCCGGTACAGATACACCAGCCTTTCGAGCAGACTGATGTCTTCAGCACTAATTTCAGCATTGGCCTGCATCCCCACCCGGTAAGTGACCCTGTTGCCGTATTGAGTCGTAAAGCCTGTTGGTAAGCGAACCTTGGCTGAGAAAGTACTGTCGTTACCCGGGATCTGGGCAATGGTAGTAATCCTGCCTTCCACCGCTCCATACTCTTCAAATGGGTATCCGGCAAACTTGATGAGTGCCTGCTGTCCGGCCTTCACCTTTCCCAAGTTGTACCGGGGCAGGCGAAGCTCCCCGACATACTGCTTTTGGTCAGGGGCAATGAACAAAGCGGCTTGTCCAGGACGTAACGGTTGGTTCTCCTCAATAGCAGTGAAATGATGAGGCCAATCGCCTGACGGGAGCCGTCTACCTGGGGGGCAGGGCGGGAGAGAACTACTCGCTCTCGGGCATGCAATACGACAAGAACGGCAACATCCTGTCTTTGACTAGAAACGGCATGAGCGGTGGCACGCCGGCCGCTCCCGGCTTTGGGGTCATTGACCAGCTCACCTACACCTACCGGGGCGGTTCGACTACCAACAAGTTGTTTTCGGTGAGTGATACCATCAGGGGCAATGTAGAAGCGGGCGACTTTAAGGATGGCAATACCATCGGAGACGATTACGACTACTACGCAGACGGCAGCCTCAAGAGCGACAAGAACAAAGGCATCACCAGCATCCTCTACAACTCGCTGGGACTGGTCGAGACGGTGGTGCTCAAAAAGAAGATCAACGGGGAGCTAGACGCCACTACCTGCCAGATCGACTACCTCTATGACGGCTCTGGCCGAAAGTGGCAAAAGAAGGCCCGCACCTACAAGGAGCAGGTCACCTCAGGTCCGCTGCCCTTGCCCAAGACTGCCTACACCTACTACGGGCAGGGCATCCAGTTCGAGAGCGACGAGGCAGCCGGTACTACCAACGCCTTGTCGCACATTCTCCACGAGGAGGGCAGAATCATCAAGGACCCCCAGAGCGGACAACTCGCCTACGAGTACCACTACGCCGACCACCTGGGCAACCTACGCGTGGCCTTCCGCCAGCAAACTCCCGTTACCTCTCAGGCCACCCTTAGCTTTGAGCCGCAGCATGCTGCTCAGGAAGAAGCCGCATTCGAAAAGGTAACCGGCAACCGGGCCGCCGGCATCGCACGGGAAGGACGCTACGCAGCTAGGTTGCTTAGAGAAGCAGGACCGGGCAAAACGGTACGGCTCTCGGAAGGAGAAACACTTAAAGCATCGGTGTTCGCCTACTTTGAGCAGCCCAAGCACAAGCGTACCACCTGGTTGCCCTTGCCCATCTTTGACCAGCAGTCACTAAACTCTTCATCATCGACTACAACCAATCCTGCATCAACACCTTTTAAACAACTACCAGATTTTGATCATCTGATTGAGGGGCGGGGCATGCTGGATTTCCTCCTGCAAGTGGGCCACAGTTACGTGCCGGCCGCGGATGTCCTTCAAATACCCATCGATGACTTCTGCAAAAGGACTTGGCTAGGGTTTGCGGGTGTACTCGTACTGCATTCCCCGCCATTCCGGACCGCCGGCAAACCACCAGTATTGCTTGACCACCTGCTCGCTGTCATTGCGGGTGAGAATGACGTTACGCGCCGACGTGGCTGTTCCCTTGGCTTGCTGGTAAGGCCCCGAACCCGGGTAAGGGAAATTAAACAGGTAGGAGGTGATGGAATCCTGGTTGCTTTCAACATTGGTGAAAAACATGATGCCGCCCGTGATCCGGGAATCGATGCTGATGTAGTCCCAGCGTCTCTCGTTGAAATTATACGCCAGGTAGCTGATGCGTTGAAAGTTTGGAACCCCGGAACCGGGTGCCGGCCGCATGATTTCATAGAGGCAGAAGTTGTTTACCATGCTTCGTTCTGCGACAATGCCCTTGACGACCATTGGCTTGGCATCGGCCATGGGCTGGGCGGTCATGGTCACCTGCCAGGTTCCGGTTAAACTTCTAAGCCACCGGGCGTGCGACTCATTTTGCAGGGTGGAATCGGCCGGTTGGGAAAATGCCGGGTGGAGGATCACCAGAAATAAACAGAGAGGAAACGCAACCTGGCACACTCCTCTTACGAATGCCTGGTAAGCGAAAGAAAACAGGGGCATGATGAAAGTAATTTTAGGTGAAGCACAGCCCAAACATCCAGGAAATTATGCTGATTAACAAGTAGTTACAAAAAGGTGACTACCAAATAATAAAGTACGTATGGAGCTAAACAGTTATTTACAACGATTGGAACAACAGAAGAACTCCCCGGCTTTCACCGAGTTTCTGGCGCATTACCGACAAATCAACGGTTGCCCGGTAACGGCTACTATGGATGTGATAGGGGGTAAGTGGAAGCCGGTCATTCTGTATATGATTGACCACGAAGTGAACCGGTTCGGGCAATTATTCCAGCTGATTGGGGGCATCAGCAAAAAAATGCTCACCCAGCAGTTGCGGGAGCTGGAAGCCGACGGGCTCATCGACCGGCAGGTCTATCAACAGTTGCCCGCCAAGGTAGAATACCGGCTGAGCCAGGAAGGCCTCACCCTGCGTCCTATTCTGGAGGGCATGTGCGGGTGGGGCCTCAGGCAGTCGTCCACCGTCTCCTGAGCCTGGAACTGAACCCGGCCTTCTCATAGGCTGTGCCCGGTGAATACTGAATCCGCAATTTCTCCCGAAGTAAGAAGTTAGGTCAAACCTAACCGGGCTTTATCTCCCGGACCGGCTTTGCCGATTGGTTGTCGCTCAGGAACAGCACTTGCCGCAACGGGTAGTTTCATCCCGGTGTATTAGAAACCCTGTTACTGGTCGCCTACATGGGAGGCGCCATTGCCTCGCACGTCATCCTGGAGGAGTCTTTCCTTTTTCCGGCCGCCGTTGCTGCATTCGTCTGGATCGCGGCCGTGATCCGGTTTCCGGAGTTGACCCGGCGCATGACCGCTTCCGGCAACCCCTAAGCATTCCGTGCCGTACCAACGCCAAACCGCCATCAACTTTCTGTTGGGGCAAGAATTGTCTATTGGGAGAGAGCCCCTACATTAGCGCATGCAGATTGAGCACCACATACCAGGTGAACCACTGTCCAGGTACATACAGTACATGTTGTATCTACGGGCCGAGTTGCCCGTAGATTACATTAAAGAGCTGCCACAAGGAGGAATCAACCTGGTTATAGACCTCAACGAGCATGTTCAAAACACCATTCATTTGAACAAACCACCCAATGGCGGCATTGATGTGAAGTATGCGTGGATTTCTGGCATGCAGAAGCAAGCCATTTTTTATAAGAACCATCAAGACTCCACCATCATGAGCATCCGCTTTACGGCAGGCGGGTTCTATGCCCTGACCAGAATTCCTGTATCTGCCATAGACCGTGCAGGAATTGAAGCAGCAGCGATCCTTGGTAATTCATTCAATCAATTGTATCAGCAACTATTGAATTCCGAAACAGTAGCCGGTAAGTTTGCACTGATTGAGGCTTTCTTTTTGCAGTTTCCTGTCGTTGAAAGCAGGGAGCAGGATATCATAAAGTTTGTAGATCAAAACTTGCACCGGCCCATCGATTGGTTGATTCACCAGATAGGCTACTCCCAAAAACACGTCATCCACCTGCTTAAAAGACATACGGGTTTCTCTCCTAAATACTTGCAAAGAATCAACCGGTTTCGTCACGTGGTAAATGAGATTCAAAAACGTAAAGATCAAGTTGATTGGTTCTCCGTAGTCCAGAGACATGGTTATCACGACCAGGCCCACTTTATAAAGGACTTTTCTCACTTTGCCGGAATCAAACCTACCGAATACCTCACATCTCAGCTACTGCTTGAAAAGAATAACCTGGTACCCGTTTTGATTTTACAACTTCCTGAAAGTGAAATAAAAAATCAGTAGTCAGCTATTTTTCAACAGCCGAGGTAAATTTTTTACAATGAACAGGGAAAGGAGTTGTCTAGTTTTGTATCAGGCAAGATCAAAAAAACAAGTACGAAACCTTTCAAGATTGATGTACCTCAGGAAGTATTAAACAACCTGCCAGCCCTTACCCCGGGGACTGACGACAATCATAATGTCGCAATCGCCCCCTGAAGTGGGCGCATCCGCACCCGTAAAAGCGTACCCATCCCCCGTACCTTTGTATCCATCAACCAGGCAATCAACATTTTTTGAATCGAAGGCAGCAATCACTTTTTAAACCAAACCACATGACACGCATCAATGGATACCTGAATTTTAACGGCAACTGCCGCGAAGCAATGACCTTCTACCGGGAATGCCTGGGCGGTGAACTCTCCCTGCAAACGGTTGCCGAATCTCCCCTGGCCGGGCAGACGCCGACCGGGATGCAGCAGCAGATTCTGCACGCCACCCTGACCAAAAACGGATCGGTACTGCTGATGGCTTCCGACATGATAGGAGCCGGGCTGGTAGCGGGGAATCCCGTTTCGCTCATGCTCACTTGCAGCAGTGAGACGGAAATCAATGCTTTCTTTGCCGGTCTTGCCGCCGGCGGCACCGTCAAAGACCCCTTGTCGGAGAAGTTCTGGGGTGATACGTTCGGAGCACTCACCGACAAATTCGGCATCAACTGGCTGCTCAATTACAGCAAAAATCAGAATGCTTGAATCGCCTGTAAGCCGGCAGCCGGAATGCACCTCCGCAGCGTTTTCTACCCATTGCTAAAAGCAGATTAAAAATGAGAAAAGTAGTTTTATCCATGATGGTATCCGTGGATGGATACATCGAAGCAAAAGATCCCGATTACAACTGGCATACCTGGAATGAAGAAATGGCGGAGTATATGACGGGCTTTTTTCAAACGGTTGACACGTTCATCTACGGACGCAAAGCCTATGAGGATATGATCGCCTACTGGCCCCCGCTGGATGACGAATTTGCACGGGTGATGAACCATACCCCCAAACTCGTTTTTTCCCGGACGCTGGAAACCGTTGCCTGGAATGCCACACTGGTCAGGGAAAATGCAGCCGAAACCATCAGGCAAGAAAAGGCAAAAGCCGGAAAAGACCTGGCTTTGTTTGCCGGTGCGGACCTTGCCGATTTCTTCATCAACCACGACCTCATTGACCAGTACCGCCTGATCATCAATCCCGTACTACTGGGTGAAGGCAAAACTTTATTTAAAGAAAGGGCCAGGAAAGGCTTGAAGCTGCGTGAAACGGTCCCTTTCAAGTGCGGAAACGTATTGCTGATCTACGAGCCTGAGCATTGATGAAATCAGCACCAGTTATAAACGACAAAAACGTAGTACTTCATGGATAACCAGGAAAAGGAAACGACAAAAATTGTCGCAATCATGTCAATGTCCCTGGATGGTTTTGTCGCAGACCGCAACCATGGGGTTGGCGAAGTGTTCGACTGGTATTTCAACTCCGGGAATGTTGAAATCCACACGGGAGGTTCAGACCACAGCGCAATCCGCACATTCAGTGCCCGCTGACAAAGGTAGTAACGGCGGATACCCGAGTGGCCACATAACCTACAACTCAATAAACCTCTATGACAAAATTTATAGACCTCACAGACATACATAATCTAAATCAAAAACTAAGTTTGTTGACTGCTGACACCTTGCCTTTATGGGGAAAGCTCCGGGCCCAAAATATGATTGAGCATCTAATTGAGGCTGTACAAGAATCAAATGGCAAAAGGCTTGCCAACCTTAAATTCCCTCCCGAGCAAGCGGTTGGAATGAAACAATTCATGGTTTACAGTGAATTTGAAATGCCTAAGCATCAAAAAGGGACTTTATCGGACAACTCAAAAACACTGCGTCTCGAAAACCTGCAACTCGCTATTGGGCAATTGAACAAAGAGTTGGCTGCATTTGAGGAATATTTTTCTGAAAATGGTAAAACAGCCATGCATGCAGCCTTCGGAGAATTAAATCATGATGAATGGCTCCGGTGGCACGGCAAACATTTTACGCATCATTTTAAACAATTTGGATTATTATAAACCAGCAATAGTTTAAAATGGACTTAAAGTTAAAAGGAAAAAAGGCATTTATAAGTGGATCGACCCAGGGAATTGGCTTTGCCATTGCAGAGCAATTGCTGCAAGAAAGCGTTGAGGTAATAATCAATGGGCGGCAAAGGAAAAAAACCGAACAGGCGAAAAAAAAGCTGCAAGAAAAATTTCCCAACTCAGCTGTTTCGGCAATACCGGCGGACTTCACCAGGAGAGAAGAAGTGGACAGCCTGCTTACTCAATTGACTGACGTAGATATTTTGATCAACAACGTCGGCATTTTTGAGGTCAAAGACTTTGAAAATATCACGGACGAAGACTGGTATGCCTATTTCGAAGTAAATGTAATGAGCAGTGTGCGTTTGTCAAGACTCCTGTTGCCTCACATGCTGCGCAAAAAGTGGGGCCGGATTATATTTATCAGCAGCGAATCGGGCGTGAATATTCCCGCGAACATGATCCATTACGGCATGACGAAAGCAGCCATGATGGCCATCGGCAACGGCCTTTCCAAGCTGACCACAGGAACAGAAGTGACGGTGAATACGATTTTGGGCGGGCCTACTTATTCTGACGGTGTAGCGAGGGTGATCGAACAGATTGCAGAAGCACAAAATGTAAGTGCAGATCAAATGAAAAGTGCCATTTTACGGCAATCAAATCCTCATTCGCTGTTACAGCGTTTTATTGAACCTGCTGAAATAGCCAGCCTGGCGACTTATCTTTCGAGTCCATTATCGCTTGCCACAAACGGTGCTTGTGTAAGAGCAGACGGTGGCGTTTTAAGCACAGTGTAAGCGCTACTTTCCCGGGTGTCCGCTCTGCCAGTGAAACCATTCCCCCGTCTTGCCCGGTTATTTCTCATGCTTAAATCAATACATCTATGCGCCTGGTTTTGATTTGCGTTCTGCTTTCTGCCTATGGGTTGCCTTTCAGGCCGGCAGCACAACAAACAGTCACTTTTCCTGCAAAAGATGGGCTTACAGTTACCGCCGATTTGTTTCAGCAAAATAAAGAATCACTTTATATCGTGCTTTGCCATCTGGACTTTATTCCGGTAGGAAAAGGTGCGCATGGCGCTATCGCCTTGTGGAAAGTGACGCCAAATCATGCAGAATACTGGATGGCCCTGGAAGCTTTTCTGAAACAACTCAAGTTATGAAATATAAATAAATAGCAGTTAGAAAGAACTGCAATAAATATTGAAAAACGTGTTGGTGTTTTCGTCGATAACAATTCCATTGACTTACTTGGCTAAGGGTGTGTTTGTACGCTGTCAGCTAAGTAAGTTTAGAAAATATTCAGCGCTAAGCCGATGACTGCTGTGGACAATAAAACAGACTGCGTGCATGACTTACAACATTGAACTGGCTCGTGTAGAAGACGCACCGGCTATCCACGCGTTGCAGCAGCAAGCCTACGTGTCAGAAGCAGAATTGCACAACGATTATAGCCTCCCGCCATTGCATCAAACCCTTGAGAGCGTCCTGGAAGAGTTTAGGGAGGGAACTGTGTTGAAAGCAGTCCAGAACGGGCAGTTGATCGGTTCAGTGAGGGCTTTCCAGGAAGCGGACACCTGTTACGTGGGTAAATTGATTGTAGCGGCTTCCTTGCAGAACAGAGGGATAGGGCAAGGCCTGATGCGGGCAATCGAGCACTACTTCCCCCAGGCCGGACGGTTCGAATTGTTCACCGGCTACAAGAGCGAAAAGAACTTGTATTTGTACCATAAATTAGGCTATCGGGAATTACGGCGGCGGGCAGTCAGTGAAACGCTGACCCTGGTGTTTTTGCAAAAGAGCCAAAGGGAAAATAAAGTAAACAACAGCATCCAAATGAATATGATTTTCGAAACAGCAAGGGTAAGGGTAAGGGAGTTCAGACTGGATGATACTGCCTTTGTCATCGAACTGCTCAATAGCCCGGGGTGGCTGGAATACATTGGCCAGCGAAACGTGAAAACCAAGGAGCAGGCGGAAAGCTACCTTCAGAATGGTCCTTTCAAAAGCTACCGGGAGCATGGATTTGGATTATGGCTGGTAGAAAAAAAGGACGGCCCGGAGGCCATTGGTATGTGCGGAATTATCAAGCGGGACCCGTTGGAACACCCCGACATAGGGTTTGCATTTCTGCCTGAACATGCAGGAAAAGGCTATGCTTTTGAGGCGGCAAGTGCCACCTTGTCTTTTGCCAGAGACCGGTTAGGGATTTCCACGATGTGGGCTGTTACGTTGCCAAGTAATAAAAAATCAGTCCGGCTGCTGGAAAAAATTGGACTTACCTTTATCAGGACAGTTACGTTTCCGGGTAGTCAGGAAGAATTATGCTTATATAGCAACAAACCCGATAGCCAACAAGGAGCCAAAAGAGCAACAGTGAACCGCTAACCGGCATCAGATGAAAAGTGTCTTTTTGATCATCCTGTTGTTTGCTGCCTTAATCACTTCCTTTGGGCAAAACAGCGATTCCAGTGATAAATATGATAAAGCCAGAGAAACCATACGAGACCTGGACTCCATTGTTACGCCCAACGGGGTTCAGGAGCGCTACGCAGTGAAGATCGGCGGAATCAGGCAGTGGGTGTACGTAAGAGGCCGCGATAAACATAATCCGGTTATTTTGTTTGTACACGGCGGGCCCGCCTCACCCGTCTCGCCCTTGATGTGGATGTTCCAAAGCCCCCTTGAAGAATACTTCACCGTAGTCAATTACGACCAGCGGGCTTCCGGAAAAACCTACCTGGCCAATGACACGACGGGCTTGGAGAAAACCATCAACATCGAGCAGTACGTAACCGATGCCATCGAACTGACCCAATTCATCAAAGAAAAGTATAACAAGCGGAAGGTGATCCTGGTGGGACACAGTTGGGGAACGATTGTTTCCGTGAAAGCAGTGCTGAAAAGACCGGATTTGTTCTACGCTTACGTGGGTATGGGGCAAATTATCAACACCAGGGACAATGAACGCCTGAGCTTCAACTACGGCGTCCAAAGAGCCACCCGGCTCAGGAATGACACGGCACTGCAAGAATTGCAATCCATTGCCCCTTACCCGGGAGATAAACCCATTACCCGGGAAAGAATCATCATCGCCAGGAAGTGGCCCCAGTATTTTGGCGGCTTAACTGCCTACCGGAATAACTCGGCCTATTTTTTCAATGCCCCGCTGCTTTCGCCGGAGTACGCAGAAAAAGAAACCGATGCCATTGATCAGGGAAGCCTTTTTACGCTGGGACGCATCTTACCGGAATTTCTGGATGTGAACTTCACCGGCATCAAAAGCTTTCCCGTTCCGGTATTTATGTGCATGGGCCGGCACGACTATACCACTCCCAACCGACCGACCGAGGAGTGGCTAAAAAACGTAAAAGCCCCCATCAAGAAAGGAATCTGGTTTGAACACTCCGCCCACCTGATCTTTCTGGAAGAACCGGGCAAAATGCTGGTAACCCTGATCAACGAGGTCCGGCCGCTGGCATTGGAAAAAAGCAGCAGCAAGGAATAATGTTCCCAAACCGGCATTTTGCAAAAAGCAAGGCATTGCACGAAGCCGGACCGATGTCTGCACGGCGTGCGCCGGCCTTAAAGGCCCCCTGCCCGTCACCGTATTTGCCGGTAGCGTCCAGGCAACGGTACTGGTAACGATGCTGGCCGCTGGTTATCACGCGTTGAAGGCGGCCTGCCGAAATCCCGAAAAGTCGCTGGGTAGTCAGTAAAGCGTGACCGTGTCCGGCCTCCGGCGGGTAGTGGGAAGCGGGTAAAAAGAGCAAGAATCGGGTGGGGGGCGGGCCTGCTTCGCGGTAATTTTGCTCCTGCACAACCCTCATTCACGCACTTCTCAATTCACGCCCATTCACCGGCGGCGAGGACAACCGGCCGCCCCTTTTTTCTCACCCATGAAATCAATCTCGTCCTTTGACTGGCAGGCCGCTACGGCAACCTTGCACGGACAGGGCTTTGCCCTGCTGCCCGGCGTACTGAATGCCGGGCAGTGCCATTCCCTGACTCAGTTATACGAACAGGAAACCTTGTTCCGCAAAACCATTTCCATGGAACGCTACCGCTTCGGGCGGGGAGAATATAAATACTTCCGCTATCCCCTGCCGGAACTGGTGCAGTGCCTGCGGCAGGATTTGTACGCCCACCTGGCACCGGTGGCCAATGCCTGGATGCAGGCCCTGCGCATTGACCTCACCTACCCGGGCCACCTGGACGGACTCCAGACGCTGTGCGCCGGGCAGGGACAGACCAAGCCTACGCCGCTCCTGCTTCGCTACGCCAAGGGCGGCTACAATACGCTGCACCAGGACTTGTACGGACAGGTGTACTTCCCTTTCCAGGCGGTAGCTTTTCTTAGCCAGCCGGGCGAAGACTTTACGGGCGGGGAGTTTGTGCTGGTAGAGGGCCGGCCCCGGGCGCAGTCTCAGGCCCGGGTACTCACGCCCGACCGCGGCGACGTACTCTTGTTTACTACCCACTTCCGCCCCGTGAAGAGCACCCGCGGCTACTACCGGGCTGGCATCAAGCACGGCGTGAGCGAAGTGATTTCGGGCAACCGCCACACGCTGGGCATCATCTTCCACGACGCGGCCTGAGGCACCATCAGCCCCGGCCGGCCTGGCTTTAACGAATTCTCTCCAACCATCCTCCCCATTCCCATTTCATGGTCAGGCACGACGCCCTGGGAACGAGTCCTTTTGCCCGAAGCCGCAAATTGCAGCAATTGGTCGCCGCCGGCCAGGTAACCCTTGGGGGCAACCGCCGCCTCAAAATCTACGGAACCCTGACGTGTACCTCGGGGCAACGGATGCAAGCAGCCAATCGGGTTTTTTTTGCCGGCCAAGCCGAAGCCCTGGCCCACGGCTACCGCCCGTGCGGGCACTGCCTGCGCGACCACTACCGATCCTGGAAAGCATTGCAAGCGGAAAGTGGGCACAAGGACCGCCACAGGTAGCACACCAGGTACGCCTGCCAGCCGGCGAAGGGTTCCATGCCGCGTACCAGTTCCTGCCGGTTAGGCTTGCCTGGCAACCCCTTCAGGCGCTGCCAGGCGTTGAGCAGGCCGGCATCGCCGTACGGGATGCTGCTAAGCACCTGCATGCTTTTCATCATCGTGTAGCGGGCCGTCCACTCCCCTACCCCCCGGATGGCAACCAGCCGGGCAAACATCGCTTCCGGTTCCAGGTCGGCCAGGGCCGCTTTGGACAAATCTCCAGCCGCGCACCGGCGGGCAATACCCAACAGGTATTCGGCCTTTTTCCCCGAAAACTGGAAGGCCCTCAGGTCGGCAAGGGTAGCCTCCGCTAATTTGACGGGGTCCGGAAAAGCGTAAAAAGCAGCGCCATCGTGCATGAGTTTGGTGCCGTACGCCTCCACCAGCCGCCTTTTTAACCGGTATGCGAAAGACAGGTTGATCTGCTGCCCGGTCACGGACCAGCAGAGGCATTCGAACAGGTTGGGGATGCCGATCAGCCGCAATCCGTGGTATCGCGCGGCAAGTTGCGCAAAATGGGCATCCCTTTGCAAAAGCCCGTAGAATGGGGCAATGTCCCTCTCCAGGTCGAGCCATTCGGTGAGGTATTTGCCGACGGCCTGCCATTGCCCGGGGGAAAGAGCGGCCGGATACAGGGCGTCCACGCGCAGGTACGTTGGCTCATCCGTGATCCGGACCAGCGCCGTAAAGCCGTCCAGCGGCAGCAGTTTGGTGATGGCCTCCCCTTCCAGCCGGTGGAGGCAGTCGTCGTAGCCACGGTCGAGGAACCAGCGGCACTCGGCAAAACGGAAGAGACCGGGCTTGGGGATGCGGCTCACGGAGAAAGGTGCTTGCATACGTTAAAAAAGCAAAGTTACCCGGAATGGCGTGCCGATACCGACCCGGATCTTGCGGAGTAATGCTAAATTTTTGCTACCGTCGGAAGCGCAAGAATCGGGTGGTAAAACCGCGAAAGCCGGGCCTACTTTGCCCGACAACCAACCCGTCTGCTGATGAAATTTTTTTCCGCTACGCACTGCTTACCCCTTGCCTTGCCTGCTAAAGTCATTTCCGCACTACCCTTGTACTGCTGGTGCTGGGCGCTTATACCGCTGCGGGCCCAGGAAATTTTTCCGGCGCCGGCCCCTGCACAAAAACGACAGATTGCGGCCGTACGAACGGCCGAACCCATCCGGATCGACGGCAAACTGAACGAGCCGTCCTGGCGGCAATGCCCGGCGGCGGAAGGATTCATGCAGAGTGAGCCCCGCCAGGGCGAAAAGGCCAGTTTCGATACCCGGGTAAGCATACTGTTCGACGACCGCTACGTGTACTTCGGCGCGTTTTGCCACGACCCCGAGGGCAGGCGCGGGGTGTTCGTGCAGGACCTGCGGCGCGACTTTTCCTACGCGCAGAACGAACTCTTCAGCGTGAGCCTGGACCCCTTCCGCGACGTACGCATGCCCATTCCCACTTTCCAGGTAACGCCCTACGGTACGCAGCGCGACCTGCTGATCTACGACGACCGCGTGTACGACACCGATTGGGATGCCGTGTGGCAGACCCAGACGACCCTGTCAGACAGCGGTTACGTGGTGGAGATGGCCATTCCCTGGTCGAGCCTGCGTTACCCGGCCCACGCCGGTACGTGGGGCATCAACTTCAACCGCAACATCCGGCGCCTCAACGAGGTGACGGGCTGGTCGCCGTGGCCGCGGGCCTATACGGTGGGCCGCATGGCCTACGCGGGGCTGGTAACCGGGCTCGAGGCGCCGCTGCCCTCGCTGAACCTGCGGGTGCAGCCCTACACGCTGGTCACCGGCGCGCACCAAGGCAAAGCCGGTTCGGCCGAAACCGCTGCCGTGCGGGTGCAAGCCGGCGGAGAAATCAAGTGGGCCATTACCCCCAACACGGTGGGTGAGGTAACCGTCAATACCGACTTTGCGCAGGCCGATGTGGACCGTCAAGTGGTCAACCTGAGCCGCTCCTCCGTATTTTTGCCCGAACGCCGGCAGTTCTTCCTGGAAGGTGCCAACCTGTTTGCCCCCGGCGAGGACGGTTTAATTCAGCCGTTTTTCAGCCGGCGCATCGGCCTGGATTCGGCCGGCCTTACCATTCCGCTTGATGCCGGGGCGCGCCTCATTCACCAGAGTGCCCGGCAGTCGCTGGGCGGCCTGCTGGTCCGGCAGCGGGGAGATGCGTTCAGTCCGGCGACCCTGTTCGGCGTGGGCCGGTATTCGCGCAACGTGGGCAGCCGATTCCGCATGGGGGCGCTGGCAACGCTCAAGCACCACAATGCGCGGCCCGGCAGGCCTGGCAATACCAACCTGGTGGGCGTCGTGGACGGCTTTGCCCGCATTTCGGAACCATTGTACGCCCGGGGCATGGTGTCATTTTCAAACAACAGCCACTCCGGTGAAAAGGGGATAGCCGGTTTTACGGAGATCAACTATACGCGCAACAGCCTGCTGCTGTCACTCAAGGAGTCCTTCAGTACGGACGGTTACCGTCCCGAGGCCGGCTTTGTGCAGCGCACCAACTTTGTGCTCACCAATCCGGAAATCACGTTCATGCTGCAGAAGGAGTGGCTCCCGGGCATCATCCGTTTCTACACCCCGGGCATTGCCGCCCAGGTATACCACCGCGCCTCAGACCTGGCCCTGCAGGAGGCCCTGGTCAAAGTGAGCCCGGTGTCGTTTGTGTTCCAGGACCGGGCCATCCTCAGCCTGTCGGTGAATCCCACCTGGCAGGTGCTGCCGGCGCCCTTCGAGCCCATCACCGGCGTGCGCATCGCGGCCGGCAATTACCGCTACACCTGGGTGGAACTGGCGGGCAATACCAACCTAAGTGCGCCCTACAGTGCCGCCTGGCAAGCCACCGCGGGCGGCTACTACAATGGTTGGCTCAACAGCTTTACCTTCACGCTGCGGGCCGCTCCCCTTCCCCACGTTGCCTTTTCGGGCAGCTACACCCGCAATGCCTTCACCGGCGTGGGTACCGAAGACGGCAAACGCACCGCTCACCTGGTGGCTCCCGAACTGCGGCTGGCGATCAATCCGCAAGTGCAACTGTCGGGATTCTACCAGTACAACACCGTTAGCGGGAGCAGGGCACTGAACGTACGGTTTTCCTGGCAGTACCGGCCGCTGTCTTTTTTCTACGTGGTGTTCAACGACGTTCGGTCCCTCCCCTCCCCGGGGGCTGAGGCCGCCTTCTACCAACAGACGGGCATTGTCAAGCTTTCCTACATCTGGCAATTGTAGCCCGCTGCCCCTTACCCGCATCTCAGCTCCAATGGGTGGGATGCTTTTGCCGGGTGCTGCCGGGTGCGTTCAGTTCTACAACATTACATTGGGAAGCATAAAAAAAGCCCGGCACGACAAAGTACCGGGCTTTTTTCTTGCACTACGGCTATCTCAGTTTCATTTGCAATAAGAAAGTACAGCTGCCCGAGAAACTCCTCCCGCAAACTGTTGTAATTCCAGTCAGCAAACCGGCCAGCATCATAAAGTTCAGACTGCGATACGCTTGAGTCGGTAAAGGTAGGGGGCTTTGTGGGCCCCACCGGTCCACTTCTTGTGCAGGCGTTCGAGAACATCAAGATTCAGGATACTACGTTGGAAACTAGTCCGGTTCAGCTTTTTCCCCAGAACCACTTCGTACAACCTTTGTAAATCCCCCATGGTAAAGGTATGCGGCAGCAGGTGAAAGCCGGTTAACTTACGGTCCAGGTTCGTACAGAGGGCATCCAGAGCCTTTTCCACCATTGCCCGGTGGTCCAGTATCAGGGGCGGTACAGCTGTCAGGTCATACCAGTCGCAGCAGTCCAACAGGGGGTCAGGGTGAGACAGGGCTTTGGTAAAATCCACCAGGGCGTAATAGCCCACCGAAACGAACCTTTTCAGGAGCCAGTGGTCATTCACCGGAGGCATGCCCTTGCCGCACATGATCTCCCGAACCGGGTCCGGGTTGTGGCGGGACCGGTCCCCGAACACGTAATACTGCTCCAGGTAGAAATCGCGCAGCCCAGTCCGTTCAGTCAACGCCCGGCAGGCAGCTTCGTTCAGATCTTCCTCCTCCCGGATGAAGGTCCCCGGCAGGGCGTACAAGACCGTATTCTGGTATTTCAGCAGCAGGATTCTGAGTTTGCCCCGGTGAAAGCCGAAGATGACCAGGTCGATGACCAGGTTCGGTAAATGGCCCTCTCCCTCCTGCTTTGTTATCAATGAGGGCTCCTGCATATCGGCTGGCGTCAACACGTCATAAAATTTTAGAAAAGCAGAAAAAATGGTAATGCACCGGGTGGTTTCCCCAATGAACGGGGCCTGATAAGCATTCCTGTCTTATACATATCCGGTAGCAAAATGTACCCGGGAATCAAGATTTTCGGCCTTGGAAGCCTGGCTTGTGCACTTTCTTCCGGCTGCTCATCATTGTATGTATGTCATAAATCGCCAACCGGATCGCAATGACGCCAAAGGTTGCCAGATAAATACCGTAAACAGTTTTAGCATATCCTACCCACAAAAAGCCGTAGCAGATAAGCGCTCCCCCGTATCCCAGGCAGAAAGCAATAAAAATGAGTTTGAATCCTTTGAATCTCATTGTTGCTCCTTTTATGTCCCGGTATGCCCAGAAGCAGATCGTCAGCAGGCAAATCAGGATAACCAGGTATCCCAGTAATACGCCTATTGCGTAGGGAGCGGCCATACGCCTGATCTGGGTGGGCAAGAAAGTCATTCCCAGATTCAACAGAAGGAATGCACCAAATCCCATTCTTGCGATTCCGGCGGTGGTTTGCGTCAAATGCATGGATGATTGGGAATCTAACGTTTCTCGGCGCAAAGATACCTGCGGGCCAGGACCGTTAACACCCGGATCTTGCGGTGTTCTTGTCGAGAGGGTCCTTTCTGGCGGTAAGCAGGCGTCTGATTTCCCGTCAACCTAATGCAGAAGCTATGGCACAAACTCATTTCTCCGTGGATGTATGAGGTGGCTCAGTGGCGGCACTACCGGCCTGTTGTTTACTTTCAGGAGAATCCCTTTTCAAGGAGAACACCGCGAGATCCGGGTGTTAACGGTCCTGGCCCGCAGGTGTCTTTGCGCCGACACTTTTCTTCGCGCCGGTAGTCGTTGAAAGGTGTGGATGGCGGGCATGGCCATAAAAAAGGCAAGCAAGGTAGCAACCGCCTGAAGATTGTCCTCAGACAAGCCGCTAATGCCACTGGCAACATCAAGGATACGCACCTTTCTGACTTCTTCCGCCGCATTGCCTGGAAGTGTGGCAGAACCGCTGCCGTCTCGACTGCTGCCCGCAAGCCGGCAGTCATCATCTGGAACATGGTTGTCAGGCACCAGCCTCACAATCCGCCTTCACAGTACTTGTTTTTAGATCAGAAGCAGAAAATGAAACTGGTGCAGAAGATCCGCAAGAAGATCGCTAAATCAGATCTCAAGGCGGAAGATGTTGGCTTTGTTGCCACCTGACTCTGACTTCAAAATTGGACGTCAGTCAGTATCCAAAAACCAAAAGAAGGTAAGCATGGCCAAATATTTCCATTTATTCCTTGCAATGCTGGCTACAAATTGTCTAGCTCAAACAAGCTCCTCAATAGTAAAATTTGTCAATCCTACACCGGCAGGCTATTCACAAAGCGTAGAAATCGATTTGGGTACGGTTCGTATGATTACTATATCCGGCCAGGTGCCCCTGGATAAACGGGGGAATACTGACTTTTCCTGCTATAGCTTTACAATTAATCACCCTATTTTGTAACGCAACACATCCGAAAATAGAATTAGGGTGGAATATGTCCTATCCTCTCACTATTTGAACGTTTAAAGTTACGACCGGAGCAATGCAAATCGACTCTTTTCCAAGCGTCCACCTTCCCCGGTGAAGTTCACTTAGCAAATCAATTTTTTTTGTAACGGCCTGGGAGAGGGGGTGCACGCTCTTTTCTACCACGCCCTTTTGCAGGCATTCCACCGGTTGATTGCAATCCAAACAATACTAACAACCGGTCGGGAAAACATAACTTTATCTACTTTTTGACTTTGTCTACCTTGTTCGGTGATCAGTCGAATACTCCGCTAATTCACTGCTACCTTGGGGTTTGATTTAAATACAGACTTTAAAGGGGTAAACCGGCCGGAGGTGAGTTTCACTTCCCCTTCCTTTGAAAACAGTTTCACCCGGGTGTAGGGCGTTTCGGGAAAGAAGATTTCGGTCATCACCACTTCGCCGTCATCGGCAAACAGCTCCACGGAAGCAACGTCGATCACCAGGTGCATGGAGACGGACTGATTCCGGCTCGTTCGCGGGGCGTAATGCCGGCCGCCGAAGTCTTTCGGGAAGGCGTTCGCACCCGACCCGGTGCGGTCCACGTAAAACCGCTTGCCGGCCGGTTCGTAGCCGATCTGCGTCTTTTGTCCCTGCGCGTTTGAGAGTTCAATGCCGAAGTCTTTGCCACCGGCCGCAGCGTCAAACGCCAGCACCAATTCAGCTGTAGGGGCAGCCAGCGAAACTTCTTTGGTGATATCCGCTTCGCCCCCGACCGTTCGCCCGGGTATCGGCACGGATTCTCCCCGGATGGTAGCAAGCTCTTTCACGGGCCGGGAAACCAGCTGGAGCCCGGCGTCCGTTCGCTTCAGGCTCAGTTCGCGGGCCACCGTAGTGGCGCTGCGCCAGGCGGCGGTTGGTACCACGTTGGCGTACTGCCAGTTGCTCATCCAACCCATGAACAATCTGCGGCCGTCGCTGGCCGGCACGTTCGACCAGGTGACCCCGGCGTAGTTGTCCTTGCCGTAGTCGATCCAGCGGGTGGTGGCCGCCGGGGCGTCGGGCGTAAAGGTCTTGCCGTCGAAATCACCCGTGAAGTACTGCGTGGCCGAGCCGCCGTTGGGGCCGCCGGGGTTGATGCTCACCAGCATCACCCACTTTTGCCCCCCGTCCAGCGCCAGGGGAAACAGGTCGGGGCACTCCCACACCCCGCCGTGGGCACCGTAAGTTTTGCCAAATTCGCTCAGTTTGCGCCAGTTCGTCAGGTTTTTGGAGCCGTAGAGTTCCACGTGGTCGGCCACGGCCAGAATCATCACCCATTGTCTGGTGGGTTCGTGCCAGGAGACTTTCGGGTCGCGGAAGTCGCGGATGCCGGGATTGGGCAGCACCGGGTTTTTGGCGTACTTCTGCCAGCTTCTCCCGTTGTCGGTGCTGTAGGCCAGGCCCTGCGTCTGGAAATCCTTCCGGCCGGCCTTCTCCCCTTTCTCGGAATGGTAGGTAAATATCGCCACCAGGGCCGGCTTGTCTTGGGTGCCCAGTCCGGACGTGTTGCCCGCGTCCACCACGGCGCTGCCCGAGAAGATCGTGCCCAGGCTGTCGGGGTAGAGGGCAATGGGCAGGTGCTCCCACTGCACCAGGTCTTTGCTGACGGCGTGGCCCCAGTGCATGGGCCCCCACACGGTGCTGTCGGGGTTATGCTGGTAGAACAGGTGGTACTCCCCGTTGTGGTACACCATGCCGTTGGGGTCGTTCATCCAGCCGGCAGGCGGCGTGAAGTGGAACTGCGGCCGGTGCGGCTCGGCCCCATCGGAAGCGGCCGAAGCGGTGGCCGGCGGGGCGGTGGTGCCGGCCGCCGTTTTTTTATCTTCCTGGCCGGGGCTACAGGCGCCCAGTACAATTACAAACAGCAGCAGGGATACTTGACTTTTCATGGGTTGGGTTTTGGCTGAAAATGGGATGGCAACAAACTTAATAGCCCGGATTCTGCACGTACAGTCCTTTGGTAAAGTCGATTTCGCGCTGCGGGATGGGCAGGTATTCGTCGCGGCCCGCCGTGAACCGGGCCCCGTTCAGATACGACCGCCGGGTTCTCTCCCTGGCCAGGTACGCATTGAGGGTGGGCTCGGCAATGCCCCACCGCACCAGGTCAAAAAAGCGGGGACTTTCCATTGCGAATTCGAGTCTCCGTTCCCACTGCAAGGCCCGGCGGGCGTAGGGCTGCGTCCAGTTGCCCGCCTCGTAGGGCTTGATCAGGTAGGTGGACGCGTACGTGCCGTCCCCTTTCCGGGTCCGGCCCGTGCTGGCGGCGGCTCTTTCGCGCACCTGGTTGATCAGAGGCAGCGCGGCCGCGGGTTGTCCCAATTCAATGTACGCTTCGGCCTGCATCAGCAGCACGTCGGCGTAACGGATGACGTCGATGTTTTTGGAGGTACCGATAAAGGGGCCTTCCTTTTTGTAACAGGAACAGTCGGCGGCCTGCTGTTCTTTCATGCTCTGGTAGTTGCCGTACACCCCGGCATCGCGCACCCAGCTGTTGCTGAACAAAATGTTGGGCTGGTACTTGTACGGGTGCCCGTCAATGCCGATGGTATGGTCCACGCGGGGGTCCACGGTGGCGGTCCGGAAGTTGATGTCCGTTTCGTTGAAGGTCTCGAACCGGGGCAGTCCGGTGGCATCCGTCCCGAAGGCGTTGGCCAGGTTCTGGCTGGGCTGGTGAAAACCGCAGCACCCGTACTGCGGCGCCCCGTGCGGGTAGTTCAGGCCGGTTACCGTACTGATGCGGCCGAGGGCGGTGCCGTCGTTGATGGAGTACTGGATCGCAAAGACGGATTCGGGGCTGTTGTCAAATCCATCCAGGAAGTTTTCGGCGAAATCGGGTTGCAGCCGGTACTTTCCCGAGTTGATGACCTGCTGGGTCAGGGTGACCACTTCCTGCAACCGGGCGGGATTGATGCCCGTCACCCGGTGGTTTTCATCCTGCGCGTAGGCCTGGTAGAGCCGGAGCTTGGCCAGGTAGGCGGCGGCCGCAAACTTGTTGGCCCGGCCCACTTCGGGCTGCGATTCGGGCAGGTTCTCCACGGCAAATTGAAAATCTTCCGCGATCTTGTTCCAGAGTTCGTCGTTGGTGTACTGGCGGTTCGAAACTTTCAGGATTTCGTCGTTGGTGAGGTTCTCGGGGACGTACGGAATGTACTTGAAGAGCATTTTGAGCATGAAGTGCGAATGGCCCCGCAGGAAGCGCAGTTCGGCCTGGCGCGTCGTCTTCGCGGCAAAATCGGCTTCCGGCAGGGTGTTGAGGGTCCGCAGCGCAAAGTTGGCCCGCGAGATGGCCCGGTAAAAGTTTTCCCAGGTGTAGGGGTGCATCCAGCCGTTGCCCTGCTGGGGCTGGGTGAGGTTGTACTGTTCGTAGAAATTGATGTCGGGCACGTCGGCCACCCCGCCCCCACCCTTGTACGAATCGTCGGAACGGACGCTGCCGTACACCCACATGCTGGTCATGGGACCAATCATGTCGTCGTTGCCGATCCCGGCGTAGGCGGCCGTGACCAGCGCTTCGGCGTTGGCGGCCGTGGTCACCTGACTGGTGGAAAGCACGCCTTTCGGCTGGTAGTCCAGGTAATCGTTGCAAGCGGTGCCCAGGCCCAGTCCCAGCACCAAAGCACCGTTGAGGAGTTTATTTTTCATGGTCGTAAAGCGTTTGGAGGGTTAGAGGGAAAGGTTGACGCCGAAGGTGAACACCCGGGGAACGGGAACGGTGTTGACATCCACCCGTTCCGGGTCGGGGCCCTGGAAGCTTTTGCTCTTGATCCAGAAGAGGTTGTCGGCCATCAGGTACAGGCGAAGCTTCTGCATGCCCCCGATTTTGCCCAGGGCCGCGGCCGGAATGTTGTACCCCAGCTGGAGGTTCCGGAGCTTGAAGTAAGAGGTGTTCACGTTGAAGTAATCCGAGGTCCGGGTCTCGCCGTTGTTGTCCGACAGGCTGAGGGCCGGAATCTCCGAACCCGGGTTTTGCGGCGTCCAGGCGTCGAATACGCCCGGTCCCACGTTGTCGCGGCCCCGGATGAAGTTGTTGTAGAAGGTGTAGGGGTCAAAGCCCGTTCTCCCGGCGACGCCCGCCCCGAACAGCGACAGGTCGAAGTTGCGGTAGCCCAGGTCCACCCGGACGCCGTAATTGAACTTGGGCAGCGTGGTGCCGAAAAACTCCTGGTCCAGCGAATTGATGATGCCGTCGTTGTTAAGGTCCCGGTAGCGGATGCGGCCCGGACCGGCGCCCACCTGCGTGGCGTGGGCGTCTACCTCGGCCTGGTTCTGGAAAATCCCGTCCGTCCGGTACCCGAACAAATCCAGCTGGGATTGGCCGATGATGGTGGTGACGGCGTTGCCGGCAAAGGCGGACCGTACTTCTTCGGGCAGCACCGTGATCTTGTCGCGGAACCGGAAGAAATTCGTGGAAACGCTGTAGGTGAGGCCGCCCTTCGGTTTGCCGGTATAGTTGAGGGAGAGTTCCCAGCCCTGGTTGGTTTTGGTGGCCCCGTTCACGAATTTCAGTTGCCCCTCGCCCACGGCCGATGCCACGGGCGGTTTGATGAGAATGTCGCGGGTTTCGCGGGTAAAGTAGTCGAACGAACCCGAGAGGGCGCCGTCGAGGAAACTGTAGTCCAGGCCCAGGTTCAGTTCGTCGGTCGTCTCCCACTTGAGGGCCGCGTTTTCGCCCTGGGTGGAGACGAAGCCGGAAGGCAGGGTGCCCGAGTTAGCCCCGCCCAGGTCGTAGGCCGTGCCCACGTTCCAGTACTGGTCGAAGAAGGGGTTGTGGCCGTTGGGTACTTGCGAGGCGCGGGTGCCGTACCGGGGCTCAAACAAACCGAACCGGGCCAGGTCGCCGATGTCCTGGTTGCCGATCCGGCCCACGCCGGCCCGCACTTTGAGGCCGCTGATGAACTTCAGGTTCTGCATGAAGGCTTCCCGGTCGAGGCGCCAGCCGACGGAGGCCGCCGGGAAAAAGCCGTAGCGGTTTTGCGCCCCGAACCGCGAAGAGCCGTCCCGGCGCAGGGTCAGGGCCAACAGGTAGCGGTCCGAAAAGGCGTAGTCGATCCGGGCAAACTGTGAAAGCAGGCGGCTGCCGGTGGAGCTTCCCAGGCTGTTGGCGTTGCCCGAACCCGAACTGAGTTGGAAGAAGTCTTCCGTCTGCACGGCAAACCCTTCCCGGTAGGCAGTCAGTTCATCGAGGTCGTCGCGGATGGCCTCGATGCCGGCCAGCAGGTTGAACCGGTGTTGCCCCAGGGAGAAATCGTACCGGGCAGTGTTGGACCAGGTGAGGCTCAGGAACTGGTTGGTGCTCACGGTCAGGCTGTTCAGCGAACGGGCAATGAAGCCTTCCTTGTACGACTGCTCGATGTTGCGGTTGTGGTAGCCGGCAATGTCGGCCCCCAGCGAAGACCGCAGCGTCAGGTTCGGGATGGGTTCCGCCTCGGCGAACACGTTGCCGAACAGGAAGGTCCGTCTCGTGTTGTCCCACTGGTTGATGTCCTGCATGTGCAGCGGGTTGTTGCGGTCGGAATAGCCCGACCCTACGGGGCCGGCGTAGGCGCCGTCGGTCCGGTACACGGGAATGGTAGGCGCCAGGGTAATGGCCAGGCCGGGCGTAAGCGCCCCGCCCAGGTCGGTGGCGGCCAGCGTTTCCCGCGAAGAAACCATTTGGGTGTTGACGCCCAGGCGGAAGCGGTCGTTGAACAGGCGGGTATTGGCGTTGATGCGGCCGCTGATCCGGCGGTAGTTGGTAAACTTGAGCATCCCCGAGTTGTAGAGGTAGCCGAAGTTGATGAGCAGCGAGGAGTTTTCGGTGCCGCCCGACAGGGTCAGGTCGTTGTTGGTTACGTACCCGGTTTTGTACACCTCGTCCTGCCAGTCGGTGTCGCCGGCCGGCGTGAGCGGGTCGCCGCCCACCAGGGGGTTTACCGTCACGCCGTTGAGCACCGGGTTGTCGAAATCCCGGTTCCAGTCGAAGGTGTAAATTTCGCCGTACCCCGAAGCGGGGTCTACCCGGTCGTTGACCGACGCCTGCCAGAGGGCGCGGCCCCGGTCCCGGGCGTTGAGCATCCTGAACCGCTGCGACTGCTCGGATTGGGAAGAAACGCTGGCATTGAACTGGAGGTTGATTTTGCCGTCCGTACTGCCCCCGTTGCTGGTGGTAACGATGATGACGCCGTTGGAGGCCCGGGCCCCGTAAATGGAGGCCGAAGAAGCGTCTTTGAGGACCTGGATGGACTGGATTACGCTGGGGTTGAGGCTCTGCAACACCTGGGTACGCTTGGTCGGCACGCCGTCGATGATGTAGAGGGGGTCGGTGTTGCCGAGGGTGTTCACGCCGCGCACCAGGATGCGGCTGTTGTCGCCCGAAACCGTCCCGGTCTTCTCGATGTAGAGCCCCGGCACCCGCCCTTGCAGGGCCTGCATGGGGTTGCCCGAGCTGACGCTGGCACTCCGGATGGGTTCCACGTCGACCACGGCCACCGACCCCGTCAGGTCCTCTTTCCGGGACGTGGTATAGCCCACCACCACCACTTCGTTGAGCGACTTGACGTCGGCTTCCAGGGCAACGTCCACCACGCTGCGGCCGCCCAGGGGTACTTCGCGGAGGTTGTAGCCGATGAAGGAAAAGACGAGGGTTGCATTGGGGTCGGGCACCTGGAGCGAATACGCCCCGTTGGCATCCGTGGCGGTGCCGGTGGTAGTTCCTTTGATGACGACGTTTACGCCCGCCAGCAATTCGTTTTTCTCGGATTCAGTCACCTTGCCGGTGACCGTCAGGGGCGTCTGGGCGGGCAATCCCAGCGGGATGCACAGCAGCAAGACCATCCGCAGTAGGCTCTTTCTCATGGGTTGGTTGGGTTAAAGTGGATAAGGACAGGATCGGTAGGGTGCCGGTTCGGGAAGGTTTTTCCCGGTTTCCGGCCGGGCCGGGTTTAATAGATGGACTGCGGACGGGAATTGGCTGCCAGCAGCCGGCGGATGGCCCCATCGGGCACCGTTGGGGTGGCCCCCCGTTGCGTGGCTACGTAGGCGCCCACCGCGCAGGCGTACGGCAGCACCTGGCCGGGAGCCGCGCCGTCCAGGTACCGGCCCAGGAAAGCGGCCAGAAACGCATCCCCGCTGCCGATGGTATCTTCTACCGCGACCCGGAAGCCGGGGTGCTGGCAATAACCCTCCCGGGTGAGGACGGCGGCTCCGTTTTCGCCCCGGGTTACGATCAGCAGGGTGGCGTTCAGGCGTACCCGCAGGTATTCCAGGCTTTCTTTTTCACTGCCCGTTTCCCCGTACCAACTCATGATCTCGACCAGCTCGTGGTGGTTCATTTTGATCACGTCGGCGTACCCCAGGAGTTCTTCTACCTGCCGGGGCGCGTAGTGGGGCGGCCGCAGATTGACGTCAAACACTTTCATTCTGGCCAGCCGCAGGTACCTGAGGAGCGTATCCCGGGTGGTCTGGCTCCGGGCGGCCAGGCTTCCGTAGATCAGCACGTCGCTGCCGGCGACCCGGGCCGCGGCGTCTTCGTCGTAGCGGATGTAGTCCCAGGCCACGGGCTTGACGATCTCATAGGTCACTTCGCTTTTTTGGGTTACGTTGGCCAGCACTACGCCCGTGGGGCAGGTCACGTCTTCTCCCACCTGTACCCCTTCCGTAGCGATTCCCTTCCCCTGCGCGTACGCCAGCAAGCCGGCGCCCAACCGGTCATTGCCGACCCGGCTGATTAAATAGGGAGAGAGTCCCTGGCCGGCCAGGTGAATGGCTACGTTCAGGGGGGCGCCGCCGGGCAGGTCCCCCGCGGGCACCCGGTCCCAGAGCATCTCGCCGAAGCAGATTACCTTGTGGTTCATGGGGAGTCGGGGGTTAGTGTAAGACGACGGCTTTTTCGATCTGCTCCAGGGAGGTGCCCTTGGTTTCGGGCATCACCCGCCACACGAACACCAGTTGCAGCACCATCATGGCGCAGAAGACCAGGAACGTGTGGCCGCCGCCCAGTTTCTCCAGCACGTAAGGGGCGGAAAAAGCAATGACGGCGGCCATCAGCCAGTGCGTAAAGCTGCCCAGGGCCTGCCCGCTGGCCCGCACCTGGTTGGGGAAGATTTCGGAGATGAACACCCAGATGACGGCGCCCTGCGAAAAGGCAAAAAAGGCGATGTAGAAGAACAGGTACACCGGCACGGCGTAGCCGGTCTGATTGGTGTAAAACGCGTACGACACCAGCCCCAGCGTCACGATCAGCCCCACCGACCCGACCAGCATGAGGGTGCGGCGGCCCACCCGGTCGATGAGGTTGAGGCCGATCAGCGTGAACACCAGGTTCACCAGCCCGACGCCGGTGGAAGAGAGCAGGGCGGCGCTTTTTCCCAGCCCGGCCATCTCGAAGATGCGGGGGGCGTAGTAGATGATGGCATTGATGCCCGACACCTGGTTGAACACCGCGATCAGCACGGCCAGCAGGATGGGCGTCTGGTAGGAACGGGAGAAAAAGGGAACTTTTGCGGCATTGGCCCCGGCGGACTGGGCCGACAGGATGATGTCCGATACAATGGAATCCACGTTCTTCCCCGGGTTGGCAAGCTGCAGAATGGCTTTGGCCTCTTCAATTTCGCCCTTCCGGGTGATGAGCCAGCGGGGACTCTCGGGCACCAGCAGCACGGCCAGCATAAACACCAGGGACGGGAATGCCTGCACGCCCAGCATCCACCGCCAGTTGGCATCCGGATCACCGCCCAGCATGCCGAACAGGTAGTTGGACAGGTACGCCACCAGGATGCCGAATACGACGTTGAACTGGAACATGGCCACCAGTTTGCCGCGGGAGTCGGCCGGGGCGATTTCGGAAATGTACAGGGGGGCCGTCACCGAAGAAGCCCCTACGCCGATCCCGCCCATGAACCGGAACAGCAGGAACAGGTACCAGTCGGGGGCCAGGGCCGTCCCCACCGAGGAAAGCAGGTAGAGCACGGCAATGCCGAACAGTGTTTTCTTACGCCCCAGCCGGTCGGAGGGAATGCCGCCCAGCAACGCGCCGAGCACCGTGCCGATGAGGGCCACCGAAACGGTAAGGCCGTGTTCGAATACGTTTAAGTGCCAGAGCTGCTGAATGGCCCTTTCGGCCCCGGAGATGACGGCCGTGTCGAAGCCGAACAGGAAGCCGCCCAGGGCGACGACCACGGACCAGAGAAATACTTTTGCGTGCTTCATCGAAATGGATTTTGGACGAAGGTAGCGCAGCCCCGCCCCCGGCCCCGTGCAAATCCATTTCAAAAAAATTAACTTTTACACCACCGGCACAAATTGAGCTACATGCCTATCCATCAATTCGTTGCCGAATCGGACCAACCGCTGCACGTTCGATTTTGTAACTGGGACTTTCAATATTGTTTCATTCCCGGGGCGGGTATTTCTGGTTTTTGTAGTCGGTTGGCGACACGCCGTACCGGGCTTTGAAGGCGGTGGAAAAATACGTGGGGGAAGAATAGCCGACTTGATAGGCAACATCGGCAATGGTGAGGTCGGGGAGTTGCAACTGGTGGCAAGCCTTGTTGAGCCGGACGGTCTGGATGTAGTCATTGACGGTGCAGCCGAGCAGCCCCTTTACTTTCCGGTAGAGCTGAATCCGCGACAAGCCCATCTCCTTGCTCAGGCTGTCGACGCTCAGGGCGGGGTCGGCCACCCTTTCTTCGATGGCGGCCTTGAAGGCGCTGATGAACTTCTTGTCGAGTTTGCCCAGCCCGCCCGCCGCTTTCGGGTTGGGCACCACTTCCCCGGTATAGTGATTCCGCAGAATGGCCCGGTTGGAGAGCAGACTGCGGATGTTCTCGGTCAGCAATTGGAGGTTGAAAGGCTTGGTCAGGTAGAGGTCGGCGCCGGATTGCATCCCTTCGATTTGCCCTTCGACCGTGTTTTTGGCCGTGAGCAGGATGACCGGGATGTGCGAGGTGCGCAGATCGGCTTTGAGCACGGAAGTCACCTTCAACCCGTCGGTGTCGGGCAGCATGATGTCGCAAATGATCAGGTCGGGGATCTGGTCAAAGGCTTCCTTCATGCCCTGGTTCCCGTTGGCGGCCCACACGATGCCGTAGGCGGGACGCAGTTTTTCCTTCAGGAAGGTGCGTAAGTCCTCGTTGTCCTCAATGATGAGGAGGGTTTGCTCCCGTTCGGCCGGCAATGCTACGGGATCGTCTGCCGGTGGAACCGCTACGGCACCGGGTTTTTCTTCTTCTCCCGTTAACTGCTCGGGGTGCACCCACTCGGCCGGCTGTTCGGACAGTTCCCCGGCTTTGAAGTGATTTTTTCCGAGGGGAAGCGCCACGGCAAAAGCAGTACCTTTAAACGCTTCACTGGCTACTGTAATGCTCCCCTGGTGCAGTTCCACGAATTCCTGCGAGAGCGGCAGGCCCAGCCCCGTTCCGCGGGAAGAAGCGCCTTTGCCCTGGTAAAACATTTCAAAGGCCCGGCTCGCCTCTTCGCGGGTCATGCCTACGCCGCTGTCCTCCACTTTGACGCGGGCCTTGCCGGCGGCGGCGTCTTCCTCCACGTACAGGTATATCCGCCCCTGGTCGGGGGTAAACTTAAAGGCGTTGGAGAGCAGGTTGAAGAACACTTTATCCATCATGTCCGCATCGAACCACACCGGCAAACGGGTCAGCCCGGTCACCATTCTGAAATCGATGCGGCGCTTTTTGGCTACGGGCTCGAAGGGCAGCATCACGTTGCGGAGGAAGGCAACCAGGTCGTTGTGGGTGGCTTTTACCGCGATTTTCCCGCTTTCAATCTTGCGAAAGTCCATGAGTTGGTTGACCAGCCGGAGGAGCCGCAGGGCATTGCGGCGGACCAAATGCAAATCCTGCTTGAGCAGGCCCGCGGGGGTGTTTTTGGCGGCCAAAAGTTCTTCCACCGGGGCCAGGATGAGCGTAAGCGGGGTGCGGAACTCGTGGGAGATGTTGGTAAAAAAGCGGAATTTAGTTTCGGTAGCCTCGCGGGCCTTCTCGGCCATCTCCAGTGTTTTGTTCCGTTCTTCCGATATTTCTTCGTTTTTAGCTTTCAGTTTCCGGTTTATTTTTCTGT
Organism: uncultured Sphingobacteriales bacterium; assembly: GCA_963844325.1. Classification (GTDB taxonomy): domain Bacteria; phylum Bacteroidota; class Bacteroidia; order Cytophagales; family 172606-1; genus CADCTQ01. The sequence goes on from CAWJNV010000001.1 coordinate 2,631,856, forward strand.
TTTCCACCAGCGCGTAGAGCACCAATGCGCCCAATGACACGGCCAGGACCAAAGTTCCCGACAGGATGTATAGCAGATTGCGTTGGTTTTTGTAAATGCTGATCTGTTCGTCGATTTTCCGCTGCTGCCGTTCGATGCTCACCTGCTGGCCCAGTACCTTGTCGGACTGCAATTTGATCATGCGCACGTTAGAAGTATCAATAACGGCCGTCTGCAAAATGTTCTCTTTCGAGAACTTTCCTTTTTGGAGGATCTTTACAGCGGTTTGAATGACTTCTTCCCCACCGGTAGGATACAGGATCGTAGCCTTCAGAATGCGGTCGGTGACCAGTTGCAATCCGCCGGCAGGTCCGCCCAATCCGTCAATGCCCACAAATTTTACCCGATCCGCCAATCCCTTTTCCCGGTACACCTCGTAGGCCGCCTTGGCCATCCGGTCGTTATGCACAAAGACCAGGTCCACGTCCGGGTATTGATGGATGATTTTTAACAGGGCAGGCCGGGTGGTTTCGGCTTCCCAGCCTCCGTCGATGGTGGTCAGCAGTTGAATTCCGGGAGAGTGGCGGATGACTTCTACAAATGCCTGGTGCCGGTCGGCCGCGGGAGAAGAGGTTCGCTGACCCGTTATTTCGATTATTTTACCATTCCCAGCCAGCAAGGTATTGATGTACTGCCCGGCGATTTTGCCTACCTGGCGGTTGTCTCCTCCCACGTAGGCCGTGTAGCGCGAAGAGGAGATGCGGCGGTCTACCACCACAACGGGAATGCCTTTTCGGTACACTTCTTCCACAACCGGCGTAATGGGACGGTCTTCGTTCGGTGAAACAATGAGCAAGTCTATGCCCGAAGCGGCCAGTTCCCTGATTTGTTCGATTTGCTTTTGGGTATTGTAGCGGGCGTCCTTATAGTGCAGTTTTACTTCCGGGTGAAAGGCCAGTTCCCGTTGCATCCCTCGTAGCATATCCTGCCGCCACTCGTCCCCTCCTGTGCACTGAGAAAAGCCGATCGTATATTGATGCGCAGGTTCATTGTTACAACCCTGACCAAATACCAAAAGCATTCCCAGACAAGCGGAAAGAAGGCGGTTTAGCATGGCGATAAAAAAACAATTTCAACCAAGATACGATGAGGTTACGATTGCGGCGGTTTTAAACCACATACAGCCTTTCTCTATTGGTAGCTGTCAATTACTCCCCTATTATGGTTCAGGCATGGGCGGAAGCGCGGCTGGATAAAGATAGTCATTTGTCGTAGTACTTTTAGCAGATTTGTCTGGTAGACTGCCTCCGGATACCAACGCTTCTGGGACAAACCCAGGCAATGAATGCTTCTGCCAATCGAAGTCGGCAGTCAGCGCGGGCTTTATGGGAGAAAATACCTCAACAAGTGCAAAAGTATGGCTTGTTCCACACCGATGATTGGCAGAGTTACAAAACCGTCATTCCACAGGGACAGCACCTATACTGCAAGCAAAAACAGTATACCAACCACGTGGAAAGGTTCAATTGTACCCTCCGCCAACGATGCTCCCGACTGGTGAGAGAAACCCTATCGTTTTCTAAGACACTCGACAATCACATTGGCGCTATCAAATTCTTCCGCTGCCAGCATAATTTGAAACAACAAGCCCCAACTACAGCACCCTAATTTGCGCACTACCTGAAATATTATTTGGCAAGTCTTCGAATTAAGAACGAGATAAAGGCAATCTGCAAAACGGCATTGGAAGACTCTACGGTTTTCTCATAATCCTTGGCTAATCTACGCCTGAAGTTGAGCCAACCGAAGCTTGTCTCAACGGGCCAGCGGTTCTTCTGGGGCACGAATCCCTTGGCTGATTCTGGTCTTTGTGCAATTTCTACTCGCCAATGATGGACAGTGTTTACGTGGTCAATGAAACTAGCTTTGCAGCCATGATCAGATCTGTTCCCATAAACCCGTCTTTTGCCACTTGCGAAAGTAGTAGTACACGCTTTGCCAGGGCGGGTACTTGCTCTCCAGATTGCGCCACTGGCTGCCTGAGTAGACGATCCATAGGACGGCATTACAAATGGTGCGCAAAGAATGCCACCGCTTGCTTTTACCATCAATGAGCTTTTCGATAATTTCCCACTGGGAATCGGTTAACTCCTGGTAACAGGTTTGCAGAGACTTAAGGCGTGAGATACCTCAAGTTTAAGCATAAGCACCGATTCCCTTTTTTATGCTATTCCAAACACGCTCTTAGCCCAGCCTATGCTTGACAACCTTTACCCCTTTGGCGTCGCGGTTGAACAATACACTTACCGTCAAGCCGTTTGCCGTTTCTATTTTCATACTCCCGTCTAATTGCTTGGTCAGCCCCTTCATCAGGTTCATGCCCAAGGAACGGGTGCGTTTGAGGTCAAAATCTGATCCGAGACCAATGCCGTTATCGCCCACCTTGAGCAGGTAATTCCCGTTGTTTACCGGCTGAAGGCTCACGCTTACGCTCCCTTTCTGACGGTTTGGAAAAGCGTACTTGAGGGAGTTGGTGACGGCCTCGTTGATAATCAAACCCAATGACACAGCAATGGCAATGTCGAGGTCTATCGGAGCAACGTCCACCCGGAACCCGATCCGGCCCTGGACCTGGAAGGAGTCGAGCAGATACTCCACTACTTCTTTCACGTAGGCGTCCATGGAGATCAGGGAAACGTTTTCCGACTGGTAGAGATTCTCGTGAATGAGCGAGATGGCATACACCCGCTGCTGACTTTCCTTTATGGCCGACAAAACTTTGTCGTCCTCCAGGTAAGCAGCTTGAGAACTCAAAAGGCTCATCACAATCTGCAAATTGTTTTTCACCCGGTGGTGCACTTCTTTGAGCAACCATTCCTTCTCTTCCAGCAAGGTATCTTTGCGGGAGAGCAAATGTTCTTTTTCCAGCAGCAACCCCTCCAGCACCTGGTTTTTCTCGTGAATCTGCCGCTTCTGCAGTAGCAGCAGTTGGTTGCTGTGCTTTTTGAGGCGATAGCGGTTGTAGATCACCCCTGATAAGCATACCAGCATCAATGCTCCTGCAATGAGGCTGTTGCGCTGCAACTCCCGCTCCCGGAGATGGGCTTGCTGCACCTGGTTTTGTTTGGTGAGTAAAGCGATGTTCTGCTCCTTTTCCTTCATCTGGTAGCGGACCAGCAAGCTGGCCGTTTGCTTGCTTTTGATCTCATTGAAAATGGAGTCGTTGAGGGTTTTGTAGCGCTGGTGGTGGGCAATGGCCTCCCGGTAGTGTCCCTGGGCCGAATCGAGTTTGAAAAGCAGCAGGTGGATGTTTATGGACGCCTTTAACGTGCCTCTCTGGCCATTGAGGAATAGCGCCGTGTCCAGGTAGCGCCGGGCATTGTCGTAGCGCTTCTTAACCAGGTAAAAATTTCCTACCCGCTGGTAGGTGTTTACCTTGCGGGTCAGGTTCTCTTTGATATTGCGTTCAATGACCAGCATGCGCCGGTATTGCTTTTCGGCCCCCGGGTACTGCCCGAGGGCCAGGTAACACTCCGCCCGGGCACTGATGACTTCCATTTCGGTCACTTCATTATCAGGGGGCCACTCCTTTACGACCTGCTGGTGGTAGGCCAGCGCTTCCTGGGTTTTCCCCTGCCTGAGCAGGTTGGCAGCGATGTTGCGGGCCGTGTGCAGAATCATGTACCGGTTGTTTTCCTGCCAGAAGTGCGCCATTGCCTTGCGGTGGTAGACCATCCCTTCCTCCCACTGGTTGAGCTCTTCGTGGATCACCCCCAACCTGCCGTAAAACAAGCCGATGTAGGCCGTATCTTTAGTGGCCCGGGCACTTTCAATGGAGGATAAGCCGTGCCCGATGGCTTCCCGGTAATTGCCCAGGTGCCGGTTTATCGCCACGAGCAGGTCGTGGGTGTAGTGCAGCTTCCGGTAGCTCACCGAGCGGTACAACGCCAGGGTTTCCAGCAGTTCACGGATGGCCTGGGCCGACTTCCCTTGCTGGTGGTGCATGTCGGCGATGCATTTGAGCACGTAAGCTTCTTTCTCCCGGTTCCCCAGTTGCCGGTATCGGTTCCTCGCTTGTCCGTAGCACCGGATTTTCTCCGGCAGTCCTTCGGGCGATTCCTCGTACGCTTCCCCGAGGTAATACCACCCTTCCGCTTCCAGGAAGGCAAGGCGGCTTTTCCGGCTCGCTGAGAGGGCTCTTTCAATGGCGTACATCCCCAATTGCCGATCTCCTTGCCTTGCGGTAACAAGGCCAAGCAGGAATCCGCTCCGGATCTGCCCAGCGGTAAACCGCAAGGCGTGGCTCAGCCGCTGCGCCCGCGTAAAGTAATGCCGGGCAGTGTCGAGGTGGGTCACGGCCATTTCCCGTTTGTTGAGAAAATCCTCTCCCAGCCGCAGCAGCCACTGCACCTGATTGGTGTCCGCCCGGCTTTGGGTAAGGAGTGTACGCAGGCTATCTACAGCCCCTGTGCTCAGCAGGGGGTATAAAGGCTCTGCCGGTGCCCCGGAGCTGCCGACGAGCAGGCCCAGCACCAGGCCAATGCAGAGGTTGCGGGTAAAGTTGAACATAAAGCGTACAGGCGTAAGCGTATGCCGACCAGCTAGGTCGAACGCAGTGGGTCACTCATTGCCGCTGCCCACTCAAGCGTTGGTTTTTCCAAGGGCAACTGCCTGCGCCCGGCGGGAGACTTGTCAGGCAGGGCATGCCCGAAGCGTACTTGTATGGTTAAGCCGTCAGCACTTTCAATCTCCAGACTGCCGTCCAGCTGTTTGCTGAGTCCTCTCATCAGGTTCATGCCCAGCGAACGGCTGCGGCCCAGGTCAAAATCGGCAGGAAGCCCGATGCCGTCGTCGGCAATCGTAAGCAGGCAGCCCGACGGGTCGGCCTGCCGCAGATCAATGCGTACCTGCCCTTGCCGGCCGGCGGGAAAAGCGTACTTGAGTGAGTTGGTGACGGCTTCGTTGATGATCAGGCCCAACGGCACGGCTACGGCCCCGTTCAGCTCAATGGGCGCTACCGATAAGTGGAACCGGACCTGGTCCTGCATTTGAAGGGAGTCGTGCAGGTACTCAACCACTTCCCGGATGTAGGAGGCCATGTCAATGAGGGCAGTCTTTTCCGACATGTAGAGCTTCTGGTGGCTCAGCGAGATGGCATGAATGCGGTTCTGGCTCTCCTGGATGGCCAGCAGGGCCTTTTCGTCCTCCAGGTAAGCGGCCTGGGAACTGAGCAGGCTCATGACGATCTGCAAATTGTTTTTCACCCGGTGGTGCACCTCCCGCAACAGCCATTCCTTCTCGCGCAGCAAACCGTCCTTCTCCCCCAGAATGTGATCCTGGTGGGTGATGAGGTGTTCCTTTTCTTCCAGCAGGTTGTCTTTCTCCCCCAGCAACTGCTGGAGGCGCCGGTTCTTCTCGTTGATCTCCCGCTGCTTGGCTTCCAGCAGCCGGTTGCTGCGCAGTTTGAGGCGGTAGCGGTTGTAGCCCAGGCCCAGCAGGAACAGCAGCATACCCGCCCCGGCAACGATTACCTGCTGGAGAAAATCTTTTTGTTCCAGACTTGCCTGCTGAATCTCATTCTGCTTGGTCAGCAGGGCAATGTTTTGCTCCTTTTCCCTGGTTTTGTATTGGATTTGCAGATTGGCGATTTGCTTGCTTTGCTTTTCGTTGAAGATGGAATCGTTAAGCGATTTGTAACGCTGGTGGTGGGCAATGGCCTCCTGGTAGCGGCCCTGTACGGAGTCCACCCTGAACAGCAGCAGATGAATATCCGCCGTATTGATCATCGCGTTTTTCAAGGTGTTGAGACGGAGAGCCTCGTCCAGGTAATGATGCGCTTTGCCATACTGCCCGGTGATCAGGTAGAAGTTTCCAATCCGCCGGTAGTTTTCTAATTTATCCGGGCCGTTTTCGCGAAACGTTTTTTCAATGTCTATCATCTGCCGGTAGTATTTTTCCGCCAGCGGGTACTGCTTCAGCGCCAGGTGGCACTCGGCCAGTGCAACAGCCGCCTGCAGATTTGAGAACTGATCAACGGGGGGATATTCTTTGACAATTTTCGTGAAAAAATGCAAGGCTTCCCTCGCTTTCCCCTGCGCCAGCAGGTTAGAGACCATGAGCCGGGCGCTGGACACGACCCCTGCCTGGTCCTTTTCCTGCAGGCGGTTCGCCAATGACTTGCGTAAAAAGGGCATTGCCTCTTCCCAACGGTTGAGTTTTTCGTGCAGCGCCCCGAGCCGCCGGTAAAAGAGGTTAATGTCGGCCGTATCTTTGGTGGCCCGGGCGCTTTCCACACTGGCCAGGCCGTACCGGATCGCTTCCTGGTAGTTGCCCAGACGATGAGTCACCACCCCCAGCAGGTCATACGTGTAATGGAGCTTGCGGTAGCCGATTGAGCGGTAAAGGGAGAGTACCTCCAGCAGTTCACGGTACCCCTGCACGTACTGCCCCTGCTGGTAGTGCATGTCGGCAATGCATTTGAGCAGATACGCTTCTTTCTCCCGGTTCCCGAGCTGCCGGTATCGTTTCCTCGCTTGTGTCCAGCACCGGATCTTTTCGGGTAAGTCTTCCGGGGAACGCTCATAGGCTTCCCCCAGGTAGTACCACCCCTCCGCTTCCAGGGGCAGGTTGCCTATATCCCGGCTCTGGGTCAGGGCTTGCTTAATCAGCGTAACACCTTTTTCAACGTTGCCTTGCCAGGAGGAGAGGAGGCCCGATAAGTAGCCGCTGCGGATCTGCCCCTTCTTATATTGCAGTGACCGGCTCAGGACTAAGGCTTGCTGGCAATAGCGGGAGACGCTGTCCAGGTTACCCGGAATGAAACTGTTTTCTATAAAATCCTCCCCCAGTTGCAGCAGCCAGTTTACCCGGTTCGTGTCGGGCTTACCCTGCCGGAGCAGGGTACGTACGCTGTCAGCAGCGGCTGACGAAAGCAGGGGCTGAAAAGGTTCGGCCCCGACCCGGAAACTGTTGAGGAAGACCAACAGCATCAGTAACCAGGCGGGCATCATCAGATAGCGTGGAATCATCGCGGAGGGCAAAAGAGGTTCGGGTAAAAGGAGACGTGCGAAACGAACGGATCCGTCGCTGCCGCACCACCTACTGCATGGTTGGGTGTTCTAAGGGCAACTGTTTCCGCCCGTTGGATGACTTGTCAGGAAGGGTGCTTTTGAAGCATACCTGTATGGTTAAGCCGTTGGCACTTTCAATTTTGAGACTGCCGTCCAGCTGCTTGCTGAGTCCTTTCATCAGGTTCATGCCCAGCGAACGAGTGCGGCTCAGGTCAAAATCCGGATCAAGGCCAATGCCGTCGTCGGCAATCGTAAGCAGGCAGCCCGACGGGTCGGCCTGCCGCAGCTCAATGCTTACCTGCCCTTGCCGGCCCCCCGGGAAAGCGTACTTGAGCGAGTTGGTGACGGCTTCGTTGATGATCAGGCCCAGCGGCACGGCCAGGGCCCCGTTGAGCTCAATGGGCTCTACCGATAAGTTGAAAGCGACCTGGTCCTCCATCTGCAAAGAGTCACGCAGGTACTCGACCACTTCGCGGATGTAGGAGGCCATGTCAATGAGGGCGATCTTTTCCGACAAGTACAGCTTCTGGTGGCTCAACGAGATGGCATAGATCCGGTTCTGGCTCTCCTGGATGGCCAGCAGGGCCTTTTCGTCCTCCAGGTAGGCGGCCTGCGAACTGAGTAGGCTCATGACGATCTGCAGGTTGTTTTTCACCCGGTGGTGAACTTCTTTAATAAGAAATTCTTTTTCAGCTATCAGGTCCTTTTGTTCATTGACCAGTTTTAGAAGAGATTGATTTTTTGCATTTATTTCGTTTTGCTGTTTTTCGATGGCTTCTTTTTGTGCGACCACCTCGCGTGTTTTGTCGTAAACTTTTTTCTCCAATAAACGCTTTTGCTTTTTAATTGCACTTACTCTCAACCTGAAAAACCCCGTAAGGATACCAACAATGATTGCCAGGACGAGTGCTCTAAACCAAACTGTCAGCCAGAAGGGAGGTGTTACAATGATTCGGAGGGTTTTGGCTGATGGGTTCCAGTAACCGTCATTATTAGTGCTTTTAACACTAAATACGTATTCTCCCGGAGACAGCCGTGTGTACGTTGCCGTTCTTCTACTCCCAATATAATTCCAGTCTTCATCAAAATTTTCTAACTTATAGGCATATTGAATTTTTTGCGGATATATGAAATCAAGCGTTGCAAACTCGATGGTAAAAACCGATTGATCGTATGAAAGTGTAATAGTATCAGTTTCAGTTATATGACGCTCCAACGAAGCGTTATCACCTCCAATTTTAGCCGGCTTGTTAAATATCAGTAAGTCAGTTAAGACTATTGGAGAAAACGACGTATTGTCCTTAATACTGTCCGGGTGAAAGACGTTAAAGCCATTATTACCCCCGAAATACATCTCACCATCTTTCGATATGAATGAAGATTGCTTAGAAAACTCGTTTCCCTGGAGGCCATCATCAACGGTGTAATTCCTGAACAACTCACTTTTCGGATCAAACCTTGATAAACCATATGATGTGCCTGCCCAAAGTCTGCCATGATGATCAATTTCAATGCTTTTTATGCTACTGCTGGGTAGTCCGTCTTTTTCTAAGTACACCTTCAGTTTCTTTGTTTTAAGATCAAATTTGTTCAAGCCGGCATTAGTGCCAATCCAAAGGTTGTTTTTATCGTCCTGCACTATTGCATTCACTGCATTATCACTAATCATATAAGGCTTTTCAAGATCATGGGAGTAATAGGTAAAATTATTATTTTTTCTGTTTAAAACATTAATTCCCCTATCCTCTGTACCAACCCACATATTGCCGAGGTGATCTTCCGTAATGGCATAAATCAACCTGCTGTTAAGTTCTCCTTCAATGTCAGGGTTTGGAAGATATCTTGTAAATAATTGATTATCAGAGTTTAATAAATTTACCCCGGCACCCATTGTTCCTACCCAAATATTATTTTTACTATCGCAGTAAAGTGCAAAACAATAATTTGAACTAAGACTGGCCGAATCCGATGGGTTGTTTTTATAACGAACAAAGGTCTTTCTGTCTTTAAGTAGTTTGGTTACACCTTCACCCCAAGTGGCTGCCCAAAGATTAAGATCAGCATCTACTGTCAGAGAAACCACATAATTACCACTTAAACTATTATCATTTAATGGTTCATTTAAGTACCGTCTGAAGGATTGATCTTCCACGTTAAAATGATTAATTCCTCCGCCGTCTGTAGCTATCCAGATTCCAGTGTCATCTTCAGTGAATGACAAAATTGAATTGTGGCTAACACTATTATCGTTTTCTGCGATTTTTTTATAATGCTTGAATTTCTTGGAGTTGGGATAATATATATTGATGCCACCAGAGTAAGTTCCAATCCACATATTGTCATTTGGATCTCTGTAAAGGGAATAAACGGAGTTATTGCTCAGACTTGACGACTCTTGGGTATTCTTGAGGTTGGTAAAAGTTCGGGTGACTTTATTATATACATAAATACCGTTGTTTTCAGTGCCTATCCATATATTCCCTTCACTGTCTTCTTTAATTTTAGTTACATCACTCTGCTGGATATTTGATTTGTCAATTTTACGGGTAAATTCATTTCTGCTTCTGTCGAACACATAGAGCCCCTTCTCGGTACCAATCCAAAGAAGGCCATTACTGTCCATGAAAAGGGTTTGAACTTTGTTGTTGCCAATGGAAGTGCTCACTGTCGGGTCATGTTGGTGATGGGAAAATTTGTTGCTTTTAATGTCAAACAGATCCAATCCGCCTCCCATGGTACCCACCCATATTTTTCCCTTATCCTCAAGTAATGAAGAGACCTCATTATTCGCCAGACTATGCGGATTTGATGGTTCATTTCTATAAGTCGCAAATTCTTTAGTTTGAGGATTAAAGCTTTTTAACCCTCCTAGTGTTCCCATCCAAATCACTCCTTCACCATCCAGGATCAAGGATCCGATCGAATTATTTGCTCCAACAACCTTTTGATTGGTGTCGGTATATGTTCTAAATAAGTCCGCATTTCTGTCGTAATGGTTAAGTCCGTTCCAAGTGCTAACCCATAAATTACCTTCTCGGTCCTCCAGCATATCCGTAATTGAATTGTTGCTGATAGTAGTTGAATCCTCAGGTTGGTTTTTATAAATTGTAAAATGGTATCCATCGTATTTGTTCAGTCCGCCAGGTGTGCCAATCCAAATATACCCGCGGCTGTCCTGTATAATAGTGTTCACTTTGATAGAAGATAGCCCATCTTCCACGGAAAGATGCTGAAAATATATCTTTTTGGTTTGGGCTGTAGAAACAACCAATGGACCAAAACAAAGCAGAAGAATAAGGCAGGCAATCTTCATATTATTTGGAGCAGGCAAGGTGAACAGCGTAAAACAAAAGATGAAATAAGGTGTAAACAACAGCTTCATAGAATAGCATTTTCAGAAGCAAAAATTAACTGGATCAAAGACAGACTTATGTTATTTTAATGAGCAGAAGGGCTGCTACTAACAACAGCGTGGGCTAAGATTATTAGCTTCACGCTATACCTGCTTGAATTAAAATTTTATCCTGTGTAAAATAAGGATCTAAGCAAGCCAACACAGGGTTAAGCTGTAGGTATTGTTCACAGATTGTTTAACAACAGAATACGTGCTGGCCGAGTCCAGGTCAGCGGTAAACTGGCCGGGTTTGTACACCTGGTACTCACCCAGCCGGATGAGTTGGCTTACCCGGTTGGTGTCGGGCTTACCCTGCCGGAGGCATCATCGGGTAGCGTGGAATCATAGGTCTGATTTACTGATGCCCAGCCGTTGCATGCGCGATTCAAGGGTAGTGGGCTTCAGGTTGAGCAGTTGGGCGGCGCCGTTGCGGCCCCGGATGCGGCCGTTGGTTTGCTTGAGTACCGATACAATGTACTCCCGTTCGCTCTGCTGCTGCGACTGCTTCATGTCGGAGAGCGTTTTGGGGGACGCCGGCGGCTGGTCCGCAACCATTGGGGGGTGCAAACCGGGCTTCCGGACCAGGGGCCGGCCCAATTCCAGCGGACCCTCAGGGCCGGCCAGAATCACCGATTGCTCGATCACGTTTTCCAGTTCCCGGATGTTGCCCGGCCACTCGTACTGCACCATTTCCCGCAGCGCCTCTTCCCCAATGCCCCGAAAGGGCTTGCTCAGCTTTTTGAAAAACTTCCCGGCGAAGAAATGAGCCAGCAATGGGATGTCTTCGGTGCGCTGGCGCAGGGCCGGCAGGGTAATGGGAAATACGCTCAGGCGGTAGTATAAGTCGAGGCGGAACGTGCCCCCGGCGACGGCCTCCTCCAGGTTGCGGTTGGTGGCGGCAATCACGCGTACGTCGGTTTTGATGGGGCCTTTGCCGCCCAGCCGTTCGATCTCCTTTTCCTGCAACACCCGCAGCAACTTGGCCTGTAGCTCCAGGGGCATCTCCCCGATCTCATCGAGAAAGATCGTGCCCCCGTGGGCCAGTTCGAACTTGCCGATGCGCCGCTCAACGGCACCGGTGAAGGCGCCTTTTTCGTGGCCGAAGAGTTCCGACTCGATCAGGTTAGCCGGCAGGGTGGCCGAGTTGACCTTCACCAGCAGTTTGCCTTTGCGGGGCGAGAGGTTGTGCAGGGCACGGGCAATGAGTTCCTTGCCCGTGCCGCTCTCGCCCAGAATCAGTACACTCGTGTCGGTGGGGGCTACCCGGCTCACCTGGTTGAATACCTCCAGCAGGCTATTGCTGGTGCCGATGATTTCCTCGAAGTTGGCCGTTGTCTTTACTTCGTCCTGCAGGTAGGAGTTCTCCCGGCTCAGTTGCTCGCCCAGCCGCTTGATCTGCTCGAAAGCCAGCAGGCGGTCCACCGTCAGGACCAGCGAGGAATGCAGCCGTTCGAGCAGCCTCAGGTGTTCGGCCCGGTAGGCCTGGGGCCGGCGGCTGAAAAACGAAAGGTAGAACGTGCCGTGCTGGGCCGTCTCGAGGGGCAGGCGCAGGTTGGCTTGCAGGCCGAAGGTGTTGGCGATAAGCGCCTTTAGGGGGTTGTGCCGGCAAGCCGCCTGGAAATCCTCGCCGTTGTAGAGAGCCTTCCCATCTTTAGGCGTGCGGGCCCGGATCTGCCCGTACTTTTCGGGTGTGAGGGCGGTCATGTTCAGAAACGTGTCGGCCCAGATGGTCTGGTACTCATCGGATCCGGTGCGGAAGAAGCTGCCGGACCGGAAGGCGTCCAGTGCCTGGTCGTGCTCCAGGCCCAGAATGAAGTAGTCGAAGGGAATGAAGGGCTGAAAAAGGCGGGCTACTTTCAGCAGGCGCCCCTCCCACGGTCCCTCCTCGGAGAGGGCGTCGGTGAGGGCGATCTGCAGGGCCTGCTCCTGGCGGATGCGCAGCTCCAGGCTGTGGGCGTGGCGGTAGGCGGCTATTTCCAGGGTCGTGAGTACGTCTTTCAGCCGGAAAGGCTTTACGATAAAGCCGTAGGGTTGGGTGATCTTGGCCGCTTCCAGGATGCTCTCGTTGGAATTGGCCGAGATGTAGATGAACGGGATGGAGCGGAGGTTGAGTTCACCGGCCAGTTCGATGCCGGTCTGGTCGCCTTTCAGGTAGATGTCGAGCAACACCATGTCGGGCTGCTGCCTCCCGATCAGTTCCCGGGCTTCGGCCGCCGAGTCGGCAATGCCTTCCACCGTGTAGCCCGCTCTTTGCAGCATCAGCTGCAGGTCGTTGGCTACTACAAATTCATCTTCCACAATCAGTACGCGCAAGGCCCTTCCGCGGGGTAAGCCGCTTGATTTGGCAAGAGGGGCTGGGGCGTGCACGCCGTTTGCTTGGTTTTGCATGAGAATACTGCCGGAAAATGGGTCCCTCCGGCGTCACCGTTTTGATTTGAGTATCGGTCTGGTTATGTAGCTTCTTCCGCCCCAAAGGCGCATTCCGGCCCGGGGCTCCGGCGGCGCGTGCATGCAACTGGGGAAAGGTAGGCATTTCACGCCGGGCTCCCGCAGCTTTTTACTTTTTCCACCAGTTGCCCTCCGGTTCATACCAGGTTGGGCTGAAGCCCATCAAGCCAAGTGCCAGGGGCGTGCGCGGGACACCGGTCCCCTCTGGTGCGCTTTGAGCGGGACATGCGGGGCCATTGCGTACGTACCCGGGGAACGCGGCTCCGTACACTTCGTGCATCCCCCCGATTCTTTCGGAGTTTAATCCGGTAGTGCCGGAGTGATCCGGAGGCTGATGCGGGTGCCGGCGCAGTCGGATCAGGGGCAACTGCCTCCTCATTCCCCGTTGGGCGGAGCGGAAGCAAACCGGCTAAGCCCCTGCCGGCAACTGGCATCCGGCTTGCGTTGAGATTCTCCCTACACTTATCCTTTAACCCCCTTATCCGGTTGCTGCTATGCCTCTTTCCGTTCAGGCGGTACAAGCCTTGTATGCCGATTTCGCGCAGGGAAACCTGTCGAAAATACTTGCGGTGCTCAACGAGCATACCTCCATCCACGTCCCGGGCTCTTTGCCTTACGGCGGGGTGTACAAGGGCCGCGACGGTTTTATCGCCCTCATGACGGCGGCCAATGCCACCTGGGCTACGCTGCGGATGATTCCCGGTACGGCCGTGGGATCAGACGAAGATGTGGTGATGACGGGCGTGTTCACCGGCAAAGCGCCGGCGGCGGACCAGGCGATCCGCCTCCCCTTCATGCACCTGTGGAAAATGCCGGCAGGGGTCATTACCGAGATATGGCTGTATTCCTGGGACACGGCCACCCTGCTCACCTACCTCAAGGGCTGATTTTCATCCATACGCACCTGCCTTTCTTCCCGACCGCCGGCGCCGGCGTTTGCCGGCGCCTCCCCATCCGTGAGCCCCTCCGCAAAACCCGGAGTTTTCTCCGGGAATTCCGAAAAGACTGAGCCGCCCCAATGGGCACTTCTCCCGTCACCGCGTCAATTACAAGCTAAAAAGGCCCTTCCGGCTCAAACAGGCGTCATTTTGTGCCTGCCCCTCCCGACCAGATTTCTGGCACCGAAATAGATAGCCCATCGCAAGGGCTTGCCTTTGCCGGTAACCGATCCAGGGTAAATGCCGAACCTAATGACTTCAATGAAGGAAAATTCAGATATCCAGAAGACTAATCAAGTAGTAAAAAACCATCTCCTGATGAACCATTCAGCCAAATTGCCGACCCTGCATTATAGAGGGAATGAGCAAAAGAAAATGACCTTGCATTTGTTTTTACAGATCATGGGAAAGATTCGCTTAAAGTCAACGCCCCGCAAAAATCATTGGTGGTACGTTACCCAATATGTGTCCACAAAGGGAATCACTACCGGTCCGATTCCCTACAACGAGGGCATGGATAAATTTGACATCACGATAAATGTACCCCGGCACCAGTTGGAAGTCAGCACCAGCCAGGGGGAATTCTCAAGTTTCCCGTTGCGCAATGGACTAACCGTTGCTGATTTCTACCGGCAGCTTTTTGAAATGCTGGAGGGATTTAACATCTCCGTTTCAATTGTAGAAAAACCCTTTGACTTAAAGATTGAGAAACCTTTTGGCGGGATTACGGAGTACCACCACTACGACAAAGCGTACACCAATGACTTCTGGCGCACGCTGCTTTGGGTGGATGAGGTGTTGAAAGAGTTCAGCGGTCGGTTTTACGGAAAAACCTGTCCTGTCCATCTGTATTGGCATTCTATGGATCTGGCAGTAACCCGGTTCTCGGGAAATAAAGCGCCTGCTATGGCCGAGGGAGCAAGGGTATCGGACAAGGATGCCTATTCACACGAGTGCATCAGTTTCGGTTTCTGGGGAGGCGATGAAAATATGCCCGAACCTGCATTCTACTCCTATACCTACCCTTCACCCGAAGGATTAGACAAAGAGCCTTTAGAGCCCGCCACGGCCCGATGGATTGACAATAAGGGAAGTCCAATGGCTATATTAACCTACAACAATCTTTTAAAAGCGGTTGACCCGCGTGCTGCGCTTCTTGAATTTTTAGAATCTGCCTATACCGCCGGAGCTAAAAAAGCCAGCTGGGATATTGAGAAACTGCAAGTACCGGAACTGGAAAACGTTTAAAGTTTCGAGCGGATGAAAACAGGAAAATAAGTAACCCATTAGAGTATATTTTTTCTGTTTTGATGGATGAAGGTAAACCTGAGACTGAAAAATTTTAAAAGCGTAAATCATGGCAAACAAAGAATATTCCAACCGTGAAATAACCATTTTATGGCAACCTGAAAAATGCATCCATTCCGGGATATGCGTAAAAACACTACCCAAGGTGTACAACCCGCAGGAAAGACCCTGGATAAAACCTGAAAATGCCAGCCCGGAAGAATTGATCAACCAAGTTGCCAAATGTCCATCGGGCGCCTTGAGCATTAAACCGGAGCATCAAGTGCTGATAAAAATTGAAAGAGAAGACAACGGAAGAAAAGGGCGCTTTGTGGTTTATGACAATGATGAATTTGCCGGTGAAATGACTTACGTGTGGGCTGGAACATCAAAATTTATCATTGACCATACCGGGGTTGAGGGAAGTTTCAGCGGAAGAGGGCTGGGCAGGCAATTGGTCATGAAAGCAGTGGAATATGCCCGTAACAACGGTGTTAAAATCCTGCCACTCTGCCCTTTCGCGAAAAAAGTATTTGACAAAGAGGAGGGTATTCAGGATGTCCGCGCCTAAAGGCAAATATGGAAGCCAGATAAACGCATAGTACGTGTTTTTGATTAAAAATCTGAAAACATGAAAAAGCAGACCAGTTTCTCAACCAAAGGTCAGAGAACGGATATAGGCGACTTAACGATTTACAGAATATTGCCTGACAGATACGCTGATGCGGTGGGGCCGTTTGTGTTTCTGGACTATGTCATTGTCTAAAAAAACCTCAAGCGAACTAAAAACGAGCAAACTGTCAAACAAGGTAGCCGTAGTTACCGGAACCTCAACCCACTTCTTCAAAAATGAAAATAGCAATAATCGGCACCGGCCGCATGGGCAAAGCGCTGCTGAAAACTTTCAACCAGTCTTACCCGGACAGTATCCTGTTCAGTAGCCGCAGCAGACAAAAAGCGCAGGAAGTAATTCAGGCTTTGGGCCTTCCACTGGAGGCAGTATCAATGCAAGAGGCGCTGAAAGCAGATATTATTATTCCTGCTCTTTGGTTTAGTGATTTACTGCCTTGGCTAATAGAAAATGAAGAGCAGCTGAAAGGCAAAATAATCATTGATATTACCAACCCTTTCAATGCTGCATTTGATGACTTCACCACTGCTTACGGCACTTCCTCGGCAGAAGAGGTGCAGAAGACAGTTCCACAAAGCATTGTAGTAGGTGCTTTCAAAAATACCTACTTTGTTGTTTTTGATCAACCCTTATTGCAGGGTCTGAAAAGTGACCTGTATGTTACCTCTGATAATGAGCAAGCGTTAGATCGTGTCATTGAAGCGCTGAAGCCTCTCCCCTTCAGGGTTTTAAATGCAGGATTATTAAAAAACAATCGCACGATTGAGCGGATGACGCTTCTCTCGGGTGAACTCGCCAAGAAAGCGGGTACCTACCCCCGCGTCTCTTTTAATCTCTGGGGCCTGGAGCATGAGGGACTTTAAACCAAGCTGGAAGAGATACTTTACGAAGTCCCTCAGAAAGCCAGGTACTTGCCGGGGCAAGCCAGTTGAAGAGGGCAAGGGTTTCCGGTGCTTGGGCTATTGGCAGGGGCACCTTACCGGGGTTGGTTACAATGCAACTACCTGATAATTAACCCTCAGGCTGAGATTGACCGCCAAAAAGCCTTTCTGTCGTATCACTGATCAAATACCCATGACCACCTGCTCCGCTCATGCTTTTCCTGACAGATCAGCCGACCTTTGTCACTGGCATTTTGTGCTTCTGGTCATCAGCTGCTGCGGGCAGACACTGGCTCAGGAGTCTGTTCAGCCCCAGATCCCCGCCATTGAGACCATCCGCTGGGAAGAAGATTATTCGTACCTGAGGAAGGATTCCGGAAAAGTGAACAGCTTTTTTGATCCCATCAAATTTATTCCGCTGGGCAGGAGCAGGAAAAGCTACCTGTCTGTCGGAGGTGAGGTGCGCTACCAGTACGAATACCTGCGCAACGCCAACTGGGGCGAAGGCATTCAGGATAAAAACGGATACCTGCTTCAACGCTACATGCTCCATACGGACTGGCACCTTGGGCAGCACGTCCGGATTTTTGGTCAGCTCAAGAGCGGGATTGCCTCGGGTAAAGCCTCTGGCCCGGACCCACCCGATGAAGACCGGCTGGACCTCCATCAGGCATTTGCTGATCTGCTCTTTTCCTTTGGAAGTCTGCAAAGTACCCTACGCTTAGGCCGGCAGGAACTCAGCTACGGCTCCTCCCGGCTGGTTTCAGTGCGGGAAGGCCCCAACGTCCGCCAGGCTTTTGACGCCGGGCGGCTGATGGTCAAAGGGCAGCATTGGCAGGCTGATGCCTTTTTGAGTCGCCCGGTAGAAACCAACCGGGGAATTTTTGACGACGGCAGCGACGCAAATGTACGCTTCTGGGGGGTCTACACGACCAGGGAATTTCCCGCGTTTCTGAATGCCAGCGCGGATCTTTATTACTTTGGCCTGGAAGACAAACAAGCTACTTTTGAGCAGGGCAAAGCCCGGGAACTGCGCCACTCGGCCGGCCTGCGGCTGTGGAGCAACCAAACCCTGGTAGGCTATAATCTCGAGGCTGTTTACCAGCTGGGAAGTTTCGGGCGGGGCCGTATCCGCGCCTGGACTGCCTCGGCAGAACTCACCTGCAACCTGGATAACCTGCCCTGGGAGCCATCCTTAAACCTGAAGACGGAAATCATCAGCGGAGACCGCACTCCGGAAAACCCCGATCTGCAAACCTTCAATCCGCTCTTTCCCAAAGGAGCTTACTTTGGGCAGGTGGCCCTCATCGGACCCGCTAACCTGGCGGACCTGCATCCTTCAATTACCCTACATCCGGCCCGCAATCTGGAACTGATCACCGACTGGGCTTTCTTCTGGCGGGAAAGCCTTAATGACGGGGTATACGGGGTGCCCTACGTACTCATCCGGGAAAGCAGCGGCAGCCGGGCCGCTTACATTGGCGACCAGCTGACATTTGAGGCAGACTGGCAGCTGCAAAGGCACCTGCAACTAGAGGCCTTTTGCACCCTTTTCCGTTCCGGCAGTTTCCTCAGGCAGACGGGTGCCGGAAAAAACCTCACCTACCTTGCTACCCGCATCACCTTTAAATTTTAAACATTCACCACGATGACTTACGCTCCCAAAATTTCGCCTGACCTGCTATCACTCACCAACTCCTGCTCAAAACGCTAACACCAATTGCCATGAAACCTCAGATGGGAATAAACCCGGACAACATGAGCCAGACCGCGCACCTGCTGGGTGCCCTGCTGGCGGACGAATTTGTATTGTACACCAAAACACGGCGGGCCCACTGGAACGTGGAGGGCCATGATTTCTTTGCCCAACACAAATTTTTCGAGGCACAGTACGGGCAGCTAGATGAAATTATGGACGATGTAGCCGAACGCATACGGGCTCTGGGCCATTACGCGCCGGCTACGCTAAAAAACTTTCTGGCCCTGACCCACTTGTCCGAAAAACTCCACGAAAACAATGATGGCACCGGGTTCATCAGGGAACTGCTTTCCGACCACGAAAGCATCATTATCCACCTGCGGGGAAACATCAATCATCTGGCTAATGAACTCCAGGACGCGGGCACCAGTGATTTCATCACCGGGCTGATGGAAACCCACGAAAAAATGGCCTGGATGCTCAGGGCGCACCTTAAATAACGCCACCGGATGACTCATTCTCAGAACAAACACTCCGGTTGAAAAACAATTCGCTTACACTTCTCATACTTATTCACATGGAACGCAAAGAAAAAGAAACGCAAAGTTTAGGCATGCCCTGGGAAGCCGAATATGGCTACGCCCAGGCGGTAAGGGTCGGCGACACGGTTTGGCTCTCCGGCCAGCTGGGCCACGACGACACGGGGAAGCTGGCCGAGGGGCTGGAAGCCCAGATGCGGCAGACGTACGCCAACGCCCAAAGACTACTGGAGGCTTACGGAATGACCATGGGCGACGTAGTGGAAGAGGTCGTGTACGTGCTCGACACGCAGGCCGCTTTCGGGGCCCGCAAAAAGCTCGGCCGGGAAGTGTACCCCGACCCCATGCAAGTAGCCAGTACCCTCATTGGGGTGGTGGGGCTGGTCATTCCCGGGGAGCTGGTGGAGATCAAAATCGTAGCCCGCAGGTAACTAACATGGCGGCCCTGAAGCTGACCTGCTACGGTCATTCCTGCTTCTCGGTGGAAGCCGCCGGCAAGCACGTGCTGTTCGACCCGTTCATCACGTTAAATCCGCTGGCCGCGAGGTAGACGTGAACGCCATTCGAGGACCATCCCGCAAGACCAACAACTCAATCCTCCACCCATGAAACCACCACTGACCTCTGTTGCCCCTTCCCTACTGACTGACCCTGCCGGTACAATAGCCGGCTCATTCATGCTGCTCCTGCTGTTCCTGACGGTCTTTACGGCCACCGCTCAAACCGGTCGCATGGCAAAAGCCGACCTGATTATCCGCAACGGAAAAATCCTCACCCTTGATGACGAGCAGCCAAACGCCTCCGCCTTAGCCGTGCGGGAGGGCAAGTTCGTGCGGGTGGGAACTGATAAAGCGGTGATGGCTTACAAAGGGCCGCAAACAAAAGTCATTGACGCAGGCGGCAGAAGGGTCGTTCCGGGGCTGAACGATTCGCACATCCACGTCATCCGCGGCGGAAGGTTCTATAACCTCGAAATCCGCTGGGACGGCGTCAAAAGCCTTAAAGCCGGGCTGGACATGATCCGCGAGCAGGCAAAACGTACCCCGGCGGGTCAGTGGGTGCGCGTGGTGGGCGGCTGGTCGGAGTACCAGTTTGAAGAGCGACGCCTGCCCACGCTGGAAGAGATCAACGAGGTGGCTCCGGGTACGCCCCTGTTCGTGCTCTGCCTGTACGGCAAGGCCTTTATGAACAAGGCTGGTCTGGCCGCCGCCGGCATCACCCGCGACACGCCCAATCCGCCCGGCGGGCTGATCGAAAAGGACGAGAACGGGGAACCAACCGGGCTGCTGGTGGCCGAGCCCAATGCCTTTATCCTCTACTCCACCCTGGCCAAAGGACCAGTGCTCTCCTTCGAAGACCAACTCAATTCTTCCCGCCAGTTCATGCGGGACCTGAACCGCTTCGGGTTGACGAGTGCAGTTGATGCGGGTGGGGGGTTTCAGAACTACCCGGCTGACTACGCCACAACCGATACGCTGGCCCGCCGGGGTCAGCTCACCCTGCGCATTCCCTACTACCTGTTTGCCCAGAAAGGCGGACAAGAACTGCAGGATTACGCCCAGTGGATCTCACTTGTGGACCTTGATCACCAGGACGAAAAGTTACTGGAACTGGGCTACTCGCTGGAAGGTGGCGGCGAAAACCTGGTGGCTGCCGGGGCAGACTTTGAGAACTTCCGCGAGGTGAGGCCCCAGCTGACTCCGGCCATGGAAGGGCAACTAAAAGCGGTAGTGGGGCTGCTGGTCAAAAACCGCTGGCCCTTCCGCCTGCACGCCACCTACGACGAATCCATCACCCGCTTTCTGGACGTGATGGAAGCGGTAAACGCCGAAACGCCGTTCAACGGACTGCGGTGGTACTTCGACCACGCCGAAACCATCTCGGGAGAAAACCTCCTCCGGGTAAAAGCTTTGGGCGGCGGCATTGCCATTCAGAACCGCATGTCGTTTCAGGGCGAATCGTTCATCAGCCGCTATGGCCGGAAAGCAGCACAGGCCACCCCGCCATTCCGCAGGATGATCCAAATGGGCCTGCCGGTAGCTATGGGAACGGACGCCACGCGCGTGTCAAGCTACAACCCCTGGGTGGCCCTGCACTGGCTGGTAACAGGCAAAACCCTGGGCGGCACTGCATTGTACCCTAAAGAAAACCTGCTCGACCGCACACAGGCACTCAAGCTCTATACGCTGGGAGGCGCTACCCTGACCGGTGAAAGGGATATCAAGGGTGTTATCAAAGCCGGCCGGCTGGCTGACCTTGCCATTCTGACGGGGGACTACCTCGCGGTCCCCGAAGACGAAATCCCCCGGATCGAGTCGGTGCTGACGCTGTTGGGCGGCCAGGTAGTATACGGCAAAGGCGAGTACGAAAAACTGGCCCCGCCTCCCCTGCCCGTGAGTCCGGCCTGGTCGCCGGCCGCCGTGTATGAGGGATGGGGAGGTGCAAAAAAAGGGCAATAGTAAAAGAGGCATTTCAAACATGAAACACCATGAGTTTACTGAACAGGAGTATTGTGGAGTTGCAACCCTACACTGATAATCTGGGTGTATCTGTCAACAGCAGTGCCGTAAATAGTATCAGAACTCCGAAACTACAGTAATTAAGTCCAAAAGTTTAGGCTGTTTGCTATTTACCTGCTGCCTGCGGTTCTGATCTCAATGGGTTTTAGCCTAAAAAAGCCTCCGTTTTTGCGAAAAAGGGCGTTTCGCGGCTGTCTTTCGGCTTTTGCCCGCTCATGGCACGGGGCTTGGCAGGTAAATGATCAAACGGATAAAAATCATCCGGACAATCCTTACACTTTTCCTCACCAAACCGTTCTCGTCTATGAAAAAGTCAGCCTTACTACTCCTCACTGCTGCATTTGCCGTTGTATTGCCTGCCCGGGCCCAAAAGCCGAGCCCCAGATTACTCACGCCGGAAAACTGCGTGGTGCTGCTCATTGACCACCAGCCCCAGATGGCGTTCGGTACGAAAAACATCGAAATGACCCAGCTCCGTAATAACCTGGCAGGCTTGTCAAAGGCTACCCAGTTATTCAAGGTACCGGTAGTGCTCACCACCGTTTCCGAAAACTTTGCCGGGGCCATCTGGCCCGAGATTAAAAGCGTATTCCCTAACCAGCCTATCATTGAGCGCACCACGATGAACTCCTGGGAAGATCCCCGGATTGTGGAGGCCATCAGGAAAACGGGCCGCAAAAAGATTGTCCTGGCCGGGCTATGGACACAGGTCTGCGGTGCATTCGTGGCGCTTTCGGCCATTGATGAAGGCTATGAAGTTTATTTTGTAACTGACGCCTCAGGTGACGTGAGCGAGGAAATCCACAACAACGCCGTTCAGCGCATGGTGCAGGCGGGCACTGTACCCGTAAACTGGTTGCAGGTGATGCTGGAATGGCAGCGCGACTGGGCACGAAAGCCAACCTACGAAGGGGTGAATCAGATTGTCATGCAGCACGGCGGCACTTATGGCCTGGGGGTTATTTACGGCCGCAAGATGTTGGGTGCCAGTGCCGGGGAAGGTAAAGCCAGCAGCGGGGGCAAATAAACCACCGCACCCGCCTTTCCTGCCCGAACCCAATTTTAATGACCCTGTAAACTAAGCCATGCCCCCTCTTTCGTATCCATTGAAAGCAATACGGAACAGGGGAACATGGCTCTTTTTACCACAAACTTTTTAACCCGAATGCGCAGCTGAAACATCGGCCGACGATAAGATACCCTGGATTTCGGCAAGCTCTGCCGTGGATAACTCAATTTGGGCAGCCGCCAGGTTTTCTTCCAGCCGGTGCAGCTTGGTCGTTCCGGGAATGGGGACCATTCCGGGCTTCCGGTGCAACACCCAGGCCAGAGCCAGTTGGGCCGGGGTTATCCCTTTCTTTTGCGCAAATGCGGTTAATAAAGAAAGGAGTCGTCCGTTTGCTTGCCGGTTTTCCCGGGAGAAACGCGGAAGCTTGTTTCTGACATCGCTGCTGTTAAATTCGGTATCGGCATCAATGGTGCCGGTCAGAAAGCCGTGCCCCAGCGGGCCGTAAGACACAAAGCCGATCCCCAGTTCATCCAGGGTTGGCAGGATGATAGCTTCGGGTTCCCGCGTCCAGAGGGAATATCCGCTCTGTAGTGCCGCAACCGGCTGTACTGCGTGCGCTTTGCGAATGGTGATGGCATCTGCTTCCGAAAGGCCAAAGTATTTCACTTTACCAGCCTCAATCAATTCTTTTACTGCTCCTGCCACCTCCTCAATGGGTACGGCAGGGTCTACCCGGTGCTGGTAATACAAGTCGATCACATCGGTTTTCAAGCGTTTGAGTGATCCTTCTACCGCCCTCCGGATGTGTTCAGGGCGGCTGTTAAAGCCCTTGTTTTCGTTGGTCTGCGGATCGAACTGGAACCCGAATTTGGTAGCGATGACCACTTTGTGGCGCAAGGGAGCCAACGCCTCGCCCACCAACGCTTCATTGGTGAAAGGCCCGTACATCTCGGCAGTATCAAAAAAGGTAATTCCTCTTTCAACGGCCTCGTGGATCAACCTGATCATTTGGTAGCGATCCACTACGTTTCCGTACCCGTGACTCATTCCCATACAACCCAGCCCGATGGCCGATACTTCCAGTCCGCTGCTGCCTAATTTTCGTTTTTCCATAGTCTTGATGATTCTTTTTACTTTCTGTTTGATCACACCCAACAATCATCCTGCCGGACAAAAATCGGGTGATGCAAAGGTAGAAAGCACTCCATCCAAAACGCTACACGATTCAAACGAAAAAGTATAAATTTCAAACCTAGGTTGCGCGATACGCCTTGGGAATAGCTCCGGTCATCTTCTTGAAGAAATTACTGAAATAGTTGGGGTATTCGAATCCGAGGGCGTACGCAATGTCCGCTACGCTCCAGTCGGTGTGTTGCAGCATGGCTACTGCTTCGGCAGTAACGCGCCGGGCAATGTGAGCGGTGGTTGTTTGTCCGGTCACTTCCTTGACGGCGCGGTTGAGGTAATTGACGTGGATGGAAAGGCGGTCGGCGTAATCCTGCGCGGTTTTGAGCCGCAAAGGAGCCTGCTGATTTTCTACCGGGAATTGCCGCTCCAGCAACTCCAGAAACAGGGAAGTCACCCGCAGCGAGGCGTTTTTGAACTCCCCAAAATACTCTTCCGGCTGCATGCGCAAGGCTTCGTGAATGATAAGCTGGATGTAATTGCGCATCAGATCATCCTTATACAGGTAATTTGTCGCTTTTTCGGCGATCATACTGATGAATATTCCCTTTATTCTGGCTTGCTGCCCTTCGTCGAGCCGGAAAGCAGGTGTACGACTCACCTTGAACAAAGGCGATTGCTGCAAGCTTTCGGAACGTTCCATGGGCTTGATAAAGCTTTCTGTAAAAGTACAGGCGTAGCCGGTTTGCCGCTCGCCGAGCATCTCAACCGCGTACGGAACGTGCGGATTGACCAAAAACAGGTATACCCCATCCATGTGGATGGTGCGGTCGGCATAGTTCACCATCGCGTTGCCGATGCTGAGTACAATTTTATAGAAGTGCCGGCGGCCAAACGTGGTAAGGCCGGTGCGGGGGTGGTCCAGCGGGTATACCTTAAAACCTTTCAGCTTCAAGTCCGCCATAAAATCAGGACGAGGGAATTCAACTGGTGCGGTCATGGATGCAAAAGTATAAAAATCAAAATAACCCGGGCACCTTCCTTTATCTGTCCTCACCACTTTGTCAAACCCTTTTGGTGACCCCCGACAGACATCCGGACCGATCTGCATCCATTTGAAATAGTGAATTTTGTCACGCAATCTGACCGGGTATAGTTCTCAGCTTTGCTTTGTACAAGTAAAAAGCAAACCGATGGAAAAGCGAATCATCAACCCCTGGCAGTGGCAGGATGAGAGAAGTTACGTGCAAGCCGATGGCAAATCAAGCGATGCCGACATGAAAACGCAGTTGCTGCTGGCTATTCAAAATATGGAACAAGTCATCCGGGAGGCGGGGCACGAACCCCGGCACATTGTGCGGTTAAACGTCTACACCACCTGTTTCCCGGGTGACCAGCAAAGTAAGAAAGGGTACTACTCTGAATTTTATACAAAGAAAAGCCTGGCCCTTGCCGGGGGGCAGAGCCAGGCTTCTGGAGTAGGAGAGAGGCTACTGCTTTACGAACTTAACCACGCGGCGACCCCGGTCGGTGTCGAGGTGGAGCAGGTAAAGCCCGCGTTTTAATGCACTTACGCGCACCAGCAAGTTGCCTTCGGCCGTAGCCCGGTGGGCATTCACCAGCAGGGCAACTCCGGCCGCATCGGCAACGACCGTGCCTCCTACCGCTTCCGCGGGGAAGGGCAGCCGGATGGTGAGTTCGTCAATCACGGGATTGGGATACAACTGCACCTGCCATTCCTCCGATCCGGCTTCGGCCGGCTCCCGCGCCGCCACGGCAACGGGTACGACTTCCACGGCCGAAACGTACGCGTTGCCGGCCAGGCCCTTGGTGAAGTAGAGGTTGAGCACCCCGTCGGATACCGTAACGCGCCGGGTTTCTTTCACGGCCCGCATCGCCCCGCCGGCTTTGGCAAAGATGTCGTAGTCGGAGAGCCCTTTGACGCCTTCCAGGTACACGTTGAACTTCCGCGAACCCACGCCCCCGGCCACCCGGTTGCCGTAGTAGGTTTCGGCAAAGTGCAGCGTGACGTCGAAGGTACCGTTGCCCGAGGGCAGGCCGTAGGAGAAAGCAGCCCCGGAGCGGCCGGTCTGGTAGAGGGCGTCATCGGTGGTGTTGAGCACGTCGCCGGCTACGGGCGTGGCCGGGGTGCCGTCGGCGTAGTACACATCCGCGGAGAACCGCTTGCCGGCGCCCGTGGTAAAGGCGTTGCCCCCGGCATTGATGGCCAGGGCGCTGCCGGCGGGCAGTATCTCAATGGCCTTCACGGCCGGGTTGTCAGCGGCCCCTTTCAGGAATGCGATTGTCAGGGTGCCGTCCCCCACGTTTACCCGGAACGTCTCCTGGCGGGCCCGCAGGGCCCCGCCGGCCTTGGCAAACACGTCGTAGTCGGTCAGCCGCCGTACCCCTTCGGCATCCACGTGAAATTTGCGGGAGCCGATTCCGCCCGGGGCGGTGTTGCCGAAGTAGGTTTCGGCAAAGTGGAGGATCACGTCGTAACTGCCGGTGCCGGTGGGAAAGTTGTAGGTGAAGGAAGTGCCGTGCCGGCCCGTCTGGTAGAGGAAATCATCGGCCGTGCCGGCAATGGCCAGGCTGGTGGGCGTAGTGACTACCCCGCCCGAGAAGTAGGCATCGGCCGAGAAGTTGCGCGCATCAATGGTAGAGAAGGCGCTGCCGCCCGCATTGACCCGGAAGCTCTTGGCGACCGTACCCCCGTTTACCGTCACGGTGACCGCCCGGCGCGGCGATTCCCCGCAGGGAAGCTGGTACACGGCCACGTAGTACGTAGTAGTGGTCGTGAGGGCCGGCGTGGTGTAGGTGGCCGTGGTTGCCAGCGGCGTGCCGCCCGAGGCGGCCGCGTACCAGCGGTAGGTAGCCCCGGCCGGGGCGCCACTGGCCGTGAGCGTAGCCTTTTGCCCGCTGTTGATCGTAACGCCACTGGCAGGCGGAGCAGTCAGCGGTGCGGCCACGGTAACGGTTGCGGTCGCCGAAAGGGTTACTTCCCGGCAGCCCTCGGCTTTCACGGAGAACGTGTAGGAGCCGGCAAGCAAACTGGCAGCGGGAATGGTAAACGAAAGGTCAGTGCCATTGCCTGCTTTCTGTACCCCTACGGGCAAGCCGCCGTAGTACAACCCGTACCGTACACCCGCCTGGGCCGCTTTTACCGCTACGGTGGCATTGCTGCCCGAGCATACGGTGCTGCCCTGGAGGGCGGTAGCCGTGGACGGGGTAACGCAGGCTGCCGGGTTGTAGCGCCACAACTCAACCCCCGAAAGGCCGTCGTTGCCCGAGAAGTACAGCGTGCCGTTCATGGCCGTAAGGCCGGAGGCGGGCAGGCTGCTTACTTTTACCGTACCGGTGGTGGTGCCGTTGCTCTTCCACAGGGCCGGGGTGCCGCCCGCGGGGCCCGCCGAGAAGTAGAGTTCACTGCCTAAGGCAGCAAGTGAGGCAATGTCGCTGCCCGCCGTGCCGGGCGTGATGTTTCTGAGCAGGTACGTACCCGCGTCCGTGCCGTCGGTGCGCCAGAGTTCGACCCCGTAGGAACTGTGTTCGTTCGTAAAGTATACCACGCTGCCGGTTGTCGCGAGGAACTGCTCCTGGGTGCTTCCGGTGATGGACTTTACCAGGGTGGTGCCGGCGGCCGTGCCGTTGCTCTTCCAGAGTTGCCCGTTATCCCCCCAGAAATAGAGCCAGTTGCCTGCCTTGAACAACGAACGCGCCGGGGTATCTTTTACCGGCACGGTACCGGCCTCCGTGCCGTTGCTTTTCCAAAGGCTCTGCCCACTCCCACCATTGCCGCCAAAGTAAAGGGTGCCATTCAGGTTAGTCAGGTACGCACTGTATGAGCTGTTGGCCTCCTGGTCCCAGGCTGAAGTACCAGGGTAGATGTCTTTGCATAAAACCGTGCCGGTGGCCGTTCCGTCACTTACCCACAGCTCCCCGGTCCCGTAGTCACTATCCGCGATGAAATAGAGTTTGCCGTTCAATGCCGTCAGCCACCGGGGGGCCGAGCTGAGGTACCGGAATTGCCACTGGAAATATTCTTCGTCGTAATACACTTCATCCCCCGGTAAAATATCCTTTACCTGGTACGTGCCCGCATTCGTACCGTCGCTGCGCCAGAGTTCGGTGCCGTGGCTGTCATCCTCGGCGGCAAAATAAACGATCCCGTTCAGCGCGGTAAATCCGTGCAGCGAGGAGCCCGCTGCCCCCGGGTAGATGTCTTTGACCATGAAGGTGCCTTCGGCGGTGCCGTTGCTTTTCCAGAGTTCGGGACCATTGACGCCGTTGTTGCCCACAAAGTAGAGCTTGCCGCCGGCGTTGGTCAGCCCCCTGATTGCTGGGCCTACCTTTTTTACCAGCGTGGTGCCGGCATTGGTGCCATCGCTCTTCCAGAGTTCATAGCCCCGGGCCGGGCTGCCGGCCGCAAAGTATAGGGTGCCGCCCATGTTGACGCCGTACTGGGGGTTACTTCCGGCGGGCATGCGTGAACCCTTGCCTTCAACGCGTACCGTACCCGTGGCCGTCCCGTTGCTTTTCCAAAGCTCGGTACCACCGGTGATGTCTCCGGCGGCCAGGAAGAGGGTACCGCCCGCGTTCACCAGGTTGCCGGCTCCGGACAACCCTTTCACCAGCACCATCCCGGTTCCGTCCTTTTTCCAAAGACCCTTTTCGGTGGTGCAGTACAGCGTGCCGTTTACGTTGGTCAGGTTGCCCGGATTGCCGTCGTTTGGGTATTCTCCGTACGGCCCGTAGCCCCGGCTTTCTATCTCATAGGTACCCGGAAAAAGGTCCGCTGCCATTACCGTTCCCGCTGCGGTCCCGTCGCTCTTCCACAACTCCCGGCCGGAAAGGTCGTCGGTCCTGGTGGCAACAAAGTAGAGGGTGCCGTTCACGTTGGTTAGCTCGGCAGGATCGGAACTGTAATAGTCATACCACCGGTTAAATTGATAAGGTTCAATATTCTTGACCAGTACGGTTCCGGCAGCCGTACCGTTACTCTTCCATAATTCGTACCCATCCCAGTCATCGCCCGTAGGCCCCCAGGCCGAGAAGTAGATCGTGCCATTTACGTTGGTTAGTTGGGAAGGGCCACCCCCCGGGAATGCATTAAAAATATCAGTGATGAGCACGGTGCCTGCCTCCGTTCCATTGCTTTTCCAGAGTCTGTCGCCGGCTACAAAATAGAGTACAGTGCCCACCGTGACTAATTCGGAAGGACCAGAGCCGGCAGAACCAGCAGCAATGTCTTTTACGCGCACCGTTCCGGCAGCCGTGCCGTTGCTTTTCCAGAGTTCGCTGCCACTCACCCCATCGTTGGCCGCAAAATAGAGGGTGCCGTTCATGCCAGCCAGGGCAGTGGGGTCCGCACTGCCCGTACCAGCCCGGATGTCCTTTACCCGCACCGTACCGCCCGAAGTCCCATCGCTTTTCCAAAGCTCTCTGCCAGTAGCACCATCATTGGCCGAGAAGTAGAGTGTACCGCCTGCATTCATCAGATTGGTGGGGGAGGAACCGGTCGTGCCCGCGGCAATGTCCTTCACGCGGACGGTACCCAACGCAGTTCCATCGGTCTTCCAAAGCTCACGGCCGCTCTTGCCGTCGTTGGCCGAGAAGTAAAGCGTGTTATTGACGGCTGCCAGGTGGGCGGGTTCCGAACCGGTGGCGCCGGGGACGATGTCTCTCAGCACGAAGGTACCGGCCTGGGTACCGTCACTGCGCCATAATTCCCTTCCGTTCACCGGGTCAAAAGCCGAAAAGTACACCACGCCGTTCACCCCCGTGAGGAAACTGGGTTTAAAGCTGTTGGCCCCCGTCAGTGGGTCGGTACCGGCAGTGACGATGTCTTTGACAAGGGTGGGCTGGGCAGCGGCCAGGAAAGCGGCCAGCAGGAACCACAGCGAGAGCCAGTAACGCCGGTGGGCGTCGGGCAAAAAGTAACGGTTTGACATAGGGGTAGGTTATAAATGGTTTGGTTTGTATCGTTATTCACTCCGCGGGCGGGCAGCCGCACGCGCATGCACACGTGGCAATCAGTCGGCTACCATGAAGAGCAGCCGTGTTCACGAAATTGCAGCAACAGGCTGGATGGAAAGCAGCGGGACTACATGCCGCTTTTTGAGAAAGCAGGCAATCAAAAGGGGAAGAAGGACCGCGAAAAGCCCGCGTATTGGCTTAAAGTGTTCTGCTTCTTAACGGTAAGATTATACATTGCGCACGTAATTGCAATTACTTTTCAAAATAATTTCATCTTTACGTGAATAGTATACCCAATGTCTCCATCTGAACAGCAAAAAGAAGGCAGCAACCTTTTCAAAGTCAGCCTGCGGGAATACAAAAGCGAATAAAAAAACTACCTGATCAGTGTTCAATATTTTACTTCTATGCCTCTCAAATCAGTCCTCCTGACTATTGCTGCCAGTATAAGCGTGATAGCGATGTATGGTTGCAGCAGCAGTATGAATGATAAGAAAAGTGGCCAGGAGTATAGAAGGCTATCAAAGATAATTGCATATTTATCTACTGAAGAATACGTTATGCATTATGATTCCATCCGTAATGGAAGAAAAGGGGAAGAGGCCGTGTTTCGGGTGGCAAACAGAGACGTTGATCCCAATTTCGATGCGTTTCCTGAGTCTTGTCTTTTTTCTTCCATTACAGGTACAGAACCTGCTATTCCCGGTAAGTATGGCAAGAGACCAGTTTCCGATTCGTTATCAGCATTGTTTAGCAAACCCTATAATGTTTCTATGCGTGCTGACTGGGAAAATTTGTCAACTAGTAGAAATGCTGCCAACATTCTATTTATTAACCCTTTGGATGAGTCGCATATCTATTGCGTGATTATGCATGACCGGGGTAATAACTTGCATTACTCTTTCAAAGAAAAATATATAGCATACGCTGGTTTGTCTCTATCCTATTTTTTTACTTTCAGTGATAAAGGAGAAATTGAGCACGTTTGCTTTGGGGAAACCGAAAACAGATCTTGGTAAAAATGTTTTTCAGTTTACTGAAAAAAATGAGGCTGTACGGAGACTGTAAAATGAATTGGGTCAAGGGGGGCAACTTTAACACAGTACAAAACCTCACCCCCGGCCCCTCTCCCAAGGAGAGGGGAGGCGTAAAGCCTTGAAAAAAAGCTATTTGTAGAATCCTTTCTTCTCCCCTCTCCCCGGGAGAGGGGCTGGGGGTGAGGTTTTGTACTGTATTA
Organism: uncultured Sphingobacteriales bacterium; assembly: GCA_963844325.1. Lineage (GTDB taxonomy): Bacteria > Bacteroidota > Bacteroidia > Cytophagales > 172606-1 > CADCTQ01. Next base: position 2,662,588 of record CAWJNV010000001.1, read on the forward strand.
AAGGGGGGCAACTAAACGGGCGACCTCAACAACTGTTTCAGTCGGGGAGGGGGGGGGCTGCAACTGGCACCGGACGGGAAAATCTACCTTGCCGGTTGTTACTTTATTTATCTGCACGTGATTTCCTTCCCGGACGAAGCCGGGGGCAAAGCCGGTTTCATCAAAAATGGCCCGGCGCCGGGCTCCCGGGGAGGCTCAGGGCTGTTCAACTTCATTGAAAGCTATTTCAGACCCCGGCCCTCCGTAAAGGCTTGTGCTTCCGCGGCCGGAGCCCGGGTCGATCCGGGCAACGACACCATCCTCCGTCCGGGAGCGGTCCTGCCGCTGGATTTGACCCGCCCGGGCTTTTCTTACCGCCGGCAGGACGGCAACACTTCGCCTGCATACACCATCAGCAAAGCAGGTACCTATTGGGTGGAATGGTCCACCTCCTCCTGCGCCAACCGGGATACGCTTCGGTAAGCTATGACCAGCCTTACAAAGTCAACCTTGGGGCAGATACCACCCGGAAGCAATCCCGCCACGCTTGACAATGCCGGCACCAGCACGACATCCACCAATACGGGCTCCCTAAAACCATATTCGCTGCGTTTGCGCAAGACTCACCAGCAAACTGTATTGCGGATATTAAACTATTTTTAATGAATACATTAATTTTTGGTGAAAAAATGTAATATTTTTAATAAAATATATTTTTGTTTCACTTTTTTGGAAATGCATTAATTTATGACTTACTTTATGCCGTTGAAATTAGTTAATATTAAGCATTGACTACTTTATTGAGCGCAGGCCTATAAATTGCGTTAAGGCATTTCCATGCCTCCTGCCATTCAGAATTAATAATTGCTACTGAAGCATCGCACGAGTTGAGTGCGTGCAACCCCACTGCCAGCATATAAGTCCATTACCATAGCATTGATCTGTGATCTGTATTATACAGGGTCGTAAAGGCTGTCTGTATATCAGGGCAGAAGTGTGTGCTTACTATAATTGGCGTATCAATGCCAAATCTGCCTGGTGCACCCAGCGCAAACGTCGGATAGTTCTCCGCGGCCAGAAAATTCATTAAACATTTTAATAAACCTTTATCAACTTTAAAACCTATTCAATTTATGAAAGCTCTACATTATGTCCTGTCAGTAGCTATGCTGGCACTACTTCATCGTCCTGCCTTTTGCCAGGATTTTGGCCAGAACCAAGTCAGCGCCGGCAGTTTTTCTACCTTTGGTCCGGCAGCCAGGTATTTTTTTGCCAACCAAGATGATGCGACCGGAGCCACTGGCTATTTCTGGAGCGCCACGAATGCGGGCGTTTCCCTGTCGCATAACCAGAATGGACAGCTATTCAACATTACTGCCGGCGGCCGGTTTACGATAGGCGGCCCCGCAGCCAATACCAAACTGACGCTTCACGAAATTATTTCCCAGAGTGGGAATCAATTCTACGGGTTGGGCTATCAGACCAATCAGTTCCGTTTTCACCTGGGCGGGACTGCCGCCAGATTCTCTTTTCTGGATGCCCCGGCTGGCAATGAACTCTTTACCATCAATGGCACTGGTGCCGTTGGGGTAGGAACGAACACCATTCCCACCGGCTATCTGATGGCCGTAGATGGCAAGATGCTTACCAATGCGGTAGAGGTTGGAACCAGAACGCAAACCATTCCGGCGGGCTATCTGATGGCGGTAAAAGGCAAGATGCTTACCGATGCCATAGGGGTTGGAACGGGAACGACGGCTATTCCTACCGGCTTTCTGATGGCAGTAAAAGGCAAGATGATTACGGAAGGGGTACAGGTAGGCATGGCCGTGAACTGGCCTGATTATGTATTCAAACCGGCGTACCAATTAAAAACCCTCTCGGAGGTAGAAACCTTTATCCACACCCGGGGGCATTTGCCCAATATTCCTTCGGCGCAGGAAGTAGCGCAGCAAGGGGGCATTCGGCTGGGCGAGATGAACGCCAAGCTCCTCGAAAAGATCGAAGAACTGACCCTCTACCTCATCGAAGAGCAGAAAGCCCGGGAAAAACTGGCCGCAGAAGTAAAGACGTTGCAAAAGAAGTTGGGGCGGAAGTAAACACAATACTTCCCTGCCCAAGCAAATCTCCACTTTACTTCATCTAAAAAAATAAACTCATGCAAAGTTTTAATAAACTAACCCGGCTTCTCGGCCTGATGGTGGCCTGCCTGGCCGTACAGGGTACTGCCTTTAGCCAGGACCAGGACTTTTACCCGGATACTGTTAAAGCCGGTAGTTTTGCTGTCCGTACCGGAGCCTTTCTGGGCAACCAAAGCAGTTGGACCGGCACCGGATATTATTTCTACGCCTCGCAATGGGGATCTTTCCTGTCGAATACCGGTGATGGTCAGAATATATTCTACATCAATCCTACCGGCAGGTTCGTATTAGACGGCTCTGACGCCAATACCAAACTAGCTGTTCACGAGGAGGGTACTCAATCCTACGGGTTGGGCTACCAAACCAATCAGTTCCGTTTTCACCTGGGCGGGAGTGCCTCCCGATTCTCCTTTCTGGATGCCCCGGATGGCAATGAACGCTTTGCCATCCATAGCACCGGTGCCATTGGGGTAGGAATGGGAACGGATACCATTCCGGCCGGCTTTCTGATGGCGGTGAAAGGCAAAATGATTACCGATGCCATAGGCGTCGGAACGCAGACCATTCCGGCCGGCTATCTGATGGCGGTAAACGGCAAGGTGCTTACCGATGCGATAAAAATTGGGACGGGAACCGATACCATTCCGGCCGGCTTTCTGATGGCAGTCAAAGGCAAGATGATTGCTGAAGAACTACAGGTAGACCTGGAATTAGACTGGCCTGATTATGTATTTGAACCGGCCTACCGGTTAAAGCCTCTGGCGGAGGTAGAAACCTTTATCCGCACCCGGGGGCATTTGCCCAATATTCCTTCCGCCCGGGAAGTAGCGCAGCAAGGGGGCATTGAGTTGGGCGAGATGAACGCCAAGCTTCTGGAAAAGGTCGAAGAACTGACCCTCTACCTCATCGAAGCGAAGAAAACCCGGGAAAAACTGGCCGCAGAAGTAAAGACGTTGCAAGGGGAGCTGGGGCAGAAGTAAGGCCGCAACATCCCACCCCCGGCAAACCTCCACTTTACTTCACCTAAAAAAACCAAACCTATGCCAAGTTATATTAAATTACCCCGACTCATCGGCCTGCTGGCCGCCTGGCTGGCCGTAACGACCGGCTACGCGCAGACCACCCTGACCAATCCTTCCTTCGAAGGCACCCCCGCTCCACATACGGCTCCGCCCGGCTGGACAGTCTGTGATGGTACCCCCGATATACTTCCAGGTGAATGGGGAGTAACCAAGCCCGCTTCGAATGGAAGCACGTACACTGGTTTAGTAACGCAAGCCGGCTACAAGGAGGGTATTGGGCAAGCCTTTGCTTTTTCGGCCGGCACTACCTATTCCTTTTCGGTGGATTTAGCCAAGTCCCCCGGTGGGTCTGACGGCAATTATTTTGGAAGTACCGCTCCGGCTGTCTTCAGGTTGTGGGCGGGCAGCAGTAGCTGTGCAGAATCTGTCCTGGTTTGGTCTGGGACTATAGCACATACAGCCTGGCAAACGTACACGTTCAACTTTACGCCAACTGTCAACTACACCCACATTAAATTACAATCATTCTCTTCAGCAAATGGCAATGTATTCATAGACAACCTCCGGCTGGTTAATAATTGCCCTGCTCCTCCCTTTACCATTGCTTCTTCGGCCGGTCTTTCGGCCGGCAATAACCAGTGGCCGCTGGATTCCGCCTTCAACCTTAAAACGGCCTATGTCCTCAACGTACCCGATTCGGTGGTGCGCTGGAAGATCAAGTACGAAAACCGGCCGGGAGCCGAAGCCATTGCTGACCCCAGCGCTTACGAGTTCGAGCAAACGGGCGTAGTAACCCTCACCCCTACCTCTTATTGTTACGGCACCCCGACAGCCTTCACGCCCGCCAGCGTGCAACTGACCGTCACCGGTGGCTTCGATCAGGAAATAGAAGTCAAGTGGCCCATGTATTGGGAAGATACCTGGCCCGAAATCAACGACGACCGGCCCATCGTGTGCGAGGTAAAGATCCTGAAAGCCAATGGCCGCCTGCTTTTCGCCGGCAAAACCAATGGCCGGGGAAAGCTCCTGGTCAAGGGCATCAGCACCGGCGACAAACTCCTGGTAGAGCAGGTGGCCTTTGCGGAGCAGGCAACCGCGGAGGTGGCCATTACCCAGTCGGCAACCAACTCCAACCCCTTGGTCATCAACCTTTCACCAAAGTTTAAGTAACTCATCCCACTTCTTATGAAAACATTATTCAGTATACGGGTTCGTTATCTTGGTGGAATAGTGTGCTGCCTGGCGGCTGCCTTCTCCAGCGCTACCCAGGCGCAGATTCCCCAATTGCACCAGCTGCAATACACCACTTCAGCCTCCCTTAGTGTAAGTGTACTCACCAGCAGTGACACGGCGGCTTTGCTCAACGCCAGCCATTACCCCAATCTGCGGTTGGGTGTTTCGCCTCAGCCGGTTTTAACCCGAACCGGAGCCGTCCAAAGTCTGACGTTGCCCCTGGCAGCAACGGTGTACAAAGGATTTTTACGCCTGAAAAATCCCGTTGGTAATCTCTACACCGACCTGGGGTACGCCGTAACCGATTCGGCCATGCTGGTTGCCACCGGTGAAGCCGTCAGCAAGCACGGGGAGGCAACATTTCTGCCCTCCTCGGGCAACAACCTCAAACGGGTATTGCTCGCCGAATCTCAATTCCAGCCGCTGGGGCAGAACTTACCCGACGGGATACGCCCGGTAAGCAAACCGGTATCCATTGCCACCTGGCCGGCCGTCACCAGTTTTTCGGGTACCAATACCCTGCGCCTGATGTACGACGCGGACGGCTGGTCGGCGCAGGAAAAAATAACGATCCGGCTTTACACCTGGAATACCACCTTACGCACCTGGGAAGTCGCCGTGGCCGCTCCGGCAGTGGATACCGTCGCCCACACCGTGACGGCCGCTGTCCCCAAACCTGGCGTGTACGCACTTTTTACCATCAACGATTTTACGACGGTACTGGCCGGTTTCGTGGCTCGTACGCAGGAGTACCGTTGTCTGGCGCTTAGCGCGGTGCATCATTACTCGGCAATCGATTCACTCGCCCAGGTTGTGAGTACGGCAGGCAACGCCATTTATCTCTCGCCGGGGTTCCACGCCGTGCGGGGTAGTCGTTTCACCACCAGCCTCCAGTCCGTCACCTCATTGCCCAACGTGCGGCTTGCGGCGGCTGATTTAGCCGGATCAACGAATGGTGATGCAGCAAATGCTGATGCAGGCCCGGAGACTGGGGGCAGCAGTGGGGCAGAGAAGGGGATGGCTACTATTTCTCCTAATCCAGCCGGCGGGAAGTTCACCCTGGCCTATGAGTTGCCGGTTGCCCAACCAGTCCGTGCGGTACTGTATACTTTGGCGGGCAAGCGGGCCATGGTCCTGCTGAACGGAGCGCCCAAAGCGGCCGGCCGGCACCAGGATGAATTTGATTCCTCCAGCCTCCGGCCGGGGGTATACATCCTGTCACTGCAACTGGAAAAAGGGGCGTTGCCAAGTCCGGTTTCGACGGGCCCCACCGCGGGTGGTTACCGCAGCCAGTCGCTCAGGTTTGTTAAAACCCGGTAAGTTTTACTTCTGCATCTATCCGCTTATCCCTTAAATCACCACCAATTATGAAAAAAACGATCTTATCAGCGGCATTACTTGCCATGCTTCCGCTCCTCATGGGGTCCGCCCCCAAGGAGCCTGCACACTTGCTCCTGCCCGTAGCGGACGCGTTTCTGACCAGCACGGCATCGGTTCGTACTTTTCAGACCACCGAAACAAAGGAGTATTTTTTTCGCTACATCTTCCTGGCCAATCTTCCGCCCAACGCAGGCCTGTTGGAAAATGACCGGATCGCCCCGGATGTGAATATATTTACGCAATTGGCCGGCGTTATTCCGCGTGGAGCAAATCCAGTTAATACTCAGGCACAGTTGGTGATTGTGGACCAACTGGAAGCGCAAAAATTGTTTGATGCCATTGAGAACAGAAGACCATTTCAAGCGTTCAGACCGGGTAACCCCGGCGTGTTGCCAGTAAGGGCAGAGCCGAGTTTTAGTTACCCCAAGCTCTGGCGCTATTTTGTTTCCCTGGGCCGGGGGACCTTGTATAACGCTTATGGCGTTGGTAATTGTGGTGGCAACATCATAGGCTTCAATGGACAGGAGCAGAATCAATGCGATGCCATCGCGCTGTCTAATGTACGCGCCTGCCTCCGGGTGAGGGCTACTGGTATCCGGGTAGCACCAGACCGTCTTGAATAATAGCAGACTAGCCAATGAAATTAATCAGACAAGCAATGTGGGGAGCAGTACTCTGCCTGGTGTGGAGTAGCTGCTCCTACACGCCTCCCCCGACCATTATGGGCAAGTGGCGCTGGGCAGGCACCTGGCACGCGGGACCCGGTTGGATGCCGGCCGGGAAGCAGGATGAAGAATTGATTCATGACTACAAACCCGACAGCACCTATGATATCTATGAGGCTGGCAAGCTCTTCAGGCAAAAACAGCCCTTTTCCATCCGCAGGGGAAAACACCCCGATGGAAGCGGCAAGCCGGTGGATTTTCTGATCAACCGCGACGGGCAAATCGTGGAAAAAAACCAGTTGGTGTGGCTAAAAGGACAAGCCAGTGATACGCTGGTCTTTATGCTGCTGGATGCGGAACGGGGTTACAAGCCCTACGTGTACAGTGTGTACGCGCGGGTAACCGAGTAAGCCGCGCACGGCGCAGTTGTTGGTTACTCGTTGTTCGAATACGGCCCTGCCCCGGATGGGGTCGTATTCGAACAACGAACAACCAACAACGATGGATTAAAATACAATTAAACCCTGGCCGGAGCCGCGCCGTTGATAAGGAATAAACCCGATTCGTTGGCTTATGGCGATTACAGAAGCTCCGGCTGCCCCCTACACCCAGTGGTACGAAACACAACGCCAGTTCTTTGAGAGCGGCAAAACGAGAAGCTACGCGTTCCGCAAAGGGCAACTGAACCGGCTCAAAAAGTGCATCCGGGCGCACGAGGAGGCAATCACGGAAGCGTTGCGGCAGGATTTGCACAAACCGCCCCTGGAAACCTATACCACCGAAATCGGCTTTGTGTACGAGGAGATCAACTACACCCTCAAGCACCTCAAGGAATGGATGAAACCCGAGAAGGTGGCTACCCCGCTGATTGCCCAGCCCGCCAGCAGCCGGATCTACCGCGACCCGCTGGGGCTTACGCTGATCATCGCCCCCTGGAACTACCCCTTTCAGCTTTTGCTTTCGCCGCTGGTAGGAGCCATTGCGGGAGGCAACTGCGCCGTGCTGAAACCTTCGGAAGAAACCCCGCAAACGGCCCGGGTCATCGAGCAGATCATTGCGCAGGCTTTTCCCCCCGAATACATCCGCGTGGTGCAGGGCGTCGGCTCGGAAGTAGTACCGGCCCTGATGGAGCACATTCCCTTTGACCACGTGTTTTTTACCGGCAGCGTGCCCGTGGGCAAACGCATCATGGCCGCGGCAGCCAGGCACCTTACGCCCGTAACCCTGGAACTGGGCGGCAAAAGCCCCTGCATTGTGGACGCTACGGCCAACTTACCCGTTGCGGCCCGCCGCATTGCCTGGGGCAAGTTCCTCAACGCGGGGCAAACCTGCGTAGCGCCTGACTACCTGCTGGTGCACGCTTCGGTAAAAGACCGGCTCGTGGCTTTGATTGCCCAAACCCTGCGGGAATTTTACGGGGAAGACCCGGCCCTGAGCCCGGATTACCCGCGCATGGTAAACGCCAAACGCTTCGACGCCGTGGCTAAACTGCTCGGGAATGGCAATACGCTGCTGGGCGGACAGACCAATGCCGCGGAGAAATACATTGCGCCCACCCTGGTAGACGGGGTTACGTTTGACGACCCGGTCATGCAGGAAGAAATTTTCGGGCCCCTGCTGCCGGTGCTTACCTACAGGCGCCTGGAAGAAGTACCGCAACTGGTCGGCCGGCAGCCGTACCCGCTGGCCCTCTACCTGTTTACCGACGACAGCCACGCCGAGAAATACATCCTGGAAAACGTGCGCTTCGGCGGGGGGTGCGTAAACGATACGGTGATTCACCTGAGCAACCCGGCCATTCCCTTCGGCGGGGTGGGCACGAGCGGCTTCGGAAGCTACCACGGCAAATTCAGCTTTGATACCTTTACCCACCGGAAGGGGGTGCTCAAAACCATGACCCGGCTGGACATTCCGCTGCGCTACCCGCCTTACGGGAAGAAGGAGAAGTACGTAAAGCTGGTGATGAAGTAAAATGAAATGCGTATTTAAGCAACCGCCCCGTTCCGCTGGGCGCGGTCCGCTTTCAGCTTGGTCAACTCGCCCAGCAGGCGGGTTTCCGGCACCAGGTCTCCCCGGCCCAGCGTTTCGGCAATCCGGACCAGCTCAAAATTCAGCGTATCAATTTCGGTGCGGCGCCCGTTGCGAATGTCCTGGAGGGTGGAAATGAGCTGGCCGTCCGAAGCGGTGCTGATCAGGAGCAGGCTTTCCTCCACTTCCTCCGGGCGCAGGCTGATGCCGCTGGCCCGGGCAACGGCCACGCATTCCGTGATCACGCTGCGGGCAATGGCCCGCGCCGCGGGTTCGCGGTGGAATACGCCGTTGTCGGTTTCGAGCAGCGGACAAACCGAGTTGAAGACGCTGTTGATGATTGCTTTTTTCCAGATGACCGGCCCAATATCGGGTTCGGCCCTGAACGGAAAGATGGGCCCGTGTACCTGCGCCACCACCTTCCCTAACGTGTCGGCACTGCCCGCGACGATGCCGATTGGGGAAACGGCAACCGGTTTGAACCGGAGCCGGTTCGCGTCAATGGCCTGGCTGGTCACGAAAAGTACGCCCCGGTAAATTTGGGAAAACCCTTGCTCCAGGAAGGGTTGCTCAACGCCCAGGCCGTTCTGCAAGAGCAAAAGCGGTGATCCGTTGGCTTTGCCCCGCAGGGCCCGGGCGAGGGACGCGTTCCCGTACGATTTGTTGGTCAGTACGACCAGGCCGTCCAGGGCGGCGAAATTACGCAGCGTATCCACGGCAACCCCGGCCGCAATTTCGGAGTGGTCCGGGAGTTCAACGTGCATCTGCTCTACCCGGCGGGGCTCGTCGTCCACGCTGCCGCGCAGCACGACCACTTCCCGGCCCGCTGTGGTGAGCGCAACGGCCAGGGCCTTGCCGATGGCCCCCGCGCCGATGATAAAAATCTTTCCGTTCTTCATGTGATTTCAGCGTCAAAGCGTATGCCCGCTACTTGCCGACGGGGTAGTTCCAGCCGTGTTTGTCGGCGCTGCGCCCCCGCCGTACCGCGTCCAGTTCTTCCCGGAGCCCGAACAGCAAAGCACCGGCCGAAATATCGGGAAAATATTCCCGGCCCGCGGCGGAAATGACTTCAATGGGCGTCACCGAGGCGGCCGTGCCCACACCGAAAGCCTCCACGGTGGCGCCGGCTTCCAGGTGCTGCATCAACTCCCGGTAGCTGATGGGCCTTTCTGCGACGGCAATGCCCCGGTCCCGGGCCAGGGTGAGCACCGAATCCCGCGTAACCCCGTCCAGGATGCTCCCGTTCAGCGGCGGCGTCACCAGTGTACCGTCCAGCACGAACATTACGTTCATAGTGCCCGCCTCTTCAAGGTACTCGTGGTGTTTGCCGTCCGTCCAGAGCACCTGGTCAAAGCCCTGCTCCTGCGCCAGCCGGGCGGGGTAAAACGCGCCGCCGTAGTTGCCGCCGCACTTGGCCGCCCCGGTGCCTCCTTCGGCGGCCCGGGCAAACTGCGTTTCTACCTTTACCCGCAGGGGCTTGTCGTAGTAGCTTGCCATCGGCGAACAGACAATCATGAACAGGTACTCGGCCGAGGGCCGGGCGCCGATCCGGGCTTCGGATGCAATCAAGAAGGGCCGGATGTAGAGCGAGTACCCCGGCAGGTCGCTTACCCACTGCTGGTCCAGGCGGATCAGCGTTTGCAGGCCGCCCATGAACAGGTCTTCCGGCACGGCGGGCATGCTCATCCGGAGCAGCGAGGCGTTGAGCCGCTGGTGGTGCTTGTGGGGCCGGAAAATGCCCACTGCACCGTCCGCCTGCCGGTACGCTTTCATTCCTTCGAATACGGTTTGCCCGTAGTGAAAGCAGGCCGCAAACGGGCTGAGCGTCAACGGGCGAAACGGTTCGATGCGGGCATTTTGCCATTGGTTGCCGCGGTATTCGGCAATGAACAGGTGGTCGGTGGGGTCGTACCCGAACCGGACTTCGTGGAAGTTGTACCCCGGCACCGGAAGCGCCGTTGGGGACGGTAAGGCAATGTCGATCATGGTTTGAGGGGGAATGGGGTTTGGGAAAGGTGACGGCCGGGGCATTCCGGTTCCAGACGTCGACGGGGCAAAAGTCGGCACGGACAGGGTGCGAAAACAGATTCAGATTTATTGAATACGAGCATAACAGATTCGTTGCCGCGGGTTCCCGCCGGAAGAACCGGCCCGCCAGAAGCCGCCCCGGTTGCCCCTGGTGCCACCACGTGCTCCCCTTTGGAAAAGACCGCACAGATGCTACTTTTGTGAAAAACCGTCAGACTGTTATGGAATCCCCCGGAGCCGATGATTTCCTCTACAACCAGATCGTAAGCCGGCTGGCCTTTCAGATCCAGACCCAGGTGCTCAAGCCCGGCGACAAGCTGCCTTCCGTGCGGGCCTTGAGCCAGGAGCAGCACGTCAGCGTCAGCACGGCGTTCAAGGCCTACAGCGAACTGGAAAACAAGGGGCTGGTGGAGGCCCGGCCCCGGTCGGGGTTCTACGTGAGGGGCTCCCTGAAACGGGCCGCCTTCTCCCGGGTGGCGCCCCCCCCGGCCGGTACCGGGGAGCAGCCTTCCCCGGCGGTCGATTTCCCGCAGGTACTCCGGGAGGTGTACGGCACCCTTTCCGACCCGCACCTGGTTAAGTTATCCCTATCGGCCCCCACTCCGAACCTGATTCCCGTGGCCAGGCTCAACAAAGCCCTCCAGCACGTGCTGCGGGAAAGCGCCTCGGGCTGCGCCGAATACGACGACGTGCAGGGAAACCGGGTGCTGCGGCAGCAGGTGGCCCGGCTGGCCTTCAACTGGGGCGGCACCGTTACCGAAAAAGACGTAGTGACCACCCACGGCTGCATGGAGGCCCTGGTGTTTTGCCTCAAAGCCGTTACCCAGCCCGGCGACCTGGTGGCCATCGAAAGCCCTACGTACTTCGGTATCTTCAACACGCTGCACCTGCTGGGCCTCAAAACCGTGGTGATCCCCACCGACCCCGAAACCGGCATCCGGCTCGACGCCCTGGAAAAAGCCCTCCGGGCGTTTCCGATCAAGGCCTGCCTGTTCGTGCCCAGTTTCAGCAATCCCTGCGGCTACTGCATGCCCGACGCCCACAAAGAAGGGCTGGTGCGCCTGCTGGCCGGGCATAATGTGCCGCTGATTGAAGACGATACGTACGGGGAAATGTACTTCGGCAAAGCCCGGCCCCGCACCTGCAAAAGTTTCGACCGGGCGGGCCTGGTGATGTACTGCGCGTCGGTCACCAAAAGCCTGGCCCCCGGCTACCGGGTGGGCTGGTGCATCCCGGGCAAGTTCCTGGAGGCGGTGGTGCAGTTGAAACTCACCAGTTCCGTTTCGTCCACCACGCCCACCCACGCAGCCATCGGGCACTTCATCGCCACCAGCCGCTACGACCTGCACATCCGCAACCTGCGCAAAACGCTGCACCTGCAAAGCCTGCAATACCTCCGGGCGGTGCTGGAGTACTTCCCCGACGATACCCAGGTGGCGCCGCCGCAGGGCGGCTACAACCTGTGGCTCCGGCTGAACCCGGTCATCAATGCGTACCTGCTCTTCAAGGAAGCGCTGCGGCACCGGATCAGCATTGCCCCCGGCCACCTGTTTTCGTCCGACGGAAAATTTTCCCACTACGTCCGCATCAGTTTCGTGCCGCCCTTTACCCCCCAGATCGAGGAAAGCATTAAAACGCTGGGCCGGCTGGCGCATGAGCTGCTGGCGGCCCAGCCCGCGTCGTTGCCGGCCTTTTAGACCAGGGCCCCGCCCCATTTTCTGATGCCCGGCCAGCGGGTCGGTTGCAGCGACGCGGCGGACCGGGGCGGCAATTACAACTGATCGAGCACCTCGCGGTAACCCCGCCCGACGGGGATGGATACGCCGCTCACTTCCACTACTTCCGCCGTATACGCGTCAATTTTGCTTACCGAAATGATGAACGACCGGTGAACCCGCTTGAAGAGGTGCGTTGGCAAAAGCGCCTCGATCTCGTGGGTACTCATTTTGGACAGGTATTCGGCCTTCCCGGTCACGATTTTGATGTATTCCCGCTGGCTTTCCACGTACACGATGTCGGAAAAAAGGATTTTGACCTTCTTCTTCTGCACGTTCACGAACAGGTAGTTCCTGGACTCACTGCTTTCGGGATAGTCCGGTTGTGGGGTACGCAGCGTTCTTACCTTGGCTACGGCCGTAAGAAAGCGTTCGAATTCAATGGGTTTCAGCAGGTAGTCGGTCACGTTCAGGGCGAACCCTTCCACGGCGTACTGGTGGTAGGCGGTCGTAATGATCACGGCCGGCGGATGCGCAAGCATCTTCAGAAAGGCCATGCCTTTCAGCTTAGGCAGGTGAATGTCCAGAAAAATGAGGTCTACGGAGTGGTTACGCAGGTAGTCGGCCGCCAGAATGGCGTCTTTAAAGGTGCCCTTGGGTTCCAGAAAAGGCACCTGGGCAATGTAGTCGGCCAACACTTTTACGGCCAGGGGCTCGTCTTCTACGATGATGCAGGTGATGTTAGACATGGCTGGCAAGGTTGATTTTCAAAGTGGCCGTAAAAACGGACGGGCCCGGCTGCACCGACAGGTGGTAATCGGTATACAGCAGTTCCAACTGGCGCCTCAGGTTCGAGAGGCCGATGTTTTCTCTGACCGGGGCGGCTTCCCCGGGCGCTTCCGCAGAATTTTTAACCACGAAAGACAACTGCCGCGCTTTCACCGACAGGTGAACATCCACGAAAGAATCGCCCCGCGTTTCGGATACGCCGTGCTTAAAGGCATTTTCCACCAGCGGAATCAGCAGCAGCGGCGGCAGGGCTTGCCGGAGGTCTTCCACGTGGTAGTGAAAACCAACGCGCAGGGATTCGTCGTACCGCAATTGCTCCAGGGCAATGTAATCGGCAATGACTTTGAGTTCCTGTTCAATGGCAATGTAGGCGCCGCCCGTTTCGTAGAGCATGAACCGCAGCAGCTTGGAGAGGCGCAGAATGGACTCCGGGGCCAGGTCCGACTTGTCGCGGGCCAGGGCGTAAATGTTGTTTAAGGTGTTGAACAAAAAATGCGGGTTGGTCTGCGACTTGAGGTAGTTGAGTTCGGCCTGTTGTTTTTCAATGCGCAACTGCTGGGCCGCCTGCTTGAGCTTGCCGTAGTGGTACAGATGCCGGAGGACGCCGAAAAAGACAATGGAAAATATGCTGTCGCCGAACAGTTCGCCCACGCCGTGCGAGATGGACGAATAGGTTTTGAAAGAAGTGTGGACGTGCAACCCGATGCCCAGGCTCCGCCAGGCGTAGAGGCCGAAAGAGTACAGGAAGAACTGAAACGCAATGCTCACCAGGGACTTGAAGATTTTTTTCCGGCTGAGCCGGGGCAGCGTGTACTCGAAAAACAGGTAGTTGACCACAACCAGGTACCCGGCCCGCCATACTTCGTTGCGTACCCAGGCCGGAAACGTCCCGGGAGCCCTGCTCACCAGGTCCACGAACAGCCACAGGGCCAGGTAGGCCAATCCGATCCGCCCGTACAGGCGCAGTTGTTCCCGATGCAGTGCCGCCCGCTTCATGCCGCTAATTAGCACATAATTCCGGGCTTTTGCCCCCATTTTTCGGGAACGGTCTGCCGAAGGAAGCGCAAAGTCAACCAACGGCCGGAAAGCGTCAATCAACGGCGCCACGCCCGGGTTGTTGACCACAAGATGCCGTTCGTGTACGGCGGTCTGCTGAATGTTGACGCCGGCTTTTCCGGCTTTACCGGGGCGGTTATTCTTGTTCAAAAAAAATCTGCGCCCATGAAAAAATCCTTACTCCTGGTGGCTGCCCTCTTGCTGGCCACGCACCTGCCCGCGCAGGTAGAACCTGCGGCCGGCAATTGGAAAACCTGGTTTATTCCTTCGGGCCAGGCGTACCTGATCCCGCCGCCGCCTTCGCCAACACCCGAAACGGCGCAGGTAATTGCCGCGCAGCAAGCCCTGGGCGCGGCCGGCCGGCAACAGATGGTCTACTGGAATGCGGGGGCACCCGGGTACCGCTGGCAGGAGATGATTGCCCGGTTGTGGATGGTCGATACGAGCCGTAACGGGGCCCTGGCAAACATGCTGCTGGGCGTAGCCACGTACGATGCCACCGTTGCAGCCTGGCACGCAAAATACACCTACAACCGCCCCCGGCCGTTTGCCGCCGACAGCCGCGTGAAAGCGTACACCCAAAAGCCGGAAAGCCCCTCATATCCCTGCGAACATTCGGTAGCGGCGGGCGTAGCGGCCACCATCATTGCCCATTTTTACCCATCGTTGGCCGATTCGGTGGGCCGGATGGCCGGGCAGGTCATGGCTTCCCGCGTTGCCGCCGGGGTCGCTTTCCCGACTGACACGCAGGCCGGTTTTGAGCTGGGCCAGCGAATTGCCCGACAAGCGGTAGAGCATACCAGGGATTTCGTGCCCAAGTCGGCCTGGGACGGCAAGCGGCCCGAGGGCAAGGGCTTCTGGGCGGGGCAAAAGCCAATGTTTCCGCTGGCGGGCCAGAGCAAAACGGTTGTGCTGCGCAGCGGCAGCCAGTTCCGGCCCGGCCCGCCGCCTGATTTTGCAGGCGAAATGGCCGAACTCAAGGCGTTCAAACAAACCTTCCGCTCGCAGGCCAATGCTTTCTTCTACGCCAGCCAGGATTTCTGGGGCGACGCGTTGCACAAAAAGATATTCGAATACAACCTGCACCAGAACCCGCCCCGGGCCGCCCGGGTGTACGCTACGGCCGCCGTTGCCGCCTACGATGGTTTTATCGCCTGCTGGGACGCCAAGTACGCCTACTGGGGCGTCCGCCCGAATGAATACGACACCACGTACCATCCCCTGTTGCCTACGCCGCCTTTTCCGGGCTATCCCTCCGGCCACGCCCTCATGAGTGGTATGTTTGCCGACCTGTATTCGTATTTTTTTCCGGCCGAGAAAGCTGCCTTTGGGAAGCGGGCCAAAGACGCGGCCGAATCCCGTTTCCAGGGCGGCATTCATTTTCGCGCGGACAATGAAGCAGGCCTGGAACTGGGGCGCAAGGTAGCCGCTGCCGTGATCGGGAGAGTAAAAACGGACGGTGCGGATGCCGGAGGGGAATGGGTACCGGGCAAGAAGGTGGCGACAACGCGATAAAACACTGCGTGAGTTTACCGGAAGCCCCCCTGATCGCATTAAGGGAAATTCTTACATTCGCTTTTGCATGTACCGACCCTCCATCTGGTTTGTTGCCCTCAGTATCATTCTCCTCACCGCGGCCCTGCTGGCCGGCCACAGCCACCTCCTGGTGCCGGTGGCCGGGTCCTGCATCCTGCTGGGCTACGGGTACGCGGTTGTCCGGCGAAAAAGGATTGCCCGCCGCGCGTACCCGGCAAGCGGGGAAGAAGAAATGCGGCTGGTGGAGCGGCAACGGTACCTGCTGGCCAAGGAGGCTATCCTCGACGGGGCCAAGCGCAAGCGGCTCCGGCAGCAACCCCGCAAGCAGGAATAACACGGCGGTGCATTGGATGGAAAGCTACCGGCTATTTAGCCCGTAACCACGGGTGCTTGCCCAGCAGTGACGACGCCTGTTCCGGCTGCACCATCTGCACAAAAGCCCAGTAGCCTTGCGCGTACCGTTTGGCATCCTTGCCCAGCCGGGCACTCATCGCGGGTACGCCAATCTGACCCAACCGGTGCAAAAAGGCCCGGAAGCGGCGCAAATCCTGGCGGGCTATTTTGGGCCGGGCTTCGTTGACCAGTACGCCCGTAACGGCCTGGCGCTGGTGGGGCCGCATCACGCAGGTTTTTTCGGGGTTCACGGCAAATCCTTCGTCCGCCACGATTTTGTGCACCGGGCCGAGCAGGCTTTTCAGATCCGCCGCCGGATCGGTGGTCGAGAAAACCAGGTCGTCGGCGTAGCGGCTGTACTGCCAGTTCCCCTTGTCGGTCAGGCAGGTCAGGCGGTGATCGAGATAGCCCACATCCCCGCAGAGAATGTTGGTGAGGGCCGGCGAGGTGCAGGCGCCCTGCGGCAGAAAGCGTTCACTCAACGCCACGAAATAGTCCTGGCCGTCGAGCCGGGCCGCTACGCGCAGGGCGTCGGTGCACACCAGGGCCAGCACGGTGGCAATGCCCTCGTTGTACCCAAAGTGCCGGAACAGCCCCTTGACGCGGGGGTACTTGACGCTGGGAAAAAAATCTTTCAGGTCCACGCGCACCACAATCGCCTTCCCGGTGTGTTTTTCGGCATTGTGCCGGATGTTCTTGCCGGGCAGGAAAGCCATTGCATTGGGGTGAATGGTGCGCGGGTTAAGCAGGTGTTCCAGAATCCATTGCTGCGCCTGGCGGAGGGTTCGCTTCGGGGCCGCAATCGGGCGGGTGCCGCCCTTCTTTTTGGGAATTTCAAAACGCGTGTAGTGGTCGATCCGCGCCACGCGGCGGTGGTAGGAGAGCCATATCCACTGCCGGGCCTCCAGCCCGCTTGCTTGCGCCAAGTCTTCCAGCGTGTGCAGCACGGGCAGGCCGGCGGCCGCCAGTTTTGCCGCGTCGGTGCCGGTAAAATGCAAACCCGCCGATACGCCTTCGCCCAGGTAAAAGGGCGTTTGCCTTTTCCGGCGCGTAACCTCCTCGCGCCGCGCCTGCCGGGCCCGGGCTTTGTCCACCTTGCGCAGGGCCCGCTGCGCCCGTACGCGTTCGATCCGGTTCTTCCGGATTTCCTTGAGCAGCGGCGCAATGTCTTCCGTGCCCTTCAGTTCCTGACTGAGCCGCTGCAACTCGCCGTCGAGGGCGTTGAGACGGGCGTAGCCGTCCCGCAACAGTTGGTACTGCTCGGCGGTGATCTCCAGGAATCCCAGCCGGATCATTTCTTCCACGATGAAGTATTCGCGCCCCAGGCGCTTGAGGCGGCTTTGCCAGGATTCGGCGGGTGTAGCGGGTAGTTGCATGGGCAGGGTTCGGAATACGCAGGGGGTAAGGTGTGGGAAACAGGGTACGGCGGCGCGTGGGTACTGGCTAGACGGCGCATTGCAGCACCGAGGCCGTGAGGTGGGGGCACGGCCCCTGGCGCAGCTTGTTGCGGCGGTGGAAACTGCAACTGCATTCGGCGAACCGCACGCGGCCGTCGGCATCCAGCCGGACCACGGTTTTGTAGTCGCTTTTGCCCTTTACCTCAAACTGGTATTCCCGCAGCCCGTCGTCACGCGTGGCCGAACTTTGGGGAATCACCCGTTGGTCTTGCACCAGGGAGAGGGCGTAGCGTTGTCGTTCGTCCGCCTCCCCGTCGCTCAAGTCCAGTTCCTGCTGGAGCAGTTGCCGCCAGCGGTACGTGTCCGTCAGGTGATCGTACATGGCCCGTCCCTGGCGGCAGAGTGCCTGGAGGGCCGCCGTGGCCGCCGCCGGGAGGATGCCCAGCGTTGAGGCCAGCTGCGCGGGCGTTCCGGCCAGGTGCTGCGTCAGGAATTGTTCAGCCTGCCGCAGGTCGGTTGCCCCGGCGTGGCCCGCGGCGGCGATCAGGTCAAAATTCCCTTTGCGGGCCCAGTCGTTGGTGGTCCAGCCCGAGAGGCCCAGGTCGAAGCGGTGCCCGTCGAGCGTTACCGACCAGTACGAAGGCATGCCGGTGCCGAGCAGTTTTACGTGCACCCGGTCGGTGTAGGGCAGCAGGTCTTTGAGCACCAGCAGCCGGCGGCGGCCCCAGATGCGGATTTCGCCTTCGAAGCTACCGGTGTAGGGCACCGTGTCGCGGATGATGAGGTTCCAGGGGTCCACCACCAGCACGGGCGGCTGGCCCGGGCGGAGCTGGAAACGAATGGACCGCGGGCTTTCCCGCTCCCGCCGCCTTTCGAGCTGGGCCACCAGCCCGCTCACGGTCCGGGCGTGGAGGGCCAGCGAAACGCCATCCATCACGGCGGCCGACTGCGCCTGCAGAAAACCGCGTACCCAACTGGGCGGCAGGTCAATCTTTTTCTCCAGCACGGCGCCGGCCGCCGTGGAAAGTTCTACCCCTTCGAAGGCAACTTTCAGCCAGGCCGGCCGGTAACTACGCACCCGGTGGATCTCGTTGGCGAGGTTGAGGCTGAAGTCAATGTTGGTGGTGCCGTAGCGGGTCTCGCCAAACGTTTGCAACAGGCCGGCCGGTACGGTCACGCGGCCGTAACTCGACTCATCCCCCGAGAAGCATTCAAAAATCACCGCGTCGGGGTGCACGCTGATGACCGGGTCAAACAGGAAAGCTTTTTCGCGGTCGTGCTGCCATACCCACTGCTGGTACCGGCTGCGGGCCTTCCACACGTCGGCTTGCAGCGGTTGGAGCAGGGCCGCAATGTTTTGCCGCTCCGCCTTCAGCAGGGCCCGCTGCGCCACGAGCCGCTCCCGGTCGGCCTTCATGTTCCGTAGGTGGGCCGGCAACTCCTCCAGGTAGCGTTCCTGCACCCATGCCTGGTACGCCGAGTGGTCCCTGACGGTGTTGCCCAGGTTGCTGACCACTACCTGCCGCAGGGCCAGCATGAGGCGGGCGTAGCCGAGGCTGTTGCCCACCAGGGCGTCCAGTTGCACGGGGGGCCGCGAACGTTCGGCCGAAAAACGGAACTGCATGCCGTCGGCGGTAGCGGCCACCGAACTGGGCTGGGCGTAAGTCTGCGTGAGTTGCATAAAGGTCAGTTGCTTGTCTCCGGTCCAAAATTGAATGTCTCCCTGCTTAGCTGATGTCAAACCCGGCAATGGACTCCCCGGCGAGGCGGCGCTGGGTCAGTTGCCACACCGCCCATTCGGCTTCTTTTTGTGTCCCGCTGCGGGCCATTTCCAGCAGTACTTCCGTGGGCAGCGAGGGGTTTTGTTCCTGGCGGCGCTTCACGTGCTCCTTGGCCTGCCGGCTGCGGTTCTGCATCCGCAGGATTTCCCGGTCGAAGCGTTGCACGAAGGGTTGGTCGAGGGGCTGCGCCAGCAAGGCTTCGCTCACCAGGTGGTGCACCTGCGGATGGGAATGTTCGGACAAACATTCCAGCAGCCGGGCCCGCCGCTCGCCGGGCCAGCCGGGCAGGCGTTTTTGCAGAAAGGCGATGCCCAGGCTGCGGGTAGCCGGCTCGGGGCTGTCGCACAGGGCCAGCACGGCGTCAAACTCGCCGCTCGAACCGGCCGGCAGGGCTTCCAGGTGCTCCCGGACGGCCTGCTGCACGGGCGGCAGACCGCTTTCCAGCAGCCGCAGCAGGAAGGGAAGGTCGGGTTTTTGCGCCAGGGCGGCGGCCAGGGCCAGGTTGCGCACGGCCGGCAGCTTGTGCGTACAGGCGCGGTACCAGGCTTCGGGTTGTTGGGCGAGGGCGGCCAGGTTGGCCTGCGTCCACTGGCCCAGCCACGCTTCCACGGCCGGGTGCCCGACCGCCAGTACCCCGGCGTCGGGCTGGCGCAGGAACAGGGCCCGCAGGAGCGGGGCTTCGAACAGGCGGGCGGCCAGCACGTCGCCCTTGTCGGCATCGGCAACCTGCCGCAGGGCTTCCTGCCAGAAGAGCCCGGGCTGGGGCAGGGCGGCGAGACAGGCGTGAAAAGCCGTCCGCAAGTGCTTCCAGCTTTCTTCACTTAGCGCCGGAATGAGGGCGGCCAGTTGGGGGGGCGTGGCGGCATTGAGCAGCAACAGGGCCATCGACGCGTCGGCGTGGGCAATCAGTTCCGGTTGGGCGGCCAACTGCCGGCCCAGTTCTTCGGTGAACCACGCTTTCCGGCCCGCATGCTTGAGCAGGGAGAGGCGCGCAACCAGACGCCCCAACGCACCGGGCTCTTTTGCCGCGCATTCGACAACCGTTGTTACGTCCTCCCGCGGCAACTGGGCGTTGTCGAGCAGGTACAGCAGCGTTTCCCACAACCACGCGTCATGGGGTGGGGCGGCATTGCGGATGGCGAACAGAAACGTTTCGGTGTTAAACAACCGGCAGCCCCGCACGGCCGCGGCGGTCCGCTGGAGAATGTCGCGCCGGACGGCCGGGGGGCATTGGCTCAGGCGCGGGAGCCACAGCAGGGGCTTTTCGCGGAACCATTCGAGCAGCCGGCCGGAAAGAAAGTGCCGGAATGCTTCGCTGCCGTGCGCCAGTACGAACCCGAAGGCCGCTCCGGGAAACGAACTGTCATCGATCAGCAGGTACTCGTTGTCGGTGTAAAACCCGGTGAACACTTCCGCGGCCGCATCCGACTGGAGGGTGTTGCGCAGGGCAATTTCCACCTTGGGTTTGCCAATGCCTTTTGCCAGCTTGTTCCAAATGCCGCGGACAGTGCCGTCGTAGTCCTGGCTGTGGTGCCGAACCAACTCCCACCCGAACCGGCAAACCACGAACGAAGGATGAAATACGAAGGGCTCGACTTCGGTCGTTTCGAGGCTGGTCCGCTTGTACTTGGGGCGAAACAGCCCGGCCAGGCGACTCAGTTGCGCGTCGGTGTCGGCCGCGTTAAACCAGGCCAGCGCCGTCTCCCGGTCTGCCTCTTCGGCGGCCGCAAATGCCCATTCGGTAAGCTCCGGCTGCCCGGACCGGAACAGCAGCGCCGCCACCGACAGCACCAGCTCAGCGTCAAAGCGGTGCCGGGCGAGGGAATGCAGAAGGGTGAGGGCCGCGGTCATTCTTCTGGAAAGCCTTTCGCGCCGGGGCAGGCCGAGCAGGTAGGTTTGCAGGTGCGTGGCAACGTCGCCCTGCCAGGCGTCGGGCTGTTTTGCCCAACCCGATTGCCGGAGTTCCTGCCGCTGGGCGGCGTTCCCGTACGCAAAAATGCCGGCCCACAAGGGGGCGGACAAAGTACTTCCGGCCCGGTACGTTGCGTAAGCCTGCCGGCAGGCCGTTCGCTTCAGCCACAGGGAAGGCGCTAAGAAGAACCGGGTCAGCTCCGCATCCGAAAACGTGGGCACGGGCTGCCCGTTCCGGTCCAATACTTTCAAGGCAAACTCTTGGGTCACCCAGGGCAGGTCGGGGGAGAGTAACTGGCCGACAAACGGCAGGTGGGCATCCCAGACGGCGGGCCGTCGGTCTTCGGGCCGGACGCGGTGGAATTGCATGGCGTTGAACACGACCGGGCCGCGGCCGTGTCCCTGCTGCCACGCCCGCCGCGCGTTGCCCAGCAGCAGGTCGGCGGTGATCCACTGGTGCGCAAAGTAGACTTCCCGCTTGCCTTTGCCGGCCAGCAGCACCCGCGAGGCAATTTCGAAATACAGGTCTTGGTCAGGAAGGGATTTGAGGAACCGGCGGGCCCGGCGTTTCATGTAACCCACCGTCAGGGCGGTCGGGTAGGTCACTTGCAGGCCCTGCACCGGCGCCTCGTCGAGGCGAATGATGATGGCCGCGGTAATGTCGGCGTCGGGCGTGGCTTCGTACTGTTTGTAGATCGTTTTGAGCACTTTCCAGTGATCCGGGGCGAGCGGGGCCGTGCGGATGTAGTGCAGCAGGGTTTGCCGGTCGGCTTCGTTCCCGGCGGGAATCAGGGCGAGCAAGGGGAACGGGTGGTCCATACGGTCGGGAGCTACGGAGGACGGGGGTAAAGATCGGTATACGGGAGCCCGGGGCCGGGATGTGGAGTAAAAAAGCCTGCGGGAAAACTTCTCCCGCAGGCCCGTCGCATGGTTGGCGTAAAAAGCTTCGGCTACTAACTCTGCTCAGGATTAACGTTCATCACTGTAAGCGTGCGGAACAACCGGCGGTTAGTATAATGAACAGATAAATGTGCGCTACGCGTATTCAGCGATTTTCTGGTATAATACTAACCGCCGGTTGTGGAGCACGCTGAATGTCATGGACGCGTAATGATGTATGGGTAGCTTGAAAACGACCACGGCGAAACACCGCAGTATGGATGCTAACCAAAGCTTTTGATTGCCAACGATGCGAAAGAACTATTTAGAAGTGCGAGAATAGCGTAATCCCGCACCACTGCAAAACGAAAATAAGTGTACTCATCCGCGCTGCCTTGCAAAGACAGAAAGTGCGCTCTTTTCAACCGGCGACCGACAGCAGCCGCCGGGCCAGGGGCAGCAACGCGCCCTGCAAATCGGGCTGAAACTTGCTCAGAATGGCCGTGGCGCCGTTTTCAAAGCCGATTTCTACCTGGTAAAGGTGACCGTTGTCTACTTCCAGCCGCAGGGGTTCTCCGGGGATGTCGGCGGGCTGGCGGGCCACGAGCTTCTCGCCCAGCAACTGCGCCCCGTCAAACCGTACATCGCCGTTGTGCCAGGCAGGGCCGCTCAGCGCCCCGGCGACCTGCGCGTGGCCGGCCGGCAAGTGCCAGGTGAACCGGTAACCCGCATTTTTGGTAACCAACTGCCCGCCCGAAAGCTCTTTTTTCACCACGTTATAGTAGCCGATGCTGCACACCACCGGCCGCTGGCCGAACAGGTGGCCGTACTGCCGCCGGACTGCCAGCGGGGGCCGCGGATCGGCCGTTGAGGCGTAACCGGACCGGGTTTTCTCGTCGGTCAGCCGTTCCAGTTCCCGCACCGCCAGCAGGTTTTTGTAGCATTCGAATTGGTCTTCCGTGCCGTCGGTGCCCACCCGGCCCGCGTAGCAAGTAACCGTTTTCCCGTCCACCCGCCCTTCCCAGAACTGGTCGCCCGACTGGAGGTACACGTGGCGGCTTTCGGCCGTATCGGGGCCGTAGAAATACAGGTTGAACCGGCCGTTGTTGCGCGACGACAGTTGGTCGTGCCCCGCAATGGCGCTTACCAGCTGCGACACCTGGTCCTGGAAGGCCTGAAAGCCGAGCCGCCGCAGTTCGTTCTTGACGTCGAGGGTGGTGGTGGAGCCGTTCCGGGCCATGAGGTCGTAGGTGGTTGCCCGTACTTCCCCGAGGGTGGCCGCCCGGCCGGGTGCGCTTCCGCCGCCGGTGTTGCCGAGCAGCGAGTGGATGATCTTCTTGAACATGGATGGGGCGGAAAGAGGGTTAGTTCCGTACTTCCACCAGGTACTCAATGGAGCACTGGGCCTGGTTGTACACAATGTATTCGTTGTTGCGCAGGTCGGCGCCGCCTTCGGCAAACAGAGAGTCCAGGTGCGGGCCCCGCTTCTTGAGGTTCTCTTCCGTTAAGTTATAGCACCAGTCGGGTTCGTGCTTCTGGATGTGAAGCTGGTTGCCCACGTGTACCCGGTAGAGGGCCAGGAAGCCCCGGTCGGCGTTGCCGCGCGTCCAGTACGAACCGGAAAGCGACGTGTAGTTGAGGGATTTGCGGAATTTGTCGGCGAAATACAGGCCGTACCCGAACATCTTGCCCGTGATCACCGCGTTGGCCGGCCGCAGCACCAGGCCCGTTTCCATGATGGAAATCCAGTTTTCGTTGCGGCTGCCGTGCCAGAACAATTCCTCCTGGCGGTTGTTCCGGGTCGCCAGCCAGTCCTGGTACCACCGCTGGGTTTTGTGGTTGCGGACGCGGAAAGCACGGCGGAACTTGCCCGCTTCGTCCTGCATCTTGCCCTTGATCATGTCGATGATTGACGGGTCGGTAACCGGCTCCACTTCCAGGCCCATCGTTTGCAGGATGTTGATTTTTTCTTTTTGGGCACCGGTGGCCTCTTTTTTCCGCTCATTGATCTCCACCTGGCCGCGCATAACGTCCAGCGTGGCCTGTTCGTTGGCCAGGTTGTTTTCGAGGGCTTTCAATTCGTCGGCGCCGGGGACCCCTTTGAGCAGGTGGTCTTTTACGTTGCCCATCCGCCGGGGAATCACCTTGTAGAGTTCCAGCAACCCGTCGTTGAACGCCGCCACGTCCATGCCCCCTCCAACCTGGCCCACCAGCCGGTCGAGCCACCGCTGGGCTTCGGCAACCTGCTTGCGGGTCACCTGGTCGGCCGTTACGTTGTAGTTGTTGCTCACCGACTTTTTGGCGTATTGCATCAACTGGTTAATCAGTTCGTGCACGACCGGGTCGTCAACGTCGGCCAGTTCTACTTCGTCGCCGGCTTCCACGAACAGGTGCGTCTGGTCTTTGTACCCTTTGTTTACCTTTTCCCGGTACTTCTTGTCCCATTCCCGGAGGGGGTAGGTTTGACGGGAAGGCGTGCTGCCCACGCGGCCGTACAGCACCGTGAAGGTACTGTCGCCGTTTTCCTTCATTTCGTAAAACTTGTTGTTGTTGTCGGAAGTCACCATAATCAGCTTTACGGTACGGGCGGGAGAGGTAACAACGGGCGTGTGCATGGGGGTAAACGTTTGATTGGGGGATGTCTGACGGAAACGGTTACTTTATTTATAGTGTAAATAACACTATAATTTAGTTTATGTGCAAATATTTCGATATTTATTTTTGGAATAAATATAGTAAAGGCACCTAATAAATTGGCTTTTAATACTATATTTATATGGAAAGCGGCGTTGCGTGTCGATTCTTGGAGACGTCTGACGGAGAAGCTTGGCGGCCTTCTTGCAACTTAATACGGGTAAAGCGAAGAATATTTTGGTTTACAAAGTGTTGATAAACAACTGTTTGTATTTATGCGTTGATTAGTCTTGCTTCAAGACGCATAGTTTTCTGTGTTACTACCCGGGATGGAACGTTAGAAAAGCAGGATAATGGATGAATATATTTTTATTCTATTAGTATATAAATTTATAGTAGTGAGTTACTATTTTTATATTCTAAAGATAAGACATCCGTTTTTGCGCTTCCTTTTTCCTTTTTAAAATTCTTACTTGCATCATGTTAGGAGCAATAATTGGCGACATTGCCGGGTCGGTCTACGAGAAGAGCGGCATGAAAAATCCGGATTTTCCCTTTTTCCGGGCCGACTGCCGCTTCACCGACGATACCGTACTCACGCTGGCCGTTGCCGACGCCCTGCTGCACAAAAGACCCTTCGGCGTAAGCATCCGGCACTTTGGGCGTACCTACCCGCACCGGGGGTACGGGGGCATGTTTACCGACTGGTTAAAGGATGACAACGCCGGGCCCTACAACAGCTACGGCAACGGGTCCGCCATGCGGGTGAGCCCGGTGGGTTTTGCCGGCCGCTCCCTCGACCAGGTGCTCGAACTGGCCCGGCAATCGGCGGAACCCACGCACAACCACCCGGAAGGAATCAAAGGGGCCCAGGCCGTGGCCGCGGGCATTTTCCTGGGACGGCAGGGCAAAGGCAAGGAAGCCATCCGCACCACCCTGGAAGAACTTTTCGGGTACGACCTGCGGCGCAAGGCCGACGAGATCCGGCCGGCCTACCGGTTCGACGTAACCTGCCAGGGGTCCGTTCCCGAATCAATCATCGCCTTCCTCGACAGCCACGACCTGGAGAGTGCCATCCGCCTGGCCGTGTCGATGGGCGGCGACGCCGATACAATGGCCGCCATTGCCGGCGCCCTGGCCCACGCGCATTACCGCCGCATTCCGCTGCCTTTCGTGTACCGGGCCAGCCAGGTGCTCACCCCCGCCCTCTGGAACATTGTAGTGACCTTCCACCGGAAGTACAAGACGTAAACCACGCAGGCGGGCCTTTCCGTGAAACGGCTTAAGAGGACAGCGGGGCCGGACCGGGCGTTTTCCCGCCGGGCCTTTGTCCGTCGGGTTGTGCATCCACCTGCGCTTCGAGCTGGGCCCCGTTGCGTTCTTCCAGGTCGGCCGCTTCCTGTTCCTCCTTCATCTCCCGGGAGAGGAAATAGTTGAGGGCCGTCCGGATGAAGGCAATGGCCGCCAGCTTACCGATCTGGTCCCAGGTGGGCGCCACGGCCGTGGAGATGATGTCGGCGCCCAGGTGAAATTCCAGCGCCAGGGCCAGGTACCGCGCCAGCACCAGCCGGATGCGGTTGTAGTTGCGGATGCGGGCCGACGCCAGGCTGCGGAAAAAGTAGTATCCCGCAATGACGACGCCGATGCCGATCACCAGGGCGCCGGTGATTTCGAGGGCCAGCTTGAGCCACTGCACCAGGTTGATGACCGTGCTTTCGGCCCCGGTCTCGGCCGGGCCCGGAATGAGGGCGGGTACTCCCTCCGCTACCCGATCGAATGTCCAATGCATCGGCTTGCCCGGTCCTCCCCGGGCCGGTAAAAAGTGAGTAGCTTGTTCTACGCGGGGCCGGCCCGGGAAGTTGATTTTACCCCGGGATGAACAGGATTAAACTGATAAATTGGCAGATATTTGACCAATACTACACGCACGTAAATTACCCCATCGCATGAAAAAACTGTTGATCCTGACTTTTTTACTCGGGGCCGCCCCGCCCGCCGATTTGCTGGCGCAGGGGCAGAGCCGGTCCCTCTTCAACGGCAAGGACCTGACCGGCTGGCACCAGGACGTACCCGACCTGGACAAAAATCCGTCCCTGAAGAGTCCCTTCCTCGTCCGCAAGGGCCTGCTGGTGAGCATGGGCAACCCCAACGGGCACCTGATCACCGACTCCGTCTATTCGAATTACCGGCTCCAGTTCCAGTACCGCTTCGCCGGCAAGCCCGGCAACTGCGGCGTACTCGTCCACGCCTCCACGCCGCGGGCCCTCTACAAAATGTTTCCCAAGTCGGTGGAAGTGCAGATGATGCACCAGAATGCGGGCGACTTCTGGTGCATCCGCGAAGACATTGCCGTGCCCGACATGGAGAAGCGCCGCGGCGACAAGGCCCAGTGGGGGACGACCGAAGACAAGCTGCGCCGCATCGTCAACCTCACCGACAACTCCGAAAAACCGCTGGGCCAGTGGAACACCATGACTATCGAATGCCTGGGCGACTCGGTAAAGGTGTGGCTGAACGGCGACCTGGTGAACTACGGCTCCGGCAGCACCGCCCAGAAAGGCCAGATTGCCCTCCAGGCCGAAGGCGCCGAAGTCGAATTCAAACAAATCCGGCTCACGCCTATTACGAAGCTGTCGGAGTAGACGGCGGAAAGGGTTGTTCGTTGATCGTTGTTCGTTGTTCGAAAACGCAAAACGATAAAAGCCAGAAAGCCCGGCAACGACTGGTTACCGGGCTTTCTGACTTATGCGAACAACGAACAACGATCAACGAACAACCAACAACGATTTTAAGCCGCTTTTTCGATCTCTCTTTTCTTCATGGATACTTCGGCGGCGTTTTTCTTGGGCAGTTGGATGATGCCCACGAGGTTGAACAGCTTGATGACCTGGTAGGTAGGATCAATCTCGTACCACTTGAAGGCAAAGTTGGCGCGGTTGCCGTAGGTGTGGTGGTTGTTGTGAAACCCTTCGCCCATCATGAACACGTCTACGGGCATCAGGTTACGCGAAGTGTCTTTTACCTTGAAGGTGATGTAGCCGATCTTGTGGGCAAACCAGTTGATGATGGCCCCGTGGATGGGCGACATCAGGAAGTGGACGGGCAGCAGCAGGAACCACAGCGGGGAAGGCGCGAAGTAGATGTAAAACAGCGTGTACAGGGCTCCCCACACGAGCCGTACCCAACGTTCGGAGGCAAAGTCATCGAAAGCCTTCCAGTCGGGTACGTTAGCCGTGAACTTGGCGTCAACCGTGACCTTGCGGTTGCGGAGGTCGTGGTAGAACGTGTACGTCTTCCACATCATGTCGAAGATGCCGGTGCTGTACTTGGGAGAATGGGGATCTTCTTCGGTATCGGCAAAGGCGTGGTGCATGCGGTGCATCACCCCGTAAGCGTAGGCGCTCAGGTAGTTGGAGCCCTGGAAGATGAACGTGAGCACGAAGAAAACCTTCTCCCACGCTTTGGACATGGTGAACGCCCGGTGGGCGGCGTAGCGGTGCAGGAAGAAAGTCTGGAAGAACAGCGACCCGTACCAGTGAATCGCAAAGAAGAGGAGTATGGCGACCATAGCGTTTTTTTTCAAAATTGCCCCTTCTCCGCCCATCCTGCCAGCGAAAACCGACGACCGGTCCATAATCGCCGACGACCTGCATAACTTTCCAACCCACTTGTAGACAGGAGACATGAGATGTGAGACATGAGACATTAGACTGGAACGCGTACCCTCCGGTCTCATGTCTCCGGTCTAACATCTCCCGTCTATAAGTTGAGCCAGTCCTTGAACGCCTGGACCCGTTCGCGGCTCACGAACACTTCTTCGGTTTCGGGCGGGGTGAGTTCGAGCTTGAGGCGGCCGTTGAAGTGCGGGTTGATCTTTTTGATGGCGTCCAGCGACACCAGGCGGCTGCGGCTGATGCGGTTGAACTGCCGGGCGTCTACCTGTTCGGTGATCTGGTCGAGGGTGGGTTCGATCACGTACCGCTGGTTGTCGAACGTGATCAGGAAGGTCAGTTTCTGCTCACTCTTGAAGTAGGCGATTTCGGTCGTTTTGATCACGGCCAGGCCGTTGCCCTTCTTCACCAGGAAGCGTTCCTTAAAGGCTTCTTTGGGCGGCTCAGACCGCAGGGCCAGCCCTTTCTGCTGCATCCGGTAGGACTGGTGTTCGTACTTCTTGAGGGCGGCCCGCAGTTCGTCGGGGTCGATGGGCTTGAGCAGGTAATCCACGCTGTTCTGCTTGAAGGCTTGCAGGGCGTAGTGGTCGAAGGCCGTGGTGTAGATGATGGGCGCCCCGATGGGCAACTGGCGGAACAGTTCGAAGCTATCCTTGTCTTCCAGTTGGATGTCCGAGAAGATCAGGTCCGGCTCCGGGTTGTTGCGGAACCACGCCAGGCCGCTCTCCACCGACGGCAGGATGGCCAGCACCTCAATGGCCGGGTCGATCTGCCGCAGCAGGAAGCCCAGCTTTTCGGCCGAAAAATACTCATCTTCAATGATTACGATCTTCATAGGTAGACATTAGACAGGAGACGTTAGACGGGAGACGTTAGATATCAGACAAGAGACGTAAGACGTAAGACATGAGACGCGTTCCGGTCTGATGTCTCATGTCTGGTATCTTACGTCTCCAAAAGCCGGGGCAGGCCCACGCGGAAGGTTTCGCGGCCGTGGTCGATCACGATGGGTTTGCCGGCTACGTAGTGGTAGCGGGCTTCCAGGTTTTTGAGCCCGATGCCCGTCGAGTTTTCCCTGGCTTCCTTGGCGTTGAGGCTGTTTTCCACCCACAGCATGTCGGCCGTGGTGTAGACGCGCAGCACCAGCGGCTGGTGTTCCGAAATGCGGTTGTGTTTCACGGCATTTTCCACCAGCAGCTGCACCGCCATGGGCAGCACGTAGGTGGGCGTACCGTCGAGCCGCACGTCGAGGCTCACCTTGTTGTAAAACCGCACGTTGAGCAGGAAGCAATAGGCTTCCACCACGGCAATCTCTTTGGCCAGCGGCACCCGCTTTTCGTGGTTGTGTTCCAGCACGTACCGGTACACCTGGGCCAGCTTGGTAATGTAGCGGTCGGCCAGCACGGGGTCTTTGTACACCACGCCGCTGAGCACGCTCAGGCTGTTGAACAAAAAGTGCGGGTCGAGCTGCTTGGTGAGGCTTTCCACCTTGGCGATCAGGTTCTCCTGGCGCAGTTTCTCCTGTTCCAGCAGCGACTGTTTCCACTTGTCAAACAGAAAGGCCCCTTCGTAGAAGGCGATGAACAGCAGCGCCAGCAGGAACGAGACGAAAATGTTTTGCAGCACCACCGCCACCGTAATGTACACCGACGACACGGCCGAACTGTACGTGAGGATGCCGATGATGAGCATCAGCGACGAAAACACGAAGATGCCGGCCACCTCGTACACCAGGTGCTTGCCAATGCTTTTTTCCCAGGGAAACAGGTACAGCACCAGCGCCTGGATGAACTTGCTGCCTTCCCAGATCACGTACGTGGTGAGCGTAGCCACCAGGATGGAAAGGAAGTGCGCCCTGGAGCCCAGCTCCATGGGGATGAAAAAGGTGGGCACCACGATCCCGAACGAGAGGGCCCCCAGGAGCGCCGTCCACCGGACGCGGAAGGTATACCGGAATGTTTCTGCCACGGACAAAGCGTTTGGCGGTCGAACCAGCTGCAAATTGACGCTAAAAAACGGACAAATGCACGCCGTCCGGTTCTCCGGCCGGCCGGGACCGGGTAAGCAATCCGGAAGAATTTGCGCAAAAAAGCGACACTTTTGTGCCCATGTATGAATTACCGGGGGCAAAGCCGGTTTTGGGAGCCTTCCGGCGGGGCAAAACGGCCCGTGGGGCGCCGGGGCGGTACAAAAGGGGTGGAGGGCTCCGCAAAGGCAGCCGGCGGGGATGTGAGGTTGGCGGCCGGAAAGCAGGAGATTCCGTACGTAAATTCACCCGAAAGTGATGCACGGCCCTTGCACCTTACAAGGGGCGGCCGTGCCGGAGTTTGGACGGCCGGTTACTTTTCGGACATATTGCACGCAAGATCATCCACCTTTATTCTTCGCACAGCTATGCAAAGCTTCAACCCCGAAACATTCAAAGCCCAGCAGGTCCAGGAAATACAGGCCAAACTCGAACAATTGCAGTCCGAAACCGGCCAGTTGATGCTGGAGCTGACCACCCTTTACGGCAAGTACGCCTCGCTCCTGCAAGAAAACATCTCCCTCAAATCCCGCATGGGCAAACTGGAACTGAAGGAAGCCGTAGTGACCGCCCGCTAAGGGGCAAGCGGCCTTTCGCCGCCCGCGATTCCCATCGCTGCATCCGCAAGGTGCCCGGCCCACCGGCCGGGCATTTCTATTTTTTTATCCCATCCTATGCAAAAACGATTACAATCTTTTTTACTCCTGTTCCTGCCCTGGCTGCTGGCTGCTCCTGTCCGGGGCCAGGTACCCGATTCAACCATCTGGGGCACCGACGGAACCGTCAGGGCCATTGTCCGCAGCGGGAATACGATCTACCTGGGCGGTGACTTTACCCACTTGCAGCCCAATACGGGCGGCGGGGGTGTGCTGAACCCAACGGACGGACAACTGGTGCACAACCCGCGGATTGAGGGAACCGTGCGGGCATCGGCGCCCGACGGCAACGGGGGCTGGTACATCGGCGGTCAGTTTACCAAAGTACAGGGGTGGGCAACATCCGGGCTGGCCCGCCTGCGGCCCGACGGCACGCCCGACAAGGCGTGGAACCCCCAACTGAACGGGCAGGTGTACGGTTTGCTGGTCGCCGGTAACGTCGTGTACGTGTGGGGGTGGTTTACGACCGTGGACGGCCAGCAAAGGAACAACCTGGCGGCCCTCGATGCGGCATCCGGCCGGGTAACTGCCTGGAATCCCGATGCCAACGGCGAAGTAAATGCCCTGGTGGTGAGCGGCAGCACGGTATACGCCGGCGGCGCCTTTACCACCATCGGCGGGCAAAGCCGGGCGTACCTGGCGGCCCTGGATGCGGCCACCGGGCGGGCCACGGCCTGGAACCCCGCAACGCCCCGGCACATTCACGCCATGGCCCTTTCGGGCAATACGGTCTACCTGGGAACGTTCCCCAGTATCCCGGGCAGCCAGCCCGGCAATAACCTGACGGCGGTTGATGCAACCACCGGCCAGGCAACGGCCTGGAGCCTGAACGCCGACGGCGACGTGACTACCCTGGTGGTTGCCGGCGGTACGGTGTACGCCGGGGGCACTTTCTACTTCGTAGACGGACAAATTCACCCCAACGCAGTAGCCATTGATGCGGCCACCGGCCTGGTCGCGGCCTGGAACCCGAACCTGAAAGTTTCCAAATCGGGCATTTCCGCAATCGTCGTTGAGGGCAACACCGTCTACCTGGGCGGCAACTTCTGGGGCGTGGGCGACCGGTATCAGAATAACCTGGTTGCCGTGGACGCTGTTACCGGCCAACCGAACGCCTGGAACCCCTGGGTGCCTTACAACGGTACGTTTCAACTGGGCGTTGGCACCATCAGTATTTCGGGCGGCAACCTGTTCGTTGGCGGAGACTTTACGACGGTGGGCGGGGTAACCCGGTCGCACCTGGCAGCCATTGACGCAACCACCGGCAAGCCCGCGCCCTGGAACCCGGCCGTGGAGCAGCCGGTGAGGGCCATGGCCATTTCCGGCAACACCGTCTTCACCGCCGGGTTTGTAGGCGGAATATTCACGAGCAGGCTGGAAGCAATTGACGCGGCCACGGGCCAATCGACCAACTGGAACCTCCATACCGACGGCCACGTAACCGCTCTCGCGGCGGCCGGCAGTACATTCTACGTCGCGGGAACTTTTAACAGCGTCGGGGGGCAAACCCGGCATAACCTGGCGGCCATTGATGCCGCTACCGGCCGGGTGACTGCCTGGGACCCCAACGCCAACGGTGACGTGTTTGCCCTGGCGGCCAGCGGCAGTACCGTCTACGCCGGAGGAACCTTCAACCTGATCGGCGGGCAAACCCGAAGAAGCTTAGCGGCGCTTGATGCGGCTACCGGACAAGCCATGCCCTGGAACCCCAATCCGGATGCGTTCGTGACCGCCCTGGCGCCTGCCGGCAGCACCGTCTACGTCGGTGGGCCTTTTTCGCACATCGGGGGGCAAAGCCGGAATGCCCTGGCGGCCGTCGATGCCACCTCCGGGCGGGCAATGGCCTGGAATCCAAATGCCAACAATGCCGTAACGGCCCTGGCCGTGGCCGATGGTACGGTATACGCCGGGGGAGCCTTTACCACCATGGGCGGGCAGACCCGCAGCAGGCTGGCCTCCGTGGATGCGGCCACCGGCCTGGTGACGGCCTGGAACCCGAGCCCCAGCGACAGCGTACTCGCCCTGGACGTGTACGAGGGACGGGTCCACGCCGGGGGAGCCTTCCGGACCGTCGGGGGCAAAGCCGTCCGGGGACTGGCGGTCTTTCATCCGGCGGCGCGGGGCTTCAATTACATTCGCGGCAACCTCTACGAGGATGCGGACGGGGATTGCGTAAAGGATGCCGGCGAGCGGGGAATCCCCGGCCGCGTGGTGGTGGCCCGGCCCGGCAACTACTTCGGCACCACCGATTCCCTGGGCAATTACGCCCTGGCGGTAGACACGGGAAGCTACACCGTGCAGCAAGTCATCCCGGCTGAACACCAGGCCATGGTCCGGCAGATCTGTCCCGCACCCCCGGCCGGGCACGCGGTCCGCTTTACCAGTTACGGCAATGCCGTGGCGGGAAAAAACTTTGCCAACCAGACGCAAGTGCACCCGGCCCTGGCCGTCAGCGTGTCTTCGTGGGGGCGGCGGCGTTGCTTTCGCAATACCACCGTGGTGGACTACAACAACCGCGGCAACGGGCCGGCCCAGGGGGTAAAAGTGTACGTAAAGCTGCCCCAGTACGTGGTGTCCATCTCCGCCAGCGTTCCTTACCGGATCGACCGGGACAAGAACCTCGTGTTTGACGTGGGCACCCTGGTTGCCGGTGCCCGTGGCACCCTCTACCTGACCGATTCGGTCGTGTGCAACAAGCCGGACATCCGCGGGCTCACCCAGTGCACCAAAGCCTGGATCACGCCCGAAAACGCCCGGCCGGCAGCCCCCGGCTGGGACGGGTCCGACGTGGCCCTGAGGGGTGCCTGCGGCAACAACGGTACCGTACGGCTGGTACTCCGCAACGGGGACTCGGGCAGCATGGCCGACAGCAGTGCCTTCCGGGTCTACCTGGATGCGCAACTGGCCCTCACCCGCAACTTCAAACTAGCTCAGGGCGACAGCCTGATCCTGCAAGTACCCGCCAACGGCCGTACTGTGCGCCTGGAAGCCGACCAGCGGCCGGCGCATCCCCGCAAAAAACAAAGCAACCTCACCCTTGAGGCCTGCGGCACCAACGCCGGCGGGCAGGTAAGCCGGGGATTCGTGAACAAGTTTCCCCACGACGTCGAAGAGCCGGAAGTGGACATTGAATGCCTGCCCATCACCGACTCCTTCGACCCCAACGACAAGGCCGTCAGCCCGGAAGGGGTGACCGACCAGCACTACACGCCTACCGGCAAACCCCTGGATTACGTGATCCGTTTCCAGAACACGGGTACCGACGTGGCCTACACGGTGGTGGTGACGGATACGCTTTCCGAGCACCTCGACCTGGCTACGCTGCAAGTCGGGGCTACCTCGCACGCCGGCAAGGTGACCGTGTCGGGCAAAGGCCGGCCCGTGCTCACCTTCACGTTCAACAACATCAACCTGCCCGACAGCACCCGCGACAGACGGGGCAGCAACGGCTTCATCCGGTTCAGCATCAGGCCCCGGGCGGACCTGCCGGAAAAGACGCGGATTGAAAACTTCGCCGACATCTTCTTCGACTACAACGAACCCGTGCGCACCAACACCGTGCTCAACCGCATTTACGACGTACCGCCCGTGGTGGCCGAAGCCGTACGGCTGGACGGGGGCGTGGTGTGTTACCAGGCCCGGGCCACTCCCTCGGTCGAGGTGCCGCCCAACGTGTGTGCGCAGGACACCGTGCGCCTGCGGGCCGCTTCGCCCGAATTCGGCCGGGGAAGCTGGGTGCGCATCAGCGGGGGCGGTACCGTACCGGAAACCGGTAACCCGGTGGTGTTGGTAACCGGGCTGGCCTACGGCGACAACGTGTTCGAGTGGCGGATACCGGCCAATGCCTGCACCACCGATTCGCTGCGGGCCCGGGTAACGGTTACCCGCCTGCGGCCGCCCGCAACCCCGGCCATCGTGCCCACCGGAACCGACAGCCTGGCGTGCAACGCCACGGGCCGTGCCTACGCCTGGTACCTGGACGGTACGCCGCTCGGACTGTCTGCCCGGACCATCCGGGCCGGACGGGAGGGCAGCTACACGGTGCGGGTGACCGACGAGGCGGGCTGCGCCTCGGACCTTTCGGCGCCTTTTGCCTACGTACCCACGGCCATTCAGCCTGCGGCTGCTTCCCGGGTGAGCCTCTACCCCAACCCGACGACGGGCCGGGTGGCGGTGGTGCTGCCCGCCGGGCTGGGGCCGCAGGTGCACATTGCCGTGTACGATGCCCTGGGCCGGCTGGTGGCAAGCCGCCGCGTGCTCCAGACCGCGGGTGAACACAAGGAGGAGTTTGACCTGTCGGCCTGCCGGCCGGGGGTGCTGCTGTTCAAACTGCAAACGCCGCAAGGCGTCATCACGCGGCGCATCGTCCGGAGCAACCGGTAAACGGACGGTCGCCGCTTCCGTACATAAGCAAGCGCCGGCCCCCGGGCACGCCTCTCCCGCCGGGGGAGGGGCGGCCCGGGGCCGGCGTACTGCCTGGCGGGGCCCCACCCACTGCACGACAGGTACCCGTGCAGCCCTCCGGTACGGGCGCAGCGGACTAAAAGAGACGGGCGGACGATCCCGGGTAGCTGAAAAATGAAAATAAAGCGTAATTTTAAGTGCGGGCCGGTCCCCAAAGCCCGCTACAACCAGCCTCCCCTTAAATCCTGCTGCCGCGGGAAGATTTCCGTCCGGATGGCCCCGGCCCAGCCGGCAGCGTTTCCGTTCCCCGATCTTGTTGTACCAATCCCTGAAGTGCCGGGCACCGCGTGGCGTAGCTGATTCCCTGCACCAAGGATCCCGTAAGCATTGCCCGGGACGGGCAGGAAAAGCCGTGTGCGGCACTTGTACGAGCAATTATTAAAGAGCAACCCGTATGCATAAAATTGTTACACACTTCTTTCTGGTGATTACCCTCCTGTTGGTGCCCGACCGCGGGGCGTGGGCGCAGGGGTTTGAGTGGGCCCGGCGGATTGCGGCGCGGCCCGATGTGGCCGACGAGGCCGGCAAACGCTGGAAAAGCGCCAACATTGGTACCTACGCCATTGAAACCGACCGGCAAGGCAACGTGTACGTGGCCGGCTACGCCTTCGATTCCGCCCGCATTGAGGTATCCCCCGACAACTACCTGGAAATGCCCGGGAAGGGATTGTTCGTGGTGAAATACGACACGAGCGGAAAGGTCATCTGGAAAATGGACATCGGGGGCCGGTCTTCCTACAAGGAGGGTAACCTGGGCCGGATTACCAAAATGGCGGTGAGTGACCAGGGGGATTTCTGGATTACCGGTGATTTGTACGGCACCGACCCCGTCATGCAAGGCAAAACCAGGCGCATCCAGCTGACCAGCAAGGATGAGTACGAAGTGGGCTTTGTCGCCAGGTACGACCGGAACGGGGAGTTGCAGTGGGCCAGTAGTTTTCAGCACGGGTGGACGTATGGCACCGACCTCAAGCCCGATGCGGCCGGGAACCTGTACCTGGCCGGTTACTTCGGCCAGGGCGGTGCGCAGCTGGATGAAAAAACGCACCTGACGTGGGGGCTGGCAATAAGCAATATTTTCGTGGCCAAGTACGATCCGGCCGGCACCGTGCTCTGGGCGCGTCCGGGGAACACGGGCCACTCCGCCAGCAACATGAACTTCTACCACCTGGGCCTCGACGCAGCAGGCAACGTGTACGTGGCGGGTGACTTTTACGGCAACGCTTACGGAACCAGCGCCTCCTTCACCAAGAACGCCCAGGGAGAGGTAGCAAAAATCGAAGTAACTTCATCAAGTGGCATTTTCCTGGTCAAATATTCGCCGCTGGGCGTACTGGCGTGGGCAAAACCGGTTGGCATGGGCGGCGGCGGCTACCTGCCCGGCACGTCTGAATACAACCGGGCCACCGTCTCCGACCTGGCTACCGACTACACCGGGAACGGGGTGTACCTCAGCGGCTTTCACGCGTCGGCCGCTACCTTTGACAAAGGCAAAACCACCGAAATGAGTTTGCCGCCCGGCCAGGTGTACATTGCCAAAATGAACAGCAGTGGCAACATGGTCTGGCTGAAGGGGATTGAATCCAACAAAGACGGGTACGGATGCCTGCTGAAAATCAACCGGTCCAATACAGTTTACGCGGCGGGTACCTACATCGATGCGGTTACGTTCAACAAAGGGTTGTCCAACCAGTTCCGGATGCTCAGCAACCGTCCGGCGTACTTCCGCTACTACCTGGCCAAGTTCGACAGCAAAGGCAACTTTGGCTGGGCCACCGAGCCAAAGAGCGACAGTGCCCTCTATTTTACCGATTTTGCCGCCTCGGATGCGGGACGGGTGCACATTGCCGGGTATTACTCGGGAAAAATGCAGTTCGACCGCCATACCCTGGAACAGCCGCCCGTGTCCGGGCAATACTTCTACGGGGCGAATTACCTCGCCTCCGCCGTCGATACGCTGCATCATTTCGACGTCAACGTGATTCGCGGCAACGTGTACGAAGACGCCGGCGCCGGCAGCCCCGGTGCCAGACTCCCGGCGGAGGGCATGGTGGTGAAAGCCGAACCCGGCCCCTACTACGCTTCAACCGATGGCCTGGGCAACTACTCCCTGTACGTGGACAAGGGAACCTACACGGTCAGCCA
This sequence comes from uncultured Sphingobacteriales bacterium, assembly GCA_963844325.1. Lineage (GTDB taxonomy): Bacteria > Bacteroidota > Bacteroidia > Cytophagales > 172606-1 > CADCTQ01. Next base: position 2,700,117 of record CAWJNV010000001.1, read on the forward strand.
GTTGCACCCGCCCGACCTGCGGGGCATGCAGCGCCAGCAAACGCATCCGGCCGCGCCGGGCACGTATTCCGTCACTTTCAACGCGTACGGCAAAGACACCGCCGGCTTTGATTTCGGCAACCAAGTGATGCGCCTGCCTTTTCTGAAAGTGAACGTGGCCGCCGACCGGCGGCGGCGGTGCTTCCGCGGTACGACCACCGTCCGGTACTGCAACGAAGGCTACGCCGCCGCCCAGAACGTGCAGGTGCGGGTGTACTACCCCGGGTACGTGGTTCCCATCAGTGCCGGCATGGCCTGGCAGCAGCAGGATTCCCTGCTCACGTTCAACGTAGGCACCCTGGCGCCGGGGGCCTGCGGGGTAATTTCCATTGCGGACTCGGTCATTTGCGGCAACGAAGCCATTCGCGGGCTTACCCAGTGCGTAAAAGCCGTCATCAGCCCCGGCAACAACAACCCGCCCCCGGACCCCCGCTGGGACCAGTCGGACGTGGCCTTGAAAGCCGCCTGCCGCAACAACGGCCTGGTGAAGCTGACCATCCTGAATACGGGTACGGGCAACATGACCGCCGCGGCTGCCTACCGCATCTACCTCGACGCCGTGAAAGTGCACGAAGGACCGTACCAGCTTGCCAGCGGCGACAGCCTGTTGCTGCAAGTACCCGCCAACGGCCGCACGGTGCGCCTGGAGGCCGACCTGAGTGCCTACCACCCGGACGGTGCGCGCAAACCCAGCATTACCCTGGAGGGCTGCGGCGGTGCCGGCCCCGCGAGCATCAGCAAAGGGTTCGTGAACCAGCTCCCGCCCGATGACGCCCAGGACGAGGTAGCCGTTTCCTGCCTGCCCATCCTCGACAGCTACGACCCCAACGACAAACAGGCCACGCCGGCCGGCGTAGGGCCCCAGCACCTCATCGCCCCGGACCAGCCGCTGGAATACCTGGTCCGCTTTCAGAACACCGGCAGCGACGTAGCCTACACGGTGACCATTGCCGACACCCTGGACGCGAACCTGGACGTTGCCACGCTGGAAATCGGGGCGGCTTCGCACCCTTTCTCCTGGTCAGTGGGCGGCGTGGGCCTCCCGGTACTCACCTGGACGTTCAAAGACATCAACCTGCCCGACAGCACCACCAACGAACCGGCCAGCCACGGGTACGTCCGCTTCCGCATCCGGCCGAAAGCCGGTATACCCCTGGGCGCGACGATCCGCAACGGCGCCGCCATTACCTTCGACTACAACAGCCCCGTGCTGACCAACCTGGTAACCCATACGACCGGTACATTGCCCGAAACAGTGGGGGAGACGGTGGTAAACGTGTGTTCGGGCAACTCCCCCACACCGGCCCGGGCGGGGCAGAACGTCGTTTTGCCGGAGGCATCTGCCGTTGCGCTGCAAGGCAACGTGCCCGGCAAGGGGTTTGGGTACTGGCAACTCAAAAGCGGCAAAGGGAAACTTGCCAACCCTACCGACCCGGCCAGCCTGGTCACGGAACTGGGGGTGGGAAAAAACGTATTTGCGTGGAACATTGCCCTGTGCGATACCACCTCTACCAGCCTGGTGACCATTGAAAGGGTAGTGGTGCCCGCCCCACCCCTCGTCAACCCGCCGGCGCCTTACTGCGCGGAGGAACCGGTGGCCGCCGTAACGGCGACGGGTGTGGACTTACGGTGGTACGCCGACCGTACCCTGGCGAAGCAGTTGGGCACGGGGCCGGGTTACCAGCCCGTCACCGGCCGCACCGATACCCTCTACGTGACCCAAACCGTGGAGGGCTACCAGAGCCTGCCGGCCGCCGTACGCATCGCCGTGAAGCCTCCGGTGCCGGCGCCCCGGGTAGATACGGCCGGGTATTTGTGCAACGGCACCCTGCTGCAACCCATTCACGCCGAAGGCGCAACCATCCGGTGGTACGCGGATGCCGCCCAAACCACACTGCTGCACGAAGGGAGTACGTTCGGGCTATCCAACCCGGGCACCCGCACGCTGTACGTGACCCAGGCCGTGAACGGCTGCCGGAGCGAAGCGGCTGCGGTAACCCTCCATGCCGGTGCCGGCGACCTGAAGGGAGCCGTGTTGATGCCCAACGTCATCACGCCCAACGGCGACGGTTACAACGACGCTTTTCTTCCACCCGTATTTGCGCCGGGGGCCTGCATCGGCAGTTTCCGGACGATCCGGGTGTACAACCGGTGGGGGAAGGTGGTATTCAGCAGCACCGACCCGCACTTCGCCTGGCGGGCCGAGGGGTGCCCGGGCGGAATGTATTTCTACGAAATACGGTACAGCAACTTTTCGTTGCGGGGCGGCCTCTCCATATTGTACTGAACGGGTCGGCGCCGGGCCCGAAAAAGCCCGGAAATCGTTACTTTGTACGCCGGATTGAACCACGCCCGCCGGACCCGTAACCCCTTCGTACAATGGAATCCAGAACGCCCTTCCCCTTCGTACTGCCTTTGCTGGCCATAGTCCTGCTGCTCAGTGGCTTCGGCCTCCGCCGCAACAATCACCCGGCCGCGGAAGTGCAGGCCCCCGCGGCCGGGCGTTACCTGTACGTGGCCGTGCCGGGCATCCGCAACTACCTGGGCTACGGCGGCCACGGCCTGCTGGTGTTCGACGTAGACAACGGCCACCGGTTCGTCAAACGCATCAAAACCGGCGGGCTGCGGCCCGATGGCAAGCCGTCGAACGTGAAGGGGGTGGCCGTCAGTGTACCGCTCAACAGCATCTTCATCAGCACCGTCGAATCCCTCCAGCGCATTGACCTGTCCACCGAAAAGGTGCTCTGGCAAAAGCCCTACCCGGGCGGCGCCGACCGGATGTCCATCTCCCCCGACGGCAACACGATGTACCTGCCTTCTTTCGAGAAAAGCTTCTGGAACGTGGTGGACTGCCGGACGGGCGACGTGCTCAAAAAGATTGAAACCGGCGGCCGGGCCCACAATACGCTCTACGGCCCCTCGGGCAACCACGTGTACCTGGGTAACCTGGCCTCGCCCCTGCTGCGCGTGGCCGATCCCCGGACGCACACGGTAACCCGGCAGGTAGGGCCCTTCGGCAGCAACGTCCGCCCTTTCACCATCAACGCCGCCGAAACGCGGGCCTTCGTCACGGTCGACAGCCTGCTGGGCTTCGAGGTGGGCGACCTGACGACGGGCAAAAAGCTGGACCGCATCACCGTGGAAGGCTGGAACATGGGACCGGTGCGGCGGCACGGCAACCCGAGCCACGGCATTGCCCTGACTCCCGGCGAAACCGAAATCTGGCTGGCCGACGGCTACAACATGCGCCTGCACGTGTTCAGCGCCGCCAGCCCCTACCAGCAACTCACCACCATTCCCCTCCAGGACATGCCCGGCTGGATCACCTTCAGCCTCGACGGCAAGTACGCGTACCCGTCCAGCGGGGAAGTGATCGACGTAAAGACCCGCAAAATCCTGCTCACGCTTCAGGATGAATTCTACAACAACGTAGCCAGCGAGAAGATGGTCGAAGTGCACCTGGCGGGCCACAAAGCCGTAAAGGCCGGCGACCAGTTCGGCATCGGCCGCGCGGCGCAATAAAAAGGAGACCGGAGGAAGGGAGACGGGAGGAGGATCGGGAAGGAAGCTAAGGCGGGGCTCCGGGACGGGTAGGTGGCGCAGGGGAAAAAGGAAAAAAGGAGCCAACGCCCTCTTATTCCTGGGCAAGCAATACTTTGATGCTGGCGGCTTGCCGCACCCAGCGGGCGTGTTTCTTGTCGGCCGGCACTACGAGGCGGAAAGGACCTTCCCCGGCGGGCAGCGGCTGGCCGTCTACCTGGTAAGCCACCAGCACCACCTCGCGGGCAAACTCCGGGTCTAACTCCGGCAGGGCAAATACGGCCCGGTAACCATCAACCGCCTCCACCAGTACGTACTTGGCCAGGTGCTTGCCCCGCAGGGCCGGGCCCAAGGTCACCCCCGCCTCGCGCAGCAGGTCGGTGAAGGCCACCCCGGTGTAGCGGTGCTCCTTGCCGTCTTTGTCTTTGGCCTTCAGTTCCGTCTTTTTGAATTTGCCCAGGGCTTCCACCGTGAGCGAAAGGGGCTGGCTTACCTCGCCGCTTACCCGCAGGGTGGCGGTGCCCGGGGCCGCACCGGCACCGGATTGGGCAAAAGCAGTGCCGTGGCAAAAGGCGCCGCCCAGGAGCAGGAGCCACAGCCAGGCAAACCGGCATGACGTCAGTACGGGCATGGGTTCAGGGGATAGGGTATAAAAATAGCCTTTTTGCCGCAACGGGCACGACGGGGGCGGAAAAAAGGGATCAGTGGTCAGGGCCGGGCCCGTTCCCCGAAGAAGTCGCCCGGGTTCCAGGTGGGGCGGCCGGGCGACTGGGCTACCAGGTACCCGATCAGGAAGTTGAGCTGCACGTACTGGCGGCCGGCGTTCCAGTCGAAGGTGCCGTTGATCTCGTCCTGGGGCTGGTGGTAGTACCGGGCCCGCCACGCCTGCACCTGCACGTTGAGGTTGTTCCTGCCGTCGGCCGTCTGGTTGCCGTACTTGATGTGCAGGGCCGGGATGCCCTGCGCCACGAAGCTGTACTGGTCGCTGCGGATGAAGCGGTTCTGCTCCGGCTCGGGGTCGGCTTCGAGGGCGATGCCCAGGTACCGGCAGGCTTCGGCTACCTGGCTTTGCAGCGAGGAATGGCCGGCGCCCAGCGCCACCGCCGACCGCAGCGGGGCAATGAGGGTGGGCATGTCGGTGTTGACGTTGGCGACGATGCTGGCGGCCGGCACGGTCGGGTAGCGGGCAAAGTAGCCCGAGCCCAGCAGCCCCATCTCTTCGCCCGTCACCAGCACGAACAGCACCGACCGCCGGGGTTTCCCTTCCAGCCGGGTGTACAGCCGGGCAATTTCGAGGATGCTGGCTACGCCCGAAGCATTGTCGTGCGCCCCGTTGTAAATCGAGTCGCCGTTGACGGGGGTGCCCACGCCCAGGTGGTCGAGGTGGGCGCTGTGCACGAGGTGCTCGCTTTGCAACTGGGGGTCGGCGCCGGCCACGCGGCCCACTACGTTGTAGCTGTCAAAATCGCGGTGCACGGAGCGGTACGCGGCCCGCAGCGACGGCACCAATTCAACGGAAGCGGGCCGCCCGGCTTTGAGGGAGGCGAGTACTTTGGGCAGGTCCTGCCCGGCGGCTTTCAGCAGCCCCGCCAGCACCGAACGCCGCACCAGGGCCATGCACCGGACCGAATCGGAGGTGTAGTACGAAGCCACGGCCAGGGTGCCGTCGGGGCCCAGCACGCTGTGGATGCCCGCCGCCGAACGGGGCAGGCTGTCGGCCCCGGTGCCGATGAGCACGCCCACGGCCCCGTGGCGCACGGCCGTCTCCTGGAGGGTAGCCAGGTTCTGGCTGTGGGCCGCCACCGTGGACGGAAACTTTTCGGGGGCGCCCCGGAGCACCAGCACCCACTTGCCCCGGGCATCGAGGCCCGCGTAGTCGTCGTATCCCAGCGCGAGGGCGCTGATGCCGTAGCCGGCAAACACGACGGGGGCGTCGAGCGTGACCTCGGCCTGCCGGGGATTCGGGAAAATCACGTAGTCGCGGCCGGCGGCCAGCGGGGTGGACGGGCCGAGGGCGAGGGTACCCCCTTCGGCCAGCCGGGCGTTGCGCAGGCGCACCTTTTGCAGGTACGTGCCGTTTTCACCGGCCGGTTCCACGCCCATCTCGCGCAGTTGCCCGGTCACGTAGTCTACGGCCAGTTGGTAGCCCTCCGTGCCCGGCATCCTGCCGCGCAGGCGGTCGTCGGCCAGGTACTGCACGTGGGCTTTGAGGGCTTTGGGTTTCACGGTCCGCAGGGCCTGGGCCACCGGTTTGTCGAGGGTTGGGGGCTGGGCAACGGCTGCCGCAACGGTCAGGCAAATGGGGAAGAGGAAGGATAAGAAGCGTTTCATGAACAGGAAAGTGGTTTTCTGCCCTACGAACCTACCCATTTTTTTCCGGGGAAGTTTCACGAAGAGTTCACGCAAAGGCGCAAAGGAGGCGCGCAAAGAACGCAAAGAAAAAACAATAGGAACGCAAGGAGTTATCAATTCCCCTTTGCGTTCTTTGCGCGCCTCCTTTGCGCCTTTGCGTGAAACCTTTGCACGAACCGGGAATTTAACAATGCAACCAGTGGTTTAAGGAAAAAACCATTGCCGGAGCCCGCGGGCCGGCAACCAATGCTAGACCAATCGTTTATATTGCGCCTTTTCCGCCATCTGTTATGACCTACCAATCGACCGAAAAACCTTTCGCCATTTTCCACGAACACCCCGACTGGTTCAAGCCCCTGTTTGCCGAACTGGAGCGGCGCGGCATCCCCTACGTGCGTCTCGACGCCGCCCGGCACCTGTTCGACCCGGCCGAAACGCAGTCGCCCTACAGCCTGTTCTTCAACCGCATGAGCCCCTCGGCCTACCTGCGGGGCAACGAACAGGGCATCTTCTACACGCTGGGCCTGCTGGCCCACCAGGAGCGGCTGGGCATTCCGGTAATCAACGGCCGCCAGGCCTTTACCTACGAAACGTCCAAGGCCCTGCAACTGTCGCTGCTGGCCTCGCTGGGGCTGCCTTACCCCAAGGCCCGGGTCATCAACCACCCGTCGCAGGCCGTGGCCGCCGCGCAGGGGCTGCGCTTCCCGGTGGTGGTGAAGGCCAACATCGGCGGCAGCGGCGCCGGCATTGTCCGCTACGATTCGCCGCAGGCCCTGGCCGACGCCGTGGCGGCCGGTGAAGTCAACCTGGGCATCGACCAGACGGCGCTGGTGCAGGAGTACATTATGGCCCGGGACGGGCACATCACCCGCGTCGAGACGCTGGACGGCAAGTACCTGTACGCCATCAAGGTGTATACGTCCGGCGAAAGCTTTAACCTGTGCCCGGCCGACATTTGCCAGACCACCGGCGGGGTGGAACTGGTGCGCAACGCCTGCGCCATCGACGCCCCCAGGAACGGCATGCGGGTGGAAGCCTACACGCCGCCCCGCGAGGTGATCGATGCCATTGAACGCATCGTGCAGGCGGCCGGCATCGACGTGGGCGGCATCGAATACATGGTAGACGACCGCGACGGGCAGCTCTACTACTACGACGTGAACGCCCTCTCCAACTTCGTGGCCGACGCCGTGAACGTGATCGGCTTCAATCCCCACGCCCGGCTGGTGGATTTCCTCGAAAAGAAGGCCCAACTCAAACTCCAGGAGGTATAACCATGCGCTTTGGCTACTGGCTTCCCGTGTTCGGCGGATGGCTCCGCAACGTGGAAGACGAAGGGATGGATACGTCCTGGGAATACGTAAAAACGCTGGCCCAACGCAGCGAAGACTGGGGCTACGCCCTCACGCTGATCGCCGAACTTAACCTCAATGACATCAAAGGCATCGAGGCGCCTTCGCTGGATGCGTGGTCGACGACGGCGGCCCTGGCGGCTGTGACCCAGAAGCTCGAACTGATGGTGGCCGTGCGGCCCACTTTTCACAACCCGGCCCTGCTGGCCAAGCAGGCCGCCAACATCGACCACATCAGCGGCGGGCGGCTGTCACTCAACGTGGTGTCGTCGTGGTGGCGCGACGAGGCCACCAAGTACGGCGTGCACTTCGAGCAGCACGACGACCGCTACGCCCGCACCCGCGAATGGCTCCAGGTGCTCGACGGGGTGTGGAGGCAGGACCACTTCTCGTACGACGGCAAATACTACCAGGTAGCCGACAACGTGCTGCAACCCAAGCCCGTGTCGCGGCCCCGGCCGTTCCTCTACGCCGGCGGCGAATCGGAGGCGGCCAAGGACCTGATTTCGCTCCAGTGCGACGGCTACGTGATGCACGGCGACCCGCCCGAAAAGATCGGCGAACGCATTGCCGACATGCGCCGGCGCCGCGAAAAGTGGGGCCTGCCGCCCATGCAGTTCGGGGTGGCCGCTTACTCGATTGTGCGCGACACGGAGGCGCAGGTAAAGCAGGAAATTGAACGCATCACCAACGTGCGGGGCTCGGCGGCGGGCTACCAGAACTACCAGCAGTGGCTGGCCGGCACGCAGCTCGAACAGCGGGTGTCGCTGGAAGACTACTCGGTGTCCAACCGGGGCCTGCGCACGGGCCTGGCCGGCACTGTAGCCCAGGTGCAGGACCGCATTGCGGCCTTTGAAGCCGTGGGGGTGGATTTCTTCCTCCTTCAGTGCAGCCCGCAACTCGAAGAGATGGAACGCTTTTCCCAGGCCATCATCCGGGAATTTGCGTAAAGAAACGTGACGAAACCTGATTTTATACAAGAAGCCCGTCCGGTTATAGCTACTGGAAGGGCTTCTCTTTTTTTACCGGAACCTCCATCGTATCTGGGAAACAAAGACGGCCTGGTTCCCGTGCTACGCATCCGGCAACGCATTCATCCCCCGAAGGACATAATCCTGCGGGATTCGCTCCTGTTCGAGGCGGTTGTGGTCCTCAAGCTGGAGCAGGTGGTAGAACAGGTGCGTTTCTTCCGGGGTGAGGTGGGGAAGGCTGGTGCGGTAAAAATCCGGCCCTTTGACGGCGTATTTTTTGAACGTGCGGAAGGTGCCGGCATCCATGAGGAAGGACCGGGTCTGGGGGAAAAAGCCGCGCAGCACGGAAAGAATTTCGAACCCGTGCGCGTCGATGTCGCCCCAGTAATAGATCTTTTTGTCGCGCAGCCAGGCGGCCTGCCCCAGCAGGTGCAACTTGAAACCTTCCCCGAAAACGGCCACTGACCCTTCCAATTGGGGCAGGGTGAGAAAGTTGAAGATGTTGGAAAAGTTGGTTTTGTTCTCCAGGATGAACACGCGTGCACAGGCAAGCCGGAGGGCATTGAACTGCGACAGGGGAATGCTCAGGTCATCGAGACCGCTGAAGCACGTGCGGGCCAACGCCGGGTCCAGGATCCGCAGGCGCAGCAGCGGCTCGTCGTACCGGAGGTTGAACCGCCGGCGAAACTCCTTCGCATCCGCCTGTACGTAACCGGGCAGCAAAAAGTCCAGCAGGCTGGTGAGTACCGGTATGTTTTCCTCAATGAACTTGGTGGGTACCTGGATCGGCAACTCGCGGATGTAGAGGCGCGGCGTGGGGTTGGCCCGGAAATAGTGGCATACGCGCAGCAACGCGTCCCACTGCCCGGCATTTTCGATCACCTTGAGCGGATGTTCGGCCAGCCACGCTTCGAGTGCGGGCATTTCGCGGCGAACCAGGGCCACTGACTGCGTGAAGGCGCGGAACGCTTTGTCCTTCCTGATGAACTTCAAGTAGTCCTCGGGCGTCTCGAAAAAGATGCGGGCCGGCAACCACTGCCGCCCGGCTTTCCGGGTGGCCGTTTCTTTGAATTCAACCGTGTACCCAAATCCCAGTTCCTCTTTCGATTCCTTTTTGAGGTTTTTGATTGCCTGGTCGAGGGCCGCGAAATCTTCCAGGATGCCGGCGGTCTTTACCTTACCAAAGCGGATTTCGAGCGGCATGGTTTCATCCCGCAACCAGGCGACGAGGTAATTTTTGTACCAGCCGTCGGCCTGTCTTTTGATTTCCGTGACTGTGATCATCAGTAGGAGGTTGTGATTGGGGTTGCGGAGGAATGTACGTTCACCGGGATAAATCCGGGGTAGAAAAGAATCGGTCATCCTGCCACCGGGCCGGGTTGTTGAGAATGTAGCTGCTGATGTGCCGGTAGGCTCTTGCACTTCGGATGATGTGATCGTGGTAACGGGACTGCCAGGCAAAACCCGCCCGAACTTTACGGGCCTCATGCGAAGTGCGTCCTTTGTACCAACGGATGATCCGGGACAAATTATCGTTTAACATCGGATTTTTATCGCCGGCAAAGCCCCCCGGGTTTTCGGGAGGTGGCGCAGCGACGGTAACGGGTGGGGGCAGAGACGCGATGAGGTCTGGAGACGCGATGAATCGCGTCTCTACGGGTGGTTTGTCAATCACCAAAATACCGTGCACATGGTTGGGCATAACCACAAAGGCATCCAATCGAACGAACGGAAAATGCTGCGGAATTTCCAGCCAGCAGGCCAGGGCAATTGTACCCAACGGAGACGGAATCAATTGCGGGAACCCGTCCGCATGTAGAGACGCGATTAATCGCGTCTCCGGTACGACCCCGTACCCCGTACCCGGTACGAGGTGTGATGATGGATTGGCGACGATACGACCAAAAAAATGTTCCCGGTTTTGCGTACAGATGGTGATAAAATAGGCGGCATTGTTGCCGTAGTCCCACCATTCGGCCCGGGCGGAAGGAATGCGGTATTTGTTTTGAAACAGTTCAGTCATTGCCTGTAGCAGTGAATGGCCGGGTGGCCGTTGTGTTTCGGAATTGATTACGGAAACTGCCGAAACATAACCGGTACGTGACGGGACCCGTCCGCACGTAGAGACGCGATTCATCGCGTCTCCAGACCTCATCGCGTCTTCATGCACGATTCATCGCGTCTCCATGCATCATCGCGTCTCTTCTGCAACAGGTGCACCTGGAGACGCGGTGACGGGTGGAGGTGGAGACGGATGATGCTTGAGACGCGATGAATCGCGTCTCTACATGCGCGGACGGGCCGCGATTTTACGCGTTGTGGATGGGTTGCAGGTTGGCCTTCTCCCGGTGGTATTCCTCGATGGTGAGGTTTTTCACCACGGAATTGTTGCCGTTTTCGTTGTTGATTACGAAATGGCAGGCCTGGATGTAGTTTTCGATGATGTTGATTTTTTGCAGCGGCGTCACGATCAGCAGTTGCAGATCGAGGCGACGGAACAGTTCCAGGCCGTAGCGGGTACTCTCGTCGGAGCCCCGGCCGAAGGCCTCATCGATCACGGCGAAGCGGAAGGACCGGGATTTGGTCTGGTTCCATTCCAGGCCGAACTGGTAGGCCAGCGCCGAGGCCAGGATGGTGTAGGCCAGTTTCTCCTTCTGCCCGCCCGAACCGCCGTCCGAACTGTTGTAAAAGCGTTTCTCGGAGCCGTCGGCGGCCCACTTTTCGCTGGCCGAGAAGGTAAACCAGTTCCGCACGTCAGTCACCCGGGCGGTCCAGTTGAGGTCGGCGGGGGTGCCGCTGTTGAAGCGGTCGAGGATGCTCTTTACCTGGTTGAACTTCGCCTCGCCGTACGCGTCGCTTTCGCCGAGCGTATTGGCAATGCAGCGCCGCAGGTCGCCCTGAAAATCGACGATGTCTTTGTCCTGGGCCTTGTCGCGGAGCAGTTCGATGTACGTGCCCGGATTGTATTCAATGCTTTTGAGGGATTCATTGATTTTGTCAATCTTGACCCGGATTTCCACCTCTTCTTTCTCCAGGAAAGCCTTGAACAGGACAATGTCGTTGATCACCCCCTTGTTGAGAGCGTCTTTGAAACGCTGCTCAAAGCGCGGCAGGTCCTCGTCCTCGATCTTTTTGAGGAACGCCCGGAATTCGGGAATTGATTTTACGTCCGCGTCCACTTCCACGGTTTCGGCCGGGTAAGCCGCTTTGTAAGCCTGCATTTTTTTCTCCACGGAAGCCCGCAGCCCGCCGAGCTGCTTGCCGGCAGCATCTTTTTCGCCATTGATCTTTTTAAGCACCTCATCCCGAATGGCATTGATGTTTTTTACCGTGGGCGTCTGCTGCTTGTGGTAGCCTTGCAACCGGGGAAAATACCTTTTCCGTTCGTCGTCGGTCAGCAATCCCTCGGTGGCCCGGCACGCGGCAAGGTCAGCTTCGAAGGCTTTGAGACTCCCTTCGATTTCGCCCTGTCTTTTTACTTTCTCCCGTTCGGCGTATTCCAGTTCCTTCAACCGGGTTTGTACGGCGCTTAGTTGGGCATTGAGTTGCTTCAACTGGTCCGAACTCTTTTCCAGGGCTTCCCGGTCCGCTTTCAGTCTTTCAATTTCCTTGGCCTCCTTCTCCCAGTCGATTTCCGGGAAGCTGGCAAACTTGAGGAAGTCGTGCAGGTGGCGGTCCTGCTGCTGGAGAAACAGTTGCCGCTTGCCGATCGTTTGCATGCCTTTCTGCAACTCGCCCACCGTCTTCTCCAGGGTTTTTATTTCCTTTTCAATGGCTTTGATCTTGTCGGCGTTGCTCCAGCCCAGCACGTAATGCTTCCGGTCCAGCAGGTTCCGGCGGTCGTCTTTTTCGTGGCGGGCTTTGCCGCTTTTGACCTGGCCGTTGCGGGTAATGGCTTTGGGAGCCCGGGCGAACTGCTGAAGCGTATGGCAGCACACGTAATCAAAGTGTTCCCTCAGTTCGTTTTCCAGCCAGTCGTAAAAAGGCGTGTCGTGTTTGATTTCGACTTTGTCAAACAGGGCGTCGTCCGGTAACCGGGAAGATGAATTGGGTTTGACCTGCGGCGGAATCCGGAAATACACCAGCCGGCCCCGCAGGTTGGTGCGGTCTGCCAGTTCACTGACGGCCGGGTAGTGCTGCTCCGGCACCAGTACACTCAGGCCGAAATTATGCAGCAGGCGTTCAATGGCGCCTTCCCATTCTTTTTCGTCCTTTTTCACCTGCAACAACTCCCCCGCGAAGGGCAGCTCGGCGGCTTCGAGGCCGGTGTGGTCCAGCAGCAAGGCCCGGATTTTCAGGTTTTCCTCCGGAATCTGGGTTTTCCGTTGCCGCAGCGAGTTCAGTTCGGACTGCTCCTGCTGCACGAGTTCCAGCTGCCGGTTGAGCGTAACGTTCAGGTCGTCCCGTTGGGCAATGAGTTGCACCAGTTCGGCGCTGATGTCTGCTTTCAGCCCGGCCGCCGCCTGCCGGGCTTCCAGGAAAGATTCCGCAACGGCAGTCGTTTTCAGTTCCAGCGCCGCGGCCAGCCGGTTGTATTCCTGGGCTTTTTTAAACTTCTCGGCCCGCGCCCGTTCCGTATCAACGATTGATTTTTTGATCCGCTCCAGTTCCTTGCCCTTGTCATTGTTGGCAATGGCATTCTTCAATTCAAACTCCTGTTGCCGCTTCACCGCTATTTCTTCCAGCAGGGCCGCCCCTTGCATCGCCAGGTGGTCGAGTTCCTGCCTTTGCCCGCCCATCTCGGCCACCAGCAGCGTCGCTTTTTCGGCGTTGAAGTACGCCGGCAATGCTTCCAGGCACGCTTCCAGGCCGCGGATGGTGCTTTCTACCTGCCCGAACTGGTCGGCCTGGGCGACCAGGGGCCGGAGTTGGTGCATCTGGTCCCTGGCCCGCCCAATGGCCTGGTACGACCGGGTGAGGTTGTCGTAGTTGCGTTTCAGTTCGTCGATCTTCTCTTTCACGTCGGCCTTTTCGAGCATCTGGTTCCGCACGAAGTCGTTCAGGTTGCTCACCGATTTCATCGAGATGGTCTGGTAGAACAAGTCCAGCGCCTTTTCGGATTTGAGGGCAAACACGCTGCGGAATTTGAGGCTGTAGTCTTTGAACGTGTCGAACACCTCCACGCCCGGCGTCTGCCGGACCCGCTTTTTGAGCTGGGCGATGTCCTTGCCAAAGCCGGTAAAGTGATTTTTAATGTCGAGGGGTTGCCCGGCCACCACGAAAAACTTGTTTTCCTTGCCGTTGTCGAGCCACAGCACCTGTACCAGCGTGATCCACTGGCCGAAGCCCGCGTTGTAAAACCGGCCCAGGATCACCGAATAGGAGCCTTCCTGCCGCAGGGAAAGGGGCTTGGACTGGCCGTCGTAGGAACCCTTCAGCGTACTGTAGTCGCCGCGGATGTAGGAAGAGAGGGTACGCTCTTTGGTGTCGGCCCCGGCCGCCTTGTTGAAGGTGATCTTCTGGTGGGGCACCAGCAGGATGGTCAGCGCATCCACCAGGGTCGATTTGCCCGATCCAATGTCGCCGGTGAGCAGGGAGTTGTTGCCTTCGGGCGCAAGGCTCCAGATCCGGTTGTGAAAAGTGCCCCAGTTGAGTACTTCCAGACGGTGCAGGCGGAAGCCGGCGCGGGCATTGTCAGCGGCAAAATCAATCATCGGGGGAGCAATCATGGGCGGGGCAATCATCGGGAAAGGGTGTAGTCGTACAATTTCTGTTTGATCTCCTGCAACTCGGTCACCGTGATGCGGGCTTTGAGAATGCGCATGACCTCGTACTCGCCGGTCCGGTTGACCAGCTTGCGCAGGAAATTGTAATCAACGAGTTTATTGATGGTGGCGTCGATGCTGTCCACCACGCGGGCTTCGTTGGATTTTTCGGGCAAAAACGCCCGGATCATCTCCACGATTTGTTCGCGGGAGACAATCAGCCGCGAGGAGTCGCCGCCCTGGGCGTCAAACTCAAGCAGCCTTTCGCGCAGCAACACGCACAGCAGGGTCACCGGGTAACTCAGCGGCATCCGCCGCACCAGCACGGGCAGGGCTTCTTCGTCGTCGGCTTCCGCGGTCCGCTGCCGCACGAAGGCGTACCCGTCCGATTCGTAGAGTTCCAGCATCAACCCCATCACCTGCAAATACTGTTTGAGGTCGGCCTGGTAGGCAACGATCAGGTCCCAGGTTTTTTTGTCTTCCTCGTACACGACCCCTTGCAGCAGCCGGATCACGGCGGGGGAGTAGGGGGCCAGGGTGGTATTTTCGCTCATTTGCAGAAGATCAGCTGGGGAAAGGTAACTTCAAAGTATTTGTCGGTTTCGGTGTTGGCGATCAGGATTTGCTCCTGCACGTCGTCGTTGAGGACTGCTTTTTTGTCTTTGGTGGCAATGTCGTAGTAGGCCACTACTTCGGCCAGGCCCTTTTCCACCGGGAAAGCGTCAGTCACCTGTTTGAGCGTCACCTGGCTCTCCGCCTGCAACAACTGCCGGATGCGTTTGCGAAGCTGCTCCACGTCGATGAACGACTGGTTGTAGAGCTTGGCGTACTGGTCGGCGCCGATGGTTTGCTGGTCGCCCGGTTCGTAGCCCACGTCGGTCATTTCCACTTTGCGGGGCGAGGTGAACAGGGGCCGGTCCATCACCAGTTCCACGAAAGGCCGGTCGTCGAGCAGCAGGAAGTCGGCGTGGCGGGGCGGGTTGTCTTTTACGCGCAGGGCCAGCGCCTGCACCTCCCGGATCACCTCGCCCATGCGCTTGTTCTCCAGGTACGCCTTGCTGTCGAGGAATTTGCGCAGCTGTTCGATGAGCTGGTGATTGGTTTTGTTGACCCGGTCGCCGGCTTCGATCAGGTTGATTTTGATGCGGTCCAGGAAGTCGTCCTTTTTCACCTCCTGCACTTCGGGCAGCGTGCTTACCGTTTCGAGCAGGGCCGACAGTTCATCCTGTTTCTGCTGCGAAAGCAGGAATTCCCAGAAGGCCAGGAAGCTTTTGCCCTGGTCGGTATTCCACAGCAGGTCGTTGGCCTTGAACACCTCGTCGAGCAGCTTGCCCTTGCGGAGGTTGGCGTGTACCTGTTTCTCCCGCACGGCCTGGTCGATGTCGCGAAAGTTGTACTCGATCTGCCGGAAGTCGGCCAGGAGCCGGCGGGCCGTGTTGTGCACCTCAAAGTAGAGTTCTTTGATCTTGCGGCCGTTGCGGTCCTCCACATCCCCGGCCTTTACCCGTTCGATTTCCCGTTCGATCTCCTTCTTCTGCCGGTTGAGTTCCTTGAGCTTCTTTCTCGGATCGTCGGTGCTCTGGTAGGCAATGTCTTTGAGGAGGGTATAAATGCGCAGCAGCCGCGATTCGGTGCCGATAAATTCTTCCCGGTTGAGGTCCTTGATCCAGTCCATTGCCTTTTCGGTGGCGGGCGTAAGCTGGAAAACGGGTTCGTCACTGCTGGGCGGGTAGTATTTGCGCAGCAGGCCGTCGGCCGTCCACCGGTCGAGGTAGGCCGGGGCCGTATCCGGGTAAAGCCCTTCCTCGTTGTTTTCCCGCAGGTAGTACAGGTAGTCGGAGAGTTGCTGGGTGAGTTCGGCGTCGGTGATGTCGATGCGGTTGTTGCCCTTAAACTCCTGGTACAGAAAGCTGATGATCAGGGGCGCATTGTCCAGCTTGAGCAGGCGGACGGCCGGGTTGGGCAACACTACGTTCTTGATGTAAAAATGATCCATCCGGGAAGGGGCTTTCGCCAAAAATAACGAACTGACCGCGAATTCCTACGGGTGAAAGGGGGGAGCGTGTAAAAGAGTTAACGGTACCCCGGGCAGTTCGAACCAAAATCTTTGCATCGGGGTATACTACCCTTGGAAATGCGACCGTGCCGCGCCTGGATGCCTTGCACCCGGCCCGTCCGAACCGCAACTTTAGTCCCGGCCCGTTCACCCCATTCATACCTTATATTCCATGTCCAACTGTTCCAGATGCATTTGCACCCTCCTGTGCCTGGCCCTGCTGATTCCGGCAACGGCCGGGGCGCAAGGCCGGAAAAAACCGAAGCAAACCCCGCCGGCCGTACCGGCCATCCGGGAAGCCGATCTCAAGAAGGACCTGTACGCCATGGCCGGCGACCATTTCCGGGGCCGCGAAGCGGGTACGCTCGACGAGTTGAAAGTATCCGCGTGGTGGGCCGAACAGTTGCGGGCGGCGGGCCTGGAGCCGGCCGGCGACGACGGCACCTACTTCCAGTTCTTTTCGCTGTGGCGCAACCGGGTGGCGCCCGGCAGTACCGTGCGCATCGGGAACGTGCCCCTGGCACTGTGGACCGACGTGCTGGTGGCCCAGACGGCCCCGGCTACCGTGTCGGCGCCCCTCGTTTTCCTGGGTACGCCCACCGACGAGGAAATCACCCGGGCCGACCTGCAAGGCAAGGCCGTTGCCATCCAGGCTTCGCCGGCGGGCCTCAACCTGAACGTGTCGCTGCCCGAACGCCGCTACCCCGGCTACGTGCTGCGCAAGTACAGCGCCGCGCTGCTGGCAAAAGGCGCGGCGGCCATCGTGTTCGTGGCCGACGAATGGGGCGAAAGGAGCTGGAGCCAGGTGCTGCCGGCCCTGCGCCGCGGCACCTACGACCTGGAGGGCGGCCCCTCGGCCACCATTCCCGCCAAAGTGCCCGTGCTGTGGGTGCACGCCGGGGCCCTGGAAGGCATCCGGGCGCCCGGTGCGACGCTACAGGCCGACATCCGGGTCGAACACTTCCAGTACCCTTCGGTGAACATCGTGGCGAAGGTAGCGGGCACCGACCCGGCGCTTTCGAAGGAACACGTACTGTTCAGCGGCCACCAGGACCACGACGGCATCCGGCAGCCGTACGGCCCCGACTCGGTGTACAACGGCGCCGACGACAATGCCACCGTCAGCGTGGCGATGCTGGCCGTGGCCCGGGCCTTTAAGCAGCAGCCGGGCCGGCGGTCGGCGCTTTTCGTCTGGCACGGGGCCGAAGAACGGGGCCTGCTGGGCTCCCGCTGGTACGCCCAGCACCCCACCGTGCCCAAAGCCTCGGTGGTGGCGGTGCTCAACGGCGACATGATCGGGCGGAACGCGCCGGACAGCGCCGCCCTGCTGGGCCGGCAACCGCCGCACCGGAACTCGGCCGAACTGGTCGCAATGGCCCTCCAGGCCAACGCGGAAGGCCCGCAATTCAAGCTCGATACGCTCTGGGACCGGCCCGACCACGTGGAAGGCTGGTATTTTCGCAGCGACCACCTGCCCTACGCCCGGGCGGGCTACCCGGCCCTGTTCTACACCACGCTGCTGCACCCCGACTACCACACGCCGATGGACGACCCCGAACACATCGATTACCGCAAGCTGCTGCGCATGACCGAGTGGATCTACCGGACGGGCTGGAAGGTGGCCGAAGCCGACAAACGGCCCGCCCTTGACCCAGACTTCAAACTGGAACGGTAAGCCCCGGCAAACACCGTTACGGGTGGTGTCAGGTTCTCGTACGTGTTTAACGCTAATCACGTACAGGTTCTCAAACCTGACACTTAGGACATAATAACGCATCCCGGGCCTTTTGCGGTTCTCCGGATGAGATTGCTTCGTCAGGCCCACACCCCAAACCAGCCCCCTTTCCTCGCAATGACGCACCTCATACAACCCGCTAAGCACGTACTGAAAAGTCCTTAAAAATCCAGCACGTAGTACTGGCACAGGAAAGTCTGGCCGAATTCCCTGATCTCCTTCCGGTAAGTGGGCACGAAGCCGTACCGTTCGTAAAAGCGCATCAGGGCGGGCCGGGTCGCGTCCGTTTCCAACTGGATCTGCCCAATGCCCCGCGCCCGGCAGGTCTGCCGGCAGAAGTCGAGGATGGGGGCAAACAACCCCTGCCCGGCAAAGGCGCGCCGGATGGCTACTTTGTGGATAAAGCCGGCCGTACCATCGGGCACGTCAGGGTAGTAGAGCGGGTCCTTCCATTGCAGGGTAAAGGTAGCGGCGGCTACCCCGTCGGCGTACATCACGTAGCAGTTCCCCCGGGTGTACGCGTCAAACAAGTTCCCGGGGGTAAGCGTGTCCAACTGCCACATTTCCTGCCCGGAGTCCGCCAGCCACTGGCCTACCTCGCGCAGAACGGCCAGGAAAACGTCGGGTTGATCGCGGTGAAAGGTAAACTGCATCGGCGTGCCAGGCTTTGTACAGTGAATAATCATGCTTTTGCAAAACGGTACCGGCTTACAACCGTACGGGTTGCCCGGTCCGTACCGACTCGTCGCAGGCAAAGGCGACTTGCAGGCTGTTGAGGGCGTCGTCGAGGTGGTCGGTCAGGTCGAGGTTTTCGCGGATGGCTTGCAGGAAGTACCGTTGTTCGCGGTTGCAGAGTTCCTGGTGGTCCGGCTCGTCCTGCATGTCGATCCAGGTATCTTCCTGCACGAACTGGTTGCCCGCCGTCAGGCCGGCGTGGTGTACCCGCAGCGATTCGGTCTTGGTGTGGGAGTCTACGTGGTCGGATTTGCCGGTGCCGCCGGCGTTTTTAGCCACAATGGAAACGCACCCTTTCGGCCCGATCACGTCCTTCACGAAAAAAGCCGTTTCGCTCATCATCGGTCCCCAGCCGGCTTCGTACCAGCCCACCGAACCATCCTCGAAGCGGATCTGCAACTGGCCGTAGTTGTAGTTGCCGGCCGGAATGTCCTCCGTGAGCCGGGCCCCGATGGCATTGACCTGCACGGGTTTGGAGCGGGTCATCTGGCACATCACGTCGATGTAGTGCACGCCGCAGTCCACGATGGGGCTGAGGCTTTTCATCAGGTTGCGGTGCACGTTCCACATCTGGCCGTGGCTCTGCTGGTTGAGGTTCATGCGCATCACCAGGGGTTTGCCCATTTCCCGGGCAATGTCCACAAACTTCATCCACGAAGGGTGGTGGCGCAGGATGTAGCCGACCACCACTTTCTTGTCCGCTTTCCGGGCGGCGGCGATTACCCGCCTGGCGCCTGCTACCGTATCGGCGATGGGCTTTTCAAGGAATACGTGGCACCCCTGTTCGAGGGCCTGCACGGCAAAGGCTTCGTGCGTGTCGGGATACGTGGAGATGCAGACCGCGTCGGGCCGCGTGTTGCGCAGGGCGGTGGTAAAATCATCGAACAGTTCGTAGCCGCCGCCCAGCTTTTCGTTGAGAACGTTTTTGCTGTTGCCCGTGGAGACGATGCCGCAGATTTCGAAACCGTCGATGGACGAATAAGCCATTGCGTGGGAGGAGCCCATATTGCCGCAGCCGACAACCAGGACCCGCGTATGTTGGGTGGAAACTGCCATAAGGTTTTTGTAAGGGTACGTGTCAGCCAACGAAGATGGCCCTTTATTCGCAAATTTATCCGTATACGGATCTTTTTTTAACTTCACCCGCAACCCCTTCAACCGCTATGGACCATTCGCTGTTGCTACCCCGGACTACCTTCGGGGACCCGGCCCACCGGGGAAACGTACTCTCCCGCGCCGAAGCCACCCAACTGCTGGAACAGTGGGTAAAAAACGATAAACTCCGGCTCCACATGCGCCAGGTGGGGCACCTGATGCAGGCGTGGGCCCAAACCCGGGAACAACTGGATGCACCGGCCCAGTGGCAGTGGTACCTGGCCGGACTGCTGCACGACGCCGACTGGGAACAGTGGCCGCAGGAACATTGCCGCCGCATCATCGGGGAACTCGAAACGCGCCGGGTAGACCCGGCCATCCTCCGGGCCATTGCCTGCCACGGCCCCCGGTATTTCGGGGTCGAGCCCGAAACGCCGATGGAAAAAATGCTCTACGCCTTTGATGAACTTTCGGGACTCATCCACGCCTACTCCCTCATGCGGCCCGGCGGGTACGAAGGCATGGAGGTCGGGGGCGTTAAAAAACGGCTCAAAGACAAAACGTTCGCGGCCCAGGTGTCCCGCGAGGACGTCAACGACGCGGCGGCCCGCGCCGGGGTAAGCGTGGAGGAACTGATTGCGTTCATCATCAGGCACCAGGCTGCGCTTCCGGCCTGGTAGAAAACTGGTAGCAAAAAAGAACCGGGACCTGCTGACATAGGGTTGTCACCCATCGGCCGTTTATTTGTAAAATACCCGGCCGGGCGGGCAGTATCTTACTACAACGCGCATGAAAACAGTAGCCGAAAAAATGGGCATCAGGCCGGGCATGCGGGCCATCCTGGTGCGGGCACCCGAAGGGATAGCCCAGACGATCCGTTTGCCCGGGTTGGACCTGGCCCCCACGCTGGCGGAGGATTTCGATTACATTCATTTCTTTGCCCGCAGCCGGGCCGACCTGCGGGAGCACTTGCCCGGTTTGAAAAGCCACCTCAGGCCCACGGGCATGCTCTGGGTGTCGTGGCCGAAGGCCGGGCAGGCGGGCACGGACCTTTCGCTGCCCGCCGTAATTGAGATCGGCTACGACCACGGGCTGGTTGAAAGCAAGACCCTGGGCATTGACCGGGTGTGGGCGGCCATGAAGTTTACGTTTCCAAAGGCCGGAAAGACGTACCGCAACAGCTACGGCACGTTGAAGAATGATCCATCTCAGTAAAATGGGTAAATAGTGGTTCGTTGTTCGATTCCTCGCGGGTTTTTAATCAGATATTCAGTATGGCCGTACCCAAACCAAAAAAGGAGAAGTTGACGGATTCCGCGCAGGTTGACGCATTTTTAGCCCAACTGCAACATCCGCTGAAGGAAGCCATCGGGGAAGTGCGCAGGATCATGTTAGGCGCCCACCCCGAACTCACCGAACACATCAAGTGGAATGCGCCGAGCTATTGTTACCGCGGCGACGACCGGGTCACGTTCAACCTGCACGGGGAGGGGTTTTTCCGGCTGGTGTTTCACTGCGGCGCCAAGGTAAAAGCCGTCAAACCGGCCGGACGACTACTCGATGACGCCACCGGGCTGCTGGAATGGGTGACCAATGACCGGGCCACGGTTGCGTTTACGGGCGTGCCGGACGTACACGCGAAAGAAGCGGCCCTCGGGCGGGTGGTGAGGCAGTGGATCGCAGCCGCCGGTCAGGACGGGTAAAGGTTCACGAGATTCGCCATCCCCCATTACTTCATGAAAGCAACCGACATTGCGGCCTTGCGGCTGGCAAACCAACACCTGGCCGGCACCCGCCTGAAGACGGCCAAAGACGTGGTGCAGTGGATGGGCGCCGTGCAGGCCCAGGATTACCCGATGGCCAAATGGGCCCTCGGCATCCGCCTGCCCGGCGTTACGGACGAGGTCGTCCAGTCGGCCCTCGACCGCGGGGAGATCATCCGGACCCACGTACTCCGGCCCACCTGGCACCTGGTGGCCGCCGACGACATTGGCTGGGTGCTCGCCCTAACCGCCCCGCACGTGCGGTCGTTGCTCACGTCGGGCCTCCGCGAACTGGAGCTTACCGAAAAGACCATTGCCGACAGCCAGCGGGTCATGGAAAGCGTCCTGGCCGGCGGTCGCCACCTGACCCGGCCGGAACTGGTGGGCGAATTCCGGCAGGCAAACCTGCCCGCCGACCCGTCCCGGACCGTGTACCTGATCATGCGGGCCGAACTCGACGGCGTGGTGTGCAGCGGCCGGGTCAACGGAAAAGAACAAACCTACGCCCTGCTGGCCGAACGGGTGACGCCAACGGAAGCTTTGCCGCGGGAGGAAGGATTGGCCCGGCTGGCGCGGCGGTACTTCGCCAGCCACGGCCCGGCCACGGTGCGGGACTTTGCCTGGTGGTCGGGGTTGCCGGCCGGCGATGCGCGCAAAGGCGTGGCCCTGCTGGGGCCGGAGTTCGTTTCGCGTACGGTTGACGCGCAGACGTACTGGCTGCCCGGGGCGCTTGCGGAGCCCGGTACGGCCGGGGAGACGGTCTTTTTGCTCCCGGCGTTCGACGAATTTCTCATCAGCTACAAAGACCGCAGCGCTTCGCTGGCCGCCCAGCGCCAGGCGGGCGTGATCACAAGCAACGGTATTTTCCGGCCGGTGGTGTTGGTGAACGGGCAGGTAGCCGGCACGTGGAAACGAACGGTGAAGAAAGGGACCTTATGGGTCGAAACGGACCTGTTCGGGCCGGCCGGCCCACCCACCCGGGAACAGCTCGAAAACGCGGCGACCGGGCTGGGGCGGTTTCTGGATGCGCCTGTTGGCATAAAACAAACCACTGCATGAAGCCCGGGGGTACGGCTTCACCGACCCGCCGGATGACTGGTCCCCCGGCGGGTCAGGCGCTTTGGTAGTGCATCGGCGCCGCGCCGGTCCAGCGCTTGAAGGCCCGGCTGAAGGCGCTGACCTCGTTGTAGCCCAGGATGTAGGAGATTTCCTTGAGCGGGTGCCGGCCCGACGCCAGGTACTGCAACGCCAGCGACTTGCGGGCTTCGTCCACGAGTTGCTGATACGTAATGCCTTCCTCCTGTAATTTGCGCTGCAAGCTGCGCGGGCTGAGGGCAAAGTTGGCCGCCACCGCCTCCAGCGTGGGAAGGCCCAGGTACGCGTTCGAGCGCAGGTAACCCAGCAGGCGTTCTTGCAGGGACCCGGTACGGGCGTAAGGGTCGCCGGCGGCCCCGGCCTGCCCGAGCAGGAGTTGTTGCAACTGGTAGTTGGCCGTCAGGATGGGTTCGTGCCAGTACCGGCCCTCAAACGCCAGGCTGTATTCGCCCGCCCGGACGACCGGCGTACCCCGCAGCACCCGTTCGTATTCCCGGGCGTCTGCGGCCGCGTGGGGGAGCGTCACGGCGAGGGGCTTGAGTTTTTCCAGCACCAGTCCGTCGGCTTCGTGCAGGGTAAAGGCCATGAACAAATCCATCAGCTGGCGGAAAACGAAGGGCGACGCCTCTGCCCCGCCGGGGTCGGGGATGAACCGGATGGTGAAGGTGGCACCCGGCGGGGTAACTTCCAGGCGGAACAGGTCGGTGACCAGGTGCGCAAACGCGGCGGCTTGCGTAAGGGCTTCGCCCACGTCGCGGCACGCCTGGATCAGTTGCCCGACCACGCCCAGGGCCGCTCCTTGCAGCGACTCCCCCAGGTGCAGGCCGAACAAGGGGTCTTTGCTCAGGTGCACGGCGTTGCGCCACAAATCCTCCCACTGCTTGGGGGTAACGGCCGGCCCGGCCGGTTGCCGCAGGCGGTCGGGGTCGAGGGCCGAGAGCCCGGCGAGTCTTTCCAGGGAAAGGTCGCGCTGCACGGCGTAGGCCAGGAACTGGCGCAACAAGGTGTTGCGGGGGTCTTCCATCGGAGTGGGTAAAGTACCGGCTCAAGGTAAGACAAATCCGCCAGGGGTGCGCTTCCCGGTCGCAAAAGGGTAAACAGTTGGCGCGGCAGGGTAAGTTGTCCTTTGCAATCGGTCAAACCGATTCCGTCCAACGCTTGCTTTGCATAACCAACCACCAACCACCAGGGATGAACAGGAAGATCGAGAATTTAAAAAACTACCGCCTTTATCTGCTGAAGCAACTCGAAGGTTTGACAACCGGACAACTGAACGCCATTCCGGCCGGGTACAACAACAACGTGGTCTGGAACCTGGCGCACCTGGTGAGCGTCGCGCAGAACCTGGGGTACGTCCGGGCGGGGTTGCCCGTCGCGGTGGACGACCGGTACTTCTCCCCGTACCTGCCCGGCACCAGGCCGGAGCGGTTTATCGACGAAACGGAAATCCAAACCATCAAGGCGTTATGCATCTCCTCGGTGGACCAGTTCCAGGCCGACTACGCTAAAAATGCATTCGGGAACTATTCGCCTTCGGCCGGGATCGCCAAAGTGTACGGCGTCGAAGTAACCCACATTGACGAGGCCATCGACTACCTGCTTTACCACGAAGGATTTCACGGCGGGTACGTGCTTTCCCTGAAACACCGGTTGTAGAGGTAGAGGCTTTGGGGGACGGCCCGGCCCGTGGCGGGAAATGACAACGGGTTGGCGTTTCCGGGTAACGGCGGAGGGCACCGGTCGGCCTAGCTTTGTTAAAAAAAACGCAAAGCTTATGATCTCCCTGAAACAAGTCCTGTTCTTGAATGCCGTCAGTTCCGGGGCCACGGGTGCCCTGTTGATGCTTTTTCCCGCCCCGGTTGCCCGCCTGTTCGGGGTGACGCCGGTAGTACCCTTCCTGGCGGTGGGGGCGTTTCTGCTGGTGTTTGCCGCCGCGGTGGGCTACGAAGGTACGCAGCAGCCGCCCCGCCCCGGCCGGGTTCAGCTCATCATTGCCCTCGACGTCGCCTGGGTCGTGGGGAGCCTGGTTGCCGTGGCCGTGCTGTTTTCAACCCTTTCGGCCCTGGGCAACGGGTTGATCCTGGCTGTAGCCGGCTGGGTGGCGGCTATGGCGTTCCTCCAAGCCAGGGGACTGCGGGAACGCAATACCGGGGCTTTGGGGCCGCAGTAAGGAGAACCGTGGCGCCGGTCGTCCGCGGGACTGCACCCCCCGGCTTTCGCAGGAACCCGGGGGGTGTTTTCCGGACGAGGCTTTAAAAAACGGGTGCTGTCGGATTCGTTCTATTTTGCCGGCCACCGACCATTGTACTTTTGGCAACCGGAATAATGCTGTCCCGGAGCATCGTTCCGGGCAACCATTCAACCCAAGCCCATTCCGGAAAGGAGATCAAAACCATGACCAAACCCAAAGACAATGCCCCGCAGACCATCCTGGTGCTGGGCGGCACCGGCAAGACAGGCCGCCGGGTGGCCGAAAGACTCCGGCAACTGAGCCGGCCCTTCCGCATCGGCTCCCGGGCCGGCACCCCGCCCTTTGACTGGAACGATGCGGCCACCTGGGGGCCGGCCCTCGAAGGGGTACGTGCCGCATACGTAGCCTTTCAGCCCGACCTGGCCGTGCCGGGTGCCGTCGGGACGATCCGCGCCTTTGCCCAAGCGGCCGTAGCCGCCGGCGTGCGGCACCTGGTGTTGCTGTCGGGACGGGGCGAACCCGAAGCGCAGCAGTGCGAGCAGATCGTCATGCAGTCGGGCGCCGGCTGGACCATCCTGCGGGCCAGTTGGTTCTGCCAGAATTTCAGCGAGAACTTCCTGCGGGAGCCGCTGCTGGCCGGCCACGTGGCCCTGCCGGCCGGAGCGGTTGTCGAGCCCTTCGTGGACGCCGACGACATTGCCGACGTGGCCGTAGCGGCACTCACTGCCCCCGGTCATGCCGGGCAGGTCTATGAACTGACCGGCCCCCGGCTGCTCACCTTTGCGGAAGCAACCGGCGAAATTGCCCGGGCCACGGGCCGGTCCATTGCGTACGAACCCGTGCCGCTGGCCGCCTACACGGGCACCCTGGCCGCGCACGGTGTGCCGCAGGACTACGTACAACTGGTGGCTTATTTGTTCGGCGAAGTGCTCGACGGACGCAATGCCCACCTGGCCGACGGCGTAGAACGCGCCCTGGGCCGCAAGCCCACCGACTTTTCGGACTACGCCCGTAAAGCGGCGGCTGCCGGCGCGTGGCACCGTCCTGCGGGCCAGCCCGTGTAAGGAGTTAAGGGTATTGAAAAGGGAGGGTGTATGGTTATATTGCTCAACAACCCCCAGCCATACCACCATGGAATACCAGGTCATACCACCGCCCCCCGCGCTGAAAAACTACGTCCGTTACTTCTGGACGCTCGATTGCAGTTGCGCCGAACGGTCCCGGCAGGTGTTGAAACTGATGGCCGACCGGTATCCCCGGCTCATCGTGCAGCACCTGTCGGGCCACAGTGCCATCAGGGACCCGGGCGGCGAATTGCTGCCTGGGGCCTTCCTGGGGGGCGTAACCACCCGGCAAACTGCGTACGCCATCCAGGGATTCTACGCGCACACGTGCGTGAGTTTTTATCCCCACGGGCTGCACCGCCTTTTCGGAGTGGATGCCGCCCGGTTGACGGATGCCCTGCCGGATCTGGCTCACTTCTGCCCCCGCCGCCTCCAGGAAAGCTTGTTGCTGGCTCCCTCCCGCAGCGAACGGATTGCCCGGCTGGCCCGGTACCTGCTGGATCAATTGCAGTCGCGGGGCCGCGAAGACCAGGCCCTGACGGCTTGCCTGCTGGAAGGAGACCCGGTTGGTGAGCCGGCCGGCGTGGGCGTGCTCCTGAAAAAGTACGGTTGGTCAGAACGGCAGCTGGAGCGGAAATTCAAAACGGCCGTCGGCATTTCGCCCGCCACCTACCTGCGAATTGTCCGGTTCGAAAAGGCCGTTGACCAATTGCGGTCGGACCGGTTCGGCAAGTTGCAAGACGTTGCGTTCGGACTCAATTACGCGGATCACTCTCACTTTACGCGGGAGTTCAAACAATTTTCCGGCTATACGCCCAAAGCCTTCCTGGCCGAGCAGAAGTATTCCGAAGAAAGCGCCTCATTCCTCGTCGGCGACAGAAATGCCGCCGGCTGAGCCGGCCGCTGGCGTGGGGGTTTAACCCCGATCTGTACTGAGCATATGAGGCTATGGGTATTCAGCCGGTCAGCCGGGCTTTCGGGCAACCACCAGCAGGCTGTCTACCCGCTGGAAAAGTCCGTTGAATTCCTGGTCGGGTTCCGGCTCCTCCACCGCCCGGACCGCCCGGAAGCCGGACGCGGCCAGCAGGGCGGTCACTTCCGCCGCATCGTAGAGCCGGAACCCGTACGACACGAAGGGATAGTGCTGCATGGTGGCTTTGGGCCGGAGCCCGAGGACCAGCGTACCGGCCGGTTTGAGGAGCCGGTGCAACCCGGCCAGTATTTCCTCCGGGTGCTCCCAGAAGTAAATGGTGTTTACCGCCAGTATTTTGTCGAACTGCGCCTCCGGGAAAGGCAACGACCCCGCCTCCGCCACCAGGAACCGGGCCTGGCCGTTAGCCACGGCGGCCTGGTTGCGGGAAGTGGCCTGCTGCACCATTTCCGGGGAGTAGTCACACCCCACGTAACGCACCGCAGGGCCCGCCGCCAGCAGGAGGGGCACAAAGGCCCCGTTGCCCATCCCTATTTCCAGGAGGGTGTCCTCCGGCTGTACCGACAATTGGCTGACGGCCCGGAGGTTAAGGAGCCGGTTGCCTTCGTTCATTTTTTCCCCGACCTGGGCGGCCCTTTCCCCGGCCGGTTTGCGGAGTTGGGCGGCAATGTACCTGCGCGTATCCTGGTCCATCTGGTGTAGTGATTAAGCGGAGTGATTAAACAATATACGAAGTGAGATGTGCGCACCGGGTGCTGCCCGGGCGGCAATCCGGCCCCAAACCCATTTTATTGCAAGGGGTGGTAAACCAAACGGTAACTGCCACATCCTGAGAAGTATTATTTTATGTAAATACCGTCAGGCAGGTATTGCTTATTATTTTTCAAGCATATACCTTACAAAAATATTTACACTATTAACTGAAGTTTAGCTGTCGCTTTGGCGTTCTGGATCAGGCTGCGGAGCATTTCGCTTTTCGTACGGTTTGATTTTCAGAAGGTTTGGCGTGCCTGTATTCCCGAATGCCGGGTTTTGAAAACTGCCTGTCAGGCTGCCGGTACTTGCCACCGGGATGGTCGGTAGAATTAATAATAAGGAATAAGCCGAAAATCCTATCTTACAACAGAGTAGGCACGCAACACCACAAAAAACTACTTATGGCATTACCACTTACTTTACCAGCATACAATCTTGATGCTGCATCAACCGTTCAGACAACTATAATATCAAATTATTACACGGCTCAAGTTGCTTTTTACGACGGGCCAACCCTGGTTTACTCGGTGACCCTTATTCAACAGGCGCCGAAGGCTGTTATTCCGGACAACCTACAGGTTGGTTCATATAAAATTATCTCCGGAACGCTTACGCTACAGATACCAAGCAATATTCAGATGGGAACAGTGACCCTTGTAGGTTCCTACACCGATCTGGATATTCCTACTCCCCAGGAGATTAACGCGGTAGTTGCCAATTGGACGCTTAACCAGTAATTTTTACGGGTGTTTTGTCAACTC
This sequence comes from uncultured Sphingobacteriales bacterium, assembly GCA_963844325.1. GTDB lineage: Bacteria > Bacteroidota > Bacteroidia > Cytophagales > 172606-1 > CADCTQ01. The sequence continues at coordinate 2,728,258 of CAWJNV010000001.1, forward strand.
AGGTTGATAAAACACCCGTTTGTCCTTGAAATCGTTTCATCCTTAGGTTGGTTAAGTCCGGACCAATGCAATCTGATGCGCAAAAAGCTCTGTTTGGGGTGCTGGCTTTGGTTGATTGGCCATGCAGCGTATGCCCAGCTCTCCGACAGAGGCAAAGAGTTCAAGCGCGTGATCGGGCGGGCAAGGTTCAATTACCGGATTGATCTCGCCGGGACCGGGGTTTTGTGCGGTTTTAGCTGGAATGATTCGCTGGTGGGCATTGCGCATCTGGAAGCTGCATCACCGGGCAGCGCCTTCCGATTCTACGATCCGGATCAAAACCAAAGTGGCGTATGCAGCCTTACGCTGGTGCTGCCGGATTCAACCGCTGAGCTGGCAGTGCTCCAGGCGACCATCCGGCTGGCGGGCGATACCTTGCCGCACAGCCTGAACCCCAATGAGGTCCTGATTGCCGCCTGGCTTCCCGGCAACCGGGAACCACCGCCCGCAGACTCCATTGTTTACCAATTAAGCCCGGTAATTACAGTCGTTACCAAACCGCTGGGTCCGGCCCGCAACAGTGCGATTGTTGCCATATACAACGGCGTCGTACTGGTATACAAGGCAATTCTTTCCCAGGCGGTTCCCTACGTTGAAGTCAGTACTGCCATCGTGCTTGGCTTTATGCGAATAGAGCCGGGAATGCAGCTGAAGTTGCAGATTCCAAGCAGTATCCAGTTGGGAGGTGTCCAAATGCAGGCCACATTCAGTTCCAACAACATTCCCCCCACCCCATTCAATGCGTTTATCGCAACCTGGGAGCAGTAGCATTGGATCACCGGTACACTTCAGGCCATGACGACATTTGAGCAGTTATTCAGTTCCAGCCTTTACCAGGCGCAACCACAAACCGGCGATGCCGGATGGTGCGGCTACGTGCTCAACCCGGCCGGCAAAGCTCAACCGCCCGCTTCCGGCGTGTCCCTCCAGACGCTTTTCAGCACCAAAAATTATTACCCCTACGGAATTTTTCTTTTCAGCGCAGCGGCACCGGCAGTAGTGGATACCCGTTCCGCCGGGGCCTTTGCTGATCAGGTAGTGGATTACCTGGCAAAAAAATACGGTTCGTCCGGTCCTTTTTCTAACTACGCACTGGTGTGGCTGGCAGATACTGCCCAGCTCAACGACAGCACCGTAACTGTAATTACGTTGTCACTCTCCACCTTTTTCAGCGTGGTGCAGCCTTTGTCGTACAATCCCAGCCAAAACCTTGAACTGTCGATCCCGGCGTCTTCGCCATGTGCTTTAAACGGCGATCTGTTTAATTTTTTTAATACGGACCCGAACCAGCCTACCCTGTCCATGAACTCCCAGTTCGGGGCCCTTTATCGTAATCCGGTGCAAAACATTTATGTTCCTGTCAGCGGCCCGCTGACAGGTTGTTTGGTATTCCCGCTGCAGGTAACTTCCGTTGATTACAACTTCCCCGCCACTAACGCCACGCTGCGCTATTTCTACGGCAGCCCAAACAACCCGGCGGTATCTTTCAATTACCCTTTGTTTGATTCGGGCCAGTCTCAGCACGCACTTGCTTATTACATGAGCCTGGACCCCAACGATCCCCTGAATGCCAATGCCCGGCTGCGTACGTTCATGGTGCCCATGACAGATCCCACTACCCCAACCATCCTGCCTTCGGCTTTTTCCACGGATTCGGGGCGGCAGCTTGGCCTTTCCTCTGCCCTAAGCTTTGATGACTATCCCAATACCAGTGTGATCCGGATGCCGGTCACTACCACTGGGATGTTCGTTTACGTGGACAACCAGGGACCGGGCAGCAGGGGCAATGCGTATGACCTGGTGCCGCAGGGGCAATTCAGCATGCAGCTCTGGAACGTCCCTGCGCCGCCCGACGGCACGGTGCTCAAACTGCTCGGCGGCCTTTCCGGCATTGAAACCTTCAGCTTTCGGCCCGCCAGCGGAAGCTATACCGGCGACGTGCTTACTTTTTCGCCCGGCAGCAATGCCTATGCGCCTGCTTACGTACCTCCTTCCGGTGGCGCGACTCAATCCGGTGCGGCACAACTGACCAATGCGTATACCACTGCGTGGATCGGCATCAGCAACGGAGCGGGCGTTACCACGGGCAACGTCTATCATTCGCAGCCTACCGGTGCCTCCTTATACGCCGGTGGCTGCGGCGTAAATACTGCTGCCCCGAGCCTGCTTGGATTTTACGAGCCCGTGGCCGCCACGTTGGAATATGGTTCACCGGTCGTGCCGGTACCCATGGTTCCCTACGGGCTGTTGCCGGCAACAATCAATGCCCGGGATGCCAGCGACTTTGAACTTAAAGTGCTTTCCACCAACCGGAAAGCCGCACTGGAGCCAACGGTTCAGGCAACGGCCGGGAAAAGAACGGCCGCCGGGAACAACCCGTTACACGGCGATTTGTCGTCAGGTGCAACCATTGCTTCCACTTCACCGCAGGGCTTCGTGGTACAGGTGGATACTACTACCAACCAATGGGTTCAACTGGCACTTGCCAGCAATACCACTGGCGGCGGTACACCGGTGGTAATGCAGTTCAGCAACCTGACCCCTGCGCTGCAATCCGCTTTCCAGACCAATCAGCAATTCCTGGTCATCTCCTGGAACAAGCCCATTACCCCGGGCGGAACGGATTATGTACTGTACGGCGCTGATGGAGATGCCGGGAATTTTCAGAAGGAGATGCAGATTGACGGATGGAATTTTGTGGCCGACGTACCTACGAGAGATCCCCACGGCGTATTCACCAACGTGCTCATCTTTAAGTTTTGTGAAGGTGCACTCCTGGACCGGGTAGGCGATACCAGTACCTGGACCAGCCCCGGCCTGTTCAACAACACGGAGAACAATAATCTTTCCCGGCTGCAAACGTGGGTAACCGACTATTGCAATACGGCCATCAGCAAGTACCAGGGCGGCGACATGAACTACGGCAGTTTTGCTGCCAAGGTGCAGCAACCTGACTGGAACGGCATCCTGCTGCTCGCGTGCGACCTGGACGTCAACAATTTTCCGCCCGAGTTGCAGGGCCTTCTTGCCGGCATCAACCAGGCCGGTTTCTATGGCCATCACTTCGGGATCAACGTGAACCATGTATCCGTTGACGGCAATAATACCCTGCAAATGAAGCCCGTCAGTTCATTGTTCGGGCTGATCAATTATACCGACCCGGTGTTTGGTGCATACAATGAGAACACTGCGGAGTACCTGGCCAATGCACCCGTTGCGGCCGGCGATTACAACTACAGTGTGCTTTCCCTGAAAGTGTTGTTTAACAACTCGGTGATTCAAAATTTCAGCAGCCTGGTGAAGTTGTCCATCAACAGCCTCTTCGGCTGCAAGGTGAAGGCGGTCAGCAACACCAACGTAGTCATATTCAAGGGGGCTTACGAAAACCAGAACGGAACACCCAATTATACTTTCAACGAAACAAGCGATAACCTGTTACCGCTGGAGAGCAATGTGCTCAATGGGGTTGAGATCGTAAAGGCCAGCTTCGTAACCGTGCAGCCGCAGGGCGCAAACGGCAGTACCATGGTGCAGGTGCTGTTCTCCTTCTGGGGCTTTTTGAACTTTGCGCAGCAATCGTTTGACCTGTTCTCATTCGGCAGTGCGCAGCGCAACGGCGAGAACCAGTTCATCAGCGGCGACGGTCTGGCGTATGCTAACCTGACCATCGCGATGCGTTTTGCGCTGGAAACTTCGACGGTACAGCTTTTCACTTTCGACGTAAGCCAGATGGCCTTTGACCTGGGGCAAAGCAACTGGCGTGAAGACGGCCTGTACGGGCATTTTCCTTTACAGCCTACCGGCATACTTACCGGCGACGGCGACAAGCAGCCTTCCGCGCAGGGGTATCTGCCGCTGCCCGTACCCGGCGTGGCAGGCAGCAACCCGTCAGGTACCTGGTACGGTTTGGTATTTAACCTGAACCTGGGCACGATGGGCGATCTTACCAATGCCCTTGGTTTCAGCAGTACGCTGCTACTGGTATGGACTACCGGCGCCAACGCCCAAACGGGAGCTATGCTGCACCTGCCGGGCATGAGCCCGCAAGCCAAGACGCTGAGCCTGCAAGGCGTGCTCAAACTGGATATCGGCAACATGCAGCTACAGGCAGCCCAAAACCAGCAAGGCGGCAACCCGGTGGCTTACCTGCTGTCGCTGAACCAGATTACCCTTAAATTCTTGTCGCTGAGTTTCCCGCCGTCGGGAGCCGTGGATTTTTACCTGTTCGGCAACCCGGATGCCAATGCCCAGCCTTCCAGCCTGGGGTGGTACCTGGGCTACCAGGCGCCGAGCTGACCCGGAGGCAACCCCTGCCCGCAAGCGGTGGTGGGGCCGTGCAGCAAAGCATTACTTACCAAGTGGTTATCATCAAATCAACCTTATCATGCGCAGCTTATTTGCCGCATTCCTGTTAGGAACTGCCCTCTCCGTTTCTCTCTACGCACAGGTGCCTTTCCTGGAAATCCACCACATCGGGGCGGGAGATGGGGATGCTACCCTGATCCTGGCAGTGGACAGTACGGGCACCAACCTGTTTACGGGCAATCCGATCTGGGATACCTGCGCGGTATTGATTGACGGACAACGGGAAGGCGGGGCCGGGGAAATATGGCGTTACGTGAAGGATACCCTTGATGCCCGCTTTCCGGGCAGGAAAACACTGGATTACATGGTCGTTTCGCACCTGCACATTGATCATTACGGCGGTCTTGCCAAGGTGATCACGAACGCGGTAGCGGCAAACTGGAAAATCAAAGGGGTCGTTACCCGCAGACAGTTGGTATACAGCGCCAAGGGTATTGACGTTATAGCCGGACCTGATGCGATAGACACCTGCTATTCCGATGTAAAAGTATCCAATCCCAACGGCGTAAAACTCAAGGCCTTCTTCAAAGCAGTAACAACCAACGCCATCAAGCAACTTACGGTGCAGCCCCACAACAACCTGTTCGATCCCAATAACTTCCGGAATATCTCCATGGAGTGCATCGTTGCCGGAGGCGTTACCATTTCGGGTTACGACAGCTTGTATACATTCCTGCCGGCAACCAAACAGAAGTTGGGCAATTTTGGACCAAAGAGCGAAAACGACCTTTCGTACGGATGGTTGCTCACCTTCCAGGGGTTTCACTACGTAACCTTAGGAGATCTGGGAGGAAAAAGCGGCGGCAACTACGTCGATGGAGAAACGCCCGTAACGGATTACCTCGTGCATCGGTTTGACGATGCCGATTACCATCTCTGTGCCTATAAAGTAAGTCACCACGGAAGCGCCGAAAGCACAACCAAAGAGACTGTCGAACTCAACAAGCCCACCCTTGCCGTTTTTCCGGCCAGCCTCCGAACGTACGGCAGCAGCACAAAACCGTTGCCTACCCGTAGCGCAATTGAACAGATGGATAGCCTTACGACCACACGGTTATATACATTCATTCCGCAAAACCCTACAAAACTGGCAAGTTATTACACCTATAATTACCTGCGATATTACAATGACGTCATTCTCAAAATAACCGGCGGTCCCAGCCATCCGGATTACGGTGAGAATCTGCCCATCACGATAATGCAAGTCAAAAAAAATCTTGACTTTACTTACCCCCCGGGTCCCCCGGTGGTCACGGTTATCAACTGTACCAAAGGCCACCTCTGGTAAGCCGGGAATGGGGTATAGGCAGCAATCATCCGTTTTTTAAAGCAGCATCATGACTTCTTCCGCTACGCTCCAGGACCTGGCCGGCCAACTGGCCAGGGCTGTTTCAGGAGGCAACTTAACGCTCAACAGTGCTGCCATACAGGCGCCCACCTTTAAATGGTCGTTGCAGACGATGGGCCTGGCTTCACTAAGCCTGCAAATGCCTGATCCGGCCAAAGGAATTGTGTACAATGCGGGCAACGCTACGCTGACGCTTGCCGGCAACTGCGTGCTTTTCAACGGTTGGGATTCTGTTCCTTTCACCATAACGTTATCCGGCGGCGATTCGGGCAGTACGGTGCTGTACGCCAATACTGCCATTGCGGCTACCTACGCCTCCTTCAACATCCGCAACATTGCGGGTTCCACGCTGGTCCCGGCGGGCTCGGTAGCCGCGGCCCTGCTGCCTTCCTTCGCCATGACGGATGTGCCGTTGTCGGTCAGTTCGACCTCTGCCAGTACCCTGCCCAACTGCATCCTCAGCTTAGGCTTGCCCGCCATCGCCATTACCCCGCCCTGGGACCTGGTCTCCGCCCTTGGCCTGTCCATGAACACCCTCGGATTCGAGGTGGTCAACTCGTTGAACAAGAACAGTGTCCTGCAAAATGCGTTCAGCCTCTTCGGCGGCGTAAAAATCGGTTCTATCCTCGTCGACATCACCATTGTCTTGCCGGTAGGGATTTTCACCCAGCAGAACAGCTGGTCGCTCAGCATTTCATCCCAGGTAGGCCAATCCGGGCTGAACATTGCCAGTCTGGTGCAAAACTTAGGCGGCATCAATGTGTACGAGGTGTTTCCTGCTTCGCTCACGGCGCTGGCCGAATTCACCCTTACCTATTTTTACGTCCAGTTCGATCCATCCCGCGCTTCCGTCAGTCAACTCCAGGTAACGATCGGGGCGCCTGACTGGGAGGTGATTCCGGGTCAGTTCACCATTCAGAATACCACTTTTGGGGTAGAGGTGGTCAACCCGTTCGATGCTGCTTTGCGCAGCACTGTTTTTTCCATTGGCGGTGCGTTCGTAGTCAAATCCGGTGGCGCCACCGTGGCTACGCTTGCGGCAGGGGCCGTGCTGCCGACGGGTGGGGCAGACTGGTTATTCAACGTATCGGGCGAGATCAATAATGTGAATTTTGCAACGCTTGTGAACGCGGCGCCGGGCATGAAGACCCATCCCCCGCCCGCAGCGCCGGATGGCTTCAACCTGGAACAGATCAGTCTGAATTACCTCAATATTGCCTATAACCCGACCAGCAACACCCTTTCGGAGGTAGATCTTTCGATCAGTTCAAAACTATCCTTTCCCATCGTTCCAAAGGTTATCGGGGTAGCCAATCCTTATTTTTTACTTAGCCTCACCAACCCGCTCAGCTCAGCCAACAACGATTATTCGGGGGTCATCGGCGGCATTGTTACCCTTCAGAATGCCCCCTATCTTGACCTGGAAGCAGCCGTAGCCAAAAGCACCGGTTGGGTGTTCCGGGCCGGTCTTCATGCCGGCGCTACCATTAACATCCTCGACCTGCTCGACCAGTTCTTTACCGCCGGCAGCAGTGTGCCCCCGTGGGTAGGCAGCACCCTGGAAATTACGGCATTGCAACTGGTGGTTAAAACGCCGCCGTCCGGGCAGTCCATACCGCCCACCGCCTACGTGGTGAGCGGCACCGTCAACTGGCAACTGGTGGTAGGCGCCTTCAGCCTGCCGGAGCTGACGGCTACCGTCCTGATCGGTTACCAAAGCCCGAATGTATCGGGTTCCATTACGGTCAATACCAAGCTTTTCGGGCTGGATTTCCAGGTCGGCTACAAATTCGGCAGCGATGCAACCGATGTGTTCCTGGTATGGAACGGCATAACGGCCGATTATACGGCTACCAGCGAATACAGCACTTATTCACTCACCATCAGCCGGCTTTCGCTGGGCGGCCTGATCACTTCGGTGATGAGTGACATCATTCCCGGCTTTACCCTGTCACCGCCCTGGAACCTGCTCAACGACGTGAACCTCAACGGGCTCTCCATTGTCTGTACGCAGTACAACGACGTCAGCAAGCAAAGCAATGATCGCCTGGTGGTGACGGTGCCCCTGAACCTGAACCTGGGCTTCATTGACATCAAAACGGTGACTCTGACCCGGCAGGGGTCCGGTTCTACGGCACAAACCAGCCTGGGTTTCACCGGCACCTTCCTGGGATTCGCAATCAGTTCCGACAGCAGCAACGAAGGGGCCAAACAACTGGCCGGCACCGGATCGCCGGTAAACCAGATGCCGCAGGTACCGGGACTGGGCGGCAATATCTTCAGGCTGCAATACTTGGGGCTCGGGCAGCACGTTGCCCTCTACCCGACGCAGCACCTGGATTCGGTAACCGCCACTGTTGCGGCATTAAAGAACGTATTCGGCAATCCACCGGTACGGCAGCCGGGCAAACCCGCCGTCATTCCCATCCCCCCCAAGCCATCCGCTCCCCCTGAGAAATCCATCCTGGTTTTTGACGAAACCAGCAACTGGCTGATCGGTCTGCAATGCACCATCATGAATACGGTAAGCCTGGGGGTGGTCTTCAACGATCCCAACCTGTACGGACTGTCCGTTTTTTTATCGGGTGAAAGCGCCGGTACATTCAGCGGACTGGATTTTGAAATTCTCTATAAAAAGGTGAACGAGTCAATCGGGATGTACCAGATTGATTTGCAGTTGCCGACCGCCATGCGCACAATCGAGTTGGGAGCCGTTTCAGTTACCCTGCCCTCGGCTTCCATCCAGATTTATACCAACGGCAACTTTATGGTTGACCTGGGCTTTCCCTGGGGCAACGACTTTTCCCGCTCCTTCACCGTGCAGGTATTCCCCTTTGTGGGGCAGGGCGGTTTTTATTTCGGCGTGCTGGATGGTGCAACCGCGGGCAACAGCGTACCCGCTTCACAAGTGGGCAGCTTTAGTCCGGTCATTGAACTGGGCCTGGGCTTATCGCTGGGGATGGGTAAAACCATTAATGAAGGCATTCTGAGCGCCGGGTTGAGCCTGCTGGCGGTGGGGGTATTCCAGGGGGTACTTGCTAAGTTCAACGTGAACGATACGAGCCGGTACCCGGGTGACGGCGTCTATTATTTCAAGGCTACGGGAACGTTCGGGCTGGTAGGACGCATTTATGGCTCCATTAATTTCGCCATCATTTCGGCCAGCTTCGACATAACGGCTTATGCGTACATTACGATTACCATCGAAGCATACAACGTAATTGCGATTGCCTTCTCGGCCGGGGTAAGCATTTCACTGACCGTCACCGTTAACCTGGGGCTGTTCAAAATTCACATTACCTTCCGGTTCTCCGCCGTTATAAAAGCTTCTTTCACGATCGGTACCAACAATACCGCCAATGCTCCCTGGAACCAGCCCCTGCACGCTCCTGCCGCCCACCGGCTGCTCGCGGCGCAAACCCCGGCCAGGTATGACATATTGTGGCAGCCGCTCATCCAGAACGGCACAAAGCCAACCCTGACCCTGATGTACCTGCCGCTGCTCTCCTTGTCGGGTGCGGCCGGCAGCAACACGGCACAGTTTGTAAACCTGCTTTTCATTGATGCGCCCGACCCTTTGTCCGATACGGGCAGCAACGACTCGGGCTTTACCGCGCTTGCTACCGCCGTGCTGCAATGGGCGATCAATGCAATTGTCAACAGCCGTGCCGCCGACACGACGGTAGCCGCCCTGATGAGCCAGGCGGTAACGCTTGACCAATTGCAGGCCGTGTATTGTTACCTGACCTACGAATCCGATCACTTTTTTCCGATCCTCTACAGCAACACCGCGCAGGACAAAGAATTCGACATCCGGGCCTTCCTGGATAACTATTTCACCATTGAAATACGGGCGGAGAATGTGGACGGCGATGAAAACAATGCAACTGTTTTCCCGATGTTGCCCGACCTGGTGCTGAATGATTCGCTCAACGGTACTGCGGGTACACCGGTCGATTTCAGCGCCAACCCGCAGCCTTTCAGCTACCTGGGTACGGTGCAGGAGCAGTTGCAGCGGTTGGCCGTACAGTTCCGGTCGGCAGCCGAGGCTGTCAGCGACAACCCATCGGATTGTCCCCCGGTTACCGACAGTTCATTGCCCGCTACGCCACCGGCAGTTTCCTTTGCGAGCTTTATCGTCCAGGATTATTTTGAAATGCTGGTGAAGAACGTAGTCCAGGATGCCATCAATGCTTTCGGCAGATTCAGCTACCCGGTAACTGCAACCACAACGCTGGGTGCGGTAGTCGACTACTTCACGGCTGCACCGCTCAATAATACGGTCAGCGCGGCCCGGGTGGCCAACGCAAACGGTCCGGTACGTTTAACTGCCGATCAGCGCGTTACCCTGCCCGGTATTGCTTACCCGGTCGCAACCAGCGATACCTTCAATGGCATTGTTGCCACATACAACAAGTATCTTTCCCCCGCCAACCAGCTTACGGCCGCACAGTTGGCAACGGATTTCAACACAACCATCAACGGGTTGATTGTACCGGGTACCCTCATTCAGGTAAGCGGCTTCAATACTTACAGGGTGATTGCTACCGACACGCTCGCCAGCATCGCCGCCAACCTGGTGGCTGCCAGTGGTTTGGTCAATGCTACCGTGGCACAGGTAATTGACGCCGTAGCCGGGCAGGCGGTACTTGCGCCGCTTACCGTAATCCAGTTGCCCGAACTGGTGTACACCACCGGCAACGACGATAGCTTCCAATCCCTCTCCGGTACCTACGGCCTTACAATTGATGCTTTGGCGACCGCAAACCCGCAGGTAACTTTCAATGCCACTTCGCTGGTGGTACCCGCAATTACTACGCTGGGCGTGCAGGACATTATAAATCAGGTGATTACCCGGGCGAACATCAACCGCTATTCCAGTATGGCCGCCCGGTTTATGCTGCATGGGCTTAACCTGCCTGACCCCTCGGATACGACCACTGTAAAACCACTGTACGTGCTGACGGGCCAGCAACTTGCCGTGCCCGCGCTGAACCAGAACGATACGTATAACCTGCAACTTACGCCCGGGGCAAACGGCAGTTGGATCAGCCTTGCCGCCACCCCTCTTTTGCTGAATGTAGACAACCATGAGATCAGCCGCATTGCTGACCTGCTTACGCTGCCGCTTACCCAGAACACCAGTGCGCAACCACCGGCAGCACTTACGATGTACCAGGATGCAAATCAGACCTTTACGTTAAAGTCAACCATCGCCTGGCAATATCCCGGCACGCTTGTACTGCCGGTAGGTACACCCCCGGCGCAGGTGGTGGGCACCCCTTCGGTGTGGTATTTCCCCAACGCACTGACCTCGGTACTACAGGCCGACAACAATCTCGAACTGGAGTTATTGCTGCAAACGCCGAATGCTGACGGGCATACGTATGCACAAAGTAGCGTTCAGAACTACGGATGGGCCACAATGGTCAACATCAGCGTCGAGAAGTTCACGGATGGTGCTCACCAGGCTCCCGTATTCGCCAATACCTACACCCTGGCGGGGGCAACCGGCGGGGACATCATCTACCTGGAACGGATTGTGGCCGCACTGAACAGCGGCAATGGCCCCCGGATTGACCAGGTCCGCATCCTGTACGCCCCTGCCGCTACCGGCAATGCCGCTGCCAACCACATGCAAAGCAGTGCAGATGGAGAATACGAGATCGGTATCGTGAAGACAAACCTTTCCACCGAAACAAACCCGGAAACGTCCTTGCTTGCCAGGGTCGCGGAAAACGGAACCGGCTACTTGCCCCCTGCACCGAATACGTTGAACGATTACACCGAATTCCTGTCTTTCGCCTGGCAATGCAGCATTGTGCGCAGCGGCGGATTTTACCTCTATTATCACCAGAAAAACGGCGGTACCGGATTACCGGACTCCCTTTTCAGCAATAGCCCAACGGCTGCCCTTTACTTGCTGATTACGTACCAGGGAGCGCCTTCAGGCAATTACCTGAACGCAGTAGCGGTAGGCGACCCGATTGAAACCGGCAAATCGGTGCTGTTCGTACAGTCCCAGGCCCTGACTGCCCGCAATGCCATTATGCCGCCGGGTAATGCAGGCTTCCAGCTTTCGATCAGCAATCCGGGTGCTTATACGCCGCTTAACCCTTATCCGATTCCGGCCAATGCGGCCAGCCGGGCAAATGATCTACAGTTTCTGCAAAACCAGTTCAACCTGGTCATGTACCAGTTGGTGGGTAACGGCGCCTTCAATGGCTCACCGCAAAGCCTGATGCCCGTAGGACCAGTGAACAATAGCAGCCCGGACGATCCCAATCCGCCGGCATCTCCGGACCTCTGGCCCTACAAGGGCACCCTGCCGGTATACAGCTTCGCAAAAAATGCAATCCAACCAGCCGACCCTGGTTTTCCGCCCGCGTCGGGCGACCCTTACAGCGGCAACGGCAATCAGGTACAGGTCCAACTTTCACTGGCCGACCTTTTTGGCAACCCGATCCGTTCAAATATTTCCGGCGCCGACGGACTGGTGACCATACCAGTTGCTTACACCGATAACCTGGTGGCCTTGTCGCAATGGCCGGGCATTACGACGCGCTATTCTTTCCCGGTAATCAGCGGAACGCCCAACCTGCAGGTTGACTTGTGCTTCGATACTTCGCGGTACGCCAATGATAACGGTAACGTATCGCCGCAGCAACTGGCACTGGTGGATATGGGGACGTATGCCTCCATTTATTACCAATTGATACAGCCCGATGTGCAGGTTACGTACCGTACTTCGCTGTACAACAGCAGCAACGACCCGGTTGGTGTTCCGCTCACTCCGAATAAAAGTTTGTCTGCTTTTGCCGGTACCCTCTACGCCTACCTGCAAAACATCGCCTACAATAAACCGCAAACCGTAAGCCTGTCTGTTCCCTGGTCACTCACCGCTCCGGTCAGTGCTTCAAACACTGAAAATATTTTTGAACTCACTACAGAACTGACCATTCAGCGCACCACAAACATTCACCCGGATTTTAAGGAAGTACCGGCCGTTGGCACTGTGACCACCGCCATCAAACCCATCACGCAGCTAAGTTGTACCGGCAGTGCTGCCGAAGGCACCCAAGCCTTAACCTATTTTGCCGTCCAGTTTGAAGCCACGTTTACCGCTACACCGGCAGCCGGCGCCTTTCTGAAAGTGGCGTCGGGCGTTGACAGTAATAATGTTGCCAGTAATGGCAACAGCCAGAAGGTTTGGGTAGTACGGTTTGACAAGGCGGGCAAAAGCGGCATCAACGTAGCCTTTAACCAGGCCGACAACCAGCCGGTTTCCTATTTTTATAGCCCCTCCCCATTGAGTACCAGCCTGATTGCACTCAACAGCGTGCCCATTACCAAATATACCACCGGGCAGCCGTTCATTTATAACAACCAGGCACCGGCCATCAACTACACTGCGGTGAACATGGATCAGTGGGCATTGGTTTGTCTCCAGGCAATCGACAACTTCTTGTCGCCCCAATTTGCCGTTCCGGCTTTCCTGATCGACAACGGAAAAACGCTGCAAACCGTGCTTGATGCAAAAGCAAGCTTAGCCAATTACATTACGGGAACGGTAACCAACATCCTGGATCAACCGCTGACCCAAGCACAAATTACCAACGCACAGGAAGTATTCAATCAGCAACTGCTTATTAACCTGAGCAATGCCTACAACATCACGGCTATTATCCAGCACCCGCTGACCGTAAACTCGCAATATACCGGCTCCAACCTTGCTCCTTATAATACGGCTCCCGTTAATCCGCGGCTGTACGGCTCCATGTATGGCCAGGCGCCGCAACCAGTAGGCAGTACCGGGGGAGACGGCACGGGGCTGTCTGACCAGTATTCCTTTACCAACGCCAAGGCGCCACTGGGCAACGGCACATCGTGGGTGAACTACTGCCTGTACGTGAAAGAGGCTGCACGGGTAAACAGTTTCCGGTTCAGTCAGCTTAACTTTGTGTTGTCAAATATTGAACAACAGATCGAAAATGTACCCAATGCAGCGGGCTATCAGTCCAGTACTTGGCTGGCGTTTGTAATACCGCTGGCCAGCGATGCCTTTTCTACCGGTGGCGCTGTTGATATTCCCGTTCCGTTGCGGGCATACCCGGTTCCGCCAAGCACTCAGTCACAGTGGGCAGATTATAGCCAGAACAATGTAATCGGCGCTACTACTACGATTGATGCTGCATTACAGTGGAGCTTTGCTTTTGCCTATGGGCAGCAGGAAGCTACACAGGATGTTATTGAAGCACAGGTGATTTTTAATTCAACTGCCGGCCAAAGCGTACTGCGGTCAGCGAAAAGCAATGATATCGTCATCCTGGCCAAAGCATTGGCGCAGTTCATCACCGTGCTTCCGGCCCTGAATGCCGATTTTTTAACCTATGTAGCCCGGGTAACCCCGGAAGATGTAGCCGGTAATACTGCGGTGGCGGTAAATGCAAAAATTGCCGTAGGCGCGCTCGGCACCCTTATGGGCATCCTGGCGACGGGATGAGCAATTGTAATCAGCTTAATCCCTGGCCCCCGGCATTGATTGAACAACCGGGTCCTGCAACAACCCGGACAGGAGAATCTGCCGGTTCCCTGTTTAACTATTCCATTGCGGAAACGGAAGCCGTTCAGGGCGAGCCTGATTCAGCATTGGAAATCACTGTAGCAGCAGACAGTAACAATCCGGATGGCATGGACCTTCCCAACGTTACCATTGCCGGGTATAGTACCACCACGGTACAGCGCTCATCGCCCGATTCGGTGAGTTACCAGTTTTATCAGGGCAACGATGCAAAGCGGGTGTTCCTTAGCTATGCTGATCGGCAGGTAGTCAGCACACGCAACCTCTTGTTTGCACCGCTGCAATTGATGCAATACCAGGAAGGGTGGGCAGGTATACAGATTACCCGCAACCTCAATCTGGTAGAGGCTTATCCTACCCATGCATCGTTCCTCTACCAAACGCCGCTGGTGAGGTTCTACGCACCGCTAACACCATTGCTTACTGCTAATGCGCAAATTGATATTTCCGCGATCAACCAAACAGGCAAACCGGCAGTCAATTACCTGGCAGTGCACCTGCAAAACACTTTCAATGCCATTTTCAGCATTTATACGTTGGGCAGCCCAACCATCCGGTTGGAAGCATTGTACTCGTATAATTTAAGCGGCACGGCCTCGTGGAGCCGAATTGACCTTCCCATATTCCTGGCGCTGCCTTTTCCGTTAAACCTTGCTACAGACTTGAATATCGGCAATAGCCCGCCCTATTGCCCAGACGCTACGCAATCGTTCCTTTGCACGGTGGTAAGTACTTTGCTCCATTGGTTTAAGGCAATTGATCCGAAAAAGCAAAATGGGCAGTTCACCTTTAAGTTGATCATCTTTTCAGCATCCGACAATACGACTCCCCTCATCACGATGAACAACTTATCACTGGCTGTTAGTCAAATCAAAGAACTCAACGGAAATTGAGCCAGGGAGGAATACCGGAAGCAAGCAACAAAGGGGCCTCCGTGTCAGTGCCCACGCGGAAGTGGGCGTCGTTCCGGGTGTATGCGGCTACCTGTAGGGGTAGGGGATGCGAAAACCCACCCGGAGTTGACCCGTCTTCGCCGGGATTTGAACCGCCGAGCAATCGCCCGTGGGTGATGCAGTTGCTTTAGTACGCAAAAACGGATGGAGGATACAAACTAAATGCGTGAGGGAAACCTAAATGCGTGAGGGAAACGGTTTTTTCCACAAATAAAAAGCCCTTGTAAATCAGACATTTACAAGGGCTTATGCGAGGCA
>CAWJNV010000002.1:0-2992500 GCA_963844325.1 uncultured Sphingobacteriales bacterium
GGCGAAAGAGACCGGGTCAGCAGAAAAAGAGCTGGTGGCCTATATCACCTCCAAGGTTGAGCAAAACACAGGTGAATTAAGAGCTTACCTGGCAGAGACGCTGCCGGCGTACATGCTTCCGGCCTACTTTGTGCAACTGGAAGCAATGCCGCTAACGGCCAACGGTAAAATAGACAAGGAGTCTTTGCCCGACCCGCAAGGACTGGATCTATCCGGTGGCGTAGCATATGTAGCCCCAAGAAATGAGTTGGAAGCAAAGCTGGCCGAGATCTGGCAGGACGTGCTGCAAAGGGAAAACATCGGGGTGAACGATGACTTTTTTGTCCTTGGGGGCCACAGCTTAAAAGCAGTTCGACTGAGCAATGAGTATCAAAAGGAGCTGGCAGTAAAGCTGACTTTGAAAGATTTGTTCGCTCATACCAGCCTGGCGGCTCATGCCGCACTGATTGAGTCGGCAACCAGGGAGGCCTTTGTTGAGATCGAAAAAGCAGCGCCTCAGGCAAGTTATCCCATCTCTGATGCCCAGCGCAGACTCTGGGTATTGAGCCAATTCGAAGGCGGGTCGGCAGCCTATAATATACCCGGAAGTCTGAAGCTGAATGGAGAGTATGACTTGCCTTTGTTTGCACAAGCATTCGATAGTCTGATCGACCGGCATGAGATTCTAAGAACCGTCTTTAGGGAAGATGCGTCAGGAGAGATCCGGCAGTGGGTACTCGAGAGGCAAGACTTAAGCTTTGCCATTGACTACCGGGACTTTAGCCAAGAGGCTGACAAGCACCAAAAAGCACAAGCCTATATTGCAGCAGATGCCTATCAACCCTTTAATCTGGAGAACGGACCTTTACTGAGAGCAGCCTTACTTCAAGTGGAGGAGTCAGAATACGTGTTCTACTTCAACATGCACCACATCATCAGCGACGGCTGGTCGATGGAGGTACTCTCCAAAGATGTATTCAACTACTACCAGGCCTATCAGGCAGGCAGACAGCCGCAGGTAAAGCAGTTAAGAATCCAGTACAAGGATTACTCGGCCTGGCAGCTAGGCCAACTGAACCAGGAGTCGTTCAAGAATCATCAAGCGTACTGGCTCGACAAGCTCTCGGGAGAGTTACCCCTGCTGGACCTGCCGGCCACCAAGCAAAGACCAAAAGTAAAGAGCTACAATGGGCAGGGGTTAGCTACTTATCTGGATAAGACCACAACGGCTAAGCTGAAAGGCTACATCCAGGACAAGGGGGGCAGTTTGTTCATGGGCTTACTGGCCTCGTGGAACGTGCTCATGTACCGCTACACGGCCCAGCAGGACATCATCATCGGCACTCCGGTAGCCGGCAGGGAGCATGCTGACCTGGAAGAGCAGATCGGGTTCTACGTAAACATGCTGGCTCTAAGAAACAAGGTTGATACCCAGGAAAGCTTCGATGGTTTCTACCAGGCTCTCAAAGAGGATACCCTCAAGAGCTACGGCCACCAGATGTATCCTTTTGATCGGTTGGTAGAAGACTTAAACCTGCACAGAGATACCAGCAGGAGTGCCGTCTTTGATGTAAGCCTCACCCTGCAAAACAATGGGGAAAAGTCAAAAGGAGTTGAGTTATCAGACCAGGAGCTAAACCGGATCGTTGATCTGAGCTATAGCACCGCAAAGTTTGATTTAGAGATTATAGCTCAGGAAGAGGGGGAGTGCTTGTCGCTGCAGATGATCTTCAATACTGACGTGTATGAGAAGGCCATGGTTGAAGGGATGATCAGGCACTACAAGCACCTGTTGAATGCCCTGCTGGAAACACCTCAAGCGAAGATCTCCCAAGTAGATTACTTATCAGAGGAAGAGAAACACCAACTGCTGGTCAGCTACAACGATACAGCCGTAGCTTACCCGAAAGACAAAACGATTGTAGACCTGTTCGAAGAACAAGCCACCAAGACGCCGGATCACGTAGCGGTGGTATTTGAGGATATAGAGCTGACCTACCAGCAGCTTGATGAGCGGTCCAACCAACTGGCTCATTACCTGAGAGATAATTATGACATCCGGCCCGATGATCTGGTAGCCATCCAGCTGGAGCGCAGTGAGTGGATGCTGGTCTCGATCCTGGGAGTGTTGAAAGCAGGAGGGGCCTACGTGCCCATCGATCCCCACTCCCCACCACAAAGAGTTGCCGCCATTCTGGAAGATAGTGGCTGTAAAGTGCTGCTGGATGCTCCCGCCTTAGCCGGCTTGCGGCAAGCGGAGCAAGCCTATGCTGCCAGCCCGATCACCAGCCAGGCCAAAGCCCACCACCTGGCTTACGTGATCTATACTTCCGGTTCCACCGGCAAGCCCAAAGGAGTAATGATCGAGCACGGCAATGTGACCAACTTTTTCACCGGCATGACGGCCATCTTTGGTGAGCAGCAAGGCACCTTGCTGTCGATGACCAACTTCACCTTCGACATATCGGTACTCGAGCTGTTGTGGACCCTCACCAAAGGCTACAAAGTGGTGATCCAGCCAGAAGCCAGACACCTCGGTGAGCAGCACGACCAGCTTGCGGGCGGTGAGCAGCACGACCAGCCCGGGGGGCAGCAGGCCCACGCCCGCCCGACGGGCAACTACTCGGTGTACGCCCAGATCCGCACCCACCAGGTGACCCATCTACAGATCACCCCCTCGATGGGAGCGCTGCTCAATGAGCACCTTTCCAAAGATGCGGGCTGGGCTTCCATCCGCCACATCCTGCTGGGGGGTGAGCCGGTGCGGGCCTGGCTGGTCAAGGAGCTTTACCAAAAGCTGCCCCATGCGCAAGTCTACAACATGTACGGACCGACGGAAACAACGGTATGGTCGACGGTAAAAGCGTTGCAAAAAGACCAGGAAAGGATTCTGATCGGTAAACCCATTGCCAACACGCGCATCTACGTTCTGGACCAGAACGGCAATCCGGTAGCAAGCGGGGTTGAGGGCGAGCTCTACATCGGGGGAGCGGGCGTGG
This sequence comes from uncultured Sphingobacteriales bacterium, assembly GCA_963844325.1. Classification (GTDB taxonomy): domain Bacteria; phylum Bacteroidota; class Bacteroidia; order Cytophagales; family 172606-1; genus CADCTQ01. The sequence goes on from CAWJNV010000002.1 coordinate 2,979, forward strand.
CCCGGGGCTACACGCGTAGAGAGCTAACGGAGGGTAGTTTCAGGCAGAGTCCTTTTGTGGCCGGAGACCGCCTCTACCGGACGGGCGACTATGGCTCATGGTTGCAGGACGGTTCGCTTTACTGCGCCGGGCGTAAGGATCAACAAGTCAAGATCCGGGGACACCGCATCGAGCTGGCAGAGATTGAGCAGGCTTTAGAGCAGCATCAACACATAGAGCAGGCCGTAGTGCTAGCCAAAGAGAACCAGTCAGCAGAAAAGGAGCTGGTGGCTTATATCACTGCCAAGGTTGAGCAAAGCACAAGCGATCTGAGAATCTATTTAGAGCAGACGCTGCCGGCGTACATGCTTCCGGCTCACTTTGTGCAACTGGAAGCAATGCCGTTAACAACCAGCGGTAAAGTGGATAAGAAGTCGCTGCCCGACCCGGAAGGGCTGGGTCTATCCAGTGGCTTAGAATATGTAGCTCCCGGAAATGAGTTGGAAGCAAAGCTGGTCAAGATCTGGCAGGACGTGTTGCAAAGGGAAAACATCGGGGTGAACGATGACTTTTTTGCGCTGGGTGGCCACAGCTTGAAGGCAGTTCGCCTGAGCAATGAGTATCAGAAGGAGCTGTCAGTAAAGCTGACTTTGAAAGATTTGTTCGCTCATACCAGCCTGGCGGCTCATGCCGCACTAATTGAGTCGGCAACCAGGGAGGCCTTTGTTGAGATCGAAAAAGCAGCGCCTCAGGCAAGTTATCCCATCTCTGATGCCCAGCGAAGACTGTGGGTATTGAGTCAATTTGAAGGCGGGTCGGCAGCGTATAACATGCCCGGTAGTACTTATCTGAATCAGGACATTGACATCGAAAACTTCAAAAGAGCCATAGATGCCACTATCGACCGCCATGAGATTCTAAGAACCGTCTTTAGGGAAGATGCGTCAGGAGAGATCCGGCAATGGATACTAGAGAGGCAAGACTTAGGCTTTGCCATCGACTACCGCGACTTTAGAAGTGAAGCTGAAAAGCACCAAAAAGCACAAGCCTACATCGCAGCTGATGCCTATCAACCCTTTGATCTAGAGAACGGGCCTTTGCTGAGAGCGGCTTTACTTCAGGTAGAGGAAGCACAATACGTGTTCTACTTCAACATGCACCACATCATCAGCGACGGCTGGTCGATGGAAGTACTCTCCAAAGATGTATTCGCCTATTATGAGGCCTATCAGGCGGGCAAACAGCCGCAGGTAAAGCAGTTAAGAATCCAGTACAAGGATTACTCGGCCTGGCAGCTAGGCCAGTTGAACCAGGAGTCATTCAAGAATCATAAAGCGTACTGGCTCGACAAGCTATCCGGGGAGTTGCCCCTGCTGGACCTGCCAGCCACAAAGCAAAGACCAAATGTAAAGACCTATAACGGGCAGGGCTTAGCCACTTATCTGGATAAGACCACAACGGCTAAACTCAAAGGCTACATCCAGGACAAGGGGGGCAGTTTGTTCATGGGCTTACTGGCCTCGTGGAACGTATTGATGTACCGCTACACGGCCCAGCAGGATATCATCATCGGCACTCCGGTAGCCGGCAGGGAGCATGCCGACCTGGAAGAGCAGATCGGGTTCTACATAAACATGCTGGCTTTACGTAATCAAGGTTGATCCCCAGGACAGCTTCGATGGTTTCTACCAGGCTCTCAAAGAGGATACCCTCAAGAGCTACAACCACCAGATGTATTCTTTTGATCGGTTGGTAGAGGACTTAAACCTGCACAGAGACACCAGCAGAAATCCAGTCTTCGACATATCCATCACCTATCATACCACAACCGAAATTGAAGCCATAGCCACACCAGATGCTGCGCTTGTCGATCAAGTGTCGGACAATGGTCAGGCCAAGGTTAAGAATGACATAGAGTTACACTTTGGAGAGGTTGGCGATTGTGTTTACTTCAAATTGATCTACAATGAGGATGTCTATGAGGCAGAGATGATAAAAGGCTTGATGCAGCATTACAAACGCCTTTTGGATTCGATCCTGTCTCATCCTCAAGCGAAGATCTCCCAAATAGATTACTTATCAGAGGAAGAGAAACACCAACTGCTGGTCACCTTCAACGATACGGCCGTAGCTTATCCTTTGGATAAAACGATTGTAGACTTGTTCGAAGAACAAGCCGCCAGGACGCCCGATAACATAGCCGTTGTATTTGAGGATACCCAACTCACCTACCAGCAGCTTGATGAAAAGTCCAATCAGCTGGCTCATTACCTGAGGGAGAACTATCAGATCCGACCCGATGATCTGGTGGGCATCCAGTTGGAGCGCAGTGAGTGGGTGATCATTGCCATACTAGGGGTGCTAAAGGCGGGAGGGGCTTATCTGCCCATCGATGCTGACTACCCATCCTCCCGGAAAGCATACATTGTCAAAGACAGCGCCTTAAAGCTGCTCATCACCGAGACGAGCTTCATTTACGATATTGATTACTATCAGGGAGCAGTCTTTGCCATTGATGTAGAGTTTGATGCGCAGCGTTATCCTGCCCGGGGGCTGTCCAAAACCAGTACGCCTGCTCATCTGGCCTATGTGATGTATACGTCGGGTTCTACCGGTGTGCCCAAAGGGGTGATGGTCGAGCACCGAAGCATTGTGCGGCTGGTGTATAAGACCAACTTCTTTAGCCCTGCCGCCAGTGACAAGCTCGTCCTTACCGGGGCCCTCTCCTTTGACGCCACCACTTTTGAGCTCTGGAGCATGCTGGTGTCGGGTGCCCAGGTGCATATGTTGTCGCAAGACAAACTCCTGGACGTTGCCTCTTTCAAACAAACCCTGCATGAGCAAGCCATCACGGTGCTGTGGCTGACGGCTCCCTGGTTCAACCAGCTGGTGGATACGGACCTCTCGTTTTTCAGTTCCTTGCGCTACCTGGTATCGGGGGGCGACAAGATGTCAGCGGCTCATGTCAACAAGGTAAAGCAGGCCTATCCGGCCCTTGAGCTGGTCAACGGCTATGGACCTACTGAAAACACGACCTTCTCGGCCTGCTACCGGGTAGAAGCCAAAGCCTACCAGGATCGGATTCCCATCGGTAAGCCGGTATCAAACTCAAAGGTCTATGTTCTCGATGAGGCCATGGAGTTGGTAGCTATGGGCGTGGTGGGCCAGATCTATGCGGGCGGGGATGGGCTGGCCAGGGGGTATTTGAACCAGGAGGGGCTCACCCAGGAGAAGTTCATCGCCAGTCCGTTCAAAGCAGGAGAACGCTTGTACAAAACCGGAGACCTGGGCCGTTGGCTGGCCGATGGCAACCTCGAGTTTGTAGGTCGCAAAGACGACCAGGTCAAGATCAGCGGTCACCGCATCGAACTGGGGGAGATCGAGCAGGCTTTATTGAAGCATTCGGCAATAGAACAAGCCGTAGTACTGGCGAAAGAGACCGAGTCAGCAGAAAAAGAGCTGGTGGCTTATATCACTGCCAAGGTTGAGCAAAGCACGGGTGAATTAAGAGCTTACCTGGCAGAGACGCTGCCGGCCTACATGCTGCCGGCCTACTTTGTGCAACTGGAAGCAATGCCGTTGACAACCAACGGTAAAATAGACAAGAAAGCGCTGCCCGACCCAGCAGGACTGGATCTATCCGGTGGCGTAGCATATGTAGCCCCAAGAAATGAGTTGGAAGCAAAGCTGGCCGAGATCTGGCAGGACGTGCTGCAAAGGGAAAACATCGGGGTGAACGATGACTTTTTTGTCCTTGGGGGCCACAGCTTGAAGGCAGTTCGCCTGAGCAATGAGTATCAAAAGGAGCTGGCAGTAAAGCTGACTTTGAAAGATTTGTTCGCTCATACCAGCCTGGCGGCTCATGCCGCACTCATCGAGTCGGCAACCAGGGAGGCCTTTGTTGAGATCGAAAAAGCAGCGCCTCAAGCAAGTTATCCCATCTCTGATGCCCAGCGCAGACTCTGGGTATTGAGCCAATTTGAAGGCGGGTCGGCAGCCTATAACATACCCGGAAGTCTAAAGTTGAATGGAGAGTATGAATTGCCTTTGTTTGTACAAGCATTCGATAGTCTGATCGACCGGCATGAGATTCTAAGAACCGTCTTCCGGGAAGATGCGTCAGGAGAGATCCGGCAATGGGTACTCGAGAGGCAAGACTTGGGCTTTGCCATCGACTACCGCGACTTTAGAAGTGAAGCTGACAAGCAACAAAAAGCACAAGCCTATATTGCAGCCGATGCCTATCAACCCTTTGACTTAGAGAACGGGCCTTTGCTGAGAGCGGCTTTACTTCAGGTGGAGGAAGCACAATACGTGTTCTACTTCAACATGCACCACATCATCAGCGACGGCTGGTCGATGGAAGTACTCTCCAAAGATGTATTCGCCTATTATGAGGCCTATCAGGCAGGCAGACAGCCACAGATTAAAGCACTAAGAATCCAGTACAAGGATTATTCGGCCTGGCAGCTAGGCCAGCTGAACCAGGAGTCGTTCAAGGCCCATCAAGCGTACTGGCTCGACAAGCTAGCGGGAGAGTTACCCCTGCTGGACCTGCCGGCCACAAAGCAAAGACCAAATGTAAAGACCTATAACGGGCAGGGGTTAGCCACTTATGTTGACAAAGCAACAACGGCTAAACTCAAAGGCTACATCCAGGACAAGGGAGGCAGTCTGTTCATGGGCTTACTGGCCTCGTGGAACGTGCTCATGTACCGCTACACTGCCCAGCAGGACATCATCATCGGCACTCCGGTAGCCGGCAGGGAGCATGCCGACCTGGAAGAGCAGATCGGGTTCTACGTAAACACGCTGGCTTTACGTAATCAAGTCGATCCCCAGGACAGCTTCGATGGTTTCTACCAGGCTCTCAAAGAAGATACTCTTAAGAGCTACGGCCACCAGATGTATCCTTTTGATCGGTTGGTAGAAGACTTAAACCTGCACAGAGACACCAGCAGGAGTGCCGTCTTTGATGTGATGCTCATCCTGCAAAACAATGGGGAAAGAATCCCGGGAGTTGAATTATCAGACCAGGAGCTAAACCGGATCGTTGATCTGAGCTATAGCACCTCAAAGTTTGATCTGGAGATTACTTTTCAGGAAGCGGGAGACCACTTATGGCTTCATATCGCCTTCAATACTGACGTGTATGAGAAGGCCATGGTTGAAGGGCTCATCAGGCACTACAAGCAGCTCTTGAATGCCCTGCTGGAAACACCTCAAGCGAAACTCTCCCAAGTAGACTACCTATCAGAGGAAGAGAAACATACACTGCTGGTCAGCTACAACGATACAGAAGTAGCTTACCCGAAGGATAAGACGATTGTAGACCTGTTCGAAGAACAAGTCGCCAGGACGCCGGATCATGTAGCGGTAGTATTTGAGGATACGGAGTTGACCTACCAGCAGCTTGATGAACGGTCCAACCAACTGGCTCATTACCTGAAAGAGAACTATCAGATCCGGCCCGACGATCTGGTAGCCATCCAGCTGGAGCGCAGTGAGTGGATGCTGATCTCGATACTAGGGGTGCTGAAGGCAGGAGGGGCCTACGTGCCCATCGATCCCCACTACCCCCAGGAAAGAATCAGCTACATGCAAGCCGATACCCGCTGTAAGGTATGCCTGGACGAAACAGCGCTAACCCACTTCAAGGCAAGCCGGCAGCGTTACCCCACTCAAGCCCTCCCCCTCACGGCTACAGCCGACAACCTGATCTACGTGCTCTACACCTCCGGCTCGACGGGCAAGCCCAAAGGCGTACTGCTCGAGCACCGGGGGCTGGTCAACCGCCTGCTGTGGATGAAGCGCCAGTTACAAGTAGAGGCCTCTGATGTATTCCTGCAGAAAACGCCGGTCACCTTTGACGTTTCCGTCTGGGAGCTGTTGCTGCCGCTGGTGAGTGGCAGTAAGCTGGTGGTGGCAAGGCCCGAGGGCCACAAAGACCCGCTCTACCTGCATCAGGTGCTGGCCGGCCAGAAGGTGAGCATCGTCCACTTTGTGCCCTCCATGTTGAGTGCGGCCCTGCCTGCCATCGGCTGGGAGCGCCTGGCGGGTCTGCGACACGTGGTGTGCAGCGGGGAGGCATTAGGCAAACCCCTGGAAGAAGCCTTCAGGGCCAGGGCTCCCTTCGTCAGCCTGCATAACTACTACGGCCCCACGGAAGCCTCCATAGATGTGACGGCAATCAATCTGAGCCGGCATGCGACGTTGGGCAAAGAGGTACCGATTGGCAGACCGGTTGACAACACGCGCATCTATATTGTCAACGAGAAGCATGCCCTTCAGCCGGCCGGCGTTTCGGGCGAGATCCTCATCGGAGGCGACCAGGTGGCCAGGGGGTACCTGAACCAGGAAGGGCTCACCAAAGAGAAGTTCATCGCCAGTCCCTTCAAACCAGCAGAGCGCTTATACAAGACCGGAGATCTGGGCCGGTGGCTGCCCGACGGCACCATCGAGTTTATCGGCAGAAAAGATGACCAGGTCAAGATCCGGGGACATCGCATCGAACTGGCAGAGATAGAGCAGGCTTTGGCGCAGCATCAACAGATAAAGCAAGCCGTAGTATTGGCTAAAGCCAACGAGTCAGGGGAAAAAGAGCTGGTGGCTTATATCACTGCCAAGGTTGAGCAAAACACAAGTGAATTAAGGGCTTACCTGGCAGGCACGCTGCCGGCGTACATGCTGCCGGCCTACTTTGTACAGCTGGAAGCAATGCCGTTAACTGCTAGTGGTAAAGTAGACAAGAAGTCGCTGCCCGACCCACAAGGACTGGGATTAACGAGTGGAGCGGAATATGTAGCTCCACGCACAGCGCAGGAAAGGGTTTTAGTCTCGGTATGGTCAGATGTTCTAAAAAGGGAAGGCATCGGCATCAAGGATAGCTTTTACAATCTGGGAGGAGACTCCATCAAGTCCATCCAGGTAGTAGCCAGGTTGAAACAGCACGGGTACCGGCTCAAAGTAGAGCACCTGCTGAGAACACCAGTCGTGGAAGAGTTAGCACGCCTGATGGAGTTGACTACTCAGGTTAGTGACCAAAATGAGGTGAGCGGAGAAGTGGTGCTGACTCCCATCCAGGACTGGTTTTTCAAAGCCGAGGAGATAAAAGTGCCTGAGCACTTTAACCAATCGGTTGTTCTGTACAGCAAGGAGCAACTTGATGGCGAGATCCTTGAGCAGAGCTTGGCCGATCTCACCCGGCACCATGATGCGCTTCGGATGGTCTATCAGCAGAGCCCCTCAGGAGCATGGCAGCAGTTTAACCAGGACACCAGCGCAAAGCGTTACACCCTGGACTTCTATGACCTTCGCCAATCCAAGGATGCCCTCGGGCAGATGATGCAGCTGGGAGAAGCCCAACAATCGGGTATTTCTATCACAGCGGGTCCTTTGTTGAGAGTGCTTCACTTTAGGTTGCAGGACGGAGACCGCTTAGGCTTGATCATTCATCACCTGGTAGTGGATGGCGTCTCCTGGCGTATCCTGCTGGAAGACCTATCGAGCTTGTATACGGCTTACAAAGAAGGCAAAAAGCCAAGCTTGCCCTCAAAGACGGATTCTTTTCAAAGATGGGCTTTCTTGCAGCAAGAGTATGCGGCAAGTCCAGCCCTTGACAAGGAGCGCACTTACTGGCAAAAGGTCAGTGAGCAGCCGATGACCGCTTTACCCCAGGACAAACCACTACCAGAAGGCCGGCCGGCCGTGCTGGATTCTGCTGAATCCTTCGGCCTGGACCATAACACCACCGAGTTGCTGCAAACCAGGGTGCACCGGGTCTACAACACGGAGATCAACGATGTGCTGTTGACGGGTTTGGCCCTTGCCCTGAGAGAGGTGCTGACAGTGGACAAGAGCGTACTCAAGATGGAGGGGCATGGCAGAGAAGAGATCCTCGATGGGGTAGACATCAGCAGAACGGTGGGCTGGTTTACTACGGTGTATCCGTTCGTATTGCAGGTGGCGGATGCTGCCAGTCGAGCAGAGAGCTTGGTAAACGTAAAGGAAGGATTACGAAGCATACCCAACAAGGGCATTGGCTATGGCATCTTAAGCTACTTAAGCCGGCAAGGGCTTGACAGTAAGCTCACGCCCGAGATCACCTTCAACTACCTGGGCGACTTTGGCAGCAACCTATTCAATGAGGGAGGTTCTCTGTTTGAGTATGCATCAGAGTATATCGGGTCAGATATATCAAGAGACAACAAAACGGATGCGATACTGGACGTATCGGGGATGCTGGTGCGGGGAGAGTTGGGCATGTCGATCCGCTATTCCAGTGCCAGGTATGAAGTGGCGACAATTAGAAAGATAGCCGCATCTTATAAAAAGAACCTTGAGTTGCTCATCGAGGCGTTAGCCAAAGCGGATACTACTTATCTGACGCCTTCTGATTTAAGCTTTACAGGAATCTCCCTTCAAGAGCTGTCCCAACTCAATGCAGACAATGACCTGGAGGATGTTTATGAATTAGCTCCTCTCCAGGAAGGAATATACTACCACTGGTTAGCGGAAGACTCCAACTCCCTTTACTTTGAGCAGACCTCCTACAGGGTACGGGCCAAAGTATTAGATGTAGAAAAGTTGAAAGGAGCTTATGATCGCTTAACCGCCAGACATGCCGTGCTCCGTACCAGTTTCACGACTGAATACGCCGGTAGATCCTTACAGATCGTAAGGAAAGAAGTAGCCAGTAATTTTACCTACCAGAAGCTCGATAGCCAGGCCGACCGCCAGGCGCACGTAGCGCTCATCAAGCAGCAGGACCGGGAAAGAGGCTTTGACCTGAGCAGCGGTTCTCAGATGCGCCTGCACGTGGTTGAGTTGTCGGAAGGAGAATACGAGTTTATCTGGAGTCATCATCACATTTTGATGGATGGCTGGTGCGTGAGTGTGCTCATCCATGACTTCAATGAGCTGTTAAGCGCACAGACTACGGGACATGAATTGAATCTGGCCCCGGCGTTGCCTTACGCTGATTATATCAATTGGTTAAGAACAGTAGACAGAGACGGTTCACTGAGTTACTGGAAGGATTACCTGTCAGACTACTCGGCATCGGCACAAATACCCTTCAAGGCACAAACAGCAGACACCACCTACGTTGAGTCCATCGAACACCTGCAAATAGGGGGAGATCTATTTAAGAAAGTAGACGCCCTGTGCACGCAGCTAGGCATAACCCACAATACTTTTGTACAAGCCGTATGGGGCTACTTGTTGTCGCGCTACAACAACACCAGCGATGTGGTGTTTGGCGCAGTCGTGTCGGGTCGTCCAGCGGATTTGCCCGGCGTGGAAGAAATGATTGGCCTGTTTAGCAATACCATTCCAGTGCGAGTAAAGTATGCGCCCGATGATACGCCGGTTGAACTCTTAAAAGCGTTGCAGGAGCAATCCATCCGGAGCGCGTCCCATCATTATGTGAATCTATCAGAGGTGCAGGCCCAGAGTGAGCTGGGCATGGAACTGATGAATCATATCATGATATTTGAGAACTACGCCGTAAAAGAACTGGAAAGCGAAGGTGCATTCAATAGCCCGGGAGAAGAAGGGTTGTCGGTAGAGTCAGTGGAAGTGTTTGAGCGCACCAATTATGACTTTAATGTTGTAGTGAGCCCCTTAGCGGTCTCATTGGGGATAAACATCAAATACAACCTCAACCGCTACGATGAGTTGTCATTGAAGAGCTTGATCAGACACCTTGATAAGTTGATCAATGCGTTTGCACACAACGTCAATCAACCTTTAAGCACATTAGATTACCTGTCAGAAGCAGAAAAGCACCAACTGCTGGTCAGCTACAACGATACGGCTGTAGCTTACCCGAAGGATAAGACGATTGTAGACCTATTCGAAGAACAGGCTGCCAAGACGCCAGCTAATATAGCTGTAGTATTTGAAGACACCGAACTTACCTACCAGCAGCTTGATGAGCGTTCCAACCAACTGGCTCATTACCTGAGAGAGAACTATCAGATCCAGCCCGATGATCTGGTAGCCATCCAACTGGAGCGCAGTGAGTGGATGCTGATCTCGATACTAGGGGTGCTGAAGGCAGGAGGGGCCTACGTGCCCATCGATCCCCACTACCCCCAGGAAAGAATCAGCTACATGCAAGCCGATACCCGCTGTAAGGTATGCCTGGACGAAGCAGCGCTAACCCACTTCAAGGCAAGCCGGCAGCGTTACCCCACTCAAGCCCTCCCCCTGACCGCTACAGCTGACAACCTGATCTACGTGCTCTACACCTCCGGCTCAACGGGCAAGCCCAAAGGCGTACTGCTCGAGCACCGGGGGCTGGTCAACCGCCTGCTGTGGATGAAGCGCCAGTTACAAGTAGAAGCCTCTGATGTATTCCTGCAGAAAACGCCGGTCACCTTTGACGTTTCCGTCTGGGAGCTGTTGCTGCCGCTGGTGAGTGGCAGTAAGCTGGTGGTGGCAAGGCCCGAGGGCCACAAAGACCCGCTCTACCTGCATCAGGTGCTGGCCGGCCAGAAGGTGAGCATCGTCCACTTTGTGCCCTCCATGTTGAGTGCGGCCCTGTCTGCCATCGGCTGGGAGCGCCTGGCGGGTTTGCGACACGTGGTGTGCAGCGGGGAGGCTTTGGGCAAACCGCTGGAAGAAGCCTTCAAGGCCAGGGCTCCCTTCGTCAGCCTGCATAACTACTACGGCCCCACGGAAGCCTCCATAGATGTGACGGCAATCAATCTGAGCCGGCATGCCACGTTGGGCAAAGAGGTACCGATTGGCAGACCGGTTGACAACACGCGCATCTATATTGTCAACGAGAAGCATGCCCTTCAGCCGGCCGGCGTTTTGGGCGAGATCCTCATCGGAGGCGACCAGGTGGCCAGGGGGTACTTGAACCAGGAAGGGCTCACCCAGGAGAAGTTCATTGCCAGCCCCTTCAAAGCAGGAGAGCGCTTATACAAGACCGGAGATCTGGGCCGGTGGCTGCCCGACGGCACCATCGCCTTTATCGGCAGAAAAGACGACCAGGTCAAGATCCGGGGACAGCGCATCGAGCTGGCAGAAATTGAGCAGGCTTTGGCGCAGCATCAACAGATAAAGCAAGCCGTAGTATTGGCTAAAGCCAACGAGTCAGGGGAAAAGGAACTGGTGGCCTACGTCACTGCCAGTTCAGCGCAAAACACAAGTGAGTTAAGGGCTTACCTGGCAGAGACGCTGCCGGCGTATATGCTGCCGGCCTACTTTGTGCAACTGGAAGCAATCCCGTTAACTGCTAGCGGTAAAGTAGACAAGAAGTCGCTGCCGGACCCGCAAGGACTGGGACTGTCTGGTGGCGTAGCGTATGTAGCTCCCGGAAATGAGTTGGAAGCAAAGCTGGTCAAGATATGGGAAAAGGTGCTGCAAAGGGAAAACATCGGAGTGAATGATGACTTTTTTGCGCTGGGTGGCCACAGCTTGAAGGCAATTCGACTGAGCAATGAGTATCAAAAGGAGCTGGCAGTAAAGCTGACTTTGAAAGATTTGTTCGCTCATACCAGCCTGGCGGCTCATGCCGCACTCATCGAGTCAGCAACCAGAGAGGCCTTTGTTGAGATCGAAAAAGCAGCGCCTCAGGCAAGTTATTCCATCTCTGATGCCCAGCGCAGACTCTGGGTATTGAGCCAATTTGAAGGCGGGTCGGTAGCCTATAACATGCCCGGAAGTCTAAGGCTGAATGGAGAGTATGAATTGCCTTTGTTTGCACAAGCATTCGATAGTCTGATTGATCGTCATGAGATTCTAAGAACCGTCTTCCGGGAAGATGCGTCAGGAGAGATCCGGCAGTGGATACTCGAGAGGCAAGACTTAGGCTTTGCCATCGACTACCGCGACTTTAGAAGTGAAGCTGACAAGCACCAAAAAGCACAAGCCTATATTGCTGCCGATGCTCACCGGGCATTCGATCTGGAGCAAGGACCTTTGCTGAGGGCAGCCTTACTTCAGGTGGAGCAAGATGAATACGTGTTCTACTTCAACATGCACCACATCATCAGCGACGGCTGGTCGATGGAGGTACTCTCCAAAGATGTATTCGCGTATTATGAGGCCTACCAGGCAGGCAAACAGCCACAGGTAAAGCAGTTAAGAATCCAGTACAAGGATTATTCAGCCTGGCAGCTAGGCCAGTTGAACCAGGAGTCGTTCAAGAATCATAAAGCGTACTGGCTCGACAAGCTCTCGGGAGAGTTACCCCTGCTGGACCTGCCGGCCACCAAGCAAAGACCAAAAGTAAAGAGCTACAATGGGCAGGGCTTAGCCACTTATCTGGATAAGGCAACAACGGCTAAGCTGAAAGGCTACGTCCAGGACAAGGGAGGCAGTCTGTTCATGGGCTTACTGGCCTCGTGGAATGTGCTGATGTACCGCTACACGGCCCAGCAGGATATCATCATCGGCACTCCGGTAGCCGGCAGGGAGCATGCCGACCTGGAAGAGCAGATCGGGTTCTACGTAAACACGCTGGCTTTGCGTAATCAGGTCGATCCCCAGGACAGCTTCGAGAGTTTCTACCAGGCTCTCAAAGAGGATACTCTTAAGAGCTACGGCCACCAGATGTATCCTTTTGATCGGTTGGTAGAAGACTTAAACCTGCACAGAGATACCAGCAGAAGTGCAGTCTTTGATGTGCTGCTCACCCTGCAAAACAATGGGGAAAAGTCAAAAGGGGTTGAATTATCAGACCAGGAGCTAAACCGGGTAGTTGATCTGAGCTATAGCACCTCAAAGTTTGATCTGGAGATTATGGCTCAGGAGATGGGTGATTACCTGTCCTTGAATCTTGTATTCAACCCGGACGTGTATGAGAAGGATATGGTTGAAGGGATGATCAGGCACTACAAGCAACTCTTGAATGCCCTGCTGGAAACGCCTCAAGCGAAGATCTCCCAAGTAGATTACTTATCAGAGGAAGAGAAACACCAACTGCTGGTCACATTCAATGATACAGCCGTAGCTTACCCGAAAGACAAAACGATTGTAGACTTATTCGAAGAACAAGCCGCCAGGACGCCAGATAACATAGCCGTAGTATTCGAGAACACCGAACTTACCTATCAGCAGCTTGATGAGCGGTCCAATCAGCTGGCTCATTACCTGAGAGAGAACTATGAGATCCAGCCCGATGATCTGGTAGGCATCAACCAGGAGCGCAGTGAGTGGATGCTGGTCTCCATACTAGGGGTGTTAAAAGCAGCAGGCGCCTACGTTCCCGTTGATCCGGAATATCCTCAGGAAAGAATCAACTACATTCAAGCCGATACCAGATGTAAGGTATGGCTGGACGAAATAGAGCTAAGCAAGTTCAAAGCAAGCCAGCAGCGCTATTCTAAACAACCGCTGATGCTCACCGCTAAACCAGACAACCTGGCTTACGTGATGTATACGTCGGGTTCCACCGGTGTGCCCAAAGGGGTGATGGTCGAGCACCGAAGCATTGTGCGGCTGGTGTATAAGACCAACTTCTTTAGCCCTGCCGCCAGTGACAAGCTCGTCCTTACCGGGGCCCTCTCCTTTGACGCCACCACTTTTGAGCTCTGGAGCATGCTGGTGTCGGGTGCTCAGGTGCATATGTTGTCGCAAGACAAACTCCTGGACGTTGCCTCTTTCAAACAAACCCTGCATGAGCAAGCCATCACGGTGCTGTGGCTGACGGCTCCCTGGTTCAACCAGCTGGTCGATACGGACCTCTCGTTTTTCAGTTCCTTGCGCTACCTGGTATCGGGGGGCGACAAGATGTCAGCGGTTCATGTCAACAAGGTAAAGCAGGCCTATCCGGCCCTTGAGCTGGTCAACGGCTATGGTCCTACTGAAAACACGACCTTCTCGGCCTGCTACCGGGTAGAAGCCAAAGCCTACCAGGATCGGATTCCCATTGGTAAGCCGGTATCAAACTCAAAGGTCTATGTTCTCGATGAGGCCATGGAGTTGGTAGCTGTGGGCGTGGTGGGCCAGATCTATGCGGGCGGGGATGGGCTGGCCAGGGGTTATTTGAACCAGGAGGGGCTCACCAAGGAGAAGTTCATCGCCAGTCCGTTCAAAGCAGGAGAACGCTTGTACAAAACCGGAGACCTGGGCCGTTGGCTGGCCGATGGCAACCTCGAGTTTGTGGGCCGCAAAGACGACCAGGTCAAGATCAGCGGCCACCGCATCGAGCTGGCAGAGATCGAGCAGGCTTTGTTAAATCATCAACAGATAAACCAAGCCGTAGTTTTAGCCAAAGCCAACCAGTCAGCAGAAAAAGAGCTGGTGGCCTATATCACTGCCGATTCAGAACAAAACACAAGCGGTTTAAGGAGCTATTTACAACGGCAACTGCCGGCCTACATGCTGCCGGCCTACTTTGTGCAACTGGAAGCAATGCCGTTGACAACCAACGGTAAAGTAGACAAGAAAGCGCTGCCCGACCCGCAAGGACTGGCCTTGAGCAGTGGCGTGGCGTACGCAGCCCCCAGAAATGAGATCGAAGAAAAGCTGGTCGAGATCTGGCAACAGGTGCTGCAAAGGGAAAACATCGGCATCGATGAAGGCTTTTTCAACGCGGGAGGCAACTCAATCAAGCTCATCGCCCTCAAATCAAAGATCAACCGGCAGCTCCACACCGACTGTCCGCTCACCTCGTTGTTTGAGTTCACTACCATTCGCCAACAGGCAGATCTACTGGCGGGAAGCGGCTCACCGGCAGTTAGAGCAGCCTTTGCCCGGCCCACCTCCGTGCGGCGGGGAGAAGAACAGGATACCGACATTGCCGTCATCGGCATGTCAATCAAGGCGCCCCAGGCCAAAAACATTTTCCAGTTCTGGGACAATCTGAGCCAGGGCAAGGAGTGCATCACCCGCTTGAGCAAGGAAGAGTTGCTCGCTTACGGCATTCCACAAGACACGCTCGACAATCCCAATTACGTGCCCGTGAGTGCGGTGCTGGAAAACAAGGAATGTTTTGATGCGGGCTTTTTTGGCTACTTGCCCCAGGAAGCCAGGCTGATGGACCCCCAGACGCGGGTGTTTCACGAAGTGGTCTGGTCGGCCCTGGAAGACGCCGGCTACGACCCGTTGGGCTACCCGGGCCTGATCGGCTTGTTTGCCGGGGCGGGCAGCAACTTGAGGTGGGAGGCCCACAGTCTGCTCAACAAGGAGGCCAATATCGATTCGTTCATGGCCAACCGTTTGAGCAACAAGGACTTTTCCAGTACCCTGATCGCCCATAAGCTGGATTTGCGCGGCCCGGTCCACTCCATCGATACGGCCTGTTCTACTTCGCTGGTGGCCATTCACCAGGCCGTACTGAGTTTGCTGGCCGGGGAGAGTCACCTGGCCGTTGCCGGCGGGGTGTCGATCAACAACAATGCCCGGGAAGAAGGCTATTTGTACCAGCAGGACATGATCTTATCCAAAGACGGCCACAACCGCACCTTTGATGAGCAGGCCAGTGGTACGGTTAGTGGCGAGGGTGCCGGGGCAGTGGTGCTCAAGCGCCTTTCGGATGCGCTCAGAGACGGCGACCAGGTGTATGCGGTAATCAAGGGCAGTGCCATCAACAATGACGGGGGCCGCAAAGTGGGCTACACGGCGCCCAGTGTGAGCGGCCAGGCGGAAGTGATTCAGCTGGCCCACCGCTCGGCCCGGGTAGCGGCCGAGAGTATTTCTTACGTAGAGGCGCACGGCACGGCCACCCGGCTGGGCGATCCCATCGAGATGCGGGCTCTCACGCAGGCATTCGGCAAGAGTGAGGAGAAATACTGCGCGGTGGGATCGGTGAAGACCAACCTGGGTCATTTGGATACGGCAGCGGGAGTGACGGGTTTTATCAAAACGGTATTGTGTCTGAAGCACAAAACATTGGTGCCTTCGCTGCATTTTGCATCGGCCAATCGGGAGATCAATTTGGGTGAGAGTCCGTTTTACGTTAATTCAGAATTGAAAGCGTGGCGCAATGAGAAGTTTCCGCTCCGGGCGGGGGTGAGTTCGTTCGGCATCGGGGGCACCAACGCCCACGTTGTGTTGGAAGCCTGGCCGCTGGCGGGCGAACCGCCAAAAGCCTCTTCGCCTCAACTGATCATCTTGTCGGCCAAAAGCCGGGAAGCACTCCTCAGACAGCAAGCGCAGTTGAAAGAATACCTGGTCTCCAATGAGAAAGTAGCGGTGAGTGACGTAGCCCGCACGTTGCAGAGCCGTCGTTGCTTTGAGCATCGCTGGGCCTGTGTGGCCGAGCACGTTGAGCAGCTCATCGCATCGCTGGCAGACAAGCCGGGGCCGTCGGGCAAAGGGGTGGGCAAGCGCAAAGTAGCCTTTATGTTCCCGGGCCAGGGGGCTCAGTACCAGAACATGGGACGGGGGTTATATGAGGACGAGCAGAGCGTGTTTCGCCAAACCCTGGATGCGTGTTTTGCACTGGCCGGCAAAGAGAGCACCATTGATTTCAAGGCCATTCTATACCCCGATGCGTCAGCATCTGATGAGTCGTCAGCCAAGGAACTGCTCGATGAGACGGTCCACACGCAGCCGCTGTTGTTCATGTTCGAATATGCCCTGGCCCGGCAACTGGAACATTACGGCATCAGGCCCGACATCATGATCGGCCATAGCATCGGCGAGTACGTGGCGGCCTGCGTGAGTGGGGTGCTTACCCTGGAATCGGCCCTCAAACTGGTCATCAGGCGCGGGGCCCTCATGCAAAGTCTTCCCAAAGGCCAGATGCTGGCCGTGGGCCAGTCGGCAGTGGAGGTGGCATCCTATCTAACCCCGGGCCTGGAGATCGCCGCCATCAACACTCCCCAGCGTTGCGTAGTGTCGGGAGAAGCAGCAGCGATTGGGGCCCTGCGTGCGCGGTTAGAAAAAGCAGGGGTATCCTGCAAGCTATTGCCGACCTCCCACGCGTTCCATTCGCAGATGATGGAGCCCATCCTGGATGAGTTCACCGCCCTAGCCGGTTCGCTGGCCTACGGCCGGCCCAACATCCCCTACCTCTCTAACCTGACGGGCGAAAGGATCACAGAACAGGAATTGACCCCAGGCTACTGGTCAGACCACCTGCGGGGAGCGGTACAGTTTTCGGCCGGCATGGAGGGCATCTTGTCGCAAGGCGATACGCTGCTGATCGAAGTGGGTCCGGGCAACACGCTGGGCAGCCTGGCGCGGGCGCACATGGAGTCACCGGCAGGTTCAGCGGTTCATGCCTTGGTGCGCCACCCGGCCTCAGCGGTAGCCGAAGACCGCTTCCTCCTGGAGACGCTTGCCGAGTTGTGGGCATCGGGGGTAGAGCTCAACTGGGCTCGTTTTCAGGAAGCGGCCGGCGGACAAAAGGTATCCTTACCCACCTACAGCTTCGAGCCGGTAAAATACCCGATGGCAAGCGTGCTCGAGAAGCTCTTGTCGGATACGGTCTTGCGGGGAGGCACTCAAAAGCGGGAGGACATCTGCGAGTGGTTCTATGAGTCGAGCTGGAAACGCTCGCGGTTGCTGGCCCCGGCCCGGGGAGCCGGCAAGGAGTCGACCTACCTGGTATTCTGTGACAAGTACGGGGTGGGCGAGGGGCTGATGGAGCGAATACAAGCAAAGGGGCACGTGCAGGTGGTGCGGGTAGTAGCGGGAAGTGGTTTTGGGCAGCAGGATGAGTTTACTTATGCACTCAATGCCAGCAAGGAACAAGACTACCTGCACCTGTTTGCCAGCCTGGAAGCAAGTTCGCTGCTTCCCGAAAAGATCGTTCACCTGTGGAGTTATTCTGCTGAGCCCTCCCCGGTGAGCTATGAGTCAGCCGCCGGGGAGCTGGAGGTTGGCTACTACAGCTTATTGAACATCGCCCGCTCGATTGGGCAGGTAAGCCCCTTTCATCGCGTAAGCATCGATGTCATTACCAGTTTTGCCTCAAGCGTGAATGAAGAAGACATTGAAATTCCGGCTCGTAAAGCGGTTTTAGGTCCTGTTCTATCCATTCCCAAAGAGTACAAAAACATTTCGTGCCGACAAATAGACGTCAAGCCAAGTACTAAACAGGGAGTGATCGTGCGTTGCTTGTTCGATGAAATGAATGCGGATGATTCAACGCCATGCATTGCGTATCGCCTGACAACCAGATGGTCACAATTTTATGATGCAGTAAAACTGGCATCCGATAATAATCTGCCAACGCTGCTAAAAGAAGGCGGCGTATATTTGATTACCGGCGGAATGGGGGGAATGGGGTTGGTGTTCAGTGAGCATTTAGCCAAGCAATACAACGCCAGGCTTATTCTCACGGGCAGGAGACCCGCATCTGACGAGGCGATTGCTGCCAGACTCGCCCAACTCGGCCAACACGTGGTCTACCTGAATGTAGATGTCTCCGATGTGGATCAAATGGAGCTACAGCTAGCTCAGGCAGAGCGTCGTTTAGGAAAGATTGACGGCATTTTTCATACGGCAGGCATTGGCGATTACGCCGGTATCATTCAGAACCGGACCAGAGAACAGAGCCAGCAAGTGTTTGCTTCCAAAGTGTATGGCACCATTGCCCTCTATGAGATCGCCAGGAAGAGAGAAGTTGATTTCCTGGTGCTGTGCGCTTCGGTAGCTTCCGCAACGGCTCCTTTTGGTCAGGTGGCTTACACAACCGCCAATATCTTCCAGGATAGTTTTGCCCGCTCTACTACCGGTCTGTTGGTGCAGAGCATCGGATGGGATACCTGGTCGGAAACGGGCATGGCAGTAGACTCGCTGGCGGCTAAATCAAAAGACGAACAGCAGTTGAACTTGAGGCATGGCTTGACCAATGCCGAAGGGCTTGAGGTGCTGCGCCGGGTGTTGGGCTACGGCATACCCAGTGTTAGTGTTTTCACCCGCGACCTGGCAAAGTTGCTGGCAGAGAAAGCGCCGGAACTAAATTTTCAAATGCAACCCGTGCAAGTCGTTCAGGAACGATCTGCTTTAGCCAATGCTTATGAGGCGCCTCACACCGAGACCGAAAAGAGCATCTGTGCCCTGTTTGAGGGCTACTTCGGCATCAAAGAGATCGGGATCAAAGATGACTTTTTTGATTTAGGCATGGACTCCCTGAAGGCCATGACTGTAATTGCCCTGATCCATCAGCAGCTCAACGTTGAAATGCGCATCAATGACATCCTTGAGAATACCAACATTCAAGCTTTTGGAAGGAAAATTGATTCGATGATGAAGGTTAATATAATGAAGCGCATGAGTGTAGATACACAATTTGAACACGAACTTGAAATCTGATGGATAAGTTAATTTCTCGATTACTGGATAGCGGAATTTATTTGTCGGTTGAACAAGAACGCTTAAAAGTAAAATACAATGGCAATTCAATGCCTGATGAGTTGTTGCAGCAAATCAAAAGGAATAGATCTGAGTTAATAGCTTATCTGAGTGCAAAGAACACGCACACCGATTATCAGGACATCCAGCCGGTAGGGGGAAAAGGACCATTCAGATTGTCATCAGCCCAACGCCGGTTATGGATTTTAAGTCAGTTCGATGACGGTCAAGAGGCCTATAACATGCCTAGTATAACCTACTTGATAAAAAGAAATGACATAGAGTACATCAAAAGAGCGATAGAAAAAACAATAGATCGCCATGAGATCTTAAGAACCGTTTTTAAAGAGGATGAATCCGGAGAAATAAAACAGTGGGTATTAGATAGAGAAGAACTAGGCTTTGAGATCACTTGCCAGGATTTTAGAAAAGAGAACAACAGCCAGAAAAAGATAGAATCTTATATTCTGGAAGATTCTTGTAAAGCATTTGATTTGGCAAATGGTCCTCTGCTGAGGGTAAACTTGTTTCAGATCAGTGATGAAGATTACCTGCTTTACTTCAACATGCACCATATCATTGGCGATCAATGGTCCATGAATGTTCTCATTAAAGATTTGTTTGCTTTTAAAGAAGCGATTGAAACAGGAAAAGAGCCCGGGTTATCTCCTTTGCGCATCCAATATAAAGACTATTCAAATTGGGAGTTAATCCAACTCGAAAAAGGAGCTTATAAAACACACCAGGCTTATTGGTTAGACCTTCTCTCGGGAGAATTACCTCAAATCAATTTACCGGGTAACCGGCGGCGCCCAAGAATAAAGACGGGCAACGGCAGGACATTAAATACTTATTTTGACAAGGATTTAAGTAGTAAATTAAAAACTTTTTGCCAGGTTAACGGCGGTACAATCTTTATGGGCGTATTGGCCTCATTCAACGCCGTCCTGAATCGGTACACTGGAAACGAGCATATAATCATCGGAACGCCTAAGTCGGGGAGAGAGCACGTTGACCTGCACGGCCAGATAGGATTTTATTTGAATACGCTCGCTTTAAAAAACGAGGTAAGCCCTTCCGAGAATTTTTATTCGCTGTTCTCAAGGGTGAAAAAAACGACCTTGGTTGCATATGAGCACCAGATGTATCCCTTTGATCGGTTGGTGGAGGAATTAAACCTCCACCGGGATAGGAGTCGTCATCCGGTATTTGATGTAATGGCAGTTGTGCTCGACAAAGTGCAGGGAGCTGAAGGTTTTGAGTTAGAAAAGGAGCAAGTTGATCAGATAGTAGCCGGCGACAACACGACGAGTAAATTCGATTTAATACTTTTTGTGCGTGAACAAGGTGATTATTTTTCTTTTTCAATTGAATTCAATACCGATGTTTATGAAGAGGAGATGATCGCAGGTTTGATGCGGCATTATAAAAATCTGCTGTCAAACTGGCTTTCAAATCCTGATCATCCTTTGGCAAGCATTGCGTATTTATCTCAAGAAGATCGTAAAAAGCAGTTGGAATCTTTCAATGCCACGAAAGTGGCTTACAGGAAAAAAACCGTAAAGGAGCTTTTTGAAGAACAAGCAGAAAAGATTCCGGAAAAACTGGCATTATCCTTTGAAGACCAGACTTTAACCTATCAGGAACTTAACGCCAGAAGCAATGCGCTTGCAAATTGCCTGATAAAAGAGTACAATATTTCAAAAACTTCAAAAGTCGCCGTACTCCTGGATCGCTCCGTGGAAAGTGTCGTTTCCATGATTGCTGCTATAAAATCCGGCGCGTGTTATGTATCGGTTGATCCGAATTATCCAACGGACAGGGTCGCTTACATCGTCAAAGATTCGGCAGCAGATGTCATCATCAGTACAGCGCAGTTAAGCAGAAAGCATGGACTGTCAGCTTATCAAATCCTGGATTTAGCAAAAACAGACCTGCGCATTTTCGAGACAAGCAACCCTTCACAAACCAATGATTTAAGTGAAGCATGCTTTATTATTTATACATCCGGCTCAACGGGTATACCCAAAGGGGTAGTACAGACGCAACGGATGATGAGTAATCTGATCCAGTGGGAGATGAGCGATAGCGGTCTCGAGAGGGACTTGAAGCATCTCCAGTACGTTTCTTTTAGTTTTGATGTTCACGTCCAGGATTGCTGGGCTGCATTATGTGGCGGAGGTACACTTTATTTGGCTCCTGAGTCCATTCGACTTGATTTCTTATCTTTATGGACTTTTATCAAGGACCAGGGCATCCAGGTACTGTCCTTTCCTTTTTCAACGTTCAGGCAATTGGTTGAGGAGAACAGCCACTTGAACTTGCGGGTAGCTGAATTAAAACACCTCATTTGTTCCGGAGAACAACTGATTATCAACTCGACCCTTCAAAGATTCTTCGAAGCAAACCCCCAGTTATACTTGCACAACCATTATGGACCCTCTGAGACCCATCTGGTAACGAGTTCTACCCTGAAATCCGAATTGGGGATAACGGTAGATTCGAATATATTGATCGGACGACCTGCTTCCAACTGTCAGCTCTATATTTTGGACGCTTCACGTAATCTGGTGGCACAAGGAGTGGAAGGTGAGATTTACATTGGAGGAGATGGTTTAGCCCTGGGCTACTTAAATAAAGAAGAACTAACCGCACAAAAATTCATAGAGAGTCCATTTACAAAGGGAGAAAGATTATACAAATCAGGAGATCTAGGCAGATGGACAAATGACGGAGAAATACAATATACGGGTAGAATAGATCATCAGGTCAAGATCAGAGGGAATCGGATAGAACTGGAAGAAATAGAGCATGCTTTGGAGCAGCATAAAGAAATAAAGCAAGCCGTAGTATTAGCCAAAGCGAATCAGGCAGGAGAAAAGGAACTGGTAGCTTATATCACTGCCAGTAAAGCGCAAAACGCCACTTCGTTAAGATCTTATCTGAATGGACTCTTGCCAGATTACATGTTGCCTTCTTACTACGTTCAACTGGAAGAGCTACCATTAACATCAAATGGGAAGTTGAACAGGCTTGCGTTGCCCTCTCCCGATGGATCAGGGCTTTCGAGTGGCGTGGCGTACGTGGCTCCGAGAAATGAGTTGGAAGATAAATTGGTCGGGATTTGGAAAAAGGTGCTGCAAAAGGAAAACATCGGGGTGAATGATGACTTTTTTGCGCTGGGTGGCCACAGCTTGAAGGCAATTCGAATGAGCAATGAGTATCAAAAGGAACTGGCAGTAAAGCTGACTTTGAAAGAACTCTTTGCTCATACCAGCCTGGCGGCTCATGCCGCACTCATCGAGTCGGCAACCAGAGAGGCGTTTGTGCAAATCGAAAAAGTAACGCCTCAGGCAAGTTATCCCATTTCTGATGCCCAGCGCAGACTGTGGGTACTGAGCCAATTTGAAGGCGGGTCGGCAGCGTATAATATGCCCGCTAGCCTGAAGCTGAATGGAAAGTATGAGTTATCTTTGTTTGCACGAGCATTCGATAGTCTGATCGACCGGCATGAGATTCTAAGAACCGTCTTCCGGGAAGATGCGTCAGGAGAGATCC
The DNA here is from genome assembly GCA_963844325.1 of uncultured Sphingobacteriales bacterium. Taxonomy (GTDB): domain Bacteria; phylum Bacteroidota; class Bacteroidia; order Cytophagales; family 172606-1; genus CADCTQ01. Next base: position 25,779 of record CAWJNV010000002.1, read on the forward strand.
GGCAGTGGATATTAGAGAGGCAAGACTTAGGCTTTGCCATCGACTACCGCGACTTTAGAAGTGAAGTTGACAAGCACCAAAAAGCACAAGCCTATATTGCTGCCGATGCTCACCGGGCATTTGACCTGGAGCAAGGACCATTACTGAGAGCGGCTTTACTTCAGGTAGAGGAAGATGAATACGTGTTCTACTTCAACATGCACCACATCATCAGCGACGGCTGGTCGATGGAAGTACTCTCCAAAGATGTATTGGCATATTATGAGGCCTATCAGGCGGGCAAACAGCCGCAGGTAAAGCAGTTAAGAATCCAGTACAAGGATTACTCGGCCTGGCAGCTAGGCCAGCTGAACCAGGAGTCGTTCAAGGCCCATCAAGCGTACTGGCTCGACAAACTCTCCGGGGAGTTGCCCCTGCTGGACCTGCCGGCTACTAAACAGCGGCCGAGAATAAAAACAAATCGTGGGCATGGTTTAAGTACCTATATAGATTCAGATACAACCGGTAAACTAAGAAAATATTCACAGAAAAATGGCGGAAGTCTGTTCATGGGCCTGCTGGCAGCGTGGAACGCACTGATGTACCGCTACACTGCTCAGACAAATATTATTACCGGAACCGCCGTATCCGGACGAGAGCATACAGACCTGGAAGACCAGATTGGATTTTATATAAACACCCTGGCCTTAAAAAATGAAGTAATGCCCGGCGACAGTTTTCATGAGTTGTTTTCTAAAGTGAAACAAAACACACTCCGTGCTTACTCCCATCAAATGTACCCTTTCGACAGGCTGGTGGAAGAACTGGACCTTCCAAGAAATCTCGGCAGAAGCGCAGTCTTTGATGTTATGCTGGTGCTTCAGAACAGCGACCACAACACAGAAAATGCAAGATTGAGTAAAGAAAAATTAAGCCGCGTCGCAGACCTGGGCCAAAGCGCAGCAAAATTTGATATAGACATCTCCTTTAAAGAGGTCGGGGAATACCTGTCATTGCACGTTGTGTATAATACGGATGTTTATGAGCTGGCGATGATGGAAAGGCTGGTCGTTCATTACAGGCAACTACTAAATGCAGTATTACAAAAGCCTGAAGAAAAGATTTCGCACGTTGATTATTTGTCAGAAGCTGAAAAACATCAGCTGTTGGACAGCTTTAATAATACAAGAACCGGTCGGGTGAACAGCAAAACGCTGGTAGACCTGTTTGAGGAGCAAGCAGCTAAAACACCGGATCATGTAGCGGTAGTATTTGAGGAAAGAAAACTGACTTACCGCGCGTTGAATGCGAAGGCCAATCAGCTCGCAAATTATCTGCTACAACGGTATAAAGTAGGTGGCGATGAGGTGGTTGGTATCAGGCTGGAACGTAGCGAATGGGTGCTCATCGCAATACTGGGGGTATTAAAGAGCGGGGGGGCGTACATCCCGATCGACCCGCGTTATCCGGAAGAGCGTATTGATTATATGCTGGCGGATAGCCGGTGTAAGCTGGTAATCGACGCAAATGAAATAAAAAGATTTACAGAAGAAAAAGATCAGCATAGCAGCCAGGACCCGAAAAAAACAATCAAGCAATCACAACTTGCTTACATCATCTATACATCGGGATCAACGGGCAAGCCTAAAGGCGTGATGATAGAGCACAAAAGCGTAGCGAGTTTCTTTGAAGGTTGTAAAAGTAAATTCAATTTAATGCACGAAGCGGTATGAGGGATCCTGATAGCATAAATCCATTGCTGAACAATATGGGAGAAGATGTGATGGGATTTCTAAACGAAATTCAGCTAAGGTATCCCAACGCAATTTCGCTGGCTTCCGGCCGGCCGGATGAAGATTACTTTGACCTGGTGAATTTCCCGGCGTATTTTGATCTCTTTGTTGATGCATTGGCTGAATCTGAGAAAAAAAGTCGCAAAGAAATACTGGGCAGTTTAGGGCAGTACAACCGCACGAAAGGAATTATTAATGGATTGGTTGCGAAATATTTAAAGAAGGATGAAGAGATAGACGTAAGGCCGGAAGATATCCTTGTTACTGTTGGTGCCCAGGAAGGGATGGCAATTACGCTGATGACCTTATGCGACAAAGAGAAAGATGTGATTATTGTTGAAGATCCGGCTTACGTGGGCATCACGCATTTGTCGATCATAGCCGGGTATCACGTTGAGCCGGTTCCGGTTAATAAAGATGGGATGTCGCTTGAAATACTGGAGGAAAAGATCATTCAATGCAAAAAGGAGGGAAAAAAGGTTAAGATTGTTTACGTCATACCCGATTACCAGAACCCGACGGGTAACAGCATGCCGCTTGAGAACAGGCACCGGTTGCTCGAACTGGCTGACACGCATGGGTTTTTTATTCTGGAAGATAATGCGTACGGAGAGTTTGCGTACGGACGGACGAAATGCTTGACGATGAAAGCCCTTGACACCAATAAAAAAGTAATATACCTGCGCTCGTTTTCCAAAACCCTTTATCCCTCGTTGCGATTAGGCGCCGTGGTGGCCGATCAGCTCGTTCATAATCAAGGAGAACAAGTAGCCCTGAGTGATCTCATGGCTAAAACAAAAGGCTATTTGACTGTTAATACCTCTTCGATCAACCAGGCTGTTTTCGGTGGGATTCTTATAAAAAATAACTTTTCACTTGAGGATGCCAATAAGGAAAAGGTGGCTGCCATGAAGCGAAAAAGAGATAGGCTGTTATCTGCTTTGGATAAATTTTTAAACGTGGAAAAGGCTTCGTGGGCGAAAGACATCAGTTGGAATGTTCCCGAGGGTGGGTTCTTTATAACGATTCAGGTTCCCTTCCAGGTAGATAAAAAAGAGGTGGTCTTCTGTGCGGAGAACCACCAGGTGATATTCACCCCAATGTCATTCTTTTATTTGGGCCAAGGCGGCAGCAAAGAGATCAGGCTTGCATTTAGCTTTATTCCGACGGATCAGATAGAGCCGGCAATTGAAAACCTCGCCACGTATTTCAAGTACAAAATCATTCGCAATTAAAACCAAATATGTTATGGGAAATGTAAACGAAAATGCCGTTGTTGAAACCGATTTTTTAAACATGGAGTATGACTACATTGAGTATTATGTCGGTATGGCAAAAATGGTGGTTTACTGGCATGTTAAAGCTTTAGGGTTTAAAGTGGTGGCGTACTGCGGACCTGAAACCGGTGTTGACGATAAATGTTCATATTATATTGTTAAGAACGACATTAAGCTTGTGATCACATCGGCTTCCCAGCCCAGTTCATACAAAATAGTTTCGTTTGTCGATCTTCACGGGAACGGAATAAAAAAGATAGCTGTGAAGGTTGGCAATGTTGAGGAGTTCTTCTGGCGGGCAATGAAAAATGGAGCCATTCCCATGCAGTATCCATGCGTCCTCACGGATGCCAGGGGCTCTGTAGAACAAGCTTCCGTGAAAGTGTTTGATGACAACGAAATTGTGTTGATCAATTATGGTGATTACACGGGAGATTTTATACCTGGTTATAAAAACGTTGAAGCCGAATGGGATATGCCGGTGGAGGATACGGAGCTGGAAAAAATAGATCACGTGGCTTGTGCCTTGCGCTTAAATGAGATTGACCTGTGGGAAAGTTATCTTAATAATATATTCAAATCAAAAACCGTTAAGAAATTCGATGAAAGGCGTGCCGTCGGCGAGAAGCAAACCGGGGAGAAGAAAATCGGGATGCTGCTGAAAGTACTGCAATCTGAGAATAAGAACATGAACAACGTATTGGTTGAGCCGGAGCATGGAACCAAATCTCAGGTTCAGCTTTTTATCGACCAAAACTATGGAGCCGGCATCCAGCATATCGCATTTGCTTCCAGTAATATTTTTAAGTCAGTTGAGTTGTTGAGATTGAACGGAGTAAGATTTACAAAGTATCCTGACGTGTATTATAACAAGCTGGCTGCGAAATATCCCAACCTGAATCTTGAACCACTAAGAAAACACGGCGTTCTGTGTGATGTAATGGATGGAGCTTTGCTCTTCCAGATATTCACTGCACCCATTGGAGATCGCGCTACTTTTTTCTACGAAATCGTGCAGCGGGTTAACAATTATGAAGGGTTTGGTCTTAATAACATTCAAGCATTGTTTGAAGCCATGGAGGCCGAATTGATGGCTAGTAATATTTAAGGGAATTTTTAAGGAAGGTATCCGGGAGTGCCAGTAAAAAGCATATGAAAGACAATTTTTCAAATATTGGGATCAATTTGCCGCTTTTGGCTTCAAATGCATTTGATATTTCTTTGTTCGAGTCTTTTCTTCCATTGCTTTCAGGCGGTACTGCGCTTATGCTGGGTAACGAACAGATCAAGGACATCCCCTCTTTAGCGGAACAATTAAAAAGCGTAAATGCTTTTCACGCCGTTCCTGTGTTAATGGCCGAGGTAGTAAAATATATCATGGAGACGGGCACCCAAGACCAGTATTCAGGAATAAAAGACTTGTTTATTGGCGGCGATAGTGTGCCTTCCCCTGTACTGGATGAAATGAAAAGGGTATTTCCTGCCGCCCACATTCATACCCTGTACGGCCCCACAGAATCTACCATATTCGTCACAACGAACCAATATTTAAACAAGGAGACGGATGTATTTAAAGGTTCTGTGATCGGTAAGCCTAATCAAGATACCCAAATCTATATTTTAGACGCACAGCAACAACTGGTGCCTGTAGGATTAACCGGCGAGATCTGCGTGGGCGGAGCCGGTGTAGCCAGGGGTTATTTGAACCAGGAGGGGCTCACCCAGGAGAAGTTCATCGCCAGTCCGTTCAATCCAGGAGAGCGCTTGTACAAAACCGGAGACCTGGGCCGTTGGCTGGCCGATGGCAACCTCGAGTTTGTGGGCCGCAAAGACGACCAGGTCAAGATCAGCGGTCACCGCATCGAGCTGGCAGAGATCGAGCAGGCTTTACTAAGCCACGAAGCGATAAACCAAGCCGTAGTTTTAGCCAAAGCCAACCAGTCGGGAGAAAAAGAGCTGGTGGCCTATATCACTGCCAATTCAGAACAAAACACAAGCGGTTTAAGGAGCTATTTACAACGGCAACTGCCGGCCTACATGCTGCCGGCCTACTTTGTGCAACTGGAAGCAATGCCGTTGACAACCAACGGTAAAATAGACAAGAAAGCGCTGCCCGACCCGCAAGGACTGGCCTTGAGCAGTGGCGTGGCGTACGCAGCGCCCAGAAATGAGATCGAAGAAAAGCTGGTCGAGATCTGGCAACAGGTGCTGCAAAGGGAAAACATCGGCATCGATGAAGGCTTTTTCAACGCGGGAGGCAACTCAATCAAGCTCATCGCCCTCAAATCAAAGATCAACCGGCAGTTCCACACCGACTGTCCGCTCACCTCGTTGTTTGAGTTCACTACCATTCGCCAACAGGCAGATCTACTGGCGGGAAGCGGCTCACCGGCAGTTACGGCGGCCTTTGCCCGGCCCACCTCCGTGCGGCGGGGAGAAGAACAGGATACCGACATTGCCGTCATCGGCATGTCAATCAAGGCGCCCCAGGCCAAAAACATCTTCCAGTTCTGGGACAATCTGAGCCAGGGCAAGGAGTGCATCACCCGCTTGAGCAAGGAAGAGTTGCTCGCTTACGGCATTCCACAAGACACGCTTGACAACCCCAATTACGTGCCCGTGAGTGCGGTGCTGGAAAACAAGGAATGTTTTGATGCGGGCTTTTTTGGCTACTTGCCCCAGGAAGCCAGGCTGATGGACCCCCAGACGCGGGTGTTTCACGAAGTGGTCTGGTCGGCCCTGGAAGACGCCGGCTACGACCCGTTGGGCTACCCGGGCCTGATCGGCTTGTTTGCCGGGGCGGGCAGCAACTTGAGGTGGGAGGCCCACAGTCTGCTCAACAAGGAGGCCAATATCGATTCGTTCATGGCCAACCGTTTGAGCAACAAGGACTTTTCCAGTACCCTGATCGCCCATAAGCTGGATTTGCGCGGCCCGGTCCACTCCATCGATACGGCCTGTTCTACTTCGCTGGTGGCCATTCACCAGGCCGTGCTGAGTTTGCTGGCCGGGGAGAGTCACCTGGCCGTTGCCGGCGGGGTGTCGATCAACAACAATGCCCGGGAAGAAGGCTATTTGTACCAGCAGGACATGATCTTATCCAAAGACGGCCACAACCGCACCTTTGATGAGCAGGCCAGTGGTACGGTTAGTGGAGAGGGCGCCGGGGCAGTGGTGCTCAAGCGCCTTTCGGATGCGCTCAGAGACGGCGACCAGGTGTATGCGGTAATCAAGGGCAGTGCCATCAACAATGACGGGGGCCGCAAAGTGGGCTACACGGCGCCCAGTGTGAGCGGCCAGGCGGAAGTGATTCAGCTGGCCCACCGCTCGGCCCGGGTAGCGGCCGAGAGTATCTCTTACGTAGAGGCCCACGGCACGGCCACCCGGCTGGGCGATCCCATCGAGATGCGGGCTTTGACGCAGGCATTCGGCAAGAGTCAAGCCAAGTATTGCGCGGTGGGATCGGTAAAGACCAACCTGGGTCATTTGGATACGGCAGCGGGAGTGACGGGTTTTATCAAAACGGTATTGTGTCTCAAGCACAAAGCGCTGGTGCCATCGCTGCATTTTGAATCGGCCAATCGGGAGATCAATTTGGGCGAGAGTCCGTTTTACGTTAATTCAGAATTGAAAGCGTGGCGCAATGAGAAGTTTCCGCTCCGGGCGGGGGTGAGTTCGTTCGGCATCGGGGGCACCAACGCCCACGTTGTGTTGGAAGCCTGGCCGCTGGCGGGCGAGCCGCCAAAAGCCTCTTCGCCTCAACTGATCATCTTGTCGGCCAAAAGCCGGGAAGCACTCCTCAGACAGCAAGTGCAGTTGAAAGAATACCTGGTATCCAATGAGAAAGTAGCGGTGAGTGACGTAGCCCGCACGTTGCAGAGCCGTCGTTGCTTTGAGCATCGCTGGGCCTGTGTGGCCGAGCACGTTGGGCAGCTCATCGCATCGCTGGCAGACAAGCCGGGGCCGTCGGGCAAAGGGGTGGGCAAGCGCAAAGTGGCCTTTATGTTCCCGGGCCAGGGGTCTCAGTACCAGAACATGGGACGGGGGTTATATGAGGACGAGCAGAGTGTGTTTCGCCAAACCCTGGATGCGTGTTTTGCACTGGCCGGCAAAGAAAGCACCATTGATTTCAAGGCCATTCTATACCCCGATGCGTCAGCATCTGATGAGTCGTCAGCCAAGGAACTGCTCGATGAGACGGTCCACACGCAGCCGCTGTTGTTCATGTTCGAGTATGCCCTGGCCCGGCAACTGGAACATTACGGCATCAAGGCTGACATCATGATCGGCCATAGCATCGGCGAGTACGTGGCGGCCTGCGTGAGTGGGGTGCTTACCCTGGAATCGGCCCTCAAACTGGTCATCAGGCGCGGGGCCCTCATGCAAAGTCTTCCCAAAGGCCAGATGCTGGCCGTGGGCCAGTCGGCAGTGGAGGTGGCATCCTACTTGTCACCGGGCCTGGAGATTGCCGCCATCAACTCGGCCCAGCGTTGCGTAGTGTCGGGAGAAGCAGCAGCGATTGGGGCCCTGCGTGCGCGGTTAGAAAAAGCAGGGGTATCCTGCAAGCTATTGCCGACCTCCCATGCTTTCCATTCGCAGATGATGGAGCCCATCCTGGAGGCCTTCACCGCCCTAGCCGGTTCGCTGACTTACGGCCGGCCCAACATCCCCTACCTCTCTAACCTGACGGGCGAAAGGATCACCGGGCAGGAATTGACCCCAGGCTACTGGTCAGACCACCTGCGGGGAGCGGTACAGTTTTCGGCCGGCATGGAGGGCATCTTGTCGCAAGGCGATACGCTGCTGATCGAAGTGGGCCCGGGCAACACGCTGGGCAGCCTGGCGCGGGCGCACATGGAGTCACCGGCAGGTTCAGCGGTTCATGCCTTGGTGCGCCACCCGGCCTCAGCGGTAGCCGATGACCGCTTCCTCCTGGAGACGCTTGCCGAGTTGTGGGCGTCGGGGGTAGAGCTCAACTGGGCTCGTTTTCAGGAAGGGGCCGGCGGACAAAAGGTATCCTTACCCACCTACAGCTTCGAGCCGGTAAAATACCCGATGGCAAGCGTGCTCGAGAAGCTCTTGTCGGATACGGTCTTGCGGGGAGGCACTCAAAAGCGGGAGGACATCTGCGAGTGGTTCTATGAGTCGAGCTGGAAACGCTCGCGGTTGCTGGCCCCGGCCCGGGGAGCCGGCAAGGAGTCGACCTACCTGGTATTCTGTGACAAGTACGGGGTGGGCGAGGGGCTGATGGAGCGCCTACAAGCAAAGGGGCACGTGCAGGTGGTGCGGGTAGTAGCGGGAAGTGGTTTTGGGCAGCAGGATGAGTTTACTTATACACTCAATGCCAGCAAGGAACAAGACTACCTGCACCTGTTTGCCAGCCTGGAAGCAAGTTCGCTGCTTCCCGAAAAGATCGTTCACCTGTGGAGTTATTCTGCTGAGCCCTCCCCGGTGAGCTATGAGTCAGCCGCCGGGGAGCTGGAGGTTGGCTACTACAGCTTATTGAACATCGCCCGCTCGATTGGGCAGGTGAGCCCCTTTCATCGCGTAAGCATCGATGTTATTACCAGTTTTGCTTCAAGTGGCAAGTCAGCTGATGTTACCATCGCTTCGCGGGCAGCGGTTTTAGGTCCTGTTCTATCCATTCCCAAAGAGTACAAAAACATTCTATGTAAACAGATCGATATCTCTCCAAAAGATAATTCTGATCTTACGCGCCATTTATTTGATGAAATACATTCCGGGGACCGATCACCCATTGTAGCATACCGGAATGACGACAGATGGTCACAATTTTATGATCCAATAAAACTGGCATCCGATAATAATCTGCCAACGCTGCTAAAAGAAGGCGGCGTATATTTGATTACCGGCGGAATGGGGGGAATGGGGTTGGTGTTCAGTGAGCATTTAGCCAAGCAATACAATGCCAGGCTTATTTTGACGGGCAGGAGACCCCCCTCTGAAGAGGCGATTGCTGCCAGACTCGCCCAACTCGGCCAACACGTGGTCTACCTGAATGTAGATGTCTCCGATGTGGATCAAATGGAGCTACAGCTAGCTCAGGCAGAGCATCGTTTAGGAAAGATCGATGGCATTTTTCATACGGCAGGCATTGGCGATTACGCGGGTATCATTCAGAACCGGACCAGAGAACAGAGCCAGCAAGTGTTTGCTTCCAAAGTGTATGGCACCATTGCCCTCTATGAGATCGCCAGGAAGAGAGAAGTTGATTTCCTGGTGCTGTGCACTTCTGGCGCTTCCGCAACGGCTCCTTTTGGTCAGGTGGCTTACACAACCGCCAATATCTTCCAGGACAGTTTTGCCCGCTCTACTACCGGTCTGTTGGTGCAGAGCATCGGATGGGATACCTGGTCGGAAACGGGCATGGCAGTAGACTCGCTGGCGGCTAAATCAAAAGACGAACAGCAGTTGAACTTGAGGCATGGCTTGACCAATGCCGAAGGGCTTGAGGTGCTGCGCCGGGTGTTAGGCTACGGCATACCCAGTGTTTCTGTTTTCACCCGCGACCTGGCAAAGTTGCTGGCAGAGAAAGCGCCGGAACTAAATTTTCAAATGCAACCCGTGCAAGTCGTTCAGGAACGATCTGCTTTAGCCAATGCTTATGAGGCGCCTCACACCGAGACCGAAAAGAGCATCTGTGCCCTGTTTGAGGGCTACTTCGGCATCAAAGCGATCGGGATCAAAGATGACTTTTTTGATTTAGGCATGGACTCCCTGAAGGCCATGACTGTAATTGCCTTGATCCATCGGCAGCTCAACGTTGAAATGCGCATCAATGACATCCTTGAGAATACCAACATTCAAGCTTTGGCGAAGAAAATCGATTCGATAAAGGATATATCTAAAATGCAGCGAGAACGTAAAACCGTGATTTTTAAAAATAAAATTGAAATTTAATGGACAAGCTAATCTCTCAATTAGTAGAAAATGGTGTCTATCTTTCTAAGACCGGGGAGAAGCTCAGTATTGAATTCAACAGCGATTCAATACCCGATGATTTATTGCAAGAGATTAAAAAAAACAAGAATGCTTTATTAGACTACCTCAGTAGAGAGGATGCAAAAACAGATTATAAGGACATTATTCCAGTTAACGGTCCGGGGCCATTTAAATTATCATCAGCCCAGCGCAGACTGTGGGTATTGAGCCAATTTGAAGGCGGTTCGGCAGCGTATAACATATCCGGTAGTACTTATCTGAATCAGGACATTGACATCGAAAACTTCGAAAGATCCATAGATGCCACTATCGACCGCCATGAGATTCTAAGAACTGTCTTTAGGGAAGATGCGTCAGGAGAGGTTCGGCAATGGGTACTTGAGAGGCAAGACTTAGGTTTTGCCATCGACTACCGGGACTTTAGAAGTGAAGCTGACAAGCAACAAAAAGCACAAGCCTACATCGCTGCCGATGCTCACCGGGCATTCGATCTGGAGCAAGGGCCTTTGCTGAGAGCGGCTTTACTTCAAGTGGAGGAGTCAGAATACGTGTTCTACTTCAACATGCACCACATCATCAGCGACGGCTGGTCGATGGAAATACTCTCCAAAGATGTATTCGCCTATTATGAGGCCTATCAGGCGGGCAAACAGCCGCAGGTAAAGCAGTTAAGAATCCAGTACAAGGATTACTCGGCCTGGCAGCTAGGCCAGCTGAACCAGGAGTCATTCAAAACCCATCAAGCGTACTGGCTCGACAAGCTAGCCGGGGAGTTGCCCCTGCTGGACCTGCCGGCCACCAAGCAAAGACCAAAAGTAAAGAGCTACAATGGGCAGGGCTTAGCTACTTATCTGGATAAGACCACAACGGCTAAACTCAAAGGCTACATCCAGGACAAGGGGGGCAGTTTGTTCATGGGCTTACTGGCCTCGTGGAACGTGCTCATGTACCGCTACACGGCCCAGCAGGATATCATCATCGGCACTGCGGTAGCCGGCAGAGGTCATGCCGACCTGGAAGAGCAGATCGGGTTCTACGTAAACACGCTGGCTCTAAGAAACAAGGTCGATCCCCAGGACAGCTTCGATGATTTCTACCAGGCTCTCAAAGAGGATACTCTTAAGAGCTACGGCCACCAGATGTATCCTTTCGATCGATTGGTAGAAGACTTAAACCTGCACAGAGATACCAGCAGGAGTCCAGTCTTTGACGTGATGCTCATCCTGCAAAACAATGGGGAAAAGTCAAAAGGAGTTGAATTAGCGGAATGGGAGCTAAATCAGGTAGTTGATCTGAGCTATAGCACCGCAAAGTTTGATCTGGAGATTACTTTTCAGGAAGCGGGAGACTGCTTATCGCTTCAGATGATCTTCAATACTGACGTGTATGAGAAGGCCATGGTTGAAGGGATGATCAGGCACTACAAGCACCTGTTGAATGCCCTGCTGGAAACACCTCAAGCGAAACTCTCCCAAGTAGACTACCTATCAGAGGAAGAGAAACACCAACTGCTGGTCACCTTCAATGATACAGCCGTAGCTTATCCGAAAGATAAAACGATCGTAGACTTGTTCGAAGAACAGGCTGCAAAAACGCCCGATAACATAGCCGTAGTATTTGAAGATACCCAACTCACCTACCAGCAGCTTGATGAAAAGTCTAATCAGCTGGCTCATTACCTGAGGGAGAACTACCAGATCCAACCCGATGATCTGGTGGGCATCCAGTTGGAGCGCAGTGAGTGGGTGATCATTGCCATACTAGGGGTGCTAAAGGCGGGAGGAGCTTATCTGCCCATCGATGCTGACTACCCATCCTCCCGGAAAGCATACATTGTCAAAGACAGCGCCTTAAAGCTGCTCATCACCGAGACGAGCTTCATCTACGATATTGATTATTATCAGGGAGCAGTCTTTGCCATTGACAAAGAGTTTGATGCGCAGCGTTATCCTGCCCGGGGGCTGTCCACAACCAGTACGCCTGCTCATCTGGCTTACGTGATGTATACTTCCGGTTCTACCGGTGTGCCCAAAGGGGTGATGGTCGAGCACCGAAGCATTGTGCGGCTGGTGTATAAGACCAACTTCTTTAGCCCTGCCGCCAGTGACAAGCTCGTCCTTACCGGGGCCCTCTCCTTTGACGCCACCACTTTTGAGCTCTGGAGCATGCTGGTGTCGGGTGCCCAGGTGCATGTGTTGTCGCAAGACAAACTCCTGGACGTTGCCTCTTTCAAACAAACCCTGCATGAGCAAGCCATCACGGTGCTGTGGCTGACGGCTCCCTGGTTCAACCAGCTGGTCGATACGGACCTCTCGTTTTTCAGTTCCTTGCGCTACCTGGTATCGGGGGGCGACAAGATGTCAGCGGTTCATGTCAACAAGGTAAAGCAGGCCTACCCGGCCCTTGAGCTGGTCAACGGCTATGGTCCTACCGAAAACACGACCTTCTCGGCCTGCTACCGGGTAGAAGCCAAAGCCTACCAGGATCGGATTCCCATCGGTAAGCCGGTATCAAACTCAAAGGTCTATGTTCTCGATGAGGCCATGGAGTTGGTAGCTGTGGGCGTGGTGGGCCAGATCTATGCGGGCGGGGATGGGCTGGCCAGGGGGTATTTGAACCAGGAGGGGCTCACCCAGGAGAAGTTCATCGCCAGTCCGTTCAAAGCAGGAGAACGCTTGTACAAAACCGGAGACCTGGGCCGTTGGCTGCCCGATGGCAACCTCGAGTTTGTGGGCCGCAAAGACGACCAGGTCAAGATCAGCGGTCACCGCATCGAGCTGGCAGAAATAGAGCAGGCTTTGTTAAATCATCAACAGATAAACCAAGCCGTAGTTTTAGCCAAAGCCAACCAGTCAGCAGAAAAAGAGCTGGTGGCTTACATCACTGCCAAGGTTGAGCAAAGCACGGGTGAATTAAGGGCATACCTGGCAGAGACGTTGCCGGTGTACATGCTTCCGGCCTACTTTGTGCAACTGGAAGCAATGCCGCTAACGGCCAATGGAAAAATAGACAAGGAGTCTTTGCCCGACCCGCAAGGAGTAGGACTATCCGGTGGCGTGGCGTACGTGGCTCCGAGAAATAAGTTGGAAGCAAAGCTGGTCGAGATCTGGCAACAAGTGCTGCAAAGGGAAAACATCGGGGTGAACGATGACTTTTTTGTCCTTGGGGGCCACAGCTTGAAGGCAATTCGCCTGAGCAATGAGTATCAAAAGGAGCTGGCAGTAAAGCTGACTTTGAAAGATTTGTTCGCTCATACCAGCCTGGCGGCTCATGCCGAACTCATCGAGTCGGCAATCAGAGAGACCTTTGTTGAGATAGAAAAAGCAGCGCCTCAGGCAAGTTATCCCATCTCTGATGCCCAGCGCAGACTCTGGGTATTGAGCCAATTTGAAGGTGGTTCAGCAGCGTATAACCTACCTGGTAGTACTTATCTGAATCAGGACATTGACATTGAGAACTTCAAACGAGCCATAGATGCAACAATCGACCGGCATGAGATTTTAAGAACCGTCTTCAGGGAAGATGCGTCAGGAGAGATCCGGCAGTGGATGCTAGAGAGGCAAGACTTAAGCTTTGCCATCGACTACCGCGACTTTAGAAATGAAGTTGACAAGCACCAAAAAGCACAAGCCTACATCGCTGCCGATGCTCACCGGGCATTCGATCTGGAGCAAGGACCTTTACTGAGAGCAGCCTTACTTCAAGTGGAGGAAGCACAATACGTGTTCTACTTCAACATGCACCACATCATCAGCGACGGCTGGTCGATGGAAGTACTCTCCAAAGATGTATTCGCCTATTATGAGGCCTATCAGGCAGGCAGACAGCCGCAGATCAAAGCACTAAGAATCCAGTACAAGGATTATTCGGCCTGGCAGCTAGGCCAGTTGAACCAGGAGTCGTTCAAGGCCCATCAAGCGTACTGGCTCGACAAACTAGCGGGAGAGTTGCCCCTGCTGGACCTGCCGGCCAGTAAACAGCGACCAAAAGTAAAGAGCTACAATGGGCAGGGGTTAGCTACTTATCTGGACAAAGCAACAACGGCTAAGCTGAAAGGCTACATCCAGGACAAGGGAGGCAGTTTGTTCATGGGCTTACTGGCCTCGTGGAACGTGCTCATGTACCGCTACACGGCCCAGCAGGACATCATCATCGGCACTGCGGTAGCCGGCAGGGAGCATGCCGACTTAGAAGAGCAGATCGGGTTCTACGTAAACATGCTGGCTTTACGTAATCAGGTCGATCCCCAGGAAAGTTTCGATGGTTTCTACCAGGCCCTCAAAGAGGATACCCTCAAGAGCTACGGCCACCAGATGTATCCATTCGATCGGTTGGTAGAAGACTTAAACCTGCACAGAGATACCAGCAGGAGTGCCGTCTTTGATGTAAGCCTCACCCTGCAAAACAATGGGGAAAAGTCAAAAGGAGTTGAGTTATCAGACCAGGAGCTAAACCGGATCGTTGATCTGAGCTATAGCACCGCAAAGTTTGATTTAGAGATTATAGCTCAGGAAGAGGGGGAGTGCTTGTCGCTTCAGATGATCTTCAATACTGACGTGTATGAGAAGGCCATGGTTGAAGGGCTCATCAGGCACTACAAGCACCTGTTGAATGCCCTGCTGGAAACACCTCAAGCGAAGATCTCCCAAGTAGATTACTTATCAGAGGAAGAGAAACACCAACTGCTGGTCACATTCAATGATACAGCCGTAGCTTATCCGAAAGACAAAACGATTGTAGACCTATTCGAAGAGCAAGCCGCCAAGACGCCGGATCAGGTAGCGGTAGTATTTGAGTATATAGAGCTGACCTACCAGCAGCTTGATGAGCGGTCCAATCAACTGGCTCATTACCTGAGAGAGAACTATCAGATCCGGCCCGATGATCTGGTGGGCATTCAGCTGGAGCGCAGTGAGTGGATGCTGGTCTCGATCCTGGGAGTGTTGAAAGCAGGAGGGGCCTACGTTCCCATCGATCCCCACTCCCCACCACAAAGAGTTGCCGCCATTCTGGAAGATAGTGGCTGTAAAGTGCTGCTGGATGCTCCCGCCTTAGCCGGCTTGCAGCAAGCTGAGAAGGCCTATGCTGCCGGCCCGATCACCAGCCAGGCCAAAGCCCACAACCTGGCTTACGTGATCTATACTTCCGGTTCCACCGGCAAGCCCAAAGGAGTAATGATCGAGCACGGGAATGTGACCAACTTTTTCACCGGCATGACGGCCGTCTTTGGTGAGCAGCAAGGCACCTTCCTGTCGATGACCAACTTCACCTTCGACATATCGGTACTCGAGCTGTTGTGGACCCTCACCAAAGGCTACAAAGTGGTGATCCAGCCAGAAGCCAGACACCTCGGTGAGCAGCACGACCAGCTTGCGGGCGGTGAGCAGCACGACCAGCCCGGGGGGCAGCAGGCCCACGCCCGCCCGGCGGGCAACTACTCGGTGTACGCCCAGATCCGCACCCACCAGGTGACCCACCTACAGATCACCCCCTCGATGGGCGCGCTGCTCAATGAGCACCTTTCCAAAGATGCGGGCTGGGCTTCCATCCGCCACATCCTGCTGGGGGGTGAGCCGGTGCGGGCCTGGCTGGTCAAGGAGCTTTACCAAAAGCTACCCCATGCGCAAGTCTACAACATGTACGGACCGACGGAAACAACGGTATGGTCGACGGTAAAAGCGTTGGAAAAAGACCAAGAAAGGATTTCCATCGGTAAACCCATTGCCAACACGCGCATCTACGTTCTGGACCAGAACGGCAATCCGGTAGCAAGCGGGGTTGAGGGCGAGCTCTACATCGGGGGAGCGGGCGTGGCCCGGGGCTACACGCGTAGAGAGCTAACGGAGGGTAGTTTCAGGCAGAGTCCTTTTGTGGCCGGAGACCGCCTCTACCGGACGGGCGACTATGGCTCATGGTTGCAGGACGGTTCGCTTTACTGCGCCGGGCGTAAGGATCAACAAGTCAAGATCCGGGGACACCGCATCGAGCTGGCAGAAATTGAGCAGGCCTTAGAGCAGCATCAACACATTGAGCAGGCCGTAGTATTAGCCAGAGAGAACCAGTCGGGCGAAAAAGAACTGGTGGCTTATATCACTGCCAGTTCAGCGCAAAACACAAGTGAGTTGAGGGCTTACCTGGCAGAGACACTGCCGGCGTACATGCTGCCGGCTCACTTTGTGCAACTGGAAGCAATGCCGCTAACAACCAGCGGTAAAGTAGACAAGAAGTCTTTGCCCGACCCACAAGGAGTAGGACTATCCGGTGGCGTGGCGTACGTGGCTCCGAGAAATAAGTTGGAAGCAAAGCTGGCCGAGATCTGGCAAGAGGTGCTGCAAAGGGAAAACATCGGGGTGAACGATGACTTTTTTGCGCTGGGTGGCCACAGCTTAAAAGCAGTTCGACTGAGCAATGAGTATCAGAAGGAGCTGGCAGTAAAGCTGACTTTGAAAGATTTGTTCGCTCATACCAGCCTGGCGGCTCATGCCGCACTCATCGAGTCGGCAACCAGAGAGGCGTTTGTGCAAATAGAAAAAGCAGCGCCTCAGGCAAGTTATCCCATCTCTGATGCCCAGCGCAGACTCTGGGTATTGAGCCAATTTGAAGGTGGTTCGGCAGCCTATAACATGCCCGGTAGTACTTATCTGAATCAGGACATTGACATTGAGAACTTCAAACGAGCCATAGATGCAACAATCGACCGGCATGAGATTTTAAGAACCGTCTTCAGGGAAGATGCGTCAGGAGAGATCCGGCAATGGGTCCTCGAAAAGGAAGACTTAGGCTTTGCCATCGACTACCGCGACTTTAGAAGTGAAGTTGACAAGCACCAAAAAGCGCAAGCCTACATCGCTGCCGATGCTCACCGGGCATTCGATCTGGAGCAAGGGCCATTACTGAGGGCAGCCTTACTTCAGGTGGAGGAAGCACAATACGTGTTCTACTTCAACATGCACCACATCATCAGCGACGGCTGGTCGATGGAAGTACTCTCCAAAGATGTATTCACCTTCTATGAGGCCTATCAGGCAGGCAAACAGCCGCAGGTAAAGCAGTTAAGAATCCAGTACAAGGATTATTCAGCCTGGCAGCTAGGCCAGTTGAACCAAGAGTCGTTCAAAACCCATCAAGCGTACTGGTTCGACAAACTAGCCGGGGAGTTGCCCCTGCTGGACCTGCCGGCCACCAAGCAAAGACCAAATGTAAAGACCTATAACGGGCAGGGCTTAGCTACTTATCTGGATAAGACCACAACGGCTAAACTCAAAGGCTACATCCAGGACAAGGGGGGCAGTCTGTTCATGGGCTTACTGGCCTCGTGGAACGTATTGATGTACCGCTACACTGCCCAGCAGGACATCATCATCGGAAGCCCCATAGCCGGCAGGGAGCACGCCGATTTGGAAGACCAGATCGGATTCTACGTAAACACGCTGGCTTTACGTAATCAGGTTGATCCCCAGGAAAGCTTCGATGGTTTCTACCAGGCTCTCAAAGAGGATACTCTAAAGAGTTACGGCCACCAGATGTATCCTTTTGATCGGTTGGTAGAAGACTTAAACCTGCACAGAGATACCAGCAGGAGTGCCGTCTTCGATGTGATGCTCATCCTGCAAAACAATGGGGAAAAGTCAAAAGGAGTTGAATTAGCGGAAGAAGCATTAAACCAGACAGTTGATCAAGGTTATCGTACTTCAAGATTTGATTTGGAGATTACAGCGGAGGAGATGGGTGATTACCTGTCCTTGAGTCTTGTATTCAACCCGGACGTGTATGAGAAGGCCATGGTTGAAGGGATGATCAGGCACTACAAGCACCTGTTGAATGCCCTGCTGGAAACGCCTCAAGCGAAACTCTCCCAAGTAGATTACTTATCAGAGGAAGAGAAACATACACTGCTGGTCACTTACAACGATACGGCCGTAGCTTACCCGAAAGACAAAACGATTGTAGACCTATTCGAAGAGCAAGTCGCCAGGACGCCGGATAATGTAGCGGTGGTATTTGAGGATATAGAGCTGACCTACCAGCAGCTTGATGAGCGGTCCAACCAACTGGCTCATTACCTGAGAGATAATTATGACATCCGGCCCGATGATCTGGTAGCCATCCAGCTGGAGCGCAGTGAGTGGATGATCATTGCCATCCTGGGAGTGCTGAAGGCAGGAGGGGCCTACGTTCCCATTGATGTCCACTCCCCACCACAAAGAGTTGCCGCCATTCTGGAAGATAGTGGCTGTAAAGTGCTGCTGGATGCTCCCGCCTTAGCCGGCTTGCGGCAAGCGGAGCAAGCCTATGCTGCCGGCCCGATCACCAGCCAGGCCAAAGCCCACCACCTGGCTTACGTGATCTATACTTCCGGTTCCACCGGCAAGCCCAAAGGGGTCATGATCGAGCACGGGAATGTGACCAACTTTTTCACCGGCATGACGGCCATCTTTGGCGAGCAGCAAGGCACCTTGCTGTCGATGACCAACTTCACCTTCGACATATCGGTACTCGAGCTGTTGTGGACCCTCACCAAAGGATACAAAGTGGTGATCCAGCCAGAAGCCAGACACATCGGTGAGCAGGATGACCAGCTTGAGGGCAGTGAGCAGGCCCACGCCCGCCCGGCGGGCAACTACTCGGTGTACGCCCAGATCCGCACCCACCAGGTGACCCACCTACAGATCACCCCCTCGATGGGCGCGCTGCTCAATGAGCACCTTTCCAAAGATGCGGGCTGGGCTTCCATCCGCCACATCCTGCTGGGGGGTGAGCCGGTGCGGGCCTGGCTGGTCAAGGAGCTTTACCAAAAGCTGCCCCATGCGCAAGTCTACAACATGTACGGGCCGACGGAAACAACGGTATGGTCGACGGTAAAAGCGTTGCAAAAAGACCAGGAAAGGATTCTGATCGGTAAACCCATTGCCAACACGCGCATCTACGTTCTGGACCAGAACGGCAATCCGGTAGCAAGCGGGGTTGAGGGCGAGCTCTACATCGGGGGAGCGGGCGTGGCCCGGGGCTACACGCGTAGAGAGCTAACGGAGGGTAGTTTCAGGCAGAGTCCTTTTGTGGCCGGAGACCGCCTCTACCGGACGGGCGACTATGGCTCATGGTTGCAGGACGGTTCGCTTTACTGCGCCGGCCGAAAAGACGACCAGGTCAAGATCCGGGGACACCGCATCGAGCTGGCAGAAATTGAGCAGGCCTTAGAGCAGCATCAACGCATTGAGCAGGCCGTAGTAGTGGTCAAAGCCAACGAGTCAGGAGAAAAGGAGCTGGTTGCTTACATCACTGCCAATTCAGAACAAAACACGAATGATTTAAGGGCTTACCTGGCCGAGACACTGCCGGCGTACATGCTGCCGGCCTACTTCGTGCAACTGGAAGCAATGCCGCTAACAACCAGCGGTAAAGTAGACAAGAAGTCGCTGCCCGATCCGCAAGGAGTAGGACTATCCGGTGGCGTAGCATATGTAGCTCCAGGCACAGCGCAGGAAAGGGTTTTAGTCTCGGTATGGTCAGATGTTCTAAAAAGGGAAGGCATCGGCATCAAGGATAATTTCTACAATCTGGGAGGAGACTCCATCAAGTCCATCCAGGTAGTAGCCAGGTTGAAACAGCACGGGTACCGGCTCAAAGTAGAGCACCTGCTGAGAACACCAGTCGTGGAAGAGTTGGCACGCCTGATGGAGCGAACCACTCAGGTGAGCGACCAAAGTGAGGTGAGCGGAGAGGTTGTGCTGACCCCCATCCAGGACTGGTTTTTCAAAGCTGAGCAGATAAAAGTGCCTGATCACTACAACCAATCGGTTGTTCTGTACAGCAAGGAGCAACTTGACGGCCAAATCCTCGAGCAGAGCTTGGCCGATCTCACCCGGCACCATGATGCGCTTCGGATGGTCTATCAACAGAGCCCCTCGGGAGCATGGCAGCAGTTTAACCAGGACACCAGCGCAAAGCGTTACACCCTGGACTTCTATGACCTTCGCCAATCCGAGGATGCCCTCGGGCAAATGATGCAGCTGGGAGAAGCCCAACAAGCAAGCATCAAGTTGTCGGCAGGTCCTTTGTTGAGAGTACTTCATTTCAGGTTGCAGGACGGGGACCGCTTAGGTTTGATCATTCATCACCTGGTGGTGGATGGGGTCTCCTGGCGTATCCTGCTGGAAGACTTATCGAGCTTGTACACCAGTTACAAAGAAGGCAAAAAGCCAAGCTTGCCCTCAAAGACGGATTCTTTTCAACGATGGGCTTTCTTGCAGCAAGAGTATGCGGCAAGTCCAGCCCTTGACAAGGAGCGCACTTACTGGCAAAAGGTCAGTGAGCAGCCGATGGCCGCTTTACCCCAGGATAAAGCACTACCAGAAGGCCGGCAGGCCGTGCTGGATTCTGCTGAATCTTTCGGCCTGGACCAGAACACCACCGAGTTGCTGCAAACCAGGGTGCACCGGGTCTACAACACGGAGATCAACGATGTGCTGTTGACGGGTCTGGCCCTTGCCTTGAGAGAGGTGCTGACAGTGGACAAGAGCGTGCTCAAGATGGAGGGGCATGGCAGGGAAGAGATCCTCGATGGGGTAGACATCAGCAGAACGGTGGGCTGGTTTACTACGGTGTATCCCTTTGTATTGCAGGTGGCGGATGCTGCCAGTCGAGCAGAGAGCTTGGTAGGGGTTAAAGAGTCCCTGCGGAGCATACCCAATAAGGGCATTGGTTATGGCATCTTGAGCCACTTAAGCCGGCAAGGGCTTGACAGCAAACTCACTCCCGAGATCACCTTCAACTACCTGGGAGACTTTGGCAGCAACGTATCCAATGAGGGCGATTCCCTGTTTGAATATGCATCAGAGCGGATCGGATCCAATATATCAAGAGACAATACAACGGATGCAATACTGGATGTATTGGGAATGCTGGTAAAAGGAGAGTTGGGCATGTCGATCCGCTATTCAAGTGCCAGGTATGAGGTAGCGACAATTAGAAAGATTGCCGCAGCTTATAAAAAGAACCTGGAATTATTGATAGAAACATTAGCCAAAGCAGATACTACTTATCTAACGCCTTCTGATCTAAGCTTCAAAGGGCTGAGCCAGGAAGAGCTGTCAGTAATTAACTCCGACAATGACCTGGAGGATGTCTATGAGTTAGCTCCTCTCCAGGAAGGAATATACTACCACTGGTTAACTCAAGATTCCAACTCGCTTTACTTTGAGCAGACCTCTTACAAGGTACGGACCAAAGGTTTGGCTATTGAAAAGCTAAAAGGAGCTTATGATCGCTTAACCGCCAGGCATGCCGTACTCCGTACCAGTTTCACGACTGAATACGCCGGTAGATCCTTACAGATCGTAAGAAAAGAAGTAGCCAGTAATTTTACCTACCAGAAGCTCGATAAGCAGGCCGACCAGCAAGCGCAAGTAGCGCTCATCAAGCAGCAGGACCGGGAAAGAGGCTTTGACCTGAGCAGCGGTTCTCAGATGCGCCTGCACGTGGTTGAGTTGTCAGAAGGCGAGTATGAGTTTATCTGGAGTCATCATCACATTCTAATGGATGGCTGGTGCGTGAGTGTGCTCATCAATGACTTCAATGAACTGTTAAGCGCAGCACTCAAAGGCACCACACCACACCTCTCACCGGTCGTGCCTTACGCTGATTATATCAACTGGTTAAGAGCCATAGACAGCGACAGTTCACTGAGTTACTGGAAGGATTACCTGTCAGGCTACGCATCGGTAGCGGAGATACCCTTCAAGGCACAAACAGCAGACACCACCTACGTCGAGTCCAGTAAACGTCTGCAAATAGGGGGAAGTCTATTCAAGAAGGTAGACGCCCTGTGCACGCAGCTAGGCATAACCCACAATACTTTTGTACAGGCCGTATGGGGCTACTTGTTGTCGCGTTACAACAACACCAGCGATGTGGTGTTTGGCGCAGTCGTGTCGGGTCGTCCGGCCGACTTGCCCGGCGTGGAAGACATGATCGGACTGTTTAGCAATACCATTCCGGTAAGAGTAAAGTACGCGCCCGACGATACGCCTGCTACTCTATTAAAAGAGATGCAGGAGCAATCCATCCGGAGTACATCCCATCATTATGTGAATCTATCAGAGGTGCAGGCCCAGAGTGAGCTGGGCGTGGAGCTGATGAATCATATCATGATATTCGAGAATTACGCCGTAAAGGAACTGGAAAATGAAGGCGTATTGAACACACACAGTGAAGAAGGCTTGTCGGTAGAGTCAGTGGAAGTGTTTGAGCGCACCAATTATGACTTTAATGTTATAGTGAGTTCCTCAGCTGTTTCGCTAGCGATAAATATTACATGTAATTTCAACCGCTACGATCAGTTGTCATTAAAGAACTTGATGAGGCACCTTGATAAGGTAGTCAATGCGTTTGCACATAACACTGATCAACCTTTAAGTACATTAGATTACCTGTCACAGGAAGAGAAACATACACTGCTGGTCAGCTACAACGATACAGCCGTAGCTTACCCGAAGGATAAGACGGTCGTAGACCTATTCGAAGAGCAGGCTGCAAAGACGCCCAAAAAAGTGGCGCTTGTGTTCGAAGGCAGAGAAATTTCTTATCAGGAGTTAAATGAGCGTTCGAATCAACTCGCACATTACTTAAAAGATACTTATAAGATTAAGCCGGATGATTTAGTTAGTTTTCAATTATCGAGAAGCGAAAATATTATCATTGTAATTCTCGCCATTCTAAAAGCAGGCGCCGCGTATATCCCGATAGATATAGATTCGCCAGAAGAAAAAATAAAATATGTTATAAAGGACAGCAAATGTCTATTGATTATTGATGAAAATACATTGAATATTTTTATAGCCAAAAGTTTAACATATCCAAAGATAAATTTGCCAAAAGAATTAAGTCCTTGTAACTTAATTTACGCTATATATACTTCCGGATCTACAGGGTTGCCAAAAGGCGTTTTGATCGAGCATCGTAGCATCGTTGCCCACATTTTTAATGTTAAAAACTTATATGGAGTAAGAGCCGAATCCCGCTTTTTGCAATTTTTTAACATTGCTTTTGATGCAGCTGCACAGGAAATTTTCACAGCTTTAAGTTTCGGTGCTACCTTGTATATAAAAACGCCTAAAGTTGATCCTGAATATATTTTTGACCTGATCTCAAGCTACAAAATTACCCATGCGGATTTTTCAACTGCATTTTTTAATTCATTCATAGCTACCTTAAACCCTGAGAGGCTCTCGCATCAGCTTGAGTTTTGTGCAATAGGTGGTGAGAAAGTTGAAAAAGGAGTGCTTGAAAAACAATGGCATCATATTTCCAATTTTACAAAGGAGTTTTACAATGTTTATGGACCGACAGAAACCACGCTAACAGCTACATGGTTTCCAATTATGTCGCAGGGTAAACTTTCAAAATTCGATCATGTAATCCCAATTGGTAGATCGTATGCAGGTCGTCAGGTGTTAATCTTGGATGTAAATCAAAAGTTAATGCCAATTGGTGTGACAGGAGAAATTTGCATAGGAGGAAATGGTTTGGCCAGGGGCTATTTGAACAGGGAAGCGTTAACCCAAGAGAAGTTCATCGCCAGTCCCTTCAAACCAGGAGAGCGGTTGTACAAGACAGGAGATCTAGGAAGATGGCTGCCCGATGGCAACATCGAGTTTTTAGGCAGAAAAGACGATCAGGTCAAGATCCGGGGACACCGCATCGAGCTTGGAGAAGTAGAGCATGCTTTATTAAAGTATGAAAAGATAAAGCAAGCCGTAGTTATAGTCAAAGAGAACCAGTCAGGAGAAAAGGAGCTCGTGGCCTACGTCACTGCCAAGGTTGAGCAAAACACAAACGAGTTAAGAGCTTATTTAAAACAGACGCTGCCGGCGTATATGTTACCGGCCTACTTTGTGCAGCTGGAAACAATGCCGTTAACCGCCAACGGTAAAGTAGACAAGAAAGCGCTGCCGGACCCAGAAGGACTGGGACTATCCAGTGGTGTAGAATATGTAACTCCAGCCACAGCGCAGGAAAAGGCTTTAGCCTCGGTATGGTCGGATGTTCTAAAAAGGGAAGGCATCGGCATCAAGGATAGCTTTTACAATCTGGGGGGAGACTCCATCAAGTCCATCCAGGTAGTAGCCAGGTTGAAGCAGCGCGGTTATTCCCTCAAAGTAGAGCATATATTAAAGTACCCGGTACTGGAGGATCTTTGCCGTCTGATGGAGTTGACTACTCAGGTGAGCGACCAGAGTGAGGTAAGCGGAGAAGTGTTGCTGACCCCCATCCAGGACTGGTTTTTCAAAGCCGAGGAGATAAAAGTGCCTGAGCACTTTAACCAATCGGTTGTCCTATACAGCAAGGAGCAACTTGACGGTGAGATCCTGGAGAAGAGCTTGGCCGATCTTACCCGGCATCACGATGCGCTTCGGATGGTTTACCAGCAGAGCCCCTCGGGAGCATGGCAGCAGTTTAACCAGGATACCAGCGCAAAGCGCTACACCCTGGACTTCTATGACCTTCGCCAATCCGAAGATGTGCTCGGGCAGATGGCAAGGCTGGGAGAAGCCCAACAAGCAAGCATCAGGTTGTCGGCAGGTCCTTTGCTGAGAGTGCTTCACTTTAGGTTGCAGGACGGAGACCGCTTAGGCTTGATCATTCATCACCTGGTGGTGGATGGCGTCTCCTGGCGTATCCTGCTGGAAGACTTATCGAACTTGTACGCCAGTTACAAAGAAGGCAAAAAGCCAAGCTTGCCCTCAAAGACGGATTCTTTTCAAAGATGGGCTTTCTTGCAGCAAGAGTATGCGGCAAGTCCAGCCCTTGACAAGGAGCGCACTTACTGGCAAAAGGTCAGTGAGCAGCCGATGGCCGCTTTACCCCAGGACAAACCACTACCAGAAGGCCGGCCGGCCGTGCTGGATTCTGCTGAATCTTTCGGCCTGGACCAGAACACCACCGAGTTGCTGCAAACCAGGGTGCACCGGGTCTACAACACGGAGATCAACGATGTGCTGTTGACGGGTCTGGGCCTTGCCTTGAAGGAGGTGCTGACAGTGGACAAGAGCGTACTCAAGATGGAGGGGCATGGCAGGGAAGAGATCCTCGATGGGGTAGACATCAGCAGAACGGTGGGCTGGTTTACTACGGTGTATCCGTTCGTATTGCAGGTGGCTGATGCTGCCAATCAGACACAGAGCTTGGTAGGGGTTAAAGAGTCCCTGCGGAGCATACCCAATAAGGGCATTGGCTATGGCATCTTGAGCCACCTAAGCCGGCAAGGACTTGACAGCAAACTCACCCCCGAGATCACCTTCAACTACCTGGGAGATTTTGGCAGCAACCTATCCAACGAGGGAGGTTCCCTGTTTGAGTATGCATCAGAGCGGATCGGATCTAATATATCAAGAGACAACACAACGGATGCGATACTGGACGTATCGGGGATGCTGGTGCGGGGAGAGTTGGGCATGTCGATCCGCTATTCCAGTGCCAGGTATGAGGCGGCAACAATTAGAAAGATAGCCGCATCTTATAAAAAGAACCTTGAGGTGCTCATCGAGGCGTTAGCCAAAGCGGATACTACTTATCTGACGCCTTCTGATCTAAGTTTCAAAGGGCTCTCCCTTCAAGAGCTGTCCCAACTCAATGCAGACAATGACCTGGAGGATGTCTATGAGTTATCTCCTCTCCAGGAAGGAATATACTACCATTGGTTAGCGGAAAACTCCAACTCGCTTTACTTTGAGCAGACCTCTTACAAGGTACGGACCAAAGGTTTGGCTATTGAAAAGCTAAAAGGAGCTTATGATCGCTTAACCGCCAGACATGCCGTGCTCCGTACCAGTTTCACGACTGAATACGCCGGTAGGTCTTTACAGATCGTAAGGAAAGAAGTAGCCAGTAATTTTACCTACCAGAAGCTCGATCGCCAGGCCGACCAGCAAGCACAGGTAGCGCAGATCAAGCAGCAGGACCGGGAAAGAGGCTTTGACTTGAGCAGCGGTTCTCAGATGCGCCTGCACGTGGTTGAGTTGTCAGAAGGAGAATACGAGTTTATCTGGAGTCATCACCATGTCTTGATGGATGGCTGGTGCACGGGTGTGCTCATCAATGACTTTAATGAGCTGTTGAGTGCAGCACTCAAAGGCACTACACCAGACCTCTCACCGGTTGTGCCTTACGCTGATTACATCAACTGGTTAAGAACGATAGACAGGGAAAGTTCACTCAGTTACTGGAAGAATTACCTGTCGGGCTACGCATCAGTAGCGGAGATACCCTTCAAGGCACAAACAGCAGATACCACCTACGTTGAGTCCGTCGAACACCTGCAAATAGGGGGAGATCTATTCAAGAAGGTAGACGCCCTGTGCACAGAAATAGGCATTACTCAAAACACTTTTGTACAGGCCGTATGGGGCTACTTGTTGTCGCGCTACAACAACACCAGCGATGTGGTGTTTGGCGCAGTCGTGTCGGGTCGTCCAGCGGATTTGCCCGGCGTGGAAGACATGATCGGCCTGTTCATCAATACTGTCCCGGTAAGAGTAAAGTATACGCCCGATGATACGCCGGTTGAACTGTTAAAAGCGTTGCAGGAGCAATCCATCCGGAGTGCATCCCATCATTATATGAATCTATCGGAGGTGCAGGCCCAGAGTGAGCTGGGCATGGAGTTGATGAATCATATTATGGTATTTGAGAACTACGCCGTAAAGGAACTGGAAAATGAAGGTGTATTAAACACCCAGCGCGAAGAAGGACTCTCGGTAGAGTCAGTAGAAGTGTTCGAGCGCACCAATTATAATTTTAACCTAACTGTTCATCCAGTTCCAACTTTTATCAACATAAATATAAAGTACAATCAAAATTACTATAGTACACCATTAATAAAAAGGATAAAAAATCACCTTAGTGGTGTAGTAAATAAGTTTATAGAGCATTCAAATCAAGCATTGAGCATATGAATTTCTTATCCGAAGAGGAAGAGTACGAGTTATTGGTAACTTTTAATGATACGGCCGTAGCTTACCCGAAGGATAAGACGGTCGTGGACCTATTCGAAGAGCAAGCCGCCAAGACGCCAGCTAATATAGCGGTAGTATTTGAGGATACGGAGCTGACCTACCAGCAGCTTGATGAGCGGTCCAACCAACTGGCTCATTACCTGAAAGAGAACTATCAGATCCGGCCCGACGATCTGGTAGCCATCCAGCTGGAGCGCAGTGAGTGGATGCTGATCTCGATACTAGGGGTGCTGAAGGCAGGAGGGGCCTACGTGCCCATCGATCCCCACTACCCCCAGGAAAGAATCAGCTACATGCAAGCCGATACCCGCTGTAAGGTATGCCTGGACGAAGCAGCGCTAACCCACTTCAAGGCAAGCCGGCAGCGTTACCCCACTCAAGCCCTCCCCCTCACGGCTACAGCCGACAACCTGATCTACGTGCTCTACACCTCCGGCTCGACGGGCAAGCCCAAAGGCGTACTGCTCGAGCACCGGGGGCTGGTCAACCGCCTGCTGTGGATGAAGCGCCAGTTACAAGTAGAGGCCTCTGATGTATTCCTGCAGAAAACGCCGGTCACCTTTGACGTTTCCGTCTGGGAGCTGTTGCTGCCGCTGGTGAGTGGCAGTAAGCTGGTGGTGGCAAGGCCCGAGGGCCACAAAGACCCGCTCTACCTGCATCAGGTGCTGGCCGGCCACAAGGTGAGCATCGTCCACTTTGTGCCCTCCATGTTGAGTGCGGCCCTGCCTGCCATCGGCTGGGAGCGCCTGGCGGGTCTGCGACACGTGGTGTGCAGCGGGGAGGCATTAGGCAAACCCCTGGAAGAAGCCTTCAGGGCCAGGGCTCCCTTCACCAGCCTGCATAACTACTACGGCCCCACGGAAGCCTCCATAGATGTGACGGCAATCAATCTGAGCCGGCATGCCACGTTGGGCAAAGAGGTACCGATTGGCAGACCGGTTGACAACACGCGCATCTATATTGTCAACGAGAAGCATGCCCTTCAGCCGGCCGGGGTTTCGGGCGAGATCCTCATCGGAGGCGACCAGGTGGCCAGGGGGTATTTGAACCAGGAAGGGCTCACCAAAGAGAAGTTCATCGCCAGTCCCTTCAAACCAGCAGAGCGCTTATACAAGACCGGAGATCTGGGCCGGTGGCTGCCCGACGGCACCATCGAGTTTATCGGCAGAAAAGATGACCAGGTCAAGATCCGGGGGCACCGCATCGAACTGGCAGAGATTGAGCAGGCTTTGGCGCAGCATCAACAGATAAACCAAGCCGTAGTGCTGGCCAGAGAGAACCAGTCAGCAGAAAAAGAACTGGTGGCTTATATCACCTCCAAGGTTGAGCAAAACACAAGTGAATTAAGGGCTTACCTGGCAGGGACGCTGCCGGCGTACATGCTGCCGGCTCACTTTGTGCAACTGGAAGCAATGCCGTTAACTGCTAGTGGTAAAGTAGACAAGAAGTCTTTGCCCGATCCGCAAGGACTGGGACTATCCGGTGGCGTAGCATATGTAGCTCCGGGCACAGAACAGGAAAAGGCTTTAGCCTCGGTATGGTCAGATGTTCTAAAAAGAACAGGCATCGGCATCAAGGATAGCTTTTACAATCTGGGTGGGGATTCCATCAAATCCATCCAGGTAGTAGCCAGGTTGAAACAGCACGGGTACCGGCTCAAAGTAGAGCATATATTAAAGTATCCGGTACTGGAGGATCTTTGCCGTTTGATGGAGTTGACTACTCAGGTGAGCGACCAAAGTGAGGTAAGCGGAGAAGTGGTGCTGACCCCCATCCAGGACTGGTTTTTCAAAGCCGAGGAGATAAAAGTGCCTGAGCACTACAACCAATCGGTTGTCCTATACAGCAAGGAGCAGCTCGAGGGCAATATCCTGGAGAAGAGCTTGGCCGATCTCACCCGGCACCATGATGCGCTTCGGATGGTTTACCAGCAGAGCCCCTCGGGAGCATGGCAGCAGTTTAACCAGGACACCAGCGCAAAGCGCTACACACTCGACTTCTATGACCTTCGCCAATCCGGGGATGCCCTCGGGCAGATGATGCAGCTGGGAGAAGCCCAACAAGCAAGCATCAAGTTGTCGGCGGGTCCTTTGCTGAGAGTGCTTCACTTTAGGTTGCAGGACGGGGACCGCTTAGGCTTGATCATTCATCACCTGGTGGTGGATGGCGTCTCCTGGCGTATCCTGCTGGAAGACTTATCAACGCTATACACCAGTTACAAAGAAGGCAAAAAGCCAAGCTTGCCCTCAAAGACGGATTCTCTTCAAAGATGGGCTTTCTTGCAGCAAGAGTATGCGGCAAGTCCAGCCCTTGACAAGGAGCGTACTTACTGGCAAAAGGTCAGTGAGCAGCCGCTGGCCGCTTTACCCCAGGACAAACCACTACCAGAAGGCCGGCCGGCCGTGCTGGATTCTGCTGAATCTTTCGGCCTGGACCAGAACACCACTGAGTTGCTGCAAACCAGGGTGCACCGGGTCTACAACACGGAGATCAACGATGTGCTGTTGACGGGCCTGGGTCTTGCCTTGCGAGAGGTGCTGACAGTGGACAAGAGCGTGCTCAAGATGGAGGGGCATGGCAGGGAAGAGATCCTCGATGGGGTAGACATCAGCAGAACGGTGGGCTGGTTTACTACGGTGTATCCGTTCGTATTGCAGGTGGCTGATGCTTCAAATCAGACCCAGAGCTTGGTACGGGTCAAAGAGTCCCTGCGAAGCATACCCAATAAGGGCATTGGCTATGGCATCTTGAGCCACTTAAGCCGGCAAGGGCTTGACAGTAAGCTCACTCCCGAGATCACCTTCAACTACCTGGGAGACTTTGGCAGCAACCTATCCAATGAGGGCAAGTCCCTGTTTGAATATGCATCAGAGCGGATCGGATCCAATGCATCAAGAGACAACACAACGGATGCGATACTGGATGTATCGGGGATGCTGGTGCGGGGAGAGTTGGGCATGTCAATCCGCTATTCCAGTGCCAGGTATGAGGTGGCGACAATTAAAAAGATTGCCGCATCTTATAAAAAGAACCTGGAAGTCTTAATAGAAACATTAGCCAAAGCGGATACTACTTATCTGACGCCTTCTGATCTAAGTTTTAAAGGGCTGGGCCAGGAAGAGCTGTCAGTAATTAACTCCGATAATGACCTGGAGGATGTCTACGAGTTATCTCCTCTCCAGGAAGGAATATACTACCACTGGTTAACTCAAGATTCCAGCGCCCTTTATTTTGAGCAGATTTCCTACAGGGTGCGGGCCAAAGTATTAGATGTAGAAAAGCTAAAAGGAGCTTATGATCGCTTAACCGCCAGACATGCCGTGCTCCGTACCAGTTTCACGACTGAATACGCCGGTAGATCCTTGCAGATCGTAAGGAAAGAAGTAGCCAGTAATTTTACCTACCAGAAGCTCGATAGCCAGGCCGACCGCCAGGCGCACGTAGCGCTCATCAAGCAGCAGGACCGGGAAAGAGGCTTTGATCTGAGCAGCGGTTCTCAGATGCGCCTGCACGTGGTTGAGTTGTCGGACGGGGAGTATGAGTTTGTGTGGAGTCATCACCATGTCTTGATGGATGGCTGGTGCATGAGTGTGCTTATCAATGACTTCAATGAGCTGTTGAGTGCAGCAATAAAGGGCACTGCACCAGCCCTCTCACCGGTGGTGCCTTACGCTGATTACATCAACTGGTTAAGAACGATAGACAGGGAAAGTTCACTCAGTTACTGGAAGGATTACCTGTCGGGCTACGCATCAGTAGCAGAGATACCCTTCAAGGCACAAGCAGCAGACACCACCTACGTCGAATCCAGGGAACGTCTGCAAGTAGGAGGAGATTTATTTAAGAAGGTAGACGCCCTGTGCACAGAAATAGGCATTACTCAAAACACTTTTGTACAAGCCGTATGGGGCTACTTGTTGTCGCGCTACAACAACACCAGCGATGTGGTGTTTGGAATTGTGGTGTCGGGCCGTCCGGCCGACTTGCCCGGCGTGGAAGAAATGATTGGCCTGTTTAGCAATACTGTCCCAGTGCGAGTAAAGTATGCGCCCGATAATACGCCGGTTGAACTCTTAAAAGCGTTGCAGGAGCAATCCATCCGGAGTGCATCCCATCATTATGTGAATCTATCAGAAGTCCAGGCCCAGAGTGAGCTGGGCATGGAGCTGATGAATCATATCATGTTATTTGAGAACTTTGCGGTAAAAGAACTGGAAAATGAAGGTATATTAAATACCCAGCGTGAAGAAGGACTCTCGGTAGAGTCAATGGAAGTCATTGACCAAAGCAATTATGATTTTAACATAGCAATTGCTCCTTCTTCCGTTGCATTGATGATAAATATCAGGTACAATGCCAATCGTTACGATAACGCGTCGCTAAAGCACCTGATAGATCATTTTGGTAGATTAATCAATGCGTTTGCACACAACGCCAATCAACCTTTAAGCACATTAGATTACCTATCAGAGGAAGAGAAGCATACACTGCTGGTCAGCTGCAACGATACAGCCGTAGCTTACCCGAAGGATAAAACGATTGTAGACTTATTCGAAGAACAAGCCGCCAGGACGCCGCATAACATAGCCGTAGTTTTTGCTGGAAAAGAGCTGACCTACCAGCAGCTTGATGAAAAGTCTAATCAGCTGGCTCACTACCTGAGGGAGAACTACCAGGTCCGGCCCGACGATCTGGTGGGCATCCAACTGGAGCGTAGTGAGTGGGTGATCATTGCCATCCTGGGAGTACTAAAGGCAGGAGGCGCCTACGTTCCCATCGATGCTGACTACCCATCCTCCCGGAAAGCATACATTGTCAAAGACAGCGCCTTAAAGCTGCTCATCACCGAGACGAGCTTCATTTACGATATTGATTACTATCAGGGAGCAGTCTTTGCCATTGATGTAGAGTTTGATGCGCAGCGTTATCCTGCCCAGGGGCTGTCCACAACCAGTACGCCTGCGCATCTGGCCTACGTGATCTATACTTCCGGTTCTACCGGTGTGCCCAAAGGGGTGATGGTCGAGCACCGGGCGATTGCGAACACGATCCTTGCCCAGATCGATGCCTTCAGGGTAGAGACGCACAACCGGGGCCTGCAGTTGGCCTCGTTTTCCTTCGATGCTTCCATTTCAGAAGTCTTTATCGTGCTGCTTTCGGGGGCCCGCTTGTTGATGGCCGAGGAATCCCACCGCAAGGACCCCGCTTTGCTCACCGGGCTCATCAGCAGCCATGCAATTGATATTGCCACGCTCTCTCCCTCATTGCTGAGCAAGATCGAAGTGGGCAAGTTACAGGGCCTCAAGACGCTCATTACCGCAGGCGAATCAGCCCACTACCAGAAGGCGGTTGATTTTCTTGCCTACGGCACCTACTACAATGCCTACGGTCCAACCGAAACGAGTATCTGCGCAACGATCTGTGAGCTGGGACCGCCAGAGGCGCTAGGGGCCAATAGTATTCCCATTGGCAAGCCCATTGCCAACACGCAGGTCTATATCCTAAGCCAGCAGCAAGCCATACAACCAGTAGGGGTAGCAGGGGAGATTTACATAGGAGGCGATGGTCTGGCCAGGGGGTATTTGAACCAGGAAGGGCTCACCAAAGAGAAGTTCATTGCCAATCCCTTCAAACCAGGAGAGCGCTTATACAGAACCGGTGATTTAGGCCGCCGGCTGCCCGACGGCAACATCGCCTTCATCGGCCGCAAAGACGACCAGGTCAAGATCCGGGGACATCGCATCGAACTGGCAGAGATAGAGCAGGCTTTACTGAACCATCAACACATTGAGCAAGCCGTAGTGCTAGCCAGAGAGAACCAGTCAGGGGAAAAGGAACTGGTGGCCTACATCACTTCCAAGGCTGATCAAAACACGAATGAATTAAGGGCTTACCTGGCCGAGACGCTGCCGGCGTACATGCTGCCGGCTCACTTTGTGCAACTGGAAGCAATGCCGCTAACAACCAGCGGTAAAGTAGACAAGCAGTCTTTGCCCGACCCAGAAGGGCTGGGATTAGCGAGTGGAGTGGAATATGTAGCCCCGCGCACAGCGCAGGAAAGGGTTTTAGTCTCGGTATGGTCGGATGTTCTAAAAAGGGAAGGCATCGGCATCAAGGATAGCTTTTACAATCTGGGAGGAGACTCCATCAAGTCCATCCAGGTAGTAGCCAGGTTGAAACAGCACGGGTACCGGCTCAAAGTAGAGCACCTGCTGAGAACACCCGTCGTGGAAGAGTTAGCGCGGTTGATGGAGCGAACTACTCAGGTGAGCGACCAAAATGAGGTGAGCGGAGAAGTGGTGCTGACTCCCATCCAGGACTGGTTTTTCAAAGCCGAGCAGATAAAAGTGCCTGAGCACTACAACCAATCGGTTGTTCTGTACAGCAAGGAGCAACTTGATGGCGAGATCCTCGAGCAGAGCTTGGCCGATCTTACCCGTCACCATGATGCGCTTCGGATGGTTTACCAGCAGAGCCCCTCGGGAGCATGGCAGCAGTTTAACCAGGACACCAGCGCAAAGCGTTACACCCTGGACTTCTATGACCTTCGCCAATCCGAGGATGTGCTCGGGCAGATGGCAAGCCTGGGAGAAGCCCAACAAGCAAGCATCAAGTTGTCGGCAGGTCCTTTGCTGAGAGTGCTTCACTTTAGGTTGCAGGACGGAGACCGCTTAGGCTTGATCATTCATCACCTGGTGGTGGATGGCGTCTCCTGGCGTATCCTGCTGGAAGACTTATCGAACTTGTACACCAGTTACAAAGAAGGCAAAAAGCCGGGCCTGCCCTCAAAGACGGATTCTTTTCAACGATGGGCTTTGTTGCAGCAAGAGTATGCGGCAAGTCCAGCCCTTGACAAGGAGCGCACTTACTGGCAAAAGGTCAGTGAGCAGCCGCTGGCCGCTTTACCCCAGGACAAACCACTACCAGAAGGCCGGCAGGCCGTGCTGGATTCTGCTGAATCTTTCGGCCTGGACCAGAACACCACTGAGTTGCTGCAAACCAGGGTGCACCGGGTCTACAACACGGAGATCAACGATGTGTTGCTGACGGGTCTGGGCCTTGCCTTGAAGGAGGTGCTGACAGTGGACAAGAGCGTACTCAAGATGGAGGGGCACGGCAGAGAAGAGATCCTCGATGGGGTAGACATCAGCAGAACGGTGGGCTGGTTTA
The DNA here is from genome assembly GCA_963844325.1 of uncultured Sphingobacteriales bacterium. Taxonomy (GTDB): domain Bacteria; phylum Bacteroidota; class Bacteroidia; order Cytophagales; family 172606-1; genus CADCTQ01. The sequence continues at coordinate 59,973 of CAWJNV010000002.1, forward strand.
CTACGGTGTATCCGTTCGTATTGCAAGTGTCTGATTCTTCAAATCAGACCCAGAGCTTGGTAGGGGTTAAAGAGTCCCTGCGGAGCATACCCAATAAGGGCATTGGCTATGGCATCTTGAGCCACTTAAGCCGGCAAGGGCTTGACAGCAAACTCACCCCCGAGATCACCTTCAACTACCTGGGCGACTTTGGCAGCAACGTATCCAACGAGGGCGATTCCCTGTTTGAGTATGCGTCAGAGCGGATCGGGGCAGATGCATCAAGAGACAACACAACGGATGCGATACTGGACGTATCGGGGATGCTGGTAAAAGGAGAGTTGGGCATGTCGATCCGCTATTCAAGTGCCAGGTATGAGGTGGCGACAATTAGAAAGATTGCCGCATCTTATAAAAAGAACCTGGAAGTCTTAATAGAAACATTAGCCAAAGCGGATACTACTTATCTGACGCCTTCTGATCTAAGCTTCAAAGGGCTGAGCCAGGAAGAGCTGTCAGTAATTAACTCCGATAATACGCTGGAGGATGTCTATGAGTTATCTCCTCTCCAGGAAGGAATATACTACCACTGGTTAGCGGAAGATTCCAACTCGCTTTACTTTGAGCAGACCTCTTACAAGGTACGGACTAAAGGTTTGGCTATTGAAAAGCTAAAAGGAGCTTATGATCGCTTAACCGCCAGGCATGCCGTGCTCCGTACCAGTTTCACGACTGAATACGCCAGTAGGTCTCTACAGATCGTAAGGAAAGAAGTAGCCAGTAATTTTACCTACCAGAAGCTCGATCGCCAGGCCGACCAGCAAGCACAAGTAGCGTTCATCAAGCAGCAGGACCGGGAAAGAGGCTTTGATCTGAGCAGCGGTTCTCAGATGCGCCTGCACGTGGTTGAGTTATCAGACGGGGAGTATGAGTTTGTGTGGAGTCATCACCATGTCTTGATGGATGGCTGGTGCACGGGTGTGCTCATCAATGACTTCAATGAGCTGTTAAGCGCAGCAATAAAGGGCATTACACCAGACCTCTTACCGGTTGTGCCTTACGCTGATTATATCAACTGGTTAAGAACAGTAGACAGGGAAAGTTCACTCAGTTACTGGAAGAATTACCTGTCGGGCTACGCATCAGTAGCAGAGATACCCTTCAAGGCAGAAGCAGCAGACACCACCTACGTCGAATCCAGTGAACGTCTGCGCATAGAGGGAGATCTATTCAAGAAGGTAGACGCCCTGTGCACAGAAATAGGCATTACTCAAAACACTTTTGTACAGGCCGTATGGGGCTACTTGTTGTCGCGCTACAACAACACCAGCGATGTGGTGTTTGGCGCCGTCGTGTCGGGTCGTCCGGCCGACTTGCCCGGCGTGGAAGACATGATCGGCCTGTTCATCAATACCATTCCAGTTCGAGTAAAGTATGCGCCCGATGATACGCCGGTTACGCTATTGAAAGAGCTGCAGGAGCAATCCATCCGGAGCGCGTCCCATCATTATGTGAATCTATCAGAGGTGCAGGCCCAGAGTGAGCTGGGCATGGAACTAATGAATCATATCATGTTATTTGAGAATTACGCCGTAAAGGAACTGAAGAATGTAAGTGTATTAAACACCCAGCGCGAAGAAGGACTCTCGGTAGAGTCAGTGGAAGTGTTCGAGCGCACCAATTATGACTTTAATGTTGTAGTGAGCCCCTCAGCTGTTTCGCTAGGGATAAACATTAAATACAACCTCAACCGCTACGATGAGTTGTCATTGAAGAGCTTGATGAGGCACCTTGATAAGTTGATCAATGCGTTTGCACACAACGCCAATCAACCTTTAAGTACATTAGATTACCTTTCAGAAGCAGAAAAGCACCAACTGCTGGTCACATTCAACGACACAGCCGTAGCTTACCCGAAAGACAAAACGATTGTAGACCTATTCGAAGAACAGGCTGCAAAAACGCCAGATAATATAGCCGTAGTTTTTGAGGATACAGAGCTGACCTACCAGCAGCTTGATGAAAAGTCTAATCAGCTGGCTCATTACCTGAGGGAGAACTATCACATCCAGCCCGACGATCTGGTGGGCATCCAGCTGGAGCGCAGTGAGTGGATGATCATTGCCATCCTGGGGGTGCTGAAGGCAGGAGGGGCCTACGTGCCCATCGATCCCCACTCCCCACCACAAAGAGTCGCCGCCATTCTGGAAGATAGTGGCTGTAAAGTGCTGCTGGATGCTCCCGCCTTAGCCGGCTTCCGGCAAGCGGAGAAGGCCTATGCTGCCAGCCCGATCACCAGCCAGGCCAAAGCCCACCACCTGGCTTACGTGATCTATACTTCCGGTTCCACCGGCAAGCCCAAAGGAGTAATGATCGAGCATGGGAATGTGACCAACTTTTTCACCGGCATGACGGCCATCTTTGGCGAGCAGCAAGGCACCTTGCTGTCGATGACCAACTTCACCTTCGACATATCGGTACTCGAGCTGTTGTGGACCCTCACCAAAGGCTACAAAGTGGTGATCCAGCCAGAAGCCAGACACCTCGGTGAGCAGCACGACCAGCTTGCGGGCGGTGAGCAGCACGACCAGCCCGGGGGGCAGCAGGCCCACGCCCGCCCGGCGGGCAACTACTCGGTGTACGCCCACATCCGCACCCACCAGGTGAGCCATCTACAGATCACCCCCTCGATGGGCGCGCTGCTCAATGAGCACCTTTCCAAAGATGCGGGCTGGGCTTCCATCCGCCACATCCTGCTGGGGGGTGAGCCGGTGCGGGCCTGGCTGGTCAAGGAGCTTTACCAAAAGCTGCCCCATGCGCAAGTCTACAACATGTACGGACCGACGGAAACAACGGTATGGTCGACGGTAAAAGCGTTGGAAAAAGACCAGGAAAGGATTCTGATCGGTAAACCCATTGCCAACACGCGCATCTACGTTCTGGACCAGAACGGCAATCCGGTAGCAAGCGGGGTTGAGGGCGAGCTCTACATCGGGGGAGCGGGCGTGGCCCGGGGCTACACGCGTAGAGAGCTAACGGAGGGTAGTTTCAGGCAGAGTCCTTTTGTGGCCGGAGATCGCCTCTACCGGACGGGCGACTATGGCTCATGGCTGAAGGACGGTTCGCTTTACTGCGCCGGGCGTAAGGATCAACAAGTCAAGATCCGGGGACACCGCATCGAGCTGGCAGAAATTGAGCAGGCCTTGGAGCAGCATCAACACATTGAGCAGGCCGTAGTAGTGGTCAGAGGGAATGAAGAAAAGCGGAATGAAGAAAAACAACTGGTAGCATACATTACTTCCGGGGAACAACAGCAGATAGGTGCATTGCGGACGTTTTTGCAAGAACACTTGCCGCATTATATGATTCCTGATCACTTCGTTCAACTGGAAAAATTCCCTCTCAATACTAGTGGGAAAATTGACAAGAAATTATTGCCGGCTCCTCAGGGGCTGGGACTAACCAGTGGGGTGGAGTACGTAGCCCCAAGAAATGAGATAGAGGAAAAGCTGGTGAAAATCTGGGAAGAAGTCCTGCAAATTGATCGTGTTGGTGTATTAGACGACTTTTTTGCATTGGGTGGACATAGTTTGAAAGCTATGCAATTTACGGTCAGGGCTGAAAAGGTTTTTGGGGTAAAAATTGATATCAGAAACCTTCTTTCCAAACCGACAATTGATAGTCTTTCTGAAGAAATAAATACTTTAAAGTGGGTAAAAGATAAAAGCGAAGAATTTATTGTTGAAGGGGATGAATTAATAATATAGAGTTGTTGCGGTTGCCTAAGCTTCAGTAAGTTTGGTTTTATCTCTTTGCAAAGAGATAAACACGATGATCTTTGGTGAAACTGCTCTAGACATTATGCCGGGAGTTTTGAATAAAAATAAGGAAGTTTACAATTCTATCACTCGAAACAATTTAAAAAGCACTTGTCTGAATTTGAATTATTGAGAGAGTGCGACCCGGCCGGTAGAAAGATTTACAATAATTCTGCTTAACCAAACAAGATTCAAATTTAAGCATCTATGCAAGAATCCACATCAGGGAATGAACGGTATGAAGACCTAAGTGAAGATATGTACAGAAGCTACTATAGCTATGCTGGTAAAAGTGAAACCTTGGAGAATATCTGGTCTAACGCTTTTGAAAGCAATTATCCATCTGGACTTGATCACTTCGGCTTCGTCACAAAAAAGGATTTAGAGATGTTCATACGTCTCTTAAACACGAAACAAGGAGACGTGCTTTTGGATATTGGTTGCGGAAAAGGCGGCCCGGGGTTAAAGATAGCTGAGCAAAAGAAATTGAAATTGATCGGAATCGATATTATCCCGGAGGCAATTCAAAAGGCTAATTTGCTAAAAGAAAATTTCGACCTGGTCTATAAGCCCACATTTGAAGTAGGGGGATTTTGTAGCATTCCTATGCCGAGCAATTCAGTAGACGTTGTTATCAGTATAGACGCGTTTTGGATGGTCAAAAATAAAGCAGAAGCCTTAGAGGAAATAAAAAGAGTTGCGAAGAGCGGCGCGCAATTCATTTTTACAACCTGGGACAGCGTTCTTGAAGACCAGTCGTTGTTGATGGCTGCACACGGATTTAAAGTGATCTCGAAAGTGGAGACTGCACATTGGAAAAAATATCAAACAAAGGTGTACAGCGACATCATAAAGCACAAGGATCAGCTTCTTAGAGAAATGGGTGAGGCAGCAAATGTATTGATCTCAGAAGCCACAACAGTGCCACTCATTATCGACGGCAGCATACGGCGTTTTTATCATACTTTGGTTAATAAATAGCTTTTCATTTTTCTTAATATTGCTTGCAGTTCTGGAGGGGCAACGACTGAGGACGAAGTGAACTGCATATTACTTCGTAGCAGTTTTTGAATATTGTTGACCGAATGTATCTACTAAATCTGACATTTTATGGAAATTGGAATTGATACTTTTGTTGCGTCTCGTGATGCGGGACTTGTAGAAAGAAATGAAGACGCGATTGAAAACCTCCTTGAGAGAATAAAGTTTGCCGATAAAGCAGGTTTGGATTTGTACGGAATTGGTGAACACCATGGAAAAGACAAGCTGGACTCTGCTCCTGTAGTCTTGATGGCGGCGGCAGCATCACTCACGAATCGCATACGTCTTACAAGCGCAGTAACTGGATTAGGCACAGCTGATCCGGTCCGTGTATTTCAAGAGTTTGCAACATTAGATTTAATTTCGAAAGGACGTGCTGAAATTATAGCAGGACGTGGATCTTCCATCGAAGCATTCCCTTTATTTGGCCTCAACGTAAAGGATTCAGCAGAAATTTTTTCAGAAAAACTAGAACTTTTACTTAAAATTCGGGATAACGATACCATCACTTGGTCTGGTAAATATAGACCTCCCTTGAACAACATGGTTGTGAGCCCGAGGCCATTACAAGATACGCTGCCAATATGGTATGCTGCTCTACGAACACCCGCCTCTTTTATCCGTGCAGGTGAGCTTGGCCTCCCCTTAATGGTTGCTATTATTGATGGTCAGATAGACCAGGTAATTCCATTGGTCGAACTCTATAAAGAGGCTGGAAGGGATGCAGGCTTTGAAAAGGAGCAATTAAAGGTTGGATTACACTCGATGGGATATGTGGCTGATACAACAGAGCAAGCCATAAAAGAATTTTACCCTGGTTGGTCCAAATCTATGAGCAAACTACATAATTTGCCAAAAAGTATTTCGCGTTTTGAAATAGATTTAAAATCAAGAGGAAGTGCATTGCTGGTAGGAAATCCAGAAGAGGTAGCAATAAAAATATTGCGCTTATCGGATGCGCTTGGTGGGGTGTCTAGGTTTTGTTTTCAATTGGATTATGCCTCACTGCCGCATGAAAAATTATTACAATGCATCGAGCTGATTGGAAACAAAGTGATTCCCCTGGTAAAAACAAAATTATATAACAAGCTTGTTGCTAAATAGCCATGTGACTGGCTTTAAGATATAAATTCCACAATCCACAGGCAACATTCATTGCCCGGTCATTGAAGGCTACCTCCGGAGTACTGTCAACCGTGTGAATGGCGTTGGGCTGCGGGGAAAATTCGGGCTTACACGTTATACCAAACGGTATATCGAGATCCTATCTGAAGATTAAATCAACGCACTTGCTGGCACGGCTCTGTTCATAAAAAAAACTGTGAAGTTGTTGTGTCTGCCGACCTAAAATAAATTCAAAACCGATGAAGATCCTCACAGTAATTACCGATGACCAGCTACATGGGTACAAAAATGTTCTGCTTCCCTCTGCGGTTTCCAACAACCTGGACTTGAAAGCACTTTCTATAACCAAATATGATGACCACAGGAGTAAGGATAGAACACTGGCCCAATACCTGGAAAGTGTTAGCGACGACGAGATCATTTTTTTTACTGATGGCTACGACACTATGTTTCTGGGTCCTGAACAAGAGATTCTGCAGAAGTACTATAAGACAGGCAAAAAGTTGCTGTTTTCAGCCGAGATAGTATGTTGGCCGCAGGTGGATCTGGCAGATTCCTTCCCTCCCAGCGGCACTCCCTTTCGATATCTGAATTCAGGCGGCTATATTGGTGAAGCAGGTTATATCCGCAAAAAAATAACGGACAATTTTCAAAGTCCTTCGACACTTAAGTACTTTTGGAGTAACCAGATTTACTGGACCGAAATATTTCTCCGGAATATGAACGAGATTGGGGTCGATACAACCAATGAAATCTTTTGCACGCTCGCTTCCGAACACGACATCAAAATTGGTAAAGAATTTTTGGATCAGGTAGAAATACTGAGCCAGGATAAAAGGTTCAAGGACTTTCAAGCAATTGCGGACTTCTTCAATAAAAATTCTTCTCAAGCCATGAGTTTTGATACCCAGAGCTATCTCCGCTGCAAACGCGAATGGTTTGACGAAAACTTCAGCATCACCGGCAATAGAATTATTGTTAAAAATACAGGTAGTCGTCCTTGCCATGTACATTTCAATGGTCATAGCAAGGTCCTGACAAGCGACGTGATGGAGCACGTGAACTTTCGATACGGTTGAGAACCAGCCAGTGGTTCATACCACATGTACAGGTCCCGTACCTTCGGATCAGGTTCAGCTTTTAAAATGAAATGCTTGAATTCGAATAGTTTATTGGTCCTTCCGGACGCTATCTGAATCGGCAAAAGTTTTATTTTGGTTTAGTAAGCAATAGTTCTTCATTGATATCAACAGATTCACTTATTGCGATCTCCTTATAATGTTTAAGAAATAAATTGGTTTCAGGCGTGTTAAATTTGCTATTGAAGTATATGCAATTCATATATCCTTGTTCTACCTTAACACCCATATCACCTGTATGGGGGTAATGAAATGATTCAGCTGCGCGGCAGAGTTTTATTTTTATATGTTTTTTATGCAAACGATAGCCTAGATCGTTATCTTCACACCCCCATCTTCCGTCATAAGCCTCATCAAACATCTTCACATGTAATAAGTCTTGCTTGCTGACGGAGACGTTGCATGACAGAAAAAATACCCATGGCGCAGGAAGTTGTGAAACGTCATCTCCATACTTGGTATAATATCTCTCGCGGACATCCGTAAAAATTTCATTATCTTTTATGATGCCAATAGCCTCTGAAGCCTTGTATGGATCTACTGTCTCACTCACGACTTGTTCAAATTGGTGACTGGGGTAAAGACCAAACACATAACCCAATACTGCTACGTTTGGTCCGTTTTTGGAATGAAACGCAAGGTGGGCTTTTAAGCAGTCTTTGCCCAATAATATTCCAGAATCTACAAGAAGACATATTTTACCATCTGCATTAGCTATGCCAATGTTCCTGGCCGAGCCAGGCCGGTAGCCTTTATCTTCCTGGAAATAGTAGCGGATAGGTAGAATATCTAAATAACTTTCAGCTACTTCCTTAGTATTATCGTCAGATCCATCGTCGACTACTATGACCTCAAATTGTTTTTTGGATAAACTTTGTTCGGTAAGTGAAAATAATGTGTAGTCAAGTAACCGACTGCGATTGTAAGTAGGCACAATCACTGATATTTCGATATTTTTTTTTGAGTTCAACATTGCGTCTGAGTTTTGAACTAAGTAGGGATAAAAATAAAGATTTAAAAATGTTATGAGTTTTTCTGAGAGATGGTTATGAAAGCTTCCCGATGCGGTACACCCGCTTGTCATTCCAGGCGTAGTGACATTTACTTAGCCGATGATACATCAGCCAGAAGCCCTATCCGTTATGCAACTCTGCCGACTCACGCAAGGCTTCCATCACTGCTCGGTCTGAGGTAGGCTCAGGTAGATAGTAACAGACCTATGCAGCCATATCAAACACCTCTCGCGGCGTGGCCGACCAGGCAGATGTGGGTAACGGGCATGCCCGATTCTTGTTCTTTCCAGATGCCTGCGATCTGGACCTTAGTAAATTTTGACTTTTTTATCCTGGATTCAAGCTAACAGCTGTGCACCTTCTTGTGCACCTATCTACCTGAGAAACCAATCCTTAAGAGACTCCTTTAATGAACAGACGCAAAAATGGATAGTCGACTGTTTAACTCCCCTATAAGGTGATCTCCCCGCTAAAGATATGTAACTAGTACTTCAAAAACACAGATTGCCGGGCATAATTTTTGCGTTGTATCCGGGCGTCTTTGGTGGTAAACTGGCAGTTGGTGCTTGTGCCGATCTTATTCCTTTTATTTTACCGGTTGAGGAACAGTTCTTTAGGTGAATCGGGACAATGGAAATAGTCATCCGGTGGCCGCTTGAGGCATTCGAAGAGAAAGGGACATTAGCGGGGGCCAACCCCCGCGGAATTGTCCAAACGCTTAGAAGGGTGTGATTCAAAGCGGTAAAAATCGTTCTGATCCTTCAGGCCCGCCGTGGCATCATAACGGGCGGCTGCTTTGGCTGGAAATTCGGCTTTGCTCATCATTCACTTGTCGGTTTATACTGCTAAGTTAACTATATTTACCCTTCTCATGATTTCCTTGTCGGACTGCGCTGATAAGTTAACTGTATTCACTTTCGCTGACCTGATCAACCGCCAAGTTTTGGATCACACCCTGCTGAGAAGGACATCCCGAGCGGACTGTACTACCAACCAGTTCCGGAAAGGGAAGACCACCAGCCCATTAGGCACCTTTCGGCCGAACGGTATCCGAGCCATCCAACCGAAGGGGGTTACAAGTGCAGGACTATCAACGGACGGTAGGTTACCAAGTGGATCATAAGCGGGTAGGGCGGTTGCGCAGAAAGCTGGGTATAAAGGCCATTTACCAGCAACGGAATCTGAGTAAGTTGGCAGAAGGCAAGTATGGGTATGGCTCCCCGGTGAGGAATCCGGCTATCAATCAGAGCAATCAGGCACATCAATCAGGTTTGGCAGATCGATATCACCTATATTCTTAAGGATAACATTCGAATCAATAGGAACAATTAAGGCAAGGCAATTGATAATTTTACATTGAAAGACTATGGAGAACTGTGAAATATGACTACATTTACTTGAGCTTGCCCCACGATTGGTTGGGAGTTTATCAAAGCCTGGTAGATTTCTTTGAAAGGTACAATTACCGAAAACAACACCAGGGCATAGAAAGAAAACTCCGGTAAGAGTCATTACAGTTCCCTATTGGACTGCCTACCAACGCTCCTGAGCAGAGCCCCATCGAAGACGTGTGGCTCGATGGCAAGACCCAAATCACAAAACAGGCAGGGCTAAAAACATTTGCCCGGTGAAGGCCCTTTTGTTGATACAAGTACCACTAATACCTGGAACTAAGAGGAATTTAAGTGGTATTCCCCCTGACATAACTCATTCAATACTGCTATGTTTGAATAAATATGGAAAAAAAGAGCGTAAAATCGCATCCGTCCATTAAAAATTACTATTTTTTAATAAAACCAAAAAGATTATCAAATGGCAGCTTCTGAAAACAACTACTACTTAAAACCAAATGTTGCGCTTGAAGCGCTGTATGACAGATGGTATGCTTGGGCTCATCTGGTTTCACCAGCCACAGCAGCAATGAATATTAAGGATAGACATTTAAAAATCATGGATTCTTATGTTCAGAATCCAAAGATTCATGCTGCAGCAGTAAAAAAACCGGAAATGCTTGGCGGACCTTTTATCGATTATGGTGGTAAAAGGGTTGATGAGATAAAAAAATTAGCAGATGAGATAAGAGACAAAAGAGGGCATCTGCTGCAATTTGCCGATGCCCTTAACGAGTTGAATACGCTTTTGCAAGAGCACGCTAAAGGATATTCACTTAAATCGTTATATGCGAAGGTTCCAGAAATCCTGAAAGGGTTTGTTGAATTATACTACGATTTAAATGACCAGCCGAATTTTAGATTCTTCGAGGCGCTGTTGTATAACAGTGAATTCTACGATGAATCGGCTCAAACAATCGCCCTTCAGCTCGTCGAATCCGATACCCAGAGAAGTTTTGTGTTGAGCACGCCCAGACTGGATGATGAGAGTACCATTCATGCAAAAATTCCGTTCCGCCATCCTGTTATTGATCAGTTGTTCAGAATGAAAAGAACGCCTGGTGATTATTCTGCAATTAAAAAAGCTTTACAGATAAAGCCCGAGCAAGAGGAGCTGTTTGAAAGTTTATTCACGCTGGAAGCTCCGAAGGAATACGAAAAATACACCGGACAAGGAATCAGGACAAGGTATTTCGGGCACGCCTGTATATTGGTTGAGACAAATGAGATCAGTCTTTTGGTTGACCCGTTGATTAGCTACGACGGCTATGAAAATGACGTGCCTCGTTTTACAACTGCACACCTCCCTGATCAATTGGATTATGTTTTGATCACTCACAATCACCAGGATCATGTTTTGTTGGAAACTTTACTTCAACTCAGACATAGAATCAAGAACGTGGTGGTGCCATCGTCAGGAAAAGGAAATTTACAGGACCCAAACCTGAAGTTGATGTTCAATAATATTGGATTTAATAATGTTATTGAATTGGATGAAATGGAGACGATGAAGCTGGATGGGTGTGTAATTACGGCGCTTCCATTTTTAGGAGAACATTCAGACCTCGATGTAAGATGCAAGTCGTGTATTCATGTTAATCTGCATAATAAATACAAAGTCATATTTGCCGCAGATTCTCAAAACATTGAGCCTAAATTATATGAAAGAGTACATAAAATGACGGGAGACATTGATGTGCTGTTCTTAGGAATGGAATGTGATGGAGCACCGCTATCCTGGTTGTATGGGCCGCTTTTGCCCAAGAAAATGGATCGGGACAAAGATCAGTCCAGGCGACTGGCGGGCAGCGACAGTCGTGAAGGGATGAGCATTGTGAATCAATTCAATCCAAAAGATGTCTTTGTTTATGCAATGGGACTTGAGCCCTGGCTGGAATTTATCAGTTCGATCAAATATACTGACCAATCAAAACCAATAGTTGAGTCAAACCTTTTGCTGGAGAAGTGCAGGGCGATCGGGATAAATGCAGAGCGCTTGTTTGGTGAAAAAACCATTGAGTATCACGAACATGCTGAGTTTGTCAGTGTATAATCATGACCTCTCGGTATTCATTGAGTCAATTCAGGCCCGGATTGCAGTTAAGAAATCACCAATTTCATAGCTGCAATTCGGTATTGAGTATTCATTGGACACGGCCTGACACGCAGTAGCCATCCCATTTACCACGACAATTCGGAATAAGGAGATGCCATATCAATGAGAACGATTTGAACTGACATCCGGGGATCTGATTGTTTACATCTGACAAAGGATTTGTCAGGTCGAAGATGACAGAGCCTACAACGAAAGATCATTGTTAGGGTATTTGGAGAATTATGGAGCCATTAGCATGTCGAAAGACGAGAATCACAGATTCAGTAACGGCTGACCATGTTGGCCGTTACTGCTAATGCTTCAAAAGTTGGTACGACGGAAAAGGCAAAGGGATTCTGTTTTATGTTGCTGCACCTAACTCATATTGAAGACTCAAATCCGTCACAAGTCTATGCTCAGTTTTATCAAATTAATTGATCCTAAAAAGGCGATTTCCATATTCGTATTGGGCATAATTTCGGGAGGGATCAGCTTTTCGTTCCTGGCCTTTATCAATTTCATGGTTGGCGTTTCTTTAAGGAAAGAGAATGCCGCCAATATTAACTACATTATTTACTTCTGTATCCTTCTATGGGGCTTTGTATGGAGTAAAAGGGCATTAGCCTATATCATAATGAAGTTTTCCCAAAGCGTATTTTGGAAACTGCGATCCTCCGTATTACACACCACTCTTAAGGCAAGCTTTTACCAGATCAGCGAGCGTAAGGATAAGATTCATGCATCGCTTATCCAGGATGTGCGCGTATTAACCGATTTTTCGCTTTCAATCATAAATTTTTTATCGGCACTGGTTATGACCGTTGGTTGCTTCGTCTATTTGGGTAACCAATCCATGTCTTTGCTATTGACGACATTAGGTGTTTCTGCATTGGGGATTATCATTTATTGGATCGGCGTCCATTTTAACAAGAAAAAGCTTGAGTACGCCAGGCAACTGGAAGATGGTTTCATGAAAAGCCTTCTCGATATTCTAAGCGGCTTCAAGGAGATACACATGAATCCAAAAATCGGACAGGATATTTATAACCGAAAGATTCGGAAAATATCAAAGGAATCATATGAGAATAATACGAGCGCATTTTCCGGTTTTTTAAACATACAGCAAATAGGTGAGGTTCTTTTTTATGCCCTAATCGCCAGTGTGCTTTTTTTTAGCAATTATTTCATTGATGAGTCAAAAGAGTCAGTATTTAAGTATGTATTTATTCTCTTGTACTTGCAGGGTGGGATAAATTCAATTATGGTAATTATTCCACAGATTGTAAATGCCCGGGTATCTTCCAATAAGATAAATCAATTGCGTCAGGACTTAAATGATGAAAGGTTCGATAATTATATAGAAACTTCACAATTGTCGATAGCTGAGTTTAAGGAACTCGAAATTTTTGATTTGAGTTTCAAGTATGCAGAGACTAACGTGAAAAAGGAAGCCGACAATGAGTTTTCCATTGGCCCAGTAAATCTCTCTCTTAAAAAAGGGGAGGTTGTATTTATTTACGGTGGTAATGGAAGTGGGAAAACGACTTTGATAAATGTTATCCTTGGGATTTTACGGAGCAATTCCGGTGTGATAAAGTATAATGATGTGGTCCTTGATTCAAATAATTATAAAAATTACAGGGCCTTGTTCTCGGTGCTTTTTAGTGATTTTCACCTTTTTGAAGAATTGTATGGTTTTGATTCCGTAAACGAAGAAGAAATAAATGAATATCTGGAGTTGTTCGAACTAAAGGATAAAGTCACCTTTAATGACTCTTTATTCTCATCAACCAAGCTTTCAACGGGGCAAAGAAAACGGTTGGCACTGATTGCCGCATTGATCAGGTCCAAACCCATTCTGGTATTGGATGAGTGGGCTGCTGATCAGGACCCGGTTTTCCGAAGGAAATTTTACACTGAAATTATTCCACTGCTGAAAGATAAGGGTTTCTCGATCTTAGCCATTACCCATGACGACTCCTATTATGATGTTGCGGATAAATTATATAAAATGGATGCTGGACAATTAAGTAGAGATGTGACTTCAGGACTAAGAAAAAGAGAAATGGTAATATGAAATTTGTAAAAAAGTCACAAGTTTTTTTGTTGCATTTTGCGGGTGGAAATAGCTATTCATTTAACTTTTTAAGTCCCTTCCTGCCTAAAAACCTGGATTTTCACTTCACGGAATTGCCAGGCCGCGGAAAAAGAATCAATGAAAAGTTATTATCGGTTGAATCCGATGCCGTTGATGACTTATTGAAGCAGATTACTTTATTAAGAAATGGTAAGCCCTATGTTATTTTCGGACATAGCATGGGGGCACATCTCGGGCTTAGAGTTACCAAAAAAATGGAAGAGCGCGGTGATCGTCCGAAGCGACTTATTGTAGCCGGAAACGCTGGTCCAGGCACTGGAGATGAAAATAAGTACCGTTCGACAATGACTGACGAGGAATTAAAGGAAGAACTGCTCAGCCTGGGTGGGGTTCCCAATGAAGTATTGGAAAATGAGGAGCTATTCCACTTTTTTTCTCGAATTATGAGGTCGGATTTTGCAATATTGGAACGAGGCGAGCCCTTTGACACTGATTTTAAGGTAAACACACCTATAGTTGCGGTAATGGGAGACAAAGAGGAAACGGTTGAAGACATTGAAAACTGGAGGCGCTTTACTTCAAGTACCTTTAAACCTCATCTGCTCGCCGGCAATCATTTTTTTATACACGATCATCCGGCTGAATTGGTAAAAATCATGACCCTTTTTGATGATTGATTTCTGGTGTCGGGATACAATAAATACTGGCGAATTCGATGGGGAAGAGATACTAAAGTCGCTGCCGATTAAGATAACCAAGGCAATTATTCGCTTTCGGAGTCATGAAGACATGCACTTTAAATTAGTCAATGAACTGATCATCAAAAAATAGCATGAACCATTCGATGGTAAATTCATCTGGTCAATTGCCGGAATTATGAGGTGGCTGTATGTTCCCGAATACCAAGTAGTTAAATTAATCAGCTGAAATTAAATCCAACCATTTGTTTTCGCAATGAAAAAATTTTCGCCGAAGTTTCTGTTCCCATTAGTTGCTTTGATAATGCTGACAATGGTGTTAAGCAGAAAAGTTTTTATGGTGCCTCCTTTAGGCACTTTTCTGAATCCATTCGTCGGTGCTGTCCAGAATAAGAAGAACTCCAAGAGTGACAAAAGCTTAAACCTCAAAGGTGAACAGGAAGCGGAAATAGTTTTTGATGACAGGGCTGTCCCTCACATATTTTCCGACACTCAAGCGGACATGTTTTATGCGCAAGGATACGTTTGTGCATCGGACAGGTTATGGCAAATGGATTTTTTGTCCTATGTATCTGCTGGAAGGTTGAGCGAAATTCTCGGTAAAGAGTTATTGATGCATGATCGGATAAAAAGGAGGGATGGCATCCTACGTTCGGCCATAAGTACATTAGCGTATATTGAAAAAGATCCGGAAACAAAAAACGCACTGGACAATTATACAGCTGGGGTAAACGCCTGGATCAACAATCTGTCGTATGCCGATTTGCCGGTTGAATATAAGCTGATGGATTATTCCCCAGAGCCGTGGACAAATCTGAAATCGGTTTTGATCATGAAGTATATGTCGGCTGAATTATCCGGCTACGAAGAAGATGTTTCCGCTTCTTACCTGCAAATGGCTCTAGGATCGGAAGAATACAATAAGTTGTTTCCGAATTACTATTTAGAGAAGCATAAAAAGGATTTCGCCCTGAAGCGAATTGTCGACCACCTTCCCGAGAACGAATACGTTGATTATTCATTTCTTGAGGCATCTCCACAAATAGCTTCAAGTGATTTTAATCCCAGGTTAGGAAGTAACAGCTGGGCAATCGGTCCCCAAAAAAGCAAATCCGCATTTGCGGTACTCTGTAACGATCCTCACTTGAATCTGACGCTTCCCGCAATTTGGTACGAACTACAACTAAAGTCCAACGACCAGAATGTCTATGGATTTTCAATACCCGGTGTCCCGGGGGTGATCATAGGATTTAATGAAAATATATCATGGGGAGTAACCAATGGCTCAAATGATGTTCGTGATTACTACAAGCTTGAGCTTAAGGACAACTATTCTTACTATAAGTATGATGGCAAGTGGGTTAAGACTGACATGGTAATCGAGAATATCAAAGTCAGGGACGATCATGCTTTTTTGGATACAGTTTATTACTCAGTACATGGTCCTATACCTTCAGATTTTCGCGGCGGGCCTCCCAGGATAAAAGGCTGTGCTTTGAATTGGACTTTGCACGAACCCTCCAATGAGATTTTAGCTTTTATCAAGCTGAATAAGGCAAACAATTACGCAGCGTTTAAGGGTGCTGTTAAACATTACAGATGCCCTTCGCAGAATTTTAGTTATGCCGATGTTAATGGGAACATTGCGCTTCATCTTCAGGGAAAAATTCGGGCAAAGCGTTGGAAAAACCAAGGTAGGTTTATCATGGATGGAACCAGATCTGATCAGTTTCCCAAAGAGACGTTAGACGACCAATTGCCCTATTCCTTCAATCCAAGTCAAGGTTATGTGTTTTCGGCAAACAATAACCCATATGGAATTAATGACTCTACGTTGACTTATGGACATTATATGGAGTTGAGAGCTAATAAAATTGACTCCTACTTGTCGAAAAAAGAAAAACTGTCTATTGACGATATGAAGTCGATGCAGATGGATAATACAAACAGGCTGGCAGAACTGGCCCTCCCCATCTTACTTAAACAAATACCTTCCATTTCCAACGATTATTTGCAACAATTTTCTGACTGGGATTATAAGTACAATGAAGATTCCAAACTGGCACCGGTTTTTGAGCGTTGGTGGACTAATATCAAGAATAACACCTGGGATGAACTGGCAAGGTATAAGAGTGTGTCTGCATCGCCGAATGACATGGTTCTGCTTGATTTGATTCATAACGAACCGAATAGCAAATACTTTGACCTGCTTTCCACGGAAAAAATAGAATCTGCTTCTGATATTGTTAATATTTCATTTCAACAGTCTGTGAACGATACCATCAAGTATTCAGACTGGGGAAGTTCGAATAAAATAGATATTATGCATTTATCCAATATTGAACATTTCAGTAAGACGGGCATACCTCAAGGCGGACATCCCAATGCGTTGAATGCCCTTTTTAAAAAATGGGGCCCTTCCGTAAGGATGATCGTGGAGATGAGGGAAAGACCAAAAGGCTATGGTGTTTATGCCGGAGGCCAATCGGGAAATCCTGCGTCGGACCAATATGACCGGTTTGTTGAAGAATGGAGAAACGGCAATTATTATGAGTTCAAATTCTTCAGTAATACTGGCGAAGCCAATGCACAGGCAAAGTATACATGGTCATTAAAATAAGTTAGTAATGAAACAACTAATAAGCATTGCAGTTTTTATCATTGTTTTAATTACAATGGGGGCATTGAACTTTCTTCCGTGGTGGAGCTTTTTGATACCGGTCTTCTTATTGGGAGTACTCCTCCCGCTTCAAAAGTGGAAAGTTGACCCCTTTTTGTGTGGGTTTATTGCCGGCTTTCTCGTGTGGGTTTTATCAACCACTTACTTAGAGGTGTTCTATAAAGGTGAACTGTTGCAGTCAGTGGCCAAAATCATGAAAATAAAATATTACTTGCTATACATCGTGGTAGGACTTATCGGAGGACTTTTGACGGGACTAGCCGTCTACTCAGGATATCTTTTAAGAAAGGGAAGAGAGATCCTCGAGTTGGAACTACCGTGAAATTAAATGAACGTCTGGGACGCGACCCTCTGGACAGAGCGTTTTCTGCGCTCAACCATTCTTTCAATAGGAAAAGTTTAAAGTAAATCTGTGAACAAAGCGTTTCTAGCCGAACTGCGTCAAATATGTTCTGAAGGAGCTGTTGAAGTAGCGTGTCCGGAAAATGAACATTACGGGCATGACGTTACTACCAATCAGAACTATAGTTTTGACTGTTTGGTAAAACCGGCTAATGAGCGGGAAGTTTCCGAGATAATTAAGGCGTGCTATAAGCATAACGTCCCCGTTACGCCGAGAGGAGGTGGGTCCGGGGTTTCGGGAGGAGCACTTCCCGTGAAAAAAGGGCTGGTGCTATCAACGGAGAGGCTGGATAAAGTCATCGAAATAGATCCCTTCAACAAGATAGCCATAACAGAGTCTGGAGTAATAACAGATCATTTCTGCGAACAGGTAGCAGAGAAAGGACTGTTTTTGCCGGTTAAGCCGAGCAGCAGTTATATGTCTTTTATTGGCGGAAATGTTGCTCTCAATAGTGGAAGCATTAATTCTTTAAAGTATGGCTCGATTTCCAATTATGTGATCAACCTCCAGGTTGTTTTACCCAATGGGGAAATTATCTGGACTGGCGCCAACACGTCGAAAAATTCAACAGGCTACAATCTTACGCAGCTCCTGGTTGGAAGTGAAGGAACTTTAGGAGTTATTACAAAAATTGCGTTCAGGTTAATCTCCAAACCCCAATTCGAATATTCACTGAGCGCCCGGTTCGCAAGCATGGAGCAACTTTGTAAATCGATTTTGTCGATTTACCAATCAGATTTAGACCCATGCGCGATCGAAATGGTAGATGAATATTCTTCACAATTGACGTCTGAATTTCTTAAAACGAAGTCTCCTGATTTTTGTGTCAGCAACAAACCTCAGCTTTTAGTAAGTTTCGATGGAAACGATTCCGATTTATTAGAAAGGAACCTGGAAAAGTGTTACTGTTTAATCGAAGAACATAGTGAAGAAGTCTTCGTTGCAAAAAGCAATGCCGAAAAGAAGAAACTTTGGGAAATACGAATGAACGTGGGTGAGGCATTAACGCAGGGAAATAGGGTATACCGGGATATCGATATGGCAATCCCAGTCTCCAAATTGTTTGATTATATCATCGAAGTAAAGAGGATTTCAAAATTATTTGCTGTCCAAATCGCTTGTTTCGGACATGCAGGAAATGGAAACCTGCATACCATGTTGGCGCTTGAAAAAATAGAAGACTTAGGAACGGGCCACGCGAGCAAGGCGATTGAAGCAATCTACCGGCTGGGCATTAAGTTGGGAGGAACAATTTCGGGAGAACATGGGATCGGTATGCTGCAAAAAGAATTCATGCCACATCAATTCAGTAATGCCTACTTGAAGTTAATCTCAGATATCAAAAGCGTATTTGATCCAAAAAATCTGATTAACCCGGGAAAGATTATAAATTAATAAGTCCTGATCCAACCATACCCGCATACCTCTCCCCAAAGCAAGTGGCACTCCTCGGCCAGCACCACTACCCAGTTCTCTTGCTGGACCTGCTCCCTCTTTTCGAGCCTCTTTTGCGCATCCTTCCCGGGATTCAATGCCTGCCGTTTCTTGTAGCTGATGCCGGCCTGGTGGAGTAACTCCTGGTAACTGGAGGTACTTTTGTAGCGCAGGCCATACTCGGACTCCGGGTAGCGCTTGAGTGGTTGCCGTCCTACATGCGGGAATTGCTGAGCTAACCGAGCCAGTACCTGCCCTTTTTCCTTTTCCTCCGGATGCCCTTTGCTGCCCTGGTGACAGACCCTTAAACCGGCCGCCCCGTGCTGGTTATACTGCAAGCGCCCCTTGGACGCAAAGCGTACACGCACTGATAAAGCCGCTGTTGTCGCCTTACGGGCCTCTGGTAGCCCTTGAGGCAGTCAAAGAGAAAGAGACATTAGCGGGGGCCGCCCCGCGGAATTGTCCAAACGCTTGGAAGGATGTGACTCAAACTTACGCGGTGAGGCGGTAGTTCTCCCGTTGGAAGAGGTCAGAGATCAAGTGGAACTTGCCGCGCTTGCAGGCGGCCCTGAGCAAGACCACCCGGTCACATCCCCTTTCGCACCAACGCTGTTGGCTTCTTTTCATGCTCACTTGGAGAAGGTCATTTACCAGCAACGGAATCGGGGTAAGTTGACAGAAGGCGAGTATGGGCATGGCTCCCTGGTGAGAAATCCGGCTATCAATCAGAACGATCAGCCACATCAATCAAGTTTGGCAGATCGATAGCATCTATATTCTTTAGGACAACATTCGAATCAATAGGAACAATTAAGGCAAGGCAATTGATAATTTATGCATTGAAAGACTATGGAGAACTGTGAAATATGACTATATTTACTTGAGCTTGCCCGAGAATGGTTAATAGTTATATCAAGGCCTGGTAGATTTCTTTGAAAGGTACAATTACCGAAAACACTGCCAGGGCATAAAAAGGAAACTGCCGGTAAGAGTCTGTTACAGTTTCCTGGCCGGTAGTGCCCAAGCTACAATTCACCCAAGAATACCTCATTAATGATCCTACAAGTGGGGAATACCCCACGCTATAAAGGTTTTTTTTCATTTGTGCAATTCATAAATCCTCCAAAAGACCTGCTATCAATGAATGAGTCCCGATTTCATGTGCTTTCATTTCTGACTCTGCTGAAGTCAAAGCAAATCTCAATAATTCTAGATGATTCCTCTGAAAATCTGAGGGTCAGAGGCGATTTGAAGAATTTGACGCCTGATGAGAAACAGGAAATAATAGAGAATAAAATTGAAATCATTGCTTTTTTAAAAGACAACCTGTCAGGGATTCAAAAAATTGAACCTGCAAAAATACAGGCATCTTACCCGATTTCGGACGCACAACAACGGCTCTGGATATTGAGCCAATTCAAGGGCGGGTCTGCTGCATACAATATGCCTCAGAGCATTTACTTGAATCAAGACATTGATACAGGCTATTTCAGGCAGGCAATAGACGCTACGTTAGATCGCCATGAAATCCTGAGAACGGTCTTTAGAGAAGATGAAAAAGGGGAGCTCAGGCAGTGGATATTAACCAGGGAAGATTTAGGTTTTGAGGTAGATTACAAGGACTATAGAAAAGAGGAGTTTAAGCAAGATAAAGTACAAGGGTTTATTGCGGAGGATTCCCATAAGCCATTTGATTTGAGAAATGGACCTTTACTACGAGCGGCGCTGCTTCAGATAGAAGACAACCAATACGTGTTCTATTTTAACATGCACCACATCATATGTGACGGTTGGTCAACGAAAGTGCTGTATAACGATGTATTTTTTTATTATGAAAAATGCAGCCAGGGAACCGATCATGAATTGCCTGCTTTAAAGATTCAGTACAAGGATTATGCTGGTTGGCAGCTGAGCCAGCGGGAAGAAAAATCATCTGCGATCCATCGAAGATACTGGGAAAAAAAATTATCCGGTAAACTGGGCGTATTGAACTTGCGTGGCGCCAATATACGGCCAGATGTAAAAACGTATAATGGAAGAACGGTCGTTACTTATTTAAATAAAGAGTTAACGCAAAAGTTTAAAAAATATTCCTCGCAAAGAACAGGAACCCTGTTTATGAGCCTTGTAGCAGCGATGAAGGCTTTTTTACACGGAGAAACCAGTCAGGATGACATTATCATAGGAACTCCGGTTGCAGGAAGAAATTTACTTGAGTTAGAAAACCAGATCGGTTTTTATGTAAACACACTGACCTTAAGAACCCGGATAGGTGACAAAGACAGTTTCGAGGAGGTTTTTGATAAAGTAAAACATACCATATTAGATGCTTATAGCCATCAAGCGTATCCATTTGATCGCTTGGTAGAAGATCTGAGGCAAAGTAGACAGACGAGCAGAAGCGCCATATTTGATATTGGGGTGGTTATGCATAATGCTGATGAAAAAATTCAGGAGGCATTGGTTTCGGAATCTGCAATTGACGACATCGTTGAGTTGAGAAAGGGAACAAGCATACACGATTTTAAATTTGATTTTCAGGAGCAGGGAGATTACATAAGGTTTCTGGTTGAATACAACACTGATCTCTACAAACCTGAGGTAATAGAAAGGCTCATACGGCATTTTAAGGAATTTTCGGGTTTAGTATTGTCAGACCCTGCTCAAGAGATAGGGACCATAAAAGTTTTATCAGCGTCGGAAAAAACAGAATCAGAAGGGTTTGATAATCAGGCGGTAGGGTCTGTTTCGGGCAATACGCTTCTGAAGCTTTTTCATGACCAGGTTACAAAGAACAGCACAAAGACGGCAATACAATCCAGCAACACCAGTTATAGCTACGAACATTTAAATGGATGTGCAAATCAGGTCGCTCATTTTTTGCTGGAAGAAGTCAATATTCAGAAGGAAGAGAAAGTAGGGGTAATATTAAATGCAGGCTTGTATAATATAGCTGCCAGGTTCGGAGTGTTAAAAGCCGGAGGGGCTTACGTAATTCTGGAACCTGCGGCAGACGAAAATCAATTGTCATCGCTGATCTCTGATTTTGGAATCCGGGCACTGATCATTGAAAAGGAATATATAGAATTATCGAACAGGCTTCAATGGAGCTTGGATCATCTGGAAAGTTATTTGTGTGTGAATACAAATGACGTAAAATCAGAGAAGGAGCATCTTGAGAATGTACTGATGAGTCAGAAGCTTTGGGACCACGTTGGGGCGAGAGCTGAAGACCAAATTACAAGCGGTGGATGGATAAGCAGTTATACCGGGGAGGCTATATCAGATGTAGAAATGGAGGAGTACTCCATGAATGCATACAGTAAGCTCAAGGATAGTCTGCACACCGGTATGAGAGTATTGGAAATAGGATGTTCTTCAGGACTGACGTTAAGTAAAATTGCTCCTGAGGTTGCCTTATACTATGGAACAGATTTATCACCGGTTATTCTGGCCGGAACCGAGAGAATGATTGCTGAAAGGGGCTTTACCAATGTAAAGTTAAAGCAACTGGTAGCGCATGAAATCTCTGACCTGGAAGAAAAAGACTTCGACCTCATAATTATAAACAGTGTAATCCAAAGTTTTCACGGACATAATTATTTACTTGAAGTCATTAGAAAAGGGGTTGAATTGCTCAGGGAAGATGGAAGAATCTTTATTGGTGATGTCATGGACATCAATAAGAAGTCTGAAATGCTGGACGACTTACTGCAATTCAAACAGGAAAACAGGGACAAAGGTTACAATACAAAGACTGATTTTTCTTCCGAGTTTTTTGTGGCGAAAGGATACTTTCAAGACCTTAGTATAAGCGAAAGGGAGATCGTAGATGTGGCCATAAGCGACAAGATAAGAACGATAGAGAACGAATTGACCAAATACCGGTATGATGTCATATTGCAGATTGACAAGAGTGGAGCAAAAACAGTCACTCGGGAAAAAGAATCGCAGAAAAGAAAAATAAAAAGACAATACGACAGAGCGGATCTGATCACAAGGTCTGAAGTAAATCCGGAGATAGAAGTTGCTCCAGAAGCGTTAGCAACCATTATTACTAATTTTGATGACGTGGAGAGGCGCAAATCATTGCTGATCCGTCATAGTGACATACTGGGATTATTCAAAACGGATAGTGCGTTATTTATCTATGATGATAGTAATAAATGGGCAGCTTTCCCTGATAAAGAACCTTTCGTATTGGAACTCTACGGGACCCTGCTGTTTGGGTCTGAACTGATCCTGGTTCCTGAACTTATAGCACAGAATACAGCGTCATTGGTAGCGTTTCTGGAAAAAGAACGCATTACACATCTGAGCATAGATGCTTCTTCTGTTTCTAACTTATTGGAAATAGGAAAGGTGCCTAATAAAGATCCAAAAACGTGCAGTCTGATTGTGGATGGAGGGGCATTCAGTGCCATTGAAAACCAGAACCTGGACCAGCACCAAGCATTTGCAGTAATCAATAGGCGGGAAATCACCAATGACTCATTTCCGACCTTTGATAGGATTCTTACCGAGGAAGAGAAGCACGAATTACTCTTTACTTTTAACGATACAGCCGTAGCTTATCCGCAAGACAAAACGATTGTAGACTTATTCGAAGAACAAGCCGCCAGGACGCCGGATAATATAGCGGTAGTTTTTGCTGGAAAAGAGCTGACCTACCAGCAGCTTGATGAAAAGTCCAATCAGCTGGCTCATTACCTGAGGGAGAACTACCAGATCCGGCCCGATGATCTGGTGGGCATTCAGCTGGAGCGCAGTGAGTGGGTGATCATTGCCATACTAGGGGTGCTAAAGGCGGGAGGGGCCTACGTTCCCATCGATGCTGACTACCCATCCTCCCGGAAAGCATACATTGTCAAAGACAGCGCCTTAAAGCTGCTCATCACCGAGACGAGCTTCATTTACGATATTGATTACTATCAGGGAGCAGTCTTTGCCATTGATGTAGAGTTTGATGCGCAGCGTTATCCTTCCCGGGGGCTGTCCACAACCAGTACGCCTGCGCATCTGGCCTACGTGATCTATACGTCCGGTTCAACCGGTGTGCCCAAAGGGGTGATGGTCGAGCACCGGGCGATTGCGAACACGATCCTTGCCCAGATCGATGCCTTCAGGGTAGAGACGCACAACCGGGGCCTGCAGTTGGCCTCGTTTTCCTTCGATGCTTCCATTTCAGAAGTCTTTATCGTGCTGCTTTCGGGGGCCCGCTTGTTGATGGCCGAGGAATCCCACCGCAAGGACCCCGCTTTGCTCACCGGGCTCATCAGCAGCCATGCAATTGATATTGCCACGCTCTCTCCCTCATTGCTGAGCAAGATCGAAGTGAGCAAGTTACAGGGCCTCAAGACGCTCATTACCGCAGGCGAAGCAGCCCACTACCAAAAGGCGGTTGATTTTCTTGCCTACGGCACCTACTACAATGCCTACGGTCCAACCGAAACGAGTATCTGCGCAACGATCTGTGAGCTGGGACCGCCAGAGGCGCTAGGGTCCAGTAGTATTCCCATTGGCAGGCCCATTGCCAACACGCAGGTCTACATCCTAAACGAGAAAGCCGGCTTGCAACCAGTAGGGGTAGCCGGTGAGATCTGCATCGGAGGCGATGGTCTGGCCAGGGGGTACCTGAACCAGGAAGGGCTCACCCAAGAGAAGTTCATTGCCAATCCCTTCAAACCAGGAGAGCGCTTATACAAAACCGGTGATCTAGGAAGATGGCTGCCCGATGGCAACATTGAGTTTGTAGGCAGAAAGGACGACCAGGTCAAGATCCGGGGACACCGCATCGAGTTGGCAGAAATCGAGCAGGCTTTGGCGCAGCATGAAGCGATAAAGCAAGCCGTAGTGCTAGCCAAAGCCAACCAGTCAGGAGAAAAGGACTTGGTGGCCTACGTCACTGCCAATTCGGAGCAAAACACAAACGATTTAAGGGCTTACCTGGCCGAGACGCTGCCGGCCTACATGCTGCCGGCCTACTTTGTGCAGCTGGAAGCAATGCCACTAACCGCCAATGGAAAAATAGACAAGCAGTCTTTGCCCGATCCGCAGGGACTGGGACTATCCAGTGGCGTAGAATATGTGGCTCCCAGAAATAAAATGGAAGAGAAGCTGGTCAAGATCTGGGAAAATATCCTGCAAAGAGATAAGATTGGAATATTAGACGACTTTTTTGTCTTAGGTGGCCACAGCATAAAAGCAGTTCGTTTGAGCAACGAATACCAAAAGCAATTAGCAGTTAAGTTATCATTAGAAGACCTGTTTCAACATAAGAACATAGCAGCTCATGCAGCCCTGATAGACGCTTCGAATAGAGAAGAATTCGTTCAAATTGAACAAATAGCTCCCCAACCGAATTATGCACTGTCAGACGCTCAGAGAAGGCTGTGGATTGTAAGCCACTCTGAACAAGGATCAATCGCTTACAACATGTCCGGTAGTTTTGTTCTAACGGGCTCCTGTGATTTTGAAAGTCTTAGAAAAGCGATACATGCGACAATCGACCGTCATGAATCATTAAGAACGGTCTTCAGAGAAGATGAATCAGGCGCGATAAGACAGTGGGTACTTGACAGAAAACACCTGGGATTTGAAGTAGAATACAAAGACTTTGGAAAGGACCACCATGGTTATGCCAAGGTACAAGCTTTTATCAATAGTGATTCCTTTAAACCTTTTGATTTAAAAAATGGGCCTTTATTGAGAACCAGCTTGCTCAAAATAAATGAAGCGGATGCTGTATTCTACTTCAATATGCATCACATCATCAGCGATGGCTGGTCGATGGAGGTATTGGCTAAAGATGTACTCAAATACTACCAAGCCTTTGCCGAAAGCAGAGAGCCAGAACTGACCCCGCTGAAAATTCAGTATAAGGATTATTCAGCCTGGCAGTTAGCTCAATTGAACCAAGAGTCATTTAAGGAGCACAAAGCATATTGGCTGGACAGGCTCTCGGGAGAATTGCCACTGCTGGATCTGCCGGGCACGAAGCAAAGACCAAAAGTTAAAACCAATAATGGTCGTTGTTTACAGGCACATGTCAATGCGAACACAACTTCTAAATTAAAAGAATATTCAGAAGCGAATGGTGGCAGCCTATATATAGGGTTGTTGGCAGGCTGGAATGTTTTAATGTACCATTATACTAACCAGAAGGATATAATAATCGGATCTTCAGTAGCCTGTAGAAATCACGCCGATCTTGAAAATCAAATTGGTTTCTACTCAAACACGCTGGCGCTCAGAAACCGCATTGAACCGGAAGAAAGTTTTCAGAAATTCTTTCGGTCTATGGTAGAAAATACATTGAAGAGTTTCAGCCATCAGATGTATCCGTTTATCAGGCTGGTAGAAGATTTGAATCTGCGCATGGACCCGAGCAGGAATGCCATTTTTGATGTAATGTTATTCCTCCAGAACAATGGTGAAAAAGTCAACAGACAGGAAATCAGAGAAGAACAAATAGACGCAATTACAGACAGAGGCTACCGGCCTTCTAAATTTGATATAAATGTCGCACTTCAGGAGGTAAATGATTATGTAACCCTGGAAGTGATATTTAATCCGGATGTTTATGATGGAGACATGGTAGAGGGATTGATAAGGCATTATCAACAAATATTAAAAGTTTTATTTGAAAACCCGGAAAAAAATATTTCGCAGATAGAGTATCTGTCCGATAAAGAAAAGTATGATCTTCTTCACTTTAATAACAATGAAGATATAAACTATCCTGCGAATAAAACGATTGTGGAGTTGTTCGAGGAACAAGTGTCAAAAACGCCGGGCAACACTGCACTCGTATTCAAGGATAAAAAGATCACTTATAGCGACCTGGACAAACTAGCGAATCAGCTGGCCCACTACCTGATTGAAAATTATGAAGTCAAGCCTGACGATCTGATAGGGGTGATGCTGAATAGAAGTGAATGGTCTATTATTTCTCTTCTCGGTATTTTAAAAGCAGGAGCAGCCTATGTTCCGATCGATCCGGAAGATCCTTCTTCGAGAAAGGATTTTATAATCAACGATGCCTCGCTGAAGGTGTTGATAACCGAGGTCAATTTCATCCATGACATTTACTATTATACCGGTAATATCTTTAGTATTGACGTGGAATTTGAGCCAGCCAACCATAGTGCCGGCAAACTTTCAGTGGAGTCAACACCCGAAAATCTGGCTTATGTGATCTACACCTCCGGTTCCACCGGCAAACCCAAAGGAGCCATGATTACTTCGAGAGCCGTTGTGGATTATTCGTTTGGTGTGATAAATAAGACCAACATTAAGGAGTGTGCCTCGTTTGGACTGGTTTCTACAACCTCAGCTGATCTCGGAAATACGGTTATTTATCCTTCATTGCTGACAGGTGGAACGCTGCATGTGATCGCCAAAGAAGACATCATCGACGTAGATAAAATGCGGGAGTTTAACCTGGATTGTATCAAAATGACTCCTTCACACTGGAAAGCGTTACAGACCGATAACCGCTCTTTTACACCAAACAAGTGCTTGATTCTTGGCGGGGAACCGTTTTCAGAAGAAATATTAAAGTATGTAAAACTCAGTAATAACAATTGTGAAGTATTCAATCACTACGGACCAACCGAAACTACAATAGGTAAATTAATAAAGCACGTTGACAGAAACCAAAGTACCGCCAGAGTTCCCCTGGGAAGGCCGATCGGTGACAATAAAGTATATATCTTGAATCCGAATCAACAACTTTGCCCCGTAGGTTTACCGGGTGAGATCTGTATTAGCGGTGTAGGTGTGGCCAAAGGATACTTAAAGCAAAATGAGTTAACCGAAGTGAAATTCGTAAACAACCCTTTTGCGGTTGGACAAAGACTATACAGGACCGGAGATTTAGGAAAATGGCTGCCGAATGGTGAAGTAGTGTTTATCGGGAGGATAGACGAGCAGGTAAAAATACGTGGGTATAGGATAGAACTGGAAGAGGTTAAACTTGCATTACTAAAACTGGACGGGATAGAAGATGCGGTTGTAACAGCGCGGGAAAACCAAAACAATGAAAAAGAACTTGTAGCATATATTGTCACCAAATCTGACCAGAACACGAATGATTTGAGGTATATGTTACGGAGGTTTCTGCCTGAATACATGATTCCGGTGTATTACGTTGCATTAGAAGCTATTCCTTTAACACTAAATGGTAAAGTGGACAGAAGCTGCTTACCAGACCCGGAAACAGCTGGTATCGTCAGTGGTGTCGAATATACTGCTCCTCAAAACGCCGTAGAAGAGAAGATTGTGGAAATTATTGCGGGCATTTTAGGTAAGCCTGAAAGCCAGATAAGTATTTATGATAATTTTTTCGATATCGGAATCAGTTCATTGGGTCTAATGAATCTTTATATTTCTATCAATAAGGAATTGGGTTCAAATCTTCTCGCGGTGTCTGTATTTGAGTTTTCTACGGTCAGCGCGCTGGCGGCATATGTCATTAACGGGGCAAAATCCAAGGTCGCAGAACTGAAGGAGGAAAATATCGCGGCTGAAATAGATGATATGCTTGACATGATGTGATTTATTTTTGAACAAGAGTGGACAAAAGATATGAATGCTAGATCGATAAAAAAGGATATTGCAATAATAGGGATAGCAGGAAAGTTCCCAAAGTCAGAAAATATAGAGCACTTCTGGAAAAACTTGGCGGAGGGGAATGAGTTAGTTCAGTTTTACGATGATGCGGACCTCGAAAAGGCAGGCGTAAGCAGGGATCTTATACGTAATCCGGAATACATAAAGAGCAGCTGTCTGATAGAGGAACCCGGAAGTTTTGATTTTTCCTTTTTCGGGTACACAAAAGAAGAAGCGGCCCTGATGGACCCACAAATAAGGGTACTACACGAACAAGCCTGGAAAAGTTTGGAAGATGCCGGCTATAACCCTAACAATTATTCTCATAAAATCGGAAGCATTTTCAGCGGGAGCGATAACATAAACTGGAGGACTTATGTTTCTCTTTCTGAAACACAAAATGTCAATCCTTTTTTCATCAGGCATATATCAAATGTAAACTCGATAAGTAGATTGATTGCCTACTCCTTAAATCTTAAGGGACCAAGCTATTTTGTTGATACGGCTTGTTCAAGCTCATTAGTTGCAGTTCATATTGCTTGCCGGAGCTTGCTGATGAAGGAATGCACCATGGCGTTGGCTGGTGGGGTAAGCATCGGATCGACCACGCGCATTGGGTATATGTATGAGGAAGGTTCAATCATGTCCAAGGATGGTCATTGTAAAGCGTTCGATCAGGATTCTTCGGGTACAGTAGGAGGAGAGGGGGTTGGCGTGGTGGTTTTGAAAAGACTGGCGGATGCATTGAATGACAGAGATCATATTTATGCCGTGATTCGATCCACTTCTGTCAACAATGACGGCAATTTAAAAGTGGGCTACACGGCTCCGAGTGTTACGGGCCAGTCTGATTGTATTGGCTCTGCATTGAAGATAGCAGAGGTTGACCCTAAAGCTGTTTCTTATGTTGAAGCACATGGAACTGGAACTAAATTAGGTGATGCGGTAGAGATTGAGGCGCTTAATAAAGCCTATAATTATGACACATCTCATGAATGTCGTATAGGGTCTTTAAAGACAAATTTCGGGCATATGGATGCCGCTGCCGGAGTTGCTGGTTTAATTAAAACAGCACTGTCGCTGGAAAAAAAGATGTTACCACCATCTTTGCATTTTCATTCACAAAATCCTGACATTAATTTTAAATCCGGACCCTTTTCAGTCAATGCCAGGCTGACGGAATGGAAGAGTGAAAAGCCCCGGTTAGCAGGTGTCAGCAGCTTTGGTATTGGAGGTACGAATGCGCATGCAATTCTCGAAGAACCCCCTTTACCACACCAGGGAAGTACTGCAAAGGCTTATCAACTTTTGCCATTCTCGGCAAAAACGCAATCTTCTTTAGAAAAGCTTGGCAATTCCTTGAAAGATTTTTTAAAAGAAAGTCAAAATGTGGATATTGCAGATTTATCATATACACTTAAGACTGGAAGAAGTAGCCATAAGTTTCGCAGTTTCGTTGTCGGAAAGGACTTTCAGGAAGCCATTGAACAATTAGGGAGAATAGATTTCCATAAACCTTTCAATGCGAGTAAGCAAGGAAGGGTCGTTTTTATGTTTTCCGGCCAGGGAAGTCAGTATTACGGAATGGGCAAGCAGGTCTATCTGCAGTACCCGTATTTTAAATCGGTTATAGACGAGGGGTTGAGAATTTTATACAATGAAACAGGCGTTGACTATAAAAATATCCTTGGGTACAACGATGTCAACGGTAACGAGAAGGATCGGATAAATGAGACTCGTTATACGCAACCGCTGATGTTTTTACTGGAATACGCCTTTGCTAAATTCTTGCTGAAGCTAGGGGTTATGCCCTCACAAATGATAGGCCATAGCCTCGGCGAATATGTAGCGGCCTGTATCAGTGAAGTTTTTACTTTTGAAGAGGGGATCAGACTTGTCGTCAGACGTGCTCAATTGATGAGTGAAGTGGACCGTGGCGCTATGGTGAGTGTTCAGCTTTCGGCTAAGGAGGTTATTGACATCAGTTCCCCGGATATTTCTCTGGCTGCAATCAATACGGAAAATTCCTGTGTTATCTCCGGAAATGCTGCGAGTATTAAGGCCGTCGAGGATCTTCTTTCTTCTAAAGAAATAGCATGTTCCAGGCTTCGCACATACTACGCGTTTCACAGTTCAATGATGGACCCGATGCTGGATGCATATGAAAGTGAACTGAAAAAGGTAAAATTTTCATACCCCAAATTTTCGTTTATCTCCTGTACTACCGGAGAACCGATTGAAAAAGAAGAAGCGGTTTCACCTCAGTACTGGGTAAAACACTTAAGAAAAACGGTCAACTTCGCTAAAGGGTTAGACTTTTTATTAAATAAAGGTTATTCAACATTTGTTGAAATTGGGTCCGCAAATACTTTGCTGGGCTTTTTACGGCAAAACAAAAATTATGATTCCGGTTTGGTATCGGCTTCGGTACTCAAACATCCGACGGCCACCAAAAATGATTCTTATTTTTTGTTGAATGCATTGGGGACGTTATGGAGCAGCGGCGTAAGTATTAACTGGGAAGAATATTATGCCGGTGAGTCAAGAAACAGAGTATCCGCTCCGACCTATTCATTTGATAAAGTAATTTTCCCAGCCAGAGTAAACCCAATGCAAAGGCTTATTGCCCTCTATAGAGCCGGGGCAATAAATACGGTGAGCAACGGAGAGCTTATTTCGGCAGGTGGTCAGTCAGTGGACGGTGAGACTTTACAATCTTCTGAAGAAACATCGGAGATGGTTTCACAGAACCTGGAAAGGCCGGACATTAAGACCTTGTATGCCGAAGCCAAATCAGAAATGGAAAAAGAACTGACGGAACTATGGAAGTCTTTCTTCGGCTATGAAAAGATAGGCATAAATGATGATTTTTTCGATTTGGGAGGAGATTCACTGAAGGCAGCGACATTATTGAAAAGAATTCACAAATCATTTAATGTCGAAATTAGTGTGGCCGATTTTTTTGAAAGAAGGAGTATAAAGGAGCTGGCGGAAGAAATAGATATAGCACGAGATGTGAAAGCATTGAATAATACTAAGAACAAACTGGCAGCACCTAATCAAATAAGATTGTAATATTTATGAAAGAGTTGATTACCGAGCTTAAATCGAAAAACATTTTTTTATCTGTAGATAAAGAGGAGCTGGTGATTGATTTTTATGGGGATGTCTTGTCTCATGATTTAATTTCCAAAATCAAGGATAATAAGTTAAAGCTTATTAAGTACCTGGGGAGGTATGATAGCCGTCCTGAATACACTGAAATCCCCCTGCTTCCTTTAACTAATTGTTATCCCATTTCTGATGCCCAGCGCAGACTCTGGGTACTGAGCCAATTTGACGGCGGTTCGGTAGCTTACAACCTGCCCGGTAGCTCTTATTTGAATCAGGACATTGACATTGAGAACTTCAAACGAGCCATAGATGCCACTATCGACCGGCATGAGATTCTAAGAACCGTCTTTAGGGAAGATGCGTCAGGAGAGATCCGGCAGTGGGTACTCGAGAGAGAAGACTTGGGCTTTGCCATCGACTGCCAGGACTTTAGAAGTGAAATTGACAAGCAACAAAAAATACAAGCATACATCGCTGCCGATGCTCACCGGGCATTTGACCTGGAGCAAGGACCTTTGCTGAGGGCGGCTTTACTTCAGGTGGAGGAAGCACAATACGTGTTCTACTTCAACATGCACCACATCATCAGCGACGGCTGGTCGATGGAAGTACTCTCCAAAGATGTATTCAACTACTACCAGGCCTATCAGGCAGGCAAACAGCCGCAGATTAAAGCACTAAGAATCCAGTACAAGGATTATTCGGCCTGGCAGCTAGGCCAGCTGAACCAGGAGTCATTCAAGGCCCATCAAGCGTACTGGCTCGACAAGCTAGCCGGGGAGTTGCCCCTGCTGGACCTGCCGGCCAGTAAACAGCGGCCAAATGTAAAGACCTATAACGGGCAGGGCTTAGCCACTTATCTGGATAAGACCACAACGGCTAAACTCAAAGGCTACATCCAGGACAAGGGGGGCAGTTTGTTCATGGGCTTACTGGCCTCGTGGAACGTGCTCATGTACCGCTACACGGCCCAGCGGGACATCATCATCGGAAGCCCCGTAGCCGGCAGGGAGCATGCCGACTTAGAAGAGCAGATCGGGTTCTACGTAAACACGCTGGCTTTACGTAATCAAGTCGATCCCCAGGAAAGCTTCGATGGTTTCTACCAGGCTCTCAAAGAGGATACCCTCAAGAGCTACAACCACCAGATGTATCCTTTTGATCGGTTGGTAGAAGACTTGAACCTGCACAGAGACACCAGCAGAAGTCCAGTCTTTGATGTGCTGCTTGATTTTCACAATCATGGAGAAAGGTTAGAAGAACTTGAATTATCGGAAGAAGAGCTAAACCGGATCGTTGATCTGAGCAATAGCACCTCAAAGTTTGATATAGAGACTATTTTCCAGGGGCACGGAGACTATTTATCGCTTCAGATCACCTTCAATGCTGACGTGTATGAGAAGGCCATGGTTGAAGGGCTCATCAGGCACTACAAGCAGCTCTTGAATGCCCTGCTGGAAACACCTCAAGCGAAACTCTCCCAAATAGATTACCTATCAGAAGCAGAGAAACATACACTGCTGGTCGGCTACAACGATACGGCCGTAGCTTATCCGAAGGATAAGACGATTGTAGACTTATTCGAAGAACAGGTTGCCAGGACGCCGCATAACATAGCGGTAGTATTTGAAGATACCCAACTTACCTACCAGCAGCTTGATGAAAAGTCTAATCAGCTGGCTCATTACCTGAGGGAGAACTACCAGATCCGGCCCGATGATCTGGTGGGCATCCAACTGGAGCGCAGTGAGTGGGTGATCATTGCCATACTAGGGGTGTTGAAAGCAGGAGGGGCTTATCTGCCCATCGATGCTGACTACCCATCTTCTCGAAAAGCATACATTGTCAAAGACAGCGCCTTAAAGCTGCTCATCACCGAGACGAGCTTCATCTACGATATTGATTACTATCAGGGAGCAGTCTTTGCCATTGATGTAGAGTTTGATGCGCAGCGTTATCCTGCCCAGGGGCTGTCCACAACCAGTACGCCTGCTCATCTGGCTTACGTGATCTATACTTCCGGTTCTACCGGCAAGCCCAAAGGGGTGATGGTCGAGCATGCTTCCTTAACAAATTATCTGAAATGGGGGCAAACGAGCTATGCTAAGGATTCGTCGCCTTTAAATTTCGGATTGTTTACCTCTTTGTCATTTGACTTAACGGTGACAAGTATCTACCTGCCGTTGGTGAGTGGAGGAGCCCTAACTTTTTTAAAAGCACGTCTGATGTTTCAACCCTTGTAAAAGAATACTTTGAAAGCGAAATAAGCTGCGTAAAATTAACCCCTGCCCATATCAGTTTGCTGGGACAGTATGGGTTGAAAAGCACCAAAGTTGAAGTAGCAATAGTGGGCGGGGAGAAGCTGGAAAGCATTCATGTCGAGCTACTAAGAGGGCTCAATCCGGCAATCCGGATCTATAACGAATATGGTCCGACAGAATCAACGGTAGGCTGTACAATCAAGGAAATTGGATTTAAAAAGGAAGCTATTTTAATTGGCAAGCCGGTTGCTAATACCCGTATTTATATCGTAAATGAAAAGAATTCACTTCAGCCGGTTGGCGTTACGGGAGAAATCCTCATTGGAGGCGATCAGCTGGCCAGAGGGTATCTAAACCGTCCTGACTTGACGCAGGAGCGGTTCATATCAAACCCTTTCAAAGAAGGAGAGCGGTTATACAAAACAGGAGATTTAGGCCACTGGTTAGCAGATGGCAACATAGCATTTAGCGGCAGGAAAGACGACCAGGTGAAGATCAAAGGGTATCGAATAGAGCTTGGAGAGATAGAATATGCACTATTAAAACATGACCAGATAGATCAGGCAGTCGTATTAGCCAGGGAGAACGAAACAGGAGTAAATGAACTTGTAGCCTACCTCACCGCCAGAGAAGATCAGAACACGAGCGAGTTAAGGGCCTATTTAAAAGCGAGCTTATCGGAGTACATGCTACCGGCCTACTATGTTCAATTAGAAGAACTGCCATTAACACCCAACGGTAAAATAGACAAGAAGTCGTTACCTGACCCTGAAGGTTTAGGTCTGCCAAGTGGAGTAGAATACGTAGCGCCAAGCAACCCGCTTGAAGAGAACATGGTAAGAATATGGAGTGAAATATTGCGCGTAGATAAGGAGAAATTAGGTGTCAGAGACAGGTTTTTTGAATTAGGTGGTGATTCGATAAAAGTCATTCGTTTGCTCGTAGCGGTAAGAAAAGAAATGCACTATGAGTTCTCTGTTAATGATGTTTATAACAATGATACCATAGAACAACTTATTCATTATGCCAGGGAAAACAAAACTGAAATCGATTTAAAGAATAAACGGCTGGCAGAAAGAGAAAAAAGTGTAAGAAGTGAAATAGAACGTCTGAAGGAAAGGATTTTATCTTCCAATTCGCTCTTGAACAAAGAGAATATTGAGGATATATATCCTATGAGTGATATTGAAAAGGGAATGGTGTTTGGCTATTGGATGAATGAAGGAACTGGTACCTATCATGACCAAATGGTTCACCGACGCGTTTTTCATGAATTTGATATTACCCGGTTTAATGCGGCTTTAAGTCTGCTCACAGAGAAACACCCGATATTAAGAACGAGTTTCAATTTGAGTGATTTCGAACGTGAAGTTCAAATTGTGCATAAGACTGTTCAAACCAGGCTTCATCTCAAAGACCTTTCTGTTTTAACCAGTGAACAGCAAGAAGAAGAGATCAGAGTGTATATGCAATCAGAACTTGACAGCATAGACATTTCAAAGGCTCCATTATGGAAAATGAGTGCATTTCACTTAGGGCAGGATCAATACATTTTCATATTCCAATTTCACCATGCAATCATAGATGGATGGAGCCAGGCTTCCTGTTTAACGGAGTTAAATAATTTGTATCTTAAGTTAGGAGAAGATATAAATTATAAGCCGTCTATTCTGAAATCGAGTTACAAGGAAGCTTTGGTTCAGAGTGAACTGAGCCTGACAGATGACTCAGTTAAGAATTACTGGAAAAGTGAATTGGCGGAGTATGAGAGATTAGATCTGCTTTCAGATCAGGAAGAATTGGCAGTCTATTCATACAACTATGATAATGCCTATCTGGAAAGAATAGAGAATGTTGCCAGAGCTTTAAATACAACAGTAAAAGTTGTATCGCTCAGTGCATATTTATACTTGCTCAGAGTACTGAACAACACTTCTGAAATAGTAACAGGTCTTGTTACAAACATGAGACCCAATACGGAAGATGGTGATAAGATATTGGGCTGTTTTCTGAATTCAATCCCATTGAAATTTGAGGTAGATGGAAATCTGCAATGCTCTGATTTTATCATGGGTGTCCATAAAAAGCTAGTCGAATTAAAGAATTATGAGACATTGAGTCTTTTGGAAATCTCTTCAATTGCAAAGGAGTCTAAAGGATCGCATGCATCTAATCCATTTTTTGATGTATTGTTTAATTACATCGATTTTCACATATATCAAGATTTGGTAGAGGCTGAATCGGAGCACAGTACTAATTCAGCCAAATCAAGTGTTAATGTTTCGGGATTTGAAAGGACCAATACATTTTTAGATTTTACAATATCTGCAACTGGCGGTGGTTATCGTGTAGTAATCAAAGCTACCAAGAGACTCAATTCGAATTTATCATTAGCGTATGTAGGTGATCTGTTCCTTAAAATATTAGACTTTATCTTAAAAGATCAAAGTAAGCTGTTAAAGGATATAGATTATTTAAGTGAAGAAGAGAAACACCAACTGCTGGTCACATTCAATGATACGGCCGTAGCTTACCCGAAGGACAAAACGATTGTAGATCTGTTCGAAGAACAAGCCGCCAAGACGCCAGATAATATAGCCGTAGTATTTGAGGATACGGAGCTGACCTACCAGCAGCTTGATGAGCAGTCCAATCAGCTGGCTCATTACCTGAGGGAGAACTATCAGATCCGGCCCGACGATCTGGTAGCCATCCAGCTGGAGCGCAGTGAGTGGATGCTGGTCTCGATACTAGGGGTGCTGAAAGCAGGAGGGGCCTACGTGCCCATCGATCCCCACTACCCCCAGGAGAGAATCAGCTACCTGCAAGCCGATACCCGCTGTAAGGTATGCCTGGACGAAGCAGCGCTAACCCACTTCAAGGCAAGCCGGCAGCGTTACCCCACTCAAGCCCTCCCCCTCACGGCTACAGCCGACAACCTGATCTACGTGATCTACACCTCCGGCTCGACGGGCAAGCCCAAAGGCGTACTGCTCGAGCACCGGGGGCTGGTCAACCGCCTGCTGTGGATGAAGCGCCAGTTACAAGTAGAGGCTTCTGATGTATTCCTGCAGAAAACGCCGGTCACCTTTGACGTTTCCGTCTGGGAGCTGTTGCTGCCGCTGGTGAGTGGCAGTAAGCTGGTGGTGGCAAGGCCCGAGGGCCACAAAGACCCGCTCTACCTGCATCAGGTGCTGGCCGGCCAGAAGGTGAGCATCGTCCACTTTGTGCCCTCCATGTTGAGTGCGGCCCTGCCTGCCATCGGCTGGGAGCGCCTGGCGGGTCTGCGACACGTGGTGTGCAGCGGGGAGGCTTTGGGCAAACCGCTTGAAGAAGCCTTCAGGGCCAGGGCTCCCTTCGTCAGCCTGCATAACTACTACGGCCCCACGGAAGCCTCCATAGACGTGACGGCAATCAATCTGAGCCGGCATGCCACGTTGGGCAAAGAGGTACCGATTGGCAGACCGGTTGACAACACGCGTATCTATATTGTCAACGAGAAGCATGCCCTTCAGCCGGCCGGGGTTTCGGGCGAGATCCTCATCGGAGGCGACCAGGTGGCCAGGGGGTACTTGAACCAGGAAGGGCTCACCAAAGAGAAGTTCATCGCCAGTCCCTTCAAACCAGCAGAGCGCCTCTACAAGACCGGAGATCTGGGCCGGTGGCTGCCCGACGGCACCATCGCCTTCATCGGCCGAAGGGATGAGCAGGTCAAGATCCGGGGACACCGCATTGAGTTGG
This sequence comes from uncultured Sphingobacteriales bacterium, assembly GCA_963844325.1. GTDB lineage: Bacteria > Bacteroidota > Bacteroidia > Cytophagales > 172606-1 > CADCTQ01. The sequence goes on from CAWJNV010000002.1 coordinate 97,615, forward strand.
CAGAGATCGAGCAGGCTTTGGCGCAGCATCAACAGATAAAGCAGGCCGTAGTATTGGCTAAAGCCAACGAGTCAGGGGAAAAAGAGCTGGTGGCTTATATCACCTCCAAGGTTGAGCAAAACACAAGTGAGTTAAGGGCTTACCTGGCAGAGACGCTGCCGGCGTACATGCTGCCGGCCTACTTTGTGCAACTGGAAGCAATGCCGTTAACTGCTAGCGGTAAAGTAGACAAGAAGTCGCTGCCCGACCCACAAGGACTGGGACTGTCTGGTGGCGTAGCGTATGTAGCTCCCGGAAATGAGTTGGAAGCAAAGCTGGTCAAGATCTGGGAAGAAATCTTGCAGCGGGAAAACATCGGGGTGAATGATGACTTTTTTGCGCTGGGTGGCCACAGCTTAAAGGCAATTCGACTGAGCAATGAGTATCAAAAGGAACTGGCAGTAAAGCTGACTTTGAAAGAGATCTTTGCTCATACCAGCCTGGCGGCTCATGCCGCACTCATCGAGTCAGCAACCAGAGAGGCGTTTGTGCAAATAGAAAAAGCAGCGCCTCAGGCAAGTTATCCCATCTCTGATGCCCAGCGCAGACTCTGGGTATTGAGCCAATTTGAAGGTGGTTCAGCAGCGTATAACATATCCGGAAGTTCTTACCTGAACCAGGACATTGACATTGAGAACTTCAAACGGGCCATAGATGCAACAATCGACCGGCATGAGATTTTAAGAACCGTCTTTAGGGAAGATGCGTCAGGAGAGATCCGGCAGTGGGTACTCGAGAGAGAAGACTTAGGCTTTGCCATCGACTGCCAGGACTTTAGAAGTGAAGTTGACAAGAAAGAGAAAGCACAAGCCTACATTGCTGCCGATGCTCACCGGGCATTTGACCTGGAACAAGGGCCATTACTGAGAGCAGCCTTACTTCAGGTGGAGGAAGCACAATACGTGTTCTACTTCAACATGCACCACATCATCAGCGACGGCTGGTCGATGGAAGTACTCTCCAAAGATGTATTCAACTACTACCAGGCCTATCAGGCAGGCAAACAGCCGCAGATTAAAGCACTAAGAATCCAGTACAAGGATTATTCGGCCTGGCAGCTAGGCCAGCTGAACCAGGAGTCATTCAAGGCCCATCAAGCGTACTGGCTCGACAAGCTAGCCGGGGAGTTGCCCCTGCTGGACCTGCCGGCCAGTAAACAGCGGCCAAATGTAAAGACCTATAACGGGCAGGGCTTAGCCACTTATCTGGATAAGGCAACAACGGCTAAGCTGAAAGGCTACATCCAGGACAAGGGAGGCAGTTTGTTCATGGGCTTACTGGCCTCGTGGAACGTGCTCATGTACCGCTACACGGCCCAGCAGGATATTATCATCGGCACTCCGGTAGCCGGCAGGGAGCATGCTGATCTGGAAGAGCAGATCGGGTTCTACGTAAACATGCTGGCTCTAAGAAACAAGGTTGATCCCCAGGAAAGCTTCGATGGCTTCTACCAGGCTCTCAAAGAGGATACCCTCAAGAGCTACGGTCACCAGATGTATCCTTTTGATCGGTTGGTAGAAGACTTAAACCTGCACAGAGATACCAGCAGGAGTCCAGTCTTTGATGTGAGCCTCATCCTGCAAAACAATGGGGAAAGAATCCCGGGAGTTGAATTATCAGACCAGGCGTTAAATCAGGTAGTTGATCTGAGCAATAGCACCTCAAAGTTTGATCTGGAGATTATGGCTCAGGAGATGGGTGATTACCTGTCCTTGCAGGTTGTCTTCAACCCGGACGTGTATGAGAAGGATATGGTTGAAGGGCTCATCAGGCACTACAAGCAGCTCTTGAATGCCCTGCTGGAAACACCTCAGGCGAAACTCTCCCAAATAGACTACCTATCAGAGGAAGAGAAGCATACACTGCTGGTCAGCTACAACGATACAGAAGTAGCTTACCCGAAAGACAAAACGATTGTAGACCTATTCGAAGAACAAGCCGCCAGGACGCCGGATAATATAGCGGTAGTATTTGAGGATACGGAGTTGACCTACCAGCAGCTTGATGAGCGGTCCAACCAACTGGCTCATTACCTGAGAGAGAACTATCAGATCCAGCCCGATGATCTGGTAGCCATCCAACTGGAGCGCAGTGAGTGGATGATCATTGCCATCCTGGGAGTGTTGAAAGCAGGAGGGGCCTACGTGCCCATCGATCCCCACTACCCCCAGGAGAGAATCAGCTACCTGCAAGCCGATACCCGCTGTAAGGTATGCCTGGACGAAACAGCGCTAACCCACTTCAAGGCAAGCCGGCAGCGTTACCCCACTCAAGCCCTCCCCCTCACGGCTACAGCCGACAACCTGATCTACGTGCTCTACACCTCCGGCTCGACGGGCAAGCCCAAAGGCGTACTGCTCGAGCACCGGGGGCTGGTCAACCGCCTGCTGTGGATGAAGCGCCAGTTACAAGTAGCGCCTTCTGATGTATTCCTGCAGAAAACGCCGGTCACCTTTGACGTTTCCGTCTGGGAACTGTTGCTGCCGCTGGTGAGTGGCAGTAAGCTGGTGGTGGCAAGGCCCGAGGGCCACAAAGACCCGCTCTACCTGCATCAGGTGCTGGCCGGCCAGAAGGTGAGCATCGTCCACTTTGTGCCCTCCATGTTGAGTGCGGCCCTGCCTGCCATCGGCTGGGAGCGCCTGGCGGGTCTGCGACACGTGGTGTGCAGCGGGGAGGCTTTGGGCAAACCGCTTGAAGAAGCCTTCAGGGCCAGGGCCCCCTTCACCAGCCTGCATAACTACTACGGCCCCACGGAAGCCTCCATAGACGTGACGGCAATCAATCTGAGCCGGCATGCCACGTTGGGCAAAGAGGTATCGATTGGCAGACCGGTTGACAACACGCGCATCTATATTGTCAACGAGAAGCATGCCCTTCAGCCGGCCGGGGTTTTGGGCGAGATCCTCATCGGAGGCGACCAGGTGGCCAGGGGGTACTTGAACCAGGAAGGGCTCACCCAGGAGAAGTTCATCGCCAGCCCCTTCAAAGCAGCAGAGCGCCTCTACAAGACCGGAGATCTGGGCCGGTGGCTGCCCGACGGCACCATCGCCTTCATCGGCCGAAAAGACGACCAGGTCAAGATCCGGGGACACCGCATCGAGCTGGCAGAGATTGAGCAGGCTTTGGCGCAGCATCAACAGATAAAGCAAGCCGTAGTGCTGGCTAAAGCCAACGAGTCAGGGGAAAAAGAACTGGTGGCCTACGTCACTGCTAATTCGGAGCAAAGCACGGGTGAATTAAGGGCCTATTTAGAGCAGACGCTGCCGGCGTATATGCTGCCGGCCTACTTTGTGCAACTGGAAGCAATGCCGTTAACTGCTAGCGGTAAAGTAGACAAGAAGTCGCTGCCGGACCCGCAAGGACTGGGACTGTCTGGTGGCGTAGCGTATGTAGCTCCCGGAAATGAGTTGGAAGAAAAGCTGGTCAAGATCTGGCAAGAAGTGCTGCAAAGGGAAAACATTGGGGTGAATGATGACTTTTTTGCGCTGGGTGGCCACAGCTTGAAGGCAATTCGACTGAGCAATGAGTATCAAAAGGAGCTGACAGTAAAGCTGACTTTGAAAGATTTGTTCGCTCATACCAGCATAGCGGCTCATGCCGCACTCATCGAGTCGGCAACCAGAGAGGCCTTTGTGCAAATAGAAAAAGCAGCGCCTCAGGCAAGTTATCCCATCTCTGATGCCCAGCGCAGACTCTGGGTATTGAGCCAATTTGAAGGCGGGTCGGCAGCCTATAACCTACCCGGTAGTACTTACCTGAATCAGGACATTGACATTGAGAACTTCAAAAGAGCCATAGATGCAACAATTGATCGCCATGAGATTCTAAGAACCGTCTTTAGGGAAGATGCGTCAGGAGAGATCCGGCAATGGGTACTCGAGAGAGAAGACTTGGGCTTTGCCATCGACTGCCAGGACTTTAGAAGTGAAGCTGACAAGCACCAAAAAGCGCAAGCCTACATCGCTGCCGATGCTCACCGGGCATTTGATCTGGAGCAAGGACCTTTGCTGAGGGCAGCCTTACTTCAAGTGGAGGAAGCACAATACGTGTTCTACTTCAACATGCACCACATCATCAGCGACGGCTGGTCGATGGAGGTACTCTCCAAAGATGTATTGGCATATTATGAGGCTTATCAGGCGGGCAAACAGCCGCAGATCAAAGCACTAAGAATTCAGTACAAGGATTATTCAGCCTGGCAGCTAGGCCAGTTGAACCAGGAGTCGTTCAAAACCCATCAAGCGTACTGGCTCGACAAGCTATCCGGGGAGTTGCCCCTGCTGGACCTGCCGGCCACCAAGCAAAGACCAAATGTCAAGAGCTACAATGGGCAGGGCTTAGCTACTTATCTAGACAAAGCAACAACGGCTAAACTCAAAGGCTACATCCAGGACAAGGGGGGCAGTTTGTTCATGGGCTTACTGGCCTCGTGGAACGTGCTCATGTACCGCTACACGGCCCAGCAGGATATCATCATCGGCACTGCGGTAGCCGGCAGAGGTCATGCCGACCTGGAAGAGCAGATCGGGTTCTACGTAAACACGCTGGCTTTGCGTAATCAGGTCGATCCCCAGGAAAGCTTCGATGGTTTCTACCAGGCTCTCAAAGAAGATACTCTTAAGAGCTACGGCCACCAGATGTATCCTTTTGATCGGTTGGTGGAGGAATTAAACCTGCGCAGAGATACCAGCAGGAGTCCAGTCTTTGATGTGACGCTCATCCTGCAAAACAATGGGGAAAGGTTAGAACAACTTGAATTATCAGACCAGGAGTTAAATCAGGTAGTTGATCTGAGCAATAGCACCTCAAAGTTTGATCTGGGCATTATGGCTCAGGAGATGGGTGACTACCTGTCCTTGAAGGTTGTATTCAACCCGGACGTGTATGAGAAGGCCATGGTTGAAGGGCTCATCAGGCACTACAAGCACCTGTTGAATGCCCTGCTGGAAACGCCTCAAGCGAAACTCTCCCAAGTAGATTACTTATCAGAAGAAGAAAAGCACCAACTGCTGGTCACATTTAACGATACGGCCGTAGCTTATCCGAAAGACAAAACGATCGTAGACCTATTCGAAGCGCAAGCCGCCAAGACGCCGGATAATATAGCCGTAGTATTTGAGAGTATAGAGCTGACCTACCAGCAGCTTAACGAGCAGTCCAATCAACTGGCTCATTACTTAAGAAGTAATTATGAGATCCGGCCCGATGAGTTTGTGGGCATCAAACAAGCACGCAGTGAGTGGATGATTGTCTCCATCCTGGGGGTGCTGAAGGCAGGAGGGGCCTACGTGCCCATCGATCCCGAGTACCCGCAGGAAAGAATAGACTACATTCAAGCCGATACCAATTGTAAGGTATGCCTGGATGAAACAGAGCTAAGCAACTTCAAAGCAAGCCGGCAGCGCTATTCTAAACAACCCCTGACGCTCACCGCTACACCAGACAACCTGGCTTACGTGATCTACACCTCCGGTTCCACAGGAAAACCGAAAGGCGTAATGATCGAGCATAAATCAATCGTAAATCTTGTTTATTCCCAGCAGGCTTTATTTGCTATAGAGGAAGAAGATAAAATTCTGCAATTCTCCACTCTTACTTTTGATGCTTCTGTTGAACAAATATGCCTGACCTTGTTAAGCGGTTGTTCATTGGTCTTGATAGATAAACAAACAATTATAGATAATACCGACTTCAATGAATATTTAACCAGGCACGGTATTACTCACTTGCATGCCACCCCTTCCTTCCTGGAAAGTATTACGCTGAACCAACCTAATAATGTGAAACGGGTTGTTTCCGGAGGGGAAGAATGTAAACCTACACTTGCCAATAAATTTCGTCATTACTATAAATTCTATAACAAATATGGACCAACGGAAGTAACAGTTACTTCAACTGTAAATCTGGTTGCCAGCCAGGCGTCGGAAAGAGTTCAGATTTCCATTGACAAGCCTACCCGTAATATTTCTACCCATGCGCTGGGAGAGCAATATGAAAAAGATAAGACAATTGTTGATTTGTTCGAAGAGCAGGTTGCAAAGACGCCGGATAATAGAGCCGTAGTATTCGGGGATACGGAACTAACCTACCAGGAGCTTGATGAGCAGTCCAATCAGCTGGCTCATTACTTAAGAAGTAATTATGAGATCCGGCCCGATGAGTTTGTGGGCATCAAACAAGCACGCAGTGAGTGGATGATTGTCTCCATCCTGGGGGTGCTGAAGGCAGGAGGGGCCTACGTTCCCATCGATCCCGAGTACCCGCAGGAAAGAATAGACTACATTCAAGCCGATACCAATTGTAAGGTATGCCTGGATGAAACAGAGCTAAGCAACTTCAAAGCAAGCCGGCAGCGCTATTCTAAACAACCCCTGACGCTCACCGCTAAACCAGACAACCTGGCTTACGTGATCTACACCTCCGGTTCCACAGGAAAACCGAAAGGCGTAATGATTTCTCATGGAAATTTGTATTCTTCTACCTATGCAAGAAAAGCATATTATGGTTTTGCAGGGTCTTATTTATTAATCCCTTCTTTTTCTTTTGATTCGTCAGTAGCAGTGTTATGGGGTAGCCTTACAGACGGTAGCTCATTGTACATTGTAGAAGATAACCACCTCAAGGATCTTTCCAGGATCACCGGCTTTATACTTGAGCATGCAATAGCATGTATATTGTGTGTCCCGTCCTACTATCACCTTTTGTTGTCCCATTCAACACGATCAAGAAAATTACCGTTTAAGCGGGTGATTTTAGCAGGTGAGACATTAAGCGGCAGCCTGGTAGAAAAACACTTCCACCTATTGCCTGAGTGCGCATTATATAATGAATATGGTCCCACGGAAAACACGGTATGGTCTACAGTAGCCAGCATAGAAAAAGTAACCCGGGAAGCACATATCGGGAAGCCCATAGCTAATACCAAAGTATACATTGTGGGTCCCGGCGATAAGTTGGTGCCGATAGGAGTAACAGGAGAAATATGCATAGGAGGGGATGGTTTAGCGAGAGGCTATTTGAACCAGGAAGGGCTAACTAAAGAGAAGTTCATTGCAAATCCGTTTAAAGAAGGAGAACGCCTTTACAAGACAGGAGATTTAGGCAGATGGCTGCCCGATGGCAACATCGCGTTTTTAGGCAGAAAAGATGACCAGGTAAAGATCAGGGGCTACCGGATAGAACTGGGAGAAATCGAGCAGGCTTTACTAAGTCATGAAGAGATAAACCAAGCGGTAGTATTAGCCAAAGCCAACCAGTCAGGAGAAAAAGAGCTGGTAGCCTATATCACTTCCAAGGTTGAGCAAAACACAAGCGGTTTAAGAGCTTATCTGGCCGAGACGCTGCCGGCGTATATGCTTCCGGCCACTTTCGTACAGATCGAAGCAATGCCGTTAACCGCCAACGGTAAAGTAGACAAGAAATCCCTGACAAACGCGGGGCTGAAATTAAAAAGTGGGGCGGAATATGTAGCCCCGCGCACGGAGCAGGAGAATGTGCTAGTCTCAGTATGGTCAGATGTTCTGAAAAGAGCAGACATCGGCATCAAGGATAGTTTTTACCACCTGGGGGGAGACTCCATCAAGTCTATCCAGGTAGTAGCCAGGTTGAAACAGCACGGTTATTCCCTCAAAGTAGAGCACCTGCTGAGAACACCCGTCGTGGAAGAGTTGGCACGCCTGATGGCGCGAACCACTCAGGTGAGCGACCAAAGTGAGGTGAGCGGAGAAGTGGTACTGACTCCTATCCAGGACTGGTTTTTCAAAGCCGAGGGGATAAAAGTACATGACCATTATAACCAATCGGTTGTTCTATACAGCAGAGAGCAGCTCGAGGGCAATATCCTGGAGAAGAGCTTGGCCGATCTCACCCGGCACCACGATGCGCTTCGGATGGTTTACCAACAGAGCCCCTCGGGAGCATGGCAGCAGTTTAACCAGGATACCAAGCCAAGGAGTTACACTTTGGACTTCTATGACCTTGGCGACTCGGATGATGCGCTTGATCAAATGATGCAGGTTGGAGAAGATCTACAATCGGCTATCTCCATCACAGCGGGTCCTTTGTTGAGAGTGCTTCACTTTAGGTTGCAGGACGGGGACCGCTTAGGCTTGATCATTCATCACCTGGTGGTGGATGGCGTGTCCTGGCGTATCCTGCTGGAGGACTTATCGAACTTGTACACCAGTTACAAAGAAGGCAAAAAGCCAAGCTTGCCCTCAAAGACGGATTCTTTTCAAAGATGGGCTTTCTTGCAGCAAGAGTATGCGGCAAGCCCAGCCCTTGACAAGGAGCGCACTTACTGGCAAAAGGTCAGTGGGCAGCCGATGGCCGCTTTACCCCAGGACAAAGCACTACCAGAAGGCCGGCCGGCCGTGCTGGATTCTGCTGAATCTTTCGGCCTGGACCAGAACACCACCGAGTTGCTGCAAACCAGGGTGCACCGGGTCTACAACACGGAGATCAACGATGTGCTGTTGACGGGCCTGGGTCTTGCCTTGAAGGAGGTGCTGACAGTGGACAAGAGCGTGCTCAAGATGGAGGGGCACGGCAGGGAAGAGATCCTCGATGGGGTAGACATCAGCAGAACGGTGGGCTGGTTTACTACGGTGTATCCCTTTGTATTGCAGGTGGCTGATTCTTCAAATCAGACACAGAGCTTGGTAAACGTAAAGGAAGGATTACGAAGCATACCCAATAAGGGCATTGGCTATGGCATCTTGAGCCACTTAAGCCGGCAGGGGCTTGACAGTAAGCTCACTCCCGAGATCACCTTCAACTACCTGGGAGACTTTGGCAGCAACGTATCCAACGAGGGAGGTTCCCTGTTTGAGTATGCATCAGAGCGGATCGGATCTAATATATCAAGAGACAACACAACGGATGCGATACTGGACGTATCGGGGATGCTGGTGCGGGGAGAGTTGGGCATGTCGATTCGCTATTCAAGTGCCAGGTATGAGGTAGCAACAATTAGAAAGATAGCCGCATCTTATAAAAAGAACCTTGAGTTGCTCATCGAGGCGTTAGCCAAAGCGGATACTACTTATCTGACGCCTTCTGATCTAAGCTTTACAGGACTCTCCCTTCAAGAGCTGTCCCAACTCAATGCGGACAATGACCTGGAGGATGTCTATGAGCTATCTCCACTCCAGGAAGGAATATACTACCATTGGTTAGCGGAAGATTCCAGCGCCCTTTACTTTGAGCAGACCTCCTACAAGGTGCGGGCCAAAGTATTAGATGTAGAAAAGTTAAAAGGAGCTTATGATCGCTTAACCGCCAGGCATGCCGTGCTCCGTACCAGTTTCACTACTGAATACGCCAGTAGATCCTTGCAGATCGTAAGGAAAGAAGTAGCCAGTAATTTTACTTTTGAGCGACTTGATCGCCAGGCCGACCGCCAGGCGCAGGTAGAGCAGATCAAGCAGCAGGACCGGGAAAGAGGCTTTGATCTGAGCAGCGGTTCTCAGATGCGCCTGCACGTGGTTGAGTTGTCGGAAGGCGAGTATGAGTTTGTCTGGAGTCATCACCATGTCTTGATGGATGGCTGGTGCACGAGTGTGCTCATCAACGACTTCAATGAACTGTTGAGTGCAGCACTCAAAGGCACTACACCAGCCCTCTTACCGGTGGTGCCTTACGCTGATTACATCAATTGGTTAAGAACAGTAGACAGCGACAGTTCACTCAGTTACTGGAAGGATTACCTGTCCGGCTACTCGGCATCGGCAGAAGTACCCTTCAAGGCAGAAGCAGCGGACACCACCTACGTTGAGTCCGTCGAGCGTCTGCGCATAGGGGGAGATCTATTTAAGAAAGTAGACGCCCTGTGCACAGAAATAGGTATTACTCAAAACACTTTTGTACAAGCCGTATGGGGCTACTTGTTGTCGCGTTACAACAACACCAGCGATGTGGTGTTTGGCGCAGTCGTGTCGGGTCGTCCGGCCGACTTGCCCGGCGTGGAAGACATAATCGGCCTGTTCATCAATACTGTCCCGGTTCGAGTGAAATATGCGCCCGACGATACGCCTGCTACCCTATTAAAAGCGTTGCAGGAGCAATCCATCCGGAGTACATCCCATCATTATGTGAATCTATCAGAGGTGCAGGCCCAGAGTGAGCTGGGCATGGAGCTGATGAATCATATCATGATATTCGAGAATTACGCCGTAAAGGAACTGGAAAGCGAAGGTGTATTGAACACACACAGTGAAGAAGGCTTGTCGGTAGAGTCAGTGGAAGTGTTTGAGCGCACCAATTATGACTTTAATGTTGTAGTGAGTCCCTCAGCTGTTTCATTGGGGATAAACATTAAATACAACCTCAACCGCTACGATGAGTTGTCATTGAAGAGCTTGATGAGGCACTTTGATAAGGTAGTCAATGCGTTTGCATATAACACTGATCAACCTTTAAGTACATTAGATTACCTCTCCCAGCAGGAAAAGCACCAACTGCTGGTCACATTCAATGATACGGCCGTAGCTTACCCGAAAGACAAAACGATCGTAGATTTATTCGAAGAACAAGCCGCAAAAACGCCGGATCATATAGCCGTAGTATTTGAGGATACGGAGCTGACCTACCAGCAGCTTGATGAGCGGTCCAATCAACTGGCTCATTACCTGAGAGAGCACTATCAGATCCGGCCCGATGATCTGGTAGCCATCCAACTGGAGCGCAGTGAGTGGATGCTGGTCTCCATCCTGGGGGTGTTGAAAGCAGGAGGGGCCTACGTGCCCATCGATCCCCACTACCCCCAGGAAAGAATCAGCTACCTGCAAGCCGATACCCGCTGTAAGGTATGCCTGGACGAAACAGCGCTAACCCACTTCAAGGCAAGCCGGCAGCGTTACCCCACTCAAACCCTCCCCCTGACCGCGACAGCCGACAACCTGATCTACGTGCTCTACACCTCCGGCTCGACGGGCAAGCCCAAAGGCGTACTGCTCGAGCACCGGGGGCTGGTCAACCGCCTGCTGTGGATGAAGCGCCAGTTACAAGTAGAAGCCTCTGATGTATTCCTGCAGAAAACGCCGGTCACCTTTGACGTTTCCGTCTGGGAGCTGTTGCTGCCGCTGGTGAGTGGCAGTAAGCTGGTGGTGGCAAGGCCCGAGGGCCACAAAGACCCGCTCTACCTGCATCAGGTGCTGGCCGGCCACAAGGTGAGCATCGTCCACTTTGTGCCCTCCATGTTGAGTGCGGCCCTGCCTGCCATCGGCTGGGAGCGCCTGGCGGGTCTGCGACACGTGGTGTGCAGCGGGGAGGCATTAGGCAAACCGCTTGCAGAAGCCTTCAGGGCCAGGGCTCCCTTCGTCAGCCTGCATAACTACTACGGCCCCACGGAAGCCTCCATAGATGTGACGGCAATCAATCTGAGCCGGCATGCCACGTTGGGCAAAGAGGTACCGATTGGCAGACCGGTTGACAACACGCGCATCTATATTGTCAACGAGAAGCATGCCCTTCAGCCGGCCGGGGTTTCGGGCGAGATCCTCATCGGAGGCGACCAGGTGGCCAGGGGGTACCTGAACCAGGAAGGGCTCACCCAGGAGAAGTTCATCGCCAGTCCGTTCAAAGCAGCAGAGCGCTTGTACAAGACCGGAGATCTGGGCCGGTGGCTGCCCGACGGCACCATCGCCTTCATCGGCCGAAGGGATGAGCAGGTCAAGATCCGGGGGCACCGCATCGAGCTGGCAGAAATTGAGCAGGCCTTGGCGCAGCATCAACAGATAAACCAAGCCGTAGTATTGGCTAAAGTCAACGAGTCAGGGGAAAAGGAGCTGGTGGCTTATATCACTGCCAAGGTTGAGCAAAACACAGGTGAATTAAGGGCTTACCTGGCAGGGACGCTGCCGGCGTACATGCTGCCGGCTCACTTTGTGCAGCTGGAAGCAATGCCGTTAACAACCAGCGGTAAAGTAGACAAGAAATCATTGCCCGACCCACAAGGACTGGGACTGTCTGGTGGCGTAGCGTATGTAGCTCCCGGAAATGAGTTGGAAGCAAAGCTGGTCAAGATCTGGGAAGAAATCTTGCAGCGGGAAAACATCGGGGTGAATGATGACTTTTTTGCGCTGGGTGGCCACAGCTTGAAGGCAATTCGACTGAGCAATGAGTATCAGAAGGAACTGGCAGTAAAGCTGACTTTGAAAGAGATCTTTGCTCATACCAGCCTGGCGGCTCATGCCGCACTCATCGAGTCAGCAACCAGAGAGGCGTTTGTGCAAATAGAAAAAGCAGCGCCTCAGGCAAGTTATCCCATTTCTGATGCCCAACGCAGACTCTGGGTATTGAGCCAATTTGAAGGTGGTTCAGCAGCGTATAATATATCCGGTAGTACTTACCTGAATCAGGACATTAACATTGAGAACTTCAAAAGAGCCATAGATGCAACAATCGACCGGCATGAGATTCTAAGAACCGTCTTCAGGGAAGACGCGTCAGGAGAGATCCGGCAGTGGATACTAGAGAGGCAAGACTTAGGCTTTGCCATCGACTACCGCGACTTTAGCCAAGAGACTGACAAGCACCAAAAAGCGCAAGCCTACATCGCTGCCGATGCTCACCGGGCATTCGATCTGGAGCAAGGGCCTTTGCTGAGAGCAGCCTTACTTCAGGTGGAGGAAGCACAATACGTGTTCTACTTCAACATGCACCACATCATCAGCGACGGCTGGTCGATGGAAATACTCTCCAAAGATGTATTCAACTACTACCAGGCTTATCAGGCAGGCAAACAGCCGCAGGTAAAGCAGTTAAGAATCCAGTACAAGGATTATTCGGCCTGGCAGCTAGGCCAGCTGAACCAGGAGTCGTTCAAGGCCCATCAAGCGTACTGGCTCGACAAGCTCTCGGGAGAGCTGCCCCTGCTGGACCTGCCGGCCAGTAAACAGCGACCAAATGTCAAGACCTACAACGGGCAGGGCTTAGCTACTTATCTGGATAAGACCACAACGGCTAAACTCAAAGGCTACATCCAGGACAAGGGAGGCAGTTTGTTCATGGGCTTACTGGCCTCGTGGAACGTGCTCATGTACCGCTACACTGCCCAGCAGGACATCATCATCGGAAGCCCCGTAGCCGGCAGGGAGCATGCCGACTTAGAAGAGCAGATCGGGTTCTACGTAAACATGCTGGCTCTAAGAAACAAGGTCGATCCCCAGGACAGCTTTGATGGCTTCTACCAGGCTCTCAAAGAGGATACCCTCAAGAGCTACGGCCACCAGATGTATCCTTTCGATCGGTTGGTAGAAGACTTAAACCTGCACAGAGATACCAGCAGGAGTCCAGTCTTTGATGTGAGCCTCATCCTGCAAAACAATGGGGAAAAGTCAAAAGGAGTTGAGTTAGCAGACCAGGAGCTAAACCGGATCGTTGATCTGAGCAATAGCACCTCAAAGTTTGATCTGGAGATTATAGCTCAGGAGATGGGTGATTACCTGTCCTTGCAGGTTGTCTTCAACCCGGACGTGTATGAGAAGGATATGGTTGAAGGGATGATCAGGCACTACAAGCAGCTCTTGAATGCCCTGCTGGAAACGCCTCAGGCGAAACTCTCCCAAGTAGACTACCTATCAGAGGAAGAGAAACATACACTGCTGGTCAGCTACAACGATACAGAAGTAGCTTACCCGAAGGATAAGACGATTGTAGACCTGTTCGAAGAGCAAGTCGCCAAGACGCCGGATCATGTAGCCGTAGTATTTGAGGATACGGAGTTGACCTACCAGCAGCTTGATGAGCGGTCCAATCAACTGGCTCATTACCTGAGGGAGAACTATCAGATCCGGCCCGATGATCTGGTAGCCATCCAGCTGGAGCGCAGTGAGTGGATGCTGGTCTCGATACTAGGGGTGCTGAAAGCAGGAGGGGCCTACGTGCCCATCGATCCCCACTACCCCCAGGAAAGAATCAGCTACCTGCAAGCCGATACCCGCTGTAAGGTATGCCTGGACGAAACAGCGCTAACCCACTTCAAGGCAAGCCGGCAGCGTTACCCCACTCAGACCCTCCCCCTGACCGCGACAGCCGACAACCTGATCTACGTGCTCTACACCTCCGGCTCGACGGGCAAGCCCAAAGGCGTACTGCTCGAGCACCGGGGGCTGGTCAACCGCCTGCTGTGGATGAAGCGCCAGTTACAAGTAGAAGCCTCTGATGTATTCCTGCAGAAAACGCCGGTCACCTTTGACGTTTCCGTCTGGGAACTGTTGCTGCCGCTGGTGAGTGGCAGTAAGCTGGTGGTGGCAAGGCCCGAGGGCCACAAAGACCCGCTCTACCTGCATCAGGTGCTGGCCGGCCAGAAGGTGAGCATCGTCCACTTTGTGCCCTCCATGTTGAGTGCGGCCCTGCCTGCCATCGGCTGGGAGCGCCTGGCGGGTCTGCGACACGTGGTGTGCAGCGGGGAGGCATTAGGCAAACCGCTTGCAGAAGCCTTCAGGGCCAGGGCTCCCTTCGTCAGCCTGCATAACTACTACGGCCCCACGGAAGCCTCCATAGATGTGACGGCAATCAATCTGAGCCGGCATGCCACGTTGGGCAAAGAGGTACCGATTGGCAGACCGGTTGACAACACGCGCATCTATATTGTCAACGAGAAGCATGCCCTTCAGCCGGCCGGGGTTTCGGGCGAGATCCTCATCGGAGGCGACCAGGTGGCCAGGGGGTACCTGAACCAGGAAGGGCTCACCCAGGAGAAGTTCATCGCCAGTCCGTTCAAAGCAGCAGAGCGCTTGTACAAGACCGGAGATCTGGGCCGGTGGCTGCCCGACGGCACCATCGCCTTCATCGGCCGAAGGGATGAGCAGGTCAAGATCCGGGGGCACCGCATCGAGCTGGCAGAAATTGAGCAGGCCTTGGCGCAGCATCAACAGATAAACCAAGCCGTAGTATTGGCTAAAGTCAACGAGTCAGGGGAAAAGGAGCTGGTGGCTTATATCACTGCCAAGGTTGAGCAAAACACAGGTGAATTAAGGGCTTACCTGGCAGGGACGCTGCCGGCGTACATGCTGCCGGCTCACTTTGTGCAGCTGGAAGCAATGCCGTTAACAACCAGCGGTAAAGTGGATAAGAAGTCTTTGCCCGACCCACAAGGAGTAGGACTATCCGGTGGCGTAGCATATGTAGCTCCAGGCACAGCGCAGGAAAAGGCTTTAGCCTCGGTATGGTCAGATGTTCTAAAAAGAGCAGACATCGGCATCAAGGATAGCTTTTACAATCTGGGTGGGGATTCCATCAAGTCCATCCAGGTAGTAGCCAGGTTGAAACAGCACGGGTACCGGCTCAAAGTAGAGCATATATTAAAGTACCCGGTACTGGAGGATCTTTGCCGTCTGATGGAGTTGACTACTCAGGTGAGCGACCAAAATGAGGTAAGCGGAGAAGTGGTGCTGACCCCCATCCAGGACTGGTTTTTCAAAGCTGAGCAGATAAAAGTGCCTGATCACTTTAACCAATCGGTTGTCCTATACAGCAAGGAGCAACTTGACGGTGAGATCTTGGATAAGAGCTTGGCCGATCTCACCCGGCACCATGATGCGCTTCGGATGGTCTATCAACGGACCTCTTCGGGAGCATGGCAGCAGTTTAACCAGGACACCAGCGCAAAGCGCTACTCCATTGACTTCTATGACCTTCGCCAATCCGAGGATGCCCTCGGGCAGATGATGCAGCTGGGAGAAGCCCAACAATCGGGTATTTCTATCACAGCAGGTCCTTTGTTGAGAGTGCTTCACTTTAGGTTGCAGGACGGGGACCGCTTAGGCTTGATCATTCATCACCTGGTGGTGGATGGCGTCTCCTGGCGTATCCTGCTGGAAGACTTATCGAGCTTGTACACCAGTTACAAAGAAGGCAAAAAGCCGGGCCTGCCCTCAAAGACGGATTCTTTTCAAAGATGGGCTTTGTTGCAGCAAGAGTATGCGGCAAGTCTACAGCTCGACAAGGAGCGCACTTACTGGCAAAAGGTCAGTGAGCAGCCGATGGCCGCTTTACCCCAGGATAGAGTGGTTAAAGAAGGCCGGCAGGCCATACTGGATTCTGCTGAATCTTTCGGCCTGGACCAGAATACCACCGAGTTGCTGCAAACCAGGGTGCACCGGGTCTACAACACGGAGATCAACGATGTGCTGTTGACGGGTTTGGGCCTTGCCCTGAGAGAGGTGCTGACAGTGGACAAGAGCGTACTTAAGATGGAGGGGCATGGCAGGGAAGAGATCCTCGATGGGGTAGACATCAGCAGAACGGTGGGCTGGTTTACTACGGTGTATCCCTTTGTATTGCAGGTGGCTGATTCTTCAAATCAGACACAGAGCTTGGTAAACGTAAAGGAAGGATTACGAAGCATACCCAATAAGGGCATTGGCTATGGCATCTTGAGCCACTTAAGCCGGCAAGGCCTTGACAGCAAACTCACTCCCGAGATCACCTTCAACTACCTGGGCGACTTTGGCAGCAACGTATCCAATGAGGGAGATTCCCTGTTTGAGTATGCGTCAGAGCGGATCGGATCCAATATATCAAGAGACAATACAACGGATGCGATACTGGACGTATCGGGGATGCTGGTGCGGGGAGAGTTGGGCATGTCAATCCGCTATTCAAGTGCCAGGTATGAAGTAGCGACAATTAAAAGGATTGCCGCATCTTACAAAAAGAACCTTGAGTTGCTCATCGAGGCGTTAGCCAAAGCAGATACTACTTATCTAACACCTTCTGATCTAAGTTTCAAAGGGCTCTCCCTTCAAGAGCTGTCAACAATTAACTCCGGCAATGATCTGGAGGATGTCTATGAGTTATCTCCACTCCAGGAAGGAATATACTACCACTGGTCAGCGGAAACCTCCAGCTCGCTTTACTTTGAGCAGATTTCCTACAGGGTGCGGGCCAAAGTATTAGATGTAGAAAAGTTGAAAGGAGCTTATGATCGCTTAACCGCCAGACATGCCGTGCTCCGTACCAGTTTCACGACTGAATACGCCGGTAGGTCTTTACAAATCGTAAGGAAAGAAGTAGCCAGTAATTTTACCTACCAGAAGCTCGATAAGCAGGCCGACCGCCAGGCGCAGGTAGCGCAGATTAAGCAGCAGGACCGGGAAAGAGGCTTTGACTTAGGCAGCGGTTCTCAGATGCGCCTGCACGTGGTTGAGTTATTGGAAGGAGAATACGAGTTTATCTGGAGTCATCACCACATTTTGATGGATGGCTGGTGCGTGAGTGTGCTCATCAATGACTTCAATGAGCTGTTAAGCGCACAGACTACGGGACATGAATTGAATCTGGCCCCGGCGTTGCCTTACGCTGATTATATCAATTGGTTAAGAACAGTAGACAGAGACAGTTCACTGAGTTACTGGAAGGATTACCTGTCCGGCTACTCGGCGTCGGCACAAATACCCTTCAAGGCAGAAACAGCAGACACCACCTACGTCGAGTCCGTCGAGCGTCTGCGAATAGGAGGAGATTTATTCAAGAAGGTAGACGCCCTGTGCACGCAGCTAGGCATTACTCAAAACACTTTTGTACAAGCCGTATGGGGCTACTTGTTGTCGCGCTACAACAACACCAGCGATGTGGTGTTTGGCGCAGTCGTGTCGGGTCGTCCGGCCGACTTGCCCGGCGTGGAAGACATGATCGGCCTGTTCATCAATACCATTCCGGTAAGAGTAAAGTATGCGCCCGATGATACGCCTGCTACCCTCTTGAAAGCGTTGCAGGAGCAATCCATCCGGAGTGCATCCCATCATTATGTGAATCTATCAGAGGTGCAGGCCCAGAGTGAGCTGGGCATGGAGCTGATGAATCATATCATGATATTTGAGAACTACGCCGTAAAGGAACTGAAGAATGTAAGTGTATTAAACACCCAGCGCGAAGAAGGACTCTCGGTAGAGTCAGTGGAAGTGTTCGAGCGCACCAATTATGACTTTAATGTTGTAGTGAGCCCCTCAGCTGTTTCACTAGGGATAAACATTAAATACAACCTCAATAGCTACGATGAGTTGTCATTGAAGAGCTTGATGAGGCACTTTGATAAGGTAGTCAATGCGTTTGCATATAACACTGATCAACCTTTAAGTACATTAGATTACCTCTCCCAGCAGGAAAAGCACCAACTGCTGGTCACATTCAACGACACAGCCGTAGCTTACCCGAAAGACAAAACGATCGTAGATTTATTCGAAGAACAGGCTGCCAAGACGCCGGATCACGTAGCGGTAGTATTTGAAGACATCGAACTGACCTACCAGCAGCTTGATGAAAAGTCTAATCAACTGGCTCATTACCTGAGAGAGAACTATCAGATTCAGCCCGATGATCTGGTAGCCATCCAGCTGGAGCGCAGTGAGTGGATGCTGGTCTCCATCCTGGGGGTGCTGAAGGCAGGAGGGGCCTACGTGCCCATCGATCCCCACTACCCACCACAAAGAGTTGCCGCCATTCTGGAAGATAGTGGCTGTAAAGTGCTGCTGGATGCTCCCGCCTTAGCCGGCTTCTGGCAAGCGGAGCAAGCCTATGCTGCCGGCCCGATCACCAGCCAGGCCAAAGCCCACCACCTGGCTTACGTGATCTATACTTCCGGTTCCACCGGCAAGCCGAAGGGAGTAATGATCGAGCATGGCAATGTGACCAACTTTTTCACCGGCATGACGGCCGTCTTTGGGGAGCAGCAAGGCACCTTGCTGTCGATGACCAACTTCACCTTCGACATATCGGTACTCGAGCTGTTGTGGACCCTCACCAAAGGCTACAAAGTGGTGATCCAGCCAGAAGCCAGACACCTCGGTGAGCAGGACGACCAGCTTGAGGGCGGTGAGCATAACGACCAGCCCGGGGGGCAGCAGGCCCACGCCCGCCCGGCGGGCAACTACTCGGTGTACGCCCAGATCAGCACCCACCAGGTGACCCATCTACAGATCACCCCCTCGATGGGAGCGCTGCTCAATGAGCACCTTTCCAAAGATGCGGGCTGGGCTTCCATCCGCCACATCCTGCTGGGCGGTGAGCCGGTGCGGGCCTGGCTGGTCAAGGAGCTTTACCAAAAGCTGCCCCATGCGCAAGTCTACAACATGTACGGGCCGACGGAAACAACGGTATGGTCGACGGTAAAAGCGTTGCAAAAAGACCAGGAAAGGATTCTGATCGGTAAACCCATTGCCAACACGCGCATCTACGTTCTGGACCAGAACGGCAATCCGGTAGCAAGCGGGGTTGAGGGCGAGCTCTACATCGGGGGAGCGGGCGTGGCCCGGGGCTACACGAGTAGAGAGCTAACGGAGGGTAGTTTCAGGCAGAGTCCTTTTGTGGCCGGAGACCGCCTCTACCGGACGGGCGACTATGGCTCATGGCTGAAGGACGGTTCGCTTTACTGCGCCGGGCGTAAGGATCAACAAGTCAAGATCCGGGGACACCGCATCGAGCTGGCAGAGATTGAGCAGGCCTTAGAGCAGCATCAACACATAGAGCAGGCCGTAGTAGTGGTCAGAGGGAATGAAGAAAAGCGGAATGAAGAAAAACAACTGGTAGCATACATTACTTCCGGGGAACAACAGCAGATAGGTGCATTGCGGACGTTTTTGCAAGAGCACTTGCCGCATTATATGATTCCTGATCACTTCGTTCAACTGGAAAAATTCCCTCTCAATACTAGTGGAAAAATTGACAAGAAATTATTGCCGGCTCCTCAGGGGCTGGGACTAACCAGTGGGGTGGAGTACGTAGCCCCAAGAAATGAGATAGAGGAAAAGCTGGTGAAAATCTGGGAAGAAGTCCTGCAAAGAAAAAACATCGGGGTGAGTGATAACTTTTTTGCTCTTGGAGGCCACAGCTTAAAAGCATTGAAAGTGGTGTTTAGAGTTAATGAGGAATTCAAAATAGGGATCAAAATTGCAAACTTGTTTAATACCTCTTCAATAGAAGACCTTGCGATTTTTATTGCTTTTACATTGAACAGGAAAAACAACAAACCGAACAGTAAGGAAGTCGAGTTATGATAAAGTTGATTCAAAAGATATTATCGGCCGAAATAACATTAGATATTGTTGACGGGAAACTTAAACTATATTCGGAAAAAGATGAAATTGACTCGGAAATTTTAAATGAGATAAGAGCAAATAAAGAAGAGTTAACTTCATATCTAATTCGAAACAATATAGTTGAAGCATCGAGCGCATCGAATGAAGCGATTGCAGTTGTTCCTTTTCAGCCTAATTATCCGATCTCTGATGCCCAGCGCAGACTCTGGGTATTGAGCCAATTCGAAGGCGGTTCAGCAGCGTATAACCTACCCGGTAGTTCTTACCTGAACCAGGACGTTGACATCGAAAACTTCAAACGAGCCATAGATGCAACAATCGACCGGCATGAGATTCTAAGAACCGTCTTCAGGGAAGATGCGTCAGGAGAGATCCGGCAGTGGGTACTCGAAAAGGAAGACTTAGGCTTTGCCATCGACTACGAGGACTTTAGCCAAGAGGCTGACAAGCACCAAAAAGCACAAGCCTATATTGCTGCCGATGCTCACCGGGCATTCGATCTGGAGCAAGGACCTTTACTGAGAGCAGCCTTACTTCAGGTGGAGGAAGCACAATACGTGTTCTACTTCAACATGCACCACATCATCAGCGACGGCTGGTCGATGGAAGTACTCTCCAAAGATGTATTCAACTACTACCAGGCTTATCAGACAGGCAAACAGCCGCAGGTAAAGCAGTTAAGAATCCAGTACAAGGATTACTCGGCCTGGCAGCTAGGCCAGTTGAACCAGGAGTCGTTCAAGGCCCATCAAGCGTACTGGCTCGACAAGCTATCCGGGGAGTTGCCCCTGCTGGACCTGCCGGCCACAAAGCAAAGACCAAATGTAAAGACCTATAACGGGCAGGGGTTAGCCACTTATGTTGACAAAGCAACAACGGCTAAACTCAAAGGCTACATCCAGGACAAGGGAGGCAGTTTGTTCATGGGCTTACTGGCCTCGTGGAACGTGCTCATGTACCGCTACACTGCCCAGCAGGATATCATCATCGGCACTCCGGTAGCCGGCAGGGAGCATGCCGACCTGGAAGAGCAGATCGGGTTCTACGTAAACACGCTGGCTTTACGTAATCAAGTCGATCCCCAGGACAGCTTCGATGGCTTCTACCAGGCTCTCAAAGAGGATACCCTCAAGAGCTACGGCCACCAGATGTATCCTTTTGATCGGTTGGTAGAAGACTTAAACCTGCACAGAGACACCAGCAGGAGTGCCGTCTTTGATGTGATGCTCATCCTGCAAAACAATGGGGAAAAGTCAAAAGGGGTTGAATTAGCGGAATGGGAGCTAAACCGGGTAGTTGATCTGAGCTATAGCACCGCAAAGTTTGATCTGGAGATTACTTTTCAGGAAGCGGGAGAATACTTATCGCTGCATATCGCCTTCAATACTGACGTGTATGAGAAGGCCATGGTTGAAGGGCTCATCAGGCACTACAAGCACCTGTTGAATGCCCTGCTGGAAACACCTCAAGCGAAGATTTCGCAAATAGATTACTTATCAGAAGCAGAGAAACACCAACTGCTGGTCAGCTACAACGATACAGAAGTAGCTTACCCGAAGGATAAAACGATTGTAGACTTATTCGAAGAACAAGCCGCCAGGACGCCGGATAACATAGCCGTAGTGTTTGCTGGAAAAGAGCTGACCTACCAGCAGCTTGATGAAAAGTCCAATCAGCTGGCTCATTACCTGAGGGAGAACTACCAGATCCGGCCTGATGATCTGGTGGGCATCCAACTGGAGCGCAGTGAGTGGGTGATCATTGCCATCCTGGGAGTGCTAAAGGCGGGAGGGGCCTACGTTCCCATCGATGCTGACTACCCATCTTCTCGAAAAGCATACATTGTCAAAGACAGCGCCTTAAAGCTGCTCATCACCGAGACGAGCTTCATTTACGATATTGATTACTATGACGGGGAAGTCTTTGCCATTGACAAAGAGTTTGATGCCGGGCGTTATCCTGCCCGGGGGCTGTCCACAACCAGTACGCCTGCTCATCTGGCTTACGTGATCTATACGTCCGGTTCTACCGGTGTGCCCAAAGGGGTGATGGTCGAGCACCGGGCGATTGCGAACACGATCCTTGCCCAGATCGATGCCTTCAGGGTAGAGACGCACAACCGGGGCCTGCAGTTGGCCTCGTTTTCCTTCGATGCTTCCATTTCAGAAGTCTTTATCATGCTGCTTTCGGGGGCCCGCTTGTTGATGGCCGAGGAATCCCACCGCAAGGACCCCGCTTTGCTCACCGGGCTCATCAGCAGCCATGCAATTGATATTGCCACGCTCTCTCCCTCATTGCTGAGCAAGATCGAAGTGGGCAAGTTACAGGGCCTCAAGACGCTCATTACCGCAGGCGAATCAGCCCACTACCAGAAGGCGGTTGATTTTCTCGCATATGGCACCTACTACAATGCCTACGGTCCAACCGAAACGAGTATCTGCGCAACGATCTGTAAGCTGGGACCGCCAGAGGCACTAGGGGCCAATAGTATTCCCATTGGCAGGCCCATTGCCAACACGCAGGTCTATATCCTAAGCCAGCAGCAAGCCATACAACCAGTAGGGGTAGCAGGGGAGATTTACATAGGAGGCGATGGTCTGGCCAGGGGGTATTTGAACCAGGAAGGGCTCACCAAAGAGAAGTTCATTGCCAATCCCTTCAAACCAGGAGAGCGCTTATACAGAACCGGTGATCTGGGCCGCCGGCTGCCCGACGGCAACATCGCCTTCATTGGTAGAAAGGATGACCAGGTCAAGATCCGGGGACACCGCATCGAGCTGGCAGAGATAGAGCAGGCTTTGGCGCAGCATGAAGCGATAAAGCAAGCCGTAGTGCTAGCCAGAGCCAACCAGTCAGGGGAAAAGGAACTGGTGGCCTACATCACTTCCAAGATTGATCAAAACACAAGTGAGTTAAGGGCTTATCTGGCAGAGACGCTGCCGGCGTATATGCTGCCGGCTCACTTTGTGCAGCTGGCAGCAATGCCGCTAACCACTAACGGTAAAGTAGACAAGAAGTCTTTGCCCGACCCGGAAGGGCTGGGTCTATCCAGTGGCGTAGCATATGTAGCTCCAGGCACAGCGCAGGAAAGGGTTTTAGTCTCGGTATGGTCAGATGTTCTAAAAAGGGAAGGCATCGGCATCAAGGATAATTTCTTCAATCTGGGTGGGGATTCCATCAAGTCCATCCAGGTAGTAGCCAGGTTGAAACAGCACGGGTACCGGCTCAAAGTAGAGCACCTGCTGAGAACACCAGTCGTGGAAGAGTTAGCACGCCTGATGGAGCGAACCACCCAGGTGAGCGACCAAAGCGAGGTAAGCGGAGAAGTGGTGCTGACCCCTGTTCAAGACTGGTTTTTCAAAGCGGCTGAGATAAAAGTGCCTGAGCACTTTAACCAATCGGTTGTCCTGTACAGCAAGGAGCAACTTGACGGCCAGATCCTCGAGAAGAGCTTGGCCGATCTCACCCGGCACCATGATGCGCTTCGGATGGTCTATCAACAGAGCCCCTCGGGAGCATGGCAGCAGTTTAACCAGGACACCAGCGCAAAGCGCTACACCCTGGACTTCTATGACCTTCGCCAATCCGGGGATGCCCTCGGGCAGATGATGCAGCTGGGAGAAGCCCAACAATCGGGTATTTCTATCACAGCAGGTCCTTTGTTGAGAGTGCTTCACTTTAGGTTGCAGGACGGGGACCGCTTAGGCTTGATCATTCATCACCTGGTGGTGGATGGCGTCTCCTGGCGTATCCTGCTGGAAGACTTATCGAACTTGTACGCCAGTTACAAAGAAGGCAAAAAGCCAAGCTTGCCCTCAAAGACGGATTCTCTTCAAAGATGGGCTTTGTTGCAGCAAGAGTATGCGGCAAGTCCAGCCCTTGACAAGGAGCGCACTTACTGGCAAAAGGTCTGTGGGCAGCCGATGACCGCTTTACCCCAGGACAAAGCACTACCAGAAGGACGGCAGGCCGTGCTGGATTCTGCTGAATCTTTCGGCCTGGACCAGAACACCACCGAGTTGCTGCAAACCAGGGTGCACCGGGTCTACAACACGGAGATCAACGATGTGCTGTTGACGGGTTTGGCCCTTGCCTTGAAGGAGGTGCTGACAGTGGACAAGAGCGTGCTCAAGATGGAGGGGCATGGCAGGGAAGAGATCCTCGATGGGGTAGACATCAGCAGAACGGTGGGCTGGTTTACTACGGTGTATCCGTTCGTATTGCAGGTGTCTGATGCTGCCAGTCGAGCAGAGAGCTTGGTAAACGTAAAGGAAGGATTACGAAGCATACCCAATAAGGGCATTGGCTATGGCATCTTAAGCCACTTAAGTCAGCAAGGACTTGACAGCAAACTCACTCCCGAGATCACCTTCAACTACCTGGGAGACTTTGGCAGCAACGTATCCAACGAGGGCGATTCCCTGTTTGAATATGCGTCAGAGCGGATCGGGTCAGATGCATCAAGAGACAATAAAACGGATGCGATACTGGACGTATCGGGGATGCTGGTAAAAGGAGCGTTGGGCATGTCAATCCGCTATTCAAGTGCTAGGTATGAGGTGGCGACAATTAGAAAGATTGCCGCATCTTACAAAAAGAACCTTGAGTTGCTCATCGAGGCGTTAGCCGAAAGTAAAGAGACGTATCTGACGCCTTCTGATTTAAGCTTTACAGGACTCTCCCTTCAAGAGCTGCCCCAACTCAATGCAGACAATGACCTGGAGGATGTCTATGAGCTATCTCCTCTCCAGGAAGGAATATACTACCACTGGTTAGCGGAAAATTCCAGTTCGCTTTACTTTGAGCAGACCTCCTACAGGGTGCGGGCCAAAGTATTAGATGTAGAAAAGCTAAAAGGAGCTTATGATCGCTTAACCGCCAGGCATGCCGTGCTCCGTACCAGTTTCACGACTGAATACGCCGGTAGGTCTTTACAGATCGTAAGGAAAGAAGTAGCCAGTAATTTTACCTACCAGAAGCTCGATCGCCAGGCCGACCAGCAAGCACAGGTAGAGCAGATCAAGCAGCAGGACCGGGAAAGAGGCTTTGATCTGAGCAGCGGCTCTCAGATGCGCCTGCACGTGGTTGAGTTGTCAGACGGAGAATACGAGTTTATCTGGAGTCATCACCACATTTTGATGGATGGCTGGTGTACGAGTGTGCTCATCAACGACTTCAATGAGCTGTTGAGTGCAGCACTCAAAGGCACTACACCAGCCCTCTCACCAGTCGTGCCTTACGCTGATTACATCAACTGGTTAAGAACAGTAGACAGGGAAAGTTCACTGAGTTACTGGAAGGATTACCTGTCAGACTACTCGGCATCGGCACAAATACCCTTCAAGGCAGAAGCAGCGGACACCACCTACGTCGAGTCCGTCGAGCGTCTGCGCATAGGGGGAGATCTATTCAAGAAAGTAGACGCCCTGTGCACAGAAATAGGCATTACTCAAAACACTTTTGTACAAGCCGTATGGGGCTACTTGTTGTCGCGCTACAACAACACCAGCGATGTGGTGTTTGGCGCAGTCGTGTCGGGTCGTCCGGCCGACTTGCCCGGCGTGGAAGACATAATCGGCCTGTTCATCAATACCATTCCGGTTCGAGTAAAGTATGCGCCCGATGATACGCCTGCTACTCTATTAAAAGCGTTGCAGGAGCAATCCATCCGGAGTGCATCCCATCATTATGTGAATCTATCAGAGGTGCAGGCCCAGAGTGAGTTGGGCATGGAGCTGATGAATCATATTATGATATTCGAGAACTACGCCGTAAAAGAACTGAAGAATGAAGGTGCATTCAATAGCCCGGGAGAAGAAGGGTTGTCGGTAGAGTCAGTGGAAGTGTTTGAGCGCACCAATTATGACTTTAATGTTGTAGTGAGTCCCTCAGCTGTTTCGCTAGGGATAAACATTAAATACAACCTCAATAGCTACGATGAGTTGTCATTGAAGAACTTGATCAAACACCTTGATAAGTTGATCAATGCGTTTGCACACAACGCCAATCAACCTTTAAGCACATTAGATTACCTGTCAGAAGCAGAAAAACACCAACTGCTGGTCACATTCAATGATACGGCCGTAGCTTACCCGAAAGACAAAACGATTGTAGACCTATTCGAAGAACAAGCCGCAAAAACGCCGGATAATATAGCCGTAGTTTTTGAGGATACGGAGCTGACCTACCAGCAGCTTGATGAGCGGTCTAATCAACTGGCTCATTACCTGAGAGAGAACTATCACATCCAGCCCGATGAGTTTGTGGGTATTCAGCTGGAGCGCAGTGAGTGGATGATCATTGCCATCCTGGGAGTGCTGAAGGCAGGAGGGGCCTACGTTCCCATTGATCCCGAGTACCCGCAGGAAAGAATAGACTACATTCAAGCCGATACCCGCTGTAAGGTATGCCTGGATGAAATAGAGTTAACCAACTTCAAGGCAAGTCAGCAGCGCTATTCTAAACAACCGCTGACTTCCAGGGCTACACCAGACAACCTGGCTTATGTGATCTACACCTCCGGTTCCACCGGCAAGCCCAAAGGAGTGTTGATTCAACACAGCAGTTTAGTCAATCTTATCGTCCACCAGGGAGATCTATTCGAAATTCAACAAAAAGAAAGGATACTGCTATTCTCTAAATACACCTTTGATGCCTCCCTTGAACAACAATTTTTGGCTCTTTGTAACGGAGCTACCTTAGTTGTACTCTCGGATGATTTACTTTTAGATACCCGGCGATTTGCTGAGTTTATAAACCAGCAACAGATCACCCATTTGCACGCTACGCCCAGTTTCCTGGAGACGCTCACTCCGGGTGACTATACGGGTTTGAAAAGAGTCATTGCTGGTGGGGAGGAATGCAACGGGAAATTAGTAAAGCGCTGGAGTGAACGGGTTGCTTTTTATAATGAGTATGGACCTACAGAAACTACTGTCACGGCTACCATCACAGCCGCTGCTTTGCGTAAGAATGGTAGGGTGACAATCGGGAAGCCGTTGGCTAATTTGCAAATCTATATTGTAGAAAAGGAGAGTCAGCAGTTAGTACCAGTAGGAGTAGTAGGTGAGATCTGCATCGGAGGCGATGGTGTAGCCAGGGGTTACCTGAACCAAGAAGTGCTGACCCAAGAGAAGTTCATCGCCAGTCCCTTCAAACCAGGAGGACGCCTTTACAGGACAGGAGATTTAGGCCGGTGGCTGCCCGATGGCAACATCGCGTTTCTTGGCAGAAAAGATGACCAGGTCAAGATCCGGGGCTACAGGATAGAGTTGGGAGAAATCGAGCAGGCTCTTGTAAAGCATGCTTCTATTGAGCAAGCCGTAGTGCTGGCCAAAGCCAACCAGTCAGGAGGGAAAGAGCTGGTGGCTTACGTTACTTCCAAGGTTGAGCAAAATACAAACGATTTAAGAGCCTATTTAAAACAGACGCTGCCGGCGTACATGCTTCCGGCTCACTTTGTACAGCTGGAAGCAATGCCGCTGACCGCCAACGGTAAAGTGGATAAGAAGTCTTTGCCCGACCCGGAAGGGCTGGGATTAACGAGTGGGGCGGAATATGTAGCTCCACGCACAGCGCAGGAAAGGGTTTTAGTCTCGGTATGGTCAGATGTTCTAAAAAGAGCAGACATCGGCATCAAGGATAATTTCTATAATCTGGGAGGAGACTCCATCAAGTCCATCCAGGTAGTAGCCAGGTTGAAACAGCACGGGTACCGGCTCAAAGTAGAGCACCTGCTGAGAACACCAGTCGTGGAAGAGTTGGCACGCCTGATGGAGCGAACCACTCAGGTGAGCGACCAAAATGAGGTGAGCGGAGAGGTTGTGCTGACTCCCATCCAGGACTGGTTTTTCAAAGCGGCTGAGATAAAAGTGCCTGAGCACTTTAACCAATCGGTTGTTCTATACAGCAAGGAGCAACTTGATGGTGAGATCCTGGAGAAGAGCTTGGCCGATCTTACCCGGCACCATGATGCGCTTCGGATGGTCTATCAACAGAGCCCCTCGGGAGCATGGCAGCAGTTTAACCAGGACACCAGCGCAAAGCGCTACACCCTGGACTTCTATGACCTTCGCCAATCCGGGGATGCCCTCGGGCAGATGGCAAGCCTGGGAGAAGCCCAACAATCGGGTATTTCTATCACAGCAGGTCCTTTGTTGAGAGTGCTTCATTTCAGATTGCAGGACGGGGACCGCTTAGGCTTGATCATTCATCACCTGGTGGTGGATGGCGTCTCCTGGCGTATCCTGCTGGAAGACTTATCGAACTTGTACGCCAGTTACAAAGAAGGCAAAAAGCCGGGCTTGCCCTCAAAGACGGATTCTTTTCAACGATGGGCTTTCTTGCAGCAAGAGTATGCGGCCAGTCCAGCGCTCGACAAGGAGTGCACTTACTGGCAAAAGGTCAGTGAGCAGCCGATGGCCGCTTTACCCCAGGACAAACCACTACCAGAAGGACGGCCGGCCGTGCTGGATTCTGCTGAATCTTTCGGCCTGGACCAGAACACCACTGAGTTGCTGCAAACCAGGGTGCACCGGGTCTACAACACGGAGATCAACGATGTGCTGTTGACGGGTCTGGGCCTTGCCTTGAAGGAGGTGCTGACAGTGGACAAGAGCGTGCTCAAGATGGAGGGGCATGGCAGGGAAGAGATCCTCGATGGGGTAGACATCAGCAGAACGGTGGGCTGGTTTACTAGCGTGTATCCGTTCGTATTGCAGGTGGCTGATGCTTCAAATCAGACCCAGAGCTTGGTACGGGTCAAAGAGTCCCTGCGGAGCATACCCAACAAGGGCATTGGTTATGGCATCTTAAGCCGCTTAAGCCGGCAGGGGCTTGACAGTAAGCTCACGCCCGAGATCACCTTCAACTACCTGGGAGACTTTGGCAGCAACGTATCCAACGAGGGAGGCTCCCTGTTTGAGTATGCGTCAGAGCGGATCGGGTCAGATGCATCAAGAGACAACACAACGGATGCGATACTGGACGTATCGGGGATGCTGGTGCGGGGAGAGTTGGGCATATCAATCCGCTATTCCAGTGCCAGGTATGAGGTGGCGACAATTAGAAAGATAGCCGCATCTTATAAAAAGAACCTTGAGTTGCTCATCGAGGCGTTAGCCAAAGCGGATACTACTTATCTGACGCCTTCTGATTTAAGCTTTACAGGACTCTCCCTTCAAGAGCTGTCCCAACTCAATGCAGACAATGACCTGGAGGATGTCTATGAGTTATCTCCTCTCCAGGAAGGAATATACTACCACTGGTTAGCGGAAGATTCCAGCGCCCTTTATTTTGAGCAGATTTCCTACAGGGTGCGGGCTAAAGTATTAGATGTAGAAAAGTTAAAAGGAGCTTATGATCGCTTAACCGCCAGACATGCCGTGCTCCGTACCAGTTTCACGACTGAATACGCCGGTAGATCCTTGCAGCTCGTAAGGAAAGAAGTAGCCAGTAATTTTACCTACCAGAAGCTCGACAGCCAGGCCGACCGCCAGGCGCAGGTAGCGCAGATTAAGCAGCAGGACCGGGAAAGAGGCTTTGACTTGAGCAGCGGTTCTCAGATGCGCCTGCACGTGGTTGAGTTGTCAGACGGGGAGTATGAGTTTATTTGGAGTTATCATCATATCTTGATTGATGGCTGGTGCATGAGTGTGCTTATCAATGACTTCAATGAGCTGTTAAGCGCAGCAATAAAGGGCACTGCACCAGCCCTCTTACCGGTGGTGCCTTACGCTGATTACATCAATTGGTTAAGAACGATAGACAGCGACAGTTCACTCAGTTACTGGCAGGATTACCTATCCGGCTACTCGGCGCTCGCAGAGATACCCTTCAAGGCACAAACAGCAGACACCACCTACGTCGAGTCCAGGGAACGTCTGCAAATAGGGGGAGATTTATTTAAGAAAGTAGACGCCCTGTGCACGCAGTTAGGAGTTACTCAAAACACTTTTGTACAAGCCGTATGGGGCTACTTGTTGTCGCGCTACAACAACACCAACGATGTGGTGTTTGGAATTGTGGTGTCGGGCCGTCCGGCCGACTTGCCCGGCGTGGAAGAAATGATTGGCCTGTTTAGCAATACTATTCCATTAAGAGTGAAGTATGCGCCCGATGATACGCCGGTTGAACTGTTAAAAGCGTTGCAGGAGCAATCCATCCGGAGTGCATCCCATCATTACATGAGTCTATCAGAAGTTCAAGCCCAGAGCGAGCTGGGCATGGAGCTGATGAATCATATCATGTTATTTGAGAACTTTGCGGTAAAAGAACTGGAAAATGAAGGTATATTAAACACCCAGCGCGAAGAAGGACTCTCGGTAGAGTCAATGGAAGTCATTGACCAAAGCAATTATGATTTTAACATAGCAATTGCTCCTTCTTCCGTTGCATTGATGATAGATATCAGGTACAATGCCAATCGTTACGATAACGCGTCGCTAAAGCACCTGATAGATCATTTTGGTAGATTAATCAATGCGTTTGCACACAACGCCAATCAACCTTTAAGCACATTAGATTACCTATCAGAAGCAGAGAAACACCAACTGCTGGTCAGCTGCAACGATACAGCCGTAGCTTACCCGAAGGATAAAACGATTGTAGACTTATTCGAAGAACAGGTTGCCAGGACGCCGCATAACATAGCCGTAGTATTTGCTGGAAAAGAGCTGACCTACCAGCAGCTTGATGAAAAGTCTAATCAGCTGGCTCACTACCTGAGGGAGAACTACCAGGTCCGGCCCGATGATCTGGTGGGCATCCAACTGGAGCGCAGTGAGTGGGTGATCATTGCCATCCTGGGAGTGCTAAAGGCGGGAGGGGCTTATCTGCCCATCGATGCGGAGTACCCATCCTCCCGGAAAGCATACATTGTCAAAGACAGCGCCTTAAAGCTGCTCATCACCGAGACGAGCTTCATCTACGATATTGATTACTACCAGGGAGCAGTCTTTGCCATTGATGTAGAGTTTGATGCCGGGCGTTATCCTTCCCGGGGGCTGTCCACAACCAGTACGCCTGCGCATCTGGCTTACGTGATCTATACGTCCGGTTCAACCGGCAAACCCAAAGGGGTGATGGTCGAGCACCGGGCGATTGCGAACACGATCCTTGCCCAGATCGATGCCTTCAGGGTAGAGACGCACAACCGGGGCCTGCAGTTGGCCTCGTTTTCCTTCGATGCTTCCATTTCAGAAGTCTTTATCGTGCTGCTTTCGGGGGCCCGCTTGTTGATGGCCGAGGAATCCCACCGCAAGGACCCCGCTTTGCTCACCGGGCTCATCAGCAGCCATGCAATTGATATTGCCACGCTTTCTCCCTCATTGCTGAGCAAGATCGAAGTGAGCAAGTTACAGGGCCTCAAGACGCTCATTACCGCAGGCGAAGCAGCCCACTACCAGAAGGCGGTTGATTTTCTCGCATATGGCACCTACTACAATGCCTACGGTCCAACCGAAACGAGTATCTGCGCAACGATCTGTGAGCTGGGGCCGCCAGAGGCGCTAGGGTCCAATAGTATTCCCATTGGCAAGCCCATTGCCAACACGCAGGTCTACATCCTAAACGAGAAAGCCGGCTTGCAACCAGTAGGGGTAGCCGGTGAGATCTGCATCGGAGGCGATGGTCTGGCCAGGGGGTACCTGAACCAGGAAGGGCTCACCCAAGAGAAGTTCATTGCCAATCCCTTCAAACCAGGAGAGCGCTTATACAGAACCGGTGATCTAGGCCGCCGGCTGCCCGACGGCAACATCGCCTTCATCGGTAGAAAGGATGACCAGGTCAAGATCCGGGGACACCGCATCGAACTGGCAGAAATCGAGCAGGCTTTACTGAACCATCAACAGATAGAGCAAGCCGTAGTATTGGCTAAAGCCAACGAGTCAGCAGAAAAAGAGCTGGTGGCCTACGTCACTGCCAATTCGGAGCAAAGCACGGGTGAATTAAGGGCCTATTTAGAGCAGACGCTGCCGGCGTACATGCTGCCGGCCTACTTTGTGCAGCTGGAAGCAATGCCGCTAACAACCAGCGGTAAAGTGGATAAGAAGTCTTTGCCCGACCCGGAAGGGCTGGGTCTATCCAGTGGCTTAGAATATGTAGCTCCCAGAAATGAGTTGGAAGAAAAGCTAGTCAAGATCTGGCAAGAAGTGCTGCAAAGGGAAAACATCGGGGTGAACGATGACTTTTTTGCGCTGGGTGGCCACAGCTTGAAGGCAATTCGACTCAGCAATGAGTATCAAAAGGAGCTGGCAGTAAAGCTGGCTTTGAAAGAGATCTTTGCTCATACCAGCCTGGCGGCTCATGCCGCACTCATCGAGTCGGCAACCAGGGAGGCCTTTGTTGAGATAGAAAAAGCAGCGCCTCAGGCAAGTTATCCCATCTCTGATGCCCAGCGCAGACTCTGGGTATTGAGCCAATTTGAAGGCGGGTCGGCAGCGTATAATATATCTGGAAGTTCTTACTTGAATCAGGACATTGACATTGAGAACTTCAAAAGAGCCATAGATGCCACTATCGACCGCCATGAGATTCTAAGAACTGTCTTCCGGGAAGATGCGTCAGGAGAGATCCGGCAGTGGATATTAGAGAGGCAAGACTTAGGCTTTGCCATCGACTACCGCGACTTTAGCCAAGAGGCTGACAAGAAAGAGAAAGCACAAGCCTACATCGCAGCCGATGCCTATCAACCCTTTGACTTAGAGCAAGGACCTTTACTGAGAGCAGCCTTACTTCAGGTGGAGGAGTCAGAATACGTGTTCTACTTCAACATGCACCACATCATCAGCGATGGCTGGTCGATGGAGGTATTGTCCAAAGATGTATTCACCTATTATGAGGCCTATCAGGCAGGCAGACAGCCGCAGATCAAAGCACTAAGAATTCAGTACAAGGATTATTCGGCCTGGCAGCTAGCCCAGCTGAACCAGGAGTCATTCAAGGCCCATCAAGCGTACTGGCTTGACAAGCTCTCCGGAGAGTTGCCCCTGCTGGACCTGCCGGCCACCAAGCAAAGACCAAATGTCAAGACCTATAACGGGCAGGGGTTAGCTACTTATGTTGACAAAGCAACAACGGCTAAACTGAAAGGCTACATCCAGGACAAGGGGGGCAGTCTGTTCATGGGCTTACTGGCCTCGTGGAACGTGCTCATGTACCGCTACACGGCTCAGCGGGACATCATCATCGGAAGCCCCATAGCCGGCAGGGAGCATGCTGATCTGGAAGACCAGATCGGGTTCTATATAAACACGCTGGCTTTACGTAATCAGGTTGATCCCCAGGACAGCTTCGATGGTTTCTACCAGGCTCTCAAAGAGGATACTCTAAAGAGCTACGGCCACCAGATGTATCCTTTTGATCGGTTGGTAGAAGACTTGAACCTGCACAGAGATACCAGCAGGAGTCCAGTCTTCGACATATCCATCACCTATCATACGGAAATTGAAGCCCTGGCCACACCAGATGCTACGCTTGTCGATCAAGTGTCAGACAATGGTCAGGCCAAGGTTAAGAATGATATAGAGTTACACTTTGGAGAGGTTGGCGATTGTGTTTACTTCAAATTGATCTACAATGAGGATGTCTATGAGGCAGAGATGATAAAAGGCTTGATGCAACATTACAAACGCCTTTTGGATTCGATCCTGTCTCATCCTCAAGCGAAGATTTCACAAATAGATTACTTATCAGAAGCAGAGAAGCACCAACTGCTGGTCAGCTACAACGATACGGCCGTAGCTTATCCGCAAGACAAAACGATTGTAGACTTATTCGAAGAACAAGCCGCCAGGACGCCGGATAATATAGCGGTAGTTTTTGCTGGAAAAGAGCTGACCTACCAGCAGCTTGATGAAAAGTCTAATCAGCTGGCTCACTACCTGAGGGAGAACTACCAGGTCCGGCCCGATGATCTGGTGGGCATCCAACTGGAGCGCAGTGAGTGGGTGATCATTGCCATCCTGGGAGTGTTGAAAGCAGGAGGGGCCTACGTGCCCATCGATGCTGACTACCCATCCTCCCGGAAAGCATACATTGTCAAAGACAGCGCCTTAAAGCTGCTCATCACCGAGACAAGCTTCATCTACGATATTGATTACTATGACGGGGAAGTCTTTGCCATTGATGTAGAGTTTGATGCGCAGCGTTATCCTGCCCAGGGGCTGTCCACAACCAGTACGCCTGCGCATCTGGCTTACGTGATCTATACGTCCGGTTCAACCGGCAAACCCAAAGGGGTGATGGTCGAGCACCGGGCGATTGCGAACACGATCCTTGCCCAGATCGATGCCTTCAAGGTAGAGACGCACAACCGGGGCCTGCAGTTGGCCTCGTTTTCCTTCGATGCTTCCATTTCAGAAGTCTTTATCATGCTGCTTTCGGGGGCCCGCTTGTTGGTGGCCGAGGAATCCCACCGCAAGGACCCCGCTTTGCTCACCGGGCTCATCAGCAGCCATGCAATTGATATTGCCACGCTTTCTCCCTCATTGCTGAGCAAGATCGAAGTGAGCAAGTTACAGGGCCTCAAGACGCTCATTACCGCAGGCGAAGCAGCCCACTACCAGAAGGCGGTTGATTTTCTTGCCTACGGCACCTACTACAATGCCTACGGTCCAACCGAAACGAGTATCTGCGCAACGATCTGTGAGTTGGGACCGCCAGAGGCGCTAGGGTCCAATAGTATTCCCATTGGCAGGCCCATTGCCAATACGCAGGTCTACATCCTAAACGAGAAAGCCGGCTTGCAACCAGTAGGGGTAGCCGGGGAGATCTGCATCGGAGGCGATGGTCTGGCCAGGGGTTACCTGAACCAGGAAGGGCTCACCCAAGAGAAGTTCATCGCCAATCCCTTCAAACCAGGAGAGCGCTTATACAGAACCGGTGATCTAGGCCGCCGGCTGCCCGACGGCAACATCGCCTTCATCGGTAGAAAGGACGACCAGGTCAAGATCCGGGGACACCGCATCGAGCTGGCAGAGATAGAGCAGGCTTTGGCGCAGCATGAAGCGATAAAGCAAGCCGTAGTGCTAGCCAGAGCCAACCAGTCAGGGGAAAAGGAACTGGTGGCTTACGTCACTGCCAATGCGGAGCAAAACACAAACGATTTAAGGGCTTACCTGGCCGAGACGCTGCCGGCGTACATGCTGCCGGCTCACTTTGTGCAACTGGAAGCAATGCCGCTAACAACCAGCGGTAAAGTAGACAAGAAAGCGCTGCCCGACCCGGAAGGGCTGGGTCTATCCAGTGGCTTAGCATATGTAGCTCCAGGCACAGCGCAGGAAAAGATTTTAGTCTCCGTATGGTCGGATGTTCTAAAAAGGGAAGGCATCGGCATCAAGGATAGCTTTTACAATCTGGGTGGGGATTCCATCAAGTCCATCCAGGTAGTAGCCAGGTTGAAACAGCACGGGTACCGGCTCAAAGTAGAGCACCTGCTGAGAACACCAGTCGTGGAAGAGTTGGCACGCCTGATGGAGTTGACTACTCAGGTGAGCGACCAAAGCGAGGTGAGCGGAGAAGTGGTGCTGACTCCCATCCAGGACTGGTTTTTCAAAGCCGAGGAGATAAAAGTGCCTGAGCACTACAACCAATCGGTTGTTCTATACAGCAGAGAGCAACTCGATGGCGAGATCCTCGAGCAGAGCTTGGCCGATCTTACCCGGCATCACGATGCGCTTCGGATGGTTTACCAGCAGAGCCCCTCGGGAGCATGGCAGCAGTTTAACCAGGACACCAGCGCAAAGCGCTACACCCTGGACTTCTATGACCTTCGCCAATCCGGGGATGCCCTCGGGCAGATGGCAAGGCTGGGAGAAGCCCAACAAGCAAGTATCAAGTTGTCGGCAGGTCCTTTGCTGAGAGTGCTTCACTTTAGGTTGCAGGACGGGGACCGCTTAGGCTTGATCATTCATCACCTGGTGGTGGATGGCGTCTCCTGGCGTATCCTGCTGGAGGACTTATCGAGCTTGTATACGGCTTACAAAGAAGGCAAAAAGCCAGGCCTGCCCTCAAAGACGGATTCTTTTCAAAGATGGGCTTTCTTGCAGAAACAGTATGCGGCAAGTCCAGCCCTTGACAAGGAGCGCACTTACTGGCAAAAGATCTGTGAGCAGCCGCTGGCCGCTTTACCCCAGGACAAACCACTACCAGAAGGCCGGCAGGCCGTGCTGGATTCTGCTGAATCTTTCGGCCTGGACCAGAACACCACTGAGTTGCTGCAAACCAGGGTGCACCGGGTCTACAACACGGAGATCAACGATGTGCTGTTGACGGGTCTGGGCCTTGCCCTGAGAGAGGTGCTGACAGTGGACAAGAGCGTGCTCAAGATGGAGGGGCATGGCAGGGAAGAGATCCTCGATGGGGTAGACATCAGCAGAACGGTGGGCTGGTTTACTACGGTGTATCCGTTCGTATTGCAGGTGGCTGATGCTTCTAATCAGACACAGAGCTTGGTACGGGTCAAAGAGTCCCTGCGGAGCATACCCAATAAGGGCATTGGCTATGGCATCTTGAGCCACTTAAGCCGGCAGGGGCTTGACAGCAAACTCACTCCCGAGATCACCTTCAACTACCTGGGCGACTTTGGCAGCAACGTATCCAACGAGGGAGATTCTCTGTTTGAGTATGCGTCAGAGTATATCGGGTCAGCTATGTCAAAGGAGAATCGAGTTGACGCAATACTGGATGTATCGGGGATGCTGGTGCGGGGAGAGTTGGGCATGTCGATTCGCTATTCAAGTGCCAGGTATGAGGTGGCAACAATTAGAAAGATAGCCGCATCTTATAAAAAGAACCTTGAGTTGCTCATCGAGGCGTTAGCCAAAGCGGATACTACTTATCTGACGCCTTCTGATCTAAGTTTCAAAGGGCTCTCCCTTCAAGAGCTGTCCCAACTCAATGCAGACAATGACCTGGAGGATGTCTATGAGTTATCTCCACTCCAGGAAGGAATATACTACCACTGGTTAGCGGAAAATTCCAGCGCCCTTTACTTTGAGCAGACCTCCTACAGGGTACGGGCCAAAGTATTAGATGTAGAAAAGTTAAAAGGAGCTTATGATCGCTTAACCGCCAGGCATGCCGTGCTCCGTACCAGTTTCACGACTGAATACGCCGGTAGATCCTTGCAGCTCGTAAGGAAAGAAGTAGCCAGTAATTTTACCTACCAGAAGCTCGATAGTCAGGCCGACCAGCAAGCACAGGTAGCGCTCATCAAGCAGCAGGACCGGGAAAGAGGCTTTGATCTGAGCAGCGGTTCTCAGATGCGCCTGCACGTGGTTGAGTTGTCAGACGGGGAGTATGAGTTTATCTGGAGTCATCATCACATTCTGATGGATGGCTGGTGCACGAGTGTGCTCATCAATGACTTCAATGAGCTGTTAAGCGCAGCACTCAAAGGCACTACACCAGCCCTCTCTCCGGTCGTGCCTTACGCTGATTACATCAATTGGTTAAGAACGATAGACAGCGACAGTTCACTCAGTTACTGGAAGGATTACCTGTCGGGCTACGCATCAGTAGCGGAGATGCCCTTCAAGGCACAAACAGCAGATACCACCTACGTCGAGTCCGTCGAACACCTGCAAATAGGGGGAGATCTATTCAAGAAGGTAGACGCCCTGTGCACGCAGCTAGGCATTACTCAAAACACTTTTGTACAAGCCGTATGGGGCTACTTGTTATCGCGCTATAACAACACCAGCGATGTGGTGTTTGGCGCAGTCGTGTCGGGTCGTCCAGCGGATTTGCCCGGCGTGGAAGACATGATCGGCCTGTTCATCAATACTGTCCCGGTAAGAGTAAAGTATGCGCCCGATGATACGCCGGTTGAACTGTTAAAAGCGTTGCAGGAGCAATCCATCCGGAGTGCATCCCATCATTATGTGAATCTATCAGAGGTGCAGGCCCAGAGTGAGCTGGGCATGGAACTGATGAATCATATTATGATATTCGAGAACTACGCCGTAAAGGAACTGGAAAGCGAAGGTGTATTAAACACCCAGCGCGAAGAAGGACTCTCGGTAGAGTCGATGGAAGTCATTGACCAAAGCAATTATGACTTTAATGTTATAGTGAGCCCCTCAGCTGTTTCGTTAGGGATAAACATTAAATACAACCTCAATAGCTACGATGAGTTGTCATTGAAGAGCTTGATGAGGCACCTTGATAAGTTGATCAATGCGTTTGCATATAACACCAATCAACCTTTAAGCACATTAGATTACTTATCAGAGGAAGAGAAGCACCAACTGCTGGTCACATTCAACGACACAGCCGTAGCTTATCCGAAAGATAGAACGGTCGTAGACTTATTCGAAGAACAGGCTGCAAAAACGCCCGATAACATAGCCGTAGTATTTGAAGATACCCAACTGACCTACCAGCAGCTTGATGAGCGGTCCAATCAACTGGCTCATTACCTGAGGGAGAACTACCAGATCCGGCCCGATGATCTGGTGGGCATCCAGCTGGAGCGCAGTGAGTGGGTGATCATTGCCATCCTGGGAGTACTAAAGGCGGGAGGGGCTTATCTGCCCATCGATGCTGACTACCCGTCTTCTCGAAAAGCATACATTGTCAACGACAGCGCCTTAAAGCTGCTCATCACCGAGACGAGCTTCATTTACGATATTGATTACTATGACGGGGAAGTCTTTGCCATTGATGTAGAGTTTGATGCGCAGCGTTATCCTGCCCAGGGGCTGTCCACAACCAGTACGCCTGCTCATCTGGCTTACGTGATGTATACTTCCGGTTCTACCGGTGTGCCCAAAGGGGTGATGGTCGAGCACCGAAGCATTGTGCGGTTGGTGTATAAGACCAACTTCTTTAGCCCTGCCGCCAGTGACAAGCTCGTCCTTACCGGGGCACTCTCCTTTGACGCCACCACTTTTGAGCTCTGGAGTATGCTGGTGTCGGGCGCTCAGGTGCATGTGTTGTCGCAAGACAAACTCCTGGACGTTGCCTCTTTCAAACAAACCCTGCATGAGCAAGCCATCACGGTGCTGTGGCTGACGGCTCCCTGGTTCAACCAGCTGGTCGATACGGACCTCTCGTTTTTCAGTTCCTTGCGCTACCTGGTATCGGGGGGCGACAAGATGTCAGCGGTTCATGTCAACAAGGTAAAGCAGGCCTACCCGGCCCTTGAGCTGGTCAACGGCTATGGTCCTACTGAAAACACGACCTTCTCGGCCTGCTACCGGGTAGAAGCCAAAGCCTACCAGGATCGGATTCCCATCGGAAAGCCGGTATCAAACTCAAAGGTCTATGTTCTCGATGAGGCCATGGAGTTGGTAGCTGTGGGCGTGGTGGGCCAGATCTATGCGGGCGGGGATGGGCTGGCCAGGGGTTATTTGAACCAGGAGGGGCTCACCCAGGAGAAGTTCATCGCCAGTCCGTTCAAAGCAGGAGAGCGCTTGTACAAAACCGGAGACCTGGGCCGTTGGCTGCCCGATGGCAACCTTGAGTTTGTGGGCCGCAAAGACGACCAGGTCAAGATCAGCGGTCACCGCATCGAGCTGGCGGAGATCGAGCAGGCTTTATTGAAGCATTCGGCAATAGAACAAGCCGTAGTACTGGCGAAAGAGACCGAGTCAGCAGAAAAAGAGCTGGTGGCTTACATTACTGCCAAGGTTGAGCAAAGCACAGGTGCATTAAGGGCCTATTTAGAGCAGACGTTGCCGGTGTACATGCTTCCGGCCTACTTTGTGCAACTGGAAGCAATGCCGCTAACGGCCAATGGAAAAATAGACAAGAAAGCGCTGCCCGACCCAGAAGGGCTGGGATTAACGAGTGGGGCGGAATATGTAGC
The DNA here is from genome assembly GCA_963844325.1 of uncultured Sphingobacteriales bacterium. Classification (GTDB taxonomy): domain Bacteria; phylum Bacteroidota; class Bacteroidia; order Cytophagales; family 172606-1; genus CADCTQ01. Next base: position 137,503 of record CAWJNV010000002.1, read on the forward strand.
TCCAGCCACAGCGCAGGAAAGGGTTTTAGTCTCGGTATGGTCAGATGTTCTAAAAAGAGCAGGCATTGGCATCAAGGATAGCTTTTACAATCTGGGGGGAGACTCCATCAAGTCTATCCAGGTAGTAGCCAGGTTGAAGCAGCGCGGGTACCGCCTCAAAGTAGAGCACCTGCTGAGAACACCAGTCGTGGAAGAGTTGGCACGCCTGATGGAGCGAACCACTCAGGTGAGCGACCAAAGTGAGGTGAGCGGAGAAGTGGTGCTGACCCCCATCCAGGACTGGTTTTTCAAAGCGGCTGAGATAAAAGTGCCTGAGCACTTTAACCAATCGGTTGTCCTATACAGCAAGGAGCAACTTGACGGCGAGATCCTCGAGCAGAGCTTAGCCGATCTTACCCGGCATCACGATGCGCTTCGGATGGTCTATCAACAGAGCCCCTCGGGAGCATGGCAGCAGTTTAACCAGGACACCAGCGCAAAGCGCTACACACTCGACTTCTATGACCTTCGCCAATCCGAGGATGTGCTCGGGCAGATGGCAAGGCTGGGAGAAGCCCAACAAGCAAGCATCAAGTTGTCGGCAGGTCCTTTGTTGAGAGTGCTTCACTTTAGGTTGCAGGACGGAGACCGCTTAGGCTTGATCATCCATCACCTGGTGGTGGATGGCGTCTCCTGGCGTATCCTGCTGGAAGACTTATCAACGCTATACACCAGTTACAAAGAAGGCAAAAAGCCGGGCCTGCCCTCAAAGACGGATTCTTTTCAAAGATGGGCTTTGTTGCAGCAAGAGTATGCGGCAAGTCTACAGCTCGACAAGGAGCGCACTTACTGGCAAAAGGTCAGTGAGCAGCCGATGGCCGCTTTACCCCAGGACAAACCACTACCAGAAGGCCGGCAGGCCGTGCTGGATTCTGCTGAATCTTTCGGCCTGGACCAGAACACCACCGAGTTGCTGCAAACCAGGGTGCACCGGGTCTACAACACGGAGATCAACGATGTGCTGTTGACGGGTCTGGGCCTTGCCTTGAAGGAGGTGCTGACAGTGGACAAGAGCGTGCTCAAGATGGAGGGGCATGGCAGGGAAGAGATCCTCGATGGGGTAGACATCAGCAGAACGGTGGGCTGGTTTACTACGGTGTATCCGTTCGTATTGCAGGTGGCGGATGCTGCCAGTCGAGCAGAGAGCTTGGTAAACGTAAAGGAAGGATTACGAAGCATACCCAATAAGGGCATTGGCTATGGCATCTTGAGCCACTTAAGCCGGCAAGGGCTTGACAGCAAACTCACTCCCGAGATCACCTTCAACTACCTGGGAGACTTTGGCAGCAACGTATCCAATGAGGGAGGCTCCCTGTTTGAATATGCGTCAGAGTATATCGGGTCAGATGCATCAAGAGAGAATCGAATTGATGCGATACTGGACGTATCGGGGATGCTGGTGCGGGGAGAGTTGGGCATGTCAATCCGCTATTCCAGTGCCAGGTATGAGGTGGCGACAATTAGAAAGATTGCCGCATCTTATAAAAAGAACCTGGAAGTCTTAATAGAAACATTAGCCAAAGCGGATACTACTTATCTGACGCCTTCTGATTTAAGCTTTACAGGACTCTCCCTTCAAGAGCTGTCCCAACTCAATGCAGACAATGACCTGGAGGATGTCTATGAGCTATCTCCTCTCCAGGAAGGAATATACTACCACTGGTTAGCGGAAAATTCCAGCACCCTTTATTTTGTGCAGTTTTCATACAGGGTGCGGGCTGAAGGTTTGGCTATTGAAAAGCTAAAAGGAGCTTATGATCGCTTAACCGCCAGGCATGCCGTGCTCCGTACCAGTTTCACTACTGAATACGCCGGTAGACCTTTACAGATCGTAAGGAAAGAAGTAGCCAGTAATTTTACCTACCAGAAGCTCGATAAGCAGGCCGACCGCCAGGCGCAGGTAGCACTCATCAAGCAGCAGGACCGGGAAAGAGGCTTTGATCTGGGCAGCGGTTCTCAGATGCGCCTGCACGTGGTTGAGTTGTCAGAAGGCGAGTATGAGTTTATCTGGAGTCATCACCACATTTTGATGGATGGCTGGTGCGTGAGTGTGCTCATCAATGACTTCAATGAGCTGTTAAGCGCAGAGACTACGGGACATGAATTGAATCTGGCCCCGGCGTTGCCTTACGCTGATTATATCAATTGGTTAAGAACAGTAGACAGCGACAGTGCACTGATTTACTGGAAGAATTACCTGTCGGGCTACGCATCAGTAGCAGAGATACCCTTCAAGGCAGAAGCAGCGGACACCACCTACGTCGAGTCCGTCGAACACCTGCAAATAGGAGGAGATCTATTCAAGAAAGTAGACGCCCTGTGCACAGAAATAGGCATTACTCAAAACACTTTTGTACAGGCCGTATGGGGCTACTTGTTGTCGCGCTACAACAACACCAGCGATGTGGTGTTTGGCGCAGTCGTGTCGGGTCGTCCGGCCGACTTGCCCGGCGTGGAAGACATAATCGGCCTGTTCATCAATACCATTCCGGTAAGAGTAAAGTATGCGCCCGATGATACGCCTGCTACCCTCTTGAAAGCGTTGCAGGAGCAATCGATCCGGAGTACATCCCATCATTATGTGAATCTATCAGAGGTGCAGGCCCAGAGTGAGTTGGGCATGGAACTGATGAATCATATCATGATATTCGAGAACTACGCCGTAAAGGAACTGGAAAGCGAAGGTGCATTAAACACACACAGTGAAGAAGGACTATCCATAAAGTCAGTGGAAGTGTTTGAGCAAAGCAATTATGACTTTAATATAGTAGTTGTTCCTTCTGCCGTTGCATTAATGATAGATATCAGGTACAATGCCAATCGTTACGATAACGCGTCGCTAAGGCACCTGGTAAATCATTTTGATAAATTAATCAATGAGTTTGTACAAAACCCGGATCAGTCTTTAAGAACATTAGATTACCTATCAGAAGCAGAGAAACACCAACTGCTGGTTACATTCAATGATACAGCCGTAGCTTATCCGAAAGAGAAGACAATCGTAGACTTGTTCGAAGAACAGGCCGCCAGGACGCCGGATCAGGTAGCGGTGGTATTCGAGGATACCCAACTTACCTACCAGCAGCTTGATGAAAAGTCTAATCAACTGGCTCATTACCTGAGAGAGAACTATCAGATCCAGCCCGATGATCTGGTAGGCATCAACCAGGAGCGCAGTGAGTGGATGCTGGTCTCCATCCTGGGGGTGCTGAAGGCAGGAGGGGCCTACATTCCCGTTGATCGCGAGTATCCGCAGGAAAGAATCAACTACATTCAAGCCGATACGCACGCCAAGGTATGGCTGGACGAAACAGAGCTAAACAAGTTCAAAGCAAGCCGGCAGCGTTATTCCAACCAAGCGCTGACTGGCAGGGCTAAAGCAGACAACCTGGCTTACGTGATCTACACCTCGGGTTCCACCGGCAAACCCAAAGGGGTAATGATCGAGCACGGGAGTTTAAGTCAGTTTTTGCATCACTGCCGGGCTAATTATTATTCGGGGAAGCCCATTGTAAAACCTTTTATCGCATCGGTTGCTTTTGACATATCGGTTTTTCAAATGTTTACGCCGCTCATCACGGGCGGCAAGAGCATAGTCGTCAGCAAAGAGCACTTGCAGGACCCGGCAAAACTGGTAGAGATCATCCGTTTTTCTACCGTGCTGGATACGGTTCCGGCCTTGTATGAGACAATCGTTGGTCACATCAAGTCGCAGGGGCTCAGTGAAGCATTTGGCACCATCGGGAAAGTATTTGTGGGAGGCGATAAAGTACCCGATCAGTTACTGGGTGATTTGCGGGAGATATTTACGCGGGCCTCGGTGGTGGTACTCTACGGACCCACGGAAGGGACCATCTTCTGTACGGATTGCCTCTATGAAGGAGCCGGCGCAAACCAACCCTACAGGGGCTCAATCATCGGAACGCCCAATGACAACGTCTTACTCTACATCCTGAACGAGAAAGCCGGCCTGCAACCAGTAGGGGTAGCCGGTGAGATCTGCATCGGGGGCAATGGGGTAGCCAGAGGGTACTTGAACCAGGAAGGGCTCACCCAGGAGAAGTTCATCGCCAATCCCTTCAAAGCAGGCGGACGCTTGTACAGAACCGGAGATTTAGGTCGGTGGCTGCCCGACGGCAAGCTTGAGTTTGTGGGCCGAAAGGATGACCAGGTCAAGATCCGGGGGCATCGCATCGAGTTGGGAGAAATTGAGCAGGCATTATTGACCCACCAGGCCATCAACCAGGTTGTGGTTGTGGCGAAAGAGAACGAGTCAGCAGAAAAAGAACTGGTGGCCTATATCACTGCCCGTTCAGCGCAAAGCACAAGTGCATTAAGGGCTTACCTGGCAGAGACGCTGCCGGCGTATATGCTGCCGGCCTACTTTGTGCAGCTGGAAGCAATGCCGCTAACGGCCAATGGAAAAATAGACAAGAAGTCTTTGCCCGATCCGCAAGGACTCGGATTGACGAGTGGCGGGGAATACGTAGCCCCAAGAAATGAGTTGGAAGCAAAGCTGGTCGAGATCTGGGAAGAAGTCTTGCAGCGGGCAAACATCGGGGTGAACGATGACTTTTTTGTCCTTGGGGGCCACAGCTTGAAGGCAGTTCGACTGAGCAATGAGTATCAAAAGGAGCTGGCAGTAAAGCTGGCTTTGAAAGATTTGTTCGCTCATACCAGCATAGCGGCTCATGCCGCACTGATTGAGTCGGCAACCAGAGAGGCGTTTGTGCAAATAGAAAAAGTAACGCCTCTGGCAAATTATCCGATCTCTGATGCCCAGCGCAGACTCTGGGTATTGAGCCAATTCGAAGGCGGGTCGGTAGCCTATAACATGCCCGGAAGTCTAAGGCTGAATGGAGAGTATGACTTGCCTTTGTTTGCACAAGCATTCGATAGTCTGATCGACCGGCATGAGATTCTAAGAACCGTCTTCCGGGAAGATGCGTCAGGAGAGATCCGGCAATGGATACTAGAGAGGCAAGACTTAGGCTTTGCCATCGACTACCGCGACTTTAGCCAAGAGGCTAACAAGCACCAAAAAGCACAAGCCTACATCGCAGCCGATGCCTATCAACCCTTTGATCTGGAGCAAGGGCCATTACTGAGAGCAGCCTTACTTCAGGTGGAGCAAGATGAGTACGTGTTCTACTTCAACATGCACCACATCATCAGCGACGGCTGGTCGATGGAAGTACTCTCCAAAGATGTATTCGCGTATTATGAGGCCTATCAGGCAGGCAAACAGCCGCAGGTAAAGCAGTTAAGAATCCAGTACAAGGATTATTCAGCCTGGCAGCTAGGCCAGTTGAACCAAGAGTCGTTCAAAACCCATCAAGCGTACTGGCTCGACAAACTAGCGGGAGAGTTGCCCCTGCTGGACCTGCCGGCCACAAAGCAAAGACCAAATGTAAAGACCTATAACGGGCAGGGCTTAGCCACTTATCTGGATAAGACCACAACGGCCAAGCTGAAAGGCTACATCCAGGACAAGGGAGGCAGTTTGTTCATGGGCTTACTGGCCTCGTGGAACGTGTTGATGTACCGCTACACGGCCCAGCAGGACATCATCATCGGAAGCCCCATAGCCGGCAGGGAGCATGCCGATTTGGAAGACCAGATCGGATTCTACGTAAACACGCTGGCTCTAAGAAACCAAGTCGATCCCCAGGACAGCTTCGAGAGTTTCTACCAGGCTCTCAAAGAGGATACTCTAAAGAGCTACAACCACCAGATGTATCCTTTTGATCGATTGGTAGAAGACTTAAACCTGCACAGAGACACCAGCAGGAGTGCCGTCTTCGATGTGATGCTCATCCTGCAAAACAATGGGGAAAAGTCAAAAGGAGTTGAATTAGCGGAAGAAGCATTAAACCAGACAGTTGATCAAGGTTATCGCACCTCAAGATTTGATTTGGAGATTACAGCGGAGGAGATAGGCGATTACCTGTCCTTGAGTCTTGTATTCAACCCGGACGTGTATGAGAAGGCCATGGTTGAAGGGCTCATCAGGCACTACAAGCACCTGTTGAATGCCCTGCTGGAAACACCTCAAGCGAAACTCTCCCAAGTAGATTACTTATCAGAGGAAGAGAAACACCAACTGCTGGTCACATTCAATGATACAGCCGTAGCTTACCCGAAAGACAAAACGATCGTAGACCTATTCCAAGCGCAAGCCGCCAGTACGCCGGATCACGTAGCGGTAGTTTTTGCTGAAAAAGAGCTGACTTATCGGGCGCTTGATGAAAAATCCAATCAGTTAGCTCATTACCTGAGAGATAATTATGACATCCAGCCGGATGAACTGGTAAGCATTAAACAAGCACGCAGTGAGTGGATCATTGTTTCCATCCTGGGGGTGTTAAAAGCAGGAGGGGCCTACGTTCCCATTGATCCCGAATACCCTCAGGAAAGAATAGACTACATTGAAGAGGATACCAGGTGTAAGGTATGGCTGGATGAAACAGAGTTAAAAGCGTTCAAAAAAAGCCAGGAGCGTTATTCGAGAAAACCGGTAACTTCCATTGTTAAATCAGACAACCTGGCTTACGTGATTTACACCTCAGGTTCCACCGGCAAACCGAAAGGAGTAATGATTGAACATAAGAATGCTTATTCCTTTATCAAATGGAGCCATAGTGAGTTCAAAAACGCTGATTTTGATACGCTTTTGTTCACCACATCACTGAATTTCGATTTATCGGTTTTTGAAATTTTCCATTCGCTCACACAGGGTAAGGAGCTGAAAGTTCTTAAAGATGGATTATCGATACCCGCAAATTTAGGTACAGGGAAAAAACTCATGATCAATACTGTTCCAAGCGTTGTAGGTGCATTACTGCAGCAAGGGATGAGTTTTGAATCCGTTTCGGTATTAAATATGGCAGGTGAGCCCATTCCATCTAATTATAAGAAGGAGTTAAAGGGAAAAGTAAAAGAGATACGAAACCTGTACGGGCCTTCGGAAGATACTACTTACACGACAGTTTTTAGAATAGATGAAGATGAGCGGGATTTGATTGGAAAACCGATTTCCAATACGCAGATCTACATCTTAAACGAGAAAGAACAATTACAACCTGAAGGAGTAGTGGGTGAGATCTGCATCGGAGGCGATGGTCTGGCCAGGGGATACTTGAACCAGGAAGGGCTCACCAAAGAGAAGTTCATCGCAAATCCATTTAAAAAGGGAGAGCGTCTGTACAAAACAGGAGATCTAGGCCGGTGGCTGCCCGATGGCAACATCGCGTTTCTTGGCAGAAAAGATGACCAGGTCAAGATCCGGGGCTACAGGATAGAGCTGGGAGAAATCGAATATGCATTACTGAACCATCAGCAGATAAAGCAGGCGGTAGTGCTAGCCAAAGAGAACCAATCAGGAGGGAAAGAGCTGGTGGCCTACGTTACTTCCAAGGTTGAGCAAAACACAAACGATTTAAGAGCCTATTTAAAACAGACGCTGCCGGCGTATATGCTGCCGGCTCACTTTGTGCAGCTGGAAGCAATGCCGTTAACAACCAGCGGTAAAGTAGACAAGAAAGCGCTGCCCGACCCGGAAGGGCTGGGATTAACGAGTGGAGTGGAATATGTAACTCCAGGCACAGCGCAGGAAAGGGTTTTAGTATCGGTATGGTCAGATGTTCTAAAAAGGGAAGGCATCGGCATCAAGGATAATTTCTATAATCTGGGAGGAGACTCCATCAAGTCCATCCAGGTAGTAGCCAGGTTGAAGCAGCGCGGGTACCGGCTCAAAGTAGAGCACCTGCTGAGAACACCAGTCGTGGAAGAGTTAGCACGCCTGATGGAGTTGACTACTCAGGTGAGCGACCAAAATGAGGTGAGCGGAGAAGTGGTGCTGACCCCCATCCAGGACTGGTTTTTCAAAGCGGCTGAGATAAAAGTGCCTGAGCACTTTAACCAATCGGTTGTTCTATACAGCAAGGAGCAACTTGACGGCCAAATCCTCGAGCAGAGCTTGGCCGATCTCACCCGGCACCATGATGCGCTTCGGATGGTCTATCAACAGAGCCCCTCGGGAGCATGGCAGCAGTTTAACCAGGACACCAGCGCAAAGCGTTACACCCTGGACTTCTATGACCTTCGCCAATCCGAAGATGTGCTCGGGCAGATGATGCAGCTGGGAGAAGCCCAACAATCGGGTATTTCTATCACAGCAGGTCCTTTGTTGAGAGTGCTTCACTTTAGGTTGCAGGACGGGGACCGCTTAGGCTTGATCATTCATCACCTGGTGGTGGATGGCGTCTCCTGGCGTATCCTGCTGGAAGACTTATCGAGCTTGTACACCAGTTACAAAGAAGGCAAAAAGCCAGGCCTGCCCTCAAAGACGGATTCTTTTCAAAGATGGGCTTTGTTGCAGCAAGAGTATGCGGCAAGTCCAGCCCTTGACAAGGAGCGCATTTACTGGCAAAAGATCTGTGGGCAGCCGCTGGCCGCTTTACCCCAGGACAAACCACTACCAGAAGGCCGGCAGGCCGTGCTGGATTCTGCTGAATCCTTCGGCCTGGACCAGAACACCACCGAGTTGCTGCAAACCAGGGTGCACCGGGTCTACAACACGGAGATCAACGATGTGCTGTTGACGGGTCTGGGTCTTGCCTTGAAGGAGGTGCTGACAGTGGACAAGAGCGTGCTCAAGATGGAGGGGCATGGCAGGGAAGAGATCCTCGATGGGGTAGACATCAGCAGAACGGTGGGCTGGTTTACTACGGTGTATCCGTTCGTATTGCAGGTGGCTGATGCTGCCAGTCGAGCAGAGAGCTTGGTACGGGTCAAAGAGTCCCTGCGGAGCATACCCAACAAGGGCATTGGCTATGGCATCTTGAGCCACTTAAGCCGGCAGGGGCTTGACAGCAAACTCACGCCCGAGATCACCTTCAACTACCTGGGCGACTTTGGCAGCAACGTATCCAACGAGGGAGATTCCCTGTTTGAATATGCATCAGAGCGGATCGGGTCAGATGCATCAAGAGACAACAAAACGGATGCGATACTGGACGTATTGGGAATGCTGGTAAAAGGAGAGCTGGGCATATCAATCCGCTATTCCAGTGCCAGGTATGAGGTGGCGACAATTAGAAAGATTGCCGCATCTTATAAAAAGAACCTTGAGTTGCTCATCGAGGCGTTAGCCAAAGCGGATACTACTTATCTGACGCCTTCTGATCTAAGCTTTAAAGGACTCTCCCTTGAAGAGCTCTCTAAGCTTAAATCAGACACAATAAGCAATTGATCTTGTAATTCAGTTAACAAAAAAACCACAGGTAACGGAACCCTTATTTATCCGCATGTGAACATGACTAATTATAATAATCTGGAGGATGTGTATGAATTATCTCCTCTTCAGGAGGGAATATACTACCACTGGCTAGCGGAAACCTCCAGCACCCTTTACTTTGAGCAGACCTCATACAGGGTGCGGGCCAAAATATTAGATATAGAAAAGTTAAAAAGAGCTTATGACCGTTTGACCGCCAGGCATGCCGTACTCCGTACCAGTTTTAGTACTGAATATGCCGGTAGATCCTTGCAGGTAGTAAGGAAAGAAGTAGCCAGTAATTTTACCTACCAGAAGCTCGATAGGCAGGCCGACCGCCAGGTGCAGGTAGCGCAGATCAAGCTGAAAGACCGGGAAAGAGGCTTTGACCTGAGCAGCGGTTCTCAGATGCGCCTGCACGTGGTTGAGTTGTCAGAAGGCGAGTATGAGTTTATCTGGAGTCATCACCACATTTTGATGGATGGCTGGTGCGTGAGTTTATTAATCAATGACTTCAATGAGTTGTTGAGTGCAGAGACCACGGGACGTAAATTGAATCTGGCCCCGGCGTTGCCTTACGCTGATTATATCAGTTGGTTAAGATCCATAGACAGGGCAAGTTCACTGAGTTACTGGAAGGATTACCTGTCAGGCTACTCGGCATCGGCACAAATACCCTTCAAGGCACAAACAGCAGACACCACCTATGTCGAGTCCAGTGAACACCTGCAAATAGGAGGAGATTTATTCAAGAAGGTAGACGCCCTGTGCACGCAGTTAGGCATTACTCAAAACACTTTTGTACAAGCCGTATGGGGCTACTTGTTGTCGCGCTACAACAACACCAGCGATGTGGTGTTTGGCGCCGTCGTGTCGGGCCGTCCGGCCGACTTGCCCGGCGTGGAAGACATGATCGGCCTGTTCATCAATACCATTCTGGTAAGAGTAAAGTATGCGCCCGATGATACGCCTGCTACCCTCTTGAAAGCGTTGCAGGAGCAATCCATCCGGAGTACATCTCATCATTACATGAGTCTATCAGAAGTGCAGGCCCAGAGTGAGTTGGGCATGGAGCTGATAAATCATATCATGGTATTTGAGAACTACGCCGTAAAAGAGCCGGGAAGCGAAGGTGCATCCAATAGCCCGGCAGAAGAAGGACTCTCGGTAGAGTCAATTGAAGTCTTTGAGCGCACCAATTATGACTTTAACGTTATAGTGGGCCCCTCAGCGGTCTCATTGGGGATAAACATTAAATACAACCTCAACCGCTACGATGAGTTGTCATTGAAGAACTTGATCAGACACCTTGATAAGTTAATCAATGCGTTTGCACACAACGTCAATCAACCTTTAAGTACATTAGATTACTTATCAGAAGCAGAAAAGCACCAACTGCTGGTCAGCTACAACGATACAGTAGTAGCTTATCCGAAGGATAAGACGGTTGTAGACTTGTTTGAAGAACAGGTGCAAAAGACGCCGGATCACATCGCTTTAGTCTTTGCCGAAAAGCAGATGACTTATCGGGAGCTCAATGAAAAGGCTAATCAGCTGGCGGCACAGCTACAAAAGAACTATCACATCCAGCCAGAAGACTTAGTAGGAATACACCTGGACAGAAGTGAGTGGATGATTATTTCGGTACTGGGTGTATTAAAATCGGGAGCGGCCTATGTTCCCATCGATCCGGAATACCCATCTTCAAGGAAAGAATATATTGTAAAAGACACTTCTTTAGCGCTGCTGATAACGGAGACCAATTTCATTTACGATATTGATTATTATGAGGGAGAAGTGTTGGCCATTGATGTAGAGTTTGATGCAGAGAACTACACTCCTGAAGAAGTATCGAAATTATATACGCCTGCTCATCTGGCTTACGTGATCTATACTTCCGGTTCCACCGGCCAACCCAAAGGGGTAATGATCGAGCATGCTTCTTTAACAAATTATCTGAAATGGGTAAAATCAAGATATTCTAAGGATTCATCACTTTTAAATTTTGGGTTATTTACCTCCTTGTCATTTGACTTAACGGTGACAAGTATCTACCTGCCGTTGGTGAGTGGAGGAGCCCTAACTCTTTTTAAAAGCACGTCTGATGTTTCAACCCTTGTAAAAGAATACTTTGAAAGCGAAATAAGCTGCGTGAAATTAACCCCTGCCCATATCAGTTTGCTGGGACAGTATGGGTTGAAAAGCACCAAAGTTGAAGTAGCAATAGTGGGTGGGGAGAAGCTGGAAAACATTCATGTCGAACTACTAAGAGGGCTCAATCCGGCAATCCGGATCTATAACGAATATGGTCCGACAGAATCAACGGTAGGCTGTACAATCAAGGAGATTGGGTTTAAAAAGGAAGCCATTTCAATAGGATGCCCAATCGCCAATACCCAGATCTATATCTTAGACGAGAAAGAAGCATCACAACCAGTAGGGGTAACAGGTGAGATTTACATAGGAGGAAATGGCCTGGCCCGAGGTTACCTGAATCAGGAAGGGCTGACCAAAGAGAAGTTTATCGCCAGTCCCTTCAAAGAAGGAGGACGCCTCTACAAAACGGGTGATTTAGGCCGGTGGCTGCCTGGTGGCAACATCGAGTTTATCGGCAGAAAAGATGACCAGGTAAAGGTCCGGGGATACCGCATCGAGTTGGGGGAAATAGAGCAGGCTCTTATAAAACATTCTTCTGTAGAACACGCAGTAGTTATCGCCAAAGCGAACGAGTCAGGAGAAAAGGAACTGGTGGCTTACATCACTTCCAATTCAGAACAAAACACGAATGATTTAAGAGCTTACCTGGCCGAGACGCTGCCGGCGTACATGCTGCCGGCTCACTTTGTGCAGCTGGAAGCAATGCCGTTAACCGCTAACGGCAAAATCGATAAGAAATCTTTGCCGGACCCGCAAGGTTTCACCCTATCCAGTGGCGTAGGATATGTAGCTCCAGGCACGGAACAGGAAAAGGCTTTAGCCTCGGTATGGTCGGATGTTCTAAAAAGGGAAGGCATCGGCATCAAGGATAGCTTTTACAATCTGGGTGGGGATTCCATCAAGTCCATCCAGGTAGTAGCCAGGTTGAAACAGCGCGGTTATTCCCTCAAAGTAGAGCATATATTAAAGTACCCGGTACTGGAGGATCTTTGCCGTCTGATGGAGTTGACTACTCAGGTTAGTGACCAAAGTGAGGTAAGCGGAGAAGTGGTGCTGACTCCCATCCAGGACTGGTTTTTCAAAGCTGAGCAGATAAAAGTGCCTGAGCACTTTAACCAATCGGTTGTCCTATACAGCAAGGAGCAACTTGATGGTGAGATCCTGGAGAAGAGCTTGGCCGATCTCACCCGGCACCATGATGCGCTTCGGATGGTCTATCAACAGAGCCCCTCGGGAGCATGGCAGCAGTTTAACCAGGACACCAGCGCAAAGCGTTACACACTCGACTTCTATGACCTTCGCCAATCCGAGGATGCCCTCGGGCAGATGATGCAGCTGGGAGAAGCCCAACAATCGGGTATTTCCATCACAGCAGGTCCTTTGTTGAGAGTGCTTCATTTCAGATTGCAGGACGGGGACCGCTTAGGCTTGATCATTCATCACCTGGTGGTGGATGGCGTCTCCTGGCGTATCCTGCTGGAAGACTTATCGAGCTTGTACGCCAGTTACAAAGAAGGCAAAAAGCCAAGCTTGCCCTCAAAGACGGATTCTTTTCAAAGATGGGCTTTGTTGCAGCAAGAGTATGCGGCAAGCCTACAGCTCGACAAGGAGCGCACTTACTGGCAAAAGGTCAGTGAGCAGCCGATGGCCGCTTTACCCCAGGACAAACCACTACCAGAAGGCCGGCCGGCCGTGCTGGATTCTGCTGAATCTTTCGGCCTGGACCAGCAGACGACCGAGTTGCTGCAAACCAGGGTGCACCGGGTCTACAACACGGAGATCAACGATGTGCTGTTGACGGGTCTGGGTCTTGCCTTGAGAGAAGTGCTGTCAGTGGACAAGAGCGTGCTCAAGATGGAGGGGCATGGCAGGGAAGAGATCCTCGATGGGGTAGACATCAGCAGAACGGTGGGCTGGTTTACTACGGTGTATCCCTTTGTATTGCAGGTGGCTGATTCTTCAAATCAGACACAGAGCTTGGTAAACGTAAAGGAAGGATTACGAAGCATACCCAATAAGGGCATTGGCTATGGCATCTTGAGCCACTTAAGCCGGCAAGGGCTTGACAGTAAGCTCACTCCCGAGATCACCTTCAACTACCTGGGCGACTTTGGTAGCAACGTATCCAACGAGGGAGGTTCCCTGTTTGAGTATGCGTCAGAGCGGATCGGGTCAGATATATCAAGAGACAACACAACGGATGCGATACTGGACGTATTGGGGATGCTGGTGCGGGGAGAGTTGGGCATGTCGATCCGCTATTCAAGTGCCAGGTATGAAGTAGCGACAATTAGAAAGATAGCCGCATCTTATAAAAAGAACCTGGAAGTCTTAATAGAAACATTAGCCAAAGCGGATACTACTTATCTGACGCCTTCTGATCTAAGTTTTAAAGGGCTGAGCCAGGAAGAGCTGTCAGTAATTAACTCCGATAATGACCTGGAGGATGTCTATGAGTTAGCTCCTCTCCAGGAAGGAATATACTACCACTGGTTAACTCAAGATTCCAACTCGCTTTACTTTGAGCAGATCTCCTACAAGGTGCGGGTTAAAGGTTTGGCTATTGAAAAGCTAAAAGGAGCTTATGATCGCTTAACCGCCAGGCATGCCGTGCTCCGTACCAGTTTCACGACTGAATACGCCGGTAGGTCTTTACAAATCGTAAGGAAAGAAGTACCCAGTAATTTTACCTACCAGAAGCTCGATCGCCAGGCCGACCAGCAAGCACAGGTAGCGCTCATCAAGCAGCAGGACCGGGAAAGAGGCTTTGACTTGAGCAGCGGTTCTCAGATGCGCCTGCACGTGGTTGAGTTATCAGACGGGGAGTATGAGTTTATCTGGAGTCATCACCACATTTTGATGGATGGCTGGTGCACGAGTGTGCTCATCAACGACTTCAATGAGTTGTTAAGCGCAGCAATAAAGGGCACTACACCAGCCCTCTCACCGGTGGTGCCTTACGCTGATTATATCAACTGGTTAAGAACGATAGACAGGGAAAGTTCACTCAGTTACTGGAAGGATTACCTGTCAGACTACTCGGCATCGGCAGAAATACCCTTCAAGGCACAAACAGCAGACACCACCTACGTCGAGTCCAGTAAACGTCTGCAAATAGGGGGAAGTCTATTTAAGAAGGTAGACGCCCTGTGCACGCAGCTGGGCATAACCCACAACACTTTTGTACAGGCCGTATGGGGCTACTTGTTGTCGCGCTACAACAACACCAGCGATGTGGTGTTTGGCGCCGTCGTGTCGGGTCGTCCGGCCGACTTGCCCGGCGTGGAAGACATAATCGGCCTGTTCATCAATACCATTCCGGTAAGAGTAAAGTATGCGCCCGACGATACGCCTGCTATTCTATTAAAAGCGTTGCAGGAGCAATCCATCCGGAGCACATCCCATCATTATGTGAATCTATCAGAGGTGCAGGCCCAGAGTGAGCTGGGCATGGAGCTGATAAATCATATCATGATATTCGAGAATTACGCCGTAAAGGAACTGGAAAGCGAAGGTGTATTAAACACACACAGTGAAGAAGGCTTGTCGGTAGAGTCAGTGGAAGTGTTTGAGCGCACCAATTATGACTTTAATGTTGTAGTGAGTCCCTCAGCTGTTTCATTGGGGATAAACATCAAATACAACCTCAACCGCTACGATGAGTTGTCATTGAAGAGCTTGATGAGGCACCTTGATAAGTTGATCAATGCGTTTGCACACAACGTCAATCAACCTTTAAGCACATTAGATTACCTGTCAGAAGCAGAAAAACACCAACTGCTGGTCACATTCAATGATACGGCCGTAGCTTACCCGAAGGACAAAACGATCGTTGATCTATTCGAAGAACAGGCTGCAAAAACGCCGGATCACGTAGCCGTAGTTTTTGAAGATACCCAACTGACCTACCAGCAGCTTGATGAGCGGTCCAATCAGCTGGCTCATTACCTGAGAGAGAACTATCAGATCCGGCCCGATGATCTGGTGGGCATTCAGCTGGAGCGCAGTGAGTGGATGATCATTGCCATCCTGGGAGTGTTGAAAGCAGGAGGGGCCTACGTGCCCATCGATCCCCACTCCCCACCACAAAGAGTCGCCGCCATTCTGGAAGATAGTGGCTGTAAAGTGCTGCTGGATGCTCCCGCCTTAGCCGGCTTCCAACAAGCGGAGCAAGCCTATGCTGCCAGCCCGATCACCAGCCAGGCCAAAGCCCACAACCTGGCTTACGTGATCTATACTTCCGGTTCCACCGGCAAGCCGAAGGGAGTAATGATCGAGCATGGGAATGTGACCAACTTTTTCACCGGCATGACGGCCATCTTTGGCGAGCAGCAAGGCACCTTGCTGTCGATGACCAACTTCACCTTCGACATATCGGTACTCGAGCTGTTGTGGACCCTCACCAAAGGCTACAAAGTCGTTATTCAGCCAGAAGCCAGACACCTCGGTGAGCAGGATGACCAGCCCGGGGGGCAGCAGGCCCACGCCCGCCCGGCGGGCAACTACTCGGTGTATGCCCAGATCAGCACCCACCAGGTGAGCCATCTGCAGATCACCCCCTCGATGGGAGCGCTGCTCAATGAGCACCTTTCCAAAGATGCGGGCTGGGCTTCCATCCGCCACATCCTGCTGGGGGGTGAGCCGGTGCGGGCCTGGCTGGTCAAGGAGCTTTACCAAAAGCTGCCCCATGCGCAAGTCTACAACATGTACGGGCCGACGGAAACAACGGTATGGTCGACGGTAAAAGCGTTGGAAAAAGACCAGGAAAGGATTCTGATCGGTAAACCCATTGCCAACACGCGCATCTACGTTCTGGACCAGAACGGCAATCCGGTAGCAAGCGGGGTTGAGGGCGAGCTCTACATCGGGGGAGCGGGCGTGGCCCGGGGCTACACGCGTAGAGAGCTAACGGAGGGTAGTTTCAGGCAGAGTCCTTTTGTGGCCGGAGACCGCCTCTACCGGACGGGCGACTATGGCTCATGGCTGAAGGACGGTTCGCTTTACTGCGCCGGGCGTAAGGATCAACAAGTCAAGATCCGGGGCTACAGGATAGAGCTGGCAGAAATTGAGCAGGCCTTATTGAATCATCAACACATTGAGCAGGCCGTAGTGCTAGCCAAAGAGAACCAGTCGGGTGAAAAAGAACTGGTGGCTTATATCACTGCCAGTTCAGCGCAAAACACAAGTGAGTTAAGGGCTTACCTGGCAGAGACGCTGCCGGCGTACATGCTGCCGGCTCACTTTGTGCAGCTCGAAGCAATGCCGTTAACAACCAGCGGTAAAGTAGACAAGAAAGCGCTGCCAAACCCGGAAGGGTTGGGACTAACGAGTGGTATTGAATATGTAGCTCCAAGAAATGAAACAGAGAAGAAGATTATTGAAATCTGGGAAATGGTATTGGGTCGAACAAATATTGGAATGAACGATGACTTTTTTGACCTGGGGGGCTTTAGTATGAGGGCAATAGGACTTGTAGCTGAATACAACAAGAGTTTTAACGTACGATTGACTCTCCAGGAACTCTTTAAGAGTACAAAAGTATTTGAACACGCCAAGATTGTTGAAGCCAGGGTTTGGCTTAAAACGGGCTCTGAAGAGAAAACCCCCAATATGGAAACCGTTGAGTTTTAAAGTAAGCTTTTGGGACAGTTATGTAGAGTAGGTAGAGTAGATGACTTACGTAGATGATAATTTTACGCTGTCCCCTTCGCTGCTGAAGTTTATAATTCCGATGCCTTTCACTACAGGCTCACTGTCTCAGTTTTTTATAGAAAACCATACTATTCCACATGAATGATGTTTATGATCTGTTGGTTCAATTAAAAAATTTAGGGGCAAGGCTTTATTCTGTTGACGACAAGATAAAGCTTGATATTGAACCTGGCGTTCTTAACTCAGAGCTTTCCGATAAGATCAGATATTATCGCAAGGACCTCTTGTCACTGTTGCAGGAGGCAAGTAAAAAATCTGATTTTGTCAAGATAGAAAAGGTTGCTGCTCAGGAAAGTTATGCCCCTTCAGATGGTCAGCGAAGATTCTGGATATTAAGTCAGTTCGAAGGAGGCTCTGCTGCCTACCGGATTTCTGGTAATCTTTATCTTGACGCCAAGATAAATGTAGAGAGCGTAAAGAAAAGCTTGTGGTCGGTGCTTGAACGGCACGAAAGTTTACGAACGGTTTATAAGCTGGATGAGTCAGGAGAGTTAAGGCAATGGATTCTGAGTGTGGAGGATTGTGGGTTTAAGATAGATTACCAGGACTTTAGAAATGAACAAAACAAGACGGAGCTGGTGGAGTCGTACCTGGCAAAAATCAGTCGGCAGGAATTTGATCTGGAAAACGGGCCACTATTCAAAGTGAGTTTGATCAGGCTGGAGGATGAGGACTATATCACTTACTATGATGTGCACCATATCAATGCCGATGGCTGGTCGATGAATGTGTTCTTTAGTGACTTGAACAAATTCTATGATGCTTACCAGGCAGGTCAGACACCAGAGGTAGCGCCGCTAAAATTCCAGTACAAAGATTATGCAGCCTGGCAGTTGAACATACTCGGGGATGAATCTTCAAACTCGCACAGAACATACTGGTTAGAGACTTTGAAGGGAGAGTTACCGCGACTCGACCTGCCTGGTCACAAACCTCGCCCGAAACTACTGACCTATCGGGGAGAAGCTTACAAGGGTTCTTTCATCGGTGCACGAGCGATCACCAAGCTGAAAAAATACTCTGAAGAAAAGGGCGGTAGTCTTTTTATAGGTTTGTTTGCGGCGTGGAATGTTTTGATGTACCGCTATACTTCACAGGAAGATATCATTATCGGAACGCCACTCAATGGCAGAGAACATGCTGATACGCTGGACCAGATTGGATTGTACGTCAATACGCTTGCCATAAGAAACAAGTTGAGTGCTGAGGAAAGCTTTGATTCAACCTTTGAAAAGGTCAAGCAGAATATGCTTGACGCTTATTCTCATCAGGTATATCCCTTCAACAGATTGGTAGAGGAACTCAACGTACCAAAAGATGTGAGCAGAAATGCAGTATTTGACATCATGCTGGTCTATAACAGTTCGGGTAAGAAAAGTGATTCTGCATCGGGTAGTGACCAGTCCAGCCAGATGGTGCAAGTGGCAAATACTACTTCCCGGTTTGATCTGGAAGTAGGCTTCAGAGAAATGGACAATTACATCCAGGTGTGGGGGGTGTATAATCCTGATGTTTACGAAGAGGAAGTGATTGAAAACCTGATCACACACTACAAACGGTTGTTAGATGGATTGGTAGACAACCCTGAAGAAAAAATCTCCCAAATAGATTACTTATCAGAAGCAGAGAAACACCAACTGCTGGTTACATTCAATGATACAGCAGTAGCTTACCCGAAGGACAAAACGATTGTAGACCTGTTCGAAGAACAAGCCGCCAAGACGCCGGATCACGTAGCGGTAGTTTTTGAGGATACGGAGCTGACCTACCAGGCGCTTGATGAGCGTTCCAACCAACTGGCTCATTACCTGAGGGAGAACTATCAGATCCGGCCCGATGATCTGGTAGCCATCCAGCTGGAGCGCAGTGAGTGGATGCTGGTCTCCATACTAGGGGTGCTGAAAGCAGGAGGGGCCTACGTGCCCATCGATCCCCACTACCCCCAGGAGAGAATCAGCTACCTGCAAGCCGATACCCGCTGTAAGGTATGCCTGGACGAAACAGCGCTAACCCACTTCAAGGCAAGCCGGCAGCGTTACCCCACTCAAACCCTCCCCCTCACGGCTACAGCCGACAACCTGATCTACGTGCTCTACACCTCCGGCTCGACGGGCAAGCCCAAAGGCGTACTGCTCGAGCACCGGGGGCTGGTCAACCGCCTGCTGTGGATGAAGCGCCAGTTACAAGTAGAAGCCTCTGATGTATTCCTGCAGAAAACGCCGGTCACCTTTGACGTTTCCGTCTGGGAACTGTTGCTGCCGCTGGTGAGTGGCAGTAAGCTGGTGGTGGCAAGGCCCGAGGGCCACAAAGACCCGCTCTACCTGCATCAGGTGCTGGCCGGCCACAAGGTGAGCATCGTCCACTTTGTGCCCTCCATGTTGAGTGCGGCCCTGCCTGCCATCGGCTGGGAGCGCCTGGCGGGTCTGCGACACGTGGTATGCAGCGGGGAGGCATTAGGCAAACCGCTTGAAGAAGCCTTCAGGGCCAGGGCTCCCTTCGTCAGCCTGCATAACTACTACGGCCCCACGGAAGCCTCCATAGATGTGACGGCAATCAATCTGAGCCGGCATGCCACGTTGGGCAAAGAGGTACCGATTGGCAGACCGGTTGACAACACGCGCATCTATATTGTCAACGAGAAGCATGCCCTTCAGCCGGCCGGCGTTTTGGGCGAGATCCTCATCGGAGGCGACCAGGTGGCCAGGGGGTACTTGAACCAGGAAGGGCTCACCCAGGAGAAGTTCATTGCCAGTCCCTTCAAACCAGCAGAGCGCCTCTACAAGACCGGAGATCTGGGCCGGTGGCTGCCCGACGGCACCATCGCCTTTATCGGCAGAAAAGATGACCAGGTCAAGATCCGGGGACAGCGCATCGAACTGGCAGAGATCGAGCAGGCTTTTTCCAGAATAGCAGGTATTAAACAGAGTTGTGTGGTGGTTAAAGAAAGAGAGGGAGAGACGGGAAGCGCCAAGTATTTAGTGGGTTATTATCTGCCAGAGGAATCTGCAGCGATTGCACCGGAAGACATCTTCACACAACTATCCAAAGTATTGCCTGACTACATGCTCCCCAGCAGCGTGATGGCAATGGAATCTTTTCCTTTGAGTGTAAATGGGAAGGTGAACAAGCGCGCTTTACCGGATCCTGATTTTAGTTCCTCAGATGCGTATGTGGCACCTGTTACGGAGATAGAGATTGCTTTATGCAAGATTTGGCAGGAGGTGCTAGGCCTGGAGCGCGTAGGCATCAGCGATAACTTTTTCAGGATCGGGGGGAACTCCATAAGTGCCATACGAATATCGCATCTTATAAGTAAGAAGTTGGGAGTGGAATTCCCGATTAAAGACATTTTTATATGCCCAACAATTACTTTAATTATAGATAGGTTAGAAGTTAAATCGTATACGGGGGGTATTTTGACAAATAACTCATTAAATACCCATTCAAGCACATCAACATCAGATATTGAAGAAAACTTATATTATACACTGCCATTGCCATCGTCCCGATATTGGGCGTATAAGTCAGGGTATCTGAACAGTTTGAGTGCAACTATATTAAAGGAATTTAATCATGTAGATGAAAAAGTGTTATCTAGAACGTTAGATACTATGGTTTCAAGACATGAAAGCCTGAGGACTGTGTTTCTGAGCCGTGGAGGAATGGTGCTACAGAAGGTATGCAATGAAGAGACATTTGTACCAGCCTTATTGATAGATGATATCAGGGCGCATGAGAATAAGGATGAAGAAATCGAAAGAATTATAAATGATTTATCCACCTATTCGTTTGACTTCGAAAAAGAGCCATCCTTTAAGTGTAAATTAATAAAGTACAGAGAAGACAAGTATGTCTTTGTATTTGTTATTGATCATATAATTTACGACGCTCATTCACTGAAAACAATTGAAAGAGAACTTTTCACGATCTACGATGCTTATTTGAAAGGTTTACCTAATCCATTAGAACCTCTTAATGAGCAATTGAAAGACTTTTCAATGTTTTGCCAGAAGCATTATGAAGGAGATAAGTTAGCTTATCACAAAGCATATTTCCGCAATATTATTGAAGATGCACCACCGAGGCTAAAAATAAAACCAAATGATGGTGTCACTGAAAATAGTTTCAAAGCTGAGGGAATAAGTGAGACCCATACCCCGGTTTCATCAGAATATCCAGAAGAAGGTGGATATAAGTTTGTCGTTCCAGAAGATGTTTTAAGAAAAATTCATATAGCATCATCTGAAATGGAAATAACATTTTTGAATTTCATGTTAGCCAGTTACTGTCTCTTTCTAAGCAGAGTGACCTTTCAGAAAGACTTCGTAATTGATTCTCCAATGTCAACTCGAAGTAAAGAAGATCATTCAAGAATAGTTGGATGGCTGACAGGAACACTGGTGACCAGGATTAAGGTAGATGAAAATGATACTTTTAAGGGTTTGATAAAAAGATGTTCTAATGCATTTATTGACGCTGTAGATCATATCTATTATCAATCATCTGAAGATGTACTGCATCCTGACTGGAATCAAGTAGCAACACAATTCAATATCTTAAATGATATGCATACTGCTGAAGGCAGTCTGGAGAACTTTATTCCCTTTCATTTTGATAAGGCTAGTATTTATTTTGATATAGCTTTTCAAATGGAAGCTTTCAAAAACGGCATGTTGATAACCTGCTCGTATAAAAGGAGTTTTATCAGCAAACATCAAATCTCAGATGTTTGTGGAAGGTTTTTAGAAGTATTGAATACAGCGATTAACGCACCTGACGTTAAAATCAAAGATTTGGAGTAGCCTGGAAATTACATCATTCAATTTCTCTTGAACACTAGTTGGTTGGTAAGCAGATAACAACCTGGAAGACGAGCTCACCATCAGTGCTTTGTACACTTGGCGGCCTGCGGCTGGATCGATTGTGCATTCTGACTGAGGGGGACAATGCGTATCGGATGCATTCAGAACCTGGTTGCATGACCATCACCTTCGTCAGCGTATGAGCAGGGCCAATGATCCTTGCGACAATGCGTTCGCCGAGTCGTTTTGGCCTCGCTATAAAGCGGAAGTGTTAAAAGATGACGCATTCTTGGATTTATAGGATGTCCGCACTGAGATCTTTGGGTACATTAACATATATTACAATCGAATGCGACGGCATTCTGCGCTGGGCTATAAAAGTCCAATAACTTTTGTAAACCAGTATTGCTCTAAACTTACAAGTGCACTGTAAATCTAAACTGGACCACCCCAGCTTTGGCGCCCGGGCAGTTAAAAATGGCAACGTTATTTCCCGCTCTAATTAAGCAGACTTAGCTTGCTATGAAAAATTTAAAATATTATATCATTTCAAGCCAGCCTGAATTAAGTAACTGATTTCATTTCCCCTACTTGCAGAATCATGGATTCGAAAAAGAACAAAACCCTAATAATATCTAGTAATGATATTCACAGCATTTTAAGACATTTCGGTATTGATCATGTAATGGACAATATGATTCTGCGCTTAGTCAAAGCGATGGAAAATTACCGTCCGGAACTCATCAGTATTCCTGTCAGATCCGGATTTAGTTATTTAAAGCCTGAGCGAGGGCTTATTGAATGGATGCCTTTATATAGCCACGGCAAGCAGGTTGTCATTAAGGTTGTAGGTTATCATCCTTCAAATCCATTGAAATTCAACTTGCCGACGATACTCTCAACCGTATCGGCTTATGATACTTTCACGGGCCACTTGCTGTCGGTGATGGATGGGGTACTGTTAACAGCGCTTCGAACAGGAGCAGCTTCAGCCGTAGCATCAAGATTTCTGGCTCACCCTGCAAGTACTGTTTTGGGTTTGATTGGATGCGGAGCCCAATCGGTCACACAGCTACATGCCATCTCTCGTATCTTCAAATTAGAGAAGGTGCTTATTTACGATATTGACGCAAGTGCGATGTTATCATTCAAGGAGCGATGTGATCATATTGATCTGGGCGAAGCTGAAATCATTCCCATTTCTATTGGTCATCTTGTTGAAGAATCGGATATTGTTTGTACTTGCACTTCAGTCGAAGTCGGTCAGGGGCCGTTGTTTTCCAATCTGAATACGAAGCAACACCTTCACATCAATGCCGTCGGTTCAGATTTTCCTGGAAAAATCGAAGTGCCTTTGGATTTTTTGAATAGGAGTTTTGTTTGCCCTGATTTTCTCGACCAGGCTTTAGTTGAAGGAGAATGTCAGCAACTTCAGGCCCATAATATTGGACCAAGCCTCCACACCGTTGCCAAAAATCCTCTTGAATATTCGCACATCCAGTACGAGAGAAGTGTATTTGACTCAACTGGCTGGGCGCTCGAGGATTGGGTAGCAATGGAAATGATGCACGAGTATGCAGATGAACTTGGGTTAGGGACGGAAATTGATCTTGAGAATACGCCAGAGGATGTAAAAAGCCCTTATCACTTCATGAAAACAGAATCATTGCGTACCAGTTACTGAAGAATTAGTCATCTTACTTTGATCGTACCCAAACACGTAAATACGAAAATCCGGTCTGCCTCTTGACGTTTTGCCAATACGTAGTAGACAGAACTTACTCTGACCGTGTAGCGCTGCCGGGCAGTAGTCACGCAGCCGGTCGCGCCTTGCCACTTTGATGCAAAGATATCCCCTCGGCCTTCGCCGGCAAGGGTAAAATGAACGGCTCGTTACACTTGCCGCCCTTGACAGCTTCGCCCCCGGTTCGTGAAGGGGTATTATTGTACTTTATTTAACAACAAGTGCGGTGAATAAGCTAAGATTGCCCTTATACATAAAAAAAAGCCCTATTTGGTGAAATAGGGCTTTGTAATTAACTTATATGTTCAAACTTTATTAGCAAGCCGCACACTTTGCTTGCGAATTCAACGCGTTACTCCACGGTAACCGACTTGGCCAGGTTGCGAGGCTGGTCCACGTTGCAGCCGCGCATGACGGCGATGTAGTAAGACAGCAGTTGCAGGGGCACCACCGACAAGAGCGGCACCAGGGCCTCGTACGTATGCGGGATTTCGATCACGAATTCGGCCATGCTCTCGATCAGGGCGTCGTTTTCGGTAACCACGGCAATCACGCGGCCCTTCCGGGCCCGCACTTCCTGAATGTTGGAAACCACCTTTTCGTAAGAACTGTCCTTGGTGGCAATAAATACCACCGGCATCTCTTCGTCGATGAGGGCAATGGGGCCGTGCTTCATCTCGGCGGCCGGGTAGCCTTCGGCGTGGATGTAGGAGATTTCCTTCAGCTTGAGGGCGCCTTCCAGGGCCACCGGGAAGTTGTAGCCCCGGCCCAGGAACAGGAAGTTGCGGGCATCTTTAAAGATGTCGGCGATGTACTCCACCTGCGCGTGCTTGTCGAGGATCTTCTGGATTTTGCCGGGAATCGACTCCATCTCCACCAGCAGTTCGCGGTACAGCGACTCGGTAATGGTACCCTTGGCCTTGGCAACGATAATGGCCATCATCGTAAGCACGGTCACCTGCGCGGTAAAGGCTTTGGTGCTGGCCACCCCGATTTCGGGACCGGCGTGGGTGTAGGCACCGGCGTGGGTAGCCCGGGGAATGGACGAACCCACCACGTTGCACACGCCGAAGATGACGGCTCCCTTCGACTTGGCCAGTTCAATGGCGGCCAGCGTATCGGCCGTCTCACCCGACTGCGAAATGGCAATCACCACGTCGCCCTCATTGATGATCGGGTTGCGGTAGCGGAATTCCGAGGCGTACTCTACTTCCACGGGAATGCGGGCAAACTCTTCGAACACGTATTCGGCCACCAGGCCGGCGTGCCAGGAGGTGCCGCAGCCCAGGATCACCACCCGCTTGGCGTTTACCAGCTTGTTGAGGTATTCGCGCAGGCCGCCCAGCAGCAGGTGCCCCTTGGTGGCGCTGATCCGGCCGCGCATGCTGTCGCCCACCGACCGGGGCTGCTCGAAGATCTCCTTGAGCATGAAGTGGTCGTAGCCGCCCTTTTCGATGGCTTCCAGTTCCATTTCGAGGGTGTGGATGTAGGGCGTGGTGCGCACGTCTTCCAGGTTCTTGATGTTCACCGACTCCCGGGTGATCACGGCAATCTCCAGGTCGTCGAGGTAGATCACGTCGTTGGTGTACTCGATGATGGGCGTGGCGTCGGAGGCCAGGAAGTGTTCGCCCTTGCCCACGCCGATCACCAGGGGACTGCCCTTGCGGGCGGCAAACAGCGTGTCGGGGTGGTCCTTGGAAATGACCACAATGGCGTAGGCGCCTACCACCTGCTGCAGGGCCAGCCGGATGGCTTCTTCCAGCGAGCAGTTGCTGTGCTTCTGTACGTCTTCGATGAAGTGGATGAGCACTTCCGAGTCGGTTTCGCTCAGGAAGCGGTGGCCCTTGTTGGTGAGTTCCTGCTTGAGAGCGTTGTAGTTTTCGATGATGCCGTTGTGAATGATGGCGATGCGTCCGCTCCCGGAGTAGTGGGGGTGGGCATTTACGTCGTTGGGCGGGCCGTGGGTGGCCCAGCGGGTGTGGCCAATGCCCACGGTGCTGTGCAGGTGCTGGTCTTTCAGGGAAGCTTCCAGGTCGCTTACTTTGCCCTTCTTCTTGTATACGTTCAGGCTGCCGTTGAGCAGGGCGACGCCGGCGCTGTCGTAGCCGCGGTATTCGAGGCGCTTAAGGCCTTTTAACAGGACGGGGTAGGCTTCCCGGTGTCCGGTATAAGCAACGATTCCACACATAAGCTGGGGAGGATTTAGCTGATTGTTGAGTTAAGGGATTGAACGACACTCCGGTGCACGAATTCACACCATCATACGCATAATTGACCGAAAAGTGTAATGTAAAGTTAGTGCTATGTAGCTTTTTTACAAGTAGATGCAATAAATAGGCCGAATAAGCTAATTTAGTAAGGGTTTTATCCAAAAAGAGAACCGCGTACCCTCCGGGGGATACGCGGTTCCGGCGCTGATTTCAAATAAACCCGGCGTAGGCGCGGCGGCGAAAGGTAACCGCACCCGCGGTCAGTTGGCCGTGACCGGCGTGTAGTATATTTTCAGTTTTACCGGGGCCGTCGGGTGGTTGTGCCCGCCGATGGAAACACCTTTGACACTTTCTTCGAGTGAAATGTCCGGCGTAACGTTAAGGAATTGGTTTCTGCCTAGCTGGATGTCGGTTACAACGCTGGGCAAGGACAAAAACAGACCATCGTTGCTGTACTTGTTCAGCAGCAGTTCCTGGATGTACGTAGTGATGTTAAAGATATACTTCCCGTCCAAGTAGGTAGCGAGGGGCACGGCACTGATAAGATCCCCCCGGATGAACAAGGGCCAGTAGACGGTTGGGTTGCGTAGAATCTTGCCGCCACCAGTGGCATCATACAGCATTAACTTCGACGCGGACGGCGCACTGCCCGGTGAAGGGGTTACGATGAGTTCGGCCCGGTTGATGGCTACGTTGCCCTGCTGCCTGATCTCGTCGAAGTTGTCGAACCTGACCCGGGTCATGATGCCAAGGCCGCCTTGCACGTACGTTTCGGGATTATCCGCCGTAGAAGGAACGGAGTCGTACTGGTTTGTCAGCAGTCCGGCCAGTGGGTTGGTGGGGTCGGTCGTGATCTGGTTGAACAGATACGTTCTCCCAAAGGTATAATTGGTTTCACCATTGGGGGGGAATATGGAGGCATTGCGGAATGCCCCGTACGTATAGTTTTTGGCCGTACCGTTGGCCTTATAATACAGGATCAGTAAGGAGTTGTCGGCAAAGTACGACACGATTGCACCGTTTCCCGCACCAACCAGGGCAAAGCCGTAGAAGTTCTTGGCGAAATCGGTAAAAGACTGGCCCGAGTACGACAGCAATCGTTCGCCGAGGGATTGGGGCAGGCGGATGCGCACGGCACGGCGTGCCGTGTCAAGCACCACCCTGAACGTAGCACTGCCCACTGCTTCCGGGCTGTAGGGAAGCGACTCGTGACTCAAATAAGGCCTGCGCTGTATGCTGTCGGTCAGCAAATGGACGTTCAGCTGCTGATCCACTGCCGTATTTCCCGTTGCGTCACTGTAGCCCAGCACCAGCACCAGCGAATCAACGGTGGCACCTGCTTCGAAGGCGGGTGGTTCAGCCGAGGTATAAACGGGTTGAAAAAAGCTTTTGGCCGTAATGGTGCCCAGCTTGGGGTGTTGATACTGGCCGGCCAGCAGGTAATTGCTGCTTGACGTCGGCACCGAATCCACCAGTACCGTGGAAGTGGTCAATGGAATGTTCTCGGTAACAAAGACCCCCAAGGGTTGGCCTTGGGGGAGTCCGATTTCTTTGGTTTCGTCGCAGGCGGAGATCAGGATGGCCGAAGCAAAGGAAAACAGCAGGGCAATTCGCTTAACTGATAAGTTCATTATAAAGGTTGTAGTAGGAATCAGAGAAGTTGTCTTCGTAAGGACCGATGTAGTTGATCTTCTTGGCTTCGAACGCATCAAACAACTCGTGCAGGTTATTGTCGAGGTCTTCTTCGGCCTTCACCACCACGTCCGCAAAATGAATGCCCGTTTTTACAAAACCGGCGTAATCAGCGGATTTTAAGTGGGCCAGCATGCCGTCTTCAATGTCCATCATGCGCGCCTTTTCAAGGATGTCGCCTTCGAACTTGTGCGGGAAGAAGCTGTTGTAGACCGCAAAAACCGACTTGGTGTCCTTGAACATCGGGTCGTTCTTGTAGGTCGTCTTCAGGTACATCGGGATCAGGCTCGTCATCCAGTCGTTGCAGTGCACGATGTCGGGCGACCAGCCCAGTTTCTTCACCGTTTCGAGCACGCCCTTGCAGAAGAAGATGGCCCGCTCATCGTTGTCGGTGTGGAAGTTGTTGTCGTTGTCAAAAAATACGGACTTGCGGTGGAAGTAGTCTTCGTTGTCGATAAAGTACACTTGGAGTTTGGCACTGGGCACGGAAGCCACCTTAATAACCAGGGGTTTTTCTTCGTCGCCCACCGCAATGTTGATACCAGATAATCTTACCACCTCATGCAACCGGTTCTTACGCTCATTGATCAATCCAAACCGGGGAACCAGAATGCGAATCTCCATCCCCCGTTCCTGCATCGCCTGGGGCAACTGACGCAGCAGGTCAGCAGCTTCAGATATTTTCAGGAAAGGGTCGATTTCGCTGGCTACATAGAGGATGCGGAGTTTTGACATACATATGGGAATTAGAGTGGATACAAGCAGAATTTCGCAAGAAGCGACAATAGGGCTCACAAAATTACGAAAAAAAATCCGTTTTTGAACGGTTTTCCCGCCGCAAAGCGTAATATTGCGCCCCTTTCACCGGACCCTTTACCCAATCACCGGCTAACGTACTGCCTCCCAGCGCCCCGGTGCACGGGCCGTACCGCCGCCGCCCGTTTTACCCTCCCTTACGCCCATGTACGTTTTCACTACGGTTGATGCGCTCAAAAACCACCTGCACGCCCAGCGGCGGGCCGGCCGGCAGTGGGGCCTGGTGCCCACGATGGGCGCCCTGCACGAAGGACACCTCTCGCTGGTGCGGCGATCCAACGCCGAAAATGCCTTTACGGTGGCTACCGTCTACGTCAACCCCACGCAGTTTAACAACCCCGACGACCTGGCCAAGTACCCGCGCACCCTCGACAGCGACCGGGCCCTGCTCGAATCGGCGGGCTGTGAGGTGCTGTTTGCGCCCACCGACGCCGAAATGTACCCCGCGCCCACCACCCTGCGGTTCGACTTCGGCGACCTCGAAAGGGTGATGGAAGGGCAGTTCCGGCCGGGCCACTTCAACGGCGTGGCAACGGTGGTGTCCAAGCTGTTCCACTACACCGAGCCCGCCGTGGCCTACTTCGGGCAGAAGGACCTCCAGCAGTTTGCCGTCATCCGCCGGCTCGTGCAGGACTTGTCGTTTCCCCTGCGGCTGGTGCGCTGCCCCATCGTGCGCGAACCCGACGGGCTGGCCATGTCGTCGCGCAACCGCCGCCTGGAACCCGAAGCCCGGAAGGTAGCCACGGTACTCTCGTACGCGCTTAAGGAAGCCGAAGAGGCCCTGCAGCAGACGCGAAGTGCCCAGGTTGCCAGAGATGTGATCGGCCAGATTTTCTACCCCGTCGAAGGCGTATTCCTGGAGTACTTCGAGGTGGTGGACGCCGCCACGCTGCAACCCGTGGAAACCCTCGGCGGCCCCGCCGAAGTGGCCCTCTGCATCGCTGCCTACGTGGGCGAGGTGCGCCTGATCGACAACCTGATCGTGGCGCACGGCGGCGGGCAATAGCGGCCGCCCCGATGGCAAAAGAGCGACCGAACTTAGCGTACCGCGAACGTGTTCTTACACCAGCAGGCCGGGCAGGCTGGTGGGAGGTCGCCTGCGGAGTCTAATTTTCATAACTTTGGGCCGCCTTTCACGGAAGGCCTTTCCTCGGGAGCCAACTTCAATGCTAATCAACGTACTCAAGTCCAAAATTCACCGGGTTAAAGTAACCCAGGCCGAACTCCACTACGTGGGCAGTATTACCATCGACGAAGATCTGCTGGACGCCGCCAACATGATCGAGAACGAGAAGGTGCAGATCGTCAACATCAACAACGGCGAACGTTTCGAGACGTACATCATCAAGGGAACGCGGGGCACGGGCACCATCTGCCTCAACGGCCCGGCGGCCCGCAAGGTGCAGGTGGGCGACCTGATCATCGTCATCGCCTACGCCACGATGGATTTTGAGGAGGCCAAGCGGTTCAAACCCTGGGTCATTTTTCCCGACGCCGCCAACCGCCTCGTCTAGCACATTGCCGCACTTGCCGGGGGTAACCCCCGCCGGGCGCGTAAAAGCCTTATTAAACTTGCACGGGTTTAATAAGGCTTTTATTTGTTTGTAGCTTTGCCCCCAAACCAAGCAATACTCCCGGGGGCCGCCCTCCGTTCTTCTTGCGTGATGAAATCCAAAGTACTCGTATTTTTTAAGTACGCCCTGCCGCTGGCCCTGGCCGTGCTGCTGATGGCGTACCTGTTCCGCAACATCAGCGTGACCGAACTGCTGCGTTCCTTCCAGCGGGCCGACTACACCTGGGCGGTGGGCTCGGCGGCGGCGCTGCTGGGGGCCCACGTGTGCCGGGCTTACCGCTGGAACCTGCTCCTGCGGCCGTTGGGCTACCGGCCGGCCCTGGGCAACACGTTCCTGGCGGTCATGGTGGGTTACTTCGCCAACCTGCTGGTGCCCCGCATGGGCGAGGTCACCCGGTGCGGTATGCTGCAACGCATGGAACGCATTCCGCTCAACACCTCGTTCGGCACGGTGATAGCCGAGCGGCTCTTTGACCTGATTTCGTTGCTGGTGCTGCTCCTGCTCAACTTCGTGCTGGAGTTCGACCGGCTGAGTGGCTTCTTCACGCAGTTCTTTGCTTCCAAGTTCGGAGCCGCAGGCAGTCTCTCTGCGGGTGTGTACCTGGCCGTGGCCGGCCTGGCCATTACCGGGCTCCTGGGGCTGGTGGTGCTGTACCGGAACCGGCAACGATTCAGCGGCAACGCATTTTACGGCCGCGTGAGCACCTTCGTGAAGGGCATGATCGACGGGGTGCTGAGCGTCCGCAAGCTCGACCGCAAGTGGGACTTCCTGCTGCAAACCGTGCTCATCTGGGTGGGCTACTACTTTGCTTCCTACCTGCTTACGTTTGCCCTGCCCGACGCGGCCCGGCTGGGCCCGCTGGCCGGCCTTACCGTGCTTATCATGGGGGCCATCGGCATGGCGGCGCCCGTACAGGGCGGCACGGGGTCGTACCACCTGCTGGTGAGCGGCGCCCTGCTGCTCTACGGCTGGAAAGCCGAAGACGGCCTCATCCTGGCTACCTTTATCTGGGCGTCGCAAACGCTCCTGACGCTGGTGGCGGGGGGCGTCTGTTTCCTCATTAGCTTATTCATCCAAAAACCCGACGCCCAACCGCGGCCGGTCACCGAGAAAATATGAACAGCCCCGACAAGATCACCGACCTTACCACTGCCCTCGAACGGATTGCCGGCTGGAAAGCGGCCGGCGAAAAAATCGTGTTTACCAACGGGTGCTTCGACATCCTGCACCTGGGCCACGTGGATTACCTGGAAAAAGCCCGCCAGCTGGCCGACCGGCTGGTGCTGGGCCTCAACACCGACGCGTCCATCCGCCGGCTGAAGGGCGAAGCGCGGCCCGTGGTGCCCGAACACGCCCGGGCCCGGGTAATGGCTGCGCTATGGTTCGTCGATGTAGTCATTCCGTTCGAAGAAAATACGCCAATCCGGCTGATTGAGGCCGTAAAACCTGACATTTTGGTCAAAGGCGATGATTACGCGTTCGAGAACATTATCGGAGCGGATTTTGTTATCAGTACGGGAGGGAAAGTGCAGACGATCCCCCTGGTGAAGGGTTACTCGACCACCCAGATCATCACCAAGATCAAACAGAGTTATTAGTAGCTGCGTACCCGTTTAACAACTTAACCATTTAATATAGCCAACCTATGATTTTCGTTATTGCAATAGTGACCATGCTGGTCAGCCTCTTTGTGCAGTGGCGGTTGAAAAGCAAGTTCCGTGAGTACTCCCAGATTCCGCTCGCCAAGGGCATGAGCGGGGCGGAGGTAGCCGATTATATGCTGCGCGACAATGGGATCTACGACGTGCGGGTGATGTCGGTGGAAGGCCAGTTGACCGACCATTACAACCCGATGGACAAGACCGTGAACCTGAGCCCTGACGTGTACAACGGCCGCAACGCTTCGGCGGTGGCGGTAGCCGCCCACGAATGCGGCCACGCCGTGCAGCACGCCCAGGCGTACGGCCCCTTGATGCTGCGCAGCCGGCTGGTGCCCATTCAGGCCGTCAGCGCCAACGTGCTCAACATGGTCCTGATGGTAGCCATTTTCGGCGGTGCCTTCCTGTCCCGCACTTTCCCGACGAATACGGTGCTGCTGGTCATCATTGCCTGTCACGCCGTGATTACGCTGGTGTCGCTGATTACCCTGCCGGTAGAATTTGATGCCAGCCGCCGGGCCCTGGCCTGGATCGACAGCCGGGGCATCGTCTCCAGCCGCGAACACGTGATGGCGAAAGACGCCCTCAAGTGGGCCGCCCTCACCTACGTAGTGGCCGCCCTCGGCGCCCTGGCCCAACTGCTCTACTACCTGTCGCTGTTCATGGGACGGCGGGATGAGTAAAGAGTAGTGGGTAATGAGAATTGAGAATTGAGATAGTGGCCCTCCGGAACGCGTTTCCGGAGGGCTTTTTGCTTGGATTGCAAATTATTATGCACGCATACTACCTGTTGAATAATTCAAATGATTAATTTTGTGATACCAAGTTTTACCGGGTTCGTATTGGTACAGGACTACCCTTAAAAACCATTGTAAAAGACGGACAATCCGTTCCGGGTCTCCTGTCTCACATCTAACGTCTTATGTCTAACTCATTAAACGCTACTCTATATGGCATTGACTGAAATAGCCGCTGGTTTAAGCTTCCAGCTATCCGAAGAACAACTGGCCGTCCGGGACGCCGCCCGCGATTTTGCCCGTACCGAACTGCTGCCCGGCGTGATTGAACGCGACGAACACCAAAGCTTCCCCCACGAGCAGATCCGCAAGATGGGCGAACTGGGCTTCATGGGCATGATGGTAGACCCCCGCTACGGCGGCGGCGGCATGGATACGATTTCGTACGTGCTGGCCATGGAGGAGATTTCCAAAATCGACGCCTCGGCTTCCGTGTGCATGTCGGTAAACAATTCGCTGGTGTGCTGGGGGTTGCAAACCTACGGCACCGAGGAGCAGAAGCAGAAGTACCTCACCCGCCTGGCTACCGGCGAAATCATCGGCGCTTTCTGCCTGTCGGAACCCGAAGCCGGCTCGGACGCCACTTCCCAGCGCACCACCGCCGAGGACCGGGGCGACCACTACCTGCTCAACGGCACCAAGAACTGGATCACCAACGGCAGCACCGCGTCGGTGTACATCGTGATTGCCCAGACCAACCCCGAGAAGAAACACCGCGGCATCAACGCCCTCATCGTGGAGAAGGACGTGCCCGGCTTTGTGGTGGGCAGGAAGGAAAACAAACTCGGCATCCGCGGCTCCGACACCCATTCGCTCATGTTTACCGACGTGAAGGTGCCCAAGGAGAACCGGATCGGGGAAGACGGTTCGGGCTTCAAGTTCGCCATGGCAACCCTAAGCGGCGGCCGCATCGGGATTGCCGCCCAGGCCCTGGGCATTGCTTCGGGCGCCTACGAACTGGCCGTGCAGTACGCCAAGGAACGCAAGTCGTTCGGCAAGCCCATCGCCGAGCACCAGGCCATTCAGTTCAAACTGGCCGACATGGCGACCCAGATCGAGGCGGCCCGGCTGCTGTGCCTGCAAGCGGCCTTCCTCAAGGACCAGCACCGCGACTACACCAAGGCCGGCGCCATGGCCAAGCTGTTTGCCTCGCAGGTAGCCATGGACGTAACCACCGAGGCCGTACAGGTGCACGGCGGCTACGGTTTCGTGAAGGAGTACCACGTGGAGCGGCTTATGCGCGATGCCAAGATCACCCAGATCTACGAGGGCACGTCGGAAATTCAGAAAATAGTAATTTCCCGCGAAATATTGAAATAAGCCGTTTTTAGGGGAATACAACCCGTATTTGGGGCGTCAAAAGGTCAATTACATTTTATTGATCGCTTTTGGCGCCCTTTTTCTTTTAGAGCCTTATTTTTTGCATTTTTTCTTTAAAAGAAAATTCCTATTTTTGCTTATGGCATTTTGTGTTTGCTTTATTTCATTTTTTTATTAGATTCGTCCAAACTTGACAGCTTGCGAAAAATTGTACCATCCCTTTCCAAAACCATGTAAAGATGGAAGACTATAATAAAATTATCGAGTCCTTGGGAGTCAGGTTCCTGAAGGCCAAAAACATCAAGCTCCTCCAGCCCATTCACGTGAAGAACTACTACGACGTGGAAAACACGTTGGTTCTGCTGCACAAGGGCGAAGTCTCCTTTGGACCCGATAAGGAAAAGGTAAACGAGGGCGATATGCTCTTTATTCCCGGCGGCAAGCTGCTGGCCATTACCTACGGCGGGGCCGGGGCCAGCCTGCTCACCAACGAGGACTTCGTAAGCAACAAGGAGAAGTATTTTGCCGTCAACCGCGACATCGCCAAGATCGGCACGCTGCCGGATTCTTTCGGGATGGTCGCCTTTGAGGCCAAGGTATTCGATTCGGTTAACTTTTTCGCTTCGCTCGACATTCCGCCCTTCGTGATTTCGGGCGACGCGGAGCTGGCCCGGGCCGTCAATGAACTCATCGCCGAAAACCTCTCCGACCTGCCGGGCAAGGAACGGGTCATCAAGCTGAAAACGGAAGAGATCGTGGTCGAAATCATCCGCTACATCCTCCAGCACCGCCTGTTCGTGGAGCGCCTGGCTACCAACAGCACCTACTTCAAAGACCCCCGCCTGATCGACATATTCACCTACATCAAGCAGTACCTGGGCGGCGACCTGTCCAACAAGGTGCTGGCCGGCGTAGCCAACGTGTCGGAAGACTACGTGGGGCAGTACTTTAAAATGCTCACCGGCATCAACCCGCAGGACTACATCGAATACCAGCGGATGGAACGCGCCGTGCACCTGCTGCGCACCTCCAAGAAGAGCATCCGTGAAATCGGCCAGGAAGTCGGCTACAAAGACACCGCCTACTTCTGCCGCCGCTTCAAGATGATGTTCGGCATCCCGGCCGGCAAGATGCGCCGCCGCGAGTCGCTGATGAATTTGTAACCGCTTGTGTGGTAATCAGATAAATGATATTTTGGCCCTTGAAGCCCTACTTCAGGGGCTTTTTCGTGCCCGGATGAACAGTGGAAATGGCAATCCAAAGCGAAAGCGCCGGGTAGCAGGCGCCGGGCTTACAGCAACGCTTTGTTATAGGCGCTGATCCGTTCGGAGACCTCCACCAGCAGGTTGGGGTCTTTTTCGATGCCGTTGCCGATCACGATTACGTCGGCCCCGGCCTGCAGGGCGTCTTCGGCGGCCTGCGGCGTGGCAATGCCACCCCCTACGATGATGGGAACTTCCACCGACTTGCGCACGGCCGCAATGGTGCGGGGTGCCACCGGCCGCTGGGCGCCGCTCCCGGCATCGAGGTAGATCAGTTGCAGGCCCAGCATTTCGCCGGCCATCGCCGTGCAGGCGGCCACTTCGGGCTTGTCGTACGGAATGGGCGTGGTGTTGCTGATGTACGACACTGTGGTGGGCTTGCCGCTCTCGATGAGCATGTAGCCCGTGGACAGTATTTCCAGTTTGCTCTTCTTGAGTACCGGCGCGGCGATTACGTGCTGGCCGATGAGAAAATCGGGATTGCGGCCCGAGATCAGCGACAGGAGCAGAATGGCGTCGGCCGAAGAATCAATGTGCAGGTTGCTGCCCGGGAAGAGGATGACCGGAATGTCGGAGTGCGCTTTGAGCGTGCGGACCGTGCTGTTGAGAAACGTAGTGGTGAGCAGACTGCCCCCTACCAGGAAAAAATCCACCCGGTTTTCGAGCGCTGCACGCGAAAGTTGCAGGCACGCGGGTGGATTGGTTTTATCAGGATCAACCAGTACGGCGAAAGACCGCCGCCCGGAGGTTTTATTTAACAATAATTGGTGCAGAATTTTGCCTGGGTTCATGCTTGCCGCGCTCAATTGCCGCCATGATGCTCTGTTTGGCCATGGCGACCAAAAATACGGCTAATTGTTTTGTTATCAAACTCACCACCGGGTTGGGGTTCGACCGCTTGGATTGAGAAACTGCCGGGAGGTTGATGCTCTGCAGGCTAGTCGTATGCAGACCCGTAGGGTACGGATACGGCTGCATCAACTGGCTTTGCGCCCGCTTTTTTTTTTTACGGTTCACAATGGCCCGGCCGATGAAGTAAGTGCCAAGCGCCGCCCCCCCAATGATGAGGGCGGTGCGCGTGACCTTGCCAGCGTCCTGCTTAAGAACGCTCATCTGGTCTTCGATTGCCTGCTTATACCTTTCCGTTTCCCGGTTTAGTTCTTCCTTACGAGCCGTAAGCGGGGTGATTTGAGGGGAAGCCATGGTTAGTTATGGGTATAGTTGGTTGTACAGAGTTGACAGTGACAGTCATACGTGCCCGCCACTCAATAAGTTGTGTCCGTAATCTGCGAAAAAACAAGGAGCCCGGCCGTTAATACGAACTGGGCCGGCTTAGCGGAGCCGTCTGGCCAAAGGCACTCGGCTGGCCCAGCGACTCGTTCTGGTCGATTATTTCCTGGGCGGTGGCTTCGGCCTGCTGCGGCGCGGGCACCTCCTTATGGAACATGTTGCTGGCTACCTTTTCCATCTTCACCTGGATGGCTTTTTTGCTGGCTACCACGGCCGCCAACACAGCCAGGAATATGCCCGCCATGATGAAATAGCCCCAGAACCGGCTGTCAGTCAACTCGTTGAACACGTTGGCCAGGCCCACGCAAATGAAGACAAACGCAAAAAAACCCACGATGCCAATGATGCCGTATTCAATCACGCTTACCAGCGTTTTGGCAATGCCCTGCTGCACGTCCACCTTGATCAATTCGATCCGGGCCTCTATGTACTTGGAAACCGATTCAATGAGTTTGTTCATGCTGTTCATAAAAGTAGGGTTAAATACATGGTTGGGTCACTTGGTAAAATCCTAGTCTGGATGTAATAAAACGGGCAATTATTCCGGGTTGTTTCCCTGCTCATCAATACGGAAGAGTAGCGGCATAGGTTTACGGAAAGCAACGGTTTCGTGCGTAATACCTGCACAGGTTGGAACGTTATTTGTGCAAGGGTAAGAGTTACCAATGGGGAACTTGGTGTATTAATGTAATAAAATACCCAATATTGCAATTGCGTATCCGGGTGTTGTCCGCAGGCGGACTGATGGACCGGCAAGAGCAGTCCCGGGTGGCAATAAAAGCCCCCCAGGCAACGCAGAGCGGGAAAAGGTGCCCCCGGGCGGGTGATACAGAATAAATAATTTGTATTACCTTTGCAGCGAAAAACGGGAGATAGGTGAGGGGTTCAGTTTTCAGTAGATCCTACTGTACTTTCTTTTATTATCCTTTTTATATTTTATTTGAGTAACCATGAAAGTAACCGGTCAAGAGGAAAAATTGCGCTACTCCGACGAGGAGTTAAAAGAGTTCGAGGATTTAATCTCCCAGAAACTAGATCAGGCTCGCAAAGAGCTTAACGGCATCAAGCTTACGCTCAGCAAGCGGAACGACAATGGTACGGACAACACTTCCGGAGCTTCCAAACTACTCGAAGATGGCGCTGACACGACCGAGAAAGAGAACCTGAGCCAGCAGGCCGCCCGCTTGCAGAAGTTTGCCCAGCAACTCGAAAATGCGATGATCCGCATTAAGAACGGTACGTACGGCGTGTGCGTAGACACCGGCCGCCTCATTCCCAAGGAACGCCTGCGCATTGTGCCCCACACCCAACACTCCATCGAAGCCAAACTGAAGAAATCAAACTAGATCCCACCGCAGATACTTCTACTCACCAGCTTTACCGGGCCGCCTCCCAAAGCCCGGTAAAGCTTTTTGCGCTTACGGCCACCCATCACCCTTTATGCAATCGGATTTTCTGCAGCACCACGTAGAGGCCCTGATCTTCAGCTCGTCCCAACCCATCAAACCCGCCGAACTCCAGCAATGCCTCGGGGAAATGCTGGGTGCGGAAGTGCCCCTTGCCGACATTGAAAGCGCCATTGCCGGCCTCACCGCGCGGTACGCCGACGAGATGTACACGTTCGGGATCTACTCCCTGGCCGGCGGTTATCAGTTTCTCACCAAACCCGCCTACCAGGCAAGTGTGGGCATTCTCCTCAGGCAGAAATCAAAAAAGCGGCTCTCCACCGCCGCGCTGGAAACCATCGCCATCATTGCCTACAAGCAGCCCATCACCAAAACGGAGATCGAACAGATCCGGGGCGTCAACTGCGACTACGCCATCCAGAAACTGCTCGAAAAGGAACTGGTCGTCATCCGGGGCAAGGCCGAAACTGTGGGCAAGCCCATC
This sequence comes from uncultured Sphingobacteriales bacterium, assembly GCA_963844325.1. Lineage (GTDB taxonomy): Bacteria > Bacteroidota > Bacteroidia > Cytophagales > 172606-1 > CADCTQ01. Next base: position 175,743 of record CAWJNV010000002.1, read on the forward strand.
CTGTACGGTACCAGTGATAAATTCATGGAGTATTTTGGCATTGCCTCCCTCAAAGACCTGCCCCAGCCCCGCGATTTTGCCGCCGAGGAGAACGAGATCGGACCCGCCAACGAATAGCCGCGGAAGGCAAAAAATTAATGGTACGGCCGCTGAACTTTTCCTAGCTTTGCGCCCTTTTACATCTACGCACGCGGGAAATTGTACCCGCCTGCCGCGCAGAAGTTCACCCCATTTACCCACATACAGTAGCGATACTGCAAGCCAACATGAAGAAACCCACCAGAAAAGCGGATGTATTTCCCCGTCCGAAGGCCAAAGGCGCCACGGGCACCGGTTACGGCACCAATCCCCGGAAGAGAACCCGTACGGAAGATGACAATGCCCCCCGGGCCAAGCGTTCTGCGTCCGCCGGTAGCGGTACCGGCAGTCCCCGCCGCTCCCGCACGGAAGACGACGCCCCCCGGGCGAAACGTGCGTACGCGTCGGGCACCGGCAACCCGCGCCGTTCCCGCACCACGGAGGAAGGAACGGCTCCCCGGGCCAAGCGACCCGTTGCTTCGGGCTACGGTGCCACCCCCAAGCGGAGAACCCGGCCGGAAGAAGATACGCCCACTTTCCGCAAACCGAAAGCCGTGACCGACGGGGGCGAAAGACCCGTCACCCGGCGCCGCGCAACGACGGCCGGCGACGAGACGCCCCGGTCGTACCGCAAGCGCACTGCCGACGACAATAGCACCGCGCCGCGCCGCGGGGTAGCCAACCGGTTCGGCCAGGACGAGCCGCGGCCCTACGCCCGGCCCCGCCGTACGGGTGACACCGACCGCGAGGAGCGGCCCGCCCCGCGCCGCCGCTTCGGCAACGAGGAAAAGCCGCGGTTTGAAAAGCCCGGCCCCGCCCGGCGCTTCGAGAGCAAATTCAAAAAGCGGGATGACGACACCAGCACCGCCCGCCCGGCCCGCCGCACGACCGAACGGCCTGGCGATGCCGACGAGAAGCGGCCCCGGCGGAGTACGCCCTTCGGCAGCGAGAGTACCGGTCGCTTTGCTTCCAAAGGCAAGGATGACGTAAAAAAAAACTTCCGGAGCAAACCCGTCCGCACGCCCGACTACGATTTTTCGGAGGTAGAGGGTAAGGCCAAAGCCAAGAGCCGGCGCACCCGGGAGGAAAAGGACGACAGCGTGCGCCTGAACCGTTACATCGCCAACGCGGGCGTCTGTTCGCGGCGCGATGCCGACGTGCTCATCCAGTCGGGGGAGATCAAGGTGAACGGCAACGTGGTGACCGAAATGGGCTACCAGGTGAAGCCGGGCGACGTGGTCAAGTACGGCAACCGGGTGCTCAACCGCGAGAAGATGGTGTACGTGCTGCTCAACAAGCCCAAGGACTTTATCACCACCACCGAGGACCCCGAGGAACGCCGGACGGTAATGGACCTGGTGAAGGAAGCCGCCGACGCGCGCCTGTTCCCGGTGGGCCGCCTCGACCGCAACACCACGGGCCTGCTGCTGCTCACCAACGACGGCGAACTGGCCGAAAAGCTCACGCACCCGTCCCACAACATCAAAAAGATCTACGAGGTGCACCTCGACAAGCCGGTCACCGAGGAGGACTTCAACCGCGTGCTGGAGGGCGTGGAACTGGAAGACGGCAAGGCCGAAGTGGACGAACTGGCTACCGTGACCCCCGACCGCACCGTGCTGGGCATCGAACTGCACCTGGGCCGCAACCGCATTGTACGGCGCATTTTCGAGCACCTGGGCTACGAGGTAATCAAGCTGGACCGCGTCATGTACGCCGGGCTCGACAAGAAGGACCTGCCCCGCGGCAAGTGGCGGTACCTGTCCGAGAAAGAAGTAATCCGACTCAAATACTTTCTGTAGCAAACAAACCCCGGCTGATGAGGCTGGGGTTTTTAGTTTAAATTCCGAGGTATATGGAAAACACTATGCAATACAGAGGCTTTGAGGCTAGCGTATGGTTCAGTGCCACTGATATGGTATTTCACGGTAAGATCAGGAGCACCGGTGACTTGGTGACTTTTGAAGGGGCTAATGTAGAAGAATTAACAAGGGCCTTTGAAGAAGCAGTGGAGGACTACATTGAATTACGGGAAGAATTAGATTGAAGATGAAATGGGGACACAAATAAATACATCGGCGTAGTCAAATTTTTATTAAATGTATTTGGTAAATTTGGGGTTTCACATTCGCACTGCATGTTTGATAAACCCTTAGCGTTTAAATTTGTACAAAGGAACGGCAATAAGTCAGGGATCAAAAGATATAAATATGAGTACATCTATAAGTTCTTCGTTGGTAACAAGAATTGCCGTAGGAAGATAATAGTTGAAATACGTCAATACGAAGATGACTTGTTTACCGTTGACTTCTACGCTACTGTTGCATCTAAAGAACGTGAGGTAAGAAACTTAAACAGCAGCAAGTATCGTTACAGAACAAATGTAGGGCGTGGCAGTAGAATAGCCGCCACTATTTTTAGAATTCTGTTTGAAATAAGGCAAAAGTTTCCGGATATGTCCTTTGGGTTTCAGTCGGCTACAATGGTTGACGAAGACTCGGACGACGCAAACAGAAGGTTTCGGCTGTATCAGAAAATAATGAGTTTTGTTACAGGTGCGCCTAATAGTATCTGGACGGTATTTGTGTACGAAGAAAATAGCTATATTTTTGTAATACAATCAAGACATTGCGAAAAAGTACCTGAAATATTAAAAGGTTATGGGAGAATCTTCGGCAAAGCATTCATCTAGAAAGAAGGGCAAAAGAACGGAAGAGCCAAAAGTTAAGCCCGTTGATACCAAGTCATTTCTTGAAGGGGTTAAGCAACTGGAACCTACGCACATAAAAGGATACGTTTGCTTATTTTAAGTACTTCAAATCATTATACGCAAGGGCTCTCAACCAAGTGGTTGAGGGCCTTTTTGCCTTAAAGCATATTATTGTTATTAAATCAGAACGGATACTGCACCGGTCTGTACATTAGTTGGAGGCAAAGCCCCTTGTAGACCCGTTCTAAACTGTATTTTCCCCGGAATATTTAAAACTTTATCCCTATTATTGCATAAATAGTATGCGTGCATAACATTTGCAGAGAATGCGTAAAAGATGCACTTACTTATCCAAAACCGTGTTTTAGCAATAAGAGGATGATGCAGCACAATGACCCGACAGCCCTTAAAACGAACAAGGCCCCGAACGTTGCGTTCAGGGCCTCAGGGAGTGGTGATGAGTGGAATCGAACCACCGACACAAGGATTTTCAGTCCTTTGCTCTACCAACTGAGCTACATCACCGGTACTGATTTAAAGTGGTGCAAACTTATGTGTTTTTCCATCTTTCGCAAAAAACTTTGAAAAAATTAGTCACTTCCGTTCTTTCTGCCTGGCCCTGCCGGCGAGGCGAAACGGCGGGAGCCGCGGCCCAACACCTGATAACCTGTTTACCATGAACTACTTGATGCAGATATTTTTCCTGCTCTGCCTGGTGGCGGCAGGCTACTTCCTGTACCGCCGCGTCAACTTCATCCGGCGCAACATTATGCTCGGCAAGCCCGAAAACCGCAACGACCAGCCGGGCCGGCGTTTCGGGCGCATGGCGTTGTTTGCCCTGGGCCAGAAAACGATGTTTGACAAGCCCATCGTCGGGGTGATGCACTTTATCATTTACCTGGGTTTTGTGATTATCAACGTCGAAATCCTGGAGATCATCCTCGACGGCCTGCTGGGCACCCACCGGCTGTTTGCCCCGGCGCTGGGCGGCTTTTACCCGGTGCTGATCGGCTTTTTTGAACTGCTGGCCGTGGGCGTAATCGTTACCTGCGTTATCTTCCTGATGCGGCGAAACGTGCTGAAGCTGCGCCGGTTCTGGGCCCACGAAATGACCCAGTGGCCCCGCACCGATGCCAACCTGATCCTGGTGTTTGAGATTGCGCTGATGCTGGCCTTCCTCACCTGGAACGCGTCTGACTCGGTGTTGCGCAGCCGGGGCGTAGAGCATTACGCGGTAGCCAATGGCGGCCCGTTCCTGTTCAGCCAGTTCCTGACCCCGCTGTTTGAGGGTTGGCAAACCGGCGCCCTGATTATTTATGAACGATTTACATGGTGGTTCCACATCATCGGCATCCTGGGATTTGCCATTTACATGACGTACTCCAAGCACCTGCACATCGGCCTGGCCTTCCCCAACAGCTACTACGCCCGCCTGGAACCCAAAGGCGAGTTCCGCAACATGCCCGTGGTCACCAACGAGGTAAAGTCGATGCTTGGCATCCCGGCCGATCCGCTGCCCGAAACGGACAACGGTACCGTTACGGAAACGACCGAGACGCCCGGCCGCTTCGGGGCCAAGGACGTGAATGACCTGACGTGGAAGAACCTGATGGACGCCTACACCTGCACGCAGTGCGGCCGTTGCACGGAAGCCTGTCCGGCCAACATTACGGGCAAAATCCTCTCGCCGCGCAAAATCATGATGGATACCCGGCAGCGGATGGAAGACGTGGGCCACAGCCTCGACAAGGGCGGTCCCGGGCTGGAAGACGGCAAGTCGTTGCTCGACGACTATATCAGCCGCGAGGAACTGCTGGCCTGCACCACCTGCAACGCCTGCGTGGAAGTGTGCCCGGTAAGTATCAATCCGCTCGACATCATCGTTGAACTGCGGCGTTACATGATCATGGAAGAGTCGAAAGCCCCCGGTTCCTGGAATGGCATGTTCTCCAACATCGAAAACAACATGGCTCCCTGGAAATTCTCCCCGGCCGACCGCTTCAACTGGGCCGACAAACTGAAAGAGTCCAACGAAGCGCAGGGGTGAGCCGGGAGTTGAAATTTAAGCAATACTGGAGATGCCGGGCTTGTCTCACGTCTCCAGTCTAACATCTAAAGTCTATCATAATGAGTGAAATAACCTATGAAGTACCGACGATGGCCGACCTGATGGCAAAGGGCGAGGAGCCCGAAGTGCTGTTCTGGGTGGGCTGCGCGGGTTCCTTCGACGACCGGTACAAACGCGTAACGGTTGCGTTCGTCAAGATTCTCAACAAGCTGGGCATCAAGTTCGCAGTGCTGGGCACCGAAGAAGGCTGCACCGGCGACCCGGCGCGGCGGGCCGGCAACGACTTCCTGTTTCAGATGCAGGCCCTCAACAACATCCAGGTGCTCAACGGCTACAACGTGAAAAAGATCGTGACGGCCTGCCCGCATTGCTTCAACACGATCAAAAACGAATACCCCAAGCTGGGCGGCAGCTACGAAGTGATTCACCACTCTACGTTCCTGCAAGGGCTCATCAACGAAGGGCGCATCCGGTTGCAGGGCGGCGGGGAGTTCAAGGGCAAGCGCATCACCTTCCACGACTCCTGCTACCTGGGCCGGGCCAACAACATTTACGAAGCACCCCGCGAGGTGCTGGCCGCCCTCGACGCCGACCTGGTGGAGATGAAGCGCAGCCGCCGCAACGGCCTATGCTGCGGGGCCGGAGGCTCGCAGATGTTCAAGGAAGCCGAGCCGGGCAACAAGGAAATCAACGTGGAACGTACCGAAGAAGCCCTGGCGACCGGCGCCTCCACCATTGCCGTGGCTTGCCCCTTCTGCATGACCATGCTCACCGACGGGGTCAAGAACAAGAACCGGGAAGCCGACGTGAACGTGTACGACCTGGCCGAGCTGATCGATAAATCTTTGCCGAACGGAAAAGTGAACAATTAAGGCCCACTTGCGCGTTAAGGCGATGTATAGTTCATGAGTTCATGAGTTTAAAGTTTATGAGTGACAAGGCGTTGCCTGTCTAAAGCGTACTTACTTTGAACTCATAAACTCATGAACTTATGAACTCATAAACTCCTCACCTGCCCTATGTACATTCCTTTTGAGCAAATGCCCGGCCACGCAAGGGTTTGGGTATACCAATCCGTAAAGCCCCTCGACGATGCTGCGCAGGCCGCCCTTGCGGAAGCCCTCCAGCAGTTTACCGGCGGTTGGAACAGCCACGGCATCCCGTTGCGGGCCTCCTTCCGGTTGCTGAACGGTCACTTCATCGTGCTGGCCGTTGACGAAACCGCCAAGGACGCCAGCGGCTGTTCCATCGACAAATCCGTGCACTTTGTGCAGGAACTGGAGCGGCGTTTCGGCCTCAACCTGTTTGACCGTTCGCAGCAGGCCTTCCTCGTGGACGACCAGGTGAAGTTTGTGGAAGTGAAGAACCTGAAGGCGCAGGTGCAGGCCGGCGCCATTGGACCCGAAACGCCCACGTTCAACACCCTGATGGCTACGATGGGGCAGTTGCAAACCGAATGGCTCGTGCCGGCGGCCAAGGGCTGGCTGGCCCGGTACTTCCGCCAGGTACCGCAGGCGTAGGCTTGTAAATTTAGTGATCAGCAAAGCAGTCCAATGGCTCGCCGGAAGGCGGGCCATTTTTAGTGCCCGCTCCGCCGGGAAGGGCGGCAAGTTTATGGGCCGGACTATATAAAATTTAACCGTTTTATCGTTAGATTACGAAATAAGACAGTTTCCAATTCCTGTATGTATACCAAACGTTTATTCATTGCCTGCCTGCTGGGCCTGCTGGTAGCGGCTTGTCAGTCGGCCGGGCAACTCTACAAAAAAGGGGAGAAGCGGGCCAAGGCCGGTGAGTACCAGCTGGCCATTGACAACTACAAAAAGGCCCTTGCCAAGAGCCCCGGTTTCGCGCCCGCCCGGATCAATTCTTCGATGGCGTCGGCGTACCGGTTGTCGAACCGCATCAAGGAGGCCGCGCCCTTCTACCAGTCCGCCATTGCCGCCGGCGCCAAGGACGACTCTACCCTGTTTTACTACGGCTACGCCCTCAAGGCGCAGGGCAAATACAAGGAGGCCGCAGCCCAGTTCGAGCAGTTCGCCAAGGCCAGCCGTAAGGTGCAGTGGAAAAACCTGGCCAAGAAGGAAATCGAGAACCTGCCCACCATCGAGAAGCTGAGTTCCGAGAAAACGTTTTACGAAATCCAGAACGTAAACGCCCTCAACACCGCCGCCGCCGAGTTTTCGCCCGTGGTGCAGAACGAAGAATTCATCTTCACCTCTTCGCGCAAAGACATGGTGTACAAGGCCAACGGCATGGGCATGCTGGGCCTCTACAAATCCAGGATCTCCGGCGACAGCATCCAGGGCAGTAAGATTGAACTGTTCAGCGACCAGGTGAACGTGAACAACGTGAACGAGGGCACGCCAACGTTCTCCAAAGACGGCAAAACGATGATCTTCGCCCGCGGCAACGTGGGGGGACGCATCAAGCAGAACAAACCCACCGATGTGGACCTGTACATTGCCCGGTTCAAAGACGGTAAGTGGACCGAGCCGGAAATGCTGCCGTTGAGTAAACTCGACACCTGGGACGGCGCCCCGGCCCTGTCTACCGACGGCAAGACGCTGTATTTCGCCTCTAACCGGGAAGGTACCCTGGGCGGTCTCGACATCTGGCAGGCTACCGCCGACGGCAGCGGCCGCTTCGGACGGGTGCGCAACATGGGCCCCTCCATCAACACGCCGGGCAACGACCTTTTCCCCTACGTGTCCGACGACGGCCGGTTGTTCTTCGCTTCCGACGGCCACCCCGGCCTCGGCGGACTGGACATGTTCACCGCTACCCGGGCGGCCGGTCAGATCACGGTGCGCAACATGGGCATTCCCATGAACTCGCAGGCCGATGACTTCGGCATCATCTTCAAATCACCCACCACCGGCTACTTCTCCTCCAACCGGGAGGGCGGCGTCGGCGACGACGACATTTATTACTTCGAAGACAAAAAGACCGACCTGAAGGTGGTGAACTACTTCCTGGCCGGCAAAACCGTAACCCGCGACGCCAACGGACAGGAAACCGTGCTGCCCAACACCAAAGTGCGGTTCCTGGAAGGCGACAAGCAGATCGGCGAAACCACCACCGGCCCGGACGGTTCGTTCAAACTGAAGGTAAAGGAAAGCCAGAACTACACGTTCATTGCCGAGAAGCCCGAGTACCTGACCCGGCGCGAATTCTTCTCCATGTCCGGCAAATCCATCCCGCAGGAATTATTGGTGAAACCCGTGACCGACACCACGTACACGCTGGTGATTCCGCTGGATAAGCCGAAACTCAACGAGTCTTTTGTGGTGGAGAACATCTACTATGACCTCGATAAGTGGAACATCCGTCCGGATGCCGCGGAAGAACTGGACAAACTGGTGGACTTCCTGAAGGACAATCCCAACCTGACGATTGAACTCGGCTCCCATACGGACGTGCGGAACACCGACGAGTACAACCTGGGCTTGTCGCAGCGCCGGGCCGAGTCGGCCGTGCAGTACCTGGTGCAGAACGGCATTGAGCAGAGCCGCGTGAAGGCAAAAGGCTACGGCGAAACGCGCCTGATCGTGAAGGACGCCCAGACCGAGGAAGAACACCAGCGCAACCGCCGCACCGAAATCACAATCACCGGGATCAGATAAGATAAGGAGTATAATACCAACAAGCAGGCGAAAGCCGGGAGTCGGGGACTTCCGGCTTTTTGTTTGGCGTTCTGCGAACGAGAGGCATCACAAGTTCCGCAAAAGCACCGTTGACGCGGAGAAAAATTTGTACCTTAAGTGAGATAAAATAGAATTTTTCGTAAGATTGGCCTGGCTTTTACCCTACTCACCTTCCAATTAAACCTTTTCCCCATGTCTTCCCCCTCTGATCAACCACACAACCATAACCCATCGCGGCGGGCTTTCCTCAAAGGCGCCTCCCTGGCGGCGGCCGGTTTTACCATTGTACCCCGCCACGTGCTGGGCGGCCCCGGCTTCGTAGCCCCCAGCGACAAACTCAACATTGCCGGCATCGGCGTCGGGGGCATGGGCCGGGCCAACCTGCTGAACCTGACCAGCCAAAACATTGTGGCCCTGTGCGACGTGGATTGGGATTATACGGCCAAAGCCTTCGAAAAAATTGATGCCGACGTGGAAAGGGCCAAGACCCGGCTGGCCGCGGCAACCACGGACCTGGACAAGAAAAACATCAACGACCAGATCGGGAATTTGCAGCGCCTCAAGGAGCAGTACCCGAAGGCCAAGCGGCACACCGACTACCGGAAGATGCTTGATGAGCAGAAAGACATTGACGCCGTGGTGATTGCCACGCCCGACCACCTGCACGCCGTGCAGGCCATTGCGGCCATGAAAATGGGCAAACACGTGTACGTGCAGAAACCCCTGACCTACACCGTGCAGGAGGCCCGCGAACTGGCCAGCCTCGCCAAAAAAATGCCCAAGGTGGTGACGCAGATGGGCAACCAGGGCCACTCCAGCGACGACGCCCGGCTCATCAACGAGATCATCCAGGGTGGCATGATCGGTGAGGTGCGCGAAGTACACGTGTGGACCAACCGCCCCATCTGGCCGCAGGGCATCGACATGCCGCTCGACTCGCCGGCCGTGCCGTCTACGTTGAACTGGGACTTGTTCCTGGGACCGGCCCCGCAGCGTCCGTACAACCCGGCCTATACGCCCTTTAAGTGGCGCGGCTGGGTGGATTACGGGGTTGGGGCGCTGGGTGACATGGGCGCCCACCTGATCGACCACGTGGTATGGTCACTTAAACTGGGCGCGCCGTCGGCCATTGAAGCTTCGTCGTCGCCGTTCGGGAAGCGGCGCGATGCGGAAGGCAAGGCCGTGAAGGATGCCGCCGGCAAGGACATGCTCGAAACCTACCCGCAGGCTACCGTCGTGTACTACGATTTCCCGGCCCGGAAAGGAATGCCGGCCGTGAAGATGACCTGGTACGACGGGGGCCTGCTGCCGCCCAAGCCCGAAGAGCTGGGCGACGAACCCGTGGACAAGGGTGGCGGCGTATTGTACATCGGCAGCAAGGGCAAACTCATGCACGGCACGTACGGCGCCAAGCCCACCCTGTTGCCGCGTTCGTTGATGCAGGACTTTAAGGCACCCAAGCAAATGTTTGCCCGCGTGGGCACTACCCACGAAATGAACTGGGCAAACGCCTGCAAGGACAACAAGGTGAAAGCCACCTGTCCGTTCGACTACGCCGGTCCGCTCACCGAAACGATGCTGCTCGGGATGGTCGCTTTACGGACGTCGGGGCAGAAGGTGCAGTGGGATTCGGCCAACATGCGGTTCCCCAACAAGCCTGAACTGGACCCCTACGTGAAGCGGGATTACCGCCAGGGCTGGGCCTTGCCGCTGTAGAATCCAGGCAGTAAAGAACCACGACAGAAATGAAAAAAGCGAAGGATGTAAGTCCTTCGCTTTTGTGTTTAGGGAATGGCAGTAAGATTACTCTTCGTCGAAGGCTTCAACGGCTTCCTTCGCTTCGGCGGGCGTCAGGGGCTCTTCGGGGAGGGCAGCGCCCTGCTTCACCTTATCGCGGATCTTCTTTTCAACTTCAGCGGCCAGTTCGGGGTTGTCGAGCAGCAGGTTCTTCACGGCGTCGCGGCCCTGGCCGATCTTGTTGCCGTCGTAGGAGAACCAGGAGCCGGACTTCTTGATGATTTCCAGTTCCACGCCCAGGTCGATGGTTTCGCCCACCTTGGAGATGCCTTCGCCGTACATGATGTCGAATTCCACCACTTTAAAGGGCGGGGCTACTTTGTTCTTGACTACCTTCACCTTGGTGCGGTTGCCCACGATGTTGTCGGCGCCTTCCTTGATCTGGCCGATGCGGCGGATGTCGAGGCGGACGGAAGCGTAGAATTTAAGGGCGTTACCACCAGTAGTGGTTTCGGGGTTGCCGAACATCACGCCGATCTTCTCGCGGAGCTGGTTGATGAAGATGCAGCAGCAGCCGGTTTTGTTGATGGTACCCGTGAGTTTCCGCAGGGCCTGCGACATGAGGCGGGCCTGGAGACCCATCTTGCTTTCGCCCATTTCGCCTTCGAGTTCGCCTTTCGGCACGAGGGCGGCAACGGAGTCAATGACGATGATGTCGATGGCGCCGGAGGAAATCAGGTTCTCGGCGATTTCGAGGGCCTGTTCGCCGTGATCGGGCTGCGAGATGAGCAGGTTCTCCGTATCGATGCCCAGCTTCTGGGCGTACGTTTTATCAAATGCGTGTTCAGCGTCAATGAAGGCAGCAATGCCACCCGCTTTCTGCGCCTCAGCAATGCAGTGCATGGTGAGGGTTGTCTTACCGGATGATTCGGGACCGAATATTTCGACAATCCGTCCGCGCGGCACACCGCCAATGCCCAGGGCAATGTCCAGGCCGATGGAACCCGTTGAGATGGCCGGTACGTCGCTCACTTTGTTGTCGCTGAGCTTCATTACCGTGCCCTTGCCGTAGGTCTTGTCGAGCTTCTCAATCGTGGTCTGCAAGGCCTTTAATTTGGCGAGTCTAGCGTCGCCGGCGGCGTTTGCTTTGCCGTCTTTTTCTTTGTGGTCAGCCATGTGTTAGGTAAAATCTTAAGCAATTATTGAGGTATGAAGTTACGCACTTTTCGCCTAAAAAGCAGGGTTTTTGCCGAAATAATCTGGGTTGGAAGGGGCGGGACCGGGCTAAATTTTTAATTTTGGCGTTACCAGAAGATGAAGTACCGCCCCGTGTTCAAACGCATATTTCTCGGTTTTTTGCTCCTGCTGATGCTCCTCCTGCTGTGGCAGTACCGGCTGGTGGAATACGGCATCTCGCAGGCGCAGGGGCAGTTGCGGGTGGTCTGGAACGCCCGGCCGCTCGAAGAATACCTGGCCGACCCGGCCTTCCCCGACTCGCTCAAGGCGAAGCTCCTGCTCATCCAGGAAATCCGCCGCTTCGCCGTGGATTCGCTGGGCATCAACCCCTCGGACAATTATACCACCGTATTCGACCAGCAAGGCAAGCCCATTCTGTGGGTGGTTACGGCCACGCCGCCCTACAAGCTGGAAGCCCGGGAGTGGAAGTTTCCGCTTATTGGTTCGTTTTCCTACAAGGGGTTTTTTGACTACGCCCGGGCCGAGCGGGAGGAAGCCGGGCTCAAAGCGCAGGGACTCGATACTGAAATCGACGAGGTATCGGGCTGGTCGACGCTGGGCTGGTTCAAAGATCCCATCCTCACCAACTGGCTGAGCCGTTCGGAGGGCCAGCTGGCCAACCTCATCATCCACGAACTGACGCACGGCACGCTGTACGTCAAAAACAACGTGGAGTACAACGAGAACCTGGCCAGCTTCGTCGGCGACCACGGCGCCACCCTCTTCCTGGAACGCAAATACGGCCGCGACTCGAAGGAGTACCGCCGGTACGAAGACGGCAAGATCTTCCGGGAAAAGTATTCGCAACACATCCTCCGCGGTGCCCGTCAGCTCGAACGCCTCTACGCGTCCTTCCGGCCGGCATTGCCCGAAGCCCAGAAGGATACGCTCAAGTACCGGCTCATCCGGAAAATCATCCGCACGGCGGATACCCTGACGGCCAACGGCCGGACCCGCACATGGGGGTGGGAGGGCCCCCCCGCCAACAACACGTATTTCATGGGCTTTGTGCGGTACCGCGCCAAGCAGAACCAGTTCGAGGAGGAATTCAGGACCAAGTTCAACTCCGACTTCCGCAAATACCTGGCGTACCTGAAAGAAACGTACCCGTCGCTGTAGCAGTGCACCGGCAAATCCACCGTCATCGGGCCCTGCCGTCCATCCCGCGTGCGCAACGCCTGGCCGGCGGATGAAACGTTGGTAATTATTTCGTTCCGCAAATGCAACGGCGCCGGTCTTATGCTTGAACCAGCTAAGCCTGCTTGGCCCCGGTGCTCTTCATGAGCCCGATGCCCGAGCTGAAGAAGATAAAGCCAAGAATGGCAAACAGCCAGGGGCTCTGCGGGGTGACGTTCTTGCCGAAGATGCCGAGCAGCCCGATCACCAGGCCCGCGGCGCCGGCAAGCACCAGTATGATTCCTAAAATACTTTTTGCTCCCATAGTTGTAAGTTGACTGGTTACAGCCCTTTACGAAAAAAGCAGAAAGGCGTTGGCAACGCGTTGTCTTTACCGCACCGGCACGAACAGCACGGCGTCGGCCACCACCACGCCGTCGGCACCTTTGTTTGAAATCTCCACGTAGCCCTTGCGGCCGGCGGCCATTGCGTATTCACCCAGCGGCACCCAGGCCCCCGCCGTTTGTCCTTCTACCTGCAACGACTCCTTCCGCAAAGTCATTTCCCGGGCTTGCGTGCCGGTGTGGAGGGTAATGGCTGTTTGGGAAGAGGCATCGGCCACTTTGGGAAAATAGGCGTACACCTGGTACTTGCCGGCCTTTCGTACTTCGGGCGTAAACCGCACCGACTTGGGCGTGGCCCCGCGGCTGTCGTCGCGCAGCAGGGACGGCCCGAACCGGCCGCCGGCTTTGGTGTCTGGCTGCCAGTCGCCGGTTGTTTGCACGTACGCCGCGTCTTCGTTGTCGATCCGGATTTCGGGCAGGCTCTTGTCGGCCAGCGGGTTGTTTATGAGTTCCGCCTGCACCGCCTTTACGTCCACGCCCTGCACGGAGGTTTTCTTGTCGAGGGCCAGGCAGGCCGCCACGGCCGCCGACTGCGCCAGCACCATAAACACGGGTTCCATCCGGATGGAGCCGTAGGCAATGTGCGAGGCCGACAGGCACACCGGCACCAGCAGGTTTTTGCACTCACTTTCCTTCGGGATGAGGGAACGGTACGAAATCGGGTAGGGACCGAAGCCGCCCACCTGCACGTCGCCCTCATTTTTCACCATGCCGTTGACCACTACCCGCTGGCAGTTGTGGGAGTCCATCGTGTAGGCCGCCATGCCTACGCCGTCTTCCACTACCTGCCGGCCCTGGCAGTTGTGCTGCGTCATTACGTAGGCTCCCACCATGCGGCGGGCCTCCCGCACGTACATTTGGTGCGACCAGTGGCCGTTGTCGGTGTATTCGTCCTTAGGGTAACCCCACTGATTCATCTCCCGGCGCAGGTGCTCGGGCACCCGCGGGTCGTAGCCCAGGAAGTAGAGGAAGCCCTTGTTGTAGTCTTCGTGTTCCTGCTGGATTTTCCGGCGCGTGGCGTAATCTGCTTCCGGGTAGTTGTAGTTCATGCCGATCATGTCCGTCGAAAAGCCGCCGTTGTTGTTGATGTCAGTTTTGTGGTTGGGCATCAGGTCCATTTTCAGCACCGCGTTCAGGTTCTTGGCGGGCCGCCGGGCAAGTTGCCGCAGCGCCAGTTCGTACCGGGTCGAGTCGTAATTGCGGGGCCGGGCGATGGGAATCCGGTTGGCCGGGTCATCCGTGAGGCAGATGCGGAAGTTGTACGCCTGCACTTTTTTGTCGCCGGTGCCGTTGGGGGACAGGTTTTCGTCGCTGACGCCCCACACCAGGCCGCTCCCGGGGTTGCCCGGGACGTTGTACGGGTCCACGCCGTCGGGAAGCTGGTGCTTGTCGTGGAGTTGCACGCCGTTGAGCGTCTCCTGGTAAAGACGGTTGTCTTCGCGGCCCACCGTATAAGATACGCCGGCCCTGGCCAGCAAGTCACCTTCGTACGTAGCGTCGATGAACATGCCCGCCTTTACCGTCCGGTTCGTTGCGGTTGCAGCTCCCGCCGCGTTTTCCAGCGTAATGGTTTGCAGGTAGCCGCTGGCGTCTTTGTGGGCCCCGGCCAGGCGGTGTTCGAAGAGTACTTCCACGCCGGCCCGTTTCACGTAGTCCCGGAACAGGTTTTCGGCCACGCCGGGCTCAAATATCCACTGCTCGAACTTGCCGTAGTGCTTGCCCAGCCGGCGGTAGTAGTCAAGGGCCAGCCCCGTGATGGCGTACTTGTTGCCAATGTCGGTGTAGCCCAGTCCGCCCGAGGTAAGGCCGCCCAGGTGCCGGCCGGGTTCGATGAGCAAAACCCTTTTGCCCATCTTCTTAGCCGTGTAGGCCGCCATGACCCCGGCCGAGGTGCCGCCGTACACGCAAACGTCTACCCGTACGGGCTGAGACTGAGCCCCGGAGCGGGCACTGAGCAACAGGAGGGGAATGAGGAGAAGGAGGGATTTCATGAACCGGAGGGACGTTTGCTTGGAAAAGTATAATTTAATGTGGGATTAATCAAGCATAAAAGTAAGTCCCGTTGTAAAAACTGCGTATACCTTTGCAGCCCTGCTTTAAGACCGGCTCCCGGCAAACCAACCGGCCGGTTTTAAGGTACGAAACGCATACCGATGTAACTCCTACTGCGCCCCTATGACCACCGCAGCAATCCACACCAGTAAAGGCGTAATGAAGATTATGTTCTTTGCCGAGGACGCGCCTCAGACGGTCCGCAATTTCATCGAACTGGCCAGCAAGGGATTTTACGACGGGCTTGCATTTCACCGGGTCATTCCGCACTTCATCATCCAGACCGGCGACCCCTCGGGTACCGGGGCGGGCGGCCCCGGCTACACCATCAAGGAAGAGGTAGAGGGGAACCGGCACATCCACGACCGCGGCGTATTGTCAATGGCCCGGGAAGGCAACCGCATGAGTGGCTCCCAATTTTTCATTTGCAGCAACCGCCTGCTCACGGCTCACCTCGACAAACAGCACACCGTGTTTGGCAAAGTGATCGAAGGGCTCGAAGTCATCGACCAGGTGAAAGCGGGGGACATCGTGGAAAAAATTGTGGTGCACCGGCCGGCCTAACCGGGAGGGAACGTCCGGCGCATTGCGTCCAGAAATGTGGATAACTCTGTGGGCAATGTTGATAACTGGTGGAAAAGGGGTGGATATGCTGTTGAAAACTAAATAATCTGGTGGATGGCCCAGATGAATGCCGATTCTCTATTTTTGAATGGTTGCCTTATTGTAACGAAGAGCTGACGTATGGAATCCAGAAACCCTCTAAAAAAAGCATCTGCCGACCGCGCCAACGGGTTAAACCGTACGGGCGTACCCCGTTTTTTGGATGCGGGTCTGGGAAAATTACCCCCTCAGGCGCCCGATTTGGAAGAAGCCGTGCTCGGCGCCCTGATGATTGAAAAAGATGCTTTGACGTCGGTAGTCGATGTTCTCAAACCCCAGAGTTTCTATAAAGATGCGCACCGGGAGATTTACCAGGTCATCCTGGATTTGTTTGCCGATTCGCAGCCCGTTGATCTGCTCACGGTAACGCAACGCCTGCGTTCAAGTGGCAAGCTGGAAATGGCCGGTGGTCCTTTCTACGTGGCTACGCTCACGGAACGCGTCAACTCAGCGGCCAACATCGAATTCCACGCCCGCATCATCGCCGAGCAGGCCATCAAACGGGAACTCATTGGGGTAGCCTCCGAAATCCTGCGCGACGGGTACGAGGACACCACCGACGCCCTGCAACTGCTCGACAAGGCGCAGCAGCACCTGTTCAACGTGTCCGAGTCGAACATTCGCAAGAGCGTGGCCGACATGCGTTCGCTCATGCAGCAGGCCATCAAGGAACTGGAAGCCAAGAAGGACCACAAGGACGGTCTGACCGGCGTACCCTCCGGCTTTACGGCCCTCGACCGGGTCACTTCCGGCTGGCAAAAGTCTGATTTAGTGATCATTGCAGCTAGGCCAGCGATGGGAAAAACTGCGTTTGTTTTGTCCGCCCTGCGCAACGCGGCCGTGGAATTCAACATGCCGGCAGCCATTTTCTCACTGGAAATGTCGGCCGTGCAGCTCGTCAACCGTCTCATTTCCGCCGAGGCCGAACTGGAAAGCGAAAAGATCAAGAAGGGCAACCTGGCCGCCTACGAATGGGAGCAACTGCACGTCCGGATCCGCCGCCTGGAAGCCGCCCCGATTTTCATTGACGATACCCCCGGCCTTTCCATTCTCGAACTGCGGGCCAAGTGCCGCCGCCTCAAGCAGCAGCACGACATCCAGCTGATCATCATCGACTACCTGCAACTCATGTCGGGTGATTTGTCGAACAGGGGGGGCGGCGGCAACCGCGAACAGGAAATCGCTTCCATTTCGCGGGCCTTGAAAAACATTGCCAAGGAACTCAACGTGCCCGTCATCGCCCTTTCCCAGCTGAGCCGCGCCGTAGAAACGCGGGGAGGCGACAAAAAGCCGCAACTCTCCGACTTGCGGGAATCCGGTTCCATCGAGCAGGACGCCGACATGGTTATGTTCCTCTACCGCCCCGAATACTACGGCATTACCGAAGACGAAGAAGGAAACCCGACGCAGGGTATCGGCGAAGTAATCATTGCCAAGCACCGGAACGGTTCGCTGGATACCGTGGGCCTGAAGTTCATCGGCAAGTACACCAAGTTCATGGACCGCGACGGGGCCGACTTCGGCGGCAGCTTCGGAGCCCTGCCCGGCACCGGTACCGTTCCGGCCGAGTTCGACGAACCCGGCACCATCCGCCTGGGCAGCCGGGCCAACACCCTGCCCCCCGCCCCCAACACCATGGACGACGAACTGCCGCCTTTTTAGCAAGTTTGAGAGTTAGGGAGTTTGAGAATGAAAGCCGGAACGGTTCGTGCACGGGTAACTCTCTAACTCCTTAACTCTCAAATTCCTTAATTTCCTCTCCTCCCAACATTTTCCCGCCTTCATCAGTTAGACAGAGTACGTTGTCGTATATTCGCAACGCAACCATGATGAGGCAAGCAGAAGATTCTCCAGTCGTACCGTACAAAGGGCAGGCCACCGGCAAGAAAGAGCAGGTAGCCACCATGTTCGACAACATTTCCCCCAAGTACGACTTTCTAAACCGGCTTTTAAGTTTCGGCATCGACGTGTACTGGCGCAAGCAGGCCATCCGCCTGCTCAAGCCCTACCAGCCCAAAAAGATTCTCGACATTGCCACCGGCACGGGTGATTTTGCCATTGAAGCACTGGCCCTGAACCCGGATAAAATCGTGGGCGTGGACATTTCCGAGGGCATGCTGGCCGTGGGCCGGGAGAAAATCCGCCGCCGCAACCTGGAGGGTCGCATCGAGCTGCAAACCGGCGATTCCGAAAAATTAGCCTTCCCGGATAATTCTTTCGACGCCGTCATCGTTTCTTTTGGCGTAAGGAACTTCGAAAACCTGGCCCGGGGACTGGCCGACATGCACCGGGTACTTACCCCCGGCGGGGTTTGCGTGATCTTGGAGTTTTCCAAGCCCCGAAGCTTTCCTTTTAAACAATTGTATCACTTTTATTCGCACCAAATCCTGCCCCTGGTCGGGAAGGCAGTCTCCCGGGATGATTCGGCTTACCGGTACTTACCCGAGTCGGTGCAGGCCTTTCCCGATGGCAGCAATTTCACCCGCATCCTGGAAAGCGTAGGATTCACGGCTACACAATGTATACCACTCACGTTCGGCATTTGCTCCATCTACACCGGCAGAAAGTAACGCTGGCTTTCGTTACCGTTCTCCTCCTCACCGGGTTTACGCTGCCGCAAGTCGAGGCGCAGGAAAAGAGCCGCAAGAGCCTGTTTGCGGTGCACCTATCCGACTACGACGACCGGTCGCTGCACTACGGCTTTTTCCTGGCCGGCCATTCTACCCGGCTCCAGCGGGAATACTCCAAATCGTTCATTGACGGCGGGGATACGGTGCACGCCGTCAACCCCAAAGGGGCACCGGGGTACGGCATCGGCTTCATTGTCAGCTTCGCCTTCGACCCGCAGTTGGACCTTGCCCTGCTTCCTTCCTTTGCCTATTATGAAAGAACGGTTGAATACCGGTTCGCCTCCGGAAAATCCCAATCACAGACCATTGAATCGGGCTTCCTGGAATTCCCGGTGCTGTTGCGTTATAAGTCGGTACGGCGGGGCAACATAAGGGCTTACATGGTAGGAGGCATCAAACCCGGCGTGGAAATAGGGTCTAACAAAAAAGACAAAGGCGCCCAGGATTTGCGCACCAACAACGTAGACATGAGCGTAGACTACGGCTTCGGATTTGACTTGTTCTACGAATACTTCAAACTGTCGCCGGAACTCCGCTTTTCGCACGGCATTACCAACATGCTGGTACAAGACCCTAACGTTTACAGCACGTCCCTAAATCGCCTTTCTTCGCACACGGTCTCCTTCTACCTTTACTTCTGATGGCAAAAATAGCGTTGATCACCGGCGCCACTTCCGGCATTGGCAAAGCTACGGCCCTGCTGTTTGCGCAGCACGGGCTTGACCTCATCCTGTGCGGCCGGCGCGAGGACCGGTTGCAGGAATTGCAACAGGAACTTTCGGCGCGGGTCCGGGTGCACACGTTAACCTTCGACGTCCGTGACCGCGCCGCCGTGGAAGCGGCCATTGCGTCGCTGCCCGCCGACTGGCAAGCCATTGATGTGCTGATCAACAACGCGGGCAACGCCCACGGCCTGGCTCCCATCCAGGAAGGGTCGGTGGACGACTGGGACGCCATGCTGGACGGCAACGTAAAGGGGCTGCTCTACGTCTCCAAGGCCGTCATTGCCGGCATGGTTTCCCGCCGGAGCGGCCACATTGTCAACATCGGTTCGCTGGCCGCTAAGGAGGTATACCCCAATGGCAACGTGTACTGCGCCTCCAAGCAGGCCGTGGACGCTCTTACCCAGGGCATGCGCCTCGATTTGAACCCATTCGGCATCAAGGTTACGGGCATTCACCCCGGCCTGGTGGAGACGGAGTTTTCGGTGGTGCGTTTCAAGGGCGACACCCAGCGGGCCGACAACGTGTACAAAGGCTACCAGCCCTTGGTTGCCGAAGACATCGCCGACGTGATCTGGTTCGCCGTGAGCCGGCCGGCGCACGTGGTCGTTGCCGATCTGTTGGTCCTGCCCACGGCGCAAGCCTCCGCCACTGTCGTAAACAAGCAGTTATAAAACGTGGTGCCGTTGCCAGTGTCTCACTGACAACCCTTCCAAAAAAGTTTTATTAGTATAACAAATCAGAACCCCCGTCGGCACTGGACCGGCGGGGGTTCTGATTTGTTGCGTATCGTTTTATTTTTTCAGCACCAGTACGGCGGCGGCGCAGTAGTCTTTGGCCCCTTCGAAGGAAAAGGTCAGGTAGTAAACGCCCGTGGAGGAGCAGGTGTACCCGAGGCCCTGGCGGAACTTCTTGCTTGAAGCGTCGTAGCTCGTACCGATCAGGTTCCGGTTGGAATCGTACAGATTCAGCACCACTCCCTTCAACTCGGGGTCTTTGTTGGCGATGTTGATCAGGTACGTAGAGTTCTGACGGAAAATGTAGGGAAACTCGATTTTGTCTTTTCTGCCGCCTTCGCCGTCGATCTTATAGCTTTTCAGGAAGGTAGCCCCGTCGGGCAGACCACTAATGATCTTCTCCGTGAATTTTTCTGCATCACACTGCGCATATGCGTCGGATAGACCCATGTAGCAAAAACCAAGTACAATGGCTAGTGTACAAAGTATCTTTTTCATAATCAAAGGGGTTAAAAAAGTTCTTTGGGATTAATTATTGAATGACTTGGTTTCTGATGGCGACGGTCTTGTTGAAGATGTTATTGATGTCTTCGTCCGTTACGTTGATCTTACTGGTACTATTGTCCACTACCATCATCACGCCGTCCACTTCCTTCATTGAAGACTCTTTGTACACCTTGGTTACTTCCACTTTGTCGAAGCTCTGCTGGAGGGCGGTCAGTTCGTGGATCAGTTTCTGCGTATTGGGATCATCCTTGTAGAAATCAAGTACAAGCAACAGTTGATCGAGAATGATTTTTTGTTCCCCGATTCTTTCCTTAAATGATTGGTCCGGGTGTTTCTTCACGGTTTCGCAGGTGAGGTAGAGGGCTTCCAGCCAGCCGCCGGTCAGGATGAGGGCACTGAGGTTGGCCCGGTCCTGGTCCTGCAGGTGCCCGTTGATCTTCTCGAAGTTCTGCGTAGTGATGAGCAGCAGGGAGTCGAGGTTGCTGCTGTTGGTAGCCAGCCGCTTGATCGTACTGAAATCGAAGAACTGGCCCAGGTTCAACCCGTCGGCCATACCGCGCACGGCATCCAGGTACAGGAACGCGTCTTGCTTCTGGTCGTAGATGTTGGCGTAGCCCAGGTCGGTGCTGTAGATGCCCAGGTTGAGGGCCTGCTTGAAGTTGGTGTTGTAGTTGGACGCGTGCTTGGTCGAGTTCAGCAGCGACTTGTCGTAGCTGGCGCCCTGTTCCTTAATGAGCAGCGAAATTTCCACGGGGGAGGGGATCGACTGGATGAAGTCTTTGATGACTTCTTTCGATACCTGTGGCTTCTTTTCCTTGGCCGTGTTCTGCTGGCTTTCCTGGAAGGCTTGTTCGCTGGGCTTTTTATCTGTATTGCAGGCCAGCATAGAGAGGGCTAAGAGGCCTAAGTACATCTTTTTCATAGCAAGAAGGCTGGAATAATAATTGGTCAAAATAAGTGTGTAATGAGATGAAACTGTAACGATTATCGGAGATAACCTTACGCTTGAAATAATTAGCCGCTTACTACCTTACTTTTGCGCGCCGGGATGCGGATGCGCCAGTTGGTGGGCAGTTTGATGCCTTTGATCCGGCCGCGGACCTGCTCACGCAGCGCGGTGAGGTCCGGCTTGGGGATGCGGTCAATGGCTTTGCCGGTGAATTCGAAAAGGTTCTTGAAAGCTTCAAAGTACAGCGTCACGTACAAAAGCGCCGACATTGCCCAAACCACCAGGATGTTGAACCAGAAGGTGTCCACCAGCACGCCGAAGAAGGCCTTGCGGGGCGCCAGGAAGTGGGTCCGGTAGTTGAACAGGCCCGTGATCTCGGCGTCCTTGAATACGGGGTCGATTTGCTGCAACAGCCGTCCCTCGTGCTCAATGATCCGGCTCTTGGCACTGGTATTCTTCACGAAGTCGGCCAGCGACTCGTTGTAGTAGCGGTTCTTGTACGCGGTGAGGTTATAGTTCAGCGTGGAATCGTTTTCAAAGAAGGCAATCATCTTTTCCTTCTGGTTGTCCACCTCGTTGAACTGCCGGATGTAGCTCTCCTTCAGGCTTTCCAGCGTGGCCCGTACCTTTTTGGCGGTTGCCTTGTCGAATGACTCGGTACCGGGCAAGTCCTCCGCTTTCAAGTGGGCGTCGTCACGCAGGGTCTCCTGCCGGAGGGCATGCTGGATGATGGCTAGATTGCCCGCTGCCACGGCCCGAACCGAGTCGTCCTTGCTTTCGTAATGGTCAACGGCGTAGTCAAGCCGTTCGAGCAGGGCCGGAATCAGGTAGGTGTGCTTGTAGTAGGCTTCGCTCTGCTGCTTTTCGTAATTGTAGTACGGTGCCTGGTAGCGGTTGTCGCGGAACTGGTGCACGGCCAGCGCCTCGTAGGCCCAGCGGGTGGCAATGCCGTCGGCAACGATGGGCACTTCGCCTTTGGTGCTGATGACGTTGTTGAGTTTATCGAAACTGAACATTACGCCGCTCAGAATCATCTGCGGGATCAGGATGAGCGGAATGGTAATGTAGACGGCCACCACCGAGCTGAAGGAAGCCGAAATGTTCAACCCCAGTACGTTGGCAAAGCAGGAGCAGGTAAAAAGGACCAGCCAGTAGCTGAAGGTCATCCCCTCGATTTCCAGAATCCAGTTGCTGATGAGCACGAAAGTGAGGGTCTGGATGGCCGACAGCGTAAACAGGATGGCCAGCTTGGACGACAGGTAACTCGTGCGGCTCAGGTTCAGGAAAGACTCCCGCTTCTGGATTTTGCGGTCCCGGATGATCTCTTCGGCGCTGACGGTGAGGCCCATGAACAGGGCCACCAGCACGCCCATTAGGATAAAGGCCGGAATGTTGTCGTTGTACCGGTAGGTGTATTCACCCGAAACCGGGTCGTTCTGGAAGCGCACCACGAAAGCCAGCAGCACCGCCAGCAGCGGCCCCTGCAAGAGATTGATCAGCATGTACTGGGTGTTGCTGACCTTGGATAGGAAGTCCCGCGTGGTAAAAATAACCGATTGCGTGATGCGCGTCGGCAAGCTAAGTGCCTTGGGCGGCTTCTCCTTGACGGCTTCCACGTCTTCCACCTTGAAGCTCTGTAAAAATTTCTCGTTCCACTGGGGCGGCGTTACTTTCCGCTTGTTGGTGAAACGGCCGTATTCATCAACGACCTTCGCTTCAATAATGTTAAAAATCTGCTCAGGGTTTACGTTGCCGCAGGTGTGGCATTGGCCCCTTTCGCTGTCTACCTGGTTAGTGGCTTTTTTGAAGTAGACCACCGCTTCCACCGGGTTGCCGTTGTAGATTGGGTAACCGCCGGTGTCGAGCAGCAGGAGCTTGTCAAACATCTTGTAGATGTCGGAGGACGGCTGGTGGATGACCACGAAAATCAGCTTGCCCCGGAGCGAAAGTTCCTTGAGCAAGTCAATTACGTTCTCCGAGTCGCGGGACGACAGGCCGGAGGTGGGTTCGTCCACGAAAAGCACGGCCGGCTCCCGGATCAGTTCGAGGGCAATGTTCAGCCGTTTGCGCTGCCCGCCGCTGATCTTCTTATTAAGTACGTTGCCGACCTTGATGTGCTTGATGTGTTCGAGGCCGAGGCTTGACAGTACGTCGGTAACCGTTTTTACGAGTTGTTCCTCGGCCATGTCTTTGAAACACAGCTTGGCGTTGTAGTACAGGTTCTCGTACACCGTCAACTCTTCCATCAGCAGGTCATCCTGGGCAATGTACCCGATCACGCCCTGGATTTCATCCGTCTGCGCGTGCAGGTTTACGCCGTTGATGAGTACTTCGCCCCGGGAAGGCTTTTCGATGCCCGCCAGCACGTTGAGCAGCGTAGTCTTGCCGGCTCCGCTGCCTCCCATGATGCCAATGAGCCGGCCCGAGCCTTCCGCCAGGTTAATGTCCCGCAGGCCAAGGGCGCCGTTGGGGAAGCGAAACTCAATGTTGCGGGCCTGGAAGGACAGCTTCGTGGCTTTGGCGTCGTCAATGAAAAGGCCAATGACGTCGCTGTAGTAGAGCGGCGAACTCTTGGGCGTCTTGATGGTGCTGCCATTCGAGAACAGGTACACCTGGTGCGGCTTGAGAATGAGGCCGTTGAGCAGCAAATCTTCGTGCCCGTTGTACTTCACGAAGTACATGTCCACGCTGTGCACGTGCATGAACAGCACTTCATTGTGCAGGTGCTCCAGGTGCAGGTGCCGGGCGGCGCTTTTCCCGGTGCCTTCTGCCTGGTCGTTCACGACGAGCAGGTTGACCGAAGACACCATGTCTTTGCTTTCCCCTTTCAGCACGAAGCTTTCGATCAGGTGGTACTCCTCCTGGCCGATGTTGAACACCTCCGATACGGTGTCGATAATGCTCATCCGCTGCGACGAGAAATTGCCGTCGGAACGCACCAGTTCAAGCAGGCGGATCAGTACGATGACCTTCTGCTTCTGAGTGAGGGTTTTGTTGATTTTTTTGCAAATGGCAAGGGTTTTCACCGAGTCCTTCACGGACGTCAGCTTGGCCTCGCCTTTGTCTTCGGAACCATAGCCGGCAAAGGCGTCGTACAGTTCGACGTACTC
Organism: uncultured Sphingobacteriales bacterium; assembly: GCA_963844325.1. Lineage (GTDB taxonomy): Bacteria > Bacteroidota > Bacteroidia > Cytophagales > 172606-1 > CADCTQ01. The sequence goes on from CAWJNV010000002.1 coordinate 200,109, forward strand.
CTTCACGGAATCCTGGTCGAGTTCCTGCTGGAAGAACCGAATTACAAATGCCCGTTCGTTTTCAGTAACACCGCCGTCCTGTTTGGTAATAATGGCAAACAGTTGGGTCAGTGCTTTGAGTATTTCTTCACTCATAGCTAGTTAGTACACACCGCCCGGAGGGGCGGATAATTACCGGGATAACAAATTGGCTGGCAACCGAAGGCACCATTGGCCTTCAGGAGCGGGGATGACCAGACGGGGAAGCTGGGGGACTTTAGTAGGTCTTGAATTCGAAAGGTACTTCTACCAGTTCGGCGAATTCGGTACCCGCCTCTTCCATGTCTTCATCGTCTTCGTGGAAATACCAGTTCACGGTGCTGCCGGGGATGGATTCCAGCTTGCTGAGGATGTCGAGGATCAGCTTGGAAGAAGCCGTGTTGAAGTATTCGAGCTTGAACGCGAAAGAAGTTTTGGCATTCGGAGAAGCCGAGTAGCGACCCAGCCAGTCGAGTACCGGGCGGTAAAATTCGGCCGTATCTTCCGGCAGTGACCGTCCCGAGATTTCAAAAATACCGTTGGTGCGATCCAAAATGATTTTAGGGGTGTCTTCGGCACCTTCTAAATTGATGATTTCCATAGTTGTACTAAAGCAAAGAGAGGTTAATTATTCGTTGGACCCTGCGCGGGAAATGGTCGTTTTCAGCGAGAAGAAGGAGGTTTTGTCGTTGACCGGGTGAAAGTCATACTCCAGTTTCTGGCCGGATTTGCGGGCCATGTCCACGAAGCCCAGGCCGGCGCCGCCTTTTTCGGACAACTCGCCACCCTTGGTGATGATGTCCTTGTAGAGGGCCTTCAGGCCTTCCTTGTCCAGGCTGTTGATCAGGGCCAGCTTTTCGCTGAGGGGCTCAATCTTGTCGTTGGCAATGGGGTTGCCCGAAGTAATGATGTACTCGTTGTCGTGTTTGCCGATCATGAAGATGGCCGCGTTGCGGGAGTCGATTGCCGGCACTTCATCGGCATGCTTGCAGATGTTTTGCAGACATTCCACCATTACGTTGAATACCTTCCGCTTGATATTCGATTCCTCGCCAACCGAATCCATGTTGCGTTCGGCCATGGACAGCACCGATTTTGTGATTTCCTGCGTGAATTCTCCTTCGTACACCAGAATGAGGTTCTTCTGGAGCATGATGGAATGCAGGTCATAAACGTACTTCATATGGATATTGGGTTTAATCATTGTACTCATCATATACCTGGGTGCTTTGAAGCGGCTTATCAGAATTTGATACCAATCATCAGCACGTCGTCGGTTTGCTTGGTATCGCCTTTCCACGCTTCGAACTCCTGGTCGAACACCTGGTGAATCTGCGACATGTTCATGCCGGGGTTGCCGGTAATGATGTCGCGGATGCGCTTGGGCGAGAATTTGCGGTTTTCCGGACCGCCGAACTGGTCGGGGAAGCCGTCGGAGCAGAAGTAGGCGCCGTCCCCGGGCTGGACGCTGATTTCGGTGGTGGTGAAGTTGGTGCGGCCTTTGTACTGCCCGCCCCCGATGGGGAACTTGTCACCTTTGATTTCCAGCAGTTCGCCGTTCTGGGTGTAGTAGAGCGGACGGTGGGCGCCGGCGTAGTGCAGCGTATTCTTTTTCAGGTTGATCTTGCAGAGGGCAATGTCCATGCCGTCACGCGTCGACGAATCGGAGTTGTCCTGGCGCAGGGTATGCGTTACACCGTGGTCAAGGCGGTCCAGGATTTCGCCCGGGGCCAGGTCTTCGGGGCTGCCCACGATGTTGTTGAGCAGGAAGTAGCCGATCAGGGAGATCAGGGCGCCGGGCACGCCGTGGCCGGTACAGTCTACGGCGGCAATGTACAGGTCGTCGCCCTTCTGCATGAACCACGGGAAGTCGCCGCTCACCACGTCGCGGGGCTTGTAGAGGATAAAGGCATCGGGAAACACTTCCTTGATGATTTCGTTGTTGGGCAGGATGGCCCCCTGGATGCGCTTGGCGTAGTTGATGCTCTCGGTGATCTTGCGGTTCTTGCTCTGGATTTCCAGTTCGGCCATTTTCCGCTCCGTGATGTCGTGCGACACGAAGAGTACCGACTCCACCACGCTTTGGTCGTTGAATTCGGGGATGGCGTTTACCTGCATCACCCGGTTGCCCACCGAGGAGGGGAAGTCCATTTCCGCGGAAACCTTTTCCTGGTTCGTGAGTACGGTTTGCAGGATGTTTTTCCAGTTATCGACTACCCCCGGTTCCAGCGTCAGCTCGTCGAGCTGCTTCTGGAAGAAAGCTTCCTTCTGATGGCCCGAGTACGATTCGATGATCGGGTTGATGTAAAACACCCGGCCTTCCTTGTTAAACCGCGTGATGAGGTCCGGCGAGTTTTCGGAGAGGGCCTGCATCTGGCCGCGCATCCGGGCCTCCTTGTCAGCCTTGCGCCGCTCGGTAATGTCGCGGGAGTTGACCACGATGCCGTTGATGGCCGGGTCGGAGAGCCGGTTGGTACCCGTGGCTTCGAGCCATACCCGGTCTCCGTTTTTGCACAGGTAGCTGAACTGGATGGTCACCGACTGGTCGGGGTGCTGCATCAATTCGCTGAACATGCGGTCTACGGATTCCACGCCCAACTCGTGCACGTACACAATGTCGTTCATCCCGATCATCTCTTCGGGCGAATAGCCAAGGATGCGTTGTAAAGACGGGCTCACAAAGCGGATCATGCGATTCAAATCGTAAATCGTAATGATCTCGGAGGCGTTTTCGAGCAGCACCTGCATCCGTTTCTGGGCGTGGTTAACCTGTTCGATCTGCTGCTCCAGGGCCTGGTTGGTCCGCTTTAATTCCTCCTGGGTCGCCTGCATTTCTTCGGCGTTCTGCCGGAGCACTTCCTGCTGAATCTGCAACTCCTCCGACTGGCGCTGCGACTGCTCCAGCAGTTTACGGGTCGTCTCGTTTACTTTGATGTTGAATACCGTACGGGCAATGATTTCGCTTACTTCTTTGATGAACCGCACGTTGCGGCCGCTGAACTTTTCGAACCCGGCGTACTCCATTACGCCGAACACTTGCTTCTGGCTGCCTACTACCGTGATCAGGGGCACCACGAGGATGCACTTGGGCCGCCGGTCGCCGAGCAGGCCGGAGGTAATGGTCACGTAGTTGTTGGGGATTTCGGTGCGGAGCAGCGTATCCTGTTCAATGGCCGCCTGTCCCACGAGCCCCTCGGCGAAGCGGAACTTGGCCTGCAAATATTTCTTTTTGTGGTAGGCGTAACTGGCCGTCATTTCAATGACCGGCTGGCTGCCTTCCTCGTCGTTTACCACGTAAAACGCTCCCTGAATGGCGCCGATCTTGTTGGTCAGGTACGCCACGACCCGGTCGCCGAGTTCGTCGAGGTTGTTGGTAGAGCGGAGAATGTCGCCAATCTCGGCCACGCCCGTTACGATCCAGTTCTGTTCGTCGTCGCGTTTGGCGGCTGCCTGGATGCTGTCGCGCATGTTGAGCAGGGCCACCCCCAGGTTGTCGTTCTCACTGATGGGCTTGAAGGTGGCGTCGAAGTTGCCGGCGCCGATCTTGTGGGCAAAGTCAGCCGTTTTCTTGAGGCCTTCCACCAGTTGGTTGACTGTCTCAGTCATTTCGCCTACTTCATCGGCGCTGCGCTTTTCCAGTTTCTCCGGCAACACGCCCTGGCCGAGCAGTTTCATGTTTTCCTTTAGGGCCAGCATCGGACCGGTCAGCAGGCGGGAGAAGATCAAGCCGACGACCAGCGAAACGCCCAGCGTAAGCAGACCTACCATCACGAACCGGCTCCGGAAACGCGTAATCGGGGATAAGGCTTCGGCAACGTCCATTTTCACCACCAGGCTGCCTTGCAGGTTGGCAACCGGCTGCCAGGCGGCAAACGCAGCGTTGCCGCGGTAGTCATTCACCTGGCCGACGCCTTTAGGAGCATTCTGCAATAAAGCCGCCACGCGGGTGGTGAAACCCGTTAACCGGTCGGCCGCCGCTGCGTGGCGGGGCTTGTTGAGGCAAAGGGCGGCGTCTTTTTGCCGGGTGATCAGCAGGGCTTCCCCGGAGATGCCTAAACCAGTTGATTCACCCAGGGCAGCAAACACCGGGCTCAAGTCTACTATACCCACCAGGAAACCCGTCGTGGAACCATCGGTGCTTTGTATCGCCGTAGCGGCCAGCACGGCCTTACCGTCCTTGTGCGCGGCAACCGGGCCGAACACCAGGGGCTGGTTGGCTTGCCGGAATTGGTCCAGCAGTTGCAGGCCCTCGGCCGAGAGCGTAGCGCCTACGGGCTGGCTCTGGGCATTGCTTGCGGCGCGGCTCAGGACTTTGCCGTTTGCATCGGTCAGGTAGAGGTTATGGAGCTTATTGGCCTGACCCAACGGTGCCAGTACGGCATCCACCTCCGTTTGGGCCGCCACCTGGAGGTTTGCATCCGCCGGCGTGCCGGCCAGGGCCGCCAGGTTTTCGCGCAGGTCCGGCAATTGCCGGGCCAGGAGCAAGCCGGCCTGGGCCTGCCCGAAAAACGCCTCGATCTGCCGGGCCTTCTGGTCGGCAACCATTGCCAGGTTTTCCTGCGTCTTCTCCGCCACGGTACGTTTGCCCAAGTCGGAGGCTACAAACCCGACGAGCAGCACCGAGGCCAGCACAATGCTGACGACCAAAAAAGTAATTTTACCACCAATCGTAATTCTGTTCACCATAAGGCTTGCCGGTCAACACTCAGTATGCGAGTTGAATAGAGTAGATATTTTTAGCTTTACGCGCCGTTATTCCTGCCAGGCCGGCATTTTTACGTTCGCCTCCCGGGAGAGGCGTTCGCCCAGGGTGCCGGCCAGGGCTTGCAGGTAGCTTTCGTCGCTCCGGCTGAAGGGCCGGAACGAGGCGATTTCCAGTACGCCCACTACCTGGTCGGCCCACTGCACGGGTACAATGACCAGGGCGTTGGGGGAAGCACTGCCCAGGCCCGAAAGAACGGTAATGTAGCCCTGGGGCACATTCGAAATGTTGATGCTTTTGCCTTCCTTGGCGACCTGTCCCGCAAGTCCTTCCCCGAATTCATACACCAGCGTCTGGCTTTCGGGCAGGCTCAGGGCGTAGCCGCTCACCAGCCGGATCACCCGCTTGTCGTCGTGGGTGGTTGCCGCGTAGAGGGCCGCCTGCGAGGCTTCGAGTTCCTTGCAGGCCAGACTCAGGACTTTCTCAAAGAATACTTCCGGTTTGGCGAAGGGTTGGCCCATGAGGGCTTCCACCGGTTGCAGCCGGACCTGTACGGCCTGTTCCTCGTCAGTCAGTTCCTGCTTCTGGCCGGCATGGCCCTTCAATTCGGGCTTTTCGGGCCCCGTCGCGGTACGCACGGCCCGTTGCTGGTACACGAGCAGCAGCACGGCCAGCAGCCCCAGGGCAATTTCCAGTCCCGTAAGGATTGACGTGGGCAGTACAGCCTGCCGGACGAGGGTTGCCTGCCGGGGCTCCGAAACGTTCAGCCCGGCCAGAATGCGGTCGGGGGTCGTGTATTGGAAATAGGCGACTACGATCATTCCGACGATGAACAGAACGATACTGGCAACGCTTATTCGTTGGTACAATGACTTCATAAGATGTTCATTCCGTTAGATCTTGTATTTTTTGTGCAATTCCAGTAGCAGCTCCAGTATTTGCTGGGCCGTAAGCACGTGGTCAATGTGCGTTACTTTCAGCGCCGCGGCGGGCATGGTGTCGATCATGCATTCGGCCGGGTCCTGCACGATGGTCAGGCCGCCCCGGTCCTTGATTCGCTTCATGCCCAATGCCCCGTCGCGGTTGGCCCCCGACAGCAGGATGCCGATCAGCTTGTTTTTGTACACGTAAGAGGCCGTTTCCAGCGTAATGTCAATGGAGGGCCGCGAGTTGTTCACCATTTCCTCGGTGGAGAGGGAAAACGCATTGCCCAACTCCAGGCACAGGTGGTAGTTGGACGGCGCCAGGTAAATCTTTCCCTTCTTGACCGGGTCTTTGTCGTTAGGCTCCTCGATGGCGGTGTTGCTTTTGATGTTCAACGCCTCCACGAAGCCGTGCCGGACGTGCTTGAGCCGGTGCAGGCACATGATGATCGGGAGTTCGAAGTCCGGGGGCAGGCCGTTCAGGATTTTGTTAATTACCTGAAAGCTGCCGGCGGACCCTCCGACCACAATTGCCTTATATTGGTTATCTAAGTTGTACTTACTCATTCCAATAGCTGCCTTGCGTTTAAAGGAGCGGCTTCAAGCATTAGTCCTTAACCTTTTTGTAAATTTTTTCCTCGTTGTTCACCACAATGAACTTGTTGGCGATTTCGCACCAGATGAGCGATTCCTTGGAGCCGACAATGAGGTAGCCGTACTTGAACAGGCTTTCGTGGAACAGCTTAAGCACCTGGTTTTGCAGGGTCTGGTTGAAGTAGATCATCACGTTGCGGCAGAGGATCAGGTCGAACTTGGAGAAGGCCGAACCGTTCACCAGGTTGTGCTCCCGGAAGGAGACGTTTTCAATGAGCGACTTGTCCAGCAGTGCTTTGCCCTGTTCTTCGCGGTAGTATTTTTCGAGGGTGTGCTGCCCCTGGAAGCGGATGTAGTTCTTCTGGTTCAGCTCCATGTTTTTGATGGAGTACACGCCCGACTTGGCGCGCTGAATCACGTCGGCATCGAGGTCAGTGGCGATGATCTTGCACTTGTCGAGGATGCCCATTTCCCGGAGCAGGATGGCCATCGAGAACACTTCTTCACCAGAGGAGCAGCCAGCGTGCCAGATGCTGATGCTTTGCGTATTGAGCAGGATGTTGGGCAGCACGTGGTCGCGGAGTTCGCGCCAGAAGGAAGGATCACGGAACATTTCCGTTACATTGACGGTCACTTCCGAAACCAACTCCTTCACGAACTTCGGATCGTCGTGCAAACGCTTGAGGAGCACGTCAACGCTCGAAAACTTGTATAATTCAAGTACCCGCTGAATCCGGCGCCGAAAAGAAGACATGGCATAGTTGGAAAAGTCGTAGTTATACTTCTCCTTCATGACCTCCGTCAGCTTTCTGATGTCGGCTATTTCAATTTCGTGCATAATAAAAGTGGGTAATGGATTGCCTGCTGAATACATACTTGATCGGGTGAGGCTGTGCAGTAACTAACGTTTCTGGCCGCTAAACAATCGCTCTACAATCGCTTGGAGGGCGAAAATAATGTAATTACCATTCGTTCCGGGAGGGCCTTACGGGGGCCGGTAAGGGACAAATTGTAATTTATGTGAGTTATTTACGCGAATTACGCCGTTAAGCTGTCCTTTTGGTGCATATTACCAGCACGTAACGCCCGGAAGCGTCCCGCGCTTCCGCAATGGCAGTCACCAGGCCGGGACTGTTGCCCCTTCCTTCCGGTAAGCCATTGCACGGCGGGCAAAAGCGGATTTGCCGAATCACGGACTGCGCCGGGTAGTGCTCCGGAAACGTGCGCGGCACGGGCATTGCCGGGGCTACCGGCCAAAAACAGGCGCCAAACCACGCAAACTCCTTCTATTTAAACGCTTTACCCGTTCCTATTGGGTAGGTAATGTAAACCGGCAAATCGTCATGATTCCCGCCGCGAAGGGCCGCTGGACGAGGCTTTGCGGGGCACTGGGGCCATTGGAGCGGCCGGGCGTTGCAGGGGCGCGGAATGTTTGTGCGAGATATCGCGTAAATTGCTCTGATGTGCGGCATTCACCTGATTCTGGACAAGCAGTCGGAGCCCCGACCCCAAGCGGTAGGACGCATGGTGGCGGCGGCGTCGCACCGCGGGCCCGATGCGCAGGGGTGTCAGATCGTCCACACGCCCCGCCAGGTGCTCTCGCTGGGGCATAACCGGCTCAAGATTACGGACCCGCGGGATGCTGCCAACCAGCCCATGACTACCCCCGACGGCCGGTACTGGCTGCTCTTCAACGGTGCTATCTATAATTTCCGCTCCCTTCGCCGCCACCTCCGGCACGCGTACGACTTCCAAACCGATTCGGACACGGAAGTGCTGCTGTACTGGCTCGTGGAAAACGGCCGGGAAGGACTCGCCGGGCTGGACGGCATGTACGCCCTGGCGTTCTACGACTGCTATACCGAAAGGCTCCTGCTGGCCCGCGATCCGTGGGGAATGAAGCCGTTGTTCTACGCCGAAAACGACAACTTCCTGGTGGTGTCTTCCGAAATACGGGGCGTGCTGGCATCCGGCCTGGTACCGAAAGAACCGGAACTGGCGCAGGTATCTCACTACCTGCGGTTCAAATTCACGCAACGGCCGGGTACGTTCTACCGCGGCATCTGCGAACTGGAGCCGGGTATGACCTGCGTGTCCTCCCCGGGGAAGAAATTATCCGTGGCCGGAATGCTGCCCGGCGGGGAGCCGGCGGAGGCATCCACCGCCCCTGTCGGCAGAGACGTGCTGCCCCGGCTGACGCAAGCCCTGACGGAAACCGTGGTCCGGCACCTGCAAGCGGACGTGCCCGCCGGGCTGCTGCTGAGCGGCGGCGTGGATTCTACGCTATTGCTGGCACTGGCCCGGGAAGCCGGCGTAACCGATTTGCCCGTATTCACGGTTGCCTACGGTGGCGAAGACGAAGCCCACGCCACCCACGACCACCACTTTGCCCGGCAGGCCGCCCGTCAGTACGGCGCCGCTTACCACGAAGTGCCCGTCGGCCGTCGGCTCCTCGAAAGCTTCTGGGAGTGGCTGCCCACGCTGGACCAGCCGGTTGGCGACGGGGCGGCCTGGCTGACCTGGCTGCTGGCCCAGGAAGCCGGAAAGCACGTAAAGGTGGTGTTGTCGGGGGCCGGCGCCGACGAACTGTTTGGTGGGTATCACCGGCACTGGGCTTTCTACCAGTATTTGAAAAGGTACGATTGGCTGCAGTTCGCCGCCCCGCTGTTAGGGCCGGTTGCCGCCGCCCTGCCCAACCACGGTGCCTGGCGCCGCTGGCACAAACTCGGTACGCAACTGAGGGCCCGGCCGGGGGAAACCTTCGTCAATTTTACCGCGCACCTGCCCGGTACGCTGCTCCGGGAGGAAGTGGACCTGGCGGGCAGGAGCCGTTTCCCGCAAGCCGGGGAATGGCTGGGCCCAACCGGCGGCGGGGGCAAAAGCGATTTTATTGAAGAGAACCTGCAACACGCCCTCCGCTACGACCAGCGGCACTACCTGCCCGGCGACGTGCTGGCGGTAACCGACCGCATGACGATGCAGCACGGGTTGGAGGCCCGCCTGCCGTACCTGGGCGGACAGGTAGCCGGGCTGGCCCAGTCGCTGCCCGCCACGTTTCGCCTTGGGGCTGGCCGCAAGTGGCTGCTCAAGGAAGTGCTGCGGCAGCAGGGCGGCGCCCCGTACGGGCAGCGGCAAAAGGAGGGCTTTGGCATGCCTTTCGGGCACTGGCTGCGCACGCCGGCCGGAAAACCCCTCGTGGAATTGCTTCGCAATCAGGAAAGTGCGATTTTCGATGTACTTTTGTACAAACAGGTAAACCAGATGCTCCGGGGCCACCTGTCCGGCAAGCGTGATTACAGTTCGGAACTGTGGACGCTGCTCGTGCTGGCCGGCTGGCTGGAGCAGGAATTCGGCAAAGGCAACCGGAAGATCAGCCCCTGCGCGGGTCCTCCCTTGGTAACGGGATCATTCATCAGATGAAGATTATTTACATTCACCAGTATTTCAAAACGTACGCCGAAGGAGGTTCTTCCCGTTCCTACTACCTGGCAAAAGCACTGGTACAGGCGGGCCACGAGGTCGAAATGATCACGGCCCACAATGCCAAAAAATACCGCAAGGCGGAGATTGACGGCATTACTGTGCACTACCTGCCCGTATTTTACGACAATAAGTTTGGCTTCTGGCAACGGATCGTCTCCTTCCTGGCTTTCATCGTGCGGGCCTACCGCCTGGCCGCGTCCATTCCCAACCCCAGCGTCTGCTACGCTACTTCCACGCCGCTTACCGTTGGCGTGATTGCCCTGGCCCTCCGGTGGCGCAAAAAGATTCCGTTCTACTTTGAAGTACGCGACCTGTGGCCCCTGGCGCCGGTGCAAATGGGCGTGATCCGCAACTGGCTGCTGAAAAAGCTGCTGTTCGGGCTGGAACGGAAAATTTACCGGCGGGCCGACAAAATCATTGCCCTCTCACCGGGCATGGTGCCCTACATTGCCGGACAGGTAGACCGCAGCAAGATCTACGTGATCAGCAACATGGCCGACTGCACCTTTTTCCAGCACGAGCCGAAGAACAGCCGCCTGGCCGAGCAGTACGGCGTAAGCGGTAAATTCGTGATCACCTACTGCGGCGCCATCGGCGAGGTGAACCGCCTTGATTACCTGCTCAACGCGGCCGGCTACTTCCAGGCGAACCGCTGCCCGGAGGTGCATTTTCTGATTGCGGGCAAGGGCAAAGAACTGGAAAAGCTCCAGCGCCTGGCCGTGCAGTACAACTTGCGCAACGTGACGTTCCTGGGCAGCCTTCCCAAGTACAAAGTACGCGAACTGATGAGTATTACCGACGCCGTGTACGTTTCGTTCGCCCGCAAGCCGGTGCTCCAGACGAGCAGCCCCAACAAATTTTTCGACGGGCTGGCGGCGGGGAAACTCTGCATTGTGAACACGAAGGGCTGGATGAAGGACCTCATTGAGTCGGAAGGCTGCGGGGTGTACGCCGATCCGCTCCAGCCGCAGCGGCTGATGGAAAAAGTGGTGTTTTACCTGCGCAACCGCACGGCCCTCAAGCAGGCGCAGGCCAAGGCGCGGCAACTGGCCGAAAATCACTTTTCCCGCGAACTGCTGACCCGCCGCTTCATCCGCATGTTTACCTCCGAACCCACCATCCAGCGCCCTACCCGGGAAACGCAACCGGTATCAGCGAATTGAAGACCAGAAGAGGGATAGGGTTTAAGCCCTATCCTATGGATATTGCTGCGCTTTTGGTGCCGTACCACTGCCCTATGGTACCAGCCCGAGCGGATTATAGAACCTGATGCTACTATCCGTAGGATAGGGTTCAAACCCTATCCTCCCGATCCTCCTCCCGTCTCCCTTCCTCCGGTCTGCCGTCTCCGTTATATCCGTTGCACGAGTTCCTGCACTTTGCGGACGGGGCGGCCGAGGATGTGGTCGATGATGGCTTTGCCGTGGTCGCGGCCGTTTTCGATGAAAATCTTTTCGGTGTGTACCCCGGCAATCACGGTGCCGGCGAGGTACAGGCCCTTCACGTTGGTTTCGAAGGTAAGCGGGTCAAAGGTGGGCACCATGTCCACGTCGCGCAGGTGCACGCCAGCCTCCAGCAGCATGCGGGAGTCGGGAACGTAGCCCGTCAGCAGCAGCACGAAGTCGGCCGGCAGTTCCGACCGTTCCTCCGTCGCCCGGTTGCGCAGGCTTACCTTGCCCGGTTCGATGGCCGTGATTTCCGTGTTGAACAGCGTTTTAATGCGACCTTCCTTCACCCGGTTCTTCACGTCGGGGATGAGCCAGTACTTGCAGGAAACCTTGAAGTCAGCGGCCCGGTGCACGATGGTCACGTCCACGTCGTGGCGGTACAGTTCGAGGGCGGCTTCAATGGCGGAGTTGGCCCCGCCCACAATCACCACCTTGGTGAACGAGTAGCGGTACGGTTCGTCGTAGTAATGCGATACGTGCGGCAGGTTCTCGCCGGGCACGTGCAGGTGGCGCGGAAAATCGAAGTAGCCCGTGGCGATTACCACGTGCTTGGCCCGGTACGCGTCGCCGGCCTCGGTGGTCACCCGGAAGATGCCGTCGTCCTCCTTGCGGATGCCCGCCACGGTGGCAAACAGCTTGATGTTGAGGTGGTAAAAGCCCGTCACTTTCCGGTAGTACTGCAACGCCTCGTCGCGGGTGGCCTTTACGTTGGATACGGGGAACGGAATGCCCCCGATTTCGATGTTTTCGGCGGTGGAGAAGAAACGCATCCGGCGCGGGTACCGGCGGATGGACTCGGTAAGGCTGCCCTTTTCGAGTACGAGGTGGCTCAGGTTGTTCCTGGCGGCTTCAATGGCGCAGGCCAGGCCGCAGGGGCCGCCGCCTACTACCAGTATATCAAAGATTTGTTCCATTGGATTTGTCTCGGGTAGGTAACCAACAGGGTTGCCGTTGCAATAGGTTCTTTTCTTTACAAATCATTTTTGGCCAAAAAAGTTTGTTTCTGCGCCGCCTGTCTTTTGCGCCACTGCACGTAGCCCATCACGGCCAGGATCAGGTAGGTAAAGTACAATGCCGCCGTTACGTAGCGGCCCCGGCCCAGGAATACCGGCACGTAGAAAATGTCCACCCCAATCCAGATGAGCCAGTTTTCGAGGATCTTGCGGGCCAGCAGGTACTGGGCAATCAGGCTGAACACGGTGAGGGTGGAATCGATGATGGGCTGCTGGGCGTCGGTTTGGGTGGAGAGCAGGTAAGCGACCAGGGCCGAAAACACCACGCCGGCGACTCCCGACAGCACGGCCTCACCCCGGCGGATGCGGGTGATTTCGAGGGTGTCCTGCCGGTTGCCGCCGTACAGCCATTCGTACCAGCCGTAAAAGCCCACCGCAATGAAAAACCCCTGGAGCACCATGTCGGCGTAGAAGGTGTCTTCGTAGAAAATGAAAATGTAGCAAAAGGCGCTGACGATGCTGATGGGCCAGCCCCAGACGTTTTCCCTGGCGTTGAGGTACACGCACACAAAGCCGGTGAACGCGGCAAGCAATTCAAACCAGTTCTGCCGGCCGTAGGCCACGGCCGCCTCTAGCCAGGGGATGGAATCAATCATGGAACCCGCGAAAAGGATGGAGGGAAAAGTACGGCGTGAATCTACGGAAAAGTGACATTTGCCGCCTATCTTTAGGGCCTTTCCCATCCATACGGAACCACCCATGCCCGAATTATTCGAAGTTTTCGACGACCGGAACCAACCGCTGGGCTACGTGAAGGAACGGCACCTCGTGCACCGGGAGGGCGACTGGCACCGGACGGCGCAGGTGTACGTGCTCAACCCGCAACGCGAACTGCTTTGCAACCTGCGCCACCCCGACAAAGACGTGTTTGCTTCGTTGTGGGACGTGTGCATCGGCGGCCACCTGGCGCCGGGCGAAACGTACCCGGAAGGCGCCGTCCGGGAGATGGGCGAGGAACTGGGCGTCCCCTTGCAGGCCGGTGACCTGGTGTTCGTGGGCCACGTGTCCATCAACGGCGGCGATGCCGTGAAAGGATTGTTTGACCGGGAACACGCCGGGGTGTTCGTGTGGCGGACGGACCGCCCGGCCGAGGATTTCAACTACCAGCGGGAAGAGATTACGCGCCTGGCCTTTTTTCCCCTGTCAGCCGTCCGGCGCAATCTAAACATTGACAACCCGGACGCGCCGTTCATTCCCCTGCGCGAAACCTACCTGCGCATCCTGGACCTGGTGGAGAAAAAGATCGGGTAACGTCCTCGAACAACGAACAACCAATAACGAACAACTCCTTATTGTGCCTGTCCTTCGTCTTGGTACTGCACGTCCCAGGTATGGTCCGCAAGGAGGGTGGCCTGGGCCACAAATTGCTTGAACGGCCGGGAGCGGCCCCACTCGGCGGGGCCAATCATCGAAAGCATGTCGGTGCCGTCGAGGCGTTCGTAAAGGTAGTACGTGTTGCCGATGATCGGATCGAAGTTCAGTTGGGTCTGGTAAATGCGTTCGGACACTTCCACCCGGCGTTTGAGGGCATTGGCCTGGTCCACCAGCGTCTGCATCTGCTGGTACAACTGGTCCATCTGGCGCTGCGTCTGCTGGCGCATGGCCGTCACGGCCCGGCCCTTGATCTTGCCGGTGTCTTCGGGCCGGATCACGGCGCTGCCAATTGTGTGGGCGTACGGCAACAGGCCCGGGTTTTCGGCTACTTTATCTTTGTCAATCGGATTTCTATCTTCGTTGGTCATACGGGGCAATGGCGTTCCGGGGGTACAGTGCAAGTTAAAGAATCTCCCCCTTAACGCCGGCCAGGGCCGTATTGTTTATGCCACGTAAGGTATGCTCCATTCTAGTCCCCAATCCCCAATACTCAATCCCCAGTACTCATGAAAATCGCCCTCGACTGGACGCCTAACCCGATGCACACCGGCCTGTTCGTGGCCCAACACAAGGGCTGGCTCGACCTGGAATGCGTTTCGCCGTCGGCCGACGGGTACGCGGTGATGCCCACCGAAAAACTGCTGCGCGGGGACGTGGATTTCTGCATTGGCCCGCCCGAAGGACTCATTGAACACCACCGGGCGGTGCAAATGCCGCAACTGCTGGCCGTCGCGCCGATCTTGCAAGAAAACACTTCGGCGTTCGTGGCCGGGCCGGCATCGGGCATCCGTACGGTGGGAGATTGGCCCGGCAAGCGGTACGCCGCCCTGGAACTGCCCTTCGAAAAGGGGTTGCTCACGGCCGTAACCGAAGGGAGCGGCGAAAACGGCCCGACCGTGTTTGCCCCGGCCAAACTCGACACCTGGAAGATGCTGCTGGCCGGCGAAACCGACCTGACCTGGATTTTCCTGCCGGTTGAAGGCGCTGAGGCGGCCTACGAGGGAATTCCGCTGACCGTTTTCCGCCCCGAGGCGTTTGGCATTCCGTACCCGCCCTGCCCGATGATCCACACCCGCCGTACGTTTGCCCAGGCGGAGCCCGGTGCCGTCGGGCATTTCCTGGAAGGAGCAACCCGGGGGTACCGGTTCGCCGCCGACTACCCGGAAGAAGCGGCGCAAATCCTGGCCCGGTACCTCGAAGAACCCGTTCCGCCCGGGAAGCTGAATTACATCCAAAGGGCGGTGAACCCGTATTATTACCTCACGGGAGGGCCGCTGACGTATCCCCCAGCGGCCCTGGCGGCGTACGTAAACTGGCTTTGGCAACGGGGCTTGCTGGAAAAGCCGCTCGACGCCGGGGCGATGGTCTGGCAACCGTAATGCATGGGTAGCCCCGCCCGGCCGCCCGTTTCCACCGTTTTGGTCAAACCCTGATGCGCCTTCCGAAACCCCTTGAATGATGTACGACCTCGTATTTTTCATCCCGGTGCTGCTGCTCGGCATTGCTTTTTACCTGAACTACCTGGTGTACAAAATGGCGCTGAAGGTGTACCACAACGACCCCGAAAAGTCCGGCAAGATCCTGCGGTACGGCGGCGAACGGATGATGCGCGAGGACTACGACGACCCTTTTTACCACAACAACCAGAAGGAACTCGGCACCATGATCCAACTGCGTACCTACAGCCTCATCCTCATCCTGGGCAGCATCGTGCTGGTCATCGTGCTCAACTTTCAGCATTCGGCGCACAAAAGCCAGATCGAGTTTCCGAAGATATTCCGCTCTGAATGAATGAATTAGTTGAATTGATTGGAACCTTAATTCTATTACTATCACGTTTCTATCAAAACCACGATGATGTCCATTACATTCGTCAGGGTCGGGCCGGTAACCAGGTGACCGTCTGCCTGCCGGAAGAAGTGGTACGAATCGTGGGCGGCTAAGTAATCCTCCGGAACGATGCCCTTTGCCCTTGCCCGCCCGGCCGTGTACCCGTCCGCCAAGGCACCGGCGGCGTCCGTAGGACCATCGGTGCCGTCGGTGCCGCCCGAAAGCAGGGTAATGCCCGGTTCGTTTTCCAGCAGGAGGGCGGCGGCCAGGGCCAATTCCTGGTTGCGGCCCCCCAGGCCACCGGCGCCGCCCAGGGTTACGGTCGTTTCGCCGCCCCACAGCAGGCAGGCGGGTTTGGGAACCGTATCGTCGCCGGCAACCCGTTTGGCTTCCCGGACCACTGCCCCGGCTACTTCCCGGGCCTCGCCGGCAATGCGGTCGGTAATGATTCGGGCGTGGAAGACTAGCCGCTCCGCTTCGGCCCGGGCTGCTTCCAGGGCAATGCGGTTGCTGCCGATCAGGTAGTTGGCCGTTTTTGCAAAGACCGCATCAGCGGCTTTCGGCGTATCGGGCACGATGCCGCGCCGGCCTTTTTGCAAATGTTCGAGCAGGGCGGCCGGGGCCCTTTCCGCCAGCCCGTACTTCCCGACGATCCGGAGGGCGTCGGCAAAGGTAGTGGGGTCGGCCACGGTGGGTCCCGAGGCAATTACATCCAGTGGGTCGCCAATCACGTCGGAGAGGATCAGCGACACCACCCGGGCCGGGAAAGCCGCCCTTGCCAGGCCGCCGCCTTTGACTGCCGACAGGTGTTTGCGCACGGTATTCACCTCGGCAATGTCGGCGCCGGATGCCAGCAGCAGCCCGAAAAACGGCTGCACCTCCGACAACGTACCGCCCGGCGGGGTGTCAATCAGCAGGGCGGAGCCGCCGCCCGAAAGCAGGCAGATCACCAGGTCGCGTTCGCCGGCCTTTTCCACCAATGCCACCAGTTCGCGGGTACCGGCCAGGCCGTTTTCGTCGGGTACCGGGTGGGCCGCTTCTACCGTGCGAATCCGCCGGAGGGGAGCCGTATGGCCGTATTTCACGATAATGAGTCCATCGGTAATGGCATCTCCCAACCGTTCCTCCAGGGCGGCGGCCATCGGAGCCGTGGCTTTGCCGGCGCCTACCACGTAAATGTGTTCCACGGTTGCGAGGTCGAAAACCGATCCGGCAAGGGTCAGCTGGTTACCGGCGAGCCGCACGTGTTGACGGATCAGCGGGGCGGGCTGCACGGCCGCCACGGCGGCCCGGAAGAGGGCTTCGGCAGTGCGTAAAAAGGGCGTGGGAGGAGTCATGGCGGACAACGGGGTGAGTGAACGGGGTAAAATAACCAGGAAATTCGTTTGCCCGCGCCGAAATCTCTTTCTAGATTGAATATTCACTTCAGCCGCCTGCCGCATGGATTTTATCCCGCCCGACCTGGCCCGATACGCCGAGGACCACACTTCCCCGGAGCCGGAAACCCTCCGCCAACTCAACCGGGAGACGCACGCCAACGTGCTGTCGCCGCGCATGTTGTCGGGCCACCTGCAAGGCCGGGTACTGGCCCTGCTTTCGCACCTGGTAAAACCCTCCCGGGTGCTGGAGATCGGTACGTACACGGGCTATTCGGCGCTGTGTCTGGCCGAAGGGCTGGCCGAGGGCGGCAAGGTAATCACCCTCGACGTGAACGAAGAACTCGAACGCATGGTGCGGAGCTTCGTCGAGAAGGCCGGCATGACCGGCCGGGTGGACTTCCGCATCGGCCGCGCCGCCGACCTCATCCCGCAACTCGACGAAACCTTCGACCTGGTTTTCATTGACGCCGACAAGGCCAACTACGGGCTGTACTACGACCTGGTGTTCGACAAGGTGCGGCCGGGCGGCATCATCGTGGCCGACAACGTGCTGTGGAGCGGCAAGGTGGTCCAACCCGAAGCAACCAAAAAGGACAAGGAACTGCGGGCCATCCTGGCCTTCAACGCCAGGGTCCAACAGGATGACCGCGTGGAAAACGTCCTGCTGCCTTTGCGCGACGGCCTGATGGTGGTACGCAAGAAATAACGGATACGATTTGCCGCGCCGGAGCGTTGATAAGACATTGCTAACGGTAGGTGGCGGGGGCGCAATTGCATAAAAGTTGCGCGAAAGGTTGAATATCTAGCCGTTGCACCGTTCTTTTGCAACCATAAACCACGCTACACCCCCATGAAGCATCGTCCGCTGGCTTTTTTGCTCTTTTTCGTTGCCCTTCTCCCGACTTTTGCCACCGACATCGAAGTGCCCCAAACGATGGAACTTGGGGGAATGAAACTCAGAATCAAGGAAAGTGCCCGCCGAAAGATTGCCGAAAATGCCCAGAAGCTGCGAACGGGCGGTAAACTTTACCAGGTCAAGCTGGACCGCGTTAACCTCTATTTCCCCGTCATTGAACGCGTACTGGCCGAAGAAGGGCTGCCCGACGAATTCAAGTTCCTGGCCCTCCAGGAGAGCGACCTGATCTCCGACGCGGTGTCTACTTCCAACGCCGTGGGCTACTGGCAGTTCAAGAAAGCAACCGCCCAGGAGATGGGCCTTACCGTGGACGGCAGCGTGGACGAACGCAAACACATCGTGGCGGCGACGCGGGCGGCGGCCCGGTACCTCAAGAAAAACAATTTTTTCCTCCAGAACTGGGTGCACGCCCTGCTGTCGTACAACACTGGCGTGGGGGGCTGCCGGGCCCTGGTCGGCGACAAGCACAAAGGCGTGGACCACATGGACATTGACGACGACACGCACTGGTACATCCTCAAGTTCCTGGCCCACCGCGTGGCCTTCGAAGACCAGATCGGACAGACCGCCCCAACGCTGGCGCTGCTGGAGTACCCGGACGCCGCCGGCAAAACCCTGCAACAGGTGGCCCGCGAACTCGACCTCAACGAAGAACAACTGGCGGCCTACAACAAATGGCTCGACACCCGCCGGGTGCCCGACGAGAAAAACTACACCGTGGTCGTGCCGGTGCCCATGGACCGGGCAAGCGTACTGGCCGCCCGGCTCAATGCCCCCGTGCCCGGTCCCACGAAGCCCAAGCCCACCCTGGCCCGTACGGAACCCGCCACCGTTGCCGTGGACCTGTCGGAACAGGGCCGTTTTCCGCAACTGGAAAAGAAATCAGGGCGCGGGGCCAGATTGTACCGCATCAACGGCAAGCCCGGTATCATGGCCGGACCCGGCGACAACAGCACTGCGCTGGCCGAGCAGGGCGACGTTTCCCTGGCCAAGTTTCTCAAGTACAACGACCTGGAAGCCCGTACCCCGCTGGTGCCCGGGCAGGTGTACTACCTGAAGCGCAAACGCGGCAAGGCCAAAATTCACTTCCACGTGGCGGCGGAAGGCGAAACGTACTGGTCGGTGTCGCAGAAGTACGGCGTGACGTTGCCCGCC
Source organism: uncultured Sphingobacteriales bacterium (assembly GCA_963844325.1). Classification (GTDB taxonomy): domain Bacteria; phylum Bacteroidota; class Bacteroidia; order Cytophagales; family 172606-1; genus CADCTQ01. Next base: position 218,944 of record CAWJNV010000002.1, read on the forward strand.
CTGCTGCGCAAGAACCGGCTGCGGCGGCCCGAGAAACTGCGGCACGGACAGGTGGTGTGGCTGCGCTACATCCGCCCCGCTTCCACGCCCGTAGCGTACAAAAACATTCCCAAACCCGAAACGGCGGTGGCCCGGAAAGAAACGCCGGCGGCCCCTGCCCGGCCCGCCACGCGAACGACGCCCCGAAACACCCCGGCGGCCACGAACCAGGAGCCGGTTGCCGTTACGCCCGGCCGGTCAACGCCTAAAACGACGACTACAACAACAACTACGCCGCCCGAAGACCGCCGGCCGGAATCCGTCGCCAGTACCGCGGCCGCGGCCGATAACGCACCGTCCGCCCCGGTAGAGCCGGCGACGCCCAAACCGGATTCCGCCGTAGCGTCTTCCCAGGAAAAAGCTTCCGCGCCGGAGCCGGTAACCACGACCATTGAACCCAAGGCGGACGTTGCACCCAACGCCCAAGCCGAGCCGCTCGTTTTCTTCAAAACGCACGAAGTCGCCCCCGGGCAAACCTTATTTGCCATTGCCAAACTGTACGGCGTTTCGGTGGCCGACCTGCGCCGCTGGAACGGCCTGGCGGATGCGGATGGGTTGAAGCCCGGGCAGAAACTGATCGTGGGCGAAGAAGCGGCGGAAGAAGCAGCCCACGCACCAGCTACCCGTCCGGTGGTTACGCCGGTAGCCAACGAACCCGTGCCGGCGGCAACGTTTACCGAACACACTGTGCAGGCCGGCGATACGCTCTACAAAATTGCCCGGCAGTACGGCGTCACCGTGCAGCAGATTCTCGACTGGAACAACAAAACCGCCTCCAGCGTGTCGGTGGGGGAGAAGCTGAAGATCGGAAAGTAAGGCTGGCAGGAGTGGGATTGGTTACTGAATGGTTAGACGGTTGTATGGTTGAATGGCTGTATGGTTGGGCTTACGCCCGCACTATTCCTTAACCATATAGCCATACAACCAGTCAGCCATAACCTTTCTTTTAAGTACAGCTATCTACTGGGAAGCATGTACTTCTACCGCTCAGGCTGCCCGTTTTTACCCGGTTCCTGTCTGCCGTCCTGAACCGCCTCCCACAACTCCCGCCAGGAGTTTAGCAGCAGCGCCTCAATCTGCCGCCAGTCTTCCGCTTGCAGGCCGCCGTTGACGGCTTTCGTATCGCGGATGTGCATGGCCGCGGCGCGGTAGCGGGCGTGGGGCAGCATGGCTTCGGCGGGTTGGTGGTAGATGGCGGCGGCCGTGCGGGCCAGGGCCCATTCGAGGGCATCGGGGCGGAGGTGCTGCCGTTGTCGGTGAATGATCCACCATTCCAGTTCGAGCCGGGCGGCCCGGTCCGCGTCAATGGGTTCGCGGCTCATCCGGTTGATCTGGGCGTAAAGGCGCGTCAGGGGCGGCAGGGCCTGCTCGTACTCGGGGCGGTTGTGCCCGTCCTTGAACAAGAAGGCGGCCCGGGCCGCGTAGTAGGCAATCAGGTGGGACCGCAGGAAGGGCGCCCCGTACTGCTCCCGCAGGAGCCGGGCCAGTTGCCCGAAGAGTTTTACCCGCTCCCGGGCGTAGTACGACTGCCACATCCGGGTGTCCATGCGGGCAATGGCCCGGTAGTCGAACGACCGGATGTCGGATTGCACCGGCCAGGTGAGGTCGGCAACCACCCAGGCCAGCAGGAGCAACAGCACCGCCGCCACGGCCCGGCGCCGCCCCTTGCCGCGGCGGGGGGGCGGGGCGTCAGGCGGGGCGGTGGACGGCGTGGTGGGCATGGCAAGCGTGGGGAGCGGCGGCTGGCGGGGGCAAAGAGAGGGGAGGGGCTCCTACTGCAAATGGTCGGCCGAGAAGCCGTTGGGCAGCAGCGCCGCCGCCGACGGGAACACCGTCACCTGGTCGTTTTCGCCGTCCATGAGCACCCGCATCGGGCTTCCTTGTTTCTGTTCGTACTCCAGCAGCACCTGGCGGCAGCCCCCGCAGGGCGAAATGGGCACGAACTGGCCGGAATTCGCCGGGCAGGCCACAATGGCAATGGCGTCGATGCGTTTGCCCGGGTGCTGCACGGCCGCCGAGAACACGGCCGTCCGTTCGGCGCACAGCCCCGAGGGAAACGCAGCGTTCTCCTGGTTGCTGCCCCGCAGGAGGGTGCCGTCTTCCAGCCGCAGGGCGGCGCCCACGCAGAAGTTTGAGTAAGGCGAATACGAACTCTTGGTGGCCTCCCGGGCCTCCCGGAACAGGGTTTGGTCGGCGTCGTTCAGCTCGTGGCGGGGGTATATTTCCACAAAAATTTGCAAATCAACTTTCCGCATACGGGTATTTTATTTTAGGGATAGTATCTTTGGCGGCAGAAGAAAAGGGGGGCGCGAAAGTAAGACAAAAAGGGTTCCCGTCAAAAATAATGCCCGGCAAATAGGCGGAGTAACCGTATTTTAGGCTACTTTTCGGGGTCGCTGCCCCGGCTGCGCGCAAAAACGGCGCAGACACAAGCTTAGCCGCGGGTTGGTCGTTATAGTGATTAGCAGTTTAAAAGTACTCATTGTATGATGTCCTCGTCCACCGATTCCGCGTCGGTTCCCAAGAAAATTCTGATATTAGGCGCCGGCCGTTCGTCCACGTACCTTATTGATTACCTGGCCAGAAAGGCCCTCGAATCCGGGTGGCAGATCACCGTGGGCGACATGGCGCTGGAGCCGGCCCAGAAAAAGACGGAGGTGTACCCGCACGTGCAGGCCATCCTGTTCGACGTGTTCGACCAGAAGCAGCGGGAAAAGCAGATCAGCCAGGCCGACGTGGTCATTTCCATGCTGCCGACCGTGTACCACATTCACGTGGCCCGGGCCTGCATGCGTTTCAACAAACACCTGCTCACGGCTTCGTACGTTTCCTCCGAGATCCGCGAACTCAACATCGAAGCCACCCACAAGAACCTGCTCATCCTCATGGAAATGGGCCTTGACCCCGGCATCGACCACATGTCGGCCATGCGGGTGATCAACCGGATCAAGAACCAGGGCGGCAAAGTGACTTCCTACAAATCCTACTGCGGCGGCCTGATGGACACGCAGGCGGACGACAACCCCTGGAACTATAAGTTTACCTGGAACCCCCGCAACGTGGTGGTGGCCGGGCAAGGCATGGTCAAGTACATCGCCGGCGGCCAGTACAAGTACATTCCGGCCCACCAGGTGTTTGCGCGCGCCGAACAGATCGACGTGCAGGACTTTGGTCCCCTGGAAGCCTACGGCAACCGCGATTCGCTCAGCTACCGCGAGGCGTACGGCCTGGCCGACGTTAAAACCATGCTGCGCGGCACGCTGCGGCCGGTAGGTTTCTGCCCGTCGTGGCAGGTGCTGGTGCGGCTCGGCCTCACCGACTCGGTGCACCGCATCGAGAACACCGAGAACATGACCTACCGTGACTGGGTCAAAACCTTCCTCGGTGAGTCGGACCTGCCCATCGAAAAGCAGATTGCCGACTACCTGGGCCTCGACGAGACTTCCGAAGAGATGAAGCGCCTGGAGTGGCTGGGCATCCTGAGCGACGAAAAGATCACCCTGCCCAACGCTACCCCCGCCGAAATCCTGCAATTCGTGCTCGAACGCAAGTGGAAGCTGAATCCCGAGGAGAAAGATATCATCGTGATGCAGCACGAGTTTGAGTACGAACTGAACGGCGAAACCAAGCACCTGGTCACTTCCCTCATCGTGCGGGGCGAAGACAACATCCACACGGCAATGGCCAAAACCGTGGGCCTGCCCATCGCCGTGGCCGCCAAACTGCTGCTCGAAGGCAAGATCAAGGAACGGGGCGTGCAAATCCCGGTTCACCCCGACATTTACGAGCCGGTGCTCGACGAACTCGAAAACCTGGGCATCACCTTCCGCGAATACGAAGTAGTCCGCCAGCCGGCGTAATATGGTTGTTCGTTGCTCGTTGTCCGTTGTTCGATCAACACTGCCTTAGCCGGCCCAAGAAACCAAAAAGCCCGCATCTTCCAATGCGGGCTTTTTGGTTTTAATCGGACAACAAACAACCAATAACGAACAACCAACAATTACCCTTTGGCTTCTTCGCCGGGTTCGGTGGCCGCTTTGGTTTCCGCGTCCGCCGGAGCGGCTTCGGCATCCGTTGCGGCCGCGGCCGGCGTTTGGAAGAACTCGGGCAGGTGGTTGACCAGGAGCGTATACCAGAGCACCAGCTTTTTCATGTCAGAGGGGTACACCCGGTCGCGGTCGTACTCGGGAAGCACTTCGCCCACAAAATCGCCCAGCGCATCGGTATCGGCCTTATTATCGACGGGCAAGGGCTGGTCGCCGTACTTGGCGTAAATTTTACGGAATACTTCTTCCAGCGGCACGGAGCCTTCGGCGTCGGTGGTGTAGATGGAAATTTCTTTCAGCAGGGACACCCGGCTCTGCGGGCCGGCAACGCTGCGGGTCCGCTGTTCGTCCAACGATTCCAGAATGACCCCGGCGCGGGTGGGTTTCAGCACCCGGAACAAGCCGCTTTTCCCCGAAATGGCAGCAATCTCTTTTAAATCCATGTTATCTCGTTAATAGGTACTGGTTTGGTAAAGAAGGATTCAAAATTACTCACCCCCGGGCAGAACCCCGTGCGCCGGCCCATAAAAACCCGGCAAAAAGGTTAGGCGCCTCCCGGCCGGGGCAGCGAGAACTTCACGGGCACGGAGGCGTTGAAACGGTAACCCGGCGCCTTGAACTTCAAGCTTTTGACGATGCGCATGGCCTCTTCGCCGGTGCCGCCGCCTACGCCCTTGATGAGCTGCTGGTTGCTGATCTTGCCGTCTTCTTCCAGCACGAAGGCCACGATGCATTCGCCTTGCACGCGGTTGCGCTTGGCCATCGGCGGGTATACCAGCATTTTCTGAATGTCGGCCAACAATGCCTCCTGGCCGCCCTCGTAGAACTCGGCTACGGTCAGCCCTTTGGTAGAGGCTTTTTGCGCCTGGGCGAAGCCGGCCACGAACAGGGCCAGCAAAAGGGGTAATACAAGTTTGATTTTCATAGGGATAAAAATAATCACTTTCCTGGATACTCTTAACGCCGAAAGGGTAAGTATCGCGTCCGGCGGGGGCAATAAATTCGCCCCGGATGGTACACCCGGCTGCCCCCGACCGGCGGTAACCGCCGACACGCACCAAAAGGACGCCAATTATTACACCCGGCAAAATTACGGCCATTCAGGCGGCCGTTACGCGTCTGCCGGTCAGAAAACCGGCTTGCCGTCCTTGGTTCTGGGGAGCGACTGCTGGTACTGCGCCAGCAGAGAGGCGATGTAAGAAAGCACCGCATCGCGGCCCTCGCGGGACTCGGCCGAAGTGAGAAAGTACGGCGGCAGTTCTTCCCATTCCTCCAGCATGCGAGCCACGTAGGCGTCGATCAGCGCCCCGGTGCGGGTCTTCGACTGCTTGTCGGTCTTGGTAAAGAGCATGGCGAAGGGAACGCCGTTTTCGGCCAGCCACCGCATGAAGTCCAGGTCCGATTTCTGCGCCGGGTGCCGCGAATCGAGCAGCACGAACACGCAGTGCAGGTTTTCGCGCTGCAACAGGTACGCCCGGATCATCTTTTCCCACCTGGCCCGTTCGGTCTGGCTCACCTTGGCGTAGCCGTAGCCCGGCAAATCGACCATGTACCAACTGTCGTTGATGAGGAAGTGGTTGATCTGCTGGGTTTTGCCCGGGTTCTGCGACGTTTTGGCCAGGCCCGGCCGGCCCGTCAGCATGTTGAGGAGCGACGACTTGCCCACGTTGGAGCGGCCGATGAAGGCGTACTCGGGTTTGGTGGTCACGGGGCAATTGGCGTAGTCAACGCTGCCCTGCACGAATTCGGCCTTGGTAATTTCCATAGCGGTAACGTAATGAGATGGCGGAGCCGGCCTCCGGAACGGTCGTGGTACGCCGTACGAACGGGTAAACCGGAAAAAGGTAACCCGGGTTGGCGGAAACGGCTGCAAAAGTAACAAAAACGGGGTGGCCCGGCACCAAACCCCCGCCGGACCTTACATTTTACGCCCGTACGCCCGGGGCCGGTCATTCCCATTCCTAATTACATTTGTTTGGCAACGTGGCAGTTAGACGGGTTGAAGTTGCCATTACGAAAGCTTTATGAGTCGCCGGCGGGGCAAAGCACGTCCCTTTACTTTTCGTCCCGCCCCACTTCCACCAGTAGCCATGAGACAGTTCCTCGTTATTTTGGGTTGTACGCTTTTCTGCTGCCTGAGCCTCCTGGCCCAGTCGCCCAAGCGGCTGTTCCGGGAAGCCGATGCGCTGTTTGAAGAAAAAGTGTACAACGAAGCCCTGACGATTTACCTGGAAGGCCTGAAAGCCGACCCCGACAACGCGGAGGCCAACTTTAAGGCCGGCCTGTGCCACCTGGAGACGACCTACAAGGAAAAGGCCGTGCCCTTTCTCGAAAAGGCGTTCCGGGGCAACCCGGGCATGCACCCCAATCTGCTCATGTTCCTGGGCGAAGCCTACCAGTACGACCACCAGTTCCCCAAGGCCCTGCAAACCTACACGGCTTTCAGCAAGACGCCGGCCGCCAAGGATGTGCTCGAACACCTGAACCGCAAGATGTACGAATGCCAGAACGGCATCCGCTACCTGGCCGACCCGGTAAAGGCCCTCATCGACAACATCGGTGCCACCATCAACTCCAGGTACCCCGACTACGCCCCGGTGATTTCGGCCGACGAGTCGGTGATGGTGTTTACGTCCCGCCGCGAAGGTTCTACGGGCAAGCAGGTATCCATGCTCGACGGGCAGTACTACGAAGACCTCTACATTTCCTACAAGGCCAACGGCCAGTGGACCGCGCCGCGCAACATCATGGAGGTGAACACCGACAAGCACGACGCCTGCATCGCCCTTTCGCCCGACGGCAAGCAACTGTTCATCTACCGCGACGGCCGCGGCGGCGACATCTACGCCTCCACCTTCGACGCCATCGCGAACACGTGGTCCAAGCCGCAGAGCCTGGGCGACAACGTGAACACCAAGTACTACGAGCCGTCCGTGTCGATGACCGCCGACGGCAACACCATCTACTTCTCCAGCAACCGGCCCGGCGGCCTGGGCGGCCTCGACATCTACGTGAGCCGCAAGGACAGCAAGGGCGGCTGGGGCCCGGCCACCAACCTGGGCGCCCCCGTCAACACGTCCCGCGACGACGACGCCCCGTTCATTCACGCCGACGGCCACACGCTGTACTTCAGCTCCCGCGGCCACGCCGGCATGGGCGGCTACGACATTTACCGCAGCAGCTTCGACGAGGCCACCACCGCGTGGTCGCAGCCCGAAAACCTGGGTTACCCCATCAACACCGCCGGCGAAGATTCCTACTTCGTGCTTTCGGCCGACAACAAGCACGGCTACTACGCCTCGGCCAAGGAAGGCGGCCACGGCGAAAAAGATATTTACCTGATCTCGATGCCCAAGCCCAAGGAGCTTACCACCGCGGCGACCCGCACCATCCAGGCGGCCAAGGTGTCGGTCACGGCCCGGCCCATGGAGATCAAGCAGGTGAAGGTGGAAATGAACACCAACACCACAATCCTGAAGGGCCACATCACCGACGCGTTCACCAAAAAGCCCCTGGAAGCCGGCATCGTGCTGACCAACAACGAAAACGCCGAAGTGATCACCGAGCAGAAGTCGGACACGGTGGGCTATTACCTCACGGTGATGCCCTCGGGCAAAAACTACCGCTTCGCCGTGGAAAAGGACGGCTACCTGTTCCACTCGGAGAACTTCGAGATTCCGCCCAGCAAGGGCTACCAGGAAATTGTGCTCGACGTGGAGTTGAAACGCGTCAGCGTCGGCTCCCGCATCATTCTGCGCAACATTTTCTTCGACTTCGACCAGGCCACGCTCAAGAAGGAATCGACGGCCGAACTCCAGAACCTGCTCGAAATCATGACCGAAGTGCCCACGCTGAAGATTGAAATCTCGGGCCACACCGACAGCAAGGGCAGCGCCGAGTACAACAAAAAGCTTTCCGACCGCCGGGCGAAGGCCGTGGTGGATTACCTGATCGCCAAGGGCGTATCGCCGGAGCGGTTCACCCACAAAGGCTACGGCATGGAGCGGCCCCTGGTATCGAACGACGACGAAGAAGGCCGGGCGTTGAACCGGCGGACGGAGTTTCTGATCACGGGCAATTGATATAAAAGGAGACCGGAGACGGGAGGAAGGGAGACCGGAGGAGGGGGCGTTATGTTCCGCGCATTTCCTGATAAAGCACCTACTAACGAAGAATTTTTACAACGAAGAACCTGATAAGGAGTGGTAACAATGGCTAAGACACGATTACCAATATTTCTGCTGAGCTTGGTAGTCCTGCTTTCGGTGGGCAAGGCTGCCTACGCCCAGCAAGACGCGGACCTGGTGGCAGAAGCCGATGCGGCCTATAACATAGGGGCCAAAATGCTGGCGCTGGACAACTACGAACTGGCCCTGAAGGCGAACCCCGACAACCTGCGGGCCAACTTCATGGCCGGCAAGTGTATCCTGGAAACCATCGACAAGGGCCGCGCCAGCAAGTACCTCCTCAAGGCGTACCAGCTCGACCCCAACGTGAGCAAGGACGTGCTGTACCTGATCGGGCAGGCCTTCCAGCTCGGCCGGGAGTTTGACAACGCCGTGCAGTACTACCGGCAGTACAAGGCCAGGCTGGAAAGCGACCCGGCCGCCAGAAAGCTCAAAAGCACCAAGGGGCTGCTGCTCGACATCGAAGACCGGATCGCCCAGTGCGAAAACGGCAAGAAGTACACCGAAGACCCGCTGGAATACACGATCCGCAACCTGGGTGACGGCGTGAACACCGACGCCCCCGACTACGCCCCGGCCATCAACAAGGACGAGACGATGATCATCTTCACCTCCCGCCGCGAAGGGGGTACGGGCATCGGCAACGTGGACCAGGACCTGTTGTTCTTCGAAGACATTTACGTATCGTACTTCAAGGAAGACAAGTGGCAGCCGGCCAAAAACATCGGCACCCTCATCAACACCGAATTCCACGACGCCAGCATCGGCCTCTCGGGCGACGGCCGCGAATTGTTCCTCTACAAAGACGAAAACGGCGGCGACATTTACGTGTCGAAAATGCGCGACGACAGCACCTGGTCGCGGGCCGAAACCATCAGCGACAACATCAACTCCCGCTACAGCGAGAACTCAGTAAGCATTTCGCCCGACGGCAAAACCCTGTTTTTCACCAGCGACCGGCCCGGCGGCAAGGGCGGCATCGACATTTACTACAGCCAGCTCGACAAGAAGGGCCGCTGGGGCAAACCCGTCAACATCGGCGCCCCCATCAACACCCCGGCCGACGACGACGGCCCGTTCATTGACTACGACAACAAAACGCTGTACTTCAGCTCCCGGGCCCACGCCGGCATGGGCGGCTACGACATCTTCGTGTCGGAATTCGACAGCACGGGCAAAAAATGGTCGGAGCCGGTCAACATCGGTTACCCCATCAATACGCCCGACGACGACATTTACTTCGTGAAGTCGGGCGACAGCAAGTACGGCTACTACGCTTCGGTGAAGGACGGCGGCATGGGCGAAAAGGACATCTACAAGGTGATGATTCCCGACCACATCCAGAACTACCAGGGCCTCAAGTCGCGCAAGATCGAAGGCAGGAAGCCCGAAGTACCCGTGATTGCGGCCGCGGCCACCAAGCCCGTCACGCTGCGCATCCGCGTGCTCAACGAGCAGAACGCCCCGCTGGGCGGCAAGCTGTCGGTGAAGAGCAAAGCGGCCGATACCGAAGTAGGCGTCAAACTGGTGGCCCCCGGCATTTACCAGTGTACGTTCACCAACGGCACCGCCCAGGACTACCTGGTGGCGGTGGAGTCGGAAGGCTACATGTTCAAGAACGTGGACGTGACCATTCCCGGCGTGCAGGCGCAGGAACAGACGGTCCATAAAGACGTTACCCTGTCGAAGCTGGAAGTGGGCTTCCAGGTGGTGCTGCGCAACATCTACTTTGATTTCAACAAGGCCACGTTCCAGGCCGACTCCTACACCGAACTGAACCGCCTGGAGCGGATGATGAAGGAAAACGGCGGCCTGCGCGTGGAGATTTCGGGCCACACCGACTTCGTGGGCGACGACGCCTACAACAAGCAACTCTCGCAGCGCCGGGCGACGGCCGTGGTCAACTACCTGATCAGGAAGGGCATTGACGCTTCGCGGCTGGTGGCCCAGGGCTACGGCGAGGAGAAGCCCCTGGCCTCCAACGACGATGAACGGGAAGGCCGCGAACTGAACCGCCGGACGGAGTTCAAAATCCTCGGTACGGCCGGCCAGATTACCCAGAAGTAATGCATTCGTCCGAAGAGCTACTCTTTTGATTTACCTATGAAGGCCCTGATTCAATACCTCCGCGAAAACAACATTTTATTTTCGGTTTCGTGCATCATTCTCCTGATCCTGGCCAGCGTGAGCCTGAGCTTTTACAACAGCCGCGTGCTGGCCGGCTACAACCGGACCAAGCTGGAGAGCCAGGCGATCCTGCGTGATACCGACGAACTGCTGATAAAGTTGCAAGCGATGGACCTCGGGGTGCGGGGATACGCCCTCACCAAGAAACAGGGGTTGCTGGAACCGTTTACGAATTCCGTGGTGGATGCGGATTCGTGCCTGTACCGTCTCAACGCCGAACTGCGCAGGCAGGAATACGGGCACATGGAAGACCTTTTGCAGGTGAAGCACGTGTTCGAGGATTACATTTCTTTTTGCCGCCTGATGGTGGAAACGGCCCGGACCGACAGCACGGCGGCGTTCGTGGAAATGCTCAACCAGGACCGGGGCCTGTCGGTATGGCGGACCTGGAATATGTTTGCGACGGGCCTGCACGCCCACCAGGAGGCCCGCGTGCAGCAAGCCCAGGCGGATTACGAACTGGCCGCGCAGGCCAACGTGGTGCTGCAAATCCTGCTGCTGCTCCTGGGCGTTCCCACGCTGTCGCTGGTGATGAGCCGCATCCGGCAGGATGCCCGCAACCGGACGGGGCTGTTGCAAACCCTCGACCAGAACAACCGCCAGTACTTGTTCGACCCCGGCACGGTAGTAACCCTCCAGGACCCGGCGGAGGTCATTGAAACGTCCATCCGCAACTTCAAGCAAGCCCACGACTTCGTCGCCAGCATGTCGGCCGGCAACTACGAGGCCCAGTGGGAGGGGCTTACCCCCGAGAATGCCACCGTGAACGCCGACAACCTGGCCGCCCGGCTCATGCAGATGCGCGAGCAGCTCAAAAAGATGAAGTCGGAAGACGAACGGCGCCTCTGGCTCACGGAAGGCCAGGCCCGGTTCGCCGAAATCGTGCACCTCCACCAGCACGACCTGGCGGCCCTGGCCAGCCAGTCCCTCTCGTTCCTGGTCAAATACCTCGACGCCCAGCAGGGCAGCCTCTTCGTGCTCGACGAAGAAGCGTCGGAGCCGCACCTGAACCTGGCCGCCTGCTACGCCTTCAACCGCAAGAAGTACCTCGAAAAGCGCATTGCCGCCGGCCAGGGGCTCGTGGGGCAGGCGTACCTGGAAGCCGAAACGACGCTGCTCACCGAAATTCCCCGCAACTATACCTTCATCACCTCGGGCCTCGGCGACGCCACGCCCACCTGCCTGCTGATCGTGCCGGCCAAGTACAACGACCGGGTGGAAGCCGTAGTCGAGATGGCGGGCTTCGTGCGCTACGAGGCGCACCAGGTGGCTTTCGTGGAAAAAGCCGGCGAAATCCTGGCTTCGACCATCATTTCGGCCAAGAACAGCGAAAAGATGCACCGCCTGCTCGAAGATTCGAACACGCAGTCGGAACAGATGCGGGCCCAGGAGGAGGAAATGCGCCAGAACCTGGAAGAACTCATGGCGACGCAGGAACAGCAGTTTCGGCTGGAAAAGGAACTGCGCGAGAACGCCAGCCAGCTCGAAGGGCAACTGGCCGAACTCAGAGAAGGCAAGGCAGCCCTCGAACAGAAGGAAAACGAACTGCGGGCCGTCAACGAAAAAACCGCCAGGCGTTCCCAGCAATACAAAGAAAAGATGGAGGCGCTGGATGCCGACATCGAGCATAAAACGTCGCAGATCAACGTGCTCAAGCGCAGCAACGAAGAACTGCTGCAAAAGCTGGCCGGCTACGAAGCCAAAGACAATGCCTGATCCCGTGCATCACTCAAATCTTATCCAATAACTACCTCACACTTTTTCAATCATGAAGGGAACTGTACATAAAGCCATCGAAAAACTCGTTACCCAGACCTTTGGCGCCGAAAAATGGGAGCAGTGCCTCCGGGAAGCCGGCTTCGAGGAAGACCACGTGTTTATGCTGAACGACGACGTGGATGAAGCTACGACCATGAAGCTGGTGACCCAGGTCATTCCGTCGGTCTGCGGTCTGACCGTGCAGCAGACCCTCGATGCATTCGGCCACTTCTGGATCAACGGCTACGCCAGCAAGATGTACGCCCCGTACTTCGAGGGCTGCAAGTCGACCAAGGACCTGATCCTCAAGCTGGACTTCATCCACAAGACGCTCACCGAAAACATTCCCAACGCCCGGCCGCCGCGCCTGCGTTATGAGTGGGTAGACACCAACCGGCTGGCCGTTACCTACCTGTCAGACCGGGGCCTGATCGACCTGTTTATCTCCATTGCCAAGGGGGCCGGCGCCTACTACAAGGAAACCCTCAGCATCACCAAGAAGTCGGACCAGGTACTGGAAATCGACTTCGCCTAAGCACCCCCGCATTCCACCTGAACAAAAACCGGCCGCAGTACAGACTGCGGCCGGTTTTTTTATTGTCCAAAGACAGGGATAGGGTTTAAACCCTATTTTATTGATAGTGAACGCGAATAACGCGTATTGAGCAGGTGTACGTCAGCCTCGCTCCAATCAGGTTAGGCGCAGCCTTTCCGTAGGGTAGGGTTTAAACCCTACCCCCGTCTACTCCGGCTCCGGTACGTAAGTAAGGTAGCTGAGCTGGTCTTCGCGGAACATTTCGTTGGCGATGTCGCGGAGTTGTTCGGCCGTGATGCCGCGGATCTCGTCGAAAATGTCGTTGAGGGCGTCGATGCGGCCCAGGTCGAGGATGCTCTTGCCCATCATCAGCATGAAGCTCATGTTGCTCTCCTCGGCCATGGCCAGCTGGCCCATCAGTTGTTCCTTGGCGGTGTGGAGTTGCACTGAGCCCAGCTTTCGCTCCTTGAGCAGCTTCATTTCCCGTTCAATCAGGTAGATGCTCTTGTTGAGCTGCCCGGGATCAGTGCCGAAGTATACGGCCATGAAGCCCGTATCGACGTAGGGCGTATAATTGGCCTCCACCGAGTACACGAACCCGTGCTTCTCGCGCAGCGCCAGGTTGAGCCGCGAGTTCATGCCCGGCCCGCCCAGGATGTTGATGAGCATGAAAAAGGGCAGCCGCTTATCGTCGGAAAGGGCATACGAGGTGCGGCCCATCGCACACTGGGCCTGCGTCACGGACCGGGCCTTTTCCAGCCGCTTGGGTACGTACCGCTCGAAGGGAATGCGTTGGCGCTGCACCGAATACGCCGGCACCTGGGCCAGGTACTTCTCGGCCATCTTCACCACCTTTTTGAAAGGAATGTTGCCCACCGACGAGAAGATGACCCGGTTGGTGTCCAGGTTCTCGGCAATAAAGCTTTTGAAGTCTTCGCGGTGGAAAGACCGTACGCTTTCGGCCGTGCCCAGGATGTTGTTGCCCAGGGCGTGTTCGCCGAAGAGCACCGTGTCAAACTCATCCTGGATGGAGTCTTCGGGAGAGTCGTAGTACATCGACATTTCTTCCAGGATCACGTGCCGTTCCTTTTCGATCTGCTTTTCGGGAAACACCGAGTCGAACGTGATGTCGGCAAGCAACTCCATGGCTTTCTCGAAGTGCATGTCGAGCACCGAGGCGTGGAAGCAGATTTTTTCTTTCGTCGTGTAGGCATTCAATTCACCGCCCACCGACTCAAGCCGGTTGAGGATGTGAAACGATTTTCGCTTGCGGGTGCCCTTAAAGGCCATGTGTTCCCAGAAGTGGGCAATGCCCTGCTGGTGGGGTTTTTCGTCGCGGCTGCCAATGTCCAGCGTAAAGCCGCAGTGCGCAATTTTGGTGTGGGGAACCTGCTTGTGCACCAGGTGGATGCCGTTGGGCAGGGTGTATATTTGATAGTCTTCCATGTGAATTCTCCCTTTCTGCCCATTGGACCGGTAATAGCCGGAGGGCATTCTCGCATCTGTAAAAATACGCAAAAAACGCTTCGCAATGCATTGGTCAGCAGTCATTGGTCAATGGTCATTGGGTGCCCGTAAGTTTTCGTATCCGGTGTACCACTGACTACTGTACTAATGACTACTGACCAATGACTACTGACCAATGCCGCACCATCGACCATAAAAAGGGTAACTTCGCAACGGATTTTTGCCGTTATGACCAAGTTTCTCCTCATCCAGACTGCCTTCATCGGCGACGTAATCCTGGCGACCGGGCTGATCGAAAAGCTGGCCGGCCGGTATCCCGGGGCGGCCATTGACTTCATGGTGCGCAAAGGCAATGAGGGCGTGCTGGCGGGGCACCCCCGGCTGCGGAAACTGTGGGTGTGGGACAAAAAGCGGGGCAAGTACAAGCACCTGCTGGGGCTGGTGGGGCAGTTTCGCCGCGAACGGTACGACCACGTGATCAACCTCCAGCGTTTTGCCACCACGGGCCTCGTGACGGTGCTGGCGGGCGGCCGCGAAACCGCCGGCTTCGACAAAAACCCCTTTTCCCGTTTGTTTACGCGCCGCGTTCCGCACCACATCGGCGACGGGCGGCACGAGGTAGACCGCAACCACGACCTGATCCGGCACCTCACCGACGCCACGCCGGCCGGCCCGCGGGTGTACCCGTCGGCAGCCGATTACGGCCAGGTGGAGGCCCTCAAGGAGCGGCCCTACCTCTGCATCGCCCCCACTTCGGTATGGTTTACCAAGCAGTTTCCCGCCGAAAAGTGGGTCGAACTCATCAGGCGGTTGCCAAACCACTACGCCGTTTACCTGCTGGGCGGCCCCACCGACGCGGAAGCCTGCGAACGCATCCGGCACGCGGCGGACCGGGAGGGCGTCACCAACCTGGCGGGGCGGCTGTCCCTGCTGGCTTCGGCAGCCCTCATGCAGCACGCCGTCATGAATTACGTGAACGATTCGGCGCCCATGCACCTGGCTTCGGCGCTGGGGGCGCCCACCTCGGCCGTCTTCTGTTCCACGGTGCCCGGCTTCGGGTTCGGGCCGCTGGCCCCGGGGGCCCACGTGGTGGAGCGGGAGGCGCCGCTGTACTGCCGTCCGTGCGGCCTGCACGGCTACCGGGCTTGTCCGCAGGGCCATTTCAAGTGCGCCCACGACATCGGGGTCGGGCAACTGCTGCACCCGGAAGTTAAGTGAATATACGGGGCACCCTCCGTAAAACTTTCGTAAAAAACGTTTTGCAGCGGTATCTTTTTGAGGGTAGGGACGTAGTAAGGGTATTATTCACTTAAATCTTAACCACTATGCAACTTGAATCCTTGAAGAAGCTTTTTATTATGGAGCTTAAGGACGTCTACAGTGCAGAAAATCA
Organism: uncultured Sphingobacteriales bacterium; assembly: GCA_963844325.1. Classification (GTDB taxonomy): domain Bacteria; phylum Bacteroidota; class Bacteroidia; order Cytophagales; family 172606-1; genus CADCTQ01. The sequence continues at coordinate 234,556 of CAWJNV010000002.1, forward strand.
ATTATTGGAGGGCCTGCAACTGATGGCCGACGCCGCTTCGAACCAGGAGTTGAAGCAGGCTTTCCAGCAGCACCTTCAGGAAACCCAGGGACAGATTGGGCGCCTGGAGCAGATTTTCAGCCAGTTGGGCGAAGAAGCGGGCGGCGAAACCTGCGAAGCCATGCAGGGCTTGCTTGCCGAAGCCAAGGAAGTGCTCGAAATGCAAGCCGATCCCGACGTACTGGATGCGGCCCTGATCGGATGCGCCCAGAAGAACGAGCATTATGAAATTGCCTCCTACGGCACACTGGTGACCTACGCCAACATGATGGACGAAACGGATATCGCCGACTTGCTCCAGGCAACCCTCGACGAAGAGTACGCTACCGATGACAAACTGACGGCCCTGGCCGAGTCTACCGTAAACATCCGGGCCCAGAAGGGCGGCAGCTAGTCAGTAAAGAACTGTAATGCTACAAACGCAGCGCGGAGCGTTGGTTCACCCGGTAAGACCACTTACCGGCGGACCAACCCTCCGCTCTCCGTTTCTACCCGTTTCCGTCACAGACTGATCTCGAAGCACCGCCCAAGTCCGTTCCCGATCCGGCCTCCGGCCTTCCTTCCTCTCGTCTCCTTCTATTTGATTTCGAGTTGTTCGCACGACTTTTCGGCCGCGGCCTGTTCGGCTTTTTTCTTGCTGAAGCCCACGCCGACGGCCAGGGGCTGGTCGTCGATGAGCACCTGGGCCACGAACTCCTTGTTGTGGGTTTCGCCCCGTTCCTCCAGGATTTCGAAGCGCAGCTTTTTGTTCTCCCGCTGCGCCCACTCGATGAGGATGCTCTTGAAGTTGAGGTTGGTTTCGATGACCTTTTCCAGGTCGAAGTGCGGGGCGATGAGGCGCTTGACGATGAACTTGCGCGAATGCTTGAAGCCCTTGTCGAGGTACACGGCGCCCACCAGGGCTTCGAGGGCGTCGCCGCTCATGGATTTGTGCGTGTACATGGTGCGGCGGTGCCCGTCGTACACGATCAGCTTGTTGAGCCCCAGCTTCTTGCCCAGGTTGTTGAGCGATTCGCGGTTGACGATGCGCGACCGGATTTCGGTGAGGAAGCCTTCGCCCTTGTAGGGAAATTTCTTGAACAGGTATTCGGCCACCACGGCGCCCAGGATGGCGTCGCCCAGGTACTCCAGCCGTTCGTTGGATTCGCGGAAGCCGTCGGCACTCACCCCTTTGGCGGCCGACGTGTGCATGAGGGCCAGTTTGTAGAGGTTCAGGTTTTCGGGCTTGATGCCCGTAATGCCGCGGATGGATTCGGCAAGCCGCCCGTCTTTCTCCTTGTCGGGCGATCTCCGGAATAATTTCTCGACAAGTTTAAAAAGACCCGCCACTGGCTATTCCTGCAATTTGCGGAAGATGATGGAAAAATTGTGTCCCCCGAATCCAAAAGTATTGCTCAGCACCACGTTCACCTTCCGTTCCTGCGCCTTGTTGAAGGTAAAGTTCAACTCGCGGTCAAACGCTTCGTCGTCGGTAAAGTGATTGATGGTAGGCGGTACGAGCTGGTGTTTGATCGACAGCACGGAGGCAATGGCTTCGATGGCCCCCGCGGCGCCCAGCAGGTGCCCGGTCATGGATTTGGTGGAGCTGATGTTAAGCTTGTAGGCGTGTTCGCCGAACACCCGTTGAATGGCCTGCGTTTCGCTGATGTCCCCCAGCGGCGTGGAGGTACCGTGCACGTTGATGTAATCCACCTCGTGGGGGCCGATGCCGGCGTCTTCCAGGGCGTTTTTCATTACGTTCACGGCGCCGAGCCCTTCCGGGTGCGGTGCCGTCATGTGGTAGGCGTCCGACGACATGCCGCCGCCGATGAGTTCGGCGTAGATGCGGGCGCCGCGGGCCTTGGCGTGTTCGTATTCTTCGAGGATGAGGGCGCCGGCGCCTTCCCCGAGCACGAAGCCGTCGCGGTCCTTGTCGAAGGGGCGCGAGGCGGTAGCCGGGTCGTCGTTGCGTTCGGAAAGCGCTTTGAGGGCGTTGAAACCACCGATGCCGGCTTCGGTAACGGCGGCTTCCGAGCCGCCGGCAATGGCCAGGTCGATTTTGCCCAGGCGGATGTAGGTGAAGGCATCCACCAGGGCGTTGGTGGCCGAGGCGCAGGCAGATACCGTCACGAAGTTGGGACCCCGGAATCCGTAGCGGATGGAAATCCAGCCCGAACTCAGGTCAACGATCATTTTGGGAATAAAGAAGGGGTTGAAGCGGGGCGTACCGTCGCCGTGGGCAAATCCGATCACCTCTTCCTGGAAGGTTTTGAGGCCGCCGATGCCCGAACCCCAGATTACGCCGGCCCGGTCCAGGTTCGTTTTTTCCAGGTTCAGGCCCGAGTCTTTCAGGGCTTCCTCCGCTACCACCATGGCGTACTGCGTGAAAGGGTCCATTTTGCGGGCCTCTTTCTTTTCAATGAAGTTGGTAACGTCAAAGTTTTTGACTTCGCAGGCAAACCTGGTCCTGAACTTCTGGGCGTTGAATTTAGTAATGGGAGCGGCCCCACTTACCCCATTTGTCAGACTCTGCCAGTATTCCTGGGCATTGTTGCCAATTGGGGTAAGTGCGCCGATTCCCGTAACTACTACTCTTCGTAAATTCATGCAGTACTTTTCCTGCCCGGGGCAGGGGGAATGATTTCTAAATTTAAAATAGAGCTTATTTAACGTGCTCTTCCAAATAAGAGATGGCCTGTCCTACCGTCGAGATGTTTTCGGCCTGGTCGTCCGGGATAGAGATGTTGAATTCCTTCTCAAATTCCATGATCAGTTCTACCGTATCCAGCGAATCGGCTCCCAGATCGTTGGTGAAGCTGGCCTCATTGGTTACTTCTGATTCCTCGACACCTAATTTGTCAATGATGATACTTTTTACCTTTTGTGCGATTTCTGACATTTTTTTGAACCTTTATGGTTAAAAACAGTGCAAAGAAATGCATTATCAGCAAGATTGTCAAACAAATTGGCGGCACAATTACGGCGGCCGGCCCCGCTAAAGGTCAATTATGGGCCCTGCAAGGGGGAAAAAGCACTTTTTTGCGGCCCAAAGAAAGAGTTTTAAAAAAAATCAACAGTTTTGCAGCCGGGAAAGCGGGCCGTTATTTTGCCTAAAAAGGTAAATTACGCACGCCGTCAGCTTTTCCCCCTTTGCGGAACAACTGCCATCCATATCTTCACGCACCACGATGAAACTACACTTTAACCGCACGAAAGTAATTGCGACCGTAGGCCCGGCCAGCAACTCCAAAGAAATGCTGCTGGAACTGGTAAAGGCCGGCGCCGACGTGTTCCGGCTCAACTTTTCGCACGGCAGCCACGAGGATCATCTGAAGGTGGTTCAATACGTACGGGAACTCAACCAGGAGCACAACCTCAACATCGGCTTGTTGCAGGACTTGCAGGGACCCAAAATCCGGACGCGGGAAGTGGAAAACAACGGGGTGAACCTGGCGCCCGGCAGCCGCCTGGTACTGACCAACGAAAAACTGGTGGGCAACGCCGAACGCATCAGCACGACCTACCTGGAAATGGCCGACGACGTAAAGCCCGGCGACCGCATCCTGCTCGACGACGGCAAGCTCGAACTGAAAGTGACCGAAAAGCAGGGCCGTGACGTGATCACGGAGGTGGTGTACGGCGGCGTGCTCAAGTCCAAGAAGGGCATCAACCTGCCCAACACCGACGTTTCCATCCCGGCCCTTACCGAGAAGGACCGCGAAGACCTGCTCTTCGGCCTGGAGCATAACGTGGAGTGGATCGCCCTGTCGTTCGTGCGCAAGGCCGACGAAGTGCACGAACTCAAAGAACTCATCCGTGCGCAGGGAAAAAAGTGCCTGGTGGTGTCCAAGATCGAAAAGCCCGAAGCCATTGCCAACATCGACGCCATCATTGAAGCCTCCGACGCCGTGATGGTGGCCCGCGGCGACCTCGGCGTTGAGGTGCCGATGGAAGACGTGCCCATGCTTCAGAAGATGATCGTGGAAAAGTGCAACAAGCTGGCCAAGCCCGTCATCATCGCCACGCAGATGCTCGAAAGCATGATCACCAGTCCGCGCCCCACCCGCGCCGAAACCAGCGACGTAGCCAACTCGGTGCTCGACGGCGCCGACGTGGTGATGCTCAGCGCCGAATCAGCCTCCGGGCAGTATCCCCTCCAGGCCGTGCAGGCCATGAACGACATCATCCGCAAGGTGGAAGAAACGGCCGAAAGCGTGTACTACCGCAACAACGACCACGTGTTGCAGCACCGCGACGAGAACTTCTACAGCAACAACGTGGTGATGAACGCCTGCCGCCTGGCCCGCGACACCGGGGCAAGGGCCGTCATCGGCATGACCAGCTCGGGCTACACCGCGTTCCGCATCTCCAGCCACCGCCCCAAAGCCAACATCTTCGTATTCACCTACGACAAATCATTGCTCAACACACTGAGCCTGCTGTGGGGCGTGCGGGCATTCTACTACGACAAGGAGAAATTCAACTCCACCGACGAAACCTTCCAGGACATTAAAAAGCTGCTCCTCCAGGAGGGCCTGCTCAAGGAAGGCGACGTATTCATCAACACCGCCAGCATGCCCATCAGCCTCAACCACCGCACGAATATGCTGAAGCTGAGCATCGCGTAGGGTTGAGTTCATGAGTTTAAAGTTCATGAGTTCATGAGTAGATACGCGTTTGACTGATGGCGCGTTTTCACTCATGAACTTTAAACTCATGCACTCATAAACTCCTTTTCATCCGCACCCGCGACCTTTCACAGACGCCGCCGACGGGTGGGTTGAACTTGGAGATGCTCACCTCCACGGCGTGAATGGCGGGGAATTCGCGGCAGGTCCGTTCGAGGATACGGCCGGCCACGTGTTCGAGCAGTTTGGAGGGCTTTTCCATTTCTTCCCGGACGATGCGGTACAACCCTTCGTAGTTCACCGTGCCGGCCAGTTCGTCGTGCAATGCCGCGTTTTCGAGGGGCGTTTCCACGGCAATGTCCACTTCGTAGCGGTTGCCGAGCTTCCGTTCTTCTTCGTAAAAGCCGTGCCGGGCGAAAAACGCCAGGCCTTCCAGCGAAACGGTGCCCACTGCGGTATCGTGCGCCATGTCCGGGATCGGTTTACTGGATTTCGTCGAAGAAAGAGCCGTTGGCAGGTTTCGATCCCACTGCGGCCGTTGGCGGCTGGGGCGCGGCTTCAGGGGCCGCCGGCCGCGATGCGGGGGCCTGGGCGTTGCGCACGGGGGGCACGGGGGCCGGGTAGCTGGAGGCAAACGCATCGTTGCTCAGGGGCGCCGGCGGAGGTACGGTCAGGTCGTTTTTCCGTTCCAGCATTTCCTTTACTTCGTTGATCTTGTCGTCGAAGGAGAACGAATTGCCCCGGGCGGCCACGCGGTTCACCTTTTCCAGCGTATCACTGGCCATGCTCCGGACTTCGAGCACGAAGTTTTCCTTCTGGTTTTCGAGCTGGCGGAAGTCCTTCTCCAGCGATTTGAGTTCGCCGAGGGTTTCTTCCAGGGCCCGCCGGGACCGTACTTCGGTTTCCTGGAGCATCTGCTGGGCCTTGGCCCGGGCTTCGCGCAGCAGGGAGTCGGCGTGGGCCTTGGCCTCGCGCAGGTAGAGTTCGGCCGACCGGTTGGCCTGCTCAATGAGGTGGGAACCCGTTTCTTCGGCCGCCTTCAGGGTTTTGTACAGGGAGCCTTCCACTTCGCGCAGCTTCCGGACTTCCCGTTCCGATATGTCGAGCTTGATGCGGTATTCCTTGTTTTCGTCCATTACGCGTTCCCATTCCTGAGACAAAGTCTGGAGAAAAGCATCTACCTCTTCTTTATCGTAGCCTCGCAGCACGCGGCTGAATGCCTTTTGGCGTATCTCAATCGGGGTGATTTTCATATCGGGATAACAAATAATCCGGAAATTTAGTAATAATCTACAATTACCGTATTTCTGCTTGTTCACCCAAATGTTTGGGGCGTTTATTTAAAGGGTTCAAACTGGGCGGTGCCTTCAACTGAACTTAATTTTCCAGCTCGCACCATTGACCTGTCCCTGGTGGTTTTAGCCATCAGGGGCGGGGAGCTTGCCGGGTAGGAAAACCGTAGGTAAACTCATATTTTTACAAGTATGTCCAAAGCACTTAAAAAGCAAACTTCTTTACCGAATCCGGTTGGTAGTAAGCGTGTAAAAGCCAGAACTACTACGGCAAACGACTTGGCGCCTAAGATGAATGATTACTTTGGGCAGCACCCAGAAGCCATCCGTGCCGTGTTGCGGATCAACGAACGCCAGCTGGATTCGCTGGAATACGTCGTTTGTCTTTTTGATCCCTTTGATCTGGAAACTGAAAACGCACTGCACGGCTTTGCCGACGAATTGGCCTGGGATCACGGCGACGTGGTGAAAATCCGGCTTCAATTCGTTCCCCAGGAATCCTTTTCCCGCTTTGGCGTGACTAATTAGAAATGCAGCATTTTTTAAGGCAAGCCGAGGAAAACCAGCATCTACTCGCCGACCTGGAAGCAAATCATCCGTCTACGTACTTTGACTGGAAAACAACGGTCATTTTCTACGTTGCCATACATTGGATGAAAGCCTTTCTGTGGGCCAAATACGGCGAACAGCGGATCGAGAGCCACGAACAAATCCGTGATTTCTACCGTCGCAACAAGCACGTCATGCCCAGGGATGTGTACGATTCGTACCATGCCTTGTACCGGTACAGCCAGGTGAGCCGGTACGAAGGAATTAACGGAGAGTTTCCCGATTGGCAGGCGCTCCGGAGATTCGACTACCAAAAGGCAAAGACTGATTTGGAGACCTTTCGCCGGTACATGGTAAAACGCGGTGTCCTTCCGGTACCGGCTCCTGAAAGCGCTCGGCCGGGTAAAAATGAGAACAAAGACCAGTGAGGTAGTTCATCAAGCATCTCGTTGCCAATTGTCGCTTTACCCTATCTCCACTTCTTCCCCCAGATACTTCGGCTGCTTGTTGAGCAGGTACAAATCAAGGAACACCTTTACCCGGGCCAGCATTTCGCGCAGTTGTACCTTCACGCCGTTGCGGCCCGTCACGTCCCGGGCGTTGAAGCCCACGGCGTCGAGGCCGTAGTGCTGGGCAATGAAGAGGGCCCGCTGGTTGTGGAACGCCTGCGAAATGATCGTGAAGCGCGACTGGCCGAAAATCTTGCGACACCGCACCACCGAATCCAGCGTGCGCAGGCCGGCGTAATCCATGTAAATGCGGTTTGCCGGCACGCCCTGCTTCACCAGGGCGGTTTTCATCATCTCCGGCTCGTTGTAGTGCTTCTGGCTGTTGTCGCCGCTCACCACCAGGTAATCAACCTTCTGCTGCCGGTACAGGCTGACCGCGGCCGCAATGCGGTAGTTGAAAAAGGGGTTCGGGCTGCCGTTGCGCAACCGGTTGGACGTGCCCAGCACCAGGCCCACCCGGTTGTGCGGCACCCGGGCGGCGCGGGTAAAGGTGTACGGGGCCGTGTCGTGTTGCACGCGCCAGTTGCAGTACAAGACGGCCCCCAGGGCCACCCCGAGGCCCAGGCCGGTGAACAGGAGCACTTTGCGAAACCAGTTCGTAGGGAGTGTAGGCATACAAAATCAATTTTCTCCGCCGAAGGCCAGCTTCCACACCGACAGCGTCCGGTCGTCGCTGCACGACACGGCCAGGTCCTGGTAGGCGGTCCAGAGCAGTTTGTTCACCGACGTGCCGTGGCCGGCGTGGCGGGCCCGGTCAATGACTTTCAGCAAGCGGGTGGTTTCGGCGTCCCACACCTTGATGGACTTGTCCATGCTGCCCGTAAGGAAGTACTTGCCGTCGGGGCTGAAACAAATGTGGTTGATGGCGTACATGTGCGCCACCACCGAATGCGCCAGAATGTAGTGGTTGGACACGTCCCATATTCTTACATGCGCGTCGCGGCTGCCGCTCAGCAGGTACTGCCCGTCGGGCGTGTACTGGAGGGTAAACACCGAGTTGCCGTGGGCTTCAAAGGCGTGCTTGGGCGTGAAGGTGTCCAGGTCGAACACCCGGATGTGGTTGTCGCTGTAGCCCACGGCCAGTTCGCCCGACTTCGGGTTCACGGCCAGGCAGCGCACACTCTTGTCGGAGGCTTTCAGGTGCTTGCGTACCGCAAAGGTTTCTCCATCCACCACGATGAGCACCCCGTCGCCGGTGGCGACGAACAGGTTCTTGCCGTCGCTCTTGAGGTCGAAGATGGCCGCCGACGTGAGTTTCACGGATTTGACTTCCTGTTGGGAGTTGAGGTCGATGACGTGCAGGCCGTCGAAGTTCTGACCGATGCAGAGCTGGTGCGCGGTAGGCAGGTAATGCAGGGCGTACACCGAAGCCGGCACCCGGGCCACCAGCTTGCCCTCGTCGGGCCGGGCCAGGTCCCACTGCACCACCATGCCGTCGCCGGCGGCCGAGAAGAACTGGTTGGGCACCGCCGACGGCTCCATCGTGTACACGCAGTCACGGTGGCCCGTAAAGGTGCTTCGCTTTTCTACCTGGACTTTCGTGGGCATGGACGGGGGCGCCGGGGAGCGTGGTGAACCGCTAAATTAGGTATTTTCGACGACTGCCCGCCCCGCCGTTGCCACCACCGCAGCCGACCAAACCGGTGACAAAAATACGTGCCGGTTTTGCCCGGGACTTGCGAATGTGCCGCCTGACTTCTACCTTTTCGCCCAGCCCGCACTGCATGCCACTTTTAGCGCAAGAGCCCATCGGTAATGACGGCCTTTGGGGAATTTGGAGTACCACCGAAACCACGGAGGAATTGTTACGCCTGTTGACCCCCAACGGGGCCGATGCCGATTACCTGCGTACTGTACACCACCCGGTACGGTTTCACCAGACGCTCGCCAGCCGGGTACTGGCCCAGGCCCTGCTCCGGGGGCTCGACGTGCCCTACGCTGGCGTTGAAAAAGACAGCGCCGGAAAACCTTTACTGGTGAGTTGCCCGTACTATATTTCACTAAGCCATACCGAAGGGTACGCGGCGGCCGTGCTGCACCGGCGTTTCCCGGTGGGCATCGACATTGAGTTGGTCAAGGAGAAACTCGTAAAAGTGGCGCCGCGCGTTTTTACGGAGGCTGAGCGGGAATACGCGCACGACAACCTGTTCAAAACGGCCGTGTACTGGTGCGCCAAAGAGGCCGTTTTCAAAATGGGCGCCGTGCAGGTACTCTCCCTGCGCGACATCCGGCTGCACGATTTCCGGGCCGAGGAAGCCGGTACGCTCTTCGGGTGGATTGAGCAGGAAAGCGGGCCCATCGAACTGGAGATTTTTTACCGGCAAATGCTTACTTTTATCATGGCCTTTTGTATAGATAACCGCAGATAACTTGCGCCGCACCAGCAACTTGTAAGAGAAAAGCTCTATGAAACTAACGATACTTTTTACACTGCTGCTCGGGTGGTTCGGACCGCACCCCGGGCAACCCCAGGTGGGAGAGGGCCGGATCGAAAACTTTTCGCTGGTGAACGCCCTCAACAACAAGACGGTCTCTCTCTCCGACTTTTCGGGCGAACGGGCCGTGGTAGTGGTGTTTACCAGCAATTACTGCCCTTACGCCCGGCTTTACGAGGACCGCATCATTGCCCTGGCCGAAGAACACGCGGGCCGCGGCGTGCAGTTCCTGCTGGTCAACTCCAACACGTCCCTCGACAACATTGATGACTCGGTGGAAGAAATGGCCCGCCACGCCCGGGAAAAAGGCTACCGCTTCCCCTACCTGGCCGATAAGGAGCACCGCGTGGCCGGCATGCTGGGCGCCACCAAAACGCCCGAAGCTTTCGTGCTGCAAAACAACGGGGGCGGCACCTTCGTACTCAAGTACCGCGGCGCCATCGACGACAACCCGCAGGTGGCCCAGGAAGTAACCGTAAACTACCTCCGCGACGCCATTGCCGCCACCCTCAACCGCCGCAACCTCAGCGCCGCCGAAAAACGCCCCACGGGCTGCATGATCAAAAGACAATAAGGGAGTTTGAAAGTTGGAGATTAGGAGTTTAAGAGTTAGGGAGGTTGATAACTGCTTACTTCTGCCCGGAAAGCACCTGCATAAAAAGGAAAAGCCCTCAAACTTTATGGTTGGAGGGCTTTTATCTTTTACAAGTAAGCCAAAAACGCGTAATCCGGTCTCCCGTCTCCCTTTATTCGTTTTCCTCGGCTACCACGTTGAGCAGCAGGCGGATTTCTTCCATTTTGTCGGCGTCGCCGGTCTTCTCGAAGGAGAGGATCAGGTTGCGCAGCACGCGGCGGATGATGTCAAGGTTGGAGCAGGGCTGGTAGAAAATGTCCGAAGCCGGCAGGTTCAACTGGGCGATGTAGTTGTCAATGTCCGACTTGGAGAACACGATGCCCTTGTTGAATACGTTGATGTAGAACTGCGTTTCGGGCGTTTTGTACGTGAGAATGAACAGGTTAGGCAGGTTCACGCCGTACACGGGCAGTTTCAGCTTCTGGGCCACCAGCATGTACACCACGCACAGCGAAATGGGATTGCCCCGCTTGGAGTCCAGCACGATGTTGATCATGCAGTTGCCCGGCGAGTGGAAGTTCTTGGTGTTGGCCGCAAACTTGAGCTTGCCGAACACCACCCCGTTGAGCAGCTTTACCTGGTCGTAGGGGTGGGCAGTGGGCTTGTGTTCCAGCCAGGCTTCGTAGTAAATCTGTTCGAGGTCCTTCTTGAGCCGTTCCAGCGGCAGGTCGGGGTACTGGTAGGTAGCCACCAGCCACATGCCCTCCAGCAGGTCCTGGGCGCCGCCCTCTTTCCACTGTTGCAGTTTGGCCTTGAGGCCGTCGAATTGCAGCGTATGAATCAGTTCTTCAATCTTCTTCTGAACCGCCGGGTTGAAATTGTTCTCCCACTCTTCCTCCAGGTAGGGAATGATGGGGTCGCCCAGCGAAATAATCTTTTGCTCTACGTGTAACAGCACTTCCTTATCCTCGTCGTCCAGCAGGGATACCAGCGCCTTTATCTCATTGGTGTTCAGCATATTTATGACTGGTTCGCGGCAAAGCCACCAGGGCAAACTTCACCGTTCTGAAATAGTATGGGTAATGTACTAAAGTACAAACAAAAATTTTAGAACAATATTCGACGGGTGGCCGGAAAAATTTGGGAAAAAAGGTATTGGGGATTGAGTATCAGGGTATTGAGGATTGGGGTACTGGCCGGCTACCCCCCAATACCCCATCCTCAATACCCTGATACCCAATCTGCTAATACCCAATCCCCAATACCGACACTACGTTTGTATCACGCCCACGTTGTACTGCCGTTCGATGGGGGCGTGGTTGGCGGCCTCGATGCCCAGGGAGATCATGCGGCGGGTATCCTGCGGGTCGAGGATGCCGTCCACCCAGAGGCGGGCCGCCGCGTAGTACGGCGAGAGTTGTTCCTCGTACCGCTGAGTGATCTTGTCGAGCAGCGCCTTTTCGGCTTCGGGCGTCACCTGTTCGCCCTTGGCTTTGAGCGAAGCCACCTGGATCTGGAGCAGCGTTTTGGCCGCCGAGGCGCCGCTCATCACGGCCAGCTGGGCGGTGGGCCAGGCGAAGATCAGCCGCGGGTCGTAGGCCTTGCCGCACATGGCGTAGTTGCCCGCCCCGTACGAGTTGCCCACCAGCACCGTAAACTTGGGCACCACTGAGTTGGACATCGCGTTGACCATCTTGGCTCCGTCCTTGATGATGCCGCCGTGTTCGGCGCGGCTGCCCACCATGAAGCCCGACACGTCCTGGAGGAACAGCAGCGGAATGCGTTTCTGGTTGCAGTTCATGATGAAGCGGGCCGCCTTGTCGGCTGAATCCGAGTAGATCACGCCGCCCATCTGCATCTCCTTCCGCCCCGACTTCACCACCTTGCGCTGGTTGGCTACGATGCCCACGGCCCAGCCGTCGATGCGGGCCAGGCCGCAGAGGATGGTTTTACCGTAATCTTTTTTGTATTCGTCAAATTCGGAGCCATCGACCAGCCGCCCGATGATTTCGAGCATGTCGTAGGGTTTCGCCCGGTCGATGGGCAGTATGGTGTACAACTCTGCCGGGTTCAGCTTCGGCGGTTGCGGGGCCACGCGGTTGAAGCCGGCCTTGGGCCGTTCGCCCATCTTGCCGAAAATGCCGCGGATCGCGTCGAGGCAGGCCTGGTCGTTGGGGTATTTGTTGTCGGTGACGCCCGAGATTTCGCTGTGGGTGGTGGCGCCGCCCAGCGTCTCGTTGTCCACCTCTTCGCCCACGGCCGCCTTCACCAGGTACGAACCGGCCAGGAACACCGAACCCGTCTTGTCAACGATCAGCGCCTCGTCGGAGAGGATGGGCAGGTAGGCCCCGCCGGCCACGCAGCTGCCCATGATGGCGGCAATCTGCACGATGCCCATCGACGACATCACCGAGTTGTTGCGGAAGATGCGGCCAAAATGCTCCTTGTCGGGAAACACCTCGTCCTGCATCGGCAGGAACACCCCGGCGCTGTCGACCAGGTACACAATGGGCAGGCGGTTTTCCATCGAAATCTCCTGGGCCCGCAGGTTCTTCTTGGCCGTGATCGGGAACCAGGCCCCTGCCTTTACCGTGGCGTCGTTGGCAACGATCACGCAGGGGCGGCCTTCCACGTAGCCGATGCCGGTGACTACGCCCCCCGACGGGCAGCCGCCTTCGGCCGCGTACATGCCTTCCCCGGCAAACGCCCCGATTTCCAGGAAGTAGCTTCCTTCGTCAACCAGGTAGTTGATTCGTTCGCGGGCCGTAAGTTTGCCCTTGGCGTGCTGGTCGTCGATGCGTTTCTGGCCGCCGCCCAGCCGTACTTTTTCCAGGCGGGTGTTGAGTTGATGGAGTAGTTGCTGGTGGGTATATTCGTTGCGGGTGACTTCCGGGTTCATAAGCAAAAAGGTGGTGCGGGCAAATATAGGCCCTTCCTTTTTCTTTCCCCCAGTTTCCGTATTTTTACGCCCGCCCCGCGCGGTGGCAAACGAATCTCCTGCATTTCGCAAAAAATGCCGCTCTTTTGCCCGAAAAACGGAAAACAACACCTCATTCAGAGATATTTTAAACTGCTTTTACCCTAATGGCTGAGATAATCAGAATGCCCAAGATGAGCGACACCATGACCGAAGGTGTCATTGCGGCCTGGCACAAGAAAGTAGGCGATGCGGTAAAGTCCGGCGACCTGCTGGCCGAGATCGAGACGGACAAAGCCACCATGGACTTTGAGTCGCCCGAAACCGGTACGCTGCTGTACGTGGGGCCGAAGGAGAAAGAATCCGTGCCGATTGACGGAATTCTGGCCATTGTCGGGAAGCAGGGCGAAAACGTGGAGGCGCTGCTGAAGGGCGGCACGGGCGGGGCTGCCGCGCCCAAGCCGGAAGCCCAGGCCACGCCCCCGGCGCCGCAGCCGCCCAAACCCGCCGAGCCGGCCCCCGTAGCCGCCGCTCCCGCCGCCAAAGCCCCGGCCGCCAACGTGAAAGCCCAGGTGGTACGGATGCCCAAGATGAGCGACACCATGACCGAAGGTACCGTGGTGGCCTGGCACAAGAAAGTGGGCGATGCGGTAAAGTCCGGCGACCTGCTGGCCGAGATCGAAACCGACAAGGCCACGATGGACTTTGAATCCCCCGAAGCGGGCACGCTGCTCTACATCGGCGTGAACCAGGGCGATGCAGTGGCCGTGGACGGCGTGCTGGCGGTGATCGGCGAAAAAGGCGCCGACTTCAACGCCCTCCTGGACGGCGGATCAACGCAACCGGCCGCGGGTGCACCGGCCAGCCCACCCGCCGCCCCGCCGAAGCCGGAAACGGCCGGCGCACCGGCCACGGGTTCTAACGGCGTCGGCAGCCACGCCCCGGCCCCCGTGGAAGCGGACGACCACGATAGCGACGGCGACGGCCGTTTGAAAATTTCCCCGCTGGCCCGCAAGCTGGCTTCCGACAAGGGTTTTGACATCCGGCAGATCAAGGGCACCGGCGAAAACGGCCGCATCGTGCGCCGCGACGTGGAAACCTTCGTGCCGCAGGCCAAACCCGCCCCGGTAGCGGCCCCGGCCGAACCGGCGCCGGCCGCCAAGCCCGCCGAAAAAGCCGCCCCGGCCCCGGTGGTGCTGCCCGCGGTGGTGGGCGAGGAACGCTACGAAGAAGTACCCGTTTCGCAGATGCGCAAGGTGATTGCCCGCCGCCTCGGCGAAAGCATGTTCTCGGCCCCGCACTTCTACCTGACCATGGAGATCAACATGGACAAGGCCGTGGCGGCCCGCGAAGGCATGAACGAGTTTTCGCCCGTGAAAATCTCCTTCAACGACATTGTGATCAAGGCCTGCGCCCTGGCCCTGCGGAAGCACCCGAAGGTAAACGCGTCGTGGCTGGGCGACAAGATCCGCTACAACCAGCACGTGCACATCGGCGTGGCCGTGGCCGTGGAAGAGGGCCTGCTGGTGCCGGTGGTGCGCTTTGCCGACGCCAAAACGCTGTCGCACCTGGCGGCCGAGATCAAGGAACTGGGCGGCAAGGCCAAGACCAAAAAGTTGCAGCCCAAGGAAATGGAAGGCAACACGTTTACCGTGTCCAACCTGGGCATGTTCGGCATCGAAGATTTTACGGCCATCATCAACCCGCCCGACGCCTGCATCCTGGCCGTGGGCGGCATCAAGCAGGTGCCCATCGTGAAGGACGGCGAAATCAAGATCGGCAACGTGATGAAAGTAACCCTCTCCTGCGACCACCGCGTGGTGGACGGCGCTACCGGCGCGGCCTTCCTGCAAACCGTGAAGGCCCTGCTCGAAGACCCGATGCGGATGCTGGTGTGATGTGCTGAGGGCGTGGGGCGGAGGGTTGAGCGTATTGCGCGAAGGGACAAGAAAGAGCAGAGAGAGGGGAGGAGTGACCGACCGGAAAAATAAGTAGGACAGCCTGCGTGTGAAGCACTTTCAACGCAGGCTGTCCTACTTATTTTTCTACCGGTTTTCTGCTATCCTGCCCTTCGCTCCATGCCCTTTGCTCCTTGCCCTTCGCCCTACTCGGCCGGGGCGCTGCTGGGGTGGTATTTGCGCTGGAGCACGTCGTCGAACTCGTCGGCGTAGTGGCCGATGCGGTTGAGCATCGCCATGGCTTCGCCCTGGCTCAGGTCCTGGAGTTCCCGCACGGTTTTCACGTAAATCCAGTCTTCGTACAGCGTCATGGCCACGCCGTAAAGCTGGTGGCTGATCTCGAGGATTTCGCGGAAGAAAAGTTCGTGGTTGGCGGGGGGAATCTTCACCACCGGGGCCATGGCCTGGAAGTAGCCCTCCGAGGTGCCTTCCGGCCGCCAGATGTCGATCCACACGTTGGCCGATCCTTTCTTTAAATCCCACTGCCCGGGTTTTTCGCCCCGGCATTGGGCCGGATCAACCGACAGGCTGCGGATGCAGTTTTCGATGATTTCGTAGTAGTGTTGGAGGTTTTCCATAGTTTTACAATAATAGCTACCGCGAATAGCGCAACGGGCAAGCATTAAAGGCCCAAAAATGTCAAACCTTTCTACACATTCACACCCCATTATGCAGCAAATTCATGCAACGACAGTATTGGCCGTACTTCACAACGGCCAGGTGGCAATTGGGGCAGACGGACAAGCCACAATGGGCAATACGGTCGCCAAGAGCAACGTCAAAAAAATCCGCAAGCTGTCGAACGGCAAGATCATCACGGGCTTTGCCGGCTCCACGGCCGACGCCTTTTCACTGCTCGAACGGTTCGAAGAAAAGCTGGCTGCCTACGGCGGCAACATGAAGCGGGCCGCCATTGAACTGGCCAAGGACTGGCGCACCGACCGCTTCCTGCGCCGCCTCGAAGCCATGCTCATTGCCGCCTCCAAGGAGGAAGTACTGGTAATTTCGGGCACGGGCGACGTGCTGGAGCCCGATAACGGCATTGCCTCCATCGGTTCGGGCAGCATGTTTGCCCAGTCGGCGGCCACGGCCCTCGTCAAGCACGCTCCGCACCTCACCGCCGAGGAGATCGTGACCGAAAGCCTGCACATCGCCGCCGACATCTGCATCTACACCAACCACAACCTGATCGTGGAGAAAGTATAAGCACCGGCCCACGCCATCCCAAAAGCAAATGCCCGAAGTAACCGGTACCGGTCGCTTCGGGCATTTGCTTTTGGGGTGCCGGCCCCGGCTTCCCGGAGGATTTCCCCCGGATGGGCACGAAAAGGCCGTAGGTCTTACATGGTTTTGCGGCGGGATTACACCCCGCTGGTGGTCTGGGCGGCTTCCCCGGCGGGGGTATCGCCCTCCTTTTTCCCCTTGCTGTCCTTGCTGATGTCGGCGGCTCCCGCTTCCAGGGCATCGGTGATGCTGCCGACGCCCGACTGGTTGCTGCCGGCTTCGTTGATGGCCTGCTGGAAAGCGGCGTTCTCGGAGGCATCCTGGCTGGGTTGCGGTCCGGACTGGTTCTGCTCCTCTGGTGTCATAAGCTGGTTGGTTTAAAAGTGATTGATTGAGACGTAAGACAGGAGACGTGAGACAGGAGATATTGGTCTCATATCTCATCTCTAACATCTCATGTCTCTTTACCGGGCGCCGCGCAGTTGCGGCAGTACCGATTCGCCGAAGGCGTGGATGAACTGCTCCTGTTCGCGGTTCACATTGTGCAGCGTAATCCGGTTGAAGCCCATTTCCTGGAAGCCCCTGATCCACTCGGCGTGCCGGTTGAGGTCCGACGAGATGTGCACGAACGGGTCGAGGTCTTCGGGGCGCACGAACTGCGCGGCCTCGTCGAACTGGCCCACCACGCTGAAGTCAGCCAGCACGTTGGAGGTGAAGATGTTGGTGCGCCACTGGTCGAAGGCACCTTCCCGGGCGGCGGCCTCGGTGGCGGCGTAGGAGAGTTGCACCTTCAGAAACATCGGTTTGCCTTCCCCGCCGCCCGACCGGAACGCGTCGATGACCGTCTGCAATTCTTCTTTGGAGCGGGAGATGGTGATCAGGCCGTCGGCCCAACTACCGACCCACCTGGCGGTTTCGGCCGTAATGGCGGCCCCGATGAGCAGCGGCGGTGTCTCGGGCCGGGTAAAGAGTTTGGCGTTTTCCACGGTCACCAGCCCCTTGTGCCGGATGGTTTCGCCGGCCCACAGCGTGCGGATGATCTTGGCGCATTCGAGCAGCCGGGCGTTGCGTTCCTGCTTGGTGGGCCACCGGTCGCCGGTAATGTGTTCGTTCACGTTCTGGCCCGTGCCGATGATGAGGGTAAATTTGCCGGGAAACATCTCTTGCAGTGTGGCGGCGGCCTGGGCCACAATGGCCGGGTGGTACCGCTGCCCCGGGGCATTTACCACCATGTGGGGCAGGCCGGTGGCGTGCATCGAAGCCCCGAGCCACGCGAAGGCAAAGCCGCTCTGGCCCTGCCGTTCACTCCAGGGGAAAAAGTGGTCGGAGCAGGAAATAACGTCGAAGCCCGCCGCCGCGGCCTTTTGCGACAGGGCCAGCAACTGGCTCGGGGGAAACTGTTCGTGGGACGCGTGGAAGCCTATTTCGGTCATGGTCGGAACGTAGCAGTGAATATTGCGGTACGTTCACCCTTTACGGACGGAGGGGAAGGCGGGTTGGGGAGATGTTCGAGCTTACTGGTCGATGTTGGGGGATGAAGGTATCAGGGTATTAAAGAATTAGGGTATTAGGGAGAAACCACCCCCGGCCCCTCCTTGCAAAAAGGAGGGGAGCCGTGCCCATCGGCCCCGCTGATTGGCATACGTGACGTACGTTGCTCTTTTTTACGCAGCCGGTGGTTATAGTTCCCCTCCTTTTTTCAAGGAGGGGACAGGGGTGGTTTCTCCCCAATACCCTAATACCTTCATCCTCCCAACATCGACCACCAAATTACTTGCTGCTCTGCGGACGGTTCAGGGCCGGCTTGAAGCTTTCCACCTGCTTGTCGATTTTCTTCTGGTCGCCGACCACCACCAGCGTCATGTCTTCGTCGCGGATGTACTTGCGGGCCATTTCCTGCACCTTCTGCGGCGTGACGGCGAGCACGTTCTTGACGTAGTTCGTCAGGTAACTCTCGTCGAGGCCGTGGAAGTCGATGAAGGACAACTGGCCGATGATGCCGTTGGGGTTCGAGTTCTGGAGCACGAAAATGCCCGCCTGGTAGTTCTGGATGCCTTCCAGTTCGTCCTTCGGCGGCGCCTCGGCCTGGAGCTTGTTTACTTCCGAAATGATTTCCTTCAATGAAGCTTCCGTGTGCTCGGTGGTTACGTCGGCCTGCTCGGCCCAGGTGCCCGACCGGTAACGCGGCGCCACCTGGCTGAAGGGCGAATACGTGTAGCCCTTGTTCTCGCGGATGTTGCTGGTGATGCGGGAGGCAAACGAGCCGCCGAGCAGCGCGTTGGTCACTTGCAGCGCCACGTAGTCGGGGTGCGTGGGGTCGATCACGGGCAGCCCGATCAGGATCGTCGATTGCGGGGCGCCCGGCCGGTCAATCACCGCAAAACCTTTCCCGGCAGCCGGCCGGGCTTCCGGAATGCTCACGGCCGGGCCCTTTTTCCAGTTGCCGAAAGAATTGCGGAGGGCGGTTTGGGTTACAACCGGGTCGAAATGGCCGGCTACGTACACGTGCGTACGGGCGGCGCCGTACTGCGCCTCGTAGAAGCTCCGCACCTTGGCGAGGTCGTAGCTGTCGAGCATGGCTTCGGTGGGGTAGGCCCGGCCGTAGGGCTGGTCGGGAAACATGGCGGCCAGGAATTTTTCGTTGGCCTGCGACTGGGGCTGGGCCTTCTGCACGTTCAGCTGCCGTTTGAGGCTGGCCTTCAGGCGGTCCACTTCGGAGGCCGGCAGCCGCGGGCTTTGCACCACCTCGGCCAGCAGTTGCACCAGGGCCGGCACGTTTTCCGAAAGCACCGAGCCGGTGAACGTCATGGAGTTGGGCGTGGAGGCAATGGAAAGGGCGCCGCCCATCCGGGCCACCTCTTCCGAAAGCTGCGCGGCCGTGCGGGAAGTCGTGCCCTCCTTCAGCAGTTCGGCCAGCAGGTCGGAGAGCCACACCTCGTTGGGTCCTTCGTGCATGTTGCCGGTGCGCACCACCACGCTGACGGTGGCCTTGGGAATGGTGCCGTAGGGGACCATCGAGGCTTTGAGCCCGTTGTCCAGCGTAATCATCTGCCGCTTGGGCAGGTTAAAATTCTTGGGCTGTCCACCCTCCGGCGGCGCCTGTTTCTGCTGCGCAAACAGCAGCGTACCGCCCAGAAACAAGGCTATGGTGAGTAAGGTAAGTCGTTGCATGAAGTTTAGTATTGAGTATTGAGTAATGGGTAATGGGTATTGAGTAATGGGTATTGGGTATTAGGTACCAGGCTTAGGGAATCCTGCTAATCCCCTAATCCCTTAAATCCTGATCCTACTTCTTCACCGGTTCGACCAGCAGGATGGTGCGGTTGGTGGGGCGGAGGTATTCCCGGACGGTGCGCTGCACGACTTCGGGGGTTACCTGCCGGAAGGCCGCTTCCAGTTCGTTGATGCGCCCCGGCTGGTCGTCGAACAACGCGAAGGAAGCCAGCAGGTCGGCGCGGCCGAAGCCGGTACTGACGGTGCTGTAGAAGCCCGAGCGGACCTTGGTGCGGGCCAGTTCGAGTTGCTGCGGGGTAACGCCCTGCTGCTGGATGTCGGCCACCGCCTGGTCGAGTTGCGCCACGATGGAATCGGCCGGCACGGTGCTGTCGTGGATCAGGTTGCCGAGCCACAGCATGGGACCTTTGTAGTTGAACATGTTGCCCAGGTAGGCGTTGATGCCGCCGGTGACCGAACTGGTGTAGCCCTTCTTCTGCACCAGCGACTGGTAGAGGCGGCTGTCGTTGCCTTGCAGCAGGATCTGGTCGAGCAGGCCCATCGCGTAGTATTCGGGAGTGTTGCGGTCGGGCATGTGGTAGGCAAACGCCAGGGCCGGCTTGTTGGCCAGCGAATCTTTCCTGGTGACCCGCTTTTCCTGGGTTTGCCGGGGTTCGGCAATGTCGGGCTGGGGCGGCAGGTTCGAAGCCGGAATGCCCGCGAAGTACTGCTGCACGAATGCCCGTCCCTCGTCGGGTTTGAAGTCGCCCACCACGGCCAGCACGGCGTTGTTGGGGGCGTAGAACGTCTTGAAGAAGCTCTGCACGTCTTCCAGCGTGGCCGCGTCGAGGTCTTTGAGGTCGCCGTAGAAGTTGTGGGCGTTGTACCAGTTGGTGTTGGCGTGCTGCGGCATGTCGAGCCACGGGAAGCCGCCGTAGGGCTGGTTGAGCACGTTGACCCGCACTTCGCTCTTGACCACGCCCTGCTGGTTGGTGAGGTTTTCCTGCGTGATGGCCAGCCCTTTCATGCGGTCGGATTCGGCCCACAACGCCGTTTCGAGCTTGTGCGAGGGCAGCGTTTCGAAGTAGTTGGTGTAATCGAAGCGGGTGGAACCGTTGAGGACGCCGCCGTTTTTCTGCACCAGCTTCACGAACTCCATCTTGCCCAGGTTCTGCGACCCCTGGAACATCATGTGTTCGAACAGGTGGGCAAAGCCGGTGCGGTCCTTGGGCTCGATGCGGAAGCCGATGTTGTAGTACACGGCCACCGTCACGGTGGGGCTGGTGGTATCGGGCGACAGCACGACCCGCAGCCCGTTGTCGAGCTTGTAGTATTCGACGGGAATCTGGAAGCCGGCCGTCGCCGGGGCCGCCGTTGCCGTAGTGGCAGTGGCAGTAGCCGCCGGGGTGGTTGCCGTGGCGGTGGTTCCCCCGGAAGGGCCCTTGGCGCAGGCCGCCGCCAGGAGGGCCAGCGAGACCCAGAGCCCGCCGATTCCGCATTGGCGCCATTTGTTGGTTGTAAGCGTGAGCATGAAGCAATTGAATTGGTTTGACCGAAAAGATACGGATTCCGCCGGGTTGCGCCCAACCGATTTTACACCAGTGGCGGAAAGAAACCTCCCCCGAAATTCGCTACCTTTACCTGGCGGACCATTTTTCAGCAACCACCCAATGCCCTCCTCCAAGAAGACCGTTGCGCCGGGTTCCGGCAGCGCCCAGTTAATGCTTTTCAATGCCCGGGCCGCCGAAACGGTATCCTCCTTCGTCCCGGTGCTTACCCACCCGTTCAAGATTTACAGTTCGTCGGCGGGCTCCGGCAAAACGTACACGCTCACCAAGGAGTACCTCAAGCTGGCCCTCCAGCACGACAGCCCCACCTACTTCAAGCAAATTCTCGCCATCACCTTCACCAACGACGCGGCCCGCGAGATGAAGGAACGCATCATGGGCGCCCTCAAGGGATTTGCCGACGAAAAAAGCCTCTCCGAAAAGGACCGGGCCGGCAACCGGCGGCTGCTCGGGTCCATCCTGGCGGAACTCAACGAACACGCCGGCCGCCGGGATATGCTCACCGAGGCCGAACTGCGGCGGCGGGCCGTGGAAGCCTTCGCCAACATCCTGCACGACTACTCCGACTTTGCCGTCAGCACCATCGACAGCTTCGTGAACCGCCTCGTGAGCGCCTTTACCGAGGAACTGGGCGTGCCCTTCAACTACGAGGTGGACCTAGAAACGGCCGAACTGCTCGACAACGCCGTGGACCGCCTGCTCAACCGGATCGGGGCGGCCGAAGAAGCCCTGCTTTCGCAGACGCTGGAAGAATACGCCCTCGAAAAGGCCGACGAAGGCCACAGCTGGATCGGCCTGCCGGGCGACTTGTCGGACTTCGGCGCGCAGTTGCTCAACGAAAAGGTGTACGGCGCCGTGGGCCAGCTCAAAGACCTGGACCTGGCGCAGTTCCGCGAACTACGGGACCAACTCACCGCCGGGCTGGAGACGCTGAAGGGCGAAGTACTGGCCCTGGCCGACGAAGCCCTGGGCCTCATCGGGCGCCACGGCCTGGACGGCAGTTGCTTCAACGGCGGCAAGAACGGCATCTTCGGCTACTTCGAAAAAATCGTGGAGAGCCCCGAACGGAACCTGGAAAAAGAACCTTCGCCCACCATCCACCGGGCCGTGTACGAAGGGCAGTGGACGGCCGCCAAGATCAAGGAACCCAAGCGGCTGGCCGTGGAAACCATTGCCCCGCAACTGGAAAATTACTACGACCGCATCGAAAAGCTCAAGGGAGAATGGATGCTCATCGGCTCCATCCTCAAGCACTTCTACAAGCTGTCGGTCATCCACGAGATCAACAAGGAACTGGCCCGCGTCAAGTCGGAGAAGAACGCCGTGCACATTTCCGACTTCAACAAGGCCATCATCAACATCGTGCTCCAGGAGCCGGTCCCGTTCATCTACGAACGGCTCGGCGAGAAGTACAACCACATCCTCATCGACGAGTTCCAGGATACGTCGGTGTTGCAGTGGAACAACCTGTTGCCGCTGGTGGAAAACGGCCTCGCCAAGGGCCACTTCAGCCTGGTGGTGGGCGACGCCAAGCAGGCCATCTACGGGTGGCGGGGCGGCGACATGGAGCAGATCGTGTTTCTCTCCCAGAAACGCTTCGAAGACCTGGTGGCCCGCCACGACCGCCGCCACACCGACGTGCTGCACATGCGGTACGATACCTTCCGCTACGCCCTGCAACTCGAACGGCTCAACACCAACTACCGCAGCGCCCGGGAAATCGTGCTGTTCAACAACGAGTTATTCTTACTGCTCACCCAGAAGTACCAGGAAAACAAGGACCTGCTGGGCGACGTGTACGACCTGTACGCCGCGCAGGGCGTGCCGCCCGACCCCAGGCAGGGCGGCCACATTGCCATCCGGTTCATTCCCCGGTCGGAGCTGGAAGAATCGAAGGTGGTGCCCAGCCCGTACCAGGAACGTACGTTTGCGGCGGTGCTCGAAACGATCCGCGAGGCGCAGGAGGCCGGCTACGCGCTGGGCGACATTGCCGTGCTCAACCGGAGCAACAAGAACGGCAAGCTGGTCGCCAACTTCCTCAAGGCGCAGGGCATCGACGTCATTTCCCAGGATTCGCTGCTGCTCCAGCACGCCCCGTCGGTGTCGCTGGTGATTGCCTTCCTGCGGGTGCTGCACACCCCCGCCGACGCCCTGCTCCGCTACGAGGCGCTGCACCTGTTCCACAAAGAACTCTTCGGCGACCTGCCCGCCCTGACCGGCAAAGCCCACGACCCCATCACGGGCAGCAACTCGCTGGGCCCCCTGTTCGACTACCTGAAGGAGAAAGATTTCAAGCTGAACCCTTACCAGTTGCTGGGCCTGGGCCTCTACGAACTGGTGGAAAAGCTGGTGCAGACGTTCGGGCTCCTGAGCAAGCCGGGGCAGTCGCCGTACCTGTTCCGCTTCCTCGACGTGGTGCTCGAATTCTCGACCCGCCAGAGCAACCACCTGGGCGACTTCATCGAGTACTGGGAACGCAAAAAAGAGGTGCTGTGCATCAACATTCCGCAGGGACAGCAGGCCGTTACGGTCACGTCCATCCACAAGTCGAAGGGCCTCGAATACCCCGTGGTGATCGTGCCGTTCGCGGAGTGGTCGCTGGAGACGGGCAGCCGCGACATTCACTGGCTGAGCCTGGAACCCGACACGCTGAGCTACGTCCCCAAGCTGCTTTCCGGGCTGCCGCTCCGGGCCGCGGCGGTGTCGTCGAAGAACCTGGACCGCACGCCGCTGCGGGCGCAGTTCAAACGGGTGTCGGAGGGGGTGTTCATCGAAAACCTGAACATGCTCTACGTGGCCCTGACGCGGCCCACGGACCGGCTTTACCTGCTGGCCCGCAAAGACGACTTCGACCGGCCGCGGGGCGTGTCGGTGAACCTGCTCCTCTACCAGTACCTCGAAGACCGCGAACTGTGGGAACCGGAAAAGGACGTGTACGTGCTCGAACCGGGCCGGCCCAAAGTGGTGCAGGAAGCCGAAAAGCCCGCCGACGCCACCTTCTGGATCGACCACGTGCTGGCCAGCGACTGGCACGAAAAGGCCCGCCTCCGCCGGCTGGCGGCAAACGTGATGGACACCGAAACGTTCGAGAAAAAGCAGGACCTGCCGCAGAAGGTGTGCTACGCCCTCTCGCAACTGGAAAGCGCCGCCTCGGTGGACGACTGCCTGGAACGCCTGTGGCTGGAAGGCGTGGTGGACGAATCGGAACGGGCCGACCTGCGGACGTCGCTGCGGGCGGTGCTGCAACTGCCATTGGTGAAGCCGCACTTTGCCGACGGCGCCCCGGCCCGCAACGTCCGCGATATCCTCTGCCGCAAAGCCGTACACCTGGATTTTACGCTGCCCGACCGGGTGGTGGCCGACGGTAAAAGGAAGATCAGCCTCCTCAAATTCCTGCCCAACGCCAAGAGCGAAAAGAAGCGGGAAAAAGCCCGCAAGGACCTCGACAAGTACGAACACCTGCTGCGCCAGATGGGCTACGGAATCGTGGAGAAAATCCTGGTGGACACGGCGGCGTGCAGTGCGGAAGTGGTGGAATAACTACCCCGCACAAGTACCGGTTTGCTGGTGGCAATTCCGAACGAGGCATTTTGACATTTGCAGGCTATAACCGGACCATTCGTTAACTGTATGAAGCATCTCATAGTACTCTTTATATTTATCATTTCACAGGCAACTGCCCAGATACCAAAGTTATATAATCATACCACCAATGATGTGCATTCAATACATTCCCGGGTGCTAAATCAAGACCGCCGAATATACATTCATGTTCCAAAACTCGATTCTGCGGATGTAAACAAGGCATTGCCCGTGTTGTATCTCTTAGATGGGGAAAATCATTTTCACATCCTTTCTGCATATATAGAATATCTAAGGCATTGGAAGGTTATTCCTCCAATAATAGTAGTAGGCATTGTTAGTGTGGACCGTATAAAAGACCTCACGCCTACGAATAGCTTAATCAGCTATTCGGTAAAGTTGATTCTACCTATAAGACATCCGGCGGCAATGAGCAGTTTTTAAATTTTATTGGACAGGAATTAATGCCTTACATGGAGGCTAATTATAAAACCAGTCCTTTCAAAATATTTGCCGGACATTCGCTTGGTGGTCTTACAGCAATCAATTGCATGCTTATGCGCCCTGATATGTTTGATGCTTATATTGCCATAAGCCCTTCGCTATGGTTTGGTAAAAAATACGTTTTACGATTGGCGGAACAAAAACTACCAAATCTATCCATGAGGAATAAGAAATTTTTTTACAGCGTAGGGAATGAAGGTGGCAATTTTCGGAATGATTTGTTGAAATTGATAAACTAGTTGAACATAATAGTTTGAAAACACTTGAACACGAGTATAAATATTATCCTTATGAAGACCACATGACAGAACCAATTCCTGCATATTATGATGCGCTACGATTTATTTATAAGAATTGGACATCCGATACAACAAAGTGATATAATTGCTCCTCGCTATCGGTCATGCACGGAGCATCCAAAAAACTACACTCCCCCGTTGTTCAGCACGACCAGCTTGTACCCCGTGCCGTGCACGTTCACGATTTCCACGTTGGGATCCTCTTTGAGGTACTTGCGGAGCTTGGTGATGTACACGTCCATGCTGCGGGCGTTGAAGTAGGAGTCGTCGCGCCAGATCAGCTTGAGGGCCAGGGACCGTTCCAGCGTCTGGTTCAGGTTCACGCACAGCAGTTTCAGCAGTTCCGACTCCTTCGAGGTCAGCTTCACGTTTTTGTCGCCGTGCCGGAGCAGTTGCTGCTCGTAGTCGAACGTGAAGGAGCCGACCGTGTACACCGCCATTTCCCGTTCCTTATTGCCCGGGGCCGGCTGCGTGCGGCGCAGAATCGCCTTCATCCGGAGCAGGAGTTCTTCCATGCTGAACGGCTTGGTCAGGTAGTCGTCGGCGCCCACCCGGAAGCCTTCCAGCGTGTCTTCCTTCATCGACTTGGCCGTCAGGAAAATGATGGGCACCTGCTTGTTGGCCGCCCGGACTTCCTTGGCCAGCGAAAAGCCGTCCTTTTTGGGCAGCATCACGTCGAAGATGCACAGGTCGTAAGGCTGCTGCTGGAACGACTGGAAGCCCTGTTCCCCGTCGCGGGCCAGCGTGGCCTGGTAGCCCTTCAGGTTCAGGTACTCCTTGAGAATCTGCCCCAGGTTCGGGTCGTCTTCCACCAACAAAATACGGGTTATCATGGGAAATGAACGGTTAAGCGTAATACATAGCAGTGAACAGTAAACAGTAATCAGTAAACACCCGGCAACGTCGCGTTCAGCTTACTGTTTACTGATCACTGATTACTGTTTACTGTCCGCTGCTCGTACGGCAAAAAGACTTCGAACGTGCTGCCGCCGCCGGGCTGGCTGTCCACGCGGATGTGGCCCCCGTGCAGGTCAACGATCTTTTTCACGTAACTCAGGCCCAGGCCGAAGCCCTTTACGTTGTGGACGTTGCCGGTGGGTACGCGGTAGAACTGCTCAAAGATCCGGCTGGTGGCTTCCCGCGACATGCCGATGCCTTTGTCGGAGACGGTAATGGCTACGCCCCCCGACCAGCTGCGGGTCTGCACCGTGATGTGCGGCTTGTCGGGGGAGTACTTGTTGGCGTTGTCGAGCAGGTTGTAGATCACGTTGGTCACGTGCACCTCGTCGGCCTGGATGGCCGTGCGGTCAGCCTGGAGGTCGAGGTCGATGGTGCCGTCCCGCTGTTCAATCTGCACGCCGATGTTCTGGAGTACGCCTTCGATCACCTCGTGCACGTCTACCCCGGTAAGTTTCAGGCGGATGTTGCCCCGGTCGAGCATGGCCGCCTGCAACACCTTTTCCACCTGTGAGCCGAGCCGCTTGTTCTCGTCGCGGATGATGCCCAGGTAGCGTTTCAGGTGCCCCGGCTGCGTGCGGATGTCCTCGTCCTGCAACACCTCGCAGGCCAGCGAAATCGTGGAGATGGGCGTCTTGAACTCGTGCGTCATGTTGTTGATGAAATCATTCTTCATCTCCGACAGTTTCTTCTGCTTCAGAATGGTGGCAATGGCCGCGTAGAAGCACCCCGTAATCACCAGGATGAGCACGGCCGAACTGCCCAGGATCGGCAGGAACGACGCGTTGAAGGCGTGCTTGCGGCCCGGGAAGTGTACGAACAGGTAGTTGCCGACGCAGTACAGGTCGTTGGGAAACAGCGTGGCTTTGTAGGCACTGGCCGGCACCCGGGCGTCGGGGGCGTGGCTGGAGGCGAAGAGCACCTTTTTCTCGTCGCGGCCCTGCACGCCGTACACAAACGGAATGTTGAGCTGGTGGTTCCGGAGTTCGGTCCGCAGCAGCGAGTCGAGCAAGTCACCGTTGATCCGTTCCCGGAGGGGCCGGTTTTCGGTCACCAGTTGCATTAACACGTCCTGCACGATCTCCGATTGCTTTTTAACCCGCTCAAAGTTCTGCTTGAGATCCGTTCTGGAAACCGGCACTGAATCGGCCGGCACCGGAACCGGGTTCGGCACCACGGCCGCCACCGGGTTGACTGGCGCCGGCGCAAGTTTCTTTGCTTTTTGCCGGGAAGCCGTGCGTACGGCCGGGTGGCTGCGTTTGTGCGCCGCGTAGGGCCGTACGAAGCCTTCGGCCAGCAGCAGCGAATCGTGTTGCCGTTGCATCCATCGCATCTGTTCCCGCAGCGAGTGCTGCACCATGTCTTCGACCTGCCGTTGCCGCTGCCACTGTTCCCATTCGGCGCGGCTCATGGTTTCGTAGACCGGGGTCGTTTCCCGGGGCCAGGCGCCGTTGTCAATGTAAAATTCAAAGGAAGCCGTGCCGCCGGGCGTCTCCAGGCGGAATTGCTGCCGGGCAATGCCGTAGTCCTGCGAAGTACGCAGGGGCAAGCTGTCCATCGTCAGCATCAAGCCATCCATTCCGAACAGGGCGCGTTCGAACGGCAGCAGCGGGTACTCCGGCCCGAGGGCCAGGTAACGGTACGGGTCCGTGCCGGCGTATTCGCCGGGGGTGGGCGGCGCAACGGCTTCACCGCGCCGGGCGGGGGCGGGCCGCTGAACCCGCGCGGTCTTGCGGACGGGCGCCGGCGCCGACTGGGCCCGGGCCGAATCGGCTTTGGCCGCCTGTACGCGCAGGGCCACCATCTGGAGCACTTCCTGGCGTTGCAGTTTCTGCACAACCGCCTGCAAAGCGTCCTGCACGTTCTGGTCGAAACGCTCCTGCGCCACGCGCCGGGCGTGGTTGATCCAATACACCTGCGAGGCCACCAGCCCGACCAACGCAACCGTCATCAGGGCGATCATCCACCGGATATGCTGCTTTTTCATAAACTCATGAACGCTAAACCATTGATACCTACACAAAAATAACCGGAAGCCCGGTCAATAGTTCATTTTTAACAGATTTTAACACCGGCTTCCACCGCCCATGCGCACAAAAAAGCCCCTCCGGGGACGGAGAGGCGCTTGGAAAGGGGAAGCAGGTGTTCCGGATGCCAGGGCATTACTGCACCACGGCCATGCGGGCCGTCTGGGTCTGAATCTGGAAGGGCTTTTCGTACCGCGACGACTTGCTTTGCAGGGATACCGTGTACTTGCCGTCGGCCAGGCCCGACAGGTCGAGCTTGCCGTTGTAAACCTCCCCGTGGCCCAGGTTGGCCGTGTATACCACCTGGCCGCCGGCGTTGAGGATCGACAGGGTAACTTTTTCCCGGGCGGGGTTCTCGAAATTCACTTTCAGCTTCAGGGAACTGGTGGCGTAGGCCACGGCTTTCATTTCGCCGGTGACGGGGTCGTCGCCGCGGTCATTGCCGGCAAGGGCGGCCGGCGTTCCGGCGAGCAGGGCGGCTAAACTGAACAGGGCGGCGCTGCGGAATACTTTCCGGGCGGTGCGGATCACAAGGGTTTTCATAGTTTTGAATGGTTGGGTGTGAATGAATGGAGCGGAAGTGTAAGTGGAATGTCTCTATGTTTCAATTACTTAGTCAAAAGTAATCGCTGCGGGATACCGCGGAAACGGATTATGTATGAACGGCAGCCCGTGCGGACGGACTGCCGTTTTTAACAACCTTTTAACAAATCGCCGGCGGCCGGCCCGGACCCGGGGTTACTCGACGAGGGCCAGCCGGGCCGTTTCGGTGTGAATCCGGAAGGGCTGGGCGTACCGCGAAGACTTCCCCGTCAGTTGCAGCGTGTAGTCGCCGTCGGGCAGCGCCGACAGGTCGAGGCGACTTACGTAGCTTTTGTGCCGACCCACCCGGTTGGAGTGGATCACCTGACCGGCTTCGTTCCGAATGGTCAGCACGATCTGGTCCAGGGCCGGGTTCTCAAAACTCACCTTTACCTTCAGCGGGCCGTTGGCCGGGAACATGACGGCTCTCAACTCCCCCGAGGAGGCCGCAGGGGCGGTCTGGGCAACTTTCAGGGCCGGGTGCGTGCGGTCAGACTGCTGCGCAAGGGCGGCCGGGGCAGCGGCAAACAGGGCGGCAAGGCCCAGCAGGGCGGCACCGCGGGAGGCATTCCGGGAAATGCGGCTTACAAGCGTTTTCATGTGATTAAGTTGATAAGGGTGAAGTGTGTGTAATGCCATACACCCAACCCGCGTGCCAAACCACAGAAAGGCCGTTTTTGTCAAAATTCAGCGGATAGTGTCTTTTTTAAGCTGTTCAGTTTCGCGCAACTATGGTCGGCAGTGAACGATTTGGCGTTAGGGAGTTAGAGCGTTAAGGAGTTAGGGAGTTTGAGCGTTAGAAGTCGGTACCTCATAATTCTCAAACTCCCTAACTCCTTAACTCCTCACGGCAGGAGGCGGTGCGCGTCGCCGGTGCTGGTGCGTTCGGGAACGGTGCCGTCGGGCAGTTGCCAGGGCCGTTCGGGGGCGAAGGGCAGGGCCATCAGGCGGGAGAAGGTGAGTTCGTGCGGGTCGCGGAAGGCCGGCACCCCGATGTTTACGGCGTCCTGTGGCACCCCGAGCCGGACGGTGCCGTGCAGGCGGTCCCAAAAAGAAAACAGGATGCTGTAGTTGCTGTCGGTTTCGCGCTGCACCACCGAGTGGTGAATGCCGTGCATGCGCGGCGTCACGATTACGCGGTTGAGCAGCACTTCCAGCCCGTAAGGCAGCTTCGCATTGCTGTGGTGAAACGCCGTGGCGGCTTCGTAGAACACTTCGTAGAAGACGGCCAGGCCCGGCGGGGCACTTGCCAGCCACGCCGCCGCGGCCCGGAAAGGCGTGCCGAGCAGCACTTCGCCCACGTGGAAGCGCCAGGCGGTGGTTACGTCGAGGTCAAGGTCGGTGTGGTGTACGTTGTGAAAGCGCCACAGGAACCGCCAGCGGTGCAGCAGCACGTGCCAGCCGTAGTTGCCGTAGTCGAGCAGCAGGAAGGTGAGGGGATAGGCCAGCAGCTTGGGCAAACCCAGGCGGGCCACCAGTCCCTGCCGCCGGCGGTGCGCCAGTTGGGCGCCGGCAATGATGCCCGGCAGGAGCACCCACCGCAGCCCGGCCCCGGCCACGGCGGCTACGGCCACGTTGGTCCGGATGCGTTCGGGGCGGGGTTGCTTGCGTTTGCGCAGGGCTTTGCGGGTTTCGAGCACCAGGAAACCCAGGGCGGCCGCAGCCAGCACCGGCGCCCCGGCAAAGTCAAATAGTTGAAGCAGTTTTTTTCTTTCCCGTGATCCGGACATAGGCGAGGAGGGGTCGTTGCCGTTGGTACGGGATCAGCCCGGTTGGGTTACATTTGCGGTCCATGATCAGCATCGTCATTCCCACCTACAACGAAGCCGAAGGCATTGCCCCGCTGGTGCGTTACCTCCGCGAAGCGGCCGGCCCGGGGGAGCCTTGCGAAATTGTGGTGGCCGACGGCGGCAGCACCGACGATACGCGGCAACGGGCCGCCCGGGCGGGAGCTACTGTGCTGCGCAGCCCCCGCAAGGGCCGCGGCGCCCAGATGAACGCCGGGGCCGCCGCCGCCAAAGGCGACATCCTGTACTTTCTGCACGCCGACTCGTACCCGCCGGCGGGCTTTGCCCGCGACATTGCGAAGGCCGTACGGGCCGGCTACGGCAGCGGCTGCTACCGGCTGTCGTTTGATCAGCCGCACTGGTTCCTGCGGGTCAACTGCTGGTTTACGCGGTTCAACGTCAACGCCGTCCGGTTCGGCGACCAGAGCCTGTTCGTGCGGCGGGAGGTGTTTGAAAAGGCCGGCCGCTTCCGCGAAGACCTCGTGGTGATGGAAGACCAGGAAATCATCGGGCGGATTCGCCGGCACACCCGGTTCAAGGTGCTCCCGCGGAGCGTCACCACCTCGGCCCGCAAGTACCTCGAAAACGGCATCTACCGCCTGCAAGGGGTGTTTTTCGTGATCTACTTCATGTACCAGCTCGGCTTTTCGCAGCAGCAACTGGTGCGGGCCTACCGCCGGCTCATCCGGCAGGACAAAGTGTAGTTTCAAATGCGCTGGGGTGGGAATAGGGTTTAAACCCGATCCTGCGGATACTGGGGCACATCCTCGGTTCACTCCGGAGAAGCGGCGCTATAGTCTCCATAGGATAGGGTTTAAACCCTATCCTTCCTCCCGCCTCCCGTCTCTCTTTCTCCGGTCTCCTTTTTTCCCTGGTAAGCTCAGTACTCGAACTTGAATTCGTTCAAATCCGGCTTGTACTTCCGTTTGCGCTTCAGTTCGTGTTCGTAGAAAACCTGCCCGAGCCGGGCCAGGAAGGGCTTGCCCACGGTTTCGTACTCGTACTTGTCGTCGTTGAAAATGCCGTCCTCGTTCACCAGGATGGTGGCGGTGAGGAAAAATTCCACGCCTCTCTCAAAATCCACGATGTAGGCGTTGTCGGTAAGGGTGCCGTAGGCCCAGCCGGCCTTGTTGAAAATGCGGACGCCCGGCGGGAAGGGCGCCTTGGTGTCGCCGTAGAGGAAGAACTTGCCGTAGCTGGGGTAGTGGCTCGTGTCGTATTTGGGCCAGGCGCTTTCGTGCGGAAACATCGACATGTGCTTGCGCACGAACCGGTAGTCGTCGGCGGTGAGGTTGAACCGCCCCGGGGCCGGCACGGCTTCCGGGAAGATGAGGCTGCGGAGGATGGCCTGCATGTCGCCCAGCGAAAAGTAGTTGACCGCCGAGAAGTCCATCGGCTCGTTTACCAGCTGGCCGCCCTTCATATAGCCTTTGCCCTTGCGGATGGTCGTCAGCGTGTTCTCGAAGGGCTGCGGGTTAAACGCGGCGGGCTGCTGGTACAATACCTGTTCCCCCTGGTAGAACGTGAACGGGTTCGAATGCCGGTCCTCCTCGGGCGTACTGCCCACCTGGAGCCGCCGTATGATTTTCAAGTCTTTGTAGCCCTTGGCGTGGAGTGCCTCGTTGAAGGGCCGCTGCCCCACGAATTCGAGCAGCCGGTTAAAGGCGTCGTTGTCGCTGACCAGCAGGATTTTCTTGACGTAGTGACCAACTGAAGGAAGCCCGTTTTCCGCCGTAGAGTCGGTTGTAACCGGAATTTGCCGGGCGTAGGCGCTGTCGATGCGCAGGGGCGTGTGCTTGTCGAGGCCGGGCAGGCCCAGGCGGTTCAGCTTTTCGAGGGCCAGCAGCACGGCCGGTAGTTTGACGGTGCTGGCCGGGTAGAAGTACTGCTTCGGGTCGGCCCGCCAGGTGTGCGTGGTGAACCGGGGCTGGTTGTCTTTGTCGCGGTCTACCCGGGTGTAGATGATCTGCACGTCGTACTTACCGGGGTTTTCGAGCACGGGGCCAAACCATTCGGGTTTGCTCCGCAGCAGCTTGTGGATGCGTTTGTCTTCGGATTGGGCCGGGGCCAGCAGGGGCATAAGGGAGAGGAGGAGGCTGAGCAGGGTAGGGGCAGTAGGCGACATGGGTTCAATATAAACAGGAATCACGGGCTGGTCAAATGAGACGGGAGAGGGGAGACATGAGACAAAAGGCAGCGGCCGGTGCGGCTGGATTGGCAGGTAAAGGGCTGGCTAGTCACAAATCATCCCCCTACCCCCTTCGCCAACCCGCCACCAACCGCACAAGGGGGACCGAACGCGCGGATCGTCCCGCGCCCGGAGGGTTGCCTTGCCCCGACACCGGCAGGTACGCAGAACTACGTTCGGTACGTTCGGCTCGCGCCTCCGTACCCTTGTGGGCTTGCCGGCGGAGTAGCCGAAGGGGGTAGGGGGATGACTGGTTCTGATCAGGCTTTTCCTACCATAAATTCGGTTAAGTTCGCCCCTTCGTTTTCCAATCGTAATCCTTCCGCTCATGCCGACATTGCTCCGGGTTCTTTTTCTGCTGCTGGTTGCCCTCCTGCCCGCCCTTGCCTTTTCCCAGCCCAACGCCGCTTACCTGCTCAAGCCGGCCCGCGTGTTTGACGGCGAAAACCTGCACCCGGGCTGGTGGGTGGTGGTGCAGAACGAACGCATCACCGCCGCCGGCCCCGCCGCGTCGCTTCCGGTTCCGTCCGGCGCCACGGTCATCGACCTGCCCGGCACCACGCTGCTGCCCGGCCTCATCGAAGGGCATTCCCACCTGTTTCTGCACCCCTACAACGAAACGTCCTGGGACGACCAGGTGCTCCGCGAGTCGCGGGCCGAACGGACGGCCCGGGCCGTGGTGCACGCCGAAAAGACGCTGCGGGCCGGCTTTACCACCGTGCGGGACCTGGGTACGGAAGGCGCCGGGTACGACGACGTGGGCCTGAAGACAGCCATTGAAAAGGGAATTGTGGCGGGGCCGCGGATGCTGGTAGCCACGCGGGCCCTGGTGGCTACGGGCAGCTACGGCCCGAAAGGATTCGTGCCCGAAATGGAAGTACCGCAGGGCGCCGAAGAGGCCGACGGTACGGAGGGAATCATTAAGGCCGTGCGGGGCCAGATCGGCAAGGGGGCCGACCTGATCAAAGTGTACGCCGACTACCGCTGGGGCCTGGACGGCGACGCCCAGCCGACCTTTTCGACGGAAGAACTGAAGCTGATGGTGGAGACGGCCCGGAGCAGCGGCCGGCCCGTAGTGGCCCACGCCTCTACCGCCGAAGGGATGCGGCGGGCTTCGCTGGCCGGCGTGCAAACGGTGGAGCACGGCGACGGGGGTACGGCCGAGGTGTTCCGGCTGATGGCCAAAAACGGCACGGCGCTGTGCCCGACGATTGCCGCGGGGGACGCCGTGTTGCAGTACCGGGGCTGGAAAAAGGGTACGGACCCGGAGCCGGCCCGGGTGGCGGAGAAAAAACGCAGCTTCCGGGCGGCCCTCGACGCCGGGGTGAAGATTTGCTTCGGCGGCGACGTTGGCGTATTCGCCCACGGCGACAACGCCCGGGAACTGGAACTGATGGTGGAATACGGCATGAAACCCCTCGAAACGCTCAAATCAGCCACGTCCGTCAATGCCGACGTGTTTGGCCTGGCCGCCCGGTTGGGCCGCATCAAACCGGGCTTGCTGGCCGACCTGGTGGCCGTGGAAGGGGACCCTACCAATGATATGAAGGCCATGCGGCAGGTAAAGCTGGTGATGAAGGGCGGGGTATTGTACCGGCAGCCTTGAGAAATAGTTTCACGCAAAGGCGCAAAGAAGGAGCGCAAAGACCGCAAAGGAAAATGCTACCCCTTTGCGGTCTTTGCGCTTCTTTGCGTCTTTGCGTGAAACCCCTAAAACCCGTACTTGGCATTGAACCGCCCGTAGAGGCGTTTGTGCTTGTTGTCGAGGCTGATGAGGCGGCCGCCTACGAAAGCGTGGGTGACGTCGCTGGTGCGCATGTCGAGCAGGTCGCCGGTGGATACCACCACGTTGGCGTCTTTGCCCACCGCCAGCGTACCGGTCCGGTCGTCGATGCCGAGGATTTTGGCGTTGTTGGCCGTTACCAGCATGAGGGCTTCTTCCTTGGTGAGGCCGTAGCCCGCCGCGTTGCCGGCCACGAAGGGCAGGTTGCGCAGTTGCATGGGCCCTTCGCCGTAGGTCAGCCCGACCAGTATCCCCGCTTTGTGCAGCAGGGCGGGCAGTTTGTAAGGCATATCCACATCTTCTTCCTCCCGGCCGGGCAGGCGGTGCACGGCGTTGAGGATCACCGGCACGTTGTTCTCCTTGAGAAAGTCAGTTACCATCCACGCGTCGGTGGCGCCTACCACCACGACCTTTTTCACGCCGCGCGCCTGGGCAAACTGCACGGCTTCAATGATCTCTTTGCCGTAGTCGGCCCGCACGAAAAGCGTCTTTTTGCCGTCGTAGAGGCCGCGCATGGCTTCGAGTTTCAGGTTGACGGGCACGGGGCTTTTGATTTGGGAATACGCCAGGGCGTCGGTGAACGTCCGGTCGAGTTCCTGGAGCACGGCGTCCCGCTTGTCGTTTTTCTTGGCCGGACCGGCCGGACCATCCCCGGAGCCACCGCCGCTGGCAAAGTAGGCGGGCCAGTTGAGGTACAGGCCGTCGTCCTTGCGGTAGGCGGCGTCTTCCCAGTTCCAGGCTTCGAGTTGCACCACCGACGAAGTGCCCGACACCACGGCGCCTTCCGGGGTGACCTGCGCCAGCAGGATGCCGTTGGCCCGGGTCACCGGAATGTGCTCGGAATCGGTGTTGTACGACACCAGGGACCGCACGTTGGCATTGACCACGCCGGTTTCGGTATTGTCCTGGGTGGCTTTCACGGAGCCTACTTCGTCGAGGCCGATGCGGGAGTTGGGGGCAATCAGGCCAGGGTAAATGTGCTTGCCGCTCACGTCGATCACTTCGTAGCGGGCCGGGTCGGGTTTGGCACTGCCGGCTTCGGCCACTTCGGTGATCTTGCCGTTTTCGAAGGCAACGACGGCGTTGCCGATGACCTGGCCGTTGCCGAGGTGGGCCATGCCGCCGACCAGGGCGATGGGTTTGCTTTGCGGCTTTGCCACCACCGGCGGCTGCGCGTAAGCACCCAGGCTGAGTAAAAACGCCCCTACGCACAATTTTGAATTTTGAATTATGAATTTTGGATTCAGTGCGATTTTCATAAAGTCAATTAAAAGATTAATTACTCCTTTTGTCGGTTTCCCGGGTGCTTTTCACAATCGCTGTAAGCACGTTCACAATCGAATCAATTTTATCCAGGTAGGCCGAATAATCGTATTTCACAATTTGGCTCTTACTCAGAAGACGCAACCAGTATCTCGTTTCCCTTGCTTCTTTGGAGGCGATATTCATTTTGGGAATAAAGTCTTTTCTGGACTGAGCCGCAATTGCTTCTTCAACATTTGCCCCAATGCTTGTTCCCGACCTAAGCAGTTGTTTGGAGATTACGTACTCTTTTTGGTCCTTCAAAACCTGATACAGCTGGATGATTTGCAGCGCAAAGTCGAATGATAGCTGAAGAATGAGATTTTGTTTAGCCACCTCGAAAACAGTTACTATACTAAATTCACCAAGAGAGATCGTTGAATTATGAATGGTCGTCCCTTAAGCAGCACTACAGTTACGTCCTAATTCAAAATTTAAAATTCATAATTCAAAATTCCCTTTCTACTCTTCCAATCCCACAATCGTATCACAGTGGAAATCCTGGCTGGGCTTGGGCTGGGCGGATTGCGCCGCCGCGCCGCCGTTCTTGGCGTTCATCATCTTGTTGGTGATGCGCAGCCGGTCGGCCTTCATGCCTTCCCGCAGTTTGGCGTCCAGTTCCACGTCGAAGTACACTGCCCCTTCAATGATCGTCTTCTCCGGCTTGGCGTAGATCGACAGCGGGTGGTCCGTCCAGAGCACCAGGTCGGCGTCCTTGCCCACCTTGATGCTGCCCATGCGGCCGTCCAGGTGCAGCGCCTTGGCCGGGTTGAGCGTCACCATCTTCAAGGCGTCCTCTTCCGGCACGCCGCCGTACTTCACCACCTTGCCCGCTTCCTGGTTGAGGCGCCGCGCCATTTCGGCGTCGTCCGAGTTGATGCACACGTTCACGCCCACCTTGTGCATCAGCGCCGCGTTGTAGGGAATGGCGTCCTGCACTTCCATTTTGTAGCCCCACCAGTCGGCGAAGGTAGAGGCCGAAGCGCCGTGGGCTTTCATCTTGTCGGCCACCTTGTAGCCTTCCAGGATGTGCGTAAACGTATTCACCTTGAACCCCAGCGAGTCGGCCACGTGCATGAGCATGTTGATTTCCGACTGCACGTAACTGTGGCAGGTGATAAACCGCTTTTTGTTGAAAATTTCGGCCAGGGCGTCCAGTTCCAGGTCGCGGCGGGGCGGGATGGCGTCTTTTTCCTTGGCGTTGTACGACTTGAGGGCTTTTTCGTATTCCTTCGCCCGGATGAAGGCATCCATCATCACCTGCTCCACGCCCATGCGGGTTTGCGGGAAACGGCTCGACACCAGCGAACTGGACTGCTTTACGTTTTCACCCAGCGCAAACTTGATGAAGCCGTCCGCCCCCTTGATCTTGAGGTTTTCCGGCCCTTCGCCCCACTTGAGCTTGATCAGCGCCGACTGGCCGCCGATGGGGTTGGCCGAGCCGTGCAGGATTTGCGCCGCCGTCACACCGCCGGCCAGCTGGCGGTAAATG
Organism: uncultured Sphingobacteriales bacterium; assembly: GCA_963844325.1. Classification (GTDB taxonomy): domain Bacteria; phylum Bacteroidota; class Bacteroidia; order Cytophagales; family 172606-1; genus CADCTQ01. The sequence goes on from CAWJNV010000002.1 coordinate 271,944, forward strand.
TTGATGTCTTCCGGGTTGAGGTTGTCGCCGATGCGCACCTCGGCCGTCACGGCCTGGAGTTCGTTGATGGAGGCCGCCGCAATGTGGGAGTGTTCGTCGATGATGCCGGGGGTAAGGTGCTTGCCCGTGCCGTCGATCACTTTTACGCCGGGCACCGACAGGTTTTTGCCCACCTGCGCAATTTTGCCGCCCCGCACCAGCACGTCGGCGTTGGTGAGCCGGCCTTCACTTTCGTTCGTCCACACCGTAGCGTTGCGGATGAGCAGGTCTTCGGCGGCCGGCTTTTTCTCGTAGCCGTAGGCCACGTACGGGTACACCACCTTGCCCAGGTCCTTGGGCGCCTGCGTCGAATCCTTCTTGGCCGGCGACTGGTACGGACCCGTGTACGTAGCCGTCCACTTCACCGGCTTGCCATCCCCGGAAACGCCTTCTCCCTTCAGCGTTTTGCCCGCCAGCCAGCCGGTAAGGCGGGTTTCGGGGCCTTTGCTCTTGGGCGCCGGGTTAAAGGCCAGCGACAGCAGCGTATTGCTGAGGGTTGATTTCACGGGCAGCTTGTTGGTATCACCCGCCGAAAGCTTGATTTCCGGCTTTTCGGGCTTGCCGCCGATGAACAGCTTCAGGCCCGGCCGGTCGCCCACGGTAAGGGCGTATTCGCCGCGGATGTCCACAGTGGGAGCGGGGGTGATCACGTACCGCTTGCCGGCGATCCAGTTGTCGTAGATCACGTTTTCGGCTTCGAAGAGGCCGCCCGAGGTGACCAGGAAGTTGGCGGCGGCGCCCTTTTTGAGACTGCCCAGTTGGTTTTCCATCTTCAGCAGGGCGGCCGGCGTGGCGGTGAGGGCTTTGAGGGCCGTTTTTTCGTCGAGGCCGTACTGGATGGCTTTGCGCAGGTTGGCCCAGAACTCCGTTTTGTTCTTGAGGTCGGCCGAGGTGAGGGCAAACGGGATGCCCGCTTTCGCCAGGGCGGCGGCGTTGCCCGGAGCCAGTTCCCAGTGGCGCATGTCGTCGATGGCTACCGCCTGGGCGTCCATCGGGTCCTGCACGTCGTAGGGTTGCGGGAAGTTGAGCGGCACGATCAGCGGGGCGCCGGTGGCTTTTACCTCGTCGAGGCGGGCGTATTCGTCACCGCCCGTCTTGATGATGTACTGCACCCCGAACTCGTCGCCCACCTTGTCGGCGCGGAGCACGTTGAGGCGGTTGCCGGCCTCGAACACGGCGGGCAGGCCGGTCTGGCGGTTAAAAGCTTCCAGTGACAGGTTGGCTTCTTTTTTGTGGCCGCCCCGCTTGTACCAGTCGGCGTCGAGGTACGTCTGGCGCAGCAGCGCCACGCACCCCATCAGGGCCACCGGGTAGAGTTGTTTGGAAGAACCCTTGTCGAGCGAAAAGTGCGCCGTCGCGTTGGATTTCATCATGACCTCGTTGTCGCGGCCGGCCCCCAGGTGCACCACCGCGCCGGTGCCGCGGGCAATGCCGTCGGGGTTGTGCGTGAGCACGGCGCTGAAGCCCAGCTTGCGCAGTTCCTCGGCGCTTTTGGGGTTGGTCACGAACTGGTCGCCGGCCATCGACTCGGGCCGGATGGCTTCGTTCCAGTTGTAGGCGCCCTTGCGGGAAGTTTCGTACTGCGGCGTGCGCAGCGCGAAGGAGGCCCAGGTAAACGGTTCTTTCTTCACCTCCGGCAGCCCGTAGGCGGTGTACAGGTCAATGAGGCCGGGGTAAATGGATTTGCCTTTCAGGTCGGTAACGGCCGCCCCGGCGGGTACGGCCAGGTTGGCACCCACGGCTTCCACCACCCCGTCGCGGATGATGAGCGTGGCGTTGTCCAGTTTGGTCTGGTAATCGGTGTAAATGGTGGCATTGGTAAAGGCGTAGAGCCCCGGCCGTTCGTCGTACACCCCGTTGCGCGGGAAAGTGGTTTGGGCAAAGGCGCTAATACTCAACAGCATCGCCGCACTCCAGCCAAGTAAAATTTTTCGCATGCTTGGTGAAATAAGGATTGGTAAATGGTAGGGGAAAAGTACTCTAAAATGGGCAATAACCCGCAATTAACAAATATTATTTGGCTTGTGGAAATACGGGGGCCGGACATTGCGCATTACCCGCGGTGAAAAAGTAAGGGTAGAAAAAGGGTTTCACGCAAAGATGCAAAGCGGGGGTAGGGTTTAAACCCTACCCTACGGAAAGGCTGCGCCTCAGTTGAGTCAAGCGACTTTCGCGTACGCAGGCGCAATATCCATAGGATAGGGTTTAAACCCGATCCCTTCCTGAAAACCCTGATCCTGCGGGGTGAATCGTATTTCCCCGATTAACCCGGCCGGAAAGTTTTTTTCAGAAAAATTTTAAAAAACTGGTCAACGGAGACAACCTTCTTTTTCCGGTTTCCGTAAAGGCTGGCAGCCAGAATTCCCGTTTTGGCTCCCCCGGAAACAAACCACTTCAACCTTTGCGCATTGATTTTTGCGGTGCAGCGGCCTTTTTGGGCTTTTGCCGCAAAAAATAAGACCTTTTGGGGAATAAGATTTCAACAATTGGGTAAATTTACCTGTTGTTGAATGCAAACCCCCTAAAGATCGAGTCATACGGGCTGCCCTTCCACGCCTGGGGCCGGCCCGTACGCGTCTTACCACCATTCACTTTTTAACACTAACAGCTTCATTTAATGAGCGCACCAACTACCAATGGTATCCACGAAGATTTAAACATGCTGGATACGAAGGAACTGCTGCGGGTTCTGATGGAAGTAAAGAACGGCAACTTTGCCGCCCGGATGCCCATCGACCACTACGGAATCAGCGGCAAGATCTGCGATACCCTCAACGAAATTATCGAGACCAACGAACGAATGGTGCAGGAGTTTATCCGGGCCGGCAATACCATCGGCAAGCAGGGTAAACTCAACCAGCGTCTCGAACCGCCCGTTGCCAAGGGGGCCTGGAAAACCGGCGTGGACTCCCTCAATGCGCTGGTATCCGACCTGGTGCACCCCACCATCGAGATTGCCCACGTAATCAGCTCGGTGGCCAAGGGGAACCTCTCCCAGCAGATGCCCCTCGAAGTGGGCGGCAACGCCCTGCAAGGCGAATTCCTCCGCATCGCCAACGAGGTAAACGACATGGTGGAGCAGCTCAACACCTTCTCCCGGGAGGTGACCCGCGTGGCGCGGGAAGTAGGCTCGGAAGGCAAGCTGGGTGGACAAGCAGAAGTGAAGGGCGTGGGGGGCGTGTGGAAGGACCTGACCGACTCGGTAAACCAGATGGCCGGTAACCTCACCAACCAGGTGCGTAACATTGCCGAAGTAACCACGGCCATTGCCAAGGGTGACCTCTCCAAGAAGATCACCGTGGACGTGAAAGGGGAAATGCTCGAACTCAAGAACACCATCAACACGATGGTGGATCAGCTCAACTCTTTCGCCTCGGAAGTAACCCGCGTGGCCCTCGAAGTAGGTACCGAAGGCCGCCTCGGCGGACAAGCCACGGTAAAAGGCGTGGGCGGTACCTGGAAAGACTTAACGGATTCCGTAAACCAGATGGCCGGCAACCTGACGGCCCAGGTACGGAACATCGCCGGCGTAACCATTGCCGTGGCAAAAGGGGATCTGTCCCAGAAAATCACCGTGGACGCCAAGGGCGAACTGCTGGAACTCAAAAACACCATCAACACGATGGTGGACCAGCTCAACTCCTTCTCCTCGGAAGTAACCCGCGTGGCCCGCGAGGTAGGTTCGGAAGGGCAACTCGGCGGCCAGGCCAACGTGCCCGGCGTGGGTGGTACCTGGAAAGACTTGACCGACTCGGTAAACCGGATGGCCTCCAACCTCACCGACCAGGTGCGCAACATTGCCGGCGTGACCACCGCCGTTGCCAAGGGCGACTTGTCGCAGAAGATCACCGTGGACGCCAAGGGCGAACTGTTGGAACTCAAGAACACCATTAATACCATGGTGGACCAGTTGAATTCATTTGGTTCGGAAGTAACCCGCGTGGCCCGCGAAGTAGGCTCGGAAGGACAGCTTGGCGGCCAGGCCAACGTGAAGGGCGTGGGGGGCGTGTGGAAGGACCTTACCGACTCGGTGAACCAGATGGCTTCCAACCTGACTGACCAGGTGCGAAACATTGCCGGGGTAACGACCTCGGTAGCCAACGGCGACCTCTCCAAGAAGATCACCGTGGACGTGAAAGGGGAGATGCTCGAACTCAAAAACACCATTAATACAATGGTGGATCAACTGAACTCTTTCGCTTCCGAAGTAACCCGCGTGGCCCTCGAAGTAGGAACCGAAGGAAAACTCGGCGGTCAGGCCAAAGTAAAAGGCGTGGGGGGCGTGTGGAAGGACCTGACCGACTCGGTAAACCAGATGGCCGGCAACCTGACGGCCCAGGTGCGAAATATCGCCGGCGTAACGATTGCCGTGGCCAAGGGTGACCTCTCTCAGAAAATCACCGTGGACGCCAAGGGCGAACTGTTGGAACTCAAAAACACCATCAACACGATGGTGGACCAGCTCAACTCCTTCTCCTCGGAAGTAACCCGCGTGGCCCGCGAAGTGGGTACGGACGGTAAACTCGGCGGCCAGGCCTTCGTGCCCGGGGTAGGGGGAACCTGGAAAGACTTGACCGACTCGGTAAACCGGATGGCCTCCAACCTCACCGACCAGGTACGTAACATCGCCGAAGTGACTACCGCCGTTGCCAAGGGCGACCTTTCCAAGAAGATCACCGTGGACGTGGAGGGCGAAATGCTCGAACTGAAGAACACCATTAATACCATGGTGGATCAGCTCAACTCCTTCGGTTCGGAAGTAACCCGCGTAGCCCGCGAAGTAGGTTCGGAAGGGCAGCTCGGCGGCCAGGCCAACGTACCCGGCGTGGGCGGTACCTGGAAGGACTTAACCGACTCCGTGAATAAAATGGCCGACAACCTCACTTCCCAGGTGCGGAACATCGCCGAAGTAACCAAGGCCGTTGCCAAGGGCGACCTCTCCCGCAAGATCACGGTAGACGCCAAGGGCGAACTGCTCGAACTCAAAAACACCATCAACACGATGGTGGACCAGCTCAATGCCTTCGGTTCGGAAGTAACCCGCGTGGCCCGCGAAGTAGGTACCGACGGCAAACTCGGCGGCCAGGCCCAGGTGCCCGGCGTGGGCGGGGTTTGGAAGGACCTTACGGATTCCGTGAACCAGATGGCCGGCAACCTCACCGCCCAGCTCCGCAACATTGCCGACGTGTCCATTGCCGTTGCCAACGGGGACCTTTCCAAGAAGATCACCGTGGACGTGCGGGGCGAAATTCTCCAGCTCAAGGAAACCATCAACACGATGGTGGACCAGCTCCGCGGCTTTGCCTCCGAAGTAACCCGGGTGGCCCGCGAAGTAGGCTCCGAAGGCAAACTCGGCGGCCAGGCGTTCGTGCCCGGCGTGGGTGGCGTGTGGAAAGACCTGACCGACTCGGTGAACCAGATGTCGGGCAACCTCACCGCCCAGGTGCGCAACATTGCCGAAGTAACCAAGGCCGTTGCCAGCGGTGACCTCTCCAAGACCGTAGTCATCGACGTGAAGGGCGAGATGATGGACCTCAAGAACACCATTAATACAATGGTGGACCAGCTCAACTCCTTTGCCTTTGAAGTAACCCGCGTGGCCCGCGAAGTAGGCACGGAAGGAAAACTCGGCGGCCAGGCCCAGGTAAAAGGCGTGGCCGGTACGTGGAAAGACTTGACCGACTCGGTAAACCAGATGGCCTCCAACCTCACCGGCCAGGTGCGGGGCATTGCCAAGGTGGTCACCTCGGTAGCCAAGGGCAACTTGAAGCAGAAGCTCTCCATCAACGCCCTCGGCGAACTCGCCCAGCTTACCGACACGATCAACGAAATGATTGATACGCTGGCCGTGTTTGCCGACCAGGTGACCACGGTAGCCCGGGAAGTAGGGGTGGAAGGACGTTTGGGCGGGCAGGCCAGCGTACCCGGCGCCTCCGGTACGTGGAAGGATTTGACCGAAAACGTGAACCAGCTCGCCGCTAACCTGACTACGCAGGTGCGTTCGATCTCCGAAGTAGCCTCCGCCGTAACGAAGGGTGACCTCACCCGGACCATCCGCGTGGAAGCCAAGGGCGAACTCGAAGCCCTCAAGGACACCATCAACCAGATGATTGCCAACCTGCGCGAAACCACGCTGCGGAACCAGGAGCAGGACTGGCTCAAGTCGAACCTGGCCAAGTTTACGCAGATGCTCCAGGGCCAGAAGGACCTCAACACCGTAACCAACCGCATCCTGTCGGAACTGGCCCAGGTGGTGAAAGCCAACTACGGCGCCTTCTACATCCTGCGCCAGGACGAAGACCCGCAGAACGTCCGCCTCAAGCTGTTTGCCGGCTACGCCTACCGCCAGGACCCGGGCATCAAACGCGAATTTGCCGTTGGCGAAGGACTTGTGGGCCAGTGCGCCATCGAAAAGGAACGCATCATCCTCAGCAACGTGCCCGGCGACTACGTGAAGATCAGTTCGGGCCTCGGCGAAGCCACCCCGCTAAACCTGATCGTACTGCCGGTACTGTTTGAAACCAACGTAAAGGCCGTCATCGAACTGGCCTCCTTTGAACTCTTCAGCCAGACCCACCTCGACTTCCTTGAGCAGCTGACCGAAAGCATCGGGATCGTACTCAACACCATCGAGACCAACACCCGGACCGAGGAACTGCTGGCCCAGTCGCAGTCGCTGGCCGACGAACTCCGCCTCGCCAACGAAGAACTGCAAGACAAGGCCCTGCTGCTGGTGAAGCAGAAGGAAGAAGTGGAAGCCAAGAACATGGAAGTGGAAGTGGCCCGCCGCTCCCTCGAAGAGAAGGCCGAGCAGCTTACCATCACGTCCAAGTACAAGTCGGAGTTCCTCGCCAACATGTCGCACGAGTTGCGCACGCCGCTCAACAGTTTGCTCATCCTGGCGCAGCAGTTGTTCGAGAACCCCGAAGGCAACCTGTCGGAGAAGCAGGTGCGGTTCGCCAAGACGATCCACTCCTGCGGCGACGACTTGCTGCAACTCATCAACGACATCCTCGACTTGTCGAAGATCGAATCCGGCTTCATCTCGGCCGAATTCCTGCCGGTACGCTTCCGGGAGATCAGCTCGTTTGCCGAAACCACGTTCCGGCCCATTTCCGAAGCCAAGCACCTCAAGTTCAACATTGAGATTGAGGAGAAGCTCAATGACGCCATGGAAACGGACATCCAGCGCCTCAACCAGATTCTGAAAAACCTGCTTTCCAACGCCTTTAAGTTTACCGAAAAAGGCGAGGTGAAGCTGCGCATCTCGCGGGCCACCCAGTGGAAGACCCGCAAAGAGAGCCTCGACAATGCCAAAGACGTAGTGGCCTTCGCCATTTCCGACACCGGCATCGGCATTTCGAAGGACAAGCAGAACATCATCTTCGAAGCCTTCCAGCAGGCCGAAGGTTCCACCAGCCGCAAGTACGGCGGAACCGGCCTGGGCTTGTCGATCAGCCGCGGCCTGGCCGAACTGCTCGGCGGCACCATTGAACTCGACAGCCAGCCGGGCGTGGGCAGCGTGTTTACGTTGTACCTGCCCATGAAGGCCGACACGGCCACCAAGAAGGAAGAGGTGAAAAACCTGCTCCAGGTGGATAACCTGTCGTCGTCGGACCTCGACCGCTCCCTGGTGAAAACACTAACCTCGCAGGTGCTCTCCAACAACAACATGGACACCCGCCACATTGAGGCCGTCACCGAGATGATCAACGAGAACGGCGACGACCGCGGCAACATCCAGTCCAACGACAAAGTGCTGCTGGTGGTGGAAGACGACCTGCGCTTCGGCAAGATCATGCTCGACAAGGCGCACGAGTACGGCCTGAAGGTGGTGATCGCCACCAGCTACGCCGAAGTGTTCAGCCTCGTGAACACCTACAACCCGGTGGCCGTGACGCTCGACGTGAAACTGCCCGACAACAGCGGCTGGAAGATCCTGGACCTGTTCAAGAACGACCTCAACTTCCGGCACATTCCCGTGTACCTGATCTCGGGCGAGGAGAACCGGGCCCTGGCCTACAAGCGCGGCGCCCGCAGCTTCCTGCTCAAGCCGCTCCGGGGCGAAGACCTCGACTTCCTCTTCAAGGACATCGAACGGTTCAAGGAGAAGAAGCCGCGCAACCTGCTGGTGGTGGAGGACAACGAACTCGATTGCTCCAACATCGTGAAGATGCTCCAGAACGACGACGTGAAGATCACCATTGCCGACTCGGGCAACAAGGCGCTGCAAATGCTCAAGAAAAAGTCGTACGACAGCGTGGTGATGGATTACATGCTGCCCGACATGAGCGGCGACGAACTGCTCAAGCGCATCGTAGCCATCAACCGCCAGCAACTCACCCCGCTGATCGTGTACTCGGCCAAGGACTTCTCGGGCCGCGAAATGACTCAGGTGAAGCAACTGGCCCGCAACGTGATCACCAAGGACGTGAAGTCGCTGGACCTGCTGCTGGAGGAAATGACCATGCACCTGCACATCAACCACAAAAACCTGCCCGCCCAGCAACGCAAGCTGATCGAAGGCATCTACATGAAGGAAGACGTGCTGGTGGGCAAGAACATCCTGGTGGTGGACGACGACGTACGGAACCTGTTCGCCCTCACTACGGCGTTCGAGCGGCACAACATCAACGCCATCACGGCCGAGAGCGGTCACGAAGCCATCCAGATCCTCAACAGCCGCGACGACATCGACATGGTGCTCATGGACATCATGATGCCGGAGATGGACGGCTACGAGACCACGCAGAAGATCCGCCGGGAGAACAAGAACAGCGCCCTGCCGATCATCGCCGTAACGGCCAAGGCCATGAAGGGCGACCGGCAGAAGTGCCTGGAAGCGGGTGCCTCGGATTACATTACCAAACCGGTGAAGATCGACCAGCTCTTGTCTCTGATGCGAATCTGGTTATACCGGTAATGGAGGGGTCATTGGTCATTGGTCAGTAGTTACGCGGGAGTTAATCCACGCGAACCTACTGACTACTGACCAATGACCGATGACCAATGATTGTATGAAAATCTCGGTAATGATCTTTGCGGGCTTTACCCTGATCCTGCTGTTTTTTGCGGCGGCGACGTACGTGAACTACCAGCAATCGCAGGGGGTAAAGGAGAACTCGGACTGGGTATCGACCTCCCAGCTGGTTATCCGTTTGATCAACCGCTACCAGCGGAACGTGATCGACATGCAGAGCAACCTGCGGGGCTTCCTGCTCACGGGGGAAGACAACTTCCTGCGGGTGTACGCGGTGGCTGACTCGGAGAACGTGGTGCTGCGGCAGGAAATCCTGACGAAGATGGACCCGCTGTCGTACCAGTTCCGGCAGATGCGCGGCATTGATTCGATGCGCCAGGTCTGGAAGTCGGAGTACGCCCAGCCCCTGGTCAAGTTGCGGGTGAAGGTGAACTGGTCCGACAGCACGGGGGCGGCATTCCGGCAGTTGTACGCCGATCCGCAGCGGCGGGCTTTTGACCGGCGGCTGAACGAACAGATCCAGGCCAGCTTCCGGGAGGTGACCAATGCCGAGTACGAACTGCGGGAGGTGCGCAAGGCCAACCTCGACGCGTCGGTAGCCAGTACGCGGGGCATTTCGTTTGCGCTGACGGCGCTTTCGGTCGGGCTCGGGTTGTCGGTGGCGTTCTACATCAGCTACAGCATTTCGCACCGGATCAACAACATGGTGCACCTGGCCGACCGGATCACCTCGGGCAAGTTTGATACCCTGCTCAACGACACGGCCCGCGACGAACTCGGGCAACTGTCGCGGTCCCTGAACCGGATGTCGCGGATGCTCCACGAGTACATTTCGGAACTGGAGCGCAAGAACCAGGAACTCGACCGGTTCAGCTACGTGGTGTCGCACGACCTGAAGGCGCCGCTGCGGGGCATCGAAAACATTTCCCGCTGGATCGAGGAGGACTTCGCCGACGAGTTGCCCGATAAGATGCTGGAGTACACGGAGTTGATCCGCAACCGCATCCGCCGCATGGAGGGATTGATCGCCGGCCTGCTGGCCCTCTCGCGCATCGGGCGGCAGAAGCAACCCGCCGAACGCGTGGACGTGGGGCAGATGCTCACCGAAGTGGTGGAACTGTTGTCGCCGGGGCCCGGGATGCGCGTGCTGATTCCGGCGCGGTTGCCGGTGGTATATACCGAAAAGCTGCCCTTGCAGCAGGTAATTACCAACCTGATCGGCAACGCCGTGAAGTACCACCACCGGCCCGACGGCGAAATCAGGGTCGGTTTCCGCGAGTTGGATTACGCGTACGAGTTTTCGGTTACCGACGACGGACCGGGCATTGACCCGCAGTACCACGAGAAAATATTCATTATATTCCAAACGTTGCGGCCAAAAGATGCGTTTGAAAGTTCAGGGGTAGGACTTGCCATTGTCAAAAAGATCCTCGACGACCGCAAGTGCAGCATCCGGGTGGTCTCCAACGTTGGAAAAGGCGCCAGTTTTTTGTTTACCTGGCCCAAAGCGGGTAATCTGGTCGCAAATGCGTAACGCTTTTAACACTAGACTTGTATGATTGAGAAAGTTGCAAATATCCTGTTGGTGGAGGATGATTACCTGGATATTTTGACCGTTGAGCGGGCCTTTAAAAGAATCAATGCCAACCATAAACTCTTTGTTGCCAACGACGGCAAGCAGGCCCTGGCCATGCTGCGGGGCGAGGGAGTAGAGAAGATTTCGCCCAGGCCCAGCATCATCATGCTCGACATCAACCTGCCCAAGATGAACGGGCTGGAATTCCTGAGCGAGTTGCGGCAGGACGAGGAACTGAGGGATATCAAGGTGTTCATTACCACCACCTCCGACCACGAAAACGACCGGGACCTGTCGAAGAAACTGGGCATTTCGGGGTACATTGTAAAGCCGGTCAATTTCAGCAGCCCTACTTCTTCCATTGACAACTTCAACCTGCTGATCGACCTGCTGAATCTGAAGAAATGAGCAAATTTGCAGATGGGTACATGTGCAGATGAGAAAAACCATGTAGCAGAATAACTTTTATTATTTTGGACACGAGACCGCAAATCAAGATACTACTGGTTGATGACCGGGAGGATAACTTGTTTTCCATCGAGGCCATCTTCGGGCACGAGGATTACCAGTTTGTGAAAGCCCATTCCGGACGGCAGGCCCTCAAAATCCTGCTCAACCAGCAGGACTTTTCCCTGATCCTGATGGACGTGCAGATGCCCGATCTCGACGGCTTTGAAACGGCCTCGCTGATCTACGACCGCGAAAAGCTGCGGCACATTCCCATTATTTTCATCACGGCCTTCGACTTCAGCGACGACAAGATTTACCGCGGCTACCAGGCCGGGGCGGTCGATTACATTTTTAAGCCCATCAACCCCACGCTGCTCAAGGCCAAGGTGTCGGTGTTCGTGGAACTGTACCGCAAGAACCACCAGTTGCTGGCCCAGGAACAGAAGCTGCTGGCCGTCAACAACGAACTCGAAGAACGCGTAACCCAGCGGACCGAAGAACTGCTCCGCAAAAACCTCGAACTGGAAGGCAAGAACGTCGAACTCAAAAAGATCAACCACGACCTCGACAACTTCGTGTACGCCGCCTCGCACGACCTGAAGGGGCCGATGGCAAACCTCGAAGGACTCATCAACCTGCTCAGCCGCAAGGTGAAGGGCAAGATTTCCGACGAAGACGCCCAGCTTTTTTCCCTCATCAACCATTCAATCATCAAGTTCAACCGCACCCTCAAGGACCTCACCGAAATCACTAAGGTGCAAAAAGACCTGGAGGAGGAACGCGAACCGGTGGCCTTCGAGCAGGTGGTCACCGACATCAAGAGCGACCTGAGCAAGATGATTGCCGAGTCGAACGCCGTGATCGAAGAGCAGTACCAGGCCGCCGAGGTCATGTACGCTTCCAAGAATGTGCGCAGTATCCTCTACAACCTGCTCACCAACGGCATCAAGTACTGTTCGCCCGAGCGGCCGCCCCGCATCGCCGTAAAAACCTATTACGAAGGCGACGAAGTGGTACTCACCGTGGCCGACAACGGCCTGGGGATCAGTGCCGAGCAACTGCCCAAGCTGTTTGGCATGTTCAAGCGGCTGCACACCCACGTAGATGGTTCCGGCATTGGCCTCTACATTGTGAAGCGCATCATCGAAAACAACGGCGGGCGCATTACCGTGGAGAGCGTACTGGACCGGGGCACCGTCTTCATCATCCGCTTCGGCAGCAATTCAAGGGTGGTACACGAGAAAGTACCCCAGTTCGTGGTGGAGTAAGGAGTTCATGAGTTTAAAGTTTATGAGTTTAAAGTGAATACGCGTTTAATGAACAACGCGTCCTGACTCATAAACTCATAAACTTTGAACTCATGAACTCCTTACTCCATCACTTCGAGCAGCGTGCGGAACGCCACGAACTTGTCGGGGTACCGCCGGGCGTGTTCGGCCTGGAGGCGGGGGGCGTGCTGCTCCTGGTACGTCACGTAGTCGTCCATGCTGCGCAGGTAATATTGGAATGAGTACGTAACCCCCCCGTTACCGACCTCCGTCAGCAGCCGCAGAATCTTGTTGTCCACGAACAAGCCCGTTTTGAGCACGTCGGGGATGTGCTCGGTTTTCATCCAGTGCAGCCATTCGTCGTGCACGCCGTTGTCGATATTGACCGTTACGCTGTAAAGAATCATTAGTTAGTAGTGAATTAGTCATTAGTACATTGGTCAACGGACAATGGTCAGTAGTCATTGGACACTGGTCAGAGACAGCCATAACTTACGCACAGCTAATGACCAATGACCATTGTCCAATGACTGGCCCGGTTTGCCCGCTACCCGAATAATCGATAGTTTTCCCGGCCGGTTCCGACCATCCACCCGCGCATCCGTTATGCCTTTGTCTCTTCCCGTAGCCCGGGGCTTGTTGCTTGCCATGCACGTGGCCGGCGTCATCGGGTTGCTGCACCCATTCACGCACGACCTGTTCCTGGCGTTGGTACCCTTCAACCTGTTGGTAACGGCGGGGCTGCTGTTTATGTTTCACCGCGATTTCGGCCGGCCCTTCCTGGTTTTCGGTCTGCTCACGTACGCCGCCGGCTTCCTGGTAGAAGTGGCCGGGGTGCACACCGGGCTCATCTTCGGGCAGTACGCCTACGGGGCGGCCCTGGGCTTCAAGCAGTGGGAGGTGCCCCTGCTCATCGGCGTCAACTGGCTGGTGCTGGTGTACAGTACCGGCGTGGTTACCCAAAAGGTCATTCCCGGGCGTTGGCTGCGGCCGCTGGCCGGGGCCGCCGTGCTGGTACTGCTCGACCTGTTCATCGAACCCGTGGCCATCCGGTACGGCTTCTGGGGCTGGCACACCGCCGACATCCCCCTGCGCAATTACGTGGGCTGGTACGTCACTTCGCTGGTGTTGCTCACGCTTTTTGCGGCGTTGCCATTCCGGAAAGACAACCCGCTGGCCCCTTGGGTACTGGGGGTGCAATTTTTGTTTTTTTGCGGCACGGCCCTGCTGGCGCGGTGGAATTTTTTTTAAACAAATGCACTTTTAGATAAGTTATCAGCGTATCCTTCCCGAAATGTTCGCGAGCCGTTTACTATCTGAACACATTGGTTCGAGTTAATTATCTTTAGGTGAGGCCCCATTATGAGTATATTTTCGATCAGTGATTTAGAGCACCTTTCCGGAATCAAAGCGCATACGTTACGCATTTGGGAGCAGCGCTACAACATCATCCGTCCCAAGCGTACGGATACCAATATTCGGTATTACGACGATACCGATCTAAAGCTGGTCCTGAACATTTCCCTGCTCAAGGAGCACGGTTTCAAAATCTCGGAGATTGCCCGCATGACGCTGGAGGACATGAGCCAGGAAGTGCTCTCCCTCACCGACAAGAACCTCCGCTACTCCGACCAGATCCAGGCCCTGACCCTCTCGATGATCGACCTCGACGAAGAGCGGTTCGAAAAGATCATGTCCACCAATGCCCTGCAGGTGGGCTTTGAACAGACGATGATCAACATCGTGTACCCGTTCCTCATCAAGATCGGCGTGCTGTGGCAGACAGGGGCCATCAGCCCCGCCCAGGAGCACTTCATCAGCAACCTCATCCGCCAGAAGCTCATCGTAGCCATCGACGGGCAGATCATGCGCCGCAGCGACTGCCCCAAGTACATGCTGTTCCTGCCCGAAGGCGAACTGCACGAACTGAGCCTGCTTTTTGCCAATTACCTGCTCCGGTCGCGGCAGAACCGCGTCATCTACCTCGGGCAGAGCCTGCCGTTCACCGACGTAGCCGGTGCCTACGAAATCTACCGGCCCCACGTCATCCTGACCGTCATCACTTCCATTCCAAGCGCCGAAGAAGTGCAAACCTACCTCGACAAGATGGGCGCTTCGTTTCCCGATGCCAAAATCCTGGTAACCGGTTACCAGGTGGTTGCCCAGGACCTGAAGCTGCCCGGCAATGTAATGGTGATCCGGCAATTCCGGGACCTGATCCATTTTGCCGAGGAAAGGGCCGGAATCTTGTATCCCAACCCAAACTAGCGGCGCCCCTACCGTACCGGCGGGCCGCCGGTACGGGGCAGTTTGGTCGAATCACCGGAAATCCTCATCGAAGCAAAAGCAATTTTCGTCTAAAAGAGCCCGGGGTTGCCGGGCTCTTTTTTGCGCAAAAACGAAAAAAGGTTACACGGGAAAGATTCGCACCGACACCAACGGGGTGCAACGCGACGGTTACTGTGGTTACCCGGGCAAAAAAGCCCCGTACGGCGCAGTAACCGTTTCATTTTTAAAGAAAACCTCAACAACCGCCACGGCCGGGGTAACCGGCCGGCCGGGACCGGCGCGGCCAATAAAATGGTTATCCCGGCCCACGGCGGCGCCCGGGAATGGATTTCCCCTTGCCGGCCCCGCGCTATCTTACAACCCCTGCCCACCCCCCGGGGGATACGCTGCCCTCTCTTCCGGTATTTAGGAGCGACGCAATGGATGAACTGTTGATCCTAATACCTGAATGCTATGAAAAACAAGTTACAGCCCCAAAGTGCTCCGCCCCGCCTGTTGAAGGCCCTGCTGGCCCTTTGCGCAATCTTGAACGTATGCCAGTTGAGCTGGGGACAGACCTTTACCGGCACCGGCAACTGGAGTGACGGCAGCAAATGGAGTACGGGCACGGCCCCCGACGCGGCTACTGCCAGCGTAGTCATCAACGGCGTGTGTACCCTTGACGGGGCGTACGTAGTGGGCAGCCTGACCATCAACGCCGGGGCTACGCTCAATGGCGGCAGCGGCTTCCTCTCCGTCCGCGATGGCTGGACCAACAACGGCACGTTCACGGCCGGTACGGGCACCGTGGCATTCACCGCCGCCAACGTGAACGCCGAGATCAATGGGCTCGCCACCCAATTCAACACCCTGCTGCTGAACCGTGCGGGCGTTGCCAACCGCATTGCCGTCAACGCGACGGTTACGGCCAACACCTTGACCCTGAGCCAGGGAACGGTAGCGGTAACCCCGGCCATTGGCTCCCTGAACGTAACTACCCTCACTGTAAACAACGCCGCCGGACAAGCCGCCGGTCTGGAAGGCACCCTGTCGGTAAACACGCACACCACCTTGAACGCCGGCGCCACGCTTCGTCTGCTGGGTGGGGCAAGCCAGCTGCGCGTGGGCGGCAACCTCACGGCAAACGGTGAGCTAGAGGCCGACAACGTAAACGCCACCGTTACCCTGCACGGCACGGTTCCTGCCAGCCTTTCGGGTGACCCCATCAACCTGGGTGCCCGGCTCTACGTCGCCAAAACCGGCGCTGCCCGCGTTTCAATTGCCACGGGTACGGCTGCCATCATTGCCGGCGACTTACTGGTAGACAGCCCCCTGGAGGTAAACCGTACCCTGGTGGTAAACGGCACCACCACCGTCAACAGCCTCCTCGAAGCCAGATCGTCCGACATCACCTTCAACCATTTCGCCATCAACGCCGGCGGCACTTTTTCGGCCCTGGCCAGCCCCACCAACATCTTCCTCACGGGCAACTGGACCAGCAACGCCCCCGGCGCCGTCTTCAACCCCAACAACTCCACGCTGCTCCTGACCGGCGATGGGAATAGTTTCATTACGCCCGGCACTGCCACCCGGTTTAACCGGGTAACCGTGCAGAAAACCAACGCGGCAACCGTTTCCTTCGGCGGCAACGCACTGATTCTCAACAGTGACCTTACCATTCAGGCCGGGGCCCTGCTCTGCACCAACACCACCACCGGCAGCACCGTCTACAGCCCGTCGGCCTGCGCCGGGGACAACATTTCCATTCCCAACCCCGACCTCTCGGTGGGCGGCGATTTGCTTATTTTTAACATGGCCGCCCTGCGCCTCGACGAAGACGACAACGACAACAACCCGACCGGCATCGCCCTGTGGCTGCGCGGCGCCCTCACCGACAACAACCTGGCCGAGCCGGCCTACGCCAACCCCGTACGCCGCGGCCTGCTCATCGGCTCCCAGAACGTGCCCATGCGCATTTCCAACCTGCACCGGCCCTTCATCGTGTTTACGGGCGGCGACGTGGAAGTGCGAGGCAACGTACCCCAACTGCGCGACAGCGAAGGAGCCTCTTCCCAGGGCCTGGGCCTGGCGCTGCCCAACGTGGTGATCTACAAGGATGATAACGCCAAAACCTTCACCATCAACAACGGCGCCAACGCCGACATTCCCGGCGACCACCACAAACTGCGCGTGCTGGGCAACCTGACCGTGGCCCGCGGTACGCTTTCCCTCAATGCTACCTCCCTGCTCTTCGGCGACAGCCAGCACGACGAAGTAAACGTGTTCGGCGTGTTTGACGCCACCCCGGGCTCCACCCTGAAAATGACCACCGGCGGCGCTTCCCGGTCGGGTTCCATCCTGCGGGGCCGCCGCGGCGGCGTAGTCCGGCTCATCGGCACGCCCAGCCAGCCCGTTACCGTAACCCGCGAAGGACAGCCCGGCTACTACTTCGGCATGGGCATTTACGCCGGCTGCAAGGTGTACGGCTACAACGCCAACTTCACCTACCTCACCAGCGTCAACGACGACTACAACACCAACTCCCCCGAGCAGACGATCCTGACCATCAACGAAGCGGGCCGGGGCTGCGCCCTGCCGGGCACCGGCGGGTTCGAAAGCTACGGCGGCCTGAAGATTTACCAGGACGCGGCCATCAACCCTGAGCAACTGGCCGACCCTACCACCGACACGACGAGCCCCTTCTACCGCGTTCAGTATAACTTCAGCTTCTGCACGTTCGGCGGCTCGTCCAACGGCGTAACGCACCTGACCATCAACACCGGACAGACGCTGACCATCAAGAACATCCTGTTTACGCTGCCCAACGGCAACCCCAACTCCGGGTCGGTGGGCAACGGCACCTACCAGAAGTTCAGCAACATTGTTGCCAACAACGCCTCTACCGATAACCTGACTACGACCCCCACCGTGACCACGTCAACGACGCCCCTGCCCACCATCACGGTGCTGTCTTCCACCGGCAACGCGGCCGGCCTCAACGCCGAGTACTACGACGGGGGCGACTACGAGATGGGCTACCCCAACCCTAACAATGCGGGTACCGTACCCAACGGCGGCAAAGGACGCATCGTGTGGGAATCGCTGCCGTTCTTCTTCTGGGTAGGCGGCATCGACGACCGGGATTTTGCCCGGCCCAACGCCGCCAAGTACACCAACAACGACGACAAGAGCGACTGGACCAACTGGAAAAACTGGTCGCTGGCCGACAACGACCCGTTCAGCGCCGGCCTGAGAACGTACAGTAACCCCGAGCGGATCTTCCCCGGGCAGCGCACCCTCAATCAGGCCACCTGCGACCCCTCTGACCGCCCCGCCAGCCTGCCTGCCCGCGTTGCTACGCAGGCCGACGCCCTGGATTACTACGAAGTATTCATCTGCCGCTCGGCTACGGCCGACCCCGACATGAAGACGGTGGGCAACATCACCATCCAGGGCAGCCTGGTGATCAACTCCGGAATTACCGTGAACTACGCCAACGGCGACGTGGACAACGTGCTGGCGGCCGACAACGTGGCGTACCCCAACGTAAAGGTAGACCGCTACGACATCAACCCGCATTCGGCCAACCCGAAGGGCAACTTCCGGATTCTGTACCTGCGCAACAACACCCTCAACGTACGGGGTGACTTGGTGGCCGAAGTGAACGGCATCCTCGACGCCAGCGGCAACGGTACGGTCCGCGTGGGTGGTAATATGCTCATGATGGCCAACCTGCCCTACAATGGTGCCTCCCCGGCCAGTGACGGCAGCGGCACGCGCAACAGCAACCAGGCCAACGTGAACACCACGTTCCAGTTCTTCTACGAAAGCGGTGCGCCTACCGTCATCATCGACGGCATCGGGCAGCAGGAGATCCGCGTGCGGCGCAACGTGCTGCACAACCTGCTGATTGACAAACCTTACAATACTGTAGGCATACAGGGCCTGTCGGGTACGCTGGAAACCACCCGCTTCACCGTGAACAACAACCTGACCATCCGGTCGGGCGGCATGATGATGCTCTCCAACACGCCCATGCTGGTGAACGGCGACTTCGTGATGCAGGGCGGCTCGTTCAACTACAACCAAAAGAGCTACGTGACCATCCGGGGCAACTGGCGCAACCAGGGCGGTACCGTGCTGCTCGGCTCCGAGGCGGCCCGCATCAACTTCCACCCCCGCGACAACAGCCCCAGGGAAATCATTTCGGCCGGCCAGCCGTTCCCGCAGGCCAACTTCGGCCACCTCGACGATATGGGCACGTTCAACGGCGGCTACTGGAACGACCGTACGCCCGAAGTGTTGCTGAGTGGCGGTACTGAGTTTGCCAACGGCATCTTCGGCGTGAACAGCAACGTATTGCCCAAACTGATCAAAGCCAGCAACGGGACCACCAGCATCAGCTACGTGTCGCACCCCACTGCGCCGGTCCTGCCGACGTCGGTGGTAACGGCCAACGTGGTGTACACCATCCGCGACAACTTCACCGCCATCAGCCTTACTTCCATCTACCCCAACCGGACCGTGACGACCGTAGCCGGCGCCAACACCATCATCCGGACGGCCGGCATGAACATCCAGAACGCGGGTACGCTGGACCTGAAGGGCGGCGCCGAACTGCTCCTGCAAACCTTGCCGGCCACGGCTCCCGCCACCAACACCTTGCTGGTCAGCGCCGGGGCTACCCTCAACGCCATTGGTACGCCGAGCAGCTACGTAAAGATCAGCCGGCAGAACACCAGCGGCAGCTACGCCTTCCAGGTTGACGGCACGATCCGGGCCCGCTACTACCTGTTCGAGTTCATGAACCAGGACGGCATCAACATGACGGCGGCCACCTCGCTGGCCGCTTCCCCCGGCCTGCTCAACCCGGCCCTGGCCGCCAACCCGGCTACCAACCCCACCGTGGGTTCCTTCAGCGACGGCATTCTGACCAACGGCGCCGCCGGCGGCATCTACCTGAACCTGGGCGCCAACACCTTCGCCTCCGGCACAGTCATCTACAACGCCAACTTCCCCCTGAGCCTCGGCGCGGCGGGCAGCGGCCAGAATGTGCGTCAGTCGCCCTTCCCCACGACTACCGCCACCCCGGGCACCATCGTCTACTTTAAGGATGCCACCGGCGTGTTCTCCGGCGAGAACTTCGACGGCGACCCCAACGACGCCTTCTCGTACACGGTAACCCCGCCGGTACCGCCGCCCACCGGGCCGAAAATGTTCTACGGCAACATCCGCTGGATTGACCGGATCAAGCGCTGGACGGGCGGCGGCCTGGCCGATACCCGCTGGAGCACGCCGGCCAACTGGACCAACAGCAGCCCGCCCACGGCCGACGACGACGTGATCCTGGATTTCTCTTCGCCCGCTACCGGCGCCAGCTTTGCCAACGGGTACGTAGTGACCGTTGACGGCGACCCGTCCAGGCTTCCGGCGCCTACACCGGCCATTGCCCGGAACTTGTCGGTGGTGGACGCTGATGCGACCGGCCTGCCCACGGGTAAAAAGATTTTCATCATCATGACCAACCACCCGGCCTCGGACCTGGCCGTGACCGGTGACTACACGGCCGCCGACAACGCCGAACTCCGGATGACCAGCGGGGTGAACAACAACGTGCAGATCGGCAAGAGCTGGAGCAACGAAGGCCGCTTCCGCGGGCAAGACCCGGTCAGAACGATCCCCGTTTCGCCGCTGAGCAGTACCGGTGCCGATGAAGTAGTAAACCAGGGCCTGGCCTTCGACAACGTGACCGGGGGTACCGTGGAGTTTACCCAAAACGTGGGCAAACGCGTAATCCAGACCGGCAAATACTTCCCGGCCCCGGCCGAGCACCTGTCCCGTTATTACGATCCTTTCTGGAACATTGACCTAAAGGCCGGCAGCACCGAGATCAACGACGTGCTGCGGGTAAACAACGACCTGACCATCCGCGAGGGGGCCGTACTGGACGCTTCACTGGGCAACAATCCCATCTTCCTCCAGGGCAACTGGCTGAACGACGGCGGTACGTTCGTGCCTCGCCAGGGCCGGGTCACATTCATGGGCAGCAAGACCGATGCGGCAGGGGTAGCGCAGCCTACCTACATCACCAAAAACCGGACAGCCGGCGTGGCGGGCGGCGTGGAAAACTTCTTTGACCTTGCCATCTACAAGCAGCACGCCCCGGGCAGCACTAATATCGGCGTGATCGGCAGCAATTCCAACAGCGTAATCTTGAACAACCGGGTAACCGTAGCCAGCAACCTGATCTTCTACCGGGGGCGCTTCGTGAGTGCTACTGATAAAGAGATGATTCTGCTGGAAAACGCCGGGTTCTACCGCGATTCCCGGGACGGGAGCGAAAACGAATTCATGGGCGCGAAACTCAACCCGGTGTTTGCCCCCAACATCCTGTTCACGCTGCAAAACTTGGGGGTACCCGCCGCACCCGGCCGGTCTTCCACCCAGGTGAACTTCTACAGCAGTTACGTGAACGGGCCGGTAGGCCGCTTCTTCTCCAGTGCGACTTCCGACGTGACGGGCCGGTTCCCGATCTCGAAGGACGGTGAATACATTGCCGACCCGGTAAACGGGGTAATGCTCACCGTACGCCTGACCACGGGCCGGCCCACGGTGTTCTCGGTGGAGCAGTTCAATGCCAATCCCGACTTCCCGACCACCACGGCGCCCCGTACCATTCCGGCCCCGCTCAACTACGTGTCGCAGAACCGGTACTGGGTGGTGAAGAACATTGCCGATTCGCCCGTGCCGTTCCCCGGCACCCAGGTAGGTGAGTTGCTCGAAGGCTCGATCAGCCTGCCCTACCGTGGTTCGCAGGAAATTGACCCGACCAACCCGTCGCAGACCTTTGCTTCGGTGGCCGCAATGTCCAACCTGTTGCAGATCAGCATTCTGCAAGATCATGACCAGTACAGCCAACCCGTGCCTACCAACGTGCTGCGTGGCACCGCCCCGAAAGGCACCGCGTGGAAAAACCTCGGCGGCGTGCTCAACCCAACTTCCAACTCGATGATGATCAGTACGGCGAGCAACTTCACCGCACTGGGCAACGGGGTGTTTAGCTTCGGGTTCAACCACATGCAGTTGCCCGTTGAACTGGTGACCCTCGCGGCTAAGACCCGCGGCCGGGTGATCGACGTGACCTGGGTAACGGCCAAGGAAGAGAACCTGGCGTACTTCGCCGTGCAGCGCAGCCGCGACGGCAAGACCTTCACGGACATGGGCAGGGTGGACGCCAAAGGGGGCAACGCCCTTCAGACCTATCGCTTTACCGACGAATACCCGGTGTCGGGCAACAACTACTACCGCCTGCGGCAGGTGGATACCGATAACAGCGTAACCTTCTCCAAGACCGTGGTGGCTAACCTGGGCAATGATGACGCCGCCGCAACGGGTGAACTGACCCTGTACCCGAACCCGCTGGAGGGGTACCAGTCGGTGATTAACCTAGTAGTGCCCGAAGAAGTAACCGGCCCGGTACGGGTATCGGTGGTGGACATGAAAGGCCAGCCGGTGTACAGCCGGAGCCACTCCACCACGGGCGGACGTACGCTTGCCGTATCCCTCGGGCAGCGGCTGCCGACGGGCGTGTACATTGTGCACGTGGTATCGGATGCGGGCCTCTTCCAGAAGAAGCTCGTAGTACGGTAACCCGCGGGGAGATTGGTAAGGGATTAAAAATACCCTTCGCCCTAAACAACTATCCGGGCTGCAACGTTTACCCATTGCAGCCGAAGGGGTCCCAAAGCCCGGCTGATGCACGCCATCGGCCGGGCTTTTTGTTTTCTTCGCGCTTACCCGGATGCCGGGGCAGTGGGTTTATCAGCACCTGCAACCATTGGTCCGGTCTGGTATTGGTTTTCTCCTAGTTTATAGTTAAATTTTCTAATATTTTAAAGGGTATCTATGATTTTAAATGTACGGTCCCATGAAGGCTTCACATACATTTGGTGTCTGGCGAGGCTTGTGGATATTGATAGTCCTCTTCGCCGCAACCGGTGAGGCGGCACAAGCGCAGCACCAGTTAGGATTTAATTTTACTTCCCGGCGGAATTCCATCCGGATTCCCTTTGAGTGGCAGAGCAATCTGATCATTGTTCCCGTGCAGATCAATGATTCCGATACGCTTAATTTCATTCTCGACACGGGAATCAGCATGACGTTGGTTACGGATCCGCGGGCTGCCACGGGACTGGGCCTGACGTATGCCCGGCAGGTAAACGTAATGGGAGTGGGGGACGGCGACCCGCTCAAAGCCAACATTGCCATCAACAACCGGGTGAGCCTGCCCGGCATCCATGCCCGCAGCCACAACATCGTGGTGCTTTCCGAGGACATTCTGCAACTGTCCAGTTACGTGGGCATGCCCATCCACGGCATCTTCGGCTTCGAACTCTTCAAAAACTTCGTGGTCAAAATCGACTTCCTGGCCCGCGAGATTACGCTGTACAAGCCGGACAAGTACCAGTACCGGGGCAAGGGCGAAAAAATACCCATCGTCATTGAAGACACCAAGCCGTACCTGTACGCCAAGGCTACCTGGGCCGACAACCGCGAGGTGCCCATCAAAGTGATTCTCGATACGGGGGCCGGCCACGCCTTGTCCCTCGACATCGGTTCCCACGAACACATTCAACTCCCCGACAAGATCATCCGGGCGCAACTCGGCCGCGGCCTCAACGGCATCATTACCGGCAGCCTCGGGCGGCTCGAAAAAGTGAAGATCGGCAGCTACGAATTGCAGGACGTCATTACTTCTTTCCCCGACACCAACTCGATGGCCGCCCAGATTGCCCGCAAACTCGACCGGCAGGGCAACATCGGCTGCGAACTGCTCAAGCGGTTTACGGTGGTGATCGACTATTCCCGCAACTACGTGGTGCTCAAGCCCAACAAGCACTACTACCGCGAAACGTTCGAACGCGACATGAGCGGCATCGAACTAAGGGCCAAGGGCGATAATTTCCGCACATTTGTGATCGACAAGTTGCAGGCCGGCTCCCCCGCCGACCAGGCCGGGCTGATGCCGGGCGATGAAATCCTGTCGCTCAACGGAAAAATGTCTTCCCAACTGAAACTGAGCGACATCCTTAAAATTCTGCAACGGGGCGAAGGAAAAGAAATCAAGATCTTCGTCCGCAGGAACACCGAACTGATGTTTACCTCCTTCTTCCTCAGAAGGATGATCTGACGGAAGACCGCCGCCGTAACCTTAGCCTGGCCGCCGCGTATGTGCCTTTAGGTAATATTTGGTTAACTATTGGATAACATAGAGGTAACATCAGTATGGCAAAGAAGAAGAAAAACAAGAAGGGAAAAAAGAGTGCCGTGTATAAGGCACTGAAACCCATCCTCCGCGACAACCGCGTACTGCTGGCCGTGCTGGCAGCGGCGGCGGGGGGCGTGGCCCTGGCAGCGGCCATCGGTACCGACCGGGGCAAGCAGGTGGTCGACGGCCTGTCGGCTTCGGTGAAAGACCTGATACAGCCCGACAAGAACGGACAAGCCGCCCGGGCCAACACGGTCGTCAGGAAGCCCAGCCCGGCGCCGGCAACGTAAAAGGGAGAGGAGAGAGGTTAGACGTGAGACAGGAGACAAAAAGCAAAAAACCGGACCAAGTCCGGTTTTTTGCTTTCTGGCAGTATGCATCACATATACGGGCAGCAAAGCAGATTGCCTACTGCGCACTGCGTGCTGCCTCTATCCTTTACGAAGCTGCTGCGCCTGGCGCATCATCTGCTTGGTGTTCATGGTGTTCATTTGCTTCATCATCTTGCGCATGCCGTCAAACTGCTTCATCAGGTTGTTGACCTCC
Organism: uncultured Sphingobacteriales bacterium; assembly: GCA_963844325.1. Lineage (GTDB taxonomy): Bacteria > Bacteroidota > Bacteroidia > Cytophagales > 172606-1 > CADCTQ01. The sequence continues at coordinate 296,339 of CAWJNV010000002.1, forward strand.
TGGATGGTGGTGCCGCTGCCGACGGCAATGCGGCGGCGCCGGCTGGCGTCGATGATGTCGGGGTTGGCCCTTTCCTTGGGCGTCATGGACCGGATGATGGCTTCCACCGGCTTGAAGGCATCGTCGTCGATCTCCACGTCCTTCATCATGCTGCTCACGCCGGGGATCATGCCCACCAGGTCTTTGAGGTTGCCCATTTTCTTGATCTGCTGCAACTGCGAGAGGAAGTCGTCAAAGTTGAACTGGTTCTTGCGGATCTGCTGGTTGAGGCGGCGGGCTTCGTCTTCGTCGTAGGCCTGCTGGGCTCTTTCCACGAGGGAGATCACGTCGCCCATGCCCAGGATCCGGCTGGCCATCCGGTCGGGGTAGAACAGGTCCAGCGCCTCCATTTTTTCGCCCGTGCTGATGAACTTGATCGGCTTGTCCACCACGGCCCGGATCGAAAGGGCGGCCCCGCCGCGGGAGTCACCGTCGAGTTTGGTGAGCACCACGCCGTCGAAGTTAAGGCGTTCGTTGAAAGTTTTGGCCGTGTTCACCGCGTCCTGGCCGGTCATGGAGTCCACCACGAACAGGGTTTCGGAAGGGTTCAGGGCTTTCTTGACGGCCTCGATTTCCCGCATCATCTGCTCGTCGATGGCCAGGCGGCCGGCCGTATCCACGATCACCACCTTCTTGTTGGTGGCCTTGGCGTGGCGGATGGCATTCTGGGCAATCTGCACGGCGTTTTTGTTTTCGGGCTCGGCGTACACCTCCACGCCTACCTGTTCGCCCAGCACCTTGAGCTGGTCAATGGCGGCGGGGCGGTAAATGTCGCAGGCGACCAGCAGCACGTTGCGGCCCGATTTCTTGAGGTAGCTGGACAGCTTGCCCGAGAAAGTGGTTTTACCCGAACCCTGGAGGCCGGCAATGAGGATAATGGCCGGGTCACCCTTCAGGTTGATGTCTTTTTTCTCCTCACCCATCAGCTTGGTCAGCTCCTCGTGCACGATCTTGACGAGCAACTGGCCGGGCTCCACGGCAATGAGTACCTGCCGGCCCATGGCCTCGTCCTTGATGGTGTCGGTCACCGACTTGGCCACCTTGTAGTTCACGTCGGCGTCAAGCAGAGCCTTGCGGATTTCCTTGACGGTAGACGCAACGTTTATATCGGTAATCCGGCCTTTCCCCTTCAGGGTACGCATGGCCTGATTGATGTTCTGGGTTAAATTTTCAAACATGGTAATACAAGTATCCTGGTGAAACGGGGTAAAATGCTATGATACAGCGCAACAGGTGCGCTGCAAAAGTACGAAGACTAGCAGGGTTTCTAAAGAAAAACTTTGTTAAAGCGCATTTTTGCCCAGCTTTTCCCGAACCAGCCGGAGCCGGTCTTTTTTGCGCGAAAACAGGGGATTGGCGTTGATGATCTTGCCGACGATGCGGCCGACTTTGCCCGACTGCTGCAATTTCAGGTTTTCCTGCCGGTAACTCTCGGGCGTCCAGGCCGCGATGGGCCGGGTCAGTACCGCGTGCCCGTAGTCGCCGGGGTGCCAGATGTTTACCTCTTTGTACAGGAGCACCTCGGTAGCGGTGTCTTTTGCCAGTTGGCCGATCACGTGCACGTCAATGTCTTCGTCTACCGGCTGGATGCCGCCCGGCACGTATTGGCGCAGGTACGCCAGGTGGCGGGGCGTGGGGAAACTGAGTACGATCCGGCCGGCCTCGCTCAGCAGGTGGGCCAACGCTTCGTGCAGCCCGGGCCGGTCGGCCCTGGCAATGTGTTCGTACACGTCCATCAGCACGATGAGGTCGAAAGGGCCGGGGAGGGTGTCTTTGGTGAGAATGCCTTCGTGGAACGAAACCCGGTCCGACCCGAAAAGCTTCCGGGCCGTTTCAATGGATTTGGGACTGATGTCGAGCCCGGCCACCTCGGCCGCGGGCCAGTGGTTGCTCATGCGCCAGCAGGTGTCGCCGATGCCGCAGCCCACTTCCAGGATGCGGTGTACCCGGGCCGGGGCGTACGCCCGGACGGTTTCCCAGGCCCGCACCACCCGGCGGCTTTCCTCCACGAAGCCTTTGAGCTTGCCCCGGATGTGTTCGTCGTAGTAGTGCTTTACGGATTCGGTATCGGGATGCATGGCAGTTTACCTTACGGGTTTTTTAGGAAGCAGTTTCCGGGCCTTTGCCAGCAACGCACCGGCCACCCCGTTGAGGTCGGGCGATACGTTGCCCAGGTACACCAGGGGCAGAAACAAACCGGCTACCACGAGGCTGCGGATGGCAATGCTCAGGACCGCATTGAGAAACGATGTGGGCGGCGGCACGGGTACAATGCTAGCAATAAAGTACACAACGACCCCCATCAGCAGCACCAAAAGGACGCCGGGGGCAAACGGGTGAATGCCGAACCTGATGCGCACAAAGCCCACCTTGATGAGCACGAACACCAGCACCGAGGCGGCGGTAGCCATGGCCGCCCCGTTGAGGGCGTACAGCGGAATGAGCAGCAGGTTGGTCACGATGGTGGTAACGGCAAGCACGACCACGGCCAGCGTGGCAAAGCGGTAGTACCGCGAGTACAGGATGATCTCCCCGTTCAGCCCGGTCCCCATGTCGGCCAGCCGGCTCAGCGAGATGAGCAGCACTACGTACTTGCCCTGCTTGTACACGTCGGACTTGGGCAGGATGCTGAACAGGGCATCGATACTCGACCACATGAGCAGGAACAGCAGCATGCCGGCCACCAGCTGGTTGACCGCCGATTTCCGGTACAGGCTTTCGATCCGCCCGAGGTCGTTGCTTTTCCAGGCCTGCGAGAGAATGGGGGAGGAAATCTGGCTGATGGCCCGCTTCGGAATGTCGATCACCTGGGCGATCAGGAAGGCGATGCCGTAGATGGCCGTGTAGTCGAGGCCCCGCATGGCGGGCAGCATGATGGCGTCGATCTTCTGGGAGAGGACCGTGCCCACACCCCCCAGGATGATGAACAGGCCGTACGCCGATATTTCCAGGAGCCGCTTGCGGTTGATGCGGGTAAAGTCGGGCCGGAGGTAGAGCCGCCCGAGCCACCGGATGTAGAGGAAGTTGAAGACCACTGCCAGTGCGTAGCTGCCCGTGGAGAGCAGGATGAGCGTATCGAAGGAGTACCAGCCCATTCCGTAGCCGACGATGAGCACGATGTTGGCCGATTTCAGGAAAAGTTCCCGCACCACGGTGGGCACCACGATCCGGCCGTGAATCCGGCAGTACGACTCGGTGATGGTCTGGTACATGATAAAAAATGTACCTGCCAGCACGTAGTAGAAGTACCCGATCAGCCGGGGCGAATTCTCCAGGTAGTAGGCGGCAATGCGTTCCCGGAGCAGCAGGAACAGGAGGGTGAACAGCCCAAACCCCACCAGGGAGTAGGTGAGCAGAAAGGCCAGGAAGCCCTGGTGTTTCTCCTCCTCATTTTTGAAGTAGGGGAAGAACTTGTCGGTGATGAACGGCGTGCCCAGGTGTGCCAGGGAGGCAAACAGCAGGGAAGTTTCGAAAATGACCCGCGTGAGGCCTACCTCTTCGGTGGACAGGAAACGGAGCGAAATGAACAGCACGTTCACCATGCCGATCACTACCCCCAGGTAGGAAACGACCGCCGCCTTAACGCTTTGCCTGATGATCAGTCCCATGGTCAGAAATGCCGGCGGCCTGGCGCAGGACTTGTTTCAACGTATCAATTCTTTGGTCCATGGCGTAGTGGTCTTCCATGTGCTGGCGTCCCCGCCGGCCCATCTGGGCGGCCAGCCGGTAGTCGGTAGCCAGCAGGTACATGAAGCCGGCCATGCCCTCCACGTCGCCTTCTTCCACCAGGAAACCGCTTTCCCCGTGGATGACGGCGTCTTTGATCCCGGCGTGCCGCGTGCTGACCACGGGCAGCCCGGTGGCGGCGGCTTCCAGGACCGAGTTGGGCGTGCCTTCGGAGTCGCCGTTTTCGGCCCGCAGGGAGTGCTGCACGAACACCCGCGCCGCCCGCAGCAAATCACGGATCTGGGCGGTCGTCTGGCGGCCTTTGAACGCCACGGCGTCGGCCAGGCCCAGGCTGCCAGCCAGCGCTTTCGATGCTTCCCAGAGTTCTCCTTCGCCGGCCATCACCAGCCGGGCTTCGGGGCACAATTCCTTTACCTTCGCAAAGGCCCGGATTGTGTGGAAGGGGGCTTTTTTGGCGGTAAACCGGCCGACCGTCAGAAACACGGGGGGCTGGCTGCCCGGGGCGCCGCCCGCAAACTGCTTGAGGTCCACGCCGTACGGGTTGCACACCACCTTTTCGGGCGGGGCGCCCAGGCCGATGAGCTGCCGTTGCATGTCACCCGACACGGCAATGAGGGTACGGGCCTGCGCGAACATTTTCCGGTAGGCATCGCCGAACTGCCGGAGGGTAGGGTAGTGGTAGGCATCGAACCCGTGGAAATGCACGACCAAAGGCACCCGGGCGGCCCGGCAGGCATCCAGCAGGCCGGTTCCCATCGGGCCGTAGTGCGCCACCACGAGTTGCAGCCGGTGTTTTGCCAGGAAGGAAGCGAAGTGCCGGGAGTACAACGAATGATACCAGCCCGGAAAGGCGTTGCGCAGTACCCCCCGCACGGGCAACTGGCTGAGGGGAAAAGGCAACAGCGACCCGCCGGCCGGGAAAAGGGCCGGGTGCCACCCTTCGTACACCTGGCAGTCGGGGGCCAGCGCCTCCACCTGGTTGCGGACAAAGGTTTCGGAATAGGTAAATTTATTGGGGTAGGCCACGCAGAGTTTCAGTCCTTCCATACTTTTTATACCTTGCGCGCTACCACCACGAACGTGCAGGCGTCCCGGTCCCTGACCGCCTGGCCGCTGATCTTGTCGAAGCCGGCAATGAGGGGTTGCAGGAACAAAGCCAGTACGGGCCGTAAGAAGCGGGGTATTTTGAACAACAGGCCGTCCTGAAACAATTGCAGCCCCATGGCGGCCCTCCCGATGATTCCGCGGAAGTACTGCACCTCAAAACCGCTCTGGCCGATGATTTTGCGCAGTCCCGTTGAGGTCCACCGCCAGTAGTCGGTCGGGTCCGGGTGGAACATCCAGTACCCGTGCGTACTCAGAATCAGCAGGCCGCCCGGCTTCAGGATGCGGTAGGCTTCCGAGAGGTAGAACAGGGGGTCTTCCACGTGTTCCAGCACTTGCGTAGACAGGATCACGTCCATCTGCCGGTCGGCCAGGTCGATCTTCCCCAGCGGCGAAATGTGAATGGCCGCCCGCGGGTTCTCGGCCAGGTCAATGCCGATGTACTCCTGCACGAAAGGAGCCACCAGGGGTTGGTAAGGCATGTTGCCGCAGCCGTAGTCGGCGAGCCGCAGGCCCTGATGGTTGCCCAGAAACTGCCTGACCACAATTTCGATTTGTTTGCGCAACTGCCGAAGGTAATAAAAGCGAGGACTGAGCAGCGGGGGGTACAGGCGTTGGCTGCCTTCTTCACGTTCCTTGATCATGCCCGGCGAGTGGATTGTTAAAAAAAGAAGGCCGTAAAGCTAGGGTATTTACCCGCGCCTTGCAAAAAGCGGCCCCACAAACCCGGCCGGCCATCGTCCAGAGGGGCAACGAGGCTGCCGGGCCGCTTACCTTTTACCAGCACAAATATTAAGTGTTGCAATTCTGAACCCAATTTTTTATGACGAAGAATTACTATTTCCGGGATGTCCATGGGGCGTCCTTCGTTTCCATTGCCCTTAAGTACCTGCCGGCCCTGCTGGTGCTGTGGCTCTGCCTGCCCGGCCGGGCGCAGACGGGTCTGCAAAATGGCCTCGTGGCCTGCTACGCCTTCTCGGGCAGCGCCGCGGATGGCAGCGGCAACAACCACAACGGTACGCTCAACGGCCCTACGCCCACGGCCGACCGGTTCGGCAACCCCAACAGCGCTTACCAGTTCGACGGCATCAACGACTACATCACCCTGCCCGAAAATGCCCTCCGGACGAGCAACTACACCTACTCTTTCTGGGCGAAGGCCGCTTCGCTGCCCGCCCTGCTCCAGTCGTACGCCGTCGTCTCGGTGGGCGGCCCCGGCGCCGACCAGGGCGTGGTGCTGTCGCACGGCTACGTGGGCGGCAGCACGGGTTGGGCCATGGTGAGCTACAATGCCGACGGCAGTAACCTGCCCAGCAACAGCGTGGGCAGCCTGCCCGCCACCAACACCTGGTACCACGTGGTGCAAACCCGGTCCAACGCTTCGGTAGACCTGTACGTGAACGGCGCCCTGGTAGGCAGCCGGGCCACGGGCGGGGCCACGGCCGGTTACAACTACAATTCGCCGGGCGCCACCCTGGGTTGCCGCACCAACATGATCCAGTTTTTCCACGGGGCCATTGACGACGTCCGGATCTACAGCCGGGCGGTTACGGCTTCGGAAGCAACGGCCCTGTTCCAGGCCAATTCATTGTGCCAGCCCGTAGACCTCCAGACCGGCCTCATCGGCTGCTATCCCTTCTCGGGAACCGGCAACGACGCCAGCGGCAAGGGCAACAACGGCACCGTGAACGGCCCTACGCTCACCACCGACCGGTTCGGCAACGCCAACAGTGCGTATTCTTTCGACGGCATCAACGATTACGTTGAACTCGCGCCGGCTCCGTTCCTGAACAATAACTTTACGTACTCAGCCTGGGTAAAACTGCCCGCCAACCCCGCAGCCGGCTCGGCGTACATCTTCTTTTCGGTGGGTGGCGTAGGCGCCGACCAGAACTTGTCGCTCAACAACTTCAACGCGGCCAGTGCCATGGGCTGGACGGCCGGCGGCTCCAACACCGACGGGTCGGCCCAGCACTACAGTACCGGCTCCCTGCCGACCCCCAACGCCTGGACGCACGTGGCGATGACCCGCGACAATGCCACCATCCGGTTGTTCGTGAACGGCCAACCGGCGGGAAGCGTACCCACCAGCGGGTTGTTGCCGCTGTACAACACGGGCGAAGCCAGGGCGGTCATTGGGGCCAGGTCCCACGACCTCAACCAGTACACCAAGGGCACCATCGACGACGTAGCCATCTACAACCGCGCCCTGAGCGCCGCCGAAGTGACCGCCCTGTTCAACGGATCGGCCTGCCAGGCCACTCCCGCACCGGTACCCGTGCCGACCGCCGCCGACGTAGCCCGCTGCGGCAACGGCCCGGTGACCCTTACCGCTTCGGGCGGCAGCCAGTACCGCTGGTATGCATCCGTCAGTAGCGATACGCTGCTCCATACGGGTGCCGCCTTCACCACGCCGCGACTCACCGCCACTACCAGGTACTACGTTGCCAACGTGGTGAACGGCCGGGAGAGTGCCCGCCAGGCAGTTTCCGCCATCATCAACCCCATTCCGGAAGCGCCGGTGGCGGCCGATACGTCCCGCTGCGGCAATGGTACCGTTACGCTGACGGCCAGCGGCTGCCACACTTACCGCTGGTACGACGCCCAGGGAACGTTGCTTTCCAGCGGGCTGACCTTTACCACGCCGGAACTGAGCAAAACGACTACCTTCTACGTATCGGGCGTGCACAATGACTGCGAAGGGCCGCGTACCGCCATCAAGGTTACCGTGCACCTGCTGCCCTCGACGCCCCTGGTAACGGCTTCCGGCCCCACTGCTTTCTGCACGGGTGACAGCGTGGTGCTTTCCGCCACGCCGGGATGCGCGTCGTACCTGTGGTCCACGGGCGAAACGAGCCAGTCCATCGTGGTGCGGGAACCCGGCAACTACTCGGTAAAGACAAGTAACTACGTGTGCAACAGTTGCGACCGGTACACCTGCGAAAGCCTGCCTTCCAGGCCGGTGGCGGTGAAAGTACACGCCCTGCCGGCCGCCCCCGGGATCGTGCAGGTGTGCGCCGATACGTTGCGGGCCGTTTCAGCCGGCAAAGTGTTTGCCTGGTACCGTGACGGCGTGCTGCTGCCCTTCACGTCGCGGTCCATCGTGGCTGAGCAAACGGGCAGCTACACGGTAAAAGTACGCGACACCAACGGCTGCTTCTCCGAACCGTCGGCTCCGTACGCGTTTACGCTGGAGCCGGCCTACTTCACGGTGTATCCCAACCCCAACCAGGGCAACTTCAGCGTGAAAGTGAACGGCAGCCACAAAGTGCTCAAGCTGGAGATTGTGACCCTGCGGGAAGGTAAACTGCTCTGGAAGACCGAACTGCCCCACGCGGAGTGCCGCCTGAACCTTTCGATCAACCTGGTGTTGCCCAAGGGGATTTACCTGGTGAAGCTGCACACCCGCAAGGGCGTGTTCCACCAGCGGGTACAAATCCTGTAAGCAAGTACTCATTGCCCACACAAGCGGCCGCCCTACGGGGTGGCCGTTTTGTTTTTTTGTCGTATCTATGGCCCAATAACGGCGGCGCCGGCCGGGTGCATTCCAAAACCGGCCGGTTGCCCATCCCGCGTAATGCACGATGCTCCAGACGATCAAAAAAACAATCCTGCCCTTTTACAAACTCTACTATGACCTGCGGTGGCTGGCCTACCAGCGCAACCACCCGGAGACCAAACTGGTGATCGGCTCGTCGGGCATCGCCGAGCCGGGCTGGTTTGAAACCGACGTGCTGATCCTCGACGTCACGCAGGAGGCGCACTTCCGGCATTTTTTCGCCAAACGGCCCATCGGAATGGTATTTGCCGAACACGTGCTCGAACACCTGACGGCCGGGCAGATTGAACTGATGGCCCGCAACATTCACAAGTACTCGGCGCCGGGCGTCAACGTCCGCGTGGCCGTGCCCGACGGTTTTCACGGCGACCCTAAGTACATCGAAGCGGTGCGGCCCGGCGGCACGGGGGCCGGCGCCGACGACCACAAGCACCTGTTTACCTACCAGTCGTTGCCGCCGCTTTTTAAAAAGCACGGCTACCGGGCCACCCTGCTCGAATACTGGGATGAAGACCGCCAGTTCCATTCCACCTACCGCAACGACGAAAAGGGCACGGTGCGCCGGTCTTTGCGCAACGACGCCCGCAACGCCGACGGCCAGCCGCACTACACGTCCCTGATCGTTGACTTTACGAAGGTTTAGCCGCCCGTTCATGCCCGCCCCCATCATCCTGTTCGTGTACAACCGTCCCGAGCACACCCGCCGGACAATTACCTCCCTGCAAGGGTGCGACCTGGCCCGGGAGAGCCACCTGTACGTGTTTGCCGACGGCCCCAAAAGCCCCGCCGACGCGGCTAACGTACAAGCCGTGCGGCAACTGCTGCAATCGGTGGAGGGGTTTGGGGGCGTCACCGTGGCGGCCCGCGAAGCGAACCAGGGGCTGGCCCGTTCGGTCATCGGCGGGGTAACGGAGGTGCTGCGGGAGCACGGCCGGGCGGTGGTGCTCGAAGACGACCTGGTGTTTGCCCGCAACTACCTCCAATTCATGAACGACGCCCTGGAAGCGTACCGGGACCGGAAACCCGTCTTCTCGGTGTCGGGCTACAGCTACCCGCTCCCGGTGCCCCCGGATTTTACCGACGACGTGTACCTGCTGCCCCGGGCGTCGTCGTGGGGCTGGGCCACGTGGCGCGACCGCTGGGAACGGGCCGACTGGGAAATGGCCGATTACCCGCAGTTTCTGCGGAGCCGCCCCGTGCAGGACGGCTTTGCCGAAGGCGGCCGCGACCTGGTGTACATGCTCCGGAAACAGCAACTGGGCCGCATCGACTCCTGGGCCGTGCGGTGGAGTTACGCCCACTACAAGCACGGGGCGTACTGCCTTTTCCCGGTAAAATCCAAGGTGCACAACACCGGCAACGACAAGTCGGGCACCCATTCGCCCCGCACCACGCGGTTCGGCACGGAGGTAAGTGATGCGCCCTACCGGCTCCCGCCCGACCCCCAGGTAGACCCGCGGCTGGTGAAGCACCTGCAAACGTTTTTCGAGCCGAGCTACTTGCGGAAACTCATCAACGCCCTGGTGCTCCGGTAAAAAAGTAAATTTGCCCCGTAACCCGGGCCGGGTATACGCTTTTACCTAACTATGTAACCGGTGAAAATAACAGAATGGTCTGCCGGAGCCGGAGGGCTACGTAAGTTGCCGGGCCGATCCCGTCGGAGCACTACCCCTGCCTCGCCAATACGATGACCTTATTCTTTAAAATCCTGTTCAAGGAGTTTTACCGCCTGGTCCGCGACGCCCGCCACCGCCAATTCCTGCGGCTGGCTTTCCGGCACGGCGACGCCCCCCGTTACCAGCCGCGGCAGGTCCGGTTCGGGGGCTACCGCATCGGGGTGCCCGACTGCCTCTCGTTCCTGTGGCAGTTCAAAGAGATTTTTGCCGAAGAATCCTATTGCTTCCGGGCCGCCACCGAAAGCCCCGTCATTTACGACTGCGGGGCCAACGTGGGGCTGGGCTGCCTGTATTTCAAGCGGCTTTACCCGGCCGCCCGGATCACCGCTTTTGAGGCCGATCCCGGCGTTGCTGCGTTGTTGGCGGAAAACTTACGGCAGAACGGATTTGCCGATATTGACATCGTCGCCAAGGCCGTGTGGAAGGAAAATACGACCCTCGCCTTCGCCAGCGAAGGGGCCGACGGGGGGTCGGTGGTGGCCGGCAAGCCCTCCCTGCAAATTCCGGCCGTGCGCCTGAAAGAGTATCTGGACCGGGCGGGGCGGGTGGACCTGCTCAAGATGGACATTGAAGGGGCGGAAGCCGACGTGCTCGAGGACTGCCGGGGCAGCCTGGGCGGGGTGCAGCACTTGTTCGTGGAGTACCACGCCTACACCGGCCAGCCCCAGCGCCTGGACGCCCTGCTGGGCGTGCTGGGCGAAAGCGGCTTCCGGTATTTCATCCGTTCGGAGGCCGACCGGGCCCGTCCTTTCGTAAACCGCGTGAATTCCGGCACACCTTACATGGACCTGCAACTAAACATTTTTGCTTATCGGTAACCTCCAGCATATTGCAGGCTTCCAAAGCCTTGGGGGCTTTTGACGTATCAACTCGAAAAATGAAGGTTCTCTTAGTTAATTCCTTTGACCGGAGCGGAGGGGCCGCCGTAGCCTGTAACCGCCTGCTGCAGGCTTTACACAAAGAAGGCGTGGACGTAAAACTGCTGGCGCAGGAACAGACCAGGCCCGACCCCCTGGTGGTGCCGGTGGGAGAAGCCGGCAAGGCCAACAAGACGGCGTTCGGCCGCTTCCTGCTCGACCGGTTGGAGGTATATTTCCAGGAAAAAGACAAAAGTGCCCGATTTGCTTTCTCGCCGGCGCACATTGGTACCGATATCAGCAAGCACCCGGCCGTGCTGGAGGCCGACATCATTCACCTGCACTGGGTGTACTTCGGCTTCCTGTCCATTGAGTCGCTGCGCAAACTCATGCAACTGGGCAAGCCCATCGTGTGGACGCTCCACGACATGTGGCCCTTCACGGGCGGCTGTCACTACAGCGGGGAGTGCACGCACTACCTCTCCCACTGCCACTCCTGCCCCTTTCTCAAGCGGCCCAGTGCCAGGGACCTTTCTTATAAAGTTTTCGAACAGAAGATCGAACTGTTCCAGCGGGGACAGGTGCACTTCGTGGGGTGCAGCCAGTGGCTGGCCGATACGGCCAAAGAAAGCGCCCTGCTGAAGAGTTTTCCCGTGTCGGCCATCCCCAACCCGATCAACACCGAGAAGTTCAGCGCCAAGAACAAGATTGCCGCCCGCCGGCAAACCAAACTGCCCGAGGGCAAAGAACTCATCCTCTTCGGCGCCATGAACACCAAGGACAGCCGCAAGGGCTTTACCTATCTCAAAGACGCCCTGCAACTGCTCAAAGGCACTTTCCCCAAGACGGCCGACGACGTGGAACTGGTGATCTTCGGCAAGACCGACCCCGATATGCTGGCCGACCTGCCGTTCCCGGTCAACAACCGGGGCCGCATCGACAGCGAATCGGAACTGGTGTACCTCTACAACGCCTGCGACGTAACGGTGCTGCCCTCCGTGCAGGACAACCTGCCCAACACCGTGATGGAGTCGATGGCCTGCGCCACGCCGGTAGTTGCTTTCAACACCAGCGGCGTACCCGAAATGGTGGACCACGGCCGCAACGGCTACCTGGCCCAGCACCGCTCGGCCGACGACCTGGCGCAGGGCATCTACCAGATTCTCTACCAGAGCAATACGCAGCGGTTGCAGGAGCAGGCCCGCCAGAAGGTGCTCGACAACTACTCGGAGTCCAAAGTGGCCGGCCAGTACATCGACGTGTACAAAAGCCTGCTGCGGTAAGAAAGGCGTAAATTGAGTAAATATGCGGATGGGTAGATGCGCACCTGAGCAGGTGCGCACTTCTGCCCATCCGTTCGTTTATCCACCTGCCCCCCCACGCATGGCCGCGCCGCCCAAAGTATCCCTCATTACGGTAACCTACAACGCGGCGGCGGTGCTGGAGCCGACCATTGAAAGCATCCTGGCGCAGACGTTCACCGACTACGAATACCTCATCATCGACGGGGGCAGCAAGGACGCGACGCCCGGCATCATCCGGCGGTACGCCGACAAGTTGAGCTACTGGGTGTCGGAGCCCGACCGCGGCCTCTACGACGCCATGAACAAGGGCCTGCGGGCCGCCCGCGGGGAGTACGTGTGGTTCATGAATGCCGGCGACCGGCTCTACGAGGCCGATACGTTGCGCAAAGTGTTCGTAGACGCCCCCGCCGGGGCCGACGTGTACTACGGCGATGCCCTTTTTTACGAGGCCGACGGCCGGGAAGTGGGCCTGCGGAGCCGGGTAACGCCGCACCGGTTGCCCGAACGGCTCACCTGGAAGTCATTGCGGTACGGCATGGTGGTGTGTCACCAGTCGTTCGTGGCCCGCCGGCGCATTGCCCCGCCGTACGACCTGTCGCACCCCTACAGCGCCGACGTGGACTGGGAAATCCGCTGCCTGCAAGGGGCCCGGCGGGCGGTAAACGTGCACGCCGTGCTGAGCCGCTACCTCACGGGCGGCTTTTCCAAAAAACACCACCAGGAATCACTGCGGGACCGGTACCAGGTGCTGCGCAAACACTTCGGGCCGGTGCCCAACCTCCTTAACCACGCCTGGATCACCCTGCGCGGCGCCCTGTTCGTGCTGCGGCGGGGAAAAGGATATTAAGGGTTCGATGCTTCGTACTTCAACATTCGACATTCAACTTTTTGAATAATGATGAATGTCGGACAAGGAATGTCGAACGTTGAAGGATTACGCGTAGAGCCCTTCCAGCAGACGAGCCAACGCCGGCGGAACAGCCGCCGCGAAAGACTGCGTTTCGATCCGGGTCAGGAACTGGTGCCCGGCCACGTTGCAGCAAAAGACTACTTCCGCCCCCAGCAGTTCCGCCGGCGGGTACAGCCCCTCCTCCACGCGCAACCCGTACCGGCCGGCCCCGGCCAGGATCTGCTCCCGCATGATGCCGCCGACGCAGCCCGTCGCCAGGGAAGGCGTGTACAACGTACCGTTCCGGAGCCAGAAGAGGTTGGAGGCCACGCATTCGGCCACGTGCCCGGCCCCGTCGAGCAGGATCACCTCGTCGGCGCCGAGCCGCCGCCGGGCCAGGCCGGCCAGCACGTAGGGCAGGGCCGAGCAGGTTTTGAACCGCGAAAGGGGCGAGGCGTGCAGGCGCATCTCTTCCCAGAACCGCACGTGGTGCCGCTGCGCGGGAGCGGGTGGGGGCAGGGGGGCCGCGGCCACCAGGAATTCAGCCTCCCGGCTCTCGGGTGTGTACAGCCCGCCCGGCCGGCGCCACACCTGCACTTTTACCCGGGCCGGGCCGCCCGGCGCGTTGGCATGCACCAGTCCGTCAATTGCTTCTTGCAGGTACTCAGGCGTAAAGCCGCCGGGCACGGCCAGGTCGAGCACGGCCATGCCGGCGGTGAGCCGCCCGTAGTGGCTGTCCAGGTAACGGGCCGCGCCGCCGCGGAAGATGATCGTTTCGAACAGGCCGTCGCCGTACTGGAACGCCCGGTTTTGCCAGAAATGAGTTGCCGGAACGGCCTCCACGACCGAAAAATTATGGATGGACTTCATGTAAGCATTTTGCCATTTATCACTATTTTGGCCGGCGACCGGGAAATTCAGTTTATTATTGGAAAAGGGGGGTTACGCCCAGCGGGTTGCCGGATTAACGCAGAGGCGCTGTCGTTCTCCTTCCGTGCGAGTCGGGTCAATGATAAGTCAATAACGGGTTAACTTACCCACCAGGTAATTTATTTCCATGCCGAGCAGTATTTTTGATATGATTGGGCCGGTAATGATCGGGCCGTCCAGTTCGCACACCGCGGGGGTAGTGCGCATTGGCCGGGTGGCCGTAAAAATCCTGGGGCAGGTGCCCGAAGCGGCGGAAGTCGTGTTTTACAATTCTTTCGCCCGTACCTACGAAGGGCACGGCAGCGACCGGGCCATCATTGCCGGCCTGCTCGACTTTGCCACCGACGACGTGCGCATCCGCAACAGTTTTGACCACGCCCGGGAGCGGGGATTGCAATACACCTTCCGGTCGGTGGGCAACGCGTCTACCATGCACCCCAATACCGTGAAACTCGTGCTGAAGGCGGCGGGCCGGCAGGTGGAAGTGCTGGGCGAAAGCAAGGGCGGCGGCCTCATCAACATTGCTTCCGTCAATGGGTTCCGGGCGGATTTCTCGGCCCAGTTGCACACGCTCATCATTACCGCCGAAGACGTAGCCGGCAGCATTGCTTTCATTGCCAGCGTACTGGCCCACGACGACTGCAACATCGCCACCATGAACGTGTCGCGGAAGGGCAGGCACGACGTGGCCTGTCAGTTCATTGAAATGGACTCCGACATGCGGCCCCTCACGCTGGATTACCTCAGAAGCCTGCGCTGGGTCAAAGAAGTGGTATACGTGGCGCCCGACGTAAGCCTGTAACCCCTTCCCCGGCAACCGGCCCCACACCCAACCGAAACACCCATACACATCATAACACCTTTATCACCTTTGTTTCCATGAAAAAAGTAACAGTTTTCGCAATCGCGGCTTGCGTGATGAGCAGTATCGGGGGATACGCTCAGAACCAGCCCCAAACCCAGGTCCAGCCGCAGGGACAGGCCCAGCCGCAACAGGTCCAGCAGGCAGACAACGTGTGGTCGTTGCAGGAGTGCATCCAGTATGGCCTGGAAAATAACCTGACCATTAAACGCAGCGAATTGCTGTTGCGCACCAGCGAAGTAGGCCTTTTGCAGGCCAAAGCACGGTTTTTACCTACCCTCACCGGTTCTGCGCAGCACCAAGCCAACTTCGGCCGCTACGTGGACCCTACTACAAACGCGTTTATCAGTGATAAATCGCAAACCAGCAACATAGGCGTCAATGGAAGTTTACTTCTTTTTCAGGGAGGATCTCAGATAAACAATCTCCGACAGAACCAGACGGCAGTGAGGGCAGGTCAGGAGGACCTGAAGCAGTCAAGATACACCACAAGTCTGAATGTGGCTGTCAATTACCTTACCGTACTGCAAAACCAGGAAATTGGTGGTAGTGGCTACAAACCAGGCTGATGTAAGCCGGTTTCAGGCGGAACGCACCGAAAGACTGGTAGCGGCCGGATCATTACCCCAGACTGACTTGCTGAACTTGCAGGCACAGTTTGCCAATGACCGGGCAGCGCTCACTACGGCGGAGAATGACCTGCGCATCGCCCGGCTCACCTTGATGCAGTCCATGAACCTGCCCGCCCAGGATAACTTTAACATTGAACAGATCAATCTGGAGGACCCTACCATCAATGCATACGAAAGGAATGCGGCTCAGGTATATGAAGCCGCCTTGCAAACGCTGCATTCTGTTAAAAGTGCAGACTTACTGGTGCAGAGTAATAATTATGCCGTTTCAGCCGCCCGGGGGCTTCTGTACCCACGTTTGTCCCTCACGGCCGGAATGAATAGTTTTTATTCAAGCGGCCAGCGTTTCCGGACAAGAACGCAGGTTTCTGATCAAACTGTTATTGGCTTTGTAAATGGGGATCAGAATGTACCCGTAATTGTAAATGAGCCTAGTTACCGGGTCACGGAATCAAAGTATAGCTTTAGCAACCAGTTGTGGGATAACCTGGGTCAGTACATTGGCTTAAATCTATCTGTACCCATTATTAACGGCTGGCAAACGCGTACGCAAATCAGTCGTGCCATCGTTGATCGTAAGATCAGCGAGTTGGACGCCCAGACGGTGCGCGTGCAACTCCGCCAGGACATTGAACTCGCTTATAATAATATGGAAGCTGCTGCTTCACAATACCGTTCCAACAAGCAGCAGGTTGAATCACTTGCATTGGCATTCCGGGCGGCAGAGACTCGCTTCAACGTGGGGGCCATCAACTCCACGGATTATAACGTTGCCAAAGCCAATCTGAACCTGGCGCAGGCCAACCTGATCCAGGCCAAGTACAATTACTACTTCCGGGTGAAAGTCCTTGACTTCTACCAGAACAAACCACTTACTTTCTAAACCCGGCAGAAGCTTCAGGTGCGCAAAGAACGCTTGGTACCGCGTTCTTTGCGTATTTGTTTTTAGAGAACCCCTTCCGTTGTGATGCCGGGAACGGCGGAGAAGGGTTACTTTTGCCCCGGGCCGTCATTCACGGTTTTCAAAGCTCCTAACCTGCAACCCCCCATGCCCAAGAAGAATTCCAACCGGTTACTCATCATCCTCATGTTGGCGGTAGTCGGCCTGCTGGCGTTTGCCTTCATTGCCAAACAGGCCGGCTGGATCGGCAAAGAAAAGCCGACCGAAGTGGAACTGGCCAAGATCAAGCGGACCAACATCGTGGAAAAGGTAAGCGCCTCCGGCAAGGTGCAGCCCGAAGTAGAGGTAAAGATCAGCCCCGACGTGTCGGGTGAGATCATTGCCCTGTACGTGGCCGAAGGCGACTCGGTCATCAAAGACCAGGTCCTGCTCAAAATCCGCCCCGACAACTACCTGTCGGCGGTAGACCGGGCCAGGGCCACCGTGAACAACAACCGGGCTGCCCTGGCGCAGGGCAACGCCCGGCTGTCGCAGGTGGAGGCACAACTGGAAAGGGCAAAAGTTGAATTCAACCGCGCCAAGCAACTCCACGAGCAGAAGGTTGTCTCCGACGCCGACTTTCTCCAGGCCGAGACCGACCTGAAGGTGGCCCAGCAGGAGGTAAACTCCGCCAAACAAAACCTGGAGGCGTCGCGGTTCCTCATCCAGAGCGCCGAGGCCGGCCTGCGCGACGCCCAGGAAAACCTCCGCAAAACGACCATCCTCGCCCCCGTGAGCGGCACCGTCTCCAAACTGGGCGTGGAACTGGGCGAACGGGTGGTGGGTACCTCGCAGATGGCCGGTACGGAAATGCTCCGCATCGCCAACCTTAACAACATGGAGGTGCAGGTGGACGTGAACGAAAACGACATCGTGCGGGTGGGCGTGGGCGATACGGCCCTCATTGAGGTGGACTCCTACGCCAGCATGGAAAGAACTTTCAAGGGCATCGTGACCGAAATTGCCAACACGGCCAACGCAACCGTTGCCCAGGACGCCGTGACCGAATTCCAGGTCAAAGTCCGCATCCTCAACGATTCGTACCGCGACCTGACCCGCAAGACCACCAAATTGTCGCCCTTCCGGCCCGGCATGACGGCCTCGGTGGACGTGATTACGGCCCGCAAGAACAACGTATTGTCGGTGCCGTTGGCGGCCGTGACCACCCGCAACCCCGACGCCCCCAAGGTGGGCGGCGACCAGGCTCCCGGGGAAGGAGGGGATAACAACCAGAACCCCGCGCCGGGTCAGCAGGCGCCGCCGGCCAAGCCCGAAGCCCTGAAGGAAGTGGTGTTCGTGAACCAGGGCGGCAAGGCGGCCATGCGCCTGGTGAAAACGGGCATCAGCGACTACGACAACATCGAGATCATCAGCGGCCTCAAGGAGGGCGAAGAAGTGGTGGCCGGCCCGTTCATGGTGGTTGCCAAGCGCCTCAACGACGGCGACGCCGTGGCGCCGCGCAAAGCCGAAGAACGCGTGGCCCAGCAGGGGAACCCAGGCAAGTAAAGACTTGGCAGCAAACCCGCCGCGGATTTTCCCGTCAAATGCATTTTTATCCGGCAGTCACCCAATTGCCGGATTTTTTTGTGCCTGCCGTAATCCTTCTATTTTTGCCGCCTTACCGCCAAGACCTGTGTTGAAGACGAAAGAAAAAGCCCCGCCCGCCACCATTGCCGTCATCGGCGGGGGCAGTTGGGCGACGGCCCTCATCAAAATCCTCTCCGAGCAGCCCGTCAAGGTGCAGTGGTGGCTCCGCAACCAGGCCGACGCCGCCTACATCGGGCAGTACGGCCACAACCCGCACTACCTGAGCGACGTGCAACTCAACCGGCGCAAGGTGTCGGTGTGCGCCCGGGTGGAGGAGGCCGTGGCCGGGGCTACCCACGTGATCCTGGCCGTACCGGCGGCTTTCGTGCAGTCCGCCCTGGCCGGCCTGCCCCCCGAAGCCCTGGCGGGCAAGGTGGTGGTGTCGGCCATCAAAGGCATGATCCCGGAGCAGAACCTGCTGGTGACCGACTGGGTGGAAAGGGACTACGGCGTAACGCCCGATCACCTCTGCGTGATTGCCGGCCCCTGCCACGCCGAAGAGGTGGCCCTCGAAAAACAGTCGTACCTGACCATTGCCTCCGCCGACGCCGGCCAGGCCGAAGGGGTGGCCCGCCTCCTGACGTGCCGCTACGTGCAGGCCTCGGCCCTCGACGACGTGTACGGCGTGGAGTACTGCGCCGTGATGAAGAACATCATTGCCCTGGCCTGCGGCATTACCCACGGCCTCAACTACGGCGACAACTTCCAGGCCGTGCTGGTGTCCAACGCCATGCAGGAAATCCGGCGGTTCCTCGACGCCATCTACCCGCGGGACCGCGACCTGAGCGCCTCGGTGTACCTGGGCGACCTGCTGGTGACGGCCTACTCGCAGTTCAGCCGCAACCGCACCTTCGGCAACATGATCGGCCGGGGCTACAGCGTAAAGTCGGCGCAGGTAGAAATGAACATGATTGCCGAGGGCTACTACGCCGTCAAGAGCATCCACGAGATCAACCGGCAGTACGGCGTATTCATGCCCATCACCGAAGCCGTCTTCCGCATCCTCTACGAAAAAGCGCCGCCCGCGCAGGAGGTCGGGGCGTTGAAGAAAGTATTGAAATAGAGGTCATTGGTCAGTAGTCATTGGTCATTGGTCAATGATCATTGGTCCGTTACCGCATTTTACTGACTACTGACCATTGACTACTGACCAATGACCAATGACCGATACCCATGAAACGTTCTTCCCAACTCACCCCCGAGCAGTTGCTGTACGGCTACGTAAACGGGTTGTTCCCGATGGCGGAGGGCCGGAAGGGCCGCGTGTACTGGTATTCGCCCGACCCGCGGGCCATCATTCCGCTCGACACCTACAAGCCCCAGCGTTCGCTGCGGCCGGTGCTCAACCGCGGGGAGTTCGACATCCGGTTCAACGAGGCGTTCGAAGCCGTGATGCGCCACTGCGCCGCCCCGCGCCGCGACGACGTCAACACCTGGATTTCGGCGGAGATCATTGCGGCCTACACCGAACTGCACCGGCAGGGCTTTGCCCACAGCGTGGAAGCCTACTGCGAGGGAGAACTGGCCGGCGGGCTGTACGGCGTCGCCATCGGCGGGGCTTTCTTCGGGGAATCCATGTTCTACCTCCGTTCCAACGCTTCCAAAGTGGCCTTCCACCACCTGGTCGAAAGACTGCGCGGGCGGCAGTTCATGCTGCTCGACTCCCAGTTCATGAACGACAACGTGCAACGCTACGGCGCCATCGATATTCCCCGCGACACCTACCTCGAACTGCTCGGGCAGGCCATCCGGCAGCCAACGTCGTTCGTGTAGAGGAGACCGGAGGCCGGAGGAAGGGAGACCGGAGGACGGATCGGGAAGGAGCCTTGGCCGGTACTCCCGTACGAATGCTGAATTGTAACATTCCCCGCACTTTCCGGTATTTCTGTAAAACTTCGCAATGGCCCTGCGGCGGAAAACGTTATTTTGCATTCTTGATGCGGTTGCAAAGGGCAAGTACATTCCACTGCGTGCGCACTAAAATCTAATGTCTGTTTTCTATGGATGCAAAAGAAGTAATTGGGAACCTGCGCCAGGCCCTGGCCGTTTCGCCCGAAAACGTGCCCCTGCGCAAATACCTGGCGGCCATGCTGCTGGGACAGGGCGCCTACGACGAGGCCGAACGCGAGTACAAAACCGCCCTGCAATACGCCCCCCACGAACAAGACCTGAAACTCGGCCTGGCCAAAGCCTTTTACGGCCTGCAAAAGTACGATGCCGCCCTGGTGGTGGTGGAAGAACTGCTGCCCCTCGAAACGGGCAACGCCGAACTGCACCTGCTGCACGCCCGGCTGCTGTTTGCCAAAGGCGCCCACCGCGACGCCTACGGGCAATACAAGGCGGCCACCAAGGCCAACCCCGCCCTGGCCGACAAAGCCTTCGAAGACCAGCTCAACCAGGCCGTTGCCAAAACCGGCCAGGCCGGCCGCGTGACGGCCCCCGGCCAGGACGACCTGCTGGCCTACGTGGAAAAGGAATTCGAAAAGCCCGGCATCCGCTTCAAGGACGTGGGCGGCATGGATAAAGTGAAGGAAGAAATCGCCCTCAAGGTCATTTACCCGCTCAAGAACCCGGCCATCTACAAGGCGTACGGCAAGAAAGTGGGCGGCGGCATCCTGCTGTACGGCCCGCCCGGCTGCGGCAAAACCCACCTGGCCCGGGCCACCGCCGGCGAGATCGACGCCCGCTTCATCTCGGTGGGCATCAACGACGTGCTCGACATGTGGGTGGGCAACAGCGAGAAAAACCTGCACGGCATTTTCGAGCAGGCCCGCCGCGAACAGCCCTGCGTGTTGTTTTTCGACGAGGTAGACGCCCTCGGGGCCAGCCGTACCGACATGCGCCGCAGCGAAGGCCGCTTCCTCATCAACCAGTTCCTCAACGAACTCGACGGCGTGGACGCCTCCAACGACGGGGTGCTCATCCTGGCCGCCACCAACTCGCCGTGGTACCTCGACGCCGCCTTCCGCCGCCCCGGCCGCTTCGACCGCCTCATCTTCGTGGCTCCGCCCGACCAGGCCGCCCGGGTGAGCATTCTCCAGTTGCTGCTCAAGGACACGCCCACCGAGAAGATCGACTACGAAGCCCTGGCCCAGCGCACCGCCGAGTTTTCGGGCGCCGACCTGAAGGCCGTGGTGGACCTGGCCGTGGAAGGGAAAATCGCCGAGTCGATGCGGGCCGGCCGGCCGCTGCCGCTCACGCAGTCGGACCTGAAAGGGGCCGCGGGCCGGCACGTGGCTACCACCCGCGAATGGTTCGCCGCCGCCAAGAACTACGCCCTCTACGCCAACGAAGGCGGCCTCTACGACGACATTCTCACCTATCTGAAGATCAAAAAGTAAGTTCATGAGTGCATGAGTGTATGAGTTCAAAGTAGATACGCGTTGACTACCGGACGCTTTCCACTCATAAACTCATGAACGCATGAACGCATAAACTCATTCTACGATGCAACTGACCCCCACCCTCCGGAAGGCCACCCTGCTCATTGAGCAGTCGCGTTTCGACCTGGCCGAGAAAGAACTGCGGACCTTCCTCACCCACGAGCCCGGCCATACCCCGGCCATGCGGCTGTTGACCATCTGCCTGCTCAACCAGGGCCGCCCCGCCGACGCCCTCGACATCTCCGGCAACCTCATCGGCCTGGAGCCCGACGAACCGCAGAACCAGTACATCCACGCGGCCGTGCTGCTTAACCTCGACCGGGACGGGGACGCCGAAACGTACGTGCGCGAGGCCATCCGCCTGTACCCCTACGACGCCGACTACTTCGAACTGCTGGCCCGCGTGTACCTGGGCC
Organism: uncultured Sphingobacteriales bacterium; assembly: GCA_963844325.1. Taxonomy (GTDB): domain Bacteria; phylum Bacteroidota; class Bacteroidia; order Cytophagales; family 172606-1; genus CADCTQ01. The sequence goes on from CAWJNV010000002.1 coordinate 318,204, forward strand.
GTAAAAAGTGGACCGAAGCCCTCCAGTTCGCCGACGAAGGGCTGGCCCTCGACCCGTCGCACGTGAACTGCCTCAACGTGCGGACCACCGCCCTCACCAAGCTCAACCGCAAGGCCGAGGCCGCACAGACCATTGAGGACGTGCTGGAGCAGGACCCGGAAAATCCCTATTCGCACGCCAACGTGGGTTGGACCAAGCTGGAACACGGCGACCACAAGGGCGCCCAGGTGCACTTTGCCGAAGCCCTGCGCCTCGATCCCACGCTGGAACACGCCCGGTACGGCATGCTCGAAGCCCTCAAGGCGGGCAACTTCATCTACCGGGGCTTCCTGGCCTTCTACTTCTGGATGGGGCGCTTCCAGGGCAAAACCCAGTGGGTCATCGTGATCGGCGTGTACGTGGTGTCGCGCATTGTGCGGGCGGCGGCCCAGTCACGGCCGGCACTCATGCCGGTGGCCGTGCTGCTGAGCCTGCTCATCTATTCCACCTGGATCATCGAGCCGCTGTTTAACCTCTTCATGCGCCTGCACCCCAAGGGCAAATACATTCTCTCCGACCGGGAACGCAACGGGGCCAACTGGGTAGGCGCCCTGCTGGGCGTGGCCCTGATGGCGGCGGCCGTGTACCTGCTGGCCCAACTCGACGATTTTCTCGTCCTGGCCCTGATCGCCGGCACGATGGTGCTGCCCGTCTCCCGGCTGTTTGCCCTCGAAAACGCCAGGCAGCGGCGGACGATCCGCACCTATACGCTGGTGCTGGCCGCCCTGGGCCTGGGGACGCTGGCGGGCATGGTTTTGGACGTAGGCGTGCTGTCGCCGCTTTTATGGCTCTACGTGCTGGGCATTTTCGCCTTCGGCTGGGTGGCTAACGCAATGGCAATTAAATAGGCTGGTTATTGTAAAAATCATAAAATTCAACGCAAACGCCCCCGTAATTTCGTCGATTACGGGGGTTTTCTTTTGAAAAGCCTAGTTTTTGCCTAACTTTTCGGCCCAGCCCACTTTTCCCCAATGCAAACAACCTATACGCCCATCCAGAAACTGCTCGTTGCCAACCGGGGTGAAATTGCCATTCGGATCATGCGGGCCGCCTCCGAACTGCACATCCGGACGGTAGCCGTGTACACCTACGAAGACCGCTACTCGCTGCACCGCTACAAAGCCGACGAAGCCTACCAGATCGGGGCCAACCACGATCCGCTCAAGCCCTACCTCGACATTGAGGAGATCATCCGCACGGCCAAGCGGCACGGCGTCAACGCCATCCACCCGGGCTACGGCTTCCTTTCCGAAAACGTGCAACTCTCCCGCCGCTGCCGCGAGGAGGGCATTATCTTCGTGGGGCCCGAGCCGGAAGTCATGGAGAAACTGGGCGACAAGGTGGCCGCCAAGGCCATTGCCAAGGCCGCCGGCATTCCCCTCATTCCCGACAGCGAAGAGAAACTGACCTCGGTGGACATTGCCCGCAGGGAAGCCGCCCGCATCGGCTTCCCGGTGATGGTCAAAGCCGCCGCCGGGGGCGGTGGACGCGGCATGCGGGTGGTGCGGGAAGAAAAAGACCTGGACCGTTCCTTCGAAGAGGCCCGCAACGAAGCCCGCAATGCTTTCGGCGACGACACGATCTTCCTCGAAAAGTACGTGGAAGACCCCAAGCACCTGGAAGTGCAGATCCTGGGCGACAACTTCGGCAACATCGTGCACCTCTACGAACGGGACTGCTCGGTGCAGCGGCGCTTCCAGAAGGTGGTGGAGGTGGCTCCCTCGCTGGGCCTCAAACCCGCCACCCGCGAAAAACTCTACCAGTTCGCCCTGCGCATTACCCGGTCGGTGAACTACAACAACGCCGGTACCGTCGAGTTCCTGGTGGATAAAGAGGAAAACGTGTATTTCATCGAGGTGAACCCCCGCATCCAGGTGGAACACACGATCACCGAGGAGATCACCGGCATTGACATTGTGCGTTCCCAGATTCTGATCGCGCAGGGGCTGAGCCTGTCCGACAAGCAAATCTATATCCTCAGCCAGGAGAGCATTCCCTGCAACGGCTTTGCCATCCAGTGCCGCATCACCACCGAAGACCCGGCCAACAATTTCAAGCCCGACTACGGCACCATCATCGCCTACCGCAACGCCGGCGGCTACGGCATCCGCCTCGACGAAGGCAACTCCTACGCGGGGGTACGCATATCGCCGTTCTTCGACTCCATGCTGGTGAAAGTATCGGCCAAGGGCCGCACGCTGTGGGGCGCCGCCGACCGCCTGCACCGCGCCCTGCGGGAGTTCCGCATCCGGGGCGTGAAAACGAACATCGGCTTCCTCGAAAACGTCATTTCCCACCCCGTCTTCCAGAAGGGGCAGGCCACGGTCAACTTCATTGCCAACAACCCCGAGTTGCTGCACATGCCGCTTACCCAGGACCGGGCCACCAAGATGATTACCTTCCTGGCCGACGTGGTGGTGAACGGCAACCCCGACGTGGGCGGCAAGCCGGCCCCCCGCACGTTCCGCCAGCCCATCGTGCCGCCCTTCGATAAGTACGGTCCCTACCGCAAAGGCTCCAAGGACCTGCTCAACGAACTGGGTCCGGATGGGCTGAGCCGCTGGCTCAAGGACCAGAAGGCCATCCAGTACACCGACACCACGTTCCGCGACGGCCACCAGTCGCTGCTGGCTACCCGCGTGCGCACCATTGACATGCTCCGCGTGGCCGAAGGGTTTGCCAAGAACCACCCCGAGGTGTTTTCGATGGAAGTGTGGGGCGGGGCCACCTTCGACGTGTCCATGCGCTTCCTGCACGAAGACCCCTGGGAACGGCTGCGGCTGTTCCGCGAGGCCATTCCCAACATCCTGCTCCAGATGCTCATCCGCGGCTCCAACGCGGTGGGCTACTCGGCCTACCCCGACAACCTGGTGGAACGGTTCATCGAAGAGGCCTGGAAGACGGGCATCGACATTTTCCGCATTTTCGATTCGCTCAACTGGGTAGAAGCCATGATGGTGAGCATCAAGGCCGTCCGCGAACGGACCGGCGGCATTGCCGAGGCGGCCATCTGCTACACCAACGACATCCTCAACCCCGACAACCAGAAATACAACCTCCAGTACTACCTCGACCTGGCCCGGCGGCTGGAAGACGAAGGGGCGCACATCCTGGCGATCAAAGACATGGCCGGCGTGCTCAAGCCCTTCGCCGCCGAGGTGCTGGTGCGCGAACTCAAGAAAGTCGTGGGTCTGCCCATCCACCTGCACACCCACGACACGGCTTCCATCCAGGCGGCCACGTACCTGAAGGCTATCGAGGCCGACGTAGACGTGGTGGACCTGGCCCTGGGCGGCCTTTCGGGCCTTACCTCGCAGCCCAACTTCAACGCGGTGGCGGCCATGATGCAGGGCCACGCCCGGGAACTGAAGCTGAACCTGCCTTCGCTGAACGCCTACAGCAACTACTGGGAAGACGTGCGGGAATGGTACTACCCGTTCGAGTCGGGCCTCAAGAACGGCACGGCCGAAGTGTACGAACACGAGATTCCGGGCGGCCAGTACTCCAACCTCAAGCCGCAGGCGGCCTCGCTGGGCCTGGAGCGCCGCTTCGAGGAAATGAAGAAAAACTACGTGGTGGTCAACAAGCTGTTCGGCGACATTGTGAAGGTAACGCCCTCCTCGAAGGTGGTGGGCGACATGGCCCTGTTCATGACGTCCAACAACCTGACGGCCGAAGACCTGTTCGCGCGGGGCAAGTCGCTGTCGTTCCCCGAGTCGGTGAAGAGTTTCTTCAAGGGCGACCTCGGGCAGCCGCACGGCGGTTTCCCGGCCGAATTGCAGCAGATCATCCTCAAGGGCGAAAAGCCCATCACCGGCCGGCCCAACGAACACCTCCAGCCCGCCGACTTCGACAAGGAGTTTGCTGACTTTAAAACAAAATTCGGCGAGGGCGTTTCCTTCCCCGACTACCTGTCTTACAAGATGTACCCGAAGGTGTTCGAGGAGTTCCAGGCGCACCGCCAGCAGTTCAGCGACGTCAGCGTGATCGAGACGGTGCCCTTCTTCTACGGCCTCAAGCCCGGCGAAGAGACGCTGGTATACCTGACCGACGGCAAAATGCTCATCATCAAGCTGCTGTTCATGACCGAGCCGAACGAGGAGGGCTGCCGCGAGGTGTCCTTCGAACTCAACGGCACGGCCCGCACGGTGGAGGTGCGCGACCGGTCGGTGAAGGTGACCAAGATTGCCCACCGCAAGGCCAAGGGCACGGCCCACATCGGCGCCCCCTTGCAGGGCAAACTCTCCCGCGTGCTGGTGAAGCCCGGCGACGAATTCAAGGAAAACCAGCCCCTGTTCGTGATCGAAGCCATGAAAATGGAAACCATCGTATCGGCGCCCAAAGCCGGCAAGGCCCAGTCCATCCTGATCCCCGAAGGCGAAATTGTGGAACAGGATGACGCCGTTATTGAGGTCGAGTGACATATAACCCGGGGGAAGGGAGACCGGAGACCGGAGGAAGGGAGACGGGAGGAACGGAGCCGGTACTGGCCGGGGATGCGGGATGGGTTGGTAAAGAAACGGGAGAAAGGGAAGTTGATGGATGGATAGGCGTTTAATCAGGATAGGGTTTGGGAAGGATAGGGTTTTGAAGGGATAGGGTTTAAACCCTATCCTATGGGTATTGAGCGGGAAAGTTCTTGATTGAACTGGGCTTGATTCGTACTATCAGCAGGATAGGGTTTAAACCCTATCCTTCCCAAACCCTATTCCGTCACGGAGTCCTGCCAAGCTTCCTTCCCGACCCCTCCTCCGGTCTCCATCCGTTCCGGTCTTCCTTGTAAAGCATATTCACACCCTAAATCATCTTTTTAAGTTGCATCCTACCATTGGCGTTGGTCTTGCTTCGTACGGAATGTCGGGCAAGGTTTTTCACGGGCCGCTGCTGAAGGCGGACGGCCGTTTTCAAGTCCGGAAAGTGTACGAACGGACCGGCGAGAAGTCAAAAGCCGACCACCCGGCCGCGGAGGTGGTGCGTCGTTACGAGGCGCTGCTCGAAGACCCGGCCATCGAACTGGTGGTGGTCAATACGCCCAACTTCCTGCACTTCGAGCAGGCCCGGCAGGCCCTGGAAGCCGGCAAGCACGTGGTGGTCGAAAAACCCTTTACCGTGACGGCCGGTGAGGCGGAGCAACTGGCCGACCTGGCGGGGCGCAAAGGGATGGTGCTGACGGTCTTCCAGAACCGGCGCTGGGACGGCGACTTCCTCACGGTGCGCGAAGTGGTGGGGCAGGGGCTGCTCGGCAAACTGGTGGAGTACGAGGCGCACTACGACCGTTACCGCAACTTCATTGAGGCCAACACCTGGAAGGAGGAAACCGGTCCGGGCTCGGGCATCCTCTACAACCTGGGCTCCCACATGATCGACCAGGCAATGGTGCTCTTCGGAATGCCGGCCGCCGTCACTGCCGACCTGAGCACCCAGCGGCCCGGCGCCAGCATCCACGACAGTTACCACGTGGTGCTGCACTACCCCGGGTTCCGGGTGGTACTCAAATCGAGCTACCTGGTGCGGGAACAGGGGCCCCGGTACATCCTGCACGGCCTCGACGGGTCGTTCCTCAAGTGGGGCCTTGATCCGCAGGAAGACGCCCTGAAGGCCGGCCACCTGCCCGGCGAACCCGGCTGGGGTACGGAGCCCGAAGCGTGGTGGGGCCAGCTCAATACCCAGCTTGGTGCGCTGCACGTCACCGGCAGGGTAGAAACCAAGCCCGGGGCGTACCCGCAGTTTTACCGCAACGTGTACGCCGCCATCCGGGAAGGCGCCCCGCCGGCCGTAACCCCCGCAGAGGCCGTCGGGCTGATCCGCGTGATCGAGGCGGCCATCCGGAGCCACGAAAGCGGCCAGACGGTGAGGCTGGGGGGGTAAGTCATTGGTCATTAGTCAATGGTCATTGGGCCTTTCCTCCATCATTCGATATTCCTTGTTCGATATTCAATATTTAATTTTTAGATGATGAATGTCGAAGAAGGCATCTCAAATAATGAAGTACCGTTGACCAATCACGATCATGGGCTGCGTCCAAAATCGAAAGAACCCGGTGCGGACCCGGGCACTGGTAACTTTTCAGTCCGCTGCTCTTCTTGTCGGTCCGGTCCAGGGATGGTATATCCCCCAAATTGGGGGATACCATGACCCATTACCTTGCCGCTCATCCCGGCCAATTGCCGTTTATCGGCATGACGCAGGGGGAGAAGGGTGAGAAGACCATCCATCCAACTTTTCTCCCACTCACACCGGTTTTTGTCCGGCAGTTGGTTTACCGAAAAATCCCATTTGGCGGGTGATTCAATTGTCGGGGAGGGAAAGCATATTGGCAGCGTTAACACACACCTACCCCCATCATGAAAGCAACAATTCAACTATTTGGCGGCGCCTTAATGCTGGGCACCCTTCTGACTGCCAACCCCTCGTGGGCCAGCGACGATAAACAACAAGGCAGCCAGCAAGGCAACCGCCGCGACACGGTAAATACCGTGCAAACCATGCGGGTCGTGTTCCTGCCCGGCTCCACGGCCAAAAACTTCCGCATCGGCATCGAGGCCATGCGCAAATGCGACGTCAACATCCAGGTAATCAACCAACAGGGCATGGTGGTGTACTCCGACGTGATCGAGAAGGTGACCCGCAAAGTGGAAGAACGCGACTTTTCGTGGCTCAAGCGGGGCGAGTACACCGTGAAGGTAATGAACCAGGACGGCGAATACCAGCGGAAGCTGGTGCTCTGACCCATACCGAAAACTCCGTGAAGCAGGCCCCGCCGGGCCTGCTTTTTTTATGCCTTCCGGCCGGCCCCGGGTGCGGGCGGCTCCCGAAAAAATGGCATTTTTGCTAAATTGTATTCACTTTATCCAATTTGAGCAATCATGAAAAGTGTTCTTCGTTTGATGGGGGCCCTCCTGTTGCTGCTGGGCGGCGTATCTGCGTTTGCCCAGTCCGGCACCGTACCAGATACCGTGGTGGTGCAGCCCCTCGCCCAATCGCAGGAGGAAGGCCGGGCCTGGGCCGAAATCCGCAAACCATACTTCCGCAATACCCGCAACGACTCGCTGTTCGTGGTCAACAACGGCGATGAACCCTTCCGGTACGACTCCTACAGCCAGGCCGAAGATTTGGGCGTGTTCGGCGCCATGTTCTTCAACGCCAACGTCGGCGACGTAGTGGGGCCGATGTTCCTGGAGGGGTACGCCGTCCTCTACAAAATTGCCGGCTACGACTCGCTGTACCGCATCCGGGCCAGCCAGGTGTACTTCAAGCCCGACGGGAAGAGCCGCCGCGACAGCCTCCAGGCCCTCAAGAAAGCCAACCAGTACCTGGCCCAGGTGCAGCAGGGCGGCAGCTTCGAAACGTTGCTCCAGCAGCACGTCCAGGCTCAGAAGGACGGGAGCAGCGGCGACCTGGGTTGGCTCTGGCAGGGGTACATGATCGGTCCCTTCGAACAGGCCCTGGCCAACGCCAAAAAGGGCGACGTGCTGGTCATCAAATCACCGCTGGGGGCCCACGTGGTCAAAGTCACCGAGGACAAGGTGCTGGACCGCGGCCGGGTAAGGGTGGTTCCGCTGATGAAAAAACTCTAAAATTCCCGATGCGCTTTACCGGTGCGCCACTTCCCCCACCAGGTCCCCGGCCGGCAGGGATTCCGCCGGTTGCCTGAGGGCCTGGAGGAGCACCTGCACGGGGTGCAGGGCCGTGCGTTGGGTGCCGTCCTTGATCTGGTGGCGGCAGGAAGTACCCGGGGCGCAGATGATCACCTCTTCCGGCTGCTTGCGCACGGTGGGAAAGAGCACCAACTCGCCGATCTGCTGGGATACGTGGTAGTGCTCCTTTTCGTAGCCGAACGAGCCGGCCATGCCGCAACAGCCCGAAGGGATGAGTTCCACCGCGTAGTTTTGGGGCAAAGACAGAATCTTCTTGACCGGCACCAGCGAAGAGAGCGCCTTCTGGTGGCAGTGGCCGTGCAGCTTCACCAGGCGTTTTTCGGCGGTAAACTGCTCCCGCTGCAAATGCCCCTTGGCCAGTTCACTGGCTAAAAACTCCTCGATGAGCAGGCAGTTTTTCGCCAGTGCTTCGGCGGCCGGCTTCATCTCTTTTGGCACCAGCGACAGGTACTCGTCTCTGAACGTGAGAATGGCCGAAGGTTCGATGCCCACCAGCGGCGCCTGTTCGGTCACTACATCTTTAAGCAGTTGTACGTTCTCGATTGCCAGCTTCTTAGCCTGCTTGAGCAACCCTTTCGACAAGTACGTGCGGCCGCTCTCCTTATGGACGGGTATTTCTACCTGGTAGCCCAATCGTTCCAGCAACTCCACGGCCGCCTTGCCCACTTCCAGGTCATTGTAGTCGGTAAACTCGTCGCAAAACAAGTACACCTTTTTGGAAGGGAGACCGGAGACCGCAGGAAGGGAGACCGGAGAGCCGCCAACGGTTGTTTCCCGCTTCCGGTCTGCGGTCTGCGGTCTGCTTTTCTCCCTTTTCTTGAACCAGTGGTGCAGCGTGGTTTCCCCCAGCAGGGGAATGCTTCTTTCTTCGGCAAAGCCGGCTACGCGTTTGGCCAGTTTGGCCGTGAAGGCGTTGGTGAACACGAAGTTGTAGAGCCCCGGCACCAGCGAAGCCAGGCGGTTGAGGCGGGTGAAGTTGCCCACCAGCCAGCTTCGCAGCGGCACGCCGTTGGCCTGGTAGTACTGCTGCTGCCACTCGGCCTTGAGCTTGCCCACGTCCACGTTGGAAGGACATTCGGCCTTACAGCCCTTGCAGGAGAGGCACAAATCCATCACCTCCTTGATCTCCTGGTGGTCGAAGGGGTTGGGCTTGTCGGAACGGGTGAGCATTTCCCTGAGCATGTTGGCCCGGGCCCGCGTGGTATCGCGTTCGTCCTTGGTTGCCATGTACGAGGGGCACATGGTGCCGCCCATCAGGTGGCTCTTGCGGCAGTCGCCCGAGCCGTTGCACTGTTCGGCGTGCCGGAGAATGCCGCCTTCCCGGTCGAAGTCGAATACCGTGGCGTACTGCGGCGTGTCCTGCCCCGGCGTGTAGCGCAGGAACGTGTCCATCGGCGGGGTATCCACAATCTTGCCGGGGTTGAAGAGGCCCTGCGGGTCGAACAGCGCCTTGACCTGCTTGAACAGGTTGTAGTTGTGCTCACCTACCATGTAGGGAATGAACTCGCCCCGCAGCCGCCCGTCGCCGTGTTCGCCCGACAGGCTGCCGTCGTACTTTTTCACCAGCACGGCAATCTCCCGGGCAATGGTGCGGAACAGCCGGTTGCCCTCGGCGGTTTTGAGGTTGATGATGGGCCGCAGGTGCAGTTCGCCCGAACCGGCGTGGGCGTAGTGCACCGAGTACAGGCCGTGCTTCTTGAGCACTTCGTTGAAATCGCGGATGTACGCCGGCAGGTCGAGCACGTCCACGGCGGTATCTTCAATCACGGCCACCGGCTTGGCGTCGCCGGGCATGTTGGTGAGCAGGCCCAGGCCCGCCTTGCGCAGCGTCCACACCTTCTTGATGTCTTCGCCGTACACGACCGGGTAGTGGTAGCCCAGGCCCTGGCTTTGCAGGTCGGCGACCAGCCGGGCAAACACGGCATCTACCTCCTCGCGGGTGTCGCGGGCCACCTCCACCACCAGGATGGCGCCGGGGTCGCCCTGCACGAAGAAGCGGTTTTTGCGCTGCTCAATGTTGTCCTTGGTGCATTCGAGAATGTAGTGGTCCATGAGTTCGCTGGCGCTGGGGCCGTACCCCACGGCCAGCAGGTTGGCCCGCAGCGACTCGTCGATGGTGTGGCAGTGGATGCACAGCAGGCCGCTCTCTTTCGGCGGCAGCGGAATCAGGTTCAGCTTGATCTCAGTGAGCAGGCACAGCGTCCCTTCCGAGCCGGCAATGAGTTTGCAGAGGTTAAACGGTTCGGCGCCCGGCGTAAACGGCTCGGTGTCGAGCAGCAGGTCGAGGGCGTAGCCGGTGTTGCGGCGGGGTACGCTCTTTTTGGGAAAATGCGCCCGGATTTCGGCCTGGTTGGCGGGTTCGGTCAGCAACTGCCGGAGTTGCCGGTAAATGCGGGTTTCCAGGTCATCCTTGGGTTTGAAGCCGCGTGGTACGGGCTGGCCGGGCGTCACGCCCAGGCACTTGGCTTCCAGTTCGGAAGGGGAGAGGGCCCGGAACGTCGTTTCGGTGCCGTCGGCCAGCAGGGCTTTGGCTTCCAGCAGGTGCTCCCGGGTGCTGCCGTACACAATGGAGTTGGAGCCGCAGGAGTTGTTGCCGACCATGCCGGCGATCATGGCGCGGTTGGCCGTGGAGGTCTCCGGGCCGAACTGCAAGCCGTAGGGTTTGAGAAACAGGTTCAGTTCGTCGCGCACCACGCCCGGCTGCACCCGTACCCAGCGTTCCTGGGGGTTCACTTCCAGGATTTTGTTGAGGTGCTTGCCCGTGTCCACCACCAGGCCCGCCCCCACCACCTGCCCGGCCAGCGAGGTGCCGGCCGCCCGGGGAATGAGCGAAATCTTATGTTTGGCGGCAAAGGCCACCAGCTTTTGCAGGTCCGCAACCGACTTGGGAATGGCTACGGCCAGGGGCATTTCCCGGTAGGCCGAGGCGTCCGTGGCGTAGAGGGTACGCATGGTGGAGTCGAAGTGCAGTTCGCCTTTCAATTGCGAAGCCAGGGTACGGAGGGGTTCGGTAAGCATGGGCGGGTTGGGAGTGCCGGGCAAAGATAAGGGCAGTAGACCGGGTTTTTACACTATCAAAAAGAGAGACATAAGATTTTAGACAGGAGACGGGAGACAACACGCTAACCCGTTGGCAGGGTTTGGTCTAATGTCTCCTGTCTAAAATCTTATGTCTCTCCCGTGATAACACGGGGGCGGACGAAAAAATTTGCGTGAAACGGAGAAAAGGCGTTACCGGGCCACGGCCACCACGGCAATCTCCACGTTGGCGTTGCCGGGCAGGGCCGCCACGCCTACGGTGGTGCGGGCCGGGTAGTCGCCGGTGAAGTAGCGGCCGTAAATTTCGTTCACCTTGGCAAAGTTGCCCACGTCCTTGAGGTAGATGGTGGTGTTGACCACGTCGGCGAAGCCCAGCCCGGCCGCCGCCAGGATGGCTTCAATGTTTTTCATCACCTGCGTCGTCTCCTGCTCGAAGCCGCCCGCCACCAGTTGGCGGGTCCTGGGGTCGAGGCCCACCTGGCCGGCCACGAACACGAAGCCGTTGGCCTTGATGGCCTGGCTGTAGGGAGCGGTGGGTACGGGGGCCTGGTCGGTTTTGATCACCTGGCGGCCCCCCGGCGACTGGGCCAGGGCCGGGGCGGCAACGGACAAAAACAGCAGGGTGGGGGCAAAAAGAACGCGGAATGCGGGCATGGTAACTCGGATGGATAAGCGGTTTGAAAACGGATTATACACACTTCCCCCGAAGCAGGCAACCAGGGGGGACTGTTTTGGGCGTAAATTTTTTACCGCACCCCCCGGCTGCCGGCGTAAAATAAAAATCTTATATAATCGAAATATTTTGTATAATTATACCAATACTATTTTTGATAGTGTAAACATGATTACGGGTCGTACCGAATGAAAAAAGAGGTTGGGGAACGGGTAGGGGAAGCCGCCTGCTGGGACGAGTTCAGGGGGGGCAGCCTGGAGGCATTCACGGCCTTGTACAATACCCACGTGCGTGCCCTGTACGGCTACGGCCGCAAGTTTACGCCCGACGCCGACCTGGTGGAAGACTGCATCCAGGACCTGTTCGTGGACCTGTGGAAGAAGCGGGAGGGGCTCGGTCCCACCGACTCGGCCAAGTACTACCTCTTTGCGGCCCTGCGCAACCGCATCATCCGCCAGAAGCAGACGGCCGCCAGACGCACCGCCGAAGCGTTCCCCGAAGAATACGAGTTTGAAATCACCCTTTCTCCCGAAGTCAGCCTCATCAACGACCAGGTGACGCGGGAGCAGCAACGCTACCTGGAGCACGCCCTCGGCAAACTGACCCGCCGGCAGCGGGAAGCCATCTACCTCAAATTTTTCGAATGCCTCTCCTACGACGAAGTCGCCCGGGTGATGCAACTCGAACTCCGCTCGGTGTACAACCTGGTTTCCAAAGCCATCGAAACCCTCAAGCACAACGCCCCCAAAGTTCTTATCGCGGTGTTGCTGCTGCTGCTGGGAAGATAAAAAAGGAGCGAGAAGCCAGGAGTGAGAAGCGAGAAGGAGGATCGGGAAGGAGGCTTGGGCCAGGCTCCGTTTCGAAGGAGGACAGGGTTTGGGAGGGATAGGGTTTAAACCCTATCCTACGGAGAGTACAGCGCTGGTTCTTCCGGTCATATGCGGCATCCTGGTCGCCATTATCACTAGGATAGGGTTTAAACCCTATCCCTCCCAAACCCTGTCCCCTTAACCGCATCCGCACCAAAGCGCCCTTCCCGATCCTCCTTCTCGCTTCTCACTCCTGGCTTCTCGCTCCTTCAATCGCTCCCTTTCCTCCCGTCTTGCTTTTTCTCAAAAATTTTTCAGAAAAAATGGTGAAGTGCAAACGAGTCTTGTATTTACTATATAAGAGGCCCGGCGCCTGATGTTTCCGTTTCCCCGTTTCCGTTCTCCCCCGACCGTTAAACCCTGCTCGCCCGATGGACTACCGATTGTATACAGCGGAAGATTTCGTGATGGACGAACATTTTCAGCGGTGGGTAAAGGGCGGCAGTCCCGAGGTTGATGCGTTCTGGGAGGCGTGGCTGCGGGAGCACCCCGAATGCCGGTCCACCGTCCGGGAAGCCGAACGCATCCTGCGCGGGTTGCACTTCCGGTCCGACGCCCTCCCGCCCGAGCGGCAGGTCCGGATGTACAACCACATCCTGGGCGCCGTGCAAGCCTACGAGGCGGAGAAGCGCACGGCCCGGCGGGGACCGCTGCACCGGCTGGGAACGCGGTTGCCTTACTGGGCCGCCGCCGCCGTGGCCCTGCTGGTGGTCGCCGGGGTGGTGCTGTGGGCGTACCGCTACGGGCCGTACCGGCAGGTGCAATACGCCACCGGCTACGGACAGACGCAAACCGTGGCCCTGCCCGACGGGTCGGAAGTGGTGCTCAACGCCAACTCCGTGCTCCGGCACCCGGCCGACTGGCAGCCCGGCCGCCGCGAAGTGTGGCTGGAAGGCGAAGCCTTTTTCAAGGTGCGCAAACGGACGCACGACCGGGCCCCGGCCCGGTTCACGGTGCATTCGGGCAGCCTGCGCGTGGAAGTGCTGGGCACCGAATTTACCGTGTCGGGGCGCGAAGACCGCACCCGCGTCGTGCTCAGCGAGGGCAGCGTGCGGCTGGCCGTACCCGCCGCCACGGGCACCACCACCATCATGATGAAGCCCGGCGAACTGGTGGAATACCAGGAAGACAACGGGGCAGTGAACCACCGGGCCGTGAACACCGAGGTGTACCACTCCTGGAAGAGCCGGCGCTGGGTGCTCGAAGACGTTACCCTGCGGCAGGTGGCCGACCGGATCGAGGAGACCTACGGCGTGTCGGTACGCATTGCCGACCCACGCCTCGCCCGCGAACCCATGACCGGCGTGTTGCCCTCCGAAAGCCTCGACAAACTGCTCCGCGTGCTGTCGGCCACGTACGGCATCCGGGTGCAACAACAAGAAAACCAGCTCATCCTCAGCAAGTAACCAAATACCCATTGCCCAATTCTCAATTCCCTCGAACTGCTATCTTCTAACCTTTCGTCAACTGATTACACCCGTATGGAGAATCCCGTTTACTACTCCTGGACCAAGCGCGTATTGCTGCTTGCCTGCCTGGCGCAGGCGCCGGCTTACGCCCAAGAACTGGCCGTGGCCTACAATCCGCCCGACGCCGGTCACCGCACGGTACAGAGCAATTCCCAGTCGCTGAAGCACCTGCTGAAGGACCTGGAAGCCCGCTTTGGCATCTTTTTTACCTACAAGAACGCCACCCTCGAAGACAAGATCGTGCAGGTGGAAGAGGGGCTGCTGGCCGGCAATGCCTCCTGGAAGCAGGTAGAACCCGCCCTGGCCTCGCTGCTGGCCAAGCAGCAACTCAGATACCGCAAGATTGACAACATTTACGTCATCTATACCGACGAAGACCGCATCAACTTCCGGCAACTGAAGCGCCGCGCCATCCAGACCGGCAGCCCCGACGCCGGCGGCGGCCTCGCCAACGTGCAACCCCAGATGGTGTTTGCCCGCCTGGGCTCCATCGAGCAGTACCTGCAAACCAAGGACATCCCGGTGACGGGCCGGGTAACGGCCGACGACGGCCAGGGATTGCCCGGGGTGAATGTACTCATCAAGGGTTCCAGCACCGGTACCACCACCGACGCCAGCGGCAGCTACAGCATCAACGTGCCCGACAACAACGCCGTGCTGGTGTTCAGCTTCATCGGCTACGTAACCGAAGAAGTGCCCGTGGGGGGCCGCGCCTCGGTTGACGTAAAACTGCTGCCCGACATCCAGGCCCTCAACGAGGTGGTGGTGATCGGCTACGGTACCCAGCAGCGGAAAGACCTGGTGGGTGCCGTGGGCGTGGCTACGGCCAAGGACTTCGGCGAGGTGAACGTAAGCAACGCCCAGCAGTTGATCCAGGGCAAGATCGCCGGGGTACAGGTGGTGAACGGCGCCGGCCTGCCCGGCTCCAACGTAAACATCGTGGTGCGCGGGGTCGGCTCGTTCACCAATTCGGAAGCCCTGTACGTGATCGACGGGATCCAGGGCGGCGTGAATGAATTCAACGCCATACCGGCCTACGACATCGAAAGCATCTCCGTGCTCAAAGACGCCTCGTCGGTAGCCATTTACGGCGCCCGGGGCGCCAACGGCGTAGTGATCATCACCACCAAACGCGCCAAAACCGGCGCCCCCCGGGTCACCTACAACGGCTACTACGGCTTTGCCAACCCGTGGAGAAAGCTCGACCTGATGAATGCCGGGCAGTACCTGGACCTGGTGACCGACATTACCGGCAACAAGCTGACCGACAAACTGCAAACCGACGAGGTGCGGCGGGACGTAACCGACTGGCAGGACGCCATGTTCCGGACGGCCCAGCTCACCGAACACAACGTGGGCATTTCGGGCGGTACCGATAAAGTGAGCTACCTGGTATCCAACACGTATTCCTACCAGGACGCCATCGTGGGCAACTTCAATTTCCAGCGTAACACCCTGCGCGTGAACCTCGAAGAAAACGCCGGCAAGCGTTTCAAACTGGGCCAGCAGGCCATCTTCCGCTACACCGTAAACCGGGGCGAAACGCCGAGCTTCACCGAAGGCATCCGCATGCCGCCCTACGCGCCCATCTACGACCCGAGCAACCTGGGCGGCTTCTCCCGGGTGACATCCAACGCCGACCTCAACGACGCGGCCAACCCCCTCACCGACGTGTTCCTGGCCGAGCGGCGGGAACGCGACGTGTTCTTCTTCACGCAGTTGTACGGCGAAGCCAAGATTTTCGAGTGGCTCCAGTTCCGCTCCCAGCTGGCGCTGAGCTTCAGCAACTACAACGGCTTCAACTACAAGCAGGCCCGGGCCAACGGCAACCTGACGCTGGGCAACAGCATTGAAGAGTACTACGGGTTCGGCATCAACCCCATCCTGGAAAACTACTTCACCTTCAACAAACAATTCGGGGTCCACAGCCTCAACGTGATTGCGGGCAATACCTACATCAATGGCGGGGTGAGCCGCCGGATCGACCTGAACGGGGGCGGATTCCAGAGCGACGAACTCAAGAACGTGGCCTTTGCCGGCCAAACCAGCGTAACGGGCGGGAACGGCGGATTGCCCCAGGGCGGCGGCCTCTCGTACTTTACCCGCTTGCAGTACGGCCTGATGGACAAGTACCTGCTCACGGCCAGTCTCCGCCGCGACGGGAGCCCGGTGTTCCCGGCCGGCAACCGGTTCGCCACCTTCCCGGCCGTGGGCGTAGCCTGGAAGATCAGCGAAGAAGCGTTCATGAAAGGCATTTCGCTGATTTCCGAACTGAAGCTGCGGGCCAGCTACGGCATTACCGGTAACTCCAGCATCCCCCTGCAACGCGCCGTCATCTTCAAGGGCACCCCCACCAACATTGTGTACGCCCTCGGTGAAGGCGAAACAATGGTGAACGGCGCCACGATCAACCAACCCATCGACCCGAACACCAAGTGGGAAACCACCGTGCAGACGGACGTGGGCCTGGACGTGGGCTTGCTCAACAACCGCCTCAACTTCAGCTTTGATTACTACAACCGCGACAACAAAGACCTGCTCGTGGGCGTACCCCTGTCGTTGTCTTCCGGCTTCGGCGGACCCAACGACCGGGTGGGCACCGTGGTCCGCAACGCCGCCACGGCCTTCAACCGGGGGTTCGAAGCTTCCCTCGGTTTCCAGGGCGAAGCAGGGGGGCTCACCTACAACATCGGGGGCAACCTGGCCTACAACCAGAACAAAGTCGTGTCGCTGGGCGCCGGCCAGCCCTTCAACAACGGCAACGTGAACGGCGGTTACCAGGCCACCCGTACCGAGATCGGCCAGCCCATCGGTGCCTTCTACGGGTATAAGATAGACCGCGTGGCTTCTACGCAGCAGGAGGTAGACCAGCTCGACCAGATGGCCCGCGAAAGAACCGGCAAAACGGATGCCGTGTACCAGGACAAACTGCTCCCCGGCGACATCATCTTCCGGGACCTGGACGGCGACGGCCAGGTGACCGAAAAAGACCGGACGTTCCTGGGCAGCCCCCTGCCCAAGTGGAACTACGGCGGCAACATCAGCCTGGGCTTCAAGAATTTTGACCTGATGGCCAGCATGTACGGCGTGGCCGGCGTGCAGCTGTGGAACGACCTGACCTACTGGCTCGAAGGCACCAGCCGGCCCTTCAATTCCAGCGCGGCCCTGGTGAACCGCTGGCGGCAGGAAGGCGACGTGTCCGAGTTTCCCAAGGCCGGTCAGAACGCCAACGGCAACCTGAACCTGCGGGCCTCCGACCGCTTCGTGGAAAACGGTTCTTACCTGCGGCTCCGGAACCTGACGCTGGGCTACACCCTGCCTAAATCGCTGCTCGGGCTGACCGGCAATGCCTTTGCTACCTTCCGCGTGTACGTAACGGCGCAGAACCTGCTGACCGTGACCGACTATAAAGGCTATGATCCCGAAATCAGCGCCAAGGACCCCAACCCCCGCAAAGGCAATGGGCCCGATGCGAAGAACTTCCTGTTTGCCCGCGGCATTGACGAGGGACAGATTCCGCAACCCCGGTCTTTCCTGTTCGGCGTGCAGGTAGGCTTCTGATGAATTCACTCTTTACCCGTGATCCAAAAATCGTTCAAAATGAAAAAGAAAATATTCGCTCTGCTTATGGCCGCCGCCCTTGGGGCGGGCGGCTGTAACGAAGACATTCTGGAAACCAAAAACCAGAGTGCGTACGACGAAGGAACGTATTTCACCAACGCAGCCACCTTCAACGAAGGGGTGATCGGCATCTATTCCTGCCTGCTGATGAAAGGGCTCTACACCCGCGACGCGTATTTCATCTTTGACCTGCTGGGCAACGACGCCACCAACAACGTGTTCCTGCTGGGTGACCTGGCCCAGTTGCAGGATTACAGTTTCGGCTCCAGCCAGCCCCAGATCCAGGACTTGTGGACCAACCTGTACCGGATGGTGCTGCGCTCGAACCTGATCCTGGACAAGATCCAGACCTGGGAACCGGCCCTGCCGGCCGACCAGGACAAGAAAACCCAGTTCATCGCCGAAGCCCAGTTCCTGCGCGGCTACGGCCACTTCATGCTGGTGAGCCTGTGGGGACGGGTGCCGCTGAAGATGGATTACAAAACCGCCGCCGAGAATACGCCGCGGGCTTCGGTGGAGGAAGTGTGGGCCGCCGTGGAAGGGGACTTCGCCGCCGCCATCGAGGGCCTGCCCGTTGCGTACGATGCCTCCAACCTGGGACGGGTGACCAAAGGCGCCGCCGTAGCCATGCTTGGCAAAGCACACTTATACCAGAAAAAATACGCCCAGGCGGAATCCGAATTCGCCAAGCTACTGACCGGGCCGTACACCTACCAGTTGGCCGATAGTCTGGATGCACTGTTTACCCCTTCCGGCCTCGGCAAGGATTTCGAAAACAACGACCTGCCGGTGTCCGACAACGGCAAAAACCCCGAAGTGATTTTCCAGGTGCCCCACAGCAAGTGGCAGGGCTGGGGTACGGGCAACGCCTTCTATATGTTCGGCGGCCAGGAATCGTGGGGCGGCAAGGCCACCCACAGCGGCCGGGCCCAGGAATACGGCTGGAACGACTGGAACAACGTGTTCGTGTCGGATGCCCTGGTCAACGCATACAAGTACCGTAACGAGAAAGGGCAAGACTACCTTGATCCCCGCGGCGCCCGTACATTTTATGGCAATGCGGCCAGCGGCGGGGATACCGATTTCTGCACGGGTTGCAACTTCAACAAGGGCGACTTCAAGAACTACTACTTGCGGGCTCCCGGCGATACTTTGAAGAAAGGCCCCTGGCAGTACCCGTTCGGCTCTACCAACACCATCCGTTACAACTGGCGCAAGTACTCCGTGTACGAGGTGGCCGAAAAGAGCAACATTCCCCAGAGTGAGATCAATACCATCGTGATCCGCCTGGCCGACGTGAAGCTGATGCTGGCCGAAGCCCAGATCTACCAGAACAAATTTTCGGAAGCCCTCACCCAGATCAACGAGGTGAGAAGAAGATCGGGGGCGTTTGAATACCCAACCCTAGGCGGCCAGGCGGCCATCGACATCCTGCGGCGCGAACGCCAGATGGAACTGGGCGGTGAGCAGGTTCGCTGGTTTGACCTCAACCGCTGGGGCATTGCCAAGCAGACCCTCAACGCCGAAAAACAACTGCAACTGGGCAAAACGCCCTTCCTGGACCGCAACGTGCTGCTGCCCATCCCCCAACTGGAGAAAGATTCCAACCCCGCCGTGGCCAGCGACGTGGCCGGCGGCTGGAATTAACGACCGGCACCCGTGCCTCCCATTGCCCAAAAGCCGCCCCCCGGGGCGGCTTTTGGGCTTTATGCTTTTTTAGTTTACAATTAAATATTCCTATATTCATATTTAAATTGACCGGCATGCTTCCCGCCAACCTGCCTGACTGTACCGACGAGCAACTCGTGGTCCTCACCAAAGGGGGCGATGCAAAAGCTTTTGAGGTCATCTACTGGCGGTACCAGCCCTACCTCTACGCCCTGAGCCTGCGGTACCTTAAAACGCCGGCCCTCGCCGAGGACGCCATCCAGCACGTATTCCTGCAACTGTGGACCAAGCGGCACACGCTCAACGAAGCCCTGCCGCTGAAAGGCTTCCTGGGGGTTTGTCTCAAACACCACGTCCTCAACGCCCTGCGCGACCACCGGCGGGTCATTCTCAAGCACCTGGAGATAGCCGCCGGGGCCAGCCGCAGCAGCAACGAGACCGAACAGGCCATCCAGGCGGCCGAATACGCCAGCCTCGTGCAGGGAGCCCTGGCCCGGCTCTCGCCGCGCAAACGGATCATTTTCCAGTTGCGGTCCGACCAGGGCCTGTCGGCCCACCAGATCGCCGAACAACTCGGCATCTCGGTCAATACCGTCAAGTTCCAGCTCATGCAGGCCACCAAATTTCTCCGCAGCTACTTCCGGCAGCACGCCGACCTGCCGGTGATTCTCTGCCTGGTGTTGCCTTTCTGCTAAGCCGCCCCGCCGCCTTTACCCGCCCCCCGAAAAAAAATTTTCAACGGCTATCATCCTTTTCGCCGGGTTGGGTGTAGTACGGGTCAAAGAAAGTATTGAACCCACCCCGCATGCCTTTCAACTTCTACTTACTTAATGCAAAAAGAAGAACAGCTTTTTGACCGGTACCTGCGCAACGACTGTACCCCGGAAGAGGCCGGCCGGGTGATGGCGTGGCTCACTACGCCCGAGGGCGAAAAGTACCTGGCGGCCGGGCTCGAACGGGACCTGGCCGCCGCACCGGGAGCCGCCGGGCCGGCGCGAACCACCAGGAGCGGCCGCCGCACGTGGCGGGCCATTCGCCGGGAGTTGGACGCCGGCAAGACCCGCTCCCTGTGGTTCCGCCCGATGGCCGCAGCGGCTTCGGTGGCCGTGTTGCTGGTGGCCGTGGGCTACTGGTTGTTCCCGGCGCCGGCGCCCCGGACCACCTACCGCACCGGCTACGGCCAAACCCGCGAAATCACGTTGCCCGAGGGTTCCCGCGTGGTGCTCAACGGCAACTCCACGCTTACGGTCCCGGCGCAGTGGCCCGCCGGCGGGCCCCGCGAGGTGTGGCTCGACGGCGAAGCATTCTTTGCGGTCACGCACCGGCCCGACCACCGGAAGTTCGTGGTGACCACGCCGGGCCGGCTGCGCGTGGAAGTGCTGGGCACGGAGTTCAACGTGTACGGGCGCCAGCAGAAAACCAAGGTGTCGCTCAACGCGGGGGCGGTGCAACTGCACGTTGACCCGGCCGGCGGGAGCGACCCGTTGCGGATGCAACCCGGCGAGTTGGTGGAGTTCGACGGCCGGTCGGAACACCTCACCCGCAAAAAGGTGAACGCGGAAATGATCTCTTCCTGGAAAAACAAGAAACTCATCTTCGAAAACACCAGCCTGCGCGAGGTGACCCAACTGCTGGGCGACACCTACGGCCTGACGGCAACGGTAAGCGACCCGGCCCTGCTCAAACAACGGTTTTCGGGAACCGTGCCCAACGAAAACCTGGACGTGCTGCTCGACGGGCTGGCCGGCCTGTTCGACCTGGAAATCACCCGGCAGGGCAATACCATCCGATTCAACAACCGCTAATTCCAACCTAAGCCCAATAACCCTTCCTTTTATGCAACATCTTTTCCGTCTCCTGGGTAGCGCCGCCGTACTGCTGCTGTACGGCGTCCCCTCGCTGGTGAATGCGCAGACAATGGCTTCTGCCGAACAGTACCCGCAGCACAAGGTGGAGGGCCACCAAAATACGGTAACCCTCAAGCAAGCATTACTGCAACTCGAACACAAATACGGGGTGTCGTTCATCTACCGGAGCGAACTGGTAAGCGTGCCGGTGGTGGTTGACGAAAGCCGGCAGCCGGGCACGCTGGAAGAAGAACTGGAACGGGTACTGGGGCGCAACGGGCTGTATTTTGAAAAGGTGCGCGACAACTTCTACCTCATTCACGCCAACAAGGTACGGCAGGCCCGGTACGTGCACCCGCTCAAAAGCATCGGCGGCACGGCCTCGGCCGCCGGAGAAAGCCGGCCCGACCTGCTGGTGGAACAGATAAGTCACCTCGGGCTTGCCCTCACCGCCCCTGCTGCCGCCGCTGACATTACCGTGCGCGGCCGGGTAACGGCCGAAGACGGCGAAGGGCTGCCGGGGGTGAACGTACTGGTGAAAGGGACCAACACCGGTACCACCACCAGCGCCGACGGGGGATTCGCCATCGCCGTGCCCGACAACAACGCCGTGCTGGTGTTCAGCTTCATTGGCTACGTGACCGAGGAGATCGCCGTCGGCTCCCGTACTACCGTAGACGTAAAAATGATTCCCGACGTGAAAGCGTTGTCGGAAGTAGTGGTGGTCGGCTACGGTGAGCAGCAACGGACGAAAGTAACGGGCGCCATCTCTTCGGTGTCGGCCAAGGAAATAGACGCCTTGCCGGTAGCCAGCCTCGACGCCGCGCTGCAAGGCCGGGCCGCCGGCGTGACCATTACCAGCCGCGGCGCCCCCGGTACCAACCCGACCGTGCGCATCCGGGGCGTCGGCACGGTAGGCAATACCGAACCGCTGTACGTGATCGACGGCATCCCGGCCGGCGGATTGAATGCCATCAACCCCAACGACATTGAATCGATCCAGGTGCTCAAGGACGCTGCTTCGGCCGCCATCTACGGCTCCAGGGCCGGCAACGGGGTCATCCTGGTGACCACCAAGAAAGGCACCCAGGGCAAAACCAGGATTACGGCCGACGCGTACGCCGGCGTGCAGCAGGCCTGGAAACTCCTCGACCTGCTCGACCGCGACGAATACCTGGCCTACGGCACCGACCTGCTCACCAACGCCGGGCTGCCGCTCCCCGACCGCTTCGCCAACCTGGGCGACTTTGCCAATGTGAACACCGACTGGCAGGACGAGATGTTCCGTACGGCGCCCATCCAGGACTATAACCTGGGCATCAGTGGC
The DNA here is from genome assembly GCA_963844325.1 of uncultured Sphingobacteriales bacterium. Taxonomy (GTDB): domain Bacteria; phylum Bacteroidota; class Bacteroidia; order Cytophagales; family 172606-1; genus CADCTQ01. The sequence goes on from CAWJNV010000002.1 coordinate 340,414, forward strand.
GGTACCGAAAGCGCACTGTTCAACGTGTCGGGCGGCTACTTCGACCAGAAAGGCGTCATGCTGGGCACTGATTTCCGCCGGGGGTCTTTCCGGGCCAATACCAGCTTCAAGTTCGGCCGGGTCAGCATCGGGCAAACGCTGACCATTGCGCACAGCGACCAGAACAACGAACCCTTCAACGGGGGCCGCTCCCAGATCGAACACATGATCAAAAGCGTGCCCTACATCCCGGTCCGTGACGCCAGCCGGCCCGGCGGCTTCCGGGCGCCCGACCGCATTGATGGTTCCGACCCCGAAAACCCGGTGTTGAACGCCGTCCTCCGCAGAAACCGCACCCAGAACACCAAGCTCCTGGGAACGGCCTTCGCCGAAGTGAACCTCTTTGCCGGGCTCAAGTACCGGTTCCAGGTGGGGCTGGACATGAATTACAGCACCAACGAAACGTTCGCGCCCAGCTTCAACGCCGGTGATTTCAGTGTAAGCCCGAACGCCAACCTGGGCGAAACCCGCAATACGTTCGTTTCGCCCGTGCTTACCAACCAGTTGAGCTTCAACCGCACCTTCGGCCAGCATACCATTGACGCGGTGGCCGTAGCCGAACGGCAGATGTATAAATTCACTTCGCTGCGGGCCCAGGGACAAAACGCCCTGACCAATGACATTACGATTGTAAACGGCACTGCCACCCAGCCCTCCATTGGGGGGGATGCCCGCTACCATGCCGCCCTTATTTCGTACATCGGGCGGGTAAATTATGATTTTGCCGGCAAATACCTGCTAGGCGCTTCCATCCGTACCGACGGCGGCACCCGGTTCACTCCGCGCGAAAAGTGGGGTACTTTCCCGGCCGTTTCGGCCGGCTGGCGCATCGGCGAGGAAGGTTTCATGGACCGCGTTCCCGTAATTAGCGAACTGAAGCTGCGCGGCAGCTACGGGCTGGCCGGCAACTGGCAGATCGACGACTACCGCTTCCTGTCAACCGTCAACGGTGACATGTTCTACAAGTTCGCCGGGCCTGCACTGCTGCCCGCCTACGCCATTACCGACATGGCCAGTACCAACATCAAGTGGGAAACCACGGTCATGTCCAACATCGGCCTGGACATGGGCTTTTTCGACGACCGCCTGACGGCCAGCGTGGAATGGTTCAACAACCAGAACCGGGACATGCTGCTGGGGGTACCCCTGGCGCCTTCACTGGGCTACGACCGGGGACCCACCGAAAACGTAGGTACCGTGGTCAACCGGGGCCTGGAAATTACGGCCGGCTACCGCAAGGCAGCCGGTGACTTCCAGTGGTCGGTAGACGGCAACATCGCCTTCATCCGCAACAAGTTCACTGACCTGGGCACCGGCAACGTGATCTTCGGCCCCAATTTCGAGGGCGACCCCGTAACCTATACCACCGAAGGCCAGCCCATTGCGTACTTCTTCGGCTGGAAGGTAGACCGCATTTACCAGAGCCAGGAAGAGATCAATACCGACAATGCCCTGGACGGCACCCCCGGCACGCCTTACCAGAACAACGCAACCCGTCCCGGTGACATCCGGTTCCAGGATTTGAACAACGACGGCGTAATCAACAACAGCGACCGGACCAACATCGGCCATTTCCTGCCCGACTTCTCGTACGGCATCAATGCCACGGCCAACTGGAAGAACTTCGACCTGACCATGTTCTGGCAGGGCGTCGGGGGCAACGAGGTGCTCAATACCAACCGGTACGACCTGGAAGGCATGACCCGCTTGTTCAACTCGGGCAAGGCCGTACTCAACCGCTGGACGACCCCCGGCCAGAATACCGACGTACCCCGCGCCATTGCCAACGACCCCAACCGGAACTCCCGCGTATCGGACCGGTTCATCGAGGATGGTTCGTACCTGCGCCTGAAGAACCTCGCCCTTGGGTACACCCTGCCCACCGGCCTGCTCTCCTCCTTCGGGAAGGGCTTCATCGCCAGCCTGCGCGTGTACGTTTCCACCCAGAACCTGCTCACCTTTACCAAGTACACCGGGTGGGACCCCGAAGTCGGGGCCCGTTCAGGCATTGACATCCCCCGCGACGTTACCCTCAACAGCGGCGTGGACTACGGCCAGTTCCCGCAGGCCCGCACCATCACCGGGGGCATTCAGCTCGGGTTTTAAGGCTACAAATGCCCGTACAGACGTTCACCAGAAAATCGATTTACAATGAAAAACAAGATCATATTAGCAGCCGCATCGACCTTCCTGGCCATCTCCTCCTGTAATGATGACATTTTGGAGAAAAGCACCAATCCCAACCAGCTTACCGCTGAAACATTTTATAAAACGGAAGCGCAGGCAAACGCAGCCGTAATTGCCATTTACGCCGGCCTGCAATCCAACAACCTGTACAACCGCGAGTATTTCTTCCTGCACGACCTGCTCTCGGATGATTGCCAGTCGGGCGGCCCCCAACTGGAGGCGCCCAGGGGCCAGATCCTCAACCACGTGTTTGACGCCTCCAACCCGCTGGTGCTGGCCGTGTGGCGCGGACTGTACCGGGTCGTGCACCGGGCCAACCTGGTCGTCGACAACGTACCCCTGGCGGATGAAATACTGCTGCCGGCTGCCGCCAAGGATCGGTTCCTGGCGGAAGCCCGTTTTTTGCGGGCCTGGGCGTATTTTGACCTGGTGAGCCTCTGGGGCCGGGTGCCTTTGATGCAGAACGTAGCAAACGAACCGGCTGACAACCTGCCGCGTTCGGGCTCCGAAGAGGAGGTATACGCCCTGGTCCTGGAGGACCTGACTTTCGCCATGGACAAACTGCCGGTGAGCCACAGCGGCATCGACCAGGGCCGGGCTACCAAGGGTGCTGCCCAGGCTTTGACCGCCCGCGTACACATGTTCCGGGGCAACTACGCCGCGGCCCGCCCGTTGCTCAATGAAATCATTGCCTCCAACCAGTACCGGCTCGTGGACAATTACATCGAAAATTTCCGGGAGGAAAATGAGTTCAACGCCGAATCGCTGTTCGAGGTGCAGTTTACGGAAGCGTTCGGCGATGCCGGCGGCTGGAACGCCGATGGTACGGGCATCGGCGAAGTGACCTTCCGGGGGCAGGAATACGGACCCAATGCCTGGCGCAACGTGATTCCCTCCAACACCCTGGTGGCCGAATTTGAGCGAACCGCCAATGGCGCCGAGAAGGACGACCCGCGGTACTCGGATTCATTCTACGTGATCGGCGACAAGTTTAACAATGACCTGAATACCCTGACGACTGACGGTGTGCAGGGCGATGCCACTAAACCCAGTTGGGAGAAATACCAGATGATCTACAAGCGGGCCCAGGAGAACACCCGCTCCGGCATCAACATGCGCGTGATCCGGTACGCCGACGTGCTGCTGATGATGGCCGAATGCGAAAATGAACTGACCGGCCCGTCCGCGGCGCTGCCTTACATCAACCGGGTGCGGGCCCGGCCAAGCGTGCAAATGCCCCCCTATCCCACGGCCCAGTACCCGGTGGGTACCAAAGAGCAGATGTTCCGGGCCATTGTGCACGAACGGAGGGTAGAACTGGCCGGGGAGCAGGTCCGCAACCGCGACATCCGCCGCTGGCGCAAACAGGGCAAACTCACCACTGAGCCGATTGCCGGCTTCCAGGTCAACAAGAACGAACTGCTGCCCCTGCCCACCGAGGAGATCGACAACAACAGCAAGATCGAGAATGCCGACCAGAACCCGGGGTACTGAAAGCTTCGGAATGTAAAGTGAAACGTCAGGAGGCTCTCCCGTAACGCCAGGTTTACCGACCAGGTGCCCCGGGAGAGCCTTCCTTTTTCGGGCTATTCCGCCAGAATTGCCGTACCAAGGGGAGGAACCACCACTGCTTCCGCCGGGTCCCCAACGGGCTGCCAGGCCGCCGGGGCGTCAAATCCTTCGGGACGGTCCGCGAACTGCCCGTACGTATTCATATCCAGCACTTTGCGCCGGACCCAGTGCCCGGGCACCTCGTTGCGGATGCGCAGGACTGCGCCGGTGAGGTTGGTGAGCAGCAGTTTGCGTTTGCCGGAGCCGTTTTGCAGCACCAGGCCCGCGCAGGAGAGCGGCTGGTTGCTGGCGGCGGGCAGGATGTGGGTGGGCCGGAAGGCCAGTATTTCTTTGAAGACGAAATACACCGGGTACACCGTGCCGGGGGCCGCCCGGAAGCCGGCGGGCAGGGTGGGGGAGGCGTCGCCCAACAGCACGCCACGCATCCCGGCCGTTTCGTAATAGGTGAGGCGGGCGGCGCCGCTGCCGGCCAGGTACGCCAGGCTGCCCAGCGTCCAGGCGGCGGCAAAAAGGGAAGGCTGCCGCGCATCCACGTTCCAGGGCAGTGCGCCGGGCGGCGTGGCGGGTTGTTCGCCGGTGGCGTCGGGGTTGTAGCGGCGTTTGAGGGTCACGGGCGTAACCGCCACGGGCTTGCCACCCGCAAAACCACGGGCCGTTTCCACCGCAAACGCCTGGACCTCCAGGTTTTCCACCAGCGAAAGGGCGTCGGTGGCGTGCACCTGCGGGTTCACCGAAAAGGCCAGGAACCCGAGTTCGGGCGCCGCGGGCCGGGACCGGTTCAACTCGGCAAAAAAGGCGTCGGTGCCCCCGCCCACCGGCAGGTCGTCGCCCAGGGCACGGCGCAGCCGGGGAACCACGGTGGGCGGCAGGTCTGGGGGCGTGGCCTTGTGGTGGCGGTGCAGCACAATCAGTGCCGCCAGGGGAATGGCCTCCTGCCGGCACGCCGCGGCAAAGGCATCGGCTTCGGCCGCCGGGTCCGCGCCGAAAAACAGGGCGGCTTCCAGGGGTAAATCCAGTTTTTTCGCTTCGCCGGCGGCCCGGGCGAAGCCTTCCCGCCACCCCGGCGCGTGCAGGGGCACGTCTGCCCGGTAGTGGTGCAGGGGCAACGCCTTCAGCCAGGCCACTTCGCGCGGTCCCAGCGGGGGGCCTTCCGCCGCGTGGCCGAGGCCCACGGCCGGGAAGGGCAGGGTGGGGCCGGGCCGTAACGCAAATACCGGCGGTCCGTCCACTTCCCCGGCGGCGCAAGTACCTTCCACGGTGAGGGTGATCTGCTGGCGTATGCTTTCCCCGGCCACTATGAGGACCGGAAACGGCCGTTCGAGGGGCGTGCAGTAGGTTTTGTACGAACCGTCGGTCCAGTTCCGCTGGTCTTCGGTTTCAAACACGTCGCCGGCAAATTGGAGGCGGGCCCGGCACCCGTCACTCACCCGCCAGGCCATCTCCCGGATGTTCCGGAAGGGTTGGCGGGGACTGATGGCTTCCGGGAAGGCGGCTTCCGAAGTGGTGCCGTCGGGGTGCGTTACGGTACAAACCACGCCCATCATTTCGTGCACGGGGTGGTGCACGCAGAAGCCAATGCGGTTTTTACGGAAGGGGGCCAGGGCCTCTCCTTCCATCCGGCAGGTGAGCCGGCCCTCTGGGGAGCCTTCCAGCACGTACCGGGCCCGGAAGCGGACCGGCCCGTCGGCGTAGTGGCAGTCGTAGGTGATCCGGAAGGCGTCCGGGCGGATGTCGCGTTTTTCGTTTTCGATCCGGGCAGGCACGGTCAGCCAGTTGTGGTCGCGCACCGCCGCGTACACCATGCGTACCACCTCCCGGCTGCCCAGCCGCACGTAGCGCAGGTTTCCCGCCTCGTAGCGCAGCGTCAACGGCCCGGCCCGCAACGGAATGCCTTCGGGCCGCCCTTCTTCCCTACCGTAGCGCAGTGGGTGCATATTTTTCTGAGAAGCGAGAAGCGAGGAGTGAGGAGTGAGAAGTGAGAAGCGAGAAGCGAGAAGAATGGACACGCACTTTGCCGTTATAACCGGGCAAGCCCCTGCCCGCTCTTCTCGCTTCTCGCTCCTCACTTCTCGCTCCTTATTTCATCGTGATGTCCTTCACCTGTTCCCGGATGTCGTTCATGTCGAAGATTTTCTTCCAGTCTTCCTTGAACAGGACGGGCTTGGCCCGCTTGCTGATCTTGTATGCCGCGTCGGAGAAGGTGCCGTTTACCTCTTTGAACAATACGGCGATCTGGATGCGCAGGTGGCCCAGCACGAAGTCGCGGGCCGCCGCCTCGGGCACGCCCAGTTCCACCACGCGGTCGTAGCCTTCCTTCACGATTTCCATGCACGTCTGGGCCAGGGTTTCCACCAGGGCGGGTTCCAGGATCGCCATTTGTTCGAGGGTGATGCGGTGCACCTTGTCGATGGGGGCGTACATTTCACCCGCCACCTGCGCCCCGAGCTGGTAGTCGGCCTCCGAGCCTTGCATGAGGGCCACCACGATGGACTGCTTGGCCGTGATGCCGCCGTAGAAGTCGCGGGTGGCCTGCTCGGTGGGTTCCCAGTTGAACACCGAAGGGTGGCAGGGGTGGGCGATCACGTAGCCCAGGTCGTCGCGCAGGAACACCTTGCCGTCGAGCGGAGCCGCCGGGTCGAGGGTCATTACCAGGGCGCCGGGCTTCATCAGCGGAATCAGTTCGGCCGATACCTTTTCAATGGCAACGTCGGGCACGCCCAGGATCACCACGTCGGATTGGGGAATCACGTCTTCCTGTTTCGAAACGGTCAGGTTGCGCGTCCGCAGGTTCTCGATGCCCTGGGGGCTTACTTCCAGGCAGGCCACCTGGTAGGGGGTTTTCACGAAGTTGTCCATCAGGCGGCAGCCCATCTTGCCGCCCGCCCCCACCACGGTAATTTTAGTCATAGAAATAGACATGAGATGTTAGACATGAGACAAACCGTACCGGTGGCCCCGTAATTCGTCGTTCGTCATTCGTAATTAACTTTCCGTCTCTAAACGAACAATTGTGCCTTCCCGGGCGGAGTCGTAGGCGGCGAATACCAGTTCGATGGTTTTGAGGTTGTCGGCCCCGGTGGTTTCGGCTTTGCCGCGGCCGAGCAGGTCGTCGAGCAGGTTGCCGATGCAGTCGACCAGGCTCGAATGCACCACGGCGTAGTCGGGGTCCACCCAGTCGTAGAGCGCCGGCCGCACGGTTTCGGACCGGGTGCCCGCCCGGGTGGTGGTTTTGAGCACAAAGCCGGCGTCGAGGAGTACCGAACCGCCGGCCCCTTCGGCCAGCACCAGCGTCTGCGGGAAGGTTTCGCGTTCCAGCAGCGAGGCGTACGACATTTCGGTGTAGCAATGCACGCCGCTGGTCATTTCGAGCAGCACGTTGGCTACGTCTTCGCCCTTGATCTTCGGGTTGACGCGCCGGGTGAGGCAGTGCAGGGTTTTGGCTTCGCCGAACAGGTAACGCACGATGTCGAGCACGTGCGAACCAATGTCGGTGAGGATGAACTGGTCGAGTTCGGCCAGGAAGGGCTGGTTGTCGAACACCGGGAAGGCCGAGCAGAACGAGACGCGGGCCTTGAACACCGGGCCGATCTCCCCGGCGTCGAGGATGGCCTTGAGCCGCCGGATGGGGGCTTGCCAGCGGAAATTTTCGTGGATGTAGAACGGAATGCCCTTTTCGCGGGAGAGGGCCACCAGCCGCCGGGCGGTAGCCAGGTCGGGGGCCATGGGCTTCTGGCAGATCACGGCCACCCCGTGGCTTACGGCCAGTTCAACGAAGCCGGCGTGGGTGTTCACGTCGGTAATCACGTCCACCACGTCGGGCTTTTCGCGCCGGAGCATTTCGGCGGCATCGGTGTAGGCGGTTACCCCGCCAAACCGCCGGGCCGTGGCGCCGGCCCGGCCGGCATCCCGGTCGCATACGGCCACCAGTTGCACGTCGCGGCTGAACTCCCGCCAGGCGGCAATCTGAAAGGACGACCAGAAACCGCAGCCGACCACGGCGAGTTTGAGTGCAGGCATAAGGGGTTGCTTCACGTCGTTAAAATACCATTTTTCCGGCAAAAAGCATCCAATCAAATGCCCCTTGTCTCAGGAATGTCGACGGGAAAATGTTTAACGAAAAAGGGTTGCAGGTACTGCAAGCTTTCCCGGGCCCAGGCGGCCTCCTTGTGGATGGTGTCGGCAATGTCGGCTTCGGGGGGCGTCCAGAGTTCGAGCGTAGCCGAGTAGCAGCGGTTGTAGGGAATGAGTTTTTGCAGCAGGCGGGGCACCGACAGCAGCCCTTGTCCCGCCGGGGCGCCTTCCACGTGGAAGCCCATTTTGTGGGGTACCCGCCGCACGGTAAAGTCTTTGATGTGCAGGTTGAACGTGTACGGGGCCAGCGTGTCGGCCACCGTGTCAGTGTCTTCGCCGGCGCCCAGCGAGTTGGCCGTGTCGAGACAAATGCCCACCCAGTGGGGGTCGGTCGATTGCACGATGCGCTTGAGGAAGCGGGCCGGGAAGCGGTCGTGGTTTTCGATGGCCAGCCGCACGTTGTGGCGCCGGAGGTCAACCAATGCCTCGCGGATGATGCCGATCACCTCGTCGACGGTGGGTTTGTAGTCGGCGTCGTCGATCACGAACCGTACGAAGGGCGAGCCAAACTGGCGGGCAATGCCGAGGTAGGCGTGCAGGTGTTCGGCCGTAAGGCGGCGGGCGCCCACTTCCAGGCGTACCTGCAAACGGTCGGCCAGCGTTTTGCACGCCGCCAGTTCGGGCGCCGGCAGGGCGTGCAACGGCAGGTTGTCGCCCAACTGCACGATGGGAATGCCCTGCTCCCCCGCCTGGGCAATCAGGTCGGGCGCCGTCAGCGGAACGGGCGGCTCGGAACCCGGTACGCCTACGGCCCAGGGGTAGGTATACGTACTAATTCCTAACTGCATCGGTATTGGCAATGGTATGGTTTTTCAATCGGCTCATCCGGAAATTTTTGTCACGCTATTTTACGAAATCTACCCCCTTAACGATTAAAAGCGGGGAACATTTTACTGGTGGCAAAATACAGGCCTGATAAGGTGCATACTTTGTTACCCTTTTAAAAATGAACCCATCCCTGGGCTTTTACCGGAACCCGGTTCTCATTTTTAGTAATCAGGTTGATGCCTTTGGCCGGCTCGTTGACGTATCCGATGAAGAACACGTCGGGGTGGTTCTTGAGTTTTTCGTACTGGTCTTGCCCGATGGTGAACAAAAGTTCGTAATCCTCGCCCCCGTTGAGGGCGCAGGTGGTCGGGTCAAGTTGCATTTCGCCGGCAGTGGTGTAGGTGACCCCGTCGATGGGCAGCTTGTCCTCAAAAAGGGTGGCGCCCACCCCCGACTGTTTGCAGATGTGCAGAATTTCGGAGGCCAGCCCGTCGGATATGTCCATCATGGCGGTGGGCAGCACGCCCAGTTCGCGCAGTTCGTAGATCACGTCCATGCGGGCCGTGGGTTTGAGTTGCCGCCCGAGCAGGTAGTCCTTGCCCTCGAACTGCGGCTGCATGTCGGGGTTGGCCAGGTACACCTGTTTTTCGCGTTCCATGATTTGCAGGCCCACGTAGGCGGCGCCCAGGTCGCCGGTCACGCAGAGGATGTCGTTGGGTTTGGCGCCGCTCCGGTACACCACCTTGTCTTTTTCCACCTGCCCCACGGCCGTTACCGAAATCACGAGCCCCGCCCGCGACGAGGTCGTGTCGCCGCCCACCAGGTCCACCTTGTACTCGGCGCAGGCGCTGTTGATGCCGGCGTAGAGGGCTTCGAGGGCCTCCACCGAAAAGCGGTTGCTCACGGCGATGCTCACGGTAATCTGCTTGGGAATGGCGTTCATGGCGGCCACGTCGGACACGTTGACGGCCACGGCCTTGTAGCCCACGTGGGTCAGGGGGGTGTAGCTTAGGTCGAAGTGCACGCCTTCCAGCAGCATGTCGGTGGTGATGACGGTGAGTTGGTCGCCGCCCAGGTCGAGCACGGCCGCGTCGTCGCCGATGCCTTTGCGGGTTTCGGGGTGGTATTGCTGCACGCCGCGGCCCAGCCGTTCGATCAGGCCGAATTCGCCGAGGGCAGTCAGTTCCGTGCGGGTGGGCTCGTTCATGGTTTTAATCGTCTGTTGGGGCCGCCAGGCTTACGTACTTCGACCCCCGGCGCGGGCCAAATGTTGCAGTGAGGCTGACTAATTTTTTAGTTCTCAACTTCCCGGAACGCGTTTCCGTATAAGGCGCCCGGCAAATTTTTTTCGCCCGAAGTCCCAAATATACAATGCTATTTCGTTACCGCCCCATTGGAGTAATGAGTATTGGGTATTGAGTAATGAGTATTGAGTACCGCGTTGCCATCCGTTCCCGGGAGAGTTCAGGTACGCAGTACTCAATACTCAATACTCAATACCCAATACCCAATACTCATTACTCCTTCTGCAACAGGATGAGCTTTTTGCGGTAGGCGTTGAAGATGGTGGACTTGGAGAGCAGGCCGATGTAGATGCCGTCTTCGGTGACGGGCAGGTTCCAGGCGCCGGTCTTTTCAAACTTTTCCATCACGCCGTACATGCTTTCGAGGGGGCTTACCCGGGCCGGCGGGGCGTGCATCAGGTCCGACACCTTGATGTCGTCGTACTTGTGCACCTCAAACATGAGCGTGCGGATGTCGTCGAGGGTGATGATGCCTACCAGTTGCTGGCGGTTGTTGACCACCGGAAAAATGTTGCGGTGCGACTTCTTCACCATCTCAATGAGTTGGCCGAGCGTGGCCTGCGGCGGCACGGTGGATACGTCTTTTTCCACCAGCTTGCTGATGTTGATCTGGTTGAGCAACTGGCGGTCTTTGTCGTTGGGGTTGTCGCCCTGGCGGAAGAGCCGCTTGGTGTAGATCGAATGCGGTTCAATGAGCGTCACGGTGGTGTACGACAGCGCCGACACGATCATCAGCGGGATAAAGAGCAGGTAGCCGCCGGTTACTTCGGCAATCATGAAGATGGCCGTCATGGGGGCGTACTGCACGCCGCTCAGCAGGCCGCACATGCCCACCAGGATGAAGTCGGTTTCGGCCACGGGCGGCGAAATGGCCGCCCCGTTCACGAGCCGGGCGAAGAAAAAGCCCGCCAGCCCCCCGGCCACCAGCGAGGGACCGAAGATGCCGCCGCCCCGGCCGCCCCCGCCGAGGGTAAGGCCGGTTGCCACCATTTTGGTGACCAGCAGCAGCCCCACGGTCAGCAGGAAGGGCACCGGGCCGGCAACGGGGACTGAACCGGGCAGGCGGAGCTGGATCACGTCGGTATTGCCGTTGAGCAGGGCCGTAATGAGTCCGTACCCTTCGCCGTACACGCCCGGCAGGAAAAAGACCGTAAGGCCGAGCAGCGTGCCGCCCACCAGGGCCCGTCCCCAGGCGTTTTCAATGCGTTCGACGGCCCCTTCCACGAACCCCACGATTTTGACGAAGGCCAGCGACAGCAGCCCCGTAAACAGGCCCAGCACCAGGTAGTAGGGCAGGTCACGGGTCCGGAACGTATCGGTGATGCGGAACGCGAACAGCACGTCGTCGCCCGACAGCACCTGCGACACCAGCGTGGCGGTGGCCGAGGAGATGAGCAGGGGAATGAACGTCTGGATGGAAGCTTCCGCCAGGATGAGTTCGACGCTGAACACCACGCCGGCAATGGGGGCGTTGAAGATGGCCGCCAGCGCCCCGGCCGCGCCGCAGCCGATCAGCAGGGTCCGCTTGCTGGTTTTGAGGTGCATGGCCTGGCCCAGGTTGGCGCCCACGGCGGCCCCGGTCACCATGCTGGGCGCTTCCAGCCCGGCCGAGCCGCCGAAACCCACCGTGCAGATGCTGGTGAGCACCCGCGAAAACATGTGGCTGCGCGGCATCTGGCTCGACTTGCGGGCAATGGCGTACAGGATGTCGGCAATGCCCTGGCCGGGCTTTTCGCCGAAGAGGTAACGCCGGATGAAGACGGTGAGCAGGAGACCCGCCAGGGGGTATCCCAGGTACTGCAACTGGCCTTCGGGCAGGGGGTACGATACCCGCAACAGGCGCTGCACCAGGTGCACGCCGCCCTTGAGCACCACGGCCCCCAGGCCGGCGGCCACGCCCACCAGGCCGCTCAGGATGAGCACGAAATGCCGGTCGGGAATGTGCCGCACCCGCCACGCCATGCCCTGCACCAGCAGCCGGTTTGCTTTTTGGCCCATGCCCTCAAGGTTGTGGCGGAAAGAACGCATGCGGGTAGTTGCGAAGCGAGGCTGCAATACTAAAACTTCTCCCCGTACCAAACCAGAAAATGCGGGTAAATGATTAAATGGCTGTATGGTTGTATGGTTGAATGGCTAAATGGTTGAATGGCTGGATGGTTGACTGGTTGAAGGAAGGACTTGAATGAAAGTACAGAATTACTCAACCATTCAACCATATAGCCATTCAACCATACAACCATACAGCCATTTAATCATGCAATCATTTATCTTGCGGGATGCAAACCGCCGTACCCATGACCGCACCGTTGCTCGTACTGGAAAACATTACCAAATCTTTCGGGCCGGTAAAGGCGCTGAAGGGCGTGAACCTGGAAGTGGCCCGCGGCGAAATCCACGCCCTGATCGGCGAGAACGGGGCGGGCAAGAGTACGCTGATGAAAGTCCTGAGCGGCGCCGAACGGCCCGACGGCGGCAGCATCACTTTCAACGGCAAGCCCTACGCCCCCAAATCCCCCGCCGAAGGCCGCCTGTCGGGCATTGCCATGATCTACCAGGAACTGACGCTGGTCCCGCACCTGTCGGTGGAGGAAAACGTGACGCTGGGCCTGGAGCAGTCGAAGTTCGGTTTCAACGTGAGCCAGCGGGAAAAGGTAAAGGCGGCCCTGGCGCTGCTCGGGCAGGAGGACCTCGACCCGGCCACCCGGGTAAGCGACCTGAGCATTGCCCGCCAGCAACTCGTGGAGATTGCCCGGGCCCTGGTGCTCGACGCCGACGTGGTGATCATGGACGAGCCGACTTCCTCGCTCACGGCCGCCGACACGCGGGCCCTGTTTGAGGTGATCGGCCGGCTGAAGGCGAAGGGCATTGCGGTCATCTACATCAGCCACTTTCTGGAAGAGGTGCAGGAACTCTGCGACCGGTACACGGTGCTGCGCGACGGGGAAACGGTGGGCAAGGGCCGGATGGCCGAGGCCACGGTGGGCCACCTGATCGCGCAGATGGTGGGCCGCTCCCTCGACGACATGTACCCGCACATTCCGCACGCGATTGGTACGCCGGTGCTGGAAGTAAGCGGGCTGGGCGGGGCGGTGCTGCCGCGCAACACGTCGTTCACGCTGCACCGGGGCGAAATCCTGGGCATCTCGGGGCTGGTGGGGGCGGGGCGCACCGAGACGATCCGCTGCCTGTTCGGGCTCGACCGGGTAAAGCAGGGCCGGGTGTCGGTGGCCGGCAAGCCGGGCCTGCGGGCCGAGTACCTGACGCCCCGCGCGGCGCTCAACTACGGACTGGACCTGTTGAGCGAAAACCGCAAGGAGGAGGGCCTGGCCGTAAACCTGCCGATCTACGCCAACATCACGCTGTCGGCGCTGCGCCGGCTGAGCAAGGGCGGGTGGGTAGACCTGGCGGCCGAACAACAGCAGGCCGACCGGTGGCGCCGCGAACTGAACATCAAAAGCCACGACAGCCGCCAGCCGGCGTCGGCCCTTTCGGGCGGCAACCAGCAGAAGATTGCCATTGCCCGGCTGTTGCACCAGGACGGCGACGTGTTCTTCCTCGATGAGCCCACGCGGGGCATCGACGTGGGCAGCAAGGCCGAAATCTACCGCCTCATCGGGCAACTGGCCGCGCAGGGCAAGGCGATTGTGGTCATCAGTTCGTACCTGCCCGAACTGCTCGGCATCTGCGATACGCTGGCCGTGATGCACCGCGGCGAACTTTCCCCCATCAAGCCCATCCGCGAATGGACCGACCACAGCATCATGCGTTTCGCCACGTCTGGCGTAGTGGAGTAGAGACGCGATTCATCGCGTCTTGGTATAATGCGATTCATCGCGTCTCGCTATAATGCGATTCATCGCGTCTCGGTAAACCATAAATTCAGGACCGCAAGTCGTAAGCGTTTACGGTAAGAGGCGCCTTTAGCGCCGAAGGAGCTTTCTGTTCCCAGCCGATGCATCTTATTCGACCGAAGCCCCGTAGGGGCGTGCTGCTTCGTAAGAACAGGCCGCTCCTGCGGAGCTTTCTGAAAGGTACTTGTCACGTTCCGGGAACAGGTCGTCCCTGCGGGACTTTTGTTGCCATCAATGATAAGTTTAGTGCGTAAAAAGGCCAATCTTTGGGAACAGTATCATTGCAGTTGAGCAGATGAACGTAATGAAAGCTTATGCGGATCACGAAGATACACTTACAGAACATCGGCGTTTTTGAGGATACAACCATTGCGTTTCCGGAGAAGACCGACCCCGACAAAGCCGAAATTCATATTCTGACGGGGGAGAATGGAACGGGAAAGAGTACGGTGCTGTACGGGCTGTCTTCTGTACAGAGATTATATTCTTACCTAGAGGATAGATTTATTTACAGAAATCCGGAAAGCAGCTTGAAAGTAGAGTTAGGAAGCGAAGGGTGCATAATTCACACTTTTGATGGTAAAGGAAGGTTTGATTCCGTGCAAAGCTCACCGGCCATTATGGAGTACACTGATAAAATCAATCACAGGGATTACGCTCTCGAAACCTTTGACTTTGCATTTTTTGCTTTCTCCGGTTACCGTACTATTGGCAGCACAAAAATTCATGTAATTCAAGAATTAAAACAAAGCCCCTTTGATAGTGCATTAGATTTTGATAAGTCTTCAAACTCCAGTTTATTTACGCAGTGGGTAGCCAATAACAAAACCAAAGAGGCGCTTGAGTTGATTAAAAATGGACTGGGAAGAGCGGAGCGTTACCGGAAGTCGATCAGTCGGATTGAAGAAGCCGTTGCGGAAATTATAGACAAGCAGATTAAATTTGTGCTCGAGACTGAACCGCTCAGTTTATTGATCAAGGTCGAAGGCAAACAACTCCCTTTTGACCTGCTGCCGGACGGCCTTAGATCCATAATAAGTTGGGTCGCTGACTTGCTGATGCGTTTAGATCGCATCAAATGGGCTACAGACGTAGAAGTATTAGACCGCAATTTCATTCTTTTCCTCGACGAAATTGACGTTCACCTGCACCCCGCTTGGCAGAGGAAAGTACTTCCTGCCGTTCAAAAGCTGTTTAAAAATGCTCAAATTTTCGTTTCCACCCACTCCCCGTTTGTAGTAGGCTCCGTAGATGGTGCTTGGGTGCATAAACTGGTGCTGGACGAAAATGGAAATAGTCACGCCGAGCCGCCCAGAAGGTCAGAGGACGGGGAGAGCTATCAGTATATATTGAAAGAGGTGTTTAATATTGAAGAACAGTTTGGCGTAGGGACAGAAAGAATGCTTGCCGAGTTTCGTGATATTAAATCTAAGATATTAGAAAACCAACCTTACGATAGAGAGAAGTTTCTGAAACTGGCTCACGACATTGCGGTGCAAAGCATTGAACTCAGCAGCATCATGGGGATGGAATTGAGGCAGCTATCCCGAATTAAACAAGCAGATTTTTCTATTTGAAATGCGAAAATTCGTGCGAACGAAGGGACCGGACTTTCTGACCGCAAACTGGAAGGAATGGGGCAGTAAGTACCGGCAGCGCCGGGAGCAAAACCTGGGTCATATTTTCAAGTGGCCGCAACTGGAGAAAAGAGGTTTGAACCACCATCTTTTACCGGTCTTGAAATCGTTGACGCAGGACCACTGCTCTTACTGCGATATTTATCCGCTGATGAGCAGCGACCATACCATTGACCACTTTGGCCCCAAGTCCAACCCGCTTTTTTACGACGAGGTTTGCAAATGGGAGAATCTGTACGTATCCTGTAACCGGTGCCAATGCGCTAAAAAAGAGCAGTATAACGCGAAACTGTTGAGACCCGATGAGGAGGCTTATCATTTCGCGGCGTACTTTGTCTACGACTATACGACACATCGCATTGAGATCAACAAAACAGCTTCCGCTGAACAACAAGAACAAGCAAGCATCACCCTGGGTATTTTTGACTTCAATGAACCGGGTCTGCTGATCGCCAGGCGGAAAGCCTTTCAGCGGTTCATTGGAAATACTGAGTATGCCTTAGATGATTTTGACTTTCGTTTTATGTTCGAACCCTAACATCTCCATGCGCAAACCACTCCTCTCCCTCCTGCTCCTCCTGCTTCCCCTCCTCGCCGCCGCCCAGACCAAAACGCTGGACATCTACTGGGTAGACGTAGAGGGCGGCGCGGCCACGCTGATCGTGACGCCGGCCGGCGAATCCATCCTCATCGATACGGGCAACCCGGGGGGCCGGGACGCCGGGCGCATCCAAAAGGCGGCCACCGACGCGGGCCTCAAGCAGATCGACTACCTGGTGACCACCCACTTCCACATCGACCACTACGGCGGGGCCGCCGAACTGGCCCGCAAAATGCCCGTCATGGCCATCTACGACAAGGGCGTGCCCGAGGCCCTCTCCGAAGACGCCCAGTTTGCCGAACGCATCCAGGAGTACAACGACATCAACGCCAAGCGGCAAAAGGTGGGCCGCGGCACCCAGATCAAGCTTAAAAAGGCCAGAGGGGCGCAGCCGCTCACCTTCCGGTTCGTGGGCGCCGACGGGCAGTTTGCCGACGCCCCCGGCAACGCCGCCCGCACCGATAGTTGCGACGCGGTGGCCGACAAGGCCGTAGACAATTCCGACAATGCCAACAGCGCGGTAATGCTGCTCGAATACGGCCCGTTCCGCTTCTTCGACGGCGGCGACCTTACCTGGAACGTGGAGAAAACCCTCGTGTGCCCCGTCAACCGCCTCGGCACCGTGGACGTGTTCCAGGTCAACCACCACGGCCTCGACCAGAGCAACCACCCGCTGCTGGTGAAAACCCTGCAACCAACCGTGGCCGTGATGGGCAACGGCACCCGCAAGGGCTGCGGCCCCGAAACGTTCACTACGCTCAAGAACACTCCTTCGGTGCAGGCCATCTACCAGGCCCACAAAAACCTGCGCGAAGATTCCCAGTACAATACCGGCGATGCCTACATTGCCAACCAGGAAGCCGACTGCCAGGGCAACTACGTGAAGCTGTCGGTGGCCCTTGACGGCAAGAGCTACACGGTAAGCATTCCCGCCAGCGGCCACACCCAGACGTACCAGACGCGGGGGAAGTAGGATTGGATGGTTAAATGGCTAAATGGCTGTATGGTTGAATGGTTGAGTAATTCTGTACTTTCATTCAAGTCCTTCCTTCAACCATTCAACCATTCAACCATACAGCCATACAGCCATTTAATCATTCAACCATGCAATCATTTCCTGATTCGAAAAATGGACCGGCGTACCGCAGTTCGTGACGCTTTTGCGTTACTAAGGTTGAATGCTACCGTTGCTGCATGATTATTAACCTGAGAAATACCTTTCGGAAAAGACTGACGATCAAACCCGTGCCTCCTGTCTCACGTCTAACATCTCCAGTCTTCCTTGTCGTCCAATGAGCGAATTCAAACTTTGTAAGAACGGCCATTATTACCAGAATACCCTGGAGGAGTGCCCGTACTGCCCCCGGCCGGGTGGCTACCACACCGGTCCCAACCAGCTGAAAAACACGGTTTTGTCGGACCTCAACCAGTCGGATTGGGACCACACCCGCATCGAGACGCCCGTGCCGGAGGCGCCGCCGCCGACCCTGTCGCCCATCCCGGTTGCGCCGCCCTCACTGGCCCCGGCCGACGTACCGCCCCCCTCGTTTTCGCCGCCCGGGGCGCCGCCTTCCCTCGCCCGGACCCAACTGTACGCCCCGGAAGGTACGCCCGGACGGCCCGCCGACCGCAAACTGGTGGGCTGGCTGGTATCGTACACGCTTGCCCCCGCCGGCGCCGACTTCCGCGTGTACGAAGGCCGCAACAGCCTGGGCGCCGACCCAACCTGCGACATTGTGGTACCCAACGACCCGGCCGTGTCGGCTCGTCACCTCACCCTGCTCTACCGCGCCGACGGCTTCCGGTTCAAGGACGAACTGTCCACCAATGGTACGTTCATCAACGAAGTGATGCGCGACGAGGGGATGCTGCACGACGGCGACCTGATCCGCGTGGGCAGTACGGTATTCAAATTCCGTTCGGCCCTGTAATACTTCTGGCTCCTCGCTTCTCACTCCTCGCTTCTAGTTCTTAATTTTAGCCCAAAAAATTCCTGCATGACGGAGCACGGCAATCCTCTTCCCTTCCAATTTGGCAACCACACCGACGTGGGCCGGGTGCGGCAGGCCAACGAAGACTACCTGGGGTACTACAACACCCTCAACGGGCACGTATTCGTGGTGTGCGACGGCATGGGCGGACACGTGGGCGGCGCCACGGCGGCCCAGATGGCCGTCAACAGCATCCGGGCTTTCTTCGAACACCGGTTTTACGATTTTCCCCGCGAAGCCATCCGGCAGGCGCTGCTGTACGCCAACGGGCAGATCCACGCGGCGGCCGGGCAGAATCCGCAGTTGCGGGGCATGGGCACCACCTGCGTGCTGGTGCTCCTGCGCAAGGGCGAATGCTGGTACGGCCACGTGGGCGACAGCCGCCTCTACCGGCTGAGCGGCGGCCGGCTGGAACGGCTCACCCGCGACCATTCGTACGTGCAGCAACTCATGGACCAGGGACTGCTCACCGAAGCGGAGGCCGAAAACCACCCGCGCCGCAACGAACTCACCCGGGCCCTGGGCACTTCCCGCGAAGTGGCGGTGGACGTAGCGGGTCAGCCCCTCCTGCCGGCACCCGGCGATGCGTTCCTGCTCTGCACCGACGGCCTCACGGGCCTGCTGTCCGACGAGATCATCCGGGCCGAACTCGCCGGCAGCCGACCGGCCCAGACCCACGCCGTGCGGCTGGTGGAACGGGCCAACGACGCGGGCGGCTACGACAACATCACCGTGCAGTTGATCCTGTTCGAACCGGAGCCCGCCGCCAGGCCGGTTCTACCCGTAACGCCCCCAACGCCAACCGCCCAGACCCCGCCCCCGGCACCCCCGCCCAAGCGGGAACCGCAACCCGTATCCGAACCACAACCTTATAAAGCACCCCCGCCCCGTCCCGAACCCCGGCCGGCGCCGGCTCCCGTCGCACCCCGGGCGCCCGAACCTTCCAACTCCCCCGAAATGGCGAAACGAACCCCGGCCCGCAAGAAGGGGCCCGACCTGGCCCTGATCACCCTGGGCGCCCTGGCTGTGATTGTGCTGGTGATGTTCATCAGCGGTGCCAAGTACCTCTCCGACGAACCCGTGGAAAACTCCGAACTCGTGTCGGGCACGATGGACACCACGGCCCTTGCCGAGGAACAGGAACCGGAAGTGGCCGAGGCCGTAACGGCTTCCAACCCCGACCCGGCCGGCGAAAAGCCCGCGGCCCGCCCCGCCACGCCCGGGAAAAAACCGGACCCGGCTACGCCCGCCAAACCGACCCCGACTACGGCCGGCAAGTCCGCCACCCCGGCCGCGGCGCCCGGCAAGGGCATGACCATTTCCCACACGGTAAGGACCGGGGAAACCTTCAGTTCCATTGCCCGGCGCTACAACCTGACCAACCAGACCCTCAAGAAACTGAACCCGGCCATTAAAAACGAGGGGACGGACCTTAAGTCGGACGTAACGAAGCTGCAAGTGCGGGTGCAGACCGTTCACACGGTGGGGCCCGGCGACATCCTGAGCAAAGTAGCCACCAGGTACAACGTGTCGAAAGACCTCATCATGGCCGCCAACGGCAAAACCGCCGACCGCACCACCCGCGGCGAATCCCTGGTCATTCCCTTCGCCGAACGACAATAATTTTTAGACGTTAGACAGGAGATGGGAGACAGGAGACAAAAAAACCGTAAGTAGTCATCCGCAATTGACGCTCCGGTTCCCAGTCTCCCGTCTCCTGTCTAACATCTCCCATCTCATCTATGGTTGGCCAGCTTGTACGCAATTACCGGATTGAATCGCTGCTCGGCACGGGCGGCATGGGAAGCGTATACCTGGCCGTGCACACGCAACTGGGGCGGCGCATTGCCATCAAGGTGATTCACCCGGCCCTGGCCCGCAACCCGGTGGTGCGCGAACGGTTCCGCAACGAGGCCGCGGCCCTGTCGCACCTGCAACACCCCAACATCGTAACCCTCTACGACTATTCGGAGGAAGAAGACGCCCTCTACCTGTTCATGGAATACGTGGAGGGCAAAACCCTCGACGATTACATCGGGACCGAGACCGGGCCCGTTCCCGAAGAGAAGGCCGTGCCCCTGTTTGCCCGGCTCCTCGACGCGGTGGCCTACGCCCACGACCGCGGCGTAATCCACCGCGACATCAAGCCGTCGAACCTGATGGTGAGCGGGGCAGGCAACGCCAAAATCCTCGACTTCGGCATTGCCAAGATCACCGGGCAGGGCCTCGGGGGGCTCACCAAGGAAGGCACCCGCATGGGCACCGTGCTGTACATGAGTCCCGAGCAGGTACGCGGCGACGTGCTCGACGCGCGCAGCGACGTGTATTCGCTGGGCGTTACCTTGTTCCAGGCGATGACCGGCCGGCCGCCCTACGACGAGGCCCACCTGACCGAGTACGCCGTCTACCAGCGCATTCTCCACGAGCCGCTGCCGCGGATGCGGGAGCTGTACCCGCTGGTGAGCGAACGGATGCAGGCCGTGGTAGACCGGGCCACGGCCAAGGACCCCGCCGACCGGTTTCCGGATTGCCACCAGTTCCGGGAAGCCCTGCTGAGCCCCACTTTCCAGGCGGCGGTGCTCACCCCGCCGCCCCTCCCGGAGCCGCCCGCCGTCCCGCCAACGCCGTTCCGGCCGGAGCCTCAGTCGGCCGGTGCGTGGCGCGAGACAATGGTAATGCCCGAAGCTGTTGCTGCCGAACCGGGGACGCCCGAAACGCCGGTTACCGGGGCCCCCCGGCGCCGCGCCGCCACCTGGGTGGGCCTGCTGCTGGCGTCGGCCGTCCTGGTTGCCCTGGTGGGGCTGCTCATCGCCCTGGCCCCCGGCGACGGCCCGGGCCCGCGCCGCCGCCGGAACGCCGCCACCCGGGAACCGCGGCAGGCCGAAACCACCCGGCCCCGGGAACCCGAGCCGGCCGAACCGGAAGCGCCGGCGGCCGAAATACCCCCCGATACGGCGTCGGCCGGGGCAGTAACCGACAGCGTACCGGCAACGGAACCGGCCGCCGATACGGCGGGGGTGGCCGAAACGCCGCCGGGCCCGCCCAGTGCGGAACAACTGGCAAACATTCACCTGGAATACGAGGCCGTGCCGCCCTCCGGCGAGGCGTCGCCCACCGACCGGTTTGCCCTCAAGATCGTACTTTCCAACACCGCCGAGGCGCTGGCGTTTGACAACGTAACGCTGAAAATCCGGTTCCTGGGCGAAAGCGGCCAGGTGCTGGGCACCTACATCTACGAACACGGACGGCTGGAACCCGGGGCCGTGGAGCGGTTCAACGTGGAACGCCGGGTGCAGGCGACCGACGCCACTTGTGAAGTTTTATCGGCCCAACCTGTCATGCCCTGACGCCCGGGTTGCCGCCCGGTAACCGGCACTTTGCGGAAAATTTGGTAAATTGATTGCCCCGGATTCCATTACCCGGCGAACATCTGATCAATGCTTGCTTTTTTACTGAATCTGTTCTGGCTTGCGGGGGCCGTTGCCCCGGCGGCGAGTCCGTCTGATTCGCTCAACGAACCTTTTGTCGTCATTCAGAACATCCGCATCGAGGGAGCCCGCAAGACGCAGCCCCGGCTGATCCTGCGCGAACTCGATTTCCACCAGGGCGACACCCTGCCGGGCGGCCGGGTGAAGGACATTCTCCAGCAGAACCGCAATAAAATCTTCAATACCAACCTCTTCGTTACCGTGGACCTCACGCTGGAGCCGGTCGGGGAAGGACGCATCGGCCTGCTCATCCGCGTCACGGAACGGTGGTACATTTTTCCCATGCTCATCTTCGAGCTGGCCGACCGCAATTTCAACGAATGGTGGGTAGACCGCAACCGCGACCTGCGGCGGACGCAGTACGGCGTGCGGGTGTCGCACAAGAATTTCCGGGGCCGCGGCGAGGAGTTGCGGGCCACCGCCCAGTTCGGCTTCACCAAGCGGTTCGACCTGGGCTACAACATCCGCTACCTCGACCGGGCGCAGAAGAGCGGCCTGGGCTTCGTGGTGTCGTACGCCGACAACCGGTCCATCGCCTACCGGACCGAGAACAACAAACTGGTGTACTTTGACGACGATTCGCGGGTGCGCGACCGGTTCTACGCGGGCGTGGCTTTTTCGCACCGGCCCCGCTTTTACGGCAGCCACCGGGTGGAGGCGCGTTTCCACTACAACAAAATTGCCGATACCATTGCCCAACTCAACCCCAACTACTTCCTCGACGGCCGGACCACCCAGAAGTACGCCTCTTTGTCGTACGCGTTTACCTGGGACCGCCGCGACATTGCCGCCTACCCGCTCAAGGGACACTTGTTCTCGGTTGACGTGGCGCGGTCGGGCTTTACCCGGGGCGAAGACCTACACCTGACCTCGGCCGGGGTCTACTACGCGTACTACCAGCCCCTGGGCAAGAAGTTTTACGCCTCGATGGGCCTGCGGGGCCGCGTGACTACGCCGGGCCGGCAGCCGTACCCCAACTACCGGGGCCTGGGCTACGGGTTTGATTACCTGCGCGGCTACGAGTACAACGTCATTGACGGGCAGCATTTCGGGCTGGCAAAGTTCGGCCTCAAGCGGCAACTGTTTTCAATTGAATACACCATTCCCAACCCGTTCGGGCTGGAGCAGTTCCAGACGGTGCCCATCGCCATGTTCGTGACTTCGTACGCCGACGCCGGGTACGTGTATGCTCCCCTCAGCACCTCCGAGACCAACCTGCTCGACAACAAGCTGCTTTACGGCGGCGGCCTGGGCATCGACATCGTGACGTTCTACAACGTGGTGTTCCGGATGAACTACTCCATCAACCGCCAGGGCAACAAGGGCTTCTTCCTGCACTTCGTACGGGATATATAATCATAAGGGAGACCGGAGACGGGAGGAGGGGAGACCGGAGGAGGGATCGGGAAGTCAGGTTTGGGCGGGGAGTGGGGATGAGCCGGCGAGAAGGACAATACAAACAACTTAACCGCAAGGGGCGCAAAGGAGACGCAAAGACCGCAAGGGTACGCGTACTGCTTTGCGCCCTTTGCGGTTTTTCTTTGCAATCCTTGCGTAGCGCAAGTAGCGCCTAGCGGTACAGGTCGCATGGCGGGAAGGGGTCGCCTCGCGAGGAGGCGTCGCGTCGCGGCTCCCCTCCTCGGAGGGGTTAGGGGGTGGGTTTACTTACATGAGACGTGTTACCAAGGGATCATCGCAAGGCGTGTTTGTGAAATGGGGAATCCGTAGGGTCGGCAGAATCGGCAGAAAGGATTGCACTGGCGTAGGGCCGGGAAGAACCTGCCTCCACCTCCTTTTGGGGTAGCTCAATGTGGTGATCCCCAAGTAACTTATAGGCTGTAGGTAAACCCACCCCCTAACCCCTCCGAGGAGGGGAGCCGCGACGCGACGCCTTCCCGCAACGCGGCCCTTTCTGCTTTGCGGCCTTTGTGCTCCTCCTTTGCGTCTTTGCGCGAAACCCGCCTTTGCGCGAAACCTCCGTGGTAAACCTGCCCGAAAGCACGATTTTCTTGTTCAATGTTACAAATGAGCCACCCGCACGGGAACTGCACGGTTTTTTGGGTGGCTTTTCTACTGCAACTGCCGCCGTTCCGGCTTTTAATCCAACGATTTGTATCTGATTATCAATGACTTGCATTCTGTAGCCCGGCAAGTGGAGGCATTGGCGCGGCTGGTGCGGCGGCCTGCTTTCCGCGGATAATGGCGTGTAATAACTGTTACGATTTTAAAATTTTCCGGAACAAATAGTTACCATTTCGGCCCCCGGTGAATTTAAGTACGATTCGGGTCAAAAACGCCCGGTACTTTCCTTCACCTAAACACCCAGTAAACCAACGGTCTCAACTACCGGGGCGACGGCCCCGCCGGCGACAGCTTTGCCTAATGCCGCCGTAGCAATACCCGGGCAACCCAACACAAGCAGTTGTCAACTAAAAAAAGTGAGCAACCAAACGTAGAATCGCATGAAACAAGTGTACACCCAACAGAAAGAAACCCAGACTGCCTCGGTAAGGGCCCACGTGAAGGCGTGGGTGCTCTTCATCGGGTTCCTGGTGTGGCTCGTGGCCGTGAAGGAAACCTTCGGCCAATCCGCCAACAGCAGCGCCAACAAGGCCAACACCCGCCTCACCGAGCTTTCGCCCCTGGCGGGAGCCTGTAACATCCAGGTGTCGGCCGCTTTGCAGTACATGGACGGACAAGGCAGATACAAGTCATTCGCCCTCATGCAGAGCCAGCAGATCACCTTCCGGCTGCGGGACGTGAACAAAGTAATAGTCGCTTCCGCCGTCGGCACGACCAATGGCAACGGGGTAGCTACCGCCCAACTGGACGTACCTGCCACGGCCGTGCAACTGGAAGCCGAATACGCGGGCGGCGACCTGTACAAGAAGACTTCCCTGACCGTTGACTTTAAAGTAGAAGATAAAATTGCGCCGGTCGTATCCGCCAGAAGCGGGGTGACGCTGGCCCTCGACGACGCCGGGAAAGCAACCCTGACCGTAGCCAACGTGGTGAGCGCCCCCAGCAGCGACGCCTGCGGCATCAAGAGCGAAGTGCTGAGCCGGACGGCTTTCGACTGCGCCGGCAAGGGCACCCACACCGTAAAACTCACCGTGACCGACCACTACAACAACGTTACCGAACGGGACGTGACCGTAACCGTGGTGGACCACATGGCCCCGGTGCCGGCCGTAGCCAGCCTGCCCGTACTCACGGGTGAATGTTCGGTAAAAGCAACGGCCCCCCAGGCCCTCGACAACTGCGCCGGCCTCCTGACCGCCGCAACCACGAGCCCCCTCGAATACACGCAGCAGGGCAGCTACATCATTACCTGGCGGTACAACGACGGCAACGGCAACGTGACCGAGCAGCAGCAGCAGGTGGTGGTAAAAGACGAGACCAACCCCGTAATCACCGACGTGCCGGCTGACCTGACCGTTGCCGCCGGCGCCAACTGCCAGACCGCGGTAAGCTGGGCAGCCCCCAAGGCCGCCGACAACTGCGAACTGGTAAGCTTTACTCCCGACGTAGCCCCCGGCACGATCTTCGGCCTGGGCACCCGCAAAGTAACCTATACCGCCACCGACAAGGCCGGCAACGTCAGCAAAGCCTCCTTCCTGGTAACGGTGGAAGACAAAACGGCCCCCGCCGTGGCAGTGAAGAACACGACCCTCGCCCTCGACGGCAACGGCAATGCCACCCTCGCCCTGGATTCGGTACGGGTGAGCAGCACCGACAACTGCGGCATCCTGGCCGAAGTACTGAGCCAAACCGCCTTTGACTGCTCCCACGTGGGTACCAGCGCCGTAACCCTCACCGTCACCGACAACAACGGCAACGTGACCCAAAAGACCGTAACGGTAACGGTACAAGACAAGATCGCCCCCAACGTGCAGACCCGGCCGGCGACCCTGCAACTGGTTGACAATGGCACCGCTTTGCTCTCCCTGAACCACGTACGGGTGAGCAGCACCGACAACTGCGACATCCGGAGCGAAGTGCTGAGCCAAACCGCCTTCGGCTGCGACAACCTGGGTGACAACCAGGTACTGCTGACGGTAACCGATGTGCACGGCAACGTGACTACCACCGAGGTGATCGTAACAGTGGAAGACAAGACCTTCCCGGCCATCCACGGGATGCCCGCCAACGTGACCCTGCTGGCCGGCGCCAACTGCCAGGCCGTCGCCTCCTGGATCGAGCCCACCTTCTCCGACAACTGCGGCATCAAAATCTCCGGCGCGAATCATCCTTCCGGTTCGGCCTTCGGGCTGGGCGTCACCACGGTAACCTACAAGGTGGAAGACAACTCGGGCAACGTGAGCGAAGCTTCCTTCACGGTAACCGTTACCAACGCCGCCCCCCAGCTTACGCAGATTGAAGCCCCCGCCACCCCGGTAGCCGTGATCAATGCGGTGCCCGTGCGCATCGGGTTTGCCGACAACAACTTAATGAGTGCCGTGATCGAGTGGGGCGACGGATCATCGTCCAGCTAC
The DNA here is from genome assembly GCA_963844325.1 of uncultured Sphingobacteriales bacterium. Classification (GTDB taxonomy): domain Bacteria; phylum Bacteroidota; class Bacteroidia; order Cytophagales; family 172606-1; genus CADCTQ01. The sequence continues at coordinate 366,479 of CAWJNV010000002.1, forward strand.
GCGGCCGACAACGGGAGCCCCGTGATTGCCGGCAGCCACACTTATGCCATGCCCGGCCTGTACAGCCTCAAAGTGACCCTGACCGACGCCTGCGGTGCGCAAGCCTCCGGTACCTACGAATACGTAATGGTGAATGCACCCGCCGACGGCTTCATCACGGGGGGCGGCTGGATCAACTCCCCCGCCGGCGCCCTGACCGGATCGGGTGCCATGGGCAAAGCCAGCTACGGCTTCAACGCCAGGTATAACCCCGCCACGGGAATCTCTTCGGGCAGCGCCACGTTCGACTTCCCCGCCGGCGCCCTGAACTTCGCCAGCACCCGCATCGATTGGCTGGTCGTAGCGGACGCCAGGGCCTGGATCAAAGGCGCGGGTACGGTCAACGGCGTGAGTGGATACAGCTTCCTGCTTTCGGCCGTAGACAGCGAACTGAACGGCTACCGCAACGCCGATACCTTCCGGATGCAGATCTGGAACCAGAACGGCGCCCTGGTGTACGACAACCAGGTGAACGCGCCCCGCAACGCCCCCGCCGCCCAGGTAATTGCCGGTGGCTCCATCGTGGTGCACAAGGCGAAAGAAACTGCCGCCGCCTCTTCGAACCGCCTGGCGAACGGCGCAACGGGTACCGAGAAAGTGTCCCTCGGCCTGAAAGCCTACCCCAACCCGTCGGCCGGCAACTTCACGGTGACCGCCAATGAAACCCTGACCGCCGACGCCCAGGTAACGGTGCTCGACCTGCGCGGCCAGCCGGTGTACCGCGGGGTGCTCGAAGCCAACGGAGGCCGCACGCTGGAAGTGAACCTGGCGGGCAAGCAGACGGGCCTGTACGTGGTGCAGGTGCAGGCAGGCGGACAGCGGGAAGTGCTTAAGCTGGTGAAGCAGTAAGCAAGACCCCTCCGCAGATACCCTGTAATCCTGATTGGCAATGACATGGCTTGCCGGTGCGGGGCCAACACACCCGGCCGGCGGAAAGCAAAGACAATATGTTACACTTGTGTTGCTACCGGAAAAGCCCGGCTCGATGAGCCGGGCTTTTTTTCGTGGGTACCCAGGTAGGGCAGGGCACCAGTGGCGTCAAGACTGGCGTGGTGAGCGGCACGGGGCGTGGCTGGCATGGTTGAAAATGCAGCCCGATTCCCAGCAAGGCCGCACCTCATGTGCCCGCCGTGTGGCAACTTAGGCGATGCCCCTGTTCGTGCTGCATTTCAAACTACGCCAGCGAGACGAATACTACTTCAGTGCGGTTGGTGGGGGATGACCTTCTTTTCACCCGATTTACGACCACTCCTCAGGTAAATTAACTAAAGCGGTAATTTTTTACGCCCGCCGTGGCCCCCGTCCGGCACCCGGTGCAAGAGACTGCCCGGCCGCAACGCTGCTGCCGTGGCCCGTGCACCGGCGGGCCGCCGCCGCAACACCTCCCGCGAAGACCCTACCCGTGTAAGAAAACGGGTGCTTATAAAAAATACTGAGCATAAAAGTTACCAAATACGGCCCCGGGGGATACAGGAATGCAGACATGGGAGGGGGTGAAGACAGAATTGTCAGTAAAGCATAAGTACCATTTTAGCGTGATTTACAATTTTGTAAATAATTCGCTTAGTGGCTGATTACGTAGTAGTTAACCTTTTTTTGGGGACGCATTCTTTTTAAAAAAAATCATAAAGAAACCGGTCATTTCACTTTATTCTGTTCCATGCTTCCCGTAGCTTTACTATCACGAGTGACATTTACTACTGTAACCTTAATCAACCGTTATTGCATTGAACTTTACACCCACTTTTCCCGGCTGCTGCGGGCTCCTGCGGTTCGTTTCGCGTGGGGCGGCAAGCGGCGACCCGAGTACAATTACCTCCCCAAAAACCAACTGACCGATTCGACGCCGGAGCCCGATGAAGCCCGTTCCTGGCGTAGCCGCGCCATGGACCGCGCCTGCCCGGGGTACGCCCCGGCAAACGGGGACCAGGCTGCCCGCCGCGGGTACGCCGCCCTGCCCGATCCCCGACACGACAACACCCATTACGCATCTCCCGATACCCTGATCCCATAATCCTCTCCCTGAATTCTAAATTTCTACCCTGATCACTATGCAAAACAAGTACGCAACCCGCAGCGGGGGGCTCCCGCCCGGAACGGCCGCCACGCGCAGCCGCTGGGTGTTCTCCGTGTGGCTCCTGCTGTGCCTGCTGGCCAGCAGCGCCGCCGTTTTCGGGCAAACCGTTTCTTCCGACAAGGACGATTACAAGCCGGGTGAGGTGGCAACCATCGCTGGCGCGGGCTGGCAGCCCGGCGAAACGGTATTCGTCGAATTCAAAGAAGAACCCGATTACCCCGACTACCACAAGTACTACCCCGAAGCCGATTCCGCCGGCAACTGGGTGATTAAATACGACATCGAGGAGCGGCACCTGTGGGTGAAGTTCATCGTGACGGCCATCGGGCAGGAGAGCGGCTACCGGGCCACCACCGTGTTTACGGACGGCGGCGAAGAACGCTACACGCCTACGCTGTCCCCAACGCAAGCCTGCGTGGGTTCTTCTGTTAACTTCAAGATTAATGTAACCAACAACAGTACGCTGCAAAGCACTTCCCCGGTGCTGAAAAGCTTTCAAGTCATCATACCAAACGAACTGTACGCTGCCAATACTGGTTTTGCGCTTGCAAACATTACCACTCCCAACGGTTGGACCAAGCAAATAAGCAGAACCGGTAATAATGCAAACAATCACGCATGGGTAATCCTGGTTTTTAGCAGTCAGGGCATACCCCGTGGTGAGAATCGTGATTTTTACGTACAGTTGAATACACCTTCTACTGTTATACAACCCATTACCCTCCGGACGGAGGCAGCCCTGATTGAAAATCTCAATCTGGCAAACAACAACAACAAGTTTGTGCTGGCGCAAGGAGCTGCCAATCCCACTTTATCATTTACCAACATCCTCCCGGCCGCTCCCACGGTTTTAGCCACCGGCCAAGGCAACCAGACGGTTTGCTCGAACGTTAGCCAGACGCTGACCGCCGCTGCTTCCCCGGCATCGGGTTCTACGTTGGTATGGTACACCGGCCCGACCGGCAACAACACCACCGCCAACCCGACGCAGGTAGGCGTAGGGACGGTTACGTACTACGCTGCTTCCCGTTCCGCGGCCGGTTGCGAAAGCGCCGCCCGCACGGCGGTAACCCTCACCATCAACCCCGCGCCCACGGCCACGCTGACCAGCAGCAACGCCGATAACGCCATTTGCGCCGGGGCGTCAGTTACCTTCACGGCCGGTGCCGTTGCGAACGCTTCCTACGAATTCTTCGTGACCACCCCCCAGGGTCCGACCCTCTCCCAGGGTACGACCGCCTCCCCGACCTTCACCACCAATGCGCTGACCAACGGCCAGACCGTCACCGTGAAGGTCACGGCCAACGGCTGTTCAACCACCAGTGCGGGCATTGCTACCTCCGTAACGCCCCGTCCGACCCTCGCCAACGCCGGCAACGACCAGTCCATCAATGGCATCTCGACCAATCTGGCAGGCAACACGGCTGCCGTGGGCACCGGCGCCTGGAGCATTGTAGGCAACGCCCCCGGCGGCACCCTGGCCGATGCATCCGACCCGCAATCCGGTTTCTCCGGCCTGCCCGGTACCACCTACACCCTGCGCTGGACGATCAGCAACGGGATTTGCGCGGCTTCCACCGATGACGTAAGCATTACGTTCAACCAGGTGAGCACCGCCACTACCCTTGCCAACGCCACGGCCACCTACGGCGACGCCTCCGTGAACCTGGTTGCCACCGTTTCGCCGGCTGCCGCCACGGGCACTGTGGCGTTCCTGGTAAATAACGTAGCCGTCGGCACGGCCACTTTGTCGTCGGGCACGGCTACCTTCGCCTACAACCTCGACGGGGTGAACGCCAACACGTACACCATTCAGGCCAAGTACGCCGGTTCCGGCCCCTACACGCCCAGCAGCGGCAACGGCACGCTGATCGTTTCGCCCCGGGCCCTGACCATCGGCATCACGGCCGCCAACAAAGGGTACGACGGCAATGCCACGGCAACCGTATCGGCCGGCATTACGGGCGGCCTCGTGAGCGGCGACCAGGTAACGGTTGCGGCAACGGACGGCCAGTTCAGCGACAAGAACGCCGGCCCGGATAAAACCGTAACGGCCGACGTAAGCATTACCGGCGGGGCCAAAGCCGCCAACTACACGGCCAACACTTCGGCTTCCACGACGGCCACCATCAGCCCCCGTCCCCTCGACGTGACGGCCACTGCCGCCGGCAAGGAGTACGACGGTTTGGTGAACGCCCAGGCAACTTTGTCGGATGACCGGCTCCCCGGCGACGTGCTGACGATCACCTTCGACCAGGCCGGATTCGACAGCAAAAACGTAGGTACCAATAAAACCGTCACCATCTCCGGCATTGCCGTAGCGGGCAAAGACGGCGCCAATTACGCATTGACCAACGCCACCGTTACCGACAAGGCGGCCATTACGCCCCGGGCTTTGGCAGTGACGGCCGATGCCGCAAGCAAAGTGTACGACGGCAATGCCACGGCGCAGGTCACCCTCTCCGACAACCGCCTGGGCAACGACGTACTGACGGTTGAATTCGCGGCGGCGGCTTTCAACAACAAAAACGCGGGCACCGGCAAGCCGGTAACCGTGAGCGGCATTTCCCTGGGCGGGGCCGATGCCGGCAACTACCAGTTCAACACCACGGCCAATGCCACCGCCAATATTACGCCCAAGCCCGTTACGGCTACCCTCCTGGCCCAGGACAAAGTGTACGACGGCAACGACCTGGCCAATGCCGGCGCCTCTATCCCCGTGGTCGGTACCGATTCCGTAGCCATGACGGTAACCGGGGTTAGGTTTAACAACAAGAACGTGGGCACGAACAAGCCGGTAACGGCTACGGTGGCTTTTTCCAGCCCGGACGGCGCCAACTACAGCCTCACGGCCACCACGGCTTCCACCACGGCCAGCATCACGGCCAAAGCCCTGGCGGTGAACGTGACGGCCCAGAACAAAGTGTACGACGGCAACGCCGAAGCCACGGTCACTGCTTCGGTTGCCGACGGCCTGGTAGCCGGCGATGACGTAACGGTGACGGCGGCCAATGGCGCTTTCGAAGACAAGAACGTGGGCGAAAACAAAGAAGTAACCGCCTCGGTCAGCAAGTCGGGGGACGATGCCGGCAACTACGCCGTGAACGCTTCGGCCCAGACCACGGCCGACATTACGGCCCGGGAGCTGACGGCTTTCTTTACGGCCAACGATAAAATGTACGACGGCACCGCCGCCGCCGTCATCGCCTCCCGCGGCGTAAACGGCAAAGTGGGCAGCGACGACGTGAACCTGGTGGGCGGTACGGCGGTTTTCGCAGACCGCAACGCGGGCGACGACAAGACGGTAAACGGTACGGGCTTCGTGCTGGGCGGAACGGCCGCCGGCAACTACCGCCTGGCTTCGGGCTCGGCCACCACCCAGGCCAGCATCGCCGTGCGGCCGGTTGCCGTGACGGCCAACGCCGACAGCCGCGCGTACAACGGTACGAACGTTTCGGAGGTAGCTCCCACGACGCCGGTCCTGCAACCGGGCGACGCCGTAGCAACTGCCCCGGTGCAGCATTTCGACAACAAAAACGTAGGAACGGGCAAGACGATCAACGCTTCGGGCCTGACCATCAACGACGGCAACGGCGGCAACAACTACGCCATCAGCTACGTGCCCAACACGGACGGTGAGATCACGGCCAAAGGGTTGACCGCTTCGGTCAGCGCCCAGGACAAAGGGTACGACGGCAACGACAATGCTACGGTAAGCGCTTCGGTTGCAAGCGGCCTGGTAGCGGGTGACGACGTAACGGTGAGTGCCGCCAACGGCAGGTTTGCCGACAAGAACGTGGGCCAGAACAAGGAAGTAACGGCCACGATCAGCAAGTCGGGCGCCGACGCCGGCAACTACGCGGTGAATGCTACCGCCAATACCACCGCCGACATTACCGCCAAAGCCCTGACCGCCTCGATCAGCGCCCAGAACAAGGAGTACGACGGCAACGACAATGCTTCGGCCACGGGCAGCGTACCGGCCGGCGACGTGGTTGACGGCGACCAGGTAACCGTAACGGTGACCGACGCGAAGTTTAACGACAAGCACGTGGGGAACGGCAAGCCGGTAACGGCCGGCGTATCCATCAGCAACGGCAACTACCGCCTGACCGCCGGCACGGCGGCCACCACGGCCAGCATTACGCCGAAAGACCTGGTCATCGCCATCAGTGCGCAGAACAAGGTGTACGACGGCAACGGCACGGCTGCGGTAACGCCCTCCATTGCGAGTGGCCTGGTAGCCGGTGACGCGGTAACGGTTGCAGCAACGGACGGCGCCTTCAACAACAAGAACGTGGGCACCGACAAGCCGGTGACCGCCAACGTGCGCATCAGCAGCGGCGATGACGCGGGCAACTATACCGCCAACGCCACGGCTTCGGCCAAGGCTGACATTACCCGGCGGACCCTGGTGGTAAGCGCCGCCGGCGAAGACAAAGCCTACGACGGCAACGCCACGGCCACGGTAACGCTCTCCGACAACCGCGTAGCCGGTGACGTACTGACGCTTGCGTATGCTTCGGCGGCCTTTAACAACAAGAACGTAGGTACGAACAAGCCGGTAAGCGTAAGCGGCATCAGCGTGACGGGTACCGATGCGGGCAACTACACGGCCAACGTGACTGCCATGACTGCCGCCGCGATTACCAAACGGAACCTGGTGGTCACTGCTGCCGGCGTCAACAAGGGGTACGACGGCACGACGACTGCCACCGTGAACTTGTCCGACAACCGCCTGGCCGGTGACCAGCTGACCCTGGCCTACGGGGCCGCCAGCTTCGACAACCGGAACGCCGGCACGGGCAAAACCGTAACGGTAACCGGCATCACCCTCAGCGGTACGGATGCGGACAACTACGCCGCCAACGCCACGGCTTCGACGACGGCCAACATCACGCCGAAAGCGATTACGGGCGCCTTCACCGCGGCCGGCAAAGTGTACGACGGTACCCCCGCCGCCACGGTCGGCACGCGAACCCTGAGCGGCGTCATCTCTCCTGACGTGGTAACCCTCACGGGCGGTACGGCGGCTTTCGCCGACAAGCACGTGGGCACGGGCAAAACCGTGACGTTGACCGGTGCTGCCCTCACGGGTACCCACGCCGGCAACTACAGCCTGGCTTCGGTGAACACGACGACGGCCGACATCACCAGGCGGACCCTGACGGTAACGGCCACGGGTGTCAACAAAACCTACGACGGCACGACGGCCGCCACCGTAACGCTGTCCGACAACCGCGTAGCCGGCGACGCGCTGACCGTCTCCTACGCTTCGGCCAGCTTCAACGCGATCAACGTGGGCACGGGCAAGCCGGTAAGCGTGACGGGCATCAACGTAACGGGTGCCGATGCGGGCAACTACAGCTTCAACGCCACGGCCCAGACGACGGCCAACATTACCGCCGCCCCGGTGGTGCTGACGGTAACGGTGGCTCCGGCCTCGCAGCAATACAGCGACCGGGTGACGTTTACGGCCCGGATTGCGGGCGGGGCTCCGCTCGGAACCAGCACCACGGGCGCCGCGCAGACGGTAACTTTCAGCGTGGGCAGTCAGGTGATGGGTACGGCTACGCTGGCCGCCGACCCGGCCAGACCGGGTGACCTGGTGGCAACCCTTGCCAACGTGGCCCTGCTCGAACCGGCTACGCCCAACGGCCAGATGGCCCCCGGCAGCAAAACCGTGAAAGCCGTGTTTGGATCGCCCAACGCCGACTACGGCCTCAGCGTCGCCAATAACGTTGCCAACGGTGACCTGACGATTACCCAGGAAGACGCCCTGGCCGAATACACCGGTGCCGCTTCGGTAGCTACCGCTTCGACGACTTCCGGCGACGCCGTCATCACGTTGAGTGCCACCCTGCGCGACATCACGGCCGCTACGGACAATGCCTTGACGGACCCCAACGGCGGTGACATCCGGAACGCGAGAATCCGGTTCGTGCGGATTGACAACGGAATGGTTACGCCCATCATCAACAACTCGGCCACGAACGGTGCCATCACCGACGGCCTGGGCTGGACGAAGGTAGGGCTGGTGAATGCCGCCGACCTCAAAACGGGAACGGTGCTGGTGAAAACGGCCGTAAACATCGGCAGCGCCGATGCCAACCAGTATACCTACCGCATCGAAGTAAGCGGGTACTACCAGCAACCGCAGGCCAACCAGGAGAACATCGTGGTGAACGTGTACAAGCCGCTCAACGACTTCATCACGGGTGGCGGTCACATCATCCCGATGACTTCGGCCGGCACGTACGCTTCCGACCCGGGCCGCAAGACCAACTTCGGCTTCAACGTGCGGTACAACAAGACCGGTAAGAACCTCCAGGGGAACATCAACACGATCTTCCGCCGCAAGGAATCGGACGGCATCGTGCACGTGTACCAGATCAAGGGCAACTCCATGACCTCGCTGTCGGTGAACGCCAGCGTAGCCACGGCCAAAACGGCCCTCTTCAACGGCAAGGCCAACATGACCGACATCACCAACCCGCTGATGCCGGTAAGCCTAGGCGGTAACCTTACCCTCCAGGTGACCATGACGGATAAAGGCGAGCCGGGCGTCAACGACCAGATCGGAATCACGGTGTACAACAACGCCGGCGGCATCTTCTACTCCAGCAACTGGAGCGGAACCCGCACCGCCGAAACGGTCCTGAGAGGGGGTAACCTGGTGGTGAACAGTGGCAGCATGACCTTCGGCACCACCGCGGCCACCGGCCGCCAGGGGGCAGAAGCCGCCGCTGCTACTGCCGAAGCACCGGCCGCCTTCACGGTGAATGCTTACCCGAACCCGTTTGCCAACAAGTTCTACCTCAACATCGGCAGCGAGGTGACCGGCGACGTGGCCCTTACGGTGGTAGACGGCAAAGGCCGCACCGTAACCCGCCAGGTAGCCAAAGCCGCCGCGCAGGCCCCCCGCACCGTGGAGATCGACCTGACGAACGAAGACCCGGGCATGTACCTGCTGCACGTGCAGTCCGGCGCCAGGCGCGAAGTGATCAAAGTGATCAAGATGAACCGCTAACCCTGGTTAGCTCAATACCCAGAAGCCCGGCCGCAACGCCGGGCTTTTTTATTGGTTCGCGTGAAGACTTGTACGAAGCACCGGACCACCCCGCAGATTTCTCTAAAATTTGCGACCTTAGGGGAAAGTTGCATTGCTACCCCAAACAACAGCTCTTATGGTGGACCACGTAGTACCCGGCACGCGGCAGAAAGCCCTGGAAATCAACCTGAGCCGTAAAATCTACGGCTCTTTCGCCGAGATCGGCGCCGGCCAGGAAGTAGCGGCCATATTTTTCAAGGCGGGCGGCGCCTCCGGGACCATTGCCAAAACCATTTCGGCCTACGACATGACCTTCAGCGACGCCATCTACGGGGCCGAGGAGAGCGGCCGGTACGTGGTGGAGTCGCGGCTGATGAAGATGCTCAACCGGGAGTACAACCTGGTGGAAATGCGGCTGGCCGAAAAGCGGGGCGCCGACACCACGTTCTTCGCCTTTGCCAACACGGTAGTAACCCTTAACTACCAGAAAACCAACGAGGGCCACGGCTGGATCGGGCTGCGCTTCCAACTCAAGCCCCGCGGCCCCTACAACGACGCCGTGATCCATGTGCGGCTGCACGACAACAACGCCCTCCAGCAGCAGTACGCCCTGGGCGTGATCGGCGTCAACCTCATCTACGGCTGCTTCCACTATCACCAGTCGCCCGAACGGCTGCTCGAATCCCTCATGGACGACCTCACGCCCGAGCGGCTCGAGATCGACATGATCCGCATCACCGGTCCTGACTTTACGCACGTCGACAACCGCCTGCTGAGCCTGCAACTGGTGCGCAACGGATTTACCAACGTGGCCCTCTTCGGTCCCGACGGCAACGTGCTGCAACCTTCCGAGGCCCTGTACAAAAAGCACATCCTGGCCCTGCGCGGCCGTTTCCGCCCGGTAACCCACGTGAACCTCGACATGCTCCGCCAGGGTGCCGAACAGTTTCTCCAGGAGCCCGACGTGGACCCGTCGCGCGTGGTGATCCTGGCCGAACTCACCCTGCACAACCTCCGCACCGGCGACGAGATCGACCAGAAGGACTTCCTCGACCGCGTGGACATCCTCTGTTCGCTGGGCCGTACCGTGCTCATTTCCAACTACCAGGAATACTACAAGCTGGTGGCCTACTTCTCCAGCGTCACCAAGCTCAAGATGGGGCTCATCCTGGGCATCTACAGCCTGGAGCAGATTTTCGACGAGCGGTACTACGAAAAGCTGCCCGGCGGCATCCTGGAAGCGTTTGCCACGCTGTTCAGCCGGAAGGTAAAGCTGTACGTGTACCCGGCCCGCCACGCCCAGACCGGCGAAATCTACAACTGCCGGAGGCTGGAACTGCCCGAGCACCTGCGCCACCTGTTCCACTACCTCACCGCCAACGACAAACTCGGCGACCTGGCCAACTTCGACGCCGGCCTGCTGCACATCATTTCCGACGACGTGCTGGCCAGCATCAAAAACGGCGAAGACGGCTGGGAGGAGAAGGTGCCCGAGGGCGTGGCCGTCGTCATCAAGCAGAAGTGCCTGTTCGGGTATTGCAGCGAAAAGAAGCCGCTCCCCACCGACGGCGCCGCCCTGACTACCGGCATCACCCCGACCGAAGCCGTGTAAGGAGGGCGCAGACCCATTGCCGGGCCCGTCCGGACGTCCCGGCCGGGCTTTTTCGCGTTTATACCAGCCCGTCGCTTCATCCGCTCATTCCGGGGTTTCAATGCCCGGTACGGCGGCTTAATCCTGAAAAAATAGCCGCGAACCCGGGCCATGCGTTACCTTGGAACACATTAACCCCGACTGGTATGAAAGCGGAATCTTTTTGCAACAACCGAATGGAAGGCAGGGGACGGGCCGTCGTGCTGCAACTGCTGGAAACGTCACTGGGCATTTTGTTACTCCTCTGTATGCTGCTGATGGGAAACTTCTACGCGTAATCCGGCGGCCGTCCCGGCGTATTCCTGCGCAGCCCGGGCTTTCAGATTTTTTAGGACGGATCAGAGGTTGAATAGTTGTCAGTAGAGGAGGTCGCATGGCGGGAAGGCGTCGCATGGCGGGAAGGCGTCGCATCGCGGCAAGTGTCGCGTCGCGGCTCCCCTCCTCGGAGGGGTTAGGGGGTGGGTTTACCGATATGCCTCAAGTTACCAAGGGATCACCGCCGCTTGCGGTGATTCCCTTTACGCCGGTGCCCCATTTTCTGCGGATACTCCCTGCTGCAAATACCGCTATTGCACTGGTATCCCTCGCAATGATCCCCATAGTGTTCGTCTCATGTAAGTAAACCCACCCCCTAACCCCTCCGAGGAGGGGAGCCGCGACGCGACGCCTTCCCGCGACGCGAATGCATGGAGCTAATCCTTTTCGAAATGCCACTCTTCAAAACTTTGCGTACCGGCATTGTACCACCGGTGGGATTCTCCCCGGTAGGGGAGCCAGACGTGGCTCGCCGTAAAATCTTGAAAATTACCCTTTGCACCGACTTCCTTGTACAACTCCCTTTCGATCACAAACCCGTCCATTTTTGTGATGAATGCCGGGTCTTCCCTCATTTCCGCTTCGGTTACCCATGCGTCTACTTCAACCCCCACCAGTGCGTACCGAAAACTTGGGGCTGACCTCAGTAACGCGTACAACTCCACGCCCACCAGTGACATCGCCAACGCATCTTCAACGGAATAAATGCCTGTCCTGCTCAGTTGGTCGGTTCCGACGAAACACCAGTAAGCCCCGTCATACCCGGCAACGTTCGTCCAAACGTTGTATTCACCGAGGTCGGTGCCAATCCGTCTGCCGGCAAAGTGTCTTTCGAACCTTTGTGCGTTTGTCCGGTCTGGGCCGGTCTCGGCGGACAAACTGAATATCCACGCCATTTTTTTTTGTAATTGAGGATTTTTCCTTACGCTCAGTCAGCTGCAATTTTAGTTGAATTGCCGTTTTTCCCTTAGAAACCAGCCCTTCGGGACAAACCTATTCCTCGCTCAGCAACGCGTAGCACTGCCGGGCAATTTCCAGTTCCTCGTTGGTGGGCACCACCAGCACCTTCACGCGGGAATCACCGGTGCTGATCTCGCGGAGGCCGCCCCGCAAGGCGTTCTTCTCGGGGTCCAGGCGGATGCCCAGGAAATCCATGTTCGTGCAGACGAGTTCGCGGGTCCGGGCGTCGTTTTCCCCTACTCCGGCCGTAAACACCACCGCATCGAGGCCGTTGAGCACGGCCGCGTAGGCCCCGATGTACTTCTTGATCCGGTAGGCGTACAGGTCGTAGGCCAGCCGGGCGTCGGGGTTGCCGCCTTCGAGGGCCTTGCCGATGTCTCGCATGTCGCTGAAACCCGTAAGGCCCAGCATGCCGCTCCGCTTGTTGAGGATCGTGTTCACCTCGTCCACGCGGTAGCCCAGCTGGTTGACCAGGTAGAAGATCACCGATTGGTCGATGTCGCCGCTGCGGGTGCCCATGATGAGCCCGTTCATGGGACCAAAGCCCATGCTGGTATCCACCGACTTGCCGCCGTCCACGGCCGTGATGCTGCACCCGTTGCCCAGGTGTACCGTAATGAGTTTGGCCCGTGGGTTGCTCAGGTATTCGGCGGCCCGCTGGGCCACGTACTTGTGGCTCGTGCCGTGAAAGCCGTACGCCCGGATGCGGTGGGCGGCGTAAAAGTCGCGGGGCACGGCGTAGCGGAAGGCTTTTTCGGGCATGGTCTGGTGAAAGGCCGTATCGAACACGGCCACCTGCCGGGCCTGGGGAAATATCTTTTCGGCCACGCCGATGCCCAGCAGGTTGGGCGGGTTGTGGAGCGGGGCCAGCGAAAACAGCTTTTCGATTTCCGCCTTCACCGCGCCGGTAATTTCCACGGTAGCCGCGAAGGTTTCCCCGCCGTGCACCACCCGGTGGCCCACCACGTCGATCTCGCCCGGGTCACCGATCACGCCGAGGGCCGGGTCGGTGAGCAGTTTGTTGACTTCCACCAGGCCGGCCCGGTGGTCGGGAATGTCAACGTTGCGCTTGACGGTTTCCTCCGCCCCGCCCCGGTACACCTTGTGGGTAATCACGGCGCCCTCCAGGCCGATGCGTTCCACCAGCCCGCTGCACACCGGCTGGTCGCTGGGCATGTTGAACAACTGGTACTTGATGGAACTGCTGCCGGAATTGATGACAAAAACCTTCATTGTGTGGGGTGTTAGACGAGGGTGATGGTACACTGATGGGTTATGATGATTATGATCAGGACTGATTTTAAAAGAAAGAATCAGAAGAAAAAATCATAACAAATCATAATCATCATAACCCATCAGTGTACCATTAAAGCTGGCTTTGGATGGACGTGATGACCACCGTGTTGAATACGTCGGCCACGGTGCAGCCGCGGCTCAGGTCGTTGACGGGCTTGTTGAGGCCCTGGAGCACCGGACCGATGGCCAGGGCCCCGGTTTCACGCTGCACCGCCTTGTAGGTGTTGTTGCCCGTGTTGAGGTCGGGGAAGATCAGCACGCTGGCCTGGCCCGCCACTTCCGAGCCGGGCATTTTCTGGCGGCCCACGGCCGGGTCCACGGCGGCGTCGTACTGGATGGGGCCTTCCACCTTCAGGTCGGGGCGCCGCGCCTTCACCAGTTGCGTAGCCTGGCGCACTTTCTCCACCTCCTCGCCCTGCCCCGAGGTGCCCGACGAGTACGACAGCATGGCAATGCGCGCCTCGATGCCGAAGGCCAGGCTCGTTTCGGCCGACGAGATGGCGATTTCGGCCAGTTGCTCGGCGTTCGGGTTGGGGTTTACGGCGCAATCCCCGAACACCGACACGCGGTCGGGCAGGCACATGAAAAACACCGACGACACCACCGAAACGCCGGGCCGGGTCTTCACGAATTGCAGCGCCGGCCGGATGGTATGCTGCGTGGTGTGCACCGCCCCCGACACCATGCCGTCGGCGTGGCCCTTGTACACCATCATCGTGCCGAAGTACGACACGTCGCTCATCAGGTCGCGGGCCATGTCGAGGTTCACGTTCTTGGCCTTGCGCAACTGGTAGAGGGTTTCGGCGTAGTCGGCAAACTGCGGCGACCGCACCGGGTCAACGACCTTCACGCCGTCGAGCCGGAGGCCCAGCCGGGCGGCCGCGGCGGCTACTTCGGCCGGGTCGCCGAGGATGGTCAGGTCCACGATGTCCTGGGCGGTCAGTTGGGCGGCGGCCGTGAGGATGCGGTCGTCGTTGCCTTCGGGCAGCACGATGTGTTTTTTCTGCCGCCGGGCCCGCTGCACGAGCTGGTACTGGAACATGCGCGGCGTAATGCCTTCCGACTCGAAAGTAATGATCCGTTCGTCGAGGGCCTTCACGTCCACGTACTTATCGAAGGTGGCGATGGCGAGCCCGATCTTCTTGGTATCGTCGGGGGAGATGCGCGACTGGATGGCGCCGATGCGGTTGGAGGTCTGGAACGTACCGGCGTCCACGGCAATGATGGGCACCACCGTCTGGAGGCCCTGGATGAGTTGCAGCACGGGTTCTTCGGGCAGCAGGCCGCCCGTGAGCACGAAGCCCGCCACCTTGGGGTAGCTGGTGGAAACGTTGGCCTGCAAGCCCGTCATGAGCAGGTCCGACCGGTCGCCGGGGGTGACCACCAGCGTATTCTCCTGGAGGCGGCGCAGGAAGTTGGGCACCTGCATGGCCCCCACAATCGAGTTGCTTACCTGCGTAGTGAGCAGGTGTTCGCCGAAGAGCACCCTGCCGCCCACGGCCGCCAGCACTTCCTGCATGCTGGGGTTTTTGAGGCTTTTGTCCTCGGGAATCACCGCCGAGATCACCTTGCCGTCGAGCTGCGCGCGGAGCAGGTCCCGCACTTCGTCGGCCTGGCCGGGAGCTACCTTGTTGGCAATGGCGGCCAGCACCTGCACCTCCTGCGCCTGGAAGTTGTGGAGGGTGGTGATGGTGGCGTTGAGGATCTGGGCGGTGGTTTTGCCTTCCCCCGAAATGACGATGAGCACGGGGGCGCCCAGGTTTTTGGCGAACGACACGTTGGCGTTGAACTCGAAGGCCACGCCGCCGCCCAGGAAGTCGCTGCCCTCTACGATCACGAAATCGTGGTTCTCCTCCAGGCCCTTGTACTTGCGGATGATCGTGTCGATGAGTTCGTCGGTGCTGCCCGTCTCGGCCAGGCGCATGACTTCTTCGCGGGTAAAGGCAAACGTGTCTTCGTAGCGCATGGGCAGCCCGAAGTGCCGGATGAGGGTTTCGATGTGTACGTCTTTTTTCTCCTGCGGCGGGTAGTTGACGATGGGTTTGAAGTAGCCGATGCGTTTGGCTTTGCCCAGCAGCATGTGCATGAGGCCCAGGGCCACCACGGACTTGCCGCTGTAGGGCTCGGTGGTGGCGATAAAGATGGATTTGGTCATACGGATGGGGCTATGAATAGCTAGCGGGTTGGCGGAACGGAACTGCGTCCTTGCGGATAAAGCAGCCCGGTCGCACCAATCATAGGTAGGCTACGGCAAATGGCAAGGCTAAGTTAGCATTTCCTGCAAGCGGGCGGCATTTACCGGGGCGTAGCCGTGCATGTCGTTGTCGAAGTAGCAGTAGACGCTTTTGCCGGTTGAAAGCCAGCCCCGGCACCGGTCGGCCCAGGCAGCCAGCACGGCGTCGGAGTAGCTGCCGTCGTACTTCTTTTCCGGCCCGTGCAGCCGTACATACACCAGGTCGGTGGTCACCTCCAGCGGCGACAGGTGGTACTCCAGTTCGTAGATGCAGAAGGCGCACCGGTGCTGCCGGAGCAGGTCGTAGGCCCGGTCGTTGTACCAGCTCGGGTCGCGGAACTCGAAGGCGTAGCGGTACTCGGGGGGCAGGGCTTGCAGGAAGGCGCCGAAACGGCCCTCGTCGAAGCGCCAGGCGGGCGGCAACTGGAACAGCACCGGCCCCAGCTTTTCGCCCAGCACCCGTACCCGCTCCATGAACAGCCCGAAACTCGCCTGCGGGTCTTTGAGCTTCTTCATGTGCGTGATGAAACGACTCGCCTTGGCGGCGAAAACAAAATCTTCCGGCACTGACGCCCGCCAGTCGGCCAGGGTCTCCGCCGACGGCAGCCGGTAGAACGAGTTGTTGATCTCCACCGTGGAGAACGTCTTCAGGTAGTGAGCCAGGTAGCCGGCCGGCGTCACGCCGGCGGGGTAAAAGTTGCCCCGCCAGTGCTTGTAGTGCCAGCCCGACGTACCGATGAAAAGCTTTTTGTCGCCCATGCGTCGCGGTTCGTGTGGTTACGCAGGCGATTTACCCAATGGCCGCCAGGCGGGCGGTGCAGGCGTCCAGGTCCACGCCCGGCCCGAGTACGTCCCGGAACAGGTCACCGACGCGTTCGAGCCGTTCGGGCACCGTCTTGATGGTGAACCTTGACGGTTGCAGGCCCTTTTTCACCTCTTCCCAGGCCAGCGGCGTAGATACCGTGGCGCCGGGTTTGGGCCGTACGCTGTAGGCGGCCGCCACCGACTGCCCGATGTTGTTCTGCAAATAGTCGAGGTACACCCTTTTGCGCCGGGCCTTGGGGCTGCGTTCGAGGCTGGTCAGTTCGGGCAGTTGGGCGTGCACCCGTTCGGCCACGGCCCGGGCAAAGGCTTCGGCCGCGTCGAACCCGTACCGGCCGCCCAGGGGCACGAAGATGTGCATGCCCGTGGCCCCCGAGGTTTTGCAGCACGCCGTGGCGCCGGCCGCGTCCATCACGCCCTTCACGGCCAGGGCCACCTCCACCACCTGGTCGTAGGTATTTTCGCCGGGGTCGAGGTCGATCACCAGGTAGTCGGGCTTGTCGAGGGAGCCCACCCGGGCGTTCCAGGGGTGAATTTCAATGCAGCCCAGGTTGTTGAGGTACACCAGCGTGGCTTCGTTCTGGCAGAGCACGTGCGCCAGGTTGCGCCCGGTCGATTCGGCGTAAATTTCGGCGGTTTCCACCCATTCCGGGAGTTGGCTGCGGATGTCGCGCTGGTAAAACCCTTCGTCGCGGATGCCGTTGGGGTGCCGGTGCAAGGACTGCGGCCGGTCTTTGAGGTAGGGCAGCAGGTGGTCGGCCACGGCCCGGTAGTAGGCGATCAGGTCGCACTTGGTGTATCGGGTGGCCGGCCAGTACACCTTGTCGAGGTTGGTGAGGGCCAGCGCGTGCCCGTCGATGTTCACCAGGGCGCCGCCTTCCGGCTTGCGGCTGTCCGGCGCTGCCGTACCGGCCAGCGAACAGACGTCGTCGGGGGCGGTGTCGCCTCCACCTGGTATTTCGGCGGCTACGGGTTGGGCTTCTTGGGCGGTCGGCAATTCCGGGGTACGGGAGAAGTCGCGCTTCTCCCCGTGGCGGTCGTGGTTCATGGCTCAGCTGGCGATTGAGGGTTGGGATTGACAAACGTTGGACGGCTGGAGAGCAACCGGCGCGGACAAGGTTCCCACTGGGAACTAGGGCTTTGTACGCGGCGGCCGGGAAAGGGGTTGGTTATTTTCACGCAAAGGCGGCCATTTCTTGCAAAACGGAAGGGCTCGCTGCTTACAAAAAAGTAAAGGGATTGTTGGCGGCAATGTGCGTGACGCGGACGCCGGGCACCTTGGGTTGCAGCCACCCGGCGGCGTATTCCATGCCGGCTTCTTCACTCACGGCGTGGCTCAGCACCAGCAAGGCCGTGGGCTGCCCCATCCGCAGGCCGTCCCGTACGCGTTCCACCGTTTCCCACTCCCGCGTTTCGCCGCTCAGGATCAGGTCGGGCTGGTACTGCTGGATGGCCGCAATTTGTCGTTTGCTGTCCATGTAGCCGAACGCCAGGTAGATCGTGCGGCAATTCCGGGCGGGGTCGCCCACCAGGCGCACCGTGGCGATGCCCAGCCGGTCCTTCGTTAGCTTCACCACCGACTTAATGGACACCGGTTTGGGCAGGGTGAGGATGCGGGGATTCCCGGGGTCGAAATGGCCCGCCCAGCCCAGCCTGGTGAGCGTGCCCATGATGATGCCGTCGGGCTTGTGGGCGTGCCAGTAGTCGTGAAAACGCCAGACGGCAATCTTGTGTTTGTTGAGCAGGTCTACTTTGTAGCGGTAGGCGTCGTCGCCTTGCAGCCAGTCGGTTTCGTCGGCGTTGTTGTAAAAAGGCGTTTCGTGGGCAACGATGAAGTTGGCGCCGGCCCGGGCGGTTTTCTCGATGACCTCCAGCGTGGGGAAGGTGGTGGTGACGATGCCGGTGATTTCCTGTTCGGGGCTGCCCGACCGGAGCTGGTCCACGGTGTTGGGGAACGGGGCGCCGGGCACTTCTTTGAGGATGAGGTCAATCACCTGCTTTACGGTGTAGGTTGCTCCGGGGGACGGTACGCTTCGGGCAACGCTTGCGCCGGGCAGCGCCAGCACCAGGGAAGCGCCGGCCAGTTTGGTCACCGAGGTGCAGAATGCTCTTCTGCCGTAAAAGGAGGGATTGCTTGTATGCTGCATGGGGCGTGGTTCGGGACTGCGAACGTATGGAACTTTGGCATCAAAACAAAAAAGCGAAGCCCTTGTCACTTCCCGGAGGACAAGGGCTCTGCTGTTGGGTAAATGCCGTTGGGACGATTGCCGTGGTTAGCCGCCCTGCACCCCTACTTCGGGGAACGGACGGGGAAACTGCGCGTGTACCACGTCGCCGGGCCGGTCGATGGGCAGTTCGGCCAGGCGGTTGTAGCGGCGCAGGTCAATCCAGCGGTGGCCCTGGAAGAAGAGCGAATACCTTCGCTGCCTGAGCATCTCGTTGACCAATGCGGCCTGGTCCAGCGGGCCGCTGTACGGCTCAAGCCCGGCACTGCTGCGGATGTTGTTGAGGGCTTCCAGGCCGGGCGACAGGTTGTTGGTCTGGATTTGCGCCTCCGCGTACAGGAGCACCAGCTCCTCGTTGGTAATTACCGGCGTGGGGTCTACGTTGCTCTTGTACACGTACACGTCGTGCGTGCCGTTGAGGCCGGCCGACGTGGCGGGATCGGTGCGCAGCAGTACCTTCGAAAGCCGCCGGTCGCCGGCCTCGGCCTGCGCCACCCAGCCCGGGTGCGCCACCCGGATGTCGCCGCTGGCATTGGGCGCCAGGAACAACGTGTTGAGCCGGTCGCCGGACCCCGCGGAATAGTTCAGGTACACGCCCTGGGTATAGCCGCCGTTCAGGTTCAGGAAGGATTCGTTGAGGAAGGTCAGGGCGGCGGCGTACCGGCCCTGGTACACGGCTACCCGGGCCGCCAGTGCCCGGTTGAATTGCCGGAAGGTGCCGGGGGAATCGAACCCGGTGAAACCGGCCGGCAGCAGGAAAGGAAATCCACCGGCGTTGTTGAGGTGCGCCGCGCCTTCGTCGAGCAGCGTCGCAATGGCATTGAGGGATTCTTCCCGGGAGAGGAAAGGACCCAGCTGGATGGGGTTGCCCACGTCAACCCGGATGCCGTTGTTGTACTGCATGTTGAGCACCATCAGCAACTCATGGGCTTTGAGGGTTTTGGCCACGCCCAGGTAAGCCTGTTTGATCGAATCGGGCGGCAGGGCCGTATTGTTGACCGCGTCAATCAGGATGTTAAGCGTTTTTACGGTCGCGTAGCGGGAGGCGTAGGGGTTGGTGGTGTAGAAGGCGTTGTTGTCGAGCTGCGCGCCGTTGGCGCCGGGCAGTTCGGAAGTATACCGCGGGTCGGAGCCGGAGAACCGGTAAGCCTCCCGCCCGATGATGGCCAGGTCGTCGATGTACAGGTCGTAGTTGTCGCGCATCTGGGCAATGGAGCCGATCACGAGGGTGTTGAGTTCCGGAATGCTGGCATTGCGGGCAAACTGGTCAGGGGTCGGCTGGTTGAGGTTCTCCAAGTCGTCCAGCTTGCAGGCGTTCAGCCCGAGCAGTCCCAGGACCAGGCATATATAAAGTGGTTTTCTCATGTTGCGGATAAGAAGTTAATGAAATGCGGGTAAATGATTAATTGGTGCAGTCTCCCGTCTTGCGTCTGAAGTCTCCCGTATGCCTAGAAATTGACGGCCAGGTGGAAGAACAGGCGCCGGGAAGAGGGGAAGGGCGTTACTTCCACGCCGGTGGAAATGCCGTTGTTGCCGAAGTTGGACACTTCCGGGTCGTAGCTCTTGTAGTCCGAGAACAGCAGCACGTTGTTGCCCGACACGCCCACCCGGATGCTTTCGAGGGCCCCCTTGGCAAAGCCTTTGGTCACCGAACCCGGAATGGTGTAGTAGAGGGCCACTTCGCGGAGCTTTACGTAGCTCGAATTCTGCACCCACACCCGGGTATCCGTGCCCAGCAGGCTGGTGCGTTCCACGCCGTTGACGATGCCGTTGCCGTTGTCGTCGTCGTCAAAGTCGAAGCTGGTCCCGCCCAGGTCGGTGAGCAGTTGGGTGAGGTTGATGTTCTGGCCGCCCTGCTTCCAGTGCCACAGCATCGAAAACTGGAAATTTTTGAAGAAGGTAAGGTCGTTGTAGAACGACAACTGGAACTTGGGCGTGGCATCCCCGATCTGGACCACCCCGCGGTCGGGCACTACCCCGACGATCTGCGTGGGCGACTGTCCCTTCTCAATGCGGAACGAACCCAGGGCGTTCGAGAAACCACCGATGTTGAACGGGGCTACGTCGAGGCGGGTCATTTCGGCCCGGTTCAGCCAGAAGTTGGTGCGGGTATTCCATTGCACGGCCGGCGTGTTCACCGGCGCGATGCCCAGGGTGAGTTCTACCCCCCGGTTCCGCAGGGTGCCCACGTTGGCGTACTGGTTGGTAAAACCCGTAGAAGTCGGAATGTTGGCCAGCAGGATCAGGTCGCTCACGGTTTTGACGTAGTACGTGGCTTCGAGCGACAGCTTATTATCGAACAAGCCCACGTCGAGGCCGGCTTCCAGTTCCTTCGACCGTTCGGGCAGAATGCCGGGTTCGCCCCGGGTGGCGCCGATGACCAGGCCCGTCAGGGGCCGGCCCACCGCGTCCAGAATATTGGCGGGGTTCATTACCGTGAACTTGGGCGCCTGCAGGGTGGTGGGGTTGGCGCTGGGAATGCCGCCGGCTTCGCCGTACGCGATGCGCGGCTTCAACTGGTTGATGGCTTCCAGGTTCCAGAAATCAAAGTTGGCCAGGTTGACGGCCAGGGAGACCTTGGGGAAGGCAAAGAGCCGGCTGGGATCACCGTTCATGTTTGACTTGTCGAACCGGATGCCGGCCGTGGCAATGATCTTATCCTCGTAGTTGGCCTCCTGCTGGAACAAGTACCCAATGTCTCCGCTGCGCAGTTGCCGGTCAAACACCCGCGTGGCGCCGCCCTGTTCCAGGTTCCGCTGGCCCGGGATGAGTTGCGTGGCAAACGTATTGCTCCGTTCGTTGCGGAACGTAAGCCGGGTTGTGCCGAGCTGGGAGGTAAGGTTGAGTTTGCCGATGTTGGTATTGTACACCAGGAAGGCCGAAGCGTTGGTGTTGAGGGAGAGGCCGTTGCCGCGGGAGTAAAACCCCTGGGTGGCGGTAAGGCCGGTCTGCTGCCACTGCAGCTCTTCGGGGAAGTAGAGCGTGGAATTGAGGTTGTAGTAGTCGAATCCGCCCCGGAGCAGCAGGCGCAGGGTCGCATTGCTGCGCCGCAACACGTTTACGTTCAGGCTGCCGCCGCCCAGAAACCGGTTGTTCTCTTCGGTGATCGTGGACAGGTCGCGGGTTTGCAGGAAGTTGGAAGCCGCGTTGGGGTTTGCCGGGTACACGCCGTTGGCGTCGGGGAACAGATTGGCCCAGGGCACCGTGGAACTCAGCGCCACGCCGTACGAAATGCCCGAATTGTCGTTGTTGGTCACGCCCCGGTCGGTGGTGGAGTTGATGTAGTTGGCGTTGAGGGAAACGTCGAACACCTCCGAGATTTTGTGGTCCACGTTGGCGCGGACCGTCTTGCGGTTGAAACCCGTATTTTTGATGATGCCCTCCTCATCCTGCAAGGAGCCCGACACGAAGAACCTGGTTTTTTCGGTACCCCCCGACAGGCTGAGCCGGGTGTTGTAGAGCATGCCCCTTTCGCCGTAGAGTTCCTTTTCGTAGTCTACCAGCCGGCCGGCGGCGCGGGCGGCCTGGTACCGGCCCAGTTCGACTTCCCCGAGCGAAGCCCGGACCCGTTCGTCGGTGTAGTCGCGCAGGCCCAGCAGGTTGAGGGCCGAGGCTACGCCCACGTCCTGGTTGAAGGAAATGTTGGTTTTGCCGCTTTTGCCCCGTTTGGTGGTGATGATGACCACGCCGGCGTTGGCCCGGGCCCCGTAAATGGCCGCGGCCGAAGGTCCCTTGAGGACTTCAATGTTTTCGATGTCGGCGGGGTTGAGGTCGGCAATCCGGTTGGCCGGGTTGTCCTGCGTGGACGTGGCGCCGGCCGCCCGGGAAGCCGCCGTCACCAGGTTGATGCCCGAGGAGATGGCCGAATTGTCCATGTACACGCCGTCCACGATGTAGAGGGGTTCCGACGAACCCGTGATGGTGGTAATGCCCCGCAGTTTCATGGAAATGCCGCCTCCCGGCGCCCCGGAGTTGGCTACGATGTTGGCCCCGGTGATTTTGCCGTACAGGGCCGCATCCAGGGTTTGGGGGGCCGTGGTGCCCGTCAGTTCCTGGGCCGACACGGTGCCCACGGCGTTGGCCAGGTTCGACCTTTTCACCGAAGAGGCGAGGCCCGTCACGACCACTTCTTCCAGTTTGGTAACATCTTCAGCCAGTGCAACGGTGACGTTGCCGGAACTTGGGGTAACCGGCACGTCCTGCGAGAGGTAACCGATGTAGCTCACGGTAAGGGTTGCCGACTGGCCCGGCACTTCAATCCGGAATTCGCCTTCGGCGTTGGTCACCGTGCCCGTGGTCGTGGATTTGACCAGCACCGACGCCCCCACCACCGGCTCGTTGGTGCGTCGGTCAGTTACTTTGCCGGAGGCTGTAAACTGCGCCAGCGCCGCTTCCGGCAGAAGCAGTAGTAGAAACAGCCATTTCAAATAACGTAATTTTTCCTGCATGTTAGGTGTAAGTTTAGAATGTTAACAGTGCCGTAATCATACTAAGATTACCGGAGTAATGCCAGAATTTACCCGAAAAGTATAATTTGCTTTTGTTAAAAAGAATTGCGCGCCGCGGGGGCTGGTCGGGCCCTGACGGCGACCGGCATTGGGTGCGGCAAGGGGTGAATGCGCACGAAGGCTACGCACGGAAACAACGGGAATAAATACTTGAACCAAGCATTGACAATGCGCCGGGCAACGTGTAACATTGTTGAACGCTTAAGCGCACTCCTGTTACACCCGGGAGTCAATACTGCTTATTTTTTCACGAAGTAGTGAATATTATTAAGTTATATTTAACGACCCTTTCTATTATTCCAATTCTGTTTCCTGTTTCCAGTGCCATGCATGACTGATCTTTTGTAAGCCTTTCCCTGCCACTTTTCAACCCGCCTGCTGACGCCCTCCGACGTGACGGCAATGTTTCAATAACCGCTTCTACACGAACCACTTGAAGTAGCTTCACTGCTGCCTGACCCCCTCTTTAGTTTCTCCGCGCGGGCCCGTTCCTGTGGAGCAGGGCACCCGTGCGTATTCCCATAATCCAATCCATCATAATCAATCTCTATTGCTATGCAGTTTACCATTCCGCTGTTGCGGGAGAGCCGGAGAGCACCCGCTTGCAAGTGGCTTTTTGCCGCTTGTATGAGTATTTTTCTACTGACCCACGGCCCCAGCTTTGCCCAGCTACCCGCTCCCGGGCCGACCCCCGGCGAGGAAAGCTGGCAACTCATCGGGCAGGTGCAGGGCGTATCGTTCTACTACCAGGTGAGCCAGTGCAACGGCCATTCTTTTCTCTTGTTCAAGGCTGCCAACGGCAACCCCACCACGGTACGGGGCTCCTGGGAGATCAAGGTGCAGCACGGGGAGCGCAAGCGCATGTGCGTAGGCGTGCTGCGTCCCACGCCGGCCGGGCAGGCCCAGGCCGGTTCGTGTGAAAGACCTTCCCCCGACATGGCCGTGCCCTTTGCCGACCTGGACCCGGCGGCCCTGCAAGTGTCAGTCACGGCCAGAATCATTTCCCAGTAACGATCAACCTCTCTCTTATTCTACATGAAAAAACGACTACAAGCGGCATGGCGGGTATTTCCCCAGGCGGCGCTGCCGGTGGCTTGCCAGTGCATCGGCTGGTTTCTAGTGAGTTTCCTGCTGCTGGTGGCTGGCCCGGGCTTTGCCCAGGACGTGCTCTGGGGTGTAACCAGTAACGGGGGTCCCGAAGGGGCCGGCACGGCATTCTCCGTCAGCAGTACGGGCGCCGATTTTACCGTGCACAAAGCGTTTGTCGCTGCACCCGCCAATCCTACGGGCAGCCTGGTGCAGGGGCGTGACGGGTACTTTTACGGCGTGACAATGAGTCAGCACAACTACAGTAGCTACCTGGCGACCTTCGGCAGCGTTTTTAAGGTCAGCCCGTCGGGGCAACTTACCGTACTGAAAAGCTTTAACTTCTACGACGGGGCTTTTCCGATGGGCGGCCTGGTGGAAGGCCGCGACGGCAACTTCTACGGCATGACCAATTACGGCGGCAGCAGTTTCGCGGGTACGGTCTTTAAAATCAGTCCCGCGGGGGCATTTACCCTGCTGCACAGCTTCGACCGCTCCTCCGAAGGAGGGCATCCCCTGGGCCGCCTGGTGGAGGGAAGCGACGGCAACTTCTACGGCATGACCAGTGACGGGGGCAGCAACAGCGCCGGCACCATCTTTAAGATCAGCCCGGCGGGGCAACTTACCGTACTGAAAAGCTTCGACTACGCCGACGGGGCCTGGCCGGCGGGCAGTCTGGTGGAGGGCCGCGACGGGGACTTCTACGGCCTGGCCGCTAACGGCGGCAGCGACAACGCCGGCACGGCCTTTAAGATCAGCCCGGCGGGGGCGTTTACCGTGCTCAAAAACTTCAACTCCTCCGACGGGGCCAATCCAATGGGCGGTCTGGTGGGGGGCCGGGACGGCGACTTCTACGGCATGACCTACTCGGGCGGCGAGTACGGCGCCGGCACAGTCTTCAAAATGAGCCCAACGGGGGCGTTTACCCTGCTGACAAGCTTCGGCCAGCACTACGCCAGTGGGGCTAATCCAATGGGCGACCTGGTGGAGGGCCGTGACGGCGACTTCTACGGCCTGACCAACCGGGGCGGCTTGTACGGCTACGGGACCGTTTTCAAAATCAGCCCCGCGGGCACGTTTACCCCGCTGAAAGACTTAGGCGCCGACTTCACCGCCGGGATCTATCCACAGGGCAGCCTGGTGCAAGGCACTGACGGCAATTTCTACGGCACGACTTACTCCGGCGGTGAATCTTACTGGTCTGGCTTTGGAACGATCTTTAGCATCAGCCCGGCGGGCGCGTTTGCCGTGCTCAACAACTTCAGCTACTCCGATGGTTCGTATCCCACGAAAGGGCTGGTGAAAGGCCGTGACGGTAACTTCTACGGCATGACCAGCCAGGGCGGCACGCATAACCTGGGAACGTTCTTCAAGATCGGCCCTGATGGCACGCATACCGTGCTAAAAAACCTTGCCGAACTGCCTGGCTTCGGCTACTCCCCCGAGGCTGGTTCCTTCGGCAGCCCCTGGAGCAACCTGGTGGAGGGCCGTGACGGATACTTCTACGGCGTGACGCAGCAGGGGGGCCGCAACTGGGGCGGCACCATCTTCAAGATCAGCCCGACGGGGGCGTTTGCCCTGCTGAAAGAACTCGGCAATGTCGATGGAATACAGCCGATGGGCAGCCTGGTGCAGGGCCGCGACGGCAACTTTTACGGCGTGACGCAGGCGGGGGGCGAGCGTGGCCACGGGACCGTCTTTAAGATCAGCCCGGCGGGTGCGTTTGCCGTGCTCAAAAGCTTTAACTTTTCCGACGGAGCCAATCCCCTGGGCGGTCTGGCCGAGGGCAGCGACGGCGACTTTTACGGCACGACCAGCTATGGCGGCAGCAATTACCAGGGCACGGTCTTTAAGATCAGCCCGGCGGGCACGCATACGGTGCTCAAAGCGTTTGCTTACGGAGAGGGGGGGAGTCCGGCGGGCAGCCTGGTGGAGGCCAGCGACGGCAACTTCTACGGCATTACCAGCATGAGCAACAACGCGGGCACCATTTTCAGGATCAGCCCGGAGGGCACCCATACCGTGCTCAAAGAATTCAACGGCTTCGACGGGGCCGATCCCCGGAGTGGTCTGGTGGAGGGCAGCAACGGCGACTTGTACGGCATGACGTATCAGGGTGGCAGCGATAACCGGGGTACCCTCTTTAAAATCAGCCTTGAGGGCACGTATACCGTGCTGAGAAGCTTTACGGAAGCCGATGGGGTCAGTCCGCTGGGCAGCCTGTTCGTGGAAAAGCCGGCCTGCACGTCGCCCGTGCTTACCTCCGTACCCGCCGACATCACCGTGAACGCCGGGGCCATGGAATGCGGGGCCAGCGTCACGTTTGCCGCCTCCGCAACCGGCACGCCGGCACCCGGGATCCTCTACAAAGCCGGCGAGGACGTAATTACGTCTCCGCACGTTTTCCCGGTGGGCACTACCACCGTTACGGCCATTGCCGTCAATGGGTGCGGCAGGGTCACCAAAAGCTTCACCGTAACCGTGGTGGACAAGACGGCACCCGTGCCCTGGACGGCTTCTTTGCCCGACGTAACCGGCGAATGCGCCGCCAGGATCACCGAAACGCCGGCCGCGAACGACAACTGCGGCGGAATGTTTGTGCCGGGCACCACCACCGACCCGCTGGAGTACACCGCGCAGGGTACCTACATCGTAACCTGGACGTACCGCGACGAGAGCGGCAACACCACGACCCAGACCCAGAAGGTGGTGGTGAAAGACGAGACCAGCCCTGCCATTGCCGCGCCGGCTGCCCTGACGTTGACCAATGCTGCCGGCCAGTGCGGCCGCCCGCTTGCTGACGTCGCCTTGGGCCTGCCCCTGACTTCCGACAACTGCGCCGGCATCAAAGCGGCCACCCACGACGCGCCGGCCTTCCTGCCGGTGGGCACGACCACGGTGACCTGGACGGTGGAAGATGCGGCCGGCAACCGTTCCACGGCCACCCAGCGCCTCACCCTTACCAATGCCGGGCCGGTGTTGGCCGGCATCACCGCTCCGCTTTCCCCCGTTGCCATCAACTCCACCGTATCGGCCAGCGCCGATTTTGGGGACAACAACCTGCGTGAAGCCACCTGGGACTGGGGCAACGGCACGAGTCCGGGCACCATCGATGCGGTGAGTGGCAAGATCACCGGCAGCCGCAGCTACAGCACGCCCGGCGTGCACACGGTAACGCTCTCGGTTACCGATGTCTGCGGGGCAACGGCTACTGCCAGCCTGCGCTACGTAGTGGTCTACGATCCCAGTGGCGGCTTTGTCACCGGCGGGGGCTGGTTCAACTCGCCTGCCGGCGCTTACGCGCCCAACCCGTCGGCCACTGGCAAGGCGCACTTCGGCTTCGTGTCGCGCTACCAGAAAGGGGCCAGCCAACCCGTGGGCGCGACCCACTTGGAGTTTGAGGCGGCCGGCATGGCCTTTCACAGCAGTTCCTACGAATGGCTGGTGGTAGCCGGCGGGCAGGCCCAGTACAAGGGGACGGGTACGCTCAACGGGCAAGGGGGATACAAGTTCCTGCTCACTGCCGTGGACGGGCAGATGAACGGAGGCACGGGCAGCGACCGGTTGCGCATCAAGATCTGGCAAGAGGGCCAGCCGCTGGCCGAGTACGACAACCAGCGGGGGGCTGCCGATGAAGCCCCAGCGGCAACGGCCCTGGGGGGCGGCTCGATCCTGGTGCACGAGGAGCGCAGCAAAGCCCGCCAGCCTGGCCCGGTGGGTGGGGAAGGCTCCTTGGCCGGGGCCACCCTGAGCGGCTACCCCAACCCCTTCACGGGCAGCACCACCCTTGCCTTTACGCTGGGCAGCGAGGAGGAGTACGCCCTGGAGGTCTACGACCTGAAGGGCAGGCTGGTCGCCAGGCTGGGGGCGGGCAGAGCCGCCGCCGGCGCGGCAAACCGGGTGGAATGGGAAGCAAAAGCGGCCCCGGCCGGCGTGTACTTTGCCCGCCTGACGACCCGTTCCGGCGTGCAGCACCTCAAACTGGTGCTGAGGTAAACAAAAACAGATTTTCGATTCCTGATAAAAAGAAAAGAGCCTGCTGGTATGCGGGCTCTTTTTTTGTGAGCATTATTGAAAACAGGGAAAAAAAGGGGATGACGGCTGCCAAACCACCCCTCAAAATACTTACTTGTAGGTATTGCGCCCGGAGGCCGGGCTTTCTAACTTATGCGGGTCGAACCCTGCGGGTCTACGTTACTTTAACCGGATGCGATCACCTGTTTACCCGTTCATTCATGCAACCTGCGTACCGGCAGGCCCGGCGGGTGCAGCGTTGGATTGGCTTGGCGCTTTCGACGACCTGGTCAGCTTTTTCCGCTTGATCCGTATGCTCTGCGTAATCCTGTTCAAACTCAGTTACGCAGCCCCGGTGGCAGCCGGTTCCTGGCCCACCCTCCGGTTCCTCCTGATACTGCTTCTCCCAGTGGTTTTATTTATGGTCCTATTCGGTAAAAAACAAAAAAAACCAGACTTGATGCCCAACGCTAAAATATCCTTTGAATGGGGAAAAGATGAGGCGGAAAGCTCACTCAATGAATTATTCGGGCACGCCTTCCAGCTTGCTACCGATGCCATCAACTGGTACATCCTGGCGAAGAACGGCAAGAAAAAGTGGGCGCGTAACATCCGGTTCGCCACCATTTTGCTGGGCACCGCTGCCGCCCTGCTGCCTACCCTCGGCGAATTGCTTTCGAATGACAACGGGCAGACCCCGCTTTTCAAAGCCGGCTGGACAGCCGTACTGCTCGGGGTGGCGGGGGCACTATTGCTCCTGGACCGTTTTTTTGGCTTTTCATCCGGCTGGATGCGCTACATCGTGGCCGAACTGCAACTCCGCCAGATTGCCCAGGAATTCCAGATGGATTGGGAGGCGGCGCGGGCGGGCTGGCAGGGACAGCCGCCGACGTCCGACCAGGTCTCCCAGATGCTGGCCCGGTGCAAAACGTTCATTGCCCAGGTAAACACCATTGTCCGGGAAGAGACCAACGTGTGGGTGCGGGAGTTTCAGAGCGCCATCAATAACCTGGATGAATCCATTAAAGCGAAGCCGGCCATCACCGAACCCGGCGCCATGAACCTTACCGTAACCAACGGTGACAAGGTGGACAAAGAGTGGACACTGGTGATTGATGGGGGAACGCCCCAAGGCTACCGGGGAACAACGGCGGGTAAGCCCAACCTGGTACCCGGTAAACACCAGGTGAAAGTAGAAGCTACCATACACAATCAGCGGGTGCAGGCCGAAAAGGTCATAACGGTGCCGGCGGGTGGCACCTGTGATGAAACGCTGACCTTGAGTTGAGTAGTACCCGTCGGCAAAGACGAAGCGTTGGGCACCCGGCGCCTGCACGCTTACCCAGCTTCGGGCCTGACGGCGACTGTTGTTGGGTCGGCCCAGGCGTGGACGTTGATAAGGGCGGCGCACCGGAACAACGGGAATAAATACTTGCAACCAGGCATTGACAATGCGCCCGGTAACGTGTAACATTGTTAAAGCTTAAGCGCACTCCCTTTTCATCCGGGAGCCAATACTGCTTATTTTTTCACGAAATAGTGAATCTTATTAAGTTATATTTAACGACCCTTTCTATTATTCCAATTCCGTTTCCTGTTTCCAGTGCCGTGCATGACTGATCTTGTGTAAGCCTTTCCCTGCCACTTTTCAACCCGCCTGCTGACGCCCTGCTGCCCGACGAGGATGTCTCGTTAGCCGCCTTTACGTGCTTTACCCGGACCCTTCCGGGCCGCCTCGCCGCTGCCTGCTCTGGTCCTGGTTTCGCGGCGTGAGCCAGGGGGCCCGTTCCGTGGGGCAGCCCCCCGCCGGTATTTGCCATTCTATCCGCAATTCATCATCCATCTCCATTCTACTATGCCCTTTATCATTCCGCTGCCCGGCAAGAGCCGGAAGGCACCCGCTTGCCAGTGGCTCCTGGCCGCTTGTGTGTGCGCTTTTTTGTTGGCCCACCGGCCCGGCTTTGCCCAGGCGCCCTCTCCCGGCCCGACCTCCAGTGAGGAAAGCTGGCAACTCATCGGGCAGGTGCAGGGCGTATCGTTCTACTACCAGGTGAGCCAGTGCAACGGCCATGCTTTTCTCTTGTTCAAGGCTGCCAACGGCAACCCCACCACGGTACGGGGCTCCTGGGAGATCAAGGTGCAGCACGGGGAGCGCAAGCGCATGTGCGTGGGCGTGCTGCGTCCCACGCCGGCCGGGCAGGCCCAGGCCGGTTCGTGTGAAAGACCTTCCCCCGACATGGCCGTGCCCTTTGCCGAGCTGGACCCGGCGGGTCTGCAAGTGTCAGTCACGGCCAGAATCATTTCCCAGTAACGATCAACCTCTTTCCTCTACATGAAACAATTATTACCCACACCGTGGCGCGTATTTCTACAGGCGGCGCTGCCCACGGCCTGCCTGAGCATCGGGCTGTTTATCGCAAGCTGCCTCCTGGTGGTTACCCCGGGTTTTGCCCAGGACGTACTCTGGGGCCTGACGAGCAACGGGGGCCCCGAAGGGGCCGGCACGGCTTTTTCCATCGGGAGTACGGGCGCCGATTTTACCGTGCACAAAGCGTTTGCAAATGCCACTACGATTCCTTACGGCAGTCTGGTACTGGGCCGCGACGGCAACTTCTACGGCATGACGCGGAATGGTGGCCGCTACGATAAAGGTACAGTCTTTAAGGCCGGCCCCACGGGCAAGATTACCGTGATCAGAAGTTTGAACGATGCGGACGGAATTTATCCTTTCGGCACCCTGGTGCAGGGCCGCGACGGCGACTTCTACGGCATGACGCAAATGGGCGGCAATGGCTACGGGACCATCTTTAAGATCAGCCCCACGGGCACGTTTACCCTGCTCAAAAGTTTCAATTACACCGACGGGGCTCATCCCGGATACAGCCTGGTGGAGGGCCATGACGGAAACTTCTACGGCATGACCTTCATGGGCGGCAGCACGGGCTCCGGCACGATTTTTAAAATCAGCCCCACGGGCACGCATACCGTGCTGAAAGACTTCGTGTACATCGGTGGGGGGCCCTGGATTTCGGTGCTCGACAGCGACGGAGCTTATCCGTACGGCGGTCTGGTGCAGGGCCGCGACGGCGACTTCTACGGCATGACCAGCGCCGGCGGCACCAGTGACCAGGGCACGGTGTTCAAGATCAGCGCCACGGGCACGTATACCTTGCTGAAAAGCTTCGACTACTTCGATGGGTGGTATCCGGCTTACAGCAGCCTGGTGGAGGGCCGCGACGGCAACTTCTACGGCATGACGCAAATGGGCGGCAGCAATCACTCGGGTACGATCTTTAAGATCACTCCGGCGGGCACGCATACCGTGCTGAAACACCTCGACGAAAACGACGGGATCCATCCTTACGGCAGCCTGGTGCAGGGCCCCGACGGCGACTTCTACGGCCTCACGCAGCTAGGCGGCACCAATTTCGGGGGTACGGTCTTCAAGATCAACGCTACGGGCACATTTGCCGTGGTGAAGCGATTCAACTATCCCGAAGTGGCTTCTGCTTTCAATAACCTGGTACTGGGTCCCGGCGGCGACTTCTACGGGATGACGCAAGTGGGGGAATTCTTCAATGCTCCCGGGTCAATCTTCAAGGTCAGCCCATCGGGCGCGTTTACGCTGCTGGACAGCCGCGACCATGCCACCGGGGCCAGCCCTGCGGGCAGCCTGGTGCAGGCCCGGGACGGCAACTTCTACGGCATGACGGAACGGGGCGGCCGCAATGACCAGGGCACAATCTTCAAGATCAGCCCGGAGGGCACGCATACGGTGCTCAAAAGCTTCGACTACCCGGATGGAGGTTTCCCGACGGGCGACCTGGTGGAGGGCAGCGACGGCAACTTCTACGGGATGAACAAAGCCGGCATCACTTACAACGGGACCGTCTTCAGGATCAGCCCCGCGGGCGCGTATACCGAGCTCAGACAATTCAGCAACGCCGATGGCACTTATCCCGGGGGCAGTCTGGTGCAAGGCCGTGACGGCAACTTCTACGGAATGACCGCCGGCGGCGGCAGCAATTACAAGGGCACAATCTTTAAGATCAGCCCCTCGGGTACGTTTACCGTGCTGAAAAACCTGGATTACCCGGACGGGGCTGCTCCGCGCGGGAGTCTGGTGCAAGGGCGTGACGGCGACTTCTACGGGATAACCGGTTACGGCGGCGATTATGGCTACGGGACCATCTTTAAGATCAGCCCCGCGGGCACATTTACCGTGCTCAAACACCTGGACTACTCGGACGGAGGCATTCCGCAGGGGAGTCTGGTGGAGGGCAGCGACGGGGATTTCTACGGCACCACCAGTGCGTACAGCGACGCCGGCCGGGGCACGATTTTCAAGATCAGTCCCACGGGTACGTTTACCGTACTGAAAGTATTCGACTACCCGGACGGCGATAACGCCCGGGGCAGCCTGGTGGAGGGCAGCGACGGCGACTTCTACGGCATGACCAGTGCCGGCGGCGATGACAACAACGGGATCATCTTCAAGATCAGCCCCACGGGCACGTTTACCGTGCTCAGACGGCTCACCAGCGCCGACGGGGTCAATCCTATGGGGAGCCTGGTGGTCGGGAAACCGGCCTGTACGCCGCCCCTGCTTGCCGTACCCGCCGACGTGACGGTGGAAAACGCGTCGGCGGACTGCGGATTCAGCGTCCCCTTCCAAGCATCCGCAACCGGTACGCCGGCACCCGGAATTACCTACAAAGCCGGCGAGGACGTAATTACGTCTCCGCACGTTTTCCCGGTGGGCACTACCACCGTTACGGCCATTGCCGTCAATGCCTGCGGCACGGTTACGAAAAGCTTCACGGTAACCGTAGTGGATAAGACCGCACCCGTTCCGGTGGTAGCTATGCTGCCCGAAGCCACGGGCGAGTGTTCCGTGACGGTAACGGCCCCCAAGGCCACTGACAACTGCCGGGGCAGCATCACGGCCACCACTACCGATGCTACTAGTTATACGGCCCAGGGCACGTATGTCATTCACTGGCGCTACGACGACGGCCAAGGCAACGTAACCGAGCAGGCGCAAACCGTAATCGTGAAAGACGAGACCAGTCCTGCCATTGCCGCGCCGGCTGCCCTGACGTTGACCAATGCTGCCGGCCAGTGCGGCCGTCCGCTTGCCCAGGTCGCCTTGGGCCTGCCCCTGACTTCCGACAACTGCGCCGGCATCAAAGCGGCCACCCACGACGCGCCGGCCTTCCTGCCGGTGGGCACGACCACGGTGACCTGGACGGTGGAAGATGCGGCCGGCAACCGCTCCCAGGCCACCCAGCGCCTCACCCTTACCAATGCCGGGCCGGTGTTGGCCGGCATCACCGCTCCGCTTTCCCCCGTTGCCATCAACTCCACCGTATCGGCCAGCGCCGATTTTGGGGACAACAACCTGCATGAAGCCACCTGGGACTGGGGCAACGGCACGAGTCCGGGCACCATCGATGCGGTGAGTGGCAAGATCACCGGCAGCCGCAGCTACAGCACGCCCGGCGTGCACACGGTAACGCTCTCGGTTACCGATGCCTGCGGGGCAACGGCTACTGCCAGCCTGCGCTACGTAGTGGTTTATGATCCCAGTGGCGGCTTTGTCACCGGCGGGGGCTGGTTCAACTCGCCTGCCGGCGCTTACGCGCCCAACCCGTCGGCCACTGGCAAGGCGCACTTCGGCTTCGTGTCGCGCTACCAGAAAGGGGCCAGCCAACCCGTGGGCACGACCCACTTGGAGTTTGAGGCGGCCGGCATGGCCTTTCACAGCAGTTCCTACGAATGGCTGGTGGTAGCCGGCGGGCAGGCCCAGTACAAGGGGACGGGTACGCTCAACGGGCAAGGGGGGTACAAGTTCCTGCTCACTGCCGTGGACGGGCAGATGAACGGAGGCACGGGCAGCGACCGGTTGCGCATCAAGATCTGGCAAGAGGGCCAG
Organism: uncultured Sphingobacteriales bacterium; assembly: GCA_963844325.1. Classification (GTDB taxonomy): domain Bacteria; phylum Bacteroidota; class Bacteroidia; order Cytophagales; family 172606-1; genus CADCTQ01. The sequence goes on from CAWJNV010000002.1 coordinate 400,691, forward strand.
CCGCTGGCCGAGTACGACAACCAGCGGGGGGCCGGTGAGGAAGCCCCTGCGGCAACGGCCCTGGGTGGCGGCTCGATCCTGGTGCACGAGGAGCGCAGCAAAGCCCGCCAGCCTGGCCCGGTGGGTGGGGAAGGCTCCTTGGCCGGGGCCACCCTGAGCGGCTACCCCAACCCCTTCACGGGCAGCACCACCCTTGCCTTTACGCTGGGCGGCGAGGAGGAGTACGCCCTGGAGGTATACGACCTGAAGGGCAGGCTGGTCGCCAGGCTGGGGGCGGGCAGAGCCGCCGCCGGCGCGGCAAAGCGGGTGGAATGGGAAGCAAAAGCGGCCCCGGCCGGCGTGTACTTTGCCCGCCTGACGACCCGCTCCGGCGTGCAGCACCTCAAGCTGGTGCGCCGGTAAACAAGCGTAGATTTCAATCCCCGTCCCGGCTTACGCGTGAAGCGGCCCGGGCAATGGGGTACGCAACAAAAGCCTCGTGAACGACCTGTTCACGAGGCTTTTTGTTTTGCCGGCAAGAACTGCTTATCCTGAAATGCTTTCATGACTACGTACTTGTTTGTTCACAAATACTTGTAGGTCAATACATTAAGAACAACAAACAACCAGCCCCGAATGCGTATTACTGTAACACCAGGTTGTCGGTGCCGCATTGAAAGAGGCTGATGTTGTCGATCATGGGCGTTTTGTTGGCAATGTTTTTTTCCATCCGCTTGATCAGCGCCGGGCAATCGCCAAAGTACTTTACCACGGTTTTGTCGAGCAGCGACTGTTGTCCGTGCCTTCCCGGCCGGACCAGCATCTTCGTTTTGACCGGGACCAGGTCGCGGCTGAAGATGTATAAGTAGCTGCTGTTGTGCCAGTAAGCCGTCAGGATGTACTTGTCGTTGAAAGCAACCACTTCGTGCATCCGGTCCTTGCCCGCGGTAATGGGCAGGTTGATGAACGCCCGGCCGTTGATGAGCATGGATTTAAGCTTCTTTTGTTTGGTGATCCGGAACTCGCCGGCTTTGTCGGTATAGCGGACGTATTCGGCGGTGAGGCTCACCGATCCGTAGCAGTCAATCCTTTCGCCGTCCAGCGTAATGAGATAGCCGCTGTTGGCAGACGTCGTTTCCTTCTTCGGGCGCTGGCTGTACCCGGTCATCGTGAGCATTGCCAGCAGGGCAGTAATGAGCAGTTTCATGTTTTTTTGATTAATAAATATTTTCCAATGGATTAGGTTGATCCTGTTCATGGGCCGGTGCGGGAAATGCCCAACGGCGCGCCTTTGGTGGGGCCAATGCACCAACGACGGGGCGTTTCATGAAAACAGGCAGGAGTAGCTACGGGCGCGAAAAACCAGCCGGTACGGTTCGGATGGGGCAGGTGCTGCGCGCAAGCAACACGTAGCCTTCCGGAACATCACCGATGTTTCGCATCACTGGAATAGCTGGTAAGTTGAAGAAGTGGTTCGTCGGGCGAAGCCTGGTGGGAGACTTCGGGGTTTGCGGGAACAAATCAAACGTTAATTATGACAATGTACAACAGGTAAGCAATAAAAAGTTTTTTGCGGAATTACATTGTTACCACTGCGCTTTTTTATCCCGGACCCCAAGGGTTTAATTGTTAGTAATATGATGAATGCCAATGGTTTGCCAGTTAATTTGTTGCGTGGCCGGCCGGGCGCCGGTTGCGGGCTGCACGTCTTCGGGGGTTGTAAGAAAAAACTTTGAATTGCACCACCGCCCCGGTCCATGCACGTAGCGTCATACACGGATGGTTACGCGTTGAAAGGCGGCTTTCGGGAACGGAAGGCCCTTTCGTTGCAAAAATTTGGCAATGCGCCTCCCGGATGAAAAAATTGCCGAACTCAATGAGGCGATGCGGGGCCAGAAGGACCTGGCTTACCTGGGTGAAATCCATACGGAGCTTAATTTGTGCAGCGACATCAAGCGTTTCATTGATGAATTCATGGCGGTCATCGCCAACATGAACGCGCTGACGCCCGACATGCACCAGGACAATGACTTCCGGCAACTGGTGGACGCCCTCGACAAGCTCTTTGCCGAAGACAAAAAAGCGGGTGCCTGATGCGGCCCGGCCCGGGAAAACGAGCGGCGAAAGCTGGTTGAAAGTTTCCTGTCTCCATCAGGAGTGTAAATAAAAGAACTGACTGCTTACTTTTTTGGTTGAGCAGGGTACAGGTAATGCGGAAAATTTTACATTAGCTACTTCAAACGCATTTGACGGAGAAGAAAATCAACATGCCAGTAACGCGAAGAATATTTGTAAGCATGCCTGCTGATCAATGGCTGACAGTAAAACAGAATGATTTAAAATGGGGTATTGTTGAAGAAATTGAGCGCTTAGGATACGTACCTGAGATCTTTACAAACCCCAAAGGGATGCCTGGTTTAGCTTCAGGCAAACCATGGAGTCGCCAGGAAGCGGATCATGTTATGAGGAAGTGTGTGGGAGCTGCAGTAATTGGATTACCACGTTGGGAATTTTCCACTGCTGCGGGGGATACAATAAAACTAACGAGTGAGTTTTGCCAATATGAGGGAGCCGTTGCCTACACGCTTGGCTTACCAATGCTGGTAGTTGGACAGGAGAATATTCTCCGCCGAGTAGTTTTCGACCAAAGCTACGGGGTTTACATGAGGTTTTTTCCGCAAGATGCAGACCGTACATGGTTAGGCACAGATGAGTTTAAAGTTACCTTTCGATACTGGAAAGACGAGTTATCCAAGCGGCGTGACGTGTTCCTGGGTTATTCCAGCAGTTCGAAGGGAACAGCACAAAATCTCAAGCGTCTGCTTGAAAAAGACTTAAATGTAACCGTACTTGATTGGAAAACGGATTTTTCACCCAGTCGTTTTATTCTCCAGCAGATTGAAGAAGCGGCTGCCCGGTGCAGTGCTGGAATTTTTCTCTTGGCTCTATTCTTGAATCAAGTTGTTGTTAAGAGCGGGCGTAATGAGCACTTGGATCAAAGAGTGCAGGAGGGCTTTACCTCTTTTTCTCACGTTATGGACAAACTCAAAGAAGCCCAGGTATAAGGGCAGTTTTTCTTGCGAGATGCCTCTGTGGGGTCTGAGCCAGGAACGCAAAAGAGACCAGAAGCCTTCGATGGTGTTGACGTGAATTTCGCACTTGCCATCCTTGTCTTCATCGCGGGCATACTCGCCCTTGCCATGATTGACTCTTTTAAGCTCATACTTGTGAGTCATCCAGTCGTAAATGCTGTACTCATCGGTATTGACAAGCGTACCGGCTTTAACAGTTTGGGTAATGAGTGGTTGAATCGTCTTTCGCTTTACATCCTCCAGCAAAGCCACTTTTACCAATCCGTCCCGTTGGAGCATACCCAGCACGGGCGGCTTTTCATTAGCCTTGGTCCCACGTCCCCTTTTGCCTCTCAAACGCCTGCGGCGGGCTTTACGGCCTTTCTGTTGCACTTTCTTAGGCTGGCCCTTGTGGCCGGCCACCACATACAGTTCATCAATTTCTACCACCCCGCTTAGCTCAATTGCCTGCTTTTTTTTTCACCACACCCTCTCTCAGGTGAGTAGCCATTTGGTAGACCTCGCTCTCGGCCAAATCGAGTTCCTTGGCAATTTGCCGGTTGGACAAGTTCAGGCCCATCAAGTACAGGCACAGTATCCACACTTTCAACGGCTGGTGGTGCCCCTCAAACACCGTTCCCGTCAAGTCATCATAGTACTTCTCACACCCCTTACAGTAGTAGCGGTAACGGTGCTCAGTTGAATTATGATGACCATGACGACGGTAAGAATTACTCCCGCAGTGCGGGCAACTTACCCCTTCCTGCCACCTTAACTCCCGCACCTTTTCGTAACACAACCGGTCATCTACAATCTCTTGCAGTCGAATCAGCATACACCTTTAGCCTTTTTATGCTAATTTAACCCAACAACTTGATTCCCGAATTGAGCCTTTCTCTTTACCAAGGATGATCCGATTACCAGTGGAACGCAGGCGTACAAAGCAGTACCAAGGGACAATGTCGTTTTTGAAGCGGGGTATTTTATTCATGCAAAAGGCAAAGAGCATGTATTAATTGTTTTAGAAAACGGAGCGAAGATGCCAGCTGACCTGGGTGGTGATATATATGCACCACTAGACGATAAGTCTGATATAGAACCAATTGAGGATACAGTGGACAAATTTATCAGGGCATTGTAAATAGCAAAACAGGCGGAATGCCTCATTCATTCTATATATTACAGCTACCCAACTGTCCACTTTCACTAGAATACGAACCCTGGGAACTGCCCAAGCAGTAGCCAGAGAGGTAAACCGGTTGGTGTGTACTTCGCGCGCCTGACGACCCGTGCCTGCGTGCAGCACCTCAAGCTGGTGCTCAGGTAAACAAAAACAGATTTTCGATACCTAATAAAAAGAAAAGAGCCCGCATACCAGCAGGCTCTTTTCTTTTACCAATGGTTGAGGACGGTTATGACGTTCGAAATATAATGAGTAGAAGTGCGTTTTAGTATTTGTTCGTGGCTATACAGATGCAAAAGTTAAAATGGTTTCTATCCGCATGCGCTTTCCAAGAGGACTGGCATCACTACTTGGGGTTGGTAAGTATCGATTGCGGTTTGGTATTTCCCGTTCCATTTGCTTTTGTAATTTAAGATTAACCAAAGAAGCAGCCTTATTGATACCATTAGAATTGCTAATGAATACATTTTTTAAACACGAGTTTCCCACAACCAGAATTGCTTTTCCACCCGGCTTCAACACACGAGCTGTCTGATACATGAAGCGGTAGATATCTTCGGCATATCTTCTGATCATTTGTAACTGCTTGTTTGGCAATTGCTCTATCTGCCCCATTGAACCCATTATGGAGCTCGTAATAGCTTCCATACTTTTTGAATCTGGCCCTCTTTCAGCTCCTATACTATTTGATCTGATTCGTCTGAGGTAACCTAATGTATAACCCAGCCATACAAGTGACATCCGATGTCCTCTCATATAGTCTATTGCATTTAAATAAGGAGGAGAGGTGAGAACTGCATCAATAGAGTTATTTTGGACAGAGTCAAGCAGACGGGCGTCACCAAGTTCAACCTTTACATTGCCAACAGGGGGGGCCTTTAATAGGAGTTGCCTCACCTGCTTTACTGATCTTTCAAAGGCTATAAAAACGTTGAAATTAGACTGATCTGTTACTTTATGAGGCCTGCTATGAGATACATCCCAAGCAAGAGAAGCTCCTTGGTTTTTTGTTATAATTATTCTACTCAGAGACATTTTAAGCACATCTGTAGCTGCTTGCCTCTCAGCATTAACATTATGCGAACTTATATTGTATAAAACATATGCTAACCGTCTCAAATCTGCTTTTTGGTGAGAGCCAAACCAAAAATCAATATATTTTTGTGTCTCCTGATCGTTGTCAATCCATGGAAGGGATACACTATTAGGATCAATGCCTTGTATACTTTTTGTAAGTTCAACCATTAGACTTTCTATTGCTTCATCCTTAACAGGTGTAGTCCAAACTTTTGTCATAAGAACTGCAAGTGGATCCATATCAAAAGCGACAGACTTAAGACCTAATTCTGATGCTTGCCGCACTACTGTACCCGACCCTGTCATCGGATCAAGTATAATACTATCATTTTTAAGGGTTTTAAGTTCTGCTATAGCTATATCAGAAGCCATTCTAGCAGGGAAAGGGTGAATTGGTTTGATCATATTCGCTTTTTTAAATAGTTTAAACCGGCTCATCATTATGGAGTTTCTCCAACTGTGCATTTATAGATGCCGCGACCCTGTCCACACTAGCATTTACAATTATCTTATCTCCATCCACACCTATGATATCGGGAATCAGTATTGAGAGACCTCGAGCTAATGCTATGACTTCATCATCCATTACTGAAGCAACTTTAAGGCTTCGGCGACATTCATACGAAATGACGGATGCAGACAACGCATCTGGAACTTGGCCCTTTAAGCTTTTTAGAGCTTGCAAGAAAATATCAATGGTGAGGACTCGTTGGCTTCTTAACCATCCCTCTAGATTTTTAACCCATTCTGAGACCTTACTGTGATCATATATTTGAAATACTTCTTCAAGTTTTGTTAGTGGAATTGCCCCATACTCAACTGTGTACTCTAGAAGCTTACCAAGATCACGAGCAGTCATTGCAGTTACCTTCTGCTCATTACAACGATCTACTATTGATTCACCTGTATACCCTGGAGCTACAACTAATGCATAGTTAGCCTTGAACTTTTTACGATGCTGAACTACTCCATCAAGCTTTATATTACCTGTCTTTGCAGCTTCGTGCTTGGATGACTTTGCATCAAATGATAGACTGTAAAGGGGGGGCGTACTATTTTCTTGTGTGGGTTTAATTCTAGTTGGCATTGGAAAGGCACTAGCAATTCCTTCTGGTTCACCTGATTTAGCTAAATCCTTAACATCAAAACCTAAGTACCGAAGAGCATCGGACAATACAAGTTCGAACCTCTTGCTGTTGTCGCTATCATGTTGAGTTTGAAGTAAAAGCTTAGCGATATAAGTACCGGACTGCCTACTCTGTATTGCTTGAAAACGCAATAATTTTTCACGAAAACTTCTTATGTTTTCAAGCGACGAAGGCTCTATTCCAATATCAAGTGCATAAATATCTGAGAGCAAGCTTACCATTGCAAAAGTTCTTAATAACTCTTTTTCTGCCTTGGTTCGGGAATGTTCTTCCACAAAAGGATGATCACTGTTGACAACAATGGAATTATCTGATAACCGAAACTTTACGAAGCTTTCATCATCTTTGATTCGCTCGTATTTAATTTGACCAAGTGCATTTTTTATATTGTCAGCTGTATTTTCTCTCCAAGCCCTTCTCATTTCCTCTCTATCTTTAATACCAGTCTCGTCGAACAAGCCTGGAAGTAGTGGCTGTGTTTTTAGGGTCTCTGATACCACATTCCTTAAAGGGCTAAGCGAGATAACTCCTAAGGACTTAACTAATAAATCACCTCCATCGGGCAATCCGGCATTCTCATCACTATCGTAATTGGTTCTTACCATATTGAAGACTTTTCGAAGAAAAGCCCGAAATATTTTGAGTTCTCTTTGTTCCCTAAACTTCTCCCTATCGGTGGTAAGGTATTTATTTAATCCATCGACTCTGACAGTCATTCTAAAGCGAGCCCATGCTGCATGACTTAAGTCCTTCTCTCCAAAACTCGGATTTTCTTGATTAACTACACGTCCAAGTACATTAATATGAAAACCATTTGACAAGCCACGCTCATCGCTCTTGCCTCCAGTAATGCTATCCTCATACAGCTTGACTGTACCTGTTACAACACCAATACCTGGTAGTTCAATACTAGGAATTGGATTAGTGATAACCCTAACCGGGATCCTTAGTTTAGACTTTGATTGTTTTAAATTACTTTCAGTATCCTTAGTTGTAGTTTCTTGATCTATTTCTATATCTATTTCATTAATTCCTAGTTGTGGCCCTATAATCCATTGCTTTTGAATTGGATGGTTAATTTTTGAAGAACAAAGTAATACTCCATTTAAACGAATTGCCATTTCGCTACCTAATGGCAACGCTGCTTCTAACATCCGTTTTAATACACCAACTTTTAAATCACGACCTGTCTGCTTGAGGCTAGATAACACCACTAACGTCCATGTATTAGACTCTTCACGTGCAAGCGAAGATTTTACTGCACCAAACTCATCTTCTTCTGATGGACCATCGGGTGCAGGAATACCCTCCTTAATTAATTTCAGAATTGAAGCTCCATCGTATACGTTATTCAATGCTTGTTCTACCTCTTCCTCACTAACTTCATAGAGATCCAAGGTCAATTTACTTAATAATTTATCAGGTTAAACGCATTTAAATAGAGTTGATTTTGGCGAGGATGCTTTTGAGATACTCATCATCCCATCCAGCGGTTTTGCGTCTGTTTTTGATACTTTCTTTGTCAGAGACTTGGTTGAGCATTTGCAAAGCCAGTTTACGGGCAGTAGCCAGGTTTTCTGGCCCATTAGCGGTTCTGGTGCGGGCTTGATCTTCTCGAAAGACCACGTCAAGTTTCCAGTGGAGGCGGTTTTCGATACTCCAGTGGTTACGCACAAAGTGATTGAACTCTTTGGCCGTAGCCACTACATCACTCAGGTAAAATCGGGTCTCAGAGGTGGTCTTACCATTCTTTTCCCGGCTGGCCTCAATCATGACTACACTCTTTAGGTGCTGCCAGTCTTGAAGGCCATCAAGTAATTGCAAGTGGTTTTCCACATAACAGACCCGCTTTTCGATTCTGCCGCTGCCAAAGTCCACCCACTCGTCTTTAGCTAGAAAGGCTTTGTTTTTCTCCATGCGCTCACTGACCTGCTCATGGATGTGCTTGTGGTCTTTCTTGAGGGCAACCAGGTAGTGACCCTGCTTTTCCACGATCAGGTCGCAATTCTTCAACTGACACCCGGCCGCATCACAACTTACTAATCCATCTTTCAAATCAAGTGCGGCAAGTAGCTCGGGAATAGCGGTCTTCTCGTTGCTTTTGGTGGCTACCTTCTCTTGCCCCAACACAAGCTGGTGTTCTGCTACCCAGGCACTTACTATACAAATGCCGCTCTTTCTAAAACCCGATTTAGCTGTTGCCCGCAGCACTTTCCCATCAATATTGATTTGGGTAATTTGACTTTCAACTACTTCCAGTATCTGCTTGGACCATCGGTATAAACACGCCCCAAAAGCCTTTTTATCCATCAGTTTGAACACCCGGTTGAACGTATCGTGAGAAGGAATTCCGTTGGGCAACTCTAAAAACGTGCGTAAAAACGCTTCCTTCCGCTTGCCGTATAGTTCGATCTCTTCAAAGTCATCAGCCCCACTGATTAACCCGCACAGGGCAATCACTAAAATGTCGATCAATTGGTGCTTCTTACGCCGATTCTTGCGAAAGTCGGGCATGCCTTCAAAAAACGTTTGCCAGTTCATTCTCCAAAGTTGGCAAACTCATCCCCTTTCCCCTATTTTATATGCGTTTAACCTGATAATTTATCTTCTTCCGTTTGACGATCAATTGCACTATAATCCATAGTAACACGTCGAATAACCCCATCTGACGCTTTACAGATATATGTTAGTTTATTAGCTAGCACATAAGTTGCTAGTTTACCAATTCCAAACTTTCCAATTACTTGACGGCCAAATTGTGAAGCTTTATCCTTTTTAGGTGAAAAGGCAATATGCCATAGCTGCTTAAGACCGCTATCATCCATAGATGCTCCATTATCTAGCACACACATGGTAGCATTTAGGTCACTAAGATCAGCAGATATTCGAATATCCACACTCTTAGCACCAGCATCCCACCCGTTTGAAATAAGTTCTTCAAATGCTTTTTGTGGTGAGGAGTAAAGCTGCTCACTAAAGTGTTCGAGAAAACGCGTACTGATTTCAACAGGTATTGACCCAGAGTTATGGCCAATTGTTTCAGGCAATTGTTTCTCGTTGTCCATAATCAAGAATATTGTATTACTATTGATATAATTGCAACTGTAAGTGATTTGCTTTCGCAAAGACGCTTCTGAAAGCTAGACTACGGAGATAATTAGCTCGATGGCCATCAAATGCAGTTTTAAGCTGATAAGTAAGGAGTTTTCAAAATCAGAAGGAGCAACCTTTACCAGGCGATGGAGAGTCGGTTGGTTGAAAGGGTTCCATCCATTGAAAAGATTCTCTTTCAGCAACTCCACTAAGCGTTGTCTGTGGGCTAGTCTTTCCTCGTGAGACTTACATTGATAAAAGCCTTCATACACTTTGAATACTTTCATCTTACCTGCCTCCGGATGAACATAGGAAAAGGCAACGAACCAATCCTGAGAAGGATTTTTTTTAGGGATATAAAGCCTGGGTACGGTAGCAGTCTTAATCTTAATTACCTTTTTCATTGGGTTCTTTCGTTTGCGCGTGGCATGCGATATCAAAGACCCGGAAAAAAGCTACTATGAAGTGTTCTGGTTTGCCAGCTACCTTAAAAAAAACCCGCAAATTTTGAAAATTAGCGGGTTTTGTGGAGAAGATGGGACTCGAACCCACGACCTCTTGCATGCCATGCAAGCGCTCTAGCCAACTGAGCTACATCCCCGTAAGATTGTGCGCAAATATACGCGGAAACCCGAAATATCAAAAAGGACGCACCGCCTTCACGAAAATCTTTTGGTAATACTCCTTGTAGAGGTTGTCTTCGATCACGCCGCGGCTCGTGCTGGCGTGGATGAAGGTCACGTCTTCGGGGCCGTTCACTTCCGTGACCATCCCCGCGTGCGACACCTTGTTGCGGCTCTTTTTCTCGGAGAAAAACACCAGGTCGCCGGGCCGCACGTCGCGGAGGCGTACCTCCTGGCCGTACTCGGCCTGTTCGTAGGAGGGGCGGGGCAGGGTAATGTCGATGGACTGGAACGTGGTGCACAGCAGGCCCGAACAATCAATGCCCCGGCGCGTGGTGCCGCCGTACTTGTAAGGCGTGCCGATGTACGACCGGGCCACCTGGATCACCTTCTGCGCCTCGGCGGTGGCATTGCCCGAACGGCGCCTGGCCGCGGTGCTCCGGCCGCCGGCCCCGGCCTTGTCTTCCACGTCAACGGAAGGGGACTTGGCCGTCTTGCTGCGGCTCCCGTAGTGCCGCTGGGAGGGCGAGGAACTGCGGCTGCCCCGCTTTTTCTCGTAAGTGACGACCGTTAGTTTGCGCCGCCCGCCGCTGTGGGAACTTTTGCAGGCGGTCACGGAAAGGGTTAATGCGAAAAGAGCCGTAAGGTAGCAGGTGATCTTTTTCAGACGCATTAAAGACTGCATGGTTTGGTGATACGGTTGAATATACACCAATAGAACCCGTTTTTCAAGGATTTAGTATAAAAGGCCCGAAAAAGCGAATTCCGGCCCAAAAAGTACGCCCGCCCGGTCGGCCCGAAAGTCGCCCCACCGCCCGGCAAAACGGGAAATTCGGTACCTTTAACCCTTCCGACGGCCGCAGCGCCGGCGCGAAACGGAACAAAATTCCGGCCGCCTGCTGTTGTATTTGCGTCGTACAAGGCCATCCCGACTACCCAGTTACCCGCTCCCGCTATGAACAAACTCCTCGTTGCCGGTTTCCTCCTGTCCGCCCTGGTATCGTGCCGCACCACCCGCGAATCGGCCGGGCTGCGCGACGCCAAAAGCCTCGTAACCGCCACCCAGCAAACCTACGCCCCCGACAAGCGGGTGGCCCTGTTCAAGGTGGAAGCCACGGACCTGCCCCGCAAGGGCGGCGTGCTGCTGAAGGGAGAAACCAACCTGCCCGAAGCCAAAGCCAACCTGCTCAAAGGGTTGCAGGGCCGCCAGGTGACCGTGCTCGACAGCATCCAACTCCTGCCGTCCCGCGAACTGGGCGACAAGATCTACGGCGTGGTCGCCATTTCGGTGGCCAACCTCCGCAGCGAACCCCGCGACGCCTCCGAGCTGGCCTCGCAGATGATCCTGGGGACGCCCATCAAAATCCTCAACAAGAAGGGCAACTGGTACCTGGTGCAGACGCCCGACGGCTACCTCGCCTGGACCGACGCCGGGGTGCAGTTCATGGACGCGGCCACCTTCGCGGCCTGGCAGAACGCCGAAAAAATCATTTACCTGCCCGTGTACGGCTTTTCCTTCGCCGGGCCCGACCGCAACGCGCAGACGGTCTCCGACCTGGTGGGCGGCAACGTGCTCCAGGTCACCGGGGAGCAGGGCGACTTCTACCGGGTCCGCTACCCCGACGGCCGCGAGGCGTACGTGACCAAGTCCGAAGCCCGGCCCTACCGCGAGTGGCTGTCGTCGCTTCGCACCGATGAGGGGTCGGTGGTGAAAACGGCCATGCAGTTCATGGGCATTCCTTACCTCTGGGGCGGCACGTCCACCAAGGGCGTCGATTGCAGCGGTTTTACCAAGTCGGTGTATTTCCTCAACGGCCTCATGCTCCCCCGCGACGCCTCGCAGCAGGTGCACGTGGGCGACCTGGTCAATACCGCCAACGGCTGGGAATCGCTCCGTCCCGGCGACCTGCTGTTCTTCGGCCGGGCCGCCACGGACGCTGCCACCGAACGGGTAACGCACGTGGGCATGTGGATCGGCAACAACCAGTTCATTCACGCCTCGGGCAACGTCCGCATCTCCTCCTTCGACAAGACCGCGCCCAACTACGACGAGTTCAACCTCAAACGCTTCCTGCGCGCCAAACGCATCCTCAACGCCGCCGACGGCAACCGCATGAAACTCAGCAGCACTTTCTAAGTACTTCAAAAGCTTTTACTTGCCGGGTATAATTTTCTGAAAAGCACATTAGAAATACACCCAAAAATACCCACCCCAAAGGTGGTGGTTATAAAGTAGCAAAAGTATCTAAAGAGGCCAGGGCAAGGTCGCGCCGGCATAAAAAATACGGCGGTGTACAGATTGGCGTTCCGGGTAATACATCTATGGGGCATTTTATCAAATATTATCTCGGTGGCCTGGGATTGACTTTTGGATTGTTCTTTGTGCTTATTGCCTGTAATCGTCCATATCCAACAGATCATGGTCATGCCAATATTCTGGTGCTGGTTGAAGGGCTTCGATTCTTTGTTTTCTACGCGCCGATTGCATACTTGCCGTATGGCCTCATGGTGTATAAGCAAGAGATGCCCACCCCTGTTTTTTTCGTAACGCTTTTGTTGCCTGCCTGCTTTTTGGCAATCATCAGGTTTATTTACTACCGGAATATGGCGCCGGACGACAAGTATTGGTCGTATGCCTATCTGATGCTCGTTCCCATTGCAAGTTTTCTAAGTGGTGCCCTCATCTTCACCATTCATGCAATCAGAAAATCAGGTTATAATAAGGGCAGTGCCGTGAACGGGGCAAAAAGTAACTTTAGCTAAGTGCTCCTCCGGAAAACGACGTTTGCTTACTGCTTTCAGTCCTTCGCCACCAGGCGCAACACGCGGTCAATTTCGAGGCGGACATCGTTAAGGGGCACGGTGTAGTTGTTGTGCATCGTGCTGAACAGCAGCACTTTGCCCTTGCGCGTGACTACGTAGCCGCTCAGGCAGTACACGTTGCTCAGCGAGCCGGTTTTGGCGAACACGAAGGGCGGGTCGGCGGCGTACCAGTTGCGGAGGGTGCCGCTCCGGCCGCCGGCGGGCAGCAGTGCAAACAGCCGTTCCCGCGGTACTTGCCGGTACAGCTTGTGGAGCAAAGCCACCATCGTGCGGGGCGTGAACAGGTTGTACCGCGACAGCCCCGAACCATCCACCCACACGGGCTTGTCGGGCAGGTCACTCAGCAGCCGTTCCCGGGCGTAGCGGATCACGCTTTCGGTGTGCAGCGAGTCGAAGAGCCGCGCCGAACACATCAGCAGCAGTTGCTCGGCAATGAAATTGTCGCTTTCCTGCATCAGCTTCCGGTACAGGCTGTCGGCGGCAATGCCGTACAGCACCTGCGGGTTGGGCAGGGCCCGGTAGCCGGTCCAGCCTACGTCCCGTTTGAGGGTGTCGGAGAGCAGCCGCGCGGCCAGCGCCGCCGAGTAGCGGAACGGCACGTCCTGGGTAAAGGGCTTGCCCGCCGCGCCGGGAAAGTACGTAAACCGGTTGTGCTCGGGGTGCCGGATGAACGCGGCACCCGCCGGCGGCCCGCCAGGGCCGGTGGTCACGCCCGACCGGAAATACCCCGGGTGCACCCGCAGCAGGCCCGACTCCTCGCGGGAAAAGCGGGCCACGTTGCCGTACACGGGCAGGGCGGCCTTTTCGGCCGAATAGTAGTCATTGTAGTCGTCCCACCCCCAGCCGGGCCCGAAGTGCGGCACCGGTTGCCGTTCCTGCACGTACACGAGGGTTTCGGGGCGGCTCGCCAGCCACCCGGCCACGGCCGCGCCGGGCAGGTCGGGATGCAGCAGCGAGGGGTCGCCGGTGCCGCGGAAAAACAAGGTATCGCCCACCACGGCGTACCGGAGGGCGGGCACCGAGTCGCCCAGCACGTTCAGGGAGGTGTACAGCGTAAACAGCTTGGTGTTGGACGCCGGGGTGAAATACTTGTCGGCGTTCCGTTCGGCCAGCATCTTGCCGGCCACCGGGTCGTAGAGGGCAAAGCCGGCAAAGTGGCCGTTCAGCACGGGCGACCTTTTCAGGGCTTTGCGGACGCGGCCGGCGGGACTACAGGCAGCGGACAGCAGGAGGAGGGTCCAGCAAAAAAAGACGAGGGGGCGCATGAAACGAGGGGCGTGACGGCTTACCAGCCCGCGGCGGCTTCCTCCAGGGGTTCTTCCTGCAGGATGCGCAGCAAGTCAACGATTTCCTGGATGCGGTCCATGAGTTCGGGACGTTCGGCCAGCAGGCACTCGGTTTCGTAGGGGTTCTCTTCGAACAACTGAATGATCTTTTCCAGGCTCCGGTTGATACAAGCCAGGTCGGTGGTGATGGATGACATAGGGATAAGGGTTGTAAGTGCAAAGATACGGCCGGTTCCCAAATCACCCGGGGGTTTTGCACCCGGTTCCGTTCTATTTTTTTTAACCGGCGCCTACAGGTTCACGCCCTCCCATAGTTTCATGTACAGCCGGTAGTTCTCATCGTCGAAGCAAACGAAGTAAATGTCCTCCAATGCGTCGGGGTGTTCGGCCAGGAACGCGTTCACGGTTTCCTTCACGATGCGGGCCGCCCGGTCGGCGGGAAACCGGTACACGCCCGTGCTGATGTTGGGAAAAGCCACCGTCTGGCACCCGTGGGCCACGGCCAGCGCCAGGCTGTTGCGGTAGGCGTCGGCCAGCAGCCCGTCTTCTCCGTGCCCGCCCCCGTTCCACACCGGCCCCACCGTGTGGATCACGTAACGGGCCAGCAGCCGGCCCCCCGTCGTAATCACGGCCTGGCCCGTGGGGCAACTGCCCTGCCGGTTCCTGATCTTCCGGCATTCTTCGAGAATCTGGGGACCGCCGGCCCGGTGAATGGCGCCGTCCACACCCCCGCCGCCCAGCAGCGACGAGTTGGCCGCGTTCACAACCGCGTCCACCATCATTTTCGTAATGTCGCCCTGAATGATGTTAACCGCCATTCCTTTTAGACAAGAGACATAAGACAAGAGATATTAGACGTAAGACATAAGACACTGGACAAGGGGAACGCCCGGTCTCCCGTCTAATATCTCCCGTCTGGTTTCAGGCGCTTTGATAGTTTGATGCGATTCGTTGTTGTTCACTGAGCACGTGCAGGGTACGGAGCACTTCCCGGTTGGAACTCAGGTTGTAGCGGGCGGCCGTCACGTTGTTGCCCACCTTCAGGGTGTAGGCGTTCGGGTACGAAGCCAGGGCCTTGAAGATGTCCTCGTCGGTGTAGTCGTCGCCGGCGGCCAGGGCGAAGCAGCCCGGCAGCTTTTCGATGATGCGCGTGGCGGCGTGGCCCTTGTTGATGCCGGCGTTCTTCAGTTCGATCACCTTGTTGCCTTCCATGATCTGGAGGCGCATGGTAGACGTGTACTGGGCCAGGGTATCGATCAGTTCGTGCACCCGCATTTCGGCCAGGCCCTGGTCGGCCTTGCGGTAGTGCCACACCAGCGAAAAGTCCTTGACCTCGATGAACGAACCCGGCGTACGGTCCACGAAGAATTCGAAGATCGGCATGAGTTCTTCCTTCCAGTCCTGGTCGAGGAAGTCGGCCTGCGTCCACTCGTGGTCGCCCAAATCCTTGGACCACACGCCGTGTTCGGCCACGATGCCGATGTTGAGGTGGCCCAGCCACTTCTGGAGCGTATCCTTGTCGCGGCCGCTGATTACCACCACGTGGTTGTCGGGCTGGCTGGAGAGCTTGCGCAGCAGGTTGAGCAGGTACTCGTCGGGAGCCACCTTCTGCGGGTCGTCCTGGAAGTCTACCAGCGTGCCGTCGTAGTCGAGCAGGAAGAGGCGCTTGTCACTCTCGTTGTAGGACTGCACGATCTCGGCGATGATTTCCTCGCTGAACTTTTTCCGCTTGATCTTGTCGGTGGCCTGACGGGCTTCCTGGAGGCGGGTCATGAACACCTCGGACCAGCGGTGCACGTTGTAGCGTTTGAGGGTTTGCTGCATGGCCGCGTTGCGCGAAATCTGCTCCTGCGGCGGCATGGTGAGGGCTTTGTGGATGGCCCGCACGATGTCGTGCACGTCGTCGGGATTCACCAGTACGGCTTCCATCAGTTCCTTGGCGGCTCCGGCCATTTCACTCAGGATGAGTACGCCGGTCTGGTCGGTTTTGGAGGCGATGTACTCCTTGGCGATCAGGTTCATGCCGTCGCGGAAGGGCGTGATGAGGGCAATGTCGGACATGTAGTACACGGCCGCCAGCGTGTGGAAGGGGAGGGCCCGGTAGAAGTAGTGGATGGGCGTCCAGCGCAGCGTGTTGTACTTGCCGTTGATGCGGCCCACGGCCTCGTCGATCTGCTGCTTGAGCTGGTTGTACTGGTCGACGGTGGCCCGGGAGGGCACCACGATGGCCAGCAGGGTTACCTGGCCCTGGTACTCGGGGTAGCGTTCCAGGAACCGCTCAAACGCCTGGATGCGCTGCAAAATGCCTTTGGAATAGTCGAGCCGGTCTACCGACAGGATGATCTTGTCCTTGCCCAGCTGCTGGCGCAGTTCGATGATCTCGCGGATGGTCTCTTTCTCGAACACGGCCTTGGCGAACTTGTCGTAGTCGATGCCCATCGGGAAGGAATCGACCTCGGCCACGCGGCCGGCCAGCGTGATGCGGCCCAGGTAGTGGTCGTGGCCCAGGATGCGGGTGGTGGCGCTGAGGAAGTGCCGCACGTAGTCGTAGGTGTGGAAGCCCACCAGGTCGGCCCCCAGGATGCCCTGCAAAATCTCCTTGCGCCAGGGGCAGGAGCGGAACAGCTCGTACGACGGGAACGGGATGTGCAGGAAGAAGCCGATGGTAGCGTCGGGGAAGGCCTCCCGGAGCAGGGCCGGCAGCAGCATGAGCTGGTAGTCGTGCACCCAGAAAATGTCGTCGGGCTGGGCAATCTTCACGATCTCGTCGCGGAAGCACTGGTTCACCTTCTTGTACGCTTCCCAGTACGTTTTCTTGTAAACCGTGTATTGCTTGAAGTAGTGGTAGAGCGGCCAGATGGTCTTGTTGCTGAACCCCTCGTAGAAGTTTTCGTAGTCGCGGTCGCTGAGGAATACCGGTTGCAGGTTATCGTTGTTCATCCGCTCCTTGAGGGCGTCCTGGTCCTCGGTCCGGATGGTCATGCCCGGCCATCCCACCCAGTAGTTCTCGCTGCTATTGGTTGAACTCAGCCCCGTAGCCAGGCCCCCCACACTTTGCTCGTAGATGAAATTCCCGTCTTTGACCTTGACGGAAATGGGAAGTCGGTTCGATATGGTGATTAGTCGTGGCATAGGTAGGTCGAAGGGTTTAGCAGTAGCGGTACGGGGTTGCCCAGCGCAATCGGGATACGTAAAATCAATTTTATTATTTTTTCTGTACAATATACGGAAAGCCCCCTAATTCGGTACAAAAATGGGTTCTTTTGGTGGTTTTTACCTACTTGCCGGCAAATTTTCGTTTGTATTTCAGCGGGTTATCTATTTTTACCAACCAGCGGTTCTCCTTCATCGGTGCGGGCGTGGCCGTTGGTTTTGGGCACGCTTACCACTTCCAGCCGGGTGCGGGGCAGGCAGTCGGGGTAGTTTTTTTGCAGAAAAGTAATCATGTTTTCGCGCACCTCGCACCGGAGCGTAAACGTATTGCCGCTGTTGGTGGCACTCACCAGAATGCGCACCTCAATGGTATTTTCCTTCACGTCGGTCACCTGCAACTCCTTGGCCTTGCCGTCCCAGAGCGGATTGTTGTGCAGGATGCGTTCGAGTTGCTGGCGCATGGCCTCCAGCGGGGCGTTGTAGTTGAGGTAGAAGAACACCGTGCCCAGCAGGTCGGTCGAAACGCGGGTCCAGTTCTGGAAAGGCTTGTCGAGGAAGTAGTTGATGGGCACGATCAGCCGGCGTTCGTCCCAGATTTTGAGCACCACGTACGTAAGGTTGATTTCCTCCACCCGCCCGAATTCGCCCTCCACGATCACCGCGTCGTCGATGCGGATGGGCTGGGCCACCGCAATCTGGATGCCGGCCAGGAGGCTGCCCAGCGTTTTCTGCGCCGCAAAGCCGACGATGATGCCGAGGATGCCCGCCGAGGCCAGCAGGCTCACGCCCACCTGGCGTACTTCCTCGAAGGTGAGCAGGGCCACCGCAATGGCAAACAGGATGATCACGAACACGAGGATGCGTTCGATGATCCGGAACTGGGTGTAAATCTTACGGGCCTGGAGGTTGTTTTCGGCCTTTACGTCGTAGTGGCTCACCACCAGTTCCCGCGAAAAGGCCACCACCCGGATGGCCAGGAAGGCGCCGGCGGCCACCAGCCCGATGGTAAGGGTGTGCAGGATGGGTTCGCGGAAGCGAAAGCTAAGGTTGTAGCCCGTAAACAGGACCACCAGCAGCACGATCAGGTACTTGAGCGGCGACTCCAGGTACACGTCGAGCAGGTGCGGGATCGAAAGCTCCGAGTTGCGGCCCCACCGCCGGAGTATCCCGAATACGATCTTGTGGACGGCGTACCCGGCCAGGGCCGCCACCAGCATGGCGCCCAGGGCACCGAGGGTTCCCCAGTTTTCCGCGAACCGGGGCAGGAATTCTTCAAATTGCATAGCTATGATTTTTAAAGGAGACCGGAGACGGGAGGAAGGGAGACCGGAGGAATGCGTACCCATGCAACGCGGCGCATGACGGGCAACGCGAAGCGATTGGACCAGTTGTCACAAACCCGTACCGAAGCCTCCTCATAGCCTCCTTCCCGATCTTCCTCCCGTCGCCCTTCCTCCCGTCTCCGGTCTCCTTCTTCCAGGTGTACGGAATCGCGGGAGCGGAAGTTGGGACATTCCCGGGAAAGGTATTCCCGCTACAGAATTGCCCGGGGCGGCGGAAGTTCGGGCGGATTGGGGTAAATTTGCCAAAATTAAGTCCTCATCATGAGTAAGTTTCATCAACCCGAAAAGACGATATACGTGTGCGTAGGCAGCAAGTGCGGCAAACGCGGCGGCAAGGAAATGTGTAAGGAACTCAAGCACCAACTGCGCGAGGTTGGCCTGCGCGATACCGTAGAAATTGTCAAAACCGAATGCACGGACCGCTGCAAGTTCGCCCCCGTGCTGTCGGTACAGCCGGCCAACGTGTGGCTCAAGGAATACGGCGAACACGACGCCCGCCGGATTCTGCAAATCGCCCTGGGCGGGGAATAAACGGGGCATAAATTATAAATTTTAAATTATAGATTTTGAATTGCGGTCACCCACGTTCGGCAGTGTGCAGCTTAATAATCTAAAATCCATAATTCAAAATTTATAATCTCAATCAAACGAAAAAGCCCGCGATACTGTCGCGGGCTTTTTCGTTTGATTGAGTTGGTTACGCGCCGGGCTCGGAGTCATACTTGATCTTGCCCACGTGGCGGTCAATTTCCCAGCGGCCGGTGCCTTCCTCACCGATCACGTCGAACAGTTCGACGGCGCGGCGGGCTACGTATTCCTCTTCCCGCTGCTCACGCAGGAACCAGTCGAGGAATTGCATCGTCATGAAGTCTTTCAGCCGCAGGCAACGGTCGGCGATGTTGTTGAACGACTGCGTAATGGCGATTTCCTGCTCCAGCGCATCCTCGAACACTTCGCGGAAGGAGTTGAACTCCAGCTTAATGTTGTCGATGGTGGGGGAGAGGGCCGTGCCGCCCAGGTCGCTCACGTATTTAAAGATGCGGAGCATGTGCTGCCGCTCCTCGTCCGACTGCTTGTAGAAATATTCGGCGCTCTTGTCGTAACCGTTGCGGTCGCACCAGGAGGCCATAGCCAGATATAGGGAAGAAGAATGGGCTTCTTTCTGGATTTGCTCATTCAGCAAAGCTTCCACTTCGGCCGTCAATGAGCTTTTTAGGCGCAATAGGTCTTTCATATAGATGTGCGTTTCTAAGTAGGAGAACGTAATTTACGCAGGAGAGGTTCTGGCCTGCAAGTAAATTGACCAGAAGTTAGCTCTATCTCAGCAATTTATATCCATACTGATTCCAAACAGGAGCGGGATTTGCAGAATTGGAGGATTAGCCGGATTGCGGATCAGCATTTTCGGGATTGAAGGATGAACAGGATTCGGGGAGGAGCCGGATTTGGAATGCGGTAAGCAATAGGTAAGCAGGAAAAGACAGGCAGCAGGAGTTTTGCCAAAAGGATGCAGCGAACTACCGGACCAGCGCCCTGATTCCCAGCCCTTACGCCTGGCAATCCTTTGGTCCGCACATCCCGTTCAGATCGGGTGAATCCCGATCCGCAATCCTGGCAATCCTTTAATCCTGCGAATCCCGGTCTAGACAGCCATTCCCCGTGATCCGGCCCGGTGGAGCCGTTCGTGGAGGATGCTGTTGAGTTCGAGCATCACTTTGGCGCCGGCCAGCAGTTCTTTAAAGGCAATCACCTGCGGCAGCGTGAGTACGTAGCAGTTTTCGCAGGCGCACAGGTTGATAATCTCCACGTCGGCGGCCCGGCTGGCGTCGGAAGCCATGCGGGCAAGGTCTACCCGGTCAATGGCCGCCTTGAGGCGAAAGAAGCACTTTAACTTGTACTTTACCGTCCGGTGCGCAAATTCCACGTATAAACAGTGTTCCAGGTCCGACTGGTACACGCAACCGGCTTCGGTACGAAAAACTTCCTGAAGGGCAGCACAAGGGGAAGATGGCAGGCGCATAAGGGTAAAAGGCTATTGGTGGCACAAACATACTGCTTATTTATAATCAGTCCAAATAAATTTGATCAACGGTTGTACAAATGGATGTCATCTTTCCGCCATCTTTTTGCTATCTAACAACCCCGGCCGGTAACCAACCGGCAGCAAGCAGTACCCACTACCCACTACCCAATACCCAATACTCAATACTCAATACCCAATACTCACTACCAAGCATGGCCCTCATCCTACCCGTCCGGGGCATCCACCCGTTTTTTGGCAAAGACTGTTTCCTGGCTCCCAACGCCACCGTCGTCGGCGAAGTGGTGATGGGCGACGCGTGCAGCGTGTGGTTCAACGCGGTGGTCCGCGGCGACGTGCACGCCATCACCATCGGCCACCGCACCAACATCCAGGACGGCGCCGTGATCCACTGCACGTACCAGAAGTACCAGACGACCATCGGCAACCACGTTTCCATTGCCCACAACGCAGTGGTGCATGGCTGCACGCTGGAAGACGAAGTGCTGGTGGGCATGGGCGCCATCGTGATGGACGGGGCCTTGGTGGGCCGGGGTTCCATTGTGGCGGCCGGGGCCATCGTGCTCCAGCACACGGTCATCGAACCCGGCAGCATCTACGCGGGCAACCCGGCCAAATTCATTAAAAAGGTAAGCCCCGAACAGGCCGAAATCTTCCTGCGCACGGCCAACAACTACGTAATGTACAAGGAGTGGTTTACCTGAGTCCGCCGCCGGGCGGGGGTAAAACGGGCAAGTCGTTGCGGCCGGAAAGCGATTCCCGCTCTGTTCTGGCGTGAACCGTAACGGACGGCGCGTGTCCGCATGCGGACGGGCCATCCGGCTGCGGGCCGGCAGACCGGCGTAAATACCGCACCCGGAGGGACTGCCGGGCTTTGGCAGACCATTTGCGGGCAAAGCCCAACACCCAACCGCCCTATGTTACAGAACTACCTGATCATCTCCTGGCGAAACCTGCTGCGCAACCGGCGCTTTTCCCTGCTCAACATTACCGGGCTGGCCATTGGGCTGGCGGTAAGCTTTCTGATTTACCAATACGTGCAATTCGAGCGGAGCTACGACCGGTTTCACCAACACGCCGGCCGCCTCTACCGGGTACCGATTACGTACGCGGGCAGCTTTGCCTCCATCGGCACTTCGGCCACCACGCACCCGGCCCTGGGACCCGCCCTGCAGGCTGATTTTCCGGAGGTGCAGGCTTTTAGCCGGTTGGTGCGGGCTACGCTCTTCATGAATACCCCATCCCTGGCGTACACCGATAACCGGGGGCAGGAAGTGGCCTTTAACGAAAAACGGCTTTACGCCGCTGATTCCTCGTTTCTCTCCTTGTTTTCTTACCCCCTCCTGGCGGGCACCCCGGCGCGGGCCCTGCAAGCCCCCAACAGCGTGGTGCTCACCGAGCGTACGGCGCGCAAATACTTCGGCAACCAGCCGGCCCTGGGCAAGACGCTGCGGCTCAACGGGGAAGTGAACCTTACCGTAACGGGCGTGCTGGAGGACCTGCCCCCCAACTCACACTTGCAGTTCGACGCCCTGCTGTCCTTTTCCAGTCTGGGAAAAGACATGTACCGGATCGCGGGCAACTGGACCTGGCCGGAGTTCTACACGTACGTGTTGCTGGCCCCGGGAGCCGACCCGGAGAAACTCGAACGGAAGCTGCCCGCCTTCACGGAGAAATACATGAGCGCCATTTTCAGGGAACACAAATTCACTTCCCGCTTTTTCCTCCAGCCGGTCACCGACATCCACCTGCACTCTGATTTTTTGTACGAGCAGGACGTGAACGGGAGCGAACGGACGGTGTACTTCCTGGTGTTGCTGGGCGTGTTCGTGACGGCCATTGCCTGGGTTAACTACGTGAACCTGTCAACGGCCAAATCCCTGGAGCGGGCCAAAGAGGTGGGCCTCCGGAAAGTAGCCGGCGCCAGCAAGAGCCAACTGGTCGTCCAGTTTTTTTTCGATGCTTTCCTGATCAACGTGCTGGCGGTGGGGCTGGCCGGCGGCCTGCTGCTGCTGTCGGCGCCTTACGTGGAAACCCTGGTGGGCAAGGACATTTTCCGGTTGCTGCTCGCGCCGGGCCCGCAACAGACGCCTTCCCTGTGGCTGATCGCCGGGGGCGTCACGCTGCTGGGTACGCTCCTGACGGGTTTGTACCCGGCCCTCCTGTTGGCTTCCTTCCAACCCATCCTGGTGCTCAAAGGAAGCTTGTACAAATCCCCGTCGGGCGTACTGCTCCGGCGGGTACTGGTCACGTTCCAGTACAGCTTATCCGTTTTTCTGCTGGCGGGCACCTTTACGCTGTACCGGCAGCTTTCCTTCATGCAGAACCAGGACCTGGGGTACGCCAAAGACCAGGTCCTGGTGTTGCAGGCCCCCGCCACCTACGACTCTACTTTGTCGGGCCGGATCGCCTACTTCGGGCAGCAACTCCGGCAATTGCCCGCCGTCGGCCGCATGACTGCCTCCGACGACGTGCCGGGCCACACGATGACCGACCGCAATACCATCCGCCGGGCCGAACACACCGCGGAACGGAATTTCAACACGTACATCCAGGCCGTGGACACCGCCTTCTTTTCGACCTACCGGATCGGGTTGGTGGCCGGCCGCGGCTTCCGCGCGACGGAACGTTTTCAGTTCGGCCGGTCCAACAAAGTGCTCATCAACGAGGAGGTGAGCAAAAGGCTGGGGTACGCCCGGCCCGAAGACGCCCTTCACCAACTGATCGTTTCGCGCATCCACGGTGCGGAATACACGGGCGAAGTAGTCGGGATCGTGAAAAATTACCACCAGGTTTCCCTCAAGGAAAACTACGACCCCATCCTGTATTTCTACCCGGAGTGGGAACAATGGAAATACTTGTCCCTGCAAGTCGATACCCGGGACCTGAGCCGGACGATTGCCTCGGTGAAAGCCCTGTACGGAAAGGCTTTTCCGCACAATGCCTTCGAATACTTCTTCCTCGACGACTACTTTGACCAGCAATACCAGGCCGAACAGCGAATGGCGGCACTGCTGGGGCTGTTTACGGGGCTGGCGGTGCTGATTGCGTGCCTGGGCCTGGTAGGGCTGTCGGTATTTGCGGCGGGCCAGCGGCAGAAGGAAATGGGCATCCGCAAAGTGCTTGGGGCTTCGGTCACCGGCATTCTGCTGCTCTTTTCCCGGGAGTCGCTCCGGCTCATCCTCCTGGCCTGCCTCATCGCCCTGCCGCTGGTCTACCTGGCCGCCGCCTCGTGGCTCAACAATTTCGCGTTCCACATCACCATCGGCTGGCAGATCCTGATGCTGCCGCCCATCCTGCTGGTGGTCCTCTCTTTGGGCACGA
Organism: uncultured Sphingobacteriales bacterium; assembly: GCA_963844325.1. Lineage (GTDB taxonomy): Bacteria > Bacteroidota > Bacteroidia > Cytophagales > 172606-1 > CADCTQ01. The sequence goes on from CAWJNV010000002.1 coordinate 424,835, forward strand.
TCATCCTGGTTTGCTGGAAAGCGGCCGGCACCAACCCCAGCGAGGCGTTGCGGCAGCAGTAATATTCATTCGTTGTTGGTTATTCGTTGTTCGTAAGGCTCTGATTTGCGAACAACGGATAACGAACAACCAACAACGAAAGGGGATAAATAAACGGTTTGGCCTTCTGGCCCGTAAAACTGAAAATGTTTGCGTGCGGTCTGCTAACTTTAGCAACCTGCAAAAACCTTTTTCAACCTTTAAATTTTCAGACCAACCCTATGTGCGGACGATACGCAATTGTACTGGATGCGGCCCAGGTGGCGGCCCAGTTCGGGGCGCAACTGGAGGGCAGCATGCCGCCCAACTTCAACGCGGCGCCGGCCCAGAACCTGCCCGTGATCACCAACGAAGACCCCGGCCGGGTGCAGTTTTTCCGGTGGGGCCTGCTGCCCGACTGGGCCAAGGAAGAAAATGCGGGCTACAAGATGATCAACGCCCGCATGGAGGGCATCACCGAAAAGCCCTCCTTTAAGAAGGCCGTCCGGCAGCAGCGGTGCCTGGTGCTGAGCAACAGTTTTTACGAGTGGCGTACGCAGGGCAAGCTCAAAATTCCGTTCAGCATCCGGCCCACCGACCAGGAACTGTTCGCCTTTGCCGGCATCTGGAACCGCTGGGTGAACCGCGAGACCGGCGAGGAAATCCCCACGTTTGCCATCATCACGATGGACGCCAACCCGTTCATGCGGCAACTGCACGACCGCATGCCGGCGGTGCTGCCCCAAGACCAGGCCCACCGCTGGATTGATCCCAAGGTGCGTTTTGAGGACGCTTTCGCGCTGCTGCAACCCTATTCTCCCGCCCGGATGCGGGCCGCCGAGGTAAGCCGCGACGTGAACCGCGTGGGCAACAACGGCCCCGAACTGGTACAACCCACCGGCGAAGTGCTCGAACCGCTGGGCGCGGAAGCGGGAGGCGGGGCGTGAAACAGAGGTTGAATGGCTGAATGGCTATATGGCTGTATGGTTGGGCTGGCGCACGACTACTTACCGATCAACAACCATTCAGCCATACAACCATATAGCCATACAACCATATAGCCATTCAACAATCAACCATTCCTACACCATCGAGTAATTGATGAGCAGGGCCGCCATTAGCGACGCGAGGAAGGCCACCGTGTAGCTGCCCGCCAGCACGCCGAACTTGAGCAGGGTTTTGCCGACCGGCTGCCCGTGCACCCGCCGCAGGGCCACCAGCAGGTACGCCAGCACCGCCGCCAGCAGGGCCGTGAGCAGCACCCGGTTCACCAGCACCTTGCCGCTCAGCAGGTAAGAACTGACCAGCAGGTAGCCCGACAGGAGCACGAACACGAATGCATGGAAGTGCAGCGAAAAGATCAGGTGCTCCATGTAGTACCGGCTGGTTTTGCGGTACAGTGCCAGCAGGATGACGGCAGCCAGCGGCACCATCACGAAAAACAGCTTGGGCAGCACCGAGTTGAAGAAATTGTCCCAGAACGCCTCGGCCAGCACGTCCTCCACTTCGGGCCGGTCCGGGGAGCCGGGGGCCGCGGCCAGTTCCCGCTGAAGTTCCGCCAGTTCTTCGGCCGTGATCTCGTCGGCGCCGGCGTGGTAGCGGGTGAGGCTGGGCTTGTTGACGGCCAGCAGCAGGAAGGCCAGCAGGCTGATGGTGAGGTACATGCGCAGCGGCGGAATGTAGCGGGCCCGGCGGCCCCGCAGGAATTCGACCGTCAGGAAGCCGGGCCGCAGCAGCAGCGGGTACAGGCTCCGGAAAATTTTGGAGTCGAACGAAAAGTAATCTTCCACGAAGTCTTTCGCCAGCGAAACGAACGGCCCGATTGGCCGGCCCGTCTGCTGGCCGCACGCCGGGCAGTAGGCGAACCGCGGCTGGAGGGTTTCCCCGCAATTGCTGCAAGCCGGGGAATGCGCTTGCGGCGGATGGGTTTCTTCCGTAGTTTGGCGTAATTCGCTTAGTGGCATATCTTTTTTATCCGGGAGTGGCCCGGTTGCTGCGGGCCCTGCTTGCTCATCCTGCTTATTGTCTTGAAAGTACTAAAGTTTTTGTTGATCAGTGCGGGAATATTGCTGGCAGCCGCCCAGGCCAAGGCCCAGTCACCGGCACCGCCCGCGGGTGGTACGGGCAGCAATCCCCCGGCGGCGCCACCGCCAAAGCCGGGCAAGTCGTTTGGCGAGGTAATGCTCAAACTGGGCAAAGGGCTGGCCCGGGAAGTGTCGCGGCGCCTCAACCTGGAAGAAACCGAGATCATCACCATTAAAAAGGAATCTACCCCCGACGGCGGCGTCAAATACCACGTGGATACGGGCAAATTCCAGTTCGACGTCAAGAAAAAGCCCAGACAACGAAAGTAAAGGAGACCGCAGACGGGAACGAACGGAGACCGGAGACCGGAGGAAGGGAGACCGGAGGAGGATCGGGAAGGGACTTTGGCGGAACTGCGAGGAGGGGCCGCGTCGCGGGAAAAGGTCGCATGGCGGTACGCGTCGCGGGCAAGGAACGCATGGCGGGAAAGCGTCGCGTCGCGGGAAGGCGTCGCGTCGCGGCTCCCCTCCTCGGAGGGGGCTGGGGGTGGGTTTACCGATATGCCCCGCGTGATTTGGGGATCACCATTAGGAAAAAATACTCTGGTACTAAACCTTTCGCAAATCCCCTTGCAATAGGTTGTTCATGCGATGATCCCTCGATAATTTGTCGCATGCAGGTAAACCCACCCCCTAACCCCTCCGAGGAGGGGAGCCGCGACGCGACGTGTACCGCGACGCGGTCCTTGCCCGCGACGCGTACCGCCATGCGACCTTTTCCCGCGACGCGGCCCCGCCTCGCAGTTCCGCCAAAGTCCCTTCCCGATCCTCCTCCGGTCTCCTTTCCTCCGGTCTGCGGTCTCCTTTCATTCCTGTCCGGCCGCGGACGGAACTGCCCGTTACCGAACAGGGGTGTTGCCGGCAAGGGCCTTATTTTGCGGCCAGCCGCCCCGTGGGTCAACTGGCATATTTGTTGGCGTAAGCCGGGTGGCCGGAATGCCGCTCCGGGGCGGCCGGGGTACTGCTGCCCGGCCCGTTGCGGCGTACTCCCGCTTTTCGCGTAAACCGCTTTCTTCATGTGGCACAACTACGTTACCGTTGCCCTGCGTACCCTGTACCGCAACCGGGTCTTTTCGGCCATCAACATCCTGGGGCTGGCCGTAGGAATGGCGGCCAGCCTGCTCATCCTGCAGTACGTCTCCTTTGAGCGGAGCTACGACGCCTTTCACCCGGGGGCCGGCGACATCTACCGCATCCAACTCGACCGCTACCAGCAGGGCAAGCTGGCTTACCGGTCGGCTACTTCCTACCCGGCCATTGCCCCGGCCCTGGAAAAGGAGTTTCCGGAAGTGGAAGAAACGGCCCGCCTGCTCGACATGAGCAGCGACGTGGTGACCCACGACCGGGTGCAGTACCGGGAAGATAACTTTTACTTTGCCGACAATTCCGTATTCGCCGTCTTTCACCTCCCTTTCGTGAAGGGCGACCCCCGGACCGCCCTGCGCGACCCCAACGCCGTGGTGTTGTCGGAAAGCACGGCCCGCAAATATTTCGGGGCCGCCGACCCGGTGGGCAAAACCCTGCGGCTGGGCAACGACCCCTACCAGGTGAAGGGCGTGTTCAAGGATTATCCCGGGAACGCCCACCTGGAACTGGACCTGCTCTTTTCCTTCCCCAAGCAGCACGAAGAAGCCAGCACCAATTGGGGCTGGTACGACTTTTTTACGTACGTAAAGCTCCGCCCCGGCACTGACCCGGATAAGTTCGGCGCCAAGTTGAAAAACCTGGTGATGCGGCACAGCCCCGGCCGGGAACACGGTGACCGCAGTGAACTGTTCCTGCAACCGCTCCGCAGCATTCACCTGCACTCGGACCTTAACCAGGAAGCCGAAGTAAACGGCAACGGCCGGGCGGTAGATTTCCTGCTCATCATCGCCTTGTTTATCCTCGCCATCGCCTGGATCAATTACATCAACCTGGCCACCGCCCGGGCCGTGGACCGGGCCAAAGAGGTGGGCGTCCGCAAAGCCATCGGGGCCCTCCGGCAACAACTGATCGGGCAGTTCCTGGCCGAATCCTTCCTGCTCAACCTGGCCGCTGCCGCAGTGGCAATGGCAATGGTCTGGCTTTCGCTGCCCTACTTCAACCAACTGACGGGCCGGGCCCTGGACCCGTCGCAATGGCTCCGGACCGCGTTGTGGCTGCCGGCCCTGCTCACCTTCGGCGCCGGCTCCCTGCTGGCGGGCCTGTACCCCGCTTTCGTGCTGTCGGCGTTCCAGCCCATTACCGTGCTGAAGGGCCGCCTCCGCAGTACGCCCGGGGGGCTGGCCCTGCGCCAGGCGCTGATCGTGTTCCAGTTTGCCGCCTCCGTGTTGCTCATCATCGGTACGCTTACCGTGTACAAGCAACTCCGTTACATGCAGAACCAGGCGCTGGGCTTCAACGCCGACCAGACCCTGGTGGTGCGCAGTCCCGGCGTCCTCGACTCTACCTACGCGGTGCGGGCGGGCAGCTTTAAGCAGGAACTGGTCAACACCGGCATTGCCCCCAGGGTAACGGCTTCTACCTACGTACCCGGAATCGAAATCCTGTGGACCAGCACTTACCAGTGCAAAGGCCCGTTGAGCCGGGGGCCGAACACGCTGTATATCAATGCAGTTGACGAATCTTTCCTGGATGCGTTCGGCATCGGGCTGGCGGCCGGCCGCAACTTTTCGCCGGCTTTCGGCAACCGCCGCAAAGGGGTGCTGCTCAACGAAACGGCCGCTAAACTGCTGGGTTTCCGCAGCCCCGAAGAGGCCCTCAACCAGGAAGTGTACGGCGGCCGTGATACCACGGTGGTGGTGGGCGTGGTACGCGACTACCACCAGCTCGGGTTGCAGCGGGCCCACTGGCCGATGCTTTTCCGCTACCTGCCGAACATGCAGGCCGATGCCGCGCAGTTTTATTCGCTGAAAGTGCCGGCCCGGGACCTTGACCAGACGCTTGCCACCATTAAGCGTCGCTACGACCAGTTCTTCCCGGGCAACCCGTTCGAGTATTTCTTCCTGGATACGTTCTTCGACGAGCAGTACAAAGCCGAGCGGCAGTTCGGGCGGGTATTCGGCCTGTTTGCGGGGCTGGCCGTCCTGATCGCCAGCCTGGGCCTGTTCGGGTTGATCTCGTACGCAGCCGCCCGGCGCACCCGCGAAATCGGCATCCGCAAAGTAATGGGCGCCTCCGTGCCGGGCATCATGCTGCTGCTGTCGAAGGATTTCATGAAGCTGGTCGGGGTTGCCATTGCGATTGCCGTGCCGCTGGCCTGGTACGTGATGGACAGCTGGCTGGCCGATTTTGCCTACCGAACCCAGGTGGGCATCGGGGTGCCGGTCCTGGCCGGCCTGGTGGCGCTGCTGATCGCGTTGCTGACCATAAGTTTTCAAGCTTTCAAGGCCGCCGGCACGAACCCGGTAAAGGCCCTGCGTACGGAATAATGCCATTTAATCACCTGTTCTGTTCACATTTACCTTTAAAACGTCTATCACACCATGGCCCACATCGCCGTACCGATTCCGCCGCTTCCGGGCAAGCAGGACATCGAAATTGAAGTAACCATCAACGGGCAGAAGCAGCAGTTGCACTACCGGGTTGAATTGTTCTACTGGGAAGACTGCAAAATTCCCGTCATTGACCGGGCCGAATGCATCCGCCAGATGCTCGAAGGCTACGACCAGGACTGGACGCTGTACTACATCGGCGCCCCCACCGAACAGTTCGTGCCCATCACTTTCGTAAAGAAAGGCGAAGCCGCCGCCATGCGCCAACGCTTCGCGTAGAAAAAAAGGAGTGAGGAGCGAGAAGTGAGGAGCGAGAAGAGGATCGGGAAGGAGGCCTGGTAGGGCTCCGGTACGGGTCGGGTTTGCCAACACGGCCTTGTTTACGTTTGGCCGCAGTGCCGTAACTCTTCGCTTTTACTTCCTTCCCGATCCCCCTTCTCGCTCCTCACTGCTCGCTTCTCACTCCTTTTCCCCACCCCTATGCTTCAGAACTACTTCAAGATCGCCATTCGCAACCTGCTCAAGTACAAGGGCTACACGGCCGTCAACGTATTCGGGCTCACCATCGGCATTGCCTCGTGCATCCTCATTTTCATCTACGTGCAGGATGAACTGAGCTACGACAAGTTCCACGAAAAGGCCGGCCGCATCTACCGCATCCACAACGTGTTGCACCTGCCCGGCGGCGAGTATCCCTACCCGACGGCCACCCCGGCAATGGCCCCGGCTATGAAACGCGACGTGCCCGGCGTGGAAAACTACACCCGCTTCCTCAAGTTCAACGGCGGGGTGTTCGGTACCGAACCCGTGGTGAAGGTCGGCGACACGTACTACCCCGAAAAGAAGTTCCTGGTGGCCGACCATACGGTGTTCAGCGTGTTTTCCTTCCCGCTGCTGCGCGGCGACCCCGGCACGGCCCTGGTGGAACCCTTCACCATTGTGCTCACCGACGCCACGGCCCGCAAGTACTTCGGCAGTGCCGACCCGATGGGCCGCAGCCTCACCATTCGGGGCGACTCCGACCAGGTGTTCAAGGTGACCGGCGTGCTGGCCGAAGTGCCCGCCAACAGCCACGTCCGGTTCGACGCCCTGGCCTCCATGTCCACGTTTAAAAACGTCAACCCCGACGGCGACTTCCTCAACAGCTGGGACGCCGACGGGTTCTATTCGTACGTGGTGCTGGCCCCGGGCAAAGGGATGAGCGGGGTGGAACGGCAGATGGCCGCCCTGTTCCGCCGCAACGTGGACGCCGAACGGCAGCGGCTGGTGACTTATTCGCTCATGCCGCTCACTGACATTCACCTGCGGTCGAACCTGCGCAACGAACTCGAACCCAACAGCACGGAATGGTCGGTGTACCTGTTCACGGCCGTGGCGTTCTTCATCCTGCTCATTGCCAGCATCAACTACATGAACCTGGCTACGGCCCGGTCGGCCAAGCGGGCCCGCGAGGTGGGCATGCGCAAGGTAATGGGCGCCACCCGCCAGCAACTCGTGTACCAGTTCCTGAGCGAATCGGTGGTGCTTACGGTGGTGGCGATGGTGCTGTCGCTGGCCGTGTCGTGGGCCTTGCTGCCGCTGTTCAACGAAGTATCGGGCAAAGCCCTGCGGTTCGACCTGCCCGGCAATCCCCTGCTGCTGGCGATGCTGGCCGGCGTGCTGTTGTTCGTCGGGTTTGTATCGGGCAGTTACCCGGCGCTGTTCCTGTCGGCGTTGCAGCCCATCGCCACGCTCAAGGGCAAGCTCAAGGCCGGCATGAACAGTTCCGGCACCCTCCGGCAGGGGCTGGTCGTGTTCCAGTTCGCCATCTCGGTCATGCTCATCATCGGTACATTCGTGGTGTTCCGTCAGCTCCACTACCTGCGCAACAAGAACCTGGGTTTCAACAAGGAGCACGTGCTGGTGCTGCAAAACCCCAACAACGTCCTCACCAACCGGCTCAACACGTTCAAGGCCGAACTCGCCAAGCACAACGGCGTGGAAGCGGTAACGGCTTCGTTCAGCGTGCCGGGCGGCCTGCGGCCCATCACGTTTGTGCGCACCCAAACCCTGCCCAACGAGAACAACCTCAACCTGGCCGGCATCAACGTGGATTTTGACTACCTCAAAGCCATGAATATCCGCCTGGTGATGGGCCGCAACTTCCAGCCCGGCCGCCCCACCGACTCCACCGAGGCGGTCATCATCAACCGGGTAGCGGCCAGGGAACTGAACCTGGGCGCCAACCCCATCGACAAGGTGATTGAGGTGAATACCGGCGGGCCCGAGGAGTTCCGCAAGATGCGGGTGATCGGGATGGTGGAAAACATCAACTTCGAACCGTTGCAGCGCAAAACGGAGTCCACGTTTTTCGCCCCGCTGTTCCCGGCCTACAACTACATTTTCGTCCGCATCTCTCCCGAAAACGCCGAGGCGTCCATCGAGCACGTGCGGCGCACCTGGGACCGCTTCGTGGAGGGCCGGCCGTTCACCTACACGTTCCTCGACGACGGCCTCAGCCAGCTCTACCAGGCCGAGCAGCGCCTGAGCACGGTGGTGATCTACTTTGCCGTGCTGGCCGTAGCCATTGCCTGCCTGGGGCTGTTCGGCCTGGCGTCGTTCGTGACCGAGCAGCGCACCAAGGAGATCGGCGTGCGCAAGGTGATGGGGGCGTCGGTGGGCAGCATCCTGTGGCTGCTGGTGCTCGACTTCCTCAAACTGCTGGCCATTGCCAACGTGGTGGCCCTGCCGCTGGCGTGGCTGGGCACCTACAAGTGGCTCCAGAACTACTCCTTCCACATCGAGGCCTCGTGGTGGCTGTTCGCGCTGCCCAGCGCCCTGGTGATCACCGTCGCCCTGCTTACCGTGGGCTACCGCACGGTCAAAGCGGCGCTGATCGACCCGGTGAAGTCGCTGCGAACGGAATAAAGGGAGACGGGAGGAAAGGAGACGGGAGGAGGAATACGACGATTGGCGGGGATGCGGTAAAAGTTGGTTGTCAGTCAATTAGGATAGGGTTTAACCCCTATCCTATTGATATTGGACAGGAAACCCTTTTGAGCCGGACCTGGTCTTGCTTATCGGTAGGATAGGGTTTAAACCCTATCCCTTCAAACCCTATCCCATTACTCGAAATTCTTTTTGCGCCGACGGGCTGCACTGCCCTCTGCCCCGTGCGCGACATCCTCGACCGGGTGGGCGACAAGTGGTCCATTCTCGCCATCCTGTTCCTGGGCCGGCACGGCACCCTGCGGTTCAACGAACTGAAGCGGAACATTGACGGTGTCTCGCAACGGATGCTGACGGTCACGCTGCGTTCGCTGGAGCGGGACGGGCTCCTGACGCGCCGCGTGTACCCGGAAGTACCGCCCCGGGTGGAGTACGAACTGACCGCCCTGGGCCGCAGCCTGCTGGAACAGGTACTGGGGCTGGCCGGCTGGGCCAACGGACAGATGGAGGCCATCGTGGCGGCCCGTTCCCGCTACGACGGGCAAAACGCCTAAACCCAGCGCCGGCGGCAGTACCAGCCCACGAAACTGCCCCAGATCACCACGTTGAACAGGATGGGCAGCAGGATGCCGGGCGCCGAAAAGCCGTTGAAGAAAGGTTTGCCCGTGAAGGGAGCCACCACCAGCCAGAGCCACAGCGTAGGCACAAAGCCAAAAGCGGCGCCGTTCGCAACCGTAGGCCGCTTCACGAATGCCGCGTAGAGGGCGCCCCAGATGCCGCCGCTGACCGCAAACAGGATGGCGCCCAGGAAGTGTTCCAGGTTGGGATTCGCCCCGAACACGGCCCGGTAGTTGGCTACAAATCCCGGGGAACCCGAAAGCCGGGCCGCTTGCATGAGGTAAAAAATAACGACCAGCAGGAAGGCGCCCGTGGCGCCGGCGGTAAAGCCAAGGATGATGCGTCGGTTCATGGGATGGGGGAGAAGTTCCGGAAAGATTTTCTATTGGTAAGTTGTTGAAACAGATACGCAAACAAGTATAATGTGCACAGAGGGACAGTTAAAGCATCAGCCCTCCAATAACCGTTTCCCCGCTCACTTCAACTTTTCCCGCAATTCCGCAATGATCTTGCGCACTTCGGCAATGCGGGCGGCCAGCCCTTCGCGGTACTTCCACGCCTGGTGGTCGGGTTCGTTGTGCCGGTGCGACATTTCGTGTTCCAGTTCGCGCAGGTACATTTCGCTCAGGCCAAGGTAGTTGGGCACCGTGTTGGGGTTGTGGAAGCCCCCGCCGTCCACCGAGACGTACACCGGCGTGGTGTGGGCTGCCTGACCGGCCGCACCGTAACTGCGGGCCGCAATCCACCCGCCCCGCCCGGCCGGCACTCGCAGCGACAGGGAGAGGTGTTCCGGCGTTTGTCCCTTGCGGCCCGGCGTCACCGAGGCAATCACCCGGCCGTGGCTCACCAGTTCGAGGCGGCCCAGGGGCACCCGGGCCGCGTGGCCGTAGGCGTGGGCCGTAACGCGGAGCACGTCGCCCTTCCGCACGGGCAGCGAGTCGCCGGGCAGCCGGTCGTTTACGCGCAGGTCGAGGACCGGGCCGCTCGTAACGAACGTACGCCCGGCGGCCAGGGCGGCTTTCCAGCCCTGGTAGGAGAGCGAATCCCCCGCGTAGGTGTAGAAGCGGACGTTGCCGATGCGGGCCGTGCGTTCGGGCGGACCCTTGTCGTGGTCGTGGCCGCACCAGGGGAAGTCGGAGCCGGCCACGGCGGTGATGCGGTAGCCCAGGTCGAGCAGGTGGTAGTAGTGTTCGGTTTGCAGCGGGTCGGCCGCGGCGCAGAACTGGAGCAGTTCGAGCACGTCTACCTTGCCCCGGAGGCCGTCGAGGGTAAGGCCGCGGTACCCGTGGAAGGTTTTGCCCTGGTGTGCGTAGCCCGTCAGGCCGCCCAGTTCGTGCAGTTTGTCGAACACCTTGTCGTAGTAGTAATACCCTTCGCGGTAGCGCACCCGGTCGTCGGCCCCGATGCCCAGGGCGTGGCCCAGTTCGGGCGTCCGCGGGTCTTCCTGGCCGGAGGTAAGCAGGTAATTGCCTTCGCGGTACACGCCCTTCGGGCCCCAGGCGTACTGCGGGTAGTACGTTTCCCAGAAGTCGCCCATGCGCAGCAGCACCCCCACGTGTACGTCTTCGGCCTGTAGCCACCGCAGCAGCAACGGGTCTTCGCGGGGCGAACGGCGCACGTGGATGTGGTCGTCGGCCGAGTACCAGCCCCGGCCCGGCAGGTCAATCCAGCGGGCCAGGCGGCAGGTCACGGCCTGGGCGGTACCGGCTTCTACCCGCACGGTACGCTGCTGGTCGAGGTATTCGAGCCCCTTGGAGAGCGACAGGGTGTATTCGCCCGGGGGCAGGCTGAGCCGGAAACGGCCGTCGGCGTAAAACGCACTGTCGGGCTGGTAGCCGTAGCCGTCGGCGTGGTCCCAGAGGCCGTACATCACGGCAACCGCTTCGGCGGGCAGGGCATTCACGACCCGGCCCCGCTGGGTAAGCCGCACCCGGGCCGGCGTAGGCTGGCCGGTAAGGCTGTCGGTAATCAGTACTTCAAGTTGTCCCGCCGGCACCGGCTGGGCGGCCCCTGGGGCCGGGGCGAGGAGTGTAATCAGTTGGCAGAAAATGGCAAAGGCCGTAACCAGCCACCGCGGCAAGGAGGTGGAGCCACTTGGGCGGACGGGAATGGATGGAAGCATAGGGGTGTAGCAACGGCCGGGGCGCCATAATAGCCATTTGCCACAGTTATTTCAAGGAAATCCCCCAAGAACCGTAAGATTAGCCCATCCGGAAGCAATGCGAAGCAGCGCTAATCACATACCGGGTTTAAACCCGATCCCTCCTTGCGGTCTTTGCGTCTCCTTTGCGCCCCTTGCGGTTGCGTTTTCCGGGTGTGTGCTCCCCGCTGCCCTCCCTGCCGCTAGTTGACTTCCACGTTGCCGCCGGAAGTGCGGATGGTGACGGAGATGCCGCCGCCGTTGAGTTTGCCCTGCACGCGGTCTTCTTCCACCACGCCTTTAAAGTTGTTCATGGCAATCTTGACCCGGTTCCCTTTCAGGTCGAGGTCCATGCCCTTGTTGAGGGGCATCTTTACGTCTACGTCGCCGGCGCTGGTGACGAGCGAAATCCGTTCGCCCAGTTCAGTGATGCGGGCGTCGATGTTGCCGCCGCTCGTCTGCGCTTCCAGGTTGCCCGACACCGAGGCGAGGCTGAGGTTGCCGCCCGAGGTTTTGAGTTTGATTCCGCCTTTGGCGTTTTCGGCCGCGATGTTGCCGCCGCTGGTCACCGCGTCGAGGTTGCCGTTGAACCCGTCAATATCGATGTTGCCGCCCGAGGTACGCACGTTGGCGTTGCCCTTCAGGTTCTCCACGCTGATGTTGCCGCCGCTGGTGGCGGCCTTCTGTTCGCCGTTGAGGTTTTCCAGGGATACGTTGCCGCCGCTGGTTTTGAGGTCGGTGGTGACGCCCGCGGGGACGTAGGCCCGGAAGGAGATGCTCAGCGAATTGTTATTCGACCATTGGATGCCCTCCTTGCGTTTGGCCGTAGCCGTCAGCGTGGTAGCGTCCTTGCTGATGTTGACTTCGTAGTACTTGTCGAGGCGCTCCTTGATTTCGGCATCCGACAGTTCATCGTTCGAGTTGTTGCCCCGCACGTACATTTCGATGCGGGCCTCGCCGCCACTCTGGCCGTTCACGGCGACGTTGCCCCCGGAAGTGAGCATCACGAGCGTCTTGAAGCCTTCGGCCGGAAAAGATTTGGTTTGGTAAGGCTTGTCGCCTGCGCTCTGCGCCCGCAGCCCCAAAGAAGCAGCCAGCAAACCGGCCGCGAGAAAATACTTGAGTGACTTCATAGATAGATTAATGACTAAATGACTGACTGATTAAATGACCAACCGGCGCCGGTGACGTATCCTCACCGAACGTCGTGCCGCTCCTCCGGTCTCCCTTCCTCCGGTATCCGGTTTCCTTTTAATTAATTCTTACCCGGCCGCCGGAAGTGTGGATGCTGACGGGGATGCCGCCGCCGTTGAGTTTGCCCTGCACGCGGTCATCTTCCACCGTGCCGTTGAAGTTGTTCATGGCTACCTGCACCTTGTTGCCCTTCAGGTCGAGGTCCATGCCCTTGTCCATCGGCATTTTCACTTCAATGCTGCCGCCGCTGGTGGAAAGGGATAGCCGGTCGCCGAGGCCGGTAATGTTGGCGTGGATGCCGCCGCCGCTGGTGTGGGCTTCGAGGCTGCCCGACACCGACGACAGCCGGATGCTGCCGCCTGACGTTTTGAGTTTGGAGTTGCCCAGGTTGCCGGTGGCCCGGATGCTGCCGCCGCTGGTGACGGCGTCGAGGGTGCCGGTGATGTTTTCGATCTCGATGCTGCCGCCGGAAGTGCGCACGACGGCGTTGCCCTTCAGGTTTTTCAGGTCAATGCTGCCGCCGCTGGTGACGGCCTTCTGGTCGCCGCTCAGGTTGGAGAGGTCGATGCTGCCGCCGCTGGTGCGCAGGTCGGAGCTGACGGCCGTGGGCACGTACACCCGGAAGGAAATGCTCAGGTGGTTCCGCCAGTTCCAGTTGTTGTCGCCCACCCGCCTGGCAATGGCCGTAAGGGTGGTGGCGTCTTTGTCGATGTTGACCTGGTAGTATTTCTCCAGCCGCTCCTTGAGTTCGGTGTCCGAGAGGTTGTCGCCGTTGTTGCCCCGCACGTACATTTCAATGCGGGCTTCGCCGGCGTCCTGCCCGACCACCGTCAGGCCACCGCCGGACGTTTCCACCTTCAGGTGCCTGAACCCGGCGGCGGGAAAGGATTTGGTCAGGTACGGCTTGTCGTTTTGGGCAACAACGGCGACGGAGAAGGCCAGCAGACCGGCTGTCAACAAGGTTTTGAATGCTTTCATGGGTCGGTTTAACGGTTAAATGGACAGCTACCAGATGCAGCCGCCGGGAAACAGGTTGCACGGGAACGAAAAAAAGCAGGGGGCGAAGGGCGGGGAGCAGAGGGTTTACACGTAGCGTAAAAAGCAGGGGAATGCCGTACCCTCTGCCCTTTGCCCCCCGCTAGTTAATCTTTACCCGTCCGCCGGAGGTGCTCATTCTGACGGGGATGCCGCCGCCGTTGAGTTTGCCCCGCACGTGGTCGTCTTCCACCGTGCCGTCGAAGTTGTTCATGGCTACCTGTACTTTATCGCCTTGCAGGTCGAGGTCCATGCCCTGGTTCATCGGCATCTTCACGTCGATGCTGCCGCCGCTGGTGGAGAGGCTGAGCCGGTTGCCGAGTTTGCGGATGTCGGCCGTAATGCCGCCGCCGCTGGTTTCGGCCTCCACGTTGCCCGACACCGCGTTGAGCTTGATGCCCCCGCCGGAAGTGACCAGCCGCGAATCGCCCAGGTTGCCCGTGGCGTCGATGCCCCCGCCGCTGGTGACGGCGTCGAGCTTGCCGTCGAAGTTTTCCACTTTGATGCCGCCGCCGGACGTTTCCACCTCCGCGTTGCCCTTGATGTTGCGCAGGTCAATGCCGCCGCCGCTGGTTTCGGCCTTCTGCGTGCCGTTGAGGTCGGCCAGCTTGATGCCGCCCCCGCTGGTTTGCAGGTCCGTAGACACGTTGCTGGGCGGGAATACTTTAAAGGAAATGCTCAGGGCGTCTTCCCAGTCCCCGCTGCGCCGGCGTTTGGCGCGGGCCACCAGGGCGTCGCCGTTTTTTTCGAGGGTAATGTCGTAGTCTTTTTCGAGCCGCGCCTTGATGTCGGCATCGGCCATTTCCCGGCCCCGGTTGCTGCGCACGTACATTTCGACGCGGGCTTCCCCGCCATTCTGCCCGTTTACGGCAATGCCGCCGCCGGACGTTTCGACCCGCACGTTTTTGATCCCACCCGCCGGGAACGACTTGGTCAGGTAGGGCTTGCCGTCGTCGTGCTGCGCACAGGCACCGCCCGCCACGGCCAGCAGGGCCAGCGTAAACAAACTTTTCATTGCTGTCATAAAAAAGGAGTGTAAGTGATTTTGGCTAAAGATGAAAGTTCCGGCGAAAGGTTGCACGGGGAATTAATTACGAATTACATCCGTCATGCCGGCTTGTCCCGGTGCGGCCACCCGTCATTCGTCATTAATCTATTCGTTGTTTCTCAATGAGTTGACCGGGTTGGACAACGCGGCGCGGATGGCCTGGTAGCTGACGGTAGCCAGGGCGATGCCCAGGGCCAGCAGGCCGGCGATCAGGAATACGTCGGCGCCGATGCCCGTGCGGTAGGCAAAGTCCTGCAACCACTGGTCCATGAAATACCAGGCCAGCGGAATGGCTACCAGGAAGGCGATCCCCACCAGGCGCACGAATTCCTTCGAAAGCAGGCCCACGATGCCCCCTACCGAGGCCCCCAGCACCTTGCGCACGCTGATTTCCTTGCTGCGCTGGGTGATGGTGAAGGAGGCCAGCCCGAACAGGCCCAGGCAGGCAATGAAGATGGAGATGGCCGCAAAGGTCGTAAACAGCGTGCCCCGCGTGCTTTCGGCCTGGTACAACTGGTCGAACTGCTGGTCGAGGAACTCGTATTCGAAGGGGCGGTTGGGCAGGAATTTCTTCCAGGTTTTCTCCACGTGCGCCAGGGCCGCCGGTACGTCGCTCCCGGCAATGCTCACCGACAGGTTGCCGTACCGGTTTTCGTTCATCAGCAGCACCATCGGCACGATTTCCTCGTGCAGCGATTCAAAGTGGAAATCCTTCAGCACCCCGATGATGCGGCCCTTGCGTTCCCCGTAGGCAAAGGGCTGGTCGAGGGCCATTTCGGCGTTTTTCCAGCCGATGCGCTTCACGGCGGTTTCGTTGAGGATGAAGGCCGTGGTATCGTCGGTGGCGAACTGCCGCGAGAAGTTGCGGCCCGCCAGCAGTTGCATCTCGTAGGTGGGAATGAAGTCGTGGTCCACGTTGAGGAACTTGACCGGCACGTCGGTAAAGGCCAGCGAATCGCCCTTCATCACCCGGGCCCCGTTGGTATCGAGCAGCCGCCCCGACGGGATGCGCGACGAGCGGCCCGCGTTCTTGACGGCCGTACCGGCCCGGAGTTCGTCCTTGAAAGCCTGGTAGTTCACGGTAGAGTCGCCGCTGTAGGCGGGCAGCACCAGCACCTGGTCTTTGCGGTAGCCCAGGCTCTTGCCCTCGATGTAGTGCAACTGCCGGTACACCACCGTGGTGCAGATAATGAGGAAGATCGAAATGGCGAACTGCACCACCACCAGCGACTGCCGCAGGGCCCCGTTGCGCGAGGCGCCGCTGAATTTGCCCTTGAGCACCTTTACGGGCTGGAACGAGGCCAGGAAGAAGGCCGGGTAGCTGCCCGCGGCCAGGCCCGTCACCAGGGCCAGCGCCACCACGATCACCACCACCGGCCCGTCGAGCAGGCTGCGGAAGGTGAGGCTTTTGCCCGCAAAGTTGTTGAGGTACGGCAGCATGCCCACCGCCAGCACCAGGGCCAGCAGCAGCGCCACGGTCGTCAGCACCGCCGATTCGCTCAGGAACTGGCCCACGAGCTGACTCCGCCGGGCGCCGATCACCTTGCGCAGCCCGACCTCCCGGGCCCGTCCCGCCGACCGGGCGGTAGCCAGGTTCATGTAGTTGATGCAGGCGATGAGCAGCACCAGCACCCCGATGGCCGAGAAAATGTAGATGTAGTTGATGTCGCCGTTGGCCTCAATCTCCGAATCGAGGTGCGACCGCAGGTGAATGTCGGTGAGTTTTTGCAGGTACAGGCGCGTCCACCGGGAGGGCTTGTCGCCGTCGTTGGTCACGTTCTTGTCGATGAAGGCCGGGAAGCGGGCCGCCAGCCGGGAGGCGTCGTAGCCCGGCGGCAGCAGCAGGTAGGTGGCGAAGGAATTGTTGCCGAAGTTGGTGCGCAGCCCCTCCTTGCCGTAGACCCGGTCGTCTTCCAGCGTTTTGAACGAAACCAGCATCTGGGGGTGAAAGTGCGACTGCGGCGGCAGCGGTTGGAACACCCCGCTGACGGTGAGGGCAAACTGGTTGTTGAAGCGCAGGGTCTTGCCCACCGGGTTTTCGCCCCTGAAGTATTTTTCGGCCATGGGCTGCGAAAGCATCACCGCGAACGGGTCGGCCAGGGCCCGGTCGGGGTTGCCCCGCGTGACGGGGATGGTAAACACCTTGAACACGTTTTCCTCCGCGAAGAACACGTTTTCCTCGTTGAACGTGTTTTCGCCGTAGTTCACCGTGGGGCTCGTTTCGAGCAGCCGCACCACCTGTTCGATCTCCCCGAAGTCACTGCGGAGCAGCGGCCCGAACGGCGGGGCCACGTGGCCCAGGTGCAGGCTTACCGTGCCGTCCTTGCCCACCCAGTCGCGGGTGACGCGGTAGATGCGGTCGGCGTGGGCGTGGTGCCGGTCGTAGCTCAGTTCGTCCTTCACGTACAGGGCAATAAGGAGGAAGCAGGCCAGGCCCACCGTGAGCCCCAGCACGTTGATGAAGGTGTACCCTTTGTGCCGCGTCAGGTTCCGCAGGGCAACGGTCAGATAGTTTCTAAGCATACCTGTGCCGGGCCAACAAACATGCCATCCGCGGGATTGGCGTTTTTGCGCAGAATAACGCATTGTGTTTGGGGGCAGCCTGTTCGTTTCCGGACAGCCGTGGGCGGATGCGAACAGGAGAAACACCTATAATTAATAACCGGAAATGCGTAATTTTACACTTCGGTCTTACATTCCCGTATTTTTCTCCAATGAAGCGATCCAATGCTCTTTTCACCGCCGTCCTGTGCGGGTTGCTGGCCCTGCTGGCTGCCTGCAACGGCGGTTCTTCCAAATCCGTAAAGCGGCCCTACGAGGCGTGGGTGCTCCGCTCGGTGCTCGACAAGAAGCCCCGCATGCTGAGCGTCGCCCTGCACGATACGCTCTGGGTGGCCTACAACACCAAAACCGGCACCCTCTACAAAGCCTGGAGCGGCAAGGTCAACTTTGACGGGCCGGTGTACACCACCGCCCACGGTCCGCAGCCCACCAGCGAGGGGGTTCCCTTCATGATGGAGCCCGACAGCGCCGCCTGGCGGATCGTGGCCAACGGCACCGAAACCACGCCCGAAGTCAATTACCGCGGCCACACCATCCGCAACAACCGGGTGACGCTGCGCTACGAACTGCTCCACGGCGGGCAGCAGATTGCCGTGACCGAAACGCCCGAATACTTCGCCGGCAAAGACGGCAAAGTGGGCTTCCAGCGGGTATTTACCACCGAAAACGTGCCCTCCGGCGCCCAGGTGGCCCTGCGGGTGCACCCGGCTTCCCTGCTGTCGGAGGAAGACTACCGCACCGACGGCACCTTTACCGTCCGCAGCAAGGGCATCGACGACCTGGAAGGCAAAAAGTACCTGAACCTGGCCGGCACGCTGACCCTCAAAAGCAACGGCAAAACCGAGTTTGCCACCGAGTTTACGCCCCAGCCGGCCAGGGCCCTGGCCGCCAAGGAACAACTGCGCGGCGAAGAAGCCGTGCAGGCCCTGTTTGCCAAGAGTGACTGCAACACCTGCCACAACAAGGACGTGCGCACCGTGGGCCCGGCCTACATGGCCATTGCCAAAAAATACCCCAACACCCCGCAACGCACCGAAGAACTCGTGGCCAAGGTCATCAAGGGCGGCGCCGGCAACTGGGGCGACGTAGCCATGACGCCCCACCCCGACCTGCCCAGGGCCGACGCCACCACGATGGTTTCCTACATCCTGGCGCTGGACGGCGAAAAGCCCGGTGCAGTCGCCGAGCACCCGCTGATGCCCAGGCCCGCCTTTGCCGTCAGCTTCCAGCAAGCAGACCCGGCCGCCCTCGACCCGGCCGCCGAAAAGCCCGGCATTGCCGTGAACATCTACAAGTTTGCCGAAGACGTGCCGCAGTTTCCCCTGATCAACGACGAGATGCTGCCGCTGTCCTCGGGGACCATGAACGCCCTGCACGGCAACGAAACCGACCTGGCCGGCGACCTGGAGAACTTTGCCCTCCACGCCTCGGGCTTCATCAACCTCGACAAGGCCATGAACGTGGTGTTCCGGATCGTGGCCGACGACGGGGCCCGCCTTTTCGTGGACGACAAGCTGCTGGTGAGCAACGGCGGCTTCCACGCCCTGGAGGCCAAAGACGCCGAAATCATTCTGAAGGCCGGCAAGCACCCCTTCCGCGTGGAATACTACCAGGGCACGGGCGGCAAGGGCCTCTCGCTGCAATGGCGGCCCTACGGCGCCAAAGACTTTACCGTGATTCCGCCCGCGGTGTTTACCCATAAGGGCTCCGACATCCGCCGGACCGGGGAGGGGCCGGTGGCGGCCCTCAGGGACAAGAACCTCGTGCCCGGCGACGTGGCCCCGCTGCGGGCGGTGCACCCGAGCTTCGACCTGGCCCAGGCCCGGCCCAAGGACTTCAAACCCAAGGTGGGCGGCATGGACTTCCTGCCCGACGGCCGCCTGGTGGTCAGCACCTGGGATTCGCTCGGCTCGGTGTACGTACTCGACGGCGTGAACGGCAAAAACCCCAATGCCATCAAGGTGAAGAAGATCGCCTACGGCCTGGCCGAACCGCTGGGCCTCAAGGTGGTGGACGGCGAGATTTACGTGCTGCAAAAGCAGGAACTCACCCGCCTGGTGGACCACGACAAGGACGACGTGATTGACGAGTACCAGACCGTGTGCAACGGCTGGCGGGTGTCGGCCAACTTCCACGAGTTTGCCTTCGGCCTGCTCTACCAGGACGGCTACTTCTACGGTACGCTGGCAACGGCCATCAACCCGGGCGGCGCCAGCACCCGGCCCCAGATTCCCGACCGGGGCAAGGTGGTGAAGATTTCCAAAAAGGACGGCACTTTCGAATTCATTGCCAGCGGTTTACGTACCCCCAACGGCATCGGCTACGGCGTAGACAGCGCCATCTTCATCGCCGACAACCAGGGCGACTGGCTGCCTTCCAGCAAAATTCTGCACCTGCAACCCGGCGCGTGGTACGGTTCGCGGTCCGTAGATTCGGTGGGTACGGCCAACCTGACCGAAACCCTGCCGGTGGTGTGGCTGCCGCAGGACGAGGTGGGCAACTCGCCCAGCCAGCCGGCCGTGCTCAACGTGGGCCCTTACAAAAACCAGATGATCCACGGGGAGGTGACCAACGGCGGCATCAAGCGGGTGTTTGCCGAAAAGGTGAACGGCCAGTACCAGGGCGCCGTGTTCCACTTCACGCAGGGCCTCGAAGCGGGCATCAACCGCCTGGCGTGGGGGCCCGACGGGTCGCTGTACGCGGGGGGCGTGGGTTCTACGGGCAACTGGAGCCACAGCGGCAAGCTGCACTACGGCCTCCAGCGCCTCACCTACAACAACAAGCCCGCCTTCGAAATGCTGGCCGTACGGGCCCGGTCCAACGGGGTGGAGATTGAGTTTACGCTGCCCCTCCAGGAAGGCACGGGCACCAAAGCGGCTGACTACAACGTGCGGCAGTGGTGGTACAAGCCCACGCCCGATTACGGCGGCCCCAAGCTTGACGACAAAGCCCTTCCCGTCCGCAGCGTGCAGGTATCGGCCGACCGCAAAAAGGTGTTCCTGCAACTCGACGGCATGAAGCCCCGGCACGTGGTGTACATCCGCCTCAACCGGCAAACCGTCCGCAGCGCCGACGGCAAGACGCCCTGGGTGACCGAAGCCTGGTACACGATGAACAACATTCCTTCCGAATCCGGCCTGGTGTCGCAGCGGTAAGGGAGTTGTGGGCCTGATGGATGGTACTGACCGGTGAGGCGATGGTTGAATGGTTATATGGCTGAATGGCTGAATGGTTGTTGATCGGGAAGGAGTCGTGCGCTAGCCCAACCATATAACCATTCAGCCATCCCCTTTCTTGTCAATACAGCTAATTGCTGCGCTTAATTGGAATAATAGCCCGGTGTGTATACATTGGGCTATTGTTTTTTTCAACGCTTACTCTTTTCATGAAAAACCTCTTCAACCCCTTCCGCCGCAGATTCATTGCCAAAGCTTCCCTGGGCGCCGCGGCATCCCTTTCCCTTCCCGGCATTGTGTCGGCTGCCTACGCCGGAACCAAAGCCGACAAAATCACGCTGGCCAAAGACGACGTGATCCTTTTCCAGGGCGACTCCATCACCGATGCGGGCCGGAAACACAATGAAACCAACCCCAACACCGGCGGCGCACTGGGGAGTGGCTACGCCTTCATGGCCGGCTCCGAACTGCTCTACAAGCACGCCGGTAAAAACCTGCGGGTGTACAACAAGGGCATCAGCGGCAACAAGGTGTACCAACTGGCCGAACGCTGGGAAGCCGACTGCCTGGCCCTCAAACCAAACGTGCTCAGCCTGCTGATCGGCGTCAACGACTTCTGGCACACGCTCACCAACAACTACACGGGCACCGTGGATACCTACCAGAAAGACCTGGACGCCCTGCTCGACCGGACGAAAAAGGCGCTGCCCGGGGTGAAACTGGTGATCGGCGAACCCTTCGCCCTCAAGGGCATCAAGGCTGTGGACGACAAGTGGTACCCCACCTTCGACGCGTACCGCCGTGCCGCCAAAGAACTGGCCGGCAAGCACGGCGCCGCCTTCATTCCCTACCAGACCATCTTCGAAAAGGCCGGGCAAACGGCCCCCGGCGTGTACTGGACTTACGACGGCGTGCACCCTTCGATTGCCGGCTCCCAACTGATGGCCCACGCCTGGCTCGAAATGGTAAAGTAGGGGAGAGGTTGCCGGACAGTACGCCGTTCGCTGCATCCGGTTCCGGACACCGGCGCCGGCGTACACCCTTCATCCAACGGAACGAAGGCGGTTCTGCCCCGCTGGCACCCGTTTTGACGGCCCTTTTGCAGACCCAACCCAACCACCCATGCCATCCGCAAAGCTACTCTGCGCCCTCGTGTGCGCCCTGCCGGCCCTTGCCCCCGCGCAAACCACCGAAAAGAAGCTGGTCAAAAACGCCGGCCAGCACTACCTCGGCCAGGCGCCGCCCGGGATGACGGCGCAGGTGTTCGCACCGGGCATGGTCTCCAACAAGGATGTGTACGAATACAGCAACTCTTTTTCGAAGGATGGCAAGGAATTCTTCTGGGCCGTGATCGAAAACAACAAGCCCCACATCCGGTACGTGCGCCTCGGCAAGGACGGGTGGACCGAGCCGGTGAAGCTGGTGCACGACCCGCAGTACGAACACAACGACCCGTTTTTGTCGCCCGACGGACAGAAGCTGTTCTTCATTTCCGACCGGGCCACCGACGGCAAAGGCACCAAGAAGGATTTTGACATCTGGTACGTGAAGCGGGAAAAGAATGGCTGGTCGGCGCCGGTCAACGCCGGGCCGGAGATCAATTCGGACAAGAATGAGTATTACATGTCGTTTACCAAAGGCGGCAAGATGTACTTCTCGTCCAACCGCGGCACCGACCAGGCCCACGACAAGAATTACGACGTCTATACCGTCAGCGCGGCCGGCGACGCCTTCGGCAACCGCCAGAAGCTGGGCAACGCCGTGAACTCGGAGCACTACGAGGCCGACGTGTTCGTGGCGCCCGACGAGCAGTACGTGATCTTCTGCGGCGAGCGGCCCGGCGGGCAGGGGGAGGGCGATTTGTACATCAGTTTCAAGGACGACAAGGGCGGGTGGCTGCCGGCCAGAAACATGGGCCCCGCCATCAACACCAAGGCGTATGAATTCTGCCCCTTCGTGTCGGCCGACGGCAAGTACCTGTTTTTCTCCCGCTCCGGCGACATCTTCTGGATCAGCGCCGACATCATTAAAAACATGAAATAGACGGGAGACTGCTTCCGCGCGGCGCCGGGCCCGGTGTCTAATGTCTCCTGTCTAACGTCTCATATCTCAACTACTACTTTGCCCGTCGTCTGGCCGGCCAGGAATACGTCGAGGGCTTTCGGCAATTCGGCGAAGGGGTAGGTGTGGCCGACCAGGGGCCGCGGCAGTTGCAGGGCGTTGATCTCGTCCACGAGCTGGTGCATCAGTTCGGCCCTTTCGTAGAGCCAGATCAGGTTAAAGGCCATCACCGACTTGTTTTGCGTGGGCATCCGGAGCGGGTCGAGGCGGGGCCGGCGCAGAAACTTCCACACCAGTTTGAGGTAGTTGGGGCTGGGGCCGGTGGGCGAAAAGCTGGCCGAGCCGTAGGTGACCAGCCGTCCCTGCGGCGCCATCAGTTCGTAGCTCCAGGTGAAGTACTTGCCGCCGGCTGCCTCCAGCACCAGGTGCAGTTCCCGTCCCTTCAGGGCGGCCAGGACGTCCTGTTTAAAATGCGGTTCCCGTACCACCCACGCATCGTAGCCTTCCCGCTGGAGCAGGGGCACTTTGGCCGCGCTGCCGACCACCCCCACCGTGTAGGCGCCCAGCCGTTTGGCGAGGCGGTTGGCCTGCAGGCCCACGCCGCCCGCCGCGCTGTGGATGAGCACCGTTTGCCCCGCTTGCAGGTTGCCCAGGGGCACCAGCGCGTAGTACGCCGTGAGCACCTGCACCAGGAAGGCCGACCCTTCCGCGAACGACCACTCGTCGGGCAGGGGCAGGGCGTAGCGGGCATCAATGTTGAGGTGCGTGGCGTACGCCCCGAACCGCGTGACCCCCATGATCCGCTGGCCCGGCCAGTGGGTCTGCACGGCGCTGCCCACCGCCACGATTTCCCCGGCGTATTCGAGGCCCGGCACGAAACTACCCGGCGGCGTGGCGCTGTAGAGGCCCATGATGGCGAACAGGTCGGCGTAGTTGAGCCCGATGGCCCGGACGGCCACCGTCACTTCGTGCGGCTGCGGGGGCGGCAGTTCCTCCTGCCGCAGCGTGATTTTCCGCAGCGAACCGGCTTTAGGTACCACGTATGCTTGTCGGGTGGGCATGTGTTTGGGGGAGAAGTGAGGAGTGAGAAGCGAGGAGCGAGAAGGTAGAAAGTCAGGCGTTGCACAACAATACTACGAAGTTCGTGCCCAAACTCCTCGCTTCTCACTCCTCACTCCTCGCTTCTTCTTTTTTCTCCCCCCTGCTTGTGAAAATGCAGGCAATGCCGCATATTGACTTTTCTTCCGGGAAGGATAGGGCAACATGGAACAGTTTACCCCGAAGCGCAGCAACCGATTGATCCGCAGGCTCTTGCCGGCGGTGGTGTGCCTGTGGGCGGGGAGCCTGGCTTTTGCCCAGCTCCACCAGGCCACCATCCGGATGCGGCACCTGACCGAACGCGACGGGCTGAGCAGCAACCGCATCAACTGCCTGGTGCAGGACGGCCAGGGCTTCATGTGGTTTGCCACCGACGAAGGCCTCAACCGCTACGACGGGCATTCGGTCAAAGTGTACGCCCACATCCCCCTCGACACCACTTCGCTCAGCAGCAACCTGGTGACGCACCTGCTGGCCGACCGCCGCGGCATCCTCTGGGCGGGTACGGCCGGGGGCGGCCTCAACCGCTACGACCCGGCCAAGGGCACCTTCACGGTGTACCGCCACGACCCGGCCAACCCCCGCAGCCTGCCGGGCAACCACGTGCAGTACCTCTACGAAGACCGGGCCGGCAACCTCTGGATCGGCGGCGACGGGGGCCAGGGGCTGCACCGCTTCGACGCCGCGCGGCAAACGTTCACCTCCTTCTACCCGGGCACCGGGCTGCATTCGCACCTGGAACAGGAACGCAACAACTCGGTGCTCTGGATCACGGAGGCCGCCGACGGCGCCCTCTGGCTGGCCACCCGGGGCGGGCTGCATCGCTTCGACGTGCGTACGGGCCAATCCGTGGCCTACTACGACCAGCCCGAAAGCCCCCACCGGTACTTCGAAAACCTGGTTACCGTGCTCTACCCCGACCCGCACGACCAGGACCAGTTGTGGCTGGGCTGCTGGGGCGGCGGGCTGAAAAGCTTCAATACGCGCACCAAAAGGTTCCGGACGTTCCGTTACGCCCCCGCCGACGTGGTCAACGGGGAGCACAACCTGGTGCTGTCCGTCCTCGACAAGAGCCCCGACGAACTGTGGGTGTGTTCCCTCGACCGCGGCCTGGCCGTGTTCCACAAACGCACCGGGCAGTATACACCCGTGCCCGTAGACCGCACCGACCCGCAGGCCATGCAAACCGTAAAGGCCAACCACCTCTACCGCGACCGCGACGGGGCCCTCTGGATCGGCACGCAGGAAGGCGTGAGCCTGATGAACCCGTACAGCGACGCCTTCCACCACGTAGCGCTGCCCGGCGCTTCGGAAGCCCTGCCCAACACCGTAGTGGCCGGTTACCACAACCCCGACGACGGCAAGATGCTGGCCGGCGTGCTGGCCGGGGGCGGTTTGCAGGTATTTGACCCGGCCCGCGGGGGCGTAGAGACCATTCCGTTCATTGCCGGCACGGCCTACCACGACATCCGGGCCTTTTACCGCGACCGGGCGGGGCGGCTCTGGCTCACCACCAACGCGGGCATCTACTGCGCCCCGGCCCGCCAGTACGTCTTTTCGCGGGTGTACCCGGCCCCCGGCAGTCCCCCGCCGGGCGACGTCGTGTTCCGGCAACTCCTCGAAGACGCGGAAGGCAACCTGTGGGTGGGCACCGAGCAGAGCGGCCTCTACCGGTTCGACCGCGGGGCGTCGGCCCCCCGGGTCTACGGGCGGCAGGACGGTCAGCCCGGCAGCATTGCCGGCAACGCCATCTACGCCCTCTACTGCGACCGCCGGGGCCGCGTGTGGGCCGGCACCGAGAACGGCCTGAGCCGGTACGACCCGGCCACCGACCAGTTCGTCAACTTCCGGCCTGACCCGGCCCGGCCGGGCCACCTGCCCTCGAAGGACGTGTTTGCCCTGGCCGAGGACGGGGAAGGCAACCTGTGGGTGGGCACCAACGGCGGCGGCCTGTGCCAGTGGCTGCCCGAATCGGGGCGGTTCCGGACCCTCACCGTGGGGGACGGCCTGCCCAGCAACCGCATCTGGAGCATGACCACCGACGCCAGGGGCCGGCTCTGGCTGGGCACCACCAAGGGGCTCTCGTGCCTGGACACTCGCACCGGGCAGTTCCGCAACTACGACCGGCAGGATGGCCTGGCCACCGACTACGTGAGTGCCCTGCTGCACACCTCCTACACCGGCTACCTGATGATCGGGTTCCGGGGCGGCTTCACGTATTTTCACCCCGACAGCCTCCAGTTCCGGGCCCCGGCGCCCCGGCTGGCCGTCCACACGTTCCGGGTGTTTGACCGGGAGGCGGCGCTCGATTCGCTCATCGCCGTCAAGAAACAGATCGACCTGCACTACCACCAGAACTTCTTTTCGTTCGGGTTTGCCGGCCTCAACTTCATCAATCCCGAGAAAAACCGCTATTTCTACCGCCTGGACCCCTACGACAAACGCTGGGTGGATGCCGGCAACCGTGGCTACGCCTCCTATACGGGGGTACCGCCGGGCCGCTACGTACTCCGCATCCGGGCCTTTAACCGCGACGGGGCCGAGGCCACGCCGGGCGAGGCCATCCGCATTTACATTGCGCCGCCGTGGTGGCAAACGTGGTGGGCCTACGCCGCCTACGGCCTGCTGGGCGGCCTGCTGCTGGTGGCCGCCCGGCGCCTGATCGTGAACCGCGAACGGCTCAAGGCCGACCTGCGCGTGCAGCAGGTGGCGTCCGACAAACTCCGGGAACTGGATACGCTCAAGTCGCAGTTTTTCGCCAACATCTCCCACGAGTTCCGCACGCCCCTTACGCTCATCCTGGGCACGCTGGAGGGGTTGCTGGAGGAAAAGAAAAGTCCGGCCCGGTTCCGGCCGCAGTTCGAACTGCTCCACCGCAACGCCGGGCGGCTGCTCCAGCTCATCAACCAACTGCTCGACCTGTCGCGCCTGGAGGCCGGCCGCCTGCAACTCGACGAAAAGCCGGGCAACCTGACCCAGTGCCTGGGCGCCATTGCCGGCTCGTTTGCTTCGCTGGCCGAGCGGCAGGGCATCCGCTACGCCGTGGACCTGCCCCCCGAACCGGTGTGGGCGGGTTTCGACGCCGACAAGCTGGAGAAGATCCTGGGCAACCTGCTGTCGAACGCCTTTAAGTTTACGCCCCGGGGCGGCACCGTCACGCTGGGGGCTCACGTCCAGTCCGGCGAAGACGGGCACCAACTGCGCCTGGCGGTCGCCGATACGGGCATCGGCATTCCGCCCGAGCAGCTTTCGCGCATTTTCGACCGCTTTTACCAGGTAGACCATTCGCCCACCCGCGTGTACGGCGGCTCGGGCATCGGGCTGGCCCTGGCCAAAGAACTGACCGAACTGCACCGCGGCCGCATTGCCGTGGAAAGTACGGTCGGCACTGGCACCACCTTTACCGTGGCCTTGTCGCTGCCCGCGGCGGCCCCCGACGCGGCAGCGGCGCCCGAACCCGCTCCGCCCGACGAGTGGGTAGCCGCCGGTCCGGCCCACGTGCCCGAAGCGGAGGGGGCGGCCGGGGCGTCTCCCTACCAGACCAAGGTGCTCATTGTGGAGGACAACGCCGACCTGCGCAGCTACATCCGGGCGGGCCTGCCCCGGCATTACCAGTTGATGGAAGCCGAAAACGGCCAGCAGGGTTGGGAGGCGGCCCTGGCGAGCCTGCCCGACCTGGTGATTACCGACGTGATGATGCCCGAACTCGACGGACTGACCCTGTGCCAGCGGCTGAAGAGCCACGCCGCCACGCTCCAGCATCCCGGTGATCCTGCTGACGGCCCGGGCCGGCACCGAAGACAAGATCGAGGGCCTGCTCACCGGCGCCGACGACTACCTGACCAAGCCTTTCCACGGCCGGGAGCTGGCCGTGCGGGCCACCAACCTGATCGAGGAACGGAAGCGGCTGCGGGAACACTTCGGGCGGCAGGTGCTGCTGCAACCGGCCCTGCCCAAGTTCCAGTCCGCCGACGAGGTATTCCTCGAACGGGTCATCAAAGCCGTGGAAGCGCACCTGGCCGACCCGGATTTCGACGTGGAAGGGCTCGGCCAGGAAGTGGGTCTCAGCCGCGTGCAACTGTACCGCAAGCTGTACGCCCTCACCGGCCAGTCGCCCAGCGACTGCATCCGGACCCTGCGGCTGCGGCGCGGCGCCGAACTTCTCGCCCAGAAAGCGGGCAACGTATCGGAGGTGGCCTACCGGGTCGGCTTCAAGGAACCTTCGTATTTCAGCCGGTGCTTTTCGCAGGCGTACGGCTGCTCTCCCTCCGAATACCGGTCGGTCAACGCCCCGGGCGGCTGATCCGGGGGCGGTTTTCCCCCCTGTATACCCCCTGTATACCCCCCGCAACGAGATTTATCGGCCGTGTAACGAGGTTATACGCCTTTGCAACCTGGTTATACTGCCCAATCGTCCCCCCGCAGTTACCTTGTTCCCCTCTACAAACCTGCAACCGGCGTGTTGCCTTTCCAGCACTACGCGCAAACTTTTTTCCTCATGCAAAGAAATGTACTCATCCTTGACAGCCAGCGTCTATACGTAGACGGGCTTGCTCAACTGGTTGCCCACATGCCCGGCTTCCGCGTAGCCGCCACCGCCACCGACGGGGCGTCCGCCCTGCAATTGTTCGACGCCCTGCCGGTGGACCTGGTCGTGGCCGGCATTCACTCGTCGTGTTCGGAGGAAATCGATACCATCCGGGCTTTTAAGCGCCGCAACCCCCGCGTCAGGATCGTCCTGCTGGTGAATACCCCGGAGGTACTGAAGAAAGTATTCCAGTCGGACGCCATCGGCTACATTCTCAAGACGGATGGGAAAGGGGATCTGGCCGGGGCGCTGCGGTACGCGGCCGAAGGACTGCCATACTTCAGCGAAAGGGTAGCCTACGAACTTGCCCGGCTGGGCACGCCCCGGGGACCCGTGCCGGAGCCCGAAAACGACGCGGCGCTGCTCTCGCTCACCCGCCGGGAGTGGGAGATCATTACGCTGGTGGCCCGCGAATACTCCTCCTACGAGATTGGCGAGATGCTGTGCATCAGCCCGATGACCGTGAACACGCACCGCCGCAACCTGATGAAGAAACTGGGCGTGAAAAGTGCCCTGGGCCTGGTGAAGTACGCCCTGGCCAACGCCCCCGCCGAAGTGGCCGCCGTGCTGGGGGAATAATTAATTACGAATTACGAATTACGAATTACGAATTACGAATTACCCATGACGGCTGCGGCCGTTGCCCGGTGCGAGGGAAGGTTCCGCTATCCGGAAGTTCCTCCTGCCGGAAGGGCAACCGCTCCCCGCGGGGGCTTTTGCGAATCAACCTCCTGCGGCCCGGGGCGCGTACGGCGCTGCGCGTGCCGGGGCACGGACCCCGATGAGGGCGTACCGCAGGTGAGTACATTCGGGATTTTTTACCCGGCCAGCCGCACTTTCCACGCCGGACGGAACCTGCCATTTGGGGCGACTGCAAACAATCTGATGTGACTTTTGTTTTATCTGGGCAGCGCATCAGCTCCTTTATCACCTCTTGCAAAGAAGTCCTTGCGGGTCCGCCCGGAAGGGCTTTTTTTGACGGGTAGCAGACGCCCATTTTTCGCGGGCCATCCGAAGAGTGTAGCATTATTCTTGCTGGTTACATCTGGCCGGGACGCTTGCCGGGATATTTGTCAGTGCGTTCACTTTGTGCACCGGCAGGGCATTTAGCTTTACCCCTGGTGGCGCACTGGCTGCCTTCGTTCAGTCATTACCGCAGGAACCCTCACTACACGCTGTATATGAATAAACGCTTATTCCAATTTCTGCTGGGAACGCTGCTGGCTTACGCCCCGGTGGCGCACGGCCAACCCTCCATCGCTACGCTGTCCATTCCGGCCGGGCCCGCCGGGACAACCCTCACGCTGACCGGGCAGGGCTTCAACCCGGCCGCGGCCCGTAACTACGTCCGCATCGGGGGCGTGCGGGCGGAGGTGAAGGCCGCCACCGCCACGCAACTCAGCGTGCGGGTGCCGGCCGGCGCTGCCTCCGTGGCTCCCGTGACGGTAACTGACCTGGCTACCGGCCTGACGGGCAGTTCGGCCCTTTCGGACCGTCCCTTCTTCAACGTTACCTTCCCGGGCGGCGTGGTCACCCCGGCCAACTACACGCGCACCGACCACAACAACGTGGGTGTCGGGGCGTGGCACCTTGCGGCGGCCGACTTGAACGGCGACGGCTGGCCCGACCTGGCCGTAGCCAATTACCTGGCAAAGTCGGTATCGGTGTTGTACAAAACGGGGGGCGGTTCCGGGTTCACTACCCCCCTTACCCTCCCGCTGCGCATTGAACCAAGGGGCCTGGTGGCCGCCGACCTCAACGGGGACGGCCGGATGGACCTGGCTACGTCCCCCTTCCGCCAGGATTCCGTGGCCGTACTTTTGCAAAACGCCGGCAATACCGGGTTTGCCGCCCCCGTTTACCTGAAACTTCCACCCAGTACTCAGTCGGGGGCAAGCGGCAGCGAGTCGGGCATGCTGGCGGCTGGTGACTTCAACGGCGACGGGCGGGCCGACCTGGCCGTGGGAGGCCACCTGGTGGTACACGTCTTCCTGCGCAAGGCCGACAACAGCGGCTACCTGGCGCCGGTCACGCTGCCGGACGCCGGCGCGGTGATCGGGCTGACTACCGGCGATTTCAACGGGGACGGCAAACTAGACATTGCTTCGGGCGCCTGGGGCAGCAGCACCTTCCCCAACTACCGCATTTTCTACCGCAACGCCGCCAACGACGGTTTTGAACCGGTGTCACCGGTTGACGCGGGCACGGGTCCCACCACCCTGGCCGCGGCTGACTTCAACGGCGACGGCAAGACCGACCTGGTGGGCGTACACTACAACAGCGGCACGGTCTCCGTGCTGCTCCGCAACGCGCAGAACACCGGCTTTGACGTGACCGAGTTCGCCTGCAGTAAACAACCTACCAGCGTGATCACCGGGGACTTCAACGGGGACGGCAAAGCCGACTTTGCGTTGAGCACCGAATTCATAGCAAACACCGAACGCGTGGGCGCGCTTACCGTGTACACCGGGAACGGCGCCAAGGGAGGGTTCAACGCTCCCGTCGAACTGAACACGGGGGTACGGTCGTACGGGTTGGCGACGAGTGATTTTAACCGGGACGGGCGGGCCGACTTTGCCGTTGGAAATCTTGAACCTTCCACCGCCGAACATGATGTCGAGATCAAAAACAATGTCAGCGTGCTGACCTACAACGGCAAGGTGAGTGCCCAACTGCCGGTGGTCTACGCCCTGGAACCCGGGCGCGGAACGGCCGGCACGGAGGTCACCCTGACGGGCAGTTACTTGAAAGACGCTTCGGCGGTGACCTTCAACGGGAAGGCTGCCACCTTTAAGGCCGTTGCCGATACCGTGCTGACGGCGGTGGTGCCCGCCGGGGCCGCTTCGGGCCTGGTATCGGTGACTACCCCCAAGGGCACGGCTACCAGCAACGCGTCGTTTATTGTTGGCCTTCTGCCTAATGCCATTGCGTTCGGGCCGGTACCCGACCAGGCGCCCGGCACGGCGTGGGTAATGCTTTCGGCCCAGGCCAGTTCCGGCCTGCCGGTTACGTTTAAGGTTGTGGCCGGGGCAGCAACCGCGGCTGGCGATACCCTCCGCCTGAACGGGCCGGGATCGGTGACCGTGCGGGCGGTGCAAGCCGGTAACCACTTGCACCACGAGGCCGTCAGCGTGGAACGGACCTTCTGCGTGGCGGCGGCAAAGCCCGTCGTGCGGGCCAGCGGGAAACGGCTTTCCTCCAGCGCGGCCACCGGCAACCAGTGGTTGCTCAACAACCAGCCCATCGCCGGGGCGACCGATTCGGTGTGGGAGGCCCGGCAGGACGGCGCCTACGCCGTGCGGGTGACCCGTTCTTGCGGCCCCGTGCAGGTATCGGATTCGGTCGTGGTGAAGTCATCGGCCGTACAAGTGGCCGGTACCCCGGTTGCGGGCGGGTCCGGAGCCGAAAAGACCGAAGCCGATGCCCCGACCCTTTATCCCAACCCGGCCGGTAAGCAGTTTGCGGTGCAACTACCGGAGGGGCAGTCACTGCGGGCAGTGCGGCTGTACAGCCTGGAAGGCGTGCTGCTCAAAGAATGGACGGGCTGCCGGAAGGAAGAATCGCTCTACGTGGGTGAACTGCGTACGGGCGTGTACCAGGTGCAATTGCAAACGGAAGCGGGCACGGTAAGCAAAAAACTGTTCATCCAGTAACTTGCGCCGCCCCCGATGAAGGGGCGTATCAGCAGAACCCCGGCAGGAGCGTATCTTGCCGGGGTTTTACATGAACAAGCATGAAAATTCACCTGTTCGGCGCTTCCGGTTCGGGCGTCACTACCACTGGTGAGGCACTGGCCGAGGCAATGGGTTTTCCGTACTTCGATTCGGATGCCTATTTCTGGCTACCCAGCGACCCGCCCTTCCGGCACCGGCGCCCCGCGGAGGAGCGCAACCGCATGATTATAAGTGACTTGCAACGGCACCCGGACTGGGTTTTCGGCGGCTCGGCGGTAAGTTGGGGCGACTTCTGGTGGAATGCCTTCGACCTGGCCGTGTTCCTCTGGATTCCGGCGGAGGTGCGGATGGCCCGGCTGCAACGGCGGGAGTACGAACGGTACGGCGAGGTGATCTGCCGCGACCCGGAGCGGAAAGCGCAGTACGACGAATTCCTGGCCTGGGCCGCCCGCTACGACGACCCCGCCTTTACCCGCCGCAGCCGTGCCACGCATGAGCAGTGGATGACGACCCTGGCCTGCCCGGTGCTGCGCCTCGAAGGCGACCTTTCCGTGGCGGGACGGGTGGACCGCATTCTGCGCGAAACTGAACGGATACGGACGAGCCGGGGCTGAACCGGCCGCCTAAAATATTTTTTTAAGGCGGGGTAGGGTGGGCCGTATTTTCCGGGTCTTATCCCCAGAAGGGCAGCCGAACGTCCCGGCTGCCGCGCAGCAACCCTATCTTTGTCAAGCCTTATGCAAAAACTCCAACGCCGCGCCTTCCTTAAGCAAGCAACCCTGTACGCCTTTTCCGTGTCCGCCCTCGGCTGCGCAACCCCGGCCAAACCGGAAACCCCGGACCCGCAACCCTCCGACTGCGGCACCACCACCGACATTCTCGGGCCCTTCTACCGGCCCGGGGCCCCGTTCCGGACCGCCCTGGCCGTGCCTGGGCACACCGCCCCGGCGCTGTTCGTGAAAGGCACCGTGGTAGGGGCCGACTGCACCACGCCCCTGGCCGACGCCCTGGTGGAGTACTGGCAGTCCGACAGTGCCGGCCAGTACGACAACGACAGCCCCGACTTCCGCTTCCGGGGCCAGTTCCGCACGGGGGCCGACGGGCAGTACGCCTTCTCCACCATCGTGCCGGGCCGCTACCTCAACGGCAACACCTACCGGCCCAGCCACATTCACTTCCGCATTACGGCGCCGGGCCACCGGGAATTGGTGTCGCAGGTGTACTTCAAGGACGACCCCTACG
Source organism: uncultured Sphingobacteriales bacterium (assembly GCA_963844325.1). GTDB lineage: Bacteria > Bacteroidota > Bacteroidia > Cytophagales > 172606-1 > CADCTQ01. The sequence continues at coordinate 457,777 of CAWJNV010000002.1, forward strand.
TGGCCGCCGACCCCTGGGCCTCCAAGCCCGCCGCCAAGCTGCGCATCCTCGCGCTGGAACAAGGCGCGGACGGCGGGCAGACCGTGTCTTTTCCCATCTTCCTGGTCAAGGCCTGACCGGGTCTTACGCGTCCCCGTTCTTTCACCAATCATCCATATGAAACGCCATCATTCAAGCCTTGCCATTGTTGCCAGCCTGTTGCTGGTCCTCCTCTTGTCCGCCTGCGAAAAGGACGTATCGCCCCTTTCGCCCCGGGGCGATTATTACCCGTTGGGAAAGGGCTCCCGCTGGGCGTATACCGGGCAAAACGGAATCTCTTTTGTTCAGGTAGTCCTGGGAGATACCCTGCTCAATGACACGACCTACGCCGTACTGGGTAACGAAGACGGGCGGGCGTTCATGGCAGTCCGGTACGAAAACGGTCGGTATTACCAATTGTATAACCTATATGGCCAGTTCGGGGAAGGACACGTGTTTCTGCGGGACGATCTGCCCGTGGGGGGCACCTGGACGAACGAAGGCTTCCATAGCAAGAAGGTATATACCATTGTCGCCAAGGACGCAAAACGCACCGTGGAAGGCCGGGAATATGCTAATACCCTGGAGGTAAAGATTGATTCGTACAACCACTGGAACGGGCAAACCGAATTACGTTATACGCACCGGCGCATCTACGCCCGGGGCGTGGGTGAGGTTGCTTTCCTGGCCGACAGCCCGTACGGCCCGACCCTGCTGACGGCATACCAGGTTGAAAAAAGCAAATAACACCTAATACCGGGGTACAACGGATTAGACTGTTTCAACGAATTACAAGAGCATGCTTACCATCATCCATGAAAAAAGCAATCCTGATCATAATGGCCGCCCTGCTGGCCGGGGCAACCGCCTGCGACAAAGAACCGGCAGCACCAAAAGCTGACTACTTTCCCACCCGGCCCAATGCCACCTGGCACTATAACAATACCACCCTTGGTTCCGGCGGTTCGGAGGTATGGGGCACCCACACCACCTCGTTCCGGATCGGGAAAGATACCCTGGTGGACGGGAAAAAGTACGTCCTGCTGGCTGACACCGGGGGGCGCTACAAGTGGGGCATCCGCAAGGAGAACAGCAATTACTATTTGCTGCCCTTCGAGGAATTCAACCGGTACACGGAACGCGTATTTTTGAAAGACGACCTGCCGGCGGGAAGCAGTTGGGAAGAATTGTCCCCGGACGGTTATTACAAATACGTGTATACCATCACGGCCCGGCTCCCCGAGAAAACCATCCGCGGAAACGTGTACCGCGACGTTATTGAGGTGGAGGAGGAGCGATTCTTCAAAGGGTATGACGGCCAGTTCAATTCTCCCGGCAAGATCCAACACTGTTACGCAAAGAATGTGGGTGAGGTATACGCCTGTTATCCCCCGTACGCGTTCGGCACGTACGCCACGCAGAAACTGGAACTGCTCGAATACACCCCCTGACTAACCCGGCCGGTTGCCCGGCTCCCGCCCGGATCACCAGGCAGTCATAACCCAGCAACGCATGAACCCATCAACTCCGGACGAACTGATCCGCAAGCACCTGCAAGGCGACGCCACCGGACCCGAACGGGACCAGCTGGCGGATTGGCTGGACCGCAGCCCCGAGAACCGGCGGCAGTTTGAGCAGTCGCTGACGGCCTGGCAACTAACTCCCGACCCGGCCGTCGGCATGGACTTTGCCACCGGCGCCCAATGGCAGCAACTGGCCGCGCAACTGCCACCGGACACTGCCGTGCCGGAGGCCCCCGAGGGCAAACGTATTCCTTTCCGGCCCGGGCCGTGGCTCGTGCGGGTGGCCGCGGCCGTAGCCCTGCTGGTGGCCGCCTGGTTGGGGGCGAACCGATGGGCGGACCGGGCGCCGCACCTGGTCACGCAGCAGACGCCGGCTGGGGCGAAGAAACAATGTACCCTGCCTGACGGCACGGTGGTGTGGCTCAACGGGGAGAGCCGGCTTTCCTACCCCAAAGCGTTTGCCGGCGCCAGCCGCGAAGTAAGCCTGACGGGCGAAGCCTTTTTCGAAGTGAAACGCGACCCCGCGCGGCCCTTCGTGATCCGCGCCGGCCGTACGCTGACCCGGGTGCTGGGCACGTCGTTCAACCTGCGGGCCGAACCGGGAAGCGACGGGGTTACCGTAACGGTGGTAAGCGGCAAGGTGGGTTTCGCCCCGGCGGACCGGCCGGCGCGGCAGGTGCTGCTCACGGCCGGGATGCGCGGCAACTACCTCCCGGCGGCCGACTCGGTGTACGCCGGGCCGCAGCGCGACCCCAACGTGCTGGCCTGGCGAAGTAATAAATTGGTGTTTAAGGACACGCCCCTGCGGGAAATGCTCCCCTTACTGCAAAAACAGTATGGCGTGCCAGTGGAAGCGGCCGACCCGGCGGTTTTAAACTGCCTTTTTACGAGTACTTTTGAAGATACTCCCCTGGCGGAAGTGCTGGAAGCCGTCGCTTTAGCCCTCGACTTGCAGTACGTCTACCGCGGCGGGAAGTACCTGCTCACCGGAAAAGGTTGTTCTTAAAAACGCGGCGCCTGGCATGAAAATACTGTACGCTTTCCTCCTGTTGCTGCCCCTCCGCCCCGCCGGCCTGGCGGCCCAGTCCGGGCCGGGCCGCGAGAGCGTGCTCGACCGGCGCGTGACCGTGGCATTGGTGGACGTTACGCTGGCGGAAGCCCTGCAAACCCTTGGCGGGCAGTCGGGCGCGGCGTTTGCCTACAGCAGCAACGTAGTGCCCGCCGGCCACCGGGTTTCCCTGCGGGCTGACGGCCAACCCCTGGCCCGGGTACTCGACACGCTGCTCGGCCCGCACGGGCTGGCGTACCGGGCCCGGGGCAACCGGGTGGTGCTGCGCCGGGCCGAAGTCCCGTTGCGGCAAACGGTGAGGGGCACCGTGATTGACCGGGCCAGCAAAGCGCCGGTGGCCGGGGCAAACGTGGTTCTGGCTGGCGCCCAGCCGCCCGTCGGGGCGATCACCGACGCGCACGGCGCCTTCCGGCTGCCGGGGGTGCCCGTGGGCCGGCAAACGGTCCGGGTATCTCACATCGGCTACGAAACGGCCGTGGCCGCCAACCTGCTGGTGGGCGCCGGCGCCGAAACCGTGCTGCCGGTCGAACTTGCCGAGGCCGTAACCCCCGTGGCGGAAGTGGTGGTAACCGATGCGGCCAACCGCCTCGAACCCCTCGACGGCATGGCAACGACCAGTGCCCGGCCCCTGCCGATGGCCGAGGCCAAGCGGTACGCCGCCAGCCTCAATGACCCGGCCCGCATTGCCTCGGGGTACGCCGGGGTGTCGGGCGACGACTACCTGGAAAACGCCCTGGTGGTGCGCGGCAACTCGTCACGGGGCCTGCTGTGGCGGCTCGAAGGCGTGGAAATTCCCAACCCCAACCACTTTGCCGACGAAGGCGCCTCCGGCGGGGGCGTGAGCATTTTCAGTGCGCACGTGCTGGCCAACTCCGACTTCCTGACGAGTGCCTTCCCGGCCCGGTACGGCAACGCGTTGTCGGGCGTGCTCGACCTGCGGCTGCGCAACGGCAACGCCGAGAAACGCGAACACGCTGTGCAGGCCGGCACGATGGGCCTCGATGTGGCCCTGGAAGGCCCCTTCCGGAAGGGCAGGGGCGCCTCCTACCTGGTCAACGGCCGCTATTCGCTCTTCTCGCTGCTCAACCGGGCGGGTTTCAACGTGGGCAACGCCAATGCCGCCACGGGTTTCGGGGATGCCGTTTTTAAACTGCACTTCCCGGCGGGCCGGGCCGGCGTGTTTTCCGTGTTCGGCGTGGGCGGCCTGAGCGGCTACCGGCTCGACTCGGCGTACGTGACGGGCCGCAACCGGTCGGACGTGGGCGTGGTGGGCGTTGCGCACGGGTGGCAGGCCAACGCCACTACTTCCGTGCGCACGGTACTGGCTCTGTCGGGCACCCGCATCGGGGCGGAGCGTACATCCCGCGCGGACGACCCGCCGGAGACGTACCGGGAGGATTTCCGGAAATCGTTTGCCCGGGCCGCGGTGACGGTGCACAAAAAACTGTCGGTCCGGCACGCGCTGGAGGCCGGGGCCACCTACAGCCAACTGTCCTACCGGTTCGGCGACGCCCGGGAAGCGTCACCGGATGACTCCCCGCGCGACGGATCGGTGTTCGACGACGCGGGCAATACCGCCCTGGTGCAGGGCTACCTGAGCGGCCAGTACCGCCCGGGCGAGCAGCTGACCCTCACGGGCGGCCTGCACGTCCTGTACTTTGGCCTCAACGGACGTACTTCCGTGGAACCCCGGGCGGGCCTCGCCTGGAAATTCCGGCCGGGTCACGCCCTCCGGGCCGGCCTGGGCGTCCATAGCCGCGTGGAGCCACTGCAATATTACTTTGCGCGGTTCGTTGCCCGCGACGGTACGGAGGTGCAGTACAACCGCCACCTGGGTTTTACCAAGGCCAGGCACTACGTACTGGGCTACGACTGGCAGCCGGCGCCCCACCTGTCGCTGCGCTTCGAAACCTACTACCAGGACGTGTACAACGTGCCCGTCCGGGCCGACTCGGGCCTTTTCTCGTCCATTTCGGTGTACGAAGGGTTTACTACGTACGCCCTCGCCAACCGCGGCACGGGCGACAACTACGGCGTGGAGCTTTCGGCTGAAAAGTCGTTTGCCCGCAATTACTACCTCGTGTGGAACGGCGCCTTGTACCGGGCTACCTACCTGACGCTGGATGGACCGCGGCGCAATACGCCCTACAACGGCGGTTTCAACACGCACCTGCTGACGGGCCGGGAGTTCCGGCTGGGCCGGCAAGCGGGCCGCCACGCGCTGAACGTCAGCCTGCGGGCCACCTGGGCCGGCGGCAAACGCTACATTCCCGTGGACCTGGCCGCCTCGGTGGCGCAGGGCCGCGAGGTGCTCGACGTGAAGGAAGCTTACCGGCACCAGCTTGACGACTACGCCCGCCTCGACCTGCAGGTGGCGTACCGGTTCAACCGCCCCCGCTTTACCGGTGAGTGGCGGCTGGACGTATTCAACGCAACCAATCACCGCAGTACTGTAAAGTACTACTATCAGCCGGATACCCAACGGGTGGCAGCACTGACCCAACTCGGCACGCTGCCGGTGTTGGCCTGCCGCCTGGAATTTTAGGCGCGTACGCTTCCTATGGCTCTTTCGAAGCATTCTTATTCCGACGAAGACCTGCTGGGACTCCTGAAAACGGGGGAGGGCCGGGGCATGGGACTTATTTTCGAGAAATACCACCCGTCGCTGTGCGCCTCCGCGTACCGCATCGTGCAGGACCGCGACGCGGCCCGGGACGTGGTGCAGGAGGTGTTCATCCGGCTCTGGCACGGCCGCACCGCATTGCAGCTATCCCACAGCCTGAAGGCGTACCTGCACCGGTCGGCGGTGAACGGGGCGCTACGCCACCTGGAACGAACGCAGCGCATCAGGCGGGTGCCGCTCCAGAGCGCCGAGGAACTGGCCGACGACGCTGGGAGCGGGGCCGCCCTGGAAGCCGGCGACCTGCAAGCCGCCCTGGCCGCGGCCGTGGACGCCCTGCCGCCGGTATGCCGCACAGTGTTCATGCTCAGCCGCCACGACGAGCTGAGCAACGCTGAAATCGCCGACTGCCTGGGCGTGTCGGTGAAGGCGGTGGAAAAGCACCTGACCAAGGCCCTCGGGCGCTTGCGGGAAGCAGTGGCCCGGTGCGGTGGCTAAATAAACTTTTCCCGGTTGGGCAGCCCCGCCGGCCGTTTCTGCGTAGGAAACGGGGAAACCAGATGTGCAACGCAAAACGTACCGAAAGCATGGAAACCAATCAGCACCCCAACGAGGACGCGCCGCGCAACGCCGGCAGCCAGCCCGATAACCAACCCGAAAGCGGCAAGGCCCGCCCCGATATCTTTGATGGCGAAGCGGTTGAGGACCCGGCGGCCAACTCGGAAATCGGCGCCAACATCTACGACATCGGCATGGGCGGCCCCGGCGCCTCCACCAGCGGCCTGCGCAGCGGCGGCTCCGACGACGATGATGCCGAAAATGAGGACGACTGAAAACAAAGCATGACAACCCCCGCCTCCGGATGGATGCGGGGGTTCATTTTTTCCTAAAGTTTTTCCTGAAGTTTACCCCGCCACGTCCATCAGCCGTTCGATGAGCCGGAGGGCCGCCGTCAGCAGCGCGCCGCCCATCCGGTCGTTCATCAACAGGTGCAGCGGTCCTTCCCCGAAGTGCAGCCCATCGGAAGTAAGCAGGTTGAGCCGGGCGTACCCTTCCTGCGGGGCGCCGGGCCGGGGGCCGGCCCACGGGCCGATTCGTTCCATGATTGCCTGCCCGGCCTGCAATACCTGGCTGATCTCTTCGTCGAGGAAGGCGTTGGGGCGTTCCCACACCGCGGCGGCGCCGGAGTAGTTGTAGTACCGGGCGGTGTGGTCGTCGTACACGGCCAGCAGGTCGAGGCCCTCCGGCATGGCTACTTCCACGACCACGCCCAGCAGTTGTTTTTCCCCGTGCAACCGGTAGCCGAGCTGGCGGATGAAATGGTGGGCTTGCAGGTAATGCCTCGATTCCAGGTCCGGCGTCTGCACGACTTCCAGCAGGGCACCGGCTGCTTCCGGGTCGTTGCCGGCGTCTACGAGGGCCTTTGCGCGGGCAAAGGAAGCCCACGGCTCGGCGGCGGGCTTACCGGTTGCCCAGTAGGAGAGAGGCATGTCGCCGAACAGCGTTTCGCGGATCTCGTTGGCGGGAGGGGGAACGGGCAATTGGATGTTTGCGGTTTTCATGATTTGATGGTTTGAAGCGTTGGTTTTACCCGGGGTACGGCTGCCGGGGCCCCGGTGAATTGGTGAGGCAAACCTAGCATCCGGGAACGGTGAGATGCAACTACCGGGAGGCTACGAAAGGTGAACAGCCGCCCGAAAAGGGGTATACAAGAGGTGAACAAGCAGAAAACCACGCGGCTGACTCACCGGGGCCCGGGCAGGGCTTCCGGGAAACGAACAGTTTCATGCAGAGGCACAAAGGAGGAGCGCAAAGGGAAGAACTGAACCGCAAGGATCGCAACAGAGACGCCAAGGGCGCAAAAGGGTACGCGTTCACCTTGCGGTCTTTGCGTCTCCTTTGCGCCCTTGGCGGTTGCGTTTATTGATGCGGTTCCGTTTATTTAGTTCGTCTTGATCAGCTTGTAGCGTTTTACGTCCGCACCGCTGCCCACTTCCAGGTAATAGACGCCCCACAACATCCGGTTCCCGAGGCGGATCTGCTGGGTGGCCCGCAGGTCATTGCCTTGCAGTACCACTTGCCCTTGCGGATCGCGGATGCGGAAAGGCAGTTTGCCGGCTCCCTTGCCCTGGACCTGGAGGGTGAATGATTCGGAGAATGGATTGGGGAAGTAAAGGATGGACGTTGCTTCCGCATTCGTCTGTGCTTTGGTGGTCAGCCAGGCCATCGGGGTCAGCATAAATGTCTGCTTGCTGCTGGCCGTGCCCCCGGGCGTGGTTACCTTCACGAATCCGGAAGCATTGCCGGACGGAACCGTTGCCGTGATGACCGTCGCACTCACGTACGTGAAAGCAGCCGCCACGTTGTTGAAATGTACCGCAGTGGCGTTGTTAAAGTGCGTACCGGTAATGGTTACCTGGGTGCCGGCCGGTCCCTTTTTGGGCGTAAAGTCGGCAATGACGGGGGCCGGGGAAGCCGTCACGGTGAAGACGCCCGAACTGGCAACCGTACCGGCCGGCGTAGTGACCCCGATGGGGCCGCCGGCGGTGCCCGGCGGAACGGTAACGTTCAACTGCGTATTGCTTACAGCCGTAAAGGAGGCCGGTACGCCCCCGATGGTTACCGCCGTGGCGCCAGCCAGTTCCTGCCCGAGGAGGGAAATGACCGTACCGACGGGGCCGGTGGCCGGCGAAAAGGAAGTGATCGAAAGCATGCGCTGGATGGTAAGCCCGGCGTACGGGTAGGCGCCGTCGGCCCGGGACAGGTTGCGCAGCACGGCAAAGCCGCTGCCATCGGGGTTGAGCCGGAAGATGGTGCCGTAGCCGTCGTTGGTGCCACCCTGCTGCGTCACGCCGTACAACGTACCGTCGCTGCCCTGCACCAGCCCGGTGGGCCCGCTGCCGTCGGTGCCGGTAAAGGTTTTGAGCAGGGCAAAGCCGCTGCCGTTGGCATTGATCCGGCAAATTTGGCCGTTGAAGTCAGCCGTACTCTTGAGGCAATAAAACGTATTGCCGCTGCTCACCGCCAGGCGGCCCGGATCGGTGGCCGCGGTAAATCGCTGAATGATCGTCAGGTTGCCGTTGGCATTGATCCTGATGAGGTTGTTGGCACCGCCGCTGCTCATGTTGCCGTACACGAGGCCGCCGGGGCCTACCAACAGGCTGCCCACGCGTTCCGTTTGGGTGAAGTTCTTGAGTACGGCATAGCCCGTACCGTCCACTTTGATCCGGAAAAGGGTGCCAGACTCCCCGCTGCCCCCTGACTGGTTGATGCCGTACAAGTAGCCGTCAGGAGCCGCCTGCAACGAGATGGGGGATGTCCCTTCCGGGCTGGTAAAGGTTTTGAATACGGCAAAGCCGCTGCCGTCGGGATTGATCCTGAAGATGGCGCCGCCCCCCAGTTTGTCGGGGCCCAGTTCCGTGAGGCCGTACAGGCTGCCGTCACTCCCCAGAACCAAGGTGCCGCGCGGCCTGGCGCCATCCGTGTAGTCAAAAACTTTGAGCCTCGTATAGGTGCCGTCGGGGCGCAGCCGGAAGACCGTGCCGACGTTGTCTGCGCTCTGCTGGGTCGTGCCGTAGAAGTTGCCGTCACTGGCCTGCACCAGCGTACCGAACGCGTAGCCCGTGGCTTCGTCGGGCGGTTGGAAGCTGGTAAGCAGCGCGAAGCCGCTCCCGTCGGGATTCAATTTGAAAACCGTTCCGAGGTCGGCCGGGCCGCCCCTTTCGGTCGTGCCGTACAGGCTGCCGTCGCTGCCCTGCAACAAGCTGCCCCGGGGCTCCCAGCCATCAACCTCGGTAAATTCTTTGAGCACTGCGAAGTTGCTGCCGTCGGGGGCAATCTTGTAGATGCTGCCGAAGCCCGTGCCGCCGGCGTAGATCGTACCGTACAGGTTGCCGTCAGGGGCCAGCAGCAGTCCGCCTACGGCCGGGTTGGCACCTTCGGCTTGGGTAATGTTTTTCAGCAAGGTAAAGCCGGTACCGTCCCCGTTGATTTTAAAGATTGTGCCGTCTCCTTCGCTGCCTCCGCCCGCAGTGGTGCCGTAGAAACTACCGTCGGGCCCCTGCACGACGCCGGTCTGGGGGCTGGAGCCCTCAATACCGGCGCCATCATCACCGAACCCGGCATAACTTTTGATGACGGTAAATTCGCTGCCGTCGGGGCGGATTTTAAAGATCGAGCCGTAAAAACGGTTCGCGCCGCCCTGCGACGCAGTGCCGTAGAGGAACCCGTCCGTGCCCTCCACCAGGTTACCCGAGGGGTTAGAACCCTCGGCGGACGAAAGGGCCTTGATCACGGCAAAGCCGGTACCATCCGCGTTGATTCGGTAGATCACGTTGGCAGGGTCGCTGCTTTCGCCCGTGGTGCCGTAGAAAACGCCGTCGGACCCCCGCATCAGGCCGGTTGCGAAGAGGCCGCTGAATTCCCGCAGTACGGTAAAATCGGTGCCGTCGGGCCGGATTTTGGCGAACGCGCTGGTGCCGTTGGGCCCTCCGCCTGGCCCGTAGAAATAGCCGTCGGGACCCAAAACGCGGGGAGACACGCTGCCTTCGGCATCCGTAAAGGTTTTGATGAAGGCAAAGCCGGTACCGTCCGGACTAACCCGGAAAAGGGCGCCGCGGCCGGAGCTGCCGCCGCCGATGGTGCCGTAGAAATTGCCGTCGGGACCCTGCACCAGGTTGCGCCCGGGACCGGAAAACGGTGCCTGGAACGCTTTGCGGACAGTGAACTCCGAGCCATCGGCCCGCAGGGAGAAGGCCGTGCCGGCCCCACCGGTACCGTAGAAGCTGGTCAGGCCCCAGAGTACTTCCTGGGCAAAGCCGGGGGAGACCAGCAGGCAAAGGGCGGCCAGCAGGCCGGCCAGAAAACGAAAGGGGCGCCGGGCCGGGGCGGCTTTGCGCGGCCGGCCGGCAGCCGGGGACAAGTAGGCTTTTTGCATAAAAGGGTTGGGTTAAGGAAACAAATGATTGTAATGGCGGAAGCATGGGGCAGCGGGCACCCGCACGAATGCGGGCAACCGGGCCGGGTAATGGGCGGTCGGCAAGCTTGGGCAGGCGCACCAACGGGCAACAAAGGCCGGGCAGCCGGACAAAACCAGGCGCGAAATTTTGTCCTTGCAAGGAATGAGGGACCGGACAGGCGTCTGGTTACTCACCGGAATGGCTGCTGTTATTGCCCCGGATGGTGAATAGATGTTTTTTCGGAGTTTACCCGTGCACGGATGTTATACAATGAATATGATTCGTGCCGGTCGGCGTAACAAGCATCGCGTAAATGTACCCAGGGGCTTCATGCAGTGGGGTTACGCGGGTTACGGCAGTAAATGCAACATTATTGCATCAAATATATTCACGATACCTATCCAAGTCAATAGCTGACCGCGGTTTTTTATTTATTTTTTTTCTTAGCTGTAAATAGGCCACCCCGGTGCTTAATGAAAAAATACGTTGCAGCACAATCCTGGGGAAAAACGGGTTTTGGGTAACGGGTAGCCGGTTTCTCTCCTTCTTTTCGTTAATTCTATTGGGCCTAAACAAAATTGGCGTTAAACGGATACGTGTTGATTGCGCCGTTTTCGCCCGGGCTTCGGGCCGCCGGACGGAAAAACCGGAAACAACCGGCATCCGGGTACCTTTTTCAATTGGTACGCGGCCCGATGAAGTGGCGGCTTGGGTCGCCCCGGCCGATGGATTGGTGGCTCCGGGAAGATTCGAACTTCCATTAACGGTTCCGAAGACCGTTGTCCTTCCGTTAGACGACGGAGCCGGGCAATCATTCGTGAACACGGACAGATTCGAACTGCCATTCTCCACCGTCGCAGGGTGACGCTTTTCCATTTAAGCTACGTGTCCAAAGCGTAAAAAAAGGGTACCGGATGATAACATTTTCGAACTTTTTACAGAATGATTTGTCAGCAATTGAAGCATTTTGAGGAGATGAGTACAGCAATATGTAACACTACTGCCATATGGTATGGGATCGAGTATATTAATACATTTAGGAGGAAACCACTCTGGTTAAAAAATCATTTGGCAACAGTTCGTTGAAATATGCCAAAGCTGTAGCGGATCCTGTGACCTTCACACTTTGTCTGCATATGGGCACTAGCCTTGATCAAAGAGAAATTTTGTCGAATTAATTTGAAAACCTGTACCCTTTTAATCATTTCTTTCATCGAAAAAGCCTTTGCCTAATGTTACCTTTCGGTCTACTACTATATCTACTTTTGGTATGAGAGCTATTGTCTCTTGCCATCAAGAGACCCTAAATTGCCCACTGCCTAAGCCCACCACACCTATTCGAATCCGAATATAGCAATTGATTAATTAGCGCACATCGGGCAGACAATGAAGACAACTTACCAGACAAATGCTTATTTCTAAACGAATACAATCTGTGCACCCCGGTGACTCTGCCGCCCGAATGGAGTGGACTTTCGACCCCAATGTGCTTCTGCAACTACAGCAAGCCTCTCGGTTACTCGCCTATATGGTGCTTACCGGTGCAACCCTCCAATTAGGGTATTGGATTCTGGAGGCCATGCGGACTTCGGTTACCGACGCTATAGTCGTGAAAGGTACTGTTGCCATAGGTCTACTAGCAGCGGCTTTGAGTATTCTTTCGCCTTCCAATTTTATCAGCCGTACCCTTTCCAAGGGTGCCCTAGGCCTCTACTTGATAATGCTACTTCAATATTTCATTGAAATAAAACGGGGCGAAGGATTGCTCCCAGAAGGGACCTTGCACAGCCTATCGGGGGATCCCTCCCTAATTCCTGCTAGTACAATTGCCTGCCTGGTCCTTTTCAGTATCAGCCTGCATTTATTGCGTTCAAGGAAGCCCCATTACCTGGCTGGTCACCTGCTATCTCTGGGTATGTTTGTGTTTGTTTACGCCCTGTTGCTGGCCCACGTGCTGGACAGTGCCGCTACCTTTCAAGGCATTGCTTTGTACGCGATTATTCCTCTGCCTACGCTAGGCTGTTTCGCAAGTTTATCCCTAGCTCTGCTGCTGTTGAATCCAGAGCAGGGGCTTACGCGGATTATCAGTGCCAACTACGCGGGCAGCCGCTACGCTCGGGAAGCTTTCCTAGCCATTGCCCTGCTACCCCTGCTGATCGGCAGTTTGGTGGCGTTAGTTCTCAGAAACTTTGAATTACCTGCAGAAGCAGGGATTGTACTGTTTTTCTTTTTGTACTTCCCCGTGTTTCTCACTCTGGCTTATCTTAATTATCAAAAAATCAACCATTACGACTACCAACGAGGGAAACTGCTGAGTGATAATGAACGGATCAACGAAGAGTTAAGGAGAGCCAATTTCCAGATGGCCGCCCTCAATGACGAACTAAGTGCTACGCTGCTTGAATACAACCAGGTGAATGAACAGTTGATTAAGGCGAACCGGGAGATCAACAATTTAATGGAAGAGCGGCTCAACCAAAGCGAACTTAAGTTCAAAGAACTCACGGAGAGTATCACCGAAACGTTCTTTGCCCTGGACAATCAGTTGAATTTTCTCTACTGGAACAAGGCCTGCGAGCAGCTAACGGGCAGGTCGGCGGCCGAAGTAATTGGCACTTCACTGTACAGCATGTTTCCCACCTTCCGAGGCGGTCGCACTGAAACGACTCTGCTGTCAGTCCTGGCCGGCCGGCAACCCGTGAACTACGAACACTTGGATAAAGCGACGGGCAAATACTTTGAGGTGTGGGTGTTTCCCTCTAAAACCGGTCTTTCGGTGCTGCTCAAAGACATTACCGAAAAGAAAAAGAAAGAAAGCGAAGTACTTTGTTTAAACGCTGAACTCAGCCGGCGCAACCAGGAGTTAGATGAGCGCAACACGGAACTGGATCAGCGTAACTTTGAACTAGATCAGATTGTTTACAAAATTTCTCATGACATCCGCTCCCCCCTGGCGAGTGTACTAGGACTTCTGCAACTCATGCGCCTGGAAGGCATTACCGGCGGCGTGGAAGAGTATCTAAGCCGCATGCAAGAGCAAATCACCAAGTTGGACCGCTTCACTAAATCCATGCTTGACTTTGCTCGTATCACCCGTAGCGAGGTTCAGCAAGAGGCGGTAGATTTCGGCGTATTGCTGAATCAGTGCCTTTCGGAACTTGAGTACATGCCTCATTTCGCCCGGTTGTCCTTCCGCTTACAGGTAGAGGGTGGAACTTTGTCCAGCGATCTTTTCAGGCTAAGGATTATTTTTTCAAATTTGCTAGCAAACTCCGTGAAATACCAGCATTTAGAGCGGTCAGGGCCCTACCTGCACATTAAAATTACTGTACACGAGGATGAGGCGCTGCTCGTATTCGAGGACAACGGCATTGGGATAGACCAGCAATATGTGCCGAAGATATTCGATATGTTCTTCCGTGCCTCCGAGCAGTCTACAGGCTCAGGCTTAGGTATGTACATCGTTAAGCAGACGGTTGAAAAACTAGGTGGCTGGGTAGACTTGGAAAGCGCATTGGGAGAAGGAACCAAAGTAATTATACGCATTCCTAATAAGGTTAATAACCCAGCTTTATCCGACAAGTCTCGGCAGATACAAAACTACAGCCTAGCAGTTCAATAAGCTCTGTTGAAGTATAATAAATTATTAACACTGCTGTAAGCAGTAGTGTATACTGAAGTATACCTGGTTTGCTGGACTGCAACCAGCGAGAAATAAGATGGGTTGTCCTCTCACTGATTTTGTACTTTTACCTTATCCTGCAATTATACTTTTGCAGGGGTGGTTTTAGGGTCATAACTTGTCTAAGTTAAACAAGAAAGCTGTCTCGCTTTTTTAGGCCACCTCAGGCTTAGTTGGCTTACTGCCGCAACATAACGTGTCAGCCTCTACGTCCTAGGCGTAGCATATACCGTTTGATAACCGTAGTAACGTGTAGACGCCGCAGGACTTCAACAGCTTTTTGCGAAAGGTCTCTCCACATTTTGAGCAGCAACACAATGTTGAACACCATTACGGCTACCTTGCCGGCAACCCAGAGTAGGATACGTACATATTGCAGGAAGTCGGGTTTACCATTGGGTATAGTAGTTGAGCTTCTTCCTGCTGGTAACCGGTGTTACCGCGGCTCGTCCTGTCGGCTTCTCTGCTGAACGATGCTGCTTTTCCGGGCGAAAGTGAGATTGGTCAGTACATCTGCGAATCTACGCTTAGGGCATTGCTCATTTATGCAGTGAATCGTCTAATATCAAATTGAAGACTGGTTGGCAGTTCTCCCGTTGTTAAATCTTTCTCCTTTCACCAGTATTCGGTACTCTTCAGGTAGGGCATAAGCCGGTCACCGTCGTCATCCGATCAAGATTGCCGCAAAAGTAGCAACAAAGAGCCTAAAAGCATATTTTTTCTCAACAACTTAATCGCCTGGTAAACCAAACTGCGGGCGGCCTGGTAATTGATTGCCAACGTATCGCACAATTCCTCGTAATCCAGTCCGCCATAAAATTTCAAGTAAATGGCCTCCCGCTGCCTAGCGGAAAGTTTCTGCAGGGATTCATCCAGCTTTCTTTGCAGAGCAAGGCCATCCTGATGGTTAATCAGCGCATCCTGGAAGGACGACTCGATCAATTGCTCATGAACGAGGTTCTCATTTGCTTCCGTTGACTGATTACTGTACCGACTCGCTTTCTGTAAGTGCCGGTACAATTTAAACCGTAGGGATTTGAACAAATACGCCTTCACTGACCGCACTTCGATCACCAGGGATCGTCCGGTCCAGAGTTCTAGAAACAATTCCTGAATGCAATCATCGACTGAGTCGGCATCTACGCCCATTCTGATCCCGTACCGGTGCAGCAATTTAAAATACCGGTCAAACAACTCCCCCCAAGCCGATTGATCACCTTGACGGCAGGCATTCCAAAGGTCAGCATCGGGCCTGGATTGCATCATAAAACAATAATAAAAAAAATATGCAAATAAATGCTACAAAAATGCAAGCCCTGTCACTTAGCAATAGATCCCTCCCGCGGTGGGTTGCCGTGGGTAATTCCATCCATCCAAACAAACGTATTGTATGCGCAAACACTCCTTACCCCGCTTATTCCTGGGGCTGGCCATCTCGGCTTTGTTGGTAGTCGGTTGTAAAGAAAAAGCCGACCCGGTTTTTGATGCTCCCACCATTACCATTTCACCTTCCGAGGTCAAGGCCGGCGCCGGCGCAGTCGTCCCCCTCACAATCACCGTTGCTTCAGGAGCTGCGCTGAAGTCAGTCACCCTTGATGGGGTAGCTGCTCCTGTCAAAGAATACGCCGCCGGCAGCAACACCAAAAGTGACGTAATTACCTACCAGTACACGGTGCCTTCGGCCAGTACCACGCTTAATTTCAAGGTGACCGACGCCCAGAACGTACCTAAGATGACATCAGCCACTCCCGTACTGGTATCGCCCGGGCTGCCCGTCGTCAGCATGATTGCCAGCGGAGACGGCGCGGCCATTAAAAAAGACAGCTTGAATCATTTTGATACGTATGGATACAAACGCGGCATGAATTGGCTCACGGTGGGCGGCACTTTCCCGTTGGCCGATTCAATCATCTTCTCGGCCCGCGGCAACAAAGGCGTGTGGACGTTCAATGCTCCCGCCCCGGCGGCGGCAGGCGGCATTGGTGGCGGCAACGCCTTGAAGGTAAACCGGTCAAACACCTCTGATTGGGGCGGCTACCTGATCATGGTGCTTGAGCAATGGTCTACGCGCCCGGCCGCCTCCACGGATTTTACCGCCGGGAAAATGTTCAAAAAAGAAGAAATGGACGCCATTAAAACTGGCGACCGGGTCTTTGCCGTGGATGTATTCTTTGAAAACACGGACCTGAACCATCCTTGGGCCACCATTAAAAACTCGACCGGGCAAGCGGGTGGCCCTAAAACCACCGAGGGAATGAAATTCCAAGCAGTGTTTACCAATAAGGGCAAGTTCGCCTCCACTGGCGAAAAAGAAATTTTCCTGGTTAAGGAATCCTACCTAACGGAGCCCAACAAGTGGCAGACCCTGTACTTCCGCAACGACGATACCAACGAAACCACTAAGGCAACCAACCCAAAGGTGCTGACCGTTCCAAGTGACAAAGTGGACCGCATCCTACTGGTACCCAACTTCGGCTACCCCGACGCCGACAACAGTCCTTTTTACTTCAAGAACTTCCGTATCGTGCCCAAGCCCTAACGGCTCAGGCGCAGCCGGACTACGGGCATGCCATGCCTGACTGGTATGGCATGTTCTCTTCCTCAGTTTGCGAAAGTGCCCTATCCCTCCTGTATGCAATACACCTTTACCCGTACCTTATTGGTCATCCTGTTGCTGCTGGCCTGGCAGCCAGCCGCGGCTCGAATCCTATATGTCCGTACAGACGGGGCTGACGAGGCAGCCCGTAACGGACTCACCGCATCCTCCGCCTGGAAAACCGTAGCGTACGCCAGCGGACGCGCTATTGGGCGCGGCGACACCATCCGCGTCGGAACGGGTTTGTTCGCCGAAACCCAGCGTGTGCTGCTGGCCCCCGGCGTAAGCCTGATCGGTGAAGGACCCGCCCTGACCCTCATCACCACCAACCGCGACGACGTGGTAATCGAGATGGAATCGAAAGTACCTACCAAAGAACTGGGCAAACAAACCGTGCAGTCGCTGACCATCGACGGCCGGGAACGGCACATGACGGGCATTCACGCCACCCGTCGTGATTCGCTCTCGTTCACCGACTTGGTTTTCAAGGATTGCCGTGCCGGTGCCCTCTCCGTGTACGGCCTCTGGGAAGACGGCATTGAGACCAACCCGCCTTCGTTTTATATCCGTGGCATCCGTATTACTCGCGTAACCATTACCAACTGCGGCCAGACCGAACCGTACGGCGGCGGGGCTGCCATCTTCATCGGCTCCATTGACGGGGCCGAACTTTCTGACATCCGAATCGTGAACCAACCGGGTATTTCGGAAGCCCACGGCATCAAGTTCGTCGCCGGTTGGCTGCGCAACGTGTACATCCACCACTGCGACATTACCGTGCCGGTCATTACCAGCGGTCCGTGGCCCGGCCAGGCGTTTCCCCTTGAGTTTTTTCACCTGGCGGGGGGCAACCGCGTCCACGACGTGAGGGGCACCGGCTCACTATCTTTTGTAGGCGGTTACAAAGGCAACAGCACCTACAGCATCGAAGTGTACAACAACCGGCTCACGGAGAACGGGGGCGTCGAACTGGCCCTCAGTGATGCAAATGTCCACCACAATGTATTCGAGAGCGGCATCATGAGTTGGGGCACGGGCAACTCGTTCGACAACCCCACCCTGGACAACAACCTGATTCACCACAATACATTCCTCAACGGCAACGCTTCCGACACCGACGTGGGCGTGCTGCAAAATAAGCAAGGCACAGGCCTGCGCGTGTACAACAACACCTTTGTGAATGTGGCCGAGCCGGTGCGTATCCTGTCGTCGGCAGGGGGGGCAATCACCCATTTCCGGGTCCACAACAACCTGGCCCTCAACAATACCCATTTGTTGGGCGGCACCCACACGGCCAGCGCAGGCGCGGTGGTTTCGCATAATTTCTCCGACCGGTCCGTGTCCGTTACCGATCCAGCCTCGCCCATAACCGCCCGTGACAACCGTACCGGCAATCCTGGGTTGACGCTTTCGGGCCAGAAACCGCATCCATATTACGCCCCATCCGACGCAGCCAGCCCGCTGGTGAACGCCGGGCTGAATCTGGGGCTAGCGTACCTGGGCGTGATGCCCGATATCGGGGCGTACGAGTTCAGCCAGCCCATGCAGGCGATCCGTTCGTTTGCGCCGGCGTTTGCCACACCGGGCAGCCGCATCAGCCTGACGGGGAACGGGTTTTCCGGCGTGACGGGGGTGCAATTCAATGGCGTTCCCGCCCTTTTTACCCCGCAAAACGACAATACCATTACGGCTACCGTTCCCCCTGGTGCAGCCCCCGGCCCCCTTTCGGTCACTTCGGCAGCCGGTACCAGCTATAGCGCCTTGCCGTTTTCGTATCCTTACCCCATCGTTACGGCTGTTCAGCCCGCCCAGGCGGAAATTGGCGTGAGCATCACGTTACGCGGAAAATTCTTTACCGGGCTCACCAGCGTGCGGTTCAACGGCGTCCCGGCCCTCACCTTCACCGTACCCAACGACAGCACGGCCACAGTCGTGATTCCGGCGGGAGCCACGTCTGGCCGGCTGGAGCTAACCAACGCGGCGGGTACCTCACCGGAAAACTACTTGTACCGGGTATTGCTCGCGCCCATCATCACCGGCATGGACCCCACCGACGGGCCGCCCATTTCGGTGGTCACGCTGGCGGGCCGGTACTTCACGGGTACCACTGCCGTGCGTTTCGGTGAACTGGAGGCCGCCTCTTTCCTGGTGGATAATGACAGCACCCTGCGGGCTTCGGTACCGCACGGGGTGCGCCGGGCAAAAATTGCCGTACAGAACCCGGCGGGTACCGGCTACAGCCCCCGCGAATTTGGTCCGGACGAACCCACCGCTACCGAACCGTCACCGGCGCACAACCCGCCGGAGGCCTTTCCCAACCCTGCCAGCAACTGGGTGCAGCTTTCGGGCGCAACGCTGACGGCCGGCGCGTGGACCGTTACCGTGCTAGACCTGCTGGGCCACGACTTAACGGGCTTGCTGTCAGCCATTCCCACCACCCGCCTTACCCTCGACGTGTCACGGCTGCCGCCCGGATGCTACGTGTTGCGTTTCGACACCGCGGCGCAAGTCTTCACCCGGCGACTGATCATAGCCCGCTAAACCGAGCCACCAGCCCTCCAAATCCTTTCCGGCATGTATAAAAATCTTCATTCTAATTCTACTGCGTTCATGAAACAAAGCCGATACTATTGCACTTTCTGCCTGCTTTGCCTCCTGGTGACCGGTGTAGTGGCCCAGTCGCGCAAGGTCAACGGACGGGTGATCGATGCCACCGGATCGGGCTTGCCCGGTGCTACCGTCATCATCAAAAACACGACCACTGGCACGGCCACCGATGGCGAGGGTCGTTTTTCGCTGGACATCCCCGATGCCAACGCGACGCTGACGGTTTCTTCCATCGGATTCATCCCCGAAGACGTCGCTGTGGGTGGACAGACCACCCTGACCATTTCACTGGTGGCCGACATCAAATCCCTCAACGAAGTGGTAGTGGTCGGGTACGGCACCCAGCAGCGCCGCGACCTGACTGGCTCGGTCGCTTCGGTTTCGGAACGCGAAATCAAGGCCGTGCCCGTCGTGAGCCTGGACCAGGCCCTGCAGGGCCGGGCCGCCGGCGTGCAGATTACCCAGAACTCAGCTGCGCCCGGCGGGGCAGTATCGGTGCGGGTGCGGGGCACTTCTTCATTTGGCTCCAACGAACCGCTGTACGTCATTGACGGCGTGCCTATCTACAGCGACAACGGCGTGATTTCGCAGACCAACCCAGCCGGGGGCGGGCAACGGCCCAACCCCTTGGCCAGTCTCAACCCCAATGACATTGAGAGCATTGACATCTTGAAAGATGCTTCGGCAACGGCCATCTACGGTACCCGCGGGGCCAATGGGGTGGTCATCGTAACCACGAAACGCGGTAAATCCGGAGCACCCCGGCTCACATTCGATGCATACTACGGTTTGCAAAGCGTATGGAAACAGTTGGACGTACTCAACGCCCGGCAGTTTGCCGAACTTAACACCGAAGCCCGCCGCAACGACCTCATCGCCGCTTACCGGGGTGGCGACCCGCTCTACGGGGACATCGGCTTTGCCAACCTCGACTCCGTGCAACTGGTGTACGGCGAAGGCACCGACTGGCAACGGGAAGTGCTGCGCGACAACGCCCCCGTCCAAAACTACCAGGTCGGGCTGTCGGGCGGCGCCGAGAAGATTCGATATGCCTTCATGGGCGGCTACTACGGACAGGACGGCGTAGTACGCGGTTCGTCGTTCCGGCGGTACTCGCTACGCGTTAACCTGGATGCTGACGTATCCAAACACCTGCGGACCGGAATGAGCCTGGCCCTGACCCGGAGTGAAAACAACTTAGTCGTCACGGACGGCAATCTGGCTACGGGGGCGGTGATCCAACCCACGCTGACTTTCCTGCCCACCATCGCCGTGCGCGATGCCGACGGCAAATTCAACGTAAAGCCGCCGGCGGCTTTCGCCAACCTGACCAACCCATCCATTCTGGCTACGCAGAATCGCAACGTCCTGCGAGGCATCCGGGCTCTGGGAAACGTATACGGCGAGGCCGACCTGATCCAGGACATGAAACTGCGCTCCAGTTTCGGCTTCGACCTGTACGTGGACGCGGGCAACACCTACACGCCGTCCTTTCAGCAGGGCCTGGGTTCCGTGCCCGCCGCCGCGGCGGCTACGTCGGCCACGGGGATGGAAACCATGTGGATCAACGAAAATACCCTGGCGTACCAGCGACGACTGGGCCACCACCATCAGCTCAATGCCCTGGCCGGCATCTCATTGCAGAGTTTCCGCCGCGACTTCACCTACGGCAAACGGATTGGTTTCTCATCCGACGACCTGACCACCCTCGATAACGGCAAGGCCATTGCCGAACTGGTGGGCAGTTACGGGGAATACGCCCTGCTGTCGTTTATCGGCCGGGTCAACTATACGTTCAGGGACCGTTACCTGCTCACGGCCACTGTGCGCCGCGACGGTTCCTCGCGTTTTGGGGTCAACAACCGGTTCGGCACATTCCCGTCGGCCTCGGTGGGTTGGCGGCTTTCGGAAGAACCGTTTATGAAAACCCTTTCCTTCCTGTCCGAAGCCAAACTACGGGCCAGCTACGGGCTGGCAGGTTACCAGGAAATTGGCAATTACAGTTTCGCCTCGCTGATGGCCTTGCCTACGCCGGGCTACGTGTTGGGCGACGCTCAGGTGCAGAGCAGCTATCCGCTCACCCTGAGCAACGATAATCTGAGTTGGGAGTCCACGGCGCAACTGGACCTAGGCCTCGACTTGGGCTTGTTCAACGACCGCGTTACCCTTACGGCTGACTACTACGTGAAAAATACCGACAAGCTACTCATCAACCGGCGGTTGCCGGCCGTGTCGGGCTTCGTGAACCCGTACCTGGAAAACCTGGGAGCTACCCGTAATACGGGCGTAGAATTGGCCGTGTCGTCGCGCAACCTGACCGGGGCGTTGGAATGGACTACTGACTTGAACCTGTCCCATAACCGCAGCATTCTGGTCTCGTACCCGGGTGCGCCCGCCAGCGGGTTGATCCTGGCGGCGGGCGGTGCGGGACTCACCATTCTGCGCGAAGGGGAGCCGTTGGGCGCGTTCTACGGGTTACAGGTCGACGGCGTTTTTGCGAATCAGGCCGCCGTGGACGCGTACACCCAGGACGGGAACCTGGTGCAGCCCTTAGCCAAACCGGGTGACGTGCGGTTCCGCGACGCCAACGGCGACGGCAAAATTGATCCCAACGACCGCGTTGTGATCGGCAACGCCCAGCCCAAACTCACCTACGGGTTTACCAACCGGTTGGCCTGCAAAGGCTTTGAACTGAGCGTATTCCTGCAAGGCGTTTACGGCAACGACGTGTACAACGCCACCCGCAACCAGACCGAAAATCTGCTTGGCAACCAGAACCAACTCGCCACGGTGAAGGACCGCTGGCGGTCCGAATCGCAGCCGGGCAACGGCACGATGCCCCGTTCCACGTTTTCGGATGCCAACCAGAACGCGCAGCCCTACACCAGCCGGTGGATCGAAGACGGTTCTTTTCTGCGGGTGCGCAACCTGACGCTGGCCTACCAAGTGCCGTCGGCGTTGAGCCGCAAAGGGCTGATGCAGAGCCTGCGTGTGTACATCAGCGCCCAAAACCTGTACACATTTACCCAATACCGTGGTTTTGACCCGGAGTTCAGCTCCAACGGGCAAAGCGCGCTGTTTCCGGGTTACGACCTGGGGGCATTCCCACAGTCACGCACATTCCTGGTGGGCCTGAACGCCGCCTTCTGACGGGTGCGCTCCCCTATTCCAATACAAACTTTACTTTCCTGATAGATGAAAATGTTCTTTTGCGCCAAATCCCTGGCAACCGCGGCCGTCTTATTGCTCTTATCCGGGTGCCAGTTTTCGTTGGAAAAAGTGGACCCCAGCCGGCCCAATACTTCCAATTTTTACACCAGTGAGGGCAACATTGCCGTTGCCGTGAACGGCACCTACGCGGCCATGACGCTTACCGGCGCATACAGCATCAATTACTGGCTCATCGGCGACGGCCTTTCGGACGATACCGGTCCGGGCGACGACCAGGATTTTGTGGCTTCGGAGGGCGCAGCAGTGGATAATTTTCGCATGAACGCCAACGCCGGTCCGGCCGCCGGGCTGTGGGCGGCCATGTACACGGGCGTATCACGGGCCAATACCATCCTGACCCGCGTGCCGGGCGCGCCCATTGGTGAGGCCGCCAAAAGCCGGTTCCTGGGCGAAGCTTCGTTTTTACGGGCCTTATTTTACTTCAACCTGGTGCGGCTCTACGGCGACGTGCCCTTGTTTGCCAAAGAAATCACTTCGCAGGCCGAGTTGCAGACCACCCGCAGCCCGGCCTCCGCCGTGTACGCCCAGATCATCGCTGACCTGACTTTTGCCGAACAGAACCTGCCTGGCGCTTACAGTGGGGAGGACGCGGGCCGGGCAACCCAGGGAGCCGCCTCCGCCCTGCTGGCCAAAGTGTACCTGACGCTGGGCGAAACGGACGGCAACTACTACCAACTGGCCCGCGACAAGGCGTACGCGCTGATGCAAACGGGCACTTACCGACTGCACCCACAGTACACGGACTTGTTCAAGCCCGCCAGCGAAAACGGTCCGGAGTCCATTTTTGAAATTCAGTTTAAGGGTGGGCCGGGCGGCTATTTCGACAACCGGCAAGGTACGGGCAGCGTGTTCAACGACTTCTTTTCGCCCCGGTTCAAGGGCACCGGCGCCGGCAGCGAGTACGCCTGGGCGGGTTGGGGGTTCAACATTCCTACCTCCGATGCTTCGGCGCAACGCGACGGGTTCACCCCTGGCACGGGCATCGTGGAAGCCTATGCTCCCAACGACCTGCGTAGGGACGTTGCCGTTCTTGACTATTACGCGGACCAGCAGGCCAAGGGCAAACAACCTGACCTCAACATTAGCCGCTACTACGTGAACAAGTACCGAGACTTTTCGGATGCCATCAACATTCACAACTCCAACAACAACTATTACCTGCTGCGTTACGCCGATGTGCTGCTGATGTTTGCCGAGGCCGAAAACGAAGTAGCCGGTCCCACTGATGCCGCCTACGACGCCGTGAACCTGGTGCGCCGCCGGGCGGGGTTGCCCGACCTGCCGCCGGGACTGTCCAAAGCCGGGTTTCTGGATGCCCTCTACCTGGAACGCCGCCTGGAACTGGCTTTTGAAGCCCACCGCTGGTTTGACCTCATCCGCCGCCCCGACCGGGCCGTGCAGGTGCTGAAGGCCCACGGGAAAACGGCCGTTACCCCGGACCGGCTGCTGCTCCCCATCCCGCAAACCGCCATTGACGACAGTTACGGCCTCATGGAGCAAAATGCCGCCTACCGGTAAAAACCTACCGGCAGGAGACCCCAACCCGCAGTACCGCAATGCTATCGCCCGGGAAAGTAATTGCCCTAACCATACATGAAATGCCCTTGAAAATTCAATTATTTATCACAAAACCCTTCATCCAACATGAAGAAATTTTTAAAAAAAGTCGGGGCCCTCTGGGCAGCCGTTGTCCTCACGCTGGGCAGTGCCTCGGCACAAAACACTTATTACGTATCCACGACCGGGAACAATGCAACTGGAAACGGCTCAGCCGGTAGTCCGTGGCAAACTGCTGCTTTCGCCGCTACCCAGGTAGCAGCCAACCAGGGTCACACGATTCAGGTAAACGCCGGCGTCTACATGGAAACCGGCTCCATTAACCTGCCCCTGGGCGTCAACCTAAAGGGAGCCGGCATCGGGAGCACCATCCTCCGGGCCAACCTTACCGGTGAGTTCGTGCGCCTGATCACAAACACGGGCGATGGCACGCTCCCGGTTAGTGCCAATGGCAACCAAACCGTCAGTGACCTGACATTGGATGGCGTCAACCGCACTGCCGACCGGGCCATCCAGGTGCAGCAGCGCAACAACGTAACGGTACGCAACGTGGAGGCGAAAGACTTCAGGTTGGCGGCGATGTCATTTTACGCCGGCTTTAAAAACAACATTGAATTTGAAGCCCCCGGTTACATTACCGGGCTGCTCGTCGAAAACAATGTGATCAGAAATTCGGGGGCGGACCCGGGATTTGAAGTAGACGGCGGCATGCGCGTGGGCGGACTGGATGGCGCCATCATTCGCAACAACCTGTTCGATTTAAATACTCGTCCCGTGTACGGCTTGAAGTTCCAGGTGGGCGGATGGTTTAAAAACGTACAGCTTATCGGCAACACCTTCGATCTGATCCCAAACATCAGTTCCGGCAGTTGGCAGGGGCCTCCTTTTGCAATTGAATGGTTTAACGTAGCGGGCGGCAATGTGTTCTCCAACAACGTATTTGAGGGCACTTTATCCCTGGTGGCCGGGCAGAAATACACCAGTACCTGGTCGTTGCAGGTGCTTAACAACCGGTTCAACATGCCGCCCAACAACGGCTTCTGGGTGGAAGAAGCCATAAATGACATCGAAATTGCCAACAACTACGTAGTCAACGGGGGGGGCAACGGCATCAAAATAACCGGGACCGGAAACAATTTTGACAACCTGCCGCGCACCAACGTTCGCATTCACCACAACATTGTGGACAACACGGGCGTACCGGGCGAAACGCGCTTTGTCACCATCAACAGCCAGCAGTACAGTTCAACCCCCACCAGCGATGTTTTCATTTACAACAACACCTACTTCGGTGGCACGCGGGCGGTAGAGATCAATGCGCCAGCCGGCGCTACCAACATTCACATCAAAAATAATTTAATCAACAACGTAAATCATGTCGTAACCGGACAAGGCGGCGGGGTAACCAACCTGCAGATTTTTAACAACCGGTACGCACCGGGCGGGAACCTGGTCAGTCCCTGGGGCGCGCAATTCATCAACTTTACCCAAGGAGGTAACATCACGAGCGATCCGGGTTTGAAGTTGACGGGCAACAAGCCGGCCCCCTACTACGAGCCGGCAGCCTCATCGAGCGCCGTGGTGGATGCGGGCACTACCGCCGGCCTGCCCCCCTTTGCCTTCCAGGGCAACGCCCCCGACATCGGCGCCTACGAGTTCTCGGGTTCGGGCACGGCCAACCAACCCCCCAGCGTGAGCCTTACTAGCCCGGCCAACGGCTCCACTTTCTCGGCCCCGGCTAGCATCAGCCTGTCGGCCAACGCTTCCGATGCCGACGGCACGGTCAGCAAAGTAGAGTTCTTCCAGGGAACTACCAAGCTGGGCGAGGACCTGACCAGCCCCTACTCTTACACCTGGTCTAACGTAGCGGCGGGCACTTACTCGCTCTCAGCCAGAGCCACCGACAACGCTGGCGCAGTTACCAACTCCTCCTCCGTGAGCGTGACGGTGAGCGGCAGCACCTTCACGGGCCGCGAGCCGGAGAACCCGGCCACTACGCTGGGTGGGCTCAACTACAAGTACTACCAAGGGCTCTGGGACGTGCTGCCCAACTTCAACGCCCTCACTCCCGCCAAGACCGGCTCAGTGGCCAACTTTGACCTTTCCCCCCGCACGGTCAACGACAACTTCGGCTTCGCCTACGAGGGCTACGTGCAAGTACCCTCCGACGGCACCTACACGTTTTACACCTCCTCCGACGACGGCAGCAAGCTCTACATCGGCTCTACCGAAGTGGTCAACAACGACGGCCTGCACGGGGCCCAGGAACGATCCGGCAGCCTGGCCCTCAAAGCCGGCAAGCACGCCCTGCGGGTGGTCTTCTTTGAGCAGTGGGGCGGCGAGTTGCTGGAAGTGCGCTACCAGGGACCCACCATCGCCAAGCAACTCATCCCCGCCTCGGCCCTCTCCCGCCTGTCGGCCACCAGCAACCAGTCGCCCAGTGTGAGTCTGACCAGCCCGGCCAACGGCGCCACTTATACTGCCCCGGCCAGCATCAGCCTGTCGGCCAGCGCTTCGGATGCCGACAACACGGTCAGCAAGGTGGAGTTCTTCCAGGGCACTACCAAGCTGGGTGAGGACCTGACCAGCCCCTACAGCTACTCTTGGACGGGCGTAGCGGCGGGTACGTACTCACTCTCGGCCCGGGCCACCGACAACGGTGGGGCGGTCACTACTTCCTCCTCGGTGAGCGTGACGGTAAGCGCGCCCACCAGCAGCACGGCCCTCATCGACCTCTCCCACGGGGGCGGGGGCTACAACAGCTTCGGGGCTCCCGCCGACGAGGTCAAACGCTACCAGACCTTTCTGGCCGGCACCAACCCGCGCATCACCAGCGTGGAAGTGAAGATCAGAAAGTACAACGGCGCCACCCAGAGCAACGTGACGGTGGAACTATACGCCACCAGCGCCAACAAGCCTACCGGCTCGCCCTTGGCTTCGGCCACCATTGCCGCCAGCCTGGTGGGCACTGCCGGGACGGTGGTGAGCGCTCCATTGAGCTACAGTGGCCTCATCAACGGCAGCAAGTATGCCATCGTGCTGGGCCAGCAGACCCCACAGGGGGCCCGCTACGAGTGGAACGTGGGGGCCGTCAGCAGCAGTTTGGAGTTTGGCAAGTACACCGGCGGGACCAACTACGCCGACGAGTCGGGCTTGGGTGACGGCTGGTTGAAGGTCTACACCAGTTCCTCGGCCCGGCTGGCCGCCCAAAGACCAGCAGCCATTGAGACAATACGCGTCTACCCTAACCCTGCCAACCAATCGGTAAGCATCGAGGCGGATCAGGCAAATGTAGATTTGTTTAACGCACGGGGCCAGCGGGTGCTCATTCCGGCCCGGGTGGCCGGAGAAAAGTCTCTTTCGCTGGATGTTTCCCGGTTGCCAGCGGGTGTATACCTGCTGAAAATTAAGTCTGAGTGCGGGCAGGTCACCCGGCGCGTTGTGGTCCAGCATTAGAAGTCGGGGAGCGTCTGTTACGCTCCCTCTCACTCAACACTTATTACTTTCATTGTTTTACCCAATGGCATTTATTCGGGTGCAGGCCGTTCATCACCTTGCCAATACATTTACGTCGTGCAGGTAAACCTTTTCCCAGTATTGTTTTCACAACTAAACTTTCCGCATATATGAATACTTCCTACAAATACATATGGGCGCTGCTACTGCTGTTGACCGCAGGCGTTACTACTGCGCTGGCGCAGAACACCTATTATTTCAACCCCAACGGTAATGACGCCCTCGACGGGTTAAGTCCAGCCACTGCCTGGAAAAAAATGTCGGCCCACGTGTATAACCTCCCGGCGGGCAACCACACGTGGCAGTTTGCCCCGGGAACCTACCAGGAAACCGTTGACGTGGACTTACCCGCGGGCGTTTCACTGAAGGGAGCGGGCATCGGACAAACTATCTTTCAGACTACGTCCGGCACCATCCTCAACGCGTATTCAAGCAGCCCGATTAATGGCAATCAAACTGTTGAAGGCATTACTTTTGACGGACGGGGCCGGCTTACCAGCGTAGGGGTAAAATTTCAGAACCGGAACAATCTGACCATCCGCAACGTGGAGGCCAAAGACTTCAATGACCACGGCATGTACGTTATGGGATACCAGGGTGCGCCCATTACAAATATTCTCATCGAAAACTGCATCATCAGTAATTCGGCACGCGTATCGGCTGATGTGGGCGGGGCCCTGATTATCAACAACGTAAACGGAGCAATCATCCGAAACACTACCTTCAATCTCTCTACCTCCCAGGCCTATGGCATTAAGCAGCAAGGCGGTCCGTATTATAATTTAAAAATCTATGGGTGCACGTTCAACATGACCACCCGTATAACCACCGGGCCTTATCAGGGTGTTCCTTTCGCAATTGAGTTGTTCCGGGGCAGTGGTAGTTACGGCCCCAACGAAATCTACAATAACACCCTGAACAACGGCACCCTCTCGCTGGTGGGCGGCGACAAGGGAACGGGCACAATCAATTATAAAATATACGACAACCGGATTATCCAGCCAGAAGGGCCAGGTTTTGCCTGGCTGGAAGCTGCCTGTAGTGACGGGGAGGTATACAATAATTACATTACTAATCCCGGTGAAGAAGGTATTACCATTTCCGGCACTGAAAACGCCTGGGACGACCAGCCGCGCCGCAACTGGACGGTGCACCACAACGTAATCGACGGTACGGCCACGGGCAATACGTACGTTCCTAAGTTCGTTAATTTGAAAGGCAACCGGAACCTGGCCGAAAACATCCGGATTTACAACAACACCATTGCGATCAATCAGCCGGACTACCGGGGCGTGGAAATATACATCCCCGTAAACAACCTGGAAGTCCGCAACAATCTGTTTCTCTACAGCAACAACGTCATTACGGTGATAGATGCCGGGGCAGTAACCTTCACCAACGCGAATGTAACCAATAACCGCCATGCCCCCGGCAACTGGTACCAGCAGTGGGGCACCGGCTCCCCGGTGATTAACGCCTCCAACAACATCACGAGCGATCCGGGTCTGAAGTTGACGGGCAACAAGCCGGCCCCCTACTACGAGCCGGCAGCCTCATCGAGTGCCGTGGTGGATGCAGGCACTACCGCCGGCCTGCCCGCCTTTGCCTTCCAGGGCAACGCCCCTGACATCGGAGCCTACGAGTTCTCGGGTACGGGCACGGCTAACCAGCCCCCTGCTGTAAGTCTGACCAGCCCCACCAACGGTTCCACTTACTCAGCCCCGGCCAGCATCAGCCTGTCGGCCAACGCCTCCGATGCCAACGGCACGGTCAGCAAGGTGGAGTTCTTCCAGGGCACTACCAAGCTGGGCGAAGACCTGACCAGTCCCTACAGCTACTCTTGGACGGGCGTAGCGGCGGGCACTTACTCGCTCTCGGCCCGGGCCACCGACAACGCCGGGGCGGTCACTACTTCTTCCTCGGTGAGCGTAACGGTGAGCAGCACTGCCTTCACCGGCCGCGAGCCGGAGAACCCGGCCACTACGCTGGGTGGGCTCAACTACAAGTACTACCAGGGGCTCTGGGACGTGCTGCCCAACTTCAACGCCCTCACTCCCGTCAAGACCGGCTCAGTGACCAACTTTGACCTTTCCCCCCGCACGGTCAACGACAACTTCGGCTTCCTCTACGAGGGCTACGTGTCGGTGCCCTCCGACGGCACCTACACGTTTTACACCTCCTCCGACGACGGCAGCAAGCTCTACATCGGCTCTACCGAAGTGGTCAACAACGACGGCCTGCACGGGGCCCAGGAACGATCCGGCAGCCTGGCCCTCAAAGCCGGCAAGCACGCCCTGCGGGTGGTCTTCTTTGAGCAGTGGGGCGGCGAGTTGCTGGAAGTGCGCTACCAGGGACCCACCATCGCCAAGCAACTCATCCCCGCCTCGGCCCTCTTCCGCCTGCCGGCCACCAGCAACCAGTCGCCCAGTGTGAGTCTGACCAGCCCGGCCAACGGCGCCACTTATACTGCCCCGGCCAGCATCAGCCTGTCGGCCAGCGCTTCGGATGCCGACAACACGGTCAGCAAGGTGGAGTTCTTCCAGGGCACTACCAAGCTGGGTGAGGACCTGACCAGCCCCTACAGCTACTCTTGGACGGGCGTAGCGGCGGGTACGTACTCACTCTCGGCCCGGGCCACCGACAACGGTGGGGCGGTCACTACTTCCTCCTCGGTGAGCGTGACGGTAAGCGCGCCCACCAGCAGCACGGCCCTCATCGACCTCTCCCACGGGGGCGGGGGCTACAACAGCTTCGGGGCTCCCGCCGACGAGGTCAAACGCTACCAGACCTTTCTGGCCGGCACCAACCCGCGCATCACCAGCGTGGAAGTGAAGATCAGAAAGTACAACGGCGCCACCCAGAGCAACGTGACGGTGGAACTATACGCCACCAGCGCCAACAAGCCTACCGGCTCGCCCTTGGCTTCGGCCACCATTGCCGCCAGCCTGGTGGGCACTGCCGGGACGGTGGTGAGCGCTCCATTGAGCTACAGTGGCCTCATCAACGGCAGCAAGTATGCCATCGTGCTGGGCCAGCAGACCCCACAGGGGGCCCGCTACGAGTGGAACGTGGGGGCCGTCAGCAGCAGTTTGGAGTTTGGCAAGTACACCGGCGGGACCAACTACGCCGACGAGTCGGGCTTGGGTGACGGCTGGTTGAAGGTCTACACCAGTTCCTCGGCCCGGCTGGCCGCCCAAAGACCAGCAGCCATTGAGACAATACGCGTCTACCCTAACCCCGCACGGGAAATGGTGCGCATTGATGGCACCGGCGGGCAGACGGTTGTGCATCTGCTTGATTTGCAGGGTCGGCTGCTGCGTCGCAGCACGGGCAATGAGGCCATAGACCTTAACGTGGCCCAACTGCCCGCCGGGCTGTATCTGCTGCGAATACAATCTGCGGCCGGCATTATTATCCGCCGGTTCACCGTTCAGCGTTAGAAGATTACCAACAGATCACAGTTAGGATACCATTGACAGACAGGTAAGCAAAGAGCCTGCCTGTCAATGCCTCTAATCCTGCAAAGCAGCAATACAGTTAAAAAAGGTTAACGGAGGTAAGCCTAGACTATTGAAATCAGGATCACACGCAGTGCATTTTCAGAAAGGAAAAAATAGCCGTAATTTACCGGGTGTAAATCTTGTTTGGGCTTTTAGTGCTTCACGCGGGATACTACGGGATGCTCATTCGGTGGCTCACGCGTATGTTTTGGATGACATCCCGGATGTTAATTCAATTTGTTCCTTTTGCACAAACCGCACGTATGGCGAACGTTGAAGACTTAGTGGCCGATGAATCCTTTGTGCGGTACTACAACCACCGTACAGACCCACAGGCAGTCAGCCACCCTGATGTGGTATACTGGCAGCAGTGGATTGCCCAGCACCCGGAACACCAAAATGAAATTACCGAAGCACTCCAGTTGCTTACTTTACTTCACCAGTCTGATATTGATTCTGGCACCCTCCTCGAACGGCAAATCCGTCTGAAAGCTACGCTGTACGCTGCCCTGGACCAGCAAAAAGCCGTCCCTGCCCAGGGGGCGGAAGAAAAGAAGATACACCCATTTCATTTTGGTCCGGTATGGTACCGCCCGTGGGCGGCAGCCGTATTGATTCTGTTTCTTTGCACCGGATTGTTGTGGTGGTACCTATCCCCAAAAACCGTCCATATAACTACCGGTTACGGCCAGCAACTCAGTCACCAGCTCCCCGACGGGTCCCTCGTAACGATGAACGGCAACTCTATGCTTCGCTACGCGGCCCGTTGGAATGCGGAGGACAGCCGGGAGGTGTGGCTCGAAGGAGAGTCATTTCTATCGGTACGGCACCAGCGGGGAAAGCCGTTCCGGGTGCACCTTGCTCAAAGCACGGTAGAGGTACTTGGTACGGAATTTTCCGTCAGAAACCGGAAAAATAGTTTGCGAGTAGTACTAAATTCAGGTAAAATATCAATTAACTTTGGTAATGACACCCAACCGCTGCTGATGCGTCCTGGTGACCTGGTGCAATACGTACCGGCCAGCGGCAAATGGGTAAAACGCAGCGTGG
Organism: uncultured Sphingobacteriales bacterium; assembly: GCA_963844325.1. GTDB lineage: Bacteria > Bacteroidota > Bacteroidia > Cytophagales > 172606-1 > CADCTQ01. The sequence continues at coordinate 489,704 of CAWJNV010000002.1, forward strand.
ATGCGGGGCAATATGCTGCCTGGAAAGACAACCGGCTGGTATTTAATCGTACTCCGCTGACGGAGATAGCCCAACTCATTGAGGATACCTATGGCCTGCAGGTGCACATTACGGACGACACGCTGAAAAACCGCCAGCTCACCGGTACCCTTCCCGCCGACGACCTGGGCGTGTTGCTGAAGGGAATATCCGGTGTACTGAACTTGCACGTCAGGCGGGACAAAAATCAGTTACACATCGGACCGGCCAGAGTTCCGTAAGCTGTCCGGCCTTTGGCTCTACAGGTTATGAAGCAGACATTGTCCCGGCCTTTTACGCGTACCGACCGGCTTTTTCGCCGGTTTTATCTAATGCGTAGTGCGCTTTTTTGTTGCCTGTTAGGAATCACCAGTGCCATTTTTATCCCTTTGTCCGGCCAGTCCGCGGCCCTGGCGCCGCAACCATCCGCTTCACGCGTATCCCTGCTTATTGTGCTGCGTGAGATTGAGACAAAACATCAAGTTTTCCTCTTTTTTGAAAGTCGGATTGTGGAGGAAAAGTACCTGGACACACCGCCCGTTGCAGCCGATGCTGAAACTGCCCTGACAGAGGCTTTGCGACCATTCCCGCTTACATTCAGCAAGATAAACGCTAATACCTACATCATCCGGGAACAGCCTGTTTCTCCTGCTCCCCCCTCACTTACCGCTGACGTGCCGGGGCATGCTGCGGTCAAGACCAGAACCCCGGAGGCCGGCGGTCCAGTCGCATCGCCAGCGCTGGTACTGGTAACGGGCCGGGTGACCATGAAACCAGAGGGTACTCCCTTATCGGGCGCCAGTGTGCTGGCAAAGGGAAGCACCAACAGCACCATCACGGCGGCTGACGGTTCTTACGCACTGCGGGTGCCACAGAACGGCACTACACTCGTGTTCTCATCGGTTGGGTTTGAGAAGCTGGAACATCTTCTCAGTGCTCAAACCGTGCTGAACGTAGCGTTGCATCCGGCTACACAGGCGCTCCGTGAAGTAGTAGTTGTTGGCTACGGCACGCAGGCGCGACGCGACGTCACTGGAGCAGTAAGCTCATTAGGCGAAGAGCAACTGCGAGCCGGCGCTCCTACGACGTTTGATCAGGCGCTACAGGGCCGGGTGGCAGGAGTAAGCATATCGCAAGGAAATGCTTCTCCTGGAGGGGCTGTGTACGTACGCATTCGCGGGGCTGGATCTACCGGCAACAACGCCCCATTGTACGTCATTGACGGTCTACCGGTCTTCGCGGATCTGCCCATCAGCCAGAGCTGGGGAGCATCCGACACGCAAAACCCCCTGCTTACCCTCAGCCCCGCCGACATTGAAAGCATTGATGTACTGAAAGACGCCTCGGCAACGGCGATTTACGGCGCCCGGGCCGCCAATGGCGTGGTTGTGGTGACAACGCGGCGAGGGCGGCCCGGACCCTCACAACTGACTTTTGACTCGTACTATGGCCTGCAAAGGCCGACCCGTCTGCCGTCCATGCTTACCGCGCCGCAGTACATCGAGTTAAGTAATGAAGTGCGCGGCGAACTGGGCCGTCCTCCCTTTTCGGAGTACAGCGACCCTTACCAGTGGGGAAGCGGGGCCGATTGGATGGGCGCCTTGTTGCGGCCGGCAGCCGTACAAAGCCATTCCTTGAGCGTGCAAGGCGGGAGTAAAGAAACTCAGTTCGCCCTGACCGGCACCTACTTTCGTCAGGAAGGAGTCGTCATTCATTCCGGTTTGAGTCGCTATAGTTTTCGCCTTAATTTAGATCACCAGATGGGAAAACGCATGCGGGTGGGTGGCAGCCTTTCACTTTCCCGTTCAGTCGGCAACGTGCTGCAAACCAACGATGTGTTCAACGGCATGATTTTGCAGTCCCTGCGGGCATTGCCCACCCGGACCATCTACGCCCCGGACGGCAGTTTTTCAAGAAGTGACAACGCAGAAGTGTTTGGCCAGGGCAATCCGCTGGGCAAAGTAATGGTGGTAGACAACCAATTAGCGGCCAGTCGCTTTACCGGCAACGCTTACCTGGAGTATGTCCCTGGTCCCTATTTAACCCTGCGTAGTCAGGTAGGGGTAGATATGACCTACGGATATTCGCAACGGCATTTCCCCAAGTACGACTTCGGAGCCACTGATCTGAATTCCATTGTATTAAATTCCGTCTGGAGTACACAGTCGCTGAACTGGCTTAGTGAGCAGACGCTCACCTACCGCCGCATTCTTGGTGGAAAACATTCACTGACGGCACTGGCAGGTTTTACTACCCAGAAAAACACGGATACCGGCGATTTTTTATATTCAGAAGGACAGCCCGACAACCGCATCCGGCTATTGGGAGCCGGCACCCTCAGCTACATCAAGGATACCCGCACCGCCGTGGGTTTGGTCTCGGCCGTCAGCCGCCTGAACTATGATTTTAACCGCCGTTACCTCGTTACCCTTACTGTACGCACCGACGGTTCCTCGCGCTTCGGTCCGCGGCACCGGTTTGGGGTTTTTCCGGCTGCCTCGCTGGGATGGCGGTTGTCCGAAGAATCCTTTCTGCGCCTGCCGAGCGCGGTGCAGGAACTCAAACTGCGGGCTAGTCATGGTTTGTCAGGCAACCAGGCCATACCGGATTTTCTCTACCTTTCTACCGTAAGCGCCGACACATACACGTGGGGAAATGCCGCTGCCATCGGGATGGCGCCCAGTCAGTTTGCCAACGCCGACTTGAAATGGGAAACGGCAGCGCAAACGGGCGTTGGGTTGGACGCCGAACTCTGGCGGGGACGATTAACTGCCACCGCGGATTGGTACGTAAAAAACACCCGGGACCTACTGGTGCAACAACCAGTACCCGTCACTTCCGGCTTTACGCAAAGCTCCTACGTGAACCTGGGACGCATCCGCAACCAGGGCTGGGAACTGGCCCTCACGGCCCGCCCGCTACCCGGGGCTTTTCAATGGGAATCCACCCTTACCTTAGGCCATAACCGAAACCGGGTGCTGGCGCTGGCCCGTGACGTGGGAGGCTTGAAAAACCAGATTTTTGCCAACGCCCTTTTTTCGCGTCCGCCAGTAAGCATTACCCAAGCCGGCAGCCCGCTGGGGAGCTTTTACGGGCTGGTCATGGAAGGCATCTTTCAAGACGTGGAAGAAATTCAAGCCTCAGCGCAACGCGATGTGCCCGGTATTGCTCCGGGCGACGTACGCTTTCGGGACCTCGACCATAACGGCCGGATTGACGAAAATGACCGCACTGTAATTGGCAACCCCAACCCCCGGCTGGTGTTTGGCTCAGCCAATGCATTTGCCTGGAAAGGCCTGGAGTTGAATGTGTTTCTACAAGGCGTAAGGGGGCGGGAGGTATTTAATTTCGCCCGGCTTTTCACCGAAAGTCTGGACGGACGAACCAACAATACAACCGTAGCCTTAAGCCGCTGGCAGGGTCCCGGTACCAGTCAGACCGTGCCACGTGCCACCACCGCCATGTACCCGCACAACGCCCAGCCTTCGAGCCGCTACGTGGAAGACGGTTCATATCTGCGCATCCGCACGGTAACGTTGGCGCTGAACCTTCCCCCGTCGTGGCGGAATGTCCTGCACCTGCGGGTGGCTCGCCTGTACATAAGTGGTCAGAACCTGTTTACCTTTACCCATTATTCGGGCTTTGACCCCGAAGTAAACAGCAATGCCCAGGCCGGTGATCTCTCGCAAGGGATAGACTACATCAGTTACCCTACTGCCCGGGTGTTTATGGCCGGGATGCGGGTTACCTTTTGAATTGCACAAGCCGCCTAAAAATCAGACATGTACCCCATTATGTCCCACCGGCCATTCCTGTTAAAAACCGTTCACTACATCTTTCCGGTGATTTGGCTAGGTTTGTCTTTTTGGCTGGCCGGATGCAATAGCCTGTTGGACCAAGAGCCGCTAGACCGCCTGACCGATGACAACTTCTACGTAGATTCTGCCTCCGCCAACGCCGCTTCAACGGCCTGCTACGCGCCGCTGGCGCAGGAGGGCGGTTACCAGTACGCGCTGTGGGCAATTACGGACGGGCTCAGTGACGATGCCATCGGATACGACGCCTTTGAGGGATGGAATGTACCCCCAAACGATCCGCTGGTATACAAGCTCTGGAGCAGTCATTACACGGGCATTCACCGTTGCAATGTTGTCATTGATAAAGTGCCTGGAATTACCATGCGGACGGGTTTGAAAGAACAATACATGGCCGAGGCGCGGTTTCTGCGAGCCTTGTATTTGTATAACCTGGTAAGGCTTTTTGGCGATGTTCCCGCGCCCCTCTCCGTAGCCGGCCAGCTAGGCGACTTGTCAATACCCCGCCAGCCGGTTGCAATGGTATATGATCAGATTGAACAAGACTTGATATGGGCGCAGGAAAAGCTACCGCTGGTGCAGCGTGTAGAGGTAGGCCGGGCGACGCGCGGAGCTGCTCAGAGCCTGCTGGCGAGTGTATATCTTACGCAGGGCCGGTGGTCCGAATCGGCAAGCCTTGCCGCTAGAGTAATCAGTTCTAATGTCTACTCGCTGGAACCACGCTTCGATGACAATTTTAAAGCAAGCACCAAAAACGGTCCGGAAAGCGTCTTTGCCGTTCAGTTCCGGTCGGGGGTGGAAGGAATCGGCAACTGGGCTAGTGACTTTCAAGGACCGGCCGGGCTGCAAACTGGCGGCTACGAGACCAATCCTCCCACTTTTGATACAATGCCACCCTTACCCAACCCTCATTGGACGGGAGGATTGGTACAGGCTTTTGAGCCGGGCGATGTACGCCGAGATATATCCGTGTCAAATTACGGTGGTTATAATCGGTATACCCATCAGCCGCAAAGATATCTAGGACACAAATTCTTTACCGGTACTACGTATAATTTCAAGCAGAGCCCGGTTAATTACCCCGTGATCCGGTACGCTGAGGTACTGCTGACGCTGTCAGAAAGCCGCAACGAGCTAGGCGACATCACAGGAGCTACTCAGGCATTGAACGAATTGCGCCAACGGGCGGGCTTACCTCTTGTATCTGGCTTATCCCAGGACCAACTTCGAAAAGCCATCCGGCATGAACGGCGTGTAGAGCTGTGTCTGGAGGCGCACCGCTGGTTTGATCTGTTGCGTTACGGCACGGCCACTGCTACATTACAAGCGCAAAATCCAGCCAGGTTTCTTGACCCGCAACGCGAGCGGCTTCCCATTCCTCAGCTTGAAATAGACCGAAATTCTCTTTTGAAGCAAAACCCGGGATATTATTAGCAGCCGTGATTCTAGTAGCGTTAATAGGAGTGTACAAGGAACGGTGTTAGGGAATATCAGAGTCAGTAATCGCTCTTGGGGATTGTTGGCTCCATCAAGCTGCCTGTCACAAGGCGTTCGTTTTCTACTATAAAGATGTCCGAGTTGTCATGCCATCCGTCAACTGTCTTTGGAGTTTTTCGATTTGATCCAGATACTCGCGTTCCTTGCGGTGCATTTCCTCCTGCGTGGCTGACAGCTCTTCCATATTCTGGCGCATTTCTTCTTCTTGAGCCCTTAGTTCTTCTGCTTGCTGTTGAGACCGCTGCAAGAGTTGTTTGGTCCGCTCATTGATTCTAGAAGTAGCAATTGTTGAAGCAATGCTTTCGGCAACTTTCGTAATGAAAGCGATCTCAAACTCCTGGAATACCCTGAAGGAGGCTAGTTCTACCACCCCTTCAACAGTGCCGTTGTTGATGAGGGGGATGATAAGCAGACATTTGGGAGTAGCTTGGCCAAGGCCACTGGTGATGGTCACGTAATGAGCCGGCACTTCGGTCAGGAAAACAAGATCCTTTTCCAAGTAGCATTGACCTACTAATCCTTGTCCCACATCAATGATATGTTGCCGGTATTTTTTTCGCTCGTAGGCATAACAGGAAACCATGCTCAAATGAACATTCTTCGGGTCGCTGTCATTGGTGATGAAAAGGGCTCCCTGGTTGGCTTTCAGATATTTAACCAGGCTAGCAAGAATGGTATCTGCCAGTGAACCAAAGCTCTTGTCGGAGCGCAGAGTTTCCCCAAAGCGGGCCAGCCCTTCGGCCGTCCAATTGCGCTTTTCATCTTCTTCCTTAGCTGATTTCAAGTGGTCAATCATCTGGTTAACCGACTTGGCCAACTCGTCCTTCTCGCTCTTCACCTGGGCTTTGGTCGAAAAGTCACCTTTGGCAATAGATGCGCACACAGTAGTAATATCACGCTGTGAGTCAACCACCTTGAGAAAAGATTCGTTTAGTTTCTCAATCTCCAGGTTGCTGGCTGCTACTGGCTTGATGTCCAAATCCCCTAATGCTACCTGGCGGGCCACGTCTGAAACGTGAAAAATCGGACGCATTTGCTTCTTCAACAGCAGTACAATTACCAAGATAAACACGGACAGAAAGGCTACACTGATCAGAATCATTTTTAGCATTTCGGCTCTGGCAGTTTTGGTAATTTCGGCTAGCGGAAGGGTAATGCAAACCCGCCAGGGATTTTTAGAGTGGCCCATGTATAAGGGGACCGAAGCGATCAGGGTATCATTCTGAATAGTATACGCTTCAGCGGCGTTCATGGAATGAAACGCTTTAAAGAGCAGGTCTACTTGTTTGCCCAGCAAGTTGCTTCGGCCGGTAGCGGCGGCAATGGTGCCATTATGGGAAACTACAGCCAACTGGCCAACGCCCCCAAAAATGTTTTTCTGATCCTGGTCAACCATTTCCTGAAGCCATCCTAGGCTCAAATCGGCGCCGGTAATGCCCAGAAAGCGGCCATCCTTTTCAATGGGAGTAACTACTGATATCATCAGTACTTCTTCACCGGCAATTGAGTACAAGTAAGGATCAATAATTGACTCTTGCCCGCTGTTCTTGGGAATCTGGTAATAATCTCCCGATCCCTGGGTCTCGTACCCAACCAGGGGTTCGAGAGTAATATGATTATTGCTTCTCACCCAGTAGGGCACAAATCTGCCCGTGTGGTCGTGGCCACTGGTGTTGGCATACAGGCTATCCTTGCCGTCAAAAGCATTAGGTTCCCAACCAGTGTAAAAGCCCAGTACAGTAGGATGCTTTTCCAGGTAATTCTTCAACATGGCGTTCACATCTTCCCGGGAAATGCTGCTCGACATTCCAAGGTCTTTGGTAGCCAACAGCCCGCCTGCGAAAGCCCGGCTTCCATCTAGGGGAACTTCAATAATGGCTTTAAGCCTGCCTGAATAATCTCTGGCAAAAGCCACCGCATTTTGGGTAGCAGCGCTAATTTCCGTATTCCTCAGCCGGATGACCGAGTAGGTAATCAGTAGACTCACCAGCAGGAATGTTGACGCACCTACTAGCAGGGATACTTTAAAGCTGATGGTGTTATAGCGGTTCTGGGTAAGCATGGGCCTTACTTGGTCAAAGAAGTGCTGATGTTGAGTTTGATAAAGCTTTTGTTGATGGTGTCGTACCCACCGGCGGCTTTGATGAAAGTACCTTTCGGGAAATTATACTGCACATAGGGACCAATCCACTGGTATAGGTGCCTGGGTCTTTCGGCTGTCATACGGGAGAGGTAAAACTCTTCCAGATGGATGCCGGCAGTAATTCGTTTGTTTAATTTACGGCCTAGGGCGAACCATGCCCACAAGTAGTCTACTGTTACGGGCCCTTGTTGCCGTAGGGCTTTAAACCATACTAACCCGGCATTTGCTTCGCCGTGGCTGTTTGAAAATACAGCAGTAATGGAAGGCACTATCCCATCTCCAAGTACGCCTTTTTCTCCCCCCGAAAGGGCTTTTCCATACGTAAAGCCAAGGGAAGGATTGACAGTAAGCTTTTCTTCCCAAAGGGTAAAATTGACGCCTCCTCCCACTTCAGTCCAAAAATCAGTACCCGTACTGGCAGTGCCGAAAGCCGGATTAGCCCAGTAGTTGGTGTAGAAGGTTACACTGGCTTTTTTAGAAATTGAATAATTTCCGGTTCCCGTTACGTAGAAGCCGAAATAGCTGTCCTGGCCAACGTTTAAAGTAAAGCTGGAAAGGCTGTCTTCTTGCGCCTGCAAGCCTACCGCTGATAACAGAAGCACAAGGAGGGGTAATATTTTCTTCATTCTGACTGGTTTATATAATAAAAAATGCTCCTCCGTGCCGATATTGCCTACCGGTTAGCCAGTGACGAAGGTAGTTAATAGTATACGATGAACTACCTATTGTAGCAAAGTGTACAGGAACGCTTGCGTCTAATATTAGGTTGATTTAGTAAATGTTAAAAAAAAGAACCGATCGAAAATAAAATTTTTGGACGGATTAAAAAGCTTTTTCCTAAATTTTTGGTTGTACACTGACACCATGAACAAATATAGAGTAAGGCTTATGCGATTAGTCAAACTAATTCATTTGCAGCTAGTAAACACAAGTAAGGTCTAGCAATAAGAATAGAGATCTGCACTCGATGATTCCAAGTACTGTCAGAATACAACCCGAAAGGACAGGTGATTTAAGTTGCTTATTCTGTGTAACAACTAATCAAAATCTCAGTGCTGAAGTAACAGGAGGGGAAAGTTTGCTAACACTTGAAAGGGGAGCCTAGCGCTTTGTAGAAATCTATAAGAAAAGATCTTGTGTAGGATTACTTGGCAATTAGTGAAAACAACGCTTGGGCCTACTGCCGCTCACGCAAGCTGGGTAACCACCGAATCAGACGGTTATCAAGCAACTTATTGTGGTCCAAGAGCACTAGTCGTATAAGGGCAGAATTGATGAATACATCGATACCGTTCCACACCGTTCTGGCCGTCCAATCGGCGGAGCCATCTCGAATTAGTCAGTTACCGGTAGACCAAGGGAAAGTAAGCCAACGGTGCACAAACCAAGACTGCCCATGGAAGTGTAGCTCTCGATGATTGTAAACGTTTGAACCTTCATAATCTGATAAATTTTAATTACACAGGACGGAGACCATTTAATTACTGGTAATTTCCATTAGATTTAACTGGATTTAAACTCTGACTACTCCTATGATAAGGAGTCTGGATCGTTTTTGCCACTACTTAGGCCGGGTCGCTTTTCTAATCATCTTGCTTGCTTCGACAGCGGCTTTAGTGGGCTGGCAATTTGATCTACCTTATTTGCAAAGTGGCTATCCTACTTTGGCGCCCATTAATCCCGTAGTCGCGCTCTCTTTCCTGCTAGCCGCCCTGGGCTCTTGGCTGCTTACTACCTCAAGGGAATTTGAAGAATCAGGAAGAGATCTTTATGTCAGTAAGGTTGAAACAGGTTATTCTAAGGACATGATCTTTGGAAAGCTCGTCCCCCGAGGGTTGTTCCTGCTCGTACTAGGGGTGGGCCTTTTAAAACTGGTGGGCGTGTATGGGAACTGGCAAACTGGAGTAGACCAACTCCTTTTTGCCCAAAAGTTACCCTTGCCCGGTAGACCGGAGGCTAATCTAATGGCTAAAAGCACAGCTGTTAATTTCTTACTCTCAAGTTTAGCGCTGTTTGTGCTGAGCTGGTATGGCAGAAAGCGTTTCCACTTGGTACAAGGGCTGCTTTTTACGGTAATGGGCATTTGCTTACTATCACTGCTAGGATACTTCTACCTGGAGCAGTCTTTCCAGTATATTGGTCCCTATGTGCAAATGGCCCTAAGCACCACATTACTTTTTCTGCTGCTCAGTGTCGGTACGTTGCTATTGAGACCCCACCAGGGGGTGGTAGCGGTGCTTTTATCTCAACGAGCGGGTGGGCTGATCTTCCGACGGCTGCTGATAGTAACCACAGTAGTGCCAATCCTGTTAGGCTGGTCACTTTTGTTTGCGCAGCGCCGGTACTCAGTAGGATACGACCTTTCGGTTGGGTTACTGGTCGTGCTGATTGTAGTCGGACTCAGTTTAACGGTTTACTTGCTGGCGGTGCAACTGAATCATTTAGAGGAAGAACGGGAAAGAGCCCATATGCAGTTAGTGGAAAGGGAGCAGGTACTGGAATTACTTAACCAGACGCTCGAAGTACAAAATCAGCGCTTGTTGACCAGTGACAAAGAAATAAATACCGCTAACCAAGAACTTCAGCAAATGAACGAGGAACTACGGACTAGTGAAGAAGAACTACGCCAGAGTGTGGAACTAATTTCTTCCCAGAACAAGGGGCTCCAAAAACTTAACCAGCAGTTAGATCACTACATCTACCGAGCTGGACACGACTTACGGGCCCCTTTAATGTCGGTCCTTGGGCTCATTAATATTTCTCGCCTGGAGGAGGACGCCAGCCAAAAGGAGTACTACTTAGATCAAATGGAGAAGAGTATTCACCGACTGGACTCTTTTATTCAAGATATCATCAATCACACTCGTAATACCCGTACCGAAGTAAGAAAAGAGTTAATCCAAGCAAAGCCTTTCGTCGAAGAGCAACTCAGGGCTTTACATCATATGCACGTATTATCCATCAAAACCCTCGTTGTTGTAAAGGAAGAGGCTAATTTCTATTCCGATCGGGCTAGGCTGAGCATTATCTTGAGTAATTTGCTTTCCAATGCATACCGGTACGCAGATCCCCACCGAGAGGAACCAACTGTCCAGATTAGTTTGACAATCTATGCTCAGCAGGTATTATTGGAAGTGAAAGACAACGGTATTGGCATTGATGAAGAGCATTTGGACAAAATCTTTGGCATGTTCTACCGGGCCAGTGAATCCAGCAAAGGCTCCGGCTTAGGGCTTTACATTGTTAAAGAAGTCGTTGAAACCCTAAAGGGCACTGTGTCAGCCAACTCCCAAGTAGGAGAGGGAACTACTTTTCTGGTTACTCTTCCCAATTCATCCCTAATGTAACATTGGAGCAGTGCTGTATTTGTATCATACCTGCAACGTATGATCCGAAAGGCACCCTTCATTAAATTGTTCCATCAAAGAGGCTTGATTGTTTGCTATACTGCTATTTTAATCTGTCTACTATTCACAGTTTTTCTTTTTGTAGTAGCTATTTCTACTTCTTGCTCTAACTCTCGGACGAATTTTTAATACTAGTCCTAAGATGTTGGTCCATCTTCTGAGCAGCAGCAAGCAAAAGAGTAAAGTATTCCAGGTTTTCTTTGCCAAGCTCCTGTTGGTCCATTAATTGCAGCAAGCCAAGAATTGAAGCAAGTTCGGCCCGAACCTGGTGAGACTGCCACTCGGCAATTGCTTGTAAGGCCTCCTTTGCCTTTCCATATTGGCAGGTTTTACGCCGAAGTTCTAATTGATGTACGATTTGTCGGGCCAATGCTTCAAGCCCCAGAACTTGTACTTGGGTTAAGGTCCGGGGTTTTCGGTCCAACACACAAACGCTGCCCAAGGCGAATCCTTCTCCAGACACGAGGGGCATACCAGCATAGAAGCGCAAGTACGGATCACCGATAACCAGGGGGTGGTGACTAAACCGGTCATCCTTTTGCAAGTCTTCCACTACCAGCAGGGAAGTCCCCAATATTGTATGGGAACAGAAAGCCAGGCCTCTGGGAGTACCTTCCAGTTGAGTACCCACTTTGGCCAGGAACTGCTGCCGGTCCTCCTCCATCACAGTGATTAGGACAATAGGGGCATCAGTGAGCAGCGCAATCAGTTCCACAAGTTGGTTGAAGTCCGAATCTGATTCTACCCCGGGCAAATGGTAGCTTTTCAGAGCCGCTAACCTTGCCTTCTCATTCTCTGGCAATGGCGGCAGTAGCCTTTTAGGGTAAGATGACGCAAGCCAGTACTCCCGAGGAACTGAAGAGGGCCAGAAAAAGGGATTTACCACTGACATATAAGTAAAAAGTTGTTTAGTACAGTTAAAAAAACGATAATTAAGCGGGGCGGGCTGGACTCCTCTCAATGGCGAGTGGAACACAAAAGCGCTCATTAAGATAAAGCAGATGGCCCTTCTGCCCAAACACGGGCCTTACCATTTCTGTAAGGTAGGACAATGATTAAGATACCGCAAAGCAACCGCGTTCTGCTCCTATGTGTATTACTACACTTGTTACTCACTCCATTACAAAACGAATGCAAACAACTAGGCAGGATGCCTAGTACTAGCGCCTCCCTGGAACATAATGATCAACCTTAATAGTTAAGCAAAGAGGGCTTAATTGAGCATTCTTGCTGCTTAATAGGCAGAAGTGTTATGGCATTTAATCATTATGTCTTATAGCCACTACACTTCCGTCTTAATTCTATATAAAAGCATAGGGCACCTGTGTGAATTGATTGGCTTTCCTGGAATACAATCTGCTTGCAGGAGGATAGGCCGATGTTCGTTCCCAACCAGTACAAGCCAGCTCGGTGCCTAGAGTCCACCCGGTATTGGTAGCCCACACAGCGCCTGAAGGGAGAATGAAAATTAGACGTAACGGAACGGAAACTTTCCGAGCAGGCCTTGCAGGAGAGCCGGCAGCGGGAAGGTACTTCCCTTACCGAGGCCCAACGCCAGCGGGACCGGCTGGGACGCTTTTTCAGCCAGGCCCCCGCCGCCATTTGTGTGCTAGATGGACCTGAAATGATTTTTGAGCTGGTCAATCCGCATTTCCAGCAGTTGTATCCGGGGCGGGACCTGCTGGGGAAGCCCGTTCTGGAAGCCCTGCCCGAGATGGCCCGGAGTCCTTTCTACCCAATCTTGAAAAACATCTACCAGACGGGCAAGACATTCGAAGGAAAAGAGGTCCTCTTTCCGCTGGCCCGGCACGCAGGCGGCCCGCTGGAGGATATCTATTTTAATTTCATCTACCAGCCCCGCTTCAATGAGCAAGGAGAGGTAGATGGCATTATTGCGTTTGGCTACGAAGTAACCACCCAGGTAGTGGCCCGCAAGCAAGTGGAGGAAAGCCGGCAGCGGCTCCAGATGCTCTCCGAGGCCATTCCCCAACTGGTGTGGACAACTGCCCCTGACGGCCAGGTCGATTACTACAATCACCAGTGGTACCTCTACACGGGATTAGACTTTGCGCAGTCTCAGGGACAGGGATGGACTCAAGTCGTACACCCGCAAGACTTAGTCAACCTACAGTTTCATTGGTCGGAGGCACTGCGGACTGTTCAGCCTTACCAAGTAGAAGCCCGGTTGAGAAGAGCGGACGGCGCCTACCGTTGGTTTCTGATCCGGGCCATGCCGCTCAAAGATGAAGTTGGTAACGTTACGCAGTGGTTCGGTACGGATACTGATATCCAGGAACGAAAAGAAGTAGAAGAGACTTTGTACAAAGTGTCGCAGGAGTTGTTTGCCGCCAATGGAGAATTAGCGGCTGCCAACGAGGAGATCCGGGCCAGCCACGAGGAGTTAGCGGCTACTAACCAGCGGCTCGTGCACATCAACGCGGACATGGACAACTTCATCTACACGGCCTCCCACGATTTGAAAGCCCCCATCTTAAACATTGAAGGATTAATGAAGGTACTCGTCCGGCTGGTCGACCGGCAGGCCGGAGCAGACAAGGAGGTGCAGCATATCTTCACCCTGATGCAAGATTCGGTGCTTCGTTTCAAGGCGACCATCAGTGACTTAACCGACATTGCCCGCATCCAGAAACAAACCGAGCAGGAGAGCGAACATGTAGACCTGTCGCAAATTGTAGAAGATACGCTGTCGGACCTGGCCCAACAGATCGAAGAGTCGGGGGCTCAAATCGAAACGCGCCTGCTGGGATGTTCCGCAATTACTTTTCCCCGCAAGAACCTCAAAAGCGTAGTTTACAACCTGCTCTCCAACGCCCTTAAGTACCACGATCCCAAGCGGCCTCTACGCATCCTGCTCACTTGTTACCGGGAGGGCGATTACCAGGTCGTTTCGGTGGAGGACAATGGCTTGGGCATCAAGATTACCGATCAGGGCAAAATTTTCGGTATGTTCAAGCGACTGCATGCCCACGTGGAAGGTACGGGCATCGGCCTCTACATCGTCAAGAAGATGGTGGAGAATGCGGGCGGAAAAATAGCAGTGGAAAGCAAGGCCGGGGAAGGTTCCATCTTCCGGGTGTATTTCAAACTTCAACGAGTAAAGTAGAGATGTAAGAAGGGGCCTCAGCCTTGCCCCCGGTTCCCGCTTGCACTAAAATGTCGGTTGAGAAAATCGGTCATTTTCTCTAGTGTAATGGGCTTCACCAAATAATCCTTTACTTGCCAATGACGGGCTTGCAAATAGTCCTGCCCATTTTCCGAAGAGGTTAACACCACGATTGACTTTTGGATAAGGGCAGTTTGCCCCAGCCTGGTGAGCCGCTCCAGGAATTCAAAGCCATCCATGATGGGCATGTTCAAGTCCAACAGAATCAGGTCCAGGCAGCCATCCGTAACGTCCGGCAGGCAATGCTGAACTACGTAGTCCAAGGCATACTGCCCATCGGAGAAAACCACTGTCTGCTCGGTTAATTGCAGTTCCTGGAGCACCAAGTAAGTCAGGTACTGGTTGGTCTTATCGTCGTCTACCAGCAAAATCTTGCGGAATACCATAAAAAAAAATTAAAAAAACTTTCTCGTGCTACTTCTACGCAGCCGGGCCGGGAACAAGTTGGCTCCTGCGGAATTTTCTTCAAGCATTTGAACCGTACCTGTCCATTCCAAACTCCGTACTTTCCACCTATCGCAAGAAGTACGCTATGAAAAGATGGCGTTATACGGAATGCTCTTTATAAAGTTGCAAGAAGCGAGCTGATTGGGTAATTTTATTGCTTGCTCCGGTGCAGCCTTTACTCACAAATATCCATGTCTTACTACCACCGTGTTTTTTTGCTGGATGATGATCCGGCCGCTCTTTTTCTGCTTGAAAACACCCTCCAGGAAGCCCAAATCGGGCACCAGATTTACTGCTTTATGCGCTTTGAACACCTGTTGCCCACTTTTGAGCGTTTAGCCGAGGAGAATGGGGAGGAGGAAGACTTACCCGACTTGCTGCTGCTGGATCTGAACATGCCGGGCTACGACGGGCTGGAAGTACTTGAGCAACTGCTTAAAATTCCCGGCGTTGGAGGCAGCAAGGTATGTGTGTTTATATTATCGGTCGCTTTTCATCCTCGGATTGAGGAAAAGATAAAGCAGTACCCGGTTAGTGGCTATTTAACCAAACCCCTCAACGAAGACGCTTTAAGGAAACTCATAAGGTCAGCTAAGCGGGATGAGTGTGAACTAAAGGAGATCGGCTAAGGAGCTCTAGAACAATACGGGTTGCATCCCGTATACGTCGTGAAATGATCTTTAAGTTCATTCCCTTTCTATTGGTACCAAGGTAGTTATTGCCGTTTTTTCTTAACGCTCCACTGAGAACCTGGGTCAGTCTGTATGTCTCTTCCCAATACCCTTAAAGTACTCTCTGCATTTGAGACCATTACCCAGCAGACCAAGCAGGTATTTTTTGTCTACAACCTGAATTCTCAGGAAGTAGAATACGTCAACGGAGCGTTTGAAAAGGTATTCAACCATCCGCAGGAAGAGTTCCGGAGGAATCCGCAAAGCCTTATGGAACGTGTTCACCCCGAGGACCGGGCCTACATCCAGGAGGTGGCCACACAAATCGGCCAGGAAGAAGAGAAGAAGAACTGTGAATTTCGCCTTCTTTTAGACAACGGAAGTATCCGCTGGATTTGTTTGACGGCCTATACCTATCGCAATAAGGACCAGGAGCGACTGATTACCGGCTTTGCCGAGGACATTACCAAAAGCAAAGAATATACGTTCAATCTGCTCAAATACAACGCCAAGAAAGACTCTACCCTGGAAATCCTCTCCCACGACCTGGCCTCTCCCATGAATAACCTGCAGGGACTTACCCAACTGTTAGCCAAACACACAGAGTCATATGGAGATACCAAGCTGAAGGAAATGCTGGAGTTGATGCAGGAAACCTGTAAGCGTGGAGTAGAACTGATTCGCGACTTCGTGGCGGTTGAATTCTTAGAGTCCTCCAATGTCGACCTCAAGAAGCAGCGCGTAGACATTGTCGAGAAAATTCGTACCGTAATTGACAACTACCGGCAGGGAGAAGGAGTTATCCCTAAAGTTTTCCAGTTTTCTGCTTCCCGGGAGAATATCTTCCTCTACGCCGATGACACGAAGTTTATGCAGGTACTCAACAACCTGATCTCTAATGCCATTAAGTTCACGCCTGACGGTGGCGTAATCACCACCCGGATAGAAGACCAGGGGGAAACGGTACTGATTACCGTCGCGGATAATGGCATCGGTATTCCTGAGCAGCTGCAGGCAGGATTATTTGAAAAGTTTACCAGAGCCCGCCGCCCCGGGCTAAAAGGTGAAAAATCTACCGGCCTTGGCATGTCCATTATTAAGACCATCGTCGAGTGGCACGGCGGCAAGATCTGGTTCAAAAGCAAGGAAGGAGAGGGCAGCACGTTCTTCATCCAAATTCCCAAGGAATAAGTATCTCATTACCCCTTGAAATAGAGCCGGAACGTAGACCCTACCCCGACCTGGCTTTCCACCTCTACCCGGCCGCCGGCGTTCTCAATCATCTTCTTCACGATATATAGTCCAATACCGGTACCCTCCACGTGCGTATGCAGCCGTTTGAAGAGGGCAAAAATCTTCTCCTTCTGACTCATGTCCATTCCTAACCCATTGTCACCTACGGTGAGCACTTGGTAGCCCTCTTGCTCCTGGCAGGAGACGCGTACGAAGGGAGCACGATCTGGCGAACGATACTTGAGGGCATTGGACAAAAGATTGTAGAGCACACTTTTGAGGTTCTTCCTCGAAAAAGAAACCGGAGCGCAATTCAGACTGATTTCCATCCTGGCCCTTGTATCATGGATCTGGGGCGCCAAGTCCTGGAGTACCTCCTCCAGCACCTCCCCTATTTCCATAGGGGCAACATCATCCTGCCCTTCTTTGCTGATGCGGGCCACCTCGGATAAATCCCTGATTGTCGTTTTGAAGCGATTGAGTGATGCATAGAGTAACCCGTAGATTTGCTGTACAGTCTGGTTCTGCCCAAACTCCTGGCTCAATTGTCGCTCCATGGCCTTGAGCAGTCCTTCTATATTCGCTATGGGCGCTTTCAGGTCGTGAGAAGCCGTATACACGAAGTTATCCAGATCACTGTTGACGCGGGTGAGTTGCCCGTTGGTTTGGCTCAACTCCTCGTTAGCGGCTTGAATCTCTTCATTGGCTGCCGCTAGTTCCTCATTGATTGCAGCTAACTCCTCGTTCAGCGCCTGCAAATCCTGCCGGCTCTCCTCCACCTTGCGGCGGGCTTCTACCTGCTCACTGATCTCAAAGGCGAACACGACTACTCCGTCAACATCTCCATCCAGATTGCGGCGGGCCTGCTGAATGTAACGGAAGTAGCGGTCCTCCAAAGGCGTATCCTGGTAACGAGCCACTGGAATAAGAATTTCTTTCTCCTCGTGGGTGTGTCCCGTCCGGAGTACCTGCTGCAAGCTATGCCAGGCAGCCCCGCCGGTTAGTTCGGGCAAGGCCTCCAGCAACGGCTTGCCCCGTAAACTGCGCCCCGGAAAGAGTTGCTGGTAGGCCGGATTGACCAGTTCGAAAACCAGTTCCTGGCCGTCGAGAATGCATATGGGTGCCGGGGCTTCCATAAACAAGGCGTGCAGCCGGGCCCGCTGTTGTTCGGCTTGCTGGCGTGCCAGCACGGAGGAGAGCGCCGTGGCAATCTGCCCCGCGAGCATCTGGTGAAAATTCTGATACATTGCGTCATACTCCAGACGTTTGCTTAGTCCTGTTACCAGTAAGGCAAGCAGGGCCGGCTCCCCTGGTTTGGGAATAGGTAGTACGGTCACTCTTTCCGGACGTAGCCCATCCGCCGGAACTTGCAGCGCCAACTGCACTACTGCCGGTTGCCGTTCCTGCCAAACCTTGGATAAGGGCCAAGGGCCCTGCTGCTCAAACGTAAGATCAACGGTGGCTGGTAGGTCAACGTTGGGTAAGTCTCCTGATCGGGTAGCCAGTTTTGCCACCTTACCGGTTTCATCGGGCAGATAGAGCAGGCTGAAGGGAACATCGGCAGCACTTCGCTCCAGCACTTGGCAAGCCGTTTGACAAGCTTCTTCCAGGGTTGGCCATTGCACGAGCCGTTCCGAAAGGTCCTTAATGGTTTGGAGGCGCCTTCTAGCCAGCACCGATTCAGTAACTTCGTTGCAGGCGCAGAAGATGCCGTTTACCCGGCCCTCATCATCGGGCATGGCGCTGTAGGAGAAGGTCCAGTACGTCTCGTCCATGTACCCTTGCCGGTTCATAGACACTTCCAGTTCCTCCCCGTAGAAAGCCTCCTCGCCCCGCAGAATCCCTTCCAGCACCCCGCCCAGCTGGGGCCAGGTTTCGGCCCATACCTCGTACCCTTTGGCGCCCAGCCCTTCCGGATGCTTTTTACCCATCAAGGGCACGTAGGCATCGTTGTGGAACATGTACATCTCCCGCGTCCACCATATGAAGATGGGGTGCCGGGAGTGGAGCATAATGCGGATGCCCGTTTTCAGGCTCAGGGGCCACCCCCGTGGATTGCCCAGGGGATGACTGTCCCAGTCGTACCGGCGAATCATCTCGCCCATTTGTCCGCCGCCGGCAAACAGGGTATCATTCGAAGAAAGGGGGAATTCACTCGCCTTGGTGGTAAGGTCCATACTGACCGGTAGTAGGAATAAAGGGGTGGTAGTAAACTTAACCCGTTCCGTAACTAGCTGTTAACGGGATTACTTGGGCTTCAGGAATACGCGCTGCTAAACTACTCAAATGCAAACATGTTTGCTCAATACTGATTCGGACAAAACCCGGTATACTATCAACAATAATCAGCTGTGCCACTAGAAACTAAAGTCAGACTTTTAAGAGCCTATGAATTGATAATCAGTGTTTAATCCGGCATTGTTGCTAGCTTTGCGCTTTCTTACTGACCACTCACTTACGTATTTACTAGCTTTGAATCAAACCCGTTTCAGGAGAATCATCATTGTAGATGACGACTTTACGAGTCTTTTCCTGGCTCAGTTGGTATTGCAGGAAGCCAGCATTGCCGAAACTGTTCTTCCTTTTCAGCAACCAGTCGATGCGCTGCACTTTCTTATTCACCATTGCACTGGCGAAAATGCGGCCGGAGAAGATTGCCCGGACTTAGTGCTTCTGGACCTGAACATGCCCATTATGGATGGATTTGAATTTTTGGAAAGACTGCAAAAGGAGGGGCTAAGCCAGTTTACCCAAAGCCATGTAGTAGTACTCAGTTCTTCCAACAGTCCGAAGGATAGACAAATGGTGGAACATTATAAGGTGCGCAATTTTCTTCAGAAGCCAATCACCGAAGGACATTTAGCTTCTTTGCTAGCCTGAGTTGCGGTGAGAAGTTGTAACCTGGCAGAATCAAGACGAAGGTTGTGTATCCGCTGTAGACGCACAATGCCCAATCAAGCATAACCAGATGCAAGCCACTTCAACCGGCTAAATGCAAAAAAACCGGTGAGATAGTCACCGGTTTTGTTAGAATGAGTTCAGCAAGAGCTTCCGTCGATTAATCACCAGGCAGCTTTACGCAATTCCAGTCACTGCCCACTGCTGGGCTTGTTCCAGGTTGTTGAAAATGCGGATGCCTTCGCTCTTTTGGGAAATATCCGTTTCGGAAAGCGTCTTATCAGCCGAAAGTTGACTGAATACGTTTTGGGATTGCACCCAGGCAAAACGTTTCATGCCGACGGCGAACATACGCGGGAACCAGTCTTTGGCAACCCACTCAGCGGCCCCTTGCCAGGGACCGGTTACAAGGCGGTTATCATTCAGTATGTTTGAAACCTTTTTTGCTACAAGCAATCGAAGCAGCTTTTCGCCGCCGTCTTTTATGCTGTCAACGTTCTGAAACCCCTTCCAATTGGCATACAGGAAATGCTCTTGTGAATCGAATTCAATGTCTAAGCTTTTCGAGGAGTATAGCTTTTCCTGGTCCATGTTCTTAAGTATATGTTAAGGGGAACAAAGTTGGACAAAAACGAAGCCTGAGCATTGGTCAAAAATAGCCCATCCTACTGAATGTATTTAAGTGGCATATGTTTCTTACGAATGCTTCTTCTAAGCCTCTCCCAGAATTTGATAATGCCTTTTCTTAAGCAGTTTAGCCTGAAGCCAACCTGGTTACCCTCCTTTTCCGGTAGATGACAGCACGTAATTAAACTGAGTAGTAGTAACAAGATTAATCCGTATTATTGCAGTAACAAGCACATATATACGTAGTTGCCGCATAAGATGCGAATTTTTTAGTGTATGCTGATACCCATTTTTAGAACAGCCTTGGTAGTGGACGACGATCCAATCTCTCGTTTCGTGCTTAAAATGCTCCTCAAAAAAGTTACTCGAACAACTAAGATTGTGGGATTGGCTGACGGACAGCAGGCACTCAACTACCTGATAGCACACTGCTTGAATGCGCAGTCGGCCCAGGAGGAGTGTCCGGACTTGATTCTGCTGAATTTAAACATGCCCGTCATGGACGGCTTTGAGTTCCTTTCCCATTTGAGCCGTATTCAGCAGACTAGCCCGCTTCACGTCAGGGTAGTGATTGTAACCTCCTCAGTCAATCAAAGCGATACTGAACAGGCCTATCAATACAACATAAATGGATACTTGCTTAAACCCGTAACGGAAGAGTCATTGAGTGACGCTCTTATTCACTAGCGCTGTTGTCCAAAACAAATGTTTATGCTCGAAGCCGGAGCCAAAGAAGCGCAGGCCGCTCAATAGCAGGATAATGGGCACGGCACAAAATGCAGCAATGCAATGATAACGGCGTGCCAGGTATGCCCCCTAAACCCGCAAACTTGAGCGTTAGCATTGATTAGTTCGAACGAGCATTAGACCGCTCCCGTTTGTCTAAGTCTGGCCACGGAATGTATTGCTCCATGATGGCTTTGTAGTACGGGTCGTTTTCTTTCCGCTTCTGGTATTGCTGCCAAAGCTGGCAGATAAACGCCCCGTTCTCGTTGTGCTGAAAGAAAACATTCCGTTCGTATTGGCTGATTGTATAGGGCATGGCTTTGCCAATGGCTGGTATCCCCATCACGCATTCAAAGTCTTGGTAAGTGTTGATTATTTGGGTAGGGCCTTGATGCCCTGCTTACCCCAGCCAATGTTTGCATACCATGCCAGGTATACACGTAAGTCGAGCGGCTTGAATTCAAGGGATTGATTTTGCTTGTCTTGGGGCATATTAGAGCGTGCATAATTAGGAAGGCAAAATACCATTTTATTACCTCCAGTGCTTGATTAGACTTACTAAACGTTCATTCAGAGAACGATACCGTTGACTCATGCTAGAATTATGGCTCTTGATGGTACTTTCACCCAGTGTAGATTCAACCGTGAGGGAACGACAGTAACAAAAGCATTTTGAGGATCAAAAACAAACAAGTATTGTATTATTGGGAGCCGATGCAGCCCTTCTAAAAGACAAAGGGAACTTCAACTGATGTTTTTTCCCAGGCAAGCTTCATTGTTGCGCTTTTAGCTCCTTGGCCTCTGAATCCAATGGTAAAGTGCTCCACGCTGTCGGCTAATCGCAAAGTGGGAGCGGTCACCCTGGCCACGTCATTTTTGGGGTTGTAGCTGTAAGCCCCCCAGTAGTCCAGGTCAGTGTTGAGAATAACGGTCCATTCCTTTTCCCCCGGAATGGTAAAAAGTGAATAGGCGCCGGCTTTCACCTTTTTTCCACCAAAGGTCACGTCCTGGTAAAACTTAATTTCGGTGGCTTCGTTGGCTCCCGTGCGCCATACTTCTCCGTAAGGAACCAGCTTGCCAAACACTGCTCTTTCCCCTTTCCGGGGCCGGCTGTAAATCACCCGGGCAATTGCCTTTTCTCCGGGCTTGCGGTCATGGGCAAAATTATCGGGAAAGTAAGCCATGTCCATTGGACTGTTGTCTAGTCCGGGCAGGTCCTGCCCCTGCGATACTAGAGAAAACAAAGGGATGAACAGCAGCGGCAGTAATATACTTCTCATAGGAACAGATTTAAAATGAGGAGCAGGATTCACTGGAATAGATACCCGAAGCGAAAATCAGTATTCTCTTTTCCTCTACTCTTTGGAATAAAGGGGCAGGGAAACAAAGAAGGCAGTTCCCTTGCTCTTGCCGGCGCTGCTGGCCCACACTTTGCCGCCTTGTAATTCAATAAGCGTCTTTACAATGGATAAACCCAGGCCATTGGAACGCTCCTTGCCCGTGGGCAGCGAGCTGAGGCGGGCAAATTTGGTGAAGAGCTTCTGCATATCCTCTTCACTGAGCCCTTGGCCCTGGTCTTGAAAAGAGACCACGGCCTGCTTACCCGTTCGCTTGATTGCAATGGTGATCGTAGTGTCGGAATAGGAGTACTTGATGGCGTTGGAAAGCAGGTTTTCGAACACTTCCTGCAGGCGGGCCCGGTCAGCCCTTACTGCGATTGATTCGCCAGCTTGGTGGCTGATGCGCTGGCCCTTTTGGGCCGCCATCAACCCAAAGTTACTGCTAACATGTTCAAGCAAGGTGGGCAAATCAACCTCCTCCAGGTGCAGTTGGAAGGATTCGTCTTCCAACTGGGACAGTTTGAGCAGCCCCTCCAATTTGCCACTGATTTCGTCACTGCACCGCTTGATCATGTCAGCCAGTTCCTGCACCATGGCGACATCCGTAATGCGCTTGAGCAGCAGGTCGCTGAGCGAAGCAATGTTGACAGCCGGGTTCTTCAAGTCGTGCACGGCCATGTTCACCAGGTCAGTCTGGGCGCTAATGGCGCGCTGGGCGGCCAGCCGTTGTTCGAGTTCATCCACCACAATGGAGGAAAGCGTTTCCAGCATCTGCAACTGCTTAAGGGAAGCCTGCCGGGGCACCGAGTCCACTACGCATACGGTGCCCAACCGGTATCCTTCCTTAGTTTTTAGGGGGGCCCCCGCGTAGAAGCGGATGCCGCCCTGACAGCTTACGTGCGGGCTTTCCAGCAGGTCGGGTACCTGGTAGGTATCGTTAAACACGGTTACCTCTTCCTCCAGAATGGCCAGTGAGCAAAGGCTGTCTTCCCTTTGCACCTGGTTACCTTCCAAAGGGCTAAGGTTGGCTTTGAAAAATACCCGGTCGTCATCCACAAAAGTGACAAAGGCACTGGGGGTATCAAAAATCTGAGCCGCCAAGCGGGCTATCTTATCAAAAGCTTCTTCCGGCGGAGTATCCAGGATGTCATAGCCGTGCAGCTTCTTGAGCCGGTCTTGGTCATTTGTCGGAATAATGGAGACGGGTTTGTGATAAGCAGCCATTGCGCAGTAAAGGTAGACTTGGTATGCAAAATTACGGGCATTAACTGATGTGATACTAACCATAATTATGGTAGTAGCAAAGCGGGAGCTTCGTAGCAATCAGTTAGGTGCTAGCATTACTTCTTATGGAGAAGCTTGTTGTTGGCTAGCCTTGGGCTAGTGGCAGGTGCTTCTTCTATTACCCGGGTAACAGACGCTTGAAAAAGGGATACTCCAGCAGAATACCCCTTTTTGAGTTCCTAATCTCACATTAAAAAAGCAGTGGAAAGGGTTTTCTTACAATATTCATTAACCCAGTTTACACTTATTCCATTCGCTTGCTTATTCTTTTTGCCAAAAGGCTGTAGATGAGCATCATTCACCCGTAAGCTCCTACGGGAGAATCGGTGCCGGTTTCTAATGAGTTTATTTCTTTGGAAAGTATTACTACGTTTTGTGCTACCCCTTTGTTTTCCTGCCGGGAGTAGGGTGTCTTGTTGTGGGTTCAATTAGGCTGAGCAAAAGATTTACGTCAAGGGCGGCAACATGCCGTAAAAGTGGTAGTACGCCAGCCCCTTGGGTCCGCGAGCCGGCCACGTACGGCGGCGTATTCCTTCTCTATCCAGATCACAGTTCCCCGTCCGTCGTCCAGCGTCAGCATCCGGCCTGCGTCAACGTACAACGTGGAAAACTGAGGGCAGCCTTTACCTGATAAACGATTTTGATAATCTCTCATGGTTTAATAGGTAAGCCTCTAAAGAAAGTTGCTGCTCCTATTGGAGTTGCAACAGTACACTGGAGATTTTTCTTAGGCAACCATCGGGGCTTTGTAAAAATAATGTTGCTGTTGATTGGGGGTTTGATAATTAAGGCTCGAATGTCTCCGCCGAAGATTATACCAGCCCTCGATATATTCGAACGTAGCTAATCGAGCTTGGGCCCGCGTCTGAAAATCAACATGGTTCACCAGTTCACTCTTGAAGGTTTTGAAAAAGCTTTCAGCCACCGCATTGTCCCAACGGACCTGCCGATTAGATCGTGCATCTAAGGTCCGTTGCCCCGGCGACTCATGCTCTGCACAACCGGCAAGCCCTTCAACTGATCGCAGAATTCAGTACAGGTATATTGAACCCCGCGATCCGAATGAAACAGGAGTTTACCCGCTATGCTCCTGTTTTTGAGAGCCATCCGACAAGCTGCTATACTTGTGTCAACGGCTCTGAGCGTGTTACTCATGTACCTGAGATCAGATCTCATCTGAGGTCCGCCCAGCCTATTACTTTCCGATCCGCCAGGTCCAGCACGGTCGTCAGGTACAGCCATCCTTCACCGGTAGGAATATAGGTAATGTCAGATACCCACTTTTGACCCGGCTTTTCAGTCGTAAACTCTCGATTTAACAGATTCTCAGCCACTGGATAATTATGCGCTGAGTCGGTGGTCTGAACCCGGTACTTTTTGTAGATGATACTACCGATAGCTTCTTTATGCATCAATCGGCCCACCAGGTTACCCGATGCCTTCACGCCCCGCTCCCGCAACTCACTAGCAATCATAGGGCTTCCCTACCGGCCCCGGCTTTGCGTGTGTACCTGCCGGATGTGATCCACCAACTTGCTTTGTTTGAGTTGCCTGACTCCCAGCGGATGCTTGCGCCAGTAGTAGTAGCCACTACTGCTCACATTCAATACCTTACACATCTTCTCAACAGGAAACTGGTTGGCGTTTTCGGCTATAAACCCGAATATTTCCCGTCTCCCCTGGAGAAGATGCTGACCGCCTCCATAATATATCACGTTCTAACTGGGCCTCATTCAACTCCTTTTGTAGCTGTTTAATCTGCTTTTGCTCTTCACTCAGCCCGGCAGTTGGAGATTGGCTAGAACTTTTGTGGCTTTGCCGCCACTTGGTAATCGGCCCTGAATCGATGCCCAGTTCGCGGGCAGCTTCCTGCACAGACCCTTTTGCATGGGACAACTCGACGGCCATTGCTTTGAATGTCTCGTCAGAAACTCGCCTTGTTTTCATAGTTACCCTTGGGTTTACCCCCAAAGCTGCTTAAAAACCGTCTCCAGTCAAATCTAGCAAGTCCACAGTGGCTATTTTAACGGAAGGGCAGCCCTAATGTTAGAACAGCTATCTGCCCATATTTTTGCTGCTAGGCGGAAAGCTTAGATATCCGGACACTGGCCGCGCCGCATGCTAAGAAGAAACAAGACCACAAGTTTGGAGTGAGATGGGCAATAGAGCAAAGAAGCCAGTAGGAAAAAATATTTCTGGGAAGAAGGCAACTTAGATCCAAAGGGGACGGCTAATTAAGTCCATGTTCAGGGCTTACCCATTGCCAGGAATTTCAATAAAGAAGATCGAGCCCTGATGCTCCTCACTTTCCACCCAGATCCTGCCCCCGTGCAACTCCACAATGCGCTTGACAATAGAAAGACCCAGGCCTACGGTTTCTTCTCCTTTGAGGCCGGGTCGCCTGGCCTTGGTGAACCGCTCGAAGAGAACTGGCAGCAGGTCTTTGGGAATACCAATGCCGTTGTCACTTACCGATAGAGTGATGCTTCCTGCATTTACTTGAACGCTAACGCGAATATGCCCGTTGCGGCGGGTGAATTTATTGGCGTTGGACACCAGATTGGTAAGGGCCTGCATAAACTTGGTCTGATCCACCTGCGCAAAGACTTGAGCGGCGGAAGACTGGAGTTCAAAATGCTTGTGATCGTCCTGATCCATGCGTTCAAAGCCTGCCAGCATGGCTTGGATTTGCTCCACCAGGTCAATCCGCTGGAGTTTAAGGGCCGTCTGGGAAGACTCTAAAAACTCCTTTTCGAGTAAGTCATGGATCAGATGGATACCGTGGCTAACGGTTTTGCGAATGAGTTCTGCGTCTGCTTCAATGTCTGGCTGACCCCGCTTTTGGGCCTTGCTGGCTAGTTGCTCGGCCAGCTTTTGAGCCATTCCTAAGGGGCCATTCAAATCGTGGGCCAGCATTTCAAGCACGCCGTTTTTTTGGATACTGAACAGGTTAGCCGTAATCTCATTCTGTTTGAATTGGGTAATGTCTTCGGCAAAGCCGGCAATGGCCTTTCGCTTGCCGCCTTCAACAATACAATAAGCCGTCAGGTGAATCCACTTCTCCCTTTTGGCTAGCTGAAGGCGGAACTCAAGGAATTGGCGAAGGGAGGCAGTTTGCAGTTGGCGGTAAGTGGTCTTTAAGCGGGGCAGGTCCTCGGAGTGTACCGTCGAGAGCAGCCAGTCTAGCTGCTCGTTGATGTCCCCTTCCTCCCGCCCCCAGATCTCCTCGAAGGCCGGGCTTACGTACTCAAAACGCCCAGTGTGGAGATTATAAAGAAAGAAGACTGACAGGGACCGCTCCGCAATTTGCCGCAGCAACTCGCCCTCGGGGAGAATTGAAGAAAGACTCATCTCAAGTAGGATTAAGCACACCAGCAAACGTATACCTACTTGAACCAAAAGACTTTCCTAAAGCGAAAGCAGCGAACGCTAGTTGATAGTGTCAAGATACGGAGTTAGAGGCAGCCAGTAGTGAATAGACCGGAAAAACCAGTATTACTATCTGCCTATTGGTATAAATATCGCCTCTTTCCGTCCGCCAGGTGAGAAGAGGAAGATATACTTAATTATCTGGGAGCCATACGTATTCTCTGCTTTTTACCGGGCAACAAATACGGTTTATTGACCCCGCTAGCCTTTAGGCACAGACCTTTGTCATCCTTGCCTGCTTTTACCCGTTTAGGTGAGGAAATCAAGCATAGAGTTGGCCACAATTGCCCCCACGATGTTTTAAAATGAGGTTACTTATCCTAACTATTACACTGATGGCACCAACAGACAATGACGCTGAACACTACCCTCACTTACAGCATCAGCGGGAACTGGAGCAGTTGCTTTCCCAGTACCGGTTTATACTGAACTATACGCCGGCGATGCTCTGGACGGCTACTGCCGATGGGCAATTGGATTACGTAAACGGGTGGATGGAGCAGTATACCGGTATGGACGCTAAACAGCTGTTAGGGGAGGGCTGGCTCGCAGTAGTACACCCCGAGGACCGGGAAAGGGTCCTCCAGGAGTGGCAGCGTGCCCTCAAGGAGCAAACTTCCAGTCGGATCGAACTGCGCTTTCGCAGAGCCGATGGGCAGTACCTCTGGTACACCAGAAGCGTGATTCCTTATCAGGACGGGCAAGGAAACCTGCTCAAATGGGTCGGCATTAACTCTGATATCCAGGAGCAGAAACTGAAGGAAATGGCCCTTCAGGAAAATGAGCTGCTCAAGCAGACCCAACAAAAACTACTAGCCGAAAAGGAGTTTTCTGAACGCCTGCTCGAAAACAGTACCGACGGCATACTGGCGCTGGACGCACAAGGAAACATTACGACTTGGAATAAATCGATGGAAGCGGTAAGCGGGAACACGAAAGTGTCAGTGCTGGGAAAGCCCATCAGGGAAGTGCTCTTCCCCGATGTTACCATCCCTGGGGATGAGACTACTGCGGCCCTTGAGGCTGCTGCTCAGCCGGACTTGCAGGTGCAACACGCCCTTGCCAGAGCCGTTCAGCGGTCCCTTGCCGGAGACCCGGTCACCCTCTTTGAGCAGGATAGTCCTTTTGCCAATGCGGAGGGACTCTACAAGATTATCCTCAAACCTTTGCCCAAAGAAGCAGGTCAAGCGAAAGAAGCGGGTCCGGTTACGGGAGTGCTAGGCATTGTGCGGGATATGAGTGAGCGAAAAAAGCGGGAAGAAGAACGCCTGCAACGGGAGCTACTGGGTCAGCGGGAAGTGCTCCAGGCGGTGGTGCACACCCAGGAAGAGGAACGGGAACGGATTGCCGAGTCCTTGCACAATGGACTTGGCCAACTTCTGTTTGCCATTCGGCTCAACCTGCAAACCTTCTTTACCAGTGTCCGTAAATCAGGCCTCCAGGAGGAATCGCTGCAAAGAGTAGACACTATGCTTAAGGAAGCCATTACCCAGAGCAAACTCATTTCCTCCGATCTGATCCCTACCGTGCTTAAAGATCATGGCCTTACTGTCGCCCTCAAGGACTGGATTGACAAGATCACTACCCCTGCACTTTCCATCCATCTTCAGGTAGCAGGGCTTAGGCATCGCCTGGAATCTTCCTTAGAGCTGAACGTGTTTCGCATCGTGCAGGCCCTTTTGGGCAATTTACTGCTACAAGCAAAGGCAAGAGAGGTCCAGGTCCTCTTAGTGGGTAGCAGCAGTGGACTGTCCCTGGTGGTGGACGACAACGGCAAAGGGTTTAGTGAACAGGAGTTGGAGGAGCTTAATCAGGCCACTGGGATGAGGAGTGTCAGAAGCCGGGTAACGTTGCTGGGTGGTAAAGTAAGCCTGGAATCTACCCCTGGTAAGGGAATGGTAGTAAGGGTGTACGTGCCCCTAAAAGGCAAGCTAGACTAGAGTACTTAAAGCAAATGGTTTTACCTTTACCCACTACTATTGCCTCAGGTTATAATAGGGCCAGCGCACCAAATTTGGGGTATTTTTAGGCAAAAGCGCCTCAAATGCTTCAAGCAACAGTTGATAATTTGGTCAACCGGCCATTTGGAGAGCCACTACCAGAAAAATCGGCACAACGTGCGCCATGATGCACACCTGAATACTGTGAAGGCACATTAAAAATGCCCTTTTTTTGGTGCTATGGCCCTATAGGTTATAACCCTTTTATGAGCCGCAACCCGGCGGTAAATTGGAAGAGGGCAAGCCTTCTGCCACCCTCTCTCGATACCAACGTTTTGTGTTACGCGCAGCGATTACCTTTATCGCTTGAAAAAGATTCGAAAAGCAGAACCCACCCCAACTTGGCTTTCTACACTAATTTTACCTCCGGCATTCTCCAGCATCTTCTTAACCATGTATAGTCCAATGCTACTCTACCCAGCTATTTTTAAGGGTTGATACTGAGACACTTGTTTTATTATCCATCGAAACAGGGCCTTGATTCTATTGATTATCCCCTCAGGTAGGACTTGTTGGGCTCGAAACACTTGGCGAATCGTATCGATGCCCTTACGGGCAAAGCTGTTGGCTTTGTAGCCGTGGTTCTTGGTGTTGATCTTTTGCACTTTTCGGTGCATGTAGATGCCCATACTGGTAGCAATGCTGTAAGCGAGGCTGACTAGTGCCAGCAGTTTCTTGAGCTTGGAGAAGTCCTTCAAATGCGTCTTCTCCAGATCAAAACCCCGTTCCTTGAAGGTCTGAAAACACGCTTCAATCGTCCAGCGTTTGCGGTAGAGTTGACCCATGAGTTCCACTTTTACTGTGCCAAACAAAAACAGGTAGTCGCCTTTTTCCAGTGGCTTTACCCAGACTTGTTCCCATACCCCGTCTACTAAACAGTCCTTGAGCAGCAGTGGCCGTTGGGGCTCAAACACGAGTTGATCCACTCTGACCACCTCTCCGTTGAAACGCTCAATAGAGTGATGTTTGGGCAAGCGCATTAGGAAAAGTAAACCATTGTCTTTTAGGTACTTCATCCACTTGTGGCCGACAAATTCCCGGTCTCCGATCACCAGGCCGATACGCTCTTTGCCTACTAATTCAAGGCAGCCTTTGAGCAACTCGATGCGATCTTGAGCCGAAGAATTACCGCTTTTGTTGTCAAGCAGTTCCCAGTACAAAGGCACTTGCATGGAGCCTGAGCCGGCAATAATCATCAACACGTTCACCTGGCAACAACCAAAGTCCCACTCGGTTCGGTCAATGCACAAACGCAGCTTGCCCTTGGCCGGCAACAGACTCAACAGCAACACTGCCACAAAGTGGTAATCCAGGTCTGCCTCCCGAAAGAAGTCTTGTATTCTCACTTCGTTGGAAGTGAGTTTAGCCTTGTCGTTGAGGTGGTGAGCCACTTCACAGAATTGCACATTTCGACTTTTGATCAGCCCCACCACAAACTGAAAGATGAACTTTCTTCGGGCTAGGTTCTGCACGATTGGGACTTTTCCCAATACCCTTGTAATTTCGCTCTCGAAGCTTTGCTTCACGGGAAGTGCTGGTTTTGGCGTTTGGTCACCTCAAAACTCGGCCTTCCCTTCTTTTTTACCCAATCCTCATCCCTTTTTTAGCTGGGTAGAGTAGTCCAATGCCAGTCCCTTCTACATGCGCGCGCAAGCGTTTGAAGAGGGCAAATATTTTTTCCTCCTGGCGCATGTCCATCCCCAGTCCGTTGTCTTCTACCACCAGCATCAAGTAGTCCTGCTGCAACTCACAAGCGATGCTCACGCGTAAGGGGCGGTTTGGTATTCCCCCGGAAAAGCGGTTCTCCCGCATCTTTGGTACTATAGGGAGATAGGGAAGAATGTAAGTCAATGAATGTCCATAGTGTAGTTGCTCTAGACGTCTACTTTGCGTTTCTGAACATTACTACGCGCTGCTTTCGCAGCTGATTGGCTGGGTAGCACCAAAATGGCGGGAGAGCCACCAAAAGGGGGAAACCCAACGTTAGCAGCAAGCTTACTACGAAAAACCGTAAAAAGCATACAACTTCCCCGAATTAGTGTTATCTACAAGAGGCCTTTCCATAAGAACTTTGCACTGTATTTTAAAACTTCGTCACCATGTACAAGACCATTTTAATTACCGGTGCAAGCAGCGGTTTGGGAAAAGATACTGCCAAATTATTTCAATCCAAAGGGTGGAACGTAATCGCTACAATGCGCAGTCCTGAAAGCGAAACAGAACTAACCACCTTAGACCGAGTTTTGGTCCTCAAGCTCGATGTGTTGGATGTAAGTTCAATTGAAAACGCAGTAAGTGAGGGTATCCAAAGATTTGGGAAAATTGATGTGTTGCTTAATAATGCCGGGTATGGTGCCTATGGTCCTTTGGAATCGTTTCCAAGAGAGAAAATCATACGCCAGTTCAACACCAATGTGATTGGACTCCTAGATGTTACCAAAGCATTGCTTCCGCATTTCCGGCAAAATAAAAGCGGCGTGATCATTAACATTTCTTCCGTTGGCGGTAAAGTGGCCTTTCCATTAGGCGTACTGTATAACGGAACTAAGTTTGCCGTTGAAGGGATATCTGAATCTTTGAGTTACGAGGTTGAACAGTTTGGCGGGAAAGTAAAGATTATTGAACCGGGTGCGATTGCTACCGATTTTACTGGTCGTTCATTAGACTTTAATAATGATGAAACGCTTACCGAATATCAACCAATAGTCGGAAAAGTAATATCGGCAATGCCCGCATTTTACTACCAAAATGCTTCATCTGCAAGCGACATTGCCACTATCGTTTACCAAGCAGCTACCGATGGCAACAATAAATTAAGATATACCGCCGGAGAAGACGCTAGAACAATGATGGCCAACCGCAAACAAGCAGATGATGCAACTTTTATCGGAGGAATGAAAACACAATTCGGATTATGATTCGTAAGAAAAAATGATATGGAGCCATCGCCAATGCAATGGCTCCATATCTACATAAGAATAGTTACGACAATTACCCAATCATTTATGAGCGCATTTACTCATTTACAAACCGTTTTAGATTTGTTCAAATTATTTCAATTGGGGCAGAATGCTCAACACCCATTAATTGCCATTATAGATTTTAGCAAGGTAAATGGAGATTTGAGCAATGGCACCAAAATTTCAGCTGATTTCTACTCAATCATGTTCAAGAACTATTCTGGAAACAATATAAAGTATGGCCGTAAAATAATGGACTTTCAGAATGGTAGTTTAATCTGTATGGCTCCTAATCAAGTCATTGAGATGGATAACGTCATTGAAACGGATAATGATATTGAAGTGTCAGAAGAAATGTTGGGTTGCGGTTTATTTTTTCACCCTGATTTAATCAGAGCTACTTCTTTGAATGATAAAATGAAAGACTACAACTTTTTTTCCTACGAAATTTCAGAAGCGCTTCATTTGTCAGAAAAAGAAAAACTGATCTTATATGATTGTGTAGGAAAAATTGAAGCGGAATTACGGGCAAATATAGATGTACATAGCCAATCAATCATTGTATCCACGCTTGAACTGCTTTTAAATTATTGCTCCCGGTTTTACGGAAGGCAATTCATTACCAGGAAGAGTTCCAACCACTTTGTGGTCGCTCAAATCGAAAAACTTTTGAATGACTATCTTAAGAGCAATCCTGTAAATGATAAAGGCTTGCCAACGGTAAGTTATTTGGCTGAACAGGTGCATTTATCCCCGGGCTACTTGAGTGACCTACTCAAAAAAGAATCGGGCAAAAACGCTCAGGACCACATCCATTTTTACTTAATTGAAGAAGCCAAAAACATTCTACTAAGTACCAATAAATCGGTGGGTGAAATAGCCTACTCACTGGGGTTTGAATATCCGCAATATTTCAATAAACTCTTCAAGCTAAAAACTGGGAAAACACCCATGGAATTTAGGAGTATGAATTAAAAGAAAAGCCAACTGCTAATAAGGGGTTTTACAAAAATCAACCCTATTATACTCTCTTTTGCTGATTGGGACAGCAGAAGGTAATGAATTTACGCTGGACATATAGAGGGCGTCACAACTTGTCGGAAAAGGGAATAGAATTATTCTCAAAGACAGCGTTACAGACCTTTTCAATCCAGGACTTGGCGAAAGAGAGCTTTTTGGAGTACTCTTTAAAGGCTGATTGAATCAGGAGTTCGTGTTATTTAAGGTGTAGTGGTCCAACAGATACGCTACACCTAGCCGGTTCCAAAAAGTTGTGTTTGTGAAAGAAGCGCGTTTTCCCCGCCTGTTCTCTTTTCATGCAACCTATGCCCAAAACTATCCCCAGGCAAGGGCGGCGAGGAACGAGCCGTGCAATTTACCCTTGCCTGGGGATAGTTTTGGGCATCAAAAGGCATTCAAGAGGAACAGGCTCTGGGCAAGGTGAAGCCGAAAAAATAGTATTTACTTAAGAATTTCCAAAACCGGGAAAGTGTAGCGGATCTTTTGAACCTTCACACCTAATCCCTTTGTGATCGGGGAACCATACCTGCGTTTCTATGCTGGCATGCCACTCATAAGCCCGGAAGGTTTCGCATTGGGTAGCATTTGCGTAATGGACCAAAAGCCGCGCTTTCTGAGCCAAACTCAGGCTAAGAGCTTGCAAGTGCTGGCTCGACAACTCATTGATCACCTGGAACTGCGGCGCATAGTCTACCAATATAGGAAGGCCAAAGAGTCCCTAGAGGCGATTGCGCACTGGCAGTCCCACCAGGTACGCAAAGAACTTGCTTCCATACTTGGACTGCTACAACTGGTAAATCAGCATGAACTCAGCGAAGAAAATCGGGAGTGCTTTGCCCATTTGATTACTACCGCACAGAAGATGGACCAGCACTTGACTAATAGCCTTTACCGTGCAAACCAGCACTAGCTGCAACCTTGCTATACACCCTGCTTTGGTGAAAAGCGAAGTGATTCTTACCCGACTTCCTACCGTAGCCCTATTGGTCGGCATAACTAAAGGATGATTTTTTCAGCAGCCTGCTGGTTAAAATTGCTTGGAGCAGCAACAGGGGTGGATGAGTATCTTCAGTAAAAGTCTGGAAATACCAGCAGGAGTACCGGTCGGTATTATGTGATTAGGTACAGAACTGTTGTTTAAGCAGAGCACCATGCCCCCACGACAGTTTATTTCCCTTGACAAGGCAGAAGCCTATCAGGATGCCTTGCTAGAGAACTTTACGCCCTAATAGCTTCTTATTACCTTGTCAGGTTTGCATTTGATTGTCGTTGGTATTTTCCCGTAAAAAGATTCACCGTGCCGTTTGGTGGATCCGCGGAAGTATAAAGCGCAGTGGTTCATTTCCCGATCGGACTGCCAATCAATTCACAAAGAACTTGGTGCAAGATTTCTGCCTTCGCGATTTCAAGGTCTAGACCCCGGGTGTCTTTGTCAGCCGAGGCCGCAAGCCATTGCCGCATGTGTTGATATGTCTTCTTAGCATCCTCCAGGTATGCGCGTATTCTACGTACTAGGCTAAAGCTCATCTTTTGCGGAGTGGCACCAAGCCATTGATATAGGTAAGTGGCTTCAAGCAATTTGCTTTCTACTGCCTTCTTTTCCTCCTCGCTCTCCGCTGATTGGTGAGCGCTTTTGTCAAAGGTTACCTTTTTGGCAATGAAATTCACCAGAGCCTGGTGCTGCTGAGGGGAGACGGGAAACGCTAGGGGTGTGTACATGAGGCTTAGTATTTGCTCCAAGATACAACCGATCTAACAAATAATAAACGTTCGTAAGTTGACTGTAAAGCCGTCGCTTTGCGCTTACTGCAAGACTAAACGAGAAGCACTTGCTGATTAATGCCCTACTCGTTGTATACTTATCCGGGCGTGAGGGTTTTCAGCGGCGGAGTGCCATAGCTTTGCAGTTGTTCGATCACCGCCTGCCTCTTGCCGTCGATGTTGGGCGCCCACTCGGGCTTGGCACCCGCCCGCTGGATCTGGTTGGTCTCGGCGTCGTCATCTTTGCAAGCAGTTGCCGTAAGCAGCAACATCATTACACTTCCACTCAGCAGCTTTTTGCCCAACTGCTCCAGGTTATAGGTCACCTTTCTCATAGGTATTAGGTGTGATTGATCAAAGCGGTATTTGAAGAAGCAATCAAGTTGATGATTCTGATTAGATTTACAGCATATTGTTTTTTTAACTAGTGGCTGGGAAATGGAGCAGGCGGATTCTCCTCAAAACAAATCAGGCAAGGAGCTCATCATCCAGAAGGCCTATCAGGTGTTCCGGGAGCAGGGGTATTACCAAACTACCATGGACGATATTGCCAAGGCTTGCCGGATGCAGAAAGGCAGCCTCTACCACCACTTCACCAGCAAGGAAGAGCTCATGCAGCAGGTGCTGCTCCTGGCCCACGGATTGTTCAAAGAGGAAGTATTTGCCCTTGCTTACCAAACCCGGACGCTTGCCAGGCAACGGCTTGGTCATATGCTGGAGGCACTGGACCGGTTTTATTTTGACGAGCAAGGCGGCTGCCTGATGGGCCTGGTCGGCCTGGAAGTAGCGACCCGGCAACCAGAATTCATGGGCATCATCAAGCAGTTTTTCACCGACTGGATTGAGGCGTTTGCCCACTTGCTCGAAGCGCAGTATCCTCCCCAGGAAGCCAGGGAACTGGCCCAGAGAGCTGTGCAGGAAATCGAAGGAGCCGTGATGCTGGCCTGCATCTTCCTCGACAAAGGGTACTTCACGGCCACCCGTACCCGCCTGGCTCACCTTATCAAGTAGTTTCCTGTCATTGAAGTCGGTCTAAACCTGCTTCCTGCAACGTATAAAACGGCTATATCAGTATTTTTTACATTTTTCTGTTATTTATACTTGTGCACCTAACAAACGTTCGGTCGGAGCGTATAAGTTGCTACGTCATTCGAGCCTAGTACCCACTAAGCAAAAAGCTCAGTTCCATGGGGCGCTTCTGTTCTCTGTTGCAAAGCGCCATTTGGTTAGATGTACTTGTCCTTAACGCCCCCTTTATGACCCAGGCGCCCTTTCGTCCTCTTCACCGGGAAGATGTACTCGTCGATTTGCTCAAACGTCGGGAGGAACGGGGTTTCCGCCTTCTCTACAAGCAATATGCGGCCAATCTGTACGGAGTTGCCCTGCGAATTGTCCGTTGTCCGGCCATCGCCCAGGACGTAGTGCAGGAAGCGTTTGTGAAGGTTTGGCGCAACATCGAGGCTTATGACCCGGCCAAGGGCCGCTTATTTACTTGGCTCTTGAACCTAGTGCGCCACACGGCATTGGATCACTGGCGGTCGATGGGGCGTCTGGCCGGCCGGAAACTACAAGACGCTGGCCATATTGCCCAGCAGCTATACGGCGGCATCAACAGCCAACTGCCGGGGTATATGCTCCAAGTGGATTGTATTGGATTGGATCAACTGCTACGGCGGCTTTGCCCCGAGCAACAGTTAATTGTGGAGTATTTGTACTTTAAAGGTTATACCCACACGGAGGCTGCCCAGACGCTTCTCATACCGGAAGGTACAGTAAAAACAAGAGTAAGACTGGCACTCATTCACCTCAGGAAATTAGTCAGGGCACCGGCAAAAGGCATCCGTGCGAAGCCCTAAGTTGAATATCCTAACTTTAGTTTATTCTTATTACTAATTTTTAGGGTAGTGATCAGTTTATGAATTCTGCGGCTGGAGGCACTTAAGCGCGAACAGTTTGCTCTGCTGCCGGGTCAAGATGCCTCGAAGCTGCGCGTTGAGGTGATTCAATTGCTGGTTACGTTCTTCCAGTTGATTGATCCTTTGTATGATCTGCTTATTGCGCTCAGCTAGCTGCATAAGTAAAACTGCCTCTTGCATAAAAATAAATGAAGTAAAAGGTTAACAATATAGGCCTTAAGTGGTTAGGGGTAAGACTGTAAACGGGAAAGCAAACAAAAGGATAATGTCAGGCAGACATTTCACCTTCAATCCCATTTACTAATCAATTATAAGGGAAGGATTTTTAGGCCAGGATCAGACGGGCTCTTCCGCATCAGCCGAGAAATTGCTCTCTGCACTATCTTCCCTAAAATGGACCCGGCAAATAATTGTCATTTAGGTCCGAAATCTAGCGGTCCATTCATCCAGTCCAACGATAGTACTCAGCAGGCAATTAGCCCGGCCGTTCTCGCCTAAAATATTGCTTGAGCAAATCATGAACCATTGACTCAGTTAAAGGCTTGTTCAAGAGGCCTACTGCCGGTATTTGCCCCAGACGACCTACATCAACAGGATTGAGCGAAGTGGTCAGCATCACAATTACGACCGACTGCTGATAATTAATCTCCAGCTTCTGGTACGCATCTAGAAATTCAAAGCCGTTCATCACGGGCATATTGATGTCGAGTAAAATCAGCTGCGGGCCAATGTCCTGATTGCACCCTCTTTGCACTACTTCCAGCGCTTCTACGCCATTTCGGGCCACCAGAATCGTTTGGGCTACTGCCATATCCTCCAGCAGCGTTTGGTGCAAGAAGTTAGCCGTATCGTCATCATCGACCAGTAACACGCAAGCCAGTTTTTCCATTAAAGTATCTTCGTTGGTAAAGTATCAGGAGGGTAAGTCATCAGATGGAATACTTTAGCGGGGAAAGTATACCCGAAAGGTTGAGCCCATCCCGACCTGGCTCGCTACTTCAATTTTTCCTCCGCCATTCTCCACCATTTTCTTAATCATATACAGGCCAATACCTGAACCTTCCACGTGGTCGTGGAAACGTTTGAACATGGTAAAGAGCTGGTTTAGCCTACTCGGTTCCATGCCCAATCCGTTGTCACTTACCGTCAGCACGTGGTGGATAGGAGTGCTTTGGCACCCAATGCGTACTTGAGGCACCCGCTCGGGGGAACGGTACTTGAGGGCATTGGAAATAAGGTTGTAGACCACGCTGCGCAGGTTCTTCTCCGAAAAGCGAATGGCCGGGCAGTCAGAAAGATCTATGGCTAGCTGGGCATGAGTAGCTCCAAGCATCGGCTCCAAGTCTAAGCTCACTTCCCGGACCACTTCGGATAAGTTCACTAAGACAGCCTCCGCGCTGTTTTCTTTCTGCAACTTGACTACTTCGGTGAGATTAGCAATGGTTCGCTGAAAACGTTCCACCGAATCCTGCATATGCTTCCGGATAAGTTTGACTCGGTCTACGGCCAGTGCCTCGGCCGGCAGCGTTCGCCAGAGGTTCTGCATCAGGCCCTCAATGTTGGTGATAGGTGCTTTCAAGTCGTGAGAAGCCGTATAGATAAAGTTGTCTAAATCCCCATTCGTCCGGGTCAGATGCGAGTTGGTCATCCCCAGTTCTTCGTTGGTGGAAAGGATTTCTTCATTGGCGGCTTGCAACTCCTCATTAGCGGCGGCTAGTTCCTGATTGAGCCTTTCCACCTGCTGGCGGGCGAGCACCTGGTCGGTGACCTGGGTGGCTATGCACGTAATCCCCGTAATGAGCCCGTATTCGTTGTACAAAGGCTGATAAACAAAGTTGTAGTAGCCGACCGTGCCCGGAGGATGATGTGCTAATTGAACCGCTTGTTCCTGGGCTACGTACGCGATGCCCGTTTGCTGCACTTGGTGGAGCAATTCCTCCAGCCCCTGACCAATCAGTTCCGGCATGGCTTCAAAGAAGGGCTTGCCCACTAGTTGGGTTAGGGGACGGCCCAGCATCTGGCCCATTGGCGGGTTGACCACCTCCAGCACGTAACTAGCTCCCCGAAAAACACAAATCGCCACGGGGGCTTGCTCGAACACCCGCTGCAGCTCGCCCCGTTGGGATTCGACTATCTGGCGGGTTTCGACCCGGCTGGTCACGTCGTAGGCAAAAATAGAGATGCCCACAATCTCCCCGTTTTCCCGGTAAGCCTGGTAGCTAAAGTCGTAGAACCGTTCATGGGGTGCCGACCCGTCCGGGGGGGTAGTGATCACGGGCAGTTCGGTGCCGTAGTATGTTTGTCTCGTAGCGTATACCCGGTCCAGCTCGGCCATCAGGCCCGCGGCCACAATTTCGGGCATGACATCGGCGTAGAAATGCCCGGTAAGTTCACGGCCGGGAAACAGGGCCTGAAAGGCCGGGTTGCGGTAGTACAGGAAATGTTCCGGTCCTCGCAGCAGGGCCACAATGACGGGGGCTTGCTCGAAGACCTGGTAAAAGTTTTCCCGCTCCCGGTCTTGCTGATGGGCGGCCTCGAGCATCCGGGCCTGGGCCTGCTGTAACTGCCCGGTGCGCTCCTGCACGCGGGCGTCCCGCGCTTCATTGAGGGCCTGCAAAGTCTGCTGGATGGAGAGTAGTTCCTCGTTGGCGGCGGCCAGCTCCCTATTGAGCCCTTCCACCTGCTGACGGGCGAGCACCTGCCCGGTCACGTCGTAGGAAAAATCCAGCACGCCCAGTATCTGGTCCCGGGCATCACGCAGGGGCAGAAAAAAGGCATTGT
Organism: uncultured Sphingobacteriales bacterium; assembly: GCA_963844325.1. GTDB lineage: Bacteria > Bacteroidota > Bacteroidia > Cytophagales > 172606-1 > CADCTQ01. The sequence goes on from CAWJNV010000002.1 coordinate 528,861, forward strand.
AATACACCTGCTCGGGGTGACCGGTGCGGGTAAAATCTACTAGCAGGGGCAACTCAGTGCCCACAAATGGCTCCCCGGTGTGGTATACCCCGTCGAGCACATTGAGGATACCCTGACTGACCAGTTCGGGCCAGGCCTCCCTGATGGGCTGGCCCAGCAGGTCACGTCCCGGAGCCAGCCGCTGGTAGTACGGGTTGACGAGGGTAAATACCTGGTCGGGGCCTTCGTGCACGGCTACGTGGGCGGGCAGCTGCATGAGCAGGTCATAGAAGCGCTGGCGTTGTAGCTCGGCCTCGGCTCTGGCGGCCTTTTCAGCGGCTTGGCTCTGGCGCAGGGCCTCTTCCACGGCCGAGGGGGGCCGGTCGCTGGTGTTCGTGAAGCTCACCACCAGCACCGCTCCGCTGGGCTGAGCCGCCAGGTTAAAGTAGTTGTCTAGCCCATCGTAGGAGTAGTTTACATCCAGGCGGCCAGCCTTGCCGGATAGAAACGTATCCCGGTAAAAGGCAAAGATGCCCGTCTGTAGGGCATTGGGATAGAGGGTAAGAAATGTATGAGCGGGTCGCGGGGGCAGCTCAAGCATCTTTTGGGCAGCCGGATTCAAGTGCACGTAGGCCAGATCAACAATATTGGTGCCATCGGTGGCGTAGACGGGCGTAAAGAAAATCACCCCTGTCAGCGAGACATCCAGCAAGGTTTCCAGCAGCGCGGGGGAAGAAAGTAAGTCAGCGGGGAGCAGGGCAGTAGAAAAAGACATGCAGCTAAAAGCGGGAAGTGGAATCAAAGTTTGAATTTCCGGGCGTAATTGTATACGGGCCTGTAGGCAATACTGAGCTGCTTGCTGATCTGGTTCATGGAAATCACTTGCTCGTGCAGCTCCCGGATACGCCTTTGCAGGGCTACCGGTAAGGGGGACGAGCTACCTGTTTGCTCTGGGCTGTGGCCCTTGCCATATTTAATAACCTACGCAGAAAGGTGTTACTCCTATTAAAGGCGTACTTGGAATGTTCGGGATTGCAGGTGGATATATCTCAACTTAACGATGATGAGTCAATGATCACAACTAACTACTATAAATATATTATTGCTTCAATAGCCGCCTATAGTTTTCTATACTGTCTTTGTTGGAAGCGACGCGTGAGAGTAGATGCGCTTTTAAGTGCTCATTCTGCCGCGCTATTATATAATTGGCTTCTTCCAGCGCTTCCAATCTTAGAGTGATGTCCTCATTGCGTTCATCCAACTCTTTGAGTAGCTTTTGGTAGTCCATTAACCATTGGTAGTTTGTTCAAAACAATATAACGAAAAGGGCGACAAGATGGTTAAAGTGAAGTGAACGGCCCTGCTCATAGGTCTTTTACCTTCCGAATTTCAAAAGCTTGGCTTGCTATAAAAATACAGTACTGTGCTTAGAAAACCAATATACCTTATTTTCCGTCCTTCTGCTTAACTGGTCCTTAAGTCAAGTACTTCAGTCAACTTAAACCCTGTTAATCTTGAGTAAGCCCTTGTACATAGTAGGAATTGGTGCCTCAGCAGGAGGATATGAGGCTATCTGGGAGTTTTTTGCCTACATCCCCCTTCATTCTGGCCTGGCTTTCGTCGTCATTCAGCACCTGCAACGGGACTGCCCCAGTATTGCGCACCAACTCCTGGCTAAACATACTCCTTTACCCGTATACCGGGCTCATCATGACCAGGTCGTAACAGCTAACTCAATCTACCAATTGCCCGAGAACAAGATGATGACCATCCGCAAGGGCCAGCTCTTGCTCAGAGACCGCGCTCCGGAAGAAGTCATTAGCCGGGCAGTAGACATTCTCTTTCATTCGCTGGCCGAAGACCAAAAGGAAAAAGCGGTAGGCATTGTTTTATCCGGCATGGGCAGTGACGGGGCTAGTGGAGCGCAGGCCATTCACCAGCAAGGCGGAATCGTGCTCGTGCAGGAGCCTTATTCGACCCCCTACCGGGGAATGCCCCGCGCGGTAATTGACCAGGACCATCCCGACTTAATCTTGCCGCCGGCCCAGCTAGCTCAAGCCCTCCTGGAACTGGTTGGGTCGCATCCACTTGCTCGCTAATTAGTATTCCATAAGGCGTGTTTCCAAATGAAGACTATTGCAGCCTCTTTTTGGAATGTACAATCGCTAAGCGAGGGAAAGCAAAGCGGGCGCCCCTCGCCCGCTTAATCATTGAGCCTTTGCATATATGTCAAGTAGGTAGTCTGGAAGGAAATACCAGACTTTTCTTTTAGTTGTTTTTGCGGTTTTCACGTAAGTATATTCTGCCTCAACCGGCTACCTAATTTGGTATAACTACTTAAAACCAAAAACAATGAAAAAATCCATTTATCAGCTATTCTGGTCCGGTGCGGAGAAAGCTTCCGTCCTGCTCAAGCCCGCTTTTCGGGCGTCGGTCCTGCTCGTTGCCCTGGGCGTCGGCCTGTTGGGATGCAACCAGTCAAGGCAAGAGAACACTTCTGACGCAAACGCCGCAGCCACTGATTCTGCTGCTGTTTCCGCCGAATCGGCAAACGGGTCCTCGGCTGCCCTCGTACCCACGGGAGCTAAACCGGCCTGGGCACCTAGCATTACCCCTCCCATGCAAACGGTGATTGAGCAGCTAGCCAGCTACAAAACGCCGCCTTTGCCCACTCTGTCGGCCACCGAAGCCCGCAAGGCGCCTTCTCCTACCGATGCCGTAATGGCCCTGATGCAGAAGCATAGTATCCCCATGCCTCCCGCCGGGGTGGATACCGCCGGCCGCGACATTGACGTAAGGGGCGGCAAGATTCACCTGCGTGTCTACACGCCCAAGTCGGGCCAGGCTCCTTTTCCGGTGATTGTCTACTACCACGGCGGCGGCTGGGTAATTGCCAACTTGGACACCTACCATCCTTCGGCGCAGGCTCTCTCCGAACAGACCGGCGCGGTGCTCGTATCGGTGGCCTACCGGCAGGCTCCCGAACACAAGTTCCCCACCGCACACAACGACTCCTACGCCGCCTACGAGTGGACGCTCAAGAATGCCGCTTCCCTGCAAGGTGACCCCAAACGCGTAGCCGTGGTAGGCGAGAGTGCAGGCGGCAACCTGGCGGCCGATGTTTCCATGATGGCTCGCAAGAAGGGCGCCATGATGCCGCTGCACCAGGTGCTGGTCTACCCCATTGCCAGTTCGGATACCACTTCGCCTTCTTACGGGCAGTACGCGGCGGCCAAACCCCTCGACAAGCCGCTCATGCAGTGGTTCTTCAAGCAGTACCTGCGCAGCCCGGCCGATGGCAAAGACCCGATGATCAATCTGGTAAAAGCGCCCCTCAAAGGCATGCCCCCCACCACCATCATCGGGGCGGAAATCGATCCTTTGCTTAGTGAAGGACAGCAACTTGCCGAAGGACTCAAAGCAGCGGGCGTACCGGTCACCTATCGCAAGTTTGACGGCGTGACGCATGAATTCTTCGGCATGGGTACTGTGCTGGAGCAGGCCAAAGAGGCCCAGGCGCTGGCTGCTACCGAGCTTAAGAAAGCCTTCGGCACCGGAGCATCAGGACAAGCCGGCGAGCCGGACGCTGCGCCGTAACTTGACTGCCGGTAACTTTATTTTACTTTCCCGGTCAGCCAACCAACGGAGCCAGGACGCTGTCCAACCGGATTGTCTGGCCGGGTCTGCTGCTGGTTCCCAGGCAGACACTGCGCCTGTAAGAATCCGATGACCACGGGTAGAGCTCTTGGTTTAGAACCTGATTTCCCCTTTCCTCATTACTGTCGGGTGTTATTAGACAACGAATCTGTACTGCCTGATTGATAAGCAAACCCACATTATTCACGTTACATGAAGGCCTATCGTTCCCGTAAAAGGCAATGATAAGGCCTAAAACAGGGCTTAGATTTATTATTTTCCAGTCAGTTCCTACCCAGTATCTGCCTCGTACCCAAAAAAGAACACAAGTTTTTAATTAAGCAGAGGGACAAATTCTGCCGGTAAAATATCAGGCAGAATTTGCCCTTTATTTTTATCCATCCGGGTAGTGCATATGGTATGCGTATTTTACTCAAAAAAAATCCCTTTAAGTAACTGCTTAAAATAAGTATTTGCCCTATTGATGCGGGTTTTCCGAATAGGTAGCTTTCACGTGAGAATGTTTTGTGAGAGCAGACAAGTAACTGAAGAAAGGGAGGGAGTGATGGTATCAATGGAAGAGTTTGCTTCGTACAATCCCTTTGATCAACACATGTGCCTCTGTGACCATGGCGTGTGTTTGGACGGTAAGCAGGAAGGAGATTATGAAGTGTATCTCTACAGTGTAGCCAGTTTTTTCGTCGAGGTTCGCTATCATTCGCTCACCGAACGCGCTGATCCCATGACAATCTTTAAGAAAGGGCCTTGCCTGGAACGTTACTTAACGAAGATTACCCTGCCGGCCGTGCTGTAACCATCAGGGAATTGTCGTGCTACCCGGTCCGTTTGCTTGCGGGTTAGTTACTAAGGCTGCCGGTTAGTGGCGAGGAAGGCAAATCCGGCTGGCAGGGCAAGATGGTCAGGAATAGACCCAGGCCCATCAGGTGGAAAACATCCCTTACTCTAGGAGTCATCTGGTAGAGGACCAAGGAAATGTTGCTTTCCGTTAAGTTTTGCAGATGGCTAATGAACACGCCCAGTCCGGCGGAGGAAATGTAATTAAGTTCCTGGCAGTCTACCTGCACCTTAAGGGGTGAGCAGGCAACAGCCTTCTCCAAAGCATCATCCAGCAGCAGCGAACTACTGGCGTCCAAGTCCCCCTTGAGAGTAATCCGGTAACACTCGTTTTCCAAATGAGCCAGTAGTTCCATGCCCGATATCGTTTGTCTGCAATTGCTGTGAAAGCAGCCCACAAAGTTGAAAAACAATATTTGCCCCCAACACCCTATAAATACGGGTTCTTCAAATCCAGTAGTTTCCGCAGAGTTTCCGCATAACTACTGGAATACAGACAACTTGCACGTTTAGGATAACACCTGGCGTTACTGCCCGTATACCCTTAGTGTTGCCGCTGACGCTACTGCTGTTTTTTTTAGCATTGGCTACTTTTTTGGCCAATGCAGCCCTGGCCCTATGTGCTAGCGGAACTCACCGGAGTAGCGAGCAGTAGTTGAAGGACTTTAACACTCCTGGTATTTTTGTAAGTCTCCCCTCGACTGCCTAACGCTATCCGTTCCGGCTTCAAGGGGAGCCTTTTCGCTGGTCAGGAGTGGATCGGTCGTTAATTACCTTTTGTAATTGAATTACTTGATGCTGGCCAGAATCAGAAGTCAGAAGGGTTAGTTATCCAGAATTGCTCCTCCATTTTTTATCCCTACCAGTGGTATGCAGAAAAAAAAGGTATGGTTACTCGTGCGGGGTGACATCTTTTGCCAGGGCATGAAAGTATACTTAGAGCAGTGGGGGCTCCAAGTGGTGGAGCATCCCTATATTACAGGAATTGCCCAAGAACTTTCCAGGGGCCAGCAGCCGGCTTTGGTAATCATGGACTATAAAAACGTTTTCTCTAAGCAGGAAGCCCTCCTGCTCACCCCTGGGGACACTATCCCCATCCTGTTTCTGGTAGCGCCTCAGCAAGCCCTCGAGACTATACCTTGGGAGGTGCAATCCCTCCACTACTGCTGCTTGCCTAAACCCTGTCCCGTTAACGATCTCCACAAGGCAGTGGAAAGCCTGCTGGGCATCCGTATCGCGCATCAGGAAGTGCCCGAAGAGGTAGTGTCCCCTTTCTTTTTGCCACTGCCCGCTGTTCGGTAATCAGCTGGGGAATCTGGAAACAAAACATCGCCGGCAAGAACTTCAAAAGTAATAGTGGGAGCACGTCCCTTACGCTACGCGTTTGAACGAGCTCCTAGGAAGCATTGTTTGCCGCTGGGCGCAGTTATTCCTTGGGGATTTCCACAAAGAAAGTGGATCCTTCGTTTTCCTTACTTTCAAACCAGATCCTGCCCCCGTGCCACTCCACGATGGTTTTAATGATACTCATGCCTAGCCCTACTGATTCCTCTCCCCTAATTCCGGGTCTTCTGGCCTTGGTAAACTTTTCAAACAAGCCCGCCTGCAAAGCCAGCGGGATACCAATGCCGTTATCAGCCACGGTCAGTAAGACAACATGCTCTTTTTCCTTGAGACTTACCCGAATGTGGCCCTCATCAGGGGTAAACTTGATGGCATTAGAGATAAGATTATTGACTGCCTGCAGAAACTTATCTTCATCCAAGGCCACAAAAATCTTAGGTGCGGATGTTTCCAGGATGAAGGTTTTGGCCAGTTGCAATTGAGACTGCTGGTATTGCTCAATTTGTAATTGCAGCTTTTCTACCAGCTCAACCCGGCTTTTGAGCAGACGCACCTGAGAGGATTCTAAAAACTCTTGCTTGACAAAATCCCGGATCAGGTGCACACCGCTGGTCGAGATCCGGTTAATCATTTCGATGAGTTCACTTACGTGGATGTTTTGGTAGTCCTTTGTATTGGTGGCCAGCAGTTTACTCAGGCCCTGAATGGTGCCAAGCGGACCGGCCAGGTCATGGGCCAGGATTTCCAGAATGGTGTTTTTCTTGGTAGAAAATTTCTGCAGGTTGTCCTGATAAGATTTCTGGTCGGTCACGTCTTCGCCCATTCCCACGATGGAGACTTCCCCCTCCGGTGTTTCCACCAGGAAGGCTCTCAATCGCAATCGCCGCTCCTGCTTACCGGGTAGGAGGATGCGAAACTCCACGGTCTTTTTTTTGTCTTCAGCCATCTCCCGGTAGCATTCGCGAAGGTAAGGCAGATCCTCGGGATGAATGGTTTTAAGCAGCAGGGACGGATTTTTGAGAATACTGGTCCTGGTTCTGGCCCAGATTGTTTCAAAGACCGGATTTAGGTAGTCAAATCGGTTAGTGAGTATCTGATACACAAACACCACCTGCTGCTGGCGTTGGGTTAACTCATGGAGCAAAGAGAGGGTAGCAACAGACGGAGTTAGAGCTGTTTTCATAAAGTCTTCGTGGACAGGCCTAGTCGACTTTATGTTGCTTGTGTTTAGGCAACCATCTGAAGAGCAGGAGAATGTTACACTTATAGAGGGTATGCGCCTAAGGAAGCTAGATCAAGGCCAGTAAGTTCCCAGTACTCTGGTCAATGCGCCCCTTCCGTAAAGAGCCCTTGGGGAATGATTATTCACTAAAGGAGTTATGGTTGCAAATAGATTCTGATGCGGCCTAGCATGGGACAAACCCCCGGCTTCTCCCCTTTGAATTTAGCTCAAAAGTACGAGCCGGTCCTACCTGAATTTCATTTTTTTCATAACCTACTAATTTTCGAATGGGAAGGCCACGGTACAGCTGCGTGATCAATAGGTAATCTTTGTGGAACGAAAGCTGAGCCGAATCGTAAAAGCTTACCTGCTTACTGCCTGGCAAAATCAAGGCTATACTCTACGTTCAAGCGAAAACCATTGTTTATTTCGAAGACTGAGGCGCCTGTTGATGGGTCGCCTTCAGCGTGCTGAGTAATTTGGTTCAAATACCCGAGTTCAATCTGGAAATGATCGCTTACCTGATAGCCCAGCCCGGCCAGGAGCCGGTTCTGGTTGTAGACGTTGTCTCCCACATTTCGGCCAAAGCCGATGAAGAGTTCATCAAAGCAGGTAAGGTACAATTCTTTCTCGTCAAGCGTCGGCCCTTTGAGCGGAATGTCGGCCTGGAGTTGGTATCGAATCCGGTTTTGGAACTCCCACCCGGCAATCTGTCGGGGATTGCTTTCGGCGGCTTGGCCCAGCCACCGCTGTTCCAACCGGATCCGGTGCGAGAGCAGCAGCCGCCCGAGGGTGTCACCCCACTGCACCTGCTGGTGCAGTCGGTGTTCTGTAGTAGGTACGCCTCCATCGGCTACCGGGTATGCTCCGTAGGGGAAGGTGGTAAAATGCGTGTAGCCCACCCCGATTTGTACGCCCTCCCGCACCTGGTAGTTCACCCCGAGCCGGGCCAGTGACTGCTGCCAACGCTTGATGAAATCGATGCGCCGCCACTGGTATTCGGTGTGCAGCGCCCATTTCCGGCTTAACTGATGATCGCCGTTGTAGACGTACCAACCAACTGGGTTATGGTCGGTGATACGAGGAGACTGGCCGGAAACCGTCCCGCCCAACGCTAGCAAAAACACCACCAAACACCAAATTCTCATCACAGCTTTTAACGATTTTTCCCTTATACGTGCGCTCTGGGCTGACAGGCGTCCTGCTTCTCAAACGTCTTAAGCAATTCTCATTTACCGTGCATGATGCCGCAAATCTGCTACTCAGTGATCTCTCCTCAAGTCCACCAGCAAGAATGCAACTTAACTGCCCAAAGGCCATTCTCAATTGCAACAAGTCCTCGCCAGCAGTGGCAACCGGCGGATGAAAACAATGCCCTTTTTTTAAGCTTCTCCCGGAGTAGCCAACACGACTGGTACTACTACCCTTGACCCTGATCCCACCGGCAGCAACAATAGTCCGGTTGCCCCCACCGGCAAGAACCTAGTTGCAACTGCAATCAGGCCATCCCGTACGCCAAGCAATACCTTTGACGACGACTACAAGGGCGGTTACGAGCGTAACTTGAGGACAAATAACGGTTCTCCGTCCAATACTCGTAGAGGAACCGGCGAGCTAAACATAAGCACTACCAGATTTGTTTAGTGCTCAAGGAGGGAGCGTAAAAGTTTGTGGGTCCCCTTCCTGCCCGCATTTTTTGATGGCAGGTTCACTCCTGCTCTTTGGGCACTTCCACGTAAAAGGTAGTGCCCTCCCCTTCCTTGCTCTGAAACCAGACCCTGCCCTGGTGCAGTTCCACAATAGTTTTAATCACCGACATGCCTAGCCCGGTGGTCTTCTCGCCCCGGAGGCCGGGCCGGCGGGCTTTGGTAAATTTATCAAACAATACGGGTTGTAGCTGGACGGGAATGCCGATGCCGTCGTCGGCAACGGAAATAAGTATTGTTGATGCCCCGGTTGCTTCACCTAAACGCTCCTCAATGCTTACCTCAATGCGGCCGTTATCGGGGGTAAACTTGATGGCGTTTGAGATCAGGTTATTGATTGCTTGCATGAACTTGAAGGTGTCAACTGATAAGTAGATGGAGGGAGCCGAGGAAGAAAGCATAAACTGTTTGGCAATGAGCCCTTCCGCGCGCTGGTAATCCTCCAGCATAGTGTGGAACCTTGCTACCAGGTCCGTGCGTTCCTTTTGCAGCACCACCCGGGAAGATTCCAGAAACTCGGCATCCACAAAGTTGTGAATCAGGTCCGAACCTTTTTTGGCGTTCTCCCTGATGTAACGGATCAACTCCTCAACAGTCTCCCCTTCGCTCACGCTGTGCTCCAGTAGCGTGACCAAGCCTTGAATATTAGCAAAGGGTGCGGCCAGTTCGTGGGAGAGAATTTCCAGCATGGCGTTCTTTTTGGCGTTAAACTTAAGGGTAACCTCCAGGTATTCTTTTCTAGCGGTAATGTCCTCGGCATACCCCGCTAGCAGAAGCTGCTTTTCCCGCTGAATGGAATAAACTGTCAAGCAAATCCACCTTATGGTATCGCCGGGCAGACGCAAACGAAATTCCAGCGGCTTAGCCGCCGGAGCGGCTATCTCTGCGACTGACCTCTCTACCGGCAGCAGTGGCCCGCTCTCGTCAAGCAGAATCTGGTAGTGCTGCTCCAGCAACGCCAGGTCCTGCGGGTGCACCATCTTTAGCAGTTTTTCGGGTTCATCGGGCAGACTTTGCGGGGGGACCTGCCAAAGCTTTCCGGCTGCCGGGTTGAGGTAACGCAGTTTGTGGGCCTCTACATCATACATGAAATACACCTGGCGGGAACGAGCCGCTACCTGGGTCAATACTATTGCGTCAAAATTTAAGTCCGCTTCCTTCATAATCGCTGCTTTTACTAGCTATCCCTTTAAGCAAACCGCTTTCTGCCCGTACCCATAATCAGTACGTACCACCTTTCGCCCTACCAGCTTCTTGCTCACTTGCCGCCATAAGCCACTCGGTAGAGCACGCCGTTGTCGTCGTCGGAGATGAGCAGCGAACCATCAGGGTGCTGGGCCATGCCGCACACCCGGCCAAACTGCTCCCGGTTGCCGCTCGTGAGAAAGCCGGTCAGGAAGTCTTCAAAACCGGCCGGCTTACCGTTCTCAAACTTGACGCGCACCACTTTGTAACCGGAAGGCTCCTTGCGGTTCCACGAGCCGTGCAAAGTGACAAAGGCGCTGTTGCGGTAGGACTGGGGAAACTGGTCGCCCGTGTAGAAGACTATTGCCATTGGGGCCGAATGCGCATCGTAAGTGAGTACAGGGAAGGCCGTCTTTTTGGCGTACTCGGCGTGGGTAGTGTCACCGGGCGGCTCGTCGGCCGGGTTGGGCTTGCCGTCTTCGTAGACGTAGGGCCAGCCGTAGTTGGCGCCTTCTTTAATAAGGTTTAGTTCTTCCTTCTGCGAGTTGTCGCCCAGCCAGTCGATGCCGTGGTCAAAGCCGTAGAGTTCTTTGGTCTGCGGGTGAAAGGCAAAGCCAATCGTGTTGCGCAGCCCTTTGGCGAAGATTTTCTGCTCCGAACCGTCGGGCTTGACCCGCACCATGGTGGCGTTGAGGTCACTGGTCTCCTCGCAGGCGTTGCAGGTGCTGCCCACCGAGATGTAGAGGTGCTTGTCGGGGCCCATCACCAGGGTGCGGTTGTTGTGCTGGCCGCCTTCGGGCAGCCCGCTCACAATCCGGGTGAGGTCGCCCAGCGTGCCGTCCGCCTTAATGTCAGCGGCAAACGCCTCATTGACGGCAATCAGGTACATCTTGTTGCCGTCGATGGCAATGCCGTGCATGTTTTCTTTTTTGGCTACCTCTTGCTGCATCTCGGCCTTGCCGTCGTGGTTGGCGTCTTTGAGCATGGTCACCGTGCCGGCATCCCGGCTGGTCACGTACACAGTGCCGTCGGAGCTTACAGCCACCATGCGCGGCTTGCCCAGGTTCTGGGCAAACTTGGTCACTTTGAAACCAGACGGCAGTTTGAGCCCACCCACGCGGACATCGGTGGGCTCGACCTTTACCGGTTTGAAAATGTTTCCTTCGTAGCTGGCCTCTACCGGCTGGTCCTGCTTGTTGCCCTGCCCGTAGAGGGCACATGCGCCGGGGCTCAAAAGCAAAGCAATCAAAGCATAGGTGAATACGGGTTTTCGTTTTATCATGGTTTCCAAACTAAGGTTGATAACACGGTCCTCTACTTAGGCTTCCTACGGGAGTTAACCAAGCCGGGCGTTAATTACGAGATGACCATAATCGTTGCGGGAAAGACGCTGTACCCTAATGAAGGGTGATCCGCAAAAGCCCTGCCCCAGTGGTAAACGTTCAAATACAAGAAAGGATTTTAGAGCAAAATTCTTGTCACTCATTTCAAAAACGAGGAATCCTCAAGCAATTCCTGCATTTCATCATTTGCTTGAGGATGATCCGCCTCTAAGGCTTGTATGATCCATGATGTAGCACCCTTTTTTTACGCTTCCGGCCCATTTAGGGGAACAGACAAGTACTTTTCGCCTGCTTAATAAATCTAGTTTTATTTAAGCTCTCGGCAAATCCGCCTGGATTCACTTTTCCGTAGGTATGCCGCCAACAAGCTTGCCACCTTCAACCCCTACTCCTTTTCCTATGAAAAAGATCTTCAATCCTGCCAGGATAGTTGCGATAGCTATCCTGCTGCTCGCTTTTACCGGCTGCCGAAAAGAAGAGGCAGTGCCCAGTCCACAAGAGGAGTTGTCGGCCGCGAGCCGAAAATCGCACGGCAGCGAGCAACTCACATTCTACGCCTTGGCTAGTGGCACCACCCTGGATCAGATTTCGACGTCAAACCCTGAAAAAGTGTTGAACTCGGCCGTTATTACTGGTTTGCAACCGGGTGAAACCATTATAGCCATTGATTTTCGTCCGGCCACTGGGCAATTGTACGGGCTAGGCAGTACCAGCCGCTTGTATGTACTCGACTCCCAAACCGGAGCCGCCCGAATGATCGGTTCTGGTCCCTTTATGCCGGCCTTAGCGGGTAAGCTAGCCGGTTTTGACTTCAACCCGACCGTTGACCGAATCCGGGTGGTGACGGATGCCGGACAGAATCTACGCCTCAACCCGGAAACGGGTACGGTGATGACTGTCGACGGCAGCATCAACGGGCAGATGGAAGCTAGCATTGCGGCCGTGGCCTATACCAATAACGTGGCCGGTGCGGCTACCACTACCCTCTATGACATCGACATCGCTTCGGCGAAACTCTTCAAGCAACAGCCTCCCAATGAGGGTACTTTGGTAGAAGTGGGAGATCTGAAATTAAAACTAGAAGGTGAAGGAGGCTTTGATATCTCGGCTAAGGAAGACATGGGACTGGGGCTTTTTGAAGTAAATAAAAAGTCTACTTTGTTCAGGGTTAATTTAGCTACGGGTGAGACCAAAATTCTGGCCAAATACCAAAAAAGCGCCATGTATACTGGTATCGCTATCCCTACCCAGCCGGTTGCCTACGCCGTGGATGCTGCCAATGCACTGCAAATTTTCAATCCAGAAACGCCTTCCATCACCACTGCCAAACCCATCACGGGCATGGCAATGGGCGAGCAGGTGCTAGGACTAGATTTTCGTCCCTTGAATGGCCAGTTATACGCCCTGGGCAGTAGCGGAAAAATTTATACAATCAATGCTGCCTCGGGAGCCGCTACGGTGGCCGGCACGCTGAATGTTCCCCTATCTGGTAGTGACTTTGGCTTTGATTTCAATCCGGTAGTCGACCGGATTCGGATTGTTAGCAATACTGGGCAGAATCTACGATTCAATCCCAACGACGGCTCCGTGTTGACTGATAGTGCATTAAACCCCGGTACGCCCAAGGTAAATGCGGCTGCTTACACCAATAATTTTGCCGGTGCTACCAGCACGTTGCTCCTAGACATTGATGTGGATACGGATAAACTGTATCAACAAAATCTACCCAATATTGGCACTCTAGTAGAGGTAGGTAGTCTAGGGATTAATGCAGAAGGCAGCAATGGTTTTGACATCAGTGGCACCCGAGGGGTGGCATACGCCTTGCTAACATCGAGCGGCGGTACCAAGCTTTACTCCGTCAATACGAATACGGGTGCGGCAACCGCTATTGGTGATTTTGCTTCCCCAGTAAGGGGCTTTACGGTGGGCTTGGGATTTTAGCTCGTTTGGCTTCACCATAGAAAAAAGATAAAAAAGCCGCTATCAGTTGACAAAGAGCTTACTGGGCAATTCCAGGCGGAAACTCCTAAGCGGGTTAGCGTGCCAATTGTAAGTGCTACCCCAAGCAGGACCACTATTTTAATCACTGTGTTCGGGCATACCTAGTGGTCCTGACTTGGAGGAGTAGTACGTATTGAGATACTGAATGCTGCCGGCTTACTATGATCGAAAGTCAAGCTAAAGTCCTAGTATCCTGGTTAACGTAACCCTAAAATTATAAAGTAGTAGGTTGCAAAATGTCAATTGGCTCTCTTTCAAGTGTCCACCTTCGCGGCTCTTCCGCAGGTTATGTGCTATCAAGCCGCCGCGTAAACGAAAGATTATGGCGAACCGTCAAATGTGACCATGTTTACCTTTGCCCTCCTAAGAGAGTGTTTTAAAATATTATTTGGCAAGTCTTCGAATCAGGAACGAGATAAAGGCAATCTGTAATACGGCTTGGGAAGACTCGACGGTTTTCTCATAATCTTTGGCTAATCTACGCCTGAAGTTGAGCCAACCGAAGCTTCTTTCCACGGGCCAGCGGTTCTTTTGGGGCACAAATTCTTGGGCTGATTCTGGTCTTTGTGCAATTTCTACGCTCCACTGATGGGTTGTGTGTACGTAATCAATAAAACTGGCTTTGTAGCCATGATCGGCAGCGATCTTTTCCAGCCGTGGCACTTTGCCCTTTAACTGGTCCACTAGCTTACAACCAGCGGCCGTATCGGAAACACTGCCTGCTGTTACCAGCGTAGCCCAAGGCAGTCCCAGCGTGTCGACGGCCAAGTGGCGCTTGCGGCCGTTGAGCTTCTTAGCCCCGTCAATGCCCGTGTCCAGACTCACAAAGTTGACTGTCTTTACACTTTGAGAATCCACCGCCAGCAGACTCGGGCTTTCTTGTCGGGTTTGCCTTTTGCGTTCTTTGACCACTAATGCATCCAGAATCTGTTCCCATAAGCCCGTCTTCTGCCACTTACGAAAGTAGTAGTACACGCTTTGCCAGGGCGGGTACTTGCTCTCCCGATTGCGCCACTGGCTGCCTGAGTAGACGATCCACAGGACGGCATTGCAAATCGTGCGTAAAGAATGCCACCGCTTTCTTTTACTATCAATGAGCTTTTCGATAATTTCCCACTGGGAATCGGTTAACTCCTGGTAACAGGTTTGCATAGACTTAAGGCGTGAGATACCTCAAGTTTAAGCATAAGCACCGATTCCTTTTTTATGCTATTCCAAACACTCTCTAAGAACGGATGGTAATTGTATCAGGGCCTAAAGGCTTTCTTTCAAAGGTAAAATTACCAGAAATATCATCGAAGCATCGCAAGGCAACTGCCCGTAGCGGTCTATTATGACTCTCCAGCCAACACTGCCTGAAGCCAAATTTCAACTTATACTCCCCAAGTACTGGTCCTAAAAAAGGGGGAGCACCTCATATTATTTTAAAACTGGCGAACCGTACTTATTCGAACCGTGATTATTAACGATGCATTCCCCACTTTCCCTGGGCAACATTCCCCGTTACGACTTGCAGCCCGCACCAGGTGACGAAACGGCCCCGCTGGTCAAGATTGAAGTGACAGATGAGTCAACTTACCGGAAAAACCAAATCTTCTTTTCCCCGCACCGGAAAAACTACTACTTGCTACTTTATGTGAAAAGGGGGAATGGCCGGCACTGGATTGATATGGTTCCTTACCAATTTGAACCTCATACCCTTTTTTTTACCAACCCCGAATAGGTACACTTAAAGGAGGAAGCCGCCATTACGGCGATTAGAATCTCGTTTACCGCGGAACTTTTTGCCCTCAAATAATACCACCGGCTGCGTACACTTCCTCTCATCGAGAATCCACAAAACGGGCATAAGCTCGCCTTGACTACCAGTGAGCGGCGGGAGATCGAAGCACTACTGGACAAAATGGTCGCCGAAAGTCAAGGCGAACTGGACTTCCAGCACGAGATAATCCATGCTTACCTAAATGTCCTGATCCTCTTGCTCAGCCGGATCTACAACCGGCAATTCAGCCAGGCAGAACCATTCCATAACCGCGCGTTCTACCGGCGGTTTCAGACGTGCATCGAAGAAAACTCTAAACAGATTCATCAGGTGAATGCGTATGCCCAACTACTCAACGTGTCAGCCAGTCATCTGAACGCGCTCATTAAAGCGCAAAGCGGCAAGACGGTGATCGGGCATATTCACGAGCGGCTGTTGCTGGAGGCCAAACGCATCCTGTTCCATACGGAGCGTTCAGTCAAACAGGTTGCCTTCGAGTTAGGCTTTCGGGATAGTTCGTACTTCAACCGGTTCTTCCGGCGAATGACCGGACAAACCCCACTGGCATATCGGAGTACGATCCGGGAAATGTACCGTTAATTCATTGGCTTGTCCCGCAGATCGCATCCGATTGGCAAAAGAACCGGACGTAGTTTTGGTTGTTTGTCAACCAAACCAATTCGTTAGTAATGAGAACAGCAATCCGTCATGCCAAGTGGGACAAGCTTCTTCTCCGGGCATCTGTCCGCTCCCTCACCGCTTGGCTGCTCACCATCGGGTGCTTTCCCGCGCTGCGGGCGCAGGAAAATCCTGACCCCTTACTGACTGGTACCATCGACACGCACATCCACACCGAGGAGGAGTACGCCATTCTGGATGGCGGATCAATGGACATGTTCGAGCGGGCCCGTCGGGCCCGCGATAAAGGGATGCGGGCAATCCTGGTCAAATCGCTTAAGTTTGAGACCGCCACCCGCGCCTACCTGGTCGGCAAGCAGGTACCGGGCATTGAGGTCTTCGGCGGCATCTCGCTCGATCTAAGTGTGGGTGGGGCCAATCCCGAAGCCGTGTCGGCCCTGGCTAAAATGAAATTGCCCTCCATGAAAATGGTTTGGATGCCCGTCTTCGACTCCAAAGCCGGGGTGCAACGGAGTGGTCAAAACCGGAAATTTGCCGCTATTTCTGAGGGAGGCAAGCTCTTGCCCAACGTGCTGGCTACGCTCGACACCATTGCTAAACATAGCTACTCAGTAGCCACCTCCCATTTGGGAGCCGATGAAGCGCTACTGGTGGTCCGGGCGGCACGGGAGCGCAACATCCCCGTCGTAGTGACCCATGCCGTCCAGGACCCGGTTGGCATGACAATGGAGCAGATGAAGGAAGTAGCGCGTCTGGGCGGTTTCATTGAACATACTGCCCTGGGACCCTTCAAGGGACCACAGACACACCTGCACAACCCCTTCTGCCGCAACCAGCGACAGATCACGTATGAGGAAACCGTGCGCTTCATTCGGGAAATTGGGGCCGAGCACACGATTCTGGCGACGGATTTCGGTCAGTCCTTCAACCCTATTCCACCCGACGGCTTCAAGGGCTTTATCCTGAGCCTCAAGGAGCGCGGCATCACCGACGCCGAGATCGACCTGATCACGCGTCGCAATCCAGCGCGCCTGTTACGTCTGCCATCACCCGAGCCGCGCACCCCAGTGAATAAACGGTGAACCATTGCTGCGTTATGCGATAACTGGCCTCGCTTGTTGGTGCATTTTTTCCATTAGTTGACAGGTTGAGCACCTGGTCTGTTTCATAATCCAATGTAAGCCTCGTTGAAAAGGCTGGGATGCTTAACGGAGTTACATACTACCAAAGGGCCAGTCAAGGAGATCGACGCCGTTTTAAAGGAATTGGGGTAGAAATTCAAGTGGCGGTGCGCTTACTCCACGACTAAACAAGCTTAATTTAGCTACTGGACAAGTTAGATATCTACCGTTTTTGCCGAACGGATTGGCTGGCGATGAGACGGTACCCTCTACGGCTTTACTAGTTGATTTATTCCTAAGACTGATTAGGAGAACGTGTTTCTCACACATCACAGCACCTCCAACGTCAAGATGGTGCCGCCAATCTGCTCAAGACGAGCGAAATAGGTGGTAGGTTTGAGCAGTTGATAGGGGAAGTAGAGCCCAGGTAGGATTGCCGGATTACCATCAAGTCCGATCAGCCGTTCCAGAACCATGGCGACGCCAAGCCCCGTCAGCGGCATTTGCCCTTCCGGATGGACCACCGCATGACGGGTACGGAGCGGTCGGCCCTTATGATCCTCTCCGGCGAGTTCGATGAGAATCTCGGTCGACATCGGCTCGCCACGACGGCGGGTAGAACTCACCCCCAGCGCAAGATTGAATTGAACGTTTGGCGCGCCGGTTGCGGTCGCCAGGCCGACAACATCGTAAGGCGAAAGGGCGGATGCTTCCATTTCAGTGCCGTCAACGGCGCGGAACTTGTCTTTAGCCTCCTCGCCGACGCGCCAGAAGAAGCGGCCGTCACGGCGAGCCAGCGCTGCGGGCATGGTCCTCGTCTGGCGCTCCAGATCGGCGTTTGCCGCCGGACCGAAAGCATCCTGCTCGTCGAGCAACGCACCGATGGTGATGTCGTGAACCCGACCGAATGCCTTGGCAAATTCGAGGGTAGGAACTGTTGTGGCGCCTACCAGCCATTCCGTGCCAAGGACAACTGGTGCGGTATCGGGTTTGTGTATATAAGCCGCTACTTCGGGACCCATCTCGATGATGCCTGGAGAAATGCTGATATGGGGCACGCCCTTAGACTGGGCGAACCGCAGCCCGGCGATCCTTTCGTCCGTAAAAAATACGGCGACGGCGCTGACCGGCCTTTCACCGAGTCCCAGGTCCTCAGCGGCCAGGTCGAGCACAACGCCTTCTGCATTGCCGATCTCGGATGCGGCTTCTTCAGCCTTGGTGAGGTCGCGACCGCCTATTAATAGCGGGACATTTGGGTAAAAGTCGCGTAGAAACCGGGTCGTCCAGCGGCCGACAATGCCAGAACCACCGATTAAGAGAATGGGATCAAATGAGAACATACTTTTTGAAAGGGTTAATGCTTTTGACATAACCGTCAGCGTTACGCTGCCTTTTCGTGCGTGCCGATGTAAGTGGCCCTGTAAAATGGGCACTGGTGGTCAGCAACGATAAGAGACGTTGCTGCGTGGCAATGGAATTTAACATAAACTTGTGCAGAAAGAAGCGTGCTATTTGGGGCAATTCTACAAAGAGTACGTGGTAGTGTTCCTGCGATGAGCAACATAAGACCCTTTTCTGAGACCCTTTGCAGCTTGATAAAGCAAAAGGACAAGGTTGCCCTTGCCCTCTCGTTATACCAACCTATTTGATTACGATTTGTAGCTATGTAAATAGGCTTTTTCAGGATGTCTACTTTCTCAATATGCCCAGTGTTTTACTAGACTACATGTTTAGCCATTTATTAAAAGACAAAGTCAATATTCAGAACCTGGGTATAAGAGGATAAATGGCCGCTAGTTGGCTTTGCGCTTATCGAAGTAGTCGGGTGGGTAAAGCTCTTGTCCGTACCTTTCAGCAATGGCTTTTAGGCGCTTCTGTTCGTCGGGTCCCATCTCTTGGGGAGGCTCCGACCCGCCGGGGGTTAGGAGCTGACCAACTTCCAGGAAGAAGGCATCAAGTCCGGCCGGAACCACCATGCAGAGCACCCGCACAGTGCTACTGGAGGCGTTTTTGAATTGATGCACACCCCCACCCTTGGGAATGCTGACTAATTGCCCCTTTTTTGCCATTATCGTTTTGTCTTCAACCTAAAACAGCACTTCCCCCTCTAGCACATAGTACGTCTCATGAAAACCCGCGTGTTTGTGGGGACCAGGTCCGCCCCCGGGCGGCACCAGCATCTCAATCAGGGCGTAGTCGCCACCGGTTTGTTTGCCTGTTACAATCAGCCGGTCCCTACCATTGAGATGATCTGGCCTTCCTGAGGACCCATTGCAAGCAATTGCTTCGTCGTATTTTCCATGGTCTTTTTGTTTAGAGTTGATGTCTAGGTGTGTTCCTTGACGGTCATCTTATTGGATTTTGGCTTCAGGTGGTGATAACAATCGAACAACCATTCCATATCCGTCCAGCAGCGTAAGCCACCAGGAATGTTTTCGGATAGTAAGTTATGCGACCTTACGTAAAATGTCAGTTACTCTCCTGTCTGTTCCTGCCACTGGTTTGAGAGTAGCTTGGAGAGGGGCGGTGAGTAGCTTTGGGAGAAAACTTGACCAGCAGGAATCCAAAACAGAGCTAAAGCACTAAGGGTTTGCCTCGTCACGCCTTCCGGCGCGCGCACAAAGAAACTGGCTCTAGCCCGTTCCAGGGCGGGTAAGTCGACAAGCAGGTGGATGAGCGTCCGCTCATTGAGATGGCCCACTGGTCCTCTGTAGCCCCAAGCGGGCTGACTCAATACGTGAATAGTGCGGAAGCGCAAGCTGCCATACGCCGATTCCATCGCATCCAGTTGGGCTTTGAAAAGGATTGATTCCTGGCTATGGTTGCCGTAGATGAGCCATACCCGGCTTTTGGGCTCCCGAACCAGCACTGATTTTGCAATCGAAAACAGTGGCACAATGCTGCTGCCCACCCCGATGAGAACAAAAGTCCGGTTATTGATTGAATCAGGAGGAAAGCTACGCTAGAAAGTTGATTTCTTTGAATGCATTGGGACAAAACCGAAGATTGCCTCTGTTTGAATAGTATTCTAGCTCATTGGGTTTGGGTTGATATTCACTATTCTCAGTGCTGTCCCAATAGATGACCCTTCTGTGTGACGAGCGACCGGTGCTGCGCCATTTTCGCCTCTCGCGCCGCCAGTTCCTCGAACGGGTCGCACCGGATAAGGAGCCGGTGCAGAGCTCTTGCCAGCCTTCTTACGCCTTTGGCAAGCACGGGCAACAGTACGCAGAAGGCAACGCCCGGCCGCCGTTAGGGCGCCCAGGAGGTGTCCTACCCAGCCAAACACCACCGGGAGCACGTACCCATAGAGTCCCCAAAGGGCGGTTCTCAGCAGCAGGATGCCTACCGCTATGCCAATGCCTTTTTCTCCCTTGCGTCCCTTTTGCAGATGGAGGAGAATGTTGCTTTACGTGAAGTGTCTTACAATGGGTAACTGGAGCACTTTATCGGTTTGGGTTGTCATGTGATGATCGTTTGATGAAATTATTCGCGGATGTACTGGTGGATACCTTCCCTGACCGCGGTCAGTTTATCAGTGCTGATCCGGTAGGTTTGCGCATTGGCCCCGAGTTTTTCCCGGATGGTGCTTTTCCGGGGGGCGTATACGGCATCGAGTGTTGAGAGCCGGTCCTGCTTTTCGGCCACGTCGAGGCGAAGCCGGGCCAGTTCGGCTTCCAGTTGGGCAATCCGCTCGGTGGCTCCGCTGATCTGGGCGGCCAAGTCCGCCCGCGCAGCTTGTTTTTCCTCCCCCAGCGAGGTCAGCTTCCCTTGGCCGTGGGTGGCGTAGTGGCAGTGCACCTCCTCCAATTTGTGGAGGTAGAAAGCGGCATTCTCGACGAGTTTCTCCGACGTAATCGTTTTATATAGGGTTTTAGCTATGCGGTACGTCAGGGTGTACACCTGCGGGGTGGCATGGCCGGTGGCTGAGATGGCCTGGTAAAACTCGTAAAAGTCGTAGCCGGGCAGGTTGGTTGATTCGAGACCCTTTTCGTGCACCTGAAGCACTTCCGCCAGCACTTCATCCGGAGTTGAAACGGGAGGCGAAGCAACCGGCGGAAAATTCCCGAGGCTGCCCGCGTTGGGGGAAGGTTTTTTCGACCTGCGCCGAGGGCCCGGTTTTTACAAACAAGCTTTTGAAGTTGGTAATCATACAGTTCTGGATTTGGATAGGACAATGGGTTGCCGGTATCCCTTTTTGGGGGAATTGCCGTTTAAAAGCAGAAAGTTTTAGGGAAATCGGGAGCCGTTAACGCTTTATTACGCAAACAGGTGCCGGGCAGCACCAGGGAGCGCTTAGGACGCGGTAGACATAGAAATTCGGATGGGTTTTACAAAAAATGTAGTTCTGCTTGGACTAACAGGATAAGCCAAGCCACGTGCCAGGCTGCCTTTCTCCGGTTGTCTGTTAGATAAAATTCTGTAAAACAGGTGATTATCTATTCGCTTTCGTGGTCAGATGCGCTTTTCGGGCAGTGCCAGCTTTTCGAAGTAGCAACCCTTTTTTTCATTTTGGAAAAGTGGGAAGGGCACGCCGGTCTTTGGATGATTGCTTTACGCCACGGGCAGCGCGAACAGGAACCTGCTGCCCGCCCCGGGTTGGCTTTCCACCCATATTTTACCCCCTTGGGCCGTGATGAACTCCCGGGAAATGGCTAGCCCCAGCCCCGTCCCGTACGCATTGCTGCCACCTTCGGGTACGCGGAAGTAGCGTTCAAAGATGCGTTCCTGGTAACGGGGATCAATGCCCTTGCCGAAGTCCTGCACCGAAAACACTACGCTGCCATTCAGTTGCCCGGCCCGTACGTGAATCTGCCCCTTTTCGGGTGAGTAGCGCACCGCGTTGGACAGCAGGTTTACCATGACCCAGGCCGTTTTCTCCCGGTCAATGTGCAGTTGGGGCAGGTCGTCGGGCACGTGCACGCCCACTTGCAGGTGTTTCTGGGCCGCTTGCAGGCGCAACGCCTCGTGCGCATACGCAATGATTTCTTTCGGCTTGGTTTCCTGGTAATGCAACTGGATCTTGCCGGTTTCGGCCTGGGTGAGGTCAAGCAACTCGCCGGTGAGCTTCAACAGGCGCTGGGCTTCGTCCTTGACGGTATCCACCAAGTGCTGCTGCTCCTCGTTTAGGGCGCCTACCCGTTTGTCTTCCAGCAGCCTCAGGCTCATGTTGATGGAGGAAATGGGCGTCTTGAGTTCGTGGGAGATGGTGGCAATGAAGTTGGTTTTGGCGGTGTCCAGTTCCTGAAAGCGGGTGATGTTCTTGAGTACGATCACGTAACCTATTTTTCTGACTTCGTTCTCCCCGGTGGGGGTAAACGCTACCTCTACCACCTCTTTGCTGAAGTAAGACTCTTTGTCGTTCACAACAATTCTGAGGGGTCCACTCCCGGGCGGCGGGTATGGGGGCAGCAGGCCCTGCAACAGGTTCCGCATCAAATCATTGTGGATTGCCACGTCGGAGGCGTACTGCTCGGCAACGTCCGATTCCTGCACGTGCAGGAGCCGGGCCGCTTCCCGGTTGATAAACAGGATCTGCAACTCCTCATCGAGGCCAATAATGGCGTCGTGCATGCGGTTGATCACCGTGTCGAGGCGTTTCTTCTCAAATAAGACCTCGGCCAGGTTGCTGTGTTCGTACTCGTCGAGCTTTTTAGCCATGTTGTTAAATGCCGTAGCCACTTCCCCAAACTCGTCGTCGGACTCAAAATGCAGCCTTTGCCCGTAGTTGCGGGCGGCAATCTGGCGGATGCTTTCGGACAACTCCCCGATGGGACCGGCAATGTAACCGGGGAAATTGAGCAGGAACGTGAAGTAGGCGATGAAAGCCACCACCCCCACCAGCGAAATGGAAGCAAGCACTTCCTTTGCCATTTGCTGGGCACGGGCATTCTTGCGGTTGATGGCCTCCAGGTTCACTTCCGAAATGGCCAGTACGTCCCGGCGCACCGCATCAGAGGCAGGCAATACCTTATTGAAGTAGTACGCCGGAGCCGGTCTCGGGCCGCGCACGACGGGTAGGGTCACCTCCTGTAACCCGTCCAGATGCCTCCGCAGGGAAGCCACCATTTCCCCTTCGCCAACTTCGGTGATGTTGTTTTGCTCGGTCCGCAAGTTCTTTTCGAACGTAGCAACGGCCCGGTGGTAGGCTTGCCGGTACATTTGCAGCGTAAGACCATCCGGATCTGGTCCAAAAAACACTTCGGTATGGTACCGCTCCATGCTGTCAAGCGCCGCCAGCATGGCTCTGGTGTACGCTACCGACTCGTAATTATCCTCGGTGATCTGGTCTGATTCCCGGGTGAGCATCGTAATGTAATACGCCCCTACGCCGCCTACGACCAGGAACAGGAGGAAGAGGAACAGGAGTCCGGCCGAAAGTTTGGTTTTGATGCGCATCAGGACACGAGAATGATATCAATGGGCGTAGCCTGCGTTTGGAGCAGCATCGTGCGCAGCAGCGCCGAGCGGAACGCAAAGTTCCACCAATTGAAACGCGGCTTGCCCAGGATGATGAAACTGATCTCTTTCTGGCGTGCCACCTGGAGAATCGCCTCCGAAACGCGCCGGTTTTTAATCCGGATCACTTCCGCGCCCAGTTCGGTAGCCAGTTTGAAGTTGTTGATCAGGTGGCGCTGCGCGGCCAGGTTGATCTTGTCAAAGTTCTCGCGGGGTGTCTGCACGTAGAGCACAATCCACTGGGCGTCGTAGTAGCTGGCCAGGCGAGCCGTCTGCCGGATAATCTTTTTGGCTCCCCCATCGTTGGTGCTGATGCAGGCCAGCAGTTTCTCGGGCCGGAGCCGGTTGGGCCCCATTACTTCCGTTTCAATCTTCTTTTCGACCTGGTAGGCCACTTCCTTGAGGGCCAGTTCGCGGAGCTGGAGAATCTGCCCGGGCCGGAAAAAGTTTTGCAAGGCTGCTTCGATTTTGGCGCCGTGGTAAATCTTGCCTTCCTTCAGCCGGGTGATGAGTTCATCGGCCGGCAGGTCGAGGTTGACCATGTCATCGGCCAGGCGCAGCACGTGGTCGGGCACCCGTTCCGATACTTCAATGCCCGTAATGTTGCGCACTTCTTCGTGGAGGCTTTCCAGGTGCTGGATGTTGAGGGCGCTGATTACGTTTATGCCCGCATCCAGCAGGTCAACCACGTCCTGCCACCGTTTCTCGTTTTTAGAACCGGGAATGTTGGTGTGGGCCAGTTCGTCCACCAGCACTACCGCGGGGTGTGCGTTGAGAATCGCCTGCACGTCCATCTCTTCGAGTTCCTTGCCCTTGTAAAACACTTTCTTGCGGGGAATCAGGGGCAGGTCGCCGAGCAAGGCGGCGGTTTCCCGGCGGTTGTGGGTTTCTACGTAGCCTATTTTCAGGTCGATGCCGCTTCGCACGAGTTGGTGCGCTTCCTGCAACATGCGGTAGGTTTTGCCCACGCCGGCACTCATGCCCAGATACAGTTTGAACCGGCCCCGCCGGCTCAGCTGGATGAGTTCCAGGAAACGATCCGCCGATTCGGTCTGGTGTTGCTGAGGCATACGGGAAGTGCGTAAAAATGGCAAAAACCCCATTGAGGCGCCGCTAAGGTAACGGGTTTTGGGCGTTTCCGGCGGGGTATTCGGGGCTTTACCATTTAAAGGCCAGCGAAGCCGCAACCAGCTCGGTTGTCCCCGTAGCCGCGCCCTTGCGCAGAAATACATCGTTTTTTGACGTGTAGAGTTTTCCTTCCAGCCGAAGCGCCACGCCGGGAACGGGCAGGTAGTCCACGTTAAGTGAGAGAGCCCAGGTTTGAAAGCCCGCCACGGCGCTGCCGTCGCCCAAAACCGTCGCCGGCACGATGAGGTTTTCCGGGTCGTGGTAGTACTCCACCCGGCCAGCCACGGCCACCCGGTTGGTGGGTTTGAACCGGACGATCAGGTTGGGGTTGTACCACGTTTTGTACGCGCCCGGGCTGCCCGTTACCTGTTGCCAGCCGATGTCAAAGGCTGCCATCAGAGTCACCTGGTCGGTGAAGTCAAACACGCCGTAGAAATTGTGGAAGTAGCGACGGGTGCCTTCCCTGCCCAGGAAGGTGCTCGAATTGAGCAACACGCTTTTCGCCGGTTTGTACTGCACCTGCGTGCCAATGGCCTTGTTTTGGTCCGTTTCCACAATGCGCTGCCAACCGTTGAGTACCAGCCCCGACACAGTAAGTTTACCGGAAACATCCCAGGTGAGCTTGGCCCCGGTTTCGTAGTAGGGCGTGTTGTCGGCCATGAGGCTGCGCGTCAGCGTTGGGTTGTCAATCGAGAGGGCCGACTCGTAGCCAATATGCGAAGGCATGATGCCCGCGTCCAGCCACAGCCCTTTGGCCAGCCGCACACCGGCGTTGGCCTGGTAAACCAATTTGAGTACTTCCGAACCGTCGAGTCCCTCGGCGGCGTAGTTGCGCCCTACGTAGGTGCCCGTGTGCAGCCCCAGGTTGCCCCGTACCCGGTCGGCGGCGTAGGCAGCCGAAAGCACCGCGTTGTTGAGCGCAAATTCATTGTGGCGGCTGTGCGCGTACACGAAGCCCGGACGCTGGTGGTCGGCGGGTTCGAGAAATTCGTAGAGGTAGTACACGTCGGCAAAAGCGCCGAAGGTAAGTTTGGGCGTTCCCGTAGAATCCGGGTCCGTCTGGGCGGAAGCGCCCAGGCCAGCCACGGCAAACAGGAACGCGGCAAACCAGGTCGTAAAGTGGTTAGAGAGCATAGGGGAATTACGATTGTACCTACCGCCCGGGTTAGCCCCGCGGGCAAAGGAAAAGGGCAGGTGGATGATTTATTTCAGCAGGTCCAGTGCCAGGTTGAGTTTGAGTACGTTCACCGTGCGGGGGCCCATAATTCCGAGCAGTGGCCCTTGCACGTGAGCGTCCACCAGGGCTTTTACCCGTGCCCGGCCCAGGCCGCGGGCTTTGGCAATGCGCGGAATCTGCACATGGGCCGCCTCCGGCGAGAGGTGCGGGTCCAGCCCGCTGCCCGAGGCCGTAACGAGTTCGGAGGGAATCTGCCGCCGGGAAATTTCCGGATTGTGCCGCATGAACGTATCAATCCGGGCCCGCACAGTGGCCAGGTAGCCGGGGTTCGCCGGACCGGCGTTGGAGCCGTAGGAACCGCCCGTGGCGTCGTAGCCGAACGCCGAAGGCCGGGAACTGAAGTAGCGGTCGGAGGCAAAGCCCTGCGCGACGTTGGCAAAGCCCACAATTTTGCCGTTTCGCAGGATAATATCGCCTTTCCCGTGATTGGAACCAGCCACGTAAGCTACTCCCACGATAAAAAGTGGGTACATGCCCGCCAGCAGCACCAGCAGCATGAACGTAAGCAGGAGGGATTTTTTAAGCAACGTAATCATTCGGTTTTTCTTTTTTTGAGAAGCAGTCGTTTTTTAAGAAGCCGGAAGGGTACTCGTCCGTTCACAACAATAGGTACCCTTACGCCAGGCCCAGCGCGGTAATTAGCACGTCAATGCCTTTGATGCCGATGAAGGGCACAATCACCCCGCCCAGGCCGTACACGAGCAGATTACGGGCCAGCAGCGCACTGGCCCCGATGGGTTTGTACGCTACCCCGCGCAGGGCCAATGGAATCAGGAAGGGAATGATGAGCGCATTGAAGATCACCGCCGACAGGATGGCCGATTCGGGGCTGGAGAGCCGCATGATGTTCATGGCCTTCAGGGCGGGGATCGAGGCCGAGAACAGGGCCGGCACTATAGCAAAATACTTGGCCAGGTCGTTGGCAATGGAGAAGGTCGTGAGTGTGCCCCGGGTAATGAGCAACTGCTTACCGACTTCCACGATTTCAATCAGTTTGGTCGGGTCGTTGTCGAGATCCACCATGTTGCCCGCTTCCTTGGCCGCCTGCGTTCCCGAGTTCATGGCGACCCCCACGTCGGCCTGAGCTAACGCCGGGGCGTCGTTGGTGCCGTCGCCCATCATGGCTACCAGTTTGCCGCTTGCCTGTTCCCGGCGAATGTAGGCCAGTTTCTGCTCGGGCGTGGCTTCGGCAATAAAATCATCCACGCCGGACTGGGTAGCAATAAACTTAGCCGTAAGGGGATTGTCCCCCGTGACCATCACGGTTTTGACGCCCATTTTCCGCAG
Organism: uncultured Sphingobacteriales bacterium; assembly: GCA_963844325.1. Taxonomy (GTDB): domain Bacteria; phylum Bacteroidota; class Bacteroidia; order Cytophagales; family 172606-1; genus CADCTQ01. The sequence goes on from CAWJNV010000002.1 coordinate 555,768, forward strand.
CCGCTCAAACCGCTCCCCGATGCCGGGTTTGATGATGTCTTCGAGTTGGATCACGCCCAGCACCCGTTCGTTTTCGCTCAGCACCAGGGGCGTACCACCAGCGCCGGCAATCTCCTTCACCCGGGCGTCGGTGGGTTCCGGGTACGGGTTGCCCACCCCTTCCACCAACCGGCGGATGGCGTCCTGGGCGCCCTTGCGCAGGCGCATGCCGTCTGCCAGGTCTACCCCGCTGGTGCGGGTTTCAGCCGTAAACCGGATAAGTGTGCCCCCGCTCACGTTGTCGGCCTGCCCGTCCACCTCCCCATTTTTGGCGCGGGCCAGTTCCACGATGGATTTGCCTTCGGGCGTCTCGTCGGCCAGCGAACTGAGCAATGCTTTCTGCACAAAATCATCAACGCCCACCCCGGGAGCCGGGAAGAAATGGGTGGCTTTCCGGTTGCCGATGGTGATGGTGCCAGTTTTGTCGAGCAGCAGCGTGTCCACGTCACCGGCCGTTTCCACGGCCCGGCCCGACTTGGTGATCACATTGGCCTGCAAGGCCCGGTCCATGCCGGCAATGCCGATGGCCGAGAGCAGGCCGCCGATGGTGGTGGGAATGAGGCAGACGAAGAGCGAGACCAGGGCGGCAACCGTGAGGGGCGCGCCGGCAAAGTCGGCGCAGGACTTAAGCGTAACGGTGACCAGCAGGAAGGTCAGCGTAAAGCCCACCAGCAGAATGGTGAGGGCGATTTCGTTGGGCGTTTTCTGGCGGCTGGCCCCCTCCACGAGGGCAATCATCTGGTCGAGAAACGACTCGCCGGGCTGCGTGGTCACCCGCACTTTGATCTCATCGGAAAGCACCGTGGTGCCTCCCGTCACGCCCGACCGGTCGCCGCCCGCCTCGCGGATCACGGGCGCCGACTCGCCGGTGATGGCCGATTCATCAATAGAGGCCAGCCCTTCGACGATTTCCCCGTCGGTGGGAATGATTTCGCCGGCCGCCACGACGAACACATCGCCCTGCTTGAGCCCGGAGGAAGAAACCTGTTGGATGACTTCTTTCCCGTCCACGAGCAACACGATGCGGGCTGGGGTTTCCGAGCGGGTCTTGCGCAGGGATTCGGCCTGGGCTTTGCCGCGGGCTTCGGCCAAGGCTTCGGCAAAGTTGGCAAACAACAGCGTCACCAGCAGGATCAGGAAGATGGCCAGGTTATACCCGAAGGCCCCCTGGTCGGTGTTGCCCGTAAAGAGGACGTACCCGCACACGAACAACATAATGACCGTGCCGATTTCGACGGTGAACATGACCGGGTTTTTGATCATTTGCCCCGGGTGTAACTTCACGAAAGATTCGCGCAGGGCACTGCCCACGAACTCCTTCCGGAACAGACCTGACTGATTCACGTTTGCGGCCATTGGGTAAGAATATAAGATGTGAGATGTAAGACAGGAGACGGCACAAGGCTACTGGGAGAAATACTCGGCCAGCGGCCCCAGTGCCAGGGCCGGGAAGAACGACAGGGCGGTAATAATCACCGCCACGGCCATTACCATTACCCCGAACGTGACCGTATCCACGCGCAGCGTCCCGGCCGACTCGGGCACGTACTGCTTACGGGTCAGCAGACCGGCAATCACCACCGGGCCGATCAGGGGCAGGTAGCGGCCCAAGAGCATCACCATCCCCGTGGCAATGTTCCACCAGGGCGTGTTGTCGCCCAGGCTCTCAAAACCCGAACCGTTGTTGGCCGTAGCCGAGGTAAATTCGTAGAGCACGTCTGAAAAGCCGTGGTACCCCGGGTTGTAGAGCCAGGCTTCCCGGCCCCCGTAGCCAACGGTTGCCGCGTGACCTACCGCGTACCAGGCCGTCAGGGCCGTACCCGTCAGGATCAGGAAGGGCGAGAGCAGGGCCACGATCATGGCAATCTTCACCTCGCGGGCCTCTACTTTCTTGCCCAGCATTTCGGGGGTGCGGCCCACCATCATGCCCGACACGAACACGGCGATGACCAGGTAGATGAAGAAGTTTTCGAAGCCTACTCCTACCCCGCCGTAAAAGCCGTTGATCATCATCGCCAGCAGCGCACTGAGGCCCGAGAGGGGTGTGAGGCTGTCGTGCATGGCGTTGACTGAACCCGTGGAGATGACCGTGGTGGCAACCGCCCAGAAGCCGGACGCGACCGGGCCGAAGCGGACTTCCTTGCCTTCGGTGTTGCCATGCGATTGGTCAATGCCCAGGGCCGCCAGGGCCGGGTTGCCGTTGGCTTCGGCAATCATCGCCGGGACGGCCAGGACCAGGAAGCCGGCCGTCATCACGCCAAACACCATCCAGGAGAGCCGTCGGCGGTTCAGGTAAAAGCCCAACGCGAAGACCAGGGCCACCGGAATGACCATCTGGGCGATCAGTTCCAGGCTGCCGGTCAGGTAACTGGGATTTTCCAGCGGGTGCGCCGAGTTAGCGCCGAAGTACCCCCCGCCGTTGGTGCCCAGGTGTTTGATGGGTACCAGGGCCGCTACGGGCCCCCGGTACACGGGCAGCGTATCGCCTTCCAGCGTGTACACGGTTTCTTTCCCGGCGTAGGTAGCCGGCATGCCACTCATCACCAGCAGTACGCCGAGCACCAAGCAAAGGGGCAGCAGAATCCGGGTAATGCTCCTGGTGAAGTAGTTCCAGAAGTTGCCCAGGTGCGCGGCGGTCCGGTCCTTGAGGCCATTGATGAGCAGGGCAAAAGCGGCCATGCCCGTGGCCGCCGACCCGAACTGGAGGAAGGTCATCACGAAGAGTTGCGAGAAATAAGAGACGCCCGATTCGCCGTAGTAGTGCTGCTGATTACAATTCACCAGGAAGCTGATGGCGGTGTGAAAGGCAAGGTGCGGACTCATGTTGGGGATGCCGTCCGGGTTGAGGGGCAAATACGCCTGCGTCATCAGGATGAGCATTGCCAGTCCGAACCACACCAGGTTGATGGTGAGCAGGGCAAACAGGTTTTCCTTCAGGGTCATTTCGCGCCGGGCGTCAACCCCCGAGAGCCGGTAAAGGAAATGCTCGAAGGGTGCCATAAAATCCAGCGCTGACTTGCTGCCGGCGTAGACTTGGGCCATGTATTTTCCTAGCGGGTAGCCAATGAGCACAACCAAACCAAAGGTGATGGCTACGCCGAGTATTTCAAAAGTCATGGGCAGCAGGAGCGTTAAAGGGTTGCTGGTGCAGGTTTAAAACTTCTCGGGCCGGATCAGCACGTATACCAGGTAACCAAAGACCATAATGGATACAATCAGCAAGGCGATCATCGGGACAAGGTTTACAGGTTCTCGAAAAAGTCTACGGAGCGGTAAAACAGCCCGAAGCACAGCAGGCCGGCGGCTACCAGCAGTACGGTTAGGATGAGGTCAGACATCGGACAGGAAAGAAATAAAAGTACGGATGAGTAACCGGGCTATTCAGCCCACGTTTTGCGCAGCAGTTGCTTGTTGACCCAGCGCCTGGGACTCGCCGGAGGGTACACCCGCAGTTCACCGTTATTAAAGGCAGCAGAACCGCGCCTGGGATACAGCCTCCGCACGGATTGCGGAAGTCGGTAGAATCGAAAAAAGCAAACGGACGTGACTACAAAGGCAATCAGGAAGAATACGAACACAGACATGGCACTTTGATTTGGTTTGGGTCCCTGGTGATCTGTTCACCAAGCGAACGCAACAGGCCAACCGCCGTGCCAACCGGCGATGGGTTTATATGAAAAAAAGATAAGTGCCTGATTGGTAAAAGAGTAGAAAAAAAAGAGGGAATGGGCCAGATGAAGATCTCCCGATTTCTTTTCAGAATGAAAACATATTTTTTCTAAAATGGAAAAGCGTGCCCCGGACAGTGCTCCCTTTACTCAACCCTCCAGACCGTATTCGTGCAGTTTGCGATACAGGGTTGTCAGGCCGATGCCCAGCAGGCGGGCCGCTTCGGGCTTGTTGCCGCCGGTGGTTGCCAACACTTGCCCGATATGTGTTTTCTCCAGGGCTTCCAGCGACAAGTTGCTACTCCTCGCCGACGCATGACCCCGGATGTCGGGGGGTAGCACGTGAGCCGTGAGCAGCGGGCCATCAGCCAGGATGGCGGCCCGTTCAATCACGTTCTTGAGTTCGCGGATGTTGCCCTTCCAGGGATAGGCTTCCAGCAGCGGCACCACCTCGGGCGAGAGCCCTTCCAGGCGTTTGTTCATCTTGCGGGCGTAATATTGGGTGTAGAACTGGGCCAGCGGAAGAATGTCCTCCCGCCGCCCGCGCAGGGCCGGCAGGGGAATGGTGAAGACCGAAAGCCGGTAGTAGAGGTCGGCCCGGAAGTGTCCCTTCTCGCCTTCCTGCATCAGGTCGCGGTTGGTGGCGGCAATGATGCGCACGTTGACCTGGGTAAGTTTGGTTTCGCCCAGTTTGGTAAAGGCCTGGGTTTCCAGCACGCGCAGCAGCTTGGCTTGCAGGTCCAGGTTCATCTCCCCGATCTCATCAAGAAACAGCGTGCCCCGGTGGGCCTCCTCGAAGAGCCCCTTCTGGTCGGTAGTTGCCCCGGTAAATGCTCCTTTCCGGTGGCCGAACATGACCGATTCGAGCAAGTCGCGGGGAAAAGCGCTGCAATTGACGGCCACGAACGGCTTTCCCCGCCGGGTACTGGCCTGGTGGATGGCCTGGGCAAAAAGCTCCTTGCCCGTGCCGGTTTCGCCTTCCAGCAACACGGAGGCATCCGTGGGGGCTACTTTGCGGGCCAGTTCCAGGGCCTGCCGGATGGCCGGCGAGTGGTTGATAATCGAATCAAAGCTGCACTGGGCGTTCACCCGGTTTTCCAGTTCTCTCACCTGGCGGCGCAACTGGGCTTTTTCAACGGCCTTCTCAATGGTGAGCAGCATCTGTTCGTCCTGGTCGCCCTTGGTGATGTAGTCGAAAGCTCCCAGCTTCATGGCTTTCACCCCGTCTTGAATGGTGCCGTAGGCCGTCATCACCACCACCTCGCAGTCAGGCCGCCGGGCTTTTACCTTCTGGAGCACATTCAGCCCGTCCGCATCGGGCAGCCGCACGTCGGTGATGACCAGGACCACGTCGGGGTGTTTGTCCAATTCCTCCAGGCCCTGCCGGCCCGTGGCGGCTTGCAGTACCGGGTAGCCTTCCAGTTCGAGGATGCGGGCCAGCAGCTTGCGCAGTTTGTCTTCGTCGTCGATGAGCAGCAGGGTTGGTTTAGGCAGGTGCATAGGGAAATGGGATAAGCTGATTCCGGGACCAACGGGGGTTTGTCAAGTTGGCAACTGCTTTTTCATTTTGGCAATGCGGGTTGGGCGAAGTGCGGCCTTTTTCCGCCCGGAAGTACTTTGTTAAGCTAATTTAGCCCTTTTTTATTTCCCCCCTTCTTGGCCCGCTTTGTGGATTACCCCGGCAGTACGCTGCTGCCGGGGGCCGGATGGTTGCCGGGCGACAGCATGATTTCAACCCCGGAACTTTACCATGATGCTTTCTCTGATCATTGCCGGCGGGCTGCTCGCATTGCTGCTCGCCTCCATTCGCGTTGCCCGGGAGTACGAACGGGCCGTTGTCTTCCGCCTGGGCCGGCTGCAATCCCTGCGCGGTCCCGGGCTCTACCTGCTCATTCCCCTGCTGGAGACGCAGCGGGTGGTGGATACCCGTACCCGCACGGTAAACGTGGAAATGCAGGAAACCATTACCACCGACAGCGTGACCGTGCGCGTGAACGCCGTGCTGTGGTACAAAATTGTGGACCCGGTCCGGTCCATTGTCAAAGTGGCTGATTACGCCTCAGCCGTATACCAGATTGCCCTCACCACCCTGCGCAATACAATTGGGCAACACAAACTCGACGAATTGCTCAGCGAACGGGACCGCATCAACGACAGCATCCAAACCGTTGTGGACGAGACGACCTGGCCCTGGGGCATCAAGATCGAGATGGTGGAAATGAAGGACGTCGAAATCCCCTCGGGCATGCAGCGGGCCATGGCCCGAGAGGCCGAAGCCATCCGGGAAAAGCGGGCCCGGGTCATCAAGGCAGAGGCCGAACTGGAAGCGTCCGTGAAACTTTCGCAGGCCTCCAAACTCATTACCGAGAACCCGGCGGCCCTGGAACTACGGCGGATGCAGATGATTGCTGAGATCGGGGCCGAAAACAACACCACGACCATTATCATGATGCCGGCTGAGTTTGTGACCATGGCCCGGCGCCTGAGCGAAAAACAGGAAGTTGCCGCCCCCGCAGACGCCCTCTCCGCCGATTCACACCCCGCGTAGGGAGTTAGGGATGAGCCGTCGTTGTCGGGGCGTCTCCCTCGCGCACGAGTTCGTACTCCTCTACGGGCCGGATCACCAGGGGTGCCTGCTCGACGCGTACGTTGTTGCTCTCCAGGCGGAACCAGCGGGCTTTGGAAAGCGTGAAGCGTTTGAGAAAGAAATACCCATGCATCACTAGTCGTTCCCGCAAGGGCAGCACATTGTTGTAGGAAAGGAAGGATTCAAACAAGATGAACTGAAAGTCGCCCGTGACACGCTTGTGCTGGAGGGATTCGTAGCGGCTGGTAATGTCTACTTCCCCCTTCTGCACCATCTCTTCGAGCACCTGGCGGAAGAAAAGACTGATTCTTGGTTCCACCCGGAAGCCGAGCCGGAAAGTAATCTTGATTACGTCTTGTTCGGCCAGCACGTCGATGCGGTAGCGGGTGGTATAGGGCTCGTCGAGCGTCTCTATGTGCAAAAACCAGTAGATGTCGGCCCGCTTAGGCCCGTGGACGAAAATGGACTCTACCGCATTACGTTCGACCTGGTTCTTGCCGAGAGAGGCGGTGAGAAACACCAAGTGCGTGGCGTACTTGGGAATGCTTGTGTCGTTACTTAGTTCGCGCAACGCCGGAATTTGCTCGGGCAAAGAGACGTATTCCACCAGACGGCTCTTGATGCGGTGGGCGGCAATCCAGGTGTACATCACCGCGCAGAGCACCGCCCCGATGGCCAGCGTCACCCAGCCGCCCTCCTCGAACTTGAGCAGGTTGGCCGCTAGAAACGACCCCTCAATGGCCAGGTACACCAGCAGGAACACGTATACTACTGGGCGGGGCACGCGGCGACTGTAGAGGTAATAAGCCAGCAGCAGCGTAGTCATGAGCATGGTGAGCGTAATGGCCAGGCCGTAGGCCGCTTCCATGTGGGCCGACTCCTTGAAATACAGCACAATGCCCACGCAGCCGGCCCACAGGAGCCAGTTGATGGCCGGCACATAGAGTTGTCCCCGCACTTCCGTGGGGTAGTTCACGGCCGTCTGCGGCCAGAAGTTGAGCCGCATGGCCTCACTGATGAGGGTGAAGGAACCGCTAATGAGGGCCTGGGAAGCAATGATGGCGGCAAGCGTGGCAATGATGATGCCCGGGAAGACGAACCACTCGGGCATCACTCCGTAGAAGGGGTTTTGCTCCAGCGGTTGCCCAAGGTGCCCCAGCAGCCAGGCGCCTTGCCCGAAATAATTGAGTAGCAGGCACGTCTTCACGAATACCCAGCTGATGCGGATGTTGCCCCGGCCGCAGTGGCCCAGGTCGGAGTACAAGGCTTCCGCCCCCGTAGTGCACAAAAATACCGCCCCCAGCAGCCAGAAGCCACCCGGGTGCTGGGCCAGCAACTGGTAGGCGTAATAGGGGTTAAACGCCGCAAAAATGCCGGGCCGCTCCACGATCATGCCTATCCCCAGCAGAGCCAGCATGGAAAACCACAGCATCATCACCGGGCCAAAGACGCGTCCCACGGTTTTGGTACCGAAGCCTTGCAGGATGAACAGGCCCGTAATGATGGCAATTACAATGGGAATCGTCTTGATCGATGGATCGAGCAAGCGTAGCCCCTCGATGGCCGAAGAAACCGAAATGGGTGGGGTAATGATGCCATCGGCTAGCAGGGTACTGCCCCCGACAATGGCCAGCACGTACAACCAGCGGGAATGCCGGCGCACCAGGGCGTACAAAGCGAAGATTCCGCCTTCCCCATTGTTGTCAGCCCTCAGGGTAAGTATCACGTACTTGAGGGTCGTTTGCAGTGTCAAGGTCCAGAAGATGCAGGAAAGGCCACCCATCACCAGGATCTCCTGGATGGGTTTTCCTTCCCCAATAATGGCTTTCATCACATACAAGGGCGAGGTACCGATATCCCCGTAAATAATGCCCAAAGCCACTAGCAGTCCGGCCGCCGTAACTTTATCCAACGACTCATTCTTTTTCATGCGATGATTAGTCAGGAGGGTTTGGCCAATTAGAGAGTAAGCTGTATGCTTGTTGTGAGCAATATATATCAGGCATCTTCTTCAATGCAAAGAAGGGCATTTTATTCGAAAGGGATTGTAAGTAGTAGGGTAAATGGGGGTAGCTCCAATCCATAAAACAGTCTGTACCTCCTCACGCGGCGGTGATATATGCTCCCGTTTGTGTGGACTTTCTGGTAATCAGGTACTGCTTGATAGCTGAGTAAGCAAGTAGGAAGTTTAACATCAGGGCATAGGGTGGTTGAAGAAAATATTTAGAGGCCAAGGCTTTATTATGAGCAGAAGGGCTGACAGCCCAATAAGTTTATATCCATCGCTTCCTGCGGAACCAGTAGAGCATAATCAGGGAAATGATGAACATAATGCCTACGACTGCAAAATATCCGTATCGCCACTTGAGTTCGGGCATGAAGTCAAAATTCATTCCGTAGATACCGGCAATAAAGGTAAGGGGCATAAAAATGGTGGAAATGATGGTCAGCACCTTCATGGTGTCGTTTGTCCGGTTACTCACCCCCGACATGTATAAATCCAGTAAGCTAGCTGTTACATCCCGGTAAGACTCAGTCGTATCAATTACCTGGATGGTGTGATCGTACACATCACGCAGATACTTATGGGTATCCTTCCGAATGAGTGAATTCTCGTCGCGAAGTAACGTACTTACAATTTCGCGCAGGGGCCAAATGGCTTTGCGCATGTAAATGAGTTCCCGCTTCAAGGCATAAATGGTAGACAGGTTCTCTCGGTCCGGGTTATGGGTAATTTCTTCTTCCAGTTCTTCGACCTGTTCGCCCACCTTTTCTAATACCAGAAAATAGTTGTCAATGATTACATCCAGCAGCGAGTAAAGCAAAAAATCGGCTCCGGCCCGCCGTATTTTCCCTGCTGCTGTCCGGATACGATTCCGAATCGGGTCAAACACATCGCCGATGCGTTCTTCCTGGAAGGATAATACGTACCCCTGACCCAGCACCATGCTTACCTGCTCGGCCTCAATTTCATCGGAGTCACTATCATAGGATAGCATCTTTAGCGATACCAGAACGTAAGTGTCGAAAAACTCAATTTTAGGCCGCAGTTCCGTATTTAGGATATCCTCTAGCACCAAGTTGTGCAGCCCATACTGCTGGCCAATTTCGCGCAGTACCTGGGTTTGCTGAATGCCGTCAATGTTGACCCATTTGATGCGCTTACTCGGAATGGGGGCACATTCTTCGACGCGCGTGACTTCTCGCTCCGTGAAAGCCGCTTCGTTGTATTCAATAATGGTAATTTTTACGTCGTTGATAGACTTATGGCCAATGTACACTAAGCTTCCGGGTATCAAACCAATACCTTTAGTATTGGTAATGAGGCTTCTGGACATATCGCTGATGGGTTGGAAGTGAAACAAGGGCCTATATTGGTAGATCAAGTGCCCTCTTTCATTACTTGTGAATCTAAAGCCGAAGAGTGCAGCAGTATGCGTTTTACTCTTTACGATTTGGCTAGCGGAATGTTGGTCACTCCCCTCTTCGTACCGGCCTTACTAGCGTTACAGTCTTGGTCTATTTCGCTCTGAACCAAACCCCAAGCAAGTATACCACTCCTCTTAAGCATAACCATCCAAGCATCACGCATAGCCAGGCTATTATTGCGTATTTGAGTAGTTGCCGGGAAGCAAAATGACTATGCTTGGAGGACATCTTTATTACATTTTTGGTAATGATTTGTGGCTGCCAGGAAATTTTGAAATGGCTCTGGCAGAGGGGAGGTAGTGCATCCCTTCAGCCTTTCAATCAGTGGGGAAGCTACTGGAGACCAATAGTAATCAAATTTATAGAACGTTTCCTGTTACGCTTACTCAAGGTTAGGGATCTTGAAATACACCCTAAATGTGGACCCTACCCCCACCTGGCTTTCTACCTCGATCCTGCCTCCGGCGTTTTCAATCATCTTTTTGACAATGTATAGACCAATACCGGTGCCTTCTACGTGGGCGTGGAGGCGTTTGAAGAGGGCAAAGATTTTCTCCTCCTGCCGCATATCCATGCCCAGCCCGTTGTCTTCGACAGTGAGTACCTGGTAAGTTACTTCTCTCCGACAGGAAATCTTCACCCGGGGCTCGCGGTCTGGAGAACGGTACTTGAGGGCATTCGACAAAAGGTTGTAGAGCACGCTTTTTAAGTTCTTGCGGGAAAAGTGCACCGCCTGGCAGTCTAGCTGCGTCTCGATCCTGGCCCGTGTCTCCTCAATTTGAGGCTGTAGGTCTTTGAGCACCTCCCCAAGTACTTCCGAGAGAGCAATGGCCGAAACGTCCTCTTCGCCCTCCTTGCCAATGCGGGCTACTTGGGTCAGGTCCCCAATGGTTGTCTTAAATCGTTCTACCGAACCATAAAGCAACGCGTAGATTTGTCCTACCACCGGATTTTGTCGGGTCTGGGGGCTCAGTTGCCGGTCCAGGATCTTCAGGAGTCCTTCAATATTGAGTATGGGGGCTTTCAGATCGTGAGAAGCGGCATAGACAAAGTTGTCCAAGTCATCATTGGTGCGGGTGAGTTGCAGGTTGGACCGGGAGAGTTCCTGGTTAGCTTCCCTCAGTTCTTCGTTGGAGGCAGCCAGTGCCTGGGTTAGGCGCAGTAAAGCTTCCTCGGCTTCCCGTTGCTGCGTTACTTCCGTATGCACGCCTACCCACTCGCGAATCCTGCCGTCTTCTTCCAGTAGGGGAATGGCCCGGATTGAGAACCGGCCCCACTGGCCATCCTGCTTGCGTACCCGGTGCTCGAAGACGAAAGGCTCTTGACTGGCAACGGCCTGGTTCCAGGCTTCTACCGTTGCTTGGGCATCCTCGGGGTGGACGGCACTTGCCCAGCCATACCCCTGGTATTCTTCATCGCTTTGCCCAGTGAGCCCGGCCCAGCCCGGCTGCGGGCCTACCATTTCGCCCCGGGCATTGTTGGTCCAGAGAATCCCCTCCATGGCCGCTACCGCTCCCTGGAAGCGCTCCTTGCTCTCCTGTAGGGCCTGCTCGGCCTGCCTTTGCTCATGGATGTCCAACACCACGCCCACGTACCCTTCGAAGGTGCCTGATGGGCTGAACTTAGGTAAAGCCCGGTCCATAAACCAACGATAAGTGCCGTTCTGCCCTCTGAGCCGGTAGCGCAAGCTGAAAGGAGCCTGCTTGTCATTAGCCTCCAGAAAAAGGGCAGTAGTCATGGGGGCATCTTCCGGGTGAGTGGCATCCAGCCAACCGCTGCCCAAAGCTTGCTCCTGCTGCTGGCCCGTGTAGGCGTACCACTGCTCATTGAGGTAAGTACAGTACCCATCAGCCCGGGTAATCCAGATCATCACCGGAACGTTGTCGGCCATCTGCCGGAAGTAGGTTTCCCGTTCCAGGATGCCTCTACGGGCCTCCACCTGACTGGTCACGTTGAGGGCCGTAATGAGAATGCCCGTTACCTGACGGGCATGCGCTTTGACCGGCTGGAAGACAAAATCATAGTACTGCTCGGTGAGCTTGCCGTTCCCTTGCATGTCGATGAGGGCACGGAACTCCTTGCCTACGTACACTTCTCCTGAGGCGTAGAGCCCATCGAGTAAATCCCAGATGCCCTGCTCAATGCCTTCGGGAAAAGCCACTCGTCCGGGCTTACCCAGGATACGGGGCGATCTTCCCAGGATTTTGTAGTACTCCTGGTTGGCCATCCGGTACACCAGGTCCGGCCCTTCCAAGAGAGCAATTCCTGCCGGTGCCTGCATGAAGAGTTCATATAAGCGCGACCGCTCGGCTTCCGTTGCAGCCTGCTCCTGTTGGTGGTCCTGCTCGAAGGCCGCCTGACTCAGCTTCTGCTCGTGAATATCGGTACAGCTACTATACCACTTAATGATTTCGCCCTGCTGGTTCCGTTGCGGCAAGACCTGGCACAAGAACCAGCGGTAGATGCCATCGTGCCGTTTGCAGCGGTACTCGATCTGGTAGGCCTCTCCCGTCCCGAGTGCGTGCTGCCAGGCCTTGAGGGAGCGGGAGTGGTCTTCCGGGTGCAACACCGAAATCCAGGTGGTGCTGCCGGACTTCCCGTAATCCAGGCCCGTGTATTCGTACCAGCGCTGGTTGTAGTAAACGGCGTTGCCATCCGGTAAGGCTACCCAGACGAGTTGGGGCAGGTTGTCTACCAGCAACTGAAAGTCTTGCAGGCTGGCTAGTACTTGGCTAGGTTCGGGCAACACGACGACTCTGATTGAAGTGGCAAACAATCCTAAAAGCTACAGAAATTCCCGGCATCCGAACAATCAGGTTAGGGGTAGCGCATCTGTTATTGTCTGATAGATGCGCTACCCCTAGCCGGTGTCAGTTGGTTTATGTTACCGCCCTAAGTACATGACAAAAGTTGAATGTATTTACGGACTAACTGGTCATCATGCGTGAGCGCCTTGTTAAGCTGGTCTAAGCCGTAGCGAAAGATGCTGCAAGCGCGTCTTTGGTGGGTTTTAATGGCAATAGGGGTGAGTGCGTTATTGTACTCTCCTACCCGATAGACCCACAAGAAAGCAATGGCAACGATGGCCAGCAGTTTGTTGAGCCGCTGTTGATCTTTGAGATGGGTATCTTCGATATGAAAGCCAGCTGACTTGATGGCCTTGAAGAAACACTCAATCGACCAGCGCTGGGCATAGACCTGCAAGGCACAAGGGTCAAAGTAGTAGGTAGCCACAAGGAGGAATTCGAGCTGGTTTTTATCGTTGATAATCCTCATACCTGACAGGTAGACGTATTGATTGGCCAGCAGCACGGGTTTTTGGATCTGTCTGGCCGAGTTGAAAGGCAAGTCGTTGAAGAGCCAAAACAGCCTCACTGGGGGTTTATGGGAGTAGTTGATCCAGAAGTTGGCCCTCAGGCGGATGCAATAGCGGATGTGGAGTTTGGCTAACAAGCCAAACCAGGCGTCTCCCACAAACTCCCGGTCAGCAATCAGGTAGTCGATGCTTTGGGCACCGAACAGCCGTACGTAGTGAAGCAGTAACTCTTTTCGTTCCTCTGTGTCGGAGTTACCGGCTTTATCGAGCATGAGCCACAAGACCGGCAGGGAGACTTTATCGGCCACAATGGTTAAGCACAAGATGTTGAACTCCACTCCGGCAAAGCGCCAGTGGGTGCGGTCCAGGCTCAAGCGGTAAGGCGGCTTTACTGGACTGAGGGCCACCAGTAGGCGGGCAATTGCGTCAAAATTGATTGTGTACTGGGCGAAAAACCGCTGGATGCGCCTCAGGTTTGACAAACTTGAGCGGTTAGTGAGTACACTGGCGGCTCGGCTAAAGCTCACGTGTCGCTCTCTGATAAGCGTGATGATCAGTAAGTCAATGAACTTGAGGCGGGCCTTATGCCACTTCAGATGTAGTTGCAAAACCGCGCTTAATCCTTCATATTGAGTTGCCATGAGTCACTCCGGGTTGTTTTATGGTGTCTGGACAACCTCATATTACAACACCGGAGACTCTTGGCCAACTTTTGTCATGTACTCAGGTTACCGCCACAATCTTTGCCCAAATCATACTCATCAGAGCCCTATTTCTGCTTCCCGCCTGCTCCTCGTAGTGTCCTCATTTCCATCCGACCTGGTTCTGGCTGCGTTCTCAACTTTAGTAAATTCTTGGTGTAGGGTCGTTTCTTTTGGGTTGCAGCGTTTGCAAATAGCCTATAAAACCGTTACAGACACCTGTTGCGAAACGAAGCGAAACCGGACGTTTTCTTGCGTGAAACGAAGCGAAATCGGAGCGCAACGTTTGCGAAAAAAGCCGTTCCTTCACTCATTTCGCGTACTTTAGCGTTCCCTGGTGCTTTTTTACGCATCGGCCCGTCCGGATTTTTTCATCTTCTACTTATTCCTTTTTATGCTTTCCCCCAAGCACTGTGCATACCCTCTCTGTGGACGTTTGTATTATCCCAAAACCGCTCGCTCCTCCTACTGCTCAAATCCCTGTCGCAGCAAAGCCTCCATGCGGAAAAGAGGAACGCGTTACACGCAAGCTCCCCCTCAAGACGCCCTGTTCAAAAAAGGGCTTTCGCCCCTGTCATTCTCCCAACAAGCCAACTGGCAACTGCTCGTGCACAATCCAAGCCTGCTCAAAGAAATCAACCAGAGAAAGGCTCAACTTGAAAAGCTCGTTTCTGCCCAGCAACAGACCCAGGCCAATCGGGAGGACTTAAGAAGGCAGCAGCAGGAACTGCAAGCAGCAATCCAGGCCCGGCAAGCTAACCTGCCTACTGCACCTGGTCACAGTTTTGGCAAACAGGCTCTCGACCAGTGGGACCAGGATGGCGCTTCTGCGAAAAGTCCTTTTGACAGAATGATGAGAAGTTTGCATGCTTTAGCTGGGGCGGCCGTGGACGTGGGCGGCATATTGGACCAGCACCAGACGAACCTGGAAGTGATCGAGGATTTGAAAAAACAGGGCCAAGAACTTGAGAAGATTCACTTAGAGATCATCCGGCTTGAGCGGCTTTTCCAGCAGCAGGAACAACAAATTACCGCACTGCACTTCCAACTCAACACCACCATTCAAACGTTGAATGTGCCTCCCCGCTCCGTTGCCAAACCCGTCGCTGGCTCGCCCTCCCGTAGCGGCCTTCCCTCAACCATTATAACCCATAACGCGGAAGCCACGCCGGCGCCAAAGTTTGTGATACCCTCTCCCCGTCACGTTTCCGCCCGTGCTTTTGACAAGCAACAGTTCGCTGAGAGTTTGCGGTTAGCGGGAGCTTTAGGCGATTTTCTGGGGGATTTGGAACGGGAGATGCTGGCCATCACCCTTACGGGCTCACCGGGCCAGGGCAAAACACACTTTTGCCTGGAACTGATCCGGTACTTCTGTCAACTAAAGCTACAGGTCGTGTTCTGGTCGTTTGAGGAAGGTCTTTCCAAAAAGCTGAAACGAAAACTCAGGCTTTACCGGCTTAATAATCACAAACGCCTTACCCTTTCGGAAGGCGGCAGTTTGGAGGACTTAAAGGCCGACGCACAGGCATTCGACGTGGTGGTAATCGATAGCTGGACGGCGCTCCGACTGCCGGGAAAAGTGTTTGCTGATTTGACCAGGCAATTCCCCCAAACCATCTTCGTGGTCATCTTCCGACAAACCACCGGCAAGCAAATGAGGGGTGGTAACGAGCCGGCCTATGATGCTACCATCAACATTCACGTGGACAAAGGCGTGGCTTATAATCAGAAGAACCGCTGCGGTGGGAAAGGTACTTTTGCCATTTTCGAAAACGTGTAGCTGTCAATGAAAACCCGTGATCCGAACCCGCCAAAGGGCGTTTCTAAAGAGATGAACCACTTTTCCGGTTCAAAAAATGGCAAGATTACGCTGTGGTAGACTTAAGAGAAACGACGGTGGCGGCAAAGGAGGTTCGCGATGCGGGAATACGTATCAGACGGGTGAATTTCGTCTTTGGATAAAGGTGTTCACCGGTTGGGTCTCTACAGGGAAAGAGTAGACGCCTCCGGTGCAAATTTTCGCGTCCTTTTTTGCAAAATGAGAAAAAAGGGCTAAAAATTCGCATTTTGGACAGGCACCGGGAAGCGCTAATGAGGCATGAAACATCCCCGTTGCAATACGCTGATGCGGCTTCGCGCGTGCCTTTATTCCTCAAGTGGCATTGCTAGCCGGATCGCTATAACGGGCTGTAACATTACGGCCGATGCCAGGTTATACGATACCCCTAATTTGATTCACAAAGTCGAATGGCTGACAAAGGTTTCTGCCGGCAGAAAAGGGCCATACGCACCAATGATGCCCATTTTTACAATGGACAGGCATGAAGAGCCCACGGGCAAAACCGAAGAGCCCATTGTTAGTAAAGTGATTACCCAAAGTCGAATTCCAAACCAGCTAATTAGTGGTCCCAAAAAGTGTTTTTGAGCAAATGAACCGGTTTTGGGGTTCCGGCTTTGAAAGCCGGCTAAAATGAAAAACACCGGAAGTGCGTGTCTCATAAGGTCTCTCACGGGAAGCACAAAAACGAATTAAGCCCAGCACAGACGGAAAAGTTTACAGCCTACCACTGGGTAGCAAGAAATCGGCAGTAGCCCTTACTCCATTTAATTTCCTGCCTGGTAGTGCATGATGACCAAATAGGGATTGGAAAAGGCCCAGGTGGGCACTGCTGTCTGGTCAGTCGTTGATCAATCTAACGCATACAGGCGTTGCATCCGTCAATAGAAGGCGCCGAATTTTATTTCCCGGCTTTCCAATGCCCTCCGAAGGGCTAGCGCCTTTGCGTTTCTGATGGGGTATAATCTGTCAACTGTAGCCTGATCCATTATCTGCAGTTCGCTGTAGGTGCTTGCCCGTGCTGCTGCACGCGACCCAGGTTCTGGCATTGGACAAGGCTTAAAGACATGTCTGGTATTATTGCAAATCGTGCAGCGCATGGACGAATGGGAGAGATGATGGTGAAACGTTCAGCTAATGGGTAAAAGCAAGCCGAAGGCAGGAGATGGAGACGGGTCAGAAAAAAAGCCGGTGTTTTCTGATATTCCAGAAAACACCGGCTTTTTTTCTGGTTGCGAAACCCTTGGTTACCGTACGCTTGTCCAACGCCGTTAATGCGTTTCCTTAAACCAGAAGGAATTTTTGCATAGCGTGGACAAGGGCAAGATGCCTCTCAGGGCTGGGGATCAGGCAGGACATAAATCCGGACACTTTTTTCAAGGTAACTGACTGTATTACAAATGGTAAGTCAATAATCCGTTGTCCGGCTTCGTGTCCTGCTTTTGGTAGCTGGTTTGCTCAAAAGCGGTTGATCGCTGCCTAAAGTTTAGCCATTTGAGGCAGTCAGTTATCATCAGCATTGGGGGGATATGCAAGGGCAGCGCAGCAGGGAGGATCAAGCCGTTTTCTGTCATGATCCTCTTCAGTGATATGCCTACCATTCCGCATGCCATTACGGCTGAACCTCTGAATCATCAATGCGATATACTTCTATTCCGGGAAACCGCTTCACTTGTAAAATTTCCGTAAAACTACGCCACGCTGGCAAAGGGTGCTGATGCCCAAAACCGGTTCCCGCTTGTAGAAGCGATACGAATTGTGGACAGCTTCTCAACAAACGGGTGCAACTATTCCGGCAAGTACCAGCTATAAATGTGGGCAATCTATTTCCAGCCAGTTCAAGCCGCAAGACGCTCTCCTTAAATATAAGAAATCTTATAACGCAGCCGTTCTCAAACGGTTTGCGGGAACGGTCTGAAACGGCCTGAACGCTGCTGCCATAGGCGTTTCAAAGCCATCTGTAGCCGTTTCACCCTTATTGCATTTTATCAATACTGCCTTTGCCTACTCAAATTCCGGACAATAGTAACAGCGTTTTTGGGTTTCGCCATTTACCAGGTAGAAGAACTTTGTTAACTTGGCTTCCTATCAGCCTGAGCCAACCCTCAGCAGTACAATGGCAATCAATCTCAATGAGCAATTCGGAAAGTCAAAACGTTGAATGGAAGGAGTCCTGGCGGGATGAGTACATCAAGTGGATATGTGGCTTTGCCAATGCCCAGGGCGGTGTGCTCCATATCGGCAGAAACAACCAGGGCGAAGTCGTTGGTTTGGAAAACAGCGGCAGACTACTCGAAGACATTCCCAACAAAGTACGGGACGTGCTGGGCATCCTGGTGGACGTCAATGCACGGACGGAAGGCGAATTGGAATACCTGGAAATAGTCGTTGAGCCCTATCCCTATCCGGTAAGCTACAAGGGACAGTACCACTACCGAAGCGGCAGCACCAAGCAGGAATTACGCGGAGCGGCCTTAGACCGGTTCCTGCTACAAAAGCAGGGCAAGCGCTGGGACGGCGTTCCCGTACCCAACGTCTCTGTAGATGATTTAAAGCCGCAAACTTTTGGGTTATTCCGGCGAAGAGCCTTCCTCTCCCGCCGGATAGACGAGGAGGCACTCCAGGATAGCAATGCTTCTCTGCTGGAAAGCCTGCATCTGACCGAAGGCGAGTATTTGAAACGAGCGGCTATCCTGCTATTTCATCCTGCCCCGGAAAGATTTATCACCGGCGCCTACGTCAAGATCGGCTACTTCGAGAGTGATGACGATCTGCGCTACCAGGACGAGATCCACGGCAATTTATTTGAGCAGATTCTGAAAGCCCTTGACCTGCTCAAAACCAAATACCTCAAAGCGAACATTCGTTACGAAGGAGCCGATCGGGTAGAGGAACTTATCTTTCCGGAGGCCGCAATCCGAGAAGCACTGCTCAATGCCATTGCCCACAAAGACTACAGCGGAGGCGTACCCATCCAGATCAGTGTGTATCAGAACCGGGTGCTCTTCTGGAACGAGGGGCTGTTACCCGATAGTTGGACAGTAGAAAACCTTGTCCGTAAACACCCCTCTAAACCCTTTAATCCTGATATCGCTAATACCTTGTTCCGGGCCGGCTACATTGAGGCATGGGGGAGGGGCACCATCAAGATGATCACCGAGTGTCAGAAGTACCACTTGCCCATACCCCGGTATTATTTCGACGCATCAGGCTTCGTAGTAGAGTTCTTCAGGTACACTGAGGCCGATATGCGGGATAAGGGCATGAAGGAGGAGTTGATTAAGATTATCCTGTACGTGCAGGAGAAAGGCCGCATCAACAACTCACTTGTACAGCAGCTCTGCAACGTGAGCAAGCCGACCGCCACCCGGTACTTGTCGGAGTTGGAGCGAGAGAAATATTTACACAAAACCGGTACTACCGGAGCCGGTACGGAGTACAGTTTGTAAGGGCTCACCATGGGCTCACTACCGGTCTTGTTGGGCAATGAGAAAATTCGTATTTAGAGCAAAAAGGCTTTTTTAGCAAATAAAGCGCAAAACAAGTATGCCAGAATGGGCTCACTATGGGCTCACATGATATGAACAGTACCTGCTACATCGGATTGCCAAGGGATGCCTCGCCGGCTTCCTCATCGCATCCAGGGTAACCAAGCCGGCGCTTCATTTGTCGTCATTCAATTGCCTGAGCAGGTCTTCAAATTCCCCATTACTCATGGGAATGCAACCGGCTACTTCATCCGAAACGGCAGTATAGCCCATCTTCTCGGCCCAGGCCGTAGCCCCTCCCGCCTCCATGATCTCCCGCGGACTGAAGGTTCTGATTCTGATGGTGGGGATCGGTCTTCCAGTTTGCCGTTGTTGCTGGCCTGCCGCCTCCTGATGCTGAGTCTCCACGGGGGCCGGGCTGGCAGGGGTAGCGTTAAGCAATTGGTTGACCATCTCAGGCTTCACCTGCTGATTTGCTTGCCGGCGTTTGAGCCGCTTTTTCTGTAATCTTCTTTTCATGGTACGAAGGAAGCCATTCGGATTTGATTTCACTTGGTGGGAAGTCGGCGAACCCTGCTGCCATTGGGCCATTCACCCCATCTCCATCCAGCCCTCCCGCTGGCTCCCGGTTCCAGTACAAGGGTTCGGCCTCAGCAGTCTTTTCCAGCAATTCGTTGATGCGGTCGCTGAAGATAAAGGCGTGGTCTTTGGGCAGAAAAAAGTAGGGAATTTGTGCTTCGGTTAAAAGGGTGCGTTTGAAGTGGGTCTTGTAGTCCTCCTGGCAGAGGCAGTCCACGGCAATTACCGGCTTGAGGTTGCGATTGCATATGACAAAGTGCAGGCGGTTGGCGTGAAAGCTGCCAGGATGGAAGTAACTGGGCGAACGGTTGAGCAGGTGATCCACCCGCTTCTGGGGGATGATTGCCGAAATGGGCACTTGCAGGTAGACATGTCCGTAGTGTTCCCGCAGTTGCTCGAAGTAATCCCAACGCTGCCGGTCCTCAGCCACTAAGTGTTGCACATAGCGGTATTCGGACTTGATCCTGCCGTCGGGATACAAAGGCCACACGACTGGAAATTGAAACGGCGCCCCGATTGTACTGGCCAGTACCGGGGAGTTGATCGCTACCGGCTCTCCTTCCGCAGGCAGCCCTTTTCCTTCTGCCTGGCACTTTTTACACCTTGCCGGCCGTATGGCCCCGTTTCCGATGCGGGTAAAGTAGTCAAACAATTGAATGAAATCGTTGCGTACCTCCAATTCCACCACTTCGTTGCACCCTGCGCAAGTGATCTTGGCCTTGCAGAGGCTTTTGACCAAATCGGGCAGTAGACGCCGAGTGGTCCCAAAATCGGTAGCTAGGGTTTCCACCTTGTGCACAAACTGGTAATAAGGCCTTTTCAAACTCTGCTCAATTTGCCAGTACTTCCAGCACAGGAGTTGCTCGGAGTCGGAAAGGTCATTTTTGAGAAGTTCCAGCGTGGGGGCGAAGGACATAAGGATGACTAAATAGAAATGGTTTGACTGGTAAAGGTAATCAATCGGCAATCGTAAATAAAAAATTGTATTTAAAAATAAATAATTAAATACACAATGCAAAACCCCGCCACTTTCTGACGGGGTTAGCTTCTCTGACGTAGGGAGCCTTACGGCCAGGATTCGGCGCCCCGTGCTTTTCTAAATGCTTCCCGTAGGGTGTGCAGTTGAATAATGATCTCGTATATGTGCCCAGCCATTACTCCACCTTTTTGGCCCTCCCTTAATAGTTCTGCTACCGTAACGGTGGCTTGATTGCAAAACGCTTCCAGGTATTGCGGTTCACTTTGTACCACCAGTTCAAGTATTGGCAGCAGGTCGAGGTGGGAATTTTTTTGGAGCAATTCAAGCACCTTGGAGAAGTCTTTGGGTTGTTCTAAATAGTACATGGTGTATATAGTTTAAAGGTAAGACAGTGGAGTAAAGGGGCCCGGGAAGTACCGGGCCGTGTGCGTTAGGCGGCTTCGTCTGTTTCGTCCGTATTGTTCCGTTCCCGCAACTCCTTCTTTAGTGCGCCGATGCGGATAAGTGCCCTTTCGTGCTGTTTGTTGATGCGTTCCACGGTTTGGGCCAGTTCCTCCCGGGAACACTTCTCCCGGTAGTACTTCTCGAAGACGGCCAGGAAGGCGGTCACCTGCTGCTCGGGGGTGAGCTTGCGGAACTGTTCGGCTAAGAAGTCCTGGTTGTCGTAGGGGTTGCCCCCGAAGTTCTACGTGTTCGTGGATGAGAAGAGTTAAGGAGTGGGTTATGCGGCTTTGAATCGGATCAGGTTGTCAGTGCGGAAGCTTCTCCAGCCAGCGTCCGTCTCGCTGTAGAAGGGAATCGTGGCCCGGCTGGCTGCTCCTCCCCGGGGATTGTCGGGGTCAGGCACCAAATCGGCGTTCCGGGTAGACTTGCGGGTAGTTAGTGTGCCGTCCACTTTGCGGAAGGTGATCCACACAAAGTCGGCAGTGAGCGCCTGTTTCACGGCCTCAATACGGGTCTCTTTCCATGCCTGAGACATAGCAGCCGACAGGGTGGCGCCGGTCTTAACAAGTTTCCAAGCGGCTTGCATGACGGTGGAGCGGGTAAATGTAGCACTCATGCAATTAATATTTTATAGTAAATGTTGTATTTATAGTATACACTACAAATGTAGTAAGTATTCTCACACTATCAATAGCTTTCACTATTTTTATAGCAAATATTTCAAACTCGAAATCGTCACATGCATGAAAATGACCTTAGAGGTTGATAGTGAGGTGAATAAGTTTATAAGCCTGCTTCAAATCGAAGCCGTAGAGAAGGGAGAGCCAAAGCCAACAAAAGCCGAGTTGTTCAATCAACTGGCAAAAAAGGGCATAGAGGCCATGCAGAAGGAAAAAGGCAAAGAAAAAAAGTAGCCCACTCCCGGCAATGGAGTATCACCCCTACCATACCACGTTCGAGGATGCGGTGACGAAGTGCGAGAAGATACTGCATACTGAGAAGTGCAGTACTTGCTTATTAATTGATCGGGAGACGGAGGAGTTGCTGTGTAGCCACCCAAAGGCACCATTTTAGACGGACAAAAAACAACCCGCTGCTATATCTTTTCTCTTCACCCTTCCGTATAGGGAATCAAGTCATTTTCAGGCATAAAAAAAGGACTCTGCTGTAACAGAGTCCCTGGGATTGGCTTGCATAAACTTTCGCGATCTATGGCAAAACCAAAAGGTTCGAGGAAGCGCCCCTGGTGGAGGCCGCTCCTCATAGCGTTTATTGTCTTCACATTAGTTATCCTCCTCTATCCAATTGCGATTTGGACACTAATGTATCAATGGTTTAAGTAACGGTGGCGGGCCGGGTATTGTCCTGGCCTGCTTTTGATTCACCCGAATTTG
The DNA here is from genome assembly GCA_963844325.1 of uncultured Sphingobacteriales bacterium. Classification (GTDB taxonomy): domain Bacteria; phylum Bacteroidota; class Bacteroidia; order Cytophagales; family 172606-1; genus CADCTQ01. The sequence continues at coordinate 578,229 of CAWJNV010000002.1, forward strand.
AACATAGTTTAAGGAATTTTAACTTAATTCAAATTCCTTATCGTGTAATACGAACGGCCTAGCCGAAATGTTATCACTTTTGCACATATATCAGTAAGTATTCTTGTATAACCTCAATAGCACACTTGACACGGCACCCGGCCGTACTCCTCCTCGGCCTCCTTCTTTGTGACCTTCGCCACTTCATGGGTGCACCTGTCGAGCTCCCGGCAGTTCTGGCTACTGTGGTAAGCCTTGGCCGTGTTGCTATCACAGGCGTATACTAGTGTGTCCGTCCGAGTGGCCCGGGTGGTGTCCTGCCCGGTCTTGTGCAATTGAGCCGCCACTATCTGGGCAACGAGGGGCGCCGCGGGCTCCGAGTCCCGGGCGGTCTGGTTGAAGTACTGCAAGGAGTCGGTCAGCAGGATAAGGGTAAGGAAGTGTTGCATGCGTTATATGGATACGCTAGCCGGCAGGTGCCTTTAGCAAACCTGCTCTGTCTAAAAAAAAGCTCATCGCCGAGAAGAATAGTGCACCGGAACTACTGAAACAGTTCGAGGCTGCTGCTACCGAAGAAAACGGCAAGAAAACCTACCAGCCCATTCGCTTTCTGGCGCCCGAAGCCCGCGAACAGGCTGAGGAACTGATATTCGAAGAGCTTCGGCCCTTCCTTATGTTCTTCGACTTGCACCTGATCGATGAAGAGTTGGAGGACACTTTTAATCTGACGGAGAAATGGAAGAAGTACGTAAGGCGTCATCAGGGTTGGAAATACAAAATTGGTTCACCTGAACCAGAAGGACCAGCCGCCACGGAATGATTTCCAATACGAGGAATTCTTTAGCCCTTTTGCAACTCCTTCATTCGTTGCAACAACGTCTCCAGGGCATTTTTTGATGGTGTCGAAAAATCGTTGGGGCGGATCACCACGGCGTCTTGTCGGATCATCGGGCGTAATTTTCCAGCCTTACCAAATCTTCAAGCCACGACTCGATCAAGTAGTAAAATTCACCCCGAAACCTACGGTTCATCCCTACTGGCGCTAGGAACATACGAGTAAGTGGGCTTGTAGTGTATTCGAAAACGGTCCATCCCCACCAATGTGGGGAACATATTGTTGGGGGCGGGTTGGCGTTACCAATCTGTGGTCCATTCCCACCTGCGTGGGGAACACTCCCAGCGGATCATCATCACCCCCCGCTACAACGGTCTATCCCCACGCAGGTGGGGAACACGAAGCTGCCGTTTTCTTCCAGGGTGACCAGGTACGGTCCATCCCCACCTGCGTGGGGAACAGCAGAGTACCGATTTTCTCGATGCCCATGTTGTACGGTCCATCTCCACCCGCGTGAGGAACATAGCATCGGCGCAACGGTTTGCGTTTTGCCCGCCTGTTCATCCCCACCTGCGTGGGAAATACCAGCGGTTAGAGAGCGATTGCCACGCTATTTCCGGTCCATCCCCACATGCGTGGGGAACATGACCTGGTGGTCATCGGCGGCGTGTTCGATTACGGTCCATCCCCACACCCGTGGGGACCATCTGAACAATTGCAAAATAAAGCCATTTTTTGAGACAAACCGGCTTTTATGTCTCTTCCGTGGGTCGGCGGACTAGCCATACCCCTTCGTGGCAGAAAGGTACGTACCGCTTCGGTTGCCAGGACCGCACTTCGAAGCCCTGCTCGGAGTTGGTGCGCCACAAGAGCAGCGCCGAACCGTCTTCCACCCGGCGCATGGCCCGCTCCCACAAGGCCTCGCGCACCACCTCGTTGATCTTGCCCACAAATACGCCGGCCTGCACTTCGAGCAGCCAGCGGCTCAGGTCACCCCGCAGCGAGGGCGATACCCGTTCCAGGATCAGGATCGTCATGGCTGTACTTCTTTAGGGTTAGACCACCAGGGTGTGGGCAACGACGGGTCCTGGTCCGGATCGAAGCCGTCGGGCGTCTCGGACTCCTTGTCGAGCTGGAGCACCTTGTCGATGTCGGGCACGATCCGTTGCAGCAGGCGCAGGTTGGTGAAGGCATCGCGGCAGCGTTTGCGCACCACCGTTTCCAGCTTGGGCGGGTTTTCGGCTACCGCTGAGAAAGCCACCGGCACGGTTACCTGCATCTTGTAGAGGTCGGCAATATCGTACACGAAGGAGAGTTGCTTGCCTTGGTGGATGAAGCCCAGCGCCGGTGAGTAGCCCGACGAAAGAAGGGCCGCGTGCGTGAGACCGTGCAGGCAGGCATTGGCTGCCGAAAGGGCGCGGTTCACCGGGTCGGTTTCGTTCCAGTCGGTGCGGTTGTAGTTGCGGCCGTTCCAGGTCACCTTGTACTTCTCGGCGGCCTGGGCGTACGCCTCCCGCACCCGGATGCCTTCCCGGCCCCGGATCTGCTCCAGGCGCAGGCCTTCGGGCAGCGGCTCGGGGAAGCGCATCCGATAGAGGCGTTCCACCACCTGCAGCCGCAGTGCGGGGGTGGACGACAGTTCAGCCTGGCGCATGAGGCGGTACGCTTTGTGGGTTTCGCCCACCCCCTGCGCGTAGGAGCGCACGCCCCGCTCGCCGCACCACACCAGCGAACAGCCCGCCTCGGCCAGCAGGCGCACCGCCCCGTGGGTAACGGTGGTGCCCGGCCCCAGCAGCAGGGCTGCCAGGCTCGCAATGGGCAGGGCTACGCGCTCCTGCGCGTTAACAAATTCTACGCCCAGTTGCGACTGTTCCAGGTGCCCGTACTCGAAGTACAGGTAGGATAACGAATCACGGACTTTGGGTAAGTCGCGTTTAGCATGTTTAATCATAGCAGGAAATGAGTTTGGTAGAGCGAAGCTAAGGAGGGCGTTTCCGCTTTTCGGACATGATTTGTCCGAAAATGAGCTTCATACATTGTATTTTTATTTGACTCTACTAGGTTTTGCTTTACTTGCGCCAATCATCCTTGCGTTTTTCATGCTAATTACCAATCCCACCGAGCAATTGCGCCGCCTGCTTGACGCCGGCCACGAGTTGTCCTTAATGCAGATGCAACAGAAGCTTGGCCTGAGCGAACGGCAGGTGCGGCGCATTTTGCGACAGGTGCAGAAAGATGGTTTGCCCTTACACCAGCACCGGGACGGACGTCACAAACTGTTCTCGCTTTCGGCCGGCCGCCAACAGGTAGACCTGCCCGACCTGCGCTTCGACCAGTCCGAATTGCGGGCGCTTACCGTAGCCGCTAAGGCAAGCCGGGCGGTCTTGGTGGGTACGCCTCACGCGGCTGCCCTGTCTCGCGCCTTCCAGAAGTTGCTGGAACGGGCCAGCCCGGTAGCCTACATTTTTGACCTGGAAGACTCCTTACAGGAGTGGCACTTTGAGGAGAATCCACCCGATCAGATGTCGGAGGAGTGTTTCCGGCAACTCGAAGCGGCCATGGACGAACACCGCTCCGTGCGCATTGACTACCGGAAGGCCCAGGATCAGAGTATCTCCCTCGACCGCAAAATTGACCCTTACTTTTTTGCCAAACGTGGCCGGGCCTGGCTCGTAGTCGCCTACTGCCACCAGCGTAAAGAACCGCGCAATTTCGCCATTATGGGGATGCAGCGTGTCCGGTTCTGCGATCCTGCCACCGAGAACGCGTTCTTCGCCCCTGCCACCGACCTATTGCCAGAAGCTTACTTCCGCAGTTCCCTGGGTGCCATCAATTCGGGTACCTGCTATAAGCTAAGGCTTTTGATTGAACCCGAAAAAGCACTCTACTTCCGGCTGCGCAAGTACCACCCCTCGCAACAGGTAGTAGAAGAGTGTCCCGACGGCCGGCTTGTCGTGTCGTTTGAACTCGAAGGTTTCGAGGAGATGCGTTCCTTCTGTCAGGGTTGGGGGGTGGGCATTACCGTACTCGACCCACCCGAATTGCAAAAAAGACTACGAGAAGAAGCAATGGCGATAGCAGCCCGGTACGCCGAAGAACAAAACGGTCAGGAGTATGCTTCCTGACCGTCAAATCCGCAATTTCCCCACTGTCGTAGGGAACACCTGAAAATCAACTGCACGGGAACTCCATCAGCGGTTCATCCCCAAAACTTTGGGGAACAAGCGGTACTAAGTCCGCTGTATCTTATAACAAAAGAGGCAACCCGGAAGAATCAGGCTGGACACGATTTTTGACATTGTAAATATTGAATGGAAGCCGTTTATTGCAAAAATCTTAAACTGATTGAGTTGCCGAATTTTTTCATTAAGCATGATAGCCTATTCTCAACAAACCAACACCAACCGGTTAATCAATCTACTCATGGAGCACGAGGAATTAACCGTGGAGCAAATATATAAAGCCATTCCTCTCGGACAACGTCAAATATGGCGCCTTATTTCGTGCTTTATACGTATCGGCCTGATTCAAACGCGAGGCACCGGGCGCCAACGGGTCTGTAAATTAATCGTACAGCCCGAAGATATAGTCCGCATTGAGTGGGAAGTAAAGCTAAAGGACGTGCTTGGCCTAGGAATTCTGACCAAGCTCGGCAAGGGCTCACATAAGGTGTCCTTTGTAAAAAAAGCACAGCCAGATTAATAAGGTAGTACGAGTTTCGGACATCGGATGTCCGGTATACGAACTACTGCGTGCTTATTTCGCAAATCACCTCTCCACAACCCTATGCAACTCTGGCGACACTTCTGGGCAAAAACCGACCGCGAAAACAGTGCTGAAAATCCCGAGTGGTTTCATCCCCTCTGGGCACACTTGTTCGATGTGGGCAATGCAGCCCTAGTGCTTTGGGAACGCTACCTGCCGGAGCGTCTCAAGCAAATAATGGCTGAAGGGATAGGCCTGCCGCTCCACGAAGCGGGCCATTTTCTCAGCATCTGGATTGGTCTGCACGACTTGGGCAAAGCCATTCCCAGCTTCCAGCGACAACACCCGTACTCCAAAAAAGTGTTGGAGGAATACCTGCCTTTTCATCCTGATGTTGAGCTATTGCACCATGGCCATGCTTCCATTGCAGTCATGGTTAAAGTACTTGAGGCCACTGGTTTCCCTTCCAGAGGACTATTGGAGGCCGCTAGTGCCTGCGTGGGGATTCACCACGGCAAGCTTTGCCACGCGAAAGATTGGCAGAGGGTGAAAAAGCTGAACAAGGAAAACGGTCCGTTGGGAGGCGCCGGTTGGCAGAAAGAGCAGCTTAACCTGGCAAATAACGTGCTGGCGGCCTGGCAAACTTCTTGGCCGGACCCTACCCAACATCCGGCAGGTCTGACGCTGATTTGTCCGGATTGGCTCATGTACTACGCCGGCTGGGCTACCCTGGCCGACTGGCTGGGCTCCATGCAATCCTGTTACTCCCAGGACGTGCAGCCCGAAGATGACCTGATAAGTTATATCCCACAAAGCCGCACAAATGCTGAAAAGGCTTTCGAGAAAGCCGGTCTTCACCATTCTGCCCGACTCATCGAGAGACCCTTGACGGAGTATTTCGGCCCTCGCTTCGACCCCCGTCCTTTGCAGGAAGTGGCCCGTGACCTTACGCTGACCGGCACCCCCACGATGGTCATCATCGAGTCCTCCACAGGTGATGGCAAAACGGAGGCCGGCTTTATTCTGGCCGCCCGGCACGGTGGCGGCGTTTACGTTGCCATGCCCTCCCAGTCTACCGCCAATGGGCTCTACCCCCGGTTACAAGAATTCCTGGCGGGGAACCCGAAAAAGCAAACCCTTGGCGCCCACCACGGCGGGGAGGCGGGGGTAAGGCTGGTGCATGGCAACGACCTGCTCCGGGAAGACGCCTCGGTATTACTGGCTGTTTCGCAGAGCTTACGGGAGATCAAAGACGCAGAGCAACCCGGTACCGGCAACGAGGGGACGGCCCGTGCCCTCACTTGGTTCTTGCCCAAGAAACGCGCCTTGCTTGCCGCTTACGGGGTAGGAACGGTTGACCAAGCCTTTCTCGGCGTACTCTCCGCCCGGCACTTCTTCCTCCGACTTTTCGCCCTGGCCGGCAAGACGGTTGTTTTCGACGAAGTACATGCCTATGATGCTTATATGAATACGCTCTTTGAGCGGCTTCTCGGCTGGCTACGAGCACTGGATACCCACGTAGTGATCCTCTCGGCAACGCTGCCCGGCGAAACCCGGCGCAACTTGCTGAAAGCCTGGGGAGCGAAAGAGTCCGGTCCGGAAGATGCGCCCTACCCGGTTGCCTGGCAAGTGGCCGGAGGAAAATTAAACGTTATCTCCTTCGATGCGGCGGAGGGAAGGGGACAGCGGCTCCGCTTCGATTGGTGCGACGCCGGCATAGAGGCAATCGTCCAAAAAGCCGCACGGATGGTAGAAACTGGAGCCTGCGTACTGGTGATCTGCAACACGGTGGACCGGGCCCGGGAAGTATTCGAAAAACTGGAAGAAAGACTTGCCCCAGTATTGCCCGACCCCAACGACCGGGTGCTGCTGCACGCCCGGATGCCGCAGTCCTGGCGAAAGAAACGGGAGCAGCACGCTTTGGAACGCTTCGGCAAAGGCCGATCGGCTGGTCCGGGGCTGCTCGTAGGTACGCAGGTAGTGGAACAAAGCCTCGACTTGGATGCCGACGCCCTGCTGACCGATCTGGCCCCCGTGGACCTGCTGCTCCAACGGGCCGGCCGCTTGCACCGTCACCTAGAGAACAACCGGCCTCCTGGCTTTACAACGCCTCAGCTTGTCATTGCCTGTTCACCGGCGGAGACTGGACAACTCCCGGCAGTGGATGGCCTCTCCGGCAATGGTACGATCTACGGCAAGGCTATTCTTTGGAAAACGTGGGCATTACTAAAGCAAGCAGGGGGCTGGGCCCTCCCCTCGGGTGAGGAGTCGCTGCCCGGCTACCGGTCCCTGGTGGAGGGCGTGTACGGCGACCTGGTAAACCCGCCTCCCGATTTATCGGCCGATTGTGAGCGAAACTACCGGACGGCGTACAAAGAGTGGCTCGATAAGAATGGCAGCCGGGAGACCGAAGCTTTCCGCCGCCTCATTCCCGGGTGCGGTAACCTGGGGGAGCTGTTTCATGCCAGCAAAGCGGAACTTACCGAGGAGGACGAAACCGAGGGGAAAGTGCCCGTCTACCTGCAAGCTTTTACCCGTAGCCCGGAGGGGGTAAACATCGAAGTGATCCTGCTGGAGGAGGCGGCAGGCTGGTGGAGGCTACCCTACCCGGATGACCCGGGAATTCTTTTACCTCCGGGCCAACCCCGCGAGCTTACTGTCGACGAAATACGCGCTCTGTTCGGTGCCTCGCTACGCATCAGCAAGGACAAGGTCGTGAAAGCACTGAAGAACCAGGTAAATGAGCACTGGTCCGCCTGGCAGGAGCGCAACCGGGCATTGAAACGCTTTCAAATCCTGCTGCTTCATAACAAACGCTGCATTGCCGGGGGAGTGCCCATCCTGCTGGATGAGCGGTTAGGCCTGGTCTACGAGCAGGCATGACTCCTGTCTGTTTAAATGAACCCTTTCCATTATGATGACTTATAATCTATTAAGCGAACCCTGGCTGCCCGTGCAATGGCGCGATGGGAGCCCGCCTACGGAAGTAGGCCTGCGGGAAGCCCTACTACGAGCTCCCGACATCATTGAACTGGCTACTGACAACCCGCTGGAAACGGTCTCGCTGAACCGGCTGTTGCTGGCCCTGGTTGCTTCGGCATTCCCCGAACTTGCCCGGGAGGAAGCGTGGTTAAAGTGCTGGCAAGACAAAGGATTTGACAAGGCCCGCCTGGATGAGTACCTGACTACCAAAATTGTAGCCCGTTTCGATCTGCTTTCGCCTACGCGCCCCTTTTACGGGCACCCCGACCCTGAGACCAAAGAAGTTTCCCCTATGACCCGGCTGCTGCACGCGTCGGCCAGTGGCAACAATGCTACTCTGTTTAGCCATGACATGGACAATGAAGCACCACCCATGTCCTTTGCCGCCTCGGCCCGTGCCGTGGTGTGCAACCAGTCGGCAGCCCTGGGTGGGGGGATCGCCAAGCCGTTCAATTTCTGCCACGCCCCGCTAGTGGGCAGTGCTTTTTTCTGGCTACGGGGCCGACCCGGGAACGAAGCCACGCTGTTCGAGGCACTGCTGCTCAATCTGCCGCCGACGACCAGTGTATGGGGCGAAAATACGGGTAAAGACGCCCCAGCTTGGGAACACGAAGAACCGCCGGTGGCCGAAAAGCGGGATGCCCGCGGACTGAAGGACCTGATTACTTTTCAGAGCCGGCGCTTGCGCCTGGTTATAGACGCGCAAGGCCAAGCCAAGGGCGTACATTATAACCAGGGCAGCAAGCTGGGCAAACTTCCTTTTGACGACCCCTTCCTGGCCTACCAGGCGGGAAAAGAAGGACCGTATCCCGTGCGTTTCTCGGCGGGCAAAGCGCTCTGGCGGGATAGTACCGTCTTCCTGCTGGCCCAGACCCGCCAGGAGGAGCGAAACAGAGGCGTTCACCCGCCCCGCACCTTCGACTGGCTCGCTACTGCCAATGCCGAATTGCTTGGCCTTGGTGCAACGGCCCACCTGGAAGCCGATGTGTTCGGTCTGGTGAGTGACCAAGCCAAAATTGAACTCTGGCGGCAGGAACGCATCACGGTGTATCCCGAAATCATCCGTGACGAGGATCGGTGGGACTCGCTCCAGAAGGCAATCGAAGAAACTCGCTCAATGGCCGGGCGGCTGCGGGCAGCCGTGCAGGCGTTTGCCACTCGGGCCCGGCTGGGTAAATCGCCCGAGGCCAGGCTTGGAGAGGTGGAACGCCGGGAACGGGATGAGTTTGTCCGGGCAATTGACGCCGAGAACCGCTACTGGCCCGCCTTCAGCCTTCCTTTCAATACTTTCCTGTCCCAAGTGGCCACCTACTCGGTTGAGGGCTTGCCCGATCTGGAGAAAGAGTGGCGGCAAACTACCTACTCCATCGCCCGGCAAGTACTCCAAGGTGCCCTACAGCCCCACGCCCACGATGCCCGCACCTGCAGGGCGCTGGCCGAAGCAGAGAACGTATTGGCTCGTACGAATCGATCAAATTCAACTAAACAAACCCCTGCCCTATGAACGAAAAACAATCCCACGTCGCCCGCTTCATCGCCTTTCTGCAAGGATTATCCGGTCCATCCGGGCGGGCTCAATTAGCCCGGTTGCGCCGGGCTGCCGCCGATCCATTGGGTAACTACGAAGACATTCAGGTACTCGGCATCCATCTGCCTGACGATGACGGGTGGAAGTTTGACGCGTACCGGCTGGTGGCTACCCTCTACGCCCTGCACAAGCAACGCTACAGTGAAGAAGCCATGCCCGCTTTCCCTGCCGAAGAAAAGCGGCGTTCCTTCGGTGCCTCGCTGCAACGGCTGCGGCAGCAGCTCGACAGCGGGAAAGACAGCCTGGATCTGCGCTTTTCGGCCCTGCTCGATACTCCGGCCGAAAATCTTGCCGTGCCCCTCCGCGGCCTGGTGCAACGATGCGCTTCGGCCAAACGCCCCGTCCCGGTGGATTATGAACAGCTGCTCAAAGACTTGATCTGGTGGGAGGGTGATTACACCCGCCGGCAGTGGGCCCGCGAATACTGGCAGTACCGCGACCCTGACCAGGCTTCTGATGCACCTGCCACCGAGGAAGCAGCCAATAACTAACCTTTACATCTCTCATTCACCCTAATCCATTTATTACCATGATGCTCGAATTGCACATTCTGCAAAACTTTCCCCCCTCCAACCTCAACCGCGACGACAACGGCGCGCCCAAAGAATGCGAATTTGGTGGTTTCACCCGGCAGCGCATCTCTTCACAGTGCCTGAAACGTTCCGTGCGCCAATCCGACCATTTCCGTTCGATGCTGGAAAACCGGTTGGGCCTGCGTACGAAACGGGCACCCGAACAGGTGGCTAAAGCACTGGCCCAGGCGGGTCACGACTCCGGGCAGGCAACGGCCCTTGCCAACGAATTTTTCAACGCGCTTTACGGCCTCAACGAGAAGGGCGAAACCGATTACCTGCTCTACGTAGGCCCCGAAGAAATCAAGCGCATCATTGACCTGCTCTCCGGACGGTTTGATGCGGCTGCCGGTGCAGCCGTCCAGTTGTCCCGGCTCCGGGCAGGCGGGAAAAAGACCAAAGGAGACACCTCCAAGAAAGACGAAGAAACGGCCGATGCGGAAAAGGCCATAAAGGCCCTGGCCGACGCCTACTTCAAGAGTTACCCCAAGCACGTACGGGCAGTAGACGTTGCCCTCTTTGGCCGCATGCTGGCCAGCAAACCCGAACACAACATTGACGCGGCATGCCAGGTAGCCCACGCCATTTCGGTGAATTCAATGAGAATGGAGTTCGACTATTTCACGGCCGTCGATGATCTAAAGAAAGAAGACAATGCCGGCGCCGGGATGATCGGCACGGTAGGCTTTGCCTCCTCTTGCTTTTACCGCTACGCCGTGGTGGATCTCGACCAGCTTTCGGGCAACCTGGGCGGTGATGCAGCAACGGCCCTGGAAGGAGCCATGGCCTTTGCCGAGGCGTTCGTGCAGGCCCGCCCCAGCGGTAAACAAAACACCTTTGCCGCCCATACCCCGCCGGCGCTGATCGTGGCCGTGGTGCGCAGTGAGGGACAACCCGTTTCCCTGGCCAATGCGTTTGAGGAGCCGGTTCGCCCGGACAAGAAAAACGGCTTAACGGCGGTTGCCGCCGACAAGTTAAGCAGGCATTACGCTGACCTGCGCCGGATGTTCAGCCTGGAGGACCAAGTGAGCTATCTCTACCTGGCCGGGCAGCTTGCCGCGCTTAATGAGATTGGAGCCTCACCGCAGTCCAACTTTAAGGACTTGCTTGGTTTCGTTAAGAAGCACCTTAGCAACCAACCGGTAAACGCATGAAACATACTCTGCTCCTACGGCTGGCGGGTCCCATGCAATCATGGGGCGACAGCAGCCGGTTCGGTATCCGCGAAACGCGAACCGAGCCCACCAAGAGCGGCGTGGTGGGTCTGCTTTGTGCGGCCCTGGGCTGGGACCGGGCCGAGGAAACCTTTGCGCTGTCGGGCCGCTCCCTGCAACTGGTTGACCTGACCAGGCTCAAGTTTGGCGTGCGGGTAGAACAGGAAGGCGTGCTGCGCCGGGATTACCATACGGCCCAGCAGGTACTCAAGGCCAGTGCGCGGGTGCGCCCGGGCAAAGCACCCAGCGCTTCCGACTTGCAAGGCACCGTTCTTTCCGAACGGTTTTACCTGAGCGATGCTTACTTCATAGCCGGCCTGGAAAGTGAAGACGCGGGGCTGCTGCAGGAATTGTCCGGGGCGCTGGCAAAGCCCCACTGGCCCCTTTGCCTGGGACGTAAGGCTTTTATTCCTTCGCGTCCCGTGGTTTGGGCTGGTACCCCGGCAGCGGGTGTTTTGGCCTTACCGCTTGCTCAGGCCCTGCTGTCGGTTACCGACCCATTGACTAAGGTTCCAAATACGCACCGGCGTAAAAGGAGAGACCGGACTTTGCGCATCGTCCTCGACGCTACGGCGGATGATACGCCCTTACAGCAAGCGTATCAGTTTATCTCCCGCAGCCGGTACACCGACGTACCCCTATCATTTCAATCGCGGCGGTTCGCTCCCCGCGAAGTTTCCACCTATATCCGACCCCAACCAGATGTATCTATCCCGACTGATTCTGCACCCGCGTAGCCGGCAGGCACGCCGGGACGCTGCTTCCCCGTACGAACTGCACCGGACGCTTGCCCGGGGCTTTGTCACGCCCGAAGGGGTCAATTACCGTTCTCACCACGGCGTTCTTTTCCGGGTAGAGCCTCCCGTCTACGGGGTAAAAGGGCTGGTAGTGCTGGTACAGTCGCAGACATTTCCCGACTGGCACGAACTGCCCGAAGACTACCTGCTTGACGCCGAGACCCTACCACAAGAACCGTCACTTGCAACGGGGCAATCTTTCGCCTTCCGACTGGTAGCCAACCCAACCCGCAAGGTAAAGCGGCCCGACCATCGCCAGGGACGCCGGGTAGGCCTGCGTGACACACTTACCGAAGCGGGTACTTCGCCCGTACTCGACTGGTTGCACCGCAAAGGGGCGCAGCATGGTTTTACCGTTACCTTCGCGGTTGTCAACCCGTTTGTGCTGGGTAGTTCCGCTCATGCTGCTGACGACAAAAGCAACCTGCCGTTGTGGGGCGCTCGGTTCGACGGGCTGTTACGCGTTACGGATGCCGAAAGGTTTATGAATGGATTGCGCAGCGGCATTGGACCAGCAAAGGCATTTGGGTTCGGGTTGCTTTCTTTGGCACGCCATTCCTAAGCCTTGGCCGTGCAGACACTTTTTCGTTCTTTGACATACTAAAACGCCTTTTCTGGGCAAATTTCCAGTATACTCCCCACTCGCGTGGGGATGAACCGTGCAGTGCCACGAACAAACCTACCTCGAACAAATACTCCCCACTCGCGTGGGGATGAACCGATAAGCCAGAGGTGCCCGTCTTCCATTCCGGCATACTCCCCACTCGCGTGGGGATGAACCGTCTTCGGCAAAGGCTACCTCTACGGGCTTACGATACTCCCCACTCGCGTGGGGATGAACCGTCGGCCGGCACGTGATACCCATAGAGCCTGCCATACTCCCCACTCGCGTGGGGATGAACCGTTCCTGGTGAAAGTCGCCCCGTAACACCTGCCATACTCCCCACTCGCGTGGGGATGAACCGCGTATCGGCCTTGCAAAGCTGCTGGGGCGTGAATACTCCCCACTCGCGTGGGGATGAACCAGTATCCAGAAGTCTACCGGGATGCCCTCAGTTGATACTCCCCACTCGCGTGGGGATGAACCGTTGAGGCGGGCCTCCAGGAAAGGAGAACTACGATACTCCCCACTCGCGTGGGGATGAACCGTGTTTCCCCAAAAATATTTTCGCCCACAACAAATACTCCCCACTCGCGTGGGGATGAACCGGCCGCACGGTCGTAGTCTACGCTTCGGCCTTCATACTCCCCACTCGCGTGGGGATGAACCGGCCTGGCGGAAGCCGAACAGGTTGAACTTAGAATACTCCCCACTCGCGTGGGGATGAACCGTACTCCCGAGTGGCAAGGTACAGGTGGTCAATATACTCCCCACTCGCGTGGGGATGAACCGCATGAGCAATCCGCAAAAGAGTATGCCGCAAAATACTCCCCACTCGCGTGGGGATGAACCGATGGCCGAAATCGCCCGCCTGGACCCCGAACTCATACTCCCCACTCGCGTGGGGATGAACCGCTGGGCAAGTTCTTCGGCGACGCCTCGCTGGAATACTCCCCACTCGCGTGGGGATGAACCGATCATGCCGGACTTAAACGACGGGGAGTTGGGTTTCCCCCAAAAGGGTGGAGGAGAGAAAAAGATTAAGCGGCCATTGAATGGCGCCCATCATTTTCGAATTCCAGTGGGCTAAAGTAGCCCAGCGAAGAATGGATTCGCCTGCGGTTGTAGAATACTTGGATGTACTCGAAGATGTCCTGCTTGGTCTGCTGGTGGCTCTGGTAGGGCAGCCGGTAAACGAGTTCCTGCTTGAGAGTGGCAAAGAAGCTCTCCATGACGGCGTTATCATAACAGTTGCCTTTTCGGCTCATCGAGCAGGTGATGCGATAGTCCTTGAGTAATTGTTGGTAATCGTTACTGGCATACTGGCTTCCTCGGTCAGAGTGGTGAAGCAGTCCTTGTGGCGGTTTTCTGTTGAGTAAGGCCATCTTTAAGGCTTTGATTACTAATTCTTTCTCCATGTTGTCGTCCATTGCCCAGCCGACTACTTTCCTGGAATACAAGTCCAGCACCACGGCCAGGTACAGCCAGCCCTCTGTGGTCCAGATGTAAGTCATGTCGGTGACCCACTTCTCATTGGGCTTTGTGGCCTTAAAGTCCTGATTGAGTGTGTTTTCGGCTACGGGCAAGCCGTGTTTGGAGTCAGTAGTGACTATATACTTCTTCTTTCGACGGGCGGCCATCTGGTTCACCTGCATAAGGCGGGCTACGCGATTTTCTGAACAGGCCACGCCCCGTTTCTTCAAGTCCACGTACACGCGGGGACTCCCGTAGGTCTGCCGGCTCTGCTGATGAACGTGCTTGATTTGTTCCAAAAGCTGTTTATTGGCCTGTTTTCTAGTACTCTCGGGTCTTTTTAGCCAAGCGTAGTAGCCACTCACTGATACTTCCATGGCCCTACACAAGCGTTCCACCACGTGCTGCTGAGTGTGCTCCCGGATGAAGAGGTATCTCACTGGGAGTTCTTGCTGAAGATACCTACTGCCTTTTTTAGGATCTCAACGGTTTCCTTCAAGCGTTGATTCTCCCGCTGCAACTGGCGTAGTTCTTCCTCTTTGCTGTGCCCCTTACCGGGAAAGGCCTTTTCGGGGTCCTCCTTGAGTTCTTTCATCCACCGGCCCAGCACGCTACTGGGCACACCCAGATCACGCGCCGTCTGACTTTGGTTACCGTGCTGGTGAGCCAACCGGATGGCCTCCTCTTTAAACTCCTTCGAATAATTCTTCCTGATACTCATGATACGACTGGTTTGGTGGTACGAGTGGTTTGGGTCGCTAAAGTTATGCTTTTCCGCTCCTCCACTCTTACGGGGGAATACCAAGTTGCAATACTCCCCACTCGCGTGGGGATGAACCGCAAGGCCGGTGTTATTATCGGTTCTGTTATTGATACTCCCCACTCGCGTGGGGATGAACCGACACTAGGCATACAGGTGAACAATGGGGCGATATACTCCCCACTCGCGTGGGGATGAACCGATGAATACGAAATAATGGTAAAATGATCGAACATACTCCCCACTCGCGTGGGGATGAACCGTCTACCTGTCCTACACGAGCATCGACGAGGTGATACTCCCCACTCGCGTGGGGATGAACCGAACGGCGTCCGGGTCTCCGTGGAAGTCAAGTCATACTCCCCACTCGCGTGGGGATGAACCGACAAGCCGTGGTATCAAACCCCAACCGGTGCAATACTCCCCACTCGCGTGGGGATGAACCGTACGTTCCCGGTTACGCCGGCGGCCAGGTACCATACTCCCCACTCGCGTGGGGATGAACCGATGGAAACGCCGATTTCCTCCATCTTGGCGGCATACTCCCCACTCGCGTGGGGATGAACCGCCGGGTCCACGTTGGCCTGCACCAGCGTAGTGATACTCCCCACTCGCGTGGGGATGAACCGGGGCGCCGGAGGTAAAAAGCAAATGCCCCCGAATACTCCCCACTCGCGTGGGGATGAACCGCAGACGACGAATAAAAAAGCCCGCCCCAGAGAATACTCCCCACTCGCGTGGGGATGAACCGGACGCACAGACTATCTACCACACCCTCAAGTCATACTCCCCACTCGCGTGGGGATGAACCGACGCAGGCCCTGGAAAACAGCCTGAAGGCTCAATACTCCCCACTCGCGTGGGGATGAACCGGCTTCGAAGGGCCCGGCTTTTCGGCACTGGAAATACTCCCCACTCGCGTGGGGATGAACCGTTGCAGGCGGCCGTGAACGTAGGAATCGAAGCATACTCCCCACTCGCGTGGGGATGAACCGCAGGACGGAAGCTCGGTAACCGTATTTATCACATACTCCCCACTCGCGTGGGGATGAACCGTCCAAACTGGCCAGGGTTTCGCTTTCGTCCGCATACTCCCCACTCGCGTGGGGATGAACCGACGGCAGCATCCGGTACTGGATGCACCTGACCATACTCCCCACTCGCGTGGGGATGAACCGGTTTCGCCCTTCACAGTGATGAGGGCCACGTCATACTCCCCACTCGCGTGGGGATGAACCGTAGACGTTACTGCCCGAAACGCCGCTTGACCAATACTCCCCACTCGCGTGGGGATGAACCGGAGTACGTCGGCGGCAAGCTGCTGGTGTACGGTTCATCCCCACTCGCGTGGGGATGAACCGGCATTTGCAAGCGGGCCGGCGCCGGCGCCCTGATACTCCCCACTCGCGTGGGGATGAACCAAGAATAAGAGCAGGAGCGCGGCCCCTGCGATCATACTCCCCACTCGCGTGGGGATGAACCAATTGGGCGACATTGTGTACGTAGACATTAAATACTCCCCACTCGCGTGGGGATGAACCGACGGGCACCACACGATTAACCGGCATACCTTTATACTCCCCACTCGCGTGGGGATGAACCGGAGTAAGGACGCAGGGGCAATCAGCAACATGAATACTCCCCACTCGCGTGGGGATGAACCGCACGCCGCACGCAAGGCGACCGGCGCCGGCCGCATACTCCCCACTCGCGTGGGGATGAACCGGCTGAGCGCAAGGCCGAACGGCAGGAGAGGAAATACTCCCCACTCGCGTGGGGATGAACCGCCGGGCGGCATTGGGGATACCCAGAAGATCCTATACTCCCCACTCGCGTGGGGATGAACCGGCATTTGCAAGCGGGCCGGCGCCGGCGCCCTGATACTCCCCACTCGCGTGGGGATGAACCGGCAATGGAGGTCTTGCCCATGGAGGGGTCGCCATACTCCCCACTCGCGTGGGGATGAACCGGTCGCCCCGGTTCTCTCCCTCAAGGAAGCCCTATACTCCCCACTCGCGTGGGGATGAACCGATCGGCACCATCCTGCCCCACGCCTCGCTGAAATACTCCCCACTCGCGTGGGGATGAACCGCAGGCCCAGGGCAGCGCGAAGAAGCCCCGTAAATACTCCCCACTCGCGTGGGGATGAACCGGTAATCGCCTTCGACAACCTGGGCGCCTCCACATACTCCCCACTCGCGTGGGGATGAACCGTCACCCACCAAACGCAGCTTTGCCCGGGTGGTCATACTCCCCACTCGCGTGGGGATGAACCGCCGAAGAAAGATCAATGTCAGCGAAGGGCTCCATACTCCCCACTCGCGTGGGGATGAACCGCAGCGGGCCCTCTCCATGCTCGACCGTGAGCAATACTCCCCACTCGCGTGGGGATGAACCGGAAGAAGAAAGGCACCAGCACGGTCGCCAAGCATACTCCCCACTCGCGTGGGGATGAACCGTCAAGCCGGACAATTTGCAGGTGCTGGGGAATGATACTCCCCACTCGCGTGGGGATGAACCGATGGTGTCAAATTGGGTGAGGGTCAAGTGCAAATACTCCCCACTCGCGTGGGGATGAACCGTACTACGACCGGATGCAGCGGGAGGCACCGGAATACTCCCCACTCGCGTGGGGATGAACCGGAGGGGTCCAGGTAGGCAATGAGGTGGGTGTAATACTCCCCACTCGCGTGGGGATGAACCGTTCTAAAATGGACCATCCCGGCCGCCGTTGCCATACTCCCCACTCGCGTGGGGATGAACCGAAGCCCGGCCCGCTGCCGCCCCGGCAATTAGATACTCCCCACTCGCGTGGGGATGAACCGGACCAGATCGGAAAGCAAAGCCTTTTTTACTGATACTCCCCACTCGCGTGGGGATGAACCGGCAATGGTGATAACTGCCCTTGCTGGTGTCGGATACTCCCCACTCGCGTGGGGATGAACCGTGCCGTGGGATGAAGCCTTGCACGCAGGGGAGATACTCCCCACTCGCGTGGGGATGAACCGGGCATGGGTGGAAAAGAAAAAGCCCCGCATTGATACTCCCCACTCGCGTGGGGATGAACCGGTATTGGGCCACAATCAGGTTGCCGCCAAAGAATACTCCCCACTCGCGTGGGGATGAACCGTAGGCCGCCCCAACGGTTCCGATACCCCTGGTATACTCCCCACTCGCGTGGGGATGAACCGATTTGGCCTTTTTCCTCAGCAAGGTGCTTAACATACTCCCCACTCGCGTGGGGATGAACCGAACGAGGAACTGAAGAAACTTGACGAGCAGCTATACTCCCCACTCGCGTGGGGATGAACCGGTGCGTGGCCCGCTCCTGCTCGACGAGCTGGTATACTCCCCACTCGCGTGGGGATGAACCGCTTTCCCCCCGGTTCTGGGCCCAGCAGAAGCCATACTCCCCACTCGCGTGGGGATGAACCGAGCATGGGCGTGTGGGCCTGGTGGCGGAACTCATACTCCCCACTCGCGTGGGGATGAACCGACGACTTTGAGAAGGAGCGCGAGAAGTTCCGCATACTCCCCACTCGCGTGGGGATGAACCGCCTACCACCACACCCACACCCCAAGAGGTTGAATACTCCCCACTCGCGTGGGGATGAACCGAATGAGCACCAGCTCATTGCTCAGGAGTGGGCATACTCCCCACTCGCGTGGGGATGAACCGTCACGCGGCTACATGACGTTTATCGCGTTTCCATACTCCCCACTCGCGTGGGGATGAACCGATGTACCGCTATACCCCTAGATTGCAGCCATGATACTCCCCACTCGCGTGGGGATGAACCGTTCAACCAGTTCCAGGTCGATGGCCGCCTGCCATACTCCCCACTCGCGTGGGGATGAACCGAGACGACCGGGTTTAGCCAAAGCACCCCCGACATACTCCCCACTCGCGTGGGGATGAACCGTTTTGGTGGGTTGCTTCAAGCCTTATCTCCTTCATACTCCCCACTCGCGTGGGGATGAACCGTTGACGCCCTCCATTACTATTCCCAGCACGCCATACTCCCCACTCGCGTGGGGATGAACCGGCGACTCCCTGGCGGGCGACCTGCGGCAATCCATACTCCCCACTCGCGTGGGGATGAACCGGGAACCAAAGACATCTCCGAGCAGCACACCCGATACTCCCCACTCGCGTGGGGATGAACCGTGGCGTCTCGGCTCCCGGCCAGGCCCCCCCGCATACTCCCCACTCGCGTAGGGATGAACCCTGCTCGCCGCTTGGCCGCTTCCGGCCCTGGTATACTCCCCACTCGCGTGGGGATGAACCGCAGGCAGACGATACGAACCGGATACGCCTGGCATACTCCCCACTCGCGTGGGGATGAACCGGTTTTGCCCGATATTTTGTACTTATTGACCATATACTCCCCACTCGCGTGGGGATGAACCGGGTTATGCAACAAGTACCTATCAGGAGAAGGCATACTACCCACTCGCGTGGGGATGAACCGTAGTTGATCAGCGGAAGGCTGAAACCCTTGGCATACTCCCCACGCGAGTGGGGATGGACCGGATGTGGCTGGCGGCCTCCTGGCTGTCCTCAAATACTCCCCACGCGAGTGGAGATGAACCGTTCTCCGCGGCCCCGCCACCAGCCAATGCCGAATACTCCCCACGCGAGTGGGGATGAACCGTTTCTCGCAGTGGTCCACGCGGCCCTTTTGGCATACTCCCCACGCGAGTGGGGATGAACCGTACTGCACGTAGGTGGCCAGGTAGCCGGTGTAATACTCCCCACTCGCGTGGGGATGAACCGCTCTACCAACGGGCGACAGATTACAGATTTCAATACTCCCCACAGGTGTGGGGATGATCCGAAGTCCGCGTTACCCCCGCGTATCTCGTACTCATACTCCCCACAGGCGTGGAGATGAACCGGTGTCGGGCATATGGGAAGACGGCGCCGGCGGATACTCCCCACAGGTGTGGGGATGAACCGGGCGTGTTCACGGCTCCCGTCGTTTTGTCAACATACTCCCCACAGGCGTGGGGATGAACCGAACATGCGTTCTGCCCGGGCCTGACGATATAGATACTCCCTACAGGCGTGGGGATGAACCGTATTTAAGCCAAACGTTATCTTCAACGCACGCATACTCCCCACTCGCGTGGGGATGAACCGGATACCTCGGAAGTTTGTGAGCACATCGTCGAATACCCCCACTCGCGTGGGGATGAATCGATCGCCACCGTGCCCCTGCCGGCTGACGACGAAATACTCCCCACTGACGTGGCGTGGGGATGAACCGATATTTCTGGAGTTGCAGGTGGACGTGGGCCGGTTCATCCCCATAGGCGTGGGAATGAACCGGCGTACCCCTTGCCGTCCTGGCGAATGTCGAATACTCCCTACAGGCGTGGAGATGAACCGGCGGCCTTGCGAGCCGAAGTGGAAGCGGCCAAATACTCCCCACAGGCGTTGGGATGAACCGTCGGCCGCGTAGTTGGTCTGCACAATGCCGAAATACTCCCCACAGGCGTGGGGATGAACCGAACCGAGGGTTGCCGCCCAAGTATTCCTTCTCATACTCTCCACAGGCGTGGGGATGAACCGTGATGGGGTTCAGTTCTGAGTTGCTGGCCGGCATACTCCCCACAGGTGTGGGGATGAACCTAAGGGCACGCAAGCGTCGAGCACGTACTCCCGCCATACTCCCCACAGGGTGGGGATAAACCGCCGGCCGTTCCGCCCTTTCCCTCGGCAATTGTGTACTCCTCACTCGCGTGGGGATGAACCGGCCCGGATGAACTCGGTGGAGCCCCTCACCGAATACTCCCCACAGGCGTGGGGATGAACCGCACGTGGACCTGGTGGCGCTGCTGAAGGAATGATACTCCCCACAGGCGTGAGGATGAACCGGGTACGGTGGTGTACCTGTCGGGCTACTTTGCATACTCTCCACAGGCGAGGGGATGAACCGAACGAGTACTGGGTTGGCAACACGAAGCTGGGAATATTCACAACTCGCGTGGGGATGAACCGGCACCAGTCGCACCGGCCGCCAGCGAGAACGGATGCTCTCCACTCGCGTGGAGATGAACCGGGACGGAAACGCGGCTGCGGTATGACCGTTGGCATGCTCCCCACTCGCGTGGGGATGAACCGTCGGAGTACACAGAAGGCGCTGCTGAGGCGTAATACTCCTCACTCGCGTGGGGATGAGCCGCGTGTACCGTTCTACAGCGTTAGCTGCTTTGTATGTTCCCCACTCGCGTGGGGATGAACCGGAGGTCGCCGTTACCAAATTTATTGAGGCGAAATGCTCCCCACTCACGTGGAAATGAACCGTTAGGGTTATTTAGGCCCCACAGGGAAAAAGCATGCTCCTCACTTGTGTGTGGGTGAATCATCGCCGAGATTTTCTATTTTACGCCGCTCCGGATGCTTTCCACTCGTGTGAGGATGAACTGGTGAGTTAATGGGGCGTCTCGCCTAACAGTCCATACTTCCCACTTGCGTGGGGATGAACCGATAGCCCTGGTGACGTATTACACCCTGTAATGATACTCCTCACTCGCGTGGGGATGAACTGTCAGCAAACAGGGCGGTGACCAGGTGGCTTTTATACGCCCTACTCGCGTGGGGATGAACCAGATGCGCAACGGCCTGCGCACGGCGGTGGCCATTACTACCCACTCGCGTGGGGGATGAACCGATCATGCTAGCAGGGGTAATCAACCTGCAGGTATACTCCTCACTCGCGTGGGGATGAACCGCTTGACCGGCTGGGCCGGTCCCTGAGGGACTTATACTCCCCACTCACGTGGGGATGAACCGTCCTTGTCCTCAATGGTGCGGGGGTTGTCCTTATACTCCCCACTCGCGTGGGGATGAACCGGTGGTATCGAACCACAGCAGCTCGGTGTTGTAATACTCCCCACTCGCGTGGGAGTGAATCGTAGGTCTTTGCGACTTTGGCTTTGTCAATTAAATACTCCCTACTCGCGTGGGGATGAACCGTTTCTGGGCATCACCAAGTCAGTTACCCACCCATACTTCTCACTCGCTTGAGGATGAACCGTGCTATTTCTGCTCCGGTTGGCTTGTTTCCGCATACTCCCCACTCACGTGGGGATGAACCGATGCCGTACCAGTTGGTGTCCACGTAGCTGCCATACTCCCCACCTGTGTAGGGATGAATCGGTAACTCGGCTGAGATCAACAACAAAGCCGCCATACTCCCCATTCGCGTGAGGATGAACCGGAGCTGTACCCAGCGTTGTATACCCGAATTATCGTACCCAAGGTCAGCGAAAGTGCCGTCTCATTATGCTTTCTGGGCCAAGTACCCGGCCTGCTTGTAATATTTCTTCTTATTGATATATTCTAACGCCGACGAAGACTGTTCATCTCGGGAGTCTAACGTCACTTTTGAGTTTACGGTGCATCCATATATGGCATCACCATAATTATTGGGTCCATATGCCAGCGTGCGGTCAAGGCAAGAAAGGCTTTCTTTGGGGTAAGTAAGCTAACGGAGCAAATTTTCGTCCGGGCACTGGTTACCTTTTGCTTGTGAGACACCAGTGATTTTTAAGGAATTGCTGGACGGGTAAGAAAAGTACAATCTGCAGTTCGGCTTCGTAGGGCACTGCCAGTAGTTTTGGAAACAAGAAACTATCATCAAAGGGGAGGTCCATCCTCCTATTTTTTAACCTGCTGCTGTATGTTTAAACCAACTCAATTGGGGCACGATGCCGCCCATCAACCGGCTCCCCCTCCGTTTCCACTCGAAGCCCTTTTCTCCGAGCCGCTCCTTGAGGGCAAGCAAGTCCTAGGCTTGCTAACGGAAAAGTACTTCTCCCTGGAAAGCACCGGTATTTCGCTAAGAACCTACCACAACTGGCGCACCGAAGGCCTGCTGCCCGACTGCATGCCAACCGGCAAAACGGTGCAGCTTGACCTTTCTGGCTTTGCCTGGCTGAAGATAGTGGACCAGCTCAAAAGCTTCGGTTTCGGGTTAGAACCCATCCGGCAGGCAAAAGCACAGCTCTTTGAGCCGGTTGCCTTCCAGGACCTGCTCACGCTTTTTGCAGCGCATCCCCAAACTCAGCAAGAAGCCCAGCAGATACTCCTCCGGTCACCACTGCCCGACGTGGAGGTGGACCAGATTGTAGCATTGTTGAGTGAGGTAGCAACGGCTGAAGTCGCCTCCGTATCGATGCCCCTATTCACGTTACTGGTGGTACAAACGCTGGCCGTAAAACAGATGACCCGGCTGCTGGTCCTCTCTTCCGGGCAGGTGCTGCCGCTACTCGACGAGATGCAACTACTGGACGCGAACGTGCAAAAGGTAACCTTGCTACCGCACATCAGCCTCTCGTTGTATACCTTGCTCGAACCTTTGCTGACAAAGGTGCCGTCGCAGAGGACCCAGAACCTGACTCAATCTGCTTTTTTGATCTCTGGGGAAGAATACAGCATTCTGCGGACGATGCGGGAAGGTAACCTAAATGAACTCTGCATTCGGTTTGACGAAAACCACTTGCCCTCCGTAATGTTAGGCGTGCAAGGCCAGCAAGTAAACGAAAACAATAAGGCACTGCTCACCCACCTGCTGCTCGACTCGAAGCATTACGAGGTTAACAAAAAACACAATTACAATGGGCAGGTGTATGTGCAACGGACCTTCCGCAAGCGTCTACGCCTCAAAAGCAAGTAGCGGGACGGAGACCATCTCCCTTTCTGCAATTGCTGTTGCCAATCGAAAGAACCATTTTTTAGACTCCCGCCCAAGTTTGCCCTTGCCTGCTCCCTACCGCATCGTTTATACCAGCGGTAGGTTTAGCAAGTAAGCCACTTGGGCCGGCCACAAGAGTTCTTTCTTCTTTTTTTCCTGGTACCGGATCACCCGGACCAATCTGTTTGCCTGGCCCTCGGTACGGAAGACCTCCGACTTGGGGCACAACCGGCAAGTAGGCCATGTCCTCTCTAAACTCTCAAAAAACTTATGTAAAGCAATGTGCAGATGAGCGTTCTCAAAATCCTGTACCGCAAACTTCTGCACCTCAAACGCCTGTTTCTGCTACCGATTCAGCCCCTGTAATCGAAATGATCATTGAGCAGTACCGCAAGGCAGGCCGAACAATCTCCGAGGAGGAAGCCGCCCAGATGGCTTTTTCACTCCAGCAGTTCTGCCAGCTTACTTACCATTACTTCTCTGCCTCTTTAAATCAGCTAGCGGAACAGGATTAATACTTTAAGCGGGGTAAGACAGAGAATGCCGTAATAAAAGCTTGATTCTGTATAAATACTACTTTTATTTCACTTTCTTTGTCTACCCCAGCCTCAAACCTTATCTCCATTGCAAAATTATTGTTACAGTGAAAAAGACTCCTCCCAAACCCTCTCCCGCTCCCCATACCGATGCAAAGCCGGTTGCCGGTAAAGCCGAAACGAAAACACCGGTCAAGCCGCAGGAATATATGCAAGAGAGCACCCTTGCCTTGCTCAGCCGGTTTGCCAAGACTAATAAAGATGTTGCTGTCAAAGGAATCACTAATAAGGGAGAATGCGTCATTTACACCCGCGTTTCTTCCAAGGAACAGGCTGATACCGGTAAGTCACTCGAATGGCAGAAAAGGTATTGCCAAGAGTACGCCCATAAGCACAACATGACGGTTGCCGGTACTTTCGGAGGCACCTACGAATCGGCAAAGACGGACGAACGGAAAGAGTTCAAGCGCATGCTTGACTTCGTCCAGAAGAGCAAGGGTAAGATCAGCTACATCCTTGTTTACTCCATCGACCGCTTCTCCCGCTCGGGCGCGGAAGCCATTTCCATCGCGGGCGACCTTAAAAAGAAGGGAATTACTATTCTTGCCGTTACCCAGCCTGCCGACACGACTACCTCCATGGGCAGTTTTCAGCAGAATATGCAATTTATCTTCTCCCACTTCGATAACGAACAGCGGCGGGAGAAGAGCATTGCCGGCATGCGGGAACAACTCCTGAAAGGAAACTGGGTGATGGCTCCACCCGTTGGCTTCGACAAAATCAAAATTAACGGCGAAGTAAAGATCGTGGTCAACGATAGAGGACAACTCCTCAGGAAAGCTTTCCAGTGGAAAGCGCAAGGACTGGCCAGCGAAGATATCCGGCTCCGATTGAAAGCACAAGGCTTCACCGTCTACTCCCAGCACCTCTCCCGCATCTTCCGCAACGTGTTCTACTGCGGCTACATCTCCCACGGCTTGATTGGGGGAGAACTCGTCAAAGGCAACCATGAGGCACTCATCAGTGAAGAACTGTTCTTGAAGGTGAACGGAGTGCTTTCCTCCAACCACCAGCGCTACAAACACAAGGCCACTAACGTAGCAGTGTCCCTTAGAAGGTTTGCTAAGTGTGCGGATTGTGGCGCCTCCCTTACCGGCTACACCGTGCTCAAGAAAGGCTTACACTACTACAAGTGTACCACCAAGGGGTGCCGGCTGAACGTAAGAGACAAGCAGTTGAACGACTTGTTCCTCGGGTTGCTTTCCAAGTTCCAGGTAGATGAGAACCTCCTGCCAGTCCTTAAACTGCAACTCGAACTGACCTTTAACGAGTTGAACCAGTCTTCCCTGGAGGCAGTCAAAGGGTTAAAGGCTGGCATCAACGATATCGATAAGAACCTGGAAAAGCTCGAAGAACGCTACGTACTGGAAGGACTCGAACGGCATCTGTACGAGAAGTACACGGCCAAATTCAAAGAGGATAAGCGCAAGATAGAGGAGGAATTGCAGAAAGCGGGCAAAAGCATTTCGAACCTTTCGGCTTACACCGATAAGTCACTGCTAATTGCCTCACAGTTAGGCGCGTTATGGCAGGAAGGGGACTTCGAAACCAGGGAAAAACTACAATACCTTATCTTTCCCGAGGGAGTGCAGTATGAGCGTAAAAATGAAGCATTTCGAACCCCAAGAGTCAATTCTGTTTTCTCGCTAATCTGCTCACTATCAGGAGGAGAAGGGGCAAAAGAAGAGGGACAAACTATTGAAATGAATCGTTTATCCCCTTCGGTGTGCCGGACGGGACTCGAACCCGTACATTCCTCTTTCACAGAGAGGCGACCTGACCGTTGGTCCACCGGCACCGTGTAATGGCTCGCGGGGGTGGATTCGAACCACCATTTGCAGGGCCAAGACCTGCCGTCCTGCCATTAGACGACCCGCAATTAAAATAGTACTTTACCGGTACGACATGGCGCAGCCTGCCGGGCCCTGGGCCCGCACCGGCGTACCCCGGCATCCGCTGCCAAACCAATACGTACCCCGGCCTGGCTGTCCGAAAAACCGGACAACTACGGCCTGTCTCCCGCATCCCCGCTCCCGGAACGGTCCGGGGGTTGTAGGCGCCGGGCGGCCGGATAAACGCAAAAACCCAGCAAAAAGCCCTCCTGCACGCATGTAGGAGGGCTTTTTGCTGGGTTAGATACCTTACCGGTATGCTTTATCGTTTAACCATAGCGAATCCACTCCTACCTTGCGGTACGACGGAGTTGGTGTTGCCGGTGGATAAACGCGTAATTCATGAGGCAAAGATAAGGCGCCGCAACCATACGAGTCAAGGGGCAGGCCAAAAAAGTTTGAAAAAATTTGCGGGCGGAAGCGAATGCATTTTTGTACTTTAACCGAAAAGACCAAAACCGATGGCCTACATTATGGTGGACGTGGAAACCGACGGACCCATCCCCGGCGACTACTCGCTGATTTCGCTGGGCGCCGTGCTGGTGGATGAAGCCCTGGACAAAACCTTCTACGGGCAGTGCCGGCCCATCTCCGACCGGTTCGTTCCCGAAGCCCTGGCCGTTTCGGGCCACACGCGGGAAGAAACGCTGCAATTCGAAGAACCCGCCCGGGTGATGCGCGACTTCAAGGCGTGGCTGACGCAAACCTGCCGTGACCGGCCGGTGTTTATCAGTGACAACAATGGCTTCGACTGGATGTTTGCCTGCTGGTATTTTCACCACTTCCTCGGCGAAAACCCCTTCGGACACAGTTCGCAGCACCTGGGCAGCCTCTACAAGGGACTGGTGAAAGATACCTTTCAGAATTTCAAGCACCTGCGCCGCACGGCCCACACCCACCACCCGGTAGACGACGCCAAAGGCAACGCCGAGGCCCTGCTCGCCATGAAAAAGGACATGGGGCTGAAGATCAAATTATAGCACTACCGGAGCACCACCCGTTTGACCACCAGGGCCGCTTCGGTTTGAATCTTGACCAGGTACACCCCGGCCCGGCAGCCGATCAGGTCCAGTTCCCGGAGCAGCGGCTCTTTACCGGGATTGTAAGCCGTGCTTTCCGCTACTTTTCGGCCCCGGGCATCGAATATGGTGAGGTGCAACTGCACCACGCCGGCGGGCAACGCTACGGTAAACTTGAGGTCGGCCGGGTTGGGGTAAATGCGGGAAAGCACCTTCAGCACGGGGCTCGTCAGCTTGAAGTCCACCGGGTCGGAAAGTTCGGAGTAACAACGGCCGTTGGCGACCTGTACGGTGTACGTGCCGGCCTGGTCGGCTTCGATGCTGCGCGCGTTGCCGGGCAGGAGCCGGCCGTTGCAATGCCACTGGTAGGAGTCGCCTTCAACCGAGCTTTGCAACTCGTTCACGCCGAGGAAGGCAATGGTGGGTTTTTCCGGATTGGGGTAACGGGTGATTGTCACGCGGGAACGCAATGAATCACCCGCGCAAGTGCCGTCGGCAATGCTCCACTCGAACACGTTGTCACCCACGCCCAACCCATCCACTTTTGCGTGCGGGTCGTGCGGCTGCCCGATGCGGCCGGCACCGCTGATGCGCTTCCACCGTCCCTGTCCGTACACCGGGTTTTGGGCCTGCAAGACGGTGGTTTGGCTGCCGCAGAACGCCTGGCTGGCCCCGGCCGAAACGGGCTGGTTGGGCTGGCAGACGGTAACGGGCAGGGCGTCGCTGCCCGTTTCGAGGGGCAGGTCGTAAAGGGTGTTGAGCGTTGTATTGGTCCGCACCGGCGGGTTGTAGTCGAAGAAGATGTCGGCAAAGTTCTCAATGCGGGTCTTTTCCGGCAGGTCTTTGAGGGGTTTGATGGTGAATTTCACCAACCCGTTGCTGCCGGCCTGGTCGCGGGTGCTGTCGGGCAGGTTGATGTCCTCGAAGGTGAAGGTGAGTACCGGCCGGCCCTTGCCCGACACGGTAAACCGGTACGGGTGCGATGCGCCGGCAACCCGCAGGGTACTCAGGTCGAGTTGGCCGGAGAGCGTATCTGCCACCACCACCCGGTAGGCGTAGTCGTTGCCCGTGTTCTGGAAGCGGACCGTATATTCGAGTTCCTGGCCGAAGGCCGTGTAGTGTTCGGCGGTAACCCCGGCGGGCAGCACCAGTTTGTCGTTGGGGTCGAAGGAGTCGGTGATGGGCAGGCATTCGGTGTCTGCTTCGGGCTCGGCGTCGTCCTGCGGGAGTTGGGCCACGAAGCCCAGGCTTACTTTACCACTGGCGTTGGTACCGCACCCTTCAATGGAAACGTTGGTGGACTGCTTGGCGGGGTGGCCGGGCCGCTGGTCAGCTTCCAGGCGCACGGTTTGCCCGTTGGCGGGTACTTGCAGCATGAGGCTGTCACCGGCCGCCAATTGGTAGTTCCGGCTCAGCGCCAGTCTGGCATCCAGGTAGATGCGGCAGGCGCTGCTGTCGCTCATGGCGGCCGTGCCGGTGTTGTAGAGGCCCAGCCGCACGCGGCCGTTGCTGATGCACGTTGCCTTCAGCGTAATGTCGGACCCGTCCCAACCGGCTTCGGGCGTAGTGCGGTTGGCCGGCGTGATCCAGACTTTGGTGCACTGCGTGAGGCCGCGAATGTCGGGGTTGTCGCACACGACCGAATCTTTGATCTGGATGGTGCCGCACCCGTTGGGGGCCAGCGTACCCACGTCAAACACGTAGTGCTTGCCGGGGGCAACCGTGTAGGGGGCACCGGCACTTACCAGCACCACGTGCGGGGGCAATTCCAGGTGCACTTTGGCATCAGTTACCGGCAGGTTGCCCTCGTTGCAGTAGGAGAGGGTGGTGTTGCCGGGGAAGCACCGCCGGCGCCGGGTAGAGGCGACATTGGCCGTCAGATAGGGCAGTAGCGTAACCTGGTTGCCGAAGTCCTGGCCGGCAACGGTGTTGTTGTAACTCTTGAAGGAGACCGTATGCGCAGTTGGAGAGGTGGGGCAGGATTGGATGATGAGCCGGCCCCGGTCCCGGGGGAGAACCTGGCGGACGGTGTAGGTACCCGTATCCACGGCAAGGACGTAGTTGCCCAGCGAATCGGTGATTCCATAGTAAGGTCCTGGCTCGGCAGTAACGATCAGGTCGCCTATTCCTTTCTCCGTCTCACTTTTAGTGCAATTGCGGTCGCTGTCGTTAAAAATGCTGCCGGTAATCAGGTTAGCGAATGCGTTTATCTTTGGGCCAAAAGCAGCGAAATTATTGACTCTCCTTGCTTTTTTAGGATACCTGAACGGATCGCCAAGCCAGTGAAAAGAACCGCCCGCGTAGATAGTACCTTTGTATACGGCAATGGCGAAAGTCTCTGAATACGCTTCGAGATCAGGCTTCCAGGTGACTTTCCCCGTAATGGCATCAACGCCCGCCAAACCTCCCATTACATTTTCGTTGGACAGCCTGAAGGCCCTGCCGCCCACGTATATTGTTTTTTGATAGGCAGCAAGTGTATGAAATTCGCCGCTTGAGTAACTCTCATTGTTTGGGTTCCAGTCTGCCACCTGCCCGCTGACTGCATCTGCCGCCGCCAATCGACTTCTTACTTTGCCCCCCACTTTGTAGAAGTGGCCCAGCATGTAGAGATAGCGGCCATGAATAGTGATTGCCGACACCACGCCCGGGTAGCCGGTTTCAATGTTTGCGTTCCAGGTGCTTACCTGCGCGTTTGCGGTGCTGATCGCGGCAACGTAGTTGCGGGGCTGGTTGTTGACCTGGGTAAAATCACCGCCCGCGTAAAGGAGCCCGTTGCGAACGGCAAGTGCACGTACGGAGCCGTTGACAACCGGCGTCCAGTCGGTGACCTGTCCCGTAAGGGCGTTGAACGCCGCCAGTTTGCCGCGGGGCAACCCGCCTACTTTGTTGAAATTACCACCCAGAAAAACGAGGTTCTGCTCCACCGACAGGGCTTTTACCGTGCTGTCTGCTTCAAGGTTCCAGGGTTTAAGCCGCCCCGTATTTTTTTCAACCGCTACAAAATTTTTTACCCGGGGCTGGTCCGGGCTTTTGAAGCCGCCACCGGCAAATACTGCGCTTCCCGAAACGGCAAGGGTGACTACAACTCCCTGGAGGTCTACTTGCGGTATCCAGTCCGTGACGGCACCCGTCATCGCGTCAAAGGCGGCCAGGCATTGTCTTTTTTGCACATTGAGTTTCAAAACAGCACCACCCAGGTAGATTTTGTCTCCGGCTATGCTAAAAGAGAAAATGTTGTCTCCCGGATCAGGATTCCAGCCGGTGAGCTGATTGGTAGCCAGGTCAAATGAAGCGAGGCCGCTTCTTTCTGCCCCTTCCCTGACAACCGGGTCGTGGTAAAGTAATCCGTAATCTATTTTACTGAAGTGGCCACCCACGTACAAGGTGTTATTATGGATCAGCATATGGGAAACAGTGCCGTTGACTTTCTTATACCAGATTGTCTGTCCCGTAGCAGCGTCAAGGGCTCTGCAAGTGTTGTAGGTTGGATCGGTAGCTAGTTCTCCACCTGCGTATAATACACCGTTGTGTAGCGCCAGGGCTTTGACCGATAACTTATGACTGTCACTGGAGGACCAGGTATCTCCCACGTAGGCCGACCAGGAAGTAGCAGTCCCATCGGCGGGATTCAGGGCCGCCAGGTAGCTTCTGTTCTGCCCGCCGATCTTGGTAAAACTTCCTCCCGCGTATACCACTTCCGGAGTAGCCAGCAAAGACCAGATGGGCCGCTCAGGCTGAGGATTAAAAGGAAGCACGGTACCGTCAACGGCGTCTACCGCTGCCAGGTGCTGCCGGGCAACCCCATTGACGGAAGCAAAATTGCCTCCAATGTAAACGGTACGATCAGCAACGGCCAAAGCGGTGATCACAAAGCTGCTATAGCTTACAACAGCCGGGGCCCAACCGGTTACCTGCCCGGTAGTTACATCAATGGCCCCCACGTGGGTGCGGAGGTGCTCGCCAAGTTTGGAAAAATTGCCGCCCACGTATAAAATATTGCCCGAGCGTACCATACAGTACACGCCCATGTATAAATTCCCGTCCTGCTGGCCCGGCACCAAGTCAGCGCTCCACCCCAAGTCAAGCGTGTTGTCGGCCAGTATGTGCGCCAAACCAACCCGCTGTATCCCCTGTACCAGGGTGAAATTACCGCCGATGTACCAACCGCCTTTGCCATCAGGCACCACAACCCTCACAAATCCGTTTATGTAAGGGAAGCGGTGGGGATTGGACAGCTTTCCATCCGATAGGTTTACCGTTGCACCTCCTCCGGTATTGGGATAAACATTACTAAAAGAGCCTCCTACGTATATTGTGTTGCTATCCCTGGCAATGGCATATACGTTGCCATCGGTTACCCACATGGTGGAGTCTAACGCCTGGCCGTTGCAGGCAAAATCGATTAAAAGGCATGACAGGCAAGAGAAAAAAAAGCGTAACAATTTATGCATGCGACGAAGGATGGGTAGTAACGGATCAGGACGCCAAGCAAAAAGCCGGGGACAGTGGGGGCTGCGCAATCCGCAAAATAAGTAGCCGCAGCAACAGACCAGCGCATTGTTTGCCGCTAAACTTACATCCACCGGATTTTGGGCATTATTGAAAAAAAGCCCGTACCGGTACGTACCAGGACGGGCATAAGTGCTTTGGCTTGCGCAAGACGCCCGTATCGCACCGACGGGGCCGGGAAGGTTCGGGCGGAAAGGAAGCCGGGCGCCTCCTTTCCGCCGGGGCCGCCTAAATCGTTTCGGGCAGCGTGTACGTGCGGCCCTGGTTGGCCCGCTTGAGGTAGCTCATCAGGGGCTGGAAATAATCCACCATCGGCTTGGCCGACATGTCCGAGCCCAGTTTCTCCTTGAGCAGTTCCCGCCAGTCGCGGGTGGCCCCGGGCTGCATGAGTTCGCGGAGGAACTGGCCGGTTTCCTTGCTGCCGTAGTAGTTGGTGGCGTGGGGGTCCTGCCTGAGAATCTTGCGGGCCACGTGGTCGTGGAACTGAAACAGCAGGATGAACGACATGGAGTAGTCGTAGTACTGCGCCGGGTCGTCGTTGATGTGGGTTTTGGTGGCCGCGTCGCAGTACTGTTCGCCGCGCGGCGCGGGCGGCACAATGCCCTGGTACTGCTTTATCAGTTGCCACCACCGCCCGTTGTACCGGTCTTTGGGCAGGTTGCCCGCGTAGAGGTCGTGCTCAAACTCGGTCATTACCCCCGCCGACCAGGGAATGGCTACCACGTAGTTGAGGGCTTCCTTGAGCAGCACCTGCATGGAATCCGTCCTGGCGTCTTTGCCCACCAGGTTCATTTGCAGCAGAAACGGCTTTTGCAGCGACGCCAGCCCGATCTGGCTGCCGATGGCTTCGTGGAAGGCCCGGTTGGCCCCGTTGCGCAGGATCAGGGGCACGTCGGGGTTGGTGTAGGTGCGGTAGTAATACACGTGGCCCAGTTCGTGCAGGGTGGTTTCCCACCATTCCCCGTTGGGTTCCACGCTCATCAGGGAGCGTACGTCGTCGGCAAGGTCCATGTGCCAGGCCGAGGCGTGGGTGTTCTTCTTGTAGGCCGTGCCCGGGGCCAGCGGGTAGAGGCTCGACTTCTCGTAAAAAGAGGCCGGCAGGGCGTCGAAGCCCAGGCTCTTGTAAAAGTCTTCCCCGCGCCTGACCACCCATTCGGCGGACTTCTTCCGCAGGCTGTCTTCCAGGCTCAGGCCCTGTACGTCCACCATTGCCGACCAGTCCTGGCCCCAGCGGTTGGGCAGCCAGTCGGCCGGCAGCAGTTCGGGCACCGGTTGGCGGTATTTTTTAGCCAGTTCGTAGCGGGCGTAGGTGTGTAGTTCGCGGTAGAGGGGCCACACGTCGCGCACCATCCGCCGGGTAACTTGCAGCAGTTCGTCGCTGTTCATCTGGTAGTCGGACACCTGGTAGGCGAAAAAGTCGGGGAAGCCCAGGCCCTTCACCGTTTGGTTGCGCAGCCCCTGCAATTCGGCCAGCCCTTCTTTCAGTTCCTTGCCCACCTCCTTGCTGGCGAGCCAGGCTTTGCGGCGCTCCGCCGGGTTGGCCGATTCACGCAGGATGCGGTCCAGGTCGTTGGTGCTCACTTCCTTGCCGTCGATGGTAAAGGCGTAGCCGTACAGCTTCTCCACTTGCCGGGCCTGGGCGTCGATGCGCTTTTTCACCACGTCGGCAATGGTTTGGGGGTTGTTGCCGGCCAGGTAGAGGATGAATTCCAGTTGCCGGACCTGCACGGGCGTCAGGGCGTCCTTTTCCTCCAGGTAGGTGCGCACTTTTTCAATGTTTTCGCTGCTGCCGGTGTATACGGCCAGGGCTTCGCTGGCCTGCTTGTAGGCGTTCTGCGTGGCCGTATCCCCCGGCACGATCCGCGTGTTGGACCGCCATTCGGCTTCCTGCGCCCGGGTGTAAAGGTCCTGGTACTGCTGGTTGTACGCATCCAGGTACGCCTGCACTTCCCGTTGCCGGGGAGAGGCGGATGCAGTGGTGGTATCGGTGTTTTCTTTTTGGGTGCCCGGCTGGCAGCCACCCAGCGAGGCTGCCGCCACGAGCAGCGGCAGCAGCAAACGAAATCTTTTCATGAAACGGGGTATGCGTGGTTAGGTAAAGCAAAGGGCGAAGATACCCATTCTGCTCCAAGCGGTAAGCAAAAGCCTGTTTCGGGGCGCCATTCCCCTCCTGGCCCAGCTGAGGGGTTAAGAGTTGTCCCTTTTCGATTCAGGCTCGATTTCGGCCAGCACCTTGGCCACGGCCGATTCGGCGCTGGTGAGTTTGGCCTTGCAGATCCGGATGAGGTCGGCGGCCCGGGTCACCTTGCTGGTGAGTTCATCCACGTCGATGTTGCCGCTCTGGATGGCTTTCACGATTTCTTCCAGTTCGCTGATGGACTGGCGGTAGGTCTGCTGCGATGGGTTCATGGTATTGTCAGGTCTAGGATTGAGAAGGCTAAAGTAAGGGTTGTATGGCTGGATGGTTGAATGGCTATATGGTTGTATGGCTGAATGGTTTTGCTTACGCCGGCATCACTCCCCGGCAATCGACCATGCAGCCATCCAACCATCCAGCCATTTGTCACTGCATGTAATGTCTATTTCCCGTCCCCCTCCCCAACGGCCACTACCTTGCTGACCACAATGGCGTTTTCGAGCCGCGTGGTGAGTTCGGTGCCGGGCCGGAGCCCTTCGGGGGAGCGGAGGAGTTGCCCGTTGGCGTAGGTAAGCGAATAGCCCCGCCTGAGCATCTGCACCGGGTCGTACTGCGCCACGCGGGCCTCGTGCAGGTCCAGGGTTTGCTCTTGCTGCGTGAGCACCAGCGAAAGCGTCGCCCGCAGGTTGGAGGCCATCCAGTCGAGCAGTTGGCGGTTGCCTTCGGTGCGGCGCCGGCCGTGGTCGTGCACGATCTGGGCGATGTTTTCCAGCAGCAGCAGTTCGGTGTTGGTGAGTTCGAGCGATTCCAGGCGCAGTTCCTGCTGCCGGAGGCGGAGTTGTTCGTGGCCGTACCGCACGTGAAACTGGGAAGCCTGCACCAGCATCATCCGCAGGTGCGCCAGGTAGTGCGTTTGTTTCTCGGTGCCGCCCGACGACGCCTTTGCCAGTCCTTCGCCCAGCCGGCGCAACTGTTCGTGCTGGCGATCAAAGCTGTTTTTGATCAGGTAAGTGGCGTGGGCCCGCTGCCGCTCAAACAACTCCCGCTTGCCGTCCAGGAAGAAGCGCGGCGCCCGGCGGGTACTGTCGATCAGGCCGGCCAGCTTTTCGCGCCGGTCCTGGAGGGATGCCCGGGCCGCGCCGCCCAGTTGTTGCCGGGCCCCGTCGAGCTGCGACTGCCCGGCCGCGAGTACTTCCCGGGCCAGGCGGGCAATCACCAGCCGGGCTTTGTCGAGCCGCCCGTCGAGGTGCCGGCTGAGGCCCACCAGGAATTCGGCCGCCGCCGTGGGCGTGATGAAGTGCTGGTGCGAAGCCAGTTCCGAGAGCGTTTTTTCGTCCCAGGCGTGCCCGATGCCCGTGAGCACCGGCAGCGGGCACAGGGCAATGGCGCGGGCCAGGTTGTAGTGCTCGAAGGCGTGAAAGTCGCTCTTCTGTCCGCCGCCCCGCACGATCACCACCGCGTCAAAACTTTCGGCCTGCGCGCCGATGCGTTCCAGTTGCGCAATGATTTCGGGCGCGGCGGCATCGCCCTGCACGGAGGCCGGGAAATGGCGGCCCGAAAAGTGGTACGGGTGCGACGGGTTTTTGAGGGTGGTAAAGAAGTCGCCGCCGCCGAAGGCCTGCCGCGACGTGATCACGGCCAGCCGCTGGGCCACCATGGGCAGGGCCAGGGCCTGCTGGCGGTCGAGCAGCCCTTCCCGGCGCAGGCGTTCCAGGTTCAGTTGTTTCTGCCGGGCCAGGTCGCCCAGCGTGTAGGCGGGGTCGATCTCGTGGATGAGGAGGCTGATGCCGTGCCGTTCGTTGAACTGCACCGAGGCGCAGAACAGGATTTTGTGGCCGCCCCCCAGCGCAATGCCGGTTTCGGTTTCGAAGGCCCGCACGATGCCCGTACGCTGTTCGTTCCAGACGCAGGCTTTGAGTTGCGCCCGGGGCTGCTCTTCGCCCGGCTCCTTCTGGATCAGTTCGAGGTACGTGTGGCCTTTGCTTTCGCTGCGTTTGCTCACCTCGGCCACGACCCAGAGCCGGCTCAGGGCCGGTTGCTGGAGGGTGGCCTTGATGCGGGCATTGAGTTCGTACAGGGAGATGAAACTGCGGGCGGTGTTCCTGATGGGGGGTGGGGATACGAGGGTTTGCATCAGGTAAAAAGCGGGTTTTTACGGGGTAAGGGTTAAGCTACCAGGGGCCGCCGGGCCGGCAATTGTTAAAGATAATGTTTTTCAACTTTGATTCATCAAATGCGGGTCAGGAATCAGGTTACTTCTCCGGCTTCTCCGGGGCGGGGACCCTTGACGCGGCGCGTGAGCTTCCGCCACCCGAAATACAGCGTCAATAGCCAGGCAATGATGGTCAGGGGAAATTCCCGGTAATCGAGCGGGTAACCGGCCGGCATCAGGTCGTCGAGCACCGGGTCGTAGCGCACCGGCAGGGCGTCTCCCGGCCGCAGGGCTTCGTACCCGGCTTCCAGCAGCGGAATCACCCGTTGCTGCCCTTCCCACGTCACGGTGGCCGTGTAGCGGTACGATTGCCAGCCCCGGCTTCCGCGGGTGAAGTAGGAATGCCGGTCCGTACGGAGCACGGGTACTTCCGCCGGCCGGCCGTGGGCTTTCAGGTGCCCGTGGTACTGCACGTATTGCCAGGAATCGTAGGTTAAAAAAGCAGTGCCCCCCAGCAGCGCCACGACCAGCAACGCGTAGCCGGACCCCGGCAGGATATGCCAGCCCGTAACGGTCGCCAGGGAGCCGGTGGAGATGAGGAAAAAGGAGACGGCCAGGAACCCGCACGCGAGCAGCCATTTGGTTTCATCACTCAGTGAATAGAGTACCGACCAATTGACCAGGCGCGAAGTGCCGGCGGATTCTTTGAACCGGATTTGTTGCCCCGGCTGCCGGAAGGCGTCCAGCCCCGCGTGGTAGCGCAGCGGGAGGGGATCGCCTTCCCCCACCCGGAGCGTGTCCGGCACGAAACGAACCGTGTAGGGTTGCTGCCGGTAATGAAAGGTGAGGTAGGTGACATTCCCCAGGTGGTCACGCCACGTCCGGGGCTCGTAAGAGGTCCCTTCAACGGTAACGCTGACGGGCCGGCCTTCCCGGCGGAAGCGGTCATCCAGGGCGGCCTCCCGGTAAAGCCCCCAGCAGGCCCACAGCAGGAAGCCCAGCCCGGCGGATACGATGATGCCGATGACCGCGCTGTACAGGCGGCCGATAAAGTTCAGAAAGGCGCTGAGCATGGGTTAGCTGGAAAGCAATGGGTGAAGTTCCTGCCTGAAAGGGGAGGATGAGAAAAAAGAATTCCCGTCCATTATACCCGTAAACGCAAAAGCTACTTTCGGATCGGCAGGGAGACTTGGGTGTTGTCCCAGTGTACGACCAGGTCTGCTCCCGCCCCTGCTTGTTCAAAACGAATGTCCAGTTGCTCCGACGGGGCCGCGGCCCTGGCCGCGGGTACCGATACCCGCAACACATCCCGTTGCGCGTCGTAGTTGGTGCCCCACTGACCGGTTTCCCCGTTGAAGACAAAGGTCCACGCGGCGGGGGTGGGAATGGACCAGAGGGAATATTTGCCCGCCGGCAACGCTTTGCCGGCTACCGTAACGGGTTGGTTAAATTCAATGACGGTGGCTTCGTTGGCCCCGGTTCGCCACACCTCTCCGTAGGGGACCAGCTGGCCGAAAATAACCCGTCCTTTTTTAGCGGGACTGCTGTAATCGACTTTGATGGCAAGCCCCTCCTGGTTCCACACCACGGTTTGGGCGCGGCTGTGGCTTTTGGTCCAGGCCCGCAGGCCCAGAAACGCAACGACTAAGCCGGCCAGGACGAAAAGAGAAATGCGCAGTGCTTTTTTCATGGGGTGTGGGGAGAGTGGTGAGGGCTGCGCCGGTAAACCTTCCGGGCGGGAAACAGGGCCCCGGCGCGGCCCGGAAGGGACCAATCACTTGGAATTATTTGACGGCGGCAGCCCCGGCCTCGGCCACCCGGTGGTCGTTTTCGACGGTGCTGCCCGACACGCCGATGGCGCCGATGACGACGCCCTCTTTGTTTTTGATCGGCACGCCGCCCGGGAACGTGATGAGCCCGCCGTTGGCGTGTTCAATCTGGTAGAGGGCGCCGCCGGGCTGGGAAAGCTTGCCCAACTCGCCGGTGTTCATGTCAAAAAAGCGGGCCGTGCGGGCCTTGCGGATGGCAATGTCGATGGAGCCCAGCCAGGCGCCGTCCATGCGGGCAAAGGCGGTCAGGTTGGCCCCTCCGTCCACCAGGGCAATGTTCATAAGCACGCCCAGTTCCTGGGCTTTGTCTTTGGCGGCCTTGATGGCCCGGGAGGCTTGTTCAAAAGTAAGGTTCATGAGGCAGGTTGGGTTGGTAAAGAGGCGTAAAGGTAAGCTTCTTTTTGCAGAACCTGCCGGCGGCCCGTTCGCGGCGGTAGCGTTCCTGCCCGGCCCCGAGTCACGACCCGGAGTACATCCGTTATGGCGTAAGAGACCTATACATGGGTTACGAACCGCCGGCCGCCAGATGCTGCGTGGAAGTGGAAGAAAATCACAACCGCGACAAACGTCCGTAGGCCTCATTGAACTGCGGGGGAGTGATCAGTTCAATAACGGGGAAGTAATGTTAGGCTCCCCGCAGAGGTCGGGCATTTCCTGCGTTTCCTGGATGCTGCCAATGGTGGAACCGGCAACGCCCCGTCTGGTCGGACGGAGGCTGAAGGTGGCCAGCGGCAGCGGTTGTGCCGGGTACAATGGGTCGGTTAAGCGGTAAGTGGAAACCAGCCTTTGGCCGCCTCAATGACGGTCCACAATCTGGCTGGAATGGCCAGCTTGGGGCGTTTTGAAAGACTTAAGGATTCAGCAACCTGCTCTCCGGCAGCAGCCAATTCTACCCAGTTGGGATTGATGATAAGCGCCTGGCCAATCGCAACCATCGCTAATCCCACCTCAATCGCTTGGGCTGCATCTTCCGGTTTTTTTATCCCACCGGCAGCAATCACCGGAACCCTTGCGGCTACGTGCGCCAACATCAGTTCAGCCGTGGTTTTTCCCTCCGTAGCGCCCAGGGGTCTTCCTTGCAGAACATCAGACAGAGAAGCATGCAGGTAATCTATTTCCAGTTCGATCAGCTGATCGATCAAAGGGTAGATATCCTTTATTTTATAGCTTTCCGGCCGGGGCTCTTCGGGAGAGATCCGGTAGCCCAACAAAAAAGGTCTTCTGGTATGCTGGCAGATAACCCGCTTGACTTCCTTTACCACTGCAAGGGGAAATCTCATCCGGTTTTCGGCCGAGCCACCCCATTGGTCCGTACGCTGGTTATAGAGCGGGGAAAAGAAGTTCTGGAGCAGAAAACCGTGTGCGCCGTGCAGTTCCACCCCATCAAAGCCGGCTTCTATGGCTCTCCTGGTGGTTTCTCCGAAGGCTTTAATGATAGCCAGGATCTCCGGGTGGGTAAGGGGGCGGGGAATGATTTCCCCTCTCACAAAAGGCAGCGGACCGACTTCTACCGCACTTGCGCTTACCAGGTCTCCGCTGGGGATCAACTCTGGAATTGCTTTATTGCCGGCATGATAGATCTGAAGAATAGCCGGTGCGCCTCCGCTTTTTGCGGCTGCCGCCAGTTTTTTCAGGCTCGGCAAAAAAGAGTCGTCATACGCGGCGTATTCATGGGTAAACCCGATCCCATTGGGCGTTACCCGCGTGCATCCGGTAATCACCAGGCCTACCCCTTTAGCCCGCGCCTGGTAATGCCGAACCTCGTCATCTGAAATGGTATAATCATCATTGCTGGCCCAGGTAGTCATCGGAGCCATGACCACCCGGTTGGTGATACTTATTCCCCTTTTGAATGTGAAAGGCTGGAAGAGTTTATTGTGGTTGGGATGCATTCTTGCTTTGTTTTATTCCTTACCGGAGCAGCCCACCTTTCAAATGGGCGGTTGCCTGTGATGCGCAAGGGCAAGGCAAAGATCACCAGCGGCTTATTCAAGAAATAAAGAAAAA
The DNA here is from genome assembly GCA_963844325.1 of uncultured Sphingobacteriales bacterium. Taxonomy (GTDB): domain Bacteria; phylum Bacteroidota; class Bacteroidia; order Cytophagales; family 172606-1; genus CADCTQ01. Next base: position 617,581 of record CAWJNV010000002.1, read on the forward strand.
CAAAGGAAAAAGTATAACTATCAAAGGCGGGCTACCCGTACCGATTTGGGGATTTGACCGGTTTTCTTCTTGAAGAAATTATTGAAATAGGTGGGATATTCGAAGCCAAGGCTAAAGGCGATATCGGATACGGGCCAGTCGGTATGCTGCAAGAGGGCTCTTGCTTCGCTGATAATCCGTTCGGCAATGTGGGTAGTAGTCGGCTTGCCGGTAACTTCCTTAACGGCACTATTCAAATAGTTGATGTGAAGCGACAACTGCCGGGCAAAGTCTTGTGCCGTTTTAAGTTGCAGCGGCTGTTTGGGGCTTTCGATGGGAAACTGCCTTTCCAGAAGCTCAAAAAACACGGAGGTAATGCGCTCAGCCGCCTTTTTGTGCGTATAGTGGTTTTGGGAAGGCTGCATCTTCAAAGCCTCGTGAATAATCAGATGGAGGTAATTGCGGATCAACTCATCCTTGAAGGCATAGGCCGTGTCCTGCTCGGCAAGCATCTTTTGAAAGATGACAGTGATCAACTCCCGCTGCTGCGGGTTCAATGCCAAAATGGGGGTGCCACCGATTTTGAATAAGGGCGACTCGTGAAGGCTTTTGGAGCGGTCGCTCAACTTGAGAAAGTCTTCCGTAAACAGACACGTGTAGCCCTGGTGGGTGGGGGAAACGATTTCACAGGAGTAAGGGATGCGGGGATTACCAAAAAATAAAATGGTCTCCTCGGTTTCAAAGCTGCGGTCCGCATAATGAAACACATACTTGCCGGTAGTCAAACTGATTTTGTAAAAGTCTTTGCGACGATAGGTGTGCCCGGTAGTCCGGCTGTCGGTTTGATAGACTTTAAACCCCTTTAGCTTTAATTCGCTGCTAAAATCTGCAGAATGATTGCTTCCCTGCTTATCCATGGGGCAAAAGTAATAAAATCACATTTTTTCACGGGGAGCGTCACAAACGTTAACCCCGTCGTCAGGTTTGAAATGACGTGAACCTGATCCATTATGCACTGCGGCAGAAGGCGGAAATTCCCGGTACAGCGTGTAGCCACGGCCAGCGGTAGCAGGCCTTCGGTACCAGCCGGCCGCAAGGCACGCCAGTACGGCCGGCAACCCGGTTTCGTACAGTTGTTTCTGGGTGACGGCAGGCGTTGGTGGTCCTGGGGACAGGTGCAGGGTTTAGTTTTGGATTTCGCGGATCTGGGCCTGCAACTGCAAAGCATTGGGGTTGTTCTGGGCCAGCAGCAGTGAACGTTCTACGTACTTGGCCGCCGCTGCCGTGTTGGCAAACTGCAGGTAGGTCGCCGCAATCTGGTTGGCCAGTTCGGCATTGCCGGGTTCGGCCGCGTACTGCCGTTTCAAGTCAATGATCTGGGCCACAAACGAGGTGAGCCGGTTCAGGCTGATGCTTACCCCATTGCCCGCTACGGCGTAATTAAGATAAGGCAGGGCTGCTTCGGGCTGGTCCATTTTCAGCAGGGTCACGAACAGGCTGCGGGCGGTGTCGAAGTTGGGACTGAGGGCAAACGCCTTTTTGAGGTACACCACGGCCCGTTCGTTGTCCTCCAGGTTCATGGCCAGCTTGCCGGCCTGCCGGCAATGGGCCGGGTCGTAGGGGTATTCGAGCAGCAGGGCTTCGGCGACTTTGAGGGCCTCGGCCGTGTTTTTCCCGCGCAGGTAGTGGTTCAGTAGTTGCTGCATGGCCTCGCCCCAGGGAAGTTGCTTGACGGCCAGGGCGCCGGCCAGTTTCTCCTCGGGCGTATTGCCCCGGCGGTAGCCCGCCGCAATGGGCTCGTTGAAGGGCCAGCCTTCCCGGAGCATCAGGATCTCGTAGGCGCCTTTCAGCGAGTCTACGCGGGTAATCGGCATCTGCCGCCGGAGTTGGCTCAGGGACATTGACTCCGGCCATTCGGCGGCAATCATTTTCCGGGTGCGCATGGCCCCGTAAAACGCCTCCGAAAGCAGCGCGTAGCCGGCCAGGTTAGGGTGAACGTGTTCAAGCAAGGTTTCGCGGCCCAGGATGCCGTGCGGCGAATGGGACCGGAAAAGGGCTTCGCTGTCCACCAGGTGCACGTTGGGGTACTGTGCGGCCAGCTTCCGGATGATTTCGTTCATGGCTGCCGGGGCGCGGAAACGCAGCCGGTCAAGCTCCCGGGCCCGCCGGTAATGTTGCCGGGCCTGGTCGTCCCGGCCTTGAGCCAAGGCTTTTTCTCCCCGTGCGTACGCATGGGCGGCCGACAACGCCGGGCGGCCGTCGTCGCTGCTGAAGGGTTTCAGGTCTTTTTCGTTGCTCACCAGGTTGCTCACCAGCACGGGGATGCCCTGGTCGTCGAGCAGGCGGAGGGCGTCGTCCAGGTTGGATTCGAACTGGCGGATGCCCCGCGTGTAGAGGTCCGAACCGAATGGAATCTGCCCCTCGGCGGCCATGCGCTCCATGAGGGTTTCGCGGGGGGCGGCTTCCCGGCCCTTCAGCAACCGCCCGGCGCGGGCCTTCACGCCGTTTGCCAGTTGCACCACCCGCAGTTCGCGCAGCCCCAGCCCGAGGCGCACCAATTGGGGGTTGCCGCCAAGGTAGCTCGCAGAACCCACGCCTGGTGCCCCGTAGTACTCGTTGTGCCCCGTGTAGATGAGCACGGCATCGGGCTGGTGGTCCACAATTTCGCGGGCAAAGCCCAGCACGGTGTAAGAATTCACCGCCGTAAGCGACAGGTTGATGATCTCGAAGTTCTTTTCCGGGAACGTGTGCAGCAGGCGGTACTGGAGCCAGCGGTGAAAAGAGCCGTTGTGCAGGTACGGAAACCCGATGGTGGTGGATTCGCCCAGCACGAATACGCGGAAGGTATTGGCGTCTTTCTTTTTGCGGAAGCGTTCCTGGTTGCCAATGGTGGCATTGGCCCCTTCGGTAAAATAGCGGGACGACGCGTTCCGGCTCATCACCCAATAGTCAGGGTGCTTGTCATCGGTCACGAACAGGCGGTAGTGCTGGCCGTAGCCCGACAGCCGCAGCAGGCCTTCCAGCACGGCCAGGAGCAACAGGGGCATAGCGAGGGCAATGGCTTTGAACAGCCGGAGCCGCCGGGGCGTAAGGGGTAAGCGAGCAGTCATCAGGTCTGGGTTAAGGAACAAACAATGCAGTAAAAATCGTAGGGTCGGCCGGGTTTTTTCGTTCTTGGGTAATTCCCCGCGCGGGCGTTGCCGTCCACGCGGGAAACACAAATGGATGCTGCTCAGGTTTTTCTCGTGGGCAAACACATTGCCCCAGCCCGAGGCGCTCGAGCCGCCCTCGTCGTTGGTAAAGCACGGCGAAATGACCATCGCCACGCCCGAACCCATCGAAGCGTCGTTCCAGGCGCCCCAGGTATTCTTGTCCACGTTCATGTTCACCTCGAAGAGGGATTCGGCGTTGAACTCGTTCTTCCCGTTGAGTTAGATTGAGTGAGTAGAGGGAGTGGGTTGGGCGGATGCAGGTGCGTCCCGCCAAAAGGGCGTGGAGGGCGGGCTGTCAATCCACTAAATGTTGCTTATGTGATTATGAATTGCACTTTAAACCTAATCAATCGTACCCCGCAAAGCCTCGCCAAACCCTTGACAAAGTGCCGACAGAGTTATGACAAAGTTGTAAAAAAAGACCATACCGGGTGAAAGGGCTGACCCTCCACCCGGTATGGTCCCGGTGTGCAGCGCAGCTTCGCGGCTAGCGGCTGATTTGCACTTTCCTGAGGGTGTTGCCCGCTTCGGTGGTCACGTTGAGCAGGTACAGGCCGTTGTTGAGGTGCGCGGCCGGCAGCCGGATCAGGTTCTGGCCGGCCTTCACCTCGTGCTGGGTGGCCTGCACGCCCCGCCCGAGCAGGTCGGTGAGGCGGATGCCCGCTTTGCCGTCGCGCCCCACCGTGACGCGGATGGTGAAGTGGTCGGCGGCCGGGTTGGGATACACCCACACCTGGTTGGCCTCCACGGCTGTCAGCCCGGCAGTTGCCACGCGGGCGGCGGAGGCGGCCGGCGCCAGGGTCGGTTCGCCCGGGTCGGTCACGGCCAGGTAGTCGAGGTTGGGGTTTTTGCTGCCCACGGTGGTCAGGCGGATCGAGTTGACGCCCGCTTTCAGGGCCAGGTGCAACGCCACGTCCGACCAGTTGCTCCACGAGCCGGTAGAGGCAAAACGCACGGCGGAATCAACCACCACGCCGTTCACCGACAGCGACAGGATCGTGGGCCGGTCAATCTCGCTGGCGTAGCGGAACTGGACGCCGTAAGTCCCTTCGGCAAAGGTATTTACCTGCCATTCGATGAAATTGCCGCCCGTGCTGCCGAACTGCACGAAGCCGGTGCCCGAGAAGCCGGTGCGGTTGTTTGCGGTTTTGGCGCCTTTCAGCGAAGCCCGTTCCGCTTCGTATTGGCGGCGGGTGGCGGTGACGGCTACCGTCCGGGTTCGGAGGTTGTAGTTTTCGTCTGACTCAGCAATTTCATTGGATGGGTCAACCATTGCCTTCAGCACCCGCAGGCCGGCAGCCAGACCGGGAATGGAAGCCGTCACGGTGGCCGCTGCCCCGGGGGCCAGGGCAGCGGTGGAAACGACGGCAACCGATTGGCCGTCCACGCTGAAGGATACCTTTACCGGCATGCCCTCCGGCGTTGCATCTATCCCAATGTTTTTGACCGTGGCGCTGAAGGAGACCGGCGTGCCGCTGGCGGGGTTGGTCGGCGTCCAGGAGAACTGGCTGACCACCAGGTCGGGCTTGGTGATGACCAACGGTTCCACGCGGTTGCCGGGAATGGGTCTTTCCATTGTGCCGTCGGGGAGTTGCCAGCCCACGGCCAGGTTGTCGTTCGCCCCGCCGGCTTTCATCAGGGCTTCTACGTAGTACTTCTGCCCGGCCTGCAGCGTGATGGGACCTGACCGCTGGGAATCAAACCGGTCCCATTGGCGGACCCCCGTCCACTCGGGCACCCAGCTGATGCTGCGCACGTTGGCCGGGTTCTCGTCGGTGCTCAGCCACAACCGCGATTCGTCGTCGCTGGCGATCCAGAAAGTGTAGTCGCCCGTGACGGGTGCAACCACGAACCCCCGGACCCGCGCCCCGAAGTCGTAGCCGGCGTTGGTCGGCGCTTCGAACGTGGAGAGGTAAGTGCTGCTGCTGGGACTGTCCGGATAGCTGGGGTGGTTGAGCAGGTCATCGAGCCGGCTCCCGCCGATGCCGTTCCACTGTTCGTGCAGCAGGCCGGCCGCGGCCTCCAGGCAGGACTGGTCGGCGCACAGGGCGTCTTTGAGGTAGGTAGCAAACGTGTTGTTGTCCTCGTTGCTTTCCTTGATGCGGTTTACGTCATCCACCCGGAAGCTTACCTGCTGGGTACCCGGTTTCATGGTCCAGGTGTTGAGGCCCGAAGGCCCGGAGGTAGCCGTAAGCACGGCCGATGCGCCGGGGGCCAGGCCCGCCTGGTAGGTATCGGTCCAGTTGGTCGTCTGCCCATCCACCGAGAACACCCCGCCGATGACCACGCCGGCCGGTACTGATCCGCGTCCGGCGTTTTTGACGGTGACGCTGAAGGTGACCGCCGTGCCCGCTGCCGGCAGCTCGGGCGTCCAGTTGATGTCAGTAACCACCACGTCGGGCACGTAGACGATGGAAAAGGTGACGGGCCCGGAAGTGCTCACCAGGTTTCCCTGCCGGTCAATGGCTTTGGCCGTGACCGTGTGGCTCCCGGGCGCCGCCGTGGTCCAGTTGAAGCGATAGGGTAAGGCGGTGGCTTCCGCGAGTTTGGTGGCGCCTTCGTAAAATTCGATCCGGGCAATGCTGCCGTCGGCATCGCGTACGCTGGCCTCAATGACCACCGGGTCTATGTCGGCCGTCAGTTGGGCATTGTTGCCGGGACTGGCAATGAACACAACGTCTTCGGCCGGGGGCGCCCACTGGTATAAAATGTTTTTTCCTTTCGAATTGTCTTCCACCAGCACCAGGTATTGCCCGTCCGACTTTTTGAAAGCCTGCACTGCGTGTACGATGTCGAGCCAGCCGGTTTCACCCATGTTGGTTGGCGCGGCAATGTGTCCTGAACTGGTCAGGTTGGCCCCATTGAATACGTACACTTTGCCCCGGTCGCGGGAGTTGCCCACGAATACGTAATCACCGGCCACCGACATGGCTTTTGGATAAAGGCCTTCGTAATCCTTGGGCATCAGGGCCGAGTGGCTCGGCGTGCGGTTGCCGGTGCTCCAGTTGGGGTAGCGGGCAAGCGTGCTGCCGATCAAGCCCCAACTCACGCTGGGATTGGCTGCCGTCCACCCGCCGATGTACATCACGTCCGTGTCGGCGTTGTATTCCAGCCGCTCAATCGTGGTCATGGGCGCGGGAAGGGATGTGGTCACATCCACAGGAGCGCCAAACACGGGGCAGCCGCCCGAAAAGCCGGTCAGCGGAATCTTCCTGATCCTGCCGCCGCTCTCGTACCAGACGTTGCCGTTCTTGTCCGGCAAGCCGCTCCAGCCCACCTCATTGATGGCCTGGCAATGCACGGCCGTTTCGCCCTCAAAGCGAAAGACGTCGTACTTGCCCGCGTACATGCTGGCCGTGAACATCAACAGGTTGCCGTTCACCCGCCGCATGAGCGCCGAGGTCATGGCCGTGCCCTGCACCATGTTGCGCGGGTCGTTGGGGTAGGCAATCTTATCGTTGGTGATCGAGGTGAGCGACCACTGCTGGCTGGCGTAGTCGAACTTCATGTGTTCGTTGACCCCGTAGAGGTCAGTGCCGTCGGAAGCCGGGTCAATGCTGGCAATGTCGGTGAACATCATGCCCAGCACCTCCCACTGTTTTGCCCCACCCGCAGTGAACTTGCGGAGCGAAACGGCGTTTTCGTTCAACCCCACGTAGACGTTGCCCAGGGCATCGGTACCGCTGCCGGCAATGTCCCAGAAGCGTAAGTCGCCCACTACCCCTTTGGTGCCGGCACTGATGCCGCCCAAGGTACCGAACGTGCCGGTTTGGGTGCCGGAGGTGTTAAACCTTTTGACCTGGCGGTGCGGGCCGTTGTCGGGAACCAGCAACAGATTGTTGTAGGCATCGTAATTGACCGCCGAGGGCTGCCAGCCGGTTTGGGCGGCTATCTTGGTGTTGGTGTAGCTACCCAATGGACTGTATTTGAGCACTTCCTTGTTGGTGGTAAGCACCCAGATGCTGCCGGTTCCATCCACGGCGACGTCGTAGCCGCCCGCTACCGTGAAGGACAAAGAAACCGTGCCCATGCCGGCGGCACTGCGCTTCTCCACCAACCCGCTGGCTTTGACCAGGTAGAGGTTGCCCGCCGAGACAGTCATGCCCACTGCCTCGCCGGTCTGGGTTTGGTCCACGTAGGCGTAGCCATTGGACCGGCTGAAGCGCATGAGCTCACCCTGGCAATTGTTGACGTACAGGTAGGCGTCGTCAATGGCAATGGCTTTGGTAGACGTGCCCCAGCCCCAGCAACTGTGGCCGCCCGCGCCGTTGTATTGTTTGATGTAGGCCACTGGTTGTGCGTCCTTGAAGATGCCCACGCAACGGCCGGCTTCATCCCAGTCACTGGCCGTAACGAGGGTGCCATCGGAGGCCACGTCCACTTCCGTGGCGTAGTTCTGCACCCATTTGTTGTCGTCCCCACTGAAGGTGTTGCCAACGTAGCCGTTGGTAACGTTGCTCAACTGGGCCCATCCATTCACGTGGAGCAGCCACGCAAACAGGCATAAAAGAATACTTCTTTTCATAGATACAGGTGGGATAGGTAGGTGGTGAAAATCTGATCGTTAAGCATTTACTTATTTACTTATCAGGTTCAAGGCCGGGCCGCCGGGACAGGAGTCATCCGCGCAACAGGCGTTAAACGGTGATTATCTTATTTTTTAATTGCACTGTTAAGGTAGCAAACGCACTTTCCCGCGCCTTGCCAGTCCCTTGACAAAGTGCCGACAGAGTTATGACAAAGTTGGAAAAGCCGTTGTAGTGGCCGCCAGGGCCTTTTTTGCCGGGGGCGGCCCGTACGGCAGGAAATGGCGCGGGGGCCGGCCCGCGCCGCCGCCGGGGAATGCATCCGCAGGAGCGGGGATGGGCAGCGGCCGGCCCGGGCGGGAAAAATTTAGTTAGCCGGTTGGCTGCTCCCTGCTTTCACGCATTCCCCATAATGATTATATTGTAGCCAGCTATGAAGTAATGTAACTATAGCATGACCGAATATATTTACATTCGCAGGTGCGTCGAACAGGTGGAGCAGCAGTTGCAGTGGGGGGACAGCGGCCAGTGGCCTAATTCTTATTACCAGAAATTAAGCGAACTGATTCTTGACCGCACCCACGTGTCCATCAGCAGCCGCACCTTGCAGCGTCTGTTCGGCCGGGAAAAGAGCCAGAGCGAGTTTTACAACCCGCAGATTGCGACCAAAAATGCGCTGGCCGTGTTCCTGGGGCACGCCGACTGGCAGGCATTCATCAGCAAAACGCAGGTGGCCGCCGCTCCCGAAGCCGACGCAGTGCCGGCTCCCGCCGTGCAACCCCCGGTGGGGGCAACGCCCGTGGAGGAAGCCGTCCCGGCAGGAACCGAACGGCGTCCGACGGCCGGGGCTTTACCGGCCGGTTCCCCAGCCACCCGCCGGCCCGGCGCGAACCGGTCGGTGGTGTTGTCGTGCTGCCTGGCCGGCCTCCTGGCGACCGGCCTGCTGATCCACGCCGGGCTCACGGAGAAGAAAGGCCCGGCCCGGCAACCGACGGTGCACCTGAGCGGCAAGGACCTGACGGGCTACGCCCCGCACACGGTTCATTTCAACTACGACGTATCAGAGGTAGAGGCCGACACGGTGTTCATCGGCGTAGACGGCCCTACGGTTCCCCTCGATAAGAAAAAACATACTTTCAACTACTTCTACGGGCTGCCCAGCCTGTATCGCACCCGCATCATTGCCCACAACCGCACCCTGACCACCCTCAACGTGCTGGTGAAGTCGAGGGGATGGGAAGCCAACCTCGACAACAACTACGAGCTGTCGCCCCACGTCGCTTTCGAAAAGGACAAAGGCCGGCTGTACATCACCCCGGAGAGCATCAAGCCGCTGGTCACCACCAAAGATAGAATCTTCTGGACGGGCTACCGCAACGTGCAGGACTTCGACGCCGACGGGGATAATTTTACCCTCGACACGCGCATCAAAAGCAACGTCGAAGAGGGGGGCATCCGCTGCTTCGATACCGAGATCGAGGTGATCGGCACCCGGGCCAACTGCCGGGTCACGCTGGTAGAACCGGGCTGTTCCAACTTTATCCGGCTCAACATCAGTGACGTGCAAAAGTCGGGGCGCACCGATGACTTGTCGTCTTTTGCCCAGGACTATTCCGGTTGGGGCCGGGTCAAGATCCGGGTGCGCAACAAAAAGGCGCAGATCTTCTTTGAAGACAAACTCATCCATACCCTCTCCTACCGGCAGCCCATCGGGGCCATCAAGGGCATTACCTTCTGGTTCAAGGGCGTGGGGTCGGTAGACTACGTACGGCTGTATGACGCCCGGGACCGGCCCGTGTACGAAGATGACTTCCGGAAGCCCGACACCGTGGCCGCAGCGGGCCGTCTCGCCAGGGAGTAGCCGGAGAAAAGGTTTCACGCAAAGGCGGATTTCACGCAAAGGGCGGAGGGAGGAATCAGAACCGCAGAGGGCACGGAGAAAAAGGAGAAGAATGGGTACGGTACGCATTCCTGCCTAGTGCCGGGGCCGCATGACGCGACACCTTCCCGCCGGTCAGCACCACGTGGTAGTCGTAGTGGCGCAGGCCCGACCGGAGCCCGAGCACCGAATCGTAGCGTTCCCACGCCACCGGCGGCTTCATTTGGGCGGGGGCGCATTGCGGCAACAGGGAGAAAAGGAGCAGGAAGAGGCGGAGGGGTGTTTTCAAGCGGGTAGCGGTAGCGAAAATAAAGGGAAGGATGGGTTGCCGGTCCCGCCCTTACCCTTCCCGGGGTCCGGGAGGGGCAAAGGCCGGAGCCGGCCAGGTTACTGGCGTTGGATGAATACTTTGCGCCGGTACTTGCGGGCCGTGGCAGTCTGCACTTCCAGGAAGTACAATCCCTGGGGCAACGCCGACACGTCGAGTTCCGCTTCTCCCACCCCGGAGAGGGTGGCGGAAAAAACCGGGCGGCCCACGGCATCCACCAGCGCAACGGCAGCCCCGTCCACTTCACCTCCGGGCAGTTGCACGTGCAGCCGCGTCGAAGTCGGGTTCGGGTATACCCGCAGGGGGGCACTTTCCGGCGCAGGGGCCAGCGGGGTGCCGGCCCGGGCGCCCGACGCAACGGGCAGGTAACTGATGTAATCTACTTCCGCCCAGCCGGTATTGCGGGAGACAATCTTGAGGGTGTGCGCGGCGGCGGTCAACCCGGTGGCGGTGAATACCTTCTGCTGGAACTGGTCGTCAACCGGGCTGCTGAGGCTCACCGTGCCCCGGGAAACGTTGTCAATGAAGATCTCCATCGTTGCGCCGCCGATGCCCTTCCAGCAGTACAAGTCTACGGCCGTGCCCGTGAAGGTGTAACGGCCGGAAGCCCCCTTGGTGTAACCACCGTGTTCGGTGTTGGCGTAAGGACCGGTGATGTTGGCGTACGCGGGAAACTTGGACCAGGTCCAGCCGGGGGCGGCATCGTCAACGATCTGGGCGACGGGGGCCACGGGCGCCGCACCGGGCGACCACCGGTAGATGATTACTTTGGCCCAGCCGTCATCTTCCACCGTGACCAGGTACTCGCCGGTGCTCCGGCGGAAAGCTGCCACGCTGTTGACCATGTCACACCAGCCCGTTCGCGACACCCCGCCGATGTTGCTGCCGGGCACCATCGTGCCGGCCAGTTGGCCGTCCGCCGAACGGTACACCCACACTTTGCCGCGGGTCTGCACGCCCACCACGAAGAGGTAGTCCTTTTCAATGGCAATGGAGACCATGTTGGCGCCGCTGCCGGCCGCCTCGGAGGGCAGGTTGACCGTGTACAGCGGGGTGCGGTTGCCGGTACTCCAGTTGTTGTAGCGGGCCAGCACCCGCCCCGTGGATTTCCAGTCGCCGGCGTAGGGCAGGGCGGCCGTGTAGCCGGTAACGTACATTACGTCGTTGTCGGAGTCGTACTCCACGCGCCGCACGTCGTTGAAGGGGGCCGGCTTGGCGGTGATGCTGGTGGGCGTGTCGGTATCGTAAACGGGCACGCCGTTGACGACGCCCTGGAGGCTGTGCTTGCGGATGTCGTCGAAGGCGTACCAGATGTCGCCCTTTTTGTCCACGCAGGTGGCAAACATGTCGTACAGCCAGTTCATGCCGCCGGTGGTTTCCCCGGCGTCTTCCTGGCCGTTGGCGTTGGTGTCGGTCCAGCCCTTCCGGGTGAGCAGGGAACCGCAGGGAACGGCAATTTCATCCGTGTCCGTAAAGCGGTAGATCGAGTAGCCGCCGCCGCTCATGTTGGAGACGTACAGGAACTTCTGACCCTCCAGGCGGCGCATGACCACGCCCGACAGGTGCCCGCCGTCATTTCTGAGTCTTTTGTCGCTGTCGGCGTACGTCTTGCGGTCCAGCGTCCAGCCCTTCCAGGTCCACTGCTGCCCGTCGGGCTTGGTGTAGTCCATCGTGAAGTGTTCGTGCTTGGTGTAGAGGTCGGCCCCGTCGGTAGCCGGGTCAAAAGTACCCATGTCCACGAATTCCAGGCCCAGCAGTTGCCAGTTGCGCACGCCGGCCCGGGTGTAGCTTTCCAGGCAGGTGCCCATGCCGTCGTAGTCCACCGTTTTGCGGGGGTCGGGGTTGTTGCCGTTGCTCCAGACAATGAGGTTGCCGGCCCCGTCCACGCCCACCAGGGAGGGTACGTTGAACTTGAGGGGGGCCACCAGCCCCCTGGTACCCGAAAGGATGCCGCCCTGCACGCCGAAACTTTGCGCGAAGGTGGGAGTAGTGTTAATGTTGTTGTAGAGGTGGACCTGCATGTTGTCGCCGATGTCGGTGACCAGCAACTCATTTCTCACTTTGTCGACGGCAATGGATTTGGCTTCCACCCCCGCCGGCATCGTAACCGTTTTAAGTAAAGTTCCCGTGGGCGAGTAGCAGTAGACCGTGTTGCCGGGGCCGTAGGCGTTGGCCAGGTAGGTGAGCACCCACAGGTTGCCGGCTCCGTCGAGGGCCAGCGGGCCGGGACGCGTCACGCTCCAACTGCGCACCAGTGTACTACTGGAGGCATCGTATACTTTGATGCTGCCGCCCGCGAAGTCACTTAAGAACAGTTGGGTAGCCGTGGCCGCAAGGCCGCGAATGATATCCGTACTGGCTTGCCATTCGATTCCCGCTTCCGCCAAGGTTGTTTTATCGAACCGCTGAACTTTGCCGGAGTGAACCGAAGCCCAGATGTAGGAAGCGTTGACGGTGATGGCCCCGCCGTCGGCGTGGGTGTGCTGGTTGGGAATAATACCGATGGCCTGGCCGTTCCGGTAGATACCCAGTTCTTTGGCCGACTCGTCCCAGTTGGCGTTGGCATAGATGGTGCCGTCGTCGGCGACGAACATGCTGTTGGCCCAGTTCTGCACGGAATTGTATTCGGCGCTGGCCGGCACCAGGCTGTTGCCGGCCCAGGAGGTGGTGTAACTGCCCGGCAGGGTCTGGGCCGGGAGCAGGTGGGAGAGCAGCAGGGTGAGCAGGGCGGCTGCCAGGGTGGGGCGGAAGGGTATGGGCCTGCTTGTGAGGGGCAGCACGGAGGCTTGGCACGTCGGGCTGCGTGGGGCGAGGTATTGCTTCTGCATGATTAAGGAAGTGGTTAGAATGGTGTTTACTCAAAAATGAATTACACCTTCAACCTAGTGAAACTTGCTTAATGCATCTGCACCAAACCCTTGACAAAGTCCCGACAAAGTTGTGACAAACTATAAAAAACTCTTTCCAATGGTTTGATGATGTTGGTTAAGCGTACGCTACCCATCTATTTGATCGCTCATCCTGCTTTTCTCCTGCGCCGTTCCTGGACGACTAATTTGCCTGCTTGTCCTTGACGCAGCGGAAGCCGGCGTGGGAGAGACCCGTATCGGGAGAGGCTTTCATGCGGGCCGAGGAGCGGTAAGACGAGCAGTACGAATCGTGGCAGAGGAAGGAGCCGCCCCGCTGTACCCGTTTGGGCACAGTGGGCTCCTGGGGATCAAAGCTGGACGCGGGACCCTTGGGGTTGCGGACAACTCCCTGCTGGTGCAGGGTTTGGTAGTAGTCGGGGCGATAATAATCACTGCACCATTCCCACACGTTGCCGGCCATGTCGTAGAGGCGGTAGCCGTTGGGGGGAAACGACTTGACGGGGGCCGAAGTATAGTAACCATCCCGTACCGTGTTTTGGTCGGGAAAGCGGCCTTGCCAGGTGTTGGCTTTGGGACTACCGCTCTCCACGAGTTCGTTGCCCCAGGGATAGATGGCGTTCGGCTGGCCGCCCCGGGCTGCCCACTCCCATTCGGCTTCTGTAGGCAGTCTTTTTCCGGCCCATTTGCAGTAGGCCTGCGCATCTTCCCAGGAGACGTGCACTACCGGATGGTCTTGTTTGCCTTTGATTGAACTTTGGGGCCCTTCCGGGTGCCGCCAGTCGGCACCCTTTTCCCAGACCCACCACTGGCTGTAGTCATTGAGCGAGACCCGCTGTCCGGGCGTTTTAAAGACCAGTGAGCTGGCGACCAGCACGCTGTCGGGCGGACGAGGCGTACCAGCCGGCAGTTGCTTTTTGAGCTCCTCCCAGTCGGGCTTGCGTTCGGCCGTGGTCACATAACCGGTGGCTTTCACAAACGACTCAAATTGCCGGTTGGTCACCTCCGTCTGGTCCATCCAAAACCCGTCTACCTGCACCGGGTGCTTGGGGAACTCATCCTCCCGGGCCTGCTGCGGGTGATCGGCACCCATGCCAAAGCTGCCTCCGCCAATCCATACCATGCCTTCCGTGGAAGCCGGGCCGGCAGGAAGCGCATCAACGGATGCCACCGTCTTCACCGCAAACCGGTTTGGCACGTTGCTGTGGCAGGAAAGCGTATCCGAAGCGGTGCCGGGCGCTGCGGGTTGAATCGTCCCGGAAGCAGCCTGACCGGACGCTGCCGTTGCGGCCTGCCGCTCCCGGGAACCGTGGCAGCTCCAGAGGAGAAACAGCGGCAATAGCCAATGGATTGTAACCTTGTTCATGCGGCGAGGATCTATGCAAGTGACCAGCGGGGCAAAATTAGAGAATCTGTTTCATCAGCGCTGGTTCGGTGGCTGGGCTTGGCGGAGCGACGAACGCATAAGCCACCTGATCGGCTGCGGCCGGCGAAGCGGCTCCGGCAATTTCCTCAAGTGCCACTACCGGGCCATTGGCCGACAGTTCGCTGCCTGCCTTTTTCGATTTCAGGATGGGCCACAGGAACTGGGCGTACCACTCTTCCTGCTGGTAGCTTTTGATGCCGTAGGAGGCAGGATACCGGCGGGTAATGATGCCGGTGCCGAAAATAACATCCCACAGGAAAAACATGTTACCGAAGTTTCCTTTGTAATGGCCGATCCCGTCGTCGTTGGTGTCGGCGTGGTGGGCATGGTGGGTAGCGGGGGTAGAAATCAACCGTTCGAGTACCCAGGCGACCGGGTGCAACCATTTGCGTTCGTACAGGGGTTTGTCCCATTTAATGCTTGAATGGGCCAGGGTGGTAATGATTGATTTAATGCCCTTCACGAACAGCGCCGGAAATCCCAGACCCAGGTACACGAGCATCAGCGTGAGGTAGGTTTGCGAGAAAAACATCGTGTAAATTACGTTTTGCCGACTGGCCATGGCCATGCCCATGTACGGCGCCGAATGGTGCGTGCGGTGAAAACGCCACAACCACGGTACTTCGTGGTGCAGCCGGTGGTACCAGTACTGGGTCAGGTCATCGGCTACGGCCAGGATGGCGAAGCCCCACCAGAAAGGTACCCACCCGAAGGCATCTTTGTACTGGGGCAGTACGTGCGGCAAAAATCTGAGGCCAAAATAAGCAACCAAGGGTCTGATTACGATTTTGGGCACCGTAAAGCAGACGATGTCGAGCATTTTCTCATTCTTGTTCCATTGCTTGCCGTACAGTTTGAGCGAAAATTCGGCTACGCCCAGCGCCAGGACCAGCACGGCCAACCCCCAGTCGCTCAAGTGCCGGAAGACCTGCTCAAGGAAAGCAATCGGTCCGCTGCCGCTTGTCCCGGGCAGCAAGCGGCCGGCCGCGGGCAGGTCTTCCTCCCAGGGCCGCTGCCCGTTAAGGAAGAAGTACAGCAGCATCAACCCAATGGGCAACGCGTAGAGCAATCCGCTCAGCAGGGCATTGCGGGTGATTCGATTGGAAATGCGGGGTTCCATTTTCATAGCGGTGAATTATTTTGATTGGTTAGAAGACCGGGGGTGGGAAACGGCCGGCTTAAATACTTTCGGGACGAGTTGGAGTCCGCCCCAGATGATGAGGAAAGGGATCAGGGTGATGATAATGCCGATCAGGATTTTCCGGGCCAGCAACGCAACGTCGGGTAAGTTCATCGGAAATGGTGGTTTTAAGCCGGCAGCGGGACGCGCCGGTCTGAGAGGGGTTATGCCTGAACGTTACGCATCCGGCCGGCTTATTTTCCGGTAAGTGCCCCCGATGGGAAGGATGACTGATCGGGAACGCGGGAAGTAAACGCAGCGGAGGCTATGGGGAAGCGGAGCGGGGAGGTTAGCTGCAACAAGGATGAGCGGTACACCCCGGCAATCGGCACGGGTTCGTTGCGGCCCTCGTCAAAGCAATGGGCAATGCATCAAAAGAAGCTGTTGCTACTCGGTTCATACGAAAAATGAGTTAGTGGCTCAACACGTAAACAACTTCCTCCGGATTGCAGGCGAAGGAACTATATATTGTCTATATAATTAGTATACAAATATTACGAGGTTTGCCATAACATCAAATGGTTGGGGTAATTTTTTTACCAAAATTTTTTCGGGATTGGCCCGCTTCCCGTTTCCTGCTGTTTCAAAGCCTGCTTAAGCGCTTGTCTGTTAGTAATTTACTTTTTTTCTTCCTGCTTCCGGCCCGGATCAGTACCTGAAAAAACATACTCTACAAGCAGCAGGATTGGACTTGTTTCTAGTAATCTATACTTTAATACAGGACAAAACCTCACCCCCGGCCCCTCTCCCAAGGAGAGGGGAGGCGTAAAGCCTTGAAAAAAAGCTATTTGTAGAATCCTTTCTTCTCCCCTCTCCCCGGGAGAGGGGCTGGGGGTGAGGTTTTGTCCTGTATTAAAGTAATCTATATAAATACTAGCTTTTTATCCTGGTGTAAGAACGTTACTGTTTGAGTACCTGTATCCACCCCTTTACCGTCTTGCCGCTGACCCGGCTGGTGAGGATGTAGTAATACAAACCACCGCCGGCACCTCCGGCATCCCAGTCGTTTTGGTAATGGTCGTACCGGGCTACTTCTCCGCCCCAGCGGTTGAAAATCTGCAACATCCAGGTGGTGCCGGAGGCGCCGCGGACCATGAAGGTATCGTTGGCCCGGTCCCCGTTGGGAGTTATGACGTTGGGAACGACCAAGTCGTCCAGACACTCCCTGAAGCTGACGCTGAACGTTTCCCGCCGGGAGCAGGGGGTGCCCTTGCGCCGGTATTCTACCCAGTAGCTGCCCGGTGCATCGATTGTGGTTTCGGCCGAAACGGAACCATTGCTCCAGGTGTACTCCAGGTCTGCGCCGGGCAAGTTCACGTGCAGGGGCTGACCCAGACACAACACGGTGTCTTCGATCGCAAATGAAGGAACCACCACCCTCGTTACCTGAATGGTATCCGTAAAGCTACAAGCCGCGTTGGCCGCTGTTGCCCAGTAAGTACCCGGCTGCGTTACCGTAAAAGTATTGCCCTGCGAACCGTCTTGCCAGCGATACGTAAGCCCGTTTTGGGGCGTCCGCAACACCAGCGATTGTGCTTCGCACAGCACGGCGTTGGTACCCAGGTCAAAAACCGGTGGTTCCAGGTACCGGACGGTTATCGAGTCGCGGGACCGGCACGTTCCTGATTGCACTTCCACCCAGTACGTTCCGGGCGCATCCACCCACCAGGAGGCATTGCCGGAGCCGTCCTGCCAGCGGTAGGTAACACCGGCGGCCCGGGCGGTAAGCAGCAGTTTTTCACCCCGGCAAAGCGTCGTATCCCTGCCCAGGTATACCCCCGGCGTGGGCCGCACGGACACCAGTTTTGTAACCACCGCGGAGGAACACCCCGAAAACGCCCGGAGGGTAACCGTATAAGTTCCCGGTTGGGTGTAGCGGTGGGTAGGGTTGGCAAGGGTACTGCCGTTGGCTTCCCCGGAACCCGCGTCCCCAAAGTCCCACTCCACGTTGTTGATGCCGCACTTACTGGTGGACAGGTCACGGAAAGCAGTTTGACTGCCCTGGCAAACCGTGTCGGCGGCAAAGTCGGCCGTAATCGGGTCCGGGTCCGGAGGGGCGCTGCTGGCATAGATTTCCGGGAAGTTGGGCAGGCCGATCATCGTGGGCCGGCCCTGCAACCAAACCTGGTTCCGGACCAGCTTGCAGGCTTTGCCCGGGGCGTTGGGCTCGTTGATCACGTCCAGGCTGTCGAGGGTGTAGAAAGCATTGGGGAAAATCCAGGGCTGCGTTTGTTTCCAGCGGCACACGTACAGTTTGCCGTCCGGCCCCAACTGCATATTGCCCCGGAAGCCGTACCCGTTGGGACTGCCCCGCGAATAATCCGTCGTGTCCAGCAGTACGCGGGAAGCGGTAAGGTCCGGGGCGGTAAGGTCGTACTGCAACAGGTTACAGTACGACCGGTAGGGCCAGTTCCATTCCCACGCCGATACGTACAGTTTGCTGTTGTCGGGAGAAAAAGCGGTGGCGTACGTCATTTCCCGGAAACGGGACTGGCTGGGAATGGAATGGGCAAGCGTAAGCAGGCCCGTTCCTTTGTTGAAGTCGAAAAGATAGGTTTCGGCGTAGAAAGAAACCGCCGCCATTTTTTGCCCGTCCGGCGAAAACTTCAGGTGGGCCACGTATTCGTTCGCGGGCATCGGGATGGCAAACTGGGAAACCACGGGCCCCTTTACCCCGGAAGCGCACACCAGGTAAGCGTTGAAAGCCAGGGTGCTGCCGGCCGAGCGGCTTATCACCCAGAAGTCACGGTTGTTGCAGTGCCGGGTGGCAGCCAGCGATTCCGTACCCGCCCGGTGCAGCAGGATGTTTTTCTGGCCGGCTACCACGTCGCCTGCCCCTCCGTCCAGCTGCACATCCACCACCGAGTAAGACAGGCTGAAGCTGGCGTTGGTAAATACGTAAAACTGCGAATCTGAGCCGGGGACCGGCAGGATCAGGGCCGACTGGGTGGCGGAGTGGTTGCCGTGCAATCCATGCCCGTCCGGCATTACCCGGTGGTGCCGGTTCCAGAGGGTTTCCCCGTTGGTGTAAAAAAGCAGGTTGCCACCGGCGTCGCTGACCGAGGTGCTGCCTTCAATGGAAACGAGGCTTCCGTTCAGGTCGGCTACGGGGGCACCCGAAGTAAAGTCGAGTCCGGCCTGGTGGCCGAAGAACCAGTGACTCGTCTCTACCTGGGCAATACTTTGACGGACCACAAATAACAACAAAAGCACGAAGTAGCGTCTGGACACGGGGAATCAGTTTGAGGGGATGCTGAATCATTTCAATCATTGCGTTGCCGGGGAGGAGTGGTTGGTTGTGTTGTCAGTCTTGCAATGGCGCAGGGCGAGCGCCGAAAACCTCGACTTTCCCGGCCCATTCCAGGCCGTTGGGCAGGTCCACCGGGTTGAATTCCAGGTGGATCACCCGGCGGTGCTTCCGGTTGTGAGTCTTGGCCGAGGCGTGCAATAGCAGCGGCTTCATCAGGTGCACGCCGCAGCCTACCTCGCAGGTGAGGGGCAGGCTGTGCCGGGTGACCAGGTCAATTTCGGCGTCGCTCAGCCGCTTCTGCCGGGAGCCGGGAGGTAGTAGGGGTGGAACAGAAATTCGGCGGCTGCCTGGGCTTTGAACGACTGGTAGGTGACCCGGAGGGTTTGCTTGCCCTGCACGGCCCGGTACAGCGGGTCGAGGTAGTCGGGGCCCTTCAGGTTGTCGTTCTTTTCGAAGTCGATCCGCGTCTCCTGCTTGTGCTTAGAGGTGTAAATTTTGTCTTCGAGCCGGAAGGTGCGGTAGCGGATGAGGGCATTGCGGTTGACGGGCATGGAAGCAATTTTTCTCGAAAAATGGGGAAAAGCCGCTTCCTGCGCAAAAATGCTGCGCAGTTGCCTGCCACCTTTGGCGTACGGTTCGCGTAAGAATTATTGCCCGGCGGGGGCTGTCTTTCACCGGATACGCTTATTTTTCAGTACCAAAACATGGAAGAAACATTTACCCAACTCCTGCCCGAAATGCTCCGGGAGGGCTACGTGTGCGTGCAGCGGCACCCCGCGGCGCCGTTGTCCATCTACAACTACACGCCCAAGGCGCAGTACGAACGGGTGTGGAACGAGGTCACCTTGCAGTGCCGGGGCCTGATCCTCGACGCGGAAGGCAAAGTGGTGGCCCGGCCTTTCCGCAAATTCTTTAACCTGGAAGAAGTAAAGGACCTGCCCGCCGAGCCGTTCGAAGTGTACGAAAAGCTGGACGGGAGCCTGGGCATCCTCTACTGGGTGGGCGACGAGGCGTACCTTGCCACCCGGGGCTCGTTTGCCAGCGAGCAGAGCCGCCGGGCCAACCAGATCCTGCAAAGCCGTTACCGGCACGTGCTGCCCCGCCTCAACCGGGGGCACACCTACCTGTTCGAGATCATTTACCCCGAAAACCGCATTGTGGTCAACTACGGCAGCCGGGAGGACCTGGTGCTGCTGGCCGTC
The DNA here is from genome assembly GCA_963844325.1 of uncultured Sphingobacteriales bacterium. Taxonomy (GTDB): domain Bacteria; phylum Bacteroidota; class Bacteroidia; order Cytophagales; family 172606-1; genus CADCTQ01. Next base: position 637,430 of record CAWJNV010000002.1, read on the forward strand.
GTGGACACGGCTACGGGGGCCGAATTACCGCTGCCCGAAGTGGGGTTCCCGGTGGTGGAGCGCTACGACGGCTTCTCCGACCTGGCCACAATCCGGGAGAAAGCGGCCGACAACAAGGAGGGATTCGTCATTAAATTTGCGGGCGGCTACCGGGTAAAGGTGAAATTTGCCGAGTACGTGCGCCTGCACCACATCCTGACCCGCGTTTCGAGCAAACACATCTGGGAGTCCCTGCGTACGGGCCTGCCGATGGAAAAACTCCTTGAGCAGGTGCCCGACGAGTTTTACCAGTGGGTGCGCGGGACCGAAAGCCGCTTGCAGGAACAGTACGCAACCCTGGAGCGGGAAGCCCGGCAGCAGTACGACGCCCTGCGCCGGCAACTCGGCGGCGACTTCACCCGGAAGGACTTCGCGGCCCTGGCGACCCGCTGCCCGCACCCCCAACTGCTCTTCGGCCTGCTCGACGGCAAAGACCTGCACGACCGCATCTGGAAAATGATCGAACCCGCGTACGATAAACCTTTCCGCAACGATCAGGATTCTTAGGATTGAAGGATGGGCAGGATTGAGCCTGATGGACAGCATGAACAAGATGGGCAGGATTGGCGGAAGAGGGGGATAAAAAGAGGAAAGCTTTATACGGCCATACCAGAAATGCGTGTAAAGCGTAGACAATCGGGCCGGAGTCTCCTGTCTTATATCTCACGTCTCCCGTCTCACCCATGAAAACCGTTTGGATTTTGAAAGGATTGCCGGCCAGCGGCAAGAGTACGTTTGCCAAAGAACTCCTGCGCAAGCACCCGGGGGCCTGCAAGCGCATCAACCGCGACGACCTGCGGGCCATGTTCGACGAGTCGCACCACAGCAAGGACAACGAACGGTTTGCCCTCCAGGTGCGGGACATGCTGATCCTGGCGGCCTTGCGCAGCGGCAAGCACGTAATCGTGGACGATACCAACCTGAACCCGCAGCACGAGCCGCACATCCGCAACCTGGTGCACGAGTACCGCCGCGAAACGGGCGAAGAGGTAAGCGTACAGGTCAAATTCTTCGAGGTGAGCCTGGAGGAAGCCATTGCCCGGGACCTCAAACGGCCCCGCCCGGTGGGGGAACGCGTCATCCGCCAGATCTACGAGAAGTACCTGGCCCCGCCGGTGGTGCCCCTGCAACAGGACGAAACCCTGCCCAAAGCCATCCTGGTGGACATCGACGGCACCATTGCCCAGATGGGCAAACGCAGCCCGTTCGACTGGGCAAGGGTGCACCTCGACACGCCCAAGGGGCACGTGGTGCAACTGGTGAAGGGCCTGCACCGGGCCGGCTACCGGATCATTTTCATGAGTGGCCGCGATGAGGTGTGCCGGGAAATCACCAGGGAGTGGATCGGGCAGCACTTCGACTGGCGGGAACCCGACGACTACCTGCTGTTCATGCGGGGGCACCAGGACCAGCGCAAGGATTCGATCATCAAGCGGGAACTGTTCGACGGGCACGTGCGGGGCAAGTTTTACGTGGAGGCCGTGATCGACGACCGCAACCAGGTGGTTCACATGTGGCGCCGCGAACTGGGCCTGACTTGCCTGCAGGTGGATTACGGGGATTTTTAAAGGAGCGAGAAGCGAGGAGTGAGAAGCGAGGCGTGAGAAGGTACCGTAAGGGCACGAGCAGCCCTCCTAACGCCACTCCCCCACCACGCCCGGGCGGTTGCAGCCGGCAGGCACGGTGGGGGAGCGGGCAGCATCAGTTGCAGCCGGAGTGGCGGCGGCAAGCCTTACGACAGCTTGCTTTTGACCCAGGCTTCGAGTTCGCCGGCGCCGGCCAGTTGAAGGAGCTTTTCGAGGCCCTTGTCTTTGCGGGCCCCGCCCAACTGGTACACTTTCAGCACCGTTTGCACGCCGGCCGTGTTCAATTTGAGCGGGTCGGTCTGGGCCGGGTTTTCCAGTTTATGCTTGGCCCAGCCGCCCATGAACGCCATCAGCAGGTCGGGGTTCTTCTTGTTGAGTTCGAGCACGAACTGGCGCAGTTCGATGGTGACTGTCGGGCTGCCTTCAATGTATTTGAAAAGAAAAGCGTTGACCTCCTTGCGTTTGGCGGCCTCCTGGTTCAGCGGGGTAGCTTCCAGCCAGTTTACCGCCCGGATGACCTCCGGTTCGTACTTGGCGTAATCGGATTTGGTCCCGAAGGCATAGTGGGCCGGGACCTCGAAGGTTTGCCCGAAAAGCCGGCCGGCGGTGAGCAGGGCGAAGAAAAGCAGAAAGGCGGGTCTGAGGGTTTTCATGGATTTATGGGTTTAGCGTTGTCGTATTGATGTTGCGTATGAATTTTATGCTTGTTATTGCAGCACCGGTCCCGCTTCGTTCCACCATTCCTCGTCCGACCAGTACGTATCCCAGCCCAGGTGCCGGTACTTGGGGTTGATCTCCACGTCCCGTTCCCCGATGTTGAAGTTTTTGAGCACGCCCTGGGCCACGGCAAAGAAATTGTCGGCCCACAGCACCGGTTTGGTTTTGCCCGTCTGGTAGCTGCGCCATTCGCCCTCAAACAAGAAGCCGCCAAAACGGGTCGGGGTCTTGAAGAAATATTCAAACGAGAGGTCGCCTTCGCGGCTGACGCTGAGGTCCATCAGCAGCTTGCCCTCGAACTGTCCCGCGCCGCCCGTCAGCGAGTCTTCGCGGAGCGTAAACCGGCCCTGGGCCAGGTAATGCTGTTCCGAACCCAGGTCAATGTCGGGATCGCCGGGCCCTTTGATGGCGTGCAGGGCGGCCAGCGAGTCGATGGTGACCGTGCCGCTGAACGGGGTGATGTGCTTTTTGTACCGGCTCTTGCCCGTTACGTGCAACTGGTTGGGGTGCAGGCTGTCGCGGGTTACCGAGGCGAAGTACATCTCAATGCGGTAATGGTCGGGGCCGTAGAAGCCGTTGTACACGGCCGCACCCTTGCGCTGCTGCATGGCCCAGAGGGAGGCCAGGTCGTGTTCGGAGAGCAGCTTTTGCATTTCCGCCTCCGGCAAGGGTTGCTTTTCGTGCGCCAGGAAGAAATCTTCACTGAGTGTATTCTCCCCGGCGGTGGAGGTGTCCGGGGCGGCCGGCAGGGTGTCGGGCCGGGCGGGGGGTATGGGCACGGCGGCCACTTTTTCCCGGGCCGGTTTGCCCGTGGGCTGGCAGGCCGTGAGCAGTACAGCCGCCAGGGCGGGGAACAGTAACAGTTTTTGCATGGGTTGGAAAAGATACCAGGATGAAAAGAATTGGAAAGTTTTAGAGGCAGGGCCGTGTCAGGCAACGGCAGGCGTTTTGGGGGCAGGGTGAAACTTTTTGAGCAGTGAGCGGGCTACGCCGGCGCGGATGAGGATTTCGGTGAGCAGCAGGTTGCCCGTCCAGGAGAGCCAGGTTACCGTCAGGTAGGTTTCGATGGGTTTGGTGTGCAGCCAGTAATACAGCGCGTAACTTTCCAGCCGCAGGCTCATGGCAGCCAGCGTCACGGCCAGGCTGCGCATCATCCATTCCACGTGGGGGAGCCACTGCCGGCCGGCGGCCTCCCGGAAGGCGGTGTACGTAGCAAGCCACCACACGAGGCACTGCAACGTGAACCCGACCTGGGCCGGCAGGCCGCCGTTGGCGAAAAACGCCAGCACCAGCCCCGAGGGGGCCGCCAGCAGCAGGATCGACCCCACGTACAGCTTGCCCAACTGCCGGTGCAGCCTCGGGAACCGGGCCGGAAGGAGGGGCACAAACTGCAACGCGCCGCTCACCATCACCCAGAGGCTGCTGGTAATGTGCACGTAAAAGGCGGTGAGAAACCACGGGTTGTCGAGCACCGGGTCGGTTTTGGTGGACAGAAAGCCGATGCCCCGGGCAAACGACAGGTAGGGGGTTACCTTGGTAAACATCAGTACCGAAAAGGCTAGTACGGCGGCGGGCAGGAGTACGCCGGGCAGCCGGCGTACGGGGAAAGTTCTGGGCATATCGGGTAATTCTTGGGCGGGTACGGCTCCCGAAAGAGCGGCAATGCCGTTGATTCGCCCGGCGGTACGTAGGTGAGCAGCAACGGCTATAATTTGTGGGGGCTTTGTGTACGGTTTAGGCCCGAAGCAGCGTGCGCCGGCGGTTTAAAAAGTAGGTATTTAGTTGGTGGATTGGCCTTGGCGACGTACTTTGTACCGCCGCAATTTGCAAAAGAAGGGCAAGGAGCGGTTACCGGCCCGGGTGCTCCCCCCATGTACCGGGTAAAACCTCAAGTCTCTCACTTCCATGCTTTTTCACCGACGACTGCGCCTGTCCACCCTGCTTTCCCTGCCCGTACTCCTGGCCCTGTGCGGCCCGGGCTGTACGCTCCGACCAGAACGGAGCGTACCCACGCATTCCCCCCTCAACGAACAGCAACTGGGAAGCACCCGTTTCGTGGTGCAGGCCGGGCGCGATACGCTGCTGCGGAGTCCGGGCGGCACGCTGCTGTTTGTGCCCCGCAACGGCTTCCGGCAGCCCGACGGCTCCCCCGCCGCCGGCCCCGTTGACGTTACCCTCCGGGAGGCACTTGCCCCCGCCGACATGGTGCTGGCCCGCCTGACCACCACTTCTGACGGCCGGCCGCTGGAGAGCGGCGGGATGGTGTTCGTGGATGCAACGCAGGCCGGGCAGCCGCTCCGCATCAACCCCGACGCCCCGCTCCGGGTGAGCCTTCCCACCGGGCGGCCCCTCCCGGGCATGCAGGTGTTCACCGGGCAACGCGACGCGGCCGGCCGGCTCAACTGGGTAAACCCGGTGCCCCTGGCCGACACCGCCCTCACCAACCGGATGGCCCTGGGCGCCAAACTGTTTGAGGCCAATTGCACCGTTTGCCACGCCCCCGACTCGGTGGTGGTGGGACCGCCCCTGGCCAACGTGCACACCCGGCGGGGACAGGTCTGGCTCTACGCTTTTATCCGCAATTCACTGTGGCTGCTTCAGTTGGGCGATTCGGTGACGGTGGCGCTGTACAACCAATACAACAAGCAGGTCATGCCCGCGTTTGACTTCACGCCGAAGGAAACCGCCGCCATTCTCACGTACCTGAGCGGCGGCAGTTTCCGCGCCGATAGCCTGGAAGCCCTCCCGAAGGGGGACGTGGACTACACTACCCTCGGGCTGCCCCGCATTCCCCCGGGCAGTGAACGTGCCGGTTTTGGCGACGTCGTGGACGGGGCAACCGGGACGCTGCTCCCGGCCGATACAATGCCCGATCCCCTCTACTACGTGTTTGACCTCAAAGATGTGGGCTGGATCAACATAGACCGCTTCCCGGATGAAACCACGCCGCGCGTGCCGTTTTTCGTGCGGCTCGCCCCGGAAGGGTTAGCGCAGGTGTCAGTGACGATTCTCTTTAAAAACGAAAGAATATTCCTGGAGGCCTGGCCGGGCAAAAACGGCCGGTACACTTTCAGTCCCTTCGAAGACGAAGCGTTGTCGCTGCTGCCGGCCGGGCGCAAGGCTATAGTGGTGGTAACGGCCTACCAAGACGGGGCGTATTACCTGGGGCTGAAGGATGTCGTGATCGGGCAGGCGGAAACGGTGACCGTGTCGCCGGCGCGGACCACGGCCGAACAAATGGTGAAGACCCTGAAGGCCCGCTTGTAGCCGCACCCGGAAGAACCCGCCCGATCCATTACCGTTCAATGGGCGGGAGGCAGGTGTAGATACACCGGTGAAACACATGCTGTACTGGATCATTGGAATTGCCGGGGCGCTGTACCTGGCGGTGGCCGCCCTGGTGTACTTCGGGCAGGAGAAAATCGTCTTTTACCCGCAACCGCTGCCGCCTGGCTACGTCTTCCGGTTTGGTCGCCCGTTCCGCGAAGTGGTCATTCCGGCGGCGGACGGCACGCCGCTGCACGGGTTGCTCTTCCCGGTGCCCGCACCGCGGGGGCTGGTGTTCTACCTGCACGGCAATGCCGGTTCGCTGGCCGGCTGGGGGGAAATTGCCGGCACCTACACCGACCGGGGCTACGACGTGTTTCTGCTCGACTACCGGGGCTTCGGCAAAAGCGGGGGCCGGATCGGGGGTGAAAAGCAGTTTTACGCCGATGCCCAGGCCGCCTACGCCCGGCTCCGGGAGGGGTACGCCGAGGAAAATATCGTGGTGATCGGCTACTCGGTCGGCACGGCCGTGGCCGCCCGGCTGGCCGCCACCAACCGGCCGCGGCACCTTATCCTGCAGGCGCCGTACTACAGCCTGCCCGACCTGGCCCGGCGGCTCTTTCCCGTGCTGTCGCGGGTGTTGCCGGGCGTACTGATCAAGTATAAGTTCAATACGTGGCAGTTTGTGCGGGATGCGCAGGTGCCGGTTACGGTTTTTCACGGCGACCGCGATGAAATCATTCCCCACGAGGCCGCCCTGCGCTTGAAAAAGTACCTCAAGCCGCACGACGCCTTCGTGACGCTGCCCGGGCAGGGCCACAACGGGATGAATGAAAACCCCGATTACCAGCAGGCTCTGGAAAGACTGCTGCGGTAAGACCACCTAAAAAACTGCCATTGATTGCCAATATCCAACGGAAAATGAAAGAACAACTATTGGGATGCCTGGTAGGCGGGGGGATTGGGGATGCCATCGGCGGGTTTTACGAAAACCGGGCGGCAACCGGCGTTGATTTCCTGGCCCACCCCTGGCATACCTCTGACGACACGCAGCTTACCCTTGCTACCTGCCAGGCAATGGTGGAAGCCGGAGGCAAAGTGGTGCCCGAGGCCATTGCCCGCAAGTTCCTGGAATGGTACAACGCCGGTCGGCTCACGGGCCTGGGGGCCAGTACGCTGAAAGCCCTGCGCGACTTGCAGGTGGGGGCGCATTGGGCACTGGCGGGTCGAACCGGCGAACGCGCCGCCGGCAACGGAGCCGCCATGCGCATTGCCCCGCTGGCCTTCAAAGTAGACCTGACCTGGGAGCGTCACCTGGTACGTGACGTTGCCAACATTACCCACAAGAACGACGAAGCCTACACGGGGGCCCTGGCAGTGGTAGTGGCTGTGCAGCAGGCTCTGGGCAAGCTCTGGACCGGGGAGAATAATTTGCTCCCCCTCGTGATTGACTATTTGCCCGACACCCGGGTGAGGGACCGGCTGATCGAATTGCAGGGACTGGAAGGTAAATCCGTGCAGGAAGTAGGCAAGCAGTACGGCAGTTCGGGATACGTGGTGGAATCGGTTCCCCTGGCCCTGTACGCCGCCGGTCAGATTAAAAACCAGCCGGTGGAGGAACTGTTCGCAGCATTGGTCGAAGCAGGCGGCGATACGGATACAATCTGTTCCATGACGGGGCAGATCATCGGCACCCGCTTTGGCCCGGATATTTTTCCGTCCGCCTGGCTGGCGAAGTTCGGCCGGACACCCGACATGGCACGGGTGGAAGCGATTGTCCGGCAGTGGCAGTAAGTCGGAAAGATGCACCAAAAAGCCAAAGCCCGTAAATTGCGAGACCGAACAAATTGACCCATGAACGACAAACAACCCAACAACCCCCTGCACGGCAAGACGCTGGAAACCATCGTTACCCAACTGGTGAACCACTACGGCTGGGCGCAACTGGGTGCCCTCATCGACATCCGGTGCTTCAACGAAAACCCCAGCATCAAGTCGAGCCTGACGTTCCTGCGGAAAACGCCGTGGGCCCGCAAAAAAGTCGAAGACCTGTACCTCGAAAGCCAGCACAAGTTCGACAAGAAACCGTAGGGACCGCCGTCTACTGCTCCGGCGGGGGGTGCCGGGGGGCGCTTTCAACCGGGAACTCCATCCGGTACAGGTCGAACCCTTCCGCCCAGTAGTCTTTGACGACCTCCCGGAGCTGGAAGCCGAACTTTTCGTAGAACTGGTAAGCCACCTGCGAGGTGCGGACGGAAATGATTCGGACGCTGTCGTATTCCTTCAGCCTGTCGATCCGGTAACGGGTAAGGGCACTGCCCAGGCCCTTGCCCTGGTGGTCGGGGTGAAAAATGTCCCAACTGATTTTGCCCACGGTGCGGTCGTCGGAGAAGTTGAACCCGCCGCAGCCCAGCAACGCACCGCCCGATTCGACCACGAAGTAGTGGCCCGTGTGGTGGTCGAGGTAATGCACCAGGTCCTTCTCCTCGGACGGGGCAAAGTACCGGGGCGTATTGAGCCGCAGCAAATGCAGGACGTTTTCCTTGTCGGCGGCCGAGTAGGGGCGAATGGTCATGAGGGGGCGTATAAGCAGTCTGATTTGTTTCAGCTAGGTATCGTTACTTCCGCTTGCCTTTTTTCTTCTTGCTTTTAATCTTCACAAGCTGTTCGGCATCGGCCAAGTCCTGTAATCTGCCTGCTTTCCGTTTAACCTCAATCAAATCCTCCAAGCTCAGGAAGTCTACCCGTATCTCATCCACTGTTACGGACGATTTTCTTTGGTAGCATTCCTTGAAATCCACGCCGGTTACGTCGGTGAGTAAATCGATCCGGTAAGGCTCATGACCAAGTTGAATTACGTTATCAGGGTTCAACAAGTCATCGGCTTGTAATCCTAATGAACCGAAGCCAAAAGCTTGAATGGCTTGTAACAACCGGTCAATGTTTTCCTTGGCAAGCCATATCCAAAAGTCAATGTCTTTCGTATAGCGGGGATAGCCGTGATGATTGACGGCGTAACCACCGATTACCAGATACTCAACTTTGTGTGCGTTTAATAATTCGATAAACTCTTTGAAATCCTTGTCGAGTACCATAGCGTTGCCGGTGATATTCTTGTCTAATTCTTTCTAATTCTGTTAGCCGCTCCTCCGCACTCAACGATACCCAATAGTCTATATTCGATTCGTCTTCGCCTTTCTTTACGATTCGGATTACTTTTTCCATTGTTTTTGATTTTAATGATACCTTACTTATCAAGGAGGGTTGATTCAGAAGTACGCACTTCAAACGTAGACGCGTCAAAGATCACCTACTGGTTCAAGCGTCTACATTTGAACCCATCCAGGGCAGCCGCAGCAAGTGCATCGGCATGTTTACACAAGCATACAAACACACTTGCCCAAAGAAGTTGTGCTTCACCAAGCTTTGACCAAGTGTGAACGCTTGAACCAGTAGGTTTTAACGACTTCTACCGGGTTCTCTTCGTAGGCCGGTGTTGTACGTTACGTTCAAATACCTCCCTACTGTCGTAGAAATCATTTCCTACGTGTGAGTCCATGATATGCAATATCTGCGTGTACCACTAATTATAAAATATTCAACTTCGTGTACGTTTAGAGGCTATCCGAAAAACACCTTATTTAGCGCAAGAACTATTTGATAATAAGTAGTTTAGGTTGTATTTTTGGATGGCTTCTCAGTATTATAGGCAGTTGGCAACTGTTATATATATTTTTGTGATTCTTTAGCTTTTTTAAGGTGATCCATGTCTGAATTTTTCTTATTTGAATCTAACTCCGATTCTATTTCCTTCCATATAATACTATCTTTGTATATAATTTTAAAATCTGAAAGGAAAGTGCGCATTTTGTTATTGTCTGTATCTTCTTGGTTTTGGTACTTTTCCTCAATTACTATAGTTTTACCTTTTATATTCCAATAATATTTCTTGATATTGCCGAAAGGGGCGTCATCTATATTTTCAACTTTAGGGTTTCCGTATTTACTGTTGTACAACTCTAAAATGTTGTTCGCGATAAAGGGGCTGGGTATTTTGCTATGCTTGTAATCAACTAAAGTAGAAATAGTGTGGGGTAGCAATAACTGAACAGAGCATAAGTAACAGTTATAAAATTCTGTTGTTAGCAACAGGTCAGAATTTTCTATATTTAAAGGTGTATTTTTGTACTCAAAACTCATCGTGTATATTAGAGCAGAATCTGTTTTTAATTTGCCTGCTAAGATTAAATTATTCTGATGTTTGACAACTTCTTCATAAAGCATTCCTCCTTTAAATCCTAAAAACAATTCATTGGAACTTCTTGTTCTAACGTCGCAGTCGGAATTGTCGTTTGTGCATGAAATGAACGCCAATAAAAAATATACTATAAATAATCTCATATGTTATAAATTAATAATTTTATTATAGATGCTTTAATGGACGCTGCTGCATATCGCCTTTTTACAACTGTTTTTTTACAGTTAGGGGCTGTTTGCCTTCAAAGCAGGAATCAGAAGTGATGTCAAAACCAAAGGTGCTTAGAGGCTATCCGAAAAACCACGACACCCGTCTGATAATGAGCCGTTTGAGCCAGTAAACAGGGTATTTTCGGATAGCCTCTTAGTAGTTCCTACATACTCTCCATACTTTCGAAGTGGTAGTGTAAGACGACTATAAGATTGCCTCTCTTTCATAGCATAACTTAAGATAAACTTTTCCTTCTTCACTTTGAAAGGTAAATGTTTGTTATGCCATTTTTGGCTCTATTAGTCAAGTACTCTAGCCAACTCACCTTCTCATAATTATTATTTAAGTCACTGGAAATATTCTTGCGTTACGCATTTTCAGGAATAGCCGTTTGAAAGTTATTAGAGATTCTTCATTATGGCAATCCAACTCAACGTAATCGTATTTTTCCTTAATTCCTTTCTATGAAAGCTACGGCTCATGTGCATAAGATAGGTCATTAGCATATAATTATTCTTTGATTATCAAACAAGCATTAAATAAACGCATTTCTAGAAGGCAACACTTTTGACTGAAATATCAGAATTAATAAAAAAATTAAATGGAAGACAAATTTTCTTGAAAGACTTTCAGAAAAATCATTTCTCATTTCAAAAATTTCAGTGTTGAACGCTAGTCGCATACTGAATAAGCCGTATCTTTAGTTTGTTTAGGTGCTAGAACTTATGCACGTTGCTGGCATCTGTTATTTTATACTCCATCTCAATTGACAATTTGAGTCCAACTTGCTTATTTTCATTATAAGCCCTCGTTTCTTTAAATCCAATTCGTAATTCCAAGGTGCAATGATTTTTGGACGTGGATTAAACTGGTTGATCGGCATTATTCCATTTATCTTATCTATTGTGAATTTTTTTTGATCAGCAATGTCTGATTTATATTGAGAAAGACCAACTTCACTAATGGTCCAAAAGGTATTGTCACTGAACTCAAAGATTGGAATTTGGCTTGAGTCTGTTTCATTGTAACCAAAAATGCTTATTACCGTTTCATTTTTAGAAAGCTTTCTAAATTTTTCAAATGGTGTAGTTGCTCCTTCGCTTAACATTGTTAATAATGTGGCATCCATATTTATTCCGTATTGTTCAATGAAACCACTTGCTTTACTTATTATAACTTTTTCAAGTTCCTCAAAGCTCGATTTGTACTCATTCAGTTCAAACAGTAATTTGTGCTGCAAAGAGGGATCGTAAAATTCAACAGTTCGCTCCCACCAATATGAATGTGCTAAGAAATCCCTTTTCTCATGGAAAGTGTCAATATCCTTCAATTCATTTTCTGTGAAGATGTTTAGCTCTTTAAGTTCTCTTTTTAATTGTCCAAAAGTAAGCGCAGACTTCTCTTGAATAAGTTCTTCAATTCTGGTTTTTGTAATTCCTTTTTCAATTGTCTTTAGTACAATAATATTCATTATCCCCTTTTCGAGGCATTGAGCGAAATACATTGCTCCACCATAATAAGCGAAAATTTCTTTCAAAATATCATCTTGTTCTTGCATACTACTTTTAATGGTTGTCAATAAATGTGTAAATAGTCACAACTGCCTCTTCCCATTGTGTTTATTTACATTGTAGCAGTAACAGCTCATCCTATGACTTTCATGTAGCGGAAACCTGACGGAAAGGACATCCGCGTTCCCATCCATAAAATAGCACACTTTCCCTAAACATCCAAGCAAAATAAAAGCAACAGACCCCAACTCCGTCGCTAACCAATACACCATGCATCACGTGCCCACTTGACCTCTTTCCTCCTCCTAATTCGGCATGTTCTTCAATTTGTCGAACCGCAGGATGTGGATTTCCTTGCCGGTGATCTCAATGAGTTTTTCGTCCTTGAAGTCGGAGAGGGTGCGGATGACCGTTTCCTTGGAGGCGCCGGCCAGGCCCGAGAGGTCTTCGCGGGACACCCGGAGCACGGCCGCCGCGGGGTTGTCGGGCTGGTACCGTTCGCAGAGCATGAGCAGGGCCTCGGCCACCCGTTTGCGCACCGAGTTGTAGGCCAGCTTGAGCAGCCGGTCTTCGTGTTCGATCACGTCCCGCGACAGCAGCTTGATGAACTTTGCCGCCACGTCGCGGTTGCGTTCGATGAGGCTGTAAAAGTCGGGCTTCTGGATTACCACCAACTCGGCGTCTTCCAGCGCCTCGGCCGACTCGGTGTAGTTGCGGTTTTCGAGCAGTTCCAGGTAGCCGATGAAGTCGCCGGCCCCGTGCAGGCCCGTAATGAATTCGCGGCCCTCCTTGTTGGTCTTGAACGTCTTCACCTTGCCCGCCTTCACGTAGTAGAGGCTGTTGGCAAAGTTGCCTTCCGTAAAAATGCGGTGCTTCTTTTTGGCCGTGAGCACCTTGCGTTCTTCCCCCAGCAGCCGGTTGAAATCTTCCAGGCCGCGGCTCTCCCCGGGGGCCGCCGCCGGGCTTTCGGCGCCGCCTTCCTTGCGCCGCAGGCCACTCTTTTTGAGGCGCATTTCCACCGCGTCGAGCAGGGCCAGGTCGTCGAAGGGCTTGGTTAGGTAGTCGTCGGCGCCCAGGTTCATGCCCTTGCGGAAGTCGTCCTTTTCGGCCTTGGCCGTCAGGAAGATGAACGGGATGGCGGCCGTGTCGGGCTGTTTGCCCAGCAGGTGCAGCACGCCGTAGCCGTCCAGTTCGGGCATCATGATGTCGCAGATTACCAGGTCGGGGAGTTCGGCCCGGGCCGTTTCCACGCCCCGCTTGCCGTTGGGCGCCGTAAATACCTGGTAGCCGGCCAGTTCGAGGATTTCGGCGGTGTTCTCCCGCACGTCGGCGTTGTCTTCGATGATGAGAATCTTCTTCATGCTTCGGGGTGAACGGTGGGCAATGAGACGCTGAACTGGGTTCCCTCGCCTTCTTCGCTGCGGAAGGTGATGGTGCCCCGCAGCAAATCTACGTACCGTTTCACAATCGTGAGCCCAAGCCCCGTGCCCTGGATGTTGGTGGCGTTGTGGGCCCGGTAAAAACGCGTGAACAGGTGCGGCTGGTCGGCGGCCGGGATGCCGATGCCGTGGTCGCGCACGGTCAGCGTCACCTGCCCGGCTTCCTGCGCACTGTGCACCTCCACGGGTTTGCCCTCGGGCGAATACTTGATGGCGTTGGAAATCAGGTTGATGAGCACGTTGCGCAGCGACTGCTTGTCGGTGCAGAGGCGCGGCGACGGGCCGGTGTGCCGGTATTGCAGCCGCTGGCCGGGCCTGGCCAGGGCCGACATTTCTTCGAGCACTTCTTCCACGAACGGCGGGAGGTCAAGTTCGCAGAGGTTGAGGTGCACCTTGCCCTCTTCGAGCTTGCTGATGGAGAGGAAGTCGTTGAGGATCTGCGTGAGGTTGTGCACCGACGACCTGATGCGGGTCGTGTGCTTGAGCCGCTTGTCGAGGTCGCCCGGCGCGTTGTACTTTTCGATGAGCGAGGCCGAGGAGAGGATCGTGCTGAGCGGCGTGCGGAACTCGTGCGAGGCCGTGGTCACGAAGCGGGACTTGAGTTCATTCAGCTCCCGTTCCTTTTCGAGCGCCTTCAGGGCTTCAGCCTCGGCTTTCTTGAGGCTGGCATTGGTAATTTCGAGCTTTTTGAGGGCCGAGCCCAGGGCCTGCGTCCGCTGCTCCACCCGCTTTTCGAGTTCTACGTTGAGCTGGCGGATTTCGCGCAGGTGCCGGGCGTGTTCGATGCCGTAGCGGATGGACCGCTCCAGGTCGGAGGGCCGGAAGGTGCCTTTCACCAGGTAGTCGGCCGCGCCGGCCTTGAGGGCTTTTTCGTCGGTGTCGGCGTCGGCCTGGCCGGTGAGCAGGATCATGGGGCCGGTGCAGCCCTGGCGCACGGCTTCGGCAATCAGTTGCAGTCCGCTCTGCACCCCGATGCGGTAGTCGATCAGGTACACGTCGTGCAGGTTTTTGGCAATGGCCGCCCGGGCTTCCTCGTAGTCGGGAATCCATTCGAGCAGGTAGCCTTTGTGCGGAATGTCTTCGAGCAGGTCCCGCGTGAGCAGGTAATCCTCCTCGTCGTCGTCCACCAGCAGTATGTGCGTCACCGGGTTCAAATCAACGTTGAATTGGAAGTTCCACGATCTCAAACCAGTACTTGCCCAGCGTGCGCATTACGTTCACCAGCGACGAGAACGACACGGGCTTGGTAATGAACGAGTTGACGCCCAGGTCGTAGGTGCGCAGCACGTCCTCCTCGGCCTTCGAGGTGGTGAGCACCACGATGGGAATGACCCGCAGCCTGGGGTCCGACTTGATTTCCTTCATGGCCTCGCGGCCGTCCTTGCGGGGCATGTTGAGGTCGAGCAGGATCAGGCCCGGGTGCGGGTACTGGCGGGTGTCGGCGTAGGGACCTTCGTGCCGCAGGTAGGCCAGCAGTTCCTCGCCGTCCGACACGAAATGAATGTGGTTGGAAAGGCGGCTTTCTTCCATGGCTTCCTTCACCAGCATCTGGTCTTCGGCGTCGTCTTCCGCCACCAGGATCACAATGGGCGTATTTCGGTTGTTAGGCATAGGGCGGAAAAATGATTTTGGATTTTAAATTTTGAATGAAACGGCCGTCGTCTATTTGAGCACTGTTTCGTAATTGGTAATCCAAAATTTAAAATTCATAATTTAAAATTTTACTGTGCTCCTTCCGGGTGCTTGGCGGCCAGGGTAACGATGAAGTCGGCGCCTTTGCCGGGCTGGCTGCGGGCCGTGATGTCGCCGCCGTGGCGGATGGCAATTTTGCGGCAGATGGCCAGGCCGATGCCCGAGCCCTGGTACTTCTGCCCTTCGAGCCGCTGGAACACGTTAAAAATGCGGTCCAGGTACTTCTCGTCGAAGCCGATGCCGTTGTCTTCCACGTGAATCTCGACCACCTCGTCGCCCGGCGTGCCTTTGAGGTGGGCCCGGCGCTGGATGCCGCGGGCGTAAATGCGGATGCGCGGCGCCTCGTCGGCCTTGCGGAACTTGATGGCGTTGGCGATCAGGTTCTGGAACAGTTGCCGGAGCTGGGTGGGCTCGGCCTCGATGTCGGGCAGCGGTTCAATTTCCACCCGGGCCCCCGACTGCTCAATGGTCACTTCCAGGTCGGTAAGCACCTCCCGCACAATGCGGTCGAGGCTCAGCCGGGTAAAGGCCTGCGCCTTGGTGGTGATGCGCGAAAAGGTGAGCAGGTCGTTGATCAGGTTCTGCATCCGCGAGGCGGCGTTGAGCATCCGGTCCAGGTAATCCTTGCCCTGGTCGCTGAGCTTTTCGCCTTCCTTGGTTTTGAGGCGGTCGCCGAACGCCTGGATTTTGCGCAGCGGCTCCTGCAGGTCGTGCGACGACACGTAGGCGAAGTCCTGTAATTCCCGGTTGCTGCGCTCCAGCTCGGCGGCGTACCGGCGCAATTTTTCCTCCGACATTTTCAACTCGCTGATATCGTGAATAAATCCCGTAAAAATCTTTCGTCCGGGCAGTTGCACCTCGCTGATGCTCAGGTGGAACGGAAACACCGTACCGTCTTTGCGCCGCCCCGACACTTCCCGGCCGATGCCGATGATCTTGCCCACGCCGGTGCGGTGGTAGTTCTGCACGTAGCTGTCGTGGCGGCTCTTGTCGGGCTCGGGCATCAGCAGGTTGATGCTGCCGCCGATCACCTCCCGGGGTTCGTAGCCGAACAGGCGGGCCGCCGCCGGGTTCATCGACTCCACCACGCCCCGTTCGTCGATGGTGATGATGCCGTCGATGGCGCTTTCAAAAATGGCTTTCAGCCGCGAGGCCGTTTCGGAGTCGTTTTGGTAGAAGTAGCCGGACATACCTTACAAGGTCAGAAAGGAGTTTATGAGTTCAAAGTTTATGAGTTTAAAGTAATAACGCTTTAACCACCAAATGCTTTCTACTCATAAACTCATAAACTCATAAACTCATAAACTCATAAACTCATAAACTCATAAACTCATAAACTATTTCCCTTTACGCAAAAGTACCGGGTGCCGGATGGATGCGGGCTGATTTCGATCACCCCCGGCCTTGTTCTTCGTCATCCGGCCGCCGGCCGGGGAGCGGTACTTTTGAAGTGTAAACTAAATGAGTATCAATGGATTTTACCGGCTGGTTTTGGTGTTATGTGAGTAGGATTACGGATAAATCATCCCGTACGGGCCACCTCAGCAGCTGAAATTCATGATTCAACCTATCTCTACTTCCCGCATTGCCATGAAAACGATTCTGGTTCCCACTGATTTCTCGGTAGCCGCCCAGATGGCCTCCCAGTACGCCGCCGCCCTGGCCCGGGCCACCCGGTCCCAACTGGTGTTGCTGCATACCTACCCTGTGCCCGTTTCGTACCAAACTATTTCCGGCAAAGCGTCGCGGGCGCACCGGCTCGAAAAGCAGCAGGGAAAAAAGCTGGAGGGGTTCCGGCGCGAACTCGCCGAAGCGTACGGCATTGAAGCCAAGATGCTGGTGATGCCGGGCCTGGCCGCCGAGCAGGTGCCGTCCCTGGCCCAGACCCTGGCGGCCGACCTCGTGGTGATGGGCACCCGGCGCAACGGCGACCCCACCCGCAACCTGTTCGGCAGCGTGACCACGGCCGTGATCAGCCGTTCGGCGGTGCCCGTGCTGGTGGTTCCGCAGGGCGTGGTGTTCCGGCAGCCGAAGGAGATCGTACTTGCCACTGATTTTCAGGCCGTGCCCGGCCCGGACCAGTTCGGCGTACTGGGCATGCTGGCCCGGCAGTTCGGGGCGGCCATCCGGGTGGTGCACGTGCGGGGCGCCCAATCGGCGGCCGTTGCCGGCGGCGCGGCCCTCGAAAACGCCCTGGAGGACCTGGAACACACCTACGAGCTGGTCACCGACGAAGACAAGGTGCACGGCCTGGAGCAGTACCTGGCCGAAACGGGTCCCGACTGGCTGGTGATGCTGCCGCACCGCTACCCGGTCCTGAGCCGCATCTTCCACCGGAGCTTCACCCGCCACATGGCCCTGCACGCCTCGTTGCCGCTGCTGGTGCTGCCGGGGGGGGCGTAATTTTGAATGGCTGAATGGTTATATGGCTGTATGGCTGATTGTTGGGGTTGAATTGTTGCGTCGCTTACTTGTTGAGCTTACGCATCCATACCTTCCTGACGACCAGCCATTCAACCATATAACCATTCAGCCATTCATTCATCCTTGCCCGTGGGCAGGCAGGAAGAGGATGGGGTGGCGGTTGAGGTAGTCGGGCGTCCCGCCGCGGAGGTAGTCGAGTACCCGCGCCCGCAGCACGGCCCGGTTGGTAGCCAGCACCAGCAGGTCGGCGTGCAGGTTTTCGCAGAACCGGTCGATGCAGAAGGCCGTTTGGCCGGGGTCGAACAGGCACAGGGAAAGATTGCCGTAGTCGGTGGCTTCGATGGATGAGGGTTCGTCGTCCTCGAAGTCGCCGGCGGGTACGGGGGCCGCCTTTCGCTGCCGGATGTGGAGGAAGGCCGTTTCGGCGCCGTACTGCCGGGCCAGGTTGAGCACGTAACTCACGTCGGTGAGGGAGGCGCCGTCGAGGTCGGAAGCGTACACGAGCTGGCGCAGGGGTTCGAAGCGGCACCCCTGGGGCACCCACAGCACCCGGTGGGCATTCCCTTCGAGCAGCGCCGTCAGCAGCGCAATCCGCGACTGGCAGCAGATCTCCTCGGCCGGGCAGGTGCCGATCACGATCAGGTCGGCTTCGGTGGTTGCCGCGTACTTCTGGACTTCCCGCGCCGTGGCCCCCATGCGTACTTCGCAGTGGCAGTTGAGCCGCGCCAGGGCGTCCTGCCCGATGAGTTGCTGCCGCACCGCCTCCAGCCGTTCGCGGGCTTCCCCGGCGTACCCCAGGGCGCAGTGCGGTTCCAGGTAGGGAGCGTCGAAGGCGTAGAACAGGACCAGGCGGCTCCCGGTGCGCACGGCAATTTCGCTGGCGTACTGGACGGCGCGGTGGGAGAGACCACTTAAATCAATCGGGCAGAGTATCGTTCTCATGGCGGGCGAAAGTCGCGTTTGGATGTCACGAAGTTCCGCCATCCATTCCTTTGATGTGATGATGGAAACGAAGGGGAAAGATGATATTCGTCAGTGTTAAGGGTTCACGTAGTTTCACGCAAAGACGCAAAGGAGGAGCGCAAAGACCGCAAAGTGGAAGTTCTTTTCTTTGCGTCCTTTGCGCTTCTTTGCGCCTTTGCGTGAACCCTTTTGCTGACAAGGATCATTCCCTAAGCCGCCGTGCATCATCAACCAGGAGTTTGGAACGGGGCATCTTTACCCCCAAAACCAACCCGAGGAATGCAAGCCCCTCCCATTGTTGAACCCAAGCTCCTTTGCCAACACTGCGGCGACGCCTGCCCCGGCGACCACATCCGCCTCGGCGGCGACAAGCACTTCTGCTGCGAAGGGTGCAAAACCGTGTACGAAATCCTGTCGGCCAACGGCCTGTGTACCTACTACGACCTGTCGGCCGATGCCGGCATTTCCCTCAAGGGCCGCAACTACGGCGACAAATACGCCTGCCTCGACAACCCCGCCATCGGCCGGCACCTGCTCGACTACGCCGACCAGGAGACGGCCCGGGTCACGTTCTACATCCCGGCCATGCATTGCAGTTCGTGCATCTGGCTGCTCGAAAACCTCTTTAAACTGCGCGAAGGCATCGGCGCTTCGCGGGTCAACTTCCTCAAGAAAGAAATTGCCCTGGCCTTCGACCCCGCCGTGATTTCCCTGCGGGAGTTGGTGGAACTGCTGGCTACCCTCGGCTACGAACCGCACCTCAGCCTGGAAGCGTACGGCAAGCCCGCCGCCAAAAAGACGGACCGCAGCATCCTGCTCAAACTGGGCGTGGTCGGCTTCTGCACGGGCAACAGCATGATCCTGAGCTTTCCCGAGTACCTGGGCCTGGAGGGCGTGGTGGTGGACGGCCCGTTCAGGCACCTGTTCGTGGTCGTCAACGCCCTGCTGTCGCTGCCGCTGTTTTTCTACGGCGCCCGGGAATACCTGTCGGCGGCGTGGCGGTCGGTGCGCGAAAGGGTGATCAGCCTCGACGTGCCGCTGGCCGTGGGCATCGGCACGCTGTTCCTGAGAAGCTGGTACGAGATTCTTACGGGCACCGGGCCGGGCTACTTCGACAGCCTCGCCGGGCTGGTGTTTTTCCTGCTCATCGGCAAGTGGGTGCAGGGACGGACCTACGAACACCTGTACTTCGAACGGAGCTACGAATCGTACTTCCCGCTGGCCGTCACCGTCCGCCGCGGCGACCGCACCGAAAGCATTCCCGTGGCCGGCGTGCAGCCCGGCGACCAACTGCTGATCCGCAACGGGGAACTGATTCCCGCCGACGGCACGCTCCTCAGCCCCCAGGCTTCGGTTGACTACAGTTTCGTGACGGGCGAATCGGAGCCGGTCACGCGCAAAGCCGGGGAATACCTGTACGCCGGGGGGCGGCAAACGGGCGAACAGATCGAAGTGCTGGTGCAGAAACCGGTTTCGCAGAGCTACCTCACCCAACTCTGGAACAACGACGCCTTCCGCAAGGAAAAGGCCGTGCCCGTCACCCGCCTGGCCGCGCAATTCAGCCGGTACTTTACCTTCGTCACGCTGCTGGTTGCCGCGGGTGCCGCCGCGTACTGGTGCGTGGCCGACCGTACCGTGCTGTGGAACGCCGTGACGGCCGTGCTGATCGTGGCCTGCCCCTGCGCCCTGTCGCTTTCCATGCCCTTCACGATGGGTACGGTGATGAACATCTTCGGCCGGAACAAATTTTACGTGAAAAGCCCCGACGTGATCCAGCAGCTGGCAACCATCAGCGGCGTGGTGTTCGACAAAACCGGCACCCTCACCGAAAGCCGGGAGATGACGGCCACTTTTACCGGCACGCCCCTCACGGATGCCGAAAAAGGGTGGGCAAAATCGCTGGCCGCCCAGTCGACGCACCCCCTCAGCCGGGCCGTGTGCGCCGCCCTGCCCGATGCCCCCACGCGGGCGGTGAGTCGCTTCCGGGAAATTGCCGGCCAGGGCCTGGAAGCCGTGGTGGACGGCCGCGAAATCCGGTTGGGCTCGGCCGCGTACCTGGGGATGAAGGAGGACGGACCGCCGCACAACGTGGGGGTTTTCCTCGCGGTAAACGGGGTGGTGCGGGGGTACTTCCGGATCGCCGGCCGCTACCGGGCCGGCCTGCCTGACCTCGTTGCGCGGCTGCGGCAGCGCTACGGGTTGTTCCTGCTCTCGGGCGACCGGCCCACCGAGAAGGAGCGGCTGCTGCCCTACTTCGCGTCGGATGACCACCTGCGTTTCAACCAGGGCCCGGCCGACAAGCTGCATTTCGTGGAAACCTTGCAGGCGCGGGGCGAAAGGGTGCTCATGGTCGGCGACGGCCTCAACGACGCCGGGGCGCTGCGCCAAAGCGAGGTGGGCGTAGCCATTACCGAAGACGTCAACGCCTTCTTCCCGGCCAGCGACGCCCTGCTCGACGCCACGGGGTTCTCGCGCCTGCCCGACTTCCTGCACTTCAGCCGCACGGCGGTAAACATGGTGAAGGCGAGTTTCCTGCTGTCGGTGGTGTACAACGTGACCGGCCTGAGCTGGGCCGTGTCGGGCAACCTGTCGCCGGTATTTGCGGCGGTGTTCATGCCGCTCAGTTCCCTGTCGGTGGTGGTATTCGCCAACGTGGGAACGCGGCTGCTGGCCCGGAAAGCCGGGCTTTAGACTTTAGAGGGGAGACAGGAGACGTTAGACGAATTGACAAGGAGGGTTGTATGGCTGTATGGTTGATTGTTGGGCTTACGCACGATACTTATTCCCCGACCATCAACCATATAGCCATCCAACCATATAGCCATTCAGCCATACCACTATACAACCTTCCTTGTCAATTCAATTAGACAGTAAGCGCTGACCAGTCAGGACGCTTCAAGGCTACAACGCGTTTCTTATCTCCCTGCTCCGGTCTCCGGTCTCACATTTAATGTCTCTTTCTCATGACAATTATCATTCTGTTGGTTGTATTCAGCATGGTGGTGGCCGGGGGTTTCCTGGGCGCCTTCCTGTGGGCCGTTCGCAGCGGGCAGTACGAGGATACCTATTCGCCGGCCGTCCGCATTTTGTTCGACGACCAGGTCCGGGATAAAAAAGACGAGCAGCCCCGCCGGTAAGCGCCGGTACTCAGGAAGGGCCGTTCACCGCAATGAACGGCCCGGTTTCTTGCTAGTAGGTGTATTGGCAAGGAAGGTTATGGCTGGATGGTTATATGGTTGATCTAACAGCCGTACGACCATCCAGCCATATAGCCATCCAGCCATTTAACCATAACCTCATTGGTCAGTACAAGTAGAGGCTACAATTTTTCGATTTCTTCCTGCGCCAGCCCGGTGGCCTGGGCAATGAGGGCCACGTCCAGGCCGGTACGCTTCAGGTTCCGGGCCACTTCCACGACGCCGGCTTTGATCCCTTCCTGCATTCCTTTCTCTATTCCTTCTTTGATTCCCTCCTTGATTCCTTCCTGGATGCCCTGCTGAAAACCTTTTTCGCGGCCTTCTTCCACGGCCGTCTCGATGGCACTTTCCCAGTCTCTTTTGTCCTTGAGGCTCAATTCGTAACGTTCCATGTCTTGGGGGTTTAGGTTAGCGACTTCGGCAATTTGAAAGGCCCGCCGGAATATTCTTTCCTGCAACACGGGCGGAATGTCCGTAAAACGGTTCAGGTTCTTGAGCAAATACAGCCATTTGTCAAAATGGGTTTCGAGTTGCGACGCCTCCTTGCGGAATTTAGGCATTTCCAGGTAAATCAGCGTCAGCTTGTCGTAAAACACTTCCCCGGTCTGGGTTTCCACCAGTTTCACCTCGTGGCGGTACTGGTCCGGGTACGAATCGTCAAAGGCGAAGTCCATCACGGCGACCGTAAACACCTCGGACAGCCGGTAGTTCCAGGCGCCCTTGTTGCCCTCCTCCTGGATGGGAAACGTGGCGTAGTAGAGACTGCGGTCCTTGAAGAACTGCTGCTTTACCTTTTGCAGCTCAACGATGAACTTCTCCCCGCGATCTCCCTCGCAGTACAGGTCAAACACCGCCCGGCGGTTCACGTCCGTCTTGCCCAGGTGTTCATTCCGGGCGTACGTGAGTTGCGTAATCTGTTTCCGGCCCTCCAGCAGGTGGTTCATAAA
Organism: uncultured Sphingobacteriales bacterium; assembly: GCA_963844325.1. Classification (GTDB taxonomy): domain Bacteria; phylum Bacteroidota; class Bacteroidia; order Cytophagales; family 172606-1; genus CADCTQ01. The sequence goes on from CAWJNV010000002.1 coordinate 659,680, forward strand.
ATCAACCAGCAGTTCCTTGTTGGGCTCCTCACCGAACAGCTTCTTGAAGCCGAAGTCGGTGAAAGGGTCTATGTAACGTTCCTTTATTTTCATCAAACAAAAATACAATTATTAAATTATATTATGACAATAGTCAACAGAAAAATTTAATTGGTCAGCATTTTCGCCTAACTCCTATCATCGGGCAGGGGCGGACCGGGTTGTTTTGCTGGCCGCCGTCAGTGAGACACTGACGGCTTGTGTGGGTCATTCATTGCTTTTTACTACGAAGTTCCTTTCTGGATGACGGTGGGGTAGCGTTTTCGAAGTTATGGAAAGATGGATTTACAGGATACCTGCTCAAAAACGCAAACGAAGTTGCTTTTGCCGGGCGTGCTGCGTAAGTTTCAAACCAGGCAAAAGCAATTGAGATGCAAACAGTTAAGTACCAGATATTCGTCAGTTCTACCTACGTGGATCTGATCGCCGAACGGGAGCAGATCATCAAAGCCGTGCTCGAAATGGGACACATCCCGGTAGGCATGGAAATGTTCAGCGCCGCCGACGAAGAACAATGGAAAATCATTGCCCGCCAGATTGACCAGAGCGACTACTACGTGGTGATCGTGGCGCACCGCTACGGCTCCCTCACGGGCGGCATCAGCTACACCGAAAAAGAGTACGATTACGCCGTGCAGCAAGGCGTTCCGGTCATTGGCTTTGTGATTGATGACAAAGTGGCCTGGCCCGCTGACCGCATGGAAAATGACAACAAGAAGAAAAAGTTGCTGGATAAGTTCAAGGCCAGGGTGAAGAGCAAGCCCGTTGGTTTCTGGGCAACCGCTGATGATATGCACGGCAAGTTCTCCATTGCCTTTATGAAACTCTTCAATACAAACCCCCGGCCCGGCTGGGTGCGCACTACGGAAATCGGTGGCCCCGAAGTGCTGGCGGAATTGTCGCGTTTGAGCAGCGAGAACGCAGCGTTACGGGCAAAAGTGGCGGATTTGCAGAAGGTGCCGGATACTTCTCATCTGGCCCAGGGAGAGGATAAAATGAAGTTTGTAGTGGGCGATGATAAAATCGGAGAAATTGAGCTCACCTGGAACGAATTGTTTTATTTGATCGCTGAAAACAGCTTGAAGGATGTCAGGGAAGAGACAATTCAAGAAAGAATTAAAGAGTTCATCGAAGATAAAAGTGAAGCCAGGATTCAATTTAGTTTTCTTACAAATCATCCGGATACCGAGAAGTTTTTTGAAACCATTAAGACGCAACTGATTGCGCTGGGATTAATTGAAATAAGACTTCTGAATGAAGGAGGCTTTATCCGCAACGGTTGGGTTTTAACCCCCAACGGACAAAAAGCTTTTGTTGACATGCAAGCCATTCGCCGCGAACCCAAATAGCCGGCCCTGCTGCAACGCACAACACATCACGCACCATCCACACTTTTCGATGCATACCCTCCGGCACTGACGAATGTCATGCTTCTGCCTAACCCCCATCATCGGGCAGGGGCGGCGGTCCGGGTAGTTTTGAGGCGTAACTCAATTACCAGGAAACGCATTCTCATATGCAAATCGAAAAGTTTAATTACGACAACAAGATTGTGAAGTACTTCACAGTCGCTACGATGTTCTGGGGCGTCGTGGGCATGGCCGTCGGGCTCACCGTGGCCCTGCAACTGGTTTTTCCCGCCCTCAACTTCGACCTGCCCTACACCTCCTTCGGGCGCATCCGGCCGCTGCACACCAACGCCGTGATCTTTGCCTTCGTGGGCAACGCCATTTTTGCCGGGGTGTACTACTCGCTGCAACGCCTGCTCAAAGCCCGCATGTACAGCGACGCCCTGAGCTGGGTCAACTTCTGGGGCTGGCAACTGATCATCGTGGCCGCCGCCATCACGCTGCCGCTGGGCATGACCACCTCCAAAGAATACGCCGAACTCGAATGGCCCATCGACATTGCCATCACCCTCATCTGGGTGGTGTTCGGCTGGAACATGATCGGCACCCTCCTCAAGCGGCGGGAACGCCACCTGTACGTCGCCATCTGGTTCTACCTGGCTACGCTGGTGACGGTGGCCGTGCTCCACATCGTCAACTCGTTTTCGCTGCCCATCAACTTCTTCAAGAGTTACTCCTTCTACGCCGGCGTGCAGGACGCCCTGGTGCAGTGGTGGTACGGCCACAACGCGGTGGCGTTCTTCCTCACCACGCCCTACCTCGGCCTGATGTACTACTTCCTGCCCAAAGCCGCCAACCGGCCGGTGTACTCGTACCGCCTGTCGATTGTGCACTTCTGGTCGCTGATCTTCCTCTACATCTGGGCGGGCCCGCACCACCTGCTCTACACCTCGCTGCCCGACTGGGCGCAGGCCCTGGGCACGGCCTTCTCCATCATGCTCCTGGCACCCTCCTGGGGCGGCATGGTCAACGGCCTGCTCACGCTGCGCGGCGCCTGGGATAAGGTCCGCGAGGAGCCGGTGCTCAAGTTCCTGGTGGTGGCCGTGACGGCCTACGGCATGGCTACCTTCGAAGGCCCCATGCTGTCGCTCAAGAACGTGAACGCCATTGCGCACTTCACCGACTGGATCGTGGCCCACGTGCACGTAGGGGCCCTGGGCTGGAACGGCTTCCTCACCTTCGGCATGATCTACTGGCTGGTGCCGCAGATGTGGAAAACGCAGCTCTACTCCAGGAAACTCGCCAACGTCCACTTCTGGCTGGGCACGCTGGGCATTCTCTGCTACGCCCTGCCCCTGTACTGGGCCGCCATTGCGCAGAGCCTGATGTGGAAAGAATTTACGCCCGACGGCTTCCTCAAGTACCCCAACTTCCTGGAGACCGTGCAGCAGATCCTGCCGCTGTACGCCACCCGGGCCGCCGGCGGCGCCCTGTACCTGGTGGGGGTGTTCGTGATGGTGTATAACCTCGTAAAAACGGCGCAGCAAGGTTCTTTCGTGGCCGACGAAGCCGCCGAAGCCCCGGCCCTGCCCAGGCAAGTGGCCCAGCCCGGCGAATTCTGGCACCACGTGCTCGAACGCAAGCCCATCCTGCTGACGGTGCTGGCTACGATCATGATCCTGATCGGCGGGGCCTTCGAAATGGTGCCCACGTTCCTCATCAAGTCCAACGTGCCCACGATTGCCGCCGTGAAGCCCTACACGCCGCTCGAACTGCACGGCCGCGACCTCTACATCAAGGAAGGCTGCGTCGGCTGCCACTCGCAGATGGTGCGTCCGTTCCGCTCCGAAACCGAACGGTACGGCGAATACTCCAAGGCCGGTGAGTTCGTGTACGACCACCCGTTCCTGTGGGGCTCCAAGCGGACCGGCCCGGACCTGCACCGCGTGGGCCAGAAGTACCCCGACAGCTGGCACTACCACCACATGGTGGACCCCACTTCGATGTCGCCCGGTTCCATCATGCCGGCCTACCCCTGGCTGCTGGAGAAATCCTACGACAAGAACCTGACCCCCGGCATGATTGCCGCCATGCGCCAGCTGGGCGTGCCCTACGGGGAAGGCTACGAAGGCCGGGCCAACGCGGACCTCGACGGGCAGGCCGAAAAGATCGTCAACAGCCTCAGGGAAGCCGGCGTGCACACGACCAAAGACAAGGAAATCGTGGCCATGATCGCCTACCTGCAACGCCTCGGCACCGACATCAAGGTGAAGGAAGAAATGGCGACGAAATAAAAAAAGGGATTGGGTATTGGGGTACCAGGTATTAGCAAGTCCCTGACCATCAGCAAATACCCAGTACCCCAATACCTAATAACCATTACCCAACAACTCCCATGTTTAAGCACTATTTCGAGCAGGTAGAGGGGATTGCCACCATGCCGCTCATTTCCCTGGTCATCTTTTTTGCGTTCTTCCTCGGGCTTACCGTGTGGGTGATCCGGGCCAACAAGCAGTACCTCGGCGAGGTGGAAGCATTGCCCCTGGAAGACAATACCATCAAAGACCCCGTTGACCGTCAATAGCCAACCGCTCCCCAAGCATCACCCAAGACCATGGAAGAGACCTTATTATTCTATACCGTAGCGGGCCTGCTGATCACCACCAGCCTGCTCATCCTGATCGTACTCCTCTGCGTGTTGCAGGTTGTGCGCCTGCTGATCACGGCCGAGCAGCCGGCCGTGGCCCCGGTGGCGTCCGAAAGCCTGCTGGCGCAACTCCGCCGCAGGTTCCTCACCGGCGACATCAAGCCCATCACGCAGGAACAAAGCATCCTGCTCGACCACAACTACGACGGCATCCGGGAACTCGACCACCGGATGCCGCCCTGGCTGGCCTACTTTTTCTACGGCACGGTGGCTTTTGCCGCCCTCTACATGGTCAGCTTCTGGGTGCTGGAAACCGTGCCCACGAGTGAACAGGAATACGTGGCCGAAGTAGAACGGGCCGAAAGGCAGATTGCCGAATACAAGAAAACCGTGGCCGCCGGCCTCGACGAGAACACGGCCAGACTGGTGACCGATCCCAAGGCCCTCGAAACGGGCAAAACCCTCTTCGCCCAGAACTGCCAGGCCTGCCACGGCGCCGCCGGCGAAGGCGGCGTGGGCCCCAACCTCACCGACGAATACTGGATGCACGGCGGGACGGTGGGCGACGTGTTCAAGACCATCAAGTACGGCGTGCCCGAAAAGGGGATGATCTCGTGGCAGCAGAAAATGAAGCCCGAGGAAATCCAGGACGTGACCGGCTACATCCTCTCGTTGCAGGGCACCCGCCCGGCCAATGCCAAGGAGCCGCAGGGCGACAAGGTGGTCATGGGGCCGGCCGCCGACAACAAGTTATCCATGCAGTAAGCAGGAAATGAATTTTAAATTCTGGATTATGGATTTTGAATCATTTAGCCAAGTGGTTGTAAAGCAAGTATTTGAAATTAAAAATTTATAATTCAAAATTTAAAATTCATTTCCACCTCATTAGTTAAACGTTGCCCAATGCCTACCACTGCCCCTGCCGCCTCCGCATCCTTCCGGGATTCTATGGCTATTATTGACGATGCCGCCGGCAAACGGGTGTGGGTGTACCCCAAAAAGCCCCAGGGCCGCCTCTACCGCCTGCGCGAAGGCGTAGCTGTGTTGCTGCTCACGCTGCTCTTCGGGGCGCCTTTCGTGCGCGTGGACGGCCACCCGCTGTTCCTGTTCAACGTGTTCGGGCGGAAGTTCGTGCTGTTCGGCTACCCGTTCTTCCCGCAGGACATTCACCTGTTCGGGCTGGCAATGATCACTTTTTTCGGGTTCATCATCCTGTTCACGGTAGTGTTCGGCCGGGTGTGGTGCGGCTGGGCCTGCCCGCAGACGATCTTCATGGAAATGGTGTTCCGCAAGATCGAATACCTGATCGAAGGAGACGCCAACGGGCAGAAAGCCCTGGACAAAGCCCCCTGGACCGTCCAAAAAATCGCCAAAAAAGGGAGCAAGCACCTGCTCTTTTTGCTCATCTCCTTTGCCATTGCCCACACGTGCATGGCCTACCTGGTGGGCGTAGACGAGGTGCTCGAAATCGTCACCCATTCTCCCGCCGACCACTGGGCCGGCTTCGTGGGCCTGCTCACCTTTACGGCCGTGTTCTACCTGGTGTTTGCCCGGCTGCGCGAACTGGTGTGCACGGTGATTTGCCCCTACGGCCGCCTGCAAAGTGTGCTGATCACGAAAGAAACCATCCTGGTGGCCTACGATTACCTGCGGGGCGAGCCGCGGGGCAAACGCAAAAAGGAGCACAGGAAAGCCGCTTCCGGCGCTGCCTGCTCGGGCAACTGCGCCGGTTGCACGGCCATTCACCAGCACGCCGAAAAGCCCGGCACGGCCGCCGATGCGGTGGTACCGGCCCGTCCGCTCACCCTCGACGACCTCGTGCGCCAGGGCGACTGCGTGGACTGCAAGCTTTGCGTGCAGGTGTGCCCGATGGGCATCGACATCCGCAACGGCCTGCAAATGGAGTGCATCCACTGCACGGCTTGCATCGACGCCTGCGACGCGGTGATGGATAAAATCGGCAAGCCGCGCGGCCTGATCCGCTTCGACGCCCAGCAGGGCATTGCCGAGAAAAAACCGCTCCGGCTCAACGCCCGCATCGTGGCCTACTCGGTGGTGCTGCTCGGCCTGCTGGGGTTGATGGGCTTCCTGACCGTAAGCCGGGGGCAGGTCGAAACGTCGGTGCTGCGGGTGCCCGGCATGCTCTACCAGGAACAACCCGGCGGGCGGGTGAGCAACCTTTACAACGTACGCCTGGTCAACAAAACCTACCAGCCCATGCCCCTGCAACTGAAACTGGAAGGGACGCCCGGCACGGTGGAGGTAGTGGGCGGCAAGGGCCAGGTGGTGGTAGAGGCCGGCGCCACGGCCGAAGTGGTGTGCTTCATTGCCCTGCCCAAAGATCGCATCCGCAAAGCGAAAACGCCGCTGACCCTCGGGGTGTACCACGGCAACCAAAAGCTCGAAACGGTGACGACGAATTTCCTGGGGCCGGTGCAGTAGCCAAGCCGGGAAGTGAATCGAAAATAGACGGCCCGGACGCGGGATAAAAGGGAAAATTCAAGACTTGCTTTACAATGTACTTGCGCAACTCCACGAAGAACAGCAGCAGGCTTTAGGAAGAGAACCTGCTAAGGTGCAGCGGTTTGGGGAAACATATTCCATATCTGTTTGGCGACCGGTAACCTACGTGTTAAAAGATATGGAATATGTTTCCCCAGTGGGTTCCCCAACCGAACGCGGTAATTGTAGGATCGACAACTGCTGATGCGTAGGTCGTGAAAATGTTGACAATTCTCATCCTTTCCTATGACAATACCCATCGCCCGGCCCGCCGGGCTTGGTCATTTTTGCCCCATCCGATCCACTGATAAGCAGTACGCAACGGACAATCGGCAATCGGCAGAACGCAGTACTCAATACTCAATACCCATTACTCACTACTACACATGAACTGGGGACACAAAATCATTCTGGGATACAGCTTGTTCGTGGCGCTGGTCGCTACCATGATCACGATTTGCGTGAAGCAGGACGACATTCACCTGGTGAGCAAGGACTACTACAAGGAAGAAATTGCCTACCAGGGCCAGATCGAAAAGCTCACCAACACCCGTAACCTGGGCCAGCCCGTGCAGCTCCGGTACGCCGAAGCGGGCACCGCCCGGTTGTCACTGCCCGCCTCCCAGGCCGGGGCCCCGGGCCAGATTCTCTTTTTCCGGCCCGCCGATGCGCGCCAGGACATGAAAATTCCCCTGCACCTCGACGACGCGGGCAACCAGGACATTCCCCTGGCCCACCTCGCCAAGGGCCTCTGGAAAGTAAAAATCACCTGGCACCAGTCGGGCAAAGACTACCTGAGTGAGCAAACCCTGGTCGTACCCTAAGAAACGGACCTTCCAGGCGCTGGTCACCCCACTTCAACATTCGAAATTCCTTGTCCGATATTCATCGTTAAAAAATTAAATATCGAATGTCCAACAAGGAATTCCGAATGATGAAGTACGAGGCATCGACTTACGAACAACGAACAACCAACAACGAACAACTAAATCCCCATGCTCTACACCGCATTTCTCCTGGGTTTGGTCAGCAGCCTGCACTGCCTGGGCATGTGCGGCCCCATTGCCCTGGCCCTGCCGGTGGGCGGGGGCGGCGCCGGGCGGAAGGTGCTGGGCCGGCTCCTCTACAACGCCGGGCGCATCAGCACGTACGCGTTGCTGGGCCTGGGCATGGGCTCCTTCGGGCGGGGATTGTCGTTGGTAATCTCCCAGCAGCAGCTTTCCGTTGCCGTCGGCCTGCTGTTGCTGGCTTTCGTGCTGCTGCCCCCGGCGCTGACCGGGCGGCTGGGCCTGGTGACGCCGGCCGTGCGCTTCACCAACGGCATCAAGGCCCGGTTTGCCCGGCTGTTCCGGCGGCGGTCCCTCCCGGTGCTTTTCGGGATCGGGGTGCTCAACGGGCTGCTGCCCTGCGGCATGGTGTACGTGGCCCTGGGCGGCGCCGTAGCCACCGCCGATGCCTGGACCGGCACCGCCTACATGGCCCTGTTCGGCCTGGGCACGGCGCCCCTGATGCTGCTGGTGGGATTGGGCAGTGAATGGCTGAAAGGAAACTGGCGGTCGGCCTTCCGGCGGGCCGCGCCGGCCTTTACCGTGGCGCTGGCCCTGCTGCTGCTGCTGCGCGGCCTCAACCTGGGCATCCCCCTGCTCAGCCCCGCCCTGGAAAAAAGCCCCACGGCGGAGGTGAAGTTGAAGTGTTGTGAGAAAGGAGCGAGAAGCGAGAAGTGAGGAGCGAGAAGGCGGGGCACGGACTCCTCCGGGCAAACGGCAAAGTGCGTGTACAATCTTCTCGCTTCTCACTCCTCGCTTCTCGCTTCTCACTGCTTCAAATACACCCGGAACGCAGACCCCACGCCCACCTGGCTTTCCACTTCGATGCGGCCGCCGGCGTTTTCGACGATCTTCTTGACGATGTAGAGGCCGATGCCGGTGCCTTCCACGTGGGCGTGGAGGCGTTTGAAGAGGACGAAGATTTTTTCTTCCTGGCTCATGTCCATGCCCAGGCCGTTGTCGGCCACGGTGAGTACGTAGTAACCCTCCTGCGTGCGGCACGAGATGCGTACGAGCAGCGGCCGGTCCGGGGAGCGGTACTTGACGGCATTGCTGAGCAGGTTGTAGAGAATGCTTTTGAGGTTTTTCCGCGAAAAGCGCACCGACGGGCAATTCAGATTTTCTTCGATGCGGGCCGCCGCCTCCCGGATCTGGGGGTCGAGGTCCTGGCGCACTTCGGCCAGCACGTCGTTCATCGTGATGGTGGCTACGTCTTCCTGGCTTTCCTTGCCGATGCGGGCCACCTCGGTGAGGTCGTTGATCGTCTTGCGGAACCGGGCCACCGAGGCGTACAGCATCTCGTACAACTGCCGCACGATGGGCTTCTCCCGGATTTCGCCGGCCAACTGCCGCTCCAGGGCTTTCAGCAGGCCTTCCACGTTGAGAATGGGCGCCTTCAGGTCGTGGGAGGCCGTGTACACGAAGTTGTCCAGGTCGGCGTTCACCCGGGCGAGTTGCCCGTTGGCGTCGGTCAGTTCCTCGTTCGAAGCCTGGATTTCCTCGTTGGCCGCCCGGAGTTCTTCGTTGGAGGAGGCCAGTTCTTCGTTCACCGCCGCCAGTTCTTCCGACAGCCGGTAGGCGGCTTCCTCGGCCTTTTTGCGGCCGGTAATGTCGATGCAGGTGCCGTTCATCCGCACCGGCCGGTTGCCTTCGTACACCACCTCGCCCCGTTCGGCGATCCAGGTCATTTCCCCGGAGGGCCGCGCCACCCGGAACTCGACGTAAAACTCCCGCTGCACCTGCCGGAACGCTTCTTCCACCTGCTCATTGACCAACGGCCGGTCTTCGGGGTAGATCACGCTTTGAAACACCCCGTAGGCCCCTTCGAATTCCCCCCTGAACGTACCTGCCGGGAAGCCGAACATCTCCTGGAGCAGGTCCGAGTACGTGGCCCGGTCGTTTACCACGTCCCACTCCCAGATGCCCACGCGGCCGGCCTGCACCGACAGCAGCAACTGTTCTTCGGCCCGCTGCTGCTCGTGCACGTCGATCACCACGCCCACCAGGCCCTCGAAGTTACCCGCCGTGTCGTACCGGGGTTCGCCCCAGTCGAGAAACCACCGGTACGCGCCGTCGCGGCGCCGGAGGCGGTAGAGCAGCGTAAAGGTGCTCCGCCGGTTGTTGGCGTCCAGAAATAATTCCCGGCTGCGGTTTACGTCTTCGGGGTGGGTGGCCGAGGTCCAGCCCAGGCCCAGGGCCTCCGCTTCCGTCTGGCCGGTGTAGTTGTACCAGGTCCGGTTGAGGTAGGTGCAGGCGCCGTCGGGGCGGGTTACCCACACCGCCACCGGCAGGTTGTCGGTCATCCGCCGGAAGTACGTTTCCCGCTCCAGGAGTTGCTGGGCGTAGCGCTTCTGTTCGTGGATGTCGGTGCAGGTGCCCACCCACTGCATTACGTTCCCCGCCGCGTCGGTTTGGGGTACGGCCCGCGCCAGGTGCCAGCGCCAGGTCCCGTCGGCGGCCCGGCGGTAGCGGCATTCGGCCTGGTAGCGCGTACCCGTGGCCAGGGCCCGCTGCCACAGCGGCAGGCAGGCGGCCACGTCGTCGGGGTGGGTAACGCCGGTCCAGCCGGTGCCCGTGGCCTCGCCTTCCGACTGGCCCGTGTAGGCGTACCACTGCGAATTGTAGTAATTGATGTAGCCGTCGTGCCCGGCCGTCCAGGCCATTTCCGGGATGGATTCGAGCAGCGTCCGGAAGCGGTGTTCACTCGCTTCCACCCGCTGCCGGGCCAGCACCTGGGCCGTCACGTCGTATGCGTACGAGATGATGCCGTCCACCTCGCCGTTGGCGTTGCGCACGGGCTGGTAGGTAAAGTTGAAGTAGACGGTTTCGGGCCGGCCGTCGCCGGCGCGGTCCAGCGGAAGGGGCATTTCCGTGCCCACGTAGGGTTCGCCGCGCCGGTACACGCCGTCGAGAATGTCCATGATGGGTTGCCCGGCAAGTTCGGGCACGGCTTCCAGCAGGGGCCGGCCCACCAGCCGGCGGCCCGGGAACAACTGCTGCTGGTAGAGGGGGTTGACGAGTTCGTACACGTACGCCGGTCCCCGCACGATGGAAATCAGGGCCGGAGCCTGCGCAAACAGGTTTTCGAGCAGTTCCAGTTGCGCCGCGGGCGGTGGGGCGGCCGGCACCCGGCCGGTCACGTCGTCGGCCCGGTGGATGAGGGCCGTTACGGCCCCGTTTTCGGCCAGTACGGGCAAATGGGTGGGCTGCCAGTACCGGTTGCCGCCCGGCAGGCCCGGACCGGGCGCAGCGACGGGCAACGCTTCCATCTGGTGGGCCTGCCGGGTGTCAAGTACGCGTTGCAGGGAAGCTTCCAGGGGGGCGGCGGCACCGGCGCCGTAGGGACCCCCCGGCCCGGTAAGCACTTCCCGCGCGGATTTCCCGGTGACGGCGGCCCTTTCCCGGCCCAGGGCCCGCAGAAAGTCGTCACTCACGGCGCGGACGGTCAACCCGGGGGAGAGCAGCAGGTACGGGCCCGGCAGGGATTCGAATACGCGTTGGTAGGAAAAAGAATCATCGGGAGAGGCATCGGGAAAATCGGGGGCGTCCAGTGGCATGCAACGGTGGCTGATTATTACGTCTCTTTAACGGGAACCGGGCCCTAAGTTACTAGCAATTACGAATTACGAATGACCAATGACTAATTGTACTGACAAGGAAGGTTATAGAGAAAGGAAAAGAAATACCGAATGTCGAGCTTTGCTTCCTTGTTCGATATTCCTGTTATTCCTTTTCCGGTTATTTCCTGCCCAAAGTCATCGTTGCTGCTGGCCGGGGTCATCTTCTGGGCCGGGGCGTCGCCGTAGCTTTGCCCTGTTACGGAGAAGTCGTTCACCAAAGCCACCGAGCCATGCTGCAATCTGCCAGGGAATCTTTGATCGAGAAATACAACGTGCCGGCGCCCCGGTACACCAGCTACCCCACCGTGCCCGGCTGGGACAAAGCCGCGCCCGACGCGGGCCGCTGGCTCGGCGTGGTAAAGCGGACCTTCGAGGAGTCCAACGATACGCGGGGCATCAGCCTCTACATTCACCTGCCCTTCTGCGAAAGCCTGTGTACCTACTGCGGCTGCAACACGCGCATCACGCGCAACCACGGCGTGGAAACGGGCTACCTGGAAGCCGTGCTGCGCGAATGGCAGCTCTACCTGCGCACGTTCGGCCGCAAGCCGGTCATCCGGGAACTCCACCTGGGCGGGGGCACGCCCACGTTTTTCCGCCCGGCCCACCTGCGAAAACTGCTGGAAGGCATTTTTGCGGATTCAGTCATCCACCCCGACCGGGAGTTCAGCTTTGAGGGCCACCCCAACAACACCACCGCCGGGCACCTGCAAACGCTGTACGAACTGGGCTTCCGCCGGGTAAGCTTCGGCATCCAGGACTGCGACGAGAAGGTGCAGCGCACCATCAACCGGGTGCAGCCCTTCGAAAACGTCCGGCGCGTAACCGAACAGGCCCGCCGCATCGGCTACCAGTCGGTGAACTTCGACCTGATCTACGGGCTGCCCTACCAGACGCTCGAAAGCGTAGCGGCCACCATCGACCAGGTCGCTACGCTGCGCCCCGACCGGATTGCGTTTTACAGCTACGCCCACGTGCCCTGGATCAAGCCGGGCCAGCGCAGCTACACCGACAAGGACCTCCCGGCCGACGCCTACAAGCGGGCCCTCTACGAACTGGGCCTCGAAAAATTCCGGGCCCTGGGGTACACCGACATTGGCATGGACCACTTTGCCCTGCCCGGCGATGCGCTTTACGAGGCGCTGCAACGCAAAACGCTGCACCGCAACTTCATGGGCTACACCACCTGCCACACCGACCTGCTCCTGGGCCTGGGCGTGTCTTCGATCAGCGACGCCAAGTACGCGTACCTCCAGAACGAGAAGAAGGTGGAGGACTACGCCGCCCGCGTGGCCGCCGGTGAACTGGCCGTGCTGAAGGGGCACTTTCTCACGGAGGAGGACCTGCTGGTGCGGGACCGCATCCTGAGCATCGCCTGCAAGGGTGAACTGACCTGGCAACCGGGGCTGCCCGGCGTGCCGCACGAAATCTTCAGGGAAACCCTCGCGGAAATGGAACGGGAGGGCCTGGTGATCCTGGAGCCGGGCAGACTGACCGTCACCCCGCTGGGCAAGGCCTTCGTCCGCAACATCTGCATGGTTTTCGACCGCCGCCAGCCGGCCCCGCACCAGGCCGGGCAGCAGGTGTTCAGCAAGGCGATATAGTTTTTATCAGGATTTTCAGGATTCAAGGATTACCGGGATGGAAGGACGGGGGGCAATACAAAAAACGCAACCGCCATTTGTGATTGGTGATATACTACGGTACAAGGCCTCACCCCCGGCCCCTCTCCCAAGGAGAGGGGAGGAGGAACCGTTGTCTAACAAGCTACATTTCAAACTCTTACATCTCCCCTCTCCTTGGGAGAGGGGCCGGGGGTGAGGCCTTGTACCGTAGTAATCATATTGGCGAACCAATGTTTCGCTCATAATAACTTTAGGAACTGGAGTGAATCATAATCAGCGGGGGGGGTGAAGAAGCAGGATCGGGAAGTCGTATCTTTAGTAAAGCCCTCCGCAGTAAGACCTATATATACACTGAACATTAAGTTCATGCCGTAGTATGGTTCTGTGGTTCCTTTAAGTTTCAGATTGGGCGCGAGGAGCCCGTATAGAAGAGTAATTTATTTGAACCGCAGGCAGGGGCTTTTCTGTAATTACACGTTTAAACAGATGAAAAAAGCAAAAGCCCCCAAGAGCCAGGTCAGTCTACCGCTGGTTAACCCCAATGCTGCCGGCATCGATGTCGGTGACACAATTCATGCAGTAGCCGTCCCCCAAGGCCGGGATGAGCATCAAGTACGTTGTTTTGGTACAATGACTTGTGATTTACAAGCCATTGTGGACTGGTTGACTCAGTGCGGTATTGACACGGTGGCAATGGAAAGTACGGGTGTCTACTGGAAGCCTTTGTTTGGGGTATTGGTGCAGGCAGGCTTTGAAGTCTACCTGGTCAACTCTAAACAAGTGCGCAATGTAAGCGGACGAAAGACCGATGAGCAGGACGCCTGCTGGATTCAAAAGCTCCACAGTTGTGGCTTACTCAAAAGCAGTTATTTGCCTGGTGATCAGCAGGAGGGTTTGCGTACCCTGGTACGCTACCGCAGAAGTCTTATCCTGGATAGCAATCGCTTCATCTTACGCATGCAGAAGGCCCTGGAGATGATGAACATCAAATTGCACACAGTCATCAGGGATATTACTGGTAAAACCGGCCTTAAGATTGTAGAAGCCATTATTGCAGGGGAAAGAGAGCCGCACAACTTTCTAGTGCATGTAGAACCTGGCATCAGAGCCGATCATCAAACCATCCTCAAATCCCTGCAGGGCAACTGGCGTAGCGAACACCTGTTTATTGTGGCTGAGTGCTATCAGAGTTACTGCTACTATAAAGACCGCATTGCTGCTTGTGACCAGCAGATTGAGCGGCAGTTGCAGCTCTTTGAGCCACAAGTAACCCCTGAGAGCAAACCCGATGGGAGTACTACTACTAAAAAGCAAGCCGCTAAAAACAAACCACAATTCAATACGGGCCAGTACTTGAAAACAATTCTTGGGGTAGATGTACTGGCTATTTACGGTATCAGTGATATATCCGGTCTAGAAATCCGCTCGGAAACGGGTACCGACATGAGTAAGTGGGCTACTGAGAAACACTTCGTTTCCTGGTTGAACCTGTGTCCTAACAACAAGATCTCCGGCGGCAAAATGATTAGCAGCATGCTGCTCAAAAAGAAGCCTAGTGCAGCTAGCCAAGCCTTTCGCAACGCGGCTAACGCCGTTCAAAGAAGTGACAACTGGCTAGGTGATTACTTTCGGCGCATGAAAGCCAAAGGGGGAAACAAGTATGCCATAGTGGCTACTGCTCGTAAGATTGCCACCATTTACTACAAGATGGTACGCGGTAAGCAGGAGTTCAAGCCCTTGGATTTAAACCATTATCAGCAAAAGTACAAGCTAGCCAAGATTGCCTACTTGGAAAAGAGACTCACTCAACTCAAGCAACAAGCTGCTTGAGCAACTGAGTTATATAGAAGTATAGATTGGTCATTATTTTTGGCAAAAAACCACTTCCCGATGGAACCGGTCTATTTCTCCGAAACACAGCGTTTTACCCAAGCCTGGCTCTGGATTTCGTTCGGCTTCCAGTCCTCCGTGGCGCTGACCATCCTGTTCCTGATTCCCAACCCGGCCACCTGGTGGGTGGTTGGCCTTACGGCGGCGGTTGCCCTGCTGCTGGGCACGGCTACCCTGCGCACGCAGGTCCGGCCCGACGGCATCCACTACCGGTTTTTCCCGTTTCACCGCCGCTGGCGCCACATCCCCCGGCAGGAGGTCCGTCGGTACTACCTCCGCACCTACGAACCGATCTCCGAGTACGGCGGCTGGGGACTCCGCCGCAGCGCCAGGCACGGCCGCGCCTACAACACCCGGGGCGACCAGGGCCTGCAACTCGAACTGACGGACGGCCAGAAAATCCTCTTCGGCACCGGGCACGGCGAAGCCTTCCGGGAGGCGTTGGAGAAGTGGTAAAATTGAATGGCTATATGGTTGCATGGCTGTATGGTTGATGGTTTGAAAGTAGTGTGGCGTAAGCAAAACCATTTAGCCATTCAACCATCAACCTTTCCAGCAACTTAAATCCCTACTTCCGCTGCCACTGCGCGAACTCCTTGGCGAAGTAGGTCAGGATGACGCTGGCGCCGGCGCGCTCGCATGCTCAGCAGGCACTCCACCATGGCCCGTTCGCCGTCCAGCCAGCCGTTGCGGGCGGCGGCTTTGATCATGGCGAATTCGCCGCTCACGTTGTAGGCCGCGATGGGCAGGTCGTAGTGCTGGCTGAGCAGGCTGATCACGTCGAGGTAGGCCAGGGCCGGCTTCACCATCAGCATATCGGCGCCTTCCTCCACGTCGAGGTCCGCTTCGATGAGGGCTTCGCGGCGGTTGGCCGGGTTCATCTGGTAGGTTTTCTTGTCGCCGATCTTGGGGGCCGAGTCGAGGGCGTCGCGGAAGGGGCCGTAGAAGGCGCTGGCGTACTTGGCCGTGTAGCGACATGATCGACACGTCCGTAAAGCCTTCCCCGTCGAGCAGTTGGCGGATGTAGCCCACGCGGCCGTCCATCATGTCGGAGGGCCCGATGATGTCGGCGCCGGCCCGGGCCTGCGCCAGGGCCATCCTGCCCAGGATGTCGAGCGTCTCGTCGTTGAGGATCTGGCCGTTCGCGCACCAGGCCGTCGTGCCCGTCGGAGCTGTAGGGGTCCATGGCTACGTCGGTCATCAGGTTGGCCTCGGGCAGTTGCGTTTTGATCTGGCGGATGGTGCGCAGGTAGAGGCCCTCCGGGTTGTGGCTTTCGCGGGCGTGGCTGTCCTTGAGCGACTCGTCAATCTGCGGGAAGAGGGCGAAGGTACGGATGCCGAGTTCGAGGCATTGGTGGATTTCGTCGAGCAGGCGGTCGGGGGAGAGGCGCCCGATGCCCGGCATGGAGGCGATTTCGACGCGTTTGTTCTGCCCTTCGGTCATGAAGAGCGGGAAGATCAGGTGGTCGGTGGACAGGGTGGTTTCCTGCACCATCGCCCGGATGGTGGCGGATTTGCGGTTGCGGCGCGGTCTTCTGAGCATACGTGCGGGGTTTCGGTACAAAGCAAAGCGCCGGGCGGGCCAAGCGGCTCTCCGGGCGCTTTCTGGTGAACAAGGCAAGTGCCTTAAAAGTGCCGCAAAGGTAAACAAGGTTGGGCAGGATGGCCCGGCCGGAGGGACGCTACATTGCCTCGTGAACGGCCTGGTACGACCCTGTTTGAAGGGTTACACCAGGCCGTAGTCAACAGTCAACTTAACATTTCAAGCAGGTACAATACCCATTATAATCTTCGTTTCGGAGAAGTATACAAATTGATGATGGGAATGTCTACTGCCAGGAACAAAGAAAATCTTTGGTAGCGGTTGGGATTGATCTGGATGCCTTCTACCGTTACTTTATTCAAGTTAGGATTGATTTGCCAGCCGGCTCCGATTGAAATCGGAATGGCCGGCAGCCCCAGGATCAAGTATCCACCCGGAGAAATGATGTTGGCCAGGGTAATATCGGATTTGATTTCGGAGTTGCTGTCCTGCAGCCGGTAGGTTGTCGCAGCGCTGATGTCAATTACTGAACCGAACAGGCTGGCCGAGAAGGGGTGCTTCCAGTGTGCCGGAAAGCCCGTGCTGAACGCAACACCTACCGGGGTGACGATACCCGCCGAATTAAACGCATTTTTACTCTCGCGGACAGTACTGCCGGCGCCCATAACCCGTTCTTTCCCTACGTGTCCGCCAATGTAGGAGTTGATGGCAATGTTGAATGGAGTTCTTTTCTTGATTGATGAACTACCGGCGGGCAGCGCCACTGCATCAATTGCTTGTTCTACCTCCTCGCCGGTTTGGGCCTGAGCCACCGTACCGATAAAGTTTCCGTATTTAATAAAGTCATCCTTGAATTGGTTGGAGGGCTCCAGCGATGCTTTCAAGGTAGATGTATTGTCATCTAGGTACTTGAAAAAAGTACTTTCCAGCAGCGTCACCGTATTGAGGATGGCCGAGCCGTAACTCCGATTGCTCACGTCATAATACACCTTGCCGGCGGTACGCGCAATTGAAATTCTGTCTTTAATCACGGTGACCTCTATAGCAATAGTGGGGCTTAATTTGGGGAAGTTGCTTAGCCTGTCGGCAAAATTAAGGAGTGAGTTATAGTAGTTGGTGTAGTTGACGTAGTTGAAAGCGCCGTTGTTATTGATCTTGTCCTTGATCTCCTCCACATGCTGGTTTATGGCGATAATGGAAGTAATTAAGTCTTCAAAATACCCAATCGCATTATTTTCATCCTTTCTGGTGGCATAGTTTGTCAATACTTGCTTAAACTCAACAGAACTGCTGCTAACTTGAATTGCAATTGGACTTTTCTCGTTTAGTTCATACAAAAGACCCAAGTAGATGCGGAAAGCCCGTTTGTCCTTGACAATATTTCTCACGAAGGCAGCAGGCGCGTAAACGTTTGCATCGTCATTGCTTCGTATACTTTCAGAAACAAGCTTGCTGAGTTTGAGGCCGTTCAGGTAGTTGGCCGGAACCTGGAGTTTATAGAGGGGATCGACAATGTTATTTCTCGAAGTTATTGAGTCAGTAAGACCCGCGATGATATCGGCCGGCGTTTTTGCTTTAATCAACCCATCAGTAACAAAAAGCAGCGAAATGAATGCGTTTCCTTCCGGTTTGTTGAAGAAGCTTCTGTATGCTTTTATCCTTTCAGGGCAGTCCTTATCCCCTGTAGCGCACATCGCCTCGGGCATCGTCTGGAGCCGGGTCATGCGATTACTGAGTTCGATGCAGTCTTTCTCAAAAGCTTCCTGTAATGCCTGTATGATGGAGGCGTACATGCTGGGGTCAATCTTGGCCAGGAATTCTATCGTGTTGGGAAACAGTATTTTGAATTCAGGATACTTGTCGAATAACTTCTTGAGCCGGTTGAAAAAAGCGATGTTCAATTCCTCCTTGGCCCGTGTTACAATAAACCTGGCCAAGCCATCCACAAAGGTGGTTACGTTCGTTCCCCCTATTTGATTGAAAAGGGGTGGCAAACTTTTGCTTTGTAATAATGCTTTGTCTACTGTAAATAAGCGATCAGTTGTAAAAAAAGGATTTTTTGTAAACTTTGACTCGTCGGAATAATGTTTCAAAATGACCTTAATCGCTGCTGTGTCACCCTTTTTTGATAATTCACTGATGTTATAGGCGTCATAGATCGGAATTCCGATTGGGGTAACGCTGGGGGTATTACCTCCTCCTGAGTCATCGACGAATTTGGGCAGGGGAATGAAAGCTAATGCTTCACCTGCCCCGTTCTTGATCGTAATGTAAGGGACATTATCCTGCTGTTCTAACTTAAATTCCACCACATTACCGGTGGTTTTAATGTCTCCGGAGGAGAAAAGATACGCATTTGTTTTTTCCCCCTGGAAAAAACGCAAGCCCTTTACCTCATTTACCTTGCTGGCAGGGGTAATATCAGTAATTCTGATCGTAATCGAACCATCTGCGGTTAAGCTTTGCTTTTCGATTCTCAAATCTTTCCTTAAATCTCCAAAGCTGATATTGGTTCTCCCCTGCCCGGCCGCTGCCTGGTAAAAGAGAATGGTAAACAGGATCAGGAATGGTATGTTTCTTTTCATAACATGATAAGGGTTTATGTTAAACGCTAATATCCAGCCGGTTCATAATGCTCTTGATTGGAATCACGTACGTGTACTGGCTGGTGCCCGCTACCACAATGCCAATCACTTTGCCATCTTGCGTAAAAACCGGCCCGCCCGAATCGCCCGCCTCGGAAATCTTTTCTACCTGAATCAACCCGATCATATTTTTTACTACGGTGGGCGACGGTGAGCCAAGGGCCGCCGGAGGAAAGATGTAGGTGATGGGAGGAGTGCTGAATACGTGTTTCACCTTGCCGCTCTTGGCGGTTGAAACCCGGCCCCGCATGTGTACCCGGAAGTTGGCATTGTCTTCGTCCCGGGATACTAATTCATAAATCTTGGTCGGCCTTTGAAGTTCAGGTAGATCATCGAGCACCCCCCGGCGCCGCAGCTTTGCAATTGCAGCATCCACCCGCGAAGTGATTACGCCTTCTGCAACATCGGCAATGACGTTGGTGTTGGCGCCGTTCCGGTCGTCGAACAAACAAGGGCAAACCACTTCCGGGCGGTTGATTCCGGCGTTGCTGGTAATCGATTCGATATTTTGCCCGAATTCCAGGTTGAACAGCACGTGATAACAGCTCAGGATGAACTCTTCCCGGGTGTCCTGGTTGTCGCCCCGGTACACTTTGAGTCCGATTGAGCCGAATTCCATTGAATCAATGCGGGAAATACCGCTTCCCGGCTTTCGGACCAAAAGCTGATCGCCTGACAAAAGGCGGGGACGCGCTACCTGGCTGGTTGGGGACTCCTGCTGCACCTGCACATCGGTAGGGATTTTAAAACCGTTGTGGTCAATGTATTTGGGAATGCGATCCTGAGGCACCAGGTTGCTTTCGCTGGGTTTGCGCTTGACGTAGAAAACGATGCAGTTGATCTCAGTCCGCTTGTTCTCGTGCTCGATGTATTTCTTACCGGTAGCCGCATAAGTGATGTTTGGATACAGGGTTTTCCAGGCTTCGTGATTTTTCTCGATGACATCAATCCTGATTTTTAATTGTTCGTCCTCACTCAGCGACTGAAAACGCTTTATCCCCTCCGGATCAGGCTCAGTTCCGCCACTCGCCCCGGGCGTCCCCCCCGACGGCGTCCCACTGCCGCCCGACCCGGCCGGTCCCCCCGGGTCCGCCCCTTTACCATTTCTGTTTCGTAAAATATTTGCTGCTTGCTGTCCGCCCATTTCAGTTGCCCGCGAGCCGAAGTAAAAGGCAGAAACAGCGATAGCCAATGTACTTAAAATGGTGAGCAGTTGTTTAGCAAAATCATTGGCTTCGGCGCTAACCCCGACTGCTCTCTCCACTGTGTAACTGTAGAGAGTATCGGTTCCGGCCGGGGTGATGAGCGTATCAACGTTGGATGAAACAATTTCGCTAAGGGGAATCCGTTCAAACTGGTCCCGGCTCAGCCCCTCCAGTTTGCCTAAATCGGGTGTGTTCAGTTTGTTGAAAAGTATTACTGCAATAATGATAAATGAAGTAACTAGGCAGAGCGCAATAAGGGCCCGGACTGATCCCTGCGGCAACCCCAGCGCGTGTCTTTTGTTGGACTGGTCAATGAGCGAAAAAACGATGGAAACAAAAGTCAAAATGATGATCGAAATAATCACGCCCAGGATGGCTAAAATCGGGGAAGAATATTCCTGCGGAAAAGGATCACCGGATTGTATGGACTTAAATAGGAATACGATCAGGTAGGTTAAAATGGCAAAAGTGCCTAAGAGAATAATAATTGATATAACAATTTTACTATTCAGCAGCTTGTTGTACCAAGGCTCATTGACGTTATTCATAGCACGATCCGTTGATTTTTTTCGAAAGGGCGGTAGCCTTCTGCCGGCTTAAAATGTTCTTCATTGAATGTATTCTGCCCTGCGTGTCGTTAGGTTGTTCCCGCATGGACGGCTAACATGTAAATCGTAAATTCTTTGAGTATGGTCAAGCCGGCATGAAAGTGTTTTTCTCAGCAGTCAGGCAGGAGTTTGAGATTGTAATTGACTAATAGCGTTAATAACGGCCGGGAAAAGAGTTTTCACGGGCATCAGCCGAATCTTTTCGGATTCAAGCATTGCAAAAAATTAAGATGCTGGTTGGATGCCGCTAAGCTATACAATGTCCATTACTTAATACAAACAAGTACGTGACTTTTTTGGCAGAACCGTAAAAAATACCTAGAAGTAAGTATGCCCGGATTGCACAAACACCCGCTGCGGCCCCTGCTCCAACCGCGTTAGCCGCCCCCGGTGTCCCGCCGAAAAATACCCACTTCCCGGTATTTCTTTTCACCGCCCGGCTGTGCATCTTTACCAGGGCGCCCCTTTATTTTTTACCCATGCTCCTGCTATCCGAGTACACGCTTCTGGAACGAATCAGCCTGGGCGGCAGCACGCTGCTGTACCGGGCGGAGCGGTGCCGCGACAAGCAGAAAGTCATGCTCAAAATCCTCGAACCAGCCGGGGCGGGCGGCGACGAAAAGGCCCGCCTCACCCGGGAGTACGAGTTTGCCGGCCGCTTCCCCGGCAAGGGCATTGTCCGCTACCTGCACCTGGAAACCTACCACAACCGCCAGATCGCCATCCTCGAACACGTGGAGGGCTTGCCCCTCGAAAAGTACCTGCGCGAAACCCGTCCCGACCCGGAAACGACCCTGCGGATCGCCCTGTCGGTCACCGAAATCCTCGAATCGTTCCACCAGCAGGGCATCGTGCACGGGGGGCTCTGCCCGGCCCACCTGCTCGTAGACCCCCAGACCCTCGACGTGCAGCTCGTCGACTTTTCGATTGCCGGCCGCGTGGCCGCCCCCGACGGACCCGCCGGCCGGCCCCGCTTCCTGCCCGGCACGCTGGCCTACATTTCGCCCGAACAGACCGGCCGCACCGGCGGCGAGATCGACAACCGCAGCGACCTGTACTCCCTCGGCGTGCTGCTCTACGAACTGCTCACCGGCGCCCGGCCCTTCGACGCCAAAGACGCCCTGGAAACCATCCACTGCCACCTGGCCAAAAATCCCGCGCCGCCCCACGTGGTGGACGCCCGCGTGCCGGCCGTGCTGTCGGGCATCGTGGGCAAGCTGATGGCCAAGAACGCCGCCGACCGGTACCAGTCGCCCTTCGGCCTGCGGCCCGACCTGGAAACCTGCCTCGGGCAGTGGCACGAGGCGGGCACCATCGCCGCGTTTGAACTGGGCCGGCACGACTTCCCGGGCCGCCTCCACGCCCCCGGGCGGCTCTACGGCCGCGAGGCCGAAACCGACGTGCTGCGGCGGGCCTTCGGGCGCGTACGGGCCGGCGACGTGCACACCGTGCTCATCGAAGGCTCTTCGGGCGTGGGCAAGTCGGCGCTGGCCCACCAGGTCCGGCGGGCCACGGCCGAGGGCGGCGGCATCTTCCTCGAAGGCAAGTTCAACCAGTTCCAGCGCAACGTGCCGTACTTTGCTTTCAGCCAGGCCTTCAAGGAGTTTACCAACCTGGTGCTCACCCGGGGCGCGGCCGAAGTGACCGCGTGGCGTGCGCGCATCCTGGAAGCCGTGGGCACCAACGGCGGCGTGCTCACCGACCTCATGCCGCACCTCGAACTGCTCACCGGCCCGCAGCCCCGCGTGCCCGCCCTGGAGCCCGGCGAGACGCAGAACCGCTTCCACTACGTCTTCCTCAATTTCATCAAGGGCATCTGCCGCACGGGGCACCCGCTGGTGCTCTTTTTCGACGACCTGCAATGGGCCGACGCGGCCTCGCTCCACCTGCTCAAAGTCATTCTCACCGACAAAGACCTGGCCGCGTTTCTCTGCATCGGGGCGTACCGCGACAACGAAATGACGGCCAACTCCCCGTTTTCGGCGGTCGTGGAAGACTTGCAGGCGGAAGGGCGGGACCCCGAAAAAATCGTGCTGGCGCCGCTGCCGGGCCCCGAGGCCGCCGCCCTGGTTCACGAAATGCTGGCCTGCCCCGTGCGGGAAGGGGAGGCCCTGACCGGGCTGGTGTACGAAAAGTCGCAGGGCAACCCGTTTTTCATCCACGCCTTCCTCAAGTGCCTGCACGCCGAAGGGGTGCTCCGGTTCGACTTCCCCGCCGCCCGCTGGACCTGGGACGCCGGCAAGGTCAGCCAGCTGCGGTTTACCGAGAACATCGTGGAACTGATGGCCGGCCGCTTCCAGAAGCTGCCCGCCGCCACTCGGGAAGCCCTCCGGCTGGCCGCCTGCCTGGGCTACGGGTTCAATACGCACGTGCTCACCATCGTACTCGAAACCACTCGCAGCGAGGTGACCGAACGGCTCAAGCCCGCCCTGGCCGAAGACCTGATCCTGCCCGACGGCGACAACTACCGCTTCTCGCACGACCGCATCCAGCAGGCTGCCTATTCGCTCATTCCGGAAGCCGGCAAAAAACGCGAACACCTCCGCATCGGCAACGCCCTGCTGCGCTACCTCGACGACGAGGCCCGCAGCCAGCACATCTTCGAGATCGTCAACCAGCTCAACGTGGGCATCGGGTCCCTCGACGGCCAGGAAGAGAAAGACCGGCTGGCCGCCCTCAACCTCACGGCCGGCCTCCGGGCCCGCGACTCAGCGGCCTACAAGCCTTCCTTCGAATACCTGCAAACGGGCATCGGGCTGATCTCCCCCGGCGGCTGGGGCCGCGACTACGCCCTGGCCCTGCAACTCTACACGGCCGGCGCCGAAAGTGCCTACCTGTGCAGCTACATGGGCCAGATGGAAGCCTGGGTGGAGGTAGTGCTGAGCCGCGCGGCCAGCGACCTCGACAAAGTGCGGGCCTACGAGATCAAGATCAAGTCGTACACGGCCCGCCACAAGCTGCTCGACGCCGTGCGCACCTCCCTCGAAGTGCTCGGGCTGCTGGGCGTGCGTTTCCCCAAACGCCCCAACAAAGTGCACGTGCTGTCGGCCCTGCTGGGCATCCGGCTGGCCCTGCGCGGCCGTTCGCCCGAAGACCTCGTGGACCTGCCCGCCGCCAAAAATCCCTACGTCGAGGCGGCCATCCGGGTGCTGGCCAGCGTGGGGTCGGCGGTGTACTTTGCCAACCCCGCCCTGTTCCCGCTGTTCGTGTGCCGCGCCTTCTCCCTCACCGTCAGGCACGGCAACACGGCCTACTCGGGGGTAGTGTGCGCCAGCTACGGCCTCGTGCTCATTGGGGGCGTGCACAACGTGGAAGGCGGCTACCGGCTGGGCAAGGCGGCCGTGCGGCTGTCCGACAAGTTCGGGGTGAGCCACCTGCGCACCCAGTGCACCATGATCGTCAACACGTTCATCATTCCCTGGAAGGAGCCGCTGGCCAACATCCTCGAACCCCTGCGCCGCAACTACTGGTACGGCCTGGAAACGGGCAACATTGAGTTTGCGGCCTACTCGGCGCAGGTGTACTGCTACAGTGCCTTCTACTGCGGCCACAACCTCCAGACGGTCACCGGCGAGATGGAACGCTTCCTCGACCGCATCAGCCGGCTGCGGCAGGATAGCTCCCACCACCTGCTCTCCATTCACACGCAGGCAGCCCTCAACCTATGCGAACGGGTGGAAAACCCCGCGGCGCTCACCGGCCGGGTGCACAACGAGCCGGAAATGATGCGCCTGTACGCAGACACCAAGGCATCGGCCGCGATCTTCGACGTGTACCTCTACAAGACGATGCTGGCCTACCTGTTTGGCGACTACCGCGAAGCCCGCCGCAACGGCAAGCAGGCCGGCCAACTGGCGCACCGGGCAATGGGCAACATCTACACCCTCATCTACCAATTTTACAAGTCGCTTACCGCCCTGGCGCTGGCCTCAGCCGCCGCCGCGCCGCGCCGCAAACTGCTGCTGCGCGAGGCCGCCGCCGGCCTGGCCCAGCTGCGGCGCTTTGCCCGCCACAACCCCGCGCTGGTGCGGCACAAGCAGGAACTGGTGGAGGCGGAATACTGCCGGGTGACCGGCCGGCACGAAAAGGCGGCCGGGCTGTACGACCAGGCCGCCGACCGGGCCCGGGAAAACGGGTTTCTCAACGACGCGGCGCTGGCCTGCGAACTGGCGGCGGGCTACTACGAGGGCCGGGGACGCACGTTTATCGCGGGGCAGTACCTGCAACGGGCCTACGCGCTCTACGGGCAGTGGGGCGCCTACGCCAAGGTGCGCGACCTGGAAAACAAACACCCCCAACTGCTGCGGCCGGGGCTCCACGACCGGCTTGACCCCCTGGCGCTGGACGTGCCCGCCGGCGAGGCCCCGGCCGCCGACTTCCCGGCGGGCCGCAACTCGGCCGTGCTCGACCTGCACAGCATCATGAAGGCCGCCGCCGCCCTCGCGGGCGAAATCCAGCTCGACGGACTGCTCAAAAAGCTGATCGTGATTGCCGTGGAAAACGCCGGGGCCGGCCAGGGCTACCTGATTCTGAGGAAGGAGAACGGCTTTTTCATTGAGGCGGCCGGCGCCGTGGACGGTGAAGCGGAGGTTTCCATCGAATCGTTGCCGGTGAAGGGCAGCCCGCACGTGTCGGAGGGCATCGTGCAGTTTGTGTACGTGACGCAGGAAAACCTGGTGATCGACAACGCCGCCGCGCACCCCAACTTCGCCGCCGACCCGGTGATTACCGCGAAGGGTTCCAAGTCGCTGCTGTGCACGCCCATCGTCCACCAGGGCGAGGTGATCGGCCTGCTCTACTTCGAAAACAACCTGATCGCCAACGCCTTTACCCACGACCGCATCGAATTGCTGCAACTGCTCTCGGGCCAGATGGCCGTCTCGATCCGCAACGCGCTGAACGAACAGAAAAAGACGAACGACTTCCGGGAACGGGAAGCCCTGCTCCGCAAGATCAACCAGCAGCAGGGCGTGGTGGCCCGGGCCATCCTGCAAACGCAGGAAAACGAACGGCGGCGCATCGCCGAAGAACTGCACGACGGGCTGGGCTACATGCTCTCCACGCTGAAGCTCAACCTGACTTCCCTCGACGAAGGGGCCCCCGACCGTTCCGAAGTGCAGGGCCGCTTCCTGGGCAACTCGCTGCGGCTGCTCGAAGACGCCTTCCGCGAACTTAAAGCCATCTCCAACAACCTGATGCCCGACCTGCTGTTCCAGTCGGGGCTGCTGGTGGCCGTGGAGGACCTGTGCCGGAAGGTGCACGACACGGGCAAACTGGGGGTGGCTTTCCGGCACTTCAACGTGACGCGCAGGCTGCGAAAAGACTTCGAGATCGAGGTGTTCCGCATCGTGCAGGAAATCCTCAACAACACGATCAAGCACGCCGGGGCGCGGCAGCTCGAAATCCAGTTCCTGGCCGAACCCGATACGGACACGCTGGTAATTACCACCGAGGACGATGGCCGGGGGTTTGACTACGAAAAAAAGATCAAGTCCAAAAACAAGGGCCAGGGGCTCGTCAACATCACCAACCGGGTCAACTTCCTGCGGGGCCACCTGCACGTGGAGTCCCGGGAGGGCCTGGGCACCACGTACATCATCAACTTGCCGCTTGCCGCCAAACCCGTTAACGCACCCGAATATGATAAAACTATTGATTGCGGATGACCACCAGCTTTTCATCGACGGCTTGCGGATGCTGCTCGAAAGTGAACCCCACATCCAGGTGGTAGGCCAGGCCCTCAACGGCGAGGAGGTGCTGGAGGTGCTCGGCGCGCAGGAGGCCGACATCGTGCTGCTCGACATCAACATGCCCGACACCGACCCGGTGAACCTGGTCAAGACGATCCGCGCCAAGCACCGCCGCACCCGGATCGTGATCCTGACCATGTACCACGGCACCCGCTACTACTCGAAGCTGATCCGGCACGGCATCAACGGCTACCTCTACAAGAGCGAAGGCAAGGCAGTGTTCCTGGAGGCCATTGAAAAGGCCATGCGGGGCGAAACCTACATCAGCAAGGAACTGCTCACCGACGTGGCGGCCCCCAAAGGCACCGCTTCGCCGGCCTTCGACCTGCACCTGGCGGCCCCCGAAAACGTGCTGACCAAACGCGAAATTGAAATCCTCAAGCTGGTGGCCCAGGAGTACTCCAACCAGGAGATCGGCGAAAAGCTGTTCATCTCCACCAGCACCGTAGACACCCACCGCAAACACATCCTCCTCAAACTCGGCGTCCGCAACACGGTCGGCCTGGTCAAGTACTGTTTGCAGAATAACCTGCTGGGGTAATTACAAATTACGAATGACTAATTACGAATGGCGGTTACGGACTCTGGTGGGGATGAAGTACTAATTAAAGTGTTTGCTACATCTTCAACCTATTCGAAAACGTCCCCTTCCGCTGTCATCCTGAAAGGACCTTCGCAGTGAAAAGCGATGCCTGACTTACACTGCGAACCTTCGTTGTGAAAAGGCAACCTTCGCTTGTTACTACGAAGGTCCTTTCAGGATGACAGCGGGAGGAAAAGAGTCGGTGAAGTGCATTGCAGTTTGGTCAACGATGCACTACTGACTACTCCCCAATATCTCATTTCCCCTCTTTCCTACCCGAACAGGGCGTATGCCACGGCCAGCGTGACGAGGATGTTGAAGGCCTGGGCAATGAGGAAGGCGTAGAAGGGTTTGCGGCTATTTTTGGTGAAGAGTTCGCCAAAGTTGGTCTCCAGGCCGATGCTGGTGAAAGCCAAAGCGAACCAAAGCCCTTGCAGGTTTTTGAGGCCGTCCTTGACGGGGGCCGTCTGCCCGGCCGAGAGCAGAAACGAAAACAGCAGCGAGGCCCCGATGAAGCCCAGCACGAACTTGGGGAAGCGTTCCCAGATCACCGAAAGCGTCGGCTTGGCTTGCCCCTGCCGGCCGGCCGGGTGGTTGGAGTAGGTCCAGTAGACCGAGATGGCAAAAGCGGCCAGGCCCAGCAGCACGTTCTGGGAGAACTTGACGATGGTGCTGATCTTGAGGGCCGTTTCCCCCACCAAAGTGCCCGCAGCCACTACCGCCCCGGTCGTGTCGATGGAGCCGCCCAGCCAGGCACCGGTTACTTCCTGCGAAAGACCCAGGTACTGAGCCAGGTAGGGCATGAGAATCATCATGGGAATGGCCGTGATCAGCACCATCGAGACCACGTAGGAAAGCTTTTTGGCGTCGCCCTGGATGGCCCCCGAAGTAGCAATGGCCGCCGACACGCCGCAGATGGAGACGGCACTCGAAATCATCATGGTCAGTTCCTGGTCCACCTTTAGTTTCTTGCAGAGCCAGAAGGCGAAGTACCACACCGAGAGCACCACCACCAGGGCCTGCACCAGTCCCAGCGAACCGGCCTTGAGGATATCCGAGAAGATTACCCCCGTACCCAGCAGCACCAGCCCGATCTTGACGAAGAGTTCGGTGGCCAGGGCCTCCCTGAGCCAGGCGGGCAGTTTGAAGAGGTTGCCCACCAGCAGGCCCAGCGAAAGGCTGAAGATGACGGCTTCCAGGTTGAGGGCCTTGATGCTTTTGTTGCCGGCCAGCACCAGGGCCACTGCGGTCAGCAGGTACACCAGGGGGAAGCCCAGCAGGAACGACTTTACCGGTTTGCCCGTCAGCCAGGCCCCCAGCAGGGCTACCCCGTACACCAACCCGAATTGCAGCCCGATCAGGCCCAGGTTGGCCGGGGCCAGTACTTTGCCCGTCAGCTCAGCGGCGTTGCTCCAGCCAAAGGACGGTACGGCCAGCAGCACGCCTTCCAGGGAGAGCATGATGATGAGGAAGCCCAGGGCCACCACGGCCCAGTCTTCCGACACGACTGACTTTTTTTTCGGGGACGATACGGTAGTGGGGGCAGGGGTAGGCATGGGAAGGCAAATGTGGGGTGGACAAGCGCAAAATAAGCACTAATGGCTAATTGTATTGACAAGGAAGATTATGGCTGAATGGTTATATGGTTGAATGGCTGTATGGCTATCCGATCAACCATTCAGCCATTCAACTACAACCTCATTTGTCAATACAACTACTGACTAATGACCCATTACGGATGACTTGGCGGGCAGTTTGTGGGAGAGGGCTTATTTCACCCGTTTGAAATCAAACAGATCCTTGAACACCCACTTGCCTTCCTGTTCGCGGCCGAGGGCAATCACCAGCCGGTCGTCGCCCCGCTTTTCGTACAGCACGCGCAGCGGTTCGCCCTGCTTGACGAAGACCGCCCGGCCGGTACCCGCTTCGAGGAACGTGTAGCGGTCCGACTTGTCCTTTTCTTCCACGCCCACCAGGCCCGGCTTGAAGTGTTTGACCAGGGCCACCAGTTCCGGGCCCGTTTGTTCGAAGGCAAAAAGTTCGTAGAGGGTTGCCTTGCCGTCCTTCATCATGCGGATGAAGCCGGCAATGTTGTCGGTGGCCGGCGCCGCCCAGTAGGCTTCCACGGTGCCGTTGGCGGTGGTCGCCAGCCAGTGCCCCTCAATGAAAGCCATGTCGGAGAGGGAGCCGGGACGGGCGGCGGTTTGGGCGGAAATGGCCAGGGGCAGGGCCAACAGCAGGGCAAGCAGCAGAATTCGTTTCATGGGAGGAAGTGGTTGACGTTTGGGTTTCGTGCGCGAACACCGGAACGCCGCCAAGGTAACGCTCTTCCCGCTACGCCGCAAGCCCGTGAGGACGGACTAAAACACCCGGGCGGCTGTAAGCGTTAATAGGACACTGGGAATAGTACACTGATCCGTTATGATGATTATGATCGAAACTGCTTGGAAAAGGATTCCAAAAAAAGATCATAAAAAATCATAATCATCATAACGGATCAGTGTCCCATTACCGTGTACCATTCACCCTCTACCCATGAACCCGTTCCTCCGATCCATCCGCATCCTGTTGCTGGCCGGCGCCGTGCTGGCCGGGTGCCGCGACAAAGAAACGCCCCCATCGCCCACGTACGACGGGGCCAGGCCGGGCGCAGTGGTGCAGTCCGAAAAGCAGAAGTTTCGCGTCGATACGGCGGCCCGGGGGCTGACCAGCCCGTGGGGCATGGCCTTCCTGCCCGATGGCCGCATCCTGGTTACCGAGAAAGCGGGCCAGTTGAGGGTGGTGCAGGGCGGCCAGTTGCAGCCCGGGAGCATCGGGGGCGTGCCCGCCGTGTACACCAACGGGCAGGGCGGCCTGCTCGACATTCAACTGCACCCCGACTACGCGCGCAACGGCTGGATTTATTTTACCTACGCCGCACCGGGACCCGGCGGGGGCGGTACCACCCTGGTCCGCGCCAGGTTGCAGGGCGATGCGCTGGCTGACGTGCAAACGCTTTTCCAGGCCCAGCCCTTCCTCAATTCCGGCGTGCACTTCGGTTCCCGCATTGCTTTCGACGGGCAGGGGCACGTATTCGTGAGCACCGGCGACCGGGGCACGCCGCCGCAGGCGCAGCAACTGGGCAACCACTGGGGCAAGATCATGCGCCTCCGCGACGACGGGCAGGTTCCGGCCGACAATCCGTTCGTGGGCGTGGCCGGCGCCCGGCCCGAAATCTGGTCGTACGGGCACCGCAACGTGCAGGGAATGTACTACGACGGCCGGGCCCGGCGCCTGTGGGCCCACGAACACGGCCCCCGGGGCGGCGACGAACTCAATGCCGTGGAGGGGGGCAAAAACTACGGCTGGCCGCTCATTACCTACGGCATAAACTACGACGGTACCCCCGTGTCGGGCGCCACGCAGGGGGCGGGACTGGAGCAGCCGGTACGCTACTGGGTACCTTCCATCGCCCCGAGCGGCCTGGCCCTGGTGAGCAGCCCGCAGTACCCCAACTGGGCGGGCAACCTGCTGGTGGGCGCCCTGGTCGGCACGCACCTGGCCCGGGTAGAACTTACCGACGGCCCGTACGCCCGGGAGGAAAAAATGCTGGACAAGATTGGCCGCGTGCGGGCCGTGGCCCAGGGCCCCGACGGCTACGTGTACCTGCTTACCGAAGCGCCCGGCCTGCTGCTCAAGCTCACACCGGCACCTTGATTGAATGATTGCATGACTGAACGGGGGAGGCGTTGTTGAACTCCGTGCCGAACAGCCGCTTGAAGCCAAAATCAGTGAATGGGTTAATGTATTTTTCTTTGCCAATCATCCGGTAAAAATAGCCGTTTGGAAGCGGATTTCCCGGCACCGGCGGGCTCCGGCGGCAAGGGAACTTACCATCGCCCCGCCGGGCGTATATACGCATTACGCATCCACTGACGCCTGCCCCGGAATAAGTCCCATTTCCCCTGTTTCTCCATGCGAAACGTTTACCCCGTGCTGGCAGTGCTGCTGGCAGTTGCCCTATTGCATTGTACCGGCTTCGGCCAGGTGGCCGGCTTGCCGCCGCAGGCGCCCAACAGCCACCAGGAATACGTCCGGCACCTGCGGACGGCCGAAGAAAGAGCCTACGGGGAAGTGCTGGCCCGGTACGACGCCTACCTGTCGGCCCACCCGCACGACGTAGCCGTGCACCTGGAACGTTGCCGGTTCATCGGCAACGCCTTTTACCCGGAAAACGCCGAGTACAACCTCAAACAGGACGAACTGGACGCGTGTTTGCTGGCACTTGCCCAACAGTTCCCCGACGATCCCGACGTGCTGCTGTACCGGTCCGAATTCCTGTACGGCGATTCGGCCATTGCCTTTCTGGAAGATGTGCTGAAGCGGCAGCGCCGACACCCCGACCGCTGGCAGGGCAAGCCGCTCTGGAAAGTATACGAAAGCCTGGCCAACCAACTGGGCTACCGGGACCGGTACAAGGAGAGCATTGCACCCGCCCTGCAAGCGGTTGCCCTCAACGACACGCTGGACCTGAGCCTGCTGCTGGCCCGGGCCTACCAGGCCGGTAACCAACCCGCCGAAGCCCGCAGGGTGCTCACCCAGGGCCTCCGGCCGGGACAGCCCCGGTGGGAACTCTCCCAGAAGGGCCAGTTGCTGCTCGAACTGAACGAACCCGCCCTGGCCCTCAAAGCCTTCCGGCTGACGGCCACCGACAGTACCGACTGGCATGAGGTGGAGGGCGTTGCCCGGGCCTTCGAGCAAACGGGAGCCTACGCCGAAGCCCGGAAAATCATGCGGGCGGCGGCCGGCGCATCGGCCAGCCAGCAGCGCCGGGAAGCCCTTTTTCTGCACGACCTGGCCTACCAGCCCGGCGACAGCGCCCTGTCCAGCTACCACGCCCTGCGGTCGCTGGGCTACCAAACCGACCCGCTGGGCCACTACCGCCTGCGGCTGTTTGCGAAGCATCCGCTCCTGGGCTGGCACTGGCGCGACCTGGCCGGCGTGGGCCTGCTGCTGGTGGTGCTCCTGGCCTGCTTCGCCGCTCCTTACCTGTGGATTCTGCCCATTCATTACGTGGGGGGCCGCTTCCGCCGGAGCCACGCGCTGCCCCGCCCCGCGTGGGGGCTCACGCACTTCTGGCTCATCAGCGCCGCGTACCTGCTCAGCAGCGTGATCGTGACGTGGCTCTACAACTACCCGTACCTGCTGTCCTTCTTCTCCGACCAGTACGCCGTAACGGACGCAGCCGCGGCCGGCGACGCCCCGGTGCGGGCCCGGGAAGTCATCGTGTTTTTCGGGGCCATGGCCGGCTGCACCGCCCTGCTGGTCGGGCGGCGCGGCTGGGGCCACCTCGTACGCGGCAACTGGACCCTGGGCAAGCAGATCGGTGCCGGCGTGGGGGCTGCCATCGGGCTGCGCATCGGCCTGGGGCTGGTGCTCGTGCTGAACCGGCAGTTCTTCCCCGAAGCGGTCTTGCCGTCGGCCGTGTTCGACTTCCCCCTGGCGGCCATCGAGGAGAACATCATCGCCCTGAAGGACAGCTACGGCCTGCCGGCTACCTTTCTGCTGGTGGCCGGGCTCGTGCCGGTGTACGAAGAAGTGATCTTTCGCGGCATCGTGCTGAACGCCTCCCAGAAGCACATCCTGTTCCTGGGCGCCAACGTCCTGCAGGCGCTGCTTTTCGCCCTCATCCACAACAACCTCTCCTGGTTCCCCTTCTACTTCTCCTTCGGCGTGACGGCGGGGTACCTGCGTCAACGGTCGGGCGGCCTGGGCACGGGCATTGTGTTTCACATGACCAACAACGCCCTGGCCCTGCTGTCCCTGCTCCGGTAGGGGCGCCCCGGTAATTTAGCCCGTAATAAGCAGGACAGACGTAGCCGGTCTGTCCTTTTTTGCGTACTATTAGGAGAACCATACGGGTCAAGCACCAGCCAAACGCATGTACTCTTCCATCAGCCAGCCGGACTACATCAGCATCAGCGCCGCCACCGACCGGGGCAAGGTGCGCGAACACAACGAAGACAGCTTTGGCGCCTGCGCCGACCTGGACCGGTCGCAGTGGGCCGACGGCGGAGAACGGGTGCCGCTCTCGCCGGCGGGCAGCCTGCTGGCCGTGGCCGACGGCATCGGCGGCGCCCTGGCCGGGGAAGTAGCGTCGCGCATTGCGGTGGAAACCGTGCAGGCTTATTTTTCGCCCGCCCCGTTTACGGAGGCCCCGCCCGAAAAGGAAGCCCGCGCCTACCTGCAACGGGTGGTCCGGGCAGCCCACCGGGCCATCCTCGACTACGGCGACACGCATCCGCAGTGCGAAGGCATGGGCACCACGCTGATCCTGGCCTGGATGACCGGCCGTACGGCCTACCTGGCCTGGCGGGGCGACAGCCGGGGCTACCTCTACCGGCCCGGCGCCGGCATCCGCATGCTCACCGAGGACCACTCGCTGGTGTGGGATTACGTAAAAGCCGGCCGGCTCACGCCGGAGGAAGCCGACGTGCATCCCATGAGCAACATCATCCTCAAAAGCCTGGGCAACCGGGAGGTGCGCGACGCCCTGCCCGACATTGTGGCCGTGCCCCTTCAGCCGGGCGACCGGCTGCTGCTGTGCAGCGACGGGCTCAACAACATGGTTACGACCAAGGACATTGGCCGGATCGTGGGCCAGCCGGGGGTGCCGCTGCCCGAGATCAACCGGCAACTGATTGAAGCGGCCAACGGGAACGGCGGCCGTGACAACATTACCGTTGCCCTGCTGGAACTGTTCGGGCCGGGCGCCTGAGCCCACGCCTGCCCGGGTCTTACGGCCTTTTTTCTTCTAAAAAAATACCTAAAAGTAAGTATTTTCCATCCGCGGCCGGGTCGTTAATATTGCCTGAACGTCATGTGCTTATGACCGGGTAATTTTCTCTTATGCGTGAATAATTCTGCCGGGCATCACTTCCCCAACTGTACCTGTTTTTTTTCCCGCTGCGCAAAATCCGCATCCGGCTGTGCAACGTAAATTTCCGGCTTGCGGCGGGCCCGGTGTATTGTGCTGCTCCGCGGAGACGCGATGATACTTCGCTGCGGAGACGCGATGATACTTCGCTGCGGAGACGCGATGATACTTCGCTGCGGAGACGCGATGATACTTCGCTGCGGAGACGCGATAAATCGCGTCTCTACGGGTGACGCTGGATTTTCGACGAACCACTTACCACTCTTAACGCTCACGGAATGTCTTTACCCATCAGAGTAGCCATTGCCGACGATCACCAGCTTTTCATCGACGGCCTGCAGGAAGTGATCGCCCGCATGGAGGGCGTGGAGGTGGTGCACACGGCCGGCAACGGCGCCGAACTCCTCGAAGGGCTGGCGGACCATCCCTGCGACCTGGCCGTGGTGGACATTCACATGCCCGTTGCCGATGGCCTCCAGACCACGCGGCTGCTCCGGGAGAAATACCCGCACAC
Organism: uncultured Sphingobacteriales bacterium; assembly: GCA_963844325.1. Classification (GTDB taxonomy): domain Bacteria; phylum Bacteroidota; class Bacteroidia; order Cytophagales; family 172606-1; genus CADCTQ01. The sequence continues at coordinate 694,162 of CAWJNV010000002.1, forward strand.
GAAGGTGCTGATCCTGACGATGAACAACGAGATCAGCCTCATCAGGCACGTGCTGGAAGCCGGTGCGCTGGGCTACGTGCTCAAAACGTCGGGCAAGGAGGACCTGGAACGGGCCATCCGCCGGGTTGCCGCGGGCCTGACCTTCTTCAGCGAGGCGGTGGCCGCCGAACTGGCCCGGCAGTACATGCCCGAAGGGGCTTCGGCGGTGCAGTTTCCGAAGGAAGACGCCAAAACGCCCCTCACGGAACGGGAACGGGAAATCGTGGCGCTGATTGCCCGCGAGTACTCTTCCGCCGAAATCGCCAACCTGCTCTTCATCAGCCCGGCCACCGTGGATACGCACCGCAAGAATATCCAGCACAAGCTGGGCGTCAAAAACATCGTGGGCGTGCTCAAATACGCGTTCCGCGCCGGATTAATGCAATAACAGGGGAGACCGCAGACCGGAGAAAAGGAGACCGGAGGAGGATCGGGAACGGAACTTGGGGCGGGGTTGGCGTAGAGGCTGGTGAACAGGCGGGGGGAAGGGAGGAAGGGAGGTAGGGGCCGGTCACGCGTTTGGGTAAACGGCCTTGGGGGACGGGTAAGAAATTTCCCGAATGGGTGATCAAAAAGGTAAACGGGACGGGGGGGGACGGGGCAATGGAGGGGGCGCAGCCGGCCGCCAACGGGCCGCATTACGAAATATTTTTTACGGTCCGGCGGCGGTTACCTGGCTTTTGCGGAAGAACCGAGGGCAGAATGACGGAATAGCCTTTTCAATAAAATTTATTGAAAATCAGCCGTTTATTGTAAGATTCGACCCAGTGCCTCTCCCCGGTTTCCGTGCATAACCGGCGCAAAAAGTACAGCAGTGGGTTTTGTTGGGTAAAAGGGCGGTTACGTTGCCGTTTTCCTTCTGCTTCCTTCCCGGATTAACGGGTATGAAAACTTTCCTGAATATCCTGGCTTTGCTTACCGTTGCCCTCATTGCTTCGAGTTGCTTATCCATTCTGGTACGGGACTGGCTGTACCGGGAGTCGTTCAACCGCCGCCGTACGCGGAGTGATTATTGATAGAGAAGCGAGAAGCGAGGAGTGAGAAGCGAGAAGGCTGTACCCGTACGTTTCCGTTACAACTGGGCAAGCCCCTTCTTCTCGCTCCTCACTTCTGGCTTCTCGCTCCTCACTCCTTTCCCCCCAACATTTCCGCCGGGCCGGTAATCCGGCAGAGCAGGCCTTCGTCGAGCAGCCGGGCCAGGGCAGATTCGTCACCCATCATGGCTTCGCGCCGGTAGAAGGCTTCGACCCGTTGCACATCTCCCGTTTTCACCACCTCCCGCGCCCGGATGCGGAACGGTACCCGGTCCATGATTCGCTGCCCGCCCAGGTACGCATCGGGAAAGTCGCCCCACGTCTGGTATTTCCGTAAAAAGTGCGAAAAGCCGCATTCGGCGTAGTGCAGCACCAGCGGCCCGTGCCGATTCGCGGCCGCTTCGGCCAGGGGTACGTACGGTTTCTGGTATTCCATCGTACCCTTGCGCAGTTGGAAGTGGTGGTTGCCCCAGGGCAGCAGCGCCGCTTCGAGCCGCGCCGCCGACTTGCCGTTGGCGTAGGCCAGGAAGCCCGGGTTTACCTCCGCCGAAGCGTACGCAGCCAACGCTCTTTTTTGCCCGTCGTCCAGGTGGACCCGGTTGCGCTTGAACAAAGTCACCTCCCGGAAATAATCGGCTACCTCCAATTGTCCGCTTACCGCCTCGTAATTGGGGTACGTGATGCCGTAGACCTGCCGGTCGGCGAGGTCCGTAAAATGCGCCGTTACCGACCCGCCGGGCACGTAGAACAGTTCGTCGGCGTCGATTTGCAGCAGCCAGTGCAGCCCGGCGTCCAGGGCCAGGCCGGCGGCAACCTCCACGTTGAGCAGTTGCCGGGCCTGGGGCCGGTGCAGTTGTTCCGCCAGTTGCGGGTACAGCCGGCAGGCCCGCCACCGGTCGGCCAGGGCGTCGTCCCGTTGGATGGCCGTAACCCCGGGGTAAGCCCGGGCGGTGCGCAGCCCCGGGTCGCCGGGCCGGTCGAAGAACAGGTACAGGTGCGCAAAGCCAACCGCCAGGTGGTAGCGGATGAACGAGTCGAGGGTTTGTTCGGCGTTCACCAGCGTAACGGCAATGGCGGCCCGTTGCGGGGGCGCCGGCACCGGCCGGATGGTTGGCAACGCCTCGCCTTCCGGCCGTGACACCAGCACCACCACGCCCGTCCAGCGTTCCCCGAACGCCGCTGCCGTCTCTTCCACCCACCCGGTTGCCGGATCGAGGTAGGCCACCCCTCCGCCGTCGCAATGGTGCAGCATGACGCAGGCCCGGCCGGGTTTTTCCACGAAGGCCAGGGCCGGCATGGGAAGCAGCGGCAGGCTTTCCGGCGCCACGCGGCCGGCCTCGGCCCGCAGGCCCCAGCCGCCCAGCAGTTGGGTCAGGTGGTAGAGCGACAGGAAGGGAAAGTCGGGGTGGTCGTAGACGGCCTGCGCCACCGCCCCCGGCGAAACCGGTGCGCCCAGGCAATGCACCAGGTTCCGGAGCACGGCCGCCGCGTTGTCGGTTGATTGGTACACGGATCGGTTATGATGATTAGGATTGGTTATGAGTAAGGGCTTATGAATGCAATTGTTCCCCGGTTCCGGCCTGATTTTATCCTAACAAATCATAATCATCATAACCGATCAGTGTACCATCAGCGGCAGTTGCAGGGACCACTCACCACGTACTGGGGTTTGTAGTTGGGGCAGCGGCGGTTGGTGCAGCCCTTCAGGTTGAGCAGTTCGATCTTGCGGAAGTGGATGGGGTGGCTTTCGGCTTGCAGGGCAATGTATCCCTCCTGGAGCGGCGTCCCGATCTTCTGCGCCCAGTCGCCTTGCAGGTACCGCCCGACGTCCTCGCCGGTCTCCGCGACGATGGGTTTCTGGTAAGTAAGCACCGTTTGGCCTTCCACGAGGTGGCGGAGGATGGAGTCGCCGAACACCTCCATTTCGGCCCGTACCCACCGGTCGCCGTCGTAGGTGGCCGACGAGGAGTTGATGCAGTGCGCCGGGTTGAGCTTGCCGTCCATGTACACCTGCGTGCCCGGCGTGCAAAGGTTGCCCGTGGTGCGCGGTCCCTTGCCCAGGCCGCCCAGGAACTGCATTTCCAGCGACACCGGGAACTCCTGGTCGCGGGTGAGGCTGGCGGCCGGCTGCGAATGCACCATGACGCCGCTGTTGCGGATGTCCCACGCCGGTCCGCCGGCCAGTTGTTCGCCCACGAACCGGTACTCCATCCGGAGCCGGTAGTGCGAGTACGGCTGCCGGTAGTAGATGTGGCCGAACTCGTTGGTGAACTTGTCGTACCGGTCGTAGCTCACCTGCAACATGCCGTCCTGCACGCGGAAGGTTTCCTTGAAGTTTTCGTTCAGCGCGAAGCCGGTGATCTTGATGTCCCAGCCCGTCAGGTCTTTGCCGTTGAACAGGGAAATCCATTCTTCCCGCGGGGGCGGTACGGGAACGTCGTGGCGGACGAAGCCGGAGCACAGCAGGAGCAGCAGGAGGGCCAGGGTTCGGAGAAAAGTCATCGGGAAGGGGTGGTAAGGGTTCGGTTCGGGCTAAAAGTTAACACGGAAAACGGCGCCGCCGGACGGTAACGGGGCAATTTATTTTACCCGCTTTTGCATTTAACGTTGACGGCCCTTCATTTTATAAAGACAATCGTCTGGTGTATAGTAATTTATGCCGGCACCGGGCAACTTTTTTACCGGCCGGGCCGTTGCTACCTACGTACCTTTTCCGGCAGCCCGGCTATCCTGCGGCCTTGCCCCGAGGACGGCCTGTTTTTTGGCCCGCGGCCTTGTCCGTGCCCGTTGTTGACCGACCGTTACCCCCTATCGAAATGAACGCTTTGTTTGATTTACCCGCATTCCTGGACCGGATTGAGGCGGCTGCCACGCGGCAGCAGGTGCTCCAGTTGCTCAAAGAACTCGAACACCTTTGTATGCACATGAACCCCGACGAATGCCGCCAGCTTTCCGCGCAGGTGGCCGAACGGATGAGCAGCCGCATGGCGCAACTCCAGTAACCCCTCCGGCGGCAGCTTTTCCACGTTGGTCCGGACCATTTTTCGGCCGCGTCCGTACAAGGTACATTCCAAGTGATGCATGTCCTTGGACGAAACGCTTAAGGTACTGCGCCTATGGATTTGAAACCCTTCCGACGGATCATTGTGGTGGACGACGAGAAAGCGAGCCTCGTGCTGGCCCGGCTCGTGCTCGACCAGTTGGTGCTGGCCGACCGGGTACTGGCCTTCCAGACCGTGGACGAGGCCATCGAATACATCCGCGAATCGTGTACCGACGCGGCCGCCGCCACCGGTAACTGCCCCGACCTGGTGTTGCTCGACGTGAACATGCCGGGCAAAGACGGCATTGACTTCCTGGCCGACATGGCCGCCCTGCGCGAAGAAAAATGGGTGGAGGCCAAAGTGGTGCTGCTCACCTCGTCGAACCACCGCGACGACCTGTGCCGGGCCGCCGCCTACCAGGTAAAGGCCTACGTGGTCAAGCCCATCACCGAAGACAAAATGACCCGCCTCGTGGAGTCGAAAAGCCAGTGGTGGTAGGGAAATGACCCCCCGCTCCTTACTCCGACCGCAACGTGTTGGCCGGGTTGGAGAGGGCCGTGCGGATGGCGTGGTAGCTCACCGTGAGCAGGGCAATGCCCACGGCCAGCCCACCCGCCAGCAGGAACACGTCGGGGCCGATGGTGATGCGGTAGACGAAATCTTCGAGCCACCCTTGCATCAGGTACCAGGCCAGGGGCACGGCCAGGGCAATGGCGACCAGCACCAGCTTGACGAAGTCCTTCGACAAGAGCAACACCACGTTGCCCACCGAGGCGCCCAGCACCTTGCGTACACTTACTTCCTTGGTGCGCTGCTCGGCCGTGAAGGCGGCCAGGCCAAACAGCCCCAGGCAGGCCACGAAGATGGCTACCCCGGCGAAGATGCCCAGGATGGTGCGCTGCTTCTGTTCGGCTTTGTAGAGGTTGTCGTACACCTGGTCGAGAAACTCGTAGGTGAAGGGGTACTTAGGGGCAATCTTGCGCCAGGCGCCCTCAATGCGGGAGATGGCCTCCTGCGGGTTGCCCGCCGCCAGCTTGATGGCAATCACCCGGTTGTCCCGTGCAATGGAGATCGCCAGCGGCTGGATTTCCTCCTTGAGTGAAGAGAAGTGGAAGTCTTCCACCACCCCCACCACGCGGCGCGGCAGCGAATCGCGGATGGTGTTGAACAGCGTTTTGCCCAGGGCCTCCTGCGGGAGCCAGCCCATTTTTTTCACGGCCGTACGGTTCAGCAACATACCTTCCAGGACGTCGGTGCTGTAGTTTTCCGACAAGTCGCGGCCGGCAATGACTTTCAGGCCGAGGGTTTTCACGTAATCGTGGTCCGTAAACACGGTGCGCAACTGCCACGTCTCGCCGGTTTTGCCCTCCACGTTGAAGTTGAAATTATCGTGGAAGCCGCCGGGTTCGCCCGACATCAGCGAGGCGCTTTGCACCTGGGCGACGCGTTCCAGGTCGCTCACGAAGCCCTGGCGGTTGGACCGGATTTCGGGATTGTTGAGCCGCACGAGCAGGGTGTGTTCCTTGTCGTAGCCCAGGTTTTTGGCCCGCACGTAGTCAAGCTGCCGCACGATGATGAACGTGCCCACGATCAGCAGCACCGAAATGCTGAACTGCACCACCACCAGGCTTTTGCGCAGCCACGCCGAGCCGCGGCCCGTGGTAAACTTGCCCTTGAGCACCCGGATGGGCTGGAAGGCCGACAGGAAAAACGCCGGGTACGTACCCGCCAGCGCCCCTACCACCCCCGTCAGCACCACCAGGAACGCCCAGAAGCCGGGGTCGGCCACCGGCAGGGACAGGGGCTTTTCGAGGAAGGCGCTGAACCGGGGCAACCCAATCGCCACGAACACCAGGGCCAGGACCACCCCCAGCAGGGTAAGCAGCAGCGATTCGCCCAGGAACTGCATGACCAGGTCTTTGCGGAAGGCGCCCATCACCTTGCGCATGCCCACCTCGCGGGCCCGGCCGGCCGAACGGGCCGTGCTCAGGTTCATGAAGTTGATGCAGGCAATGGCCAGGATGAACAGGGCCACCGCCCCGAACAGGTAGATCACCTGCCGGTCGCCGTGGGTCACCATGTCGGAGGTCACGTGCTTGTCGAGGTAGATGTCGGTGACGGGCTCCAGGGCCAGGTCGGTGCGGCGGCCCTCCCGCTTGAATTCTTCGCCCATGTATTTGTCCATGAACGCCGGCAGGCGGGCTTCCACCCGGGCCGCCTGCACCTGGTCGGCCAGCAGCACGTAGGTCATCATGGAATTGTCGTTCCAGGTTTTGAAGAATTCGTAGTTGCGCATCGGCGCAATGTTGACCAGGAAATCAAAGTCGAGGTGGGAGTTGCCGGGCACGGGGGCCAGGATGCCCGTGACCTCGTAGCGGTCCTGGCCGTTGTCCACGTCGAGGGTCTTGCCCATCGGGTCGTGGTCGCCGAAGTACTTGCGGGCCACCGCCGGGCTGATGACCACGCTGTTGGGCTTACCCAGCGCCGTACGGGCGTCGCCGCGCAGCAGCGGGTACGAAAACACGTCGAAGAAGGTGGAGTCGATCAGGTAGAAGCCATCCTCCTGGAAGCGCTTGTCGCCGTAGGTGACCAGGGCCCGGCCGGGCATTACCCGCACGGTGTGCACGATTTCGGCCGGGAAGTCATTTTTGAGGGCCGGGGCGTAAGGTCCCGAGGTATAGGCCCCGGCCACTTTCTCGCCGTTCCGTTCCCCGGCGCGCAGCACCCGGAAGATGCGGTCACCGTTGCGGTGGAAGCGGTCGTAGTCCAGCTCGTTGCGGATGAACAGGAAGATGAACAGGCAGCAGGCAAGGCCCAGCGAGAGGCCCGCCAGGTTGAGCCCGGTGTAGCCCTTCTGGCGCATCATGTTGCGGAAGGCAATGGTGAAGTAGTTGCGTAGCATGGCAGGAAAAGGTAAAGGCGTAGGGTAGTTTTTTTCGCGTTTGAGGACAAAGGGCCGCACCAGGCTCGCCACGTCGCGCACGTAGCGCCGGGCGGCCACCCGGGGACCCAGCGCATCGAGCCGTTCGTAGTAAAGTTCTTCCAGGTCGCCGCGCATTTCTTCCAGCAGGTGCGGGGCGCAAAACTGTTCCAGCAACCAGGTGGCCCAGCGGGGCGGCGGGGGAGGGGGGGCGTGGGACATGGTCAGTGATCAGTAAACAGTAAGCAGTAAACAGTAAGCAGTGATCAGTAATAGTGAGCAGTGGTCAATAAGTAGTCAGCGGCGAATGATTACTGTTTACTGATCACTGTTCACTGACTAAGGCAGGGCGATTTCGGGAATGAGTTCCCACATCTGGTTGCGGATCTGGCGGATTTCCCGCAGGGCCCGGCTGCCGGCGGCGGTAACGGCGTAGAGGCGTTTGCGGCGGCCGCCGCGTTCGGCGGTCACCCCGCCCATCTGCGAGGTCACCAGCCCTTTCTCCGCCAGCCGGTTGAGGGCCGAATGCACGGCGCCCAGGTTTACCGGCCGGTCCAGCTGTTTTTCGAGTTCACTCACAATGGCGGCGCCGTACGCCTCGCCGTACCGCAGGGCTACGGCCAGCAGCACCACCTCCTCGAATTCGCCCAGGTAAGTTCCTTTCATGGGATCGTTGCAGGGATTTTTCTGTGCGTTTGATTTGTCCTGTATATGTATAACAAATCGGGGGCCAAACGGCACGCACTGCCCCGGACGGGGCAAAGAAGCGGTTCGCTACCCGAGGCAGGGGCGGGGTCTGTCCGGTACCGGACGGCGGGTGTCCGTTTTCCGGCAACCGCGCCGCTTTGGCCGCATCCGGCAGGGCGGTGAACCGGCAAATGAAACTTTTACAAGAATGTTCCGGATGGCCCATGTAGCATATTGCAATGCCGTACTGCCCGGTACGCGGATAGGGGCGGAGGGCATACGCTTTTTCGTAAGAATCTATGGAACAGGCCCGTTTGATGGGCGTTACCGTTGCTTTTGACTTATCCAATAATTCCGGTATCAGCCCGGATTTTTTAAAAACCATCGGATTGCACCCCGCGTAGAAACCCTAGTTTGCCGAAGTGCCCGGCGCATGGTAAAATTTCTACAGCACCAATGAGGCTTCATTTTTACAACCAACTACTCTACGGGGGAAGACTCACCGACCTGGCTGCCTTGCCCCGGGAGGAACAGGAGCAGATCAGGCAGCATAACCGGCACCTGGAAAGGTGTTTCGGCGCCCTCCAGTGCCGGCTGCACCCCGGCACCACTTCCCGCGTGCTGCCGGAGTGGAAAAAGGGCAAAATCACCTTTTCCCTCTTTACCTGTTGCACGGGGCACGCATTCGACGTGCAGACCACGATGCGGCGGCTCTCCCTGCGGGGGGAATGCCTGGCCGGCATCCGCGTGGGATGCCCGGAAGACCCGGCGCCGGTCGTGCCGCCCCGCCCCGGCTTTGCGTGGTTGCCGGCCCTGCGGTCGCTGCTGGGCAGCCTGCAACTGCTGTGTCGTCGCGGCCTTGACCGGCAGCCCTTGCTCAAACCCGCTGAGTAGCCGGGGCGAGAGGGGCCGGGAAATTACGTGGTGGAACCCGGGAAATTGTTTCTTATCTTTGCCACCCAATCTGCTGCTCATCGACTTATGCTGGTGTTCGTCGATTTACCGGAAGGCATTTGCCGAACAACGACTATCCTTGCCAACCTGAATTTACCCCTGACCCAAACCTACTTACATACCCAAACGACCTTTGTATGCGCGTTCCGAAAGACAATCCCTACGGGAGCCAATGGCGGTGGTTTTTGAACGAGGTGGTCAAGCATGAGCTTGCCGCCTTCAACCTCAAGAACCGGCCCGGCAAGAACAAAAAAGTGCTGCTGTACCCCGAGTACCCGAGTACCCGGGCGGTGCTGCGGAAAATCCTCATCGTACTGGGCTACGAAATCACCAGCAACCTGCACGACACCTACGATTTTGCCATCAGCTGGGAAGATACCACCTACCGGAAGCCGTCCCCGGAACTGCTGGCGCTGGGCCGGAAAATGCCCGTGCTCAACCTCCATTGCAATGACATCAGCAAGGAATACGTAGAGCAGGTGTTCCAGTCGGTATTCGGCTACGGCACTTTCGTGGACCCGCTCACGCACCAGGGCAAGTGCGTGCGCAAGGGCAACGCCAACGCCACCCACGACGGCTCGGTGATCCAGTGCCCGGTGCCCTCCGTGGACGAAGGATTCATCTACCAGATCGTGATCAACAACCAGATCGACGCCACGCAGGTGGAAGACATCCGGGTGCCCGTGTTCTGGGGCAACGTGCCGTTCGTGTACATTAAAAACCGCCCCCTCGACGGCCGCTTCCTGAGCAAAAACAATCAGGTGTTCATGCGTGAGCCGTCTACCGTGTTCAGCCGCGAAGAGATCAGCCAGATCGGCGCGTTCTGCCGCAAGATGCAACTCGATTACGGCGAACTCGACGTGCTCCGCTGCCGCGACACCAAGCGGATTTACATCGTAGACGTCAACAACACCCCGGGCGGCCCGGCCAACGGCCTCTCCTGGCCCGACCAGATCCGGGCCATGCACAAGCTGGCCAGGGGCTTCGCCGAAAACTTCCCGAAGTTCAACCCGCAGCCGGACAAGTCGCGGGCAAAATCAGCTTCGCCCATCGCCTGATCCGGAAGGCCGGGCAATGTTAATCGGGTAAACGGGCAAACGGGGGCGCAACCCAGGGATGGGGAGCGGCCCGCGGGTTGCCCGAACCCGTTTGACCGCCTCCCTGCTGCCGTGCCCGCCTCCAGGCGCCGGCAGGCAACCCGTCGCCCCCCTTTTCAGAAACGGGAGGCGTCCTGCCATGCTTACCGACCGGCAAGCGCAACTCATAATACACACGCTAAAGAAATGTATGGATAAGCCAGTGAATTTACTCTGGACCAGCGGGTGGGACTCTACGTTCCGGCTGCTGAGCCTGGTCCTGATTCAACAGAAGACGGTGCAGCCTTTCTACGTAAAGGACCACCAGCGGGCGTCTCTGGAGATGGAAATCAAGACGATGGACAAGATCAAGGAGATGGTGTTCAAAAAATCGCCCAAGGCGAAAAGCCTCATCCTGCCCACGATTTACAAGGACCGCCGGGAAATCAAACCGGACGAAGCCATCAATGCCCAGTACAAGCGGCTGCTGGCGATGAATCCGCTGGGCGACCAGTACGAATGGCTGGCCCGTTACGCCGAACAGGCCGGCATCCGGGACCTGGAACTGTCGATTCACCAGGACGACAAAGCCCGCAAATTCGTGGCGCACTACGTGACCGGCGAAGACGCCAGGGAGGATTTCCGCCTGAAGGAAGAACACCTGCATTCGGACCTGGCCTTGTTCAAGTACTTCCGGTTCCCGATCCTGAACCTGACCAAGCTCGACATGGAACACACGGCCGTAAAGCACGATTTCCTCGACATCATGAACCAGACCTGGTTTTGTCACTACCCCCGCAACGGAAAACCCTGCGGCTTGTGCACGCCCTGTTCGGCCACCATCGAGGAAGGGCTGCGCCGGCGGCTGCCCCTTTCGAGCCAGCTCCGGTACTTCATTCACTTCACCGTAAAGCCGCCCCTGCGCAAATTGCTCAAGCCCGGCAAAGACCGGCTGGCCGTGGATGCGAAATAGTCTCTCATCGTTTAAGCATACTGTAATGCCACCAGCAAACGTGTTTCGTCAAATCAAAGGGAAGATTGGAACGGTACGCCACAACTTCAGGGAGATCACCCGGTTGGTCAGCGACCCGGCGTTGTCGGTATCGTATTTCCCCGAGTCCGAGCGGAAACCCAAACTTTCCATCTTCTTTGATCATCTCCGCTGGCTCACCAAGTACGGCGAAGTAAACCACAATTACTACGTCTACGGACTGGACCGGAAGGGCGACCTGGAAGACACGGAAGTGTTGCCCTACAATGAGTTTAAGCGCATCCGCGATGGCCGCAACCAGCACCCCAACGGGGAGGGGTACAATTACATCTGCATTCTGCGCGACAAATTCATTTTCTCGCAATTCCTCAAAAGCCTGGGATTTCCCGCCCCGGCCAACCTGGCGTTGCTCAACCTCGGCCAGGTCACCTGGCTCGATACCATGCAGGCGGCGCCGCTCGAATCCCTGGTGAGCAACCCTCAGCTGGACATCAACGGTTTCTGCAAGAAGCTGGGCGGCATCCAGGGGGAGGGCGCCTTTCCCCTGCGCATCCGCAATGGCAAGCTCTACGTCAAAGAAAAGGAAATTACGCTGGCCGAACTAAAAGCCAAGGCGGACGGCCAGTACCTGCTCCAGGACGTGATTACCCAGCACCCCAAGGTGAGCGAATTGCACCCGGACTCGGTGAATACCATCCGGTTGATCACTTTCAACAACAAGGGCAAGGTCGAAATATTCTGTTCCGCCCTGCGCATCGGGGTCAAAGGCCGAAGCGTCGACAACTGGAATGCCGGCGGCATGGTGGTCGGCATCGACACCGAGACGGGCCGGCTGCGGAAAACCGGCTACTTCAAGCCGGGACTGGGCGGCCGGGTAGACAAGCATCCCGATACGGGGGTGGTCCTGGATGGTTTCCCGCTGCCTTTCTTCCGGGAGGGGGTGAAAATGGTGTGCGACCTGCACGGCTACCTGTACGGCATCCATTCGGTCGGCTGGGACATTGCCATTACGCCCGACGGCCCGATTATCATCGAAGGCAATGACGACTGGGGCGGCGGCATTCCCATGTCAATGGAAAAAAACTTTAAAAGCCGTTTTCTAAAGATGTTTGAAGAATAAAATCATACGCAATTCAGTCCGCGTAACAGCTTAAAATGTAGAAATTTTTTCTAATTCTTTGCTGCGTCCGCGGTAGGATTCTCTGATTATACATGAGGGGTGGTCGTAAAAAAATACCGGAAATCATCCCCCTGCCCCCTTCGGCTATCCCGCCAACCTTCCCACAAGGGTACGGAGGCGCGAGCCGAACGTACCGAACGTAGTGCTGCGTACCCACCGGTGCCGCGGCAAGGGTTAAGTCGCGTTCGATGGGCACGGACTGCTACCTTGCAGAGCAGCCGCTAACTACGGGGTCCCCCTTGCGGGTTTGCCCGTGGGTGAGGGAAGGGGGTAGGGGGATGACTTTCATTCATAAGGCGTTTTTTACCCTCATTGCAATAATGTTCACCCCTCAATTATACATCTCCAGGAATTTTTGTTTGAATTCCGGTACAAAAGCCATGGCAAAATGGCCCGCCCAGTCGTCGTTGCCCTCGATGAAGGTGGGCCCGGTTTCGCTGATGGCAATGTCCCAGCCAATGGAGTGAATGCCGTACAGGTACCGGTGCAGGTCCAGGGCCATGGCGACGGCCTCCTTGAAATGGGGAATCTGGTACCCGTCGAAAAGCACGCCGGTATCGGGGTGGCGGCAGATTTTGCCCCCGCGTCCGGGCAGGTACATGGCGTCGCCCCGGAGGGTGCCGGTATCAAGGTCAATGCGTGCCGCCACGCCGCCGCAGGCCACGTTGTCTACGCTTTTGCCGCCCGTACCGACCTTGAGGGCCGCCCAGAACGCCTTCACTTCGCCGCCCGTGTTGAAGGTGACCAGCCGGATGGCGTTGATCGAATGGGGATGCAATGCGCTTAAGGCGGGATGCTGGCGGATGCGTTCCTGCAACAGGTATTGCCCCTTCAGGCTGCGCCGGAACGCGTCGGCAGTAACTTCCCGCGATTGCACGTGTATGTTGCCCCCGTCCACGCGGAGCGGGTACACGTCGGCGCCCCCCTGGCCCGTCATGCTTTTGCAGAACACGTCAAGCGCCGGTGCGGCCGGGTCGAACAAATCGCTGAGCGGACGTTTTTCCGGGCGGCCGATCCAGGTAACGGTGTCGGCATCAATGATGGCAAGGTTTCTGGGCGTCGGAAAGCCAAGGCTGGCGACCACCTGCGAGAACACGAATTTGTCGCGCAGCAGGCAGATGTAATTGTACCCCGGCTCACCGGGCAGGTGCTGGTTGCGGTTGTCGCGGATCTGCCGGAAAAGTTTGTAAGGCATCACGTGTTGCGGCCGCATGACGCCTTTCTTCCGGTCGAGCCCGTAAAAAAAGTAGAACGTGTTTACGTCCCGGTACCTGAGCAGCCAGGCAAAAAGATCCTTGCAGACGCCCATTCTGCTTTTGGTGTCTTCTTCCGGGTAGTAGGATCGGGAATAGGCAGGGTGTTGTACCAGGTACACCATTTGCCGTGCTGCGCCCAGCAGTTGGCGAATGCGATGAATCATGATCGTCTCAGCTAAAATTGTACGACTGCGCAATGAGCATCCTCCCGCGGCGGCGCGGGGGAGCGTACGCTTGCCCGGTCACCGGCCACAAAAGAGAGAACACCGATGCAATGAATACGATGTAAGGTATGGGAGGTAAATACCCGAAACCGCCGTCCGGAGCCTGCCCTTCGCCGGCGGCCAGGCGAATTACTATGGACCTGCGTTCCGGTAAATCTACGGGTTTTCCCGACCCGGGGTTGTATTTATTCACTAAATAATAACCAATGGGATTAAATCAAGATTCTCGCGGGCAAACCCGCATTCATTCCGTTATGTAAGGCCAAGTGCGTAAATTAGAGCACTATCCGGCAGGCGGGCTACCCCTGTTTTTGTATTCGTATGGCAACCACTGTTTACACCCTCTACGAGGGGCACTATTCCCTCGGCGTAGGCGCACTCCTGAATTCACTGCTCAACAAAGGTTTCGTCGGCACGTACGCAGTCGCCTACCGCGGCAAACTCCCCGAATGGACGGGCAAGCTCAAACAAGAAGGTCCCGAAGAATACTCCGTCGCCGGGGTGCGGGTCAAGTTCATTCCCCTCAACCCGCCCATGCACCTGCGGTTTTACAAGTCCTTCCTGGGCCTGGAGCTGTACGAAAAATATTGCCCCGATACGGGGAGCCTGTTTTACTTCGATCCCGACATTGTGATCAAGGCGGACTGGAGCTTTTACGAGAGCTGGGCCGAGAAAGGCATCGCCCTCTGCCTCGACAATGCTTTCGGCATCCTGCCCTCCGACCACCCCTGGCGGGCCGAATGGACCCAGATCGGCAGCCGGACGGGCCTGCGGGTCAAGCGGGAACAGAACTTCTACTACAACGGCGGCTTTTTCGGCCTCACCCGCGACAAGCTGGACTTCCTCCGCCTCTGGCGCGACCTCACCTACTCGTTCCGCGACATGGGGGGCGACGTGGTGGGCAGCAAGAGCACTGACCGCAAACGGGCCGTGGTGGGCGACCAGGACCTGATGAACGCCGCCATCATGTTTACCGAACTGCCCCTGAGCTGCGTGGGGCCCGACGGCATGGACTTCGGCGGGTACGGGGGGTACCTGATGTCGCACGCGGTGTACGGGGTCAAGCCGTGGGTAAAAAACTTCACGCTGGACCTGTTCAAAACCGGCAACGCCCCGTCGCTGGCCGACAAGGAGTTCATGAAAAACATTGCTTCGCCCATTCAACTGTTCTCCCCGGTGGAAGAACGGCTCAAAAGGGCCAACATCAAGGTGGCTTCGGCGCTGGGCCGCGTGATGGGCCGTTAACGAAACGTCAAATTGGGCACTTACATTTTGCGCGTAAGGTGAATACATAAAACATAAAGGGCGGGGCTCCGTTTAAAGCCCTTGGTGCCACGCACTTCCCCCATTTACATCCATCATCCATACCAAACCTAATCTCATTCCGGATGCCAGTAGCAATCAGGGTTGAAAACATCGGCAAACAGTACATCGTCGTCCGCAACCAACAGAAAGAATACACCCTCCGTGGCACGCTGACCCAGCAGCTCCAGCGGGTCCTGCAACCCAACAAGTTCAACAGCGAAAAAGAAGAGGAGTTCTGGGCGTTGAAAGACGTGAACTTCGAAGTGCAGCAGGGCGACCTGGTGGGCATCATCGGCCACAACGGTGCCGGTAAATCCACCGTCCTCAAAATCATCAGCCGCATCACCGAGCCCACCACGGGCAGCGTCAGCATCAAGGGCCGCGTGGCCAGTCTGCTGGAGGTGGGCACGGGCTTTCACCGGCAACTCACCGGCCGGGAGAACATCTTCCTCAACGGCACCATCCTGGGCATGAAGCGGCCCGAAATCCAGCGCAAGTTCGATGAAATCGTGGCCTTTGCCGAAATCGAGAAGTTCCTCGACACCCCGGTGAAGCGGTATTCCTCGGGCATGTTCATGCGCCTGGGCTTTGCGGTAGCCTCGCACCTGGTCTCCGAAATCCTCATCGTGGACGAAGTGCTGGCCGTGGGGGACCGGAGCTTCCAGAACAAATGCCTCGCCAAAATGGAGGAAATAAGCCGCAACGAGGGCCGCACGGTCCTGTTCGTGAGCCACAACATGGGCACCATCAAACGCCTCTGCAAGACGGGCATCCTGCTCAAGTCGGGCCAGGTGGAGAAAGTAGGCGACATTGCCGAAGTGACGGCCGCGTACCTGAAGCCGACCGCGCCGGTGGTTACCAACACTGAAGACATCTTCAGCAGCAGCAAGTACGGCATCCTGGGCTGCGAGATCCTGCCGGCCGATGAGGTAGACACCTACGAAAGGGAAAGCGTTGGCGTAGTAAAGCCGGCCCCGACCATTCTGGCCCACCAACGGCTCATGATCCGCTTCTTCATCCGCCTCTCCGACCGCATGCGCGGCAAGATCGGCCTGGGCGGTTCAATCAAAGACGCGGGCGGCATCCGGATCGGCAGTACGTTCTCCGACTACTACGGCACCAAGTTCGCGGTCACCCCCGGCGAGGTGATGGAAGTGCGCGTCATCAACGAGGGGATGCGGCTCAGCCCGGGGCGGTATACTTTCCACCCGTCGCTGTACTGCAACGACGAAAGAGCCAAGTCGGTGGTGGAGGCCGTCCACTTCACGGTGCTGCCGTCCGACATTTTCGGCTTCGGCTACAGTGATTACCAGGGCCA
The DNA here is from genome assembly GCA_963844325.1 of uncultured Sphingobacteriales bacterium. Classification (GTDB taxonomy): domain Bacteria; phylum Bacteroidota; class Bacteroidia; order Cytophagales; family 172606-1; genus CADCTQ01. The sequence continues at coordinate 710,190 of CAWJNV010000002.1, forward strand.
GGGCCCCATCGTGTGGAACGCCCGCTGGGAACAGGTAGACACTGACGTCAACGAATACACCCGCCCCGGGTGATTGGAGAGCCGTAAAAAGCAAAAGCGCCGGAAGGGTAACCTTCCGGCGCTTTTGCTTTTTACGGCTTTCTGCTTGGCCCGCTCCGTGAAATAAAATGCAGCGCGGCGTCTCATGTCTTGCGTCTGAAATCTCCCGTCTCCTAGGCACCCGAGGCCTGCCAGTGGGGCTGGGCCGGGCGGTTGGGCACGGCGGCTTCGTAGTTGGTGGTTTGAGTCGCCGGTCCGCCGGCCAGGTGCCGCTTGCACAGGTCCAGTCCCGTTTCCAGGTCGCGGAGGGGGTAGCCGATCTTGCCGGCGTGCCGGATGGCATCGCGGTAGCAGGCGGCGGCTTGGCGCCAGTCGGACCGGGCCTGGTAGCAGTTGGCGGCAATGCGCAGAATGGTGACGTGCGTGGCAAACTCATCGGCGGCCCGGGGCTTGGGCAGGGGCTCCCGCCCGAAGAGGGCCAGGGCCGTGTCGTAGTCGCCTTCCGCTTCGAGTTTGCGCAGCCGGTTTAGCAGCAGGGCGCCGCCGAAGGGATTGATTTCTTTGCGGGAACCCGCGAAGCTCCGTCCGCCCGTTTGTTTCCGTGATTTGGCCACCCGCCAGGCGGCCAGGAGGGAAAAGACGAGGAACGATGAAATACTGATCATTACCATAGTTGTAGGTTTTAAGTAGTGGTTTTGCATTGGGACTCCCGATCCCGCGTCGCCGCCGGGGCGGCGCCGGCGCACGGGAATACCCGGGAAAAGGGCTGGTACATCCGGCGGGCAGTGGCCGCAGGCATCGGCTCCCGGTGCGCGGCGCAAGGGAGCGGCTAACGCTATGAACCCGTTACGCGGGGTTCGGTGCAGCAGTGCACCTCCGTAGCCCGGCCGTTTTACCGGCCCCGTCCAAATTTTGAATAAAAATAATAAATCAAAAGGGCATGTGAAAGCAACAGCCGGGTATAAATGAGCGGGTTACTGCATAAAGTTGATAAATTCAAATTTATACTTAATAATGTCCAGTTTCGCCTCCGCCCGGCCCGCCGGCCCGCATCCGGGCTTCCGGGGCAGCCGCACGCCCCGCTTGTACGGCCCGCACTAAAAAGGGTTTCCACCGGAAAACGAAAAAATATTTTTAACCCTGCTGACATAGAGTTGTCACCAAAGGGCCGTTTCTTTGTCAAAAGTAAGGAGGTAGGGAGTCGGGGAGTCAGAGAGTTAGAGCGTTTGAGAATTTCCCGTTATCGGTTAACTCCCAAACGCTCAAACTCCCAACCTCCCTACCTCCCAAATTCTCTAACTCCTCACCTCCCAAATTCCGTTTTCCTATGAACGCTACCCCCGAAACCCCGGTAGAGGTGCTCGTATTCGAGACCAACATCCGCCACAAGCGGGAACTGCGGCAAGTAGCCCAACTGCTCGGGGCGGAAAAACGCATTGCGCAATGGAACGTGGACCTCGACGATTGCAGCCGGGTGTTGCGCGTGGAAGCCCGGTGCCTGACCCCGGCGGAAGTAATTGCCCTGCTCGGCCAGGCTGGGTACGCCTGCCAGGAACTGCCCGACTAACTCCTTTTTTTGATGACCCCCGCAAAGCCTGCCCTGCCCGTATTTACCCGTTACCAGGTATTCATGATTGCCCTGCTGTCCATCCTGCAGTTTACGGTGATCCTCGACTTTATGGTGCTCTCGCCGCTGGGCGCCCTGCTGATGCCCGACATGCACATCTCGGCGGCCCAGTTTGGCCTGGTGGTGTCGGCCTACGCTTTCAGCGCGGGCCTGTCGGGGCTGCTGGCGGCGGGCTTCGCCGACAAGTTTGACCGCAAAAAACTGCTGCTCTTCTTCTACACCGGCTTCGTGGTGGGCACCCTGCTGTGCGGGCTTGCCCCCACGTATCCGCTGCTGCTGGGGGCCCGCATCGTGACGGGGCTGTTCGGCGGGGTGATGGGCTCCATCGGCTTTGCCATCATTACCGACCTGTTTCCGCTGGAGGTGCGCGGCCGGGTCATGGGCTTCGTGCAAATGGCCTTTGCCTCCAGCCAGGTACTGGGCATTCCGGTGGGGCTTTACCTCGCCAACCGCTTCGACTGGCACGCCCCGTTTCTGCTCATCGTGGCCGTGAGCCTGGTGGTGGGCGTGGCCATGGTGCGGTACATGCGGCCCGTAACGGCCCACCTGGCCCTGCCGGCCCGGGGCAATGCCTTTACGCACCTGATCAGTACCCTGAGCCGGCCGGCGTACCTGCGGGCCTTTGCCGCCGCCACGCTGCTGGCCTCGGGCGGGTTTATGCTCATGCCCTTCGGCAGCGCCTACACGGTCAACAACCTGGGCATTGCGATGGAAAAACTGCCGTTCATCTACCTGGTTACGGGGCTCTGCTCCATGGTGATCGGCCCGCTGGCCGGGCGGTACAGCGACAAGGTGGGCAAGTTCAGGCTGTTTACCTTCGGCACCCTGCTCAGCGTGGTATTGGTGCTGGTGTACTGCAACCTGGGTGTTACGCCGCTCTGGCTGCTGATCGGCATCAACGTGCTGCTTTTTGCCGGCATCACCGCCCGCATGATCCCGGCCTCGGCCCTGCTGTCGGCCATTCCCGGCCCGCAGGACCGGGGGGCGTTCATGAGCATCAATGCTTCGGTGCAGCAACTGGCCGGCGGCCTCGCCTCCGCCCTGGCCGGGGTAATCGTGGTGCAAACGGAAGGGGGACGGCTCGGCAACTACGCGCTGCTGGGCTACGTGGTAACGGGGGCCATGCTCCTGACGCTGGCCCTGATGTACAGCCTGAACGCCTACGTAGATAAACTGCACCAGCCCGTGAAGGTAGCGCAGTAGCGGGGTCGTGCCATACGATAAGTGGACTGATAAATAGGCTTTTATGGCCAGTTTTTGAAATGTTTTCCGCGTCGTAATTGTTGTACATACAAAGGGCAAAACACTACCATGCAAACAACCAGTAAACACTCAAGTGACAAAATAGCTTCGCTGGCCTCGTGCCTGCTGCGCCGGCCGGACGTATCGAAAGAAACCAAAAGCCTGGCGGCAAGCGTACTTTCGCAGGCCCGCGGCACCAGGAAGCGAAGCAAATAAACCGGCCCACCGCCAGGCAATGCCCGCAGTCCAACCCACTGCGGGCATTGTCGTTTCCGGCGCAACCGGTCCGCTTCCCGCCCCCATTGGCACGCTTTTATCCCTGCCCGCTGCCTTCGCGTAAGCCGCGTTCCCGATCCTTCCTCCCGTCTCCTTTCCTCCGGTCTCCCGTCTTCCTTTCTTAAGTCTTACTACTTTACTATGGTACAAAACCTCACCCCCGGCCCCTCTCCCGAGGAGAGGGGAGAAGAATACATTATTACAAACATCTGTTTATCAACGCACTATGCCTCCCCTCTCCTCGGGAGAGGGGCCGGGGGTGAGGTTTTGTACCGTAGTAAAGTCTTACTACTCAGAAAAATGAGCGGCTCTCCCGCCACTTTGGGGGAAACCCAAGTAACCCAAACTGGTTCAAGCGTCCTCGTTTGGATCAGTTTGGCGACAGGAAGGCTTTGCCAAAAAGTCCCTCCATTCGCCCAACCAAGCCGTAGCGGTGCCGTAAGTACCCGTAACCTTCAAAAGGTAACAATTCCTTAACATACAAGAACCACGTACCGCTATGGCAAAGAAAAAAGCAAAAGGCAAAAACTGGAATAAGCAAGCCAACCGCTGGATCAACAACAACCGCACGGTGCTGGCCCTGCTCGGCGGCATTGCCGGGGGCGCCGCCCTCACGGCCGCCATTACGTCCCGCCAGGGCCAGCAGATGATGACCGGCCTGTCGGATACCGTAAAGGACTGGATGCCCGCAGCAACCGCCGGCCCCGACACCACCCAGGATACCTCCGGTGACAATAAAAACACCCCCGCCGGAGCGTAGGAGTTGGGGAGTTAGAGAGTTGGAGAGTTAGAGCGTTTGAGAATTACGGAGTTGAACTTGTACGGTGTTTCTGAACGCTCAAATTCCCTAACGCTCCAACTCCCTAACTCTCAAGCTGGCCTCTTGCATGAGACACTTCAGTTGATCCAGTACCAGCGAAAAGTCCGGCGTGCGGGTCCAGTCGATGGTGCGGTGCAACTGGTGGTCGAGGGGGCCCCACCGTTCGGGTTCGCCGTCCATGCTGATGACCACGCTGGGCGTCCGCAGGGCGGCGGCAATGTGCGATACGCCCGTGCAGTTCGACAGCAGGGCGTACGCGTGCCGGATGAGCACCCCCGCCGCCCCCAGGCTGGTTTTGCCCGCCGCGATGACCGCGTCACAGTGGAGGTGTTTTGCCACGCTTTCCACGACCTGACGTTCCTCGGCGGTGCCCGTGAGCACCACCGCAAAACCCCGTTCGGCGCAGTAGTTGCCCAGCGCGGCGAAGTAGCGGGGCGGCCACTGCCGCCATTCCCCCCGCGAGCCCGGGTGAATGCACACGTACCGCTTGCGTTCCACCGGCAACCCCAATTTTTCTAAAGACTGGTAATCCTCCGGGTACAGCGGAAACTCCAGTTCCGCCCGGTCGGTGGGAATGCCCAGGTGCGCCATCAGGCGCAGGTGCCGCTGGGTTTCGTGAATGCCCGTGGGGTATTCCAGGTACAGGTCCGGGTCGGGGCAGTAGTGGCCGGCCCGGTAAAAGCCCGCCGTGTACCGGCCGCCCAGCAGGGCCGCCAGCGGGTTGGTGACCCGGCCGTCGCCGTGCAGTTGCACCACCAGGTCGAAGGCTTCTTCCTGCACTTCGGCCAGGAACCGGGCCACCGCCGCCGGTTTCACGGGTTGCTCGGCCAGGCCCGGGTAGCCGGGAAAGGGCCGGAACGCGTCGAAGTAGCGGGGAAAGCGGGCCAGCAGCGACTCCGCCCAGGGCAGGCCCAGCAGGGTAATGCGCGCCGCCGGGCAGGCGTCGCGCAGGGCGCTTACCGCCGGAATGGCGCACAGCAGGTCGCCCAGTTGCAGGGCCCGGAACACGGCGATTTTTCGGATGCGGGAAGCCGGTAGTTTCATGGGAACCAGGGTTTTTTCACAAGAAAAACACTTTGTACTTCCAGGCCCCGTACAGCCGCCAGTACACGCAGGCAAACGGGATCACCGCCGAAGTAACGATCATTTCGAACACGTGGCCCGCGTGCCGCGACGTGCCGGTGAGCCGGGCGGCGGCAAACCGGGCCGTGAGCACCCCCCAGCAGGCCAGGGCCGTCCCGGCCAGGGGTGGCACGCCGGCGGCCAGGCCAATTGCTCCCAGCGGCAGGCACCCCACGATCAGGTAGTAGTCCCACCGCGGGCCCTTCTGGATTTTGCGCCGGTACAGGCCGGGGTACTTCTTGAAGAGCAGGGCGTTGAACATGCTTTTTTTCTGCTCCCGGATGCTCACCCCCCAGGGCGCCGGCCGGGCCGGGTGCACCACCACCGCATCCACCTTGTAGCGGATGGGAATGCCGGCCTGCATGAGCTTGAACTCCAGGTCGCTGTCTTCGCGCCAGGCCATCGAGAACCGTTCGTCGAAGCCGCCCGTGCGCCCGAGGGCGGCCCGGGTGCAAAGGCAGTTGGCCGTCACGAAGTCGGCCGTTTCGAGCCCCGCCACGTTTTTTTCGTAGTCCGTGGGCGGCGCGGCCACCGGCACCCGCACCCGGCCCGTAAAGGCCGCCTCGCGTTCCCCGCCGTACGCCGACCAGAAACCGTGCAGCCAGCCCGGGTCGGGCAGGCAGTCGTCGTCGGTGAAGGCCACCAGCGTGCCCGTAGCCCGTTGCCAGCCCAGGTTGCGGGCGGCGGCCGGCCCTCCCTTGCGCGGCAGGTGGTGGTACGCGAATCCCGGGTTTTGCGCCGCGAATTCCCGCACGACCGCCTCGGTGGCCGCGTCGTAGCCGTCGCTTACCACCAGCACCTCGTATTCGCCCCGGTCGAAGCGTTGCGCGGCCAGTCCGGCCAGGCAGTTGCGCAGCAGGGCCGGCCGCCGGTAGGTCGGGATCACCACTGAAATTTTAACCGGCATGGGCTTTCCGGATCAGGTACGAACCGATGACCAGGGCGTCGAACGGGGAGGACCAGAAGCACTCCACGGCGTCGCGGGGCGTGCACACGATGGGTTTGCCCAGCGTGTTGAAAGAGGTGTTGACCAGCACCGGCACGCCGGTTTTCTCCTTAAAAGCTTTCAGCAGGGCGTGGTAGCGGGGGTGCTGCCCGGCGTTTACCGTCTGGATGCGGGCCGTGCCGTCAACGTGCCGCACGGCGGGAATGCGGTCGGCCTTGTCGGGCTGCACGTCGTGCACGAACAGCATGAAGGGCGACCGGGTGGCGCCCACGAACCACTCGGAGGCATCTTCTTCGAGCACCACCGGGGCCACCGGCCGGAAATCTTCGCGGTCCTTCACCTCGTTGAGCCGCGCCTGCATGTCGGCGTGGATGGGCGAGGCCAGGATGGAACGGCTGCCCAACGCCCGGGGACCGAATTCCATGCGGCCCTGGAACCAGCCGATGATCTGGTCTTCGGCCAGCAGGGCGGCGGTCTCTCCGGCTACGTCGGTCATCTGGCGGTAGGGCACCTTGGCCCACCGCAAAAACTGCTCGATCTCTGCGTCGGCGTACTCGGGGCCCCAGTAGGCGTGGGGCATATGGTACTTTTTGGGCCCCTCGGGCTGCTCCTGCAAGTCGATCCGGATGGCGGCGCCCAGTGCGGTTCCGGCATCCCCGGCGGCGGGCTGCACCCAGATGTTTTTGAACGGGCCCTTGTCGCGGAGGCGGGCGTTGAGCACGCAGTTGAGGGCCACGCCGCCGGCCAGGCACAGGTTTTCGTCGCGGGTCTGCCCGTGCAGCCAGTCCGCCAGTTCGAGCGTCGTTTCTTCGAGCACGCGTTGCAGCGAATGGGCAATGTTGAAGTGGTGGCCCGTGAAGGGATCACTCCGGAGGCGCGACGGGCCGAAGCGTTCCTCCAGCCGTTCGTCCGTAATGGTGTACTGCCCGCCGGCCCCCACGCGGATCATCTCGCGGAAGTCGCGCACGAATTCGGGTTTGCCGTACGAGGCCAGGGCCATCACCTTGTACTCGTCGGAGGAGTGCAGGAAGCCCAGGTAGGTGGTCACCCGTTCGTAGAGCAGGCCCAGCGAATGCGGCAGATTCACCTGGCCGATGCGGGTGAGTTCGGAGCCCCGGCCGGCGCTGTAGGTGGTGGTGGCAATTTCGCCCCGGCCGTCGAGGGTCATCACGGCCGCCCGGTCGAAGGGGGAGGGGTAGTAGGCGCTGGCCGCGTGCGACACGTGGTGGTCCACGAAGTGCCACCCCATCCGGTCGCGGGAGGTGCCTTTGAAACGCTTTTGCAGGTGGTGCGGGTAGCCGTCGAGCAGGTGGTTCCTGGCCCGTACCATCGCGGCGAGGAACAAGGGGTCCCAGGGCGAAGCGAAACCGGCGGCACCGCCACCGGCGCCGGGTTCGAGGGGAATGGGAATGGTGGCTTTGCCCCGGTAGTCGCCCAGCAGCAGGTAAGGGTCAAAGGCGTAGGCCACGTGGTCTACGTCGTTCAGGTGGATGCCGGCTGCCTCCAGGCAATAGTCAATGGCGTGGTAGGGGAGTTCGTAAGTCGAAAAAGGCACGGGCCGCTTGCCGTGCTTGATCTGGGTAAAACGTTCCTCTTCGGCCGCGGCCAGCAACTGCCCGTCTTTGACCAGGCAGGCGGCAGAATCGTGAAAGGCAGCGTTGATGCCAAGCGTGTACATGGGAGGTAGGCGTTAAGCGGTGGTTTTCGTCAGCGTTTAACGAGTATCCGGTCCCTTACCGTTGAATTCTGGCAACGGTTTATCAAACTTGAGCAAGTATTGTGGAATGGGTCACCCCGTTCAGTCACTCCGGAGCGACCTGGCCGGGTTGGCCAGTGCCGCCTGGTAAGCCCGAAAACCGACGGTCAAGGCAGCTACCAGCAGGGCCACTCCGGAGGCCAGCAGGAAAGGAACGGCCGTGATGCGGACCCGGTACGCAAAACCAGCCAGCCAGTCACTGGCAACCCAGAAGGCCAGGGGCATCGCCAATACACTCGCAAGGCCGACCAGTTGCACAAACTTCCTGCCCAGCAGGTGCATGATCTCCCACTCGGTAGCCCCCAGCACCCGGCGAATGCCGATTTCCCGGGTGCGCTGCCCGGCCATGAAAGAAGCCAGGCCAAACAGGCCCAGGCAGGCGATGAGAATGGTTAAAAGGGTGGCATACAGCATGGTTTCGCCCAGCCGGGAATAGGTATCGTACTGCCTGGCGAAGGTATCGTCCAGGAAGCTGTAGCGCATCGGGTGGGCCGGCTCAATCTGCCGCCACTGTGCTTTCAGAAAAGCAAGCGTGGCAGGCAAGTCCTCCGCAGTGACCCGGACCGCGGCGTAGCGGGGCTCCCACCCCCGCCTTCTGAAACCGGCACTCAGCACCAGGGGCCGGATGCCCCGTTGCAGCCCCTGGTAATGAAAATTTTTCACTACCCCGATGATGGTGCCGTATTGCGGGTCGTCACTGAACTTCATCCGGTGCCCGACCGGCTGCCGGAGACCAAACTGCTGCACAAAGGCTTCGTTGACCACAAAGGCATTGGCCGTATCCGCCGGATGCCGGTAGGAGAAAAACCGCCCCTGCGCGAGGGTAAGTCCCAGGGTACGGGCGTAGTCAGGGCTGGTAAAATACAGGTTGCTGCTTTGCGCTTGGTTTACCCCGGCGATCCCAAACACGTTGTCGGGGTGCCAGGTGCCCGGCAAACTGGTTGCATACGTGACGTCTTGAATGCGGGGATGCTGGCGCAGTTGCGCGGCAAGGGCTTCCATCCGCTCCCGGGTTTCACGGGTATTGACGGGAATGACCACTACCTGCCCGGGCTGGAAGCCCAGCCGTTGGTTAAGCATGAACTGCACCTGCTGGTAGATAAACACCATTACAATGGCTACGGTAATGGCAATGGCAAACTGCGTGACCACCAGCCCCTGCCGGATGCCTCCTCCCCGGCGGTTCCGGTGCAGGTTGCCTTTCAGAACGGCGGCCGGCTGGTAGGCGGACAGGAAAAACGCGGGGTAACTGCCCGACAGGAGGCCCAGCCCCAGCACCAATGCCATCCAGTACCCCCCGATCTGCTGCCACTGGCCCAGGCCCAGGACCAGGTTCCGGTCAATCATGCGGTTGAATGCCGGCAGGAACAACATCGCTAACCCGGCGGCCAGGGGCAGCGCCACCAGGCTTTGCAGTACCGCTTCGGCCAAAAACTGCCCGACCAGTTGGGGGCGGGCCGCGCCGTTCACTTTCCGGATGCCCACCTCTTTGGCCCGCCCGACGGCTTGCGCGGTGGCCAGGTTCGTGTAGTTGATGCCGGCGATGATCAGAATAAGCGCGGCGACTCCGCCCAGGATGTACAGGCTGCGGGCGTCGCCCCGGCTGGGGAGGGGACCTCCGATGCGGGTGGAGTAGAGGTGAATGTCGCGCAGCGGCTGGAGCCGCCAGTTGGGTAGATGAGTCGTGCCGGCTTTTTGCCCGGGCTGTTCTTTTTGCAGGTACGCATTGATGCCTCCGGTCATTTGCCCCTCCAGCCGGCCCAGGTTTGTTCCCGGCTCCAGGCGTACGTACGTAGCCGGGCCATTGCCCTGCCAGGATTGGGAATACACCCCCGGGTCGGTAAGGTACACTTCGGCTTCCAGGTGGAAAGGGGCGGGCCGGGCGGCCAGTACGCCGGTGATCTGGTAGTCGGTTTTGTCATTGTAGCGCAGCACTTTGCCCACCGGGTCGGCTTCCCTGAAGAGTTTGGCGGCCAGCTCCGCCGAAAGCAGGGCCGAGTAAGGCTTCTGGAAGGCCGTACGGGCGTCGCCGTAGCGCAGGGGCAAGGGCAGCACGGCCAAAAAGCTGCTATCGGTTGCCACCGAACTTTTCACGTACAACGCCTTGCCGGTACCCGGTACCCCCACCAGGGCTTCTCCCTGGTTATTCACTTGGGTGGCCTGCCGGATCTGGGAGAATTGCATCCGCAAGGCACTTGCCAGCGGCGACGGCGTCCAGGCTGATTTTCCTTCGTCGGTGCCCCACTGCCGGTAGACGCGGTACACCTCTGCCTGTCCCTCAAGCCAGCGGTCGTGGCTTTTTTCGTGTTGGATGTAGAGGATGATCAGGGCGGCAACGGCCAGGCCCACGCCCAGGCCAATCCCGTTGAGCAGCGTGTAGCCGGTATTCCGGTAGAGGTTGCGCAGGGCAATGTTGAAGTAGTTCCGGAGCATAGGCAGGGTGGCTAAGGGTGGGACCACCAGCAACACGCGTTCTTCCAGTTCCCCGGGTAGGGTTTTCCGCGTGAACTGTATGGGCGCAGCTGATTAGATACAATTATTTAAATCAAACCCGGTGCCAAAGGCAAAAAGGGAGGTTGGGGCGCACGGGGCGGGTGCAGGCGCAGCCTGGGTGTTCGGAATGGGACAACTGCTGTCCGGTAGCGTAAAAGGGCAAAGGATCGCAGGAAGGGAAACCAGGTACGCCCCCGGGGAGCATCCAGGAGCAGGTATTCCCCCGGCCCCGTTTTTTCACGGAATGATCCCGGCCCACTCCAACGTACCGGCCCGGTAAGGTGACGGGTACGTTGGAGTAGGCCGGAGTATACTACGGTAGAAGACCTCACCCCCGGCCCCTCTCCAAATGGAGAAGGGAGGCGTAACCGGCTGTTGTACAAATACTTGTAAAACATTCTTTTCCCCTCTTCGTGGGAGCTACGATGAGGACACAAATAAAATGGGTATCAGCAGGCGTACCGTTGTGGAGGGGTCATCGCAGTAGACGTAGCCCCGTATCCCCGTGGGGTCGGGTTCTCAAACCCGACCCTGCCCCTGGCCGCTCACCTCCTGGCAACACAACCAAGCACCTGGCTACGCCAGCGGTTTGCCCTCAACTCATCGGCGCCAGGCTGACCAATAGGGAGAGGCTTCTGCTGGTGTAGCACGGGTAGGGTTAGCGGCAGGGTCGGGTTTGAGAACCCGACCCCACGGGGATACGGGGCTGAGTCCACTTCGATGACCCCTCCATGAGGATACGCCTACTCCACCGGATACGCCCCTTGATGCTACGTTTGCCAACCCTTCCTCAAGCCGTCAGGGAGACATGGGCGGGGGGCCGGCGCCAGTTCCTTACCCGGCTAGTTCCGGGCCGCGGTCAGTGTCTCACTGGCTGCTTTTTTGAGCATTTCGAAGATGTGTCCTAATCGTAGCTCCTTAAGAGAGGGGAGAAGCATGTCTTCTTCAAATATTTGTACAACAGCCGGTTACGCCTTCCCTCTCCATTTGGAGAGGGGCCGGGGGTGAGGTCTTCTACCGTAGTATAGAGCCGGAATTTTCTTTTGGTACGCCGGGGAAACCAGCCTGCCGTCCAGGCGGTGCGTGGCAAATGAAGTCATCCCCGGGCGGCGTTACGCGTGCAGCCAGAATCCGTGGTCCTGGAAAGTTGCCTTGGTCCACCATGCGGAGGCGAAGTATCTGGCGTTCTGGCGGCCCGCCTGGCTCTGCAAGGGAATGGTGACCTTGCCGTGGCTGCGTTTGGCCGCGGCCGTGGCGGTTTCGGGCACCACCGCCGTAATGTGCCCGGGGGTACTCTTGCCGGTGGTTGCACAGGCAATGCATACGAACCCTTCGTTGGCCCGGCGTTGCAACGCGTCGAGGTCAAACGTCCGCTCCCAGCCGAAGTCGGGACCGTATTCGCCCAGCCAGTTGAACAGCAGGTTGGCCGTCTGCTCGAAGAGGCTCACGCCGTATTCGGGGGCCACAGGAATGCCCTGCGCCAGTTTGGAGGCGGCCTTCGACGACCACCAGACCCGGGGCAGGTACGCGCCGGCCAGGTGACAGTAGTCGTACGCGTAGATGTTGCAGTACGTATTGCGGCCGGGCGGCGGGTCGGGCAGGTAACGCTTGCTGCGTTCCACGTCGAGCCACGCCACGATATTGCCCAGCGAGGCGGCTTTGGCCGGCGGTCCGGCGGCACTCCGGGAGGGCCGGCCCGGCTCTCCCAGCGGATGGGCCCGGCCGCCAATGCTGCTGCGTTTGCTGGCCGGGTTGTTTTCGGGCATGTGTACGGCTACGAGGCCCGTGGCGTGCCCGTTTCCGCCGCCCCCGGCCGTGACCCGTTCCAGGAAACTGCTGTGGACGAAACCCGTCAGCGGGGCGTTGGCGAAGGTAGTATTTACCTTCCACCACGGCTGGGCCAATTCTTCCACTTTGGTGACCAGGTGTCCCTGCGGCAACAGGGCGAGGCGGTTCAGGTTGCTCACCAGCGGGCGGCTTCTCAGGTTGAGTTGCGTGGCTTTCACGCGGTATTGTTCGTTCATAATGCCTTCAAGAAAGGCAAAATGGACCGGCCTGTCAATACTCATTTCTAGGTATTTTCCGCCCGGAGGAAGGGGTAAATGGTCACCACTTTCCTATGTTACCACCCGATCCCGTAATCCTCGCCGTGGTTGCTCGATCCGCCCCAGAATGTGCCGTGGAGCCAGTCGAACCAGATGGCGTTGACGGGGCCGGAAGTGCGGTCCTGGTAGGTGATGCGGTAGCCCATCCGGGAGAGTTCCTGGCGGCTCCAGGGCGGCATGGCCGCGTTGAGTACCAGCCCGCCGGGCACCTTCTCGTGGTTGCCGAAGCTGCCGTACATCTGGAGCGTCTTGAAGCTGGGCGCCTCGCAGGCTTCCTGCACGGTCATGTCGAACTCCACCACGTTGAGGAAAAACTGGAGCAGCAACTGGTCCTGTTCGTCGCCGGCCTGCTTGGCAAACGACAGGAAGGGCTTGCCGTCCTTGAGGGCCATCGAAGGCGTGAGCGTCACCCGGGGGCGTTTGCCCGGGGCCACCACGTTGAACGGGTTTTCCTTTTCATCCAGCACGAAGCTCTGCATGCGCTGGCTCATGCCGATGCCCGTGTTGCCGGCAATGCAGGCGGGCACCCAGCCGCCGCTGGGCGTGATGGACACCACCCAGCCTTCCTTGTCGGCGGTTTCCACCGAGGTGGTTCCGGCCTGGAAGCTGGCGAAGTACTTTTCGTCGGCCGCCGGGTTGCCCGGCGCGTAGAGGCCGCTTTGCGCGCCGCCCCACTTGCGCAGCAGGTCGCCGTAGGGGTTTTGTTTGCCCTCGAACGGGTACGGGTCGCCGGGGCCCACGGCCGGGTCGTTGGCCGCCGGGTTGATGAGCTTGCTGCGGGCCTTGGCGTACTCCTTCGAGAGCAGGCCCCGGATGGGTTCTTCCGGGGCGAAGGCCGGGTCGCCGTAGTAGAAGTCGCGGTCGGCAAAGGCCAGGTTCATGGCCTGGTAGAGCGTGTGGATGTAGCGGGTGGAGTTGTACCCCATGCCCTTGAGGTCGAAGTTTTCGAGGATGTTGAGGGTTTGCAGCATCACCGGGCCCTGCGTCCAGGGCTGCAACTTGTACACGTCAATGCCCCGGTACGTAGTCATCACCGGCTCCTCGATCTTCACCTGCCAGCCCGCCAGGTCCCCTTTGGTGATGAGGCCGCCCTGTTCCTGGCAGCCCCGGGCGAAAGCCTCGGCAATGTCGCCGCGGTAGAAGCGGTCGTAGGCGGCGTAGATGGCTTCCTTGCGCGACTTGCCCTTTTTGAGCGCCTGCGCTTCGGCCTCGGTCATTTTGCGCAGGGTTTCCAGCAGGTCTTTCTGCACGAACACCTCGCCGGCGTCGGGCGCTTCGCGGTCTTTGCCCAGGTGGGGCAGGAACACCTTTTTGGAATAGGGCCACTCCTTGATCATGTCTTTGTTCTTCTCGATCTGGTTGGCCGTCTGGGCTTCGATGGGGTAGCCTTCGGCCATCTGCATGGCCGGGGCGAGTACCTGCCCGAGGCTCAGCGTACCGTACTCGGCCAGCATGGTGAGCAGGCCGCCCGGGGTGCCCGGCGTCACGGCGGCCAGGGGGCCGTACTCGGGCGGGTACTTCATGCCCTTGCCCTTGAAGAACCCGGGCGTGGCGCCGGTGGGGGCCACCCCCAGGGCGTTGATGGCAATTACTTTCCTGAGCTTGGGGTGGTAGATCAGCGCCTGCGTTTCGCCGCCCCAGCTGAGCACGTCCCACATGGTGCAGGTGGCGGCCAGCATGGCACAGGCGGCGTCCACGGCGTTGCCGCCCTGGTTGAAGATCATGGCGCCGGCCGTCGCCGCCAGGGGTTTGCCCGTAATGGCCATCCAGTGGCGGCCGTGCAACGGGGGCTTCTGGGTGTTGACCGGCAGGTTGTTGAACGACTGGGCGCCGCACCAGGGCAGGCAGGCCAGCAGGAAAAAGAGGGTTGTAAACAGTTTGCGCATGAGCAGGGGAAAGAGGGGACGTGCGGCCAAATTTAAATACTAAATTTTACAAATATTTTCCTGCTTATCAGTACATTCCTGCCATTCGCGCTGCACAAACCTCTTACGCACATGAAACACGTAGACTATTCCCGGCGGCAGTTCCTGGGCGCGGCGGCCCTGGCCCTCACGGGTGCCGCCCTGGCGCCGCTGCCCACCTTCGGCGCCCCCGCCTTCATCCCCAACCTGGGCAAACCCAACTCCCGGTTCAACGGCGTGCAGATCGGGGTGATCACGTACTCGTTCCGGAGCCTGCCGGTGGACGTTGAGCAGGTACTGCGGTACTGCACCACCTGCAACGTCAGCGCCCTTGAGCTGATGGGCAATACGGCCGAAGCGTTTGCGGGGGCGCCCCACGCCTCCACGCAGCCGATGGCGCCCCGCGGCGGCACGCCCGGCGCGCGGCCGGAACTTACGCCCGAGCAGCAGGCCGAACGGGCGGCCCGGGCCAGGGACCTCGCCGACTGGCGGGCCAAGGTGCCGATGGATAAGTTTGAACAACTCCGGAAGATGTACAAGGCGGCCGGGGTGACCATTTACGCCTACAAGCCCAACGCCTTCGGCGCCACCAATACCGACGCGGAGGTGGACTACGGGATGCGGGCGGCCCGGGCCCTGGGGGCCACGCACGTCACCCTCGAAATGCCCACCGACCCCGCCCAGACGGGGCGCCTGGCCGCCATTGCCGCCCGCCACAAGATGCGGGTGGCTTACCACGGCCACGAACAGCAGACGCCCACGCTGTGGGACGCGGCGCTGGCCGAATCGAAGTACAACGCCCTCAACTGTGACCTGGGGCACTACACGGCCGCGGGCCACGACGCCCTGGCGCTGCTGGCGGCCCGGCACGACCGCATTGCCAGCGCCCACCTCAAAGACCGGCAGAACCCCGAACACGGCAAGGGCAACCTGCCCTGGGGTACCGGTGATACGCCCCTGGTGGAGGTGCTCCGGCTGATGCGCCGGAACAAGTACGACTTCCCCGGCACGGTGGAACTGGAATACCAGGTCCCCGAAGGCTCCGACGCCCTGAAGGAGGTAGCCAAGTGCGTTGAATTCTGCCGCCGCGCCCTCGAAAAAGACGCCTGATACAGACGTTCGATGAATTGATAATTGTGATTGCATGGTTGAATGGCTGAATGGCTATATGGTTATCAGATCAACCATTTAACCATCCAGCCATTCAACCATACGGCCATACAAGCTTGATTGTCCAGGCGTCTCACATCTAACGTCTCACTTTATGAGCAGCGTTCAATTCCACTTTGCGCAGCCCGAAGAGAGCCCCGGCTACCTGCTCTGGCAGGTGTCCATGCTGTGGCAACGGAAAATGAAACGGGGACTCGACGGGTTGGGGCTCACCCACACGCAGTTTGTGCTGCTGGCCGCCCTGGGCTGGCTGAGCCGGGCGGGCGGCACCGTCACGCAGGTAGACGTAGCCAACCACAGCAACATCGACCGGATGATGACCTCGAAGGTGCTGCGTACGCTCCAGGCGAAGGGGCTGGTGAGCCGCACCGGGCACCGCACCGACACGCGGGCCAAGTCGCTCTCCCTCACGCTGGCCGGGGAGCGGACGTTGCAGCAGGCCATCGGCATCGTACAGCAGGTGGACGACAATTTTTTCGCCGTCGTCAGGGGCCAGCCCGGCCCCGTGGAAACCCTCCTGTCGCGCCTGCTCAAACAGGAATAGGGTGGAGGGGAAGGGGTTGGACTTGCAGTGATGGTACACTGATCCATGATGATGGTTATGATCTGTTATGATACAACTTAATAAATCATAACCATTATGACCGATCGGTGTACCATTACCGCCGCAAGAGTGCTTACTTTATTTTAACTTACCGGGCTTCCGTCCCATCATCCCAACCCTATGACTGCCCAACTGCTGTCGTTTGCAAGCCGCCTGGCGCTGTTCGTCGCTTTGGGGGCCGCTGCCGGCCCGTTGGGGGCGCAATCCGTGGCGTTCAAGCGGGTACCGTTGCCCGAAGAGACCACCCTGGGACACATCAGCGCCATTACGCAGGACCGGCACGGGTTTATGTGGCTGGCTACGCACACCGGCCTGCACCGCTACGACGGCTACCGCTGGACGAGCTACTGGAACCAGTCGCCCACGCCGGGCTACGTGATCGGCAACCGCAGCGAATGCGTGTACGCCGACCCGGAAGGCTACATCTGGGTGGGCGCCTACGCCAGTGGGCTGCACCGGTTCGACCCGGTGACGGGCACGTTCACCAAGATCAAGCTCGACGTCCGCGACTCCTCAGCGCGGCACAATACGTTCGTGACGGCCCTCACCCCCGACCGCCGCGGCAACCTCTGGGTCGGCACCCACGAAGGGCTCTACCGGCTGCACCCGAAGACCGGCCGCGTCACGCACTACCGCCACGACCCGCGCAACCCCAACAGCCTGAGCAACGACCGGGTATGGGTGATCTACGAAGACCGGCGGGGCACCCTCTGGGTCGGCACGGGCACGCCCTGGGAACGGCCCCGCGAGGCGGGCGGCCTCAACCGCTTCAACCCGCAGGCCGGTACCTTTACCCGCTACCTGCACGACCCCCTCGACCCCAACAGCCTGGCCGCCAACCCGGTGCGGGCCCTCCTGGAAGACAGCCGGGGCACCTTCTGGGTGGGTACGTTCGGCGACGGCCTGCACACGATGGACCGCGAGAAAGGCACGTTCCGGCGCTACCCCAGCGATACCACCCGCCCGTCGGTGCCCAGCCGTCCTTTCCCCACCGACGGTGATTTTACCCGCGACGGCGTCAGCTTCGTGCACGAGGACCCGTCGGGAGCCCTCTGGATCGGCGCCTACAATGCGGGCCTGGTCCGCTACGAACCGGCGACCGGCAAGGTAACCCGCTACAACCCCGACCCGTCCCACCCCGATGCGCTGGGAGAGAAGGGCCCCTGGGCGGTGCATACTTCCCGGGAGGGCGTCCTGTGGATCGCCACCTTCGGGGGCGGCGGCCTGTACCGAGTAGATCCTTTTCAAAAGACCATTCCCCATTATGCCACCGGCGCCCGCGTAAACGCCTTTTTCCAGGAACCTTCCGGCGTGCACTGGCTCGGCACCACCCACGGGCTGCTCCGCCGCGACCCGCGCACCGGCCAGGCGCAGCGGTACGGGCACGATCCCCGCGACCCGGGCAGCCTGGCCAACGATACGGTAACGGCCCTGTGCGAAGACCGGCAGGGAACCCTCTGGGTGGCAACCCGCGGCGGCCTGCACGGCTTCGACCGGCAGACCGGCACGTTCACCCGCTACCGGCACGACCCCGCCCGCCCGGCGGGCCCGGCCGATGACCTGATCTACAGCCTGTACCCCGACCGGCAAGGCTACCTCTGGATGAGTTTGCCCGAAGGACTCGACCGGCTCGACCCGCGTACCCGGCAATTCACCCACTACCGGCTTCCCCCCGCCGGCTCGGTGAAAAGCGTGATCGACCGGCCCATGCTGGAAGACGCGCAGGGCAACCTGTGGGTGAGCGGCTACGGCGGCATCTGCCGGCTCGACCCGCGCACGGGACGGGTGCAGCGCTACATGGCCGACGGGAATTTTCCCAGCATGTACCAGGACCACCGGGGCGAGCTGTGGCTCGGGGCCATCCAGGGTGTTTTCCGGCAGGGCCGCACGCCGGGCGACTTCAAGCGTTTCCGCGACCCGGTCACCGGCGCCTGGATTCCGCCCGTGGTCAGCATCACCGAGGACCTGGATTCGGTCCTGTGGCTGAGCACGGGCACGGGGCTGCTCTCCCTGGACAAAGAGCGCCGGACCCTGCGCGCGTACGGCAGTGCGTACGGGGTGAACGGGCGGAGCATCGTCACCAAAAAGGCCTACCGCGGCCCGGCCGGGGAACTGTTTTTCGGCACCGAGCAGGGGTACTACGTGGTGGCGCCCGGGCAACTCGGCCGCGACCACCAGCCGCCGCAAGTGGTGCTTACCGACTTCCGGCTGGGCGACCACCCGGTGAAGCCCGGCCCCGACAGTCCGTTGCCGGTACCGCTCCCGGCGGCGGCGGCAATCACCCTGCCGTACGACCAGAACACGTTTACCTTCGATTTTGCGGGCATGCACTACGGCAACCCGGAGCAAAACCAGCATTTGTTCCGGCTCGACGGGTACGACGCGGACTGGCGCCGGGCCGCGGGCGAAAAGTCGGCTTCCTACTACAACGTGCTGCCGGGCAAGTATACCTTCCGGGTGAAGGCGGCCAGCAGCGACAAAGACTGGGCCGAAAAAACGATTGCCATCGTCATCCGCCCGCCCTGGTGGCGAACCTTCTGGGCGTACCTGGGCTATGGGGTGCTGGCCGCGGGGCTCACCGGGTTTGCCTACCGCAGCGTGATCCGCCGGGAAAGGTTAAAGTCCGACCTGAAGATCAGGCAGGTGGAATCCGATAAACTCTGGGAACTGAACCAGGCCAAGTCCCGCTTCTTTTCGAACATTTCGCACGAACTGCGCACCCCGCTGACGCTCATCCAGGGCAGTGCGGCCATCCTGCGGGAAGGCGAGAAAAAGGAAACCCCGGCCCGCCGGGGGCACTACGACCTGCTCGAAAGAAATACCGGGCGGCTCCTGCAACTCATCGGGCAACTGCTCGACCTGTCGCGCCTGGAAGCCGGCAAACTCGCCCTGCAACCCAAGCCCGGCGACCTTACGCACTTCCTGCGGGCCGTCGTGTACGCGTTTGCCTCGCTGGCCGAACGGCAAGGGGTGACCTACCGGGTAGCTATTCCGGAGGAGGCCCAATGGACGCACTTCGACGCCGACAAGCTCGAAAAAATCGCCAACAACCTCCTTTCCAACGCCTGCAAGTTCACCCCGGCGGGCGGGACGATCTCGGTGGAAGTGCTGCTCCAGCGGCTGCCGGAGGAGCCCCTTTGCCGCTGGGTGCTGCGGGTCACCGACACGGGCATCGGCATTTCCGAAGCGCAGTTGCCGCACATCTTCGACCGGTTTTACCAGGCCGACGATTCGGGCACGCGTTCCTACGAAGGGTCGGGCGTGGGCCTTACGCTGGTGAAAGAACTTACCGAACTCCACGGGGGGCAGATCGTCGTGGAGAGCACCCCGGGGAAAGGCAGCCGGTTTGAAGTCACGATTGACCTGCCGGTGGCCGAACCGGTGCCCGGTGACGCGCCGGCCCCGCCGGTTGCGGTGGAAACCCCGGTCCAACGGGCAGAAGCGCCGCCGGAGGCCGCGCCCGCGACGGGGGAAGCCGAGGAATACCAGACCAAAATCCTGATCATCGAGGACAACGCCGACCTGCGGCAGTTCATCCGCCTGGCGTTGCCCAAAGAGTATTACGTACTGGAAGCCGAAGACGGCGAACAGGGGTGGCAGGTGGCTACGGAGGCGCTGCCCGACCTGATTATCAGCGACGTAATGATGCCCAAGCAGGACGGCGTGACGCTGTGCCAGCGGCTGAAAAAGCACTTTTCCACTGCCCACATTCCGGTGGTGCTGCTCACGGCCCGCGCGGCCATGCAGGACAAGATTGCCGGGCTGCTCACGGGGGCTGACGACTACATCGTCAAGCCTTTCCACCACCAGGAACTGCAGGTGCGGGTGCGTAACCTGGTGGAAGACCGCAAACGGCTCCGCGAACTGTTCCGGCGGGAAATGCTCGTGCAGCCCGACCCGGTGCGCGTAGCCTCCGCCGACGAGGTGTTTTTGCAGAAGGTGGTGGGTACCGTGGAGCAGTACCTGTCCGACCAGGACTTCGACGTGGAGCGGCTGGGGCAGGAGGTGGCCCTGAGCCGGACGCAGCTGTACCGGAAACTGTTTGCCCTCACCGGCCAGGCGCCCAGCGACTTCATCCGTACGCTGCGGCTGAAGCGGGCCGCCGCCCTGCTGGCCCGGAAAGCGGGCACGGTGTCCGAAATTGCCTACCAGGTCGGCTTCAAAGAACCGTCGTATTTCAGCCGCTGCTTTACGCAGGTCTACGGTTGTCCGCCTTCCCAGTACAGCCCCGCCGCGGCCGAGCTTTCGTCTTGATAGTGTCAGTAGTCATTGGTCAGTAGTCATTGGGCAGTACGCGGCAGGCAACTTACGCGTACCTACCAATGACTACTGACCAATGACTACTGACCAACAACTACACGTTGATCCCGCCCGACACTTCGATCCGCTGGCCGTTGATCCAGGCGGCCTCGTCGGTGCACAGGAAGGCCACCACCCCGCCGATGTCCTCGGCGCGGCCCACGCGGTTGAGCGGCGACATGGAAGCCAGCCGCTCCTTGAGCTGCGGATTGTTGCGGATGGCGGCATTGTTGAAATCGGTTTCCACCGGGCCCGGCGCCACGATGTTGCAGCGGATGCCCCTGGCGCCCAACTCCTTGGCCCAGTACTTGGTGAGTACTTCCATGGCGCCTTTCATGGACGCGTACACCGAATAGCCCGGGTTGACGAAACGGGTGGTGCCGCTGCTGATGTTGATGATGGCGCCCCCTTCGTTGAGGTGGGGCAGCAGTTTTTGCGTCAGGAAATAAACGCCCTTGTAATGCACGTTCAGGAATTCGTCGAAGAGTTCTTCCGATACGTTTTCGAACGGTACCCCGGCGCCGATGCCGGCGTTGTTCACCAGGAAATCGAAGCCGGTGGCGTCCCAGGTGGTTTGCAGGTGGGTGGCTACCGCCCCGGCAAAGTCGCCGAGGGGGGCCGTGGTGCTCAGGTCCAGCGGCAAGGCAACGGCTTTGCGCCCGAGGGCCCGGATGGATTCCACCACGGCGAGGGCTTCTTCCCGCCCGCTGCGGTAGGTGATGATTACGTCCACGCCTTTTTGCGCCAGGCTCAGCGCCATGTCTTTGCCCAAACCGCGGCTCCCGCCGGTCACCAGGGCTATTTTGCTCTTGCTCATCGTTTTTGCGTTTGTTTTGATGAGACAAAGGTAGCCCGATCCGGGCAGTAGCCGTTTGCGAATGGCAATCCGATGTTTGCAAAATTCAAACCGGGCGCCTTACGCGCGGAAGGCGACCGGGGCCAGCGAGGTTTGTTTCTTGAAGAAGTTGGAAAAATGCGCCACCTCTTCGAAGCCCAGGCAGTAGGCGATTTCGGAGACGTTCCAGTCGGTCTGTTTGAGCAGGATTTTGGCTTCCTGGATGATGCGGCTGCTGATGAGGCCGGTGGTGGTGTGGCCGGTATTTTCCTTGAGCACCTTGTTAAGGTGGTTGACGTGCACAGCCAGCCGGTCGGCGTAGTCTTTGGCCGTGCGCAGGTCCAGCGTCTGGTGCGGCGATTCGATCGGGAATTGCCGTTCGAGCAGTTCGATGAACAGGGACGAAATGCGGGCCGAGGCCGTGTGGGTGGGGTACAAGACCGTGGCCGGTTGCAGCTTCTGGCCGTAGTGGATCAGTTCGAGGAGGTAGTTGCGCAGCAGGTCGTACTTGTAGGCGTAGTCGGAAGCGAGTTCCTTTTGGATTTTGTGGAAGATGTACGTCAGTTCATCCACCTGTTCGTCAGCCAGTTGAAAGATGGGGTAGCCGCCCGGCCGGAAAAGGGGCAGTTCATCGAGCACGACGCCGCTTTTGCTGTGCACCAGGAAGTCGGCCGTAAAGATGCAGAAGTGGCCCGACTGGTTATCGTCCTGCGGCAGGTAGTGGTAGGGAATCTTGGGGGTGGCAAACAGCAAGGCGTTTTTCTCAATGTCGATCACCTTGTCGGCGTATTCGGCCCGGTTGCGCCCCCGGATGAGGCTGATCTTGTAATAGGCCCGCCGGTTGTAGACCATCACCGACCCGGTTTTTCGCTTGAGCTTTTGAAGTTCACTGATTTCGAATACATTAAAATGGCCGATTTCTTTGTTGAGGTTGTCGGGAATGAGGGGGGCCGTGGTCTGGTAAAATTCGTTCAGCGAGATGGGTTTCATGGCCGGGCGGGTTTATAAAAATCAAATGTACTGCTTTTTACGCTTGCCCGGTTGAGAAGCGTTTTCCCGGAAGCCCACCCGTGAGACACGGGCGGGCTTCCGGGACGATACGGCCGGCCGGCCGGTGGATGCTTACCGAGTTTGGTTTTGAACCGTAGTCAGTGTCGTTGGGGCCTTGGCCAGTGTCTCACTGACCACTTCCGAGTCCCGGCATCCGCCAATGCGTCTGCGTACTGGCCGGGCCAAACGGGTCATCCAGCCCGTAAAATTCGGCACCCACGCCGAAACGTTTGGGGCGGAACGGCCGGCGCTGCAACTTTGCCCGGTCCGGACGTACGCAACTGGCCGTACTACGTACCATTGCGCGTAATGAATAATAGACCCGTATTTGCGCCATACCCTTCGATCCATGGAGCCACCCGTTCAGCACACCCTGAAACTTGCCCAGAAAGTCCGGCTGGCGGCCAGCGTATTCGTCATTTACTGGCCCCTGCGGCTTTACCTGAACATTGACCTGGAACGCGCCGACCTGGCCTTCCTGCAACGGGCATTGCTCATCTGGCTGCTCGAAATTCCGCTGACCATCTTCTTTTTTACCGGCTGGCTGACCATCACCGAATGGCTCGAAGAAAAATTCTTCCGGCAATCGGGGCAGAACTTCCTGATCGACACCAAGTGGCCGGCCCAACTGGCTACCCTGGTGATTGCCGGCGCCCTGGCCGTCCTGTTCAACGGCGGGTTCCACCTCATCTTGCACCAGGTCAATGACTTTGCCGGCCGCGAGCAACCCCCTGCCGCCGTGGCGGGTACTGCCTCCGGGGACCAACCCAGGGCCCCCCGGCGGGCCGACCGCGAAACCCGCGGCAAGGCCAATACCAGCCTGACGGTGCTGTCCATGCTGATGGCTTTTTACCTGGCGGCCAACCGGCGGGGATACAAGCAACTCGCCCAACTGCGCATCAACGCCGAAGGGTTGAAACGCGAGGCGACGCAGGCGCAATTCGTGGCCCTGCGCAACCAGGTGAACCCCCATTTCCTGTTCAACAGCCTCAGCATCCTTACCTCGCTGGTGGAGGTAGACCCCAAGCTGTCGGTGCGGTTCATCAGGCAACTCTCCAAGGTGTACCGTTACATCCTCGAGCAGCGGGACTCCGAACGGGTGAGCCTGCAAACCGAACTTGACTTCCTGGCCTCGTACTGCTTCCTGCTCAACCTGCGCTTCGAGGGAAAATTGCAGGTACGCAACCAGGTGCCCGGGCCCGAGGCGGCCCGCTACGCCATTGCGCCGCTGACGCTGCAACTGCTGGTAGAAAATGCCGTCAAACACAACCAGATGTCGCAGGAAAAGCCGCTGGTGGTCACCATCGAAACGCAGGGAGAGTACCTGCTGGTGAGCAATCCCCTGCAACTGCGGCCGCAGGTGGAAGACTCCACGGGCCTGGGCCTGGAAAACATCTTCAACCGCTACCGGCTGCTGACCGACCGCCCCGTCGAGGCCGGGGAAGTGGACGATGCCTTCGTGATCAAACTCCCGCTGCTGAAAGAGGAGCGAGGAGCGAGGAGCGAGGAGTGAGAAGGCGGGCACGGGCTTGTCCGGAGAAACGGTAAAGTGCGTGTACAATCTTCTCGCTTCTCACTCCTCGCTTCTCACTCCTCACTCCTCACTCCTTTCCCGCTATGAACGTAGTCATTATTGAAGACGAAACCCTCACGGCCCAGCGCCTCGAGAAGCTGCTGGGGGAAATCGACCCGGCCATCCAGGTCGTCGCCCGGATTCCTTCGGTAGCCAAAGCCATTGCGTGGTTCACCGAACCGGCCACGCCCCGGGCCGACCTGGTGTTCATGGACATTCACCTGGAAGACGACATTGCCTTCCGCATCATTGAGCAGACGAAGCTGACGGTTCCCATCATTTTTACCACGGCCTACGACGCCTACACGCTGCAAGCCTTCAAGGCCAACAGCATTGACTACCTGCTCAAACCCATCGACGAGGACGAACTGGCGGCGGCGCTCCACAAGTTCAAAACGCTGCGGCAAACCACCCCGGCGGCCCCGGCCGGCCCACCCGATTACGCGGCCCTGGTGAACCTGCTCCAGGGCGGCGGCAAAGCGTACAAAGACCGGTTCATGGTCACCATCGGCACGAAGATCCGCAGCATCGGCACGGCGGACATCGCCTATTTTTCCTACGAAGACAAGGCCAACTGGCTGACCACGCACGACGGCCAGCACCTGCCCGTGGAGTACAGCCTCGACAAACTGACCGCCCTGGTCAACCCGGCGGCGTTTTTCCGGGTAAACCGGGCTTTCCTGGTTTCCCTGCCCGCCATCCGCACCATCCACACCTATTCGGGCAGCAAGCTCAAACTGGACCTCAAGCCCACGCCCCACCAGGACGTGTTCGTGAGCGGCGACCGCATCACCGACTTCAAAGAGTGGCTGGGGAAATGATGCAGGCGTTTGCTGGTCAATGGTCAATGGTCATTCGCATGCGATAACCTACGCACCCCTAATGACCAATGCACCAATGACCATTGACCACCCAATCCTTCCGCCACGCGAAACCGGGCACTCAGCCGGCCGAAAGGGCGATTCACCCGGGAGGATTTAGGGAAGGGGGCCGGGGGAGATACTTTTGCAACGTACTCCTTAACGGTACGCCTCCCATGAAAAAAGCATTCCTTTGCCTCGCCTTGCTGGCAAGCGGCTCCCTGGCAGTAGCCCAAAACGCCGCCCCGGGCAGCGTGCCGGCCGCAACCCGTCCCGGCGCCGGGAACGTCCCCGCCGCCCGGCTCACCCCCGCGGCGGGCAAAGGCAGCATTGCCGGCACCGTCGTGGACGCCACCACCCAACAGCCCGTTCCCTTCGCCACCGTAGCCCTCAACGACCCGGGCACCAGCAAGCCCCTGGACGGTACGACCACCGACGAAAGCGGCAGATTCACCCTGCAAAAAGTAGCCGCCGGCACGTACCAGGTGCAGGTTACCTCCATCGGCTACGGGACCAAAACCATCGGCCCGGTTGCCGTCGGCAACGCTCAGAACAAGGTTGACCTGGGCCCGGTGCTGCTGCCGCCCGCCGTGGAGGTGTTGCAGGAAGTGACCGTGCAGGGCCAGCGAACCCTCATTGAAGAGAAAGTAGACCGCACCGTGTACAACGCCGAAGCCGATGCCACCAACCAGGGCGGCGACGCCACCGACGTACTCCGCAAAGTGCCCATGCTGTCGGTGGACCTCGACGGCAACGTGTCCATGCGGGGCAGCCAGAACATCCGGGTGCTCATCAACAACCGGCCCTCCACCATCACGGCCGGCAGCGTCGCCGACGCGCTGAAGCAGATTCCTTCCGACATGATCAAATCCGTGGAGGTCATTACTTCGCCTTCCGCCAAGTACGACGCCGAAGGGTCGGGCGGCATCATCAACATCGTGACCAAGAAAAACACGCTGGAAGGTTTTGCCCTCAACACCGACCTGGGCGTGGGGCTTCGGGGCACCAACCTGGGCCTCAACGGCAGCCTCCGCAAGGGCAAGATGGGCTTTTCCCTCGACGGCCGGGGCCGGCTGGGCTACAACGTGAACGGCGAATTCACCAACCGGCAGCTTACCACCGGCAGCAGCGCGCAGACCCTCACCACGCAGCAGGCCGACACCCGCAACGGGTTCCTGATGGGCCGCTACGCGCTGGGCTGGGACTACGACATCAGCAAGCACGACTACCTCAACGCCTCCGTGCAGTTCGGCACGCGCAACCGCCACACCTTCCAGGACGGGCTGCTCACCCAGACCTACCAGGACGACGTGCTCACGGGCGGCAGCCTGCGCAACGTGACCGTGTGGGACCTGTCCAACACCCTCGACGCGAACCTCAACTACACGCACACCTTCCGGCAGCCCGGGCGGGAACTGAGCATTCTCACCCAGTACAGCCGCAACAACGCCACCAACAACTTCATCAACAGCCTGCTGGCCGAAGACTTCTCGACCACCAGCCGGCTCAAAAACCTCAACGAGAGCTACAACCAGGAAGTGACCGTGGAACTCAACTACCAGACGCCCCTGGGCAAGAACCAACTCCTGGAAATGGGCGGCAAGGAAATCATGCGCAAGGTCACCAGCGACTACACCTACTTTGCCGCCGAGGGGGCCGACGGCGAATACGTGGCCCTGCCCGGCAGCAGCCGGTCCAACGTGTTCAGCTACGACCAGCACATCACGGCGGGCTACCTTTCCTACGCGGTGACCCTGCCCAAAAACTACAGCCTCAAGGCCGGCACCCGCTACGAGTACACCACCATTGCGGCCCGGTTGCAGACCGGGGACGGCGGGTTCCGGATTCCGTCGTACGGCGTGCTGGTGCCCAGCGTGAACCTGTCCAAGAAACTCAACAACGGCAACACGCTGAAAGCGGCCTACAACCGCCGGATTCAGCGGCCCTCCCTGCAATTCCTCAACCCCAACGTAGACGCTTCCAATCCCTTGAGCATCAGTACCGGTAACCCCGACCTGCGGCCCGAGTACACCAACAACTTCGAACTGGCCTACAGCACTACCCTCAAGAGTACGTCGCTGAACTTTTCGGCCTTTGCCCGCAATACCACCGGGGCCATCCAGCGGGTCCGCGACGTGATTCCCGGCGGCGCAGACCCGGTCACGGGCCTGTCCCGGCCCGACACCATCCGCACGGGCTTCCAGAACATCGGCAGCGAAAACGCCTACGGCATGAGCGTATTCGCCAACGTAAGCCTCTCCAACCGGTTCTCGCTGAACGGCGGCACCGACGTGTACTACGCCGTGCTGGACAACCACGTGGCCGACCCGCTCTACAACGCCAGCAACCAGGGGTGGGTGTACAGCGTCCGGGGCTTTGCCAACTACACCCTCACCAGGGGCTGGGGCCTGCAACTGTTCGGCTTCTACCGGGGCCGGGAGGTGCAACTGCAAGGGATGCGGGGCGGGTTCGGCGTCTACAGCCTGAGCGTGAAGAAAGACTTGCCCAACAAAAAGGGCAGCATCGGGTTCGGGGCCGAAAACTTCCTGGCGCCGGCCATCACCACGCGCAGTGAACTGGCCTCGCCGGTCCTCACCCAGTCGGGCACCAACACCATGCGCAACCTGAGTTTCAAGGTGAACCTGAGCTACCGCATCGGCAAGATGACGGCCAGGGACGCCCCCAAGCGCCGCAAATCCGTGCGCAACGACGACCTGAAAGGCGGGGAGGGCAACGGCCAGGAGGAGAGTACGCAAACGGGCGGCGGCCCCTCGCAAACGCCGGCGAAAGGACAGGCTCCGGCCGCTCCGGGCACTAGGCCCAAATAAGGCGGAGTGGGGGTTGGTTGCTTAACTGAGGGGCGGTCGTACATGAGGGAACAAAAAGTCATCCCCCTACCCCCTTCCCTTACCCACAAACCAGCTGCACAAGGGGGACTGCGTACCCATCGAACGCGGCCGATCCTCCTGTTGCTGAAGGTTCTCTTAACATCGGCAATTCCCTTGCTACGACACGGATGGGTACGCGGTCCCCCTTGTGCGGCTGGTTTGTGGGTAAGGGAAGGGGGTAGGGGGATGACTGCTGCGAACCCACGCCTTTTCCCCTGGTTTCAAAAATGTCTATCCCTCGGTTACTTAATTGTTTACAATACCCTTACCCTTTTTATAATGACGTTACTTTGGCTTTATTCTTCTTTCCTGAACCTGGACCGGGTGGCGGAAAAGCTCTACGGCCGCCGGAGCCGGCTGCATACCTACCGGCTCCGCCGGAAACTGGTGGGCGAACAGCGGTTTGAGCCCTGGGAGGTGGCGCAACTCGAACAACTCAAGCACGAAGTACTCGGGCACCTGGGGCTTCCCGAAGACACCCCCGACGGGCCGGCCCCTGACCAGGAGGCAGTAGAACGCATTGCGCCTTGACTTTTTACTTTACATCCATCTTTTACCCTTTAAACGAACAATGATGAAAATGATCCGAGTAAGCATGACTGCCGTGGCACTGCTGCTGTTGAGCCAAACCGCCCCGCTGGTGGCGGGCCGCAACCCGGGAACCGGTACCCCGCCCGCCGAAACACCCGCCAAGGCCACCACCCTGCCCGTGGACGTGAGCAAGAGCACCATGCAGTGGACGGCCAGGAAAGTGACCGGGCAGCACAACGGCACGGTGAAGCTGGCCGGCGGCAACTTGCAGGTGAAAGGAAGCAAACTGACGGGCGGCACGTTCTCGATGGACATGACCAGCATCACCGTGAGCGACATTACCGACGCTGGCGGGAACGCCAAACTGACCGGGCACCTCAAATCGGAAGATTTCTTCTCGGTGGAAAAGCACCCGGCTTCTACCTTCACCATTACCAAAGTCGTTCCCGTGGCCGGCGCCAAAGCCGGGGAGCCCAATTACACCGTCACGGGCAACCTGACCATCAAAGGCATTACCAACCCCGTCACGTTCCCGGCCACGGTGAAGATCAGCGGCGACGCGGCCGAAGCCACCGCCCGGCTCGAAGTGGACCGTACCAAGTGGGACATCAAGTACCGGGCCGCCATCATCGGCACCGTTGCCGACAAGGTCATCGAAGACAACTTCACCATCGACCTCAAGATCGTGGCCGGCAAATCCGAAACGGCCAGCCGGTAACGGGGGGGTAAAGGGTTGTACGGAGGTTCACGCAAAGGCGGGTTTCACGCAAAGGCGCAAAGAAGCGCAAAGGCCGCAAAGAAAGGAACTGAACCGCAAGGGGCGCAAAGGAGACGCAAAGAAAAAGGAACGGCACGGTGTGGTTATTTTCCTTTGTTCGTGAAAGCACCGGCACGCGGTACGTGTCGCGTCGCGGCTCCCCTCCTTGGAGGGGTTAGGGGGTGGGTTTACCGATATGACACGGATAATGTGGGGATCATCGCACGACGATTACTGCACTACCCAGAGAGGTATCCGCATGAGAATGTCTCCGCAGAAAGCTATGTCCGGGCATGAGAGGGGCAAGAACCACTCCCGGTTCGCCCGCAAGCACCTCACGCGGTGATTCCCACGTTAGTTGTAGCCTGTAGGTAAACCCACCCCCTAACCCCTCCGAGGAGGGGAGCCGCGACGCGACACGTACCGCGTGCCGGTGCTTTCATGGGCAAAGGAAAATAACCACACCCGTGCCGTTCCTTTTTCTTTGCGTCTTCTTTGCGGTCCTATCCACAAGTCTCCGTCGCAATGGGATAGGGTTTAAACCCTATCCTTCCTTCCCGACAAATAGCCGCTAATTTTCAGCAGAATTTATTTGGACTAATTCTAAATAGTGGATAATCTTGCGCCATTAACCACCGCTATTTTTTTCCGTCCATTTGATTCAAACGCTATATGTCCAAGCAACCGGTTCCCCTTCCGCATCCTAAACTTTTTGCGGCCCTCTTCTGCTTCATGCTCAGCATCCTTTCCGCCCACGCCCAAACCGCCGCCCTCAAAGGCCGCATCCGTACCCGTGACGGCCAGCCGGCGGCTTACGTGAACGTGGCCCTGAAGGAAGCCGCCAAAGGCACGGCCACCGACGAAAGGGGCGACTACTGGCTCAAAAACGTGCCGCCCGGCTCCTACACCGTGGTGACCTCCTCGGTGGGGCTGCGGACGCAGGAAAAGACCGTGACCCTGGCCGCGGGCCAGACCCTGACGCTGGACGTTGAGCTTGCCGAAACGGCGCAGCAGTTGTCGGAAGTAGTGGTGACGGGCAGCCGCAGCCTCAACGAAAAGCCGGTGAGCATCGGCAAGGTCGCCATCCGGCCGCTGGACCTGCCCCAAAGCCAGATCGTGATTGACCGGGAACTGATGGACCAGCAACAGGTGCTGCGGGTGAGCGACGTGCTGCACAACACCAGCGGCGTGTACGTGATGGGCACCACCGGGGGCACGCAGGAAGAAATCGCCGGCCGCGGTTTTGCCTTCGGCAGCAACAATACCTTCAAGAACGGGGTGCGCTTCAACAACGGCGTCATGCCCGAAACCAGTTCGCTGGAACGGGCGGAAGTGCTCAAGGGCAGCAACGCCATCCTGTTCGGCAACGTAGCCGCCGGCGGCGTGCTCAACCTGGTGACCAAGAAGCCCAGATTCGAGCACGGCGGCGAAATTTCGATGCGGGCCGGCAGCTTCAGCTTTTACAAGCCGGCTTTCGACGTGTACGGCGCCATTGACAACAGCAAGCATTTTGCCTACCGCATCAACACTACCTACGAAAACGCCGGCAGCTTCCGCGACGGGGTGCAGTCGGAACGTTTCTACATCAACCCTTCCCTGGTGGCGAAGGTAGGGGAGAAGACGGAAATACTCCTGGAAGGGGATTACCTGAAAGACAACCGCACCCCGGACTACGGCGTCGGCGCCATCAACTACGAGATTGCCGACGTGCCGCGCAGCCGGTACCTGGGCGTGTCCTGGGCCAATTACCGGGCAGAACAAAAAAGCGCCACCCTTACCATTACCCACCGGTTGCGCCCCAACTGGCAACTGCGGGCCGTGGGCGGCTACCAAAGCTTTTCGGGCAACCTCTACAGTACCACCCGGCCCAGTACCGTGCAGCCCGACGGCACCTGGGCCCGGGGCCTCCAGCGCACCCAAACCGACGAGGGGTACTTTCTCGGGCAGGTTGACCTGACGGGGCAGTTCAAGACGGGCTTCCTGTCGCACAACCTGCTGCTGGGGGCCGAGGCCGACCAGTACCGGACCCAAACGCCGGCCTTCACCATCCGGGCCAACCCCCAGGGAACGGCCGCCTACGATACCATCAACGTTTTCACCCCCGGCGAATCGGTGCAGCGGGCCGACATTCCGCAGGCCACCATCACCTCGCTGGCCCGCAACCTGGCGGGCCGCGGCGGGGTGTACGTGCAGGACCTGATCGGCATTACCGACAAGTTGAAAGTGCTGGCCGGGGTCCGGTTTTCCTACCTCGAAAGCCGGAACGAGTCGTACGCCCGCACCCATGGCACGGACGTGCTCAGTGCCGATCCCACGTCCCGGTATGACCACGCCTTCACGCCCCGCTTCGGGGTGGTGTACCAGCCCCTCAAAACCACCTCGGTATTTGCCAGCTACGCCAACTCCTTCAACCTGAACACGGGCATCGACAACACCGGCAAACAGCTTGCCCCCTCTTTCATCGACCAGTACGAATTGGGCGTAAAGAACGACCTCTTCAAAGGCCTGCTCTCCGCCAACGTGACGGTGTACCACATCGTCAACAGCAACCTGAACCAGACCATTTTGCCCGACAGCCCGAATTTCAACGCGGCGTATCCCAACGCCCAGGAACTGGCCGGCGAGGTAACCAGCCAGGGACTGGAAGTGGACCTGATGACGAGGTCATTCCGGGGCTTTTCGTTCGTGGGCGGCTACAGCTACAACCAGACCCGGTACACCCGGAGCAACATTTACGAGGTGGGCAGCCGCCTGCGCTATAACCCCAACCATACGGCCAGCGCCAGTGTGTACTACGCGTTCGAGGGCAGCCTGCTCAAAGGCTTTAACTTTGGCTTTACGGGCTTCTACGTGGGCGACATGCTGGCCGGGCGCAGCACCCGCCTGACCGTACCCGACGACGCCTACCGGCTGATTGCGCTGCCCAGCTTCCTGCAATTTGACGCATCGGCCGGGTACACCTTCCGGAGCGTATCGCTGCGGGGCCGGCTCACCAACCTGTTCGACGCGTTGGGCTACTACGCCCACGACGACAACAGCATCAACCCGGTTGCCCCGCGCCAGTTTGCCCTGACGCTGGCCTATAAGTTTTAAGACGAGAGACGAATTGACAAGGGAGGTTGTATGGTTGAATGGCTGTATGGTTGGGCTTACGCATGACCACTTACGTGCAGACCATCAGCCATATAACCATACAGCCATATAACCATTTTTAGCCATCCCACCCATGAAAGTATTTTTTCGCAACATCCACCTCTACCTGAGCCTGGCCTGCGGGCTGGTCATTGCCGTTGTGTGTTTTACGGGCGCCGTCCTGGTGTTTGAAAAGGAATTCCAGCAACTGCTTTACCCCGAGCGGTACCGCGTGGCCGCCGGCGGGCAACGGGTGCCGCTGGGAGAGGCGGTGGCGGCCGTGGCGCAAAAAGAAGCGGAGGCCCGGGTGTCGGCGGTGAAAATATACGCCGACCCGGCCCGCACCGTTGAAATCTCCTACCGCAAGGAAGAAGCGTCCGGCAAGGCGGCCGGCGAACCCGGCGGCAAGGGCGGGCCCCCGCGGGGCGGCGAAGGCGGCAAGGGCGGCGGCAGCCAGGCGTTCGTCAACCCCTACACCGGCCAGGTGGTGGCGTGGCAGAGCCAGCGGAGTCCGTTCTTTTTCACCATGTTTTCGCTGCACCGCTGGCTGCTGGCCGGCGACACGGGCAAACTGATCGTGGGCGTGAGTACGTCCGTGTTCCTGTTCATTCTCCTCACGGGCATTGTGCTCTGGTGGCCCCAGAACAAAAAAATCCTCCGGCAACGCCTCCGCCTGAAGCTCGACGGGGGCTGGAAGCGCCTCAACCACGACCTGCACATCGTGGTCGGGTTTTACGCGGCCATCTTCCTGTTCGCGTTTGCCTTTACCGGCCTGGCCTGGTCCTTCCAGTGGTTCAACGACGGCATTTACTGGGTCACCGGCACCGAAAACGTGCGGCCCGACCCCCCCTTGTCCACCCCCCGCGACGGGGCCGCGGCCGTTACGCCGGACGAGGTATTGGCCGCTGCCCGGCGCGAATCTCCTGGGGCCGAGTTCTACAACATTCAACTGCCCAAAGACTCCGCCGGGGCGTTTTCGGTGGTGCTCATGCCCCGCGGGGCGGCGCACGAACGGGCCTCCGACCAGCTCTTTTTTGACCAGTACACCGGGGCCCTGCTCGGCAAAACGCTGTTCACGGAAAAGAACCTGGGCCAGCGGGTACGGGCTACGTTCTACCCGGTGCACGTGGGTTCGATTGCCGGCCTGCCGGGGCGCATCGTGGCTTTTCTGGCTTGCGTGGCCGGCGTTACCTTCCCGGTTACCGGAGTGATCCTGTGGCTCAACCGGTTGAAGAAAAACGCCAAAAGGGATGCGAAAGGCAAGCCCCGGGAAATGGCCCGGTAGTAAGAAGGGAGACGGGAGAAGGGAGACGGGAGACAGGAGACAGGAGACGGGAGACATAGGACGCGTAACTCAAATAAGAGGCTTACAGTCAGACTCTTGTCTCCTGTCTAAAATCTCCTTTCTAAAATCTAATGTCTCCTTTAGGGCTGAAGTCCCGCCACACGTAGCGGCAGGCGGGGGACTGGCCGCCGCCCGGGTTATCGACCAGGAAGGTTTCTTCGCGCGTACCGCCCAGGCTTTCGTAGAACCGGCGGGCCTGCGCATTCTGCGCGTACACCAGGAGGTAGAAGGGGAGCCCGGGAGCCCGTTGCGCGGCCCAGCGGGCGGCTTCGGCCAGCAACCGGGTGCCCACGCCCCGGCCCTGGTAGCCGGGCAGCACGTGCAGATTGTCGAGCAGGGAGCCCCACACCGGGTCTTCGCCGGCGTACACGCAGGCCAGGCCGCACAGGGTGGCGCCGTCTTCGGCTACCCGCACGTACTGGTTGGGGGCCGGGTGCGCCAGGCGGCTTTCCCAGAGCTTCAGCCGGTCGTCCGTCACCTCGTGCGCCAGGTACGCCTCCGAGAGGATGCCCCGGTAATGCACTTGCCAGCTCCGGGCATGGAGCATAGCAATGGCGGCGCTGTCTTTCGGGTTTGCTTCACGGTAGTTCATGCGGAAGGTTGAATGGTAAGTTAGAAGGTCGGAAAGTTGACCGCGAAGGATCGGGAAATATTTGATTCATAGGGTCGATCCCGGTAGTTGTTGCCTGGCGGAAGTACCGTTTGGTGGCAGTTGTCGCACGGCGGGAAGGCATCGTGTCACGGGAAAGGACCGTACGGCGGTACACGTCGCATGGCGGGAAGGGGTCGCGTCGCGGCTCCCCTCCTCGGAGGGGTTAGGGGGTGGGTTTACTTCCATGAGACGAGTTACCAAGGGATCATTGCATTGTGTTGGTCTCCCTCACGCCAGTGCCCAGCTTTCTGCGGATACTCCCTGATGCGAGTACCTCCATTGCACGGGTTTCCTTTGCGGTGATCCCCATGTGAGTTGTCTCATGGAAGTAAACCCACCCCCTAACCCCTCCGAGGAGGGGAGCCGCGACGCGACCCCTTCCCGCCATGCGACGTGTACCGCCGTACGGCCCTTTCCCGTGACACGATGCCTTCCCGCCGTGCGACAACTGCCGCTTGCCGGTCCTTTCGCTTTAAATGAATCTCCCGTTTTCATTCCTCCGGTCTCCCTTCCTCCTTTTCTCCCGTCTCCTTTACATCCCCGTCAGCACCACTTTCCCCGTTTGCCCATCCAGCAGCAGCGTAGCGCCCTTTTCCAGGGTGAGGTTTACCGTCTGTCCGTTCCGGAGGCGGAGGGCCCGGTTGCCGCCGTCTTTGGTGTGGAGCAGGATCAGGCCCGAATGGGCGTAGGTAAAGTCGTTCTGCTCGTTGTACACGTGGCAGCCCGCCTGCCGGAATATTTCCCGGAACCCTTCCGTGCCGTTGAGGGGCAGGGCGCAGAATACCGAAGTGAAGTCTTTCAGTTGCTTGCGGGCAATCACCGGTTCACCCGTTTGCAGCCGGGCCAGGGGCTGGGCCGCCGCGTCCTTGATCACCACCAGGGGTTCCAGCGGGCCGTTGAACCCGTAGGGGTAGGCCGGTTGCAGAAACTGCACCTTCGGGGCTTCCGGCAACGTGGTCCGTTCCATGCCCATGCCCGTCAGTTCCCGCACGAAATCCAGGTCCAGGCGCCGCCCGTTGGTGTAGCCGGTCAGGTAGTTCCACACCAGGGTGCGGCCGTTGCGGGCCACCTTCTGGCGGATGAATTGCCGCTGGGCGTCCGACAGGGCGTACACGTTCATGAACACCACCGCCTTGTAGGCATCCAGGTTCACCCGTTCCAGGTCGAAGTCGTAGACGTGATCCCCCACCACGCCGCTGCGCAGGGCCTGCTCCGTCGAATGGTCCGGCACGTTCATCGAGATGGGAGAGGGGGCCGACTTGAGGTAATAAAACACGTCCTGGCTCCACACGTACAGCACGTCGGCTTCCGAGCGGTACGGCACGCCCAGCCGCGCCTCGAAAAACGCTTTGGTGGCCCGCTGGTCGGCCAGGTACGCCGGGTCGTCCCACCAGCCGAAGCCCTTCTGCAAGCCGAAGTCGTAGAGCCAGTAGCCGATGCCCCGCAGGAGCGGCAGCAGCGTAGCCCGCCGGATGACCGTCGCGTACGTGGAATCGTAGCGTCTGCCGTAGCGGATGTCGTCGCGTTCGATGGCCGGGTGCAGGGTCCCGTTGTCAATTTCGTCGAGCCACAGCTTGCCGTGCAGCAGCGTCGATTCGATGATGCCCCGGGAGTTGCCCGATCCGCCGGCTTTCCGGCTTTCACCCCAGTAGGTTTGCGGCGCCGACAGGTAGTCTACGTAGGGGCTTTCGAGCACCTGTTTGATGAACAGGTGGCCGCCCACCGTCTGCCGGTTGAAGGTCATGTGCAGGTATCCGTAGAAGATGCCCGTGATGAGAGGCCGGGGCCAGTGATCCTTCGCCAGCCGGCAGAAGTAGAGGGCATCCTCGGCCACTACCTGTTGCTGGGCCGTAAAGTAATCAATGGTGCGCTGGTCCTGGCCCGGGTCCTTGAAGATGCCGTCGTGGGTGCGGAGCCGTTCTTCCACGCCGGGCACCGTGGCGTTTTGGAGGGTGAAGGCGTCCGTTTTCCAGGCCTTCTGTAAATTCTTGGTGGTTTTGTACTTGGTTTGCAGCCAGTTGCGGAAGTAGTTGGTCATGGCGGGGCCCGTATCCGGGTCGTGATCGATAAAGCCCCAGTAGTGCCACTCCCCGTAGATGCCGCCCGAAAGGTGCATGCCCACCACGGCGTTGCCTTCCGGCGTGGCGGCCAGTTTCCGGCACAGTTCCCGGACCTTTTCGCCCGAGTCCTGCCGCCACTTGGCCGAGGCCAGGCTGGCCCGCAACGCCCGGTCCACGTCGTGTTCTTCGTTGTGGTAGGGCGGGCCGGCCAGCAGCGTGGTATCCGCGGGGCCGTCGGCGTACTGGGTGCATTCCTCCGGGTGGGCCTTGTTCCACCAGAAGGGTGCATTGGTGTGGACCCGGATGACGACGCCCGCGTCGGGGCACTGGTCGAGTACGCCGCGCACCTGCCGCCGCACTTTGGCCATATCGAGGGTGTCGGCCCCGGCGTACCAGATGTCTTCCAGGTACAGATCCACCTGGAACAGGCGGAAGCCGGCCCGGCAGAAGTTGTTGAGGTTGCGGGCCGGCACTTCTTCCCACGACCACCGGCCCCCGTAGGCGTGGGTCAGCGCGTAGAAGGCCGGCGGCTGGGGCACGCCGTTGATGAATATGGTCGGGCGGCCGTGGTGCGGCTTTATTTCCCCGGATTTGGGGGTTTGGGCGGCCCCCAGCGCCGAACACGCCAGCAGGATGATGCCGAAAAGGTACTTCATGCCGCAAGGTCGCACGCGCCGGGGCAAGGGGCCATCCTGCCCTGTGGGGTAAGAAAGGCGGGTTTCACGGAGTTTCACGCAAAGACCGCAAAGGAGGAGTGCAAAGGGCGCACAGAAAAAGGAGTGGTATGGGTACGACGCTCTTGCTTGCGTCGCGAAAGTACCGGCAGGCGGTATGGGCCGCGTCGCGGGACAGGGTCGCATCGCGGCTCCCCTCCTCGGAGGGGGCTGGGGGTGGGTTTACCGGTATGTAACAAGTTATATGGGGATCACCACAAGGGGTTTCACATGAGATTATTGCAACGCGATGATCCCCATAGTATTCGTGTCATAGAAGTAAACCCACCCCCAGCCCCCTCCGAGGAGGGGAGCCGTGATGCGACCCTGTCCCGCAATGCGACCCTGTCCCGCAATGCGACCCTGTCCCGCAATGCGACCCTGTCCCGCAATGCGACGCGTACCGCCTGCCGGTACTTTCGCGACGCAAGCAAGAGCGTCGTATCCATACCACTCCCTTCCCTTTGCGCTCTTTGCGCTCCTCCTTTGCGGTCTTTGCGTGAAACTCCATGAAACCCACTATTTTTAAGCCAAAAAAACACCACGATGCACAGCACCCACGAACACCGGCAAACCATTGAAGAAGCGTTACGGGAACGGATTCTCATCCTGGACGGGGCAATGGGTACGATGATCCAGTCGTACGGCCTGGAAGAAGCCGACTACCGCAATGCGGGTTTACAGAACCACCCGCTGGACGTAAAAGGGAACAACGAACTGCTCAACCTGACACGTCCCGACGTGATCGGGGCCATCCACCGGCAGTACCTGGAGGCCGGCGCCGACGTGATCTGCACCAATACCTTCAACGGAAACCGGATTTCGCAGGCCGACTACCAGACCGCGCACCTGGTGTACCAGATTAACTACGAAGGAGCCCGGCTGGCCCGCCAGGCCGTCGCGGCGATGGGGGCCGACCGTCCGCTTTTCGTGGCCGGCGCCATGGGACCTACCACCAAACTCGCCTCCCTCTCCCCGGACGTCAATAACCCCGCGGCCCGGGCCGTTACTTTCGATGAACTGGTGGAAGCCTTCACCGAGCAGGCCGAGGCCCTGCGGGCGGGGGGCGTGGACGTGTTCCTGCTGGAAACCATCACCGATACCCTCAATGCCAAAGCGGCCCTTTTTGCCCTGATGCAACTGTTTGAACGCACGGGCCGCCCACTCCCCCTTATGGTGTCGGCTACCATTACCGACGCCAGCGGCCGCATTCTCTCCGGCCAGACGCTGGAAGCTTTCCTGATTTCCGTCTCCCACGCCCCGCTGTTGTCGGTCGGGCTCAACTGCGCCCTGGGGGCCGCGGAACTCCGGCCGTACGTGCAGGAACTGGCCCGGCTGGCTCCCTGCTGCGTCAGTACGCACCCCAACGCCGGCCTGCCCAATGCGTTCGGCGCCTACGACCAAACCCCGGAGCAGATCGCCGGGTTGCTGGCCGAGTTTGCCCAACGGGGCTGGATCAACCTGGTAGGTGGTTGCTGCGGCACTACGCCCGACCACATCCGGGCCATTGCCGAAAGCGTGAGGCCGTACCCGCCGCGGCCGGCCGCTCCCCGGTCAGGCAGGATGCCGGCAGGGGAGAGGGTTGCGGCGTCAGCCGGGATACCCGTTCCGGCCCATGCACCTGCGGCGGCCAAGATACCCCACGCGCCGGCGTATTCCCTCCGCGAACTCATGCAGCGGATCTCCGCGGTGGAAGACGAGGCGGCTTTTTACGAGGCAAAAACGCTTTTTGACCGGGAAAAAGCCCTTTACCATCCCGAACAGGCCCTGCTCCTGGAGGCGCACCTGTTTGGCCGCTTCCAATACCTGCGCGTGGAAAGAAGGCTGGCGAAAGTCAATCCGTAGCCGGGTCATTCGGGCTGGCGCGAAGCAGCGCTACGCGCCTGTTGTTTCTTCCGCCCCTGGCAGAATCACAGACGCGGCGTACCACTGCGCTTACCCCCTCATCCTGCGCACCATCCCTTCGTGCTTTGCGCGGGCGTCGTGTTGCTCGCATGGTTCCAATTTCCTTGCGTAGCGGAAGTATCGGCAGGCGGAAGGCGTCGCGTGGCGGGCAAGGACCGCCTTGCGGAAAAGGGTCGCGTTGCGGGAAGGCGTCGCGTTGCGGAAAAGGGTCGCGTTGCGGGAAGGC
This sequence comes from uncultured Sphingobacteriales bacterium, assembly GCA_963844325.1. GTDB lineage: Bacteria > Bacteroidota > Bacteroidia > Cytophagales > 172606-1 > CADCTQ01. The sequence continues at coordinate 749,120 of CAWJNV010000002.1, forward strand.
GTCGCGTTGCGGGAAAGGGTCGCGTTGCGGGAAGGCGTCGCATCGCGGCTCCCCTCCTCGGAGGGGGCTGGGGGTGGGTTTACCTACAGGCCACGCATAATTTAAGGGTCACCGCTCGGGAAAACAGCGCAATGAGGTATCCGTACAGAAAGTATCTGCAGAAAGTTTGGCAGTGGTATAAAAGGGAGATTACCGCAATGTGGTGATCCCTCGATAAATCGTCTCATGTAAGTAAACCCACCCCCTAACCCCTCCGAGGAGTAGGGCTGTTTAGTTTTGGTGTAAGTAGTTGTTAGCAAGTATATTTGCAAGAAATATAAATGAGTATGGCTGCTAACTTGTTATCTTTTCTGTCCAAAGTACCCGATCCTCGCTGTAAAAAGGGTAGTCGCCACCCCTTGCCCTCGCTACTGGCAATGATAGTCATAGGCAACTTAAGTGGCTACTACGGCTATCGGGAACTGGCCCGCTTCATGCAACGTCACGCCTGGGCGTTTGTACGCTTGTTTGGTTTTAAGCACGGCGTACCGGGTCATGTTACCATCGGCGAAGTGTTGGGAAGGCTCGACTTTGAGGCCTTCAAGCAGCAGTTCCAGGCTTGGCTCGGTCAACTACAAGCTCAACCCCTAGAACAAGCTCAGCCAGCCTACAGCTTAGACGGCAAGAGTTTGAAGTCTACCCTTTCTGACTACCCAGAAAGCTACCAGGACTTTGTGGCTATGGTACAGGTGTTTTCTCACCAAAGCCAGTTGGTAGTAGGCTTACAAGCCTTTCACAATGGCCAGCAGGGTGAGGCCCAAGTCGTGCGCGATTTGATTGAAAAACTCGATCTAAAAGGCGCTATGCTCACGCTGGATGCCTTGCACAGCCAAAAAAAACGCTAGAAGCTATTGTTGATTCGGGTAATGACTACTGCTTGCAAGTGAAGGCCAATCAGGTCAAGCTCCTGGCCCGCCTCCAACAAGAGGCCCGCTCCCAAAAGCCCCTCAGTGAGCAGCAGTACCGAGAGAAGAACCGGGGTCGCCTGGAACACCGCCACTGCCAGCTCTTTGCCGCCCCTCAAGACTGGCAAAACTACTACAAAGGCATTGTCTGCTTTGTAGTGCTCAGGCGCTGGGGCTATCGCAAAGGCAAGCGCTTCCAGAAAGCTAAGCCTTATGAGAAGACCCACTACTATATCTTGAGCCGCAAGATGGAATCGGCCCAACAAGCCGCTACTCTGATTCGCAATCATTGGGGCATTGAGAACCGCTTGCATTGGGTCAAAGACGTCCACATGAAGGAAGACAAAAACCGCATCCGACACCATCAGGCCGCCAAAAACGTCTCCCTTATCAAGAACATGGTCTTGAATTTAACCAGAGCCAAAGGCTTCTCCTCTCTGAAAGCAACTACTGAACGCTATGCGCACAATATCAAAGAGCTATATTCCTGGCTTTTATAACTTAAACTGTACAGCCCTACTCCGAGGAGGGGAGCCGCGACGCGACGCCTTCCCGCAACGCGACGCTTTCCCGCAACGCGACGCTTTCCCGCAACGCGACGCTTTCCCGCAACGCGACGCTTTCCCGCAACGCGACGCTTTCCCGCAACGCGACCCTTTCCCGCCACGCGACCCTTTCCCGCAAGGCGACGTCTTCCGCCTGCCGGTACTTCCGCGGCTCGTACTACCCGTTAACCGCGGCCCGCTTACGCCTCCAGGGCGGCCGGGTTTTTGAAATGATCGCTTTCGTCTTCACCCGGCCGCTTGTGGAGACACTGGAAATCCTTTTCGATGAGCAGGTGCAGCATGTGGCCGTCGCGGCCGGCGATGCGCGCTTCGATGCCGACCTCGTCGGAAAACGCCCAGCGGGCCGCCCGGCCGGCCGGGAGCCGCACCTGGAGTTCGCCTTCCCGGAACCCGGCGTCGGGCACCTCAATGGCCGGGTCGGTGAGCAGGGCGTAAGCAAAGTGCCCCGTCGCGAAGCAGACCTCTTCCCGTACGGTTCCTCCCGCGCCGACCTGGCGGATTTCGCCCTGCGTGAGCCGCAGGCGGATGCTGTTGCCTTTGATGCGTAGTTTCATGAAGCAATGGTCATTGGTGCATTAGTCATTGGTGCATTAGTCATTGGTCATTAGTGCATTAGTCATTGGTCAGTAGTACAGTGGTCGACGACGAATGACCAATGACTACTGACCAATGACTAATGCACCAATGACCATTTACAAAAGTTTTTCGTCCAGCGCCATCCGTACCAGTTCGACGGCGTTTTTGACGCCCAGCCGTTTCATCATGTTGGCGCGGTGGTTGTCGACGGTGCGGACGCTGAGGTCGAGCTTTTCGGCAATTTCGCGGCTGTTGAGGCCGTCGATGATCAGTTTGAGCACCCCCTTTTCCTTTTTCGACAGCTTCGGCTTCTGCCGGGGGACCGTGTTTTTGACGTTGTGCAGGTACGCCTGGATGATGATGTTGGACACCGAACTGGCGAAGTATTTTTCCCCGCCGGCCACCGTCCGGATGGCCCGCAGCATTTCGTCCTTGGTGGTGTCTTTGAGCAGGTAGCCGTGGGCCCCCGCCTCCACCGATTTGAGGATGTAGTCCTCGTTGTCGTGCATCGACAGGATCAGGGACCGCGTTTTTTTGTGGTGCTTGCTGATCTGGGCGGTGGCCTGGATGCCGCTCATGATGGGCATGGCAATGTCGATCATGGCAATGTCGGGGGCCAGGGCCTTTACCTTTTCCACCGCTTCGGCACCGTCGCCGGCTTCGCCCACAATGTCAATTTCTTCGAATTCTTCCAGGATGGACCGGATGCCGTTGCGCACAATGGTGTGGTCATCCGCTAATAACACTGTGATTTTGTTCATCTTCCAGGTAAGTAACCGGTAGTTTAATGTGAATGCGGGTGCCTTTGCCCGGCTCCGATTGGATTTTCATGCTGCCGTTGATCAGGCGCGAACGTTCCTGCATGTTGTTGATGCCCAGGTGGGCCACGCCCTGTGCTTCCTCCTCCCCGTACACGAAACCTTTCCCGTTGTCGGCAATGGTCAGATGAATATACTTCTTTTTGGTGACCAATTCGACGGCAATGCGGTCGGCCTGGGCGTATTTGAGGGCGTTGTGGATGCCTTCCTGCGCAATGCGGTACAGGCCGATCTCGATGTTCTTGGGCAGGCGGGCCCCGGTGGCGTTGGTGTGGAAGGTGATGTTGGAACCCGTGTTGTTGGACGTCTGCGACGTGAGCAGCTTGAGGGCCGAGGCAATGCCGAAATCGCTGAGCACAGCCGGCATCAGGTTGAAGGAGATCACGCGGGTCTCGCCGATGGTCTGCCCGATGAGGGCCTTGAGTTCTTCGAGCTGCTTCTGCCCTTTTTCGGTAAACGTCCCGTGCGCCCCCATCTTCTCGATGCCCAGTTTGAGGGCCGTCAGCATTTGCCCGAGGCCGTCGTGCAGTTCCCGGGCCAGGCGTTTGCGTTCCTCCTCCTGTCCCTCGATGAGGTAGGCGGCCCGCACTTTCTGTTCGCTCATCTGCTGGAGGTGCTTCTGGTTGGCGGCGGCCAGCAGTTCCTCCTTGGCTTCCTGCAACGACTGGTTGAGCATCAGCAGTTCTTCGTTCATCTGGGTGGCTTTGGTCTCGGCCGTGAGCAACTGGCCGACCGTATCGCGCAGCTTGCGCACCGCCGGCCGGAACACCAGCAAACCTTCGGCCGCCAGCACCAGCAGCGTAAAACCCAGCAGGCCCCCTTCAATGCGCCGCAGCCGGTGTACCCGGGCCCGGGCGGCGTGGTCGTAGGCAAACACGATCCGGTCCATCAGCGCCAGGAAAGTCCGTTCGTGGGCCAGCAGCGCCGCCTCGCCGGGTCGCGGTTCCGCCCGGGTCTTTCCCGATTCCCTTTGACGAATGACCTGGTTCGCCCGGTTGCGGATGGCCCGGAAGTGGGGTTCGAGTTGCGCAAAGAGCTGCCGGGTGTCGGCGCCGCCGGGTCCGGCCACGCCCGGCGCCCCCCCGTTGCCGCGCCGGAGGTCCCGGTGGTGTTTTTCCCAGACGGCCAGGCCCTGCCGCAGTTCGCGCAGGTACACCGAGTCGCCGGGCGCGGCCGCGCGGCCCGTCAGCAGCAGGATGTTCTTGACGATCTGCTGGCTCAGGAAACGCTGGCGGCCGGCGTAGTTGACCATCCCCGAGTCGTTGAGCCCGTTGTGCAGCGTAAGCTGGATCAGCCCCTGCCCCAGCACCGACAGGAAAGCAACCGCCGACAAGGCCAGGATGTAAAGCCTGGTAAACTTCCGCGCGAGGTGGTGGGGGGTGGTCATGGGTCAGTAAACAGTAATCAGTAAACAGTAATCAGTAGGGCAGTGGTCAATGGTCATTGGTCAGTAGCGCAGTAGTTTTTGGTCGGTAGTCAGTGGTCAGTGGTTGTTTGGTGCTTGGCGGTGTACCGCTCACCACTGATTACTGATAACTGTTTACTGAACGCCGGATGCAGGCGCACCACTTCCCCGGCGATGATGATGGCCGGGTTGTCGAGGCCGCCCTGCCGCACGGCTTCTCCAATGGAGGATACCGTGCCCAGGGCCGTTTTTTCGGCCGCCAGGCTGCCGTGCTGGATCACGGCGACGGGCAGTTCGCCCCGCCCCATTCCCGCGTAGATCGCCATGATTTCCGGCAGGCTGTTCATGCCCATCAAGATAACCACCGTTGCCGAAGAAGCCGCGGCCTTGGCGATGTCTTCGGGCAAAGCGTGGTGCCGCGTGGTGCCGGTAAGCACCCAGAAGCTTTCGCTCAGGCCCCGGCTGGTGAGCGGGATGCCGCCCAGCGCCGGCACGGCAACGCTGCTGGAAAGGCCCGGCACCACTTCGGTATCGATGCCCGACGCCTGCGCGTAGCCGATTTCCTCGTAGCCCCGCCCGAACACGAACGGGTCGCCGCCCTTCAGCCGGACCACGTGCCCGTGGTGCAGGGCGTGGTGCACGATCAGTTCGTTGATCTCCGGCTGCGAGAATTCGCACCGGCCCCGCCGCTTGCCCACGAACACCTTCCGGGCCGCCGGCGGGGCGTAGCCGAGCAGGTCGGGGTGTACCAGGGCGTCGTACAGCACAACGTCCGCCTGCGCCAGCCGCTGCACCCCCCGCAGGGTGATCAGGTCGGGACTCCCGGGGCCGGCGCCTACCAATGTGAGCTTGGGTGTGGTCATAAATGGAGAAGGTTCAAGGGTTTAAAAGCGAAAAATGCAATTTGGTATGCCATTAATTATATAAGTAATTATACTTAAAATATTTTTGAGTATTTTATTTTGAATTCTGAAAAGTGCCTCCTATTTTGAGGTCACAATATCCAAATTATATTCTTTTTTCAAAATAGAAGTTAAAATTTAAAGTCGTTTTTCCGGTAAAGTGCAGTTTTTTCTAAAAGTATACCTAAAAAATAAGTAAGTAAAAATCGGTCTCTTTTATTGTAACCCTTTACGTAATCCCGTATGGACATCCTGGTAATCGGCAATGGCATGGTAGGCTACAAGTTCTGCGAAAAATTGTTGTCCAAGTCCAATCCGCACTCCTTTCGCCTCACCGTATTCGGCGAAGAGCCCCGCCCGGCCTACGACCGGGTGCACCTGAGCAGCTACTTTTCGGGGGCCTCCGGCGAGGCGCTGGAACTGGCTCCCGTAGATTGGTACCTCGACAACGACATTGACCTGCACACGGGCGAACTGGTGCTAAATATTGACCGGCAGCGCAAGCTGGTCACCACGGCGCACGGCCGGGTGGCCGCCTACGACAAACTGGTGCTGGCAACCGGCTCGGCCGCGTTCGTGCCCGCCATCCCCGGCACCGAAAAAGACGGGGTGTTCGTGTACCGCACCATCGAAGACCTGGAAGCCATCCGGGCGTACGCCGCCGGGGCCCGCCGCGCGGCCGTGATCGGGGGCGGGCTGCTGGGCCTGGAAGCCGCCAAGGCCGCCCTCGACCTGGGGCTGGAAGCGCACGTGGTGGAATTTGCGCCCCGCCTCATGCCCCGGCAACTCGACGAGGCCGGCTCCCGCGTGCTGCAACGCAAGCTGGAAGCGCTGGGCATCGGCATCCACCTGGGCAAGAACACGGCGGCCATCGAAGGCGGAATGAACAGTTCCGGGGGGATTTCCGGCATGCGCTTTACCGACGGCAGCTCGCTGGAGGTAGACATGGTCATCATCTCGGCGGGCATCAAGCCGCGCGACGAACTGGCCGCCCGGGCCGGCTTGCCGACCGGCCCGCGGGGCGGCATCGTGGTCGATGACCTGCTGCGGACCGCCGACCCCGATATTTACGCCGTCGGGGAGTGCGCCCTGCACCGGGGCATGGTGTACGGCCTGGTGGCGCCGGGCTACGAAATGGCCGACGTGGTGGCGGCCAACCTCACCGGCGGGGGCAAGGTGTTTACGGGCTTTGATCTGTCTACCAAATTGAAACTCATCGGCGTGGACGTAGCCAGCTTCGGCGACCCGTTCTGCGCCGCCGAGCCGCACCGCCCGGTGGTGCTGGAAGACGCCGTAAAGGGCGTGTACAAGCGCATCAACGTGAGCGAAGACGGCAAGCGGCTGCTGGGGGGCATCCTGGTGGGCGAAGCCTCAAGCTACAACCTGCTGCTCCAGTTGTGCAAGAACGGGCTGGCCCTGCCTCCCGACCCGGAAGAACTGGTGCTGGGTCCTCGCAAAAACGGCGCGGAAACGCCCGGCAACGGCGTGATGGACCTGCCCGACGGCGCCCTGGTCTGCTCCTGCGAAGGGGTGACGAAGGGGGCCATCTGCGGGGCCATTACCGAAAAAGAACTGGGCGACGTGAAGGCCCTCAAAGTCTGCACCAAAGCGGGTACGGGCTGCGGGGGCTGCGTGCCCATGCTCGCGGACTTGCTCACCGGCACGCTGAAGGCGCAGGGCAAAACGGTGCGCAAAACGCTGTGCGAACACTTCGGGTACACGCGGCAGGAACTCTTCGACCTGATCCGGGTGAAGGCCATCCGCAGCTACGAAGAACTGCTCGCCGGGCACGGCCAGGGCTACGGCTGCGAAACCTGCAAGCCGGCGGTGGCCTCCATGCTCGCCAGCATCTGGAACGAAATGATTCTCCGGCAGGCCACCATCCAGGATACCAACGACCAGTTCCTGGCCAATATCCAGCGGGGCGGCACGTACTCGGTGGTGCCGCGGGTGCCGGGCGGCGAGATCACGCCCGAAAAGCTGGTCGTGATCGGGCAGGTGGCCCGTAAGTACGGCCTCTACTGCAAGATCACCGGCGGGCAGCGCATCGACCTGTTCGGGGCCCGCGTGGACCAGCTGCCCGACATCTGGGAAGAACTGGTGGCGGCCGGCTTCGAAAGCGGGCACGCCTACGGCAAGGCCCTGCGGACGGTAAAAAGCTGCGTGGGCTCCACGTGGTGCCGGTTCGGGGTGCAGGACGCGGTGGGCTTCGCCATCGAGGTGGAAGAACGCTACAAGGGGCTGCGGGCCCCGCACAAACTCAAAAGCGCCGTGTCGGGGTGCGTCCGCGAATGCGCCGAAGCGCAGTCGAAGGACTTCGGGATCATTGCCACGGAAAAGGGCTGGAACCTCTACGTGGGCGGCAACGGCGGGGCCAAACCCCAGCACGCGGTCCTGCTGGCCTCCGACCTCGACAAGGAAACCTGCATCCGCTACATCGACCGCTTCCTGATGTTTTACATCAAAACGGCCGAGCCCCTGGCCCGCACGGCCACCTGGCTCAACAAACTGGAGGGCGGCATCGGCTACCTCCGCGAGGTGATCGTGCACGATTCGCTGGGCATCGGCGCGCAGTTGGAGCAGGAGATGCAGTACCTGGTAAACACCTACCGCTGCGAATGGCGCGAAGTCGTGGAGACGCCCGAACTGCGCCGCCGCTTCACGCACTTCGTCAACTCCGCCGACCCCGATCCTTCGATCCAGTTCAAGGAAGAACGCGGGCAGAAGTTCCCGGCGAAGTGGTGACGTGGTCAATGGTTGATTGGTCAGTAGTCAGTAGCCATTGGTCATTTGTCATTGGTCAATGGTTACGCGCAAGTCACGCATCCCGAATGACCATTGACCAATCAACCATTGACGAATGACCATTGACTACTGACTAATTAACCATTGACCCATCAGCCATGATCACAACCGAAATCACCTGGTTCAAAGCCGCCCCGGTGGAAGCCTTTCCCGAAAACGGCGGGGCGTGCGTAAAGTACGGCGACCAGCAGATCGCCGTGTTCAACTTCCGGGGCCGCAACGAGTGGTACGCCAGCCAGAACCTGTGCCCGCACAAAATGCAGATGGCCCTTTCGCGCGGCATCACCGGCGACAGCTGCGGCGAACCCAAAATAGCCTGCCCGTTCCACAAAAAGAACTTCTCCCTGGTCACCGGCGAAAACCTCAACGGCGAAGCCTACCGCATCAAAGTCTACCCCGTGAAGGTGGAAGACGGGTACGTGTACGTGGGGGTGGAGTAGTCATTAGTCATTGGTGCATTAGTCATTGGTCATTCGTCGGCGACCACTATACTAATGACCATTGACTAATGCACCAATGACTACTGACCAATGACTAATGACCATTGACCATTGACGAGTTTGTGAACCCTTAACCTTCCCCATTGATGAAAAACCTGCACGCGGCAAAAGCCACTTCCATCAACCTGTTTACGGTGCGTACCCCGCCCATGCGGGCTTTTCACCTCACCTGGCTCACCTTCTTTCTGTGCTTTTTCGGTTGGTTCGGCATCGCCCCGCTCATGGCCGTGATCCGGGAAGAACTGGCCCTGACCAAGGCCCAGGTCGGCAACATCATCATTGCCTCGGTATCCATTACGATCATTGCCCGGCTGTTCATCGGCTGGCTGTGCGACAAGGTGGGGCCCCGCGTGGCCTACGCCGCCCTGCTGGGGCTGGGGTCGCTGCCGGTGATGGGCATTGGGTTGAGCAACAGCTACGAGAGTTTCCTGTTGTTCCGCCTCGCCATCGGCGTGATCGGCGCCTCGTTCGTGATCACCCAGTACCATACCTCGGTGATGTTTGCGCCCAACGTGGTGGGCACGGCCAACGCCACGGCGGCCGGCTGGGGCAACCTGGGCGGCGGCGTCACCCAGATGGTCATGCCGCTGGTCTTCGCGGGTTTTGTGGGTCTGGGCTACACCTCGGCCGAGGCGTGGCGCTACAGCATGGTGATCCCGGGCGTGGCCCTGCTGGGAATGGCTTTCGTGTACTACTTTTTCACGCAGGATACGCCCGAGGGCAACCTGCGTGACTTGCGGAAACGGGACCCCCACTACCGGGCCAAGGCCAGCGAAGCCGCCGGCAGCTTCGGGGCGGCCTGCCGCGACCGGCGGGTGTGGGGCCTGTTCCTGGCCTACGGCGCCTGCTTCGGCGTGGAGATCACCATCGACAACATCGCCGCCCTGTACTTCATCGACACGTTCGGGCTGGGCATTGCCCAAGCGGGCCTGCTGGCGGGACTGTTCGGCCTGATGAACCTCTTTGCCCGGGCCCTGGGCGGCATTTTCGGCGACAAGGCCGGCAACCGCTTCGGGCTGCCCGGCCGCATGGTCATCCTGGGCGCCTTCCTGCTGCTCGAAGGGCTGGGCATCGTGCTGTTTTCGCGGATGACCCTGCTGCCGCTGGCGGTGGCGGCCATGCTGCTGTTTGCCTTGTTCGTGAAAATGTCGAACGGGGCTACGTATTCGGTGGTGCCCTTCATCAGTCCGAAGGCGCTGGGCTCGGTGTCGGGGATTGTGGGCGCCGGGGGCAACCTGGGGGCCGTGCTGGCGGGTTTTCTCTTCAAGTCGGAGGCGATCACCTACCGCGACGGGCTCCTGTACCTGGGCATTGCCGTGGCGGTGACCTCGGTGCTGTCGCTGCTGCTGCTCAACCCCTTCGCGGCCCGGCAACGCGCCCGCCAGGCCGAGCCTTCCCTGGTCCTGGCCGAACAGGATGTAGCGTAGCAGAATGGTCATTGGTCAGTAGTCAGTGGTCAGTAGTCATTGGTCATTCGGCTACGACACCTTATACGCACCCACTGACCAATGACCACTGACCAATGACCAATGACCAATGTACCACTAACCAATCCCCCATGCCAACCCCATTCCGCCGCCTGCTGCCGGGCGTTGTGCTCGGCCTTTGCCTTCACCTGCCCGCGGCCCGGGCGCAGCTGAGCCTGACGGGCCAGTTGCGCACCCGTACCGAACTGCGGGACGGCCAGGGAACCCTGCCCGACCGGCACGCCGTACCCGCGTTTTTCACCTCCCAGCGGACCCGCCTCAACTTCGGCTACACCGGGTACCGGTTCAAGTTGTTCACGGCCGTGCAGGACGTGCGGGTGTGGGGGCAGGATGCTTCCACCACGCACCGCAACACGGCCGAAGCCAACGACGGGCTCATGCTCCACGAAGCCTGGGGCGAAATGGCCCTTACCGATACCGCGGCCCACGCGGGCGAACTCGTGCTCAAGGTCGGCCGGCAGGAACTGGTCTACGACGACGTGCGCCTGCTGGGCAACCTCGACTGGCTGCAACAGGCCCGGCGCCACGACCTGGCCCTGCTCAAGTACCACTTCCGCGACTGGCAGGCGCACCTGGGATTTGCTTTCAACCAGAACCGGGAGGCCAAAGCCGGCACGGTGTACGGGGGCGTACCGGTGGGCTACGCGGCGGGGACCAACGGGCAGACGACGCTCTACAAGTCCATGCAGTTCGCCTACGTGGGCCGCAAGCTGCGGCACGGCAACGCTTCGCTGCTGGTGCTCAAAGACGATTTCAACCGCTACGTGGTCAACGAGGACAAGACCCGGACCCTTACGCGGGGCGTGTGGAGCCGGGTCACGGCGGGCGGCTACGGGTCGGTACGGTGGGCGGAAAAGCTGTCGGTGACGGGCAGTGCGTACTACCAGGCCGGCAAAGACCGCGACGGCACCCCCCTCTCGGCGTACCTCCTGTCGGCCTACACGATGTACCCGGTGCGCCGCAAGTGGAGCCTGGGCGCCGGCGTGGATTATACTTCCGGGGGAGGCACCGCCGCCCGGAGCCGCCGCTTCGACCCGCTGTACGGTACGCCGCACAAATTCTGGGGTTATATGGATTACTTCTACGTGGCCGACGGCTTCGGCAACAACGGGCTGGTGGACTATTCCCTGAAAACCCGCCTGGAGGCCCGCGAAAACCTGCTGTTCAGCCTCGACGTCCACGAATTTACCACGTCCAACGCCGTAACGGCCGGCGACGGCACCGCGCTGGACCGCAACCTGGGCACCGAACTGGACCTGATCGTGAACTACAGCCTCACCAAAACCATTCAGTTCGAAGGCGGCTACTGCACCCTGTTCGCCACCCCGACCCTCGCTTCCGAAGCCGTCAAGAACACCCCCAACGCCCGGCTCCAGGCCAACTGGGCGTACCTGATGATTTCAATCAAACCCGACTTTTTGAAATAAATGACGAATGACGAATTACGGAACCTCCATTCACAACACCCACCAGACCCACAAAACCACCTGTTCGTACTGCGGCGTGGGATGCGGGGTGCTGGTGCACAAAGACAAAAAAGGCGGCCTCCGCGTGGAGGGTGACCCCGACCACCCGGTGAACCGCGGCCTGTTGTGTTCGAAGGGCATGAACCTGCACTACACCGTGATGGACCGGAGTGACCGCCTGCTGTACCCGCAGATGCGGTGGCACCGGCAGGGGCCCCTCGAACGGGTAAGCTGGGACACTGCCCTGGGCCGCGCCGCCGCCGTGTTCAAGACGCTGATTGCCAAGCACGGGCCCGATTCGGTGGGCTTCTACGTGTCGGGCCAGTGCCTCACCGAAGAGTACTACCTGGTGAACAAGCTGGTCAAGGGATTCCTGGGCACCAACAACCTGGATACCAATTCGCGGCTGTGCATGAGTTCGGCCGTGGCCGGCTACAAAATGGCCCTGGGCGAAGATTCCGTGCCCGGCAGCTACGACGACATCGAGGCGGCCGACTGCTTCCTGATTGCGGGGGCCAACCCGGCGTGGTGCCACCCCATCCTCTTCCGCCGCATGGAAGCCCACAAGGCCCGAAATCCCGGCGTCAAGTTCATCGTGGTGGACCCGCGCAAAACGCAGACGGCCCAAGTGGCGGACCTGCACTTGCAGATCAACCCGGGCACTGACATTGTGCTCTGCCACGCCATTGCCCGGGGCCTGATCGAACGGGAAAAGATTGACGCGGCGTTCATCCGCGACCACACCGAAGGGTTCGAAGCGTTCCGCGAAAAGGTGATGGAACGCACCATTGCGCAGGCCGCCCGGATCTGCGGCGTGAGTGCCGACGACATCCGCTGGGCCGTGGAGTACATCGGCCGCTCGAAGGGATTCCTCACGATGTGGGCGATGGGCCTCAACCAGAGCGTGGTCGGGGTGAACAAGAACCTGGCCCTCATCAATTTAAACCTCATCACCGGGCAGATCGGCAAGCCCGGCGCGGGGCCGTTTTCGCTGACGGGCCAGCCCAACGCAATGGGCGGCCGCGAAGTGGGCGGCCTGGCGACGATGCTGGCGGCGCACCGCGACCTGAACAACCCCGTTCACCGGCAGGAAGTCGCCGGTTTCTGGGACGTGCCTTCCGTGCCGGAAAAGCCGGGCTACACGGCCACCGAAATGTTTGCGGCCCTGCGCGACGGCCGCATGAAGGCCCTCTGGATCATTTGCACGAATCCCCTGGTGAGCCTGCCCGACTCGCACGGGGTGGAAGAGGCAATGCGCAACGCCAGGTTCGTGGTGGTGCAGGACATCTCGAACCGGTCGGATACGGTGCCCTTCGCGGACCTGGTGCTGCCCGCCGCGGCCTGGGCCGAAAAGACGGGCACCATGACCAACTCCGAACGCCGGATCAGCTATTTGAACAAGGTAGTGGACCCGCCGGGGGAAGCCCTGCCCGACGCGGAAATCCTGTGGCGGTTTGCCCGGAAAATGGGTTTCGAAGCGGGCTTTCCCTACACCGACGTGGCCCAGGTGTACGACGAACACGTGCGGCTCACCAAGGGCACCCGCATCGACGTGAGCGGATTGAGCCACGGGCGGCTCCGGGAAGGGGGCACCCTCCAGTGGCCGGTGCCCGATGCCGGTTCGGCGGGTACGCCCCGCCTGTTTACCGACCACCAATTTTACCGCCCGGGCGGCCGCGCCAAAATCCACACCGTGCCCGACGAAAACCCCTCGGAGCCGCTCACGCCCGATTTTCCGCTGATCCTCACCACCGGCCGCATCCGCGACCAGTGGCACACGATGACCCGGACGGGCAAGGTCAACAAGCTGAAGGCGCACACCGACCGGCCGGTCCTCGACATCCACCCGGTGGACGCGGCCGTGCGCGGCATCGCGGAGGGCGACCCCGTGACGATCACCAGTTCCCGGGGCGAAGTGCGGGTGACGGCCAAACTCACCAAGGACGTGAAGAAGGGCGTGGTGTTTCTGCCCATGCACTGGGGTAAAATCCTCAACCGGGACTTCGGCCGGGCCAACAACCTCACCAGCGACCGGGTGGACCCCGTCTCGAAGGAACCGGATTTCAAGTTTTCGGCCGTGCAGGTGGCCCGGTACGTCAAGCCCCGCCAGAAGATCATCGTGGTGGGGGCGGGGGCGGGGGCCTACCGCTTCGTCACGCAGTACCGCCAAAAGAACCAGACCGACGAAATCCACGTGTTCAGCCGCGAAACGTTCTGTTTCTACAACCGGGTGCTGCTGCCCGACTACCTGAGCGGCGAACTGCCCTGGGAACGGCTCCTCAAACTCACCGACGCCGACGCGGCGGGCATCAACGTGCACCTGCACGGCGGGGTAAGCATCGAAAAAATCGACCGGGAACGCAAAACCGTGACTGACGCCAACGGCGAAGAACACGCCTACGACCTGCTGGTGCTGGGCATGGGCAGCCGGGCCACCGTGCTGCGCCACCTCAACACCGACCTGGCCGGCGTGTTCACGATGCGGACCCGTCCCGACGCCGACCGGCTCAAAGCCTACACCCGGCCCGGCGACCACGTGGTGGTCATCGGCGGCGGGCTGCTGGGCCTCGAACTGGCGGCGTCGCTGCGCGAGGTGGGCATGCGGGTCACGATCATCCAGCGTTCGGCCCGCCTCATGGACCGCCAACTCGATGAGATCGGCAGCCGCCTGCTGCACGAAGAGATGACCGACCGGGGGGTGGACATTTACTACAACAACGAAGCGAAATACTTTACGGGCAAGGACCGCGTGACCGGCGCCCGGCTGGCTTCCGGCGAAACCCTCGACTGCCAGGCCGTGGTGATGGCCGTGGGCACGACGCCCAACGTGGAAATTCCCCGGGCGGCGGGCCTGCCCACCAACCGGGGCGTGGTGGTGAACGAATACCTGCAAACGGCTGACCCGGCGATCTTTGCGCTGGGCGAAATGGCGGAGTTCAACGGTACACTGTTCGGCATCACGGCCGCCGCCGAGGAACAGGCCGACGTGCTGGTGAACTACCTCAACGGCGACCCGGGCAGTTATTACCGGGGTTCGCTGTTCATGAACATCCTCAAAATGGCGGGCCTGCACCTGTGTTCGCTGGGCGTAGTGACGGTGCCGCCGGGCGAGCCGGGCTACGAGGAGGTGGTGTTCATGGACCTTTCGAAGCGGTACTACAAGAAGTGCATCATCCACCACGACCGGCTGGTGGGGGCCATCCTGTTCGGGGATAAAGCGGAGTTTGGGGAATACAAGGAGCTGATCGTGAAGGGCACGGAACTTTCGGAAAAGCGCCTGGGCCTGCTGCGGGCCGGCCAGTCGCCGGGGGCCGGGGTGCTGGGCAAACTGGTGTGCGCCTGCAACAACGTGGGGGAAGGCAACCTGCGGCAGGCGGTGGAAGGCGGCTGCCGCACCCTGGCCGACCTTTGCCAGTCCACCGGTGCCGGCACGGGCTGCGGCAGCTGCCGGCCGGAGGTAAAGGCGATCCTGGAAAGCGTGGGGAGGAAGGCAGCGGTTGTTGGTCAGTAGTCATTGGTCAATGGTCATTGGGTACGCGTAAGTTATCGTATCCGAATGACTGCTGACTACTGACCAATGACCATTGACCAATGACCAATGACTACTGACCAATGACTATTGTCCAATTGCCTTGATATAGGCGTTTAGTTTTCGGTGGATGGTTTCTAAGTCCTGCATGAGCAGTGCGTAGGAGGCGTCGGACAGGAGATTTCTGTTTCTTGCTTTTGCCAACCATGCTTTCGTTTCCAGGATTGACCCACGGCTGTAGTAACAAAACTGCTTATTCTCTTTGTAGAAGAATCTGCCGTACCCTTCTGCGATATTTGCAGCAATTGAATCGGTACTTCTTACCAACTGTTTGCCAATTACATCTTTTTGAAAGTGCGACTACCGCACTACTTCAAGCCATACCTTTTCTCCCAAAGTCATTGCCAAATTGTAGACCTCCAACTTGTCGATACTCATACAGTAAAACCAAATGAAGTACTTAATGTCAACAGGGTGGCTCGGATATAAAAATGAATGTAACTGACAAGCTTGCATAATTGATACCACGACTTACTTAACACCTGCCCATTTGCAATACACAAACCAGTACCCGATACCCACTGACCAATGTACTAATGACCAATGACCACTTCCAACCCATCCGCGTACTCGCCAAAGGCGGCGTGATTGCTCCCGGCGACCTGCACAGGGTCTGCGGAGTGGCCCGGGAAAACGGCGGTGGAAGCATTGGCCTGAGTGCCCGCCAGGAAATCCTGTTGCGGGTACCCGCCGGCCGCACCGCAATGGCAATGGACGGCCTGGTGAAAACGGCCCTGCCCTTCGAAACCGAACCCGGCGGCAAAGCCAACATCGTGACCTCCTACGGCGCAATGGGCATCTATCCGGCGACCCCGTGGCTGCTGGCCGGCACCTACCTCGACATCCTCGAAGGGTTTGCGTACCAGCCCCGGCTGAAGATCAACCTGACCGATCCGCAGCAGCCCCTCATTCCGCGGTTCAGCGGCGAACTCAATTTCATTGCTTCCGCTTACCCCATGCGCTGGCACCTCTACGTGCAGTTGCCCGCCTTCGGCGGCAACGGGCAGTGGTGGCCGGCCGCAGTGGGCAGCGAGGACATTGCCGGGCTGGGTTACGCCATCGAACAAGTGTACCTCGCGGGCGGCGTTACCGACCTGGGCGGCCTGTACCGGGCAGTAGTCCGGCAGTGGACCCACCTTGCGGGCCGCCCCGAGGGCCCGCCCGCCGGCGTACCCAGGCTGCCGTTCCCGGCCTACGAAGGATTCCACGAGGGCGGTGGCGGGTATTGGCTGGGCATCTACCGGCGCGACTACACCTACCCCCTGGCTTTCGTGGACGAACTCTGCGAACTGGCCCTGCGCAGTAAGATCGGCAAAATCTGCCTGACGCCCTGGAAAACCCTGCTCATCAAAGACATCCGCCCCGAACACCGGCCGCAGTGGGAAAAGCTGCTCGGGGTGCACCACGTGGGCGTGCACCACGCCGCCAACGAGCTGAACTGGCAGTTGCCCGACCTCGACGAAGGGGCGTTGGAATTGAAAAAACGGCTGGTGCGCCAGTTGGAAGAAGCCGAATGCAACACTGCCGGGCTCAGTTTTGCGATTGGGTCGCCGGCCCTGCCCGTGGCAACGTCGGTGGTCATCGAACCCGAGCCGGGTCGCCCGGCCACGTACACCATCCGGTACACGGCCGATTTTACCCGCAGCAACACCCGCTGGCGCCTGTTTGCCCGGCAAGTCCCCGGGGAGGACCTGGCCGGCAAGCTGCGGGAGCTGTGCCTGCACTACCACTTGTCGGCCGCCCCGGGGGAAGCGGAAACCGGCCCGGCAACGCCCGGCCCGGCGCCGGCCCACCCCGAACAGCTGCGCCACCAGTGCCCGCACTGCCTCACCGTGTACGACCCCCGCGTGGGCGACCCGGCCGCCGGGGTGCCGGTGGGGAGTGCCTTTGCGCACTTGCCCGACGACTACGGTTGCAGCCTCTGCGAAGCGCACAAAGCGGACTTTGTGTTGGTGCCCTGATGCTTGCCGGGAAGGGGGCTGTCCCGTTACCGCTTTTCTTCCTTTCTGACCCGGCCGGTTCGCGTTGCCCGTCATTCTTCGCGTTGCCTGGGCACGCCTTCTCCGGTCTCCTTTCGCCGGTCTGCGGTCTCCTTTTTATTGGCGTACCAGCTTGAGGTGCCGCACCATGCGCACGGATTCCCCTTCAACGGTGGCTTCTGCCGCGTACACCCCGGCGGGCAGGTGGCCCAGGGGCAGGGGCACCTCGTGGAAACCGCTCTCGTACGACCCTTCGGCAATCGTGCCCAGGGAGCGGCCCTGCGCGTCGGCCAGCGTGAGCCGCACCCGGTACGGGCCCGAGCCGGGAGGAAGGGTAAACCGGAAGGCGGTCTGGCCAGCGAAAGGGTTGGGGTAAGCCGTTACCAGGTGCCGCTCGGGCTGGAGGTGCTCACCGACGTAGGACGCCGGCCCGTAGTACACCCGGAACCGGCGGTTGCCCCGGAACGTGTAGTTGACCGCAGCCCGCATGTCGGCTTTTTGCTCGGTCGTCAGGTCGTGGAGCCACAGCGCCTGGCCGGCTTCGTCCTTGACCTGCCAGGCAAGCACCACCGGTTGCCCGTTGGGCACGCCGGTGACGGTAAATTCCCAGCTTTGCCCGGCCCCGGCGGGGGGAAGGATGCTCCGCATGAGGGGCGCGGAGCTTTCGGACACGAAGTGCAGGGAAGGCGTTTCGCTCAGGGCGGGCGGCAGTTCCAGGTCGTAGAGGTCGGCGCCCGGCAGGGCCTGCGGGTGCAGCCCCAGGCCGGCCGACCGGACCACGGTCTGGGAGGTGCGCAGCGTAAAATTCACCAGCAGGGGCATCTGCCCGGCCGGGCCCGGCTCCGAGGCCTGCGCCGTGGGCATCCCCGACGGAATCCGGAGTTGCTGCACCTGGCCCGAATTGTTTTTCACGTAGCCGCCGCTGAACTGGGACAGCGTGTTACTTTCTTCCGGGGTGAGCAACTGCCCGATGGTGTTGTCGAAGGCCCAGAACTGCAACCAGTCGGGATTGCCGTTGAATTCACGCACGTAATCCCAGTCCACGTCCCACGGGAACGGGTTGCCGATCAGCGTCCAGTCGTCGGCCTGGAGGGAAACTGCAAAATAGCCGTCGGCCATTTGGTTGTGCAGCGCCACGGTGTTGCCGCTGCCCGTGTTGAGGGACAACGGCATGGGGTCGGTAGTAGCCACGAAGTAGCCCACGCCCGGTTCCAGGGGGCTGGAGGAAGTCAGGTTTTCGAACGGGTCAGACTGCCTGTTGTACGTCACCACCCGCCACCGGGTCAGGTCCTGGGGGCCTTTCACCCCGGCCAGTTCGTCGCCCAGCACGTCGGTGAGTTCGTGCCGGTCCAGGCTCAGCGGAAAGGCCAGCAACCGGTACTGCTTGTTGCGGAAATCGAGCCCCCGGAGCGACAGGCCCGCCGGGTGACGTACGGCCACCGTCACGGGCTGCGTGGTGTCGCGCGGGCCGTACCCCGGGGCCGGTAATACTTCAAAGTAGTACTGCAAACCCAGGGCGTCGAGGGGGCCGGCCGGCAGCCGTACCCGGAACGCGTGGGCCCCGGGCTGGAGGGCGACCCGGGTAAAAGGGCGGGTGCGCAATCCGCGCACCAACAGGTTTACTTTCGTCGGGGCGGGGTACCGCGGCGTGATCGTAACCGATACCTCGGGGTAACCCGTGCTGTCGGCAGTAGCGTCGATGAACAGTGCGCCGGGTTTTTCTTCACCGATGATCCGGGTGAGCCGGTGCGTGCGGAAAGAATCAATGGTGCTTTGCGTGGTTACGTTTTGCAGGTTGATTCCTGTCAGCCGGTAGTAATAGGTGGTGTCGGCCCGCAAACTGTCGAGCGGGTACGACAGGGCAATGTTCATCCCCTGCCGGGGTGCTTCCGTGAGATCGATCCGGGTCACGCCTCTGCCCATCGACGGGTCAAGGCTGTACTCAAACGAAAAATTCGCGTCGAACACCGCCGCTCGCGCCGTACCGGTCAGGGTAGCCGTGGTGGCCGTGACGTCGCGGGCGCCGCCGGCGACCATGGTAGGGGGGTAGAGTTCCCCCAGAGGCAGCATCCACACCCCGTGTTCCCAGGTAGACAGGTACACGTGCGTCCCGGTGGCCTCGATGGCTTTGATCCGGAGGCCCTGCGGCAGGGTAGCGTTGCTGATCACCAGCCAGGTGATGCCCCCATCGCTGGAAAAGTTCACCTTTTCGTACGTCCGCTTGGCATCACCCTGGTAGCTGAAGGTGGCGGCGCTGAACAGGCTGTTGAACCCGTTGGAGGCAATGTCGTAGCCGCGGCTGCTGCTGATCCTGGTCCATTTTTCGCCCGCGTCGGTAGACCGGTAAACGCCCGTGAGGTTGGGAGTGCCCGCACTGAAGTTGGCCAGCAGCGCCCCCTGGTGGGCAATCAAACCTGTCCGGCTGTAATTCGGCGCCTTCAGGTCCGTCCACTGCTGCCCCAGGTCGTCGGAACGGTAGACCCGGAAGTTATTGTCGTTGGTGTTGTTGCGGAAAGCGTAGAGTTTGCCGTCCAGCGCCACCAGCCGCTCAAAGCTGATGAAGTCACCGGGAAGCCCCTGGCTGGCCCATTGCCACGGCTGGCCGTTGCTGGAGCGGTACACGCCCTTTTGCGTGAGCACGAAGAGGTGGTCCCCGTGGGCCTCCAGGCGGTAGGCGACCCGGTGTCCGTATTCCGTCCGGAGTCCCTCCGTAAAATCCACCCAGGCGGTGTCTTTGCCGGGCAGGTAATACACCCCCTGACTGGTGGAGCAGTAGAGCCGGTCCCGGTGCTTGAGGGTTGTGTACACGAGGGTATTGGGCGGCAGGCCGTGTCGGAGTTTACGCCACGCGGCGTGCTCGCCCTCCTTCCGGTACACCGTGCCGGCCGCCGCCGCGTACACCGTGTCGTTCACCACGGTCACTTCGTTGATCTCGGTGTTGATCAGGCCCTGGTTGCTCTGCTGCCAGCGCGGGGCATCGGCTTTGCTGCGGCTCACGCCCTCCAAGTTGGCCGCCAGCAGGAAACTGCCGGCCCCCAGGTCCGTTACTTCCAGCACGTCGGTCACCTCTTCGGCAATGGTAAACCCACTGCCGGGGCCCGACCATTCGGTCCAGTCGCGCAGGTTGGTGGTCCGGTACAGCCGCCCCTTGACCCGCGTGCCGGCCAGTATCCGGGTGCCGTTCACGCTGAGGCTGCTCACGAACTGCATGTTCAGGTTGCGGTTCAGCCGGGTCCAGCGGCTGGCCGTGGTGCCCAGGTCGTACACCCCGTTCTCGGCGCCGGCGTACAGGGTGGCTTCCCGTTTGGCGAAGCACCTGACCCCCGCCGGCGCCGTGGCGTCATGGGCCCAGCCATCACCCCTCCGGCGAAAAACACCCTTGGTAGTGGCTGCCAGCGCCACGGACTCGTTCCCGGTGAGGGCCCACACGGAGGCGTTGCGGTCAATGCCGGGCACGGATTTCCACTTTTTTTCGGCTTTGGCAAACACGAAGAGCCCTTTCCGGAGGGTGCCCGCGTACAGGTCCTCGCCGATCAGGGCAATGGCCCTTACGTCGGGTCCCAGGTTCTTATCACTGTCGAGGGCGGAAGCCGGCCAGCGGTTTAGGCTTTCCCAGTATATAGCCCCGCTTAACCGGCGGAACACCCCGTTGGAAGTAGCCGCGTACAGATCGGTGCCCATCAGTTGAAGGTCGTGCACCAACGCTTTCTGCGGCAGAGAGTCGCTCATCGGGGTCCAGGAAAGGCCCTTGTCGTGCGAACGGAACACGGTGCCGCCCGTACCCCCGGCGTAAATGTCCTGCCCCGCGGCAAGCAGCGACTTGATTGCGCTGCCGTTGGGGCCGAGGGGCTGCCACTGCACGCTTTCGAACTGGGCGTAAGCCGGCACCAGCCCTAACAACAGCCACGCGACCCCGAAAACGGGCAGTGACTTTACCCAGGAATGTGTACGCATAAGTGGTTGTCGGATAAACAGCCTAAGGTACGCTTCCCGCCGCAATGCTGTCAATACCCAGTGGTAGGTATTTTGGCCGGGCCGGGTACGATCCGGTAAAATTTATTTTTACGTGGCGTGTAACCTGCGGGCAAGCCGTGCAATAGAGGGATAGAAGGCGGATTGCTCCGCGTTTCCGGTCGCACGACCCGGGTCCGGGCCGCGTAAGGACCGGGACCGGGCCCGCACCTGACGAAAGGATTCCCATGAAAAATTCAATACGCACCGATCACTGCCGCGGTAAACGGCACCCGGGCGGCCCGCCGTCCAAACGGTGCTGCTTTAGCCCCAATGCGGGCAGGCAACCGTGGCACGGCGCGGCAATTGTGCACGGAAGGCGTCTTAGGCTTTCGGACTGAAAACCCAACTGGTTTTCCCGGAAGCATAAGGCGCCTTCTTTCGTATCGGGGAAGCTGCGGGTGGCCGGCCCGTCTTGCTTAAATATCCATATATTTAGGATATTTAAGGCAAAGACGCAGGGCCATTCCATATGAGTTCAGATTCCAACGCTTCCAACGAGACCGCTGATTCTACCAAAAAAAGCTTCATGGATGCCCTGCGCCGGGGCGACGCCGGAGCGTACCGGCAACTCTACCGGGAATGCCGGCCAACGGTGATGAATTTCGTGCGCCTCAACAGCGGCCGGCAGGAAGACGGCGCGGACCTGTTGCAGGAGGCAATGGTGGTGTTGCTGCAACGCCTGCAGGCGCCGGCCTTCGACCTGACCAACGCCCGGGCTTTCGTGCTGGCAACGGTGCGCAACAAGTGGCTCGAACGGCTGCGGCGGGTGCGCAACGGGCCGCTGCAAGTGGTCGAAATGGAACACCTGGACCACCTGCTGGAGCAGGTGCCGGCGGCGCCCGACGAGCGGACGTACCCCATCACCGATGCACAGTTGGAGGCGGCCGTCAACGACCAGGAAGAGCCCTGCCGCTCTTTGCTGATCCGCTTTTATTACCAGCGGCAGTCACTCGAAGAAATTGCCGCGGCGCTGGATCTGGGCAATGCCAACAGCGCCAAGACGAAGCGGTTCCGGTGCATGCAGCGTTTGACAGAATCGGTTAAAAAACAATTTGGTAATGAATAACGAGGAAACAATTGCGTGGATTGACCGCTACCTGAACAATGAGCTTCGGGGAGAGTCACTGCGGGAAATAGAGGAAAAATTGCGAAAGGACGAGGATTTCCGGCAGGAGGTTGAGCTGCAACGGCGGCTCGTCCTCAAGATCAAAGAAAATGGCCTGCGGGCCGACTTGGAGCAGCTGGAAAGCGAACTTTCCCTGGCGGAAGACGCGTCCTGGCCGGCATTCCCGACCCAGCCCCGGCCCGCCTGGCCCGGCACCGACCCCGGCGGCGCGCCGCCCCGCCGCCCGGACGGCGAAGAACCAGCTGCCGGCGTACCCTCCGGCGGCCCCGCCCTGCCGTCGTCGTCCCTGCGCCGGACGTATTTTGCGGTAGCCGCCGCCCTTGCCCTGCTGGTGGTGGCCGGCGCGGCGGCCTACCTGGCCCTCAACCGCGGTCCCGGCGTGTTTCCCAGTCCCGAACTCACCACCATTTCCTACGAGGGCGACGCCCAGCCGCCCTTTCCCGTGATGGGCATCCGGGGCGACGCGCCGCCCCAGTACGTACCCGTACTCATTTACCCGCCCACCGGCGAATACACGCACCACTACCAGTTTGCCGATACCCTGCGCCTGTACGGAACCTTCGCGCCGGGCCGGCTCACGGTGTCGTACCGCCGGGAGGGCAGCGGCCAGTACGAACTGCGGAGCGGCGAGACGCGGTACCCGCTGCAACGCACGGCGTCCATCGAGCCGCTGGTGGCCGCACCCGGCAGCGATTGAAGAAATGAATGGCTATATGGCTAAATGGCTGTATGGCTGAATGGTTATATGGTTGATCTCACAGCCATCCAACCATATAGCCATATAGCCATTCAGCCATACAGCCATTTAGCCATATAGCCATACAGCCATACAGCCATCCAGCCATACAAACAACCAAACCCGCCCCGATGATGACTGCACGCTGCCTTTTTTACGCTTCGCTGCTGCTGGCCCCCTGGGGGTGGGGACAAACCCCGCGGCAAGCTCCCGGGCAAAGCTCCCGTACCAAACGGGCCCTGATCATTGCCATCGGGGCGTACCGTCCGCAGGCCACGGGCTGGCAACCCCTCAATGCGCGCAACGACGTGCCCCTGGTCAAAGGGGCCCTGGCCCGGCACGGCTTTGCGGCCGCCAACGTGGCCGTGCTCACCGACGGGGCCTGCACCAAGGCCGGCATTGTGGCGGCCATTGAGCGCCACCTGATCGGTGCCGCCGGGCCCGGCGACGTGGTGTTCCTGCACTTTACCGGCCACGGCCAGCAGATCGTGGATGACAACGACGAGGAAACCGATGGATTCGACGAGGCGCTGATTCCCATCGACGCGCCGTACAACTACCGCAAAAAAGGGTACCAGGGAGAAAACCACCTGCGCGACGATGAATTCGGCCGCCTGCTCGACCGGATGCGCCGCAAAGTAGGCGCCGCCGGGGAAGTGATCTTTACCATTGACGCCTGCCACTCGGGCAGCGTCACCCGCGGCGATGCGCCGGAGGGCGAAGACGCGGAAACGTCGGGCTACATTGAAATGCCCGTGCTGCCCGACGCCCAGGCGGCGCTGGCGCCTTTTGTCGTGTTCAGCTCCTCCTCCTACAACCAGCCCACCAGCGAAACCATCGACCCGGCCCTCAAACGGGCGGTAGGCCCCCTTTCCTACGCGTTCAGCAAGTCGTTTGCGGCCCTGGGCTCCGGAGCGACGTACCGCAGCTTGTTCGCCGAAATCAAAAACATCATGGCGGTGAAAGTACCCAAGCAGACGCCCCAGGTGGAAGGCGACCTCGACCGGCCGGTGCTGGGCGCCGCCGAGTAACGGGAAGGCGGCCCGGCACCTCCCGGTCCGGCCGGTGCCGGCCGGGTGCGTGGCTACTTGGGCAACGGCGGTTCGGGAATGTTCTCGGTTTTTTCTTCCGGGAAAGCGGCCTGCCCCACCAGCACCGCCGCGCCGACCAGCGCCGGACCGGCCGTCAGCGTCACGCCCAGCGGCAGCCGCCGGCGAATCGTGAAGGCTTCGGTCAGGATGGACCGGCCCGTGCTGATGTTGTTGATTTTGAGCCGGTACACCCCGAGCTTGTCCTTGCTGGAAGGCGTAAACTCGACCCGGTTCTGGTTTCGGATGGCCCCCAGTGACCGCACCGCGGCGGACCGGGCCGAGTCCTGCGGCACGAGTTCCACCTGCACCACGTCGTCGGTAATGCCCCCCTTCCATTCGATGGTGTAGGCTTTGCCCCGCTTGAAAATCTTCGGCACCGTTTCCGGCTTGAGTTGCAGGGGCTCTCCCGCGATGCGGAGGTTGCCCACGGCCACCTCAATGAGGGGCGGCTTCACCTCCGGGGCCGCGTCGAGGCCCTGCGGCTGAATGCGGTAGATGCCCCCCATCCGGATTTCCCCGCCGACGGCTTCGGCGTTCACGTAAAAATCGACCTGGTCCTGCGCCTGGTACGCCGCCCGGGTGCTGTCCTGCACAAACACCCCGTCGATGTTCCGCTCGGCCGTCACCTTCACGTAGTACCATTTGGCGCTGTGGTTGTAAAAAACGTCGCTCACCGTAAAGTTGCCGTAGTCCAGCTTCACGCCCCCGGGGTAGTACCGGACCAGGTCGCCCAGGTAGAAATTCAACTGCTTGAGGGAATCATCGGCCGCGCCGCGGCTGGCGGCTGGCGGCGGCAGGTGGGGCGGCACCAGGTCGTTGAACACCAGGGTACGCTCCTTCTCCTTGCCCAGCAACTGGTAGATGGTTTGCTTGATGCTTTCCCGCTGCGCTTCTTCGCGGGCCCCGACAAATACGCGCAACTGGTCGGCGTACGTCTTTACCTTGTTGCGGGCCCGCTCCTGCATAAACTGCTGCTGGGCGGTGGTAATGGCCGGCTGGGCCAGGCCCGGCAGGCCGATCAGCAAAAACGGCAGGACAAAAACGGCTCGTATCTTCATGGGGCAGTAAGGGGATTTGGCTAGGGTTGTCTGGGCACGATGCTGAAGATCAATGATTCTACGTGGGCCGCCCCCGGCGGGGCCGTTTCGGCGGCCGGTTCGCCCCGCGTTCCGTCCGTGACGCCGGTGGCCCGCACCAGCCTTTCGAGCGGACTCAGCAGGCCCCTCGCCCGGACGTCACCGCCCGCCAGGATGCCCCGCAGGTCCACCGGCTGCCGGGTGGCAATCACCTGGTACACTTCCTCGCCGTAGGGCGGGGCTACCTTCAGGGGGGTCCGCGGGAAGCCCCGGATCTCGCGGACCTCGTTGGGCCGGAGCAGAAAGTCTTTGGGTTCGACCCCCGCGTAGGGCACGATCACCGTAGCCACTTCGTCGGGCTGAATGTCCACAATGGTGAAATACACGGGCTGCGTGCCCCGGTTGGCTACGCGCAGAATTACCCGGTCGCCTTCCGTAAGTTGCTGTCCGTGCCGGCCCGGCACCCCGGGGCGGGGCAGCGAGTCCAGGTACCGCCCGTGTTCGTCGGTGCGCACCGGCACGAGTTCGCACACCACTTTCAGGGTTTCGTCGCGCAGCTTCAGCTTGTTGACCAGGTAGTGGGCCTGGAGCGCCGCCCGGATGCGGTTTACCAATGCCCCGGCCTGTTGTTCGGGCGTGCCGGTGCCGGCCGGGGCCCGGTAGAGTTCTTTGCCTCCTTTACGGATGAACACCGTGTCGCCCGCCGAACCGCCGGCCCCGGCCGAATCGTCGATCAGCAGGTCGGGGTGGGCCGAATCGGTGCGTTGGACCAGCGGCAGCGCCCCGAGCCGCTCCCGGAGCCGCCGGGCCAGGTCCTCGTGCCGTTGCAGGTCGATTTTTACCGTGAGGTCCGCCCCGCCGAAGTGCTGTTCCTGAATGAATGCCCAGACTTTGCCGGCCGGGAGGGTTACCGAGGCCCCGTCGAGGGCAACTGTACTGTAGAACGGCGACGACGCCACTACCTTGCCGGTTGCCAGGGGACTGCGCCCGGCGGTGGCCGGGTCGGCCGTGCCCGCCGGGTAAAAGGCCACGGTGGTACCGGGGTACACGTTCCGCAGGCTGCCGGCCGGGAGGTGGAGGCCGTTCCGGTCGGCGGCCGGTACGAAATAAGGCTTTTGGGCGGCCAGCGTACCGCCCAGCAGGCGGCGGTCCGGACTTCCCTCCATCTCGGGACGCTGGCCGGGCGATACGCCCCGCATCACCAGCCTGATCTCGTCGAAGGCCACGCCGCAGGTGAGGTCGGTGGCGGCATTGGCGAGTACTTTGGAAAGGGCAAACGTGAGGGAGCCCACCGTACGGCCGTCGTCGCCAAACGTTTCGTAGTTCAACTGGTGCGGGCCGGAAGCACTGATCACCACCAGCGGCGCCCCGTGGGCTTCGGGGGCCTCTCCCCGGGCCCGGCTGCCGGCCCCCCATTCGTCGGGGTCGTCGCCGCGCTTGCGGGCGGGGGCGTAACCGGGCGGGGCCAGCGGTTCGCCGGTGCCGCGGGCCGGGGCCGGCCGGGCGCCCCGGGTACCGCTCCCCGAATGGCAGGCGTCGAGCGTGACGAGGATGCTGCCGCCCGCCCCTACCTTTGCCCCCAGCCGTTGCAGCTTCTCGCCCAGTTCGTCGTCGCGCAGGTGGTGTTCGCCGCGGTAGCCGTTTTCCCGGTACGCTTTGGCGGCGTCGTAGGGCACCAGCGCCTCGTCGAACCCATCGAACTCGTCGTCATTGTCGTCGAAGACCTGCTGCCCGTGCGCCGAAAAATGGATCACGACGATGTCATCCTTGCGGGCGGCGGCGATCAGCGCATCCAGCGCCCCGGTGATGCCGGCTTTGGTGGCCCGCCCGTCGGACAGCACGGTGATGTGCGGGGGGGCGAACCCGTGCAGGGCCAGTGCTTCCCGGATCAGCCGCACGTCGTTGCCGGCGCTGGTGGACCGCCAGCCCCCGGCCGCCGGGTACTTGCCGACGGCCACGATCAGGGCCACTTTCCGGCCCCCGGCCGCCACTTCCCCGGGCGGGGAGAGCAGCCAGCCGGCAAGCAGCAGACCCAGGGCGTAAAGAATGGGCATGGGAGGGGAAGGGAGAATGGAGAATGGAGACGGGAGGAAGGGAGACCGGAGGAACTTAAGCGCAGAGGGCGCAAAGGAGACGCAAAGACCGCAAGGATAGGATCGGGTTTAAACCCGATCCTATGGATATTGCGCGTGTTGATATTGCGCATCCGTACGCAGACTTCGCTCCAGTCAAACCAAGCGCAGCCTTTCCGTAGGGTAGGGTTTAAACCCTACCCCTATCTCCGCGACCTTTGCGCCCTTTGCGCGCCTCCATTGCTCCTTTGCGTGAAATCTTCCCTACGGTAAAATATAATTGTCGTAGGCAAAGCTGACCAGGTGCGGGAGGCTCTTGACGTTGAAGCGTTTGTAGAGGGGCAGAATTCTTTTTTCCACGGCGGACTGCGTAACATTCAGGTGGTTGGCAATTTCCTTGAATGCGTAGCCCTTCGCCACCAGTGCCAACGCTTCTTTTTCCTTGCCCGAGATGGCCAGGTGGCGAAACAATGCTTTGTTGAGGATTTCTTCGAATTCTTCCTTTTCCGGTCCGTAGGCCGCGTACCGCATCACTTGGCCGAAGTTGAGGCTCCGGTTGATCTGCAGGCGGCCGATCACGGAGGTCATTTTGCCGTCGGCGTATTCGAGTACCCCTACCTTTACCACCACCGGGATTTCCGACCCGTTCTTGTGCTTCTTTTTTACCTCCATCGTGAAGCAGTACTTGTCCAGGTCCGTGCTTTTGGTTTGGATGAACATCATGGCCTTGTCGAACAGGTCGTGCGAAAAAGGCGCGAACCGGGGCACCATCAGGTCAACCAGGATGTGCATGTTGATCTCGTCGTCCCCGTAGCCGAACACCTCCTCCCAGCCGGCGGCGTACAGCATCCGGTGCTCCTGGAACGAGTAGATGTAGATGGCCTCTTCGGGAAACCGCTTGATCGTTTTACGGTAATACTGCGCCGCTTCGCTGCCCAGGTCGGCCGGCACGTCGGTGACAAAAGACCGGATGTACGCGCCGAAGGTAGGTGCTGCTGCCGGTGCTGCTGTAATGGTTGCGTTCATGCGTTGAAAAGGTTGGGGTTCATTTGATTGCTTGTAACCTGCGTATTTACGCAGTTGCCACGTCCCTGACGATCAGGTAAATTTGTACCGGTTCTGCATCCATGGGCATTGCCGGACCGAACCTTTGCCTGCCCGGGCAGCCTGCCCCGGGTACTGGCAGCGCCGTGCCTTTTCGCTACTGCGTGGACCGGATGATCGCAGCAGGTACCTGGTTTCCCGTAAGAAGGCCGCTTGTTCCTTCCGGGCCGGAGTAAAAATAATCGTACACGCCTAAACCATCAATTAAAAGTAACACTTTTTAGATGAAAACCACAATAAAATAACGGCCCCGGCCCGAACTGCCACATTTCGTACTGAAAATGCCCCCGCCTGCACGTCTTTTGCCCGTGAGCTTGCCCCCAGGATTACCCCGAACAGACCACCCCCATGAACAAACTACTCAATTCTTCCTTACCCCCTGCATGCGAGCAGCCTTTGCTCAGCGCCCTGCGCGCCGGTTCCCCGCAGGTCTACGCTGAGCTGTACCGCCAGTGCCGTCCCACCATTACCCGGTTCATTCAGCTCAACAACGGCCGGGCCGAAGATGCCGTTGACGTACTGCAAGACGCCATGATCGTCCTGTTCCGGAACGCCCAGAAGCCGGACTTTACGCTGCGCTGCAAAGCCAGTACTTACCTCTATTCCGTGTGCCGCCAGTTGTGGCTCTACCAGTTGCGCCAGCAGAAACCCACCACCGACATTGCCGCTTACGTCGAAATTCTGCCCGAAGAAACCCATACGGCGGCCATGGCGGCCGACGACCTGGTGAACCGGGCCCTGCAACGCCTCGATGCCCGGAGCCGGGAACTGCTGACGGATTACTACTACAAAAACCTGAGCCTGGCCGAGATTACCGAGAACCACCACCTGCCCAACGCCAACTGCGCCAAGGTGCGGAAGTTCCGGTGCCTGCAACGGCTCAAGGAAGTGGTGAAGGACTTGCTTCGCCACGAAGCCCCGCCCGCCCCCCCGGCCGAACGGCGTCCCGTGCCCGCGGCTCGCGTCCCGAGCCGCTGACGCCCGGCCGGCGCCCAATGGCGCTTACCGGCTCCCCGGCAACCGGGGGGCCGGTTTTTTTATTCCCTCAGAACACCGAACCGAAGGCAAATTCTGCCCCCAGGGCCCCGGCGACGCCGCCCACGAATACGCCCAGGGTCACGCACACCGGCGCCCCGGGTCCGCAGGCCAGCCCCGCCAACGCCCCGCCGCCCATGCCGCCCAGGGCCCCGCCCCCGATCAGTACGCCCTCTTTCCCGGCGGCTTTCACCTTGTCGTCGGCGGTGGCTACGTTGTACACGGCAATCGCCAGGGTCAGCACCAGCAAGCCTTTGCCCAGCGGGCCCAGCTTTGCGGCCTTCCTCGTCACGGCCGGCAGTTCCCGGCCCGCACCCTGCACGACGGCCTGGTACACCTGGTTTTGCTGCCCGGGGGTCAAGTGCGTAAAGTCACTGCTGAACAACTGGCGGGCGTAGTGCTGGCACCGGTCGGCCAGCGTTCGGCCCGCCTTTTTCAAGCTTTCCGCGTAGGCCCTGCCTACGTCACTCGATTGCAGGCGGCTCATCTCCATGAGGGCGTTGCGCAGGTCTGCCGCTTCCCGGGCCGCCTCCAGCGCACCCAGTTCCCCCCGCCGGAGCCTTTCGGTCATTTCCCGCGACATTTCCGCAATGCGGGCCAGGTACCGGGCCCGCACGGGCGCATCGTGGATGAACCGGTGGCCGAAGTTGAAGGCTTCGGCTTCCAGGGCGCTGAGGGCCTGCTCAAACGCTTTGTAGTGGGTGTATTCTCCTTCCGGGCCCGGAAGGGCGGTATCCCAGGGCATACGCGGTGGAGGTTAACGGGTGGGGTAACGGGTGAAATAAAAAGCAGGGGCGCTCCCGGACGGGGCCCCCCTGCTTTGCTCAGATGATCTGGTTGGTAACGGCCCGGCCGACCAGCGCCCGGGTGTTTTTGCTCTTGGTCTTCCCGAGGATGTTTCTCCGGTGCGTGTTTACCGTGTGCAGGCTGATGAAAAGCTGGTCGGCAATCTGCTTGCTGGTGTACCCCTCAGCGATGAGCTGGAGCACTTTTTTCTCCTGCTTGCTGATCATTCCGTCCAGGTCGCGGTGCTCGTCGCTCGAAATGCAGACCAGGCACTTCTGGGTTTCGCTGGCCGTGAGGCGGGCCGTGAGCGCATCGCCCTTTTTCCAGTGGGTGATGTCGGTACACATGCCCAGCACGTGGGTTACGTTGCCCCGCGGGTCCATGTCGAGCACCAGGCTTTGCTCCAGCACGCGCAGGTAGCTGCCGTCGGCCTTCCGCAGCCGGTAATCGTAGTTGAGCTGGCACGCTTCGCGTTGCGGTGCGGGCAGCGACAGCAGCGAATCCCACAACTGCTTCACCAGTTTCCAGAGGCGGGGGGCGTCGGCCGGGTGCAGCAGCGTCCGGGTAAAGGCGAGGCCGCCCTTCATGAATGCCTCGGCGGGGCAACCCAGGAAACGCCCTACGTTCTCACTCACGAACACGTACTGTCCCGTGCGCACGTTCAAGATCCAGGAAAGGCAGGGGCCGGCGTTGAGCACCAGTTTCAGCGCGGGGTTGGCGTGGAGCAGGACTTGCAAACTGCTCTTTTCGGCCTGCGTGCAGTACGGCTGGCGCTGCCAGAGATTGACCAGGTCCTGAAAGGAGTCGGCGGACGGAAAAGCGTCGCCTGAGGGGATTCTGCCGGCTGGTTGACGTAGGGTTTGCATGGTACAACGGTTATAAGTGGAAGAGCAGGTTTGTAAGGGATCAGCAACCGGGCCGCGTGCCGGTGAACGGTTTGCTTACCGCGGCGTGCCGGTTGGCTGATCTACAGGTTTATTGCGCTTCCGCCGGAATGTTACACCCGGATCGGTAAAAAATCGGGACTTTTTACGGGACCCGCCCCGGGTAGTCAGTGCACGGTGATGTTGGAGATGAAATCCCGGTACTCGGGCCGCACGTTGAACGGCGGCTTTTGGGTCGTTACCACGTGCGACTCGA
This sequence comes from uncultured Sphingobacteriales bacterium, assembly GCA_963844325.1. Taxonomy (GTDB): domain Bacteria; phylum Bacteroidota; class Bacteroidia; order Cytophagales; family 172606-1; genus CADCTQ01. The sequence goes on from CAWJNV010000002.1 coordinate 780,337, forward strand.
TCTGCTTGGCCGTCTGGGCATCGCACCGGTAGAACACGAAGGAGAAGTCGGAGGCGGCGCCCAGGGTGGCCAGGGCCCGGTTGCCGGCCCCGCTGCGGTGCTTGCCCAGCCGCTCCCGGATCGTCGCACCGGTGGCAATCCCGATGTAGGCCACCTGCCGGGTGCCCCCGGTCTTGTAGAGGACCTGGTACACCCCGAAACAGTTGGGGGCGTGGGTGGCAATGGCCGCTTTCGTAAAGGGGTATTCCCCCTCCCATACGCGGAAGTTGTCGTCTTGATACAGTTTGGACATGGTAGTTTGTTTGTGTAAGGGTGATGGTGGTATTTTTTATTGAAGTACTACAGGCAGGGCCTTTATACAATTTTACCAGATTAAGCAAAAGGTAGTATAGTATGGCGGTAAAGTAAATGCCTTGCTTAAATTTGTAAGCGGATACAGGCCTCAAGCAGCATATCTCTACATTGCTATACTATTAAACTATTTGTTTTTATAATAGATTAACTTACTTCAAACTATATACTATTATAAATAAATCTTAGTTCTTTTGCATACTTCTTTGAATTGGGAATTCTGATAGATTTTAAATACTCCTCTAGTTGTTCCGGATTGTTTCTCAATATAAAGTATTCAATAAGATAAATTAATAAAAAATTGTAGTAAAAAGGCATCTCTTTGATTATCACATCTTCGTCGTCAGCATCAGGTTGTTCATTCTCTGGATATTCCTGCTCCATCTTAACATTAGAATATTTAACCAGCTTTATGGAAGCATAATTTGCTATCTTATCCAAATCTGTGAATAGAAGTGATTCCAATTCAGAAATTGTAACTGCGGCTGCATTCATTCTTGACTTATCAAAATCTAATATGTGCTCAGGATAATTGCGATCTACTTCTATATGTACTTTCTTTTTTGTATTTTCAACTAATTTGCAATACTCATCCGATTGAATAAGATCTGATATGTTTTTCATATGATTTAAAATTACCAGTTGTCTAAACCTTTAACTACTCGAACTAAATCTTCACCTGTATGTCTGAAAAGATCATCTTCTTCATGCTTCCATGGGGTAAGCGCAGCTAAATTTGAGGTGTTGTGTACATTAGGTCCGCCAGTTCTCTGAGGAACATTTACGTGATGGAGTTCCATTGATACATCTTTTGTTACTGGTTTACCAGTACGCCTATTAATAACTTCCACTGTCATTTTTGGAGCCTTCCCGGCTCTCATCCTATCAAGATTATTTTTAGAATATAAATGAGAGTTAGCCTTGGCCTCAGCCTTCCAAAACTTTTTCCTCGCTGTACTCCAACATTCTAAACCAAACGGGTCAAAATATATATTAGTGTCCTTAACAAGAGCATATATATTAGGATTACTTCCCATCAGCCCAATTGGGTCCTGGCTGATGTACATCCCCATCCCCGGATCGTAGTACCGGAACCGGTTGTAATACAGCCCCGTTTCCACGTCTTCATACTGCCCGGGGTAGCGGAACGGGCAACTCTCCCGCCAGCCTTTCAACTCCCGCACCTCGCCGTACACGCTCAGCTCCATCTGCCACACCGCCTCGCCCTGGTCGCTGAACATGCTCAGCGGCGTGCCCAGGTGATCCGTCACGATGCTGTAGTGCGCCCCGCCGCTGAGCTTGGCCACCGGCGAGAAACTTTCGGGCTCGAACACCCACGTTGTGAGGGCATCGGGTAACGGCCCAAAACCGGGGTTGGCCGGATCAGCCATTGCCGCGTTCCCGCGCAGGGCCTCGGCAATGCGGTCATCGTCGGCGTATACCTGGGTAAATAAACGTTTTTCGGTCCACTCGTGCAAGGGCACGTTGCCGTCCCACACCCAGCGGGTGGTTTTGTGGCGGTAGGTCTTCGAGAGCCGCCGGCCCAGCGCGTCGTAGGTGAAGGAGACGTCCTGGCCGTCCGGCCGCGTCACCCGCGCCAGCATGCCCGCCGCGTTCCAGGCGTAGTGCCAGGTCTGGCCCCCGGGCTCCCGTTTCTCCACCAGGTTGCCTTCGGCATCGTAGCGGTAGCGGGTGCCTTCGGCTTCCAGCAACTGCCCGGCCGGACCGTACTTGCGGTCGCCCCGGTCGCCCCGCCGGAAGAGGTTGCCCACCGCGTCGGGCATCCGGTAGTCCGTTTGCCCGTCGCCGTAGCGGGCCGCGGCCAGGTTGCCGAACGCATCGTGTTCAAACTGCGTAATTCCCTGGATGCCATCGGTGATCTGCCGCAACCGGTCGTTCACGTCCCAGGTATAGGTACGCGTGCGGCGCACGTTGCCCCCCGCCGTCACCAGGCGCTGCTCCGTGGGGCGGCCCAGGCGGTCGCGCTGCCACTGGCTCCGCAGGCCGCCCGGCAGCAGGCGTTCCAGTTCCAGGCCCAGCTCGTCGCGCCGGAACCCTACTTCCCAGCCCCCTTCGGCGCTTACCTTTTCCACGTCGCCCATGCGGTTGCGGGCAAAGGCCAGTTGCGCCCCCAGCGTGGAGTGTACCGCAACGCGCCGGCCCAGGGCGTCGTACTGCGAAACCACCGTGGCGGCGTCGCTCTTTTCGCGCAATACCTGGCCCGACGGGTCGCGTTCAAACTGCACCGTGCCGTGCGCGTTGGCCGCTTCCAGCAGTTCCCCGTCGGCCCGGTACCGGTACTGCTCACCCGTGCCGTCGGCGTGCCGCACGGCCACGATCCGGCCCGCGTCGTCGTAGTCGTATTCCGTGCGCAGGCCGCCCGGGCGTTCCACGTACGCCACCCGCCCGGCCTCGTCGCGGCCGTAGCGCCGGAGCAGGCCGTCGAAGCCCTTTTCGGCAACCACCTCGCCGCGTTCGTCCAGCTCGAAAGTGTACACGTTGCCGTGTTCGTTGCGCAGGGCCGTCAGTTGCTCCTCCGTATCGTAGCGGAATTCCACCCGCGTACCCGCCTCTTCGCGGGCGGTCATGCGGCCCATGCCCGCGTATTCGAAGCGCACGTCGTGCTGCTGGTCGCGGGCGTGGATGACGTTGCCCTCGCCGTCGTAGCGCAGTTGCCGCGCGTTGCCGTCCGGCTCGTACACCCAGGTAAGCTGGCCCAGCAGGTCGAAAGTTCGTTGCTGGGCGTTGCCCTTCGGGTCCGTCGCCTGCCGGCAGCGGCCCAGCGCGTCGTACGCCCAGCGGGTGGTTACCCCGTCGGGCGTGGTGACTTCGGTCACGTTGCCGTGGGCGTCGTAGCGTAGCGCCGTCGTGCCGCCCAGGGCGTCGGTGATTTCGGCCAGTTGCCCGGCGGCGTACCGGTACCCGGTCACGCGGCCCAGCGGGTCCACCCGGGAAAGCAGTTGCCCGGCTTCGTCGTAGGTCCACTGCCACTGCGCCCCGGTTTCGTTGGTCAGGCCGGTCAGTTGGTTGTGGTCGTCGTAGGCGAGGGCCAGGGTGCTGCCGTCGGGTTTGGTTACGGCCGTGCGGTTGCCCCGTTCGTCGTAGGCGTAAAAGGTAGATTGGCCCCGTTCGTCGGTTTCGCGCACCACCTGGCACGCCTCGTCGTATTGGGTGCGCGTCTCGTGGCCCCGGGGGTCAACGGTGCGGTACACCAGGCCGTCGTCGTTGTAATGGTACGTGCTGCGGTGGCCCAGCGAGTTTTCCACCACGGTATAGCCCGCTTCGGGGAAATACGTCAGCTTGTGGTTGTAAATGCCCCCGTCGCCCCAGGTGCGCAGGCAGCGGGCGTGCGTATCGGTGCCGTCGTATTCGAAGTAGAAGTTGAGCCCGTTGCGATTCGTTTCCTGCACCAGCAGGTGGTTGGCGTAGCGGTAGCAAAACGGCTGGTCGAGGGCATCGCGCACCTCCGCCAGGTTGCCGTGGCCGTCGTAGCCGTACCGGACCAGCGGAAACGTCTCCCCGGCGTGATCGGGGTGCGGCGCCCGGATGGACCGGATGCGGCCCACCGCGTCGCACTGCACGGGCAGCCGGCGGCCGGCGCTGTCGGTGATCAGGGCCAGGTGCCCCTCGGGCGTGTAGTCGAAACGGACCTGGTGGCCGGCCGGGTCGGCAATGCTGCCTAGCAGGTGCAGGTGCGGGTCGCCCCGTTCGGCGGGGGCGAAGCGGTAGGCCAGCCGGCCGGCGTCGTGCAGCACGTAGCCCTGCGCGTCGCGCCGCAGCGTGAGGCGTTCCTGGCGGAGGGTGGCGTCCTCGCCGGGGGCCAGGGCCGGAAACACCGCGTTGCGGCCGTCGGCGGTGCGCAGCACCAGCGTTCCCGCGGCGGCGTCTTCCCGCACGTGCAGGTCGTAGCCGTGGTGCCAGCCGTGGCCCAGCGGCCCCTGGTAGGCCGATACCGAGTACCACACCCTTTCCCAGCGGAGCGGCAGCGGGCCGGGCAGTTCGAAATCTACGTGTTCGGTAAACACCTTGCCCGTGGCAATGTCAACGGGGTGGCCCGTCACGGCGCAAATGGCCCGGTGCACGCGGTTGCGCACGTTTTCCGGCAGCTTTTTGAACGCCTTTTCGGCCAGGTCGTGGATTTTGTTGGAAAGACTTTTCCAGGAGGGGCTGCCCTGCTGGTACTTGCGCACCTTGGCGGCCAGCCCCTTGATTCCTTTTCCCAGCCGCTTGGCTACGCCCAGGCCCACCTTGAAGGCCAGGGCACTCAGCGAAATGGTGGGCGGCCCGCCCACGAGTACGGCCTGCCCCATCGGGATGGGCAGCACCACCGACGTAGGCAGGAACAGGCTCTTTTTGGTTTTTTTCTTCGGCCGCAGCGGGGCGGGCATGCCCACGTCGTTGCAGCTCAGCACGGGCAGGGCCATGAAGCCCAGCGGCTCATCTTCCGCCAGCACCGTGGCGCTGCCCATGTACACTTCGCCCTCGTTGGCAATGGTGGGCATCACGAATTTGGCCCCGAGCGGAATGTGGGCGGGGCTGTTTTTGCCGCTCGTGCCCGCCTGGGCGCGGGGAAAGCCGTTGACCCACACGGTAGCCCCCAGCAGGGGAATGAAATCAGAAGGGTCGAACACCATGCCGATGAACGGGTGGGGGATGGGCAGGGGCGGGGCCGGCGGCGTCACCACCAGGTGCACGTCCACGCCCAGCACAATGTCGAAGTGTTTGGCGGCCGGCATCATAGCTGTACGGGGTTTTGGGCCGTTTTCTTTTCCCAGTCGGCGCCCACGTAGGCCACCATCCGCTGGCGCACGGTTTCCTCCTGTTCAAAATACCCCAGCGTGCCCGCCAGTTCGAGCAGGGCCTGCCCCACGTAGGGCAGCGTGGCGTTCCGGCGCACGTCCGCGTCCAGCGCGGCGGCCTCTTGCAGGGCCGCCCAGTTGCAGGCCCAGGCCCCCCGCGGGTTGCCGCTCTTGGCGTGGGCAAACCCGGCCATCCGGCAGGCTTCTACCCGGTGAAAAGCCCCGTTGGGGTCTTCGCGGGCGTAGGGCACAATGGCTTCGTAGGCCAGGGCGGCGGCTTCGTACGCCTTGGTCGCCACCAGGGTAGCTCCCTTGAAAAACAGGGTCTGGATCAGCAGGGCGATGCCGGCCGGGTGTTTGGCGGCGTACGCCCGTTGGGCACTCCCGACGGCCTGTTCGTTGTGCGCCAGGGCTTCCCCCGACTGCCGGGCCCCCAGCAGGGCGGCGGCCACGGCCAGGAGCACGGCCACTTCCATGTGTTCCCACCCGGCCTGCCCCTGCACGAGGCGCAGGGCTTGCCGGCCGGTTTCCTGCACCTGCGCCAGGTCTTTCCGCCCGGCGGCCTGGTTGAGGGCCACGAACAGCATCCGGAACTGCACGCCGGGGTCTTTGGGGTTGCCGGCCGCCGCCAGTTCGCGCATGGCGCCGGGCATGTCGAGGGCGGCCGTGGTGGCGTGTACGCGCTGCGGGTAGGCGGCCGCCAGCCCCGACAGTTCGCCGCGGTGGGCGACCAGCAGGCGCACCCGGTCGGGCAGGGGATTTTCCAGGGCTTCCAGCAGCCAGCCTTCCCAGGGCCGCCGGCTTTTTACGTAGGCGGGGGCCAGGTACACCACCACGCGGCCGGTAAAGCCGGGAATGGCTTCGGCAAAGGCCGCCAGGGCATCCCACAACAGCCGCACCGAATCGATGCGGCGGGGAAAGGAAACGTGGTAGACAATGCCTTCTTCCCGCAGGGCTTCGGCTTCCCCGGCCAGGTAGGACTTAAATTCCCCCACCAGGGCCGCGGCGTAGTCGTCGGCGCGTTCAAAGGGCGTTTCGAACTTGAGGAAAAAATCGGGGAACACGCCGTTTTCAGAATTCTCCAGGTCGGCAAAGGCTTCGATGACCGGGCGTTCCTCCTCGGCGACCTCCCAACTCATCACTTCGGCCCGGGTGCGGGCAAACGCGTCCCACTGTTGCCTTACCCGCTGGAGGCGTTGCGTAATGGCGTTGTTTTTCGGATCGATTTGCATAAACGGCGGAGGGGGATGAAAGTGGACGAATGAAAACCGGGCGGCAGCGGGCCGGCAACCCGGCCGGGGCAGCGACTGCCCGCCACTTCTGTATTGCCGCGCAGGGTCGGAGGTTACAGCGGCTCCCGAAGTATTTATCGGGATTCGCCGGATGAAAGGATTAACAGGATGAGAAGAGGAGGGGCTGGGGCGAAGGGATGAGGGCGGAGGGGCAGGGAGGGAAGCAAGACGGGCTGGCGTCAGCGGGCGGAGGGTTTTGGCGGGGATGCAGGGTGGGGTACCCTCTCGGCTGGGCTACGATTAGGACACTTTATTTTTTCATCAGGATGAGTACCTTAAAACGTTTGCCGCCCGCCCGTGTCTCACTGACGGCTTGTGAAAAGGTTGGCAAACGTAGCATCAGCAGGCGTATCCGGTGGGGTCATCAAAGTAGACTAAGCCTCGTATCCCCGTGGGGTGGGGTTCTCAAACCCGACCCTGCCGGTAACCCTATCCGTGCCACACCAGGAGAAGCCGCGGGTAGCTCCCCTATTGCCGGCCTGGTGCCAGTGAGGGCAAACCGCTGGCGTAGCTAGGTGCTTGGTTGCGTTGCCGGAGGTTGAGTGATCAGGGACAGGGTCGGGTTTGAGAACCCGACCCCACGGGGATACGAGGCTTAGTCTACTTTGATAACCCCACCACCCGATACGTCAATGGATGCCGATTTTGTTTGTGTCCTCATCGTAGCTCGGCCTTTGGCGCGAAAGTTTGCTAAAATCCGTGCCAATCCAGGTGTTATATTTCCTGGTTGAGTTGACAAAGAAGGTTATATGGTTGTATGGCTGAATGGCTGAATGGCTATATGGTTGTATGGTTGATTGTCGGGGAACAAGTATCGTGCGTAAGCCCAGCCATACAGCCATACAGCCATATAACCATATAACCTTCTTTGTCAACTCACCTAGTCGGTATCGGCGGCGACGAGGACGATGAGGGACCTGGCAATTGCCATGCCCAACGTTCGGGTAGGCTGTTCCCGCTCAATTTGCAGGTTTGCCTGCCGGACCAGCTTGTTCATTGCCTTCTCCAACCCGATCAGGTTGGGCTGCGTGATCAGGGTGACCGGCTCGTTTTGGTACTGGAAGCTCAACTCGTACACCTCGGGCAGCAGGTACCACCGAACATTCAGGTAGTCGGACAACCGCGGAAAGCCCCCCATGAATTCCCGGTAAATGTACCGCCGGACCGTAATGTTGCTTTGGATGCCGGCAATGGCAAAAGACTGGTTGGCAAGCAGCGGGTTTACGTAGCGGACCGAAAAGGCAGCATCCGTGACTGTAAGCAGACAGTCGTATTTGTTGCGGTAATACCACACAAACAGGAGAATCAGGAAAAATACGATCCCCAGAAAAACGACGCCCTCCCACTTTTCGGCTTGTTGCAGGGCTACCGTCAGCACGCTGCCGTAAAGCAGGGCCAGCATGAGGATTCCGTTGGGAACCAGGGTTCTGGCTAACACTTTCTCTTTGGTCATTTTTTAGTGTTTAATGATGCTCGTTGTTAATGATGGGCTTTGCGCGCCCCCGGGGGCAGGAAACCGTAGTGCCTTTTGATTGCCCGGAACCAACCAATGTTACACAGCGGCCGCCCTTTTTTGCCGGTCCCCTTTAATACCGGACAAAACCTCACCCCCAGCCCCTCTCCCAAGGAGAGGGGAGGCGTAAAGCCTTGAAAAAAAGCTATTTGTAGAATCCTTTCTTCTCCCCTCTCCTTGGGAGAGGGGCTGGGGGTGAGGTTTTGTCCGGTATTAAAGTCGGTCCCCTAAATAAAGGGGTTTCGGCTTCCGGCAAGCACCGCCCGCCAAAAAAATCTTTCCCAAAATATTTTTCCACTCCGCCTGTAACCTCCCTTTCACCCCGGCAATGAAGAGGTAAGCAGGATGTTGGCGGCGGTTGCAAAAGCCCCGCCGGCGCCCCGGTTCCCCGACAAACCTTTTATACCCCCATCTGCCATGTTATTGCACGACCCGCAACTGAGTTACGCTACGCAAGTAGCCCAAGCCATTGCCCGCGAACACCAGCACGGGCAGTACGGTCCGGCGCACCTGTTGAAAGGGCTGCTGCACAACGACGTGGGCCTGGCTTCGCAACTGGTTGCCTGGGGTAAAAACATCCACCAGCTCCGCCAGTGGGCCGACGTGCGGATTGCCCGGTACGCCAAAACGGGCCGTACCGCCGAAAAGCCCGGGGCCGATGCGCAGGTGACCCGGCTGCTGGAAGTGGCCGACATCGTGCGGCTCAAATTTTCGGAAGAAACGCTGGGCCCGCTGGCCGTGCTGACGGCCCTGTGCCGGCCCGGCCTGGCCTTTACCGAAGAACAACTCAAATCTTTTCCCCTGACCGAAGGAGAACTTACCGAACGGGTCCTGGCGGCGCTGCCGACCACTCCCGCCGCTACGGGGGCTGCCCCCTCCGGACGGACGGCCGCGGCACCCGCCGGCGACGCCCTGTCCCGGTACGGCATCGACAAAACCGAACTGGCCCGCCAGGGCAAGCTCGACCCGACCATCGGCCGCAGCCGCGAAATCCGGATGATGGCCGAGATCATGGGCCGCCGCACCAAGCCCAACGTGCTGCTGGTGGGCGAACCCGGGGTCGGGAAGACGGCGCTGGCCGACGGCTTTGCCCAGAGCATCGCCGACGGCAAGGTGCCCCTGGCCTGGCGGTCGGCCTCGGTGATCGAACTGGACCTGGGGGCCTTGGCCGCCGGCGCCTCCTACAAAGGGGAGGTGGAAGACCGGCTCAAAAAGATCATTGCCGAACTGAAGGGCCGGGAGCGTTGCGTGCTGTTCATTGACGAGATCCACGCGTTGCTCGACCCCCGCGGCAGCGCCGGCGAAGCCGCCAACCTGCTCAAGCCCGAACTGGCCCGCGGCAACCTCACCGTGATCGGGGCCACCACCAGCGAGGAGTACCGCAAGTTCGTGGAGAAGGACGAGGCGTTCAACCGGCGGTTTGAGCTGCTGCGCGTGGAGGAGCCCGACGAGGCCACTACGGCCCGCATCCTCCGCACGCTGGTGCCCCGCTACGAGGCGCACCACGGGTTGTCGGTGGCGGCCGAATGCGTACCCGAGGCAGTGCGCCTGGCCAGGCGCTACCTGCGCGACCGCCGGCTGCCCGACGCGGCCATCGACCTGCTCGACCGCACCCTGTCGGCCGTGCGCCTGATGAAGGAAACCAGCGCCGCCGAGATCGACGACCTGGAAGCGGCCCTGGCCGACCTGCCCGCCGACGCCCCCGAAGGGCGGCGCCAGGAACTGGCCTGGTTCACGCAGGTATTGCAGAGCCGGCTCAGTCCCATCCTGCTGGCCCTGGCCGAAGTCCAGCCGGAGGGCGAAGGAAATGACGACGCAGGCGTACCGCCCGGCGCGTCCGAAAGCGACGAGGCGGTCGCCGACCGGCTGCGGGCCACGCTGCAACGGGCCCGGGCCCTCGACCTGGCGGCCAAAACGCGGGTGGAGCCCGCCGACGTAGCCGCCCTGGTGGCCCACAAGATCGGCATCCCGCTGGGCAAGATCCAGTCGGGGGAGCGCGAAAAGCTCCGGCAGATGGCCGCGCAGCTCCGCCGGCGGGTGATCGGGCAGGAGCACGCCGTGCGGACCCTGGCCGACGCGGTGGTCATCTCCCGGGCCGACCTGCTGTCGGTACGCCGGCCCATCGGCTCGTTCTTCTTCCTGGGCCCCACGGGTACGGGCAAAACCGAACTGGCCAAGGCCATTGCCGAATTCCTGTTCAACGACGAGTCGTTCCTGATCCGCTTCGACATGTCGGAGTACGGGGAAAAGCACGCCTCCGCGCAGCTTATCGGGGCGCCGCCCGGCTACGTGGGCTACGAAGAAGGCGGCATCCTCGTGGACCAGCTCCGGGCCAAGCCCTACGCGGTGGTGCTCTTCGACGAGATCGAAAAGGCGCACCCCGACGTGTTCAAGATTTTCCTGCAAATCATGGACGAAGGACGGCTCACCAGCCGGCAGGGCAAAGTGGCCGACTTCTCCAATGCGATCATCATTTTCACCAGCAATGTGGGCAGCGACCTGGTCACGCGGAGTTTCGGGCAGGGCCGCATTCCCGGCCAGGAAGCCCTGCGGGCCGAAATGGCGGACCACTTCAAGGATGAGTTCCTGGGACGCCTCGACGAGATCATCCCGTTTGCGCCCATCACCCGGGAACACATCGCCCGCATCCTGGACCTCCAGCTTACGCCGTTGCGGCAGGCGCTGGGGCGCCGGGGCATCACGCTGCACCTCTCCGAAGGGGCCCGCGACCACCTGGCCGCGGCCGGCTTCTCGCCCCGGTACGGCGCCCGGCCGCTGCGGGCCGTGATCCGGCAGCAGTTGCAGCGCCCCCTGGCCCAGCAGATCATTGCCGAAGCCATTCCGCCGGGCAGCGCCGTGACCCTGGCTACCGACGGGAACGGGGCGCTTACCTGGGAAACCCACGCCGCCGAACCCGTTGCGCATGAAGCCATTGCCTGACCTCCGCACCTACATTGCCCGCCTGTATTCTTTTTTCAAATCGCTAACGCCCAAACCCATGAGTCAAAACGTAGAGTTGCGCAAGCAGGGATTCATTCTCGAAGCCACTGCGCCTACTTCCGATGCCATTGCCGACATTCCCAACGGCCGTTCCGTGCTGGTGGCCGACCTGACGGATGCCCCGGCCAGCAAGCCGGAAATCGTGTACGAACTGGAAACCATCGAAGCCGTCTTCGCCCACTTCCAGCCCACCTGCAAGGTGTCTTTCGCCAACGAAAAAGGCGAACCCGTCAACGAAACCCTCCGCTTCAAACACCTGGGCGACTTCGGCGCCAATGGCATCATCGGCCAGAGCCGGTTCATGCAGGAGCTGGAAGCCCGGGGCAAGGATTACCAGGCTTTTGCCCGCAAACTGCGCAGCAACAAGACCCTGCAAAACGTGCTGGCCGACCCGGCCCGGAAGGCGGCTTACCTGGCCATTCTGCAAATCATGCTCAACGAACTCGAAGCGCACAATGGGTAGGCGGGAAGATGGGGTTGATGGCTGTATGGCTGAATGGCTGTATGGCTGTATGGTTGGGCTGGCGCACGACCCCTCCCCGATCAACAACCATTCAGCCATATAACCATATAGCCATACAGCCATCCAACAATCAACCACAACCTCTCAGGTAAATTCATCCAACCCTTTACTGCCATGAACGAAATACAACTAGCCGCACAGCCGCTCCGGGAAACGATCCGGCCCGAAGAAAGCGCCGCCGTGATGAAGGACGCCCTGCGCCTGCTCGACCCGGTGGGCGGCTTCGACCTGGTATCCACCACGGTGGACAAGGCCGAAAACCTGGACCCCGCCGAGCCGGTGATGAAAGAGATTTTTATGACCGAGGATGAGAGCAGGGCCGAACGCCGGGAACTCAAAAACCGCCTCCGGGCCTGGATCGACCTGCTGAGCGGCGCGACCAACCCGGGTGAGATGGTAGAAAAGAGCGAAGCCCAGGCCCAGGCCACGCAGCAGTTGCTGCACGCCAACGTAAAAACGGCGCTGGACGCCTCGCGGAAGCTGGAAGAAAACTACCGGTCCGTGGCGATGTTCTACAAGAATGCCGCCGGCGACAAGCCCGTCCGCAACGTGTCGCTGGTGAACGCCCCGCTCGAACAGATCAAGGACCTCAACAACCCGGTGTTCTTCAACGCCATTGCCGACGAACTGCGCGACAAGTACGACCGGCTCGACCTGATGAACAATTACAGCCTGATGGTGCTGCCCGGCTACCTGGGCGCGAAGGCCGTGATCGACAAGTGGGCCCGCCTGGCCCACGAAAACAAGGTGATGCTGGTGACCGACTTCCGCAACCTCAATTCGCCCGAACAGGTGATCAAACTCTTCGAAGCCGGCAAGTTTACCGGGGCCGAAGATTTCCGCGCCAACGTGATGATGACCTGCAACTGGCTGGTGGGACGGGAACGGGCGGCCGAGGCCGGCGAAGAAGCCCCCCTGTACATTCCGCCTTCCACGGCCCTGGCCGGACGCATGTACGCCAACAACCTGGCCCAGGTGACGGCCGGCAAGAAGTACGGGGCGCTGTACGAGGTGCAGGGCGTCAAGTTCGACGTGCGGGCCAACGTGCTCGAAGAAATGGTGAGCATGGGGCTGGTGCCCATGGTGTACGAATTCGGCCAGGTACAGGCTTTTTCGCCCAAAACGCTGTTCAACGGCACCAACCTGGGCCTGCAAACCTACTCGGTGGTGCGCACTTTCGACTGGCTCACCAAAAGCATCATGGACTACCTCAACCGGATGCTCTTCCAGAACATTTCCAAGAACATGGAAATGGACATCCGCAAGGAAATCTCCCGCTTCCTCGACCAGTGCAAACGCGAAAAGCGGGTCATTGAAACCTTCGGCAAGGTAGACGTGCAGCGCGACCCCAACCAGCTCGACCGCGTGGTCCTCAACGTGCACATCACCCCTTACTTCCCCGCCAAGAGCTTCATCATCAAGCTCGACGGCAAGGGCGGCCAAAGCCCCGACTGGGACGCCCAGTACGCCGAATAAGACCCCGTCCCATCATGGCTGTGCGCCGGCCGGAACCTCCGCGGGAGGTATCCCGGCCGCGTACGGCCCGAAAATACTACGCGTAGTAGTGCCTGTTTTTTTTGAATGCCAGTTTTATTATCCACCCATCAAAACCCTTATTACAATGTTTAAAGCCACTTTAAAAGTCGAAGGTAAAGAGTACAAAGTGTTGCAGTGCAACTACGATGTAGACCGCGACATCGACCAGTCCGGTCGCCCCTCCACGGATGTTCGCGGAGGTACGGTTTCCCTGGTCATCGAATCGTCCCACGATACTGCTTTCTGGGATTGGATGATCGACGGGTACGCCCAGAAAAACGGGGAAGTTGAGTTCTACAAGCGCAACGACCCGTCGCCGGCCAAGGTGCTCAAGTTCGAGGAAGCCTACATGATCCACTGCGGAGAGTCTTTCGACATCACCGGCAAGGACAAGGAGCAGCCGATGACCGAACGGCTCACCGTGTCGGCCCGCAAGATCAGCCTGGGCGGCACCCTCGAGAAAATCTGGCCCGAATAACCGGGCCACCCGGCGGACGCGGCCGGTGGGTCTTCCCGGCCGGCTGCGTCCTGCTTTTTTCCCTCTCCACTTACCCTTAACCCCAACCCCGGTGGCACGCAAGGCAATCGTCGATATCGAAATTGAGGGCGCCCCCATTACGCCCATTTCCCAGCTCACGCTGCACCAGCGCGTGGCCGGGCACCACCAGTTCGAAGTAAGGTGCCCGCTGCGGGAGCAGGAACGGTCGCTGCCCGACCTGTGCGGCCGCTACCTGGGGAAGGAAATCAAAATTTCGTTCCGTTCCGGCAAGGGCGAAAGGAGCACCCCCACCTTTTTCCGGGGCATCGTGACCAACATCCGCCTCGCCAAGGAACAGACCGGCCAGAACCAGGTGCTCATCAGCGGCTACAGCCCCACGTACGCCCTCGAAGACGGTCCGCACTGCCAGTCGTTCCTGGAGCAAAAGCTGGGCGACGTGGTGCAGGCCACGCTCGACCGGTACGGGCTCGAAGCCCAGGTAAAACCCCGGTTCACGGGCAAGATTCCGTATTTCGTGCAGTACAAGGAAGACAGTTTTCACTTCCTGCACCGGCTGGCCGCCCTCTACGGCGAGTGGTTTTACTACGACGGCGCCAAGCTCTACTTCGGCCAGCCCGAAGACGCCGATCCGCTCGAAGTGAAGTTCGGGCGCGACGTGCACCAGTTGAACCTGTCGCTCCAGGTAGAGCCCACGCACTTCCGCCTGCTCGGCTACGACAGCCTCGGGCACAAGTTCCCCGAAAGCCCCTCCACCGCCGCCCGCCTCACCGACCTGGACGAATACGGCGACCTGGCCCTGAAGGCTTCCGAACTGGTGTTTGCCGGCCAGCCCGCCGTGCCGGCCTACCACGCGGCGCTCACCCAGCAGGACCTCGACCGGCTGGCGCAGGGGCAGCGCCGGTCGCAAACCCGCGAACTGGTGGTGCTGCACGGGTTGAGCGACCACCCCGGCATCCGGGCGGGCCGCACCCTCAAAGTGAACGGCCCGCTGGCCGCCGCCGGCATGCAGGAAACCGACTACGGGCAGTTCGTGGTCACCGACGTGGTGCACGTGCTCGACGGCCTGGGCAACTACCAGAGCAACTTCAAAGCCATTCCGGCCAGCGCCGAAGCCCCGCCCGCGTTGCCGCGCCTGCACAACCCGCTGGGCGACATCCAGCCCGCCGAAGTGCTCGACAACCACGACCCGGAAGGGCTCGGGCGGGTGGTGGTGCAGTTTTTCTGGCAGAAAGCCGCCAACGGCAAAACGCCCTGGGTGCGGATGGCCTCCTCGCAGGCCGGCGGCACGCACGGCTTCTTCTGCGTGCCCGAAGTGGGCGACCAGGTGCTGGTGGGCTTCGAACACCACAACCCCAACCGGCCGTACGTGCTCGGCAGCCTCTACCACGGCAAAGCCCAGCCCGAAGGCGTGAAGGACGCCGACAACAACAAAAAGGTGATCAAGACCAAGAGCGGCAACCAGATCTTCTTCAGCGACGAAAGCGGCAAGGCCGAAATCAAAATCCTCAACGGCACCAACACGCTGGTAATGTCGCTCGAAGGCGACGGCAAGATCAGCATCACCACGGCGGGCACCCTGGAACTGTCGGGCAAAAAAGTGACCATCAGCGCGCAGGAGGAAATGACGCTGACGGCCGGCAAGGACTTGTCGCTGGGCACCCAACAGAACTTCACGGCGGCTTCGAACGGCGACACCACGCTGACGGCGAACGGCAATTTTACGGCGGCCACCGCCGGGAACGGGAAGATTGCGGCCGAAAAGGGCCTGGACCTGACCGCCAAGACCAAGGCCCTGCTGGACGGCGGCGCCACCGTGGAGGTGACCGGCAAACAAGCCGAACTCAAAGGCGCCTCCGTGGACGTGAGCGGCCAGGCCCTGGTAAAAGTGCAGGCCGCCATGGTTAAACTCAATTAACCCCACCCTTCCATGCAATCCAACTACCCGCTGACCGTCAACTTCCGCGACCTGATGCAGCGCCGCCAGGTCGCCCCGTGCAGCCTGGCCGACTCGGTGCGGGAGCACGTGTTTCTCCTCCTCACCACCCGGTTCGGGGAGTGCAGCCACGACGCCACCTACGGGTGCGAGTTGTGGGAGTACGACTTCGACCACCCCGGCGACCTCGACGCCCAGAAGCACCGGCTCGAAAAGTCCATCAAAACGATCATCGAGGGGCACGAACCGCGCCTTACGCGGGTGAGCATCAAGGTCTCCATCGACACGCAGCTTTTCGTGGACCGGTTCAACAAGGAGCATCCCGTGGTAAAGAAGAAGATCACCATTGCCGTGAAGGGAGTCCTCAAAGAAACCAACCAGGAATTCCAGCCGGCGCCCCCCTACGTCATTTACTTCAGTCCCGTATCGGTTCAACGCTAAAACCCCTCGCCCCATGTCATTCCCGGAATCCAGCCAAACCATCCGCAACCGCATGCTCCAGGAGATTGCCCGGCAGTGGGGCTACCCGGAGGAAGCCACCGACGTAGCGGCGGGTTTCGACCCGCTGGTCAACCTGCTGGCCGGCGCCTGCGCCAAAGAATTCGAAAAGCTTTCCGACGAAATCCACGCGTCGCGGGGGCGCATTGCCAACCGCATGGTGGACCTGCTCACGCCCGACGTGCTGACGAGTGCCTTCCCCGCCCACGGGGTGGCCCAGGCCCGGCCCCACCGCACCACGTATTTCACCCGGGCGGCCGACGGCTTTTTTGCCGAGCACCGGGGCAAGGCGGTGCCCTTTTCGCCCCTGCCCGCCGTAAAACTGCTCAACGGCAGCCTGCGCTGCCGGGCCACCGGCGACCGGCTGGTGCACGCGGCGAAGGGCACCGAAACGCTGGTGGGCGCCAAAGCGGGCAAAAGCCTGCCGGCGCATACCTTGTGGCTGGGCCTGGAACTCGACGGGCCGCCCGAGGCGCTGGCCGGGCTCCCCTTTTACTTCCGCTGGCCCTCCGACCTGCCGCACCAGGGCCGGCTGTACCAGTGGCTGAAGCTGACCCGCTGGTACGCCGGCGGCGCCGAAATCGCCGTGGTGCCCGAACTGCTGCCCGGGTCCGACGAAAAGCGGCCGTCCCCCGGCCCCCTCAAATTTACGGCGGCCTACCACGCTTCGCTCCAGATCGAACACGCCGTGCACCAGCTCTACCGCGACCAGTTCGTGACCCTGAACCCGGCCGCCGGGCACCGGTGGGAACCCGCCACGGCGGCCTGCCCGGTGGGGTTTGAAAGCGTGTTTCCCCTGGAGGCCCTGGAAGCCCTGCCGGGCAAACTGGTGTGGCTCGAAGTACGGTTTCCGGCCTTCTTCCCGCCCGAGGCCCTCAAACGGGTTTTCTGCGCCATCAACTGCTTCCCGGTGATGAACCGGCGGCTGCACCAGAAGGGCATGTCGCTGCGGGAACACACCAACATGGTGGCCCTCGACAGCGACGAACTGTTCCTGGACGTGCAGGCGGTGACCGACAGCGACGAAGTGGAATACCACGAGGTGCCGCTCGACAACCTGCGCAACTACGAAGGGGGTACGTATTTCCTGCGCAAGGAAGGGGTCGCCAAGCTCGACGGGCACGCCGCCTCGGAAGCCCTGCGCCGCCTGACGGGTGCCCTGCGCGAAGAGAGCAGCGCCTTTGCCGCCTTCAACAAGAAGGAGTACCTCTCCAAGAAAATCCTGCAACTCAACCAGGAGATCAGCGACCTCGAACAGACCGTGGAACGGCAGGCCAGCCGCCAGAAAACGCCGCCCTACCTGGTGGTCAAGCCCCGCCACTCGGGCACCGCCCTCCACATCACGTACTGGTCGACGGAGGGCGCCGCCGGCAACCAGGTGCCCGCCGGCACTCCGCTGGGCATGGACAACGGGGCGGTAATGCACAAAAACAGCATGCGCCTGCTCACCACCACCCGCGGGGGCAAAGACGAACCCGACGCCGCCGGGAAGATTCACGCCTACAAGCAGGCCCTGCTCAGCCGCGGCCGGATCGTGTCGGCGGAAGACATCCGGGCCTACTGCTGGGCCCAACTGGGCAACCAGGTGGCGGAGGTGGAAGTGGCCCGGGAGGTAGACTACGGCGGGCTGCCCGGGCAGGGCCTGGGCCGGGTCATCCAGGTCCGCCTCACGCCTTCCGACGAGGGCAGCGCGGCCGACCCCGGCGAATGGCAGGAACGGTGCCGGGGCCTGGAAATCCAACTCAACGGACTCTCCACCGGCGTACTGCCCATCCGCGTGGCGTGCAAAGGGGAGGTGTGAATTGAGGAGCGAGGAGTGAGAAGCGAGAAGCGAGAAGCGAAGAGTGAGAGAGGACTTACGTATGCGCTGTCGCCGCTAATCACGAAGACAACACCCGCATTTGGTTGGGGAACCCGCTGGCGAAACATATGCCATATCTTTTAACGCGTGGGTAATCGGCCGCCAAACAGATATGGCATATGTTTCGCCAAACCGCTGCACCTGGGCAGGTGCTCTCCTTAAATCCTACTATTACGCTGCGGGAAGCTGCATAAGTCTTGTGAGAAGCGAGAATGCAGAACTGAGCATTAATACTAAAATGATTTCATGATTACGTATTTGGCTGTTCAAGATTACTTGTAGATCAAGGTATTACGAACAACGAATAACGAACAACCAACAACGAATCATTATAATATGAAAAAGACCCTGTCTCACCCCGTTGCCCGGCTGCCGCTGGCTAAGGAACGGATGGAAGTTGTCCTCCAGGACCTGGTGGCCCGCGGCCTGCTCGTGCCGGAGGCCATTACCGTGCACCCGCAGGGCTTGTTCGCCCGGGGCTACAACGGCGACGTGCTGGGGGCCTCGTGGAGCGAAAAGGAAGGCCGCCTCGACCTGCACGTGTGCCGGGAGGGCCTCTACGACATGCTGCCCAAGGCCCTGTTTCACCCGCCGCGGGCCACGGCCACCACGGGGCTGCTCGAAGACCGGTTGCTTACCGTGCAGCAGACGGCGGAAGAAGAAGAGAGTGCCCGGGCGTTTTTCCTGCCCTTCGAACAGGAATTCTTCCACCACCGCCTGGCGATTGAAGGGGAAGAAAGCCAGTTGCACGCCGGGTTTGCCAACCCGGTCCAGCAACTGCTCTTTGCCCGGCTCTTCGGCAAACCCGGCTTCCTCACGGGGCACCAGCAGCAAATCCTGTTCTACCTGTTTCCCTTCTTTTCCCGCATCACCGGCGACCCCGACCTGACGGCGCGGAGCCTGGCCAGCCTGCTGGGCCACCCCGTGCGGGTCACGGCCCGCCACGTGACGGGTTCCTTCGCCGCGGCGCGGCATGCGCGCCTGGGGGAAGCGCAGGCCGGCGACGATTTTATCCTGGGCGATGTAACCTCGGAGGGTTTTGCGCAATTACACATTGTAGTCGGTCCCGTACCCGCCGACGACCTGGACAAGTACCTGCCCGATGGGGTGCACTGCCGCCTGATCGCGTACCTGGCCGGGTACCTGCTGCCCGTGGAAATGGCGTACGAAGTAGAAATCATTGCCGAACCCCGGGCCAGCCTTTTCACCCTGAACGACGCGTCCCCGGCCGCGCGGCTGGGGTATTCAACGGTGCTGGGGGAGTAAAGCAATCAACACGCACTTATAAACCGAAACGAGTCGAATGAGAACGCACATGCCACTTGTCGCGGGGGCCGTCCTGGGAGCCAGCGCCGCGGTGATCATTACCACCCTGACGCTGGTAAAGAAAAACAAAAAGATTTTTGCCACCGGCACGATGCTCCACCTGCTGGGGGCGGCCCTGGCGGGGGCGGCGTTGGGTACCTCCGGCTACCTGCTCGACCGCGGCGCGGTGGCCCCCGACGTCCTCTTCGTGCTGCTGGAAATCGGGGTAGTGGCGCTGGGGGCCGTGCACTTCGTGCTGCTGTACCCCCTCAACCGGTGGAGCCGGCGGGAACGCTTTCTGCCCGAGTTTGCCTTCACGGGGCTGCTGGCCCTGCTGGGCGCCGGTTTTTTCGTGCTCACCTACTACTGGCTGGGGGTGGCGCCGTTCGCCCTCCTGTTCGGCAGCGCCTTCTGCCTGTTCCCGCTGGCGTTCCTGGTGGTGAAAGCCTGCGACTACTGGCTGGCCATCCCCGGCAAAGCGTACCCGCACCTGACCCTTTCGCCCGACAAGCCGCCGCCCGTGATCCGCAAAACCGACCAGTACCTGGACCTGGTTTTTCACATCCCCGTCCATTCCCAGTCGTCCGAGGTGGCCGAATTTGACATCCGTTCGCCGCTGGACAGCAGCGTGAGCGACCTGTTCCACTACCTCATTTACCGGCACAACGAACAGGAAAAGCTCGACCCGCGCATTCCCAGCATTGAGATTGCCGAAGACAACCGGCGCGACAAGCTCTACGGCTGGCTTTTCTTCACCCGGAAGTACAACGGGCGGGAATACGTTGACCCCTGGCAGGAAGTCAGGACGGTGCTCCGCACCACCACCCACATTTTCGTCGAACGCGTTAAGCCCTAACCCCACTCCCCGATGCTACCCAAACTGCAATACTACGCCACCCAATGGGTGGACGGCATGAAGGTCACGGAAGGCCACCTGGTGAACCAGGAGAATTTCTTTGCCGACCAACTCAGGGACCACCTGGCCCTGCACCTGACGGACTTCAACTACGGGCTGGCGCCGGCCTCGCCCCAGCACCCTTCCCTGGAAATCGAAGTGAACGCCGAGTGGATCGAGGTGAACGCGTGCCGGGCCGTTACCGCCGGCGGCCGGCGCATCGAAGTATGGCCCGGCGAGGCCAAAGAACTGCGCATGCCCACCCGGCAACTGGTGGGCAACGGGCCGATTCC
This sequence comes from uncultured Sphingobacteriales bacterium, assembly GCA_963844325.1. GTDB lineage: Bacteria > Bacteroidota > Bacteroidia > Cytophagales > 172606-1 > CADCTQ01. Next base: position 800,635 of record CAWJNV010000002.1, read on the forward strand.
CGACGCGTCGGCCTGGTACGTGGTGCTGAAGGTCAACCCGTTCGAACGCGTCCCGGCCGGGGTGGTCAACCCCCAGGAATCGCCCCTGCGGCACCCGCACGCCCGCCCGGCTTACGCCCTCGACGTCATTCCCGCCGACCGGGTGGCTCCCGCCGAATTCGGCAGTGCGCAGCTGCCCGTGGCCAAGATCCAGGGCAGCCGCGGCGGCCTCAAGGTGGTGGAGGAATACATTCCGCCCTGCATGCGCACCGACAGCCACCCCGACCTGCTGCGGCACCACCGGGAGTTTGGCAACCGGCTGCAACGCATGCACGAGGAAGCGTTCGAAGTGGTGGACCACCTGCGCCAGCAGCGCGCCGCCGAAGGCACCCTCAACCCGCTGGCGCAGGACATCGGCCGGCTGACCGAGCAACTGGTGCTGTTCCTGGCCGCCCACCGCGACGCGTACCGGCTGAGCCTCCCGCAGCAGGCCCCCCTCGCCATGATCGAACTGTTCGTGCGGTTTGCCCGCACCCTCCACAGCACCTTGCGGCTGCTGCACGACCGGGAAACATTTTACGAGTACTGCCGCAAGTACCTCACCATCACGCCGGGCGAATGGGACCTGCCGCTCACCGACCTCACTTACAACCACCTGGAGATCAAGGAGTCGCTGGACCAGGTAAGTGCCTTCCTCGACCTGGTGGAAGGCCGGTTCCTGCGGAAGCTGAGCGGGTTGCGGACCTACACCCTCACGCCCGAAAAGACCGTTGATTACGACCCGATCCGCCAGGTAAGAGTACCCGTGGCGCCGGCCGATGCGCCCGACCGGCCCGAAACGCCCCGCAAGGCCGCCGAAGGATTCTGGTCAAAAAGCCTGCGGAGTTTTTCCATCCTGTAACCCACCCTCACTTACGCACACAGACCATGAAAGCACAAAACGCAAAAGAACGCACCCGGGCCATCCTCCAGTTTGCCGGCTTGTTCGTGCTGGCTACCCTGCTGGCCGGCAGCACGGTGTACCTGCCCGGCAGCGTTACCCGCAAGTCGTACGAGCAGTTGGAGGAAGAACTGAACCGCTACAAGGCCCAGGCCGCGACCCAGCGGCAGTTTGCCGCCGGTTTTGCCCGGCACGACCAGGCCATCCGCGGCGCCCTGGCCAGGGCCGACAGCCTCGTCCGTGAACTGGAGAAACTGCCGGCGGGTACCCGTACGTCGGCCGTGGACCTGCGGGAAGCCCTGGTCCGGCACCTGGACGAAGCCCGGGTGGCCGTGGCAAACGCCGAAAAGATGACCAAGGGGCAGCCCGACCCGTTGCCCGCCAGCCTGCTGGCCGCCTACGCGGAAGCGGTGGTTGACAAAAAGAAAGTGGTGGAGTACGTGGAAACGGTCCAGAAAACCGCCGACCAGCCCCCGGTGGGTGACCCGGCGATCCTGGCGAAACTCGACCGGCAGGAAGCGCAGATCGAAAAGTTGCAGGACGATAAAATGGCCCTCAAACAGAGGTACGACCAGTGCGTGTCGTCGATGAGCAACGACTGCCGCATCCTCAACAACCGGATCAGCCAGTACGAGGACCACTTCAGGAAGATCATGGATTACGCCAGCACCATCGAAAAGGCGGCGATTGAAGTGAAAGGCAACAAAAGGGAAGTGGTGATCGGGAATGACTACAAGATCAAGGACCTTGAAAAATTCAACGAGGGCCTGAACCGGATCGAAAACCAGTCCAAGACGATCAAGGACCTGGCCGTGACGAAAAAGTAGCCGCCACCCGGCAGGCAGGTGCTGTTTCAGGCAAAGGCGGGTTCACGCAAAGGCGCAAAGGAGCGCAAAGGGCGCAAAGGGGGACGCGTTCACAAAGCAATACGCGTTCTCCTGGCGGTCTTTGCGTCGCCTCTGCGCCCTTTGCGGTTCAGTTCTTTTCTTTGCGGTCTTTGTGCTTCTTTGCGCCTTTGCGTGAAACCTCCGGGGTGGCCCCTTAAATCTGGTTGACCCGGCGCGCAATTTCGCGCAGGATGGCCGTGCGCAGGGCGGCGGCATCCTTGCCTTCCAGTTGAAAACGGGCTTTTTCCACTTTGTCCTGCGAGAGACGCACCGTCAGCGTGATCCGGTCGGGCTGCACCTTGTAACGGCCCGCCAGCGAGTAGGCCCCGGCGAATTCTTTCACGTCCAGGAACACCAGCGGGGATTGCCGCCCCCGGGTAGAAAGTTCGTTGAGGCCGTCGTCCACCAGTTGGGCCAGGCGCAGGTTGTCTTCGAGTTCGTCTTCGTTCTGGAAGTTGGTTTGCAGGAAAAAGGGCTTGGGCGTTGCCAGTTCAATGGTGGCCTGCTCCTCGGGCGACATGCAGCCGATGGTGAACGACGACCCGGCGTTGGGGCTGAAAATGCGCGGCTCCTGGATGCCGCCGATGTCGGTAGCCAGTTGCGGCACCATTTCGCGGGCGTAGTGGAGCAGCGGTTCTACTTCGATGCAGTTGTTCTGCAAGGCCCCGCCCCGGATGCCGCTCAGCAGGCTGTAGGTGAGCAGGCCCTGCCCGTAGCGGCTGGCCTCGTAGCTGGCCGCGTCGGCCGCGCAGCCCGTGATGATGAAAGAACCGATGCGGTCCCGCATTTTATCCAACGCCCGGATCGTGCTGGCGGGAACGTCCTTGCGGGACAGCAGGTTTTCGACCACCCGCCCCGAGGCGCAGGCATCCACGATGAACAACTGTTTCTGGGCCAGGATCTGCTTGAAGGTTTCGGTGAGGTAATGGCTCGACAAGGCGCTGGTTTCGCGCAGGGCCGGGTCGGCCAGCGTCAGCGAACTGGCCTCCTGCGTCAGGTAGTAAAAGTCGCCGTCCTGGCCGCCGTAGTTGGTGCCGTGGCCCGACAGGTACACCACCAGCACGTCTTCGTGGGTGGCCTGCCGGGCTACCCCTTGCAGCGCCCCGATGATGTTGGCCCGCGTGGGCTGGCTGCCGGCCTCAGCCTCCGAATGGAGCAGGTTCACGTGAATGCGGTCCTGGAACAGGTGCTTGCCGGCCGTCTGGATGGCCCTTGCCATGTCCTGGGCGTCTTTGGACGAAAAGCGCAGGTTCAGTTCCGGGTTGTGGTACTGCGACACGCCCACGATGACGGCGTACAGGTGCGGCTGGTAGGTGCTGCGGACGGGGGCGATGGAATCGGTAGAATCGGGTTGCACGCCCCGGCGGACGGGCGTTTCCAGGTACGCCGGGCGGCTCACCAGGTAGCCTTCGGCGTTGTAGGCCCGCACCTCGGCCTGGTTGACCAGGCCCGGCCGGAAGAGCGGACTCCGCCCGATGGGCACCGACAGGCGCAGGGAGGGGGCTTTTTGCAGGGCCGCCAGTTCCGGGCCCGCCAGCAGCCGGGCGTCGGCGAACGCCTCGCGGCCGTTGAGGAACACGGGCACCCGGCCGATGCCGCCGCCCCGGTTGGTGAGTACGATGTCGAGGGTGTGCGGGGCCGGCTGGCTCAAGGTGATGGCGGGCGTGGGGGCAACCTCACCCAGGCCCTGCACGTCCCGGAGTTTTTCGCCCGACGTGTCAAGCAGCTTCTGGAACAGCCCCGGTTCGTAGTAGCGGTCTTTGAGCTGGGCCAGCTCAATGGTTTCCAGGCCGTTCACGTAGTAGAGCAGTTGCATGGCCCCGTCCGAGGCGTTGAACAGCCCGCCCGGGGTCGTCACGGCCCATTCGTTGTCGTTGAGGATCACCACCGTACACACTTCTTTGCCCGTGGCGGCCTCCCAGAGTCTGGCCGTGCCGTCGCTGCTGCCCGACAGGGCGTACCGGTTGCGGTGGCTGAACGCGACCGAGTTGACGCTGCCCGAGTGGCCGGCAAAGGCCCGCACTTCGCGGCCCGTGGCGGCTTCCCACTGCTTCATGGTGTTGTCGCGGCTGCCCGAGAGGATGTACTTGCCGTCGCCGCTGAAGGCTACGGCCGTGATCCCGCTGGTGTGGCCTTCGAAGGTTTGCAGCGTTTTGTCGGTGGCCAGTTCCCACAGCCGGATTACGCCGTTCTCGCTGCCCGAGAGGGCGTACCTGCCGTCGGCACTCAGCGCCAGCGAGGTAAAGCTGCTGGGCACCCGGGTGGTGTGAACGGCCTCGCCCGTGGCTACTTCCCACTGGATGAGGGTGCTGTCGAGGCTCCCCGAAAACACGTACTTCCCGTCGGGGCTGGCCGTGAGGAACCGGATGGGTTGGGTGTGGCCGGTAAACGTGCGGATTTCCTTGCCCGTCGCCAGTTCCCACATCCGGATCGAGTGGTGGTGGCCGGCGAAGAGGTAGCGGCTGTCGGGGCTGAACGTAAAACAGGCGGCCGAGTCGGCGGGCGGCGCCGCGGCGGGTACTTCCTTGCCGGTGGTGGTGCCCCAGAGTTTGGTGGTTTTGCCCAGGCCGCCCAGCAGGAAGTAATTCCCGTCGGGACTGAAGTGGGCGGCCGTCACCTGGTAGTGGTCCCAGCCGAAAAACTGCGCTTCTTCGCCCGTGGCCGCGTCCCACAGCGTGATGGAGCCCGACCCCGCCGCGTGGTTTCCCGACAGCACGTGCCGGCCGTCGGGGCTGAACACGGCGTGGCTGATGGGCTTGTAGCCCAGGAACGTGCGTACTTCCCGGCCGGTGCGGGCCTCCCACAGCCGCATCACCACGTCGTTGCAGGCGGAAATGACGTGCCTGCCGTCGGGGGCGAAGGAGAGGGAGGTGATGCCGCCCGTCTGCTTGGGAAAGGTCTGCACGGCTTTGCCCGTCACGGCGTCCCACAGGCGCATTTCCCCGGTGCGGCTGCCCGACACGGCAAGCGTGCCGTCGGGGCTCAGCGCCACCGTGCTGATGGCCTCCGCGTGCCCCGTCCAGGTGTGCACCGTTTTGCCCGTCGCGGCGTCCCACAACTGCACTGTTTTGTCGTCGCCCCCCGAGAGCACGTACTTGCCGTCGGCGCTGAAGGCCACGGCCGTGATCCAGCCGGCGTGTTTCCGGAGGGTCCGGACTTTCCGGCGGGTGGCTACTTCCCAGAGCACGGCTTTTTTGTAGGTGGCCGACAGCGCGTACTGCCGGTCGGGGCTGAACGCGGCGGCTTCGTGGAAATCGCCGGTGACCGTGTGCAGGGGCCGGCCCGAAACGACGTCCCACGTTTTGAGCGAATAATCCTGGGCGGCCGACAGGATGTGCTTGCCGTCGGGGCTGAACGCGGCGGCGATGACCTTGTCGGCGTGCCCGGTAAAGCTGCGCACTTCCCGCCCGGTCGCCACTTCCCACAGCCGCAGGTGGTTGTCGGCGCTGCCCGAGAGGGCGTACCGGCCGTCGGGACTGAACGCAATGGCTGTAATGGCGTCCGAATGGGCCAGGGGAACCTTCAGCTCCAGGCGTTGGGCCTGCACCCGGCCCAGGCACCCGAGCAGGCAGAGTACTGCGAGGCAGCAGCGAAAAAGAAAGGACATACGGGAAAAGGATCAGTAAGTGGCAGATTACCGTGTCAACTAAGTAGTTTGATAAAAGGAAAAATAGGACCGCAAGGATCGCAAAGGAGACGCAAAGGGCGCAAGCAGGGATCGGGTTTAAACCCGATCCTATGGATATTGAGTGTAATTGCCATTGTGCATGCGTACGCAGACTTCGCTCCAGTCAAACCAAGCGCAGCCTTTCCGTAGGGTAGGGTTTTAACCCTACCCCTCCTTTGCGCCCTTTGCGCTCCTCCTTTGCGCCTTTGCGTGAAACCCGCCTTTGCGTGAAATCTCAGCCAACAATGTAGTCATCGATGAAGGTAGTAAAAAATTTTTGATAAAAATTTGCACATTTAGGAGTGAATGCGCCTTTACCAGTGATTATGCCGCCTTTTTGCCGGGTACTGTCCCGTTGCCTGTTTCTGTTGCCGCTCCTGTGGAGTACGTTTGTCCGGGCCCAGCCCGGCCTGTACGACGCGCAGGTGCTGGTCGATTCCCTTAAAAGCCTGTCGGTGGGCGACTTACAGGCCGTCCGCTACCGGTCGGCTTTCCAGCCGATGGACCCCCACGTCAACGCCGTGGTCCGGGAGCCGCGGCACGCCTACTGGGTTCGTTTCCGCGTGCGTGACTTGCCCGAGGGGACCCCGGTGGCGCTGCGCACGTATTTTTTCTTCAACAAGGCCGACCTCTACGTGCCGGTGGGGGAGGGCCGGTTCCGGCACCTGCGGGCTGGGCTGCACTACCCGTTCCGGGAACGGGTGTACAAGCTCAAGGAGACCGTGTTCGTGCTGCCGCCCCGGGCGTACGGCGAGGCGTACTTCTACATCCGGCTCGAATCGCAGCTCAAGACCGGCTTCGGGCTGTACCTGGTGCCGCTGCCCGACCTGTTCAACAATTCCCTCAAGGACTACGGGTACTACGGGTTCGTGGGCGGCATCCTCTTCCTGACGCTGCTGCTCAACCTGCTCCTGTTCCTGATCGCCAAAGAAACCATCTACTTGTACTACAGCCTGTACGTGATCTGCTTCGGGCTGTTTCTGGCCGTGGACGTGGGCTTTGTCAAGCAACTCACGGGCATCGACTACCTGCCCTGGAACTACATTTACTGGACCATCCCGTTTGCGGGCATGACCGTGTTCCTGCTGCTCTACATCCGCGCCTTCCTCAACACCCCGCGGCACCTGCCGGTACTGGGCAAAGTGATCGGGTGGATGATTGCCGTCCGGCTGGTGATCCTGGTGACGGGCTACGCGTTCGCCATCGAGTTCCTGCACGACCCCTACCTCGACAACGCAATGCTGCTGGTGGCCTACGCGGGCGCGTGGGTGCGGTACCGGCAGGGCTTCAGGCCGGCCCGTTACCTGCTCACCGGGTTGAGCATCATTTTCCTGGGCTTCGTCTTCCACAACCTCTACATCATCCGGGGCGTCACCAACGACCATTACTTCTTCTACAACCTGGGCGTTGCCGAAATCATCTTCTTCTCGGGGGCTCTCGCCGACCGGTTCCGGCGGGTGAAGGCCGAAAACGAAGCCGCCCACCGGCAGATCATCGCGCAGCTCCGCGAAAACGAGGAGACCAAAGACCGCATCAACCGCGAACTCGAAGAGAAGGTCCGGGAACGCACCCGGGAAATTGCCCGCGTCAACCAGTTGCTCCAGCAGCACAACCAGACGCTGATCGAGGAGGTGGTGGACATTTCCAAGGCCCGCGTGACGCAGAAAGCCATGACCTTCGAGGCGTTTCAGAAGATTTTTCCCGACGAAGAAGCCTGCCTGCGCTACCTCGAAGACCTCAAGTGGCACGACGGGTTTGCGTGCCGTAAGTGCGGCCACCCGCGCTTTTCGCGGGGCGCCGAGCCCTACGTGCGGCGGTGCAGTTCTTGCCGCTACGCCGAATCGGTCACCTCGGGCACGCTGTTCAGCCGGCTCAAGTTTCCCATCGTGAAGGCGTTCTACCTGCTGTTTCTCGTCTCCAACGGCACCGAAGTGACCATCGACGAACTCTCCGAAAAGCTCGACCTGCGCCGCCAGACCTGCTGGACGTTCACCCGCAAGGTGAAGGAAGCCATGGAAGCCAGGAAGGGCCGCAAGCGAAAAGAGGATAAGTGGAGCCACCTCATCCTCGATTAGCTTTCGCCCTTTTTGCGGCCCAGGCGCCCCCGGATTGCGACGGAGCCGCGCCGGGCAGGGAGCCGCCCGGGCCAAAAGGACCGTTTTCCGGGCAAAAAGCGGCGATTTTGCCCGGCCTCGCGGCTAGGCAAGCGCTACAACGACCCCAAAATCCCTTTTTCCGCGCCTGCCGCAACGCGGCGGTTGGGACGCAAGCGCTATTGCCCCGACGGCCCTTCCCCGCGCGCAATAAGAATATTACAAGGCAAAATTGGACGTAACCCCGCCCGGCCCGCACCAAGCCAGGCGCTTCTGGTGCAATGCGGCGGCGGACCGACCGGGGCACGATCCACTAGGCGGCTCAATACCAATTCCTTTTCCGGCTCCCGGGCCCGCTTCCGGAGCCTTTATCCGCCACGCGCTACGGCCGGTTCCCGAAGCGGTACGATCCGCCGCAACCCCGGAAAGTGCAATGCGTACCGCCCGGCGTAATTGCCACCAAAGCGCTACGAAACCTAAATAACTATCTGTATTACAGTTAGTTATGATAAAAAAATATCCGTTTTTCCTTGACCTGAGTGGGCGTTTGGGATAGTTTTGATCCCATCATTGGACCTAAACTTTACGCTTATGGGAAGCTTGACAAGAAAAAACACGTGGGTATCCATTTGCCGGGCGGTGCTGCTGTTGCTAGCAGCGGGCCTGCCCGGCTACGGACAAATGAAAGTAAACGGGCGGTTCCTCTACGACCACCTGGGCAACCAGATCATCCTGCGGGGCGTGGAACAGGACTTCGGCGGCAACAAGAGCGGCAGCTACATCGACGAGATCGCCAGGACGGGGGCCAACGCCGTCCGGATCTGTTTCAACGTCAACTACCCGCTGACGGCCGGCGAGATCGAGAGCATGATCCAGCGGGCCATTGCCAAAAAGATGGTGTGTTTCATCACCCCCGGCTGGTACAAGGACGATTTGCAGCAGCCCGCCTACTTCCTGAACCGGCCCGACATCAAGGAGGTGCTCATGCGGTACCAGAACTACATCATCATCGAGGTGGTCGGGGAGCCGGAGTGGTTCGGCGACGCCCCCCGGTGGGCGGCCGAGTGCAAGGAGTCCATCACCATTGTCCGGAATGCGGGCTATACCTGCCCGTTGAACATGTTTCCCACTGGCTACGGCCGCGACGTGGCTACGCTGGAGGAAAAAGGGGCGGAGGTCTTTAACCACGACCCGCTCAAAAACGTCATTTTCCAGTTGCAGGCGTACTACGACAACCACTGGTCGGGGGCGCCCTCCAGCACGTACTTCGTCACCGACGCCATCCGGCGCTGCGTCGCCACGGGCCTGCCCATCCAGATCGGGGTGATTGCCCACGCGGCCGGCGGCGGGGTGGTGGATTACAAAACCCAGATGCAGGAGGCGCACCTCAACAACATGAACTACATGGTGTGGGCCTGGCACAACCCCTACGAGTGGAACCAGTTCTACAACATCACCACCAACGGCATTTTCGGCAACTGGACCGTGCAGAGCCACGCGTACGGCGACGACTTCGCCTACCAGATGATGATGGGCCACCAGTACAGCATCAACAAGACGGCCCGGCCGCTGCCCATTTTCAACGGCCTGCCCGCCCTGCGCAACCCCGAGAACCCCGCCGGTACCGTCGCCGGCCTCGACTACAGTTACTACGAAGGCACCGGCTGGACGTCCGTACCCACTTTCAGCACCCTGACGGCCGTGAAAACCGGCACGGTGAGCACCCCCGACCTCTCCCCCCGGAACCGGGAAGACAACTACGCCTTCCGCTACACGGGCTACGTGCAGGTACCCGCCGACGGCACCTACACGTTCTACACCACCTCCGACGACGGCAGCAAACTCTCCATCGGCAACACGCAGGTGGTGTTCAACGACGGCCTCCACGGGCCCACGGAACAAGCGGGCACCATCGGCCTCAAAGCCGGCAGGCACGCCATTACCATCTCCTTCTTCGAAGCGACCGGCGACCAGACGCTGCTGGTGAGCTACGCCGGCCCGGGCATTGCCAAGACCCTCATTCCCGCTTCGGCGTATTCGCGCGGCGGCACGAGCGGCGGGGGCGGGAGCGGGACGGGCCTTCGGGGCGAGTACTACAACAACAAGACGCTGACGGCCCCCTCCGTGCTGGTGCGTACCGACGCGGGCGTCAACCTCGACAACCTGCCCGGCGCCCCGGCGGCCGGGGTGAGTGCCGACAACTTCTCGGTGCGCTGGACGGGACAGGTGGAAGCGCCCGTCTCGGGCAGCTACACCTTCTCGACGGTGTCCGACGACGGCATCCGCTTGTGGGTGAACGGGGTGCAGGTGGTCAACAACTGGACCGACCACGCCGCCACCACCAACACGGGCACGGCCATTACCCTAACGGGGGGCCAGAAGTACAACCTCACGCTGGAGTTTTACGACGCCCTCTACGGGGCCACGGCCAGGTTGCAGTGGGCTTACCCGGGACAAGCCACCCAACTGGTTCCCGCCACGCGGCTCTACCCGGCCGCCGGTGGGGGAGGGGGCGGCACGACTACCTACCTGAGTGATTTGAACTGGACCTCGGCCAGCAGCGGCTTTGGTACCACCCAGAAGGACAAGTCGATCGACGCCAATCCGATTAGACTTAACGGGGTGAGTTACGCCAAGGGCATCGGCACCCACGGGGCGAGCAGCATCGTCTACAACCTGGGGGGCAGCTACAGCACGTTCCTCTCGGACATTGGCCTGGACGACGAGGTGGACCCCTACAACTGCGGCTCGGTGGCTTTCGAGGTGTATTTGGACAACGTGCTGGCCTACGCTTCGGGCACGATGAGCGGCACGACGGCCACCAAGAGCATCAACCTGAACGTTTCGGGCAAGGCGACGCTTAGGCTGGAAGTGCTGCTGGCCGACGGCAGCAACTCCTGCGACCACGCCGACTGGGCTTCGGCAAGGCTCCTCTCGGGCAGCACTGCCAGGCTGGCGGCCCAACCCTTCATGCTGGAAAGGGCTCTGTCCGTCTACCCCAACCCCTCGCAAGGCACTTCCCTCCAGCTGCGCTACCGGGCCACTGAAAGCGGGACGGCCCGCGTCACCCTTGCGGCGGCCAGCGGCGGCCCGGTGGTGGATCAGCCCTACGCGGTGCAGGCCGGGGAGAACACTTTGCAAGTGCCTACGGCCGGTCTGAAGGCGGGCCTCTACCTGCTCTCGGTGCAGCAGCAGGGCCGCCGGCTCACGACCAAGGTGGTGCTCAAACGGTAGGAGGAATCCGTAGGATAGGGTTTCAACCCTATCCCCTCTAAACCCTATCCCCCTCTACCCATATCCTCCCTAAACCCTGCCCCCTCTACCCCCAATATTTCTGTCCGTGCAGCCGCATCCGTTCGGTTCCCCTCCTCCATCAAGGAGGGGACAGGGGTAGTCTTTTCCTAACCCCACCGGTTCGAACCCGGCGGTTCCATTCTCCCTGCGCACCGCATTTCCGGCCGCGGGGCTTTTCCAACCCATTTTCCTTCAACCCTCCTTTTTTCATCCATGACCCGAACCTTCTTCCCAAGCTGGCTGATCCTGTTGTGTGCCGCCAGCCTGTCCTTACCAGCCCAGACCACCAAACGCCTCTACCTGGTCGGCAACAGCGTGACCGACGCCATCAACTACAACGGCCTCGACCAACTGGCCGAAAGCCGGGGCAACACGCACATCTGGGGGCGGCACATGATTCCCGGCGCCCCGCTGTCCTACATCTGGGACCACCCCGACGGCGGCATCAGTGAACCGCCCTTCGGCCTGTACCCCAACGCCCTGCCCAACTACACCTGGGACGCCATTTCGCTGCAAACCTACGACCGGGCCATGGACGGGGCGGACGGCGACGCGGTGGCGGCCGGCAATTTCATCAACCGGGCCAAGGGCAAAAGCCCCAACGTGCAGATTTACGTCTACTCCCGCTGGCCGCGCAAGCAATCCACGTACCCCGAAACGGCCGCCGGCTGGAACCAGCTCTGGACCCGCACCTACGGCTCGGCCGGTCCCAACACCGACGAAACCAAAGACTATTTCGAAAAACTGGTCATGCGCCTCCGGCAGAACCACACCGACATCAAACCGGTGCTGTTCGTGCCCGTAGGCCAGGTATTTCACGCCCTTAACAACAAGATGGCCGCCGGCCAGGTACCCGGCTACAGCCACATCTGGCAAGTGTACGCCGACGGCGTGCACATGACCGGCATCGGCTCCTACATTGCCGCCTGCACGTACTACGCCACCCTGTACAGCCAGGACCCGCGGGGCCTGAGCGTCCCCAGCACGTTCGGCACCATCAGCCCCGAAGTAGCCGGCATCATCCAGTCCACGGTGTGGGACGTGGTCCGCAACGAAGTGCTGGCCGGCGTGAACCCCGACCTGGTGCCCCCGCCGCTGTACAAGGCCGCCGAAACGCCGGCCAATACCGTAGCCGGCGTCAATTACGGCTACTACGAGGGCACCTGGAGCAGTCTGCCCGCCTTCAACGCCCTGACGCCCGTGAAAACCGGCAACGCGTCGGGCTTCAGCCTGGCCGTGCGCAACCGCGACGACAACTTCGGGGTGCAGTACACGGGCTACGTGAATGTACCGGCCGACGGCACCTACACGTTTTACACCGCGTCCGACGACGGCTCCCGGCTCTACATCGGCACGCAGCTGGTGGTTGACAACGACGGGGCGCACGCCGAAGTGGAAAGGAGCGGCACCATTGGCCTCAGAGCCGGCAAGCACGCCATCACCGTCACCTACTTCGAAGCCACGGGCGGGGAAGTACTGAACGTGAGCTACGCCGGTCCGGGCATTGCCAAGACCCTCATTCCGGCGGCGGCCCTCTCGTCGGTACCGCCCGCGGGGGCCAACAACCCGCCCACGGCCGTACTCAACGCCACGCCCGTTGCGGGCACGGCCCCGCTGGTAGTTAGCTTCAACGCCACCGGCTCCTCCGACCCCGACGCGGGAGATTACATTTTAGGCTACGAGTGGGACTTCGGCGACGGCAGCGCCCTGAGCAGCAGCAACGCCCCTTCGCACACCTACACCACGCCGGGCACCTACACGGCCAAACTCCGCGTGATGGACAACCGCAACCTCTACGGCGCCCAGGTGAGCCGGACCATCACCGTATCGGGCAGCGGCGGGGGTGGCAGCGGGACGGGCCTTCGGGGCGAGTACTACAACAACAAGACGCTGACGGCCCCCTCCGTGCTGGTGCGTACCGACGCGGGCGTCAACCTCGACAACCTGCCCGGCGCCCCGGCGGCCGGGGTGAGTGCCGACAACTTCTCGGTGCGCTGGACGGGACAGGTGGAAGCGCCCGTCTCGGGCAGCTACACCTTCTCGACGGTGTCCGACGACGGCATCCGCTTGTGGGTGAACGGGGTGCAGGTGGTCAACAACTGGACCGACCACGCCGCCACCACCAACACGGGCACGGCCATGACCTTGACGGGGGGCCAGAAGTACAACCTCACGCTGGAGTTTTACGACGCCCTCTACGGGGCCACGGCCAGGTTGCAGTGGACTTACCCGGGACAAGCCACCCAACTGGTTCCTGCCACGCGGCTCTACCCGGCCGCCGGCGGGGGAGGGGGTGGCACAACCACCTACCTGAGTGATTTGACCTGGACTTCAGCCAGCAGCGGCTACGGCACGACCCAGAAGGACAAGTCGATCGACGCCAATCCGATTAGACTTAACGGGGTGAGTTACGCCAAGGGCATCGGCACCCACGGGGCGAGCAGCATCGTCTACAACCTGGGGGGCAGCTACAGCACGTTCCTCTCGGACATTGGCCTGGACGACGAGGTGGACCCCTACAACTGCGGCTCGGTAGCTTTCGAGGTGTACCTGGACAACGTGCTGGCTTACGCTTCGGGCACGATGAGCGGCACGACGGCCACCAAGAGCATCAACCTGAACGTAAGCGGCAAGACCACCCTGAGGCTGGAAGTGCTTCTGGCCGACGGCTCCAACTCCTGCGACCACGCCGACTGGGCTTCGGCAAGGCTCCTCTCGGGCAGCACTGCCAGGCTGGCGGCCCAACCCTTCATGCTGGAAAGGGCTCTGTCCGTCTACCCCAACCCCTCGCAAGGCACTTCGCTCCAGCTGCGCTACCGGGCCACCGAAAGCGGGACGGCCCGCATCACCCTTGCGGCGGCCAGCGGCGGCCCGGTGGTGGATCAGCCCTACGCGGTGCAGGCGGGGGAGAACACTTTGCAAGTGCCCACGGGCGGTCTGAAGGCGGGCCTCTACCTACTCTCGGTGCAACAGCAGGGCCGCCGGCTCACGACCAAGGTGGTGCTCAAACGGTAGGAGGAATCCGTAGGATAGGGGTAGAGGGGGATAGGTTTAGGGGGGATAGGTTTAGGGGGGATAGGGTTGAAACCCTATCCTACGGATATCGGGACCGCGTTTAGTTGGAGCGTCCATCGCGTCTGGCGCCAGCGTCCGCTGGTGTGCGCTGGTGAGTGTCGGGATGAAACTCCTTGCGTAATCCTCGCGTTACTGGCGCAGGCGTCCGCCTGTGTCAATCCGGACCGGAAGCGTCCGCTTCCAGCCGTCAGGCTAACTCGTTTTGACAAGCGGCACGACACGGAGAACCGGCACCAATGGGAATAGTGCTTCCGAAGAGACGGGCCCGCATCACGGGTTATCCTGGTGACCGGCATAACCAGTTAGCCTGGCGGCTGGAAGCGGACGCTTCCGGTCCGGATTGACACCGGCGGACGCCTGCGCCAGTAACGCGAGGATTACGCAAGGAGTCCCGGCCCGACACTCACCAGCGCACGCTGGCACCAGCAACACGTAAGGATTGCAAAGAATTGAACCGCAAGGATCGCAATAGAGACGCCAGGGGCGCAAAGGAAGACGCGTTCTCCTGGCGGTCTTTGCGTCTTCTTTGCGCCCCTGGCGGTTCAATTTATCTATCAGTATTCAATACGCTCCGTATCACCACCCGGATTTACCGGCCGCGCGACAAAAGAGCCCTGGCGCGGGTGCAGACGTTGTCCACCGTGAAGCCAAACTCCTTCATCACCTCCTCGCCCGGGCCCGACTCCCCGAAGCGGGTCATGCCGATCACGTCGCCTTCCGTGGTGGTGTACTGGTGCCAGCCCATCGGCGAACCCGCTTCCACGGCCAGCCGCCGGCGCACCGACGGGGGAAACACCTGGTCCTTGTAAGCCTGGTCCTGCTTTTCGAAGAGTTCCCACGAAGGCATGCTCACCACGCGTACCCGGATGCCTTCTTTGCCCAGTACTTCCTGCGCCCCCACGACCAGTTGCAACTCCGAGCCGGTGGCAATCAGGATCAGTTCGGGCGTGCCGTCGGCATCACCCAGGATGTAGGCGCCCTTTTCCACGTTACGGGCCGGGGCGTAGCGGTTCCGGTCCAGCGTGGGCAGCTTCTGGCGGGAGAGGATCAGGGCCACCGGGCCTTTCTGCCGCTGCACGGCCACCCGCCAGGCTTCCACTGTCTCGTTGGCGTCGCCCGGCCGGATCACCGTCAGGTTGGGAATGGCCCGCAGGGCGGCCACCTGCTCAATGGGCTGGTGGGTGGGGCCGTCTTCGCCCAGCCCGATGCTGTCGTGGGTGAACACGTAGGTAACGGGGGCCTCGGTGAGGGCCGCCAGGCGGATGGCCCCGCGCATGTAGTCGGAGAAGGTGAGGAACGTGCCCCCGTACACCCGCACGCCCTTGTGGGCCGCCATGCCGTTGAGGATCGACCCCATGCCGTGCTCCCGCACCCCGAACCAGATGTTGCGGTGGGCGTAGTGGCCGGGCTGGAAACTCACCTCGCCCTTGGTCGGCATTTCGTTGGAGCTGGCCAGGTCGGCCGAGCCGCCGATGATCCAGGGCACGCTCTCTTTGACGGCTTCCAGGGCCTTGCCCGACGCCTGCCGGGTGGCAAAGGCGCCGTCGGCGGGGGTGAATACGGGCAGTTTGGCGTCCCAGCCTTCGGGCAGTTCGTCGTCCTGGCTCAGCCGGAAGTGTTTGGCCTCCTGCGGGTACTTTTCGGCAAAGGCCGCGAAGCGTTTTTCCCAGTCGGCCTGGACCTGCGCCCCGCGTTCCCCGGGGGCCCGCAGGTGGCGGGCGGCTTCTTCGGGTATATAAAACTTCTTTTCCGGGTCCCAGCCCAGCGCCTGCTTGGCTTTGCGCAGGTTTTCTTCGCCCAGCGGGTTGCCGTGCACCTTGCTGGTGCCCTGCTGCGGGCTGCCGTAGCCAATGATCGTTTTCACCGAGATCAGCGAAGGCCGCCCGGTTTCGGCCTGCGCCGCCCGGATGGCCGCTTCAATGGCCGGGAGGTCGTTGCCGTCGGTTACGCGCAGGGTGTGCCAGCCGTAGGCTTCAAAGCGGGCCAGCACGTTTTCGGTAAAGGCCAGGCTGGTGGGGCCGTCCAGCGAAATGTCGTTGTCGTCGTAGAGGCAGATGAGTTTGCCCAGTTTGAGGTGGCCGGCCAGCGAAGCCGCTTCTGAGGCTACGCCTTCCATCAGGTCGCCGTCGCTCACCAGGGCGTAGGAGTAGTGGTCGGCCACGGTATGGCCGTCGCGGTTGTAGGTAGCCGCCGTAAAGGCTTCGGCCATCGCAATGCCCACCGCGTTGCCCAGGCCCTGCCCCAGCGGGCCGGTGGTTACTTCCACGCCGGGGGTAAACATGGATTCGGGGTGGCCCGGCGTCTGGGAGCCGATCTGCCGGAAGCGTTTGACCTCCTCCAGCGGCAGGTCGTAGCCCGCCAGGTGCAGCAGGCTGTAGAGCAGGGCCGAGCCGTGGCCGGCCGAGAGGATGAACCGGTCGCGGTCGGGCCACTTGGGATCGCGGGGGTTGAACTTGAGAAAACGCGTCCACAGTACGTAAGCCATCGGTGCGGCGCCCAGCGGCAGGCCGGGGTGGCCGGAGTTGGCTTGCTGTACGGCGTCAACGGCCAGGAAGCGGATGGTGTTCACGCTCAGTTGGTCCAGGTCGGGTGGTTGCATGGGGGAATGGGCGGTTTAAGTTTTAACGTAGGTACGAAAAAAACTCCGGAATTCTTCGCGGCCGGAGGTCAGCGGCTTTTTACGCGGGCCAAGATAAGGATTACGCCCGTGGCATGCGGGGTGCTTGCGGGTCATTTTATTGCTGCCGCCCGGGTTTCCGGCCCATCAGGGGAGGGGGAAAAAGACTGCCTCCCTTCGGGCCGGTCCGCGGGAACGGAACTTGCCGGAAGGGAGGCAGGCAGGAGGGGTAGGGGACTTATACTAATTCGTTGTTGGTTATTCGTTGTTCGTTGTTCGGAATCAGCTGAATCACAATTGTCCGTAAAACAGGAACCTACCAACAACCAACAACCAGCAACGAATCACCATTACAGCGTAACCCGGGCGAATTTGTGGTTGCTTTTTTTCTGCCCGTAGAGAATCACCTCGTTGGCGGAAACCTGTTCGCAGACTTTGGGCCGGGTAATTACGTCCGCGTCTTTGGCCGTGAAGAGAGGAACCTTCTCCAGGTTGCCGCCCCGGTCGAGTTGCACCAGTACGACCACCGAACTCCGGCGGCCGTTGAAGTTCACCGTCCGGTCGCCGGGCGAATTGTCCAGGTTGCGGGGGCTGTCGTTGAAGAGGAAATACAGTTTGTTGTTGATCACCGAAAGCGTGTAGGAGGAGAAAAAGCCGCCGTCGTTGACGCTGGTCTGGTGTTTGGGAATCTTCTTGGTCCAGGCAATCTTGCCGTCGGGGTTGATGTTGACGGCAATGATGTCGTTGTAATTGTAGAAATGCATCGTTTGCATCGTCCGGTTCATGCCCGTACCCGAGTAGTAGGTGTGGGTGTAGTGGTAATACTGCTCGGCCACCAGCACCACCCCGCCGTCATCGCGCATGACCAGGTCGTCGAGGTCATACTCGTAGAGTTCTTTCCCTTGTTTTGCTTTCGATTCGCTCATGAACTCGGTGAGGAAGTCGGCGTCAAACTCTTGCAGGTGCTGGCTCAGGGCGGCCTTGGAAGTGGCGTCGAGGGTCATGAAAAAGGCGCCCTTGATGCTGTACACGCCCTTTTCCGAATAGAACCCGCTGCAAATGATCTGCCCGTTTTCTTTTACGGCAAACTGCACGTCGGTGATGAACTTGTCGCGGAGCCGGATGTTGTATTCCTTGGTCGCGTTGCCCGCGGCCGTGCAGGACAGCAGGCGGTATTCGAAGTTGGGCAAGCCCCGCCGCTTTTCCTTTACCTTTTCCTGGTAGAGTTTGCCCAGCAGGTACACGCCGCCCTGCCCGTCGAGCCGGATGGAGTTGACCTTGAACAGTTCGTCGGGGTAGGGCAGGGTCACCTGCTTCTGCCAGCGCAGCTTCAGGTCCGGGCCGTACACCAGGAAGCCAAACTTCTCGGGGCTGCCTTTGTCGTAGGGCAGGTTGTAGTGCACCAGCAGGGCCGAGGAGTCGGCGGCCAGGCGAAACTCGAAACCACCGTCATTGCGGCGTTTTTCGTACTCCATCTGGGTGATCTTGGTCAGGTTCGCGGCCGGCTTCAGCGTGCCCTTGTCGAGTTCCTGCGCGTAGAGGACGTTGTGTTTGGTTTTGGACTCGTTCCGGGAGGTGAACAGGTAAAGCTTTTCCTTGATCTGGACGATGCGTTCGTACTCCCGTTTTTCGCTGCCTTTGCCCAGGTCCAGTTCAACGGACTTTTCCAGTGCGAGCCCCTTGGAAAAGCGGGCCACCACTTGTTTGCCTTTGTAATATTTCAGTACGTAGTACCCCGACCGGTCGTAGCCGACGATGTCTTCCAGCGTTTCCCGCCGGGAAGAACCGATCTGCTCGCTGAGCGTAACCTGGGGTTTGGGAGGAGTAGACTGCCCGAACGCCGCCAGGCATACGCCCAGCAGGCAGCAGGATAAAGAAAATAATCGCGTAAACATAAAGGGGGATAAAGAATGGAAAATCAACTGAACAGACCGGAAAGGTGGTCAGAAGGATTTCCCCAAAAAAAGCAAGTCGGGCGGAAAGCTTACCAGGGAGGCGTATGACCCATCTATGCCCGCCCTTCGGTTACGGGTTGTCGTGGTAGTACCCGACCAGCGTGGTCACCGACCGGGGACTCAGCCGGACCGTATCCGCGGCAGCCGTCGCTTTTGCCAGGTTGCGGGCGCCGTCCGTCGTGTACGTGGTGAATTGGTTGCCGCGGACGTTGAGGCCCGACAGGTCTACCTCTACCGCGTCGCGGGCCATATTGACGCCCACCAGCACGACCTGCCTGCGGGCTTCATCCTTGTACCCTGACAGCATGAACGAACCCGCCCGGGCCACCGGGTCGGGATGGCTCGTCAGTTCCACGTCAATGCGTTTCATGCCCGGCCGGATGAACCGCGAAAAGTTGCCCAGGGCCCACAACTGCTTGGAATCCACGACCAAACCAGCCTGCCGGGCCTGGCGGTGGTCCTGGTACCGGCCGTCGGGACCGTTGATGTACACCAGGCCGTCGCTGTAGTTGTACGGGTTGATGGCCAGCCACCACTGCCAGGAAGTAACGTTGGCGATGGTCAGGTCGTGGTGCACCACTTTGGCTATGTACAAGCCGTAGTCGATCCCGGTGTTGCGCGGGGAGCCGTTGTAGGTGCCGCACACGTCGCCCAGCACGCCGAACTCACTCTGCCAGAGGGCCGGACGCCGGACGGCCTGCGCGGCCAGGTGTACCCGTTGGCGGACGTTCACCAACTGGGTGTCGCCGCAGGTGGTGAAATAGCTGTGGTACGCCAGCACGCGTTCCACGTTGGGCAGTTGGTCGAGGGAAGGAGCACGCCCCGAAAACAATTCGGCCAACTGGTTGCCCCGGCCCGTTTCGGCCTTGGCGTAGAGAAAATCCAGTTGCCCGGCTTCGCCCAGCACCACTTTGGTTTTGCTGCCCGCCGCGGCGAGGCGGCCGGATAGGGCTTCGGCAACGGCCAGGATGTCGGCATTGCGGGCGGGGGAACCTTCCTGGCCCGCTTTGCCATCTTTGCCCGCGGCCCAATCCCACTGCGGTTCGTTGATGGGGCTCACGTAGTCGAAGTCGAAATGGCGCGATACTTCCACCAGAAAATCACTGAACTCGCCCAGCTTCCCGGGTTTGAGGTTGAGGGCACTGCCGCCCGGGGAGAACGCCTTCCCGTTGGCCGTCAGGTAGACGGGCGGAGAGTTGGCAAAGCCCAGCGTGTAAGCGACGCCCCGCCGGCGGGCGGCTTGTAAAAACCACTGGTTGCCCGCCTGCCGCGTCCAGTCGTACTGCCCCGCCGCGTTGCGGAAGCATTCTTCGCGCCGCCATTCGTCCCTGATGCCGCTGGCTTCGCCCTGTTCGAAGCTGCCGGCCCCGATGTTGACCCGCCACAGCGACAAGCCGATGCCGGCCGGCTGCCCGCCGGGCAACGTGTCGAGGCTGAACAGCAGATCGGCAACCTGGTTTTTGCGGGCTTCGTCGGCCCAGGTGCCGATGAATTTTGCCGACCAGCAGTCGGAAGCGCCGAAGCTGTGGATGGTCTGCATTTCCCGGGAAAGGTGCACGACCGCCTTGGCGGCCACGGGCGGCCGGACGGGGCCGGGGGCCACGTGCGCCGCTCCGAAACCCCATAAGGCGAGTACCAACGGGTAAACCAGGTGTTTGTTCATGCTACGCGGGGAGGGTCGAAATTACAGTTTGATGAGTTGCCACTGCTGGTTGTTGCCCCCGTTGGAAGGCCACTGGATGATGGGGGCGCCGTTGGTGGTCGCCCCGCCGTTCACGTCCACGGCCAGGCCGCTGTTGCGGTTCACGATCCGGTAGTAGCCGCCGCCGACCTCGGTGATGCGCCAGTGCTGGTTGGCGCCGCCGGTGCTTTGGTACTGGATGAGGGCCATGCCTTCGGCCGGGGAGCCGCCGGGCACGTCGAGCAGTTTGCCGCTGTTGCGGTTGGTGATCGTAAAGATCCCGCTCCCGGCCCCCGCAATCCGCCACTGCTGGTTGTTGCCCGCGTTCCAGGGCCACTGAATGATCGAAGCGCCGTTGGCAACCGAACTCTGGTTTACATCCAGCACGATGCCGCTGTTGCGGTTGACCAGGCGGTAATAACCGGTGGCATCAAACGAGGGGATGGGGCCGCCGGGCGAATCCTGCTGGCTCCAGGCGTATCTGAGGCGCGAAAGGCCCGAACTGTTGGTCAGCGTGAGGGAGGTGCCGTTGAAAGTAGTGAGGCTGTAGGAGTCGTTGGTGCGCAGCCCCGGCCAGTAGACGGCGGCAATGCCGCGGTTGTTCATCACGTCGGTGAGCGACTGGAGGTAGGCAATTTCGCCGTCCGTGGCCGGGCCGGTGTAGTTCTTCCCGGTGGTCATGGGGCAGCCGAACTCGGTGACAACCGTGCGGGAAGGATAGTTGAGGTCCTGGCCGAAGCGGACATCCCACGCGTTGACCGTCTGGATGCCCGGGTTGAAAAAGCCGTAGTTGTGGTACCCCAGCAGGCAGCCGTTGAACTGGGCGTCGGCCCCGATGCTGTTCACGTCGGTGCAGTAGCCGGCTCCCCCGAGCACAATTCGCCCGCGGGGTATGGTCAAGAAGCGGCTCAACCAGTTGGAGTAGAAGGTTTTCAGCTCCGGCACGCTGTAGCCGTGCGGCTCATTCATGGGTTCGAAGTACACGTTGGCGTTGGCGCCGTACTTGCTGACCACCGTTTCCCACAGGTTCCAGAATTTGGTCATGTCGGTGATGCGGCCCCCGGCGGCGAAGGAACCGTTTTCCCAGACGGCCAGGATCACTTTCATGTTTTTGCCCAGGGCTTTGTCGATGGCGCCCTGGTAGGAGCCCCACCAGCTTTCGAGCACCGTCTGCGGGTTGAGGGGCAGCCGCACGGTATTGATGCCCAGGGTCTGAAAGCCCGTGTACACCTTGTCGGCGGTGGTTTGCACGGTGGCGTAGTTGTCGGTCCGGTTCAGCCCGCTGAGGATGAGCCAGTCGTTGGCAAAGTTGTCCCGTTCGTCGGCCCAGTTGGCCCCGGCAATGCCATCGGCGCCCACTTTGGCGGAAGCCGTCGGATGGGCCGGGGGTTGGCCGGGGGCCAGTTCTTTTTGTACTACTTCGTCGGGTCGCTGACAGGTTGCCAGGCCGGCAAGCATGGACACGTACAGGAACAGCTTTTTCATGGCTAGTTTTTTTTAATGGTGAATGAAAGGGGAGTCGTCCGGGGATGCCACTAAACCTTTCTGGTTTTCGGAAACCCGAAAGGTTCTTCCGGCGACAATTCAAAAATATGTGATTTAAATCCAATGCCGGGGGTGCAAATGGACAAATAAGTGGGGGCGCACGAGTAGATCGTAGCGTTTGGGTTGCCGGCCGGATCGTTACGGGTTAATTATTGGGAGAAGGGTTCACGCAAAGGCGCAAAGAAGCGCAAAGGACGCAAAGAAAAGAACCGCAGAGGGCGCAGAGGACGCAAAGCGGAAGATAGGAAAAGGGGGCGTATCCGTATCGTTCTTTTTCTTGGGTAGTGGAAGTACCGGTACGCGGGAAGTCGTCGCATCGCGAGGAGGCTGCGCGTCGCGGCTCCCCTCCCCGGAGGGGTTAGGGGGTGGGTTTACTTGCAGTCCACAAGTTACCTGGGGATCAGCGCAACGCGATGATCGCCCTTACACCACCAGTGCTACCGTTTTTGCGAATTTTCCCTGACGCGAATGTCTCATTACGTTGGTCTCTCTGAGGCAAATACCTTATTGCACGGGTCTCTCTTGCGCTGATCCCCAGGTAACTTGTGGACTGCAAGTAAACCCACCCCCTAACCCCTCCGGGGAGGGGAGCCGCGACGCGCAGCCTCCTCGCGATGCGACGACTTCCCGCGTACCGGTACTTCCGCTTTTGACCAAACAGTTGCGTCCATGTACAGTTGCTGTATCTCCTTTTGGGGTATTGTTTTGGGTAATGTCAGGGCTTTCTCCCCCTGTCACCGGGGTAGCTGGGTACGGCTCCCCTCCTCCATCAAGGCTACGATGAGGACACAAACAAAATGGGCATCCATTGACGTATCGGGTGGTAGGGTCAGTTCCGGGCCGCGGTCAGTGTCTCACTGACCGCTTTTTTGGGCATTCCAAAAATGTGTCCTAATCGTAGCTCCCCGGGAGAGGGGCCGGGGGTGTTCCCTTTTTTCCGCCGTATTCTCTGCGACCTCTGCGGTTCCGTTCCTCCGGCCTCCCTTCCTCCGGTCTCCCGTCTCCCCTTTTCTCCACCCCTTACTGCTTCTCAGGTTCACTCATTTTCAGGCACTCCGGCGGGGCTTACCCGAATTTCCGGGTAAACGTTTTGAATGAACCCGGCTTACGACCACCACTTCTGCTGGTTGGCGTGGGTGTACAGGTAGGCACCGTCCTGGTGGAAGTGGTCGTAAAATTCCAGGTCGAGGTGGTGGGCCTGCAGGTAGGTGAGGCAGAACACGGCCGGGATGGTGGCCGGGAACTTGCCGAACGTATCGAAGATGTACTGGGCCATGGTGGCGACGCACGCCTGGAACTCGGGGCTGTGGAACTGGGCGCTGGACCGCACCTTGGAACTCTCCTTCCAGGGCCCCGGCGTGTGCTTGTTGAACGGACCGCCCTCCCCGAACTTGCGCCTGACCAGGGCCTGGGTGGCGGCCAGCATGTCGGGGTAGTTGGGCGGGCAGAACGCCTCGAACACGCCCTTGCGGCCGGTGATGTGGGGCAGGGGCGATTTGCCCACCGTCTGGAAGTCGAATCCCAGCCCGGGCACGTCGGGGTTGCCGCTGGCCCCCAGCAGGCTGAACCGGTCGATGCCGTCGAACATCCAGCCGCCCAGGCCCATGGCTTGCAGCATGAGCATGCCCGCGTAGCAGGCCGCCGACATTTCGGCCGTGCCCTCGGCCAGGGTAAGCTGTTCGACGTAGCTGAGCGGGTAGGGGTTGTCTGCGTTCACCAGGTGGCGGAACTTCTCCAGGCCCGGAATCTTGCGGTCGTTGATGTCGTCGTAGAGGCAGCCGCCGTTCTGCACCAGGAAGCAGAGCGTGCCGAGGAGGTGCTGGGCCAGGTCGGTAACGGGGATGAGCAGCGTGCTGCCGGGCACGTTCACGCACCAGGTGTTGTGGCCGTCCATGTAGGGCTCCTGCGACGGTAGCTTGATCCGCCCGTCGTGGAGCTTGACGATCCGCTTTTGGTGGGCATCCAGCCAGGCGCCCAGGTCAAAGCCGCCCTTCTCGTTGTAGCGCACCAGCGAACCCGAGTCGCGGGTGGGCAGGAAGTACACGCCCTTGTCGTCGGTGAAGAAGAACTCGCAGGTGTGGAAGCCCGCCGCCGAAGGAAAGGTGCGTCCCCCGGCGCCCATCGCGTAGTTGGCCAGGTGCGGCGCGTAGGTGGCGTTGCGGTAGAGCATGTGGTGCCAGCCCGTGTTGCCGGTGGCCGCCGTGAGCACCATCATCTGCTGGAGGTCGCTCAGGGGCTTGGGGGCGTGGCGCGACTTGTACTTCATCACCCCGTCGGGAATTTCGGCGCCCATCGAGAAGCGGCGGGCCCGGCGGCCGTACAGGGCTTCGATGAGGGGAAACTTGACTGCCTCGGCCAGCCCCTTGGGCACGTTGTGCAGGCCGTCGAGCAGCGTACGGCCGCGTTCTTTGAGGCGGTTGCCCCGGCCCGTAAAGCCGGCCCCGGTGAGCAGGGCGCCCGAGCCTAACAGGAATGAACCCAGTACTTCGCGGCGGTTGGCGCCGCCCAGGTTGCGTGCTTTCATCGTTGTGGTTTGGTGGTTTGGTTTTGTTCCGCAAAGGAAAGCGTTCCGGCGTCCGCTCCGGCATCCAGGGGGTGGACTCCAGGTGGACATCCGAAAAATACCCGGTGGACAAAAAGGGGGATAGGCCGCGGGCTTGGCGTTTCCGGCCGGCCGGGCAGTGCCACTCCAAATGGAATGAGTTGCGGCAGACGCTGAAGGTGTCCTGGCGCGGGCCTAAAAAAAAGCCTTCCGTTCCGGTTGCCCGGCAGAAGGCTCTGGAAGCGGATCGCACCGCCGAAGGAGTGATCTCCCCGGTGCATTTGCCGCCCGGCATTCGGGCAACTCCCTACGAAGCGGCCGTTCCCGGGGCGGGAGCGGAGTTGTTCGTTTTAGGATCAGCCAGCGGCTGCGCCATCAGGCTTTCGGCCTGGTAGAGCAGGCGCTTTTGTCTTTTGTGGATCTTTTTCACGGGTATCTGGTGGTTTGTATGGTGATAACGAAAGTTCGTTGCCAGTATAGCCAAATTATCGATGGTTACGGCCAAAATAGTGATGAACGGAAGCGGGGGTAGTTCGCGGCCCGGGCCCGGTGTGACCGGCGTCAGCCCGCGGGGAATGGGTTGCGGGTTTTCATGTTGCGCAGCAGCGCCTGCGCTTTCTGGATGCGCAGTTCCCGCACCGGCTCCCCGGCGTAGAAAAACCGGGGGCTGCCCAGCAACCGGGCGTGCAAAGTCGCCGCTGACGTTTTATTCACGTCTATTTTGGCCTGGTTATACGCTTCATTCACGTTTCGATGACGTTTCGAGGACGGTTTGACCGGAACTTCGAAGGTATAAATTATCCGTGCTTTTGTCATTACTTTTTGGCAGCCGGCACACACCAATCAACAACTGGCGCCTCCCCGCTTTTTCGAACCACGGCAACCTGATACACCCATGAAAAAACTGATGCTCCTGACCGTAATGTTGTTACTGGCCTGGTCCGCGGCGGCCAAGCCCGCCATCGACAGCCTGACGCGCCTCCTGTTGAAGCACCCCGCGGCCGACGCGGCAAAGGTGGACCTGCTCAACCAGCTCGGCTACGAATACTGGATCGTGGACCCGGCCCAATCCGAAAAGCTGGGGACCGAGGCCCTGGCCCTGGCCGGCAGGCTGCGTTACCCGAAAGGGGCGGCCTTTGCCCACCGGGTCGTGGGCGTTGCGTGGTGGGCCCGGGGCAATTACCTGGCGGCCTTGCGCCACCTGACCAAAGGACTCGCCGGGTATCAGCAACTGAAAGACGCGCTGGGCGTGGCGGCCATGCACAACAACATCGGGCTGGTGTACCAGGACCAGCGGAACTACCCCGCCGCCCTGCGCTGCTTCGAACGGGCGCAGGCCACCTACGCCAACATGGGGGAAAAACGCCAGGAGGCGGGCACCCTGGGCAACATCGGCAGCTGCTATTTTCACCTGGGCGACTACCCCCGGGCCGAACGGCTGTTCCGCCAGGAATTACAACAGAACCAGGCGCTGGGCCGCCGGTACGGCGTAGCCTCCGCGTACACCAGCCTGGGAGAACTGGCCCTGGCCCGCAACCAGCCCGGCGTGGCGGGCGGGTACCTGGCGCAGTCCGTCCGGCTCCGGCGGGCCCTGGAGGACCAGGAGGGCCTGGCGCAGTGTTATTCCCTGCTCGGCAAGGCTGCGCTGGCGCAGGGGCAGTACGGGCCGGCCGGCGGGTACCTGCACCGGGGGCTGGCGGCCGCCGCCCACGCAAAAAGCCTCAAATGGCGGATGTCCCTCCACGAAGCGCTCAAAAACCTGGAAGCCGCCCGCGGCAACTACCCGCAGGCCCTGGCCTGGTTCGAAGCGTATGCGCAGGACAAGGACAGCCTCGTGAACCAGGCGCAGTACCGGCAACTGGCCCAGCTCCAGACGGAATTCGAAACCCGGCAGCAGGAACAAAAACTGCGGGTGCAGCAGGAAGAACTCCGCAACCTCCGCAACCAGGCCCGCCTGCGCCGTTTCCAGCGCAATACGCTGCTGGCCGGCCTATGCACCCTGGCGCTGGTGGCCTACCTGGTGGTGAGCCGGCAGAAGCTGCGCATCCGGAAGGACAAAGCCCTGCTGGCCCGGAGCCGGGAAGCCCTGCTGGCCCGCGAGGCGCTGGCCCAGGCCGAACGGGAAAACGCCCGGTTGCAGGAACGCAAACTCACGCAGGAACTGGAACTGAAGAACAAGAAGCTCACCAGCTATTCCATCAATTTCATCCAGAAAACGGAATTGCTGGCAGAACTCAAATCGGGGATCGATCAGCTTAAAAAGAACAAGGACATCCAGCCGGCCGCCCGGCAATTGAGCGGCCTGCACCGGCTCGCCGGGCAGAACAGCCAGATCGACCGGGAATGGGAAGAATTCAAGCTGCACTTCGAGCAGGTGCACAAGGACTTTTACCGCCTGCTGAAAGCGCATCACCCCGACCTGACCAACCACGAACTGAAACTGTGTACGCTGGTCAAGCTCACCATGAGCCTCAAGGAGTCGGCCAACCTCATGGGGATTTCGCCGGAGAGCGTGAAAAAAGCCCGGCACCGGCTCCGTAAAAAGCTCAGCCTCCCGGCCGAAGCAAGCCTGACCGATTACATCCTTACCCTCGAAACGCAGGGCTTCCCGCCCACCGTGCAAGTAGCGTAGCATTGGATAGCAGGGAGAACGGCAACTTTTGTTCGTCTTTTGTTTTACCGTTGCTATTTACCGTTGCTTTTTTTATATTCCGTGCCGCTGTCTCCGGCAAATCATCATGTGTATTACAGTTTCATTCACGCACCAATTTCTGCGCCCGGTATTTCTTCTTGGTTTATTCTTGTTTTTATTACCCGCAAAAGCCCAGCAAACCTACCCATGGCATGCTACCCTGACAGCCCCCTACCTGGTATATCCAGCCGGCATTGCGATGGATGCGGAGGGACACCTGTACGTGGCTGATGCCAGTTCACTGCATAATGACGTCCAGAAATTCAGGCCCGATGGTACGCGGCTCTTGCGGTTCGGCGGAGCGGGCATTCTGCCGGTCAGAAATACCGATGGCCCCGCGGGAGTTGCCGTGGATAAAAACGGGAACGTTTTCGTGGTCAGTATGGTCAATAAAAGCGTCCTGAAGTTCTCTCCCCAGGGGATTTTCCTGGCGCAGATCGGGGGGCCGGGCACCGGGAACGGAAAATTTGATACGCCGGTGGGCGTGGCCGCAGACAGGGACAACAACTTATACGTGACGGATGCAGTTGGCGCCAAAGTACAAAAGTTCACCAATGAAGGCGTCTTCCTGTCAGTTTTTGGTTCCTGGGGAACGGGTACCGGTCAATTCAAGAAGCCGTACGGAATAACCGTTGATGGAGAAAACAATGTGTACGTGGTGGACCAGGAGAATGACCGGGTCCAGAAGTTCAGCCCGAAGGGCGAATTCCTCGTTGCCTTTGGCAGCCCCATTGATAAAGGAGGACAATTTTTATCTCCGCAGTACATCGCCGTAGATGCAAAGGGGGACATCTATGTAACGGATGAAAGTTCCTTTGGTGGAATGGCCGGCATACATAAGTTCTCGACAAACGGCACGTTCCTGGCTGGTTTTGGCGTGTACGGAGAAGCGGATGGCCAAACCAACCGGGTCAGGGGAATTGTCATTGACAAAGACAATAACCTGCTTGTTTCGGACCTGGGCAACCACCGCATCCAGAAATTCTCGGGCAGCGGCGCTTTTCTGGGGAAATTCGGTGATAACTATACCGGTCGTGCGCAGTTGGTCCTCCCGAGAGCGGTTGAAATAGCCCCGAACGGGGATGTACTGGTCCACTCATCCAGCGGGCTCAAGCGATTTTCAAACAATGGGGCGTTGCTGGGGTATTTCGGGGAGCAAAAGGATGGAAGCCGTCCCGGCATTGCGGAGGTTTTCACCTTTGATGCCAGGGGAAATTTGTACCATGCCCAAACGGGGCAATTTCAAAACGTAGAAAAGTTTTCCCCGGACGGCGCTTTGCTGGGCACCTTCTGCAAACTGGATGTAGGCCGGTTTAACTACACAACCCCGGGCGGCATTGCCTTTGATCACCTGGGAAACCTCTTCGTGGTGGATCAGGGGCATGACCGGGTGCTGAAGTTCGACAGCACCGGGACATTCCTGCTTGAATTTGGTGCTCAGGGAACGGGAGATGCGCAGTTCGACGGTCCCGACGGCATTGCCATTGACAAACAGGGAAACCTCTACATCACCGATACGGGAAACAACCGCATTCAGAAGTTTTCGGGCAATGGGACGTTCCTGATGCAATTCGGGAGCCCGGGATCGAAGGATGGGGCGTTCAACGCACCCGCGGGAATAACGTTCGACAGCCACGAGAACCTGTTGGTTTGTGACGAGTACAACAACCGTATGCAGCTGTTCACCAAAGAGGGTAAGTACCTGACCAAATTCGGAACCCCCGGCTCCCAATCCGGACAACTGCATGCACCTATCGACGTGGCAGCAGACCAACAAGGGAAAGTGTTTGTAGCGGACCGCTTTAACCACCGGGTTCAGGTTTTCGTGGCTGATGCTGCGGAACAGGCACCAAAGCTTGCCCAAACGATCACCTTTGCCCCAATTGCCGACCAATCGGAAAAGGATGTTCCGGTCCAATTATCAGCTACTGCCAGTTCCGGACTACCCGTCAGTTTCAGTATTGTAGCCGGACCTGCCCAACTGAGTGGGAATACGCTTTCCCTTACCGGAGTGGGCAGGGTTACTGTACGGGCTTCTCAGGCAGGGAATGATGCGTATAATCCTGCCCCTGATGCAGACCAAAGCTTCACCGTACAAGCCGTCACCGCTCTGGCGCCTGGTCTGACCGGTCTGGTGCAACTATCTCCTAATCCTGCAAGCGATTTTTTGGTAATTCATAATATACCCCCATTCCCGGGGACTACTGTAACGCTTAGCAGTGCTTTGGGGCAGGAAACGTTCATGCGACGGATGGGGGAAGGAGAAGTAAACCTTAGGATCGCGTTGCACGGATACGCAAAGGGGCTGTACGTGGTAAAAATAAGTTCAAAAAGGGCAACAATTGTCAAAAGAATTGTCTTGCTATGAACGGGTCGGGTTCTGAGCTGATGCATGCGCGCAGGACGAACTGCCGGCAGTGCGGTTTGATAACACGTTCGGTTATGAACGCTGAGGCAACCCGGCCCGGGTACAGTTAAGCATTGCTTCGATGGATGGACGGTCAGGCCGGGAAGTACACCTTGAAGCGGGTGCCCTGGCCCAACTGGCTTTCCACCGTGATGCTGCCCCCGTAGTTTTCGACCATCTGCTTGACCATGTAGAGGCCGATGCCCGTGCCTTCCACGTGGGTGTGCAGGCGCTTGAACATCTGGAACACCTTGTCGAGCTGGTTGGGGGCAATGCCCAGCCCGTTGTCCTCCACGCAGAACACCACGAAGTCGCCCTCCCGGAAGGTCGCCAGCTTGACCACGGGAGGACGGTCGGCCGCCCGGTACTTGAGGGCGTTGGAGAGCAGGTTGTACACCACGCTGCGCAGGTACTGGCGCGGAAACGAAACCCGGTCCACGTCCAGCTGCAACTGGAGCTGCGGCCGGGCCGTTTCGAGCAGGGCCGCCAGGTCGTACTTCACCTCTTCGATGAGCGGTTCGAAGGCCAGGATTTCGGCGGGCTGCGGTTCCTTCTGCACTTTTACCACCTGCGTGAGCACGTTGATGGTCCGGGAAAGCCGTTCGACGGCCTGTTGCATCATTTCCAGCATCTCCTGTTCTTCGCGGCTGGTCTTGCCGGCCAGCTTGCGGGAGAGCACCAGCAGCAGGCCCGTCAGGTTGGCAATGGGCGCCCTCAGGTCGTGGGAAGCCGTGTAGACGAACGTATCCAGGTCTTTGTTGATGCGGTCGAGTTCGCGGTTGGTGCCGTCGAGCCGGGCGTTGAGTTGTTCGAGTTGCCCGTTTTTCTGCCGGGTTTCGGCCAGGGCCTGTTCGAGGGCCTGGTTCGTCTTCTGCTGCTGGGTAACGTCACTGATGAGGGCGTAAAAGCCTTTTACCCGGTGATCCTCCCGGTGCGGTACGTAGAGCACCGACACCAGGCGTTTGCCCCCGTGCTGGTAGGGGAGTTCGGTGAGAAACGCGACCGGCCGGCCCGCCAGCACCGCGTCGATGTGGCCTTCCAGCTTCTGGTAAGCCTCCTGCCCCAGTACTTCGGCTATCGTTTTGCCGTACACCTGGTGGCGGGGCAGGCCGAACCAGTCTTCGTAGGTCTTGTTGTTGAACTGGTAGCGCCGCTGGGGGTCCACGTAGCAGATCAGTACGGGCAGCGAGTCGGTGATGAGTTGCAGCTGGGCGGCGCCGGCGGCCAGTTCGCGGGTGCGTTCGGCCACGCGGTCTTCCAGCACCAGGTTCATCCGCGAGAGCTTTTCGTTGGCCTGGCGCAGTTCGTCCTGGGCGGCCGTCATCTCCTCGTAGGCCGCTTGCAACTGGTGGTTTTTGCGGTCGATCTCCGCTTCGGCCCGTTTGCGTTCGGTAATGTCGCGGGCCACGCCCATGATCTGCACGGGCAGGCCGCCGGCGTTGCGCCTGAACACGCGGTAGCGGTCCAGGATGGTGACCCATTCGCCCGCGGCGTTCTTGACGCGGTACTCCATTTCCCGGGGCGTCTCGCCGCGGAAGGTTTTGTAGTCGGCCAGAAAGGCAATGATCCTGGGCAGGTCCTCGGGGTGGAAGTACTCCACGAACGCCTCGGGGCCCCGCTGCTGGATGGCCCGGAGTTCTTCGGGGCTGTACCCGAGGATCGCGTAGATTTCCCGGCTGGAGTACAGGTTGCGCATCTGTTCCAGGTCGTAGAGGGAGATCACGTCGGGCGAGGCGTCGGTCAGCTGTTCGATGAAATACTTCTCGGCCTGGAGGGCCAGTTCGGTTTCCTTCCGCCCGGTAATGTCGAGGCTGGTGCCGCTCACCCGCGCCAGGGTACCGCCGGGCGACACGGTGGCGCTGCCCTGCACGAGAATCCAGCGGACGGCGCCGTCGGGCCGGAGCAGGCGGTGTTCCAGGGTAAAGGCGCCCCCGTTGTCCAGGCTCCCGGCCAGCTGCGCGCGGACGTGCGGCCGGTCGTCGGGGTGCACCAGGGCAATGTACCCTTCCCCGGTCAGCTCTTCCACCACGGGCTCCCGGCCGAAAATGCGCCGCATCTCCTCCGACCAGTAGAGCCGGGGAGCATCCGCCTCGTAGAACCAGTGGCCCAGGTGGGCAATGGCCTGCGCCTCCTGCAAGTGGGCTTCGCTCTCCGAGAGGGCCTGCTCAGACTCTTCGAGCCGGGTCAGTTGCTCGTGCAGTTCCTCGTTGGCCGCGGCCAGCTCCTCATTGGCGGCGGCGAGTTCTTCCCGCTGCCCGGCCAGTTCCTCGTTGGCCGCCTGTAGTTCTTCCTGGTACGCCTTGAGGGCGTGCTGCTGAATGTCGGCGTACGCCTCGTAGGCGTACTGCTGGATGTGGACGTAGAGCCCTTCGAGTTCGGAGGCAATGGCTACGCAAACGGGTACCTGGGTGGTAAAGGCGGGCAGCAGTTCGAGCAGCAGTCTTTTGCGCAGGCTGTAATTGAGCACGAGGTCGTCCAGGCCGATCTGTTCGCGGGCGATGCCGGGCAACTGGTCGGCCTTCCACGCGCCGATGGCCTTGCCGGCTTCTTCCGGCAGGGTGCCCGCCTGCAAGTGCCCGAAGTAACTCCTCAGGCTTTCCCGGGTGAGGGCCGTCAGGGCTTCTTCGTCGAGGTGGGCGAAGAACTTGAGCAGGGGCAGGTTCGCGGCCCGGGCCTGCGCCAGGTTCAGGCGGGTGGCCTCTTCGAGTTTCTCCTGGAGCAAAAATGCCGCGTAACGGGCAAGTTCCGCTGACCCGGTGGTCGGCTGGGTGAGGTTGCGTAGCATAGGCACAGTCCCTGGGATGATGGCAAATATCGGCATTATCCCTGGAAGGAGGCCGGGGAGGCGGATTTCTTTTTGAAGTCGGACGGAGAGCAGCCGTACTCCTCGTGGAAAGAGCGGCTGAAGTGCGAGAGGCTGCTGAAGCCGGTCTGCCAGGCAATTTCCGATAAGTTGCCCGCATCCTGGCGGATCAGGTCGGCGGCCCGTTGCAGCCGGTACGAACGGATCAGGTCGCTGGGCGACTGGTTGGTAATGGCTTTGAGTTTCCGGTGAATCTGCGAACGGCTCATGCCCAGCGCCTCGCCCAGTTGTTCGACCCCGAAAAGGGCGTCGTCCAGGTGCGCCTCCAGCACCCCGCGCAGCTTTTCCAGGAACACCTGCTGCTGGGAGGGCAACTCGACCTGCTGGGGCCTGAGCAGGGCCCCGGTGGTGAACTTTTCGCGCAGTTGCTGCCGGGTGCGCACCAGGTTGCGCACGCGGACCCGCAGTTCCTCGGCGTCGAAGGGCTTGGTCAGGTAGTCGTCGGCCCCCGTACCGAGACCTTCCAGCCGGTTTTCGCGGCCGGCCCGGGCCGTGAGCAGGATCACGGGGATGTGGCTCGTCTTGTCGCTGCTTTTGAGCCGCCCGAGCAGTTCCAGGCCGTTCACGCCCGGCATCATCACGTCGCTGACCACCACGTCGGGCAGGTGGGTTTCGGCCAGTTGCCAGCCCTGTTCGCCCCCTTCGGCTTCCAGCACCTGGTAGTCGGCCAGGAACTGGCTACCCAGGTAGGCCCGCAGGTCGGGGTGGTCTTCCACCACCAGCACCACGGGCCGGCCTGGTTCCGCGCTGGCGACGGGTTCGGGAACGGCGCCGGCCGCCTCCGCCGGCAGACCG
Organism: uncultured Sphingobacteriales bacterium; assembly: GCA_963844325.1. Lineage (GTDB taxonomy): Bacteria > Bacteroidota > Bacteroidia > Cytophagales > 172606-1 > CADCTQ01. Next base: position 833,667 of record CAWJNV010000002.1, read on the forward strand.
GCCGGCAGGGGGGGCGCCCCGGCGGGGCCGGCCGCTTCGGCGCGTTCTTCGGGCGAAAGGTGGCGGCTCCCCAGGGGCAGGCGCACGGTAAAGGTCGTGTGCTCGCCCGGCGTGCTCTCCACCGCCACGCTGCCGTGGTGCAGCGCCACGAGTTCCTTCACCAGCGCCAGCCCGATGCCCGTGCCCTCGTGGCTGTCGGCGCCCTCGGCCTGGTAGAAGCGGTCGAATACGTAGGGAAGCACCCCGGCCGGAATGCCCGGCCCCGTATTGCCCACCCGGATTTCCACGGCGTCGTCCACCACGGCCACCGACAGGTCTACCGCGCCGCCTTCGGGGGTGAATTTAAAGGCGTTGCCCAGCAGGTTGGTCACCACCTGCTCCAGCTTTTCGCCGTCGAAGCAGAGTTGCACGGGCACCGCCCCCGGCCCGTCGGGGGAGGCGTTGCCGTTGCCCGTGAACCGGATGCGTTTCTGGGCGGCCAGCGAGGCAAAAGAGGCGGCGATCTGCCGCAGGAAGGGCACCAGGTCGGCGGGGCGGGCCCGCAGGCGGGCGCTGCCCGCTTCCAGCCGCGAGAGTTCGAGCAGTTGGTTGATGAGCCGGAGCAGCCGGTGCGCGTTGCGCAGGATCACGGCGTGGTCGTGGGCCCGTTCGGGCGGGAGGGCCGCCCCTTCCTTGCCGGCCAGCCCGATGATGAGCGTGAGCGGGGTCCGGAATTCGTGCGAAATGTTGGCGAAAAACTGGGATTTGAGCCGGTCCATCTCGCGGAGCTTTTCCGACTGGTCGCGGAGCTGGTCGTGCTGGCGGGCCAGCTGGGCGGTGCGTTCGGCCACCGTTTCTTCGAGTTGCCGGTTGACCTGCTCCAGGCGGAACCCGCGCCAGCGGACGGCGCCGTAGCCCGCCACGGCCAGCCCCAGCACGTACACGGCGTACATCCAGCCCTGTCGGTACCAGGGCGGCGTTACGGTAAACGGCCAGCCCGTGACGGCGCTTACCCGGCCGTAGGCGTCCATGGCCCGCACCCGGAACTCGTACGGGCCTTCCCACAGGTTGGTGTAGTCCTTGAAGCCGTTGCGGCCCCAGGCCGACCAGTCCTCCTCGAAGCCCACCAGCCGGGTCTGGTAGCTTACCTGGTCGGTGGCCGAGAAGAACGGGGCGGCAAAGTGGACGCGCAGGGCCGCGTTGCCGCCGTAAGGCAGCCGGGCATCCCCGTTGCGGAAGGCCACCGGCCGCCCCCGCAGCTGCACGCCCGTCAGCAGGGGCACCACGCGGCCCGGGCTGTCGGGCAATCCCGCCGCCAGGTCCTGCACCAGCAGGCCTTCCAGGCCGCCGAAAAAGGCTTTGCCGCCGATGAGGGAAAGGCTGCCGGCGAACGACGAGAGGTGGGACGGGATGGGGAACGCCCGCGTATCGTACCGGCCGCCGGGACCGCGCCGCGCCCGCACGAGGGTATTCTTCCCCGTAACCGGGTGCACCATCCGGAGCCACAGCGTGCCGTCGGGCGGCGCGTACCAGGTGCCGATCCGGTGGCCCGGAAAGCCCAGCCGGGCCGCAAAACCGGGGTCGGGCACGAATCTTTCTTCCGCCTCGCGGTAAGCAAGCAGTTGGCCCGACCCCTTGGCGAAAACGTGCAGGCGGCCGTCCACCAGCAGGGGCACGGCGTCGCCCGGCGGCAAGCCCGCGGCGGCGGCGTAATTCCGGACGGTTGCCCGGCCCGAGTCGGGTCGGCCGTCTGCCCCCAGGGGAAAGCGGAGGCGGTACACGCCCCGGGCCCGGCTGCCCAGCCATACTTCGCCCTTGCGGGTTTCGGCCAGGCTCCGCACCGACCCGGCCAGGCCCTGCATCCTGGCCGTTTCCCGCCAGGCGCCGTTCCCGTATTGCAAAGCCACGCAGCCGTCGTCCACGCTGACCCAGATCAGCCCGGGGTGGGCGGCCGAGGTGAAAAAGGTAGCCGGCGTAATGTAATTGTTGAGTTGGGTGAGCCGGCCGCCCTGCCACGCGAATACCCCTTCGGTGTACCCGATGAGCAGGGAAGACCCGGCCGGGTGCAAGGCCCAGATGCGGTCGCGGAAGGGGCCCACCCGTCGGAAAGCGGCCGAGTCCGCCGGGCGCATCCCAGTCACGAAAAGCCCTTCCTTCGTGCCCACAAACAACTGGTCTTCGTACGCCACGACCGGTTCCACCGACCCGCGGAGCCCCATGCGGGCATCGAGGAGCCGCAGGGGTTCGCCCAGGCCCGCTTTTGAGATGCCCGACTGGGTAGCCAGCCAGAGGTTGCCTTTCCGGTCGGCGTAGCAATTGAGTACCTGGCCCGAATACAGCCCGCTTTCGGTGCCCAGGGTCCGCAGCAGCCGGCCCTGCCGGTCGAGGATGTAGAGCCCGCTGCTGGCCAGGGCCAGGGCGAAGCGTTCCCCGTCGAGCCAGCAGCCCCGTTCCAGCCCGTGCCGGGCCAGTTGGGCGGTTACTTCGGTAGGGAAGGGAACGATGCGATTGCGGCTGTAAAGTAACAGTTCACCCGCTTCCGTACCCACCAGGAAGGTACCCGGCCCGTAGGGAAGCATGATCCGGATGGTCTTGCCGGCGAAGTAATCGCCCCCGGGCGCCGGCTGGAAGCCTTTGCCGGTCCAGTATACCAGTCCTTTGCCGTCCATGCCCCCGTACAGCGTATCGTTCAGCATAAACGTACGCAGCACCCGGCCCCCGTTAGGGTGCACCCGCAGGGCTTTGCCATCCCAGGTAAAGAGCCGGTGGTAGCTCTGAAAGTACATGGTGTGCCCGCTGGCGGCCGTGGTCCACACCCGGCCGAACACCCTTTCGGAAGGCGGCAGCTTACTGACCAGCGACGTGTAGCGCAGCCGGCCATAGGCGTCGGGGCGCACGTAGCCGAATTCCCCGTCCCCACCCACGTACAAGGTAGAATCTGCCGACAGCCCCAGGGAGCGGACGTGGCTTTTGTTGGGCAGGGAGATCAGTTCCCAGCCGTGGTTGTCGTACACCAGCAGCCCGTCGCCGTTGGCGAAGTAGAACCGCCCGTCGGGACCTTCCAGGGCGGCCCAGTTCTGTTCGTGCGCCCCGTAGGTAGTGGGCGTATAGTTGGTGACCAGGGGCAGGCCCGGGTGCGTATCGGTGGCGGAAGGCTGCCCGCCGGCCGGGTGCGGCGCCCCGGTCAGCCAGGCGACCAGTACGAGAAGCAGGGAGTAGAAGCGGCCCATACGCAACGGGTTAGCGGGGTAAAAAAATGGAGAGCGACGCGCGGCGGGGCTCACGCCCGGCTTGCCGTGCGCGGCGGTCCGAAGGGGTAAAACGCCGGTGAACGGGGTTGCAAATATTGCGTCCTTGTCGCAGCAGGCCAGCGGGTTGCGACAAAAATGCAAAAAAAAGCGACGCGAAAGCAAACATTTTCGGGGCCCGTTGCAGGGCTGTCCCCCACCGGAGCATTCCCGTCGCCAAATGACAAGAAGACGACACGTACGGGAAAGCGAAAACGGGGCCCGGCCGCCCATCTTGCAGCCGTTATCCGAATCCAAAAAAACCATCCAAAAACTATGAGATTTACTTCAAAGCGCGCCGTAGCCCGGCGTACGCCCGCTGCCAGGTGGGGACACGCCCTCCTCGCCGTGCTGCTGCTGGCCGCCCCGGCAACCCTCCCCGCCCGCACCCCGGAACCCCGCCCCCTCGCGGCTCCCGCCCCCGCATCGCCCTCGCCCCGCCCGGACCTGATCGTGTACCAGGTGTACAACACGCCCGCCTTGCGGGTTCAGTTTGCGCACCGTGCCGCTACCCCCGTGACCCTGCGGCTGGAAAACGAGCAGGGCGAATTGCTGTACCGGGAAGTCGTGAACCGGCCCTTATACGTGCGCAAGTTTGACCTGTCCGGGCTGCCCGACGCCCGCTACTACGTCGTGCTCCAGGCCGGGCGGGAACGCCAGGTAAAGGAAGTACTCATCCGCACCCGCGCCACCCGCAGCCTCACCGTCCGCTGATGGGCCGTGCGGCCACGCGCCCCGGCCCGCCGGCAGCCGGCGGTAGGTGATTAACGCACCCCATACCACCCGCTGACCGCAGACGGCCGGCGGCGCGTGCGTCCCCCCGGGTACCCCATGCATCCATTTTTCCAATACCCCAGTTTTCCATTTTCCCAATTATTCATTTCCCAAATTTTCCAAACCACCAAAACCATGAGAAGAATCCTCGTGATCGTGATGCTGTGCTCGGTGCTGAGCAACTGCCAACAAGTAGTCCGCCCCGGCGACGGCATCCCGCCCGGTCCCCCGCCCGACGGCGCCCTGGTATCCGACTGGGTAGCCCTGCACCTGCGGCTCATCCGCAACACCCGGGGCGTGCAGCACATTGTGTATGGGCGTCATTTTGCCTACACGGGCATTGCCCTCTACGAAGCCGTGGCGCCGGCTACTACCCCGTACCGTTCCCTGGCGGGCCGCCTGAACGGGCTCACCACCCTTCCGGCCGCCCCCAACGGCAAGAAGCTGCACGCCGAAGCCAGTGCCAACGCGGCCCTGGCGCAGATGATGCGGTCTTTCTACGGGAGCAATGCCGCCCACGCCGCCCTGATTGATTCGCTGGAAACCGCCCTGCGGCAGTCGTTCCGGCCGATGGGCAATGCCGACCGGCAGGCTGAGTCGGCGGCGTACGGCAAGCAGGTGGCCGAGGCCGTGGTGGCCTGGGCGGGTACCGACGGCAGCGACCAGGCCGACGCCCCCTACACGCCCCTGCCGGGCCCCGGCCTTTGGCAACCCACCCCGCCGGCCCTGGCCAAGCCCTCCCTGCCGCACTGGGGCAACAACCGGCCCATCGTGGCCGGCAGCGGCCAGGGCGCCACGCTGCCCGCCCCGGTCGCCTACTCCACCGACCCGGGCTCTCCCTTCTACGCGATGGTGAACCAGGTGTACCAGACCGCCAGGCAACTCACCCCCGAACAGCGGGCCGTTGCCCTCTTCTGGGACGACGCCCCCAACGGCAAGTACGTGTCGGCCTTCGGCCACTGGATTTCGGTACTGGCCCAGGTGACCCGGGCGCGGAAATACTCCCTGGCCGAGACGGCCGCCGCGTACGCCACCACGGCCATTGCCATGCACGAAGCCATCATCGCCGCCTGGAAGTTCAAGTACACCCACAACCTGGTCCGCCCGGTTACCTACATCCAGCAGCACCTGGAGGGCGGGTGGCTGCCGCTCATCGTGACGCCGGCCCACCCCGAGTACCCGGCCGCCCACGCCACGCTTTCGGCCGCGGCCGCCTACGCCCTCACCCAGACGCTGGGCAGCCACGTGTCCTTTACCGACCGCACCTACGAGGACATTGGCCTGGCGCCCCGCACGTTCGCCAATTTCGAAGCCGCCGGCGGGGAGGCGGGCATTTCCCGGCTGTACGGGGGCATTCACTACGCGCCGTCCATCGATGCCGGGGCCTCCGTGGGCAAACAGGTTGCGCAAAACGTAAGCACCGCCCTGCGGTTTGACAACTAACCCGCACCCGGATTTCTACCCTCCGGGTTGCATGGCCCGGAGGGGTTTTACCACTCCATTATCAACCATTACACTACAATGAAACGAACGACCAACCTGATTTCCCTGATTTTCCTGCTGGCACTCTCCACCGGGGCCTTTGCGCAACGCTACAACGCCGGCGTGAATTCCGGCGCGGCGGGCAACTATAATACGTACGTGGGGCCCTACGCCGGGCAGCACAACGGTGCCACCAACAACACCTTTCTCGGCACGGCGGCCGGGCAGTTCAGCACCGGCGGGAGCAACACCTACCTGGGCTTCTTCGCCGGCTACTGGAACAGCAGCATCCGCAACACGATGGTCGGCTACAACGCCGGGGCCCGCGAGTTCAGCACCGGCTCCAACAATACCTTCCTGGGCTACTCGGCCGGCGTCACCAACCTGGACGGCGAATTCAACACGTTCCTGGGTTCCGAAGCCGGCCGCAACAACGCGTCGGGCAGCTACAACACCCTGGTGGGGATGGGCGCCGGGCAGCGCAACGACGTGGGGCACCACAACACGTTCCTGGGGAACGCCAGCGGCAACTGGAACACGTCGGGGTCCGAGAACCTGTTTATGGGCGCCAATGCCGGGATGCTCAACGGGACCGGTTACCGCAACAGTTTCCTGGGCACCAACGCAGGGTTCAACAACACGGGCGGCGCGGAGAACGTTTTTGTCGGGTTCGCCGCCGGCCGGGAGAACAAAGGCGGGCACGTCAATACCTTCCTGGGGACGGCGGCCGGCCATAACAACACGGAGGGGCACAACAACGTGTTTCTGGGTTCCCGGGCGGGCCTCAACAACCTGACGGGCAGCGGCAACACGCTGGTGGGCAACTTTGCGGCAGTCAGCTCAGGTGCGTTGACCAACGCGTCGGCCATCGGCTACCAGGCCCGGGTGTCCGTGTCCAACGCCCTCGTGCTGGGTTCGGTCAGCGGCCAGAACGGCGCTACGGTCAGTGCCCGGGTGGGCATCGGCACGACGGCCCCGGCCTACCGGCTGCACCTCAACTCTTCGAGTGCGGCCAAAGTGGGCGGCGGCAGTTGGATCGTAGCCTCCGACCAGCGCCTCAAGAAGGACATCCAGGCCTTTACCGACGGCCTGGCCGTGCTGCTGCGCATCAAGCCCGTCACGTTCCGCTACAACGGCAAGGCCGGCATCGACACCGATAAGCAGTTCGTGGGCGTACTGGCCCAGGACATGCAGCAGGTGGCCCCCTACACGGTGGGCCAGTTCACCTACCAGGATTCCACCGGCAACCAGGAGCAGTACCTCGACTACGACCCCAACGCCGTCACCTACGTGCTGGTGAACGCCGCCAAGGAACTGAAGGCCGAAAACGAAGCCCTGCGCGCGGGCAACGACCAACTGCAAGCCCGGCTGAGCAACCTGGAAGGACAGGTAGCCCGGCTGGAGCAATTCGTGCGGAAAGCTTCGCCCGAAACCCCCTCGGCGGCCCGCCTCTACCAGAACCAGCCCAACCCTGCCGACGGAACCACCCTCATCAAGTACTTCCTGCCCGAAACGGCTGCTTCGGCCCTGCTCAGGGTGTTTTCGGCCACCGGCATCGAAGTATACAGCCGCGAACTGACCGGCAAAGGCGCGGGTGAAGTGGAACTCTCCGGCCGCGCATTCGGCTCGGGCACCTACGTGTACCAACTGGTGGTGGACGGCCGGGTGATCGACAGCAAAAAGCTGGTGCTGACCCGCTAAACCGCCCCGGCTCCTCTATTTCCATTCCCTCATCACCCGATCATCCCATACCACCATGAAACCATTCGCAATGCTGATTTTCGCCCAGTTGCTGCCCCTGTTTACGTACGCCTTCATGGGCTTTCCCCAACTGGAAGTCCCCCCGGATGCGCCCGGAAAAAGCCTCGACGTAGCCATCTACACGGCCAGTGAAGACCCGTGCCGGCTCTACATCCGGTTCGACAACCCCGGGCAGCAGTCCGTCTCGGTCACCTTGCGCAACGAACGCGACGAAACCTTGTTCGCCACGCGTACCCGGCGCCCCCAGTATAACCTCCGCCTGAACCTGGCCGGCCTGGCAAACGGCTCGTACGCCGTGCGGGTAACCGACCGCGACAAAGCGGTGGTGCGCACCCTGCGCATCGCCACCGTTGCGGAGCAGCCCCGCCGGGTGGTATCCCTGAACTAGCCCGAACTACTACTTAAAAACCCATACAAATCCATACAAACCCATGATCTACAAGTATTTTACCCTTTGCCTGTACGCCCTGCTGCTCTCCCTGGGGGCCGTCGCCCAAGTAAAACCGACCCAACCGGAGGAGTACGCCTACTACCGGAACGGCAAGAAAATAGTGCTTACCCCCCGGCCGGATGAACTGTTTGTGACCTACGCCGGCAAGGTGAGCCTCGCCGGCGGAACCACCCACGCGGCCGGGTTGACGAACCAGTTGGCAAAAGTGGAACCCGGCGACGTGTTTGAACCCGTGAACGCCATCCGCTACCAGGTCAATGCCCGCAGCGCTACCGTTGCGGGTTTGCAAACGCTGAAGCAGCAACTCGAAAGCAACCCCGACGTGGTAACGGCTTACCCGGCCTTCACCATCGGCAACGACAAGGTGTACGCGGGCAATACCATCACCTTCATGCTCAAAAAAGGCGGTGATTCCCAAAAGGCGAAGGGCTACCTGAAGAATCGGCGGGCCACCGTGGTCGAAGAGATCGACCTGGGCGACAAAAAAGTGTACGTGGCCACCGTTGCCCGGGGCGGAGGGGTGTTCAAGGCCGCCAACGGCCTCTACGAAAGCGGCCTGGTGGAATACGCCGAACCCAACTTTACGTTTACGGGACAAAGCCACGTAACGCCCAACGATGACTTTTTTACCCAGCAGTGGTTCCTCGACCAGGCTTCGGATGCCGACATTGACGCCAAAGAGGCCTGGAGCGTTACGAAGGGTTCGTCTTCGGTAGTGGTGGCCGTGCTCGACGGGAACGGGTATGACCTGGACCACCCCGACCTGGCCGGCAAGCTGGTGAACGCGTACGATGCCGTGAACAACGACAACCTGCCCACGCCGGTGAATGAACACGACAACCACGGTACGCCGTGCGTGGGCCTGATCGCGGCGGCTACCGGCAACGACCTGGGGGTGGCCGGGGTGGGCTACCACGTACGGGCAATGCCCGTTGCCATTGGCTACAACGTACGGGAGAACGGGAAATTCTCGACCGACCCGGCGGTGGTTGCCCGGGCGGCGGCCCAGGTGGTCGCGGCGAGCGGCGTGGTAGCGGTGAGCAACAGTTATTCGTTCGGCTCGGCTGATTTTGCGGCCACCATCCAGGCCAGTTACGCCAGCATGCGCAACAACAGCCGGAATGGTTTCGGCGCGGTGATCCTGGCTTCCACCGGCAACGATGCCCTGAGCACGCCAACGGTCTACCCGGCCAATTACCCGTTCGTGGTGGGCGTGGGCGCCTCCAATATCAATGACATGAAGGCCAATTTTTCCAATTATGGTTCGTACCTCGACATCGTGGCGCCGGGCGTACTGACCCTGACGACCGACCGGACGAGTACTGCCGGGTACGACGGGGGGAATTACACCAGTTTCAGCGGTACCTCGGCGGCCTGCCCGGTTGCGGCGGGCGTGGTCGGCTTAATGGCCTCCATCCAGCCTTATAAATACGCCGCCGACTACGAGTCTTGCCTGTTGCGGTCGGCTGACAAAGTAAACGAATACCCCGGCCCCTATTACTACTCCACGCTGCCCGGTTTTCCGTACGGCACCTGGAACGATGAAATGGGGTACGGCCGGGTCAACGCGTTCAGAGCCCTCCAAATGATCGTAGAGCAGCCCGTCATCACTTCGTTCTCGCCCATGGGCGGGCCGTCGGGCACGGAAGTGACCATTACCGGCCAGAACTTCATCGGGGTGAACTCGGTCAAGTTCAACGGCATCGACGCTTTGTTTGCCGTCTACGCCAATGGCACCACCATTACGGCCACCGTGCCCCCCGGCAACGTAACGGGCCCCATCGAGATTGCCAATCCGTTGAAGCTAGGCACCAGCAGCAAGCACTTTACATCCTCCATCTACTGCTTTCCCGCGTATAGCCAGCCTTGCACAACGGGCGACTACATCAACCTCTTCTACTTCAACTCGCTGGGCAATAACAATTCGGGCTGCAACGGAAGAACGGTCAATTACATCGAATACCCGCCGGCCGATGCCTTTACCACCCGGGTGCTCCCGGGAAAGGCATACAACATCGCCATGCAGGCGGGGCCGCAGCCCCAGGGGTTCGGCGCGTGGATCGATTACAACAATGACGGCGACTTTGACGACAGCGGTGAATTCGTGTACAAGTCGCCCTACGCCGCCAACGTGGTATTTTCCGGCACGGTCACCATCCCGGCCAATGCATCCACCGGGTACCGCCGGATGCGCGTGCGGTCCCGGTACAACGAGGTGTTCACGGCCGGGCAAGCCTGCGCCACCCTGGAGCGGGGAGAAACGGAAGATTACACGATTGTGGTCGGCTACTGCATTCCCGAATACGTGTACGCCTGCACGTCGGACGATTACATCCGGAATTTCAGTTTCAACACGCTGGTAAACAACAATTCCGGCTGCAACGGGCGGCGCAACAATTACATGTACTATTACCCCGCCGGTTCGAACACCACCACGGTAGCCAAGGGAAAAAGCTACCCCCTCAAAGTGCAGTCCGGATCGGAGGAGCAAGGCTTCGGGGTGTGGATCGACTACAACAATGACCAGGATTTTGAGGATGCCGGAGAGTTTGTGTATGCATCCCCCAGTGCCGGAACCGGTGTGTACAGCGGCACCGTTACCATCCCGGCCACTGCTTCGACCGGTCCGCGCAGAATGCGGGTAAGGTCCCGGTACAGATACACGCTCTCGGCCGGACAAGTTTGCGAAACCGTCAGCCACGGCGAAACGGAGGATTACACGATTACGATTGCCGATGAGGTAGTGGCCTCTTCGCAGTGGAACAAACGCTACGGCGGTTCGGCCGCCGACAACTTCGCCAAGGTGATCCGCACGGCCGACGGGGGCTACCTGCTCGGCGGTTACTCGGCCTCTCCCCTGGACGGCGACAAGAGCCAGTCTTCCCGGGGCGGCATCGACATGTGGATCGTTAAAACCGACGCGGCCGGCAACAAGCTCTGGGACAAACGCTACGGCGGCCCGGGCGACGACTACCTGAGCACCCTGATCGCCACGGCCGACGGCGGCTACCTGCTGGCCGGCGCTTCCTTCTCGGGGGCGGGCGGCGACAAGAGCCAGTCGTCGCAAGGGAGCGGCGACTACTGGGTCGTGAAGATCTCGGCCACCGGTACCAAGCAGTGGGACAAGCGTTTCGGCGGCTCGGCCCACGACGACGTGCGCGCCGTGTTGCAGTTGCCGACGGGTGAATACCTGCTGGCGGGCCACTCGGCCTCGGGCCTCTCGGGCGACAAATCGCAGGCTTCGCAGGGCGGGCAGGATTACTGGCTCGTCAAGATCAGTGCCACGGGGGGCAAGCTGTGGGACAAGCGCTTCGGCGGCTCGGCCGACGACGCTCCGGAAGCCTTGCTCACCACCCCGGACGGGGGCCTGCTGCTGGCCGGAAGATCGGCCTCGGGGCTCTCGGGGAACCGCAGCCAGGCTTCGCAGGGAGGCCGCGACTACTGGGTGGTCAAAGTCAGTGCCACGGGCAGCAAACTGTGGGACAAGCGTTTCGGCGGCAGCGGCAACGACGAGGCCGCTGGCCTGGTGGCTACCGGGGACGGCAACTACCTGCTGGGCGGCCTCTCGTTTTCCGGGATTTCCGGCGACAAGAGTCAGGGTACGCAAGGGAGCAGCGACTTCTGGGTCGTCAAGATGAGTGCCGCGGGCACCAAACTGTGGGACAAGCGCTTCGGCGGCAGTCTTACCGAAGAGTTGCGTTCGGTGGTACGCACCCCGGACGGGGGCTTCCTGCTGGGCGGCAAGTCCAACTCCGGCACCGGCGGCGACAAGAGCCAGTCTTCCCGGGGCGGGCACGACTACTGGGTGGTGAAAATCTCATCGGGTGGCAGCAAGCAGTGGGACAAGCGCTTCGGCGGCAGTCTCGCCGAGGAGTTGCGCACGGTGCTGGTCACCCCCGAGGGCGGCTTGCTGCTGGGCGGCCGTTCCGACTCGGGCCAGGGCGGCGACAAGAGCCAGTCTTCCCGGGGGAGTACCGACTACTGGCTGGTCAAACTGTCGGCTTCCGGCGGCGCGGCCCTGGTGGCTTCTGCGGCGGAGGCAGCGGCCGATTCACCAGCCTTGGCCGATGCGGCGGCACCCGCCGATACGGTGGCCGGGGCCCAGGCCCGCGTTGCCACCGGGCAGACGGCGCCCGCAAACGAACCCGTCCGCCTGCATACGTATCCCAACCCCTTCACCGACGTGCTGACGGTTGAATTCACCCTGCCCGGGGCCGGTGCCGTGAAGGCCGGCGTGTACGACAGCCAGGGCAACCCGGTACAAAGCCTCTTCGAAGGCCAGGCCGAAGCGGGCCGAACCTACCGGTTCACCTGGCAACCGGGCCCGCAAAAGGCCGGCATCTACCTGGTCCGGTTGGTTGCGGCCGGTGCGGTCACCCACGCCAAAGTAGTGCTTGTCAAATAAAACGGAGCAGTGGCGGGTACCGGCAAAGTCAGTAACCGCCACTGCCCATACCCTCGTCATTCCTCCGATTTCTCCATCATTTATCCATTCCCCTACATTTATGCAAACCACATCCCTTGAAACGACTCCCCGCGTGCGCTGGGAGCACCTGGTTACCGAGTTAGGCCAACTGTTTGCCCGGCGCGCCGATTACTACGACCAGACCAACCTGTTCGTGCAGGAGAACTACCACCAACTGAAAGCCCACCGGGCCTTTGCGCTGCTCGTGCCCGAGGCCCTGGGCGGCGAGGGGCTGGGCTACGCCGACACCTGCGGGGTGGTGCGCGGGCTGGCGCATTATTGCCCCGCCACGGCCCTGGCCTTCTCCATGCACCAGCACCTGGTGGCGGCCAACGTGTGGCGCTACCGGCGCGGCCAGCCCGCCGAGCCCTTCCTGCGCAAAGTGGCCGCCGAGCAACCCGTGCTGGTGAGTACCGGCGCGGGCGACTGGCTCTCCTCAGGCGGCTTTCTGGAAAAGACCGACGGCGGCTACCTCGCGACGGCCCGCAAGCCGTTTGCCAGCCAGGCCCCCGCCGGCGACATCCTGGTGACCAGCGCGCGGTACCAGGACCCCGAAAAAGGGGCGCTGGTGCTCCACTTCCCCGTGCCCTTCAAGGCCGAAGGAGTAACCATCCACAACGACTGGGATACGCTGGGCATGCGGGGCACGGGTTCGCACACGGTGGAACTGAAACGGGTGTTCGTGCCCGAAGCCGCCGTGGCCCTGGTGCGGCCGCAGGGCGAATTCCACCCCTTCTGGAACGCCGTGCTGAGCGTAGCCATGCCGCTGATCCTGTCGGCGTACGTGGGCATTGCCGAAAAAGCGGCGCAAATCGCTACCGCCCATGCCCGCAAGGGCCCGCATACCCCGTACCTGCTGGGCGAAATGCACAACCACCTCACCAGCGCGCAGGTGCTCTGGGGCGACATGATCCGGCTGGTCAACGAGTTTGACTTTGCCCCGCTCGACGGCCAGGGCAACGCCATCCTGGTGCGTAAAACGTTGGTAGCCAATGCCTGCATCGCTACGGTGAACAAGGCCATGGAGGTGGCGGGCGGCAAGAGCCTGTTCCGGAAGACGGAACTGGAAAGGTTGTTCCGCGACGTGCAGGGTGCCCCTTTTCACCCGCTCCCCGAGAAAACGCAGCACTTCTTTACCGGCACCCTCCTGCAATCGGGCCATTTTCCGGCCGACGCCGGCGAGTAGGAAACGGGGTTCGTCCGCGGCGGTCACGGCTGCCGCGGACGACCTGTGCCCTTTCGTTGTTGGTTGTTTGTTTTTCGTTGTTCGCAACTGGTGCATCCCCCAAAATGAAAAAGCCCCTTTCGGGGCTTTTGCTTGGGCTAGTGCGGGAAGGAGTACAAGTAAGCAGGTGAAACCGATCAACGAATACCCGGTACCCGGTACTGGCTGATTAGGAGGCCAACGTGACGTTAACGGCGTTGGGGCCTTTACGGCCTTGTTCCACCTGGAAATTGACTTTGTCGTTTTCCCGGATCTCGTCTACCAGACCCGACACGTGCACGAAAATGTCTTGATTGGACCCGTCCTGAGTAATGAAGCCGAATCCTTTCGTTTCATTGAAAAATTTTACTGTACCTGATTGCATTTCTATTGTTTTGTTATTGTGTACAAGTTGTTAAGTACACTAATTGGGCTAACACCGGGATGGGATAATAGTTCCCGCGCTAAATTAAAATGTTCGTTTTTCGTTTCCCGCTCCGGGAATGGGTATCTTGGCCCCCCAAACGACCCGTATGCCCACCCGCGTTTTGCTGCGGCACCTGAGCCGTTACACCTACACCCGGCCGGTGTCGCTTTCTCCCCACCTGTTGCGGCTTAAGCCGGCTGCCCACTGCCCGGCCCCCGTCGAAGCCTATTCCCTGGGCGTTGCCCCGCCCGATCATTTCCTCCACTGGCAGCAGGACCCCTTCGGCAACTTCGTGGCCCGCGTCGTTTTTACGGGACCCGTGCCCGAACTAGCCATCGCCGTGGAAATGATTGTTACCATTGACAAAGGCAACCCGTTCGGCTTCCTGCTGGACGAGTACGCCCGGGAGTTTCCGTTCGACTACGAGCCGCAGCTGAAAAAAGACCTCTCGCCCTACTTCGAGCCCGACCCGGGAGGCCCGCTGTTCGGGCAGTGGCTCGGGGGCGTGGACCGCTCCCGGCAGGACACGACGGGCTTCCTGGTCGGGCTCAACGGGCGGGTGCACCGGGAAATCGCCTACACGGTCCGCCTGGAAGAAGGGGTGCAGACGGGGGAAGAAACCCTCGGCCTGGCCCTGGGCTCGTGCCGCGATTCGGCCTGGCTGCTGGTGGGCATTCTCCGGAGCCTGGGGCTGGCCGCCCGTTTCGTGTCGGGCTACTGGGTGCAGCTTGACGCGGAGGAAAATACGCCCGACGGCCCCGTGGTGAAGGACCTGCTGGCCCTGCACGCCTGGGCCGAGGTGTACCTGCCCGGCGCCGGCTGGCTGGGGCTCGACCCTACTTCGGGCCTGGTCGCCGGCGCCGACCACTTGCCCCTGGCCTGTACTGCCACCCCCGCCACGGCGGCCCCCGTGACCGGCCGTAGCGAGGTAACCCGGACCGACTTTGCTTTCGAGACGCGTATCACCCGTTTGGAATAAATAAGGCCGGCACCGGAACAAAATACGGAGCCGACCCGTTGTTAATACTTAAATTCGTGCGGAGCCGACCGCAACCAAAGCTTACCATTTCAACCACTTTACCACTTCCGGCGTGTCAAAAATCACCTTCAACAACAAAAAAAGTCCCTTCTACCGGGCCCTCAAAGAAAAAGTAGACGGCTATTTCCAGAGTCACAACCTGCACCCGGCCGGCAACGGGCGGCTGCTGGGCAAAAGCCTGTTCCAGGTTACCCTGGCGATTACCCTGTACGTCGTGCTGGTTTTCTTTACCCCGGGCGTGCTGCCCTCCCTGCTGCTGTGCGGCTTGCTGGGGATCAACCTGGCGGCCATCGGTTTCAACGTCATGCACGAGGGGGGGCACCAGAGCTTTTCCCGCCACAAGTGGCTCAACCAGTTATCGACCTACGCGCTCAACGGCATGGGAGCCAGTTCCTACTTCTGGAAAGTAAAGCACAACATCAACCACCATACGTACACCAACATCGAGGGCCTGGATTCGGACATTGACGTGCGGCCGTTCATGCGCCTGCACGAAAGCCAGCCGCGGCGCCGGTTTCACCAGTTCCAGCACCTGTACTGGGTGTTTCTCTACAGCCTCTCGTACCTGGCGTGGGTGTTCTACCACGACTTCGAAAAGTACTTCTCGGGCCGCATTGCCGAGGGCAACACCAAAAAGCTGCCCCTGCGGGAGCACCTGATCTTCTGGTTCACCAAGGCCGGTTTTCTGGCGGTATACCTGGTATTGCCCGTGCTGCTGGTGGGCTTGGTGCCGGCCCTGATCGGCTTTCTGACCGTTACGTTCGTGTGCGGGCTGTTCATCGCCGTGGTGTTCCAACTGGCCCACGTGGTGGAAGCCACGCATTTTCCCACGCCCGACGCGGAATCCCAGCGCATCGAGCAGGAGTGGGCGCTGCACCAGGTGAGCACCACGTCCAACTTTGCCACCCGCAACCGGTTCGTTTCCTGGCTGCTGGGCGGGCTCAACTTCCAGGTGGAGCACCACCTGTTCCCGCGGATCAGCCACGTGCACTACCCCAAGATCAGCGAGTTGGTGCGCGAAACCTGCCGCGAGTTCAACGTAGCCTACCTGGAATATCCTTCCACCCGCAAAGCCATTTATTCCCACCTGGTGCACCTCAAAAGCATGGGCAGCCCGCGGCGCCTGGCCTGAAAGGCCGGTACGTGATTAACGCCGGAGCAGGAGAAGCATCGGGGAAAGGGAAAAGTACCGTTACGACTGGGGGTAGTTTCTGACTACCCCCTTTTTTGGGCAAAACTAAGTTTTGCCTTTTCTAATGTCGCTAGTTGGTTTTGAAAGGGAGAACGACGAGCCCGTACAGATGCTGCAACAGGCCCCAGAAGGAATGGGCAGGCTTGAACAGGTACAGGTACCGGACTTCGGCATCCGATGCCTCCGGCGACTCGTACGCCTGCATGCTGCGGCCCCGGAAATAGTTCTGCAACGACCAGCCCACCCGGTTGGTCACTTCCCACACCTGCCAGTAGTACAAGGCGCCCTTTTCCCGCTGTGCTTGCAGGATGACGGCCGGATCAGCCGTGATGCCGATCTGCCAGCGGGAGAACCGGTCGGGCAGGAAGGAATGCAACGCTACGTGGCGTTCGATTTCCCGGAGGGTCCGGTAATACACCGTGGCTTCGGCGGGCAGGGAGTCGGAGGAGAGGGTAAGGTGATGCATGGTAAGAAGGGTTGCTAATTGGGAAAAATAGGAGGAGGCGCGGAAAAAGGGCGGTTAATCGTGGTATTTGCCCGGCACGAAGGAAATGCCCAGCTGGTCCAGCGATTCGGCCAGCTCCCGGTAGTACAGCGTGGTGTCGTCGTCGAGTTGCTGGTGGATCAGGTACACCCGGTATTTGAAAAGCCAGGGCTTGCTGATGAGGTAGGCGTCGTCGAGCAGGGCTTCCCGGAGGGCGTCGCACTGCATCTGGGCGTCAATGCAGCCCCCGTCGTCACCCACCACCACAATGCCCTTTACCACCCCGGTAGCCGGGGCAGGGGAACCGGGGGCAAGCGGCCCGGTAAAGCAGCCGCTGGTGCCGATCAGGTAGTTGAAATCCTGCTTGAAGGATTGGGCGTAGGGTAAGAAAAAGTTCATGGGCAGGGGGGCAGAAGGATGGCAGGAAAGAAAGTTTGGTAGTGGTTTGAGGGGCTGATCGGGGGCAAGCGGGCAGGCGAAGTCCGAAAACCGGCGGGCCCGGTAAAAAAGTCAGAAGCAGGGTCAGGGCTGGCCGGCGCCCCACGGGGAGAAAACCGGGTTTTCGGCCCACGGCGCCAGGGCGTCGGCCGCCGGGTGGTTCCCGAAGGCGGAATCTTTTACGGCCGGCATCACCGGCAGCAGGTCCGTGACCAGGCCGTGGAGCGAAATGGCATCCTGGTACCCGGCGTGCAGGGCGGTGGGCGTCATGAAGGAGGCAACCCCGTGAATGTAGTGCAGGCGCGAATCGGAAGTGACCTCTACGAAAAAGTTGTTTACGTTAAACAGGTTGACCACCAGGTTGGCCGTGAGCCGGCTCATCAGGTAGGTGCCGTGCTGCCAGGTGCAGGCCGCCTGCGCATCGGTGGAAAGCGTTTCGAACTGGGTAAGGGTGACCATAGATGCGTTGTTTAGCCTGCGTGAAACCTGCGTGAAAAAGGTGCGTTACCAGAACGGGCAGAGCCGTTTGCCGGACTGAATGCCCGCCGGGTAAAGGCAGGACCGGGGAGTGTCCACTGGATAGCTGGGAGCCGGGGCGGGTGAGCGGCAGGAGCAACTATGAAGTACCCTAAGGTACGGGATTGTGTCGTATAAAACGATTCATTGTCCGTTTATTATTTCACGAACCGGCGGGCCGGCAACCCGGACGCCGAAAGCAGCATGAGGCAATGCCCCGCCGGCCGTTACGCCCAGAATTCGTTCCAGGCTTTCTCGTCGGTGAAGTGGTCCCACACCTCGGCGCAGACCCCGCCGGCGAAGCGCCAGGTTTCGGCCACCAGTTGCACGTGCGTACGGCCGTTGTGGCGGGCCGTGACGCGGTTGAACAGCATCACCAGGTCGTCGTTGCCGGCCACGTACATGGGCGTAATGGTCATCCGGGCCTCCGGGCCGGCCGCCAGCCGCGAGAGGCAGCCCAGCCACTGGTCGCGGGGCCACTGCCCGCCGTTGGGACCGTTGCCGGGAACGCGGGCCGTCAGTTCCGGGGCCATGATGTCCCGCAGCAGGTACCAGTTCCCGGTTTCGACGGCAAGCGTCATGGCTTTTTTCACCCGGTCTACGTTGGGGTGGTGAATTGAAATCAGGTTTCCGGATTGCAACCGGCTTTTAACGGGGGAGAGCATAGGGCAAGTGGGTTAACGGGGAGTGAGCGGATGCCGCGCAGCGGCGGGTGAAAGTCCGGCCTTTCCGGGGCAGGCGCCGAAAGCAAGGCAATGATTCAGACAGGAAACCGGTTGGGCAAGGGGAATGCCGGCGCTATGAGAAACATTGGGAACAGGGCACTACCTGCTTGTAACGCAACCCGGCGCCCAAAGTTGGCGGGAATTCACCGGGAGGGGGAAAATACCGCATTACCGGCCGGGGGAAAACACGGGGCGCACCGGGCTGCGGGTGAACTTATACGGGCATTACCCGGTTAAGAAATAAAAGAGTAACTTTACAAGTACACGCGGAATACTTCCCCGGCGCTATTCTCCCCTCCTTGCCTCTATTGCTTGAAGAACCGGGTTCGTTCAGCTCCCCGTTAGCCCGCCTTTTTCAACAACACCGTTCCCAAAACGGCCGGTGAAACGCCGGTGAAACCTTACAAGCGAGACGTATGAAAGCAAAAGCGAAATTAAAGGGTGTATTGACCGGGCTGGGCTCGGGCGGATTCATCTCCGTTCTCAACAAGACCTACGCAATTACCTTTGCCCAGAATCCCGTTGCCGAATACATCCTGGTGGAGATCGAGGTCATTACCGGCATGACCGGCATCGGACCCGAATGCAGCGTGGTCCCCGGCACCCGCAGCGTGATCCACGACGACTGGGAGGAGTTTCACCGCCACTGGAACGTAGTGGAAGAACTCGACCCCAGCGTAAAGCCGGAAGGATATTGATGTGAATAGTACACTGATTTATTATAATGATTATGATTCATAAGTGAGTGCACGTGTACGAATCAATCGTTCGGCGAACCCCGGCCGGATTTCATCATAATGGATCATAACCATCATAATAAATCAGTGTACCATTCAAACTGCTCTTTTTTTATTCACTTTATTCACTAAACCCTTTTTGTACTCTATGGCAAAATCGCAAATGACCTTCAACAAGAAAGAACGGGAAAAAAAACGCCAGCAAACCCGGCAGGACAAAGAACAGAAGAAAGAAGACCGTAAGTCGCAGTCGGACAAGGGCAAAAGTCTCGAGGAGATGATGGCCTACGTGGACGCCAACGGCAACATCACGGCCACGCCGCCCGATCCCACCAAAAAGAAAGCCGTCATCCAGGCCGAAAACATCCAGATCGGCATTGCCCGGCAGGGACCGGTTGACCCGGCACTGGCCATCCGCACCGGTACGGTCACGTTCTTCAACGAGTCTAAAGGGTATGGTTTCATCCGGGACCACCAGACGCAGGAGAGCCTGTTCGTGCACGTGACGGCCCTGGTGAACCCGGTGAAGGAGAAAGACAAGGTAACCTTCGAAGTCGGCGCCGGCCCCAAGGGACCGACGGCGGTAGGGGTAAAGCTTGCCAAGTAACCCCGCCGCTACCCACCCTTATTCTCCCGTTTGTTGCCCATGAACCACGATGTACCGGCCGGCTCCTCTTCCCATCCCAAGCAGACCCAACAGGGAACGTATTCGCACCGCCTCTCGGATGGCGATGCCGGCGGTACGCACCAGCGGTTCCGGCTGGGACCGGATTTTTTCCGCCAGGTGGTCGAGAGCCTGGAAGATTACGCCGTTTTTACCACCAACGTGGAGGGCGAGGTGAGCAGTTGGAACGGGGCGGCGGAAAGCTTGCTGGGCTACCCCGAAGGGGAGGTGATCGGCCGGCCGGCGGCCCTCCTGTACACGGACCAGGACCAGCAGCAGGGCATTCCCGGGCAGCAACTGCACGCGGCCCGGGAGCACGCGCAGGTCCTTACCGAACGGGAACACCCCCGCAAAGACGGGAGCCTGTTGTGGGCGGCCGGCAAAGTGTTCCCCTTGCTCGACGGGGAGAACAGCCTCCGGGGGTTTACCGTGATCCTGCGCGATGTGACGCCGGCCAGAACCACCCGGCTGGCCCTGGCCGAACGCGAAAATGAGTTGCAACTCCTTAACGAGGAACTGGCCGTAGCCAACGAAGAACTGGCGGCAACCAACGAGGAGTTGGCGACGACCAACGAAGAACTGACGGCCGCCGGCGAAGAAGTATCGGCCACCAACGAGGAACTGACCAGCACCAACGCGGTGTTGGCGCACCTCAACGGCGACCTGGAGAACTTCGTCTACGCGGCTTCCCACGACCTGAAGGCGCCCATTCTCAACATCGAAGGGCTCTTGCAGGTGTTGCTTAAAAAGCTGCCCGCCGAGTGCCTTGAGCCCGAGCCGGTCCGGGAAATTCTCGACCTGATCGACAACTCGGTGGAACGGTTCAAGAAAACGATTGAGGGCCTGCTGGAAATTGCCCGGCTCCAGCAGGAGTCCGACCAGCCCGTGACCGAGGTGGACCTGCACGGGGTAGTGCGGGAAGTAGAACTGGACCTTTTCCAGTTGATCACCAGTGCGGGGGCGCGGGTGGAAGTAAATACGGAGGCTTGCCCGGCCATCCGGTTTGCCGAAAAGCACCTGCGGTCGGTGGTTTATAATTTCATGAGCAATGCCATCAAGTACGCCTCGCCCGGGCGGCCCCCGCACGTGCGGGTCCACTGCTACCGGGTGGAAAAGTACGCCGTGCTGTCGGTGGAAGACAACGGCCTGGGCATGGAGTTGGGCAAAGACCAGAAGTTGTTTTCGCTGTTCCACCGCCTGCACGACCACGTGGAAGGGTCGGGCATCGGCCTCTACATGGTCAAGAAGATTCTGGAGAACGCCGGGGGAAAGGTAGAAGTAGAAAGCCGGCTGGGCGAAGGCTCCACGTTCAGGGCGTATTTCAGGGCCTGAGGCGCAACCCGACCCGCAATTTCAACCGTTGTCGAAGGAAGATTACCCCCGGCCCACAATTCCACGCTTTCAACCATCAATGTGAACGGTTTCATCCCCAGCCCACGGTTTCAACCGTGGGAACCGGCACGCGTGGTCACCGAACGGTTTTAACCGTTTCCCTCATTCTATTTTTCATCCTCACGCGTGATTTTCGTCCTCACGCGTGAGGATGACCCCTGCGCCAGCTTGCCGAAGTTATTCATGCAATGCGGACTTGTGTACCAGATTCTTCGCTGGGCTCAGAATGACAAACCCGGCCTTTGGCGCGGAAGCCCGGCGGATGTCTGAAAGCGGATGGCTGAAAAGGGGTTGAGTAAGCAGATTGATAACCGAAGTCCTTTGCCAGATACCCGTGGGACCGCGTAGCACCCACGCTTGCGCCGGGAAAACCGGCACGGAGGCCGGCCGGTACGGCGGCGCCTCCGAAGTTACGTAGGCTGGGGCCATATTCTCTCAAATGTTGGAGGCAAACCCACCGGGCCGCAACCCTCCTTTTTTTCAAAAACCGGCCAAATTCTCCTAAATCATCCCGTTTGCTAGCCTTTCGCCGGCCCGTCCCCCGGGTTGGCATGTGAATGGCATTTCCTCCGGCACGGTCCCGCGCTTGTTGCCGGAGCCGTGCTGCGAAAGCCCATTTACCAATCCGTTTTACCCATGCGCCCAACCACGCTACTCCTGCTCTTTGCGGGGTGGATGCTGCTGCCTTTGCCGTTGCCGGGACAGGTGTACCCCGCCGATTCTGCCAGCGGCCTCACCCTGGAGCAGTGCATCGCCTTTGCCCTCAAGCACACGCCGGCCCTTGCCCAGTCGCGGCTCGACGAAGAGATTGCCGACCGGGAGGTGAAAGAGAGCCTTGCCGGGTGGTACCCCCAAATCACGGCCCGCTACAACGTGCAGCGTTACCTGCGGTTGCCGGTGTCGTTCGTGCCCGACTTCTCGGACCTGTCCTCCGACCGGCGGATTCCCGTCACCTTCGGGGTTGCCAACAACGCCAATGCCCTCTTCCAGGCCGACCAGGTGCTCTACAGCAACGAAGTATGGCTGGCCTCCCGGGCCTCGCGGTTCGTGCGCCAGCAAAGCCGGCAAAACGTGCAGGCCACCCAGATCAATACGGTGGTGGTCGTGACCAAAGCCTACTACGACGTGCTGTTGACGCAGGCGCAGTTGCAAATCCTCGACGAAGCCCTTCTCCGGCTGGAAAAACAACTGAAAGACGCCTACAGCCAGTTCGAAAGCGGGACCGTGGACGAGACGGACTACCAGCGGGCCACCATTGCCCTGGGCAATGCCCGCAGCGACCGGCGCCGGGTGGCCGAGGCGGTCGGCCCCAAAAAGACGCTGCTCAAAGAACTGATGGGTGACCCCTCGGAGGGCGGGTTGCGGCTGGCTTTCGACACCCGGCGGGTGGAGGAGGAACTGTTCGTGGATACCCTGCACAGTGCCTCGTACGCCAACCGCATCGAATACCAGTTGCTGCAATCCCAGAAGGCCCTGCAAAAGCTAAGCGTGGATTACAACCGGTGGAATTTCCTGCCCACCCTGTCGGCTTTCGCCAATTACAACCTGGTGTACCAGAACCAGTCATTCAGGGACTTGTACAGCCAGACGTTTCCCACCTCGGTGGTGGGGCTCAGCGCCGCGGTGCCCCTTTTCCAGGGTGGCCGCCGCGTGCATAACCTGCGCAAGGCCCAGCTGCTCGACCGGCGGCTGGACGTGGAACTGGACAATGCCCGGCAACGCATCCGCACGGAGTACGAGCAGGCCCTGAGTAGTTACAAAAGTGCGCTGACCGAATGGAACACGGTCAAAACCAATGCCGTGCTGGCCGAAAAGGTCTACCGGACCACCAAGCTGCAATACGACGAAGGCATCAAGACCTACCTGGAACTCATCGTGGCGGAAACCGACCTGCGCACGACCCAACTCAACTACTACAACGCCCTGTACCGGGTGCTGGCGGGCAAACTCGATTTGCAGCGGGCCCAGGGAACAGTGCCCGTGCAGTAAACCCCTTACAACCTCCTTACAACCATGATCCAACCGCATTCGTCCCTGCTCGTTGCAACGCTCCTGTGCGCGGGGATGCTCCTTTCCTGCAACTCCGCGCCCAGCGGGTCGCAGCCGGCCAACCCCGCCGTGCCGGTAAACGTCCAGGCGGCAGCCCGGGAAAAAGTAGTGGGCCTCGATACCTACCCCGGTACGGTAGTGGCCTTGCAGGAAGTAGAACTCCGGCCGCAGGTGAGCGGCTACATTACCCGGGTTTTCGTGGAAGACGGCCAGCCGGTGCGCCGGGGCACTCCCCTCTACGAGATTGACCGCACCAAGTACCGGGCGGCCTACAACCAGGCGCAGGCCGCCGTGGAAAGCGCCGCCGCCAACCTGGAACGGGTGGAAAAAGACGCCCAACGGTACGAAAACCTGGGCCGGCAGAACGCCGTGGCCCGGCAACGGGTGGACTACGCCCTCACCGACCTGAAAACCGCCCGTACGCAGGTGGCCGCGGCCGAAGCCTACCGGTCGAGCGCCGCCACCGACCTGCGCTATTCGCTCATTACGGCCCCCGTGGACGGGGTGATCGGCATTTCGCGGGTCCGGGTGGGGGCGCAGGTGTCGCCCGGGCAACCCCTGCTCAACACGGTGTCGTCCGACGACCCGATTGCCGTCGATTTCGTGATCAGCCAGGACGAGATTCCCCGTTTCACCCGCCTGCGGGGCCAGGCCGCGCCGGCCGATTCGCTCTTCACCCTCGGGTTTGCCGCCGGCACGCCCTACGCATCTCCCGGCCGGCTGGCGGCCATCGACCGCGCCGTGGACCGGCAGACGGGCAGCATTACCGTCCGCGTCCGTTTTCCCAACCCGGACCGCCAGCTGGTGGCCGGCATGAGCGTGGTGGTGCGCGTGCGCAACCGCGACGCCGGCGAGCAGGTCGTCATTCCGCACAAAGCCGTGGCCGAGCAGGTGGGCGAGTACTACGCGTTTGTGGTCACGGGCGACTCGGTGGAGCAGCGCAAGGTGGCGCTGGGGACGGCCTTTGCCGACAAGATCGTGGTGCGCAGCGGCCTGGAAGCCGGCGAACGGGTCGTGGTGCAGGGCATCCAACGGCTCCGGCAGGGGGCCAGAATTGTACTCGACAGCGCCCGGGCGGGACAAACGGCGGTAAAGTAATCCATCACTCCAGATCCCGAACCCTCATGATTTCCGACGTTTTCATCCGCCGGCCCGTTACGGCCATTGTCATTTCGATATCATCGTGCTGCTGGGGGCCATTGCCATCCGCACGCTGCCCGTAAGCCAGTACCCCAATATCAGTCGCCGCCGGTGGTGCAACATTGCGGGCAACTACACCGGCGCCGACGCCCAGACCGTGGAGCAGACCGTGGCGACCCCGTGGAAACCCAGGTGAACGGTACGCCCGGCATGACCTACCTGCAAATCCACCAGCACCAACACCGGGCAGCTCTCGATGAACGTCAACTTCGACATGGGCACCAACATCGACATTGCCACCCTCGACGTGCAAAACCGGGTGAGCATTGCCGAGCCGCGGTTGCCCGAAGAGGTACAGCGCCTGGGCCTGACGATCCGCAAACGCAACCCGACGGTGCTGATGGTGACTCGTCATTTACTCGCCGAAGGCGCACCCACAGCGTGGCCTTCCTCGACAACTACACCAACCTCTACATCCGCGACGCCCTCCTGCGCGTGCCCGGCGTGGGCGACATCGTGGCGCTGGGGCAGGACTTCAGCATGCGCGTGTGGCTCAAGCCCGACAAGATGGCCGCAACTCGGCCTCAGCAACGGGCGAAGTACTGGCGCCCTGCGCGAGCAGAACGTGCAGGTGGCTGCCGGCTCGGTCGGGCGGCGCCCCGCAGTTTTCAGTCCCAGGCCTTCCAGTACACCATCACCGTGAATGGCCGGGTAAACACCCCGGAAGAGTTCGAGCAAATGATCGTGCGCACCCGGCCCGAAGACGGGTCGGTGGTGTACCTCAAGCGACGTGGCCCGGCTGGAACTGGGGCGGTTCAACTACTGCCGCTACAGTCGTCCCAGGGCGACAAGCCGGCCTACGCTTCTGCTCGTTTACCAGACGCCGGGCAGCAACGCCCTCGCAACCGCCGACGGCGTGCTAGCCAGCCATGGATACCTTGAAGCGGTCCTTCCCGCCCGACTTTGTGTACAGCGGTTGCCTTCGAATCGGTTTCGGTGGTGCAGGTTTCCATCCGACGAGGTGATCCATACCCTGCTCGAAGCCTTGCTGCTGGTGTCGCTGGTGGTGTTCTTGTTTTTGCAAAGCTGGCGCGCCACGCTCATTCCGGTGCTGGCTATTCCGGTGTCCATCGTGGGCACGTTCATCTTCTTCATTCCGCTCGGGTTTACCATCAACACGCTGACGCTCTTTGGCTTCGTGCTGGCCATCGGCATCGTGGTCGACGACGCGATCGTGGTGGTGGAAGCCGTGCAGCACTACATCGACGAGGAAGGGCTGTCGGCCCGGGAAGCCACGCGCAAGGCCATGAAAGACATCACGGCGCCGGTCATCGCCATTGCCCTGATTCTGGCGGCCGTGTTCATGCCGGTGGGCTTTATTCCGGGCATCGTGGGCAGGCTCTACCAGCAGTTTGCCATCACCATTGCCATTTCGGTGCTGCTTTCGGCCTTTGTGGCGCTGTCGCTCACGCCGGCCCTGTGCGCGCTGCTGCTGCGGCCGGTACCGCCTGGACGCCGAGTCGCGGGGCCTGAACCGCTTTTTCTACCGGTTCAACACGTGGTTTGCCCGCACCACCGGTCGTATTCGAATGGGGTGCGCAAAGCGATCCGGGCCACGCCGCTGGTGATGGTGCTGCTGGGGTGCATCTATGCGGGTACGTTCGGTCTGTTCAGCGCCAAGCCCACCGGTTTTATTCCCACCGAGGATGAAGGGCGGCTGTTCGTTTCGTTTGAATTGCCCGAGGGGGCCTCTCAGCGCCCGCACGCAAGAGGTGCTCCGGCAGATGTCGAAATGCTCCGGACCAGGCGCCCGGCGTGCAGAACTACGCGGCCATCGCCGGGCTTAACTGCCATCAACTTCTCCATCAAGTCCAACAGCGGCACCTTTTTCGTGCAGCTCAAACCCTGGGACGACCGCAAAGACGACTCCCTGCATGCTTGCGGCCCTTATCGCGGCAGCTCCGGCAGCGGCTGGTCGGCGGTCAAGGAAGCCAACATCGTGGTGGTGCCGCCGCCGGCCATTCCGGGGCTGGGGCAACACGGGCGGCTTCAGTTTCATGCTGCAGCAGCGCGAAAGCAACGACGACATCAAGGGCTTCGAAGCGCGTGGTGAACAAGTTCGTGGCCGCCGTGCGGAACAAGCGGCCGGAAATCGCGGCGGGCGTTCACGTTCTTCACGGCCAGAACGCCGGGCTACCAGCTGGAAGTAGACCGGGAAAAAGCCAAGAAGCTGGGCGTGTCGCTGGCCGACGTGTTTGCGACGCTGTCGACCTACATGGGCAGCCGTACGTCAACGACTTTACGCTGTACGGCCGCAACTTCCGGGTGGTGGCCCAGGCCGATACGGCTTACCGCAACGACATCGCGACCTGAGCCAGTACTACGTGCTCAACGGGCGGCGGGCAGCCCGTGCCGCTGAGTGCGCTGGTGTACCTCCCAAGTGGTGGAAGAAAGCGCGCCGGTGATTTCGCACTACAACCTGTTCCGCTCCGCGGAGATCAACGGCAACCCGGCGCCCGGCTACAGCAGCGGCCAGGCCATGGAAGCCCTGGAAGAAGTGGCGGCCGAGGTACTGCCGGCCGGCTACGGCTACGAGTTTTCGGGCCTGAGCCGGGAAGAACTGTCAGCTCGGGCAACAGCACGATCATCATCTTCTCGCTGTCCATCCTGATGGTGTTCCTGCTGCTGGCTGCCCTCTACGAAAGCTGGTCGGTGCCGTTCTCGGTGCTGCTGGCCGTGCCGCTGGGGGCGTTCGGGGCGATTGTGGCGCTCACGCTGCTGCCTGAGCTGACCAACAACGTGTACGCCCAGATCGGGCTGGTCACCCTGATCGGCCTGGCGGCAAAAAACGCCATCCTGATCGTGGAGTTTGCCAAGGAGCGGGTGGACGCCGGGCATGAACCCGCTGGAAGCGACCATCGAGGCGGTGCAAGCTGCGGCTGCGGCCGATCATCATGACGTCGCTGGCCTTCATGCTGGGCGTGCTGCCGCTGGCCTTCGCGTCGGGGGCCGGCGCCGTGGCCCGCCAGACCATCGGCTGGACGGTGATCGGGCGGTATGCTGGCGGCCACGTTCCTGGCAATTTTCGTCGTGCCGGTGCTGTTCCTGTTCATCACGCGGCTGGCCTACGGCAAGCGGAAATTAAGGGAACTCGAAGCCGCGCACCAACTGCCGGATGCGGGCGCAGGGACGTAGACAGGGGTAGGGGTAGGGGTAGGGTTGAAACCCTACCCTACGGAAAGGCGGCGCCTGATTCAATTGGAGCGAAGTCTGCGTACGCGTGCGCAATATCAATAGGATAGGGTTTAAACCCTACCCTATCCCCGTTTCCCTTTTCTCCGTGTCACTCCGTGCGCTCCGTGTCTCCGTGGTAAACCTTTTAAACTGCGGAAGCACTACACGGATTGGTACGCATACGCCGTGCGGCCAGGCGTGAAGGCCGGTTTTTCGTCGGCAAAGGTCAGGCTGATGGAAAGACCGGGGGGGCCCTCGATAACCAGTTTCCCGCCGAGCTGGCGGCTGAAGCCGTGCAACAGCGTCATGCCCAGCGAACGGCTGCGGGCCGGAGCAAACCCTTCGGGCAACCCAACCCCGTCGTCCCGGATGAGCAACCGGTAGGCGGCCGGCCCCGCACCCGGCAACCGGAGCAGGCTTACGCTGACCGTACCGGCCCTGCCGCCCGGGAAAGCGTATTTAAAAGCATTGGTGATGGCTTCGTTGAGGATCAGGCCCAGCGGCACGGCCTGCGTCACGTCAATCTCGACCGGGTCTACTTCCAGGTGGAAGCGCACGGGCTGGGCGGGCCGGTAGGAATCGCGCAGGTAGGAGACGAGTTCTTTCACGTAGTCGGGCATGGGAATGCGGGCGAGCCCTTCGGATTGGTAGAGCTTCTGGTGGATGAGGGCCATGGCCTGCACCCGGTGCTGGCTTTCGCGGATGGCCGAGAGGGCGGCTTTGTCGGCCAATGAAGCAGCCTGGGAGTTCAGGAGACTCATCACGATTTGCAGGTTGTTTTTCACCCGGTGGTGGATCTCCTTGAGCAAGTATTCTTTTTCCTCCAGCAGCAGGTCCTTCTGCACCAGCAGGGAATCCTTTTCCAGCAGCAGTTCCGACAGGTGTTCATTCTGGTGGTTGATCTGTTCCTGCTGCGCCTGGAGTTCCTCGTGCTGGGCCTGGAGTTCCTCCTGCTGGGTCTGGAGCTGCCGGTTGCTGCGCTGCTTGAGGCGGTAGCGGTTGTAGCCCACGCCCAGCAGCGCCAGCAGCAGCACGGCGCCCCCCACCAGGGCGTTGCGTTCCGTCTGGCGCTGCCCGATGGTGGCCTGCTGCGCTTTGCTCCGCTGGGTCAGCAGGGCGATGTAATTGTCTTTTTTCTCGGTGTCGTACTGGACCTGGACGCTGAGGAGCTGGTTGCTCCTGGTTTCGTTGAGGAGGGAATCACTGAGGGCTTTGTACTGCTGGTAGTGGGCAATGGCCGGCGAGAACCGGGCCTGGGCCGAATCCAGCCGGAACATTTGCAGGTGAATGTCCCTCGATATAAACAGAATCGGCCGCTGCTCGTTCATGCGGAGGGCTTCTTCCAGGTGGTGCCGGGCTTTTGCGTATTGCTTCGTGGTCTGGTACAGCTTTCCCAACCGGAAATGCGCATTGAGCCGGATCGTAAAGTTCCCCGCGGCGCGTTGCAGCAGGTCGATGTAGTGCTTTTCGGCCAGCCTATAATCGTGCGCGGCCAGGTAGGAATCACCCAGGCAGATGGCCGCCTGAAGTTTCTCCGCCGCGGTCCGGATGGGGTACCGGCGCAGTATGTCTTCGAGGAAAGCCTGCGCTTCCTGCGGTTGCTTTACGATCAGCAGGATGCTCAATATCTCCCGGGCCGCCTTGAGGATTTCGAGGGTGGGCGCCTCCGTGCGTTCCCGGATCGAGAGGGCTTTCCGGTAGTATTCCAGGGCCTGGGGCAATTGATCCGCATCGCGGTACACTTTGCCGATCCGGTAGTAAATGGGCGAAAGATCGGTGGTATCGCCGGCCGCCTGCGCCGACTTCAACGAGGCCAGCTGGTACTGAAGGGCCGCCTGGTTGTTGCCCATGATCCGGTACACGTACCCCAGCAGCGCGTAGCTCTGGTAGATGTAAGGGTCGGCGGTAGACTGCTGCAACTGTACCACCTGCAACAACTCTTGCAGGGCCTGGGTCAGCTTGCCCTGCAACTGGTGCAGGTCGGCAATGGCCCGCAGCGCTATGGCCTCCCCATCCTGGCGGCCGGCCCGGCGGTAGAGCGACAAGGCTTGCGCGTAACACTGCATTTTCCGGGCGAGGTTTTCGTCCGTGCGCGGGTAGTAGTTGCCCACGCGGAGCCAGGTGAGGGCTTCCCGGCGTGGGTCGCCCAACTGCCGGACCAGGGAGAAGGCCCCGCCGAAGCAGGAATCGGCGCCGGGGCGGTCTCCTTTTTCCAGGCAAACCCGGCCCAGCAGCAAGGTGCTGCCCAACTGGCCCTCCCGGTAACCCAGGTCCTGGCTTGCCCGGTGGGCTTGCCGGGCGTACCCGTCGGCGCTGTCCAGCCCTGCCCCCGTCTCCCGGGCTTTGTGCAGGTAATAGGTCCCCAGTTCCAGGAGCACGTGCACCCCGTTGGTATCGGCCTTCCCGGGCCGGAGCAGGCTTTGCAGGCTGTCGGTGCGGTCGGGCAGGGGGAGTTCGGTCTGGTCGGGCAGCAGTTGGTCGGCGGGCGACTGGGCCCGCAGCGGCAGTACCGCCTGCCAGACCAGGAAAGCCGCCACGACGGAGCCGGTGAGCGTCGTCCGCCCGAGGCCGCGCGGTAACCACATTTTCCAGGGGATGCCATTCATAGCCATTCAGTTAGGGTTCGGGAGACGCCGCCACGCGCACAGCCATTGGAGATACGGGATGCACGGCGTGCCTGGAAGTGCCTCACGGGCAATCCCATTTTTGCGTACCCAGGGAATGGGTACACCGCCCAGCCGTCGAAAGCCCCCGCCGGCGGGCCGCGGCCGGCAACACCTCGCGCGGGGACGTACTGCTCCCCAGACGGGCCGGGGTGTAAGCACGCAATATACTTGTTACAGAGGCTTATAGGCGCTGGTGCGTCATATATTTTTTACCCGTCAGCGGCGGCCGCCCTGCGCCCCGCCGGGCAGAAAAATTATTTTTTTAAGGGCTGCGTGACCTGCCGCCGGAGCCTGCATCTAAAAGGCACCAAAAACGACAATGGCTTGCAAGGTCAAGAAGCCGTTAACCCTTCCAACAATGAGCAGTAGTAACCAAAGCCGGCGCCATTTTCTGAGTGCTGCGGCAATCACCCTGGCCGGCAGCCAGGCCGGGCTGTTGAGCGCCGTGGCCGCCCCACCCGGAAATACGCCGCCCGCGGCCGGCAGCCCGTCCCGGGCCGGCGTGCCCGCGTCGTTTGGACGGCTCAAGCAGATCAACGCCGGCGTCCTTTCGGTCGGATACGCCGAAGAAGGCCCCGCCAACGGCCCCCCGGTCATTCTGCTGCACGGCTGGCCCTACGACATTCACAGCTACGCCGAGCCTGCGGCTTTGCTGGCTGCCAAAGGTTACCGGGTCATTGTCCCGTACCTGCGCGGCTACGGCACCACCCGGTTTCTCTCCGAGGGGACGTTCCGCAACGGCCAGCAGTCGGCCCTTGCCGTGGACGTCATCCACCTGATGGATGCCCTCAGGATTGAGAAGGCGGTCATTGCGGGTTTTGACTGGGGGGCCCGCACGGCCGTCATCACGGCCGCGCTGTGGCCGGAGCGTTGCAAGGCGCTGGTCTCGGTGAGCGGCTACCTGGTGGTCAACCGCCAGGCCAACCAACGGCCGCTGCCGCCGAAGGCTGAACTGGGCTGGTGGTACCAGTATTACTTCGCGACAGAACGCGGCAAGGCCGGCTACGCCGAAAACCGGGAGGAATTCGCCCGGCTCATCTGGAAGATCGCCTCGCCCAAGTGGGATTTCGACGACGATACGTTCAAACGGAGCGCCCAGGCCTTCGACAACCCGGACCACGTGGGCATCGTGATCCACAATTACCGGTGGCGCCTCAGCCTGGCGGAAGGAGAACCCGAGTACGACGAACTGGAAAAGAAACTGAGTGCGTCGCCGCGCATTGCGGTGCCGACGATCACCATCGGCAGCGATTTCGACGGGGCCGCCGCCGATGGCAAGCCCTACGCCCAGAAATTTACGGGCAAATACGCGCACCGCGTCCTCAATGGCATCGGGCACAACGTACCCCAGGAGGCCCCCCAGGCCTTTGCCGACGCCGTCGTGGCCGCGGACCGCTTTTGATTGGATGAAGTGAGGCGTGGTCATCCATGAAGTAACAAAAAGTCATCCCCCTAACCCCCTTCCCTTTCCCGCGGGCAAACCCGCAAGGGGGACTGCGTACTCATCGCACGCGAATACACCTTGCCAGGGCACCAATGGGCACGCAGTCCCCCTTGTGGGTTTGCCCGCGGGAAAGGGAAGGGGGTTAGGGGGATGACTGCTACTCATCCACCCCTTTTTTCCCGATTCCAACAATTTCCAAATCTGTAATTCAAGATTGTATTTCTACCAATCACCTGGCACAAACAATAAAATTTTTATAACAATGAAAAAGACTAAAAACTTCGTTGCGGGTATACTCATTACCGGCGCTTTGGCGACAGTAGCCCTGGCAATGCGGAGTACGCCCGGCAGCGCGCAGAACGGGTCGCCGGCCGAAGCAACCGCCAGCGAAACCATTCGCCCCTTCAAGGTACACTTTCCCGACGCCGACCTCAGGAAGCTGCGCAAACGCATCCGGGCTACCCAGTGGCCCGAAAAAGAAACCGTTCCCGACCCCTCGCAGGGCGTGCAACTGGCGACCATCCAGAAGCTGGCCCGCTACTGGGCCACCGACTACGACTGGCGGGAGGCCGAAGCCAAACTCAACGCCTTCCCCCAGTTCATTACCACCATCGACGGGCTCGACATTCACTTCATCCACGTGCGGTCCAAGCACGAGAACGCCCTGCCGCTGGTCATCTCCCACGGCTGGCCCGGCTCGGTGCTTGAGCAAATCAAGCTCATCGGTCCGCTCACCGACCCCACTAAGTACGGCGGCAAGGCCGAAGACGCCTTCGACGTAGTGATTCCTTCCATGCCCGGCTACGGCTTCTCGGGCAAACCTACCGGCACGGGCTGGGGTCCCGAACGCATGGCAAAAGCCTGGGACACCCTGATGAAGCGCCTGGGCTACGCCCGCTACGTGGCGCAGGGCGGCGACTGGGGCGCGTTTGTGGTGGACCAGATGGGCTTGCAAAAACCGGAAGGACTGCTCGCCATCCACACCAACATGCCCGCTACCGTACCCGCGGACGTGGACAAGGCCCTGCTGGCCGGCGCCCCGGCCCCGGCGGGACTCTCGGCCGAGGAAGGACGCGCCTACGGGCAACTGGTCAGAACATTCAAGCAGGTGGACTACGCCCGCATCATGGGCTCGCGGCCCCAGACCTTGTACGGCATCGCCGATTCGCCCGTCGGGCTGGCGGCCTGGCTGCTCGACCACAACGACGCCCACGCCCAGCCGGCCGCGGCGGTGGCCGCGGCCCTGGACCGGACGTCGAGCGACACGGGCGAACTGACCCGCGACGAAATTCTGGACAACATCACGCTGTACTGGCTCACCAACACGGGGGTGTCTTCGTCGCGGCTCTACTGGGAATACAAGGGCGGCTTCTTCAACGCCAAGGGCGTCACCATCCCGGTGGCCGTCACCGTCTTTCCCGGTGAGCAATACGAGGCCCCGCGGAGCTGGACCGAACGGGCGTATCCCAACCTGATCTACTACAACCAGGCCGAAAAGGGCGGCCACTTCGCCGCCTGGGAACAGCCGGCGATTTTTACCCGCGAACTCCGGGCGGCCTTCAAGCCGGTGCGCCAATCCACCGGCAATGCCGCGGCCAATACCGGATCGGCCCGCTGATTCCCCATTCCCCGGCCCGAGGTTAGGAAAAAATCACCCCCGTCCCCTCCTTCCTTCAAGGAGGAGACAGGGGGGCTTTTCCTAACCCTCCGACTAAAAAAAAACAAACGAATCTGAATAATTGGATCATTAAAAATCAAGAAAATGAAAAAGAAAAAAAACTTTCTCACGGGCATCATTGCTGCCGTCGGGCTGGCCGCCCTTACGATCCCGGCCCTGGCGCAGCAGCCGGGCGTGAGGCGCACTGAACTCCAGCGGCACGACTTAGGCGTGGCCGGCCGCGAAGTCGTCCAGGCGCGCATTGACTTCGACCCGGGCGCGGCGTTCGGCAAGCATTCCCACCCGGGCGAAGAGATCATTTACGTGCTGGAGGGCTCGCTGGAGTACGAGGTGGAGGGCCAGCCGCCCGTGACGCTCAAGGCCGGTGAAGTGTTGTTCATTCCGGCCGGAACGGTCCACGCGGCCCGCAACGTCGGCCGCCGCAAGGGGGCGGAACTCGCCACCTATACCGTCGAAAAAGGCAAGCCGCTCCTCACGCTGGTCAAGTAAACACCCCCGGGGTATTCCCATGAAAAAATCATCCGGCCTTGCGCAAACGGGCCTTGCGCAATTGTTTCTACGCCTGGCCCTTGGCACCGGGTTTATGCTGGCCGTCATGGACCGGCTCGGGTGGCTCGGACTGCCGGGTACCGGTACGGTAAACTGGGGCAATTGGAAGCATTTTGTGGACTACACGCATTCGCTGGTGCCTTACGCCAGCCGGTCCATGGCCGGTGCCCTGGGCGGGCTGGCTACCGTTGCGGAAATTGTTTTCGGCATCTGCCTGATCGTTGGCTACCAGGTGAGGTACGCGGCGCTGGGCGCGGCAATCCTTACGTTCATTTTCGGCATTTGCATGGCTACGGCTGCGGGCATCGCGGCGCCTTTCAATTACCCGGTTTTTGTCTTCACCGGGGCGGGGCTCGTGCTGGCCGAAGTCAGGCATTTCAGATGGAGCATCGATGGTTTGCTGGGCAAGCGATCAACCAAGTACCAAACCATCCGCAGGCAGTACAACGCGCAAAAACAAATACAATGAAAACAAATATCCTATGGAAATCACCCTGGAACAAGCCCAACGCTCCGTGTACCTCGCCCAAAGAAAAGCAGCGGAAATAGAGGTTCCCGTCAACATCGTGGTACTCGATACCGGCGGTCACATCAAATCCTTCACCAGAATGGACGACGCTTTCATCGGTTCCATTGACATCGCCATGCAGAAAGCGAAAACGGCCATGCTCTTTCGCATGAACTCTGAATCAGTCGGGGAATTCTTAAAGCCGGAAGCGGCGGCCTACGGCCTGGAATACACCAATGGGGGCCTGGCAGGCTTTCCCGGCGGACGTCCCATCCGGCGGGAAGGCCGGATCATCGGGTACATCGGTGTTTCGGGGGGCGCCGTACCGCAGGACCTGCTTATTGCTACGGCGGGCAGCACCATCGAATAGCTATTTTTTTAACCCTATACCTATTAGTTAACTGTTAGAAAAACAAAAATCATGAACGACAAAAAACGAGTTCTGATCACGGGGGCCGGCTCTGGTTTGGGCGAAGGAACCGCCATCGGGTTGGCGCAAGCAGGCCACCAGGTAATCGCCGGGGTACAGATTTCCCCCCAGGTGACTGCCCTGCGGCAAAAGGCCAAAGAACTGGATCTGGAGAAAAACCTGCGGGTTGAAAAGCTCGACATCCTGGACCCGTATGACGTCAACTATGCCCTGACGTGGGACATTGACGTCCTCTTCAGCAACGCCGGCATCGGAGAAGCAGGCCCGGTGTTTGAGATTCCGATCGACCTGGTACGGCGCAATTTTGAAACCAATGTGTTTGCCCCTTTACAGCTGGCGCAGAAATTCATCGCCAAATTCATCCATGAGAAAAGAAAAGGAAAAGTAGTATTTACCTCTTCCATGGGCGGGTTGTTTACGCCGGACGGTTACGGAATATACGTATCCACCAAGCACGCCCTGGAGGCAATTGCCGAGGCATTGTCTTCCGAGTTGAAGAAATACAACATCCAGATTCAAACCATCAACCCGGGGGCGTACCTGACAGGTTACAACGAAACCATGGCGGACGCCCCTTTCCGGTGGTTGGATGATGCCAGGAACTTTACGAAAAAGGCGGAGATGCGGGCGACCTTCGATGCACTCCTGGGAACTCCGCAGGGCCGGCTGGACCCGGCGGAAATGATTGAAGCCATGATCAGGATCGTTCCGGCCGATACTGGAAAGTTCAGGAACGTGGTGCCGAAATTTGTCGAGGACATGCTCAAAGCGCATCAGCAGCAGGCCTGGGAAGTAGTCATATAAGGAGCTAAAAACAGATACAATGAAAACAAATGCATTCAAGGGCAAAACGGCCCTGATCATCGGCGGGACCAGTGGCATGGGCAAAGCAACCGCCCGACTGCTGTTGCAACAGGGCGCCAGGGTGATTGTTGCCGGCAAGACGCCGGAAAACGTCAGGGCGACCGTTGCCGAACTCGGGCACGAAGGCCACGTCAGGGGATTGCAGGTAGATTTAACCGCACCGGGCTCGGTTGCCGATTTCATCGCTGAGTTGCCGGACATCAAAGAAATCCATTACCTGGTCAATGCCTCCGGGATATTCCGCCCCAAGCCTTTCCTGGAGTCATCGGCCGAGGAGTATGACGCCCTGCTGAACATCAACCGGGGGTTTTACCTCATTACGCAGGCCGTTGCCCGGAAAATGAAGGAAAACGGCAAGGGCGGCGCCATTGTAAACATCGGGTCGTACTGGGCCAAACAGGCCATCAAAGGCTCCCCGACGACGGCCTACGCGATGGCAAAAGCCGGCATTCATGCGTTCACGCAGCAAATCGCCATGGAACTGGCCGAACACAACATCCGGGTGAATGCCGTGGCGCCGGGCGTCGTGGAAACGAACGTCCTCAACGGGCTCTTTGCTTCTTCCCAAGGGGTAAAAGAGGCGTACCAGGGACTCAGCGGGATTCATCCCCTCGGCCGCAACGGCCAACCCGAGGAAATTGCGGCCACCGTTGCCTTCCTGCTTTCCGACCAGGCCGCCTGGGTGACCGGGGCGATTTGGGACGTGGATGGCGGCATGGGCGCCGGCCGCAGCTGAGCAAGGAACGGGTCCGGGCGGGGCGCTGGGTACGTGATAAGACCTCACCCCCAACCCCTCTCCCCAGGAGAGGGGAGGGCAGAAGTTTGACATACAGCTTGTTGTAAAACAGGTCCTTCCCCCCTCTCCCCGGGAGAGGGGCCGGGGGTGAGGTCTTATGCCCTGCGGCAAAAAAGAAAATGCACCGTCGTAGAGATGGAAGGGTAAAGTTGTTTTTTTACGCCTTTAACTTCGGGTTATATGGACGCAAAAGAAACGCTTAAGAGCCACATCGCTAAAACCATTTCCGTGCCGGACGACCAGTTCGATTATTTCTTCTCGCACTTCGAGCCGCAGGCATTCAAAAAAGGACAGGTGATCATCAGCGCCGGGGACAAGGTAGACGGGGAGTATTTCGTGATCCGGGGCTGCCTGAAAACCTTTTACATCAACGATGACCTGAAAATGTTCATCCTCCAGTTCGCCATGCCCACCTGGTGGGCGTCCGATTACAACGCCCTCTACGCGGGCAACCGGGCCACCGTCAGCGTGGATTGCATCACCAATGCGGAGGTGCTCTGCCTGCGGGCCGAAGCCCGGGAGAAACTGTGCCGTGAAATCCACGCGGTGGAACACTTCTTCCGGTGGCGCACCAACATGGGCTACGTGGCCGCCCAGAAGCGGCTGCTTTCGCTCATGAACAACGACGCCAGACACCGGTACGAAGAACTCCTCAAACAATACCCGCAACTCTACAACCTGGTGCCCAAGCACCTGATTGCGGCCTACCTGGGCGTATCCCGCGAAACGCTCAGCCGCCTGTACCACGCCGGAAAGTGACGCAGGTCACAGAACGGGTACCGGCCTTCCGAATGTGATGCAGGTCACGCAATCCTTCCGGTTTCACCCCCCAACTTTGTATTGTTCATTCAAACACCACCAAAAACACCAAACGAATGGAAACGCAACAATTCAACATAATCGGCGCCCAGAGTGTGATCGACTGGGTCGGCCGCAAGGTAACCGGCGCCCACAACGGCACGATTGCCATCAAAGAAGGAACCCTGCTTTTCGACAACGACCGGCTGGCCGGCGGCCGGTTCGTGATCGACACCCGTTCGATCAAAATCCTCGACATTACCGACCCCGCCACCAACGCCCAATTCGCCGGGCACCTGGCCTCCGACGACTTTTTCAGCACGGAGCAGTACCCGGAAGCCACCTTCCGGATCAGCCAGGCGGAGCCGCGCGGCGACGGGTCGTACCACGTGACCGGCGACCTGACGATCAAAGCCGTTACCCATCCCATCAGTTTCGATGCGCAGGTACACCGCGCGGGCAACCGGGTGACGGCCAGCGGCAAAATCACGGTAGACCGCACCAGGTTCGGCATCAAGTTCCGCTCCGGTAATTTCTTCCTGCACCTGGGCGACAACCTGATCTACAACAACTTTGACCTCAATACCCACCTGGTCGCCGAAGCGGTTGCGCAGCCCGAAGCCGTTGCCCAAAGTGCTATCCTTTAATTACATCCGCCATGCCTTACGTCAAAATTGAAACGACCCGGGAAGGGGTGACCCGCCAGCAGAAACAAGCCCTGATCAAAGGGATAACCGACCTGATTACCGAAGTGCTCAACAAAGACCCCCACCTGACGCACGTGGTCATTCACGAAGTGGATACCGACAACTGGGGCTACGCCGGCGACCAAACCTCCGTCCTGCGCGAAAAAGGAATCACCGCCGACAAAAAATAACACCACCCAACCATGAGCACGCAAACTGTAATCGTGACCGGGGCATCCTCCGGCATCGGCAAAGAAATCGCCCGCTACTTCCTCGAAAAAGGCGACAACGTAGTGATCAACTCGGCAACCGCCGCCAAACTGGAAGAAACGTTCCGCGAACTGGGCGCCGGGCCCAACCTGGCCCGGGTGGCCGGGGACGTCGGCGACAAAGCGACGGGCGACTTGCTGGTAAAAACGGCCGTCTCGACCTTCGGCTCCGCCGACGTGCTGATCAACAACGCCGGCATTTACGAAACCAAGCCTTTCCTGGAAGTAGACGAGGCGTACCTCGACCGTTTCCTCAACACGAACCTGAAAGGCACGTTTTTCACCACGCAGGCGGTACTCCCGCAGATGATCAAACAGCACGACGGCGTGGTGATCAACATCGGCACCCCG
This sequence comes from uncultured Sphingobacteriales bacterium, assembly GCA_963844325.1. Taxonomy (GTDB): domain Bacteria; phylum Bacteroidota; class Bacteroidia; order Cytophagales; family 172606-1; genus CADCTQ01. The sequence goes on from CAWJNV010000002.1 coordinate 872,146, forward strand.
CTGGTAGACCACGCCCTGGGCGGCGGCCCGTCCACGGCGCCCATTGCCAGCAAGGGCGGCATCCACGCCCTTACGGTCCAGCTGGCCGCCGAGTTCGGGAAAGACAACGTGCGGGTGAATACCGTTGCCGCCGGTCAGATCCGGACGCCCATGCACGGCGAAGCCGCCGACCAGGGGGCCGGCCTGCACCTGCTCAACCGGATCGGCGAGGTCGAAGAAGTGGCGCACATGGTGTACGCCATTGCCAAAAACAAATTCGTGACCGGCGCCATCATCCACGTAGACGGCGGCATGGGCGCCGGCCACCACTTAAACTGATAACCATACAGCCATATTACTATGAAAACAGACGAGCAAGCCGCCACCGCGGCCATCGAACAGGCGCTGCACTGGTACTATTTCCAGGGGATTTACGACGGCAACGTGGCGTTGCTGGCGCAGGTGTTCCACCCGGGAACGCTGCTCTTCGGCGACGTGAACGGCCGGCCTTACGCCAAAACCCTGGCCGAGTACCTCGACGGGGTGGCCCACCGGACCAGCCCTAAAGACTCAGGGAAACCCTACGAAACGGAGATTCTGCGCATTGACGTCATCAACTCCATCGCGGTGGCAAAAGTGCGGCTGAAAATGTACGAGTTCAACTACCACGATTTGCTGTCTTTTCATAAAATTGACGGCAAATGGTTGATCGTGAATAAAATGCTCACCCACGTCGAAGCGTGCATTCCGGTCGCGGCAACCCGTTAAACAACCGAGCCATGTGGTACAACACCAAAGCAACCCAACTGCTGGGCGTCCGGTACCCGATCCTGCAGGGGCCGTTCGGCGGCAACTTGTCAACGGTCGAGCTGACGGCAACCGTATCGAACCTGGGCGGCCTGGGCGGGTACGGGGCTTACGGCCTGAGCCCGCAGGAAATCTACGAGGTGGACAAGCAGATCAGAGCGGCCACCGACAAGCCCTATAACCTGAACCTCTGGGTATCGGATACCGATGCCGTAGACGGCACCGTCAGCGACGCGCAATACGACCGGGTAAAGGCGCAATTCAAGCCGTACTTCGACGAGGCGGGCATCCCGCTGCCGTCCAAGCCGGCCCCTTTCAAATCCCGGTTCGCGGACCAGGTCCAGGTGGTATTGGACATCCGGCCCAGGGTATTCAGCTTTATGTTCGGGGCCCCTGCCGCCGACGTGCTGGAGGCGTGCCGCCGGCGGGGCATTACCCTGGTGGGAGCCGCCACCACCCTCGATGAAGCCCTGGCCCTCGAAAACGCCGGGGTCGATATGATCATTGCGTCGGGTTTCGAGGCCGGCGGCCACCGGCCTTCCTTCCTGGCCTTGGCCGAGCAGTCGCTCACCGGCTCCTTCGTGCTGCTGCAACTGATCCGGGAAAAAGTGAACGTGCCGGTCATTGCGGCGGGGGGCATTGCCAACGGCCGCGGCGTGGCGGCGGCGCTTACCCTGGGGGCCGATGCCGTCCAGGTCGGTACGGCCTTCCTGGCCTGCGACGAGTCGGGCGCCCTGCCGGTCCACCGGGCCGCCCTCTTCTCAGAGGCCGCCCGATACACCACCCTGTCCCGCGCTTTCACGGGGCGTCTGGGCCGGGGCCTGACTACGCCACTCGCCAAAGATATGGTCGGCAAAGAGGGCGGCATGCTGCCGTTTCCGCTGCAAACCACCTTCATGTCTTCGTTGCGGAAGGCCGCCATCGAACGGCAAAAACACGAGATGGTGCTCTTCTGGGGCGGCCAGATCGCGCCGATCCTCAAGCACACCAAAGCCGCCCAACTGATGCAGTCACTGGTGGAGGAAACCACCCGGATTATGAAATAAACAGGGTGTTAATAGGTAGGACACTAAGTGACGGGTAAGCCTCGTCATCCGCGCCAAACGCCGGCCTTGTCGTGCTTCCTTCCGCCAGCATGACAAGGCCGGAAAAAAAATACGTCCGCTTTCGTGACCAACCCCGCTGGGCTGCATCTAAAAGCAACAAAAAACCACAACGGCAATGAAACACACGAACACAGGATGGGTCTTCCGGGCAACGGCCCTCGGGGCGCTGTTGCTGCTGACGGCCCCGGCCGGCTACGGCCAGGCAGTTGCCGCGGCCGGGGCCAAAGCCAAGGTTGCTGCGCGCAGCCCGCGCCCCGCCGCGGCCGGAGACAAATCCATCCGGCCCTTCCGCATCAACGTTCCGGAGGCGGCCCTCGTTGACCTGCGCCGGCGGGTACTGGCTACGCGCTGGCCCGACAAAGAGACGGTTGCCGATTTCTCCCAGGGCGTGCCGCTGGCTAAGTTCCAGCAACTGGTCCGCTACTGGGGCACCGGCTACGACTGGCGCAAGGCCGAGAAAAAACTCAATGCCCTGCCCCAGTACCTCACCACCATCGACGGGCTCGACGTGCACTTCATCCACGTCCGCTCCAAACACCCCAATGCCCTGCCGCTGCTCATGACCCACGGCTGGCCGGGTTCGCCGCTGGAACTGCTGCGCGTCATCGGGCCGCTCACCGACCCCACCGCCCACGGCGGCAAGGCCGAAGACGCCTTTCACCTGGTGCTGCCGACCTACCCCGGCTACGGCTTTTCGGGCAAACCCAAAAACACCAACTGGGCGCCGCCGCACGTGGCCAGGGCCTGGCACGAACTGATGGGGCGACTCGGCTATTCGCAGTACGTATCGCAGGGCGGCGATTGGGGGGCCATCATTGCGGAGATCATGGCCGTGCAGGCGCCGGCCGGCCTGCTGGGCATCCACACCAACATGCCCGGCACCGTACCGCCGGGTGTGGTCAAGGCCGTCCGCAGCCGCGAGCCGGTACCCGCCACGTTCTCCCCGGTGGAGAAGGCTGCCTACGCCTCCCTCGACTACTTCTACAACAAGGGCTTCGGCTACGCCGAGATGATGAATACCCGTCCGCAGACGCTGGGCTACGCCCTGGCCGATTCGCCGGTGGGCATGGCCGCCTTTTTCTACGACAAGTTCACCGAGTGGACCTACGGCCGCAACCCCGAAAAGTCGCTCACCCGGGACGAAATGCTCGACGACATCACCCTCTACTGGCTCACCAACACGGGTACGTCCTCCTCGCGGTCCTACTGGGATGCCGCGCAGTTGGGAGGAGGCCCCTTCACGGCCATTGACATTCCGAAAGTGCCCGTGGCGGTGACGGTCTTCCCCGGCGAGATTTACCGGGCGCCGCGCAAGTGGGCCGAGCAGAACTTTCATAAGCTCATTTACTGGAACGAGGTGGACAAAGGCGGGCACTTTGCCGCCTGGGAAGAACCCCAACTCTTCTCGGCCGAACTCAGGGCCGCCTTCAAGTCCCTGCGCAAACCGGGCGGCACGGCAACGGCCCGGACCGGGGCGGGCCACTGACTCCCAAATAATACCAGGATAAAAATGCCCGAATAATCATCCGCGATGCTGTGACTTTCCCCACTGGTCCGCGTCAAAAGGGCCTGATAAAACAGAGACTCCAACCATGAAAACCACCCCCATTGTATCGCTTTTTCTTTCCGCCGCGCTGGGAGCGATGGAAGTGCTGACCCCGACGGTCAGTTGCGGCCAGGCACTCACCCCGGCCGAGGGCAGGGCCTCCGCCCGCCGCCGCACGGCCGGGGCACCCGCAACGCAGCCGAACGCGGAAAACCTCGCCGTGGCGTTCACCGCGACGACTGCAACGGCCCGGGCAACCGCCGGAGACAACGCCATCCGGCCGTTCAAAGTGAACATTCCGGACGCCGCCCTGGAGGACCTGCGCCGGCGCGTACTGGCAACCAAATGGCCCAGGAAGGAAACCGTAAACGACGCCACGCAGGGCGTGCAACTGGCGACCATGCAGAAGCTGGCCCGCTACTGGGCCACCGACTACGACTGGCGCAAGGTGGAGAAAAAGCTGAACGCCCTGCCGCAGTTCACCACCGCCATCGACGGGCTCGACATTCACTTCATCCACGTGCGTTCGAAGCACCCCAACGCGCTGCCGCTCATCGTTACGCACGGCTGGCCCGGTTCGTTCATGGAGATGCTGAAGATCGTCGGCCCGCTCACTGACCCCACCAAATATGGCGGCAAGGCCGAAGACGCCTTCGACCTGGTGATCCCGTCGATGCCCGGCTACGGCTTTTCGGAGCAGCCCGCCACCACCGGCTGGGACCCGCAGCGCATCTCCCGCGCCTGGATCACGCTGATGAAGCGCCTCGGCTACCCCCGCTACGTGGCCCAGGGCGGCGATTGGGGCGACGTGATCACCGAACTGATGGCCGTGCAGGCGCCCCCGGAACTGATCGGCATTCACACCAACATGCCGGCCGCCGTACCCGCCGCGGTTTCCAAGGCACTCTGGGGCGGTCCGAAGGTGACCGGCCTCACCGCCGGCGAGCAGCACGCCTACGACCAGCTCGACTTCTTCTTCAAGAAAGGCCTGGCGTACGCCCAGGAAATGGGGAACCGCCCGCAGACGCTGTACGGCATCGAGGATTCGCCCGTGGGCCTGGCCGCCTGGATCCTGGACCACGACGCCCGCAGTTACGCCCTCATTGCCCGCTCCTTCGACGGCAAACGCGAAGGCCTCACCCGCGACGACGTCCTCGACAACATTACGCTCTACTGGCTGACGAACTCGGCGGTTTCGGCGGCCCGGCTGTACTGGGAAAACAAGCTTACCTTCTTCTCCCCGCTGGGCGTGAAGATCCCGGTTGCCGTAAGCGCTTATCCCGACGAACTCTACACCGCCCCGCGGAGCTGGGCCGAAAAAGCGTTCCCCAAACTCATCTACTATAACCAGCTCGACAAAGGCGGCCACTTTGCCGCCTGGGAGCAGCCCGAACTCTTCTCAAGTGAAATGCGGGCGGCCTTCAAGTCCCTGCGCAAACCGGGCGGCACGGCAACGGCCAAGACGCAGGCGGGCCACTGATCCCCGCAGGCGGGCCGCTGCCGGGCCACCAGTCAGTAACTGAATTGACAAGGAAGGTTATATGGCTGTATGGTTGATTGTTGGGCTTACGCACGTCTCCTTACAACCTGACTGCCAACCATATAGCCATTCAGCCATATAGCCATCCAACCTTCCTTGTCAATACACCTAACCAGTCAAATTCCATCGCAATGCAAAAGATTAAACATATCCTTGCCGGCACCCTGCTTACCGGAACACTGGCCTGGCCGGGAATACCCGCCGCGGCCCAGGGTATCCTGCGGGCGGACCGGGGAGGGGAATCTGCCGTTGCGCCTGAAACGCCCGGCGCACCGGCCGAAGACAACGCCATCCGGCCGTTCAAAGTGAACGTACCGGAGGCTGACCTGAAGGACCTGCGCCAGCGCCTGGCGGCCACCCGGTGGCCCGAAAAGGAAACCGTAGCCGACGCGACGCAGGGCGTGCCACTGGCAACGCTCCAGGAACTCGTTCGCCATTGGGGCACGGGCTACGACTGGCGGAAGGCCGAGGCGAAGCTGAACGGCTTCCCGCAGTTCAAGACGCGGATCGATGGCCTCGACATCCACTTCATCCACGTGCGTTCCAAACACCCCAACGCGATGCCGCTGATCGTCACGCACGGGTGGCCGGGCTCGGTCTTCGAGCAGATCAAGCTCATCGGTCCGCTCACCGACCCGACCCGCTACGGCGGCAAGGCCGAGGATGCCTTCGACGTCGTAATTCCGTCGCTGCCGGGCTTCGGCTTCTCGGAGCGGCCGGCGGAAGCCGGCTGGGGGCTGGAGCGCATCGGCCAGGCGTGGGACGTGCTCATGAAGCGGCTGGGGTACAACCGCTACGTGGCGCAGGGCGGCGACTGGGGCGCGGGGGTGGTCGAGGCCATGGGACGGCAGGCGCCGGCCGGGTTGCTCGGCATCCACACCAACCTGCCGGCCGTGGTTACGCCGGAGGTGGAGGCGGCGCTCGGCGGGACCATCCCGGCGTCATTCTCCGAAAAGGAACGCGCCGCAGTCAAGGACTTGGGAACGTACCTGCGGAACGGCGGACTGGCCTACCTGGTGATGATGGGTGCGCGGCCCCAGGCCGTCGGTTACGGGCTCACGGACTCTCCCGCCGGCCTGGCGGGGTGGATGCTCGTGCACGGCGGGTTCGCCAAGTGGACGTACGGCCGGGACCCCAGCCAGTCGCCGACGCGGGACGACGTGCTCGACAATTTCTCGCTGTACTGGCTGACGAACACGGCCGCCTCGTCGGCGAAGATTTACTGGGAGAGCCGCAACCTGAAGCTGACCAGCGCGGCCTCGCAGAAGACCCACGAGATCTCGGTCCCGGTAGCCATTACGGTGTTTCCCGATGAGGTCATTCGCGCCCAGGAGCAATGGGCCCGGCGCGCCTTCCCGAGCCTGAGCTACTTCAACGAGGTTGACCGGGGCGGCCACTTTGCCGCCTGGGAGTACCCCGAACTCTTTTCCGCTGAACTGCGAGCCGCCTTCAAGCCTTTGCGCAAACCCACCGGCACGGCAACGGCCCAGCCCGCATCGGCCCGCTGACGGGTGACTTTACGACCGCGCAGCAGCGCGCATTCCGATGCCCGGCTGATTCTGATTGTCTCTCAATTATTTGAAAAACAGTTATCTATATGAAATACTACACCAAATGGATGCTTCAGCTGCTGGTTGCCGTGGCAACGGCGGGCGGCGTACTTACCGCCTGCGACAGCACCTCGGCCCGCACCAACGCCACCGGTGCCGTTCCCACCGCCACCCATGAGACCGCGGCCAGGACCGCCAGGGAGGTCCGCGGTGCATCGCCGTACGCTGAAACCGAGAATGAGCCTCCGCCCAAGCTGTTCGTGGACCCACCGCTTCCCGAGGGGCTGGCCCAGGGCATCGTCTGGATCCAGTGGCGGGTGGAGAACCTGAACGTCGTACCGGTGTTTGGAAAGGGTGCTACCCATGTCTCTCCGCGGGTCGGGCATCTGCACGTACACGTGGACGATCTGGGTTGGTGGTGGGCGGACCCCAGCAACGTCAATACAATCGACATCGCCGGGTTGACGGAGGGACCGCACAAGGTACGGCTCGAATTGGTGAACACGAACCATGAGACTTTCCCCGGACAGTCCAAAACAGTGACGTTCACAATCCCTAAGGGCGCGTCTCGGTCTCTCAAGCACCGTCACTGAAAAAACCGGTATGAAAGAAAAAGTAGTTTTTGCCCTGCTGATGGGGAGCATCACGACGGGCATTGTGTCTTTGACCCTCATTGCGGTCAACCGGGGATTCGGGCCGGGGTTTGCCGGGGCCTGGCTCAAGTCGTGGGCCATTGCGTACGTGGTGGTCATCCCGGTCATCCTGATCCTTTCTCCGGTGGTGCAGCGGCTCGCCGGCAGGCTGTGCAGGCACAAGGAACGGGCCTACGCCAAGCAGGGCGCCTGAAGAGAAAAAATGGGCGGATGCATTCACCCGTTTTCTATACCAATTTTTCTACAAAATACCTTTCAACAAGTAAACAATTAACAAACAAAACAATGGCAAATCAAGCAGTAGATTCCGTAGCAACGGAAAATCAGGTCGAATTCAAAAAAGCGTTTTACACGGGCAAAGTCCACGTCACGGGCGGCCGCACGCACGGCGTTGCCCGCTCCTCGGACGGCAACCTGGAAATTAAACTCTCCACGCCCGGCACCCACGGCGCCGGTACCAACCCCGAGCAACTCCTGGCCGCCGGCTGGTCGGCCTGTTTCGAAGGGGCCATGCAGTCGGTAGCCAAAGCACACAAAGTGCGGCTCCCCGACGAGACGGCCATCGACGCGGAAGTAGACCTGGTTTACACCGACGGCGAATACACGCTGCAAGCCCGCCTCAACGTCACCATGCCCGGGGTGGAACGCGAAACCGCCCAGGCCATCGTGGACGGCGCGAAAAAAACGTGTCCGTATTCCAAAGCCCTGCACGGGAGTATTGCCACCCAGTACAACCTCCTCTGAGCCGGGTGGTCACGAAGCGAATCAGCCCGCCCGGGCTGATTCGCATCTTTTCAAAAAACCATTATGTCACAAGAACTTGATTCCGACCGCCGCCGCTTCCTGCGTGCTACGTCCCACGTGCTGGCTGCGGCTCCCCTGGGCCTGGCCGCTTTGGCCTGGCATCGCACGGACGCCGCGGCCCAACCGCCTCTTCAAATGGTGTTGTCTTCCCTCGACCGAACCACCGAATGGCTCAATTCACCGCCCCTGACGGCGGCCGGCCTGCAAGGAAAAGTCGTCCTGATCGACTTCTGGACCTACACCTGCATCAACTGGATTCGCACCGCGCCCTACCTCCGGACGTGGGCCGAAAAATACCGGGAGCAGGGCCTGGTGGTGGTCGGCGTCCACGCGCCGGAGTTTCCCTTCGAGCATGACCCCGACAACGTGCGCCGGGCCGTCAAGGACCTGCGGGTCGATTACCCGGTGGCGATTGACAATGATTTTGCCATTTGGCGGGCCTTCGAAAACCAGTACTGGCCGGCCCTCTACTTCGTGGATGCGGGGGGCAAAGTGCGCCACCACCAGTTCGGCGAGGGCGACTACGACCGTTTGGAACGGGTGATCCAGAAGTTGTTGCGGGATGCCGGCAACCGCGTCACCGGGCCGGAACAAACCCCGGTGGATGCCCGGGGCGTGGAAGTGGCGGCCGACTGGAGCAGCCTGCGTTCCCCGGAAAACTACCTCGGCTACGCCCGCACCGTTGATTTTGCCTCGCCCGGCGGCGTCCGGTCGGAGGTGCAATACGTATACAGAATCCCTAACCGCCTGTCCCTCAACCAATGGGCGCTCTCGGGCGAGTGGACCATGAAGCAGGGCGCCGCCGCGCTCAATGGGGCCGACGGCAGCATTGCGTACCGCTTCCACGCCCGCGACCTGCACCTGGTGATGGGAGCGGCAACACCCGGGAGGCCGGCACGGTTCCGGGTGCGCATCGACGGGCTGCCCCCGGGCGCCGCGCACGGCCTCGACGTGGATGAGCAGGGCAACGGCACGGTGACCGGTCCCCGGTTGTACCAACTCATCCGGCAGCCCGGCCGCATTGCCGACCAGCAGTTCGAGATCACGTTTCCCGACGCAGGGGTGGAGGCATTTGCCTTCACGTTCGGCTGATGAATGAATACAGGACTTCTACTGATTCGTTGTTGGTTGTTGGTTGTCCGTTGTTCGTAGTGACCTGATTCACAGGCAGTATTGGACAAACAGATACACAATCATGAAGTCATTTCAGTATTGCGCAGCCACTGGGGCAGCAATACCACCAGGGGCGGCAATATGGGATGAGGGTAGGGCAAGTCCCGTAGGGACGAAATACAGGAACGGCAATCATCCCAACCGCGCCACCTGCTGACGGGCAAAACCTGTTCCGTGCTGTTTTAACGGGCTACCCATATTGCGTCCCTACGGGACTAATGAAAGAGGCGTAGCGTGTTTTCTACCAATAGCTCGTCCCTGCGGGAATTACTTCCCCTCGATTACTAAATGGGTGATTTCAATTAAGTACGTACGCTCCGATTCATATTCGCATCAGTTAGAAAAAGGAGTAAAGTACACTGTAAAGAAAGTAAGTTGAGAAAAAGTTGTTGGTGAAAACACTAGCAACGGCGCGAACGGTAAATGCCTCTTTTCCAACTGTTAACGCGCGTTTGGAATACGCCGTTGTTGGTGTTTTCACCAACAACAATCCTATCAACTTATTTGCTTTACAATGTATAAAGGCAGCGCATAAAAAAAGATGAAGTATTTCTTTTAAATGACCGATCGGTCATTTATATTTGTACCAACACTTTAGTACAGGACAAAACCTCACCCCCAGCCCCTCTCCCGGGGAGAGGGGAGAAGAAAGGATTCTACAAATAGCTTTTTTTCAAGGCTTTACGCCTCCCCTCTCCTTGGGAGAGGGGCCGGGGGTGAGGTTTTGTCCTGTATTAAAGTACCAACACTTACCCCTTATGACAAAGGCAGAGAGAACCCGGCAGTTGATCATTGAAAAAGCCGCCCCGCTGTTCAATACGAAGGGCGTGGCGGGCACTTCCCTGAGTGACATTCTGGAAGTGACCAAACTGGCGAAGGGAAGCTTGTACGTGCACTTCGAAAACAAGGAAGACCTGGCGCACGAAGTGGTTGACTACCAGTTGGCCCGGCTGTCGGAAGTGGTGCAGGCAAACCTGGGCCGCCACAAAACGGCGAAAGAAAAGTTGTTCGCCTACCTCGATATGTACCTGGACCCGCTCAATCCTCCCCTCGTGGGCGGCTGCCCGATGCTCAACTTCGGCATGGAAGCCGACGATACGGATGAAGTCATCCGCCAGAAAGTAAATGCCCTCGTGGAAGCCGCCCAGCGGAACATCCGGAGCATTGTGGAGAAGGGAATTGCCGCCGGCGAGTTTAAACCGGACTGGGACGCGCAGGAGTTTGCCACCCGGATGTTTGCCGTAGTGGAAGGCGGGATCATGATGGCGCGGGTGGCGGGTCACAACAAGGCCATGAAAGTGATTGCCAAGTCGCTGAAAAAAGAAATCGAAGAAAAAAAAGCGTAAATTTTTTTACGAATGAAATGACCGATCGGTCATTTATGAATCTAAATGCAAGAAGTAAGGAAACAGGTTGCTGGTGTTTTCACCAACACCGGCGGGCAGCTTGTTTTTTATAACTAAAAAATGACCGATCGGTCATAAAAATGAACAAAAATCACTCAAACGAAAAGACAATGAAAACGCAGAAAGTATGGTTCATCACCGGCGCCTCGCGCGGGTTTGGTTTTGAGATTGCCAAGGCAGCCCTGGCGGCCGGTGATCAGGTAGTGGCGACCGTTCGCAAGCAGCCCGAACAACTGGCCGCCGCGCTGGGCCATCACCCCGGTTTGCGGGTGGTGGTGCTCGACGTGACCGGGGCGGTGCAGGTAAAAGAAGGGGTGGCGCAGGCGGTTGCGCACTTTGGTCAGATCGACGTACTGGTCAACAACGCGGGCTACGGTTTCCTGGGGGCTTTTGAAGAAGCCACGGAGGAAGAAATCAGCCGGCAATTCGACACCAACGTGTTCGGGGTGATCCGCGTGACCCAGGCCGTGCTGCCGTACATGCGGCAACGCAAAACCGGTCACATCATCAACGTGTCGTCTTTGTTCGCCTACCACGCCACCGTGCCCGGGTTTGGCCTGTACGGTGCCTCCAAGTTTGCCGTGGAAGGCATTTCCGAAGGGTTGGCGCTGGAAGTCAATCCCCTGGGCATCCGGGTGACTGCGCTGGCGCCGGGTCTTTTCAGCACGGATTTTCTGTCGGGCGATTCTTACGTGGCGGGGGCCAACGTGCTGGAAGCGTACGCGCCTACGGTCGGACGTATCCGGGCCGCCGCCGGGCAAATCCACGGCAACCAGCCGGGCGACCCGGCCAGGCTGGCCCGGGTGGTACTGCAACTCGCCGACAGCCCCACGCCCCCGGTTCACCTCCCCGTCGGAAAAGACGCCCTTGCTTCCTACCGCTCAAAAGCGGCCGCAATGGAAGCGGAAGTAAACGCCTGGGAAACCGTTTCGGCCAGCACCGACCGGCAACCCCAGCCGGTGGCCTAAACCCCCGCTTTTCATCCGTTACTTACTACCACTCCCTAAATCTTTGATTCCCATGTCATTTGCAAGTACGGTGGCTCCGGCCAAGGACGAATACTGGATTGAACAATACCGGCGGGGCAACCCCGAGGGGATGAGCGTGCTTTACCGGCGCTACTTCCCGAAAGTCTACCAAAAGTGTTTGTCCTTGTGCCGGGACGCGGACCAGGCCTTTGACCTGGCCCAGGACATTTTGCTGAAAGCCTTTGAGCGCCTGCACACTTTCTGCGGAAAGGCCTCTTTCTCGACCTGGTTGTACACGCTGACCTACAATCATTACCGGGACTTTTTCCGCAAGTCGAAGCGCCTGCCCGTGTCCCGGCTCGGCGCGTACGATCCGGGCGATGAGGCAGCACCGGAAGTCGCCGTTGCGGAAACGGGCGACGCGGATGCGAACCAGACCACCATGCTGGGGCTGCTCAACAAGCTGCCCGACGCGGAGAAAACGCTGCTGCTGCGCAAGTACCGCGACGGGGAGTCGATTGAACACCTCAAGGGGCAGTTCAGCCTTTCGGCCGGGGCGGTGAAGATGCGGCTCAAACGGGCCCGCACCAAACTGAACCGGCTCTACGCGAGAGCCGTGGCCTGACGCGGGCAAAAAGGCCCAAAGCAGAATGAGGGGTACGGGTACGGTACGTTGACTTGCGCAGCGGTACGCGTCGCATGGCGGGAAGGCGTCGCGTCGCGGCTCCCCTCCTCGGAGGGGTTAGGGGGTGGGTTTACCGATAGGCTACGCAATATCCAGGGATCATCGCATGAAGAATCTACCGATGGGGGGATACCACCTGCAAGATTTTTGCTTTGGCGTAAGGAAGGTCACCGTAATGCGGTGATCCCTTGGCAACATGACTCATACAGGCAAACCCACCCCCTAACCCCTCCGAGGAGGGGAGCCGCGACGCGACGCCTTCCCGCGACGCGACCTTGTCGGGGGAGGGAAAAAATAGTTGAAACACTTCCGTTACCAACCCCTTCGGTCCGCATCTAAATGGCCAAAGGAAGTATTGACCCGTTTCGAACCAGTATCCCCTCGCCGTCATCCCCAAAGGAACTTCGGAGTGAAAAGGCATATTTGACTGACACTGCGGACCTGGCTGCTTGAAGTTAAGCATCGCTTGTTACGACGAAGTTCCTTTCAGGATGACGGCGGGGAGGAGGAACAGCGGTGAAATCCACTAGAACTTTTTTTACAATGTACCTGGTGCTCTGGTGACTTACTCGTGCCGCCATCGGTAGCAAGATGCCCTTTGTAATGATCCATTCAAATAAAACCGATGATTCGATGAAAACCATTCTTTTGATTGCCCTGCTCAGTGCCGGCCTGAGCTTACGGGCCGCCGCGCAGGCACCGGCCGCCGGGCAAATCCGGGGTTCGGAGTCGGTGTTGCCCGTGGCTTCGGAGCCGCCCCCCAAACTGATCGTGGACCCGCCCCTGCCCGGACCTTTGGCCCAAGGCAAGGTAATCATCGGGTACCGGACGGAAAACCTGCGCATCGTCCCCGTGTTCGGGGAGCCGACCCTGCAAGTTTCCCCCCGCATTGGTCATTTGCACGTGAGCCTCGACGATGCGCCCTGGGTGTGGGCCCACGCCAGCAACGACCAGCCCCTCATTATTGTCGGCTTACCCCCCGGACCCCACAAGGTGCGGGTGCAGATCGCCGATCCGAACCACACGATCCTCCAAAGCGAGGTCGTCTCTTTTCAGGTTCCGGCTCCGAAACAGCCGGGCACTTCTCATCACTAACCATCCAAACCCGATGAATCCTACCTATTGGCTTTTTGGCGCCCGCCTGCGCGTTCTGGCGGACGGCTCGCAAACCGAATCCCGTTACGACCTGATCGAAGGCGACTTCCCGGCCGGCACGGAAACGCCCCTGCACCTGCACACCCAATACGACGAACTGATTTACGTGCGGGAAGGCGAATTTACGGTGTACACCGACGCCGGAACGGTGGTCCTGGCGCCCGGTGAATCGCACTTTGTGCCCCGCAACACGCCCCACGTGGTGCAGGCTTCGGGCCGGGCCAGCAACCGGGCGCTTACCGTTGCTTCCCCGGGCGGTTTTGCCACGCTCATCCGGGCGGTGGGCATTCCCGACGTGACGGAAGGCATTCCCCCGGGACAACCCAACGACCTGGGTTTGTTCATTGAACTTTCCGGAAAAACGGGAGACATCATCCAGGGTGCCCCCGGCGCCCGGCCCCCGTTGAAAAAATAGCCGCCCCGGCAGGTTGACCGGGCCGGCGCATGATCGGGTTGGCGCATAACCGGGTCAGCGCCGCCAAGTCCCGTAGGGACGTAATATTGGTAGCCTGTAACGACAAATCAGCGTGGCTTTTTACCCACCAGGGGATTGTGCGATAGGGGTGATTGCCTTTCTGGTATTTCGTCCCTACGGGACTTGGCGGCGCTGACCTAACTTTCCCTGCGTCCAGGGAGCTTTACGCCCGGTTGATTCACAGAAAGAGACGCTACGCGTAGGCATTGGTGAGTTGTTCCTCCTCAAACACCAGGCTGATGGACAGCCCGCGTGCGCTGGTGATCGTTAACTCCCCGCCCAGCTGTTCGCTGAAACCGTGCATGAGCGTCATGCCCAGCGAGCGGCTCCGCGACGGGTTGTACCCCTCCGGCAAGCCCACCCCGTCGTCGCCGATGGTAAGCTGATAGGTCGTGCGGGTGAGCCGGTACAGGCTCAGGTTTACCGTGCCCGGGCGGCCGTCCGGAAAGGCGTATTTAAACGCATTGGTAATGGCCTCGTTGATGATCAGGCCCAGCGGCACGGCCAGCGTCACGTCCAGTTCGATGGGCTCCACGTCCAGGCGGAATTCGATCGGGCGGAGCCGGTGGTAAAAATCCCGCAGGTAATCGATGACTTCCTCGATGTAGGAGACCATGTTGATGCGGGCCACGTGCTCCGACTGGTAAAGCTTCTGGTGGATGAGGGCCATGGCCTGCACCCGGTGCTGGCTCTCCTGGATGGCCGACAGGGCCGCGTCGTCGGCCAGGTAAGCCGCCTGGGAGTTGAGCAGGCTCATGACGATCTGGAGGTTGTTTTTCACCCGGTGGTGGATTTCTTTCAGCAGCCATTCCTTCTCGGTGAGCAACTGGTCTTTTTCCCCCAGCAGCGTATCCTTCTGCGTGAGCAGTTCCGACAAGTGTTCGTTTTTCCGGTTGATTTCCCGTTGCCGGGCTTGCAGTTCTTCGTGCTGGGCCTCCAGCAGATGGTTGCTGCGTTGCTTGAGCCGGTAGCGGTTGTAACCCAGGGCGAGCAGCAGCGCCAGCATGAGGGCGCCGGTAATGATGAAGTTGCGCGTGGTTTCCGCCGCCCGCAGTTCGGTCTTACGCAATTCGCTCTCCTGCCGCAGTTCCAGAATCTTGTGTTCCTTTTCCCGGGTTCCGTACACCACCTCCAGCAGCGAGGTTTTCTGCTTGGTTTTTTCGTTGATGAGCGAATCACTCAGGGCCTTGAAGTGCTGGTAGTGCCCGATGGCCGCCGGGTAGTTGGCCAGGGCGGAATCCAACTGGAACCACAACCGGTGGTTGATGGATAGTTCCTTGGCGTAGAGGGCCTTCCGGCACAGCTTTTCATTCTGCGCCAGCAGCGAACGGGCTTTGGCGTACTGCTTGCCTTGGAGGTAAAAGGGAATCAGGACGCTGTAAATGTAGATCTGGTGGTCCTGTCCCAGCGGGGTTGCCAGCAGGGCTTCGATCTGGTCGCAGTGGCCCTTGGCTTTGGCGTAGTCGGGCTGGAGTTTGTCGTAGAAGTTGATGAAACACCGGCTTACCGCCAGCCGGCAATCCAGGTCCGTGCGGGCGGCGGGCCGCCGGGCAATGATTTCCTGCAAGTGGGCCAGCGACTCCCGCACCCGTACCGCCTCTTCGGCCCGCTGGGCTTCGGGGATGTTGTCGAGGTTTTCGAGAATGTAGCCCAGCGTGTTGGCCAGCAGGATGATTGTGCTCTGGTAGTACTGCCGCCCGGTAATGACCAGGCACTTGTTGAAGTACGAGACGGCTTTCTGGGGTTGTTCCAGTTCGTGGTACATAATGCCCAGCCGGCTGTAGATATTGCCCAGCAGAAAGGTGTCCTGGGTCGCCTCGGCCTTGCGCATGGCCTCCAGGCCGAACCCGACGCCGTTCTCGTAGTCCCCGATTTTGGTGTACACGAAGCCGAGCAGGTCGTATACCTGCTGCAAACGGACGTAGCCGGCCCGCCGGTACAAGTCCAGGGCCCGGTGGAGGTCTTTGAGCGATTGTACGTTGTTGCCCTGCACCTGCTGTAGATCACCCCGGTACCGCAACGCGTCGGCGAGTTTCAGCGGGTCGTTGGCCTGTTCGTAGAGTTGGACGATCTTTTCGTAGAGGCGGTTTTTTTCGGGCAGGCCGTCGCCGGAAATGGGGTAGTAGGTCGCCAGTTGGGCGTAGGCGTCCCCCTGGTCGGCGGGAGAGCCGTACCGGGTGAGCAGGTCGATGGCCCGGAGGGCGTACTGGCGGGCCTGCTCCCGGGCTTTTTTTTCGTGGTAGGCCTGGGCGGCCGTGAGGAAGCTCAGGCCCTGGCCCCGCCGGTAGTCCAGGCTGCGGCTCAGGGCGTGCGCCTGCCGGCTCAGCAGCAGCGCCGTGTCCAGGTCGTGGGCCAGCTCATCTTTTTTGAATATGTACTGGCGGCCCAGTTCCAGCAGCAGGTTCACCCGGTTGGTGTCCGGCCCGGTGCGCCGGAGGGTGCTGATCAGGCTGTCGATGCGCACCACCTGCACCAACTGCGCCCGGGCCGACGCGGCACCCAGCAGCACGAGCAGCAGCATCCCCAAACGGACCAGGAAGCTTTGCCGCCCGGCGCGAAGCAAACGCCGGCCAAACGGGCCGGACCCCGCCCGGGGTGCCGCCGGAAATGGGCCCGGTGCCGGTAGGGCAACGCCGCTTCGTTCTGTGCGCCTGACCAAGTTCCTCGTCGTCATACAAAATCACGTAGCCGTTCCAACCAAGCTGGAAAGCATAAAGAATCATTTGAGAGTGTTCTTATACTTTCATGCCAGGATGAAAGGCGTAAAGTATCATTTAAGGTTGTGCTTCTACTTTCATACCAGGATGAAAAGGGGAAGCGGGTAATTTGAAGATATTATTTTACTGGTAAAATAGTTATTTTCAATCAAATGCGTACGCTCCGGTTCATTGCCGGGCGGACCTTTTGGTATTATTTCGTTGAACCCTTCCCGGTAATCACCCACGGCCGGGTAAGCACGCCCCCGTAAATCGTACCCGCCCCGGGGGTAGTTGGTGGCGCGGTACAGGATCAGGGGCCTGCGCAGGGCAAAACCGCAACCGCCCCCGGGGGAAGCCGCCCAACCGGGATGTGGGTGGTTTTCAGCCGCCCCGGCCGGGTGCCGCCCCGCCGCCTCCAAGCGGCCGTAGCGGGGGCCGCCAGACTCCACCGCGATGGAGTTTTCTCCAAAATGAGCCCCGGCCGTACCTCCTCCGGTTGAACCGGGGTGAGTGAGCGAACGGCCGCCGCGAAAGGATGGCCGCGGCCCGGGTTGCCGGCGGAGGGTTTGCTCCGGACGGCGCCGGGCCCCGAAACGGTGGAGTCCCTCCAGTATACTGGGGCGCCCGGCCCGCCCCCGTCCGCCCGTAGCCCGTCAAAACCGCGTTTTTAAGCAATAGAGGCCCTTTTATGCTTTGCCGCCGCGTGGCCGGCAGCGTGGCACCCGGTTTGGCATATACCCCGTACCCGGCGAACGGCTCCACCCGGCCAACCGGAACATGACACCGGCGGCGCCAACTGGTTTTCAAATCCCGCCCGTGTCACTACCCGAATTGTACATCCTAAACAACCTTTCCCATGAAGATGGATCGAATGTCCCACACCGCCGGCGATGACTACTGGATCGAACAGTACCGGCTGGGCAACCCCGAGAGCCTGGGCGTGCTCTACCAGCGTTACTTCCAGAAAGTGTACCACAAGTGCCTGTCCCTCTGCAAAGACCCCGACGAGGCGTTTGACCTGGCCCAGGACGCCCTGCTGAAGGCATTTGAGCACCTGCCGGCCTTCCGCGGGCAGTCTTCCTTTTCGACCTGGTTGTACACCATTACCTACAACCACTGCCAGGCGTTTTTCCGCAAGGCCAGGCGCCTGTTCGTGATGCGGCTGGATGATTCCCGGGAGGCCGCCTGGCAGGACACTACGGGTACTACCCCGGAAGACGCCCTGCAGCCGCCGCCCTCCGAAAGTACGCTGCTGGCGCTGTTCAACCACATTCCCGAAACGGACCGGCAAATGCTGTTTCTCAAATACCACGACGGGCAGTCCATCGAGCAGCTCCAGATTGTGTTTACCCTCTCGGCCAGCGCCGTCAAGATGCGCCTCAAACGGGCCCGGGAAAAACTCAATACCCTCTACGCCAGGGCCGTGGCGTGAGCCAGGAACCTGGTCAACCGGCCGAACCGGCAGCCGGGGCGTTCAACTGCCGGGCAATGGCCAGCTTTTTTATCTTGAACTCCAGGGTCGTGGGTTTCACTTTCAGCAGTTCGGCGGCCCCGCCCTTGCCGCGGATGCGGTTGTTGGCCAGTTTGAGGGCGGCCAGGATGGTGTCCCGTTCGGCATCCTGCAGCGACTTTACCGGGACGGGGGCGGGCGGCGCGGGCGTTCCGGGGGCCGCCGGCAGGGCCGGGGATGCAGGCAATGCCAGTTCCACCACGGGCGTCGGCGAGAGAATGGCGGCCCGTTCCAGCGTGTGCTCCAGTTCCCGGATGTTGCCCGGCCAGGCGTAGGCCAGCATCTGTTCGACCGAAGCCTGGGCAACGCCGCGCAGGGGACGGCCCAGGTGCTTGGCAATTTTCTCCAGGAAGTGCGTAGCCAGCGGCAGGATGTCTTCCTTGCGTTCGCGCAGGGGCGGCAGCGTGATGGGAAACACGTTGAGGCGGTAGAACAGGTCGGAGCGGAACCGGCCCGCGGCCACTTCCTGCTTCAGGTTGCGGTTGGTGGCCGCAATGATGCGGGCGTCGCAGGGAATGGGCCCTTTTCCCCCCACCCGTTCAATTTCCTTCTCTTGCAGGACGCGCAGCAGCTTGGGCTGCAACTCGGGCGGCAGTTCACCGATTTCGTCGAGGAAAATAGTGCTGCCGTGGGCCAGTTCGAACTTGCCGATGCGGCGTTCGGTGGCGCCGGTGAAAGCCCCCTTCTCGTGGCCGAACAGTTCGGACTCCATGAGCTGCGGCGGCAGCGCGGCGCAATTGACCCGGATGAGGGTGCGCTGGCGGCGGGGCGAATGCTCGTGAATGGCCCGGGCGATGAGTTCTTTGCCCGTGCCGGTTTCCCCCAGGATGAGCACCGTGAAGTCGGTGGGCGACACTTGTCCGATCTGCCGGAACACGTACTGCATGGCGGGACTCGTGCTGATGATCGCGCCGAAGTTGTGGGTGGTGTTGATCTCCTCGATCAGGTAGGTTTTTTCCAGTTCCAACTGCCGGCTCAGCGCTTCGATGCGCTCGAAGGCCATCTGGTTCTCCAGGCCGAGGGCCATCTGGAGGCTTACCTGCCCCAGCAGCGCCAGGTCCTTTTCCGTGAAGGCGTACGCCGCCCGGTTGCCCAGCAGCAGGGAAGCCACCGTTTTGCCGTGCAGGGTGACGGGCATGACCAGCGACGATTTCAGCCCCAGCGCGTCGCTGTACCGGCGCAGGAGTGCACTGCGTCCGGCCAGTTGGGTGTGCGCCTCGCCGACGCCCAGCCACGCCTGGCCGGGCAAGTCATCGAGCCCGCCGGGTTCCCGCGGCGGGGTCGCCGGGTCTTCCGGCCGGGGCAGCGCGCCGGGCGGGGGGAAGGGCGCGAACACCTGCGCGTTCTTGACGAGGGTGGCGTCAATGGGCGAAGCCTCCGGGTGGGGGCCGGCCCGGTACACGCCCACCAGGTCGCAGGGAATGATCTCGTTGAGGGCCACTGCTACCCGCCCCATCACTTCGGGGTAGGGCAAGCCGCTGGTAAAGGCGTTGAGCAGGGCCAGTTCGCTGGCTTTCACCTGTTCGCGGGCCTGGATTTCCTCGAAGGCAAACAGGTTTTCCAATGCCAGGGCAATCTGCGGCACGATGAGCCGGACCAGGTCGTAGTGCGCCGGCGTAAACCCGCCGGGGTCGGGGCCGACCAGGGCGAAGCTTGCCGGTGCCCCGCTGCCCAGCGGCAGCCGCACCCGGATCGCCGAACGGCCGCCCAACTGGCTCCGGAAGGTTTGGTAGAGGGCGTACTTGCGGCACAACGCCTCAAAACGCTCCCCGCTGAAAACCCCGGCTTCTTCTTCCAGCAGGAAACGGGATTCCGCTTCCACCCGGTCGGGCAGAATGCCGGCCAGGGCCGACCGCGGCAGGGGTTCGAACACGCCGCCGGCCGACTTGCTCAGCGTGATGGTGTAGCGCAGTTGCCCGGAGGCTGTCCCCACGCCGAGCCCGAACACCGAAATGGGCACGAGCTGGTCTACCTGCCGGGCAATTTCGCGGCACAGGGCGTTGCGTTCCTTGATGGTCATCAGGGCGTCGTTGACGGCCACCTGGAGGGATTTTTCCCGCCGCAGGGCGGCTTCCTGGCTGTGCGCGTGGCGGTAGCGGGCCAGTTCCAGCGTCACCAGGATGTCGCGGTCGCGGAACGGCTTTACCACGAACCCGTAGGGCTGGGTGACTTTGGCCTCCGCCATGACGCTGTCGTTGGAGTTGGCCGAAACGAAGACGAAGGGAATGTTGCGGGCCATCAGCGTCCGGGCCAGGTCAATGCCGGCGGCCTGGCCGTCCAGGTAAATGTCGAGCAGCACCATGTCGGGGGGCGACGGTTCGAGCAGTTGCAGGGCTTCTTCCACCGAAAAGGCAATGCCGGTGACCTGGTAGCCGGCGCTTTCCAGGATGATTCGCAGGTCGTTGGCTACGGCAAACTCGTCTTCCACTACCAGGACGCGGCCCGGAGTCTGCAAGGGGGTGGTCGGGTTTTCGGAAAACATGGCGGGTTGGGTGAGCAGGAATGGTTGCCGCGGACGCCGGGCACCGGGCCGTTGGGGCAGGCGCGCCGGCCGCTGCGCCTAAAAGTACTCATTTATCTTTAAGAATGTGCCCGCAGACTTACGTCCGTGCCCGGCCCAACCCGTGCCGCTAACGCAGTGCTCCTCAGCAGCATTGTTGATTTTTACTGGGCAACGGCGCAGGCCAAAAGAACCACCACCCGATACGCCCCTTGATGTTACGCTTGCCAACCGTTTCACAAACCGTCAGTTCCGGGCCGTGGTCAGTGTCTCACTGACCACTTTTTTGAGCATTTCGAAGATGTGTCCTGATCGTAGCCTTCCTTCAAGGAGGGGGCAGGGGTGGTTGCCCCTTATAAATACTGCATCTTGTTGTGAATGAGACAGAAACAAGTCTAGTACGTGAAGGTAAGCCCCACGTTGGCGTTCAGGTAGGAACTCCGGGCGACGTTGCCGTTTTCGAAGCCGTAATTGTACCGGGCGTTGACCCCGATCCGGACGCCCGGGCCGACGGGATACAACAAGCCCAGTTCCGGGAACAGCCCGAGTTGCCAGCCGCTCCGCCGGAAGTCATAGTTGCCCACCAGGATGTCGTAGCGGCGGTAGATGGCGCCGGCGCCAACCCCGGCGTAGGGCGTCAGGCCGTCCCCGTTCCCGAAGTAATAGTGCCCCGTGGCAAACAGCGGCACCGCGTTGACGTAGCGGAACCCCCGGCCCGAATACGTGGTCTGGTCGGGCGTCCGCACGGCCGTTTCCCCGGCCGGCTGGTAGAACGCGTGCCAGTTGCCGGACACGCCCAGGCTGAACCGGCTGGACAGGAAGATGCCCGTTTCGACGCCCACGCCGCGCCAGCCCGAACGGTTTACGGAAGCGGTGTTTTCGCCCAGGGGAAAAGAAGGGCTGTAGGTGACGGTCGTGTAGCCCGCCTGGCCGAAGCCCGCCAGGGAAAGCAGGCCCAGCACCACGGTGCCGGCTATTTTTTGCGCAATGGTTTTCATGGATAATGGGTTAGTTGAAGGCTATATGGTTGAATGGCTGGATGGCTGGATGGTTGAATGGTTGATTGTCGGGAAGTGGTGCGGGCGTAAGCAAAACCATTTAGCCATATAGCCATCCAGCCATATAACCATTCAATACAAGGAGTTACTGACTTACGGGTTTGAGGTAGGGCGACTGCCGGAAGGCCTTCCCGATGTCGCTGCCGAGGCGGTCTTCCAGGTTGGGGGTGTTGCTGGTGAGGATGTTTTCCAGGGCGGCGATCCACACGCGGGGAATTTGTTTGGCGGAAGCAGCCGCGCCGGCCGGGTTGAACATCTCGATGCTGGAGCGTACCCGTGCGGTAGCGGTAGGAGCCAATGGCGCCGTAGGGGTACCAGCCGCCGCCCACGTACGGGTAATAGTACGCCCAGCCGGGGTACCAGTCCCAGGAGTCCCACCAGGAATCGTTGTAGTAGGCGGCCGTGTTTTCGGTAACCACCGCCGAGACCTGCACCATTACGTCGGGCTGCTGCCCGTCGGCGGGGCTGGTGACGGGGGTGTAGCCCAGGGCGTTAAGCTGCCCGGCCACTTGTTGCAGAATGAAAGCATTGCGCTTGGGCGTGAGCACCATCGAATGCTTGTCCGGCCGGTCGCCCAGTTGCACCACCGAGTCAACCAGCACGTACGTTTTGACTTTCGAGAAGTTGAACGAGGGGTCGTTTTGGGTCGCCACCACGTAGTAGTTGGTCACTGCATCGGGGCCGTCGGGGTAGCAGGCAGTGAGCAGGAACGCCATTGCTGCCAGGAGGAACATTGTACTTTTCATCGCGCATGGGTTGGTTTTAAAATGGTTTGGATAAGGGCGGTTCTTTCATGAAGATCAGGGGTAAGGGGTTGGGGGTAAGCCCGGCTGCGGTTTGCCTGATTTCGCGTTTAGACGGCGCAAGGGCCAAAAGTCACACCGCTGTATTTTTTGGGCTTCCCGGTGACTTACGCGCAAAGACCGCAAAGAACTTAACCGCAAGGATCGCAAAGGAGACGCAAAGGGCGCAAGGAGAACGCGTATTGCTTCGTACGGGCCGGCTAGTGCGTGCCGGCGCGAAGCGCTGCTTACAGCGGGATGCGGAGAAGGGACGCCGCGTACCCGGTCAGGCGCCGGTCGAGCCGGAGGGTTCGCTCTTCGAGGACGTGGGCGACCACGGCGACGGTGCCCGGCTGGATCAGGTGCGCCAGGTCGGCCAGGTAAGCCTTCGAAACCTCCACCCGGTACGCGTCGCGCATTTCCCGGAAGGAAGCGCCGGCCTCGCAGGGATGCAGGTCGCCGGGGGCTTCGGCCAGTTCCCCGGCCAGGGTGCCGGCAAACGTGGCGGCCAGGCTGCTGCCCGACGACTCCCGGGTGGACAGCCGGCCGTGGCGGTCCCGGGCCACAACCACCGCTTCCAGCAGGTCAATGTGGTCTTCCCGGTCCAGTTGCAGCAATTCCCGGTAGGCTTCCGAAGCCGCAAATTCCGTTTTGAGTACGATGACGATCAGGTTTTCCAACGCTTGCAGGAGGAGAAGGGTGGGGGAGAGGATTTAAAGCCTTTAGACGCCCGGAACCGGCCAGGTCACTGCGCCGGGGTGGGAAAAATCCCCGGCGGGACCGCACAAAAAAACCCGTACTGCCTGACGGGATGCATCAGACAGTACGGGTGGGTGCGTGGCGCGAAGGGCGGGTTACTTGCGCAGTTTGGCTTCGGCTTTGAACCAGTTCTCTTCGGCGGAGGCAGCCTGGTTCTTGAGCGAATACTGATAGGCCAGCTTGGCGATCTGCTCGTGGCCCACGGTGCTGGCAGCACTCTTGCGGTCAGTAGTCCCCGTTTGGGTCTTGGTGCCGACCGGCTTCTTGGCCGCAGCGGGCTTCGGCGCAGCAACGGGCTTGGCGGGCGCAGCCGGCTTAGCGGCAACCACAGCCGGTTTATGGGTCACGGCGGGCTTGGCGGTCACGGCCGGTTTGGGGGCTACGGCCGGTTTGGCGGCAGCTACGGGCTTAGGGGCAGCTACGGGCTTGGCAGCGGCTACGACGGGCTTGGGGGTCGTTGCTACCGGCTTGGGGGTCGTTGCTACCGGCTTGGGGGCCGTCGCTACCGGCTTGGCGGCCGTTGCTACGGGTTTAGCGGCCGGTTTGGCGGCGGGCGTTTTGGGCGCAGCGGCCGGTTTAACGGTTTTGGCCGCGGTCGGTTTGGCGGCAGCAGGAGCTGGTTTTGCCGCAGTAACGTTAGCTACGGCTTGCTTCTTAATGGTCATCTTTTTGATCTGTATGATTGATAGTTGAACCGGCTGCCCTGCGCGGGGTGTTGCGTTGATTCCTGCCGGCAGCCGGAATGAAGCTGCGAATATGGGGGATAAGACCAGCCGCCGAAAAGCAGATTCGCCCCATTCCTACGCTTGTAGGAGAATGCGGGGAATTGGTCCCCGCCGGCCGGTGTTTCTGCTGCTTTACCCCGACCATGACCCCGGCGGGCCGTTGCGGTTCCCGGCACCGGGGCTCCGGGTAATGCGCTTTATGGGCGCCATTTACAGAATCCGGTGGGTATCCTTGATGATGTCCATCACGAAAGTACTCTTGGTTTGCCCGATTCCTTTCACGCCGCCCAGGTAGTTGATGAAGAAATGGTGGTAGCTCTCAATGCTTTCGGCCACGATCTTGAGCATGAAGTCAAATTCTCCCGAGATGTTGTAGCACTCAAGCACTTCTTTAAAGCCGGTGATGCCCTCGATAAAAGCCCGGGCGGTTTGTTTGTCGTGGTCTTTGAGCGAAACCTGGCAGAGCACCATCACGCCCTTGTTGACTTTCCGGTTGTCGAGCAGGGCGGCGTACTGCCGGATTACCCGGGTGTTTTCCAGGCGCTTGATCCTTTCGTGGGTGGGCGTAGGGCTCAGGTGAACCGCCGCAGCGATCTCCCGGACGGTCAGCTTGGCATTGTCCTGCAACAACCGTAAAATTTCGTAGTCCTTCTCGTCGAGGACGGCCGCGCCGGTTTTTTCCTGTTCTGCGGGGAGGTTTCTTTTCATGCCCGTTGTAGTGGTTTGTGCTGCCAAAATGGCCTTTTTTGGTGGTATGTTCTAAAGTACGGCCACTTCTTTTATTCCCTGTACGCATTATGGTTCTTTGCCGGGAACAAACGTCCACTTGCTTATGCGTACGGGTAGAAATCTGGTATTGTTCATTGCCTCCATCAGCGTTTTTTTTGAGGCGCTTGACATTGCGATCATCAACCTGGCCATGCCGCTCATCGGGGCCGACCTGGGGCTTGCCGCCCCTGCCGTGCAATGGTTGCAGACGGTGTACGTGTTGCTCTACGGCGGCTTTCTCGTCGTGGGGGGCCGGCTTTCGGACACGGTGGGCAAAAAGCGGATTTTCCTGGCGGGTTCGGGGCTGTTCCTGTTCACTTCCTTGGGGGCCGGCCTGGCGGCTTCGTTTGCCTGGCTGCTGGCTTTCCGGGCCCTGCAAGGGGTAGCGGCTGCCTTGCTCATGCCCAGCGCCTTGTCGCTGGTGACCACCACCTTTGCCGAACCGAAGGAACGCAGCCGGGCCGTGGGCATCTTCAGTGCGTTTGCCGCCATTGGTTCGGGCAGCGGCCTTTCGGTGGGCGGCCTGGTGGCTACGTACCTGGGCTGGCGGTGGGTGTTCCTGCTCAACGTGCCGGTCATCCTGATGACGCTCTGCCTGGCGTTTGTCTACATCCGGGAGGAGGCGAGGACGGCCAAACCGCTGCCGGACCTGCTCTCGGGCGTACTGCTGACGGCCCTGATCGCCACGCTTTCGTACCTGGTGCACGCCTTGCCCGGCAGCAGCCACCACGGGCCCACGCTGCTGCTGCCGGTAGCCGGGGTGGTGCTGGGCGGTTGGCTGTTTCTGCAAAGGAGCAAGCGGCTGCAAGAGCCGCTGATCGACTTCGGCCTGCTCCGGCACTCGGTTACCGGCCTGGGCGTGTTCCTGCTGCTGGGTGCGTTCTTTACCAGCTATCTGTTCGTCATCTCCCTCATTCTGCAACAA
Source organism: uncultured Sphingobacteriales bacterium (assembly GCA_963844325.1). Classification (GTDB taxonomy): domain Bacteria; phylum Bacteroidota; class Bacteroidia; order Cytophagales; family 172606-1; genus CADCTQ01. The sequence continues at coordinate 897,719 of CAWJNV010000002.1, forward strand.
AATCTGGGCTTTACCGCGGCCCGGGCGGGCTTGCTGCTTTTCCCCTTCAGTTTGTTGTCGGCGGTGGTCGGCAAGTTTGTCATTCCCCGGTTACTCAAAAGAGTAAGCCTGGTGCAGGCGGCCATTACCGGCATGGCGGCGATGGCCGTGGGAGCCCTGACGCTCTGGTACTTCGTGTGGGGCGGCGGGGGCCTGGCCTGGCTGTTGCTCTCTGCCGCGTGCGTCAACGGCATTGGCATCGCGGTGGGGTTTACCACCCTCACGGTACTGTCCGTGGAGCCGGTCGCCGAGGAACACCACGGGCTGGTGTCGAGTGTAGCCACTACGGCTTATTTTTTCGGGGGCGGATTGGGCTTGTCGCTGCTGTCGCTGTGCATCCAACCGGAGGGGGGCAGTAGCGGCGGGGTAGGCAGTTACGCGGTCCTCCTGCTGGAAGGGTACGCACTCCTGGGCCTGCTCTGGCTGGTGTACCACGCCGGCCGGACTGCCAAAGCGGCTCATTCGGTGGTGTAGGAGGATTTGAACCGCAGGGAAAAAGGGAGACGGATCAGGATTTTCAGGATGGAAGGATTACCAGGATAGGAGAACGGAGGAGGAGCGGGCTGGATGCTAGGGCGGGGATGCCGTCTCAATGGGATAGGGTTTAAACCCTACCCTACGGAAAGGCTGCGCTTGGTTTGACTGGAGCGAAGTCTGCGTACGTATGCGCAATATCCATAGGATAGGGTTTAAACCCTATCCTAAACCCCTATCCCATCAAAACCCTATCCCATTGAGACGGAACCGCGACGGGGCCGGACTGCTTTCCGGACGGCCTTATTGTTAACCTTACCTTTCTCTTGAAAAGGCCCATTCTTCACCACCGGCCCTCTTTCCCGGCTGGTATTTCCATTCGCCCGGTGAAAAGGCGCGGGAAAGCAGCCCACGTAGCCGCGTAGCAGTGAGACAGTTGGCTCGGAACCGATCCCCTTTTTCGTTGTTCCGGAAGTGATTTTTTACCATGTACGGCGGCCCTTCCTTCCGGGCAAAGTCGTGAGAATTCCGGCGGGTCTTCCCTTTTTCATACGCCAAAAAACTGATTTACAGGCGCGTAGGCCGGTTACAAAATCAACCGCCGATTGCCGGTGGAGTAATTTGAGCCTGTTTTACCGAAGGTTCTCAAAATTCCTCCCTCTCCTGTATGCATCACACCTGTACAAACGTTACTGCGCGGAACGAACTCGTGCCTTACCCCCGGCTCTACCGGGTCATTCCGCTCATCTTATGGCTGGCTTTGTGCCTGGTTTCCGGTAAAGCCGCCGCCCAGCAGTATACGGCCGATTTTACGGCGGCCCCCACGCTGATTGATTACCCGGGGGTACCCTCCTGGAAACAGACGGCAGAAGTAACGCTGGGTGGTACCGTATACCAGGTCTCGAATGGCGGGAACGGGGGATGGCAGCACATGACCACGGGAGGCAACGGCAACAGTGGCAGCATTTTCTACAGTACGGCGGCCACCGTTTCGGTAACCATCAAGCGCAAGGACAATGCCCCTTTTATCTTTAACGGGGCCTGGTTGCGGTACACCAATTCGACCAACGCTGCTTTTTATCCGCCGCCCTACCTTACCGTTACGTACGTCGGGGCCATTCCGGCTACATCGACGGAAACGTACGCGGACAATACGACCATTGTGCTCAGTAAAAACGTAACCGTTTCGCACGTCATCTTTTCCTTTTCGGGTTTGTTCGATTTGTACTTCGACGACCTGATTGTCAGCGCGGCGGCGCCCACCCTCGCGACCGTGGGTACCAATGTCATCAACCAGTTCTCCAATACCACGGCCTTGGTGGGGGGCAGCGTTACGCAGGACGGCAACACGACGGTGACCGAAAGAGGGATCGTGTACAATACGACCGGTACCCCTACGCTTGCCGACACGAAAGTGGCGATCGGCACCGGCACGGGCACCTACTCGCAAACAATCAGCGGGTTGACCAGCGGCCTTACCCATTACGTGCGGGCGTACGCCACCAACTCGGTCGGCACGGCCTACGGCAATGTGAGTCAGTTCGCCACGGCCGGACCGTTTACCCTCGCCCAGGCGCACAACTTCAATTCCAACTGGGTCAATACGAGCAACCAACCCTCGCCTTTTACCAAATACGTGGAGGGATGGGACGTAACGGCTACCAGCACGGCCGGCAGCAACGCTTCGGTCTTGCGCGCCGCCACTACCGGCATCAACAGTCCGCTCGAAGGAGTTGCATCGCTGCGCGCCGCGGTGGCAACCGCCGCCGCCGACCTGCTTTCGATGGGACTCAAAGTGAGCACCGGGGAGGCTTTCGACCTGCAAAGCTTCCGGCTCCGCTACAATACCCGCACGGCCGGTACCTCCTTCGGGACGATCACCGTGACGGGTTACAAAGCGGGCGTGCCGGTAGCCGGGGCCGTAACGAGCCTGACGGGCCTGATGCCCAGTACCACCAACGCCGGCTACGCCACGTTTGACCTCTCGGCCAACAACAGTTTTAATGACATTGACGAATTCCGGATCACGGCGGCGGATTCGCCCAACGCCGCCCGGCTGCTTAACGTGGACATCGACGTAGTAACCGTGCAGAACCCGTCGGCCGCGGCCACGGCCCCGACCGTAACGGCCTCGGCGGCAAGTGCCGTGACGAGCAGTTCGGCCCTGCTGGGCGGAGAGGTAACGGCGGCCGGCAGCACGGCCGTGACGGAAAGAGGCATCGTGTACAACACCACTGGCACGCCCACTACCGCCGACGTCAAAGTAGCGGTCGGATCGGGAACCGGGACTTTTTCGCAGGCGGTGACGGGCCTGACCGCCAACACCACGTACTACGCCAGGGCGTACGCGATCAACGGGGCCGGCACTTCGTACAGTGCCACCACCATTACGTTCACGACCACCAAACAGGACCAGACGATCACTTTTAACGCCCTGCCGGCCAAGACCTTCGGGGATGCGGCCTTTGGGTTAACGGCTTCGGCTTCTTCCGGACTGGCTGTTGCCTACGCCAGTTCCAACCTGGCGGTAGCGACCATTTCCGGCAGTACGGTTACCGTTGTTGGCGCGGGCTCCACCACCATCACGGCTACGCAGACGGGCAACGCGCAGTACAACGCCGCGCCGGCCATCCCCCAGGTCCTGCTGGTCCGGGCTGTTCCCGTGCTGGCCGCCATTGGCAGCAAAACCGGCAACGAACTGGCCGCCCTGGCTTTCACGGCTTCGGCGACCGACGCCGATGCACCGGCCGGCACGCTGACCTACGCCCTGGCGAACGCGGCGACGGGTACGTACCCCACCGGCGCGGCCATCGATGCGGCGACCGGAGCCTTCTCCTGGACGCCCACCGAAGCCCAGGGGCCGGGCGTGTACCGGGTGAAAGTAGTTGTGTCGGACGGTACCCTGACCGACGAAGAAGAAATCGAACTGACGGTTGGGGAAGTGAATGCGGCCCCGGTACTGGCCGCCATCGGCAACCGTACGACGACCCAACTGGCTACCGTAGCCTTTACCGCTTCGGCGGCCGATGCCGATGCGCCGGCCAATGCACTGACCTACAGCCTGGCTAACCCGGCGACGGGTACGTATCCTACCGGCGCGGCCATTACCGCGGCCGGTACCTTCTCCTGGACGCCCGCGGCGGCCCAGGTGGGCGTTTTCCGGGTAAAGGTCGTGGTGACCGACAACGGCACGCCGGCCGGGTCGGACGAGGAAGAAATCCAGATTACCGTTGGGGATACCCAACGCCCCACCCTCCTTACCAAAAATATAACCGCAACGCTTTCGGCCGGCGGTGCCGTAAGTGTGGTGCCGGCTGACGCAGACGGCGGCAGTACGGACAACGGCGGCGCCTTCACCCTCAGGTTTGCCGTGTACGGCGAAGTCGCCGAAGGGGGAACCCTCACCCTGACGGCCCCGGCCGGCGCGGTGTTCGACGGGGTGGTTTTTGCCAGTTACGGCACGGCCACGGGCACCAACGGCAACTACGCGACCGGCGGGTGCCACGCCCCGGGCACCAAAGCCCTGGTGGAAAATGCCTTACTGGGCCGGAACACCGGCTCCATTTCCGCTACCAACGGCCTGTTCGGTGACCCGTGCGGGGGTACGTTCAAAAAGCTGGTCGTCGTGGCTACCTACACCACGGCTGCGGCCAACCGGATTGATTACAACTGTACCGATGCCGGGAGCAGAGGGGTAACCCTGCTGGGCCTGGATGCGGCCGGCAACTACGCCGTGGCCCCGGCTGCGGTGACCGTGACCGATGCCCAGAGCCCGTTCCTGACCGTAGCCGCTGACATAACGACCGTCAACGACGAAGCTTCCGCCGGCGCGGTAGTCACCTACGCCGCCCCGGTTGCGGCCGACAATTGTGCCGGCTTTACCCTCACCCAAACCGCCGGGCTGCCCAGCGGCGCCACCTTCCCGGCCGGGGTCACCACCAATACGTTCCGGGTAAGCGATGCATCCGGGAATGTCACCACCAAAAGCTTTACCGTCACGGTAAACACCATCAACCGGGCGCCGGTGCTGGCCGCCGTCGGCAGCAAGTCCGGGGATGAAAATGCCCCGTTAAGCTTTACCGTTGCGGGGGCCGATACCGACGTGCCGGCCAACACGCTCTCCTATTCGCTGGCGGCTCCGGCTGCCGGTGTTTTCCCCGCAGGAGCAGCCATTGATGCGGCGACCGGTGCGTTCACCTGGACGCCCACCGAAGCGCAGGGCGGCACCGTGTACCGGGCAAAAGTAGTAGTGACCGACAATGGTACGCCCGCGCTTACCGACGAAGAAGAAATCCAGATTACCGTCGGCGAAGTAAACGTAGTCCCCGTGCTGGCTTCCATCGGGAGCAAAACGGTGGACGAAATGACGGTCCTCTCTTTCACGGCTTCGGCCGCTGATGCCGACCTGCCGGCCAATGCGCTTACCTATTCACTGGCGACCCCGGCAACCGGCACTTTCCCCGCGGGAGCTACCGTGGATGCAAATACCGGCCAGTTCGCATGGACGCCCGGCGAGTTGCAAGGACCCGGCGTGTACCGGGTAAAAGTACTCGTGTCGGACGGTGCCTTGACGGACGAAGAAGAAATCGAACTCACGGTGAATGAAGTAAACCAAGCCCCGGTACTGGCCGCCATCGGCGCCAAAACGGTGGCGGAAGGCGCCTTGCTCACCTTTACGGCAAATGCCACTGATGCCGACGTACCCGCCTCCGGCGTGCAGTACAGCCTGGGCGGCGTAGTGCCGGCCGGCGCAACTATTGATGCCGCAACGGGGGCATTCACCTGGACGCCCACCGAAACGCAGGGGCCGCACGCCTATACGTTTACGGTCGTCGCATCCGACGGCACGCTGACCGACGAAGAAGAAATCACCGTGACGGTGAGCGAAGTAAACGTAGCGCCGGTGCTGGCTGCGATTGGCAACCAGTCCGTGGACGAAGGCACGATGCTCACCTTTACCGCCTCGGCGACCGACGACGACCGGCCGGCCGATGCGGTGCCCATCTTTATTCCGCTGGAAGCTACGTCGCAACTGCCCAACGTGCTGACCTTCAGTTTGTCGGGAACCGTTCCCGCCGGGGCCGCCATCAACGCATCGACGGGCGAATTTACCTGGACGCCCGCGGAAGCCCAGGGCCCGGGTAGCTATACCTTTACGGTAGCCGTATCCGACGGCTCGCTCACCGACGAAGAAGAAATCACCGTAACGGTGGGCGAGGTAAACCTGGCCCCCGTACTGGCTTCGGTTGGCAACCAGGTCGTAGACGAAGTGACGACGCTCTCCTTTACCGCTTCGGCCGTTGACGTGGACCTGCCGGCCAACCCGCTTACGTACGCCCTCACGGGAACCGTACCGGCCGGCGCAAGCATCGACGCATCGACGGGTGCATTCGCCTGGACGCCGACCGAAACGCAAGGACCGGGCAGCTACACCTTTACGGTAGCTGTATCCGACGGCACGCTGACCGACGAAGAGGAAATCACCGTGACGGTGGATGAAGTAAACCTGGCCCCGGTGCTGACGCTGATTGGGGGCAAAACGGTGGATGAATTGACCGAACTCTCTTTCGCGGCTTCGGCCACCGACGACGACCTGCCGGCCAATGCACTCTCCTATTCGCTGGCGGCTCCGGCCTCGGGCACCTACCCGACCGGGGCGGTCATTACCGCGGCGGGAGGGTTTAGCTGGACCCCCACCGAAACGCAGGGACCCGGCGCGTACCGGGTGAAAGTAGTCGTGTCGGACGGCACGCTCACGGACGAAGAAGAAATCGAACTCGCGGTGAATGAAGTGAACCTGGCGCCCGCATTTACCTCCCAGCCCGTGCTTTCCGTCGTGGAAGACACGCCCTACGCCTACCCGGTAATGGCGGCCGACGGCGATTCTCCGGCCAACGTGCTTACCCTGGCGGCCCCGGGCCTGCCCGCGTGGCTGACGTTCGACCCCGCCACCGGCGTGCTTTCGGGTACGCCCGAAAATGCCCAGGTCGGCGTGCACCCCATCGTCCTTACGGTGACCGACGGGATGCGTACCGTCGAGCAAACCTTTTCGCTCGAAGTGCGCAACCACAACGACGCCCCCGTGATCGCGGTCGGCTCGGCCGTGGTAAACAACCTGACCGTAGCCGAGGACCAGCCGCTGAGCGTGTCTTTCGAGGTAGGCGACGTGGATTCGCCGCTCTCCGCCCTGCAGGTACGCGCGGCTTCCAGCAATGCGGCGCTGGTACCCGTATCCGCGATTTCCTTCGCCGGAACCGGCAACACCCGCACGGTACGCTTTACGCCCCTGCCCGACACGTTCGGCGGCCCGCTGACCCTGACCCTTGAGGTAAGCGACGGGGAGTTGACGGCCAGTACTTCTTTCCAGGTCACGGTGCTGCCGGTGAACGACGCCCCCACGGTACATCCCGTTGCGGAGGTGGAACTGCGCATCAACAGCCCCGCCCAGGCCCTGACGCTGACCGGGATCAGTGCCGGCCCGGCCAACGAAAGCGACCAGCAACTGGCCCTGTCCGTCCAGTCCGACGACCTGGTGATGATTCCCGCGGCCGACATTGTGTACCACGGCGACGGCACGGCCACCCTGCGCTTTACGCCTGCCCAGAGCCAGACGCTGACCGGTCCGGCCACGCTGACGGTGACGATCCGGGACAACGGGGGCCGCGAAAGGGACGGGGAAGATACCCGGCAACTCATCATCCCGGTCCGCTTCCTGCCTACCAACAACGCGGTGTTCATGCCCAACCTGTTTACGCCCAACGGCGACCTGAGCAACGACCGGTTGACGGTGATGGGCGAAGGCATTGAGCGGATCACGTTCCGGATCTTCGACAAGAAAGGCACGATGGTATACGAAGCCAGGGACGTGCAGGAAGCCACTACCCGCGGCTGGGACGGTACCTACCGGGGAGAAACCCTGCCCGCCGGCGTGTACACCTGGCAGATCGTGGGGGCGTTCCTGGATGGTTCTTCCCTGCACTACCAGGGCAAAAAGGCCGGCAGCGTACTGCTTTCCCGGTAATTTCTACTTCAGCGTATTTAACTCATCAGATAAGCAATGTTTACCAAAAATATAAGTGCTCTTTTGGGCTGCCTGGGTCTGGCAATGCTGCTGGGCACGGCGGCGCGGGCCCAGAACATGTACTATTCGCAGTACCTGCGCACCCCGCTGTTCAACAACCCGACCGACGTCGCCGCGGGCAATGCCCGCCAGGTGATCCTGTCGTACCGCAGGCAGGGCACCGGCGAGGAAGACAACGTCATTACGCCCTCCCTGACCTACGCCCAGCCCTTCCTGAGCCGGGAGACGGACCGGAAATGGGGCGGCGTGGGCCTTGCCGTGGTGCACGAGAAAGCCGGGTATGAGGGCATGTTGCAGCACGCCGGGGCCGTGGCCGCCTACGCCCACCACGTGTACCTGAGCGACCGGTTCACCTTCAGCGGGGGCCTGCAACTGGGTTTGTTCCGGCGGGGCCTCGACCTGAGCCGTATCACCACCGGCAGCCAGTACGTGAACGGCGCGCATGATCCGGGCGCCGCGCTGGGCGAAAACCTGACGGCGGGAACGCGTACCTACCTTACCATTGCGCCGGGCGTCAGCTGGGCGGCTCTGGATGAGGCCGGTGAGAACAAGGCGTTCCTGGGCGTGGCGCTGTTCAATGCCAACCGGCCCGATGCTTCCTTTACCGAAAAAGCCGACCGGATGGCAACCAACCTGGTGCTCAACGGCGGCTACCGACTGCTGCGGAAAGGGGCGTTTGACTTTACGCCCACCTTCCGCTACATCCGGGAGCGGAGTTCGAGCCAGACCAACATCGGGGCATTGTCCCGGTTCAATTTCGAGTCGGCGGGCGGCCCCCTGAAAGCGGGCGGCATCGGGCTGGGCACGTGGTACAGCGTCAACAACGCGGCCATTGTAAGCCTGGAAATCACCCAGCCCAGCTATTTCATCAACTTCAGTTATGACCTGCCGGCCACCAACAAGACCGTGAGCCGGCGCGTGACCAACGCGGTAGAAGTATCCATCGGCTGGACGATGGACCTGAAGGCCAAACGGAAGGCCCGGAAGGAACCCGCCGGCGAGGCCCGTCAAGCACCGGCCCCCGCCCGGCAGGAACCGGCGCCCGACCAGGCAGCGCCGGACGGGCAGCCCGCCGACCGCACGGATAACCAACCGGCTGCTACGAGTCAACCCCCTGCTACGAGCCAACCCGATGCTACTACCGGCCAGACCCGGCAGCAGGATAGCCAGGAAGCGCCGCGGGCACCCCAAGCGGCTGCCAGGCTGACGCCGGCGGAGCAAAAAACGCTTAGCCGCCAGGCCAGCTTTGCCTTGGGCAGCAGCGAACTCAGCCCGGCTTCCGAGCAACTGGTTGCCGAAATCAAAGCCGTACTCGATGCGCATCCCGACCAGGTGCTCCAAATCAGCGGCCACACCTGTAACATCGGTACCGATGCGGTCAACCAGAAAGTATCCCTGGAGCGGGCAGAGCGGGTAAAAAGTAGCTTGATCCAGAAGGGCATTGCGGCGGACCGCATCCGGACGGTGGGCCACAGCGACAAATACCCCATCGCCAGCAATGCGACCGAAGCCGGCCGCCGGAAGAATCGCCGCGTTGAGTTTAAACTTCTCGCCGAGTAACGCCGGGATTCAACGGGCGAATCGGAGAGATGGGAGGATATTGAGTTGATGAGGAAGACGTTGTTGCCAACCCAATCCGTACACTCCCTCTCGTAGCGGTGCAAAAGCAATAGGTGCTTACCCTGGATAGAAACGTCTATCCAGGGTATTTTTTTGCTCTCTTCGGCCTGAAAGCATGGAATGCGTCGATCAGTCTGCTCAAGCGTCCACGCCTTGTGCGGTCGAATAAGTAATTGGAAAATGAGGTTGGGGTAGCCCACGGTTCACCTCCATAGCCCACGGTTTCAACCGTGGGCTATCAATGCCTCCCTACCCCTGCGGGCAGGAGTTGCGCAAAAACCGGAAGCGAAGGCCGGGCTGTTCCCCAAAGGCGGGCCGCTAAAAAGGCAGCTTCACGCCGTACACGGGAATCCTGGTGCGAAACTGCTCCCGCAGCCTGCCCAGCAACTCCTCCGTACCCTTGTTCACGACCGGGCGGCCGTCAATCTCCCGTACGGGCGTGAGTTCGCCCATCGTGCCGGTGGTAAACACTTCATCCGCGTTGTAAAACTCGGTCAGCGACAGATTCTTCTCCTGCACCGGAATGCCCATTTCCCGGGCCATGTCGAGCACCAGCTGCCGCGTGATGCCCGGCAGGCACGCATCGGCGTGCGGCGTAAGCAGAATGCCCCGGCGGACCATAAACAGGTTGGTCGCGTTGGTTTCGGCCACGAACCCGTCCGCATCGAGCATGACGGCGTCGTCGGCCCCGGCCACGTTGGCTTCTATTTTCGCCAGGATGTTGTTGAGCAGGTTGTTGTGGTGAATCTTGGAATCGAGGAACTGCGGGTTGTTGCGCCGGACCGAACTGGTGGTGAGCCGGACGCCCTGCTGGTTGTCGTACACGGGCGGCTTCCATTCGGCCAGTACGATCAGCGTGCATCCCTGCTGGTTGAGCCGGGGGTCCATGCCCGAAGTGATTTTTTCGCCGCGGGTCAGCGTAAGCCGGATGTGGGCCCCGTCACGCATGCCATTGGCCCGGAGGGTCGCAAAAACGGCCTCCGTAATCGCTTCCCGGGAAGGCACGTTGCGGAAGGCCAGGGCGTGGGCCGAATCGAGCATCCGGTCGATGTGCTGGCCGAGCATAAACGCGTACCCGTCGTAAATGCGGATGCCTTCCCAAACGGCGTCGCCGCCCTGCACGACGCTGTCGAACACGGAAACTTTGGCATCCTGCCGGGGGAGCAACTGCCCGTTCACCCAGATGTTGAGGTCGGCATTGCGGGGGTTGTACTGTTGTTGCATGGGTATACCAGGAGGAGAAGGATTAAACGGATCAATCGGAGGATGTTGGTTTGATCAGGGCGTAATGGCGTGCTGGCGCAGTTGGTGATAGTAAGGCAAAGCCGCGGCGTACACCGGCTCCAGGTGAGGCGGTACCTGGACCACCCCGGGGTCGGGCGGGAGAAACCCCGTGGACTGATGGACGTTGGCGTACCAGTGCCGGGCCCAGACGCCGTCTTCCGGCCGCGGTCCGGCGGGCCAGCGCAGCATCTTTTCGGTAAACGGAATGCCCAACGCCCCGCACAGTTTCGTGAGCACGCCTTCCGGGTTTTTGCGCACTTCGTTGCCGTCCAGCACGAGGGGGGATTGGCCGGCCGCCGCCAGTTGCCCGAACAGGTCGGCCTGGTGCCGCAGGCCAATGTCGGCCAGCGTGGGCTGCGTTCTGACCTTGGCGTACGAAACCAGCATGGGCGCCGGGTCGCGGATCAGGAACACGTTGCGGTATTGACCCATCCGGCGGTAGTCGAAGCCATCCAGGTGGTGGGCCATGTTCTTGACGAAGACCAGCCCCTTTTCCGCTTCCTGCCTTTCGATCTGCCCGAAAATGCCCGCCGGATCGAGCGGCATGGACGCGATGATCTCCTCCCGGCCCGGGTGGTCGATGCCCGTGCGGTCCAGGAAAAAGCCGTAAAAAGGCTCGTCCATTACTACCGTGTCCGGCCGCTGGGCGAATGAATACATCAACGCCGTGGAAATGTTGCGCGGGCCGGCAATCAGGTGAATGACCATAATGGAAGGTAAGAAGTTGTTGGTTATTCGTTGTTCGTTGTTCGATTGCTGGCCGGGCGGAGGGTGACGTAAAAGTTGGGATCAACCGCCGGGGTAGTGCCGGCCCGGGCCCGTACCGTTTGCCAGGTGGTGGTGGGGTACAGCCATTGGTAAGCGCCGGACGCCCCGAGCTTTACCCGCACGGGCAGATCAAATCCCGGTACGCAGTTCGTCCAGCGGTACGCCAGGCCGCTTTTGCCGGAGCGGTATTCCAGGACCGGAATCCGGGTGTCGCGCAGGTACTGGTCGAATACCTTCGCCAGGTTGCGGCCGGCCCCTTCGCTCAGGTACTGCTCCACCTGGGCGCCTTGCACGGTCTGGTGGTAGAAGGTCCGGTTGAGGCCCCGCAGCATCTGGCGCCATTTTTCGTCGTCGTCCACCACCTGCCGGATCGTGTGCAGCATGTTGCCGCCCTTGGGGTACATGTCTCCCGACCCCTGCGCGTTGACCCCGTACGTGCCCACGATGGGGCTCTCGTTCTTGATGAGCCGGCGGCAGCCGGTCACGTAGGCCGCCCCGGCTTCCTTGCCGTAGTGGTATTCGATGAACAGGTTCTCCGAGTAGTTGGTAAAGCTTTCGTGCAACCACATGTCGGCAATGTCCTGGTAGGTAATGTTGTTGGCGAACCACTCGTGCCCCGACTCGTGCACGATGATGAAGTCCCACTTGAGCCCCCAGCCGGTGCCCGACAAATCCTTGCCCTTGTACCCGTTCCGGAAGCCATTGCCGTAGGTCACCGAACTCTGGTGTTCCATGCCCAGGTAGGGCACTTCCACCAGCTTGTAGCCGTCCTCGTAGAAGGGATACGGCCCGAACCAGTGCTCAAAAGCTTTCAGCATCGGGTGTACCTGTTTAAACTGTTGCCGGGCCTGGGCTTCGTGTTCGGGCAGGGCGTAAAAACTCAGTTCCAGCGGACCCTTTTCGCCCGCGTAGGTTTCCCGCCAGTGTACGTAGTTGGCGAGGTTCACGTTTACGCCGTAGTTGTTGATGGGATTGGACACAAACCAGTCGTACGTGCGGGTGCTGTCGGGCTGGTCCACCACGCGGCGCAGCTTCCCGTTCGACACGTTCATCACCTCCCGGGGCGCCGTCACGCTGATGAGCATGCTGTCGGGTTCGTCGTACATGTGGTCTTTGCAGGGCCACCAGGCACTGGCCCCGAGGCCCTGGCACGACGTGGCGACGAAGGGTTTGCCGGTGGTGTCGCGTTCCCAGGTAAAGCCCCCGTCCCAGGGCGCATTTTTGGCGGGGCGGGGTTTGCCGGCGTAGTGCACCACGAGGGATTCCCTTTTGCCGGTTTGCTGCGGTTTGGCGAGGGCCACGAAGTACGCGTTGCCGTCCTGCCGGAAAGTCAGCGCCTGCCCGTCCTGCTCGATTTTGGTGATCCGCAAGGGCGCCTGGAGGTCCACCTGCAACGTTTGGGCCGGCTGAAGCACCCGGTAATCGATGGTGGTGCTGCCGCTGACGGTGCTGTCGCGGGGCGACACCCGGATCTGCAAGTGGTAATACGCCAGGTCCCACCAGGCCCTTTCGGGCGTAACCGAACCCCGCAGGGTGTCGGCCCGGGTAAAAACTTGCGGCTGGGCGGCTGCCCGCCCGGAAATTCCCAAAAGGGTAAGAATCAAAAGAATGCAGCAGATGAGGTGTTTACGCATAACAAATAAGGGTATGGCTGGATGGTTGAATGGCTGAATGGTTAAATGACTATATGGTTGAATGGCTGTATGGTTGGGCTTACGCCCGTACCGCTCCCGGCAATCAGCCATATAACCATACCGCCATTTAACCATCTGCATCTGCGCGTTGGAATGCAGCGCCGCTTACCGGCCACCGGGCGGGCAGTGGGTTTTGAGGTACGTCGTGAACAGCGTGGACAAATGCTTGCCGGTGCCTTCGCCTTCCGAAATGCCGTGGGTGCGGTTGGGGTAGGGCATGAACTGAAACTGCTTGTTGTGTTTGACCAGCTCATTGATCAGCAGTTCGGCGTTCTGGTAATGCACGTTGTCGTCGCCCGTGCCGTGGATGTAGAGCAGGTTGCCCCGCAGGTTCTTCGCGTAGGTGACCGGCGAACCCTTGATGAAATCTTCCCGGTTTTCCTGGGGCAGGCCCATGTAACGTTCCTGGTAAATGTTGTCGTAGGTAAGCTGGGAGACCACGGCCGCCACGGCAATGCCGGTCTTGTAGATGTCGGGGTACTGGAACAGCAGGTTGAGCGTGGCCGTGCCGCCGCCGCTCCAGCCCCACACCGCTACCCGCGACGTATCGGCGTAGGGACGCTTGAGAAACGCCCGCGCCGCCAGCGCCTGGTCGCGGATGTTGACCTGGCCAATGTTGCGGTACACGCTTTTGCGCCAGGCCCGGCCCTTGGGCACCGGTGTACCCCGGTTGTCCATCGCCACGTAAATGTACCCGTCGGCGGCCATGTCGCCCTGGTACAGCGCATTGTCACTCACCCCGTACTCGTCCTGCACGGTCTGGGACCAGGGTTCGGTATACACGTAGAACACGACCGGGTACTTTTTGGTGGAGTCAAAACCGGTCGGCTTTACCAGCCAGCCGTCCATTTCCACGCCTTCCGCGGTTTTTACTTTGAAAAATTCGACGCGGGACGTCCGCGGGGCCGGCGGGGCGGCCGTTGGGGGGGTGGCCGGGGCCGGGAGGGGCTTGTGGTCGGGCAAACTTACCCAGGCCGTTGCGGGGGGCGTGTGGGCATTGGAGAAGCGGTGCCGGGCAAAGCGGCCGCCGGGTGAAAGCAGGTAGGTGTGCGTACCCGCCTGCGATGCCGGGGAAAGCCGCTCGGGCTTGCCCTTGCCGTCGAGGCGCGTCCGGTACAGGTACTTCTGGGTGGCATTGGTGGGGGAAGCGATAAAATACACGAAGCCACCCTTTTCATCGAGGGCCGCAATGTCCAGCACGTCGTAGTCGCCCCGGGTAATGAGCGTTTCCCCTTTGCCGTCGCGGCTCACCCGGTAGAGGTGCCGCCAGCCGTCCTTTTCACTGGCCCACAGAAACGCCTTGCCCCCGGCCAGCCAGTCCCAGCCGCCATCCCGGTAGTCATCATCCCACAGCGGCAGAATGTCGATCCAGGCTTCGTCCTTTTCGCCGTAGATCCGGCGGCTTTGCCCGGTGGCGGCGTTGCACAGGAACAGGTCGGTCTGGTTCTGTTTCCGGTTGAGTTGCTGCACGATCAGTTCGTCGGAGCCCGCGGCCCATTCCATGCGGGGCGCGTAGTGCTGCTGCGGGTCGCCGGGCAGGTCCATCCACCGGGTCGCCCCGGTCGCCAGGTCGGCCACACCGATCTTGCAGGGGGAAGGCGGCTCGCCGGCCACGGGGTATTCCACCGGTACGGCAAAGGGGTAGAGCGAATCCACGTTGTTGACCATCAGGTAGTCCTTGACCCGTTCCGCGTCGATCTGCCAGTAGGCGATCCGGCGGCCGTCGGGGCTCCAGCGGAAACCATCGCGGCAGAAAAACTCCTCCTCGTAGGCCCAGTCGAACGTGCCGTTGATCCGCTTGCGGGTGCCGTCGGTGGTCAGGGCCTTGGTTTCCCCGCTGGCCAGGTCTTCCACGTACAGGTTGTTTTCGCTCACGTAGGCCACCTTGTCGGCGCCGGGGGAGAACTTGGCGAACATCAGCGAGGCGGCCGGGCGGCTCGTACCCACTTGCCGGAGGGTCTTTTGGCCCCGGTCATACACCCAGTAGTCGCCGCGGGTGTTGAGCCGCCACACTTTCCGGGTGTTGGTAAACAGCAGTACCCGCCCTTCGTCGGCCGAGAAGGCGTAACTTTGAATGTTGAGGGGCTGTTGCCGGCCGGCCGGTACCAGTTGGCCCGCACCCAGCAGGGTCGTCCGGTCCCCCGCCGGCAAGGTGTATTGCACCAACTCGCCTTTTTCCAGCGTGGTGTAGGCATTGCCCGCCCGCATCCATTGCAGGGAAGGGGTTTGCGCCCTCAGCCCCGCGGAGGATAGGGACAGGAGACTGGCCAGGGCAATGATCAAGGAACGCTTTCGGGGTAAAAATGTCATCGGCAGCAAGTGGGATGGTAAGGAATGCGGAAAATAAAGAAAAACCGGGATTCTGTAACGAACTGCCTGGAGGGCGTTACCCGGAAGACTACCTCGACCCGGTTCCTGGGACCGTCTTCCGGGCAAAATACATATTGTACTTTTCTTGTTTATAATTTACTTTTTTTGCTACTTTAGAAAGCTGCCTTTTCGCTTCCTGCCCAGGTAAGCCGCATTGCTCAACCCATTCCCCGTACGCCGACCCATCATCCATGAAAGCATTCTCTTCCCTGAAGACCGCTGCCGCCCTGGCCCTGCTGCTGGCCGTGACCAGTTGCCAGCCTGATCCTTCAATGCGCCAGACTTCGAAAGACCGGGAGGCGCAACCGGTAGCCACGCCGGCCGCCGGGGCCGCCACGGCCCCCATCGCCGTGGATGCCGATCAGACGTACGTGTTCGACGAGAATGCCCTGGTGGCCGCCGGCTGGACGCGGACGTTCACCGACGATTTCTCCGGCAGCCTGGCCCAGTGGAACGTCTGGACGGGAGGGGCCTACAACAACGAGTTGCAGTACTACCAGCCGGCAAACCTGTCGGTAGCCGACGGCAACCTGGTGATCACGGCCCGCAAAGAAACCGTTACCGGGGCGGCTACGCCCTATGACCAGACGCCCAAGACCTTCTCCTACACCTCGGGGCGGATCGAATCCAAGGTGCTGGTGTCGGCCAATACGACTACGCCCAAAGTGCGGATGGCGGCCCGCATCCGGCTGCCGCAGGGCTACGGCATGTGGGCGGCCTTCTGGAGCTACGGCGACCCCTGGCCTACCCAGGGCGAAATCGACATCCTGGAGGCCCGCGGCCAGGAGCCCTACCAGTACCAGACCAACTACTTCTACGGCCGGTCGCGGGACCGGAACCTGGTCCGCAACGGCGAAGGATTCTACACGGCCGACGAAGACCTGCAGGCCGGCTACCACGTCTACGAAATGATCTGGGCCCAGAACACGCTGACGGCCTACCTGGACGGCAAGCCCGTGGAAACCAAGTCGGGCGGCTACATTGCCAACCTGTTCGGCAAGCGGGAAAAGCTTGCCCTCAACCTGGCCGTGGGCGGCAACTTCTTCGCCGGCCTTGACCCGGCCCGGATCACGCCCGGAACCATGTACGTGGATTGGGTGAAAGTATTTACGGCCCGGTAACGGCGTTATGTTATATGGCTATATGGTTGTATGGTTGTATGGTTAAATGGCTATATGGTTGATTTAACAGCCATGCGACAATTCAGCCATTCAGCCATTTAACCATACAACCATATAGCCATTCAACCCTACAACTGCGGCCACCCCTATTCCATTTCTTTACGGCAAAAAGGGAGAGGTAACCGGAGGTAACCCGTTAAAAACCACGAGCAACCTACGGCGTAAGGAAAGCGGCCCGAATCGGCAGTACCGGACGGGCCGGCTGGCTAGTTTTGCAGGGTGGGAAGAATAGTTTATATGCGGCGTACCCAATCATTTTTTGTGGCCATCCTGCTGTGGGTGGGGGCGGCAATCCCCGTCGTGCGGGCGCAGGACACGATCCGGCCGGCAACCCCTGACCGGCCTTACATCAAAAGCCTTTTCATCAGAAGCGGGCTGCCCGACTTCCTGAGCCACGAACTCAATCCGGAGGCCGCCGAATTCGGCGACACCATCGGGTTGGTGGTTGCCAACCTGGGCACGTTCAGGAATGCGCGGGAAGGCTACCGCAACCCGGTTGTGCTGTACCTGGATGGGGTGCCGATGCAGCGCATCCCCGGCTACGTAAAGGAAGGCGGGCGGGACACTATTTTCTTTGCCCTCCGCAGGGTGGGGGATGAGCAATGGAATGCGTTGCTGAGCAAGGGTTTCTTTACCAAATCGTACCTGGCGGCTGTCGGCTTTGGGGACGGGTCGGTGGTGTCGGCCAACGCGGTGCCGCTGCCGTTCAGCCTGAGAAATAACCTGTACGAGAACCTGCTGATCGGGCTGTTCTTCGGACTGCTGGTCGCGTTTACCGTCTACCTGATCAACAAAAAAGACCTGCTGCTGGATGAAACCCACGGCAGCGGGACGTACAGCCTGTCGAAGACGCAACTGTGGTACTGGAGTTCGATCATCCTCTTTTCTTTTTTTGTGATCTGGTACATCACCAACGACATCAATACCATCGAACCCTCGTCGCTGGTACTGCTGGGCATCAGCCTGGGTACGTCCGGGGTCTCCGCGGTGATCGACAATGCCGGTACAACCGGGGCGGCGGGAACTCCCTTCAAGCAAAGCTCCGGCGGGTTCTGGACCGATATTCTGACGGAGTCCGGCGTGGTGACCGTGCACCGGTTCCAGATCGTGATGTTTAACCTCGTGGTCGGATTCTTTTTTATTTTCAATGTATTCGGCACGCTCAAGATGCCGGTACTCAGCGATACGCTGCTGCTCCTGATGGGCCTCAGCTCGGCTACTTTTACCACCCTGAAGGCATTGCAGGCCACCACTCCGGTCCTGCCGGGAAAAACGGTGGCCGTGCCGCCGCCGGCCCCTAACGGCCCGAATCCGCTGGTGACGCCGCCGGCCCCGGTCAATAAAGCCGGTGCCCCACCGCCCGACGACCTGGTGGTGAAAGATGAGGGAGCCCACGTCGAACTTAGCCTGGGATAGAATCTATGACGCTTCCAATTCACTGGACCGGCAGCAGCAATTACTACAAAGACCGGCACGCCTACCTGCCCGAGGCCATTGTCATGCACCGGCTCGACCGGTCCCTCGAAAGCACCGACGACCTGTTCGCACAGCCCGGCGCCGGCATTTCGCTCCACTACGCGGTCGGGACCACCGGCGAGATTCACCAGTACGTGCACGATGCCGATACGGCCTGGCATTGCGGCAAGGTGTACGCCCCTTCCTGGAAAGGCCTCAAAAGCGTATCGCCCGGCACGTTCATCAACCCCAACTATTACACCATCGGGATCGGGGTAGAAACCTTCCCGGGCACGGAAATATCCCAACTGGTGTACCTGACGGTGGCCGAACTGATCCGTTCGCTCTGCCTCAAATGGAACATCCCCGCCGGCCCGGACCACATCGTGGCGCACAGCGCCATTAATTCGGGCGTAAACTCGCCGGGAAACAGCGTCAACTTCGCGAAGCTGCTGGGCCTGGTGGGCACGCAACCCGCTGAACCCGAGACGGCAGCTACGCCGTTACAACTGGTGATGGAGCCGGGCCGGGTGAAAACCACCGCCACGCTGAACGTGCGCAAGGCCATGCCCCGGGTAGCGGCGCCACTGGCCGGCAAACTGGCGAAAGGGACGCTGGCCGACTACCGGGGCTACGTGCTGAACGGGGAATCCATCGGCGGAAACAGCAAATGGCACCTGGACGGCGACGGAAACTATTTCTGGAGCGGGGGGGTGGTAAACCTGGGCAGTACTGCCGAAGGGATTGCCCCCCAGACGGTCCACGGGGCGGAGCACGGGGAGCGGGAACCGGCCGGGCCCCACGACCCGGAGGGTGGCGCAAAGACGCTCAGCGAGGAGGACATCCAGGCGTGCGCGCGGGAGTTCGGCCTGGAGGCGATCCTGATCAAAACGGTGTACACGGTAGAATCGAACGGGAGCGGCTTTCTCAAAGACGGCCGGCCCCGGATTCTGTTTGAAGGACACATTTTCTGGAAGCAGCTCACCGACAAAGGCATATCGCCCGAGCCGTACGTAAAGGGGAACAAGGACATTCTCTACCCCAAATGGACGAAACAATATTATTCCCACAACCCGGCGGATGAATACCAGCGCCTGGAAAAAGCGGTCCGCATCGACCGGGAGGCGGCGTACCGGTCGGCTTCGTGGGGGTTGTTCCAGATCATGGGCATGAATTACAAAGCGGCGGCTTTCGCTACCGTGGATGCGTTCGTAGCGGCGCACCAGGAATCGGCCGGCAGGCAGCTGGGGGCGTTTTTGTTTTTTATTCGCAACAATAAAATGCTGGATTTCCTGAAGCAGCACGATTGGGAAGCCTTTGCCCGGCATTACAACGGGCCGGCGTACAAAGAAAACAACTACGACGTAAAGCTTAAGAATACGTACGCCATGCTCCTCAAAAACGAACCGGCTTAGGAGCCTGTTGAGAGAATTTGTATAGATTTCACTGACCTGTTTCCTCCCCGCCGTCATCCTCCATCCACCCCATTTTATAAACTTTTTTCTTCACAGCATACCCAGCGTGGGTAGCTAAAAATTGTACCGCCGGGTTCAAGCCGGCGAACGTCCCCTCATTCCATTCAAGCAAGCACATCATGGCAACTACTACCAGTTCAACCGCCACCCCGGCGCAGGGCGGCGTTATTGTAACGATTACCAACAACCTGAAAGGCCCGGTTGATATTTTCGACATGTACAACCCGGCTGCCTCGGGCCAGACGCTGCCGTTCCAGTACACCAAACTCGGCACCATTGCGCCCGGGGCGACGGGAACGGTTACGACCATCAGAAATTACGGGTCGCTGCAAGCCATGTACACGGGCTACATCGCCGAACTGGGGAATGCGTATTACTACCAGTTCCCGGTCCGGGCCATGTCGGGCACCAAGCCGCCTTCCGGTAAGCCGCTGCCGGCGTATACCATCAGCGAAACCGACCGGCTGGCCAGCGTACAGTCGTTTCTGTTCCACAAGTTTGCAATGGCCAATCCGGATTCGTCCTTAACGGCCAGCCTCAATGCCGCCCTCAAAACCGGGGACATCCCCACGATCAACACTTTTTTTGCGGGCACCCAGAATTTCCAGACTTGCACCCTCGCTTCCTGGAACGCGATTATGATCTGGTTGCAGCAATTTACCTCGGGGTGGCAGGGGCCTTATTATTTGTACGAGAATCCGCCGAGCCCCGCCCCGGAGGGCTACCTGCCCAAACTGTTGGCTACCTTAAACATCCTTTCGGTTCCCGGCAACAATTCGGCCGTCCTGTCGGGCTGTACCAGTGATGCCAAGGGCAACCCGGTATATACCAATCCCCGGCAGAACACCACGGTAATCATGGCCGGCGACGGCACGATGGCCGATGCAAACCCGAGCATGAAAGGTGACTTGTCGCTCTCCTTAACCCCGGTTTGGATGAACGTGGTGCAAACGACCATGCAGGGCGGGGTGGCGGTCCCGAGTTACGTGATCGGCAGTGCGCTGTGCGGAACGTTGATGGGTACCAGCGTGGTGTCTTCCCAGACGGCCCGCCAACTGCCCGGCAAGCCCGCCGACCCCAAGAAAGAAGGCTTTTTTGATTCGCTGTTCAGTTCGGCCAGTTCAACCTTGTCCACCATGGTAGGTTTGATCATGCTCTACGAATCCGTTTCCAAAGTCTTCACCAAAAACCAGGCGGACAAAGAGGCGGCCAAAAAGGATGCGAAAAGCGACGAAGACCTCAAGGCACAGGAAAACCAGATTGACCGCGATTCGGCGGCCGAGGTGTCTGCCAAACTGACCAGCCCCGCCGCTGCCGAAACTTTCAACAAGGCGCCCCGGGTACGGGAAAGTCTGACGGAAGCCGCTAAATCCTTGCAGGCCGAAACCATGAAACAGTCCATGGACGACCAGCTCGATGCGATCAACGAACAGGTTGAAGAACAACTGATGGAGGGCGCAACGCCGACGGCGAAATTCGAAGAGGCCTACCGGCAGATGCAGGAAAACTTCAGCAAGGCCTCCAAGCTGATCGAAGCCGGTGATTTTGAGGGGGCCAATGCGGCCATCAAACAAGCAACGGGCAACATTGACACCGCCCTCAAGACCAATCAAAAGCAATTGGAGACGTGGGAGAAGTCGGCCCTGGAGGAGTCGTCGGCTCAGCTCGATGAGCTTACCAAGTCATCGGATACATTGAAGGCGGAACAGGCAGAAAACGAAGCCGAAATCACCGGCAAAACCAATGACTCCGGGTTTGAGCCGAAGTTCGAACCCATCGTGGTGGATGCCATCTGATTTTAACTTTCCCATTCAAACTTATTCAAACGCATTTAAACTTATTCATTATGCCTTCTTATACGTGGTGTACCGATCCCGCAAAGGGAAATTTTCAGGAAGGTTCCGGTCAGTTCTCTTCCTATTACCAATACGATTCTGCATCCCTGAAGCTGGTTCGCATCCGGTTGGAGCTGAACAGGAGCACTAAGAACAGCAGCGGAGAGACCAAGCTGATGCTTGACGGAAACCGGGGCGTTGGCTTTGTCGACCAGAATTTGACAAAAGATAAAACGATCCGGGAAGGCGATTTCAAGGTGAATAATGGCGAAGTCGTTTTCAGAGGTCAACCGCTGAGCCAAACGCCCAGTGAGGGCAGTTGGGTAATTGACATGAGCAGCGGAGACCCGCAGCCGCACTTCGGGAACCAGGTCGCCTCCAAGACTAACCTGCCGGAGGGCATCGAAACCAAGCATTTGAGTTTACTGGCCAACCAGGCCATGATCGACGGCGAGGTCTATTCGTTCACCACCAGTGACGCAACGGAAGATGCGTTATCGGCTTCGATCAAAAAAGAGGTATCCTACCTTATGGATAATAAGCCCTTCGACCAGATCACGGATGATGAGCTTTTAACGAAGCTGAAAGCGCAGACGACTACGCTCCGGGAACAAGCAATGCAAGCAGATAAAGGTAAGATTACCGAGTCCATGGACGGCGTGGAACCACTGATCGACCAGATGAACAGTGCCATAGAGAACGAATTGGTTGTTCCCAATGAAACGCTTGAAACTGCCTATGATTCGTTCCTGGAGGCGGTGTGGAACGTGAACGCAATGGACCTTACAACGGGTACGGCGGCAAGGACTGAGGCCATTGAAGCGTTGCAAACGGCTCACGACGAGTTGATTACCACTTTTAACGAGCAGCAGGCAAAACAGGCCGATGCGTTCGAAGTTAATTTTGACAAGGCGACCGACGCAATAGAGGCAGCCCGCCAGGCAAGTGAACGCATGGACAATATCACCGATGACTACAAAGAAACCGAACAGGCTGAATCGATTGACAAATACGAGGAGAGCATGAAGGACGGCGTCAAAGCAACGGAAGAAATATAAGCAGGCGCCGTTTCCCGCGCGCAGCAACAGCAACTCATCTTTACCAGTAAAAAAACGTGGCATACCCAACGGTAACTTTCGACAATCAACTCAGCATTCCTTTCATCATTTATGATTCGTTCAACCAGAACGATGAGGATAAAAGTTTAGCCAATTATTTTGGTACCCTAACCCAGGTCGGAACTACCGTTGCGCCCGGCACTACCACCGAGATAGAGCCGATCAACGGGCCTGCTTCGGTGTACATCGTCTACGATACGGCCAACAACCCGGTGAAGCGGGTGGCCATTGCGGGAGATAAGCCGAAAACCTTCCAGGTCACCCAGGCCGACGTGGACGTAATCACCCTGACGGAGAATTTCATTCAGTTTCTCAAAGACAAGCCCGACGATCCGGTTGCGGTAAGTTTCCAGGCCCTCATCAAAGACGGCACCGCGACGTTCTCGCAGGTGAATGCGTTCTTCAAAAGCACCACTGACTACCCGACGTGTACCTACGTGTCGTACATGCTGGTGGTGACCACGCTGGCCAGAACGCCGGAAAGCGAGTCGTTGCCCGTCCCGCAGAAGACGTACCGCCTCAGCACGTTGCTGCACCACCTGGGCGTGAGCTGGCCGGCGTCGTTGCCCGACATTGCCGTCAGCAATTTCACCTGCACCGACGACAACGACCTGGTGCGGCTCTCGTGCGACATTGACA
Organism: uncultured Sphingobacteriales bacterium; assembly: GCA_963844325.1. Lineage (GTDB taxonomy): Bacteria > Bacteroidota > Bacteroidia > Cytophagales > 172606-1 > CADCTQ01. The sequence continues at coordinate 920,752 of CAWJNV010000002.1, forward strand.
TCAACAAGATTACTTTCAAGGAGGGGGTGCTCGACAACATTCTGACCTTTCTGCCCGAAACCAAAGTCAGGGCCAACCTCTTTTTCAATTATGCTCCCGGCCTGGGCTTCCTGAGTACGACCCTCGAATTCAGCCTGGACCACATAAAAATCCCCGTCGGCAAGCATGATTCGGTGCACATCAACCAGCCGACCCTCATTCTGTCCATCACCCCGCTGTTCAAGTTCGTGGTGTTTGAAGTAAAGGCAACCCTGCCCTTTTCGTTGTTCGGCGGCCCGACGTTCAACGCCGACATCGCCATGACCATCGACAACGTGGAGGCGGAAATCGGGGTGGTGCTGCAAGGCAACAACCACACGCTGCTCACGCCGCCGGTGATGAAGGGCGTTCACTTCGACGCGTTCGGGGTGGGCATGGGCCTCATCTTCCAACCGCCTTCCTACGCCATCGGCGTGCAGGGGGCGCTGCACATCGGGAGTGCCGGATCGGTGCAACTGGACGACGATAATTTCGTGGTGGTGTGTTCGCTTGCCGAAGAAGTGCCCAACCCGCTGTACATCTCGTTCTACGTGCCCCACCTGAGCCTGGGCGACGTAGTGACCCTCTTTACCAATACGTCGAATAAAATTGATTTCCCGGTTTCGGTCCGGGACCTGTCCTTCAAGTGGGCCGAAAACCCCATGGAGCCGGTCACCCTGCCCGATGGTTCGCTGGCGGCCATGGCGTACGGGTTCAGCGGGTACCTGGACTTGTTCGGCCTCGGTTTCTACGGCGACGTGGCAATCGACATCAGCACGGGGCTCAAGGGCAACCTCACCATGTCGCCCTTTAACCTGGGCCCGCTGCACCTGACCGGCAACGGCAAAGGCGTGACCCTTAAAGTCGATGCCCAGGGAAACCCGGTCCGGAACAATTTCATTCCCAAAACCGCGGCCGACAAGGCGGCAGTCCAGAATGCCGGTACCAAACAGATCATTGCGCCCGGCGGGCCTTCCATGACCCTGAGCACTTCGGGTTCGCCCTATTTCGACCTGGATGCAAGGCTGAAGTTCCTGGATTTCAACAATTCGATCCGGGCAACCGTGGGCAACAACGGCATTACGTACGACCTCGTGCTGCTGACCACGCAAATGCACTGTACCCTCAAAGACTACCAGAACTTCATGGGGGCATTCGCGTATGGTCCCGACTTTACCGTGCCGCTGCCGGCAGTCGCCGGTTTCAACGTCGGCAGCGTTCACTTCAAGGCCACCATCAACGCCACGCTGAGCGTATCGGTATCCAAGTCGCTCGTGGTCGTTTCGGTGAGCGGCGGCTTCAACCTGTTCGGTCTCGCCCCGACGATTGGCCCGTTCACCCTCGACGTCAACATTTCGAGCATCACGCAGGTATTCGATGCCATCCAGCACTGGATCATCAGCAATGCCGGCAACCTGTTCGGGAGTTTGGTTGCCAACCCGCAGGCCTGGATCAACGCCATCAACAACGGGACCATCCAACCCGTGGAAAAGGGCGCCCAGTACCTGGCGCAGGGCCTGGAGACGGCCTACCGGCAAACCATCAACCAGGCAAGTGCTTTGTTGAAAACGACGGTGTACGCCGTCAACGAGGTTGCCGCCGCGCTGCAAAAGGTGTACAACGCCGGCGCCAACGACCTGGCAAGTGCATTGAAATACGCGGGCTACGGCGTGCAGGACGCGGCAAGCGCGTTGAAGTCTCTGAACTACGACGCCAAGGCGGCTGCTTCCGCGCTCAACAGCGCATTCGGGGCGGCGCCCGACCTGGTCAACTCGGTGATGCATGCAGCGGGCTATTCGACAGACGAAATCAAGAGTGCGTTCAAGAGCCTGGGCGGGGCTTTTTCCAGCTTCGCCTCCTCCACCTGGAAAACGGTTTCCCACTACGCGAACCCCAAAAACTGGTGAGCACCTGCCGGTGGAGCACGCACCTGAAACCGACCGGCAATGGAGGGTTCGAAAACGCAGCATCAAGGGGCGTATCCGGTGGAGCAGGCGTATCGTTGTGGAGGGGTCATGGCAGTAGACTAAGCCCCGTATCCCCGTGGGGTCGGCGTATCCCGGGTAGTAGACGTACCCCCGTGGGGTCGGGTTCTCAAACCCGACCCTACCCGTAACCCTACCCGTGCCACACCAGGAGAAGCCGCTGGCAGATACCCCTACTGGCCGGCCTGGTGCCGGTGAGGGAAAGCCGCTGGCGTAGCTACGTGCCTGGTTGAGCAAGTACCGTTACGCATGCGCCGGCCCCGTACGCATTTCACCGGTTTTTTACGGCCTTTTACCGACGACCCGCGGCAATTAGCCCGCCCGGTATTGAACCGGAAAGGCCGTTGTGGTAGCTTTAGGGAAAGCTATTTCCTATGTATTCAGGTGCACCTTCGCAGACCCGGTGGGGCAAGATCGTGGCAGGCGTTATTTTCCTGGCGGTAGGCGTCGTTTTACTGCTCCAGCAACTGGGCTATTTCTTTCCCGACTGGCTCATCAGCTGGCCGATGCTGCTCATCGCGCTGGGGGTAGTGATCGGCGCCAAACACCAGTTCAAACACCCCGCCTGGCTGGCTCCCGTGGGGGCCGGCGCCCTGTTCCTGCTCGACCACCTCCACCCGGGCATCGGCGTGCTCCGGTTCGTCGCCCCGGTACTCGTGATCGGGCTGGGCTTGCTGCTGATCTTCACCAAGCAGCGCCATTTTCGCCTGCACCGGCGCGAAACCCCCCGGCCGGAATTTATTCCCCGGCCCGAACGGGAGGCAGTCCCCGTTTTCCCGGGCCGGCACGGGGAAGGGGCCGAGTTCGTGGAGGCCGTCTCCGTGTTCGGGGGCGTCAAAAAGTCGGTCCTCTCCAAGCACTTTGCCGGCGGGGAGATCGTCGCTTTCATGGGCGGCATCGAGTTGAACCTGAGCCAGGCCGACATCCAGGGGCGGGTGAAACTCGAAGTAACGCAGGTACTGGGCGGCACCCGGCTGATCGTGCCCCCGCACTGGGACGTCGTTTCGGAAATGACGGCCGTGCTGGGCGGCATCGAGGACAAACGCGTGCTGCAACCGGGCCTGCTCAGTCCCGACAAGGTGCTCTTCATCGAAGGCACTTCGGTGCTGGGCGGCATCGAAATCCACAGCTACGCCTGACCGCCCCGGCAACGCCCGCTTCTCCCAACCTTTTGGCATACCACCCACTTCAACCCCTCATTTGACAACCCTATGGATTGGTTCATCGCGAAAATCGTCTTCCGCATCGTGTGCGGCGACGGAAACCACCGGGCACAGTTCGACGAGCAGCTGCGCCTGATTGCCGCGCCCGACCGGCCGGCCGCCCTCGCCAAGGCAACGGCTTTGGGAGAAAAGGTGCAGGAACGGTTTCTCAACCAGCACCAGCAGTGGGTCAACTGGGAGTTTGTCGCCGTCACCGAAATTACCCCGCTGGACAACCTGGACGACGAAACCGAAGTGCACTTCCAGGTGGCCGAACCCGAAAACGTGGCCCATTACCTCACCACGGTTCGCCAGAAGGCCGCTTTCATCGCCCGCCACGTAACCGTACTTTCCGCGTAACGCTACCCCACCCGATTCGGCTTTGACAACCTCACCGCTCACCAACAAAAAGGCCCGGGTCGTTTTACTCGCCTTCTGGCTGTTGCTGGGCGGCCTGGACATGTACGCCCTGCGGGAATTCGGCTGGCGCGTAACGGCCCTGGACAGCCTGGTGACCAACGTGCTGCTGGCCGGCACCTGCCTGCTCATCAGCAACAACCTGCGCTACTACCGGCCCGAAAAGGACTGGTTCATCAACATGCTGGTGTGGTGCGTGCTGCTGGCGCTGCTCTGGCTGGGGATCAGCTACTGGATCCTGGTGAGCAGCCTGGCCGACCAGGAAAAATACCTCCTGTTTTTCCGGCAGACGGTGCTCATGCGGTTCGGGGTCGCCTTCCTGTCGATCAGCTGGGTGGCGCTGCTGAGCATGCTCTGGTACAACCAGCAGGACCAGCAGGCCCAGCTCAAGCGGCAGGCGGAAGCCGAAAAACTGGCCCGGGAGGCTGAACTCTACAAGTTGCGGCAGCAGTTGCAGCCGCATTTTTTGTTCAACAGCCTCAACTCGATCAGCGCCCTGGTGGGCAGCCGCCCCGAGGAAGCCCGGCGGATGATCCACCAACTCTCGGATTTTCTGCGGGGTACGCTCAAGAAAGAAGAAGAACAACAGGTCACGCTGGCCGAGGAACTGGCGTACCTGGAACTCTACCTGTCGATTGAAAAGGTGCGCTTCGGCCACCGGCTGTGCACCGAAACCGAATGCGATCCGCGGGCCGCTGCCTGCCGACTGCCTTCCATGCTGCTGCAACCCATCGTGGAGAATGCCATTAAATTCGGGCTCTACGACACCACCGACGGCGTGACCATCCGCATCCGGGCGCTGGCGCACCCGGCCGGCAACCGGCTGACCATCCAGGTCCGGAATCCTTTCGACCCGCTCACCGCCCAGCCCCGGCAGGGAACCGGTTTCGGACTGGCGGGCATCGAGCGGCGGCTGTTCCTGCTGTATGCCCGCCACGACCTGCTCCGGACCGAAGCGGAAGGGGCGGTATTTACCACGACCCTGACCATTCCCCAGTCCTGACGGCCCACCGGGGACCGTCCGCCGCCGCCGCCGGTCCGGTTGCCGGGGCCTTTTACAACAAACCGATCCGAGCGATGAAAGCACTGATTATCGACGATGAACCGCTGGCCCGTTTGCTCGTGCAGGAATACCTGCAAGGTTACCCGCAGATCCGGGTGGTGCAGGAATGCAACGATGGGTTCGAAGGGGTAAAAGCCATCCAGCAACACAAGCCGGACGTGATCTTCCTGGACGTACAGATGCCTAAAATCAACGGGTTTGAAATGCTCGAACTGCTCGAACAACCCCCCGCGGTGATCTTTACCACGGCCTTCGACGAATTCGCCCTGAAAGCCTTCGAGGCCCACGCCGTGGATTACCTGCTCAAGCCTTTTACCCGCGAACGGTTCGACAAGGCCCTGCAACGGTGCCTCGAAAAGCAAGCCGCCCCGCAGCCGGCCCCCGCACCCACGCCGGCCCTGCTGGAAACGGCGGCCCAGTCCCCGGCGCAGCACGAGCGGATCGTGGTCAAAACGGGCAACAAGATCCAGATCATTTCGGTGCACGAGGTCATCTTCCTGGAAGCCGACGACGATTTCGTGAAGATTCACACCGAGCACGGCGTGTACCTGAAAAACCGGACGATGGGCCACTTCGAAGCGGTACTCGACAACCGGCAGTTCGTGCGGGTGCACCGGTCCTACCTCGTGCAGGTTGCCCAGATCACCCGCATCGATCCTTACCAGAAAGAAACGTTTACCGCCGTGCTCCGGTCCGGCGCCCGAATTCCCGTGAGCCGGACCGGCTATACCCGGTTGCGGGAAGTATTGGGAATGTAAAAGAACGGGCGGTGCTTTGCCCAGTTTAGCAAAAAAGGAAACCCATGAACCCTCTTTCTACCCCCGTCTCCGCCCGGCCCGATCCGGAAGCCGCCGCCTCTCCGGAAGCCGTAGCGTCCACCCGGGAAGTACGCCGGTTCAACGGCCTGTTCATGCTGGCCAACGTTACTTTTCTGCTCATCACCTGGTGCTGCCTGCAGGCGCTGGCCTGAGGGGCGCTTGCCCGGGTTTTCCGGGAACATCCGTGCCGGACCCTGGCGGGTGCCGCGCTTTTTTCGTTACTTGTTCCACCATGCGATTCGTATACCAGATCCGGTTGATCGGCCTCTTGCTGGGGTTGTGCGCCTGCGCGGGAAGACCCGGGCCCCCAACGGCGGGTTTGCCGAAAAACAAAGCGGATGTCCACCTGTACCTGCTCATCGGGCAATCCAACATGGCCGGCCGCGGGGCCATTGCCGCCGAAGATACCCTGACCCACCCCCGCGTGTGGATGCTGAACAAGGCCGGCCAGTGGGTGCCTGCCAAAGCGCCGCTGCACTTCGACAAGCCGGCAATGGTGGGCGTCGGTCCCGGCCTGGCGTTCGGCAGAGAGATGGCCGCCGCCGCCCCGCAAGCAGCCATCGGGCTCATTCCCTGCGCGGTGGGCGGTTCTCCGGTGGCCGCGTGGCAACCCGGTGCGTACTACGAACCGACGAAATCGCATCCCTACGACGACGCCCTCCGCCGGGCCCGGGAAGCGGCCAAAAGGGGTACGCTGAAAGGCATTCTCTGGCACCAGGGCGAATCGGACAGCCGGCCCGAAAACATCGGGCCGTACCTGGCGAACCTGGAAGCGTTGATTGACCGGCTGCGGCGGGACCTGGGCGCCCCCGGCGTGCCTTTTGTGGCGGGTGAACTCGGCTACTTCGTAATCCCTAACAATCCGGTGGTGGCGCAGTTCAACCGGCAGATCAGGCAGTTGCCCGGCCGGGTGAGCCGCACGGGCCTGGTTACGGCCGAAGGGTTGACGCACAAAGGCGATACGCTGCATTTCGACGCGGCTTCGGCCCGGGAACTGGGCAAACGGTACGCCGCGCAGATGCAGCAAGTACAGCGGATGGGGAAGTAGCACCGGGAAGTGCCTCCGTCAAATCGCTACGCAATCCCGCGGAGCCATTCCTGCGCCTCGGGCAATGTTTTGAAGAAACTCACCTTCACGCCTTGCCCCTGTACCTGGGTGGCGGAAGGACTGATGATCAACTCCGACAGCAGGGGTACGGGACCCACGGCCGCGAAGGCTTTGTAGCCCGCCCGTAAGGCCCTCGGGAGCCAGTTCTGGTTAAACCAGTCCAACTGCTGGTCCGGGGATAAGGTCAGGCTGGTCACCTTAGCCAGGATCTTGCCGGTCCGGTGCTTTTGCATCAGTTGCAGGATGTACTCAAGTACCAGGGGAAAAGACTCCACCTCGTCCGGCCGCCATTCTACCACCACCGCGTCGAGGGTTGGTTCGAAGGATACGGCGTGGTCCTGTTGGAACGAAGAAAGACCGGGAGGCACACTTGACATAGGCAAGGAGGAATATATCAGGAGGTAAAGGTACGTATTTGCGTGGGCCGGGCGTTGCGCGAACAGGCTTTATTTTGCCTTGCCGGTACCGGTTGGATTTACGATTATAAATATAATTTATATAAAAAGAAAATATTGACTCCGTAAAGGAAGCTTGGTCATTCAGCTTGGTCATTCATGAGGGAAGAGTTCAGGCAAATGATTTACGCCAGTTCATTTTGCTCCCGTTGCGCCAGCCAGTGGTAGAAATCTTCCTGCGCCCGTACCGGCGGCGCGTCACCCGCCGGCGGGGCCACGGGCACGTTGCCGCCTTCCCCGTCGAGCCCGCACAGGCGGGTGTTGTCGGCCAGCTGGAGTTCGAGGAGTTTCGCCAGTTCGTGCCGGTGCCCGGGGTGGCGCACGGGAAAGCCCACCTCAATGCGGCGGTGCAGGTTGCGCGTCATCCAGTCGGCCGACGACAGGTACATTTCTTCGTCCCCGCCGTTGGAGAAATAAAAAATGCGGGCGTGTTCCAGAAAGCGGTCCACCAGCCGGAACGCCCGGATGGTCGGGCTCCAGCTTGGGTGCTGCGGGACCAGGCAGCAGATGCCGCGCACCAGCAGGTCCACCGCGACCCCCGCCCGGCTGGCCTCGTAGAGTTTGGCGATCAGTTCGTCTTCCTCCAGGTTGTTGAGTTTGATGACCACGCGGCCCGGCCGGCCGCGCCGGGCAAAGCCGATTTCGCGGTCCAGCAGTTCCAGCAGCCGCTCCTTCATGTTGAACCCGGCCACCAGCAGGTGGCGGAAGACGGGACGGGCTTTTTTGCCTTCCAGGAAAGCGAACACCCGCCCCAGTTCCCGGGTGGTGGCCGGGTGCCGCGTCAGCAGGCCGCAGTCGCTGTAGAGGGTGGCCGTCCGTTCGTTGAAATTGCCCGTGCCCAGGTAGCCGTACCACGTCCGCCCGCCGTCGGGGCGGCGCCGTTTCACCAGGGCAATCTTGGCGTGCACTTTCAGGCCGGGCAGGCTGTAGAGAATCCGCACCCCGGCCGCCTCCATTTCGGCCGCCCAGCGCAGGTTGTTCTCCTCGTCGAAGCGGGCCTTCACTTCCACGAACACCGTGACCCGCTTGCCGTTGCGGGCCGCGCTGATGAGGGCATTGGCAATGAGCGAATCGGCCGCCACCCGGTACAGGGTCACTTTGAGGGCTTCCACCCACGGGTCGATAGCGGCTTCGTTGAAAAAGCGCAGCACGTATTCGTAGGAGTGGTACGGGAAGTGCAGCAGCTGGTCTTCCCGGTCGATGGCGGCGAACGTCGGGTCGGCCCCTTCCAGGGAAAGCTTGGTGAGGGGCGGGAGGGGCGGCTCTTCCAGCTGCGGGTGGAGCGGGTTGGGCAGTTTGAACAACTCGTGCAGGTTGTGGTAGCGGCCCCCGGCCACCAGGTCGCCGGGCTGGAGGTCCAGGCTCGCGGCGATCCGGGCCAGCAGGGCGGCCGGCATGCGGCCGTCGTACAGGAAGCGGGTGGGCTTGCCGGTCTTGCGCTTTTCGAGCTGTTCGCGCACTTTCCGCACCAGGTCGCCGTTGAATTCGTCGTCAATGGTGAAGTCGGCGTCGCGGTTGAGCTTGACGCTGTAGCAGTCGCCCACCCGGTAGCCGGGAAACACCAGGGCGAGGTGCTGCCGGATAACGTCTTCCAGGAACATCAGGTAGTGCCGCCCCGCGACGGGAGAGAGCCGCACGAACCGGTCGAGGGGCCCGGCCGGCACGTTGAGGAAGGCCAGCAGGCCCTCCCCGGCTTCCGGCGCGGGCTGGGGCCACACCTCCAGGGCCAGGTAGATTTCGCGGTTGTCCAGAAAAGGCGCTTTACTGCCCCCGGCTTGCCACACGACGGGTTGCAGGTACGATAGCACCTTGCCCCGGAAAAGCCGGTCGATCTCCCGCTGGTGGGCGGGCAACGGCGGTTCGTCCCCGTAGAGAGTGATCCCGTGCCCGGCCAGGGCGGGCAGGATGCCGTGCCGCCACACCTCGCCGTATTCTTCCTGCTGGCGGGGCACCACGCGGCCAATGGCCTCCAGCACCTCCTGCGGGTCGAAGGCGAGCCGTTCGGCCAGCCTTTTCTTTTTGATCCCGGCCAGGGTCCGCAGGGCCGCCACCCGCACCCGGAAAAACTCGTCGAGGTTGGACGAATAGATGGCCAGGAACCGGATGCGGTCGAACAGGGGCAGGGCGTCCTGGCGGGCGGCCTGCAAAATGCGGTAGTTGAACGAGAGCCAGCTCAGGTCGCGGTTGAGGGTAGGAGGGGAGGGCGTCATGGGAGTTGCAGTGAAATAAGCACAAACGGGAACCCGGGCGGCCGGCGTGGTGACGGGACGAAAGTAGAACCCTGCGGGGGAAAGGCCGCCAGGCGCTACTTTATCAATGTGTTAAGTTTTGGGTCGTAAAGCAAGCGGCCGGCCAGGTCGCGTGAACCTGGCCGGCCGCCATGCACCGGGGCACCAGCCGCGTGATTACCGCTGCAAAACGAGCTTCTGGTGGTACACTTTCGTGCCCGTCACCAGCCGCCCCACGTACAGCCCGGATGGCCGGTCGCCGGCTTTCCACTGGAGCCGGTATACCCGGCCGGCCTCGGCCTGGCCGTCGAACAGGTCATCCAGCAGGTTGCCCTGCACGTCGAAGACGCCCAGCCGGACGGGCTGCGTCTGCTCAACCCGGAAGGTGAGGGTCGCCGTTTCCCGGACCGGGTTGGGATGCAGGCTTAAATCCGCTTCGATCCCTTCAGGGGCCGGCGTACCCGCGCGGGCACTGGCCGCTACCGTGCCGTCCACGGCTGCTACCTGGATGGTCACCTGCTTGGGCGCCGAGGTCTGGCAGCCCCAACTCACGGTGAAGGTAAATGAATCGGTGCCGAAAAAGTTGGCTTTGGGCGTATACTTACGGTTGGCGCCGCTGCCGGTCAGGGTGCCGTTGGCCGGCGGGGTGACAATGGTGTAGGTGAGCGGCGTGCCGCCCGTACCCGACAAGACAATCGTTTTCGGCGTATCCTCGGTTGCCGCCACGGTTTGGGCAATGGCTACCGGGTTGGGCTTCTGGATGATGAAACCACCCAGCGGCGTGCTGCCGTCGGTGTTCAGGTCCAGGTGCCGCAACACGGTAAACGTTCCCGCCCCGGTGATCCGGAAGATCGTACCTTCTCCCTTGGTGCCGCCCGTGCTGGTCATGCCGTAGAAGGCCCCGTCACTCCCCCGCACCAGGTTGCCCCGGGGGTTGGCCCCGTCATTGCCTTTGAACAAGTGACGCAGCACCGAGAAGCTGCCCCCCGCCGTGATCCGGAAGATGGTGCCGCCGCCATTGCTGCCGCCGGCACTGTTGACGCCGTAAAAGGCGCCGTCCGGGGCTTGGGTCAGGCTGCCTTCCGGGTAGCGGCCGTCGGTGCTGCTGCTCAGGTGGCGCAACACGGTAAAGGTGCCCCCGGCGGTAATCCGGAAAATCGTGCCCCAGCCGTTGCTGCCGCCGTTGTAAGTCGAGCCGTAGAAAGCCCCATCATTCCCCTGGACCAGTTCGGCTTCCGGATTGCGGCCGTCGGTCAGGCTGCTCAGGTGGCGCAGCACGGTGTAAGTGCCGCCCGCCGTGATCCGGAAGATGGTGCCGTGCCCGTTGCTGCCGCCGCCGTAAGTCGTGCCGTAGAAGGCGCCGTCGGTACCCCGCACGAGGCCGGCCCGGGGGTTGCGGCCATCGGCGCTGCTGCTCAGGTGGCGCAGCACGGTAAAGCTGCCGCCCGTAGTGATCCGGAAAATGGTTCCGGCTGCGTTGCTGCCACCCTCGCTGCTGGTGCCGTAAAAGGCGCCGTCAGCCCCCTGCACCAGGTTGCCGAGGGGGGCCCCCCCGTGGGGGGTACGGTTGAGCGAGTACAGGACCGTGTAGGTGCCGTTGGTGCACGTGCGGAATACGGTGCCGTGGTTGGTGGTTCCCCCCGCACTGGTGGTGCCGTAGTAGTTGCCGTCGGTGCCTTGCACCAGGTTGGCTACCGGGAGGCTGCCCTGGCTGCTGCCGTCCAGGTGGTGCAGTACGGAAAAGGAACCGCCGGTCGTGATCCGGAAAAGGGTGCCGTAGCCGGTCGTGCCGCCGCTGTAGGTCATGCCGTAGAAAGCCCCGTCGGTATTTTGTACCAGGCTGCCCGCGGGACTGCTGCCGTCAGTGGTGCGGCTCAGGTGGCGCAGCACGGTAAAGGTAGCGCCCCCCGGGCTGATCCGGAAAATGGTACCGTAGCCGTTGGTACCCCCCGCATTGGTCATTCCGTAGAAATTGCCGTCCGTGCCCCGCACCAGGCTGCCCTGCGGGTAGCGGCCATCCGTGGTGCTTTTCAGCGGGCGCAGTACGGTAAAAGTGCCCCCGGCCGTGATTTTAAAAATCGTGCCGCCGGCATTGGCGCCGCCGTAGCGGGTCATCCCGTAGAAGGCGCCGTCACTGCCCACCACCAGGCTCCCGGCAGGGAAGCGCCCATCGGTGTTGTCGAGGTGACGCAGTACCGTGATCGTGCCGCCCGGCGTTACCCTGAAAATCGTGCCGTAGCCGTAGTTGCCGCCGTACGCGGTCATCCCGTAGAAATTCCCGTCGGCCCCCCGCACCAGGTCACCCGTAGGGCTGCGGCCCCAGGAGAGCAGGGCCTGGTGGACGCCAAAGCCGGTGCCGTTGGTTTTGATGGAGAACGCCGTACCGCCGCCGCGGGGCCCGCCCTTGGACATGAGCCCGACCAGCAAGTCTTGCCCCTGCACCAGCTGGGTCAGCAGGCCGGCGAAAAGCAGGCAGGCGGCCCATCTGCCGAGGGCCGCCAGGGCCGGGTAGGCAAGCGGCAGGAGCCGCCACCAGACACCATGAGGAGAAGCTGCCCCCGGAGAACGGGTAAGCATTGGAGAATGGGTAAAAGTTTGATTACGCATGGGGAATGGGGGTTGGTTGAAAAGAGGAGAATAGGGTTTGGGAATGGGCAATGCGTACCCGTTCCGGGCGGAAAGGCCGGGTGCGGTACGCGTTCAGGGGTGAAATAACGCGCTGGGGGAAGAATGAGCGGACCCGGGCCGGGCTAAGGAGTGGCTGGTGCATGACTCCGCCAGACCGGGTGGCTGATCCTGGTAACGGTTATTCAGGTGGTTAGGCCAGACGGGCAGTATTCAGTGGCAATGACACAGTCGGCAGGAACGGACCGGGTGGGTAGGTAACCGCCCTTCCGCCGAATGTAGGAGTGCTGCCAGGGTTGGGGAAACAGACTGTTTTTCAGAAAGAGAACTGTAGCTGTGGGCTAATTACCAAGGCAATATTAGCGAAGCATCCAGGCGTTGTCAATACCTAGTGTTGGGTATTTTTAATGTAAAATCAGGATTGGTTTAAGGAGCGTCATCCCCCTGCTCCCTCATTTATTTTTTTACCTATTTTAAGTTTCTTTTTCCTTATTTTAGGAAGAACAGGAAGACAGCGCATGAACCAAGCCGGGACGTCAAAGCAACGATGGGAAGCTTTTCTGCAAGAAGGAGAACGGGCTTTTCAGGACTTGTACCACTATTACTACCCACTGCTCTACCGTTACGGCCGCAAATTCACCGGGGACCACGACCTGGTCAAGGACAGCATCCAGGATTTGTTTTTGCAGCTGCACGACAAGCGAAAGAGCCTTTCGGTACCCGACTCGCCTACCGCCTACCTGCTGCGGGCCCTGCGCAACCTGATTTTTAACCACCTGCAACGGGGAAGGCGTTTGAGCCCCCACCCGCCGGAGGAGGAGTACAGCTTCGGCATCGAACTATCCATCGAGGAGGCCATCATCCACGAACAGTTGTCGCAGGAGCAGTCCGAGCAACTCAAAAAGTCGCTCGACCAGCTCACCCGGCGGCAGCGGGAAGCCGTGTACCTCAAATTCTACAGCAACCTGAGCTACCAGGAAATTGCCGCCGTTATGGCAATCCAGTACCAGTCGGCCGTCAACCTGGTGCACGAAGCCATCAAAGTGCTGGGAAACAACCTGATCCTGCCGCTGTTCGTGGTGGCCGCAGCCAACCTGTAAAAAAAAGCAAAAATTTTCCGGGATCGTCCAGTATAACCGGGCCGGCCGTTTGTCAATCCATTATAAAGGCCCCTATAATGGACGATTCAAAGTTCGAATTGCAGGAATTAGTGACCGATGAACGGTTCAGGCGGTGGGTACTGTCACCCGACGCGGCCGGCGAACAGTTCTGGCAGAACTGGCTGGCGGCCCACCCCGACCGGAAGGAAATGGTCGCCAAAGCCCGCCTCCTGGTAGTGGCCCTGCAACCCAAAGAGCCGGAGGTTTCGCTCCACGAAAGGCAGGACGGGTGGGAGCGGCTGTCGGCCGCGCTGGCTGCCCGGCGCCCGGCGCCCCGCCGGCAGTGGCTGCCTGCCTACCGGGTTGCCGCGGCGGTGGCCCTGCTCGTGTGCGCCCTTGCCGCCGGCTGGTGGCTTTCGCTACGCTTCGGCCGGGTTACCTACGCCACGCCCTACGGCCAGACCCTGCGCCTCACCCTGCCCGACGGGTCGCGGGTGGTCCTCAACGCCAACAGCGAACTGGCCGTCCCCCGCCACTGGCCGGCCGGCCGCGACCGCCAGGTGTGGCTGCGGGGAGAGGCGTACTTCGAAGTGAAAAAAGACCCCGCCCGAACGCCGTTTTCCGTGCACGCCGACCAGCTCGAAGTGCAGGTGCTGGGCACGAGCTTCGACGTGCTCAACCGCCGCCACAAAAACCAGGTCGTGCTCAAGGAGGGCAGCGTACGGGTAAAACTGCCGGCCCAGCGCGACGTGCTCATGCAGCCCGGCGAACTGCTCGAACTGGCCCCCGCCGCCCCGCAGGCCAGCAAACGGAAAGTGAACCCCGACCACTACAAAGCCTGGCTCGACAAAAAGATCGTCTTCAAGGGCACGCCCCTGCGGGAAGTCGCCCAGACCATCGAAGACCTGTACGGCTACCAGGTCGAGTTCCGCGACCCGGCGCTGGCCGAAAAGCAGGTAACGGCCCTGCTGCCGATGGACAACCTCGACGGGCTGCTGCTCGGGCTGGGCGCCACCTTCGGCCTCGACATCCGCAAGGAGCAACGGAAACTCATCATCCAGAACCACTCACTCACGCCTTAACCCTTTTGTGCCCATGCGCAGCATTCCTACTCCACCCCTTTCGGCGCCCGGCCGCCTGACGGCCGGGCTGCTGGCCTTGCTCCTGTACGCGAATCCCCTCCCGGCCCAGACGGGCTTGCCCACGGTTGCCCTGCTCAACGAAGCGGCCCAGGCCGGCGACCCCGCGGGCAAGAAGTCGCTGCACGAAGCCCTGCAGGAGATCAACCGGGTCCGGGGCGTTTTTTTCATGTACGACGAACAGCTCCTCAACGGGAAGTACGTAAATGAATTGTCGGATTTTTCGGGCAGCCTCGACCGGGTGCTGCACCGCCTGTTCCGCAATACCGGCCTCCAGTACAAGAAGATCCGGACCGATACCTACGTGATCACCCCGGAGCGGAACGCCGGCGATACGGGCCAGCACCCGGGGCGGACCTCTTTTGAGGGCGTAGCCAGCCTGCCGTCCCAGCTGCCGCCCGCCCCCGCTGCCCTGCTGCGGGTCAACCTGTCGCTGCCGGTGGGCAAAACGGCCGAAAAGCGCATTACCGGCCGCGTGACGTCGGCCGCCGACCAGTCGCCCTTGCCCGGGGTCAGCGTGCTGGTAAAAGGCACCACCGTGGGCACGTCCACCGACGCCGACGGCAACTACACCCTCAACGCCCCCGACAACGCGGCGGTGCTGGTGTTCTCGTTCATCGGCTACACCACCGAAGAAGTACCGCTCAACGGACGCACCGCGGTAGACATGGCCCTCGCGCCCGACGTGCTGGCCCTGAGCGAAGTGGTGGTGGTAGGGTACGGCGAACGCAAAAAGACCACCTACACCGGTTCCGTGGCCGCCATCGACAACAGTGAGATTGTGCGGGCACCCGTGGCCGACATCAGCAACAACCTGGTGGGCCGGCTGCCCGGCGTGATTGCCACCCAGCGCACGGGCGAACCCGGGCAGGACGGTTCCAACATCACCATCCGGGGCATCAGCACCACGGGCAGCAACGCCCCGCTGATCGTCATCGACGGCATTCCCCGGCCCGACTACGGCTTCAGCCAGATCGACCCCAACGAGATCGAGAACATTTCCATCCTCAAGGACGCGGCGGCGGCGGCCGTGTTCGGGGTGCGCGGCGCCAACGGCGTCATCCTGGTCACCACCAAGCGGGGCAAGGCGGGCAAACCGCAGTTTTCGTTCACCACCCGCACCGACTTCCAGGTGCCCACGCGGCTGCCGCAGTTTCTGGATTCCTACAACACGGCCATCCTCTACAACGAAGGCCTGCGCAACGAAGGCAAGCCCGAACTCTACACGCCCGAGGCGCTGGAAGCCTACCGGAGCGGTTCGAACCCCGACGTGTACCCCAACACCGACTGGTTTGACCTCACCCTCAAGTCGTACGCCCCGCAGTCGCAGCACAACCTGAACGTATCGGGCGGCACCGACCGGGCCCGTTATTTCCTTTCGGCCGGCTACCTCGACCAGCGGGGCCTCTACGAAAACCTGCGCTTCCGGCGCTACAATTTCCGCTCGAACATCGACGTGGACGTGACCAAAACCACCACCGTAAGCCTCGACCTGACCGGCCGGCTGGAGGACCGGGAATTCCCCGGCATCGGGGCGCAGGGCATTTTCGATGCCCTCATGCGCAACCAGCCGCTGGCGGCGGGGTACTATTCCAACGGCCTGCCCGGCGTGGGCCGCAGCGGCAACCCCGCCGAGGCGGTGAAAAAAGCGGGCTATACCCACAACGACCGCAACGTGTTTCAGAGCCTGTTCAGCATCACGCAGAAGCTGCCCTTCGTGCCGGGCCTGTCGGTGATGGGCCGGCTGGCTTACGACCGGTTTTACCTCACCCGCAAGGAGTGGCGCACGCCGTTCCCGACCTACGAGTATAACCCCAACACCGGCGAATACAAGGAAAACCTGGCCGGCGTCACCTCGCTGGCCGAATTCTTCGAACAGAACCAGAACCTGACGGCCGAGGCCCACATGAACTACGCCCGTACCTTCGGACTGCACAGCGTGACGGGCTTGATCCTCTACACGCAGACGGGCTATAAATACAGCAGTTTCGGCGGCAGCCGCACCAACTACATCTCCAGCGCCCTCGACATCCTCGACGCGGGCGGCGCCGACAACCAGCCGCCCGTGTACGGGGGTTCCGACGAAAGGGCCCGCCGCGGCGTGGTCGGCCGGGTGTCGTACGACTTCGGTTCCAAGTACCTGTTCGAAGCCAACTTCCGCTACGACGGCTCCGAAAACTTCCCGCAGGACCAGCGGTGGGGCTTTTTCCCCTCGGTGTCGGCCGGCTGGCGGGTATCGGAAGAAGCCTTTTTCCAGAACGCCCTGCCTTTCGTGGAAAACTTCAAGATCCGGGCTTCGGTCGGCCAGCTCGGCAACGACGTGCTGCTCGACGAGTTCAACAACCCGCAGCGGTTTGCCTACCTGGGCGCCTTCGTGTTCGGCGACCCGTACGTGTTCGACGGCACCGTGGTACAAACCATCCGGGAGGGCCGCCTGCCCAACGCCAACATCACCTGGGAAAAAGCCACCTCTTCGAACGTAGGCATTGAAACCAGCCTGTGGAACGGCAAGCTGGTCTTCGAAGCCGACTTTTTCTACAAACGCACCCAGGACATCCTGGGGCGCCGGGTGCTGGCCATCCCGGCCGCCTCGGGCATCAACCGCCTGCCCTTCGAAAACCTTGACAAGGTGGACAACCGCGGCGTAGAACTCGTGCTGGGCCACGCCCACAAAGTGGCCGACGTGAACTATTACGTGCGGGGCAACCTCACCTACGCCCGCAACAAGATCGTGTACCGGGCCGAGCCCGAAGACATTGACCCCAACATCCGCCAGACGGGCCGCCCCATCGCCCAGTACTTCGGGTTGCGGGCCACGGGGCTTTTCCAGTCGCAGGAAGAAATCACCAATGCGCCCGACCAGGGACCGGGGGTGCAGCCGGGCGACATCCGCTACGAGGACGTGAACGGCGACAACAAGATCGACGACAAAGACCGCGTGGCCATCGGGCGGAGCAACATCCCCGAACTCATCTACGGCGTTACGTTCGGCGGCAGCTTCCGGGGCTTCGACCTCAACGTGCTCTGGCAGGGCGCCGGCCGGGTAAGCGCCTACCTGAGCAACGAAGGCGCCTGGGCGTTTTTCAACAGCGGCAAGGCCCTCGAACAACACCTGGACCGCTGGACGCCCGAAAACCCCGGCGCGACCTACCCCCGCATGTCGACCGAGCCGACCGGCAACAACACCCGTACCTCTTCCTACTGGCTCCGCAATGCCGCCTACCTGCGGCTCAAGAACGTGGAGGTGGGCTACACGCTGCCCGCGGGCTGGGCTACCCGGCTGGGCATCGGCAGCGTGCGCCTCTACGCTGTGGGCCAGAACCTGATCACCTTCGACCAGCTCAAAGTACTCGACCCGGAGGGACCGGGGGCCAGCGGCAACGCCGGGCGGGGTTGGTTCTACCCCCAGCAAAAGGTGTATTCAATGGGCTTAAACGTAAACTTCTAACCTGACTCCCATGCTGCATACGATGCCTATATTCCGCCGCTTTCTCCTGCTGGGCCTGGCCGCCGCGTTGCTGCTGTCGTGCCAGGATGAATTCCTGGACAAGAAGCCCCTCAACCAGATTTCGGAAGACGCCGTCTGGAAGGACCTGAACCTGGCCGAAGCGTACGTCAACAACATTTACACCGGGCTGCCCAACGGGTTCACCCGCGGCTACTACATGCTGGCCTCCGCCACCGACGAGGCCGACGCTACCTACCAGTGGACGCAAGCCGAGTTTTTCTCCCGCGGCGACTATACGCCGGGCGCCTACCCGCAGTTCGGCGTGCCCTGGGACGAGATCAACGCCAACGGGCCGTGGGGCCTCAATTACCGCTTCATCCGCCAGGCCAACATCTTCCTCGAACGCATTGAGGGCGTGCCCGGCGACCAGCCCCGCAAAGACCGCCTGACGGGCGAAGCAAAATTCCTGCGGGCCCTGTTCTACCACGAACTCACCAAGCTGTACGGGGGCGTGCCCCTCGAAACGCAGGCCAAGGGCATCGACGACATCGACGCCCTGCTCACCCCGCGCAACTCCTACGAGGAATGCGTGAGCTTCATGGTGACCGAACTCGACGAAGCGGCCCGGCTGCTGCCCGATACGCCCTACAAGGGCCGGGCCGTGCAGGGGTCGGCGCAGGCCCTCAAAGGCCGCGTGCTGTTGTACGCCCGGCAGTGGGCGGCCTCGGCGACGGCTTCCAAAACCGTGATGGACGCCGGGACTTTCGCCCTGTTCCCCGAGTACGGCCCGCTGTTCCTGGCCGCCAACACCAACAATTCGGAGATCATTTTCGACAACCAGTTCAAGGTTGACCGCCGGTACCACCCCGTGGACCTGTTCAACAACCCGGCCGGCGGCACGGGCGGCGGCTGGGGCGGCACGGCCCCCACCCAGAACCTGGTGGACAAGTACGAAATGACCGACGGCAAGCCCTACAATGCGTCGCCGCTCTACAGTGAAAACGACCCCTACAAGAACCGCGACCCCCGCTTCTACGCCAGCATCCAGTACGAAGGGGCCCAGTGGGGCGATTACACGGTCCAAACCCGCGTGCGGGGACTCAACGGCATTGACGGCGGGGCTACGGGCACCAACGCAGACGCCACCAAGACGGGCTACTACATGCGCAAGTTCCTCGACGAAGGCAACATCAGCCGCCTCTACGCCAACGGCGACCGGGGCCCGAGCTACAACAGCTGGATCATCATCCGCCTGGCCGAAGTGCTGCTCAACTACGCCGAGGCCCAGAACGAAGCGGCCGGCCCCGACGCCACGGTGTACGACGCGGTGAACCAGGTGCGGGCCCGGGTAAAAATGCCCCCGCTGCCGCCCGGGCTCGACCAGGCCGCCATGCGCGAAAAGATCCGCCAGGAGCGGACCGTCGAACTGGCCTTCGAGGAACACCGCTTCTACGACGTGCGCCGCTGGGGACTGGCCGAACAGGTTTTCAACGGCCCCATCTTCGGCATGCGCATCAGCCAGGACGGCAAAACCTACGCGCGGTTCAAGGTGGAAGACCGGGTGCACCAGGCCAAACACAACCTGATGCCCATTCCCCAAACCGAAATTGACAAAAACCCTAACTTACAACAGAACCCCGGCTGGTAAGCCGAAGCCTGGGTTGACGTGGAAAAGAGTCTATACAGGACTTGCGCATAAACCATCGGTGATAATGACTACTACAGTATCCGCATTCGGTTGGGGAACCGGCTGGCGAAACATATGCCATATCTTTCAACGCGTGGCTCATCGGCCGCCAAACAGATATGGCATATGTTTCGCCAAACCGCTGCACCTTTGCAGGTTCTCTCCCGAAAGCCTGCCGCTACGGGCCGCCCCTTGCGTACGTCTTTGAATAGCCGGCCTGGGTAAACAGGGAGTAAAGCGGTCAGGGGCAGGGTCGGGTTTGAGAACCCGACCCCGCGGGGGATACGGGGCTAAGTCTACTTCGATGACCCCATCCGGGGATACGACTACGCTAAGAGGAAGTACGAACAACCAACAACGAACAACCAACAACGAATCAGGCTACTATTGAATTATCGGTTTTGCGTGATGGATTTACCCGGCATTTTATTTTTTACCATAAGGCGGCCCCTTAGGTTTCCGGGTACCTGGTTGCTTTTGTTCGGGCTGGTCTCGTGCCGGCAGGAACAACCCCTGTTTACGAAAGTAGAACCCGACCAGTCGGGCGTCCACTTCCAGAACGTGATTGCCGAAACGCCCCAGCTCAACGTCATGCAGTACGAGTACCTCTACAATGGCGGCGGGGTGGCGGCCGGCGACTTTAACCGCGACGGCAAGTGCGACCTCTACTTTACCGGCAACGCCGTCAAAAACCGGCTGTACCTGAACCGGGGCGACTTCGCCTTCCGCGACGTGACCGACGAGGCCCGGGTGGCCGGCCGCGCCAAGTGGAAAACCGGCGTGACGGCCGCCGACGTGAACGCCGACGGCTGGCTCGACCTGTACGTGTGTTACTCGGGACCGGTGACGGCCGCCCAGCGGGCCAACGAACTCTACCTCAACAACGGCTGCGCCCCCGGCGGCGTACCTGCCTTTACCGAATGCGCCGCCCGCTACGGCCTCGACGCCCCCGGTACGTTTTCCACGCACGCCTCCTTTTTCGACTACGACCGCGACGGCGACCTCGACCTGTTCCTGCTCAACCACGGCAACCGGTTCTACGGCCCCTTTTTCAACACCCGCAAGCTGCGCCGCACCCGCCACCCGCAGTTCGGCAACCGCCTCTACCGCAACGACGGCAACGCGTTTACCGAGGTGAGCGACGCGGCCGGCATCAACGGCGGCGGCCTCAACTTCGGCCTCAGCGTGTCGGTGAGCGACGTGAACGACGACGGCTGGCCCGACCTCTACGTCACCAACGACTACGAGGAACAGGACTTTTTTTACCTCAACGCCCGCGACGGCACCTTCCGCGAATGCACCAGGCAGGCGATGGGCCACATTTCCCGCTTCGGCATGGGCTCCGACGTGGCCGACATCAACAACGACGCCCGCCCCGACCTGCTGGTGGTGGACATGCTGCCCGAAGACAACCACCGGCAGAAGATGCTCAAGGGGCCCGACGAGTACCAGAAGTACCAGTTGATGGTGGACAGCGGCTACCACCACCAGAACATGCGCAACACCCTGCAACTCAACCGGGGCGTGGGGCCCGACGGCCTGCCGGTGTTTTCGGAGATCGGCCAGCTGGCCGGCGTGGACCGCACCGACTGGAGCTGGGCCGCCCTGTTTGCCGACTACGACAACGACGGGCACAAAGACCTGTTTGTCACCAACGGTTACCTGCGCGACTTCACCAACATGGACTTTCTCAAGTTCACGGTGGAGGAGGCCAAGGAAAAAGCCCGGCTGACCGGCTCGCAAATTCCCGTGTACGAACTCATCGGCCAGATGCCTTCCACGAAGGTGAGCAACTACATTTTCCGCAACAACGGCGACCTCACGTTTGCCGACCAGACGAACGCCTGGGGCATCCGCCAGCCCGACATGTCGTTCGGGGCGGCGTACGCCGACCTGGACAACGACGGCGACCTGGACCTGGTCACCAACAACACCAACGAGCCGGCAACCCTCTGGCAAAACCACGCCCGTACGCGGGCCGGGAGCAATTACCTGAAGATCAAACTGGTCGGGGCCGCGAAAAACATCCACGCCGTGGGCGCCAAAGTGTACGTGGAAGGGGAGGACGGCACGCAGATGCAGGAACTGATGCCCTCCCGCGGCTACCAGTCGGCGGTGGAGCCGGTGCTGCTCTTCGGGCTGGGCAACGGCACGGCCGCCAAACGCGTGCGGGTGGCGTGGCCCGGGGGCGGCGTCTCCCTGCATGAAGGCGTCGCGGCCAACCAACTGCTGGAAATCCGGCAGGGCGACGCGGCACCGGTCGCGGCGGGGCCACCGGCAGCGGCCGCCGCCCCGCTTTTTGCGGACGTTACGGCCGGGGCCGGCGTTGACTTTACCCACAGTGAGAACCCCTACGGCGACTTCCACCACGAACGGCTGCTGCCCTACCAGCTCTCGCGCCTGGGGCCGCACCTGGCGGGCGGCGACGTGAACGGCGACGGCCGCGATGACTTTTTCGTGGGCGGCGCCGCCGGTCAGCCGGGCCGCCTGTACCTGCACCGGCCGGAAGGGTCGTTCGTGGCCGCGCCCGCGCAGCCCTGGGCGGAAGATGCGGCCTGCGAAGACATGGGTTCGGTGTTCTTCGACGCGGACCGCGACGGCGACGCCGACCTGTACGTGGTGAGCGGGGGCAATGAGTTTGCGCTGGGTGCCCCGCAGTTGCAGGACCGCCTGTACCTCAACGACGGACGCGGAACTTTTGCCAAAGCCCCCGTCGGCGCCATTCCCGCCGAATACGCCAGCGGCGGTTGCGTAACGGCCGGCGACTACGACCGCGACGGCGACGTGGACCTGTTCGTGGGCGGACGCATCAAGCCCGGCGCTTACCCCGACACCTCGCCGGGCGGCATCCTCCGCAACGACACCGATCCCCAGACCCGCCGGGCCCGGTTCACCGTGGCGACGCCCACCGTAAACCCCGCCCTGCGGGAGCCCGGCCTGGTCACCGATGCGCGGTGGACCGACGTGAACGGCGACGGGTGGCCCGACCTGCTGGTGGTGGGCGAATGGATGCCGGTGCGGATTTTCATCAACCAGCGGGGCAAACTGGTGGAAGCAAAGCAAACGGGCCTGGAAAAAACGGGCGGGCTGTGGGCGAAAATCCTGCCCGGCGACTTCGACGGGGACGGCGACACCGACTACGTACTGGGCAACATGGGCGCCAACCTGCCGTGGAAAGCTTCCGCCCGGGAGCCGCTGACGCTGTACGCCGACGACTTCGATGGCAACGGCCGCCTCGACCCGGTGCTGTGCGCGTACGTGCAGGGTGTCAGCTACCCGGTGGCCTCCCGCGACGAACTGCTCGACCAGATCAACCCGCTGCGCAAAAAGTTCGTCAAGTACATCCACTACGCCGACGCCCGGCCCGAAGACATCTTTGGGGCGGCGGCCCTGCAAAAGGCCCGGAAACTGGAAGTACACACCCTGCGGACGTCTTACCTGGAGAACCGGGGCAACGGCCAGTTCAGCCTCAAACCCCTGCCGACGGAAGCCCAGTTCTCGGTAGCCAGCGGGTTGCTGGCGGGCGACTACAACGGGGACGGCCACGCGGACGTGCTGCTGGCGGGGAATTTCTACCCTTTCCGCGTGCAGGCCGGCCGGCTCGACGCGGGCATGGGGTTGCTGCTCCGGGGCGACGGGAAGGGAAATTTTACGCCGGTGCCCTGGGCACAAAGCGGGTTTTACGCCCCCGGCGACGTGCGCGGTATGCTCTCCCTGCGGACTGCCCCGGGCCGGGAAATCATTCTCATCGGCAAGAACAACGACAAGGTGCAGGCCGTGGCCCCGGCCGCCGGAACGCATCCGCTCCAGTAACGTTCGAACAACGAATAACCAACAACCAACAACGAACATGAAAACGATCGGGGCAATGGCCCTCCTGCTGGCGGCTGCCGGTGCGTGGGCGACCTGGGGGCAGACGCCCGGTACGGGAACCGCCCGGCCGGCCCTGAAACTGGTGTGGGCCGACGAGTTTGACCGGAACGGCCCGCCCGACCCGGCAAAATGGACTTTCGAGCGGGGCTTCGTCCGCAACGAGGAATTCCAGTACTACCAGCCCGGCAATGCGTTTTGCCGGAACGGCCACCTGGTCATCGAAGGGCGGCGCGATTCGCTGAAAAATCCCAATTACGATCCGGCCAGCCCGGACTGGCGCCGCAACCGGCCGTATGCCCGTTATACGTCCGCCAGCCTGATCACCAAAGGGTTGCACCAGTGGCAGTACGGCCGGTTCGAGATGCGGGCCCGGATCGACACCCGCCCGGGCATGTGGCCGGCTTTCTGGACGCTGGGGACGGAGGGCGCGTGGCCCGCCTGCGGGGAGATCGACATCATGGAATACTACCGGGGCGACCTGCTGGCCAACGCCGCGTGGGGCACCCAAAAACAGTACGAGCCCAGATGGTCTACCACCAAAAAGCCGGTCACTTCTTTCAAGGACCCGGAGTGGTCGCGGAAGTTTCACGTGTGGCGCATGGATTGGGACCGGCAGTTCATCAAACTCTACGTGGACGACCTGCTGCTCAACACGGTAGCCCTGGATACCACCGTGAACGGGGACGGCTCCGGGAAGAATCCCTTCCGCCAGCCGCATTACTTGCTGGTCAACCTCGCCATCGGCGGCACCAACGGCGGCAACCCGGAGCAGACTCCTTTTCCGGCCCGTTTCGAGGTGGATTACATCCGGGTGTACCAGTAATACCCTTTCGTTGTTGGTTGTTCGTTATTCGTTGTTCGTAATGCCATGATTCACAGGTAGTATTTGCCTGTTCACAATTACGTGTAAAACAGGAGGGATACGAACAACGAATGGGTATAATTCCGCGGGTCACCCCGGGCGGGGAGAAAGCAAAGGAACCCCAAAAGGGTTCCCCTGCTTATGGTTGTCATATACGCTGTCGCCTTATTTATTGCACGCCAAACCGTTTGAATACCCGCTTGCCGCCCTCCGTCACCGTGATCACGTACTGACCGGTCTTGAGGCCCTGCGTGGTCAGCGGCAGTTCATTCACCCCCGGCTGCACGGCCCAGTCCCGGCGCAGGGCCGGCCGCGAAAGCACGTCGGTGATGAGTACCTGTACCTTGCCTGCGGCCTCCGCGGCGTAGCGCAGCGTGAACTGGCCCGTCGCCGGGTTGGGAAACACTTCCAGTGGCAACGCCGTACTTTCGGCCCCGGCGGCAGCCGCCCGCGCGGCCGGGTCACTGCACGCCTGCGCCGTGCCGGTAGCCGTGGCCGTCTTGTTGCTCCCCCAGGTGATGGTTACGGAGTTGGCGTTGTTCTTCACCGTTTGCGTGCTGAAGGTTGCCGTGCCGCCGGCCGGTAAGCTGCCGGTGCCTCGCTGGCCCGTGCCCACGACCACCCACGAGAAGGAGGTCGCCTTGCTGAACGTGCTGACCACCTCCCAGCGCCGCGTGGCGGCGGGGTTGGGTGAACAGGCGGCGGCCAGGGTGAGGCCGGCCTCCGGAATGGCGTTTTGCACCACGTTGCTGGCCGTCTCGAAGCCGGCCGCGTCTTTGGCCCGCACCGAGAAGTTGTACACGGTGCCCTCCCTGAGGTTTTCGAAGGGGTACGAAGTCACGTTGCCGCCCACGCCGAGCATCTTCACGCTGCCGTTGTAAATGTCGTAGCCGGTTACGCCCACGTTGTCGGTGGCGGCCGTCCAGGTCAGCGTCCCTTTCTCGGGCAGGATGTACCCGTACGACAATACCGGGGCCGTGGGCGCCGTGCCGTCCAGCGTTTTGAGCGTAAGCGAGGCCGGCTCCGACCGGTTGCCCGCTACGTCAACCGCCCGCACGCTGAACGTGTACGTGGTCACGTCGCTCAACCCGGCTACCGTGGCCGAGGTGCCGGTTACGGTCTGCGCGTACTCCGGCTTGCCGGCAATGGTGATCTGGTAGCCGGTGATGCCGCCCACGTCGTCGGCCGGCTGCCAGTGGAGGTACGCCTCGAACGCCGCCGCCGAACCATCCGGCGCCAGCGGCGCGGTGGGGGCAATCACGTCGTTGTACAGGGTCGTTACGCTGGTGGCGGGCAGGGTAACCGTTCCGCCCGTGGCGTCCGGCAACTGCGCAAAGTTGACGTTTTCGGCCGTCACGAACCGCTGGAACGCGTCGGGCAGGCCGGCGCCCGAAAGCGTTACCCGCGTGGGCGTAGCCAGCTTGTTGATCAGGATGACCACCACGCTGCCGTCGGGGTTGCGGAACGAGTTGACCAGCACGTCGGGGCTGCCCGTTACGGTGTTGCCTACGGCCACGGCCCCGGGCCGCACGTACTTGTAGTAGTGCTGCGAAATGCGGAACAGGTTGGTCGGTGCGTCGGCGCGGTTGTTTTCCAGCAACTGGTCGGGCGTCCACCACACCCAGGCGTTAATGCGGCCGAATCCGAGGGCGTTGTAGAGGTTCTGGGCCAGTTGGACCGGGCCGGCGGCGGCTTCGTTGGGCGCCTTGGTCCAGCTCTCCGGGAAGCCGGAGGTTTCCGTCATCCAGAGTTCCTTCCGGGTGCCGTTGGCCAGGTTGTAGTTGTTTACCGCGTTGTAGAACGACTGCCAGTCCTGCGCCCCGGTGTTGCCGCCGGTAATGGCGTCGGCGTCGTAGTTGTGGATGGCGAAAATGTCAAAATACTTGATGGCTTCCGGGTCGTTGAGGATGGCGTTGAAGTAGTTGAGCACGTTGTTCTGCTGGGGCAGGTTTTCGGGCCCGAACAGCCTGGTGGCAATGCCTTCCTTCTCGAACCGGCGGCCGACGACCTTCACGATCCGCACGTATTCTTCCACTGAGTAGATGGCCGAGTAGAAGAACTGGTTGAATTCCAGTTCGTTCTGGATGCTGATGGCGTACAGGTCGGCGCCGGTCTCCTGCTTGAAGGCCAGGGTGTAGGCGGCCAGGTATTCGGCAAATTCCTCCGCGTAGTCGAAGTTGAGGCGGTTGTTGATAAAGTCGCCGCCCGGGGCCACCGAACCCGGGGCGCTCAGGTTGCGCTTCATCCAGGCGGGCGGGCTCCACACGGTGGCGATGAATCGCTTCACGCCCGACGCCTTCAGGGCTTTGATCACCGCCACCCCCGGGCCGTTGGCCTGGTCGCTGGCTACTTCGCCCAGGTCGTAGCCGGCCAGGTTGATGGTGCCCGGGTCGCTGTTGTCGTTTACCGGTTCAAATTCCGCCGAAATCTCGTGGCGGTGCACCGAAATGCCCAGGTCTTTCGTGAGCCGGCTCACCTGCGAGAGGTCGCCGCCGTACACCCCGAAGCCCTGGATGGTCTGCCGCTGGTCGGCCAGGTTCACGGCTACGCCCACCGCGCCGCCCGCGCCGGGTTCCACTACTTCCACGGTAAACGTGCGGCTGCCCGGGATCGAGCCGGTTTTGGTGCCGGTCACGGTGAGGGTGGCCGAGCCGGTTTGCCCGGCTACGGGGGTAAACGTGAGGGTCGCCTTGCCGTCGGCCGATACGGGGCTCACCGCCGGGTCGGGCACCAGGCCGGGGTTGGAACTGGTCGCCGACAGGACCACGGTGGTGTTGTCGCCGCCGGTGTTGGGCTTAAAGCCGTCGGAGATGCCGCCCAGGGCCAGGTGGGTCGCGCCGGCGCTTTTGAACACGGTGCGGCTGCCGATGCCCCCGATGGTGACCTGCGGGGTAAAGTTGGGCTGGTTGTCGGCCTGGTCGCCCACCCGCACGTTGCGGATGGTCACCGTGCCCTGGTAGCCCGCGCCGGGGTTGAAGTTCCAGTACAGCTTGTCGATGCGGGTGAGGTTGCCGTTGGCGCCGGTGAAATCGTAGAAGATGTTCTTGAAATTGCCGTCGGCCGGCACGTCGATCCAGGCGCCTACGTTGGTGCCGTTGACCCCGCCCGCATCGCCGGTGAACACCCAGATTTTCATCGGGTTGCTTACCTTGATCCCGAAGCTCAGGTACGGGTTGCCGGACAGGTCGGCTTCGGGGAAGGTGAGCGGCACGGCGGCCCACCATTCGGGAAACAGGTTGGGCTTGTTGTGCACGATCCGGATGTCGGCGTTGGGCGTCTGCACCACTTCGAAGGAGTAGTTGCCCGGTCCCGCCGCCCAGTTGATCGCGTCACTCGCCAGGAAGTTTTCCACGAAGCCGGTGATGGGCACGGGCCGCACGTTCACCGGCACCCGGAGGGTTACCGACTGGTTGCCGTCGTTGCCGGCCGCGCCGCCCCCGTCGGTGAGGGTCACGGTAATGGTTTCCGCACCCACTTTCACCGGCGTATATTTGAGTTGGGCGGTCGGCGACCCCTGCGTGTACACCACCCGCGGCGCGGTAATGACCCCGGCGTTGGCGGTGGTGGCCGTGAGGACGAGTGGCTGCTGCACGCCCGGGTCGCCGTCGCCGATGCCGCCCAGGGAGAGGGTCTGTTCGCCGGCATTGATGAGGAAGCTCTGGGCGCCGGCGGCGGCCAGGGTCGGGGCATTGTTGAGCGAACCGAACACCTGCACCGGGAAACTGACCGTCCGGGTATCGGGGCCGCCGGCGTCGTCTTTCACGGCAATGGTGATGGTGGCCGTACCGGGGGCCGCGGGCGTCAGCGTCAGGCTGCCGGTCAGGTCACCCGAAACATAGTCCACCTCCGGGTTGGGCACCACCGACGGGTTCGAACTGGTTGCCATCACGGCCAGCCCCTGGATGGTTTCGGGGTTGCCGTCGTTGATGCCTTTAAGGGGCACCACTTTGGCTACGCCCACGGCGGCTTTCTGGCCGGCCACGGCGGCGATTTCCGGCGCCTGGTTCCCGCCCACCGACACCTTGAAGGTTTTCACGTTGTCGGCGTTGGTACCGGCCGCGGCAGCCTTTACGGTGATGACCGCTTCCCCGGTCTGGTTGGCAACCGGCGCGTAGGTGAGCCGGGCCGTCCGTTCGCCGGCCGTGTACGCCACGGTGGGGTTGGCAATCAGGCCCGGGTCCGAACTGGTGGCCGCAAAGCCCACGGGGTTGGTACCGGTGGTGCCGTCGTCGATGCCGGTCAGTTGCACCGTCTGCGGGCCGGCGTTGCGGTACACCTGCTGGTCAGGAATGAGGCTCAGGCTGGGCATGAGCCGGGCCTGGTCGCCGATGCGCAGGTCTTCGATGAAGAACGAGCCGTTGAAGTTGTACTGCGGGTTGATGTTGAGCAGCAGCCGCTTGATGTTGGTCAGGTCCACGCCGGCGTCGGGCAGGTCCTTGAAGTAGAAGGTATATTCCACGAAGTCTTCCGACGCCTTGATCACTTTGGTGCCGAAGTCGAAGCCGCTGCCGGAGTTGTAGCTGTTCTTGACGTCCCAGAGGAAGAGCCGGAACTTGAAATCCACGGCCGTTTTGATCTTCATGCTGAGGTACGGGTGCGCCGACAGGTCGAGCGGGGCAAAGTCGAAGTTGAACCCGTCGAAGGTGCCCTTGATGGCGGCTACCTTGAGGACGCCGTTCTCGTTGGTGACCGTGTGCACGGGCGGGCCGAAGCCCCAGCCGGCCAGGTTGCCGTCATCCAAATCTTCCACCAGGCCGGTGCCTTTTACCTGCACCTTGAAGCTGACGGTGCGGGTGTCCTGGCCGCCCTGGCTGCCGGCGGCGTCATCCTGCACCGTAACCGTGATCGTGGATTCGCCGATGGCGCTGGTAGGCGTAAACTTCAGCGCGGCCGTGGCCTGTCCGGGCGTGTATTCCACGGCCGGGTCCGGAATGATGGCCGGGTTCGAACTGGTGGCCGAGAAGGTCAGGACCTGGTTTTTGTTGTCGTCGCCGTCGGAGATGCCCGCCAGGTTCACCGTCCGCTGCACGGGGGTCTTGGGCACGGCCAGGTCGGCTACCGGGTTCAGCGTGGGGGCTACGTTCACCAACGGGTCAATCACGTTGACCGTGAACTTTACCGTTTTGGTATCCGCGCCGCCCTTTTCGGTGCCGCCGTCGTCGCGTACCGTGAGGGTGATTTCGGTCGTACCTACCTTGCCGGTGGGGGTGAATTTGAGGGTGCCGGTACTGCCGTTCACGGCCACCACGGGGTCAGGCACTACCGATTCGTCGGAACTCACGGCCGTGAAAGTCAGCGTCTGGGCGCGGTCTTCGTTGGCGTCACCGATGCCGGTCAGGTTCACCGTCTGCTGGTCGGCGTTGTTGTAAATGTAAGGGGCGGTAAAATCCGCCGTGACGGTCGGGGCGAAGTTGATGTATTCGGGTTGCAGCACCGAACCCGGGATGGGGTCCTGGAAAGCGCCGCCCGCGGTACCGTCGGCTTTGGGCAACTGCCACCGCACCTTGAACGCGTCGCTGCCGCCGTATTCGAGGTGATACACTTCAAAGTAGTACGACCGGCATTTTTCCAGGTTGATCACGGCCGACTGCTGGGTGGGCTGTGAATCGTAATTGGGCGTATACGAAGTGGTGAAGGCGATCTTCCGTTTGTGGGCCGGGTTTTCGTCGGTGCTCAGGTAGAGTTCGATCACGTCGTCGGCCTGCACCCAGAAGCGGTACGCCCCGCTCACCTGCGGCACGATCAGGCCCTTCACCCGCTGGGCGTAGTTGTTCACGTCGGGGCTCGTGGAGGGGGCCGACAGGGTGTTTAACTGGCGGGTGGCATCCGGCGCCGCCCCGATGTTACCGATGTCGGTTACGGTGCCGGTGTAATTGTTCCAGCGGTCCGCCCGGACAAAACCCGCAATGTTCTCACACAGCAGCGTGGTGGAAACGGACACTTTAGCCGATTCTGCCCCGTTTTTTACGGCGCTTACCTTGAAAGCAGCCGGCGCACCGGGCGTAAAGCCGGTAGCCGTGTAGGTAGTGGCGGTGATGTTTTCTGCCAGCAATACATCCGTGCCGGAGGTGGCGTCGTACACCTTGTAAGAATCGGCGCCCAGGTTGGGGGCGGTCCAGTTGAGCGTCACCTCGCCGGCGGTCGGCGTGGCCGTCAGGCCGGACGGGTAGGTTTTGTCGGGCGCACTCAGCCAGCGGCCGGGAATGGGGTCCTGCCGGGTGCCGTCGGGCAGTTGCCACTGTACTTTCACGAAGTCGCCGCCGCTCAGTTCCTCGTTGCGCACTTCGATGTAGTAGCGCACGCACGGCAACAGGGCGATGGGGGCCGACTTGCCGGGGGCCGCATTGGGGTAATCGGGGGTATAGCCGTTGTTGTAGGCAATCCGGACGGCATTTTCCGGCTGGTCATCGGGGCTCAGCAGGATTTCGCTGCCGTCGTCGCCGGCTACCCAGAAGGTGTATTCGCCCGCCTGGGGTACTTGCAGGTAGCCGCGCAGCCGCTGGTTGAAGTAGTCCTTGCCGGGTGAACTCTGGGGGATGTCGAGTTGCGTCCGGCTGCCGGTCTGCACCGGGGCTTGCGTCCAGTCGAAGGTGGCGGTGTTGCCGTTGGTGGCGAAGACTTCCCAGTCAATGGCGCCGGTGCCTTCGCAGACGGGCGGCCCGTCGGGCGTAGTGACCGACACTTCGGCGGCGGCCGAGAAGTTGCCGGCGGCGTCGCGGGCTTTTACGGAAAGCGTGTAGGCGGTGGCCGGGGTCAGGCTGGTCACCTTGTAAGTGGTTACGGTACGGGACACGGTGGCCCTGGGGGCGCCGTTCACCAACACCTGGTAGCCGGTCACGCCCACATTATCGGTGGCCGCCGCCCAGTGGAGGGTAACGGCGTAGGGCGTGGTTTCGGTTGCCGTCAGGGTCCCGGGGGTGGTGGGCGCCTCATCGTCGGGAACGGGCGGTACGGGCGTCAGTCTGGCGTCGGCCCAGTCGGCGTGGTCGCCGCAGTTGCCGTCGCCGCCATCCGTAACCACCAGCTTCAGTTCATTGACGCCGGTAACGTCGAGGTCGGCGAGCTGGGTTGCCGAAACGGCCGTCATCCTGCCGCTGCTGAAAGCGGGTGCATCACTCCCGTCGAGGTACACCTCAAAAGCCACCGAGCCGCAGCCGGCGCCGTCCACCTCGTCGTTCATGCCCACTTTGGCGCTGAAATGCGTGTATCCGCCCTCCAGGTTGTAGAGGATGGTGGAGACCGCGTGCGTACCGATGCCCTTGGCGTACGTGACGCCGTCGAGCCGGACCGGGTTGCCGTCCACACTCTTGTCCTTCTGGATACTCCCGAAGCCGATGGTTGCGGAGGTCCAGTTGAGGTCCGACAGGTACACGTCGCCGGCGGCCGCCGCCGGCGTTACGGCTTGCCGCACGAGTTGGGTAACGGCGTCTGCCCGCACGGCCAGCCAGCGGCGGTTCTGGCCGAAGGCAAACGAACCGGTCAGCAGGAGCAGCAACCAGGCAATGGAACGTTGGTACGGACGCATTCCTGACAAACGGAACGGCCCGGCCGGGGAGGAGAGTAGCGGTTTGTGCATTGGGATTGAATTGTTAGGTAAAAAAGGCGTACCAAAACAACTCAAATTTTTTAATATGTCAACATAAGTGCCTGTGGATTAAGTGATTAATTGGCGTTTGTAGCGCTTTGGCCACCGGTTGCGCGACCAAACGCAATGGGATTTTGCCGGTACCGCCCCCGGCAATGGCTGGTCCGTCCTTGTAATTTTCCGGTTCACGAAAGTCCGCCACCTTTTTTTCCGTAGCGTTTGAAAGGCACGCCCAAAAGGCCATGCTGCCAGTTCTGCCGCCCTTTTCGCCCGTTCGTAGCGCTTTGGTATGCTGCGGTCCCCGAAAAAAAACATCGCCTGGTGCCGCCCGGGGCGGAATAGTGCGGTATTGCCGGCTTCACGGGTAACGCTTGGGTGGCCGGTGGCCGGCAAGCGTAGCGATACGACAACCGGCCTTTATCCGGGGAGGAGGAACCGGGTGAGCGTCCGGCCGGTCTGCCGCCGGTCAGGTTTTGCGGAGCGTCCGGCTACGGTCGCCTGGGCGCCGTTGCGTAGTATGAATGAAACGGAAGACTGCCCCCAGTCGAGAGGGTACTTGTCCGTTCTATTCATACAACCCCAGCCGAGGGTCATGGCAGTGGACTTAGCCCCGTATCCCGTGGGGTCGGCGTATCCCGTGTAGTAGACGTATCCCCGTGGGGTCGGGTTCTCAAACCCGACCCGGCCCGTTACCCGTACCACACCAGGAGAAGCCGCTGGCAGATACCCCTATTCGCTGGCCTGGTACCGGTGAGGGGAAACCGCTGGCGAAGCTACGCGCTTGGTTGAGTTACCAGGAGGTTGAGTTACCAGGGGCAGGGTCGGGTTTGAGAACCCGAACCCACGGGGATACGGGGCTTAGTTCACTGCCATGACCCCACCACAACGATACGCCTACTCCGCCGGATACGCCCCTTGATGCCCATTTTGTCTGTGCCTATTCCACGTACGATCTGCGAGTTGTGGAATAGGTTTCGCCGGATTCCTCTTTTCCTACCGCTGCAAGAGAAGCCGGTACGTGTTGAGTTGCCAGGGGGCGAACTGCGCCGGCAACGCCCCGTCGGCGGGTCGTATGACCCGTTCATCGGTTTCCAGGTGCGTCGTCTGCCAGGCTTGCCGGACCGGGCGTACGAGCCGTATGGCAGGGGTCCGGGCGGCCGGTTGCAGGTTCCAGAACCGGGCCACCAGGCCCCGGCCCATTCCTTCTTCGCTCGGTTTGAGGCTCCAGAGCAAAACGTCCCGGTCGGAAACCGCCAGCAGCGAATAAGTCACGGACGCAGACCCGCCGGCGGGACCGGTTACGGCTCCCGTCACCAGGGGGTTCTGGTGTTCGAGGGAAAAGCGCATGGCCGCCGCGGCGTCGAAAGCCGCTGGGTGCGTGGTCAGGGCGAACTGGTACCGGAACGCGGTAGCCCCATTCTGGCTGACAATTCCCAGCTTGGGCCCGTCTACCTGCCCGCCGGCCAGGGCGCGTAATTGGGCAGAATTTTCCCAGAGGGAATCGGGCGTACTCCCGCCCAAGGTAAAAAAACTGCAATCCACGTTGGAGAGGGTAACGCCGTACTCCTTTTCGCTCAGGTCGGCAAAATGGTTGAACGTGAGCCAGTCGTAGCGGGCATTCCGCGCGGCGTAGTGGCCGCCCCGGGTTTCCTTTTTGGCCGTCAGAACGGCACCCAGTTCTTCGTGGCGGGTGGTGGGGGCTTGTACATTGAACGAAAAGGCCCACGTTTTTACGTCGCTGAAATTGGCCCCGATGCTGTCTTCGATCTGGATGCGGGGGCTGCCCGCAAACAGCGTCACCCGGACCGTGTGGGGGATCGGATCATCCGAAACGGCCTTGAGCGTAACCGATACCGGCCCCGCGTTCTCCACCACCACCGGGCGGCCCGCATCGGCATTAGCCGATCCTAAATCGTTGCAGGCGCGGCCGTCCTGCACCCCGACGACTTGCCGGTTGCCGGCTTTCAGGTCCGTCAGGTCGCTGATCACGCCGGATTTGCGGAGCCGGAGCCGGTAATGGGCGTTGGCAATCACTTCGCCCGTGGCCCGCGCGGCCGGTGGGCGCCGGGCCGGTGCGCCCGGCCGGATTTCAAACACTTTGTAGCCCACCGAAGGTACGTTTTCGGCCCAGACCCGCAGGTATTGCCGGCCGCCTTTGCGGATGCGCTGGCTGGCTGCTTCGGCATTGGTTTGCAGGTCAATGACTTTTACCGGCCGGGCATCCGCGTACGGAAAATCCGCCGCGTCGCTGCGGACCCAGCCCAGCGGGTTGAACGCGTAGAACCGGGGGCGGTCCGCGGTCCGTAAGCCCCTCCCCAGCGCGGCGATGCCGCGCCCGAGCAGCGTATCCACGTAGGCGGTGATGTGGTGCTGTTGCCTGATCTGCCAGTCGGCCCGTTCCTTGCGGGTCACCGGCCCGTCGGCCGTCCAGTCGTGCTCCCAGTACAGGCCGTAGGCATCCCAGGCGGCGCGGCGCATCGCCGTCAAATCCTCCCCGAACGTGCTGTCTTGCAGGGCAATGAGGGCCGCCAGGGCTTCGGCCGCCCGGAGTGTTTCGGTGGCCCGCCGCACCGCCGCCGTGGTTTCGTTCATCGAAGCCGGGTACAGGTCCCATTCGTTGCCGAAGGAAACCGACTGCGCCGGGAGAGTAGGGTACGTCCGTTCAACGTCCCGGAAAAAATCCTCTTCATTCGACACGCGGACCCGCCGCGCGGGGGTGGTGGTCTGCCGCGCCGCGGTGATAAAGGCGGGGGCATTGTAGGTTTCCAGGTCGTCCCAGCCGTAGCCAAACGCCCCGGCCACGTTGTAGGGGTAGGGGGCCCCGGGCGTAATGGTGTCGCACAGCGCATCGAGCACCGGCACGCGGCTGCTGATGTCGGGCACCGGGTGCTGCACTTTCGGCTCGGTGCGGGTTTCGGCGTAGCCCCCGACGTCCACGGACTGGGGATAGCGGTTGTACCACTTCATCAGCACGCTGCGGCCGTCAAAGCCAGTGTAGCGGTACAACTGGTGTTGCCGCGTGCTGAGCTTTTGGGGAATTTTCGTCGCGCAGTTGCACACGCCGCGCCAACTGTATTTCGCCCCCGCACCCGCCCAGAGCGAAGCCAGCCCGAAGGGCAGGGTCTGGTTTTCCATGCAGACGGCCAGGGAGAAACGCAGGTCGTATTCCCGTTCGAGTTGCCCGGCGTAGTACATGCCCCGCAACACCGCCTCGGTGGGTTGCCCGCCGTAGGTGCTCACCAGGGCGTTGAGCGGGCTGCTGATGTGGCCCGACCGGATGTACCCGATCAGTTTGTTGAACTGCGCCGACCCGCGGTATTTCCGGTAGGTGCGCAGCCAGTAGCTGCCGTCGCAGTTCCAGCGGGCCTGGTAGTCGTCGGGCAGGTGGCGGGTGGAATCGATCTGGCGGATGTAGTAATCGAGCATGCGCACGAAAGCCGAGTCGTACTGCGCTTCGTTGCCGGTCCACATGTAGTCGGTATGGTCGTCGTTGGCCAGGTAGATGCGCTTGACCGGCTGCGCCCGCAGGCCGTAAGCGAAGGTAAACAGGCAGAGGGCCAACATCACGGTTTTCATGCACTGCGGATGGGTTAAATGTCCTCAAAGGGCTTCGGTGACTTTGCCGCCGACCACGAACGTCTCGCCCACGTTCAGGTGCTGCGCCAGGTAGTACGCCATGAAGTTGAAGGGAATGATGTTGGTCAGGATGGAGTAATTTTCCTCCGCTTCGGGTTCCTCCACGGTCAGCACGTGGGCCCCCGCCCGGGCAATCACCTCCGCCAACCGGCGGGTCCGTTCGTAAGTCTGACCCTGGGCGGTGATCTGAATGACAATGCTGTTTTTGGCGGTTTCTTTCGGGCCGTGGTCGTACTGCGCCATGGGCAGGCCGTGGAAGTTGAGCTTGGTGCTCTCACTCAGGATCAGCGCCGCTTCCAGGGCCGTGGCTACGTTGGGGCCGCTGCCGGTTACGTACATGCCGTGAATGTGGTGTCCCTGCAACCGGGCGAATACCTCGTCGGCCAGGCGTTTGCCTTCGGCCTGGTAGCCGGCCATTTTCCGGGTCAAAAGTGCTACCGCGGCGGCGGGAGAAAGCCCGAAGCCGTTGAACAGGGCGATCAGCGTATTGACGTAGGTTTTGGAGGAGGAGTACTGCTCGGTTCCCGCCCGGATGGGCACCACGCGGCCGGCATTGGGGGCGGTGCACAATTCGCTGCCCGGATCATTGGACACGGCTACGTACCGGTCGAAAAGGGAGCGGCACCAAAGCACCTCGCTGCTGCGGCCCGACTGCGACAAAAGAACGGCCAGCGGCGCGGTTTGGCCCTTGGCCAGGTAGTACACGTACTCAGAGGCCAACTCGGGGAAGATGGGCAGGCCCATGTACTTGAAGGCCAGCGGGGCAAAGTACGACGAACCCATGCCCAGGTACGGGACGTGCAACGGCAGGGCTTCCACCGGGTGGCTGAGTACCTCCCCGGCCCGGGCGGGTATTTCCAACAGCTCGTTCAGAATGGCATCCATAAGGTTGTTTTTTAACGGCTTATCCTCCATTGGTCACCGGTTTCGGTTCCGTTTTCGCCGGTTCGTACGACAACGTCAACGCGCCGGTGATGGCCAGCGCAATGCCCAGGGTTTCGAGCAACGAGAGGCTTTCGGACAGAAACAGCAGGGCCAGCAAAATAGTAAAAACCGGTTGCAGTGATCCGGCAATCGTAGTGACTTTGGAGGCTTTTCCTTCGGCCCGGTAGGCGGCAAAACTAGCCAGCACGCCCAACCCGTTAAGCGTACCGGCCAGCGAACCGAGCAGCCAGGCTGGCGTGGACAAGGCAAAGTCGATCCAGCCGAACGCCCAGAAAGCCAGCGCGATGAACACCGACGAAACGGTAAAGCTCAGGTAAGACCACTCGGCCGAAATGGAATTGGTGGTCTGTTTCTGGGCGGCACTGAAAACGCCCCAGAAAAATAACGCAATGAATGAATACAACAACCAGGAATTCAGCCCGATGCTCCGGAAAAAAGCCGCCGGGTTGTCGAACAGCAACGACTCGCCCGACAGCATCAGCACGGCGGGCAGGGCCAGCAGAATACCGATGCCATTGATCCAGTGCAGCTTTTCTTTGAATACCAGCAGGGCAATCACGATGGTAACCAGCGGGTACAGGTTGGTCACCGGAATGACAATGGCCGCCAGGCCGCCCGCACTGAAGGCTTTGAACACGGCCACGTTTCCCGTGACGGCCAGCACCCCCGCCACCAGTCCCCACAGGATGCCCTTGCGGTTGGGGGGGAAGGCCCTGGCTTTCCGGACCACCAATGGCAAGGTGAACAACATGCCCAGGCTGAACAGGAAATGGTTGGTAAACGGATTGACCTCATCGGAAATCAGTTTGGCGACTACCCCCCAGGTGCCCCAGAAAAAGGCGGCGGCAACCGAGTAGAGAATCCATCCTTGGGGTGTGTTCCTCATGATGTACAAGCGTGGTTGAAGTGGGGGAGGAGGACGGTATGGATGCGCAAGTGTACTCACCGAAACAGGGCGGCACTGCCCAGAATGCCTGCCTGTTCTTCCAGTTCCGAAACGGCGACCCGCGTTTGGTACGCCTTATAGGGATGCAACAGCGCCGGGGTATGCAAGGCATCGACATCCCGGCGCAGGCCCTTGGCAATGCCGCCCCCCAGCACCACCAGGTCCGGGGCGTACAGGTTGATGTAATTGTCAATGCCGGTTCTCAGGTACCCCAGGTACTGCTGCACAATTGCTTCGGCGACGGGGTTGCCGGCGTCTCTTTCGCTGAAAATCGTTTCGGCCGTGGCCGGCAGCCCCGGGTACTGTTGCGTCCATTGGAAGCGGCCGGCGATCCGCCCCATGCCCGCCGATGAAACCAGTGATTCCAGGCAGCCGGTTCTGCCGCAGTAACAAACCGCATCGTCCGTGGCAATGGTCAGGTGCCCGCCCATGTGGGCAAACGGCAGGGGGCCGTCGGGCTTGCCGTCAATCACCAGGCCCAGTCCCAGGCCGGTGCCCAACGTCAGCACCAGTACGCGGCCAACGCCCTTGCCCCGGCCGTACAAAGCTTCGCCCAGCGCCACCACCCGGGCATCGTTGTCGAGCCGGCAGGGGAGCCCGTGGTGCTGCGCCACCAGGTCGGCCAGCGGGTAATCTTCCATGAATTCCAGGAAGCCGTAGGTGGAATCGACGACCCCGCCGGCAAACACAAAGCCCGGCACGCCGATGCCAACCCCCGCCAGCACGCCCCCTGCAACGGCCGCCTGGCGCCTAAACGCGTGGATGGCCTCCCCGATGCCTTTGAGAAAGCGGGCCCCGTCTTCCGTTTCGGTCGGCGCAATGCGCATGGCTTCCACCCGGCCGGTATCCAGGCACACCAGGCCGGTTTTGGTCCGCGTTCCGCCGATGTCGATGCCAATTGCCAGATTTTTCACGTGTAAATCAGTTGGTGACCCGGACCAGTGCCAGTGCCTACCAGGTAAATAGTTTTTCCGGGTTACCGGAAATGAACTTATCGATTGATTTTTGTGGAATGCCGTTTTCCCGCAGCCACGGGACTACTTTCCGGAGCAGGTAAGAATAGGTACGGTCTTTTCCATCCGCGTTCGTGTCGGCCCACAGGATTTTCATGTCTCCCTTGTCAAACGACCAGGTCAGATCCATCGTAGCCACCATCCGGTCATCGAACCCCCGCCTGGTGAGTTCGCTGAGGATGCGGGCCAGGTCCTCCGCCTTGGTGTGGTTCCAGTTGCCGAAATTATTGAAACTGAGCGTACTGCCTTTTTCCACGACTTTCTGCAGGTAGTCAATCTGCGCATTTACGCTTCGTCCGCTCCAGCCAAAGGTAGCTTCAATGTGGGAAAAATAACAATGCCTCAGGTCGGCGCCGGCTTTTTCAAGGATCTGTTGCTGTTCGGCGCATCCGCTTACGGCGTGGGCGCAGATGGGCAGGTTATACTGCTGCTGGATGCGGGCCGCCGCAATGAATAAATTCTTTTCCGCTTCTTTGATGGGCAGGCCCCTGGCGGCCACTTTGATCACGCCGGGCCGCACCTGCGTACCCCCGATGCCGTCCTCAATTTCCCGCCGCATGTGGCTTTCGAAATCTTTTACCGTCATGGACAGTTGGTGCTCCTTGAGGAGATAAGACCCGGTACAACAAACCACCTGCACGCCGGTCGCCGCTGAAACCTGCCGCAAGGCGGCCGCATCGCGGGTAGGCGACACTTCGATGATCGTATCGAGGCCCAGTGCTTTTGCCTGCTTCAACTCGCTGATCGCAAAAGCGATGCTCCTTTCGCGTTCTTCCGCGTTGCTTCCAACCGGTACGTGTTCGTGTACACTGGTAATGCCCATCCGGCCCGGCAAAATCTCTCCCGTTACGGTCGGAATCGCTTTTTGAGGTTTCGTCAAAAGGCTGCCTGCCGGCCCGGCCGGATTCCTGAACGTGCCTCCGGTATGCTGCCCCGCCGGGAGCACCGGCGCGGCCAGGATGGCTAAGGGGGCGCCCAGGCCCATAAGCTTTAGAAACGAACGGCGGGACTGATCTCCCGCTCCGCTTTTACATGCACCCTGGGAAGCAGGAACCGGCTGGTTTTTCATGGGTTTGACAACTTATTTACTTCACAATGTAAGCAGGAAGGGGAGCTTTCTTCCTGCACGCACGCTTGCCGGTCATGCGAGGACCTGCAAGCGTGCATCCGCTTGGTGGGCCGTTACCGGGCAATCAAAATCATTTTCGACTGGCTCCCCTCCGCGGTCGTTGCGCGCAGTACGTAAGCGCCGGACCGGATTGTTTTTACGTCAACGGCAACCGTGTTGGCGCCTTCCTGCCCGGCTACGTAAGCGGTGGATTGGTGCACGCGGCCCTGCGGGTCCGCCAGGCTGATGGTGATGGCCGCCTCGCGGCGGGCGGCAACCGTTACGCGCACTTGGTCACGGGCCGGAACCGGGTATACTTGTATCCCGCTTTGGGTAGCCAACGCCGGCCCTCCGTTCGGCTGCGATCCAGGCTCCCGGGAGGCAGTTCTTGCCCCCGGCGCGTACAGGCTGCTTTCAACGAGCAGGTGGTCAATGCTCGGCCCGGCAATGCCGCTGCCGTTGAGGCGAATGGTATTGGGGCCCGCATTCAGGTACGCCGCTACCGAAACCGTTTCCCACGTGTTCCAGTTGCCGCTTTTGGCAAAGGGCACGGCCGCCTGCACCACCGTTCCGTTCACGGTAAGGGTCAGCCCCTGCGAGGGGTTGTTGAGCGCATACCGGAAGGTCAGCCGGCACAGCCCCGCCCCGGACGCATCGGCCGTCCACTGAATAAAATCGGCCTCTTTGCCCAGGTGATCCACGTAGCCGCTGCCCGTAAAACCCGGGAAGACCGCCACGACGTTGCCGCCGCGGATGGCCGCTTCTTCGGCTTCGAGCAACAGCGGGAACGTGTGCCGGATGGTGATCTTGCCGTTCACGGGGACAAAATGGTAATTGTCAGCGCGCAACGAACCGGTTTCCACGACAATGGCCGGGCTTTCGGTGGCCGGCGTAGCGGGCATATACGCGGAACGCAGGACCGGGCTGCCCGTGATGTCGGCAACCGTTTGCCCGGGCACAAAACCCGTGAGGGTGTAGGTGTAGGCCGGAATCGCATCGCCGTACGTAAGCGTTTGGTCCGCGGCCGTTACCCGCAGGTCTTTCCGGGCTACGGTCACCGTTCGCTGCACGGGCGGGGCGGCGTTGTAATTGTGGTTGCCCGCCTGGGTGGCCTCGATCACAATGTCACCGGCCCCGGTGGGCGAAAGCACGTTGCCGCCGGTAATGACGCCGGGACCGCTCAGGACGGCGTAAGCAACCGGCAAGCCCGAAGTGGCGGTGGCCGCAAGCGCCTGGCCGGCATCGCCGTACGTCAGCGCCGGGGCCCCGGCAAAGGTGATGGTTTGACCGGCTTTGGGAGCAGTGGCCTTCAGGATGAAGTTGTAGGGGTTTTTGTTGAGCGCCGGGTCGTTGTTGGCGATGGTGAGGTTGCCGGTGAACGTGCCGCTGCTGTCGGGCCTGAACTCGACCTCAAACGTGACCTTGCCCCCGGGCGCAACCGTGGGGGCCGGCGCGTTGGCCGCCAGGGAGAACCCCGCACCCGTTACGTTTATTTTCTGCGCGTACCACAGATTCAGGGTCCGGCCGCCCGTATTCTCCAGGCTGAACGTGACCTTCCGGGAACTGCCGAACGGTACCGCGCCGAAGTCGTAGCTGCTGGTCGTGCCGGTGGCGGTGTTGTCGGCAACCACGGTCTCGCCCTGCCTGATGGTCATCGCCGGCGCCGGCGTGGTGGTAATGGTTACGTCGTCGAGGTACAGCGGGGCGGTGAATTTGCCCACCATGAACTTGAGGAAGTTGGCGGCATCGGTCGTCGTTGCCGTGTAGGAAAGCGTGTACTCGGTCGGGACCGCCGTGATGCGGATGGCGAAGAACGAACGGTTGGTGGCCTGGTTGGATTGCAGGATCACGTCGGCCTGAGCGGCCGCAGCGGTACTGGCCCGGAACCGGATGGTGTAGGTCCGGCCCGTCACCAGGGGCATGGCGTGCATCACCTGCAAGTCGAAGCTGCCGGGGCTGACCACGCTGGGCACCGTGGCTTCCAGGGCATTGCCGCTGTATCCGGTTTTGGGCACGGCGGCAATCGAAATGCTGCCGGGCACCCGGGCAAAAGTGCTCCAGCCCTCCGTGCCGTTGTCGAAGGTGGAATTCACGGGCAGCGGGCCGTAGCCCGTCCCGTCCACCACCAGCGGCCGGCTCACTTCCGGCGCTGCGGCGTAGGTGCCGTCCCCGCCCTGCACGGCGGTAATGGTGGTGGTGCCCCCGCCCACGACCTGGATCTTGCCGTTGAAGACGACGGCCACCTCGGGGTTGGAACTGGCGTAGTGGACGGGCAAACCCGACGAGGCCACCGCTTGCGGATCGTAGTCGGCATCGCCTGCTTTCAGGGCGGGCAGGGCGGCAAAGGTGATGGCCTGGTCCTGGCTGCCGGACTGGAATTCGTAGGCGCCCCGTTCGGGCTTGCTGCCCTGCGGCCGGGCCAGGCCGGTAATGTCCTGCGCGCCGTAGAAGCCGGCCGCCCCGTTGCCCGTGTTGAGGGCCGGACTGCCGGCCTGCAACCGGAAATCGGCACTCCCGTCCAGGCCGGGCTTTACGAAAAGGGGATCGGCCACCACGTCGTTGGCGCCCGGCCGGAAATACGACCCGTTGTAGTAGACGTTGTGGTCGTAGACCGCCCCGGCCTCGTTGAGGTTACAGGCCCCACCCGTGCGGGCGTACATGATGTTGTTGTAAATCCGGACGTCCGTACCCATCTGCCCGTCGATTTCGGGGTAGCCGACCACCTTGCCGTTGTGATAGGCGGTATTGTTGAAGATGTCAATCCGGGCGGCCTGGAAAGCGTGAATGCCGCCGCCGCCGTTGTTGTAGCTCACGTTGTTTTCCACCAGCGTCCGGCCCGTATAGACCGGCCGGTTCTGGCCGCCGTTGTTGACGTCGAGGATGATCCCGTTGCCGTCGGAGAGGGCGTCCAGGGCGGGGTTGCTCCGGCGCCATTTTACCTGGGTGAAGTTGTTGTAGCACTTGTTGCCGCGGATGAAGATTTTGTAGCCCGTCACGTTGTCAATCGGCTTGGGCCCGATCACGCTGATGCCGCTGGTGGCGTACATGGTATACCAGCAGTTGTTGTAGACTTCGTTGTTTTCAAGCGTCACGTAATCCGGGCCCGCCGCGGTAGCACCCGCGCCGGCCCCGTTGCCCACGTTGATGCCGCCGCCGGGAAAGTCGTGCACTTTGCAGTTGCGGATGATGATGTGGTGGGGATTGATGTTCGGCACCGTCGCCATGGCAATGCCGTTGGTGTTGTAGCGGGCGTTGAATACCGCCGGGGTTTGCCGCGACTGCCGGTACGATTCCTCGGCCCCGGCCAGCGTCAGGTCGGCGTTGCGGCCCTCAAATTCCAGGCCCTCGATGATTACGTACGAGCCGTCCACGACAACCGCGTTCCACGCGCTGCCGGTGGCGGTGATCACCGGGGCATGCCCGGGAAGAGGCTTGAAGGTGATGTAACCCTCGGGCGTACCCGACCGGGTGAAGTGGAGCACCGGCCCGGCGGTTCTGCGGTAAGTACCGTTCATGATGAACACCGTCCCCCCGGGATTGACCAGGTCGGCCCCCTGCTGGATGGTAGCCAGCGGCGTTGCCGGCGTCAATCCGTCGTTGGTGTCCAGGCCGGTCAGGGCCGACACGTAGTAATCCTGGGCGTACGCCGACGACAGGGTAAAAAACAGGCTTAAC
Organism: uncultured Sphingobacteriales bacterium; assembly: GCA_963844325.1. GTDB lineage: Bacteria > Bacteroidota > Bacteroidia > Cytophagales > 172606-1 > CADCTQ01. The sequence goes on from CAWJNV010000002.1 coordinate 963,688, forward strand.
CAGAGGAACAGCGGCGGGTAGTGCTTCTTCATGCGGGTAGCGGGTTGAATGGGTGAGGGCTGAATGAACGGTTTTTTGCTTTATATTCAACTATATTGAATATAAATTCCACGATACAATTATATGGCGGATGGTTGGATTAATCAAACCTTTAATTGATTTTTTTTATCAGCGGGGGAGGGGAGGGGGACAGACCGGGCTGAAATACTGCCGGGTGGTTGAACGCTGCTGACACAGGGTTGTCAGCGCCCGGGCGTAGATTTGCCCTCTCAAGCCAAATAGTATGAAAGTGCACACGACCAACTACCAGAACACGTTCATCGCCGTTGCCGAAGACTGTCCGGCTACCCGGGGCGAAATTCCGCCGCTGAAAGGGGATGCCAGAAGCATTGCCCGCATGCAATTCGACCTGGTGAGCAAAAATCCCTATCAGTTTACTTCCGACCAGGTGCTTTTTGCCGTGTTTGCCGAAAAAAACGACCTGCCCGAAGGGGCGCGGGAAGCGGCGAAGCAACAATTTTTTTCCAAAGGGCAGCCCTGTTTCCGGGCTTCTCCGTTGGGCAAGCGCTACGGCTGGGGGGTACACAGCGACGAAGACGGCAAAATTGCCCTGTACGGCTGCGAAACGGAACAGTACGAAAAGCTGGCCTCCGGCAAAAACCTTACGGTCCTGAAAGCAATGCGATCCAGCCGGTGATCTTTCGGGTGCTTTCCGGGGAAACTGCGCTTGCGCTGCGGTCAGCCCGTGCGTAAGATGTCCGCTGAGTACAATTTTTTGGTGCGTTTGGCGGCCATCTTGCAACAGGTATTTATGAATCAAACCTAAACGCACGTTCCCATGAAAAAGAAAATTGTAAAGCGCGCCGCCCTGTACCTGATGGTGGCAATTGCCGCGTACCTGGTGGTAGGTTATTTCTGCCACCTGGTGGTTTTCCCGGAAGACAAACCGGATGTTGCCACGTACTTCAGACCCGGCCACGTTTTCTACAGCAAGGCGGAAGGATTTCGCCAGACGGTTCAAAAACAGGAAGCGGGCCGGGTGCATTGTTCCCTGGAAATCGAACCTTTCGCCTCGGGACCGCCCAAACACGTTCACGCGGACTTCGACGAATACTTCCAGATCAGCAACGGGCAGTTGACCGTGTGGGTGGACGGCAACATTAAAAAATTGCGGCCGGGGGAGACGTTGTTCATTCCCAAAGGTACGCCGCACCAACCCTACAACGAAACCGCCGACGTCATCCGCTCGAACGGCTCCTTTGCTTTCCCCGAAGCGTTTGCTTTCCATCTTTCGCAGGTGTACGGCGCAATGGACAACAACCCGGGCTTCGGCAAGTCTCCGGCAACCGTTTTGCAGATGGCGCTGTTCAGCACGTCGGGATTCGATTCCTACATCGCGGAAGGGCCTCCCGTGTTTGTTCAGAAAAGCGTGGGTTTTCTGATTACCCCGCTGGCAAGGCTGTTAGGCTACCGGAGTTACTACCGGCAGTATGACCACCGTCTGGTGCAACGGGGGCCGTCATCCGCGATCTAATGGTGCCTTATAACAACTCGCGTCCGCCGTCCACCGGGAAAATACAGCCCGTGGAAAACGCAAACAACTCGGCAATGGCCTGCACGGCCACGGCAACGTCTTTGGCCCGGGCCAGCCGGTTGAGGGGTGTCCGCCGGATCTGCTCCGCGATGTACTCGGCCGGGAAGTTGCCGGCGTAGTCGCCCTGCACCCAGCCGGGCGAAAGCGAAACCACCCGGATGTCCGGCGCCAGGGCGCGGCCCAGCGAACGCGTCATCGAATCCATCGCCGCCTTGGACGCGCAGTACGCCACGTTGCTGCCCACCCCCGTGCGCCCGGCCACCGACGAGATGTTGACGACGACCGGGTTTGTACCCTTCCGCAGCAGGGACTCGAATGCCCGGATGGTGGCAAAAGCCCCCCGGAAGTTCACCTGCATGATGCGGTCGATCCATTCGTCGCTCAGGGCGCCGAGGTCGCCGTGGGGCACGGGGGTAGTCACGCCCGCGTTGTTGACCAGCAGGTCCAGGTGCCCGTACGCCTGGGCCACGTGCCCGGCCATGGCCGCCAGTTGCCCGCTGTCGGTCACCGAAGCCTGGAAGAGAGAATGGCCCCCGGGCGGCAGGCGCTCCAGCGTGGCCCGGGCCTTGGGCAGGTTCGACTGGTAATTGACCACCACCCGGTAGCCGGCCCCGGCCAGGTGGCGGCAAATCTCGGAGCCGATGCCCCCGCCCCCGCCGGTGACCAGTGCTACTTTCGCCGGGGTCATTTGGCGGGGACCGTTTCGGGGACGTGGCTGTAGCGTTTTACCCGCAGGTCGGCCTGCGCCTTGTGGGCCATGAACCCTTCGATTTCGCAGAGGCGGGAGCAGTATTCACCCACTTCCACGCTGGCCTCGTCGGTAAGCACGCGCTGGTACGTACAGGTTTTGATGAACTTGCCCACCCAGAGGCCGCCGGTAAAGCGGGCCGACTTTTTGGTCGGCAGCGTGTGGTTGGTGCCAATGACTTTGTCGCCGTAGGCCACGTTGGTGCGGTTGCCCAGGAACAGCGCCCCGTAGTTGGTCATGCGTTGCAGGAAGTAATCGGGGTCGGCCACGTTCAGCTGCACGTGTTCACTGGCCAGTTCGTCGGCCACCTGGACCAGTTCTTCCCTGGTGTTCACCAGGATGATCTCCCCGTAATCGGCCCAGGCTTTGCCGGCCACGTCGGCCGTGGGCAGGGTGCGCAGTTGCCGCTCGATTTCGGCTTGCAGGCTGTAGGCCAGCGACACGCTGGTCGTGAGCAGAATGGCCGGCGAGTTGGGGCCGTGTTCGGCCTGGCCGAGCAGGTCGGTTGCCACCATTTCCACGTCTACGGTATCGTCGGCAATCACCAGCACCTCGGTAGGGCCGGCCAGCAGGTCGATGCCCACCACGCCGAACAGTTGCCGTTTGGCTTCGGCCACGTACTGGTTGCCCGGTCCCACGATCATGTCTACCGGGGCCATTTCGTCGGTGCCGTAGGCCATTGCCGCCATTGCCTGCACGCCCCCCAGGATGTACACTTCGTCGGCGCCGGCCAGGTACATGGCTGCCACCGTTTCGGCCGGAGGCAGGCCCGTATGGGGGTTGGGCGGGGTGCACGCCACCACGCGTTTGACGCCCGCCACTTTGGCCGTCAGCACGCTCATGTGGGCCGAAGCCACCATCGGGTACCGCCCGCCGGGAATGTAACAGCCCACGCTGTTGACGGGAATGTTTTTATGACCCAGTACCACGCCGGGAATGGTTTCGATTTCCACGTCGCGCAGCGTTGATTTCTGGATCTGGGCAAACCGGCGCACCTGCGCCTGCGCCCACCGCAGGTCGTCCATCGTCCGCGCCGAAACCGTAGCCACAATCTCTTCGATCTGCCCGGCCGACAGCCGGAACGTCCGGGGGTTCCAGCGGTCAAACTGCGCCGACAGCCGGTGCACGGCCTCGCCGCCGTTGCGCCGCACGTCGTCGAGAATGCCGTTTACAATTTCCTTTACTTTCTGGTGGCCGGCATCGGCTGCTTCCGCATTCATGCCGGCCTTGATCGTTCTCCGGGCCATAGTTGTTGGGGTTGTGAATCGGTGGGTGGAATGAGTTAAGTGTACTGATGAGGAAGGGTATGGCTGTATGGTTAAATGGCTGTATGGCTATATGGTTAAATGGTTTTGCTTACGCCCGCACCACTTCCCGACAATCAACCATACAGCCATTTAACCATTCAGCCATACAGCCATCCAGCCATACCCTTCCTGGTGGTATTCGGTTTTACCGCCCGAGGGCGTACAGGGCGGCCACGACCAGGCAGAAGTAGACGATCAGCAGGTAAGAGTTCCGTTCAAACCTGCCCGGGATCACGTAGTACTTGCCCTCCGCCTCGGCCTGCCGGTTGTTGATGAAATGTTGTTTCTGGCCCTTCAGCGTGAACCGGTCAATGCCCTTGGGTCGGACGCCGAGCACAAAGCTGGCGCCGTAGCCCACCACCAGGGTTACCAGGAAGCCCACCAGGTTGTACCACAGCCAGAAGGCGTCGGTGAGCAGGGCGAACAACACCACCGCCACCACGCCCCCGATGAAGCCGGTAATGACCCCGGGCTGGTTGGTGCGCTGGGTGTAGATGCCCAGGATGAACACCCCCAGCGTGGACCCCACGATGTAGGAACCGTACTTGCTGATGGCCTCCAGGGCCGACATGTTTTCGTATTTCGACATCAGGATGGCTGCCCCGGCGAGGAACGTGCCAAATACCACCGTGGAGATCCGCGCCGCCCAGAGCTTGGTCGTGTCGGAGGCGTCCGGCCGGATGGAACGTTCGTAGATGTCTTTGACGAACACGGTTGCCATCGAGTTGAGCGAAGCCACCATGCTGCCGATGCCCGCCGCGAACACGGCCGCGATGATGAGCCCCAGGAAACCGGTGGGCACGTTGTCGAGGAAGGTGATGTAGACGTCGTTGGCTTTGGGAAAGTGCCGGCCCTGGTAAAACACGTAGAGCAGCAGCCCCAGCACCAGGAAAAACATCATCTGCGCCACGATGGCAATGCCCGTCGCCCACAGGGAGAGCTTCAGGTTGCGGATGCTGCGGGCCGCCAGCATGCGCTGCACCTGGGCCTGGTTGGCGCCGAAGTACGAAACGTGCAGCACCAGTCCGCCCATCATGCCGGCCCAGAAGGTGTTGGGGGTAGAAAGGCTGGGGGAGAAATTAATCGCTTTGAGCTTGCCCGCCCCCTTCAGGATGTCGTAGGCTTCAGAGGGCGACACGGTGAGCTTGGAGAGCACGATCACGAACGAAGTAATGATGCCCACCCACAGGATGGCGATCTGGATGACGTCGATCCAGATGACGGCCGTGAGCCCGCCGAGCGACGTCACGAAGATGGCCGCCGTCATGATGAGGATGGTCAGCACGATGTCCAGGCCGGTCACGTGCGACAGCACCAGGGCGGGGGCGAAGATCACCACGCCCATGATCGCCAGCAGCTTGACGATGAACGCCGCCGCCATCGTGGCCCGGGCCGCGTACCCGAACCGGCCTTCCATGTACTCGTAGATGGAAACCACGCCGCTGTTGTAGAAGAACGGCACGATGTTGCCGCCGATGAACCACATCACGATGGGGATGTTGAGGCTGAGCACGATGGGCGCCAGCCCGTCGGTGTACGCCCAGCCCGGCGCCCCCACGAACGTAACGGCACTCACCTGGGTGGCAATGACGGAGCCCGCAATGGCCCACCAGGCAAAATCCTTTCCGCCCGAGAAAAACTCCTTGGCGTTGTGGGTTTTCCGGTTGAGCCATATTCCGATGGCCAGCGTGCCAAAGAAATACAGACCGGCGATGATCCAGTCTATCGGGGCCATGCGGGGGTGGATTGGTTTTTCAGAAGTTCGAATGCATTGACGCCAAGCTGCTCCAGGAGGTCGATCTTATCGATAAACACCCAGTTCTCTTTGAGCACGTCCCCTTCGCGCCGCCACCAGTCCATCACGCGCATCGTAATCTTTTTGTGGGTAGCCTCCAGGCCCATCCAGCCGTCGCCGCCGTGGGTGGCGTAGATGCTGGGCCAGCCCGTGGAGCACGAGTAGTGCCCGTCGCCGAACCGCGCCACGTGGTTGCCGCCCTTGCGGTCGGGGAAGCCCACCAGGAACGGTTTCTGGTGGTAGTCCTGGAAGCCTTTCAGCCCCCGCGTGGAGCCGGTGCCGGCCGGGCCGTACCACATCATGTTGGGGTGCCAGTACCGGTCCATCTGCATGGTACTCAGGTTTTTGCCGTCAAAATTGCCCAGCGCCCGGATCATGTCTTCGGTGAGTTGCAGCGACCGGACGCCCTCCGCCGGGTCGGCCGGTTGGGTCAGGATGCCGTCGTAGGTCATCGGCCCGTTGATGGTGATTTCGGGGGCCCGGTTGGGGAACAGGTTGAAGCCGGCCTGCCGGAACACGTCGAGCATGTCGAGGATGCAGTAGGCCCGCACGATCTTGCCGCCTTTGATTTCGTAGAAGGTGCCGTAACGAATCCAGGTGGCCTGTTGGGTGGGCGGGAGGCCCAGCCATTCGTTTTCGAACGTGCCCACGTAGTTGCCCGTCAGGCTCACCCAGTCCCGGTCCTTGAAAGAGCCGGCCATGAGGATGTAGGGCTGGTTTTCCACGTCGGGAAAGGCGTGGAGGAACGGTTTCCAGAACTGGCGGCAAAAGGCTTCCGTGCCCTTGAGTTCGTCGAAAGGTTTGGACCCGTTCCAGCTCACGTCGGCCGCGAAGTACTGGTTGACCACGTTGTGGATCGGCCTTTTTCCCGCAATGGCCTCGTTGGAGGCGGCGATGAAAGCCGCCACCAGCCGCTTGTGGTCGAGGTGCATCTGCGCCGCGGCCGTACCCGCGGGTTGGGCGGTCGCCTGGCCGTTCACTGGGGCCGGTTCCGCGTGGACCTGGCACAGCACGTCGAACGCGTCAAACACGATCCATTCCTGCTCGATCTTCCCGCCCGACACCACAAAGTGGCTGATGCCCGGCATGTTTACGGGTTTGCCCGTGGCCGGCCCGAAAAAGCCGTTGCCCTGGTGCAGCCCGGTGAGCCGCCAGCGCACCGCCACGGCATCGCCTTCGGGACCGGTGTTGCAGGTGATGCGTTCTACCTGCACGACGGCCTGCGGCAGGGAGGCGAACAGGTTGATGAGCAGCCCCTGGATGGCCGCTACGCCCCGGTAGGTCTGGTCGCAGATGGAGTTGACCGCCGCGGTGGGGTGGTAATACTCGGCCACCTGGTGGAAGTTCCGGCCGTTCCACACGGACCCGAACAGGTTGTAGAGGAGCGTACCCGAATCGGCCGGGCCCGCTTCGCTCCTTTCCGGCCGGTGCTGGCCCACCCGGTTTTCGGCGACCAGCGGCACGTGGGGCAAGGACTTGCCCCGGTATTTGCCCGATTGTCTGGCCAGCGCCACCGGGTCGAAGCCGAGTTGCTGCACCAAATGTAGATTGTCGCGCACCAGCCACTCTTCCTCGATGCGGTTGGCGGCCACCACGCAGTCGGCAATGGTGCGAAAAAAGACCTTTTTGCCCGTGGCCGGCCCGTAGGCACTGGTGCCCAGGTTGGTGGCCGTGGAAGCGATCCGGTGGGAGGTGTAAAATTTCGAGGCCCCGGCCCTGGACCAGACCACCGCTTCGCCCACCAGACGGCGGTCGGGGAAGGCGTGCAGGGTTTCCATCGTGCCGCCCACCACCGCGTTGATGCCGTGGATGGTGGTAGCTCCCGTGTGCAGCGTGATGCCCTCGGTGTACGTATCGTAGATGACGCCGATGCCCCGCTCTTCCCAGATTTCGTGGGTAATTTTGAGGATGTAGTCCACAATGTCGGTGTATTTGTCCGCAAAGCCGGGCAGGGGCTGTTTCGGGGCCGCGGCGGGGTCCAGGCGTTCGGTCGTAAACAAAATTGGGTTCATTCGCGCAGGGTTGGGTAAGGGTAAGGAGGAAGCGCCGGTGCGTTTCGCCGGGCGGCTCCAAATAGGTTTCTGTTAGGTCAGGACTCAAGTACAAGCAGTTGTCTTACAATTACCGCGTTCGGTTGGGGAACCGGCTGGCGAAACATATTCCATATCTTCTAACGCGTATGCTGTTGATCGCCAAATAGATATGGAATATGTTTCGCCAAACCGCTGCACCTGGGCAGGTTCTCTCCTAAAGCCGGCCGCTCCGGACCGTTGCATGTAGGTACAGATCAGGCCGGGCAGGTCGGCGGTTTATCCGGCCGGCGGGTCGCCCGGGGGCATGGTGGTTCGCAGGTCGGTCACGAGCCGGGTGGCGTATTCGCTAAGCATCATGCTGTCGGATTTAAGGGTGATGAACCGGAATCCTTTGCCGATCATGGCCGCGGCGTCGGCGACCGAGGTGGAAAAGATGCCGGGCACCCGGTTGTGCCGGCGGCAGCCCGCCAGGATGGTATTCAATGCCTCCTCCATGCGTCTGTTGTCAGGGCCGGGGGCCACGGAGCCGGTCAGCGACAACTGCAAATCGCCCGACCCTACGAAGATGGCATCCAGCCCCTCCACCGCCGCAATGGCGTCGAGGTTGGCGACGGCTTCGGCGGTTTCCACCATCGCAATGGTGACCAGTTCCCGGTTGGCCTCCGTGTCGTACCCGCTCCCCGCGTAGACCCGGGCCCGCGTGGGGCCGTAGCTCCGGTAGCCTTCCGGCGGGTAGCGGCAGGCCCGCACGAACGACCGGCATTCCTCGGCCGTGTTGATCATCGGGCAGATGATGCCGTAGGCCCCGCCGTCGAGCAGGCGCATCACCGGGCCGGGCTCGTTCCAGTTGACGCGGGCCAGCGGCACGGCATCGGTGGTGGAAATGGCTTGCAAGAGTTGAATGGCCGTTTCCATGCTGTGCAGGCCGTGCTGCATGTCCACCGTCACGCTGTCCCAGCCGGCGTGCGCCATGAGTTCGGCCGACCAGCTGCTCGGGATGTGCAGCCAGCCGTTGAGCACGGTGCCGCCGCGTCCCCAGATTTCTTTCAGTTTGTTTTTTCTCATGGGCTAGTGCGAAGGTGAATTGACAAGGAAGGTTGTATGGCTGGATGGCTATATGGCTGTATGGTTGGGCTTACGCACGACTACTTACGATGTGGCTACCAACCATATAGCCATTCAGCCATACAACCATTCAGCCATACAAACATACTTTATCAATTCACGAAGGATGGTCCAGCCACCAGGTACGGATGCACCGGGTCACGCGTTCGGGTTGCTCCAGGGTGCTCAGGTGGCCGCAGGGCGCAATGACTTCCAGCTTCGACCGGGGAATCAGGGCCGCCATTTCTTCGTGCAGGGCGACGGGACAGATCCGGTCTTCCTGCCCGGTGATGAGCAGCGTCGGGCAGGTGATCTGCGGCAGGTCCGGCCGGCTGTCGGGACGGCCCAACTGCGCCTTTACCTGCCGCACGAATCCGGCGGCGCCCACGGCTCGGGCCATGTTCAGTACGGCGGCCCGCAGGTCCGGGTCCCGCGCGTGGTCCGGGTGCAGCATGGCATCGGTGAGAATGTCCGTGGTGATTTCCTCGAACCGCCCCAGGCAGGCCATGCCTACCCAACGCTCCTGGTTGGTGCGGGTCGTTTCGGAGGGCTGTTTGAAGTTTGTGTTCAGCAGCACCAGTTTGCTTACCCGTTCCCGGGCCCGCCGCAGGATTTCGAATGCGATGATTCCCCCGTACGAAAGGCCCAGCAGGGCAAAGCGGCCCGTCACGCCGGCCAGCACCGCCTCCGCCGCCGCGCCCAGTGCGTCGGCCACGCTGCTGTCGGCCACCCGGCAATCGGCCAGGTCGGACAGCCCGGCGACCTGGTGCGCAAAGAGCGTCCCGTCGCACAGCGTTCCCGGAATCAGCACGAGGGTTTCCCGGTTCATCGGGCCGGCACGGGCGTAAACTCGTGGATGCTCTTTCCTTCCAGCGCCCCAAACGACTTGAGCAGCGACTCCCGCACGTCGGATTCCACGGCCGCGTAATGGGCGGGCTTGATCATTTTGCCCTGTTCGCTGGCCTGGAATCCTTTTTCGGCCGCGGCTCGCTCCACCACCGGCGACCAGTACGGGTCTTTGCCTTCGTACACCTTGTGCGATTCGAGCACGGCAAAGAACCAGGCAATCTCGTTGCCCGCATTTTCAAACCGCCGGTACACGCCGGGCGGCAGGGAAATCACGTCCCATTCGTTGAGCAGGAAGCTGCCTTCCCCCTCGGGCGTGGCCGGGTTGGGGTCATTCGACCAGAAGAAACGCCACGAACCTTTCAGCGGCACGAACAGCTCCACGTAATCGTGCGTGTGCCAGTGGGGGCCGTTGCCGGGCGGCGCCCAGGCCATGCCGATCTGGAAGGTATGGGGCGTGGCAATGGCCCGCTGGTTCTCAAAATCGGGGTTTTCGCTGGCCGTGTCGCCCACCAGGGCGTAGTTCATGCGGTAGTGGTCCGGGATCACGCTGTCGATGAACATGATCGGAATGCCCTTGTGCTTGTACTGGTCAAAGTACGCCACGCCTTTCGACATGGATTCCTGGGTTTGTTTGGGGTAATTCTGCATAACGATGCGTGGGTTGGCGAATGGGTGAATCGACGCGGAAGGTTGTGTAGAGACGCGATTTATCGCGTCTTCTCAGAAAATGGACCACGGAGACGCGGAGCCCACGGAGTTTCACGGAGGGAAAGGAGTATTGCGGGTTCCTCCCTTTTTCTCCGTGTGCGCTGTATCCTTTGCGGTTGAACCTTATTTCTTCGTGTGTCTCCGTGTCTCCGGGGTAAATTTTTGGCGGGAGACGCGATAAATCGCGTCTCTACACCAAACTCCCTTTTGGGTACAAATACGGGTTACGGCTGGTACCAGTGCCGGGCCGTGATGACGTCGCCGCCGATGCGTTCGGCAGCCGCCCGGTAGTTGTCGGCGTTGACCGACTGCTCCAGCGTGGGGTAGAATACCCGCGTGGGAATCCGGCCGTTGGTGATGGTGGTCGCCAGCGGTCCGGGCGTGAGGGCGGGCAAACCGGTTCTTTTGTACTCGCCCCAGGCTTCCACGGTGTTGTTGTGGTAGTAAGCCACCCACTTCTGCTCCATCAGGCGTTCCAGCGTGCCGTTCCAGGCTACTTCGGACCCTTCCAGGAAGCCGGCCGGCAGGGGAATCTTCCAGTAGTCGAAGTTGGCCGTGATGGCTTTGTCGTAGTATTCCCTGGCCGTGCCCGCCGTGATCCAGCCTTTCAGGTGCGCCTCGGCCAGGATGAACTGCACTTCGGCGTAGCTGATGATGGTGTAGTCGAGCAGGCTGCGGTCTTCCACAAACCGCTTGGTCAGGGAAGAGGTATTCTGGTCGGCGTTGCCGTTGGTAGACTGGGCCGCTTCGCGGGTGGTGCCACTGAGCACGCCTTCGTGGTTGGGGTAGGCGGCAGTATTGGTGGGCTTCACGAAGAAAAAATTGATTCTCGGGTCGTTGGCGGGCTGCATCAGACCCACCATGCGCCGCGTCGGGCTCACGCCGGTCAGCGAAGTGGGCAGCACCGTAGCCACCACCGACGCGTCGGGCAGCACCCCGCTGAAGTTGTAAATGCCCGCTTCGGCGTTGCTCGTGATGATCGGGTAGGTGCCGGGGTTTTCGACGATCTCCCGGATCTTCTGGGCGGCACCCACTTCGGCCCGGTTGGACAGGCGCAGCAGGTAGCGCAGGCGGAGCGAATTGGCCAGCTTTTTCCATTTGAGCACGTCGCCCCGGTAGAGCACGTCGCCGCCCAGGGTGAACTTTGCGTTGTTGTCGAGCAACGCGTTGGCCCTTTCCAGGTCAGCCAGCACGGCCGTGTAGATGGCCTGCTGGGAAGCGTAGCCCGGGGCTACGTTGCCCGTGCCTTTGCCGGCCTCGTCGAAGGGCGCATCGACCCAGAGTTCGGTGACCGTAGCCATGTGGTAGGCGTTGAAGACCAGGCCGGCGGCCACGTACGCGGGCAGTTCCAGTACCCCGGCCGCTTCCATCATGTCGTTGGCGTTGCGGATGGCGGCGTAGTTGGCCCGCCACACGGGCCCGAAATAGGCCTGGCCGGTGGCAAAATCGTAGGCGTCCAGCTGGTTGTCGTTGCGGCGCACTACGTACTGCATTACCTGGTCGGTGAGCCAGGCTTGCAGGAGCATGTGCGGGTTGATGGGCTCGAAGATGACGCTGGGCAGCAGGGAGCCTACGTTGGTAGCCGTGGGGGCGTTGGTATTTCGGTTGATCTTTTCGAAGTCGTTGGTGCAGCCCAGCGTCAGCGCGACCAGCAGGAAGAAGGTGTAGTATCGGGTGTGTCTCATGGGGATGGTTATTTAAAGTCCAAGGGACAGGTTGAGGCCGTAGGTTCTGGTGTTGGGAAGTTGCCCGGCCTCGAAGCCCGGTACCAGGGCGCCGCTGTTGAAGGCGAACGACTCGGGGTTGAAGTGCCGCAGGGCCCGGTCTTTGGTCACGGTAAACAGGTTGCGGCCGAAGACCGAGAGGTTTACGCCCGTGAAAGGCAGTTTTTTGAGGTACGGCTTCAAGTTCACGCCCAGCGAAGCTTCGCGGAGTTTGAGGAACGTCGCGTTGTAGGTGTTGGCCTCCACGTTCTCGACGGCGTAGTAGGCGCGGTAGTAGTCCTGCCCGGTGGTGGTGAGGGTGTTGGGTTCAAACGAGCCGTCGGTGTTCTGCAACACGCCGCCCGGCGTGAGCGGCGACTCGCGGCCCGGCAGGGTTTCGGTGATGATGCCCGAACGGTACAGCAGGGCGCCCGTCTGGGTGTAGAGCGAACCGCCGTGGCGGTAGTCGAGGAATACCCGCAGGTTGATGGTCTTGTAGCTGAACGTGTTGATGAAGCCGGCGGTCCAGTCGGGATTGTAGTTGCCCACTTTCCCGATTTGGGAGCTTACCCGGGGCCGCACGATCTGTTGGCCGTTCACCGTGACCCGGTCGTAAATGATGTCGCCTTCCGGCGAACGGGCAAAGCCGCGGCCGTAGATGTCGCCCATCCGGCCGCCCACCCGCGCCTCCACGGTACCACCCGAGGGGCCCTGGGCAATCACGTAGCTGTTGAGGCCGGGGGCCAGTTCTTCCACCGTGCCCCGGTTGCGGGCCCAGTTCACCATCACGTCCCAGGCGAAGCCCCGGTACACCACCGGCTGGGCTTTGAGGAGCACTTCCACGCCGGCGTTGCGGATTTTGCCCGCGTTGATGAGGCTGCTGGTCGCCCCGGACGCCTGGCTGATGGGAATCTGGAGAATCTGGTCGGTGGTGAGGTTGTTGTAGTAGTTGACTTCCAGGCCGATCCGGTCGCGGAGGACCCGCACCTCGCCGCCCACTTCAAAGGCCGCGGTGCGTTCGGGTTTCAGGCCGGGGTTGGTCAGCAGGGGCGTGTTGGTGACCGAACTGGGCAGGGTGCCGAAGTTAAACACCCGCTGGGTGAGCAGGGGGTCGGTGTCGTTGCCGGTGGCGGCCCAACTGGTGCGCAACTGGGCGAAAGAGATGGCTTTGGGCAGGGCAAACATTTCGGAGAGCACCGCACTCAGGCCCACGGAGGGGTAGAAGAAGGAGTTGTTGTTGAGCGGCAGCGTGGAGGACCAGTCGTTGCGGCCGGTGGCGTCGAGGTAAATCTTGTTTTCGTAGTCGAACCGCACCGAGCCGTACACGCTGTTGATGCGTTTGGCCGCGTCGGTTTGCCGCAGCAGCGGCCGGTCGGCGGCGTTGCCCAGGTTGTACACCCCGCGGATGCCCAGGGCGTTGGTCTGGGCGATGCCGTTGAACGAGGACTGGTCCATGCGGTTGGCCCCGGCGTCCACTTTCACGCCGATCCGGTCGGCGAGTTTGCCCGTGTAGGTGAGCAGGAAATCCACGTTGGTTTCCTGGAAACGGACGTTCTGTTCGCGGTACATGCCGTTGGGGAAGCCCACCTGCCCCGAAGCCCGCCGGGAGCGGCGGCGGTCGTCGTATACGTCGGTGCCGATGCGGGCAAAAAACGAAAAGTGGTCGTTGAAGGTGTAGCTGGCCTTGATGTTGCCGAACAGCCGGTTGCGGTTGAAGCCGTTGAGGTTTTCGTACACGATCAGGTACGGGTTGTTGGCCCACGACAGGAAGTAGTCCTGCTGAATGCCTTCCCGGCCGGGCAGCCAGTAGTTGCGGTAATCGTTGAAATCGAAGTTGCCCATGCCCCAGATCATGCTGTTGATGATGCCCTGTCCGCCGGCGCCCAGCACGGGCAGGTTTTCCGAGCCGCTTTTGGCGTAGTTGCCCGACACGTCGATGCTCAGCTGGTCGGTGAGAAAGGCGCCCAGCCGGAGCCCCACGTTGGTTTTGGTGTAATCGGTGTTGGGCACGAAGCCCGACTTGTCGAGGTAGGAGAGCGATACCCGGGCGTATACGTTGTCGTTAGAAGCCGAGAGGGCCAGGTTGTTGTTGGTGCTTACGCCCTGCCCGAAGAACCCTTCGCGGTCCATGCGGAACAGGTACGGCGTGGGCTCGGCGTTGGGAATGAGGAACGTGTTCTGGGCCACGGACTGCCCCTCGGCCACGGGACCGTAGTTGCCGCCCCAGTCGGCCCGGTAGGTATTGTCGAAGCCGCCGCCGTAGGTCTTTTGCACGTCCCAGAAGTTGGCGACGTTTTCTACGGCCACCCCCGTGCTGAAGGAAATGCCGATGCCTTCTTTCTCCTTGCCCGACTTGGTGCGGATCACCAGGGCGCCGTTGGCGGCGCGGGTGCCGTACAGCGCGGCGGCCTTCGGACCTTTCAGCACCGACACGTCCAGGATGTCGTCGGGGTTGATGTCGGTGAGGCCGTTGCCGTAGTCCACGGGCAGGTCATCCTGGCCGGTGGCGTCGAGGTTGTTGGAGATCACGACCCCGTCGAGCACCACCAGGGGCTGGTTTTTGAGCAGGTTGAGCGACGACTCCCCGCGCAGCACGATCCGCGAAGACGATACGCCCGAACTGCTGTTGGTGCCGATGGACAGGCCCGGCACCTGCCCGGAAAGCTGCTGGGCAATGTCGCCGTTGCGCGATTGGTTGAGGTCCTGGGCTTCGAGGCGCTGCGTGGCGTACGACAACTGAGATTTCTTGCCTTCAATCCCCAGGGCCGTTACCACCACTTCTCCCAGGGTGGCGGCATCCTGCGCCAGCGAGATGGTGAGGGTGCCCGAAGCCGGGACCGCTGCTTCCTCCGCCAGGTAGCCCACGTAGGAGACCACCAGGGTTTTGGCATCGTCGGCGACCTGGAGCGTAAAAGTGCCGTTTGCCGCCGTGACGGTGCCGGTGGTGGTGCCCTTCACCAGGATGTTGGCCCCGACGAGCGGCTCCCCGGATAGTGCATCGGTGACTGTTCCCGTAACCGAACGCTGGGCAAGCGCAAGCGGTCCGGAGAGCAGGAGGGCTAAGAGCGTAAAGATTCTGAGACGCATAGGAACAGGGGTTAAACGATATGTAGAGATGAGTGTATCCTTTCGCTTCTCCCGGCCCGGGCGCAGACCGGTCAAGGGCTGCACGTCAAACCGACGCCCGCTGGGTCTCCCTTCCGGCGGCGTACCCATCCGGCGCCCCTTCCCCCTTTCTGCGCTCCCCCTTCGGTGTGGCATCCATTCCCGCGAAATCCGGATTCCTGCGGCACTACTCCTGTCACCCGGTCATGCCGTACGCATTGCTTTGGCTGATTTAACCAAATATAAATA
Organism: uncultured Sphingobacteriales bacterium; assembly: GCA_963844325.1. Classification (GTDB taxonomy): domain Bacteria; phylum Bacteroidota; class Bacteroidia; order Cytophagales; family 172606-1; genus CADCTQ01. The sequence continues at coordinate 978,883 of CAWJNV010000002.1, forward strand.
AAGCATTTTAGTAAGTCAACACAAGTTAATAAAAGATTTTATTTTATTCTCAATACAATCTGTTGCATTGGGGGCAGGGGGAAATCAATAGCGGGTCATGTCGTAGTTCTTGAGCACCATGTAGGCCGCGGCTTTGGCGCCGAGGTCACCGCCCAGGGCCGACACTTTGATCTCGCAATCGGCCAGCGAATCGACCAGGCCCGTTTTTCGGGCGCCGGTCCGGACGGCATCCATGAAATAATGCTTCACCCGGGCGTATTCCCCGCCGATCACGATTACGCGGGGGTTGAGCAGGTTGACGACGTTGCCAAGCGCCTGGCCCAGTACGTCGCCCTGGGCGATGATCAGCCGGATGGCCAGCAGGTCCCCCTGGAGGGCGGCCGTGAGGATGTCGTGGTACCGGTAGCGGGCCAGGCCGGCGGGTTGAAAATGGATGGACGCTTCGCCCCCCTGCAAGACTTCCTCCAGGTCTTTGAGCAGAGCGGTCCCCGACACTTCGGTTTCGAGACAGCCCCGCTTGCCGCAGGTGCAGAGCCGGTCCTTGCGGCCGACCTGCAAGTGGCCGAACTCCCCGGCGAAGCCTTTGGCGCCGAAAATGACCTGGTTGTTGAGAATGATGCTCAGGCCGAGGTTGCGGCTTACCTTGATCACCAGGGCGTTTTCGACCCCGCGGGCTTCGCCCTGCACCTGCTCGGCAATCCCGATCACGCGCGTATCCGAGTCGATGGACACGGGCAGGTTGAAAACGTTTTCGAGGTATTTGCCCAGGGGAACGTCCAGGAAGTTGAAGTAGCGGGTTGACTGGCCCGTGTGCCCGTTGACCGTTCCGGCCAGCCCGATGCCGAGGCCGATGCACTGGTCGGGGTGCAGTCCCGTTTTGGCGAGGGCCGCCCCGATGAAAGAAACGATGTATTGCAGGCACGCGGGCGTGTCCTCCAGCAGGAAGCCTTCGTTGTGGACCTGGTGGATTACTTTGGAGTCTACCCGGATGATGCTTACCTGGATCCACTTGAGGAGGATTTCCACCCCGATGCAGTAGAAGTTGTCTTTGTTGAGCGAATACAGTTCGGGTCTTCGCCCGTTCTCGGTTTCCCGCTTGCCTTCTTCGAGGACATATTTTCTTTCCAGCAGGTCGCGAATCAGCTTGGTACTGGTGGGGACGCTGATCTTTACCTGGGCGGCGATTTCCGGAATGGTGAGGGGCGTTTCCGCTTTTGCCAGGTGCCTGACAATGTCCTGCAACTGTTTCAGCTGGCTTCGCTCCGCGTGCGTCTGGGCGCCTTCCGCCGAAAAATGTAGTAAATGCATGGGGTCCCGGGCAAGAACGTTTTAACAAGTGTATGAATCCGCTGCCAAATTAGGCAAAAGACGACTACCTGCATCCGGGCTTTTGGGCGTTGCCTTTCGCTCCGCAGGAGCGTCCTGTTCCTACGCAAGTACCCTTACGGCCGACACCAGCGGACCCTGGCGCCGGCCGTAAGGGTATTTTTGCGTGAAATCCGCCTCTGCGTGAACCATAACGGCGATACGCAGGTTAACACTGTTAGAAACCATACGGGCGGTAACATGGGAATCCTTGAACGGAAGCAAAAGCAGAAAGAGGAGGTGCGCAGCAGCATTCTCCAGGCGGCCTGGCAACTGGTGAAAGCCGAAGGCTGGCAAGCCCTTTCCATCCGCCGGATTGCCGATGCCATTGAGTATAGTGTTCCCGTCATCTACAGCCACTTCGAAAACAAAGAGGCCATCCTGCTGGAATTTGCCCGGGAAGGCTTCGGGTTGCTGGCCGCCCAACTGGAAGGAGCCCGGGACGGCCGCCGGGAACCGGGCCGGCAACTGGAAGCCATGGCGCAAGCCTACTGGCATTTTGCCTTCGACCACAAGGAGTACTACCAGCTCATGTTCGGGTTGGGGATGCCCGCCTGCGAAACCGTAAACCAGGTCACCCAGATGAAAGCGTTCAGCGAAGTGATCCTGTCGGTGATCCGGCGGGCCATTGCGGGCAGCAGCCACCCGGACGCCGACCCGTTCCTGAAATTTCACACGTACTGGTCCATCCTGCACGGCCTGGTTTCGATCCGGCGGATCGGGCCGCACGTAACGCCCGACCTGACCCGCCAACTGGTGCTGCAAGACGCCATTGGCGGCTACATCAAAGCCCTGGAAAGCTGACGTTGCGCCCCTTGCCGGCCGCCAGCCAATTTTACCCCACCCAACGCATTACCCCCGTGAGAACCCTCAAAAAAATCCATAAAGCCGAGAACGCCCCCGTCGCCGACCTGACTACGCACCGGGCCCTGCCCACCCGGTCGGTGCAGCAGATCGACCCGTTTCTGTTCCTCAACCACCACGGGCCGCAGGTGTACCGGCCGCACAACGGCGGGCTGCCTTTCGGGCCGCACCCGCACCGGGGCATGGAAACGGTAACCTTTATCCTCGACGGCGACGTGGCCCACAAAGACAGCAGCGGCCACGACAGCGTCATTACCGCCGGCGGGGTCCAGTGGATGACGGCCGGCCGCGGCCTGATCCACGCGGAAGTATCGTCGGCCGCCTTTAAGGAGAAAGGGGGAAACCTGGAAATATTGCAACTCTGGCTCAACCTGCCCGCCCGGCTGAAAATGACCGAGCCCTTTTACCGCGGCCTGCAGGCGCACGAGATTCCCAGCCTGCCGCTCGACGAGGGCAAAGTCACCCTGCACCTGGTTGCCGGGGAATGGGAAGACCAAAAGGCCGCTTTCGAATCCCGGACCGGCGTCCACCTGCACACCATTTTCTTCAAGCCGGGCGGCAAAGTGGCCCTGCCCGTTCCCCCCGCGCACAACGTTTTCTGCTACGTAATCAGGGGCACCCTTACGACCGCAGGTACGGCGGTAGACGCCCTGCACCTGGCCGAGTTCAACCACGACGGCGAGACCGTGCAGGTGGAGGCCACCGCCGAAAGCATTCTCCTGTTTGGGCACGCCATGCCGTTCAACGAACCCGTGGTGGCCCAGGGTCCCTTCGTGATGAACACCGAGCAGGAGATCAAAGAAGCTTACCGCGACTACCAGCAGGGCAAATTCGGCACCTGGAATCACGCATAAAAATCTTTCCCCTACCGACTTTTTTTACCAAGCAAGCAACCCATCCCATGAACGATCACAACAGGAATAACCCGACGGAAGTGCCCCTCTCAGTCCTCGACCTGGTTCCGATTGCGGCCGGCAAGACGGCGTCCGACGCTTTCCGGACCAGCCTGGACCTGGCCCGGCACGTGGAGCAGTGGGGCTACCGGCGGTACTGGATGGCCGAACACCACAACATGCCCGGCATTGCCAGTTCGGCCACGGCCGTGCTGATCGGGCACATCGCCGGCGGCACCTCCACCCTGCGGGTGGGTTCCGGCGGCGTCATGCTGCCCAACCACGCCCCGCTGGTCATTGCCGAACAGTTCGGCACGCTGGAATCGCTCTACCCGGGCCGCATCGACCTGGGCCTGGGCCGCGCCCCCGGTTCCGACCAGGTAACGGCCGCCGCCCTGCGGCGTGATCTGCGGGGGACGGTAGAAGAATTTCCGCAGCACGTGCAGGAAATCCAGGGCTACTTTGCCCCGGCCGCGCCGGGGGCCCGGGTCCGGGCCATTCCCGGCGAAGGGCTCCGGGTGCCGGTGTGGCTGCTGGGATCGAGTACGTACGGGGCGCAACTGGCGGCCTTCCTGGGCGTGCCTTACGCGTACGCCAGCCATTTTGCGCCGGCCAGCCTGCACGGGGCCCTGGCCGCGTACCGGGAAGGGTTTCAGCCCTCCGAAAGCCTGCAGGCGCCGTACGCCATAGCGTGCGTCAACGTGGTGGTGGCCGATACCGACGAGGAAGCCCACTTTCTGGCTACCTCGCTGTACACCTCTTTTTTGAACGTAGTCCGGGGCACGGCCCACCCCTTGCAGCCGCCGGTAGAAAGCATGGACGGCCGGTGGAACGAGGCGGAAAGGTACGCCGTGCAATCAATGCTGCGCTATTCCTTCATCGGCTCGGCGGCCACGGTAGCAACGCGGCTGCGGGCGTTCCTGCGCGAAACCCGGGTGGATGAACTGATGGTCGCCACGCACGTTTTCGACCACGCCGCCCGGCTCCGGTCGTACGAACTGCTGGCCCCCCTCTTTGCTGCTGCCTGACGGTGAAGGAGGGCTTCCGGCAAGTCTTATTCCAGCGAGAGATTTCTTTTCTTGTACTCCCAGAGCAACCAATCGCCGATAACAAAAGCAACGAAGCCAATGATTCCCCCCGTCGCATTGAGGATAATATCGTCTACGTCAAACTGCCCGATCCTGAATACGCGCTGAATGCTCTCGACCAGCAGTGACAGCAAGAACACCAGCCCGATGCTGAGCAAGGGATTGCGAAACCGCCTGAACAGGATGGGCAGCACAAACCCAAAAGGAATGAAGATCAGGATGTTTCCGTAAATCTGCGCTTCGATGCCGTAGGTAGTGGGCAAATGCAGTTTAAAGAGTTCGTATTGTCTTTTGTAGCGCCTGATGGTTTGAAAAGGGACTGTGTTGCCTCCGCTGACATTCTGCCGGGTGGGCAAGAAAAAAAACACGTACACCAAAGCAATTGCGTACAGGCTGAAAGTTCCTTTTAAAAACAGTCTCATGGCTGCTCAGCATAACGCATGCGGGTTTACGTCAGTTCAATGAAGAAGGAAGTGCCCACGTTTTCCTGGCTTTCCACCCAGATGTGGCCCCCGTGCATTTCGACAATTTGCTTGACGATGTAGAGTCCCAGGCCCGTAGTCGTTTCCCCCTGCGTGCCTTCCCGGCCGGCTTTGGTAAACATGTTGAAGATACTGGGTTGCAACCCGGCCGGAATCCCAATGCCCGTATCGCTGATTTGCAGCCTCACCCGGCGGCCTTCCTTTTTCAGGGACAGGGTTACCTGCCCGCCCGGGTCGGTAAATTTTACCGCGTTGGACAGCAGGTTTTCCAGCACCCGCGTGAATTTATCCTTGTTGACCGAAGCATACAGGGGGCCCGGCGGCGAATCGAATGCCAGGCGTATGCCCTTTTTATCCGCATTCACGCCCAGAATGGCCAGCTGGGATTCGAGAAAAGATTTCAGGTCGGTTTCCTCAAGGTCATGCGATAATTTAAACTCCCCGATCAGGAGCAGGTCCTTGATGATGGCGTAGGCTTTTGCGCAGGTATCCGAGATCATCTGCACGAAGAGCAGACTCTGCTCGTTCTTTTCACCCGCTCCCTCCGCCGGCAGCTTTTGCAGGTTCTTTTTAAGAAAACCCGTCAGGGACGTGATCGTATTGATGGGACTCTTTAAATCGTGGGCAACCATGTGGACAAGGGTCTCCTGGTACTCGTAGAGCTTTTTCAGGTCCAGTTCCAGGGCTTTGCGGGTAGAAATGTCTTCCACAATGGTATACCCCAGGGTCGCGCCGTTGTCGCGGAAAATAATGGAAGTTACCTGGCACCACAGGGTAGAACCATCTTTCTTTACCAGGCAGGTTTCGGTCTGGAAGGAAGGGATTTGCCGGGTCCACAGGCTTTCCTGCAACTCGTGCCAGTGGTTGACAAAATCCGGATGGGCAAAGGCAATGATTTTAGTGCCGATGATCTCCCGTTCGGAATAGCCCAACAGCCGCTGGAAAACCTCATTGATCTGGAGGATGCGCAGGTCAGGGGCAATGATCTTATTGCCCATCTTTGACCGGTGGAAGATGGTTTGGAACCGCGACTGGCTTTCTTCGTACTGTTTTTCGACGGCGATCTGGGTTTCGAGTTTGAACAGGGCCGTGGCGTGATCGACCCGCAATTGCTGGTTTTCCTCGCGTAAAGCCTTGTTTTCCGCTTCCAGTTGAGCGAGCTTGTCATTGGGAGGACTCGTGCCACCATTCAGGCGCTCCATATCGGTAAGTGGGTTAAAAAATGACGGCAGGCGGGGGAGGGAATAATAGAAGGATAGATAATAGAAGAATAAATATAGGTGTATTATTCTGATAAGCAGTAATGACCATTCAATACGTACTCGAACTGGCCGGCACGTTCTTCTTCTCCCTCTCCGGCGCGCTGGCTTCCAAACCACGCGAACAGGATTGGTTTGGGGCTACTTTCATTGGCTTTATCACGGCGATCGGCGGGGGCAGCCTGCGGGACGTGCTCCTGGGAAGTTATCCCCTGGTGTGGATCAGTGACATTGGCTTTCTGTACGCCATCCTGGCGGGCATCGTGGTGGCGAGTCTGCTGTACACGGTGCTCATCAGACTGCGGCGTACATTCTTCCTGTTCGACACGCTGGGCATTGCCTTCTTTACCATTCTGGGCACCGAAAAAGCACTACAGGCCGGGGTGGCCCCCGAAATTGCCGCCATGATGGGCATGTTTACGGCCGTGATGGGGGGCGTCATCCGGGATACGCTGACCAACGAGGTGCCCATCATTTTCCGCAAGGAGATTTACGCCACTGCCTGCCTGGCAGGAGCCGTCCTGTATTTGCTGCTCAACGCCGTTCCGCTGCCGCGCCAGGCTTCCTTTCCGATTGCCTCCGCCGTAATCATCCTGATTCGTTTGCTGGCCGTCAAGTACCGGTTAAGTCTGCCCAGATTTCCCCGGGCCGAACAATAAACAGTGGAATAACACCCGTTTGGGGGCGGTGGAAAAAGGGGCGCAACGGGCATGGTTTACGGGGGGAAGCCACTGGTGGTTTACCACTGGAAAAAACAATGCGGTTCTTGGGCGCACCGGCCGTACACTTCAAAATTTAAATTGCATATTGGGGTAGCGTGTCAACCCGGTAGTTGCGGCAAGGCGCTTTCCGGACTTCATCGTAGCTATTCTAAAATCAGGTCAGGAAGTATGTCTCACCCGTTGAAGGTGCTGCTGGTGGAAGATTCACCGCCGGACCAAAAACGCATCATTGAGCAGATCAGGCGGGCGGGCGTCACTTTCACGCACCTGACGCTGGACGGAACGCAAGGGCTGGCGGAGCAATTGCAGCTCGCCGGTTGGGACGTGGTCATTACCGGCTACCACCTGCCGCGCACCAACGGCCTGGAAGTGCTCCGGTGCGTGCAATCCTCCGGCAAAGACATTGCCGTGGTCGTGGTATCGGGGGCCGCCGGCGAAGAAACGGCGGTAGCCGCCATGCAGGCCGGGGCCGACGATTACCTGCTGAAAGACAACCTGACCCGCCTGGTGCCGGCCATTGACCGCGCCATCAGCCGGGCCGAAAGCCGCCGGCAGCGGCGCCACGCGGAAGTATCGCTCCAGGAGGTGAAAATGCGCCTGGAAGGCATTATTTCCTCGGCCACTGACGCCATCCTTACCATCAACGCGGGGCAGCGGATCGTGATGGCCAACCCGGCCGCCGAGCAGTTGTTCGGCTACCCGGCCGCCCGGCTCATGAACCAGCCCCTTTCCCAACTGCTCCCGCCCCGTTTCAGCAAAGCCCACGAGGGACACATCCGCCTGTTCGGCCAGTCGGGCAAGACCACCCGGCAGATGGGCGTGAACATGACCTTGTACGGGCTGCGCTCCGACGGCACGGAGTTTCCCCTGGAAGCTTCCATCTCGCAGGTGATGGTGGCCGGGCAGCAGTACTTTACCGCCATCCTGCGCGACGTGACCCGCCGCCAGGAAGCCGAGGAGAAGCTCCGCCTCCAGGCGCAACTGCTGGAACTGATCGACGAAGGGGTCATTTCCCTGACGCGCGACCGTCGGGTGCGCTCCTGGTCGGAGGGCGCCGAAAAGATATTCGGCACCCGGGCCGCCGAAGCCGTGGGTAAGCCCCTGGCCCAGCTCCTGTCCATCCGCTATTACGAAGGCGCGGCCGGTCCCGCCGACGCGTTTGAGCAGGCCGTTGCGGGCCACACCTGGAAGGGCGAAGTGGTGATGGTGGCGCCGGAGGGGCAGGCCCACCCGGTCTTCCTGACCGTTTCGCAATTTGCCGGCGAAGGCGGCGGGAACGGCTTCATCCTCGTGTGCAAGGACATCCAGGAAATCTCTTCCATCCAGCACCAGCTCATCCGCCAGCAGTCCTACATCGTGTCCACCATCGAAAATTCGGCCGACGCCATCTTCGCCCTCAACGACCGCTACGAACTGCTTTACTACAACACGACCTACAAAAACGGCTTCCGGAGTTTCGGCATCGAAGTCAACATCGGCGACGACCTGCGGCGCATTTCCAGTGAACGGGGCAAAGCCCAGATGCGGCAGAACTGGGAACGGGTGGGGCGCGGCGAGAAGTTTACCTACCCCTACGATTACACCCTGCCGGACGGAGAAAACCGCTTTTTCGACGTGTCGGTGCACCCCATTTACGGCCCCGACGGGGCGGTGACGGGCATCTCGTACCGGTACCGCGACGTAACGGAGAAAAAACGACTGGACCAGGAAATGCTGCGCATCGGGACCGAACTGCACCAGGCCCAGCTCAAGGAGCAGTGGATCCAGTCGACGGCTCTGCTGGAAGGCCAGGAAGGGGAACGCAAGCGGCTGGCCCGCGAACTCCACGACGGGCTGGGGCAGATGCTCAACGCCCTCAAACTGCAACTGGCCCGCGAAAACGTGACGGGCAACTACCGCCAGACGCTCGACGAAATCATCGGGGAAGTCAAGCGCATGAACAACAACCTGATGCCCCTGGTGCTGGAAGACTTCGGCCTGGAGGCGGGCATCCGGCAACTCGTGGAGCGGCTCCAGCCTTCCACGGCGGCCGAAGTCTACTTTTTTTCCGACCTGAAAGAACGCCGTTTTGCCTCCGCCCTCGAAGTGGGCGTGTACCGGGTGGTGCAGGAGGCGGTGGGCAACGCCCTCAAATACGCCGAAGCGACCCACATTTCCGTGCAGGTGACCCACAACGAACAATCCCTGCTGGTGATGGTGGAAGACGACGGCAAGGGCTTTGACCTGGAGGCCGTCCGGCAAACCGGCGCGGGCGGGTACGGCCTGCTCAACATGAAGTTCCGGACCGAAGCCCTGGGCGGGAAATTCGAAGTGAGCAGCCAGGCCGGCAACGGCTGCGTGGTCACGGTCGAACTGCCCCTGTCCGTTGCCGCTCCCGCACCGCCTGTTCCCTCAAATCAATCCGTATGAATACGCCCATCACCATTGTACTCGCCGACGACCACGCCATCCTGCGCAAGGGGCTCAAGCTCATCATCGAACACCACCCCGCTTTCCGCATCGTGGGGGAGGCTTCCAACGGCGCCGAAGCCCTAGCCCTGGTGCAGCAGCACGTGCCCCGGGTGCTGCTGTGCGACATTTCCATGCCCGTCAAAAGCGGCATCGAAGTGGCCCAGGCGATGCGGGATTTGAACCTGTCCACGCACATGCTTTTCCTGACGATGCAGGACAAGGAGGAGTACCTGATCGAGGCCATGCGCCTGGGCGTGCGGGGCTTTCTGCCCAAAGACACCGTGGAGGATGAACTGGTGGAAGCCATCGAAAAGGTGGCCGCCGGCGAGGAGTACTACAGCAAGCTGGTACACGCCAAGGCTTTTGCCGCCCTGCGCAAGCTGCACCAGGAACCGATCATCCGCCTCACGCCGCGGGAAAAGGAGATTCTCAAACTGCTGGCGGCGGGCCTCAACAGCAAAATGATCGCCACCCAGCTTTCGGTGAGCGAATACACGGTGTCCAACCACCGCATCAACCTGCTGCGCAAGTTTTCGGCGTCCAACGTGGCCGAACTCATCCGCAAAGCCTCCGAGCTGTCAATGCTGTAGGCCCCGCGGCGGTACCCAGTGGTTTTCCACTACCGGCATCCCCCGCGAAACCTCCGGGCCGGTTCTTATTTCCCACCCCTCCCAAATCGGTGCTATTCCGCTATTTGCCCCCATTGCTGCCCGGAGTATTTTTGCGTAAGGGCTCACCACACCCTGCCGGTAACCCCCTGGCCGCCACCCGGGCCAAAGCCACGGTACCACCGGATTGCTGTTCCCCCCCACCCTTTCCCAAAAGCTACCCTATGGAAAACGCTACTCCTCCCGAGAATGAACAGCAACGGCTCCAAAGCCTGGCCCGGTACCAAGTGCTTGACACGCCGCCCGAAGAAGACTACGACCGGGTAGCGGCCCTGGCGGCCGACATTTGCCAGACGCCCATCGCCCTCATCTCCCTCATTGACGGGCAGCGGCAATGGTTCAAGGCCCGCGTAGGCCTGGCGGTCCGCGAAACGCCCCGCGAATACGCTTTCTGCGCGCATGCCATCGCGCAGGACCGGCTCTTCGAGGTGACCGACGCCGCCCGCGACGGAAGGTTCAGGGACAACCCCCTGGTTACCGGGTCTCCCGGGATTCGCTTCTACGCCGGCGTGCCCCTGGCCGTGGACAGCGGCTACCGCCTGGGTACGCTCTGCGTCATCGACACCGTTGCGCGTGAACTGACGGAGACCCAACGTAAAAAACTGGTCATCCTGGCCCGGCACGTTTCCTATAAACTCGACTTCCGCTTGCAGGACCTGAAACTGAAAGAAGACATGGCTGCCTTGAAAACGCGCCCGAAGCCCGCCCCGTGATACAGCCATTCAGCCATCACCCCATTTGTCGGCACAGCTACGGGCTACTGCACCCCTCCGGACAGCACCGACGCCTGCGGCGGCAACTGCCGGCCGCGCGGCACCCCGGCAGCGGCCCCGGTGCCCCGAAAAACCGGTTTTGAACCGCCGTCCGGCGGGCGGCGCGTACTAAGGGTACTTTCCCTTCACAATTATTTGCCCTTTTGGTAACACGCCAATCCGGGGCGGAGCCCGTCGCTCTTCGTAGATTGTTGCAAAACGAGGGGATGAACTGGATCAAGATCATACTGGAAGTGGTTGGCGGACTGACCCTTTTTCTCTACGGAGTGACCCGGCTGTCGGAGAGTTTGCAGGAAGTGGCCGGCGACCGCATGAAAACCCTGCTGGCCCGGTTCACGACGCGCCCGCTGGCCGGCGTCGCCACGGGTACGGTCGCCACCACGCTGCTCGACTCCTCTTCGGTGACCATCATCATGGTGGTGGCGCTGGTCAATGCCGGCCTGCTGCCCTTTGCCCAGGCCATCGGGGTGATCATGGGCGCCAACATCGGCACGACCCTTTCGAGCCAGCTCTTTGCTTTTCAACTCAATGAGTACGCGGCCATCGTGCTGGCGGCCGGCTTTCTGGGGTACTTCCTGGGCAAAAACGATTTTATCAAAAACCTGGGGCTGGTCCTGTTCGGCTTTGGTCTCATCTTCTTCGGACTCAACGTGATTGAAGGGGCCGCCGAACCCCTGAAGGCGTACCAGCCCTTCGTGGGCTGGCTGCGGGGCCTGGAAAACCCGTGGTGGGGCGTCGTGGTGGGCGCCGGCTTTACCGTGCTGATCCAGTCGTCGTCGGCTACGCTGGCCATCATCATCACCCTGGCGTCGCAGGGCCTGGTGTCGCTGCCGGCCGGGGTAGCCATCATGCTGGGCGCCGAAATCGGCACTTGCGCCGATACGCTCCTCGCCTCGGTGGGGCGGTCGCGGGAAGCCCTGCGGGCGGGCCTTTTTCACTTGTTGTTCAACATTACCACCGTACTGATCGGCGTAACCCTGGCTCATCCGCTGGCCCGGGCCGCTGCCGCCTTTGCCCCGGCGGGGAACGTAGCCCGGCAAATTGCCAACGCGCACCTGCTGTTCAACGTGGGCGGCGTGCTGCTGTTCATCTGGTTCGTGCCCTTTATTGCCCGGGCTTTGACCCACCTGATCCCCGACCGGGAAGCTTACCGCACCAAGGCGGCGTAACGGGCACATCAATCGGTAAAGAAGGAAAGAACTGAACCGCAAGGGTCGCAATAGAGACGCAAAGGCGCAAAGAGGTACGCGTTTTAGGGGTAGGGTTTAAACCCTACCCTACGGAAAGGCTGCGCTTGGTTTGACTGGAGCGAAGTCTGCGTACGGATGCGCAATATCCATAGGATAGGGTTTAAACCCTATCCCTCCTGGCGGGCTTTGCGTCTCTTTGCGCCCATTGCGGTTCAGTGCTTTCTAGGGTCGCAAGCCCAGCAACTGCTCGACGGCTTCCTCCTTGCCTCCTTCAAAGACGGGCTGGTGAAACCGGTCCAGTTTGGTCAGCAGGTGGAGCAGCAGGAGTTGTTCCGGGGGCGTCAGGTCCGCCGCCACCACGTTGCTCATCCGGACAATGGGCTCCCATACCTGCCCGAACACTTCCCGTCCCTGCGGCGTGAGTTCGATCACCTTCGAACGCCGGTCGGTGGGGTGCTCGGTTTCCTGGATGAGTTGTTGCTTCAACAGCCGTTTGAGCACTTCATTGCCCGAAGATTTTTCCTGCCGGCACTGCTTCAGAGTTTCCGTTTTGGTGAGTTTGCGGTCCGGGTGCAGCGAGATCAGCACGCCGAAGTCGTCCAGGGAGTAGATCACCGACCGCCGGAAAATGCGCCGCGCGTAGAACGTGGCGTACTGGCCCATGAACCCCAGCAGCATGGCGATGTAGCCGGTTACCATTGCACCCCCCGCCTGGTCCGGGCCGGGAGTCTCCGGCGGCGGCTCCCCTTCCCCGAAGGACTTTGCCACCAGCCAGGCGGTGAATTTTTGCTGGTCCAGGTCTTGCTGCTCCCCGTTTTCCCGCTCAAAGGCCTCGGCCAAATCCAGCAATTTTCGTAATCCGGCGTAGTTCATTGGATACTTTTATATGATGTCACACAAATTTTGAAAAAATATCATTACTTCTTATAACAATCGCCAGTCCTTTTTGTTCAAGTATTCGTATAGGTTGATATCATACTAGATACAATTAAAAAATGCGTTTTAAAACAAAAAGGGTATTATGAAAAAATTCTGCTTACTCGTACTCATGCTGCTCACGTGGGCCGGACCGGCCGCCCTGGCCCAGACCGGCGTGATTACCGGCTCGGTAAAAGACCGCAACACCCAGCAGCCCCTGGTGGGGGCGGCCCTGCTGCTGGAAGGCACCACGCTGGGCACTGCCACCGATCCGGAAGGCCGGTTCCGGCTGGAAAAAATCCCGGTGGGCAGCTACAACCTGCGGGCCAGCCTGGTGGGGTACGCCCCCGAAACCAAGTTCAACGTGAACGTCACCTCGGGCAACGCCCAGATCCTGACCTTCGAACTGAGCGAAGACGTGAGCACGCTCCAGGAAGTGGTCGTCTCGTCGGTTAACCGGCAGAGCGCCGCCGTGGCCGACCTGGTGACCCCGCTTTCCGTGCAGGGGCTCAGCACCGAAGAGATCCGCAGCAATCCCGGGGGCAATTTCGACATTTCCAAAGTCGTGCAGGTGTTGCCGGGAGTAGCCAGCAACGGCACGGGGGGTGGGGCCCGCAACGACCTGATCATCCGCGGCGGGGCCCCCAGCGAAAACGTGTATTACCTGGATGGCATCGAAATTCCCCTCATCAACCATTTTACCACCCAGGGCAGTGCGGGCGGGGCCACGGGCATCCTCAACGTTTCGTTCATCGAAGACTTAAAATTAAGCACTTCCGCCTTCGACGCCCGCTACGACAACGCCCTGGCCTCCGTGTTCCAGTTCCGGCAGCGGGAGGGCAACCCCGAGCGGTTTTCGGGCAACGTGCGCCTGAGCGGGTCCGAATTGGCCGCCACGCTGGAAGGGCCCCTGACCCCCAAAACCACCTACCTGGTTTCGGCCCGCCGGTCGTATTTGCAGTTCCTGTTCAAGCTGCTCGACTTGCCCATCCGGCCCAATTACTGGGACTTCCAGTACAAGGTCACCCACAAACTGGATTCCAAAACCACGATTTCGGCCATTGGCGTGGGGGCCATCGACGAGTTCTCCTTCGGGGTGCCGCGCAACAGCACGCCCGAGAATGAATACATCCTGCGGTCCATTCCCCTCAACAACCAGTGGAACTACACGGCGGGCCTGGCCGTGAAGCGACTCCTCAAAGACGGCTACGTGAACGTGGCCCTGAGCCGCAACGCCTTCAACATTGACCTCGAAAAGTTCGAAGACGGCCAGGGCAGTGCCGGGGGCCTCCCGACGCTGAGGGCCCGCTCCCGCGAAACCGAGAACAAGCTGCGGCTGGACGTGAACAGTTTCGTGAACGGCTGGAAGTTCGCCTACGGCGTCTCGGGCCAGTACGTGCAGTACCGCAACGATTATTTCAACGTCTTCCGCCAGGAAATCCGGGGGGAAGACGGCGGGTTGATCCAGCCGGCCGTCACGGCGGATTTCAGCACCGACCTCGACTTCTTCCGCTACGGGGCTTTCGGGCAGGTGTCGCGCAGCGTGCTCGACAACAAGCTGGGCGTGGCGTTCGGGCTGCGCACGGACATGAATTCGTTTACCCGTACGGGGCAGAATCCGCTCAGGACCCTGTCGCCGCGCCTGTCGCTGTCCTACCGCCCGGGTACCCGGTGGGCCATCAACGCCTCGGTCGGCGCGTACAACAAACTGCCCACGTATACCGTGCTGGGCTACCGCGACGCGCAGGGCGAACTGGTGAACCGGGACGCAGACTACATCCGATCGATCCATTACGTAGCCGGGCATCGAATTCCTGCCCCGGGAAGACCTGCGCTTTACCCTGGAAGGGTTTTACAAAGACTACCGCAACTACCCCGTATCCCTCCGCGACGGCATTTCGCTGGCCAACCAGGGCGGCGACTTCGGGGCCATCGGCAACGAAGACGTAGCCAGCACCGGCACCGGCCGGGCTTACGGACTGGAGTTCTACTTGCAGAAAAAGCTCACGGGCAGCCTCTTTTCGGTGTTCTCCTACACCTTCGTGCGCAGTGAGTTTGCCGGTGCCGACGGGCAGTACCGGCCCTCGGCCTGGGACTTCCGCCACCTGGTTTCGGCCCTGCTGGGCAAGAAGTTCAACCGGGGCTGGGAACTGGGGCTCAAGTACCGCTTTGCCGGCGGGGCGCCCTACACGCCTTTCGACGCCGAAGCTTCCCGGCTCAACTACGCCAGCCTGGGCACCGGCGTGCTCGACTACAGCCGGCTCAACGCGCAGCGGCTGGGGGCCTTCAACCAGCTTGACCTGCGGGTAGACAAGAAATGGAATTTCAGGCGCCTTACGCTCGACGTGTTCCTCGACGTTACCAACGTGCTGGGCGTCCAGACGCCGGTGTACCCCAGCTATACGTTCGGGCGCACGGAAGACAACACCGGTTTTGCCACCACCGACGGCGAGGCCCTGCGCACGGACGGCGCCAACGCCATTCCCCTCATCCTGGACGAGAACCGGGCCGTGCCGTTGCCCACCATCGGCTTCATCGTTGAATTTTAACCCAACCGGCGCATTCACCAACCACCAAACCGTTCACTGATCATGCAAGCAAACATCGCAAAGTCTCCTTTCTTTCGCGCCGGCACGGCCGTACTGGTCCTCGGCAGCATCTTTGGCACCTACTTCCTGACCGGGCCGCGCAACCGCAAGCGCCAAACCGAGGTGTTCGAAAAAACGCAGGAAGACCTCGACCAGAACCTGATTGCCCCGGCCAACGCCACTTTCCCCATCGTGTGGAGCGTGATCTACCCGGGCAACCTGGCCCTTGCCCTGCACCAGGCGCTGCCGGCGCAGTTGGATAATCCCCGCTACGGGCGGGCCATGCCCTGGCTGGCCGTCAGCTACGTCCTCAACGGGGTGTTCGGGTACTTCTTTTCCCAGGACACCAAAACGGGCCGGGTGGGCGGCAGCCTGACCACAATTGCCACGCTGCTGCCGGCGCTGCTGCTGCACCGGCAACTGCAAGAGGGCCGTACGGCCGTGCCGCCGCCGGAGGGGTTGCTGCGCAAATCCGTCAGCCTGTACGCCGGGTGGCTCACGGTGGCTTCAACCGTCAGCGTGGGCAACCTGCTGTTGCAGGCCGGCTACCGGGTGCCCCCCCGCCGGGCGGCCGGCTGGGCCTACGGGATGCTGCCCGTAACCGGCCTGCTGGGCCTGACGGTGGCAAAACGGCTGAACGACCCGTATTACCTGCTGCCGTTCGTGGCGGCCTTCCTGGGAATCACCGCAAAGCAAGCCGGCCGGCAGAACGGCGTGGCAGCCCTGGCCGGCACGTGGGCGGCAATCACCACGGCCCGGCTCGTGCGGCAGGCACAAGCCCGGGAAGCGCAAAAAACACCCGCCGCACTACTTGAGTAACTAGGGCTGGGACAGGAGGTGAGGCCAGGGCACTGTAATAGGCTGGGACAACGTATGCCATATCGGTTTGGAATATCTTCCCCCATACCCCTGCCTTCTCCCGTACCAGTAAATGCATTGGGGTACATTTGCCGGAAGACAACGCCCCCACCGCCATGAGAACCGTATTTGTAACCTTGTTCGTTTGCTGGGTCACGGCTTCCGCCTGGGGGCAGCCCCGCAAACGGGCAAGGGAGTACGGAATTACAATAGGGGTGCTGCCCCCGGGACCCCTCAACGCCATTACGGACGTAAAGGGCGTGAAAGTAGGGCACACCACCCTGATCCGGGACCAGCACATCCGGACGGGGGTGACGGCGATCCTGCCCCACGAGGGCAATCTGTTCGGGCAAAAGGTGCCGGCGGCCGTATGCGTGGGGAATGGGTTCGGCAAGCTGGCCGGCAGCACGCAGGTGCAGGAGTTAGGCAACCTGGAATCGCCCATTGTGCTCACCAATACCCTAAGCGTAGGCACGGCCCTGGACGCGGTGGTCCAGTTTACGTTGCAGGAGCCGGGCAACGAGCAGGTGCAGTCCGTGAATGCGGTCGTGGGGGAAACCAACGACGGGTATTTAAACGACATCCGCGGCCGGCACGTAACCGTTGCCCACGTGCAGGAGGCCATCCGGCAGGCCAAAAGCGGCCCGGTGGCGGAGGGAAACGTGGGGGCCGGCACGGGTACGGTTTGCTTTGGCTTCAAAGGAGGGATTGGTACGGCCTCCCGGCTGTTGCCCGCATCCCTGGGCGGCTACACGGTAGGCGTACTGGTACAAACCAATTTTGGCGGGGTATTGCAGATAGACGGCGCGCCGGTCGGCGAGGAACTCAAACAGTACTACCTGAGCAACGCCCTTACCGGCGGTGCCGACGGCTCCTGCATGATCGTCGTCGCTACCGATGCCCCGGTGGATGCCCGCAACCTGGAACGGATGGCCCGGCGGGCCATGCTGGGCCTGGCTAAAACCGGGGGCATTGTCGCCAATGGCAGTGGCGATTACGTGATTGCTTTTTCTGCCCATCCCGGGCTGCGCGTGCCGCATGCCACTAAGGAGAAAACGCAGACCATGACCCTGCTCCGCAACGATGAGATGTCTTCGCTGTTCATGGCCGTCATTGAGGCGACCGAAGAGGCGATCATCAATTCCCTCACCAAAGCCGAGACCCTGGAAGGCCGGGAAAAGCACACCGTAGAAGCCCTGCCCCTCGACCGGGTGCTCAAGATCCTGAAACGCTACAACGCCGTCAAATAAAACCCCGCGGGCCTGCGACCCGCCGGCCCCGGATGCCCGCAACCGGCGCGGTGGGGGAGGTAGTCAGACCCGGACCGGCCGCAGCGGGGCCAGCAGTTGCTGGAGGCGGGTCCGCAGCCGCAGGTTTTTGCGCAGGTTCCATTGCAGCAGGGGCCACTCCCGCTTCAGGTACCGGGCGGGATTGGGTTTGCCCTGGTAGTACCGGTGCACCAGCATCTTGTTGTAGCCGGCAAAGTGCAGGTTCTGGAACCGGACTTCCTGCCGGAGCTGCTTGTGGTAGCAGTACACCTTCCCATCCCGGATTTCCAGTTTCTTCACCCCGTAGAACTCCTTGTCGTTGAGTTCATAGGTGTGTTCGCGGTTCAGGCCGGGCCATTCGCTCACGTTGTAGTCGTAGGTGGCCCCGTCGCGGATGGGGCTCAGGTCGAGGATGGGGTACTGGTCTTTGTACTGCCGGTAGAACAGGTAGAGTACGTACATGTCGGAAATGAAGGCGGCCGGGTGCCCGGTGGCCTGCTTGTACCGGTAGTTTTCTTCGAGCCGGTGCACCTTGCCGGGGGCGTACACGTCGCGGATGAAGTCGCAGAACTGCTCCAGAACCTCGCGGGTCCACAGCGAGTTGTGCATCAGGGCTTCTTCCATCTGCGCGTTGGGGTGCACGTAGAACGCCGCCGCGTAGTGCTTCATGCCGAGCCGCCGGTATTCTTCCTGCACGTTGCTGTAGAACATCAGGTCGGTGTCGCAGAGGTAGAACCGCTCGAAGGGAAACTGCCGCATGATTTCCCGCAGGATGAAGTACCGCTTGAGGCAATACATTTCGAACTGGTAAGGCTGCCAGGAGTAGTGCCGGTAATCCTTTTCGAACGGGTAGGCGGCCCGTTCGTAGGGCGTCACGTCTACGTGCGTGAGGAAGCTGAACCGGTTGTTGGCCTGGTCGCCGAACAGGTAGATGGGGGCATCGGGGTTGTAGAGCCGGGCCTGCCGCATGGTGTAGTACAGGTAATCCTTGTACCCTCGATGGAGGAAAACGATGGGTATGGGTTGCTCATCTGCATGCATGGGAACGATGGGTTGCTCGTGGTGGGTGGGTGGTCGGATGCCGGCAAGCGGGGAGACGCCGTTGCCCATTGCGCCGCAGTGCGTTTATCCTGCTTTACAGCATGCCGTGCCCCGAAAGGCGCTGTCCGCTTGAAAAATTTCCTGCATTGGTAACGAAAAATGCGCTTTTTTTATCCCGGCCCCCGATTAAAAAAATATTAAAAAAAATAACAGGAGCGGGAGAGCCGTTAACAATCAGGACACACGGGCGCGCCTTTAGTGAGCGGAATTCACTGGAAAAGCAGGTATCTCCACTTTAGTACGGGACAAAACCCCGCCTCCAGCCCCTCTGCGGAGGTGGGGTTTTGTCCCGTACTTTTATACAGGACACAAGTGGATAACTGATTTAAAATCAAGGTTATTAAGGGTGAGGTTTTGCAGGTGGTCGAGTCCCCAGCGGAAAAGGCTTTTCCATTGGGCAGTCGTTTGGTCTTTAAAGGTCTTTAGCGGAATGGATTTGCCCTCTTTGAGCAGCCATTGACCGGTTCTCAAGGCCCACACAGCCGAAAGGGATAAAACGAAAATGAGGGTCTTGATCCTTTTGGCCAGGTTTACCCGGCAGCTTTCCAGGTTGAAGCCCCGCGACTTGAAAGCGGCAAACAAGGTCTCGATTTGCCATCTCTGCTCATAGATGTGAGCCAGGCGCTTGGTCTTGGTGGCACTACCGACGATGAAGTAGTCGCCGTCGGGTAATTTCTGGCCAGCTAAGTAGAGCATGGTGCCATAGAGTTTACGTGGTTTGGAAAGTGTTCTCAACGTGGTGCATTCGAACAACTCGTGGAGTTTGATCTTCTTGTTATGATGAGTCAGGGTAGCACTCTTGCGCAAGCGGATGCAGAAGCGCATCTTTCGCAACACTAACTCCTTGAACCAGTCTTTACCGATGTACTCCCGGTCGGCTACCCACCAGATGTGCTGGTTTGGCTTGCGTTCAATCCAGTGGTCAAAACAACTCAGCAAGGCTTTGCGCGTCGAGTAAGCCGTATTGCCCTGCCCGTTGTAGACCTGCCAGAGCAGGGGAACACTCATGCCCTGATGAGCAATGCCGATCATAGTCACCTGTACCCACTTGCCGCGCATCTTCCACTCGGAGCGGTCCAGCGTCAAGTACACTTGTTTGCCCTGGCCGTACAACTGCCAGATCACTTTACAGTACAAGCGGGGCGAGAACCGGAAATAACGGGCAAACCGCTGCAACTGCTTGTATTTGGCTTCCAGGTCCTTTTCACCCGGCAAAGCTTTGCTCCACTTGCTCAGGCCACTTTGGGTGAGTTTCAATAGGCCAACGATCAGATTGCAGATCAACTCGGTGCGCCGCTTTTCACAAGGAAAATGACCTTTGATTTGGGCATATAACGCCCCTTGAATATCTTTCATGAGGGAGTAGAGGTTGGGTAATTCGCGGTTTGGTCACCTTAAAATTACCCCCCTTCTGGGACTCTACTCCCTACTTTTGTCCTGTACTAAAGTCCCGTACTAAAGTATCTCCGTAAATAAGCATTCACTTCAAAGGGCGTCCTCTCCCTGATCATACGACCCTCGACCCTGCCGCCAAGCACGCGCTAAAGGGGAAGAATGCGAATGTGGCGCCAGGCAACCGTGCTGCCCGGGTACGCCTGTAAGCCGATGAATCCGGGCGAAAGCCCCCGCTGGCCGTCCGTATTGATAAACGAGGTAGTTTGTTGACGCACCCCCGTCTGGGTATTGGTCAGAAAGACGCTGTAGTTGTCGCCTTGCACCGTGATTTCGTATTCAAACCAGACGCCGGGCACCAGCGGTGGCCCGGGCGTATAGTTCTGCACGGAGGGTTCATTGGCATTGAGGTGCCAGATGCGGTCCCCCGCCTGGATCTTATAAATGGCCCCGGTGCGGTTTTTAAACAGGCCGTCCGGCTCAGGTCGGATGCCGTAGAAATCCTTGCCGGTATCGCCCCGGGCATTATCGTCAATTTGTACTTCAAAGCCGGCCAGGACGGGCTTCCAGGCCGAATTAAGCGGATCAAAACCAGGCTCCTGCGGGATACGGGCGGAAAGGGCGGCGGTCAGGTCGTGGGTTGGACGAGGGAAACGAACGAAAACGCCACTGTTATGACTGGCCCCGTCAAAGATGCGGAATTGCAGCCGCAGCGTAAAATCACCGAATGTCCCGGTGGCATAGTACAACAGCCGCAGCGCGCCGTCGCCGTAGCTTACCATCTCGCCGTTCAGGTGGAGCATGCCCCCGCCGGGAGGGCCCGCCAGATGCCACCGGCTGAAGGTTGCGGTGGTGCCGTCGAACAGGGGAAGAAAGCCGGCTTCCGGCTGCGGGCTGACCACCGGGTCGGGTCCTGGCAGCACGCTGCGGTTGAGCAGGTCGGTCATCCGGCGCGCCAGGGCTACTCCGGTCAGCATGGGGTTGGGCGAACCCACCGTCGGAAAGAGCGCGGGACTGGCCACGTAGCAATTGGTCGTGTCGTGGATG
This sequence comes from uncultured Sphingobacteriales bacterium, assembly GCA_963844325.1. Classification (GTDB taxonomy): domain Bacteria; phylum Bacteroidota; class Bacteroidia; order Cytophagales; family 172606-1; genus CADCTQ01. The sequence continues at coordinate 999,810 of CAWJNV010000002.1, forward strand.
CGACCGAAGTCATTGGTTACCGAATCGGCGATGTCATCCCCCATGCGCATCGTCCCGGCATCGTGGTGGGTAGTACCCAGGTCATCCCGGCGCCCTGTAAAGGCAGCCAGGGCGGCCAGGCGGTCTGCCGGCGTCCCCGCCGCCACGGGAATCACCCGGCTGCCACCCGCCAGAATTTCAAAGGGCTCATCTCCCGCAAAAATGAGCGCAATCTTATCGGACACGGCGTCCATTTCATCCCAGGTGGTACGGTCATTGTTCGTTTCGGCACTCCCCGCAAAGTGCGCGGGGTTCGCTTTCGCGTTGCCCAGGTGGACTACCGCTCTCGGGCGCTCAAAGTCGAACTCGGTAGTGGATAAATCAATGAAACTGTCCGGATTGCGGGGACTCATGTCGCCGATGCCCCGGACGGTGATGACGACCGTATCGTCGGTGGCCCGCATCATGTTCTCCAGGTGCTCCAGGGTGGGAATTTTCCGGAAAAGCTCGGCTTCCGAATCCGTGCCGGATTGATTGAGTCCGGAGGCCGTGATCTGGAAATGAAAGGTCCGTCCGCTGGCTGCCCGGCCTTTTACCAGGAGGGCCGAACACTGGAGGTTGAGGGGCGGAGTGGCGGGAAGGTTGGCGGCAACGGCGGCCCGCGGCACGCGGATGGTAAGGTTGGAGCGCAGGTGAGCCATCAGGTTGGTGCCCATCCGTTGGGCCGCCCGGCCGGCCAGGGATTGACCAAACGTGGTAAGCGCCAGGCGGGTGGTTTCGACCGTGCCTAGGGCGATCACGACCGCGCTCTGCCGGCCATTCCGGGGCGGCGCCAGGCCAAGGTCCACCGGGGCGCCGTTTTGCCAGATCCGCACGCCCGTAACGCGTACCCAGTTGTCGGGTTGGGTTTCCGTGATGAGTTCCTGCACGTGGCAATTGGGAACGACCATCACCCGTTTGCGGGCATCCCCGACGGGCCCCACGCCATCGGCCTGGGTGCTGGCCAGGCGGGCCACGCGGATCAGCCCCGGAACGGCACTGAATTTATTGGTCGGAAACAATCCGGGCAGGGTAGTCGTCTGCACCGCAAGCGGGGCTTCCAATTGGAAAAGCTCGCGCAGTTGCGCCATTGGGGTGGCATCTCCCGGGGGCAAGCCAAGCCAATCCCTCAGCACGGCGGCCGTAACCGGGGGTTCGCCCGGGTCCGGGTAACGCAGGGCCGGGTGTTGCAGCAGGTCCGCAAAAGTGAAACCCGTCTCGTTGCCCGGTACGGTCAGCCCGGCGTGCAACTGCCTGCGCAGGGCCGTGTGGAGAGGCCCGTAGATAAAATCGTTGGTGTCTTTGACCCCGATGTGGCGGCTGGCTTCGGCAAAATACCGGTTGCGCAAAGCATCCCGCGCAGCCGGGGGCCAGTCCGCCATTTCTGAGTCCAGGAGTTCAGGGGACCACCCACCCCAGGTCAGCGAACGTCCGCCAATCGTGAAGAGCAGGCCCTGGTAACTGAGCGAGGAGTGATTTACCCAGGGGTTGCGCGGCGTGGGAGCACCCCCCATGAAGGGCAGGTTCTGCACGTGCTCAGGAAGGACAAACGGGCCGGCTTCCAGCACGAGAATCCGCCGGCTGTGGGTGGTGTCGTCCACAAAAAGCTGTTCGGCCACCACCGCCCCGAAGGTGCCGCCGCCGATGATGATTACGTCAAATTCGCGTCCCCGGCCGGCGATTTGCTGTCCGGCGCTGTCGCGTGCTTCCTGCAGGGTGTTGGCCAGGAAGCGTCCCATGTTGTCGAGGGAAAAAGTAGTGAATTCAGCAGTGATTGCGGGTGCCATACAGTGATAAGTCTTAAAAAAATGGGCAGGCGGATAGCAGGCAGAAAAAAACCAGCGGGCGGAAAAAGACTGGCAAGGGTATTTGACCCGATGGGCAACCAGCAAAAAATCAGGCTGGTGATAAGCAAAAGGAGAAGGCAGCAAAAGCACCTGGCTGCTTCAGTTAAAAATAAGTTATGCTATTTATGCAAATGGCTCATCCCGTTCAATACCTATTTTTAGGTATTTTTTGCCGCTGCCGGATGGGGAAACTACGCGTGAGGATGCGAATGCTTTTACGTATTTTCACCCGTAAAACCGTTTAGGCCGGTTTCCCAACAATAAGGCAATGGCAGACCTTCTCAGGCAACACATCGAAAAGATCACGCCCCTCACGGAAGCGGAGTTCGCGTTTGTCTCGTCGCACTTCACCCGCCGCAAACTCCGCAAGCACCAGTTCGTGGTCCAGGCAGGAGCGCATGTGCCCAACGATTTCTTCGTGCTGCACGGGTGCCTCAAAGCCTATCATACCAACGGGGAGGGCAAAGAACACATCTTGCAGTTTGCCCTGCCCGAATGGTGGATCTGTGATTACCAGGCGTACTTCAAAGAGGCCCCGGCAACCCTCAGCGTGGATTGCATCGAAGACTGCGAGTTGCTTTGCTTGTCGCTGTCCAACCGGGAGAAGCTGTGCCGGGAGATGCACCAGATGGAGCATTTCTTCCGGATGAAACTGAGCGCCGGGTACGTAGCCCTCCAGCAAAGAGTCTTGTCCCTGCTCAACAGCAGCCCCAGAGAACGCTACGAGCAACTGCTGGAGCAGCATCCCGCGCTTTTTCAGAAGGTTCCCAAAACCCTGATTGCCGCTTACCTGGGCGTATCCCGCGAAACCCTGAGCCGTTTGTACACCCCGGCCAGGTAGCCCGTCCCCCGGACCTGTGACGCAACGCACACCAAACTTGTGATCTGCCTCCTGTGGGAAAGGCCATCCGTTGACGACTTTTGCAAAGTAGTTTTCAAACACCCGAAACATGCAAAAAGTACGCAAGATGCTTTCCGCGGGAATGATGGTCCTGGCCCTCTGCGCCATTCTGTTCCCAGGCAACCAAGCAAGGGCACAGTCAAACGTTTCACCCATTCAACCAACAAAGAAGATGAAGAAGATTCTCTTCGTGGTCACGAGCCACGACAAAAAGGGCAGCACCGGCGCCCCCACCGGCTATTACCTGGGCGAAGTTTCCCACGCCTGGGAAGTGCTCAAAAATGCCGGCTACGAAATGGACTTTGTCAGTCCCAAAGGGGGCAAAGCCCCCGTAGACGGCTTGAACCTCGACGATGCCGTCAACAAGGCATTCTGGGAGGACCAGGTGTACCGCCGCAAGATCGAAAACACGATGAAGCCCTCGGAGGTAGATCCGGCCCAATACGCGGCCATCTACTACGCGGGCGGCCACGGCACCATGTGGGACTTTCCCGAAGACGAGGCCCTTGCCGCCATTGCCGTCCGGATCTACGAGAACAACGGGGTGATCGGCGCCGTTTGCCACGGACCGGCCGGCCTGGTAAACGTGAAGCTGAGCAATGGCAAATACCTGGTAGCGGGCAAAAAAGTGAATGCTTTTACCAATGAAGAGGAAACGGCCGTAAAACTGGAAAACGTAGTCCCGTTCCTGCTCGAAAGCAAACTGATCGAGCGGGGGGCCCGGTTCGAAAAATCCGGCTTGTGGCAACCCCACGTTGTCGTGGATGAACGCCTGGTGACCGGTCAGAACCCTGCTTCGGCAAAACGGGTGGGGGAAGGCGTAGTGGCTGAGCTTGCGAAACTAAACCAGCCGGCTGCTGCTTACTGAAGGAATGGTAAGGAGTTGTTGGTTATTGGTTGTTCGTTGTTCGAACGTTAGCGTCTTCCTGATCACGCTGTTACCGATAATCATACCTTACCCTGATTTCGTGGGATACTTAAAAACCGGCAGGCTTTTCCAGCACTGCCGGTTTTTATTTTTAATCAACCATAAGGTTCATTCGCGGGCGATGGGTACGCAGCACTACGTTCGGTACGTTCAGCTCGTGCCTCCGTACCCTTGCGGGAAGGTTGATGCGATGGCCGAAGGGGGTAGGGGGATGACGGCTGCGCCCCGGGTTTGGGGGCTGTTTGCGGAAAATACGTTTCTCAAAACCAGTAAAAAGGCGTACGGCGCTTTTTATACGTAAAAACCCGCGGGATCGCCTGATTGTACGCCCGTAATCCTGCAATAACGGTAGCTTAGCGGCCAACTTTTTGCGCAACCCGGGCGGGGCCGGTTGTCACTGTCAGCGGGTAAAGCCTCGTTTCATGCAACCTGTTGCGGATGGACCTAACGGATACGACAAGCACGAAAGATGACTCCCTGCCTCCGTCGCCCTTTGCCGGCGGGGGCCGGATGGGCGAGTTGATGCGCACCTACGACTGGGAGCGGCACCCGCTGGGAAATCCCCGGCAATGGCCCCCGAGCCTGCTGACGGGGGTGCGCATGATGCTGCACTCGGGTTATCCCATGTTTATCTGGTGGTCGGCGGAGTTGTACATGTTCCACAACGATGCGTTTGCCCCTGCTTTCGTGGGCCGGCACGGGGAGGTACTGGGCGCCAAAGCCAGCCAGGTGTGGGCCGACGTGTGGGAACAGTTGGGCGGCATCGTCGAAGACATTCTGGCAAAGGGCACCACTTTCTACGCCGAAGACATGCTGGTCGTTCCCGAGCGGAAAGGGTTCAGGGAGGAAACCTACTGGACCTTTTCCTACAGCCCCATGCCCGACGACAACGGCCGGGTCAACGGCATCTTCTGCGCCTGTAGTGACGTAACCGAAAAGGTGCTTTCGCAGCGGCGGCTGCACACGTTGCAGCAATTGTCCGAAGAACTCTCCTCCTGCCAGACCACCGAACAGGTGCTGACCCGCGCCGTGCAGGTACTCGCGCAGGGGCCCGCCGACATTCCTTTCGCCGCGTTCTACCTGCCCGACCCTGCCGGCAATGCCGTGCAGTTAAAGGAACAGACCGGCCCCGCGCAAAAGCTGCCCGCCCGCCTGGAGTTGCCGGTTTCGGCAGAGGAAGCCCACCGGGTGCTGGCGCAGGAGCGGAGCCCCCGGGCCAGCCACCTGATCAGTTCCCTGCAAGCGCAGCTACCCGTACCGGACCCCGCCCGTGCTACGCAAGACCAGGCCGCCGGTGCGGCTGCCGCCCCTTCGCCCCGGGCCGTTGTGCTGCCGCTCCCCGGCCGGCACCAGTTGCAGGGCTTTCTCATTGCCGGCGTGAGCCCGATGCTGGCGTACGACCCGGCTTACGGTCATTTCCACCACCTGCTGGCCCGGCAGTTGACCGGGGCGCTGGAAGAGGTTGCCGCCCGGCAGCGGGAACTGCAACAGGCCCAGGCGCTGCAAACCGGGTTGCAGGCCGAGCGGAACCGGCTGTATGCCCTTTTTGAACAGGCGCCCGTAGCCATTACCATCATGCAGGGACCGCAATACGTGATTGAACTGGCCAACCCGGCGATTCTCCAATTGTGGGGACGCACCCGGGAGCAGGTCCTGGGCAAACCCTTGTTTGAAGCCCTGCCCGAAATCCGGCAACAAGGCCTGGAGGACCTGCTGGCGGGCGTACGCACGAGTGGCAGGCCCTACGTGGGCCAGGAACTGCCCGTGGCAGTGGACCGGCAGGGAAGGAGGGAAAAGGGGTACTACAATTTCGTCTACCACCCGCTCCGGGACGCCGCCGGGGCCATTGCCGGCATTGCGGTAGTAGCCACCGAGGTGACCCCCCTGGTAGCGGCCCGGCAACGCGAAGAAGAAAACGCCCGCCAGCTGCAAGCCCTCAACGAAGAACTCACCGCGGCCAACGAGGAAATCACTGCCGGCTACGAAGAGTTGCAGGCCAGCAACGAGGAACTCCTGGGCTCAAGGGTTGCGTTGGAAAAGCTCAATGCCGAACTCGAAATGCGGGTAGCCCTCCGCACCGGGCAACTGCAACTGGCCCGGCAGCAAGCCGAAAAGCAGCGGGGCCACATCTACCAGCTCTTCATGCAGGCGCCGGCCGGCATTGCCCTGTTGGAGGGACCTGACCTGGTCTACCAGATGGCCAACCAGGCCTACTACCAGATGCTGGGCCGGGACGCCCGGATACTGGGCAAACCCGGGCGGGAAGCCTTTCCGGAAGGCGTGGCGCAGGGGATCTGGGACTTACTCGACCGGGTGTACGCTGCCGGGGAGCCCTACGTGGGCACGGCGTTCGAGGCCATGATCGACATGGACGGCAGCGGCACGCTCACCCAGCAGTACTACGACTTTGTCTTCCAACCCGTGCGGGAGGGAGACCAGCAAGTAACGGGCATCCTGATCACGGCCCTCAACGTGACCCACCAGGTAGTAGCCCGGCGGGAAGTGGAAAAGCAGGCCCGGCAGCTCCGGCTCATCACCGACGCCCTGCCCGTGCTGATCGGGTACCTGGACAAGGAAGAAAAATACCGCTTTGCCAACCAGGCGTACCAGGCCTGGTTTGGTCAGCGCCCTGAGGACCTGCTGGGAAGGCCCGTGCGGGAAGTGGTGGGGGAAAAAGCGTACGCCGGGGTAAAAGGGTACATTGCCCGGGCCCTGGCCGGGGAGCGGCTGGACTTTGAGGCGAAGATGCTTTACCGGGAGGATTTTGTAAAGTACATCCGGACCAGTTACGTGCCCGATGTCCGGGAAGGAGAAGTAGCCGGGTTTTACACCCTGGTCCAGGACATCACCGAGTCGGTCCTGGCCCGCCGGCAAGTGGAGCAGAGCAAGCAGGCGTTGCAGGCCCTCAACGCGGAACTGGCCGCCGCCAACCGCGAGTTGAGTGTCTCCAACGGGGAACTGGCCCGCATCAACGAGGACCTGGACCGGACCAACAAAGACCTGGATAACTTCGTCTATACCGCCTCCCACGACCTGAAAGCGCCGATCCTCAACGTGGAAGGCCTGCTGCGGGCCCTGGAAAAGCAAATGGATGCACAAACCCTGCGCAAGGAAAGCGTGGAGCAGATCTACCGGCTCCTCTACACGTCGGTCAACCGCTTCAAGGCGACCATCGGCGACCTGACGGAAGTAGCCCGCATCAGCAAGGAAAGCACGGAAGACGTAGTGAAGGTTCCCCTGGCGGGGATGCTGGAGGAAGTGCTCCAGGACCTGGCGCCGCAACTGGGGGAAGCGGGAACCCGGGTGGACATTGCACTCAATTGCCCGGAGGTCCATTTCTCCCGGAAGAACTTAAAAAGCGTGCTCTACAACCTGGTAAGCAATGCCGTCAAGTACCGTTCCCCGGACCGCGGATCGGTGGTTAGAATCACCTGCCATGCGCAGGAAAACTACTGCGTGCTGGTGGTGGAAGACAACGGCCTGGGCATGGACATGCGCCAGCGGGACAAGATATTTGCCCTCTTCAAACGGCTGCACAACCACGTGGAAGGCACCGGCATCGGGCTCTACATCGTCAAGAAGATCCTTGAGAATGCCGGCGGCAAGATCGAAGTGGAAAGCCAGGTAGGCGTAGGGTCTGCCTTTAAAGCGTATTTTAAGCGCTGAAGCCGCGTTGCGTTTGCAATAGACCCGAAAGCGCCTGAGTGGCCTGACGGGCAAGGGTGGCAAAGAACGGCGCCGGGAGGTTATCTGGCCGCGACTTTCCTGATGATGAAGTCTACCTTCTCCTCGGTCAGGGGCTTTTGGATGAAGTCAACCACCTGGTAGTTGCCGATGAGGTGCTGGTCTTTGAGCAGGCTGGAACTGCTCAGGACGACCACCTTGGTGAAGATCTTGTCGGCCTGTTCGATTTTGGTAAGCTCGGCCAGAAACTCCGGCCCTGACATGACGGGCATGTTGATGTCGAGCAGAATCAAATCGGGGCAGCCTTCCCGGGAGGCGTTGTCGTTGGTGCAATTGTGCTTCACGTATTCGAGGGCCGTCAAACCGTTGTCTTTCTCTACCACCTGGTCGGCAACGCCTAAGTCCTCCAGCACGATCCGGTTCAAAAAATTGGTGGTCGGGTCATCGTCCACCAGCAGCACTTTACGGAAAGGAGTTGACATTGCGTGGGTCGGTTGGCTGGGTTGTGGTAACGCACAACCGCCAAAAAAGTTAGCCCCGCGGATTTGGCGGATGCAATCAGGCGAAGCGTAAAAAGCTGCCCCTGAATCGCTGCTACCGGCCCATTTCGATTTTGACCTGGGTGGCGATGTTGAAGTCTTCCGGGAGTACGCGGGCTTTCTTCAGCAGGCTGGTTTCCATCACCAGTTGTTCGAGTGCGCTTTTGAAGTCCGACGCGAGAAACTCGAATACCGCGCTCCCTTTGACTTTGACCAAATACCGGCCATCCGCCTGGAGGGCAAACTGAGCATTGATGAAGGAAGCGGCAGAAGACATCACGGCAGTACGGAAAGGGGTGGTCATGTAAGCGTCAATATACGTAAAATTTAAACCCGATACGAGGTCAATTGTTCAGCCGTTCACTGGATCAGGCGGAATCAACGGCCGCTGATTTTGCTTATTTAAGGCGCATCGCTGTTGCACCGTGACAAAGATGCGTGCGTTTGCCCGGGGCATAACGCGGTGCTTATCACATCACTTGCTGTTTTGCTCACCTAAGTTCCTTATATTCACCCTGCCTCCCTGATCGACCGCGAAGTTCCGGATCACCCCCGCGCAAGCCCACCCTCGGAGGCACCGCATGGATCACGCCTGATCCATCGGGCACCATTTGGGGAAATGAAACATTCCCCTCAACCGCAGTACTGAATTTAAGTTTGTCTAAACACCACTTTGAAAACCAGCAGCGCAGCCTTCATCCTGTTTTTTTTATTGTTTTGGTGCTGTACGTTGTTAAAAGCCCAGCAGTATACCGCCTCCGTAAAGCACTACGGACCGGAGAATGGCCTGGTCCACCGGGAGGTAAACGCGGTTTTCCAGGACCGGCAGGGATTCATGTGGTTCGGTACCCGCTTTGGCCTCAACCGCTTCGACGGCCTCAAATTTACCCCCTTCACCAAAGAGGGGAACGGACTCGGTTTCGACGATGTACAGTCCGTTGCCCAGGATGCGGAAGGCTACTTATGGCTCATGGGGCCTTACGGGCAGTCGCAGATTACCCTGTTCAATCCCCGGACCAACCAGGCCGTTTCGTTTGAAGAGAAGTTCGGGAAAAGCCGTCCCGCCAGTTTGTTCAACGTGCCGCAGCGCCTGCTGGGCAGCCCCAACGGCACCATCTTCTTTACCGATTACCAACCCGCCGTCCTCATTTCCTACCACCCGGCCTCCGGGCTGCGGTACGCATCCCTGCCGCAGTTCAGGTGGCTTGCCGTATTTGAGGTTACGGCCCGCAACACGGTCTGGGCCATTGCCGACGACAAACACCTGCTTGAACTGGCTCCCGACGGACGCATCCTGCGTCGGTTCGACCATCCGCAGGCATCGATCATCGTCTGTTTCGGACAGCGGAACGCCGGGATTGAATTTTTCTATTTTCTCTCGGACCCCGCCCCCGACCCTGCCCGGCGGTTCCGGCAGCGGTTTTACGGCGTAGCCGAATCCGGCCTCCGCCGGGAGTGGCCGCTGGCTTTGCTCAAATCGTTGAATCCCTACATTTTCCCGGTCTGCTACGCCTTTGACCGCAGCGGCTCTGTCTGGGACGGAATGACCTTGCGGGATTCAACCGGAGCGGCCCTGCTGACGATTGCCCCTCAGACCTCGGGTGAGGCGGTTGAGAACCGGAGTTTTCTGCGTGACCGGAATGGGCTGTTCTGGTTAGGCACCAGTTTCGGGGTGTACCAGGTCAAACTGGCCGAAAACCACTTTGGACGATTATTTTACCAGCCGGCCGGTAAAGGGGAAAGCGGGGCCGCCATCCGGGGCATTACCGTACTGGGCGGTCAGGTCTTCGCCAACCTGGAAAAATCCGGCTTGTACGCCTCCCCGCGGTCCGGCGACCTGCCCCGTAAGGAGTACACAACCGGCGAAGAATTTGCCGCCGCCAGTGCCCTGGTCCCGGATGCGCAGGGGAAGCTCTACGCCGGGATCGGTGACCGGTTGGTCCGTTACGATCCCGCCACCGGTACCCGTACCACGGCAGCCCTGCCCGTCGGGCTGGGCGTCTGGGCCCTGCACCCGTTTGGACCCGGGCAATGGCTCCTGGGGAGCCGGAGGGGGCTTTTTTTGTTCGGGGCGACGGAGCGGCAACTGCGTCCCTTTACGCACTACAACCAATTTACCGAACTGGCCCAGGCCCACATCCTGCACATCGCCCCCGACCGGCAGGGCAACCGCTGGATTTGCGCCAACACCGGGTTGTACACCGTGCATCCGGAAAAAGGCGTAACCGCCCGTTACTGGAGCGGGGGAGGGGAAGGTTTTTACCTGCCGGCCGACAGCTACCATCATTTCTACCAGGATACCCGGGGCATCTACTGGCTGGCGACGGCCAACGCGGGCCTGATCCGGTGGGATCGCCGGATGAAACAATCCCGGCAGTTCCGGCGCAGCGAAGGCCTGTCCAACAACAACATCTACGCCGTGTACCCCGATGCGCACGGCCACCTCTGGATGAGCAGCGACTACGGCCTGATGCAGTTCCACGCCACCCGGTTTACCACCCGGACGTATTTCGTCGAGGATGGTATTACGCACAATGAGTTCAACCGGATTGCGCATTTCCAGGAACCGGACGGCCGGCTGTACTTCGGCGGGCTCAACGGGATCACGGCCTTCCACCCGGATGATTTTCGGGCGGGCAAACCCGGTGACGGACGGCCCCTGCGCATCACCGCGTTCCGGCAGTACGATGCGGCGGCGGATAAAGTAGTGGACAAAACCACTGAGGTCACGGCGACCCATGTCATCACGCTGCCGCCGGACGACCGGTCGAGTGTGCTTGATTTTTCCCTGCTCAACTACGCCAACCCCGAAAAGAACGTGTATGCGTACCAGTTCGAGGACCTGGACGGCGAATGGACCTACCAGCCCGAACCCAGTCTGCGGCTGAGCAACCTGCCCTACGGGGCGCACCGGTTGCTGATCCGGGCCCAGGCCGGCGACGGGCAGTGGTCGGCCAACACGCTGTCGCTCAAATTGATGGTGGTACGGCCGTTTTACCTGCGTCTCTGGTTCCTGCTGGGCATGGTGCTGCTGACGGGCGCCGGCCTGTGGGCGTGGGTGCGGTGGCGCGTCTGGCACCACAAAGCCAACCAGCGGCGCCTGGAAACCCAGATCCGGCAGGCGACCGCCCGCATCGAAGGGGATAAAGACATTATCGAGCGGCAGGCCCACGCGCTGCTCCGGCTCCACGAGTCCCGTTCCCACTTTTTTGCCAACATTTCCCACGAGTTCCGTACGCCGCTCACGGTCATCCTGGGCATGGCGGCCCAACTCCGGGACGATCAACCGGAACGGCAACGGCAGCCGCCCGGGAAGGTGGCCGGCCTCATCGAACGCAACGGCAACAACCTGCTGCGGCTGATCAACCAGATCCTGGACCTGTCCAAACTCGAAGCCGGCCAGATGCACCTGCACCCCGTGCGGGCCGACCTGGCCCGCTTTGTCCGCTACGTGGGCGAATCCTTCCATTCGATGGCCCGGGCCCGCGACATTGAAATGCATTTACTGCTGGAGGAAGAGACCTTCGAAGCGGATTTTGACCAGGACAAGCTGGGGGACATCCTGTCCAACCTGCTGGGCAACGCCCTCAAATTCACGCCCGGGGGCGGCCACATCTACTACCAGTTGGGCCTGCTGGACAGTTGGCAACCCCTGGGCCCGCAAGGGTACTACGAAGAACTGGTCCCGGCCGAACACCTGGACGGCCCCTGGATTCAACTGGGCGTAAGCGATACCGGGCCCGGCATTGCGCCGGCCAGCCTGCCCGACATCTTTGCCCGTTTTTACCAGGCCGGCAACCAGCCGGTATCGCCGGTGGGCGGCACCGGGATCGGGCTGTCGCTGGTGCGGGAACTGGTGTTGCTGATGCGCGGCGGACTGGCCGTCCGGAGCCGGCCCGCGCAGGGCGCCGAGTTCGTGGTCCGTTTACCGCTTACCCGCCAGGCACAGCCCGCCGGCGAACGCCTGCCCGCCCCGGTACCGGTGGGCCCGGACCGCCCCGAATGGCCCGAACCCGCCCCGGTGGCTGCCGGTGACCGGCCCGTGCTGTTGCTGGTAGAGGACAACCCCGACGTGGCCGTCTACACGCAGGCCTGCCTCGGGACGGATTACCAGGTCATACCGGCCGAAAACGGGCAGGCCGGCTTTGCGCTGGCCCTGGCGCACCTGCCCGACGTGATCCTCAGCGACGTGATGATGCCGTTGATGGATGGATTTGAACTGTGCGAAAAGCTGAAAAACGACCAGCGGACCAGCCACATCCCCGTCATCCTGCTGACGGCCCGGGCGGCCGTGGGCGACCGCATCGCCGGGTTGCGGCGCGGCGCCGATGCCTACCTGACCAAACCCTTCCAGCGGGAAGAACTGCTGATCGTACTCAACAACCTGGTCCGGAGCCGCCGCCTGCTGCAAATCCATTACGGGCAACTGGCCCTGGGCAGCGCCCCAAGCCAGGCGGCCCCCGCCGGGCCGGAAGCCCCCGAAGCCCCCGAAGACCAGTTCGTGCTGAAGCTGCGCGTGGTCGTGGAAGCCCAACTGGCGAATGCGGACTTGTCGGCCGATGCCATCTGCCAGTTGATGGGCATGAGCCGGACCACCCTCCACAAGAAGATGACAGCCCTGACCGGCATGTCCATCAGCCGCTACCTGCGCGCCCTGCGTTTGCGAAAGGCGCAGGAACTGCTGGCTGGTTCCTCCCTCAACATTGCCGAAGTGGCCTACGCGGTCGGCTTCGAGGACCCGAAGTATTTCAGCCGGGTATTTTCGGAAGAGTTCGGCGTTTCTCCCGGACAATTCCGCGATTCCGCCTAGGACGGAACAATCGTCCACCTTTTCGGCACAATTCTCCACCTCCCGGAGGGGCCATTGCCCCTATCTTTCGGCTACTGCTGCTGAGCCAGCCAGTGACCAAAAGTCAGCCCCCGACTTACTCCATTTCCTTCCTTCTATCCAAAAACCAATGAAAGCAACCTTTACCCATTTAAGCAGCGCCCGGTGGCTGCTCCTTTTGCTGCTCCTATCCTTTTTGGGTAGCATGGATGGCTGGGCACTAGCCAATAGCCCCGCCGCTGATCATGTCAGCAATAGCAGCCGGGTAGTAACCCTCACGCGGGAAGACCCTGAGTACAACGACCAGGACTGGGTAATGTACAAGGTAGTTGCAGAAGATGGTTTTACTGATTTAAACTTGGTCACCACCGGCACAGCCAGAGGCTCCATTAACCGGGAACTCTACGACGATAGGAACACTACCCATTACATCATTGTAGAGGATATCTCAGGTGTAGGTACGTTGCGGCTTGATGCTGAATATGGTACTGACACATTTACAGGGGAAACGTACTACGTTGGGCAGTCAGCGCCCTTTGTTGTATCCGTTACCCGCGCTGGTGGCGAAAAAGCAAACTCGGATTTTATTTCCTTTAATGTCACCTTTTCGGAAAGTGTATCGGGTGTAAGTCCCGGTGATTTTACGGTGACGACTTTAGGAGGGGCTGTTGCAGGATTTGTTCCTCAGATTGGCGTACAGCCACTATATCCCAATTTAGATCCAAGAGATTACAGCACATTTAAAACGTATACAGTTTACATAGAATTGACGGGCACGGAAGGCACCATTCGTTTGGATGTAAAAGCGAGCGGCACCGGCATTACCGATAAGATCGGTACCCCACTCAGTGCAGGCTTTACTTCGGGGCAATCCTTGATCGTTGACATTTCGCGGCCACGAATCATCAGCATCAACCGATTCAATCCTGCAACAGCGGTTACCGGGGCAGGCGCTGCAACGTTCCGCGTTACGTTCTCCGAAGACGTACTTGGTGTGAATGAGGTAATTGATCGGAACGGAATACCAATACCACTCTCCGTTGGTGTGGATTCTACTGATTTTAAGCTCGTTGCTACGGGCACGGCATCCGGCAGCATCGGTGCGATCACCGCCGTTTCCGGGAGCGTATATGATGTTACTGTTGTTGGCATCACCGGCGAAGGAACCCTTCAATTACATACGTACGAGGGCACTGAATACCCGAATGATGAGAAGTTTCCCGTCTCGGCCTATACGCTTGATGAGATGCTTGCTGAAAGACGAGAACTATATGGTGGGGTCACTACGATCAGAGATTTATCGAAACCAGCTCTTTTCAACTGGGTATTTGAGGCATTTACCACGGGCGAAACGTATACCATCAGCAGCGCACCGCCGGTAGCCAGTATCAATCCAATCACGGCGCAGCTCAGTTGTACCACTCCCTCCGTGACGCTGACCGCTTCGGCCGGTGACGCTTACCTCTGGAGCACCGGCGAGACGACCGCCACCATCGGGGTAACGGCCCCCGGCACGTATTCGGTAACAGTCACCACCAACGGCCGTACGGCCGAAGCTTCCGCCGAAGTGACGGGCAGCACGGAGGCCCCTGCGGCCGGCATCAATCCGGGTGCAGCAACGCTCAGTTGTACCAATCCCTCGGTGAGCCTGACGGCCTCGGGCGGGGTGAGCTACCTGTGGGATGACAATTCCACCAGTGCTACCCGGAGTGTGAGCACGGCCGGCACCTACTCAGTAACAGTCACCGCCGTCAACGGCTGTACGGCTTCGGCCCAGGTTACCGTCACGGGCGATGCCGCCGATGGCCTGATGACCTACTACGCCGATGCCGACGGCGATGGCTTTGGCAACCTCAATAGCCCAACCAGCGTGTGCGCTTCAACCCCATCAGCGGGCTTTGTGACCAACAGCACCGATTGCGACGATACCCGCAAGCGCTACGCCGACGGGGATGGAGACGGCTTTGGGGCCGGTCCAGCCGTAGCCTGCGGCGTGGCTACCAATACCGACTGCAACGACGATGATGAGACCGTGAACACGCCCCAGACCTACTACGCCGATGCGGATGGGGACGGCTTTGGGAACCCCAATAGCTCAACCAAGGTCTGCGCCGCCACCCCACCAACGGGTTACGTGACCAACAGTACCGACTGTGATGACTCCCGCAGGCTCTACGCGGATGCGGACAAGGACGGCTTCGGGGCCGGAGTGGCCGTAGCTTGCGGCGTAGCCACCAACACCGATTGCAATGACAGCAATGCGGCCATCACCCCCACCACCCTCGCCAGCCAGCCCGCCAGCCTGGCGGTCGTAGAGAAACAGGCGGCCTCCTTTAGTGTCGCCGCTACGGGTACTAACCTGACCTACCAGTGGTACTTTAACGGCACTACCCCGGCCCATGCCCTCAAGAAGGGCACTGCGGCTGTACTCACCCTGAAAGGGGCCAAACTGAGCTTTAAAGAAACCAAACCCAGTGATGCGGGAACGTACTACGTGCGGGTAACGGGTTCCTGCGGCAGCGTGCTGTCGGTTGGCGCCAAGCTGACGGTAACCAGCCGGAGCGGCCGCGTGGCCGCCGAAGAGTCTGTTGAGTCCACCCTGCAACTGGCCGTGGCCGCCTGGCCCAACCCCACCACGGGGCTGCTCCGGGTGCGCGTCACGGGTGCGGGCCGGCAGCCGGGCGTGAAACTGCGGCTCTACACGCTCACGCAGCGCGTGGCGGGTGAGTGGACAATGCCCATCAAAAACGGCCGGGGCGAGCAAACCATCGACATCGGCAAGGCCAGCGAGGGAATCTACCTCCTCTCGGTGGAAGACGGGCAGCACCGGGTCGTCCAGAAGGTGATCAAGTCCAATTAAAGACCAATAGCCATGCAAAAGCCCGGAGCCGGAAGTTCCGGGCTTTTTTTATGGAATCGTCCCCTTTTTTGGGGGCGGAACAATCGTCCACCTTTTCGGCACAATTCTCCACCTGATTGCAGGCAAATAAGGCAACCTTTGGATGGCGGTTCTAAACGCTATGGACCACGCAGCGTACCTGCTTATGAACCTGCCTCCTGCTTCCTTGTCCCCAACAACCGCATGATGAGAAAACCTCTACTACTGTGTCTCGTATGGCTGGCCTGCCATGCTGAAGGTGCTGCCTCCATTGCCTTTGCCCAAGGCCCCACCACCAAGACGGTGTACAAGGATTATGACCGCGACGGCTTCGGCGATCCGACCAAACCAAAAAGTACGAACAACCCGATCCAGGGGTATGTTGACAACAACCTCGACTGCAACGACCTGAACAAAAGGATCAACCCCAATGCCACCGAGGTAAAAGACGGCAAGGACAACGACTGCGACGGGCTGATTGACGAGACTGTGTTCTACCAGGACAATGACGGCGACGGATTCGGCAGCGCCGTAGCCAAACAGGCCCTTTCCCGGCCCATTGGCTACGCGGCCCGTTCGGGCGATTGCGACGACACGTACGAGAAAACCTATCCCGGTGCCCCCGAAACCTGCGACGGCCGGGACAACGACTGCGACGCCGGGGTGGACGAGGGCGTGAAGACGACGTTTTACGCCGATGCGGATGGCGATGGGTATGGCAACCGGGGTTTCACCACCCAAGCCTGCTCGGCTCCCGACGGATACGTTGCCACGGGCTCGGACACCGATGACGGGGACAAAAATACCTACCCCGGCGCACCCGAAATCTGCGATGGCAAGGACAACGGCAACAACGGACAAACCGACGAAGGCGTTACCACTACCTATTATAAGGATGGCGACGGGGATGGATTCGGCAATTCCGGAGACACGGTGCAGGCGTGCCAAAAACCGGCAGGCTATGCCGGCACGGATGGAGACGCCGACGACAGCGACGACAGCATGTACCCTGGCGCACCTGAACTGTGCGATAACAAGGACAACGACGGGGATGGCCGCAGAGACGAGGACTTACCGACCCTAACGTATTATTTGGACGCGGACGGCGATGGATGGGGGACACAGTACTCCTACCAGGACGTGTGCGACGAGAACCAATTGCCCCCGGCTCCCGCCGGTTCAGTATGGGTGCAACACAGCCTGAGGTTTGTGTATGACCAGGATGACAATGACAAATCGGTCTACCCGTACGCCTGGGATGCGTGTGACGGCAAGGACAACGACGGGGATGGGATGGTAGATGAAGACGCCATTCGTACGTATTACCGGGACAGTGACGGCGACGGGTGGGGCACGGAAGAATCAGTCAAATCCTGTAGTCAACCGCTGGGTTACACTTTCAGGTCGGGTGACCTGGACGACCGCAACCGAAACACGTACCCGAACGCCCCTGAGGTGTGCGACAACCGGGACAACGACGGGGACGGCAGTACCGACGAGGGATTAACCTTCACGGCGTATCATTTAGATGCGGACGGCGATGGGTACGGCAGCCAGTTCTCCTACTACCGCGTGTGCGACATCAGTCAATTGCCCCCGGCTCCCGCTGGTTCCGTATGGGTGCAACCCAGTTCGCCGGCTGATTATGACCGGGATGACAATGACAACACGGTCTACCCGTTTGCCCCTGAACTGTGCGACGGCAAGGACAACGACCAGGATTGGTCGGTAGACGAGTACGTTACGGAAACGTATTACCGGGATGCGGATGGCGACAGGTACGGCTCAGACCAAACCATCCAGGCCTGTAGTCTACCGGTTGGTTACAGTTACAGCTCAAACGACCTGGACGACAATGACAATACGGTCTATCCCCGTGCCCCTGAACTGTGCGACGGCAAGGACAACAATCAGAACGGTACGATTGATGAGAATTGCCCGGCTCCCGGTGCCCGTGTCGTCGCATCCGCGGCGGCTGACCAGGCACGGAGACCCGTATCAACGCTTTACCCGAACCCGGCGGTACATGAGCTTACGATTGAGCTGTCGCGCCCCGTGAGCAGGTTGAAGTCGGTGAAGGTAAGCGCGCTCATCGACCAGACCGTTCTGCTCACGAACTACGCCGTTGCGGAAGGGGATCAGATCAGCATGAGGGTGAGCCAATTGAAGCCGGGCTTGTACATCATCCGCATCGACTTCGGCGACGGCTACGAGACGCTCAAGTTCATCAAGCATTAATGTTGAAACAGCACGATTGAAACAGCCCGGCAACGGCCGCTTTCTCTGACGAGGGAGCGGCCTTTTGCCTGGGTAGGCTGGTTGAGTCCTCCCCCGGGAAGCACGGATTGCCGGGTTGGGAAAACCGGGGCAAAGCCGGCGTTTGCCCGGCCCTTTCGGGGTTTTGGATGATGATAGTCCCTTTTTTTGGGGGCGGAACAATAGTCCACCTTTTCGGCACAATTCTCCACCTCTCCGGCCGGTTGATCGCCCTACCTTTCGCCCACTGCCGCCACGCTGGCGGGTCACTGCTCCCAACCCTCTTTTCCCTTCCCCCAGTACCTACCCCCCGTACCTATGCACCTACCCTCTACCCTCAAACCGCTGCTCTTGTGCCTCGCGTGCCTCCTCTGGCACGGCGGAGGTACATTCGCCCAAACCGATGGGCGCACGACGTATTACAAAGATGCGGACGGCGATGGCTTCGGCGACCTGACCAAGTCCAAAATCAGCAAAACGTTGGTGCGGGGCTACGTGCTGAACGCCCTCGACTGCAACGACCGGGACCAGGCCGTCAAACCGGGGGCCACCGAGGGAATGGACGGCAAGGACAACGACTGCGACGGGATGACCGACGAGGTGTTGTTTTACCAGGACAATGACGGCGACGGATTCGGCAGCGCCGTAACCAAACAGGCCCTTTCCCGGCCCATTGGCTACGCGGCCCGTTCGGGTGATTGTGACGACACGTACGAGAAAACCTATCCCGGTGCCCCCGAAACCTGCGACGGCAAAGACAACAACTGCGACGCCGCGGTGGACGAGGGCGTGAAAACGACGTTTTACGCCGATGCGGATGGCGATGGCTTCGGCAACCCCAATGCATCCGCGCAAGCCTGCTCGGTACCCGATGGATACGTGGCAAACAACACGGACGCCGACGATGCGGACAACACCATTTACCCCAGCGCGCCCGAAATCTGCGACGGCAAGGACAACGACCAGGACGGGCAGACGGACGAAGGAGTCAAGACGACGTTTTACGCCGACAAAGACGGCGATGGGTTTGGTACCCCGGGTGACACCCAGCTTGGCTGTACCAGGCCCGCCGGGTACGTTGCCAACGACGACGATGCCGACGACACCGACAACACCATCTACCCGGGCGCCACTGAGATTTGCGACAACAAAGACAACGACCAGAACGGCCAGACCGACGAACGCCTGGCGACCAGCACGTTTTTCCAGGATGCGGATGGCGACGGTTTCGGCAACCCCGATGCCCGGCAGCCGGCCTGTAGCATGGAGGTATTGCCCGTCCTGCCCAACGGGGTGCAATGGGTGATGAACGGGGCCGATCAGAACGATGGCGACGCCACCGTTTACCCGGGTGCCGCTGAACTGTGCGACGGCAAGGACAACGACCAAGACGGCCAGACCGACGAAGGGGTCAAGACCCTGTTCTACGCCGATGCCGACGGGGATGGCTTCGGCAACCCGGGCACGTCCGTGCAGGATTGTACTGCGCCCGTTGGTTACGTGGCAAACAACACGGATGCCAACGACGCCGACCAAACCATTTACCCGGGTGCCCCTGAACTGTGCGACAACAAGGACAATGACCAGAACGGCCAGACCGACGAAGGCTTGGTGTTGAATACCTATTACCGGGATGCCGACGGAGACTACCGGGGCAACCCTGACGTCACCGTACTGGCTTGTTCGCGGCCGGCAGGATATTCCGCTGAGGCCGGCGATTGCAACGACACTGACGCAAGCATTTACACGGGCGCCTTTGAGCGGTGCGGCGACGGCAAGGACAACGATTGCAACGGTACCGTAGATGATACGAGAACCTATTACCCGGATTACGACCGGGACGGCTACGGCAGCTCCTCGGGCAGCATACTTGCCTGTTCCCCGCCGTCGGGATTTGTGTGGCGGGGTGGGGATTGCAACGACCGGGACGGGGGCATCAACCCGAATGCCCGCGAGGTGTGCGACGGCAAGGACAACGATTGTGACGGGGTCGTAGATGATAACGTGAACATTGGCAGGTGGTACCGGGATGCGGATGGAGACGGCTGGGGCACACCCCCTTCCGTATTGGCTTGTACGCGGCCATCCGGATATGTTTCGCCTGACCGGTATGGAGATTGCAACGACAACGACAGGTTTACCTACCCGGGGGCTACTGAGACATGCGACGGCAGAGACAACGATTGTGATGGCCGGACGGACGAAGAGGTGCTCAGCCGGTGGTACCCGGATGCGGATGGAGACGGCTACGGCAACCCCAACCTCTCCCGGCTTGCCTGTTCTCGGCCGTCAGGCCTTATTGCGCAGCCCGGCGATTGCAACGACAATGACGCAAGCATTTACCCGGGCGCCCCTGAGCTTTGCGACGGCAAGGACAACAATTGCAGCGGAACCATTGATGAAGCGTGTACGCCGGCGGCGGCCCGCGTAACCGCAGCGGGAGCCACCGAACCGACCCTGCGCCCCGCGTCGCACCTTTACCCCAACCCGGCCACCCGGGAGCTTACCATCGACCTGTCGCGCCCGGCCGCGGACCTGAAGTCCATCGCATTCACGACCGTAGTGGACCAGCCCGTGGCGACCCACCCGCACGCCGTGGTCGGCGAATCCAGGATACGCATCCGCGTGGGCCTCCTCAAGCCGGGCCTCTACGTGATCCGGCTGGACTTCGGCGACGGCTACGAGGTGCTCAAGTTCCTCAAGCAGTAGCCCCGTCTGGTGGTGACGCAAAGGAGAGGCCTTCAAAGCCTCTCCTTCCCTCCTTACAAATTCATTTTACCCTTACACCTGTACCCACCCAGTATTTATGCACCTGTCCTTTACCACTTTCAATTCAGCCCAGCCAACCGGTCGGGTTGCCAATCCGGCTGCCGGCACGCGTGCCGGGCAGTTGACCAGAAATTGTATCAGCCTACTCTTCCTGCTGCTCATGGGCCTGACGGCCCCGGCCCAGACCACCTGGACGGGCACCGCCGGCACCGACTGGAACACGGCCGGCAACTGGAGCGGCAATGCGGTCCCTGCCGCTGCCGACGACGTGGTCATCCCGGGTGGGGCCGGCAATTACCCCAGCATTGGGGCGGGCACGGCCGCCCTGGCCCATTCGGTCGAAGTGCAGTTCGGCGGCGCGGTGCTCAACATCGGGAGTGGGGGTAGCCTGACCATCAACGGGTCAACGACTGTTTCCACCTCCAGTACGAGTGTTGCCACTGTGGCTTTCAGTAACAATGGCACCGTCAACAACAGCGGGCAACTGGTCATCGGCAATTCAGCCCCGGTTGGGGACTTTGGCCTGTATAGCCGAATAGGCAGCTTCAACAACAACGCGGAAGGCACAATCCGGATTGACCGGTCAACCCTCGCCGGCCTGGTCAATTACTTGGGCACCTTCACCAATGCGGGGGGCATTACCATCGGCGGAACGGCAGCGGTGGGAAACAATGGTCTTATCAACCAGATTTTTGCCCAGTTCAAAAATAACGCGGGAGGCACGATCCGGATTGACCGGTCATCCCTTTCCGGCTTGTACAATGATTTGGGCACCTTCACCAATGCGGGGGCCATTGTCATCGGCGGAACGGCAGCGGTGGGAAACATTGGTATGTCAAACGCGGGCACCTTCACCAACAACCCGGGAGGCACGATCGGGATCGACCGGTCAACCGACAACGGCTTGTCCAACGCTGGACAAAGTTTTATTACCTCCTTCACCAATGCGGGCAGCCTGGTTATCGGAGCGAACGCCCCGGTGGGACAATATGGGTTTTTCAACGCTAACGGGTTCAACAACACGGGCTGCGCGACCCTTCAACTGTTCGCCCCGCTCAGTAATACACAAACGGTTTTTGGCTCTTTTACCAACGCCGGGCTGTTTACGGTCAGTACCACCGGGGTTCACCGCAACACGAGCCTGCTGACCAACAACGGCGTGATCGTCTATCCCCAGGGCAACCCCATTCCCGACGTAACCAACAACGAACTCATCGTCCTGCCCCTCACGGCCACCGTGCTGACGGCTGCGCCCGCCCTGCAAACCGGCACCAACCCCAGTTTTACAGTGGCCCCCACCTGGTACCAGGACCCGCAACTCACCACCGTGGCCGGCAGTTACGCGTCTGCCACCAATGCCTTCACGGCCGGCAGCCCGGGCAGCTACCCGGTGTACTTCCTGGTGACCGATCCGGCCAACGGGTGTAGCCTCAAGGTATCCATTCCCCTCACCGCCGCCGGGGGCAACCTGGTCACGGGGCCGGCCCGCCTGTGCGTGAAAGCGGCCCCGCCCCTGAAAACCAACGTCACCCTGCCCTTGCTGATGCAGGTGGCGGGGGATGCCTCCGCCTATACCTACCACTGGAGCTACAAGGCCCCCACGGCCACGGGCTACAAACCCATTTCCGCCCGGGGTACCAGCATCGGCAAGGTGAGCTTCGTGCCCCTGGCCAATGCCGCCCGTCTCGACATCATTGGCGCCAAGGGCAACCTCAACGGCCTGCAAGGCTACCTGGTCCGCCTGACGGTAAAGCGGGGCGACCAGGTGGTGGGCAGTGCCCAGACGCTGCTCGACGGCAGTTGCCCGCTGACGGTTCCCGGCGCCCGGGAAGGGGTGTTTGCCGGGGAGGAAATGCAGGTGCAGCTGTACCCCAACCCGGTAAGGGAAAAGTTGCACCTGGAACTGCGGGGCCTGGGCGGGCCGGCCCGCGTAGTCCTCTATGACCTGAAAGGGCAGCGGCGGGGGCATTGGCCGGTAGCGCCGGTGGCCGGCGCGGCCCGGCTGGAGGCCGACGCCTCGGCACTCTCCCAGGGCGTGTACCTGTTGCAGGTAGAGACCGCCGACGGGGTGCTGCACCGCCAAAAAGTGCTCAAACTGCGCTGATTGCGCTGATGGAATGGCTGCTTGCCGGGTTATCATTGCAACTGGTTCAGGCGTGGACGCCTGAACCAGTTGCGTTTAGTGTTGAACTATACTGCGGTAGAAGGCCTCACCCCCGGCCCCTCTCCCAAGGAGAGGGGAGGTGTAAGAGTTTGAAATCTAGCTTGTTATACAACGCAGCCTTCTCCCCTCTCCTTGGGAGAGGGGCCGGGGGTGAGGCCTTCTACCGCAGTATACTGTTGAACCCTGATCACCTGCCGGTGCCCCAACCGAATGCGGATACTGTAGTAGTCATGATCAGTGATTTTGGTGTTCATTACGAGCAAAAAAATCAGGATGATCCGTATCCTGGCAAAGCCGGCAAAACCATTACTTTCGCTTTTGTTTGGCAACCAGGCCGTGGACAAACACCGGCTGCCAATCCGAATAAAAATCTTTCCAGTCCGGATAGACTACTTGGATGCTTTCGTGTTGGAGCAGGATGCCGCCCGTACCCTGGTCCAATCCATAGGTAAGCGTATACTTCTGCCCGGGCGTAAAGCCGTGGGGGTTGGCCGGTCCGCGGTAAATGGAATCTGTTTTCATAACGGGTACATTAGGGAGCCAAAAAGGGATAGGATTGGGTCGGATGCATTGGGCCGGGGCTACCCGGCCGGCTTGCCGTAAGCAATGCATCACCCGGTTACGGGAAGGGCAGCCGCTTACCGGGTAGCAGCCCGGAGAACGGCTTCGTCTCCCCGGTCAATGCGGATGTACAAGGTCTGACTGGTACCCTCCTTGAATTGTTGGTACTCCTCGGGGAAATGGGTGCTTACGTTCAGGTAGTGTAAATACTTGGCGGCTTCTGCCTGCGTGATCAGCCGCTTTCTGTCCCCGTACTCGGGAAAACGATACACCTTTAGTTCTTCGTCCTGGTTCTCAAGCAAGTAAAACACCCATTGGGCATCTTGCAGCTCGGGCAGGGCTGGCTTTTGCAGACTGATCTGGTGCCGGATGGGATCGGCGATTTGTTGATGCATAATTTTACTGTTTAACCAGGCTGGCCGGAAGGAGGAGGGACTGGCCTTTGTTTCCGGGGAGGGGCTGAACCGGTAAGATACCGCTTTTAAGACTAGCAGTCATTTCCAGCCCCTCCGAAACGCTTAATTATCTCGAAATGACTTCATCATTGCGCATTTAGTTGTTTACATTTTCACGCCGGGGCCGGCAGTTTTTTGAAAAAAACGGGTTACTTGCAACCGTTTCGCTTTACACTTTACTCCTACCCCCATGACCATTGGTGATAACTTAGAAACCTTTAACGGGAAAAAGATCAGGGATTTTAACCCCGAGACGGGCATTGAGGAGCCGGAACGGTACGCCTACCGGCTGCGGATCGACTACGACGAATTTGAGGAAGGAAAACGCGTTACCGACCTGCTCACCGCATTTTACGACCACCCCAACGCCGCGCGGGTGCAGGAACTGGTGATCGGCGCCTTTAGTTTCGTGGGGGAAGGCGGCGCCGATGAGATTATCGACAGCCTGGCCGCGGCCCGGCACCGGCTGTCCGGGCTCAAAGCGTTGTTCTTCGGCGACATCACTTTCGAGGAGAACGAAATTTCCTGGATCGAGCAGGGAGACGTGGGCCCGCTGCTGGCGGCGTATCCCGGCCTGGAATACTTCGGCGTGCGGGGCGGCAACGGCCTGAGCCTGGGCAAACTCGACCACCCGAACCTCAAAACGCTGGTCGTGGAAACGGGGGGAATGCCCACCAGCGTAATCGAAGAAGTGGGGGCGGCCCGCCTGCCGGCGCTGGAACACCTGGAACTGTGGCTGGGCTCGGACAACTACGGGTTTGAGGCCAGCGTGGAAGATTTGCAGCCCATCCTGGCCGGAACGCCTTTCCCCAGGCTCCGGTACCTGGGCCTGCGCAACAGCGTGATTGCCGACGACATTGCCCGGGCCTTGCCCGACGCGCCGGTGCTGGCGCAACTGGAAGTGCTCGACCTTTCGATGGGCACGCTGGGCGACGAGGGGGCCCAGGCCCTGCTGGAAAACCCCGCGATCCGGGGCCTCCGGATGCTCGACGTGCACCACCACTACGTTTCCCCCGGACTGGTGGAAAAACTGCGGGGGTTGGGCATCGAGGTAGATGCCAGCGAACCGCTGGAGGACGATGACGAGAACGAAGGGTACCGGTACGTAGCCGTTGCCGAATAACCCGCCGCCCCCGTCCATGCGCATCCTCGTGATCGGCAACCCGGAAAACCGGCGCGTGCAGCTTTTCTGCGGGGCGGCCCTCCGGCTGCGCGGGGCGGCTCCCGACGTGGTTTCCTACCGGGACCTGCTCACGGGCAAAACCCGGCTGGAAGCGCACCTGCGGCCCCGTACGCTGCTGCGCATCGAGTCGCCCGGCGAAAACTTCGAAGTGGAAAAGCATTTGATCGCCCGGGGGGCCGGGGCGGGAGAAAGCAGGGGAGCGTACCTGCCGGCTTCCGCCGCCCTGCAACTGGCCCCGGACCACGGGCGCATCCGCCTGCTGCGGCAATGGTACCTGGGGTTCCGGGCGCTGCTCGACGAATGGGAGGGCCTGCTCGGCAACAACCCCGGCGTGGTGCCGCTCAACCCGCCCGCGGCCATCGCCCTGATGTTTGACAAAGTGGCCTGCCAGGAGTGGCTGCGCGAACGGGGCGTGGCCGTACCGCGGAGCCTGCGCGGCGTCACCGGGTACGACGCGCTGCGGGAACGGCTGGCGGCCGGGGAGGCGCACGGGCGGGTGTTCGTAAAGCCGGCCCACGGCTCCTCGGCTTCCGGGGTGGTGGCCTGCCGGGTGGGCAAGCGCCGCGAGGAAGCCGTTACCTCCGTGGAACTGGTGCGGGAAGGCGGGGAGGTAAAGCTCTACAACTCCCTCAAGGTGCGCCGGTACGCCGACCCGCGCGACATCGCCCTCATCCTCGACTACCTGCTCGGCGAGGGGGCCATCGTGGAAGAATGGATTCCCAAGGCGACGCTGGGGGGACTGGCCTTCGACGTGCGCGTGGTGGTGGTGGGCGGCCAGGCCCGGCACGTGCTGCCCCGCCTCAGCCCGGGTCCCCTCACCAACCTGCACCTGGGCAACCGGCGGGGCGAGGCCGGGGCGTTGGCGCAGTTGCTGGGACCCGGTCCTTACGCCCGGCTCCTGCGTACCGCCGCGGACGCCGCAGGGGCCATCCCCGGTGCCTTCTACGCCGGGGTGGACCTGCTCATTCCCGCCGGCCTGGGCAACCCCCGGGTGCTGGAAGTCAACGCTTTCGGGGACTTGCTCCCCAACCTGCTGCACGCCGGGGAAGACACCTACTCGGCCGGGTTAACCACCTTTTTCCGTTCCCATGCACCCATCCATTAACCACATTGCCCCTTGTAATGCAGTCCATTGACATGAACCAGGTCGTGGGGCGGTGCTCGGTGCTGCTGATGACCTTCGATACGCTCCGCTACGACGTGGCCGCCGCCCTTTTTGCCGGGGGGCGTACCCCCCACCTGGCCCAACTCATTCCGCAGGGCTGGCAGGCGTGCCACGCGCCGGCTACGTTCACCTACGCGGCCCACCAGGCTTTTTTTGCCGGTTTCCTGCCCACGCCGGCCCGTCCCGGCCGGCACGAAAGGCTGCTGGCCGCCCGCTTTGCCGGCAGCGAAACCACCACGGTCAACACGTACGTATTCGACGCCCCGGACATTGTTTCGGGCTTTGCCGGGTTGGGTTACCGCACGGTTTGCATCGGGGGCGTGGGCTTTTTCAACCGGAAAACGCCCCTCGGCTGCGTGTTGCCCGGCCTGTTTGCCGAAAGCTACTGGGAGGAAGCCTTCGGCGTCACCAACCCGGATTCTGCCGGGGCCCAGTTCCGTTTTGCGGCCGGGCTGCTGGCGGAGAGGCCGCCCGGGGAAAAAGTCTTCCTGTTCATCAACCTGTCGGCCATTCACCAGCCCAACTGCTTTTACCAGCCCGGCGCCACCGCCGATTCGCCGGCTACCCACGGGGCCGCCCTCCAGTACGTAGACGGCCAGTTGCCGGTCCTGACTGCGGCCCTGCGGGCGCACGGGCCTACTTTCTGTATCTTGTGTTCGGACCACGGCACGGCGTACGGCGAGGACGGGTACTACGGACACCGCCTCGCCCACCCGACCGTCCTGACGGTTCCTTTTGCCACCACCCTTCTTACCTGAACGCATGCCGGTTACCCTTTCCCACGCCGACGCCCTGCGGGGCAACCCCTACCAGGGCTACGCGTATTCGTACCCGCACAAAACGGCCTACCGGGCTTTTCCGTCGCCCCTCCCGCTGCGGGACCTCTGGGCCGACGAGCCCCGCGGGGCGCTGTTCCTGTACGTGCACGTGCCCTTCTGCGAGATGCGCTGCGGCTTCTGCAACCTGTTTACCATGGCCAACCCCAAGGAGGACCTGGTGACGGCCTACCTGGGAGCCCTGGCGCGGCAGGCCCGGGCCGTGAAAGCGGCGCTGGGCGAGGCGGCTTTTGCCCGGCTGGCCGTGGGCGGCGGTACGCCCAGTTACCTCGCAGAAGCCGAACTCGACGGGCTTTTCGGCATCCTCGAAAACGAAATGGGGGCCCGGCCGGCCGCGGTGCCTTTTTCCTTTGAGGTGTCGCCCAAGACCGTGACCCCGTCGAAACTGCGTTACCTGCACGCGCGGGGCGTGGACCGGATCAGCATCGGGGTGCAGAGTTTTCTGGAAGCGGAAAGCAAGGCCCTGGGCCGTCCCCAGCGCGACGCCGAAGTGCACCGGGCGCTGGACTGGATCAAAGAGACGGGCTTCCCGACGTTCAACCTCGACCTCATTTACGGGGGCGCCACCCAGACCCCGGATTCGTGGCTGCGCACGCTGGAAGGGGCCCTGGCGTACCGGCCCGAAGAAATCTACCTGTACCCGCTGTACGTGCGTCCGCTCACCGGCCTGGAAAAGCTGGGCACCGACTGGAATGACTTCCGCTTGCAGTTGTACCGGCTCGGCCGCGCGTACCTGCTGTCCAACGGGTACGGGCAGGTATCCATGCGCATGTTCCGGCGGCACGACGCCCCGGGAGCGGGCGACGTGGCGTATTGCTGCCAGGAAGACGGCATGGTGGGCCTGGGGGCCGGGGCCCGTTCGTACACCCGCGCCGTGCACTACGCCACCGAGTACGCCGTAGGCCGCAAGGGCACCAAAGGCATCATCGCCGACTTCGTGGAACGCGACCCGGCCGCGTACGGCTACGCCGAGTACGGCATCCGGCTCGACGGGGCCGAGCAGCAGCGGCGCTACCTGATCAAATCCCTGCTGCACGAAGCGGGCCTTTCGCTGGCCCGGTACGGACAACGGTTCGGGCACAATCCCCTGGACGACTACCCGCAACTGCACGAACTGGTGGCCCGGGACCTGGCGCACCTGGATGCCGGGGGCGTGCTCACCCTCACGCCGGCGGGCCTGGAACGGTCCGATGCCATCGGGCCCTGGCTGTATTCGGAGAACATCCTTTCGCTCATGTACCAATACGCACCCCAATGAACCTTTCCATTCTGTACCGCGGGCCGTTGTCGGGTTGCAACTACGGCTGCACCTACTGCCCGTTCGCCAAAACCAAAAACACCCGGGCCGAACTGGCCGAAGACGCCCGGCAGCTGGACCGGTTCGTGGGGTGGGTGGCGGCGCGCGGGGACCACACCTTCGGCATCCTCTTCACGCCCTGGGGCGAAGCCCTCATCCGCCGGCATTACCAGCAGGCCATCCGGGCGTTGAGCCACCTGCCCAACGTTCGCCGGGTAGCCATTCAAACCAACCTGTCGGGCCCCACGGGCTGGCTGCGGACCTGCAACCCGGAGCAGGTTGCCCTCTGGACCACCTACCACCCCACCGAGGTGACGCGGAATCGGTTTGCCGCCCAGTGCCGGGCCCTCGACGGACTGGGCATCCGCTACAGCGTGGGGGTGGTGGGCGCGCGGGAAGCTTTTGCCGAAATCGAGGCCCTGCGGCGTGAACTCGCCCCGGAGGTGTACCTGTGGGTCAACGCCTACAAAGACCAGCCGGAGTACTACCGCGCCGGCGAGGTGGAAGCCCTCACCCGGATCGACCCGCTCTTCGGGTACAACGCCGTGGACCACCCCAGCCGGGGCCGGGCCTGCCGCACCGGCGAAACGGTGTTCAGCGTGGACGGGACGGGCACCATGTACCGCTGTCATTTCATCAAAACGCCCATCGGCAACCTCTACGACGGGAGTTTCGAGCGGGCCCTGCGGCCCCGGCCCTGCACCAACGACACTTGCGGCTGCCACATCGGGTACGTGCACCTGGAGGAGTTGCACCTGGACCGGGTGTACGGAGCAGGCCTTCTCGAACGGATTCCCCGCCGGTGACGGGAATTGTTTTTAAGCGAATGTAGAGAAGTAAAAAAATCGGCCCCTGCCCCCTTCGGAATGGGCGGTGCTCTGGTTCATTGCCGAGAGCCATTTTCACCTGACCAGTAACCGGCTGGGCTTGTTGAACCGGGATGGGCCTCAACTGGTTTGAATCTCATACGGATCGGTTTGATTTTCTTTAACGCCGGGCGCCGGGGCCGGGCTACCTTTGCGGCAGGTCATCAAAGGCAGTGACCGTGAAAATTAAAAGCGAAAATAAAATGAAGAAGCTAACCTGCATAGCCGCCGCAACCCTCGTGTTTTTGGGACCGGCTGCTGCACAAACCACTCAAAAAGAACAATCCGCAGCGATGAAAAGCGTAAACCCGGCGGACTATACCACCTTCAAGGCCGGCAACAACGTCGCAATGTATCAGGTGACTTTTAAAAACCAGTACAAGATGAAGGTGGCAGGGCATCTTTTTATGCCCGCGAATCTGGACCCGCATCAAAAACACGCCGCCATCATTGTCGGGCACCCGATGGGTGCGGTGAAAGAACAAAGTGCCAACGTGTACGCGGCAAACCTGGCCCAACGGGGGTTCGTGACGTTATCGCTTGACTTGTCGTTCTGGGGCGAGAGTGAAGGCCAGCCCCGCAACGTGGTTGCACCCGATGTGTACGCCGAAGACTTCAGCGCGGCCGTTGACTTTCTGGGCACCCGCCCGTTTGTGGACCGGAGCCGGATCGGGGTACTCGGCATTTGTGGCAGCGGAAGCTTTGTCATCAGTGCCGCCAAGATTGATCCGCGCATGAAAGCCATTGCCACGGTCAGCATGTACGATATGGGCGCCGCCAGCCGCAATGCCCTCAATCATTCGCAGACCCTTGCGCAGCGCAAGGAAATTCAGCAGGCGGCGGCCGAGCAACGTTACGCGGAGTTTACCGGGGGTGACACCCGGTACACCAGCGGTACGGTTCACGTGCTGGATGAAAACACGCACCCGATCCAGCGCGAATTTTATGATTTCTACCGCACGCCCCGCGGGGAATACACGCCGAAAGGAGGATCGCCGGAACTTACCACGCATCCTACCCTTACCAGCAACGTTAAGTTCATGAACTTTTATCCGTTCAACGACATAGGAACGATTTCTCCCCGTCCGATGCTTTTCATTACGGGCAATCAGGCCCACTCGAAAGAGTTTAGTGAGGATGCCTACAAACGGGCCGCCGAACCCAAGGAATTGTACCTTGTTCCCGGTGCGGGACACGTAGACCTGTACGACCGGGTAGCACTCATTCCTTTCGACAAACTGACCTCCTTCTTCACCGAACACCTGAAACCGGGCGGTGCAACGGCCAAGGGCGAAAAAGCTGCGCTGACCCGGGGTAAATAGCTGCCCCGGTCACCGGCCCCTCAGCACCAACAGCAGCATAAGTCGTTAAAGAAGATTATTGGGCTGAATGGTTATATGGTTATATGGTTGACTTGTTTTGATCCAATCAACCCTATAACCATACAACCATTCAGCCATACAACCATACAACCATACAACCACATAACCTGCCTGGTCAGTATAAATACGCAGCAGCATTTACGCATTGATTTTTTTTAACTCATTCCTGCCCGCGGCCGGCACGCAGCGTAAAAAATACCTAGAATTAGGTATTGTGAATTAGCGCCGCGGTGGCAATCTTGCCATGAACCGGCATCACCCGGGTTGCAGCCCGTCCTTCACCGGCCGAAAGCCTTCCCCCAAAGAATCCACCGGCCGGTATTGCTTCTCATTTAACAGTAACGGGGTTCAGGCCGTTGTGCACTTTTAACGGCACGACCAGCCGCTTCCTGCCAGTCTATCATTAGTAGCACACGCATGCTTCGTAGCCCGGCGCGCAAAGGGATTAAATGTTGATGGTTAGGCTTACGCAGCACTACTTACTGTCTTGGCACTAGCCATATAGCCATTCAGCCATGTAACCTTATGGCCATACAACCTTCTTTGTCAATTCGCTTAACTGCTGTATTCTAACCAAAACTGAGAAAATATGCCAGTGCAGACCACTTATCCGGGTGTCTACGTACAGGAGGTAGCGAGCGGCGTGCGGACCATTGCCGGCGTGAGCACCTCCGTAACGGCTTTTGCCGGTTCGGCCAAACGGGGACCCATCAACCGGGCGGTTCAGATCACCAGCTACGCCGACTTTGAACGGCGCTTTGGCGGCCTTGCGCGCAATTCGGAGATGAGCTACGCCGTAAAACAGTTCTTTCTCAACGGCGGCTCCCAGGCCATTATCATCAGGCTTGCCGCCGACGCCGTTGTGGCATCCGCCAGGTTGCAGAACGACGCGACGCCGCGGGTGGACGTACTGGAGGTGACGGCCCTCGACCAGGGGGCGGAGGGCAACCGGATCGAAGTGCGGGTGAACTACCAGACCGACAGCCCGGACAGTACCTTTAACCTCGTCGTTAATTACGCATCGCCGGAGAATCCGGCCGACAACCGCTCCGAAACCTTCACCAACCTCTCCATGAACAGTTCTCACCCGAACTACGTGGAGCGGATCGTGCGGCCGGGGTCCAACCTGGTTACCGTGACCCGCCTGGCGAGCCCGGCCGGACTCGGTGCCGGGACGGCCCTGAGCGGCGAACTGGTGAACGCGGGCACCCCCGTGGACGTGGGTACGCTGGTGGATAGTACCCACAACCAGCTCCGGATTGCAGTCAACGGGCTGGACCCGGTAACCGTGCAGTTGCCGGACGTCCTCGGCGGTGCGACCCCCGCGCTGCGGCTGGACAATCTGTGCGCGGCAATCGAAACCAGCGTGGTCAACCAGGCCAATGGCGAAGCCGCTTTGTCGGGATTTACGTGCGGGCCTGCCCCGGCGCCTGACACCAACCGCATCCTGATGACTTCCGGAGAGAGCGGGGAAAATTCGCGGGTGGAAGTGCTGCCGGGCCTGCGCAACGACGTCACGGGCCTGCTGCGGCTGCGCCTGAGTACGGGCGGCCGGCAGATTGACGCGGTGGCCCCCATCCGGCCCCGCGAGGTGCCCGACCCGGCCACGCTGACGGGCGCCAACCTGGCCAATGCGGATATTCCCGGGGCCGCCCCCGCGGCCGGTACGACGCTCCGGTACTTTAACCTGAGCCTCGACGGCGGACCCGCCGGCCTGGTGGACATCGGGGCGGCTGCGCTGCCCGCGGCCGGCAACATTGCCGACCGTCTGGGCGCCATCGCCACCCGCATGCAGGCCGCCGTACGGGCATTGCGGCCCACCTCGCCGCCTTACCGCGATTTTACGTGCCGGGTGGTGGAGGCCGACCCTGCCGACCCCAATGCGCGCCGGCTGCAATTGTCGCCCGGCAGCCGGGGCAGCGGTTCCTCGGTGGTTGTTACGGCCGCCCCCAACGACGTTCTGGCGGACCGGTTCAAGCTGCTGATCGGGACCGCCGTCCAGGTGCAACCCACCAACCTGATGCTACAGGGGGGCAGCGAAACCGACATTACCCCCGCGAACCTGTTCGTCAGCTACGTGGGCAGCCGCGACGCCCGGACCGGCATTTACGCCCTGGAAGGGGTAGACCTTTTCAACATTATGTGCCTGCCGGGCGTGACCGACGGCGGCGTGTTGATGGAAAGCGAGGCGTACTGCCGGGAGCGCCGGGCTTTCCTGGTCGTTGATGCGCCCCAACGCGCCGCCGCCGCCGAAACCCCCACTTCCCCGGCCGATATGGTGACACTCCTGGCGGGGGCTGACCTGCCCAAGAGCGACCACGCGGCCGTGTATTACCCGTGGATCAAAATCTCCGATCCCCTGGACGGGGGGCGGTTGCGGGAGTCGGCTCCCTCCGGCACGATTGCCGGGTTGTACGCCCGCATTGATGCCAACCGGGGCGTCTGGAAAGCCCCGGCGGGTACGGAGGCGACCCTGACCGGGGTAAGGGGGGTGACGTATTCCCTGACGGACCGCGAAAACGGAATACTCAACCCGTTGGGAATCAACTGCCTGCGGATATTCACCGACGCGGGGCCGGTTTGCTGGGGCAGCCGCACCCTGGCCGGCTCCGACCGGCTGGCCTCCGAATGGAAGTACATTCCCGTGCGCCGCACGGCGCTCTTCATCGAGGAGAGCCTCTACCGGGGCCTCAAATGGGTGGTCTTCGAACCCAACGATGAACCCCTCTGGGCCCAGATCCGGCTCAACGTCGGCGCCTTCATGCACAACCTGTTCCGCCAGGGCGCCTTCCAGGGGCAGAAGCGGGACGATGCTTACTTCGTGAAGTGCGACCGGGACACCACTACCCAGAACGACATCAACCTGGGGATCGTCAACATTCAGGTGGGTTTTGCGCCGCTCAAGCCGGCGGAGTTCGTGGTGCTCTATTTACAGCAAATGACCGGGCAGATTCAAGTATAAACAAATCGCAGAAACATGGCAGGCAACCAGTTCGTGGTCAACGCTTACCGCTTTGACCCCTACAAAAACTACAAATTCCGGGTGCGCTGGGACGGCAGGATCGTGGCCGGCGTCAGCAAGGTGAGTGCCCTCAAACAAACCACCGAGCCGGTCACGCACCGGGAGGGCGGCGACCCGAGCACTCCGCGCCACACCCCCAGCACGTGGAAGTTCGAACCCATCACCCTCGACCGCGGCGTAACCCACGATCCCGAATTCGAGAACTGGGCCAAAAAGGTCTGGAACCCCGAGGGGGACATTGCCATGTCGCTGAAAGATTTCCGCAAGGACATCATCATCGAACTGCTCAATGAACAGGGCATGGTTGCCAAAGCCTACAAGGTGTACCGCTGCTGGGTATCTACCTACCAGGCCCTGCCGGAAATGGACGCCAACGCCCACGCCGTAGCCATTGAGCAGATCGTGCTGCAGAACGAAGGGTGGGAGCGGGATCAGCAGGTACCCGAGCCGACCCAAACCTGACCGGAACGCCCCGCGACCCGGTAATCCGGTGCTGCTCAACTACGTAAGCAATGGCTGTCTATTCGGTTGTATTACAATTTTCGCCGGCCCGGCAACGGGTTTTTCTGCGCGAACTCTGCGGACGCGATGAACTGGCCGTGGAGGATGCGGGTACGCCGGCCGCCCTCGGCTTGCTCAACCGGCTGCTGGTAAACCGCCCCGAGACGAGCGGCGAACCCGTGCCGGCGGAAAAAATAGCGACCGCCGACCGCGACCGGCTGCTGGCGGCCGTGTATACCCATACCTACGGCCCGCGCATCAGCAGCACCGTGCACTGCCGCTACTGCCCCGACCGCTTCGACCTGGACTTCTCGCTGGACGACCTGGTGGCCCACACCCGGGGCGAAATTGACCCGGCACTGGCCCGGCAAACCGGCGATGGGTCTTTCCGGGCGGCCGGCGGGTATCACTTCCGCCTGCCCGACGGCGAAGACGAACTGGCCGTACTCGGCCTGGGCGACCAGCAGGCCGAACAGGTGCTCCTGCAACGGTGCCTGCTGGAAGGAAACCCGGCGTCCGACGGCGCCGCCGTGCAGCAGTTGATGGCGCAGGTCGCCCCCGTGCTGCAAACCGAGATGGGCGCCGTTTGCCCCGAGTGCGGCCGGGAGCAGACCGTGCATTTCGACATGCAGTCGTTCCTGCTCACCCGGCTCCGCAACGACCAGCCGCAGGTAGCCTGGGAGGTGCACCGGGTGGCAACCGCTTACCGGTGGGCGCACCACGAAATTATGGATTTGCCCCGCCGGCTGCGGCGTACGTACGTCTCGTACATTGAGTCAGAGCGGGAAAGAAACTGATGCTATTGCCTAAGTAAGCAGGCAGAATTAAATTAGATTTTAAATTATGGATTTTAGATTACAAAACATTGATAATCAGAGGCTACGGCAGGTAATTCATAATCCAGAATCCATAATTTAAAATTAGACTTCTATTTATGAAGGGGTACTTGTCAACAATTGCCGGGCGGTCGTCGGGGGCGGCGCCCGGCCTTTCGCCTGCTCCCGTGGTGGACCGGGCGGTGCGGGCCGCGGCCGATCCCTTCGCGGATGGATCAGACCCGGCGCCGGACCCGGTACTGCCGGCGGGCCGGGAGCCCGGCAACGCGCCGCCCTACCGCCGCGAAGCGGCAGACGGGGAACGCGGCGCGGGGACGGTACCACCGGCCCGTTTCGGGGAACCCGTCCCTGCGCGCCCCGGCCCGCCGGAACGGGTGCCGGAACCGGAGCGGCAGAAGACGCCGCCGGCTCCCGGGCCCTCCTACCTGGTGCGGCACCTGGAACGCCTGGTCGTGCCCGCCCCGGCGCCCGGTGGGAGAGGGGTGCCGGCCGGGGACTTTCAGACCCGGGAACCATCCGGGCGCAAGGCCCCGGAAAGCCCGGCGCCGGGAGCAAATGCCGCCGGTGCGGGGACCCGTACGCCGGAAAGCGCACAACTGCAACCCCCCGGCACCCGGGTTCGCCCGCAAGAGACCGAGGCGGACCCGACCCGGCCCGCGCCACTGGCGCCGCGCCGCGCGGGAGGCAACCTTGCGGAACCGGCGGGAGCGGGCGTACGCGCCGGGTTCCCGGTCCCGGCGGGGGAGGGGCCTGCCCCGTTGCGTCCGGCCCGGGCGGAGGCCCCGCCGGTGCCGCCCGCCCGGAAGGAAGCGCCGGCGCGGCTCGTGATCGGCCGCATTACCGTGGAAGTGCTGCCGCCCGTGGCACCGGCCGTGCAGACCGCACCCCGTACGGAAAGACGTCCGGAGGGAACGCCGCCGCCCGCGGGCAGCCAGACGAATAAGCTCAGTTTCGGACTTGGACAGTTGTAGGTATGGCATCAGTCGAATTAAAATTAGTCACCGAGTCACTTATCCGCCTGCTGAAGCAGGGTTTGCTGCTGACGGGGTATTGGGGGGATGACCTTGCCAAAATCCGGGTGTTTCCCGATCCGCCGCACCGGACCAACAAGACCGGCCTGGGTTTTTACCTGTACCACGTCCAGGAAAACGCCCATTTTAGGAATATGCCGGCCCCCGGCCGCGACGCGCCGCCCGTCCGGTTTGCCCCCATGTCGCTCAATTTGTACTACCAGTTGAGTGCCAACAGCGACGAGAATGAAGGAGACAATGTGTACGAGGAGCAAAAGATGATGGGGGTAGCCATGAAAACGCTGCACGACTATCCCGACATCAGCGATGCGACCGCCATCAACGGCGTGACGGTTTTGCCGGCCGACCTTCAGGGAAAAGACAACCGTTTCCGAATCTCCCTGCAACCCGTTTCGCACACCGAATCGGTCCACTTCTGGACGGCGGGCCAGGCACCGATGAAACTGTCGGCTTACTACGAGGTGTCCGTCGTCTTCCTGGAGCCCGAACTTTCCCGGTCGTACGCGGCCCGGGTGCTTACCTACGGCACGTACGTGTTTACCGAAAGCGCCCCCCGGATCACGGGGAGCCGGAGCCGCCTCGTTTTTACCATTCCGGGGGATACGGCGCCCCGGCAGGTGACCGTGCAGCCGGCCCAGGCAACGCCGGGCGGCGAGGTCGAATTACTGGGCACGGGTTTGGGCGGCGGGACCGTCGAACTCCTGCTTTTCAACGCCCGCTGGCCCGGAGCAGCCCTGGCCGACGCGGTTGCCTGGAACGTACGCCCGGCCGGCGACCGGCTGACGGCTGCCGTTGCGCAAACCGCCCGGTTGAACGACTCGGGCGCCACTGTGCAGGTACTGCCCGGGATGTACGGGGCGCAGGTCAGCGTGACCCGCCGCCCCCCGGGTGGGAGCCCGGCAAGCGCCTTCCCGAACCTGTCTAACCAGTTCCCGTTCATGGTGAGCCCCCGCATCGATTACATCGGCCCGGTACTGGCGGCGGGTGACCCGGTGCCGGCCCGGCCGGCCGGCAACCTGTGGACGGTCGGCCGGAGGGTGCAGGTCCGCGGGTACCGGTTCAAAGATCCGGCGCTGCCCGTTCCTCCACCCCCCGGCGCGGAATTGCCGGTGCAGGTGTACCTGGGCGACCAGCGGCTGGCGATGCAGCCGGTGACTAACCCGGCAAACCTCGCCGACGGGGAGTTCAGGATCACGGGGACGGATACGCTGGAGGTACAGTTGCCGGCGGGCCTGTCCAAAGTGCCTTTCCGGGTGCTGGTTGCCGGAGCGGAGTCGCCGCCCGAGTGGATTAGTGTTACATAAAACGTTATCCTGTTCACCCGAATGCCGCCCATGACCCTTTTCACCGAGAATGCGTTCCCGCAGGAGCCGTTGACGGCAAACGATGCCGATGCGCCACCCGGACCCGTGCTGGAGTGGGTGCTGCAACGCGTGCGGTTGCGGGCCCGCCGGCGCGTTGCCTGGCTGCGCAAAATCTGGACGGAGGCCGGCGGCGACGCACCGGCGGATTTTCATT
This sequence comes from uncultured Sphingobacteriales bacterium, assembly GCA_963844325.1. Taxonomy (GTDB): domain Bacteria; phylum Bacteroidota; class Bacteroidia; order Cytophagales; family 172606-1; genus CADCTQ01. The sequence goes on from CAWJNV010000002.1 coordinate 1,037,275, forward strand.
CGGAAGTGGACGGCTACCTGGACAATGCCGACGCGCCCGGTGCGGAGGCGGCCTGGCTGGCCGGGCAGGCCGAGGGGGCCGACCAGTTGGCCGGCCTCGAAGACGCCCTGGCCCGCGACCAGCATTCGCGGCTGGCCCTCCTCCGCCGGATCTTCGGGCTGAGCCCCGTGGAGGTGGATGTGTTGCAGGCGTGCCTGGCCATTGCCCTGGAGCCGAACCTGGGACGGGTGTACGCCTACCTCCAGGACCACAGCGGCCGCAGTTACGCAACCGGGGCGCTGGTCGCCCGCCTGTTCGGGCACGGGCGCTGCCTGCAACTGAGCGCCGGCTCGCCCCTGAAAGCGTGGGAGATGGTGGTGGAAAACGACACCGGGCGCGGCGAACCGGCCCGGCTGGAATGCGACCAGTCATTGCTCAACTGGCTGCTGGGCATGGACGACCTGGACGAATCGCTGGCGGGCATCGCCCGGGCCCAGCCTTTCCGCGCACCCTTGTCGAACTGGCCGGTTGACCCGACGGCCGGTTTCGTGACCAGCATAGGAGAAGGGCACCGGCACCCGGTACGGGTGTTGGTAGCCGGGGCGGAGGGGAGCGGCCGCCGCAGTTTTGCCGCGGCCGTGGCGTACCGCCTCGGTTTGCCGCTGCTGGCCATCGACAGTGACCGCATTGCCGAACCCCGCTGGCCCCAGGTGTTCATGCGCGCCCAGCGGCAGGCTTACCTGAGCGGTTGCACGCTGGTCTGGTACGGCAAGGGCGTGCTGGAGCGCCACTGGCCCCGGCACGTGCCCGCGTTCGCGGTGCAGTTCGTGGCCGCGGAGGTAGATACGTTCATGCCGCCCGAAGAAGGGCTGGTGGATCACCGGGTCGAACTGCCGGCAATTCCCCCGGCGGAGCGCCGCCGGTTGTGGCTGCAACTCGTGCCCGCCGCGGCCGGGTGGCCCGAAGCGGAGCGGGAAGCCTTGCTGCGGATGCGGCAGACGAGCATTGGGCAGATCGTGGCCGCGGCCGCCACCGGGGCGGGCAGCGTTGCCGAAGTGACCCAGTCGCTGCGCACCGCGGCCCAGCGCCGGTTGGGCAACCTGGCCCAGCCCCTCAACAGCGCCTTTGGCTGGGAAGACCTGGTGGTTTCCGGTGCCCTCCGCCGGGGCCTCGAAGACTTTGCCTTTGAAGCAAACGAACGGGCCTTGCTGTGGGAACGCCCCGAAGCCCAACGGCTCTTTCCGCAGGGCCGGGGCCTGGTCGCCCTGTTCACCGGCCCCCCCGGCACGGGCAAGACCATGGCCGCGCAGGTGGTTGCCGGGGCCCTGGGCCTCGACTTGTTCCGGATCGACTTGTCTACCCTGGTGAGCAAATACGTGGGCGAAACTTCCAAAAACATCGAGCGGGTCCTTTCGCGGGCCCAGCGCATGGACGTGGTACTGCTGTTTGACGAAGCCGATGCCTTGTTCGGCAAGCGCACGGAGGTGAAGGACGCCCACGACCGGTACGCCAATACGGATACCAATTATTTGCTGCAGGCCATCGAGCAGTACCCCGGCATATCCATTCTGACGAGCAACAAAAAAGGAAACATTGACGCCGGCTTCACCCGCCGCCTGCGCTACGTACTGGAGTTCGCCCGGCCCGACGCCCGGGAACGGCTCCACCTCTGGCGGCGCGTGACCCGGGAACTGGCCGGGGCGGAGCAGGCGGCCACCCTGGACAACGACCTGGGCCGGCTGGCCGAAATGCTCGAACTGACGGGAGCCCAGATCAAGCAGGCCACCCTTTCGGCCCTGTTCATGGCCCGGCAGCAAAGTGCCGGCGTGGCCTTGCCGCACCTGTTGCGCGGCCTGGAGCGGGAACTGGCCAAGGAGGGACGGGGCCTGGGCCGGCCGGTTTACCAGCAATTCAACTGCTAACGAAGCGAGAAATGGTACAGATTGACCAGTTAACGATCCGCGTGCCCGGGATGGGGGCAGCGGAAGGCCGGCGTCTCGGCGAGGAAGTGGCCCGGCGCGTAGCGGACCGGCTGCCCGACGGGGCGGCGGGCCGGCGCCTGGAGGAAGTACACGTGCGCCTTACCGCCCCGCCCGGCGCGGACCCTAACCAACTGGCCGACCGCATCGCCGACCAGATCGTCCGGCAACTGAAGTTTGCCATCCCGTAACCGTTTTTAACCCGTGCAGCCATGCAAAAATTCATTTCCGCGAAAGGAACAAACCCGAAGGCCGGCCCCGGTTTCCGGTCACCGGTGGTGCAGGCCAGGCTGACGGTCAACCAGCCGGGAGACCGCTACGAAAGGGAAGCCGATGCCGTGGCCGACCGGGTGGTAAGCATGCGGGCCGCCGCGCCCCTGCCTGCCTCGGGAAGCCTGATCGCCCCCTCGCTGCAACGCAAGTGCAGTGCCTGCGAGGAATCCGACAAGCACAACAAACCCCTGCTGCGCAAAGCCCAGGCAGGCGCGGGAACGACGGTTTCTCCGGGACTGGTCTCCCAACTGGCCGCCAGCCAGGCCGGGGGAACGCCCCTGGCGGGCAGTACCCGCTCCTTCATGGAGCGTGCCTTCAGCAGCGACTTTGCGGGGGTACGGGTGCACCAGGATGCCACCGCCGCTGCCATGAGCCGGCAGATCGGGGCCAGGGCCTTCACCCACGGCAGCCACATCTACTTCAACCAGGGCCAGTACCAGCCCCACACCAGCCAGGGAGCCCACCTGCTGGCCCACGAACTCACCCATACCCTCCAGCAGGGGTCAGGGCTTGCAACACCCACCGTACAGCGTGATTGCGATGATCCCACCTTTTGTACACCCTATGCTACACCGGCCGAAGCCGCCGCCGCGGAAGCAGGGCTTAGATCAAATTACCTGCCGGCTGAAGGGGCGTATTTTGGGGCAGATTCCAGACGCCTGTACGAAAGTTATTTGAGCAGAAGGCCCGGAGACAGCCTGGCACCCGTCATATTTAATAATCCTGCTAACGAGGTGGTCGTCTCATTTGCCGATTCGTGGGCCACGGCAGACGACCAGGATGCGGTAATTGATCTGGTCGGCTCCCGGCTAAGCAGAGCCCCCGGCGGCCCCCTGAGGGATTATACTCCGACTACGATGTCACTCGCAAATTTCCTGTCCCCGGCAGAGATGAATATTCGGCCCATAAACTACCGCAACCCCCTCTCCATTGCGGGGCACATCGCGGGAGGAATGGGGAGTAGTGCTGCCGGTGCCGACTACCGGAAAATTACGTATGGTAATGTTACCCTCGAAAGAATTCCGATAGCGGGACCCATCGGTTACGTACGCGTTGAAACAACCCTGCAATACGAAGTGTTTGACGCAATTGATTTTTGCCCCGGTGACTGCGGTTCGATAGCTGAGAAGCGGATAACCATCCCAATGAGCAGGCTTGAAGCAAGTGGAGAAGCCTATGATGTTCCATTCAAAGTAAATTTCATCCCGGAGTCCAGGTCCAAAAGATTCTTTTATTCTTAACCGAAGAAGATGAGGCCATCTACATTGATTACCGGCGGTGATGCTGGTACTTGCCATTCATCCAAGCCGCCACCGGTGGTGCAGGCCAGGCTGACGGTCAACCAGCCGGGGGACCGCTACGAACGGGAAGCCGATGCCGTGGCCGACCGGGTGGTAAGCATGCGGGCCGCCGCGCCCCTGCCTGCCTCCGTAGGCCTGATCGCCCCCTCGCTGCAACGCAAGTGCAGTGCCTGTGAGGAATCCGACAAGCACAACAAATCCCTGCTGCGCAAAGCCCAGGCAGGCGCGGGAACGACGGTTTCTCCGGGACTGGTCTCCCAACTGGCCGCCGGCCAGGCCGGGGGAACGCCCCTGGCGGGCGGTACCCGCTCCTTCATGGAGCGTGCCTTCAGCAGCGACTTTGCGGGGGTACGGGTGCACCAGGATGCCACCGCCGCTGCCATGAGCCGGCAGATCGGGGCCAGGGCCTTCACCCACGGCAGCCACATCTACTTCAACCAGGGCCAGTACCAGCCCCACACCAGCCAGGGAGCCCACCTGCTGGCCCACGAACTCACCCATACCCTCCAGCAAGCAGGGCCGGACGTGCAGCGGCAGGTTGCTGAGCCGGCTCAGCCGACCCTCCGGCCCGCGGGTGATTCGGTACGGCAGAGCCCGGGCGGAGGAGTTGCCGTGCAACACGGCACGTTAACGTGGCAGTTGCGGTTTGTCGGTGACCCCGGCAGCGTCAGCAGCGATGGTGTTTCGGAGCTAACGATAGGCCAGGCTACTGATGTTGATATGAGTGCCACGTTCACCCTGAGCGGTACCGGGCTTAATTGCCCGACCATTACCTTCATCCAGATCGTAAGGCCTGCCACCGGCGGAATTCCGGACACGGCTCACCTCCTGTTTACGCGGGATGCATCAGGCTTTTCCGTGGACAATCTGTCCGGGGACACGGAGCCTTACTACGGCGCCGGGCCGCAGGCCACTGGTCCCGGCCTGGGACGGGAGGCCGGCCGGGTGGATGTGGTGGGAGGAACAGCCGGCCGGGGAAACGTGGCTACTTTTCACGACACGCCGGTACGGAATGCATTAAGTATTCCGCCCGGTCAACTGCTGGTAAGGGAGTTTGAGTTGGCAGTGACCTGCGTGGAAACCGGCGAACTCTTCGGGTCCATCCGCTGGGGGTATACCAAAGACAGAAGCGGCGCCATTACGCTTACCGGCGCACAAACAACGGATGTGCGCATGAGTGGTCCCTTTTCAACCGTAGAAGCCACCCGCCAGGCCTTTTACGCGGGTTTTTTCCAGCACAGCCTGTCGGGCTTCGGGCGGGGTTCTGCCCGTTTACAAAGCAGTCACCGAAGCACCCTGGCCGGCGTCGTAGCCGGCACCAATGCGCCCGGAACCATTCGCCGGATTGTGCTGGTCGGCTCCAATGATTTTTCGGGAGGGCCGGAGGCCAACGCCGGGCTATCCCTGGAAAGAGCCAATGCGGTAAAAAATGAGTTGGTGAGCCTGGGAATAGATCCGGCTAAAATAGCAGTGGAAGGACACGGGAGTACGGCCCGGGTGGCGAACACGCCGGGCCAGCCGGTAGCGGCCAACCGGAGGGTTGACATGCACATGGACCGGGGCCAGGTGGGTAGTGCGCACGCAACGCCGGGCAGCGCAAGAGAAGCATCACGGTTGAGACGCGAAGACCCGGTGCTGGTAGTGAACGAACTGATCGACTTGATGCTGGAGTTACAATCGACCCCGGGCACAATTCCCCGGCGCGAGTGTGATCAGTTGTTGCACCTCAGCGATGCCATTGACCGGTGGCGCCGGCTCGACCCTGGTGTGCCGGACATCCACGCTGATTATGGTGAAACGCTTCGACGCATAAGGTTCCGATGTGAGCAAATGATTCCTCGCCCCCAGTTGCACTGGGAATTACCGCCGCTGGAACCACCCAGCTTTATTGATAGAATCAGGCCGACCTTTTAAACCCGCAACCGACCGCCATATGTCGTCCACCGGCTACTCCCGTTCTCCCAGGCTCCTGAAGGGCGCCCTCGTCGAGTTCTCCGAGCGTTTCATCGGGCCCGTCCCCAACGTGATCGTTTTCCAGTACAACCCCGAGACGATGACCCGGACGCTGACAGTGTGGAACCCCGGCGGGGAGGCGGCCGGCGGGGCCGCGCCAACCGGCCGCCGCGAAGTTGCCCAGACCGCCCAGCCCGAGGACCCGCCCGAAACCTTTAACCTGGCCCTCGAACTCGATGCGGCCGACGCCCTCGAAGCACCGCAAAGCCACCCGGTGGCCCGCGTGTCGGGGGTGGCCGACCGCATTGCCGCCCTGGAAATGCTCCTGTACCCGCAGGGGCAGAGCCTGCTGGGCGGCCTGCTGAGTTCGGTGACCGGCGCGCTGAGCGGCGGGGTCAGCGTGAGCGGGGGCGGGGCAGGGGGCGGCATCGGCGGCGTCGTCGGGGGAGCAATCGGCGCGGGGGGCGGCGTCCGGGTGCCCGAGCGCGGCACGGTGCCCGTGGTGCTGTTCGTGTGGGGGCCGGGCCGCATCGTGCCGGTGCGCCTTACCAGCTTCTCGGTGGAAGAACAAGCCTATTCGCCCTTGCTGTACCCCATCCGGGCCAAGGTGACGGTAGGCATGAAAATCCTCACCCCCCAGGATTTTCCGGCCCGCAACCGGAAGCTGAGCGAAGAAATTGCCGTGACCGCTTTCAGGTTTTCCCGCAAGCAGAAGGAAGTGCTGGCGGCCGCCAACGTAGCCAACAGCGTCGAATCCATCCTGAGCATGCTGCCTTTTTAAACAAACCACTCACCCCACCCGCCATGTTTGACGAGAAAAGCAGGTACAAAGCCGCCGAACAATACCTGGTGAAAGACCGCCGGGGGCGCACCGTTCCGGTCGTGGCCGTTCCGGAAACACCCCGGCAAACCATCCTGGGCCAGCACCTGCTGCGGCAGGGGCAGCGCCCCGACCACCTGGCTTACCAGTACCTCAACGACCCGGCGGGCTTCTGGCGCATTGCCGAAGCCAACGACGCCATGCTGCCGGAGGCCCTGAGCGAACAATCCGAAATTGCCATTCCCGACAAACGCTGATCCATGGGACCCGGCATACTCATCAGCGTAGACAAAGCGCCCGACGAAACCCTCACCAGCCAGGTGAGCAGCGTGGAGGTGTACGAAAGGCTGGACCAGGCAACCACCTACAAGATCCGTTTTGCGGTGGACATCCGGGACAACGACATCGGCCGGGACCTGGAGGGATACACCGACCCGGGCTCGGTGCTGGGCGTGATCACGGAAGTGAACGACCAGCGGGTATGCCTGGTCAACGGCCCGGTGATCCGCCAGCAGGTGCACCTGCTGCACGGCGGCGCCGGCTCCTGGGTGGAAGTGGAAGGTACCGACGATGCGCAGGGGATGGACCAGCGTTTCCGCAACCGGGTCTGGAGCGACGTGTCCGACGCGGATGTCGTTTCGGCCATCATCGGCGAGTACGGGATGGGCAACCGGGTGGAAGCCACCCCCGGTTCGGGCCACGCCGAGGACAACCACGTGCTGGTGCAGGTGGAGTCGGACCTGGGCCTGGTCCGCCGGCTCGCGCGGCGCAACGGGTATCACTTCTGGATTACCTACAGTCCGGAAGGAGAAGCCACGGCGCACTTCGGGCCCCGCAGCCTGGAAGGGGAGCCGGCCGCCGAACTAATCATGAATGCCCGCGACAACAACATTGAGCACCTGCACATCCACTGGGACGCCCGGCGCCCCACCGAGGCGGAAGGCCGGCAGGTTGACCTGAGAACCAAGGAGGTGATGGGGGGAGCCGTTACCCTGGACAACGAAACCGCCCTCGGCGCCCGGGCGCTGGCGCAGATCACGGGCAGCAACGCCCATTCCATGCAACTGGCGCCGCCCGCCGACGACGGCGGCACCATGCAGGCCCGCGGGCGGGCGGCCCTCCGCGATGCCCAGTGGTTCATCCACGCGACCTGCCGCACGAGTGTACACCAACTGGCGGGGCTGGTGCGCAGCCATACGCTGGTAAACGTGCAGGGGGCCGGGAGCCGGCACAGCGGCCGCTATTACGTGACGGGGGTAAAACACCTCATCAGCCCGGTGTCGCACGTGATGGAGGTGGAACTGGCGCGCAACGCCTGGGGCAACGAGGAAGGCGGGGGGCAGGGAGGATTGAACGCTATTTTCTGAACCGGTAACGCAGCCGCTTACCCCACCACCGAGCAATTCATGGACAACCAACTGGCCGAGCAACTGTTAGACTACGTGCGCAACCGGTACTTCGGCAAGTACCGGGGCATCGTGACCGACAACCAGGACCCCACGCAACGGGGCCGGGTGAAGGTGCGCGTTCCCGCCGTGTTCGGCCCGGAGGTCAACGTGTGGGCCGTCCCTTGCCTGCCCTACGCCGGCAAGGGCGTGGGCGTGTACATGGTGCCCGAACCGGATGCCGGGGTGTGGGTGGAATTTGAGGCCGGCGACCCTTCTTTTCCCATCTGGAGCGGCGGCTACTGGACCGACGGGGAACTGCCGGAAAACGAAGCGGGCGCGGCAGCCGTGCCTTCCCGGCGCATGATCCGCAGCGAAAAAGGAATGATGGTGAGCCTCGACGATGAAGCCCACGTGGTGACCATCAGCGACAACGACGGGAGCAACCTGGTGACCATCCAGGTGCAGCAGGGCAAGATCAGGATCAAAGGCAACCTGAAGGTCGTGGTGGAAGCGCCGCAGATCGAACTCGTGGAAAACAGTACGCACCCGCTGGTGTTCGGCGACAACCTGCTCAACTACCTCAACCAACTGGTGCAGGTGTACCAGACGCACACCCACCCGGGCGAAATGGCCCTGGGCGTATTGCCGGTCACGCCGGCCCCGCCCGTGCCGCCGCTGCCGCCCGCTACCCCGGACCTGCTGTCCGTCAGAGTGAAGACCGGGTGAGCACCCGGACTGATCCTAAAATGATTTCACGATTACCTGTTTGGTTATTTAAAATTACCTGTGAGTCAGAGTATTACGAATAACGAACAACCAACAACGAATCAGTGTAAAACCCGATGGTCAGCCCAAGCCCCGGCCCCACAGCTGATCCCTCCTTAAACCGACTCCCTATGGCCCTCAAAGCAGGTTCCCCATCCAAGTACTCAGGCAGCATGGCCGAAGCCATTGAAAAAGCCTTCCTGGCCGCGTGGCCCGCGGTGATTCCCGACCAGCCCGCCCCGGTTTTTACCAACCAGACGAAGCTGTTGTTCATCGCCATTGCCCAGGGGGTGGTGGGGCACCTGGCTGCCCACCCCGAGGCTTTCAAAATCGCCGTGGCACCCGACGCCGGCCACACTCATTCCGCCACAATCACTGCAATCGAGCAATAACATGCAAAAGCCCATCCGCAGCATCCGCTATCCCTTCGCCATTGACCGGGGGCTGGGTACGCTCCTGGAGGAAACCGACTACAGCCGGCACGTCGAACAGATGATCCGGCAGGTGCTGCTCACCAGCCCCGGCGAACGCATCAACCGGCCCGACTTCGGGTGCGGCCTGCGCCGCATGGTGTTTGCCCCCAACAGCGTCGTAAGCGCCAACCTCGCCCAGGTGCTGGTGCTCCAGGCGCTGGAAAAGTGGCTCGGCGACCTGATCAGCGTGCTGGACGTGGCCCTCAAAGCCATTGACGAAAAACTGGAAGTGGGGATCGTGTACGTGCTCAAGGCCCGGCAGGAACGTCGTTACCTGAACCTGGAAGTAACCTTATGATGCCCGTACCCGACCGGATCGAGCAGTTGCTGGCGCAAACCGCCGTGACGGGCATCGACTTCGTTTACGTGCATCCTGACCAGGTCACGCTGGACGTGCATTTTCTGCTGCCGCCCGCCGCGCTGGTGCCGCCCCTGGCCGGCCCGTTCGACCCGGCCCGCGTACGGATCTACCACCCGGCGGGCGCCGTGCCCGACGTGGCCGTGGCCGACGCCAGCCTCCTGGCCGACGCGGCAGGACGCAACGTGCTGCGGCTGCGCGTGGAAAAGCCCGGCGATTTTACGCTTTACAAACTCGCCCTCCAGGGCCCGCAGTTCGACCCGTACTACAACGACGTTCCCTTCAGCTTCAAAGCCAACTGTCCGTCGGACCTGGACTGCGAACCGCCCGGGCACGAATGTCCGCCCGAGGAGCCGGTTGACTTCCCGGTGGATTACCTGGCCCGCGATTTCTGGAGTTTCCGGCGGGCCCTGCTTGATTTTGCCTCCCTGCGCTATCCCGGCTGGCCCGACCGCCTGGAGGCCGACGCCGGCAACATGCTGGTGGAAGTGATGAGTGCCCTGGGCGACGAAATGGCGTATTACCAGGACCGGATCGGCCGCGAGGCCTACCTGGAGACGGCCACCCAGCGCCGTTCGCTGCGCCGCCTCGCCCGCCTGGTCGATTACCAGGTGCACGACGGCCTCGGCGCCCGGGCCTGGCTGGACGTACAGGTGACGGGCGCCGGGGCCGGCCCCTTTATTCCCGCCGGCACCGACGTGTGGGCCGCCGGCGACAACGGCACCCGGATTGATTTTGAAGTGGGGCAGGCGCTGCGGGAGGGGCTCGAAGGCGCTACGTATTACGTGACCGCCGCCCGGAACCGGCTCGAAGCCCACCGGTGGGACGAAGACCAGGTGTGCCTGCCGGTCGGCGCAACCGAGTTGTACGTAAAAAACCACCAGCAGCTTGTACTCGTCCCCGCGGGCGGCTTGCCGTCGGCCGAATGGGTGCTGCTGAAGACATTGCCGGCCAACGCCGCCCAGCCGGCCCGCAACCACCTGGTGCGCCTTACCTACGTGACGGACGGCCACGACCCGGTACGCAATGCCCCCGTGACCCGCCTGGCCTGGGAGGAGGCCCAGGCGCTGCCTTTTGAACTGGACCTGACGGCATTGGAGGTGCGGGCCAACCTGGTTCCTGCCACTGCCGGCAGGACTTACGCGGCGTATGTTGTGATCGGCGCCGACGTGACGGGCCTGGACGAAGCCGGGCAGCAAGCCCTGTTGGGGGCCGCGGGGGAAGCCGGCGTGGCGCGGGCCGTGGAACGCGAAGGGCCCGACGGAACGGTGACGTACTTGTTTACCCTGCCGCAGTCCGAAGCGCAGAACCTGGTCTGGCTGGGCGACGACCCGCACCGGGCCCAGCCCGAGATCAACTTGCAGGAAGTGCAGTTTGATGCCGCGGCCGGCACCTGGGACAAAAAGGATGACTGGTACTGGCGGCGTTCCCTGGTGGGCGTGTACGCGGCCCAGGGCCAGGACAATGACTATACGCTCGAAGACGGCAGCTGGCGGCGGGTGGTCGGCTACCAGCGGCCCGCCGGGGAAGTGGCGCACCGCGACTATGCCGGCAACGAGGGGGTAACGATTCGCTTCGGCAACGGGGCGTTTGGCCGCCGGCCCGCCGATAAAACGGTATTCCGGGTGGATTACCGCCTCGGCGGGGGCCGGCAGGGCAACGTGGCCGCCGGCGCCCTGCGCCACGCGGCAGCCGACTGGTTTGCCGTCAGCAATCCCCTCCCGGCGGCGGGCGGCGCCGACCCGGAAACGCCCGAAGCAGTCCGCCAGTCCGCCCCCGAGGCGTTCCGGGCCGTCACGTTCCGGGCGGTCCGGCCGGAGGATTACGCCGAAGCGGCCCGGCGGCTCCCGTGGGTGCAGCAGGCCGGCGCCTCGTTCCGGTGGACGGGCAGCTGGCTGGCGGCATTCGTAACCCCCGATCCGCGCGGGGCCACCTTGCTGGCCGGTGCCCGGCGCCGGGAACTGGAAACGCACCTGGACCGCTTCCGGCAGGCCGGCCGGCAAGTACACGTAGCCAACCCACAGTACGCCGACATCGACCTGGAGATCAGCGTCTGCGTGGCCCCTTACGCGTACCCCGGCGAGGTAAAAGAACGGATACTGGCGGCTTTACAGGGCAAAAACGGGGTTCGTCCCGTGCCCGGGTATTTTTCGCCCGACCGTTTTACCTTTGGCACCTCGCTGGAACGGTCCACCCTGGAAGCCACCATCCAGGCGGTGCCCGGCGTGCTGGCCGTCGAGCGCATCCGCTTCCGGCGACGGGGCTGGTTCGAATGGCGGTTCTTCACCGAATGGGGGTACGCCCCCGGCGACCAGGCCATCATCCGGGTGGCCAATGACCCCCTGCACCCCGAAAGAGGTTCCTTTAAAATCCATACCCACGGCGGTTTATGAGCTGTACCTGTAGCAACCCCAACCCCCCCGGCCACGCGTTTGCCTGCCCGTGCGACCGGCCGGAGCACCCCCGCCGCCCCATCATCGGCGCCGGCCTCGATGCGCTGCCCCGGCAGGTTGCGGGTTTTGCCGAATTCCGGCGGGCCATGCTTTTTGCCCTGCCCGGCAAAACGCCGCTGCTCTACTGGCAGGCCCGGCGGCAGGACGACCTGGGCGTGATGCTGCTGGAAATGTGGGCCTACGTGTGCGACTCCCTGGCCTTCTACGACCAGGTGATCGCCCAGGAGGCGTACCTGCGCACCGCCCGGCGGCGCCCTTCGCTGCGCCGGCTGGTAGCGCTGCTGGGGTACCTGCCCCGGCCGGCCGTGGGGGCCACGGTCAGCCTGGCCGCCCTGGCCGAAGGCCGGCAGGCAATTACGTTGCCCGCCGGCACCGCTTTTCGTTCCGCCGGCTTCGACGGCAACCCGCCGCAGGTGTTCGAACTGGATGCCGACACCCGCATTCACCCGTTCGTCAACCGCTGGAACATCCGGCCGCCGCGCCCGGGCGTGATCGGGGTGGGCAACCCCGACGCCCTCCTGGTTGTGCCCCGGGCCGAAATCAAACCGGACGACCGGCTGCTGCTGGTGGACCTGGTCAATGCCGCGCGCAACCAGCCGCTGCGGGCCGCCCAGCCCGTGCCTTACACCGACCCGGAAGGGCGTACGTACGCCCAGATAAAACTCCAGGCCCCGGCGCAACTGGCCGCCCATACGGAACTGGCCCACCTCCGCCTGCTGCTGCCCACCCAGACCATGGGGCTGTGGACGCGGGGCGGCCCCCCCGCAACCATCGGCCAGGCGGGGGGGCTCGCTACCATCGCCCTCGACGGCCTGTACCGGCACTTGAAAGCGGGGGAATACCTCCTCATTTCCCGCGGGCAGGAATCGCGCTGGTACAAAATCCACGAGGTCACCGAGGAGGTCCGCAGCCAGGGGCCGGGCAGTACCGTCACCATCAACGGGGCGGCTTTTACGATGCCCGGGGTAAGCGTGCCGGTCACCCGGCTCACCCTCGACGCCCCGCTGAATGACCCGAACCGCAAGCCGCCCGGAACCGCCGACTGGACGGAAGCCCAGCGCGGGGAACTGGTGGTGCACGGCGGCATGCAAACGGCGGGAATCCTCGCCGACGCCCCCAAAACGACGCTGGCGCCGGGGGATCGGCTGGAACTGGCCGGGCCGGTGGAGCCGCCGGAAGGGGAATGGGAACCCCGCCGGTTCCTGCTCCAGGACAAGAACCGGCGCGCCGTTGCCCTCGACGGGCAAGTCAGTTTCCCTGACGGCATGCTCCGGCCGGACCCGGACTCTGGCTGGCAGCCCGAACTGGCCCTGCCCGTCGCGGTGTTCGGCAACGTGATCAGCGCCAGCCGGGGCGAACGGGTAAAGGAGGAAATGCTCGGCAGCGGCAATGCTTCGCGGGCCAACCAGACCTTCAAGCTCAAGAAAAAGCCGCTAACCTACCTGCCGGCGCCGGCCGCCGCCGACGACCAGGGCGTCGAAAGCACCCTGGAGGTCCGCGTGAACGGCGTCCGCTGGCGCGAAGTGAGGAGTTTTTACGGCAAAGGGCCCACCGACCCCGTCTACATCGTACGCCAGGACGACGAAGGCCACTCGCTGGTTACTTTCGGCGACGGCGTGCGGGGCATGCGGCTGCCCACCGGGGCCGGCAACGTGTTCGCCAGCTACCGCTTCGGGGCCGGGCGGGCCGCCCCGCCCGCGGGGGCCGTCAACCAGGTGGGCCGGCCGGTAAAAGGGTTGCAAAGTGTCCGGAACCCGCTGCCAGCCGCGGGCGGGGCCGACGCCGCGTCGGCCGACGACGTACGGGCCGACGCCCCCCGTTCGGCCCTGCTCCTGGGACGGGCCGTGTCCATGGCCGACCTGACGGCCGTGGCCCACTCAGTGCCCGGCGTGCGGCTCGCGCAGGCCGAATGGCGGTGGCACGGTACCCGGCAGTGCCCCGTGGTGCACGTGTGGTACATCGGCGATGACGGCATCGGCGAGGGGCTGCTGCAACGCCTGCGGATGGTAACCGACCCCACCACGCCCATCCGGGTGGAGGCGGCGCGGGCAGTACCCGTCACGCTTACGGTAGACGTGGCCCTGGCCCAGGGCTACCACCCGGCCGGCGTGGTGGCCGAACTGCGCCGGACCCTGACCGATCCCCGGCAAGGCTGGCTGATCCCCGAAAAGCGCGGGATCGGGCGCCCCCTGTTCCGCAGCCAGCTTTTTGCCGCCGTTCTGTCCGTTACGGGCACCGCGGCAGTCCGGGGGCTGCTCTGGAACGCCGCTCCCTTTACCGAATTTGCCAAACCTACCGGCGCGGGTACTTACTTCGATTTTCCGGAGGGAAGCCTGCGCCTGAACGCCACGATCTGAGATGCAAAAACAGGCCGAAGACCAGTTTGAAGAATACTTTACGGAAAAGATCTGGGAGATGATCCCGGCCGTTTACCGCCACGAGGACGACCTGGGCGACCGCCCCGGCACGCTGCGGGCCCTGGTGGAAGTAATGGCCGGACAGGCGGCCCTCGTGCGGCGCAGCCAGGACCGGCTCTGGGAGGACCAGTTCATCGCGTGGTGCAGCGACTGGGCCGTGCCCTACATCGGTGAACTGCTGGGCACCCGTTTGCTGCCCGCCCTCAACGCGCGGGGGCGACGGGTAGACGTTGCCAAAACCATTTACTACCGGCGCCGCAAAGGCACGCCCCGGGTCCTGGAAGAACTCATCAGCGACATCAGCGGGTGGGAGGGGAAACTGGTGGAAAGTTTCGGGCGCCTGGCCCGGGCGCACCACGGCCTCGACCCCCAACCCGCCGGCCGGGCCGGGCGCTTCACCGGCACCCCGCCGGGCGGTACTGCCGACCTGCGCCGGCAACGCGCCAGCGAACTCGCCGGGAGCCCGTTCGATGAATTTTACTACACGCCCGACGTGCGGCAGCACCGGGGCCGGCAGGGCCGTTACGGCATTCCGAAGCTGGCCTTTCACCTGTACCGGCTGGTGGCCTACCCGGTCCGCGACGTTACCCCGTTCGCCCTGGGCGACGGCCTGCGCTTCACGTTCGATCCTTCGGGCCGCGACATCCCGCTTTTCAACCGGCGGCGACGGGCCGAAACGCTGTCGGAGCGCCGGCGGCGCCCCCAGGCGTGGGAAAACCAGCGCGCCGCCTACGAAGACTGGGAGCAGTGGCAGCCGGCCGAAGAATGGGAACTGCCCGCCCCGATGCGCTGCCGCCTGCTCGCGCACGCCGAATACCTGGTCACCGAGGAGGTGATCGACGCCCTGGAACGGAAAGTCCCGCCCCTCAGCGCGGCGGCGGCAAACGAACTGCGGCGCTTCCGGGGCTGGCAGTTCCGCGACGAAGGCCAGTTGCGCGTCGTGCTCGGCGCCCTGGTCAACCGCGCGGAGTTGCTCAGCGCCGCCACGTTCGTGCCGTTGCTCGGCCTGGCGCTGGTGACGGCGTGCGGCAAGCAGGCGCTGCTCCCCAGCGCCGCGGCCGTACTGGCGGGGGCCAGCGTGCTGGATGCCGGTTCGCTGGCCGTCCGGGTGGGGGCGCTGCCGGGGGCCATTGTGCCCGCCGAGTACATTACGGCCGCGCACCTGGGCGCCTGGTCGGCCGCCCCTTTCCACAAGCAACTGGCGGTTGATCCGGAGCACGGCCGGTTCCTGTTCCTGGGCACCCCGGTCACGGTTGCCGTAAGTGCGACCTATCACTACGGTTTCTCCGGCCCGGTGGGGGCGGGCACGTACGCGCGGGGAGGGGTGGAAGATGCGCCGGCCGACCGGACGGTTCCCGCGGGCGGCGGACCCATTGCCGCCGGCCTGCTGGCCGACGGCACCACCGAGGTAGCCGACAGCCGGACGTACGGGCCCGTCGCCAGTGTGGCCGGGCTCGGGCAACTCACCCTGCGGGCAGCCGACCAGCAACGCCCGTACGTGCGCCTGGAGGCCGACTGGGTGCTCGACACCGGGGCCAGCCAGGAGGCCCGCCTCTCGCTCAACGGCCTGTGGATCGGCGGGGCCGGCAACACGGCGTGCAACCTGGTGCTGCGGGGCGATTACGAAATGGTTACCATCCGCTGCTGTACGCTCGACCCCGGGGGCGCCCGAAACGCCAACGACCAAGTGTTGCACCCCGTCCGGCTCCGGGTGGAAGGCCGGGTTGAAACGCTCTGCATCGAAGACAGCATCGTGGGTCCGGTAATGGTCGGGGGGGGCGGCCTGGTGGAAGCGGTGGTCATTTGTGACTCGGTGGTGCAGGCGGCAGACGCGGCCGTGCCCGCCCTCGACGTTCCGGCCGGCCTGGTCACGTTGCGGCGAACCACTGTACTGGGCCGCATCGCGGTGCACCGCTTGCAGGCTTCCGAGGTGATCGTCACCGGCGCGGCGGCCGTTACCGACACCCAGGCCGGCTGCTTCCGCTTCAGTGCGGCGCCCGCCGGGAGCCGCCTGCCGCGTCCGTACAAGTCCTTTCTCTTTCCGGCCGACACCAGCCACTGGTTCACTTCCCGCCTTTTCGGGCAACCGGGCTACGCCCAGTTGAGCGATACCGCCCCGGTTGCCCTGCGCAGCGGCGCCGAAAACGGTTCCGAAATGGGGGTGTTCAGCCGGCAGCTCAACCCGGTCAAGCTGGCCGGGCTGCGCACCAAAATTGAAGAATACATGCCTTTCGGATTGATTCCGGCCTTTATCCACGAAACCTAAAGAACAATGGCAATATTTGACGCTTCCCGGGGGGATGACGACCGCCGCAAGCACTACACCCGCGTGATGATGCAGCAGGGGCGGACGTTCACCGATTACGACTGGAACCAGAGCGAATGGCTTGACAACGAAGCCCACCGGCGTACGCACGTGGACGTGATCGGCCCGTTCGGCAGCCCCGACGCGGGCTTCCGCATCCGCAACCCCCGATTCGCCGGCGGCCGGCCTGATTTTGAGATTGAAGCCGGAACCCTGTACCTGGGCGGCCTGCGGCTGGAACTGGAAGCGGCGGCAACGCCCGAAACGTACCTCGCCCAGCAAGACTGGCTGCTCCCGCCCGACGCCGACCTGGACGTAAATATTCCCGGCGGGGAGCGGTTTGACCTGGTGTACCTGGAGGCGTGGCAGCAGCCCGTGTGCGCCGTGGAGGACGCGTCGCTGTTTGAGCCGGCCCTCGGGGGCCCCGATACCACCACGCGCCTGCGCAACACGCACCGGGTCCGGGTCCGGCCCAACGCGGGGTTCGGCGAATGCGCCGACGCCTGGAACCGGTTGAAGCAGCAATGGCAGGACGACCACCTGGGCACCGTCAATGAACAGCACGAACGGGTGCCCGACATCCGGCTCACGGTTACGTACACGGGCGCCGCCCTGCCCGACGACCTCTGTTCGCCCGCCGTGGCCGGCGGCTACCTGGGCGCCGAGAACCAGGCCATCCGGGTGCAACTGACGCGCCCCGGTACGTTCACCTGGGGTTTTAACAATGCCGCTCCGCTGTACCGGGTGGCTTTGCTGGCCGGCAACCAGGTGCAGATGCTCACCGAACCCAAGGACCAGTACCACTGGCCCCGGACCGGGCAGGTTGTGGAGCTGCTGCCCTGGTCGGCCGTGCTGCCCAACGGCCAGAAAATCGCCGCCATGAGCGGGCACCTGGCCCGGGTAGGCGAATCGTTCGACCCGGACAGCGGCCTCTTTACGCTGGCAGCGGCAACGGCGCCGCCCCCCGGTTTCGGCCTGGCGTGGCAGAGCCGCCCCGACGCCGGCGAACTGGGCGAACCGGCCCCGTACTTTTACCTGAGGGTCTGGGACCGGGGCGACGACCGGGTTTCGCCCCCCGAAATTCCTTTTACGGACGCTACGCCCGTGGCGCTGGGTACGACCGGGCTGGTCGTTGCCTTTACCGGCCCGGACCGGGTAGCCGAAGACCACTGGGTGATTGCCGTCCGGCCCGAAACGCCCAACCAGGTAGTGCCCTGGGAACTGGAGGAGGGCATGCTGCCCCACGGGGTGCGCCGGTTTTTTGCCCCGCTGGCCGTCATCCGCTGGCAATCCGCCGGCGGGCAGCTGCAAGGGCAGGTCGTTCACGATTGCCGCAAAACCTTCCGGCCGCTCACCGACCTGGACGGCTGCTGTACCTTCACGGTGGGGGACGGCATCCGGAGCCGGGGCGATTTCAATTCCATCGAGGAGGCCGTCGGGAACCTGCCGCCGGCGGGCGGAAAAATCTGCGTACTGCCCGGGGTGCACGAGGCAAACGTAACCATTGCCAACCAGACCCAGGTCCGGATCACGGGCTGCGGCGAACAGACCGTGGTGCGTCCCCACGGCGACGACAAACGGCGGGGGCTGCCCATTTTCCGCATGGCCGCCTCCCGGAAGATCCAACTCGACAACCTGGTGATGGAGGCGCTGGAGGGCACGGCCATCGTGGTGGAGGACCAGGACCCCAGGCATGCGCCGTCGCAGGAGATCACCATCCGCGACAATTCGATCCTGGCGGGCATCCACGGCATCCGGGTCAGCCTGCCCGAAGACCGGCGGGGCAACAACGTAATCGAAATTTACCACAACCGGGTCGCCATCCTCGACGGGCGCGGGGGCGACGTGGCGATCTTCGTGGCGGCCGACGAGGTGCGCATTGAACGCAACCGCGTGGTGGTGCTGCCGCCTCCTGACCCCGACGACTCCGACGATCCCCGCAACGAGGACGGGCCCGACGACCTGTTTGACCCCTGCCCTGACCGGAAGGGCCGTTACCAGCCCGGCTACCCGCTCCGGCAGAAACTGAGCCGGCAGTTCGCCTACCTGATGGCCTACGTGCCGGCAAACCAGAAAAACGTCTACACGGCCCTGGGAGGCATCCAGGTCGGCGGCGCTTCGGAGCGGGTACTCATCCGGCAAAACGAGATCATCGGCGGACGGGGGAACGGCATTACCCTGGGGCACCTGCCCGCGCCCGACGAGGAGCAACTGCGGGCAAAGACATTCGAGAAGAGAGGCGAACACACCTACGTCAGCAAAGCCTTCGTCGCCAACGACTGGTTCTCGGACCAGTCCCGGGAAGAAGTGACGGCCCGGTTCAACAATGTACTCTACGACATCACCATCGAAGGGAACCACATCCACCGCATGGGGCTTTCCGGCATTGGCGTGGCCGCCTTCCTCAACACCCGGAAAATCGGGTTGGTGGTGCGCGTGGAGGACCTGACCGTAGACAATAACCGCATCATGCACTGCGCCCGGCAACTCCCCGCGGCACTGCCCGACGACATGCAGGACGAAGTTGCGTTCGGGGGGATTGCCCTGGCCGCCTGCGAGAACGGCATTTTCCGGCAGAACCGGATCGAAGACAACGGGCTAAGCCACCAGGAGCCCGTGTGCGGCCTGTTCATCCTGTACGCGGAAAAGATCGAGATAGCCGGCAACCGGATCGTAAACAACGGGCCGCGCACGGCCCTGCGCAAAGAAGGCGTGCGGCCCGGGACCCGGGGCGGGGTGGTGATCCGGATGTCTTTTCAGCCGCGCGACCTGGAGAGCGCACTGGCGCTGGGCGAACCGCTGGCCGAAAACATTCCCGCCTTGAAAATGCACGACAACATCGTAGCGCAGCCCCTCGGGCACGCCCTGTGGCTGACGGCTTTCGGGCCGGTATCCGTGGCCGGCAACCAGTTCACTTCCCAGGGAATCGAGCCCCGGAGCGCCGCCTCGCGGCTGGCCGGGTGCGTGCTGATCGTGAACCTGGGCCTGCCCCGCGATTTCTTCGGCGGCGCGCTGCTCCGCAACCTGCCGAACCAGAACACCAGGGAAATTGCCCGGACAAGCCAGGCCTGGCGGGCGCTGCAATACCTGCCGGGGGGCAAGGTGCTGTTTACCGCCAACCAGTCGACGCTGGACCTGCGGGGCGAGGAGCGCACGGTTGGCGTGAGCGCGCAGCTGATCGTCTCGCTGGACGACGTGGGCTTTACCGGCAACCAGTCCGAATGCGCGGCTTTGCTGTTGCCCGAGCCGGCCACCTACGACGTGGTAGTGCTCAACACGTTCCTGGCCGGCTTCTCCGTGCGGTGCAACGACAACCGGTTTACGGAGGGATTCACCTTCACGTTTTTCTCCCTCTTGTCGTACGCGTGGCTGAACACGACGGTCAGCAACCAGGCCACGCACTGCCTGATCGCCCTGGGAAACCGGCTGGCCGAAGGGGGCAACCTGGTGCTGAACGAGGACTTGTGTAAAAGGTACGCCGAATTGATGCAGCGAACGCTGGGAGCC
The DNA here is from genome assembly GCA_963844325.1 of uncultured Sphingobacteriales bacterium. GTDB lineage: Bacteria > Bacteroidota > Bacteroidia > Cytophagales > 172606-1 > CADCTQ01. Next base: position 1,057,246 of record CAWJNV010000002.1, read on the forward strand.
CCCAGAGTCAACAACCAGGAAACGCCCCCGTAGGGCTTGGGTGAGGTTATGGTTATATGGCTGAATGGTTATATGGTTGTATGGTTGAGGGTTGAATGGTTTATACTACCAGACAATCAGCCATTCAACAATTAGCCATATAGCCATACAGCCATTCAGCCATACAAAAATTCGTAATCATGAAGTCATTTTAGCATTACACGGAGATGCAACAGCAAAAGGGAAACGGAGAAAAAAAGCTTACCGACGAGGACATGTTGAACCGCGTGGACGAGTCGCTTACCCAACTGGATACGCACCGGGCCGGGGACCTGGAAAAGGCAAAGCGGCTGCAGGAAATCAACGACGCCGCCGCCGCCCGGGAACGCGACCGGCTTGCCCGCAAATACGGCCCCGACCACCCGCGGGTGCAGAAACTGACCGCCCGGCTGTCGTACAACCAGAAACTGTTTACGGGGCTCGACGCGGAAATCGAACGGGCCCGGGTGCCGGCAACCCCTTTTGCGGCCCGTGCGTGGCGGGTGCACGGACGGGTGTACGACCGGCAAAACGCCCCGCTGAAAGGGCACACCGTGTTCCTGGCCGACGAAGGAGGGCAGGGTGCCAAAGAGCTGCCGTACGCCTGCAGCGACGAACGCGGCCATTACGAGATCACGGTGGAGGAAGCGCAACTGCGGGAACTGATGGGGCGGAAAGTGTACCTGGCCGTCGCCGAACGCAACCGCGAGGTCTTGTACCGCGCAACCGACCCCCTGGCACCCGCCCGGGGCGTTATTGACTACCGGGACATATACCTGGGCGGTGAGGAATGCGTGCCTCCCCCCGCCGGAGCGGTGCAGTAAAGCGGGGCCAGGAGCCCGGCAGTCATCCCCCTGCCCCCTTGGCTGCGGCGACCCCTTCGGGGTTCCCTTGCCCACGGGCAAACCCGCAAGGGTACGGAGGCGCAAGCCGAACGTAGTTTTGCGTACCCGGCGGTGCTGCAACCAGGTTTATTCGCGTGCGATCGGTACCCTCGCTGCCGTCCCGGCAGTGAGTCCGGACAAAGCCCTCCGGGCTAAGGGGCTGGCCGGGACAGCCAAAACAAAAGTTGCCGCCGGGACGGCGGCAACGGCGTCACCGGTGCTGCCACAGGGGGCTTTCGCGTTCGAGGGGTACGCAGCACTACGTTCGGCTCGCGCCTCCGTACCCTTGCGGGAAGGTTGGTGGGAGTGCCGAAAGAGGCCGGGGATGACTTTTTATTCATTCATTGATGACTACCCCTCCGTTATTTAGTAATAAGTCCTTTAGATTCGCACTGGTTTGGGGTTCATTTTACAAGAGGTATTACGTGATTAACGCAACAGAACAGGAAGAAAGGGAATACCTGGAAGAGATCAAGGAGAAGCTTACGCTGGCACTTAAACGCATAGATGACGCCGTAAAGCAGTTTTCCGACGAACTCAGGCAGAAAAAGGAATACATCCATGAGCACCAGTCGGGCATGGACGAAGCCGACATGGTAGCCGCCGGCCAATCCATCAACCGCATGGCCTTTACGGGCGAAGCAGCCGTCGCCCGAAAACGCAAGCTGATCAAGCTGGGCCAATCGCCTTACTTCGGCCGCATTGATTTCGTCACCCCTGATGACAAAAGATCGCCCGTGTACATCGGCATCTATTCCTTCGCCGACGAGCGGCAGCGCACGAACCTGATCTACGACTGGCGCGCCCCGATCTCCTCCCTGTTCTACGACTTCGAGCTGGGCGAGGCATCCTACCTCACTCCTTCCGGAAAGATCGGGGGCAACATCGCCCTGAAACGCCAGTACAAGATCAGGGACGGCCGCATGGAGTTCATGATCGAAAACGACGTGAACATTCACGACGACGTGCTGCAGCGGGAGCTTGCCAGGTCGTCGGACGACAAGATGAAGAACATTGTCGCTACCATTCAGCGCGACCAGAATGCGGTGATCCGCAACGAGGACGCCCGGGTGATGGTCATCCAGGGCGTGGCCGGCTCGGGTAAAACGTCCATCGCCCTGCACCGGATTGCTTTCCTGCTGTACCGCTACCGGGAGACCATCGCGGCAAAAGACATTCTCATTATTTCGCCCAACAAAGTCTTTGCCGATTACATCTCCAACGTGTTGCCCGAACTGGGGGAAGAACACATCCCCGAGATGGGCATGGAGGAGCTTGCTGCCGACTTGCTCGAAAAAAAATACAAGTTTCAGACGTTCTTCGAACAGGTATCGGCGTTGCTGCACGAACACGACCCGGCGTTCATCGAACGCATCCGGTTTAAATCGTCGTTTGAATTCCTCAGCAAGCTGAATCAGTACCTGATCCACATTGAGAACAACTACTTCACGCATACCGAACTCCGGGTGGGCAAAACCACGGTTCCCTTCCCTTTCATCCAGGAGAAGTTCAAGGCGTACCACCGGGTTCCCCTCCTGAAAAGATTTCCGCTGGTGGTCAAGGACATCCAGACCTACGTGCGGGACGCCACCGGCCAGAAGCTTACCGGGCCGGAGAAAACCAAGATCTGGGAAGCGATTCCGCGCATGTTCAAATTCAACAACGTGCTGGACCTCTACCAGGATTTTTACCGCTGGGCCGGTAAGCCCGAACTGTTCAGGATGGGCCACGGCATGACGCTGGAATACGCGGATGTCTTTGCGTTGATCTACTTCCGCATCCGCCTGGAAGGCATCGCCTCCTACGACCACGTCAAGCACCTGCTGGTTGACGAGATGCAGGATTACACGCCGGTTCAGTACGCGGTATTGTCAAGGTTGTTCCTGTGCAAAAAGACCATTCTGGGCGATGTGAGCCAGACGGTGAATCCGTACAGTGCATCCTCCGCCGAAACCATTGAACGCGTATTTCCGCACGCCGACATTGTCAAGCTTTACCGAAGCTACCGCTCTACCTGGGAGATCACGGCCTTCGCGCAGCGCATCACGCCCAATCCCGACATTATCCCGATGGAAAGGCACGGCAAGGAGCCCGTACTGATCCGGTTCAACGGCAACGACGAGGAGTTGCGGGCCATCGGACAACTGATCACGACCTTCAAAAGCGCCGCAAATCACTCCCTGGGCATCATCTGCAAAACGCTTGAGCAGGCGGAGGATGCTTACGATGCGCTCAAAGCGCCGGGCGTTCATTTGCTTACCGCCGAATCCACTGCCTTCAAGGAAGGGGTCATCATTACCACGGCGCACCTGGCGAAAGGACTTGAGTTCGACGAGGTCATTGTCCCGTTTGCCTCCGCCCGCAATTACAAAACGGACGTGGACAAGCGTATGCTCTACATCGCCTGCACGCGTGCCATGCACCAGCTCACGCTGACTTATACAAAAGACATCACCGCGTTCTTATCGGCATAAAGCAGGATTCGTTGTTGGTTGTTGGTTGTTCGTAATGCGCTGATTAATATGTGGTTGCGAATAGTTATCCGTGAATCAGCGCATTGCGAACAACCAACAACGAACAACCAACAACGAATGAGTATCAATCCAGCCTCGCCGGCTCGGTATGCAAGGTTTTGGGGAGAGGAGCCTGCTGCTGCTTTTCGAGCAGAAAATTTCCGATGACCAGGTAATCCATGTCCGTTTGCAGGAAGCAGCGGCAGGCTTCCTCGGGCGTGCACACGATGGGCTCCCCCCGCACGTTGAACGAAGTGTTCACCAGCAGGCCGCAGCCGGTGAGGGCTTTAAAAGCACTTAGCAATTGCCAGTAGCGGCGGTTGGTCTCCCGGTGTACCGTCTGCACCCGGGCCGAATAATCCACGTGCGTCACGGCCGGAATGTCGGAACGCGGGTGGTGCAGCCGCGGGTAGAGTGCCCACTGGGCGTAATCCGGGGGTTCCGGCCGGCGGCGCTCCCGGGCGACGGGGGCCGTGACCAGCATGTAGGGGGAGGGCTTGTCGAGTGCAAAATACGCCCCGGCGTCTTCCGCCAGCACGCTGGGGGCAAACGGGCGGAATCCTTCCCGGTACTTGATCTTCAGGTTCATCCGCTGCTGCATCTCCGGGTTGCGCGGGTCGCCCAGGATGCTGCGGTTGCCCAGGGCCCGGGGCCCGAACTCCATCCGGCCCTGGAACCAGCCCACTACCTTGCCGTCGGCCAGCCGGCGGGCCGTCACCTCGGCCAGGGCGTCAAAGTCTTCGCAGAACGTGTGGGGCAGGTTGTGCTTGCGCAGTACGGCCGCAATCTGTTTGTCGGAAAATTCGGGTCCCAGGTAGCTGCCCTGCATGGAATCTTCGCCGTCGTTCACCTCTCGCGACCGGCCGGGATGCAGGTACCACCCGGCGTAGGCGGCGCCCAGGGCGCCGCCCGCGTCGCCGGCCGCCGGCTGCACCCATACGTCCTTAAAAAGCCCCGAAGCCAGCAGTTTGCCGTTGGCTACGCAATTGAGGGCCACCCCGCCGGCCATTACCAGGTTTTCGGCCCCCGTAATCTCCTTAGCCGTGCGGGCCAGCCGCAGCACGATCTCCTCGGTGACCTCCTGGATGGCCCGGGCCAGGTTCATGTAGGCGGGCGTAAGGTCCGTTTCAGGTTCCCGGCGCGGGATGCCCAGCAGTTGCTCCCACTGCCGGTCGCGGGTCATGCGGAGGCCGGTGGCAAAGCCAAAGTATTCCAGGTTGAGCAGCAGGGAGCCGTCGGGCCGCACGTCCACCAGGTGCGCAAGGATTTTGCGGGTGAACGCCCGCGTCTGCGGGGCGTCCGGGTCGCCGTAGGGGGCCAGCCCCATCAGCTTGTACTCGCCGCTGTTGACGCGGAAGCCGCAGTAGTAGGTGAAGGCTGAGTACAGCAGCCCCAGGGAGTGGGGAAAACGCAGTTCCCGGAGCATGTGGATGCCACCCCCCCGCCCGTGGGCAATGGTGGTGGTGGCCCATTCGCCCACCCCGTCAATGGTGAGGATGGCGGCCGCTGCGAACGGCGACGGGTAAAAGGCGCTGGCCGCGTGCGAAAGGTGGTGCTCGGTAAAGGACACCGGCACGGAGAGCTTCCCCAGGGCCGAGAGTTCGCGGCGCAACTGCCGCCGGGCGAAGAGTTTGTCGCCGATCCACGCGGGCATGGCTTTGAGAAAGCTCCCCAGCCCGGCCGGCGCAAAGGCGTGGTAGGTTTCCAGCAGGCGCTCGAATTTGAGCAGCGGCTTGTCGTAGAAAACCACGGCCGAGACTTCCTCCAGGCGCAGGCCGGCTTCTTCGAGCACGTACCGGACGGCGTGCGTCGGGAAGGCCGCGTCGTGCTTGATGCGGGTAAAACGTTCCTCCTGCGCGGCGGCCACGAGCTGCCCGTTCACCAGCAGCGCGGCGGCGCTGTCGTGGTAGAAGGCGGAAATTCCCAGTACGGCATGTACCATCACGCGAGTTTGGTTATTCGTTGTTCGTTGTTCGGGTGGTCGCCGGGTTTCGAACAACGGACAACGAACAACCATTTAATTACGCAATGCTCAGTTACACTTAAAAAGGATACCGCAGGTCGTCGTGCGTGAAGGTGTGGTTCCGGTGAGTCATTACGGACTCGTCGCCCCGCTTGAATTTGCGCAGCAGCAGTTCGTCGTGCCCCCGCAGGCGTTTGAACAGGGCCACCGGCACCACCAGCACCCCGAACAGGACCGTAAGCACCACCAAGGGCACCACCCGGCCCAGGGCGTTGCCGAGGGCGAACCAGGCCACGGCCAGCGGGTAGTAGGCCTTCGGCGCCAGCAGCAGGAGCAGCGCCGCCCCCGCCGCGCCTTTTGACCCGAAGCCCGGGTACCCGTACCAGCCGGCCGCCAGGCACGCCAGTACGGCCAGCAAACCGGTTTCGTACAGTTGTTTCCGGGTGACGGCGGGCAGGAGGGAGGAGGGTGTCATCGGCTGGGGAGTGGTTGGTGGTTCCTCTTCAGGAACGGCATATCTTCTGTATCCAATTTATCCAAAATACCCATTTATTCTCACTACCATGCATTCTATGCTGAATCTCCCGTATCCGGGCCTTTGACTGCAAGGCGTTCGGGTTGTTCCGGGCCAGCAGCAACGAACGTTCCACGTACCTGGCCGCACCACAATCCGCATTTTGATCGTTAAAGCAGCAGTCCTCACCAGTCATCGAAATCTGAAGCAATACAATGGGCAAAAAATGGAGCATCGCGCAGGTCCCGTCCCAGCAGGGAAGAGTTGCTGTTGTTACCGGGGCCAATGGCGGATTGGGGTATGAAACCGCCCTGGAATTGGCAAAAAAAGACGTTGAGGTGATTCTGGCCTGCCGCAATCTGCAAAAGGCAGCAGAAGCTGAATCCAGCATCGTAAAAGCGTATCCCAAAGCGCGCATCCAATGCATGAAGGTAGACGTGAGCAGCCTGCGCGAAGTCAGGCAGTTCGCCGCGCAGTTTGAAAGGCAGTACGAGAGGCTTGACCTGCTCATCAACAATGCCGGCATCATGATGTCGCCTTACCAAGTAACGGAGGATGGCTTTGAAAATCAGTTGGCTACCAACTACATCGGCCATTTTGCCCTGACCGGCTTGCTGCTGCCCCTGCTTACCCGTACGCCCGGTTCGCGGGTTGTCACTTTAAGCAGTTTGTCCTACAAGTGGGCCCGGATTCAATTCGATGATTTCCACGCCCGGAAAGGCTACAGCCGGCGCAAAGCCTACGGACAAAGCAAGCGGGCCTGCCTGGTCTTTGCTTATGAACTACAGCGCCGGTTGTCGGCGGCCGGTTACGACACCCTTTCGGTAGCGGCCCATCCGGGGCTCGCCAAAACGAACCTGGATCAGTATTTTCCGGCTTTGATCCGGCCGCTGGGCAGCCTCTTTTTGCAACCCGCCCACAAAGGAGCACTTCCCGTGCTGTACGCGGCGCTGGAGCAAGCTGTCAAAGGAGGCGAGTTTGTGGGTCCGGATGGTTTTCAGGAAATGAGGGGCTATCCCACCCGGGTAGATGCGGATGAATATTCCAAGGATATACAAGTGGCCCAGCGTTTATGGCAGGCAAGCCAGGAGATGACCCAGGTGTACTACCTCGATGGAAAGTACAGGAACTGATCAATATTTTTAATTTTTCGAATATATATTTGTTTTTTTTCAATTACCCCTTATTTTCGTCCGCAGCGTTGCGGAGTAACGGCTGACCTGCACCCTTTTTACCCTGCGGTTGCCGGGCCGGGCGGCACGACCGGTAAACTACCTGACCTGGGCTTTTATGGAGATACCTGCCGAAAAGAGCGTGGAAACAAAACGCAACCCTGCCGGGTCGCCCGACCGCCAGCTGGTGGAGCGGCTCCGGGCGGGGGATGCCCTGGCGTACCGTTCGCTGTACCTGATCTACCACAAGCGGCTCTACGCTTTTGCGTATTCCTACTTCAAGTCCCGGGAAATTTCCGAGGAGATCGTCCACGACGTGTTCGTGAAAATATGGGAGCGGCGGGAGCGGCTCGACGAAACGTATTCGTTCAACAGCTTCATTTTTACCACGGCCCGCAACATCATCATTGATACCCTGCGCAAGTATTCGGTGGAGCAACTCTACCGCAAGGAGTTGCAGTACCGGCTCGACGCCCTGCACAACCGTACGGAAGACGAACTGACTTTCGCCGACTACGAAGCCATTGCCCGGCAGGCAGTGGAAAAACTGCCCCGGAAGCGGCAGGTGATCTTTACGCTGAGCCGCCAGCACCACATGTCGTACGCCGAGATTGCGCAGTCGCTGGGCATTTCCCAGAAAACGGTGGAAAACCAGATGAACAAAGCCCTCAAATTCATCAAGGAGTACCTTTCCAAACACGCCGACCTGACGGCCGCCCTGCTCTTTACCCTGTTGTCTTTTTAAGGAAGGGGTTCGCCCTTGTTACGCGGTTTCATCCCACTACCCAGCCCGGACCGCTAGCGCTTCTTTTACCGTGTAGTAAGTACCCGCTTTCCGGCCCGCCGAATCCACGCAATTGCCCCGGCAAGACACCCCCGCGCCGATCCCCGAAAAAATTCCGGAAAATTTTTCCAAGCCAGTAGGGGTAGGGGCTTTGCCGGACGTATACCTGTTCATACCTCCCAGTAGCCCGAGATGGACGCCGTACCTTCCAAAGAACTCCTCGCCCGATTCTACCGCGGTCAGTGTACCGAGGCCGAACACCGCCTGGTGGTCACCTGGTTGCAGTCGGCCGCCGGCGAAGAAGCCGCGCACGCGGCGATGGAAGACCAGTGGGAAGGCTTGAAGAAGGAGCAGGTAAAGGGCCCCCCCGACGACCAGCAACTCTTTGACCGCATCCAGGCTTCCATCCAGCCGCCCGCCGCCCGCACCCGCCCGGGCCTCGCCGGGAGGACGCTGCGCCTGGCCGCCAGCCTCGCCGGCATCCTGCTGGTGGCGGGCCTGGCGTACTGGCTGCTCGTGGTGCCGCGGGAAGTGGTGTACGCCAGCGACTACGGCCAGACGCGCACGGTGACCCTGCCCGACCAGTCCACGGTGGTACTCAACGGCAATTCCCGCATCCGCCTGGTGAACGACTGGGGCACGGACCGGCCCCGGACGGTGCAACTGGAAGGCGAAGCCTTTTTCTCGGTGGTGCACACCCGCAGTCACCAGCCCTTCGTGGTGCGCACCTCCGACCAGTTTGCCGTGCAGGTGCTGGGCACGCAGTTCAACGTCTCCAGCCGGCAGAGCGGTACCAAGGTGATTCTCAACGAAGGCCGCATTGAACTGGACCTGCGCGATGCCCGGGCCCCCGCGGACCCGGCCCGTAAAGTGGTGATGCAGCCGGGCGAACTGGTGGAATTCAAAGACAACCCCACCGCGTACACCCGGCGCATGGTCAATGCCGAAGTGTTTTCGGCGTGGACCGACAACAAGCTGATTTTGCAGAATACCAGCCTCCGGGAAATCATTACCGTCCTGGAAGAGAGTTACGGCTTCCGGGTGCGCGTGACCGACCCGGGGCTGCTGGCCCAACAAGGTTCCGGCTCCATCCCGACCGACGACCCGGAGGTACTGCTGGCGACCATTGCCGAAGTATTTGATTTGCAGATGGACCGAAACGGCGTGCGGGTAACTTTCTCGCCCTCACCCTAAAAACCGTCAACCCCCGTTTTGCCGCTTCCCATTCCCCGTTCCGGCGGGGCCGTGACCCTTATTGTCCTGAAAAAACGCAACCCGTATGAAACACATCCTGTACCCTTTCCTCTTTTGCACGGTGGGGCTGGCCGACTTGCCCGCAATGGCCCAGACGTCGCCCCCCGCGCAGTACGCCCTCCACCAGCCGGGCGACGCCCCGGGGCCGCCGCAGGAAGAACGCAAAAGCCTGGCCAGCGTGCTGCTCGAACTCGAACGCCGGTTCAACGCCTCCATTGCCTATAAGTCCGAACTGGTGAAGGATAAAGTGGTGGAAAAACAGGACCTTCCGGTTTCGTCGCTGGAAGAGGCGCTGGACGTGCTGCTGAAGGGCCAGCACCTCAAGTACAAGAAGATCAAAGCCGCCGTGTACGTGCTTTCCGCCGACGAGCGGCAACTGCGGGAGGTGCCCAAAGCCAGGGAGAAAACGTTTTCCACCCCTTCGCCCGAAAGCAGCCTGCGGCCCGTGACCCTGCCGCCCCTCAGCGGCAACAAAGTAAGCGTCGCCCCGGCAGCGGTTGCCGTGACCGGCACCGTTACCGAAGAAGGGGGTGGGCAGGGCATTCCGGGCGTGACCGTGCTGCTGAAGGGCACCACCACCGGCACCACCACCAATGAAAGCGGCAAGTACGCCATCAATGCCCCGCAGGAAGACGGCATTCTCGTGTTTTCCTCCATCGGCTACGTGACCCGGGAAGTGCCCATCGGGGGGCGCAGCACGCTCGACGTGGCCCTGGCCGCCGACGTCAAGGGCTTGTCGGAAGTAATCGTGGTGGGCTACGGCACGCAGCGCCGCAGCGACCTGACCGGCTCGGTGTCTTCCATTTCGGAGGCCGAAATCAAGGCTACGCCCGTGACCTCCCTCGACCAGGCATTACAGGGGCGGGCCGCCGGCGTGCAGGTGATCAACAGCAGCGGCGCCCCGGGCGGGGCCGTGTCGGTGCGGGTCCGCGGCACGGGCTCCATCAACGCCGGCAGCGAACCGCTCTACGTCGTGGACGGGTTTCCGCTCTACAACGACAACAACGAAACCAACCCCGCCGGGCCGGGCATTCCCAACGGGGGCGCCCAGAACGCCCTGGCTTCCCTCAACCCCAACGACATCGAATCCATTGAAGTGCTCAAAGATGCGTCGGCCACGGCCATCTACGGCGCCCGGGGCGCCAACGGCGTGGTGCTCATCACCACCAGGCGCGGCAAGGCCGGCCAGAGCAACATCGACTTACAGGTGTACTACGGCGTGCAGCAACTCCGCCGCACCCGGCCCATTTTCAACGCCGTGGAGTACGCCGGGTACCTGGTGGAAAAAGACGTGAACGCCAGCATTGCCCCCGCCCCCAACCGCGGCTACAACATCGACTGGAACTTCCTCGATTCGGTGCGCACGGCCGGCACCGACTGGCAAAAAGAAACCTTTCGCCCGGCGCCCATCCAGAACTACCAGCTCTCCTTTTCGGGCGGCACCGACAAGATCCGCTACGCCATCGGCGGCAACTACTTCAACCAGGACGGCATCATCGTCAATTCCAGGTTCAACCGCTACTCGCTGCGGGTGAACCTGGACGCCGACCTGAACCGGTGGCTGAAGGTGGGCAACAACCTGTCGGTGTCGCGCACGACCAACCACGGCGTAGTGACCGAAAACGAAGGGGGCGTGTACGGCCGCGGCGTGGTGTCGGGCGTGTTCCAGACCTCGCCGCTCGACCCGGTGCTGGTGACCGAAGAAAACAACGTGAAGCTGTACCCCACGCAGGCCGTGGGCGACTACGCCGGCTACAACAACCCGCTCGGCATCGCGCAGGGCCGCAAAAATGTAACGGCCAACAACCGCCTCATCGGCGACATTTACGGCGACGTGCGCCTCCTGGAAGGGCTCTCCTTCCGGCTGAAAGTCGGCGCCTCCATCACCGATTCGCGGCGCAACGTGTTCTTCCCGTCCACCACCGGGGCGGGCCGCGAAGCCCGGGGCATTGCCTCCATCGGGTCCAACAATTCCATCAACTGGCTGGTGGAAAACATCCTCTCCTACAACCGCACGTTCGGCCAGCGCCACGCCTTCAACGCCGTGGCCGTGTACAGTTTGCAGCGCAACTATTCCGAATCGCAGTACGGCGAGTCGTCCAACTTCGTCAACGACGTGCTGGAGGAATACAGCCTCGGTTCGGGCCTCACGCGGACGTCCCGGTCGGGGGCCTACGACTACGCTTTCAAGTCCTACACCGGCCGCGTCAACTACATCTTCGACGGGAAATACCTGGTGACGGTCACCACCCGCATGGACGGCTCTTCCCGGTTCGGGGCCGGCAACAAGTACGCCGTGTTTCCCTCGGCGGCCGTCGCCTGGCGCCTTTCCAACGAAGGATTCATTCAAAGCCTGCGCCTGGTGTCGGACCTGAAGGTGCGGGCCAGCTACGGCTTTACGGGCAACTCCGAGATCGGCGGGTACAAGTCGCTGGACCGGTTCGGCCAGGTCAACTACGTGCTCGACCGCCAGGAGGTGGCCGGCATCGCCCCCACGCAGGTAGCCAACCGGGAACTGCAATGGGAACGCACCCGGCAGTTTGACGTGGGCGTGGACCTGGGCGTGTGGGGCAACCGCATCGTGGTGGTGGCCGACTACTACCACAAGATCACCGACAACCTGCTGCTCGACATTGACCTGCCCAACTACACGGGTTTCAGCCGGGCCACCGTGAACGTGGGCGCCCTCGAAAACCGGGGCGTGGAACTAGCCGTCAACAGCCAGAACCTCACCGGGGCGCTGACCTGGAACACGTCGCTCAACATTGCCCGCAACCGCAACAAGGTGACCAAACTCTACAACGCCAACCAACTGGTGACGGGCTTCCTGGGCGGCGACGTGATCAAATCCAACGGCGGCAACGTGGGCATCATCAAGGTGGGGTACCCGCTGGGCGCCTACTTCGGGGCCATCTACGAAGGCGTGTGGCGCGACCAGCAACAGATTGAAGAGGTGGGGACCATGCCCGATGCCAGGCCCGGCACCGAACGCTTCCGCGACACCAACGGCGACGGGCAGGTAGACAGCAACGACTTTACCATCATCGGCAACGGCCAGCCCGACGTGGTGCTGGGCGTCACCAACACGTTTGCCTACAAGGGCGTCAGCCTGAGCGTGTTCATGAACGGCATGCTGGGCTACGACGTCTTCAACCACGCCAAGGCCCGTTCGGAAAGCACCAACGGCGGCGAAAACAAGTTCAGGTCGCTGCTCGACCGCTGGACCATCGACAACCCCGACGCCCGCTACCCGGCCGCCGGCATCCAGCCCTTCGACGGGGCCAGCACCCGCTACATCGAAAGGGGCGATTACCTGCGCGTGAAAAACATTACGCTGGGCTACCAGCTGCCGGCCGGCCTCCTGAAAGGCGTGCGCAACGCCCGCATCTACCTGAGCGGCGACAACCTGTTCACCTTCACCGAGTACAGCGGTTTTGACCCCGAAGTAAACTCGGCCGGCGTGAGCAATACCATCATGGGGCTCGACATGAACGCGTACCCGTCGGTGAAAATGTACCGCATCGGCCTGGACCTCGGCTTTTAAAACCCGGCCCGGCCGGCCAATCCCCCCAACGTTTAATCCACTCACCCATGAAAATACCCTACCAAACCTTATCCCGCCGGCTGGCGACGCTCGGCGCCGGGCTGCTCGCCCTGGTGGCGTGTCAAAAAGATTTTCTGGAGGAAAAACCCTACGACTTCATTTCGTCCGACAACTTCTTCAAATCGGAAACCGACGCCCGGGCGGCCGTGGTGGCTACCTACCAGCCGCTCAAGAACCTGTCGGTGGCCGCCATCAACCTGGGCGACGTGGCCGCCGACGTGGGCGACCACTACCTCTACACGAGCGGCACCTCCATCCAGCAGATCGAAAACCTCAACTACACGGCCAGCGACAACGACATCCGCGACTGGTACAGCAACAACTACTCGATCATCAACCGCGCCAATACGTGCCTGGAAGCGATTCCGGCCGTGAAAATGGACGAAGGGCGCAAAGAGGGGCTGCTGGCCGAGTGCCGGTTCCTGCGGGCCCTGGCGTACTTTAACCTGGTGCGGGCTTTCGGGCCGGTAGCCATGCCGCTGCAACCCATCAAAACCCTGAAGGGCATCGAACTGCCCCGCACGGCCGAAGCGGAAGTGTACGGGCAGATCATCAAAGACCTCACCGAATCGGAAGACCTGCTGCCGAAGGAGTGGCGCAACGCCTCGGCCACCGGGGCCGCCGAATCCAATACCGGCCGGGCTACGCAGGGCGCGGCCAAGGCCCTGCTGGCGAAGGTGTACCTTTTCCAGAAGCAGTACCAGGGGACGGTGGACAAAACCGGCGAGGTGATGGGCCTGGGCTACGGCCTCTTCGAAAATTACCGCGACGCCTTCGTGCCCGAAACCAAGAACGGCAAGGAACACATTTTCTCCATCCAGTACGAGGCCAACCAGGCCCTGCGGGGGCAGGGGAGCCCCGTGGCCCGCTGGACCACGGCCTGCTGTTCCAAAATCCTCAATACGGGCCAGTGGTCGCAGGCCGGCGTGAGCGGCCGGTGGAAAGGCACCATTCCCGACCATTACCGCAAGTCGGTGGTGTCGGCCGACCGCTGGATTGACCAGAACGGCAACGTAGCCGATACCTGGGCCGGGCCGGCCGCCTCCAAATACTGGAACACCGGGCCGGTGAACCTGGCCGACGGCACCACCAGCGAAAACTTCCCGCTGCTGCGCTACGCCGACGTGCTGCTGATGCGGGCCGAAGCCCTCAACGCCCTGGGCGGACCTACCCCCGAAGCCGTGGGGCTGGTGAACCAGGTGCGGCAGCGGGCCCGGCGGGTGTACGAGTGGCCCGACGAAAAAACCAAGGCGACCATGGTGTTCGTGCGGGAGGACGCCGACGCGCTGCCCGACGTACCGGCCGACGTGACCCAGGCGGAACTGCAAGCCATCATCGTGCAGGAGCGGGGCATTGAGTTTGCCATGGAAGGCCAGCGCAAGTGGGACCTGGTCCGGTGGGGCCTCTTCCTGGACGTGATGAAAGACTACCGGCCCACCGTGGACGAACGGCACCTGCTGTACCCGCTGCCCCAGGTGGAGGTCTCCCTCAACAAAAGCTGGCAGCAGAACTTTGGGTACTAAGCATGAAGGTTCATTACGAAGAAGCGAGAAGCGAGGAGTGAGAAGCGAGAAGGGTGTACACGTACTTTGCCGTGATCACCGGAACAGTCCGTGCCCCTCCTTCTCGCTCCTCGCTCCTCACTCCTCGCTTCTCCAAATCATCCCCTTTCCATTCAACCAACCCCTACGCGGAATGAAAAAGCTAACGATAAACCCGGCGCTGGTACTGGTGCTGATTCTGGGCCTGGGCCTGCTGGCGCTGCCGGGATGCAACCCGGAGGAGCAGTACGCCCAGCCTGCCAAGGGCCTGGGGGTGATCCTGTACCTGACGCCCGACATGGATTCTACCTACCAGGTGCTGGCCCTGTCGGGGCTGGCCCCCCGCATCAACAAGGAAGGCGCGTTTACGGTCATTTCGCCCTCCAACGGCGCCTGGGCCGACTTCATCAAAACCAGCGACCTCTACGACTCGCTGCGGCAGGAGCGGTTCTGGCGCGGCGGCTCCGGGTTCAGCGACGTAATGGGCTTCGGCTACAACTACGTGATCACGGGCAAGCGGACGGCCGCCGACCTCACCGCTGCCGGCGCGGAGGCGCTGGGAAGCGAACGGATGCGCTGGCAGGTCGGCGCCGACGGCCGCATGTACGCCTACGACGGCACCACCGGCCAGGAACTGGGCTCGGCGGCCATCCTGGAAACCGACATCTCGATGGGGGCGCCCAACGGCGTGATCCACAAGATTGACAAGGTCATCCGCCACCCGGGATTTCCCGCCCGGACCCTCAGCGGGTACCTGGCCGACTCGGCGGCCTTTTCCACGCTGCGGGCGGCCTTTGCCCGGGTGCCCGACTACGTGAAGAAGATCAGCGGGGGCGAAGGGGCGTTCACCGTGCTGGCCCCCAGCGACTCGGCCTTCGGGGCGTATTTCGAGGCGCATCCCAACTACAAATCCCTCGACGCCATGCCCACCGATACGGTGGTGAGCCTGGTGAACCGGCTGCTGTACAAGGGCCTCATTTTCCCCGACCTGCTCAACGGCAACCTCACCCCCATTGCCCCGGTCCGGCCGGGGGTTACGCAGGTACGGTCCCGCAAAGAATACTACTACGCCCTCGACAACCGCACGTACGCCAACCGGACCTATAACATCCGGGCCACGAACGGGGTGGTGCACCTGCTCAAACAGATTCCCTAAGCTTTGGCTGTATGGTTATATGGCTGAATGGCTATATGGTTGAATGGCTATATGGTTGATAGCCAGATCGTAAGTGGTCGTGCGTAAGCCCAACAATCAGCCATACAGCCATTCAGCCATATAACCATACAGCCATACCACCTTCCTGGTCAATTCAGGCAGCCGTTTCCCCGCGGCCGATGGGGACCCCTTTGCGCCAATCATCCGGAAATTCACCCATAAACATCCTTTTTATGAAAAACACTTCTATCCTTTTCCCCGGCAAGCGCACCCGCTGGGGCGGCCGGGCCTGGACGGCCATTGCCCTGGCCTGGCTGGGTTGCTTCGCGGCGACGGCCCAGACGCCGGTAACCGTTACGGTGAACAAGAACAACGTGCTCCAGCGCAACTTCGGCGGCCTGGGGTTCAACGTGCCCGTGGACGAAACCGTGGACCAGCATACCTGGAATACGGTCGTCGGGAAAAGATTGAAAGAGGTCAGCGTGGGCAGTTACGTCCGGGTGTTTTCGGACGTCAGTTCGTTTGCCCCCACCAAAGGCAATTACACCTGGAATTCGCCGGGCCAGCAGGCCTGGGACCGGATGATGACCCTGCTCAAAGCCAACGACACCGACGTGTTCGTCACCAACGGCTACTGGGGCACCCAACCCCCTTTCCTGGGCGGCAACCGGGAGATCACCAACGCCGATACGCTGGCCGACTGGGTGGAGGTGCAACTGGCCGGGCTCAACCAGTGGGTCAACGTGAAGGGCTTCACCAACATCAGGCAATGGACCGTGACCAACGAGTTCAACTCCTTCGACGCGTTTGACGCCACCCGCCGGGCCAACTGGTTCCGGCACGCCCGGTTGGTGCACAACGGGCTGGCCGGCCGCAACCTGGCGGGCAAGGTGGAGGTGACCGGCACCGACGCCCTGGGCCGGGTAGACCCCTGGCGGGCCACCCTGCCCGAAGCAGTAGCGTTTCACAATGACCTGTTCCCGCGGTACGAAGTGCACGACTACCCGCAGACCGACGCCTACTGGCTCCAGGATGCCAACGGCAACTGGTTCCAGGACGATGACGGCGGCGCCGGTTACCTGGCCGCCACCAACTACGAGAAGAAAATGAAGAAGTTCATCTACGCCAGGTACCTCATCCGGTCCACCGGCAAAGACATGATCATCGGTGAATTCGGGGGCACCGGCACCAACGAAGACCTGGGCCCGGACGGGAAGCGCGAAACGTATCCCGACCACGACAAGGGCGAGTTCGGCAACTTCGTGGTGGATTACGCGCTGGCCGGCCTCAACACGGGCATCCAGGCAATGGCTTACTGGTGGTTCCACGACACGGGCCAGGAAGGCACCGGCCAGTGGACCTTCTTCAACGATACCGGCGCCATGGCCGACGAAAGGGGCAACTGGCAGACCCGGCCCGAGTACTACGCGTACGGCCTGGTGGGGCGGTACGTCCGCAAGAACAGCGCCGTGTACGAAACCACCAGCAGCAACAGCCTGGTCCACGTGGCGGCCGTGCAGCACAACGCCGACGGCAAGTACGCCCTCATCGTCAACAACCGCGAAACCCAGTCCATCAACCTGTCGCTGACCCTGCCCGGCGAGACGGGCAAGTTCCGCAAGTTCGTCTACAACCCGGCCAGCGTTCCCACCAACGGCGACCTGCCCCGGCACGCGGCGGAAGTGCAGGTGTCGGCCGGCGCCCTCACCGACCAGATCGGCGCCGGGCAGGTGGTGGTGTACACCAATGAGTTTGACGAAACGGCGCCCGCGGCCGTAACCGGGGTTTCGGCTACCGGCAAAACGCTGACCTGGTCGGCCAGCGCCGCCGGCGACCTGTCGTACTACCGCATCTACCGGAGCACCGCCCCCATTACCAGCCTGTCGGGCGCTACCCAGGTGGGGTCAACCCTTGCCGCCGACTACACCGACAACACGCCGGCACCCGGTGGCGCGACGGCCCTGCATTACGTGGTGACGGCCGTAGACAAGTACGGCAACGAAAGCCCCCTGTCGGCCAGCACCCGGGCGGCGGTACGGGCCCTGACGGCCGCCTCCACCTGCATTCCCAACCCGAATACCCAACGCGAATGGCGCATCACCAACCCGAACCTGATCGCCGTGTCGCTCCACTGGAGCATTTCCGGCACCAGCCAGTCGGGCACCTTTACGGCCGCGCCGGGCACCTCGTCGCTGCTGACGGCCCGGGGCGGCACCAACAACCTGACCCTCTCGTGGCGGAACGAGAACAACGGGTGGCAGACGGCTACAGCCGCGGCGCCCACGGCCTACTGCCCCGAGACGGTCACCGACGAGCTGCAAGACTGGACGGTTTCGAGTGAACACACGGCGGGCTGGTACTTCGATACCTCGGTGTCCACGGCCTTTCCGGGCGACGCCAGCCGGATCGTGCGCGGGGCGACTTCCACCGAGCGCATCGTCTATCGTTTCAGCAACATCCGCAACGTATCGGCCGACGTGTATTACCACACGGCCTTTGGGGGAACGGTTAAATTCTACACCTCGGCCAACAACGTCAATTACGCCGAACTGCCCGTGAACTACAGCCAGCACCTGACTTCCGGGGGCTGGGCCCTCCGCACGTACGCGCCATCGGGCAGCCTGCCCGAAAACACCAACTACGTGAAGATCGAAGTATCGGGCGGCAGCCAGTCGTGGACCCCGCAACTCGGACGCGTCCGGGTGAGTTACCTGCCGGCTACCTACGATCCGCTCAATGACTGGTCCAAATCGTTCTCCCACGGGGGCTTCTATTTCGACACCAGCGGCGGCGCCAGCAATGACTGGGACAACTCCGTGGCGGTCCGGCACAACCTCACCCCCGAGAGCATCGTGTACAACAAACCCAACATTACGGACGTGTCGGTGAAACTCATTTACCACACCACGTTCCCGGCCACGGTGAAATACTACACGTCCCCCGACAACAGCACCTACACCCCGCTGGCCATGCTGCTCACCAGTGCCCCCACCGCCGGCGGGTTTTACCGGTACACGTACGCACCGGGCGGCGCCCTTCCCGCCGGGACCAACTACTTCAAAATTGAGATCAGCGGCGGTTCGCAGGCCTGGGCGACCCGGGTGGCGGAAGTAAACCTGAAGCACAGTCCGCTCGCCACCGCCCGCATTGCGGCGGGCCCGGAAGCAGCCCGCGCGGAAGCCCTCTCCGTGTTTCCCAACCCGGCCGCCGGCGACGTGACGGTGGTCTACTACGCGGCGGCCGCAGGAGCGGTGAGCCTTTCAGTGGCCGACGCCCTGGGCCGCCCGCACCTGACCCGGCAACTAGAGGCCCGGGCCGGTGAGAACCGGGAAACGCTGCGGCTGGGCACCTTGAAAAGGGGCTTGTATACCATCCAGGTGCGTTCGCTGACGGGTACGCCCCGGACCGTAAAGGTGCTGGTCACGCAATAGGCCGACCGGGGAAGCAGGGCCGCGGCGCTGCTTCCCCTTTTACCCAACCTCTACCTACCTTTCCATGAAAAAAATCCGTACAATCCCCCTCCTGGCCGGGGTGCTGGCCGCCGGGCTGACGGCCTGCGAACTGAGCAACCCGGCCCCGGCGCCCACGGCCTGCCTGGAAATTGCCCGCCGGGAAGGTGCCGGACTGGTGCCGGTGACCGAGGCCAAAGTAAACCAGGAAATCGTGTTCCGTTCGTGCAACGCGGCCGACTTCCTGGTGGTGTGGCCCGGCGACGTGGCGGGCAATTACTTCGCCAAGACCTACGTGGACCCCAAAGACGCGCCCCGGCCCGACGGCACGCCCAACGTGCGTTACGGCAAAGGGCTGGCCTTCAACAGCACGGTGGGCCAGACTCTCTACAAATACGCCAAGCCGGGTACTTATACCGTGGTGCTGCTGGCTACCAACGTGGGCGACGACCTGGAAGGGAAGCAGGCCATGACCACGATGGAACTCGTGATTACGGAATAGCCGGTAGTAACCATCAAAGTTGTAGTGGAAATACAATTTACCACGGAGACACGGAGTGCACGGAGTTGCACGGAGGAAGCGTTTCACGCAAAGGCGCGCAGGAGGAGCACAAAGCGACGCTACCGGCAGGGATGTCTTTCTCGCCAGCGGCAAGATGGGTGCGAAGGACCGCAATGCGGGAAAGAAGCGCATGGCGGTACGGGTCGCAATGCGGTACGCGTCGCGTCGCGGGAAGGCGTCGCATCGCGAGGTGGACCGCATCGCGGGAAGGGGTCGCGTCGCGGGAAGGCGTCGCGTCGCGAGGTGGACCGCATCGCGGCTCCCCTCCTTGGAGGGGTTAGGGGGTGGGTTTACCTACATGCGACGGGTTACACCGGGATAATTGCATTAAGGTGATCTCCCTTACAAGGGTGCTCAGCTTAATGCGGATACTCCTGAATGCAAATACCTTATTGCACACATCTCTCTTGCAGTGATCCCTTGATAACTTGTTGCATGTAGGTAAACCCACCCCCTAACCCCTCCAAGGAGGGGAGCCGCGATGCGGTCCACCTCGCGATGCGACGCCTTCCCGCGATGCGTACCGCGATGCGCTTCTTTCCCGCGATGCGGTCCTGCGTTCTGTGCTACAGCCACTTTTATTCACCAACACAACTCCCATTGGTAATTCACTCAGGCGTTATATTGCCTTTTTACCGCACCGGATGCTATTAAACTGTTGCCCCATTCCTGCCCGGACCTGGTTGTGCCGCCTGCTGGTGTCGGTACTGCCCCTGTGGGCCGCCTGCCGGCCGGCGGCGAAAGAAGACGCAACCCGCCCACCGGTTCCGCCCGCGGCGCTTACGGGAAAGGCACTGGCCGCCCGGCACTGCGGGGGTTGCCACCTGGTGCCGGAACCGGCGCTGCTGGACCGGGAAAGCTGGCAAAAGGTGCTTCCCCGGATGGGCAACCAGTTGGGCCTCTACCCCGACGACAGCAGCCGGGCGGTTTGCCGGGAAATCGCGGCGCTGGTCAAACGACACAGCGGGCGGGACGTGTACCCTGAGCAGGCCGCCCTGCCGGCCGCCGACTGGGACCGCCTGACGGCCTACTACCTGGAAAACGCCCCGGCCGGGCCGCTGCCGCCCGACGTCCCGCCGGTAGTTCATAAGCAACTGCCGCTTTTCAAGGTGGTGGACCCCGGTTTCCGCCTGCCGCCGCCGGGTACTTCGCTCATCCGGATCGACGCCGCGCAGCAGAAAATATACCTGGGCGACATCCACACCCGTTCGTTGTACACCTTCGACCGGCGGGGCCGGCTGCTGGAAACGGAACCCGTGGGGGAGGGCCCCAGCGACCTCCGGACCGGGCCGCACGAACTGCGCATCACCGTCATGGAATCCTTTTCACCAACCGAGCACCCTTCGGGGGCCGTGCTCTCCATCCGCAACCCGGGCGGAGCTAAGGCGTACGGTATGTTGCTCGACGGCCTGCACCGGCCCGTACACGCCGGGTGGGCCGACCTGAACGCCGACGGGCGGGAAGACGTGGTGGTGTGCGAATACGGCAGCCACACCGGCCGCCTCGCCTGGTACGAGCAACGGGGCGACGGGTACGTGCCGCACGTGCTGCGGAACCTGCCCGGGGCCACCCGCACGCAGGTGCACGACTTTGACGGCGACGGCCGCCCCGACATCCTGGCCCTGATGGCGCAGGGGCAGGAAGGCTTCTTTCTCTACTACAACCAGGGGGGCGGGCACTTCCGGGAAGAACGGGTGATGCAGTTCCCGCCCTCCTACGGCTCGGTGTACTTTGAACTGGTGGACTTCGACGGCGACGGGCACCGGGACATCCTGTACGCCAACGGCGACAATGCCGATTTTACCCAGGCGCTCAAGCGGTACCACGGGGTGCGGCTGTTGCGCAACAACGGGGCCAACCGGTTCGAAGAGGCTTTCTTTTACCCCCTGCCCGGCGCCTACAAGGCTACCGCCGCCGACTTCGACGGGGACGGGGACCTGGACATTGCGGCCATCTCGTTCTTTCCCGATTTCCAGAACGCCCCGCACACCGGCTTTGTCTACCTGGAGAACACGGGAAAAAAGGCGTTTGTTACCCGTACCTTTCCGCAGAGTGTGCGGGGGCGCTGGATGGTGATGGATGCCGGCGACCTGGACGGGGATGGCGATACGGACATTGTGCTGGGCTCCTGCCTGATGGAAACCACCCCGCAGGGCAAGCCTTACGAGCAGCAATGGCTGCGGACGGGCCCTTCCTTTCTCATTCTGGAAAACACCCGCCGCATCCAACGGAAACCACCCCTGTCCCCTCCCTGAACATTCGTTGACAACCAAACAAGCTGATTCCATGACCTTTTTATTGCTTTCCCGGGCCGGACTGCTATGGCTGCTGTGGCTGCCGCTCTGGTGCAGCGCCCAGCCGCCGGGCCTCACGTATTACGTATCCCCGGCCGGCCATGACGGCAACCGCGGTACGATGGGCAAGCCTTTCCGGACCCTCGAAAGGGCCCGCGACCAGGTGCGGCAAGTGAGCCGCACCATGCAGGGCGACGTGACCGTGTACCTGCGGGAAGGCCGCTACGAACTGGAAAGCCCGCTGTTCTTCGGCCCCGAGGATTCGGGACAAAACGGGTTTAAGGTCGTGTACCGGGCCTATGGCGGGGAAGAGCCCGTCGTGTCGGGGGGACGACGGATCACCGGCTGGACGCACCACGAAAACGGAATCTACAAGGCCGGCGTGGGCAAACTGCTTTTCCGGCAGCTCTACGCCGGGGAACGCCGCATGACCCGGGCCCGGACCCCCAACGCCGGGCAGTACCACCGGATCGTCTTCTGGGACCCGGCCACGCGGGAGATCGGGCTGGACCAGTTGGACATCAAACCGTGGAAAAAGTTTGAGCGGGTGGAGATGGTTGCCCAGATGCAGTGGGCCGACGCCATCATGCGCCTCCGCGCGTTCAAACCCAACGTGGCTTCCGAAACCTGGGTGCCCGCCAACTTTGCCCGCCTCTCCGTGCAGGAGCCCGAAAGCGGGTTTGTCTTTACCCGGGTGCATCCCAACCGCGTCAACGGGCAGGCCTACCACTTCGAGAATGCCTACGCGTTCGTGGACGAGCCCGGCGAGTGGTACCTCGATGAAGAAGAAAGCACCCTGTATTTCAAGCCCTTCCCCGACGTGAACCCGGCGGGGGCCGACATCACCGTACCCGTGCTCGACACGCTGCTGCGCGTGGAGGGCACACCCGACCGGCCGGTGCAGGGGTTGCACTTCCAGGGCATTACCTTTGCGCACGCCAACTGGACGTACCCCCAGCGGCACGGCCACGTACCCCTGCAGGCGGGCCAGTTTACCTACCAGACCGGCAACGGCGGGATGGGTTACGGCCAGCCACCCGCGGCGGTGCACGTGGCCTACGCGCAGCACGTCCGCTTCGAAGGCAACCTCTTTACCCACCTGGGGGCGACCGGGGTGGACATCCGCTCGGGCGGATCGCAGATCAGCCTGGTGGGGAACGTCTTGCAGGACATATCGGGGAACGGCATTTCAGTCGGGCAATTCTTCGGCCCCGCGCTGAACGGCGGGTTTTACCGGGACGAACGGGACCTTTGCAAGAACAACCTGATTGCCAACAACATCGTGACGCGCATCGGGATGGACTACTACGGCTGCGCGGGCATCGTGTGCGGGTACGCCGAGGGCACCATTATTGAACACAACGAAGTGTTCCGCATGCCCTACTGCGGGATAAGCGTGGGGTGGGGGTGGACCAAAAAAGAAAATGCCTCGCGCCACAACAAAATCCGCTTCAACCACATTCACCACGTGATGCAACTGGTGGAAGACGGGGCCGGCATCTATACCTTGTCCCACCAGCCGGGCAGCGAAATCCACGGCAACTGGATTCACGACATCACGCCTTCTCCCACCATTCAGCGGCCGATCGTGCGGGGCATCTACCTCGACGAAGGGTCCGGGGGAATCACCATCGGCAACAACGCCATTGAGAAAGGTCCGGTTGAGGAAATCGGTTTCCACATGGTGGGCGAAATTATCATCAACGACAACTGCTGCCAGGGGTATAACAAGGACATTCGCGGGCACGCCGGGCTGGAACCGGCATTCAAAGCGATCAGGAACCTGATTTATGCCCCCTGAAGGCAGCCACCCTATACCTGCCATTTGGTCTTCCGGTATTCACCGGGGGGCATGGTGTACTTGCGCCTGAACAACCGGGAAAAATAGTAGATGTTGGGAATCCCTACCCGTTCGGCAATCTCCTTGAGGGAAGCACTCGAAGTCGTAAGCAGCAACTGGGCCCGTTCCAGGCGCTTGTTGTGAATGTACTCCATCGGCCGCACGCCCACCACTTCCAGGAAGAGCCGGGAAAAGTAGTCTACCTGCAAATGGAGAATGGCCGCCAGTTGCTCGATGGTGATCTTTTCGTGCAAGTGCTGGTGGATGAACTGCAACGCCCCCGTGAGTTGGTGAAAGGATTTATTCCGGCGCATCCCGGGGGTGCCATCGTCGCCCAAAAACCGGCTGAACAACTGGAGCAGGATGCCCTGGGTCTGGCCGAAATGGCTCAGCGATTGGTTGGCATGGGACAGGTTAAAACTGAGAAGTTCGGGCTTGTTGTCGTACTCCTGCGGGTCGATGTCGGTGACCGTCCGCCGGGGGTTCAATTCCAGCAGTTTGGCGCACAACTGGTAGTCAAGCGTTTCCGCGGCATTCTGATAACGGATCTGCATGGTTTCGTAGACGGAAAGCCCGCCTGCCATCTGGTCCAGAAAATGGATGTAATACTGCTCCAGGAAAGTATCGCAGTGGTAGCGGCTGTAGGTATAACTGGGGATCAGGTACAGGTTGCCGGGCTGCAATTCGTACTTCTGATCGTTGTGAAACACCCATCCCTCGCCACCGGTGATCAGGTACAGCCGGGAAAAAGGGCTGATTACCTTGTCGTACTGCCAGTGGTGGTCGAGGCCGATGAAGCCCACGTGCAGCAAGCGGAGTTGTAACGTTTGTAAAGCTTCAAACATGTAAAGAGGTTGGTAAAAGAGTCTCCCGGGGTAGCGGTTGCGGCGCGTGTTACCTGGTTAGCTGAATAAATGGTCAGCCAGAGGGAGGACGTGCCGCAATACCCGTTTATTTACTTAACCGCGTAATTATTCCGGAGCAAAGTCGGATTTGTACAAAACAAACTCTTTTTTGCCTATTTACCAGCAGCGCCAATCTGCGTAGCTTTAAAGTTGTCTGTACGAAGCCCCTTCCCGCCGCCCGGAAAACTTCGGGTGCCCCGGGAAGCGGTTCATCGACAGGCTTATCAGGTCTCAACAACATATGCGGGTAGCAGTGTATTCTTGGCTTTATGGCATTGGGTTAAGCCTGGTTTTCCTCCTGCCGGGGTGCGGGGTAGAGAAGCCGGCGGAGATTGTCCGGCTCGAAAAGCAGTTGCCCGAAACGGTGGATTACAACCTGCACGTAAAGCCCATTCTCTCCGACAATTGCTTCTTCTGCCACGGTCCCGACAAGAACAGCCAGAAGGCCGGGCTCGAACTGGCTACCCGGGAGGGCGCCCTGGCCCCCCTCAAAGAGTCAAAAGGCAAGTTTGCCATTGTGCCCGGCAACCTCACCAAGAGCCAGGTGTACCACCGCATCTTTACCAAAGATGACGAGCAGCGGATGCCACCCAAGGAATCGAACCGGGAACTGTCGGATTACCAAAAGGCAGTGCTGGTCCGCTGGATTGAGCAGGGAGCCGAGTACAAACCGCACTGGGCCCTGCTCAAACCGCAGAAAAACCCCTTGCCCGCCGTGAAGCAGGCAAACTGGCCCCGCAACCCGGTGGACTACTTTGTGTTGCAGAAGCTGGAGGCGGCCGGCGTGAAGCCCAACCCCGAAGCCGACAAGGAAACCCTGCTGCGCCGCGTTTCGCTGGACCTGACCGGCCTGCCGCCCACCCCCGAAGCGACCGACGCTTTCCTGGCCGACCGTTCCCCCAAAGCCTACGAGAAAGCCGTGGACCGGCTGCTGGCTTCGCCGCACTACGGCGAGAAAATGGCTACCGACTGGCTGGACCTGGCCCGCTTTGCCGATACGCACGGTTACACCGTAGACCGTTACCGCCCCATGTGGCCCTGGCGCGACTGGGTGATCGGCGCCTTTAACCGCAACCTGCCCTACAACCAGTTCATCACCTGGCAACTGGCCGGCGACCTGCTGCCCAACGCCACCCGCGAGCAGCGCCTGGCGACGGCCTTTAACCGCAACCACTCCCAGAACATGGAAGGGGGCATCGTGAACGAGGAGTTCCGCGTGGAGTACGTGGCCGACCGCACCAACACCCTGGGCACGGCCATGCTCGGCCTCACGGTGGAATGCGCCCGCTGCCACGACCATAAGTTTGATCCCATCTCGCAAAAGGACTACTACAGCCTGTCCGGCTTTTTCAACAACGTGGACGAAGCCGGGCAAATCTCCTGGGACGACGCCCCGCCCGTGCCCACCATGCTCCTCACCGATGCGCGGCACGACAGCCTGCTGGCTTTCATCAACACGAAAATAACGGCCGCCGAGCGTGCCGTGCAGCAGACCACCCGGGAGGAAGCAGCCGCGTTCCGGCAGTGGCAGCGGGCGGTGGGGAATACCCTTCCGTTTGACGCCAGCAAAGGGCTACAGGCGCATTTCACCTTCGACAAAACGGTCAAGGGCGAATTTGTCAGCCAGGTTTCGGCCGGCGACAAAGGCCAGGTGGCTGACCCCGTGCTGGTCCCGGGCAAGTCTGGCAATGCCTTTCGCTCCAACGGCGACGATGTGCTCAAACTGGGCCGGACGGGCATCTTCAGCCGGGCCAACCCTTTTTCAATCGGGGTATGGGTGAACATTCCCGAAGAATTGTCGAAGGGCGTGATCTTTCACAAGGGCAACGGCGACATTCTCTACAACTTTCGCGGGTACTACCTCAACCTGCGCGACGGCAAGGCCGAACTGCTGATGGCCCATACCTGGCCCTACAACAACATTGTCCGGGTGTCCCGCCGGCCGTTGCCCCGCGGGCAGTGGATTCACCTGGTGATGACCTACGACGGCTCCAGCACGGCCAAAGGGCTGAAACTGTACCTGGACGGCCGGGAGACGCCCCTGGTCACCGAAAAGGACAACCTCTACAAAGACATTCTCTTTTCGAAGCAACACCAGCTGTCGAAGGAGGAACCCGGCTTGCAGGTCGGGGCCGACTTCCGGGGCACGGGCTTTAAAAACGGGCTGGTGGACGAGCTGCGCGTCTACGGCCGGGAGCTTACGGCCCCCGAAGTGCGGGGACTGGCCGGCAATACTCCGGGCAGCATTCCACCGGACCCGGACGGGCATCCCGAGGCCCTTTCCCGGTTCTACTTTGCCAACGTGTCGTCCGCGTACGGGGAGCGTTTGCAGGAACTCGAAAAGCTGCGGGCCGAGAAGAATAAAATCCAGGAAGAGGTGCCCGAAATCATGGTGATGGCCGAAATGCCCGCGCGGCGCAAGACCTACCTGCTGGAACGCGGCGTGTACGACGCCCACGGCCCCGAGGTGCAGCCCGGCGTTCCCGCCAGCCTGCTGGCCTACCCGAAAAAGGCCCCCCGGAACCGGCTCGGCCTCGCCCAGTGGCTGTTGCATCCCGACCACCCCCTGACGGCCCGCGTGGCCGTAAACCGGTACTGGCAGAATTACTTCGGCGCGGGCCTCCACCCGGAAACCGACAACTTCGGCAACCAGGGCGGCCTGCCTACGCACCCCGAACTGCTCGACTGGCTGGCCGTAGCGTTCCGGGCGTCGGGCTGGGACGTAAAAGCGCTGCAAAAGATGATTGTGTTGTCGGCCACGTACCGGCAATCTTCCCGGGCGAGTGGGCAGCAACGCGAAAAGGACCCCGGCAACGGGCTGTTGGGCCGCGGGCCGGCCTTCCGCCTCACGGCCGAAATGGTGCGTGACAATGCCCTGGCAGCCAGCGGCCTGCTGGTGCCCAGGATCGGGGGACCCAGCGTGAAGCCTTACCAGCCGGAAGGGTTGTGGGCCGTCAACAACGCCGTATACCAGCCCGATACGGGCGAAAACCTGTACCGCCGCAGCCTGTACACTTTCTGGAAGCGGACTAACCCGCCGCCCTCCATGAACACGTTCGACGCCCCCTCGCGGAGTTACTGCGTGGTGCGGCGGCAAAAAACCAGTACGCCCTTGCAGGCGCTGGTGCTGCTCAACGACCCGCAGTTCGTGGAAGCGGCCAAAGCAACGGCCCAGAAAGCGTTCGGCAAGTACCCCGACCCGGCAAACCGCCTCGTGTACACTTACCGGCTGCTGACGGCCCGCAAACCGGCCGGCGAGGAATTAGCGGTTTTGACGAAACTCTACGAACGGGAATACGCGAAGTTCCGGCAGGAGCCGGCCAAAATGAAGGGCTGGCTGGGCGCCGGCGAGCACCGGATTGACCCGAAAGCCGACCGGGCGGCCCTGGCGGCGGGTACCGTAGTCGCCAGTACCATTATGAATTCCGACGCCTTCATCACGCGGCGTTAAAGCCAATAAAGCCATGCAGGACCCCATCAAAAGCGAGTTGGCCCGGTTGAGCAGCCGCCGCACTTTTTTGTCCAAAACCTCCCTGGGCCTGGGCGCCCTGGCGTTGGGCTCGTTGCTCGGGCCGCAGCGGCTGTTGTCGGGGGAACCCGCGGCTGTACCCACCGGGACGCCCCACCGGGTGCCCAAGGCCAGGCGGGTGGTATACCTGTTCCAGAGCGGCGGGCCGTCGCAGCTGGAGTTGTTTGACTACAAGCCGCTGCTGGCCAAAATGCACGGCAAGGACCTGCCCGACTCGGTGCGCAAAGGGCAGCGCCTCACCGGCATGAGTGCCGGCCAGTCGGCCCTGCCGCTGGTGCAGTCGCCGTACGCCTTCGCGCAACGCGGCGAGAGCGGGGCGTGGGTAAGCGAACTATTGCCCTACACGGCCGGGGTAGCCGATGAACTCTGCTTCGTCAAATCCATGTACACCGAGCAGATCAACCACGACCCGGCCCTCACGTTTTTCCAGACGGGCAACCAACTCGCCGGCCGGCCCAGCATTGGTTCGTGGCTCAGCTACGGGTTGGGTTCGGCCAACGAAAACCTGCCCGCGTTCATCGTGCTGGTCTCCAAAAATGCCCCCCAGGACCAGCCTTTGTACGCCCGGCTCTGGGGCAACGGGTTTCTGCCTTCCACCCACCAGGGCGTCCAGCTCCGTTCGGGCAAAGACCCGGTGTTGTACCTCAACGACCCGGAAGGATACACGGCCAAAGACCGCCGCGAAATGCTCGACGCCCTGGGCGCACTCAACCGGGCCCAGGCGGCCGAGTTCGGCGATCCGGAAGTGCACCACCGCATTGCCCAGTACGAAATGGCCTTCCGCATGCAGACCTCGGTGCCGGAAGTGACCGACCTGTCCGACGAGCCCGACTGGGTGTTTGACCTGTACGGCCCCGATGCGCGCAACCCCGGTACGTACGCGGCCAACTGCCTGCTGGCCCGGCGGCTGCTCGAACGGGACGTGCGGTTCGTGCAGCTCTACCACCAGGGCTGGGACAACCACAACGACCTGCCGGCCGGCCTTTCCAAGCAGTGCAAGGCCACCGACCAGGCCTCGGCGGCGTTGGTGAAAGACCTCAGGCAGCGGGGCCTGCTCGACGATACGCTGGTGCTGTGGGGCGGCGAGTTTGGCCGCACCAACTATTCGCAGGGCAAACTCACCAAGGACAACTACGGCCGCGACCACCACCCGCGCTGCTTCACGATGTGGATGGCGGGAGGCGGCGTAAAGTCCGGCCTGAGCTACGGGGAAACGGACGAATTCGGCTACAACGTGGCCCGCAACCCGGTGCACGTGCACGACTTCCAGGCTACCCTGCTGCACCTGATGGGAATGGACCACGAAAAACTGACTTACACCTTTCAGGGCCGGCGCTTCCGCCTCACGGACGTAGCCGGCAAAGTGATGAAAGACATCCTGGCATAATACTAATTCGTTGTTGGTTGTTCGTAATGCGCTGATTCACAAGTGGTCTTGAGCAGCCAAATACGTAATTATGAAGTCATTTTAGTGTTACTCGTTGCGGGAGCCTTTGGCTTTGCGTTCCTGGTACTTCTGAATGTGGGTTTTGTCGGCGGGCATGTATTGCACCAGGGAGGGCGTCGGTTCCAGGCGGGCCTGGTACGCCTGCATCGCCGCCAGCAGTTCCTGCACCTTTCCGGGGTTCGACTTTGCCAGGTTCGTTTGTTCGCCGGCGTCCCGTTTGAGGTTAAACAGCAGCGTGTCGTGCGGGGCCACGTCTTTCACGCCCGTAATGCCGCGGTTGCCGGCGTAGGGCAGCTTGACCTTCCAGTCGCCCTGGCGGTAGGCCTGCAATGCCCCGCCGAAGTAGTACAGCAGTTCGTTGCCCTGCCGCTTGCCGGTGCCGGTAAGCACGGGCGTAATGTCTTCGCCATCCAGGGGATTTTTGGGACGGTACGCCGTTTCGCCGGCCAGGCCGATAAACGTGGGAAACCAGTCAAAGGCGGTAGCCAGGTTGTCGTACACCGAGCCGGCTTTGATGCGGCCGGGCCAGTAAGCCACGGTGGGCACCCGCATGCCCCCTTCAAAAGTAGTCTGCTTGCCTTCCCGCAGCGGGCCGGGCGAACCGCCTTCCACGTCGAAGGCCAGCCACGGACCATTGTCGCTGGTAAAGACCACGAGGGTATTCTGTTCCAGCCCGTTTTTGCGCAGGGCGGCCAGCACCTGGCCTACGCTCCAGTCCAGTTCTTCGACCACGTCGCCGTACAGGCCCCGCCGGGATTTGCCCCGGAACGCCTCCGACGCGTACAGGGGGACGTGGGGCATGGTGTGGGCAAGGTACAGGAAGAACGGTTGCTGCCGGTGCCGCTCAATGAAGCCGACCGCTTCTTCGGTGTATACTTTGGTGGTGTACCGCTGGTCAACCTTGTACTCGGCCACGTCGTTGCCGCGCAGGTATGCCACGCCCTGCATGTCGTTGCTGTACGGGATGCCGAAGTATTCATCGAAGCCGTTTTGCAACGGCAAATAGGGGAGGTGGTGCCCCAGGTGCCACTTGCCGACAATGCCGGTGGCGTAGCCTTTTTCTTTCAGTGCCTCCGCCACCGTTACTTCGGACGCGGGCAGGCCGGTGAAGCTTTCCGGGAAAAACACGCCGTCAACCCCCATGCGCCGGGGATAGCGGCCCGTGAGGAAACCCGCCCGGGTGGGGCTGCACACGGGGGAAGGCGCGTAAAACTCGGTGAATTTGATGCCGCTTTTTGCCAGCAGGTCAATGTTGGGCGTACGGATGTCGGTTGCCCCGAAAGCCCCCACGTCCCCGTATCCCAGGTCGTCGGCGAGAATGAATACGATGTTGGGCCTGCCCTGGGAGAAAGCCGCGGGGGCCAGGAGCATTGCCAGGAAGAGGAGCCGGTAGGTACGCATGGAAAAAATCGAATAGAGGTGGTTGAAATGATCCGGATCGAAGGTTACGTAGTTGATTGCTAAAAACTACTTCATTGATAAGTCAATATCCGCAAATTATCTGCATAATCCTTTCCGCCCTTTCCGCAAGGTCGATCCTCCGGTCCGTTTCATCCCGTTCAACGTGGCATCATCCTGAAATGACTGCCTGGCTGCGTATTTGGTTGTTCACCACTGGAAAGGAGGACGCTGCACCCGGGTAAGGGCCGCCCGGACCAGCATCGTTTGGGTGGGGGTTAAATGGGGAAGTAGTATTTTTCGCCGTTCACCTCAATGGTCGCGTTGGAGCGGCTCGGCCAGGCCGGCGCGGGAAGCCGGGCCTCCCAGGCCTTCAGGGTCGCCTCCAGTTCAAGGAGCCTGGCGGGTTCGGCATCGCACAGGTCTTTGGTTTCGGCGCGGTCACCGGCCAGGTGAAAGAGCCGTTTCTGCCCTTTCCGTTCGTTGACGTAGAGTTTGTAGTCGCCCTTGCGGATGGCCTTCGAGTAGCCGCTTCGCCAGTAGAAGATTTCGTGCGGCTTGCCGCCGTTCCCGTCGCGCAGGAACGGCACCAGGTTTACGCCGTCGTATTCCCGGTCGGGGGGCAGGGCGAGCCCCGCCGCGGCGGCCGCCGTGGCGTAAATGTCCAGGGTGCTTACCGGGTGGGTAAACGTCTGCCCGGCCGGCACCACCCCCGGGTACCGCAGGATGTAGGGCACGGTATAGCCGCCTTCGAAATGGGACATCTTGCCGCCGCGCAGCGGGGCGTTGTCGGTGGCCCGGGTGTAGGTGGCCCCGCCGTTGTCGCTGGTGAAAAAGAGCAGCGTATTGTCCGCCAGGCCGGCGTCTTTCAGTTTCCGCACGATCCGGCCCACGGCGTCATCCAGCCCCGAGATCATGCCGTAGTAGACACGCTTGGTGGAATCGGTTACGCCCGGGTATTTGTCGAAATCCGACTGCTTGGCCTGGAACGGGTCGTGCGGCGCGTTGTAGGGCAGGTACAGGAAAAAGGGTTCCTGCTTGCTGGCGTCAATGAACGCCAGGGCTTCGTCGGTGAACTTATCGGTGAGGTAGGCTTTTTCTTCCACCGGCTGGTTGTTGCGCACCAGGCCGTTGGAGCCCCGGCGGTGCCAGGCGCTGGGCTCGGTCAGGCACCAGGGCAGGTGCTGGTCTACCACGGCCGGGTCTGCTTCGGGCGCGTACAGGCTCAGGCCGCTGTAGAAGCCGTAGTGGTAGTCAAAGCCGCGCTGCTGGGGAAAGAAGCCCTCCGTTTCGCCCACGTGCCACTTGCCGATGGCGGCCGTCCGGTACCCGTTCCGCCGGAAGAGCTGGGCCAGCGTTACTTCGGAGTCGGGGATGCCCTTGCGGATTTTCCCGAACGCTTCGGGATCAATGCCTTTTTCGGGAAAAGCGCCCACTTTCTCCCCGAAGGCGGCCATGCGCCTGGCCTGCTCCGGCGTGGGGGCGCCCCCCGCCGATTGGGGCACCAGGAATTCAAAGCCAAACCGCTGCTGGTAGCGGCCCGTGAGCAAACCCGCCCGGGAAGGCGAACAGATCGGGGCGGTGCTGTACGCCTGCGTAAAGCGAACTCCCTCCCGCGCCAGGGCATCGATGTGGGGCGTTTGTACGACCGGGTTGCCGTAGCAGGCAAGGTCGCCGTAGCCCAGGTCGTCGGCCAGGATCACGATTACGTTGGGCCGGCGGGCGGCTTGCGGGGGCGGCGCCGGTTGCCCGGGGGCGTGCAGTGCCCGGAAGCCGGGCAGCACCATGCCGGCCAGGGCCGTTCCCAGCAGGGCCACGGCCAGTAGCAGGGTTTTTTTGGGTTTCATCATGGGGGAGGGGCTTTTTACAAAAAGACGTTGTTTTCCAGCAGCCACTGCGACAGGTGGAAGGGCACCTGGCCGGCGGCGTATTCCCGCTTGAGTTCCTGGTACTCCAGGAACTGGGATACTTTGTTGAAAGCCAGGCTTACTTCCCGTTTGAAGCGGGTTTTATCTTTCCCCTCCGCGCTGATGCGTACCGTGGTCGTCCGCTCCGAAGCGGGGCCCGGCGCGTAGGCAGCCTGCCCGTACCGGCTGGCCGACAAATACTGCACGAGCACGTCGGTGGCCTGGTAGTCCAGGAAGAGTTCCACCGTGAAGCAGTCTTCGCCGGCCGGCTCGGCGTGCTTCACGTAGGGGTGCTTTTTGAGAAAGTACAGCACCGCGGTACTGTCGGCGGGTTCGGAAGAGAAGGAGAATGGAAGCATACGGCGAAGGGTTTAGGGCGTACTACTGAAATGACTTCATAATTACGTGTTTACTTGTTCATTACTGATTGTAAATCAGGCCGTTACGAACAACGAATAACGAACCAGGATAAGGAGGAAAGGGGCAGGCCGGGCCGGCTCAGGGCTGGTCCCACCAGAGCCGCGGCTCCTGGTAATTGGAGGCCGCGGGCAGGCTCTGGTTGAGCGACTGTTCGTTCTGCGGGTACGGAAACCGGCGGGGAATCTGGCCGTTCGGATTGAGGCTGTGCGTGGCATTGGCCGCCGGCGGCAACCGCGGAAAGCCCGTGCGGCGGTAATCCACCCAGGGTTCGGGTTGCAGGAACAGGGCCAGGTATTTCTGGGTAATGATCTTCTCCAGATCGGACTGGACATCGCCGGTAAGGGTGGCTTTTTCGGCCAGGTAAGCCGCCCGTTTCTCAGGGCCGGCATTGGCGTCGCCCGCCGGGATGATTTTGGCGAAGGAAGCATGTACCGCTTCGTGCAGGGCCGCCTGGATTTTCGGATCGGCGGGGTCCAGGAGCAGCCGGGCTTCGGCTTCGATAAACCGGGCCTCGGCGTACGAAACCAGCACCACCGGCGAGGTAGCCGCCCCGTAGTAGGACCCGATCAGCGAGTAGGCGCCCGGGATGCCGGCAGCCCCGCCGCGGTACTTGCCGCTGCCCGCCGGGAAGGGCGTGGCAAAGTAGGCCCGGCGGGGGTCGGGTACCGCCGCCGGTTCCCGGGTGCCGGGGTCCGCGGGGCCGTTGCCGTTGAGCAGGTTGACGAAGGCGGCGCCCAGGCCGACCCAGCCCGGCCGCGACGTGTTCTGCTGGTAGTACGGGTTGGCGTTGGTTTGGGCGGCCCCGAACCCGACCTGCGCGTCGCCGGCATTAGCGGCAATGCCCCGGTAGGTACCGTCGGGCCCCCCGGCGTAGAGGTACGACAAGGCCCGGGTGGCCGCACCGGCGGGGTCCAGCTTGCTCAGATGCAGGGCGTACCGGGCTTTGAGCGTCCAGGCGACGGCCAGCCACTGTTGCACGTTGCCCTTGAAGACCAGGTCGTCGGCGCCGGGCGGCGCCGTGGCAAACGAACCGGCGGGCTGGCTCAGTTCGGCAATGGCCGAATCGAGGGTGGCCTGAATGCCTTCGTACACCTGCTGCTGCGCGTCGTAGGCGGGCGCGGTGTTGCCCCGCCCCCGCAGGGACTGCGAAAAGGGAATGTCGCCGAAAGAGTCAGTGAGGGTGCCGTACGTAAAGGCGGTGAGCACCCGGGCAATGCCGCTGTAATGCGGCGCGTGGCTGGCTTTTCCCTGCTGCACGATCAGGTCCAGTTCCTGGAGCACGTTGCTGTAGAAGTTGACCCAGAAGCCGTTGAACCGGCCCGGAATGGCCGTGTAATTGTCGTTTGCCGTGGCGTCGCCGTTCGACCCGGCCGTCTGCTGCACAACCGTCGCCGACAGCAGGCCGGCGTCCATGCCCAGGTTAAAAGCCAGCACCCCCTGGGCCCCCGTGAGCAGTACGCTGGTCGGGGCGTCGGCCGGGGCGTTGGGGTTTACGTTTGCCTCCTGCAGGTCGCAGGCCGGCACGAGGAGCATCAGGTGCGCCAGCGTGAGTACGGAAAGAAGTCTTTTTTTCATACGAGTCTCTGGTTGAACCGCTTAGAAAGTGATGTTGAGGGAAGCCCCGTAGCTGCGCGTGTTGGACGTGGTCCAGAAGTCAATGCCCGAGAAATTGGCCTGCCCGTTGCGCGTGCCCAGGTCGGGGTCGGAACCCGAGTAGTTGGTCGCCAGCAGGAAGTTGCGGGCCGTAAGCGTGAGGCTGGCCCGGGAGAGTCTGAAAGGGGCCAGCACCTTTTGCGGCAGCGTGCAGGTGAAGTTGACGTCGCGCAGGCGCAGCCAGTACAGGTTTTTTTCGATGTACAACCCCTGGATGTCGAAGGTGCGCCGGTACCAGGCCTGCCCGATCTGCACGGGAATGTCGTTGGGGCTGCCTTCCGCGTTTTTCACGCCGGCGAACACGTAGTCCTGGCCCCGGTTCGCCGTGGACTGGTCCACGCCGTTGAACACCATTTGCAGGCGCGGGGCGTTAAAGATGTCGAAGCCGTAGCGGGTGTCGAGGAAAAAGGAAAAAGCGAAGTTTTTGTAGGTGAACTCGTTGCGCAGCCCGGCGTTGAACTTGGGGTTGGGGTCGCCGATTTCGGTAAAGGCCGGGTTGACCACCGGGTAGCCGTAGTTGGCGTTGGGCTTGCCGTCGGCCAGGGCCGGGCTGTCGTCGATGATTACCTGGCCGGCCTCGTTTTTCTTCACGTCAATGCCGTAGAACACGCCGTAAGGCTTGCCCGCCATGCCGCGGGCTTCCATCCAGATGCCCCCCAGGCTCACGTTGTCGATGCCGTCGGCCAGCGACAGCACTTTGCTGATGTTTCTGGCGTACACCACCGAAGCGTCCCAACTGAACCCGCCGGCCGTGCGGACCGGGGTCACCCGCAGGTTTACTTCCACGCCCCGGTTGGAAATTTTGCCCGCATTGACCAGGCTGTTCTGCGAGCCGGTGGAAGAAGGAATGGCGACGGGGATGATCTGGTCCCGGCTCAGGTTGTTGTAGTACACCACTTCCAGCCCGGCCCGGTTGCCCAGGAATTGCAGGTCGGTGCCCACCTCCCACGTCCGGATGCGTTCGGGCCGCAGGCCGGGGTTGCCCAGCGTGGTGGAGGCGCTCAGGCCCGCCTGGTTGTTGAAGGGAAACGTGATGCCGCCCTGGATCCAGCCGGTCGTGCCGGTGTTGGTGAAGTAGGTTTCCAGGGAATAGGGGTCGGCATCATTGCCCACCTGCGCGTACGTAGCCCGCAATTTGCCCGAACCCAGCCAGGAAGGGTGCAGGTCGAGGGCGTCGGTAAACACCCAACTGGTGCTGACGGAGGGGTAGAAAAACGCGTTTTTCCCCCGGGCCAGCGTAGACGTCCACTCGTTGCGGCCGGTCAGTTCCAGGAACAGCCACCCCTTGTAACCGAGCCGCACGTCGGCGTAGCCCGCCACCAGGCGCCGCCGGAGGGTGTGGTTGAACGTGGTGGTGGTGGAGGCGTTGGCGACGTTGAAACTGCCCGGTACGATCAGCCCGTCGCCCCGCGTGTTGACCTGGTTGCGGAACGAGTTGTAGAAGTTGTGGCCCAGCAGCACGGTCAGCCCCAGGTCGCCGGTGAGCCGGGGGGCAATGGTGAGCAGAAAATCGGTGTTGTAGTCGCGGCGGACGTAGTTGACGTCGTTGATGGTGCCGGTGGCTACGCCCGAAGTGCCGCGGCTGAAGCCGCCTTTCCGCACGTCGGTGTAGCTGTCCATGCCGTAGCGGAACGTGGATTTGAGCCAGGGCAGCACTTCGTAGTGGGCCTCCGCGAAACTCAGGAAGCGGTTCACCTGGTCGTTTTGCGGGTTCATTTTCAGCGACCAGTACGGGCTGTCCCAGCCGCGGCCGTTGGCGTACGAACGCGAATCGCCCCAGGGTTTGGCCGAGGTGGGCGGCAGTTTGTAGGCATCCTCGTGCGCCCAGGGCTTGTCGTACCCGTTGGTGAGGTCGAAGTTGGGCGGGGTGTTTACCAGGGCCCGCACGACGTTGGTGTTGAAGCCGCCCATCAGGGCCCGGTTGCTGGCGCCGGAGTTGACGTAGTTGATGCCCCCGGCAATTTTGAAGCGGTCGGTGACCTGGTAGTCGCCGTTGAAGCGGAAGGTAGCGCGGTAGAAGTCGGTGGTGGGGATGATGCCCGTCTGGTAGAGCCGCCCGGCCGAAAAGTAGTAGCCCGCCTTGCCGGTATTGCCGTACACGCTCACGTGGTGGTTCTGCGTGTGGCCCTTCCCGAAAAAGTTGTCCAGGTGATCGTACCGGTTCACGGGCACGCCGTTGGAACGGGGATCGTTCTGTCCCACGATCAGCCCGTTCCGGTCGAAGGCGCTGGGCACGTCCGAGTACGTAAGCGTGTCGAGCAGCGCCCCCCAGTTTTCATCCGACCCGGGTTGTCCCGGCGCAAGGTACTGCCCGTTGAGGCCGTTGGAAAAAAGGGTCTGCCGGGGCTGAAAACGCCGGTTCATTTCGTCGAGGGTAAACGAGCCGGTGTACGATACGTGCACGGATTCGTCGGTGAGTCTGGAACCCCGTTTGGTGGTGAGGATGACGGCCCCGTTGGCGGCCCGGATGCCGTACAGCGCCGCGGCGGCCGGTCCTTTCAGCACCGTTACCGATTCTACGTCGTCGGGGTTGATGTCCACGGCCCGGTTGGAGGGCGTAGCCAGGGAATTGACGTTGGTAATGTTGCCCAGGATGTCCTGGATGGAATTGTCCACGGGCACGCCGTCGAGGATGAACAGGGGCGCGTTGTTGCCCAGCAGCGACGAATTGCCGCGGATGCGGACCGTGGCCGACCCCCCCGGCGAGCCGCCGCTGTTGCCGATCTGCACCCCGGCCACCTTGCCGCTCAGGGCCGTTACCACGTTGGGCTCCCGGGCATTGATCAGGTCTTTGCCTTTCACTTCCGAAACCGAGTAGCCCAGGGCTTTGGTTTTGCTCTCGATGCCGATGGCCGTCACCACCACTTCTTCCAGCAACTGGTCATCGGCGGCCAGGGCGACGTTGAGGGTCGAACGGCCCTCCAGTGCAATCTCCTGGGTCTTAAGGCCCACGAAGCTGAAGATCAGGTGGTTGTTGCCAGCCACGGGTTTGAGGCTGTACTGGCCGGCGGCATCGGTAACCGTACCGGTGGTGGTGTTTTTGAAAACCACGTTCACGCCGGGCAGCGGGGCGCCCTGGCCGTCGGTTACCTTCCCGGTGATGAGCAGTTCCTGCGCCTGCAAGGGAAGCCACAGGAGGAGGAAAGCGAGAGCGAAAAGATGTTTCATACGCGCAAAAAAGGGAGAATGGCGGGTTGAGGGTGAACACAAAGGCGTACCTGGCCCCGTGCGGGGGCAGGAGGAATGGACGGGGCAAAGCAGGGACGGGCAATCATCCTGCGCGGCGCGCAGGATCAGGGACAGGGGGCAAAAACCAGGGGAACCGGCGCCGGGAGGGGCCGGCGGAACGGGCTAGCAGGCGCAACAACAACAGCTACCCGGTCGGCGGCCTGGCGGGTGAACCGCCGGCAGCGAAAGGGAAAGCAATGCGGAAGGTAGATAAGTGGTCATGGCGACGGGGTTTATGTTTCCTTTTCACCGGTAAAAACTGGCACCTTGCCCGGGGCGGTTGCCAGCATTTCGCGGAGCCTGCGCGCTCCCCTCTTCAATGCAAAGAAGACCAACACAACGACGTTACCCCTGGCGGGCAACCGTAGTTGCTCACAAAACTATTAACTTAAACGGGTAATCCAAATAATCTCTATAGTTTTTGTAGAGATTAAAACCATAAAGTTTGCTAAACTTGCAGCGTACGCTTTTAACCAAACCTTCCCCATGCTAAAGACAGTTTCGTTTTTACCGGTGCTCCTGCTGGGTTTGCTGTTGGGCTGCAAGCCTTCCCCCAAAAGCCCGGCAGCCGGAACCGGGCCGCAAGGGCAGGCCAGGCCGCTCAATATCATCTTTATCATGGCCGACGACCTGGGGTACGGCGACCTGGGCGTTTACGGCCAGCAGCGGGTGAAAACCCCCCGGCTGGACCAGATGGCAAAAGAAGGAATCCGGTTTACGCAGTACTACGCGGGAAGCACCGTGTGCGCCCCTTCCCGTTGCGTGCTCATGACGGGAAAGCACACCGGTACGGCCTACGTCCGGGGCAATGATGGTCCCAATGCACCCGGCCGGCCCGGCGACTGCATTCCGCTGCGTCCGCAAGACAGTACCTTCGTGCAGCACCTGAAGAAGAAAGGGTACGTCAACGGCATGTTCGGCAAATGGGGGTTGGGCGTAGCCAATACCACGGGGGCGCCCCACCTGAAAGGATTTGATGCGTACCTGGGCGATTTGAACCAGGTAGATGCCCACGCTTATTTCGACGATACCTTGTGGCAAATCCAAAATGGCGTTACCGGTAAAATTGCGCTGGACTCCACCCGGTTCAAAACGGACGTCACCGTGCAAGCCGCCCTGGACTTTATCCGCCGGCACCGGGATACTTCTTTTTTTGTGTATTTGCCCATCAACATCCCGCACGCGGAACTGAAAGCGCCCAGAGAGGTAGTAGCTCCTTACCTGGATGCGGATGGCAAAAGCATTTTCGAGGAGGTGCCTTACCAAAGTGCCCGGGCTTCATACTCCTCCCAGCCCCAGCCCCGGGCTACGTTTGCCGGGATGGTCACCCGCCTGGATGCGTACGTGGGCCAGGTACTGGACCTGCTCAAAGCGTTAGGGTTGGATGACAATACGGTTGTATTTTTTACCAGCGACAACGGCGCCCACCGGGAAGGCGGCCACAACCCGGCTTATTTCAACAGTACCGGCGGCTTGAGAGGCACCAAGCGGGATTTGTACGAAGGCGGCATCCGGGTGCCCATGATCGCGTGGGCGCCGGGCCGGGTGCGGGCCGGCCAGACCAACCACCACCCGTGGGCGCACTGGGATATTTACCCTACCATTCTCCAACTGGCGGGCGTACCGGGCCAAACGGCCGGGATAGACGGCATTTCAATGGTGCCGCTGCTTACCGGGCAAGGAAAGCCGGCTACGCACCCTTACTTGTACTGGGAGTTCGGGGAGGGCCTGCCGGTGCAAGCCATCCGGAAGGACCATTGGAAGCTGGTCCGCTTCCTGGAGAAGGGTAAACCCGCCCGGGTAGAATTGTATGATTTGCGGGAAGACGAAAAGGAAACGACCGACCTGGCGGCCAGACAGCCTGCCATCGCCGCCCAACTGCTCAAACTCCTGGAACAAGCCCACCAAACGGCGGAATACCCCCAGTTCAGATTCGTTGAAAACGCGATTTAGTTGGTGTGAATCAGGTGGTGCAGAGAAGCAATTGTACCCCGACCTGGAAAAACCAAAGAAAGAGGAGCAGCACCGCTTCCAACTGCTGCTGGCCCATTGGGACGTGCTTACCGAGGAGGTAAACCTGGATCAATGATCTCCCCCCCGTAAAAAGTACGAAAAGCAGGACCAATTCCGGGTTACAAACCGTCACTTTGAACGTTGCTTTATTGAGAGTGAAGAGTCTATTCTTCTTTATGATCGCTGGTGCCTTCTGCGAGCTCCTGTTCGATTGATTCAATCGTAGGGAGTTGGGATTTAAGATTT
Source organism: uncultured Sphingobacteriales bacterium (assembly GCA_963844325.1). Taxonomy (GTDB): domain Bacteria; phylum Bacteroidota; class Bacteroidia; order Cytophagales; family 172606-1; genus CADCTQ01. The sequence continues at coordinate 1,097,540 of CAWJNV010000002.1, forward strand.
TCCGGAACGGCTTTGGTGAGTTGATAGTCGGCCACTCCTAATGGATTGTTTATTCCTGAGAGTGCATACTTGGCCAGTGTATCGTTCTTACCTTTACAAAGTAAAAGGCCAATAGTTGGGTTTTCCCCTTCTACTCGCAGGTAATCATTTATTACGTTGACGTAGAAGTTGATCTGCCCGGCATCTCCCGGTTCAAAGTCCCGTGCTTTCAACTCAATCACTACATAACACCGGAGCCGGATGTGATAGAAAAGTAAGTCAATGGCAAACTCGCTATCTCCTACCTTGAGCGGGTATTGTCTACCCACAAAGGCAAAACCCTGTCCCAATTCGAGCAGAAACTTAGTTATGTGGCTCACCAGTTGGCTCTCGATGTCACGTTCGTGCGCCTGGGCAGTAGCAGTAATAAAGTCAAAAATATAGGGGTCTTTTAGTAGCTGCTGGGCCAGGTCCGACTGCGGTGGCGGGAAGGTTTGGGTAAAGTTGTTGACCTTACTGGCCTTTACCTGCCGGTGGTAAAGCTTCAGGTCGATTTGGTGGCGCAACGTGTTTCGGCCCCAGCCGTACCGGTTGGCCTGCTCCATGTACCACAAACGCTCCAGGGGTTCTTTCACCTTGTCGAGCAAAATGACGTGGTGAGACCAACTGATCTGAGCTAAGGGAGAAGACAGAAAGCGGCTTTCCCAGTCTTTGTTTTGCTCGGGCAAGTTTGCATTGGATATACTTCCCTCATCGAGTGGTAATTTTGCAACAGGGTGTTGCAAAATTAAAGGCAGAGAGGCTTCCACAAACTTTTTCATGTAGCCCAGATTACGGGCAGAAAAACCACTCATTCCTGGAAAGGCGTGCCGAATATCTCCAGCCAGCCGGTCGATTACTTTGGCACCCCAGCCCTCCTCTTGCTGGTATTTGAGGATAAGCCCGCCAACTTGCCAGTAGATTAGCAGCAGTTGCTGGCTGGCAGCCAGTACTACTTTTACCTGGGATTGCTGGATCTGCTGCCTGACCTGTTGCAGAAATTGCGCATAGCGGGTGTCAATCATACAAAGAATTACACGATCTGGGATGATGCCTGGTACAAAACTTGTCCTTTTTGCTGCTTTTAACAAGTCCTGATGAGCCATTTGCCGGAAAAGGAAGGCCGGGTAGGTTGGGTATGTTGTAGCAGTGCCGGACACAGTCAGCCGTTTCTGCTTAATCTCCCCGGATAGGCACCAACTATCAAACCAGGAGTCAGTGTAGTATTATGATAAAAGTGATAAAAGCATTTGTACGAAGCAAAACGGTTCTCAGTGCAGGAAATTTGCGTCCAATTTACCATTTCTAAGCCCACCTTCTACCGTTATATCAAAGAAGTATGAAAACGGTCGATTGCTGAAAACGATCCATTCACGTATGGCTAAAAAGAATTTTACCGGTATTCCGCAGTATACGCTTGAGCAGTTCCGGCCCGTGCACCGGAACAAGGCTGCTTCGTCATCATTTGGCTACAATCGCATCGAACAAGAAAAGATGATCGAAGGGTTCGAGCTGTACTCCAACGAAGGTCTGTTGCGTTCAATTGGTCCCTTGAAATCCGATTTTTACCGCATCAGCATCCACATCAAGGGCACGCTGGACATGCAGATCGGCCTGGAACACTTTAAGCACGTGCCTCAAACCATTGCATTTACCCACATCAACCAGGTATTTGCCAAGCGCAATATCAGCGACGACTTTTTGTGCTACTACATCCTGTTCAAAAAAGATTTCCTGCGGGAACTCATTGCTCCCTCCGGTATTGACGATGAATTTCTCTTTTACAACAGCAACGGCACGCCGGTTTTTCAACTCACCAAAGATGAATTGGACGCCATTGTTGACCTGGTTTTGAAAATGAATGATGAATTGACCAGGCAACAAACCGGCATGGCGAAGGCCATCCGGATGTACCTCTATCTGCTGCTGTTGCAGGCAAAAAGAAGTTACGAAAGACAAGGCTTGCTGACGAATGCCAATACCGGGAGCACCCATAGCCTCTCGTCCCGGTTTCAAAAGCTGGTCGGCATTCATTATTTGTCCAAACGCAAAGTGAGTGATTACGCCCAGATGCTTTGCGTAAGCGCCAATCATCTGAACCGGGTAGTGAAAGAAAGCACCGGGAAGACGGCACTGGACAACATCCGGGAAATGCTGGCCCAGGAAGCAAAATCGCTGCTGCAAAACACGGGCAGTACGGTAGCAGAAATTGCTTACCAACTGGGCTTCAACGACCCTGCCTCCTTCAATCGCTTCTTTAAATCGGTTGTGAACCAGACCCCGCTTGCCTACCGCCAACAAGCATAAACGGGCCAATACAAAGCAGTATTTTGCCAGCAGGCTTCTTGCCAAACCGGGGTAACCTTGCGTTCGTCACTCAACTGGAGCAAAAATGGCAAACGCAAAGAAAAAGTTATCCGGATGGCTGCCGCTGTGTATCCTCATGCTGGCAACGTGGGTGGCCGGTAATGCCCAACCGATACCCGCGGGGTACCGTGCAAAAGGGATTGTGCCGGTTGGCTATACGGATATGAACGGCCGGCCCGCTTTTAAAATGTCCATCAAAGAACACAAAGGCAGGTGGTATTTGTTTACCGGGCATTTCTGGCATTCGGGCTGGTCGGTGGTGGATGTTACTGATCCCGCAAAACCTAACGTAGTAAAGTTCATCGCCGGTCCGCCCAATACCTGGACCTTGCAGATGGAACTGCACGGCGACATCATGATCACTTCGCTGGAAAAGATATTTCCTGATTTTGGCGGCAACAATGAACCGTTTACGGAAGGCGTATACATCTGGAATATTGCAGACCCGCTCAACCCGAAAAAACTGGGACATTATAAAACCGGCGGCAGCGGTACGCACCGTAATTTCTACAACGGTGGCAAGTATATGCACCTTGCCGCCGGAATGCCCGGCTATAAAGGAAATATCTACGTGATTGTGGACATAAGCGATCCGAAAAATCCCGTGGAAGTTTCCCGCTGGTGGGTTCCGGGACAGAAAAACACCGAAGCGGAGCACCACCACGTAGACGAAAAACACCCCGACGAAAAAGCCACCCCCTCGGCACATCCGCACCACGTTTTTTGTGGCAGCGACCACGAAGTATCCTTGCACGGGCCGCCTTACGTAGTGGATAGCCTGGCATTTCTTCCTTACGGTGCGGCCGGGTTGGTAGTGGTGGACATCAGCGATGTTCAAAAACCGGAACAAGTTTCCCGATTGGATTTTAGTCCGCCATTCCACGACCGGTTTGGCGTTCACGGAGCCTTGCCGATGGGTAAAGCAGGCATCGCTTTTGTCAATTCCGAAGATGTAACCTACGCGAAGGACGCATTGTTTCACGCTTCAATCGTGGACATCAAAGACATTAAAAATCCAAAACTGATATCGCTGTTTCCCCAGCCATTAACCCCGAAAGGCACGAGTTACCGGCAAGAAAAAGGCTGGTCGGGGCCGCATAATTTCAACCACTTGCTGCATAATCCCGATGTGCAACGGCAAGGCGGATTATTTTACATGACCTGGTTCAATGCCGGGCTTCGCGTCTATGATGTTTCTGATGTAAACGTTCCCAAAGAGATCGGGTATTTCCTGCCTCCCAAACCCTCAAAACGATTTGGCCCGATGCCGGAAGATGATCTGGTCGTTCAAACGGAAGATGTATTGGTGGACCGCCGGGGCTATATCTACATCACTGATAAGAACATGGGTATCTACGTTTTAAAGGTTCTTTAAACCCGGCCCACGCTGCAAATCGCAGCCGGCAAAGCCAAGGATGCGGTTCACTTGAGAAGGCGCCGTCATTGCCCGGCCGGCCGGCCGGGCAAAAAAACGGGACGACGCACGCAGACAGCCCGATCAGGCGGGTATCATGCCGTGGGGGTCCAGCACGTATTTTTTGGCGGCCCCCCGGTCAAAGTCCTGGTAGCCATTCTGCGCTTCTTCCAGGCTGATCACTTGCACATTTACCGCTTTGGCAATCTGGATTTTGTCGTACAATATCGCTTGCATCAGTTGGCGGTGGTATTTCATCACGGGGCACTGGCCCGTAAAGAAGGCGTGAGATTTAGCCCATCCCAGGCCGATGCGGATGCTCAGCATGCCAATCTTGGCGTTGTCATCTACCGCGCCCGGGTCGCCGGTTACGTACAGGCCCGGAATTCCGAGGCTTCCCCCCGCCCGGGTCACTTCCATAATCGAGTTGAGCACGGTAGCCGGCTGTTCATGGCTGCAATTGGGGCCGTGTCCCCGGGCTTCGAAACCGACGCAGTCAACGGCGGCGTCTACTTCGGGCACGCCCACAATCGCCGCAATCTGGTCGGCCAGGGGAACGTCTTTGCGCAGGTCTACCGTTTCGCACCCAAAGCTGCGGGCCTGCGCCAGTCTTTCCGGAATCAGATCCCCGACAATCACGCAGGCCGCCCCCAGCAAATGGCAAGCCGCGGCGCAGGCTAATCCCACCGGACCGGCGCCGGCTACGTACACAATGGACCCGGGCCCTACGCCCGCCGTAACCGCCCCGTGGTACCCGGTCGGGAATATGTCAGACAGCAGCGTGAGGTCTTTGATTTTTTCCATCGCCTGGTCGCGGTCGGGAAACTTCAAGAGGTTGAAATCGGCGTAGGGGACCATCACGTACTGGGCCTGGCCGCCTACCCAACCGCCCATGTCCACGTAGCCGTACGCCGCTCCCGGCCGGGCGGGGTTCACGTTGAGGCAAATGCCGGTTCTGCCTTCTTTACAATTCCGGCACCGGCCGCAAGCAATGTTAAACGGCACGGAAACCAGGTCGCCCACTTTGATAAACTCTACATCCCTGCCCGCCTCGATGACTTCCCCCGTGATTTCGTGGCCTAATACCAGGCCGGCCGGGGCCGTGGTTCTGCCCCGTACCATGTGCTGGTCACTGCCGCAAATATTGGTAGAGACCACTTTGAGAATAACCCCGTGGTCGCATTTACGGTTGCCGAGGGCCAGCTTCGGAAAATCAATGTTCTGGACTTCTACCAAGCCGGGTTTAATGTACGCTACGCCTTTGTTACTGGACATGATTTTCGGGTTAAAGGTTATCAATAAAGCGGTTGAGGGTCAGCACAGTTTCGATAAATAAATTAAAAAAAGCAACTATTCCAGTTTATTTATAACATTTCTGAGGCGTACCGGCCTTGGGCAACCGGCCGGCGGCGGGTACGCCGCTGCCAAAAAAAATGCCCGACCGGCTGATCGGGCATTTTTTGGAAGCATGCCTGTTGGTTGCTGCTACCGCATTAACGCTTGATGAGCCTTAACTGCTTGCTGGAAGAGCCCCGTGAAATTTCGACCAGGTAAATACCCGGCTGGTACTGGTCACCCAGGGCAATGGTTTGGTCGAGCGGTACGTTTGCTCTGCGCTCAATTATCGTTCCCTGCATGTCTCTTACCAGCAACTCTACCGGACCGTTGTCGGCACTTTCAAAACGGAGGTTGAATTGCCGGGTGGAAGGGTTGGGAAACGCCCTGATGCTTACCTGTAGGGTCGCGTCTTCCTGCGCCTGGCCCTTTTTCTCCTCCACGCCGGCCTGAATGGTTGGGTTCACGGCACTATCCGTAGCGGCAACCGCATTGTCCATGATGCGTCTCAACGCCGGATCGACGAACGGTTCTCCGTAGATGAAGTCGTCCATGACCACGATGTCGTTGGTTGCCGATTCATTCCGCCCGGGTCCCGGGTAGAAGTTGCCGGCCGTGATGCGCACGCGGGTAATGATGGGGCTGGCAAAGCTCACGCCCAGGAAGGAGAAGGTCTGGTTGCCCGGCCGGTTGGGTACGTTGAAGGTACCCAGCGAATTGTTGTTTTTGTCGAAGTACTGGATCTTGGTCACGTTGGCCAGGTCCACGTCCGTAAACACGGCGCCGAAGCCTTTTACCTGGGCCGGAATATTGGACCCGGGTTGGAAAAAAGACACGTCCGTAACGGTGCTTCCCCGGGCGGTAAAGAGGCGCTGGGGCGAAAAGATGGCAAACAGGTTAGGATAATTTGAATTCAGGTTGCCGAACTCCACGGGGGCATTGGTGGGGTTGCTGTTGTCGGCACTCACCTGGAAACCCGAACCGGGAGTCGTGAAGACGGCGCCCCTCGGGGAGTTGGCGTTGAAGAAGTTGGCCGGCATGGCGTTGGGGGCGGCAAGGTTGTCGGGCACCCCGTCCCAGTTGATTTCCCGGCGCCCCGAGGGGAATGAACCCGTCACGTTGGCGTTGAGGGTGCCCAGGTGGTTGCGGAACTGGTTGACCACCGTTTGCAGGCCCGTAGCACTGAGGGAAGTACCACTAAAGGCTACCTGCGTGGACACGGCGGCGGGTTCTCCGTAGATAAAGTCGTCCATGACCACGATGTCGTTGGTTGCCGATTCGTTCCGCCCGGGTCCCGGGTAGAAGTTGCCGGCCGTGATGCGCACCCGGGCAATGATGGGCGTACCAAAGCTCACGCCGAGGAAGGAAAAGGTCTGGTTGCCCGGCCGGTTGGGTACGTTGAAGGTGCCCAGCGAATTGTTGTGTTTGTCGAAGTACTGAATCTTGGTCACGTTGGCCAGGTCCACGTCCGTAAACACGGCGCCGAAGCCTTTCACCAGGGCCGCGGTGTTGGAGCCCGGCAAGAAGAAGGAAACATCCGTCACCGTACTCGCGCGGGCAGTAAAGAGGCGCTGGGGCGAAAAGATGGCAAACAGGTTGGGGTAAGTTGGATTCAGGTTGCCGAACTCCAGGGGCGCACCGGCGCCGTTGCCGGCAGAAGCACTCACCTGGAAACTGGAACCGGGGGTCGTGAAGACGGCGCCCCTCGGGGAGTTGGCGTTGAAGAAGTTGGCCGGCATGGCGTTGGGGGCGGCAAAGTTATCGGGCACCCCGTCCCAGTTGATCTCCCGGCGCCCCGAGGGGAATGAGCCCGCCACGTTGGCGTTGAGGGTGCCCAGGTGGCTGCGGAACTGGTTGACCACCGTTTGCAGGCCCGTAGCACTGAGGGAAGTACCGCTGAAGGCTACCTGCGTGGACACGGCGGCGGGTTCTCCGTAGATAAAGTCGTCCATGACCACGATCTCGTTGCTTGCCGATTCATTCCGCCCGGGTCCCGGGTAGAAGTTGCCGGCCGTGATGCGTACGCGGGCAATGACGGGGCTGGCAAAGCTCACGCCCAGGAAGGAGAAGGTCTGGTTGCCGGGCCGGTTGGGCACGTTGAAAGTGCCCAGCGAGTTGTTGTGTTTGTCGAAGTACTGAATCTTGGTCACGTTGGCCAGGTCCACGTCCGTAAACACGGCGCCGAAGCCTTTTACCAGGGCCAGCGTGTTGGAGCCCGGCAGGAAAAAAGACACGTCCGTAACGGTGCTTCCCCGGGCGGTAAAGAGGCGCTGGGGCGAAAAGGTGGCAAACAGGTTGGGATAATTTGAATTCAGGTTGCCGAACTCCAGGGGTGCACCGGCGCCATTGCCGGCAGAGGCACTCACCTGGAAGCCCGTTCCCGGGGTGAAAAACACGGCGCCGCGGGGAGAGTTCACGTTGAAAAAATCGGGGGGCATATTGTTGGGGGCGGCAAAGTTATCGGGCACCCCGTCCCAGTTGATCTCCCGGCGACCCGAGGGGAATGAACCCGCCACGTTGGCGTTGAGGGTGCCCAGGTGGTTGCGAAACTGGTTGACCACCGTTTGCAGGCCCGTAGCACCGGCCGACGTGCCGCTCCAGACCGTCTGGCCGGAGACGGATGCGCACAAAAACAGCGCATTCAACAGGAGGAACAATTTGCCGGGGGTCATCCCTGGTCTTGCTGAAAACTTATCAACGGTTAATAAGCCTTGTCCGAAGGAATACTTTTTCATTTTAAAAAGTTTTTTAGAAAGTGATTGTAAGGAGTGGTGGGAAATACCGCCGGCACCCGGCATTGGCGCATGGCAATGCAAGGGCAGCGTGTCTTCTTTCCCGAAGGCACGAGGCGAACCACGATACCGCCGCGCCGGGGTATCGTGCAGGTACGTCTTACGGAAGCAGTCGTGGGGGTCAGGCGCCATCCCGGGGGCAAAGGGGTGGCTCGAAAAAGTAGATTGACCTCAGGTTAGGTTGTCAGGGAAGGTTTGTCGCGTATCATGGGCTGGTGGGTTAACAGGGGTTTCAGGGTTAGGTTACAGTGGTCTCGTATTGTAGAAGCATGCTCTGATCCGGACACAAAGTAAGCTTCCGTTTCCGCCCGGGACAATAGTACCAAAGTACCATATTGGCGGTACCCGTAAGGACAACGCTTGCCGCGGAGTCAGCCTGCCCGTTCCCGGATCAGCGGTAGTTCATAATTTTTTAATAGCCCCGGTATACTCGTTAATTTTTCAGGTGCGGTGCTTCATTCCTTGGCCGTTTTCATAAATTACTGCTTTCCTTCAACCACCTTAAATTTAACGCTATGGAAATCAATTACGTACTGTTACATCGCCCCGTTACCGGCGGCCGGGCAAGCCGGTTTGCCGCCCTGTTGCTGGCGTGGCTGGTCCTGCTGCTGTGCCTGCCGTTGTCCGGGCAGGCCAGTACGCTGCCCGCCGGCTTTACCGAATCCCAGTTGGCTACCGGCCTGGACCCCACCGGCCTGGAAGTGGCTCCCGACGGACGGGTTTTCATCACGGAGAAAAACGGTAAAGTACGCATCATCAGGAACGGTGCGTTGCTGGCCGTGCCCTTTCTGACTTTGACCGTGGATAATTTCAACGAAAGGGGGCTCATGAGCCTGATTTTTGATCCCAATTTTGCGGGCAACGGCTACGTGTACGTCTACTACACCGTACCCGCCACCGGTTCCGTGCCGGTACACAACCGGGTAAGCCGCTTTACGGCCGGCGGCGACGTGGCCGTGAGCGGCAGCGAACTGATCCTGCTTGAGATGGATGCCCTCTCGGCGGGAAACCACAATGGCGGCGGGTTGTTGTTCAAGGATGGTGAACTATTCATTACCACCGGGGAAAACGCCGTGCCCAACAACTCCCAATCCACGGCCAACCTGCTGGGCAAAGTGCTGCGGATCAACCCGGACGGCAGTATTCCCACCGATAATCCCTTCTATGCCTCGGCTACGGGTAAAAACCGGGCCATTTGGGCCCTGGGGTTGCGCAATCCGTTCAAAGTGGCCGCGCAGCCGGGAACCGGCCGCATTTTTATCAACGACGTAGGCGGCGGCAGCTTCGAGGAGATCAACGACGGCCTGGCGGGTAAAAATTACGGCTGGCCGGGCATTGAAGGGTTTCGCACCAGCCAAACGCCGCCGGCCAGCTACCAGGACCCGCTCTACGCCTACGGCCGTAGCCAGGGCTGCTCCATTACGGGCGGCACTTTCTACAACCCGGGTACGGCGCAGTTCCCCGGCGGCTACGTGGGTAAATATTTCTTTGCCGACTACTGCAACGGCTACATCAAAGTACTCGACGTGAACAGCCGTACCGTTACCGAAACCTTTGCGACGGGCATCAACCGCCCGGTAGACGTAAAAGTGGGACCCGACGGCAGCTTGTACTACCTGGCCCGGGCGGGCCTGGGCGGCGGATCGGTAGACGACAATACGTCCAGCAACAACGGCCAGCTGTGGCGGGTCAGTTACACGGGCAGCAATGCGCCCAATATCTCCGCCCAGCCCGCCAGCAGAACGGTGTCGGTAGGCAGCGCCGTTACCTTTTCGGTCAGTGCCACGGGGGCCGCGCCGCTTACGTACCAGTGGCAGCGCAACGGCGCCAACATTGCGGGGGCTACCGCCGCCGCGTACACCCTGACCAGCGTCGCGGCGACCGACAACGGGGCCAGGTTCAGGGTCGTCGTCTCCAATGCGGCGGGCAGTGCCACCAGTACCGAAGCTACCCTCACCGTTACCAGCAACCAGCTTCCCGCAGCCACCATTACGGCCCCGGCCGAGGGCAACCTCTTCAGCGCCGGCGAAACGATCACCTTCGCGGGTACGGGCACGGACCCGGAAGATGGCGAACTGCCGGCCAGTGCCTTTACCTGGTGGATTGACCTGCACCACGATGAGCACAACCACCCGGCCCTGGATGCTACGGGTGGCAGCAAGAGCGGCACCTTTACCATTCCCACCAGCAACGAGACCGACGATAACATCTGGTACCGCATTTACCTGCGGGTAACCGACAGCCAGGGGCAAACCAAAACGGTGTACCGTGAGGTCTTCCCCCGCAAAGTGACGGTAACCCTGGCTACCTCCCCGGCGGGCTTGCAGGTGAAGCTCGACGGCCAGGCGGTGACCACCCCCTACACCTTTACGGGCGTAGTCGGCATTGTGCGCAACATTGAAGCGGTTACCCCGCAAACCGTCGGGGAAACTGCCTACCAGTTAAGTGCCTGGTCGGATGGCGGGGCGGCCAATCACAACATCGCCACCCCGACGGTGAACACTACCTACACCGCTTCGTTTCTGCGCAACCCCGAGAACCCGGCAACCACGGTGAGCGGCTTGCAGTACGAATACTACGAAGGGGTCTGGAGCAGCTTGCCCGATTTCAACGCCTTAACGCCGGTTAAAACGGGCACGACCCCTGCTTTCGATTTGAGTCCCCGCAACCGGACCGACAACTTCGGCTTCCGCTACCGGGGATACCTGGACATTCCCGCCGATGGGACCTACACGTTCTACACCAGCTCCGATGACGGCAGCCGGTTGTACATCGGATCGGCCCTGGTGGTGGAAAATGACGGGCTGCACGGGGCGCAGGAACGCAGCGGTACCATCGGGCTCAAGGCCGGTAAGCACGCGGTTGCCGTTACTTTTTTCGAACGGGAAGGCGATGAGGTACTTACGGTGAGTTATGCCGGCCCGGGCCTTGCCAAAGGGGCAATTCCCGGCAGCAAGCTTTTCCGGGCCAATGCCGCTGCGCCCGTTTCCCTGCAACTGGAAGCCGAAGATGCCGTTAAGTCGGGGGTACAAGCGTCTACCCTGCACGCCGGCTACACGGGAACGGGTTTTGGCGATTACATCAATGCCAGCGGGGATTACCTGGAGTGGACGGCCAGCGTACCCATTGTGGGTACTTACACGCTGTCTTTCCGCTACGGGCTGGGGGCAGCAGCCGGCCGGCCGCTGGCCATCCGCGTAAATGGCAGCGTGGTACAACCGAGTATGGCTTTCCCGTCCACCTCCACCTGGACCAACTGGCAGACCATCAGCATCACGGCGGGTTTGAACGCGGGCAATAATACGATCCGGGCAACGGCCATTGGCAGCAGCGGCGCGAACCTTGACCACCTGAAAGTAACGTCGGGTGCGGGCGGAAGCCTGTCCGCTGCGGCCCGCGAAAGAACGAATACGGCCGCAACCATTACCCTTTCCCCGGTGCCCGCTGCCGGCCTTCTGACCATTGACTCGGAAACGGACTTGCACCCGTCGGTACGGATTGCCGACGTAAGAGGCATCGTGCTTGCCCCCGTCTACCGGCAGCGTACGGCCCGCCGGATCATACTCAACACGGCAGGTTTACAACCGGGCGTATACACCCTTACCCTTTTCACCGGCAACCGGGCCGTGACCCGCAAAGTAGTTGTCAATAGGTAGGGAGAAGTAGGGTACCGGCTTAGCCAGCCAGTAACTGAAAAGAGACTACAAAGCAAGCAGTGGGTAAAATCTTCTTTACCCACTGCTACTGCTCTTCCCCAACAAAAAGCACGAAAAGTTAAGCACAAATTGCGCTATCCAATACTGTTTGTGAATCAGGTTATTACGAACAACGAATAACCAACAACCAACAACGAATTCGTATAAACCAATGCATGCGTAGCGGAGGGGGTGCCGACAGAATGGTAAAGCCGGGCGGGGAATCAATCGAAATAGTTGAAAGCTTCCGTCATGGAAGGGTGCGTATAGATCTGGTCCTTCAACTGGGTGAACGTCATGCCCGCATTCATCGCCAGCCTCACGGTATTGATCATCTCCTGGGCTTCCGCACAGAAGAGGGTAAAACCAAGAATCTGGTCGGTCTCCCGGTGGATGATGGCTTTAAGCACGCCTTGGGTTTCCCCCAGTATCCGGGTGCGGGGTACGATACCGGGAGGTATTTTAACTATTCTGACCGGTAATCCTGCCGTGATGGCTTCCTTCTCGCGCAGGCCCACGTGGGCAAGGGGAGGAGAGATGAACACGCAGAAAGGAACATTTTGCCGGTCCGTCCGCTTCCTTTCCCCCTTGCCGTGCAACTGGTCTTTGATGATCCGGTAATCGTCGAGGGAAATGTAGGTAAACTGGGGGCCGCCGTTGATGTCGCCAATCGCCCAGATGTGCGGCTGACTGGTCTGCAACCGTTCGTTGACCGGGATGAAACCTTTGGCGTCCGTAACGACCCCGGCGGCCGCCAGGTTAAGCCCCCCGGTGTACGCTTGCCGCCCGGTGGCTACCAGGATGGCATTGGCCCGGAGGGACTGTTGCCGGCCGGCCTGTTCAAACACCACCCCGTCGGTTTCATCCCCGGGTTCTACCCGCCTGACGGCCGCGCCGGTGAGCACCTGAATGCCTTTCTGGGCCAGCACTTTTTTTACTTCGGCGGCAATGTCCGGGTCTTCACGGGGCAGCAGCTCCGGCAAACTCTCCAGGATGGTGACCTCCGAGCCGTACTGGGCGTACATGGAGGCGTATTCCAGGCTGATAAAGCCGCCGCCGATGATCACCAGCGCGGCGGGCAGGGCTTTTTCGTCCATCAACGTCGTACTGCTGTATACCCTGGAAGATTGCGCCAGCCCCGGAATGTTGGGAATGACGGGAACCGTGCCCGTATTGATGCAGATCCGCTTCGCCTCGATCAGCACGTCGGGGGCAGCCGGCCGGCTTACTTTCACCTGGTGGGTGCCGGCAAAGGAGGCTTTGCCCGTCACTACCCGTACCGCGGCAAGACCAGCCAGGGCGTCGTAGTTTTTCTCCCGCAAAAAGGTGATCAGCGCGTCTTTGGATGCAATCGCCGACGCGTAAGGCGTATGCCTTTCGGCCTGTACCACCAGGGCTTTGGTGGGAATACAGCCAATGTTGATGCAAGTGCCGCCGTACATGGTTGGGGATTGTTCCACCAGCACCGTGTCTATGCCCTGTTTGCCCAGGTAGCCGGCCAGGGTTTTTCCGCCCTTGCCAAAGCCAATGATGAGGACATCCGTATTTGTTTGCTCCATACTGATTAGCGTCTAAGGGTATTGACAAGGAAGGTTATGGCTGTATGGTTGAATGGCTGAATGGTTGCATGGCTATATGGTTAAGGAATAGTGCGGGCGTAAGCCCAACCATACAGCCATTTAGCCATTCAACCATAACCTCATTTGTTTTCCACGCCGCCCGGCTGCCCGGTCACGGGTACCGGTTGGGCCGCGGCCAGGAAAGCGGCTACTTCGGCCAGCCGGCAGGCAAAGGCCCATTCGTTGTCGTACCAGGAGGCCACCGAAATCAGTCCGCCCTGCCGCTGGGTCAGGGGCAGGTCAATGAGCGAAGAATGGGAATCGCCGATGATGCGGGCCGACGACCAGGCCTCCTCCAGCACGTCCAGCACGCCCTGGAGCGGCTTTTGGCGGGCGGCCCGGCGGAAGGCGTCATTGACCTCTTCGGCGGTGCAGGGTTTTTCCGTCACCAGGTTCAGTTCGGCGATGCTGCCCGTACGGGTCGGCACGCGGTAGGCTTTGCCGGTAATCTGTAAATCCTTCCAGATGAAGCCCAGGGCCCGGGCCGCTCCCGACGACGACGGAATGATGTTTTCGGCCGCGGCCCACGAGTCGCGCCGGTCTTTCATGGGTTGGTCGGTAAGGGACTGGCTGTTGGTATAGGAATGCACCGTGGAGAACAAGCCGTACTGAATCCCGAAATTTTCCCGGATCACTTTCACGGCCGGGGCCAGGCCGTTGGTGGTACAACTGCCGGTGCTGACAATGTGGTGCCGCTGCCGGTCGAAGTCTTCCAGGTTGATGCCCTTGAGCAGCACGGCGTCGCAGTCTTCCAGGCTTTTGGGCGGGGCGCTGACCAGCACCCGCTTGGCGCCGCGGTCCAGGTGCAGCTGCGCCCCGGCCCGGGTCGTGGACCGGCCGCTGCAATCCACGACCAGGTCCACGCCCAGGTCGCCCCAGTTGGGAATTTCTTTGGCAGCGTTCAGGTAGGGAATGGCCTGGTCGCCGATGGTGATGGTGCCGGGGCTGCCCTTTACGCTGCTTCGCCAGCGGCCGTAGATGGTATCTACCGCAAACAGGGCGGCCAATGTCTCCGCCTCTTTCACGTCGGCAATGGCAACCGGGACGAACAGCCTGTCTTGCAGGGCTACTTTCAGGCACTGGCGGCCGATGCGGCCAAACCCGTAAATGGCGACTTTATCCATAATAAGTAGTTGTTGGTTGTGAGGTTATTATACACTGCGGTACACGAGGTTGGCGAAAAAATCACCGCTGATGACAAACTTACCCCACTTGTTGTCATAGGCTTTCGTGGGTTTGCGGGCTACCACTTCTTTGAGGGACAGCCCCTGCTTTTTCAAGGCTTCAATCCGGGTCGTAACTTCTCCCAGCATGTCCCGGTATTCGATCAACTGCGCTTTGTTTCCCACCGGGCCGTGACCGGGCACAATGATGGTTTGATCCGACACCCGTTTTACGTTGGCGTCAGCCGCCCGCAGCATGCCTTTGACGTTTCCGCCCGTATTGAAGTCGATGAAGGGATAATGCCCGTTCCACCACGTATCGGCGACGTGCAGCACGTCGGCGTTCTGGAAGTGCACCGAAATGTCGCTGTCCGTGTGGGCCGGTCCGTAGTACTGCATCTTAACGGTTTCTCCGTTCATCCGCAGCGTGTGTGCTTGTTCGAAGACGACGGCCGGCAGGGCTCCCTGAGGTGCGGCCGGAAACGTATAGTTCCAGTCTTCCACCCGGATGGTTTTGCCCAGGTTTTTCCGGGTGTTGCCGTGGGCAACGATGGTAGCGCCGCTCCCGTGCACCCATTCATTGCCGCTGGCATGGTCGAAGTGCCAGTGCGTGTTGATCAGGTATTTCACCGGCTGGTCGCTGATGCCGGCCAGCACTTTTTTCATTTTTTCCTTTGACACGTCAATGCCGGCGTCAACCATCAGTTTGCCTTCCCGGCCGGAAAAGACCAGGATGTTGCCCCCCGATCCTTCCAGCATGCTGAGGTTGCCGCGTAGTTTTTGAACCGTAACGGGTGATCGGGCCGCTTCATTGATAATCGTGGTGACGGGGCTGGTTTCGTCGAAAGCTTCCAGGGGAGGCAGAAAAAAGCCGGCGGTGAGCATTCCCGCCGAGGCGATAAAGTTTCTGCGCGAAGCGGGGTTGTGGGGATCGTTCATGCGGGTCGTGGTTTACAAGGGGTTGATTGGACGGGCAGTTGCAGGAAGGCTCAGGATCAGGCCGAGTATTTAGCCAGCCACTTTGCTTTGATCTCGGCCCGTGCCTTGATGAATTCAAAGTCGGTGCCCTGGGCAATGGCATCGAGCGGATAGCGCAAGGGACGGGTGCCATCGGCCATGTTCACCAGGGCCAATACCCCATCGGCAATCGTTTGCGGATTCATTTTAAACTCGGCCATTTTGCCGAACATGCCTGCTCCCATCGCGGTAGCCATTTCGGTGGCAACGGGGTCGTAGGCGGCCATGATTTCCGGCTTGTCCGGACCCACGCCTGCTTTGCTGCCATTGTTCATTTCCGTGGGGTACACGCCGGATTGAATGGATACGTTTTCAATGCCAAACTGGGCTAACTCGGCTTGTAAACCCTCCGTGATGCTCTCTACGGCAAATTTAGAAGCCATGTAGGGGATCATGAAGGGCAGGGTGTGACCGCTGGCCCCCGTCGTGAGGTTGATGACCAGGCCTTTTTTGGCTTTACGCATGGCCGGCAGCACGGCCTGGTACGTACGGATGACCCCGTAGAAGTTTACCTCAAACATGCGGCGTATCTGCTCGGTGCTGTAGGCTTCCAGCAAACCAAAACCGGAAACGCCCGCATTGTTTACCAGCACATCGATACGGCCGTACCTGGACAAACTCCGTTCGAACGCTTCGCTTACCGAGGGGTCGGAGGTAATGTCAATTTCTGCCACTTCCACGTTTGCCAGGGCGGCCAGTTCTTCGGCAACGGCTTGGTTTTTGCCGGTCGCGCCGCGCATCCCCGCAATTACAGTATGCCCGGCTTTTGATAAAGTGATGGTCATTAATTTACCAAAGCCGGTACTTGTTCCGGTAATGAAGATAATCTTGTTCATCGGGTAGAAATTTTGTTTTTGTTTAAGATTTTATTGTTACTGGGCAGTACACTGGAAAGTAGATAAGTGGTTAGGTGGAGTGATGCGTTCAGCCTGTTTCCTGCTACCTGATCCAGCCAATCGGGCGTCGTCATAAGCTTTGGATGGTGCGTAGCGTGGCAGGTAACTGATGCCGTCGGGAGCTTTGGGAAAAAGGTGCCAAAACTTTTGGCTGCTCCCGAAATACCTTAGAAAAGGGGCCAGGAGGCTAAAAAAAGTCTGTTGCGTTGCCTTTTTCCGCCGGGGGGCCTACGCGTGAAAACCGGCAAAAACTCCATCTGCCTAGAGTTTCTTCCCCAAGCCTCCATGCAGGTGGATAACTTCAGGCCGACAGCCAGGGGGGACACGGCAGCTGCCTGGCTGTGCAGTGACTCCACCTCGTTGGATTTATTCCAATCCTTCTACCAGGATGGAGGCAAACAGGCCGGCGAGGGGCACAGCCTTTTTTTATGAAAAAGCCTTATTCGGGCAAAAAAGGCCATTTTTTCATTTGCTGATCGCATTGGCACACAATTAGTCTGCCACCACGGGAAATCACTCCAGCGCAAAGAAATACCACGCCAAAACGGGTATTCGAACGATAACCCGGCCAGTTCCCGACAGTATCCTCCGGCCCGGGAAAAATTGTTTCTACTCTCCAACCCCTTTTACCCACTACAACAAACACAACCAAAACCGCAGACACAATGAAAAACAAGACCCACCATCACTTCGTCAAAGTCAACGGCGTGGAAATCTTCTACCGGGAGGCCGGCCCGTCGGATGCCCCTACCCTGGTGTTGCTGCACGGGTATCCCACCTCATCGCACATGTACCGGAACCTGATGGCTGATTTGTCGGACCGCTACCACCTGGTTGCCCCCGATTATCCCGGGTACGGCCGGAGCGAACAGCCCCCGATGGCCGACTTCGCCTACACGTTCGAAAACTACGCCCGCATCGTGGAAGGGTTGCTCGACCACCTGCAAGTCCGGAAGTACAGCCTGTACCTGATGGATTACGGGGCGCCGGTCGGCTGGACGCTGGCTGCCAGATACCCCGGGCGGATCGAAACCCTGATCGTACAAAACGGCTGCGCGTATGAGGAAGGCCTGGAGACTTTCTGGGACCCGATCAAGGCGCTTTGGCAGGACCGGAACGACCAGGAGGCGATCCGCAAACTCCGGACGTTTCACAACGCCGAGGGGTTGAAGTGGCAATACACGCACGGCGTGCCCGACCCGAGCCTGGTGTCACCAGACAACTGGGAGCTGGACCTGACGCACCTGCTGCGTCCCGGGAATGGGGAGATCCAGATCGAGCTGTTTTACGATTACCGCAACAACGTAAAGCAGTACCCCCAGTGGCAGGCGTACCTGCGGGAGCACAACCCCGAAATGCTGATCGTGTACGGCAAGAACGATTACATCTTCCCGGTAAGCGGCGCCGAAGCTTTCAGGAAAGATGTAACGAACCTGGAGTACCACCTGTATGATACGGGGCACTTTGCCCTGGAAAGCTTCGGCGATGAAATCGGGGCGACGATCAAAGATTTCCTGGACCGGAAAGTGGGGGCCAGAAAACCAGGCAGCCGGGTCGCTGAACGCGTGTAAGCAGGTAGTGTAGTGATGGATAAAAAGCCGCTCAAGCCTTGGAGAGCCTTCAAGGGGAGAGCGGCTTTTATCCTTGCTCAACCGTTAAGGCAACGGGTGGAGCAACGAGGGAAATGTTTGAATAAATACCTACTAGTAGGTATTGACACGCTGGTAACAGCTATATACTTTTGTTTATACTATATCTGACAAATTACCAGGCCCTTCTACCTTCAAACAACGGACAACCCATGAAGCATTCTTACGCTGATTACACTTCTCAGAGATAGCCCCGGCGCTATCAGCCCTTCCCGAAGCTTTGCCCAATTACTCAAATACTCCCAGGAAAAGTAATTGAATCGCTTTTATGAACGCTAAGCTCCTGCCAATCCGGTTGAAGGCATAGACACTTTACGCAACGATAGTTTAGCGAATCGCCGCCTGGCCACGTGCCTGCCGACGCATACGGTAGTCAGCCGGGACATTCCCGCTGATTCCGGTGCGGATTAGTAACCCAGATGCAGCAGGTACAACCGTACCCGTTACGGGGCTGCGCGTCCCGGCAGAATAAATTGCGAAGCCCTGGCCATTGCAGCGCAAGCCGGATTGCCTTTCACCAGCTACCCTTAAAATCGCTCAATCATTTTTTGTCTGCCCGGACTCTCTTAACCGGAGAGAAGTGACCATTCTATGCCTCACTCAGCCCTCGTATGCCGCCTGCCGCAGAACAGTCCATTTCTGTTCATGCTCTATGTGTTTATGTTGCCGTTGGTGGCTTTGGCGCAGCCCGGCAACGATGAATGCGCCAGCGCCTCCGTGATTGCCGTTCCGGGCAATGGCTTTGGTACCGGGGTAATTAAATCGGCCGAGGTGAGTATGGCCGGTGCGGGCATCAGACCGGGCGAGTTTTTTCACTCCGTGCAGGTATCTTCGGGCAACGACAAGAAGTCGGTCTGGTTCAAACTGACGCTGCCCACCGCCCGGGCGGTAAAAATTGAACTAAAGCAGAATGGGAATGCCATCCCGCAGGCCGATGCCGGGTTTACCACCTACTTTACGGACGCTTGTAACCAGGTAACGCTTGCCGAAGTGGAAGCGGCCAAAATTACGCCCCTCAATAAGTTCGGCAATTCTTACCACCCCTGCCTTAGCCCGGGACAGTACCTGGTTCAGGTAGGGGCGAAAAATACAGTTGCGGGCAGCGTCTTTCTGGAAGTCACGGTTGAAAACACTGCCCAGATCAACCAGTACGACCTGGGCAAAAACGCGTACGACTTTGGCACCGTGAACGTGCGGGAAAAGGCGGTGAGCTACGAACTGGGCTGCCAGACCATCGACGACAACACCGAAAAGAACTGTCTGCCATTGGCCGGCAAGGAGAAGTATACGCAGTCTACCTGGCACACCTTTACTACTGACGACCACCTCGATTACCTGGCCGTTGGGTTCAGCTCCGCCAATACGGGGGAACTGCAAAACCGGTTCCGGGCCGATAGCCTGGCCGTTGGGCTGCGTCTCTACAAGGGGAACGTACGTACCACGCCGGTGTCGGGGCTCACCCAAACCGGCAATTGCGAGAAACTCGTCTTCAACGGCTCGATCTCGCAATCCTATCTCTTTCCGCGGAAAGACTATACCTGCGTACTGGAGCCCAATACCACGTACTCCGTCCAGTTGCTGTTTCACCAGGATGCCCGGGAAAACGTGCGGGTGTTCGTCTGGGAAAAAGGGGAGCAACCGAGCCAGGGGCCGGTACCCGTCAATGCGCGGATCGGGGCCGCCAACAAGCTGGGCGTGCTCAGGCAAAGCCCGGAAGGCGTAATCACCGCATTCGCCGACTACCTGGGGTGCAACGGCCGGTTGAGCGTTCCGGCCAATGCGTGCGGCAAAGCCAACCCCGCCGGCGGAGTCAGGAAGGGCACTACAGTGTACGACCTCAACTCCTGGTCCACCTTTGAACTGGCGCAGGCGGCCAACGTGCAGGTGAACGTGGGCCTGAACTACGGGTTGGGCTACTCGGGGTACCAGCCCGTTTACGCGCGCATCTTCCGGCAGGGCGTAACCGAGAACTGCGCCGACCTGGATACCAATAAGGTGATCGGGGGATTTTCCGGCAGCCAGTTTTTTACCTGTCTGCCGGCGGGTAAATACGCCCTGCAACTGCTGGGGCAGACGGCTGCGCCGCGGCACTACAATGCCCACCCGTACTTCTCCAACTTGGGCGACCCGGTAAAAGTAGAGATCAAGGTGACGGAGGTAAACCAGTTTAACCGTTTTTCCCTGACGGCAACCGGCAGGTACGAAGCCATCAACGGACTCAAACCGCTGTTGAACGGTCAGACCTACGAAACGGAAAATGACCGCCTCGGATGCCTCAATACGGTGCTGCCCGCGGGAAGCCTCTGCCGGCCCGACATTACCAAGGCGATTTACCGGGTGTTGAGAACCGGCGACGGCACGGGTGATGCGAAAGCAGACAGTGGCCTGGTTACCATTTCGGGCCTCAGGCCGTGGCGGAATGGGTACGAACCGATGTTCAGCTACCGGTTCTACAAAGGCAACGTCAATGCCCTGGCCACGGCCCAGGGCAAGTTCACGCATCCCGACACCATTACCGGCTTGCGCAAGTACTCCGAGTGCGGGAGCAACTACGTCGTAAAATACTGCGTAACCCCCGGCGACTACTCATTCATCACCCTGGGGGGTGAAAAGCAAGTGGGGGAAGGGGATCAGCCCAAGGTGCAGTACGAGATCATCCGGACCCGGTACCACAGCCGGGCCGCTGCCGAAAACCTCGGGGACATTACCACCCAGACGAACGTTCAAAGCGGAACCGATTACTTCTCCTGCTACGACAACCCCGCCACGATTGATGGCTTGGCGCCGTGCAGCAACGCAACCAAGCTGATCTACCGTCAGTTCTACCTCCAGTCGCCCCGGGCCCTCACCATCCGGCTGCAGGCGTACCGGTCCGCGGGCGTTGGGATGACGCTGTTCAAGGGAAAGGCCACTGACCCCAGGGCAACGCTGAAGGTGTACAGTGACCCGGAGCGGGGCGCCTGGCAGTGCTTCGGGTGGGGGAACACCCCGGAGTGCTACCCGTTGCCGGCCGGCTGGTACACCCTGGTCATGTACGGCACCGGAGCCAGTTACGGCGATCCGCTGCGGGCGCAGGGTAACATCGGGGAGCAGAATGCAGTTGACATTACGCTCCGGCCCGCCGCCAATCAGCCCCGGTTCAACCGGCCGTACCGGGCATCAAACGTGAACGAGGGAAAGCCGCTCACGTGGGGGGGCGAAAACAGCGGCACGGCGGCTTACCCGGCCAACCGCAAGAGCTATACCCTTGAAACCGAATGGTTCGGCTGTGCGGACGACAAACCCTTCAGCAAGCATCCCCTGGCGGTGTGCGATACGACTTTTAACCGGGTGGCTTATTACGTGTTCACCCTCAACCAGGAGGCCTTCGTGCGGATTACCGGCGTGGGCCAGTACCGTTTCCGGGTAAACCTGTTTGGCTTTGACGTGCGCCGTGATTCCACCAGAATGCTGACCCAGGCACCCATTCAGGACTGCTGGACGGGCACGTATTCGGGCAGTGACCAGGATCACCTGCAATACTGCGGTTTACAGCCGGGCACGTATACCCTCGTCATTTTTGCCGGCAAGCAGAGCGTGGGGCAAAACGTAACCCCCGTAGTGGTGGTAGATAACGTAGCCAGGGCCCGCTTTGACTACGCGGCCAAAGCGTACGATTTTGCCCTGGTGCCCGGTGACGGCCAGTGGTACGGCGGCAAGGTGGGCGAAAGGAATCCGCTCAATTCCGAACGGGCCGCCAGCAATGATTTTCTGTACTGCACCACGGGGGCGGCCCGAACCGATCCCGATGACGTGAACTGCGGCCAACGCTACAACCCCAACGTGTACAAGCGGCCTTACAACGCCGTGTTGGTGGATACCAACAAAGTAGCCGGCAAGACCCGCCGCAACCTGTGGTACACGTTCGTGGCAGAGGGCCCGGGCAAGGTACAGATCAAGGTAGACCCGAAAACAACCGGCACCTCCCAGCCTTACTTTGCGGTATACCGGAGCGACGAGAACGGGGCCCTGCCCTTTGGTTCGCTACAGGCAACGGGTAAGGTTGACTCTACCGCCGCCCAGGGGCTCGAACTCATCGTAAAGAACGGACCCGGCTACTACTGCCAGGCCAGCAATTCGGTAACCTTTACCAAGACGCAGTGCGACCAGGTATCCAAAGTCCGCTACTACGTACTCGTGGAGCAGCACCCCAATGACTATCCCAGCCAGCAGGTGGAGGTGTTCATCCGGTTCGACGGGGTTCCCTACGTGCCGGTGCGTTACGACCACTATTCGCAGGCCAACGTGATCAATGGGCTCGGTCAGCAGGCGCCGCCCTACGCCGACAAAGCCCTGCGGGATGGCAAGTACACGGGCAATCCGGCCAGCTTCCTCTGCGCCACCACCAGCAGCAATGACCAGCCCTGCACGTACAGCCCCCGGCCCGACAACCGCACCCTATGGTTCAAGTTCAAATCGGCGGTGGGCGGCCGCATCCGGGTAGCCCTGCAGGTAGATGGCCAGCTGGTGAATTATTCCTACAACAGCCTCACCCTGATGCGGGAAGTGGTACCGGGTGATTCTACGGCCAAAGGACTCAGTAGTAGTTTGGGCAGGTACGTAGTCAACAACCAGAACTGTTACCTCGCCAGTACCTACGCCGACAATGTAAGTTGGGGCGAAGCGTGCCTTTACCCGGGCACTTACTATATCATGCTGTCTGACCTGAATCCGGCTACCGGGCAGCCCTACAATATTGAAAAAGTAACGCCGGTCGTGTGGATCGTGGAGCAGACCGGGGACCGGTGCAGTGATGCCGCGCCCCTGGTGCTTACGGGCACCGGCACGGCAACCGCCAGCGTAAACGTAGACTGCCATACCATCGGCACTGATTTCGGCGAAGACGGCTCGAACATGGGCTGCTTGTTTGGCCCCGAAAAGTATAAATCGACCTGGTTCCGCCTGCAACTCAATGGCCCCGACAAGGTAGACCTTTCCTTCCGGCTGAATGAGCAAACCAATGCGCTGGCTTCCCAGATCCGCTACCGCGTGATGTACGGCGATTGCAGCTACATGACGGCCGGCCCCTGCAATACCGACGCCCTTACCGAGTTTACCCTCAACTGCATGAAGGCCGAAGGCAACATCTACTTCGTGCAGGTGGTTACGCCCGCGGAGGCCACCGGTGCGCTTTCCCTGACTGTACAAACCATCAGAACGCTGGACCAGAACTGCAAGCCGCTCGACCCGCTCCAGCCCATTGCCAACTTCCGCTACCAGACGACCTGCGATGCGGAGGAAGTTACTTTCATCAATCAGTCAACGCTTGGGGCCAGCATGAAGTACGAGTGGAGCTTCGGCGTGCCGGGCAAGACCTCAACGGAAATCAGCCCCCGGTTTGCGTTTCCCCGTACCAGTGCCGTTCAGACCTTTGGAGTAAAACTGAAGGTTACCAATACCAGCAATAACAAGTCCGACGAGATCATCATTCCCGTGCAGGTATTGCCCCGTTTTGCAATTGCCGCCGGGGAAAACCAGACCATCTGTTCGGGCACGGCGGCTTTTGCCCTGACGGGCATGAGTCCGGCCGGGGGCACCTGGAGCGGCAATGGCGTCACGGCTGCCGGGCTGTTTACCCCGGCTGCCGCCGGAATCGGCGCGCATACGCTTACCTATACCGCTACCCAGGAAGGCTGCACGGGGCAAGCGACCAAAACGATCACGGTAAGCCCGGGTACTGCCGTGCAGGCGGGCGGTAACCTGAGCCGGTGTGCGAATGAGCCGGCTTTTGCCCTGACGGGCATGAGTCCGGCCGGGGGCACCTGGAGCGGCAAGGGTGTCACGGCCGCCGGGCAATTCAACCCGGCTGCTGCCGGCGCAGGCACCCATACGCTTACCTATACCCTGGTGCAAAACGGGTGTTCGAGCCTGGCAACCCGCACCATCACCGTCAGCGCCGCACCAATAGCGCAGGCAGGGGCCGACCAAACGGTGTGCGTTGCCATTGCTGCCTTCACCCTGACGGGCATGAGCCCGGCCGGAGGAACCTGGAGCGGCAGGGGCGTCACGGCCGCCGGGTTGTTTACCCCGGCTGCTGCGGCAGTGGGTGCCCATGTCCTCACCTACACCGTAACCCAAAACGGCTGCACGGCTGCCGTGGGCAAAACCATTACGGTGACTGCGCAACCGGTGGTGCAGGCCGGCGCTGCCCAGGCCGTGTGCGTGGGTGCGGCGGCTTTCAAACTCACAAACGTTGCCCCCGAAGGCGGCACCTGGAGCGGCAAGGGCGTCACGGCCGCCGGAGCGTTCAACCCGGCCACTGCGGGAGTAGGCTCGCATACGCTTACCTACACGGTAGCCCGGAACGGCTGTACCAGCACGGCTACGAAAGCCGTCACGGTAAATGCCTTGCCGGTCGTGCAGGCCGGGACAACGTTGGCAGTCTGTCTGGACGCACCGGCGCTGACGCTGGCGGGCTTCTCGCCGGCGGGCGGCATCTGGAGCGGGAAAGGGGTGACGGCAACGGGGCAATTCAATCCGGCTACTGCCGGAGTGGGTACGCACACGCTTACTTACACAGTTACTCAGGAGGGCTGTACCAATACGGCTGCTACCAATGTGACAGTTAATGCTTTGCCGGTGGTAAAAGCGGGGGCGGACCAACGGGTTTGCCTGGGGCCGGCCGTGGTTACGTTATCGGGTTACGCACCGGCAGGGGGCGTCTGGAGTGGCAAGGGAATCAATGCCAAGGGAGCGTTTGACGCGTCGGCTGCCGGTCCGGGTGCTCACACGGTAACCTACACCGTAACCCGGAACGGCTGTTCGGCTTCCGCCAGCAAAGTCGTAACGGTAGACGCCCTGCCTGCTGAACCAGTGATCAAAGCGGACGGGCCCACCTCCTTTTGCAGCCCCGCCAGCGTAGTGCTGGCCGTCAGTACCGGGAAAGAGACCAGCTACCAGTGGCTCCGCAACGGCGCTCCGGTGGGAGACAACCAATCTTCCTTTACGGCGACAACCTCGGGCGTGTACACGGTGGCCGCATCCAACGCGTGCGGCCGCAGCGTAAGCAAGCCCGTCACGGTTACGGCAAGCCCGGCGCCGACGCCTCCCCGGGTACAGGAGGCAAGCCGTTGCGGACCGGGTCCGCTCACCCTGCGGGCCGGCGGCGCTCCCGAAGGCAGTTACCGCTGGTACGAAAACGCCACCGCGACGCAACCCATCGGCGGCAATGCGGCAACCGGCAGTTCCTTTACGACGCCCGGCCTGCCGGGCACCACTACCTATTACGTATCGGCAGCGGCGGCGGGCTGCGAAAGCACCAGGGTACCCGTTGCCGCAACGATTCTGCCCCTGCCCGTGGCCGACGCCGGTCCTGACGCCAGCATCAGAGAGGGGCAAAGTATCCGCCTGCGGGCTTCCGGGGGTACGCGTTACGAATGGTGGCCCGCCACTGGACTGGACAATCCCAACGTGGCCGAACCGCTGGCCAGCCCCGCCGTAACGACGGTGTATCACGTTACCGTGCGGGACGATAAGGGCTGCGAGGCTACCGGCACGGTAAGGGTAATCGTACGCAATGAGGTGGTAGTGCCCAATGCTTTTACGCCCAACGGCGATGGCACCAACGACAGTTGGGAGATCGCCAACCTCGCGCAGTACCCCAATTGTAAGGTGGAAATATTCAACCGCTGGGGATCGAAAGTCTACGAGTCGAGGGGCTACGCTACTCCCTGGGACGGAACGATGGACGGCAAGGCGCTGCCCATGACCACTTACTTCTACGTGATCGACCTGCACGATGGCACGAAACCCCGGGTAGGCCCCGTGTCGGTGATCCGGTAAAAGGGCAAGTGCCCGAGTACTCAGCACATTCCTGAACGAACCTATGAACAAACTTCTACTTGCCTGCCTGCTCAGCAGTATGGTCCTGCCTGCTGCTGCCCAGCAGAAGCCGCAGTACAGCCAGTACATGATCAACAGCTACCTGATCAACCCGGCCATTACGGGCATTGAAGACTACGCCGACGTGAAACTGGGGCACCGCAACCAGTGGCTGGGCGTGGAAGGGGCGCCGGTTACTTATTACGTGAGTGCGCACACGCCGCTGGGGCGCAGCCTCAACCTGGCCAACCCTACGCCGGCCCTGGGCCGCCGCCAACGGTTCAACCGCTACATGATGGCCAACAACAAGTACAAAAAGGTAAAGCCCCACCACGGGCTGGGCGCCATGGCGCTGGTGGATAAAATCGGCCCGTTCAGCCGTACGGAGGCTTACCTGACGTACGCCTACCACATTCTGCTCAGCCAGGAGGTAAAACTCGCGGCCGGCGTGTCGGCGGGCATGATTCAGCACTTGCTCAATGCCGACGAGCTGGTGCTGGCCCGGCCCGACGACGCCCTCACGGGGGGGACGCTGAAGGCGACCAAGCCCGATTTTGGCGCCGGCCTTTGGCTGTACGCACCGGACTATTACCTGGGCGCCTCGGCGGGGCAATTGCTGGGCAACACCTTCTCGTTCGGCGGCGACGCGCTGATTGACCAGTCGAAGCTGTACAGCCACTACTTCCTCACGGGCGGCTACAAGATCACGCCCAGCGAAAAATTCGCGCTCATTCCTTCCGTACTGGTGAAGTGGGTACGGCCGGCCCCCGTTTCGGTGGACGTCAACCTGCGGTTCAACTACGCCGAAAGGCTTTGGGGCGGGGTGTCGTGGCGGCAGAGCGAAGGGTTCGTGTGGCTGGCCGGCGCCACGCTGAGCCACCTCTTCGACATTGGCTATTCATTTGACACGGGCGTACGCGGCATCAGCCGCATGAGCGGCGGCACGCACGAAATCATCCTGGGCATCCGGCTGCACAACCGCTTCAAAGTGCTTTGTCCGCAAAATATGTGGTGAGGGGTGCCGGCCATGAAGCAATCACACCTGGAGACCGAACAACTGGAAGCGTACCTGCTGAACCGGCTGGATGCAGCTGCCGCGCAACGTTTGGAAGATGCACTACAGGCCGACCCGCTGGCGCAGGAAGAATTTACCTTCCAACGCGAGGTAATTGCGGCCATACAGACGTACCGGAAGCAGGAACTCAAGGAAAGGCTGCGGAAGCTAGAGGCAATGTATTAGAGCAATCACTGCTTTCTAAAAGAAGGCAGCTGCCAGGAACCGGTTGGTAATCCAAGATCAAATTTAAAATACGATCAGGAGTGAGTGTAATAACAGGTGTCCTGAGCCGTGCCGGAGTAATTTTTAAACTCTGCACGGCTCACTAAAAAATGTCATATCTCCACCATAAATCTGTTCAACCCTTAATCATCTTACCAATTGCTATGAAAAAGTTGTACCTCCTTGCGCACAGCTTACTGCTGCTAAGCTTATGCATGCAGCCGGCTCTGGCGCAGCCTGCCCGTCCTAACAGTATAGTCGTAAATCTTACCGGGGGGGAGGCGGCAAATAACTTTACGCTGCCCGCCAGTATGACCGTACCATCCACTTCCTTGAGCGGGCCGCTCACCTCGTTCAGTGGATCGAACAACAAGATGGAACGGGGCAGCCCCTTATACAGTACGGAAGTGGAAAGCGGAGCCACTTATTACGCCATCAGCGGAATGGCACAGGGTTTTCCGCAGCGGATGAACGGCCCATTCATTAACCGTACGGGCGGATCAAGCTTCCTGGCAATCAAAGAAGATGAGGACGGCAACAAGAAAATCTGGTTAAATATCTCCGTGGGCGCCTGGAGAATATTAGCGGGAAGTGGTATTATCATGGATTGGGAATACCAGTTCCGGTATTTTAAAGATACCAAGACAAGTGAAGAAAAATTGACATTGGGAACAGTGCCTAACGGAAATTTCTACGCGGGCCAACCGGTAACCGGAACAGTTGAACTCAAATACGAGGACGAGATAATCAATGAAAAAGACAAGTTGGCATTATTGGATATAAAGAGCAAACTGACCGGCCTTGGATGGGTGGACCCGAACGACATGAAGAACTGGCCGGGATTAAAATTCAAATGGGAGGACAAGGACGGAAAGAAAGTCGGGTATGTCACTGACATCAACTTGGCTAACCTGGGCGTGACGGGAATACTGCCCTCCTCAGTAGGGAACTTCGAAAAGCTGGAAAATCTGGTGTTGAACAACAACCAGTTGCAGGGCGCAATACCGGCTGCGGTCACGCAACTGGCTAATCTCAAAACCCTCTTCATTCAAAACAACCGGCTAACCGGGCTGCCCGACCTGAGTACCATGGCGGCCCTGGTCAGCGTAAAGTGCGAGAACAACAAATTCACATTTGAGGACCTCGAAACCAATACCCAAAAACAGTTCAGCATCAGCTATAATCCGCAGGCAAAGATCGAGGGCGAAAAAGACAGCCTCTGGTTTAAAGAAGGAGAAGATCATACCATCGAACTGCAATTATTACTCGGGGAACTATCCGCTATCGGCGGGAAGAACAACAAGTACCATTGGAGTTACAACGGTTTAAAAATGTACGGCAGGGGAGTGAATGATAAGGACCTGAAGTTTACTGATATTTCAACCGATGAAAGTGGAGAGTATACTTGTGAAATAACCAATACGCTCGTTCCAGACTTAATATTCACGAGTATACCGGTGGTGCTGCAAGTAACAGGACCCATTAAAAGTGTGATCAGTGATGTGAGTGTGTCCACCATCACCGGGCAAATTACAAGAAAGCCACTCGCAGGAGCTAAGGTAAAGTTAATCAGAGATGGTTCTACCATAGATACTAAAACGTCAGACAACGAAGGCAAAGTTGAACTCGAATTTAAAAAGTTAGAAAAGGGACAAACTTTGAAAATCAGCGCCTTCAAGATTCAGCAGGATGTGGAATATGAGGCAATCCATAAAGATATTAAACCTACCCAAGAGGTGATCAAGATTGATCTGCCACTGACCCTTCAACAACGTATTTATGATACTGTCAGTCGCATGGAGAATCTTTCATTCACGTGGAAGGCTTTTGGGACTGATTTTTACACGCAAACAATAGACGGTTATAATATAAACGGTCTTATGTCTCTTTTCGGGAATGACAGATGGTTGAAATCTGAAGAAAACCACGAAAAGGTAAGGGAGTCCATGGCGCGAACCTTGCTGGCAATACAAACAGCGGCTGATTACTACGAAGAAAGTGGTACATTGGCTGGTAAGTGCGGTGAATCAATCGCCGAAGCTTTTCTATTCGGATGGAGTCTGATTGGAGATTTGAATAAAGCAATTATTGATGAAGAAGATGCATACCGTAAACTAAAGGATGAAGAAATAGAGAACCCCTTTACCACCAAGAAGATAGCTCAGTACGTATATGGCTGGATTAAGGATGACTTGAAGAAAAAGATTTTATCATCCATCAGTGATGCCAGCGCGAGAAGGGCCGTAGCGATTACACTTGAACAGCTGGAAATCCAAATTTTTGAAGACAAGAAAACGGAAGAATTCATCAAAAGCAGGATCAAGGAAATCATTGGAAACGGTCTTGCACTGGCCTACCAGAAAGGGTACTATATAAGCAATTCCCAGGAGTTCATCGACCGTGCCCATACTAGTGCCCTTAACAATACACATGAAGGGGAATTTGAAGGGGTGGCCAGAAGATCCTTCAGTCTGCTGAATGCCAGCAGGCAACGCAATTTAGATGCTGTTAACAAGGGTGAGTTTGCGCAAGAGACTGCGGATGATTGGAAGAAATATGTTTTTGATTTTCCGGGTGCAAAATTGATTGGAGTATTTACGGCTACGGTAGGGGGATCAATACTCGGTGCCCAAGGCGCAGGAGTGTATTTCTATAACAGCAGGTACTTTGATCTTCTGGATGACCTGGACAATCACTACAATGCGATCTATGCACAGTCACAGATTGCCGATGTGAAAATCCAGCCAGCAAATGGGTCCGAAGTGGCTGAATTAGACGATTTGCTCAAGCGTTACAACGATTCTTTAATTCTGCTGAAGCCATTCATCATCACCGGTGATTTTAAGAAGGTGATCAATGCTTCAGCGTCCCTGACTTCGCTGGAGCAAAAAATAGAAAGCGGCATCAAGGAGATTAGGAATCGCTTTTACGCAGCCTCTTCGGTGCAAGAGCAGTTAGACGGTTTTAATGATGTCTATCTTCCCGTCCTGGCTGCGTTGGACTATAATACTTCTAAAAAAATTGCTTACAATTATGGTCTGCTGGAGTACTTCATCAATTCGGAAAAAGGTTCGAACCGTGTGCTGCTGACGCAGGCTATTGATTCCTTGGTACATTCCAATAACAAATTAAAAGGAATTTCAAAAAAGCTGGCCGTAACAGCGGGTGTTACCATTCCTGCTACGATACTTTCTACGGCCGTTGAGCAGCCGGACACGATAAAGTTTAATGCTGACTTTAAAGTAACTGTTCGATACAAAAACTTTGGCACAGTTACCAGCATGCCTTTTGACATTATCACTGACGCAGCCGGCGGGCTGTCTGTGCAACAGGATTCAGTACGGGTGGGAGCGCTGGGTGCAGGCGAGGAAAGGACTATCGTATTCAACGTACAAGCAAAGGATATATCAAACAATCCATACTTGAATGTGTATTTTAAGGCGGATAATCCCTTCTCAGAAAGCATTATTTTTAAAGTAAACGCTGTTATTGTTACAAAAAATACAAAGCAGGACCAAACCATCACCTTTGCGCCCATTCCCGACAAAACAACCACGGATACGGCTTTCGACCTGACGGCCACGGCTTCTTCGGGCCTGCCGGTCTCGTTTACCCTGGCAACCGAACCGGCTGAGGGGGTGGCGCAACTGACGGGCAACCGGGTGACCCTGCTGGGAGACACCGGCACGGTGACCGTTACCGCTTCCCAGGCGGGCAATGCCAGCTATAAACCCGCAGCCGATGTACCGCGGACATTCCGGGTGAATCCCTCCGTTCCCGAAGATATCACGCCGCCCGTCCTGATGGGGCGTTCCCCCGCCGACGGGGCCATTGAGGTGGCTGTCAACGCCAGGCTGGAAATGGATTTCTCGGAGAAGATCAAGAAAGGGGAGGGTAAAATAACCATCAACGCGGGTGGTGACATCCGGGAGGTGGAAGTAAGCAGCAGCGCCGTTTCGGTGGCCGGCGGTGAGGTAACCATCGCTACGGAGCCGTTCGAAGAGGCAACGCTGGTAAGCATAGCGGTAGAGGCCGGCGCCTTTACGGATGAAGCCGGGAATGCTTTCGCCGGGTTCAGCAGTACGGCCTGGCAATTCACCACGCGTACGCCGGACCCCGAAAAGCAGAATCAAACCATTGCCTTCCAGCCCATCGCCGACAAGACTTACGGCGACGCACCTTTTGCC
The DNA here is from genome assembly GCA_963844325.1 of uncultured Sphingobacteriales bacterium. Classification (GTDB taxonomy): domain Bacteria; phylum Bacteroidota; class Bacteroidia; order Cytophagales; family 172606-1; genus CADCTQ01. The sequence continues at coordinate 1,128,831 of CAWJNV010000002.1, forward strand.
GTAACCGCTGCGGCCAGTTCGGGCCTGCCGGTAACTTTCAGCATCGGGTCGGGACCGGCTACGGTGAGCGGCAGTACCGTCACGATTACGGGAGCCGGCCCGGTAACGGTACGTGCCTTGCAGGCGGGCAATGACACCTATCACCCCGCCAGCGAAGACCAGACCTTTACGGTACAAAAAGGGACGCCGGTCGTAACCTGGAACACCCCGGCCGCCGTTTCGGCGGGTACGCCGCTGGGCGCAGCACAACTGAACGCAACGGCCAGCGTGGCCGGCACCTTCCGCTATTCGCCGGCGGCGGGCACTATACTGGCAGCAGGCGTGCATACCCTCACGGTGGACTTTATGCCCGGAGATAGCGCCAACTACCGCCCCGTGGCCGGTACCAAGGTACAGCTCACCGTAACCCCGCTTACCAACCCTTGCGCCGACGGCCCGTGCCCCTGGCGTTTGAATGCCGGGGGCGACTCACTGCTGACCGCCGACGGCCGGCAGTTCCAGCCCGATGCGTATCATAAGGGCGGCCGCCTCACCCGGTACGCTCCCGCGGACGTAGCCAACGTGGTCGATGACGAACTGTACCGCACGGGGCGGTATGGCTACGTTTTCTCCTACAACGTGCCCACCGGCAATGGCAGATTCGACGTCATTCTGCACTTCAATGAAAGCTACTGGGGCAACCTGGCAACGGGCGATGAGCAGTCCCGTACCTTCAACGTCGACATCGAAGAGAAGCGCAAACTGACTGGTTTCAACGTGTTTGCCCAGGCGGGGGGCGCCATGAAAGCCGTGCAGCGGTCGTTCCGGGTAGACGTAACGGATGGGGCACTGGATATCAAATTCGGTAAGGATACGGCCGACCTGGCCCGGGTATCGGGTATCGAGATATTGCCTGCGGGGGGCGGCTACCGGGTAAATGCCGGCGGGTTAACCCTGCTGGATGCGCAGAAACAGCAGTTCCTGCCCGACAGCTACCATAGGGGTGGGGTGCATTCACAGTACGCCGCCGGCGAGGTAGCCAACGCAACCGAAGACGAAATCTACCGGTCAGGCCGCCATGGCACTTCGTTCTCCTACAACTTCCCCGTAGCCAACGGCCAGTACAATGTAGTGCTGCACTTCAACGAAACTTTCTGGGGCAACCTCATCCCGGGCGGGGTAGGTTCACGCAGGTTTAATGTAGCCATCGAAGGCCAGCCCAAGCTGGCGGACTACGACATTTACGCCAAAGCCGGCGGTGCAATGAAAGCCATCCGGGAAAACATCAGCGTAAACGTCAGCGACGGCGTGCTTAACATCCGTTTTACCAAAGGCTCCGCCGACTTGCCCCGGGTATCGGCCATTGAAATTATTCCGGTGACGGCATCGGCCAGGGTGGCTGCTGCGGGTACAGCCGCTGAAGACGGGTCGGCAATGGGCGTGGAATTGTACCCCAACCCGGCTGGAAACACACTGTCCGTAAAGCTGAATGTTGCAGGCAGGGAAGTCGCTGCGACAGCGATCATGGACCTTGCCGGACGTACACAGTTGCAAAACAGCCATAAGCTGGCCGGAGAAAAGGAACTGCTGTTCAACGTAAGCAGCCTCAAAGCCGGGTTCTATTTACTCCGTCTGCAGACTGGCAGCGGCTACCGGGTCGTAAAGTTTGTTAAGCAGTAATATCCATGATGACAGCGCGGCAAAGCACCGATCCGATTCGACGCAACGTCTATCGGATCGGTGCAATGGCCTGCGTCTGATGCCCACATTTGTCCGGGCCGGCGGGGAGGCGACAGGCCGCGGCCGGCGAAGGGGCGGGGTCGCTTATTGCAGCAAAGCGTCTTCCTCCCACGAAGATTTGATGGCGTGCTGCAACAGGTAGCTAACCCCCTGCCGGGTAAAGACGAACCTCACGTTTTGGTTGACCAGGTCGATGATCATCAGGTACCGGTTGCCTACGTCGCTGACCACGTCCAGTTCAAACTGTTCGTTTTCCTCGTCGTGCCAGATGCTTTTGATGTAGTAGGTGGAGGAGATGCTGGACGTGGTGTGTTCGAACATGGTCATCCGCTCGTTAAACTCGAACAGGGTAGGGGTAGATTCGGTGCTGACCACTACGTATTCGCCCGCTTCATCGTCCCAGTAGGCCTGGGTACACGTGCTGGTGGTGATGGACATCTGGGCTACACCCTCACGGGCTGCGCCGAACAATACGAGCAAAAACAGGATTACCGGGAAGCTTTTCATGGTGGGTTGGGTTTTAAGCGTTTGAAAGAGAGAAGATTACGGAACGTTGAGGGCGTGCGGGTCCGTGGCGGGAAACCAGGGGAACCCGTTGCGCAATGGGAAAGAAGCGGGTGCGGTCAGAACCGGCCGGGCTTAACGAGCCGCGGGCCGTTGCGGGCCGGAGCGGCTACTCCGGAAAGGGGCGCCCCGGTGCGGGGCCGGCGGGGGGGTGGTCTTTTTCATAAGGGCTTGGCTCGGTGAGAAGTTGCAAACGATTTACACCTATTGATCAGGCCGCTGCCCGGACGTTACCCCGCCGGAAGAAAATATTTTGAAAAAATTTCTGCTCAGGCATAAAAAAAGCCCAAATCATCTTTGGGCTCGTTGCGGGCGTAGAGGGAGCTAGTACCAGAGGGTTTTGCGCAGGGTACGTCCGCTGTCCGACAGGCTGATCCGGGTTACATTTCGTTCCCCCGCGCCTTCCTGGGGCAGGGATACGGCCACGTCGTAGAACCCGCTCAGCCCCATGAAGCGCAGCGCAGTACGGCCCCCAGGTCGCCGAGGGTTCCTACGTGCCAGAGCGTGGGGTCCGATTCGGCGTATACACCGGCAGCAATGATCTGCAACCGGCCGGCGGGAATGCTTCCGGCCGCACTTCCCCCGCGGCTGCGCCGGGCCATGCCGTTGGTCATGGTGCCGTACACCCCGCCGGCGTCTTCCTGGAGGCGGATCGATTGTTTTTCTTCCATCACGTACCGGGCCAGGGCACTCAGTCTGGACGGGTCCAGGGTGCCGGTTGTAAAGGCCACTTCCTCTTTGGTTGCTCCCTTTTGCAGGGCCAGCCGCACGGTACTGTTGGGCGCCAGTTTTTCAAATTCCCCCAGGGCTTCTTCCAGGTTGCGCACCGTTACGCCGTTCACGGCCGTCACCTGGTGGCCCGTCCTGGCGCTGAGGGCGGCGGCCGGCGCGCCGGCGATGATCCCGCTCACAACGGGCAGGGCGTCTTTCAGGTGGTATTCGGGGGCATCGTCGCGGTAAGCCGTTATGTTGTACTCCTGCACCAGTTCGAGGCCCAGGTAGGCCCGGCGCACGCGGCCGTTGTTGGTGAGCATGTCGTTGAGCAGCCGCCGCGAGATGGCACTTTCGAGGGCGAAATTGATCTGGGGCTGCCAGATCATGGCTTGCTCCATCTCGGCAAAGGCGATCTGGGAGTTGATGCCTACCACTTCGCCCCGCGTGTCCACCAGCGGTCCCCCGCTGTTGCCCCAGATGGTGGTAGCCGTAGACTGGATAAAGCCGTACTTGCCCGTAATGCCCCCCCGCACCCGGTTCTTGGCGCTGATGATGCCGTCGGACACGGTGTAAGGGTATTCCCCCAGCGGGTTGCCAATGGCAAAAACCGTTTCTCCGATCCGGGGTTCGGTGGTGCGGAACTTGATGGAGGTGATTTCGCGGCCGGGTTTGGTGGTAAACTCCAGCAAGGCAAAATCATAAAACGTATCGCCTCCCACGACGCTTACTTCGTACTTCTTGCGGCTGATGCTGAACACGTACAGGCTGCCGGGGGCGTCGGCCACCGCGTCCACCACGTGCGCATTGGTGACCACGTAGTGCTTGCCGTTGCGTTCCACCACGAACCCGGAGCCGCTGCTCACCGCCCCGGTCAGGTCCAGGTTTTGCTCGTAGGCCGTATTGCCGGCGTTTTCGCTGTCCCCCCGGGTGCCCAGCGTTCTTTTCAGCGGGGTGGTTTTGTACACGGCCACCGTTACTACCGAAGAAAGGGCTCTTTCCAGCATGTCCGAGTGGGACTGGGCCGTTGTGGGCATACTGACCAGCACTGCCAGCAGCCGGAGAAGGAGTAGGGTTTTTTTCATGGGCGATGGGTCATTCAGGGAGCTTTACGAGGGGTGATATCTCCCGGTAGCGTTCAACCGGGTACGTTGCGTTCCGGTCCTGGACCTGGTACACTTCCCGCGTTTCGTCGTAGCGCAGGGTGAGCCCGGCCGGGTCAAAGTTCCCGTACAGGCGGAGGGTGTCGTCGAAGCGGTAGTGGAACGGGTATTCCCCGGTGGGCGGGTAGATTTTAACGGCAATGGTGGAATCCGCCCCAACGCCCCCCATCCCCAGGTCCTGTCCGTCGGCCGTAACCACGTACCTGATCCGGGCAATCTGCGGGGTGTTCGGGGGGCGGTTCAGGTACAACACCAGGCCCACCGTGAGCAGCAGCAATACGGAGGCCGCGGCGGCATACGTAAACCAGCGGGTTCGCCCGAGGGGAACCACCCGGGCTTCGGGCGAGTCCTGCACCGGGGCGCCGGGGGATACGGCCCCGGCCGGGGGGTGAAACTGGTTGAGCAGGTCCTTGAATTCGGCAGCCTGGACGGCCTCCACCACCCGCTTTTGCAGCGCCACTTCCCGCCGGAAGGCCGCGTCGGCCGCCATCTTCTCGTTGAACGAGGCAAGCTCCGCCGCCGTCAGGTCGTTTTGCAGGTATCTTTCGATAATCTCCGTTTTGTTTTCGTCCGTAATCATGGCTTCGGCTACCGTTTGAACTTCTCTTTTAATTTGTCAATGCATTTGTGTCTTTTCACCCGGGCCGCCCCGTCGCCGGCCAGGCCGCACTTGTCGGCAATCTGCTCCATCGAAAGCTGGTGGAAGTAGAAGTTGGTCAGCACGCAGGGGCAGGAGCCGCCCAACTGGCTGAGTTGTTCGATGACCGCCTCTATTTCCGGCAGTTGGTATTCCTCCTCCTCGGCGGGCGGCACTGCCAGCAGGTCCCGCACCAGCGCCGGAAGGGGCCCGTCGTTTTCCTCGGTGTCCACCAGCCGGGTGAACCGGCTCTGCTTGCTGATGCGTTGCAGCAGCTTGTTGCGGCAGATGGCGTAAAGAAAAGTTTTCAGCTGGACCGTCAGCTTAAACCCCGGTTCATTCCTGGCCTTCAGAAAGATCACCGTCCAGGCGTCCTGGTAAATGTCCTTGGCGCTTTCCTCGGTGCCCGAATTGGTGACCACCAGGTTGCGGACCATGGGCCAGTAACTGTTGTAGGCCCGGTTGAGGACGGCCCGGGTGCGTTCGGGCGGCCCGTTCCGCAGCAGGTCGATGAGTTGATTTTCGGAAAGCGACGTGGAAGGATCGGGGACCATCTGCTTATTGAGGGTTAGCCAAACAGGTCCCTATTATATGCATAATATCCTTGTAAATCCACCACCAACCCAAACGCCCGGACTCATTTTATGCTTAACGGGACCAATCAGGCCCACCCGCCCGGGGCGGGCTGCAACGGGCCACGGCGGCCTTACCGGCGCCGCTCGGCCCGGAACACCGACCAGGACGCAACGCGCTGGTCCGGGCCGAACGTGAGCACAACGCCTTGCTGCGGGTACACCCACACCACACTCTGGGGGCCGGCCAGCCGCTGCGGCGGCATCCCGTACGCCCGCCGTACGGTGGCCTGGTCGGCGCCCACGCGCACGCCGCCCGCCAGCCCGTCCGGGTGATCGTGCCGGGCCGTGGCTACGGCGTACACCAGGCGGCTGCCGTTGGCGGCGGGAGCATTGATCTCCATTTGCACCACCGACCCTTCGGTGGGGGAAGCAGCCTTGACGAGCAGGTAGGGATCGGCACTGACCCGGTACGACGTGTACGCCCCGGCCCCGAGCACCGGAGCCCCGGCGGGCGGATTGGCCGGGCCGGCCGGCCGGCTGCCGGCGTTGCGGCGCCGGGCGGCCAGCAGGCTTTCGGGCGTCACCTGCTGCCGGGTCAGTTTGTCGAATACAGCCAGGTTATCGTCACTCTCCAGGCCGCCCAGTTGCCGGGCCTGCGCGAAGTCGGGGCGGGCTTTGCGGGGTTCGTCGTTGCGGTAATAGGCAATGCCGCGCATCGTGAGGGCGTCGGCCGTCAACTCCTTCCGGGCAATGGCGTTGATGGTGCCAATCGCCAGGTATTGGTTGCCCTGGAGCGAGTACGCGCACGCCAGGTTTACCTGGGCCGGCAGGTAACCGGGGTCCATCCGGATGGCCTGCTGGAGCGACGCAATGGCTTCGTCCAGCAGCGGCTCCACCGGCAGTTCCCCGCGCGTCAGAGTCCTAAGCCGGGTGTGGGAATCAAACTCGACGGGGTAGCGGAACGGATGCTCCCGGGCGGGCAGCGCGTGCAGCACCTGCTGGAGGCGGCAAACGGCCAGGTTGTTGTGCATCTCGCGGCTCGGGAAGTCGTTGAGCAGGTCCTTGAAACACAGGGCGGCCCCTTCGTAGTTCTGCACGGCGTAGAGGAAACGGCCCGCCTCAAATGCGACCAGCTTGTGCGCCAGCGCCTGGCTGACTGCTTCGTAGGCCCGCTTGCGTTCGGCCAGCGACGGGTAGCCGGCAAGCTGCCCGGGCAGTTGGTAGTACTGGTAGATTTTGTCCACTATGGCCGGAAATGCCCGGGCCGTCGGGTAGCCCGCGAGGGTGCAGTAAAATATGCTGTAGTGGTCGGCTTCCGACTCAATCCGGCGCAGCGCCTCCGGGTCGGCGGAAGCCCCCGGAGCCGTTTTGCCGAAGGAGTTGGCGTGGGTGTGCCGCCGGTAATAATGGGCCAGTTCGTGACCCAGGATCGCGGCCAGGGCCGTCGTGGAATCCCGGCCGAGCTGGCGGCACAGGTCGTACAGTTCCTCGTCCACGCTGACCTTGCCTACCGGTTGGGCCGTGTAGACGGCAACCACCCGTTTGCCGCTGCCTTTTGCCAGTATCTCCAGCGCGGGCCGGCCGCTGCTGCTGGCAAACGCATTGACCAGCGACTGGAAAACCCGGTCGGTTGCCTGGTACTTGGGGTGTGTAACGGGCAGCTTTTGCTGGGCTTGCCCGCCTGCCGGGGGCAGCAGCAACAGCAGGAGTAGGCACAGTTGGCGGTTCATGGGTACGGGGTTGGGAAGCGTAGCACCGGGATGGGTCGCCCGGTTGAGGGCAGCACGGGACCGGGTAGCATCCGCAAGGTTAATGTAAGCATTTTCGCAAATTCGGGCCGGGCTTTCAATGGCGCTTTCGGGGGGCGCGCCGCCCGGGCAGGAGAACGTTGCCCTGGCAGCGCGCCCGGGCCGCTACAAAAAAAGCTTCCGCGAGGCAGAAGCTTTTGGGCGCAACCGCACCGGTCAGAAGGCGGACTGGACCGGGTACACCCACAACCCGGCTACCTGATCCTGCTGGTCGAATACCACTTTTACGGCTACCGCGCCATACGCCAGTTCGCAGCGAATGATTACCGCGTTGTAGCCCTGTTCCCGGACGAGGCGGGGGGAGCCCTGCTCCTCAAAGTCGCCCAGTTGCGCTACCACGCCCATCCACACCTGCCCGACCCGGTCGGCCGACAGTTGCTGCGCCAGCCGGTCGTTGAAGAAGTCGGTAACGCCTTCAAAATCCTCGTCGGCCAGGGTCTCTACCAGGAGCGCCGCCTCTTCCTGCAAGTCCTCGTCGGGCTGCGCGTAATCAGTCGCCCGGACGAGGCCGGTGTTTTCCGGATGCGCTTCGCCGCCGGTGCCGGCCTGGGCTACGGCCTGCCGGATGAGCAGGGCCCGCTGTGGCCCCGGCAGGTGGGTGTGGTCGCCCCCGTTGCCCGAGTGGGTGAAGAACGCAACGGCGGCCTGGACGACGGCCGGCTGATCGGCCAGTTGCCGGGCGGCATACTGGTCAGCTTCTATTTCGGCCTGCCTGCCCAGCATCAGCCGGGTATAAGGGTCGCGGGCCTGCAGGAGCCGGTCCACGTGCCCCAGGTAGATGTGCCCGTACTCGTGGGCCCGGAAGAAGGCCGATACCAGCGGGCCGGCCTGTTGCACCACCACCGGGTTGTAGTAGATCACGTACCCGTACGGGTCGGCCGTGGCAATGGCAATGTCGTTGATGTGGTAGTTGGCAATTTCCCGGACTTGTCCCCGGGCGGACTGGGCGGGGGCAAAAACGGCGTACGCAAACGCTGCAAGGGCGGCAATCAGGAGCTTTTTCATGGCGGGTTGTCAGTTCAGGATGAGCGGTCAGGTTGGAATGCGTGGAAAGGAGCGGATGGTCATTAATCCGGAGCCAGGCAAAGGTTACCCCGGAAAAGGCGCCGGCTGACGGAGAATCCGGTGCACCGGCGGCCCGGGGCGTTACTTGATCTGGTAGATGCTGTGCGTCCAGGTCTGGGCACCCCCGTAGCTGAACGATTGGCCGTAGGGCACCACAAACGCCTGGTCGGCCCGGCCGGGGTTGTAGTAGAGCGGGTCGTAGATGTGGAGGTTGTTGCCGCTGTACCCGAAGATGACCACCACGTGCCCCGCCTGGAAGCTGGAGTAGGCAATGATGATGGGCCGGCCGCCGTCAATTTCGGTTTTGATTTCGGCCAGGGTCAGCCGCCGGGGGGCGATGCTGGCCTGCAGGCCGCCAAAATACCGCAGGTTCGTCCGGATCTGTTCCAGCGTACCCCCCGACTGGCACAGCCCGGGGTTCCAGCAGCAGTTGGCCTGGTACCAGTTGCTCAGCATCACGCATTGCCCGGTGGGCCGGTCGTAGTAGTTGAGCACCATTTCGGAGGTAGCCACCCAGCACCAGACGTTTGTTTGCTGGGCGACGCGGGTGATGGACAGCACTTTGCCGGCGTTGGCCGTGGGGGGAGGGGGAACCGGGGCCGGGGCCGGCACAATGGGAACGATGAAATCGCAGGAGGTTGCCAGCAGGGCAAGCAAGCCAAAGCCGGCGAAGGTTTTTTGGAAAAGCGTTTTCACGTGCGTAAGTAGTTAGGGGTGGGGGCGGCAGCCTCGTTCCGGTCGTTGCCGGCAGTACGCTGCTGCCTTGTACCCATTGATCCTGACTACCCGGAGACGTTACCCCGGCGTGAAAACATTTTTCTGAAATAAGATAAAGGCCGCCGTTGGGGAGGGGGCACGCACGGGCCGCCGCTCATGCTGATGAGACAAACCCGCCCCTTGGCCGGTCTTCTCTACCGGCCAAGGGGCGGCAAAGCTACTTCTTGGGAATAATTTCGAAGAAGAACGTTTCTACGTGGGCCGCATCCGGCGCCGACGTTTCTTCCTGGTCGGAGGTGCCGCGGGCGCTGCTGGCGTTGCGCAGCAACCGTTCGAAAGGCAACAGGAATCCCCGCGACCGGGTATCTTTTTCGGCAAGCAGTTGCCGCAGGTCGATGGGTTGCTCGGTGGCAATGACTTTGTAGACCTCTTTGCCGTACGGCGGGGTCACTTCCAGGGGAAACCGGGGAAAGCCACGGATGAGCCGGGTTTCGCCCGGCCCCAGCACGAAGTCTTTCGCCTCGGCATTGCGGTAGGGGACCACTACCGTTATTCTGTCGTCGGGTTGAATGTCGAGAATGGTAAAATAGGCGCGTTGGGAGCCGGCATTGGTAACCTTCAAAACCACCTTGTCACCCTCCTGCAAATGCAGTACTTCCCCCCCGGTGCCGGCGGCCGGTGCCGGCCTTTCCTGGAATTGGTTGCCGGCATCCACGGTGACGGGCACGATCTGGCAGACTATTTTCAGTGACGGGTCCTGCATGGTCAGGTGGTTGACCAGGTAGTGCGTCTTGATGCTGTACCGGATCGTCGTGAGGAGCCGTTCGACCTGCTGGGCGATGCTGTCGCGGCGCAAGGGCTGCTGGTGAATTTCTTTTCCCCTTCGGCTCACCACCAGGTGGGCGCCCCGCGCCGGCTGCCCCTTCCCCTCGTAGTTGTCGATGAGGAGGTCGGCGTCAGGGTCGTCGGTCAGCCGCACGAGCGGAATGGCTGCCAGCGCTTTTTGCAGGGCGGAAAACAGGGCGGCGTGTTGCTGGACATCAATTTTAACGCGCAGCGCCGCGTTGCCGAAGTGCTGTTCCCGGATGAACACCCACGATTTTTCGAGGGCGGCCACGTCGGCCCGGGCCGAGTCCAGCGCGATGGTGCTGTAGAGAAAAGACGACGCCGTCACCCGGCCCGTGGCGTAGGGCGTTGCTTCCGGGCCGGAAGGGTCCGGGGTGCCGATGGGATAAAAAGCCACCGTGGTGCCCGGGTACACGCTCAGCAGGGTGCCCGCCCGGATCACGATCCGGTTGTTTCGGTCCAGGCTGGGCAGGTAATAGGGTTTTTGCAGCACCATCCGGCCGCTGAATACCTCGCTGGCGGCAGTCCCCTCAAATTCGGGGTCCTGGTCGGGCGAGATGCCCCGCATCACCAGCTTGATCTCGTCGAAAGCCGCCCCGTAGCTCAGCGTCTGCCGGGCGTTGGTGAGCACCTTGGCAAGGGCGTACGTAAGCGACCCGACGGGGTTGCCGTTGTCGTCCAGGGTTTCGTAGTTCAACTGGCGCGGGCTGGCCGCGCTGATGATTGCCAGCGGCGCCCCGGGCCCCGGCCAGGTTTCGCCCCGGGCCCCGGCGGGCGAACCTACCCATTTTTCTTCCAGGGCAAGTTTGCCCGGCTGGTGGTTGGGGGGAACCAGGGCCTGGGACGTGCCCCGGACCCTGACCGCGATGTTTCCCCGCGTGCCGCTGCCCGAATGACAGGCGTCCAGCGTAACGAGTACGCTCCCGCTGCTGCCCAGCCGGCCCCGCAACTGTTCGAGCACCAGGCCCAGTTCGTCGTCGCGTAAGTGGTTCTCGCCCTGGTATTTGCCGGCTTCATACCGCTTGCGGGCGTCGTAGGGCACCAGGGCTTCGTCGAGGCCGTCGAACTCATCGCCGTCCGCGTCGGGTACCTGCTGGCCGTGGGTCGAAAAATGAATGAAAACGTTGTCGCCCGGCTGGCTGGCCGCCACCAGTTCCTGCAGGGCTTTGAGGATTCCGGCTTTGCGGGCCTCGCCATCGGTGAGCACCCGGACGTTTTTTTCCGGGAAGCCATGCAATGCCAATACGTCGCCGATGAGCGAAACGTCGTTGGCCGAACTGATGGCCTGCCAGCCCCCGTCGGCCGGGTAGTTGCTGATGGCAACGATGAGGGCTCTTTTTTGCGGTTCAGCCGCCCGCCCCGTTTCCGGGCAAAGGCAACCCAGGCAGTGCACACCCAGAAAGAGGGAAAAGAGGTTTTTCATAAGGAACCGGTGATCAAGCGTTTACTGCTGCCGCGCCCCCACGGCCGGGAGGCGTTTACCACAGGTGCCGGGGCGACAGCACCCGGGAACGGTTGCCCAGCCGGAGGCCCAGGATGATCTCGTGGCTCCCCCCGGCAAGCTGTCCCACGCCGGTCATCCCCAGGTCGTACGAGTAGCCCACGTCAACCACGTGACTGAACGTAGCGCCGACCAGCCCCGCGAAACCCTCGTGCTGGCGCCAGGAAGCGCCGGCCCACAGCCGCCCGGCGTAGTTGAGGCGCAGGTTGCAGTCCACGGCGGCGGCAACGGGGCGCACCCATTTTACCAGCACCGAGGGAATGAGGGTGAATTTTTCGCCGGGCGTAAGCTTGTACCCGGCCGTCAGGAAGTAATGGCGGTACAACCGGGACGGGTCACCGGTTCCGTCGCCCCCGAAGGAAAACCGGTTGCCCAGCAACTGGGTGGCCGAGGCGCCCAGGTAGTACTTGTCGGCATAGAGCCAGAGCCCGGCCGCAAAATCGGGTTTGAGGTCCCGCGTGGTGCTCCCGCTTAGCGGGTCGTTCGGGTCGGCCAGCCGCAGCTTGTCGGTGCGGAATACATACTGCAACAGGCCCGCCGATACGCCGGCCGAAAGCCTGAGGTTTTCGGCCAGCCGCACGTGGTAGGCGTACGTGAGGGCTACTTCCGTCCGGCTGAGGGGACCCACCTGGTCGAGCAGGGCAATGGCCCCGATTCCGTGGCGCGGGCCACCGGAGGGGTACCCGGCGCGGGCCGGCCCCGGCCGGCGGTTTGCCGGGCCCGCGAGGGAATCGGCCGGACGCCGGCCAAGGGGGGTATGGGCGCTTGCGTAAAACGTTACGGGGGCCCCCTCGAAACCGACCCACTGGTTGCGGTACCCCAGCTTTACGTCGGCGTAGTCTTCAATGCCGCTGATGGCGGGATTGAGCAGGTAGCCGTTGGCCATGTACTGGGTGTACTGGGGCTTCTGCTGGGCGCCGGCCGCCAGTCCGAGGCACAGCAGTGAAAAAGTAAGTAAAAGTTTGCTCATACGCGTACCGGCCGGTTGGAGAAGTGAAGAGTGGTGATTACTGCACAAGGCTGACCGAACCGCGGAGCGGCCGGCTCCCGTCCTTTAAGTCTATCGTGTAGAAATACGTGGCGAAGGGCAGCAATTGCCCCGCTGCGGTCCCGTCCCACGGGGTGCGGTACCCCTGCGACCGGTACACGCGGGCGCCCCAGCGGTTGTACACCTCCAACTGGCTGTTGGGGTAGGCGCCCAGGTTGGTGATTTCCCACCGGTCATTGTAGCCGTCGCCGTTGGGGGTAAACGCGTTCGGCACGCTTACTTGGGTGAGTACCTCCACCCGTACTTCGTCCGTGGCCGTACACCCGTCGGCACTGGTGACGGTGAGGGTATACGTCGTGCTTTCGGCCGGGCCGGCCAGGGGGGCCGCCACGGCGGGGTTGTCGAGCCCGGTAGCCGGAAACCAGGCGTACGTGCCGCCGCCCGAAGCGTTGAGCCGCACCTGCTCTCCCCAGTTGATCTGCACGTCGGGGCCGGCGTCGGCTACCGGCGGGGGGAACACCGTGGCCGTCACCGGAACCCGGCTGCTCTCGCACGAACCGTTGTGGATCGACACGTAAAAAGTAGCCGTGGCGCTGACCGTACGCCGGAGGGTTGCCGTAAACGCACCGGCAACCGGGCTGGCCGCGTCCGGGCTTTCGTACCAGCGGTAGTTGCCCGCCGTCCCGCCGGTCGCACCCGGCGACACTTCGCCCGGCCCGCACCGTTGGGCGGGCACGGCCTGTGGCGGCGGCGGCGCGTCCACCACGGTTACCGTCACGGGGTTGCCCGCCGTTACCGTACCGCAGGGGTAGGTGAGGGTCAGGCTGTAGACGCCGCCCTCCGTAGCGAACAAGGTGGCTTCGTTGCCGCCCACGGCAGTGCCGTCCTGCTGCCACTGGTACGCCGCGCCGGGCTGGGCGGGAACCGATAGCTGCACGCGGCCGCCCCGGCAGAAGGCAGCGGGGCCGGCCGCAGCAATGGTGGGCGCCGCGGGGAGCAGCGTCACGCGCACGGTTACCTCATTTTCGGAAAGGGTCGCGCCGCAGTCGTTGGACACGGCCACGCGGTAGACGCCTGCCTGGTTGGCCGTAAAGGAGGCTTGGCCCGTACCTGCTTCGACGCCGTCCCGCAGCCACCGGTAAGCGGCGTTTTCCTGCGGGGGAATGCTCAATGTGACCTGGCCCCCGGTGCAAAAGTCCGTTGGACCTGCCGCCGTGATCCGGGGGACGGCCGGGATCGTCTTCGCCGTCAGGGTGAGGCTGTTGGTGGCGGCAACGGTTCCGCAGGCATTCGTCAGCGACACCGTGTACGTGCCCGGCAGGCCCGCGACCAGGCTGGGCTGGTTGCTGCCGGTGGGCTGTCCGTCCTTTTTCCACTGGTACGAAGCCCCGGGCACGCCCGGTACGCTCAGCGTTACGGTTTGCCCGGCGCAAAAGGTGGTGGCCGGGGCCGTCACCGCGGGAGGCGACAGGGGGGCGGTGAGGATCAGGTCGTTCCCGTTGTCGTTGCCCGTAACCACCGGGCTGGAGGCAACCACCCGGACGCGGTATTTGTTGCCGGCTGCAAGGCCCGCCGGCAACTGGGCAGGTACGGTACCGGCCGTGGTGCCGGCCAGCGTGCCAATGACCAGGGGGGTAGCAAAACTGCCGGCCGCATCGGAAAGCTGGGCCGTAAACACGTTGCCGGCATCCAGGGGCCGCGACACGGTGAAGGGTACGGACAGGGCGGCGCCGGCGCAGTAGGTGGCGGCGCCCAGGGTGGTGGCAATGGTCGGCGTCGTGGGGGCCACTTTGGTGCCGGTGATCACGATTTCGTCGAGGCCCGTCGCGTCGACGGTGCCCGCGTTGTCGTCCCACAGTACGCCCAGGCGCACCGCCGGCTGGTTGTCCAGCGCGGCAAGGGTTACTTCCTTCCGGGTCCAGCCGGTGGTTTCGCCGGTAATCACCGTCAGCAGGGCCCAGGTGGCGCCCTGGTCGAGGCTGTAGTAGATGCTTTGGCCCGGGCCTCCCACCCGCCAGTAGCTGACCGTTACGCCACTGTGGCCGGTCGTGCTGAAATCGGTTTTCATCCGTGCGAAGCACCGCCGTTTGAAGGCCATCAATGCATAAAAATTAGCGGATAAAATGGGGGGCGATGAATTGATGCTTATGTAAGAGACTACGTGCAAGTAGTTCTGGTTCGGATTCGTAATCGCGCCAGGCTGGTCAGGTACCGGCGGTATGGGGGTATATTTACAGTTATCGGGACACGGAAGATAGTTTACCTCCCCACCCTTGTATTCGGCATTGATTACCCAGCGGTTGTCCTCAACATCCATAAGGGTAAAGTTTAAAGAAGCCGTAACGTTCCCCGCCGTAGCGGTTGCATTCACGGGCTCCCCCTGCGCCACGTTCAGTTCCCACCCGGCGGCGTTCTCGAAATCAAGGGTGACGGGCAGTTGGGCAAACAGGGGAAGGGGCAGCAGGCATGGCAGGAGGAAGGAGCCAAGCAGTAAGATTTTTCGCATTGCTGAAGCGGAAATGAATGCTAAAAAGTGGAGTGATCTGCCGGGAGGGCAGCGTGTTGGTGCGCCGGATTAACTAAAATTTCGTTTGGACCTTTTTTAACCGTGTGCCGGGGAATTGCCGGCAACCCATACCTGGTTAACGGCAATTGAAATGAGGCGAAACAGATGTACTATTTAGGCGTTTAACCGTTTAAAATAAAGGGATTGCGTTCGAAAAATCAACCGTTCCCCCATCTATTTTTTTCGCAAAACCGCTGCCCGGAACGGCCCGGGTCCGCCCCGGAAATCACCGGACCACGAAGGCCAGTTCAATGAGGGTCCGGCCGTCGGCACTGCGCAGGGTGATCTGGTTGTCGTGCAGCACCTGGGCAGGTACAAAGGTGCCTTCGTGCATCACCTGGAGGCCCCGTTCGTCTTCGTCCACCAGGCGGTACTGGTATTCTTCGTGCAGGCGCAGGAGTTCACTGCCGGCTCCGTACACCTCCCAGGCCACGGGCAGGCTGGTGCAGTCAAACTCGGTAGGGGTCTGAAACGTCCACGGGTCGCCGGCACGCCGGCGCAGGTCAAACCGGAGGTCGGGGTATTCTTCGGCGGGGAAGCTCAGCGGCAGGGCGTTGGGGGCATCCCAGTACGGCGACTGGCTCCTTTGCAGGTCGGCCTCGCGCAGCGTTACCCGGAGCAGGTAGCGGTACACGCAAAAGCCGTCGTGCACGTCGGCGCCGGCCTGGTAATTGGCGGCATCGGGGTCCTTGCAGCCGGCTTCCCGGCACGCCGGCAGGAGGGCCAGCAGGAGCAACAGCCACGGGGCGGGGAGTGGGCAGCGGTACGTCATAACAACCGGCGTAAGCTGAAGTGAATGGTGATGTTTACCCTTCTTTCTCCCGGCGAGGCACCTCCCCTGGTCTGGTAACTGCCCGATACCCTGCCGCCCGGCGGGTCGTAGCGGTCGAAGGTAAGCTGGACTGCCTCGCCCAGGAACGGGTTGACCGTAATCTTTTCACCATTCCGGTAGTACGAAATCACCGAGGCATTCTCCCCATTGGCGTTGGTGAACGCGAAAGGGCCGGCAGCCGTGGCCGTGGTGAGAATGCTGATCCTGGGGGAAGCCACCGGGTCGTTGGGATTTTCGAGCACAAAAAGCGTGGTGGTGTACCGGTTGCCCAGGTATTCGGTCTGGCGCACGGCCCCGCCGCTGGCGGAGGCGTAGTTGCGGAGGGTAATCGTGGTGTCGATGTCCCCCGTGAGCCGGGCTTCCATCCAGCCACCCGAAAATTGAATGAATTCCCGGAGCACCCCGATCTGGTAGCGGCCGGTACGGGTGATGGAGGCCGTCAGCCGCACCTGGTCGTCGAGCAGTTGTACCTGCACGCCGGGTACTTCGGTGGCCTTCCCGGTCGGGGCGTCGATCTCGAAGAGGCTCACCTTTTCGGCCGGGTACGACTGGTCAATGCCTTGCTCGTTGACCGCGCGGAGCCAGTACCGGTATTCGGTGACGGTGAGGACCACGGGGTGGTTGAACCGGAGTTGTTCCGGGGCGATCACGTACGGGCAACGGAACAAATACACTGCCTGCCCCGGGTCGCCGGGGCACGGGTTCGCGGCGTCGATCCGCACCGGGGTGGCCTCGTCCACGGCGCCTTCGGGCAACTGAAGGCTGACGGAACCCAGGGTTACCGTGCCCCCCGAGGGCGGCAGCAGCCCCGCCTCGGGGGCCGCTTCGGGCAGGGGCTGCCCCCGTTCGCAGCCCAACAACAGGCAGCCGGCCAGCAGCAACATCAACCCTACGAAGGATGGCTTTTTCACGGGTGGAGAGGGGGGTTAGGGATGAACCGCAAACTGGGTTGCCAGTACGGACTGGCCGGTGCGCACCACGGCGGTATAGACGCCCCCGGGGTAATGGCCGGTGTCCAGGTACACCCGTTGCAGGCCGGGGCTTCCAAAGGCGTGCTGCCCCTGGTACACGGGCCGGCCGAGGGCGTCGAACACGGCGAGGGTAACCCGGCCGGGGCGTTGCAGCGAGAACGGGATGCAGACTTGCCCAACGGCGGGGTTGGGGTAGCAGGGGTGCAGCCGGAGGTCGCCGCGGGCTGCGTAGTTGGCTGCCAGGCCGGTAACCACGCGGCCATCGGCGGGGCAGTTCAGGTTGCCGGCCAGGGCGCCGGTCGAGGCCACGTTGAAGTTGATGACCGGGAACAGGGCCAGGTGCACCAGGTCCAGGTCGAGGGCTGAAGAGTCGGTGAACGCGTACCCCTTTACCCGGTTGGTGAGCATTTTGGTTGAATACACGTCGTACCACCGGCCGTCGAACCACCGGGCGGCCGTCCGCCCGAAAGCCGTGATGCCGGGCTGGGCCGGGTCGGCGCTGATGTAATACAGGCCCAGCGTATCGCCTGACACCTGTTCGTAGGGGGCCAGGCCGAAGGCCACGAAAAAGGAGTCTTGCACGGCCGTAAAAGTGTCGAAGGGCACGTAGTTGAGCGCCCCCTCCCGGTTGAGGCAGCGGTAGGGGACCCGCTGCTGCGCCAGTTGCGCGCCGGGCAGCCCGTCGGGGCCTGCCGCGTAGAGGGAAAACGACGCCAACGCTTCCGACGTGGCACTGCCGTAGTGCTGGCTGGCCATCCCCTTGACCACGGCCTTTTCCGACAGGTAGTACTTTTCGGCAAATTCGCGGTCCTTGTACCGGTTGTGCCCCAGCAGCGCCCCGCCCACGTCGCCGTTCACAAAGCCGCTGTTGGGGCTGCCGCTCCCGCTGGCCATGCCGTTGATCACGTCCCAGCCCACGCCCGGCAGGTTGTTCCAGGTCAGGTCGCGGTCAAAGCCGAACCGGTACACGGTGCCCGCCGGCGGGATGCCCAGCAGCCCGTATGCTCCGAAATCATCTAATACCAAAGGCGTAATCTTTAAATCATGGGTGTAGCCATACACGCCCAGACCCCGGAGTGCAGGAAAGACGTTGTAGATGCCCGTGTAGGATGGATAGAGCGAGCCGGGCGAGGCTATGCTGTTCCCGAAATGGATTTCGATGTCCCCGTTGTTTTCGTACAGTTTTAATTGATAACTGATCACCCCTACCAGATTGTGAGGAACGCTCCGGTGCTTATCGAGCAATGCGATTGTGTTATATTCAAGCGTAAATACCTGGTTGCCCGGATTACCCGTTGTCTCGTACTTTATTTCTGATTTTGCATCTACTTCCCCGTAATCGTCAATGTCGTTTGCATACCCCGAAAAACAGAACATAATGTGACTGCCACTTGTAATGGGGCCATTGGTAAAAGCGATAAGCCCCTCATCGAATACTTCCAGCTTCGTGAAATAGCGATCATAATACCTGAACCGGAACCCCAGCTCCATTGACACCGAAGAAGCGGTGATTTCGTCGAATAAGTTTTCCAGTTGCGGGTTGCGCAAGGGCTGGTAAGCAGCGGAGCCCTTGCTGAAAGTGTATACCTGGCCAGGGGCAGGTGCTACGGGTAGCAGCAGGCACGCGTAGCATGCAAGCAGGTGAAGGAATGGATTGGTCAAGCTCCTCATCGGGTTCGAATCAGTTTGAAGTCGGACGCTATGTTTATTGCCTGGCCGGCCGGGTTGACCAGCGTGCCGGTAAGGGTGCCTTCTACCCACTCGCCGATGCCGCCGAAACGGCTGATGCGGAGGGTGGCCCCCCCGGCGTGCGAAAAGTGGTGTACCCACGTGTCGCCCTCTTTTTGCCACCGGTAAGCCACCCGCACCTGGTCGCCCGCGTAGGTGCCGGGGCGGCGGCCGGCAAACGAAAAGTCCAGCCGGAAGTCGTCGTTCCACCGGTCCTCGATCCGGTAGTGGGTGGTGTCATCCAAATGGTAGAGGCCCCAGTCGCGGGGGAGGGTGGGGGAGAAAAACCCGTCCGCCGTCCCGGCCTGCACGGCAGCTACGGGCCCCGTGGTGCGGATCACGACGTTGTCGCTCCGCCGGACCTCCCCGAACAACACGCAGTAGGCGTACTCAAAATCAGCAATGCGGGCCGTCGCCCGGCGCGCCACCGTGTCCAGCCGGGCGTCGGGCACCGGTTCCCAGTTCCGCAGGTCGGTGGTGGGCAGGCTGCGGCGGATGCGGTACAGCCGGAAGCGGCTTACGTAATTGCGCAGCCAGAGCTTTTCGTCCGGCTCGTCGAAGGGAACCGTGAGTTCGATGGGCTCGCCGGCCACGGGCGCGGAAGCGTCAAACTCCCATTTATAATTCCGGCCGGAAATGCTCGTCAGCGCGGGCGGCAGGTTGTTGGGCGTCATCTGCTGAATGCCCAGCCGGAGGACGGCGTTCTGGCCGAACGTGCCGGGGGCCACTTGCAGTTGGGGAAGCAGGCTGCGCGGAATGTTGCGCCCTTCGCCCGCCGGGAAAAACTGCACTGTACCGCCCCGCGGCCCCACCACCCGCGTGAAGGAGCCGTAGTCGGGTTCGGTAACGGAGGGGGAGCAGGAGAGGAGCCACGGCACCAGCAGTGCCGGCAGCCAGCTTTTGGGGGTACACTTGGTTCGCATGCCGCTCCTTGTCGGTTAGTATTCGTCGATGCTTTGCTGCCCGCTTTTCACTTTCTTCGATTTCACCAGCAGGTGCAGCAGGTTGACGCCGGCCGTTACCGAGAAGCTGGAATAGTGGCGGTACAAAGGCTGAAACTGGTTTTTCTCCACCCGGCCCAGGCTGCGGTCGTAGTACACATCCACCTGGAAGAGGTAGTAGTGCAGGCCGCCGCCGATCGTCGTCGTCCAGAGACTGCCGGGCAAAGCCCGGATGTTGCGGTCAATTACCTCCCCGTACGGCCTGACCCGCTCCAGCCGGTTCCCGGCCGCCCGGTCGGTTACTTCGGTCAGTTGCAAAGGCACGTACTGGGTAATGCCCGCGAACACCCGGGGGTGCACTTCCCGGGTGCGCCAGAATGCATACCCAACGTGGAACGTATTGGTGAGAAACGTGTACTTGTACCGGGTATCCCACACGAAGTCCTGCTTAAAATCGCCGTACTCCCGGATGGTATACTGCTTCAGGAAGGAAAGGTACCCGCTTTCGAAGGACACCAGGTAGTTGTCGCTGAACAGGTACTGGCAGAAAATCCGGGGGTACACGATGAGCCGGGGCCGCATGGCTGCTTCCGGTTTTACCCGGAATTCAGTATTGACGTCGTCGGCAAAGTAGAACGCAGGCTGCACCGTGGCCAGGGCCGCCCGCAGGGGAAAAGCACCCTTGGCGCCGATGCGCAGGCGCTGCGCCTGCGCGGAGATACTCAGCGCCAGGCAGGCCAGCAGGATGCCCAGGAGCCGCTTACCAGATTCTGAAGTCATTTTTCAGGTTTTCGACGCGGAAAGTAGGTCGTTGCTGCCCGTTGGTTTGCGCGTGTACCTGCGTGGCCACGTATTCCTGCAATTCCATCACGGTCACTTTGCGGTCGGCGTTCAGGTCGGCTTTCCGGGTTTGCAGCCCGTTGAGCAGACAGTACGTAAACACGCCGTTGCGCCACTGCGATCCCTCCAGCGCAAAGCCCGGGCCGGTGGCGGCCGAGATGATGCTGGCCCCACAATTGTCCTTGAGGTCAGCAAACAAGAGCTTCGAAAGTTCGAACGATTCCTGGAGCCCGTCCCAGCCCGCCGGGGCCACGCCGTACCCGGACCGCTTGTTGCCCGCCACGTCGTCGGGGGGCGGGGCGTTCGGGGCGGCCGGTTCGGCAGCGTCGTACTCCCCGGAGTGGCACGTGTCGAGCAACAGGAGCTTTTTGCGGGACTTGAGGCCGTCCAGCAGTGCTTCCAGGGCCGCGTAGGGAATGCCCCGGTCGCCGGGCCGGTCGAACCGGAGGTCGTAGGTCGCAAAGTAGTAGTTCTTGCCGGCGTCGAGCAACCCGTGCCCGGCCATGAAGATCACGACCACGTCATCTACCCCGGCCCCGGCCAGAAACGCGTTCAGGGCCAGGAAATTTTCGCGCGTCACGTCTTCGTTGAGCAGCACTTTGGTGTGCACACGGCGGTACCGGCTGCGGGTGTTGTGCAGCAGGGCGCCTACCTGGCTGGCGTCGCTGGCGGCGTAGGTCAGGCTGCGGCTGTCTTCCTGGTACCGGGCCACGCCGATGGATACGACGTACAGGTCGGGCTTGCGCGGCGGCGACTTGTAGTATACTTCAAAGACCTCGGTAGGGGAGCGCACGCCGCCGCCGTTTTCCGCGGCAATCTCAACCCGGTTTTTGCCGCGTGATAAGGTAACTTCTCCCTCCCACGCGCAGGCGGCCCCCCGGGGCAGCGGCACGCCTTTCATGCCGTAGGCGGGCACGCCGTTCACCCATACCAGCATCCGTTGCAGGGGATGGGCGCCGCCCGCCGCGTCGGCCTGCACGCGCAGTACCGGCGACCCGGTGGTGAGGGGCAGTGCTTCCCGCCGCAGCGCCAGGGCGGGCGGATCACCGGCCCCGGCGGCAGGCCCGGCCGTAAGGTTGAGCCGCTCCAGCCGCTTCAGGTAAGCTTGCTGGTAGAGGGCGACCAGGGGAGACGCGGGCTTTTCCAGTTGCGCCATCACCCGGTCGGGCCGGTTGTAGAGGTGGTCGAACTGCTCAAAGGTGTACACTTTGTCGCCGCGCGTAAAGCTTACACCCTTTAAAGCGCCTTTGGTAGCCAGGTAATACTGGTCGGGCGTAATGAGCACTTTGTTGCGGGCACCCACGGGAACCAGGGATAGCTTGGGCTCGCCCCCGGGCCAGGACCAGAACCGGATCGAACCGTCGAGACTTGCCCGAAAGCAGCACCGACCGGGCCGGGACTTGCTGCAGGCTGGTAACGCTGCTGGAGTGCCCGGTCGGAAAAGTCCGGGTGACCACCGCCTGTACCAGGTCAACGACGGTCACCGAGTCGCCCGGCGTGGCAAACAGGAGTTCGTCTTCCGCTGCCAGCAGTGGGCCGCTGCCCGGGAAGGCAGCCAGCGGCTGCCCTTGCGCCAGGTCAAACAAATGCACCCGCGCCCGGTCGGTACGCCAGGCCAGCCGGTCCCCCGCAAAGGCAACCGCCTCGATCCGTCCATGATCCGGCAGCGGGATCGACCCGCCGGTTTCAAGGTTGTGAATGGCGTATCCACCGGAGGCGGCCGGCCCTACCCACCAGTTTCCTTCCGGAGCCAGCCAGCCTGCGCGGTAGTAGCCCACGCGGTCCTCCGCGAGCCGTTGGCGGGTGCGGACAAAGGCACGGGTGTCTGCCTGGTAGCGGTACGTGGTGAGCCGTCTTTTGGAAAGGGTGAAGAACGCCCGTCCGGAAGTGATCTTGCCGCCATGCCGGCCGCGGAAGTACGTGACTTTATCCGCATCAAAGTCCCAGAGCGCCAACTGCTGCCTGGCTTTGCGGGCCGCCCCGGAGCCCGGGCGTTCCCGGAAAAACGTGACGCTGGCAAGCACCTGGCGTCCGCCCGGCACGAGCCGGGTTTGCGTAACCGCCGAACGCCACCCCCAGAACCGGTGCCACGCCGGGGGGCGCATTTGCACGGCTTTCGTGTCGCCGCCGGCTTCCAGTTCAATGCGCTTGCAGTACCCTTCGCTGTCGCCGCACACCAGGAATTTGCCCAGCGAATCAGCATCCAGGGTGTGAATGGCGCCGCTTTGCCCGGTGAAAGATTTGATCAGGTCGCCGGCCTGTACATCCCAGAAATGAATGACCCGGTCGCTGCCGGCGCTGGCCAGCACGGTGCCTTCCCGGTTAAACGTGAGGGCCTGTACTTTGCCGGCATGTTCTTTAATCACCCGGTGCGTTTTGCCCTTGGACAGGTCGTACACCCATACCTGGTGGTTGCGGTTGCCGCCGGCAAAATAATCGCCCCGGGCACTCAGGGCTACTGACAGAAATGAATCCGTCCATTTGTTGGCCGGTATCGAAAAACGCGTGAGCAACTGGCTGCCGGCGTTGAGCCGCCACCGGCGCAGTTTACCGCTCGCGCCGGCCGCAACCAGGTACTGATCGTTTTCCCCGTACCCGATGGCATTGCTTCTGAGCCGAAAGGTTCGGGTGACCCGGTTGCGGGCCAGGTCGACCAGCCGGATTTTACCTGCACGCCGGCTGCTGGCCGCCAGGTTCCGCCCGGACTCGTCGAATTTAACGCATTCATACAGACCCCGGTGCAGCTCGGGAAGCGCAGTGACGGGCACGGGCTGCCACTGCTGCGTGTCGTAAACGACCACTTTGTTGCCCGATACTGCCATCCGCGCCCCGTCCTGGCTGAAATCAATTCCTTTGAGCGGACCCATGCCGGGCTGCAGGGTGCGCACTATCCCCCCGCTTTGTGCGTCCCAGACCACTACGCGGCCGTCTGCCGAAGCACTGGCAAGCCAAGCGTGGGCAGGGTGAAAAACAACCTGGCTGACGGGTGCCGTGTGGCTGCGTAAACTCCTGATTTGTTTGCCCGATTGCACATCCCACAGCACGATCAGGTTATCATCCCCGCAACTGGCCAGAAGCCGGGCGTTCTGGTTAAAACACAGGTGGGTAATGCCCAGGGAATGCCCGGTCTGGACGGACAACTCGAGGGGTTGAGCTACGGTGCGATAAACCAGTATGAGCAGAGCCAACAGAAGCGTCCAGCGGTTCATGGGATCAAAAAGTTACTTCCCTAATATAGATTAAACAGCGTAAATGTTTGGTGAGAAGTAAATTACTTATTGTAAAATAGAACCCTGCAAATGCTGGCAGTGCAAAAAACAGGGTGCTGAGGGAGGGAAAAACAGCGGGGGTTTTAAATTGAGGTCGCCAAACAAAAACCACGCGTGAACGTGTGCGATTCACCAATTCGCTGCCCTCGTTGTCTGAGCACAAACGTAAAGAAATACGGCCTCAATTTCAACGGCAGTAAACAGCAGCACAAGTGCAGGGATTGTAAAAACAAGCAGGCGCTTCGGTGCACTATCATGCCCGCCGCCGGCTGGTCACCAGTGAGGGGAAAAGAGAGCTTTCCCCGGGACTGGTGTATGAAGGGGCAGACGACCGGGCCGGAAAAAATGATACGGGACAGGAAGCCGTCCACTCTTACTTACCGGTTAAGCCGCTAAGGGTACTTCCACTGGCAACGTGAAGCGGGCTACCGGGCCGTGCGCCGGGCTATTTGTAGGCGACGGCTGCGCTGGTGTGCTCGTTGATGGGCAGAAACTTCACTTGCCTGAACCCGGCCTGCCGAAGCATTTGGGTGAATTCCCCTTCCGTGTGGCAATAGCCGCCGTCGGATTCAATGAGCAGGTTGAGGGACATCAGCAGGCCAAAAGTATTGGTGCGCCGGTCATTGTCAAGGAAGTTTTCAATCACTACGAACGCGCCGCCCTCGGGCAGGGCCTGGCAGGCTTTGCCGATGAGCATGGTCTTGGTGGACGGGGCAAAAGAGTTGATGATGTTGTTCATGGCAATGAGGTCCGCCCCGGGCAGCGGCTCCTTGAAAAAGTCAATGCTGTCCGCCTTCACCCGGCCTTCAACGCCGGCGGCGGCAATGCTCTCCCGGGCCACGGGAACCAGGGCGGGCAGGTCGTAGGTCGTGCATTGCAGGTGCGGGTACTGGCGGGCCGCCGCAATGGCGAAGGTTCCGCTCGACCCGCCGAAGTCATTGAGGGTGCGAAAAGGCTTCAGGTCGAACCCCTTTACGAACGCGGCGAAGTTTTCCTTTTGCAGGGCGGCCATGGCGTGGGCAAAGTTGCGGAGCGCCTCGGGCGAATTGTAAATGGCCGAAAACGATTCCTGCCCCGTCGTTTTGATCTCGTTTTGCGGCTGCCCCGTGCGCAGCCCCTCTTCCAGGTCGCCCCAGAAGCGGTACTCCCGGTCGTTGGCCATCTCCAGGAAGCCTCCCAGGTACTCGTCCGGCTTGCTTTTGTCGAGGAACGTCCCTGTTTCGGGCGTATTGCCGTAACGGGCCCCGTCACCCACCCCCTGGCGTTCCAGGAAGTTCATCGACGCAAGCGCATCCAGAAAGTCCCGCACGTAGAGCCCCTGCGGGTTGAGGCCCAGCTTCGTTTTTACTTCTTCGGCCGTAAGGGGTTTGGGCGCCAGCGCGGTGAAAAGACCGAGTTTGACGGCCGACAGCAGGGTTTTGGATGCCCAGAAACCAAGCCCGACCTGCATGATGCGGTCAGCTTTCAGCATTGTTGTTGCAGCCATTGTTTTTGGTTGATGGTGAAATAAATTATTTTTACCATTAACTACAAAAAAAACAAATAGTACGCAAACAGTTACCGGGTTTTTTCATTGACCCCGTACCTGTCTGCGTACTATGCGCAGTCTCCGGCTGGTTTGGCGGGTTGGCTAACCCGGCCCGTTCATTTCTGCGTAAGCCACTCCTCGCATTTCGCCTTTGAGGTAAACATGTGGATCGACAGTTGGCCGAGGAAGAGGGTGTGCACGTTTTGCGCCGCCGCCTGGGCAAACAAATCTTCGGACGCGAACACCGCCATTTTGCGCAGGCCCAGGTTCTGCAACTCGGGCAGTACTTTGGTACCGACCATTTGCTGAATTTCCTTGGTGAGCACTTTCATCTGCGACTGGTCGGAAAGGTGTAACTGCACCTGGTATTTTTTAACGGCCCGGTAAAGTACGTCCACTACTTTTTGTACGTGTTCCAGGTTGAGGAAGCCAATCCACTTCGCCGTCAGCAATTTCCTGGAGGGGTCATATTCTACTTCCGCAAATTTTTCTTTGAGCAACTGCTCGATCTGGCTGGTCATATCTTGTATGTTAATTAAATAGTACAACCGAAAACTAGGCAATTCCCGGGGCGTGACCGCTGCAAGAAAGAGGATTTCTGAGCCGTGTATTTTCCGGTTGACTATTGTAGGAAAGCGGGCAACCGGCGCAGGCAGGCCGCTGACTGTCAGGGCCATTGCAACGGTAAGCGGTTGGGCCGCTTACCGGCCTTGCCTGCCCCAACAGCCCTCATTCCGGCGTAAGCGCCACCCCTGCACGTTCCCGCGGCAGGGGTTTGGAAAGGTAACCCCGTGCCAGCCCGGCAGCGGCCCGCTGCCGGTCACCGGGATGCCCAAAACGGATCAGGAAGATGACTTTGGTAACCGGATCGGCTGGTAGCTTACGTACTCACCAAGCTTTTCTTATTCCAACGATGATACCGGTAGCCTTCCTCCGCAAAAAGGTATAATTTTCCGTTCATCTAAGGGAGCAAGATGGCTTTACCAGTTAATATAAACGAACTTCTCCAAGGGGCGGTCGTGGAATGGGAACGACTCGAGTTTAAAGAGGGTTGGAATCCGGAAGACATTATTCATTCGATTTGTGCCTTCGCCAACGATTTGAACAACTGGGGTGGCGGTTATCTGATTGTGGGAGTAGCCGAGGTGCAGGGACGGGCTCAGTTACCCCCGGTAGGTTTGCAAGTCAATCAACTGGATGCCATTCAAAAGAAGTTAGTCGAACTCTGCCATCTGCTTGAGCCTTTTTACTTCCCGGTCATTCAACCGGTGCTGTTTCAGGAACGGCATGTTCTTATTATATGGGTACCCGGGGGCGATAATCGTCCGTATAAAGCGCCTGTTACATTAGGAGAGCGAAGTCAGAAGACGTACTACGTGCGAAGAGGGGCTACTTCTGCACGGGCCAACGCTACCGAGGAAAGACGCTTGGTCGAACTAGCCGCAAAAGTGCCTTTTGATGACCGGGTGAATCACCACGCTCAGGTAGAAGATTTAAGTCTGCCGCTTATTCAGGGTTTTCTGCAGGAAGTAAACAGTGACTTATACGGCGAATCTACCAGGCTTTCCCTCGCTGAACTGGGCCAGCAGATGCGGATCGTGCAGGGACCCTCAGAATATCTAAAGCCCTTACATATTGGGTTACTGCTTTTTCCGAGCGGCCGGATCGGTATTTCCGGGGCGCGGCCATTGATGTTGTAATCTACCGGGATGAGCACGGGGCGGATTTCGTGGAGAAAACTTTTACAGGGCCGCTGCACGTGCAGTTACGGCAGGCTTTGGAATACCTGCGCACCAATGTTATCAGAGAAGAAGTCCGGAAAGTAGCGGGTAAGGCCGAATCAGACCGCTTCTACAATTATCCTTACCAGGCCGTGGAGGAAGTACTGGCAAATGCGGTCTATCACCGCAGTTACGAACACGGCAGCCGGATTGAGGTAAATGTGCGGCTGATGCAAATAGAAGTGCTTAGTTTTCCGGGTCCCTTACCGCCCTTGGATCATACCACTTTGCGCCAGCAGCGCCGCATTGTTGCCCGCGATTATCGCAATCGCCGGATTGGAGACTTTCTGAAGGAACTGCATTTGACGGAAGGACGAGGTACTGGACTGCCTACCATTTACCATCACATGGAACAGAATGGCTCGCCTGCCCCTCGGTTTGAGACCGATCAAGACCGGACCTATTTCTTGGCCATTCTACCCATTCATCCGCAGGCACGAGTCGAGGTACGAGTTGAGGCACGAGTCGAGGCACGAGTGCCCCTTACTGATGTGGAGAAACGCATCCTCCGGATTAGTGCCCGGGGACCACAATCTACCAGTGAAATTGTCAAGCAACTGGGATACAAATCCATTCCGGGTAATGTCAAAAAAGCCCTGCCACATCTGGTAGAATTAGGACTGCTTGCTTACACTATTCCTGATAAACCTACCAGTCGCCTGCAGCAATACGTGCTTACCCTGCGGGGAAACGACTACCTCAACTAAGATCAGCCTGCCCGATATCCCACCTCATTCCCAGCAGGGCCGGGAGAGCAACGTTGCGGTAGTAAAAAAGACCTGTACCTGCTAATCAGACCATAAAACCTTTCGGGTCTCCAAAACCCGAAAGGTTTCATAGGGCGAAAACGGGCTTTCTCGTTTTCCACTTGCCGCGGGTAAAATCGGGGATGGGAACCGAAGCCGAGCCCTGCGCAATGGACTGTTCGGACAACGGGCTGATGGCCGACCAGGCCGCCGCATCGTACACGTCGATGGGAGGCGCCGTGCGGTTTTTGACCGATTCGATGAAATCGCGGAGCACGAAGTAGTCCATGCCGCCGTGCCCGGCCCCTTCCGCTTTTTGCTCCAGCTGCTGCCAGAGCGGATGGTCGTACTTTTTCAGGTAAGCCGCGTCGGGCTCCCAGGCATCGTGCGTTTTGGAAACGTTCTCCAGGTAGATCTGGTCGCCGTCGTCCATCCACAGGCCGTTGGCGCCCTGCACCCGGAAGCCCAGCGAGTACGGCCGGGGCGAATTGGTGTCGTGCGTGATGAGGATGGTTTCGCCGTTGGCGCATTTGATCATCGTCTGCACCACGTCGCCCAGCTTGAAGTTCACCTTCGCGTTGGGGTGGTCTTTGCCGCCGTGGTCTACCACGTACTTGTGCAGCCCCAGCCCCTTGCTGGCCATCGAGGTGAGGTAGAGGAACTGGTTGCCCCGGTTGATGTTGATCATTTCGGCCACCGGCCCCAGCCCGTGCGTAGGGTACAGGTCGCCGTTGCGGTCTACCGAATGCTGCGTGCGCCACCGGGCTTCGCTGATCGCTTTTTCGCCAAATTCCACGCCGCCCCCGTGCGCCTGCTTCCCGTCGTTGAACTTGACGGCCCGCAGGTCGTGCTGGTAGCCGCACTGCAAATGCACGATCTCGCCGAACAGGCCCTGGCGCACCATGTTGAGCACGGCCATCACGTCGCGCCGGTAGCACACGTTTTCGAGCAGCATGCAGTGGGCCCCCGTCTTTTCGAACGTATCCACGAGCTGCCACGACTCCTCCAGCTTCACGGTGGCCGATACTTCGAGGCCGGCGTATTTGCCCGCGGTCATGGTGGCTACGGCCATCGGCACGTGCCATTCCCACGGCGTGGCAATGATCACCCCGTCGAGGTCGTTGCGTTTGAGCATGTTTTCGTAATCCCGTTCGCCCTTGCCGTACGCGGCCGCTTCCTTGCGGCCGGCTTTCCGGAGCAGGTCCTGGGTCTGGGCAACCGCCGCCGGGTCCACGTCGCAAATGGCGGTGATGACCACTTCGGGGAACTGGAGGGCGTTGTTGACGTGGTTGCGGCCCCGCAGCCCGGTGCCGATAAAACCCAGCCGGACTTTTTTGTCCTGCCGGGCCCCGAGCAGGTCGGCGGGCAGCAACGTGGTGGCGCCCAGCAAGGCGGTACTGTGTTTGATAAACTGTCTCCGCGGGAGGCGTTTCATGGCGCTAGAAATTAACGGGTGGATGGATCGTACCCGGGTCCGGCCGGAGCCGTCCCGGTGCTGTCTTCAATGCGGGTGCCTGCGTCGATGGCAATCACGTAGGCCGTGCCGCCCTGCCCTTCAATGGCCGCCGCTACGGCTTCCGGTTCTTGCGGCGCGTAGGCGAACATGCAGCCGCCGCCGCCCGAGCCGTTGATCTTGGCCCCCAGGGCGCCGGCTGCCAGCGCCGCCCCGATCATGGCGTCGATTTTGGGCGTGGATACCTGCTTGGCTTCCCGCAGGTTCCGCTGGTGGTGGTTGAGCAGCGTGCCCAGGTGCACGTCGTCCACGCGGTTTTCGTCAAACATCCGCTTGGCCTCCCGGAGAATGTCGCGGTCGGACAGGTTGCTTTTGAGCAGCAGCCGTTCGTCGGCGGTGAGCACACCCGCGTATTCACCGGCCGCCGCCAGCGGCGTGTGGTGCAGGTCAAAAGCCGGGTGGTGGGCTTTGATCTTGCGGATGGCCTCCAGCATGCCCAGCTTTACCCGCTGGAGGATGCGCAACGTGTCTTTGGGCTCGCGCGAATCGCCGAGTACGAACGCGCCCAGCGTGGGCCGGTACCGCTGGATGCGGATGGCCGGCTGCGACTCCAGGTAGATGATGTCGCCCAGGGCCGTGGCGTAATGGTCCATCATGCCGCCGGGTTCGCCGAATTCCAGCACTTCGGCCCGGTACGCCAGTTCCCCGAGTTCCTGCGGGGATTTGGCGCCCGCCGGGCCCGAGAGCTGCACCAGCAGGTGAATCCACGACACCAGCAGCGCCGACGAACTCGACGTGCCCGAGTTGATGGGAATGTCGCCCCGGACGGTTGCTTCCACGCCCCGGCCGGGCCGTACGCCGGCCCGTTGCAACACGTTGAGGGCGCTGCGGAAGTAGTCGCGGTCCTTCTGGTACGGCAGGGGGTACGCCAGTTCGAAGCCTTCCGCCCCGTGCACGTCCGGCAGGTCGATGGCTACCCGGTTGTCGGCGCGGAGGCGGCCGGTTACGGCAATTCTTTTGGAGATGGCCGCCGCCATGACCGGAAGGCCCAGGTAATCCTGGTGCTCCCCGAATAAACAAATTCTGCCGGGCGTGGAGGCGGTGAGGGTGCCCGGGTGCCTGCCGTTCTCGTGCATAAGATGGGGCTTGGTGTGGCCTGCCTGGATTCAAAGGCCCTTCAAGGTAGGCAAAGCCCGGGGATGTAGCCCATCCGGGGCCCGCGGAAAAGACGGCCCGAAGCGGTGAAACGAGGACCGGGGCGGGTGCAAACGGTTGTGCAAATTGCAGTAAATGGGCTAATTTGAGTAAACAATTGAATGTATTCGGGGATTTGGGTAATTTTTCGTCACTGACAACCAGCAACCGCAACATGCCCTCCACTGCACCCACTATGAAAGAAATTGCCAAACAGCTTGGCGTTTCGGTTACGACCGTATCCCGGGCGTTGCAAAACCATCCGCGCATCGGCCTGCGCACCCGCGAACAGGTACAGGAGCTGGTCCGGAAGCTGGGCTACCTGCCCAATGCCTCGGCCATCTCCCTCAAAAAGCGGCGCACGTTCAACATCGGCGTCGTGCTGCCGGCCCTCACCGAACAGTTCTTTTCGCTGGCCATCTCGGGCATCGAAGACGCGGCCATGCGGCAGGGCTACAGCGTACTGGTGGTCCAGTCGCGCAACGACTTCGAACGGGAACGGGCGGCCATCACCTCGCTGGTCACGCACGGGGTCGACGGCATTATTGTTTCGGTGGCCTCGCAGACGCACACCTACAAACACTTCGACGACATCATCAAGCACGGCGTGCCGGTGGTGTTCTTCGACCGCGTCATCAAACGGCCCACCAGCAGCTGCGTGTACTCGGACATCACGGCCGGGGCCTTCCAGGCCGTCGCCTTCCTGATCGGCCGGGGCCTCACCCGGATTGCCCTGCTCAACGGGCCCAGTACGCTGCAAGCCACCGACGAACGGCTGCGCGGCTACGTCAATGCGCTGCGCGAATACCACATTCCGGTGGACATCCGCTACATCAAAGGCGTGAACCTGACCCGGGAGGACACCGTCAAGAAAACCCACGAA
Organism: uncultured Sphingobacteriales bacterium; assembly: GCA_963844325.1. Taxonomy (GTDB): domain Bacteria; phylum Bacteroidota; class Bacteroidia; order Cytophagales; family 172606-1; genus CADCTQ01. The sequence goes on from CAWJNV010000002.1 coordinate 1,159,857, forward strand.
CTGCTCAGCCTGCCCGACCCGCCGCAGGCCATCCTGGCTTTCCACGACTACGTGGCGCTGGACGCCATGCAGGTCTGCAAGGAACGGGGGCTGCGCATCAACCGGGACATCTGCTTCGTGAGCTTTTCCAACTTATCTTTCTGCTCCTACCTCGACCACCCGCCCATTGCTTCCATCGAGCAGTTTCCCCACGAAATGGGGGAGAAAGCCGCCCAGATCCTGCTGGCTTCCCTCGAAAAACCGGAAGACACCCCGCGGCAGGAGGTGGTCATCCCGTCGAAACTGGTGGTCCGGGAGGAGCAGGGCGTACCGGCCCCCGCCGCTACCTGATCAAAAACTTGAGGGCGTTCCGGCGGTACACTTTGTCGAGCACTTTTTCGTCGAGGCCGAAGCCGTTGCAGGGCCAGTGGTAGCCGAACCGCTCGGTTTCGTAAAAATGTTCGTCCTGCGACTCCAGGATTCGGAAGGTGGTGCGGTACATGGCCGGGCTCATGCCCATGTCGGTGCCGTACACGAGGCGGTCCTGGTATTTGGTAAAAAACCCGTTCATGTACCGGGGAATGGGCGCCACCTCGCCGAAGCGGGCCGAAATGTCGGCGTAGAGGTTGGGGTACTTGTCGAACAGGGCCCCCAGGATGCTCAGGTCGTATTCGCAGTTGGCGTAATGGCAGGCCACGAAGGTGGTTCTGGGGTTGTCGCGGACGGCGTTTTCGAGGGTTTTGATCAGTTCGGCGTGTCCCAGCAGGCCCGGTTTGGTCTTGTCGATCTTCCACTTGTAGGCGTTCATGAGGCCGTCGTTGGTCGAGTCCATCGGCTCGTACATCCACAGGGGTTCGGCCACGTGGATGCTGACGGGCATTTTGAGTTCGGCGCATTTTTGCAACAGCGGCTTCATGCGCGGGTCGTCGATGTGCAGGCCGTAGCCGGGGGTAGGCGTTGAGTAAAACTCGCCCAGGCCCTTGTCGCCCAGTTCGCCCACGCCGCGGGCACCGGCTTTGTAGCACCGTTCCAGTTCCCGGACGGCCCGGGCACTCCAGTTCGGCTGGTCTTTGCCCGTGTAATCAAACCCGCACCACACCTGGAAGCGGTCCCCGAATTTGGCGTACCGGGCCACAATCGAATCGAACCGGGGGCCGGTGGCGTACGAGAGAATGACCGACTTGTCGACGCCTACCTCATCCATCGTTTTTACCCACTGCGCCAGTTCCGCTTCACTCCTGGCGTAGGGGTGCGAATGCAGGTCAATGGCGCCGTACCGGGCTTTGGGCACGTTGGTGACGGGGATTTTGTAGATCGACCGGGGCCGGTAGTCCTTGAGCAGGAGGGTATTGATGTCTTTTCCGGGCGCCGGCGCCTCCTGGGCGGGGCACAGCCCCCATTGAACGATCAGGAAGCCGGCAGTGAGGATTGCTTTTTTAATCACGGGTTGGGATGGAAAGGGGGGTGAAGTATACAATGCGCGGGCGGAAAAAATGCCTTACACCTTGAAGAAGATTTTCTTCCGGTAGAGAAACAGGCACAGGCGCCATTCCAGGAAAAAGATCACCAGGGCCGACACGAGGCCGATCCCGAAAGCCGGTACGCCGGCCATTTCCAGCAGCCCGCCCGTGAGGGCCCGGATGTACCCGTTGAACCAGCGGCTGCCCACAATCTCGAAGAAGAGGTAGATGAACAGCGAGTTCATGCCCACCACGGTAAAGAAAAACAGGTATTTCTTGTGGTCCTTGATGTCGATCCACCAGTAGAGGAAAGCCAGCCCCAGCAGGCACCACCCGCCCGATGCCAGCACGAACGACGAGGTAGCAATGCGCTTGATGATGGGCGTGATCGTAAAGTCCAGGACGTAGCCGGCCACCAGGGCCGCCAGGCCCGTCATCCACAGGGCTTTTACTTTCGCGTTTCCGGGTTTCTCCGAAAGCAGCAGTTTGCCGGCCACCGCCCCCCAGAGCGTATGCGCCGTCGTGGAAATGCAGTTGATCGCCACCCATCCCCCGGAATTGATCTTGTTCATCAGGAGCAGGTCCACGTAGTTGCCGAAGTTGTGCTGGTCGGTAAAGGGCTGGTCAAACCCGGGTACGCTGGTGTAGCGGTACAAGACTTCGGCCAGCACCAGGATGCCGAGGCTGAAAACCAGTTGCGCCGGCATCGACCACCGGAAGACCAGGAACGTAACCAGCGTGGTGAACGACAATTGCGTGAGCACGTCCCACAGTTCGAACGAGAGGCCCTGCGGCCGCACGGCGTAGTCGAGCACGCCCCAGAAGAACAGCCAGCCCGACCGCTTAAGCGTCTTGAGCAGTGATTCCCGCCAGGGCATGCCTTGCCGTTGCTGCCGCACCAGCGAATACGCCAGGGCCGTGCCCGCAATGAACATAAAGCCGGGCTGGATCAAGTCCCAGAACCGGAGCCCGTGCCAGGGGTGGTGGGTAAACTGCGTGAAAAAAGCGTGGAGGACGGTGCCTTCCCCCGTTTCGAGCAGGTGTTCGTAGAGCCCGCAGGCTTCCAGCATGAGCAGCACCATGATGAGGCCGCGCATAAAATCCAGCGAAAGCAACCGTTGGGCCGGCGGGGCCACCTCGTTCAGCACGCCTTGCCGGATGGGAGCAATCTCAATTTTCATGGCGATGGGTTGTTAGTTGTTCGTTGTTGGGCAGCCGGCCGTTGCCCCGGTAGTCCACTACCCGTACCCGCACGGCATTGGCCGGGTACCGCAGGAGCCGCGCCGACTGGGAGAGGTAAGTGGAGCCGTAGTAAAATTCGTGCCGGCAGGTTCTGCCGTCCGCCAGCGTAATTTCCGCGTACGCATCCCGCGGACCGGGCCGGTAGTAGGCGGCCGTGCCGGTGGGCTCGAAGGCCTGCAGGGGCCCGTCGTTGTTGCTCACCAGCAGCAGGGGGCGTCCGTCGCCGCGCAGGAGGCGGGCCATGCCTTTGGCGTCGCCGTCGGCCCAAAAGCCGCTGCGGCGGGCCGCCACCGGCAGAAAGCCTCCTTTCCCGTCGCCGCGCAGCAGCAGACCCACCGAGGCATCGTAGCGGCCCGTAGTGGCTTCGGTGGCGTACGAGTTGCCCGCCAGCAGGGCGTCCAGGTGCCCGTCGCCGTCAAAATCGTCGGCCAGCATGCCGAACACGGGGGCCAGTTGCGCTTCTGCCGGCAGGGGCCTGATCCGGAATTTGCCGCCGCCCAGGTTCTCCACGTAACTGCTTTCGAGCCGCTGGCTGCACACCACGTAGGCCGAATCCAGTTCTTCGGGCAGGAAAGATTCTTCAAACGTGGCTCCCGCGTAGTCTTTGTAGGTCCGGAACCGGGCCCGCATCTCCCGCATCTGGTCAACCAGTTCGTCGCGGGTGTGGACGAGGTGCTGCTCCCCGCCCAGGTGGTGGGTCATTACGGCGTCCAGCGTGCCGTCTTTGTTGTAGTCGCCGGCGTAGATGCACAGCGGTTCGGCGGCACCCGCCCGGTAGCGGGCGTTGAGGCCCAGGTTGCCGGCCAGGTAGTCCGTATCGCCGTCCGCGTCGAAATCGCCGCCCGTCAGCGAGTTCCACCAGCCGGAGGTGTTCGCCAGCCCGGTTTGCTCCGTGGCTTCGGTCAGCTTGCCGCCCTGGTTGCGGTAAAAGCGCAGCGGCATGAACTCACCGGCCACGACCAGGTCTGCCCACCCGTCGTTGTCGTAGTCGCTCCACAGGGCCGAGGTGACCATGCCCGCCGTTGCCAGGCCGGGGCTCACCCTTGCGGTTACGTCCGTGAAGCGGCACCCGTCCCGGCCGCTGTCGTTGCGCAGCAGCGCACTGCGCGGCACGGTAGGGTACGCACCCGGTACAACCCGGCCGCCCACGAACAAGTCCAGGTCGCCGTCCCGGTCGTAATCGGCCGCTACCACGCCCGAATGGCTGCCGCGCAGGTCGGGCAAGGCGCCCGGGGCGCGAACAAAATGGCCCGCGCCGTCATTGAGGTACAACTGGTCCTGGTAGTGGGCCGAGCCCTTCGGGTGCTCCGACCCGCCGCCCGCCGCGTAGAGGTCCGGGTCGCCGTCGCCGTCGGCGTCAAACAGGAGTACGCCGGTTTGCTCGGCCAGCGTATCCATGCCGGGGAGCGGCCGGCGCCCAAACGTACCCCCGTGCCCCTGCACGAAGAGGGCTCCCGCCGCGCCGGCCGCACCGCCCACGAAAAAGTCGTCGAGCCCATCGGCATTCACGTCGCCCACGGCCAGGCCGGGCCCGCTCCGGGAGTGCATGTGCGGGAGCAGGGGCTGCGTTTTAAAATCCACAAAATCGTTTTCCCGGTGCCGGTACCCGGTGCCGCACGTGCCGGTTACTTCCGTAAACAGCGGGGGCGTTTGCCGGGCGGTTTCGGCGGGCCGGTCGGCCGCGGCCTGGTAGTCAATGGTCAGCAACCGGTCAGCCTTTACATCGTGCAGCACCTGGTGCTTGCCGTCGGGCCAGGTGATTGCTACCCGGTCGGCTTGCCGGGCCGCCCCCAGGCCGAAGTGCAGCGTAGGGTCCACCGACGATTCGTAGCCGCGGGAGAGGAAATGCTCGGCGAACTGCGTGCGTCCGCCGGCGGTGAGGGTGACCCTGGCCCCGATGCCCCCGGGGTTGGCGCGGCTGCCCTTCAGGCGGATGCGGAGGAAGTGGCGGTTGTGTCCCGGGCGGCTGCGGTTTTCGTACACGTGGGCTTCTTCATTAAAGTTGTTCACCACCAGTTCCAGGTCCCCGTCGTTGTCGAGGTCCACGTAGGCGGCGCCGTTCGAAAAGCCTTCCTCGGCCATGCCCCAGTCGGCGGAACGGTCGGCAAACGTGAGCCGGCCGGTGTTTTCGAAGAGATAGTTGTGCAGCGGCACGCCCTGCAAGGCTTTGACCGCCCGGAGCTTTTCCTGCATGCGGGCGCGGGCCGACCCGATGGTGCCGTTGTAGGTGTTCTGGTACCGGATGTAGTCGAGGTCGCCCAGGTCGCGGTAGAAGCCGTTGGTCACGAACAGGTCGCGGTCCCCGTCGTTGTCGTAGTCGGCCAGCAGGGCGCTCCAGCTCCAGTCGGTGCTGCTCACGCCGGCCAGGAAGCCGATTTCGCTGAACCTGCCCTCGCCCTGGTTGAGTTGCAGCGTGTTGCGGGTGTGTTGCGGCTGGTACCCGTGCGCCAGCGCCAGCCGGAAACGGTCGTAGCCCGTCGCCGGCAGGATGAGCTTCTGCCGGAAGTTGTCTTCGGGCCGCATGTCGAGTTCCACGATGTCGGGCAGCCCGTCGTTGTTGATGTCGGCCACGTCGTTGCCCATGCCGGCGTAGCTGGTGTGTTTGAGCAGGGCGGCGGCCCGGTCGGTGAAGGTGCCGTCGCCGTTGTTGACGTAGAGCACGTCGTTGCCGATGAAGTCATTGGAAATGTACACGTCGGGCCAGCCGTCGGCAGTGAGGTCGCTGACGGCCAGCCCGAGGCTGTAGCCTTCGGCCAGGATGCCCGCCTGGCGCGATACGTCGGTAAAGGTGTTGTCGCCGTTGTTGCGGTAGAGCACGTCGGTGCTGGGCGATGCGCCGTCGAGTTGCCGGGTCCCGATCCGGTTCACGTCTTTGCCGAGGGCGGCCGGGTTTACGATCATGAACACGTCGAGGTCGCCGTCACGGTCGTAGTCGAAAAAAGCCGCGTGCATCGTGGGCCGCGGGTCGGCCAGGCCGTACCGGGCCGCCGATTCGGTAAAGGTATTGTCGTGGTTGTTGATGTAGAGCAGGTTGGCCCGGCGGGCGCCGGTGTCCGCCCCCGACACGCACACGTAAATGTCGGTCCAGCCGTCGGCGTTGAGGTCCGCCATCGAGACGCCGGTGCCCCAGCGGGTGGTGTGCACGCCGGCCGTTTCGGTAATGTCCTCGAAGGTTAAGTTGCCCTGGTTGAGGTAGAGCCGGCCGCTGGTCATGTTGCCGCTCAGGTACAGGTCGGTGAGCCCGTCGTTGTTGATGTCGCCGGCCGCTACCCCGGCCCCGGTGTACAGGTTGGTGTAGGTAAAAAGGTTGTGCGCTTCGTCTTCCCGGACTTCGTTCCGGAAGCTGATGCCCGTGCGGTCGGCGGAGAGGCGCTTGAACAGCCGGCCCGTGGGAAGGCTGCACGTAGCCGCCAGGAGGCCGGCTGAAAGCCAGAAAAAAATGCGGCGAATCCACTTCATAGGGCCTCGGTAAAGTCAGCGCATGGGCTCCCGTTTAACTGACCGGTCAACGAATGGCAAACAGTAAGTTACAAAAAGGACCACCCCCGGCCCCTCCTTGATGGAGGAGGGGAGCCGTACCCTTCGGCCCCGTCCACGAGGAAAATGCCGCACCGGGTACACGTTCCCTCCTGGTTGAAGCGTCCACGCTTCAACCGGTGGGTAATCTTTGTTTGACGCCTCCACCCTTGAATCAGCCGGGGGAGGGGCGCATCTCGGTAGTTGTCGCGTCGCGGGAAAGGCCGCATTGCGGGAAAGGGCCGCGTCGCGGCTCCCCTCCTCGGAGGGGTTAGGGGGTGGGTTTACTTCCATGCTGCAACTGATATGGGGATCATCACATGGCAGTGATCGCCTGTATGCAGTGCTCAACCTTCTGCGGGTTTTCTCTCCTGCGAATTCTCCTCTTGCGGTGATCCCCATATTACGCGGGGCATATAAGTAAACCCACCTCCTAACCCCTCCGAGGAGGGGAGCCGCGACGCGACCCTTTCCCGCAATGCGGCCTTTCCCGCGACGCGACAACTACCGCGGTGCGACGCCTTCCCGGCGGGCAAGACCCTGGCAATACCGGGCCGGGAAACGCTCCGGCCACCGGCCCGGGAAGACGGGGCCGCCGTGCCTAGTACCCGTCGGTCTGTTTCAGGATGCCGCCGCTCCGGTCGATCTCGGTCTGGGGCAGGGGAAATACCTTGTACCGGTCGTTCCACTGGCTGCCGAACACCTGCTGGCCGATGCCCCAGCGCACAATGTCAAACCAGCGGTGCGGTTCAAAGGCAAGCTCCAGCCGTTTTTCGCGCCGCAGGGCTTCCGTCAGGTTGGCACTGGCCGAGAGGTCGGGCAAACCGGCCCGGTTGCGGATGTCGTTGATCTGGCGGGCCGCATCCCCCGGCCGGCCCACTTCGATGAGGGCTTCGGCGTAGAGCAGTTTCAGCTCCGCAAACCGGAACAGCCGCTCGTTGTTGAAGTCGGATTGCTGGTTGGGGGAATGGTTGGCCGAAACGGTGTTGCGCGAGCCGGTGTACTTGCGCATCGTGTAGCCGGTGGACGACCACGTGGGGTTGTACGGCACCGACTGGAACCCGGCGGTGGTGTAGTACGGATCACCGGCCTTGTAGACGTACACTTTCAACCGCGCATCGCCCGGTTCGAAGGCTTTGACCAGGTTGTCGCTGGGCGCCCACCATCCGTTCTTGCCGCCCGGGGCCCCGGTAGAACTGGGCGCGCCCCAGAAGTAGAAGCGGGCAATTCCCTGCGAAGCCTTGAAGGATTCCGAGTGGGTGTCGTCGAACACCCAGATGTTGTCGTCGGAAAACGGCCCGCCGAACTGCACTTCGAAAATGGATTCGGCGTTGTTCTCGTTGTCGTAGGCAAACACGTCTTCCAGGTCCTTCTCCGGGTTGTCGGTATCAATGAGGCGGTACACGCCGCTCCCGATCACCTCCTCGAACGCCGCAATGGCGGCCGGCCAGTCTTTCTTCCACACGTTCACTTTGCCGGCGTACGCCCGGGCGGTCCATTTGGTGGCCCGGCCCCGGTTGGCGTCGTTCCAGGCGGCGGGCAGCCTGGCGAAAGCATCGCCGAAGTCGGCCAGGATCTGGGTGTACAAGTCGGCCTGGGTGGCGTTGGCAACGGCCAGGCTGTTGAGTTCCTTGCCCACCTTGGTGACCAGCGGCGGGGTGCCCCAGAGCTTGAGGGCTTCAAAGTGCAGCAAAGCCCGCAGGAATTTGGCTTCCCCCTCCAGTTCGTTTTTCTCCGTCTCGGTGAGTTGGTGCTGCCCGCCGAGGTTTTCGAGCACCAGGTTGGCCCGCAGGATGCCTTCGTAAATCTGGGTGTAGGCGGCGGCAAACGGCCGGTCGCTGGCCCGGATCACCAGGTTGTCGATGTCGCGCGAAATCTCGTCGGTACCGGCCGCCACGTCGGCGATCACGTCGTCGGTGACGACCACGGTGGTTTTCCAGTATTCGCCCCGTTCGCCCAGGGTTTCGGTGCTGGTGCCCCAGAGGTCCTGGATGGAGGAGTACGCGGCGAAAATGGCCCCGTCGAAATCGGCTTTGGTCTTGTAAAAGGTAGCGGCCGTGAGTTTATCCAGCGGCAGTAACTCCAGCTTGTTGCAGGAGTTAAAGGCAAAGAAGGCCGCCAGCAGGGTTATCGTGAGTTTCTTCATGGGAGTTGCTTTGGGTCGGAGGATGGGTTGTTCGTTGCCCGTTGTTGGTTGCTCGTTGTTCGGGTGCCCTGCCGGTCTGGTAAGGCGAACAACCAACAACGAACAACCAACAACGGGTCATGACTAGAAGGTGACTTGCCAGCCGAACTGGAAGATGCGGGGTTGCGGGGAACTGCCGTCATCCTGCCCGTTGGCCAGCGAAACGTCGCCCTTCTGGAAGCTGAACCCCCGGGTGACTTCCGGGTCGAAGCCCAGGTACTTGGTGAACGTGTACAGGTTCTGCACACCCACGTACACCCGGAAGCGGGAGACGAAGCTCTGCGTCCAGTTTTGCAGCCTTTCCGGGGGAATGGCGTAGCCGATCTGGAGGTTGCGGATGCGCATGAACGCCGCATCCTCGATCCAGCGGTCCGAATACCGGTTGTTGCCGTTGGGATCATTGGCGACGACCCGGGGCATGGTGTTGCTGGTGCCGGGCCCGGTCCAGCGGTCGAGCACGCGGGCGGTGAAGTTGTTGCCGGCCGTCATGTTTTCCATTCCCCGCCGGCCGTTGTTGTACACCTGGATGCCCCCCACGCCTTGCAGCAGGAACGACACGTCAAATCCCATCCAGGAAGCCGAGCCGTTGATGCCGTAGTAGAACGAGGGGTTGGGGTTGCCGATCCGGGTGCGGTCGTTGGCGTCGATTTTGCCGTCGCCGCTCACGTCCACGAAGCGGATGTCGCCGGGGGCGCGGCTGGAGGAGAAGGCGTCGGGCAGGGCCGCGTCCACTTCTTCCTGCGTCTGGTAGATGCCGTCGGTTTTGAAACCGTAGAAGTGTCCCAGCGGCTCGCCTTCAATGGTGCGGTGGGTGGAAGCCCCGCCGACCCCGGTGATGATGGGCGGCGCCTCGCCCAGGTCGAGCACTTCGTTGTGCACGGTGGTGATGTTGCCCCCTATGCTGTAGTTGAACTTGCCGAAGTTGCTCCGGTAGTTGGTCGAAAGCTCGATGCCCCGGTTCAGGATTTTGCCCACGTTGGCATCGGCCGGCAGAAAATACCCGGAGGTCAGCGGAATCGGCAGGCCGATGAGCACGTCTTTGGTCACTTTGTCGTAGTAGTCGAAGGTCACTTCGAGCTTGCCCCCGAACAGGGCAAGGTCGGCCCCGATGTCGAGCTGGTTGCTGGTTTCCCACCGCAGTTCGCTGTTGGCAAACGTAATGGGGGCGGGGGCCCGGGTGATTACCTGCCCCGTGCCGATGGGGTAGAAGATGGTGGTTTGCAGGATGGGCATGAACGCGAAGTTGGCCCCCGTGAACTGGTTGCCCGACTGCCCCCAGCTGGCCCGCAGCTTCACGTCGTAAAAGAGGTTGGTTTTGGGAAAGAAAGCCTCTTCGCTGAGCCGCCAGCCGGCCGACACCGAGGGGAACGTCTGCGAACGGTTGGCCTCCGCAAAACGCGACGTGTTGTCGTTGCGGACGTTGACGGTCACCAGGTACTTGTCCTTAAACGAATAGTTGATGCGGCCCAGCCACCCGCGCAGGGCCCAGTGGTCGGCCTCGTTGGCGGCCGAAACCGACTTGCCCGTGGAAGCAAACCGGATGTTGGTGTTGAACAGGTTGTTGCCCTGGAGCCGGGCCTTGTCGAAGCGGAAGTTGGTTTCTTCCTCCCCGGCCAGCAGGGTAATGGTGTGGTTGCCGAACGTCCGGTTGAAGGTAAGCGTATGGGCCAGGTTGGTGGTCAGCTCGATGGGCCGTTCCTGCACGAGAATGGAGGAACGCGGCGTACCCCCGTCGAAGGCAATGGCTTCCTGGAAAAAGTCGCCGCTGCCCACGTTGTAGTCGAAGCCGCCCGTGATCTTGTAGGTGAGGCCCTTGAGGATTTCGAGTTCGCCGTACACGCTGCCCAGCACCTTCCGCGTGATGATGCGGGTTTCGTTGACGCGGGTGTCGGTGCGCATCACCAGGTTCTGGGCCGAAGCCCCCGGTCCCCGGGTCGCGTTGTTTTCGGGGTTGTACCCCAGCGGGCCGGCGGGGTTGTAGATCTGGAAGTAGGGCGCGTTGCCGGCGGCCGTGTAGCCGGCAAACAGGCTGCTTTCCGACTGCGTCATCCGGTTTACCGAACTCAGCAGCAGCGACTCGCCGAAGCGCAGCCGCTTGCCCACCTTCACGTCGGAATTGGCTTTTACCGAATACCGCTCGAAATCCTGGCCCCGCTCAATGCCGTCCTGCCCGAAGAACCCGCCCCCGATGAAGTAATTGGCCGTGGGCGACCCGCCGCTGATGGCGACGTTGTGGTTCTTGATGGTGGCCGTTTTAAAAACCGCGTCCTGCCAGTCCACGAAGGGCTGCCCGCGGAAGGCGCTCAGGTCGCGGCCCAGTTGGGACTGAATGTCAATGTACTGCTCCACGTTCAATACGTCGAGGCGCTTCTGCGTGGAGCCCACGCCGTAATACCCGTCGTAGCTGAAGCTGGCCTTGCCGTCTTTGCCCCGCTTGGTGGTGACGATGATTACGCCGTTGGCGGCCCGGGCCCCGTAAATGGCGGCGGCCGAGGCGTCTTTGAGCACGTCCACGGATTCAATGTCGGCGGGGTTGATGCCCGCCAGCGGGTTCGACTCGGTGGAGGAGCCGGTATTCACGGTGATATTGCTCGTCTGCACGATGGGCACGCCGTCGATCACCCACAGGGGCTGGTTGACGCCGGTGGTGCCGATGCCCCGGATGCGGACGTTGATGGGGGCACCCGGGTCGCCGCTGCGGTTGGCGATGTTGACGCCCGACACCCGGCCGGCCAGCACCTGGTCGGGGCTGGTAACGGGTTTGGTGGTAATGGCAATGTCTTCGCCCCGGATGCCGCCCACGGCGCCGGTCACGTCGCCCTTTTTCTGCGTACCGAAGCCCACCACCACGATCTCTTCGAGGGCCTTCACGTCGGGCTTGAGCGTAACGGTGACGCTGCTCCGGTTGTTGAGGGGTACTTCCTGGGTCAGAAAGCCCACGAACGAGAACACCAGCAGCCCGTTGCCGTCGGGCACCGTCAGCTGGAAGTTGCCGTCTCCGTCCGTTACGGTGCCGGTGGTGGTTCCCTTCAGCAGCACGGAAACGCCCGGCAGGGCGCCGTTCTTATCGGCATCGATCACCTTGCCGCTGACGGCGACCTGCTGCCCGTAGACCCGGAGACCGGCCAGCAGCAGCAATGGCAACAACACATTCCTGGTAAAGTTTCTCATGGGGTAGGTTGAAGGTTGAACAAAGTTGCACGCACACGTACCCGGTGGGGTAGATTTACTGCCTGAAGAGTTAAAGTAGGTAGTATTTTAGCTAGTAGTCAATGCGTAACGGGCGGGTGGGGCGTAAAACCGGCTTTTATACCACGATTTCCCCTGCGCAAACGGTTGTGCAAGTTATGCGTTTGAGAAATACCGCCCCGGGTACACCCCGTCTGAACGCCTCATCGAACACCGGAAGGCGGTAGGCAAGAAAAATACGACCCCCTCCGCCGCGTTTCTACTCCGTGCCGGGTCCCTTGAAAGTCCATTTTTCTGCCCGTATTGTGCTAACTTAGGGGCTGCTTACTGATCACTCACCTGATTCCGCTTACTGCCATGAACAAGTTCCGTTTGCTCATCCCCCTGCTTCCGGTCATTTTTTTAGCCGCCCCGGCGGACGGCGTGGCCCAGGCCCCCAAGGCCGCGGCAGGGCAGGAAACCGCCAGATTTGACCGGGATTACGCGCTGGAAGCGACCATGCTGGGCTATTTTGCGAAAGATGGTTCGCGCAACCCCACCTTACGGGCCAACAAAGGCGACCGGGTCCGCATTACGATCACCAACGGGGAAGTGATGACGCACGACATTGCCCTGGAGAAACTCGGCCTCAAAAGCAAGACGCTCCAGGAAAAAGGCGCCCAGACCAGCATCACGTTTACCGCCTCGGCGAACGACACGTATTTCTGCTCCGTGCCCGGCCACCGGGCGGCGGGCATGGTGGGCAAATTCCAGGTGGTGGAAGGCGCCATTTCCGAGCAGACCGTTGCCGGACGGACCCCCGCCCGGAACGGCAAGCCCCTCAACCTCAGTTTTGAAACCGGTACCCTCCAGGACTGGACCGCCGCCGGCGATGCCTTTGCCGATCCGGTTCTGGACCAGGACCCTTCGCCGGTGCACGAAAAAGACATGCACATCGGCTTTGCCGGCAAGCACTTCCTGAGCAGCGGGGGCACGACGCACTATAAACGCACCGGCACGCTGACCTCCGTTCCTTTTCCCGTCACCGGACCCTTCGCCGCGTTCCGCGTGTCGGGCGGGGCCTTGCAGGATACCCGGGTGGAAATCGTAGAAGCCGCCTCCCAAAAGGTCATCTTCCAGATCACCGGCCAGGGCCGCGCCACCCTGCAACCCGTGGTGGTGGACCTGCAACCCCATCTCAACCAGGAAATCTTCCTCCGGATCGTGGACAACGAAAACGGCATTTCGCAGATTCCCTACATTCCCGACGACAAATGGGCCCACATCAACTTCGATGAATTCCTGTTTTATCCCAGCCGCCCCGAATTCCCCAACGAACTCAAGCCCCAGGACATCATCATCCTGCCGCCCCTCGACCCGGTGCCCCACGCCGGATTGTCGGGTCTGGAAGCGGCCAAAGCCATGACCCCGCCGCCGGGTTTCAAAGTGACCCTGGCCGCCGCCGAACCGGACGTCGTCCGCCCCATCTGTTTTACCACCGATGCCCGGGGCCGCCTGTGGGTGGTGGAGGGGCACACGTATCCCGTGCCGGCCCCCGAAGGCCAGGGCCGCGACCGCATTCTCATCTTCGAAGATACGGACGGCGACGGCACGCTCGACAGCCGGAAAGTGTTTACCGAAGGACTTAACCTGGTGAGCGGCATGGAGGTGGGCATGGGCGGCGTGTGGCTCGGGGCGGCTCCCTACCTGCTGTTCATTCCCATCGACGCCAAAACCGACAAACCGGCCGGGCCGCCCCAGAAACTGCTCGACGGCTGGGGCACGCAGGATACCCACGAAACGCTCAACAGCCTGCGCTGGGGACCGGACGGCTGGCTCTACGGCACCCACGGGGTGTTTACGCAATCCAACGTGGGCAAGCCGGGGGCGCCCGACGCCGAACGCACCAAGCTCAACGCGGGGGTCTGGCGGTACCACCCCACCCGGCACCAGTTCGAACTGTTCGCCGAAGGCACCAGCAATCCCTGGGGGCTCGACTTCAACGACTACGGCCACGCCTTCATCACGGCGTGCGTGATCCCGCACATGTACCACATGATCCAGGGCGGGCGGTACCAGCGGCAGGCCGGGGAGCACTTCAACCCGTACACCTACGACGACATCAAAACCCACGCTGACCACGTGCACTGGGTGGGCGACCGGGGACCGCACGCCGGTAACTTCCGGTCGGCTTCCGCCGGCGGCGGCCACGCCCACGCCGGGGCCATGATCTACCTGGCCGACAGCTGGCCGGCCGAGTACCGCAATACCATCTTCATGAACAACATCAACGGGGCCCGCCTCAACCGCGACCAGCCTACCCGGGCCGGATCGGGCTACCTGGTGAAGCACCAGCCCGACTTCCTGGCCATGAACGACTCCTGGTCGCAGTGGCTCAATATGAAGTACGACCCCAGCGGCTCGGTGTGGGCCATCGACTGGTACGACAAGAACCAGTGCCACAGTCCCAACCCCGACGTGCACAACAAGACGATGGGCCGCATCTTCAGGATCAGCCACGAAAACGACAAATGGGTACGGGTGGACCTGGCTAAGGCTTCGGATAAAGAGTTGGTGGCGTACCAGTTGCACCCCAACGAATGGTACGTCCGCCAGGCCCGGTTGCTGTTGCAGCAGCGCGGGCCCAATAAGAAAGTACACAAAGCCCTCAAGGCGATGCTGGCGGCCAACCCCGACCCTGCGCGCAAGCTCCGGGCCCTGTGGGCCCTGCACGCCACGGGGGGGCTTTCCGAAAAGGAGTTGAACGAACTGCTCGGCCACGAAAATGAATACGTGCGGAGCTGGGCGGTGCAACTGGTGGCCGAAGACAAAGTTGTGGCGCCCGAAACCCTGCAACGCTTCGCGCAGATGGCCCAAAGCGACAACTCCGCCCTGGTGCGGCTGTACCTGGCTTCGGCCATGCTCCGGGTCGAGCCCAACCAACGGTGGGACGTGCTCGATGCCCTGGTGCAGCGGGCCGAAGACAAAGACGACCCCAACGTGCCCCTGCTGCTCTGGTACGCCGCCGAACCGCTGGCCGGGGTGGACATGAAGCGGGCCCTGGAACTGGCGCAGAAATCGAAGCTGCCCAAGCACTTGCCCCACGCCATTCAGCGCATCGGCGCCATCGGTACCGAAGAGGCCAAGCAACTGCTCAAAGGGCTTAACAAGCAGCTGGGCAGCCGGGAGCCGTCGCACGAAACGCACGAAAGCATGACGCTGATCGACAAACTGCTGAAAGAGTAACCAAAACCAACGGGGTAACATGAACACGATACTTAAAACGGTGGGACGGCACGCGCTGGGCGCAATGCTGCTGGCGGGCGGCTGCCTGGCCGCGGCCTGGGGCCAGTCCAAGCCCGGCGGACCGTCCGCCGCATTCAAGAAAACCAGGATCACCGGCGATTTCCTGTCGGAAGGGGTAGCCGTGGCCGACCTCAACAAGGACGGCCGCCCCGACATTGTGGCCGGCTACTACTGGTTCGAAGCCCCCACCTGGAAGCGCCACCAGGTGGCCCCTTCCCGGACGTTCGACCCCCGGAAGGAATACAGCAATTCGTTCCTCAACCTGGGCATGGACGTGAACCAGGACGGCTGGGACGACGTGGTGGTCATTGATTATCCCGGCACGCCCGGCTACTGGTTCGAGAACCCCCGGCAAGGCTCCGGCGACTGGAAAAAACACATCCTGGCCGATTCGGTGGGCATCGCCAACGAGTCGCCGGCGTTCGTGGACGTGGACGGCGACGGGCGGCTCGACATTCTCTGCGGCGACAAGGCCCGCAAGCAGATCGTGTGGCTCAAGTCGCCCGCAACGCCGGGCGAAACCGAGTGGCAACGCTTCCCGCTGAGCCGGGAGAACGTGCCGGGAACGGAGCAGTTTTCGCACGGGATCGGCTACGGGGACATCAACGGCGACGGGCGGAAGGACGTGGTGATCCGGGAAGGCTGGTTCGAGGGAACCGCCGACCTGAAGGGCGGCAACTGGACCTTTCACCCGGCCAACCTGGGCGAACCCTGTTCGCACATGCAGGTGCTGGACGTGAACGGCGACGGCAAAAACGACGTGGTCAGCGCCTCGGCGCACGCCCTGGGCGTGTGGTGGCACGAACAGGTGACTGATGAGCAGGGCAAGCTCAACTTCAAAACCCACCTGATGAGCAACACCACCTCCCAGACCCACGCCTCGCTGATGGCCGACCTGGACGGCGACGGCCGGGCCGACTACATTACCGGCAAGCGTTACCTGGCCCACAACGGCAACGACCCCGGCGACAGCGATGCGCCCATCCTGATGTGGTTTTCCTTTACGCCCGGCCAGGCGCCTTACTACCAGGAGCACGTGATTGACAACGACTCGGGGGCCGGGCTCAACATCGTGGCGCGGGACATGAACGGCGACCGCAAACCCGACATTGTCGTGGCAAACAAAAACGGCGTTTTCCTGCTCGAGAACAAGATCCGCAAGTAACCCCGCCTTTATGAAATACCGGCTGTTGCGCATCGTGCTGCTCCTTTCGTTGCGGGCCTGGTCCCAAGCCGCGCCGGACACCTTTACCAATCCCCTGTTGCCCAAAGGCGCCGATCCCTGGAGCATTTACAAGGACGGGTATTATTACTACACGCATACCACCGGCAACCGGCTCGAACTCTGGAAGACCCGGAGCCTGGCCGAACTAGCGGCTGCCCCGCACCAGACCATCTGGACGCCGGCGGCGGGTACTCCCTATTCCGAACACATCTGGGCGCCGGAAATTCACTTCCTGGCCGGGAAGTGGTACGTGTATTTTGCCGCCGACGACGGCAAGAACGAAAACCACCGGCTGTGGGTACTGGAAAACGCTTCGCCGGACCCTACGCAGGGCACTTGGGAACTGAAAGGCAAACTGGCCGACCGGACCGACAAATGGGCCATTGACGGTTCGGTATTCGAGCACCGGGGAAAGCTGTACCTGGTGTGGTCGGGCTGGGAGGGGGACGCCAACGGCCGGCAGGACATCTACCTCGCCCGCATGAAAAACCCCTGGACGCTGAAGGGAAAACGGGTGCTGCTGTCCAAACCCACCTACCCCTGGGAACGGGACGGGGACATTCGGCGGGAACCCGGCTCACCGGGACCGGCCCACGTGGATGTAAATGAAGGCCCCCAGGTGCTCCGCCACCGCGACCGGCTTTTCCTGGTGTACTCGGCCAGCGGCTGCTGGACGGATAGCTACCAGCTGGGCATGCTCACGGCTTCGGCCAAAAGCAGGCTCCGCAAGCCGGCTTCCTGGCGCAAGCACCCGGAGCCGGTTTTCCAGTCGTCCCCGGCCGACAGTGTGTTCGCGCCGGGGCATAACTCCTTTTTCAAATCGCCCGACGGCACCGAGGACTGGATTTTGTACCATGCCAACGACCAGCCCGGGGAGGGGTGCGGCCGCTTCCGGTCGCCCCGCGCCCAGAAATTCACCTGGAATGCTGATGGCACCCCCCATTTCGGGAAACCGGTTCCCACCTCGGCCGTGCTGGCCGTTCCTTCCGAAAAACAGTAAAACGCCCCCCGTTTTCCCTTGACTGGTGCTTTGAAAAAAGGCATCAACCCACTGATTCTCCCAAATCTCCCCGCCAAACGCCGGTTTTGTCATGCTGCCGAAGGAAGCATCTGGAACATGAACAGCGGACTGTAGTGGTTATTCGGGCAATGCGTGCTGCTTTTGTACCGGATTCTTCGTTGGAGTCGTAGGCCAGATGCTTCCTTCGTCAACATGACAAAACCGGCGTTTGGCGGGGAAACGGGAAAGGGTCCATCTGCCCGTGCCCTTCTTTCGGGCAGACATCCGAACAGGGGCGGGGGCAACCCGTTTGTCCTTTATTACACGCGGCGGATACCCCTCATTCTTCAATGGCCCGCCCGGGGCCGTGGCGGTACCTTTACCCCTTTTGCTGCTTTTTCCCGCCAGGCAGCCCAATCCATTGGAGAAAACCCATGATTTCTTGTTGTGCTACTTCACTACGCTTCCGCACCGGCGCAAACGGGCAGGGGCGGTCAGGCAACCGCTACGGCCACGTGGTCCGGCTGCTGCTGTTGTGGGCCATGCTGCTCCCGGTGTGGGCACCGGCCCAGACGATTTTCCCGGTGCAGTCGTCGCTGCAACTGCTGCCGCCCTACTCGGTGTACCTGTCGGACTACGCCCAGCCGGGGGCCGAAAAGCTGCGGGTCATTCTCCTGCAACGCGACCTTTCGCAGTCGGCTTATTCGCTGCGGTTGGTATTCTCGGTTGAACTCAACGGCCGGGTGATCCTGCGTACTGCCCGGGCTTTCAACCCGCCGCCCCTCCCGCTTGACCCCGGCGTGCCTACCATCATCTCGGGGGCGGACCTGGCGCCTTACCTGGACAGCCGCAACCTGGAGTTCGTGGGCTACTCCAGGGAGCAGTACGAGCGGACACGGGCCCTGCCCGAAGGCAGTTACCGGCTGTGCGTGTCGGCCTACGACTACCGCCGCCCCGACGTGCCCGTAGCCGCCGAAGCGTGCGCCTTCTACTTCCTGGCTAAATCCGAGCCGCCCCTGGTCAACTACCCGGCCTGCGGCACCAAGCTTCCCGCCAAGCCCGTGCAGCAGGTAGTTTTCTCCTGGCTGCCCCGCAACACGGCTTCGGCCAACTCGGCGGCTAGTACTGAGTATGAATTTTCCCTGTTCGAGGTCCGTCCGGCGGGCCGGAACGTCAACGATGTGGTACTCGCTTCCCGTCCCATCTACCAGGTCTTGACCGACTACACGCAGTTGGTGTATGGTGTGAACGAACCGGCGTTGCAGGAGGGCATGCAGTACGTGTGGCGGGTGCAGGCCAAGGACAAAGACGGCAAGGATTTATTCAGAAACAACGGCTACTCGGAAGTCTGCTCCTTCACCTACGGGGGCGTTGACCCGGCTTTTGTGGTGGGATCGGTAAGAGACTTTAAAGCCCAGGCCCCAGCCGAACGAAAAGCGACGCTCTCCTGGCAGGTAGACCAGAAAGGCTTTGAAGGCTACCGGGTGGAGTACAAGAAAGCAGGGGCAGGTTATGAATGGTTCAAAACCGACACGAAGGAAGGGGAACTGAAAGTATTTGACCTGGAACCCGACACCGGGTACGAAGCCAGGGTGCAGGGACAAGTCAAGGGCGTGTACGGCTCCTACTCGGAGGTCGTCACTTTCCGCACCCCTAAAGCGAGGGTAGTCGCCTGCGGAGAAAACCAGCCGGTAGCCCAACTCCAACAGGGCAAGCCCCTGGCTTTTGCCACTCCGGGTATGACCATCCAGGCAAGGGGCATGGAAGTGATTCTGGAAGAAGTGGAGCACCTGCCCGAAGACGGCTTCTACAAGGGCACCGGTAGGGTAAGCATCAATTACCTGGGCGGAGCCGCCTTTGCCGTCCGCTTCAACCGCATTTACATTGACGAGGACCGCAACGTGGTCTCGGGCCGAATCGACGTGGTGAGTAACAGCAACCAAATGACTGACGTGGTAACATGGGCAGCAGAAGCCTTTAAGCCACTTACCGAGAAGTTAGATGAGCTGTTAACTAAAATCAAAGAACCCCAGCTTAATAAGGAGCAGATTCCTGCCGCCATTGACGACTACATTGAATATGTCGAAACATTCATCAGCCAGAACAAGACCCTGCCCGACTCGGTGCATCAACAACTGCGGGAAGACGCACTATTGCTGGAGACCTCGAAAGCCGGTTTCCTGGCAGCTAACGACGAAAGCAGCAGCAACATAATTGTGGCTACCATTGAGAAACAAGCTCAACAGGCGAAGGATAGAATCAATGCTGTCAAGGAGTATGAAGGCACTTCATCAACTGCCCTAGTGAGTAACCCGCAAGAGGTTTTACGCCTTATCCACAAAGTCAAGTGGTCATATAAAAATAATACTAATTTTGTGTTGCCATACGCAGCAGGACACGTATATTCTGCTAGTAATATAAGTTTAGGAGGTCAAACTTATAATAAAATAACTGTTCAAATACTTTCAAGTGAGCAGTTAGAACTAAACCCTGCAAAATATGAAGAGTATTCCAATACGAATTCACTTAACCCTTCTAAATTGGTAGGTCTTAAGATTGATTCTAGAATAATAATATTAGCTGATGAAGATAAGAATCACCAAATTAAGACATATATATTCAATAAAACGGACGATTCAGATAAGTATACTCAAAATTTATTCATTGAAAATGAAAACAAGAGTTATACCATTAAAGAGATAGAAGCAGGAGTAGCAGGTGTAAAAAGGCGATTAAGTTCAGCCGGAGTATACGCTAGGCTAAACGAGGATGAGTTATTGATATTGGATATTCCAATTATTATGTGGAAGATTGGATGGACTCATGCCTCCTATTCAATGCTTCACTGGATTCAAGGTACTGGCACATCAGTAAAATATCCTTATGAATGGTTTGCCTCTTGTCCGAGGTTCCAAACTGCCTACAATAGTTTAGTCCAAAGGATAGCCACTTCCTCCGAGGCAAAAGATATATTTAAGTTAGATATAGCTTCTTGTGCGAGGAACTACACCGCCTTATTCGAATTATGCAAGAATATGAAGGTTGGTCAAGAGATCACATTTGGTAACTTTAATCTTCCAACACAGTCTTTACAAGACCCTATACCTAGCAACTTTATTGGATCAGAGTCGATTGGGGATGCAACAGGCAACTTAGATGATTGGGGTGGAGCTTTAGGTAGATTCAGACTTTCACAATATGTTAAATGCAAAGTGATTAAGAGCAAAGCTAATGAAGTTGAGTTGCATATATTGGATTTTGGTATAAGATTTAGTGATCAATACGAGTTCGGAGACGATTCAAACTTACAAACATTTGTACAAGGAGGGAGCCAGATATTGGGCAATTGGGTAGATGATATTTATAATCCACAGATTCCTTCTGCTGAATTGATCGAACCAAAAGGCAGAATACAAGTAGCAAACGAGGATTATAGGAGCTTATATGGTAAAGTAGCAAATCAAGTGAGCGTAGGTGAAACAGCTTTTATACCTTGGGACTTCTATATATATTCTGATAATAGATATATCAAGGATTCTAATATTAACAAGAAATTATATTTGAAATTGTAATAAATGAAATTTATGAAGTATACAGGTAAGGTGGCTTATTTGGTTATTATTCATATTCTTGCAATTATAGGAGCTGGTGCAATAGTTTGGGCTTGCAACTATTTTAGAGAATGGAATAAAGTTGGCGAAATTTATAGTAGAAACATTGTTAAAATACGGCAAGGTATGAATATAGGAGAAGCACGTGCCACCATGGGGGAGTTAGAGTTAGATGAAAAGTATCACGCTAAAGTGTCATATCAAAGGAAGATTTCCACTAGTGATACTTCTGCTGTGATTGTGTTTAGCTATACTGACGGTGACCATACTGATGGCTCACCTGTACTATTTGTTAATCCTGTAACAGAACGCGTGGAAGCAATACAGTTAGGAATTGCCTTCTGAACTTGAGAACTGAACCAGTTAAAACGACAGCTCAATGGTGATTCTAGATACAATATAAAAGTACACTCTACTCTGCCTGCTGGCTAATACTATCTTAAGTGTTCTATTTTCCATTACTTCCGGCTCAACGCGGGAGTAAATGCCTCGTTCAAAACCTCCCTCGACGACTACATTAAAGCACAGGGCTGGAGCGGCACCAACGCCCAACGGGCGCAGTACCTGGTAGACATTCTGGCAAAAGCGGCCTACGACTACCTGGGCGACGAGGTGGACCTCAACGACTGGCAAACGGTCACCCGGCGCTTCAAGGGCAGCCATACGCTGAGTTTCCTGCAAGCCGCCCGCCAGGCGATGCGGCCCGACGTGCTGGCCGGGCACAAAAAACAGCTCATGCAGATTGCCGGGCTGATGGAAGAGATGGGGGACAATACCTACCAGGGGTACGTCCAGAACATCAAAGCTACTTTTTCATCGAAGGGCTACCGCACGGCCCAGTACAACCAGTGGCTCAACCAAACCGATGCGCTCAATGCCTTTGCCCAGGGCCTCTCGGGGTACTACGACGACGTGAAGAACTTCCGGGTGAAGATGTGGCAAACCGGCATTACCGCGAGCCGCATGGCCGAACTCATGGGCGGTCTGCCCGACCTGGCCCTCCAATCCCTCACGGCCGCCGAACGCCTCCAGGCGTTGCAAGTGCTTAGCCGCGGCGACTTAAAAGACAAGTGGCTCTTCTACGGCAACAACGCCGAAAACCTGGCCATTGCCCTGCTGCGCACGGCTCCCGTCGAGCAGGCGGCCGAAATGCACCAGGGCTTCACGGCGGCCTCCTATGCCCTGCTGGCGGCCATGTGGCCGAAGGTGCACGACGAAGGGGTGGGCAACCTCAACTACACGGCTTTCGTGGGGCAGCTCTGCCGGTTCTACTACGGGCGGGGTAGCCAGGTGGTGCAACAAGCGGCCAAAGCCCTGCCCGAAGACCGGCTCATCAACTGGGGCAGCAGCCTGCTGAAAGTAAGAAACTACTCGGTGGACGACAAAAATTTGGGCCGGATGGTTTTTACGTCCACGCGAACTGACATCCGTTTCCAGGTAGGCCCGGAGACGCAGGCCGTTTACCAGACCACCGCCGAGCCTCCCGTGCGGGCGGCGGCCTTCCAGGAGATCGTCATCGTCATGCTGGCCGAGCCCGACCAGAACCTCTTCCCGGGCGCCCACAAGGGGCAGGTGTACCCCGTGCCGGCCCTCTACTTTGCCTACCTGGTCGACAAGGACCACACCGACGATCTCAAGCAGGCCATCTTCGGTACGCTCAACATGGCCAGCTTTGCCATCGGCATCGGCGAACTGGTGACGGCCAAGAATGCCCTGCAAGTGGCCTGGGCCCTGGCCAACGTGGCCCCGCCGGTGATCGACCTGGTGCTCAACACCCCCGAGATCAACGGGCGCATCCGCCAGTGGGAGGGTGGGGAAGCGTTCCTGTCGGCCTGGACCAAAGTACGCACCATCACCGAGGTGGTCCTGATCACCAAGGCCACCATCGACGTGGGCCGGGGCTTTGTGCTTTCCTTCAATAAGATCAAGGGCCGGCTCCAGGCCGACCCGGGTATTTCGCTGGCCCGCTACCGGGAGATGGAAGCGGAAGTAGCCCGGGTACGCCAGCAGTGCGAAGGGGTAGGGGCGTGCTTCGTGGCCGGTACGCTGGTAGCCACGGCCGACGGCCTCCTGCCGATTGAAGGCATTGTGCCCGGCCAAAAGGTGCAGGCCCGGAATGTGTTTACCGGGGAGATGGGCTACGGGCGGGTAACGCGGCGGTTCGTCAGGCAGGCCAGCCAGCTGGTGCGCCTCTTCGTGGGCGGCAACTGCATCGAAGCTACTCCCGAGCACCCCTTCTACGTGGAGGACCGCTGGCTACCGGCGGAGCAACTGCAAAAAGGCGACCGCCTTACCCGGGCCAAAGGGAGCGTTAGGGCTGGTGTTGGGGTGGATGCGTAATTTAAATTGTGCAGCTAAAGTCGCATTCGTTTTTCTTTTGAAATAGATGTGAAACAAACAATAAAAATTATAGGATTGGTAAGGAGCTCTATGCGAAATTGTAATAAGAGAATCTATGAAATATACAGTAAAGGTGGCTTGCTTAACATTTGTTCATGTTCTTGCATTTGTAGGCGTTGTTGCAATGATTTGGGCTTATAACTACTTCAGAGAATGGAAAATGGCAGGTGAAGTTTATAGTAAAAATATTGTTAAAATACGACAAGGTATGAGCATAAAAGAAGCCCGTGCCCTCATGGGGGAGTTGGATCTGGATGAAAAATTTCATGCTAAAGTGTCATACCAAAAGAAGGTTTCCTCTGTTGATACCGCTACTGTAATTGTGCTTAGCTACCCTGACATCGACCATACTGATGGCTCACCTTCACTATTCGTTAATTCTGAAACAGAACGAGTGGAAGCAATACAATTAGGAACTGCCTTTTAAACTATCTTACGGAAGAAGGTTCTACCCGATGTAGAAAAACCGGTCGAAAAATATTTTGAATCACCCCAACTGAAAAATATAAATTCAACGAAATTCAGAGCTTGCGAACTGGCTTGGGGAAACAACAGTGCAATAGTAGTCCAGGCAATATTCCATCCTTTCCCGCCCACACCTTACCTGCGTCTACAAAAACCTCCTTTTGCAGCCTCTGTCCTGCCGGCTGCCGCTAGCTTTGCCGGTTTCACCAAACAATCGGAGACAATCCCCCATGCGATTTCTTTTTACGCTCTGCCTGTTCATTGCCTGGCAGGCCCGGGCCCAGGCGCCCTACCAGTACACCATTGATCTGGCCAACGTAGTGGATGACAAAGTAAAAGTCACCCTGCAATGTCCGCCGCTCAAGGAAGAGGCGGCCGTGTTTGTGCTGCCCCGCGTGATTCCGGGCAGCTACGCCTGGAAGGAATACGGCCGCTTCCTCTCCGACGTACGGGCCTTCGACGCCCAGGGCAACCCCATCAAAGTGAGCAACAAGAAAAACCTGTTCTACATCCCTAAGGACGCCGGCAAACTCTCCCGCCTGGAGTACTGGGTCAGCGACACCTGGGACGACGACAACCTGCGGGAGTTCGTGTTCCAGCCGGGCGGCAGCAACATTGAAGCCGGCAAAAACTTCGTGCTCAACCACCACGCCTTCCTGGGCTACTTTGAAGGCTACAAGCGGCTGCCCTTCCGGGTGGAAGTGGTAAAACCCGCCCACCTGTACGGGTCTACCTGGCTGCCCAAAGAATCGGTATCGGATGGAAAAGACGTCATCACCGCCGACAACTACGACCTGCTGGCCGACAACCCCGTCATGTACTGCAAAGCCGACACGGCCTCCTTTGCCCTGCAAGGGACGCGCATTGTGGTGTCGGCCTATTCCAACAAGGGCGTGGTGAAGGCCGACAGCGTACGGGAGTGGCTTAAGCCCCTGGCCTCCAGCCTGCAAGGGTTCCTGGGCAAACTGCCCGTTTCGGAGTACCACTTCCTGTTTTACTTCGCCGGCGGCGACCAGTTGCCCAAGGGCAAGATCAGGGCAGGGCTGAGCGGCTACGGCGCCCTCGAACACAACCACTGCTCTTTTTACTTCCTGCCCGAGATGGCCGACCACGCCGCCCTCCGGGAAATGGTGCAGGACGTTGGGGCGCACGAGTTCCTGCACATCCTCACGCCGCTCAACCTGCACAGCAAAGAAATTGAAGACTTCAACTTCCGGGAGCCCAGCATGTCGCAGCACCTGTGGCTCTACGAAGGCGTGACTGAGTACTTCTCCTGGCTGGCCCGGGTGCAGACCGGCCTGGTCACCGAAGAAGCCTTCATCAAAGAAATGACCCGCAAACTGATCCGGGCCGAACAGTACGGCAACTTCTCGATGACCGACATGAGCAAGCACGTGCTGCGCGACAGTTACCAGGCCAAGTACGGCAACGTGTACCAGAAGGGCGCCGTGCTGGCCATGCTGCTCGACCAGACGTTGCTGGCGCAGTCAAATGGCAAGTACGGGCTCAAGCACCTGGTGACGGACCTCATGCGCAAGTACGGCGAACACCGGGCTTTCGACGACGAGCAGCTTTTCGCCGACATGGTGGCCCTCACGGGACCGCAGACTGAAACGTTCATCAACCAGTACATCCGGGGAAGCCAGCCCCTGCCCCTTGCCGAGACCGTGAAGGCGTTCGGTTACGGCTACACCGCCGAGCAGCGGCTACAGGCGTACTTCGTGGCCAGCTTTGGGTGCAAACTCAACGACGACAACCTGTTCGAGGTCGGCGAGATGCGGCAGGACTTCATCGGGCTCCGGTCGGGCGACGTGCTGCTGGCCGTCAATGGGTTGGACATCACGACGGCCTCTTTTCAGGAACTGTGGGAAGCGTATTTCCAGTACAACCCCTCACCCGCGGAGATGAGCCTGAAAATCCGCCGCAACGGCCGCGAACTCGTGCTGAAGGGCAGCCCCATGGCGGGCTACACCCTCAAAAAACACGCCTTCCAGAAAAATTCCGGCACGTGGAACGAGGAAACGGACCTGCACGAAGCCTGGCTGAAGGGCAAGTACGTGCAATAAAGAAAATGTATTGACAGGAAAGGTTATATGGTTGAATGGCTATGGGACGACTAGATCAACCATCCAGCCATTTAACCCTATAACCATTCAGCCATAACTCATTTGTCAGTACAACCTACGTGAAAGCCTTCGTCCCATTTTTTCCGCCTTTCATCCCACCCGGTTGACCCGGTCGCGGCGGTTGGCTAACTAGTCCATCACATTGCTATTGATGATGGAACCAACCATTCGTAACGTCCCCAAAACCTACCCGGGCGGCCGCCTGCCGGCCGTCTTCGCCCTGGCCCTGGCGGCAATGGCTACGGCCGCCGGGCTGATGCCGGGCGGGGTGATCTTCTTCGACACCAACGCATTGCACGAGTGCCTGACCAACCCCGGCCGGGCCGCCTACGAACGACGCTACGGCAAGTTCCGGCACGTACCGCAACCCCGGCTCACCGGCGCGACGCTGCACGTGGAACTGTACCCGGCCGGCCGGCGGGCGGAGGTGCGCGGCACGTACCGCCTCCTGAACCGGAGCGGGGCGCCCATTGATACCATTCACCTGCTCACCTACCCCGGCGTGGCGACGGCCGTCCGCTTTGACCAGCCGGCCCGGGCGGTGCTGGCGGATGCCGAACTGGGCCACCGGTCGTACGCCCTGGCCCGGCCCCTCGGGCCGGGCGACTCGCTGCGCCTGCATTTTACGGTGCAGTACCAGGCCCCCAGCCTCCCGCTGGACGGCCCCCACACCGCCGTGGCCGACAACCGTGCGTACTTCGAACACCTGCCGCCCTTGCGCCCGGGCGAAAAGCGCTGGCTGCCCCTCCTGGGCTACCAGCCGGGCCACGAACTGAGCGACCCCGGCGCGCGCCGGGCCCACGGGTTGCCCCCGCGCCGCGCCGTCCGTTCCCCCCACGACCCGGAAGCGCGGCAACATCCCGCCGGCCGCGAACGGATCACGTTCGAGGCGGTGATCGGTACCGATGCCGACGAGGTGGCCGTGGCGCCCGGCACGCTGCGCCGCACCTGGACGACGGCCGGACGCCGCTACTGCCACTACGTTACCGATGGTCCCGTCCGGAACGGCTTTCCCCTCTTCTGGGCCCGCTGCGCCGGGCGGAACGCCCCTGCTCATCCGTACCTCTACTCACTTGGACATTCATGAAAGACTTCTTCGAAAAATCAGATCATTTCAACCGGGTCGAGTTCTGGGCGGCCTGCACCCTTTTCGTGTTCTTCCTGTTTTTCTTCATCACCGAAAGCCAGGACAGCCTCTCGCGGCAGGGGTTGCCCAACAAGCTCATTTTCGAACGGGCCGGCATTCCGTTCGACTACTACGACAACTACTTCGTGCCCAGCCTGATGCGGTACGTGTTCCTGTTCGGGGCGTTCGGGCTGCTCAACTTTACGGTGGTGCCCCAACTGTTGAGAAAGGAGTCGCCCGTCCGCAACGGCATCCTGGTGGTCATGCTGTTCGTGGCGGGCGGCCTGGTGCTCGGGGCCACCGACACGTACCTGAAAGCCTACCTGTTCAACGACTACGCCACGGCGCAGGAAACCTACGACCACATTTTCGGGCGCAGCTTCCTGTACGCCCTGTGGCTGCTGCTGCTGCTGGGGCTCTATTCCCTCATCAAGTACGCCGGCGTGTACCTGCTGTCCAGGGCGGGGGCCATTCAGGCCCGGTACCGGTTCGTGACGACCGGCGGCCTGGTCGCCGGGGTGGTATGGGTCATCGGGCTGTTCCTCTTCGGCCTGGGCAGCATTTTCGGCGACTGGGACGAACTGCTGGCCGCGTGGGCGGTGGTGGGGCCGTTGGGCATTGCGCTGTACTGGTTCTCCCTGCACGTGCTCATTCCGCGGGTGTATGCCAAAAAACGGGCCGTGCTGCGCTACCTGGGCAGTACCCTGCTGGTGCTGGCCGTGACGTTTCTGCCCATCAGCCTGATCCTGGTGCGCATCACCGGCGACGAAGACGACGGCTTCGCCCTGGGGATGTTCAACGCCGTGTGCCAGCTCCTGATCACGGCGCCGCTGTCGTGGGTGCTTTTCAAACGCCGCCTCCGGGGCAACGAAGAAGTGTACGCCTTGCAGACCCAACTGGGCCAGTCGACGGCCAACCTGGATTTCCTGCGGTCGCAGATCAACCCGCACTTCCTGTTCAACGCCCTCAACACGATTTACGGCACGGCCATGCAGGAAAACGCCGAACGGACCCGCGACGGCATCGAGAAGCTGGCCGACATGATGCGCTTCATGCTCCAGGAAAACACGCAGGAAAAAATTCCGCTGGCCCGCGAGGTCGAGTACCTCAACAACTACATCAGCTTCCAGAAACTGCGGACCGACCCCAACCCGACCGTGCGCATCCAGGCGGAGATTGCCGAGCCGTCGGTGCCCGTCCGCATTGCGCCGATGCTGCTGATTCCCTTCGTGGAAAACGCCTTTAAGCACGGCATCAGCCTGCGGGAACCGTCGCACATTTCTATCTCGCTGGAAATGAAGGAAAACACGTTGTACTTCGACGTGCACAACAGCCGGCACGCCAAGCAGGGAAGCGACCCGGAACGCGACAAGAGCGGCATCGGGCTCCACAACGTGCGGCAACGCCTCCAGCAACTCTACCCCGCCAGGCACGAACTGGTGATCCGCGAAACCGCCAAAGAATTCTTCGTGCACCTGACCTTGCGGCTGGGGTAGGAGGAATGGCTGGATGGTTGATTGTTGGATGGCTGAATGGCTGGATGGTTAGATGGCTGAATGGTTGATTGTTGGATGGTTGAATGGCTGTATGGTTGAATGGCTATATGGTTAAATTGCTGCATTGTTTAATTGTTTTGCTCACGCCCGCACCACTTCCCGACAATCAACCATTCAGCCATCTAACCATCCAGCCATTCAGCCATCAACCATACAGCCATTTAACCATTCAACCCTTCCATGAACGCCATTGCCATTGACGACGAGCCCATTGCGCTGGAGATTGTGAAGGCGCACGCAGCCAAGGTGCCCTTTCTCGACTTGAAGGCGGGATTCACCGATGCCTTTAAAGCCCTGGAGTACCTCCAGACGGAGCCCGTAGACCTGATTTTCCTGGACATTAAAATGCCCGACATTTCGGGCATCGAATTTTTCAACAGCCTGAGCAGGAAGCCGCTCCTGATTTTTACCACGGCCTACTCCGAACACGCCGCCACGGGCTACGAGATGGACGCGGTGGATTACCTGCTCAAGCCGTTTTCGCTGTCGCGCTTCCTGAAGGGCTGCAACAAGGCGCTGGAACTCTACAACACGCGCAACGCGGCAGCCGCCACCGACCACCTGTACGTGAAGACGGGCTATGAGCAGGTCAAGGTGTTTTACGACGAAATCCTGTACCTGGAGGCGACGGGCAACTACGTGACGTTCGCCTTGAAGGACAAAAGCATCCTGTCGCGCAGTACGTTCGTGGAGGCCACCAACCTGCTGCCGGTCGACCGGTTCGTGCGGGTGCACCGCTCCTACGTGGTGGCCGTGCCCCAGATCGACAAGGTGGAGCGGCACCAGGTCACCATTCACAACCGGCGCATTCCCGTGAGTGAAGCCTACCGGCAGGGCCTCGCCGCGGCGCTGAACAACAAGTAATCATAGCCATTAGTTACCAGCCATTTGCTTCCGGCAGGATGGACCGCACGGCGGGAGGGCGTCGCACTGCGGTACGATACGCATGGCGGGAAAGGGTTGCATGGCGGGAAGGCATCGGGTCGCGGTACGAGTCGCGTCGCGGGAAAGGGTCGCGTCGCGGCTCCCCTCCTCGGAGGGGTTAGGGGGTGGGTTTACCCATAGGCTCCGCGTAATAGGAGGATCACTGTTAGGTAAAAATTGCTCCCTACCAAACTTTTTGCGGATTCTTTCCTGCCATTGATTCTCCCTTGCAATGGATTTCCCGTGCGGTGACCCCTGTATAACTTGTCTCATTAAAGTAAACCCACCCCCTAACCCCTCCGAGGAGGGGAGCCGCGACGCGACCCTTTCCCGCCACGCGACCCTTTCCCGCCACGCGACCCTTCCCGCCACGCGACCCTTTCCCGCCACGCGTACCGCAGCAACCGTGACGCGATTCACTTCTACGCTTTTCGCTTCAAAGCATTCATCTTCGGTGTACAACTGTTCGGCCTGAAACATCCATTTCATTTCGAAGGGCCAGCGGAAATAACAACATTGTGCGCAACCCGCGCGGCAACCGGTGCGATACTGCACCACCCGTGCGATTTCGCACGCTTTTTAAGTGCTAATTTGTGCGTAACTCATTGTCTTACATGTTCTTACCTGCTGGCACGCCTTTTGGCTTCCTACCAGCAAATCTTACAAGGATATGGACAGAGTCATTGCGCCGGAGATCGTGAGCCGGAAACGCACCAAGAACCTGCTGATTGCCGGGCTTGCCGGGCTGGCCCTGGTTGCCGTCCTGCTGGGCTTTACCCGCCTGCTCGAAACGTCCATCGAAGCGGCCCGCATCCGTACGGCTACCGCCGAGGTAGGCGGCGTGGAAAACACCGTGGCGGCTACCGGCGAAGTGGTGCCCGCCTTCGAACAGAACCTGATCAGTCCCATCCGGGCCAGCGTACGCCGCGTGCTGCTCACGCCCGGCACCCGGGTACAGGCCGGCCAGCCCATCGTGGAACTCGACAAGTCGCTCACCCTCATCGAGTACGGCCGCCTCAAGGACCAACTCGCCCTCAAGCGCAATTACATCGAGCAACTGCGCATGAAGCTGGGCAAGAGCCTCACCGATGCCCAGATCAACGACCAGATCAAATCGTACAAGATCAACGGGCTGCGGGCCGAACTCGAAGACACCCGGCGGCTGCAACGGGTAGGAGGGACCACCCTTGAAGACGTGACCCGCGCCGAAAACGCCCTCCGCATCGCCGAACTGGAGAAAAAGCAACTCGAAAACGAACTGACCTATAACCGCCAGTCGATGAAGGCCAGCCTGCTCGAATCAACCCTCCAGGCGCAGATCGAAGCCAAGAACCTGGAAGAAATGGAGCACAAGATCAAGGCGGCCGACATCCGCGCCGACCGCCCCGGCGTGCTTACCTGGGTGAACGAAAACATCGGGTCGGCGGTGGGAGAGGGCGAAGTGCTGGCCAAACTGGCCGACCTGGGTTCTTTCCGGGTGGAAGGCGCCCTCTCCGATGCCTTCGCCGACCAGGTGAAAGAAGGCCAGGCCGTAATCGTGAAAGTGAACGACACCACCCTGCGCGGCCTCATCACCCGCATCAAGCCCACCGTGAAGGACGGCGTGATCGGCTTCGTGGTGCAACTCGACAACAGCAGCCACGCCTCGCTGAAGCCCAGCATGAAAGTAGACGTGTTCGTGGTCACCCGGCAGGCGGGCCGGGCGGTACGCGTCACCAACGGCCCCGCCTTCAAGGGCAAACGCAAGCAGTTCGTGTACGTGTTGCAGGACGGCGTGGCCCACCGCCGCGAAGTGGAGATCGGCCTCACCAACTTCGACCACGTGGAGGTGAAAAGCGGCCTCCAGCCCGGCGAAAAAGTGATCCTGACCGACCTGAGCGAATACGAACACGCCGAGGAAATCACGATCAAATCCAACGAGTAGCCTAAAAAATAATGATGGATTATGAATTTTAAATTTTGGATTCCGGACGCAAGTGATTGACATCGGATTCATTAATCCAAAATCCAAAATTCATAATCTCCTTCCCCCGCCCCTTTTCAGCCTAACGAGCCATACTTATGAAAAAACATTTCTTCTGCGCCGTCCTGCTGTTGTGGCTGGTCCGGCCGGGCACTGCGCAGGTGCAGCCGGTGACGCTCTCCGACGTCGTGCAGATGGCCCGCGAGCAGTCGGTGGCCGCCCGGCAGGCCGTGACCCAGCAGCGCACCAGCTTCTGGAAGTACCGCACCTTCCTGTCCGACTTCCGCCCGCAACTGAGCCTCGACGGTTCGGTGCCCCGGTTTACCCGGTCATACGTGGAGGTGACGCAGCCCGACGGGACCATCGACTTCAAGCCCATTTCCAACAACAATTCCCTGCTTTCCCTTTCCCTCAGCCAGAACATTCCGCTCACGGGCGGCTCGGTGTTCGTGCAGAAGGAGTTGCAGCGGTTCGACGACCTGCGGGGGCGCACCACCCTCTACAACGGCGTGCCCTTCGCCATCGGCATCAGCCAGCCCCTGTTCCGGTTCAACGCCATGAAGTGGGACCGCCGCATTGAGCCGCTGCGCTTCCAGGAGGGCAACCAGCAACTCCTCGAATCGCTGGAGCAGGCCGGCTTCACGGCCACGGGCTACTACTTCGAACTGCTCGTGGCGCAGGTCAACTTACAGATTGCCGAAAAGAACCTGAGCAACAGCGATACACTCTACAAGATTGCCCTGCACAAGCGGGACCTCGGCCGGATTTCGCAGAACGACCTGCTGCAACTGCAACTGAGCGTACTCACGGCCCGCAAAGACCTGGCTTCGGCCCGCCAGAACGCCGCCGTGGCTTCGCTGCAACTCAAGTCGTTCGTCGGCTACCGCGACGGCCGCAGCCTCGACCTGGTCGTGCCCAACCAGATTCCCGACTTGCAGGTGGACCTCGACCGGGCCCTGCGCGAAGCCTTCAACAACCGGCCGGCCGCCATTGCCTTCCGCCGCCGCCAGCTCGAAGCCGACCGCGACGTGGACAAGGCCCGCAAGGACAACGGCCTGAACGCTTCCCTCGACGCGGCCTTCGGCCTTTCCAACCGCGGCGCCCAGTTTAATGACGTGTACATCCGGCCGCAGGACCGCGAATTCGTGGAATTGAAATTCACCCTCCCGATCATGACCTGGGGCCGGGCCCAGGCCCGCACCGAAACGGCCAAGGCCAACCAGCAGCTTACCGTGCAGTCGGTGGAGCAGGACAAGCTTACCTTTGAACAGGAAGTGTACACCCAGGTGACGCTGCTGCAAATGCTCAAGCAGCAGGTGGCCCTCGCCGACGAGGCCGACGGCATTGCCCAGGAACGCTACCGCATCGCGCAGGAACGCTTCATCCTGAGCGACCTGAGCGTGACCGACCTGGGCATTGCCACCCAGGAGAAAGACCGGGCCCGCCGCGACGCCATCCTGGCCCTGCGCGACTACTGGCAGGCCTACGCCAAACTCCGCCTCCTCACCCTCTACGACTTCGAGCGCAATCAGAAGATCGGGGCGTAGGGATTGGGTATTATAGTATTGCGTATTTGGTACTGAGTATTGAGTACCGGGTATCATTCAGCTGATCAAAACCATCAAAACATCAACAGCAAAAATCGGGACAGCAGACCCGGGTCTCCTGTCTCAAGTCTAACATCTAACGTCTCCTTCACCATGATCCGACTCAACAACATCGAAAAAGTGTACCGCACGGCAACCATTGAAACGCTGGCCCTGCACAAGATTGACCTCACCATCAAAAAGGGCGAATTCGTGTCCATCATGGGCCCGTCGGGCTGCGGCAAAAGTACGCTGCTCAACCTGATGGGCCTGCTCGACCAGCCCTCCGGGGGCACCGTGGAAATTGACGGGCAACGGGTGGAAAACTACCGCGACAAGGAACTGGCCCGCCTGCGCAACGACAAGATCGGCTTTATCTTCCAGAGCTTCCACCTCATCAACGACCTGTCGGTGATCGACAACGTGGAAATTCCGCTGCTCTACCGCCCCGGCCCGGCCCGGCAGCGCCAGGAACTGGCCCAGGAAGCCCTCAACCGGGTGGGGCTGGGCAACCGGATGAAGCACTTCCCCACCCAGCTTTCGGGCGGGCAGAAGCAGCGGGTCGCCATTGCCCGGGCCATCGTGGGCAAGCCCGAAATCATCCTGGCCGACGAACCCACCGGTAACCTCGACAGCAACATGGGCAACGAAATCCTCAACATCCTCCAGGGGCTCAACCAGGCCGGCAGCACCATCGTGATGGTGACCCACGACGAATCGATGGCCCGCCGCACCGGCCGCCTCATCCGCCTCTACGACGGCGCCCAGGTAGCCGACAGCCGCCTCGCCAGCCTCGTCGTCTGAACCTTCTCACTCCTCACTCCCCGCTTCTCACTTCTTCATTATGATTTCGAATTACCTCAAAATAGCCTGGAAGGTACTGCTGCGGCACCCGTTCTATACCTTCGTCACGTTGTTCGGCATCAGCCTGACGCTGACCGTGCTCATCGTGCTTACCTCGTTCGTCAACCACCTGACCGGCCCCAACTACCCCGAGCACAAGCGGGACCGGACGCTGTACCTGCAAAAGATCACCCTCCAGGACGAGCAACAGCAAAGCTCCAACGTGAGCCCGGCCAGCTTTGAATTCATGCAGCAGTACGTAACCTCGTTGAAAACGCCCGAAAAAGTAGCCATTGCCACGTTCATGGACTTTGCCAACGCCTACGTGAACGGCAAGCGGATCGAGGTGAAAATCAAACACACCAACGCCGAATTCTGGGAGGTCGCCGAATTTAACTTCCTGGAAGGCAAGCCCTTCAACGGCCAGCACATTGCCGGGAGCCAAAACGTGGCCGTGATCAGCGACCACCTCAAGCGGCAGTACTTCGGCGACGACTCCGAGGCGGTGACCGGCCAGTTCATCGAAGTAGACAACCGCCAGTACCGCGTGATCGGCGTGGTGCAGGGGGTGCCGGTTACCCGGCCCTTTACCGCCGCCGACATGTACATTCCCTACAGCGCCAGCCACAAAGACGGCCGCAGCAAAGGGTTCCTGGGCGGCTACGTAGCCATGGTGCTGGCCCGCGACCAGGCCGACTTCCCGGCCATCCAGTCGGAACTGACCGGGGTGATCGGCCGCATTCCCACGCCGCAGATGAGCGGCGGTTTCAAATTTCACTACATCAAGGCCGGCGCCTATCCGTACCTGGACGCCATCCTGGCTACCTTTCCCGTCTTCGGCACGGAAGCCGGCGGGGTGTTTTACGCGGTTATTGCCATTTTCATGGTCCTGTTCATGTCGCTGCCCGCCATCAACCTCGTCAACCTGAACGTGAGCCGGATGATGGAACGGGCCTCCGAGATCGGGGTGCGCAAGGCCTTCGGGGCCCCCGTCCGGACGCTGATCGGCCAGTTCGTGATCGAAAACCTGTTCATCACGGCCATCGGCGGGGCCATTGCCCTGGTGCTTTCGGGAATCATTGTGTACATCATCAACCGGAGCGGTCTGATCGTAAAGGCCGACCTGACCATCAACCTGACCGTGTTTGCCGCCAGCGTGCTGATCTGCTTCGTGTTCGGGATCATGTCGGGCCTGCTGCCCGCCCTGCGCATGGCCCGCGTATCCATTGCCCAAGCCCTTAAAAACGCCTGATGGAGTTTATGAGTTTATGAGTTTATGAGTTTAAAGTTATTACGCTTTAACTACGAAACGCTTTCTACTCATAAACTCATAAACTCATGAACTCATGAACTCATAAACTCCTTCCCCTTATGCTTCGTCATTTATTCAAACTCATGTGGAATAAGAAAGGCAGCCACACGTTGCTGATCGTCGAGATCCTGGCCTCGTTCCTGGTGCTGTTCGGCGTCACGAGCCTGATCGTGTACAACCTCAACAACTACCGGCAACCGCTGGGATTTGATTACAAAAACGTGTGGGTGGTCACCATGAACCGCAACGATACGCCCGACTCGCTGGCCGTGCCGGTGATGGATCAGATCAAGGCCCGCATGCGCAGCTACCCTGAGGTTGCGTCGGTCACCTTTTTCAGCTTCAACACGCCCTACTCGATGAACACTGCCGGCGGCGGGGTGTCGAACGGGACGGCAGATGCCCAGATTGACCGCTACCACACCGACCTCGACATGGCCCGCACGCTGAACGTACCGGTTGCCGAGGGCCGGTGGTTTGACCGTTCCGACGAGGCCCCCGGTGCCCGCACGGTGGTTGTCAACCGGGCCCTGGCAAAAGCGTTGTTCGGCGACGAGCCGGCCCTGGGCAAGCGCCTCTACTTCGGCGGGTCCGACGCCAGGCCGAAAGGCGACGAATACTACCGGATCGTGGGGCTGATTGAAAATTTCAAGTCGTTCGGGGAGTTCTCCGAGCCCCGGCCGGGCGTGTTTCAACTAGCCAGGGGCGCCTCGCGCCTGGAAGCGGGCAAACTCGTGCTGCGGGTGCAGCCGGGCACCGACGCCAACTTCGAAGCCCAACTCGTGAAGGAACTGGGCGCCATGACCAACGGCTGGGCCATCGAGGTGTCGTACATGGAAAACCAGCGGGGCAACGCCCAGAACCTGACCCTGGTGCCGGTCATCATCTTCCTGGTCGTGAGCGGCTTCCTGCTGATCAACGTGGCGCTGGGCCTGTTTGGCATCCTCAACGTGAGCATTACCAAACGCCGCTCCGAGATCGGGCTGCGCCGGGCCCTGGGCGCCACGGGCAAGGGCATTTCCCGGCAGTTCGTGGGCGAAATGTGGGTGCTTACCACGTTCGGGCTGGTCATCGGGCTGCTGTTTGCGCTGCAATTTCCGCTCATGGACGTGTTTGGCCTGGCGCCGGGCGTGTACCTGACGGCCATTGCGGTTGCTACCCTGGCCATTTACGCCATTGTCACGGCCTGCGCCTTCTACCCGAGCCGCCACGCCGCCACCATCCAACCCGCCACGGCCCTGCACGAGGAGTAGCGGGAAGGTTGTCGGTTCGTGTTCCCCGTAGAGACGCCATTCATGGCGTCTCTCTACACGATCCACAGCATCTCCTACCCATCCCATTCATGGCGTCTCTCTACACGATCCACAGCGTCTCCTACCCATCCCATTCATGGCGTCTCCTACCCAGGCCGGAACAAGAAACGATAAGGCGGAAAAAGTTTTTATTGGCTATTTTTAAAAAATGTCTTCTGTTGCTGCACAAATGCGTATTGCCGGCGGCTTTACCCACTTTGCGCGTATAGGGGAGATGCCGTGAATCGTATAGAGAGACGCCATGAATGGCGTCTCTACAGGAAAACCGAACCTTCTAACCCTTCCCCATGCTCCTGATCATTGACGACGACATTGCCGTGCAAACTTCGCTGGTGCTGCTGCTGCGCAAGGAGGGGTTTGCGGCAAAGGCCGTGGGTTCGCCCGGCGAGGCGCTGGCGGCCCTGCGCGCCGAAACGCCCGCGCTGATCCTGCTCGACATGAATTTTTCGATTGAAACCTCCGGGGAGGAGGGCCTCAACCTGCTCGGGCAGATCCGGCAACTCCGGCCCGACGTGCCGGTGATCCTCATTACGGGCTGGGGCTCCATCGACCTGGCCGTGCGCGGCATGAAGGCCGGCGCGAAAGACTTTGTCACCAAACCCTGGCAGAACGAATACCTCGTGCAGTCGGTGCGTACCCTGCTCAACCTGGCGGGGCACAAACCGCAGTCGCCGGGCCGCCGCAAGCTCGACCAGCAGTACCGCTTCGGGCACATCGTGGGCGACGACCCCAAACTGCTCGACGTGCTCGAAACCATCGGCCGGGTGGCGCCCACCGACGCCCCGGTGCTGATCACCGGCGAAAGCGGCACGGGCAAGGAACTCATTGCCGAAGCCGTGCACCAGAACAGCAAACGCCAGCGGATGTCGTTCGTGAAGGTGAACCTGGGCGGCATTTCGGCGGCCCTGTTCGAGAGCGAACTCTTCGGGCACGTGCGCGGCGCCTTCACCGACGCCAAGTCCGACCGGGTGGGACGCTTCGAACTGGCCAACAAGGGCAGCATCTTCCTCGACGAGATCGGCGACCTCGACCCGGCCAGCC
Organism: uncultured Sphingobacteriales bacterium; assembly: GCA_963844325.1. GTDB lineage: Bacteria > Bacteroidota > Bacteroidia > Cytophagales > 172606-1 > CADCTQ01. The sequence goes on from CAWJNV010000002.1 coordinate 1,197,204, forward strand.
AGGTAAAGCTGCTGCGCGTGTTGCAGGACCGCACCTTCGAGCCGCTGGGCAGCAGCCGCTCTAAAACTGCCGATGTGCGCATCATCTGCGCCACCAACCGCAACCTGGAAGAGATGGTCGCCAGGGGCACTTTCCGGGAGGACCTTTACTACCGCATCAACCTCATCACGGTGCGGCTGCCGGCCCTGCGCGAACGGCCGGGTGACATTCCCCTGCTGGTGGAACACTTCGTCGCCAACCTGCGCACCATCTACGGGCGTCCCGGCCTGAAGGTGGACGGCGCCGCCCTCAAGTGGCTCAAGAACCTGCCGCTGCCCGGCAACATCCGCCAGCTCAAAAACCTCGTGGAACGCGTGGTGCTGCTCACCCCCAGCGACGCGGTGGGGCTGGCCGACTTCCAGAAGTACATGCCGCCGGCCCAGCCCGCCGGGGCGGCCGGTTCGTTTCCCGAGGTGGGAAGCCTCACGCTGGAAGAAATGGAGTACCAGATGATTACCCGGGCCATGGCCCTGCACAACAACCGGGTGTCGGAAGTGGCGCGGGCCCTGGGCATTACCCGTTTTGCGCTGTACCGGCGGCTCGAAAAATACGACATTCCCTACGACTCGAACGGGTGAGCGGAGGGATGGAGTTTATGAGTTCATGAGTTCAAAGTTCATGAGTTTAAAGTGTCCTCACGCGTACTACTCATAAACTCATAAACTTATGAACTCATAAACTCTCTGACTGCTGCGCATGAAAATAGGTTTCCGGGTCCGCTATTCGATCTACATCCTCTTCCTGCACGGGGTGATCGTGCTGCTCACGTACCAGTTGCTCAAAAGCCGGACAATCTTCTTTTTCGCGGCCGAAATCTTAATCATCGCTTCGGCCTTTTTCGGCATGTGGCTGCTGCGACGCTTTACCAAGCCGCACAACATTGTGGCCCAGGGCATCGAGACCATCCGCAACAAGGACTTTACCGTGCGGTTCGTGCCCACGGGCTACCGGGAAGTGGACGAACTCATCGACGTGTACAACCAGATGATCGACTTGCTGTCGCAGGAACGGACCCGGCAGCAGGAACAGCAGTTCTTCCTGGATAAACTCGTGGAAGCTTCGCCCATTCCCATCCTGGTATTTAACTTCGACGGCCAGCTCTCGGCCGCCAACCAAGGCGCCTGGAAACTGCTCGGCCGCCGGCCGGAGGAACTGACGGGCAAAACGCTGCCGGAAATCGACCACCCGCTGCTCAACCAACTCGACGACTCCGACGACGAAACGCCCCGCATCCTGCGCACCAACGGGATCCAGACCTACAAAGTCAACAAGGCGCACTTCATCGACCGGGGCTTCCGGCGTTCGTTCCTGATGATCGAGGAGCTGACGCGCGAAATCCTGGATACCGAAAAGAAGGCCTACGGGAAGGTGATTCGCATGATGGCCCACGAGGTCAACAACTCCATCGGCGCCATCAATTCCATTCTGGAAGTGACCGTGGCGCACCTGCCCGCCGAGGGGTTCGACGAAATCCGGCACGCCCTGCACGTAGCCATCGAACGCAACCGGCGCCTGAGCGGTTTTATGCACCGCTTCGCCGAAATCGTACGGCTGCCCCCGCCGCACAAACGCCCCACCGACCTCAACGAACTGGTCCGGAACGTAACCCGCCTGATGCAGGCGCAGGCCGCCGTCAAGGGCGTGCAGATGGACATTTTCACCGGGGAAACGCCCGTGGTCCGGTCCGTGGACGTGGAACAGTTCGAGCAGATGCTCATCAACGTGGTCAAGAATGCGGTGGAAGCCTGCGCGGCGGGCAACACCGTGGAAGTCCACCTGGGGCCGGACCGGTTGGTGGTGCGCAACAACGGCAAACCCATTCCCGCCGCAGTAGCTGTCAACCTGTTCAAGCCTTTTTTCAGCACCAAGCCCGACGGGCAGGGCATCGGCCTCACGCTGACCCGCGAAATCCTGCTGGGCCACGATTTTCCGTTCTCCCTCCAATCCCACCCCGACGGCTGGACCGCGTTCACGGTCGGGGTGGAGGATTAGAGGGTTGGGAGATTGGGAAGGTTGAAGGGTTCACTGCGGGAGGGTGCAGGGCGCAAAGAGAAGCTTCACCGTTGCCGCAGTACGTGTCGCCTCGCAGTACGCGGCGGAAAGGACCGCACTGCGGGAAGGAAGCGCATGGCGGAAAGGACTGGGGGTCGCATGGCGGGAAAGGGTCGCGTCGCGGGAAAGCGTCGCATCGCGGGAAAGGACTGCATGGCGGAAAGTCGTCTCATCGCGGTACTCGTCGCGTCGCGGCTCCCCTCCTCGGAGGGGTTAGGGGGTGGGTTTACTTACATGCCACGCGTAATATGAGGATCACCGCATTGTGGTGATCCTCATATTACGCTACAGCAAAAATTTTCGCTAATTCTCCCTGATGCGTTTCCTGTGCGGTGATCCCCAGATTATACATTGCATGGAGGTAAACCCACCCCCTAACCCCTCCGAGGAGGGGAGCCGCGATGCGACGCCTTCCCGCGATGCGGCGTGTACCGCGATGCGACGCCTTCCGTGACGTCGCGCTGGGCCAGCCGCCAGTACTGGGCGGCAATGTTGACGAGGTCCACCCGGTTGGAGGTCACCGACGCAAGGTGCCGGCCAGTTGCCAGTTGTCGAATCCGGGTTGCCTCATTTTACCGGGGGGTGGCGGCCGGCGAGGCGTTGCCGTGGCCGTCGCGGGCTACCACCGCAAAATCCGGCGCGGCTGTCCCCTCCGGGCTTTCCACCCTGAACTGCGTGAGCGGCGTAAAGCCAATGCGTTTGCCGCCCCGGTAGATGTCGTAGCCCCGCAGGCTCCGGTTGTCCACGGATTTGCGCCATTGCAGGGTCGCCCCGCCGGTTTGGTTGCGGGTGAGGGTTACGCCTCCCGGCGCCGGCGGAGGCGTGGGGTCCGGCCGCAGGTTCCGCAGGCAGTTCACCAGCGACCGGCCGTCGTGGTAGGCCGCCTTCCAGGCATGGGCTTTGTGGTCCCGTTTCGCGTCCGGCGACTTGTCGAGGCCCCATTCGTACCAGCCCCCGTGTTCGGCGTCAATCAGGTACTGCCGGATGTAGGCCCACTGCCTGTCGAACTTTTCACCGTACCGCATGGGGTCCTGGGGGTACTTGAGGGCCATCAGCAGCAGGGTGTTAAGCCCTTCGGCCTGGGCCCACCAGTTTTTGCGGTCGTCGAGGATGGTGATGTCCCGGGCGCCTTTCAGATAATAACCCCGTTCGTAGAAGCCGCCCGCCCCGGCGTCCCAGCCGTTGCGCAGGGCGTGGTCCACCATCGTCTTGGCAACCTGGGCGGTACGGGCATCGTCTTCCCGGCCCAGCACGTGCGACGCTTCGAGCATCAGGTAGGCCGTTTCCACGTCGTGCCCGAACGAAACGTGGTCCAGGGCGTAGTGGGCTTTGCGCACCGCCTCGGCAGAGTCGCGGTAGGAGACAGGCCGCCAGTCGGCGGTGAGAAACAGCATCAGGTAGCCCTTTTCGGTGGTGATCCGGTCGCGGATGAGCAGGAGCATTTCTTCGGTCCGGTCGCGCAGCAGGGGATCGGGCCACACGCCGTAGAGTTCGGTAAACGCTTCCAGCAGGTGAATGGAACTGTTCTGGTCCTTGTAGTGGACCGGCCCGAGCATGCCCTTTCCCGCCGCCTGGGCCCGGTACGCCGGGGTGCCGTCTCGTTGGAGGTCCTGGTAGTAACCCTTGTGTTGGGGGTCGTGGCTGAACTGTTCCAGCCAGTAAAACGCCTTTTTGGCCAGGTTCAGGGCCGCCGTGTCGCCGGTGGTTTCGTAATAGGCCGCCAGGGCGAAGATGCCGAATGCGTTGCCGTAGGCCGTCTTGAGGTCATCCGGGTTGCGGGGCCGGCCGTCGCGGGTCGCCCAGGTGTAGAAGCCGCCGTACTGCTGGTCCCACATCGCGTCGCGCAGGAAGTGAAAGCCCTGCCGGCCGGCCTCCAGCAACTCCGCCTTGTCGGGCACGGTCTGGGCCGCTTTGGACGGCAGCCACGTGTGCCGCGCCTGGGTCACGATCATCTTGTCCTGGCTGCCGGTGCGTTTCCAGTCGTGGCTGAAGGTGCTGTAAAAGCCGCCCTGCTCCCGGTCCAGCGTCAGCGGGTAGCAGGCGTTGAGCAACTGCATAAAGGCCTCCTCGACCTGCTGCGCGTACGCCTGCTGCCGGGCGACACCCAGGGGTTGGGCCCCGGCCGGGGTGGATAAAGTGAGTCGGATGAAGGAGAGCAGCAGGAATGCGAAGCCCCTCCCCAAAAGTGTACGTGTAAACATTGACGGCAGTAAGTGGAATTGGCGGAAAAAAGATTCGCCATAATGGAAAAAAGTTGGCAAAAAACGGGCAGTACGGCAACTGTATTGTTCGGCTGCCGGGAGGTGAACGGGGCAGGGAAGGAGGCCGTTCCGGGCAGGGATGGGGCTCGGGGCGAAGAAGTGTTACCGTCCGGCTTCCAGTTGCTGCTTGAGTTGGGCAATCCGCTCCGTAGGCAAATCGGTGAGTTCGCCAATCAACGCAACGGTCATGCCTTTTCTGAGCAAGTTTAAGGCAATTTCTACTTTACTCTCCAGTTTGCCTTTCTGTAAGCCTTTTTCCAAACCCCTTTGCTCGCCTTTTTCCAAACCTCTCTGCTCACCTTGTTCTTTGCCCTTCTGGATGCCGAGTTGGTAGAGGGCGTCTTCTGTAATGTCGATGTCAAGAGCCATTTGCTGTGCGACGTTTAATATCGTGGTGCTTAAGTGTCTCAAGGTGGCTAAACGAACCAGTTGCCGGGTGCGTTGCGACAACTCCAGTTTCCCCTGCGAAAGCGTTTCCAATCTAGCAATAATCTTTTCGGCAACCAACGCCTCCGGTTCCCCGGCAAAGTCGGCCAGCACCGCCAGCACGACCTCCTCGGTCCGGTCCGATGCGAGAAAGGTTTGGTAGGGAAAAGTTTGCAAATCCACCAGGCGGTAGGAGAAATCCAGGTTCTCCGCCCGGAGCACGTACGCCATCTGCACGCGTTCCCGGCCCACGTAGACCACAAATTGCCGGATGGGCTGCCGCTTCTGGTGATACAAAAAACCGTAGTACAACAGCATCCGCGACAGCATCTGCTTGTCGTTACCCGCCTGAATTTCGCAGTGCAGCACGAAAGGCGTCCCGGCGTCCGGCGTTACTTCCCACACCTGGTCGGCCTCCCGTTCGGAAGTGTACTGCAAATCCACCGGCGACGACTTGTACTGCCCCGGCGGAATGCCCAGTACCTTCCGGGCAATTGCCGGAAAAATGTCCTTCAATACCTCGCGGAAAATCTTGTCGTAGTCCTGCGCCATCGAACAAAACTACGCACATTTCTCCAAATTAGCAGACAAATGTCAGCTTAAAATAATTAAATGTAAACTAAATATTTAAAACCAGACCCTTACTTACAACGGGCATGGGCCGATAAGAACCATCGGACCGAGCGGACATCACCCGTTGGTTCACCCAAAAAAGCCCGGCCTGCGATTCGACAGGCCGGGCTTTGCAACAAACGTTCTTACCGCTTCAGGAACTTCACCACCCGCACGCCCCGGTCCGTATCCAGGCGCAGCACGTACAGGCCGCCCGGAAGCTGGCTTACCCCGATCCGCAGGTCACCTTCGGCCGTAACCCGGTGGGCGTTCAACAGCCGGGTCGTCCCGGCTGCATCCGTAACAGCCGTGGCCCGCACTGCTTCCGCCGCGAAGGGCAGCCCTACGGTCAGCTCATCCCGCACGGGGTTGGGAAACAGGCGCACCTGCCAGCCGGCCGCATCTGCTTCCGCGGCAGCTACTCTGGCGGGAGCCGGCACGGCCACTACTTCCAGGGCCGAAACCAGCGGATTGTCGGCTGCTCCCTTGGAGAAGAACAGGTTCAGCACGCCGTCACGCACCGTCACCCGGATCGTTTCCTGGGTGGCCCGCATCGCCCCGCCGGCCTTGGCAAACACGTCGTAGTCGGTCAGCCGCCGCACGCCTTCCACGTCCACGTTGAACCGCCGCGACCCCACCCCGCCCGTCGTGCGGGCGCCGAAGTAGGTTTCGGCAAAGTGCAGCGTGACGTCGAAGGTGCCGTTGCCCGAAGGCAGTCCGTAGGAGAATACGCCCACGCGGGCGTTGCGGTACAGGGCGTCGTCACCCGTATTGGTAATCTCTCCGCTGGCAATGCTCGACACGGTGCCCGAGGCGTAGTAGACGTCGGCCGAGAACTTCTTGCCGGTGCTGCTGGTGAAGGCACTGCCCCCCGCGTTGATGGTCAGCGCCGCCCCGGCGGGCAGCACTTCAATGGCTTTCACCGCCGGGTTGTCGGCCGTGCCGCGGAGAAAACTTACGTTCAGCGTGCCGTCGCTTACCGTTACCCGGAAGGTTTCCTGGGTGGCCCGCAGGGCGCCGCCGGCCTTGGCAAACACGTCGTAGTCGGTCAGCTTGCGCGCGCCTTCCAGGTTGACGTGGAATTTACGCGAACCCGCCCCGCCCGGGGCCGCCGCGCCGAAGTAGGTTTCGGCAAAGTGCAGCACCACGTCGTACGAACCGTTCCCCGTGGGGAAGTTGTAGGCGAACGAGGTGCCGTGCCGGCCGGTCTGGTAGAGGTAGTCGTCGCCCGTGCCGCCAATGGCCGCCGTGGTCGCCGTAGAAACTGTGCCGCCCGAGAAGTAGGCATCCGCCGCGAAGCTCCGGGCGTCAATGGTGGAGAAGGCCGTGCCGCCCGCATTCACGCGGAAGCCGGGGACCGAACCGCCGTTTACGGTAACGAGTACCGCCCGCCGCGGCGACTCGCCGCAGGGAAGCCTGTAGGCGGCCACGTAGTAGGTGGTGGTGGCCGTCAGGGCCGGCGTGGTGTAGGTGGCCGTGGTCGCCAGCGGCGTGCCGCCCGAAGCGGCCGCGTACCAGCGGTAGGTAGCCCCGGCCGGCGCGCCGCTCGCCGTCAGCGTCGCCGTCTGCCCGCTGCTGATCGTCGCCCCGTTGGCCGCCGGGGCGGTCAGCGGAGAGGTTACCGTGACGGTGGCCTTCCCGGTGAGGGTTACTTCCTGGCAACCCTCGGCCTTTACCGTGAACGTATACGTGCCGGCCAGCAGGCTGGCGGCGGGCACCGTAAACGTGAGGTCACCCCCGTTGCCCACCTGCGACAGCCCCAGGGCCGACGCGCCGAAGTACGCCTGGTACCGCACGCCGGCCTGCGCGGCTTTTACCGTGAGGGTGGCGGGGCTGCCCAGGCACACGGTGCCGCCCTGCACGGCGGTAGCGGCCGACGCGGCTACGCAGGTGGCCGGGTTGTACTTCCACAACTCGTACCCGGTGCGGCCGTCGTTGGCCGTAAAGTACAGCACGCCGTTCAGGGCCGCCAGGCTGGAGGGCGACAGGCTGCTCACCTTCACGGTGCCGGCCGAAGTGCCGTTGCTCTTCCACAAGGCGGTGGTTCCCCCGGCGGGACCGGTGGCGAAGTACAACTCGCTGCCCACCACTGCCCGCGACGCAAAATCGCTCCCGGTCGTACCGGGAACGAGGTCTTTGAGCAGGTGCGTGCCGGCACTGGTCCCGTCACTCTTCCAGAGTTCACGGCCGTACGTGGTGTTTTCGGTGGTAAAATACGCCACGGTGCCCACGGTCGCCAGGAACTCGGGTACGGGGGTGTACTGGGAGACGTCGAGGGCTTTTACGGGGACCGTACCCGCGGAAGTGCCGTCGCTCTTCCACAATGCCCAGGTGCTGGTGCTGCTGGGGGCCCAGAAGTAAAATCCGTTGCCGGCCCGGCGCAACTCCTGGGGAGTCACGTCTTTCAGCTTCACGGTGCCGGCCGAAGTGCCGCTGCTCTTCCAGAGCCGCCGGCCGTTGCCGTCGTCGGCCGAGAAGTACAGCGCGCCGTTGGCGACCGTCAGGTAGCGGATCTCGGCGCCCCTGGGCTTGTTTTCGTAGTCGAGGCCGGGGTTGATGTCCCTGACCAGGTACGTGCCCGCGTCGGTGCCGTCACTCCGCCACAGTTCGCCTTTGCCGGCGGGGCTGTCGGCGTGGAAGTAGAGCACGCCGTTCAGGGCCGTCAGCCCCTCGGGGTTCGAATGGTAGGGGTAGTAAATCTCTTCGTAGGTTTCGTAGTCGTACTCGTAGTACCCGCCCGGGTAAACGTCTTTGACCAGTACCGTGCCGGCGGCCGTACCGTTGCTCTTCCAGAGTTCGCCCTCGGTCACGAAGTAGACCACCCCGTTCACGGCCGTCAGGTGTTTCAGCGGGGCGTCCGTAGCAGAAAGGTCTTTGACCATCACGGTGCCGGCGGCCGTGCCGTCCGACTTCCAGAGTTCGGGGCCGTGCGTGCCGTCGTTGCCGATGAAGAAGAGTTTGCCGTTCACATTGACGAAGTTGTACAGGCCGGGGCCGATCTGCTTCACCAGCGTGGTGCCGGCGGTCGTGCCGGTGCTCTTCCAGAGGGCGTAGCCACTCGCCGCGTTGCCCGCCGCGAAGTACAGCGTGCCGTTCACGTTGAGCGTCTGTTGCGGGTTGGCGCCGGCCGGAATGCTCGTAGGGGCGCCTTTTGCCAGCACGGTAGTCGCCTCCGTGCCGTTGCTTTTCCAGAGTTCCACCCCCTGGCTTTCGCCCAGGCTGCCGGCCAGGAACAGCGTGCCCGCGTTGTTGACCAGGTGGCCGGCTTCCTGGAGGGGCTTGAGCAGCACCGTACCGGCGTCGGTGCCGTCGCTTTTCCAGAGGCCGTCGTCGGTGAGGCAGTAGAGCGTGCCGTTCACGTTGGTCAGGTCCCTCGGGTCGCTGTCGATGGGCTCGTTCCAGCCGAAGCCGGGCCGGTAGGGGTGGGGCACGTATTCGGTACCCGGCCGCAGGTCCTTCACCATCGATGTCGCGCCGCCGGGGGCCACCTTCCAGAGTTCGCGGCCCTCGTACCCGCTGGCGGCGGCAAAGTAGAGCGTGCCGTTCACGTTGGTCAGTTCGCCCGGGGAAGAACTTCTGTAGTATTCGATGTAGGTTTCAAAGCCCTCTTCAATGTCGGCGTGCAGCGTAGTACCGTCGGCGGTTCCGTCGGATCGCCAGAGTTCACGGCCCGCGTATCCATCGGTGGCGGCAAAGTACAGCGTACCGTTCACGGCCGTGAGTTCGCCGGGGTCGGAACTGGCCTCGCTGTTGCCGGGATCATTGGGGTCTGGGGATACAATGTCCAGCACCATATAAGTGCCGGCTTCGGTGCCGTTGCTGCGCCAGAGTTCAAAGCCGTGCACCTCATCGTCGGCGTTGAAGTAGAGGATGCCGTTCATGACGGCCAGCGACGGCGGGTGGTAGACCCACGATGCCCCGTACCCAAAGGCGCTGCCGGCGCCGGGCAGAATGTCTTTGACCCGTACGGTACCGGCGGCCGTACCATTGCTTTTCCAGAGTTCGACGCCGTACCCGGCATCTTCGGCCACGAAATAGAGCGTGCCGTTCATGGGCGTGAGGTCTTGCGGACCGGACCCCGGCGCGCCGGGATTGATGTCTTTGACGCGTACCGTGCCGGCGGCCGTGCCGTTGCTCTTCCAGAGTTCGGCGCCGCTCGCCCCGTCGTTGGCAGTGAAGTAGAGGGTGCTGCCCATGGCCGTCAGGCCCGTCGGCGAGGAGCCCACGGCGCCCGGGAAGATGTCCTTCACGCGCACCGTACCGGCCGACGTGCCGTCGCTTTTCCAGAGTTCGCGGCCGCCCTGGCCGTCTTCGGCCGAGAAGTACAGCGTGTTGTTCACCACGGCCAGTTCGGCGGGTCCCGAGCCGGTGGCGCCGGGGATGATGTCTTTGAGCAGCACCGTGCCGGCGGCCGTGCCGTTGCTCTTCCACAACTCGCGGCCGTACCGGGCGTCGAAGGCCGAAAAGTAGACGGTGCCATTGAGGCTCACCAGGGAGGCCGGCCGGAAACTCGCGTTCCCGGTGAGCGGCTGGGTACCGGTCGGGACGATGTCTTTGACCAGGGTGGGCTGGGCAGTGGCCAGGGGCGCGGCCAGCAGGAGCCACGCCAGGAGCCGCACGGCGGCCCGTTGCGGCCCATCGAAAAAGGAAAATTGTACCATACGGGAGGTTGTAGGAATGGGTGAATAGGGTAGGGGATGTTCAGAAGGCCCCGCGGGGGCTGAAAAGCAATGGCGCTGGTCGGAACGGGCCGGCGGGCCGGCGGCAAGGGCCGGGCAACCGGGGCAACAGGGTAGAGGGGGCGCGAAAAGAAATGTGATACAACCGGCAGGCGGGCCTTTCAGAGAGGAAGCGGCGGCCGGGCGGGCTGTAGTCGGTGCGCAAAAGGGACTGATTCCCAGCCGTAAGAATATAAAGAATACAGCAAAAACGCAACGTTTTTTTTCACGGTTACTATTTTGCTACCCGTGTAATATATGACTATAAAAAGAATCGCGGAGGAACCGCCCATTCCCCGCAACCGGGAGAGAAACGCCCCTGGGCGCACAACGGCCCATTTTTGGCCCCTCCCCGGAAGTGGGTTTTTCTGAAAAATATAATGTAATACATTCTTGACAAACTGCTTTATGTACCCTATCATTACGCCCGAATTGCACCATTACGTATCCGCCCGGAATTCCCTCACGGCCACGTAAGCCGCCCTTCTCCGGCCCGGTCTTTCTGCCGCATACCCATGCACGGAAAACCGGTGCGCGTCCAGCCAGCGACCCGTTAAATCCAGTATTGTTAAATAAAGTACTGTCCGCTTCCGCCAACCAGCCGGAGGCCCGTTCACGTAACGCGTCCACCCTAACCCATCATTTCCTGACGTGCCTCGGCGTCCCCGAAGCACCCTTTTCCCTTACGTAGCAATAGCAACCTGAAAAGTATGTTCACGCATTTTTCCAAATGGCCGCCCGTGGTGGTCAATGGGCTTTTTATTGCCCTTCAGAAGTGGTTTGCCCGCTTCTTTTTCCGTGAACCGCGCCAACTCCAGCCGCAGCGCATTCGGGCGCAGCGGCCGGGGTGGTCCGGCTTGGTTCCCCCGGTGGGGGCGCTGCTGCTCATCCCGTTACTGCTCGCCGCCCTGCCGGGCAAGGCCCAGTGCCCGCCCCTCAGTACGCTGCCCTGCGACCAGGTTGTAACCGACCTGATTGCCGGGCCGTTCGTGCTTACCTTCACGGGCACGGAAGGCGGCCTGGCCGATGGTACGGGCCGGGGCACGGGCTTCCGCATGGTAGACCGGCCCTCGGCGCCCCTCACCCCGCCGACCAACCCCGGCGTGCCCGGCTACGAGCCGTCCCGCCTGGCCGTGAACCCGGCCGGCACCGGCACCCTGGCCATTACCACCACCGCCGGCATTGCCTACCGCACCAACGGCGACAACACCACCACCCAGACCACCCTCACCAACTCGCAGGTGAACGCCCTGGGGGTGGGCGTAAACGCCGCCACCCGTGACCTCATCCTCCAGGCCACGCTGCTGAACCCCCCCGCCGGCACCAACAACTCCGAGCAGGGCGGCCTCTGGTTCGGGCTCGACGAAGACAACTACGTGAAACTGGTGGTCGTGTCAACCGCCGGCGGGGCCAACTACCTCGAACTGCGCCGGGAAGTCAAGGCCCTCTCCGCGGCGAGCGGCCTGCCCGACCAGACTCGCACGGCCACGAACCTGACCCTCAGCGCCGCCACGGTGAAGCTGAAACTGGTGCTCAAGCGCGGCGCCACGGCCGGCGCCGACGGCACGGTGGAAGGCTTCTACACGGTAAACAACGCGGCCGAGGTAAAGCTGGGCACGCTGAACCTGCCCGCTTCGTTCTTTGCCGGCAAAACCTACAACGGCCTCACGGCTTCGTTTGCGGGCATCTTCGCCACGAACCGCCGGTCCGGCACGCCGCTCACCTACACCTTCGACGCGTTCAGCGCCGAGGCCATCCCGCCGGCCGTGCCCCCGCTGGCTTTTTCGCCCGAAGCCATGTACTTCAACGTGACCGAGGGGCAGAACGTGGGTACCCGGTCCTTCGTCGTGAACGTACCGGCCGGCACCGCCGGCGCGCCCACGATCAGCCTTTCCTCCAACCAAACCTGGCTGGCCGTTCCCGCTACCCAGGCCGCCGGCGTGGGTGGTTCCCTGCAATTCAATACCGCCGACCTCCTCGCGGGCAGCTACACGGCTACCGTGACGGCGACGGCCCCCGGTTTCAAGACCGTCACCCTGCCCGTCAGCGTAACGGTAGCCCCGGTGGGGCAAACGGCGGATGCCATCAAGGTGAACTTCGGGGATGCCGCCACGGCGGCCCCGACCGGTTACCTGCGCGACTTCGGCAAGCCGTACGGCCTGCGCACCACCGCCGACCAGGGCACGGGCGCCGGTTCGGTGGCCTACACCTACGGGTGGAAGCGGCGGACCGACGGCGCGTTGCTGGACCTGAGCCTCAACGGCCGTAACCGGAACACCAGCCTCGATCCGGACATCGACGTGCGCCTGGCAACGTTCATGCACATGCAGGCCAACAACATACAGAACTTTTCCGGCACCCCCGTGGAAGGCTACTGGGAAATGCAGGTGCCCAACGGCACCTACGACGTGAACGTGTCGGCCGGTGACGGAGTGGTCGGCACCGTCAGTGAATTTCACACCCTCAACGTGGAAGGCGTCAACGCCCTCAACCGCTTCCAGCCCGTGGGCACCAGCGGGGCCCTCACCCGGTTCGCATCCAACACGGTGCGCGTGGCCGTGGTGGACGGCGCCCTGACGATCAACGCTTCCGAAACCATCGGCGGGGTGGTCTACAACGGCCTCAATACCAAGATCAACTCGGTGGTCATTCAGCCGGTCTCTTCGAGCCCGCTGCTGCTGTTTTCGCCCGCCCAGTACACCGTGAACGTGCCCAGCGGGCAGACCAAAACCTTTAAGGTCAACCTCAACAACTCCGACGAGGACCCCCTGTCGGTGCAACTGACGGCCACCCAGGACAACAACACTGGCGCACCGGCCTGGCTCACGTTCAACAACCAGGTACTAAGTGCCGCCAACAACGTAACCTACGCCCTGGGCGCCACCGGCAACGAACTGACCTTCTCGGTAGACGCGACCCAACTGATGGCCCGCACCGAGCCGTACGTGGCCCGCATCACGGCCGCTTCGCCCGGCTACGAGTCAAGCACGCTGGTACTCAGCGTAAAAGTATCCGACTTCAACGAAGGATTCCGGCCGTACGTAACGACCGTCCGCCCGGCCAACGGGGCCACCAACGTATCGCTGTCGCAGTCGGTCTCCGTGGAACTGGAGTTCCCCAGCGGCAACTCCATTGACGGCGCCACGGCCACGCCGGACAAGGTGCTGCTCTACAAAGTAGAAGGCGACGAACTGACCCTGATAACCGGCACTTCCGTGAACAGCACGGCCGCCGGCGACGCCATCACCCTGTCGGCCGCCCTGGAACTGAACACCACCTACCAGTTCGTGATCACCGACCAGGTGAAAGACGCCAACGGCTACGCCATGATTCCGTTCACCTCGCGGTTCACCACCCTGGCCAACGCGCAGGACAACCCCACCGACCTGACCGGCGTGTCGTTCAGGGAACAAATCCTGGTGGACCAGACCTTCGGCACCGACGGCTTTACGACCCTGGTGATCGGCCCGGACCGGCGCCTGTACGCGGCCACCTCGGGCGGCAAAATCGAACGCTGGGACCTCAAGGCCGACGGCACGCTGGAAAACCACGTCACCATTGCGCCCTTCGGGGCCAGCCGCCGCCTCCTGATCGGCTTTGTGTTCGACCAGGCGGCCACGCCCGGCAACCTGGTGGCCTGGATCACCCACTCGTCTCCCGCCTTCGAGGGCGCTACCGAGTGGTCGGGCAAACTCTCGCGGCTCAACCTCACCAACCCGGCCGCCCCGCAGGTGACCGACTACATCATCAACCTGCCGCGGTCGTACAAAGACCACTCTTCCAATAGCTTAGCCTACGGCCCCGACGGCGCGTTGTACTTCCCGCAGGGCAGCAACGCGGCCATGGGCGCCCCCGACAACAGCTGGGGCAACCGCCCCGAACGCCTGCTGACGGCCTCCGTGCTCCGCTTCGACATTGCCAAAGCCGTGCAGCTGGGCCTGCCGCTGAACGCCAAAACCGAGGAAGGCGGCACCTACAACCCGTACGCCCCCAACGCGCCGCTGACCCTCTACGCCACCGGCCTGCGCAACGCCTACGACCTGGTGTGGCACTCCAACGGCGAACTTTACGTACCCACCAACGGCTCGGCGGCCGGCGGCAATACGCCCGCCCTGCTCAACGGCGCCAGATGGTCGGACGGCAGCGTGTACACCGGCCCCAACGTGCCGGCCATGATCAACGTCCGCGACACGCAGAACGACTACCTCTTCCGCGTGGCGAAGGGCAAGTACTACGGCAGCCCCAACCCGCTGCGCAACGAGTTCATCCTCAACGGGGGCAACCCGACCGAGGGCATCGACCCGGGCGAAGTGGTGTGGACCGACAACCTGGGCGTGGTGCGGGGTTACCCCGTGGGCACGCCGGTGGAGCCCAACTACGGCGGCTACGCCTACGACTTTGAACTCAACAAGTCGCCCAACGGCGCCATCGAATACAAGAGCGACGCCTTCGGCGGCAAGCTCAAAGGCAAGCTGCTCGTATGCCGCTTCAGCGGCGGCGACGACCTGATCGTGCTCGAACCCGGTTCGGTGAACAAGGACATCATCAGCGCCACCGAAGGCGACAAGGTGCCCGGTTTCCGCCGGCCCTTCGCCAACCCCCTCGACGTGACCGAAGACCCCGTGACGGGCAACCTGTACATTTCCGAATACTTTGACGGCAACGGCGACGGCAAGCCGCGCATTACCCTGCTGATCGCGGCCGTGCCGCCCGTGCTGGCCGCCAAGATCGAAGCCCCCGGCCAACTCATCGTCAGCGACCCGGTGGCGGAAGACAACCTGTCGGGTACGGCCTCGGCCCTCGAAACGGTAACCGTGCGCAACACCGGCACCAGCCCCCTGGTTATCAGCTCTTTTGCCCTCACCGGCACCGACGCGGCGCGGTTCAGCCTGCCGGGCGGTACGGGTGGCGTAACCATCGCCCCCGGCGGGAGCCACACGGTGCAGGTAGCCTTCTCGGCCGCCGTTGCCGGCGTGCGGACGGCCTCCCTGTTCATCACCAGCAACCACCAGGGCGCCGACGGCCACGTGACCGAAGTAGCCCTCCGGGGCCTGGGCACGGCCGGCTTCGACGGCACCGACGAACCGTCGCTGCAACGCGTACTCGACGTGCACGGCCTGGCCGTGAACGTGGGCGACGACGACCCGGCCTCCAACGTGATCCACAGCAGCACGATCCAGCAGAAAGCCGCCCTGCTCGGCGACGAAGTAAGCGTGCAGTCGTTCGTGAAGGCCGGCAACGGTCCCGTGACCCTCCAACCGCTCTCCGTGTTCGGCCCCACCACCACCGACCCCATCGTGCGGATGGGCTGGTACGCCAGCACGCAGCCCGCCACCGCGCAGACGGTGTTTACCGTGACCAACAAGAACGAGGCCGGCGCCGTGGAAAAGCGCAAGGGACAGACCGTGAATGTGCAGTACACCGGCCTCCTCTCGTTTGACCCGGCCAACGCCCGGTTCGGCTTCTTCAGCGAGTGGCCGGCCTTCGCCAACCGCCGGTTGTTCAGCGAAGACGACCTCAACGCCTTCACCGGCGCCGTGCCGCACCACGTGCGGGTGTACGCCGTGCCCGGCGAGGCCAACGCCTACATCATTGCCTTCGAAGAGCACACATCGGGCTTCGACTACCAGGACGTGGTGGTGATTGCCCGCAACGTGAAGCCCTACGTACCGGGAACCATCGCCTTCTCGCTGGCGCAGCTCAACTTTACCGCCCAGCAGGGCAACCCCGAACCGCCCGCCGCGCAGACAGTTACCGTAACCGTGACCGGCGGCGCCCCCAACGTTACCCTGACGAGTGACGCCAACTGGCTGACCCTGCCCGCTACGGGTACGCCCGGCGCCGCCCTGTCGTTCGGCATCAACGTAGCCAACCTGCCGGCCGCCGGCACCTACTACGCCAACGTGACCGCCACGGCCAACGGGTACACCACCGGTACGCTGCAAGTGGCCCTTACGGTGACCCCGCCGCCCCAGACGCCTCTCCTCAGCGTGAACAAGACCGAGCTGATCCTGAGCGGCGTGAAGACCGGCGCGTACAGCAGCAACATTACCCTCAAGAATGAAGGCACCGCGCCCCTGGCCCTGGGCAGCCTGGGCATCACGGGCCCCAACGCCGCCCTGTTCACCTTCGGGTACGTGGACGAAGGACAGGCGACCCCGACCGGCGACATCGAACCCGGCCAGTCGCGGATCGTGCGGGTAACCTTTACCCCCGCCGGCGCCGTGGGTCCGTTCAGCGCCAGCCTCGACCTGGTGACCAACGCGACCAACACCCCGTCGCTGAGCCTGGGCCTCTACGGCATGTCCACCAACGGCCTGGAGGGCCTCAACGAACCCCCGCTGGCCTGGGTGGTGCAGACCCTGGGCTACCAGGTGAACGTGGGCTGGACCGGCCTGGTACCCGCCACTGACCCGGTCGGCGCAGGGCCGAAGGGCGAAGAAGTACTCGTGCCCCTGTTCGAAAAAGCGGGTGAAGGCAACGTGGTCATTACGCCCGTGGCCCGCTACTCGCCCAGCCTCGCCCTGCCCTTCGGCTTCTACACCAAGAGCGGCAGCACCCCTGTCCGTACGGCCGTGGGCGCCCTCTCCGGTGCGGCAGGGCAGCACCAGACCCTGTTCCCGCAGATTGCGTCGGGCTCCGACCAGTTTGACCCGGGGGGCAGCGTGTTCGGCCTCTACGTGCTGGGCCTCCAGAACCGCCTGACCTACACCGAAGACGCCCTCAACGCCGGCGGCCCGGCCCTGCACGCCGCGCGGATTTACCCGATGAAGAACCGCCAGGGCCAGCCGGCCGAAAACAGCTACCTGGTGTGTTTCGAAGACGCCTCCAACGGCGACTACCAGGACTACATGTTCGTGCTGACCAACGTGATCCCGGCCGGCACGCGCAAGACCCTGGCCTTCGCCCCGCAGAACCTCTACTTCAACGTGCCCCAGGGCGGCAGCGTACCGGCCAAAACCGTGGCGCTGACGGCCACCAACGGCCAGCCGGCCAACCTGACGTTAGCGAAGTCGGGCACCGCCCACTGGCTGGTACTGCCCGCCCCGGCCGTGGGCAGCCTGTCGATGGGCGTCAACGCCGCCGGCCTGGCACCGGGTGTGTACACCACCAAAGTAACGGCTTCGGCGAGCGGCTTCACCGCCGACACGATGGAAGTAACCCTGGTGGTGACCGGCCTGAGCGCCAACGCCGTGAAGATCAACTTCCAGCCCACGGCCACCGTTGACGTGCCCGAAGGCTACGGGGAAGACAACGGCGCCGCCTACACCGACGCCCGCGGCTACGGCTGGATCAACCCGTCGACCAAACTGGCCAAGGACCATTCGACCCATACCCGCGAACGGGCCGGCACCGGCGAGTTGCGCCTGCGGACCCTGATCATCATGCAGCCCAGCGGGCAAACGCCCGGCGCCTGGGAATACAAAGTGCCGGCCCCCGGCCTCTACAACGTGACCGTGAGCGTCGGTGACCAGAACTTCGGCGACAGCAACCACCAGGTCAACGTGGAAGGCACCACCGCCATCAGCAACTTCGTGCCCGTACTGCCCGGGGCCAGCGTACCCCCCGCCTCGGTGGAGGTGTACCGCGCGGCAACCGTGACGGTGCAGGTCACCGACGGCAAGCTGACCATCGACGCCACCGGCGGCACCAACACGAAGCTCAACTACGTGATCATTGACCCGGCCACGCCCGACGGCGACCTGATTCCGCCGGTAGCCGCCATCAGCCTGCAAGGCACCACCCTGTCGGCCGGCTCCTACCGCGACCAGGTACTGGCTACCCTCACCGCCAGCGATGCCGGTGGTTCGGGCCTGAAGGCCACGCAGTACAGCGTGAACGGCGCCCCCTACACCGATTACGCCGGACCCCTGCTGTTCAACACGGCGGGCAACTACGCCCTGCGGGCCCGGGCCGTGGACGGCAACAACAACGAAACCGAAACCGCCCCGGTCACCTTTACGGTAGTGGTGCCCCAGCCGAGCAACGCCAAGCTGTACGTGGAGAACCTCGACCGGTTCCCGGCCGCCGACCAGCTCACCTTCTCGCTGATCCGCCAGCCGTGGCGCCGCCTGAACCCCGACGGAATCACCTATACGCCCTACAACGCCGACCACGACACGGTGACGGTACGCCTGCACAACAAAGGCTTCGGCGCCCTGCAACTGACCGGCTTTACGTTCTCGCGGCCCAACTCGTACCGGATCGTGCAACTGAGCACGCCCACGGCGGTTACGCCGGTGGTCCCCGGCACGCCGCTGCCCCTGCCCCTCACGGTAGACCCGGGCAAGTACGTAGACGTGATGGTACAGTTCGTCAACGACCCGGCCCTCACCGTGAGCCGCGTGCGGGTGCTGCACGACAAGCTGACCATCGCCTCCAATGACGACCAGACGCCGGCCCGCGAGGTAGCCCTGCACGCCCTGTTGCAGAACAAGGGCGAAGGCGGCGACGAACCGTTCATCGGCGAGGTCATCGACGCTTTCGGGTTCAAGAGCCGGGCCGGCTTTACCAGCAACGACAACACGGACGGCGAAGGATACCGCACGGCCACCACCGAAGAGATCATCACCACGTTCTTCGTGCGGGCCGACCCCGCCCGGCCGGTGACGGTACGCCAGATGGCCGCCTACCACGGCTGCTGCTCCACCAACTACACCGAGTCGATCCGCTGGTACAACAAAGGCGGCACGACCACGCCCAACATCTTTACCCACATCGGCCTCGACGGGCAGTCGCTGCTGCCGCGCCGGGGGCTGCCCAACGTGGCGGGTGAAGGCACCTTCCCGGCCAGCTTCAACACCAGCACGCCGCCGCCCAACACGCCCTTCGGCCTGATCGTATCTTCGTCCAACTCCGACCGGACCAAGAACTCCGAAGGCAAGATCGGCCTGCGGTTCTACAAGGTGATCGACGCCAACGGCAACCTGGTTCCCAACGCGTACCTGGTGGCCCACGATTACATCGGCAACCCGCTGGTGACCAACTACGATTACCAGGACAACGTGTACTACATCAGCAACGTACGGCCCGAGACGGGTTCGGTCAACTTCTCGCCGCTGGTGGCTGCGCCTTCCGCCGCCCAGTTCGGCAGCGCCGTGGTGCAGTCGGGCAAGGAACTGACCCTGGAGCTGAAGAACGCCGGCCTGGTGTACCCGGCCCCGCCCAACGACCCCGACATCCAGATCACGTCGGTATCCATCGTGGGCCCGAACCTGAACGAGTTTGCCGTAACCCTGCCGGCCGTGACCAAACTGGCCCCGCAGGCCACGGGTACGATCACGGTACGCTTCAACCCGCTTACCCGGGGCATCAAGAACGCCGCCCTGCTGGTGCGGTACGCGGGTGGTCCCTCGCCGCTGCGCATCCCGCTCTACGGGGTGGCCGACGACAACTGCTCGTCCATCGTGGCGGTAAGGCGCATCAAGAGCGGCGCCGACGCGGCCGTGACCATCGGCGGCAACGCGTGGGAAGCCGACGCCCCCTTCCGGTTGGGCCAGACCAACGCCCAGGTGGACCGGCCGCTGCCCGCCCCGATGGTGGACGGGACCGACGACGACGTGCTTTACCAGACGTACCTCTCCTCGAAGGCCGACTTCAACGAGATCCGCTACGAGATTCCCATGCCCAACGGCAACTACATGGTACGACTGCACCTGGTGGAAAACTTCTGGCGGGAGCCCATCAAGCGGGTGTTCAGCGTGAAGATTGAGAACGAGACCCGCCTGGCCAACCTGGACATCTTCGGGGAAGTAGGGTACCGGGCCGCCCTGGTGAAAGATTTCAACGTGACGCTGGGCGACGGGAAGCTGAACTTTACCTTCAACCCGACCGTGAACCGCCTGGCCATTGCGGGCATCGAAATCTTCGGCACTACGGCCGCCACCAACGCCCTGGCCTTCGACGCCGCGGCCACCCAGACGACGGGAGCCTCCTGCGGCCTGACCGACGGCACCATTACGCTGGCGGTGAAAAATGCCTCTACCACTAGCATGCTTTATAAACTCGGTCCCAACGGCATCTACCAGTCGGGGGCTACGTTCGCCAACCTGGCGGCCGGCACGTATACCTTCTACGCCCGGGAAAACAAGGCGGGCGGCTGCGAAACGTCGGGTGTATTCACCATCAGCACCGTGAACAACAACATCAGCTTCACGGTGACCCCGGCGCCCCTGGGTTGCAACGACCTGACCACCTCAGCCACCGTGAGCGGCATGACCGGCGGGGCAAGTGCGGGCGGCTACAGCGTGACCTGGAGCAACGGACAGACGGGCCTGACGGCCACCAACCTCGCCCCGGGCACCTACTCGGTGAGCGTAACCGACGGCACGGGCTGCGGCCGGACCCAGGAAGTGACGATTGCCAGGCCCCTCGACTGCGTGGTCACGGCCCTGCGGATCAACGCCGGCGGCGCGGCCTACACGGCCGGGAACGGCAACCTGTTCATGGCCGACCAGTACTTTACCGCGGCCACCTCCAGCACGTACACCAACACGACGGCGGGCATTGCGGGCACGGACGACGACCTGATGTACCAGTCGGAACGCGGCGCCAACACCGACCGGGGCACTTTCGCCTACAACATCCCGGTGAAAAACGGCAACCACTCCGTGATCCTGCACTTTGCCGAAATCTTCTCGGGCACGGTGGGACGGCGGATCATGAACGTAAGCATTGAAGGCACGCCGCGGCTGACCAACTTCGACATTGCGGCGGCCGCCGGCTTCCGGACGGCAACCACGCGGCAGTTTGACGTGAGCGTGCAGGACGGCATGCTGTCCATTACCTTCAGCGCCACCGCCGACCGGCCCAAAGTTTCGGCCATCGAAGTGATTTCTTCCTTCCCGCCGGCGGGCGTCAACCAACTGCCGACGGCCAATGCCGGCGCCGACCAGACCATTACGCTGCCCGCCAACGCGGTAACCGTAACGGGCTCGGGCACCGACAACGACGGCACCATTGCCGCCTTCGGGTGGGCGCCGGTAACCACGCCGGTCACGGCTGCGGTAGCCACGCCCAACGCGGCCACCACGCAGATCAGTGGCCTGACGGCGGCCGGTACGTACACCTTCCGCCTGACGGTAACCGACAACCAGGGCGGCAAGGGCACCGACGACGTGACAATCACGGTGAACAAGGGCAACCAGGTGATCTCCTTCCCGGTTATCGCCGACAAGCCGACCACGGTTGCGCCGTTCAACGCCGGCGCCACGACCAACGCCCCGGGCCTCGCCGTCACGTACACCCTGGTATCGGGTCCGGCCACGGTAACGGCGGGCGGCCTGATTACCCTCGCCGGCACGCCCGGTACGGTAACGGTGCGGGCTTCGCAGGCCGGTGACGCCAACTACAACGCCGCCGCCGACGTGGAGCGTACCTTTAATGTGATCGAATCGACGAATACCGCGCCGGTACTGGCCGTCCTCGGCACCCAGACCGTGACGGCGGGCGCCACGGTAACCTTTACGGCCGCGGCCACCGACGCCGACCAGCCCGCACAGACGCTGACCTACGCCCTGGTGAACGCCCCGCAGGGCGCCACCCTCGACCCGGCGACGGGCGCCTTCTCCTGGCTCACGGCGACCCCCGGCACCTTCACGTTCGGCGTGCGGGCAACCGACAACGGCCAGCCGGCCCTCTCGGACGAAAAGCAGGTGACGGTAACCGTCAACCCTGATCCCGCGGCGACCGCCCTCCGGATCAACGCCGGCGGACCGGTCCAAACGGTGAACGGCACCACCTGGATGGGTTGCCAGAGCGGCAACTGCAACGGGTACGTGACGATGGGAACCACGTTCACGCAGTCGTCCATGCCGGTAATCACCGGGGTGCCGGCCAACATGAACCCGGCCCTCTTCCAGACGGAATGGACGGGCGGCCAGTTCGGGCCCAACCCGGTGCCGGTCGGGGCGGTGGCCTTCAAGTACACCATCCCCGTGCCCAACGGCAGCTACACGGTGCGCCTGCACTTCGTGGAACTGGGCAAGACCGCCGCCGGCCAGCGAACCTTCGACGTGAGCATCGAAGGCGTGAAACGCCTCGACCGGTTCGACATCTTCGCCGCCGCGGCGGGTGCCCGGAAGGCCATCGTACGGGAGTTTACGGCCACCGTCGCCGACGGCAACGTGACCATTGACTTCATCCGCCAGGTGGAAAATGCCAAAGTGAACGCCATCGAGATTCTCCCCGCCACCGTTCCCGTCAACGTGCCGCCCGTCGCCAACGCGGGCAGCGACCAGACGCTGACGGCCGGGGCCGGCAACACGGCCGGCGTAACCCTCAACGGGGCCGCTTCGGCCGACCCGGACGGCACCATTGCCTCCTACGTGTGGCGGTCGGGCAACGTGCAGGTAGCCACCGGCGCCACGCCGACGATCAGCCTCGCCGCCGGTACGCACGTACTGACGCTGACGGTGACCGACAACGGCGGCGCCACGGCCAGCGACGCGGTCACGATTACGGTCAACGCCGGCGTGGTGTGCGCCTTGCCCGCCGGCTGGCTGAGCCAGGACATCGGGGCCGTGGGCCGGGCCGGTTCGGCCTGCGAAACGGGCGGTACGTTCACCCTCGGCGCTTCGGGCAGCGACATCTGGGGCACGGCCGACCAGTTCCGCTTCGCCTACCAGCCGCTGAGCTGCAACGGCGAGATTGTGGCCCGCCTCAATGCGCTGACCAACAACGACCCCTGGACCAAGGCCGGGGTGATGATCCGCGAAAGCATGAGCGCCAACGCCCGCCACGCCATGCTGGTGGTGAGCGCCACGAGCGGCGCGGCATTCCAGTACCGGGTCAACACGGGCGGCACCACGGCCAGCATCGGCCGGGCGGCGGCGGTCCCCGAGTGGGTGAAGATCGTGCGCAGCGGCAATACGTTCACGGGCTACCTTTCCGAGGACGGCATCAACTGGGGCACGCCGGTAGGACAAGTGACCATCGGCATGTCGGCCCAGGCGTTCATCGGCCTGGCGCTGACCTCGCACAACAACACCCAGGTGGCTACGGCCCAGCTCGGCAGCGTGTCGGTGGTAAACAGCGGCTGTACTACGCCGGCCACTTCGGTGCGCCTCAACACGACCGGCGTCAGCGGCCCGGCAACGGGTTCCCTGGAAGTGGGCGTGTTCCCCAACCCGACCGACGGCAAGTTCCGGGTAGACCTCCTCGGGGTTGACGCGACGAAGGTAACCACCCGCCTCGCCGATGCGGCCGGCAACGTGCGGCTGCGCAACGGGCACCTGGTGATCGGCGCGCACATGCTGGAACTGGACATCGCGCACCTGAAACCGGGCGTGTACCTGCTGGAAGTCCAGGAGGGCTCCCGCCGCCGGACGGTACGGGTAATGAAGTACTAATCTGGTGTTACGAACCAAAAAAACCGGCTGCGCAACAAAAAGCAGCCGGTTTTTTTTATCTTTCTCAAGAAATACGGACAGCAACCTCATCTCCCTCTCTAACTACATGCGATTTACAGGCTCTCCCCGGGTGCTTCTGCTCCTGTGCGCCCTCCTGGCCGGCTCAGGCACCGCCTCGGCCCAGAAAAACGCCCTTTCCGGCTACGTCATCACGCTCCATCAAGACACGTTGCGCGGCAAGATCGTGGACAAAGGCGACCATGCCAACTCCACCTCCGTGCAGTTCCTGGACGGCCGGACCGGGGCCGCCACCGAGTACCAGCCCGGCGACCTCGCCGGCTACGGCATCGGGCCCGACCGGGTGTACATATCGCAGGACCTGACGGGGACGGCCGTGGGCAAAAGGATATTTGCCAAACAGCTTGTAAAAGGCAACGCCAGTCTGTACACCGCGGTACTCCAGCCGGGAACGCCGCTGTACATCGTGCAGAAGCACGGCGAAGCTCCGCTTCCGCTCGAACCGAAGACGTATTTCGGCCTGCTCAAGTATACGTTCCGGGACTGCGCGGCCCTCAAATTCGACGGGAGTGCGCACAAAGTCACCAGCTATTCGGAGAAAAGCCTGCAAAACCTGGTTTCCCGCTACAACGGGTGCGTTGCGCCGCAGCAGACCCAGATGAGCTACCGGCGAAAACGCCGCATCAACTACGGGATCGTGGCCGGGGCGTCGTTCAATCATTATTTCTACTCTTTCGGCGTGGAAGGCCACGCGCCCCGGGGCCAATACGGGTGGCGCGGCGCCCCGGTGCCGGGCGTGTTCGTGGGGGTTCCCCTGGGGCGGAAGCTGGAACTGGAGTGGCAATTCCTCTACGGGCAGTACCAGGGCAGTTACACCAAACGACACACCAATGGGGTGTACGGCGATCAGCCTTTCCGCTTCCGGTTCAGCTACCTGAACGCACCGCTGCTGCTGCGTTACTACATCGGGGATAAAATCTACCTGAGCACCGGGTTTAACCCCAACCTGCGGCTGGCGCACCGCGGCACCCAAACGTTCATGGGCGTAACCCAGAGCTTCGAAGGATACCCCACCGTGATGAGCCCGGGGGGCCTGGTCGGGGCGGGGTTAAAAGTACGCCTGTTCAACCGCGTATCGCTGGTGGAGGGCCGCCTGGGTTCTAACTACATCCTCGACCGGGTCACCAACGTAGCCTCCTTCAACAGCTTTCAGTTCCTGCTGCGCACCAACCTCAACAAGTGATAAAGCGTTTGTTGCCAGGGTCTTGTCTCCCGTCTCCCGTCTGATATCTTACGTCTCTTTCTAAAAAGGCGCAATCTTTTCCCGGGCCAATTCCGGCAAATGGGTATTTTTCGTACCCATTTCCACTGCAACCCGTTTTAATGACCTCTTTTGACCTTCGTCCCCCGGTCCGCACCCTCGAACCAGCGTTGCGGGCGGCCATCGACGCCAAGACCAAGCCCCCCGGGGCCCTGGGCCAGCTGGAAGGGCTGGCCCTGCAAATCGGCCTCATTCAAAATACCCTTACCCCCGTGCTTATCCGCCCGCACGTGGTCGTGTTTGCCGGCGACCACGGCGTGGCCCGGTCGGGCGTAAGCGCCTACCCGCCGGAAGTGACCTGGCAGATGGTGCGCAACTTCCTGCGGGGTGGGGCCGCCATCAACGTGTTCTGCCGCCAGCACGGCATCGGCCTCTACGTGGTGGACGCCGGCGTGAACCACGACTTTGCCACGGAGGCGCCCGGCCTGCTGCACCGCAAGGTGGCCCGGGGCACGCGGAATTTTACCGAAGGACCCGCCATGACGCCCGCCGAAGTAGCCCAGTGCCTCTCCCACGGCGGCGCAGTGGCAGACGACATTGCCCGGACGGGCTGCAACGTGATCGGCTTCGGCGAGATGGGCATCGGCAACACGTCGGCGGCGGCCCTGCTCACCAGCCTGACCTGCGGGCTGCCGCTCGAACGGGTGACGGGCAGCGGCACCGGCCTGGACCCGGAAGGCGTGGGGCGCAAAACGGCGGTTTTGCAGAAGGCCCTGGCCGTCAATGGCGTGCCCGGTACGCCCGAAGGGTTGCTGGCCGCGTACGGAGGCCTGGAAATTGCCCAACTGGCCGGGGCCATGCTGCGGGCGGCCCAACACGGCATGGTGGTGCTGGTGGACGGTTTCATCAGCACGGCGGCGTACCTGGTGGCGTCCCAAATGGCCCCGGCCCTGAAGGAATACGCCGTATTTTGTCACCAGTCGGGGGAACGGGGGCACCGGCTGGCCCTGGAGCACCTGGGCGCCACGCCGCTCCTCGACCTGGGCATGCGCCTGGGCGAAGGCACCGGCGCGGCCGTGGCCTACCCGCTGGTGCAGTCGGCGGTGCTGTTTCTGAACCAGATGGCTAGCTTCGCGGCGGCCGGCGTAACGGAAAAACCCTTATGATATTCGCGTTGAAACGGGAGACGCGGCTGTTTTTTACCGCCCTCATGTTCTACACCCGCCTGCCCTGCCCGTCGTGGACGGACCACTCGGAGGACATGCTGAACCGGGCCACGCGGTATTTCCCGCTGATGGGCCTGATCGTGGCCGCCATCTCTTTCGGGGTGTACTGGGCCGGCACGTACCTGTTTTCGCCGGCGGTAAGCCTGCTGCTTTCCCTGATTGCCTCGGTGCTGACCACCGGCGCCTTCCACGAGGACGGCTTTGCCGACACCTGCGACGGCTTCGGCGGCGGCTGGACGAAGGAAAAGATCCTGGTCATCATGAAGGACAGCCGGGTGGGCACCTACGGCGTGGTGGGGCTGGGGCTGCTGCTGGCTCTCAAGTGGGCGGCCCTGCTCGACATTGCCGCCCGGGGCGGGTTGCCGCTGGCCCTGGCCCTGGTGAGCGGCCACATGGTGAGCCGGCTGGGCGCGGTGACGGTGATCGTATCGTTGCCCTATTCGCGGGAAAACGAGGACAGCAAGGCCAAGCCGGTCGCCAAAGGGGTAGGGGCGACGGAGGTGGGGCTGGCCGCGGCGTTTACGGCGGTGCCGCTGGCCGGGCTGGCGGCCACGAACCCGGCCCTGCTGTTGGCCCTGCTGCCCGTCGCCGGCGCCACGCTGTACCTGCGAGGGTACTTCCGCAAGTGGATCGGGGGGTACACGGGCGACTGCCTGGGGGCGGTGCAGCAGGTCAATGAAGTGGTGTTTTACTTGGGTTGCCTGGCAATATGGAACTATACCTGATCCGCCACACGACCCCGGAGGTGACCCAGGGCATCTGCTACGGGCAGTCGGACGTGCCGCTGGCCGAAAGCTTCGCGGCCGAATGGGAAGCCCTGCGCGGCGGGTTGCCGCCGGGGGTGACGGGCGTGTACACGAGTCCGTTGTCGCGGTGCCGGCGGCTGGCCGAACGGATTGCGGCGCACTACGCCGTGCCGTTGCACGACGACGACCGGCTGCGGGAACTGGACTTCGGCCGCTGGGAAATGCAGCCCTGGGACGCGATCCCGGAGCCGGAACTGACGGCCTGGATGAACGACTACGTGCACGCGGCCTGCCCGGGCGGCGAGTCGTACACCGGGCTGATGGGCCGGGTGGCGTCCTTCGTGGCATTCCTGCGGGCCCGGGCTCCCGGCCCGACGGTGGTGGTGACGCACGCCGGGGTGATCCGGTCGTGCCATGCGGTGCTGCGCGGCCTGACGCCCGAGGCGGCCATGGCCCAGCGGGTGGCGTACGGGGAAATGCATTTTTTCGGGGAAGTTTGAAAGCGGCTACGGAATTTTATAGATGCCGTGTTTGATGGCGTAAATGGCTAATCCTACGCGGCTGGATATTTTCAGCTTTTTGAACAGGTCGGCGCGGATGGACTCCACGACCCGCACGGTAACGCCCAGAAACGGGGTAAACGACTTGTAGGGCAACTCCGTGCAGGCCAGCCGCAGAAATTCCATTTCCCGTTCGCTCAGCTTCACGGCTTCGTCCCTGGGTTTGCCGTGGTGTCCTTGCAGGTTGGCGAGCAGCGCCTTGGTGACGTGGTTGGAGAAGTACGATTCGCCGGCTTCGAGGGCTTTGAGGGCGGCCCGCAGTTCGGTGGGGTCGGCGTTTTTGAGAATGTACCCATTGACCCCGGCGATGAGCATCTTCATGATCGTCTCGTCGTCGTTGTGCATCGACAGAGCGAGGATTTTGACGTTGGGGTACCGCTGTTCCATCCACCGGGCGGTTTCGAAGCCGTCCATCACGGGCATGGTGATGTCGAGCAGCACAATGTCGGGCAGTTGCTGCGGGGAGAGGCGGTCGATAAAATCTTTGCCGTTTTCGGCTTCCCAGGCCACGGTGTAGCCCGCAAAACCATTGATGAGTTCGACCACGCCTTTGCGGAACAGCCGGTGGTCGTCGACGAGTACTACTTGGATGGAACCGGAGGGTTGCATGGGAGGGAGTGGGAAGTTAGTGGTTAGCGGGTACCGGCATTGGTCATTGGTAATTAGTCATTGGTCATTGGCAGCGTGAGTTGGATGAGGGTGCCGTCGGCGGGGTGGCTTTGCACGTGGAACTGGGCGCCGATGAGGCCCGCCCGGTAGGCCATGTTGCGCATGCCGAGGCCGCCGGGTGGGGCATCGGGATCGTTGGGGGCGGGTAGCTTGAAGCCGTGGCCGTCGTCTTTGATGCTGAGCAGGGTTTTGTCGGCCAGGTACATGAGCACGACGGAGATGTTGCGGGCGGCGGCGTGTTTGAGTACGTTGTTGAGGGCTTCCTGGGCGATGCGGAATACGATCAGCTTTTTGCCGGGGTCGAGGGGTGTTTCTTCGCCGTGCATTTCGAAGTGGGTTTCGTGCAGCCCCGCCTTCCGGATGATGTCCAGCTGGGACCGCAGCAGGCCCGACAACGGATGACTGTCAACGTGTTCGGGGTTGAGTTGCTTGGAGAGATTGCGCAGGTCGTCGAGGGCCTGGTCGAGCAGTTCCTTGCTGCTGGTGATTTTCTGTTCGGTGGCCGGAAGGTCGATGGGGTTTACGGTGCTGATCTGGAGGCGCACCAGGGAGAGCACCTGGCCGATGTTGTCGTGGATTTCTTGGGAAATGGTGCGAAACGTCTGCTCCTGCATTTCGAGCTGGGCTTTGAGGATTTCCTGGGTAAACGCTTCCTTCAGCGCGGCCTTTTCGTGCAGATGCTCATAGCTTTTCTTCTGGTACAGCATCATGAAAACAAAAATAAAAATGGCTAATAACAGCAGTAAGGCTGTACCCGTAGAAACGATTACGAGGATCTCTTGGTCCACATTGTGCATAGGAATCCAATTGTGTACAGGGAATACAGGAAATAATTCAATACATAGATCAGAACGAATAGCTTGCTGGCAAGTTGTTTGTTGTTAGTAAGCAAAAAACTGAGAGACCCCATAACAAAAAAAGCACCGGAATAAAAAAGTACATTCCCGGTGCTTATCCAGAATAATGGTGTGGCAGACAATTTTAGTACCGTTTTGCTTTGTAAAAGATTGTAGAAATAAGTCAGTGACCAAACTACAATCAGTACCGCAGCCAGCATAAAAGCATAAGAATTCGGCGCGTTTATTTTCTGAACGAAGATGGATAAGTAAATGTGTATGGCTATAAATACGGGGATTGAGTAGAAGATTATTTTTCTAAGTATAGAGGCGCTCTCGATGGATTTTAGGTAGATATACGATAGGGCCGAGTAGAGAAATGGAAGAAATAGGTGGTAAAGCGGCTGGGTACTTTGTTTTCTGAAACCTTGAAAGTAGAAAGCAGTGCTTTCAACCACAAAAGTCATAAACAGCAACAAAGGAAACAGCCTGAGATGGCCCGGCAAGCGCTTCCTGTTAACCGTACTTACTACAAAGCTTATCAAGAGTATGCACAAGTGAATGGCGTACAGGGTACGATTCATGTCGCTAGGGTTGTTAGTCGACAAGATTGCAAATTTACTAGACGTTAGCAAGATTGCATGCAATATCAACGGGTAAACACGAGGACATTCCATATCCACTGTGCCACACAAATTGTAGGCCGCTGGAGGAGTATGGAATGCCTCTAAAGACAAAGCCTTATAGTTTATTTGATAATGAGATACGTTTCCGTAATACATTTATCTTTCTCCTTGCCTTTCTTGGTATTACAGCATTGTCCAGCAAAATCATAGTATTTGAATGCACTAATATCTGCTGGCCCGGTAGTTCCTGCCCCACCGGATCCATCCGGTGCCGGCTCATCGATAATAATGTCTCCGGTTCTAGTACAACCAGCAAGAATTACGGTTTGTACTAATTTTAGGAGTTTCAAAATTTCTGCGAACCTTTCCATATTGCCACTCGATTCGGCATTTAATGCTTCTTCCATCAGGGCAATCTGTCTTTCGTCTGGAGCAATTGGTAGATTGGTAACTGGGTCAAGTAGGGTTAATGCGGGGCATACAGCTAGATGGTTATACTCAGGATGTGTTTTGACAGCTTCAAGCAGATCCAGTAGTTTGGTTAATTCAAAAAATAAATGCACTGGTTCTCTATCAGGATCCATCCCTACATCTACACGGCCTGCTAAGGCACGCATTCTGGCATTGTGTAGCAACCGCATAATCTCTGCTGTTTTTTTAGCAATGGGGTCACCTCCTCCCTCGACAAACTGATCGGTAAAGAGGTTCCTTCCTCTGTTTTTTTTGACTAATTTAACTGGTAGTAATAGCATAGTTTTACTTGTTTAAGGGTTGAAATTTTTTTCATATTGTGCGGTGAAATTAAGAGAATAATCCTCACGTCATAAACGAAGTATATCAATCCAATTGAAAGCCTATGAGATAATACGTTGATTGTTAGCCATATATATGGGCTGTGTACGTGAACAATCACGCCTGCCTGTGAAAATTCACATCTCCTCT
This sequence comes from uncultured Sphingobacteriales bacterium, assembly GCA_963844325.1. GTDB lineage: Bacteria > Bacteroidota > Bacteroidia > Cytophagales > 172606-1 > CADCTQ01. Next base: position 1,227,545 of record CAWJNV010000002.1, read on the forward strand.
TTAATATCTTCACATCCCCCTCGTGTGCATAAACTCACCCCCCTGCTCCTGTGAAAAGACACATTGCCGGCGGGCTTGGGAAGGATGAACTTTACGGTGCCCGGAGAGAGCAAGCCGGGGAAGCATTTTTTTCACCACAAACATCCTTCTCCATGTACACCGTCATCCGTTCAACCGCGCCATCCCCGTGGGCGGAGCACCCGTCGCTGCACCGGGTACGTCTTCGCCAAAGCCGCCAGAGCCACCCCCAACCGGGAACGGATACGATGCAGGTGCCCGGCCCGGCGCAACCCGCGTTACCGGCCCTGCCGCAAATGGAACCACACCTCGCCTGGGTACTGCACGCGGGCACGGGAAAGTACGATCACGTAGGCAACTGCCTGCCACGCCTCCTGGGGTACGCCCCCGAAACCTTCACCACCGGGGGAGCCGAATTTACCCGGCGCCTGCTGCACCCGGCCGACGCCGGCCCCCTGGCGGAGTTGAAAGACCGCACGGCGGAATTCCTGCGGAGGCTGCCGCCCCCGCAACGCATCGGGTACCAGTGCAACTACGACTACCGCTTGCGGAAGTCCGACGGGACGTACCTGCGCCTGCTCGAACAGAGCACCGTGCTGCAAATCAATAGCCACGGGGAAATCACGCACCTCGCGGCCCTGTGCGCCGACATTACCCACTGGAAAAGGGACGAAGTGCTCACCGCCACCGTCCTCTCCTCCGCGGGAGATACCTGCCTCGTGTGCACCTCCGCCGACCGGGAACTGCCCAGGCACTTGTTGCTCAGCAAACGCGAAAAGGAAATCCTGGATCTTATCGGGGCCGGCTACAGCAGCCAGGCAATTGCCGACCGGCTGTTCATCAGCCTGCACACCGTGAATACGCACCGCCGCAACCTCATCCGGAAAACCAACGCCAAAACCGGCAACGGCCTCGTCCGGTACGCGGTAACCGCCAATGGATAGCCTTGGCTACGGGTAAAGCGCTTCCGGCTGGAGGAGCCAATCGCGACGGCCGGCAGATAGATCAAGTAACAAAACTTTTATTGTACAACCATTTGAATGCGAACTAATTATAAAACGATAATTTCTTAAAATCTCATCCACATTTTTCAAATTATATCATGCAGAATATCATAAAACTCCTGATCATAGTGCTGCTCGCGGCCGTGGGCCATGCTGCTCATGCGGCAGATACGACGAAAGTAGTGGTACAGACCGATGCGGGCAAGGCGCCTCTGCCTACCGTAAACATTATCACTCCCCAGGCAGCAGCCACTACTGCCGCCAGTGCCGACGCGTGCAGTTGCCGGGACAAGGACCTGCTGCCCTTCCAGAAAGGGTTGGTGTTACTGCCGGTCGGGCTGTCGGTACTCTTTTTCCTGCTGGTGTACGGGGGGCTCAGGCGGGCCGGCTACAGCCTTGCCGACGCCCTCTCGGAAAATGACACGGTGACTACGACCGTGACTGCCAATGCACCAAACCCGGCGGGGCCAGTTGCCGCCAACACCCAGCAAACGCAGCAAACGCAGACCGTGCCCGGGAATCGCAGTGCCAGCCGTCTGGTGTTGTTTCTCTCGGGCATGACGGCCATCATCGTCGCCGTTTGCATCACTACGTATTACCTGTATTACTACCTATGCTGCGGCAAGGCGCCCGACATGGACGGATTGATCAGTGTACTTCTGATGCTGGGCATCGGGGTCATTCCGTATGCAGTAAACAAGGTGGCGAAGTAACACCGGTATCCCGCCCCCATTACGTACACCGTGCCAGCGCCTCCACGTCGTTGCCCGTGAGCAGGTGTACGTTGCGGGTGATTTTGTCCAGGTCCCAGTCCCACCAGCGGAGTTGCAGCAGCCGTTCCACGTGCCCGGGGGAGAAGCGTTGGCGAATCTCCCGGGCCGGGTTGCCGCCCACAATTGCGTAGGGCGCCACGTCTTTGGTCACCACCGCGTACGCCCCGATGATGGCCCCGTCGCCGATCTTTACGCCGGGCATCAGGGCCGCCCGGTAGCCGATCCACACGTCGTTGCCGACCACCGTGTCGCCCCGGGAGGGATACGACTTGCCGCGCATGGCCTCCGACCAGGCGCCGCCGAACGCGGCGAAGGGGTACGCCGACACGGCGTCGGACAGGTGGTTGGCGCCGTTCATGATGAACTCCACGCCCGAGGCGATCATGCAGAATTTGCCGATGGTCAGCCGGTCCCCGGTAAAGTCGAACAGGTACTTTACGTTCTTTTCAAAGTTGTGCACGTCCTCGAAATCATCGTAGTACGTGAAGTCGCCCACCTCGATGCCGGGGTGCCGGACCAGGTTCTTCAGGAAGCAGAGCCGCCCGTAGCCGGCCAGCGGGAAAAGCGTGTTGGGATTGGGAATTTCCATGCGGGACAAAAAAGCGCCGATGCAACTATACCGGCATAAAATTTGTTTTTAGTAGGGAAAAAACCAACATTTACTATGAAAATCCTGGTATATACTTTTTCGTTGCTGATCCTGCTCACGGCGTTGGGCTGCGGATCAAAAGAAGACATCGTTGCGCCCGAGGGAGCCGGCTCCGCCCGGGCCGAAGCGTCCCCGGCCGCGGTCATCGGCAAGTGGCAACTGGTAGGGGTGCAGCCCACCAGCATGATTGCGGGCGAACCGGCTACCACCCAGGCGCCGCCCTACGGGGAAACCTTTGAATTACGCGCCGACAGCACGTTCCGCCGGACCCGCTCCAATGGCTACACAGCCACCGGCAAGTACACCTTCGTGCAGTACGGCCCGGACGATCAGGGCATCCTGGCTACTTTCGACGACCCCCAATTGAGCTACCACGAACTGCCCGGCTACCCGGACAAATTCCGTTCGTACACCGAAGGCCAGGTGTACCTCCGGCAAACGGAGCCCGGCGTGCTGGTAGAGAGCTACATGGCATCTGACGGCCCCTCCTTCATCTACCGCAAGGCAGTAATCAGTAATTAGTGAACAGTAAACAGTAGTCCTTCAACATTCATTAGTCCTGGTTTGACATCCAAGATCGGACTTACGCTTCGAAGCTACATTTCTATCCTTCTGAACAGAAAGGATTGAATGATGAATGTCGAAGGACTACTGATTACTGTTCACTGATTACTGTTCACTGCCCCTACAACTTCACAAACTTAAGCACCTGCTTCCCCTCCCGCGACTGGACGTGCAGCAGGTACGTGCCCTTGCGGAGGGTGGATACGTCGATGGACAGCTTGCCTTCGCCCACCCGGCGGGGCGGGGATACGGGCAGTAGTTTCCCCACCGCGTCGTAGAGGGTTACCCGTACGGGCAGCGTCGCCGGCGGCACCGCCAGGAACAACTCCTTCTGCACCGGGTTGGGATACAGCGTCGCCCCCAACGACGGACCGTCGGGAAGCACCGGCACCACCTCAATGGCCGACACCAGGGGCACGTCGGCCGAACCCTTCGCAAACTGGAGGTTCAGCGTGCTGTCGGCTACCTGGACTTCAAACGTTTCCCGTACCGCCAGCATGGCCGCCCCGGCCTTCGCAAAAATGTCGTACTCCTCCAGCCGGCGCGTACCTTCCGCCTCTACGTGGAAGCGCCGGGAACCCGCACCCCCCGCCGCGAGGTGCCCCCAGTAGGTTTCGCTAAAGTGCAGCGTGACCCGGAACGCACCGTTGCCGGTCGGGAACTGGTAACTGAACGCGTTGCCCCGCCGGCCGGTCTGGTAGAGGTAATCGTCAGGCGTAGCGGCCACCTCGCCGGCCACCGGGTTGGACGGCGCGCCGCCCCGGTAGTACGTATCGGCAATGAACGAAACCGAATCCGACGTGACGTAGGCCGCCCCGCCGGCGTTCACCCGGAAACCGGCGCAGTAGGGGTTTTCCGTCACGGCAAACTTTTCCGTCCGGGTGCATCCCTGCGCATCCGTTACCGTCACCGATTGTTCGCCCGGGGGCAGCCCGGATGCCGTTGCGCCCGTTTGCGCGGGGCTGCTGCTCCAGCGGTACGAGTAGGGCGGCGTGCCCCCTTTGAGGTTTGTTACCGAGGCCGTGCCGCCCACCCTGGCGCCGCACACGGGTTCCGCCTGCTGCACCGCAAAAGTCATGGTCGTGGTCGAAACGAGCCGGTAGAGTTCCAGCGCCGAAATCGCCAGGCGGTTGGCCGACGGCGTAAACTGCGCGTTGAGCAAGCCATCCGTTACCTCCACCTCAAAATCGGCCACCAGGGCAAACTTGGAGCCCACCTCGCCGCTGATGTCCAGGTTCGCCAGCCGGGTCGTGCCTTCCAGGGCCACGCTGAACACCCGCGAGCCCGGTCCGCCCTGGTAGTTGTCGCGTCCCGTGCCGAAGTAGTTTTCGGCAAAGTGCATCCGCACCAGGTATTTGCCGGCCGGCAGCTTCGGAATGGCGTAGCCCAGCACGTCAAAGTCTTTGCCCGACGACATGTACGTGCGGTAGAGTTCGTCCTGGTCGGTGCCCCCGACGGCGCTGGTGCGGTCTTCGAGGTTGTCGAGCAGGAAGTTGCCCACCCGGTACGGCTGGTCGGCCTTCCACAACTGGCCACCGATGGTTACGTCGGCGTTGGCGGCGCTCTTGAGGCGCAGCACGGGTTCAATGCGGTTGCAGGGGTCGGTAGCCATCCCGTACAGTGGCACCCGGTAGGGGCTGCGGGCGTTGTTGTAGGTGACCAGCAGCGCGGCGTTCTTGAGGCCGGCGCTCCTGGGGGTGAACTGTACCGGCACCGAGACGGCTTTGCCCGGCGAAATCGTGGTATTGTTGGGCAGGATGGCCGTAAACTCGTCGGCGTTCGGGCCCACGATCCGCAGGGCGGTAATTGCCACGTCGGGGTCCGCGCCGGCGCCCAGGCTCGACAGGGCAAGGGGCAGGGAAGGCGCCGACAGCACCGCCCGTTCCCCGAAATCCAGCGCGGAGGGAGCCGCCGCCAGGGGCGAAACCGAGTTGGGCCCGGCCTCGGGGCGGACGTTGGCCACGAAGTACATGTTGTCGTTGTAGTCCAGGTTGGCTACGTCGCTCAGGTAGTCGTGGGAAACCAGGTAGGCGTCGGGGATGAGGTTGCCCCGGCTGTCGCGGGCCTTCCAGACCCGGGCCCCCCGCAGGCGGTAGGTGACGCCCTTTACCACCACGGTGCCGTCGTACTCATTGCGTTTGGGATCGGTGCAGTCGCCGTGAATGCGCAGGGAGAACGGCACGTTGGGGCTGAAGCTGCCGCGTCCCGGCGATTTGGCCTGGTCGTTGCGGCGGGGCAGCAGCGACTGCCCGTCCACGGCGGCGTGCCGCATGATCACCCCGCCCCCCGAGTAGCCGGCCTTGGCGTCCCAGCGGATGAATTCCTGGTCCTCGCAGCAGCCGTGGTAGGCGGCCATTTGCCGTACCGTCACCGGCCGGGCGGGGTCGGCCCGCACGAAGTAAGGGGCGAAGATCTCGTCAGAATCGGGCAGGGGCGCGTCGTGCTTGTTGTTGACCTGCCGGAAGCCCAGCTGCGTTTTGAAGCCGAACGCCTCCACGATTTCCCCCGCGAAGGGTTCGTTGTTGCCTTCGAAGTACCGCTGCCACAGGCCGTGCAACCGCACCGTGTCCACGGGCTGCGCCAGGTCGTTGGACGAAATAACCAGCGTTTCGTGCAGCACTTTAACGCGGCCGTTGTTGCCGGGCGGGTTGGCGGCGACGAATTTGACCAGCACGTCGGCGTACCCGCCCGAGGGCACCCGCAGCGGCAGGGCGGCGGCGTTGTAGGCCTTGCCGTTCAGCCCTTCAATGCGGAAGAAACTGGGGTTCGACAGCCTCAGGCCGTCAATGCGCAACTCACCCATGCCCTGGTTGCGGAGGCGCACCGTCACGGCGTCGTGGTCCTCGTTGGTGGGCGTGCCGGGGCGGGAGTCGCGGTTCTGGAGCCGCGAGAAGGTGACCTCATCGTCGGCCGGGAAGCCGTCCAGGTTCTGCACGCGCAGCTTGGCGGGGGGCACGCGGCACAGGCTGATCTGGGCCAGGGCGCTTTTCCACTCGCTGAACTCACTCACGTAGAGGTTGCCCGTGAGCGGGTCTTCCACCACGTCGAGCGGATCGGCAAAGCCGCCCAGGCCGGGAACGCCGTTCACGCAGTCGGTGTAGGCTTTTTCGGGGGCCACGTTGCCGTCGGCGCCGGGTTCGAGCACGATGATGTCGTCGTGGTTGCTGTAGCGGCACACGAGCAGCTTGCCCTTGAGGGCGCCGTTGAAGGTGTTGCTCTTGTATTCGATCACCCCGTTGGGCGACTTGTTGAACCCGAAATCGTAGGCGGCGCCCCGGTAATTGGCGTCGGTACCCTGCCCGGCGGGGTAGTGGCCGTTGTCGGCGTAACCCCGGTTGAGGGCGTATTCGCCGCGCAGGGCATTGGGGTGGCCGTAGTAGCCGTGGTAGTCTTTGCCGTTTACCCGCCCGTTGGGGTCAATTTTAAACAGCCAGTCGCGTTGCTTGCTCACCTGCGACGAGGCCGGCACCGGGGGGCCGCTGTAAAAGGTGCCGTCGGGGCGGCGCGTACCGGGTACCGAAGCGGGGGTGTTGCCGTCGTAGTTGGAGCCGTTGGCAGGTACGTACAGGTAGCCGTTGGAGTGCCACACCAGGTCAAACGCATTGCGGACGCCCGAGGCGTAGATCGTCAGGGGTGAAGTAGTGGCGTACGGGTTGTAGGTGCCGTCCGGCATCCGGTAGTTGTCCGCCGGGGCGCCGTTGACCACGTCGGGGCGGTCGGTGGTGGTTACGTCGAGGGCCCCCGTGGCCGGCAGCTTCCGCAGGTCCAGCTTGAGGATCGACGCCGACAGCAGGGCTTCTTCCCGTTCCCAGGTAGAGTCGAGGGAACCCGTGGCAGTGTTGCCGCCCTGGCTGATGTAGAGCACCTGGGGTTCGCCCGGCCGGAACCCGATGCTGTTGACGAGGTGGTCCTTGCGCGACCGGGGCAGGTTGTCGATCACCAGCGTTTCGGTTTCCAGGTTTACGCCCGTCAGCCGCGAGATTTTGCCTTCGAACAGCGGGGCTTCGTCGAGCAGCCGGCTGGAGCAGTGGGAAACCCACACGGTGGGCGCGGCCGCCGTGGAAGCGGGGTCAAGGGCGAGGCCCACGGCCATGCGCGGCCCGTACTTGTTGCGCAGCGTGCTGATGACCTGCGGGGCGCCCAGCGTGCCGTCGGGCAGCAGGGGAAACCGCTTGAGGGTGCCATCGAAGCGGAGGGCGTACAGTTTGCGGTCGGGGCCAACGGCCAGCGAGGTGTACTGTTCGCCCCCGGTGCCGGCCAGGCGCACCTTTTCGAAGGATACCGGCAGGGTAGGCGTCACCTGGTAATTGCCGGTGGTAAAGGTTGTTTGCCGCGGAAAAAACGAGTAGCCCGCCGTTGACTTGACGCCCTCCGTGATCACGAACCGGTACGTAGTGTTGGGCAACAGGCTGCTCTGGGGCGTGAGGATGATCGCGTCGCCGCCGCCCGTGCCGTTCACCTTCGCGGCTACTTCCAAGGGGAGCGGGGTGCCGCTCACCTGGTACAGTTTCACGTGGGTAGGCGTGATGGTCCGGTTGTCGATACCGCCGTTGGTGGGCACCGAGGCGTAGGCAGTCACCGACGCGCAGGGGCTGATGCCCACGGCGCTGCTGTCAGGGCTCACCATCACCACCCGGGGGCGCTGGTCGTCCTGTTTCAGCAGGTGGGCTGAAGCGAAAAAGAGGTAAAAGAGTCCGAAAAGTAAGAATGGTCTCATAGGCAAATGGCAAAAGAATGCTCCCGGCAAAACGCCACTTGTCCTCACCCTCCCCCCATTGCGGGCAGCGCACTACATTGGTTACGTGAATTTACATTCGTTCAGTTAGCTGGTGGAAACGGCAGCAAACGACAGTGCTGCCTTTGTGCAAGGCCCGAAACGACGGCGTACTCACCCGGCGGCCCTGCCTTGCGCTCTTTCGTTAGCCGAAAAAGGGTGGTGATACCCGTAATGTAAAGGATAAATTCCGGAAAAGCCAGTGTATTCGGCACAATCGCGGTTTATTGATACGCGCCGTCTGGCAAAGTAACAGTGGTTTGCCAATTTCTACGTATAAACACGTAGCCAGGTTGCGCAACTTCCGGCGGGTGCTGCAACTATTTTTTTACCCCGAAGTGATGGAGCACGTTCCGCACCAATGTTCCGAAGGCCGGATCGGTGTACAGGGCCCAGCCGGCCCGGATGGCCCCGGCGTTGAACACCCTGCCGCCCGCGGGCCGTTCCCAGTAGATCATCTCGGCGCCCTGCTGGTGCGTGCCGTCGAGCTTGCGCATGAAAAAGTCGAACGACTCGCCGCGGTAGATCGTCTCCTTGCCGGGAATCTGCCACGGAATGCGGCCGGTGGCCAGCGTGGTGATGCCGGCGGGTTCGTCGGGCACGGGCACGGGGGCGGGTTTTTCGCCGAGCTTTCTGAGCGTCGGGAGCCGGATGTCGATTTCGTGGCCGTTGGCCCCGGGCAGCCTGCCGCCGGCCGAAAGCCCGAAGGCGTCGCCGTTTCTGAGCCCGGTGGGTTCGGGCTCGTTGAACAGGAAGTGGCCGGCTTGTTCAACGATGTAAGGGCCGTACTGCTCGTCGAGGCCCGAGTTGATCCAGCCGAGCATTTCCAGGCCGGTGAGCTTCCAGCCCGGGTAGTCCGTTTCGCGGAGCAGGCCGCCCTTGCCCCCGTCGTGGCTGTGCCAGGCTTCGCCGCGCCGGCGGGCCGGCACCTGTTCGCCGGGGGCGTCTACCTTGCGGCATTCCATCACCGTGCAGTCGTCGTTGTAGCTCACCCGCCAGAACAGCGAGTTGCCCGACAGGATGACCACCTGCCCGCCGCCGCCCAGGTAACTTTCCAGTCCCTCGTACATGGGCACCGACCAGTACTCGCTGTGCCCGTTGATGAGAAAAACGGGGTATTCTTTCAGGATGCCGGGCGTTTTGTGCAGGTCGGTATCGGTAATCACGTCGTAATCAATGCCTTCCCGTTCGAGCCACAAGTGGGAGTACCGTTCACCCCGGAGCAGGTGGCTGTAGTCGGACCCGTAGAGCACGTACGGGCCGGCCGCCGGCCAGGGCATGCGCAGCCCCACCTGGTAGGTACCCTGGCCGGCCGCGTGGGCCCGGTAAAAGCTGTAGGCGGGCGGCTCGAGGGGGTTGTTTTTGCCGCCCTCGGTGGAGAGGCTGTACTTGAGGGTGCCGGGCCGGACGGCGAAGGGCGTGGCGTTGTAGGCCCGCCAGGTGTTGGTAGCGGCCAGCAACAGCACCCGCGCTTTGGGTTGGCCGTCGGCCTTGCGCACCACGAAGGAAATGTCGTAGAAGTCGGTGCCTGCCGCCTCGCCGGGGTGGACGCGGGCCACGTAGAAGCCGGGCTTGGCCGAGGCCGGCACGGTGTACGCTACGGTTTCTTTCCAGCCGCAGTCGTAGAGGTCATCGGCGGCGAGGCGCAGGGCGTGGCCCCGCTCCGCGTCCGCTTCCGGCTGGTACCCGCCGAAACGGTCTACTCCGGCCCCGAACGAAGGGCCGCCCACCATCCAGGTGCCGTGGTTGATGAGCTGGCCGTGCCGCCCGTGCGCCGACGCGTCCCGTACGGTGGCGCCGCCTTCTTCCGTAAAATGCCAGGCCGCCAGCAGGCCGTGGGGGGCGGCGGGCCCGAGCCCTTTGGCCGCGTGGCGCCCGCCCACCTGCGCGGCCGTCAGGGGCCGGTCGTGGAGGGCGCAGGCGGAGAGGTCGCCGTCCAGGAAGTGCTCCAACTGGTTGTCCCGGTTCACGGCGGCGCCGAGGGTAAGGGGGCCGCCGCGGAAGGAGATTTTACCCGCGTGGGGTGTCCGGCCGGCGGGTTTGCCGTCGAACCAGAGCCCGAGTTCCTTGCCGTCGGCCGTGAAGGCCCAGTGGTGCCAGGTGTCCTTGCGCAGCAGCCCGGCGGGGGAGGAGAGGGTGGTATTGCCCAGCTGTACCGCCAGGCCGCCCGCCGCGTCCAGCCGCACGCCGAAACCTTCCTGGGCCAGCAGGGCTTGCGGACGGTCAACCCGCCAGAGGCGTACCCAGCCTTCGGCGCCGAAGCCCCGGTAGGTGCCGCGCAGGCCGCGTTCCACGAACACGTAGGAGCCGGGGTAGAGGGGTTGCCGGGCGGCAGGCAGCGGGGCGAAGCGGTGCAGCACCTCGTCGGCGGCGGGGTCGTCTATGGCCTTGCCCAGCTTGCAGACGCTCACCCGGCAGGGGCTGCTGCTGCTGAGGTAAAACCGGATCGTCTGGCCGGCGGCGACGCTTTCGGCGTCGGCGTAGCCGTACACGCCGGGCAGCAGCATGCCGGGGTGCAGGGGTTTGCCGGCCGGCGTTTCCCGGGCCCACCCGTGCAGGCCGGCCGTACACAGGATGGCCGCCCCGGCCCCGGCGGTTTTGATGAATTGCCTCCTCTCGTGGTCAGCAGTCATGGGGGAGAAAAAATGGAAGGTTGATAACCGACAATGGGTTGCGTTCTTCTACTGGCGTTAACTCCCTACGGATAAGTAACCAAACGAGTACCGCCAGACTACAAGTAAGGCTGTTACAACCAATCGTTACGTGTGCTTATGTTTAGCAGCCGTTTTTTCGCAAAGTCAGAATAAAATGGTTATTTATGAATATAGTTTTGAATTATATTCATTTTACCTGTATAAGTCTTTACGCGACAACATCGTCGCCCGGCTCAGGAGTCAGCAACCCGATTCTTTTGATTTCCATCGCAATCTCCTTTCGTGGTTTGCAGAGGAAGTTGTTGCATCACAACGTTTTGATCACCTTAGCCGGAATGCCGGCTACGATGCTGTTGGGTGGAACATCCCGGCTTACCACCGCTCCGGCGGCCACGACCGCATTTTCTCCAATGGTGACGCCCGGCAGGATGGTAGCCGCCGCCCCAATCCAGGCATTGCGCTTCACCACAATGGGTTTGAGCAGGACTGTTTTCCGGTCACCCGGGTCCAGGGGATGGTTCTCAGTGATGAGGTTGACCTTGGGGCCGATCTGTACATCATCTTCGATGGTGATGCTGCACAAATCCAGGAAGGAGCAGGCATGATTGATGAATACGTTTTTTCCCAACGTAATAAACCGCCCAAAGTTGGTGTAAAAGGGAGGAAAGATCGTCGTAGACCCGTCTATCTCCTTGCCAGTAATTTCACTCAGCCGCTTCCGGACCTGTTCCACGTCTTGGACGGAAGCGTTCATTTCGGTTACCAGCCTGATGGTACGGGCAACGGCCCCGGCAAACGCAGGATACTCGGGATCATCTTTTCGCAACGGCTCTCCCGCCTGCATCCGCTGAAAAATATCAGATTGGGCCAGTGAATTGCTCATTTTTCTTTTTTGTTTGCCGTCAGTTGTTCGTTGATTGATACTGCTCATCGGTGACGGGCTCCAGCCAGGTCACAATCCCCTTCTGGGTGTTGGGCAAAATGTACATTTGCGTAAGGCTGCTGTTTTCACTTGCTCCGTGCCAGTGTTTTACGTTCGGGGGGCATTTCACTACGTCACCCTTTTTCATGGTTTGCCTTGACCCGCCTTCCGTCTGGTGATAACCCTCACCATCGATGATAATAAGAATCTGCCCGCTTGGATGCACGTGCCAGTTTGATCTTGCTCCCTTTTCGAAGTAGACATTGCCGACAAGGGTGTTGTAGGTAGAGTCATTGGGCAGGAGGCCGAAATTGTAAGCCTTACCGGTAAAGTTTGATGCCGCACCGGGTTCACCCCTGGGAAATACCGGTTCCTGGGCTGAGCCGGCCGGTGTTGATTCCGAATTCGGATTACTGTCGCCACTACAGCCAGGAAGGGTGAGTATTGATAAAAGAAGAACTGTACCTGAAATGGCAATACTGGTTTTCGGCTGCATGGCTTTTTGTGTTATTAACCCTGGTTGAAAACGTTGTTGAAGAAGGACTGCATCTGGGCCGCATACTTGACGCCGTACTTTGCAAAACCCGGATGCCGGCTTAGCGGTAACGGTTAAAACGGTGCCGGCCGTAACTTTACCACCCGCAGGAATGTTGGGATCGATTGTATTAGAGCCGTTTTCCGCCGCAACAAGCGTTACGGTAAATTTTTGATTTTAGCAGCTTTATTTCTTCAGCGAAGTCATGTCAATCACGAAGCGATACTTCACATCACCTTTCAGCAAGCGTTCATAAGCTTCATTGATTTGATTGATGCTGATCATTTCTATATCGGAGACGATATTGTGCTTGCCGCAGAAATCCAGCATTTCCTGCGTTTCGGCGATGCCGCCAATCATTGAACCGGCAAAATTTCTGCGAAAAGGAATGAGACTGAATGCCGCTACCGGCAGCGGATGTTCCGGTGCGCCAACCAATGCCAGTGAGCCATCTACCCGTAACAGGTTCAAATAAGCATTGATATCGTGCTGCGCGGAAACGGCATCCAAAACAAAATGAAGCTTTCCGGCATACCTGGCCATTTGCGCTTCATCTTTTGACAGCACTACATCATCCGCACCTAGTCGTTTGGCATCTTCAAACTTTGAAGGGGAAGTGGTAAATACGATCACCTCTGCCCCCATGGCCTTGGCAAGTTTAACCGCCATGTGTCCTAAACCACCCAACCCTACAACACCTACTTTTTTACCCGGACCTACGTTCCAATGCTTTAAGGGGGAATAGGTTGTGATGCCGGCACACAGCAAGGGCGCCGTAGCCGCCAGATCAAGGTTTTGGGGTACCCGTAAAACAAAGGCTTCATTCACCACAATGCTTTCTGAATACCCGCCATAGGTTTGGGTGCCCAGGTATTTATCGGGGGAATTATAGGTTTGGATATTGCCCTGCTCACAATATTGTTCCAGGTCTTCTTTACAGTACTCGCACTGCCGGCAGCGAGTCTACCATACAGCCTACTGCCGCCACATCGCCTGCTTTGAATTTGCTGACGTGCGCTCCGACCCGTACGATTCTGCCGACGATTTCATGCCCGGGTACGCAGGGGTAAATGGTGCCATGCCATTCATTTCTTGCCGTATGCAGGTCGGAATGACAAACCCCGCAATACAAAATGTCAATCTCCACATCGTGAGGCGTTGTATTTCTGCGGGTAATGGTTAACCCTTTTAAGGGCGCTTGGGCCGCTTCGGTTCCGAATGCTTTTACACTTTTTGTTTTGATCGTGGTGGCTCCTTCGGCCGTTGTATTTACCTTTTCCATAACGATAAGTTTATCTACTATCCGTTTTAGCTGGCAGGGGTATTTGAAAAAGTTTGGCGTACTAAAAAACGGTTGCAAATACTGACACTGACGCTTGACTTTGAATCCCAATTTCCCGACCGCTTGCGGCCGCTTACTTTTCCAGGCTATCCTTTTTCAGGCTGTCGTTTATACCAATCGTTGTATCACCCATCATGATTCCTACCGGATTGGTATCTTGCTCCGGAGGAGGCGTGGTGCTGGTTGCGGTAGTGTCTGCATCAGCCGCACTTTCCCTGCTTCTTCCGCACGAAGTGAGAATACTTGCGATAGCGGCAATCAATAGGATTGTTTTCATAAGTGACTTAGCTTTTCCTTTTCGTGAATGGAAGCGGTATACCTGACGGCAATGCAGTTGCTTACGGCTACGTAAGGGGGGATAAAGAATCCAGTTGTTTGCCAAACGGCTGCTCGTAGAAACGCTTTCCGGTTGCCTGATGCAAGGCATTGGCTACGGCCGCAAAAATGGGCGGGAACAGGGGTTCACCAAGCCCGGTCGGGTCTTTCTCATTTTTCACAAAATGGATTTCAATCGACTTCGGCGCCTCGCTGTGCCGGATCATGCGATAGGTGTGAAATTATTTTTTTGCGGAACCCCATCCTTAAAGGTCATTCCGCCATATAGGGCATTTCCGATACCATCTATAATCGCCCCTTCCCCCATGTTGGCGGCCGCGTCCGGATTCACCACCACGCCGCAATCAACGGCCGCATATACTTTTTCAACAACGGGTTTATTTTCCTTGCATCGTCAGATCAATCACTTCGGCCACATAGGTATTGTGACAAAAGTAGGCGGAAACACCCCGGTGAACGCCATTCTTAGCCTTGCCCCAATTGGACTTTTCTCTCACCAGTTTCAATACGCCGGCATACCGGTCGGCATCATAGTCATTGTCTTTTCCCACCGGCTTGTTCTTGGCCCGCTCAAAAAGTTCCAGGCGAAATTCAATCGGATCTTTCCCCGCCAGTTCCGCTACTTCATCCAGGAAGGATTGCTCGACACCACCCAGGAAATTGGACCGGGGTGCCCGAAAGGACCCGATGGTGATATTGGAGTTCAGCATCCATTCCTCGGCCAGGTAATTGTCCACGGCACCGGCCGGAAAGCGGTTTTGGGAGTAGCCAAGCGGCCCTTCGGGAATACCACCCGCCTTCACGGAGTAAGCAATCAGATTGTTCTTTTCATCCAAGCCGGCTTTATAGGTGGCCGTGTAGGTAGGGCCGGTAAATGCCATAGGTCATATCATCTTCCCGGGTGTACACCAGCTTGACCGGGGCATTCATTTTTTGCGAAATGACCGCTGCCTCCACCAAATGATGGCCGTAGGACCGTTAGCCCAAATCCGCCTCCCATGCGGGCCAACCGGATGTGAATCTTTTCCTTGGGCATACCCAGGCGGGTCGTAAGGGCACTCATCACGAATTCCGGTATCTGAATGGGGCCATAGATTTCGGCTTTGTCGGCGGTAACATGCGCAAAACAGTTGACTGGTTCCATGGTATTGTGGGCCAGGAAGGGAGCCGAATACGTCCGCTCAATCACTTTGGCCGCTTTTTTAAAAGCACCTTCCGGATCGCCGTCTTTGCGAAGCACCGTTCCGGGCTTTTTCGCCATTTCGGCCATCAGCTGCTTGGTGCTTTTCGGTGCTCTCCAAACCAGCCGGAATGGTAACGGTTTTTTTACCGCCTCTCCAACCATTTACGACAATATTGCTTTCCTTGGTATTCTCCCATTCCACTTTCAAGGCTTTTTTGGCATTCATTACCTCCCAGGTTGTATTTCCCACCACTACGGCCAGTTCTGTAAAAGAAGTCGTGTCGAAAGCCTGACGTTCATACTCCTCCTCCATGATTTTGATCACAAACACATCTTTGATACCAGGCATTGACCGTGCGGCACTGTCATCTACCGATTTCACTTTCAGGCCGAAGGCAGGCGGATGGACAATCATGGCGATGAGCATTCCCTCCACTTTGTAATCCAGGGTGAACAAGGGTTTGCCGGTCACAATATTGAGTCCTTCCACGTTCTTCTTCGAGTTGCCGATGATTTTGAAATCACCTGCCTTTTTCAAAGGGACATCTTTGGGAACGGGAAGTCTGGCGGCTACTGGAAGCCATTTCGCCATAGCCCGCTTTTTTGCCACTCGCCTTATGATGCAAGACGCCGTCTTTGGTGGTGATTTCCCCGGCCGGTACCTTCCAGGTTTGCGCCGCTGCATGTAACCAACATTTGCCGGGCGGTAGCGCCAGCGGTGCGCAGTGGTTTCCAGGCCGTTTGTATGGACGTACTGCCGCCCGTAAACTGGCGTTCGAACCGTTTTGGCAGAGAAATCGGCCTGCTCTACCATGACATTTTTCCAGTCAATATCCAACTCTTCCGCCAGCAGCATCGGCAGGGAAGTTTTGACATTCTGCCCGAATTCCGGGTTGGGAGCAAACAGGGTGACGGTGCCGTTGTCGGCGATTTTGATGTAGCTGTTAAGCTCAAACCATTCTTTGGGAAGGGTGGAGGTTTCTTCTTCCGTCGGGTTGCATCCGGCCAGCCAGCTAAAGCTGAGCATCATCCCGCCACCGGCCAGGGCCGAAACCTTTAAGAAAGATCGGCGGTTTATCGTTTTATTTACGGATTTCATGGCTGAGCAGGGATTAGGATTTGGCGGTGGATTTAGCGGCGGTTTTAATGGCGGCTTTGATGCGCAGGTAAGTAGCACAGCGGCAGATATTGCCATTCATGGCCGATTCAATTTCTGCATCACTCGGGTTGGGATTGCTTTTTAGCAAGGCGGCAGCGTTCATGATTTGCCCGGCCTGGCAGTAGCCGCACTGCGCCACATCGTGCTCCAGCCAGGCTTTTTGTACCGGGTGGTCGCCTTTTTCGGACAAGCCTTCAATGGTGGTGATGGCCTGATCGCCTACCGCCGAAACGGGCAGTTGGCAGGAGCGGATGGCCGTACTCGCCCAGGTGGATGGTGCAGGCACCGCATTGGGCAATGCCGCAGCCGTACTTGGTTCCGACCAGGTTCAGGTGGTCGCGCAGTACCCATAACATGGGCGTGGCGGGGTCAACGTCCACCTGCTGTTTTTTCCCGTTGATGTTCAAATTAAAGATCGCCATGAGGGTAGAATTTAAAAAACGTTTCTAATAATTATGAACATTGAAGTAGGGCAGGGCACGAACAATGGCTATACGGTTTCCATTTGCTTTGCCAAATTTTTTACTCCAATTCAAATGTAACCGTCACACTCCCCGCACCCACAGCGGCAGCAAGCCCCGTTGGGTCGTGGACGCGTCCGAGCCTGGTATACGGGTACGAAGTAGAAAAGGACTTATAGAAAAGGACCAGTGTATCAGCACCATACAGCATCAGATCGCCGTTTCGAATCGTTCCCGGATTCGATGCGTTGGCCGGCAGGCTGCCGGGCAAATCAACGTACTTCTCATTTCTGTTCAGCTCAACCATCGTAACGGTCATCGGCAACAACGCTCTGAAGGCAGTGGCAGTAGCATTGTCATCCAGCGTGGCGGCGAACGTAGTGGACCCGATCTTGATTCTCATCTGACTTCCGGTAAGCGTAGGGGTATTGTGATCAGTAGTATCTCCCGCGTCAGGGTTACCGGGCCCGGCAACATCCTGATCACAAGACGCTAAGCTGGTAAATAAGGAAGCCAGGAAGAAAAAGATTAGCAGGGGATATTTCATGCCAAGTAGCTTTTAGTGGGTAAAGCCTTGAATCGTTGCTCCATCAATGAGGAAGCGTATAGGCGCCCGGGTTGTACACCTCCTTACCAGGGTCCGGTTCCCGGCCCGCGTTGAGCAGCGGCTGCAAAGATAACCCGGTCACTACGCCTGCGGTTAAAGAAAATCAAACCAATCATTAAGAATTTCAAACCTTTTAAGGCCGAAAAGAGCTTGGCGTGGTGCCGGTCACGCGCTTGAAGTAGTTGTTAAAGTAGGTGGGATATTCAAAGCCAAGGGCATAAGCAATTTCGGCAATGGTCCAGTCGGTGTGCTGCAAGAGGGCCTTGGCTTCACTGATGATGCGTTCGGTAATATGGGCAGTGGTCGGTTTGCCAGTCACTTCCTTGACAGCCCGGTTCAGGTAATTCACGTGAATCGCTAACCGGTCGGCATAATCCTGGGCTGCCTTCAACTGCAAGGGACGGTCAATGCCTTCAATGGGAAACTGCCTTTCCAGTAGTTCCAGGAACACAGAAGTAATGCGGGAAGCGGCATTCTTATGCTGGTCATGGTGTTCCGATGGTTGCAGCTTCAGCGCTTCGTGAATGATCAACTGGATGTAGTTGCGTATCAGGTCGTCTTTGTAGGTGTAATCCGTCTTTTGCTCCTCGATCATTTTGCGGAAAATGGTATTTAAAAACTCCCGCTGCCCTTCGGTTATTTTTAAAATAGGAGTACCCCCAAGCTTAAATAAGGGGGAATGTTGCAGGCTTTCGGATCGGTCCGACTGCTTTAAGAATTCTTCCGAAAAAAGGCAGGTATAGCCCACATAGCGGGTGGAAAGAGTCTCCCAGGAATACGGGATGTGAGGGTTGCCAAAAAACAAAACCGTGTCTTCGGTTTCAAAACTCCGGTCGGCATAGTGAATCTTGCTTATGCCCGTGGTCAGACAGATCTTGTAAAAGTCCTTGCGACTGTAAACGCGCGTTTCATTACTGTCACTTTCTATCTCGAATACATTAAATCCCTTGAGCTTCAGTTTAGTATTGAACTCGGAAACCGAACGTGCCGTCTTGGTTTGCATAAAGTGAAGAAAATTAGAGTTGATCAGTTGAGACCAGGTTGTGTACCCATACGGGTCCCGTGCAGTTACCAGCCGGGGGCTGCTGGCCTTTCGGGAAAGAGGTGTTTTGACTGACTAATGCATTCTTGTCCGTCTGGGCGGTAGCCAGACGACTAAAGAGGCGTACAAAAACAAAGGCTGTAATCCAGGCCGGGTTGACTGTTCCCATTTTCAGGCAGCGGTTGGTTGCTGCAAAGATAGCTCAGCCCTTGCGCTTATTGATAAGGAAATCAAACCAATACCTAAGGATTTCAAACCAATCAGGGCTGGAATGAAGAGGGGACAGTTTGGTTATTCTTCCGAAGGAGTAGCAGATAGGGTATGCTAGCCTGGGCGGTAAGCAATCCGGCCAATGCTTCTGGATGCATTCGCGGGGCTACCCCTTATCGGAGGGCTGCATTTTTAGCGCTTCATGAATAAGCAAATGCAGGCAATTACGAATGAGTTCATGCTTAAAGACGTAGTCTGAGTCCTGGGCGAGGAGGATCTGCTCAAAAATAGTAGCCATTCGCTCTTTTTGCTCCTGGTTCAAGGGACAAACGGCTACGTCCCCCAGGCCCATTATGGGTGAGTGCAGGAAGTTAGCTAAGCAGGGATACCTGCTCAAGAACGCTTCCGTAAAGAGACAACTATACCCGCTTTTTTCCGGAGAGATGCCTTCCCAGGAGTACACAGCTTTGGGGTTGGCATAAAACAAGGCACTACCGTCAATTTCTATTTCTTCCCCTTGAGAGCAAATCCTGCTCTTTGCCGTAACTAAACAGATCTTATATAAGTCTCTGCGCTGATAAGACTCACGCGTAAACCCACGCTCCAATTTATAGGCTTTAAAGCCTTTGAGCACTAGGTAAGGATGAAAATAGAGAATAGATTGAACACCCTGATCATGCATGCTGCAAAGTTACTGCTACGATTTCTGCGGGTGGTAATGAAAATCAAACCAAAAAGTAAGGGTTTCAAACTAGTAAGGTCAGAATGGAGTAGTGGTAAAGATCAAACACTACCTGGATCAGATATCGGTAGTAGGTTTATTCGGTAGTAGGTTTATTTGGTAGCCACTAAGCGGTTACTCCACCGGTTTTGGTCTATGAAAATGGTATTAAGAGAAGTATCGGCAAAGACATTATACCCGTGGGAAGCCATCAAATCAATAATCTCATGGACTTTGGCTGGGGGTTTGTTTTCTTCGTATGTCAAGGTCTCCACGCAGAAAACAGCCGGTCGGTATTTTTTAAAATTCCAGGTTTGTAAAACGTGTAAGTCCAGACCTTCAATGTCTAATGAAACAAAATCAGGGGCAGTGTTATTAAAATGATCTGCAAGTATATTGTTTACCGGGACTAATGGTACTTTTATCGTATCGATAATTTTGTAAGTGCCCATCTGCTGAACGCGGAAGGCTTCTTCCTGGCTGAAAGTATTGAGAACCCTGGCATTAAAAACATAGAAATCGGCTACCGTTTCTTTCTCACCGAATCCGACGCCGATATTCAGATTTGTATCCAGGCTTCTTTCTTTGGTAAACTCGGTTATTAGTTGCGGGTCTGGTTCTACGTTAACACCACGACAACCTTTCTTGTAAAAGAAATAAGTGTTACTTAAATGATAGGGATGGTGTGCCCCCAAGTCCAGGTAAGTAGGTTGTTCTATTTTTAAGGATTTACAAATCGAGTTAATTATTATATCCTCACCCGTTTGGGAATAAGAAATCTGCCCATGGTAACGGGCTGGGCATAGCAGCGGAGAATCTTGTTTCAAAGCTTTTACTGCGTTGTTTAGTCTTTGTTTTTGCAGTTCACTTCTGTTCATTTCCCTGCTGTTTAAGATGTGAATAGATGAATATTTGAATAGGACTAAATGTGATTTGGAAAATATTAGTTATAGATGATATTAAACTGGCTTAGACTGACAGGGCTCCCGGGGTCATTTATCATATATAATTTTACTTGACCATAATAAGACGCCCACATTGTGTAAGTACTGGGTGGACCTACTATATAATTACATTTAGCCAGACAATACATATCTTCCAGTTGATGGTTAGGGCCAAAGATGCAGTTTAAGCCCTTAAAATCAGCCAACACGTGTTGTTCATTGGAGCAAATCAAAAAGCAGATTTTCTGGCCGGGGAAAAGGCCGACGACATTTTCCATGACTTCCTGATACTCTTCAAGACTATAAAAATGTTTTCCTCCGGCAAAAAATTTGTAATCGCCACGCCGGATGTGCACTCCTATTACAATATCGTATTCGGTTTTAAGTGGCAGCATAAATTTGTTAATTGTCTCCAGGTGCGCCGGTACTGGTGTAAAATAATTTATAATTTCATTTCGGTATTTACTAAAAAGATTATTAGCCCTGAATAACCAGCCTTGTACGAATGTATATCTGCTTACCCATTTGTGTGCATTTTCTAAATTATCTAAATCTAAACTTTCATGCCAGTTCAGGGATATGGAAGCGCAGTATTTGTTTTTAATCCCCGACTTTTGAATGGTAATTCCAAAATAAAAAGAAACGTAAAACAGGGTTTTGCTTATAAGGGGGAAATTAACAATGGAGTGAGAAGTGATATAGCTGCTAATGAGACTGTTGTGACTGCCCTCAAAGTAAGAGGCATATTCGTAAAAGGCCGGGTTGGCAATATGAATTTTTTTTTCTATACCAAAAGCGATGAAATGAGCATAATGAAAAAGGCTGTTGCCCAATTGCCCGGGTCTGCGGACTATGATAATCATTGTCAAAAATTTTAATTTTCTGAATACTGATTCATGGGTTGCCGTCAAGCAGCAGGCGTTGCGCTCAAGGGCGAATACCGGAGCAGATTTACTGTGCCCTCTGTAAGCAGGTTTGTTTATTCCGGAAACGGCGCTTGCCACCACTGAGATAATATCGCGGTATATACCTGGTATTTAAGGCTCTATTAGATTCCAGTATTTTGGCAGGATAGAAATTGGAAATTCTTTTTCTACTTTATAACCAAGCCAGTATTTTGGAGCATATATCTTTTTATTTTTCTTCCGGTTCAGGTACGCTGCCCACCAGCAGAAAGTGCTGTTTGACAAACACACTATATCGGCATGATAAATGATCAGGAAATCAATAATTGCGCTGTTCTTGAAGAAGTAGTAATTTCGGTTTTTATACTCTTCCTGGAAGGGCTTCAGATCTTCTCCCACAAAAATAACTTTATACCGGTCTATGTCTTCGATTGAACAAATAAAATCATTATAGTACTTCATCGGGAGAGAGGGGTCTGTTAATCCCAGTTCCGATACATTCCAATGCTTGTAATCTCCCAGTCTTGCATGAATAACAATCGTGTCATTCATAAATAATTTACCATACAAACGGTTGAAGTCTTCTAAAAAAGAATCCTTGATCGTGAATTCTCTGAGAATGTCTTCCCTGAAATCAATAAAATATTCTTCGGACTGATAGAAACCTCTGTAGAAATGATCATTCTCCAACAGACTCAGATTAGCTTCCGGTGCATCCGAATTACTGAACTGCTTGGTTCTTAATGATGATTTTATCATGAGCGGCCTTATTTTGCGTGTTGCAAACTCATAAGAGGGCAATGAAAAAAATCTGTCTATCAGCAGTGGGTCTGAACGGTTGGGTATGTATACATTGGAATGATTTAATAAAAACCCGGTTTTTAGCCTTTTAGCGCTTGAATATGCAAAAGCATACTGAAACAACTGGTTTCCCAGTCTGCCCAGGATATTGACTTGTATCATACGATTGAATCTATTGCCTGACCTGCCCGAAATATCAATTTATGGGTTATGCCATTTTTGTTTTGATCTCTTTGTTAGGTAAGTTCATCGGCTTTGATGGCTTTGCTGAAGTCCTTTTTAGAGATGCACTTATGAAGCAGGTATTTTTTATACATATTCTTAAACCTGCTTCTGTCAATCTCAACATTGATGCAATATTCTTTTATGATCAGTTTTTCAATAAAGCTTTCCGAAATGTGCAGATAGGCTGCGGGCAAGTCTAAAGCGGCAGCCAGCGAATGAGCCAGGCGATGCTTTTCATTTACCATTTTATTCATACAATTCACTGTCTTTGAGGCGCTGTGTAATCTGAAGTTCACTATTGCATCACCTGTTTTCTTTATTTTTTTTGGACCGTTAGCGAGCAGGTACCTCATCCACATATCAGCATCCATCGCATAGTGCATATCTACATCAAGGTTGCCCAAAGAAGTGATCGTCTCTCTTCTCCAGAAAGTTGACGGTTGATCTATCTGCCCGGTCAGGATGGTCTGTTCGAAATCATTCGTTAACACAGATCCGGAAGCCAGCGTCTTGTAACTTTTATTATAAAACCTGAACTCCCTCGCAACCAACAGGTCTATATCTTCCTCCATGAAATACCCGGCAATTGTTCTGAAAGCATTCTCCTCGTAAGAATCATCACTGTTTATCCAGTTAAAAATATCTCCATTACACTTGCTCAAACCTTTATTGATGGCATCACTCTGTCCCAGATCTTTTTCGCTTACCCAATAGTCAATGTACTTGTCATACTTTTTTATGACATCCACTGTATTGTCAGTACTGCCGCCGTCTATAATTATGTATTGCAGATTAGGATAGTTTTGGAAAATTACTGACCGGATGGTTTCCTCTATAAATTGTCCCTGATTGAGTGTAGGCGTTACTATAGAAATTTTAGGCCAGGTTATTCCATTGTCAAACTTATTTTCATTATTTGTATTTACCCAAGGCCATGCGTTTCTGTTGACGAACATATTGTAACCGATTGTGTCAGGCGTACATTTTGCCCGGGGCTTTCCGGGTAAGTAGCCAATATTTATAATCTTCTCAAGTGTGCGGCTTTGCGCTTCTTCATCAATTGTGATAACCTCCGGATGAACCATCGGGAAAGCAATGGGTTTTGTCGGAATGTTTAAGGACTTATGTGAAGTATGAGTAGCTTCAGGGCCAAAGCCGATGTTTTCGATCAAGTTAGCATTAGGTACAATGGCTAAACCTGATTGTGCAATTATTGCTAATACCCATTGATAATCCCAGGTATCCTTTTTTGTCATTTTAGAGAGCCGGTTCAGTTGATATTCGAGATAAGAAGCATGGTTGCTGTTTCGAAATACTTTCTGAATCACGCGTTTATTACGAATATTCTCCCACTCAGTAATTTTATAGTCATTAAATTTCCAGGCTCGTCTCCAGGTTGCCCAACCCCAGCATGATGCCAGGCGGTAGAATGCGTACGAAGCCTCGTTGTTACTGCTGTAGCCTAAAAAATTGAAGCCTGAAATCATCATTATCCTTGCATCATGCTGGTATTGCTCCAGCAGGTGTTCACAAAAACAAAAAAAAGAGGGGTCCGGCACAATGTCATCCTCTAAAATGATGCCTTGCTCAACGTGGGAAAAGAACCAGTCTATAGCCGAACTGACTGCTATTCCGCATCCCAGGTTTTCTTCCCTGATTAAAGTATTTACATGGCAGTTCCAATCAATGCCTTCCAGGACCAGCTTTTTCACTTCACTGCATTTCACCGCTTCTTCCGGAAAATCTGGCCGTGGCCCGTCAAAAGCTACATACAAATTTTTTGGGCGGATCTCTCTTATTCTCTCGAAAACAAGCTTTGTATGCTTAGGCCTGTTAAATGCAATCAGTAATAAGGGAGTATCCATTATCTGTATTTTTTAATAAAATCTTAAGAAAATTTTACTGACCGGGGGAATTGCCGTTTTCTGCCTTTCTTGCTTTTTTAATTTAAAATCCGGTCATAAAGTTCTAAGTATTGCCGGGTTTGATCCTTTAAAGAAAATTTTTCCTCAACCAGCCGCCTGGCATTGCGTCCCATCTGCAATCTTTGCGTTTCGTTTGCGTAGAGACCCATAATCTTGTGTGCCAGATCTTCAGAATTACCGGTTTCAGCCAATAAGCCCGTTTGAAGGTCTTCCACCATTTCGGGAATTCCTCCGGTATTGAAACCGACTACGGGAGTACCACATGCCATCGCCTCTAATGAAGTCTGCCCGAAGGATTCAAAAATGGAAGGAATGATAAAGATGTCAGCCGCTGAGTAGGTTAAAGTCAAAAGCTCCGGTGAATTTATAAAGCCTAAGTTTATTACAGGAATCTGGAGCGTATTCTCCAGGGATGCTACTTCTTCGATGTGCCCGAAAATCAGGAACAGTGCGTTGGGGATATTATGCCTTATGATCGCCAGCGCCTCAATTAACTCGCGGAATCCTTTCCGCTTGTTTTCAATGCGTTCTGCTCCGAAACATATTACAAACTTATGCTCTGTTATACCTAACGCCTTCTTGGCAAGGTCTTTATCCAACGGGTAAAACGACGTAGTGTCAAGACCGCAATAAATGGTTTGAATACTTTTCGATTTTCCCAGAATACTACTCTTCATTGCCTGCTGTTCAATCCATTTACTTCCGGCCACTATATGAACATTCTTATTTTCCAGTGCTTTCAGCTTGACTCTGAAATTCCGGAATGACAAATCATGTCTGGACTTATTGTGGTTTAATTGCGGGCACGTATGACAGTGCGTCGTAAACTTCTCACATTCCCATGAATAGTGACAGCCTCCCGTAAAGGGGTTCATGTCATGTAAAGTCCAGACAATCGGGACATCGCTAGGTATTGATTTGAAAAACGAAGGATAATCAATCAGGCCGGCTACCCAATGCAGGTGAACGATGACCGGGGGGGCAACCGGCTCAGGAGGCAAGGTATCCGATTTAAGAAACGGCAGGCTGAAAAGCTCATAAAAAGAGGGCCTGCCATTCAAATACCGGTAAATATCTGCATAATGATAAATTTCCTGGGTCTTTTCTTGTACCGATTCATTTTTATTTGACAACAATCTTTCGTATCCCTTTTTTTTTGATTTACCTAAAGAATAGAAAGAGCAGTGCAAGCCTGTCCCGGCGATAGAGTCAAACAACCGCTGAGCGGCAATTGATGCGCCTCCCGTTAACAAACTATTAAAGAATAAAACTTTCGCATTCATAGCCTGGTATACTCCAAACGGCGTTACTGAGGTTCTACATATAACTCGGACCATTCGGCCGAAGTCGGTTCTTAATGCATGGCTTTTACCGCGTCAACTCCTTGACCGTCGGGTGGCACCCTGATTTGCGCATTAACTTTCCGGGACCATGGCTCCCCCCATCCCGCCTTCATTTGTAATCACATCCATGAAACAGGAGCCGTTATACTTCTCATCAATGGTTTGCTTGAGTCGATTGACGTTATTCCGGTAAACAATATTTTCCGTAATTGTTTTGATCTTGTTGAGGATTTCTGTACAGGTATCTTTCCTGATATCGCCGCTAAGTCCGAGCCCGTGATATTTTATTCTTGCAGCGTTTCCGGGCTGGTCGTAATGTGGATTCAGGGGATATACCAGCATGGGCACCCCAAAGTAAATGCTTTCTTTGATTGAGTTCAGCCCCCCGTGGGTAATGAACAGGGTAGCCCTGGAAAGCAGGTAAGTCTGGGGCAGGGTTTCGAAAAAAAATACGTTGGCGGGCATATCCCTGCCGTCATTCAGAAAGGCCCTCAAGCCACACGAAACAAGGAAAAGCATTTGCTCGCATTTACAAGCGGCCTGAATAATATTTTTAAAGAAAGCACTGATCGTTTCACCACTTCCTTTTGGGTACAGCGTTCCCAGGGACACGTAAATAAATTCTTTTCCGGTGGCTAAAATATGCGTTAATCTTTCCTTGTCCCTGACCAGTATGGACTCGTTTCTTCGGATGTACAACTGAGGGCCAATGTAAATCTTATGCTTGTCGGACACGCCCGGAAAGTCAAATTCCCGGGAGCTCATGATCAGTTCCGTCAGGTTGGGCGGGCAAAGGCTGGCCGGCCCATTGCTTTCCGCACGGTCGGGCAGCCCCATGTTCAACTCGCGGCGTCTCCTTTTTAAGATGGACCGCGTGCTGTTGCCCAACAGGAAAACGGTTTCCCACCAGTCGCTGAACTGCTCAGAAAGCTTGATCCTGTGCCATTGCCATCGAATCAAAAAGGTTTGGCCCGGCAAAAGGTGTGAATTAACCGGAGGTAATTTCCGGTCTTGGCTGACCAGCATGGTATTCACCAGGAAAAACCGAATCCCCCGCTCAAGCACGAACGGGTACAGACACAAGTAATCGCCTTTTGTGAAGGAGTCGAGAAAGATCAGGGAAGGATTGACCGAGTTGAGCAGGCGCCGGAAGGATTCCCGGCGGCTGTAATGCTGCCCTTTCACCCGGTCTGTTATCAGATCGGCCTTGCTTTTGCCAAGCCTGGTATAAAAGCTTAATTCATCCTTGTAGGGCAAGCCGAAAGGTACCCCGGGCAACGCAATCGTTTCAAACCCCTGCTGCTGTACGTAAAGGTCCAGCTGCTGGTCAATGCCCCCGGCAAAAACAACGGCAGTGTTGTTGCTGCTGAGAATTTTTGCAATTCCCAAAACAGCAATTACGTGCGACCTGACGGGAAATATAATGAAAAGCGCAGTGTTCATGTAAAAAGTGACTGGGGAAGTTACAGTTACTTCAACGGCGGTCCCGGGGGCTACTCGAGGCTTGTAAACAACCGGCTCCACCGTACTTTTTTTGCGCGGGAGTCCTCCCTGGAGAACCAGATTACGGATGCTTTGCCGATCAGGTGATCTTCGGGAATCAAACCCCAGAACCTGGAGTCGAAGGATACGTCCCGGTTGTCGCCAAGTACGAAATAGTAATTCTGCTTAAACGTGTAATGAGTGATTACGCGGTCGTTAACGTATATTTTATTGTTCACAAGTTTTACATTGCCGGCATGCTCATAATCCCTGATCAGGGGAAAGTAGATGGGCGCGTTGAAATCATCCAACCGGACGTAGTACCCCTGCTCAGGAATCCGGAGGGGCCCGAAGCAGTCTTTGTTCCATCCGTGGTTCGGGGAATGCGGATAAACATCCAGATCGCAGAAGGATGCCGGCAGGTTCAGTTCGGTAACGGATTTCACGAGCGGGCTGCCGCTGAACTTCTGCGCCGATGACGCAGACAACTGCGCAATAAAGCTTATCTCGGACTGGCCGGTGGCGTATTTTTCCAATTCGATCTGCCGGTTGAAATCACTTATTCCCAGGTTCGCCGTGTTGTCTTCGTTCAGGGGGGCCGAGGTGATAATTCTGTAAGCATTCTGCACGGAGTGACCTGACTTTTCGATGGCCCCGTTGACGAACAGTTTTCCTTCGCGGATCATTATTTCGTCTCCCGGCGTTCCGATGCAGCGCTTGATGTAATTCGTTTTTAACTCGTAAGACGGCTTTTTCTCCACCGGTATATTAAAGGCAATGACCTCGCCCCGGCGTACCGGGGTGAAGCCGGGCAGACGTAAATAGGGCAACTGCCAGGAACTCAGGTAAGGTTTAATACCGTACATGGTGAGCAGGCCCATGTCAGGGTCAACGAACGGAATTTTCAGCACCGCCGGCAGCCGGGCGCCGTAATGAAGCTTGGAAACGAAGACGTAGTCGCCCACGAGCAATTTGCCCGACATGGATTCACTGCCCACCCGGAAACTGTCGAAAAACAAGGCACGGACGACGTACAGTCCCAACAGGGTCAGCAACAAACTTTTCACCCAGGGATTGACCAGCTTCTTTTTGGGTTTTTCAGCCGTTTGGGGCGGCTGCATAACAACGGTTGCAGTTTTCATCAGGCGGTTTGTTTACGGAGTGAATAAGTCCTGTGCAGAAAATCGGAGAAGTCAATCACCGAGGCAATAACATCGGTCACCGCGACAGCAGGCTGGTTATAATACCCCAGGACGTTCCGCATCAATTCAGCCTGCCCCGGGAAGTGCTTGGCGAAAAACCGTGAACACGTGTAGATTTCCCTTGTGTAGCATGCTTCCTCTTCGATCACCAGTTCGAAAGCACTTCTCATCAGGTACCGGATGATGTGGTTGCAGCCGACCAGCCGATGGTCACTGTTTGGCTCGTGGACCAGTTCCCTGGCTTGTGCAACTTTCCGGCCCAGTGTGGGCAGCAGAAAACGAATTTCACCGTTTGGTTTAAAGCCCGCGTAATGGTCGCAGAGGTTATCGCCGTGGCTCCTGGCGGAAAGTACTTTGAGCAGGAATTGCAGGTACCGGTCCTTGTCCACGTCTTCGGGCTTGAGCAGTATTACGTTGAAATATTTTATAAACCTGTGTTTTTTAACCATGGCAGCAGCCAGGTATTGGCTGACTCTGTCGAAGTTGCTCCTCGGGTTGCTTACGACTGCCGTGCAACTGAACTTAACCAGGTTGGTGTGATCAACCTGCATGTTGATGAAGTGAATGCACACCAACTGGCGGCTGAAGATGCGCCTCAACTCCGCCAGCAGGTCGTCGAGTATCAGCCGGCTTAAGCCCGTGATCCGGGCATGGTTCTCCAGGGGCAGCAAATAGCCGTTTTTGTCGAGCGGAAACAGGTGCGTGTTTTCAGTCGCAGTGCTTTGCCGGTGGTCAGCGTCGTAGAAGTATAACATAAAATGAATCAGGCTGATGGAAGTATTCCGGCCGGCTTTCCGTGGACACCCGCCGCGTCACCGGGGGGCTGCCGTTACGGTTGGCGCACCAGGGATTGTGCCTGGGTTTGTTTGACAACCACCTGGATGGCGCCTTTTCGAACCAGGCTTTTCGAGCGTTGCTTGAATTCGGCCAGGGTAGCATCGTCATGAACGATTTCCTGAAGATTGGACAAATGGCTGCCGAGGCGCCCCAGGTAAGCGGCCTCGGGTTCGGTGAGGTTGCTTTTGTGCTCCGGGTTCCGGATCAGTTCAAGTTCTTCCAGGTCTTCGGCAGCGTGGAGGTCATCAAGCAGCATCAGGTCTGAAAACAAATCTTCCGTATCGGCGTATTTCTTTTTTGTACTTTGCCTGAACGCGGCGACGTTTTTGCTTAAATAGGAGTCCAGCACTTCGGTAATCTTCCCAATGAATTCAGCCCTCGATTCCTGCGGGGCCTCGCCAAAGGGATCAAATGCTTTGCGGAAAAAAAGATGTTTTTCGGCTTCCGTGAGTATATGCTCAAGGATGGCGATTCCCCGCACGGGATGACAACCGAAAGTAACGTGGATGGAGAAGGCGCCGGTGGTATACGCATCGTGTACGAGCCCCCCGGGCACGTACAATACGTCCCCTGCCAGCAGTTCCAGTTCGTGGGCGGGCGTAGCCGACAGGTAATGCTGCCTTTGGTCATCATCCAACTGCCACTTTTTCAGAGGCGCTTCATAGGGGATGTCGTAAAGATTCCAATGCTTTGCACCCTTGAGTTGGATCACGAACACTTCGTGCGCATCAATGTGGGGGTGAAAACCCTGGGAATTGCTGGGGGTGATGTACACGTTGGCGT
This sequence comes from uncultured Sphingobacteriales bacterium, assembly GCA_963844325.1. GTDB lineage: Bacteria > Bacteroidota > Bacteroidia > Cytophagales > 172606-1 > CADCTQ01. The sequence goes on from CAWJNV010000002.1 coordinate 1,256,946, forward strand.
GAACGGACATGCCCAATGCTTCTTCCAGCGATTTTGCGAACCCACTCAGGTTCTTAAATAATAAATGAGCTGCTTGTATTACGATGGTGCTGCCTTCGTCGAACAGCCGAAAAACAGTTTCTTTATCGAGCAGATTGAATTCGGCATTTACCGGACTGCCCTTAAAGGAGTAACTGGTAATGTCAAGCGGCGCACCATTGTTTACCAGTCGCACAAACGGATAGGCCAGCCCGGGTTGCCCCAGGTAATCGTTTATTTCTTCAGCCGTAAGCACGTGCGACGGCTCCATCGCATTCCGGACCAGCAGCGGGGCTTTGCCGAAATTATTGGCTTTAAAATCTTCGACGGTTATTGGTGCAATCAATTCTCCTAAAATATTCATAGGTCGGGCGTTTTCGTTCTGATTCTAGCGGATGGCTAAAAGGAGCTGAGTGAATGGTATACATCTTCCCCGGCAGCAGGGCTGATTTCCCTTTCGGCGAGTACCTTTCCGTTTTCGAGAAACAATGCTTTGGGGTATTGTAAAAGAAAGGGGGGCTTATCGAATTTGTGTACGTAATCAAAGAACACGTCCGAATGCCCCAGGGCTTTGCTGCCAAAGCGCAGTCTTGCCGTTTTTGGGGAGGTCAGCCCCGTGATTACGAACAAAATGCCTTTCTTGCCCTGGGCGATGTAGGTGTTGATCAAGTAGTCTTCTGCCCCGCTGATGCAGTCGCCGCAACCCGTTGAAGGAACGAAAAAGATCGCTTTGTAGCCGGTTACGTTTCTTTTCGTCGCGGATGTGATCTCACGTAGCAGTGACTCGTGCCGTTTTTCGCTTTCCGCGTTTATTCCGCTGCATCCGCAAGCTATCGTCAGACACATTGCGAAGGTAAAAGTAATCAGCTTCTGCATATTGTTTTCCAGGTTTATTGCTTTGAAGGCGTGCCGCGGTCAACGGGTGCTATTTCAAATCTTTCAAACGCTACTTTGTTATCTATTGAATCGGGCATTATTTTTCTAAAATACAACCCTTCCTTTGCTACAAAAAAATGATCCGTGTCGTAGTAGGCCGAAGGCAGAAGCGACTCCCCGATTTTTACAAAGTTTTTATCCAGTATGATCACTGACTTCCGTTTGAGGATTTTTGTCCGGTCAGTGACGTCAAAATCTTCTTTGGGCAAATAGGCAACCCGGTAATAGAGGTTCCGGTAAGGGTCGTAGATTATGCTGCCGTACGAGGAATTCTTGCCCAGGTACTCGGCCTTTTCCACTTTGCTGACTTTTTTAAAATAGTTGGCCGAGTATTTCATGGACTTGATCTGCGCCAATAAACGGCTGCCCGCGTAATGTTGCGCCAAAGTTTGTTTTTCCGTATCATAGACGGTGATGTTGTGGTCAGCCATGAAACTCACGACCAGTTTTTGATCCTGCGGGTTGAAGTCAAAAAAAGTTCTCCGGTATCCAGCCGCTCCCCCCCAGTTCTTACCCCAGTAGAACGGCGGGTACCGGATTGTGTAGTCCACCTGCCCCGTGTTCAAATCAAGGGTTGCAACCGTTTTTCTGTCCCGGTCCAATGCGTACGTTCCGCCTTCGTTGGCAACATAGCCGGCCAGGAACACTTTCCGGTTCCGGGAATCAAACAGGATGGGCGAGTTTGTGGATACAAAGGGGAACGGAGCACTGTAGTCCTTATAATTATTGCTTACTATTGTACGGTTCAGCAGTCTTCCCTTCTGCAAACTGATCAGCATCAGGGAACTACTTTTGTAATCGTAGACGAACAGGGAATCAGGACTGATCACGTTGTACCCTTGCACGTTGTCGCTGTTTTTATAGCCGTAATCATCCAGCTTTACTACTTTTTCCAGTTCGCCCGTCCGGTAGTCGTAAAAATAGATTACCCGGGTCAACCGGTTGAGCAGCGTGAAGTACGCTCCGCTACCGCGGGCAGCGTAATACGCGTAGCAACCGATACTTTCCGGAACGGTTGTCGTATCAAGCATGAAAGCTCTGGTGCCGGTTGGGCGCAGTAAAACGCTTGCCGCCTGATGGGCAGGGGAATGATTGAATGAAATTGTTTCTTCTGCATATTTGGACGAATGCATTGCAAGCAGACTGATCAGCATCGCCGCCCCTATGCCCGCACCCGTTATAAGTAGATTTTTTTTATTCATATCATTACGCAGATGTTCTGTTGGTCAGGTTCAACTGTATTGCGGGGACCCGGTTTGCCGGCAACTTATTTTGCTGCTCCGTGCGCTCTTTCATTTTATACCATTGAGCCTTCACTTAACGCTCACGATTACCAGTAAGATGGTAAGGAGGCATCGTCGCCATTGCCCTCTTACCGTCTCATTAATATACTTTTCCAAAAGTAGTTTTTGGTTTTTATTATCTTGCAATCCGCTTATATACAGCTTTTTGCAAAGGTGCGTTAGCCGAAAACCGCTTTGAAACGAGTATATCTGCTATATACCGCAGTCTCCAAACCACCAGGCCTTGGAGCAGTAGCTGTTGCCATTGGGGCCAATTTCACAATCGCCAGTTGCCCCTTCTATGGAGCAGTAGCTCGCAGAATCATCCGGCGCCAGTGCTCCCAGGGCCGCAATGGCTAAACTTAAACCCACCCGGACTTTAGGATTCCGGGCTGTCTCGCTCATTTTCTCTTTTAGAGATTTTTTCATAGTAGTAGATAGTATAAGTGTACCCTGAATAGCTATTTTCCGAAAAGACACTTTAGTAAAAGAGGGTAAGAAGGCAACGTCGCCATTGACCTCTTACCGTCTCATCAATAGCTGCTACGAACAGTCTCCTCCCCACCAGGCCCTGATGCATGCGGAGCCGCCACTGGTGGTTATTTCACAATCGCCTCCCGATCCACCCATGCTGCAGTAGCTCGAAGAATCATCCGGCGCCATTGCCCCCAGGGCCGCAACGGCTAAACTTAAACCCACCCGAACCTTAGGATTCCGGGCTGTCTCGTTCAGTTTCTCTTTTAGAGATTTTTTCATAGTAGTAAATAGTTAAGTGTACCCTAAATAACTATTTTTCGGAAAGACACTTTTAGTAAGATATTACTAAAATTCCGGCCGCCGGTAAGCAATTTGTTATTTTAGTAAAATATTACTAATGTGTATACAACACGCGTGTCTTCGCTGCCCACGATGTGCTTAAAAAGAGGCATGCTGGCTGCAAAAAAGAGAACCGGGGGCAAGTCAAGTCTTCGACTCACTTGCCCCCGGTTCAGTTGCTTTTCGCGCAGGTGTTGCGCGTACCGCTGATTACCCGTCGGTGCGGGAACTGCGGCATCCCGGCCTCAAACCGGTTTTACTCGCTCTGCAATCCGCGGGCTGGGTGCACCCTGGCGGCTCTTATCGTTTGCGATGCGATTGTGATGATCCCAATGACCAGGACGATGAGGAAGCTGACGGCCATCTGGTGCACACCTAGATTCACCCGGTAGGCGTAATTGCTCAGGTACATACTGCCCGACAGATACCCGGCCGGTAAAGCGATCAGGGCCGCAATGAGTATTAACTTGAGAAACTCTTTGGTGAGCAGCAGCGTCACGCTCGCCGGGCTCGCCCCCAGTACTTTCCTGATGCTGATCTCTTTGGTCCGCTTTGAAACCGTGTACATCACCACCCCCAGCAGACCCAGGCAGGAAATCAGCAGGCACAGCAATGCAAACGTGCCAAACAGCATGATATCCTTCATATGGCTCTGATGCTCATAAAATCTCTTTTCGAAGTCATACCACGACAGGGGAGTACTTTTATCAAACTGCTTCCAGACTTTGTCCAGATAGGCAATGAAGGCATTTGAATCGGCTGATTTGAGCCGTACGTTCAGGCATCTGAATTCATTGGGAATATAACGCAATACCAACGGGGCCATGGGAAATTTGAAACGGTGAAAATGAAAGTTTTTCACAACGCCGGCCACTTGTACCAGCGTAGAATCATTCATCCACAGCGATCTGCCAACTGCCGCCGCGGGAGTACCCAGGTTCAGGACCTTCAGGGACTCTTCATTGAGGAGTACGTATTGTTCCGCCGTGGAAGACAGGTTGTCGCCAAAATTAGTTCCGGCCATCATCGTAAGCCCCATCATCGGCACCACGCCCTGGTCTACGGCGAAGTAGTACATGCCGACCTGGTTGTCCCCTTTTTGCCGCTGCATGTTGCACCTGCCACCCATGTCGAAACCGAAGTTGCCCGACATGGCCGAAACCTGGGTGACTTCTGAGTGCTTGGCCACTTCATCACGCAACGCCTGGTAACGCCCGGCCATCAGGTCAATGGAAATAACTCCTTTCCGGTTATATCCGTATTCGCCGGTTGCAGCAAATTGCGTCTGCTGGTACATTACCAGTAGGTTGATGATGGCCACGAGTGAAAAAACGAACTGTACGACGATGAACGTTTTACGTACGTTTATGCCCTGCAATAAACGCGTGCCGGCCATGCTGTTGAGCGCCTGCGCGGAGGTGATTCTGGACAACCACAGGGCCGGCGGTAAACCCGCCAGTATGCCTACCAGCAGGCTGAATGACACCAGTAATGCGATGAGGGTAAAATCAAGCTTGATCCGGGAAACGATTTGGGTAACGTGCTCATTTAAAGGGATGGCCTTGGCAATAAAATAGGCAGAAACCAGGGAAATCAACGTTAGCAGTACCGATTCAAACAGAAATTGAATGATGATGTGTCGCCGGTTGGCACCGGCTACCTTCCGGACCCCAACCTCTTTGGCCCGGTTTACGAAGCGGGCAATGGCCAGGTTGGTATAGTTAAAAGTGCCGATCAGTAGAATGATCAGGGCAATGGTGGACATTCCGGCCAGACTCTCGAATGACATGCCGATGTTGGGCTCGTTGAAGTAGCCTCTGCTAACGGTAATGTCGCCTAAGGGCTGCGTTTGAAATGCGTACTTCAGCCCGTTCACTTTGAAGTCAAACGTCTTCATGGCATTGTTGGCAATGGCTGGCAATGCCCCGCTTAACTTTTTCAGGTCGGTGCTTTCTTTGAGCAAAACGTAGGTGTAGCTTCCTTCGTACTTACTCCACTCATTCAGAATCGCCTCGATCTTACCCGTTTTCTCAAGGATCGGCAACGAAGCCATCGAAACCAGGATTTCATAATCAAGGTGGGTTTGCAGGTTCGCCTCTGCCAACACCCCGGTAATGACAAAGTTGCCCAGATCTTGCAGGCTTACTGTTTTACCCACCGGATCGTTATCATTAAAAAGCCTGGTGGCCGCTTCTCTGGTCATTACGATTGAATTGGGTTGCGCCAGTGCCTGGTTTGGGTTGCCTGATTCAAGTGGAAAACCGAAAACGGAAAAAAACGATTCACTTACAAAGGCGCCCCTGAGCTGTATCTCCTTGCGGCCATTGTTTGTCTTGACGTTTGAAAGCGCAGGGGCTGGATGTACCTGAACTGATCTTTCAACAAATGGATAATCCGCTGCCAGTTCACGGGCGAGTGGTAACGGGGAAGTTGCAAATACGGAGGCATCCATCTCGTTGCTCACCGAAGTTAAAATCCGGAAGGTACGCTCAGGATAAGGGTGAAAATTGTCGTACGAGAGCTGGTTTTTTATCAGCATCAGCACCAGCAGGCATACCGACATGCCCATGGACAACCCAAATATATTGATCAGCGTGACAACCTTATGGCGCCTCAGGTTGCGGAAAGAAACAATGAGATAGTGATTCAGCATAGACTTTTTGAATTAAGTAGTTGTGTTGCGTTTTTTACTTTTCATTGGTCCGGAACTTTTTACTGGCAACTGCAGGCCCTTCAGGTAACTTGTGAATGCACGCCCGGCTTCTCCTGGTCAAAATCATATGAATGCCTTTTGATCCTGTCGTATCCGGCCCCAACCCACTCTGATACCAGTTCATTGACTAGTCCGTGAGCCTGTTGCTGCTTCTTGATCGAATCACGCTCAAAACTGATCTTGTTTCCCGGGCTTTTGGAATAATACTTCATTGTCTCCTTAATATGCGTTACATCTTCCGGCGAAGAAGTTATGCCGAAAAACCCAAGAATTAAAGAAATATTTTCAGGGGTCAGGTTTTCGTAATCCAGGATCATGGCATTGCTGCATACCCTGTTAGCAGCCCGGTCCAAGTAGTGGCTCAGCAGACGGGCGTAATACTCTTCCACCCGCATGCGGTTAAAATCTCTCAATCCTACATTCAAAATGGAGGCCACCCCCGCTGGACAATGCACGTTCCGTAGCCACGCAGGAGCGCTGTTCAAACAGGACGCAATAACCTCGGCTGGATTACGGTAGATAAATGCCCAGGGGACCTGGGGCCAGGTATCCAACACCAGGTCCAGCATAATGGTGTTCCAGCTCGTGAACTTTATGAAATAGCGTGTCTCTTCACGCTTTTCGGTGCAGCCTGGCAACAGTGCATTGATAGTGCCCCTGAGCAAAGGTTGCCGGATTGCGGACCACTCTTTACGCTTAAGGGGCCACATTTTTGAGTAAGGCGAAAGAACGGCCGAGATGGGCTGTGCCTCTGCAATAACTACGTTACCGCTTAGTGACTGTATTAAGCTGGATAATAGCGTGGACCCGCACCTTGATACGTGAAAGATGAAACCGGCAGGTCTGATGCAGTCCTCTTTATCAGAAAAATTTATAAGCTGATTAAGTCCGGTGGTCTTCCGGGCACAGCCCGGATTATTTTTTAGATAAGCATCAACGCCGCGGTCAAAAAAAGGATTGTTCAACCCGGCAATATCCAGCATGGCCCAATCTACGTTCGCAGCCACGGGATTAATAACTACGTTAACCGGCTTCCATGATGTATTGTCTTGCATAGTTCTGGTCGAAGTTGGTTATATAAAGCACATGTATCTCCTGGCTCAATGCCCAAACCGGCACTACAGCATTGCATTTTCAAGGTCTTTGACGAGCTTAAACAACTGGCTGCACCCCTCGATACCTGCTTTCCTGGCAATATTTACCTTGTGGTTTTTTATGGTATGATAGCTTCTGAAAAGATGGGAAGATATTTGAGAAGTGGTCAGGCCCATAGAAACATAATATAAAATCTCGACCTCGATGATGCTTAAATTGTGAACAATGTCCAGTTCCGATGATCCGTACGCAGAATCAGCGTTAGAAATTGAAACATTATTTTTTAGTATTGTGCATTGGCCATTGTTGGCTGCATTCAAAAAGTTGCACACATCCAAAAAACCATTTTCGCCGGCAAATACCGCTTTTACCTTGTATTTTTTTAGAATAGACAGCCCTTTACTTGTTATCTGGTCTGTAATCAAGATCACATTTTTACTTTTGGAAAGACAGCATATGAAATGCAGTACTTGCAGCAGGTTATGGTTTGAGAATTTGCAATGGATTAAAATGTTGCTGCACCTGGCACTCTTGATATATGAACTTTCAAATAGGCAAGTGTCTATTTTCTGCAATTTAATGACTTCGCTCGGCCACTTCCATTGTTCTTCAAACTCAATTATAATGTTTTCATGGTTTTTGATTCTTACTTCATAAATGCTCAGATGCTTGCTGGATTTCGGATACAGTACTTCTTGCATAACTTTAGTTAGTTATTTAGGATTTTACAGATTCGAACAAACGCGTTTCAGAGTGGTTTCCGGAAGTTTGCCAGATAAATTACGGCACTTACTTAAGCAGAATTCCCTGGAGGGAAATATTTAAAATTCTGATTAAGAAGCTGTTTGGTACTACAGCAGCAGTTAAGGAGAGATCGTCCTACGCTTCCTGCAGTAGCATTTTTTGGCCTTTTCATTGCGGGCTCATCTTTAGGGACCAGTGCATCACGTGTTCCAGTCAGGGCACCCGCCTTACCCTCGTTCGTGTAAAGGTTAACCCGTTGCCGATTCAAGCCGTGATGTGAGTAGAAGTACCCTGCATATACCGTTTACGCAGCAGGTTTTGGGTAGCCCCCCTACAGACAAACCAACCGTCGAAAACCCGTAACGCAAAAACGAAATTAATCATGATTTTTTTCGGCATTATTGCAAGTGTCTGTATTTCAATGTCCTGCCTTGAAAAAACCTTCCAATTTTTCATAGAAAGCCTTCCTGTACTGATACATCTGCCATCCCTGTCGGGGCCGCTCAATGAACATAGTTACCGGACCAGATGATGCTTTGCTCCAAAGTGTATGGAATATTTATTATTTGCAATATATACCAGCAGGTATTTTTCTGAATCATTGTAGAATTAATGTGGATTAAAATGTTTAATAAAGTATGGGCAGGTATAAACCAAAGGCAGGAGCACTGAGCAATGCTACTGAGGAAAAGCGTAAAGGGTCGCATGTGGTTCTTCGATAGGTCATGCCTCCAATGGCATGCCCGGCTACTACTCTTACTTTTGGGTAGTGGTACTTGACAGCTGATGTGCTGGGTTAAACTCAGGCTAAATTAAGGTTATAGTGGTAAGCCCAAAGTTTGAAGTGGAGATTGAGCAGGTATTCTCTTTTTGAGAAGGAAAGGGATTTTCTCACCAAGCGCGAAAAACGTTGCCTGATCGTATTGTTGAGTCTTTCCACGTGAGCGGTTTCTCCAGTTTCTTTTCCTGCTTTCCGGTGGGTCGATTCGGGTAAACAGTTGTAGGCTTTCCAGAAGTCAGAAAAACGGTTTCCTTTCAGGTAGCCATAGGGCAACTTACGCCAAAGCCTTTTACAGGAATCCATTGAACCATCACCAATGAAAAAGGAGACAATCTGGCGGGTTTGCCCGCAGAGCACGATCTAAATGCTGATCTGCTTGCCTTTCAGCCCTGCAAAGGTGAATCCCTCGTCTGCCTCCAGTACTGTTTCGGGCGCTGGCGGCCGCAGGCTTTCCTGGAAGGGAGCTAAGGTTCGGGCTTTTTTTTAGCCACCTTTGCACCGTCACGTGGCTCACCCCGAAGATGCGAGCCGTGGAGCGAAAACTATTGCGTTCCTGGTAGGTCCTTTCGACTTGGGCTGAATCCACCTGGTCTACGCTGTGCAGCGAGTCCAGGACTCTGGTTACCCCACAGTCCTTGCATTTATAGCGCTGTTGTCCGGTAGCATTCTTGCCATTTTTGACAATGTTGATACTGCCACAATTCTCACAAACCCGAGCTGCTAAAACATACCCCTTTACTTTTTGCAAAGTTAACCAATCAACTATCCTGTGCCATTACCAAATTCTTTAACGAAAAAGCTTGATAATCTTACCCTCCTTATTGAATGCGACTCTGATAGAATCAGGATAGATATGGCTCAGAATGATGCCGTCCTGTTGTCTTTTCTCTTCCATAAAATACTCCTTCCCCGCTATTTTCAGCAAAGCCACTTTTCGGCTCGATTTTCCATTTTGGATCAGACCAAGATAAACAACTTCCGGAAAAGGGGGAATTGATGCCGGAGGCGGGGACGAGACTTTTACCGCGGCAGTTGGCCGTAATGCCGGCCGGTCGGCGAAAGAAGCAGTTGTACCTGTTTCACTAGCCTTGCGGGAGGAGTTCAAGAAAGGATCAGGATAATTAGCCAGTAAAGTTATTGTATCAGAAGTAGTTGGTGACAGTTGTTGCCCGACCTGCGCAGGCAAGTGGGTTAATGCTAGTGTATCTTCACCACCTACTGCCTGCAAGATTCGGTGAATGATGATTCCCCATATGAGTAATACGGCGGGCAGGAGTACATAAAGTAAGCGTTTTTGATTCATGAATCGCTGCTTGGATATTAGTAGAGAATGGAGAAGCGCCGTTTCTCGGAAAGAGCACTTGCCTGACCGTTTGTACGCACGGAGCGTACTGCCCAGAAGTAAGTGCCCTGGCCAAGGTTAATGCTGCTCCGTTCGAGGCGGAGCGACGTGCCGGAAACTGCCCTGGGGAAACCGGCAATCAGGGTTTGGTTGACCGTGTAAAGAAATACGCTGTCCCGCTCCACATTGTCGGAACCGCGCTGCCACGACAGCGTCAGGGGTAAGGATTGCAGGTAAGCGTTGTCCTGGGGAGAAAGCAGAGAAGGAGCGGGAGGGGCAGCCAGGTCAACGTTAAATTGAAACGGGGCATCCGCGTCTTTTCGGCTTGTTGCGTTCAGCGCAGTAACCTGCCAGGTAACGGAAGTAGTCTCCCGGGGCAAGGGCTTGGTTAACTGTCCGGCAGTAGTCGTGTCGGACGAAGAAAGTTCAGCAATTTTAAGCACGTATTTGCTCGCCATGGGAAGCGTTTCCCACCGGAAGGTCACGGTAGTATTGGCGAGGACCGTGCCGTTACCGGGAGAGAGCAGCCGAAATGATTGTTCAGCCAGGTTTACGGAGGAATCGATGCGTAAGGTACGTCCTATGGCGTTAGTTTCGTACCCGGCGTTAAGTGCTCTTACGCGCCACTCGAAGCGACCCGCTTGCAAAGGCAGCCGCAAGGAGGTCTGCTTAGTAAGCGTATCAGCGAAAAAATCGGTTGGATTTATTAGATCGGGGGCGCCTATCTCTAAGCGATACGAACGGGCTCCCTCCAGCGGAGTCCACCGGAAAGTTTGTGCAACTTGCCGGGAGGCCGCTGAATCAGCAGGAGAGATCAGCAACACCATCTTTTCGGATATATCTACTTCTAAAATCTCACTGCAACCCAAAAATAGTCCCAACGGAAGCAGCCCCGCGACTGCGCTCAAAAAGCAGGAACAGATGCACTTTCTGGCGATGCGCCCGGCCTTGTTATTAGCAATGATGCCTTTGGTCCTTTTCATCTTGGTCTTATTATCATGCGACTAACTCCTGACGTCAGGGTAGGTAAGCTACTTTCTGCTGGGCTTCCGGGGAGCTACCTGGCCCGGTCAGGAGTTGCTGCAAGCAGACTTGGGCCCGGAGTTCCTTTACGGCACCGGACGGATCTTCGGCAGCCAGGTATTGCACCGATACTACCCGTCCAACGGAAGGACTGTATTCCAATGCGTGCAGCACGCGTACCAAATTCAGAAAGCCGCCCTCCAGCAGCAAAGTTCGGGTAGCCAGTGGATGGTTATTGGCCGTCTCTTTCCTGGCGGGCGGCAAGGACAACAGCTTTACCCGGTGTCGTTGACACAAGGGAGCCACCACCGAAAGCAGTTGGTCCTGGCGCTGCGTAGTATCTAGGCGGTATCCGAGCAGTTGCCGCTCGTAGTGAGCATATTTAGCCTTGAGTACGGAGGGGTTCAGGTGCTGGTCGTGCTGCTGGGCAATGTCGGCGGAAAGGGTGCTGTATTGCTGGTAAACCGCCAGGGTAGGGGCGATGGCAAGGTGGTAACCTAGCAAACCAAAAAGAACAGTGATCCCTATGAGTAAATACCATCTGGAGCGAAGCGGAAGAGTGTGGAGCATACGCATTGCTACTGAGCAGTTTGCAGGTGGATTTGAATACTAAACCGGCCTTTTCCTTCGCGTTCCCCAAAACGATAATCGGGGGGGGATAATTGCTGTGCCCATCCCAGGTCGGAAAGGGTAGAAAACCATTCGTTCAGCACCTTTGGATCGTTACATACCCCCCTGATAAGAAGTACCTGTGGGTTTACCACGGTTCTTTTTTCTTCCCGGGAACGTTTCTCATCTACCGGATAGATGGAGAGTTCTCGCAGGCGTACCCCTTTGGGTACAGTGGCCGCCAAACGGTCGGCGTAGTAGCTGGCCTTTGAAGGGGATAACCAGCCCTGTTGCCGAAGAAACACCTCCTTCTGCTGAAGTTCGGCAGCCAGCTTTTGCGTTTGCTTGCGGGCAGGGTCGAGTAAGGCTGCTTGTTGCTCCATCGCTGCCAGCTTGTCCGTATAATGGCTGAAGGCAAAAAAGTTAAGCAGCAGCGCCGCAAAGAAGGCAAGGAGCAGCGTTAAGGCAGTTTGTTTCAGCTTCTGATTCCCCTGCCATGTTTGGCTTGCCTTTTCGATTCGCTCGGCCGGCGCCTGGGGGGCCAAACCATAGCCCAGCAGTACTTCCAGGGCTACGCAGTAAGCCGAAAGCATTTTTGCCGGCAGCGTTTCTTCCCCGGCAGTAAATGAAGAAATGCCTTCTCCTTCTTCAAGCGGCAGCAGGGACGCTACTTTTCCTGCTTCTATTAAGATGCACTTGCCGTTGACGCGTACTTTTACCGGTTCTGCCCCCGGCGTCCCCGCCAGCAAAGTACCCGCCAGGTGTGCCCCGGCGAAGGGCCCCACTGAGAGGAAGGTAATTACGTACCCCGCTTGTTCCAGTGCCGACAGCACCTCGTCAAGCAGTTGGTTACGGAGGAGTGACAAGTACACCTGCCCGGTACCTACTGCCTGTTGCACGCAGAAGTCGGTTGCACCAGCGCCGGGCAACACCTGTTTGAGCAACTGCTCGGAAGGGGTGCCGGCCGCTGAGAGACTTAGCGGTTTATGCAGAATGCCTTTGCCATCCAGCACCAGGGCAACGGGCAAGTTCTTTGGAAAAGATGGCGCCAACTCCCCGGCAGGCCAGATACCTTCCCATTGTTCTTTTATTTCCACCTTGTTTCCCTTCCGGGTGAGCCACACGGCAGTAACCTCCCATTCGCCCTCGTGGACCTGGTACAAGGACAAGCCAACCGCCTGGGAAGTAGCCGAGAAGGGGAAGAATGCGCGATGCTGCATGAAAATACCTTTTAAATACGTTTGCTGCTCCACGGGAGCAGCGGTAAGGTCCATTGTTATTTACTCAGGACCCGAATACTGCGTTTATTACCAGCATAATGTGAAAGTAAGCTGGGCTTTCGTATCCATGCTAGTACACCAGGGTGGGCCTGATGAATACGAGCAGGCGATTGTTTCTCATTTCACTCCTGCGGGAAGAAAATAGCCACTTCAGCACCGGAATGCGGGAAAGCACGGGTACGCCCGAGCCGCCATTGGTCTTACGCGCTTCTTCCAGGCCGCCGAGAATGATCATTTCTTCGTTTTTGACCCGGATCATGGACGTGAACTTGCGCGTGGCGTTACCCGGCGGGGCACCCGGGATCACCGGGGCAATGAAGTCCGAGAACTCCGCGGCAATGTCAAGGGTGATGTGTTCATCTCCCGAGACCATGGGATTGATCTTGATGGTAAGATTGGCGTCTACTTTTTTGAACTGCTGGGAAACCGAGTTGATGGGGGTAACGCCCCCCGTGATGTTTTGGGTTTGCTCCAGGTAATACACCGACTGGCCGATGGTAAGGTTTGCCTCGTGGCCGTTGAGGGTTGAAAGCTTGGGCGTGGAGCGTACTTTTACGTAGTTGTTTTGCTCAAGGGCTTTGAGGGAAAGGTAAAAATTGGGGGTGACCCGTCCAATCTTGATTAGGTTCCAGTTCTCCAGTCTTCTAAGCAGGTCATTGATGCCGTTTGATCCCAAGGTAAGGTCCACGCCGGGGAAAACAGTGCCGCCCGTACGTACGGTGGAGTCGGAAAGGATGGCACTGATCCCGGTTTCTACCGAATGGGACTTATTCACTTCCATTACAATCACCTCAATGAGAACGTTGAGGACGGGCTGGTCAATGGCCCGCAGGAAACGGTCAATTTCTTCTAGTTGGGGCTCACCACCCGAGAGAACCAACCCGTTGAGTTCCTTGAAAATCTTGATCTCCACGCCCTTTTTCAGTTCGGCCGGAATCACTTCGTCCAGCTTTTCGGCGGGCCGGTACTGCATCTTTACCAATCTCGTCTGCCGGAAGCCTTCCGTGATGCGTTCGCCGATCAGGTAAACGTTACCGTTCTTGCGCACCGTATGGGGAGTACCCTGGGTGAGATAGGATAACAAATCTTCGTAAGAGATCCCGGTAAGATGCGCCGTGGTGCTGCCGGGCAGGGGGGAGAACAGCACGTAATTGACGCCCAGCCTGAGCGAAGCTTCATTGACAATTTCCAGCAGTGGGGTGTTCTCCGCGTCCAGGTCTAACAGTTTTTTGCCGTCGGCTCCCGCCTGTACCCGTAAGGAGAATTCTCCCGGCGAAGCGTTGCTGGCAGGACCACCTGCTGGCCGTTGCGCGGCAGAAGCAGTTATGACCTGATTGGTGCGGTTCTTCGTACCGGCCGAGGCTTCCGCCGACTCAAGCAGGAACGCGTTATCCTGGGTCTTCAGCAGGCGCAGGCCGTTGGCGTAGGCAAGCTTATCGAGCCCGGCCTCAAAAGGCAGTCCTTCTACGTAGCCCGACAAGACTTTTCCCTGCAAGCCGGGCGAGAAAAGCACGTTTTTCTTACTGATCTGGGTAAGCTGCCGGGCAACGACGCTGAGGCTGTCTCCCGAAAGGTCAGCAGTGAGGCGGTCACCGGAAGGGTCGTATTGCAGGCGTGGCGCCCGGGTGGGCGGAATCAGTTTGATTTCGGGGGGCGCCTGGTAGCGGAAAAAATGGAAAATGTTACCCGTAATGCGAATGTCCAGGCCGTGTTCCCGGCAAATGAAAAGGAGTAGTTCCCGTACTGGCACGCCGGTAAAATTATTGGTAACCCGAATGTCCAACTGGGGGTCGAGGCTGACGTTGAGCCGGTGCGTCTGGGCCAGTCCCCGCAAAAACTCCCCGATGGGCGCATTCGAGACGGTGAAGCTGGCCGTTTCGGTAAGCCCGGGGACCAGCGAATCGGGAAAGGCAGTTAACTGCCTTTCCAGTTGACGCAGCCGTTCTTCCCGGGGCAAAGGTTGAGCCGTGGCAAGGGGAGCGCCCAGCCACAAAAAACACGTACTCAACAGCCAGTTGAATGCAATAACAGCGGGTCGTATATGAATAGAAACTTTCATGAAATCAGGCTAAAAGGCGTAGAGTAAGGGGTACACTTCTTCCAGGGAGGTTTCCCCCGCTGCCAGGGCCAGAAAAGCCCGTTCCGCCAGCGTGGCTACCCCTCTTTCCCGCAAATACGATTCTACTTCCAGCCGTCCCTCTTTTACCATGCGGGCCAGCGTTTGGTCCAGGCTAATCACTTCGTACAAAGCCTTCCGGCCCTGGTAGCCGGTGAAATGGCAATGGGCGCACCCTTTGCTCACAAAGTGGTCCAGTAATGCAAAGGGCGGCTGGAAGCCGGGCGGAAAGGCACTCTTGGACAGGGGTACCTCGGTTTTGCACTGGGGGCACAGGAGCCGTACGAGGCGTTGGGCAACGGAAGTATGGAGCGTGGCTGCTACCAGGAATGGGGGAATGCCCATGTCAACCAGGCGGGATATGGTTCCCCAGGCCGAGTTGGTGTGAATGGTAGACAGTACCAGGTGACCCGTCAGCGAGGCCCGGATGGCCATTTGGGCCGTTTCGGCGTCCCTGATTTCACCGACCATAATCACGTCGGGGTCCTGGCGGAGAAAGGTGCGCAGGGCCTGCGGAAAGCCAAAGCCAATGGCCTCTTTCAGCGACGACTGGTTGATGCCTTCCAGGGTGTATTCGATGGGGTCTTCAATCGTTAAAATATTCCGGCTCGTCTGGTTGAGGAGCTTGAGCGTGGCGTACAGCGTGGTTGTTTTGCCCGAGCCCGTGGGGCCGCTGATTAGCATCATGCCGGTAGGACGTTTCGCCGCTTCCAGGTATCTTTCCAATTCCTCTTTACCAAATCCCAGCGTTTCCAGGTCAATCCGCGTAGCGTCCTGGCTTAACAGTCGCATGACAACTTTTTCCCCGTGCAACGTGGGCAGCACCGATACGCGGATATCGAACCGGTCGGTCCCTTTGTTGTAGTAGATCCGGCCGTCCTGGGGGAGTCGTCTTTCGGCAATGTCGAGGTTGGACAATATTTTTACCTGGTTGACCAGGGCCGGGTAGTCGTCTTTCGTGATCTGGTAGCGTTCCAGCAACTTGCCGTCCACGCGGATGCGGGCCCGGCAGCGGTCGGGGTACGACTCCAGGTGAATGTCGGAACTCTTCAGGCTCCTGGCGTCACTGATGAGTTGCCAGAGAAAGGCCTCTCCTTCTTTTTCGGGGGAAGGTGCAACGGTTTTAGCCGGGAAAGCGGCTTTGGAAGCTTTGGGAAAATAACGGTCCAGGGCGCCGTCGACGGCGGCTCTGGTCACTGGGAAGAGCCGGATGCGTTGCCCCAGTACGATTTCCAGTTCTTCCTGAAGAGAATTAGTATCCGCCTGATCATCCGCCCAAAGGTGTATTTCACGCCCCTGCTGCTCCTTGGGAAGCACCCGGTAGTGACGTGCCTGCTCGGCCGTCAGCAGGCGCATGAGTGCAGCGGGTACTTCCAGGATGGGAACAGCAGGCGAAAGGGACATAGGGCAGAGCAGGGATTGGCGGCCGTTTAATGCGTATAGTTTAAAGAAACAATTGATGACAAGTGACTTTCGACCGAGAAGCCCAGCCGTGCCAGTACGATCCATCCGGCCAGGCACAGAGCCTGAAAGCCGGCCAAAGGAACGGTACTACCGTAGGTTTTTGCGAATAGTCCCTTTGACAAGAGGTGTAAAACCAGCGCAAGGCACAGGCTGAGGGGGAAGAACAAGGCGAAGCCGAGGGTTGGCAGGTAAAAAGCGGGTATCACCCAGAAGATGAAGTCACCCACCCCGATCCCGGCTGCGGGGCGTATCTTTCTCCACCGCAGGTAGCCGCCGAGCAGCACGGTTTGGATCAGCAGCAACAGCAGGTTCAGCCCCCTCTCACGCCAGTAATCCGGGTTGCTTAGTTCAGTGCCGCCGTGGCCCAAAGCAAACAAGACCAGGGCCACCAGTACCATCACGTGCACCGAACGGGTTCTGAGGTCCTGGTAGAGCAACAGGAGCAAGGCGGCAATGAAGGTGGCTTCGCATAGAAGCAGGCTGGGACTGGTCAAGGGTCGATGGGAGAATTGGCAGTTGGGAGTTAGTCCGGAGTCACTTCTTTGAGGTTCTGCTGCTGGTCAATTTCCCAAACGTTGAATTGTTTGTCGCCGTCAAAGTCTACCACTGCCGTAGCCCGGGCGACAAAGTCAGTTTGGCCGGCCGACACGATTTCGACCCGGTAAT
This sequence comes from uncultured Sphingobacteriales bacterium, assembly GCA_963844325.1. Taxonomy (GTDB): domain Bacteria; phylum Bacteroidota; class Bacteroidia; order Cytophagales; family 172606-1; genus CADCTQ01. The sequence continues at coordinate 1,273,832 of CAWJNV010000002.1, forward strand.
TGGCTTTTCCGCCCTCGGAGGAGAGCTGCTCGGTTTGGAAGCCCATTTCTTCCAGGCTGGTCGAATAGCGGGCATGCTCATAGAAGTAGGTTTTTTCCAGGGTGTGCAGGTGCTTGAGGGCCTGTTTGGCTTCCAGGGAACGGGTCTTGCTAATGAGCGGCATCAGGGTAGGCAGGGCCAGCAGGATCAGGATGCCGACGATGACCAGGACGATCAGCAGTTCAGTCAGCGTAAAAGCCGGAAAACGACGGAAATGGTATTTTTTCGGGTGCATTGGCGCCTTCAATAAGTTTACTTCAAACTTAAACCCCAAGGGCGGAGGCGTAATGGCGAAATCAGGCCTTAGGGCACGACGTAGGAAAAGAGCCCGTTTCGATGTAAGCTGGGTTCGAACGGGAAGGACAACGCGAAAGGGAAAAGTGCCCAGTTACTCTTACTGGAGCAGCAAAGTGCGATTCCAGGGTAACCCGATTATTGATAACCAATCATCGCAGGAGATGTACCCAGCCCTTGTAACGCACATTCAATTGGGCGTCGGTCAGCAAATAAAAGTACATGCCCCCGGCTAGGTCACTCCCGTTCCACTCGTTCCGGTAGGTGGGGTTTACGTATTTTACCTTACCCCACCGGTCGTACACCTCGAGCCGCCACCGGCCAAATACAAGTCCTTCTACCACGAAGGTATCGTTGTAACCATCCTCATTGGGAGTGAACACGTTAGGAATGTTAACCGGGCAAACGGCAAAATTTACTTTGATTGAATCTGTAGCAGTGCAGCCGTCCTTGGTTACCTCAATCGAATACGTGCCTGGTTCGCTTACCAGTAGGGAAGACTGCGTTGAGCCGTCGTTCCAATGGTAAGAACCCTCCGGGAACATCTACCTGCAACAGCAGCTCGTTTCTGGCGCACAGCAGGGTGTCCCGGCCTAGTTCTACCACTGGCAGGGGCTTGATCGTAACTTCTTTCGTAACTGTATCCGCTAAGCCGCTGCGGTAAGCCAAAAAGGTGACCTGGTACCTGCCCGGCTTGCTGAAAAGGTGAGTGGGGTGAAAAAGGGCAGAGGTATTGCTTGCACCGGTAGCCGGATCACCGAACTGCCACCGCACCGAATCCACGCCGTACGTGTAGCTACTTCGGAATTGAGTACTTTCGCTGAAGCACAACCCCTCATAGGTGAAAGCGGGCAGCTTAAAGGTAGAAGCTACGATGTTAGGCAGGCCGAAGTGACACAACCGGTAAAGCGCGTCCTGGGCGTATACGCTGATCCCCTTGTCGACGTACCCGCAAGCTACGCCGGCCGCGTTGGGGTTGTGGATGATCCCAACATACTCATTTTCTACTTTGGCCACGTAGATTTTTCCATCGGGACCCATTTGCAGGGCGCCACCCAGATGCTCCCATTCCCAACCCATGGTTGCCAGTTGTACTCTGGAAGCAGCAATTGCCTGGGGAGAGCCTGCTAGTCGTCTGTAATCTTAGTTGTTAAAAGGGAGTACTTGGTTAAGTACAAAGTTAAAAGCAAATGGAACGGGTTACAAAGTCAGTATCATTGAAGGCAGCAGAAGTAGCACAGTTGGAAAGTATGTTCCGGAAAGGGACTCACCCGGTACGGATGCTCAAACGAGCCCAGGTATTGCTAGGTCTTCATGGAGGAAGAAAGGCCCAGGAGGTAGCCTTACAAGTAGGCGTAAGTGTGGCAACAGTGTATAATATCACGGCTCGCTATGAGAAGTCGGGGCAACTGGCCGATGCTTTGGAGGAGAAGCCCCGCAGTGGTCAGCCTACTAAATTTAGCAAGGCTTCACAAACTCAACTTACTGCCCTGGCTTGCAGTCAGGCTCCGGAAGGACACAGTAAGTGGACTCTGAGAATGCTGGCTGATAAGCTGGTGGAATTACAGGTAGTTGAGTCCATATCGCATCAGGCGGTAGGCGAACAGCTAAAAAAAATGAACTTAAGCCTTGGCTCAGGCAACAGTGGTGTATTGGCAAGATAGACGGCCAGTACTTAGCCTGCATGGAGGACGTATTGGACGTGTATGGCCAACAAGCACCTGCCACTAGCCAACCCCTCCAGGAGCCTGTAGAGAATCAACAACCCGTAGAAGCCGTAGAACAGGTGCGACTGTGTTTTGATGAAAGACCTTGCCAGTTGATTGGACAAGTAATTGCGCCCCTGCCCATGCAAAGCGGCAAGCCCCTTCGTCAAGATTACGAGTATGAGCGAAAAGGCACGGCTTGTGTGCTTTTGGCCTACGATCTGGATAGCCACCAGCGCTACGTGCAGGTAAGGGAACAGCGCACCAAGAAGGATTATGCCCACTTCATGGATTGGCTAGTCAAGGAGCACTATCCCCGGGCGCAAACCATCCACTTGGTGCAGGATAATCTGAATACGCATCAAGCCGGCAGTTTCTATGAACACTTGCCCCTTGAGAGAGCTTATGAGCTAAAACACAAATTCATCTTTCACTATACCCCAATCCATGCTTCCTGGCTCAATATGGCCGAAATAGAGTTCTCAGCCCTTGCCAAGCAGTGTTTGGATCGCAGAATTGAGCATATCGATACCCTCCGCCGAGAGGTGTTGGCTTGGGCAAAGAAACGCAATGAAAAGAAAGTCAAGGTCAACTGGCTTTTCGATACCCCTAAAGCCAGAACCAAACTTAAAAGACACTACTGCAAAGTCAATCCTGTCAATGAAGACACCCTCAATCCTGATAATAATACTATTACACGTTATAATAACTAAGGTTACAGACGACTAGTACAGCTCCAATTTAATTATTAGGGATTTCAGTATTGCCCGGATTGACCTTTTGGTATCTACTTGCCAAGGTTACCCTGGCCGTCTTGACGGTAAAACTCCAGTGAATCTTGACTACATGCTCATTACGCTGTTGACTCCAGGCCCGTACTTCTCTCTGTAGGGCATAGATGTCTTTGATTCTGCGGTCGAGACATTGGCGGGCTAAAGCCGAAAACTCAATTTCGGCCATGTTCAACCAAGAGCCGTGCTTAGGCGTGAAGTGGAACTGCATCTTTTGGGCTAACTCACCGGCCCTCTCAAGGGGTAAGTGCTCATAAAAAGAACTCATCGAGTGGGTGTTCAAATTATCTTGCACCAAGTGTATTTTCTCGGCCTTGGGATAGTGTTCTTTCACTAACCAGTCCATAAACTCGGCGTAGTCCTTTTTGGTACGCCTTTCTCTCACCTGCACATAGCGTTGGCCCTTGTCCAAGTCGTAAGCCAGAAGCACGCAAGCCGTTCCCTTGCGCTCATATTCGTAATCCTGCCGCAGGGGCTTGCCCGGCTTGAAGGGTAAAGGGGCTAACACTTCATCGAGTAACTGGCAGGGACGTTCATCAAAACAAAGCCGCACTACGGCTGGCTCTCCTGCTGCTGGCTGACTTGCCGATAATTGCTCCTGAGGTGTGGCTGAGAGGGGCGCTTGCTCATTAGACGCTTGCTCATTGAACACCTGCGGTTGGGCTTGCTGCTCATAAACCCGGAGCACATCCTCCATCTTGTAGAGGTACTCGGCGTCTACCTGCCCGATACACCACTGCCTTTTGAGCCAAGGCTTAAGTTTACTTTTTTTAAAACCAGTCGTACTGATTCGTCATTGACCTGATAGCCTAATTCCACCAACCGGCCGTTAATCAACTCTACCGTCCAGCGGCTTCTGCCTTCGGGTGCCTCACTGCAAGCAATCCGGCTTACGTCGGCCTCTAAGCGGGGCGTTACTTTGGCCGGCTGTCCAGGACGTGGTCTTTCTTGCAAAGCTTGGGAAAGCTTGCCCGGCTCATAGCGGTGATACACATTGTAGACAGTCGCCTCGCTTACACCTACTTGATGGGCGATGGCTGGTACTTTTTGCCCCTCTGCCAGTAGCAGTAGTACTTGGGCTCGCTTTACTTTTCGCACTGAATGCTTGCCTTTGCCTAACAGCAGTTCTAGCTCTTGCCGATCCTTTTCACTGACAATAGGGGGAGCTAATCGTTTTTGCATCTTTCCTTCCTGTTTGTACTTGAATAGGAAAGTTAAAAAGAGAATCCCTATTAATTAAATTGGAGCTGTACTAGTAAGTCCCATTGGAACAAGGCCCGGGTGCCTTCGGTAGTCCCGTAGAGTTTAGTACCGTCGGGTGAAAACTCCACCCCGTAGGGGGTAATGAACGCTTCGCTGTGCAGCGTGACAGGGTTGCTGATCTGGCCCGTCGCGTTGTTAAAGTCAAAGAGTTCGAACGTCCTGATGCCTTTGATGGCCTGGGCGATCCGGCTGCCGTCGGGGGAGATTTTCAGATAGCCAATGTAGTCTTCGCCGGAGTATTGCGTACCCGTTGCTGAATCATAGTCCCCTTGGAAAGCCCCCGCCTGGCTTACCACCGGGGTAAGGGAGATGCCGTTGGGGGTAAGCAGGTAGGCGTAGAAATTGGCTGCATTCCAGGGATGGGTCAAAATCCACATATCCCTGCCGTTGCGGTGGGGATAGGCGGTGAGCTTTTCGGTGGTAGGCCTGTGCAGGAGCACGTTCTTTTCAATTACTTCCCCTTTGCCGCCCTGCTTTGCCATGTCAATCACGTTATAGAACAGGCCTTCACGCATGGCCGTGTGGCCGGCCGTAAACAGGTAGTAGAGGTTTTTGCTGCCGGGTTTGGCCAGAATGAGGGCCGACTGGGTGGAAGTCTGCTCTCCCATCAGTTCCTGGCCGTTGGCTACTAATTGGTGACTGCCGTTCCACACCCACTGCCCGTCGCTGTAGAGAATTACTTTGCCCGTAGAGTCGCAGAGGACTGAGCTACCCCTCCTACTGGTCTATCATGTTGCCTTAGACGGCTGCCGGGCTGCCGCTGTTGAAGCCAAAGCCAGCACGTTTACCGAAGTACCAGATGTTGGCTTCTTTCTGGGCAAGCAGGGACTGGGATAGCAGTGAAAAAATACCAAGGAGTAGACAAAGGCACATTACAAAAAATACCTCCTGCCAGAGAAGTGTTTTTCACGGGTGTGTTTCAAAATTACGCGGTCAAAAATCGTTGCCTAATATCCTTTGGCAACGAGTGGTGGGACATGCCGAAAGGGCACGTATGCTCCCTAGTTTAAGGCCCGATTTAACCGCAATCCTGGTCAGGATTGCCCAGCAGCCAAATAATATTTTTGCACTATTTTGAGGCGCGTGATTTTGAATCACACCCGTTTTTCACTAACTGAACTGTTTCATTTGTTAGACCCTTATACACCTTAATAGTAGAAGCAGTTTATCTGATACATCATCTCCGGTAAACAATTTTGCTGTCACTTTTTATTTGCCCTACCCTATGTAATACGTACTAAACCACTACCCGGCTAATAATAACGTTTTGTGTATTTTCCTTCTTCTACTCGTTCCGTAGATATGGTAGTGTTTGGTAAAATGGTCTTTATTTTTTCTGCTTCTTTAGGTGTAATTTTGTTCTCTCCTAAATCTATGTATTCAAGCCATGTCATATTCTTCAACACACTTGGTATGCTTGCGAATTCATTTAAGCCTAAATCTATTTTTTTTAGATTTTGATTGTTTAGTAACTCGGCGGGGAGTTCACTAAGGAAATTTTTTGTTAAGTTCAAATATTTTATATTTTTTAATTGCCCTATTTGAATCGGTAGGGATTTGATGCTATTTCCACTAAGGTCTAATAATTGCAAATTAGGTAGGCTAAATAGCTGAGGTGGCAGTGTTTTAATATTATTCCTTGATAACATCAAGTTTCTTAACCCATTTAAATTGCTAATATACTCACTTATCCTAATTTGCGGATTATCTGAAACATTTAAGTGTTCAAGACTTGGTAGTTTATAAAGTGTGTTTGGTAGTTCAGTTAGCTCGTTTTCGCTAAGGTCGAGTACTCTTAGTTTTTTCAAAGCAACTATTCCTTCGGGTAGACTACGTATGAGGTTGTTCTGGATGTATAATTCCTCTAGATTCTGCAAATCGCCTATTTGAGCAGGGATATCTATTAATTTATTATGCCCAATGTGTAGCTCTTGAAGGTTTTTAAACTCAAATATTATCTTTGGAAATGCTTTCAAATTACTGCCATTTAAATGCAAAGCATATACATCTAATGGCCGATTTCTGGCAATACTAAGATCGTTGAATCTGTTCTTTGTATTAATAGGATATTGAGCTTGAGAAAACACAAACAACGATTTCAAAATTAGCACAAAAGCTACTAGATAAGGATCTTTCTTGAATATTATCATATTGTGTTATGTTTGATATCTATTGCAACTGTGTTAGCAAGTAGTTATTTAAAGGGTATCATTATCTGTAATTACTACTACTAAACTTAACAGAATTTAACTAGTTCAGTAGAGGAAGTGTTGCCTAGGCAAGTCTTGCCCCCTTAACTTTGCAGTTAAGAGGGCAAGGTTTCCCCCCCCCCCAATACTAATTACTCTAGGTTACGTCCAAATTATTTTTCAACATCTTATTTGAGATTCGCCCCGACGCCAAATTGATATGTAGCGTTTGGATCACCTTTTTTCATTTCATAAACTCCGTGCTGGTCCGCATAAGACAGACCTGTTATTTGCCCATTTGGTCCACGGTGATAGTACAAGAATATAACAGAGTGGCCAAAATTACTTCCTGCAGTAGGGTGGTATTCTCCTTTGTCCCGTATACTCTCATAGTGTTCTTTATGTGTCCACAATTGTAGTACTGCTCCCGGTTGAAGCTGTCCGTCCCAAATGTCATCAACTGGGTCAGCTAAGCCAGCGTGAACCAAAGCTCCTGCTCCTCCTTTACCTCGATGTTCATATGGGAGATTCATAAAATCTTTTCTGTCAATATTTGTACCAAATAACTTGGCAAAATCCGAATCTGGTGTCGGATACCATCTGTCTCCGTCTTTTTTGTTATAAAAACCGTCGTTATTGAACACTTCAGGAGCTTTGCCCTTGTTTACATCTTCGTATGCTTGTTTAACTCTTTTCCAGACGGTAGGATAACACCGAGTTGCTTTTCCAACTTCTAAGGTAGCTAAATTCATAATATTAAGGTATAATCTGTTCCCGACTATATTTGATCCTCCTGCTCCTTTGACAACTTGAACATTTCTTGCAACGGCTGAGCCCATACGTCTTCCGCCAAAGAACTCTCTGATTCTACCCCAGAAACCCGGACCAGGTCCTCCACTCCAACCTCCATCAGGATCAACTTGATTACTCCAGTCGTTACCCATTGCTAAGTATGGAGAGTCAAACTGCCCATAAGGATCTGGGCGATTCCAACGACCAATTCTACTGTCGTACATTCTTAGCTCAAAGCTGTTCCATTGTGTTTCGTTGTCCTGTTCAGCAAACTTTCCTTGGTAACCATAATTATAACTAGTGCCTCCACTTCTTGCTGTCCCCCCCATTACCAAGAAATCTGCATAACGTAACACATCAATAGTATTATCAGCCAGTTTTATATCCTTAATCACAGCTCTAATATTTCCTTGATGATCTGCCAATTCATACTGATAGCTGTTGTCCCGGACTTTGTATATTCCTAATCTATCTGCCCCATACACAAAGAATTGCTTTTGTAAAAGGGCGGTGCCGTCATTGTCATAGGTTGTGAGTTCATTTCCCCTTGCATCTCTTATATAATAAGTAGTAATATTTGTCGAGTGGTTGATCTTCTTTAGTCGTTGCCCCCTCTCCGAGTAATAGAAGCTAACTTTCTTGATGGTTTTGGCAGCGTCACTGTAGACTGCCATTACTAAGCCTTTGGCATTATACTCTATATACTGATTCTGCACATCGCTACTTATTCCATCCTTTTCTTGGGCCGTCATCTGCCCCAAGGCATCATATGTATATTTAGCAAATCCCGTAATTTTTTCTAATTGATTAGTACCAGTTTTATATGTATAGGCGTTAACAAAATTATCCTTGAGGATACCATCTTTATTGTTACGTTGCAGACTACTAATGTTGCCGTGCTCGTCGTAGCTCAATCCAAACTCTTTGTGAAGCCCGGTAGGAGTAAAAGCATTTAGCCCAGAAGAGACATTCATATCTACATTACCCCAAACCGCCTCTTTAAGCTGGTACTTGGCATCATACTGGTATACGTACATTTGTGGATTTTCCACGTTAATTCCTTCTGAGGCTATTACACTTTGCGGCTTTTTGGTCTGCCAAACTACTGCTTTTACCCTTCTGCTATAAAATGATTGGTACCCAGCGGCATCAATGCTAGCAATAATTGTTCCAGCCTTGGTATAATCTCCTGAGAAGTACTCCAAACTCATACTAAAAACATCCTTAGCAAAACCGTTGCCATCACCATCTTTACCGGGATCACTGCCTGCTTTTGGGTGATTAATGCTCTTGAGCCAGCCTTGGATTGTATATACATAGTCGGTTCCTTGTAGCTGATCCGCCAATTCTACTCGTTTTAATGGTCCATGCAGGTAGTAATAGTACTTGGCTTGTCGTTTTTTAGTGAAGCCATCCCTGCTAGTATGTACTTCGGTTAACCGCTGGTCTTGATCATAAGAGTAGTAATGAGTGAATCGTTCACTTGGAGTGCCTTTCTGGTAGGCAACCTCTCGCACATTGCCATTACGGTCATATATGTACTCAATGGTTTTGTCACCCAAACCAACAATACTCTGAATACTCCATTCAATTCGGCCAGTTTCATCATAACTGTAGAAGGTAGTAGAGTGCTCATTCTGCGTTTTTGCTACAGTGCCTAAAGTAAAGCGTTGGACACGATTACCAGGAACATCTGGTGCAGGCATATCATAATAGGAGTCAACTTTCTGACTGCAGCGAGTCGCGTCTGGTAAGCCTCCCGTACGGGTGACATCTTCAAGAATCCTTGTATACTCAGAACCGAAAAGCGACTGCAACTGCATTTCAAACGAAGAATTTACATTTGATTCAGCAGGTAAGCTATATTCGCCAGATTGCAGCGGCCTACCTCTGCGGTCATAGTTAGTATAAGAGAATTTACGGTCAATCTTTTGTTGTGCGTTCTGGGAGAAACGCAAAACGCCATCTCTGCGGTGTATAAATTCTGTTTGACCTTCGTCAGGGCTACTAGATTGAATCATATCGCCATTAGCACTGTAATCATAGCGGGTTACGAATTTAGGCATCGCTGAACTGTTTAAGTCTACTCCTTTAGGTGCTACGGTAGCAATGAGACGATCCGCATCGTTGTAGTAATTATAGCTGAACTCTCCGTACTTTAGCGTATAGCTCACTACCATGTTATAGTTGCTGCTAACGATACGGTAAAAACCACCGACCAAATTGTAAATACCTGATTCCTGAGGAGGGACTAAACTACCATTTAATAGATTTCTGACTTGTACCCCCACGCCGGCATTGACGCTGGTAGTTATCCCTTCTCCTAAATGCGGTAGGTGAATGTCTAGGGAATTATGGACGCCATTTTGGTCAACGTAAGCCGATACGCTGGTGTTGACAGCAATACCGGGGAACTCGGCGCCGCTGCGGCAACTTGCAAGTACTTTTCCTTCTTTATCGGTAAGGACAATGCTTTCCCGCCCGTTTACATCTACCGTTACTGATTTTACTCCCTGTAATTCAAGGCTAGTAGCATTTGTAGGAATGAAGTGGGCGTTACGTAGCAGTAAGTAATGGTTTAATTCGTCCAGGATGGGCACTGTTGCGCTTCGGGATTCATGTCCTGCCCCCATTCGGTGTTGATCCCCAGGCCCGGCCGATCGGTTTACGCTCCCGGCTGGATCTACATAGTGCTGACTAAAGGGAAAAGCAGTAGTGGCAGCAAAAGGCTCCCGTGTGTTGTTGTTACTATAGTACCAGCCCAAAGAATTAGGTTGGGTATCATCTACAGCCAGAGGCTGATTGGGATTGGTTTCGAAGTGGCTGAAGTTATAAGGTGCCCCCCCGCTGGTTATAAAATTTTCTGCGTAATAGAATGAGCCTTGACCAACCGGAGCAGGCATGGTTTCCACCGTTCTGACTCCGTTCCCATCATATAAGGATTGTGCGACAAGTAGCTCATTGCGGGTAACGTCCCGGCTTTGGCTTTGAGTAATGCGGCCGTACCCGTCCATGTAAGACCTATTTTCGCTTATCACTACAGTTTCACCTGGAACTACTACGGTTGAATTATCCATAATAGAAAATTCAGCAGTAGCACCAGCACCAATTGAAACACCATTTTTGATGGTTATGGAATGAGCACTGACGTATTTGGTGTACTGAGAAGAGGGGGTAATTTGCAGTGCGGTTGCAGGAGGTTGGGGTAGAACAATCGCGTCCGTTGAATAGTATGTATTAGGGTCAGAGGGCGCAACATTAGCAGTGACAGTTTGGTATGTTTCCCCATAAACCAGGGTTTGAATCCAGTTGCGCCTCTTCTCAATAGGAATCTGGGCGGAAGTTGAATATATGGAAGCGCACGGGTTGTTACTGTAAAACTTTACCCGAAATATGGTAGAACTAGTTAAGTTCTGATAAGTATAAGTAGCCTGCCCATTATTCCTAAACTCCTGCCAACCAAATCCGTTATTGTTCGAGTATTCCCAATGTTGTATTGAGTATCCATCATATCCACTCAGAGTGAGTGTACCAGAATTATTACCGCTTGTTTGAGGAGTAGCACTACCTCCACTCAACGTACCAACTTGCTCGATAGTACGGGTAAATACCCTTATGGTAATGGAAGCCTCACTGCTTTGGCAATCCCCGTTTTCGCTATAACCAACTACTTTGTAAGTAGTGTTTTCATTAGGGCTAACTGGTAATGTTCCGGATACTCTTAACAGTTGATGAAAACCTGCCGCATCCGTCCATGACCAGTTGTAGCTAGTTGCACCGGTCGCCGTTAATGTTATTTGCTCTCCGGAACAAACCCAATTTTGAGGAGAAGAAACACTTATTGTGGGTATTGATTCAATCCGAAAGGTAGGATAGTATTGTGTATCTCCGCCGCAAGAAGGACGAACCCCTATACTAATATTTTGTACTGGGTTGTTCCAGGTGATGAAAACTGTTCTATTGTTGTCCTGAGCGTCAAATTCAATAATGTCCCCACTATTTATAATCCAATCTCCCGGAGAAAGACTATTACAACCGGAATAGGAAAATGAATTACGGGAGCCCACGCAAAAATTGCCTTCTCCGTGTTCTATCTGCGCTTGGAGAGGAATAGCGAAAAGAAAAGCAAGGGCAAACAGCAGAATAGTTAATCCAGATGTTGTTTTAGGGCAATATATATGCCTGGCATGAGTAGCCTGGGCTAAGGTAGGAGTCATACCTATGAAGTTTATATAAAATATTTATTGAATTAGTGTTATTAGAAAGTGATATGCTGCATTTACCCACTGCTAGTTATTCTACTGTGCGCGCATAGTTGTATCGCTTCTCACTCACTAATTGATCGCTTTTGGTAGCTCCTAAACGTTCCCGGTAAGTTTTAATTAGAGCACCGCTGGCATCGTACTCATACCGGGTATATAGGTTATCGTTATCCAGTATATAAGTTACCTGTTGTGTGTGGGGATTATACACATAGGTGGTTAGCGGGGCGTCTACCGGATGAAAGCGAAAATCATCAATGTATACCTCTGTAGAACCAGTATTGCTACAACCTACTCTGAGCATTTTGCCTGCAGCGGTATTGGGAAGTTCAAAGTACATATTCACCAAGTACCAATCTCCAGCCCGCTCTGTACCGGGATTATCAATTTTTGCTGTTTTTAATGTCGTCCCATTATCTAGTGTCGCATATATTTGCGCCGCCTTGTTGGTGATGTCCCCTTGATGTATCCAAGCACTAACACGGTACTGCCGTCCTACTTCTACTTCCGTATTGGCATCAGTAGCATGCCCGGCCATTGCTACGTAGGTAAACCCTACATCGAGTGGATTCAGTTTAATAGAATAGTTACCTGTATGCTTATAGGTTTGGTCCTGTTGATAGGCGTGAAAGATTTCACCTCCAAATTGCTCGCGAACGCCAGATAGATCTCTGTCTTCTGCACCAGAATAGGCAATTTCTGTATATCGTGTATTTGCTGCAGAGGCAATCATCTGCTGCTGGTTATAACCCAATTTTGTAGAAGTGTAGTTACCATTTAAATCCTTACTCATTAGAGGTGTGGAGTAATGGTCGAATTGAACTACCTCCCCAGTTTTAAGCCATCGATTATCTAAATTTGTTTTCGTCCAATCAAAATCAACAAAGTTCTTCAAAGTGCCGTCCGGATTTAGTTCGCGCCCGTCCCAACTCCAAGATTCATGTGCACGCCAAACTTCCGGACCTTCACTGCCGTAAACATACTTCTCTTTCGTTGGATCATAGACCCTATAATTGGTCCAATCTCCCTTCCAGGTTTGTACGCCTACTGATACCGGAGTTAAATTTCCAGTAGCGTCTTTCTTATACAAATAGTTAGCCGCAACTTGTGATAACATGTTTTTATGTGCAGCATTTTCAGCTTTGGGACCCATCGTCGCATACTTTCGATAAGCAGGCACAACTACAGACAAATAGTTTACCCCAAGAGAGTTTCTGATTTCGCTTTCTAACACTTGTCCCGTATAAAAATCCCATTTCTTATTGGTCGTTTCAGATGCATTTATACCACCGCTATATGTCTTTACTGATTGTAGTACGGTGGGATAATACGTCTTGGTAGTTCGCAAAAATTTGGTAGCCGTGATAGTCGGATTGAGTTGATCCAGCACGGTTTCAGAAAGAATGGACCCAGTGGTGAATTTACCTTGCCCGTTCCCCAAATCATTAGTATAAACGAATTCACTACTTTTGGTAAGTTGATCGACCTTGTTAAATGTCTTGACCGTCTTGACTTTGCCGATCCGTGACGTATAGACATTGATATTATGGTGGTACTGCTTTAGGAACAATGGTGAGTCAACGTAATATAAACCCGTATGCTGGTCGTATATTTTTTGTGACTGACTACTTATATCCATCACACCAGGAGTATAGAACTCATATTGTGTTTTGGAAGTATAGGTCCCGTTAGGTTGCATTCCGTTTAAAACTGTTACTTTGTCGTATAATACTGAAGTACTAGGGTAGTCATACTCCTTATAAAATGGATATTCATGCTGCATGATGTACTCTGGTTCTTTCGAAACTACCCCTGAACTCACTCCCCAAGATTGACCGTTTTTGGTATAGGTGTAGCCTGTACTATAGATGCCGTTGTCATCATTCGTAGTTATTTTCGATACTCTTACATCGCCACCCGAAATCTGCTCAATAATATTGCCGTACTTATCCCGTACTGGCAGTCCATTAACGGATGAATAGGAATCGTTCTGATATTCAATCTCAGATGTGCTTCCAAGGGGGGAGTGTATTCGTGTTAGGTGCCAGCTGTAACGATCTTCCCCAAGTGAGGCTTTGTGTGAATTAGGGTCAGTATTGCCGAAAGGGTTGTACATGCCCCAACCATCCCAGGATTCTTGTTGGTATCTGGTATTTAAGCCATTATATTCAAAAATATAATCAGGTAATAACTTCACATTGTTGGCGCCTAAAATACTTACGCGTTCAAGCGTTAACTTTCCCATTCTAACACCAAAATAAGGTTGGTTAGCAGGAGGATGTGCCGTGCTCTCAAAAGAGTTAAGTGTGCCCTTACACAAATTATAGCTATAGCTAAATTTTATCTTCTTCAGCGTCTTCTGGTCCAAAAAACTGCGCAGGGCTGAGTAGCTTGGGGCATCATATACATCGTATACTTGATCCAGATCACAAGTAGTTGATTCTCCGAGGGCGCCTTGTAACAACTCCCTTTCTACTGGATTATTTCCAAAAGGGTCTTGAGCAAAGCCTTGATTAATTAGCTCCTTATAGTCTTTGTTATTAAGAAGTATAATTTCTTCAAGCCCTAAAGAGGAGGCGGGATAAGCGTTTGGTGTATGACGATACTGGAAAGGAATTTCTGAATATCCATTCCAGTAAGCACTTCTACCATCTTTTCGAATGTTCTTAATAAATAATGCAGTATGCGTACGGGTTTGAATAGAATTGAGGTAATAAGTTTCTTTGTGACCAGTGGAGTAACTGACTGTGTTATTCTCGCCCTCTAAATAGTTATAGTAAGGCATACGCCAGGCATAATCGGAAGCGAATCGTCCGTAATCAAATTTAATCCAATAGCCCCAGTCCTGCTCATCCACTATGCCAGTAGTACCCCGGTCAACAAAGTCCGGGCCAGTAATAGCAGTTAAAAGCCAGGAAGTAGCATATGGTTCTCTGTTGTCGCTTTCAGAGTACTTGGTTTCTTCTTCTCCTTTGGTACCTTGATAGTATACTTCATTGTTGTTATATACCGGTAAAGCATAATGGTATGTAGTACCATCCTCTCGGGTTACCACGAATGCCCCAATACCCTTTGGTGGCCAGATGGACGATCTAAAAGCATTTCTTAACTGATCCAGCGGTCCATATTCGAGAATTTTACCCTGAGAAATCGGGGCATTGCTTGCCATCTCTTCGTTCGTGAACCACTCTACGTGCTTTCCATGTGCTAAACGTTTATTGTACAGGCCCTCTCTTGGACTTTCTATTCTACTGCCAGCTACTTCCAGCTTTGGGTCCACTTGGTCATAGTACAATCTGCTGTCTGAACGATATGCAGTAGCCCCAAATCCATTGCTGTTATGATGAGTATAAGTATTTGAAATGTCTCCGTTATACTGAAACTGTACTTTGTCTATCCCAGTTGAAGGATTTCCTTCTTCCAAAAATGGGAAAGCGTTGTGCATAGTAGTAGCATTGCTCATACGCTTTGGAAAAGCCAGAGAGCCGATGTCTAGTCGGTAAGGAGAAATGGAGCCACCTACTCCTAAACCCATTACGGAGTAGAAGTCATAGCTCACGTGAGTTGAGTTTACATTAAGTGGGTAAGATCGATCTTTATTAATATGTGTGTACATATCACTGGCTACCGCTTTACTATTGCCCGCAGCCATTTCAAACCAATTTGTCAACCTATAATTTTGCGGGTTACCAATGCGAGGGGTAGTGCTTCCATCGGAACAGTTTTGACAAGCGGGCTCAACACCCGACTTATGGGTGCTTCCTAAGTACAACGCTCCAAAGCTGTGCTCTCTTCGCGTGTCGTCAAGCCAGTATTTCCCGTCTACTCGGAATCCCCACTTAGAAGTAGTGGTCTCAGTACTCCAGTTATTGTAACTTCCACTAATAGTTCCTTGTGACTTGTACCCTTGATATAAACTTAATGCAGTACTGGCTATGTTATAACCTGTTGCAAGGGCCTTAGCGGTTGCAAGCTGTGTTCCTGTTACTGATTTTCCAAAAGTAGCTCCTCCCCCCGCAGTAGCAACAGTCATTGCAATTGTTTGTGCAGCTATTATAGCTCGGTCAGGATCAAAGGTGGCTTTGTCTTTATTGAAAGTCAGCCCAATTACATTGCCACTTCTCAATCCCCCAGAATTGGTCCAGTCAAATCCAGCGACACCTAATAGATCAATTGCTCCGCCATACCCTTTTTGAGAATCCCATGAGCGTTGGTAAAGAATGTAATTTTTGACAAAATAGCTCCCACCTGGGTCTTTAGTATCTACTTTAACCACATGATCATATGCGTCGTCAGCATAACCAGCCTTATTACGAGTGATGGCTCCCACATTTACATTCCATCCCAGCCCTACCCAACTTGATTCGTCTTCTAAACCTATTCCACTATGATAGAACAATGGGACTGTAAACCCGCCTTCTGGACTTGGCACTTCAAGTAGTGGCATATTGTAAGTGAGATCACCAGTAGTGAGGTTCACCATATCGGTAGTACCTGTGTCCTCATAGCTTGTAAATTCAACCTGATTAGCGCCATTGGTTAAAGCGTAGCTTACTGATGGTAAAGCCAAATTACCAATGGTGTTAAACAGAAGGATGAGGGCAATAGTGCGTCGTGTTTTTGGACTACGGAACATAAACAGGGATACAAGAGGTTATATTACCTAAATAAGAAAAACTATAGATCAACAAGCTACTATTGGATGGGAAATTGCAGTTTGGGGATGTTCTCTAGGGCAGTTCTTTCAAAATGATACTCTTGCGTTCCCAATCCAAGTTGGTCATCCTTAAATATTAACCTGAAGCGGTCAGGTTTATGCAGCCCGTTAATATCGAAGACAACCATGACCGTACTGTGACCGGTACTGCCAAACATCCGGGAATACAAATATGTAATAGGCTTAAGTGTATTTTGATCAATCGATAATTGTAGGTTCTCCGCCATGTCAAAGGAAAGGTATTGCAGTACTTTTGTGTAGACTGCATGATCGAATAAATACTTATTTTCGATCTCTTGCCCGTCTTTAGAAAGGGAAATAGTAAAATATAGCTTGTCCTGCAAAGACTTACGTAGTGAGTCAACCTTACTATTCAACTGCGGATTACTTTTTAATTCTTGAGCTATAATTACGTCAATAGGGCGGTATTGTACGCCTACATCCACAGATTGAATAACTCGGTGGTGATAGAGCCCATTCTCTGAATTACGCGCGTAAGCCAATAGTTCGACTTCATTTACTGCGGACTTTTGGCAAGAGGTAATTAAATTAATGCACGAAAGCACTATCAGTATTTTAAAGAACTGTATTTGAAGCATGGAAAATGTAACGTTGAAATTTAGGGAGATTACTGCCGCCTCTTGTTTAGCCCTTGGATGATATCATCAGTGACATCCATTACTTCATCTGCGTAAACAATATTGCCCATCTCAGTGGCCCCCATAATAATGGAAAGATTATGCTGCTTGCCGTACTCTTGGATGTAAGCATTGATTTTGCTAAGAACCTGCTCCCTAAGACGAGCATCTTCTTGGGATGCCTTCTGTTCAGTCGCCTGTTGGTACTGGACCAGTTGTTGCTGCTTGGTACGCAGCAGTTCTTCGGTGAGGTGTACTTCTTTGGCCGATAGAGTAGCGCGTTCCTGCTCTAATTTCTCGGCTGACCGCGAAAGCTCTGAGGAAAGCGTGTCAATGTTGGCCTTCCAAGAAGCCGACAACTGCTCGAAAGAAGCCTGGGCTTCTTTCATACCCTTGTATTCAAGCAGGAGCTTATTGGTGTTGACGTATACAATTCGTTGGCGGGAAGAGAACTGCATGTAAAGCGTAAATACCACTGCGCAGGTTAATACCAGGTTCAATAGGAATTGAAGGCGATTTTTCAGCATTGCTCGTTATTGGGAAAAGTATAAGTTGAGAAAGTAGATTAAATACGGCTTTATACGTATTGAATTAGTTGAATCAGATGCGCAGGTAGAGTGGTATAAAGTGCTTACTTTTTACTCGTCCATAAATACACATTTACGAGGAAATGTAACTGTCTTTTTTCGTTTTATCCCAGGTTAGTACTAAGTTGAAATAGTGGCAGATACATGGCAATCAGAATCACTCCAACGATAAGGCCTAATACGATAATAATGACGGGTTCTAGGGCGCTGCCCAGCACGGCGCTCTGATGTTCCACTTCCTCGTGGTACTGGCTGGCAAGCTTGCCGAAGAAGAAGTCCAACTTATTGACCTCCTCGCCGACTTTCAACAGCGCAATCATCTTCCGGTCGTAGAGGCTAAATGCCGAGAGGCTGCGGTGGAAGGCTTCCCCGGCCATTATCTCCTTCTCTACCCTAAGCAACGAGTGGGCAATTGGGTAAAAACTAATCATTTGCCGAACCAGGCCCACTGCTTGCAGGAGAGGCACCCTCGCCCCGATCAGCAGGGCAAAGGCGCTGCATAGCCTAGCCAGGTACACCTTGCGGAGCATGGGCCCGATGAGTGGCAAACGCAGTAACAGGTTGCTACTGTATTGCTGGTACCACGCCTTCTGCCGGTTCAAACGCACAAAAAAGAGTATGACAATTATTAACACCGGCAGGAGCCAAGCATACTGCTTCACAATCAGCGAAAACAAGATGATGCACCTAGTCAAAAAAGGCAGCTCTCCCCCAAACCGCTTAAACACGTCCGAGAACATAGGCACGATGAACTGGAGCATGAAGGCAATGGCCCCGGCCGAGGTGCATAGCACAATGATTGGGTACGAGAGGGCTTGTAGCAGTTGCCGGCGCTGTTTGATCTTGCGGTTATAGTAGGCCGCCAGTTCCGTCAGTACCGGAACCAGTTTGCCTGTTTCTTCGCCGATCCTAAGGCTGTAGTATTCGTAGGTGGAAAACCGTCCAGTCCCCTGGGCGGCATCCGAAAGGCTCTTGCCGCTAATGACTCTCTCGCGGATGGTGTTAACAAGGGCTCTTTGTTGGGCTTTGGTTTGTTGTGCCTCCAGCAGGTCAAGCGTCCCTTTGATGTCCACGCCCGCTGCCAGCAGCACCGACAGTTCCAGGTAAAACGACTCCTTAAACTTATCGTCAATGGGGTTGGTAAGCGTTATTTCTTTTTGAAGCCAGTGAACACCCGTCTCCCGCGACAGTTGCTTTTGCGGCACTGCTTGGGGAGCCCACGATTGAAGTTGTTTGATGTCTAGTCCAGCCATTTTGGAGCAAAAGGGATAAAAGTATGGGTTCTGAGTCAGGGTAATTGGTTAGTTAATTGCCATTTCATTTGGGCATCGTAGTCTTTACGGTACAGAAACGGGTACGACTCCCCATTCAATTTCCCATTAAAAGAAATCTGGTCTACCGGACCTTGAGATTGCTCTGCGCCTTCCCAGGAAAAAACAATTGCCGTTGCAGCAAAACGGAAGGTGTCCGTTAGCTGTTCCTGCCGGCGCAGCAGCAGGGAGTCTTGAAAACAGTATTCAACTCGTGCGCTATTGTCCAGCACCGCATACTTTTCGAGTACCAGGCACCCACCCCGCCGCCACACAATGCTGGTCCTTTCCAGGTCTTTTGCCAACTGCGTACGTAAGACGGAAAGAGCAACGGTTTCTTCTGTATTCCGCGAGAAGTGCAGGTATTGCGCGTTTACCAATTGCAGGGCAAGGTAAGCAACGGCCAATACCAAACTGCTCAAGAGCATGACAATGAGCAGTTCCAGTAGGGTGAAAGCCTTGAGCTGCTTATTTTTCATAAATGATTTCCCTGTGAACGAGCTTAGGAGCATTCTCATCGCCTTCCGCACCCCCGTTGTGCAAGCTTAATTCCAGCAGCAGCAGATGCGGATTGCTTTGGTAGTAAGATACTTTTTTTACCAGCCGCCAGCCTTCGTCCGTGGTAACCTCTTCGTTAAGGTAGTTCTTCCCGCTTTTCACGTGCTCAGCGTAAGCAACTAACTTCAACTCCTGACGCAACCGCAATAATCCGCGGCCGGCCTGACTAAGCTGTTCGAAAAGCAGTATCGAAAAGCCCAGCGTGAGTGATAGCAGTACGGCTGCCACGCTCACTTCTACCAGCGAGGACGCTTTTAGCCGGGGCTGCAAAAAGACGCTTTTAGTGATTTTTCTTTGCACTATTATGTCTGATTACGTCAACTAATTGAGCCATTGTACAATCTCCATGCGCGCTTCCGAGAGCAGGGGGCTGGTGAGAAAGTAAGATGAACGTTTTTGTACGTTTATCTCACAGTCCAACAGGTGGTTCTCGTACAGGGTGGTGGGGGTAAGCAGAAAAAACCGCCGGCAGGCCAACGTGCCGCTAATGTGTCCTTTCAACTCCACCATGCCGTCCACGTAGGCTTGTCCCTCCAGAAGCGCATCCTTGTGTAAGACTGCTGTATTATTCAAAGCCTCATGCTCAGTGCTCCCCACCAGGAAGACACCTTCCACTGTACTTCCTTCCCCTAGCTCAACACGGCATTTGCCATTCTGGTTGTAAGCCACCAAGCTACTCGGATAGCTAAGCCTACAGCCTGCTTCTACAATTACCGTGTCTTGGGCCAGCACCTGTAACCTGCCCGTAAAACCACCTTGAACGGTGACTTTCCGGGCGAGTACCAACACTTCTTCCAACTGCGCCGAAGAGGGAATGATAATCTCTCCCTGGCTGATAAGCATTACGTTACCCGAAAGGCGAACGCCATCCAATATGGAGCCATCTGGTACCTGCACCTGAAGGGGGGGCGCCTTAAACGAAACCGAAGTAGAACCAACAAGCTTACGGAGGGGAACCGAGTTAGGCAGGATTGTTTCCCGTACCCTTCCATAATGCCGGAGCCTCTCCACCAGCAGACCGGGTAGCGCAGGCAGCGTGACCTTGCTGGTTTTGACCTCTCCCTTAATCAAATCTTTACCCGTAAAGCCCTTGCCTTCCACATAAGCAGTTCTTACGCCTGCCTGGGGTAAAAAACACGTACCATTAACTACCGTACTTCCCGCCAACGAGAGGGGACGGTTTTCGTCGGCCAGATACAGTGAGGCGACTCCCCACGCATCCGGCTTTTTGCCTACCAAGGCATAAATAGAGGTATGATGAACACCTCGAAAGGCGCTTGCTTTAAT
Source organism: uncultured Sphingobacteriales bacterium (assembly GCA_963844325.1). Taxonomy (GTDB): domain Bacteria; phylum Bacteroidota; class Bacteroidia; order Cytophagales; family 172606-1; genus CADCTQ01. The sequence continues at coordinate 1,294,265 of CAWJNV010000002.1, forward strand.
CAAGTCAAAAAGACCCCAGTAGTGTTTCTCCACTTGTACGCTATCGTTGCCCGTGACGTACAGATCAAACTGGTGTGCGTGATGGTATTTGATGTTAGTGTTGCCCAGCAGGTAGTTGACCGAAGACTTCGCATTGCCTTTTAATTGATGAAAAACCATATCACGCACGCGGAGTTGATGGCGGAAGTACGCAAGCCCGATTAAAGCCGAGGCAAAAAAGGCTATGACCAGGCAGATGATTAGTACGGTAGGCAAGATCCCCGCAGGCAGCAGCATGCTTGAATGGGTAGTGGACTTACTGACCATTGGACTGCTCCTTTACTTTTTTATTACTGCTTCTGGGCTTCTTAGGTCTTACCTTCCGTTCAAGCTCACTTTTTTTGCGCTCACTTTGGTTGGCTTTGCCTGATGTATTTTCGATCGAGGTTGACTCCTGAGGCCGGGCTTTTTTTGAATGTAGTTTTATCTTACTCGTCATTAGCTTTCCTTGACGATAGCGGGTTTGTTGTTGATCCCCTTCCAAGGAATACTGCCAAGACTTGCCATGCAGTTTGCCTCTCTTATAGCTACCTGCTTGCTTCAAGCTACCATTATCATAATAAAGTTGATAAGCACCGTGCTTAAGGCCCTTCCTATAATGATAAACTGAGAGGAGGTAGCCATTGGGATACCAGGTGCGCCAAACGCCGGTCCTAAGTCCCTTGTTGTAGAGGCCTTCGGCTAGTAGTTCTTTTCCCCGCGCGTAAAGCGTGTATGGGCCGTGCAGCAGTTTTCCGGAGTAGCCGCCTTGCGTGTACTTGATCTTGCCCGCTGCGTACCAGCCGTAAAACTGCTCCTGTTTGAGTCGTACTTTGGCATGAGGCTCAAGTAGAGAGATAACTTCACTACTATCTACGTGCGAAATGGTTAGTGGGCCCTGCGACAAGGCCTGCTGTACCATCCGGTCCAGCGACTGGGCCGGTAGATTCACAAAGGACATCATGACCCATGCCAATAGCCAGTAGCGCACTGGCTTTAAGCACAAAGAAGGCATGCATCGGGGGGACTTATAGAAGCGGCTCATCAGGCAGTAAAATTAACACATGTCACCACTGTCTCAATCACGAGCAGGTGATGAATTGAGCAGGTAACTTACAACAGCCATGAAAACAGTGGTTCTGCTACTTGTGAGCCGTGTTACTTGCTGACTGTATCAGTGGCTTGGGTAGCGGGCGCAATGGTACCAGTGCCCTGGTTGACAATGGTTAGTTTTCCCCGGTAGGTGTTGTTGCCGAACCAGGCGTTGTTGGCGTTACCTGTTTTCCTAAGCAGCAGGTTGCCTTCAACAGTGCAACTCTTTACTTCACCAAAGTCAGCGGCCTGTATAGTGCCCCCGCTGCTGCTGATGCGGCTAGTGATAAATTTGCTGGCTGCCGCAGTCAAGAGGGTAAAGTTCTGCAAAGTCAGTTGTCCCTCCTCTACCAGCAAACTGTTGACCTGTACGGACGCGGACAGGACCGGACAAGTAGAGCAAAAAGGAACAATTACGTTACTGCTGGAAGAGGGCACAACTTTACCCGACCAGTTGCCGGCCGTGTTCCACTCGCTGCTCACGGCACCAGTCCACACAAAGCTGCCCAACTTACCCAGCGTGTAATACCCGTTTTGCAGGGTGGCGTTGTCAAGTGTAAAAGTAAGCTGGTCAGTGTTTCCGAGTACGGGCACCAGGGGTGTATTGCCACTGCTGATCAAGCGGAAGGAAGACTGCAAGTCAGGCCGGTACAAGAGGTAGTACTGAGAAAGCTCAGCGGCAAGGTTAGTTGGCGTAAGGCCGGCCTGGCTCCAATCGAAAGACAGCCTGGCATCGAGAGTGCCGCTCTTTTGCACGTACCAACTCCGCTGCCAGCGTTCCCCGGTAAAACTATTTAGGGCAGTGTTAACAAGAGAGTTGGTCGCCGTGTTGTGACCGGCGAATACGAATTCATTGGCCGCGTCCAGCGAGCCGTTAGCCTCGGTCAAGATCAAGCCTTTGCTGTTGGCGGCCTGGCTGTGTTTGGCGATGCCGTCTTTGGTACCGATTCCCTGCACATCTTGGTTGAAGTTGCTGTTGTCGGAGTAGTATTTGTTGGCGATGGAGAGATTGTACTTGGCCGACAGATAGTTGTCCACAATAATGCGTTGAGCATCGTTGAGATTGGTGTTGTAGAGAATGATTTCTGCAATGTCCCCATTCAGAGGCCACCTGTAATCGCCCGCAACCCTGGCGGCTCCGATGCGTATCAGGTCGGGCATATTAACCATCTGCTGACTAGTACTTGTTACTCCATAAGTATCTGCCTGCCCATTATTAAACGCTTGGGAAGCAGGAGAAGCGCCACTGTAATACCCTTTTAGAGAGGTACCGATGGTACTTTTCGTTGCCACTTGATTGCACAGAAGCCATGAGCCCGCGTTTGCGATTTCGTAGTTAAACAAATAGGGATAGCCCGAAGGACTTTGTACTACTTGTACATGGCTTAGCGATGATACATTTGGATAACCGTAAAATTTAGTCCCTACCAAGTAGTCAGGCGCCATAAAGACAGACTGCTGAATTTCGGCTCCTTCATTTAGTCCACCCGAAGTGGCTCTAACTACTGTAATCAGCGTATAGCTGTTGCTCATTACCGTGCCGATGCCTACCGACTTAATTTCAAAGTATTGCATTCCCTGAGTGCGATCAAAATGAATCACGGGCTTGCCGTGCAACATAGTCCCCAGGAATGTAGGACGGTTATCAATCATGTTTTGATTGGCATGAAAACCATTTCCCGACACGTCTGTCCACTGGCTCACTTTCGCTCCGTTACTGAAAGCTGTAAGCTGGCTGGCATCCAACCACACTTTATTCGTGCTGCTGTTGCCTACGCCGCCCGGCCCTGTCTGAGCCGGCACCCGGAAGGCACAATGAGCGGCCAGCAACCAGCTTAATCCAAGAATGTTTTTGTATTTCATGCGTTTCTGCTTCATAAGTTCTTGCTGTACCGTTCACTTGTTTTGTCTCTTCGACATGCTGATTAATGAGCCACAGTATCTTCAACTTCCGTGGCCAGCAGAATTTTGGCCGTACTCACGTTCGTAATCTTTAGGCTGGAGCCGTAGTGGTTGCCTCCTTTCCAGGTGTTTTCAATTCCGCCCATTTTGTCCAGCCATAGCACTCCCGTGAAGGTACAGCCCGCCACTTCGCTGAAGTTTCCAGCTCTGATCCTGCCGCCGTTGCTACTTATGGACGCTTCGGTAAAGCAGGCTGTAGCACTGGCGGTTAAAATGTGAGAAGCTAGGTTAAGCTTTCCTCCCTCAACGGTTAAATTCCTTATGGTGATTGCCGACGGCAGGACAGGACAAGTCGTACACGCGTTGATGACAACGTCGCTACCGTGCCCAGGCGCAAGGCTATTTTGCCAGTTGGCTCCCGCGTTCCAGTCCGTACTTTCTTCGCCCGTCCACACATAGGCTTCCGGATTAGTGGTGGCATTGGCCAAAAACGATACTTCTGTAGCAGTTAGCGCCCGGCTGTAAAGGCGTATTTCGTCTACTTTGCCCACTATAGCATTCACCTCATCGGGCCAGCCGATGGTAAAGCCGCTCCAGGCTACTGGGTTAGTCATGGTGGTCTTGCTTGCCAGCAGTTTGCCATTCTTGTAGAAGTTTGCCATCCCGTTGTCAAATGTGAATACCAAATGTTGCCACTGGTTCAACTGGATCGTGCCTGCGGGTAGATTCGTCGGTGTAAACCGGGTGTTGACGTCGGTACCCACATATACTTCCCCATTGTGCGAAGTATGAAAAATAAACCCACCCCACCCCTGGCCCGAACCCATAACGTGGCTGTGCACTGCAAAGGCCCGGGGGTGCAGCCACCAGGATACACTGAACGCTGTGGGGCGCCAAGTAACCCCGGGCACACTTACGTACCGTTTCTGGTTGTCAAGCATTTCCAGGCAGCCGTTGATTTTGCCGGCCGTAGCCCAGGCAGGTGCATTCATTAAAGTACCTTCTTTGCCGCTGCCCGACGCGTCAAAAGCAGTCGAACCATTTCCCTCCTCGAAAGGCCAGTACCCTGCCAAACCGTTGGTAAAAGGATTACCCTGATTACCTGCGAGCAGGTGAATTCGGTCCGAAGTAGTACTTCTCCCTTCTGCGTCGGTAACTTTTGCGGTAAGAAAAAAACTGCCGGCCGAAGCAACCGGTAAGCTAAAGCGATAGGGGCTTGCATAGGCTGCTCCTACTTTTGTATACCCTTCAAAGAACTCCACCTTTCTGATCGTACTGTTGCTACTGGTGGCAGTTGCTTTGATGGTCATGTTATTACCAACCGTTATTGCAGAATAATTCAGGGGCGTGGTAATCTGTGCAACAGGATAGCCGGTAAGCTTAGTCAAGTTGTTTACCTCCCCCTCGGTTAAGGCCCCATCATATATCCGTAATTCATCAATCAAGCCATGCAGGGCATTTCGAGTATCCGCTCCACTAACATTAAACCCGTTCCACGCCTTGGGCAGTGTCATCCCCGTTCTTGAAGCGATTACCTGACCGTTTTTATAAAACCGGGCTGTACCCCGGTCAAAGGTAAAAGCAAAGTGCTGCCATTTGTTCAATTCTACTGTGCCGGCCGCTATAAAGATACGGGTTGCCACGTCCGTTCCCACATACACTTCTCCCTTCAAGCCGCTGTGGAACACGAAGGCATTCCACCCGGCGGAACTGCTCAAGGTATTACACCACTCCCCGTACGATTCGGTGTAGTTCCACCAGGCCAGCGAAAACTGGATAGGCTGCCAATTGAAGGAAGACGCAGCAATATACCGTCCTTGACGGTCGGGCATCCACAATGCCCCACCAGCTTTGCCGTTTTCCACGGCAACCGGATTGTTCACTACCGTGCCATCGAAGCCATTATTGGTGAGGTCTTTGGTAATACCATTGGTCACTTGATCCAGTGGCCAGTACAGTTTAAGCAAGGCGGTACCAGATTGGGCCGCCAGAAACGGTGATTGCAGCAGGGTGAGGAGCAGACTGGCAGTTCCCAGTAGTTTGCGTATAGCCGCATTATGATAAAGGCATGTAGTCATAATGCTTCTTATGAAAGTACAATAAAGAGAGTTGAGTGTTTTAAACAGGCGTATAAAAGCATGCAATTATTTGATGAGAAGGCAGTTCTCGAAAGGTGTGGATGGCGATGTAGCTGCCCAGCTAAGAGGCAGGGATGGCCGTCCGGAGCAACAGTTTTACGAGGGTTTGTCTGCTCAACTCATCCGATTTCATCCACACCTTTTCAATAACTGCCGATGAAAACATCACTGGCTTGGGTAGCGGGCGAAATGGTACCGGTTCCCTGGTTGACAACAGTAAGTTTTCCTCTGTACGTATTGTTACCATACCAGGCGTTGTTGCTGTTGCCCGTCTTTCTGAGCAGCAGGTTGCCTTCAACCGTGCAGCTCTTTACTTGCCAGAAGTCTGCTGCCTGCATGGTGGCGCCACTACTGGTGAGCCTGGCAGCGATAAGATTAGCCCCACCAGCCGCCGAGAGGGTAAAGGTGTTGAGGCTTAACTGGCCTCCGCTTACCAGCAAAAAGCCCACCTGCACGGGCGTAGACAAGACCGGGCAGGTAGAGCAGGTGTTGATGATGACTGGGCTGCTGGCAGCGGTAGGCACGCTATTGCCTGACCAGTTGCCGGCCGTGTTCCACTCACTGCTGACTGCTCCCGTCCAGACGAAGTCACCGCGTTTGCCCACCGTGTAGTAGCCGTTTTGCAGCCTGGTATTATCAAGCGTAAAAGCTAATTGGTCGTCGTTCTCGAGTAGGGGCACCAGGGGCAGCGTACCGTTGGTTACAATGCGAAAGGCAGATTGCAGATCAGGCCGGTACAAGAGGTAGTACTGAGAAAACTCGGTCGCCAGGTTGGTGGCAGTAAGGCCGGCTTGACTATAATCGAAGGAGAGTTTAGCGTCAACAGTACCGCTCTTTTGCACGAACCAACTTCGTGACCAGCGTTCCGCCACGGGACCGGTTAGCTCAGCAGTGAGTAGTGAGCTGACAGTAGCATTGTGGCCAGCAAAGACAAACTCATTGGCTGCATCCAGAGACCCATTAACTTCTGTTAAGATCAATCCTTTGCTGTTGGCTGCCTGGCTGTGCTTGACCACTCCATCAGTAGTACCAATGCCCTGCACGTCCTGGTTGTAAGTGGTATTATCCGTGTAAAATTTATTTGCAATAGGGAGGTTGTACTTAGCCGAAAGGTAGTTCTCCACAATGATCCGCTGAGGGGTATTAAGGTTAGTATTATAGAAGAATAATCTCTGCAATGTTCCCATTTAGGGGCCACACATATGAGCCTCCGGGGAGACTGGCTACTCCAATTCGGACAACATCGCCATAGACTGTCATTGGAAGATCTTTTGTCTCTGATTTTACCAATGCACTATTTATAAACGTGGAAGAACTTGTGCTCGTTGCTGTTTCAAAATTTACCCTGGAGGGCATGTACCAATCACCCTGGGTAATGGGAATGTGGGTTGTGATGTCACCCTTAGGATCCACTCTGGCAGGCATTGACCCCCCCAGCCACTGGTATGAGAGTAAAATATTTGTGTTAGGGTATCCATGAAAACTTAAGCAGTTGTGCCATCCGGGAGCCGCAATAATAGATTGATAAGCCTCAATGTAGTCATTTACTCCCCCGGAAGTAGCCATCGCAACGGCGAAGATGGTATTGCTATTACTCATCAAGCCACTTATGCCTACTGTAGAAATTTGTAAAAATTGGGCTGCTTGGCTTCTGTTAAAATTTAGAATAGGTCTGCCATTCAAGCCATTAGCCACATAACTTGGCCGGTTAATAAGACTTCCTTGGCTGGCATGCCAGTTGTTCCCAGACACGTCAGGCCACTGATTCACCCGGGCTCCATTGTTCAAGCCGGTGAGCCTGCTGGCGTCAAGCCACACTTTATTATTAGTACTGTTGCCCACGCCGGCTGGCCCGGTTTGTCCTTCAGCGCTGTCCTGAGCAATGAGTAAATACGCAATAAGGAGCAGGTATGCGTTGCGAGAGAGAAATGACGAGAGCATTTATAAAAAGTTAATAATTGTCTCAATATCGTTCATCGTGGATGAATGAAGTGTTTTTAGTTTGGAAACAACTTTACAGTAGCAATAAAAGTCTTGGTTTTACAGCTTGGTAACGGTATCATTGGCTTGGGTAGCGGGTGTAATGCTACCGGTGCCTTGGTTGACAATAGTCAGTTTTCCCCGGAAAGTGTTATTACCAAACCAGGCATTGTTGACGTTGCCCGTCTTCCTGAGCAGCAGATTGCCTTCAACAATGCAACTCTTTACTTCCAAGAAGTCGGCTGCCTGCAAGGCGCCTTCACTGCTCATGAGTTTGGCCTCTTGCAGCCTTACCCCGCCAGTAGCCGAAAGCGTAAAGGCGTTCAGGCTCAACTGGCCCCCATTGATAGCGATGCTCTTGACGCCCGTACTGGCGGCCAGGTTGGGGCAGTTGGTGCAGGTGTTCACCGTTACGTCGGTGGTTTTCAGCGGCACTGCCCCTTCCACCCAGTTGGCGGCCTTGCTCCACTCGGTAGTCGGCGCATCAGGACGCCAGGTAGCGGTAAGCGGACCGGTAAAAAGGGCCGCCACTTCGGCAGCAGAAAGGGCCCGGCTGTAGAGTCGCATCTCATCAATGCGGCTGTGGAGCCGCCCCCGCGGGTCAGCAATGCCAATGGAAAAGCCAGCCCAGGTCTGCGACACGGCCATGTCGGCTCGGCTGGCCAGCAACTGGCCATTCTCGTAAAACCTACCCTCGCCCTTGCCGCTGGTAGCGTCGCCATCAAAGGTAAACGTGTAGAGTTGCCACTTGTTGGCCTCCACTGTACTGGCTGGTATGATAAGGGGCCCATTGGTGCCCACTTGGATGCTGCCGTCGGAGAAGAGCATAAAAGTAAACTTGCCCCAGAAATTGCCCGTTGCGGTAATGACTTGTCCCCACTGCCCGCCAGCAAGCTGGTAAGGGTTCATCCAGAAGGAAACCGTGAAATCGACGGGTTTCCAGGTAACACCAGGCGCGCTTACGTAGCGGCCACCGTTGTCTACGGGCATGCCGATACAGCCGTTGATCCAACCACTTGGCAACCAACTGGGAAGTGTTACCGTAGTGGCATTGCTGCCCAGCGTGCCGGTACGCCCGTTGCCCGATGCATCGGCCGCCGTAGTGCCACTCGTCTCATCAAAGGGCCAGTAGGCATACAGGCCGTCATCGGCAAGGGCCGCCACTTCGGCAGCAGAAAGGGCCCGGCTGTAGAGCCGCATCTCGTCTGATTCGACTGTTAAGCCGTCCCCGCGGGTCGGCAATGCCAATGGAAAAGCCAGCCCAGGTCTGCGACACGGCCATGTCGGCTCGGCTGGCCAGCAGCCGGCCGTTCTCGTAAAACTTGCCCTCGCCCTTGCCGGGGTTGGTATTGGGATTATTATCAGGGTCGGCATCAAAGGTAAACGTGTAGTGCTGCCATTTGTTGGCCTCCACCGTACCGGCCGGCAGGACAAGGGCCGTAGCCGCATCGGTGCCTACCATGATCATACCTTGCCTGGTCGAGCCGTCGACGACGGGTGAGAGCATAAAAGTAAACTTGCCCCAGAAATTGCCCGTTGCGGTAATGACTTGTCCCCACTCCCCACCAGTAAGCTGATAAGGGTTCATCCAGAAGGAAACCGTGAAATCAGTGGGTGTCCAGGTGACACTAGGCACACTTACGAAGCTGGTTCCACCCTCGGGGTATATGCCGATGCATCCGTTGGCCCAACCGCTTGCCAACCAGACGGGCAGTGTCGCCGTAGTGGGATGGCTGCCCAGCGTGCCAGTACGCTTGATGCTGTTGCCCAATGCGTCGCTGTTGACCGATGCGTCGTTTGCCGTAGTGCCACTCGTCTCATCAAAGCGCCAGTGAGCATACAGGTCGTTAGTGGGAGGAGTCGTTTGTCCGAAAGCGGCTGATGTGAGCAATAATACCAGTACCAATTGAAGGGCAGAGGTGTATTTTTTCATAAATACGTGATAGAGATTGAAGAAAAATTGCCAACCCGGCAATTACTTCAAGTGGTGATCTTATTTCTTAAGGATGACAATGTTACCATTGACAGCCAGGATGCCGATGCCGGCCTTGCCGATTTGAATATTGACTAGAAACGAAACCAGGAGGAGCAACATCCTTGGGCAGGAGTAATGACACTGACATTTGCGAAAAGGGAATAACAGGTCTTAATTCGACGCCTCAGGAATAGGTAACTACATCGCTATGGTGTAGCATAAGCATGGTATATTCCCTTTTTGTCCTGGCGGCAGGCGGGCTCATACACTGCATTCCTATCCTAAATCCAAAGTTTCTGCATATCAGGTATATTTTAGGTATTAGCCAAGAGTGAACTGGTAAGGGGCCTACCGAACCACATCAGCAAATTGTTGGGCTAGAAATAGTCTGCCCGTACCCTGGCATTGAAACTTAGCCTTCTTCATAAAGATGTTTCCCCCTACACATCCGTTGTCAACGTTATTGGTTTTAATGAAAGTAGAGGCTTGCATAAACGTCCCGCCGTTTAGGTACAAGTAGGGAGCAGTAAAGTTAACCGGACCATTGAAGATGGTGTTTTTGTTAACCACCAATTGAGCCGTTCCCGTCATTTCCATTGTAATAGCATCAGTGCTCTCCTGAGTAAGGCCACTGATGCTCAAAGTGCCATTGGTAAAAGTTGCCCCCTGACTAGTGATTGTGGCACTCGACCCAACCGACCCTAAGGTTGACTTCCCCCCTGCGTCACCAACAAAGATTGTTGCCGTACCTGTTGAAGTAACATTAATGTTCCCCTTGAAGACGTTGCCCGTCGAGTAGCGGTTCAAATAGGTAGGCGACGAGCCCGTGGAGTTTAGGTTTAGAGTGGCATTGAAAGTGTTTACTTTCGTACTGCTTGCTCCAATCACCCAAAAGCCGCCTGTCGCCGAGTTAGTAAGGGTAGTAACACCATTGAAGGTGTTTCCTCCATCACCATGCTCTCCTGTTGGACTCGTCTTCTCTATGATAGCAGTATTATGGAAGGTTCCCCCACTGAGCTCAACGCCTCCTGCCTTGATATTGACAATGCCCTTAAAGCTAGTGCCCGGGCCTATGGTAACGACTGAGTTGCCCATGCCCTGCAAGGAGATGGCGTCAATGCTCTCCTGAGTAAGGCCACTGATGTTTAAGGTTCCATTGGTAAAAGTCGTCCTCTCGGTAATAATGGTCGCACTCGATTCAACCGACCCTAAGGTTGACTTCCCACCTATGTCGCCAAAGAGAATGGTTGCCGTACCCGTCGAAGTAATAGTAATGTTGCCCTTGAAGACGTTGCCCGCCGAGGCGCGGTTCAAATAGGTAGGCGAGGAGCCCGTGGAGTTTAAGTTTAGAGCGGCATTGAAAATGTTTACTTTCATGCTATTCTGGCCAATAATCCAATAGCCTCCAGTTGCTGAGTTGGTAAGGGCAGTAACACCGTTGAAAGTGTTTCCTCCATCGCCCACATCTCCTGTCGGCCCAGTCTTTTCTAAGGTAGTGAGGCCGTTAAAGGTCCCTCCGTTGAGGGTGATGCTCCCAGTCTTTACATTTACTGAGTTAGCAAAAGTGAGCGCTGGCCCCAGAGTTACTTTGGCACTGGTTGTGCCGTTAATAATAACAGAACCAGAAACTGGTTCGGTGAAACGGGTTAGCGTAATTGTTCCCGTTGAAAAACCGGTTTTACCGGAAGAAATGGTTCTGTTAGGAGCAAGAATAGAAGTACCTCCTTGCTCTCCAAAGTGAATGGCATAAGTAGAACCACCCGTTGAGTTCAAGATAATATTACCCTTGAACACATTTCCTGCTGCTCGGTAAGCCGGAAAAATGCCGTAAGAACCACTTCCTGAATAAGTGAAGGTGACATCTTGAAGGAACTCATCTTTACTGCTTTCGGCAAGCGTTAGGTAGCCACTACCTGAGTTGGTAATACTAGTCACGCCTCCAAATGTGTTTGCTCCGGCGCTACGGTCTCCTGATGCACCTGTCTTTTCCAAGGTAGTGGTACTGTTGAAGGTACAGCCATTGAGCAGAATGCCCCCTGTCCTCACATTCACTTCATTGTTGAAAGTTATATTTGGTCCTAAGGTTAAACTTGCACCAGTTGTTCCATTCACAGTAAAAATTTCGGTGACCGGGCTGTTGAAATGTTTTAACAGGATTACACCGGCTGTAAGTGTCCTAGATGAGATAGTTTTACCAGCAGTTAGAGTAGATGTACCTCCATGAGCTCCAAAATGAACAGCTTCCCTACAATTGCCCGTTGAGTTTAAGATGATGTTGCCTTTGAACACATTTCCTGCTGCTCGGTAAGCCGGATAAAGGCCATAAGAGGGACCACTTCCTGAATAAGTGAAGGTGACATCTTGAAGGAACTCATCTTTACTGCTTTCGGCAAGCGTTAGGTAGCCACTACCTGAGTTGGTAATACTAGTCACGCCTCCAAATGTGTTTGCTCCGGCGCTACGGTCTCCTGATGCACCTGTCTTTTCCAAGGTAGTGGTACCGTTGAAAGTAGTAAACTGAAAGGTAAGGGTGGCACTCTTGATGTTAACTATTGCATAGATAATAGGGCCGCCGGTAGTAGTGCCAAATATCGTGCTGGTTCCCGTAGCAGTAATGCTGCTACTGCTAATAGCGTTGCTGCTGCCGATCGTGCCGGCAAGAAAGCTGGCATTGCCGGTGATGGTTAAGCTGTGGCCGTTCAAAAGCAGCGAGCCGGAGGTAAGGGTAAATTGAGCAACCGTTCGATGATCACTGAGGCCAGGCGCATTGGGAGCCGTTACGATGGTAACATCGTCGGTAGCAAGGGGTACACCGGCCGGGGTCCAGTTGCTGGCATTGCCCCATTGGCTGCTCACACTTCCGTTCCAGGTATAACTGATTGCCCAACCGACAGTGGTTTGCAGGAAGGCAACGCAAACCAAGCAAATCATTGGTAGTAGTTTCATTTTCATTGGCTGCTGCGTATTGCTAATAGGGTACTTAGTTAGAAGCGTTTCTAATGCTGACCTGTCCCCGGGTGGACCTGAGCCAGACGGCAGTTTTTCCCGTGCCCAAACGCTTATTGATGATTTGAGAGGTCTTGTTCTGCTCAACAGAAGCAGAAGCATCAGCCATTAAAGGCCCGGCAGGGGCAGCGCTTAGGTCCAGGTCACTTTCGATACGGTACTTGCTTGCTTGTTTCGCGTCCTTGAGTTGCTCCACATTCAGCTCCATAGAAGGAACTGGCGGTACTTTAAGGGTTATGTCTCCGTCCGTGGCAGCAAGGCTACACACCGTTTCACTGCCTTTCAAGGTAAGGGTAATATTTCCCTGCTGGCTTTCTGCCTGCACGGTCCCACTCACTGATGCTATTGTAATGTTACCCTGGATGGCTTGTGCTACTACCTGTTTACCAGCACTACTGATCGTGATATTGCCTTTTCCAGTGGACACCTGGGCTCCTGCCGGAGCGTTGGCAATGAGAATGTCTCCCTCCATCCAATGGCAGATAATTGGTGCATTGGGGTCTTTAGGCGCGAAACGAGTGGAAATTTCATACTTCAACTTCCCCTTGCCGGTAGTTACCCCCACATTGCCCTCTACATCTATCATATTAATGTCGCCTTGGTTAGTAGAAACATTTCCCGTAGCGTAACATTGCTGCAACAGAAGATTACCTGCTCCGGTAGAAAGGCTTACTGACCCTTCTACGCCGGTAAGGGTTATATTGCCTTGCATGGTATTGGCCGTAATATTGCCTTTTATGTTCCCCACAGTAATACTACCGCATGACAAAATAATGTGTAAGGATTGCATGTGGGGCACCCTAAGGATAAGTTTAGCGCTTACTTGTGGGGTGGCCAGAAACAAGTCATTCTTTAAGCTCACTTCCAGTCCTTGTCCGGAAGGCTTGCCCTCGAGTTGGATATGGCGCCAATCTTTTCCTTTCAAGACAGCGCTTACTTGTACACTATTATTTTCCGAAGTGCCTGCTAGCTCAACCTCTGCAGCCAATGGCAGTTGTAGAAAAAGAGCCCCTCCCGTAACTACTGGGAACGACTTTTTGACTACTGTGCCGGTTGAGTCCGTAGTTGGAGAAGTGACTGAGTTGCTTATAGTAATGAAACTACTTGCAGCATGACAAGCAGGGAAGGAGCTAAACTTTGCAACCAGACACAGCAGGCCGCAAAAGATGCTTTTATGTAAACTTACGCGCATACAAAGTTTTAAGTCAAACCGAAATGGGTATTCTTTGAAGGTTATACAAGTTGCATTTGTAGATCTAATACAGAGGATTTATAGTAAGAGCGTAACCATTTGCTTTTCTTTCATACCAGTTTGTCCTTGAGAGTGACCTTTCCATTAGATTTCCTAGTAACAGTTGACTGGACACTGATTTGGCATGAGCAAATCATAATCATACGTTTTATGCACCTTTCCTATATTGCTGAATTTTGGAGTTAATCAGACTTTCACTACTACTCATATTACTTTTCTACTATATCAGCAAGCTGCTGGGCTAGAAACAATCTTCCTGTTCCCTGACATTCAAACCGGGCCTTCTTCTTGAACACGTTTCCGCCTGTACAGCCGTTGTCAATGTTATTTGTCTTGATAAAGGTAGAGGCTTGCATAAATATTCCGCCGTTTAGGTACAAGTAGGGTGCAGTAAAGTTGACCGGACCGTTGAAAACAGCATTCTTGCTGATCATCAGTTGAGCCGTTCCGGTAAGGGTAAGGTTAATGACTTCGGTGCCCAACTGGGTAAAGCCGGCCAGACTCAGGCCGCCACTGGAGAAAGCGGTGTTTACAGTAGAAATAGTCTTACCTGCCTCTAACGTTGACTTACCGCCCAGGTCGCCAATGTGAATTGTGCCCGTGCCCGTAGAAGAAACAGTGATGTTTCCCCTGAAGAGGTTCCCGGTTATCCTGCGGCACAAGTGAGTGTTGCTTGAGCCCTTGATGTTCAAGAACAAGTCAGCATTAAAAGCGTCAATCTTGGTTGTGCTTTCGCCAATTACCCACCAACCTCCCGATGCTGAGTTGGTGAGGGTAGTGATGCCGTTAAAGGTATTGCCTCCCTGTCCTGTATCTCCTGATCCGTTTGTCTTCTCCAGGGTGGTGGTATTGTTGAAGGTGCCGCCATTAAGTAGGATGCCACCGGTCTTCACATTCAGAATTCCGTTGAAGGTAGTACCAGGGCCGATTGTAACCAGAGAACTTCCCGTTCCATTCAAGGTAATGGCTTCGTTACCCAACGGAGTAAAGCCGGCCAAACTCAGGCCGCCACTGGAGAAAGCGGTGTTTACAGTAGAAATGGTCTTGCCTGCCTCTAACGTTGACTTACCGCCCAGGTCGCCAATGTGAATTGTGCCCGTGCCCGTAGAAGAAACAGTGATGTTGCCTTTGAACTGACTTGTTAATCTTCGGCACAAGTAAGTGTTGCTTGAGCCTTTCGTATTCAGGTACAAGTCAGCATTAAAAGCGTCAATCTTGGTTGTACTTTCGCCAATGATCCAATAGCCTCCGGATGCTGAGTTGGTAAGGGTAGTGACGCCGTTGAAGGTATTGCCTCCCGCTCCTGCGTCCATCGTGCCGTTTGTCTTCTCCAGGGTAGTGGTATTGTTGAAGGTGCCGCCATTGAGCAGGATGCCACCGGTCTTCACATTCAGAATTCCGTTGAAGGTAGTACCAGGGCCGATTGCAACCAGAGAACTTCCCGTTCCATTCAAGGTAATGGCTTCGTTACCCAACGGAGTAAAGCCGGCCAAACTCAGGCCGCCACTGGAGAAAGCGGTGTTTACAGTAGAAATAGTCTTGCCTGCCTCTAACGTTGACTTACCGCCCAGGTCGCCAATGTGAATTGTGCCCGTGCCCGTAGAAGTAACAGTGATGTTTCCCCTGAAGAGGTTCCCAGTTACCCTGCGGCACAAGTAAGTGTTGCTTGAGCCTTTCGTATTCAGGTACAAGTCAGCATTAAAAGCGTCAATCTTGGTTGTGCTTTCACCAATGATCCACCAACCTCCCGATGCTGAGTTGATAAGGGTAGTGATGCCGTTGAAGGTATTGCCTCCTTGTCCTGCGTCGATCGTGCCGTTTGTCTTCTCCAGGGTGGTGGTATTGTTGAAGGTGCCGCCATTGAGCAGGATGCCACCGGTCTTCACATTCACGATTCCGTTGAAGGTAGTACCAGGGCCGATTGCAACCAGAGAACTTCCCGTTCCATTCAAGGTAATGGCTTCGTTACCCAACGGAGTAAAGCCGGTCAGACTCAGGCCGCCACTGGAGAAAGCGGTGTTTACAGTAGAAATAGTCTTGCCTGCCTCTAACGTTGACTTACCGCCCAGGTCGCCAATGTGAATTGTGCCCGTGCCCGTAGAAGAAACAGTGATGTTGCCTTTGAACTGACTTGTTAATCTTCGGCACAAGTAAGTGTTGCTTGAGCCTTTCGTATTCAGGTACAAGTCAGCATTAAAAGCGTCAATCTTGGTTGTGCCTTCACCAATGATCCAATAGCCTCCGGATGCTGAGTTGGTAAGGGTAGTGACGCCGTTGAAGGTATTGCCTCCTTGCCCTGCGTCGATCGTACCGTTTGTCTTCTCCAGGGTAGTGGTATTGTTGAAGGTGCCGCCATTGAGCAGGATGCTGCCGGTCTTCACATTCAAGATTCCGTTGAAGGTAGTACCAGGGCCGATTGTAACCAGGGAACTTCCCGTTCCATTCAAGGTAATGGCTTCGTTACCCAATTGGGTAAAGCCGGTCAGACTCAGGCCGCCACTGGAAAATCCTGCACTTCCAATAGAGATCGTCTTGCCTGCTACAAGTGTATTAGTGCCGCCCTGGTCGCCAATGTAGATTGTCCCTGTGCCCGTGGAAGTAACAGTGATGTTGCCTTTGAACTGACTTGTTAATCTTCGGCACAAGTAAGTACTATTTGAGCCCTTCGTATTTACGTACAAGTCGGCGTTAAAAGCGTCAGGATTAGTGCCCCCCTCGCCAATTACCCACCAACTTCCCGCTGCTGAGTTGGTAAGGGTAGTGACGCCATTGAAAGTGTTTCCTCCCGCTCCTGCATCGTTTGTACCGCTTGTCTTCTCCAGGGTAGCAGTGCCGTTAAAAGTGCCGCCATTGAGTAGTAAGCTGCCTGCTTTTAAGGTCGCATTACCTGCAAAGGTAGTACCAGGTCCTACTGTTATAATGCCTGCTATCTCAAAGTTGGCAGCGTTGCCAAAGGTGAGCGACGGTCCTAGCGTCAGGTTTACATTGGCCGTGCTCTTTATCGTTACGGGCTCGGTGATAGGTTGCGTGAAACGGGTTATTTTTATGTGTCCTGCCGTAAACCCTGTACTGCCAACTGGACCGGTATTACCAATGGAAATACCCTTTCCAGGAGCAAGGCTACAAGTGCCTCCTTCTTGACCAAACACAATTGCCGCAGCAGAATTACCGGTTGAGTTGATGATGATGTTGCCGTTAAACACAGTTCCTGCTGCTCTATAAGATGGGTAAAGACCATAAGGGCCACTGCCCGAGTAGGTGAAGGTGACATCCTGGTGGAACTCGTCCTTACTGGTCTCGGCAAGGGTTAAGTAGCTGCTACTTGAGTTAGTGATGCTGGTAACACCGGCAAAGATGTTTCCTCCGGCGCTGCGGTCTTCTG
The DNA here is from genome assembly GCA_963844325.1 of uncultured Sphingobacteriales bacterium. Taxonomy (GTDB): domain Bacteria; phylum Bacteroidota; class Bacteroidia; order Cytophagales; family 172606-1; genus CADCTQ01. Next base: position 1,311,010 of record CAWJNV010000002.1, read on the forward strand.
ATGCTCCTGTCTTCTCCAGGGTAGCGGTACCGTTGAAGGTAGTAGACCGAAACGTAAGGGTGGCACTCTTGACAGTAACGCTTGCATGGATAGTAGGGCCGCCGCTGGCTGTACCAAACACTGTACTGGCTCCCGTGGCCGTAACGCTGCCGGTGCCAATGGTGCCGCTAGTACCGATCGTGCCGGCAAGAAAGCTGGCGTTGCCGGTGATGGTTAGCCGATAACCGTTCAACAGCAGCGCACCCGAGGCAAGGGTAAAGTGAGCAACCGTTTGATCAGCACTAAGGCCAGCAGCATGAGCAGCGGCGACAATGGTCACGTCGTCGCTGGCCAGGGGTACGCCTGCCGGGGTCCAGTTGCTGGCGTTGCTCCACTGGCTGCTCACGCTGCCGTTCCAGGAGTAAGAGATTGCCCAACTGGCAGTAGCCTGCAAGAAGGCAACCCATACAAAGCAGATCACTGGTAGTAGTCTCGTTTTCATTGGCTGCTGCCTATTACTAATGGTTTTCTCGATTAAAAGCGCACTTACTGCTGCTAGAAGCTTTCTTAATGCTGATCTGTCCGCGCGTAGACCTAAGCCAAACGGCAGTCTTACCCGTGCCTACACGCTTGTTGGGGTGAAAGGTAAGGTTCTGCTCACTAGCAACAGAGGCACCAGCCAGCACAGGGCCGGCAGTGGGAGCACTCAGGTCCAAGTCGCTTTCGATACGGTACTTGTCTGCTTGTTTGGCACCCTTGAGTTGCTCAAGAGTCAGGTCCATAGAAGGAGCCGCAGGTACTCTAAGGGTTATGTCTCCGTCATTGGCAGCAAGGCTACATGCCGTTTCGCTGCCTTTCATACTATTTAGCCACTAAAAGTGACTCTTGCATTCAGCATTACATTGAACGTTTAGAGCAGTTTTTTTAATGACCAGTCTTACTGTATCCGTTGCTGTTCAAGAGGCATATAGCATTATCGAATGAGTTGTATTAAGGGAAATACCAGTTAAATTTCTCGTAGCTGTAGGTATTGGAGGTAATGGTATCAACAAAGCATTCTTTGACTTGGGCAAATGTTTTTAGGCCGGCCTGTTTTCTGATTTGGGTCTTGCCATTGAGCCAAACGTCTTCAATGGGGTTCTGCTCAGGAGCATTGGTGGCTAAACCAATCAGGGTAAGGGGCCACTGCTCTTGAGGCAACTGCCCGTTGAGGGCAAGTACGTAGTCTTTCACGAGTTGACTGGTATGGTAGGAGGCATTATCCCAAATCACCCAGACTTGTTTATTGAGGTAGTGCTCCCGGAGTTGATCCAAGAAGGCAATGGTAGCCTCAGAATCGGCTTTGGCAGCCGGTAATAAAAGCAGTTCTCCCGTCTTGCCGTTGAGGGCACCAAAGTAGCTTTGCCGCTCTTTGGGGTTGGCCACCGGAGCTACCAGCCGCTCACTGGTTTTTCCCCAGCCGTAGCCACACACGTCTCCCCATAGCAAGTCACACTCATCGGCCAGCACCACTACTAGCTGCTCTTTGTCAAGCTGTTGTTGATGCGCACTTATCTTTTTTTGATCTCCTCTCGCTTTTCGAGCACCTTTTGCTCATCCTTCTTGGGATTGGCCCCCTGGCGTTTCTTGTAGCTGATGCCAGCCTGGTGGAGTAACTCATAGTAACTGGAGGTGCTTTTGTAGCGCACCCCGTACTCACTTTCCAGGTAGGTCTCCAAAGTTTCCCGCCCTACATGGGGAGCCTGTTGGGCTAACCATTCCAACACCTGTTCTTTGTCTTCTTCATTTAAGTAGCCCTTACTGCCCTGGTAGGAGAGGGCTAAACCCGCTGCTCCGTGCCGGTTGTATTGCAAGCGCCATTTGAAAACAAAGTTTACACTCACCCATAAAGCCGCCGCGGTTGCCTTGCGGGCGTAGCCGGCCAAGTCTAACTTGACGGCTTGGCCTCGCTTGTACTCCCGTTTGTCCTGTACCTGAGCTAAAAACGCTTCCAGACTCACTTGTTTGTCTGGTTTTACTTGGCCTTCTTGCATTCCACTATAGTACCACAATTCATTCGGTATTGCTATAGCTCCAATGTGATTGTCGAGTGTCTTAGAAAACGATAGGGTTTCTCTCACCAGTCGAGAGCATCGTTGGCGGAGGGTACAATTGAACCTTTCCACGTGGTTGGTATACTGTTTTTGCTCGCAGTATAGGTGCTGTCCCTGTGGAATGACGGTTTTGTAACTCTGCCAATCATCGGTGTGGAACAAGCCATACTTTTGAACTTGTTGAAGTATTTTCTCCCATAAAGCCCGCGCTGACTGCCGACTTCGGTCACCCACATGAAAAGCTACTACCTGCCTTGTAGCCCGGTGGATCACCAGCCAGATATAGTACACGTTGTCCCTTTTTCTGACGAAATACCATAGCTCATCAGCTTCATTGTCAAAGAGTTTGATGTAAAACCGATCCCCTTGCCTGACTCTTTTGATGGGTATATGACAATTGAGATCATCGGGCAATTGCCTATAGAGTTCTTTGAGGAACTTGAGCAGCCAGGTCAGTGAGATGTCCACTACCCGGCAAATACCCCTCAAGGAAATCCGCTCGGCTAACAGCTTTTTAATCGACTGCTGCTTTTCTGATGAGATGAACCATTGCTGGCCTTTATCGACAAACTTGTATTTACAGGCTTTGCACTTGTGCTGCTGCTTGCTACGGTTGAAATTGAGGCCGTATTTCTCGTGCGTTTGTAGTCAGACAACGAGGGCAGCGAATTGGTGAACTGCACATGTTCATGTGTGGTTTTTGTTTGGCGACCCCAATTTAAAACCCTCGTTGTTTTTCCCCTCCTCAGCACCCTGTTTTTTGCACTACCCATAAAAGAACTCCATATTCATGAAGAGCAATTTTTTGATTGCCTTTAACGCTTTTCTACTACCCGGATTTGCCTGAGCAGACGGTAAATCCTCTAACGCTACCGAGTCTTATGAAGGACGGCCAGACAGAATCAATCGTATGGGACACTTTCCGGAATGGCAACCGTTCGGCTTATGCCCAAATATATTTTACCCACTACAAGAGTTTGCTCAATTACGGCCGCCGGTTCGGACTGCCGCCTGAGCAGGTAGAAGATGCCATACAGGACCTTTTCGTGGAATTGTGGCAGTACCGGACTACTACCAGCCCTACTACTTCAGTCCGCTTTTATCTGCTGCGTGCCCTGCGTAATAAGCTTAGCCACCACCGGCAGGGGCCGGTATTTTCTGACGTGGAGCAGCTACCCTTCAACGCCAATTTTGTATTTGATCAGCAGTGGGAAGAATCCCTTGATGAGCAAGATCAGCTTGGGGCCCTGCAAAAGGCACTCAATGCACTTACGCCTCGTCAGCAGGAGGTGCTCTACCTTCGTTTTTTCAACAACATGGACTATCCTGAAATTGCGGCGGTTATGAACATAAGTTATCAGGCCGCCCGCAACCAGGTATACCTGGCCTTGAAAGCCATCCGCCAACATTTTCCCATTCACTGGCGGCTGGTACTCCTTTTGGTGCATCTGGCCGAGTTTTCTGGCTGAAAGACACCTGCCGACCAGCCCATGCCGCAAAGCATCCTGAATCGGTAACTCCATCCGGAGAGGGATCCGCGGGCAGAAAAAAATCTGCCGTTACCATATATTCGTTTTTTTAGAAATTTTTTCACAATTCTTTTATTACAAAACGCACGATCCTTCCATTAGCAGATATACGCCTTATGCAATGTCTGAAAAACCGTTCGATCATTACCTGCTTTTTGAGCCGCTGGATTTCGTCATGGACGAAGACTTCCAGAGCTGGGTTCTACAGGGCAAGCCTGAACAAAACGCCTACTGGCAATCTTTCCGGGTGGCTTTTCCCCAGAAAGCACCGGCGGTTGACACTGCCCGGCTGATCGTAAAACAGGTGCGGGCAGGTCACTGGCAGACACTCACTCCCCACCAGCTGCATGAACGGTTTCAGAAAGTACTCGTCCGCATCGACCCGCCAAAGGTGCGCGTGATTCCGTTGTACCAGCGTTGGTGGGCACGGGTGGCGGCCGTTCTGCTGCTGGGCCTTTTGGGGTGGCAAACCTACCAGTACGGCTGGGCGCCTTCCCGTTACCAAACGGCTTTCGGGCAACAGCAACGGGTGCTGCTCTCCGACCAGACGCTGGTGACGCTGGCACCCAACAGTACGCTGCGCGTGCCGGGCCGCTGGCAGTTTGGCCGGCAACGCGAAGTATGGCTGTCGGGCGAAGCTTACTTTGAGGTGGCTAAACAGGCGGCCGGGACTTCTGCTACGCTCCGGAATTTTCTGGTGCATGCCCGGGAACTGCACATTGAGGTGCTTGGCACGCGGTTCAACGTGAACACCTTCCGCCACAAAACCACTGTACTGCTCGAGGAAGGACGGGTGCGGCTTACAACACCCACGCAGCCGGGCAAGGCTTTCCTGCTGCGTCCCGGCGAGGTTGCCGAAAAGCCCGCCCGGCAAACCTCCATCCGGATTGCTCCCTCGGCTGATCCTTCCCTGGCGGCCTGGCGTACCGGTCAATTGATTTTCCGGGCGGCCCCCCTGCGTGACCTGACCCGCCGGGTTGAGGAAATATACGGCTTCACGCTTGTTTTTGAAGGAGATGGGTGGGAAGACGCCACCTTTACCGGCGAACTGCCCACCACCGATACCGAACTGCTTATCCGTATCCTGAGCGAGACTTTTGGTGCCGGGGTAACCTGGGACCACAACGGCAAACAACTGATCCTGAAAACAACAACCTCTAACCCTTAACTTTCTGCGTATGCACCCGTTTTTCCGCATCCGTTACAGGCACCTGGCGGCAATGTTACTGCTCCTGTCAGGCGTGGCAGGCTATGCCCAGACGATTGCCCGGGGGGAGGTGGCTGCCCTCTGGCAGCAGGCAGGGAAGCTCCAGACGTACACCTTGCCCAAATTGCTTGATGCCCTTGAGGCGCGGTATAAGGTACGATTCAACTACCAGGCCAACCTGGCCAGTAAAATGACCGTGGAAGTGGGCTCCCTGGATGCATTTAAGGGGCAGCTCGAAACGATGCTTACCCATCTGCTCAAACCCGCCAACTGGCAATGCAAAAGGATCGGGGATAACACATTTGTGCTGCAACCGCTGCCGCCCGAACCGGCCATTTCCGATACCCGGACCGAAAACACGGGCAATGCCGCAGCGCCGGTGGGGGCAGCCCCCCAGGCACTGGTCAGCGGACGGGTCACCAGCCGGGACGCACCCGGAGGGCTGCCGGGCGTGACCGTAACCCTGAAAGGAACCAGCACCGGCACGATTACCGACGAAACGGGCAATTATCGAATCAACATCCCGGATGGGAGCAATAATATTCTGGTGTTCAGCTTCATCGGCTACGTAACGCAGGAGGTCACTGCCGGTAACCGCACTACCATCAATATTGAGCTGGCAACCGACATGCAGTCGCTGAACGAAGTGGTGGTGATCGGGTACGGTACCCAGAAGAAAAGCGACCTGACCGGTGCAGTATCTCAGATCAAGACCGCCGACGTGAACCGGGCGGTTACCACCTCCCTGGATCAGATGCTACAGGGACGTGCTGCCGGCGTGGTGGTGACGCAAACGTCAGGCGCGCCGGGCGGCGGTCTTCAGGTCCGGGTCCGGGGTACCAATTCAATCAGTGGCGGCAACGACCCGCTTTACGTAGTAGACGGCGTGCCGCTCAACATTGATAATAATTCCAATACCGCTTTCAATACCCGGTATGCCTCCGGCAATGCCGGCACCGAGATGAATACGCTGGCCAGTATCAACCCCAATGACATTGAATCCATGGAAATTCTCAAGGATGCCTCCGCGACCGCCATCTACGGCTCACGGGGTGCCAACGGGGTGATCCTGATTACTACCAAGCGCGGAAAGGCCGGCCAGTCGGTGATTGAACTGGATGCATCCTACGGCGTACAGCAAGCGGACCGCCGTCTTTCCATGCTCAACGCAGCGCAGTACATCGCCCTGAACAACGAAGCCAGGGCCAACAGCGTAACCGGCTCAGGAGTAGCGGCCCCGCTACCCGCCGTTTTTGATGCGGGTGCCAATACTTACGACACCGACTGGCAGGACGCCCTGTTTCAGGCGGCGCCGGTACAGAACTACCAGTTGTCGTTCCGGGGTGGCGACGAACGGACCCGCTACGCCCTGTCGGGCAATTATTTCAATCAGCAAGGGGTGGTGAAAGGCACTGATACCAAACGCTACGCCTTGCGCGTAAACCTGGACCGGGACGTAAGCAAACGCCTGAAGATCGGCATCAACCTGAATACCTCCCGCATTGAAACCAACCAGGGGTTCAGTGACGGCGGCACCAGTCTGATTTCAAGCGTACTCCGTATGGCTCCCAATCAGCCGGTCAGTCTGAACGGCATATACATCAACAATGCCAATCCGGTTGACCCGGTGAATACGGGCACCGATCTCGGCCTCAATCAGGCTGGCGTATCGCCCATTCAAAGTCCGCTCTACTTTGCCGAACTGGTTACGAACCAGCGGCTGGACAACCGCGTACTGGGCAACTTCTTCGGTGAATTCCAATTCGCCAAAGGCCTTACCTACCGGCTTAACCTGGGTGCCGATGTATTGGAATCACAGGGAATCTATTATGAACCGACCAATGGCGGCATCCGGGGAGGGGGCGGGGCATCTGACCGCAACAATGTAACCAACATCAACACGCTGATTGAAAATACGCTCAGCTACAACCGCACCAGCGGGCAGCATTCCTGGTCAGCCGTGATCGGGCAGACTGCCCAGAAGAACGTCTTTGACCGGCTGCAGGTGGCAGGCGAGAACCTGAATGACAACACCGGGCCGTATTCCTACGCAGGCAACACCCTGATTTCCAATGACCGCTTTGCCGATAATAACGCCTGGCAAATGCTCTCCTTCCTGGGCAGGGTCAATTACGGCTACCGGGATAAATACCTGCTGACGGCTTCTTTCCGGGCCGATGGATCATCGCGTTTCGGCAGAAACAATAAGTTCGGGTACTTTCCGGCGGTATCGGCGGCGTGGGTCATTTCCCGGGAGGGCTTCATGGATGAGCTGACGGCAACCGTCAGTACCCTCAAACTGCGGGCCGGCTACGGACAAACGGGCAGCCAGGAGATCGGCTTGTTCAACTCCCTTGCCACGCTCTCGTCGATCCCGACTGTTTTCAACAACGTACAGGCCATCGGCCGTCAGCCGTCCCGTATCCCTAACCCCGATCTTTCCTGGGAGAAGACCTCGCAGGTGAACATCGGGCTGGATGCCGGCGTGTGGCGCGACCGGGTATTCGTATCTGCCAACTATTACGTGAAACAAACCGATGCGCTGCTCTACAGCCTGGAGACTCCGCGCACGAGCGGATTCAGTTCGGTGACGCAAAATATCGGCGAGGTAAGCAACCGGGGCTGGGAGATTGAACTGACCAGTACCAACCTGAACGGTGCTTTCCAGTGGAATACTTCCCTCAACGTGTCGCGCAACCGCAACCGCATTGAAAGCCTGCCCACTTCCCGGGCCTTGATCTCCAACGAAAACCTGCTGCAGGAAGGAGTGGCACTCGGTTCGATCTATGGTTACCGCACCAACGGCTTGTTTCAGATTGCTGACGACATTGCCGGTTCGGCCCAACCCAATGCCCTGCCCGGCGAGCGGCGCTACCAGGACCTCAACGGCGACAACATCATCAACGGCAACGACCGGACGGTGCTGGGCGTTCGGGACCCAACCCTGATCTACGGCATCAACAACAGCTTCTCCTGGAAGGGCCTTTCGCTGGCCGTGTTCTTCCAGGGAGTGGGAGGAAATGTAATTTACAACCAGACCCGGGCAGCCTTGCTCAGTCTCAACGGGCGGGTGAATAACCTGGCCGAAGCAGCTGACCGCTGGACCCCCGACAACCCCGATACGAACATACCGGTGGCTATTCAGCAGGGTAGCCGGAATGGCGCCTATGGCAGTGCGGTCAACGACTTTTTCGTTGAAAAAGGAGACTACTTCCGGCTCCGTAACGTGACCTTCTCCTACACACTGCCGGCTCAGGTGAGCAGCCTTGCCACGTTATCGGGAGTGAGGTTCTACCTGAGCGCCGAAAACCTGCAAACGGGGACCAGGTACACCGGCTTTAACCCGGACATTACCGGCGGAAACGACAACGGCCCTTATCCCAATACCCGGATCATTACCGGCGGTATAACCCTTACTTTCTGAAAAATTGTTTCAAACGCTCTTTCTCAACCGCAAACATGAAAGCAAAATATATCGTCCTTATGGCGGGCCTTTCCTTGTGCGCCTGCAAAGATTTTCTGGAAGAAGTGCCGACGGCTCAGATCACCTCAACTAATTTTTACCGCACCGATAAAGACATGGTGGAGGCCGTGAATTCGGTATACGCCCAGATCACCACCAGTTGGCAGGAACGACTGCACATGTTTGGCGATCTCAGGGCTGACCACATAAAGGTAGGCCCGCAAGCCTCTAATGCCGCCAGGCTGCTGCCTTTCGACCTGTTTACCTACGACAACCTGAACAGTGATATCCTCAATACCTGGAGCAATTTGTACACGGCCGTAAACAACGCCAACGTGGTGATTGCCAATGTGCCCCAGGCCCCGGCTGCTACCGAGGCCATCAAGAACCGGGTGGTAGCCGAGGCCCGGTTCCTTAGGGCTTACGCCTACTACAACCTGGTGCGGCTGTGGGGAGCGGTGCCGCTGAAACTGACCCCGACCGACGGTCCGGACAATCTCAACATTCCAAAAAACACGGAAGAGGAAATTTACGCGGCTATTATAGCTGACCTGCAGTACGCAGCCGGCGAAACCACGGAAAATCCCGGTCTTCCCGTGATTTATTCCGGGGCCGACAACGGCCGCGTAACCCTGGGAGCAGCCAATGCCCTGCTGGCAGAAGTGTACCTGACGCGTAAAGACTGGGCGAAGGCAGCTGAGTACGCCGAAAAAGTAATTTCTTCCCGGCGCTACGCGCTCTGGCCCGACTACACCGACGTATTTTTGACCGCCAATAAATTCGCCGCCAACACAGCTCCCAACGGAGAGGCTGTTTTCGAGATTCAGTTCCAGCATGATGCAGCTGTTCCGTCATTCATCATCCGCTGGACCGGCCCCCGCGATGTTTTGTTTCAAGGACTTAACCTGGGGCGCGGCGGATTCGGAAGCTACGCGGCCACCCCGCAGGCGTATAATATGTTCAGCCCGCAGGATGCCCGCCGGGAGGCCATCTTTCCGGAGACCTACCTCAACCAGAACGGGGTAGCGACGCGGCTGAATACCGATCCCAATAATTACTACATGATGAAATACCGGCTTACCGGCCAGAATGCTCCCTTTGGTAACTCAGGCAACAACTGGCCCGTTCTCCGTCTGGCCGATGTGCTGCTGATTTACGCCGAGGCCCTCAATGAACAGGGGGGCGGCAATGAGAATGCCTTCAGGGCCATCAACCGGATCAAAGTACGGGCAAGGTTACCCGAATTACCCACGGGCCTGAGCCAGGAGGCCTTCCGTGATTCGGTTTACGCAGAGCGGGGGAGGGAACTGTTGCTGGAAGGTGACCGGTTCTTTGACCTGGTGCGTACCAACCGGCTGGTGACTGAAATGGCCGAAGCTGGAATCAACGTAACCGAAGACCGCAAGTTTCTGCCCATTCCGCAGTCAGAGCTTGACCTCAACCCCAATTTGAATTAAACACCTATTGCTGTTCCGTATCCGGGCTGACAAACCACGCTACATGGATACGGAATTGTTTTTCAAACGTTCCTGCCGGGCTTCTGGTAACTATACAATGAAGTTCTGTAACCAGTGAGTTAAGACGAGAATTTTTGCTTTTTTCCTTTTCTGATGCCATCCGGCACGGTAATCCAAACCTGTTTGTCGGTGGCGGAACCAAATAGATATACTACGGTACAAGGCCTCACCCCCGGCCCCTCTCCCAAGGAGAGGGGAGGAGGAACCGTTGTCTAACAAGCTACATTTCAAACTCTTACATCTCCCCTCTCCTTGGGAGAGGGGCCGGGGGTGAGGCCTTGTACCGTAGTATACCAAATAGAATAACATAGACAGAACAATAAAACCTTTCGAACAAATCTGAATAAAAAAAGACCTTAGATTCTGATTATGCCTATTACGCGCCGAGACTGGCTGAAAACAAACATGGCAGCTTCGGCCGGAATCCTAGTGGCACCGGCCCACACCTTTTCAAAAAGCACTTCTCCCCAGTCAGCGCTTATGCTGAATCCCGATTGGAGCAACCCGGGCACCGGGTTCAGGCATACTTGGGAGGGTACAATTTCCAGCTCATGGATTACCTGTTTGACTCCCTCATGGACCGGGGCATTAATCCGGTGTTTACCACCTGCTTCATGCCGGTGGCTCTGGCTTCGGGGACTAAAACTACCTTCCAGACCCGCAGCAACATTACCCTGCCCAGGGATATCAGGCCGCCCGCAACCAGGTATACCTGGCCCTGAAAGCCATCCGCGAACATTTTTCCATTCACTGGCGGCTGGTACTCCTTTTGGTGCATCTGGCTGAGTTTTCTGGCTGAAAGACACTTGCCGACCAGCCCGTGCCGCAAAACATCCTGAATTCGTAACGCCATCTGGAGAGGAATCCGCGGGCAGAAAAAAATCTGCCGTTACCATATATTCGTTTTTTTAGAAATTTTTTCACAATTCTTTTATTACAAAACGCACCATCCTTCCATTAGCAGATATACGCCTTATGCAATGTCTGAAAAACCCTTCGATCATTACCTGCTTTGTTGGTGGGCACGGGTGGCGGCCGTTCTGCTGCTCGGCCTTTTGGGGTGGCAAACCTACCAGTACGGCTGGGCGCCTTCCCGTTACCAAACGGCCTTCGGGCAACAGCAACGCTGGACGCCCACCAATCCGCGCAATCTTGCTCACCAACGAATTGTATTCATTTCCATCGTTACTAACCGCCTTTTGTCATAAGTAGAACAGTATCATCAATCAGGCAGCTATCCGCCCAGGGTGGGTAGTTGACCGTTCTCCCCACGCGGGACATTGTACCACCAAAAAGCTATAATTATTTAACCTAACCCCTTTTACCGTTATGAAACTTCATCTTTCAGTTGCCCGCATGCTGTTAATGCCCTTATTTGCCCTATCCGTAATGCTGGTGTCCTGCCAAAAAGAACAACCGGCAGCAGACAAGTCAGCAGCGGATTTATCACAATACGCGTCCGTTACGGAAGCATTAGCTTCCGAAAATAAAGTAGCCTTCCTGGCGGAAAACTTCGATAAGTCGTACGATGAGAAACAGGCGGCAGCCATTTCGGTTGTCTTTCTGTCGCTGAACCAGCAGGAGATGGATTTGTTCATTGACTTGTCTTACAAGAAGAGCTTGCGTGAGAGAGCCAATCCTGAACGGGCTGCTCTGGTAAAAGATTTTAAGCACGCCGTGAACCTGTTAGCCTTCCAAAAGACGGGCAAATCGGTTGAAAACGCAGACAATGAGACATTTACCAGCTTGCTATCAACAGTAAAAAGTTCGGGTAAGTACAAAGCGCTTTTTGAGCAAAGCAACGCGTCAGCGCCGGCCTCGGCAGGTCGTACTTCAGCCTGCGCTTCCTGTGAGAAAGGATTCTGGTACCGCACGGGCACCATTGCCACTACTTCGAGTGGCGGGTCAAGCTGGCCAATGGAAAGGTACATGGGCAAATACAATTTCAATTATATAAAGGACGGCGTGTGGACTTGTAGCACTGATTGTGACTATGTATTCCGGTCGCAGAAATACAACAGGTACTACCGCCCCGGTTACATTTACGCAACCAGTCAGCCGGCATTGAATGCATTGCGCTGGAGCAGTGCGGGTGGTGAGCAGCCGTTTACAACTGTCGCTTTAAGCGGCAGTGAAGAATATTTCGAATTTCTGATCGGTAAGGGCCGGGTAGATTACAGCTATGGCTATGCTGTTTTTCCCGGTTCCGAAGAATTATTTCGTAGAGACGTGACTGTACGTTTGCTGGTGCGTTAACTTCATAGTTTCAGGACTCTTACCGGATCGGCACGCTATATACTCGTTTGAACCTCTTTCAAACGAGTATATAGCGTTGCTAATTGAGTCGTATGAGCGGAAATACCACTTAAATAGTCAGTCAGAAATAGGTATAGGAAATTGAGTCAGGTCAAGTTCGTTGAAATGAAGGGTAAAGGCAGTGCCAAAACCAGTTATACATATTTGGTATTCACCCAAAAGAGCGGACACTTTGAAAAGAGCCGATTTAAGTTGCCAAACCGTAATTTTTAACGTTCCAATACTGAGAGGGGGGGAGAAGTCCCGCCCTCTTTCTGTTTCCAGCCGGGAAGTGTCTCAGAAAAGGGTCAACTACTAGGCGCACTTGCTATCGGAAAAACCGGGAGCCTGACTGCGGCACTAATCGTAGCATGAATGCGAAAAGTTCACTACTTTACTGCTAAGTTAAGGGCAAAGAATTCAGTTGACTTTGCTTACAGGCGCTTATTTGAACCGAGCATATGCAACAGGAGTGGATCGAAATGCGCGCTTTTGTCGAGCATCTGGTGGCCTTGACCGATGAGATATGGCAAGCGGTCCTGAGCACAGCCCATCCGGCACATTATCCAAAAAAGCATATCATCCTCCGGCCGGGTCAGGTGTGTGAGCGGATGATCTTTATCCATAAGGGAACTATCCGTAGCTACCGCTTGCAGGAGGGCGTGGATACAACGTACTTTCTGTACTTCCCCCGTGAGTTTCCCTTCGCCACCGAGTTTACCAGCTTTAGAACCGGTAAACCCAGTGAGTTTTTTTTGGAATGCGTCGAGGATTGCCAGGTGACAGTCTTTTCCCGAGCCGATATCTACGCTCACTACGAAAAGTATCACGCCATGGAGAAGTTTGGCCGGCTGATGGCCGAAGAAGCCTACCTGATGCTGGACAGGCGCATGAGTCATTTCCAGTTCCACGACCTGGAGACCCGCTACCTGGCCATGTTGCAAGAGGAGCCGGGCCTGTTGCAGCGCATCCCCCAGCACCTGCTTGCCACCTACTTAGGCGTTACCCCTGAGAGCCTCAGCCGCATCAAGCAAGCCGTGGCCCGGCAGAAAAAATAAACCCTCCGCGCTTCTTACCCTACATCAATGCACCCCTCCCGGGGCGGCTGTACCTTTGTGACTGTCAAACAATGAATTGATAGTCACGATGAAAACAGCCCAGCAACGAAGCCTCTTCCGGTGGATTCACCTGATCGGCGCAGCCGCCATTGGCACCTACGTGTATGCTCCCTTTCGGGACCTGGTTTGGTTTACCCTCCTCATGCAAGTCCTCATTCTGCCCGCTCTGACGCTTACGGGACTCTGGATGTGGCAGGGCCATAAGCTCCGCCGAAAAGATCCTGCCCGGCTTAGGGCTCCGTCCGGCCGGACTCCCTAAGCACGCTTTCAATTTCCATTCATTCTAACTACTCCAAGACCATGTACAACGCAATCATCAGACATAACATCAAAAAGGCCTTTCAACTAGTCAACGAGCACCACTACGGCCAACTAGTCAAAAACCTCTCGCCCACCATTACCCACCATTTTTCCGGCCAACACGCCTTGGGCGGTACCCGTCATGATGTAACGGCCGTCAAGCAATGGTTTGAGCGGGTCGGACGGTTGCTGCCAGACCTGAAGCTAACCATTACCAATGTAGTGGTTAAAGGCTGGCCTAACCATACGCTGGTCATTGCCCAGTGGACCGCCACGGCTACGCTGCAAAACGGCGATATGTACCGCAACCAAGGCGTTCATCTGGTCACGCTCAAGTGGGGCAAAATCACCGATATGCACGTCTATGAGGATTCCCAGGCAGTAGCCGACGCCCTGGAAAAGCAATACACTGCTGGCATTAAAGAGGCAAAAGCAGCCCCGATCCTCAGCTAAGTCTAGCAGCTACCAGTTTGCTGCCAGGCCTCCTGCCTGTGGCAATCGGTGTACGGACGCGTAGAGCCCACCGGGGTTGAGACTATAGTGAACGTGGTAGGTGAAACGAAAGGCGGGCATCCTTTTTCTTTCCCGCGTCTGACTACTCACCTCCGCAGATGAATCGAGTACTTGTTTCTGCACAAATGGCCAGGTTCGATAGGCTTGCCTTGCCCAAACATAAGGGTATAGACGGCTGTATTTCCCTTACGCGTAGGGATATGGGACAAGCAATTCATTGGGCACGGAACTACCTTCTTGAAAACGGTGATTCAATCATCCATCCCTGTTTGCGATTATGGCCAATCGATTTTCGTTAGCAATACAAGACATCGTGCGCGAGACGCCCGAGGCAGTAACGATTATCCTTGAACGCCCCAATGACAAGAAACTCTCCTACCAGCCCGGACAATTTCTCACCTTCCGGCTCAGGATTCATACCCAAACCGTGCGCCGGTCGTATGCCCTTTCCAGTTCACCGGATGTGGACCAGCAACTGGCCATCACTGTGAAACGGCTACCGGGTGGACTGGCTTCTTGCTACCTTTGCGATCAGGCCAAAAAAGGCGATAGGCTGGAAACGACGGAACCCAGGGGGAGTTTCTTCCCCGAGCTTGATTCAATCAATAACCGGACTTTTGTTCTCATCGGGGTGGGCAGCGGCATTGTGCCACTGTTTTCGATTGCAAAATCAGTGCTGGTTGGGGAGCCTAAAAGCCGGGTATGGCTCATCTACGGCAACCATAGCCAGGAATCAATCCTTTTCAAAGCCCAACTGGATGCGATGGAATCGGCGTATGGCAGCTTGCGCTTCCGCACTATTCACGTATTGAGTCAGCCCGCTCGGGGCTATACAGGACCGGTGGGCCATCTCAATAAGAAGACGCTCATCCACTTGCTTGTCGACTTGCCCGCCCCGGAACGGGCTAGAGCCAGTTTCTTTGTGTGCGCGCCGGAAGGCGTGAGGAGGCAAACCCTTAGTGCTTTAGCTTTGTTTTGGATTCCTGCTGGTCAAGTCTTCTCCCAAAGCTACTCACCGCCCCTCTCCGAGCTGCTCTCAAACCAGTGGCAGGAACAGGCAGGAGAGTAACTGACATTTTACGTAAGGTCTCATACTTACAATCCGGAAACATTCCTGATAGCCTACGCTGCTGGATGGCTAGGGGATGGTTGTTCATTTGTGATCACCACCTGAAGCCAAAATCCCATAAGATGACCGTCAAGTAACACACCTAAACATCAATTCTAAACAAAAAGACCATGGAAAATACGACGAAGCAATTGCTTGCAATGGGCCCTCAGGAAGGCCAGATCATCTCAATGGTAGGAAATACTTACCGGCTGATTGTAACAGGCAAACAAACCGGTGGCGACTATGCCCTGATTGAGATGCTGGTGCCGCCCGGTGGCGGACCTGGTCCCCACGAACACGCGGGTTTTCACGAGACGTACTATGTGCTTGAGGGGGAAGTGCTGTTTGAGGTTGAAGACAAAACGATATTGGCAAAAAAGGGGCAATTAGTCAGCATACCCAAGGGTGGGGGCGTGCATCAATTCAAAAACGCTTCCAGTAGCACTGTGCGGATGCTCTGCACGGTGGTTCCGGCCGGACTTGATGCCTTCTTCCTGGAAGTTAGCCAGCTCCTAACCCCCGGCGGGTCGGAGCCTCCCCAAGAGATGGGGCCCGACGAACAGAAGCGTCTGAAAGCCATCGCTGAGAGGTACGGACAAAAGCTTTATCCACCCGACTACTTCGATAAGCGCAAAGCCAACTAGCGGCCATTTATCCTCTTACACCCAGGTTCCGAATATTGACTTTGTCTTTTAATAAGTGGCTAAACATGTAGTCTAGTAAAACATGGGGCATCCCAAGGAAATGGATATCCTGAAAAAGCCTATTTATATAGCTACAAATCGTAATCAAATAGGTTAATTTAATGAGAGGGTGGAAGAAGTCCTGCCCTCTTGCTGCTTTCAGCTGGGTTACGGCTTGAAAGTTGATGATTTAAAACCACTGCTGAAGGTTTCTATCTACACGCTTCTACCTACTACAACTAAGAATGTAGGCTATATACAGAACAGGAAGTGTCCTTGCTTTCCCACTGAAAACAACCATCCAGACTAAGTAAATAAAATAACCAAGTAACTCTAACGAATTAAACAATTAACCCATCTGCCTGTTTAATGGTGTACAGAATACGCTACATGCAAACGGTAATACCCCTCAGTTTACTTAACTCCTGCCAGCAAGGATAGGGCTCCGGCTTCGAGAAAGCTGCCTTCACTCCAGGATTAAGTTCATGCTGCCGTGTACCTGATATACCAAAATTCTCAGGCCGTTTTCCCTTGCCGTAACAGATGAACCGGTAAAGTCGACGCGCAAAGCGCAACGCATCAGTAGACTTGCTGGCTGGTAAACGAATACAACGTCAGCACAAGACCTGTTCTATGCAATCGCCCTACCACTTAATCATCACGCTAATTACCCTTTTTTCGTCCCTGATTGCCTTGGTAGTCGCCGTGGTACTAGGGACATACAACCGGAAAACGAACCTGACGTCCAATCATTTCCTGGTAGCCCTGCTGGTGAGCATGAGTGTGTCGGGGGTACTGGCGGCGGTTACCATTTCGGGTTGGATCATCCAGGTGCCCTACCTCTTC
Source organism: uncultured Sphingobacteriales bacterium (assembly GCA_963844325.1). Lineage (GTDB taxonomy): Bacteria > Bacteroidota > Bacteroidia > Cytophagales > 172606-1 > CADCTQ01. Next base: position 1,327,664 of record CAWJNV010000002.1, read on the forward strand.
CGGATGAGTAGTCCCCTGCATTACGCCATTCCTCCGTTGTTGTACTATTACACCAAAACCTCGGTTTACCGGGGTTATAAACTCAAGCCCTGGGAATGGCTGCTTTTTTTGCCGGCTTTGGCTCACTTCTTGGAAACGCTGCCCATCTATCTGATGGACCGAACGCAAAAGCTAGCCCACATTCGCTACTTGCTTGAGGTCCGGCGTGACGTTACCCTTCCATTGCATGACATCTTGAAGAATGGCTACAGTGTAGTGCTGACCGGGCTCTCATTTTATGTGTTCCGCTTATACCCGCGAAAGGCTAAAGTTCAACAAGCGCCTCAGAATAGAATTTACAACCAATGGTTGCAGGTTTTATTCGGCATTTCGGGACTCTACACCCTGGCCTGGCTGGTCAGATTTCTTTTTCCCCGGCTGGTACCCGTATCCGCTTTTACATTTAACAGTTTGTTCTCGGCCGCCGAGAACCTGGTAGGTGCCTTATTCCTGTTGTTTCGCCCGCAAATCCTCTACGGGGCGCTGTACGAAAACCCCTCTGCCGATCCCTTGCCGGAAGCAGTTCCGGGTCCTGCCTCCCCAGCGTCAACGGCTCCCCCGTTGGGCGAATCTCCGCCTAAGTATAAATCATCGCCGCTGACTCCGGAGCAGAAGCTGGCGCACTTCACCTGCATTCAAACGTACATGATCGAACAGAAGCCTTATTTGAACAAGCAGCTTTCGCTGCATGAAGTGTCGTACGACTTGAATGTCTCCCCGCATTGGGTATCCCAAGTGATTAATGAAATCGGGGGGGATAGTTTCGCTGATTATGTCAACGCATACCGCGTCCAGTACGCCAAAGCCCTTATTGCCAGTGGCCGGTTGGACCACCTGAGCATTGCGGGGATTGGAAGTGAATCCGGGTTTAATTCGAGGGCTACGTTCTATAAAGCCTTTAAGAAGTGTACCAGCATGACACCCACTGAATATACCAGTAAGCTTGGCCTGACCACTTCGGCAGCCTGAAACGGGGTGTCTCATATTATCGAAGGAGACAAGGTAGCGTTGCAAATGCCCCTGCGGCGTGTGCATCTTTGGGGCATCCAACCCAACATCCGCCCGGATAATGCCACTTGCGTCAAGGAGTTTAACAAACTGCCTGCTACCAGATGAAATCATTCACAAAGGCTATTTATTTATTCGCCTGCCTGACCTTGCTGCTGGCTTGCCAATCAGGTAAGCGGGGTACTGTTGCAACCAGTGCTTCCCCGACCGATATGCTGCACCCCGACCAATTCAGCGATAAATTTGAACAGGGCATCGACTTCATTGCCAGTGGCACGGAGCCCTTTTGGGGGTTGGAGATTGATTTTGACCGCATTATGCGCTTTTCTACCCTGAACGGCGATTCAATCAGCACACCCGCCGTAGTGGGTCAGCGGATGGAGGAGGCAAATGCTACCAGTTACCGGGCCGAGACGGAAGCCGGGCCCTTGCAGGTAGTCGTATACGACCGACCCTGCACCAATGACATGCCGGGCGGGGAGTGGCCCAAAAAGGTAGAAATTACGCTCGGTGGCAAACGGTACAACGGTTGCGGACGATACCTATACGACTACCGCTTACACGACATCTGGGTGCTGGAAAGCATCAATGGGGAGCAAGTGGAGCGCACTGATTTTACGAAAGGGCTTCCCCAACTGGAGTTTATGCCCGCCTACAACAAAGTGATGGGGCACACCGGTTGCAACGCAATGAACGGCACGATCAAGGTTTTAGGAAAGCGCATTGAGTTCGGACGGCTGTCTACTACGCGCATGTATTGCCCCGACGGGGGTTTTGAGGGGCGGTATCTGGGCTCTTTGCAACTCAAAACGCACCGGTACACCATTGGGCAGGGCAAACTGCAACTCCAGGCCAGTAGGGATACTGTTTACCAGTACCGGAAGGTAGACTAGGCAAATAATGACCATGGAAAACGTCGATCTGCTGCCGGATGGTAGTCCTGCTTTGGTGGACACCCTGCTCATTGCCTTCGGGCTGGGTTTGGGGCTTGCCTACTGGCTTAGGGGGCGGGTCTTGCGGAAAATGCAACGGGTGAACGACGAGATGTTGAGGGCGGTGACCCGGCTGGAAAGCCTGATAAAAAGTCAACCGCTACCCGACAAGCGAGATCGACCCCGGCGGGAAATCAGCGCCAAGCCGGGCTTGCCGGGATACCCCCGGGCAGATGCGCCGTCGTGGGGTAGCGCACCTGAAAACACTTTTCTAAAAAAAGAAATATCTCCCGCGCTGGCGGCCCGGCAACTGGCTGTGCTGTTGGACACGTCCATTTTCCCGGTACCTCTCCAGCGACGCGATGATTTGAAGCAGATATCGGGCATTGGCCCCCGAACTGAGGAAAAATTGCATTTGCTGGGCATTTATACCTTCCAGCAAGTCAGCCAACTCAACGACCACGCCATCCGGCTGCTCACGGCGGCCATTCATTTCTATCCGGACCGGGTGCAACAGGAAGACTGGGTGGGGCAAGCGCAGCGGTTGATGATTGCGAAAAAAAAGGCCCCGCTGCCGCGCAAAGGAGAGCCGCCTGGCAAAAATTCCTGCGAGATATCCTGATGCCTTCCAGTCGGCGTGGACGACTCGGGGCCTACCCTGATCTGCTTGCTGATTCCCGGTTTTCTGCCATTTTCTACCGCGCTGCTTTCCAAAGCCCTGCTTACCCCACCAAACCTAACTCCTCCCCTGCATGCGTATTAGCCTACTGACCACGCTCCTGTTCATCGGTGTATCAGGCCCCCTGCTGGCCCAAACCCCCGCTGCTGCTGATACCAGCTGGCGCGTGAAAATGGCCGCCGGGTTAAACTTCAACCAAGCCTCCTTCAGCGGCAACTGGCGGGCCGGCGGGGTAAATTCAATTGCGCTGGGCTCGCTCTTCAACCTGAAGGCCAGCTACACGAAAGGCCGCCTTGACTGGGTAAACGACGTGGACCTGCTCTACGGATTGCTCAACAACAGTGGGCAGGGCTTCCGTAAGACCACCGACCGGATGCTGCTCGACTCCAAGCTGGGCTACAAGCTTTCAGGCAAATGGAACATGTTCGTGTCGGCCAACTTCCTCTCCCAGTTCGCCCCCGGCTACCAGTACGAGAAAGACTCCCTTGACCGGGAGCAAGCCGTGCTCATCTCCAAATTCATGGCCCCGGGTTTCCTCACGTTTGCCTACGGGTTTGAGTACAAGCCGGTAGAGTACTTCTACGTGCGGCTGAGCCCCTTTTCGCCCCGCTTTACCTTCGTGACTGACCGCAACCTGTATTTGACCGTACCCGACAACTACGGCGTGCCCGTCGGCCGAACCGTCCGCCAGGAGTGGCTCTCCATGCAGGTGCTGGCCGACTACAACCGCAACATCAACGAAACGCTCAGCCTGAAGGCCCGCTACCAGCTCTTTGCCAACCTGGAAACGCTGGCCTTCAACACCATCGACCACCGCCTCGACGTCTCCTTCACCAGCAAGGTCACCGACTTCCTCAACGTCAGCCTGACGGGCATTCTGCTCTACGACCGCGACCAGGACAATGACGTGCAGCTCAGCCAGAGCCTGGCCGTGGGACTGGCCTACACCCTCAACCGCTACCGCTGAGACGGTAAAGAAAGAATTGACCATACGATTCATGTATAATTTCACCCCAATCCACTTCCCAATGACACGTAGTACAACCTTCTGGTTTCTGCCCTTGCTCATCGTGTATGCCTTGCTGAATGCCGGGTGTACGGGCAGCAAAGGACTAGGCGGAGCCGCCGGCCTGCTGGGGCTCCTGGGAACCAAGCCCGAGTTGAGCACTTTGCTTTCGTTGGTGAACGGGGCGGGCCTCGGCGACCTGCTCAAAGGCAAAAGCCCCCTTACCCTGCTGGCTCCCACCAACGACGCCTTCAAAGCCCTGCCTGCCGGTCTGTTGAGCAGCTTAACGGAGCCCGGCAACAAGGACAAGCTAACCAACCTCCTGAAAAATCACCTCATTGCCGGCGCCCTGGACGGGAGCGGCCTGGCCGGGAAAGGCACCGTGCAGAACCTGCTGGGCAAGACGCTCCAGGTAAGCGGCAGCGGCGGGCGTCCGACCATCGGCGGCCTGGCCAAGGTACAGGAGTCATTCAAAGGCAAGGATGGCTTTATCAACGTCATTGACCAGGTGCTGCTGCCGGAATAATGGTTTCCGTGCTTCCTTGAGCCGGGTCAAGCCCTTTAAACAACTATCCCTATGAGCCATTTCTGCGTCCAGTTCCTGACTGTCCTGCTGCTGAGTACCCTATCCTTGCCGACCCTTGCACAATCATTGAAACCGGGTTTTAACAAGGAAGAATACATTGAAATGATGCACATTTCGGCGCGGACCGGAGCCCTTGACGCTGCTTATGCGGGCCAGTTTCCCGAACCTGCCCACTACCGGATGATCTACCGATCAAAGCCCATGGGACTGGATAACCTGTGGGACTTGTGGGCCGGACCCGATGGGAAAGCCGTGATCAGCCTCCGGGGCACTACTGCCAAACCGGAAAGCTGGCTGGAGAACTTCTACGCCGCTATGGTCCCGGCCAAAGGGGAACTTACGCTGGCAACCAACGAAACGTTCGCTTACCAACTCACGGACGATCCCCGGGCCAGTGTACACGTAGGGTGGCTGGTCGGCATGGCGTTCCTGTCCCGGGAAATCCTACCCAAGATTGATTCATTGGCCAAACGCGGCACCAGCGGCTTTCTGATCGTGGGCCACAGCCAGGGCGGGGGCATTGCCTACCTGCTCACGGCCCACCTGCGCCGCTTGCAGCAGGAGGGTAAACTGCCCGCCGGCATCCAGTTCAAAACCTACTGCAGCGCCGCGCCCAAACCGGGCAACCTGTATTTTGCCTACGCCTACGAGTCCCTCACCCAGAACGGCTGGGCCTACAACATCATCAATGCCGCTGACTGGGTACCCGAGGTTCCCGTTACCATTCAGACGCTGGATGACTTTAACCGGACGAGTCCATTTGCCAATGCCCGCAGCATCATCAGGAAGCAGAAATTCCCCCGCAACCTCATGCTGCGCCACGTGTACAACAAGCTCAATAAGCCGGCTCGTAAAGCCCAGCGCAATTACCAGAAGTACCTGGGCAGCGTGACCTCCCGGATGGTGGCCAAACAAATCAAAGGGTTTAAGGGCCCGACCTATTCCCAGAGCAACCACTACGTGCGGACCGGAACCAGCATTGTGCTGACGCCGGACGAAGCCTACTACCGGGCGTTTCCCGAAGACCCGGCGAAGGTCTTCAATCACCACTTCCACAAGCCCTACCTGTACCTGGCTGAAAAGTTGGGCACGCCTTTCTACGAGCCCGGTGATGGCGCAGTGCCGGGCAGATGAGCAGTGACCTGCTGTACGGCCCAACCAAACTCCCTTTTCCAATGCCTGCTATGATCCGAAGTGTATGATGAAACGCTTTTATGTTCTACTCGCCGCGGGGAGCCTTTGCCTGACGGCTTGCAACGGAGGCAAGGGCAGTCCGCCGGGAGAGCATGCTACGGACTCGGCCACTCCCGCCGAGGTGCCCCCTACTGAAGCCACGCTGTAGGCGCAAGGGGCGTCCTGTTATAAGGCCCGATCCGGTAAGGATAGTGTCCTGTTGCACCTGGAGGTAAAGGGCAACCAGGTAACGGGCGATTTAACGTACCGCTTTTTTGAGAAAGACGATAACACCGGCACCCTGGTGGGTGAATTGCGGGGAGATACCCTCTTTGCCGATTACACTTTCCAGTCGGAAGGGCAGCAATCGGTACGGGAAGTAGCCCTGCTCAATACCGGCGGGCAACTCCTGGAAGGGTTCGGTCCCCTCAAAGAGACATCAGCCAAGGTAGTATTTGAGAACCAGTCGGCTTTACAATTCACCAGTACGCTCACCTACCAGGCAATGGACTGTGCAGCAAACGAACGGGGCTGTCTGCTGGCAGTAGGGTACCGGTGGTCAACGCTGAAGAATCAGTGCATTGACCCCATCAAAACGGGCATTCGGTTAAACGCTTTGGCGGAAGCAGGTACCCTTGTCCAACCCGCCTTTGTGGTGTTCTCCGTACACCTGGTTCGGGGTACGCGTATCCAGCAACACACCCGGTCCGACATCGTTCAATGGCTACTTGTCCGGGCCACCCAACCAACACCATCTCACTTCCAACCGCTTTATGGCCAACCTGGGCGTACAACTGGCCCGCACCCGGTTTGGCGACCGTGGTTTAGGGGAGAAATTATTGCTGGGACTCAAGGGCGGTTACTACCTGCCCCTCGGCGATACCCAGTGGAAAACCGACGGCGTCACTTTAGAAGACGGCCCTGCCAGCAGCGCAGGGGGACTGTATCTGCAAGCAGTCATTGGTTTCCGGCAATGAGTAAAAGTTGCCCGGCACGGAGCAATCACCGCGGTTAGCCAATACTGAGAGGGTGGGATAAGTCCAGCTCTCCTGCTGTATTGGGCAGGGAGGCGTTACAAGAAACAACAAATAAAGGTGATCTTTTCAAATCCTCTACGTGCACCCCGGAATACCACTGGCGGGAGGCAAATGTTTAGATAATGCTCCTTTAGCCATTCCCTTTAATGAAACGCTTAAGGGGCGGTTATTGGATGGAGCCAGGTTCCTGGGAACTTGTATTCCTTCAACTTGATGCGGCGCTATGTGGATGTGCCCCTGGTAACTCAGTACCAGAGGTTTGTAGCAGCCTCGGACCACGCAGTTGCCAAATCACCCGCGGCGGACTTGTACGTCCAAATTGAAAAGGATACTGCGCCTGGACCCGGGAGGGTAAGCTGTGAAATTGCAATCAGTTAAAAAATAACTGCGTAGCCAGGTGGGGTAAAACCTTGCCCACTTGTCTGTTGTTTGCACGCTACTGCTAACCCCTCTTTTTCATGGAAACTGGTCCCCTGCGGAATGCCGGTAAAGGATTGATCGGTACGTTGAAGGCTTTGCCTGCCGACACGCCTGGCCAGCCCCACAATACCGTCACGGACGACGAGCGGCTCCTGCGGGAAACCTTCGCGCAGGACGCCAGTGAAGGGTTCGCCTTCCTGTTCCGGCGTTACCACACCAACCTTTGTAACCACGCCATCCGGTTGGTCTACTCCAAGGCCGTGGCCGAAGACATTGTGGCGGAAGTTTTTCTGGACCTATGGGTCAACCGGCACTTCGAGCGCATCACCACTTCCTTCCGGGCTTACCTCTACAAAGCCGTTCGCCACCGCGCTTACAATTGCCTCAAAAAAGAAACCGGCCACGCCGTTGCGCACGCAAAACCCGGCGTGTTACCCGGCATTGTTCCGCTCAAGCCCGATGAAGTGCTCCAGTACCAGGAACTACAGCACAAGATTGAGTCGGTGGTCCAGCAATTGCCGCCCCAGTGCAAACGGGCTTTTTTGTTGCATCGGCTCGAAGGAAAGCGCTACGAGGACATTGGACAAGAACTAGCCATTACGACCAGTGCCGTGGAACGGCTCATCGGCCGGGCCCTCACCAAACTCCGCCGGGAGTTGAAGGGCACCGGGTTCATCAGCCTGTGGCTGCTGCTGCTTGGAAATTAAGTTGCCTCTGCCCGTGGGGTCACCGCCTGCTCGATTGTCTACCCGTTTAAACCCATACAGAATGAATCAGCTCCCCACTGAAAATATAATCCATGCGTTTTTCGAAGGCCGGGCCAACCCCCTGGAAGTAAAACTGGTGGAGGAGTGGCTTGCCCATCCGGAAAATGAAGAATTGTTTTACCGGTACCTTGACGCGTGGGAAAGCCAGCACCCGCAGTACCGCCCCAACAGCGAACGCGCCCTCCAAGAACACTGGCAGCACGTTGCCGGCGTTGCCATGCACCCGCTGCCGGCCACGCCCCTGCGGCGGTACAACCGGTTTGGCTGGATTGCCGCCGCTTCGGTAGTGTTGTTGCTGGGGATGGCCGGCATTTTCTTTCGCCAGGCCCTGCTTTATGAGTCCCACCAATCGGCTTACGGAGAAGTAAAGTCAGTCCGGCTGCCTGACGGCACGCAGGTGACGTTGAATGCCAACTCCGTCCTCCACGTGCCGCGCTGGGGTTTTGACCGAGGTGACCGGCGGGTACTGCTGGAGGGCGAGGCCGAATTCAACGTCCGGCACACGGCCGATCACCGGCACTTTCTGGTCGGTACCCGGGCGGGCTTCGAGGTAGAAGTGCTCGGGACGGAGTTTGTGGTCTATACCCGTCCCCGCAGCAACCGGGTGTTGCTGCACCGCGGGAAGGTCCGGGTCAGCTACGCTGCCGGCCGGAAGGCCCTGCTCCAACCCGGCGATTTATTCCAGTGGCAGCCGCAAGCCGGTCAATCCAGCCTGACCCGGGTCGGACAGACGCAGCAATACGCCGCCTGGAAGCAACACCAGTTCTATTTTGACAATACGCCGCTCTCCGAAGTGGCCGACCTGGTGGGCGAGCACTTCGGGCTCAAGGTCTCGATCCGGGACCCGGTTACAGCCAACCGGCGCATCGCCGGCATCTTCAAAGCCAACCACGCCAACGACCTGCTGGAGGCCGTCACGGCATTGCTGGGACTGGAAATGGTGAAAAAAAATGACTCCGTCGAACTCTATTCGATTCAACCCAACTGATCTATGCACAAACCTCTATCCCTCCTCCTGCTGCTGCTTTTGCTGACGGGTCCGGCAGCCACCCCTGCACAGACGGTTGCCGTTGTACAAAACAACGCCCGGCAAACCACCCCGGCCGGCGAAGACAACCCCCGGACCATTCCCCTCAAAGAACTGCTCAACCGCCTGGGGCAACAATTCGGGGTCAACATTCTCATCGAAGCCTCCACCTTGCCCGACGTGCGGGTAAGTGCCAACGCCGTCAATCCGGGTCAGAAACTGGACCGGCAACTGACCCTGCTGCTGCGCACCTACGGCCTGACCTACCGGAAGCTGAAGAACAACTCCTATTTGATATTTCCCGAAAAGAAGGTTTCCCCCGCGCCACCCGGGGCCCGCGTCCGGGAACTGGAGACGCCGGGCCCGGCCTTGCCCACGGCCTCCCTTTCCCCGGCCGCGCCGGCCGCCTTTAGCGTATCGGGCCGCGTGACCAACCCGGCCGGGGAGGACCTGCCCGGGGTAAGCGTACTGCTGAAAGGCACTACTTCCGGCACGGCCACGGGCAACGACGGCAACTACACGCTTACCCTGCCCGATGCGCAGGCCGGCGGTACGCTGGTTTTCTCCTTCATCGGCTACACCACCGAAGAAATTGCCATCGGCAACCGGAACACCCTCAACGTCTCCCTGGTTCCCGACATCAAATCGCTGGGCGAAGTAGTGGTGGTCGGCTACGGGACCCAGCAACGCAAAGACCTGATCGGCTCGGTGGGCGTGGCCAACCGGGATGATTTTGGCGATGTGGCCGTTTCCAACCCGACGCAATTGATCCAGGGCAAGCTGGCCGGCGTACAAGTGATCAACTACAGCGGGCTGCCTGGGGCCGGATCGGCGATCCAGGTCCGGGGCGTGGGCTCCTTCAGCAATACGGCTCCCCTCTACGTCATCGACGGCATTCAAAGCGATGCCACTACGTTCAACGCCCTGAGCCCCTACGACGTGCAGGACATTACGGTCCTCAAAGATGCTTCCTCGATTGCCATTTACGGGGCCAAAGCCGCCAACGGGGTCGTGGTGGTCACCACCAGAAAAGCCCTTACCGGCGCTCCCCGCGTCACGTACACCGCCTATTTCGGCCTGGCCCGGCGCTGGCGGAAAATCCCCCTTCTCAACGCGCCGCAGTACATTGACCTGGTCACCGACATCCAGGCCACCAACGGCAATGACGTTCCCGAAAAGCTCAAAACCGATTACGTACGCCAGGACCGCACTGACTGGCAGGATGCCATTTTCCGGACTGCCAAACTCTCCGAACACCACCTTTCGGTTTCGGGGGGGACCCAACAGGTGACCTACAGCCTGTCGGGCGGGTATACCAACCAGCAGGCCATCGAGGTGGGCTACGGGTACGAGCGGTTCAACCTGCGGGTCAATACCGAAGAGAAACTGGGCAAACGAATCCGCCTCGGCCAGCAGATCAATTTCCGGTATTCCATTGAGAAAGGCACGGCCCCCGTTTTGCTGAGCGCCCTGCAAATGCCGCCCTACGCGCCCATATACGATCCCGACAACCTGGGCGGCTTTTCCCGGGTCACGGGCGTGGTGGACCTCAACGATGCCAGCAATCCTCTCACCAGCGTGTACCTGAGCGAAAGGAGGCAACGCGACCTGCTCGCCTACGGACAGTTTTTCGGCGAGATCGACCTGGTGGCCGGGCTCAAGTTCCGCACCCAGGCTTCGCTCAAATTTTCCAACTTCAACGGCTATAACTACCAGCAGGCCAATGCCAACGGGGAAATAGTCCGGGCCAGCAGCATCGACGAAAGCTACGGCTACGGCATTGCGCCCCTCGTCGAAAACATCCTGACCTACCAGAAGACGCTCGGGGTCCACGCCTGGCAGGCGACAGTGGGCAATACCTACGCCCGGGGAGGGCTTTCCCGTACGCTGTACGTGGGCGGCAGCGATTTTGCCAACGACGGCATCCGGCAGATCGGGGTCGCCAACAGCACCAGCGTGACGGGGGCCGATGCCGGAAAAAGCAGCCAGTTGTCGTACTTCGGCCGGCTCAACTACGGCCTGCTGGACCGTTACCTGTTCACAGCGAGTATCCGGCGCGACGGCATCAGCGGCGTATTCGGCCCCAACTACCGTTTCGGCACCTTTCCGGCGTTCGGGGTAGCGTGGAAAATAAGCGAAGAAGCTTTTATGCGCAGCAACCCGGTCATTTCCGAACTGAAAGTGCGGGCCAGCTGGGGGCAAACGGGAAATTCCAACATTGACCCCTACCAGTTCAGCACCAACATCAACAAAGGCTGGAGCAACAACATCGGGTACGCGCTGGGCACCGACAAGGCGTACGCCACGGGCAGCACGGTAGCCAACATTGCCAACCCGAACCTGCGCTGGGAAAAAACCACCCAAACCGACGTAGGGCTTGACGTGGGCCTGTTCAACGATCAACTTACCTTCGCCGTTGATTATTTCAACCGCGTCAATACCGATCTGCTGGTCAACGTGCCCCTGCCGCCCACCACCGGCGTAGGGAGCGTAGCCGTGAATGCGGCCAATGCCTACAACCGCGGCGTGGAACTGGCCGGGACCTACCAGGGCCGCATTGCCAACCATTTCCGCTTTAGCCTCGGGGCCAATGCGACCTATCTGAAAAACCGGGTCACCTCCCTGGGCACGCAGGGCGCCGTGCCCATCACCGGCGGCGAATTCAGCACGGGTTCCCTCACCCGAACCGACACCATGCTGCCCATCGGCGCGTACTGGGGGTTTAAGGTGGACCACGTGGCCGTTGACCAGGCCGACGTGGACGCCTACAACCGGCGGGCCGCCGAACAAACGGGAAACCCGGCATCCCTTTACCAGGATGGGCTCAAACCCGGCGACCTCATTTTCCGCGACCTCGACGGCGACGGCCAGGTAACCGACAAGGACCAGGCCTACCTGGGCAGCAACCTGCCCAAATGGGCGTACGGGGTGAACCTCAACCTGGCTTACCGCCACTTCGACCTGATGGCCTCCGTGCAGGGCATTGCGGGCGTACAACTGGCCAATGCGCTGTCGTACTGGACGGAAGGAACCACCAAACCCTTTAACGGCAGCACGGCCCTGCTGGACCGCTGGCGGCAGGAAGGCGACGTGACGGGCATTCCCCGGGCCGGCCAGAACATTGCCTCCAATACCCGGGTGTCGGACCGCTTCATCGAGAGCGGCGCGTACGCCCGAATCCGGAACGTGACCCTGGGCTTTACTTTTCCGCAATCCCTGCTTACCAAACTCACCCGCCAAACTGTTTCCAGCTTCCGCCTCTACCTGACGGCGCAGAACCTGTTCACCTTCACCCGCTACACAGGGCTTGATCCCGAGGTGTCGTCGGTATACTACAACAATTCCAAAAACTTCATCTTCTCGCGGGGCGTCGACAACGGTACGTATCCCCAGCCGAGAACTTTTTTAATGGGCCTGCAAGCCAGTTTCTGAGTGCTATCCACCAATCCTTTCCACTCTCATGAAAAACAAATGTACTGTCTTGTCGCTGGTTGCTGCCCTCTGTTTGCCGGCCGGCGCCTGCAAAGAGGATATCCTGGACGTAAACAACCAAAGTCAATACTCGGCCGATACCTACTTTACCAACGCCAACACGATGAACCAGGCCGTGGTGGCGTCGTACGCCGGCCTGCTCAAAAAGGGAATGTTCAGCCGGGACTGGTTCTTTGTGTTTGACCTCGCCGGCGACGAGGCCGAGGCCACCATCAAGCTGCAAAATCCCGAGTTGCAGTTCCACGACTACAGCTACGGGGCCAACAACGGCACCCTCTACGGGCTGTGGGCGACCTTGTACGAAATTGTACTGCGCACCAACCTGGTCATCGACAAAGCCGGCGCCTGGAAACCCACCCTTTCGGCGGACGTAAGTGTAAAGGGACAGTACCTGGCCGAGGCGCACTTTCTGAAGGGCCTGGCGCAGTTTTACCTCGTATCCATCTGGGGCAGGGTGCCCCTGAAAACCGATTACAAAACGTCGACCGACAATTACTACGCCGGCCGCAACACCGTGGAAGAGGTATGGGCGGCCGTGGAAGCCGACCTGACGCTGGCCGTCGCCGGCCTGCCGGTAAAGTACGACAATGCCAACCTGGGCCGGGCCACGCAGGGGGCGGCCATTGCGTTGCTCGGCAAGGCCTATTTGTACCAGCAGAAATACGCACAGGCGGCGGCTGAACTCATCAAGCTGACCCGGACCCCGTTCGCGTACGCCCTCAATCCCAGCTTCGACGCTCAGTTCAGCGAAAACAACGGCGGCAGCAGCGAAACCGTATTCGACATTCCCCACGGCAAGTGGCTGGGATGGGGCGTGAGCAACGCCTTCTACATGTTTGGGGGCCAGGAGGCCTGGGGCGGCAAGGCCACCCACAGCGGACGGGCCATGGAGTACGGATTCAATGATTACAACAATGCGTTCGTTTCCAAAGCCGCCCGGGCCGCCTTTCAGTATCCCGATGACCAGGGCTTGCCCTACACCGATCCCCGGGCGGGGCTCACCTACTACAGCGACGCGGCCAACGGGGGCGACGTCACCTATTGCGACCAGTGCGCCGACGGACCCATTGCCTATCCTTTCACCGAATTGCAAGGGCAGGTTTCGTGGCGGAAATACGGGAATTACGAGAAGGCAGCCAAACTGGACCTGCCCGTCAGTGAAATCAATGCCCAGGTCATTCGTTACGCCGACGTGCTGCTGATGCTGGCCGAAAGCCTGGTAATGCAGGGCAATACGGCCGGTGCGCTGCCTTTGCTCAACCAGGTGCGCGCCCGGGCCGGCGCTTTTGCCTACCCGGCCCTGGGCGATCCGACCAACGCCATGCAACTGCTCATGCGCGAAAGACAGGTGGAACTGTGCGGGGAGCAATCCCGCTGGTTCGACCTGGCCCGCTGGACGAAAGCCGGGCTGACCGACATGAAGCGTACCCTCAATGCCCAAAAGCAGGCGGCCCTCGGCATCCAGCCTTTCCAGGACAAGCACCTGCTCTTTCCCATCCCGCTGGCGGAAAAAAATACCAATCCCGCCGTAGCCGCTGACGTGGCCAACGACTGGAACTAAATCGAATCAACCGCCGCACCCGGCCGGATGCCCCGCAACCTTTAGGGCCGCCGGGCCGGGAATGGCTACGCCTTTTCTTGTTCCCTACTTCACTTCCTGCTACCCCTATGAAACGTACTCATGCGATTGATACAATGGCCGCGTTGCGGCGCACCCTCAGCGGGTTGACCTTTTTCCTCCTGGTGCTTGCCGTCCTCCCGGCCCGGGCGCAGGCGCAGGAACAGTGGCAAAGGGTGCCCTGGGTCACCCAGGCGATGCGCAACCAGGGACTCGCCGGCGGCGAAGGCGGGCAGTGGGGACAAGCCATTGCCATTTCCACCGACGCCAGCCTGCTGCTCTTCGGCACCGACGTGGGCGGCATCAGCCGGAGCCTCGACGGCGGGGTCACCTGGACGCCCTGTAACCTCGGCTACCAGGCCCGCGGCAATGCCGGTTTTGCCATCGATCCCCGCAATTCGAACCGGGTGCTGGCTGTGGGCGGCAACAGTGCCCAGTCGTTCACGCAGGTGCACGGCTTGTACTTGTCTACCGATAAGGGTGCCTCCTGGCGGATTGTGAAGGCGGTTGACGACTATTGCGGGTACCGTGACATCCGCGAGCAGGTTGCTTTCGACCCGGCCAGTTACGACGCCGCCGCGGGGTATGCCAAGGTGGCGTACTGGTCACGCGCCAAGGCGGGTTACTGCGTGGGCGGCGCGCAAACCGGTAGTCCCGGCCTCTACAAGTCAACCGATGGGGGCGAAAGCTGGCAACTGTTGCCCAACACGGCCGCCCAGGGCGATGCCACGGTCAAGCTCCACCCCACGAACGGTACGCTTTACCTGGGCAATGCCTCCGGTTTGTACAAGAGCACCGACGGCGGGAATTTCTTCCAGAAGATTTTTTCGGCCGCCGTGGCGGGCCTCGACGTGGTGGCCTCGCAACCCGACAAGGTATACGTGATGGCCAGCGACGGCCTGTACGTGTCGGGCAACCAGGGGGCTGCTTTTCAAAAAGTCACTTCCGCCACGCTGCCCGCTTCCGCGAAACAATTCCTCAACGTCAGTCCCCTCAACCCGCTGAAGATGGTCGTGCAGGTCATCCGCGGCGACTACGACACCCCGCACTTCTACAGCCACGACGGCGGCCTGAGCTGGTCGGAAGTGCAGGTGGATGTAACCACCAACCGGATGCTGCCCTACAACGGGGGCCGGCTCAGCTACGTAGCCTGGAGCCCGGTTGCCGAAAACCATTTCTGGCTGGCCGGCTCGGATTGCGTGGAGAAAAGCAGCAACGGCGGGCAAACCCAGGCGTGGGCCAACAACGGCCTGACGGCCGTTTGCGGAACCGCCACGCCTACCTTCAGTCACTTTAATCCCGACATCTGGTGCATGGGCACGCGGGATTACAACGGGGCCATTTCGCTCGATGCTGGCAGCACCTGGAAGTACCTCAACGTCTCCGGGTTCGGCTTCGGCGGCTTTGTGTACGGCCTGTACTCGCCCGACGGCCAGACCATTGTGGCCGGCAACGCAACGGAAGGCGACGGCAACTTCCGCTACATTGCCGTTTCCAAAGACGGCGGCAACACCTTCAACCGGACCCAGACGCGCATCACCGGCCAGGCTTCGGCCTACGGCGACCCGCACGATCCGGACGTGTTGTTCCTGGGCGAATGGCGTTCGACGGACGGCGGCACGACCTGGAACAAAATGGCGGGGTGCGACGGCGTATTCACCCACAGCCCGACCGGCCAGCGGGAACTCTACGGAACCAATGCCAACGCCGTGGCCGTTTCCTACGACCGCGGGGCTTCCTGGATCACGCTGGGCGACGTGCCTTACCCCATCTCCTCGGTGGCGGTGGATCACCGGCAGGGCCTGCTGTACGTAGCCTGCCGCGATTATGGCCTGTTTACGGTGAAACTCACCACCGGGGCGGTGACCAACATCTCCAACCTCATTCCGCAGAACCAGATCGGCACGCAGCGGTACCTCAACGTGGCCGTAGATCCGCTCCAGCCCGCCGTCGTCTACGCGGGAGGCCCCAAAGACATTTACAACAGCGACGCCAGCGTGGTGCGCTCCACCGACGGGGGCCAAACCTGGCAGGTCCTCACCGCTACGCCGCGCCTGGGCAATTACCAGTTTGGCGTAAGCCCCGGCGAAGGCTGTTTCATGCGCGTCAATCCCAAAACCAGGGAGTTGTTTCTGCTGACGGGCTGCTACGGGAACTGGAAAATCGGTTCCCCGGCGATCCCGGCCGATTCTACGCTCAGTGCCAGCCTGGCCATTACGGACGTGTCCTGGTCGCCGTCCGCCCCTTTGCTGGGTGAAACGGTCACCTTTACGGCCCGCGTAAAAAATCGCGGAACGGTCGCCGTTTCCGGTTCCATTGCCGTGCAACTGACGGTTGGCGGTACGGTCCTGCCGGGTACGCTCACGTACGATCAGCCCATTGCGGCCGGTCAAACGGTTGCCCTCACGGGCCTCACCTGGCCGGCCGCGGGGGCCTTGCAGTCGCTGCAAGCCCGGCTCTCGCGCGGGCCCGCCGTCCTCCATGACTATTACGCAACCCTCCGGGTGCGCGAACTCGTGCCCCCGACGGCCCCTGCCAACCTGAGGGCCGATGCGCTCGAGGACGTGTCGGTGAGCTTAAGCTGGGACGCCGCCACGGACAACGTCAAATTGTCGGCGTACGCGATCTACAACGGCAACGTGCTGGCCGGCTCCATCTCCGCGCTCAATACGGCCTATACCGTGACGGGGCTGGTCAAAAGCACGGACTATACGTTTACGGTAGTGGCCGTAGATGCTTCCGGCAACCAGACGGCCGGCCCGCCGCTGCCGGTCAAAACGGCGGCCTCTCCGTACCTGCTGGCGATCCAGGCGGCCCAGCCTCCCCAACTGGACGGCAAGCTGACCGAACCCGGCTGGAAGCTGTTCAAGAACATTGCCAAGCAGGAGGCCGGTTCGGGCTACTCCGACAACAAAGGAAAAGTGTTCGCCCAGTGGACGGCCGACTCGCTGTACATCGGCGTGCAGGTGCAGGACAACCTGCTCTTCAACGACTTCGTGTACTACGCTCCCCAAAATGACGCCGTCGAACTGTTCATCGACAGCAACCACGACAAGGCGTATTCATACGGGCCCAACGAGGTCGCTTTCGGGAAAATCCCCGATGGCGACCTCAACAATCCGCTGGCCCCGGTGTACGAGCTGTACAAGATGAACGGGGGGCTGGACGCTTCGGTGATCCGGACCCGGTCGTTTGTTTCGACCGGCAGCTACAGCATGGAAATTGCCATTCCCTGGAATGCCCTCGGGGTGAATGCCCAGGCGGGACGAATCATCGGGTTCGACGCCGCCATCAACGACAGCGACAGCTACGGCGTGCGCAACGGGTACGTGCTCTGGAAAGGCTTCGGGGGCAATTTCTACAGCTCCAACCAGTTGGGTGAACTGTTGCTGGTCAACGCGCTGGACACCCTGCCGCCGGCCAAACCGGCCAATCTCCGGACCACGGCGCTTTCCTCCACCGCCCTGGACCTCACCTGGGACGTACCGTCGGACAACGCCGGGGTAACGCAGTATGCCCTCTACCAGAACGGAACGCTGCTGAGCAATTCCCTGCCGCTGAACCGGTACCATACCCAGACCCTGGAGCCGCTGGCGACGTACCGCTATAACGTGATTGCCTACGATGCATTCGGCAACGCTTCGACAGTCAGTGATACCTTTCGGGTGATGATGCCCGACCATTTGAAAGCCGTAGCCTATCAGTCCGGGGCGGCCATCAGGGTAGATGGCATCTTGTCCGAAACGGACTGGAACCTGTACCACGCGGTGGGTAAAAAAGTGCAGGGAAACAGCGACAACGTGACCACGTTCGGCACGGTCTGGACTGCCGACACCCTGTACGTAGGCATTCGGGTGGTTGATCCCAACCGGTACAACAACAACCTTTTCTATACCACCGATGCGGTGGAAGTGTACCTGGATGCCCGGCAGGAACGGGCGGGTGCGTATGATGCCAACGACCGGCAGTTCGTGCAGGTGTGGAGCGGCGGGTTGTTTGGCAGCAATGGAAGCGGCGTCGTGAGCCGATCCTACACCTTGCCCGACAACCAGGGCTACAGCGTGGAACTGAGCGTGCCGTGGAGCAACCTGGGCATTACGCCTGCGCCGGGCATGCTCCTTGGGTTTGACATTGCCAATGACGACGACGATAACGGCAGCGGGCGGAGCGGGCAAACCTTGTGGAACGGCAACGATGACAACTACCAGAATACCCGGGCTTTCGGGCGCCTGGAACTGCGGGGCGGCAACCTTCCCCTTGCCGATCTGCAACTGACCTCTATGTGCTCAGCTGACCCTTCCGTCAGCCGCCGCTGGCGGGTAACCAGCACCTACAACCAGCCGGTATCATTCACGTGGGAGGTGTATGGGACGCCCCAACACGGGAGCGGCATCGTGAATGCCTACGAAACCCTTTATTTTGACACGCAGACCGTGCCGGGCACTCCCAACACCGTAAAAATTTTCTACGACGGCAAAGCGCAGGTGAAGGCCAGTTCGGGCAGCAGTTGCAGCGGACGAAGCGCGGCAGCAGGGGCATCGTTCGGGGATGTTTCCGGGCCCACCCTTGCCGTTTATCCTAACCCGGCCAGCGGGCAGTTCGCTTTCCGCTACAATTCCCCGGCGGCTGAAACAGTAAGCGTGTCCGTACGCGATGTATTGGACCGCCCCTTGACGGAGCAATCGTGGGTGGTAGCCCGCGGGCAGAACACCCGCACGGTTCCCTGTGCACAGTGGGCCCCCGGCGTGTACTTCGTCCGGGTCCAAACGCCGGCCGGCAGGATCTGGATACGAAGAATGGTACTTACCCGCTAAACTGCTTTTAGGGTTGAAACTTCTCGTTACCGGGTACCTTGGGCATGCTGGTTGCGCTTTCGGAAGCCTCCCCGGCCAGCACCTGGTCTTAGCCGCATCTGGTGTGCTTCCACCCCATATGCGTACAGGTAAATACGTTTGAAAGAAAAGGATTTTCTTTCGTCAATGGCTTCGTCCGTTTGGTCCAGCACGGCTTCTTCCATGTAGGCCGGGCAATCGAACGGACGGCCATGGTCACGGGATCAGAGGTTCGGGCGTCGGGCATGTGGAGGTTTTTACTCGTCAGCCATTAGAATATTAGCGTAAAAGATGCCCCTTCGAATTTCCAGATGTGGACTTCCAGGAGGCTTGCCCTCAACAGGTGCAGTCTAACCGAAATCATTTTGTAGGTTACGGAAAATGCGTAAAAGGACGGAAGTGAGGAGTTAATCCGGTCCCGTACCTTCGTCTCCCGATCCAAACCAATCCGATGCCACCTGATCAAATTCGCGTCTATCAGCTCGACCAGTCGGGGCTGGCCGTTGCCAAGGTATGCGGCCGGCGTCTCCCTTCGGGCCCGGAAAGGGGCCTGGTGATTGCCACCGAAGGAGGCCCCGAACCGGAAGGGTTCATCCCGCTGGTGCAGGTACTTTGCTACCGGGAGTACGTTGCTGCCACTGACGGCAAGGCTTGCCGGGTGGTGGAACTCTTTACCCAAGCTCACGTGGGCCCGACCACGCCATCCGGCTTACAACCGCGCAACCGGAAAGCATCTCCCCGCCGCAAGGAGGCTGACTTAACCAGACTCGTACCGTTATGGAAACCAACGAAAACCAACCCTTTCCGCCCAACGACGTGCGGCGGGCCGAGGACCACAACGCTTCGACGACATCCGGCCCGACGACGGCTCCACACCCCGGGGCGTGGGCAGCACCGATGACCTGAACGCAATCAGGCACTGGACGACTGGTTCGGATGAAATGGCTTCGGGCGGAGCCATCACCCCCTCAGGGCCATACCCTATTTCTGGATGATACCCCACTGTTGGAAATCATCATCCGGGGTAGCCTCATGTACCTGCGCTTGTTTCAACCACGAAAAACCGTTTCAAAAAAAGTTCTAATATTGAGAGGGCCGGAGAGATCCGTTCCTCTTGCTGCATACGGCTGGGAAGCGTATCAGAAAAGGGTATTTGCATGAGACATTACCAGGATAGCCGAATTTCTCGTGTCCTCTTCGGGCTGTCGGCCGGTTTGCGTCTCAAAAGAGGGTCGTTTGTTGTAAATCGATAGCTGGACAAGACACTTGCATCTTCCCAAGAATTACTATACATTACTTTCTACGGGGGCGGAAAAACGTTGAGTATGAGTTGCGTCCGAAAAAATAAACGGTTCCCCGGCGATTTGCCGGCCGTCATCATTCCTGCTCATGAAAACGGAACTCATCAAGGACTTTCCACCAAACCCGGCGCTGGAGGAATACATCCGCAAGTACCAGGTATTTCGTTTTACCTACAATCTGGAGGACGTGGTGCCGGTAAAATATTACACGCCGCGCCCCGAGCAGTGCATCACTTTCTACCTCAGGGACGTCCAGCGGTATAGTCCCGTTCAATCACTGGCCATTGCCGGGTATCCCCGCTGCGTGATCAATGGCATTCATAATGTTTCCATCAACCGACATGGGGGACACGATTTTATGGCCATCAAAGTGGTGCTCCAACCGGGGGCCTTGTTTTGCCTGACCGGGATTCCTCCCCACGAACTCACCAACACCTTCATTGATGCAGAAGCTGTGTGGGGATCAGAAATTCAGGCGGTTTGCCAGCGCCTGGCCAATGCGGCCGGGCTTTCAGAGATGTTTTCCATGCTGGAGCAATTCCTCAAACACTTGGTTGTATTTCATCTGCGTAAGGAGTTACACCCGGTCGACAAAGCCACCCGGTTTATTTTGCATACCCAACAATTCCCCTCCCTGCCCTGGCTCGCCGACCAGTCGTGTTTAAGCGTCAGGCAGTTCATCCGAAAATTTGAGGAACGCCAGGGCATCAGTGCCAAGCTGTTTGAACGCATTGTCCGTTTTGACCGGGCCTACCGGATGAAGAACACTGACCCGGAGGCCGACTGGTTGTTCATCGCCCTCTCGTGCGGCTACTATGATTACCAGCACCTGGTCAAGGATTACAAGGAGTTTACCAGTCTTACGCCTCAGGCCCTGTTCGAGCTGGAAAGAAAAAGCCTGGAAAGAAGATTTACGGTGTATGAGTGCTGAGAATGTCACTTTTTTACCACCAGTCCGCCCCTCCATGCGCGTACCTTTCGGAAAAGAAACCCCCTTTCTCTACCCAAAGCGAGACTTTCATGGAACGCCGAGATTTTCTATCCACTGGCATCCTGGCCGGTTTAAGTGCCACCAGCCTGCCCGCCGCTGCTTTCACTTCAACCCCTGATGATACGCCGATGCTCAAACCTTTCGTAATTGCCCCCCAAGCGCCGCTCCTGCCGGGGCCGGGCCACACCGATATTCGCACCATTATTCATTCCCGGCAGACCAACCAGCAGTTTTCCAACGTAGAAGTGGCCTTGTCTGCCAAACAGATGGGGCCTGCCCCGCACCTGCACAAGGAGTTGGACGAACTCATGTACGTGCTTGAAGGCACGGCGACCGTACTGATCGGTGAGCAAATATACGAGGTACCGGCCGGGGGCTGGAATTTCCGCCCGCGGGGCATCGTGCATACCTTCTGGAACGCCGCCGATGAGCCTTTGCGTTTTGTGGATTGTTTCTTCAATCAGAACCTGGAAGATTACCTCGAAGCGTTGTTTCACCAGATCATTCCGGAGATGGTCAGCCAGCAACTCACCCCGGCCTCGCCCGGGATTGCCGACCGCATTGCGGCCCTCGATGAAAAGTTCGGCATCATCTGGTTTCACGAAAGGCGCCAGTCCATCATCGACAAATACGGCCTGAGAGGGTAAATCCGCCCGGCTGGGGCAGTGCCGGGATCCCTGCCAAGACCCCCACAGGGGGGGCAAATGGGCGCAAAATGTATTGATTATCAGTAAATTATACCTACCTTTCGTGCCGCACCGCCGCTAAGGCCCGGCCGGCGATTCTGCTTTTCTTCTCCCCTTTCTCCCCAACCAATGCTTACACTTCGACTGTCCTTGATGGCCCTGCTGGCCTTGCTTTCCTTTTCGGCTACGGCCCAGAACTACAACGCCGGCACCGGTTCGGGTACGGGCGGTACTGCTAACGTCTTTGTGGGTACTTCCGCCGGGCGCATCACCACGGGCTCCTTCAACAGCTTTCTAGGCTACCAGGCCGGCTACTTCAACACGACAGGTTTTGACAATAGCTTTCTGGGCTACGCGGCCGGAGCCAATAACACGACGGCCTCCTCCAACAGCTTCGTGGGTTCAGAGGCTGGCTACTCCAACACGAGTGGCAGCATGAACAGCTTTTTGGGTTCCGGGGCCGGCTACCGTAATACCACGGGAGAAATCAACAGTTTTTTAGGCTATCATGCCGGCTTTTCCAACACGAGTGGCAAGTACAACATCTTTATTGGTGCCAGAGCCGGCTACTTGAATGCCACTGGCTCCTCCAACAGCTTTGTGGGCACATATGCCGGCTTCAACAACACCACTGGTTCCAAGAACAGCTTTGTGGGCACCGATGCCGGCGAGTATAATACCAGTGGGGATCGGAATAGCTTTCTGGGCTATCGGGCCGGCCTCAATAACACGACGGGCCTGGCCAACTGCTACGTGGGCGCCTTCGCGGGTTTTTCCAGCACGACGGCGTATTCCAACAGCTTCGTGGGGGCCTACGCCGGCTACTCCAACACCACCGGCATTAACAACAGCTTCCTGGGCCGGGATGCGGGTTACGCTAACACCACGGGCTCTATGAATAGCTTTCAGGGCATCTATGCCGGCTTCAATAACACGACGGGTCGGCGCAATACCTTCCTGGGCAGCTCTGCGGCCTACAACAACAAAACCGGCAGCCGCAACCTGGCTGCCGGTGATTCAACGGCTTTGTTTGCCACCGGCTCCTCGAATGTGTACCTGGGAAGTGAGGCCGGAAGGGGCAGCAGCCTGGCTACGCCCAACGCGGCTTCCAACAACGTGCTCATCGGGGCCCGCGCGGGGCTGGCCAATACCAGCGGCGGAGAGAACGCCTTTCTGGGCTTCCAGGCCGGTCAGACCAACACGAGTGGCAACTCCAACACCTTCCTGGGCCGGGGGGCGGCCTTGCGCAACACCACCGGGAGCGGCAACCTGGCCCTGGGACGGGAGGCTGGCTCAAGCAACACGAGTGGCAGCTTCAACCTGTTTGCGGGCACTTACGCCAACGCCAGTTCGGGAACCCTCACCAACGCTGCGGCCATCGGCACGCGGTCCTACGTTACGGCTTCCAATGCCTTGGTCTTAGGTTCGATCAACGGGCAAAACGGGGCTACAGTAAGTGCCAGAGTGGGCATCGGCACGACCGCTCCCGCCTACCGCTTGCACCTGAACGCACCAGACGCGGCCAAAGTAGGCGGCGGCAGCTGGGTAGTGGCCTCCGACAAGCGGCTCAAAAAAGACATCAGCGCTTTCTCGGATGGTTTAAATGTACTCCTGCAAATGAAGCCGGTCACGTTTCGCTACAATGGCAAGGCCGGTATTGACACGGAAGACAAACAATTCGTGGGCGTGATTGCCCAGGAGATGCAAAAGATTGCTCCCTACACAGTCGGTGAGTTTACCTACCAGGACTCGACCGGCAAAGGAGAACGGTACCTGGACTATGACCCTAACGCCATTACCTACGTGCTCGTGAATGCGGTGAAGGAAGTGGACCAAAAATACGCCAGCCAGTTGCAGGAAAAAGATGCCCGGATTGCGGCGCTGGAGGCCAGGCTCGCCCAGTTAGAGGGCTTAAAACAGGAAGTGGCCCAAATCAAGCAGTTATTGCTTCAGCAATTGCCTGAAAGTCCGGCCTCAGCCAGGCTCTACCAGAACCAGCCCAACCCATCAGCCAAGTCTACTACCATTCCGTATTTTCTGCCTGAGAAGACCGTATCGGCCCAACTGAAAGTGTATTCTATGACTGGGCAGGAAGTATATAGCCAGCAGCTGAAGGCAAAAGGCCAGGCTCAGGTAGAAATCACCCGGGGACAGCTGCCGGCGGGCACTTACGTGTACCATTTGATCGTGGATGGGCAACCGGTAGATTCCAAGAAGCTGGTGTTGAGCCAGTAAATAATTTAACATCATAGAATTACAAAGGCTGCATGCTTACTTTGGCGCAGCCTCTTTGATATGCCTCCTTCTCCTGATTGACTCCTTCCTTTTATCGCTACTCTCCATGAAAACCTCTTTGCTTCTCTGTCCACTCGTGCTATTGCTGACTTCGCCAGGTTTCGCCCAAAACTACAACGCTGGCGTCGGCTCGGGTACGGGCGGTACTGCAAACGTCTTTGTGGGTACTTCCGCCGGGCGCATCACCACGGGCTCCTTCAACAGCTTTCTGGGCTACCAGGCCGGCTACTTCAACACCACGGGCAAGTTCAACAACTTTCTGGGCTACGGGGCCGGAGCCAATAACACGACGGGCACCCAGAACAGCTTCGTGGGTTCCTCGGCCGGCTACTATAACACGACCGGCTACTTCAACAGTTTGGTAGGCTACGCGGCCGGCTACTCCAACACGACCGGCTACAACAACAGCTTTCTGGGTAATGAGGCGGGCTACCTCAACACAACGGGCTCCGACAACAGCTTTGTAGGCTTCAGGGCGGGCTATTCCAACACCAGCGGTAAGCAGAACAGCTTTGTGGGCTCCGCGGCGGGCTACAACAACACGACGGGTATAGAAAATAGCTTTCTAGGTGTCTGGGCAGGCCACAACAACACGACGGGTATGGAAAATAGCTTTGTAGGCTGCAGGGCGGGCTACAAGAACAGCACAGGCAGATACAACAGTTTTTTGGGATATGGGGCGGGCTTCAGCAACACCAGCGGTGAGCGGAACAGCTTTGTGGGCTCCGCGGCGGGCTACAACAACACGACAGGTATGGAAAATAGCTTTCTAGGTGTCTTGGCGGGCTTTGCCAACACGACGGGTCGGCGCAATACCTTCCTGGGCAGCTCTGCGGCCTACAACAACAAAACCGGCAGCCGCAACCTGGCTGCCGGTGATTCAACGGCTTTGTTTGCCACCGGCTCCTCGAATGTGTACCTGGGAAGTGAGGCCGGAAGGGGCAGCAGCCTGGCTACGCCCAACGCGGCTTCCAACAACGTGCTCATCGGGGCCCGCGCGGGGCTGGCCAATACCAGCGGCGGAGAGAACGCCTTTCTGGGCTTCCAGGCCGGTCAGACCAACACGAGTGGCAACTCCAACACCTTCCTGGGCCGGGGGGCGGCCTTGCGCAACACCACCGGGAGCGGCAACCTGGCCCTGGGACGGGAGGCTGGCTCAAGCAACACGAGTGGCAGCTTCAACCTGTTTGCGGGCACTTACGCCAACGCCAGTTCGGGAACCCTCACCAACGCTGCGGCCATCGGCACGCGGTCCTACGTTACGGCTTCCAATGCCTTGGTCTTAGGTTCGATCAACGGGCAAAACGGGGCTACAGTAAGTGCCAGAGTGGGCATCGGCACGACCGCTCCCGCCTACCGCTTGCACCTGAACGCACCAGACGCGGCCAAAGTAGGCGGCGGCAGCTGGGTGGTGGCCTCCGACAAGCGATTAAAGAAAGACATCAAGCAATTCTCGGATGGCTTAAATGTGCTCCTGCAAATGGAGCCCGTCACGTTTCGCTACAACGGCAAGGCTGGTATTGACACGGATAAGCAATTCGTGGGGGTGCTGGCCCAGGAGATGCAAAAGATTGCTCCCTACACAGTCAGTGAGTTTACCTACCAGGACTCCACCGGCAAAGGAGAGAACTACCTGGACTACGACCCCAACGCCGTTACCTACGTGCTGGTGAATGCCACCAAGGAATTGAAGGCTGAAAACGATGCTTTAAAAAATACGGTTTCCGAATTAGAAGCGCGATTGGCCCGACTGGAAGTACTTCTGCTCAAGCAGACGGATACAAAAGCTGCCGCCGCCCGCCTCTTTCAAAACGAGCCCAATCCTTACAACCGAACGACAACCATTAAGTATTTCCTCCCCCAAGCAGTCAACTCGGCTCAGCTAAAGATTTTCTCGGTCACCGGTCAGGAAGTGTTCAGCCAGGAGTTGACCCAGAAAGGGGAAAGCCAAGTGCAACTGCTCAATTCTGCTTTCCCAGCCGGTAGCTACATCTACCACCTGATCGTGGATGGTCAGCCGGTAGATTCCAAGAAACTCGTACTCAATCGCTGATTGGGCAAGGTCGAGTAAGGGCTTAAGCCGAAAAGAAGGGCGGCTATACAGTGAAAATCAGGTGGCCACCTTTCTCTTTAGCACAGCGCGTAATTTTAGAACCTCAAAAAGTTCTAAAACGATGGACAATGAGCGTTGACTCTTAGGTGTTTATCTTTCTCAATGCCATCCGTTTTGCTTCTTAAGGTGGGTGATCAATCCCTAGTTTCAAAATCGAGAATGGATGTTGTAGCGGTATGTCATGAGCCAAACTTTGGTATCTGCAACGCCTTCTCATTAGCAATCACCCCGTACTTCCGCAAGTATGTCTCTGTCTGAGCGGCAGTACTGTGGCGGCAGTGGCGTTGCACGGTAAGCAGGTCCTTGGTGGCATTGTAGAGATTGATAGCACCCGTATGCTTGTAGCCGTAGAGGGTGTAGGACTCGTCGGCCAGCCCCAGTTCCTCCAGCAGCTTCTTATGTCGCTTGTAAAAGTAGTTGAACCCGGCCGGCACTTCCCCCGGCTTCTGATCCGCGGTGAAGATGTAGTAGTCCTTGGGGTACTTGCGTAAGCCGTGTTCCTGTATCAAGGCTTCCAGGTCCTGGTGGATGGTGATGTGTTCGTAGATGAAGCTGATGAATAGCAGCAACTGCTTGTCACCCTTGGCCAGCAGCGTCTCCTGGATGGAGGAGAGTTGGGCATTGGAAAAAGGCAGGTGCAGTTCGGAGGCTTCAACTGTGAGGGCCTCTACTTTGGTGATGGGGTTCTTGATGGGCAGCTCCTGGCTGGAGATGTAGAAGTTGAAGATGATGGAGAAGTAGCCCCGGTAGTTGTTGTAGGTCTTGTTGCCCACACCCCGCTTCTCTTTTAAGTACAAGAAGAAGTGCTGGACCACCTGCAGGTTGCACTGCGAAAGGAGCAAGGCCTCCCACTTGTTCTCCGAAAGCCACTCTACCACCAGCCGGTAGAAGGTCTTGTAGGAAGCGAATATGTTCTCGCTGATGCGGGCGTAGCCCTTCCGGTACTCCTCCGAGAGCGTCTTGCTACCACCCAGCGCAGTAGCGGCGTTCTTGTGGTTGATGAAGTAGATGAGGGCCTGCTTAAGCGTGAAGGTCTCCAGGTCGAAGGTCACCCCAATTTGAGTCGTATCGATCTTTGGGGTGGCGCTGCCCTCCGTGTAGCCTTGCCGTAGCAATTCATCGATCTGCTGCATGAGTTCCCGGGCGGCTGCCTTCCTGGCCCTTACAGTCTTGATCCGGTTGAAGCCCGAGACCCTTCTACGAACGAGTTTGGCCTCGTCTCGATTAAATACGTAGTATTCGACCACCCATTGCTTGCTCACATCCCCGCTCGAGTCGTACAATTTACAGGGTTGAAAGGGGTATTTGGCCAAAGCGTTGTCAGACTTGGTCATCCCAAAATCTGTCTTAGTTTTTGTCTTAGTTCAGGGTACAAACATAAAAAAAGCCTTTAAATTTTAAAATTTAAAGGCTTAAATCAGTCGGGGTGGCGGGATTTGAATCTTTAACCAAGTTTATAAAGTGCCTCTATTTGCAAAAATAATAGGGTTTGCATGCGTTTTGCCTCGACTTTTTAACTGCTCTTTTTGACACTTTTCGGACAGTTTCCGTTGGTACTTTCCTGCCATCCGTAACTCATCATAAGAATAATAGCTGCACATGGGAAACTGCAGTTTTTTGAAAATAAGCCAAATTTTCTGTTCAGAATTGGAAGTATAATTGCTGCTTCTTCACGTTGTCTAATCTATCCGTCTAAGTGTTGCATCTGCCGATTCTCGGGTATGCCCTTCCACTAAGGGAAGTATTGAAGCAGGAGCAATTGGAATCGTTACTTCGTACCTCTGGTAAAAACCGGTTTTTACCCACTGATTTTCGTGTGGAAATTAACTGTGTGTATTACCGTTGATTGTATAATCGGTGGAAAACTCATACTCCTGCCGTAAGGTGAAACTACTTTCTTTTAAAAACCGGGGGTAACAGCCTGTTGAAGGGCTTCTACCGCTAAAGGTTCTCTGATTTTTTAACTACACAATGGTTGGAAGGGTAGTCGTCTGCTGGCTCCCTGGGCACAATTAGTCGTACAGCCTATTTGACAAAGTGAGTGGGGCCTTAACAGTGGCTTCCCCGTTTCTTTTGCACTTTTGGGTCATTTTACTTGCGTACGTAGGTAACCCGTCTAAAACGGGTCCTGCCCCTTGGAGGATTCATGGCAATTTTGAGTAATCCAGCCGAGGGGAGGAACACCAGGAGGCGTTTCAACCATCCGGCGCATCACGGCGCTGCCGGAACCGGTGAACCGGCTGGCTTACCCTTATCGTTGGTACCCCTGCCAACCCACAATTTTTGGCCCTTTGAAACATTTTTACGCACTCCTGTGGGTGATTTGTCCCCTGCTGGCTGCCGGCCAGGACCTGAGCCAGATCGGTAAGCGAAAGCCCGTCAAACTGACGGGTGCCTTTTCGGCCGCCAGCACGGCCTACACGGTAACCGGCATTCCCAACCGCCGCGACCCGTTCTACTGGGTGCTTTCGGGCAACGCCACGCTCGACCTGTACGGCGTGGCCATTCCCTTCTCGGCCACGTTCAGCCAGCAGAACCGTACCTTCACGCAGCCCTTTAATCAGTACGGACTTAGCCCCACTTACAAACCCGTTACGCTGCACCTGGGCTACCGCTCCATGCAATTTTCTGCGTTTACGCTGGCGGGCACTACCTTCCTGGGTGCCGGGGTGGAAGTAGCCCCTGACAACGGCTGGGTGAAAGTATCGGGCATGTACGGGCGGCTGGCCAAAGCCACCCTGGGCGGCATTGACGGGGCCGTGCGGGGCCTGCCCGCCTACGAACGGTGGGGCTACGGCGGCAAGGTGTCGCTGGGCAAAGCGCAACGGAACGTCGACTTCATTGTCTTCCGCGCCAAGGACAACCCCCGTTCCGCCCCGGCGGGGCTCGACAGCCTGGTGAAGCCCGCCGAGAACCTGGTGCTGGGCGTAAACACCCGGCAGCAACTGGGGCAGCAGTGGTCATTTGACGCCGAGTTCGCCCTGAGTGCCTACACCCTCGATGTGGAAACGCCGGAGGTAACTCTCGAAACGTACTCGTACGCCAACAACCTGGGTACTTTGTTCGTACCGCGGTCCACTTCACAGTTCAATAATGCCACCCAGGCCAATCTTTCTTACAACCACACCCGTTACCAGGTGCGCCTCTCGTACCGGCGCATCGACCCCGAATTCCGCACGATGGGGTCGGTGTTCCTCAACAACGATCTGGAAGACGCCTCGGTGAACCTGGCGTGGCGGATGCTGCAAAACAAGCTGAACCTGTCGGCCACCGGCGGCCTGCAGCGCAACAACCTCGACCGGAAGCTGGCGGCCCGCCAGACCCGCTTGGCTACCTCGTTCACAGGCAGCTACTCACCCAGCCAGCGCCTCAACTTTGCGGTTAACTATTCCAACTTCACCTCGTCTACGCGCATGACGCGGTCACTGGACCTGGACTCGCTCAACTACCTGCAGGTAACCAGTACGGCGGGCCTCAACGCCAGTTACAACGCGGGCGGCAAGTGCACCCGGCACGTGCTTTCACTAGCCGGCAACTACCAGGAAGCCTACGACAGCGGGCAGAACAACTCCAGCTTCTACACGGCCAACGCGGCCTACCAACAGGTGTGGACGCCCTTCGACCTGACCGTGAGCACGTCGGCCACCCTCACCAGCAGCTACGTGGCCAACGCCGAAACCATTGCGCTGGGGCCCAACCTGGCCGTGCACAAACAATTTTTCAAGAAGGCCCTGCGGTCGGGCTTTACGGTGACGGCCCTGCGCACGCACACGGCGGGGAGCGGCGCCGGCAGCAACTTCAGCACCCGGCTGAGCAACAGCTACCGCTACAAGAAACACCATTCGGTGTCCCTCGACGCCGTGTACTCGGCGCGGAAAGCCCCGGCCGGCGGTCCCCCGTCCTTTACCGAAATGCGGGGCGGCATCAATTACGGGTATTCATTCTGATTTCACGCGAAACCATGTCATTGGCAACATTACGATTGAGCGGCCGGGCCGTGGCCCTGCTCGCGGGGCTGCTGGTTTTCCTGCTGGCCCGGCCGGCCGGGGCGCAGACGTTCCCGGCCCGGGTGACCACTGCCTTGCAACCACCGTACTCCATTTACTTCAACCAGTACACGGGTGCCGAAGCCGACAAGCTGAGCGCCACCATCGTGTTCAACGACTTCAACGAACCCTCCTGGGAAGTAAAGCTGCGCCTCACCATCGAGAGCAACACCGTCAGCATCCGCACCCGCGACGGGTACGCCCCGCCGGTGCCGCTCACGCTGACCCCCGGCGTCCCCTACCGGGTAGCCGGTGCCGACCTGATGCCCTACTTTGAGCCGGGCAGCCTCACCTACGCCGGCATCCGCCCCGAAGACCTGGCCCGCAACGGCCGCTTGCCCGAGGGCTTCTACAAATTCTGCGTGGAGGTACTCGACTACCGTTCGGGGAAACTGCTGGCTACCGCCTCGTGCGCCAACGCCTGGCTGCGCCTCAACGACGAGCCCACCACGCTTACGCCCATTTGCGCCCAGGTGATCCGGCCTGTCACGCCCCAGAACATCCTCTTCCAGTGGCAGCTCAACAACCCCGCTTCCCCCGATGTTGCCACCCGGACCCAGTACCAGCTCTCCCTTTACGAAGTGACCGACCCGCAGGCCGACCCGCTCACGGCCATCCACAACGGCAAGGCGCTGCGCGTGTTTGAGTCCGAATGGCTGGAGCACACCACATTTCTCTACGACCTGAACGCCCCCGTGCTCGACCTGGGCAAGCGGTACGCCTACCAGGTGCAGGCCCGCGACGTCGAGGGCCGGGATTACTTCAAAAACAACGGCCTCAGCCAGGTGTGCTGGTTCTACTACGGCTACCCCCAGAACGGCAACATCGCCCTGCAGTCACCGGGCAACGACGCGGCTTTCGGGCTGCGCGAACCGACGTACTTCAAGTGGGGCGCCCCCGACAACCTGCTGCCGGGGCAACCCATGACGTACTCCCTCCGCGTGGTCAGGCTCAACCCCGGCCAGGAACCCGCCGACGCCATGCTCCAGAACCAGGCGTGGGAGGAAGTCACCACCGGTCCCGTGACCCGTACCAACGGCGACGACAAAGTGCTGGGCAAGCGGCCCGAAACCCAGGAAAAGTACGCTTGGCAGGTAGTTGCCCACACCGAGGGGCAGGAGATTGCCCGCAGCAAGGTTTGGACGTTCGCCGGACCGGGCGTTATCGAAAACTTCTACGTGGGCCGCCACGAGGTAATCGTCAGCGCCACGGGCAACCGCGACCTGCAGAAGCTCTCGGGCCGCGGCCGGGTGGCCCTGGGGCCGGATGGCCGCACGGCAGAGATCGCCTTTAAAGACATTCACGTGCGGGAGATTGCTGGCCGCAACGTGCTGGTGGCCGGCGACATCCTCCACGACCTGCTCGACGCGGCTCCCGTGGAGCTGTCGCCGCGGGCGGCCGAGAACGGCACAGCCTACTTCCACCCGCAAAAGGTGCGGCTCAACCGCGACGGACTGTACCTCTACGGGAACGTAAAGTGGCCGCTGCCCCACGCCACGGCCGCCACCGAAAAAGCTTTGGTGCGCAGCCAGGCGGCCTGGCTCAACTACGACGAATACAAGCTTACCGGGCAGCTCCTGCTGGCGGAGGGCAACTTTTTCGACCTGCTCGAACCGTTCGGCTTCAGCCTTGACCTGACCACGGCTTCCGATTTCCTGGTGTACGAAAACAAGTACGCCCTGCGGATGCACGGGGCGGTACACCTGCCCGGCGAGGTGAAGGGCACCGGCGCGGGCCGCGTCACGATCCCCTTCCGCGAAGCCGGTCAGTTGTACTACATTTCCCGCGAAAACGCCGCCCTGGAGGGGGGCATCAGCGTGCTGCGCAACACCAACCTGCTGGTGCTGCCCGATGCGTACACCATTGACCTGTCGGAGCGGCAGTCGCCGGGCAAACTGGCGGCCAACGCCGCCTGGAAGGGTCTGTACCTGGAAGGGTCACGGGTGAAGCTGCCGCAGCAACTCGACAAGATGGGCCAGCTCTCCCTGCGGACCGACACCACGCTGACCCTGCGCCTCACCGCGGCCGACGAACACAAGAACTGGGTAGACGCCGCTGGCCTGCAATTCGCCTTGACGACTGACCTTGGGGGCGGCCGGGCGGGCTTCTTCAATGAATTTCCGGCCAAAGTCACCGGCCTCAAACTGGTGGTCGAAAACAGCACCGTGCGGGAGGGCCACCTGAAGGGCAACCTGCTCATCCCCTTCATCAGCGTGAGCAAGCCCTTCGGCTTCACGGCCGCCCTGTCGGGCACCGGCATCCAGCGGGGCTACCTCGACGACCTGGAGGGGACGGCGCTGACATTCAACAAGGACGCGGGCGAACAGGAATTGCACATTGCCATCCGGCGGGCCGTGTTTGCCGCCGGCGAACGCATTGACATGACGCTCGACCTCGACTGGCCGGCGCTGGGCATTCAACTCAAAGCGGTGGAAGGCTTCAAGGCCTGGGGCAACTATGACATCGGCTTCTTCAAACCTAACGGCTTGCTACCCCTCTCCAACCAGGTGAACGGCACGCTGAGCGGCTTCCCGGTGACTGTGGATGCCATCGGGGCGGGCCGCAACGCGGGGGCGTACGCCTTCGGCACCTCCGCCAAGATCATGATGGCCGAAGACGTGAGCGGGGCCGAGGGGCCGCCCACCATCAACGTGTACAGCGTCACCAAAAACCCCTTGCTCCCCGCCGGGCCGGAAGGGCCGGGCGCCGCCCCGGTGACCAAGCTGGTGGGCTACGACCCGGCCGCCGGCGGGCAGGCCACGGGAGCCCGCGCCGCCGGGTACGAAGCCGTGGAAAAGCAGATGACGGCCGACCTGCTCGACAACCAGCAGGTGGTGATGGCCCAAATGCAGAAGGCTTCAGCCGAGATCATCGGGGAGCCCGCCGGCAAGAGTTACACCGCGCAGGAGATCATGCCCGCCCCGCCGGCCGCCGCTCCACCCGCCGAAGCCCCGCCCAAGGGATTCCGAGCCCGGCTCAACGACAAGCAGCGTAAGATTTTCAACGACATCGTGGACGGGCTCATTGCCGAGGTGACCCGGCCGGTGACTGATTCGGTCAATGCTGTCACCGGCCGGCTCAACGCCCGGATCACGGGCCGGGTCAACGCCATGACCGACAGCGTGAACCGCATCGTGGCTGACAAGATTGATGACTTGGTGTCGGCGCTGGCCGATAAGGTGATCGAACGCACCCGGCGCGAAAACTTCGATCCGTCCGACGCCATCCACACCGTGGCCGACGCCCTGGCCCGCGAACTCACGGCCGAGATCACCGGGTCGGTTACCGAGTCGGTGAACCGCAACATCAACGTCCCCATCACCCGCCTGCTGGTGGAACAGACGGCGGGCCGCGTGAATACGTTCATCCAGACCGAGACCCGCACCCTGGTGAACAGCGCCCTGGACGGCGACTTCTCGGTGGACGCGGCGGCCGACAACCTGGCCAAAAACTTCCCGGCGATGGTGCGGGAGATCGGTGACGACGTGTTCCGGCAGGTGAACCCGCGCAACCTGGCCTCCACCATCGGCCGCACCGGCCACGACATCCTCAACGGTATCGACCACAACGAACTGCTGAGCCGCCTGAGCCAGGTCGTGGTGCTGGGGGCCGGGGCCATCGTGGCGGACGTGCTCAAGGACGTGGCCGGCGAAAAGCTCGAAGGGCTGGTGGGCTCGATCACCGGCGGGGCGGGCGCCGACGCCATTGCCAGCCTCGGCATCTCGATGAACTTCGACAACCTGGGCAAGAAGCTCAAGAGGGGGCAGATCCACAAGGTGTTCGTGCTTGACCCCTCCAACATTGCCGTCAATACCAAGTTCGTGTCGTTTGCCGGCACCATCCACTACACGGCCGACGACCCCACCTTCGGCGACGTGTGGAAGGGCGACATCGTGTTCACGGTGAAGGTGCCCCAGCCCAAGGAGTTCAGCCTGAACGGCATCTACATCAATGGCCGCAAGGACGCCCTCAGCTACTGGTTCTGCCAGCTCAGCACGGCCGACAACGACACCAAGCCCGGCGGACCGATGAGCAAGCTGGCCCGGCCCCTCAAAGACCCCATCGACCTGGGACCGGTGCAACTGGCGGCCGCCTCGGGCCGGCTCTACCACCACATGAAGGAAGTGGACAAGGGGCAGTCGGTGGTGCCCGATGCGGGTACTCGCTACGGCGCCTTCCTCAACTTCGTGATGTTCGACAAGCCCCAGCAGGGCGGCGCGTTCCGGCTGGCGGTGGCCGCCGACGTAAACGTAGCTTCTGACGGCAATTACCTGATCGAGTTTGACGGCGACCTGCAACTGGTCAACAAGAACCCCACCGTGGAGAAGCCCGACGAGTCGGCCATGGCCCGCGGCGGCGTGTCGATCCGCTACAATTCGGCCGAAAGCCACTTTTTGGGAAAAGCCTTCGTGATCGTGAACAAACCCGGCGTGCTCTGCGCCGAAGGCAACTTGCTGGTAGACGTGCGCCCCAGCAACTGGCGGGTGGCCATCGGTTCGCGGGAGCAGCGCATCGTGTTCATTCCCACCTGCGCCGGCTGGTCGCCCACGGGCTGGCTCAACCTCGACCCGCAGGTGGCCGAACTGGGCCTGGGGCTCCAGTACTCCTTCACCGCCGGTCCGGTGGGCTTCAACGCGGGGGTGGTTTCGCTGCACGTGCGGGCCGACGCCGGCATTGCCGCCGGCATCCAGGCCAAGGTGCAGTACAAACCCTCGCTGGCCATCAACGAGGTGGGCATCTGGGCCGACCTGTGGGCCAAGGTGATGCTCGACTACACAATCAACCTGATCGTGAAGGAGAAGGGCAGCATTACACTGGTGGACGTGCTCTGCAAGGGCGACTTAGTGATGGTGTTCAACCCCAAACCGACGACCTTGAAGGGCAACGTGCGGGGGTACGTGCGGGTGGTAGGCATCGGCTGCGACTTCGACGCCAGCTTCAGCAAAGCAATGTAACCCGGCCCTGGCCGGCCCCCTTTTTCCGATTCGTCTCCTGGCTTTATGACCTTTCCGATTCGTTCCATTTGTACCTTCCTCGGCCTGGCGCTGCTGGCCCTGGCCGGTCCCCGGGCCGCTGCCCAACCGGCCGGCCTGCCCCCCGGCGAACTGCTGGCCTCGCACCGGTTTTCGGACGACGGGGAACTCGATGTGCAACTGCACGGGCTGCTGCGCACCGTGCCCGTGCGGGATACGGCCGCGCGCAACACGTTTGTGAAGAAGATCAGCGCCTGGCTGGGCATCAACGCGGTGACTGCCGACGAAGCGCTGGCCGGGCAGGCCCGGGCGTTTACGGCGACCACCTTTATCAACGTGTACACGGCCGGTACCCTGGAAGGTGAGCAGTGGCTGGTACGCAAGCTCAACGAACTGGCCTACGCCCAGCATGATGTTCACAACGACCCCTACCTGCTGTTCACGCTCAAACTGATCGAAAACCCCGCTATGGGCCGCTGCCGGGTAACGGTGAGCATCCAGGCCAGTGCCCGCGTACCTGCGGCTCTGGTGAGCCAGGCCAGCGGGGTGATCAACGGCAAGCTGGGCAACACTTACTTAAAGCCCGTCGACAGCCAGGCGGAGGTGAACGCGGCAATGGAGGCGGGGCTGGAAGTGTTCCGCAAGGCGCTGGGGAGCACCTTGGCGCCCAACCTGGCCATTCGCTCAGGCGGCCGGCTCTACTCGGACGGCAACACGTTGGAAGCCGATCAGCAGGCCGGCGGCAGCTTGGGGCTGGAGGCGGTCAATAAGCAGGGGGGCCTCATTGCCTCGGGCGTGGAGTGGGTAGGGGTAAACGGCACGGGCAGCCGGGCCAGCGTGTCGCTGGAGCGAGCGGTAAGCCAGTCGATCGTACTCAAAGCCAATGGCGAGCAGGTGCGCCTCACGGTGGCGGTGAAGGCCGGCTCGACCAAGGAGCAGTTGCTGGCGGCCCTCGACGAGCTGGTATTCGAAGTGCTCAATGAACTCATCGCCAAGAATGAACGCCAGAAGGATTCGCTGGAAGCACTCAGTGCGGCCGATAGAAAGATGATCAACGAAAAGTCCGATAAGATCAGGGCGTTGAGGGATAAAACGGTAGTAGCAGCAGCCGGTACGACCCCGGCCGAAATCGTGGTCAATCTCTCCGGGCAGGAAGGGGAAGCAGACGAGGTAGCCATCAGCGAAGCGCTACTCAAACAGCCCGACTACCGGGAATACATCACCCGGAGGGAAAATACGCTGCAACTGCTGCGCACCCTCAGATTCCTCTACGCCAGTAAAGATATCATCATTGCCTTGCTCAAGCCTGATGCCATCCCGGACCTGCTCAAGGAGATCGAAGCGGACTTTGCCAAAGTCTTTGTGGGGGCGGCAATGCAACTGGTCAGAGGCGACAAAGCGGCTTTAAAACGATATCTAATCACCTACCTCACCGACAAGGTAAACGGCCTTGCTCTGCGAAAGGTGGGAAATGACTAATACCAACATGAGAAAAAGACTTCTACTCCTGCTGCTGTTACAGCAAGTACTGCTGCCAGTCTTGGGACTCGTTGCTGCCAGGGCCAGCGACACCGATGGGCAAAAAGACGCCCGGTTGGATAAAGCAGTCGCCGCCGTCAACCGGCAGATTGCACTCAACGACTATTACCTGTCCATCAACAAGCCCGAGTTGACCAACTACATCGTAGACATGTACGAGGAGGTGGCAAAAAGGGGATTTATCAGTCCGGGTAAAAAGGCGTCGCTCAACGAGACGCTCCGGGGGCAGGCTTTGTCAGCAGACGCAAAGGATGCTTACAACGAGAGGCTTATGGTACAGACTTTGCGGGCAAACCCCGAGGATTTAAAAAAAGTAAAGGTGTATCTGCTGATTTCTTACCCGGACCTGCCGCCCCTGCAGAACGCAAAGGAATCGGATGAGGCCTACGCGAAACGGATCACCGCCTACCGGGAGAGTTACACCAAAGCCGTTGCTCAGCGGAGCAATCTCAGCGCCGCCAATACGCGGAGTGCATTGCTGAACATAGATAGCTACGTTAAAGAAAGCAGGACAGCCAGGGGGAAGCTCGTGATGCAGATCAGAACCGATATCGCCCTAGGGAGCTACCTGACGAGCACGGCTGTAATCAATGGCCTCAAATTGATCAAAGGCATTCCGCTGGCTGGTGGAAACGTGAAAGACGGCTACTATGACGCATTCGTGGAAGACTACGTCACAAAAACGCTTGATGTTTTCAATTCCGACGGAACCATTGCCGGGGAATGGAGGCAGAACGAAGCGGAAGGAGTGCTGGAGGCGACGATGGTTACCTACAGCGACCCCACCGGCAGCATCAAGACCGCCCTGGCCAGGAAAACGCCCTACCAGGAGTCGGTTCATAACCAGAAGTTTCTGTCTGCAACCGTTCTGGATTATGCCCACATCATCGGATCAGACCCCTCGTTTGCCGGCTTCCTCCAGGCCGACATTGGCGATAAAAACGGGTTAACCGGCCTGTACGACCACTTGTTCGAGGACGTAACCGACATCAAAATTTTCATCATCACCACCTCCGACGCCAATAAAGCGCCCGGGGCCAGCAGCAACACGGCCGACATATACAGTGCCATCCAAAAAGCGCAAACTTTTGCGCTGCCGGAAGGCAAAAGTATTGTGATCGGCATGCATTTCCGCACGGGCGAAGCGGGCCCCCTCAAAGTGCAGATCGCCTCGCGGTTAAGTCCTCAACTGGCAACCATCCTGCACACCAAGCGGGTTGCTCAGGGAGCTCCCTTCCATGAAGGCGGATACGGATTCTACCAGAACGTCCATACCAAGCAGATTGTGTTCGGTAAGAACCTGCAACCGACTTATTCAAAGAATGGGATCACCGCTTACAGTGATAAGGATTGGAGAAGGCTGGGGTATTACAAGTCGGAGTTGTTCGGGGCCGAGCTCTATTCCGACCGTTCGGAGAATATTGTGCTGGCCTGGATTTTCTCTCAGGAGGATGACTTGAATGACTACATGACGGAACACGGGCAGGAGGTGGCCCACAATATACTCATTGGGGCCGCTACTGCCATAACCATCGAATTCGGGGGGCCTGGTGGGGCGGTCATGGAAGGTTTCCTGGCCCGGTTTGTGGCAACCGAGGCGCTCAAGGAGACTGCCAAAGATGCCGTGAAGGGAGCCGCCATGGATTTTGGCATGCAGGTGGCCATGTACAGGTTCTTTGAAAACCTCTCCACCGAAGAGGCCGTGAAGAAAGCAAAGATGGACCAGGTGTTCTACGCCGCGTTGCAGTCGGCGTCCGATCTGAAGGGCAAATACGACCTGTTGCTTACTTGTGCTTCCAGCGTAGCGGTGGAAGCCAACCACGCGGCCAAGTTTACCATCCAACTGGGAGCCGAGGAATGCCTTAAAAGCATGCTGGTGCAGGTAGCCATAGGGAAGGCCGCCCAAGGAGTAGGGGCTTCGCTGAAGACGTTGAAAGCCATCGCCCAGTCGTCGCCTGACGCGGTGTTGTTCTACCTCAAGCACAAGCTGGCCCTGGACGACGCGCAGGTGCACGCCATCTTCGAGGCAATGGGGCTGCCCCGGCTTAATCTGGACATTCCCGCCCTGTGGGCTGTTAGCGCGGCGCAGCAACTGGGAAATGCGGTCATCAAGGTTGAATCGGCCGGAGCCAGTGTGCAACTCATCGCGCAAAAAGGCACCCGGCAAGTACTGGCTACGGTTGAAAAAGGAAAGCTAAAGATTACAAAGTGGGCTACGGGAAGTGACTTTGGGGTAACGGTCCACGGCTTTGAAAACGCCAGCGTCATTGCACCAGGAGGTAGCCTTCCCGTCAGGACCGACATTGCCTTTGCCGTTAATGAGAAGACGGGAGAATGTGGCATTGTCAATGGCAAGCCGGCTTGTTTTGTAGCGGGTACACCTGTTATTACTAAGCAGGGCCCCAAAGCGATTGAGCAAATCGCAGTAGGAGACTCCGTACAGGCAAAAAACGTACTTACCGGGGAGGTAGCGTACAAACCGGTAGTCAAGGCATTCGTCAGGCAGGCATCCGGCCTGGTGAGCGTTTTTGCGGGCGGCGAAGTGATTCAGGCTACCAGGGAGCATCCTTTTTGGGTAAGCAACCGTTGGCAAAGAGCCGAAGAGTTGCGACCAGGGGATTGGTTAACCGTAGGACAACAACCCGCTACGGCATGTGCAGCCACGCATTACCTTCCGCGTGCCGATCTCGAAGTAGACAGCGTTGCCTACCTAGATACGTTGGTTACCGTATACAACTTGGAGGTAGCCGACTTTCACACCTATCTTGTAGGGAAGGCGGGCGTAGTGGTCCACAACGATTGTGAGGATGTAGTGGATGGGGTGGGAGATGTGGTTAAAGCAGGAGATGATTTACCAACACTTCTAATAAGACAACAGAATCGCATAACTAATCTAAAAGATCAGTTTGGGGCGTTAGATTTTAACGATTTTGTAACTGTTGGAGGCAGGAAAATATCAGAAGTCCCAACTGACATATATGAAGACATGGTTTTAGAATTATCTTATAGAAAACATATTCCTGGTGCTTATGCTTGGGACGATACAAAAATTAAGAATAAAGTACAAGAGTTAGTTGAATCCGGTAGTACATTGCCAGATAAAAAGACGATTAGGCCTGGAGAAAAACTATATAAACTAGTTCCGAAAAGCAGAACTCCATCACCTGTTACCGAGTATTGGTTAACCAAGGCTCAAGTTGATGCATTGATGGAAAAAGGTGTTCCATTTGAAAGAAAAGCAGGATTGCCACTTGGTAGTTATGCTGATGAGTATGATTTGTTTGAAATAACAGCAAATGATTTAACATATGTATTTGAAAGTACAATAGCACCAACCATTCAAAGAGGATATGAGTCGTCAGGGGGAGCGGTACAATCTTTGGTTCTAAACCGAACCAAATGGGATAACCCAATAAAAGTAAACACACAGTCTTTTATACCAAATTATTAGAAAATGGATGTTGAAGCAAATCTGGAGACTTTCAAACAGTTAGACCACAAGGAGCAGTTGCTAAATTGGCAGATTCTTGTTGATATAGCAAACTCTTTTCTGCGAGGTTATATGAAAAATACAGTCTTAGCCAGAGAAATAAGTAGAGCAATATATGCGCATCGTATCCTAATGGCTTCTTCTAAAGCATATGAGGGTGCCGTTGATATAGATATAAATTTATGTAGGCTCGCATTAGATATTGCAAGAGTAGGTTGTCCGAACGACAAGGAGTTATTACCTTTTTTAAACGATGCTTTATACTATTCAAACTACTATCCCGACGTCTTTGATAAGCAAGCCCTTGAGGAGGAGAAGCACAGGATTAGCGCCACATCTTAGAGTGGTAATGGTTAATACGTAACTGATTATACAGCTTTTTAAATATGAAAGAGATTGTAAATCGTCCTTGGAATTATACCTTAATTGAACACAACGGAGACTACTTCCTGTCTGTACTTTGTGGTACCTCTGCTATGTATAATGTAGACATAAAGTTAAGCGATTCAGAATTAGTTCAGTACCAACAAACCGGGGTTTTATTTATAGGGCAGTTAGCGAGAAATATTCAAACTGCCCCATCCAAACATTTGGATAGAGTAGTTGAAATACCAAAGCCATAAACATCCTTGCCGTATATAACCTGGAAGGATGTAATTCAAAACTTCGCGCAATAGGGTTCCTGAACTTCTTATAGATGAAATGAAGGCTCTTTTTGGGCAAGCGCGAAGTTTTGAATTACATCCTGAACAACCAATAGCAAACAACGTCGTTAATCCGCATTTGCCAGGAGGCGATCAGCAATTGTTTATTCCAGAAATAGTGAGAGATGATGCATTTAAAACTGCTGTTCAACAAATTCCATTGACATGGTAGCAAAAGAAATAATTAAGCATAAGTACATAAGTTTAGTTGAGATGTTGGAAACGGAAGTTTTGCATAACGCTAGTATTTTTGAATTTGTAGATTATGTAAAATCTTATAAAATAGATTTTGATTCTGTTAATTCCGAAATTGATGTTTCTTGCCTGAGAGAGTTTGTAAGAGGTGCTAATAGGTTTTCAGATGAATTTATATTTATTGAACCAAATGGTTCTCAAATAAAAAGGACACTACAGGATCTATATAATGAGCTAAATTAAGGGCATGAGTCTATATTGTGTTTTATTGTGAAATATACCAAATTGAATTCGGTTGCAGAAGTTGAAGTCGAAATTGTTCCGGGCGATGTTGAGTTATATCTTGATATGTTGAATTCGCAAACAAATCAAAAGGTTACGCTGCCTGGCCGGACGTTATTGGGAAAGAAATGGTCGTTGACGCATCAATGTGCTAATTGTGGTAAAAAGGTAAGAACTGGTTTTGCAGAAGCCAATTACAGGTGGCTTCCTGCTTTGTCCTTAAACAATTACTCACAAGAAAACCTTTATGCGATTGCTTCACTTTTTACTGATTTAATTCCTTTTGCCGAGGCAAGCCCTGTTTATACTTATGCCTTTATAACAACAGATGGATATAAATCTATTGCTGAAATATTCCACTATTATTGCCAGCATTGTCATGCAAAATACCTCGCCGTGCATGCAATTGATCATAGAGGGGAAGTGGAAAAGGGGCCTCCTGAACAGCCAAACTATATACATTTTAGTGAAATAATTGAGGTTAATTTTGATGAAAATACTCTGTTTGAATAGATATCTGGTTCTGTCAAATTCAGGCAGTTGGTGGAGAAAGAGGCTTGGTCAGCTAAGATTTATTAATCCGACCAGTTGTAGCGTCAATACTAAAGCGTCAATACTAAATTAATGATCAACGAATAAAGAAATGAGCAACAACGAACAACGTTCGCAGGAGGAAGAGAACTTGCCGCAAAAAGCGTTTCAAAGCTTCATGGCCGCCTTTGCCGTAATTGGGTTAGGCGCGTTTTATTATTACGATGGGCTTGATACCGACCCCGGAGTGAACAGTCGGGTCAAGCTGGGCCAAATCCTGATGGTAATCGCCCACAAGTTGGGCGGCAGTGCCGGCCTTTATACGCTGCTGGGCGTCGTAGCTTTTATCTTTTTTACCAAAGGCGTCATTCAGTTCAGAAGGGGCATGTAAAAGTCTGGTTTATTACCGGTTTATTAAGAGTAGGGCATTCTTTTTTTGCAAAGGACGCTTTCGTATTTTATGCCACCCGCTTGGTGCACATCCGGGCCATCCCCTGCGTACAAGGCACCCCGACCACGTAGCCCGGTTGGCTAATCAACGCCGAATGAAGGGGCTTACGCCAAGCCTTGCAGTAATTAACTGGCTTTAATGACTGCCCCCGGTACCCTGCGCGGCGTGCACCATGAAAGTTTTCGCCCCGATTCGTTAAAATATCCCTTTAGCGGCTTTCCGCCTCCTGTCCTCCCGACGTACCGGGACCGGCTTTTGCCCCGTCCCAATCGCCCCTGAATGCAGTTTCTAAACCCGAAAAGGAAGGTAACCGCGCTTTTATGCCAGTTAAGCCGTGCGAGTCACGCGGGTAAGGGAACGGCCGAATTCACCCTTGGTGTCACCCGGCTTTAATGGAAACTTTGCCTACTGCAATATCCATCGAAATCTCCTTAACGGTTCGTGCCCGATTTTTTTATTCTCTCGATTGACCACCCAATGACGAAAACTTTTACCCGCCCCGTCCGGGCCGGCCATTTTTTTTACAAGTTGTACCGGTGCGCCCTCGCGGTACTGCTATTGTGTGCCGCCATCACTGCCCGGGCCCAGTACGCCTACCACAGCCAGTTCGGCAGCCAAGGCACCGGCAACGGCCAGTTCAGCAAGCCGGTAAGCATTGCCGTGGATTACGACGGCTACATCTACGTGTCGGACCAGAACAACCACCGGGTGCAGCGGTTCCGCGCCGACGGCACCTACAACATGACCATCGGCGGTTTGGGCACGCAGAACGGTAAGTTCAACCAGCCGACCAGCATTGCCGTGGACCAGTTGGGTTTCCTCTACGTGGTCGACAGTTACAACAGCCGCATCCAGCGGTTCACGCCGACCGGCCTGTGGAATCTAACCATCAACAGGACGGATGCAAATGGGGTCGTACGATTGGAGGGCGTCATGGACATAGACGTGGATAAGGACGGCAACATATACGTCCTCAACTATTATGGATCAGTGGTGAAGTTCAACGTCAACGGCGAATGGGTAAAAACGTTCACGCTGAAGTACACAATGGGTTATGATTATACCTGTTTGGCCGTTGATGCCGAAGGTAATTTTTACATATCAGAACCCCGGTATTCCGGGGTGTCCAAGTATAGCAGCCAGGGCGTCCTGTTGGGGTCGCTTCCGGAAATCGGCATCTCGATGGGCGAGTTGGATTACGTAAAGGATATGACCTTCGACAAGATGGGCAACCTGCTGGTGCTGGATTCCTACAACAGTCTGGGCTCCAACCCGGTGTTCGACATGTACGTACTGAAATTTGATGCCAACCAGAACTTCATTACCGGCTTTGGGGCCACCGGGACCGGGAACGGGCAATTCCGAACCCCGGTGGGCATCGCCTTGGACCCCGCCGGCAACGTGCTGGTGGCCGACATGGGCAACTACCGGGTGCAGAAGTTCAGCGCGCTGCCGGAAGCAGAAGTAAAAGCCGCCGCCACCATCATTGCCGACAACACGGGCAGTTACGACTTAGGCAGCACCCCTGTGGGCACCAGCGCTGTTGCCCGTACCTTTACCATCAGCAACGCCACCGGCGCCAAGCCGCTTACAGTGAGCAACCTGACGTTGCCCGCAGGTTTCGGGCTCACGGGCAACTTCCCGGCCACCATTGCCCCGGGCGCCACTGCCGACTTCACGGTAACCCTGTCGCCGGCCACGCTGGGCACGTTCAGTGGTACGCTCTCCTTCAGCACCAACGACCCCG
This sequence comes from uncultured Sphingobacteriales bacterium, assembly GCA_963844325.1. Lineage (GTDB taxonomy): Bacteria > Bacteroidota > Bacteroidia > Cytophagales > 172606-1 > CADCTQ01. The sequence continues at coordinate 1,371,624 of CAWJNV010000002.1, forward strand.
ACGAAAATCCCTATAATTTCACCATCAGCGGCGCCGTCAAACAATCCCAGACGATTACCTTCGACTCCATTCCCGACCGGCTGCTCGATGACCCGGCCCTTACGCTTGCCGCCACGGCCTCTTCGGGGTTGCCCGTCACCTACACCCTCGTGTACGGTGCGGTCCGGCTCGACGGCGCCACCCTGAGCCCGGTCAGCACGGGAAAAGTGACGGTTAGGGCTTCCCAGGAAGGCAATGCGCAGTACTCGGCCGCCGCCCCGGTGGAGCGTACGTACTGGATCAAGCGCACCCAAACCATCACGTTCACACTGTTGGAACTTACTGAGGGCAAGACCTCCCGGCTCTACGCCCACGCAAGCTCCCAACTGCCCATTACGTACAGCGTGGTATCCGGGCCGGCAACCGTCTTGGGCGACTCCATCCGGGTGACGGGCGTGGGAGAAGTAACCGTAAAAGCATCGCAGGCAGGCGGCCCGGAAATTGCTGCCGCTCCTGACAACATCCAGACGGCGTGCAGCCGCCCGGCGCCGGTCCTGACCAGTGATGGCATGGCGTTGAAATCGTCCAGTTCGGCGGGTAACCAGTGGTACTTTAACGGGAGCCTCATTGCCGGCGCTACCGGACCTGTCTACCTAGCTACAGCGGCTGGTACTTACTACGTACTCGTGCAGGGGACCTGTGGCCAGCCAGTGCGGTCGGAGCCCTTCATCGTGACGGTTGCGGCAACCGAACCGGCTCTTTTTGCGAGCCTCCGGCTGTACCCCAATCCCGCGGCTGGGCGGATTACGCTGCCCCTGCCGGCGGCCGTAAAGTGGCAGTCGGCGGCCATTCTCGACAGCCAGGGTCGGCAGGTCCTTACGCAGCCTGATGGCGCCGGCCCGGTAACCTTCCCGACCCACCCACTTGCCAAGGGCTTGTACCTGCTCAGGGTACGCACCACCCAGGGCGAGGTACAACGCAAATTCCTGGTGCAGTAACCCTACCCGCGGGGCTGTACTCCGGCGGACAACGGCCCCGCTGGCTTCTCTCCTAAAAAACGATCTACTTCTTCAATAGACTTTTCCATGAAAACAGTCCTTGTGTATTGCCTGCTTTTCACTTTCCTGATTTGCCTGTTGTCCACTTCCTGCCAGAAAAACAACCCCGGCCCCGACAAGCAGAAACTGGCCCAGCTCTCCCGCGCCTGGAAGGTGATCCGGGTGACGCAAACCGGGGTAAGTGCGCCCCTGTACCAGACCCCCCTGCCCGCCGGTGAATTCATCACCGAAGACTACAGCCGGTATCGCCTTACATTTCCCACCTCCGACCGGTACCAACGCACCAGTCGCACCGGCTCGTCTGAAATGGGTAGTTGGGCGTTTGGGGCCGGGGAAACCAAGCTTGTGTTCGACGCGAGCGTGGAAGGCAAAGAACTAACCTGCGACATTGTGGAGTTGAGCGAAACGTCCCTGAAGCTTCGCTACGCGGAGAACAGCACCAAAACCGGCAACCGAGAGTTGCTCATGGAATTCACGCCGGCGAACTAAACACCTCATCGAAGGGGCAGTGCTCATGCCCTGTTTTCCAAAAATACTTTCCCGCAATAACGCCCCTACTTTCCCGCAATAACGCCCCCATGTCCGCTGTACCATTCCTGAAAAGAAATTTGTTGGCCCTGTTGCTCCTGTATGGGCTCAGTACGCCCGCCCGGTGCCAGATCGGAATCGACGAGTCTAACCCCGACCCTAGTTCTATCCTGGACATTAAAAGTGCAGACAAAGGCCTGCTGATTCCGCGGTTGACGCGGGGCAACCGGTTGTCTCTGGGCACCAACTCGCCTGGCAATTCGCTGCTGGTATTTGATACGGACGAGAACCGGTTCTTCTACTACAGCACCGCTTTTTCGACGTGGTTCTCCCTGATGGCTATTAAGCCGGGGCCGGATTGGAATACGTACACCGGTAACCTGGAATTGGTCGGTAATGTAAAAGCCAACAAATTTACCGGTGACGGGATTATACCGCAAGGGGGAATCATCATGTGGTCGGGTTCGGTCAGCGCAATCCCCGCCGGCTGGGCCCTCTGCGACGGGCAAAACGGTACGCCGAACCTGAAAGACAAATTTATCATGGGGGCTGGCGGAGGGTACAACCCTGGAAATACGGGCGGTAACGCCACCGTCACGCTTTCGGTGGATCAATTGCCCGGTCATACCCATACCCCCGGCACGCTTCACATCATCAGCAGCGGTAGTCATGAGCATACGACCAATGCCGGCCAGCAGGAATCAAAAGCAGTTGGCAAGAATGGAACCGGCGCTGGCGAGGGGGCGCAGAGCCCGGGGTCAGCCGCTGCAGTTACCGGCGCTGGAGAAGGTTCCCATACCCATGCCAGCACTGATTTTGCAGGAGAGACTGGGAGTACCGGCAAGAACCAGGCAGTGAACATCATCCCGCCCTATTACGTGCTGGCTTTCATCATGAAACTCTAGCCCGGCACCTGCCGCCAAACTCCGTCATCCGTAATCCAAAGCTTATGCATCTGCGCCTTTTCCGCGTCCTGGCCGCACTTTTCGTGTCCGTACTCTTCCCGGCCGTTCTGGTAGCCCAGACCGGCAAGGTACTCGTGCGCCATGCGCCCGGCAGCGCTCCGGCCCTCACTGTCAAGTGGTACACGCCCGAACTGTACTACGACCGCGGCGTGAACGTGTACCGCAGGGAGGCCGGCGCAACGGAATGGACCAAATTGAACGCCCAGCCCCTGCGCCGGCAGGACGCCGTGAGCGAAGCGGCCGGGCGGCAGGACTCCTCGCTGCGGCTGTGCGTGGGCATCATCCAAAAGGCCAACAAGGCCGACCTGAAGGGCTTCATCCTGCTCAACCTGCTGGTCAAGAGCTTCGACAGCCAGGCTTACGCCCGCTTCCTGGGCATCCAGTACGACGACTTAGCCGTGACGGCGGGCAAAACCTACCAGTACCGCATCACCAAGATGCAGGGTGGGGGAGAGGCTGAAATCGGCACGTCGGCGCCCATCACCTCCACCGGCTACGCGCCCGAACCGCCCCCCGCCAACGTGGTGGTGAAGATGGATACCAACAAGGTGAAAATCGCCTGGAAGCCCGACGACGACCGCTTCTACGGCGTCAACATCTACCGGCGGTCTTCCCCCGCAAAAGAAATGATCAAAATCACGCCCCGGCCGGTCATGATCTCCCGTGACAGCCTCGGCCGGGAAAGCTACCCCGAGTTCTTCTTCGAAGACGACAGCCTCAAGACCGGCGTAACCTACACCTACCAACTGGCCGGCACCGGCCTTTTCGGCGAAGAGACGGAACGTTCCGCACCTGTGGAAGTGCTCATCAAAGACCTGGTGCCCCCGCTGCCGCCCGTGGACTTCAAGGACAAGGTCAACAACCTGCAAGTGAGACTGTCATGGGAGCATCGCCAGCCCTCCGACCTGGGCGGCTTCTACGTGTACCGGAGCACCCGCAGCAGCGGCCCCTTCGAACGCGTCAGCACCGCACCCCTCGGCCCCGCCGTGCGCGCCTACACTGAAGGGGTGGCCCGCAGCGGCCCCTACTACTACTACATCGCCGCCGTCGATGCGGCCGGCAACGAAGCCCGCTCCGACGTGCGTTTCGTGGAGGTGCACGACATCGTGCCGCCGGCCCGGCCCGAAGGCGTCGTGATTCGGGCCGATACCGGCCGCATCGTGCTCAGCTGGCAGCCCAACGCCGAAAAAGACCTGATGGGCTACCAGGTGTACCGGGCCGTCAACCGCAACGGCAAGGACGATTACGTGCTGCTCAACGCCAACCCGGTTACCGACACCCGCATCGTGGAGAAACTGCCCAAAAACGCCAGGAACCGCTTTCTCTACAAGATCGTAGCCATTGATTCGGCTTACAACAAAAGTGCCTTCTCCGAGGTAGCCGCGGCCCGGATGCCCGACGTGATGGCTCCCGAGCAACCGTTCCTCAAAACGGTGACGGCCGACGGCAAGCTTACGCTGGTGCAGTGGGTGCCCAACGTGGACCCCGACCTGAAGGGCTACCAGCTCTACCGGGCCGACGAGCAGCAGCCCGACGACTTCCACCGCCTCAACGTCAGCCTCCTGTCCGGCAAATCGTTCCGCTACACCGACCGCACACCGGCTGAGGGGGTTACCTACTTCTACTGCCTCCAGGCCCTCGACAGCAGCGGCAATGCCTCAGCCCGTTCCAACATAGTCGCCTTCAAAAACGGCAACGTCAAAGCGGCTGCCGCGGGCCTTCGGAACGCCCGGGCCACCTTCAACAAGACGCGGGAGAGTGCCGTGCTGTCGTGGAAAACGGATGAGGCCCCCGACCTGTTGGGCTTCGTGCTCTTCCGCCGAGGCGCCGCTGACGGGCCGTGGCTCCCACTCACGGGCCTGCTCAGCCAGGACGAATACAACGACAAGGACGTCCGCAAGGGCAGTACCTACTACTACGAAATCCGGGCCTACTTCCGGTCCGGCAGCGTGAGCCGCTCGGAGGCATTGGAAGTAAAAGTTGAATAGCCGGCCGGGCCGCCGATGGCCCCGCACGCAACGTTTTCCCTTTCTACGATGGTATGAACTTCTACGCGCACCAATTATATTCTTTCGCCTGCTTCCTGCTGAGGGGTTGCCTGCTGACCTGCCTGTTGACTGGGTCCGGCAAGGCCTTGGCGCAGGTGCAGGTCACTAACAAGGGCAGAAACATTCACGTGGCCGCCGGAGCCAAGCTATACATCAATGGCAGTTACGTAAATGACGTTGAGGGCACAAATCAGGGGCAGATCATCAACGGCGGCGAAGTGCACATCACCGGAGACATTACCAACCGCACCCGTAACTACGTTTTTACCAAACCCGCCACCTTCACCCCCACCATGCCCGAGAAATTCGGAGGCCGCGTTGTTTTCCGGGGCTCGAGTGACCAGTACATCCGGGGCGACTCTGCGGTGTACTTCTTCGATATTGACCTCCACAAGCCGGCCGGCACACTTGCACTGGGACAGCACGTGGGCGTGTTCAACCGTTTCCAGTTCCTTACGGGTAACCTGTTCCTGAACGGGTACAACGTTGAACTGGATGGAAACGCGGCCCTGGCTGGGGAGAGCGACCGGAGCCGCATCTTCGGGCCGGCAGGCTTCGTGAAGCTGAAGCGTATCCTCGACCACCCGGCCGGCGATACCCTCAACGGCCTCGGCCTGCACCTCACCACGGGAGAGAACCTGAGCCATACAACCCTCCTGCGGGGACACGCCTCGTACTTGGCCGGGGACGGCAGCGTGCTGCGGTACTTCCGCATTATCCCCACCAATGCGGGCACGGCAACCTCCCTCCGGCAGCGCTACTTGAACGCGGAACGGCAGCCCGGCATGAACGAAGCTGACTTTGCCGCGTTTTACTCAGTTACCAACGGCATTATCTGGAAAAACAAGGGGGGCGTGGCCGATACCGTCGCTAACACCGTTGCGGCAACCGGCTTTGCCCTGCCCGGCAACGACTTCACGGCCGCCAACGCACCCGTCAACGGCGCCACCGTTACGGTCAGTGAGAACACCTGCACCAACCCGCCCCCCGTGAACCTGGGGCCGCCCGTGGTGTACCTCTGCGAAGGACAAACGCACCTGCTTGATGCCGGAAATCCTGGCCTGTTCTACCAGTGGACGGCGGCAGCCCCCGCGCAAACCCTGCCCGTCGACAACGCCCAAACCCTGACCGTGGCGACGGCCGGTACCTACACCGCGCGGGTGACAGACGCCCAGGGCTGCACGACCGAAGCCGCCGTGCAGGTAATGGTGCAGCCCCGGCCCGTGGCCGATTTCACCGACACCCAGGTGTGCCATGGAACGCCAACCGTCTTTACCGATGCCTCCCGCATCTCCGCGGGCACCCTAAGCTATGCGTGGCGGTTCGGCGACGGCACTACGTCCACGCTGCCCAACCCGGCCAAGACCTACGCCGCCCCCGGCCGCTACGAAATATTCCTCAAAGTGACTTCCGCCTACGGCTGTACCGACTCGGTCACCCACACGGTAACGGTGCACCCCAACCCGCAGCCGGGCTTTACGGCCACGGGCAGTTGTGCTGGCGAAGCGATCACCTTTACCAACACTTCGGCCATCCAAACGGCATTTGCCTTCCCGGCCGGCATCACCACGTACGCGTGGAACTTCGGGGACGGCACCACCCTGACCACCACTACGCTCACCCATCCCGTAAAAGTGTACGCCGACCCCGGCACGTATACCGTTGCCCTCACCACCACGTCCAACGCCGGCTGTGTGCAGACCTTTACCCAAGCGTTAACCGTACATCCCCAGCCCCTGGCGGCCTTCACGCTGGCCGGGGCCTGCGCCGGACAAGCCGCCACGTTTACCAACACCTCCACCGTACCCGGCGGCGTGGCAACCTTCTCGTGGGATTTTGGCGACGGCCTCTCGGCCACCGATGAACACCCGGTGCACACCTTTGACGGGCCGGGCTCCTACCCGGTAACCCTTACTGTCACCACCCCGGCGGGTTGTGCGGCCACGTTTACCCGGGAAGTCTCCGTGCACCCGCTGCCCGACGTTGACTTTACCTTTACGGCCGCCTGCGCGGGAAGCCCGGTGGCGTTTACGGGCCGGGCCACCCTGGCTGGGGAAACCCTGGCCTACGACTGGGACTTCGGGGACGGCACCACGTCGAACCTGCCCTTTCCCGACAAGACCTACGGCGCCCCGGGCAACTACCCCGTGCGGCTCACCGTAACGTCCGGAGCCGGGTGCCAGGTATCAGTCGCCAAAACCGTATCCATCGCCCCGGTGCCGCTGAGCAGCTTTTCCTTCAACAATGTCTGCGCCGGCAACGCCGTCTACTTCGTCAACACTTCCACGCCGGCGGTTGGTGTCACCTACGCGTGGAGCCTGGGCGACGACTCCACGTCCACCGAACGCCACCCGGTGAAAGTATACCGGCAGCCCGGCACTTACCGGGTGACCCTCACCACGACCACCGCGCAGGGATGTACGCACACCGACACGCGCACCGTAACCATCTACGCCAAGCCGGTCATGGATTTTGGCGGTACAATTGCCACCTGCGGGAGCAGTCTCGTACTCGACGCCGGGCACCCGGGCAGTACCTACCGCTGGTCAAACGGCGCCACCACGCAAACGATCACCGTCACCCAGGGCGGCACGTATTCGGTAACCGTCACTTCCGCCCAGGGGTGCAGCGCGGGCAGTTCGGTGCTGGTGAAGCTCAACAGCCAGGTGGCGCCCCAACTGGGCCCTGACCGTACCGTGTGCGGCGCTACCCGCCTCGACGCCGGGTATCCCGGGGCGACCTACCGGTGGTCGGATGGCTCTGCCGGCCGCTTCCTTGACGTGGCCGTCAGCGGCACCTACGCCTTGACGGTGACCGATGCCAACGGCTGCACGGGCACGGCGTCCGTACAGATCACCGTTAACCCCGCCCCCGCGGTAGATCTGGGGCCCGACGTAACCGTGTGCGGGGGAACGCCCGTCCTGCTGAATGCGGGCAACCCCGGGGCGGCCTACCAGTGGTCTACCGGTGCTACCGGCCAAACCCTGGCCGTAACGACTAGCGGCACGTACTGGGTGCGCGTCACGGATGGCCTCGGGTGCCCCGCTTTCGATACGGTAAGGGTGCATTTCCTGCCCCGGCCCGTGGTGAACCTGGGCGCCGACGCTGCCGTGTGCGGCACCACCTGGCTGGATGCGGGCAATCCCGGCGCCACCTACCAGTGGTCGGACGGTTCGACGGGACGGGTGCTGGCCGTGAACGGAAGCGGCGCCTACCGGGTGGTCGTGCGCACCGCCGCAGGTTGCCAGGCCGCCGACACGGTGAACATTACCGTACAGCCGCCCGTGCAGGTACGCCTGGGGGCTGACCAGACCGTGTGCGGCGGCACCGAAGTACTGCTCGATGCCGGCAACCCCGGCAGCACCTACCAGTGGGGCGACGGGTCACGCGGCCAGACGCTGCGGGTGGCCTCCTCGGGTATCTACTGGGTGGAAGTAACCCGGCCCGACGGCTGCAAGGGCTACGACGAAGTACGCGTAACGGTGCAGCCCCAGCCCGTGGTGGACCTGGGACCCGACCAGGCCGGCTGCGACGGGCAGTTTGCCGTGCTGAATGCGGGCAACCCCGGGGCCACCTACGCCTGGCATTCGGAAAAAGGCCCCCTCGGTACCGGGCAAACGTTGCGCGTGACGGAAGCCGGGCGGTACTGGGTGCGGGTCACCAGCAGCGCCGGTTGCGTGGCCGCCGATACGGTGCTGGTGAACCCGACGGGCAAGTCGATGACGGCCGTGTTCCTGGCGGCCAGCCTCGTGGACGTGGGCGAAACCGTGCAGTTCGTGCAGCTTTGCTACCCCAACCCGATCACTTTCCACTGGAACTTCGGCGACGGGGTCACCAGCAACCGGCCCGATCCCGCGCACGTGTACTACCTGCCGGGCACGTACCAGGTTTCCCTGGCCGTCGGCAACGGCACCTGCTCCGATACGCTGGTGAAGCCCATCACCGTGCGGCCCCTCCGCCGTACGGAGTCCGTCGCCGTGGTTAACGACCCGGCCAAAACGGACATCGTGCGGGTACACCTGTACCCCAATCCCAACGACGGCAAGTTTACGCTGGAAGTAGACTTGAACCAGGAAGGAGACCTTCAAATGGAAGTGGTGGACCTGCGGGGCGTACGGCACGGCACGGCAACTGCCCGGGCCAGCCAGTACAACGCCGCCTTTGACCTGTCCGGGTTGCCGCCCGGCATGTACCTGATCAAGATTGCCGCCGGACGGCGCGTTCACGTAAAAAAATTCATCAAACTGCAATGAGCCGCCCGATGATTCCCCGCTTGCCCGGCTGGGTACGGGCGGCCTTGCTGGCCGCCCTGCTGCCGGCTACGCTCCCGGCGCAGCCCGCCGGCCGGTGCCGGTTGGACGCCCTGCAAAGCAGGCAGAACAACTACCCGGCTGGTACGGTGGCCCCGGCGGGCCGCATCCGCGCGGCCGGAGTGCTGCACGTGCCGGTGGTGGTGCACCTGGTGTCCCACCCCTTGGCGCCGGCCGTCACCGATGCGCAGGTACACGCCCAACTCCGGGTACTCAACGATGATTTCCGCCGGCGGAACGCCGACACCGTGCGGACTCCCCCCGCCTTCCGCCCCGTGGCCGCCGACTGCGGCATCGAATTCTATCTGGCCTCCGTGGACCCGTACGGCAATCCCACTTCCGGCATCACCCGTACGGTTACCGCGCACGGCCCCTTCGCCAACGACGACATTCACCGGGGCAGTGCCGGCGGCCAGGACGGCTGGAACCCGGCCCGGTACCTCAACGTGTGGGTGTGCAACCTGGCGGCCGGCATTTCGGGCTACGGCACGCCCCCCGGGGGGCCTGCCTACCAAGATGGCGTGGTGGTGCATTACCAGCACTTCGGCAAGGGGGGCACGGCCCTCCCGCCTCATGACCGGGGTCGCTCCGCTACGCACGAGGTGGGACACTGGCTGGGACTCAAGCATCCGTGGGGCGCCTCGGGAGGATGCGCCGACGACGACGGCATCCCCGATACGCCCCCGCAGGAGGGTGCTTCTGACGGCTGTGACCCGGGGCGTTCCTCCTGCGGCACCCTCAACATGGTGCAAAACTTCATGGACTACTCCGCCGATGCCTGCATGAACCTGTTCACCGCCGACCAGCGGGACGTAATGCGCAGCACCCTGCTCGGGCCGCGCCGCAGCGTAACAGAAACGGGTGGGTACGTACTGGCGACCGAAGCCGTGGCACTGTCTCCGAAAGTGTACCCGGTACGGCAACCGGACGGCTGGGAACTGCCCCATCCTTTTCCCGGCACCGCTGCCATCGTACTGGTGTACAACGCCCTGGGCGGCTGCGTTGCCCAATCGGCTTACGCAGCCCCGGGCCCGGCCGTGCTGCCCCTGCCCCTGGCTGGCCGCCCAACGGGGGTGTACCTCATCCGGGTGCAGTCCGGCCCGCGGACCCTCACCCTCCGATGGCTTTACAACGAGTATTAACCCTTTGCAATACCCTTTTGTCCGTGCATCCGACCTTTTCGCTCTCATCCCTTTTTGCCGCCCTGCTGGTCTGCCTGCTCTCCACCGGGGTCGCGGCCCAGGCCCCCTGCTTGCCCGGCTGGACGTACCGGGTGCCCGTTGCGGTTGACAACCGGGGCGGCGCCGTGCCCCTCAGCGGTCACCAGGTGCTGGTGGTGGTCAACACGCAGGCGCTGGTGGCCCAGCACAAGACCAAGGCCGACGGCAGCGACCTCCGGTTCCTCGACGAAGCCGGCAACGTGCTGCCCTACTGGATCGAAAACGGCACCTGCAACACCTCCCAGACCCGCATCTGGGTGAAGGTGAGTGGCATTCCGGCCGGCGTGTTGGAGCCCGTGTACCTGTTCTACGGCAACCCGGGGGCCTTTGCCATGGCCGACGGGGCGCAGACCTTCGAACTCTTCGACGACTTCGACGGCCCGGCGCTGGACCCCGCCCGCTGGACTGCCTGCGGCGGCGGTACAGCCACGCTGTCGGGCGGCGCGTTGTCGCTGAACGCCCCGGCCGGCACCCGGATCGCCGTCACTTCCGCCGCTGACTACGCGGCGCCCCTGGTGGCCGAAATGCGGGTCAACAGCCTGGGCGGTCCGGCCGTATACCTGGCCCAACTGAACGGCACCGACCGGCAGGGGTACGGCATCTACTACGACCTGGTGACAGGGGTTCCGGTGGTGCGCATGCAACTGTTCTCCGCCGCTACGGGCTGCCTCTCCCATACTGACCAGCCGGTGGTGAGGGCGGCCTCGGCCGGCGCGACGGCCGGCGTGTGGCAGTTGACCCGTCCGGCCACCGGCCGCCAGGAGTACCAGTGGCCGGGAAGCACGACCACCCAGGTTCGCACTGACGCCGCCTATGCCCTGCAGTCCACCAACCGGGTTTCGTTCGGCGTGGCCGAAAGCGGCGGCAACGTGCAACTTGACTGGGTGCGCCTGCGGAAATACCTGGCCGTGGAACCGGTGACCAGCCTCGGCGCCGAAACCGTATCGGTAACCAACGCAACGGCGACCAACAACGGTCCGGTGTGCACCGGCCAGACGCTCCAACTGTCGGCCACTGCCATTGCCGGTGCCACCTACGCCTGGACCGCTCCGGATGGCACCACCTACCCGGGACAGAGCGTATCCATCCCGGCCGTAACCGCCGCCGGGGGCGTGTATTCCTGCGTGATTGCCACGCCCGCTGGCGGGTGCCCTTCGCTTACCGTATTCACGACCGTTGTAGTCAACGAGCCGACGGTGGGGGGCAGCGTGGCCGGGGCGACGGGCGTATGCAGCGCCCCGGCGGCGACGGGCACCCTCTCCCTGCAGGGGCACTTGGGCAACGTGGTGCGCTGGGAATCTTCCCCGGGCGGCGCGGCCCCCTGGTCTTCTATTGCCCATACCGGCACTGCCCTCACCTACAGCGGGCTGGTGCAAACGACCTGGTACCGGGCCGTGGTCCAGAACGGCAACTGTGCCCCGGTCGCCAGTGTGTCGGCCAAAGTGACCGTGTTTCCCGCCCCGAAAGCGGGCATCATCCTGGGGAGTACCAGCGGGTGCAGCGGTGCCAATGGCGGCGTGCTTACGCTGACGGACTACCAGGGTGAAGTGGTGCGGTGGGAAGCCTCACCGAACGGCAGCACCGGCTGGACTTCCATTGCCCACACCGCCCCGCAGTTCACCTACAGCAACCTGACGGCCACTACCTACTACCGGGCCGTGGTCGGAAGCGGCGTCTGCGCATCCGTGTATACCGCCCCGGCCGCCGTTGCCGTACCTCCACTGCCGGCCGTACAGTTTGCGGCCGCCGCCGCGTGCGCCGGGCAATCCACGGCATTTACCAACGGTACCACCCTGCCGGCCGGTACGGCGGCCACCTACAACTGGGATTTCGGCGACGGCACCGGCGCCGTGCTCCCACACCCCGTGCACACCTTCCCGGCGGCCGGGACGTACCAGGTGACGTTGACCGTCACCAGCAACAGAGGCTGCGTGGCTTCGCTCACCAAAGCTGTGGTGGTGAACCCGCCGCCAGTGGTTGACTTTGCGCAGGCCAACGTGTGCCTGGGATCCCCCATGACGTTCAACAACCTAACGACCATTCCGGCGGGCACCATCACGGGCTACCGCTGGAATTTCGGGGACGGAACGGGCACTTCCACCCTGAAAGACCCCGTGTATATCTACACCCGAGCCGGCACGTACCAAGTGACGCTAATGGCTACCTCGTCGGCTACACCGGCCTGCGCGGCCACCATTACCCGGACGGTCACCGTGTTTACGGCATCCAGCGTGGACTTTACGGCGACCCCTGCCTGCCTGGGTGAGCAGACGGTATTTACCAACAAGACCTACAACGCTGCCGGCGGCCTTACCTACACCTGGGATTTCGGGGACGGCGCCACCTCTGCCGACGTGAACCCGGCCCACGTCTACCCGACGCCCGGGGTGTACCAGGTGCGGCTCACGGCCAGCACGGCCGCCAATTGCAGCAACGACGTGGTGCGCCAGGTAACGGTACATCCCAGCCCGGTGGCCGCCTTCACGGCCGCGGACGTTTGCCTGGAAGCGCCGGTCCGGTTCGTGAACCAGTCGACCACCGGCAACGAGGCGGTGAGTTACCAGTGGACCTTCGGCGACGGCAGCTCCTCCGCGGAGGCCAACCCCACTCACGTGTACGCCACCGCCGGCGTGTACCAGGTGAGCCTGACGGTGACCACGGCGCCTGGCTGCCGAAGCACGGCCGCCCGCACGGTGCGGGTGAACGCATTGCCCGAAGCTCGCTTTACGGCCGGCAACGGCTGCCAGGGCGACCCCATCGCCTTCAGCAACCTGTCGGCCATTGCGGCTGGCACACTGAGCTACCAGTGGGACTTCGGCGACGGCAGCACGTCAACCCAAACCAATCCCAGCCACCCGTACCCGGTGGCTGGCACCTATACGGTGCGGCTCACGGCTACGTCGGGGTCGGGGTGTCAGGACGTGCTGGAGCAGACGGTTACCATCCACGAACGGCCGGTGGTGGATTTCACGGCTGCTGCCGTCTGCGACGGGAAGACAACCGCATTTACCAACCTAACCGGGATCACGGCCACGGCCAACACTGCCTACAACTGGGACTTCGGTGACGGCACCAGCTCCACGGCGGCCAACCCGGTGAAGCAATACCTGAACCCGGGCCGGTACACCGTTACGCTCCGGGCGACCACGGCCAGCGGCTGTAGCGCGGGGGTAACCAAAACCGTGACCCTGCACGCCATGCCCGTAGCCAGTTTCCGGGCCGCGGACGTGTGCGAAGGGGAAGCAGTGCAGGTGGAAAACCGGTCGGCCATTTCAACGGGCAGCTTCACGTACCAGTGGGACATGGGCGACGGCAGCACGTCCATCGTGCCCGCGCCGGTTCACCGGTACGCCCGGCCCGGCACCTACGCCATTGCGTTGCGAGTTACATCCGACGCCGGCTGCCGCGATTCGCTCACCCGGTACGTGACGGTGCATCCGCTCCCGGTGGCGGAGGCAGGGCCGGACGTAACGGCCAGCAAAGGGTTCGGCGTGCGGCTCCAGGCCGCGGGGGGCGTGCAGTACCGCTGGGCGCCGGTGGACGGGCTGAATGATCCCGACGCAGCAGCCCCCATTGCCCGGCCGTCGGCAACCACCACCTACACGGTCACTGTCGCCAGTGCCGCCGGCTGCACGTCTACTGACCAGGTGACCGTAACGGTGCAGGAGGACTACAAGCTCATTGCCTCCAACGTGCTTACCCCCGACGGCAACGGCGTGAACGACACCTGGCAGATTTTCAACATCGAGACGTACGGGACGTGCAACGTGCGGGTGGTGGACCGCTGGGGCAAACAGGTATACCGGCAGGACAATTACCAGAATGACTGGCAGGGCACCAGCGGCCGGGACGTGCTCCCCGACGGGACGTACTACTACATCATCACGTTCCGCGACAGCAAGGAAGTGTACAAAGGCGCCCTCACCATTCTCCGAAACCAATAGGCATTTTACGCAGCTTCCATGAAAAGACTTTTTCTCTGCCTTGCCGTCGGCTTGATCGGGGTTGCCGGCCTGGCCCAGCAACTTCCCCTCTACGGTCAGTACGCCCTCAATCCCTACCTGTACAACCCGGCCGCCGCCGGCCAGGGGGATGCTGTGCAGGTGCTGGCCCTTTACCGCAACCAGTGGGCCGGCATCCCCGGCGCCCCCGAAACGCAGGCCCTGCTGGTGAACGGGCCCCTCCGCAACCAGAAGATGGGACTAGGTTTTACGGCCTACAACGATGTGGTCAACGTCATTGGCCGGACCGGCTTCCTGGGTACGTACGCCTACCGTTTGCAGGTAGCCCGGGCGCACTTCCTGTCGTTCGGCGTGTCGGCCGGGGCGGCCCAGCAGCGGATCTACTTCGAACGCATCCGGGCGCAGGACCCCTACGAGCAGAGCCTGCTGGCCAATGCCGAACACGAGACGGCCTTCGACGGCAACTGCGGCGTGCTTTACACGACCGGCAACTTCCAGGCGGGCATCGCCGCCCACCAGTTGTTCCGCCACAAGCTCACCTACCGCAACCGGGCCGATTTCCGGCAACTCGATTATCGCCTGGTAAACCACTACACGGCTTCGTTGCAGTACCGTAAAAGCCTGGGCCAGACTCCTTGGTCGGTGACCCCTACGCTGTTGCTCCGCAGTGTGCAGGGGCTGCCCGTGCAGTTTGACCTGAACGCTACGGCCCGTTGGCACGACAAAATGTGGTTCGGGCTCTCGTACCGCCAGGCCAGCAGCGTAGGAGCCTCCTGGGGCGCCCTGATCGACGACCGGCTCACCATCTGGTATGGTTATGAGTTGCCCGTAGGCGCCGTAGCCAGCTTCAGCAGCGGTTCGCACGAGGTGGCACTGGGCTACCGGTTCGGCCACGGCAAGGCGCAAGGTCGGCGCAGCCAGGCGCACGACGAACGGCTGGACAAGCTGGCGCAGGACAACGCCGAACAGTACGAGAAGATTGACCAGTTGCAGCAAACCAACGAACAGCTTAGCCGGGACGTGCAGAAACAGCAGCAGCGGATCGAGCAGTTGGAAGCGGAACGCAAGCAATTGGAGGAACTGCTGTCCAAGGACCGGGCCGAGATCGGGCAGGTGGTGCAGCGGGCCCAGGTTCCCGTGGAAAGCAAGAGCCCGGAGCTGTCCCCGGACGCGTACAACTACTACGTGGTGGTGGGCACTTTCAAGCGCCTCGACGATGCCAAGGCGTTTCAGAAGATTCTGCAACGTGACTTCTACGTACCTACGGCAGTGGTGGAAAACGACCGGCCGGGCATCTACCACGTGTACGTGAAACAGGTGCAGCGCAAACGCGAAGCCGTTGCCGAGTTAAAAAGAGCGGACCGGTTGTTCGGCAAGAACTTGCTTAACGTACGGGCATGGGTGTATCAGAAGCTGAAATAAAGCAGGAAGAGCAGCGCTAAAAAGGTTCACGTTTTAAAAGAGATAAGAAGTCTGAATTACACCGGGAGTGTACAGGGAACTGTGTCAGGGGAAATTGGAGTACGGTTATCGCTCCTCGGGATTGGCGGCTTTTTTCAAGCCGCCGGTCCCGAGGGGCTCACTTGTAATCCGAGTCGGAGGCGCTCACCGAAGATAATGAAAAGTTGGGAGAGGGTTAAGTTCCAGTTTTGAGCGGGCATGGTCCATTTTTTAGCAATGTTTTGGGTAGTCAGGTAAATCAACTTCAGAAGGGCCATATCGGAGGGAAAGGCGCCTTTGGTCTTGGTTACTTTTCTGACCTGGCGGTGGAAACCCTCGATGGTATTGGTAGTATAAATAATTCAAGTTGCACGATAGTGAAGGGGGCAGCAGGAGGGGGTAAAAAAAACAGACATAGGCTAAGTAGTTATCTTTGAAGTGCCAACCACAAAGAATAACCGCTTAACACTATGTCTGAAAAGGTAATAGCAATATACTGCTTTCTGGACGATTTTCTGAAGGAAGTACGCTTGGGCAAAGAGCCTAACTACAAAGTATCCAATGCGGTCGTGCTGACAACGGCCATTGTAGCGGCTCGCTACTTCTACGGCAACCACTGCTCGGCAATCGAGTACATGAAAGATCAGCAGGGGCTTGTAATACTCGACAAGTCGGCCTTCAACCGCCGGCTGCACAAGTTGGAAAACGTACTGGAGGGCCTGTTTTACTACTTGTCGGATCTGTTTAAGGGTCTCAATTTGGAGAGTGAGTACGTGATGGACTCTTTCCCAGTGGCTGTTTGTGACAACATCCGCATCTGCCGTAGCAAGTTGGTCAAAGGGGAAGAGTTTCGCGGCAAGATTGCCTCTAAAAGGCGCTACTTCTACGGTTTTCGGGTACAAGTGATTGCCACTATTGAGGGCTTGCCGGTGCAGTACCTGATTCATCCGGGTGCTTTTGTGGACGTAACGGCTTTGCAGACGATGGATGTTGACTTGCTTGAAAACAGCTACTTGTATGCCGATAGCGGCTATACCGACTATCAGCAGGAGGACTACTATGCCGAGTGCGAGCAGATTTACTTGAGAGTACAACGCAAGAAGAATAGCACCAGAAAAGATGAGCCTTATATGCAATACCTTAAGAAAGCCATGCGTCAGAAGATTGAACAGACCTTCTCGATGATTACTCGCTTGTTTCCTAAACACATTCATGCCGTTACTCAAAAAGGTTTCCTTCTGAAAGTCCTCCTGTTTCTGTTGGCTTACTCCTTAGAGCAAACCCTCAAATAGGGCCATTTACCATGCAACTTGAATTAAGTACTTAACCCAATATGTGCCCAGTGGAAAGCTGATTGTGGTGAAATGCTACAACTATGGCTATTTTTCAAATGATAACCAAAAAACGTTTCAGATAGTAAAAGTTTAGCAAACATATGGAAAATGTACAATTCACTCCTTTTGATGCCTACAAAATGATGCAGAAGCCCAGGATAAATATTTGGCCAATAATTGCAATCCTTGGCGTACTTATTCTGTTCTTTATTTTTATGTATTTTCTTGAGAAAAGAAGGCAGGAGACCGACAAACGACTGTCTCAATAACGGGTTCAAATTATATCCAAAAGCAAAACAGCTTCCCTGTGAGGAAGCTGTTTTGCTTTTGCTCGTGGAACGTAGTGAAAAGCAAGAGGCGGTACTGCCATCAAATTCATGTTGTGCTCTGGAAGCAAAGCTATTTTGTGCTTTCTGCTTTTGCACAGGAGCTTGCACTTAAAAAGCATTCAGCTACACCAAAAGGCTTTCCTTTTCCATCAGCTTTTGCTTCTACTCCACAGACAAAGCACAACTCCGCGATTGAAGAGCAAAAAAGCAAGAAGCAGGAGCTATATATTTGTTGTGCAGTTAATCCAACTCTTCCTCAATTGACTCCTCATCATCCGGCTCTTCTTCGTTAACTTCTTCACTTAATTCGTAATCGGGTACGTACTCCTTTAGAAAAGTCGCAAAATGCAAAGGAGCCGGTAATTTAGTCCAGCCACCGTAGTGACCGTATTCACTTCACTGCGGAGTGCTTCAATCAACTTGGCAAGGTCGTCCGGGTGGAAATAGATGCGCTTGGGATGTTGCAACACAGTTATTTCAATGGCGTTTGGGGTGGACCATGCTTTTGTCCAAGGTGATTGACATTTTTCCTCTCCTGTTTTAGAATCTAATTTTGTAATCATGCGGTAAGAACTTGTACCTCCTACCAGTTCTGTCCTGATGCTTGTGCCAAAAGAATAATAAGTAGGCATTGCTTCACTGGTGTCAGTCAATCGGAATAAATCGGCGTCACACCTTCGGGCTGCGGGACGTAGATGATCATTAATCCGAACGAAAGTCCTAGGTGCTTCCATAACTACCTTTGGTGCATGGTCAGGGCGAATACGAATAAAAGTGACATTTCGGAAGTCTTCCTCGGCATGATTTTTTTGGTTCAAGTTTATATCAGACGGATTGATTTCTTTGTCCGCCAGCCATGGCCAAGTGCCGCTAAGTGTAAAGGAATCAGCTAACACAATCAGATGCTGATGTTTCTTTGCTTGTGTTAAAATAGTATCATATATAAATTCCTGTGTTCTACTTCGCCTCTCGGCTTGAAGATTTTTATCGCCTTCAAATTTAGCATCTTTACCGGATAAATAACTGGGGCCATTAAGGGTCAGTTGCTGTACCGCTTGACAGATGTCTTCCATTGGGGTTGCGGTTGGTTCTCCGCTACCTGATTGTAGCAGTATTGAGGCTTGACAAGTTCCCGATGCGGGGTTCAATTCGATGGCATAAGGAATGAAGCTTACTAAATTTGGGTAGTGCGCAAATCAGGGTGCTGTAGTTGCAGCTTGTAATTTCAAATTATGCTGGCAGAGGAAGAATTTGACGGCTCCAATGTGATTGTCGAGTGTCTTAGAAAACGATAGGGTTTCTCTCACGAGTCGGGAGCACCGCTGGCGGAGGGTACAATTGAACCGTTCTACGTGATTGGTATACTGTTTCTGCTTGCAATACAAATGCTGTCCTTGTGGGATGACGGTTTTGTAACTCTCCCAGTCATCGGTGTGGAACAGGCCATACTTTTGCACTACTGCGGGTAGTTTTGCCCATAAAGCCCGGGCTGACGCTCGACTTCGGTCTCCCACATGAAAGGCTATTACCTGCCTGGTGGCCCGGTGGATCACTAACCAGATGTAGTACACGTTGTCCCTTTTTCTGACAAAAGACCACAGCTCATCGGCTTCGTTGTCAAAGAGTTTGACGTAAAACCGGTCCCCTTGCTTGACCTGCTTAATGGGAATGTGGCAATTGAGATCATCGGGCAGATGCCGGTAGAGTTGTTTGATAAACTTAAGCAGCCAAGTCAGCGAGATGTCTACCACCCGGCAGATCCCCCGCAGGGAAATGCGCTCGGCTAACAGTTTCTTGACCAACTGCTGCTTTTCTACGGAGATGAACCAGTCTTGACCTTTGTCGACAAACTTGTATTTACAATCCTTGCACTTGTGCTGCTGTTTCTTTTGGTTGAAATTCAGACCGTATTTCTCGTGCGTTTGTGCTCAGACAACGAGGGCAGCGAATTGGTGAATCGCACATGGTAATGTGTGGTTTTTGTTTGGCGACCCCAATTTAAACCCCTCGTTGTTTTATCCCCCCTCAGCACCCTGTTTTTTGCACTACCGAAAAAGGGACAACGTGTACTACATCTGGTTAGTGATCCACCGGGCCACTAGTCGTCTGTAACCTTAGTTGTTAAAAGGGAGTACTTGGTTAAGTACAAAGTTAAAAGCAAATGGAACGGGTTACAAAGTCAGTATCATTGAAGGCAGCAGAAGTAGCACAGTTGGAAAGTATGTTCCGGAAAGGGACTCACCCGGTACGGATGCTCAAACGAGCCCAGGTATTGCTAGGTCTTCATGGAGGAAGAAAGGCCCAGGAGGTAGCCTTACAAGTAGGCGTAAGTGTGGCAACAGTGTATAATATCACGGCTCGCTATGAGAAGTCGGGGCAACTGGCCGATGCTTTGGAGGAGAAGCCCCGCAGTGGTCAGCCTACTAAATTTAGCAAGGCTTCACAAACTCAACTTACTGCCCTGGCTTGCAGTCAGGCTCCGGAAGGACACAGTAAGTGGACTCTGAGAATGCTGGCTGATAAGCTGGTGGAATTACAGGTAGTTGAGTCCATATCGCATCAGGCGGTAGGCGAACAGCTAAAAAAAATGAACTTAAGCCTTGGCTCAGGCAACAGTGGTGTATTGGCAAGATAGACGGCCAGTACTTAGCCTGCATGGAGGACGTATTGGACGTGTATAGCCAACAAGCACCTGCCACTAGCCAACCCCTCCAGGAGCCTGTAGAGAATCAACAACCCGTAGAAGCCGTAGAACAGGTGCGACTGTGTTTTGATGAAAGACCTTGCCAGTTGATTGGACAAGTAATTGCGCCCCTGCCCATGCAAAGCGGCAAGCCCCTTCGTCAAGATTACGAGTATGAGCGAAAAGGCACGGCTTGTGTGCTTTTGGCCTACGATCTGGATAGCCACCAGCGCTACGTGCAGGTAAGGGAACAGCGCACCAAGAAGGATTATGCCCACTTCATGGATTGGCTAGTCAAGGAGCACTATCCCCGGGCGCAAACCATCCACTTGGTGCAGGATAATCTGAATACGCATCAAGCCGGCAGTTTCTATGAACACTTGCCCCTTGAGAGAGCTTATGAGCTAAAACACAAATTCATCTTTCACTATACCCCAATCCATGCTTCCTGGCTCAATATGGCCGAAATAGAGTTCTCAGCCCTTGCCAAGCAGTGTTTGGATCGCAGAATTGAGCATATCGATACCCTCCGCCGAGAGGTGTTGGCTTGGGCAAAGAAACGCAATGAAAAGAAAGTCAAGGTCAACTGGCTTTTCGATACCCCTAAAGCCAGAACCAAACTTAAAAGACACTACTGCAAAGTCAATCCTGTCAATGAAGACACCCTCAATCCTGATAATAATACTATTACACGTTATAATAACTAAGGTTACAGACGACTAGTACAGCTCCAATTTAATTATTAGGGATTTCAGTATTGCCCGGATTGACCTTTTGGTATCTACTTGCCAAGGTTACCCTGGCCGTCTTGACGGTAAAACTCCAGTGAATCTTGACTACATGCTCATTACGCTGTTGACTCCAGGCCCGTACTTCTCTCTGTAGGGCATAGATGTCTTTGATTCTGCGGTCGAGACATTGGCGGGCTAAAGCCGAAAACTCAATTTCGGCCATGTTCAACCAAGAGCCGTGCTTAGGCGTGAAGTGGAACTGCATCTTTTGGGCTAACTCACCGGCCCTCTCAAGGGGTAAGTGCTCATAAAAAGAACTCATCGAGTGGGTGTTCAAATTATCTTGCACCAAGTGTATTTTCTCGGCCTTGGGATAGTGTTCTTTCACTAACCAGTCCATAAACTCGGCGTAGTCCTTTTTGGTACGCCTTTCTCTCACCTGCACATAGCGTTGGCCCTTGTCCAAGTCGTAAGCCAGAAGCACGCAAGCCGTTCCCTTGCGCTCATATTCGTAATCCTGCCGCAGGGGCTTGCCCGGCTTGAAGGGTAAAGGGGCTAACACTTCATCGAGTAACTGGCAGGGACGTTCATCAAAACAAAGCCGCACTACGGCTGGCTCTCCTGCTGCTGGCTGACTTGCCGATAATTGCTCCTGAGGTGTGGCTGAGAGGGGCGCTTGCTCATTAGACGCTTGCTCATTGAACACCTGCGGTTGGGCTTGCTGCTCATAAACCCGGAGCACATCCTCCATCTTGTAGAGGTACTCGGCGTCTACCTGCCCGATACACCACTGCCTTTTGAGCCAAGGCTTAAGTTTACTTTTTTTAAAACCAGTCGTACTGATTCGTCATTGACCTGATAGCCTAATTCCACCAACCGGCCGTTAATCAACTCTACCGTCCAGCGGCTTCTGCCTTCGGGTGCCTCACTGCAAGCAATCCGGGTTACTTCCGCCTCTAAGCGTGGCGTTACTTTGGCCGGCTGTCCAGGACGTGGTCTTTCTTGCAAAGCTTGGGAAAGTTTGCCCGGCTCATAGCGGTGGTACACATTGTAGACAGTCGCCTCGCTTACGCCTACTTGATGGGCGATCTGTGGCACTTTCTGCCCTTCTGCTAACAGCACTAGCACTTGAGCACGCTTTACTTTTCGCACTGAATGCTTGCCTTTGCCTAACAGCAGTTCTAGCTCTTGCCGATCCTGGTCACTGAGAATAGGGGGCTCTAATCGTTTTTGCATCTTTCCTTCTTGTTTGTACTTGAAGTGGAAAGATAAAAAAACAACCCCTATTAATTAAATTGGAGCTGTACTAGGCAGGTAATAGCCTTTCATGTGGGAGACCGAAGTCGAGCGTCAGCCCGGGCTTTATGGGCAAAACTACCCGCAGTAGTGCAAAAGTATGGCCTGTTCCACACCGATGACTGGGAGAGTTGCAAAACCGTCATCCCACAAGGACAGCATTTGTATTGCAAGCAGAAACAGTATACCAATCACGTAGAACGGTTCAATTGTACCCTCCGCCAGCGGTGCTCCCGACTCGTGAGAGAAACCCTATCGTTTTCTAAGACACTCGACAATCACATTGGAGCCATCAAATTCTTCCTCTGCCAGCATAATTTGAAATTACAAGCTGCAACTACAGCACCCTGATTTGCGCACTACCATATTTTAAAACTGTGTAAGGCTCAAAATTATGTCTATGTATACTATTGAACTTGCTGAGCAGCGTAATAAGTGGAAACTCTTTTATACAGGACACAAGTGGATAACTGATTTAAAATCAAGGTTATTAAGGGTAATGTTTTGCAGGTGGTCGAGTCCCCAGCGGAAAAGGCTTTTCCATTGGGCAGTCGTTTGGTCTTTAAAGGTCTTGAGGGGAATGGATTTGCCCTCTTTGAGCAGCCATTGACCGGTTCTCAAGGCCCACACGGCCGAAAGAGATAAAACGAAAATGAGGGTCTTGATCCTTTTGGCCAGGTTTACCCGACAGCTTTCCAGGTTGAAGCCCCGCGACTTGAAAGCGGCAAACAAGGTCTCGATTTGCCATCTCTGCTCATAGATGTGAGCCAGGCGCTTGGTCTTGGTGGCACTACCGACGATGAAGTAGTCGCCGTCGGGTAGTTTCTGGCCAGCTAAGTAGAGCATGGTGCCATAGAGTTTACGTGGCTTGGAAAGGGTTCTCAACGTGGTGCATTCGAACAACTCGTGGAGTTTGATCTTCTTGTTACGATGAGTCAGGGTAGCACTCTTGCGCAAGCGGATGCAGAACTGCATCTTTCGCAGCAGCAACTCCTTGAACCAATCTTTACCGATGTACTCCCGGTCGGCTACCCACCAGATGTGCTGGTTTGTTGCGCTCGATCCAGTGGTCAAAACAACTCAGCAAGGCTTTGCGCGTCGAATAAGCCGTATTGCCCTGCCCGTTGTAGACCTGCCAGAGCAGGGGAACACTCATCCCTTGGTGAGCAATGCCGATCATAGTCACCTGTACCCACTTGCCGCGCATCTTCCACTCGGAGCGGTCCAGCGTCAGGTACACTTGTTTGCCCTGGCCGTACAACTGCCAGATCACTTTACAGTACAAGCGGGGCGAGAACCGGAAATAACGGGCAAACCGCTGCAACTGCTTGTATTTGGCTTCCAGGTCCTTTTCACCCGGCAAAGCTTTGCTCCACTTGCTCAGGCCACTTTGGGTGAGTTTCAATAGGCCAACGATCAGATTGCAGATCAACTCGGTGCGCCGCTTTTCACAAGGAAAATGACCTTTGATTTGGGCATATAACGCCCCTTGAATATCTTTCATGAGGGAGTAGAGGTTGGGTAATTCGCGGTTTGGTCACCTTAAAATTACCCCCCTTCTGGGACTCTACTCCCTACTTTTGTCCTGTACTAAAGTGGAAACACTAAATAGAACAGACTGAGGCTTCAACTCGTACTCATTATATGAGATGTGGTAGTAGCCTTCTAAATAGCATTTTGTTCCTTATACTTATATACAGTGATGACAGTTGGGCACTTAAACTGCCGACCAAGTCAACTTTTAACATCGATGTAATGTACGCAGTACTGCTATACTGGAGTGAAAGTGGTTTTCGGTTAAACTCAAGATAAGGAAAAGGAGTACAAAAGGCCATGCGACTCACCAAAGAAACTCGGGCCGAGATTGAGCAACTGCGCCGCCAGACCCGCGACAAGAAGCAGCATATCCGCTTGTCAGTATTGATCATGCTCGATGAGGGCTTTACTCATCAGGTGATTGCAGTAAGCCTGGGGATCGATGCGGATACAGTGGGCAATTACAAGCAAAAGTATCTTCAGAAAGGGCTCCAAGCGTACCTCAAAGATGATTACGTGGCTTATCAAGGGGAGTTGAGTGGGGCTCAACTTGAACAAGTGAGCCAAAAGGTCGAGCAAGGTTTGTATCCAACGGCAAGAGAAGTGGGCGACTACATCTTTGGGGAGTTTGGGGTAGACTACTCGGACTCGGCCGTAAGGGCAATTCTAACCAAACTCGACTTTGTTCACAAGCCGGTAAGACCGCTTCCCGCTAAAGCCGATGAGAAAAAGCAGATCGAGTTTGTGGCCCAGTTTGAAGAGGTCATTGAGCAGTTGCCAGAAGATACAGTGGTCTACTTTACCGACGCTACCCATCCCACGCACAATACCCAAAAGAGCAGAGCTTGGATCAAAAAAGGGCAAGACAAGCACATTCCGGCCAACTCGGGCAGAAAAAGGGTCAATCTCAATGGTGCCCTCAATGCCTTAGATCCGTGTGAGGCAGTAGTGGTAGAAGCCCAAACAATCAATGCGCAAAACACCATTACCCTTTATGAGAAACTCTTGAAAAACAATCCCGGAAAAAAGCTGGTACTCATTTGCGATAATGCCCCCTACTACCGTAGCAGTCTGCTGCAAGAGTGGCTCAAAGGCCAGCCCTTGATTAAGCAGTGGTTCTTACCTACTTACTCGCCCAACCTCAACATCATCGAAAGGCTGTGGCGGTTCATGAAAAAACAGGCCATTGGCCTTACATTCCATCCCACCTACAAAGGATTCAAAACCGCTATCCTCCACTTCTTTGAGCATCTGGATGATTACGAGTATGTGAGGTGGTCCGGTTTAGCGGGACAGGATTAGTGCTAGTTTTAGGGATGGTTGGCCAAAGTTAAATAGTATTTTCTTTCGAATGCCAGCGGACTCAAATAATCCAGCGAGGAATGGCGGCGTTTTGGATTGTAATACATTTCAATGAATTCAAATGTTTCCGTTTGGGCATCTTCCAGGTTCTCGAAGATGCCATCTTCCAACAACTCAGCCTTAAAACGGCTGAAGTAGGACTCCATGAAGGCGTTATCGTAGGGGTCATCGGCCCGGCTCATACTTTGCTTGAGGTGGTTATTGAAGAGGAGCTTTCTGAACTGGTTTCCAGCGTACTGGCCGCCACGATCCGAGTGAACAATCAGCCCGGCAGCCGGCTTTCTCTTCAGTAAGCCTTTTTGTAAAGACTTCACTACCAGCTCTTCTCTCATGTGCTTATCTAATTGCCAACCTACAATTACCCGGGAAAACAGGTCCATCCATACTGCCAGGTAGGCCCATTGCCCACCAGCCAGGGGGATATAGGTGATATCTCCCACCCAGCACACATTAGGGGCAATAGGCTGAGGTTTACCCAAAAGCAGATTAGGGCTAATTGTCAGGCCGTGAGTACTGTCGGTAGTTCTAGGCACGAAACTTCTGGGCTGGATGGCTTTCAAACCCTGCTGCTGCATAATACTTCTGATTTTATAGCGGCTCATGACAAGATCCTCTTCTTGTTGTAACTCTACCAGTAACCGCCGTGAACCGTAGCGGCGGCGATGTGCCCAAAAGACCTTTTCTACCGCTTTTTGGGCTTTTTCTTCCGCTGCATTAACCATATAGGTTTCTCCTGAGCAGTAGCGATAATAAGCCGAGGTACTTACTTTGAGAACCTGACAGAGAAGTCCTACCGGAAAAGTGGCTGCGTGTTGCCTGATAAACTGGTAGATCGACTCTAGGGAGTGCGGCTGAAAATGCTCAAGGCTTTTTTTAAAATCTCGCGCTCCAACTCTGTCTGACGCAGTTTCTCCCGCAACAGATGCACCTCCGAGAGCAGTTCTTTGACTTCTACTGTGGCTGTCAGTTCCACTTTTTTAGCCGTCTTGGCGCGCCACCTCATAGATCAGGTTTTCTCCAACGCCCAGACTTTGGGCCACTTCGCTTACGCTTCGCCCATTGTCAATCATTTTGAGAACCTCCTGCTTGAAGGTAGCGTCGTACTTACGCCGGCTTTGATTAGTTTGAGAGGGAGATGACTTTTGTTCTTTTGCTTTCATGACACTTGCAATATTAAGCACTTCAAGTGTCCCGCTTTTTTAAGCCACCTCAGGCCTTGGTGGCATTGTAAAGGTTGACGGCACCGGTATGCTTATAGCCGTAGCAGTTGCAGGATTCATCGGTTAGACGCAGTTCTTCCAGCAGCTTCTTGTGGCGTTTGTAGAAGTAGTTCACTCCGTCTGGCACTTCATTCAGCCTCTGGTCAGCGGTGAAGATGTAGTAGTCCTTGGGATAGCCCCTTAAGCTGTGCTCCTGTATCAATGCTTCCAGGTCCTGGTGGATGATGATGTGTTCGCCCTTATTGTTCTTGGCCCAGGCAGCAGGATGTAGATGGTGTTTTCTTGGATGTCTTTTACCTGCAGAGGCGAATCTCCCGGGTAGGACGGGCAAAAGTGTAGTAAATGAAGTTAATCAAGAGCAAGAAGCAACTGCTTGTCGCCCTTCTCCAGCAGCTTCCCCTGAATAGAGGAGAGTTGGGCATTGGAAAAGGCAGGTGCAGTTTGGACGCCTCTACCTTTGATGCCGGCCAAAAGCCGATCTCATAAGTTTTATTCTAAACCGTTTTGTTTTTAGCGCTGCTAGACGCACCTTTGTGAAAAGTTTAGTTATAACTAAACCTTTGATGCCGAAATTTACGTTATCAGAACTATACGCAATCCGGGGACGTCAGAAGTTTTATCAGCTTGTGTTGGAAGGAGAACGCCTTTTTGACGCTTTTTGGCAGGAAATAGAACGTGAAGGAAACTTGGTTTTAGAGTTAAGACGCATCTTGGCTATTATGGACCAAGTGGCTCAAATGAGGCAGCCGTTGCCCAAGACCGTGTTTCGCGAGTTGCAGGGCCGAAAGAAGTCTGACAACGTTAAAGAGTACGAAGTGAAGACTTCAAACCTGCGCGTGTACTTGTTTCACGAAGAAGGCACGGGCAAGATTGTTGTCTGCGGTGGCAAAAAAAATACCCAGGATGCCGACATAAAGCGTTTCCGCAATTTGAAGAAGCAATATTTTGAAGAAAAACTGGACTAGTATCAAACCTATTATACATATGATCACCCGCGAGGAATTGTTAAAGAGCCCCGATTATTGGATTGCTGAGGTGCAGATGGAGTTGTACCGGAACGTGCTTTCTTATATGGAGGGGGAAGGGTTGAACCAGACTCAGTTAG
Organism: uncultured Sphingobacteriales bacterium; assembly: GCA_963844325.1. Classification (GTDB taxonomy): domain Bacteria; phylum Bacteroidota; class Bacteroidia; order Cytophagales; family 172606-1; genus CADCTQ01. Next base: position 1,398,730 of record CAWJNV010000002.1, read on the forward strand.
CCCAGCAATTGGGAGTATCGAAGGGCTATGTGTCCCAAGTGCTGAACGGCAACTTCAATTATACCCTCCGTAAACTGATCGAACTGTCACTAGCTGTAGGCAAAGTGCCAGTAATTGAGTTCAAGGACATCAATGCCGTCATTGCCCATGACCGGACCACCATAATAGAAGGCTCCGTAGAAGTGTCTTTACATGAGGGTATGCAAGCTATCTATGAACTGAACGAGACCCGTTTCAGAGTAGCGGCGACTCATATGGGTACTACTATTGAGAAGGGAGATACTGCGTTGTTCTTAAATCCGTCCTGTGCCTTGGATGAATCCATCGCCTCCTAGCTATGCCCCAAGAGAAAGAGAATAAATCGACACAGTTAGCGGTTAGCAACATTCAGGAACTGTTGTTTGTTCTGAATGAACAAGCGGCCAAGCCAGGTAAGGGCGAGACGGCTGATATTCGTCTGACTATAGATTTGGATACAAGTTATGATATTGAAAAGAAAGAAACGGCCTTAATTGTCGGCGCTAGGTTCTGGCAGAACGACACAAATACATCCATCCTGCATGCTCGGGTACGTAACAGTTTTATGGTAAGTAACCTGACTGACTTTATTGGTTCCGACACCAAAGCTCCTGAACTACCTTTAAACCTCATGGCTGTCCTTTTTGGTATTGCCTTTTCACAAACTCGGGCTATCATTGCCCGCAATACCTCTGGAACTGCATTTTCCAACTTATATCTGCCGGTCATTAATCCGACTGAGTTTTTAAAGAAACTCCAGGAACGGGAGTCGGCTTGAGCAGCTGTTTTTGCTGTTTAGACTAAACTAATACTAAAATGATAAGTCTTTTCTTTTCCTATTGCCATAAAGACGAGGAATTACGTAACGAGTTGGAAATTCACTTGACAACTCTAAAGCGTCAAGGCATCATTGAAGCATGGCATGACAGGAGGATTGTCCTGGGGCAGGAGTGGGCTTCAGAAATCAGTGAACATTTAGAGCAGGCCCAAGTAATTCTATTGCTGGTCAGTCCCTACTTCATTGCCTCAGATTACTGTTACGATATTGAGACGAAAAGGGCTATTGAGCGCCACGAAGCAGGTAAAGCAAAAGTAATACCGGTTATATTGGAACACTGCAATTGGCATAGATTACCATTTGGAAGATTGCAGGCTACCCCAAAGGATGGGAAACCCGTTTCGAAGTTCGCTAACCGGCACGAAGCATTAACAGAAGTCACTCAAAGTATCCAGACTGCTATTGAGGATTTAAACTCACCAGTTTATAGGTCTACGAATCATAGGGAGAAGAATAGCTATATAGCTTCTGCTAGAGCTTCGCATATAGCTGATGAAGAGAACCCAACAAATGTGCGTTCAAGTAACATGAGGCTGAAAAAGACGTTTTCCGATTACGAGAAAGATCAGTTCCTTAAAGAGGCACTTAAGTATATGACCAACTACTTCCAGAACTCGCTTCAGGAACTCGAGAAACGTAACCCGCATATCAAAGCTGATTTTCATTTGATCGATGCAAATTCTTTCGAGGCAACAATATACGTAGAAGGAAAGCAACGCAGTAGATGCGGGGTGCGACTAGAAACACGACAATCTGGTGGGCATATTGTCTATACAAACGGTGGGTTTGCTCCCAATACTTATAGCCAGATGCTCACTGTTGCTGAGGATGGATATATTCTTTACCTCAGCACAACTATAAATGTATATTCGCCAACTAATCAAACTGCTCAACTGACCTATGAAGGCGGTTCAGAGTTGTTTTGGAGTTATTTGCTTAAGCCCATGCAAGACTGATGCGTGCTGTGGGTACAAGTACCTGTGGTAAGCGAGATTACAACCGCCACTACTTATTAAAGTAGTGGCGGTTCCCTTTTTCAAGCCCCAAACTTTGGTATTTGCAACGCCTTCTCATTGGCAATCACCCCGTACTTCCGTAGGTACGTCTCCGTCTGGGCGGCCGTACTGTGGCGACAGTGGCGCTGCACGGTGAGCAGGTCCTTGGTGGCATTGTAGAGGTTGATAGCGCCGGTATGCTTGTAGCCGTAGAGGGTGTAGGACTCGTCAGCCAGCCCCAGTTCTTCCAGCAGCTTCTTGTGCCGCTTGTAGAAGTAGTTCACCCCGGCCGGCACTTCCCCCGGCTTCTGATCGGCCGTGAAGACGTAGTAGTCCTTGGGGTATTTGCGCAGGCCGTGCTCCTCGATAAGAGCTTCCAGGTCCTGGTGGATGGTGATGTGTTCACCCTTGTTGTTCTTGGCCCGCTTGGAAGGGATGAAGATGGTCTTCTCCCGGATGTCCTTGACCTGCAACAGGCGCACTTCTTCCGCGGGTCGGGCAAAGGTGTAGTAGATGAAGCTGATGAAGAGCAAGAGCTGCTTGTCGCCTTTCTGTAGCAGCGTCTCCTGGATGGAGGAGAGTTGGGCATTGGAGAAAGGCAGGTGCAGTTCGGAGGCTTCAACTGTGAGGGCTTCCACCTTGGTGATGGGGTTCTTGATGGGCAGCTCCTGGCTGGAGATGTAGAAGTTGAAGATGATCGAGAAGTAGCCCCGGTAGTTGTTGTAGGTCTTGTTGCCCACACCCCGCTTCTCTTTTAAGTACAAGAAGAAGTGCTGGACCACCTGCAGGTTGCACTGCGAGAGCAGCAAAGCTTCCCACTTATTTTCCGATAGCCACTCGACCACTAGCCGGTAGAAGGTCTTGTAGGAAGCAAACATGTTCTCACTTATCCTGGCATAGCCTTTCCGGTACTCCTCCGAGAGCGTCTTGCTGCCACCCAGCGCAGTAGCGGCGTTCTTGTGGTTGATGAAGTAGATGAGGGCCTGCCTGAGCGTAAAGGTCTCCAGGTCGAAGGTCACCCCGATCTGCGTAGTATCAATCTTAGGGGTGGCACTGCCCTCCGTGTAGCCTTGCCGTAGCAACTCGTCGATCTGCTGCATGAGTTCCCGGGCAGCCGCCTTCCTGGCCCTCACGGTCTTGATCCGGTTGAAGCCGGTTACCCTTCTACGAACGAGTTTGGCCTGGTCTCGATTATACACGTAGTACTCCACCGACCATCTTTTGTCGATGTCGCCCCCGAAGTCGTAGAGCTTGCAGGGTTCGTAGGGGTATTTGGGGGCATTTGCTTCGGGTGCTGCCATACCGAAATTTGTCGCACTTGTCGCGTTTTTTGTCGCACTTTGGGGTACAAACATAAAAAAAGCCTTTAAATTGTGAAATTTAAAGGCTTAAATCAGTCGGGGTGGCGGGATTTGAACCCACGACCCCTTGCACCCCATGCAAGTACGCTACCAGGCTGCGCTACACCCCGAACTATTTTGGTTCGCAATATTACAAAAAAAATATTTTTTTCCCTCATTCCGGAGAAGCTTTTTTGCGCCCGGACCCCTATGCTTGCTTATTTCCCCGCAGGTGGCCGTACAGTTTATTGAGTTCGGCCAGCTTGCGACGGTTGGCTTCCAGGCGGCTCCGCAAAATCTCGCGGCGCTGCAAACTGGTCAGGTAACGGTCTTCACTCTGGTACTTCAACCCCAGCAGGTGGGTGAAAATGTTGCCGGGTACGTGGAAAGGCAAGCCGGCCGTGATGGCCGCCTGCTGGGCGTAAAATAAGGCCTTCTCTTCCTGGACAAGGGCTTGGGCTAAAACGGTAGTAGTGGTCTGGCGCATAGGAAAGGGGATTAGGATAGAATAAGATGAAGTAAGCGGCAATACTTAACTTACACGTGTAATATTTATACCCTTGTTGCAAAAAAGGTGACCAGAAAACCGGATTTTTTTGGAAAATACACCGGGCCGTCCACCCTGGCCCGAAGTAACTTTTACTCAAATTTGTAAAAAATAGTTGGCCTATCCGCTTCAAAATAGCCAATTGTTTAAAATAAAAACCCCGGAACGGAGATAACCGGGTGTTACCTGCATTCCGGGGTCTGGGCTTCAGCCCGCAGCCTGCGCTAGCGGTTCGACTGGCCGGCCGCTTCCCGCTGCTGTTGCATCGGGTTTTGGGGCTTTACCGTGCGCTGCCGGTACAATTGGAACCGGCTCGGCGCCTGTACCCGCGGCCAAGCGTTGTTCTCAGTATTGATGTCGGCCGTCTCCAGGAACGGATCGAGGGTAAACTGCACGACCTTCTTGGGGAAGTGCAACGTCTTTACAATCTGCTTGTTGTTCATGCGCCACACCTGCGCCGGAATGCGCAGCACCTCGTTGGTGCCGTCCTCAAAGTCCATCTTCAGGATGACGGGCATCACCAGGCCGCCGTTGTTCTTCAGGGTCAGCGTGTAGAAGTTCTCCCCGGAATCGATCAACTTCTTCTCCTCGGGGCTCAGCGAACCGTAGTACCGGTCAAACCGGGCCTTGTCGGCGGCCGTCACCTCGTGCGGGTCGTAGGTGTTGTAGAAGTCTTTCAGTTCGGGGTTCTGGTCCACCACGGTGGTCTTGATCTGCTCGGCGTTGCGCAACTGGCTGATGGTCTTTTTCTCGCTTTCGGCCTTGGCCAGCGGCTTTTCCTTGTCGGGGTTCTGGGAGTTGATCTGCATCCAGTCTACGTTTTCCAGCGAAAGTTCCACCGGCTCGGTGCCGTAGAACCAGCCGCGCCAGAACCAGTCGAGGTCCACGCCCGAAGCGTCTTCCATCGTGCGGAAAAAGTCGGCGGGGTGGGGGTGCTTGAAGGCCCACCGCCGGGCGTATTCCTTGAAGGCGTAGTCAAACAAATCGCGGCCCATCACGGTCTCGCGCAGGATGTTGAGGGCCGTGGCGGGTTTGCCGTAGGCGTTGTTGCCGAGCTGGCTCACCTGCTCGGAGTTGGTCATGATCGGCTCCAGGGCGGTTTGCGCCATGCTCATGTACGGCACGATCTTGTACGGCTCGCCGCGCCGGGAAGGATAATCGCGCTGCCACTCCTGTTCGGCCAGGTACTGGCAGAAGGAGTTGAGGCCCTCGTCCATCCAGGTCCACTGCCGCTCGTCGGAGTTGATGATCATGGGGAAGAAGTTGTGGCCCACCTCGTGGATGACCACGGAAATGAGGCCGTACTTGATCTGCTCGGAGTAGGTGCCGTCGGGCTCGGGCCGGTAACCGTTGAAGCTGATCATGGGGTACTCCATGCCGCCCACGGGACCGTGCACCGAAATGGCGACGGGGTAGGGGTACGCGATGGTGCGCTTCGAATAGCTCCGCAGGGTGTGGGCCACGGCCTGGGTGGAATACTTGCCCCACAGCGGGTTGGCTTCCTTGGGGTAGTACGACATGGCCAGTACTTTCTTGCCCTCCACGGTGACGGCCATGGCGTCCCAGATGAATTTGCGGGAGGTGGCAAAGGCAAAGTCCCGCACGTTGTCGGCCTCAAACACCCACGTCTTTTTCTTGGCAGCCTTCTGCTTCTCGGCCTCGGCGGCTTCTTCCTGGGTCACGATGACCACGGGCTTGTCGCTGCCCCGCGCCTTGTCGAGCCGCGACTGCTGGGCGGCGGTGAGCACCTGGCCGGGATTTTTGAGGGTGCCGGTAGCCCCCAGCACGTGGTCGGCGGGCACGGTAATGGCTACCTTGTAGTTGCCGAAGGGCAGGGTAAACTCGCCGTTGCCCAGGAATTGCTTGTGCTGCCAGCCGTACACGTCGTCGTACACGGCCATGCGCGGGAAAAACTGGGCAATCTCGTAGAGGTAGTTGCCGTCCTTGGGGAAAAACTCGTAGCCCATCCGCCCGTTGCCCGGCAGCCGCCCGAATTTGACGTGGTCGTGCACGTTATAGCTCCAGGACACCGAAAACGCGAACGAACCTTTGGGCTTCAACGCCCTGGGCATCTCTACCCGCATCATGGTACCGTTTATGGTGTAGCGGAGCGGGTTGCCGCTTTTGTCTTTCACCCAATCCACCTTGTAGCCGCCGTCGAAGTTCTCGGCCACCAGCATGTCCAGTTGCGAGAAGGTCATGGTGTCCTTCAGGCCGCTGGTGCGGGAAAGGTTGGCGTCGGAGTTTTTGTCGAATATGTTCTGTTCGAGCTGGAGCCAGAGGTAGCCCAGTTCGTCGGGGGAATTGTTGAAATAGGTGATCGTTTCGGTGCCGGCAATGCGCTGCTTCTCGTCGTCGAGTTCCACCTTGATGTCGTAGTCGGCCCGCTGCTGCCAGTAGGCGGGTCCCGGTGCCCCGGAGGCCGAACGGTACGAGTTGGGCGTGGGCAGCATCGACCCCAACTGCTCAAACTTTGAACGGTCTTCCTGGAATGTCTGGGCCCACGCCGATACGTTGACCAGCGCAACGGCCACCAGCCCCAATATTATTTTCTTCATCTGAGTGTTAAGAAGGATATAGAGTGGTAAAATACAAATTTAAGAAAAAGTAGTGGTCATTGGTCAGTAGTCATTAGTAAGTACGCGACAGGCAACTTACGCGTACCTACCACTGACCACTGACCACTGACCAATGACCAATGACTACTTACGACTTTCTTATTCTCACCCCAAACGCCTCCTGCGGGTTGTTCTTCACCAGGCCGTCGATTTCGCGGCGGGAGAAGCCGTCGGCTTCGAGGGTGGGCAGCAGGGTGGTGAACAGGGCATCGCAGGGACGCACGGTGTCTTCGCCCGCCGAAAACGAATTGCCGTCGTGGGAGAGCAGCACTTGCCCAAGCAGCCCCCGCTTCTGCATTTCCTTGAGCAGCACCAGGTGCTTGAGGATGGTGCCGGGCTGCCCGTTGTCGCCTTCTTCGCCCACCCGCACGCCGTCAAACGAGATCCAGGCGCCCTGCCCGGCGGCATCGAGTACGTCTTCGGGCCGGGGCACCTGGTGGGCGTGCACCCAGATCCAGGCGCCCGGGTGCACGCCGGTTCTTTTGAGGATGGCGAGTTGTTCTTTCACGGCCGCCGGGTTGTTGCCCGTGTGCACCGCCAGGGTCAGGCCGGTCGCCAGGTGGGTAAGGGCGCCGGCCCGCAGCAACTTGGCGTCAATCTCTGACAGGGGGCCCGCGTCTACGGCCAGTTTCACGAACCCGGGCCGGATGCCGGTGCCGTCGATGCCTTCTTTCCACTCCTTCACCCAGCGGCCCGCCAGTTGCTCGGCCGTCTCCTCAAACGCGTGGGGCGGCACGTACCGGTCATCGGCGGCGCCGTAGTAGCCGGTGTTGGTAATGATGTGCAGGCCGGTTTGCTCGGACACTTTCCGCAGCAGGCGTACGTCGCGGCCGAAGTAGGCAGCCGTGCAGTCGAACAGGGCGCGGCAACCCAGGGCTTTGACTTTTTTAAGGATGGGCACCACCTGGCCGAGCAACGGGCCTTCGTCGTAACCCGGTTCGTAGCGGGGCTCCTCGCCGAAGGTGGACATGACGTGTTCGTGGGGCAGCGCCACGCCCAGCCGCCCGGCCGGAATGGCCCCCCGCACGGTCATGATGTCGGGGGTGCCGGCCGCCCGCCCCGCAACGGCCCCGTCGAAAGCGCCGCCCACCACCGCCAGGGCGGCCAGGGTGCGCAGGGTCTCGCGGCGGGAAAGCCTTCCGGGGTATTGCATTGGGAAAGGGTTATGAAAGGGTTGGAAAGTTAGAAAGTTGGAATGTTACGGCATGTGGCAAGTTATTAGAAACCGGGTGGGTTTGAAAGAAATTTACCACGGAGACACGGAGGGCGCTGAGGTGCACAGAGAAAAGAGATCAGGATTTTCGGGATGCAACGGAGACGGGAGGATCGGGGCAGGGATAGGGTTTAAACCCTATCCTATGGATATTGCGCATGCGTACGCAAACTTCGCTTGCATTAACCTAAGCGCAGCCTTTCCGTAGGGTAGGGTTTAAACCCTACCCTTACCCATAACCGCAAAGCACGCAAGGAGAACGCGTACCCCTTTGCGTGCTTTCTATTCGATCCTTGCGGTCAAGCCCCTTTTTTTGCGGTCTTTGCGCGCTTCCTTTGCGCCTTTGCGTGAACCCCGCCTTCGCGTAAAACCTTCCAACAAAAAGCCCCGACCACCAATGGGTCAGGGCTCACGAATGATCAAATCTCAATTACACTCAGATATTCCGGCGGCGGAGGGTGAAGCGGCCTTCGCCTTCCGGGAACGTGCTGATGCCGCCGCGGCGCTGGCCGGCCAGGCGGTTGCCGAAGAACCGGGTTTCGTCGAAATGGCTGTCGGTGTAGAAGTCGTTGGCGCTCAGGGAACCCGGCTCTGTCTGGTTGTCCCGCACGCTGCCCGGCTGCCGCAGGTGGTTCTCCGCAAAGTTGGAGAGTTCATTGTTGCGGTCGGTGAAGCTGTTGGTCCCGTCCGGGTTCACGTTCCCCGACCCGCTGGTGTTCACGTCATCCATCCGGCTCGAGGAATGCAGGTCGTTCTCGCTGGTGAACGCGGTGCGGTCGGCATCGAAACCGCTGGTGCGCACCTCGGTGCTGCCCATGTTCAGGCCCGTGGTGCCCAGCGTGGAGGGGTCCATCCGCTGGTCGTTCAGCGTCGTGCGGTTGAGGTCGTTGCGGTTGTCCGGACGGTTCCGGTTATCGCGGTCCTCGTCGGTGAAGTTGTCGGCGTAGGCGCCGCTGGCAAGGTTCGTGCCGCCGTCGATGATGCCCCGGTTTTCCAGCGGGGTCGGCGCGTTGAGGATGTCCGTGTCGCGCATGCCGGTGGCGCTGTCAAGACCCGTCGGGTCGTCGCTCGATGCATTGTCGAGGCGCGAGGCGTTGTTGATGTCCGAAGCGTTGCCCAGGCCGGTGCCGCTGGTAAACGCCGGCGTGGTGTTGAGGTGGTTGCGATCCAGGTCGCTGCTGCGGAGGTCGTTGCTTCGGTCCACGTCGCTGCCGGCGCGGTCGGAGGCGCTGATCGTGTAGCGGTCGGTCACCTCCAGGTGGCTGGTGGAGCCCGTTGAGCCCGTCACGGGGATGTCGAGGTTGCTGGCCTCGTTGCGCAGCGTCTGGTCATCTACCCGGTCGAGGTCGGCGGGCGTATCCAGGTTCGATACGTTGCTGTAGGTATCCGTGCTCCGGAACTCATCGAGGCTGGTGCCCCCCGCGTTCAAAGAGTTACCCGCATCGAGGCTGGTGCCGGTACCGAGGTCGCGGGAGCCGTGGAAGGAGGAGGTGTCGTCGGGGCTGGCGCTGCGCATGGCCGACATGTCGGTGCCCAGGCTGCTGCCCACCTGCGAATCGAGTTGGCGGTCGCCGACCACGCTGTCGGTGCGGCTGTTGCCGAAGTACTGGCCGGCGCTGCGGGTGTCGTTGTCGTAGAAGGTACGCACGTCGTTTTCGTAGCTCCGGTTGATGCCGCCCCGGGTTGCCCGCGGGTAAGTGCCGAGTTGGTCCTTGGTGAGGCTGTCGGCGTGCACGCAGTCGTCGTGGTCGTCGAGGCGGGCCGTGCCCACCGGGATGAGCAGGTGATAATCCTTGTCGTCGTCGGGGGAGGCGCTGTCGCGCAGGTCCACGTCGATGTAGCGCACCACCTGGGCGGTGGGGTCCACGATCAGGTCGTCCACGCGGCCGATGCGGTCGCCGTTGCGGTCCACCACTTTCCAGCCCCGCACGTCGGGTACCCCTTCGGCGAGTTCGTGGTCGTGCAGGCTGCGCAGCCCTTGCAGGTTGTAGGTGTTGCCGTCTACCTTCCGGATGTTACCGGCGTCTTGTCCTTCAAAAGAATTCATGGCGTGATAGGGTTTAGGAGAATGGATGGAAAATTGAGTTTATGAGTTCATGAGTTTAAAGTAAAAAGTTCATGAGTTTATGAGTTCATGAGTTCAAAGTGGGTACGCGTTTAATGCGTCACGCGTTTTTTACTCATAAACTCATGAACTTTAAACTCATAAACTTTTTACTTCTTCGAAAGCGCCCGGATGGCCAGCGCCGCGGCGAGGCCACCCACCAGATACCAGGTCACGGTCATGGCCTGGGTCCGGGGCTTGCGGTTCACGGCATCGCCCGCGCCGAACAGCCGGGGAATCACCAGGGTACTCAGCCCGGAAGCCAGGCCGAGCACGGCCCCTTTCTGCCAGGCGTTCTTGCCCCCGTTGGTGCCCACCAGGCCGTAGTAGAGGGCGTTGGAAACCACGTCGCCGGCCAGGGCGCCCCAGTACAGGTTTTCGCCCTGCGGCGGGGTGGCGCCAGCCTTCTTGAAGGCGGTAGCCAGGCCCTTCTGGCCCACAAGGTCGAGCCGCGGGGCCCCCGGCACGAAGCGGCGGGCGGTTTCGTTCAATATGTTCAGGGCAAGCGCACCCAACAGGCCGCTGCCCAGTGATTTTGCAGTATTGTTCATACGAGTAAAAGCTGGTACCCCTGTTATAAGGAAAAACGGGGAAAAGGTTGCACAAAAGCGGGGATTAATGGAAAGGTAACATTGCGAATATGAAGGGGTTTGCCGAACTTGATGGCTCCGTACGAGTAACCCCTTCCCCATGCAAATCTTTACCCGAACCCTGCTGGGCATCGCTATGCTGTTGCCCGCCCTGTGCGTTGCCGGTCCCAATCCGCTCTGGATGCGCTACCCGGCCATTTCCCCTGACGGTCAGTTTGTTGTGTTCAGCTACCAGGGCGACCTCTACAAAGTGGCGGCCGCGGGCGGACAAGCCTTTCCGCTCACGCTGCACGAAGGCCACGACTTCATGCCCGTGTGGTCGCGCGACGGCAAACAACTCGCCTTTGCCTCCGACCGCTACGGCAACTTCGACATTTTTATCATGCCCGCCACCGGCGGCGAGGCCATGCGCCTCACGTTCCACTCCTCCACCGACCTGCCCAGCGACTTTACGCCCGACGGCAGGCACGTCATCTTCTCGTCGGCCCGCACCGACGCGGCCACCAACGTCATGTTCCCCAACCCGGTCATGACGGAACTCTACAAGGTGCCCGTCACGGGCGGCCGTTCGCAGATGGTGCTCACCACGCCCGCCGAACTGGCCCGCTACAACCGCGCCGGCAACCAGCTGGTGTACCACGACAACAAGGGCTACGAAGACCCCTGGCGCAAGCACCACACTTCGTCGATCACCCGCGACGTGTGGCTCTACGACGCCGCCACGGGCAAGCACACGCAGCTGACCACCTTCGCCGGCGAAGACCGCAACCCGGTGCTGGCGCCGGGTGAAAAAGAACTCTACTTCCTCAGCGAAGGCAGCGGCTCGTTCAACGTGCACCGCATGTCGCTCGACAACCCGGCCGGGAGCAGCCAGATCACCAGATTTGCCAAACACCCGGTGCGCTTCCTCACGATGGCCGAAAACGGCACGCTGTGCTACGGCTACGACGGCGAAATCTACACGCAGGCGCCGGGCGGCGAACCCCGCAAGCTCGACGTGCAGGTCTTCAACGACAACCGCAACATCCTCGAAAAAGTAGTGCCCATCAGTGGCGGGGCCACCGAAATGTCGCTTTCGCCCAACGGCAAGGAGATTGCCTTTCTCTTCCGCGGCGAGGTGTTCGTCACCTCCACCGACGGCGGCGTCACCAAGCGGGTTACCAACACGCCCGAACAGGAACGCTCCGTGACCTTCAGCCCCGACGGCCGCACGCTGCTCTACGCCGCCGAACGCAACAACAACTGGAACGTGTACAAGACGACCCTCGTCCGCAAGGAGGAACCCTATTTCTACTCGTCCACCGTGCTCGACGAACAGCCCGTGGTCGCCACGGAGGCCGAAGAGTTTCAGCCGGCCTTCTCGCCCGACGGCAAGGAAGTGGCCTTTCTGGAAGAACGCACGGCCCTCAAGGTCATCAACCTGGCCGACAAGACCACCCGCACCATCCTCGACGGCACGCGCAACTACTCGTACTCCGACGGCGACCAGTACTACACGTGGTCACCCGACGGCAAGTACTTCCTGGCAACCTACACGCCCAGCATGATCTTCAGCAACGAGGTGGCCCTGATCCCCGCCGACGGCAAAGGCAAGCTGACCAACCTCACCGAGAGCGGCTACGGCGACGATTCGCCCAAGTGGATGATGAACGGCAAGCTGATGATCTGGTTTACGGACCGCGACGGCATGAAAAACCACGGCAGCTGGGGCGGGGAAAGCGACGTGTACGGCATGTTCTTCACCAAGGCCGCCTGGGACCGCTTCAAACTCAGCAAGGAAGACTACGCCATTCTGAAAGAGAAGGAAGAGAAGGGCGACAAGGACGACAAGGAAGAACCTAAGGCCGACGAGGCCGCTAAAAAAGAAGCCGCCAAAAAGGAAGAGAAGAGAAAGGCCGCCGAAACCGCTGCTAAAAAGGACGAGAAGAAGGAAGACAAGACAGTGAAGATCGAAATGGAAGGCATCGAGGCCCGCAAGACGCGCCTTACGATCCACTCTTCCAACCTCACCGACGCCATCGTGTCGCCGGGGGGCGAAAAGTTGTTCTACCTCTGCAAGTTCGAGAAGGGCTACGACCTGTGGGTCACCGACCTGCGTTCGAAGGAAACGAAAATTCTGGCGAAACTCGAAGGCGGCCCGGCCGGCCTCGAAATGACCAAGGACGGCAAGTCGCTGTTTGTCATCACCGACGGCAAGATCGTGAAGGTGGACGCCGAGTCGGGCAAGAAGGAGCCGGTCATCATCAACGGCGAAATGAACCTGAACGTCGCCGCCGAACGGGCCTACATCTTCGACCACGCCTGGCGGCAGGTGCTCAAGAAGTTTTACGTGCTCGACCTGCACGGCGTGGACTGGGAATTTTACCGCAACGCCTACGCCAAGTTCCTGCCGCACATTGCCAACAACCGCGACTTTGCCGAAATGCTCTCCGAAATGCTGGGCGAACTCAACGCCTCGCACACGGGCTGCCGCTACGCCCACCCGCAGACGAACCTCGACGCCACGGCATCCCTGGGCCTGTTCTACGACCAGGAATACGCGGGCAAAGGGTTGAAGGTAACGGAGGTGATGGAAAAAGGCCCGCTTGCCAACGCGCAGTCGAAGGTGGAGGCCGGCACGCTCATCGAAAAGATCGACGGCGTGGAGATTACCCCGGAGATGGACTACAACAAGCTGCTCAACCGGAAGGCGGGCAAAAACGTGCTCTTGTCGCTCTACAACGAGAAGACGAAAACCCGCTGGGAGGAAACGGTGAAGCCGGTGACGCTCACGCAGGAAAACGAACTCCGCTACGGGCGTTGGGTGACCACGCGCCGCAAGGAGGTGGAAAAAGGGTCGGAGGGACGCATCGGCTACGTGCACGTGCGGGGCATGAACGACGCCAGCTACCGCACGGTGGTGGAAGAGGTGCTGGGCAAGTGCGCCGACAAGGAGTCGCTCATCGTGGATACGCGTTTCAACGGCGGCGGCTGGCTGCACGACGACCTGGCGACGTTCCTGAGCGGCAAGAAGTACCTCGACATCGTGCCGCGCGGCATCAAGATGGGCCACGAGCCGTTCCGCAAGTGGACCAAGCCGTCGGCGGTGCTGGTGGGGGAGAGCAACTATTCGGATGCGCACATGTTCCCGTTTGCCTACCGCGAACACAGCCTGGGCAAGATCATCGGCATGCCCATTCCGGGTACGGGTACGGCCGTGTGGTGGGAAGCGCAGATCGACCCGACGCTGGTGTTCGGCATCCCGCAGGTGGGCATGGTGGCCCTCGACGGCAAGTACCTCGAAAACACGCAGCTCGAACCCGACGTGAAGGTGATGAACCAGCCCGAAATCGTTGCCAAGGGCCGCGACCAGCAACTGGAGAAAGCCGTGGAAGAACTCCGCAAGGAAGCCCCGGCGAAGGTGCCCACGATTGGGAGCCGGTAATTGATTTACTGATAAATATTTTATAGCTTGTAAACGATAAGCGTAACGCTTTCCATAGCGTTACGCTTATCGTTTTAATGCCCACCACCACGAATAAGCAAAACAAGAAACCAACTTCAACTTAAATTCTACACCCATGAAAATGCTGCTTACACTCTTTTTAAGTGTGTTTCTCTTTGCGGCTTGTTCCAGAGAAGAGGCTGCCCCTGCCCATGCATCCGACTACTTCGTCGGAACGTGGAAGTTAGGTACCAAGGCTGCGCCGGATGCAGGGACTAAGGTGACTTTAGAGAAAACCGGCAAGGCCACCTTCCACGTATTTTACGTCCAAGATCCGGCGCAAGGCTACACCGGTAACTGGCGGTACGATGCGGAAACCAAAGTGCTGACTTTTGATGTCCCGGCAGAAAGTTACCGGGTGGTGGAACAAGGGGAGCGGCAGTTCACGGTCGTAACGCTGCAAACCAATTACGGGCTAATTTTTTCGAAAGACTGAGCACGGATATCGAAGTCATTTCGGAGGCCGTCTTTTCAACACTTCATACAAAAGAATTGTGGTTATAAGCTAATTTTAAGCGCCATAGCTATGGGTAAAATAGAAGAATAATAAGGTTGTAAACCGATGCAGAATTAGTAGTTGAGCCCCGTAACCAATATATTGTGTAAAGCGTATGTAGGCTTCTAGAATAACGCTTAGATATTCCGGGGGCAGCTTCATAAACTTTTTACTTGATATAAAACGAGCTTGGTTATGATTGAAACAAGGATAGCAAGTGCGGCAGAAGAGGTAAGAATACTGACCTTGCAAGAGGATCATTTTAATGATTTAAAAAGCAAGAGAGTAGCGCCAAGCAAACTACAAGAAACATTTGTAGCATTTGCTAACTCAGATGGGGGCGAGATATACGTAGGAGTCGAAGATCCGAAGGAGGTGGGAGATCGGCTTTCTGGATTTTCAACTAACGAAGAAGCAAACAACATAATTCATACGCTCTTAGAGTCTACTAATCCCGCTGTTGAGAACGTAGATATAGAGTTTATAAACTTTGGATCAAAAGGTTTAGTTCTACACTTTATTATTCCTAAAAGTCAAGCTGTTCATTATTGCGCTAATGGAGAGTGTTTTATTAGAATTAACGCTAGAAAAGACAAAATCAAAGGGGATAGAATAACCCAACTAGCTTACTCAAAAGGCTTTTTTAAGTTTGAGCAACAACCCTTGCAGGATGTTCCCATTGAAGATTTTGTAAATAGTGCTTATCTCAAAGATTATATGGTCAGAGTTAACACTAATCTTGAGCCTTCAATATTTCTACGTAAGCAGAAGCTATTGGCATTGAATAAGGGCAGTTACTACCCTAATGTAGGTTGTGCTTTGCTTTTTGATGAAGACCCGTCAGCGACAGTTGGTTCTAATTGTTCAATCAAAATTTATAGATTGTTGACGGCTGAAGCAGAATATAAAAGAGAGCAGTTGAAGGAGCGCCCTATCACAGTAAGTGGACCGATTGAAGTACAAATACATGAATCAATTAAGCAAGTACAAAGGCTTCTGCAGGATTCTACTGTTGAGATTAACGGAAATCCGGAGAAATTTAATTACCCACCTGTAGCTATACATGAAATATTAGTAAATGCTGTTATACACCGAGATTATAGTCTTAGCGATGATATTCATATTCGAATTTACGACAATAGGATAGAGGTAATAAGCCCAGGTACTTTGCCCGGTTATATCACTAAGGCAAATATATATCAAGAGCGTTTTTCGAGAAACCCTAATATTGTTAGAATGTTACATAATCTGCCGAATCCTGTTAATCATAACATTGGAGAAGGATTAGATACTGTGCGAAATGAAATGCGAAAGTATGGTCTGGTAGAACCAGAAATAGAAGAACAGACAAATTCAGTAAAAGTTGTATTATACCACAAGAAAATTGATTCACTTAGGGAGGTAATACTTGGTTTCTTTAAATCAAACCCTGACTCTTCTTTAAATAATAGCCAAGTGCGAACAATATCCGGGGAAAATGACGTAAATAAGGTGAAAAAAGCTTTAAAAAGGCTTAGGGATGAAGGAGAAATAGAGTTGGTTGACCCACATGAAGTTAATTATTTTAAGTATAAGTATAGAAAAGTGAATAGGTGATTAAATGCGAACAGTGGTGAAAGATTTAAGTCTAAGCCCAAAGGACGCCTTTTCAACTTTGCTATCAACCAAGTAGTTTAATAATGAACTCGGTAAGCCGTAGAAAGAAACTATAATAAACTAAGTGGAGTATCTTTGAGAATGAAGAATACCCTGTAGGCCCATGACCAAAGACATCAAAGAACTCATCCTCGCGCAGTTGGAAACTGTCCCGGAGGATGATTTAGACGAACTGCTCCAGTTTATTGCCTTCTTAAAGTTCAGGAAGGAGCAGACCGAAACGCACCTTGCCAGCCAAGCTACGCTTGCCAAAGATTGGCTCAACCCCGAAGAAGACGAGGCATGGCAGCATTTGTAAAGGGGGATGTAGTCGTCGTGCCGTTTCCCTTCTCCGACTTATCCACCAGCAAAAGGCGGCCGGCGTTGGTACTGGCTGACTTGCCCGGGGAGGACGTGATCTTGTGCCAGATTACCAGCCAGCACGTACGGGGTGATTTCGCCATAAGCCTCAGCCAGCAAGACTTCGACACCGGCCAGTTAAACGTTCAGAGCAACATTCGATCGAACCGCATTTTCACGGCCGACAAAAAGATCATTCTGTACAAAGTCGGAAAGATCAAACAGCAAAAGCTGGAGGAGGTCTACCGGATGATAAGCCAGATCTTCAAAGACTCGGCCTAACCGATTATTCGCTCCGGGGTTTGTCTGTAACTCCAATTGAAGAGTAATAGCCATTTCGCCAGAAGTAATGACCGTGTTTCACCCCGTAACGGTCATTGCAACTTCCGCAATGCACACTTTACGGTTAGAAATGCCCATCGAATGCCCCACAATGACAGCGAAGCCTGACGCAATGTTAGTTGAAGCCGCCGCAATGAACATTCGCAGCGTTGCAATGCATAAATAAAGTCTTGCAATGACCTGTATGCACCCTGCAAAGTCGTCTTCCGTGGTGCGTTTGTTCCCGTGCAAGTCCGTAATCCTCATTCAGCCCCTGACATAGAAGACCCGGCTGCCTGCAACGTGACCAATACCGGTAGAAAAGCTGCTTCTAAGGCCCGTTTTGCCAACACCTATTGCCAGAATACCGGAAAGCCGTATTTTTAATCCATGACGACGCCGGTGATGATTGAAGAAACGCTTAAAGCGGTAAAGCCGATCCTGCGGGAAAAGTACCTGGTGGACCGCATCGGCTACTTCGGCTCCTTTGCCCGCGGCGATTACCGTGAGGATTCCGACGTGGACATTGTAGTTACATTCTCCGGTGCCGTTGGTTGGAAGTTTTTCGACTTGAAAGAGTACTTGGAAAGCGTACTCAAGAAGAAGGTAGACCTCGTTACTGAATATTCCATCCGCAAGCAGTGGAAGGAATCCATTATGAGTCAAGTTAAGTACGTATGAAGCCTGTACAAAGAACTTTTCATGCTTACCTGGAGGACATGATTGGGGCGATGGGTAAGATTCTGCGCTACATCAGTACCGTCAAGGACGCCGAT
Source organism: uncultured Sphingobacteriales bacterium (assembly GCA_963844325.1). GTDB lineage: Bacteria > Bacteroidota > Bacteroidia > Cytophagales > 172606-1 > CADCTQ01. The sequence continues at coordinate 1,416,065 of CAWJNV010000002.1, forward strand.
GATTTTCTCAACAATGACATGGTAATGGATGCCGTTACTCGCAATTATGAAATCATCGGTGAGGCTTCCAGTAAAATACCACAGCACATTAAGGACAAATACCCGGAGGTGCCTTGGAAGCAGATGTACGGGCTACGAAATTTTGCCGTGCATGAATACCATATCATTGATCCCATTATCCTATGGGAAATCGCCAGGGACCCTCTTCCGGAAAACAGTGCACAGTTAACGCAGATACTGAGAATGGAGACAAATAAGAATGGCTAATCAAAAAGTCGTTATGCCCCAGAACACCACGATTCTATTGATCCGCCACGCCGAGAAGCCGGAAAGTGGCCCGGTCCTGGCAGTAGACGGCCAGGCACGGGCCCAAGCCTACATTGTTTATTTTCAAAATTACGTGACCAACGCCCAGCCTGTCACGCTACACTACTTGTTTGCTGCCGCTGATTCGAATGAGAGCCACCGGCCACGGTTAACGATTACGCCCCTCGCCAATGCACGCGGGCTGCCCATCCATGACACCTATAAAGACAAGGATTACCAAAAGTTAGCCCAGGAAATACTCAGAGAGCCACAGTATAACAACACCAACATCCTCATCTGCTGGCACCACGGAGAGCTATTGGACCTGGCGGCAGCCTTAGGCGTGGATGCGGATAAATTGCCCCATCATGCACATTGGCCGAAGGCGAAGCCGCCGCAAAAAAAGCCTTGGCCCGAAGATGTATACGGGTGGGTATTGCAGCTAAGCTATGGTGCGGATGGAAAGATTGACCCGCACCACACGAAATGCGTAAAACAACACCTGATGTACACTGACTGCAAGCATCATAAGCCGCACGACAGCCATACCGAAGTTGATGATTAAAGAAGTAGGGACATGGACAAACTATACCACATCGTAGGCTTACTGCTGCTGGCGGCCCTGGCAACGGGTAGCCTGTTTGCATTCGTGGCCCTTAACCCGCAAGCCTTTGCGGAAGAAAGGCAGTTGGGGTGGTGCGGCACGCCGGACGCCCCGGAGGAAGATGACCCGCTCCGTCCCATCCGGCATCCGGGCCGCAGCATTTTCAACAACAACTGCGTAGTCTGCCACAGTGCCGCCACGGCTGAGATCGTCGTCGGGCCGTCGCTCAAAGGCATAATGCAACGGCGGGAGGAACCGTGGGTGCGGCAGATGATCCGCGACGGGCAGCAACTGGTGGCGCAAAAAGACCCCGCTGCCCTTGCGCAATACCGAGAATACGGCAAGAGGCCCCACCCGGACTTCTCCGACTTGCCCGAAAAAGCCCTCGACGACCTGGTAACGTACCTGCGGCTAGAAGGCGAAAGGGGACGGCAAAGAAACGACTGACCAGAAGAACTGACCAACAACCCACGCGCAACGCCATGCTGTTTGCAACCACCTGCTGGGTAGCCGGCTCCCTCATCATGCTCACATTGGGCAGCATCCACCTGTACTACACGTTCTTCTCCGACAAATTCCGGCCGGTAAAGGAAGAACTGCACGCCCTCATGGAAACGACCCCCATGCGCCTGACCCGGAAAACCAGCCTGTGGAAAGCCTGGATGGGTTTCAACGCCAGCCACAGCATCGGGGCCATCTACATCGGCGTCATCAACATTTTTCTGGCCCTCCGCTTTCCTGACCTGCTGCGGGGCAGTTTTTTCCTGTACGCCTTCAACATCGCCGTGATCGGCTTTTACCTGTGGGTGGCCCGCAGGTACTGGTTCAAAGCCCCGTTCACCGGCGTGCTCATCACTTTAGTCCTGTACGCCACCGCGGCGGTCGTCTCCCTGGTGCAATCGGCATAATTACACCACGAAGCGGCATTACCCCTCGAACGCACCCGCTTCGGCTACGGCACCCGGACTGCAACCCCCGCCACGTGCAGCAGGTCGGCCATCTTAAAGTCGCTCCCCGTGCCCAGCGTGGGCGTCCAGGTGGGGTTCTGGGCGAGGTACGACAAGGTATCCCCTTGCAGCAGCCCGATAAAGACTTCCGCCACGAGGCGCGCGCCGACCGGTCCGAGCTGGTTGCCACCTTCCCGTTCTTCGGCTTCCTTCAGAATGTAATACCACAGCGGCGTTTGCCGGTCGAGGTCCAGGCCCAGCGGTTGCAGTTCCGACAACTCGGCCGGCGTGAGCGGGTCATCTTCGACGACCGGGGCCATCAGGGCGGCCACGTTCTGTCCCGAGGGCAACCCGAAGACCAGGCCCCGCAGCAGGTTTCGCTGGGCCAGCGACGGCGGCGGGTCGGCGGGGTCGGGCAAACCCGGCCGGCTGAACGGCAGATCCATCAGGGGCGTGGAAATCTTCGTGTCGATGAGCTTGTTGCGCTTGGTACCGGGGCCCAGCCCTTCAAAGAAGATATTCCAGTCCACGAACCGCCGCGCGGCCCGCTTGCCGCCCGTCAGGTCGTCGGGATCATTCACCAACGTATGGTTGATATCCGCCCGGAGGATGAACGCCTCGAAGGGAGCCGTACTGGCGCTGCCTCCGTTGACCAGGTAACCCGGCCGTACCTGGGTGTGGCCGAAGCGGAAGGCCGCCACGGCAAATTCCACCGGGATATAAGGCTGGTGCCGCCAGTGGTAGAACCTGCGACCTTCCTGCAGAATCTTCTCCACCACGCGGCTCCCGCAGATGGTGGGCAGGTATTCGTGCACGATGATCCACTGGTAGTGCCAGCGCACCAGTTGCTGCGCCCGCCGGAACCTTTCCCGGGGATCGGTGATGCCAGCGGGGAGGCCATCAACCACGGCATTGTGAAACTTGAGAAACGCCACGTGGAGCTGCGAAATGATCACGTTCTCGTCGTTGCGCGGGTCGGCGATGAGGGCCGTAAGCTGGCTGTTGCGCGGCAGGTCGGGCTTGGCCAACGGGTCGGCCGGGTCCAGCGACTCGACCAGGAACTTGGTCCCCCGGGAGGCGCTGTCGTAGAGGTGCGGACTGGCGGCCGGTCCCGACCCGTACACGCTGTCGAGTTCCAGTAAGGGCGTCCGGAAGTTGGCAATGGCTTCCGGGTCATTCTGCCGTTCCAGGCTCGACGTGGGATCGAACGTCATGTCGTGGTCGAGGAACTGGCCCAGGAACGTAAACCCCGGGGGCATGGTGGGATGGTCCAGGTTGTTGGGGTTGGGGTCCAGTGGGCCGCCCCCGCTGGCGGGCATGGGGTCTTGGGCATCCATCAGGCCCGTGGGCTTGCCGAGTTCTTTGAGTTGCGTCCGCACGTCGGTGGTGTTGGGCAAGCAGGGCTGCAACAAGGGGAAGAGCCGTCCGAAGCGGCCGTATTCGTGGTAAATGGAATGCGGCGGGATGGGCTCCCGCGCGTAAAGTTCACCGTGGTGTGTCATAAAAAGTAGGGGTTGTAATCGGGATTTGATAAAGATTGAAAACGCGAAAAGCAGACCTGCACACTTGCCTTTTCCGGACAACGCCGGGGAAAAGGTGCTGAAAAAAACCGCTTGTAATTTACTTTTTCGTGTATTTATTCTTATCCCAAAGGTGATGCAAATGCTTGCGCCCGACAATACTTACTTCTAGGTATTTTTGACACCGTTCATCCCTTTTAAGCAGTCGTTAATCAACGCAACAAACGCCCGTGCGGCCGTCTACCCCGGGACAGCGGGCCGTGTAATGCGTAACGGCAAAAAAAAGCCCGGTGAACCGTAGTCCACCGGGCGTTAGGCACATTGCGGCCTATTCTCTCATTTCATCAGTTCTGTTATTCCACCAGGATGCGGGCGGAACGCTTGCCTTCGGGCGTCTGCACCACCAGCACGTAGGCACCCTTGCGGAGGCCGGGCACGGAGATCGTGCGGTTGCCGCCGCGCAGGTAAGTGGTATGCAGCACGCGGCCCGTCAGGTCGGTGAGCTGCGCCGGGCCTTCGGCTTCCACGCCCACCGAGAAGGTGCCGCGCGACGGGTTGGGGAATACCTCCAGACCCTTGCGGCCCTGGGCTTCCGCGCCGCCGCCTACCGTCTTGATGCGGAAGTCCTGCGCCACCTTGTTGCCGGCCGCATCGGTCAGCAGCAGCGTAATCGTAGACGAGCCCACGAACTTGTCGGCGGCAAACGTGAGCACGGCCGTCCCGTTGGCGTCGATCTGCGAAGCCGTGATGTTGGGTACGATCGTCTCGTTGGAGTTGCGCACGGCCAGTTGCAGCCCTTCGAGGGTGCCCGTGGCGCTGCCGATGCCCTTCACCAGCACGCTGTGGGTGCGGCCGTCGGCGGCTACCTCTACGTCAGCCACGCGGGCCATTTGCAGGGTACCCGTGCCTTCCAGCGTGGTGACGCTGCGGGCCGGCAGCAGGAACACGCCGTTGGCCGAGCTGTTCACGGCTTCCAGGTTCCGGTTTTCGGCCGTCACGAACATCTTCCAGGTAGTCGGCAGGCCGGCCCCGTCGAGCTTCATGGATACGGGCACAGCGCCTTTGTTCACGATCACCACCGACAGGCGGCCCGTGGCTTCGTCGAGGAACGAAGTGGCCATGATGTCGGGGTTGTTGGAGGCAGAACCCACCCGCACGTCGCCGGGACGGATGAACTTGGCAAAGTTGCTCATTGCGTACAGCATCGGCGTGGGCGCCCCCTTCTTGGACATCTGGCCCTCAAAGCCCCACTGCGTCCACAGGCTCACGTTGCCGTACTGGAGGGCGCCGTAAATGGCCCCGGAAATGTCGAGGGCATCCTGCCAGGTGTTGTATTCCTTGTACGTTTCGGTCATCCACATTTCTTTCGGGTACGGGCCGGCGGCGGAGCTGTCGCGGTACGATTCCCAGGCGTCGTAGCGGGGCTGGCCGGGCGTAATGCCGTCGCTGCCGTAGCCGTGGATGGCAAACACGTCGGTGTGCCGGTTCGACTCGGGATCAGCCTTCACTGCCTTCAGGTAGTTGTGGTTGTCTTCGTAGAAGTTCCACGCGCCGTCCAGCGAACCCGACACCTGCTCGGCCATGAACAGCTTGGTCTGGATGCCTTCTTGCTCGAACCGCTTGCCTACGACCTTGAGGAGCAGGGCAAACTTGTCGAAGCCCAGGATGGCCGACGGGTACGGCTCGTGGAAGGCAGGTTCGTTCTGGACCCCGATGCCCAGCAGGTCGATACCGGCCCGCTGCTTGAAGGCTTTCACCACGGCCACCATGCTCTCGGCAAATTCGTCGTACATGGCGTAGTCGAGGCGGTTGGTAGTGCCGTCGGTATCCTTGGTGTAGCCGGCCTCCTTGTAGTCGATGGTGAGGCTGGTCTTCATCCAGGCGGGCGGGCTCCACGAGGTCAGGATAAAGCTCTGCACGCCCCGCTCCTTGAGGTCCCGGTAGTAGTTCCAGTCGAACGCCGCGTAGTTGAGGGCATCCATGTTGAGCACGTTGGGGTCGTCGTTGTCATTGACCTCTTCGAGTTGGTTGCCGATCAGGCCCACGCGCATGGCCGTGCCGCCCATGAGGCGGGTGTACATGTCGCTGTACTGGGAGCTGTTCGAGAACGTACCGAAGCCGTACATTTTCTGGTACTTCTGGCCCAGGTTGATGCCCACGGTGGCCGCGTCGTCGCCCGAGCCCGAGAGGACCTGTACGTCGAAGGATACCGACTTGCTCACCGACCCGTCGGCAGCTGCCGTCAGGGTAATGGTGCTCTTGCCGAGGCCGCCGCCGGTGCTGTAGGTCAGGCGGGCATTGCCGTCCGCGTCCACGCCGCCTACTTCCACGCCGGTCACCACGGCCGGGTTGCTGCTGGCTACGCTCACGGTCACGCCGGCCGCGTTGCCCTTGCCGTTGGAGAGGCCGCTCAGCCCGATGGCCTGGCTGGTCAGGTTGGGGAAGGCCACCTGGTTGGCTACGGGGTTGATGGTAGCCGTGTAGGTCGGTGTAAAGTCAGCCTGCGAACCGATGCGGATGTTGCGGACCATGAACTTGCCCGTGTAGTTGGCGGGCGGGGGCCAGTTGAAGTCGGCGTTGTGCATGTCGAACAGAATCTGCTTGATGCGCTTGTTGTTGATGGGCTGGCCGGTGTCGTTGTTGACCCAGTCGTTGGGGCGGCTGAAGTCAAACACCAGCTTGTTCCACTTGCCGGCCACGGGCCGCTGCATGTGGTCGCCTTCGCGGTTGTTGAGGGTGTTGCGGGCGCCGGTCACGTCCCAGAACCAGATCCAGTGAATGGTGCTCTGGTCCACGGGGAACACTTCCATCGTCAGGTACGGGTGCTGGCTCAGGTCGAGTTCTTCGGGCAGGTTCATCATCACGCCGTCCCAGTAGAACTTGTCTTTGCAGTCAAACACCAGCGTCTTTATGCCGTCGATCTCTTCTTCGGTGATGGTGTAGGTACTGGTGGCGCCGAAGCCTTCCACGCTCTTCTGCATGGCGGCTACGTAACCCGTCAGGGGCCGCTTCACCACGTCGATCTTGAAGGACAGCGTGGTGGTCTGGTTGCCGTTGTTGTTGCCGTTGCCGCCGTTGTCGGTCACCGTTACGGTGATGGTGCTGGCGCCGAGGGCATTGGCTACTGGCTCATAGTTGAGCGTGGCCGTGTTGGCGTACGGCACGTAGGTTACCGACACGTTCTTCACGGCGGCCGGGTTGGAAGACGTAGCGGCCAGGGTCAGCACCTGGTTGCCCTTGTTGCCGTCGCCGTCGCCGAGGCCGGTGAGGGGCAGGCCCGACGGGCCGGCATCCTGGTACACTTCCAGGTCCTTCACGGCGGCAACCGTGGGGGCCTTGTTGAGGGTGTTGTTCACCACCGCGTTGAAGGAAACGCTCTTGCTGTTGTTGCCGTCGCCGGCGTCCTTCACCGTTACGGTCACGGTGGCCGTACCCTTCTGGAGCGGGTCGAGTTGCAGGGTGGCCGTGGGGCTTTCGCCGTCGTACACCACCTTGCCGGTAATCACCTTGGGGTCGGAGGAAGTAACCGTAAACGTGAGGGCCTGCTCCACGGTGGCGTTGCCGTCCGAAATGCCGGTCAGGCGCACTGTTACGGGCAGCTTGGCCTCCGACTGTACGCCGGCAATGGCGTTGAGGGTCGGGGCCAGGTTGTCTTCGAGGGTCAGGTTGAACTTGTAGGTGTTGTTGGCAAAGCCCGCGGCGCCCTGCACGTTCAGCGTGATCGCTTCGGTGCCCACGGCGCCGGCCTTGGGCGTAAACTTGAGCGTGGCGTTGCCACCGGCTACCGGCGTTACGGCCAGGCCGTCCACCAGGGAAGCGGCACCGGCGGCCGTTACGGCACTTGCGTTGAGGATGTGGGTCAGCTTGATTTCGCGGGCCCCGCTGTTCTTGTAGAATTTCTTGTCGGCCACGGCGTCCATCACGGGCAGGTTGCCGGCCCCTTCGCCGATGCGCAGGTTGTCCACCAGGGCCGCCGCGTTGAAGGCGAAGCCGTCGCGGTTAAAGTCGAAGTAGATTTTTTCCACCCTGCTCAGGTCGATGCCCGGCTGGCTGGCCAGGTTGATGGAAAGCTGCTGGAAGGCGCCGGTGGGCACCACCCGCACGGAATACTCCTTCTTGACCTTGTTGTTGTCGAGCAGGATCACGAAGAAGGTGAAGGGCTGGTCGCCGTTGATGTCGAGGTTGAGGAACGGGTTGTCCTTGATGTTGAGCACCTTGCCGGCAAAGCTCAGCGAGGGCAGCTTGGGCAGTTCGTTGTCCTTGACGGGCACGCTGCGGTTGACGGTCATGCGGAGGGCGTCGCCTTGTTTGCTCACGCCGTAGCCGTCGCCGGGCAGCCAGCCGGCAAACAGGTCACCCGAGAAGTCTTCCGAGTAGCCCGTGCCGTACACCGCGGTGAGCGGCTTGGCGGCTTCGCCCACCTTGAAGTGGTCAAACACCACGTTGGCCGAGAATACGGCCGGGGGCACCTGGTACCCGCCGATGTCCACGTTGATCTCGTTGAGGTTGGCCGTGAGCGGGGCTACGCTCTCGATGGTCCGGGCAATGGTCTGAAAATCAGCACTGGGCTGGATGGTTTCGTCGAAAATTGTTTTTTCCACGCCGCCGCCCTGGTTCACCCAGATCCGGATGGGCGTGGCCTTGTCGGTCTTGATGCGGAAGTTGAGGTAGGGGTTCTGGATGAAGGCGAACGGGCTCACCCAAAGCTGGAAGAAGTGCCATTCCTTCTTGTTGATCGCCAGCCTCATCTCGCCGTCGGCGACGGTCTTGGTGAGTTCCCCGCCGGTGTCGAAGATGAAGTTGAACCGGTTGGCGTGGGCCGGGTCGGAGAAGTCCAGGTCCAGGCTGGTGTTAACCGGTTGGGCTTTCAGACCCGAGAACCACGCCAGGAAGATTCCCAGGAGTACTAGTTTTTTCATCAGGTGAATTGTTTTGGGTTTTAACAGTAAGCTTCTGCAGCGGGAACGCAAAAAAGGAAATGAAAAGGTTCTTAATGGGCAACAACGGTCCTGCCGGCCTCACCCCCTCGTTTTGACGAAGCGGGCGCAGCCGGAAAAGCGCTGGGGATGGCGTTGGATTACTTTTTTACCGGGCATTAACGTTCCGGGCCGAGCGGCCCCGGAAAGCGTCAGTAGACAATCAGACGGGAATTGGATTTTCGGGCGTGTACACTTGTGGTCATGCGCATTGAATGGTATTAGATCATGGTATTAAAATAAGAACTGGCTTCAATTACTGCTATCGCTTGTGCGAATAGTACCATAAATAATGTTTAAATCTACGTAGATCCTTGGAATATACCATCCTGTACCATCCTGCTTTATGCGAAAAAGAAAAAAAAGCCTTTCCCGTCCCTAAATTCACCCTCAGGTGAAAGACGCGGGCAGCGGTGCAAAGGAAAAGGGGGGGCACGCAAAGGGCGCAAAGGAGGAGCGCAAAGGACGCAAAGAAAAGATTAACTCTCTTTGCGTCCTTTGCGCTCTTCCTTTGCGCCCTTTGCGTGAAACCTGCTGGTTGCGTTATTCCGTCACCAGGCCGCTGCGGCGCAGCATGGCCCGGGGGGAAGGCTCCCGGCCGCGGAACTTCTTGTATAGCTCCATCGGGTGTTCGCTGCCGCCCTTTTCGAGCACGTATCGCCGGAACTTGCCGGCCACCTCGCGGTTGAACAGGCCCTGTTCCCGGAAGTACTCAAAGGCGTCGGCGTCGAGCACCTCCGACCACTTGTAGCTGTAGTACCCGGCCGAGTAGCCGCCCGCGAAAATGTGCGAGAAGGCGGGGCTGAACGCCGTGCCCTCCACCCGCGGGAAGAGGCTCACCTGGGCGTCCACGAGCCGCTCCACGTCCACCACCGACGCGCCGGCCGGCGGCTGGCCGTGCCACTGCATGTCCACGAGGCCGTAGCGCAGTTGGGTGAGGCTGTTGACGCCCTCCATGAAGTTCTGGCTCTCCCGGATGCGGTCCACGAGTTCCTGCGGGATCACCTCGCCGGTCTGGTAGTGGCGGGCAAACAGGCGCAGCACCTCGGGTTCGTAGCACCAGTTTTCCATCAGTTGCGACGGCAGTTCCACGAAGTCGCGGTACACGTTGGTGCCCGTCAGGCTTTCGTATTTGCCGTTGGCCAGCATGCCGTGAAGGGCGTGCCCGAACTCGTGGAAGAGGGTTACCACTTCGTTGAAGGTCAGCAGCGACGGCCGCGTCTCGGTGGGCCGGGTGAAGTTGCACACGTTTACGATGTGCGGCCGCACGTTCCGGCCGTCCACGATCTTCTGGCCGCGGATGTCGTTCATCCAGGCGCCGCTGCGCTTGCCCTCCCGCGGGAAGTAGTCGCCGTAGAACACGGCCACGAATGCGCCCCGGTCGTCGGACACCTCGTAGGCTTTCACCTCGGGGTGATACACGGGAATGGCCTGGTTTTCTTTAAAAGTGAGGCCGAAGAGTTTGTCGGCCACCGTGAAGATGCCCGCCAGCACGCTGCCCAGTTCGAAGTAGGGCTTGAGCATTTCGTCGTCGAGCGAATACTTTTCCTTTTTGAGTTTTTCGGCGTAGTAGCTGTAATCCCACCGCTGGAGCTTTTCGCCGGCAAAGCCGTTGGCCCGGGCGTAGGCCGTCAGGTCGGCCAGTTGCGCCAGCGCCTTGGGCTTGGCGTGCCCCACCAGGTCCTGCAAAAAACCGGTCACCTTGCCGGCCGAGCCCGCCATGCTTTCTTCGAGCACGAAGTCGGCGTGGGTGGCGTAGCCCAGCAGCGCCGCCCGTTCGAAGCGCAGCGTTACGATGTTTTGCAGAATCTCCTGGTTGTCGTTCTGGTCGCCGTGGTAGCCGCGGGAGTTGTAGGCCATAAACAACTTTTGGCGCAGGTCGCGGTTGTCGGCGTACTGCATGAAGGGCACGTAACTGGGGGCTTGCAGCGTGAACGCCCAGCCTTCCTGGCCCTTCTGCTGCGCGACTTGCCGGGCCATTTCCCGCACGAATTCGGGCAGGCCGGCCAGGTCCGCCTCGTCGGTGAGGGTCAGCACGTACGCGTTGGTTTCGTTGAGGATGTGTTCGCCGAATTCGAGGGCGAGCCGGGCCAGTTCCTTGTCAATTTCGCGGAACCGTTCCTTGGCCTCCGGCGAAAGGTTGGCGCCGTTGCGGGCGAAGCTCTTGTAGGTCCGTTCCAGCAGCATCGCGTCTTCGGCGTCGAGGTTCAGCCCGTGCCGCCCTTCGTACACGGCCTTGATGCGGGCAAACAGCGCCTCGTTGAGCGTAATGTCGTTGCCGTACTCAGTGAGCAGCGGCGAGGCGTCGCGCACGATCTTCTGCAACGCGGGGTTGGTTTCGGCGTGGTTCAGGTTGTACATCACCGACGACACGCGGCTGACGAGTTCGCCGCTCCGTTCGAGGGCCACGAGGGTATTTTCGAAGGTGGGGGGCTCGGGACTCCCGGCAATGGCGTCTACTTCGCGCCGCCCGGCCGAGAGGGCTTCTTCCAGGGCGGGCAGGAAGTGTTCGTTCTGTATCTGGTCAAAGGGCACCGCTTCGCGCGGCGTCCGGAAGGGTTGCAACAAGGGATTTTCGTTCATGTTCATAGGGGTGGTGGTACTTACTGGCACGGTTGCAATATAACGGAAAGGCATAATCCAGTAGTTTCCTTACGCATTGGCATCGCTTCTTTCGGAAGGGCGTACGCATGCTTATAAACCCGTGCAGATGGCTCCAAAAGCTCATTTGAAAAGCCGGAAAGGCTGTTCGCGAGGTTAAAAAATTCGTTGGTGACGCTAGAAAGGTTGTCCGTAGTGATAAAAAGCCCGTCAGTAATCGTAAAAAGTTTGTTCGTGATGATAAAAAGAGTTGGGTTCGTACATCGGTTATCAATTGAGGGGAGGTCATAACAGGAGTTAACAAAAAGTCATCCCCCTGCCCCCTTCGGCTATCGCACCGACCTTCCGCACAAGGGGGACTGCGTACCCATCGGTGCCGCTGCAAGGCGTATATGCGTGCGATGCGTACACGCAAACGAAAGTTCTTACGCATTGGATGCGTACGTCCATTGTCACGGCACCGAAGGGTACGCGGGTCCCCCTTGTGCGGAAGCCTGTGTGGTAGGCGAAGGGGGTAGGGGGATGACTTCCTTGTTGTGTTAAAGCGGTTTTTATGCTCATTCCAATCATGACCCGCCCTCAATTGGTCATTACTTCCCGTCGATCTTCCGCAGGCGGTTTTCCATCAGTTGCAGTTCTTCGTCCAGGGCCTGCATGCCGCCTTCGAGGTGGTCGAGCCGGGCCCGCGAGTTGATCACGCGGCGGAGCACGGCGAAGGCCGCCGACGAATCGCGCACGGTTAGCAGGGCCCCGGCGCCGGGCAGGCTTTCGGCCTTGCTGGCCAGGGCGGTGGCTTCCGGTACGGCGGTCGTGGCATCGCCCTCCCGTGCCACTTTCACCCGCAGGGCCTCAATGCGGTCCATCACGTTGCGGTAACGGTCCAGCAGCGCCAGCAGCGGCGGCGTCACGTCGTGCAGTTTTGCGTCGGGGAGGATAAAGGGCGCGGCGGCCGGGCGGACTTCCTGCCGGTTGCCCGCGCCGGCTTCGGCCGGTTGGCGGTTGGCAGGTACTGCCGGGGCACCGGCCGTCGGCGCGGCCGGGCGGTTCCCGGACCGGCCGCCCATCCACAGGGCCAGCAGCAACACCACCAGCCCGATGCCGGCCAGGGCCAGCCAGCGGCTTTGCCGGGGAGTGGGGCCTCCCGACAAGGGCGTACGGCGCAGCGTCCGGATCGTTTTGGGCGTGATCGTGCCGTTGGGCCGGGTGGTCAGCAGGTCGGGCGGGGGCGCCTGGGCGGGGGCGGCGTCCGGGGTGGTTCCCCCGTTGCCGGCGGCCAGCACTTCCAGCATCACCACCGTAATGTTGTCTTCCCCGCCCTGGCGGTTGGCCGCGTCGATAAATACCTTGCAGAGTTCGCCCAGCGGTTCGTTGCGGCCGATGATCTGCCCGATCTGTTCCGAGTTGAGCATGCCGTTGAGGCCGTCGCTGCACAGCAGCAGTTTGTCGTGCGGTTGCAGGGGCTGCACCAGCACGTCGGGCCGGGGCGGGTGCCGGCTGTCGCCCAGGCTCTGGGTAATGATGTGGCTTTCGGGGTGGCTTTCGGCCTCTTCCTCGTTGAGCCGGCCGCTCTGCACGAGTTCCCACACCACCGAATGATCGTCGGAGAGAATGCGCAGGCCTTCGCCCGGCCGGTAGAGGTAGCAACGGCTGTCGCCGCTCCAGCCCACGTAGGCCGTATCGCGTACCACCCAGGTCAGCAGGATGGTGGTGCCCATGCCCTCGCAGGCGGGGTTGCGGCGGCCGTGCTCCACGATGCGCCCGTGCGCAAACAGGATGGCCTGCCGGATGGACGCGGTGACCTGCTCGGCAGTGGCGGCCGGGGCGGGGGACAGGCCCGAAAAAAATTCTTTGATGGCTTCCACGGCCAGGGCGGAGGCCACTTCGCCCGCGTTTTCGCCGCCCATGCCGTCGGCTACGGCCAGCAGCGTACCCGACTCGCTCAGTGCGTAAGGCGTTTCGACCAGGAACCAGTTGCCTTCGGCCAGGTTGGCGCACACCAGGAAATTGTCTTCGTTGTGTTCACGCAGCTGCCCCACGTCCGTCTGGGCGCCCAGCCGGACCGTCATTTCACGCGCAACCGGTGATTGAGCAGGCTCAAAGGGGTTCTGCATAACACTTTTGCTTTAAAAACAGACAGGAGACGTAAGACGGCAGCACCTCCCGTTTTTTCTCCAAAACGGATTGTCCGCCGCGAATTTCCTGTCTCACTTCCACATCCCAATCAAGTTTTAAAAAAATACCTTTACCGTTTCACTGCACCAGGCCAACACTTCCTGCTCCTTACGCCGCCGTCCCCGTCCTGCCTCTCTCCTCTAACGTTCAGTGTCTCCAATCTCTTGTCTAACGTCTCTTGTCTAAAGTCTCCCGTCTAACATCTCCCGTCTCATTTGACCCGTCCGATGGGCACCACCCGGCCCTTTTCGTCGGGGCCCGGGACCAGCATGCCGGCTACCAGGGGCATTCCTTCCTGCAACACGAAAACGGGGCCGCCGAAGTTGCCTGGTTCGGGGCGTCCATCCCCCACGGTCCAGTGGCCGGTGGCCGGATCGGCCGCCCCAAGGGTAAGCCGCGCGTACGTAGGGTTGCCCGCCGGGCCGGCCTGCGCGTCGGCGGGAATCTCGTAGCCCAGCAGGTGCACCCGGGTCCCCGCCCGGAGCGTTTCCCGGGTTGCCGCGGCGGCGCCCTCCACCGGCACCTTACAAGTGGCCCAGCCGCCGTTGCCGGCCGCGCTGGCTACGGCAATTTTGCCTTCGCCGAAGCCAAAGTTACCCACTACGGCGCGGTCGGCGGTGCGGTTCACGCTGAACTGGTCCCCCGGCAGGGTCAGTTCCGGGCCGCCCGGGGCGGCGGCCACCAGCTTTACCGAAGCCTTGCCGCCGTTGTGGTGCACAAAGTTGGCGTATAAATGCAACACGTCCTGTTCGTCGCGCGGGTAGGCCCAGGGCTCCACCCAGCGGCGGGCCGTGAGGAAGCGGCCGTCGTCGAGCACGAACCCGGTGCCGGTGCCCACCAGGTAGTTTTCCAGGCGGACCGGGCGGCCCCCTTCGCCGGCCAGTTCGAGCACCTTGCCGTGCCGGTCGGTAACGGTAAGCAGCACGTGCAGGGCGTACACGGCGGTCCGGCGGGCCATCACCACCGCGTCGGCGCCCGACGGGGCGGGCGGGGCCGACACGCTGGCCCGGGCGACCGGCGCGGCGGGCCGGGTCAGCGCCCGGAGCACCCTGCTCTGGGCGGCCAGCGACTTCTGAAAGTTTTCGTTTTCCCGGTTGGCCACGGCCAGCCGTTCGGCCAGGCGGTTCCGTTCGGCCAGGGCCACCGAGTCGCCGCGGGCCTGGGCCTGTTGCTGGGCGGTGAGCTGCGCCTCAATCGACCGGGCCATTTGCCGCAGGTCGTTCTTGTCGGCGTTCACCCGGTAGAACAGCCAGGCCCCGGCGGCGGTGCCCACCCCAAACAGCACCGCGAGGCCGAGCACGGCGTACCGGTAGGGGCGGAGCGCCTGCCGGGCAAAGAGTTGCAGGCGGGCCGTAAAGGCCAGGGGCGCCTTGCCCGCCGAACCGATGAACCGCAGGCGGGGGCCGTCGGCCGAGAGTTGGATTTCGTCGCCGTTGTTGAGGGGCCACTCCCGGAGCACGGGCCGGCCGTTGACCAGCGTCTGGTTGGTGGCCGACAGGTTGAGCAGGTTCACCCGGTTGCCTTTCCGCTCCAGCGAAGCGTGCCTGCGGCTCACCGTGGGCGTATCTTCGCCGAAGCGGATGCCGCAGGTGCGGTCGCGGCCCAGCTCAATGTAGGGCACCACCACCACCTGGCAGGTGCTGGCCGCGTGCTTTTCGGTGTCGGTGAGGAACTCCAGGGTAAAGGGAGAAGTTGCCCCGCCGGCCAGCATTTTTACGCCCGTTCTGATATTTCTGGTTGCTCTTGACATGTTAGATCCGCTGCCGGCGGCAATGAAGGGGGCATACCGGGGTTACCGCCGGGGGCGGCACGAAAAAGCCATTGGATGAAATAGGGAAATTACCTGTAAGAAATCAAGCCAAAACTACAATTATTTTTGCATTTTTGCGGTATGATGCCGTCCTTCCGCCGGACGGCAAAGGGCGGGTGCCAACCCCGTAATAAGGCTTTTGGCGCTTATGTGGCTCAGTCACAGCGGGACACTAATTTTTCAAAAAACATTGCAAATGCAGCTTTAAATCTTTTAATTGTACCTGCCAAAATCGGCGCCTTCGCGCTGCGCAGGTAATATTATTTTTCTTCCCGTAACCTTTTTAATCCTTTACCCGAACTGCTCACTCCTTTTTCGATCATGCAAAGACTGCAAAAAGACATCCTCTTTGCCGGCCGTTATCTCTTGATCCGCCAGGTCGGCGTGGGAGGGTTCTCGGAGGTGTGGGAGGCACGGGACCAGGAGGCCGACGGCGTGAGCGTTGCCATTAAGATATACGCGCCGGGCCGGGGGCTCGACGACGACGGGATCACGCTCTTTCGCAAGGAATACGCCATTACCCTGCCCATCAACCACCCGCACCTGCTCAAAGTGCAGTACTTCGGCGTGTACGAAGGGTCGCCCTACCTGATCATGCCCTACTGTTCCAACGGTTCGGTGGGGTCGCTGCTCAACGGGGGCAAAACCTTTTCGGAAGAGGAAGCCGCCGCGCTGCTGGCCCAACTGTCGGATGCCCTGGCCTACCTGCATTCCCGCAACCCGGCCATCATTCACCAGGACATCAAGCCCGACAACGTGCTCATCGACGAGGACGGCAACTTCCTGCTCACCGACTTCGGCATCAGCAGCCGGATGCGCCACACGATGGCCAAGAGCACGGGCAAGGCGTCTACGTCCATGTCCATTGCCTACGCCCCGCCGGAACGCTTCTCGGGCACGCCCCGCAGCCTGGCGGCCAGCGACGTGTTTTCGCTCGGCGTGATGCTCTACGAACTCTGCACCGGCGACGTGCCCTGGGTGGGCAACGGCGGCGCGGCCCTGCTCAAAGGCGCCGAAGTGCCCAACCTGCCCCCGGAGTACTCCCGGCGGTTCAACGGCCTGGTGCGGAGCTGCCTGCGCCTGGAGCCCGAAGCACGCCCCACGGCCGCCACCCTGGCCGAACTGTCGGCCAAGTACCGCAAGGAAGGGTACTGGGACGTGCCCGACGACGCCCCCAAGGCAAAGCCGAAAAAACGGTTCCCGGTCCGGACCGCCGTGCTGGCGGCCGCGGCCGTGGCGCTGCTCGTGGTGGCGCTGGGCGGCCTGGCCCTCTACAACCGGCAGGCCGCCGGGCGCCCTACGGTACCCCTCACCGACGCCCCGGCCAACCCGGCGGCCGGCCCGGAAGAGCGCATCACCGATGCCGACCGGCTGCTCAAGTTCAACCAGTTCCTGGCCGCCGGCGAGGAACTGCTGGCCAGGAAAGACTACGCGGCGGCGCTGATGCAGTTCTACATTGCGCAGGCCTTTGCCTCGCCGGCCGACGCCGCACGGCTGCGCGGTAAGATCGAAACCAGCCAGCGCCTGGCCCAGTCGCAGGGCGTGAAAAGCACCGAAATTGCCCGCATCCGGGTAGTGGCCGACGAAAGGGTCCGGGTAGAGAAGCAGGACCTGATCGCCCGGAAAACCACCGCCCCGCCGCCCGCGGCTGCGCCCACCGTGGCCGCCGCGCCCGACACGGTGGCTTCGGGCAACACGCGGACGGAAACGGCCGCGCGGACGGCGATGCCCAAGGTGAACGCCGTAGAACTCATCAACGAGGGCGAGGCTTTTTTCCGCCGGGGCCAGTTTGCGCAGTCTTTTGCGGTGTTCAACAAGGCTTCGCAGGCCAACATTCCGGCCGGGCACTATTACCTGGGCCTGAGCTACAGCACGGGCAGCGGCGTGCGCCGCAACGTGGAGCGGGCCAGGCAATACTTCGAGAAGGCCGTGGCCGGCGGCTACGACCTGGCCAACTACCCCCTGAGCCTGATGTACCGCACGGGCCGGGGCGCCGAGAAAAATGAGCAGAAGGCCGACGAGTACCACGCCAAGGCCATGCAGGCCGTGGTCACCCAGGCCGAAAAAGGGGAAGTGCTGCCCCAGTACTACTACGGCGAAACGCTGGAGAACGGGTACGGAACGCAGGGCGGCAAAGCCGAAAAAAGTGCCCTGGAATGGTACCGGAAGGCGGCCGACCAGGGGTACGCCCCCGCCCAGTACGCGCTGGGCCGCCTCTACAACGAGGGCCGCGGCACCAAAAAGGACCACGACGCCGCCAACGAGTGGCTGGGCAAGGCGGCGGGCCAGGGCCTGCGCGACGCCCAGTTCCAACTCGGCTACAACTACCTGCTCAACCGCGGCCGCAAGGACCTGGCCGAGGGCGCCAGCCTGATGCGCCAGGCGGCCGGCCAGGACCACCCCGAAGCGCAGTACTACCTGGGCGTGCTGTCGGCCCTGGGGCTGGGCACGGCGCAGGACAAGGAAGCCGCCCGCACCTTGCTCCGGCAGGCGCAGGCAAACGGCGTCACCAAGGCGGGCAACGCCCTGGCCTTCCTCGACGGTTCGCTGAACCAGACCGTGCAGGGGTACAACAAGGAAACCGGCGACGAACTGGAAGTGACGGTTAACTACAAGGACAACGACCCGTTCACCTCGCTGGGGCTGTTTCTGCCGCAGAACCCGAAGGCGCCGGTGGGCAAGCTGAGCTTCCAGGTCCGCTACAAGATGCAGTCGCCCTACCCGTACTGCGTGGTGAAACCCGAAGGGGCCGGCTTCGAATACAGCGGCAACGTTTCGAACCTCGACGAAAAGCAAGGCGTGACCGTACCCTACATTGCCCGCGAAACCGAAGGCATTCTCAACGACAAGGTGCGGGTGGTGATGTACTACGAAAAAACCAACGAGAACAACATCCGCCAGAAGAAAGAACTCGTGAAGGTGGACGTACCCGTATTCGCCGTGTGGCTGTAAGGAGTTCATGAGTGCAAAGTTTATGAGTTCATGAGTCAATGGGCGGTGCCAGTCAAACGCGCACTGACTCATGAACTCATAAACTTTGAACTCATAAACGCACAAACTCAATCTTAACTCATTACTCAAATTGCTGAATGAAACGCTGTGACAACTGTGGCTTTGGGAACCGCGACGAAAGCATCCGGTGCGTAAAGTGCAACCACTTGCTGGCCACTGGACCCACCGATGCCAAGGCCGGCGGGAACGCGTCGGGCAACGCCCCCAAACCGACCGGCACCCAGGTGCAGAAAACCAAGGCGGGCATCAAAGTAAATGCCCCGGCGTGGGACGAACTGGCCGCCGCGGCGACGCCCCCCAGCCCCAAGGCCGGCGTCAACTGCCCGGCCTGCTCCTACCTGATGCGTCCCGGCGAAATCCTCTGCGCCAAGTGCGGCACCAACATTACCCTCTACAAAGCCGCCCCGGCCGACCACACCAAGACGGTGCGCCGCGTGGTGCCCGAGGCCAAACGGGGTTTCCGGCTGGTGGCCGTGTCGCTGCACGACGACGCCGAAACCAAAAACATTCCGCTGGAAGGCGAACACGTGGTGCTCAACCGGGAACTGCTCGACAGCCACAACAACTCCATTTCCCGCAGCGGCCACGCCAGCCTCACCTTCCGGGACGGAGAGTGGTGGCTCGACAACCTGAGTTCGCTCAAATCCACCTTCGTGCAGGTAAACGGGCCCGTGCGCATCCAGCCCGGCGACACCATCCTGCTGGGCGACCAACTGTTCCGGTTCAAGACCGATTGAATGCAGCGTTTATGAGTTCATGAGTTCATGAGTTTAAAGTTTATGAGTAAATACGCGTTTAAGGGACGGCGCCTTTCTACTCATAAACTCATGAACTTTAAACTCATGAACTCATAAACCATCTATTCGTTTAACGCTTTCAACTCCCATGTTTACAGACCAGAAGGCCGGTACGCCTCGTTCCGAGCCGGCCATTGTCCGCTTCTCCGGTGAGCCGGGCAGCCGCCTGACGGCCAACGACCGGACGGCCTACGTGGTGCAGCAACTGCTCGGGCAGGGCGGCTTTGCCGACGTGTACCTGGTCACCGACACCCGGCACAACAAGCCGTTTGCCCTCAAGCTGCTGCGGATGTGGGAAATCCAGCCCAACGAACGCAAAGAAGTGCTCAACCGGTTCAACCGGGAGTATGAGTGTTCGCGCATTGCCTCCCCGTACCTGATCCATTCCCACAGCCAGGGCCGCCACAACGGCAACCCGTTCTTTACGATGGATTACTGCGAGAACGGTTCGCTGCGGCAGCGCATCGGCAAGCTTACCGACCCGGCCGCCCTGCACCGGGTGGCGGTGGATACGCTCAAAGGCCTCTCCGACCTGCACAAACAGGGCATCATCCACCGCGACCTGAAGCCCGAAAACATCCTGTTCGACGGCCGCGACGCCTCGCTGCTCACCGACTTCGGCATCTCGGGCTTCCTCAAATCGCGCCTGACGATCCGCAACTGGCTGGGCCACGTGAAAGCCATTGTGGGTACGCTGGTGTACATGCCGCCCGAACAGCTCGATGCGGCCCGGGCCTACACGTCGATGGGGCCGGTGACCGACATTTTTGCCTACGGCGTGCTGGTGTTCGAAATGCTGACCGGCGGCTTTTTTCCCTTCGGCAACGACGCCGAACAGAACGAACGCGAGTACGTGGACCGCGTGCGCAAGGGCCAGTGGATCAACCTCGACAAGATGGCCGACCTCATTCCCGGCGTGTGGCAGGAGGTAATCCGTGGGTGCCTGCAAGCCGACATGACCCGCCGCTACCAGCACACCGATGACATTCTGAAGGTGCTGGGCACCACCGTTTCGGACAAAATCACCGACCTCCCCTCGGCCCGGCCCGACCGCCCGGCCGGCGCCATGCTGCGGGTGATGAACGGCGACCAGTACGGCCACGTGTACCCGCTGGCGGAAATGATTTCCCGCAAGGGGGAAAACCTGCTGACGCTGGGCTGGTACGACCTCAACAACCCGAAGGTCAACGACGTAGAAATCGTGGAAGAGTTTACCAGCTACATTTCGCGGTTCCACGCCACCCTCGAATATTCGGTCACCAGCCACTGCTGGTACCTGCGCGACGGCCAGTGGCTGAAAAAAAGCGGTAAGTTTGACTGGCACAAGTCTACCAACGGCGTGCTGCTCAATTCGCAGCGGGTCGATGAAAACGGCCTGCCCCTGCACGCCGGCGACATCATTACCGTGGGCGACACGACGTTGAAGTTTGAGGAGTGATACCCAACACCAAATATAATCTCATGGCTGAGCAGGAAGAACTGGACCGGGAAAAGGAAATGGTGTACGCGGCGGCGATGCAACTGATCGAGATCAGGGGCCTCGACGCGTTCATCGAGTACCTCCAGGAAGCGCAGGAGTCGGGGGCCGTACCCCGGTCTTCGCCGCTGGACCGCAACGCGTACCTGCAAGTGCTCCGCCAGGCGGTAAACGACTACCGCAAGCGGATGATGGAGAGCGGGGAACTAGAGTAGTTGTTGGTTATTCGTTGTTCGCCTGCTTAATGACGAATAATGCGCATCGAACAACGGGCAACGAACAACCAACAACGAAATGATGGAAAACCTGCATTACCGGAAGATGCGAGAAGCGGACCAGGAGGTGGTGGCGGGGATGATCATGGCCTTTTACGAGGAGGCCGGGGGCGGTGAATTCATGAACCCGGGCATGATCGAACGGACCTTCCGGCAACTGGCGGCGCACCCGGATTACGGGTCGGTGGTGGTATTCGAAGCCGAAGGCCGGCTCATCGGCTACGCCCTGCTGATCAACTTCTGGAGCAACGAGTACGGCGGCATTGTGCTCAACATCGACGAGTTGTACGTGGTGCCCGAGGGGCGCGGCGGGGGCGTCGGGACGGATTTTATCAACCACCTGGCCGCGGGACGCCCGGCCGGCTGCGTGGCCCTCAAACTGGAAGTGCTGCCCTACAACCGCCGGGCGTTGCGGCTCTACGAAAAACTCGGCTTCGAGAAGTCGGACCGCGACTTCCTGATCCGGCCCTTGTCCTGAGGAACTTTCCTGAAAAACTGCTTATCCAGGCCGTTATGTTCCGCACTGTGCCTTACACCGCCACTGCACCAGCCCGCCCGGGACTCCCGGGGCTTACCGAAGGCGCCTCCCTGCTCCTGTGGGAAACCGCCCGGCGGCACAGTTGGTCGGGAGAAGGCGCCCTTTCGCTCAAGTCCTTCCCGCGGGGAGAGGCGCACTACCGGGTGGGCGGCCGGTCGTACGTGATCGGCCCGTCCCAGTTCCTGGTACTCAACCGGGGGCAGTCGTACCGGGTAGACGTGGAGGCCCGCACCGAAACCGAATCCTGCTGCATCTTCTTCGCCCGCGACCTGGCCGCCGACGCGTGGCACACCCGCCGCGCCGACCACGCGGCCCTGCTTGATAACCCGCTGCCGCCCCACCCGTCGCCGGTCCATTTTTTTGAAAAGCCCTATCCGCTCACCGGGCCGGTGCAGCAGTACCTGCGCGGCGTGCAAGGGCGGCTGCGGGAGCCCGGCGTGCCGCCCGAAGCGTTTGCCGAGCCGCTGTACGGGTTGCTGTCCGAACTGCTGCGGCTCAACGGCGACGCCCGGCGCGCCATGGACGCGTTGCCCTTCGTGCGGGTCGCCACCCGCGAAGAACTGTACCGGCGGCTGCACGTGGTCCGGCAGTACATCCACGACGGCTACCCCGAGCCGCTGACGCTGTCGGAACTGGCCCGCGTGGCCTGCCTGTCGCCCAACCACCTGCTGCGCACGTTCCGTCAACTCTTCGGGGAGTCGCCCTTCGAAATGCTGGGCCGGGTGCGGCTCGAAAAAGCCCGGGCGTTGCTTACTGCCGCCGACACACCCGTAGCCGACGTATGCGCGGCCGTGGGCTTCGCGTCCCTTTCCTCGTTTACGGGTCTTTTCAAGCGTACGTACGGGTTGCCCCCGCACCGGTACCGGCAGCAAAAAAGGTGACCCCGGAGAAACGGAATGCCGGCCGAATGGCTATGTTTAGCCATACGTAAACCCACCCCAACATGGAAAAAAACTGGACAAACTGGTTCGAAATACCCGTGGCCGACCTCAACCGGGCCAAAGCCTTTTACGAAGCCATTTTCGGCATCGAGATGTCCGTCACGGACTTCGGCGCCCTGCAGATGGCGTTTTTCCCGCAGTCGAAGGTAGGCGGCGCCCTTTGCGCCGGCAAGTGGTACCAACCCGGCACCGGGGGCGTGCTGGTCTACCTCAACGCCAACCCCGACCTGTCGGCGGTACTCGACCGGGTGGAAGCCGCCGGCGGCAGCATTCTACAGGCGAAAAAGCAAGTCTCTCCCGACCACGGCTACATGGCCCTGTTCACCGACTCCGAAGGCAACCGGCTGGCACTGCATTCGCTGAAGTGAAAGGAGAAGCGAGGAGCGAGAAGAGGGGGCAGGCACTTACCCGGTTGAAACGGCAGGCTCCGGCACGCATTCTTCTCACTCCTCGCTTCTCACTCCTCGCTCCTCCTTTTTCACTATCTTGGGCGAAACAGACCTTTTCATGAAAAAAGCTTTTTTGGCCGTGATGCTACTTGCTTCCCTATCCGAACGGGCCGCCGCGCAGGAACCGGTGATCCCGCTGTACCGCGACAAGGTACTCAACTCAAAACCAAGTACGTTGCAGGAAAAGACCGAAACGGGTGACGGCATCGTACGGGTATCCAACGTAACCACCCCCACGCTTACCATGTACCGGGCGGCCCGGCCCAACGGTACGGCCGTGGTCATTTGCCCGGGCGGCGGCTACGGCATCCTGGCTATTGACCACGAAGGGTACCAGGTAGCCAAGCGGTTCAACGAGATGGGGGTAACGGCTTTTGTCCTCAAGTACCGGCTGCCCAACGACGTCTCCCAGGTGAACAAGACCATTGTCCCCTTGC
The DNA here is from genome assembly GCA_963844325.1 of uncultured Sphingobacteriales bacterium. Classification (GTDB taxonomy): domain Bacteria; phylum Bacteroidota; class Bacteroidia; order Cytophagales; family 172606-1; genus CADCTQ01. Next base: position 1,438,927 of record CAWJNV010000002.1, read on the forward strand.
AGGATGCCCAGCAGGCGTTCCGGCTGGTGCGGCAACGGGCCAAGGAGTTTGGCGTGAACCCCGATCGGGTCGGGGTCATGGGCTTCTCGGCGGGCGGCCACCTGGCCTCTACGGTCGGCACGCACTTCGAAAAGCCCGTGGGCGAAGGGGCCGACGGCACCAACGTCCGGCCCGACTTCCAAATCCTGATCTATCCCGTCATCAGCTTTACCGACAGCCTCACGCACGGCGGGTCGCGCACCAATCTGCTGGGCAAAAGCATGACTGCTGATCAGAAGAAGCTGTATTCCAATGAATTGCAGGTAACGCCCCGTACGCCGCCCGCGTTCCTGGTGCACAGCGCCGACGACGCGACCGTGAAGGTGCAGAACAGCGTGCAGTTCTACCTGGCTTGCCTGCGCAACGGCGTACCCGCCGAAATGCACCTGTACCCCAAGGGCGGCCACGGCTACGGCATGAACAACAAAACCACCCCCGACCTCTGGATGGACCGGGTTGAGAACTGGCTCCAGGCGAATGGGTGGAAATAGATAATTACGAATTACGGACAGGGGTGGGTAAGGAGGGTGGGGGTAAAAAGGGAAGGGGCGGGGAGCAGGAGGCAGGGAGCAAAGGGTGACGTTACGTACCACCCGTGCTCTCCGCCCTCTGCCCTCCGCCCCCCGCTTTTTGAGCGGTTAGAGGCTACTTCTTTTCTGGTTGTTGCGGCCCATGTAAATACTGTAGATAATCATCAGCGCGAAGAAGAGGATGACGCCGCCCATGCAGTACCAGTATACCGGTTCGATCTGGGTGAGTAAGTTTCTAATCATGGTCAGGTTAAGTTTAGGTTAGGAAGTTAAGAGCTGACGCGCATCTTGCATCGGAATCCTGTGCGCTTCATGCCCTTAGATACCCGGCCGGGCCTTTTGGTAACCGGTAATCGGAAAGAATCATCGACTTTCGGTCCCATGTAAGAAACTTCGCAAATGCATCGTTGCGAATGGCGCCGTGAACCCGAAGCGAAGTGGGGACGGTAAACACACCAAGGCCCGCACCCGATTTTTCTCCGGGGCGGGCCTTGGCTCAATGGGTGTTTACATCTGCGCTTGCTTATCCAAGCAACTGGTTGATCTGGTTGAGCAGGTCAAGCAACTGATTCAGATTCGAGAGGAGCGCCAGCAGGCCGGTAGCGCCATCAAGCAGGCCGGCTACGGCGCAGAGCAGGTTGCCCAGCAGGTTGCCGGCACCACTCACGGCAGTGAGGTCAAGCACAATCCGGGACAGGTCCAGTTGCAGGCCCAGCAGGTCGAGGAAGATCGGCCCCAGGTCCAGGAACAGAATCTGGCACTCTGCCGAAACACGGCCGCCGGCGGCTGCGCCATTGGCCAGCGTTGCTTCTACGTTCTGGAATTTTTGTACGATCTCGGTGGCGGAGCCATTGGCAGTGCCTTTTACGAAACCGTCTACCAGCAGGCCGCCGGTCGCATCGTAGCTAAACTTGGTGATGGTCACTTTACCGGTGAACGTACCTCCGTTGGGCAGTACGCCGGTTACGTTGATGTTCTTCAGAGTGCCGGTGTTGGTGGGAGATTTTTTGGCAGCGGCTTCAGAAGCGGCCTGGTCGGCAGTGGGTGTTACTTCGGGGCTGTTACATCCGGCCATGAATGCCAGGAAAAACATGATCAAACTTAGCGCAGAAAAATTTTTCATAAGAATCTTGTGGTTTATTTTGGTTAAGCTGGTTGTAAAAAACTATCGGCGTATACGGGTCGTCCACCGGCAGGTTGAGGAAGGACCCTGCCGGCATAAACGGTTAGTTGCAGGTTTTCAAGAAAGAATGAAGAACTTGCGGGCAAATTTGACTTAGAAAATTGCAAATTTCTTCGAAAAAAAATTTCAATTTAAAATGCATCAGTCAGGTAACTAATTAAAAAAGCCAACTCCATATTTTTAAACGTAGGATTGCTCTTTGGGCTGCCTTTACGCCCCTTTTTCATCTGCTGACTTTCCTATTTACTTCAATTTGATACGCCTGCGGGTCATCTTTCCCGTTGCGTTGTCACTGCCGGCGGGCAGTATTGTTGGAATGCGGAAGCCGGAACGTTGGTTTGCCCCGCGGGGCGCAGGTCCGCCAGGGAGAAGTCCCCGTACCCTTAATTGAATTCTATTCGGGGTACGGCACAATGAGCAGTTCTGCCCGTAAAAGTTCTATATTTTATGCAAAAAATGATGATTATAGGGATGTTTTACCGCTTTTGCGTGTTCGAGAAGGTGTCTAGCAGCTTTTTCTTTCGGTTATTGACCGCCCCGCAGAATATTGTTGTGGTTTATGGTGATTGTACGCCGGGCCGCACGAACAGCGTTTTCCCAATGCCTGCCCGACCGGTTGCTTCGGGAAGTTGGGCTTGACCGGCCGCAAAATGCCCGCATGGTGGTTCAGCCCGTTGAAGGCGGACATTCCCGCTTCGTCCGGTTGCCCTTCGTAAAAAGCGGATACGTGAAAACTACAAGTAAAGCGTATTCGTTCAAAACGGGCCTGGCTGTGCATGAACTTGGTTCTGTACAATTTGATCGTTGTTCGGACGGTGGAAGTAGTTTAGGCATAGTAATTGATTCACGTAGGATTCATTGTATTACTTTGTATTACCAGCTTTGCCCATGAAAATCTTTTTTGCCTCGTTTTTTTTGCTTTTGCCGGCCCTGCTGCGGGGCCAGGAACGTGCGCCGCTGTACTACCGCATGGTCCGCACCGAGTTTTTCAAGTTGCCTGACCTGCACGAGCCCATGCCCCTGACCGCGCCGGATTACGAGCTGCTCGACGCGGCGCTGTTCCACGCCACCAACGAAGTACGGGAGCAACACGGTCTGCCGCCCTTCCGTTACGCCGCGGTGCTGTTTGAGGCCGCCTCGTACCACGCCACCACGATGATCAGCCGCAACTTCTACGACCACCACAACAAAACCGGGGCCGCCTACCACACGCCCGACCGGCGCATCCGCACGTTCGGGGGCGACTACCACGTGACGGCCGAAAACATCGCCCAGTTCCCGACCATCGACATGCCGCGCCAGTACTGTCCGCGGCAGCAGTCCGACCGCACGTACCGGTACTTCGACTGCCGCACCGGCAAAGCGTACGGGGCGTTTACGTACGCGGGGTTCGCCCGCATGTCGGTGCAGAAGTGGATGGCCTCGCCGGGCCACCGGGCCAACATCCTGAATACGGACCTTACGTTCCTGGCCTGCGCCGCCCGCCTGAGCCGCAATCCGTACGGCAGCCGGACCGTCCCGTTTGCCCGTCCCGTGCAGAACTTCGGCGGCTACCTGTTCGCCCGACAGGAACCCCGCGCCTCGGCCCGGTAGGGGAGGGGAGATGGGAGGTATGAGATGGGAGACATAAGACAGGAGACGCGCAAATGGCTGAAAAACAATATGGGTAGAGGCATTGTTTGTATATTCAACCCATTGCGGGAGCTGCGCCGCCCCAATGTCAATTATCAGTTATCCATTTTCAACTACTTATGAAAGCCATCTGGAAAGGCCAGGTCATTGCCGAAAGTGACCGCACGGTGGTGGTGGAAGGCAACCACTACTTCCCCAAAGAAGCCGTCAAGGCGGAATTTCTGCAGGACAGCCCCACGCATACCACCTGTCCCTGGAAGGGTGTCGCCTCCTACTACAGCCTCCAGGTGGCGGGCGAAACCAACCGCGACGCCGCCTGGTACTACCCCCAGACGAAAGACGCCGCCAAGCACATCGAAGGCTACGTGGCGTTCTGGAAAGGCGTGAAAGTGAGTGAATAGTGGTCAGTAGTAGAGTGGTTGATTAGTCATTGGTCATTAGTCATTGGTAAATACGCGTAAGTTACCCGCCGCGTACTTACCAATGACCAATGACTAATCTACCACTGACCCTATTATTGCGACCATTCCGTCGGTTCGCGGTCCCAGCGGTGCGTTTTGAGTTCGCCCACCAGGGAGCCGGGCAGTCCTTTGCCGTCGCTGGTGATGATGTTGGACCGCACGTGCTTCTCCTGGCGCATGCCGGGAATGGTGGTGTGCACCTGCGGGTGGCTGAGGATGAAGCGCAGGGCCATCTCGGGCATGGTCATGCCGGGCGGCACCAGCGGCTTGAGGCGGTCGGCGTGTTCCACGCTCGAATGCAGGTTTTCGGGCACGAAATACGTGCTGCGCCAGTCGTCGGCCGGGAAAGTAGTGTCTTTGGTCAGGGTGCCCGTGAGGGTGCCTTCGTCGAAGGGCACGCGGGCAATCACGCCGATGTTCAGCTTTTCGCACAGCGGCAGCAGTTCGTCGTCGGGGTTCTGGTCGAAAATGTTGTAGATCACCTGCACGGCGTCGATCAGGCCCGTCTTCAGCGTATCCAGGGCGTTCCAGGGCTCCCAGCGGTTGATGCTCACGCCCATTGCCCGGATCTTGCCTTCCTTTTTGAGGTCTTCCACGGTACGCTGCCAGCGTTCATCGGCGGCCCAGGCGTCTTCCCACACGTGGAACTGCTGGAGGTCGATGGTTTCCACGCCCAGGTTTTGGAGGCTCTTTTCAGTGTATTCGCGGATGTGGTCCGGCGGAAAACATTCGTCGAGGGAGAAGCCGCGGCGGGAGGGCCAGGTAAAGTTTTTGGGCGGAATCTTGGTGGCCGCGTACAGCTTTTTGCCCGCGTGTTTCTTGAGCAGGCTGCCCAGGATCTGTTCGCTTTTGCCCGCCCCGTAGCCCCAGGCCGTGTCGAAGAAGTTGCAGCCCAGTTCTACCGACAGGTCGAGGGACCGCTGGATCTGGTTGTCGTCGCTGCCCGTCCAGCCGGCCAGACCCCACATGCCGTAGCCAATTTCGCTGACCTGCCAGCCGGTGCGCCCAAAGGTTCGGTATTGCATAAGTGATTGATTAAGTGGTAAGTTCGTAGAGACGCGATTCATCGCGTCTCAGGTTCATCGCGTCTTGAAAGGTATTACGCAATCATAAGACGGCGGTTCAGTGCCGTAGGTTAAGCGGTAAAGCGGGATTATTTCAGCGCAGCACGTCCGTATCGGGAGGCAGGTAGCCCAGGTGCCGGCTCATCGAGAGGATCTGCCCCTTGTGGTGAAATTCGTGCGTAACCACGTGCGTAAACAGCGTGGTGGGAGTTGCCGTGACGGTTTGCCCCCGGAGTTGGCCCGTGATAGGCGTATCGTACCCCTCGCGGAAGCACCGGATAAATTCCCCTACGGCAGCATCGGCTTGCGCAAACAGGCGCCGGGCTGCCGCCGCTTCCCGCACCGCTTCCGGTTCGGTAAACGCAACGGGCTGGTTCCGGGCAAACAATTCCAGCCAATGCCGGTACGTATTTACGGTGTGCACCAGCAGGTTCCGGATGCTGCCGCGGCCGAAGCCCGGCACTTCGCGGGTGAAGTCGTCCGGCGCCAGGGTGTCGCAGTAATCGAGCAGCACGCCCCGGGCGCCTTGCAATAGCGCATACTGCCGCGTGAATAATGCTTCCATCTGGTTCATTCGTGCTGCAAGCCCAGGTCGGTGGGCAGGCCGTCGAGGCTTTTGAGGTTTTTCTGCGCCATATACGCGGCCAGGCCCGCTTCGCCCTTCTTTTCGGCCCATTCGAAGTGTATGTCCCGTTCGCCCGCGTAGGCAAACAATGGCACGCCGAAGCCGCAGGAGGTCTGCACCAGGTCGATGTCGGCCACGATGAGCTGCCGGGTACTCGGGTAGAGCGTAAAGTGCGGGGCGTAGGTGTGCCACGCTTCCGTGCCGGGTAGTATCGCAAAGCCCTTGCCGTACAGGCGCAGGATGGTGGGCGTCTCTTCGAAGGAACAGAACATGAAGGTGATGCGGCCGTTTTCGAGGGTGTGCGCCGAAGTTTCGTTGCCGCTGCTGACCAGGTCCATGTACCCCACGCGGCCGTCGGGCAGCACCCGGAAGCAGTCCAGGCCCTTCGGCGACAGGTTGATGCGGCCGTTGGGGCTCAGCGGGGCCGTCGCCACGAAAAAGAGGTGCTGCTTTTCGATGAATGCCCGGTGCGCCGGCCCGATGGCGTCGTAAAACTTACCCATGTGGATGAACTTTTAGGGGGATGCTATTTGGAGGGCGCCGGCTGCTCGGCCGAAAAAACCACCACCACGCCCAGGTCCTCGGTAATGTCGTAGAACTGGTGTTCCTTGTAGGCTTCCACGAATACCATCGACCCCTCCTTGACCTCGTACGACTCCTTGCCGATCCGTATTTTGGCCTTCCCTTTCACCACGTAATAGATTTCGTCTTTGGTGTGCGGGGTTTGTTCGTCGGTTGCGCCTTTTTTGAGCGTGTACACGCCCGAACTGATGGAAGGGATGCGCATGAAGACGCCGTAACTCTTGTTCTGCGCCGCGTTGCTCTGCATGATGTCAAATGCGTTGACCACCCTGGGCGCGGGCAGTTTCTCTTCGGGTTTGGTTTGCGCCAGGGCGACCGAACTGGTAAGTAACAACGTGAGCAAGCCAATCAATTTTTTCATGGGGGTAAAGCAATGGGGATAAAGGAAAGGGTTGGACCAATGGACGGGAGCGCCGCCGGGTCGCGTAAGATAAATCCCGTTTGTTACTTTTCCAATCGGCACCCGCAAAACCTTGCGGTCTGTTCATAATAAAATTATATATTAGCATGGTATAGTAATATTTATTGCCAGATGACTATGCCCCAGCCCCAGCGCAGCCCGACCTTGTTTTTCCTCGTCGCCCTCCTGGTGGCGCCGGCCGTGCTTGGTCAGCCGGCCCAGGTGCCGTTCGGGCGCCTTTCCACGCCGGAAGGGCTTTCCAACAGCGGCGTGCACTGCATTTTGCAGGACCGCAAGGGCTTCCTGTGGTTTGGCACGCAGGACGGCCTGAACCGCTACGACGGCTACCAGTGCACCGTGTTCCGGCCCGAGGCCGGCCGCAGCAACGGCCTGCTCTCCAGCGACGTCCGCGAACTCTTCGAGGACCGCCACGGCTGGCTGTGGATCATTTACGCCAACGGCGGCCTGAGCTACTACGACCCGGTCGCCGACGCGTTTACGGCCCTGGTGCACGACAAAAATGACCCCGGCAGCCTTTCGAACAACTACATTACCTGCCACTACACGGGCCGCGACGGAACGGTATGGATCGGGACCAACCACGGCCTGAACCGGTACGACCGGGCCGCCCGTTCGTTCCGGCGGTACTACGGCGGGGCGGGCGGGGGTAGCCGCCTCACCGACAACTACGTTACCTGCCTGACCGAGGACCGGTCCGGCAACGTGTGGGTGGGCACCCGGCACGGCCTCAACCGCCTGGAGCGGCGTACCGGGCGGGTCACCCGCTTCTACAACAATGCCAGCCACCTCAGCCTCAGTGCCAACCAGGTAACCCACCTGCTGGAAGACCGCGACGGCCACCTGTGGGTCGGCACCGACTGGGGGCTGAACCGCTCCCTGCGGCCGCTGTCGGCGACGGTCCACCCGGCTTTCGGGCGGTTTCTCAACGACCCCTACCGGCCCGGCAAGATCAACCGGCAGCAGGTCAGGTGCCTCTTCCAGAGCCGGGGCGGCGACGTGTGGGCGGGTACGCCCCACGGCCTCACCCGCATTCCCGCGGGGAGGCCGCCCGGGTCGCCGGTGCACTACCTCGCCGAAGCCCGGTACGCCAACCTGGAAGGGCTCCACCCCGTGAACCTGATCCGGGAAGACCACGAGGGGAACCTGTGGGCGGCGGCCTCCGGGAGCGACAACGGCCTGTTCCGGTTTGAGCCGGGCCGGGACGCGTTCGTGCAGTACCGCCACAACCCGCTCGACCCGCTCAGCCTGGGCAGCAACGAAATCCGGTGCCTGGCCGCCGACCGGCAGGGCATTCTCTGGATCGGTACCTGGAAGGGGGGCGTCAGCAAGCTGAACCCGTACCGCAAGGAGTTTTACCACTACCGGCACGTGCCCGGGCAGGCCAACAGCCTCTACGGCAGTTCGGTGCTGGCCCTGGCCGAAGACGCCCGGGGCGACCTGTGGATCGGTACCAGCAAGGGCCTCAACAAGCTCGACCGGCGGGCGAACCGGTACACCCGCTACGAACCCGACCCGGCCCGGCCCGGCGCCTTGCCCGCCCGCATCGTGGGCGTCATCCGCCCCTTGCCCGGCGACCGGCTGTGGCTCGGTTTCTTCGACGGCAAGATCAGCCGCTTCGACCCCGGGCGCAACCGCTTCGAAAACTTCCTCCACCGGCCCGAAGACCCCACCGCCTTCCGGGCCTGGTCGCCCCGGAGTATTCTGACCGACCGGGCGGACAACACCTGGTTCGGCACCTGCACGCACACCCTGGTGCAGCTCGCCGCCGACGGCAAAACGTTCCGGTACTACCGGCCCGAACCCGCCGACGGAGACCGGCGCACCGAGAATGTGGGCTGGGCGATCCTGGAAGCCGATTCAACGTCCCTCTGGCTGGGCACCCGGAAAAGCGGGCTGGTACAATTCAACCGGCGCACCGGGGCGTTTACCTACTACTGGCACGACCCGGCCAACCCCCATTCCCTGTCCCACAACGACGTCCGCAGCCTGTACCGGGACGGCGACGGCAGCCTCTGGGTGGGTACGTACGGCGGTGGCCTCAACCGCTTCGACCCCGCCACGGGCCGCTTCCGCCGCTACACCACCCGCGACGGGCTCCCCAGCGACGTGATCCACGGCATGCTCGACGACGACGCGGGCAACCTGTGGCTGAGCACCAACCGCGGCCTGAGCAAATTCGACCGCCGGCGGGGGCGGTTCCGCAACTATTCGGCGCAGGATGGTCTCCAGGGCAACGAATTCAACGAAGGGGCCTACCTGAAGGGACGGTCGGGCGAACTGTTTTTCGGGGGGGCCAACGGGGTAAACGCTTTTTTTCCCGGCCGCATCCGCGACAATCCTTTTCCGCCCGCGCTGGCGCTGACCCAACTGCGGCTGTTCAACCAGCCCGTGCGGGTGGGCGACACGGTGCAGGGCGGCGTGGTGCTCCGTCAGGCCCTTCCCTACGCCGCCGGGATCACCCTCACGCACCGGCAGAACGATTTTACCTTTGAATTTGCAGCCCTGCACTACGCCGAGCCCCTGGGCATCCGCTACGCGTACCGCCTGGCGCCCTACGACCAGGAGTGGAAGTACACTGACGCCCTCCAGCGGTACGCCACCTACACCAACCTGCCGGCCGGGTCGTACACGTTCCGGGTGAAGGCCGCCAACGCCGACGGGGTGTGGAACCAGCAGGGAGCCGCCCTGGCCGTGCGCATCCTGCCGCCCTGGTGGCAGACGTGGTGGTGGCGGTTGGTGGTGGGCTGCTCGGCCGTGGCCGCCCTGGGCGGGTTTTACCAGTACCGCCTGGGCCGGGCCCGCCGCGTGCAGGCGCTGCTGGAAGAAAAGGTGGCGCACCGTACGCAGTCGCTGGAAGCGGCCAAGCGGGTGATCGAACAAAAAAACGCCCAGTTGCGCGAGCGGATGGAGCAGCAGGAACGGCAAAAGCAGGAGATTGCCGACATTGCGCAACGCCTGCACCGGGCTGACCAGGCCAAAATCCAGTTTTTTACCAACGTTTCCCACGAACTGCGTACGCCCCTTTCGCTCATCCTGGGCCCGCTGGAAGATTTGCTGGAGAAGCACCGGCGCGTGGAGGCCGGTTACCTGGAAACTTCGCTGGGTACCATGCAGCGCAACGCCGAACGGCTGCTGCGAATGGTCAACCAACTGCTGGAACTGCGGCGCATCGACCACGGCGCCGGGCTGCACCCCGAGTGGCGCGACCTGTACGCCTGTGCGGCCGACGTCGTGGCGGGCTTCCGGCCCCTGGCCGAAAAACACGGCATTGACCTCGCTTTCGGGAGCGGCATGGCTGACCGCCGGGTGTGGTTCGACGCCGACGTGGTCGAAAAGGTGCTGCACAACCTGCTCGCCAACGCCTTCAAATTCACCCCCGACGGGGGGCGGGTAACGGTGCAGCTGGAGGAGCAGGCGCCGTGGGCCGTCCTGTCGGTGGCCGACAGCGGCATTGGCATCGCGCCGCAGGAACTGCCCCACCTGTTCGAGCGGTTTTACCGGGTGCGCGGCGCGGCCGGCCGTTGGGAAGGGAGCGGCATCGGCCTGGCCCTCTGCCGCGAACTGGTGGAGCGGCACGGCGGCGACATTGCCGTCACCAGCACCCCCGGGGAGGGCAGCCTTTTCCGCGTGCGCATTCCCACCGGGCCGGTGCCTGCTACATCGGAAGCGCCACGCCCGGTTCAGGCCTGGCCGGTGGACCCCGGGATGCCCGTCGGGGCGGCAACCGAAGCAGCGGAAACGGGGTCGCCCGCCCGACACGACCCGCAACCCCTGGTGCTGCTGGTGGAAGACAACGCCGACCTGCTGGCGTTCCTGGGCAATACCCTGGGCGGGCAGTACCAGGTGCAGTCGGCAACCGACGGCCGGCAGGGCCTGAGCCGGGCCCGCCAACTGCTGCCCGACCTGATCGTGAGCGACGTGATGATGCCGGGCATGGACGGCGTGGAGATGTGCCGGCAACTGAAGCGCGACGACGTCACGCGCCACATTCCCCTCATTCTGCTCACGGCCCGTCCCTCGTTCGAGCACCAGGCGGAGGGCCTGGAAAGCGGCGCCGACGACTACGTGGTGAAACCGTTCAGCGTGCGGGTGCTGCAACTGCGCGTGGCCCGGCTCCTGTTGCACCGGGCGCAGCTCAGCCGGCGCCTCGCCGCCGAAACGTCCCTTTCGCTCCAGGAGATGGCCGGGCAGTCGGCCGACGAACAGTTCCTGCAAAAGGTAATCGCCATCATTACGGCCCACCTGGCCGACCCCGACTTCGACCCGGAGGTGATCTTTACCGAAATGCGCATGAGCCGGGCCACTTTTTACCGCAAGCTGAAGGCGGTGACCAACCAGTCGGTGAACGTGTTCATCCGCACGGTACGGCTCAAGTGCGCCGCCGGGCTGCTCCGGGAGGGCCGGCTGAACGTGTCGGAAGTGGCCTGGCAGGTGGGCTTTTCCGACCTGGCCTACTTCACCCGCAGCTTCCGCGCCTACTTCGGCGTGCCGCCCTCGAAATACGTGCCGTAGAAGGGGAGACCGGAGACGGGAGAAAGGGAGACGGGAACGAAAGGAGAACGGAGGAGGATAGAGGCGTCACCCTCTTCCTGAGCACCAGCCGGGCGCTTGAAGCGGTACAAATAATGAAATAATACAATAAAATAATTTTTTTGTCTAAAAATCAAAGATTGAGACAATAGTCCAACACTTCCCAGGGGCCGGCCGGGTAATATTGACGCATCGTCAGTCACCACTCAGAGAAAGGAGGAAGTTACCCGTCCCCGCAGTGTGCCCGCAGCCCGCCGGGTGTTTTTCCAGGGAAAACGCCCGGCCCGCCCCCGCTTGGCTTCGTAAAGCCCCCTTCCCATTTTTCATCTTAAATCGCAATGACCACTATGGAAGTTCGTATACGCACCAAAACCCTGGGCGCCTTGCTCTGCCTGCTGCTCTGCCTGGCCGCCGTGCCCGGCCGGGCCCAGGACCTGATCCGGGTATCTCCCGTCACCAGCAAAATCCTGATGCTGACCTTCAGCGAAGGACACGTAGACTACTACCACGTGTACGGGCAGGCCGGCAGCAGCACCGCCTACTACGGAGCCCTCAACACCACCAACGCCGACAACAAGGCCAGCTACTCGGTCACCAGCCCCAACGACGGCAACTACGCCACCGCCCGGCAGCCGGTAAACCTCGGCCGGAAAGCCAAAGCCAAAGACTACGTGGACCTGTACAGTACGGTAAAGTACGTGCTGGAACATTCGGTATACCTCGAACTGCCGACCGCCCTGGTGCGGGGCCGGAGCTACACCGTGAACGTGGGCAGCCTGGTGCAGAACGGCAACGCCTTCACCTTCACCTACGACGAAAAGCAGTTGTGGTCGCCGGCCGTACACGTAAACCAGGTGGGTTTCCTGCCGGGCGGGGTCAAACACGCGTACCTTTCGCAGTGGATGGGATCGTTTAACACGGCCGCGCACCCGGCCGGCGGGCTGGAACTCGACGCCCTGGCGGGGGCCGGTTTCCAGGTGGTCAGAACTTCCGACAACGTGGCCGTGTTCACGGGCACCATTGCCAAGCGGAAGGACAAATCAACCACCGAGACCAACAACGCGGAATTCGGCACCGGCCGCAACTTCACCAACGCCGACGTGTGGGAGTGTAATTTCTCAAGCTTCACCACGCCCGGCGAGTATTACGTGGCCGTAGACAACATGGGCCGGTCGCACCCTTTCAAAATCGAAGAGGCCGCCTTCCGGAATGCGTACCACGCCGTCTCGAAGGCCCTCTTTACGCAGCGGCAAGGGGTAGACAAGGAACTGGAAGGCGGCAAGGTATACCCCCGGGGCCACCACCCCGACGACCGGAACGTGTACTACACCGGCACGACCACCCGGGTGAACGTGTGGGGCTACTACTACGACGCCGGGGACTGGGACGGCCACAACCGCCACATCGGCGTACCGATGGACCTGATGCTGTGTTACGACTTCCGGCCCGGCAATTTCAAGGACGGCGACGTGGGCAACCGCTACCGGCTCTCGTCGGCCAGCCCCTGGATCAGCGAAGGGACCGACGGGCTGCCCGACATTCTCAACGAGGCCAAGTGGCTGGTGAGCTTCTACAAACGGGCCAAGGACGCCCTGGTGGCGGCCGGCAAGGGCACGGGCGGCGTGACCGGCGGCCGGCTTCCCACCCAGAACGGCGTGAGCGGTGAAGGCTACATCGGGCCCGACTCCGGCGTGGAAGGCCGCAACTCGTGGACCGACGACCGGCCGGTGTACGTGAACGCCGAACAAACGGCCAACACCTACCTCTACGCCGGGGCCGCCGCGTACTACGCGGTCGTACTCAACAAATTCAACAACGGCACGGCCACCACTGAGAGCAACGGATGGCGCACCGAAGCCGTGAACGCCTACAACTGGGCCGACGCCCGGGCCGACGATGAAACCGGGCCGGAAAACGTGCAGGGCAAAATCCTCGCCGCCGCCTGCCTGTACCGCCTTACCGGCGAAGCCAAATACCAGTCCGACTTGAAAAGAGTGCTGCCGCTGGACCCGTCTTACCCGGGCTGGGACGCCTGGCAACGGATGCAAACCTGGCACTACGCCGCTATGATCGTGGGCATGTGCCCACCCACGCACCCCAACCTGGACGTTACCTTCCAGGCCACCCTCAAGAACCAGATCATTGCCATTGCCGACAACGGGTACGTGACGCCGGGCAACGGCCGCGGCTTCCGGTTCGGCTTCGACAATAACCGCCACACCTCCAACGGGGCCTTTTCGGTGCCGCGCATGGAAATGGTGGCGTTTGCCTACCAGATGACCGGCGACGTCAAGTACCTCCAGCAGATCCAGCACGCGGCCAGCTATACGCTGGGGGGCAACGAAAACAACATGTCGTACGTGGCCGGCCTGGGCCACCATCCCGACGGAAACACGTTTCACCCCGACGCCTGGACCCTCAACGACTACAACAGCAAGGTGTACACCAATACCAGTTTCCCGGGGTACGTGAATTATTACGCCCACAAAAGCTGCGACTGGATCGACGGCTGCGCCTATAATTTTTCCGGCGACGAAGATTTCTCCCGTTCTACCGCTTCCCCGGCCATCGGGGCGTGGCCGGCCGGAGAGTGGCGCATGAACAACCGGTATTCCATCGCCGGCAGTGAGTTTACCATGGAAGAAACCCTCTCGCAGGCGGCCTTTACCTACGGGTACCTGGCGGGCAGCGCCACGGCGGCTTCGTTTACGCCCAACGCCCGGCCCACCGTGGCCCTCAGCCTCACCGAAAACCAGAACTTCCCCAAGGCGGGCTGTAACCTGGCCGTTGCCGCTTCGGCCGACACCCGGGTCGTGAAGTACTACTACGAATGGCACTACATCGGCGAAAGCCGCGACCGGGCGGGCAACTTCAAACTGTTCTGGACGCCGCCCCAGGCCACCGGCACCAGCGTGCTGATTACGGCCGTGGGCTACGATGACCGCGGGCTGACCACCCTGCCCGCCGACGCGGGCGACCGCACCGTGGTGATTTCCAGCGCGGCCACCTGCTCGGCCACCACCCCGGTTGCCGTTACGGGCGTATCGGTGAGCCCCGCCACGGCCTCCATCAGCGTGGGGGCTACGCAGCAACTCACCGCCACCGTGGCGCCCGCCAACGCCACCAACAAGACCGTCGCCTGGAGGAGCGGCAACACCGCCGTAGCTACCGTAAGCGCCGGCGGCCTGGTCACTGGCGTGGCCGCGGGCACGGCCGTCATCACGGTGACCACGCAGGACGGGGGGAGAACGGCCACCAGCACCGTTACCGTCACGGCGACTACCACACCCGCCCCGGCGGGCCTGACGCACCACTGGAAGTTTAACAGCTCGGGCAAAGACGAGATCGGCACCAACGACGCCACCCTGCAGAACGGCGCGGTCTACACGACCACCGCCCGGGAGGGTACGGCCGCGCTGAACCTGGCCCCATCCACCAGCGCCAACGCCGCCGTGGGCGTGATCAACCTGGGTACGGCCTTTACGGTGACAATGTGGGCCTACAATACCGGCGACCAGCTCCACCAGAACTGGCTGATGAGCAACAGCAACGGTTCGGTGCCCGGGTTCCGGTTCTTCGTGAACAGCTACAACACCACCGACGGGCGGATCGCCTTCGAAAACCGCGGCACCAGCACCACCGACTGGGGGCTCTCGGCGGCCGGAGCCTTCCCCTTCAACCGCTGGAACCTGGTGGCCCTGGTGGTCAACGGCAGTGCGTACACGATTTACGTGAACGGCACTTCGGTGCACACCGGCACGGTGCAGGCGGGCACCAACTTCAACCGGGCCCTGTACCTGGGCTCGATGGGCGACGGCAACACCTGGAACACCTGGAAAGGCTACCTCGACGACGTGAAAACCTATAACCGGGCCCTGACCGCCGCCGAAATACAAGCCGCCGGCACGGCCCGCCTTGCCTACGCCGGACCCGATGCAACCGGTGAGGTGCAGGTGTTCCCCAACCCGGCGTCCAGCCTGATCCGGGTTTCGTTCCGCACTTCCCAACGGCAGCAGGTCCGCTTCCGGCTGGTGGACGTAGCCGGCCGGGAGGTGGAAACCCACCAGCGGGAAGTGGGGGCGGGGTTCCATACGGTTTCGCTGCCCGTCCGCGCCCGGCGCGGCTTCTACACCTTGTCGGTTGAGAAAGACGGGGGGCGGACCATCCGGAAAGTAGTGGTCGAGTAGCGGGGATTGCGGGCGGCACGGCACAGTATGTTCCCGGCAGGGGGTGGTCTTCGGACTGCCCCCTTTTTTCGTGTGGTGCTTCGTGGTGCCCCTTCGCCCCGTACCGGAGTGGGCTGAAAGTAACGTTGGAAAACCTCCGGCGGCCCGCCCATTCGCAGCAAAAAGGGGCTGTAATGGATTTTTCCAACATTTGTCGGTACTTCTCCGTATACTCGTCCACTATTGCATTCCTTACCATTTGATTACGGCCCGGCAGCCGCCTCCAACGGAGGATTTCGACCGGGGCGCCACGCGTAATGAGAATGGTACGATCGGGTTGCCAGGCCGGGTTGGAGCATCGTATCTATTCTGAGTGAAGTAATACCATTAACGTTTTTGCTTATTCAAGAAACCTTTACAAACCATTGCTATGACGAAATTCTCCTTGATAAGGACGCTGTCCGCCCTCCGCGGGATGCTGGCGGTGGCGTGCCTTGGTGGTAGTTTGTGCCTGTCGGCCCAGCCCTTGCGGGTAAAAGACATCACGCCCGGCAACGGGGACTCCAACCCCGGGTCGCTGACCAACGTGAACGGCACGCTTTACTTCTCGGCCAGGTCGGGCAACGCCTACGGCCTCTACAAAAGCAACGGCACCGACGGGGGCACCGTGCGGCTGAAAACCTTCACGGCGGCCCCCTCGCACATTACCCACGTGAACGGCACGGTGTACTTCGCCGCCGACGACGGCAAGCACGGCCGCGAACTCTGGCGGAGCGACGGCACGGCCGAGGGCACGGTGCTGGTAAAAGACCTGCGTCCCGGTTCGGCAGGCACTGAGTTCGTGTCGCTGGCGGCGGTGCGCAACACGCTGTACTTCTCCGACAACAGCCCCAGGCTCTGGAAGAGCGACGGCACGGCCAACGGTACCGGGGTGGTCGCCGAAGATTTTCCCTGCTACGGCCTCACCGAGTACAACAACACGCTCTATTTCATCTACGGTGGCCTGACGCCCGCCGACGGCCGGGGCATCGGCAGGAGTGACGGGACGGCCGGGGGCACCACCGTAGTGAAGCAACTGCTCACCGAAACCCAGTACGGCGGCGGCATCTTTTTCCTCAAGGAGGTGGAAGGCGTGCTGTACACGTTGGTGGGGGCCGGCGATGCACCCGTCACCTACAGCCTCTGGCGGAGCAGCGGCACCGAATCCGGCACCACGGTGGTCAGCTCGGTGTGGGAGGGGTCGCGCCGGTCGCGGCTGCAATCCTACTGCTTCTCGGGCAGCTCCCTCTACTTTTCGGCCGAAGAGGAGCCCGCCGGCTACGACCCCGAACGGGGGCTGTACAAGTTTGACCTGGGTTCGATGATGCGGGAGCAACTGGCCAGCACGCAGGGCACCAACCACTACTACACCGACCTGACCCACGTGGGCGGCGCGTTGTACTACGTGAAGGCGGGGATGTCGGGCCGCACCCTGCTGCGCCGCGCCGGCACCGGGGCGGGCGGGAGCACCCTGCCCGGCTTCGCTGCCGCCAACCCCGCCAACCTCACGTCGGTGGCCGGCACGCTGTACTTCTCGGCCAGAGACGGAGCGGGCAACGAACTCTGGAAATTCAACCCGGCGGCGCCCCTGCCCGACGTGTTCCGCGTGGACGTGGGGGGCAGCGACTACACCAGCCGCAAGGGCGACCGGTTTGACGAAGATACCTACGCCACCGGCGGCCGGCTCACCCGGTCGGTGGAGGGCGACGTGGAAAACACCGACGACGACCGGCTCTACCGCCGCGGCCGGTTCGGGGCCGACTTTTCGTACGCCTTTCCCACCGGCAACGGCTACTACGACATTACGCTGCACTTCAACGAGACGTTCTGGGGCAACCTGGCCCGGGGCGGCGTGGGGTCGCGGCGGTTCAACGTGGACATGGAGGGCGACCGGAAGCTGACCGAGTACGACATTTTCGCCCAGGCCGGCGGCGCCATGAAGTCGGTGCGGGAAACCTTCCGGGTCCGGGTCACCGACGGGCAGTTGACCCTCCGGTTCTCGCGGGGCAGCAACGACTTTGCCCGGGTGGAAGCCATTGAGGTGGAACGCGTACAGGCCACGTTCTACCGGGCCATCAACCTCAACGGCGGCGGCCTGAACCTCGACGGCAACGTGTGGGAGGGCAGCTCGGCCCGCAACTACACCACCAACGGCCAGCGGATGGCGGCTGCGGGCGTACCCCTTCGGCCCGCTACCGGCGCGGCCCGCCGGGCCATGCTCCAATCATCCGTGTGGCACCCCGACGCCCTGACGCTGGCCGTGACGAAAGTGCCCGACGGCCGCTACCAGGTATTCGTGTACACCTGGGAGGACGACGAATCCCAGACGTTTTCGCTCCGGGTGGAGAACAAAACCGTACACCACGACTTCCGCAGCGGCCCGGCCGGCACCTGGAAAAAACACGGCCCCTACGAAACCACGATCACCGACGGCACCCTCAACGTAGCCGCCCCGGGGGGAGCGGCCAATTTATCGGGCATCGAAATCTGGCGGGTGGAAGCAGCAAGTTCCGGCCGGATGGTCGCCAACGAGGCGGCGGGTTCCGCCGACGGATTGCACGCTTTCCCCAACCCCACCCGGGACCGCCTTTTCGTGCAGACGGCCGTGCCGGCCGCGCAGGTGCAGTCTACCCAGGTGGCCGATCCGCAGGGCAGGGTTCACCTGACCAACCGGCACCGGGCGGCCGGCGAAGAGTCGCTGGAAGTTGACGTGTCTTCCCTCAAGGAAGGCCTGTATTTCCTCCGCGTGCAAACCCGGGACGGCAGCCGCTCGGTGAAATTCCGGAAGGAGTAGGGGGTTGAATGGCTGAATGGCTATATGGCTGGATGGTTGATTGTTGGATCAATCATTTAACCATATAGCCATATAGCCATCCAACCATATAGCCATTCAGCCAAGTAACCATTGAGCCAGGAATAAGCCGCCACCCGGATGAATTGCGCCCGGATGCTATGATTCTACCGGGCAATTCTCCAACTTTACCGTGGCACTTATCCTTGATCGAATATGCAAAAACCACTATTCACCTTTCTTTTTACGTGCATTGTGGGCCTCACCCTGGCCCAAACCCCGCGGAACTACACCTTGCAGGAGGCCGGTCCGGAGGCGGCCGGCTTCAGCGCCGAACGGCTCGGCCGCATGGACCGCGTCATCCAGGAGTACGTGGACCAGAAGCGCATTCCGGGGGCAGTGGCCCTGGTGGCCCGTCACGGCAAAATCATCTACTACAAGGGCTTCGGGCAGGACGACGTGGACGCCAGAACGCCCCTCAAACGCGACGCCATCTTCCGGATCGCCTCCCAGACAAAGGCCATCACCAGCGTAGCCGTCATGATGCTGTTCGAGGAAGGGAAGTTTTTGCTCGACGAGCCGGTTTCCAAGTACCTGCCGGCCTTCAAGAACCCCAAGGTCATTGACAAATTCAACGAAAAAGATTCTTCCTACACCACCGTACCGGCCAAATCCGAAATCACCATCCGGCAACTCCTTTCGCACACATCGGGCATCAGCTACGCGAGCATCGGCACCAGGGAGGCCAACGCCATTTACGCCAAGGCCAAAGTACCCAGCGGGATCGGTACGCCCAACGACAAGCTGGCCGACGCCATGAACACGCTGGGCGGCCTGCCGCTCATCCACCAGCCCGGCGAGAAGTGGAGCTACGGCCTCAATACCGACGTACTGGGCTACCTGGTGGAAATCCTGTCGGGCACCACGCTGGACGGCTTTTTCCGCGCCCGCATCTTCGAGCCGCTGGGCATGAAGGACACGTACTTCTACCTGCCCAAGGACCGGCACAACCGGCTGACGGCCTTGTACATGGAGGACGAGAAAAAAGCCTACCGCAAGCGGCCGCCGTTGGGCAACCAGACCCCCGACTACCCCAGGCAGCCCGGCACGTACTATTCGGGCGGGGCGGGCCTCTCGTCGACGGCCTACGACTACGCCGTGTTCCTGCAAATGCTGCTCAACGGCGGCGAGTACAACGGCAAGCGGCTGCTGAGCCCGGCCACCGTGCGCATGATGACCAGCAACCAGATCGGCGAGCTGAGCCTGGGACTCAAGAAGTTCGGCCTGGGTTTTGGCCTCATCACCGAACGCGAGGCGGCGCGGATGCCCGTGTCGGAGGGGTCGTTCGAGTGGGGCGGCATTTTCGGCACCACTTACTGGGCCGACCCGCAGGAGGGCGTGGTGGCGCTGCTCTACACCCAGAAGTTTCCCAACAGCTACGGCGACCTGGCCGACAAGTTCCGGGTGCTGGTGTACCAGGCCCTTACCGGTACGCCGGCCGTGGCGCCCTGAGGCGGGGTTGACCAGACGAGTGATTTGCGTACAGGACCGGGTTCGGCTTTCAAGCCGGGCCCGGTTTTTCTTTTCGGGAGCAGCCACGGCACCACGGGTTTTCCTGGATAAGTGCAAATGAGCGATGCGTCTTCATGGAAAAAACCCAATTAACGTGTTACCCTTCGATTTAAAAAAAAAGTGTGCTTAAAACTGGTTTTGAACCCTTATAAGTGTTAATATTCCTGGATTGCCCACGGGTGGCCATACGAGCATTCCATGAAAAAAATACTATTGCCTTTATTTTGCCTGTTTGTTTTTTATGCGTTGTCCGTCCCGGCCGTGGCGCAGGAGGTGGACACTACCATGTGGGCCACCAATGGGGAAGTGCATGCCATTGCCAGACGCGGAAACAACATCTACCTGGGGGGGAACTTCAGTTACGTAGGGCCCCCAACCGGGGGTGGGGTGGTTCTCAACACGACCGACGGCAAACGAACTGGCGCGCCGCTGCTCCACGTTGTAGGTATGGTCATCGCCTCCATCCCGGACGGGAGAGGAGGCTGGTATATAGGAGGTAGTTTCTCAGCAGTGCAGGGAGTTGAGCGAACCTCCCTGGCCCACATCCTGGCGGATGGCAGGGTAGACCGTGCCTGGAACCCGGTAATGGGTGACGAATCAGGCATAGAAACGCTGGTGCTTGACGGCAATACGCTCTACCTGGGCGGAACCTTTCGCCTGGTGAACGGACAGCGAAGATCCTGCCTGGCCGCCGTTGACGCAACGACGGGCCGGCTTACCGACTGGAATCCCGGCGCCGACGCGTACGTTAACACAATGGCCGTTTCCGGCAACGTAGTCTACGTGGGGGGAGAATTTGGAACCGTTGCGGGACAAAGCAGGAGCCTCTTGGCTGCCATTGATGCCGCTACCGGGCGGGCGTTGGACTGGAACCCTCAAGTGACACATGGGGATTCCCCAGGTTGGATAGAAGTATCCTCAATAGTCCTTTCGGGCAATACAGTCTTGGTGGGAGGCAGGTTCGGCCAGGTGGGCAACCTGCAACGAAAAGGTCTTGCGGCGGTAGATGCCGTTACGGGACGGGCCACCGCGTGGAACCCGGTACCCGAGGGGGATGTATCCAAACTCTTGGTTGCGGGAAGCGTAGTCTACGTAGGTGGATGGTTTACCTCGATCGGCGGGCTACCCCGTAACGGACTTGCCGCCGTGGAGCTAAGCACCGGGCGGGTTACTGCGTGGAATCCACAGCTGCAGGCGTGGCGACCCTCGGTGTACGCCCTGGCGCTGTCGGAAAATAAACTGTACGTTGGGGGAGACTTTGACGGGGAGATCGGCGGGCTACCCAGAAAGAACCTGGCGGCCCTGGACCTCACCACCGGTACGGCTACCGCGTGGGACCCCCGGCCGGGGAACGGGGTGTTCACGCTTATGGCGGTCAATAATGCGGTTTTTGCCGGCGGAAATTTTACTTCCATTGGCGGCCAGTGGCGAAACAACCTGGCGGCCCTTGACGCTACTACCGGTTCGGCTACTGCCTGGAACCCGGGTGTAAATGGTCCGGTAAACGCCCTGGCCGCTACGGAGGACGTAGTGTATGCCGGGGGGCGCTTCGCCACAGTGGATGGGCAGGACCGGAACCTGATCGCCGCCATCGACGCCCTCACCGGTCAGGTTACCCCCTGGAACCCCGATGTAAGAGACGGGTCTGTACAAACGCTGGCCCTGAGAGGAGACGTGATTTACGCGGGGGGCGATTTTACTTCCGTTAATGGAAAGCAGCGAAATCACATTGCGGCCATCAGCCTGGCAACCGGGCAAATTTCGGGTTGGAATCCGGACGCGGACCAAGCGGTAAAAGTAGTGCATCCGGTGGGCAATGTAGTATACGCAGGGGGCCTTTTCTCCTCCATCGGCGGTCAGCCGAGGCATTATCTGGCCGCTCTTGACGTTGCAACGGGCCGAGCCACCGCCTGGAATCCAGATCCCGACTCCTCGGTTGTGGCAGTAGCGATAGCCGGCAACACCGTATACGCCGGTGGTCATTTCTCCCTGGTAAAAGGGAAGCCCAGGGGCCGCCTTGCTGCCATTGACGTCTTTACCGGGCAACCTACTGCCTGGGATGCGCGGATGAATGATCGGGACGCGTGGACACTTCGTTCATACGTAGCCGCCCTGTCTGTAAGCAACGATGTGCTGTACGCGGGCGGCAGTTTTGAGTTGGCGGGTGGGCAAAGCAGGAGCAGCCTGGCTGCTTTTGACCTGACCGATGGACAACTCGTGGATTGGAATCCAGGTGCCCAATATTTCATTTTTTCACTCGCTGCCCACCAGGATGTGGTCTACGCCGGCGGGGCACTTACGTCGGTGAGGGGCAGGATTGCCCCGGGATTTGCGGCAATCGGCAAGTCCACCAGGCCCCGCAATTACGTCACTGGCAATGTCTACCACGAAACCACCGGAGACTGTATGCGTAGCCCGGATGAAAAAGGAATGGCCGGTGCAATTGTTGTCTCCCAACCCGGCAATTATTTTGCTTCTGCCGACTCGCTGGGCAATTACATCATTGCGGTGGACACGGGGAGCTACACGGTGAGGCAGGTGATCCCGGCGGATAAATCGCTCTTGATGCGGCAAGTCTGCCCCGCAAATTCATCGGGGCGTACCGTTCGATTTACAAGTTACGGGCAAACCCTTTCCGCCGTTGACTTTGCCAACCAGGTTGACCTCCGGCCCCTCCTGGCGGTAAACGTTGCTTCGGACCGCCGGCGCCGCTGTTTTACGGGCACCACTACGGTCACCTATCGTAACACTGGCCTTGAAGCGGCAAAGCCGGTGAAAATATTCCTGAAACTGCCCCAACACGTAGTACCAGTCCGCGCCAGCATTCCCTACACCCTCGACGGGGAAAAAAAACTGGTATTTGACGTAGGTACCGTGCCTGCGGGTACTTCGGGTAGCATTCAACTTATCGATTCAGTGGTGTGCAACGACCCTAACATTCGCGGTCTTGCCCAGTGCACCAAAGTCTGGATCACCCCGGCAAACTCCCGCACGCCGGGGCCGGACTGGGACGGGTCCGACATTACCCTGACGGCCCGCTGCGGGAACAACGGCCGGGTGCGGTTAGGCATTTACAATACGGGTACCGGCCCCATGACCGACAGCAGCGCCTACCGCGTGTACCTCGACGCCCAACTGGCCTTTACGCGCAATTACAAACTGGCAAAAGGCGACAGCCTGGTCCTGCAAGTACCCGCCAACGGCCGTACCGTGCGCCTGGAAGCCGGCCAGCGGCCCGGCCACCCGGCCAAGCAGTCCACCAACGTGACCCTGGAAGCCTGCGGCACGAATGCCCAGGGCCAGGTAAGCCTCGGCTTCGTGGCCCAGTTGCCTTCCGATGACGCCGAACCCGAAGTGGACGAAGAATGCCTGCCCATCATTGATTCCTTTGACCCCAACGACAAGGCCGTGTCGCCCGGGGGCGTCACCGGCCAGCACTATACCCCCACCCGGAGCCGGCTCGACTACGTGATCCGCTTCCAGAACACGGGCACCGACGTGGCCTACAAAGTGGTGGTGGCAGATACGCTGTCGGCCGACCTCGACGTGAGCACCCTGCAACTGGGCTCGGTGTCGCACCCGTACGCCGTGAAAGTTTCGGGCAAGGGCCGGCCGGTGCTGACCTTTACCTTCAACAACATCATGCTGCCCGACAGCAACGCCAACGAGCCCAAAAGCCACGGCTACATCCAGTTCAGCATCAGGCCCAAGGCGGACCTGCCCGAAAAGACGCGGATTGAAAACTTCGCCGACATCTTCTTCGACTACAACGAACCCGTGCGCACCAACACCACCTTCAATACCCTTTACGACCTGCCCCCGGTGCCGGCCGAAGCCGTAAAGCTGGATGGTACGGTGGTGTGCGTCGCAACCAACACCACGGTGACGGCCGGCAGCAGCCGTACCGTGTGCGTGCAGGACACCGTCACGCTGGCCGCCATCCTGCCGGCCCAGGGGAGTGGCCGCTGGCAACGGATCGGGGGAGCAGCCACGGTAACGGACCCCGACAACCCGGCCGCCCGGGTGACCGGCCTCGCCTACGGCAACAATGTGTTTGAGTGGCGGGTGGCCGCCAACACCTGCGGCACCGACTCCCTGGCGGGCCGGGTCACCATTACCCGCCTGCGGCAGCCCGCTGCTCCCGCCGTCAGCCAGCGGGGTGCCGACAGCCTCGCGTGCAGCGTCGCCGCGGGGAGCTACGAATGGTACTTTGAGGGCAGCCCGCTGGGCCTGCGCACCCGGGTCATCCAGGCAACCCGGCCGGGTAAATACGCGGTACGCGTCAACGGGGAGAGCGGCTGCCACTCCGAACCGTCACCGGCCTTTGCCTGGCTGCCCACGGCCCTTGCACCCAATCTGGCCTCGCTGGTACGCGTGTACCCCAACCCCACCACCGGCGCCTTTGTGGTCGTGCTCCCGCCGGACCTCGGGCAGCCCGTGCAGATAACCCTGAGCGACCCGGTGGGCCGGGCACTGGCCGTTCGTACCCTGCCGCCCGGGACCCGCGGCGAACAGGTAGTCCAATTTGATTTGTCGGCCGGGCGGCCGGGCGTGTACCTGCTCAAACTGCAAACTGCGAAGGGCGTGGTGGTGCGGAAAGTGTGCAGGCAGTAACCTCCTACTGAACCACCAGCCGTTTGACGAACGGCCTCGCCGTACCCTGCACCCGCACCAGGTACACGCCCCGGGGCAGACCCGCCAGCGACAGGTTATAGGTGCCGGCAGGGGAGGGCGGGAAACGGAATTCCCGCACTACCTTGCCGACGGGGCTGATCACCTGTACGTGCAGGGGCCCGTGGGCCGTCAGCGTCAGTTGCGTACCGTTCGTGGCCGGGTTGGGGGAGAGGATGCCTTCGGGCCCGCCAGGCGGGGTCAGCGTCAGGTTAGGCCGGGAGGCCGTAAGGACGCTCACTTCCAGGTAGTCGAGGTTGGGACCCGAGGTGCCGTTGGCCGAGAGCCGCACGTTGCGCGAACCCGCCGCCAGCGTTACCGGTACCCGCACCACCGACCACTGGCTCCAGTCGCCCGTGACCGGAAAGGACAGTTGCTCCTGGACCGTCGCGCCGTCTACCGAGAGGAGCAGCGAACGGGCTTCGGTGCCGCCGTTGGCGTAGCGGAAGTTCAGCATCACATTGCCCGTACCCGCCTGGTCAAACGTCCATTCCACGTAGTCGCCGGCCGGGTTGAGGTAGTCCGCGAAGCCCGTGCCGGTAAAGCCCGGGTGCAGCGTTGATACTTCGGCGCCCACCACCACCGCCGCTTCGGCCTGGTAGCGGTTGGAGGGCCCCGCCGGCTCCACCACCAGGGCTGCCACCCGGGGCACGTCCGCCGACCCTTTCGTGAAGTGAATCGTCAGCGTATCGTCGGTCACCGTCACGGGAAAGGTTTCGGCAACGGCCCGCATGGCGCCCCCGACCCGGGCGAAAATGTCGTAGTTCGTCAGGCGGCGCGACCCTTCCGCATCCACGTGGAACTGGCGGGAGCCCGCCCCCCCTTCGGCCACGTTGCCCCAGTAGGATTCGTTGAAGTAGAGGGTCACCGAAAACGCGCCGTTGCCCGTGGGAATGGCGTAGCTGAATTCCTCCCCAACGCGGCCCGACCGGTACAGCGCGTCGTTGTCGGTGCCGGCTACCTCCCCGGCCACCAACGTAGCCGGGCGGCCGCCCGTGAAGTACGCATCGGCGCCAAACAAGGTACCGGTAACCGCGCGGTAGGCGCCGCCCCCGGCGTTGAGGCGCACGGTCGATACCGGCCCGGTCGTGTGGGTGACCGTAAGGTTTACGCAGAAGCTGGCCGGGGTATACGCGGTCCCGTCGTCCGAGCCGTTGGCCGTAAAGGTGCCCTGGTAAGTACCCGGCGCGAGGCCGGCCGCATCCACCCGTACCTCCACGTCGGCCCCGTTGGACGAAGCCGTGCCCGTCGCGTTGCGGGTCACCGACAGCCAGGGGGTGTTGGACGTAACCTGGTAAGCGGCCGTACCGTCAATGGTAAAGAGCAGGTTTTTGCCCGTGGCGTTCCCCCCGGCCGGTGCGCTCAGGCTGAGGCACCGCGACAGAAAGCCGAGCTTCCGCACCGGGTTGCGGGCAATGGTGCGGGTGTACGTGCCCGTTTGCGTATTCTGGCTGGCCCCCTTGCCGCCGTGGGTGTAGATGAGCGTACTGCCGATCACCTTGGCCGACACCCCTTCGTAGGCAGCGGGCAGGCTCAGGTTCGGGACGTCGGCCCAGCGGCCGTAGCCGTAGTTGGCTGCCGGGTCGAACACGGTTACTTTGTTGGTATTTTTGCTGTAGTGCTGCTGCCCGGCCATGAGGTAGATTTTGCCGTCCATGGCAAACGCGGCGCCTTCCGCGTGCGAACGGGGGGCGGGCAGGTTGGGCAGTTGCCGCCAGGTATCGGTGGCCGGGTTGTACACGTGCGCCACGTTCAGGTCCACTTCGCCGCAGTCGTGCCCCGACTGGCCGCCGAGGGCGTATATCTTGCCGCCCAGGACCACGCAGGCCAGGTGGCACCGCTTGACGGGCATGGGTTTGCGGTCGTTTTTCCACTGCGCCGCCCCGGAGGTCAGCCAGCCGTCTACGTCCAGGGTAAGGTGATACTGGTCCTGGTCGCTGCTGCACGCGTTGTCCACGAAGCCGCCGAACACGTGCAGGGTGCGGCCGACCAGGGCTGCTCCGCCGCCGCCCCAATGCAGGGGAGTACCCGTGGCCGGGTCCGTCAACGACGGGCCGGGCGACCACTTGTCGGTGCTGAGGTTGTAGATCCAGGTTTCGCTGGTGACCGGACCGGGGTTCTGGCCCACCCGTCCCCCGATGAACCACACCGTATTGTCCACCAGCACCACGCCCTGGTGCGTCATGGATTTGCCCTCGGGAATGGAAGCCAGCAGTTGCCAGGAATCCGTGGCCGGGTCGTACACTTCGCTGCTGCCATTGGTTTGCAGATCGGCATTGCTGAAGCCGAGAAAGGTATAGAGTTTGTCGTTGTACACCACACTGGTGACTTCCGACCGGGGCTGGAAGGCGTCGGCTTTTTGCACCCATTGCGCCGGGGCGGCGAGGGTAACCAGGAGGGCGAAGGCAAGCAGTACAGTTTTGGGTAAGACGTAATGGGGTTGGGTACGCCCGGGGGGCGCAAAGGGTAGAGTCTCCGGGGCCATAGCGGTTGGTTTGGTGAGTCTTGTTTACGGAAAAGAAAAAAATATGGACGTTACGTTGCGGTACGCACGAAAGCTACGCGATTCGTAAGATTCCCGCTAACGGCGGGCAAAAAGAGCGGTTACCCGGGTACTGCCGGGCCGGGCGGATCAAGAATTCACTTTTTAGGAAATTCAACGCGTGAAAAATGCACTTTTCAAAATTACTATATCGCCCGGAGCCCGGCAGCGGGGCGGACCAGGTTTTTGGCCGGCAAAGAAACCCAAATTGATTTAGGGGTAGGGCACCAGGCGAAGGGTAACCGGGAAGGGGTGCCGGCCCCGGTGTACCAAATTCGCCGCGAACCGGGGCGTGACCGGCCGCTTTTTCGTTTTCCGGCGCAAACCAACGCCAGGGCGGGGCAACATGCGCGGGGAGCGATTTTCCGTTTTCCGTGAAACCCCGCCCACATCATCTTGGAAAGAATCAAATATTTCTTTTTTTTGTGAAATGAAATTTTCCGTAACCATGCACCACAAACCCGGGGTCTTACTAATGGTCGTCATGCTCCTGGCGGTGGCTGGGGCGCGGGCCCAGGCGGTTGCCAAAAAGGAAAAAACGGTTGCCAGCCCCGCCACCCGGGCCGCCGGCAACCGGGAGATGGTCCGGGCCGCGCGGGCGTTTCTGAGCACCTTGTCGGAGGAGCAGCGGCGCACGGCTACCTATCCTTTCACCGACGAAGAACGGTTCAACTGGCACTTCGTGCCCCGCGACCGCAAGGGGCTGCCCCTCCGCGACATGAACGCCGGCCAGCGGAAGGCTGCCATGCACCTGCTCCGGACCGCCCTGAGCGAACAGGGCATGGGCAAGGCCCGGGAAATCATGGAACTGGAAGTGATCTTGAAGGCGCTGGAGAAGCTGCCCCCGGAGAACGACCGCCGTCACCCCGAAAAGTACTACTTCACCGTGTTCGGGACGCCGGCCGAGCAGGACGCGTGGGGCTGGCGCGTAGAAGGGCACCACCTGTCGCTCCACTTCACCACGGCCACGGGCAAGGTGGTGGCCCAAACGCCGGCCTTCCTGGGGGCCAACCCGGCCATCGTGCCCGAAGGACCGCAGCAGGGCAAGCAGATTCTCAAGCAGGAAGCCGACCTGGGTTTTGCCCTCCTGGGCAGCTTTACGCCCGAGCAGTTGCAGCAGGTCATCATTGCCGAAACGGCCCCCAACGAGATTGTGACCGGCAACAGCCGCAAAGCCATGATGCAGGCGCCCGAAGGCATTCACTACCACGAGATGACGTCCGGCCAGCAGCAGATGCTGCGCCAACTGCTGGAACTGTACCTGGGCAACTACCAGCCCGACCTGGCCGCCGACCTGCGCCGGAAAGTGGAAATGGCCGGTATGGACCAGTTGCACTTCGCCTGGGCCGGCCACCGCACCCCCGAAACCGGCAAGGCGCATTACTACCGCATCCACAGCCCGGTGATCCTGATCGAGTACGACAATTCGCAGACCAACGCCAACCACG
This sequence comes from uncultured Sphingobacteriales bacterium, assembly GCA_963844325.1. Lineage (GTDB taxonomy): Bacteria > Bacteroidota > Bacteroidia > Cytophagales > 172606-1 > CADCTQ01. The sequence goes on from CAWJNV010000002.1 coordinate 1,467,223, forward strand.
TACACACCGTCGTGCGCGACCTGACCAACGATTTCGGGGAGGATGCCCTGCGGGAACACTACCTCAAGCACAAGCACGGCAACTAGCCGCCGGCAAAAAAACAGTAACAATCCACCAAAAGCAGCAAGGCCATCCCCGGGGATGGCCTTGCTGCCTAATGGCGTAAAAAAGGGCGGTCCTACTTGTAGCTCAGGTTGGTGAATGTACCCGCCGTCACGCCCAGGGTCTCGTCGTTAAAGTCGGTGGCCTGGAAGGAAAAGGTGCCCGAAACCGTTTTTTTCGCCGCGTCGCAGGCCGTGATTACGATCTGGCCTTCGGACTCCAGGTTGGTCATGTACAGTTTTTGCGCCAGCGCAATCATGTAAGTACCGATGGCTCCTTTCACGGGCGTACCCGACTGGTAGTTGGGCGGCAGGTTCAGAAACACGTTCATGTGGTACGTATCCAGCTTGATGCGGTCCGGGTCGGCGGTGGTGGGTTCACTCAGGCTCAGGATGATCGTGGTGCCGTCGGCGGCGGTGCCCCGGATGTCGAGCCGTTTCCCGGAGTACATGTTCGTTTGCATGGTCACGAGGGTATTGTTGAAGGTTGCGGCCTTCCAGGACACGTTGTTTACTTTGCATTCCATGCTGGCCGGCGCTGCCGGGGCAGGTTCATTGTCTTTTTTACAGGACCACAGGGTTACTGACGCAAGCAGCAACAGGAAAGCGGAAAAAGCTTGTTTACTGAACATACACGCAGGTAGAATGGGTGAAGGATGGGAAAGAAATTTCGTGCCGGCAAAGGTCGGACGATCCTCCCGCGCGGCGTTTGCAATCCTGCGTCTTTTCCGTCCGGTGTAGGATCGGGAAGCGTGTTGAACGTGCTCCTGCTTTCCGGCCGGGCCGCCGGACCGCCCACCCCGCCGGACCGCCGGGCGTACCACCGCACTGCACCCGGGCCCCGGGTAACCACGTCCTCCGGGCCCGGAAGGGGGTGGATGTCCTTCTTTTCTTGCTTAGGTAAGATTACCGGCCGGATGGGCCGCTCCCCGGCTTTCGGGTGCGGGAAAAGAAGGGCAATTTCGTCGGCCGGAGGGGCAGCTGCGGATGGCAGGCCGTTGCCCATCCCGCGGGCCGCCCGGTCATCCGGCGGCTTGTCCGTTCCTACTTTTCCGCCCTGCCGTTCACTTAAAAGTGTAACTACATTATTAGTTATAGATTATATTCGGTGCAACGTTCTATCCTCCGCATGAAACGACTCCTACTCCTGCTGGCCATTGGCGGCTGCGCCCTTACGGGGGCCGCCCAGGGCACCAGTCCCGTTCCGCCGGCCGGCGGCGGGGGCAGACCGGGCGGCGCCCCGCAACCCGCGGCCGAAATACCGGGCGCCACTGCCCCGAAAGGCAACGCCCGCATCAAAGGCAGCATCGTGGATTCGACCACCAGCCAGCCCGTGCAGTTTGCGACGGTGGCCCTCACCGACCCGGCCACCAGCAAGCCCCTTGACGGGGTGGTGAGCGACGAAAAAGGAGAGTTCGTGCTGGGCAAACTGGCGGCCGGCACGTACAACGTGAGCGTCACCTTCATCGGGTTTCGCACCCGCATCATCGCGGGCGTGACCGTGCCGGCCAGGGGCGAGGTAAACCTGGGCCGGGTGCTGGTAAGCCCCGACGTGACGCAACTGCGCGAAATCACGGTGACCGGGGAGAAGGACCTGGTGGAGGACAAGGTGGACCGCATCGTGTACAACGCCGAAAAAGACATTACCAACGCCGGCGGCAACGCTTCGGACGTGCTCAAGAAAGTGCCCATGCTGTCGGTGGACCTCGACGGCAATGTGCAGCTCCGGGGCAGTTCGGGCGTGCGGGTGCTCATCAACGGCAAGCCCTCTTCCATGATGGCGGCCAACGTAGCCGACGCCCTGCGGCAGATCCCGGCCGACATGATTAAGACTGTGGAGGTAATCACGAGCCCTTCGGCCAAGTACGACGCCGAGGGGACGGCGGGCATCATCAACATCATCACCAAAAAGAATAACCTGCAAGGGGTCAACGGCTCGGTGTACACCTCCGTGGGGAACCGTTCCGACAACGCCGGGGGCAACGTAAACTTCCGGCGCAAGAAGTTTGGCATCAATGCCAGCGGGGGCGCCAATTATTTCACCAACCCCGGCGACGGCCGCCTGAACCGCACCAGCCGGTTCCCGGGCGGCGCATCGTACCTCGACCAAACCAACTCCTTCGAGAACGAGGGCGGCGGCGGCCACGGACAGATCGGCTTCGACTACGACCTGACGGCCAAAAGTTCGGTCAACGCCAGCCTGCGGCTCAACCAGTTCCGGTTCAACAACCTGAGCACGCTGCATTCGGTGCTGGTGGACGAAAACGACAACCTGCTCCAGTACTACGACCGGAACCTCCAGAACCGCAACCGCTGGGGCAACCTCGACCTGAACCTGGGATACACCAAAAACTTCAAGGAGGCCGGCAAGGAACTGAGCTTCCTGGGGCAGCACACCGTGAGCCGGCCGCGCAACAACACGCTGGCCGACCAGCTGGGCCCGGAAGGCGAACTCCAGGGGCGGGAACTGAACTGGAACAACAGCCGCAACGCCGAAACCACGGTGCAGGCAGACTACGTGCATCCCTTCAAAAACAAGAACACCTTCGAAGCGGGGGCCAAGGGCATCCTGCGGGAGGTGGGCAGTGACTTCCAGTTTTCGACCCTGGACCCCGAAACGGGCGAGTTCCTGGCCGACCCGCGCCGCTCCAACGTATTCAACTACGACCAGGACGTGCTGGCCGCGTACGCGACCTACGGGTTCACCTGGAAAAAGATCAGCTTCAAGCTGGGTGGCCGCTACGAACAGACGGCCATCCGGGCCAACTTCCAGTCGTCGGACACGGCGTTTACGCAGGGCTACGGCAACTTCATTCCCAGCGTCACCCTTTCGCGCGACCTGACCAAGAGCCAGAAGATGCGGTTTTCCTACACGCAGCGCATCCAGCGGCCGCAAATCTACTTCCTCAACCCGTTTGTCAACTACAGCGACACGCTGAACCTGTTCTACGGCAATCCCACGCTGGACCCCGAACTGGCCCATTCCTTCGAACTGGGGTACTCGACCTTCGCCAAAAGCAACTCGTTCAATGCGTCGCTGTACTGGCGGCAAACCGACAACGCCATTGAGAGTGTACGCACCGTGGATACGCTGGGCGTGAGCCGCACGACGTTCCGCAACATTGCCAGCAACCGTACGGTAGGCCTGAGCCTGTTCGGGTCGCTCCAGCCCACCACCAAGCTGCGCGTGAGCGGCAACGCGAACCTGTACTACAGCGAACTCACCAGCACGGCCCTCAACGCAACCAACAGCAACTGGATGTATCACTTGAACCTGAACGCTTCGTACACGTTCCCCAAGGGGTTCAGCGCCCAGGGCTTCGGCTTCTTCAACTCGCCGCGGGTGCAGTTGCAGGGCCGGTTCGGGGGTTTCTACAACTACAACCTGTCGGTGAAGAAGGAACTGTTCAAGAAGAAAGGCAGCGTGAGCCTGGGCCTCGACAACCCCTTTAACCGGGCCGTGCGCATGAAGTCGGTTTTCCGCACGCCGGCAACCGACACCACGCCGGGCTTCGCGTCTACCGACGTGCGCAACATGTACCGCCGCGCCATCCGCCTCAACTTCAACTACCAGTTCGGCAAAATGGACTTCGACGCCAAGCCCCGCCGCAAAAAGAGCATCACCAACGACGACGCCAAGGGCGACGGCGGACAACAATAGATGGGAGACAGGAGACGGGAGGAAAGGAGACCGGAGGAGGCGTGCCCGCGCAAGGCGCAGAATGGCAGGCCGGGCGGATCGATATGGCTAAAAAGGGAGAAGGGAAAAAGGGGCTGGCGCAACGACTCACGTTGCGGCTCCCTTTTTCCCTTCTCCTGTTTTTTCTTAATAACTCATATTGGAACCTCGCCTCAGTTTCCTTCCCGATCCCTCCTCCGGTCTCCCGTCTCTTTTTCTCCGGTTTCCGTTAGTTCCGGTCTCCCTTCCTCCGGTCTGCGGTCTCCTATTTTTTCAGCCACGCCTGGCGGAAGTCGCGGATGGGTTTGGTGACGGGCTTGCCGGCTTCTTCGAACGTAACGACGCTCAGCGTGGGGTCTTCGGCCAGCGTGACGGTGACGGTTCTGGTATCGTTGTGCTGCGCAAACTCGATTTCCAGCTTGTCGCCGGGCTTGCGGGCGTTGAGGGCGGCCTGCACGCTGCTTTGCGTGGCCCGCTGCCCGTCGATGGTGAGCAGCACGTCGCCCTGTTCCAGGCCGGCCGCGTACAACGGGCTGGTGACCAGCACGGGTGATTCGAGTACGCCCCCCTGGGCGGTGTACGTGATTTTGCTTTGCACCAGCGAAGCCTTGCCGGGATTGGCTTTTTGCATCTGGAAGCCGGCCGCGGCCAGCAGGCTTTCGTAGGGCGCCGCCTCTTTGCCGAGGATGTACTGCCCGAAGAAGTTGTCGGCAAAGGCCAGGTTGCCCGTAACCTCGCCCAACGTCACGCGCAGGTCGTCGATGGTGTAGGGCTTTTCGGGCTTGCCGTACTTTTCCCAGACCCGGCGCATGTAAGCATCGAGGCTCCCGTTCTTGAACTGCTGCCGCAGGCTCAGGTCGAGGGCCAGGGCAATGAACTCGCCGTAGAAGTAGTACGAAATGAACGTGTTGGCCCGGTTGTTCGGCTCTATGGCCACGGCTGCATCCACGAAGGGCGCCTGCTGGCTCATTTCCACGGCGCTGAAGTAACGGCGGCCCGGCGCGTTGAGCACGTAGTTGGACACGAACGTCAGCCGCTGGGCGTAGTCCGTGAGGGTGTTGTCGCCGGTGCGCACCAGGATCATGGCCCCGTAGTAGTTGGTAAAGCCTTCCGCAAACCAGAGTTCGCCCGACATATTGGCCCGCGTAAAGTCAAACGGTTCCAGCGTCTTGGGGCGGATGCGTTCCACGTTCCAGGAGTGGAAAAGCTCGTGCGACACCGTACCCAGCAGCCCGGCCGCGTCTTCGCGCAGGGAAGAAGTGCTGGTCAGGATGGTGGAGTTGCGGTGTTCCATGCCGTCGCCGTCCACCCAGGGCAGGTAGGTCGCCAGGAACGTGTAGCGGCCAAAGTCGTAATCGGGCAGTTCGCCGAACACGGCTTGTTGTTCCCGCACCACGGCTTTGACCCGGTCGGCGTAGGCATCGGCTTCGGCGTTGGTGCCGTTGTGGTGCAGGGCCAGCTGGATGGTTTTGGTTTTGCCCTTGTCGCTGACGGTCCACTCCCGCAGCAGGTTGTTGCCCACGTGGGTAGGGCTGTCCATGAAGTATTGCAGGTGCGGCGCCGAGTAGGTGGTGCCGGTTTCGGGCTTGAGCTGCGTGGCTACGTTCCAGTTCTTGCCCGCCGGCAAATTAAAAGTTATTTCGTGGGGGCGGTTTTCGAGGCCCTCGGCCCACAGGAAGGTGGCCGGCATGTTGAGGTGGGCGTAGCGTTCGTTGATGCCCGTGTAAGTGCCGTCGGCGTGGTTACCGAATAGCGTATAGGAGACGTTTACGGTGCCGTTGTGACCGGTTACCAGCCAGCTGTACGGGTCGGGACGGCTGACGGCCAGGGCTTTGCCCTGGCCGTCGGTGGCCGCCAGGTTGTAGACGTGCTTGGCAAACTCGTGCAGGGCGTAGCGGCCCGGCGACGACCGGCTCATGTGCACCCGCAGCGGCGCCGCCGGGAGGCCCGGGAAGGTTACGGCAATGCGGGCTTCGTGGTGAACGGCATTGTCGAACGAAATCTGGTAGCGTACCCTTTCCTGCGCGGCCAGCCACTGGGTCACGAGGCAAAAGAGGAACAAAAAGCGGTATTGCATTTAGGTGGGGAATTTAGGTTTCCCCGCAAGCTAGCAAAGTCCGCAGTGGCTTACAACCCGCTGATGGTCTCCTCCATGGGCACGGCATCGAACACCTGCACGCGGCTCCACAGGGCGGCGCAGTTCTGCACGAACTCCAGGTGGATGGGGTGTTCCTGGTAGGTGTCGTGGCCTTCCTCGTCGTCGAACACGAAGGTGACGGAGAAGTCGTAGGAGGAGTCGATGACCGGGCGGCGCGTGGTGGCCGGCACGCCGATCCAGCCCTGGGCAATGGCGTCGATGGCCGTCAGCGACTTGAGTCCTTCGTGCAGACGCCGGCGGTCGGCGGGATTTTGGTTGTCTTTGAGCCAGAAAAAAACGGTGTGTACAAACATGGTGGTAAATGGATAATTGAACCGGACAATAATAAAAATTGTCGAAATATATTCCTCCTACAATCCGTATATTTATTCAGCAACGAGATAATCAACTTATGGAAGCCATTGTATTGTCGGTAAACGCGGTGGGGGGATTTAACGATGAGGAGTTTTACAACTTCTGCCAGGACAATCCTACGATGCGTTTTGAAAGGGACGCCCAGGGCCAAATCATTATTATGCCAAACACAGGGGGAAAAACCGGAATCATCAATTTTGAAATTACTGCACAGTTAAGAAATTGGAACAAAGCACCCCGTTTGGGGAAAGGATTTGACTCCTCCACGGCTTTCCGGCTCCCCAATACGGCAGTACGGTCGCCGGACGCAGCCTGGGTAAGCAACGGACGCTGGCAGGCGTTGAGCGAACAAGCCCAGAAGCAGTTTCCCCCGCTTTGCCCCGATTTCGTGATCGAACTCAAATCCGAAGCGGACCAACTACCGAACGTGCAGAAGAAAATGCAGGAGTGGCTGGACAACGGCTGCCGCCTGGCCTGGCTCATTGACCCGCAAACCGAAACGGTGTACGTCTACCAACCGGGGCGGGAAACCGAAACCGTTCATCCTTTCCGGGGGGAACTCTCCGGCGGGGAAGTACTGCCGGGCTTCTCCCTCCAACTGGCCGAACTGCTCTCCTGAATTACGACCGGCAGGCAACCATTCGGCCCGCCGCCGGGTCTTCGGCAGTAGCAACTTGAAAACGAAAAGGAATGAATGCAATGTTAACGCAATTGGCGGGGCGCACCGGGCAGATCGGTTTGGCCCTGCTGCTGGTCGCCACCCTGATGGGTTGTGATCCCTCAACGCCCGATACCGAACAGGAAAAGGGGGCCCTCACCAGCCAGCGGCAGTGGGAGGAGGAAAAGCCCCGGCACCAGAACAGTTACCGGTACACCGTACAGTTCAGCTCGGCTTTCGGGTTCGGCAGCACCACCGTCGTTACGGTAATGGACGGGACCGTCACCGGCCGCGACTTTGAAGCCTTCACCACCAGCGGCACGGGCACCAGGACGGTGACCCAAAGCTGGTCCGAAACTGCCGGCGACCTGATGAGCCACCCGGAAGGCGCCGAAGCGGTTACCCTCGACGTCATTTACGGCCGGTGCCGGCAACAGTGGCTCAGGGTGAACACCAAAAAACATAAAACGTATTTTGAAAAAGAACACAGCGGCATCATCTCGCTGTGCGGCTACGTATCCAACGGTTGCCAGGACGACTGCTTCCAGGGCGTGAGGGTCTCCGCGTTCGAGTGGTTGCGGTAAATGGAACGGATCGTTGGGCGTTTCGGTTAATTAGGCGAACTTTACCGGCGCAAGCCGTCTTATCGCTGCCCCACGCAAGTAGGGGAGAGGAAAGTCCGGGCAACGCAGAGCGGCGTACTTCCTAACGGGAAGGCACTCTTACAAGGAGGGTGACAGACAGTGCCACAGAAAATTACCGCCGGAGGGAATGAGAGTTAGGGAGTTTGAGAGTTAAGGAGTTAGAGAGTAAACGCTTCATCCTATAACTCTTTAATTCTCAAACTCCTTAACTCTCAAACTCCCTTCGGTAAGGGTGAAAAGGTGGGGTAAGAGCCCACCGCCCGGCTGGTGACAGGCGGGGCACAGGTAAACCTTACGCGTTGAAAGACCAAATAGGCTGGTGATTCAACCGGCCGTGCAAACGGCCGGTTGGTGAAGGGCGGCTCGTCCGGTATGCCAGTGGGTAGGTCGTTGGAGACGGTTCGTGAGGATCGTTCTGGATAAATGATAAGAACCTCTTTCGGGAGGCACAGAACCCGGCTTACAGGCTTGCGTTCCTTGTAACCTTACAGGCTAAAACCTGTAAGGTTTTTTCGTTTCCTTCCGCCAAATTTTACTTAATTTTCAACCAGCAAGCATTCGGTTTACATGGCAAAGATTCTCATTGTTGACGACGAAAAAAGCATCCGGTACACCCTGCGCGACATCCTGGAGTACGAAAAATACGAGGTCGACGAAGCCAAGGACGGCCTGGAAGGCCTCGACCTGCTCCGCAAGAACAGTTACGACGTGGTGCTCTGCGACATGAAAATGCCCAACATGGACGGGCTCGAACTGCTCACCAAGGCCGGCGAAACGGGCACAGAAGCGCAGTTCATCATGATCTCCGCCCACGGCAACATCGAGACGGCGGTGGAAGCCACCAAAAAAGGGGCCTTCGACTTCATTCCCAAGCCCCCCGACCTGAACCGCCTGCTCATTACGGTGCGCAATGCGCTGGATAAGTCGTCGCTGGTGACCGAAACCAAGGTGCTGCGGAAAAAGATTTCCAAGTCGTACGACATCATCGGGGAGTCGGCAGCCATCCGCCGGGTAAAGGATTCCATCGAAAAAGTGGCACCCACCGAGGCCCGCGTCCTGATCACGGGTCCCAACGGATCGGGCAAGGAACTGGTGGCCCGGTGGCTGCACGAGAAGAGCAGCCGGGCGGCCGGCCCCCTGGTGGAAGTCAACTGCGCGGCCATTCCCGGCGAGTTGATCGAGAGTGAACTGTTCGGGCACGAAAAAGGCTCGTTTACCTCGGCCGTCAAGCAGCGCATCGGCAAGTTTGAGCAGGCCAACGGCGGCACGCTGTTCCTCGACGAGATCGGCGACATGAGCCTTTCGGCCCAGGCCAAGGTGCTGCGGGCCCTCCAGGAAAGCAAGATTACCCGGGTGGGCGGCGACAAGGAAATTAAGGTGAACGTGCGGGTGGTGGCCGCTACCAATAAGGACCTGCGCAAAGAGATCGAAGAAAACCGCTTCCGCGAAGACCTCTACCACCGCCTCGGCGTGATCCTGATCCACGTGCCGCCCCTCGACGAACGCAAGGAGGACATTCCGCTGCTGGTGGATAAATTCCTGAAGGACATTGCCGATGAGTACGGCACTTCGCCCAAGAAGATCACGCCCCAGGCCATCAGCTACCTCCAGTCGCTCCGCTGGACCGGCAACATCCGCGAACTCCGCAACGTGGTGGAACGGCTCGTCATCCTCAGCGGCAAGGAAATCACCGAAGAGGATGCGCAACTGTACGCGGGGGTCAAGTAGGGATCAGGATTTACGGGATTACTAGATTAACAGGATTGCGGTGACTATTGTTGCGTAGACCGATGATCGGCCGAATTGGTAACAAGAAAGGCCGCATATCGAAGATGCGGCCTTTCTTGTTGGTATTTTCTCAAGGGTTTGCTTAAAAGCCATTCAACCGATCGGTGCCGCCGGTCTTGTCGGCCAGGGGGCTGGGGGTGTAGGTACCGTTGTACCGGTGAATGCATTCCTCCAGGAATTCACCCGTCAGTTTGTTTTCCCGGTACATCCACCTTTCGAGCAGCGCCGGGTCGGTCTGGATAAAGGGCACCAACTGTTGTTTTTCCTGTTGCCCGTTCCAGGAGCCCGGCACAATCACCAGCAGTTTGCCTGCCTTTTCCACGTAGTAGCTTACGGTGGTGTACGTGCCCGCGCCGTCACTCACCGTTTGCACGGCCTTGTACAGCCTGATCCGGCCACTTGCTTTTACTTCCAGCCCGGTAACCGCCTCAAATTGCGCCTGGTCTTCGCCGGGCGTATATTCCGGGAAAAAAGTGTAGACATCCCTTTGCAGGTGAAACATAGCGGCGTGAAAAATACCCGACGATTGCAGGTAGTATCCCTTTATCGTCGCGGCGGCGTACAGCCTGGTGCCGCGTTCCCCGTCGCGCCGGAAGTCGATGCGATCCACCGGGAAGTAGCCCTTTTTATGGCGTACAAACGGCTCGGATACTTTGCCCGCAACGACGTTACCGTCCGCGTCAATGATGTGATCCTGGGCCAAAGCCGGTGTAGTCCAGGCAAATACAAAAAAAAGGAGGCAGCTTAAAGCGTGCCGCAGGGAGGCGTTCATTGCGAATCAGAAAGGAAAATGACCGGGAAAGGGATCAGTCACAAAATGCACAGGTGCGAGGGAACGGCCAATGGCAATTGCGCCCAAACCTGACCTGCGTGCACGAACCGGCCAAAATGCAGCAAAACAAAAAGCGCAGGGACCCTCCCTGCGCTTTTTTTCAATCCTATGTACATCACAAAAAGATCAGCTGGCATCCGCATCCCCTCCTGATCGCCCTCCCAATCATCCCGGCCATCCCTTCATCCCATTTATCTAGGTTCAGACGACTAATCCTGCTAATCCTTCAATCCCGCAAATCCCGATCATTTCTTCTCCTCCACCACAAAATCCAGCAGGTCGCCGAGGGGCAGTTGCGAGAGGGCCTGCGTGAGCTGGTCGTCGTTGGGGGCTACGCCGTGCCATTTGTGGCTGCCCATCATGAAATCGACGCCGTAACCCATTTCTGTGTGCAGCAGGATGAGCACCGGCACGCCCTTGCCGGTCCGGGTTTTGGCAAGGTCGAGGGTTTCCACGATTTCGTCCATGTTGTTGCCCTTGGGCAGGTCGATCACGTCCCAGCCGAACGCCTTGTACTTGGCGCCCAGGTCGCCCAGGTTCATCACCACCCGCGTCGGGCCGTCGATCTGCTGGCCGTTGTAATCCACGGCGGCAATGAGGTTATCCACCCGGTGGTGGGCGGCGTACATGGCCGCCTCCCAGATTTGTCCTTCGTTCTGTTCCCCGTCGCCCATGAGCACGTACACCAGCCGGTCGTCGCCGTTGAGCTTTTTGGCCTGCGCCGCCCCAATGGCTACCGAGAGGCCCTGTCCCAGCGAACCCGAAGCGATGCGGATGCCGGGCAGGTGTTCGTGCGTGGTGGGGTGTCCCTGCAACCGGGAGTTGATTTTCCGGAAGCTGCCCAACTCCTCCACCGGGAAATAGCCCGAACGGGCCAGTACGCTGTAAAACACCGGGGAAATGTGGCCGTTGGACAGGAAGAACAGGTCTTCGCCCCGGCCCTCCATCTGGAAGTCGGGGTTGTGCTGCATGGCGTGGAAGTACAAAGCCACCAGGTAGTCGGCGCAACCCAGTGAGCCGCCCGGGTGGCCCGACTTGGACCCGTGTACCATGCGGATGATGTCGCGCCGTACCTGGCCGGCAATGCTTTTAAGTTGAGCAGTTTCCATAGAGTAGTATTGGGTAGTGGGTATTTAGTATTGAGATAAGGCGCGTTGTGTCAGTCGGAAAGGGATTTTTGAAGCCCGTAAATCATCTTCTGAATTTCTTCTATGGTGAAAGCCTGGTGGTCTAAATTCTCCTTCGACAAGTATTTCAAATTGCAGGCAATGAGTAACTGAGTTTCTAATTCATAGGAAGACCCGGCGGCAATACTCAAAAAGTTCAAAAACTCTTTTTTACTATTCCTGCCGGCACCTTCAGCAATATTCGAAGCAATGGAAATGACACAGCAGTTGATTTGCGCCGTGAGCCCATACCGTTCCTCCCCGGGAAAGGATTTTGTGACCTGATAGGTAAGAGTTGCCAAGTCTAGTGCCTTTTGCCATACCTTCAACTCTTTAAACTTGTGCTTATCTCAATACCTAATACTCACTACGCATTACTTTAAAATTTGCCCGGCGTGGGCTTTGGTGTCTATTTTGGTGATGATGTCGGAGAGGATGCCCTGCTCATCGATGAGGAAGGTGGTGCGGACGGTGCCCATGTACTTTTTGCCGTACATGGATTTTTCCTGCCACACGTCGTACAGTTCCACCACCTGCTTGTCGGTGTCGGCCAGCAGGGAGAAGTTGAGTCCGTACTTGTTGATGAACTTCTGGTGCGACTTTTCGTCGTCGGTGCTCACGCCGATCACCGTGTAGCCGGCGGCTTGCAGGGCGGGCAGGTTGTCGTTGAGGCTGCACGCCTGGGCCGTGCAGCCGGAGGTATCGTCTTTGGGATAGAAGTAGAGGACCACTTTGCGGCCCCGCAGGTCCGAGAGTTTCACGGGGTTGCCGTGCTGGTCTTTGCTCGTAAAATCAGGGGCCGGGTCGCCTATCTGGAGTTTCATGCGCTTTACTTTGGAATGGACGTGGCCGCAAAGTAAAGCATTTCGGGGGGGCTTACAAGTGGGCTTCCAGCTTCTTTACGTTGCCCACCTTGTCGCTGACCTCCAGCACGAAGTGCCCTTTGAGCGGCTGCTTGCCGTCCAGCGGGTCCGACCAGATGAGGTTGGTCTTGTAATCGTACTGCATGAGCAGCCACTTGCCGTCGAGGTACGCGTCGATCTTGCCGATGCCCGAGAGGTTGTCGGAGATGCGGCACGTAATGCGCGAAGGGGTTTTGACTTCCAGCTTGGCGAAGGGCGGGTCATCGTCGTAGGCCAGCGTGAACGTGCCGAGTTCCTTGGTTTTGAACTCGATTTCGGGACCCACCCACATGCCGCCCAGGTACGACAGCCGCCCGCCGCTCACCAGGTATACCGCCGACTTGGACCGCTTGTCTTCCGTCACGTTCGGCTTGATCCGCACGCTGATGCTTTCGCGCAGGGGAATGTCGGCCCGGCCCACCTGGTAGCGGTTGTCGCGCCGCACGGTTTCCAGGTACAGGCTGTCGAAGAGGGACCGTTCGTCGAACAGGATGTTGAGGGAATCTTCTTCGTAGAGGAACCGCTTGCCGGCGGGCACCAGGGCCCGGAAGTTGAGGCGGGTGGCTTCCGTCTTGTAGTCCACGCCCACCGAGTCGGGCAGGCCGCGGCGCAGGTCCCAGAGGTACACGGCGTCTTTGCCCTTGTGGTAGGCCATTTCCAGTGACATCGGGCGGCCCTTCACGTAGAGGGCGGCGGGGGGCAGGCGCTTGGGCACGGAGGTGCGTTTGAGCAGCAGCGTATTTTCGGATACGTCGTACCGCCAGGGCGTAGGGGCACTGTTTACGGCCACCATGGCGGCCGGGGCTACGGGCGGTACGCCCCGCAGCGTAAAGCGAAGTTGGGTGTGGTTGCCGTAGGCGTCGGCCACGGTCACCACCACCGGGTGCAGTTCCGCGTCGCGGATCACTAGGGCGCCGCGGTTGCGGTCGGTGGTGTACGTATTGAGTTCGTTGCCGTCGGCTACGTAGCACCGCTGGAACCGGTTGTGGCTCTGCAGGTACTGGTCGTAGTTGACGTGCACGTTGATGCTGCGCGACACGTCGAACGAAAAGGTTTCCAGGTGGTGCGTAAACACGGGCTGGCCGTCGAGCTGCACGTCGATGCGGCTCACGCCGTTGCGGTTGGGGGTGCCGCCGGTCAGGTCGCTGGTGAGCAGTTCGAGCCCCACCTTGCCCCACACGGAGAGGGGTTCCCCCACGCTGTACACGTGGCTGGCTACCTTGGCCGGCACCACTTCGGCCCGGCCAAATTCGCCGCGGACGCGGGCAGTGGGTTGCAGGGCCACCAGGGCGAGGCGGTCAATTAAGGGGGCCACGTTGTCCTTGATTTCCGGGAAGCCGAAGTATTCGGGGTTGAGCACGTTTTCCTGGGCGTCGCGCACCTCGTAGTGCAGGTGCGGTCCGCCCGAGCCCCCGGTGTTGCCCGAAAAGCCGATCACGTCGCCCCGCTTGACCCGCAGCAGCGTACTGTCGGGCAGCAATTCAATTTCAAACGTCCGCTGGGCGTACTGCTGGCCCCGTACGAAGTCGCCGATGGTCTTGTTGAATGTTTTGAGGTGGGCGTATACCGTTACCAGGCCGTTGGGATGGGTAAGGTACAGGGCGTTGCCGTAGCCGCCCCAGGCAATCTTCACCCGCGACACGTAGCCGTCGGCCGAGGCGTACACGGGCAGCCCTTCGCGGCCCTGCGTTTTCACGTCGAGGCCGGCGTGGAAGTGGTTGGGCCGCAGTTCGCCCATGTTGCCGGCCAGGTAGTTGGGCTGGCCCGGCATGATCGGGAACAGGAAGTAGCCCTTGGGATACTTGGTTTGGGCCGGCGTAGGGGTTGCCCAAAGGGAAAGCAGCAGCAAAGCGAGGTACGGACGGCGGACCGGGGCGATGCCCGAACGGAGAAACTTCATCAAACCAGGTATAAATGTACGGGAATTCTACTCGTTTTCTTTCCGGCTGCTGTGGTTCGGGCAATGCGTATTGTTAAATCTCCCGGGTTAAATGCCCGGGTAGGAGATGCTCAATAAATAGCAAACACTGGGTACTGAAAGTTCCTCCGGTGGTTATTTTACTTCAAAGCTCAGCATCGGCTTGTCCCCGATAAAGGCTTCGAGCCGGTCGCCGACCTGCACCGGGCCTACGCCCTGCGGGGTGCCGGTAAACACAATGTCACCCGTTTTTAACGTAAAAAACCTGGAAACGTAGGCGATGATGGTATCGAAGGTAAAAAGCATCAGTTTCGTGTTGCCCTGCTGGCGGATTTCGCCGTTGATGCGGAGGCTGAAGTCCAGGTCCGACAGGTTGTAGCCGGCCTTGGGCACGAAAGCGGACACGGGGGCCGAACCGTTGAACGCCTTGGCAATCTCCCACGGCAGGCCCTTGGTTTTGCACTTCTGCTGCAGGTCGCGGGCCGTAAAGTCAATGCCGATCCCGATCTCCTCGTAGTACTTGTGGGCAAACGCCGGGTCAATGTTTTTGCCTTCTTTGCTGATCCTGAGCAGGATTTCTACCTCGTGGTGAATGTCCCTGGAGAAATCCGGGTAGTAAAACGGGGCATTGTCCCTGAGCAGCGCCGTGTCGGGCTTGAGAAATACGACCGGCTCGTCGGGACGTTCGTTCTGCAACTCTTTGATGTGTTCCGCGTAATTTCTACCAATGGCAATGATCTTCATGCAGCGTTTGGTTTGATGTTTGCAAAGTAACCGCCAGGGGAGGCAAAAAGAGAAAATACTACGGCGAAAATAGGCATAAAAATCTAAAGCCAGCGTCGGATCAGGGCCACCGGAATGTCAGTTTACCCAAAAAAATTACACAAAATGAAAAAGAAAATAGCAGTAATCTTTTCGTGCCTGTGGCTCCTGGTGAGCTGCGCAGAAGTTCCCGTGACGGGACGGAGCCAGTTGCGGCTGGTGAACAACGCCGAACTGTACGCCCTGAGTTTTCAGGCCTACAACCAGTTTTTACAGGAGAACCGGGTGGTGAGCAATGCCCCGCAGGCGGCTACCGTCAAGAGCGTAGGCAACAAGCTCCGGGCCGCCATCGAGACCTACATGCGCCAGAACAATATGTCGCAGGTGCTGGAAGGATACAAGTGGGAATTCAACTTGGTGGAAGACAAGAACATCAACGCGTTCTGCATGCCGGGCGGCAAGGTGGTCGTGTTCACGGGCATTCTGCCGGTGACGCAGGACGAAACCGGACTCGCCGTGGTAATGGGCCACGAAATTGCCCACGCCATTGCCGAGCACGGCAACGAACGCACCAGCCAGGGCCTGCTGGCGAACGGCTTGCTCCAGGCCGGTACCATTGCCACGCAAAGCAACCCCAAAATGGCCTACCAACTGGCCCTCCAGGCGGCAGGCCTCGGCACGCAGCTCGGCCTGCTGGCCTACGGCCGCAAGCAGGAGTCGGAAGCCGACGAAATCGGCCTGATCATGATGGCGATGGCCGGCTACGACCCGCGGGCTGCCGTTCCCTTCTGGCAGCGCATGGCTGCCCAGGGCAACGGGCAGGAGCCGCCTGAGTTCCTGTCTACCCACCCTTCCAGCCAGACCCGCATCAGCCGGCTGCAAAAACTAATGCCCAAAGCACTGGAATATTACCAAGGCAACGGGGCAGCGGCAGCCGCAGGAAATAAGTAAAAGCAAAGTGCAAAGCGCAGAGGGCAGGGAGCAGAGGGTAATGTCGCATTTTACACGATGCGCGCTGCCCTTTGCTCCCTGCCCTCTGCGCTTCCCTTACTTAGAGGATGCTTTCCACGATTTTCATGAGCTTTTCCAGGCCGGCCTGGTCCTGGGCGTCGAAGTCGTCGAGGCGGTCGCTGTCTACGTCGAGCACGAGGGCGACGGCGCCGTTTTTGAAGCCGGGCACCACGATTTCGGACTTAGCGTCGGAGGAGCAGGCAATGTGACCCGGAAACTGCTCCACGTCGGGCACCAGGATGGTTTCGCGCCGGGTGTAGCAGGCGCCGCACACGCCCTTGTCAAAGGCAATGCGGGTGCAGGCAATGGGGCCCTGGAAAGGTCCCACCACCAACTGGCCGTCTTTCACCAGGTAAAATCCTACCCAGAAGAAACCAAAGGCTTGCTTGAGGGCCGCCGCCACGTTGGCAAGGTTGGCCGTCAGGTCGGGCTCCCCCGTGATCAGCGATTCGATCTGGGGCAGCAACGCATCGTATAATTCTCTTTTAGATGCCGTTTCCGGGATCATCAGGTTCTCAGCCATATCGGTAATTTTTTTAGCGGCAAATGCAGTGGGGCAAAGGTAGGTAATCCGGAAAAGAGTGGCGAAGGATTACTTCGCAGACCCGGAGGGCACGGAGAGCCACAAAGATTCCAGACAAAGGCGGCATTTTCGCAAAAGACGCAGGAAAAAAAGAAGATAAGGAGATGCATCAGTATCGTTTTGCGTGAAACTTCTTCTGCAAATCTTTCGTATCGCATTCTTATCCGAATGCAAATATTTCTTCAAAAAATGCTTGACATTTGTTTCGGCTTGCCTTACCTTAACCCCAGATAGACCAACGTCCACACCGGGTTGCTCTTTTTTTACAGTGCCGGTGGCGCTGTTTGTTGCGCGGTTGCCGCGTCCTCGAATTCGTCCTTCCCGCCTATAGGCTCCGGCACCGTCCGGAGGACTTCCTTTCTTTCCGCACGTACACGAACATCGTGCACCCGGGCTACGCGGTGCACCCAATCCCGCTTTTTCCATGAAAACCAGCTTATTTTCCCTGGCCCTGGCCCTCGCCGTTTCCGCAGGGGCGTGGGCCCAGCACCACGTAGGCACCTGGCGCATTGCGTCGGCCACCTACACCAACGCGCAAATGAAGCGCGAATCCGTAGACCACTCGAAACACCACGAACTCAAGATCATTACGCCTACCCATTTCATGTGGATCACCTACGAGCCCGGTAAGAACAGCCCGGGCAAGGAAGTGTTCGGCGGGGCCGGCGGGGGCCGCTACACCCTCGACGGCATCAAGTACGTGGAGATGCTTGAATACGCCTCCTGGGCGGGCTACGAAAGCAACATCACCGACTTCTCGCTGCGGGTCGAAGGCGACAAAATGTACCAGATGGGGGCCCTGAGCAACCAGGCGGGCGAGAAGACGATCATCGAAGAAGAGTGGCAGCGCGAAACAGTAGCGCCGCAGGACGGCAAACTCGTGGGCACGTGGCACTTGCAGTCGCAGCAGATCACCGGGGCCGACGGCAAATCCGGTCCCGCAAACGTGGCGGGTCACACCAAAGTGAAAATCATTACCCCGACCCACTGGATGTTCATTGCCGAGAACAAACGAGACGGTAAGCGGGCGTTCGTGAAGGCCGATGGCGGTACCTACACCCTCACCGGGGACCGTTGCCGGGAGAAGAGTGAGTTTGTGCCCGGCGCGGGGGCCGATTACACCTGGCGCCTGGAAGGCGACAAACTGGTGGTAGCCGGTACGCAGACCGACGCCGGCGGGCAGCAGTACCGGTTCGACGAGGTGTACCAGCGGGAAAAAGAACCGTCCCGCAAACTGGTCAGCCGGGCAAAGTAATTTTGGTAGTGCAAAAAATAGGGTGCTGAGGTGGGGAAAAACAACGAGGGGTTTAAATTGGGGTCGCCAAACAAAAACCACACATGAACATGTGCGATTCACCAATTCGCTGCCCTCGTTGTCTGACTACAAACGTAAAGAAATACGGTCTGAATTTCAACCACAAGAAACAGCAGCACAAGTGCAAGGATTGTAAATACAAGTTTGTCGATAAAGGCCAAGACTGGTTCATCTCTCCTCAAAAGCAGCAGTTGATTCAAAAGCTGTTAGCCGAGCGCATTTCCTTGAGAGGAATCTGTCGAGTAGTGGACATCTCACTGACCTGGCTGCTCAAGTTTATCAAACAACTCTACCAACATCTGCCCGATGATCTGAATTGTCGCATTCCAATTAAGCAGGTCAAGCAAGGGGACCGCTTCTACATCAAACTCTTTGACAACGAGGCCGATGAGCTATGGTCTTTCGTCAAAAAAAGGGACAATGTGTACTACATCTGGCTAGTGATCCACCGGGACACAAGGCAGGTAATGGCTTTTCACGTAGGCGACCGCAGCCGCAAGTCAGCCCGGGCTTTGTGGGAGAAACTACCCCCGGCAGTGCGCAAATACGGCTTGTTCCACACCGATGATTGGGAGAGTTACAAAACCGTCATTCCACAGGGACAGCACCTGTACTGCAAGCAAAAACAGTATACCAACCACGTGGAACGCTTCAATTGTACCCTCCGCCAAAGATGCGCCCGACTCGTGAGAGAAACCCTATCGTTTTCTAAGACACTCGACAATCACATTGGAGCTATCAAGTTCTTCCTCTGCCAGCATAATTTGAAACAACAAGCCCCAACTACAGCACCCTAATTTGCGCACTACCGTAATTTTTTTAAACTCCAAGGGCAGTACCATGCCGGAGAGGGAGTCGTTCGACTCCCTTTTTTCGTGCCTTTTCGGAAGACGCAACCCGGCCGGGCAGCGGCACGACGGACTGGTCGCGTTTGGCTACTTTTGCACCCGGTTTGATTTCCCGCGCGGGGTACGCGCGGCAACCCCGGTTCCCTTTGGTACTGCTGATCGACAACTTTGATTCGTTTACCCACAACCTGGCCGATTACGTGCGGCAGTGCGGCGCCGAAGTAACGGTGGTGCGCAACAATGCCTCCCTGCCCGGCCCCGAAAGCGGGATCTTCCAATCGGTCATTCTCTCGCCCGGGCCGCAGACGCCCCGGCTGGCCGGCAACCTCATGTCCATCATTGACCAGTACGTGCACCGGTTGCCCGTGCTGGGCGTGTGCCTGGGCCACCAGGCCCTGGGCGAATATTTCGGCGCGGCGCTGGGCCGGGCCGCGTACCCCATGCACGGCAAGGTATCGCGGGTAGTCCGGGAGAGTGACCCGCTGTTCGAGGGCCTGCCGCCGGCTTTTGGGGTGGTCCGCTACCATTCGCTGATCCTCGAAAGCCTGCCGCCCGTGCTTGAACCCATTGCCCGCACCGAAGGAGGCGAACTAATGGCTTTGCGGCACCGTTACCTCCCCGTGCGCGGCATCCAATTTCACCCTGAGGCCGCCCTTACCGAATATGGCTTGGAAATGATTCGGAATTGGCTAAACTTTGCCCGGGTGCTCCGGTAAAGTATGCCGGAAATCTCGAAAATATATTATTTTGCAGAAAGCAACAGAAGGCGCTATGAATTTTCCCGTTAAAGAAGACGGCGGTTTTAAGTACATTGACGAGGGCAAAGGGGAAGTTTTGCTGCTCCTGCATGGCCTGTTTGGTGCTTTGAGTAACTGGGATGCGGTCATCAAAGGGTTTGCGCCCCAGTTCCGGGTGGTGATCCCGGTGATGCCGATCTACGAAATGCCCATCAAAACGGCCAGTGTCGACGGGCTGGTGGAATTCATTGAAGCATTTGTTGCCTATAAATCACTGGGAGATCTTACCTTGCTGGGCAACTCCCTGGGGGGCCACGTGGGGCTGATTTATACGCTCAGCAACCCGCAAAACGTAAAACGGCTCGTGCTCACGGGCAGTTCGGGGCTGTTTGAGAACGCAATGGGCGGCTCCTTTCCCAAGCGGGGCAGCTACGACTACATTAAAGAGCGGGTGGCGTACACCTTCTACGAACCGGCCACGGCCAACAAGGAATTAGTGGACGAGGTGTTCGACATTACCAAGGACATTCCCAAGTGCATGCGCATCGTGGCCATTGCCAAGTCGGCGCAGCGGCACAACATGGCCCGCGAAATTACCAAGATCCAGGCGCCGACCCTGCTGGTGTGGGGCCTCAACGATACCATTACCCCGCCGCTGGTCGCCTATGAATTCAACAAACTGATTCCCAATTCCGAACTCCGGTTCATTGACAAGTGCGGGCACGCCCCCATGATGGAGCACCCCGAAAAGTTCAACCGCCTGCTGATGCAGTTTCTGCAGGCTTCCCAATTCGTTAAAAGTTCAGCCTATTAAACAATTCAACCAGCATTTAGTATAGTTAAAAAGAAAGAAGATTTTTCACCATAAGCCACGATACGAGTAATCTTGGAACCGTATAACGTACCATATACCCGTGAGGATATGATCGCTGAAGAGCTAATCAACCAGATGATTCCCCCCCTCAAACTGACGGACACCGCTCAGCAGGCCCTCCATTGGATGGAAGAGCTGCGCGTGAACCAGTTGCCCATTGTCAGCGGACAGGAATACAAAGGGTTGATCAGCGAGGAGTTGATCTACCAGAACAACGACCCGGCCGCCTTGCTCTCCGCGTTCACGCTGGAGTCCAACGGCGTGTACGCCTACAAGTACCAGCATTTCTTCGACGTGCTCAAAATTGCCCTCGACAACAACGTGGGCGTGGTGGCCGTGCTCGACGAGGAACGCAACTTCGTGGGCGTGATCACCATCAGCGACACCCTCACCGCGTTTGCGCGTTCTTCCATGCAGGAGCCCGGCGGCATCCTGGTGCTGCTTATGGATGAGCGGGACTACTCGCTGTCGGAGGTAAGCCGCCTCGTGGAATCCAACGACGCCAAAATCCTGAGCAGCTACGTGTGCTCCGACAAGGGCGACGCCACCCGGCTCAAACTCACCATCAAGATCAACCGCAACGACCTGTCGCGCATCATTGCCACCTTTGAACGCTTCAGCTACAACATCGTAGCCAAGTTTCACCACACCCAGGGAAACGAAGACGACAAAGAGCGGATCGACCTGCTGCTCCGGTACTTAAACATGTAGCCCCGGCAGCCGGCGCGTAACCGTTGCCTTATGAAAATTGCGATCCACGGCAGGAATTTCAAGGAAGACGTCAAGCCCCACATCGAGGAGTTGTTTGCCACCCTCGCAGCCCGGGAAGCCGAAGTACAGGTTTCCGAGCAGTTTGCGGCCTTCCTGGAAAAAAACGGCATCCGGACGGGCCGCCTCCAGCGTTTTTCGCACTACCGGCACATCTTCGACGCCGACTTCATGATCAGCATCGGCGGCGACGGCACCCTGCTGGAAACCGTTGCCTACGTCGGCGCCCGCGAAACGCCCATTCTGGGCATCAACACCGGCCGGCTGGGTTTCCTGGCCACCACGGCGCCCGGAGAGGTCAAAAACGCCGTCAACAGCCTCTACAACAACTACTTCACCCTCGAAGAGCGCAGCCTGATCCACCTCGACACCGACCGCGAACTCTTCGACGGGCTGAGCTTCGGCCTCAACGAGTTTACCATCACCAAGCGCGACACCGCCTCCATGATCGTGGTGCACACCTACATTGACGGTGAGTACCTCAACTCGTACTGGGCCGACGGACTCATCGTAGCCACGCCCACCGGTTCTACCGGGTATTCGCTCAGTTGCGGCGGCCCGGTGGTGCTGCCCCAGTCGGGCAACTTTATTATCTCCCCGGTAAGCCCCCACAACCTCAACGTGCGGCCCCTGGTGGTGTCAGATAACAGCGTAATTTCCTTCGAAATCCAGGGCCGGAGCAAGAATTA
Organism: uncultured Sphingobacteriales bacterium; assembly: GCA_963844325.1. GTDB lineage: Bacteria > Bacteroidota > Bacteroidia > Cytophagales > 172606-1 > CADCTQ01. The sequence goes on from CAWJNV010000002.1 coordinate 1,489,010, forward strand.
CCTCGTCTCTTTAGACTCCCGTTCCCGCGTGGTAGACGCCACCATCGGGCTGGCCGTGCGCAAGGAATCGTTCCGGGCCAAGTTGGTGCAACTCGACGGCAACAATTTCTTGCAAACCCTGCGAAATAAGCTCAATTGGGGCTTAGATGTAAGAAATTAGGGATTTGTCTTCCTCCAGGCAAAAATATATTAGCCATATTGCACACCAAAAAAAGCCTTTTCCCGGGGCTTTTCGGCTATTTCCTCCATTACTCTTGTTTTGTTCCTTTGGTATGAGAAAAAACGTTTTACTACTTTCTCTGATTCTGGCGGGCTGTTTTGTGTCGCCGTCGTTCGGACAGCGGTTCACGAAGAGTAAACGTTATTCCAGCATTGGGGGAAGCCTCAACGCCATGAACTACTTTGGCGACATCACCCCCTCCGAATCTTTCACCAGCGCCGACTTAAAGTTTACCCGCTGGAACGTGGGCGGGCACCTGATGCACCGGTACAGCCCCCGTTTCAGTGCCCGGGTCGCTTTTAACTACGGCCGCGTGCAGGGCGACGACTATGCGTCGCAGGACCCGGGCGACAAGAATGCCCGCTTCCGCTACCTGCGCAACGCTTCCTTCCGCAACGACATCTTCGAATTGTCTGCCGTGGGCGTGTGGGACATCCTGGAAAACCGGAATACGTTCCTGCGCCGCCCCGACTTCGTACCTTACGTGTTTGCGGGCGTGGCCGGCTTTTACCACAACCCCCGGGCCCGGACGCCCGAAGCGTTCGGCCGCAAGATGGTGAGCCTGCAACTCCTGCAAACCGAAGGCCACTCGTATTCGCGGCTCCAGGTGGCCATTCCGGCCGGCATCGGTTTCCGCTACAAAATTGATCCCCGCTGGGACGTTTCCTTCGAAGTAGGTTACCGCTACCTGTTTACCGATTACCTCGACGACGTGAGTACGCAGTACGCCGACCCGGCAACGCTGAAAAACGAACTGGCCGTAGCCATGGCCAACCGGACCGTCGAAGCCAAAGCTGCCAACGGCAGGGACCGCAATTACCAGCGGGTGCTTACCGACCTGGGTTACCGGGAGTTGCCCTACGTAGACACCGACGGCAATACGTACTTCTCGGCCCAGGGCTTCGAAGCCGGGCAGAAGCGGGGCAGCCCCAACGAAAAAGACTGGTACGTGGTAACCGGCTTCCAGGTCAGCTACATCCTCTACAAAGGCGTGCGCTGCCCCAAATTCCGCTAAGAACGTCAGTAGTCATTGGTACATTGGTCAGTGGTCATGCGGATGCGACAGGTCAGGCGCACCCAATGACTACTGACCAATGACATTTTCCGGGCCATCCTTACAATAATTTGCCTAAAGTCGCGTAAGTGTAGAGAAATGACTACACGTACGCGCTTTTTGCTTTGGTGCCTGGTTGCAGGCATTTTCTTTTGTACGCCGGCATTCGCCCAACGCCTCGAAGTAGGCCTCGGGGCCGGGGTGGCAAACTACAAGGGAGACGTTTCGACCCAAATCAACTGGCGGGAGCCCAACCCCGCCGGCCAGATTTTTCTGCGCCACAACCCGGGCAAGGCCATCAGCCTCACTTATGGATTCATGCTCGGCCGGTTTGCCGCCTCCGACCGGAACAGCCGTGACCCCCTGGCCCAGCGGCGTAATTTCAGCTTCGGCACCCGGTTCGTGGAAGCTTCGGCGGTGGCCGAGTACAACTTCCTTGACTACCGCGACCCCATCCGGCGGATTAACTTCACGCCTTACCTGTTCGGCGGCCTGGCCCTGTTCCGGTTTGAGCCCCTCAAGAACTTCCGCCCCACCTACGACCTCTACCAGATCGGCATTCCGTTCGGCGTGGGCATGAAATACGTGCTGGGCGGGAGCTGGAACCTGGGCGTGGCCTTCGGGGCCCGTAAAACATTCACCGACTACCTCGATGATTTGAGCGGCGTGGATCCCGCCAGCCGCCTCCGCAGCGCCAATCCCTACAACAAGGATATGTACTTTTACACGGGCGTATCGGTCAGCTACACGTTTTATAAAGTACGCTGCCCGGAGCAGTACTAACTGCGTGGCAGCGAGGTCATAGCACGAAAGTTCGTCCGCCCGGAACTGTTTCCGGGCTGCATTTGTCATGCCTGTAGACCCGGAAAAAGCACTTCCGCCCACCCGCTGCCCCCGCCCCAAGCCCTTCGCCAATATGTTAAAATATCTTAAATCAAGGGGTTACCATTTCCATTTGGACCGGCCGGGGCTTAAATTGGCGTTTGAATAGCGGCTACTATTTCGTAACTTGCATCTTATTTGGCGCAGATCCAGGAATGAAAGAACAGATTGATTTGGGAAAGGTACCCGAGCACATTGCCATCATTATGGATGGCAACGGCCGCTGGGCCAAGCAACGGGGAGCCATGCGCGTATTTGGTCACCGGAATGCCGTAAAAGCCGTGCGTGATACCACGGAAGCCTGCGCCGAACTGGGCGTGAAATACCTTACCCTTTACGCTTTCTCTACCGAAAACTGGTCCCGGCCGCAGGAAGAGGTCAACGCCTTGATGGAACTGCTGGTCAACACGATCCGGGGCGAGACGGAAACGCTGATGAAGAACAAGGTGCGGCTGATGGCCATCGGCAACATCCGCAACCTGCCCGGAAACTGCCAGCGGGAGCTCCAGGAAGCCATGCAGATCACCCAGCACAACCAGGGGCTTACCCTGGTGCTGGCCCTCAGCTACAGTGGCCGCTGGGAAATCCTGGAAGCCGTGCGGCGGATTGCCAACGAAGTAGAAAAGGGGAATCTGCATTCCCCCGACATTGACGACAAAGTGTTTACCCGGTACCTCACCACCACCGGGATTCCCGACCCCGAGTTGCTGATCCGCACCAGCGGCGAAATGCGCATCAGCAATTTTCTTTTGTGGCAGATTGCGTATTCGGAATTATACATGTCCGAGATTCTTTGGCCCGATTTTAGGAGGGAGCATTTGTACGAAGCCATTCGTTCTTACCAGCAGCGGGAGCGGCGTTTCGGTAAGATCAGCGAACAAGTTAAATCATAAAGTTTTACATGAAAAAATTTTTCTTCGCAGCCGTTGCGGTATTGCTTCCGTGGCTGGCTTCGGCGCAGTTTAAAGTAGCCCGGCCGGAGGACGCGAATTCGGCCGCGGCGGACGTAAACTACGACCAGCCCCGGGAGTACGAAATTGCCGACATCACCGTGACCGGCCTGCAGTTCATTCAGCCCGAAGGGATCATTTCGGTGTCCGGCCTCAAGGTCGGCGACCGCATCCAGATTCCGGGCGAAGACATCAGCAACGCCATCCGCAAGATCTGGAACCTGAGCATTGTGGGTGACGTGGACATCAACTACAGCAAGATCGAGGGGGAAAAAATATACCTCAACATTGCCCTCAAGGAACGGGCCCGCCTGTCGAAGTTCACCTTCAAGGGCATCCGGAAGGGCGAAACCGAAACCCTCTCCGACAAGATCAAACTCATCAAGGGCAAGATCGTTACCGACGCCCTGGTCAAGAACACGCAGCTGGCCGTCCGGAAACACTTCATCGACAAGGGCTTTTTCAACGCCAAGGTCAACATCCGGCAGGTGAAAGACTCCTCCGCCCTGGGCAACAGCGTGGCCCTGGTGATCGAAGTGGACAAAAAGCGCAAGGTAAAGATCAACAGCATTCAGATTGATGGCAACCAGGTGTTTGCCGACAACAAGCTGAAACGCAAACTGAAGGGCACCAAGGAAAAAAAGATCACCCACATATTCACGCCTTCCAAGTTCATCCGCTCCAAGTACGAGGAAGACAAGCAGAAACTCATCAAGTTCTATAACTCGGAAGGCTACCGCGACGCCGTTATTGTAAACGACACGGTGAAGCCCCACGACGACCGCACCATCGACATCGTGATCAACCTGGAGGAGGGCCAGAAATACTACTTCCGCAACATCTCCTGGGCGGGCAACTACAAGTACACCGACGAACAGCTCGGCCGCGTGCTGGGCCTCAACAAGGGCGACGTGTACAACGTGGAAGAACTCGAAAAGCGCCTGACGTTCAACCCGACCGGCAGCGACATTACCTCCCTGTACATGGACGACGGTTACCTGTTCTTCAACGTCCGGCCGGTAGAGGTAGGCGTGGCGGGCGACTCCGTGGACATTGAAATGCGGATTACCGAAGGCGAACAGGCCACCATCAGCCGCGTAACGGTAGCGGGCAACACCCAGACCAGCGACCACGTGGCCCTGCGGGAAATGTATACCATCCCCGGCCGCAAGTTCAGCCGCACGGACGTGATCAACACCCAGCGGGAACTCTCCGCCCTGGGCTTCTTCGACCCCGAAAAGACCAACCCCGAAATCAACCCCAACCCGGCTGACGGTACGGTGGACATCAACTGGGTGGTGGAAGAAAAACCCAGCGACCAGATCGAACTCTCGGGCGGCTGGGGCGGCTTCTACGGCTTCGTGGGTACGCTGGGTCTGACCTTCAACAACTTCTCGACCCGCAAACTCTTCGACTGGAGCGCCTGGCGTCCCATTCCGAAGGGCGACGGCCAGAAGCTTTCCCTGCGCGTGCAGGCCAGCGGCCCGAGCTTCCAGTCGTACTCAGCGTCCTTTACCGAGCCCTGGTTCGGCGGCAAGCGGCGCAACGCCCTTTCTGTGAGCCTGAGCCACTCGGTGCAGAGTAACTTCTGGGAAAACCGCAGAACGGGGTCCAACAGTAACTTCCAGATCACGGCCGCCACCGTTGGCCTGGCCCGCCGTCTTCAGTGGCCCGACAACTGGTTTACCCTGAGCACGTCGGCCTCTTACCTGATCTACCGGATCAATGATTTCCCGAATCTGATTCCGGGCATCCGGACCGGCGTGTCGCATAACTTTACGCTAAACGCCACCCTGTCGCGCAATACCATCGACAACCCGACGTTCCCCCGCCGCGGCTCCTCACTTTCGTTGAGCGCATCGGCTACGCCGCCCTGGTCGAAGTTTAACTTCGTAAAGGAAAACGTGGAGCAGTATAGCCCTTCCAAACTACTTGAGTACCACAAGTGGATGTTCGACGGCAGTTGGTTCGTGAACCTCACCGGCAAACTGGTGCTGAACACCCGGGCGCACATGGGCTTCATCGGCAACTACGACGGCTCGGGCAGATATACACCTTTCGAACGTTTCTACGTGGGGGGTAACGGCCTCAACGGCGTGGGCGGTTTCTTCCTGGGACGCGACATCATCGGCATGCGCGGCTACAACACCAACGCCCTCAACCCCATCGGGTATGACCCGGCGTCCCAGCAAACGGACGAGATCGGCGGCGTGGCTTACAACAAGTTCGTGACCGAACTGCGGTACCCCGTTTCGCTGAACCCGGCCGCGACCATCTTCGTGCTCGGCTTCGTGGAAGGCGGCAATGTGTGGACCAATTATTCGGAGTTCAACCCGTTCCGCATCCGGCGGACTGCCGGGGTAGGGGCCCGGATCTTCATGCCGGCCTTTGGCCTCATCGGCATCGACTGGGGCTACGGCTTCGACCCGATCCCCGGCCGCGAGCAGCAGGGCCGCCAGATGTTCCAGTTCTCCATCGGCCAGCAGTTGCGTTAATGATTTGATCCTTCGGGCGGGAGTAACTCCCGGGGTACTCCCGCCCATTGGTTTACGCGTATCTCAAACCCCAAGTCTTTCCGGTTGTGCATGAAAAAACCTGTACGCTTCCCTTTCAGTCTCGTTTTTGAATCGCAACGCACCTTATGAAAAAACTCTTTTTAGTGCTCTTCCTGGCCGGAGTTTGCCAGGTGGCTACGGCTCAGAAGTTCGGTTACATTGATACTGATTTTATCCTGGGCAAAATGCCCGAAGCCAAAAAAGCCCAAAGCGACCTGGAGGCCTCCTCCGGCAAGTGGGAACAGGAAATCCAGGCCAAGGCCCTTGAAATTGACAAGATGGAACAGGACTACCGCGCCGAAGAGGTGCTGCTGACCGACGCCATGCGCCAGGAACGCCGCCAATCCATTGAGACCAAGAAGAAGGAGGCCATGGATTACAACAAGAAAGTGTTCGGTCCCGAAGGGTTACTTTACCTGCGTAAGAAAGAACTCATGGGGCCCATTCGCGACAAAATTTACGAAGCTACCATGAAAGTAGTGCGCGAACGAAAACTGGACTTTATCTTTGACAAGGCCAGTGACTTCGTGATGATTTACGCCGATCCCCGGCACGATTACTCCGACTACGTGCTTGATATTCTGGGGCTGGGCGAAAAAGAAGACACGGTTAAGAAAAAGTAAATCAGGTAGCTTTGTTGAAGTTTTTTTTGAATTTTGCGACTGGATTGGACTGTTTCTTGCAAGAATCTTGTTAAACCTACATAAAACACAATAACCCAAGTACCCTTTATTATTTACCTTCCATCATGAGAAACAAGTTGATTATTGCTTTGTTCATCCTGTTCGGATGTTCACTGACTCAAGCCCAGAACCTGAAGATCGGTTATGTTGATTCGCGTGGCGTTTCTGAACAGTTGCCCGAAGTAAAAGCAGCATATACCCAACTGGGCGAATTCCAGAAAAAGAAGCAGCAGGAGCTTCAGAAAAAAGCCGAAGACTTCCGCAAGAAAGTGACAGATGCTGAGCAGCAGGCTGCGAGCATGTCGGAGCAGATGCGGGCTGCCAAGCAGCGCGAACTGGAAGCCAACCAGGAGCAACTCCAGATCGAGCAGAACTCCATGCAGACGGAAGTAGCCAACCGCGAAAAGCAACTCTTCGAACCCATCGAGAAGCGCATCCAGGCGGCCATCACCGAGGTAGCCAACGAGAACGGTTACACCTACGTGCTGGCTAAGGAAGTACTGCTGCACTCCCCGGCCGGTGAAGACATCTCCAGCCTCGTGGTGAAGAAGCTGCTGGCCAGCGCGCCCAAGACCAATACGCCGGTGAACAACACCACCGGGGCCAACAACGCCAACCAAGGCGGCGCTGCCCAATCGTCGGCTGGTGCTACCACCAACGCGGGTGGTGCCAAAAGCGGTACCAAGAAGCAGTAACTAGCCTTTTACCCCTCCTACCGAAAACCTTCCCTGACGGGAAGGTTTTCTTTTTTGGGCCCTCCCGGCCGGGCAGAAACAATCCCGCGCCGGGCGGTGTTACCCAGGTATATTCCTATCGAGTATGTCCAACCTGCTTACCAAACGCCGGGAACCCTATCAATTCATGCTGTACGTAGGGATGCTGGGCAGCCTCCTGATCTTTTTAATGTTCACCTTCATTTACCTGGCGCGTAAGCCGGATGCCCAGTGGTCCAGCTTCCGGCTGCCGGTTGCCTTCTGGCTGAGTACGGGGGCAATCCTGGGCAGCAGCCTCGCCTTGCACGGGGCCAACCAGGCCTTCCGGCGGGAACGGTTCGTACAGTACAAGTGGCTCATCGGGGCTACGCTGGGGCTGGGCGTGGCCTTTACCGGGTTGCAGTACGTGGGGTGGGAGGAGATGCAGCGCATGAACGTGCTGCTGCGCAACAATACGGCCGGCGCCTTTCTTTACGTAATTACGGGGGTGCACCTGCTGCACATTCTGGGCGGCCTGTTGCTGCTGACCATTACCCTTATAAACGCCGTTCGGCGGACCACGTACGTAGACGCTTTCGTCTACAGCGTGAATCCGCCGAACCAGTTGAAGTTAAAATTAGTGACCGTGTATTGGCACTTCGTGGATGCCCTGTGGGTGTACCTGTTCCTGTTTTTTCTCTACCACCACCGCTGAGCCGACGGCACGCGCCGCAGGTTAGATGGATGCGTTGCCCTTGCCTTTCAAAAGGCGGGAGTTGTTGAGTTCACCGGCCCGGACGGCAGGACGGTCGGCCGCCGAAGGGATAAGGGTTACGGCGTTTTCGTGGGTAGCCTCGTATTGTTGGCGCTTGGCCAGGCGGCGGGCTCTTCCTCCTAATGTTCCCATTGTGTTTGTGTTTTATAATTCTAACGACAATTAATGAATCTCTGTTTTGTTTGGCAGTATTGATTCCATACAAAAGATTCTATGCCGCGAAGTTATAAGCACAAAGCATGCCGGGATGTTCAGAAGAAAGCCGGAAATCAGCCGCGTACCTTTCCGTCAGCTTTTCAACTCTTCCCGCAGGAACTTGGCCGTGTAGCTGCCTTTCACCTTGGCTACCTGCTCCGGGGTGCCTTCCGCAATGATCTGGCCGCCCTGCACGCCACCCTCCGGCCCAAGGTCGATCACGTAGTCCGATACCTTGATCACGTCGAGGTTGTGTTCGATGATGAGCACCGTGTTGCCCTTGTTGACCAGCTTGTTGAGCACGTCGAGCAGGTGCTGGATGTCCTGGAAGTGCAGGCCCGTGGTCGGCTCGTCGAGGATGTAGATCGTCTTGCCGGTGTCTTTCTTCGAAAGCTCCTGCGCCAGCTTGACCCGTTGCGCCTCCCCGCCTGACAGCGTGGTGGCGTGCTGGCCCAGCGTAATGTAACCCAGGCCCACGTCGTTGAGCATCCGGGCTACGCGCAAGATTTTGGGCTGGTGTTCAAAGAATTCCACCGCCTGCTCCACGGTCATGTCCAGCACGTCGGAGATGGCTTTGCCCTTGAAGCGAACCTCCAGGGTCTGCCGGTTGTAGCGTTTGCCCTTGCAGGTTTCGCAGGGCACCTGCACGTCGGGCAGAAACTCCATTTCGATCACCTTCAGGCCGGCCCCTTCGCAGTCTTCGCAACGGCCGCCCTTTACGTTGAAGGAGAACCGGCCGGGCTTGTAGCCGCGGATTTTCGATTCGGGCAGTTCGGCGTAAAGGGCCCGGATTTCGGTGAACACGCCGGTGTACGTGGCCGGGTTGGAACGCGGCGTGCGGCCGATGGGCGACTGGTCCACTTCGATCACTTTGTCGAGGTGTTCGAGGCCTTCTACCGACTGGAACGGCAGTGGTTCACGGCGTGACTTGTAGAAGTGCCGGTTCAGCACCGGGAACAACGTCTCGTGGATGAGCGACGACTTGCCGCTGCCCGACACGCCCGAAATGCAGATCATCTGGCCCAGGGGCAGCTTCAGCGTTACCTTTTTGAGGTTGTGGCCCGTGGCGTTCTTGAGGACCAGTTGCTTGCCGTTGCCCTTGCGCCGCTCCTTGGGCACCTCGATGTTCCGCTGCCCGTTGAGGAAGGCCGCGGTGGTGCTGCCGTTTTTGACGAACTCTTCGGGCGTGCCCGCGGCCACGATCTGCCCGCCGTGCCGGCCCGCGCCGGGGCCCACGTCGATGATGTGGTCGGCCTGGAGCATCATGTCCTTGTCGTGCTCCACCACCAGGATGGAGTTGCCCAGGTCGCGCAGTTGCTGGAGGGCCTTGATGAGTTTGACGTTGTCGCGCTGGTGCAGGCCGATGCTCGGCTCGTCGAGGATGTACAGTACGCCCACGAGCTGCGTACCGATCTGGGTAGCCAGGCGGATGCGCTGGGCCTCGCCGCCCGACAATGAACGCATGGGCCGGTCGAGGGTCAGGTAGTCGAGGCCGATGTCGAGCAGGAAGCCGATGCGTTTGCGGATTTCCTTGAGTACCTCCGAGGCAATGGCGTTCTGGCGGTCGGTAAGGCGGCTTTCGAGGTTGGCGAACCAGGCGGCGAGTTGGTTTACGTCCATCCAGGCCAGTTCGGCAATGTTTTTCCCGTCGATCCTGAAGTGCAGCGATTCCTTTTTGAGCCGGGCGCCGTTGCATTCGGGGCAGGTGCGCACGCTCATAAAGTCCTGGATCCAGTCCTGCGTCTTTTCCGAGCCGTATTCCTGCTGCTTTTGCAGGAAGGTGACAATGCCCTCAAACTTGAAGTTGTACACCGTGTCGGCGTGCTTCTCGCTGCGCATTTTGAGCACCGCTTCCGAACCGTGCAGCAGCACCTGGAGTACTTCTTCGGGAAACTCCTTTACCGGCGTGGTCAGCGTCAGCTTGAACTTTTTGAGAATGGTGGCAATCTCCTTGAAAATCCAGATGTCGCGGTATTCGCCCAGCGGGGCAATGGCGCCGCGGCTGATGCTCAGCGACCGGTCGGGCACCACGGAGTCAATCGTGATTTCTTCAATTTGCCCCAGCCCGTTGCACACCGCGCAGGCGCCGTAGGGGGAGTTGAAGGAAAAGGCGTTGGGCGCCGGTTCGTCGTAGGCAATGCCCGACACGGGGTCCATGAGGAACTGAGAGAACTGCGTCACGTTGCCCTTCTCGTCGCTGATCATCATGATGCCCTTGCCGTGCTTGAGGGCGCCGCCCACCGACTGCGAGATGCGGAACCGGTCCTCTTCGCGCACGATGACGCGGTCGATCACGATTTCAATGTCGTGCACCTTGTAGCGGTCGAGTTGCATCTTGGGCGTAATGTCCTGGATTTGCCCGTCGACGCGCACCTTGGTGAAGCCGCTCTTGCCGATCTGCACGAACAGTTCGCGGTAGTGGCCCTTGCGGCCCTTTACCACCGGGGCCAGCAGCACGAGTTTCTGCCCGGCAAAGTGGCCTATGATGTGTTCGATGATCTGGTCCTGCGACTGGCGGCTCATCTTCTGGCCGGTCACGTACGAAAAGGCTTCGGCCGTGCGGGCGTAGAGCAGGCGCAGGAAGTCGTAAATTTCGGTGACCGTGCCCACCGTGGAACGCGGGTTACGGGAAGTCGTTTTTTGTTCAATGGAAATCACCGGGCTCAGGCCGTTGATCTTATCCACTTCGGGGCGTTCCATGTCGCCGAGGAAAGACCGGGCGTAGGCCGAAAAGCTTTCCATGTAACGTCGCTGCCCTTCGGCGTAAATGGTGTCGAAGGCCAGCGACGATTTGCCGCTGCCGCTGATGCCGGTAATGACCACCAGCTTGTTGCGCGGGATGGCAACGTCAATGTTTTTCAGGTTGTGCTCCCGGGCGCCGTACACTTCGATGTTCTCGTACCCGGTGGCGTCGCCCAGCGGTTGGGCGGCAGTTTGTATTTGGGATTCAGGCATTTGGATGCAAATAATTTCGAACGGGGCAGCGCGGAATAGCGTTTCTGCCATTCTTCAAAGATACCCCTCTTCGGGAGGATAACCCAAAAAACGCCCCAATGATTTCCGGTTCCGGCAGGATTCGGCGAGAGACAAAACGGCACGAACCAGACAACCCGGGCCGGAGACTACATTTGTAGGGTGGCGCGCCAAATTACGCGGGGCCGATCGCACGACGGCGGGTATCTTTCGGAAATTTTTATGTTTTTTTTATGATCAAACAACTGATTACCAAGAGTTACCTCACGTGCCATTACGACGAAACTGTACCCGTAGTGGCCCACCGCTGGAACGGCTACGTAAAGAGTGAAGCCTTCCGGAGCGGCATTCAACAGTGCCTGGCCGAGTACGCCAGCATAAAGAAGTCGGCCAAGCTTACCCACCTGCACTGGCTGTGCAACGCCACCGATCTGAAAGTACTGCAACCCGCCGATTCGGATTGGGTGAACAACGAGTTTGCCCGGGAACTGTACCAGAACGGCGTTCGCCGCATCGCCATGATCGTACCCAAAGACGTGTTTGCCCAGATGGCAACCACCAGTTTCGGCCAGTCCATCGACAAGCAGAAACAGCAGGGGGGCATTACCGATACCATCGTGCAGTACTTCGACTCCGAAGAAAAGGGCAAACAGTGGCTGAAGCAGGCCCTAAAGGTGGTTTATTGATAAAAACCGGGTCCGTACCGGCGAAAAGCACCCGCACAACGGGTGCTTTTTTGTTGATCGGGCGCAATAAAATTATCGGGCTGAGGCAAAGAGAATTAAGCCTTTACCTTCGCCGGGCCCACCGGAAGACCTTTCCCCTTCGGGCCAAAAAATGTACCTTTGGTACATGGAGCAGTTTATTGTTTCGGCCCGCAAATACCGCCCTTCTACCTTTGATACGGTGGTAGGGCAGGGGCACATTACCACCACGCTTAAGAATGCCATTGGTCAGAATCACCTCGCCCAGGCCTTCCTGTTCTGCGGGCCGCGGGGCGTGGGCAAAACGACCTGCGCCCGGATTCTCGCCAAAACGATCAACTGCCAGAACCTTTCCCCCGAAACGGAAGCCTGCAACACCTGCGACTCCTGCCGGAGCTTCAACGGCAACGCTTCCTTCAACGTGCACGAACTCGACGCGGCCTCCAACAACTCCGTGGACGACATCCGCAACCTGGTGGACCAGGTCCGCTACCCCCCGCAGGCGGGCCGGTACAAGATCTACATCATCGACGAGGTGCACATGCTGTCCAACGCGGCCTTCAACGCGTTTCTCAAAACGCTGGAGGAGCCGCCGTCGTACGCCATCTTCATCCTGGCCACCACCGAAAAGCACAAAATCATTCCCACCATCCTGTCGCGGTGCCAGATTTTCGACTTCAACCGGATCGGCATCACCGACATCAGCAAGCACCTGGCCCGCATTGCGCGGAAAGAAGAAATCCGGGCCGAGGAAGAAGCCCTGCAACTCATTGCCCAGAAAGCCGACGGCGGCCTCCGCGATGCGCTTTCAATGTTCGACCTGATCACGACGTTCTCCACGGACCGCAGCATTTCGTACGCCAATACGATCGCCAACCTGCACATCCTCGATTACGACTACTACTTCCGCATCACCGATGCGCTGCTGGCCGGGCAGGTAGGGCCGTCGTGGGTGCTGTTCGATGAAATTCTCAAGAAGGGCTTCGACGGGCACAACTTCATGGTGGGCCTCTGCGAACACTTCCGCAACCTGCTGGTCTGCAAGGACGCCGCCACCGTGCAACTGCTCCAGGTGTCGGGCAGCGTGCAGCAGAAGTACCTGCAACAGGCCGCCGGGGCGCCGATGGCTTTCCTGGCGACGGCCATGCACTACGCCAACGAATGCGACCAGGGCTACAAGGCCAGCAAAAACGCCAAGCTGCTCGTGGAACTGGCCCTGATGAAAATGGCCCATATCCCGGCGGCAGTAAACCTGGCGCGGCTGGTGCAGGAGAACGGTGACCCGCTAAAAAAAAAGATGATTACGGCATAAGCGCCAATGGCCTCAGCGTAAACGGCGCAACTGCAAACGGCACCCCTGTAAACGTTGCCAACGCAAACGGTACCAACCCGAACGGCACCAACGTAAACGGCACGAATGGCAGTGCCAGTGGCGCCAACGGGAACGGTGCCCACGGCGCGGCGTACCCGGTCAACGGCAATGGCAGCGCCAAACCGGCGGGCGGCGTGCACGAGAGCGGCGCCAACGGCTACAAGGCCGCCACGCCGGCCGTAAAAGCCACTCCCAGCCTGGCCCGGCCCACCATTTCGCTCAACCCTGCCGTTCCGGCCGTCAGCACGCAGCAGCAGGCCACTGCCCCGGCCCCCACCCAACCGTCCATCGGCGAAGCGCCGTACACGCCGGAGCAACTGCGCGGCCAGTGGGAAGCCTTTGCCCGTACGCGCAACGCCCCCACCGAAGAACTCATTCTGAGCCGCGGCTACCAGGCCGAGGCCCACACGCTGCTCCTCAAACTGGACAACCAGATCCAGATGGACAGCCTCAACAACATGCGGATGGACCTGCTCGAATTCCTGCGCCGGAACCTCAACAACCGGCACATCCAGGTGAAGGCCGAACTCGGCGCCGTGGAAATCCGGAAGTCGATCTACACGAACCTGGAAAAGTTTAAGTACCTGTCCCAGAAACACCCCGTCCTCACCGACCTCCGGACGCAGTTGGGACTGGAAATCGAATAAACGGGGATAGGGGATAGGGGGATAGGGTTTAAACCCTATCCCCCTATCCGGCTCCTTTCTTAAATCACGAAATAGTAAATTTATTTCTCCCTTCCTTTCGCAAAAACGGGGTTGCTTCCCTATTTTACGCCCAAATTACCACACCCTTACACCTATGTTAAAAAAAGTAATTATCACCGGGGCGGCCGGCAACCTGGGCAGTGCAACGGTTGATAAGTTTTTGCGCGAAGGGTACTACGTGCTGGCCACGGTAGAGCCCGGCACGCGGCATCACTTCGTTCCGGGCACTCCCAACCTGGAGGTGCACCAACTCAACGTCACCGACGAAAATGCCTCCCGCGAATTTGTGCAGCGGTCCTTCGAGGAACACAAATCCATCGGGGCGGCCGTGCTGCTGGTGGGTGGTTTTGCAATGGGCAGCATTGCCGAAACCAGCCTGTCGGACCTGCACCGGATGTTCCGGCTCAACTTCGAATCGTGTTACAACCTGGCCCGGCCGGCCTTCCTGCGGATGCAGTGGCAGCCCGACGGCGGCCGGTTGGTCCTGGTGGGTGCCCGCCCGGCCCTCGAACCGGCGGCCGGCAAAGGCATGGTGGCGTATTCGCTCTCCAAATCCCTCGTGTTCTCCCTGGCCGACCTGCTCAACGCCGCCGGCGAAGGCAAAAATGTCTTCACCTCGGTAATCGTTCCCAGCATCATTGATACGCCGGCCAACCGGGCGTCCATGCCCAAAGCCGACTTTTCGGCGTGGGTACGCCCCGAAGAACTGGCCGACAAGATTGAAATGACCTGCCGCCCCGACGTGGTACCCGGCGAAAAGGTCGTAAAAGTGTACGGGGGCGTGTAAAGCCCACCGGCTACTGGATGACCAGCTTTTGCCGTTCGATCCGGTTCTTGCGGCGGACGGAGATGATGTACAGGCCCGGTTCCCGCCGCAGCGCGGAGAGTTCTACTTTCACGGCCGGTTCGTAGGCGTAAACCCGGTCCACGAGCAGCTTGCCCACGGTGTTGTGGATGGTGATGCGCATGTCGTCGGCCTGGGCATCGGTGGCTTCTACCCACAACTCGTTTCCGGCAAGCGGGTTGGGATAGATGCGGAGGGCCGCGCTGATTTCGCTGCTTACGGCCACGATCCGCGAGTAGGTGAACGTGCCGTCGAAGTCAACCTGCTTGAGCCGGTAATAGCCCGTGCCGCCGAAGGGAAAGTCGTCGGTGAACTGGTAGGTGAGCCTGCCGGTGCTGGTACCCGCCCCGGCTACCCGGCCGATCTCGTTGAATTGCTGCCCATCGCGAGACTTTTCCAGTGAGAAGTACGCGTTGTCCTTTTCGGAAGCCGTAGCCCATTGCAGCAACACCTGGCTGCCGTTCTGCTTGGCCGTGAAGTAGATGAGGGTGATGGGTAGGGCTTGGCTGCAGGAACAGCCCAGTCTGCCATCTGGATCGATAGTGCCCCCCACAATTGGGGTAAAGCCAAACTCACTCCCGTCTGGATTGCACATTCCCAGATAACCTTGAAAGCCGAACGTTCCACTATTAATGGTGCTGGTGCCTTCTACGTTAAAACTGCCACAATTTGTTACGGGAGTTCCGCCCGAGACCTGTGGATTATTCCCTTGCTGGATGTAATTACCGGTTACAGTTACAATGGTTCGTACTACGGAAAAATCGCCACCATTGATGATAAGATTGCGAACGGAAAGCGGGCCGCTTATCTGCGTATTGGCATTCTGATCTACATTGGTAAAATCACCATTCACAGTAATGTTGCTGCCGGAGTGAAAGAATCCATTATTGTTGCCGTTTCCGACAACAGACACGTTGCCATTGATCGTTACTACTCCGGCTGCCTGATTTTCAAAACGGTTGCTTCCTGAGGCAATCTCCAAACTACTATTGATTGTCAGATTACCGTAATTAATGAAAGTCGCATTGCCGGCGACCACAAACCGGTTTATCTGGTTTCCGGGATTGATGGTAATAGTCATGGTGCCACGATTTTCCACCAGAAGGATTCCGTTGCCTTCTATTCCATTATTCCCTGTTCTAGCCATGTTGAAGGGCTCTTCCCAGGTGCCGTAGTTTCGAATAGTGATTCTGCTACCAGTAATATTCACAACAGCACTTGCGTCTATTGTTACTCCCTCATCAATGCATAAGGTAGCGTTATTACCACCCAATGTAATAGTACCCCGGTAGGAGCCAGTGCCCCGAAGACAAATAACCTGATTATTGCTTGTGGTTAGTGATCTGACTTGATCAGCCGGCAGATTGGTGTTAACAGTCAATGCTGGGGTACAACTCGTGCATTGGGCGAAAGTTTCCGCACTGCCAAAGCAGAAAAACACCGCCAGTAACAACAGCAAAGGGGAGGGGTGAGCCCCGGAACGACGAAACCGAAAAAATGGGAGGGTAGAATTGCGCATAGAGTACCGTTGATTGCTCGTTAAAAGTAGTAAAAATATTACTTTGCTGGTAAAGATGCACTTACTTGCCACGTTTTTTCGGTTACCCCGACCGCTTTGTGCGTATTAAGCCCGCTTTTCTGCATTCCCCCACATGCAAAAAGCCCGGCTGCGTGTACAACCGGGCTTTGACCCAATGTGCTCCCGTAAGGAGTTAGCCCCGGACCGGCACCTGCCCGAGTACCGCCCGGAATTTTTCCAGGAACAGCCCGGCGTCTTCCCGGCTCAGGGCCAGCGACGGCAGCAACCGGATGGTGTGTTTGCCCGCGGCACCCGTAAAGATGTGTTCGTCGTACAGCAGCGTCTTGCGGATGGGCTCGGCCGGCTCTTCCAGCTCAATGCCGATCATCAGGCCGCGGCCCCGCACTTCCTTTACACCCGGCAGGCCCCGGACGCCCTCCATCAGGTACGCCCCTACCTCCGCGGCGTTTTGCACCAGGTTTTCGGCCTTGATCACGTCGAGCACGGCAATGGCCGCCGCGCAGGCCAGGTGGTTGCCGCCGAACGTGGTGCCCAGCATGCCGTGCACCGCCTTGAACCGGGGGCTGATCAGCACGCCGCCCACCGGGAAGCCGTTGCCCATGCCCTTGGCCGTGGTGATCAGGTCGGGATGGATGCCGGCGTACTGGTGCGAAAAGAACTTGCCGGAACGGCCGTAGCCGCACTGTACCGAGTCAAGAATGAGGGCGGCGTCGTACTGGTCGCAGAGGGCCCGGGCCTGCCGCAGAAACGCTTCCGTAGCCACGTGGATGCCGCCCACGCCCTGGATGCCTTCCACAATCACGGCGCTGATCTCGTCGCTCATGGCGGCTGCCAAAGCGCCGGCGTCATTGAACGGTACGAACTGCACGTGTTCTTTGGAGTTGACCGGCGCCACGATGGATGCGTTGTCGGTGACGGCTACGGCCCCGGCGGTACGGCCGTGAAAGGCTTTGGTGAAGGCAATTACTTTTTTGCGGCCGTTGTGGAAAGACGCCAGCTTGAGGGCGTTTTCGTTGGCCTCCGCCCCCGAGTTGCACAGGAACAGGGCGTAGTCGTCGTAGCCCGACAGTTCACCCAGCTTCCCGGCCAGTTCGTCCTGCATCGAAATGCGCACGGAGTTGGAGTAGAAGCCGATCCGGCCGAGCTGGTCGGTGAGCTTTTCCACGTAGTGCGGGTGGGCGTGGCCGATGGAAATTACGGCGTGGCCGCCGTAGAGGTCCAGGTACCGGGTACCCTTGTCGTCCCACACGTAGCTGCCCCGGGCTTTCACGGGTTCAATGTCGTAGAGCGGATAAACGTCGAATGGTTTCAATGCGTTGGTGGCGGGTTGAAGGTTGGAAGATTAGCGGGTTAAGCGAATACGTCGTTCAAATCCAGAGTGATTCCCGTGGCGGGGTCAGTAAGCACGCCCTTGTGAAAAAGGGATATGTTTTTGTCAGGCGTAATCACGAAAATAGTGTCCACCATCGGTTGCACAAACCAGCAAGACTTTACCCCGGCGGCGAAGTACGCTTCGAATTTTTCGCCGAACTCGTCCGCACCCTGCGTAGGAGATAGAATTTCGATGGCGGTGAGCGGCGGCTCCGCTACTTTCCTCCGGTCTTGAAAGCCATTGTAGACTTTCTTCGGATAGATACAAAGGTCGGGAACCACTATTTTGCCTTTACCCAATTCCAAGCTCAACTCGGATATAACACTGTATTCCTTTCGGTATTTTGCTAGAATGGCGAAGCAAAGGTTACTTTGGATGATTCCGTGATTAAGGCTGGGCATAGGTTTTCCGCGTTCGATTTCGTATTCGGACAATTGCTTCTCGGTGGTTTCTTCTGGTGTCATGGCAATGGGTTTGACAGGAAAGCGTGTTACGACAAGGTACGGCTTTTCCCCGCGAAGGGATTAAAAACCGACTGACTTCAGTTTGAGCCCGGTTTCCTCGTCGAGGCCAAACAGCAGGTTCATGTTCTGCACGGCCTGCCCGGCGGCGCCTTTGGTCAGGTTGTCGATCACGCTGGTCACCAGCAACTGGTCGTCGTGCTTTTCCAGGTGCAGGAGGCACTTGTTGGTACTGACGACCTGCTTGATGTCCACTTCTACGGGGCTTACGTGCGTAAACGGGTGGGGGGCGTAGTACCGGGTGTACAACCCTTGCACTTCTTCCAAAGGCAGGTGGCACGTGGTGTAGCACGACGCCAGGATGCCCCGCGTAAAACTGCCCCGGTACGGAATGAACCGGACGCCGGCGGCAAAACCGGGCTGCAACGCCTTCAGGCTCTGCCTGATCTCCTTCAGGTGCTGGTGCGTGAAGGCTTTGTACACCGAAATGTTGCCGCTCCGCCAGCTGAAGTGCGTGGTAGCCGAAAGGCTCTGTCCCGCTCCCGTGGAGCCCGTCACGGCGCTTACGTGCACGTCGGATTGCAGTTGTCCGGCTTGCGCCAGGGGCAGCAGGGCCAGTTCAATGGCCGTGGCAAAGCAGCCCGGGTTGGCAATGCGCGACGACGCCCGGATCTTTTCCCGCTGCAACTCCGGCAGGCCGTACACGAACCCGCCGCTCTGGTCCCGGAAGTCCTGGCTGAGGTCGATGACCTTGACGCCTTCGAACCGGTTTTCGTCCAGGAACGTCCGCGACTCGCCGTGGCCCATGCACAGGAAAACCACGTCAAGGTTGCCGCCCGGGCCGCCGTTGATGAAGGGAACGTCGCCCGTAAACGACATGGCCGAGTCACCCAGCAGGTCGGGGTGCGCCGCGTACAGGGGTTTGCCCGCCTGGCTCTTGCTGTGCGCAAAACTCACGGCCGCGTGGGGGTGGCGCAGCAGGATGCGCAGCAGTTCGCCGCCCGCGTATCCTGCCGCCCCGAAAATGCCGATCCGGATCTTACTGTTCATTGGCTTCGTTGACTTTGCCGTAGATCATCGTCTGGTTGGACAGGATTTTGGAGAAGCCCCGCACGTCGTCGCCCGTCCAGGCATTGTTTATCTCGCCGTAGGAGCCAAACTTGGCCGACATCAGGTCGTACGACGACTCGATGCCCAGCACGTAAAAGCGGTACGGCGCCAGTTGCACGTGCACGGTGCCCGTTACGTGGCCCTGGGTATCGGCCAGGAACGCCTCAATGTTGCGCATGGCCGGGTCGAGGAACTGCCCTTCGTGCAGCAGCATGCCGTACCAGTTGGCGAGTTGTTCCTTCCAGTACTGCTGCCACTTGGTCAGCACGTGTTTCTCCAGGGCGTGGTGCGCCTTCAGAATCACCAGCGGGGCGGCGGCCTCGAAGCCCACCCGGCCCTTGATGCCGATGATGGTGTCGCCCACGTGGATGTCGCGGCCGATGGCAAACGGCGCGGCAATCTGCGTGAGCAGCTTGATGGCGTCCACCGGGTTTTCGAACCGCTGGTCGTTGATGCCCTTCAGTTCGCCGGCCTTGAAGTGCAGGTGCACGGTTTCGGGGTTCTCCTTGCCGAGCTGGGTCGGGAAGGCGCTTTCGGGCAGGTAGCCGTGCGAAGTAAGCGTTTCGCGGCCGCCCACGGAAGTACCCCAGATGCCCTTGTTGATGGAGTAGGCGGCCTTGTGCCATTCGCCGGGCACGCCCTTGGCCCGCAGGTACTCGATCTCCTGCTCCCGCGAAAGCTTATTGTCGCGGATGGGGGTGAGGATCTGCACGCCGGGAATGAGGATGTTGAAGGCCACGTCGAAGCGCACCTGGTCGTTGCCGGCCCCGGTGCTGCCGTGGGCCACGTACCCGGCCCCGCTCTGCCGCGTGTAGTCGGCTACGGCAATGGCCTGGAACATGCGTTCGGCGCTGACGGAAAGGGGGTAGGTGTTGTTTTTGAGGATGTTGCCGAACACCAGGTACTTGATGCACTCCCGGTAGAATTTGTCGGTCACGTCCACGGTCACGTGGTTGGCGACGCCCAGCGACCAGGCCCGCTGTTCAATGGCCCGCACTTCGTCGGCCGAAAAGCCGCCGGTATCCACCAGCACCGAATGCACCTCCAGGCCCTGGTCCTCGGACAGGTATTTCACGCAGTAAGAAGTATCGAGACCACCACTGAAGGCAAGCACTACTTTTGGTTTCATTGGGTAAGGGAGGGGAAATGAATGAGTAAATGGAATGACGTGCAGCCGGGCAAATAAAATTGCCACCGGAAAGGCCGTTCACGGGCGGCTGCTTCGTGAAGGGACGTTCCGGTGGCAGGCGTCGTTACGCGACAAAGTACAGGGCGCAGCCCAGGGCAACCGCCAGGATGGAATACACCAGCACTTTTTCGCTTTCCTTTTCCTTGGGTTGGCCGTCACCCGGGTCGTCGGCCGGCTTGTCCTTCTTGAACAGCACGTGGTTTTTGAAGCGCAGCCAGCGTTCGTACAGCTTCGACTGCTTGGCAACGTCCCAGGGCTTCCGCTTGTTGGGTTTCTCCTCTTCCACCGGGTCGTAGAGCATGCCCGTGCAGAGGCACATCTTGCGGTTGGTGCGGGTCAGCACGTCGTAGTTGGTGCAGGAGGCGCAACCCTTCCAGAAGTTGTCGTCGTCGGTCAGTTCCGAGAACGTGACGGGCTTGTACCCCAGGGCCGAGTTGATCTTCATCACGGCCAGGCTGGTAGTGATGCCGAAGATCTTGGCCGCCGGGTACGTCTTGCGGGTCAGGTCAAATATTTTCTGCTTGATTTCCTTGGCAATGCCGCTTTTGCGGTGGTCGGGGTGCACGATGAGGCCCGAGTTAGCCACGAACTTACCGTGTCCCCACGTTTCGATGTAACAGAAGCCAACGAACTGGCCGTTGGCCGTGGTAGCAACTACCGCCTTTCCATCCACCATCTTCTGCTTGATGTAATCCGGCGAACGTTTTGCAATGCCCGTACCCCGGGCTTTGGCACTTTCTTCCATGTGGCGGCAGATTTCCTCCGCCAGTTGCAGATGCTCATAACGGGCAGTCTGTACGATGTATTGGGACATTCTCAGTTACGTCATAAAGAAAAGGTGAAACGATGTTTGCATGGTTGGCGATACTCGGGGTTCGATTTTCGCGGGTTTATTAAAGCACGGCCGCCCATGGGTCCCGGGGGACGAAGGAGCAGGTACTGCAATAATAAAGTGGGAAAGTCGGGGGGCTTTTGCCACGTAGGCAAAAATACATTCATCAGGTCCGGGAGGACCTGGATCGCATCTGAGTAGGGGTGGTATGGAAGAAGTGCTTTATCAACTCAGTTCGTGCGGTTTATGAATGTTCGTAATGAGAATGCAAAACAAATGAAAATAATTCAATCTGTACAAATATTTTTTTGCATTTCTCGCAATGCTTGGGGGCTTATACGAACACAATAGCTTGTACGGGCACAATAAAAAAAGGGTAGCGAAACACTACCCCCTTTTTCAGCTAATCAAACCATACAAAACTATGATAAACTCGTTGTGGCGGTTGCAAGTGGTGTTTCCCGAAGGAAGGTATCCGCCATCAATATCTCGGACTTACGGGCCGCCTGATTCCAGATCGTTGGCTAGTAAGCAATTCCCAATTTCTTGTATACAAAACTCAGCAACCAGGCCGGGCCAATCAGCAGAAACTGCACGTCTTTCAAAAAGGAAGGCTTCTTGCCCTCAATCTTGTGCCCGACGAACTGCCCCACCCAGGCCCCCGCAAATACGGCGAGGGAAACCACCCAAAGGGGCAGCGAAACGTGCTGCTGCACCAAATAAATCCCCGCTACCATCAGTGCCCCAATCACCACCATTCCCAGAAACATCGACACTGAAAGCCGAAGATAAAACAATAGCGCCAATGCCAGAAATAGTGTGCCCCAATTTACAAAAAAAGAAATTGAATCCGGAAATAATTTTTGCAAGTTATTTACCGGAATTGACCAAAGCAGGCCAATCAGGCTGAACATGATCAACGGTACGCACACCCAATGGATCAACTTGTTGGTGCCGTGCTGGTGGCTCTCTCCGTACTCTGACAGCCATTGCTCCGTCGTGCGCATACCAATATTGAACTTATTCTATAATATATGGCAATAGTGCAAATATAAAATTTATTCTGTCCTTGTCAAGCGTATCAGTAAAAAATTTTATCCAATGTCGATATTCTGGTGCATTTCTCCTAGTTTTCCGCCCGTTTCTTACATTCACAGCCCCAAAATTTTTTCCCATGCACCGCGCTGCCGCCCGCCTCTGCCTCCTCCTGCTTGGCCTGCTCCCCGCGGCCCTGTTTGCCCAACGTCAACGCTGGACGCCCGCCGAGGCCAATGACTGGTTCGCCAGACAACCCTGGCTGGCCGGCAGCAACTACGCCCCCCAGAACGCCATCAACCAACTGGAAATGTGGCAGGCCGAAACCTTCGACCCGCAAACCATCGACAAGGAACTGGGTTGGGCCAAGGGCCTCGGTTTCAACACGATGCGGGTGTTTCTCCACGACAAGCTCTGGGTGCAGGACCCGGAAGGCTTCCTCAGCCGCCTCGAAACGTTCCTGACGCTCTGCCAGAAACACGACATCCGGCCCATGCTGGTGCTCTTCGATTCGGTGTGGGACCCCCACCCGCAACTCGGCCGGCAGCCCGACCCCAAGCCGGGCCTGCACAACTCGGGCTGGGTGCAGGGACCGGGGGCCGACATCCTGGCCGACTCGACCAAGTACCCGTTGCTGGAGTCGTACGTGAAAGGGGTGGTGGGCCACTACCGCGACGATGCGCGCATCCTGGCCTGGGACGTGTGGAACGAACCCGACAACAAGAACGAGTCGAGCTACGGGAGCCGGGAACCTAAAAACAAGCTGGAACTGGTGCAGGGGCTGCTGCCGCTGGTGTTTGCCTGGGCCCGGGCCGAAAACCCGGTCCAACCCCTTACCTGCGGCATCTGGAAGGGCGACTGGTCAAATTTTGAGAAGCTCACCCCCATTGAGCAGGTCCAGGTGTCGGAGTCGGACGTGATCTCTTTTCACAGTTACGACGGCCCGGCGGAGTTCGAAAAGCGGGTCAAGTGGCTGCAAGCCTACAACCGGCCGCTGCTCTGCACCGAATACATGGCCCGGGGCAACAACAGCACCTTCAAGGGCATCATGCCGGTTGCCAAAAAGTACAACGTGGCGGCCTACAACTGGGGCTTCGTGGCCGGCAAGTCCAACACCATTTACCCCTGGGACTCCTGGAAAAAGCCCTACGCGGGTGAACCGCCCGTGTGGTTCCACGATATCTTCCGCCCCAGCGGCCAGCCCTACCGCGCCGACGAGGTAGCCCTCATCCGCCAGCTCACGGGCGCCACCCAGAAAGCAAAAGCCAGTAAACAGTAAACAGTAAACAGTAAACAGTAAACAGTAAACAACGTGTGCGTACTACCCACTGTTCACTGATTACTGTTCACTGATTACTGTTCACTGATTACTGTTCACTGATTACTGTTCACTGATTACTGATTACTGTTTACGCGTCCATCAGCGAACACGGCTGCTTGCCCAGTTCGAGCTTCCACAGTACGGTGGTGGCGTCGTCAGACACGCGGAAGTCGAACAGGATCACGTCGTCGAGGTAGGTGAGGCGCACTTCCCGTTCCTGGCCCGGCTCGGCTTCCTCTTCGTCGGCCTGCTCCAGTTCCAGCACCTGGGCGGCCATTTCCACCAGCGTCAGCTGGTCTTGCTGCCAGAGGGCGTCGTGCAACTCTTTCCGCACGCACAGGCCCGAATGGTGGGCGACGGACACGGGGGCTTTTTTAAAGAATTTGATGGTCATGGAGATCAGCGTTCTGCTTGCAAATAACAAATAACCGCGTTGAGGTGGCAGGCCGGGCTGCGTCCGGCAAAGGCGCCTGGCAAAGGGGCAGAAGATACGCAATGCCCCGGAACGGCCCCGCCGCCAGGGGTACCGGCGGGGGTAATAAAGCACGGGTTACCGGCCGGTTTGGTTGACGGCGTGCTCCCGGCCAGCCAATTCCTACACCCGGCGGCACTCATTCTACGGGCTTGAAAGTGAGGAAATCGCGGTAGGGTTTGTAGAACACCCCCGAAAGCGTCGTTACGTACACCCGGTCCCGGAACCGGCCTCGTATGGAATCAGTGTGGTTCAGGGGCAATTGTACACGTACGACACGGCGTAGGTGAACCCGGCAAAATCACCCTTCTGGCTCACCAGGTAACCCCCGCCGTTGTAGGCGTTCACGTCCGCCCGCGTCCAGTCCAGCACACTCTCCCGGTCGTAGTGCCGGGTCACGAGGGGGTTGTGCGGGCTGATGGCCTTGCCGAATACCAGTTGCATGAACATCCGCAGGCTCGCGGAGGTGTAGTAGGGGGAATGCTTGGCGTCGAAGCGGTCCTGCTCGTACACCAGGTGCTCAGACTGGTCCTGCGCGTAGAAGCTCCGCGTCACGTTGCCCGCCTCGTCGTACTCGTAGCGCCAGGCGATCCGGTGGCCGTCCTCGTCGCCGGTGTACCGGAGCAACTGCCCTTTTTCACCCAACTCGACCGAGTATTCGTAGGGCTTGGCGGTAAACTCGACGGGTTTTTTGACCACCGCGGTCTTGCCGTCGTTCGTGTATTGCAGGGTAAATTCCCGTTCGAAGGCTGACTCGTCGGGGTTGATGCCCGACTCCGTCACGCGGGTCAGTTGTCCCGCGTCGTTGTACTGAAGCTGGTACGCGAGGCCGTCCAGCGTGTACTTTACCAACTGGCCGTCCCGGTTGTAGGCAAACCGTTCCAGCACTTCTCCCGCAAATCCCCGTACTTCCGTCAGCACGCAGTGGGTGGGGGCGGTTTCCCGGTCGTTGCGGCACGCCGGCAAGGCCGCCAGGAGCAGGACAACCCAATAGTAAGCGGCTGCCTTTCGCCTCTTTTGGCGGCTTTTGGCGCGGCCGGGACTCGATTCGTTAAAAAATGTTCTCATTAAGCAATGGGATAACTTTGGTTTGAAAAGCTGGGCCGGTATAAAACGTGGGTGAAAAGAGCCGCCGCTGCCCGGCGGTCACGCCTTATGTTCATAGAATGGTGTAAGTGCCCTGGGATAAGGGTATAAATGTTCCGGCAAAATCATTTTACCGCGTTATTACTCCCTTTTCCCAGCAAGCATGGAACCGAATGAGTTAGGGGAGCCCTGTTCCTAGCCCATCGTCACCCACGCGAAGGAGTTCCGTAGGAACGCCCTGTTCCCGGTGAACGGCACGCCCCTGCGGGGCTTATGCCCAATAGCAAGTGGTTACAAGGAACAGGACGCTCCTCCGGCGCTGAAAGTAACGCGCAGCAGCGGGGTATCCGTGAAAGGAGAAGTGGTTATCGGCAGGAGAAGTGGTGTATTCAGTAAAAAGCAGTGTGCGGGTAAAAGCAGCAGTGGTGTGTCGGTAAAAAGTGGTATCAAGGAAGGCCCGTCCCGTCAGGGCGTCCGCGCCGGCGTGGACCGGTTCAGCCGCTGGAGGTATTTTCTCCGGTCTTCGTCGGTCAGCTTCACTTCCCGGTCGTAACGGGTGTAGAGGAAGAAGGAAGGCAACGCCCGGAACCGGCGGTTGAACAGGAACATGCTGTAGCGCACGCCTACCAACGCCCTCAGCAGGTACAACACGCCCAGGAACACGATGCTCCGGGCTTTGTCGGTGAAGGGGAGCAGTTTCAGGCGGCTGATGGGCCCCACGAATTCCCCCAGCGGAATCCGGTGGTTGTACTGGTAGTTCCCCAGCCCAGTCTCCAGGTAATACGAGCACATCATCTGCGTCCGGAAAAAGTCCAGTTTGCCTTCGCGCACCAGGTATTCCCCCAACTTCCCGAACACGTAGTTCTTGGAGCGGATGTAGTCCTCATCCACGAAGTCGCCCTTGCTGATCTGGGCGCCCTTGGGGGACCGCCGGTAGAAATAATCGTACACCTCCGGAAACTTGCGGTAGTTGATGCCCATGATCAGCGCCCGGACGTGAAATTCGAGGTCCTGCCGGCACCGGATGCCTTCCATCCAGGGACCCACCCGCAGCAGCGCTTCCCGTTTCCAGATCGGGCCGCTCGTCTGCCAGGGGGCGTCGGTTGCCAGGAAGCGGTCCAGGTCACTCATTTCGTTGGGCTTGACCAGGCGGTTCCAGAGCCGGTAGGCCTCTTCGGGTGTAGTGCTGAAGATGGCCGGCGGGAACACCAGGCAATCTTTGTCGGGATACTGGGCAAAGTGCTCCAGGCGGTGCTCCAGGCAGAACGGCGCCAGCACGTCGTCGGAATCGAGGAAGATCACGTACGACCCCGTGCTTTTTTCGAACCCGATGTTGCGGCAGGCCGAGCCCCCGTTGGGTTGCCGGTCCCGGCGGTAGAATTTGATGCGCTTGTCCTGCTCGGCCAGGGCCTTCACCACTCCGTCCGACCCGTCGGTGGAGCCGTCATCCACCACGATCAGTTCCCAGTGCGGGTAGGTTTGTCCTTGCACCGACGCGACGGTTTCTTTGATCACGTCCACGCGGTTGTACAGGGGAACGACGACGGAAATTAATGGATTCATCTACTCGTAGAATTGAATGTTGTCTTTTCGAACGTGATCGACTTCATAATTGCTTCGAACTCCTCGTCAACGGCCGCGTTGCTTTTTGGCCGGGTCGTGACGAAGCCCACGTAATGGCCGGCAATTTCGGCAGAATATAACCGTTGCCAAAGCCCGTACGCATTTCTTGAAATGCTTTTGTGCAGGACGTGGTACGTTACGCCGTTAAAGCGCACCTGGTCGTAGCCGCCGACAATCCTGGTATTGGCCGGCTGCCGGTCTGCCCGCCGGTGAAAAGCCAGAAAGTCCTGGTAATTTTCAATGCCGAATGCCGCGTACTCCGATTTGGGAGCAATTGTCACGATAAAGTTAGCAATAAAAGGTTCCCGGACGTCAACCACCTGCTTGACCAACAGCAACTGCACGCCTTCGCCGTCCGGTTTTTGTTCCATTTCTTCCCATCCTGCCGGTGCCTCGTACCGCAAAGCCAGGCCCTCGGCGCCGGTAACCACTTTATCCTTGCAGGCTGAGAAGATCACCGCCGGAAACAGTACGATAATAAGCAACTTTTTCATCTTCTGCGCAATGGTCCCCGCTTACGGGCAGCGGTAGGTATACCCTAAGTCGTAATGCAAGGAGTAAGACGGGCCCTCAAGCCGACCCGACTGGCTTACCAGTTCCCCCTTGTCGTTGTAGGCGTTGGTGCGGGTAGTCGTCCAGTCTACTTCACCGTCTCCCCCGTATTCCTTGGTAAGAAGGGAATTGTGGCGGCCCACCGGTTCGCCCCGGACGAGTTGCCAGTACATCCGCAGACTTTTGGAAGTGAAATAGGGATTTGGTTTACCGTCGAAGTTTTCGTGCGTGGTCCAAAGCGATTCCATCACGTTGGTCGGCGTTACGTACGCGTAGAAGTGCTTCAGCAGGTCGCCGTCTGCATTGTACTCGTACCGGCGGACAATCCGGTCGCTGCCCTGAGGGATGATGTAACGGATCATCTGCCCGTTGTCATCAAGCTCAACAGTGTGCTCTTCCGGAGCAGACAAAGACGAAGCCGGCATCCGGATGACCACGGTTTTTCCGCCATTCGAATACGTCAGCGTCATTTCGTGCTCCCTGACCGACTGCATGTCGGTGTAGGTGTACATTACCCGGACCAGTTGCCCGTCCCCGTCGTATTGCAGTCGGTGGATGAAGTTGCCTTGGGCGTGTTTTACCAACTGACCCGCCTCGTTGTACTCGAAAACGTCGAGTGTGTCGGCACCCATCCGGATCGTCGAGAGTACGCAGGGCCGGGGAGTAGGTTCGGGGTCCTTTCGGCACGATTGGGTGGCAACCGCCAGGAGCACAAGCAAATAAAAGGATATAGAAGAAAGCCTTTTCACGGAAGAGGTAAAGTTACGGTTTAGTGGGCCGGCTCATTGTGTTTCGCGCTGCGGTCGATCACATTGCGGGCGTCGAAGTAGGCGGCGTAGAAGGCGGGCTGCGCGTCTTTGAACTGTTCCAGCTTGCCGTCGAGCTGTTCGCGCAGCAGGTCGTTGTTCTGCCGGAAGGCGTCGGCCAGGGCGCCAGTCACCTGCTTGCCCGTGCTGATGACCAGCTTGGGTTCGGGAATGATCGCCTTGAACTGGTCGGTGAGGCTGCGCAGCCCCGTCAGTTCAGCCTGGGTTACGCCGTACTCGGCCAGTTGCGGCAGGTGCGCGGCCGCTTTGTCGCACACGGCGTAGCAGATGCCCGGCAGCAGGCTTTCGCGCAGGTTGCGCAGTTCGGTCCGGGAGTGGTCAATCTGGGCCGCCAGGGCTTTGTCCTGGGTATCGGCCGCGAACGACAGCACTTTTTTTACCAGCCGCGTCGTGTCGTCGATCAATTGTTCGCGCCAGGCGTTCTTCTGCCGCGAAATGGCCGTGCTGTCGGCTTCCGCCCGGGCAATGAGGGCTTCAATGGCCTGGAGGTTGCGCACAAACGCTTCGTAGTTGGCCGTAACCCGGCTGTTGCCCGCCCAGATGCCTTTGTTGGTGTCGAGGGCCTTCTGCACGCGCAGGTACATGTCGTACTGGTTGATCTGCTTGGTATTCATGAGAAAAAAGACGTGAGATGTGAGACGTGAGACGGGAGAGGCGGAGACGATCTGCCGTCTACAACAAAAAAAAGGGTGGGGTTTGGTGCGGTTCGGGGGTTTGAAATGAGAACTGGGTTTTTACAGCAGCCCGAAATTAGCGGTGCAATCACCTTTTTGCCCATGACAAAGCGGTTTTATGGCAGGTGCGTAAGTTTCCCGGCCCTTTCCCGCCGCCCCCGGTCCGGTCCGCGAGCTTCCCGGCCCGTGAGGTGGCCTTCCCGGACCCGTTTGTTGCCTTTCCGGCAGGCATTGCGGCTTTTCCGGACCCGCAAAAAGCATTTCCGGCAGGTGCAGCGGCCTTCCCGGGCGGCACGAGAGCCTTCCCGGCACCGAAGCGGGAGAGAGGAAGGTGAGCAGGTTTACCACGGGGAGGGGAAACCGGAGGCAGGGAGAGGGGAGGAGCGTATTGGGTATCAGGTATTGAGTATTGAGAACAACTGAACCGCCGCGGTCGCGGATGTAACAGCGGAAAAAGGAGGAGAAGTACGGGCAGGGGTGTTGCCTCAACCCGTGTTGCATAGCGAAAGGATGGATACGCAGTACTCGTCGCATCGCAGTACTCGTCGCATCGCAGTACTCGTCGCATCGCAGTACTGGTCTCATCGCAGTACTCGTCGCATCGCGGGAAAGGGTCGCGTCGCGGCTCCCCTCCTCGGAGGGGTTAGGGGGTGGGTTTACCTGCGTGAGACAAGTTATCGAGGGATCACCGCCTCAAGAATCCACCAAAAGGGAAAATCTGCGAAAAATTTTGCATAGGAGTATCTTACCTGTCAGTGATCCCCAGATCACGGGGGCATATCGGTAAACCCACCCCCTAACCCCTCCGAGGAGGGGAGCCGCGACGCGACGAGTACCGCGATGCGGTCCTTGCCCGTGACGCGACGAGTACCGCGATGCACTCCTTGCCCGCGTATCCATCCTTTCGCTACGCAACACGGGTTGAGGCAACACTCCTGCCCGTACTTCTCCTCCTTTTTCCGCTGTTACATCCGCGACCGCGGCGGTTCAGTTATTCTCAATACTCAATACCTGATACCCAATACGCTCCTCCCCTCTCCCTGCCTCCGGTTTCCCCTCCCCGTGGTAAACCTTCCACCCCTTTCCCCGTTATTTCCTAAAGCCTATTGCTGATGCAAACCCATTCTTCCCAAAAAGTAGCCGTATTCTGGTTCCGGCGCGACCTGCGGCTCGAAGACAACGCCGGCTTTTCGGCCGCCCTGCGCAGCGGGTATCCCGTGCTGCCCCTCTTTATTTTTGACCGCGACATCCTCGACCGCCTCGAAGACCGCGACGACGCCCGGGTGACCTTCCTCCGCAACGTGGTCGCGGAGATGCGGGAAGAACTCGAAAAGGCCGGCGGCACGCTGCTGGCCCCCTACGGCAAGCCCATCGAAGTATTCGAACGGCTCGTGCGCGACTACCCCGTGGCCGAAGTGTACACCAACCACGACTACGAGGTCTACGCCAGGGACCGCGACGAATCCATCCGGCAACTGCTGGCTGACCGGGGCATTGCTTTCAAAACCACCAAGGACCAGGTGGTCTTCGAGCGGAAAGAAGTACTCACGGGGGGCGGTACGGTGTACACGGTGTTTACGCCCTACGCCAAAAAGTGGAAAAGCCTGCTCACCGACGCCGACCTGGTCCCCCACCCGTGCCCGCTGGGTTCCGGCAGCCTCTCCCGCCCGGTCGCCCCGCCCGTGCCTTCCCTGGAAGCGATGGGGTTCGTGCCGTCGGCGCTGCCCCTGCCCGGCAAGGACGTGAGCGACGACACGCTGCGCGGGTACGCCGCCCGCCGCGACTACCCGGCCATCGAGGGCACCACGCGGCTGGGGCTCCACCTGCGTTTCGGCACCGTAAGCGTACGGCGGGTGGTGGCAAAAGCCCGCGCCCTCAGCGACACGTGGCTCACCGAACTGATCTGGCGGGAGTTTTACATGCAGGTTCTCGCCAACTTCCCGCACGTGGAAAAGTATGCCTGCAAGCCCGCCTACGACCACATTCCCTTCCGCCACGACGAAGAAGCCTTCCGGCACTGGTGCGAGGGAACCACGGGCTACCCCATCGTGGACGCGGGCATGCGCCAGCTCAACGCCACCGGTTTCATGCACAACCGCGTCCGCATGATTGCCGCCAGCTTCCTGGTCAAGCACCTGCTCATCGACTGGCGGTGGGGCGAGGCGTACTTCGGCCGCAAACTGCTCGATTACGAACTGGCCAGCAACAACGGCTCCTGGCAGTGGGTGGCCGGCACCGGCTGCGACGCCGCCCCGTACTTCCGCGTGTTCAGCCCCGACGCCCAGGCGCAGAAATTCGACCGCCGCAACGAATACATCCGCCGCTGGGTGCCCGAACTCGGCACGCCGGCCTACCCCAAGCCCATGATCGACCACGCGTTCGCCCGCGACCGGGTGATCCGCACGTACAAGGAAGCGTTACGGGCAGTAAACAGTGAGCAGTAATCAGTAAACAGTGAACAGTAAACTGATTTATGAATAAGGACTGTCGGATGACGAAACACCCCTGACCAATGTGCTACCGCTTACTGATTACTGTTTACTGATCACTGCTTACTGTTCCAGCAGCCCGTTCGACGCCGCGTACAATACCAGCGTAGCCGTGTTGTTGGTGCCGGTTTTTTCGAGCAGGTTCTGGCGGTGGGTTTCCACGGTGCGGCGGCTGGTAAACAGCACTTCGGCAATCTGGTGGTTGGTGTGGCCCTTGGCAATCAGGCGCAGCACCTCCAGTTCCCGGGGCGACATGGGCACCGGCAGTTTGGGGGGCGGGGTGTTCACGCCGGGCACGGCCGGCGGGGACGGGGCGGTCGATGCTCTCCCCGCCGCCTGCACCTTTTGCAGCAGCATTTTGGTCAGGTCGGTGCTGAAGTGCTCTTCCCCCTCGGCCACCGTGCGGATGGCCGTCAGGAGTTCTTTCCGCCCGGCGCTTTTGAGCAGATACCCCTGGGCGCCGGCCTGCACCGATTCGAGTACCCGCTGTTCGTTGTCGGTCATGGTGAGCATCAGCACATTTACCTGCGGAAACCGCTCGGCCAGCTGGCGGGTGGCCTCAATGCCGTTCAGTTCCGGCATGTCCACGTCCATCAGCACCACGTCGGCTTCCGTCTTTCCGAGCAGGGCCAGCACCTCCCGGCCGTTGGCCGCTTCGCCCACCACCTCCATGTCGGCAGCCGCCTGCTCCAGCAATGACTTTAAACCGTCCCGCACCAGCTTGTGGTCGTCGGCGATGATTACTCTGATCATTCTTTTTATCGTTTTAGCCTATAAATGAGAATGCTCAGGGAGTTTCCGGCAGATAGTTTCGAAAAAAGCCTCTGTAAGCGTGTATTGCTGATTCGTTGTTGGTTATTCGTTGTTCGTAATGTTCTGATTTACTGAAGACTCTGAACAACCAAATGCATAGTTATGGAGTCATTTCAGTATAAGTACGTAATTATTCGAAAGGATCGTTAAGCTGCGCAATATTTTTTTTACTCCTTTCCCGGCAGCGGGAGGCGGATGGTCGCCCGCACGCCGCCGGGGCTGCCGGCAAAGTCCGCCGTGCCGTTGAGCAGTATTACCCGGTCGCGGATGGTGCGCAGGCCCATGCCCTTGGCCGCGACGTGGCCGGGCCGGAACCCCTGGCCGTTGTCATTCACTTCCAGCACCAGTTCCCCGGCCTGCTTTTCCAGCAGCAGGGTTATCTGGCCGGCGCCGGCGTGTTTCACCGCGTTGAGGATCAGTTCCTGGCTGATGCGGTAGAGGACCACCTCCAGGTGCGGGTCGAGCCGTTCGTCCAGGTTCACCACCCGGCAGGTGAGGCGCAGCCCCGTGCCCGTGAAACGCTTGCAGAAGTCATCAATGGCCGTTGCCAGCCCGAAATCGTGGAGCAGCACCGGCACCAGTTCGTGCGACACCCGGCGCGTTTCCCGGATGGCTTCCGTGAGCAGTTGCCCGGTGGTATCGAGGGCTTCGTTGACCTGGGCGGCTTGTTCCGGCAGCAGGTCGAGGTTTACCCGGTCGAGGTTGAGCTTGGTGGCGTAAAGCATCTGGCCCACCCCGTTGTGCAGGCTTTCGGAGATGCGCCGCCGTTCTTCCTCCTGGGCTTCGAGGATTGCGTTGAAGAGGGCTTTCTGCTGCAAAAGTTTAAGCGCCAGGTTTTCGGCCTCCATCCCTTTGCGGTCGGTCACGTCCTGGCTGATGACCACCAGGCCGTCGCCCAGTTTGACGGCGGAAACCAGGTACCAGTTGTCGGCGCCGTCTGCGGGGTAGTGCCATTCGGTACGCAGCGGCACGTTTTCTTCCACCACCCGCACGAACTGCCCGAACCACTCGGCGGCCCGGGGGCCGGGGAACATTTCGCGGTAGCGTTTTCCGGCCAGGGGGCGGTTGCCGGCTTGCCGCTCCGTTTCCCGGTTCACGAACTGGTAGCGGAAGTCGGTGATCCGGCCACGCGCATCGCGGACGGCCCGGTGCACGGCAATGGCCACCGGCGCCGCTTCGATCACGGCGTGCAACAGGGCCCGGTTTTCCTTCAGTTGCGTTTCGGCCGCCTCAATGGCCGTCACGTCGAGGTCTACGCCCAGCACCTTGGCCGGCCGGCCCTCGGGGGTGTAGGTTACTACCGATTTTATTTTCAGCATCCGCACCTGCCCGTCCTTGCGGATGCGCAGGATTTCTTCAAATGACTGCGGGTTGGTGCGCAGGCTGCCGATGAGCTTTTCGGCCACGGGCCGGTCTTCCGCCACGGCGTAGGCGGCGTAGATTTCCGGGGTTACCGGTCGCGTCTTGTCCAGGCCGAAGAGGCGGTACATGCCGTCCGACCAGGTAAACTGCCCCGTCACTACGTCGTACTCCCAACTGCCGGTGCCGGCCAGTTCTTCCGATTGTTGCAGAATGGTGAGGTGCTTGCGCAACTGTTCCTCCGCCTGCCGGCGGGCCGTAACGTCTTCGGAGGTAGCCACCACGCCGTCGTCGAGCTTGACAACGATGATGCGCATGCAACCGGTGTCGTCGCCTGGCCGCTGGTAGTTGGCCTCGAAGTCGGCGGGCTGGCCGGTCTCCACCACCTCCACCAGGCGGTCCATGATCTCTCCCGCTTTTTGGCTGGCGAAAACCTCGCGATAGCGTTTGCCCACCAGTTCCTGGCCGCCGGCAAAGCTCCGGACCAGCACCGGGCCGGCCAGCAGCCACTCGAAGTCCACGATGCGGCCCGCCCCGTCGCGCACGGCCTTGAACACGGAGATGGCGTTGGGCGTGGCTTCGAACACCGACTGGAGCAGTTCCCGGCTTTCCTGCAAGGCGCCCTCGGCCCGTTTGCGGTCGGTCACGTCGAAGTGCAGCACGATCAGGCCGGCCGGCGAGGGGTTGGCATTGAGCAGCATCCACTGCCGGCCCACCGGCGACCAGATTTCCTCGTGCACCTGCCGCCCTTCCCGGAATGCTTTCAGCAACGCGTCGGAGACGGCCGTGTTCCAGTAGCCGGGGTGCACTTCCCACATTTTGCGGCCCGTTACTTCCTGGGCCGGCTTTCCCCACGCCTGGAGGGCCCGGCGGTTGGCGTAGCGGATGGTAAAGTTGCCGTCCAGCTCAAAGCACACCTCGTCGACGCTGTCGAGGATCTGGTCGGTGCGCACCTGCCCGGTAATGTCCTGCACGGTGCCCAGCAGCTTGACCGGCCGCCCTTCGGCGTCGCACACCACCTTGCCGTGGCTGGCCAGGTAGCGCATCTCGCCGCCGGGCTGGTAAATGCGCCGCTGGTAGTAGTACGGTTCCCGGTAGGCAACGGCCCGGTCCAGCACCTCCCGGACCCGGACGGCGTCTTCGGGGTGCGACACCGAGTCGATCCAGTCGAGGGTGGGAACGAAGCTTTGCGGCTCCTGCCCCAGCAGGCGGTACAGGTTGTCGGAGAAGCGGAACTGCATGGTAGCCAGGTCGGCCTCGTAGCTGCCCGTGCCCCCTACGGCCTCGGCTTCCCGCAGGAGCCGTTCCGGGGCAGTGCGTTCGGCCGGGGTTTGTGCCGGCTCATCGAGGGCAATGGCCGCCACCAGGTACTCCGGGTTCCCGTTCTCGTCCTGAAGGCAACTCCCTTCCAGGCGTACCGGGCCGGTGAGGTCGTTCTTGCCGCGGAGCCGCACCCGGCAGGGCGGGGCGGGAGTGCCGGCCGCCAGGTGTTTGAAAAACGTAAAAAACGCTACTTGGTCGTCGGCGCAGACGAGGGTGAGCATGCCCCGTCCGGGCAGGTACCGCCGTTCGTACCCCAGCAGCCGGGAGGCCGCCACGTTGCACCGCACGATCAGGCCCGGCGCGTTGAGGTTGAAGTAGGCCACCGGCGCCTGGTCGTAGTAGCGGGCGTAGCGGTAATGGAAAGCTTCCGGCGCCTGGCGGGCGGCCATGAGTTCTTCGTTCTGTATTTCCAGTTCCAACTGGCGCACCTGCAACTCGTGCAGGAGCCGTTGGGGGTCGGCCCCGTCCGCTTCCGGGAAGGGTAGGGGGGCGGACGGGTGCTGCCCGAGCCGCCGGAGGGCCTCCTGCCGCAGGTCATTCAGGTCGGAGAATTGAGGAACAGAAGAGCCTTCCATACGGGGGATGAATTGGGACAATAGACGTTAGACGGGAGACATCAGACATGAGACAATAGACATTGGACGGGAGACAGAGGCTGATTGTCAGTATGCTGCAAGTGGTTCCGGCACGGAATGCCGTTTGGCGGAGGTAAGCCGGAAACGCACGGCGTACGTATTTGTACATCCACAAAGAGGCGTACGTGTTTTTTCCTTCCGGGTTCACGGCAACCGGAAAATATTACGACTCTTATCGGGTTATTGGTCAGCAGGTATTGGTACTTCGACATGCAACCTTTTTCTGCTCCCAATGTTCGGGCACCGGGACATTTTAAAGCAGAAGCCTTCCGGTCACCCTTCCCGCGGTTGAAACCGTAGGCTGCCGGTCTTCTGTCTGATTTCCCGCGTCTGGTTCAAGCGTCCGTACGTGATTCAGATTGACCTTTTCCCGTATCCGCGCCAAACGATGGGCGTTTTCATGCGGGCGGCAGGAAGCATCTGGGGCATGAGTTCGTTGCGGTATGAATATCCCCGCATTGCTGGCGCAGGCGTCCGCCTGTGCCTTTCCGGACCGGAAGCGTCCGCTTCCAGCCGGCAGGCTAACGCTTCTTCTAACCGCCGGGATAACTTGTCCTGCCTGTTTGTCTCTGTCAAAGCACCTTGCCGACCGGTGCCGGTTCTCCGTATTGTACCACTGGTCAAAACGCGTTAGCCTGCCGGCTGGAAGCGGACGCTTCCGGTCCGGAAAGGCACAGGCGGACGCCTGCGCCAGTAACCCGGGGATGACGCCTGCGCCAGTAACGCGGGGATATTCATACCGCAACGAACTCATGCCCCAGATGCTTCCTTCCGCCCGCATGAAAAGGCCCATCGTTTGGCGCGGATACGGGAAAAGAATCCGTACCCACCCAGGTATGTTCCGCCTTTTGAAATAAGTATGGGACAACATCAGGCGTTCACGCGCCAACCAGCCGCGTCCAGCCGCATTCCTTGGTGAACGCTGATCACATACGGACGCTTGAACCAGACGCCCGAAGCCTCCTTCCCGGTCCTGCTCCGGTCCCCCATCTTCCGGTCTCCGTTATTCTATTATTTGAATAAAAATTTTAAAAAAAGTAAGCGGGGTATTACGTATTTTGGAAGGGGTAACTGTCTAGGGGGAAGCTGACCGATCACATCCCGCACCATTCTCTAAAACCGTCCGTTTGCGTATGCTTCACCCCTCAACGGCCCTTCCCGGCAATGGCTCCCTTTCGGCTGACCGCGTCCCCGGCCCGGGGCTCCTGCCTCCCGACCACGCCTCCTTCCGCGACGACGAACTGTTTCTGCGCAAGGCGTTCGGGGAAGACCCCAAAGAGGCGTGCGGCCTGCTGTTCAAGCGGTACCACCAGGTGCTCTGCAACCAGGCCGTGCGGCTGGTGTACTCCCGCGAGGTGGCCGAAGACCTGGTGGCCGAGGTGTTCTACCGGTTCTGGAAAAACAAAACCTACCTCGACATTACCACTTCGTACCGGGCGTACCTGTTCAAAGCCGTGCGGCACCGGGCCTACAACCACCTGAAGGCCGAACTGACCCACAAAGCCCTGGCCCGCGAGGTGCGCCTCGAAACCGAACTCCGCCAACCCGACCAGCACCTGTTTTTCACCGAACTCTCCCGCAAGCTCGAAAGCCTGGTGGAAGCCCTGCCGCCCCAGTGCAAGAAAGTGTTCCTGCTGAACCGTTACGAGGGCAAAAAGCACCAGGAGATCGCCGACAGCCTCGATTTGTCGGTGCGCACCGTGGCGGTACACCTGGGCCGGGCCGTGGCCGCCCTGCGCAAAGGCCTGCGGGAAAGCCACCTGCTGGGGCTGTTGCTGCTGCTGTGGGCCGGCCGGTAAAATTTTTTTTACGCGTCCCTTTACGTAGAACCCGCCTCCCGATTGTCTGTACGTGCAGAAATACGCCTGACGCCCCGATCCTTTCCCGAACCCATCCTATGAGCTTACCCGTTACCCGGCCACTCCTGTTCGATCATTTCGAGGGCAAGACTTCCCCCCTGCAGGAGAAGCGCATCGAGGAGTGGCTCCGCGACCCGGCCAACGGCGAGTTCTACTACCAGTGCCTCGAAGCCTGGGAAAGCCGCAGCCTCCAGTACCTGCCCGACACCGAAGCCGCCCTCGGCCAGTACCTCGGCCGGCTCGACGAAACCGGCGCGGAAGCACTGGCCCGCACCCCGGGCCGGCGCGGCGCGGGGCCCGGTACCCCGGTGATGCGCTGGCTGGCGGCGGCCTGCGTGGTGGCGGTGGTGGCGGCCGCGGTGGTGCTCTCCGGCCTGGGCGACCTGATCCGCTACCGCACGTACGCCACCCGGTCGGGCGAAACCCGTTCGCTGGTGCTGCCCGACGGGAGCCAGGTGGCCCTCAACGCCAACTCGACCCTGAAAGTGGCCCGGGACCTGCCCGGCACGCACGGCCGGGAAGTATGGCTGACGGGCGAAGCATTCTTCACCGTGGCCAAACGGCCCGACCGGGCCCGGTTCGTGGTGCACACCACAGACCTCGACGTGGAAGTGCTCGGCACCCGGTTCAACGTGACCCAGCGCCGGGGCGATACCCGCGTGGTACTCAGCGAAGGCAAAGTAAAGCTGGTGCCCCGCACGCCCGGCAGGGCCCGGTCGGTCCTGATGGCGCCGGGCGACCTCGTGCAGGTATCGGCGGCCCGCCGCGAGGTGGCCCGGCGGACGGTAACGCCGGAGCACTACTCCTCCTGGCGGCAAAACAAACTCGTGTTCAACAGCACGCCCCTGGCCGAAGTACTGCTCACGGTCCAGGATTTCTACGGGGTGCAAGTGACCCTGGCCGACCCCGACATGGGCGAAATGAAATTTACGGCCACCCTGCCCAACAACGACCTGAACATCGTGCTCAAAGCCATTTCCAGCGTCTACGGCCTGGAAGTGCAACCGCAACGCGGACAAATCATCCTCCAGTAATACTTTCCTTCACGCCAAAACAATTTTCCTATGAGACGAATCCGGTACGCCCTGCTGGGCTGCGGCCTGCTGGGAATACTACTATTCCAACCTGTTTTTGGGTATTCTCAAGACGTGGCGTTTTCCACCCGGCAGGAGCCCGCCCCAGCCCAGGCCCGTTCCCTGGCTTCCGTGCTCACGGAACTGGAAGCGAAATTCAAGGTGCATTTCAGCTTCGACAGCGAACTGATCCGGGAGAAGTACGTGAACGCCGGGGTGCCGCTGTCGGAAGACCTCGCCCAAACGCTGGCCCAGATTCTGACGCCCAACCAGTTGCGGTACGAAAAGGTAGCCGACAAGTACTACGCCATCTACCGGGAAGGGGCGCGGCGGCCGAAGGAAGGGCGGCGGCGCGGGAACAAGTTGCCCGACGCCGCCGCCCGGACCGCCCCCACGGGAGCCCTGCCCGGCGGACGCATCCTGCCGGTGGGTTTGCCCGGCGACCCCATCGCCGTGACGGGCACCGTGACCGACGCGGAGGACCAGCCGCTAATAGGCGTAAACGTGACCGTGAAGGGCACCACCACCGGCACCGTTACCGACGCCCAGGGCCGCTTCAGCCTGGCCGTACCCGACGAAAAAGCCGTGCTGGCCTTCAGCTTCATCGGCTACGTGACCGAAGAAGTAGCCGTGGGCAACCGCACCCAGCTGGCCGTCCGGCTGGTGGCCGACATTCAGTCCCTCACGGAAGTGGTGGTGGTGGGCTACGGCACCCAGCAGCGCCGCGACGTGACCGGGTCGGTGGCCTCGGTGAAGGAAGCCGAGATCAGGGCCGTGCCCGTGACGGGCGTGGACCAGGCATTGCAGGGCCGGGCCGCGGGCGTGCAGGTGATCCAGAACAGCGGGGCGCCGGGCGGCTCGGTATCGGTGCGGGTGCGGGGCGTGGGCACGGTGGGCAACAGCGAGCCGCTGTACGTGGTGGACGGCGTGCCCTTCATGAATTCTTCCGACAACTCTTCGAACGTAAACATTCTCAACACCCTCAACCCCAACGACGTGGTGTCCATTGACGTGCTCAAGGACGCCTCGGCCACGGCCATTTACGGCGCCCGGGGCGCCAACGGGGTGGTCATCATCACCACCAGGCGCGGCCAGGCGGGCAAGCCGGTAGTGAACTTCGACAGCTACTACGGCGTGCAGCGCGTCGCCAAACGGGTGGACCTGCTGGATGCGTCCGAATTTGCCGCACTCAACAACGACGTGCTCACCAACGGGGGCAAGAAAACCAACCCCGACTTTGCGGACCCCGCCGCCCTGGGCAAAGGGACCGACTGGCTGGACGAAATCTTCCGGCCGGCCCCCATCCAGAGCTACAACCTGGCGGCCTCGGGCGGCAACGACAAAACGCAGTTTGCCATTTCGGGCGGCTACTTCCGGCAGGACGGCATCATCATCGGCTCCGACTTCAAGCGGTACTCAGTGCGCCTGAACCTCGACAGCCAGCTTTCGGGCAAAATCCGGATCGGCAACAGCCTGAGCATCAGCCGGACCGAGCAGCGGGCCGTCACCACCGACGAAGACACCAAGAGCGGCCTCGTGTTCCTGGCGATGAACCAACTGCCCACGCTGCCCGTGTACCGCGACGGCACCTACGCCGGCCCCGAAGGCCCCATCGAGTACGTGGGCGACAAGTCGAACCCGGTGGGCCGGGCCCTGGAGATCGACAACTTCCTGACCCGCAACCGCCTGCTGGGCAGCGTGTACGGGGAGTGGGACATCGTGGAAGGGCTCCGGTTCCGCACCAACCTGGGCCTCGACGTGCTCTTCCGCACCAATTCCGCCTTCGAACCCGACTACCAGTGGGGCGGCATCCGTCATTCCCCGGCCACCGTCGACGACCGGGCCTCCAACGAACTGATCTGGCTGGCCGAAAACACGCTGACCTACACCCGCAGCTTCGGCGGCAAGCACGCCCTTACCGCCCTGGTGGGCACCACCGCCCAGAATTCGGCCAGCCAGGGCCTGGGCGCCCGCGACGGCCGCTATCCCTACAACGGCGTGCAGTCACTCAACATCGGCAGCGGCACGTACGGCGCCGAATCTTCCCGCGACAGCTGGTCGCTGCTCTCCTACATCGGCCGGGTCAACTACACCTTTGCCGACAAATACCTCTTTACGGGCACGGTGCGGGTAGACGGCTCTTCCCGCTTCGGGGCCAGTAACCGGTACGGCGTGTTCCCGTCGGGCTCGGTGGCCTGGCGGGTTTCGCAGGAAGGCTTCATGCAGGGCGTGCCCGTGGTCAGCGACCTGAAACTGCGGGCCAGCTACGGGGCCACCGGCAACCAGGAGATCGGCCTGTACGGTTACGCGACCCTGCTGAGCGGCAACCAGAACTACGTGTTCAACGACCAGATCACGGTAGGCGTGGGCCCCGTCACGCTGCCCAACCCCAACGTGCGGTGGGAATCGGTGAAGCAGGCCAACGTGGGCATCGACCTGGCGCTGTTGGACAACCGGGTGGCCCTCACCGCCGACGTGTTCGACAAAACCACCACCGGCATGCTGCTGGGCATCCCGATTGCCCTGTCGAGCGGCTACCGGTCGGCCTCGGCCGTGAACGCGGGACGGGTGCAGAACCGGGGCCTCGAACTGGGCCTCAACACCCGCAACCTGGCCGGCGGCTCCCTCACCTGGAACACCGACTTCAACATCACGTTCATCCAAAACAAAGTGCTCGACCTGTCGGTGGGCCGGCCCATCTCCGGCGGCGACATTGACTTCAACCAGACCATTACCCGCACGCAGGCCGGCCAGCCCATCGGCGCCTTCTACGGCTACGTGACCGATGGCATCTTCCAATCGGCCGACGAGGTAAAGGCCCACGCCGTCCAGCAGCCCGGCACGGCCCCCGGCGACATCCGCTTCCGCGACCTCACCCCCGACGGCATCATCAACGACGACGACCGGACCTTCATCGGCAGCCCCATTCCCAAGTTTACCTTCGGCCTTACCAACAACCTGGCTTTCAAAGGCTTCGACCTGAGCGTGTTCCTGTCGGGGGTGTACGGCAACGACGTGTTCAACGCCAACCGCATCTTCAACGAACAGATGTCGGGGGCCTTTAACCAGACCACCGAGACGCTGGACCGCTGGCGGTCTCCCGGGCAGCCCGGCAACGGCAAGATGCCCCGCGCCGTGTGGGATGATCCCAACAGCAACGCCCGCACCTCGGACCGGTACGTGGAGGACGGCTCGTACCTGCGCATCCGCAACCTGACGCTGGGCTACACGCTGCCGCAGGCCCTCACCGGCACCCTGCGCGTGAGCCGGCTCCGGGTGTACGCCAGTGCCCAGAACCTGCACACGTTTACCCGCTACAAGGGCTTCGACCCGGAGGTAGGTCCGTACCGCGGCAACAGCCTGCAAAACGGGGTCAACAACGGCACCTACCCGGTGGCCCGGGTGCTGCTGGCCGGTCTAAATGTCTCATTCTGAGGGTTGAAAGCTGGATGGTTAAATGGTTGGATGGCTAAATGGCTGAACCGCGGATTCCTGTCTCACATCTCATGTCTCACGTCTCATATCTCATGAAAAGAACTGCATTGATACTCCTGCTCGCGGGCGGACTGCTGGGGGGCTGCGAGAACTTTCTTGAAAAGGCGCCCCAGAACGACCTGGCCGCCGAAAACTTCTACAAAACTGAACAGGACGCCCTCCGGGCCGTAAGCGCCGCCTACCACCACCTGCAACGGCCGGGCTGCTACAACCTCCGCCTCTGGATGCTCGACATCGTGGCCGGCAACAGCATCGTGGGCGCCGGCGGCGGCACCGACGGGCTCGAAACGCAACAGGCGGCCAGCTTTGCCACCACGGCTGCCAACCCGGGGGTGCGCGACATCTGGGAAGCTCACTACGGCGGCGTACTGGCGGCCAACCTGGTGACCGACCGCGTGCCGGCCATCCCCATGAACGCCGACGTCCGGGCGCGGATCGTGGGCGAGGCCCGGTTCCTGCGGGCCCTGTACTACTTCAACCTGGTGCGCCTGTTCGGCAAGGTGCCCCTGCTGACCACGCCGCTGAAGGCCGGCGACAACCTCAACGTGCCGCGCAACGAGGTGGCGCAGGTGTACGCGCAGATCGAGGAGGACCTCGGGGCGGCCGAAGCCGTGCTGCCGGCCGCCTACGCGGGCGGCGACGTGGGCCGGGCCACCAAAGGCGCCGCCAAGGGATTGCTGGCGAAGGTGTACCTCACCCAGAAAAAATGGGCCGAAACCGTCGCCAAGATCGGGGAGACGCGGGCCCTGGGCGTGTACGCGCTGCGGCCGGACTTCAGCCAGAACTTCGATTATAAATTGGAAAACGGCCCGGAATCGCTGTTCGAGGTGCAGTACACATTTGATCCCAAGAACAGCGGTTTCAGCCAGGAGGCCGTGTGCAGCATGCGCAGCGAGTTCATGGGTCCGCGCAACACGGGCATTACGGCCTGCTGCGGCTTCGGCTGGAACCAGCCCACGGCCGAATTCGTGCGCCAGTTCGAGCCCGGCGACAAGCGGCGGCCGGCGACCGTGTTCCTGCCCGGCGACGAGATTCCGAGCCTCAGTTTCCAGTACAGTGCTTCCATGTCGAGCACCGGTTCGAACGTGCGTAAGTTCCTGGTCACCAAGAACAGCGGGGCGCAGACGGCCTTTGCCAACGACCCGCTCAACGCCGTGGTGCTGCGCTGGGCCGACGTGCTGCTGATGGAAGCCGAAGCCCTCAACGAACTGGGCCAGACGAC
Source organism: uncultured Sphingobacteriales bacterium (assembly GCA_963844325.1). Lineage (GTDB taxonomy): Bacteria > Bacteroidota > Bacteroidia > Cytophagales > 172606-1 > CADCTQ01. The sequence goes on from CAWJNV010000002.1 coordinate 1,531,978, forward strand.
TGCCGCCGAAACGCCGCTGAACGAAGTGCGGTCCCGGGCCGGCCTGCCCGCCGTGACGGGGCTCGGCCAAGCGGCCTTCCGCGACGCGGTGCTCAAGGAGCGGCGCCTTGAACTGGCCTTTGAGGGCGAACGGTGGTTTGACCTGGTGCGTACGGGCACGGCCATTCCGTTCCTCAGGTCGCTGGGCAGCCCCAACGACGAATACGGGGTAGGGCGGGGCAACATTTCCGAAAAGAACCTGCTGTTTCCCATTCCGCAGGCCGAACGCGACAACAACCCGAGCATGGACCAGAACGCGGGGTATTAGAAGGGCAGAGGGCAAAGGGCGGAGAGCAAGGGGCTGGGGGCGCAGTCCTTCGCGCTTAGCCCTCCGCCCTTTGCTCTTCGCCCGCCGCCCGCCGCTCAGATGAGGCCGTTGGTCACGACGGACCGGATGAGTTCGGCCAGGTTTTTTACGTTCATTTTTTCCACCATGTGCCGGCGGTGGTTTTTTACCGTGTGGGTGCTGATGCAGAGCCGGTCGGCAATTTCCGGCGTCGTGCATCCGGCGGCAATGAGCCGGAGCACTTCCTTTTCCCGGGCCGACAGGGGATCGTCGCCGCAGTTGAACGAATGCGCGACCGTCGAAAAACCCGTTTTATCGTGGAAGCGGGAAATGGTCAGGGTAATGATATTGTCTTTTTTCAGGTGCGACACGTCCGACACGGTGCCCACCGAAAGCAGGGGGTTGCCGGCCTGGTCTACCTGCAGAAAGGTTTCCTGCACCAGCAGGTGAATGTACGTGCCATCCGCCCGGCGGAACCGGAAATTGGAGTCGAACCGGTACTGGCTGTGCTCGCCGGCCGGTAAGCCGCGCAGAAATTCGAGCTGCACTTTTTGCACCTGCTCTACGTACTCGGTAACATCCTCCGGGTGCACCAGTGAAAATGTGAACCGGGGCCCTTTGGCCAGGAATTCATCCGCCGGGTAACCCGTGAAGGCCAGTACGTTCCTGCTGAAATGGAGGTACTTCATCTTCTGTACATCCCATACGTACGTAATCAGGGGAAGCAGCCCGTACCAGGATTCGCACCGGTTTTCGCGCACGAAGTCGGGATACCGGGGCGCCTCGGCGCTGTTCATGCTGGCCGCCCAGCGTTGCAGGTAACGGGCGTACGACGCCGTCCCGGAGGTGATTTTTTTCATAGCTGTTGCTCGTTGTTCACGTAATAATAAGGTACAATCCATTAATTCAATGCGCAAGACATATTTATTTAAGTTTATCTTTTTTGACAGTAACTGCTAAAAAATAGCCCTTTTGTGTCATAGTGGGTGCGCGGGCCGGCTTTAGCTTTGATCCGTAACGACCGCGGCGGCGCCACTCCGGGCGCTGAGAAGCCGATTTTTACTTTTTTCGGACCATTTACGGGAAACCGTTGCGCTCCTCCTCGCGCTTTGCCGGAAGCGCCTGCCGCCGGGGCCGTTACTTTTTTCATCCATCCACTTAACCCACCCTGTTATGCAAAAGCAACCACTACTGCGCCGACCGAAAATCCTGTTCTCCGTCCGGGCGCTGTGCCTGGCAATCGTGCTGGGCACGGGCGTACTCGGCCTGCGGGCCCAAACCCGGCTGGGCCTGCACGTCACCCAGGAAGAACTCGACATCTGGCGCCAGCGGGCCAACGGCACCGATGTTACCAACTACAAGTCGGCCGGCGACGTGAGCGCCTATTCGCCGGGCGACTGGGACCGGATTGCTTCCTACACCACCAGTTTCTACAACAACCCCACCCAGGAGCGGTACCTGGGGCCAACCCAGAAATGCACGACGACCAACGGCGTGACCACCTGCACGACTTTGCCCTTTAACCAGGCCGTTCCGCGGGACGCCGGCCCCAACCCTACAGACAAGGGCGTCAAGACGATGTCGGCCGCGTTCTACTACCTGGTCAAGAAGAACAACCCGGCCGGCCTGACGCCGACGCCCGTGCAGATCGCCCAGAAGGTGCGGGCGGAACTGCTGGCGCAGGCGGCCGAACCGTCCATGGACATGAGCAACACCACCCGCTGGCCCTCCGACCTGATCCGCGACGGCGCCCCCGCCATGTTCATTGCCTCGTGGTTTACCCGGCTCTACTTCGCCTACGATTACATCGACGACGGCACCATTCTGTCGGCCGCCGACAAGCAGATTCTCGACAAGTGGTTTTTCGACGCGGCCACGTATTTCCAGGCGCGCAACATTGACGTGGACCTCAACAAGCCGTACGTGAACCGGAACACCGGCGATTACAACTACAGCGGCTACGCCATTGCCTCGGGCGTGGGCAACATCACGGAATACACGCACAAAAACGCCGACGGTACCCCGGGCAACGGCATTCCCAACCTCGCCAAGTGGTACAACAACCGCCGCGGCACGATGGTGGAGTTTTACAACCTGGTGGGGGTAAAAACGAACAATGCCACCTTTACCGGCAGTGCCAAGCTGTTCGTGAAGGAGATGCTGATGTTCAGCACGTTCCCGGATGGTTCGGTCGGGGAATTTGAACGCACCGAGTCCGATGCCACCGAGCAGGGCTGGCAGTACACCATGATCCTGGTCAACAACCTGCTCAGCATCGCCGACCACCAGGCCCGGAAAGGGGATTTTGAATTGTACGACTACACCACTTCCCAGGGCAAGGGTCCTACCGCGGGCGGCAACAAGAACCTCAAGCTGATCAGCGAGTTGATGGTAAAACTGATCGACAATACTTCCCTGGAATGGTATCACGAGAATGAAACCAACCTCGGCAACGCCAACTACCGCATCAACGGCGTGGACGCCATCAACAACCGGCACTACGTGCACGAGGTCTGGATCAGCCTTTCGAATACGTACTGGAAAAGCAATTTCATCAAGCGGCGGTACACCCGTACGGAGCCCGGAACGGTGCCCTATCCCAACGACAATCCTTCGGCAACGCCCTTCCAGGATCTGCACGGTGCGGGCGTCATGTCCCCCTGGCACGGCGGCTTCGGCTCCTACCCGGGCGTGTTGTTCATGTTCGGGCAGATGGACGGCCGGGTGTACCCTTACCTGAACAACGCCCCCACGGCCAACGCCGGCCCCGACAAAACCATTGCCCTGCCCACCAGCAGCGTGACGCTGACGGGCTCGGGCAGTGACGGCGACGGCAGCATCACCGCGTACGCCTGGACCAAGCAGAGCGGCCCCGCCGCCACCCTGGGGGCTACCAACGCCGCCACTCTTTCGGTCAGCAACCTGGCGGTGGGCACGTACGTGTTCCGGCTCACGGTCACCGACAACCACAACCGCTCCGCTTCCGACGAAGTGACCGTGACCGTAACCTCCTGCTCGGTCAGCAACGGGACCATCCTGCGGGAAGTGTGGACGGGACTGGACGGCAGCGACCTGGTTTCGTCCGTACCCTTCGGCACGGCGCCCGTAGCGGACTCTACGCGCCTGCTCACGTCGTTTGAAGGGCCGGTGAACGTGAGCAGCTACTACGGCAGCCGGATCAGCGGCTACGTGCAGGCACCCGTCACGGGCAACTACGTATTCTACATTGCCGGCGACAACAACTGCGAACTGTGGCTGAGTACGTCCGAGGCGCCGTCGGGCAAGGTGAAAATCGCCGAAATCGCCGGGGTGAACGCCTACAGCAGCTACCGGCAGTGGAACAAGTACCCGGCGCAGCAGTCGGCCCCGGTGGCCCTGGTGGCCGGGCAGCGGTATTACGTGGAAGCGCTGCACAAAGAGACGGCCGGGGGCGACCACCTGTCGGTGGGCTGGCAACTGCCCGACGGCACGCTGGAGCGGCCCATTCCCGGCAACCGGTTGTCGCCGGCCGGCGGCCCCACCGGGCTCATCACCCGCGAAAAGTGGGACAACATCGGGGGCACCGAAATTTCGACCATTCCTTTGAACACCACGCCTTCCAGTACCAGCAACCTTAACATCCTGGAGGGGCCGGTAAACGTGGGCGACAGCTACGGCACCCGCATCCGGGGGTACATTTACCCGCCCACCACCGGCAGCTACACATTCTGGGTGGCCGGTGACGACAAGTGCGAATTGTGGCTGAGTACGAGTGACAACCTGGCAAACAAGGTAAAAATTGCCTATACGGATTTGTGGACGTACTCCCGGGAATACACCAAATACCCGTCGCAGCAGTCGGCGCCGGTGAGCCTGACGGGCGGCGGCAAGTACTACATCGAAGTACTTCAGAAAGAACACGGGGGCGGCGACGCCGTATCGGTGGGCTGGCAGTTGCCGGGCGGCACGTTGGAACGGCCCGTACCGGGGTGCCGGCTCTCCCCCTTCGCGGGCAGCGGCGCCCGGACCGCCTTCGGCGACAACCCGGCCTCCGCAACGGCCGTCCGGGTGTATCCCAATCCTTTCAGCAACCGGATCACGGTTGACGCCGGCCGGGAAGCGTATGGTCCGGTGGCCGTCACGGTGACCGACGCCCTGGGAAAAAACCACTACCGGGGCCGGCACACGCTGGGCGCGGGGCAACCGGTCCTCACCATTCGCCTGGAGGGCAGGACGAAACCGGGCGTTTACTTCCTGCGCCTGGACCACGGAAACGGCAAGGTGACGACCACCAAGGTGTTGAAGCAATAAGCTTCCGCCGGCGTTGGGCGCCGCTGCCGGCCGCCTGACGCTGCGGGGCCGGATGGTCAGACCGGGGAGCCGGTCCGGTCGTCCGGCCTTGACCATTAGGTGAATTTACAAAGAAGGCTGTATGGTTATATGGTTATATGGCTGAATGGCTAGTGCACAAATAGTAAGTAGTTGTGCGTAAGCCCAACCATACAACCATACAGCCATACAACCTTCAATGCAATCATGGGCTGCTAACGGATTATTTTCCAACCCCGGGTGATACGGTTCCGTAAAGGAGTACGTCACAAACTGATTTTTCTGATGATGGGATATAAGCAGCTTTTATTGATGATGGCCCTGCTGGCGGGCCTTAATTCTTGTGCCGTCTTCAACGGCGGCAACCGGAACCGCCCCGTGCCCGACACGCGCATTGACCTGAAAGTAAACTCGCTGCACGCCAAGCAGGTGCAGGAGCAGGGAGTGATCGGGGCCGGGGAGGGCGACGAACTTACCCTGGTGTACACCCTCAACGCCTACGACGCCAGCGGCAGCCTGTTGTCGGTCAACAATGGTTTCTGGGGCACCCGCACCATCCAGCAGAATGCCCTCATCCTGGCCGACGAGTTTGCCCGGATCAGCGTGCACGTGCCGCGCGACGGCAAGGTGATTGCCGCCTTTGCCCTGCTGGAAATCGACGACTACAAGGGGGAACGCAAGATTGCCAAGGTGAAGAATTTTACCAAGTCGGAGCGGTACCCCAAGTACCTGGCTGCCAGCAGCTTCAGCGAAGACCAGTCCCGGACGCCCCTGGAACTGATCGCCAAATCGCTGAAGATCGCCGGCTACAAGTACTTCGAATCGCGGCACATGAAACTGTCGATCAACGACGACCTGGGCAACACCAAGCAGGTGTTCGAAGCGGCCGACCTGGCCCGCATCACCAGCGGCAGCGACACGGGCCGCGAAACCTTCGAGATGGACGGCACGCAGATCAACGAAAAATACCTGTACGTACTCAAGTATGACCTCAACGCCGTCCGCTCCGGCGGCTCGGAGGTGAATGCGAATACGAACCGGTGAGTTGGTGCTCGGTCATTAGTCATTGGTAAGCCGGTCAGTCACGCATCCCGAATGACGCCTGACCAATGTACCAATGACCAATGGCGAGCGAAATAAATTATTCTTCAATCCGATGGCCCGGCCGCGGAATCCTCCTGGTCCTGCCTTTCCAAACGGAACGCGGGACCCGGGAGGATTTTTTTTGCGCCGGTCAGGCCGGGCGGCCGCAGCGGGAAAATGCTTTTTTTCCATCCGGGCCCCGGAGAGAGGTGTTTCTCAATGATCGTTAATAACAACGCGACTTAGTTAACGATATGTTATTTTAACCAGAATTATTTGCAGTTTAGGTACAAAAGACATACTTTCGTGCTCTGGAATTAATACCGGTTCTGATTTTTATTTATGGTCGCACTTTTATCCTCGTTCCATCCAGTTGTTTCGTGCGGCAACCCGCCCCGGGAGGGGATACGGTTTTCGTCTTTCTGAAAGAGCCGGGCTGCGGGTATACCCCGCCCGGGTCGTACAGGCGCAAGCAATTCACGTGAGCAATGGCAAATGCCCGGTGAGCGGCTTTTTATTTCCCTTTGGACAGCCACGCAATGAACGCACGGCCCGGGCAATGCCCGGCCCGGTAGCCGGCTATTGTCCGGATACGCCTTCCCTCAGAACAAACCTTCCCTTAAACAAATGATCTATGCAGCAAACGATTGAGATGGAAAGAGAGCGCAGAATGGCGCTGTGGGAGATGCACGCCAGGTACAGCAAGTGGATGCTGGTTGACCTCGACGGAAAGAGCGACTGGGTAGAAAAAAAGACGAGCACCCGGCGGTTCGATTGCTTCGCCAGTGCCTTCCGGAATGAGGGTAAATACGATTGCGTTGCCATCCGGAGCAACTTTCACAACATCAGCCTGCTGGAAACGGTCTATACCGCCGTTGACCTGCTGAAGCAATACAAGGTTTTGTTTTCTACGTCCGGCATCACACAGGCCGGGGCCGGCTTCTTAAGAAGAATCGGCATCACGGCCATTGTCTCCGAAAGCAACGTTTTTTCTTTCATCGAGAATTTCATCCGGCAAAGCCAGGTCCCCTTTTTTACCAGTGCCGACATCCTGCGCAAGGACCCTGCAACCGGTGCCAAAAAAACGCCCCCCTACTTTTTTGATTTCACCGCCGCAGAAATTGAGGTGCTCTACCTCATTTCCAGGGGGTGTACCAATCCGCAGATCTCCAGCAAACTCAACCGGAGCTACCACACCATCAAGAACCACAAGGCCAACATCGTCAGAAAAGCGGGCCTCGACGGCTGTAACCAACTCCCCGCGCTGGCGGTTCAACTGCAAAATGCCAATCTGTAAGTAAGATTGATTCGTTGTTGGTTGTCCGTTGTTAGTTGTTCGTAACGCTCTGTTTTACACGTAATTGTTCAAGATCACTGGTGAAACGGGAAAGGCCGGACAACCAACAACGAATCAATAAAAGCAGGAAGACGTAATAAAACGACTGGTACGAGCCGCTGAGCCCGCACCAGTCGTTCATGATTGAAATAGAATCCTCGGATGATCCGCTTCATCCTTTCATCCGGGCGTCATTCCACCGGCTGCAACACCCGGTTCCAGCGGATGCGGTTCCGGTTGTACGCATCCTTTGACAGCCAGACCGTCATTACCTTGCCCACCAGGTGGTCCTCGGGCACGAAGCCCCAGTACCGGGAATCGTAGGAGTCGGCCCGGTTGTCGCCGACGGCGAAGTAGTAGTTCTTCCCGAACGTGTACCGGCTGATTGCTTTACCGGCAATGTAGATCCGGCCTTCCCGGCAGGTGGCCCCTTTTACCCCCTCGTACCGGCTGATCAACGGCCAGTACGCGGCCGCATTGCCGGGGTGAATGGCAACGGTTTGGCCTTTGCGCGGAACCGGCAAAGGTCCCAGGTTGTCCAGGTTCCAGGTGTTGCGCGGGGAGGAGCCGTACAAATCCAGGTCTTTGAAATGCACCGGAACCGTTACCGGCGCCAGGGATTGCACGAAAGCAGCCCGCCGGATGCGCGCCAGTTCGCGGGACTTTACCAGCACGGTGTAGGCGTAGCCCGCGGCGGTACGCACGTTGCCGTCGGGCTGCACCTGGTTGTTGAAGTTGGTCAGACCCAGGCCGCTGGTGTTGTCTTCGTTCAGCAGCACGGAACTGGTGAGCCGGTACGCCCTCTGGAGGTTGGGCAGCGGTTTCTCGGGCGTGTCGTTCACGTACAACGTTCCCTGCCGGATGCGGAGCACGTCGCCGGGCACGCCCACGCACCGTTTGACGTAAGTGGTTTTCAGCTCAACGGCGGCCTTGTCCTCCACGGGCAGGTTGAACGCAATGACGTCGCCCCGGCCGACGGAGGTATAACCGGGCAGGCGCCGCGCGGGAAAGGAAAGCGACGGAAAATACGGTTGCACGTCCAGCAAACGCAGCAGGTCGTTGTCCTCCTCCAGAAAGGGAATCTTGAGGATAGAGGGCAGCCGGGGGCCGTAGTGGAGCTTGGAGACAAACACGTAGTCGCCCACCAGCAGGTCGCCCTCCATCGACCGGCTGGTGATTTTATAACTGTCGAAGAGCAACGCCCGCACGGCGAGGATGACGCCAAGGGTCAGTAAAACGGTGCGGACCGACGCCTTCAGGGCCGACCGGGCCGGCTTCGGGGGCGCGGGGGACGCCGGCGGGGCGTTTTCAACGGTCAGGGTGTTCATGGTACAGGTGTTTTGGGGTGGTTGGCGGCAGCCGCCGCTAGGCGATTCCGCCGGCGGGCACGGCCGGGCCCTGCACGGCAACGAGTCCCCGCAGGAGCAGCTTTTTGGTCATCCGTTTGAATTCGTCCAGGGCAACCGTCTGGCCGGACAGGGGGCCGGCGCCGGCCAGTTTTTCGAGAAACGCCTCTTCTTCCCCGTCCGGGGCGTGGTCCGGCGACGGGCAGGGCACCAGGCCGAGGTCGGCGGCGTCCGCTACGGAGGTAAGGCCATCTACCAGCAGCAGGGCGCCGAACAGGTCGGTGGTGTCGCGGTACTTGCTCCCGTGCTTGCGGTAGACGGGCGGCGTTTCGAGGAGGCGGCTCAGCATCCGGGTGGCCTTTTCGAACAGTTCCCGGCGGTCCGGGCTTTCCGCCTGGCCGGGCAGCGGGTAGAAGGGTTCCCGGAAGAAGGGGCTGGTTTCGGCCAGTTTTACGAGTTGACCCAGGATTTCGAGCCGCAGCATGGCGTGAAAGCCGAACGTCACGTGCACGGAAGGTTCATCGGTGGTATAGGCATCGTGCACCACCCCGCGGGGCACGTACAATACGTCGCCCGGGCCCAGTTGGAGCTGGTGGGCCGGGGCCGCCGACCGGTAATGGTCCCGCAGCGGGTCGGGCAGTTGCATGCCCTTGATGGGCGCCTGCACGGGCACGTCGTACAAATTCCAGGTTTTTGTGCCGCTCACCTGCAACACGAACACCTCGTGGTTGTCGAAGTGCGGATCGAACCCCTGCGACCCGGCGGGGGTGATGTAGACGTTGGCCTGCACTTCCATGCCCATTTCCTGCTCCAGCCGGCGCACGAAGCCGTTGAGGTTGGCAAACTGGAAATGAGCCGCCTGGAGCACAATGGTTTTTCCCTCGCTGAACAACCCGAGCACGGCTTGTTTGTCGAGAAAATCGAAGCCCGACGAAAGGTTGAGTGCGTACCGGGCGTGGTCCAGTTCGCCGCCGTTGCTGACTACTTTCACGAAAGGATACGTAAAGAACCGGCCGCCGAAGAAGTCGTTTATTTCTTCCGGGGTGAGCAGGTCCGGCAGGTCATCTTTTTGCAGGAACATGGGCGCCTTCCGCCAGTTGTTGGCCGAGAACTCGGCAACGGTGACGGGCGCAATGAGTTTTTCGAACGCTTGCATGGGGCAGTGGGTTGGGTGGAACGAATCTTTTCAAATCTGGTTGAGCACGTGGTACACCCCGTCGCCGCTCTCGGGGTTGACATCGGTGGCCGACGACACCTTGCCGTCTTCGAGCATGAGCACTTTGGGGTATTCGCGCATGAAAGGAGGCCGGTCGAACCGGTGGTGGTAGTCAAAGTACACGTCCGGGTGCTGCAGGGCCGCCGTTCCCAGCCGGACCCGGGCCGACTTGGCCGAGGAATGCCCCGTGATGATGAACAGAACGCCTTTTCTCCCCCGGGCCAGGTAGGTGTTGAGCAGGTAGTTTTCGGCCCCGTTGATGCAGCCTCCGCAACCCGAGGAGGGAACGAAAAAGATGGCTTTGTACCCCAGCAGGTCCTTCCGCGAAACGACAGCCAGGTTGTCGAGCACCGCGTCGTAGGGGCCGCTGCCCGAGGGCCGGCAGGCCGGGGTCAGGAAAAGGGCGGGGAGCAGAAAAAAGAAAAGTTTGCTTGGCTTCATAAAAAACGGCGCTGAAAGAGTAGGGGTTAGCGGCCGGCATCCACCAGTTCCAGCCGTTGAAAAGTGACCCGGTCATCCGACTCGTGCCGGAGTTTCCGCACGTGGAGCCCGTCTTCGGCCACGAAGAAATGGCTGAAGTCGTACGCATCGGGCGGGAAAACGACTTCCCCCATTTTGCGGAACGACCGGTCGAGGATGATGACCGCTTTCTGCTTGCTCAGGTGCTTGGGCAACCGGGCGTTGAACCGGCGGGCGGGCAACTCGGCGACCCGGTAGTACACCCGGCGGAACGGATCATAAATGATGTACAGGTAGGACGGGTTTTGGGCGTAGTACTTGTACAACTCGGTCTGGCTCAGGAAATCGTGGTAGATGGGCCGGTATTTCATGGATTTGATTTCCCCGAAGTGCCGGCTGCCGGCGTAGTGCCGGGTGCGCCTGCCCGTTTCCGCATCCAGCACCGACACGTGGTGGTCGGCCATGAAGCTGAACACCAGCCGTTGGTCGCCGGGGTTATAATCGAAAAAAGGCTGCCTGAAGCCCCCGGTACCGCCCCAGTTGGTACCCCAGTAGAATTCCGGGTATTGCATTCCGTACTGCACGGTGCCGTTGCCGAGGTGAAAGGTTGCCAGCACGTTCCGCTCCCGGTCCGTTGCGTCGGGCCCTCCTTCGTGGCTCATGTAGCCGGCCAGGTATACCTTTGCCCGCCGCGGTTCGAATGCAATGGGGGAATTGGTGGCAACCACCGGGAAAACGGTTTGGTGGCTGAGGCCGGCCCTTTCGCTGATGGTGCGCCTGAGCAGTGGCCCCCGGCGCAGGCTCAGCAAGGTAAGGCCGCTGTTGCTGTAATTGTACACGAACAGGGAATCGGCGTTGAGGATGTGGTAGCCCTGGATTTTGTCGCTGCCCGTATACCCGTACTCCTTCAGCCGTACGCTTCGTGCCAGCCGGCCGGTCGGGTAATCGTAGTAATAGATGGTATGCGACTGGTTGTTGAGAAACGTCAGGTATTTTTTCCCGGCGGCATCCGTGAAGTACTGGTAGTAGGCGATGCTCGGCGGGTCGGTAAGGCTGTCGAGCAGGAAAAACCGGCTGCCCGCTTCCCGCAGCGCCAGGCGGTATGCCACCCCGCGGGGCGGAATGTTCTCCACGGCCTTTTCGCGGGCGTATTTGAACGAGGGAATGAACAGCCACGCGGCGGTCGTAGCGAGGAGTACGAAAAACGTTTTTGCCAGGGTGTAGGTACGCACCCCTTTGCCGGATGGGTTCATGGTATTTTGGGGTGTTTTAGGCTAGATTTTCACTTTTTTGTGAATTTTTACCACAGCAAACGGGACGGGTGGAAAGGGGTAACTCCGCCGGTGGCGGCAGGCGCGGGGAGCGGCTTCCCGGGAGAAGCCCCTTCCCGCGCCGTGCGGCCCGGCTGTCCTGCATCAGTACAACAGGCATTCGTTCCAGAATGAGCCATAGACGCAGTCGAATGAACCATCCGCCTGCACGTCACAATCACCCTGGTTGCCGGCAATGCAGTGGCTAACAGCCTCTTCGGGGGCAAGCGACGCAGCAACGGCAATGGCCAGGCTCAAGGCAACCTGTACCTTGGTCTTCTTCACCTGATCTTTGATGGTGTTCATGGGGTTCGTTTTCATTTCATGAAATGTTTAAGTGGTTAACGGTGTAAAAAATTATATGCAAGTATACCGCCGCCGCACCCCCGGGCTGTAGTAAAATTTTACTATACCGTGAAAAAAATTACTTTTTCCCATAGGCGGCCGCCGGCGCGGGGTGCGCCGGGTTTGCTTTGCGGACGGAAGGGGAGGGGAGCGGCTAGGGCAGTTTCAGCCGGGCGATGCGGCCGCCGGCCCCGGCCAGGTACACGACCCGGCCTTTTTTGGCGCGGGTGGCTACGTGGAAGCCCTCGGCCGCAATGGGTTCCCAACGGCGGCCCCCGTCGCGGGAGCGGTCCACGCCCGACGGACCGCAGCTGATCAGGGTGTAGCCGTCGAGGTAAATCACGCAGGAGCGGTAGCCGCGGGGCGGCGCGGCCGGTAAGGTCCAGGTGTTGCCGCCGTCGGCGGAAAGGGCGCAGGTGCCCCGGGTGTCCTTTTCTTTGGCAAAGTCGCCCCCCACGATGACCATCCGCTTGCCCCGGGCCGCCACCGAGAAGGCCCCGGTTGATTCGGCGCCCTGCACCAGGGGCAGCGTTTGGCTGGCCTGGCTTCCCGCCAGGCGGCTTACTTTGCCCCCGGTCACCACCTGGTAGCTGCCATTCGTCAGCAGGCGTACGTTGGTGCCGCTGGCCGCGAAACAGGCTTCGCCGGGCTGAGCCGCCAGGGCCGGGTAGGTTACCCGCCAGGTGTTGCCGCCGTCGTCGGTGCCCCGCACGAAAAAGTTGCCCCCGATGGGGTCGCCCACCACAATGCCGTGGCGGTCGTCGCGGAAGTGCATGGCGTCGAGAAACATGCCCTTGGTGGAGTCGGCAAATGCCACTTGCCAGGTCTCGCCGCCGTCGGTCGTTCTGAGGATGCAGGCCGGCTCCGCAACGGCCATCAGGAGGGCGGTATTGGCATCGAACGCCTCCACGTCGCGGAAGTCGCGGGCCTCGTAGCCCGGCACCTGCCGCCACTGCCAGGTACGGCCGCCGTCGAGGGACCGGCCCACCGTGCCGCGGCTGCCGCTGGCCCACACCACCGAATCGGTGGGCGCACTCAGGCCCCGCAGGCTCACCGAGTCGCGGGCGGCGAGCAGCTTAACGGCCGAAGGCTGCTGGGCGGAAGCGGAGAAACCAATGAGCAGGAAAGCGACCAGGAAGAAAAGGCGTGGAAGCATGGAAGGTCAGCAGGATGGTTTCAAGCAAAGTAAAGCACTGAACCGCAAGAATCGCAATAGAGACGCAAAGGGCGCAAAGTAGGGGTAGGGTTAAAACCCTACCCTACGGAAAGGCTGCGCCTGGTTTGATTGGAGCGAAGTCTGCGTACGTATTCGCAATATCCATCGTGCGCAATATCCATAGGATCGGGTTTAAACCCGATCCCTACTCAACCGCAAAGGGCGCAAAGAAATACGCGTTCTCCTTGCGCCCTTTGCGGTTAAGTGCTTTGCATGAAAAAGGGGTAAGCTTCAGAGGGGCATGGGAAAATCCGCCGGAAGCTGCTGCACCGCTGCACCGGTACCCGGATTGGAAATATCCACCCCCGGGGCGGCCGATTCCTGCGCCGCGTCGGTGGGTTCGGCCACGTACTCCATCGCTGCACCGGCCACGCCGGCGGTAATCATAATGGCCGCCATGTCGATGAGGGCGTTTTCAATCTTTTCGTAGCCTTCTTTTTTCTGTTCGGTAAACATCACCTGCGCCACGCCCTGGCCCACTTCGCAGAGCCGTTCGGCCTGGCGGATGGGCGTTTTGACGACCGCCTTGGCAATGGGTTTGGCGTCGTCCACCAGGCCGCACATGCGGTCGGAAACCTTGCGCCCGAGCTGCCACATCCGGTCGGAAACCGGATTTTCGCCGCCCTTGATGTGCCTGACCGTCTCGGCCACGGCCACCGCCGAGAGGCCCGTAGCCACCTCTACCGTAACCTTTGCCACCACTGCGGCCTTATCCACCGCAAAGTCAACGAAGCTGCGTAACTGTCCGAACATAAGCAGTTGGGTTTGAAAGATTTCTAAATTACGCCATACCCGTCCTTCCGTTCAACCGGAAACGGGTTTTTATTTTGAACGGTCATATTTATGGACCGGCAGAAGCTGAAAATGACGGTTTATCCCGAAAAGCGGGGGCGGGAACGGCGGGGAATGCTAATTTTACCTTTTTACCGGACCATGCAAACCATCCTCAACCTGTACCGCAACGCTTACGGCGGCCTCGCCACCCCTTCGTGGATGCTGGCCCTGGTGATGTTCATCAACCGGAGCGGCTCGATGGTGGTGCCCTTCCTGAGCGTATACCTGACCCAGTCGCTGCACTTTTCGCTGGAGCAGACGGGCATCATCCTCACCATTTTCGGCGCGGGGGCCATGGTGGGCTCACTGCTGGGCGGCTGGCTGTCCGACCGGATCGGGCCGTTCCGGGTGCAGTTCCTGAGCCTGATGCTGGGCGGCGGCCTGCTGCTGCTGCTGGCCGCGCTGAAAACGTTTCCCCTGCTGGCCGCGGGCATCTTCGTGATGAGCGTAACGGTGGAATGCCTGCGCCCGGCCAACACCGCGTCGGTGGCCCACTACGCCCGGCCCGAGAACGTGACCCGTTCTTTCTCCCTCAACCGCATGGCCGTAAACCTGGGCTTCTCCATCGGCCCGGCGCTGGGCGGGCTGCTGGCGTCCATTGCCTACGAGTGGCTGTTCATCGCCGACGGCGTGACGTGCATTGCCGCCGGCCTGTTCTTCTATTTCTACTTCCGCGGCAAGCGCCGCAACCCGCCGGCCCCCGTGGCGGCCGGCGAGGTGGAGCCCGGGCCGGAACGGTCGCCGTACCGGGACCCGCGTTTCCTGGCATTCGTCGCTTTTACCACCTGCTACGCCATTATTTTCTTCCAGTTTTTCACCACCCTGCCCCTGTACTACCGCCAGGTGTACGGCCTTTCGGAAGCCGCCATCGGGCTGCTGCTGGGGTTCAACGGCCTGATGGTCTTCCTCTTCGAGATGATCATCATTCAGTTGATCGGCAAGCGGGCGGGGTTCCGGCAGTTGGTGGTGCTGGGTACGCTGCTCTGCGGGTTGTCGTACGCCCTCTTCAACGTGGCTACGGGGATGGCCGTACTGATCGTCGCCATGGTCCTGGTGACCTTTTCGGAGATTTTCGCCATGCCTTTCATGATTACGTATACCATCAACCGGGCCGGGGAGAAACACCGGGGGGCGTACATTGGGTTGTACACGCTGGCCTATTCGGTGGCTTTTATCCTGGCGCCTTACCTGGGCACCCAACTGGTGGCTGATTACGGATTCACTACCCTCTGGTGGGCGGCCGGCATTGCGTCACTGCCCACGGCCCTCGGCTTTTTCGCCGTCATGCGCCGGGAGCCGGTGGCCGAACGGATGAAAAAAGAAGCGTAATCCCATACTAACCATGCAATCTCCCGAAACGACTCCGACCCTTACCCTGCCCGGCGTGGAAAGCCAGGCCTGGACCCTGCTGGCGGACGGCAGCCGGAATCCGAAGGACGCCTTTTACACGGGTACGCTGGGCACGCTGGCCCACCCGGGGCCGAACCTCCGGACGGTCGTGCTACGCGGGGCCGACCCGCAGCAACGAACCACGGTGTGCTACTCCGACGTGCGGGCCGGCAAAGTGGCCGAACTGCTGGAGAACCCGGCGGTAAGCTGGCTCTTCTGGGACGACGGGCGGAAGGTCCAGTTGCGGCTCACGGGCCGGGCTACGGTGCATACGAGTGACGCCCTGGCCGACGGGCACTGGCAGGCCACCAGCCCCGGCAACCGGCGGAGTTACCTGGCGGGGCCGGCCCCCGGTACTGTGCAGCCCTTTCCCACGTCGGGCCTGCCCGAAGGCCTCGACGCCCGCGAACCCACCGAGGAGGAGAGTGCCGCGGGCCGCCCGCACTTTGCCGTCATCGTCACGCAGGTGCAACGCCTCGAATGGCTTTGGCTGGCCCGGGGCGGTCACCGCCGCGCCGCCTTCCGCTACGCGGGAACGGAACTTGCCGAGGCAGTGTGGCTTGTTCCGTAGGGACGATAGGGTTTGAGGGGATAGGGTTTTAGGGGATAGGGTTTAAACCCTATCCTATGGATATTGGTGGCAAATACGTTTGGGTTATTCCAGAAAATCAGCGGTTTATCTCCGTAGGATAGGGTTTAAACCCTATCCCTCCTCCCGTCTCCTTCTAAAATGGTATGACAAGCTGGCCACCGGCGGCCTCGGGGTGGTGGAGGCTGGAGACAGACAGGCCGAGCAGGCGGACGGGTTTGGACCATTCCACTTCGGCCGTGAGGTGACCGGCCAATTCTTGCAGGGAGGGTAGGGTGTTGAGCAGGAACGTGACCGTGCGGCTGCGGGTGATCTGCGTGAAGTCGTTGAATTTCACCTTCAGCGTGAGCGTGCGGCCGAAGTTTCCCTGTCGTTCGAGGCGGGCAAACACGTCCTGCGCAATGACCGCCAGGGCTTCCCGGACGTCGTCGGGGTCGGTGAGGTCGGTGTCGAAGGTCGTTTCGGCGCCCACCGATTTGCGGATGCGGTCGGGCTCCACGGGACGGAGGTCGATGCCGCGGGCAATGTGGAAATAAAAGTGGCCGGCCTTGCCGAACAGGCGGACCAGTTCGGGCTCCGGCCACTCCCGCAGGTCGGCGCCGGTGTGGATGCCGAGGCCGTGCATTTTGGCCGCCGTCACCTTGCCCACGCCGTAAAACTTGCTGACGGGCAGGGCCGCCACGAAAGCCTCCGCCTGCGCCGGCGTCACCACCGTCAGCCCGTCGGGTTTGCGGTAGTCGGACGCCATTTTGGCGATGAACTTGTTGATGGCTACCCCGGCCGACGCCGTAAGGCCCGTTTCAGCCTTGATTTGCGCCTTGATCCGTTCGGCGATCTGGCGGGCCGAGGCCAGGTTGGGCTTGTTGGCCGTCACGTCGAGGTACGCCTCGTCGAGGGACAGCGGCTCCACGAGGTCGGTGTACTGGAGGAAAATGTCGCGGATTTGCCGGGAAACGGCCTTGTACACTTCGAAGCGGGGCTTCACGAAAAGCAGGCCCGGGCAGAGTTGGTACGCCTGGCGCGACGACATGGCCGACCGGACTCCGAAGGTGCGGGCCTCGTAGCTGGCCGCCGCCACCACGCCCCGTTCCCGGCTGCCGCCCACGGCCAGCGGCTTGTCCCGCAGGGCCGGGTTGTCGCGCTGCTCCACCGACGCGTAAAAGGCATCCATGTCGATGTGGATGATCTTGCGGACGGCGGGGACGGGTTCCATGCGCAGCGGTGGGGTTTCTGGCAGAATTACGCAAATAAATTCGCAGCCGCACGCCAGAAGGGCGGGGAAAATTTGCAACCGATCAGTAGATATGCAGCAGAATCCGCTTTTGGTATCCGGAAGGGTTGGGGTGGGGGTAGGCGTTACGGGAAAAGGTTTCACGCAAAGGCGCAAAGGAGGAGCGCAAAGGGCGCAAAGCAATGCGCGTTTCAGGGGTAGGGTTTTAGGGGTAGGGTTTAAACCCTACCCTACGGAGAGGCTGCGCTTGGTTTGATTGGAGCGAAGTCTGTGTACGTATGCGCAATATCCATCGTGCGCAATATCCATAGGATCGGGTTTAAACCCTATCCCTTCCTCGCGTCTCCGTGAAAGGCCGTTCCCTCCGTGTCTCCGTGGTGAACCTTCCAACTTCCAAACCTTCCAACCATAACTCCTTTTCCGCAAGCAACAAACCAATGTTCAACCTGACTGATAAAGTAATTGTAGTGACCGGCGGCACCGGCATTTTGGGGGCCGCTTTCGTGAAAGGCATTGCGGAAGCGGGGGGCAAGGTGGTGATTTTGGGCCGCAACGCCGCCGAGGGCGAAGACCGCGTGCGGCAAATCCGGGAGGCCGGCGGCGAGGCCCTGTTCGTTGCCGCCGACGTGCTGAGCGAAACCGACCTGCAAGGCGCCTTGTCCCAAACGCTGCAAACCTACGGCCGCGTGGACGGGCTGGTGAACGCCGCCGGCGGCAACATCCCCGAGGCGGTGATCGGGCCGGGCGAAGACGTGTTTTCGATGAACCTGCCGGCCCTCCGCAAAGCCTTCGACCTCAACCTGTTCGGTACCTTGTTGCCTACCACCGTGTTTGGCCGGGCCATTGCCGATGGGCCGGGGCGGGGCAGCATCGTCAACATCTCCTCGATGGCGGCGCAGTCGGCCATTACCCGGGTGCTGGGCTACTCGATGGCGAAGGCCGCCGTCGACAATTTTACCCGCTGGATGGCCGTGGAACTCGCCAGCCGCTACGGCGACAAGGTGCGCATGAACGCCATTGCCCCCGGCTTTTTCATTACCCACCAGAACCGCCGGCTGCTCACAAACGAAGACGGCGGCTACACGGCCCGCGGCGAAGCCGTGATCCGCAATACGCCGTACAAGCGGTTCGGGCAGCCCGAAGAACTGACCGGCACGCTGCTCTGGCTCCTGGGCGACGGCTCGGCCTTCGTCACCGGCGAAGTCATCTGCGTCGATGGCGGTTTTCATGTTTTCTCGGGCGTTTGAGGAACAGATATTGGGGGATTAAGGGATTAGGGTACTGGGGGCTGCGCGACAAGTAAATGCCCCGATCCTCCAATACCCCAACCCCTTAATCCCCCAATACCCCAATCCTCATCTTAACCAACTTACTCATGCAACTACGGCAAACGTGGCGGTGGTTCGGGCCGGGCGACCCCGTCAGCCTACAGTACATCCGGCAGACCGGGGCGCAGGGCATCGTGACGGCCCTGCACCACATTCCGCACGGGGAGACGTGGCCCGTGGCGGAGATCAAAAGGCGGCAGGCCGAAGTGGCGGCCGGCGGCCTCTCCTGGGACGTGGTGGAAAGCGTCACCGTGCACGAATCCATTAAAACCCGGACGGGAAACTACCAGCAGTACATTGACCACTACAAACAGACGTTGCGCAACCTGGCGGCGTGCGGCCTGCGCATCGTCACCTATAACTTCATGCCCGTCAACGACTGGACCCGCACCGACCTGCACTACGCGATGCCCGACGGTTCGCTGGCCCTGTACTTCGACTGGACCGACCTGGCGGTGTTTGACCGCTACCTGCTCAAACGCCCGGGGGCCGAAAGCACCTACCCGGAGGCAGTGTTACGGGAAGCCGAAGTCCGCCACCGGCAGTATACCCCCGACCAGCTCGACGGGCTGGCCGGCATTATCATGTTCGGGATTCCGGGGGAGAAGAAACAGACGCTGGAAGGCATGCGGGCCCGGCTGGCTACCTACGCCGACATCGACCACCACGCCCTGCGGGAGAACCTCCGCTATTTTCTCCGGGAAATCAGCCCGGTGGCCGAAGCGGTGGGGATCAAACTGGCAATCCACCCCGACGACCCGCCCTTCGACATCCTGGGCCTGCCCCGCATGGTGAGCCGGGCCGAAGACTTCGACTTCATCCTCTCGGCTACGCCCAGCCCGGCCAATGGCGTGTGCTACTGCACGGGTTCCCTCGGGGCCAGTGCCGGAAACGACTTGCCGGCCATTGCCCGGCGCATCGGCAAACGGATTCACTTCGTGCACCTGCGGAACGTGAAACGCGACCCGCAGGGCAACTTCTTCGAGGACGACCACCTGGCCGGCGACGTGGACATGTACGCGGTGATGAAGGAAATTCTCACCATTCAGCAGCAGGTACCCGAGCCCATTCCGTTCCGGCCCGACCACGGCCACCAGACGATGGACGACTTGGCGAAAACCACCAATCCCGGTTACTCCTGCATCGGCCGGATGCGGGGCCTGGCGGAGCTGCGGGGGCTGGAACTGGGCATCTGCCGTTCGGAAGGGTGGATGTAGCATGGTACACTGATCTGTTAGGATAATTATGATCGGAACTGATTGGAAAACGATTTTGAAAAAAATCATAACGAATCATAATCATCCTAACAGATCAGTGTACCACTAGAAGTATATCATTTCCCATTCAGGTAAAACCAAATCAACAACAATAAAAGCACATGCAATTATTTCGCTTGGTACTGCTCATCTGCCTTTGGGCGCAATTTGCAGTTGAACCCATTTGGGCGCAGAATAAGGTAGACTGGAAAAAGGTGAAAGTGCTGGTGTACACCCGCAACGGCAAGGGCTACGTGCACGACAACATCCCCGAGGCGGTGGCCTGCGTCCAGCGGCTCGGGCAACAGCACGGCTTTGCGGTAGACGTATCGGATGCGCCGGCCGTATTCACGGAAAACAACCTCCGGCAGTACACGCTGCTGCTCTTTCCCAGCACCAACAACGACGTGTTCGACACTGACGCGCAGCGGCTGGCCTTCCGGCGGTACATCGAGGCCGGCGGTGGCTTCGTGGGGCTTCACTCGGTACTGGGCACGGAGCGGAACTGGAAGTGGTTCAAAAACATGCTGGGCGGTACGTTCTCCTGGCACGCTAAATTTCAGCCGTTCAGCGTGAAGGTCATCGACCCGGCGCATCCGTCGGTGCAGGGCCTGCCGAAAGTATGGGAGCGGAAGGACGAATGTTATTTCCAGAAGGAACTCTACCCGGGGCCGCGGGTGGTGCTGGCGCACGACATCACGACCCTGAACCGCGCCGACACCGTGGAGGCCGCCAAGATCAAGGTCAATGCGGGCCCCTATACCGAGTTGTACCCCGCCGCCTGGTACCACCCCTACGACGGCGGCCAGACCTGGTGCACGGCCCTCGGCCACGCCAAGGAAGATTACCAGGAGCCTACCTTTACGCGTCACATCTGGCAGGGCATCCAGTTCGTGGCCACCAGCGTCAGGAAACTCGATTACACCAAAGCCTACGCCACCTCGCGGGACGAGCCGGTGCGGTAGTTGTCAGTGATAAATGGAATTGACAATTTCCTTGAATCTACTTATGAAACTTCACGGGATGGCCTGCTTATGAAAGAAGTACTGCTGCAAAGCCTGCAACTGGGCGGGGAGACGCTGATGGGCTACTTCGGCAAGACCGAAAGCTTCCGCGTGAAGGAAAGCCAGAGCAGCATCGTCACGCAGGCCGACCTGGAATCGGAACGGCGGGTGGTGGATTGCATCCTGAGGCGCTTCCCGGACCACAACGTCATTGCCGAAGAGACCGGCTTCCGCTGGAACGGCTCCGAGTACACCTGGATCGTGGACCCGCTGGACGGCACTTCCAACTTTGCCGCAGGCATTCCCTGGTTCGGGGTGCTGGTGGCCGTGCTGCGGAACTCCGAGCCCGTCGCCGCCGGCATGTACCTGCCGTTTTACGACCAACTCTACCTCGCCGCCCGGGGAGAAGGCGCCACCCGCAACGGGCTGCCGGTTCGGGTTTCGCCCGAAACGTCCCTCAAAAACGTGCTGCTGGCGTATTCCCTCGACTATTCACCCGACTTTGCGAAGACGGAGGCGGAAACCCGCATCATGGGGGAAGTGGTGCGCCACGTCCGGAACCTGCGGGCCACCAACAGCGCCGTGGATTTCTGCTACGTGGCCGACGGCCGCCTCGGGGGCTGCGTCAACCAAACGACCAGCCTGTGGGACATTGCCGCCCCCTGGCTGGTCATCCGCGAGGCCGGCGGCGTGTGCACCGACATCCGCGGGCAGGAGATTGATTTCAAGGTAGATGCTTCCAACTACGGCCGCAACTTTACGGTAATTGCCGCCAATCCCGTGCTGCACGCGGAAGTCAAGGAGTTGGTCGGTAAGCATTTGCCCTGATCCCGCTGCGCAAGAATCCAACTTCCGCTCCCTTCGGAATTCGAAATTGCTTGTTCAACATTCAATATTGCTTTTTAATAGTGAATGTTGAACAATTAATTTCGAATGATGAAGTACCAATGACTATTGGCCAGTGACCCGTCTTACCGTCTCACCCGGGCGGCCTCGATGCTGGCGCTGCCCTTCAGCGTGAGCGGAATCTGCTGCTGGCGGCCGTCGCGGTTCACGGTGAGCGTCACCTTGTCGCCGGGGCGGCGGGTCGCCACCGTTTCGAGCAGTTCCGGCGACGACCGTACGGGCCGGTTGTTGATGGCCGTAATCACGTCGCCCCGCTGGAGGCCGGCCGCGGCGGCGGCACCCCCTTGTACTACCCCGGCCACCAGCACGCCGTCGGCCGTTTGGAGTTTGAGGTCCTGCGCCAGCGTCCCGTCCACGTCCTGGATGGACACGCCCAGGTAGGCCCGGCGCACCTCGCCGTAGCGGAGAATATCGTCTACCACCTTGGCAACAATGTTGCTCGGCACGGCAAAGGCGTAGCCCGCGTACGTACCCGTGGGCGAGGCAATGGCCGTGTTGATGCCCACCAGGTCACCCGACAGGTTCACCAGGGCGCCGCCCGAGTTGCCCGGGTTCACGGCCGCGTCCGTTTGCAAAAATGATTCAATGCCCGAATTGTCTTCCCGGATGTGAATGCTGCGGGCTTTGGCGCTGATGATGCCCGCCGTTACGGTAGAAGCCAGGTCGAAGGGGTTGCCCACGGCCAGTACCCAGTCGCCCACGCGTACCTGTTCGGAGTTGGCGAATTTGGCGGCCGGCAGGCCCTGCTCATTTACCTTGAGGAGGGCCAGGTCCGTGGACGGGTCGCGGCCGAGGATTTTCGCCTTGTACACCCGCTTGTTGTAGAGCGAAACCTCGATGTCCGTAGCCCCTTCCACCACGTGGTTATTGGTGACGATGTAGCCGTCGGGCCGGATGATCACGCCCGAGCCGGTGGCCTGCTGCTGCATGCCCTGCTGCCGCGGATCCCCCTCAAAGGGGCTGCCGCCGCCGAAAAATTCCTGGAACGGGTCGTACTGGCGGCGCGACGCCCGTGCCGTAGACCGGATGTGCACCACCTGTTCCAACGACTGCTCGGCCGCGTTGCCGAACCCGGCGCCCAGGGCCCGGGTAACCGAATCAACTGACTCGGCGCGGTTGCCGCTGGCGCCGTAGTTGACGTTGGAAGTTGTGTTGGCGGTATTGTTGTACAAGCGGTTGTCCTGCCCGTTGGCCGGTGCCTGCGATCCCCCGGACATCCGGCTTACCGACAAAGCAATGACGGCCCCGATGGCCCCGGCAAAGATTAACATCAAAAACGTACGTATCATCTTCACTAAATTTTGTCCCTGAAAAATCCGTTTGTTCTCTTACCCTACGGTACGGCTGCGGCTTGCTTTGGGTTGGCGTACGGGCCGGTATTTTCCAATTTTCCGGGGATAACCTGCGGGGGCTTCCGTCCGTAACAGGTTGCGGCCAACCGGCCCGGCAAACCTCGTCGTTATCCATTCCACCAACTCTATGCAGCTCCGGATCCTAACCCTCAACCTGAATTACTACGTCGAAAAACACGGTCCCTGGCAGGACCGCAAAGAACTCATCCTGAATGCGGTCCGCGAAGCCCGGCCCGACGTGGTTGCCTTCCAGGCCGTGGCCCGCTACCCCGCGCAGGCCGGTGGGCAGAGCCAGGTGGCCCAACTGGCCGCCGCCCTGCCCGACTACCCGCACCACCACTTCCAGGCCGCTTTCGTGCACGACGACGGCCGCGAGGAGGGCAACGCCCTGCTGTCGAAGTACCCGCTGGGGGCCTTGGACTACCTCAAACTCACCCTGCTGCCCGGCCTGGAAGACACCAGTCACCGCATCGTGCAGTACTGCCGCCTGTCGCTGCCGGCCGGCGAGGTGAACCTGTACAACGCGCATTTCTCGTGGGTGCAGGAGCAGTCGCGGGAGAACGTGCGGGAGGCATTGGAGTACACCAAAACCCACCCCGGGCCGTCGGTGCTGGTGGGCGACCTCAACACGCCGCCGGAGAGCGAAGTATTTACGCCGATGCACCTGGAAGGCTGGGAGGATGCCTGGGGCCAGCTGCACCCGGGCGAAGAAGGCTTTACTTTTGAATCGAACCGGCCCTTTACCCGCATCGACTACGCGTGGGTCAGCGCCGAGCTGGCCGACCAGGTGAGCGACGTGCAAATCATCCGGCAGGAACGGGACGGTACCATCCGCCTGTCGGACCACCTGGGGCTGGTGGTCACGTTGCAGTTTCCGGGGTAAGCGGTTTCACGCAAAGGCGCAAAGGAGGAGCGCAAAGACCGCAAAGGGTATTCCTTTTCTTTGCGCCCTTTGCGCTTCTCCTTTGCGCCTTTGCGGTTAAGTTTGCTATCCTCCTTTTACGCCGTAGCCGGGCCACACACCCGTACTGCTACCAGGTCGGGCGGTCCGGGGGGCAAAGTTTCGATCATGCGGGGGAGGGGCGTTACACGTTGCCGATGCCCGTATCCGGGGTGCTGTCACTCTTGAAGTAATTTTTGTTTTTGGGCTGGAGGCCCGGGTTTTCGTCCGGTTCGCCGGCCGCAGCATCCGGTTGTTCCCCGGCATTTTCGGGGTTCTGGTCCGTTTCGGCGGCGGGTTGGGCGGAAGAAGGCGCCTTGCCCGGCAATCCTTCTTCTTCGCTTTTTATTTCCCGTTTGCCGCCCCCGCCCGAGGAGCCGGCCGAATCGGTGTTGAAGAGAACGGGTTCAACGGGCAGCACCGGCGCGTCGTCGGAGGCATCGGTTTCGGAAAAAACGGGCGTGTAGTGGGGAAAGGAGACTTGCATAAAATAAGAAGGTTAACAGGGTTTCTTACGCAACCGGCCCGGCGGAGTTGGGCGGGAGAACCATCTTTGCCGGGAATGGAAAATAGTTTTCCCGCCGCTGGCCGGCCCGCCTTTTTCGGCTTTTGTTACCTTTGTCCCCGGTACGGCCAGGAAGGAAGGCCCCGGACCGGTCCTGCCGACCTGTACCCTCTCCGGCCATTTTCAATTGTCCATTGTTCATTTTCCATTCGTTGAATTTCCTTTTTCCGTTGCATGAGTAACCCACACATTTCCAAAATTGCCCGGGAATTAGCGGTTTCCCCGCGCCAGGTCGAAGCCACCGTCGGACTGCTCGACGAGGGGGCCACCGTTCCGTTCATCTCCCGTTACCGGAAAGAAATGACCGGCTCCCTCGACGAAGTAGCCATTGCCGCCATCCGCGACCGCATTGAGCAGCTCCGCGAACTCGACAAGCGCCGCGAAACCGTGCTCAACTCCATCCGCGACCAGGGCAAGCTCACGCCCGAACTGGAAGCGTCCATCCACGCGGCCGAAACGATGGCCGCCCTCGAGGACATCTACCTGCCGTACAAGCCCAAGAAGCGAACCCGCGCCACCATTGCCCGTGAAAAAGGGCTCGAACCGCTGGCGACGTTCCTCTTCGAACAGGCGGGTGGCGACATCACGGCCCGGGCCGCGCAGTACGTGGATGCCGAAAAAGGCGTGAACACCCCCGAAGAGGCCCTGGCCGGGGCCCGCGACATCATGGCCGAATGGGTGAACGAAAACGCCGAATCGCGGGCCGCCGTCCGCAACCTGTTCTGGAAAAAGGGCACGTACCGCTGCAAGGTCATTCCCGGCAAGGAGGAAGAAGCCCAGAAGTTCAAGGATTACTTCGAATGGTCGGAGCCCGTCGCCACGGCCCCTTCGCACCGGGTGCTGGCCATGCGGCGGGGTGAAAAAGAAACCTTCCTGGTGCTCGACACGGCCCCCGAGGAGGAAGATGCCCTCGAACTGCTCGAAAAGCATTTTGTGAAGGCCACCAGCCCCGCCGGCACGCAGGTAAAGGCCGCCGTGAAGGACGCCTACCGCCGCCTGCTCAAGCCGTCGATGGAAACCGAGGTGCGGCTGATGTCGAAGAAAAAGGCCGACGAGGAAGCCATCCGGGTGTTTGCCGAAAACCTGCGCCAACTGCTGCTGGCCGCCCCGCTGGGTCAGAAAAACGTGCTGGCCGTGGACCCGGGCTTCCGGACGGGCTGCAAGGTGGCGGCCCTCGACCGGCAGGGCAAGCTGCTGCACTTCGAGGCCATCTACCCCAACGAACCGCAGAAGCAAATCGCCGTGGCCGGCAGTGCCGTGAAGCGGCTCTGCGAGAAGTTCGACATTGAGGCCATTTCGATTGGCAACGGCACGGCCAGCCGCGAGACGGAAAGCTTTATCCGCAACCTGGACTTGCCCAAGACCATCCAGATTGTGGTGGTGAACGAAAGCGGTGCCTCCGTGTACTCGGCTTCCGACGTGGCCCGCGAAGAGTTTCCCGACCAGGACGTGACCGTGCGCGGCGCCGTCTCCATCGGCCGCCGCCTCATGGACCCGCTGGCCGAACTCGTCAAGATCGACCCCAAATCCATCGGGGTGGGCCAGTACCAGCACGACGTGGACCAGGGGGCCCTCAAGGGCAGCCTCGACGACGTGGTGGTGAGCTGCGTGAACGCCGTGGGCGTGGAAGTGAATACGGCCAGCAAGCAACTGCTTACCTACGTTTCGGGCCTCGGCCCGCAACTGGCCCAGAACATCGTCGAGTACCGCAATACCAACGGCCCGTTCCGCTCCCGGAGCGAACTGCGCAAGGTGTCGCGGCTCGGCGAAAAGGCCTTTGAACAGGCGGCGGGCTTTTTGCGCATCCGCAACGCTCAGAACCCCCTTGACCGCAGCGCCGTGCACCCGGAAAGTTACAAGGTGGTGGAACGCATGGCCGGCGACCTCAACTGCACCGTGGCCGACCTGATTGCCAACGAAAGCCTGCGCAAGCGCATCGACCTGAAGAAGTACGTGACCGACACGGTGGGCATGCCGACCTTGCAGGACATCATGAACGAACTCGCCAAGCCCGGCCGCGATCCGCGGGAACAGTTCGAGTCGTTCAGCTTCGCCGAAGGCGTCAACAAGATGGAAGACCTGCGCGTGGGCATGAAGCTGCCCGGCATCGTCACCAACGTAACGGCCTTCGGGGCATTCGTAGACATTGGGGTGCACCAGGACGGCCTCGTGCACGTGAGCGAACTGTCGAACCGGTTCGTGTCCAATCCCAACGAAGTGGTGAAGGTGCAGCAGCGGGTAGAGGTAACGGTGATGTCGGTGGACATTCCGCGCAAGCGGATTGCCCTGTCGATGAAAACCAACCAGCCGGCCGCCGCCCCCGCCAAGAAAAAAGACGGCGCCAAACCCGCCGCTGAAGAGGACATGCAGGCCAAATTGCAGAAATTAAAAGGCATGTTTCGTTAAAAAAGCGGTTTGATCCGAAAAAAAAGCCCGGCTGAAAAGTACAGCCGGGCTTTTGCTTTTGTAAGGTGGATGTATTGTTTTCGGGGGTTTGTGCGATTTGGGGAACGAAAACTGGCAAGAAGGACACTTTTTTGGGACCGTTACCGGCTCCTCGAAAAAAAAAGAAAAGAAGTGTGGCGGTGAAAGGGAAAACGGGTTTTGCCGTGAATCCGGAAAGGGAGCCGTTACGGGGGAAATTAGGGGCACGGAATTAGGGTAAAATTACCTATCGCGCGGAATGTTTCAGGATGCTCCGGCGTTGCCTGAATAGGGGCGGGGGGAATGCTTTAACAGTGCCCGGAATCATTAGCCGTGTATGATAAGTGCCCAATTGTGTATTTACAACCCCGGTCCAATTGTGCTATCTTTGTATTGTCAATGAGGCAGAAAGGCAGCGAAGAAAGAGACGAAAGCAAAGTAAACAGCTCGCAAAAACGTCATATATCCCGGTTCTCCGGAAGGAGCAGAGGAAAGACACAAAGATACGAATTTAGGTTGTAAGTGGTTTGTTTCTCGAAAACCCCTGGTGGTATCCGCCAAGGGGTTTTTTATTTTTACCCCCTGCAACAAACCTCCTTTGTCCCCACTCCCTGCAACCCGGGCCGTCACACACTACACTTACGGGTTTCCCGTCCAACGTCTCCCGTCTGAAATCTCCCGTCTCATTCAATCGCACAGGTACGTATTGAACACGTCGAAGTAGCGGTGGTCCATCATTTCGTCGAACTGGAAGCTGAACTTGAGGGCGGTAGGTTTGGCGCCGAACGAGATGTTGCGGATGTACTTGTAGAGGGCGTCGTGGATGGCCGAGTCGTGGCTGATCTCGCCGTAGAGCGTCACCCGGCACGCGTCGGGATTAAGGCGCAGTTCGTCCATCACCAGCATCACGTAGTAGATGAAGTCCTGGGCGCTGAGGTAGAAAAACGTGTTGCAGTACTCCACCCGGTAGTTGTTGGTGACCAGCACCGTCAGGTACGACGATTCTACCAGGATGGAGATGCTCCGGGCGGGCACGTAGTCTTCGTGCTGCAACACGCCCTCAATGAACGCACTGGTGTGGTGCACGAAGGAGACGTTGCGCGACGGGTAGGTGTTGCGGAACCAGTCGGCCACCTTTTTTTCGCCCGCAAACACGTTGACGATCTCCCGGTTGGTGTGCTGGTAAAAAAACACCTCCTCGGTGTCTTTGAGCGATTCGGCGCTGAAGCGCAGGTACCCTTCGGCGTACTCCCGCTTGAACAGCGATTCGGGGATGAGCGTAAAGTGCTGGTTTTTGAACGATACGCGCACCTTCTGCCAGAAGCCGGCGTGCAGGAGCTGGTGGTCGTCGAAGATCGAGTTGAGCTGGTCAACGACCTGTTCGGCGAAGAACACCGACGTAAAGCGGTAGTCTTCCAGCCACAGGCACCGGTTTACTTCCGTATCCACAATGGCGCACCGGAACCCGTCGTTGCTCACTTCCAGCGACAGGGCGTACTGCGGAATGGCGTCAATGTCGAGGGCGTCGTCCTTGATGCGCTGGTTCAGCTTGGTTTTGGAAGAGGAGTGTTCAAAGGCTTGCAAGGTGGTGTCGGCGGAAAAGGAAAAGAAGGAACGCTTAAAATCGAATCTGAACATTTTGTACGGTTTTTTTGCAAAAATGTGGCGGAAATCGGGCCGGTGGAGGGATACAATGTTATCAAATCCGGCGGTAATATGAAACGGACCAGGTTAGATTTCACGCAAAGGCGCAACGGAAGAGCGCAAAGGCCGCAAAGAAAAATAAAAAGGACGCAGAGAGTATGCGTTCTCCTGGCGTTTGAGGATAGGGTTTAAACCCTATCCTACCTTTCCGGCCGGAAGAGGTAGTAGCCCCGCAAGGCCAGGAGTTCGGGCAGGCTTTCGCAGGCGCGGAACAGGTTGTGCGCTTCG
Source organism: uncultured Sphingobacteriales bacterium (assembly GCA_963844325.1). Taxonomy (GTDB): domain Bacteria; phylum Bacteroidota; class Bacteroidia; order Cytophagales; family 172606-1; genus CADCTQ01. The sequence goes on from CAWJNV010000002.1 coordinate 1,560,672, forward strand.
ACGGGCGGCAGGCGTTTGACCGCCGCAAAGTCTACGTACGCCACCCGGGTGATCAGTTGCCGGTCCACCTCGGGGTCGGTGCCCGTGCGGAGGTGGCCGCCCGTAACGTGCACCCGGAAAAACAGTTCCACGGCGTGCAGGGGCGGCCCGATGAACTCGTTCACGAACAGGAAGTCGCCCACCGTCACCTCCAGGCCCGTTTCTTCGCGGAACTCCCGCCGCAGCGCTTCGGGGGCCGTTTCGCCGAAGTGTACCCCGCCGCCCGGCGGAATCCAGAAGTTTTCGAGCGGCCCCACGCCCCGGTGGTTGGCCAGCAGCATGGCGTCGCCGTCGAGGCACAGGCCGCATACCCGCAGCCGCAGCCGGTTGCCGAACGTTTGTACTACTTCGGGGTCAGGCATAAGAAAGGAGTGAGGAGTGAGAAGCGAGGAGTGAGAAGGCGGGGTACGGACTCTTCCGGTGACAACGGTAAATTACGTGTACTATCTTCTCGCTCCTCGCTTCTCACTCCTCACTTCTTAAAGAAGCATAAAATTGGTAAATTAGTAGGTAATCAAACGCAGAAAATGTCTACCTCCCCGGTTTCTTCCTTTATCCGGAAATTTCCTTTCAAACCCACGCTGGGCCAGGCGGAGCTTTTCTTCCGGCTGGAAAGTTTTCTGCTGGACGACGACCTGCTGCGCCCGACGTTCCTGCTGAAGGGGTACGCCGGTACGGGCAAAACCACCATCGTGTGTACCCTGGTAGACGTGATCCGGCAGTTTGGCTACAAGTACGTGCTGCTGGCCCCTACCGGGCGGGCCGCCAAGGTAATGAGCAGCTACGCCAAAAAAAAGGCTTTTACCATTCACAAAAAAATATACTGGCAGAAGGCCGACCCGTACTCCGGCGGCTTCCTGTTTGAACGGCAGAAGAACTTCCACACCAAGACGCTGTTCATCGTGGACGAGGCCTCGATGATCTCCGACGAAGCCGACTTCATGGGCGCCCAGGGCCTGCTGGCCGACCTGGTGGATTACGTGTTCGAAGACTCTTCCAACCGGCTCATCCTGGTGGGCGACGGGGCGCAGTTGCCGCCGGTAGGCCGCACCGGGAGCCCGGCCCTCGACGCCGAGTACCTGCGCCGCTCGTTCGACCTGAGCGTGTTCGAGCACGAACTCACCGAAGTGATGCGCCAGGAAGAGCAGTCGGGAATCCTCACCAACGCCACCACCCTGCGCAACGTGCTGCTCAACGATGCGGGGAGCGTCCAGTTGCAGACCAAGGGCTTCCGCGACATTTTCCGCATGACCGGCGAGCGGCTCGAAGACGGCCTGCGCTACGCCTACGACAAGCACGGCAAGGAAAACACCATTGTGGTGTGCCGGTCCAACAAGGCCGCCACGCAGTACAACCAGTACATCCGCCGGCAAATCCACGGCACCGAAAACGAGATCGACGCCGGCGATTACCTGATGATCGTGCGCAACAACTACAACACCCTCGACGAGGACGCCGTGGCCGGCTTCCTGGCCAACGGCGACTTCGTGGAAATCACCAAGGTGATCCGTTTCGAGGAGATGCACGGCTTCCGGTTCGCCACCGTGCAACTGCGCCTGCTCGACTACCCCGAACAGCACGAGTTCGAGGCCAAGATCATCCTCGACACGCTGCATTCGTTCACCCCCAACCTGAGCGGCGAGGAAGGCCGGAAGCTCTACGAAAAGGTGGTGGCCGATTACCAGGACATCCGCAACAAGAAGGAGCGCACCGAGGCCGTCCGCCGCGACGCGTACCTCAACGCCCTCCAGGTAAAGTTTGCCTACGCCCTGACCTGCCACAAGTCGCAGGGCGGCCAGTGGGAGGCCGTGTTCGTGGACCAGGGCTACCTGACGGAAGAAAACGTGAACACCGAGTTCCTGCGGTGGCTCTACACGGCCATGACGCGGGCCACGCAGGAACTGTTCCTGATGAACTTCAACCCGCAGTTTTTCGCGCCGACGGCCGGGGAATCCAGTGAGGAGGAAGCGGATGAGGAAGCGTAATCGTCAGGGCGTTGGCGCGTTTACGCGTGGACGGAATTTTGGTAAGAAAAACGGGCAGATTGCCGTCGCGCAGCCGCCGGATTCGTTATATGTTTGCAATCCATCCCCTACGATTCAATCCATTGCGAAACATGAGAAAAATGCTTTTCCCGCTGGCCCTTTGCCTGCTGTTGGGCGGGGCGGCGGCCGCCCAGAACACGGTTGACACCCTGAAGGCGGGCACGGCTCCCGTACCGGCCGAAGGTCCCGTGCTGGCATTCGCGGAAAAGTCCCACGACTTCGGCGACATCCGCCAGGGCGAGAAAGTAAGTTATACCTTTACCTTCACCAATACCGGCACGGCCCCGCTGATTATCACCAACGTAGCCACCACCTGCGGCTGCACGGCCACCGGCTGGACCAAAGAGCCCGTCGCCCCGGGCAAGTCGGGCGAAATCTCGGCTACCTTCGACAGCAAGGGCAAACTGAACCGGCAACACAAGGTGATCACCATCCATTCCAACTCCACGACGGGCCTCCAGACGGTTTCCCTCATCACCAACGTGCTGCCCGGCGGCAACTCGCAGCGGTAGGAGGGGCGGTTTGGGAAAAGGGTTATTTGTCATAAGCAAAAAGAAGCGGGACGTGGACGTTCCGCTTCTTTTTGCATTTGGAGTGACCAGGTTATGGGTGGGTGCGGGCAACTTCGGCAAGGGTTGATGACCAGAGGGTAAATGCTGAACCAAACCCGGGGCTTTGGGTAAAATTTACGCGGTGTGGTGTTGATTCCCGGGGTTTAATTTTGGTTACAGAAACGGCCGTACGTTGGGATGAACCCGTTCTTTGTAAATTATGCGTATACAATTGTTGTGTTCTATTTTAAGAAAAGAAAAACCAACTATTAAAATAGGTAAACAATGATATTACTGAAAGAAAGAGACCCAAGATTTATAACCATAAGACGCGGTGGAACGCTGACGGATGCACATCATCATTTACTTGCCTTATGGGCTGCTGATTGTGCGGAACACGTACTGCACCTGTTTGAGCAAGCCAATGCTGACGACAAACGACCCAGGCAAGCCATAGCCTTGACCCGGGCCTGGGCAAAAGGAGAGATTCCAATGAAGCAAGCCCACCAGGCTGCTTTTGCTTCAAACGCGGCGGCCAAAGGAATGCCTGACGCTGCCAGGTTTGCTGCCTTGGCCGCCGGACAGGCCGTTGCCGTAGCCCACGTTGCCGCGCACGAACTGGGTGCTGCCGCCTATGCGATCAAAGCGGTAAGGGAGTCCGTTGAGGAGAATGAAAAAGAGGAAAGGGGACGGGCAGAATGCCGATGGCAGCGTGACCAACTGCCGGACGATATTCGTGCCCTGGTTCTGGAGGACCAAAAATTAAGAAATCACCTCTGTTGGTTTGTGTTTAATTGTTGACGTGGCGTTATTTGCAAAAAGCAGGCGTACTGGAACTCCGCCCTCAGTTCGGATGAGCAGTGACTGGTTCCGGGGAGGCTAACGGAGGGAGAAAACCAAAAACCAAGACTGACAAATATGGGACTATTTGACAAAAAAGAACCCGAGTCCTACGAAATTCAAGGCCGGGTGGTGCGATGCAGTCACTGTGGCAACGGCCTTTTCTGGGTGAAACGGGCTCAGCTGAATTCATCCGTTTCTACCTTTTTTAACCTGGATTGGGCTGACCAGAGTGCCACCTGCCTGATTTGCTCCGAATGCAGTTGCATTCACTGGTTTTTAGCCTGACGTAAAGCCGCTCACCCCGGCACAGACCAGCCAGCGGCCCGACCTCATCTTACTTCCAACGCCATACGCACTACGTGCAGGGGCAAGCGTACGGACGCGAAGTGTTGCGGGGCATTCCGATCAATCAGCTGTTACGGGAACGCTTTTAAAACGTAACCGAGACCGTTAATCATTTTTGTGTTTGACATTATAAGCGTCAAGCGTACAATTTATTGTAACAGGGTCGAAAAGGTGTAAGCAGTAATTTTAACGCTTCCATTTTTTACCTTTTGCTCCGTTGAAATCCTTTTGCTTACCGAGAACCAGCAGCATCCACTGGTTCTTTGCCCTGTTGTATCTGGCGCCGCTGCTGTTGCCCGCGGGGACTTCGGCCCAGACGATCTTTCCGGTGCAGTCGTCGCTGCAATTGCTGCCGCCCTACTCGGTCTACCTGTCGGACTACGCCCAGCCGGGGGCCGAAAAGCTGCGGGTGATCCTGCTGCAACGCGACCTTTCGCAAGCGGCTTATTCGCTGCGGCTCGTGTTCTCGGTGGAACTCAACGGGCGGGTCATCCTGCGTACCTCCCGCCTGTTCAACCCGCCGCCTCTCCCGCTTGATCCCGGCGTTCCTACGGTGATTTCGGGGGCGGACCTGGCGCCTTACCTGGACAGCCGCAACCTGGAGTTCGTGGGCTATTCGAGGGAGCAGTACGAGCGGACGAGAGCCCTGCCCGAAGGCAGCTACCGGATTTGCGTATCGGCTTACGACTACCGCCGCCCCGACGTGCCCGTAGCCGCCGAGGCTTGCAACAGCTACTTTCTGGCTAAATCCGAACCTCCCTTAATTAACTACCCTTCCTGTGGCACCAAAATCCCGGCCAAGCCCGTGCAGCAGGTGGTTTTCTCCTGGCTGCCCTGCAACACGGCTTCGGCCAACTCGGTTGCTACGACTGAGTATGAATTTTCCCTCTTTGAAGTCAGGCTGGCCGGCCGCAACGTAAATGACCTGGTTCTTACTTCCCGGCCGGTTTATCAAGTCTCGACCGATTATACGCAACTCGTGTACGGGGCAGGCGAGCCGACCTTACAGGAGGGCATGCAGTACGTGTGGCGGGTGCAGGCCAAAGACCAGGACGGCAAGGACTTGTTCCGCAACAACGGCTACTCGGAAGTCTGCTCCTTCACCTACGGAGGCGTAGACCCGGCTTTCGTAGTGGGAGGCGTAAAAGGGTTCAAAGCCGCAGCCCAGGCCGAACGAAAAGCGACGCTCTCCTGGCAGGTGGATCAGAAAGGCTTTGAGGGTTACCGGGTGGAGTACAAGAAAGCAGGAGCAGGTTATGAATGGTTCAAAACTGACACCAGGGAAGGAGAACTGAAAGTATTTGACCTGGAACCCGACACTGGGTACGAAGCCAGGGTGCAGGGACAAGTCAAGGGCGTGTACGGCCCCTACTCGGAGGTAGTCACTTTTCGCACGCCTAAAACAAGGGTAGTCGCCTGCGGGGAAAACGTATCGGTAGCTCAACTCCAACAGGGCAAGCCCCTGGCTTTTGCCACCCCCGGCATGAGCATCCAGGCAAGGGGCATGGAAGTGATTTTAGAAGAAGTAGAGCACCTGCCCGAAGACGGCTTCTACAAGGGCACCGGCCGGGTAAGCATCCACTACCTGGGCGGTGCCGCCTTCGCCGTCAAGTTCGACCGCATCTACATCGACGAGGACCGCAACGTGGTCTCGGGCCGGATCGACGTGCTGAGTAACAGCAACCGGATGACTGATGTAGTAGCTTGGGCAACGGAAGCCTTTAAGCCGCTCACCGAGAAACTGGATGATCTGCTCAATAAGCTTAAAGAACCCCAAGAGAACAAAGAGCAGATTGCCACTGCTATTGATGATTACATTGAGCACGTGCAGGCTTTCATTGAGAAGAACCCGCAGTTGCCCGACTCCGTGCCGCAGCAACTCCGGGAAGACGCCCTCTTGCTGGAAACCTCGAAAGGAGGATATTTGGCCGCTACCGATCAAGCAAGTACGGGTATGATTATTGCCACCATCGAGCAGCAGGTCGAGCAGGCCAAAGACCGGATCGCTGCCATCAAGGAGCAGGTTGGCAATGGCAGCAATGGGTTTGATAAGAGGATCGCCACTGGCAAGAAAAGCAAACTTATTGCGATGATCTCTGATACAATCATGAAAGAAGGAAAAGTTTTTATCTACAATGGCGTCAGCAAACAAATGAAAGTAAAATTTGAAACCACGGATGCTGCGAAAGGAAAGATGCCTTACCGAATAACGATTGTTGTTGAATCATCGAATAAAACAATGGTTTACCCAAAAACCGGTTACGATACGCTTGTCTACAATCAGGTAAAAGAGATAACTTTGGATTCAATCCCTCAGGGAAAATATACAGTAGTTTGTGGGTTCGGTAAGGATGAGCAAAAGATGAGTTTCTTTATTAGAAAACAAAAGTTAGAGATAACCAAGGAGCAATTAAAGGCTGTTTTTGAAAATACTGATACAGCCACCCTTGCAAAGATTGTAAAAACAATAAATAATTATAGTAGCACATTTGGGATTAATACCAAGGATAGAATGGTGCATTTTTTAGCACAAACGGGACATGAAAGTGGCGGTTTCAAAGATCCAAAGGGGGAGAGTGGATGCTACTCAAGTAAAAATCCGGAGGGATGGAGGATTTGGTTTCAAAAAACTTGGGCTGAACCACCGTTTGGTACGGATTGTGATTCAACATTAAATGCAGTCGTAAAAGGTAGTAAAAAAATGAAATGGACAGCTTTAGTTTGTGATTCAACAGATAAAAAATGCGTAAAGGTTCCGGAAGGGTATATCTGTTCATCTACTAATTCATTGAAAGGCGATGGGCTAACCAAGAAATTATTTAGCTATGTTTATCAGTGCGAGGGTGGAAATGGTAACAGTGCCAGTGAGGACGGATATAAGTACCGGGGGCACGGTGCTATACAACTAACATGGAAAAAGAATTACGAGTCTTTCGATAGATGGCTAAAAATCAACTGCAAAGATGAATATAAGGACGTGGTAACCAATCCCAAGGCTATTGATAATAGTAAGGAGTTATTTATATTATCAGCCATGTGGTTCTGGAACACGAACAATTTAAATAAAAAAGCCGATGCTAATAAATTTGATGATATCACTAGAATAATAAATAGTGCTAGCCATGGTAAAGCAGATCGATTGAGATACGTAAATACCTTAAAAAATCAGATAGAATGAAGTACCTGTTATTAGTTTGTTGCGCCCTAAGCTTGATGTGCAAATTCAATCAAGAAAGAGGTAATAGTCTAGATAATACAATGTGGCAGCATGCGGCCGAAAAGTACATTTATTTGATGTACTTCCAAGGCGAAATGTATGAGATTACAGATTATTCAAAATCAAGCTATCCCAGTGGCGGCATTGATGTAACAATAAAGGAGTATGGATTTTATGATTCCTGTGAGTTGCCGAGCCTGGACAGTTTGAAACAGAGTGGTACATACTACTTTCAGGTAGATTCAAGTGATTTTGCAAATGAAGAAAAGGATGTGAATATTCATAATGCTTGTGGTGAATTGAGTTTCTATGTTGAAGGTAAAGATACATTAATGAATATTCACTATGGCAGCCGCCAGCAGTACGTTACGTATAGGAAGGTTAATACACTTCCCAATAATGTTCGTGCATTCTTGCGAAAGAAAAAAATTAAGCTGCATAAGTGAGAAACTGCTGAACTAAAACTGTCAACACTGCCAATAAAAACCCAATATTGAGCAGTCTCACTACGTGGTTCATACAGACAATCACAAATACTTTCAAGGCAAACTTGATTAATTCCTGGAGCCCTACCAGTCACTGGGCAAGCGCTTGCTGTGCATCTATTCCGTAGTACATAAATGTATGAAAATGAAAACAACGCTTATTTTTGTGATTTTTTTATTTCTTGTAAGCTGTAAACAAATAACCATCAACAGGGAAAAGGACAAAGTAATGTCTTGGAGGCCATTCCAAAAGAAGACCTAAACCTAGTTGCCGATTCAGTAAGACAACTTCCACAAGAAGAAATGGAATCGGAATTAGAAGAAGATGAGATCATTGGATTTGGTGAGATACAGAAAGCAAAAATCTCCAAAAATGATAGTTTATTATGGGTGGATGCTAATATCAATCGTGATTATCAAATATTTGGCTATGAGCAACCCGACACTAGTGCTCGAAAACTTATCGTGTTTTCAGTTTTCACCTATGATGTTCAGGATAACCCTTATCAGTGTCCATCAGGTGCTTATTATGGTTCTTATGACCTAGAAAATAGCCAGATAAAGTACAAAGGCGAAGTAGCATTGTTTATAATTGCTGATTTTATTGAGGATGACAAAGTCACCCCGATATACTTTGATAAAAATTCCGTCGAATTTGTAGAATAAGCTTTTTGGCACAATAGTTAAAAAGCTACATAACCAGCACATAGCAGAAGTGAGAGTAGTCCAGTGCGAACGGGTACGCCCGATGCAAAAAACAACCCCACCAACTTGGTATTGGTGGGGTTGCGGTAAGCTTCTCAACGCGGGCTCGTGCCCGCAGCGGCAAATCAGCGGATGATTACAAATCGCTTGCTAAGTTTTTCCCCGTTGACGTGCATGGTGAGGAAATACACCCCTACCTTGGCTTTCGACAGGTCCAACTGCAAGTCATTAAGGCCGGTTTCGGCCTGACGGGAGCCAGTCAGTACTACGTTCTGGAGAACGTCCAGCACGGTATACTCCACTTTAGCGGCTTGTTTGCTCCGGTAAGTGACCGACAAGGCATTGGCAGTCGGGTTAGGATACAAGACAATACCCGCTTCACCGTGCACGCTTGCGCTTGGCTCAACGGCAGTCCGGGCGCTGCTAGTTACCCGCGTTACGTTCAGGTAATCGACATTGGGCCCGGTAGTGGTAGAAGATAACTTGATCAGGTTGAGTCCGGCTGCTAAATTGAGCGTCACACTGACCTTTTGCCAGACAGCCCAGCCATTGGTGGGAGCAAAGTTAAACGTGTGGAGCGTGGCTCCTCCGTTCACGGTCAGGTTGCAAGGCCGGCTGACGGTTCCTCCGTTGGCGTAGCGGAATTCAAGCTTGTAACTGCCGGCAGTACTTATCTGGGTACTGAACTGTACGAAGCTGCCCGGCGTGTCGGAGAAATCAGCGTAGCCCGTGCCTGAATAACCAGCATGGGTCTCAATGGGGGCTGCCTGACTCAAGGTAGCGCCTTCGGCTTCCTGCACGGTGGGTTTGAGCAGCGTAATCTTGGCACCGGTGCCCTGGTCATCGTATTCAGATACGTAAATATTACCTTTTTCCACGTCTTCCGTTAAATCGATGGGATCTTTGAAACCGCTAAAGCCGGGAATCTGAAATCCGTCAATCGAACTGACGATGTCACCAGTCGTTCCCCCGGGTGTGAGCACGATGATGTCGTTCTTTTGGCTGTAACGTACCACCAGTAATTTGTTTTTCAACAAGCCTTCAAACGTATTGTTTTTGTACTCGATGGCGCCGTTGGGCGATTTGTTATTCTGAAAGTTAAAAGCCGCGCCCTTCCAATTGGCGTCGGGCAGGGTGCCAACCGGGTACACCGAAACCTCAGCCGGGTCGGTACCCGGACCCGGGTTGCCGCCGTTGAGCACGTATTCGCCCCGCTTGGGATTCGGATGCCCGTAATAGCCGCCTGCCTCTATCCGGAACAGGAAGTCATCCTGGGTTTGGGGTACTGCGTTAAGTGCCGGTACGAAGGGGCCGCTGTAGAGAGTTCCGTTAGGTCTGACCGTACCGGTTTTGGATTCAGGCGTATTGCCACCGGCTGCCGAACCATTGGTAGGTACGTACAATTCCCCGTTGACGCTGTGGAATACCATGTCGTACGCATTCCGGATACCGCTGGCGTAGATCGTGAGCGGCGCATTAGTAGACCGGGGATTGTAGGAGCCGCCAATATCCGCGGTTTTGGCATTCAGGGGTAGCGTTATGCCGGTTAGCTTGGTAAGATCCAGTCGGGCCAGTGAAGCCGACAATTGGTACTCGTCGATATCTCCCCAGGTAGCATCAGCCCGGCCCATTGCACTGTTGCTGGCGATGCAGAAATATAAGGCGTCATCGGGTCCGAACACGAGACTGTTCACTACGTGATCTTTCTTGGACCGGGGCAGGTTAATGACTATATCATCCACGTCCCCCAGGTCGGGGCCTTGCATCCGGGTTATTTTTGAATCAATCGTCGGCGCATTCTCAAAAAGAAAGCTTTGGTGACTTACGTAAGCGACCAGTTCGCCGGTTGGAGCAGGGGCAAAAGCCAAACCGATCAGCAGACGGTCGGTGTTGCCGTAGCTGGCCCGCAACGAATTGATGGTAAAGGGAGTGCCTAACGTTCCATCCGCATTGATAGGGAATCGCTTGATGGAGCCGTTAATCATGGTCGCGTAGAGTCTCTTATCCGGCCCGATCACGAGCGACGAAAACCGGCCGGTGGCATTGGGTAAACTGACTTTATTGAAGGAAATACCCAGCGTGCCGATGGGAGGCGTGTCGCCGGTTTTAAAGGTGGATGAAAAGGGGATGAACGCATTGCCGTCCGAATCCTGCACGCCGCTGGTTATTTCGAACCGGTACTCGGTCTGAGGCTCCAGCAAGTTGATGGGATCCAGGGTAATGGCATCCCTCCCGCCGGTTCCGTTAATCGTTGCGGGCACCGCGGTATTGGTGCTTACCTTGATCAGTTTTACGTTGGTGCTGGTCAGCGTACTATTGTTGATTCCGCCTTGGGGAAGCATCGTCATATCCGTAGAAATGGCGGCATCGACGCTCTCGTTGATTGATTTGTTGACGGGATTTACGGATACGACGAATGGCCTGGCCTTTTCTATTTTAAAGTCTCCGAATCCATAGTTCAAGGCAGTGGTTGCATTGCGGTGGGAGGTATAAATGCCCGCAAAGGAAGTATTGCCAATGGTACTGATCGGCCGGCCGGTGATAAAATTGTCCGGGACGTTCTTTAAGCCAACGCGGACCATGGCGCCGCCATTCACGGAGTAAAAGCCTTCTGCCGTTTTGTACTGAAGGTTTACCAGCAGCTTTAACCGTAACGTAGCCGTCGATAAGCCGGATGGGGGTGTTGCCAGGATGCGGTCATCGAGGTTGGACGTACCGTTCACCTCTCTGTAAAGCTCGATCCGGGTGCCTACATCCGCCGAAATAATATCCAGCTTAATGTAGTTGTCCTCATCCAAGCCAAACCAGATGCCGGCTTGTTCGAAGTTGTTGGTTCCGGCCGGCGGTTGCAACAAACTGGCCTCAACGGTAAAATTGACCAGGGGAGCATTGAAACCCACCCCCAGCACATTGACGCCGGAGTTCGTCCGGAGACTTTCCCCCGGATTTAAAAAAGCGATTCCAGGCGTGGTTGTGATGGTCAGTTTATCGGATGCCACCGACAGCTTGCTCACTTCATAGCCCGGAACCGAAGGATTGCTTGGCGTGGTCAGGGGAGCGGAAGGATCCATGGCGACGGTAAAGCCGGTGCCTAAATTATTCTTGTCCTTCAACCCGCCTTCGGTCCCCGTGAAGGCCCGGGAAAAAGGCAACGTTACCTTGATGCTCGAGCAAGGCAAGGTGCTAAGGTCGGGGCATTGGGCCTGCACCCGCAGGGGAAGCACGGCAGCTACACATACACTCAAACCAAAAAGAAGCTTGCCTTTGGGCAAGAGATTACTTGCATTCCGGATGATCTCCGAAACGCCGGGTGGCGTAAAGATTTTCATGTGTTGATTAAGTAAAAGGGTTGAAAAGAAAGTAAATCCGCGTGAAAAAGAAGGGCATACCCAAAAGGGTTACCAGGGCCGAAATATGCCACGTCCTGAGAAGATGGCATGTCTACCCCTGCGCGTTAATACAGCCCGTGTAGAAACGCAATGGCATTAATCGCTTGATTGCAGTGTAAATCAGGCACGCAGCAAGCCGTATCGCCTGGTTTGGGGAGGGCGATTGATGCGTAGTATATAATTAATTGAAGTTTTTCTTTCGGAAGTGGATAAGCATTTGGACAAACCAGGGATAGGCATAGCAATCCCGCGAGAACAAAATATTTGTTCTGTCTGGTCAGTCCCGGAACGGGTTGTAGCAAGCTTACCTACTGGCAGCCGGCAGGGGCAGGCACGCAAAGAGGGGTGCAATCGAACCGTACAAAGGGTCCGGCTTAGAAATCGCCGGTCGGGAGATATTCTTTGGGAGCACGCTTTTCATTCAGAAAACAGGCAAAATAATGCGTAACACGTTCCGCATGGGCGACGGGGTTAGGGGTTTGACAGATGGAATGCAGGAATAGAGGCAGTACCAGGAAGAAATCCAGTTACTGAATGATGAGATCAGGCCGGTTTACGAAGAAACGCTGCTCAGATGGGTGCTACGCGGTCTGCAAGGTGGTTTTCGGTTAACTTATTCGTAATAATTTGAATGGGAGTAACCCATATAACAACAAAAACCGAAAGGCATTTTACAGGAGTGTAGCTTGATGTGATTTACGGGGTATTGTTTTTCAAAGAAATGCAATGAATGTAATATTTGCAAGTACTTACTAAATAAAATTATTGTGAAGTATTCAAAAGGCGTGCATAATCATTAAAAAGGGAAGCAAAGCCAGCAGGAGGGTTATATGGTTGTATGGCTATATGGCTGTATGGTTGGGCTGGCGCACGACTACTTCCCGATCAACAACCATTCAGCCATATAACCATTCAACCATACAACCTTCTTTGTCAATTCAACTACCTGCCAGGTATCCGGCGCCTTGCATCTGGTTTGTTTATTCCTGCCTGACAAAACCCAAGTAACCACTTGTTTACCAGGCCGGCCGGTCCTGCAATGCTCCTGCCTGGCGACGTCGTGACGGCTAAACAACCGCCCGGCCCTTGTACCACCCCGGCAATTAAGGCTTTACGCGTAACTTAGGGACCTTTCCCCGTTTGTATGAACCCGTTGCGCGTCTTGTGCCTGTTGCTGTGCCTGCTCCCGGTCTCCGGGCTGGCCCAGTCCCTGCGTCTTTCCGGCAAAATCACCGATACCGGCGGCCAGGCCCTGCCCTTTGCCACCGTGTACGCCGAAGGCACCTCCCGCGGCACCACCGCCAACTCGGAAGGCGAATACTTCCTCAACCTGCCCGCCGGCACCTACAAGGTCACCTTCCGCTACGTGGGCTACGGCAGCCGCACCGAAACCGTGGCCCTGGCCGACCGGCCCGTGGTGCTGAACGTGCAACTGGCCCAGGAAAGCCTGCGCCTCAACGAAGTAACCGTGCGGCCCGACGGCAAATACGAAGACCCGGCCTACGCCATCATCCGCAACGCCATTGCCAAACGCAGGTTCTACCTCGGCCAGACCGGCAACTTCGCCTGCGACGCCTACGTGAAGGGCCTCACCCGCATGCTCAAAGCTCCGCGCAAGATTATGGGCCAGGACGTGAGCATCCCCGGCGTGGATTCGAGCGGCAAGGGCATCCTTTACCTCTCCGAATCGGTTTCCAAACTCTACGTGCAGGGTGATAAGGTAAAGGAGGTCATGGTGTCGTCGAAGGTGAGCGGCCGCGACAACGGCTTCAGCTTCAACACGGCCGCCGGCATCCACGAATGGAACTTCTACGAAAACCTCATCAAGACCGACTTCAACGAACGGGGCTTCGTGTCGCCCATCGCCCAGGGAGCCCTGCTGATGTACGACTACAAACTCATTGGCACCAGCACCGAAAACGGCCTCCAGGTGCACAAGATCGAAGTGATGCCCAAGCGGCGCACCGACCCGGCGTTCGGCGGATTCATCTACATCCAGGAGGAGAGCTGGCGCATCCACGCCACCGACCTGCTGCTCACCCGGTCGTCGGGCCTGGAAGTGCTCGATACCTTGAGCATCCACCAGGTGTACATTCCCGTGAAGCCCGGTGCCTGGCTGCCCGGCACGGTGGAGTTTACGTTCGGCTTCGACGTGTTCGGCTTCAAGGCCAACGGCTACTTCATCGGCAGCCTGTCGGGCTACCAGACGAACGTGCCCTTCGAGAAAGGATTTTTTACCCGCGAGGTACTGCGGGTGGAGCCGCAGTCGAACCAGAAAGACTCGGCCTACTGGCAGCAGGTACGCCCCGTGCCGCTTACCATCGAAGAAAGCACGGATTACGTCCGCAAGGACAGCCTCCAGAAAGTGTGGGAGTCGAAGCCCTACCTCGATTCGCTCGACCGGCGCAACAACCGGTTCAAGCCCCTCAACGTCATCAGCGGCTACTCGTACCGCAACAGCTACCAGGGCTGGTCGCTCAACTTCGGTTCGCTGCTCAACAACGTGCAGTTCAACACGGTGGAGGGGCTGGTGCTGGAAACGGACGTGGGGTATTCGCGGCGCGACAAGGAAAGCCGCAAGTCGTTTTCGTTCAACAACAGCCTCCGCTACGGCTTTTCGGGCCGGCAGTTCTATGTCCGCTCGGGCGTCCGCTACCAGTTCAGCCCGGTAAAGGTAGCCGCCGTGAGCCTGTTCGGGGGCCGCTACATCAGCCAGTTCAACGCCCAGGAGCCCATTTCGTACCTCGTCAATACGGCCTACACGCTGCTCGACCGGCGCAACTACCTCAAACTCTACGAAAAGCGGTACGTGGAATTTACCTGGCGGCAGGAAGTTGCCAACGGGGTGGTGGTGAACGCCGGCCTGGAATTCGCCCGGCGGGTGCCGCTGCAAAACACCACCGACTTCAGCCTGCGCCGCATCGACGAACGGCCGTTTACGCCCAACCTGCCACTGCCCGTGGGGTCCGACTCGCTGGGCATGGCGGCCCACAACGCCAATACGCTGCGGCTGGGGGTGCGCCTCCGTTTCCGCCAGCAGTACATGTCGCGGCCCGACTTCAAGATCAACCTCGATTCGCCCTTCCCCACGCTGAGCCTCCAGTACCGGCGGGGCATTCCCGAAGTACTCGGCGGGGCCACCGACTACGACTTCCTGCGGATCGGCCTCGACCAGCAGGTCCGCCTGGGGCTGGCGGGTGAATCGCGGTACGACGTGTCGTTTGGCTCGTTCCTCTCCCGCAACCGGGTGCAAGGGGCCGACTACCGGCACTTTGCGGGCAACCAGACGATCCTGGCCGTAGACCGCCTCGACGCGTTTTACCTGCTGCCGTACTACGACTACAGCACCACCGGCGACCACTGGGAGGGCCACTACGAACACCACTTCAACGGGTTCATCTTCAACAAGATCCCGCTGCTGCGGCGGCTCCGCTGGCAGGAAGTGGTGGGGGCGCATTTCCTCCGCACGCCCCAACTGGGCAATTACCTCGAACTCACCGCCGGCATCGACCAGATCCTCAAGATCGGCAAAGTGCTCCGCGTGGGCCGCCTCGACTTCGCCGCCGCCTTCAACGAGGGCCGCCGCGTCCGCACGGGCCTCTTGTTCCGCGTAGCGTTCTAGCGCAAAAAATTTACGATTCCCGCAATCCGGCCCTCCCGGCAGTCCGTAGGTTTGGCAATTCCCCGGTTGCCCCTCCCATGAAATGCCTCGCCTGCCTCTGCCTGCTGCTGGCCACGACCGCCTGCGCCCAGCAAATTACCTACGTGCAAGCCCACGTAACCGGCGATTTCGTTACGGTGTACTACACGCTGGCGGAGGAAGCGCCGGGCCAGTCGTTTGCGGTGGAATTATATAGTTCACAGGACGGGTACGGGCAGCCGCTGGCGCGGGTCCGCGGCGACGTGGGCGACGGCGTTACGGCCGGTGGTACCCGGCAGATTGAGTGGGGCATCGGCGAGGAACTGCCGGATTACCAGGGTACGCTTACGTTCGAAGTACGGGCCCGGCGCACGTTTGCACCCGTCTCCATCCGCCGGCCGCAGGCTTTCGAACAATTGCAAAGGGGCAAAACGTACCGGCTCGCCTGGGAAGGCGGCCTCACGGGCGGCACCTTGGACCTGTTCCTGGTGACTGCCGACGGCAAAGCCATTCCCGTGGCCCGGGTGCCCAACACCGGCGCCTGCGACTGGGCCGTGCCCCGCAATTTACCCGGGGGCCGCCCGTACCGGCTGCGCATCGCCGGCGACGGTCCGCGGGGCGAATACCACACCGACAGCGGCCGGTTTTTCATCCGGTAGAAAGTTCATGAGTTTATGAGTTCAAAGTTTATGAGTCTTTCGCGGTTGACCCGAAACGCGTTACTACTTTGAACTCATAAACTCATGAACTCATGAACTCATAAACTCCATTCCCATGATCCGCCTTGCCGTCCTTGCCGCCCTTTGGTTGCTCCCCGGCCTTACCCGGGCCCAGGAAGTGATTTCCCGGCGCAGCAACCCCTTGTCCATCAACATGCCGCGGGAAAAACCCTGCCGCACGCCGTTCCGCTACAGCCAGGTGAAGTGGGTGGACGACGACCGGTCGGGCTCCATTGAGCCGGGAGAGGAGGGCTACGTCTGCTTCACCATTACCAACCCGGCGGGAGCCGATTCGCAGCGGTTGTACGTGACGGCCCGGCTGGCCGAGCCGGTGCAGGGCCTCCAGGTACCCGGCCTGATCCGCCTGCACCCCGTGGATGCCGGTAAAAAACTGGTGGTACAGGTGCCCCTTCGGGCAACGGCGGCGCTGGCGGCCGACATCGCCACCCTGCTGATCGAAATCCGCGAGGCAAACATCTTCGAGGCCGACCTGTTGCAGGTGCAACTCCTGACCAGCGGGGGAGGGTTAATGACGAATTACGAATGACGAATTAATCGCCATTCGTAATTCGTCATTCGTAATTATTTATATCCCCACTGCTTCATGATCTCCAGGTCCTGCTTTACCGCGGCGAGGGGAGCCTGGCCCTGGTAAGATTCCTGTTCGATGATGAAGTGGACGGTACCGCCCGACTTGCGGCCCCAGTCAACCACCTCTTTGGTGCCCACGATGCCCTTGCCGATGATCGTGCTTTCGTAGCCGCCGTGTTCGGTGCTGCTGCTCTTGATCTCGTCCTTCACGTGCATGGACGGGAACCGGCCGGGGTACTTCTTGAGAATGTCCATCGCCTTGCCGCCGCCGCCCACCATGTTGCCGATGTCGAGCTGCTGGATCACCAGTTTGGGGTCGGTTTTCTGGAGGATGATGTCGTAGAGCGTCTGGTTGTTGAGCGACTCGCTGAACTCAAAGTCGTGGTTGTGGTAGCCGAACTGCATGCCCGACTTGTTGCACAGCTCACCACTCCGGTTGAACGTGTCGAGTAACGCCAGCAGGCCGTCGTAGTCCTTGCGCAGCGCCTGGTCCATCCACGGGCTGATCACGTACTGCTGGCCCACCACGGCGGCGTCTTCCACGGTGTACTTCCATGCGTCGGTAAAATCCTTTTTGGCCGCGTCCCAGTGTTGCTTGCCCAGCACCGTGTGGCCGCTGGGCATGGCCAGGCCGAGGTCGGCCAGCACTTTTTTGAATTCCTTGGGGGCGTAGCCGTAAAATTTCCGCTCATTGTAACTGGCGTGTTCCACGTGTTTGTAGCCCATGGCGGCCAACTGCTTGAGGGTGCCCAGCGGGTCCTTTTTCATGTCGTCGCGGATGGAGTACAACTGGATGCCCACCAGTTCTTTGGGCTTGGGCATGGCAAACAGGCCGCGGGCCAGCAACGAAGTACCGGCCAGGGCCGCCGCGCCGTGGCGGAGAAAAGTTCTGCGTGATTTGTTCATGGGTAAGTAAAGTTGGGGCAGTAATATACTCATTGTGCCGTTGCAACGGTAGCGTACTTGTGAGTTTATGAGTTTAAAGTTCATGAGTTCAAAGTGGTAACGCGTTACATGACAATCGCGGAAGACTCATAAACTCATGAACTTTAAACTCATGAACTCATAAACTTTACTCCCGCGCGTAGAAAAAAGACTTGGCCGCCCCCACGTCGTCGTACGTCACCAGGGTTTTGCGGCGGTGTTTGTAGAGGAAATTGACCAGCGCAAAGTCGCCGGCGCAGCCGCCCGTGTGCAGCCACAAGGCCCCCAGGCACACCCAGGCCACGGGCGGTTCGGCCAGGGCGTACCCCAGCAGCAGCCCCGCGTTGAGAATCGTGAAAGGCGCCAGGGCTACCCCGCAAAATTCCCGGGTGCTGGCCACGAACCGGTCGGCGGCGGCGTAGAACGTGAGCTTGCGCCAATCGGCGTGGTAGCTTACCGCTTTGGCGCCCAGGAGTTTGTAGACCAGGCCGTGGATGAGTTCGTGCAGGGGGAGCAGCACCACGAAAAATACGAAGAAGCCCAGGCCCAGCCGGGCGAGCACCTCCGGGAGCGGGGCGTCGGATTGCCGCACGAGCTGAAAGCCAATGAAGCCGGCAAGGGCCGCGTTGAGCAGCCAGTAACCGGTACTCACCGGGGTACCCGGACGAATGTGATCCCGCGTGAAGGCGACCAGCTGCGCGTGTTCCAGTTCCGCGAACGGCCGGTAGTGCAGGCCCGGGAGCTGATCGGCTTCGACGTTCATGCGGCTTGTTAAGGTGAATGGTTGATTGTTGGATGGCTGGATGGTTACATGGCTGTATGGCTGTATGGCTATTGAATCAACCATACAGCCATGTAACCATATAGCCATACAGCCATATAACCATCCAACCCTTTATCCCCCCTCGTCATTGAACTTCTTCTCCTTGTTGGTGATGGGATCGAAGGCCCAGTGGTATTCGAGTTCGAAGGACAGCGACCGGGCCAGGCCGTCGAGGTCGGGGAAGAGCGTGGCGTTGGTAATGTTCATCCGGTAAAGGCTTTCCATCGCCTGCTTGCGCATGGCCGGGGCGTCCAGCGTGAATTTGACCACGGCGTCTTTGCTGAAGCGCTGCGACACCAGGATTTCCTCCACCGGCTTGTTGAGCACCCCCGGAATGATGAACGTGCCCGACTGGGCGATCAGCCGCTGGTTCATCCGGTAGGGTTCGCCGATCAGTACGACCTCCTCACAGTTCCTCAGGAAGAAGTCCTCGTAGTTTTCGTTGATCCAGGGGTCGATTTCGCCTGCTTCCATCCGGACGCCCGACCGCAGGACGCGGGCCTCGCCGTCGGAAATTTTGGGCGGACAAATGGCCCACACGGCCGCGTGGCTGGTGGCCCGTTCGAGGGCAAAGAAGGCCGCTACGTACGGCGACCACGTAAAGTCCAGCAGGCGCGTGGGAGCCCCGTGGTGCTGCATCAGCGCCAGCCACTCGAAGTAGTTGTCCTCCTCGGGAATGCTGGGCATGAACTTGTACGCCTTCCGGCGAAAAATGCGCAGAATGCGTTCTTCCTGCGTCTTCCACACGTCGGGGTGGATTTTAAAATCCTTGAAGTACCGGGCCAGAGCACTGTCCAGCGACCAACCGGCTTCCCGCTGCCCCCGGAAGGCCCAGCTGTTGTACTTTTCGCTTTCCACGAGGTCCCTGAACTCGTTCCACGACCGGAGGGCTATTTCCCGTACTTTGTATTTCATCGGTTGCGTAGCTTTTGGCAATTGGCGGACGCTGACTGCTCTTTCCCTAATACGGTTGGGGGAAGGCAGGAGTTAAGACCCCGCGGCAATTTGGTCTGTCTTCCGTCTGCTTTTTCCAATGGTAAAGAAAAAATAGACAACCTGAATAGAACGCGTTGGGGTGTAGCCAAATTACCACGGAGACGTGAACGGAGGGCACGGAGTTTCACGGAGAGAAAGGAAGCTGCACCATTGCGGCGGTACACGTGCACCGCGGGAAGGCGTCGCATCGTGTTACAATCGTATTGCGAGAAAGGGTCGCATCGCGGTACTCGTCGCGTCGCGGCTCACCTCCTTGGAGGGGGCTGGGGGTGGGTTTACTTACATGCGACAAGTAATATGGGGATCAGCACAAAGGGAGATTTGTACGAAGGAGAATGCGCAGACAGTTTAACAGTGATGTGAGGGAGATCAACGTAGTGCGGTGATCCCTATGTAACTCGTCTCATGGAGGTAAACCCACCCCCTAACCCCTCCAAGGAGGGGAGCCGCGACGCGGCATATTCCCGCGATGCGACCTCTTCCCGCGATGCACGTGTACCGCCGCAATGGTGCAGCTTCCTTTCTCTCCGCGAAACTCCGTGCCCTCCGTGGTTCATTATCATTCCTACACAACCTCCCTTGGCAATGCAGCGAATGCCTGCTCAGTTGAGGGAAATGGCCGGGAACACAAACCGGGGGGCGTTGTAAAAGGCCAGCTCGGTGATGGAAGGGCGGGCAAAGCGCAGCACGGGAAAACCCGACAACAGGCTCCTGGCTTCGGCCAGGTCCTGGGCCTCCAGCACGGCCCACACCTTCGAACGGTCGGCGGCCAGGGCGTAGGAGAGCAGTTTCTGGTCCTGCATGAGGGCCTCTACCTGCACCCGCTGTTCGGGAATCACGGCAATCAAGGCAGCCGGAAGGGGCTGGGGCAATTCGAGTTCAACCAGAAAGTAGCTCATAACAAGGGAGACGTGAGAGGTTAGACATTAGACGGGAGATAAAGCACTGGCCGCAAATTACCCGGGGCGTTCCACCCGGTCCGGATCCTTAATTTGAGGTGGAAAGCGTGAAAGACAGAATCATAAATTGATCCGGAACCGCAGTCAAGCGGCCATTCCGTGATTCAGGTTCTTCTATGATTCAATATTTCCCATATATACATAAAAACCCTGCCAAACGGATTTTGTTCGGCAGGGTAAAAAGACTGCCACCAGTCTTACGTCTAATGTCTTACGTCTTACTTTTGCTTGGCGAACTGCACGTTGCCGATCAGCTTGATTTCGTCGCCGACTACGATGGCACCGGCTTCGGTGACGCCGTTCCAGATAAGGCCGAATTCCTTGCGGCTCAGCTTGCCGGTCAGCTCAAAGCCCGCCTTGGTGTTGCCGTAAAAATCGGTGGCCGAGCCGCCGTATTCTACGTCGAACGTGATGGGACGGCTAACGCCCTTGATGGTCAGGTTGCCCTCCAGCTTGTAGGTGTCGTCCGACACCCGGCGCATGGCCGTAGACTGGAACGTAAGCCGGGGATGGGTTTCGGCGTCGAAGAAATCAGCCCCCCTCAGGTGCTCGTCGCGCTGCGCCATGTTGGTGTCAATGCTGGCAATGTCAGCCGAAAAGTTTACTTTGGCCGTGCTCCAGTCGTCGCCTTCGGTGGTGGCCGATCCGTCGAACGTCTTGAAGCTGCCCGTTACGGTGGAAATCACCAGGTGCTTTACTTTGAACTGGATTTCGGAGTGCATCGGGTCAAGGGCCCAGGTAGTGGTAGTGACTGCGGTAGGGTTCATGGCTAGGGTGTTTTTTATCAGGTGAGCAAATATATGTTTTTACAATTAATGTATATACATGCAAATGAAAAAATTTTAGAGAAAGTTCCAACGGCCGGGCAACCAGTCGGCGAACTTCTGCATTTTGGATAAAAAGCCGCTTAGCTGCCCAATGATATCTGCATGGACCAACAACTGATCCGCCGCTGCCAGGCCGGGGACGCCCAGGCGCAAAACGCGTTGTACCAACGCTTTGCGGCGCGGATGTACCGGCTCTGCTACCGCTACGTGAAAGATGAACTGCACGCCGAGGACATCCTGATCACGGGGTTCACCAAGGTACTGGGCGGCCTCGACCGCTTCGAGTACCGCACCGAAGGCAGCCTGGAGGCCTGGATCAAGCGCATCATGGTCAACGAGTCGCTCATGTTCCTGCGCCGCCACTACCGCTTCGGGTTCGTGGCCGAGAGCCAGGCCGACGGGCTGGAAGGCAACTTGTCGGCGGAGGCGGCGCTGTCGGCCGAAGAAATTTACGCGTTGGTGCTGCAACTGCCCACCGGCTACCGCACGGTATTCAACCTGTACGTGATCGAAGGCTATTCGCACCAGGAGATCGCCGGGCAACTGGGCATCAGCGAGAACACCTCGAAGTCGCAACTGAGCAAGGCCCGGGCGGCCCTGCGCACTTTACTCCACAAACACGGAATCACACAGTACAATGGATGAATGGGATAAAATAATCCGGCAGAAAGTGTCGGGGCTCGATACGCCCCCGCCGGGCACCGGCTGGCAGCCCGCCCGGAGTTGGGAGAAGCTACAGGCACAACGGGAGCCCACCGCGCCCCTCCAGACCCAGCGCCGCTGGCCCTGGTACTACGCCGCGGCCGCCGCGTTCGTCATTCTCCTGGTGCCGTTCGCGGTCATGCTTTCGGACATTTACCGGCAGCAGGGCCAGATCGACCGGCTGTCGGCCCAACTGGCCCAAACCAGGCCGGCCGTAGCTCCCCCCGCGCCGGTAGTGGTGGAAGCCCGCCCCACTGCCCCCGCCGGGCCGCCCCCGCCGGCCCGGGCCGCCACGGCAAAAAACCCGCAAAGACCAACTGCCGCACCGCCGGCTACGCCCGTTCCCGGCACCGGCCGCGCGGCGCGGCAACCGGGACCCTTGCCCGCAACGGAACCCGAAACGACGCGTTTGGCCCAGCAGCCGGTGCCGGCCGTCGCCCCACCGGCCGTTGAAGCAGCCAACCCGCAGCCGCCCGCGCCTACGGAGGATTCGCAGGCCCGGCTCCTGCGGCTGGTGAGCACGGCCCCTAAACGCAAGGCAACCAGCGTGACCATCGTTTTCGAAGGCACCGACCCCGACACCACCGGCGGCGAAGTGCTGGCTGCCGCCGCCGACCCGGCCCCTGAGGTACCGCGGCGGCGCTTCCTGCGGGCCTTCGGCGGCAGCAAACGGGAAGAAACCCTTGCCGCCAAACCCGAACCGCCCCACAACATTTTATCGCTCCTCAACAAGGAAAAATAACACCCGCCCCATGACGAATTTCTCCAGATCGCTGCTTCGGGCAGCGCCGGCCCTGCTTTGCCTGTTGTTTTCCTTCCCGACCTGCGCCCAGCCGGCGGCCACGCAACCCCGCCCTTCCGAACGCGACGACATGCTCATCATCAACCTGGACGGCGAAAACCGGCTGGTCGCGCCCGTCCCTTCCGTAGGGGAACTGGGCAGTTTGTCGGGTCTCAACGACCTGGTGCAGCGGATCAATGCTGACTTGGCGACGGTGGCCGACTCGCTGCTGCAAAACAAGTACGCCAAAACGGTGCTGTACCTCGAAACGGCCGGCGGCGGCCGCACGCTGAAGGTGAACACGAAGGACGAAGAACGCACTGCATTGTACGTGGAAAAGGAATCGGGCCTCATTAAGACCCGGTACCGCCGGGACAGCGTGGCCGTAACCCTCCGCAACGGGCAGCCGCTCTTTTTCATCCTCGACAGCGT
The DNA here is from genome assembly GCA_963844325.1 of uncultured Sphingobacteriales bacterium. GTDB lineage: Bacteria > Bacteroidota > Bacteroidia > Cytophagales > 172606-1 > CADCTQ01. The sequence goes on from CAWJNV010000002.1 coordinate 1,583,685, forward strand.
GCAGGTAATGCAACGGCTGGCGCAAACCGACCTCGACGAACTGGTCCGCCGCATGGGTCCCGAGGTCCAGGCCGAACTGGCGCAGCGCCGCAAGGGCAACCTTATTCCCTACAAGGGCCCCCGGGTGGCCGTGTACGAGAACGAGAAGGACGGCAAGCGAGAATTACGGCTGGGCAACCGGCCGATGGAACTGGACCAGTTCGCCATTTTCGGCAACATCGGCGCCGGGCTGGTCCGCGATAAGCTGGTGCCCGAAATCGGGTTGGGGGTGGCCCTGCTGCGCAACCGGGGTCTCCGGCATCGCTACTTCGGCATCAACGGCACGATGCACTACTTCTTCGAACGCCGCGACGACGGCGGGTACAAGATGTTCATCAACACGTTCGTCACCCTCGAAGTGGCCCAGTCGATCAGCCGGGATCATAAACTGTGGCAAAAGCTGGGCGTCGGCTACCTGGTCAGCGAACAGGGGGGCTACTTCGGCAACAATACCTTTAAACTCACGCTGGACCTGACCGGCCGGCCCCGCCACGGTACCCTCCACCTTATCCCCGAACTCATCCTGACCGACAACTTCAAAACCATCTTCCCGGGCCTCCGCGTCGGCGTGGGATTTTAGGAGTTAGGGAGTTAGAGAGTCAGGTTGCTCACCAATGCAAGCCGTAATGTAACTCCCAACTCTTTTATACAGGACACAAGTGGATAACTGATTTAAAATCAAGGTTATTAAGGGTAATGTTTTGCAGGTGGTCGAGTCCCCAGCGGAAAAGGCTTTTCCATTGGGCAGTCGTTTGGTCTTTAAAGGTCTTGAGGGGAATGGATTTGCCCTCTTTGAGCAGCCATTGACCGGTTCTCAAGGCCCACACGGCCGAAAGAGATAAAACGAAAATGAGGGTCTTGATCCTTTTGGCCAGGTTTACCCGACAGCTTTCCAGGTTGAAGCCCCGCGACTTGAAAGCGGCAAACAAGGTCTCGATTTGCCATCTCTGCTCATAGATGTGAGCCAGGCGCTTGGTCTTGGTGGCACTACCGACGATGAAGTAGTCGCCGTCGGGTAGTTTCTGGCCAGCTAAGTAGAGCATGGTGCCATAGAGTTTACGTGGCTTGGAAAGGGTTCTCAACGTGGTGCATTCGAACAACTCGTGGAGTTTGATCTTCTTGTTATGATGAGTCAGGGTAGCACTCTTGCGCAAGCGGATGCAGAACTGCATCTTTCGCAGCAGCAACTCCTTGAACCAATCTTTACCGATGTACTCCCGGTCGGCTACCCACCAGATGTGCTGGTTTGGTTTGCGCTCGATCCAGTGGTCAAAACAACTCAGCAAGGCTTTGCGCGTCGAATAAGCCGTATTGCCCTGCCCGTTGTATACCTGCCAGAGCAGGGGAACACTCATCCCTGGTGAGCAATGCCGATCATAGTCACCTTTACCCACTTGCCGCGCATCTTCCACTCGGAGCGGTCCAGCGTCAAGTACACTTGTTTGCCCTGGCCGTACAACTGCCAGATCACTTTACAGTACAAGCGGGGCGAGAACCGGAAATAACGGGCAAACCGCTGCAACTGCTTGTATTTGGCTTCCAGGTCCTTTTCACCCGGCAAAGCTTTGCTCCACTTGCTCAGGCCACTTTGGGTGAGTTTCAATAGGCCAACGATCAGATTGCAGATCAACTCGGTGCGCCGCTTTTCACAAGGAAAATGACCTTTGATTTGGGCATATAACGCCCCTTGAATATCTTTCATGAGGGAGTAGAGGTTGGGTAATTCGCGGTTTGGTCACCTTAAAATTACCCCCCTTCTGGGACTCTACTCCCTACTTTTGTCCTGTACTAAACTCCCAACTCTCAAACTCTCTAACTCCTTAACTCCCTAACTTCTCCAGATACAACATTACTGCGCCGTTGGGGAATACGCGGTGTTCGGTGAGGCGGAGGTTGGCCTGGGCCTTGATGGCGGGAAACAGTTCGATGCCGTCGCCCAGGATCACCGGGATGAAGGCCAGGATGTAGGCGTCGATCAGGCCGGCGTCGTGCAGGAGGGTTACGATTTCCCCGCCCCCGACCAGCCAGATGTCCTGGCCGGGACCTTCCTTCAGGCGCCGCACGAACGCCACGGGGTCTTCGGTAACGAGCCGGGCTTCGGGCACGCAGCTTTTGGACGCGTCGCGGGAGAACACGTAGGTCGTTTTGCCCTGGTAGTGCCATTCCCCGAAGCCCAGGCACACCTCGTAGGTTTTGTAGCCCATCAGCGTGGCGTCAATGGAATCGTAGAAGGCCTGGTAGCCGTAGTCTTCGGCGGTGGGGTCGGGCAGCCAGTCGAGGCCACCGTCGCGGCGGGCAATCTTGCCGTCGAGGCTGGCGGCGATGTAGAGTTTCAGCTTACGCATGGTTTGTTTTGGTTTGGCCCCAAAGTTCGGCAAACCATTTCCCCGTGCATTGTATAAAATTTACCCGCCGTGCAACTCGATGGCGTTCGGGTTGGCCGCGTGTACCTGGCCCAGCCGGCCCGCCCGGAGGTAGGCCGAAGGGGTGAGGCCCGTGTACTGGCCGAAGAACCGGATCAGGTGCGCCTGGTCGAAAAAGCCCAGGGCGTAGGCCGTTTGGGTAAGGGTTTGGCCCGGATGCTGCGCCAGGTGCCGCAACGTCCGGTTGAGCACCACGAGGTGGTGGTACTTGGCCGGCGTGAGCCCGACGTGTTGCCTGAAGTGTCCGATCAGCGTCTTGGCCGCAACGCCCGACTGGTGCGCCAGGTTGTTTACCACGTTGTCGGCCAATGGGCTGCGTTCGAGGTGAGCCATGCACCCGGCCAGGTAGGGCGGCAGGGCCGGTCCCGCGAGGCGCCGCAGCAGGAAGGCTTCCACGGCCTGGCAAAGATCGGGAGCCGGCCGCGCCGGGGACAGGTCGGCGGCCAGTTGCCGGGCTTCCGGACCAAACACTTCCTCGGGCGGCAGGCTCTGGTCCTGGAGGGCGGCGGCATCCATCCGCGTAAAGGCCCGCAGGCCCCAGGGTTTAAACAGGACGCCTACGGTAAAGTGGCCGCCGGCCGCAACGGCTTCCACCGGGCGGGTTTGCAGGCCCGACACCCAGGCCGGTGCATTGGCAACCACCGTCTGCCCCCCGGTGCTCACTTCGAAGCGGTCGGAGCCGTTGAACATCAGTTCGTGGTGCAGCATGGGCAGCAGGCGGCTGCGGTGGTGGAAGGCGCCGGCCCGCGACACCCAGATCAGTTCCACCAGCGAATGAAGGGGCGGCCTCGGCACGTAACTCAGGGTCTGCATGGGGACTAAATTACGAATTACGAATGACGAATTAAGGGGGCACGGACTTGGGCGGGGATGCGGCCGGCGGGATCGGGTTCAACGGAATGGTTGAAAGGGATCGGGTTGATGGGGATGGGGTTTAAGCCCTATCCTATTGATATTGAACGAGAAACGCTTCGAGACGGGCCTGATTGGACTATCCGTAGGATCGGGTTTAAACCCGATCCCTGTCAACCCTATCCCCATCAACCCGATCCCACCGGCCGCGCCCCCGTCCAAGTCCGTGCCCCCGTAATTCGTCATTCGTAATTCGTAATTATTCTTCCCGTCTCCTTTTTTTATACTCACTCGGTGTGGTGAGGGCGATTTTCTTGAAGGCCGTGTTGAAGGAAGATTTGGAGTTGAAGCCGGCCTGGTACATCACTTCCAGCACCGTAATTTTCGGGTCGCGGGCGTTGGTGAGGAGCTGCTTGGCTTCCTCCACCCGGTAGGTGTTCACGAAGTCGAAAAAGTTCTGCCCCAGCGACTCGTTGATCACCTGCGACAGCACCTTTACCGGCACCGACAACTGCCCCGACAACTCCTCGATGGTGAGGTCGGGATTGAGGTAGGACTTTTGCGTTTTCATCCACAAGCGGAGGCCGGCCAGGTGGCTTTCCCGTTCGGGGGCCATCAGCGCCGACGAGGCGTATTTAGCCGGTTTGGCCGCTTCCGGGGCTACCCCTTCCGGGGCCACGCCGCCGAAGATTTCCGGCTGGCGGAGGGCTTTGAAGATGATGCCGTTGATGAAGTAAAACAGGGCCACGATGATAACGGCCGGCGGAATTTCGTAATATCCCGTAAAGGGCGTAAGCTGCACGGAGGTGTACAGGAACGCAAAGAGCAGCGAAAGCATGAACCCCCGCAGCGTGGCCGTGAGCCATTTGCGTGTAGAAATACAGCAGCGGGCCGAACAAAAACGAACAAGTGCCCCCCCCACGAACGCCAGGTGCGGGTTGGCGTCGGCCCAACCGGTGAGCACGTACAGGCCGTCGAACATGTTTAGCGCCACGGCCCCGAAAAAGCTCCCCAGCAACGCGTTGCTCAGCCGTTTTCCCTTGGGGTGGGTAAACAGGAAAAAGGCGATGAACAGGAGTTGGAAAATGACGATGACGCCGAGCAGTTCGAGCAGCCGCAGGGACATGGAGAGGGGGAAAATGGTTTTTCGGAAGGTACGAATAAGTAAATTGAAAAGGGAAAACGGATATTTGAAAATGGCGAACGAAACCGACGCGTTGGAAGTAAAGCGGCAACTGCTGCAATTGTGCGTGCAGATGCAACAGGACCGCGTGGACCACGCCCGCAAGGCGATGGAGGAGGCCCAGCAGTCGGCCAACCAGGAAGAACGCAGCACCGCCGGCGACAAGTACGACACCTCCCGGGCCATGAGCCACAACGTGCGCGACATGAACGCCCGGCAGTTGCAGGAAGCCCTCAGAGAACTGGCCCTGCTCGGCCAGCTCAACCCGGCCGCGGGCACCGCCGAGGTACGGCTGGGGAGCCTCGTGCGCACGTCGTCGGGCAACTACTTCGTGGCCGTCAGCGGCGGACCCTTCCAGGTGGCCGGCCAGACCTACTTTGCCGTTTCCACCGCCGCCCCGCTGGGCCGCGAACTGCTCGGCAAAAAGGCCGGCGACACCTTTCCCTTCCGCGGCAAACCGTTGCGCATCAACGACGTCGGGTGAAAATAATGGCGAATGACCCATTGTACTGACAAAGAAAAGAGGGTTATGGTGTGGCTATACCGATGAATGCAAATAGCCCTGCCGGTACGGTATCTTTCTTGCCAGGCGCAGGAGGGCAGGCGGGCGGCGTCGCATGGCGGAAGGGGTCGCATGGCGGTACTCGTTGCATCGCGGGGAGGCGTCGCGTCGCGGCTCCCCTCCTCGGAGGGGTTAGGGGGTGGGTTTACCTCCATGAGACGAGTTATATAGGGATCACCGCACTACGTTGATCTCCCTCACACCACTGTTAAACTTTCTGCGAATTCTTCTTCGTACAAATCTTCCTTTGTGCTGATCCCTTGATGATGCGTAGCCTATCGGTAAACCCACCCCCTAACCCCTCCGAGGAGGGGAGCCGCGACGCGACGTGTACCGCGACGCGGCCCTACGCGCAATGCGATGAGTACCGCGACGCGACGCCTCCCCGCCATGCGACCCCTTCCCGCCTGCTCATCCTGCGCCTGGCAAGAAAGATAGCCGTACCGGCAGGGGGCCTGCTTTTTTCCCTTTGTACGCCACAGCTGGGTTTCTCCTCCTTCTTCAACCTCTGTTGTCCATGCAACCAATAACCAACATCCCGTCGGGTTTTTACAATGCTTTGGCGTTGGCGTGGCTTAACTTTATGGGTATCAAACCATAACGTGCTCCGGGCTTCCGGAAAACAAACCATACAACCCTACGAAACAGACCATGACACGCCAACCGAAAATTCTGATCGCCACCGCGCCGTTCGACGGGCACTTCAACCCGCTCACGAGCCTGGCCAAGCACTTGCAGGGGCAGGGCTACGATGTCCGCTGGTACACGGGCCGCACCTACGAACCCCGGCTCCGCAAACTCGACATTCCCTTTTACCCCTTCGTGCGGGCCCTGGAAGTGAACCAGGACAACCTGAACGACATATTTCCCGAGCGGAAAGAAATTACCAGCAGCATTGCAAAAATCAAGTTCGACATCAAATACGCCTTCGTGCGGGCTTCGGTCAACTATTTCGAGGACATCCGCGAGATTCACCGGAAATTCCCCTTCGACCTGCTGGTGATCGACCCGGGCCTTACCGCCGGCCAGTTGGTGAAAGAGGTGCTCAACAAGCCGGTGGTGACCGTAGGGGTAATGCCCCTGATGGAAACCTCCAAAGACCTCTACCCGGGCGGCCTCGCCCTGACGCCGAAAAAGAACCCCATCGGCCGGCTGCACCAGGCCGTCATGCGCCTGGTGTCCAAAAACCTCCTTTTCAAGGAGAGCGTCACCGAATACAACCGCATCATTACGGGTTACGGCCTGCACCCGGTGGACATGAGCATCTTCGACATTGCCGTCCGCAAATCCAACTACTACCTCCAGATCGGTTCGCCCGGCTTCGAATACTACCGCAGCGACCTGAGCCCCAACGTCCGCTTCATCGGCCCGCTGCTGCCGCACAGCGCGGCGCAGCCCAAGCCCTTCGCCCACGCCGACAAGATGAGCCGGTACGCCAAGATTATTCTCGTGTCGCAGGGCACCGTCGACAACAAGGACCCCGAAAAGCTGATGGTGCCCACGCTGGAAGCCTACCAGGACAGCCCCTGCCTGGTGATTGCCGCCACCGGGGGCATGCATACCGAGTACCTGCGCAAGCGTTTCCCGCACGACAACATCATCATCGAAGACTTCGTGGACTACGGCTACGTGATGCCCCGCGCCGACGCATTCGTCACTTGCGGCGGCTACGGCAGCGTGATGCTGAGCATCAGCCACCGCCTGCCGATGGTAGCCGCCGGCGTGCACGAGGGCAAAAACGAGATCAACGCCCGGATCGGGTACTTCAAACTGGGCATCAACCTCAACACCGAACGGCCCACGCCGGCGCAGGTCCGGAACGCCGTCACGGCGCTGCTGGCCGACCCGTCTTACCGCCAGCGGGTAGCCACCCTCCGCAAGGAACTGACCGGCTACAACACCCTGCCCGCCTGCGAAGGTTACATCCGCGACCTGCTGCCCGCCGAAGCGGTACCCACGGTTAAGCAGCCGGTAGCGGTGGCGGTTTAGGGTTGAATGGCTATATGGCTGATTGTTGGGCTGTCGCAACGACACTTTCTCAAGGATCAGCCATACAGCCATATAACCATACAGCCATATAACCATACAGCCATATAACCATTCAGCCATTCACCTTTCCACCACCACCACCCGCTGGGCTTCCGTCAGGTCCGGTGCTTCGAGCTTTTCGAGGAAGCGGTAAATGATTGGTTCGGGTACTACGCGGGTGCGGCCCCGGTTCTGGGCAATCACGGTTTCGATGGGCGTGTCGAGGAACACGAGGGTCACCCGGCCCTTGTACACCGTAAACAGGTCGATCAGTTCGGCGCGGCGGCTGCGGCTCACGTTGGTGGCGTTCCACACGAACGACTGTTTGCGGCGCATCAACTCCCTGGCGTACTCCTTGGTGCGCTGCAACACCGGGCCCTGGTTGTCCTTGGGGTCAATGCCCATCTGCTCCCGCACGGCATCCAGCGATACCACGGGCAGGTCGGGGCAATTTTCCATGATCCAGGTATCCTTGCCCGCCCCGGGCAGGCCCATCATCAGGAACACCTCGAACTGCGTGTCGTCGAACGCCTCGTAGGTGGGGTACCCGTCGGGTTTGTGGAAGTACACGAAGCGGCTCTGGTCGGAGGGAAACGCGTAGGGCTGGCCGTAGCAATTGTGCTCCCGGCAGAATTCCCGGAACAGGTCGATCCGCAGCAGTTGCCCTTCCAGGTCGGGACCGGTGCGTCCGCGCATGTCGGCCTCGGCCACCAGGGCCAGCCACTCGGTGTTCACTTTGAGGCTGGCCGCCGTGGCCGCCCGCAGCGGGTCGTCCTTGTCGAGCAGCCAGAGGGGCAGGCTGTGGTAACGCACCAGCCCGCACACCTGTTCGCGCAGCGCAAACGGCCGGCGTACGCGCCCGAGGGCCATGATCTGCCGGGCCATGCGTTCGCCCTTCCGCGAGTGGCCCCGCGAGGTGATCCGGCCGTCGTCTTCGGTGACGGTGGTGGCCGGCTTGCCGATGTCGTGCAACAGGCAGGCCGCAAACACCACCTGCCGGGCTTCCCGGGGCAGCGCCTGCCACGCGGGCAGGTCCATGAGCGTCTCCACCACCATGCGGGTGTGGACGAACACGTCGCCCTCGGCGTGGAACACGGGGTCCTGCGGGCAGCCCTTCAGGTCGCGCACCCAGCTAAACTCCCGCACCAGCTCTTCCCACTGGTAAGGCTCCTCCAGGAAGAGCAGCGATTCGGTTTCGGAAAGCATGTTTTTATAAGGAGTGAGAAGTGAGGAGCGAGAAGCGAGAAGGAGGGGAGCCGGGTGTTGTCAAGTAGAACGGTAAAGTTGGTGTCCACCCTTCTCACTCCTCGCTCCTCGCTTCTGGCTTCTCAAAATACAACTTCGCCCGCTGCCAGTTGCGGGTCCAGTGCTGGTCGGTTTGGACGTGGCCTTTGCGCACCCACTTGAATACGCAGGCCGCAAATTCGTCGGTGGTAAACGAACGGGCCACCCGGGCCACGGCCCCTTCGCGGGGCGAGGTTTCCCCGGCCGGGTCATCCAGGCTGCTCGGCTGCGCTACCGCATTCAGGATGAACAGTTTGACCTTATCGGCGGCCGGCACCCGGTCGTCGCCCGGCAGGTCGGCGGCTTGGCCGTGGTAGAGCACCGGCACCGTGGGCAGGCCCAGCACGCCGGCGTAGAACTGCACCTCGTCCCAGGCCAGCCAGCGGTCGCCCTCCCGGATGGCAAACAGGTAGTAGTAGCTTTCGAGCCGCCCGTACCGGATCGAGTGCACCGCGTAGAGGCTTTCGCCGAACAGTTCCAGGTCGCCTAGTCCCTTGTGCAGCGTGTTCCAGGTGTCCCACAGGTAGCTTGCCCAGGGGTTGCGCGTGGGGGCGGCGTGCGACCGGGCAAACACGCCGTACTGGTTGAGGCACGTATTCTCGCCGTCCAGCTTCTCGGTAACCACAATCGGCCCGGTGAGCAGCCCGTCATAGCTCCTGGCAATGCGGTCGTCGCTGGTGGTGCCGGGGCTGAAGGGGAAATGGTACGTACGGGGGTATTTCTGGGAATGCATAAGTGACTTTCCGTTTGGCCCGGAAAGCCCGCCCCGGCCTAAAACAGCTCGGAGCGCATCACTTTCCAGGTGATTTTTCCATTGTTGACTTGGTTAGGGGGACAATCCGGAGGGTGTGCATCGGGCTTGGGTGGGTGGCTCGGTGGGCGCCAAAGCTACCCAATCGGTTTGACCTTCGCGTACATCTTCACGTCCACGGGCTTGTCGTTCTTGAGAAAATAGCTGCGCAGCACGCCTTCCGCCACGAAACCGTTCTTCTCCAGCACCCGCGCCGAGGCCGCGTTGAAGTCGAAAACCGGCGCCTCGATCCGTAGCAGCTTGAACTGCTGGAAGCCGATGTCGCCCACTTTGGCGACCACCTGCGTCATGATGCCCTTGCCCCGGTACGGCGCGCCGAGCCAGTAGCCCAATTCGTCTTTGTGTGAATACTTGCCGTAGGCCCGGCTGAAGCCGATGCCCCCGATGAGGGCGCCGCTCCGGTCGCGGATGGCCCATTCGGTAAGTTTGCCGTGCTCGGCCTGCATGGCCTGCACGTAGTCAATGAACCAGCGGGCATGTTCCGTTTCGTAGGGGTAGGGGATGCGCAGCGTATTGCGGATCAGGACGGGGTCGTTGAGCCACCGCACCAGGGCCGCCTCGTCGCCCTCCCTGAGCTGCGACAGGGAAATCTGCTCATTGATCCGGATGGTCATGGCTTTGTCATTGGGTTTTAAACTGTGGTTTGAAGCCTTCCGTGAACAGCCGGTGACTCCAGTACTCGTTGAGGGATTGGTCATGCATAGGCTGCACGGTGTACCCTTGCCTGGCAAGCAACTCGATCAAACCATTGGGGCCGCCCAGATGCGCTGCTCCCACGGCCACGAAGGTAGGCTGGGAATGGATCAGTTTCCGCAGCTTGCCGAGCCAGGCCTCGTTGCGGGCCAACACCAGCAACTGGTACAACTTCCCGTTTTCAACCGATGCCTGGTACAGGGCTTCAACGTCCTGGCTGCGGTACGTTTTCACCAGGTCGTGGTACTCGGCAAAACCACTCCTGACGCCACGCATCAGGTCCTCCACCTGGTACAACCGTTCGAGGCTGTCGAGTGCGGCAAACGTCTGTTTGGGCTCTTCCAGTCCCTCAAACAGCATGTAGTGCTTGTATTGCTTGCGGTTGTTGCGCTGCTGCGCCATGTGCAGGAAGACGATTTCGTACCCCGTTGATTCCGGGTGCAGCCGCCCCAGCAGGGCCCCGGCCAGGTAATTGGGTTTGAGGCGCAGGTACGTGCTGTACGACGGGTTCTTGATGTGCAACCCTTTGCGCATGTACGTTTTCAGCTCCGCAAAATCGGCTTCCGACAAGTACGCCGCCGCCGTCTGGTCGTCCGGTAAAAACTTCTGCCGGCTTTTCTCGTGCCACACCTGGCGGGGAATGTAGCGCATGAAGGGGGCGTTTTCCGTTGCCAGGATTTTGCTCGACATGAACGCCTGTACCACCGCGTTGGTCACGAAAAAGTCGGTCACCGGGATGAAATGAATCGTGCCGTACAGGTACGAGGGCTGCTGCAACCCGTTGCCGGTAATCTTCCAGAGCAAACTCGGTTCGTAGGCGCTTTCCTGGGCTGCTACCGGCTGCCAACTCAGCAGCACGAGCAGTATGATCTTTTCAACTATTGACTTCACTTCTCAAAAAATGGATTTGATGAACGCGGCCGGAGATCCGCACGCCTAAAATAAGCGAGTTGCGGATTTCATTGGCTATGTTCTTTAGATAAATATGGATCAGGAAAGTACGTCGGGGTAATGCAGGGAGGAGAACGGGTTGGCGCAGGGACTCCGGTACGGGTTGTAAAACCCGAGGTACTGCACCGTTTTGTGCTCATCCATCTTGTTGATGAAATAATCGGAAGAAAGCAGGTATTTGCGCGTCAGGTCGGCAACCATCATCGACGCGTCGGCCCCCGTCCGCAGGGCGTAGTACGCCTTCAGCTTGGCGGGCGTGTACTGGCTCAGCGGGTCTTTCAGGTAATCGTCCACGAACCGCGCCACGCCCCTGGGGTCCAGCTTGAGGTAACCCAGTTCGCGGGTGATGATGCCGGCGGCGGCTTCCTGTGCGGAAGTAGCCACGTACCAACCGGCGGGCAGGGCAACTACGGCGGCCGTGCCGGCACCGGCTATTTTAAGGAAGTTTCTTCTGCGCATGGGAATGAAACATTAGACGGGTGACACTGGATAAACTCACTAAGAAGGTTGAATGGTTGAATGGTTATATGGCTGTATGGCTGATTGTTATAGAGTGATTCCGGCAGGAAAAACAATTGGGCAATGCAACAATCAGCCATATAGCCATTCAACCATTCAACCATTCAACCATTCAACCATACAGCCTTTTTGAGCAATTCATCTTCAAAATGCTTGGTCGGCGGCCAGCAGCGAGAGGGCCGAGAGCGTAAGGGTCGGGTTGGCCGGCGTGTAGGTGGTAAAACTGCCGCTGCCCAGCACAAACAGGTTGCGGTACTGGTGGTGGAGCAGGTGTTTGTCCACCACGCCTTCCTTGGGGTCGCTGCTCATGCGGGTGGTGCCCAGAATGTGCGACTCGGTGGGAAACGGAACGCCGAACTCCAGCTTCTCCACCGGCAGGCACGAAAAGAGTTCGGGCAGCTTTTTCTCCATGTTGGCAATGCCCTTGCGCACGTACTCGGAGGGGCCCTGGAAGTGCACCTCGGGCTTGAGCCGGTCAGCGGAGGGAGCCACGTAGTTGTGGGCGTGGGGCAACTCCTCGAAGACCATCCGGAAAATGGCCATGTCGCGCCACTTGCCCCGCTCCATGCGCACGAAAGGCGCGTTGCTCGACTCGATCAGGCAGGCGGCGTGGTCCCTGCGGTGCTCGCCGTCGTAGAGCATGTAGCCGTTGGCCGGCACGTACGTACTGCCGCCCACGCAGGCCAGCCTGTCCAGGTACACACTCACCTGCGTACCGATCTGCTCGCCGATGCCCTTGCCCGTGTGGGGGTTGGTGTCGCCCGAGTTGAGCAGGATGTGGGCGTTGAAGATGGCGTTGGCCCCCAGCGCAAAGGCGTCGGCAGTGGCCTGTTGCTCCTTGCCGTCCTGCACGAAGTGAATCTGCTGAGCCCGGTTCTGGGCCAGGGAGAGGTGGTGCACCTGGGCGCCGTAGCGCAGTTCCACCCGGGGGTCTTCGTAGACGCCCATGCCCGAATTTTCGATGGTGAACTTGGCGTTGACCGGGCAGAGGCTACAGGTGGAACTGGCGCAGCACATGTTGCGGCCGCCCACCGGGGTGCGGGCCCGGGCCGTGGGCTGGTTGATGTAGAGCTTGCCGTATTTCTGGTGCAGGAGTTTGTCTACCGAGGTAAACAGGTGGGGCGGCTGGGGGTAAGCCCCTTTCCGCGGGAAGGGCGTTTCGTCGGGGCCGGAAATGGCCATGATGGTTTCCACCTCGTCGTAGTAGGGGTCCAGGTCGTCGTAGTCCAGCGGCCAGTCCCGGGCAATGCCGTAGCGCTGCTTCATGCGGAAGTCGTTGGGCAGAAACCGCGGCGTGCAGCCCACCCAGCAGTTGGAACTGCCGCCGAAGCCGGTGGCAAAGCGCCAGGCCTTGTCGCCGACGCTCTTGTTGATGAACGTGTCGTTGTGGTGGGGGTTGAGGGCGGCATAGGCGGTGGGTTCGCCGCGCAGTTCCTTGACGCGTTCGGGGTGGGGGTAGAGGTGCCCCCTTTCCAGCACCAGCACCCGGGCCGAGGCCGGGGCTTTGGCCAGGTATTTTTTGAGAAAGAAGGTGGAGGCGAAGCTGGAACCGACCACGATCAGGTCATAGTACGTAGGTCTCATACATTAAATGTACAAAATTGTTATTCGCTTGCAAGTGTTTTGACGCAACGAACGAATTGTTTTGCCGTTGCCAGGTCCGAAGAGGAAAATTTTGTAAAAGTGCTTGTAGGCATAATATATTTTTACTTTATTAGAGGTCTTCAACGGGAACAAGCTGCCAAAGAAGCCTTACGCCAACCATTAGTTAGGGGCGAAAGCGTGTATTTTGTCACTATTCCGTGAAAGGATATGAAAATATTTTCACTGCTGTACATTGCTTTTGTTCAAATCCAGCCGTAGCGCCGGCCGGGACCGCTTACGTAAATCCTAAACCTGATTTGTCTATGAACTACCGCTCCATCGAAGATTTAAACCGAAGCATCGTTTCCAACCTGGGCAAAGTCCCGCGCGGCACCGACCTGGTGGTAGGGGTGCCCCGCAGTGGTTTGCTGGCGGCCAACCTGCTGGCGCTTCACCTCAATGTGCCGCTCACCGACGTTGACGGCTTCACCAAGGGCCACATCCTCCAGTCGGGCAACCGCTTCAAACAGCACGTAAAATCCTTCGACGAATACAAGCGGGTGGTGTTCCTCGACGACAGCCTGTACTCGGGCTCCGCCCTGCGGGCCGTGCAGGAGCAGGTCAAAGGGTTGTACCCCGACAAGGAAATCTTCTTCGGCGCCGTGTTCGTGGTGCCCGACGCGGTGAGCATGATCCACTTTCACTTTGACGTCTGCAAGTGGCCGCGCCTCTTCGAGTGGAACATGATGCACCACTCGTCGCTGGAAAACTGCTGCGTGGACATTGACGGGGTGCTCTGCAAAGATCCCACCGCCGAAGACAACGACGACGGCCCCAACTACGAACGTTTTCTGGCCAACGCCGTGCCACTGCTGCATTCCACCACCACCATCGGGTACCTGGTCACCAACCGCCTGGAGAAGTACCGGTCCCACACCGAAGCGTGGCTGGCCAAGCACAACATCCGGTACAAACACCTCATCATGCGGGACCTGCCCAACAAGGAGGCCCGGCTGAAGGCCAACAACCACGGCAGTTTCAAAGCTTCCATGTACCTCAAGTACGACTGCTGGCTCTTCATCGAAAGTTCCGAAACCCAGGCCTGGCAGATCGCCAACATCACCGGCAAGCCGGTGTACTGCGTGGACGTGCGCAGAATGATCTACCCCAACGTCATCCGCCAGACCAACGGCCGCGTCAGGCAACTCCTCGTGCGCACGCTGCGCAAACTGAGTGCGTAGGAAGGGAGGAGCCCCCCATTACATCCACTTCGCCAGCGTGAGCCCTTCCTGTTCCGCCCATGCGGCAATGACCCGGCGGTGTTCGATGGGGGGCGCCGCGTTGAAGCGGGCCCGGACCTGCACCAGCCGGTACGTGTGCAGGTCTACCTCAATGGTAGCCAGCCGCTCCTGGACCCCGCTGTGCAGGTCTTCGGTGCGGAGCGAAAAGATGGCGCACCGGCCCCGGACGCACGACTGGGCGTAGGTGTACACGCAGTGGTTCATGGCCTGGCCCTCGTCGTGCAACTCGTTGCTCGAAAGCAACTCCACGAGCCGGAACTGCTTGCCGGGGGGGGCGTCCGTGCCGAAGGCGCCTTCCCGGATGCCGCTGGTGTGCCAGCGCTGCCCGCCGCGGTTGTGGAGCCGGTTCTGCCCTTCCTGCCAGGCTTCCACCTGCCGCAGCAGGGCGTTGGGCGTGCGGCCCTTCATCGAAAATCCCGCCTCCAGGGCCCGGCGGTGGTTGATGTAGTCGATGATGGGATTGATCTGGGTGCCATCCAGCATGGGTACGCCGGCCAGGAACCGGATCACCGTGCTCCAGAATTCGTCGTCGCGGAACCCGTTCTGCCCCAGGTGGCTCCGGTTGACGTGCCAGGCCAGCCACTCGTCGCCGCCCAGCGCCACTACCTGCGCGTAGCGCAACGCCGCCGTGGGCGTGCACCAGTCGGGGGCGTTGAGGAACAGGAAGGCCATCCGCTTGGTGAGCACCACGGGCAGCCCGCTTAACTGCCGCGCACTTACGCCCGCGGCAATTTCGGTGAACCACGTCCGTTCCGCGTGGGTGCCGCCCGGCAGCCAGGCTTTGTAGAGGAAGCCCGGCACGGGGTATTTGACGAACAGGTGGCGCACGAGGCTCAGCAACTGGCGGTCGGCGTTGTAGCCGGTGCGCCGCCACGTGCCCACATCCCGGATGGTGATGCCCCAGAAGCCCGCAATGTACTGCAAGCCGATTCCCAGCGTGCGCGAAGCGAGCAGGCGGTGGAATTTTTGCCCGCACAGGTGCAGCACCAGTTCTTTAAAGGCATCGCGCTGCACGGTCCGCTTGGGCAGGCCGAGGAAGAGCCGTTCGATCTGCCGGGTGGTCTCGTCGGCGTTGCCGGTGACTACGTCCTGGAGGCGGTGCAGCTTCTTGACCGCTTTGAAAAAGGCCCGCTTGGGGTTCTGGTGGTTTTGCAAGGCGCCCCGCAGGGCGGTTTCGTGTTGTATTTTCTCCTGCTGGAGTTCAATGCGTTGCTGCCGGCTGAGCGGCTTGCTTTTTGATTTGCTCATGGAAAGTCCGTACTGGGCCGCGGGATACGCGGCAAGCGCGGACCCCTACGGCCGGTGGGTAAATGATAAGTGAGTGGGGCGGGTGGGGCGCCACGGCGACCCTTTTCCCGCGGGTTGTGCTGATCGTTCCATGTTTATTGCTTGTTGAGGCGCATCTGCGTCGGGTGGTTGAATGGGTGGAGAATTGTTTGAAGAGGGAATAGGGTTAAAACCCTATCCTACTGATATTGGAAGCACATGCGGTTACTGTTTCTGTAAATCAGTCCTCCCGGGAGCCTTTGCGGCGGTCGGGGTCGGCCATGCGCACGATCTTCGGGGTGAACTTCGCCAGCACTTCGATCAGGTCCTGCTGGGCCGCAATCACCCCGTGGATGTCCTTGTACACCATCGGGGCCTCGTCGAGGTCGCCGCCGATCATGGTCACGCCCTTTTCGGCCAGGAATTCCCTGACCACCTTCTTGTCGAGCGACTGGAGGGCCCGGGTGCGCGACATGAGGCGGCCCGCCCCGTGCGACGCCGAGTGGATGGACGCCGGGTTGCCCTTGCCCCGCACCACGAAGCCCGGCTGCCCCGACGAGCCCGGAATAATGCCCAGCACGCCTTCCCCGGCCGGCGTGGCTCCCTTGCGGTGCACGATCACCGGCGTACCGTCGGCCAGCGTCTCCTTCCAGGCGAAGTTGTGGTGGTTCTCAATCACCGTTACGGGTTTGAGGCCCATCGCCTTGGCCATGCGGCGGTGAATCTGGTGGTGGTTGGCCGAGGCGTATTCGCCCGCCAGGTTCATACTGATCCAGTACTCCTGTCCTTCTTCACTGTCCAGGTCGAGCCAGGCCAGGTGCTGGGCGCCCTGCGGCAGCTTGTTCTTTTCCATCGCCAGCTTGGAGTAGTGGTTGGCAATGCCCGCCCCGAAGCCCCGGGAGCCCGAATGCGTGAGCAGCGCCAGGTACTTGCCCTTGGGCAGCTTGAGGTCCTTGTCGGGCGCCGAAATCTCCAGCACGCCCCATTCCACGAAGTGGTTGCCCGTGCCCGAGCTGCCCACCTGTGCTTCGGCCTTGCCGCGCAGGCTGCGGATGAGCTTGGTGGCGTTCCATTCGGGCAGGTCAAACACCTCGTCGGGCAGGGGCTGGTAGCCCCGCGTGTCGAGCCCGAAGTGCGAATTGTTGAGCAGGTAGCTTTTGAGCAGGTCCTTCTTGTGGTCTACGTACCCGGCCTCCACGTCGTACACCGACAGGCACATGCGGCAGGCAATGTCCACGCCCACTGCGTAGGGAATCACGGCGTTCTGCGAAGTCGCCAGCACGCCGCCGATGGGCAGCCCGTAGCCGTGGTGGGCGTCGGGCATGAGGGCCCCGGCCCGCGCCACGGGCAGCTTCATGGCTACGTTCATCTGCTCCTTAGCCCCGGCCTCGATGCCTTCCGCGCCGTACACTTCGTAAGGGCCGGGGAAGGCCTTGAGGTCGTGCACTTCGGCGCCCATCCGCATCTGCTTGCGTTTGAGGGGCTGCTTCTCCTTCACCAGGCGGGCCACCTCGCCGAACGTGCCGTTTTCGAGGTACTTGTCGGGGTGTTCCATCAGGTTGCGGTACACGTCCAGCACCTCGTCCTTCTCCAACTCCCCGCGTTTGATGAGGTTTTTGGCGAGTTTACCGGCTTCCTTCAGCACGTCCACGTCGTAAAAGCCGATGCCCTTGAGTTCGTTATTGTTGAGTTTATTAGCCATTGAGTTGTCTTTCGTTGTTAATTATTCTTTGTCCGGGGAATGGTACACTGATTGGTTATGATGATTATGATTTGTTATGATTTTTTTTAATTCGTTTTAATTATAATCATCATAACCAATCAGTGTACCATCCCGTTGCGGTCATTTTCCACTGATTTTTGCCACATGAAGGTGCCGGGGCGGCGGCCGGTCTTCACGAAGCCGTTTTTGCTCAATACCCGCTGCGAGGCAAAGTTTTCCTGGGGCGTTTCGGCCAGGATGCGCCGCAGCTTGGGGTGCCGGAAGGCCCACCCGGTCAGCGCCGTGAGGGATTCGGAGGCAAACCCCTGGTTCTGGTAGTTGCCGTCGATGTTGTAGCCCACCATGGTTTCGCCGATGGAGTCGGGCGGACCCGTCAGGCTGATGCCGCCCACCGAAAGGTTTTCGTCCTTGAGCACGATTTCCCAGGCCGTGTACCATTGGTATTCGGCTTCGTGGCGGCTCACCTGCGCAATCCAGGTTTCGAGGGCCTGGGCAATCTCCCCGCGGGTAAACTCGTCCACGGCCATGGCCGACGGCTCCAGGCCCAGGCTCTTTTCCATCAGGGCCCGGCTCTGGCGCAGCAGCCGCAGGTGGTAGAGGTCCAGCGGAATCAGCTTCAATCGTTCGGTTTCCAGGTAAAACATAGTGGCAACGGCATTTCACCAGGTTTTTATACCTCCCAATCCGCAATGGGTTGCAAAATGGAAGGATTGAATTATTGAATCACCGCAGGATTGACCGTAAAACCTTCCGGGTTTCCAAAACCCGAAAGGTTTCCAGTCATCCTAAAACGCCGGGGCGATGGACAATGCCTGTCTGGTTTGCGATTTTGAGTCGAAGGAACAGGCATTTACGGCACCCGGCGGGGGGTGAGAGGGCAACGGACGAAAAGCGTACATTGACTAGTGTGTCTACCATTCCACCACGCTGCAACGCGGGTTGCAACGGCAGGACTCGAACCTGCACGTCCTTACGGTCGTTAGTTCCGAAGTAACGCTTCCCTACGGCACCTCCGGGGGAATTAGGGAGTTAGAGAATTAAGGAGTTTGAGCGTCCGGCAGGAACTGCCGGACCCGCACGCCATTTTCTTTCAAGCTTCCAATTCCACAATTCACTAATTCTCTAACTCCCAAACTCCTTAACTCTTCAATTCTCAAACTCCTAATAATTAAGGAGGCGACAGGCGGCAGGCGTACGTTTTGGTGCTCTAACCGCTGAGCTACGGACCCGCACGTAATGCCGGCCCGGCCGGATTCGAACCGGCGACCCCCCGATTAAAAGTCGAAGTAACGCCTTCCTACGGCACTCCTTGTATCCATCGAAAGCGGAAAACCGAAAATGTAATTCTCCGACTCCTCAATTCTCAAATTCCCAAACTCAAAGAAGAGGGGCAAAAGGCGACAAGCGAGCTGCTCTACCACTGAGCTACTCCCTCCGTGTGCACTGCGTTGGGGAGAGAGACGGGATTCGAACCCGCGACCCGCCGATCCTAAATCGAAGTAACGCTTGTCTACGGCACCCTCTATCAGATCAGGATTTACAAGATTAAAGGATGAACAGGATTATGGATCGGGATTCGCGGATTGGCAGATGAACAGGATTATGGATCAGGACTTGCAGGATTGGCAGGATTAGGAAAAGGGAAGCAGGTAATTCCGTAATGCTATCTTTTAATCTTGTTTATCCTTTTATCCTATCTGCAATTTAATCTTGCCAATCCTGTTCATCTTCTAATTCTATAAATCCTGATCCTGTTCATCCTTTAATCCTGAGAATCCTGATCTAGACCACTATCCTCCCGATCTCCGTCAGCGCCGAACCGCCGTTTTCGACCGCTTCAAGCACCTCGAAGACCTTGTCCGACCAGCCGGCCACCAGGTACACGTCGTCCGCTTCCACCCGCAGGGGCGCCTGTCCGTAGCCGGCCAGGTCGAACAGGTACAGCCGGGCCGCCGGGGCGATGCGTTTGTACTCCTTCCAGTACCGGCTGAGGCTTTCGCCCGAGCCGTGGCTGTTCCAGAGCTGGCAGTCGGTGAAGATCATTACCTTGTCCATCACCCGTTGGCGCTTTACCAGGTCCTTGACCACTAGGTAGCCGTTGGTGGCGTAGCCCACTTCTCCCTCGCGGCGGCGCAGCTCGTCGGCGTTGGCCAGGATGCTTTGGCGGGGCAGGTTCACCACCTTCCAGATGTTGCCGAACATGCCCGTCACCACCGCCTCGCAGCGGGATTGCAGCAGCATGCCCAGCACCAGGCCGATGTCGTAGAGTTGCACCGAGCTGCGGGGCGACACCGGCTGCTGCATCGAGCCCGACGTATCGCAGGCGATCAGCACGCGGGTATCCCGGTCGAAGCCCCGCAGGTTGGCGGCGCTGGCCTGCATGGCCTTTTCCAGCGCATCGAGCACTTCGCCCACGTGCACCGACGATACCTGCTTGAGTTCGCGGAACGCCGACAGGAAGCGGAAGGGCAGTTGCCGGGCGTTGGCTACTTCGCGGGCGTTGCCCAGCCGGGCGGCCACCCGGGCAACCGACGCGGCCCCTACCTCCGCTTGCAGGATGTTGCGCAAGTTGCGGAGCAGGGCCATGTAGCCCAGCTTGCCGCTCTCCACCAGCGTTTCCCAGCGGTCCCGGAAGGCGTGCTGGCGGTCAGCTTCGCTTTCGTAGGCCACCTGGCCCGCCGCCGACAGTTCCACCTCCCAGGTGTAGGGTGTTTGGAGGGCGTTGCCCGCAATCTTGTCGAACAGCGCCTGCTGGTCGGCCGACTTGGCCTTGGGGTGCACCAGGAACAGCGCGTCGCGCAGCTTTACTTCCGCGTCGCGGTTGTACTTGGCGAACTGGTATTCGTCGAACCGGTTGAACGCTTCGGCCAGGCCGCGTTGCACCTGCTTGGAGAGCAGGTTGAGCTTCTTGACGCCGGTGCGGGCGTTGGCAAGCTGGTAGTAGGCCAGCAGTTCGGTGATTTCGTCGGCGCGCTGCACGAGGCGCGACACCAGGCGGCCCACCAGGCCGTCGCCGGAGTGGACGCGGGCCAGCTCGACGGCCAGCACCAGCGGCACCGAACGCAGGTGCATCTTTTCGCGGGCGTACACGGCCAGTTGCGCCACGAAAAACGGGTCGTTCCGGGCCACCAGGCTCCGCAGGCGGGCGGTACGGGCGTCGTTCGGCTCGTAGAAAGCGTCGCCCAGCGCCGTGGTCACCACGGCCGCGTACAGTTCGAAGGCCGGCGAAAGCAGGTACGCCTTTTCGCCTTCGTGGTTGGTGGTGACGCCGGCGTGCCGGGTTGGTACGTTGAACTTCATGGGAAGGGTATTTTAAGCAATGGGCAAATGGGTAGTGGTGCAGATAAGTAGACGCGCAGGCATGCAGGTGCGCAGCCGTGCCGTGATCATTCCGTTGCCGGCCCGATCCTGGTCATCGTCCAATCCTGCTGATCCTTAAGTCCGGTGAATCCTAGTCCTGATCCTGGTAATCCTCTAATCCCGAAAATGCTGATCAAAGACAAAAAACCCGGACTTGGGAGGTCCGGGTGTATGTTGGGGAGGGTACGATACGATGGAGTTACCTCGTATGCGGCCGCTTCCGTACACCCGGACCGGGTTTAAACCAGTAGTTACTGCTCAGGCTGAGCATTAACTGTGGCCCGTTCGGTTTGGTGGATGTAATAAAGCGGTGCATTGTGGTGATGTTTTCTAATTGCGGTGCGAAGATAAAACGGATTACCAATACGACGCAAGGGGTTAGTATAAAAAATTTCAACTTTTAACAATTTGGTAACACGGAACCGCGGCAAGAGCCCTCCCGTTGGTGCATGTAATATTTGCCTGGCTGGCAGTCATGCATTTGAATAAACCTGCATTTGAATAAATTGGAATAAGTAGTTGCGGGTTAAGGCAGGGGCCGTTGGGTCAGCGCAGCCAAGTCCCGCAGGGGTCAACTATCGTTAGTGGTAGAACGCGTATCAGTACGTTAAGTCGGTGCAGCCCATTCCAGTCCCGGAGGGACGCAATGTTGGTAGAAAATGCGTTTATACGTGCGTGCAACAGTCCCGTAGGGACGACATATTGGTAGAAAACACGCCACGCCTTTTTCATTCGTCCCGTGTATGTGATTAGCGTTGAACACGAAACGCGCCTGGTTCAAGCGTCCACGCTTGAACCCATTTGCTGCCTATGGGCGCATCCCCGCCTGCGCTGGGTCCCTTCCCCAAGCGTCCACGCTTGGTCATCCTCTCGCTCGGCCAATCACAACAGTAATTCGGCAAGCGTGGACGCTTGCTTTCCTACCCATCGGCTGCACTTGCTTCAAGTAATGCGGTGGGGTTCAAGCGTCCAAGCTTGAACCAGGCGCGTTTCGTGTTCAACGCTAATCACGTACCGTCCCGTAGGGACGAAATACGAAAAAGGCAATCACCTCAACCGCACAAGTGCTTGGCAGACATGAATCCACGCCCTTTCGTCCTTATGGGCGGCCAACATTTCGTCCCTACGGGACTAAAAATAAAGATAAGCCGCTTTTCTACCCATATTGCGTCCCTACGGGACTGGGCTGCGCCGACCCAACGGACCCGGTTGCCATCACCAATCCTGCTATTCCCAGGCCGCGGCGCCCCGCATGCCCCGGAAGGCGTCGCGGAAGCGGAACAGTTCGTGGAGGATGCGTACGAGGTACCGGTTGTCCCATTCCCCGTCGTGCAGGTGGCGGCACACGAGTTCGGCCACGTGGTTGAAGAACGCCTCGTACCCGTCGGGCGGCTGGCAGATGACCAGTTCGAGCAGCGGCACAAAGTCGTACTCAGGATGGCGGGTGATGAGGTCGGTGAGGGCGGCGGGAAGGGTGGGGGAGGGCTGGAAAGGAGTTTGGTCAGGATTGGTAGCAGGCGTTGTCATGAGGGTGTTTTGGTTATGAGAAGGTAGATATTATGATTTAAGTGTCTTAATATATTTTTGTATTATAGTAGGGTAATGAAAAAGCGGCAGGCGCCACGACTCTAAATTAGTACGTTTTTGTCTTAATACAAACTTTTGGCATTCTTTATTTTACAAAATTGTCTTAGTGCCTTTTTGTCATATCTTTGGGCATAGACATTTTCAGATGGATGCAGCACTACAGAAACGATTAGACGAAATCCGGCGCTTGAAGAAGGAGTTCCGGCTGGACCAGCAGAGCATTGCCGATCATTGTGATCCACCCCGCACCCGGGTCACGGTGGCCACCGTCCTCAACGGCCACGACGAACGGTACCTCACCGAGACGAACATTGCGGCCATTGAAAAAGGGATTGGGAAGATTTTGGATGAGTACCGGCGCAAGTTGTGTAAATGATAAAGCCGATAGTACGAAGTAAAGGTCTTACTCGTACTATCGGCTTTATCCAATAGCTACACTATTCAAGAGTGCTTCTCGATTGCGAAGAAATTGTATAGCGCATCATGAACTTTGATAGGTTTATCAATCAATAACTCGTCATCTCCTCTAAAAGCGAACCTGACACGTTCTCCTCCATTGCCTAATATTCCCGTACTATACAACAGTCCAAGTACACTAGCTAATTTATTCTTCTCTAAAAGCTCATCTAGCTCGTCATACATTTCTCGCCTCATATCTGCAATGCTAGAAATTTCGTGATATGTAAATTGACTCTTAACTCCATTTAGCAATTGCTTGATGCCTTCAATTTGACGTTCAGTAAATTTTGTTCTTAATTCTTCGGCGTGTTCAACCCAGCTTTGTTTTGAATATTCCTTCCTTATAGCATCAAAAACCTGGTGAGTAAATTTCTCAGCATATGGAAACTGTTCTTGGGCAGCAGTAAGTAATCTTACGATATCTCTAGGTCTGAACCAAGTCTGATGCAAAATGTATTCATATGTATTTTTTGAGTTTATCATTTCAGTAAAGTACTTAGCCCAGATTTCATCATCACTACTATACGGAGTAATCCCATTCTCTTGTTCAGATGTCGCTATCTTCTTAAAAATAATTCTTAATAGTGGGTGGTCTTTCGCTGCTCCTCCAGATTGGTGCCAATTAATCGTAGTGCCGTAATCAGTAATAATTTTATTAAGTTCTTTGCCGCTCGATTGGATAGATGTAATTACTTCGCTTCGTATAGCACATATAACTCGTAAATCAACATTGTTCTGTTTTGCTATCGTGTTAATGTTAGAAACTGCAAAAATTAAGTCCCTTATCAGTCTGACATCTCTATCGTATTGCTTTGTTTTTCCTAAGGTTAATTCTAGTTCGTCAATAAATACGATTAGCTTTCCTTTTCCTGGGTTTAGCTTCTTAAATAACTGATCTGCTTGCTTTACGATGCTTGAAAACTTAACCTTTGTTTTATCAGTATCAATCCATTCAAAATCAAGCCCAAGTTTACCTTTAATAGTATTAATTCCTGCCTCAATTTCAACGTTTCCTTTTGTTAATTTTGGAAAATATTTCTTAATTCCTGAAGTGTCATCCCCTATTTTTGGTGCATTCACGCACTTCTCATATCTGTCCCAGCTAGTATCTTTATTAAAAATGTTGTTACTAGTCTTTGTTATTATTGATACGATTTCTCTATGCAGAAACCAATGCCATATTGCGGTAAAGTCCCCATCAAATTCATTTGGTAATACATCTTTATCAATAATTGTAGTGTTAGCGGCCCTAGAAAAATCTTTACGGTCGTCCTCGGTAAATTCACTCTTAAACAATACGAAACTAGTTTGAGCTTTGTAGTCGTTTTCTGAGACTAATGCTAGATAACGAAGTAGCGCCGTTTTTCCTGTACCTTTTAGGCCAGTAATAAAGTATTTGCTGCCAATTAAAAAGTTGTCTAAGACAATGTTTTCGGGTATCAAAAAGCTTTGAAGAAAACGTGCTCTTTCTCGCGTGCTATTCTCTATTAATTCATGTTTGGCGTCGGTTTTACCCAAAAATAAGTCTTTTAATTTAATGTTTTTGCTCATATCATATATGTTTAAATTTTATGTTAATGTGCTGTAATGATACTTAGTAACTTTCGAATCAACAACATTGTCAAAACCATGAAAGTCATCTTCCTCGACCTTGACGGCGTGATCGTGACCAACCGCTACCTGACCCGGCTGGAGCAGAAAAGGGAGTCGTGGCGGGATGCGGCCGGTTACGCCCACTTTTGCCCGCGGTGCCTGGCCCACGTCGAGGAACTGGTGGCCCGGACGGGGGCAAGTGTCGTGCTGTCCTCCACCTGGCGCTTTTTCCTCGAAGACCTCGAAGGCGTCCGCCGCTTCTTCCGCTCCCGCAACGTCCGGTTCGAAATCCACGACGTAACGCCGCTGGTGGACTACTACCCCGGTAAGCCGAGCCGCAACGCCGACCGGGGCCGGGAAATCGCCGCGTGGCTGGAAGTCCACCCGGAGGTAACCCGCTACTGCATCCTCGACGACGACCCGCGCATCCTGCCGAAGCAGCAGCCTTACTGGGTGCGCACCACCTTCCACTACGGCTTTACCCGGGCCAAGCTCGAAACCGCCCTCCGCATCCTGAGCGGCGAACCGGGCGGCCCGGCAACCGCCGGCAAGGGCAATGCCCCAAAATGAGTAACTTACGGCACAAACCCCTTACAAACTTTTTTATGTCTTTGACCACTCTACTCATCGTTGCCCTGGTCGTCACCAAAGTGCTCCTGGTTGGCGTGATCTACTTCCTGTGGCGTTCCAACACCCGGCTGAAGGAAGCCAACCGGATGATTTTTATGATGAAGCGGAAAGGGCTCATCAACGAAAAGCAGCTGGAAGAACTCCGCCGCGCTGACTCCGAAGGCGTTGCCCGTTAACGCAAGGGAAGCAACTCCCATCTGCCGGATCAGGCGTCCACGCTTGACCGGGCATTTACCCCCAACCCGTTCTCCGTTCGTTGCTTTTTTTACCAGGTCAGGCATCCACGCCTGACCTGTTGCTTTTTATTCCCCTGCCCGGCCTTCCAATCGCCCCAACGCCCCAATCCCTCACTACCCAATTCCCCCCCAAACGCCCCTGTACACCTCTTGTATACCCTTCCCGGGCCCCCGTGTTGACTTTCTGTATACCCCGAAAACTGGTTTTTGCCCGCCATACGCCCTTCCTTTGCTCCCACCAAACGCCGCGATTCCGCCATCCACGGCAAGCCCGGCGCAAGGACCCGAACCATACGATAATCACCCAAACCCTTTCCCAGTCTTACTAATCAAACCTCGACCCCCATTATGAAAACGAAAGGATTCCTGTACGGCGCCGCCCTCTCGGCCGCCCTCTTGCTGAACAGTTGCGAAACGCACGAACTGGCCCCCCGCCAAACCACCAAAGACGAAAAGAACCAGACCACGGCTAACTTCGGCAGCGGCGTTGTTTTTAATGGTCAAACGTTTGCCAATAATGTATCTGCGGCCCTGAAAGGTAAAACTGTTGGATACATTGCCCAAATGGAGAATAACCCCCACTGCGTGGGCATCAGCAGCGGCTATGCCACCTACCTGGGGCCCTACGAATCCTCGCCGGCGCCCTACAAGCCCGGGGAGTTCTGGGTAGACCCCCGCATGGAGACGGCCCAACTGAGCAGTACGATCACGGCCGCCGCCATGCTGGAAGTGCTCGAAGGCAAGGCGGGAGCCGTTACGGTGGATTCGCCCATCTTCCCTTACCTGCCCAACAACTGGAAACTCGGTCCCAACGTCAAACTGCTCACCTTTCGCCACCTGCTTACCCACGGTTCGGGGTTGGCCCCCGGGCAAATCGGCCTGGCGGAACCCGAAACGGACCGCTACGAAAACCTGCGCAAGATCATTGCCAACGGCATCCCGGCGACGTACATCCAGGACCGCAACGGCGTGAAAGTGATCGTGGACAACCGCAGGCAGAGCCTTAACTACGCCCTCCTGCGGGTGCTGATGCCCTACGTGCAGTACGGGGCGGCCAAGTACAAGCCCTTCGAGGCCAAAAACACCAACGCCGAGGCCACGGCCGCCGACTACGTGGCCCTGGTGCAGCAACTGGTGCTGGTCCCCAGCGGCATCGCCCCGAAAGCGGGCCAGCCGCTGCCCGACGTGCTCTCATTGACCAACTCCGCATACCAGCCCCGCTTTTACCAATACGGCAATATGGACAACTACTGGGAACAGGACGCCCAGGGCCGCCTTTACGCCGGGGCCAACCGCTGGATCATGAAATCGCAAGAATACATGTCCTTCCTGAACCACCTGCTGACCGGCAACCTGCTCTCCCCGGCCTCCTTGCAGACGATGAAAAGCGGTCAGATGGGCATGACGTTCCTCTACGGGCAGTACGGCAAGTACACCTACCAGAAGGGCTACCAGGTGAAGAACGGGGCCGGCCTCGCCACGGCCTGGATGAGCTTCCCCAACGGCCTCGCTATCGTACTGTACGTCAACACGGTGGGCGGCGTCGCCAACGACGGCAACGGCACGCCCGACCTGCAAAACCTCCTCAAGCAAGCCTACGACCAGGCCTGGGAAGTAGTGCAGTAACCCGCTGGCCCCGGCCCTTGCCTTCCCGATCACCCAACCAAACCTTCCTCCGGAGAAAAGATCTTTGCAGTAGTAGTTGACGCATGTTCCTTGGGGGAACTATACCGCAAATCGGCGGGAGAGGGCGACGAGTCCTTTTCCGCCCTTTGTTTTTACTGCTTCCGCATCGTCACTAGCGGCAGCAGCACCTTGTGTTCACGGCCCGCTTCCGCGTCGCGCCAGTACACGATGAAGTGCACCGCCGCGGCCGTAATGGCGTAGCCGGCCTTCGCCTGCGCAGCCAGCGTAGCTTCGAAACCGTACGAGAACCGCAGCGTGCAGCCGTTGGGCAGCCGCAGGAACGGCCGTCCGTCGGGGTCGTACCCGAAGGGCAGGGAGGCACCGGCCCGCAGCCCGTCCACGGCGGCGGCTACTTTGGGGTGCCGGAAACCGCCCAGGTACACGTCTTCGTGCGTAAGGCGGTAGCAGACCTCTTCGGCCGGGGCGTAGGGACGGCCGTCGTGGACGGTCTCCAGCCCCTGGACCCGGAACCGGTCGAAGGAAGGGCGGTTGGTGTGGATCACCAGCGTATGCCGGGCCCGGGTCAGGGCCACGTACACGGCCCGCTTCCGGGCGTCGTCGGTCAGCGGGTAGTTGTCGAGCAGCAGGAACACGTGGTCAAACTCCTTGCCCTTGGCCTTGTGCATCGTAGACACCAGCACCGTGCCCGCTTCGGGGTAGTAAAAATCCTCGAACCGCATTTCCTTCAGGTAGGCCAGCCACTCGGCCAGGTGCTTCCGCGGGTACGCCCCTTCGAATGGGCCGATCACCGCCCGGGCCAGTGGCAACTTGTCGGAACCCGTAAACGCCGCTTCGGTCGCTGCCCGGGCCTCGTCCCAGGCCGCGTCGGGAACCAGGCCCCGGTCGCCGGCGAGTCCTTTCGTGAGAACATCGGTGAAGTGCCGGAGTTCGAGCAGTTCGCCCAGGGAAAAACCTTCGTTCGAAAGCATGAGCCGCACGGGTACGCCGCGTCCCCGCAGGGCGTTCTCGACGCGTTGCGCCCCTTCGTTGGTGGGCGTGAGCACGGCCGTGGTGCCGCGCAAACCCAAGCGTTGCAGGTCCTCGGCCAGCGGTGTCACCAGGTGCCCGGCGGTGTGCCTGACGAGCCGGATGGTACCGTTTTCCGTAGAATGGGCCACGATTTCGCCCTTCGGGCCGCGTTCCCCGATGCCCAGCAGGAAGCGGTTGGCAAACGCCACCAGGTTCGGCCGGCTCCGGAAGTTGGTGAGCAGTTCGTACCGTTTGGCCCCGTACCGGGCGGCAAAGTCGTGCAGGTAGGCCGCCGAAGCCCCGCGGAACGCGTAGATGTTCTGGTCTTCGTCGCCCACCACGATCACCCGGATGTCGCCGGCCACGCGGATGATTTCTTGCAGCAATGCGTACTCCACCTCGTTGATGTCCTGGAATTCATCCACCACCAGCACCGTTTTGGCCGCGATCTTCTCGGGCGGCACCGTGCCGTTGCGGATCGCTTCGAGGCACGCGCCGATGATGCCGTCCGATTTTTCCAGCGTGCCCACGCGGCCCAGCAGGTGGAAGCAGTAGCCGTGGTAGGTGTGCACGTCCACGTACCCGGCCAGCCCCTTCACCAAGGCCCGCAGCCGCGCCCGGAATTCGAGGGCGGCGGCCCTTGAGAACGTGAGCATCAGAAATTGTTCCGGTTTGGTGTCTTCGAGCAGCAGCAGCGAGGCCACCTTATGCACTAGTACCCGCGTTTTGCCGCTGCCCGGCCCGGCCGTGACCACGATCTTGTCACTGGCGTTGTCCTGGATGATCTGCATCTGCTCCACCGACAGGCTGCTGAACAGCTCCCGGAATTTTTCCGGCAGCAGCGGCCGTTTGAGTTCGCCCTGCCGGCCGGGAAAGTACCGGAGCAGGAAGGCTTCGTAGTCCAGCGTGAAGTAGTCGTCCACGAACGCCAGGGCCTCGTGGTAGTTGGAGAGCATCTTCTTGGCGTATTCGCCCACGATGTGGATCTGCTGCACCTTGTGGCCGTAGTGCGTTTCGAGCTTCCGGTAATCCTCGGGCGTGTAGGCGCGGCCGTTGCGTTCGAGCCGTTCCAGCGTGAGGGGGTTGTAGAGGATCAGAAAGCCGCCTTCGAGCTTGAGGGCCGCAACGGCGTTGAGGTACAGCAGGGCTTCTTCGTAGTCGGCCCATTCGAACGGCGATTCGGGCGAATCCCCGGCGGCGCCCGGACGCCCTTCGAACGCCGCTTTCAGTTCGAGCAGGGAAAATTCGAGCAGGTCCGAGCCGGCCCTGGTGGTGTCTGCCGGCGTGTTTTCGCGTTTTTGGGCCAGGTAGCCCGCCAGCCAGCCGGCCAGCTGGTGACGGCCCGCCATCCGCCGCCGCAGTTCCTCCGGTGCTACGCGGAAGCCGATCTGGTAGGCGTGGGTGGTCCGGTCGGTGCGGGTTTTGTGAATGAAGCTTTTGGTCTCCCAGTAGAGCAGCACGTCCTTGAGGGCGTCCACCGAAGCGTCGGGCACGCCGGCGGCCAGCAGCCGTTCCACCATTTCCTTGAGGAACACCGTGCCGCGGCTTTCGGCCAGCAGGGGCAGCAATTCCCGTTCGAGCCGGGCGTACCGGGCAAACCGGCCGGCCGGGTGACCCGCGGGGGAAAGGTCGAGGAAGGCCGTCAGGTCCTTGGCGTCGCCAAGAATGCCCTCCTGGCGCAGCAGGTTGAGCACGCGCAGCACGTCGTCCTTGGGGATGGCGAGTACGTCGGAGAGGTAATCGACCCGCGTTTCGTCCTCCTTCACGATGCGCTGGATGATGCGCACGGCGTGCTCCCGGTCCTTTTCGCGGAAGTGCGGCGAGCGGCGGACCCGTTCGTTGGCGGCGTTCACGTCGCGTTCCTTGAAGCTGTTGGCGAAAATGCGGGGGGCGTTCTGGCCGCGTTTCACGTAGCCGCCGTCTTCGAGGGCCGCCACGGCCGCCGTCACGCGGGTTTCGAGCTGGTGCATTTCGCGGTCCCAGCCCGCCGCCCGGGCAATTTCGAGGGCCGACCGGGTCACCTGGCTCCGGCCCGCGGTGAGGCGCTTGATGCCCTGCCAGATCTGTTCGATCTCCTTGCGGTTGAGGCGCGTGGCATTGAGCAGCGAGAAGTGCTTGCCCAGGTCGTCTTCGTCGAAGAGCACGTAACAACCCGCCTCGATGTCTTCGCTGCGCCCGGCGCGGCCGGCTTCCTGCACGTAGTTTTCCAGCGAGTCGGAAATTTCGTAGTGGATCACCATTTCCACGTTGTTCTTATCGACGCCCATGCCGAAGGCAGTGGTGGCTACAATGGTGTTCACCTCGCTGCGGATGAACTGGTCCTGGTTGCGCACCTTCTGGTGGCTGTCCATCTGGCCGTGGTAGGGCAGGGCCTTCAGCCCGTCACGGGTGAGGCTTTCGGCCAGGTCCTCGGCGGTTTTGACGCGGGAGACGTAGATGATCTTGGGCCCTTCGCTGCTGGCGACGAGGCTTTTGAGCCGCCCGTACTTGGCCTCGCCGCGGGCCGGCTGCACGTTGTAGGTGAGGTTGTGGCGCCGCCCGGGGGCCTTGAACACGCGCAGCGGCAGGCCGAGTTTGTCGCGGAAGTACGCCTGGATGTCCTGCACCACCTGCGGCTTGGCCGTGGCCGTGAAGCACGACACCGGGATGGGCTCGGTGAGCCCTTTCTCGCGTCCCAGCTGGGCGATGAATTCGCCGATGTAGAGGTAATCCACGCGGAAGTCGTGGCCCCACGAGGAGAAGCAGTGCGCCTCGTCGATTACGATGCGGGCCACGGTGCGGTTGCGGAGCAGGTCGGTAATGGTGCGGGAGCGGAGCGATTCGGGCGACAGGTAGAGCAGGTGCACGTCGCCGTGCAGGACGCGTTCGATGGCCTCGCTGCGTTCGAGCGGGGAGAGCAGGCCGTTGATGGTGACGGCGTTGACGAGGTTGTGCCGCTGCCGGAGTACGTCTACCTGGTCCTTCATCAGCGATTGCAGCGGGGAGATGACCACGGTGAGGGACCGACCGGCGCGGCCGGCCATCAGGGCGGGGAGCTGGAAGGTGAGCGACTTGCCGCCGCCCGTGGGAAAGATCGCCACCAGCGATTCACCGCCCAGCGCCGCCCGCACCACCTGCTCCTGGAGCGACACCGCCTCGGCCGGGTCGAATCTGCGGAAATCCGCGTAGCCGAAGAAGCCTTGCAACGCCCGGTGCGGGTCGAGCCATTCGGCGCAGTACGTGCAGGCCGGGTCGGTGCAGCCGCGCAGCCGCAGGGCGTGCAGGATGGGGGTGAGGTGCGGGTAATTTTTCACCAGCCACGGCGGCGTCACCGATTCGGGGTCCTGGGTGGTGATCAGGGCCAGAGCGTAGGCAAACGCCACGCGGTCCCGGCGGATAAGGCCCGGCACGTCGGCGTGTGCGCACACGCGGCCCGTAAAGTAGCTTTGGATCGCTTCGGCTTGGGGAATGGCGGGCGTAGCCGGCCGGTAGCCGATGGCCCGGAAAAAGCCGCCGAAGGATTCGGTGTCGCGCAGCAGGTGGTAGTAGACGTCTTGCAGGGCGGCCGGCAGGCGGCCGAACGCATGAAGCTCATCCACAAAGAGTTGGCGGGCCAGGCCGGCGTCCCACACGGGGTTGTTGGGCGGGTACCCGGCGTAGAGTTTGTAGTCTTTTACCAGCTTGTGGTACGGCTTTTCGGGAAAGAGCAGGGCCGACAGGTACAGCGTATCGACCACGGGTTTGGCAAAAAACGTCCCTTCGAGACCGGCTTTCCGGAGCAGGGGCAGGTCGTGGCGGAGGACGTTGTGCCCGCACACGCAGGTAGCCTGGCGGGCAAACGTGCCCAGTTCGGCGGGGGAGGTGAGGTGAAAACTCCGTTCGCCCAGCCACGCGCCGATCTCCCGGATGCGCCCGGTCTTCTCCTCCGCTTCCAGGTCAAAAAATAAGATATGGTCCAACGAAACCGGTTCCATGTGACTCGCGTCGTTGAAGTTACGAAGATTGATTGGTACACTGATTTATGGTACACTGATGTATTATGATGGTTATGATTAATTATGATTCTTAAATTCGTTTCGATCATAATCATCATAATAGATCAGGGTACCATTGTAGATTCTTCACCCAATCATAATCCCTCATTCCATGCAAATCAAGGCGGTTAACCACGTAGCCCTGCACGTTGCCGACGTGGCGGCGAGCGTCGCTTTTTACGGGCAGGTGCTGGACCTGCAACCCATGCCGCGGCCGGCGTTCGACTTTCCCGGCGCCTGGTTCCGCATCGGCGCCGACCAGGAACTGCACCTGATCGGGGATCGCACCGACGCGGTACAATCGCATTCCCGGGGCACGCACTTTGCCCTGCACGTGCCCGACGTCCACGCCGCCGGGCGGGAACTGGGCGAAAAGGGCATTGCCTTCTCCGGCCCCAAAACCCGCCCCGACGGCATCCTCCAGATCTTCCTCCAGGACCCGGACGGGCATTACATTGAACTGTGCGAGGTGAAAGGGGGAGTTTAAAGTTTATGAGTTTATGAGTTCAAAGTTTATGCGTTGGGAAGGGGAGATTGCGAAAAGTATGATAACTTTTCCCCGGGAAATCTCCCTGCGCACACCACTCATAAACTCTGAACTCATAAACTCCCCCATGCACTTTCGCTCCCTGTTGTTGTTCCTCCTCGCCGGCCTGCTGCTGGCCGCCTGCGCGAAAAATTCGAGCAATTCCCGTTCGGGCAAACCCTACGACCTGCTCATCCGCAACGCCCGCGTGGTGGACGGCACGGGCAACCCGTGGTTCCACGCCGACGTAGCCGTGTCCGGCGACCGCATCGTGCGGGTGGGCCGCAACCTCCCCGGCGAGGCCCGCCAGACGATTGACGCCCGCAACCGCATCCTGGCCCCCGGCTTTATCGACGTGCACGCCCACGCCGAAAATGTGTACGAAAACCCCAGTGAACGCTTCTTCCGCATGGGCGTGACCACGCTGGTAACGGGCAACTGCGGCTCCTCGGTGACGGCCGTGGACTCGTTCCTTACGCTGGCTGCCAGCCGGCCGGTTGCCCTCAACATTGCCACGCTGGTAGGCCACAACTCGGTGCGTCGAAAGGTGATGGGCGAGGCCAACCGCCGGCCCACCGCCGACGAACTCCGCCAGATGGAGGCGCTGGTGGAAAAAGGCATGCAGGACGGCGCGGTGGGCTTCTCCACGGGCCTGATCTACGTGCCGGGCACGTACGCCGACACCGAGGAGGTGGTGGCCCTGGCGAAGGCCGCGGCCAAACACGGCGGGGTGTACGCCTCGCACATCCGCAACGAGGAGGGCAAGGTGTACGAGGCCATTCGCGAAGCGATCCACGTGGGGCGCCAGACGGGCATGCCGGTGGAAATTTCGCACTTCAAGGTGGGCAGCAAAAGGATGTGGGGCGCCAGCGAAAAGACGCTCGACCTGGTGCGCGAAGCCCGCCGCAACGGCTTGCAGGTGACAGTGGACCAGTACGCGTACACGGCCTCGTCCACGCGGCTGTCGTCGAACCTGATCCCGGCGTGGGCGCTGGCCGGCGGCGCCGGGGAAGGCAAGCGCCGCCTCGACCACCCCGACACGCTGGCTCGGATCATCACGGAGATGAAGGCGGAACTGGCCAACGACGGCTTTACGGACTATTCCTTCGCGGTGGTCGCCAACTATAAGGCCGACACCACCCTGAACGGCAAATCCATTGCCCAACTGGCCGGGCTGGTGCGCCGCGACAGCACGCTCGACGGGCAGATCGCGCAGATTTTCGAAATGTACCGGGGCGGCGACGCGCAGATGGTGTACCACAAGATGGACGAGCCGGACGTGGAGCGCATCCTGCGGGAACCGTTCACGATGGTAGCCTCGGATGCCGGTCCGGGCAACTACCGGTCGGGCGTGCCGCACCCGCGAGGCTACGGCAACAATGCCCGGGTGCTGGGCCGCTACGTGCGCGAACGGGGGATCATTTCCCTCGAAGACGCCATCCGCAAGATGACTTCGCTGCCGGCGCAGACGTTCGGCTTCCGCGACCGCGGGCTGGTGCGGGAGGGCTACGTGGCCGACCTGCTGCTCATCGACGAGGCGACCGTGGGCGACCGGGCCACCTTCGAGGAACCCCACCAGTACGCGGCCGGCTTCGACTACGTACTCGTGAACGGCAAGCCGGTGGTGGCCGAGGGCAAAACTACGGGCACGCTGCCGGGCAAGGCCATCCGGCGGGATTGAGATTCGTTGGGTGAAAGTGTTGAGAAGCAGAAGTATTTAGGTAGATTCGGTGGTTCGGCTGCCGTCAGTTACAATCAAAAACAGATGCAGAAATTTTTACACGAGCACCGGCGATACATGTTGATCGCGGGGACTGTATTCCTGGCGGACCTGATCACCAAACTCCTGGCTTATTTTGTCCTGCCCTTCAATGAAGAAGTCAGCATCGCAGGGAGAAAGTTGTATTTATACCTCACCTATAATTTTGAGGCAACGGGTAGTCAGGCGGAATATATACTGGGAGAAGCAAGTAGGGCCAACGCCAGGCTGGTTTTTTCTGCCGTGGCCGGTGTGATACTGGGGGTGTATATTCTACTGAGCCAAAAGCTTGCGCTTCAACTCAAATGGAAAGTGGTGATCGGCGTAGCGATGTGGGTGGCGCTTTCGCTGGTGGTTGAAAACACGCACCAGGCTTTTGAGCTGACCTTTTCGAAACATTTCACTTCCTGGTTCACCAAAGCAGGCGCTATTTTTCTGTATGCCTCGATCTTCCAGGTGTTGCAGAACAAAATTTTAAAGACCCTGCTTGCCATCCTCATTGGAAGTGGGTTGGGCAACCTGATCAATCATTTTTACCCGCCTTTCCACGTAATTGACTTTCTGTATTCGGACCTGCTCTACCGGTGGTTGAAAATGGGAATATTTAACCTGGCGGATTTGCTGGTCAACGCGGCCGAACTCATGATGGGCGCTTACCTGCTCTATTGGTTAGGGAGAAAAATACGGGTACGGTTGACCCAGCCTAAGATGAAAGCGGAGACTGGAACTTGAAGAATGAGTACGGAAATCATGCTTTGGCGAACCCTGCACTACGTCAACCCGCCAAGGCGAAAACGATAAAAACAAACCTATGAAAAGAAGAATCGCAGGGATACTGCTCGGCACGATGCTGCTGGGGTGCAACGAGGCAACCGAACAAAAGGACGGGGCGGCGCCCTCCCCGAAGCCCATCGCGGGCACCTGGAAGCTGGTGCGCGGGACGGTGATCGAGAAGGGCGACACCACCGTGACGGATTACACGAAAGACAAATCCTTCATCAAGATCATCAATGAGACCCATTTTGCCTTCCTGCTGCACGACCTGGCCCAAGGCAAGGATTCGGCGGCCGTTTTCGCTTCCGGCGGCGGCACGTATTCGCTGGCCGACGGGGTGTACACCGAGCACCTGGAGTATTGCAGTGACCGCGCCTGGGAGGGCCACGATTTTGCTTTCAACATCACGATCCGCAACGATTCGCTCATCCAGCGGGGCGTTGAAAAGGTGGAAAGTGCGGGGGTAGACCGAGTGAATATTGAGGAATACACGAAGGTTGCAAAGTAACTTGCGAGGAAAGAATATTCCCATGAGAGCGTATGGTTTTGCGTATTTTCGGGTTGCCTCATCCCAATCCTAAGCATGAGGCCACAGCGCTGGGCAGGTTCGTTCCGTCAGACGTAATGCAGGAAAATCATTAAGAAAATGAGCCTACAAGTCAGAAGATTAGACAAGGAAGACGTAGACAAATTCCTGGCCCTTATCCAGGTGTTCGAAGAAGTATTTGAGATGAAGAATTTTACGATGCCTGGTGAAAAATACCTGCAGGCACTCTTAGCCAAAGAAGACTTTTTTGTATTTGTGGCTTTACTAGAGGACAAAGTAGTGGGTGGACTGACTGCCTACACTTTACAGCAATATTATTCAGAAAGGCCACTGGTTTACATCTACGACCTTGCCGTACTAAGTCACTATCAACGACAGGGGATTGGCAAACTGCTCATGGAGGGGATTACCACTTTCTGTAAAGGGATTGGAATGGAAGAAGTCTTTGTGCAAGCTGATCAAGTAGACCAGCACGCCCTTGCGTTTTATCAGGCTACCGGAGGAATTGCTGAACAGGTTGTTCATTTCTATTACCCCTTAAATAGCTAAAACTTCAAATCAGCCACGTAAAAAGATAGATCACATACATCTAACACCCTGTTGAAACGACAACCCGCCCTTTCTCACCGCAGAGCCACATCCCGACGGGGCGGGTGTGCGTCAGCAGCAGCTACCTTACCTGCCACGGCAGAACGAAAATGGAAGAGTCAGACAAAGACATATTTCTAATCAAGATCGTTTCTCAAGAAGGGACTGAGGAAACTGTCAATGCCAGAGGAATTGGCGACGACAAATTTATCCTTCTGGAAAATCCCGTTTTCAGTTTTCGCATCAACTACGGAACCACTGTGAGCGCTAAGAAAGACGAACAGGGAGAATATGTCCTAACAGCGGTAATCGGGGTTTCACAGTATGTGACCAGACAGTTTTTGTTTATAAACGCCCTGATTCCTGACGAAGAAGCGTTCAAACGCCGGATTGGAGCCAAAATTATTTCCATCGGTGGCGATTGGGAAATTGTAATGGGAGGCATTGGTTTTCTGCACATTCCCAAGAGCAGTAAGTTCAATCTGGACGAATTCTTCGAAGAATTAGGTTATCGTCCGACCGAAATAATTGAAGATGAATAAATGAAAGCCGGCAAGTAACACCGGGCCCAAATGCCGGCCGGCCTCATCGCAATCCTCAGCACGAAGTCACGGTGCCGGGTAACCGCGCTGCATCAGCAGCAATGACCGCAATCCGTGCCGACGGATAATTCACGTAAAAAATGAAAATAAACAAAATTTTCGAACTGACACTCGACGCAGCCGAAACGATTATGGCAGCAACGTTATTAAATTCGACCGAGTTGGTGATGTTGATGAGTTCCGGGAGCGTAGTTAGATATGATATGAAAGAGAGAAGCGGCCGGCATTTTACACCGGACACAACCAACCACCATTCGGTTGACAAACAGACCCAATTGTTTTCAACGTCTCTTAGGGACGAACCCAGTGGAGCACCGCCGGCAACCGGTGCGCCCCCTCATCCGATCCAGCAATCTCAAAACCCCTGCCGCCGTGTTTAGCTACCTCTTCAGCTACATTGGCCGCCTTCCTAGGTATCAGTTCAGCGGTGCTCAACGCCTCGCGGCCCCTTGCCAATGAAGGACCACGCCTTAGGCCTGCACCCTGCTACGAGAAGAGAAACAGCCGCGCCAGGTAATTGCCGAACAGCACCGCGTGGAGCAGGCTCAGAAACCGAAATAGCTTCAGCGTCCGTTCTGCCGGTACCTGTGCCTTGCCCAGCAGCGTCTTGTAGCCGAGCAGGTTCCGTACCAGCGTAAACACCAGGAGATTGGCGCACCCAATGGCCGCCGCTGCCGTGCCGTAGCCCGGCCACGCACCGGTGCCCGGGAAATGCAGCAGGTGGTTGCGGGTGGCCGCCAGCACGACGAAGGCCAGCCCGTGCATGACCAGCGGCGTCGCGTAGCCCAACAAAATCCCCGTATTGTTCATCCCTACAATCCACTGCCAGCATTGGCCCAGGTGCGCCAACAGCAGCACCACCAATGCGGCCGACAGGCACCACAGCAGCGTATTGACCGTCAGCAGCGTCGCGGCCGCCGGGGCCAGCGGACCGGTGCGCACGGCAATCTCCGTGGCAACCAGCCAGGCGCCGGCCCGGTAGACGCCGTACGGCACGAGACCCAGGCCCAGCACCAGCAGGAGGGCGAAAAGGTTGGTGACCACCCGCGTAGCCGATTTCATGCCGCCCCCGTTGG
Source organism: uncultured Sphingobacteriales bacterium (assembly GCA_963844325.1). Taxonomy (GTDB): domain Bacteria; phylum Bacteroidota; class Bacteroidia; order Cytophagales; family 172606-1; genus CADCTQ01. The sequence goes on from CAWJNV010000002.1 coordinate 1,621,309, forward strand.
GCGCAAACAAGTCCGTCCGGTCCCGCAGCACGAACCCCGCCAGCAGGGGTGGTAACATGATGAGGGGCAGCAACACTTGGAATCCTTTGCGCCAGACCACCCCAATGAGCAGCCCAATGGCAACGGCCAGGCAGATGACGTAAATGATCAGTTCAGTCATGGGAAGATTAGGGCTGTATGGTTGAATGGCTGATTGTTGAATGGTTATATGGCTGAATGGTTGTATGGTTGATCCAATAGCCATACAGCCATATAGCCATATAGCCATTTAACCATCCATCCATTACAGTTAGACGTGATTATACCGCCAGGAACACGCTTACCAGGAAGTAGCCGAACAGGGCGGCGTGGAGCAAGGCCAGGACGGCACCTAAATCCTCGGCCTGCACCCGTATCGCTTTGCCGTAGTACAGGAGGGCCAGACTACTGTCCAGGTTTCGGAAAAAGGACGTGAGCAGGTACTTGCCGTACACGAGTAACACGCCGATCAGGAAGTAGCTGGGGGCGTAGGGGGCCAGTGGCTGCGCCAGCAAGTGGCTCCAGGTGGATGAAAGCACCACGAAGGCCAACCCGTGCATGAACAGCGGTTGCCCGTACCGTTCAAGGAACACCCCTTTGCTTGTCGTACACAACTGCGAACGGCACCCCACTGCGTTGACCACCCGTTCGGTCACCAGCGTGGCCGTCGCAAGAAAGAGGAGTTGATTCACCAGCCGCAAATGCTCCGTCTGGGGAGCCCGCGGGAAGACCCGCCAAGCCGTGACGGCGGCCCTCAGCGCCTCCACGGCTTGGCTGAGGAACGGGTACGCCAGGTACACGCCGCCGGCCAGGAGCATCACCTGGAGAAAGATGAACGCGAAAGACAGCACGTTGCCCAGGGGCCGGGGGCGACCCGCGTAGCTTCCCGTCAGCATGGAGGCCAACAACATGGGAAGCAGTAAAAAAGGCACCATGAAAGAATCCTCCAGGAGAATCCACAGCACGGCCAGCAGGAGCGCAGCGATGCCCAGGCAGATGCCGAAAGGAGTAAGCGAGATCATAAGGCGTTTTCTCGTAGGGTTATTCGTCCTGGTGCGCCGGTTCCCGGTCCACGTCCACGCCGGCAACCAGGAGCTGGCCGTTTTCCTGCACCACCGTGATGGCGAAGGATTTGGTGCCGATATAGGGCCTGGTGCGGCGCAGGGCCACCAGTTGCATGAAGAAACCGTACCCTTCGGCGCCGTTCGCGTACCCGGTTTTTCCCACTTCCACCGAATCGGATACTTCCAGGCTGGCCTGGAAAAAGGGAATCACCTTTTCGCGGAAGATGGCTTCTATCCTGGGCCGCCCTACCTCCCGCATGACGTTGGGGCTGAACTTTTTGAGGACGGCTTCCAGGTCACCCTTGCGCAGCTTGTCCACGGCCCACTCGGCCACCAGCCGGTAGGGCTGCGAAATTCGCTGCGTTTCGTGGTAGTCGTGGTAAGGATCGGCGGGGTCGGTGGTGTCGCCACGTGCCTGCCGGGCGGCCTCTTCGGCCAGCATGGCCTGTACCCCGGCGTCTACCCGCTCCTCAACGGAATGGCCCCCACCCTGCATCAGAGCCTGCACGGCCTCCCGGGCCAGGGCTTCGAGCTGGTCCGTTTTTTCGTCGCTGGTGAGGGATTCATCTTGTAGCAGCGCGGCGGCTTCGGGCATTTCCCGGTCAAAGTTTTCGCCCAGTGCGTAGGCGGCAATCACGTAGGTGCCCACCGCGTCGCGGCCCTCCAGGCCGTAGTGCAGGCCCTTTTGCCAGGCGTTGTCAATTTGTTGCTTTAGTTGCCCGTCGGGCACGGAGCGGGACTCCGGGAAAACGTCGCGTAAAAACCGGAGGAGTTCGGCTTTGGTTTGTTGGGTGGCGTTCATGGTCTTGGCAGTTGCGTATGGTTGGGAAGAAGGTTTGGCGGGTTGGGCCAGCAGCGGCAAAAGGGAGCCCGTCAGCAGGGCCAGGGCGAACAACAAGGTTTTCATGGGATCGGGGATGGGGGCTTCCGGGGACGATCCAAAGGTAGGGGGCCGGGCAGGCGAAAACCTACTCCGGGGGGTATACGGGGCGTTGACAGGCCCGCGAAAAGAGGTAAACAAAAGGTGAACAACGGGCAAGACGGCCCTACGGGAACGAGGAGGGGATTTTCGGGAATGGAATATTTGAAGGGGTATGTGCTTTTATTAACATTACCGGCAACAGACCGACTTCTCCTTGTGCAAGACAAACGAATGATCGTCGCCGGGTGGCTGCTCCTCCTGGCCGGGCTGGTGGGCCTGCCCGACTGCCGGTCCGAACAACCCGCCCGGCCGCAACAAAAGCCCCAACCCATCAATGCCTTCAGCATGTACCTGAACGGCCGGTACTGGGAACCCTCCGGCATCGGCGCGGACCCGTGCCAACGGCCCTACTGCCCGAAATAGTCGTACGCCAGCTTGCAGATGATTCCCGAGACGACGACCAGGAACAAGACCCGCACAAAGCCGCTGCCTTTGGCAATCGCCAGCCGCGTGCCGGCAAACGACCCGATGATGCTGCACGCGGCCATGGGCAGGGCCACCCGGTAGAGAATATTATCCGTGGCCGCGAAGTAGAGCAGCGCCGACAGGTTGGTGGCCAGGTTGACCGTCTTGGCCGCCGCCGAGGCCGCCAGGAAGTTGAAGCCAAACAACCCCACGAAGGCGAAGATCAGGAAGCTGCCCGTGCCCGGGCCGAAAAAGCCGTCGTAGAACCCAATCAGCGTGCCCACCAGCAGGGCGTACCCGGTTTCGGTCCGGCCGGAGAGCCGCGGGGCGTGGAGGGCGCCCAGGTCCTTTTTGGTCAGCGTATACGCAAACACCGCCACCAGCAGCACCAGGATGAGGGGCCGCAGCAACGCCGGGTCGAGCAGCGAGACGGCCCGGGCTCCCAGGAACGAAAACGCGAAAGCCGAAAGGGCCGCCGGCAGCACGGCCGGCCAGGGAATGGACACGTTGCGGGCGTAGCGGAGAATGGCCATCGACGTGCCCGCCAGCGACGACACCTTGCCCGTGCCCAGCAGCGTGGGAATGGGCGTACCGGGCAGAAAGATGAGCAGCGCCGGCAACTGGATCAACCCGCCACCCCCCACGATGGAATCAATGAATCCCGCCAGAAAGGCAAAAAAACAGAGATAGACGATTTCCAAGGGAGTGGGGGCGTTATGGAGTTTGAGAATTTGGGAGTTAGGGAATTAGAGAATGAGGGCGTGTTTGTTTAACGGGAGGCCGGACCGGTTAAGTGCAACCAATGATAAAGGCTAACATGATTGTCCAGTTCAACGGTAGTGCTCCGACTCCCAAACTCCCAAACTCTCTAACTCCCTAACTCCTAAACTCCCCTATTCCGCGTACAGCAAATACTTCTTCCGCGTGGCCCGGTAGGTTTCCAGTTCGGGCTGCCAGGATTTGCGGATGGCGGCTTCGTCGAGGCCGGCGGCGATTTGCTTGCGCAGGGCATCGGTGCCGGCCAGCTTGTCGAAAAAGTTGGTAAAGAACTTCTCCTTGTTGTCAGCCTTGCGGTAGAAGTCGAGCACGTAGCGGAGGGTAAAGTGATTGAGCGTATCGTTGCGCAGGTCGAGGCCGTAGCACTGCTGCCCCTGCAACGGCGGGTTTTTGGCGCCCGGCGTGGGCACCGGCGTAAACGTAAAGCTGCCGAACTGCGGGTTGGGGCCGCCGATCACCTGGAAGGGGTAGGGCGTGCCGCGGCCTACGCTTACCGGGGCGGCTTCGAAGAAACAGATGGACGGGTAGAGCCGGATGGATGCCTCGTTGGGCAGGTTAGGCGACGGGCGGACCGGCACCACGTACTTGGTGCGGTGCGTGTAGTTGGCCGCCTTTACCACCTCCAGGTCGCACTTGGCGCCGCCCGGCAGCCAGCCTTCCCCGTTGATCATGTGAGCCAGTTCGCCCACCGTCAGGCCGTGCACCACCGGGACGGGGTGCATGCCCACGAACGAGCGGAACGCCGGCTTGAGCACCGGCCCGTCGAAGTAGTGGCCGTTGGGGTTGGGGCGGTCGAGCACCAGCAGCTTCTTGCCATGTTCGGCGCAGGCCTCCATCACGTAGTGCATCGTGCTGATGTAGGTGTAGAAGCGGACCCCTACGTCCTGGATGTCGAAGATCACCACGTCCACGTCGGCGAGCTGCGCGGCGCTGGGCTTTTTGTTGCTGCCGTAGAGGGAGATCAGCGGCAGGCCCGTTTTTTTGTCGGTGGCGTTGCTCACGTGTTCGCCGGCGTCGGCCTCACCCCGGAAACCGTGTTCGGGGGCAAATATTTTTTTGACGGCAATGCCGCTGGCGAGCAGCGTGTCCACCAGGTGCGTGCGGCCCACCGTGGACGTATGGTTTACGACCATCGCTACCCGTTTGCCGCGCAGGCCGGGCAGGTAGGCATCCAGCCGTTCGGCGCCCACGGCCAGGGCTGCCGGGGCGACCGGACTGGCGGGTGCGGCCGGGCTTGAAGGGGCACCGGGGGCCGGGCCATCCGTTTTGGTTTCGGCGGACGGGGTGTTGGCCGTGTTGCCCCGGGCCTTGGGCGGACGGGGGGCCGACCGCCGGGAAGCGGAGGGGTGCGGGGCGCAGGCAAAGAGCCAGAGGCACAGGAGCAGCAGGAGGGAGGAGGTACGGCAGGTAGGCATGGACGTGGAAAATAAAGCCCCTAAGTTATGCGGAAGCCGGGATTCGGGGCGGCGCCGGGCGAATTTTTTGTAAAGGCGCACCGTTGGCCGATGTACAATTTACCCACTGAAAGTGCATCCCTTTTTGTGCGTTCCGCACTTTATTGGTTAATTTGGCAACCGCATTGCCGGCCGCCTGCGCGCAACGGGGCCCGGCACGCCGGCATTTATTACCTCCAAACCTAACTGTCAACGTTTACATGAACATTCACGAATACCAAGGCAAGGAAATCCTGAAGAGTTACGGCGTCCGCATCCAGGAAGGCATCGTGGCCAACACGCCCGAGGAAGCCGTTGAGGCGGCCCGCCAAGCTGCACGACCGGACCGGCACCAGATGGCTACGTCATAAAGGCGCAGATCCACGCCGGGGGCCGGGGCAAAGGGGGCGGCGTGAAGGTGGCCAAGAACTTCGAGGAGGTACGCGACATCTGCCAGCGACATCCTTGGCATGCAACTCATAACGCACGCAGACGGGCCCCGAGGGCAGAAAGTGAACAAAGTGCTCATTGTCGCAGGACGTGTACTACCCCGGTCCGGCCGAGCCGAAGGAATACTACATGAGCGTCCTGCTCGACCGCGCCACGGGCCAAAACGTAATCATGGCCTCCACCGAAGGCGGCATGGACATCGAGGAGGTTGCCGAGCCGCATTCCCCGAGAAGATCCACCAAGCGAATGGATCGACCCCGCTGGTGGGCATGCAGGCCGTTCCAGGCCCGCAAAATTGCCTTTAACCTCGGCCTCGAAGGCGACGCCCAGAAGGAAATGGTGAAGTTCATGCCAGGCCCTGTACAAGCGCCTACGTACGAAACGGACTCTGCCATGTTCGAGATCAACCCCGTGCTGAAGACATCGGACAACAAGATTCTGGCCGTTGACGCCAAGGTGAACCTCGACGAAAACGCCCTGTTCCGCCACAAGGATTTCGCTGGCCCTGCGCGACATCAACGAGGAAGACCCCCTGGAAGTGGAAGCCAGCAAGTCGAACCTGAACTACGTGAAGCTCGACGGCAACGTGGGCTGCATGGTGAACGGCGCCGGCCTGGCCATGGCCACCATGGACATCATCAAGCTTTCGGGCGGCGAGCCGGCCAACTTCCTCGACGTAGGGCGGTGGCGCCAACGCCCAGACGGTGGAAGCGGGCTTCCGCATCATCCTGAAGGACCCGAACGTAAAAGCCATCCTCATCAACATCTTCGGCGGCATCGTGCGCTGCGACCGGGTCGCCAACGGGGTCGTGGAGGCCTACAAGAACAATCGGCGACATCCGAGTGCCCATCATCGTGCGCCTGCAAGGCACCAACGCCGAAGAAGGCGCCCGCATCATCGACGAGTCGGGCTTGAAAGTATTCTCGGCCGTACTGCTGAAGGATGCCGCCGCCCTGGTTTCGCAGGTGCTCAAAACGGCGTAGAAGGGGAGACCGGATCAGGATTTACAGGATTAAAGGATGAACAGGATTTGGGCGGGAATACAGTATGAATAGGGGGAGAAAGGGAAAATGCCAGATACTGGTTCATTTATGATTACCAAAGTTGATTATACATGGAAAGGCCGGCAAATGCGCCGGCCTTTCTGCTTTTCATACGAATGGACGGACAGGAAAAGAATAGCAGCCCCTACTGGAATCCCACCCAAATCCTGATAATCCTTTAATCCTACAAATCCTGATCCGTCTCCTTTACTTCAGCTTCTTCAGCAACTCCGTCGCTTCCCCGTGGTGCGGGTGAGAGGCATCCGTGACGAAGGATTGCAATTGCGTTTTGGCCTCGTCTTCCGCGCCGTCCTGCAGGTAGGCCAGGGCCAGGTACCACTGCGCCTCCCGGTAGAAGGGGTGCTTGGGGTTGGCCAGGATCTGCCGGAAGGAAGCGATGGCACCGGGCGTCTGCTCCAGGGCCAGCGAGGCGTTGCCCTTAAAGAACAGCGTCGTATCTTCCGCCGACCCTTCGCCCAGCAGCCTTTCGAGGATGGGCAGGGCCTGGGCGTAATCCTGTTGCCGGTATTCCTGCATGGCCTGCTCCAGCGGCCCGCCGGCCCGCACCGATACGCCCTGGTAGGGTTGGAAGTAGGCGGCAAACAGCTTGTCGTCGCGGCGGCCCGGAACCAGCACCAGGTACAACGGAATGAGCAGCAGCAGGATGGCGGCGGCGGCCCAGTAAAAGCGCTGGCGCGTGGCGTCGTCGAACCGGATCACCTGGGCCGGCGGGTGGTACTCGTCCATCTGGCGGTCTTCGGCGGCCAGCATATCAAGCAGGCGGTTGCGGCCCGTGGCCCTGAGGCCTTCGCGCAGTTGCCGTTGCAGGTGCACCTCTTCGGCCAGGCCGGCCTCGCTGCCTATGCGGTTCTCGAACCAGGCCTTCTCGTCGGCGGAAAGCTCATTATCCAGGTATCTTTCAATAAGCTCCGTTTGGGCAATATTCTCGTTCATAACTGTATTGTCGCTTGTATCAAACGTTTCCTTTTTGTATCGGGCATTTCATTGGTAACCTTCCTTAGTTTTTTATCAGGAATGTACACTGATGAATTATGATGGTTATGATTTAGTATGATTTTTAAATTCGTTTAGATCATAATCATCATAATAGATCAGTGTACCATTACCCCTCACTCAACCCTTCCTTCAACTCCTTCTGTTTGGCGAATAACTTCTTGAGGCGCACCAGGCACTTGTATTTCTGGGTTTTGGCCGAGTCGTTGCCCTTGTAATTGAGGGCTTCGGCAATCTGGTCGATGCCGTAATTCTGGTAGTAGTACAGGTCGAGCACCGTCCGGCAGGGTTCCCCCAGTTCCTGCAGGGCCGATTCGAGTATTTTAAACAACTCTTCCTTTTCTTCGGGCGAATCGGCCGGGAGCGGCTCGTGGCGGAAGTTCTCCTGGATTTTCTGGGCCTTGCGCTGGGCCGCCAGTTCCTCCATGATCTTGTTCTTGCCAATGCCGAAGAGGTACGTTTTCAATGAACTCTGCAATTGCGTCAGCTTGCCGCTCCGGATGTTTTCGTACAGGATCACCACCGCCATCTGGTAAACGTCGCGGGCCGTTTCTTCCAGGATGCCGTAGTTGCGCACGGCCCAGTAGATGAAATCATTGCGGTAGGCCCGGTACACCTCCGTCAGGGGTTGCTGGTCACCGTTGCGGATGCGGGCAATTACGTGCTGATCGACCATAGGTTGTAGTGCAGGTTAGTGGCGCAAAGGTAAGGAAGTAACCCGGCAGGCGGCACAAAAAATAACGGAATCCCCCAGGGACCCAACCACGGAATGGCGGCCGATGCCCGCAGATCCGGTGAGCCGGTAATCCCATCATTCTATCAGTCAAATAACCCACGGACAACAATTTATTAACATGGGTTGGGTATCTTTGAAGAATGTAATGTTTACCCAACTAATGTTTTAACTGCTCAATGAAAAGAAATTTACTCCTTTGGATTGGCATGCTGTTCGCGCCGGCGCTGGCCGCAAGTGCCCAAGTGGTGATTAGCCAGGTATACGGCGGTGGCGGCAATACCGGTGCCCCTTACACCCATGATTTTATTGAACTTTTCAACACCGGCACGGCCCCGGTTTCCCTCAACGGTCTGTCGCTGCAATACACCAGCGCCTCCGGCACCGGCAACTTCGGCGCCAGCGCCTCGCAACTGACCGAACTTCCCAACGTAACCCTGCAACCGGGCCAGTACTTCCTGGTGCAGCAGGCCAGCGGCTTGAACGGTGCGGCGCTGCCCGCCCCCGACTTTACCGACCTTACGCCCATTAACCTGAGCGGTACGGGCGGCAAGGTGGCCCTCGTCAACGGCGTCACCTCGCTGGGCTGCAATGGCAACGCCGCCACGACCCCTTGCGGCAGCGAAGCCCAGGCCCGCATCATTGACCTGGTCGGGTACGGAGCCGCCAACTACTTCGAAGGCACCGCCGCTCCCGCCCCGAGCAACACCACCGCCGTTGTCCGCAAGGGCGACGGTTGCACCGACACGCAAAACAACGGCGCCGACTTCGTGGCCGTTGCCCCCGCGCCGCGCAACACCGCCACGCCCCTCAAGCCCTGCACCACCACCGAGCAGACCAACCCGACGGTAACGGCCAACGCCAACCCGGCCACGGCAGCCCCGGGCGCCAAAGTGCTCCTGACGGCCACGGTTGCTCCCGGCGCCAACCCGGCCAGCACGGGCCTCGCCGTTACCGGTGACCTGACGGCCCTGGGCGGCGCGGCCACGCAACCGTTCTTCAACGACGGCACCAACGGCGACGCCGCCGCCGGCGACAACATTTTCTCCTACGACGCCACCGTGGCCCAAGGCACCGCCAACGGCGCCAAATCCATCCCGGTAACCGTAACCGATGCGCAGGGCCGCAGCGGCAACGCCACGGTCAGCGTGACCGTGCAGGCCAATGACGTCATTACCGCCATCTACGACATCCAGGGCCCCGGCGCGGCCAGCCCGATAGCCGGTCAGACCTTAACCACCCGCGGCGTGGTCGTGGGCGACTTCCAGGGCAGCACCAGCCTGAACGGGTTCTTCATCCAGGACGCCACCGGCGACGGCAACCCGGCTACTTCAGACGGCATTTTCGTGTTCGCCCCCAACAGCCAGGACGTAAGCGTAGGGCAAACCGTGCAGATCACGGCTACTGTGCAGGAATTTTCGGGCCAGACCCAGCTGAGCACCCTCACCAGCCTCTCCGTTCTCGGCCCGGGCACCGTTACGCCGGTTGCCCTGAGCCTGCCGGTGTCGAGCACCGGCGTGCTGGAGCAGTACGAAGGCATGCTGGTAAGCTTCCCGCAGGTGCTTACTGTGTCGCAGAACTTTACGCTGGCCCGCTTCGGCGAAGTGTGGCTTTCGGCCAATCCCAATTATTCTTTCAACGCACCCGACGGCCGCCTCTTCAACCCCACCAACTTCGTTGACCCCACCGACAACCCCGCTTCGGGCGTCACCAATGCCGGCGACAACAAGGCGGCCGTGACCGCGCAGCAGAGCCTCAACAACCGTTCGGAAATCCTGCTCGACGACGCCAGCACCGTCCAGAACCCGGCCACCGTGCCGTACCTCGGACCCGACAACACCCTGCGCGTGGGCAGCACCGTCAACAACCTGACCGGCATCCTTAACTTCGGCTTCAGCGCCTACCGGGTGCAGCCCACCCAGGCGCCGGCCTTCACGTACGCCCCGCGGCCCCTCAACCCGCCGTCGACCGGTGCGGCAGACCTCAAAATTGCCAGCTTCAACGTGCTCAACTACTTTAACGGCGACGGCAACGGCGGCGGCTTCCCCACGCCCCGCGGTGCTACCAACGCCACGGAATTTGCGCGCCAGCGGACCAAGATCGTTGCGGCCATCAAAGCCCTGAACGCCGACGTGGTGGGCCTGCTCGAAATGGAAAATGACGGCGACGGCGCCAACTCGGCCATTGCCGACCTGGTACGGGGCCTCAACGAAGCAACCGCCCCCGGCACGTACGACTACATCCGCGACCCGGCCAGCGGCGGCACGGGTACCGATGAAATCAAGGTGGCTTTTATTTACAAGCCGGGCCAGGTAACGCCGCTGGGCGACGCCCGGGCTGATTTGGACGCCGTGCACAACCGTCCGCCCCTGGCCCAGGCCTTTACCGTGACCGCCACGGGTGAAGTCCTGACGGCCGTGATCAACCACTTCAAGTCGAAGGGGGGCACGGGCACCGGGGCCGACGCCGACCAGGGCGACGGGCAGAGCGCCTTCAACTTTACCCGCGTGCAGCAGGCCCGGGCCCTGGCCGACTTCGTCAAGAACACCGTGATCCCGGCCACCGGCGACACCGACGTGATCGTGCTGGGCGACTTGAACGCTTACGCCGAAGAAGACCCGATTGACGTGCTGCGGGCCGCCGGCTTCATCAACCTGTTCGGGCCGGAAAGCTACTCCTACGTGTTCGACCGGCAGTCGGGCTCCCTGGACCACGCCCTGGTGACGGCCAGCCTCCAATCGCAGTTTACGCAGGGCGGCAAGTGGCACATCAACGCCGACGAGCCGATCTTCCTCGACTACAACACCGAGTTCAAGACGTCGGCGCAGGTGACCAACTTCTACCAGGCCAATCCGTTCCGCTCCTCCGACCACGACCCCGTGCTGGTGGGCTTCCGCTTCAACGCCGCTCCCTCCCTGGGCTCCCTCAAGGATACGGCCGTGACGGCCGGCGATTTGCTCACGCTCACGATTTCGGCCACCGATCCCGACGGCAACGACCTGAGCTACAGCATTGCCGCGGGCAGCCAGGACGGCATGAACCTGGACGCCGCGACGGGCAAATTCACCTGGACGCCCACGGATGCGCAGACGGGTTCGTTCAACGTGACCTTCCGCGTGACCGACAACGGCAATCCCGCCAAGTCGGACCAGGAAACGATCACCATTACCGTGCGGGAAAAGACGGCCGTGCAGTTTGCCGCCGCCTCCGCCTCGGTGGGTGAAGGAGCCGGCAACTACACCGTGGAACTTTCCTTTACGGCCCCGCTCGCCAAGGACGAAGAAGTAAGCGTATCGCTGCAAAACGGCGCCGGCCTGGCCTACGGGACCGACTACACGGTGAACGGGCAGCCGGCCCAGCCGACCCCGTTCACGCTGACGGTTCCGGCCGGCAGTACTTCCGCCTCTTTTGCCGTGAACGTGAAGGACGACAACGCCGACGAACTGGCGGAAGTGCTCACGCTGATCCTGACCGGGACGAGCAGCGGCCTCAGAACCGGTGCCCCGGCTTCGTTTGCCCTGACGATCACCGACAATGACGTGCCCGCCGTGAGTTTCGCGTTTGCCGGAGCAACCGGGGAAGAAGGCTCGGGTGCTTACCCCGTGGTGGTGAATGCCGACGTGGCGCCGGCCGCCGATCTGGCGGTGCAGGTGACCATTAATGAGGGCGTAAACGTAACCTACGGCCCCGGCCGCGACTACGTGACCAGCCCCGCCGGCCTGAGCCGCACGTTGACCGTAACGATTCCCGCCGGCCAGAAGAGCGCCTCCTTCACCGTGACGCCCCTGGCGGACAACGTGAAAGAAAAAGCAGCGGAAACGGTTACGTTCTTCCTCGCCGCCCCGGGAGCCAATGCGTCGTACGTGGTAAAAGGCCAGGGCAGCTTTGTCTTCAACATCATCGACGCGAAGAGTGACAAGGGAAAGACGGCCGCGTTCCTGATGTGGCCCAACCCGACCGCCGGGGACATCACGCTGGGTTCTTCTTCGCCGGTGGAAGCGATGCAAGCCGTCGAAGTAACCCTGCATTCCGGTAGCGGTGAACTGCTGTATTCCGGCAGGGGCACGCTTGAGCAGATGAGCATCCAGATCAGCCAGAAGCTGAAAGGCAACCTGCCCGGCTTCTACCACATCCAGGTGTCGAACGGCGACCGGTTCCAACTGATGAACGTCCTCAAAAACTAGTAGCCCTGATGGGTCATTAGACAGTGGTCATTGGTCAGTGGGTGCGCGTAAGTTGTCGCATCCGAAAGACCATTTAACCAATGACCAATGACCACTGACTACTGACCAACATATAAGTAATCATTCTCGAAGGTTCCGGGCAATTTTGTCCGGAACCTTTGTTTTTAGCCCGAACGTATTTACTTTAAACGAGAAACCCTACGCCATGCACCCCGTCATTACCCCCGTTCACCTCGCCAAAGCACTCTCCTACGCGCAGTACCGTTCGCTGATCGACACGCTGGTGGCCGAGGGCAAGACCACCGGCCTCATCCAGAAGCCGGTGCTGGTAGAATTCACTGCCCTTAACGTGGTGCGCATGAACCGGCTGGACAAAACCACGTTGCTCCAGGAAAGCCTGCAAGCGGCCCTCGACGAGTCGCAAAGGCCCCTGCTGTGGCTGGTGCTCACCGAGGCGTGGTGCCCCGACTCGGCCCACTGCGTACCGGTGCTGGCTAAAATCGAAGAACTTGCGCCGCGCATTTCCCTCAAACTGCTGATGCGCGACGAAAACGCTGACCTGATGGACCATTTCCTTACCAACGGCAGCCGCTCCATCCCCAAACTGATCTGCCTGGACGCCGAAACCGGGGAGGAACTGGGAACCTGGGGGCCGCGGCCGGCCCAGGTGCAGGAGATGGTGATGGACCACAAACGCGACCCGAAGGGCGTGAGCCACGACGACTTCATGACCGAAGTGCAACGCTGGTACGCCAAGGACAAAACGCTCAGCCTCCAGCACGAACTGACGCAACTGCTCCAAACGTGGAATGCCCCTTCCCGGGCCAGTAAACCCATCCGCGAAACCGGCCAGCGGAACGCTTAGAATGCCATTCAGCTTCCATACGCAGTACGCAGTCGGCAGTACTCAATACCCAATACCCAATACCCACTACTCAATACTAAACATGGCCCGAACTGCACTCCTCCTTGGCGCTACCGGACTGGTAGGCGGGGAACTGTTAACCCTGTTGCTGGCCGACGCCGACTACCGGCAGGTAACCGTGCTGGTGCGCCGAAACTTGTCCCGGACGCACCCCAAACTAGAGCAGCGGGTGGTAGACTTCCGCGACCTGGCCGGAGCCGCCGATGCATTCGAAGTGGACGACGTGTTTTGCTGCCTGGGAACGACCATCAAAAAGGCGGGTTCGCAGGAGGCCTTCCGGGAAGTAGATTACGCGTATCCGCTGGAAAGTGCGAAGCTGGCCGTCCGGCAGGGGGCGGGGCAGTACCTGCTCATTACGGCGCTGGGGGCCAACGCCAAATCGTCCGTGTTTTACAGCCGCGTGAAGGGCGAGGTAGAAGAAGCCATTGGCAAACTGCCGCTCAGAAGCCTGCACATCTTCCGGCCTTCCCTGCTGCTCGGTGACCGGCAGGAGTCGCGGACGGGCGAAAAAATTGCCACTGCCGTCATGAAGCCGCTGGGCTTCCTGCTGGCGGGTCCCCTCAAAAAATACCGCGGCATCGAAGCCCGCACGGTTGCCCGGGCCATGCTCCGGACGGCCAAACAAAACACCACCGGCCGCCACGCCTACGATTCGGATGTGATTCAGGAGATGGGGAAATGAGTTTATGAGTTTAAAGTTCATGAGTTCATGAGTCGTAAGCGCTTGTTTTACAAACGCGTACTTACTTTAAACTCATAAACTTTAAACTCATAAACTCACTTCCGCCAATTCCCCGGGTCTTCGCGCCAGGCTTGCAGGGAAGCATGTTGGGCGGGGGAGAGAAGGCCGCTGCGGACGGCTTCGTCGAGCAGGTGGGCGTAGTCGCTCAGGCAGTGGAGGGGCACTTTCTTGTCGGCAAAATGCTGGCGGGCCACGTCGAAGCCGTACGTGAAGATGGCAACCATGCCCAACACGTCGCAGTCGGCCTCGCGCAGCGCATCCACGACTTTGAGGGAACTGCCGCCCGTCGAAACCAAGTCTTCCAGCACCACGATCCGCTGGCGGGGCGTGGTCCGGCCTTCGATCATGTTGGACATGCCGTGCTCCTTGGGCTTGGATCGCACGTAGAGGAACGGCAGGCCCAGCACGTCGGCCACCAGGGCTCCCTGCGGAATGCCGGCCGTAGCCACCCCCGCAACTGCTTCCGCGCCGGGAAACTGCTGCCGGATGACGGCCGCCAGGGCGTTTTTGATGAATGTACGCACGGCCGGGTACGACAGCGAAAGCCGGTTGTCGCAGTAAATGGGTGAATTCCAGCCCGAACTCCACCGGAACGGCGGGTCGGTGCGCAATTGGATAGCGCCGATTTCGAGGAGGGCCATGGCTACCCGGCGGGCAACGTCCGGCGACGAAGTAAGGTCGGTCATGCCGCGAAAATAAGGGTTCCGGGGGGATGCGCAAAGGGCCCCCTTAGTGAAACGCTACCGGGCGAAACCGCGTTTGTACCTGTGGACTATTTTACCTTGTTTTGCACGGCCGCACGAACGGAGAACGTATTGGGCCAGTACACGTGGCTGCGCTTCTCCGTCCCGGCCTTTTCTATTTGTTCATGAACCTTTTTGTCAACGATAAGCCCGTCAAAATCATTAAAATGGAGGAGTTCCAGTCCGCCCGCGACCGGTTCCATTTGATCATCAACGGGCAGGAATCCGACGTACGCACCACCGACCTGGTGGGCGACGTAGCGGTCAACAATCCTTCCGCGGTGCTGCTCTACAAGCTGTTTGCCATGCTGCGGGAGAAAAAACTTAAGAAACTGCATACCCTTACCCTGGCCGCCCCGAGCAAAAAGCTGCTTGCCAATGCCATCAAGGAGCAGTACAAGATCATTGAGGCGGCCGGCGGCGTGGTGACCAAGGGGGATAAGATTCTGCTCATCCACCGGCTGGGCAAGTGGGATTTTCCGAAGGGCAAACTCGACAAGAACGAAAAATTCAAGGAAGCCGCCGTGCGGGAAGTGGAGGAGGAGTGCAGCATCAAGGTAAAGCTCGGTGAGAAAATCTGCTCTACCTGGCACACCTACACCCAGAACCGCAACCGCATTCTCAAACAGACCAAGTGGTACGCCATGACCTGCCTCGACGACCGGTTCATGCACCCCCAGGCTGAAGAAGACATCGAACAGATCCTGTGGGCCGACCCGCTCCAGGCCGAAAGCCTCGTGGCCACCTCGTACCGCTCCATCCAGTTCGTCATCGCGCAGTACTTCGGCATGAAGCAACTCGCCGGCAACTACTCCGACCCGGACGAATAGGGAGTTTATGAGTTCAAAGTTCATGAGTTTATGAGAAGAACGCGTAACCAGTCGTCCGCGCAGTAACTTTGAACTCATAAACTCAAAACTCATAAACTCAATCATGACGCCGCCCGCCGACTACCGCCCCTCCAGTTACTCCCGTACCACCCTCACGGAGTTGATGATTCCTGCCTACGCCAACTTCGGCGGCAAAATCCACGGCGGCATCCTGCTGTCGCTGATGGACAAGGTGGCCTACGTGTGCGCCTCGCGGCATTCGGGCCTGTACTGCGTGACGGTATCCGTGGAGGGCGTTGACTTCCGGCAGCCCGTGGAGGTGGGCGACCTGGTTTCGCTCCGCGCCTCGGTCAACTACGCCGGCCGCACGTCGCTGGTGATCGGCATCCGGGTGGAGGCTGAAAACGTGAAAACCGGCGTCCTCAAGCACACCAACACGTCTTACTTCACGATGGTCGCCAAGCACGAAGACGGCACCAATGCCCCCGTGCCCGGCCTGCTCCTCGAAACCCGCGACGATGCCCGCCGATTCCTGGAATCCATCAAGCGCCGCGAACTCAAAAAAACCTACCGCCAAGAACTCGACAACGCCAAAACCACCCTCTCCGTGGACCAGGACCTGCCCGAACTCGCAGGAGAAAACTGCAAAGTGGGTTGGATGTAGGAGGGTTGGCCTTCCGGCGCCCGATTCCGTATACGGGGAAAAAAAGGCGTTTACTTAAACCCAACACACCATGTATATCAACCACAGGAGACTAAACCCGGGCAACGACCAGGGCGGCAACCCCCAGAATGACGGCGGGGAAAACTACGACGACCAGATTGATGACCTGACAAACGACGCCGGCAACGGCGGACGGGTAGATACCGGCTCGGGAACCGGCGGCAACGACTTCGTGGGCCAGCAGACGGGCAACATCGTGGACGATACCATTGCCGATACCGTGGCGGGCGGCACCACCAGTGGCCGTACGTACGTGGGCGCCCACGCCGACGACGCCACGGGCGGCGCTTCGGGGGCCGGCGACATGGGCAGCTCGGGCATCGGCCGCGACACGGAAGAGGGTGACCCGTCAAACGCTACCGCCGGGCCCGTCAGCACCACCCTTTCCGGCGAAAGTGCTACGATTTCCGACGAAGACCGGGCCGCCGGCCGTACGGGCGGCTCCGGCGCGTTCACCAACGACCGCGGGGCACACCTCGACGACATTCCCACCGGCACCGGCTCCGCCCAGCGGGGCAACCGCGCCGGCATGGAAGACAACGACGAAGGCACCATCATTGAAGGATAACGGCAACCTTTCGGGTTTTCGGAACCCGAAAGGTTGCCCCTGCTGCACAAAACAGAAAACCCGGCTACTTGCAGAAGTAGCCGGGTTTTTGTGGGTTATCCAGTTGCCGTTACGCCAGGTAGGGCAGCAGCAGTTTCATGGCAATGTTGTTGTCGCGGAGCTTGCGCAGGGCGTTTTCCTTGATCTGGCGGGCCCGTTCGCGGGTAAGGCCCAGGTCCTCGGCAATGTCGTCGAGCGACAGGCTGTAGTCGCAGCCGATGCCGAAGAAGCGGGTCAGTACTTCCTGCTCCCGTTCGGTCAGGGTAGACAGCAGGCGGGCCAGTTCCACTTTCAGCGAATCCTTACCGGCCAGCACCGTCTCCACCATGTCGGGCTCGGGGCTCTTCATCACGTCGTACAGCGAACCTTCGTCACCATCCTCGAAAGGCGCATCCAGGGACGACTGGCGGATGGAAGCCGTGTTGGCACTCTTGATGTCGTCCACCTTCACGCCCAGGTACTCAGCCAGTTCGTCGTGGGTCGGCTCCCGCTCAAACTTCTGCTCGATGCGCGAAACGGCCTGGGAGATCTTGCTCAGCTCACCAATCTTGTTGGAAGGAATCCGCACGATGCGGCTGTGTTCGTTCAGGGCCTCCATGATCGACTGGCGGATCCACCACACTGCGTAGGAGATGAACTTGAAACCCTTCGTCTCGTCGAACATCTTGGCGGCCTTGATCAGACCCACGTTGCCCTCGTTGATCAGGTCATTGAGGGGCATGGAGCCGTGGTGGTACTGCTTGGCTACCGATACGACGAAGCGCAGGTTGGCCCGCACCAGTTTTTCGAGGGCTTTCTGATCTCCCTGCTTGATGCGCCGGGCCAGGTCTACTTCCTCCTCGGGAGTAAGCAGAGCCTCTTTGGAAATCTCATTGAAATACTTTTCAATGGTGGCGCTGTCGCGATTGGTAATCTGGTTGGTGATTTTTAACTGTCTCATTTACTCAACATCTCCGGTTTATAATCTTCATAAATGATTTTACGCAATAGGCGGGAACGGCCGGGCCGGGAGGCGGGGCAAAGTATTCACGTAAAAATATTCTTAAGTGGAAAAAGCTTAGGCATCAAGAAGGAGTCGCGTAGGAAATGCACTATAGCCAATATCTTGAGGTAAAACGGGTACAGCTTACCCTCCGGCAAGCCGTGTCTAGCTTCAATACAATTTGATTCGCAAAAAAGTTTTGCGTAAGCAAAAAAAATGGTAAAAAAATGGCAGGGCAACGCGAAAATGGGATTCTACGCACTGGCGACAGGGGTATAAAGATCAAAAATGTCTTTGGCATAACGTTACAACACCGCGCTTAGTACTTCCCAGACCGTTTCAGCCAGTATTTTATGGCCTTCGGCGTTGGGGTGTACCCGGTCGTACAGGTTCAGGTGCGGCACGCCGGCCACTCCTTTGAGCAGAAACGGAATGTAGGCCATATTGTTACGCCGGGCCACCTCCCCGAACAGGTTCCGGAAGGCGATGATCAGCGGGTCGGACAGGAAGGCCAGGATGTCCTTGGGGATGATGAGGTTGGAAATTTCCATACCGGCCAGCACCAGGCTGCACCGGGGGTTCTTGTCGCGCACCTTGTCGATGATCGCCTGCAAGTTGCGTTCCGTCTGGCTGGGCAGTATCCCGCGGGGCAGGTCGTTGATGCCCAGTTCGAGCAGCAGCACGTCGATGGGTTGGTTCAGGTAGCCGTCGATGCGGCTCACGCCCCGGACCGAGGTGTCGCCGTTCACCCCGGCATTGATTACCTGGTAGGGCAGCCGCTGGGCGTTGATGCGGCTTTGCAGCAGCGCCGGGTACGCCTGGCTGGAGGCCAGACCGTAGCCTGCCGTGAGGCTGTTGCCGAAGCAGAGGATGGTCTTTTGTCTGGGCGGCATGAACAATTACATTGAGAGGAGGTTGTACGCAGGGCGCGGCCCGATGTTTGCGTCTAGTGAAAATTCCCGGTTTCCGGTAGGTTTGTGCCCCGTAGTCCGTTTACCCCCGTATGAAAACAATGCTGCTGGTTTGGTTGCTGGGCGTGCTGCCCGGTTATTTTTCCGCTTCGTCCCGGCCGGCCGCGCCGGACAACGTTACCCTCACCGTACAGGTGTACGACCTGCGCAGCCCGCAGGGCACGGTGCGGCTTTCGCTGTTCCGGTCCGCCGACGGCTTCCCCGGCGACGTTTCGAAGGTGTTCCGGCAGGCGGCCGGCAAAATCGAAAATGGCGTGTGCACGCTGGTAATCAACGGCTTGCCTCCCGGCGAGTACGCCATTTCGCTCCTGCACGACGAAAACAACAACCTGAAAATGGATACCCGGCTGATGGGCATTCCCAAGGAGGGCTACGGCGCTTCCAACGACGCCAGGGTGACGTTCGGCCCGCCCAAGTACGAAGACGCCCGGTTCGTACTCAAAGGCAACCCCGAAACGCTGCGCATCAAAATGCGGTACCTGTAGGTTGTTGGTACCCTGACCAAATGGTACACTGATTTATTATGATGATTATGATCGGAACTGATGGGAAAAGATTCCGGAATAAAATCATAATCATCATAACAGATCAGTGTACCCCCTCAGTGTACGATTCAATTTTCCATTTTTAGCGTCTTCTCCTGGTGCGTGGCGGGCTTTGCCGGGTCGTCGGCCACGTGGTTCATGATGATCCGGAAGGTGGTGCCCTTGCCGGGTTCGGACTGCTTGACGAAGATTTTGCCCTTGTGGTAGTTTTCGATGATGCGTTTGGCCAGCGTAAGCCCCAGGCCCCAGCCCCGCTTCTTGGTGCTGAAACCCGGCTCGAATACCCGCGTGATGTGCTTCTTGGAGATGCCCTTGCCGTTGTCGGTTACGTCGATGAGCAGCTTGTGCTGGTGGCTCTTGCGGAGGTGGATGCGGATTTCGCCCGAGCCGCTCATGGCGTCCACGGCGTTTTTGCACAAGTTTTCGATTACCCACTCGAACAGGTGCTTGTTGATGAATACCCCCGGCAGTTCGTCGCTTTCCGAGGTTACGTGCATGTGTACCTTCGGGGAAATGCGTTTTTGCAGGTACAGCACCGTTTTCTGCACCACCTCCAGCACGTTTTCCTCCTTGAGGGCCGGCACCGAGCCAATGTTGGAGAAGCGGGCCGTAATCATTTCGAGCCGTTCCACGTCCTTTTCCAGTTCGGGAATCACCTCGTCGTCGGCGTAGCGGGGGTCGGCCTTGAAGTATTCGATCCAGGCCATCAGCGAGGAGAGGGGCGTACCCAACTGGTGCGCCGTTTCCTTGGCCAGCCCCACCCACACGCGGTTTTGTTCGGCCTTGCGGGAGTAACTGAAGGCCAGGTAGCCCAGCAGCACGAACACGCCGATGACGCTGAGCTGAATGTACGGGTAGTACCGCAACTGCGTGATCAGGTACGAGTTGCTGTAGTAGATGTAGTTGACCTGGTCGCCGCCGTAGTTGACCACAATGGGCTCGTGGTCTTCCTTCATGCTTACGAGTTCTTCGCGCAGAATCTCCTGTTCGCGTTCCCTGGAGGCGCCTTCCGGGATGGGCACGTTGCGGTGCGTCTGGATGTCGCCTTTGCCGTCCACCAGGATCACGGGGAAAATTTCGTTGGCCCGGTTGATTTCCTGGAACACGAAGTTGATGTCTTCACTGATGTCCTGTCCGCTGACCAGGAACTGCATGGATTTGGCGAACAGTTCGATCTGCTGCCGCTCCCGCTGGTCGAGCTGCTTTACGAGCAGGTCGGTGTAAAAAACGGAACAACTGCCGATCAGCAGGGCAATCAGTACAACCACCACCTTGTACTGCGATTTATCGGCGTATATGTTCATGAAACGCACTTTGGAGCTTATTTTGAATGATTATAAATAGCTAAAATGTGATAAAAGGCAACTTTTCCGGTGATTTTTGCTTTACTTATATAGCGAACGCATGTTAATTTTGCAATTGTTTCGAGCCTACCGCCATACAACTATGCATCAGCAATTTAAAGCTTTAAGTATATCGTATAAAACCGCCCCGGTAGAAATCCGGGAGAAGATCTCGCTGGGAGAAGAGGCTTGCAAAAACCTGCTGGCCCAGATCCGCGATATCCTCGATATACCCGAGCTATTGATCCTCTCCACGTGCAACCGTACTGAAGTTTACTACACTTCGCCCGAAGACAAAAGCACTGATATTATCAAACTCATTTGCCTGCAAAAGAGTTTGTTCGACACCGACGCCTACCTGCCTTATTTCGAGCGTTTCAATAGCCACAACGAGGCAACGACCCGTTTATTTGAAGTGTGTCTCGGCCTGCACTCCCAGGTAGTGGGCGACATGCAGATCGCCAACCAGGCCAAGCAGGCCTACCAGTGGACGGCCGACCTGAACCTGGCCGGCCCTTTCCTGCACCGGCTGATGCACGCTACCTTTTTCGCCAGCAAGCGGGTGGCCCAGGAAACTTCCTTCCGCGACGGGGCGGCCTCCGTATCGTACGCCGCCGTGGAACTGCTCGAAGAACTGACCGAAGGCATGCCCCGGCCCAGCGTGCTGGTGGTGGGCCTGGGTGAGATCGGCGCCGACGTATGCCGCAACCTCGCCGAGAAGCGCAACTTTGCCGTTACCCTCACCAACCGCACGCCGGCCAAAGCCGAAGCCCTGGCTGCCGAGCACAACCTGCCCGTGCTGCCCTTCGAGCAGGTGTGGGAGGCCATGCCCCGCTTCGACGTAGTCATCTGCTCGGTAGCCAAAAACGAGCCGT
The DNA here is from genome assembly GCA_963844325.1 of uncultured Sphingobacteriales bacterium. Classification (GTDB taxonomy): domain Bacteria; phylum Bacteroidota; class Bacteroidia; order Cytophagales; family 172606-1; genus CADCTQ01. The sequence continues at coordinate 1,642,700 of CAWJNV010000002.1, forward strand.
TCATCACCAAGGCCGCCGTGCAGCAGATGAACATCCTGTCCTACAAATACTTCATCGACCTGTCGGTGCCCCGCAGCGTGGAGGCTTCCGTGGACGAACTGCCCGGCGCACTGGTGTACAACATTGACGACATCCAGGCCAAGGCTTCCGCCGCCCTGCAACGCCGCTTGGCCGCCGTGCCCAAGGTAAAGGAGATTATCGCGCAGGCCGTCGAAGAGTTCAGCGACTGGACCCGCGAAACGGCCGTGTCGCCCACCATCCACAAGCTCAAGAACGCCCTGGAGCAGATCCGCCAGGAAGAAGTAGCCCGCCACCTGAAAGGCATGTCGCCCAGCGAAGCCCAGAAGGTAGACCAGATCACCAAGGGCATGATGCAGAAGATCATCAAGCTGCCCGTGCTGCAACTGAAGGCCGCCTGCAAACGCGGCGAGGCCGAAACCCTGATCGACGTTCTCAACGACCTGTTCAACCTCGAAAAGCAACCGGAACCCTTCATTGAAGCAAATGGCCGACCGAAGGCCGAAAATGAAAAATAGCCCCGCACCGGTTCTGGTGCATCACAATGAAGGTATTTCCAGCTTAAAAACGATTTGTACAGGCAAAAAAGAGCGGGATGGTTTGTACAAACCATCCCGCTCTTTTTTGTTTTTGTTGGATAGGGTTAAAACCCTATCCAATTGATATTGAAATGCGAATGATGATTGTTTAGCTTCATCCGCGTACGGTTAAAAGTCTATCCTATTGATGTAGAAGCACGTATTACTACGGGTACTTTTCAAGTCGTCAGGGCCGCCACGTACGGCTTCCCTCTTCCATCAAAGAGAGGACAGGGGTGGTTCTTGTAGCTAACCCGCCACTAGCTCCCTTCCCGATCCCTCCTCCGGTCTCCCTTCCTCCAGTTTCCCGTCTCCTTTCTCAATACTTTCCTCCCGAGCCGCCGCCGCCGAACTGGCCGCCGCCGAACGGGTTTTCCCCAACCGGTACGGGGCCCTGCGCCGACCGGGCAAAGGTTTCGCTGACGATGAAGGATTCCAGTTCCTGGCCCTCTTCGGGCTCCTCGGCATCCTGGGCGTAGGTAAAGGGCAGGTCGCCCCGCTTGAGCAGCCGGATCGCCACGTAGGCGAATACCACCAGCACCGCGCCGGCTACGGTGACCATGACTTCGGGGTGGCCCAGGCTGAAATAGTACCGGAACGTAAGCACCGACAGCACCAGCAGCACCATGCCGGCCCGGAGCATCAACCGGTCCCGCTGCCGCAGGCCGAAGAAGAGGTAGAGCACCGGCACCGCCGCCGTGAAGGCGTAAAACACGAAGGCCATCGGTACGTGAGGCTGGTCAAACATGGCTTCGCTCAGCATTTGAATCACGAAGTAGTTGCCCGACACGTAGAAAGTAAGCAGGCACAGCCCCTCCAGCACGTCCAGGCAGCCGCCCCACAGCCGCAGCGCCGGCCGGCCCTGCAACCGGCGCACCAGGAAGTACCCGGCGGCGGCATATGCCATCAGCACGAACGGCAGCACGATGCGACCGGCCGAACCGGTTTCGAGCACCGTCAGGAACACGACTGCCGACGCGCAGAGAAAGGCCAGCACGGTCACCAGTTTGTCGATGTAGCGCACCGCGCCGAAGGCCAGCACGGGCAGCGCCACAACGCACAGGGCGAGTGGTGCGTCGTAGAGGGACATCATCAGGGCAAAGCCGCTGACGATGAACCCGAGTGCCATGTAGAGCAGCATGTCGTCAATGCCGGACCGGTAGTGGCGGTTTTCGCTGATGATGTATTCCAGGCCCACCAGGGTTCCCCCGCCAAAGAGGAGAAGCATTACCCCGGTACCCACCTCGCTGGAGGAGAAGAGGAGGGCGCCGAAGACGCCCACCGCACTGAGCATCAATACCCAGCAGAAAATAGCCAGCCCGATGCGCACAAACACATTGGGCGTGTAGAATTCAACGGGGTGGGCCTTCAGAATGGTTTCCAACTGCACCGCGTTAATCAGGTTTTTCCGGTGCCAGGTTGCGGCCTGCCTGCGTACCTGCAGGGCTTCCAGCCATTGGGAGGAGTAGGCGATCATTGTTGGGGCTGGGAAAGAATTTGTTTGTAACGCAGCAGGAACCAGATTACCCCCGTACAGGAGAAGAGGAAGTAGTACAAGGCCAGCATGGACTGGAAAACTTCCAGCAGAAATACCAGGTAGGTGATTCCCACGTAGGCGTACACTACCGCCACGATGAGGAAGTAGAATGACTGTTCGCGCCGGGCGTACCCGATGAAGGCGACGGTAACGGCGGCCAGCAGGGGCACGAACAACCAGTATTTTTCCAGCACCATCATCCCGGCCAGGCACGTTATGAACAGCACGTGCGAGCCGAAGTTGAGGTAGGTGAACGAAAAATGCTTCTTGATGTTCCGGTCGCCCAGGAAGAAGGCCGCCCCGGTGAGCACCGCCCCCAGCAGCAGCCCCGTGTAGATGAGCCGGTCATTGGAGAAGTCGTTGTCGCGCAGCAGCGTCAGCGGGGTAACGGCAATGCCCACCCACGAGGCCAGGGCCGTAATGCCCATCGACAGGATGCCCTTGTGGTCGAACCGGTAGGCCACCGCGAAAAACAGGACCGCCGGCAGAAAGGTTGCCAGGCCGTACTTTTCTCCGAAAAACTGGTACTGGTACTGGAGGTAGCCTTCGAGGATGAGGAAGGTGAGGCAGCCCAGGAGCAGGGCGTAATCGTAAAAAGGGGAGGGGCTTTCGGTCTTTTCCGGCGAAAAGGGTACGCAGTGCCGCCAGGCAAAGGCAAAGCTGCCGGCGCACACCAGCGCAATGCCCGCAATGATGACGCCGTGACCGATCTCGTCGAGGTTGAGGTAGATGAGCCAGCCCAGCCCGACGTTGAGCAGCAGTACACCCAGGTAGAGGATGGTTTTCAACTCCCAGTGCAGGGAAAAAGGGGCCATGAGTTCCCCGGAGATGATCTTGCCCGACTGCTCGTGCGTGAGCAGGCCCTCGGTTTCCAGTTTGTTCAGAATGTGTGCTTTCATCAGGGAATGTCAAAGAGATGCGCGGATGCGTAAATGTGCAAATAAAAAGAGTGCCAAGATGCAACATTTCGGTGGGGGAAAGAAACCAGGATGGCGGCCTGGCCTGCCCGCGTAAGGAAAGGACGGGAAAAACCGCAGTTTGGGCAGTTGTTTGGGCCATTTGCTTGTTCATCCGGCAACCTTTCGGCAATTTAGATGCCAAAGCCGGGTGCAGGCCCATTCGTTATTGCCATGAAGATCAGAAAAGCCGTGATTACTGCCGCCGCCCGCGGCGAAAGACTATACCCCGTTGCCGACACCGTGCAGAAAGCCATGCTGCCCGTGGTGGACACCGACGGGTTGCACAAGCCCGTAATCCAGATCATTGCCGAAGAGGCGTTCTCGGGCGGCATCGAGGAAATCTGCGTGGTGTGCGCCCCCGGCGACGGCCCCCGGTACCTCCAGGCTTTCCAATCGCTGAGCGACAACCTGCTGCAATCGCACCAGGGCAGCGACTGGGCCCGGTCCCAGGCTTCGCGCATCGACCACCTGCTGAGCCGCCTGCAATTCGTGGAACAATCCGAGCCGCGGGGATACGGCCACGCCGTGCTGTGCGCCCGGCCCTTCGTAAAGGACGAGCCGTTCCTGCTCCTGCTGGGCGACTACCTGTACGTATCCAACCTGCCGGGCAAGCGCTGCGCCCAGCAACTCGTCGAACTGGCGGCCGGCGCCAACTGCTCGGTGGCCGCCGTCAATCCTACGTCCGAGCACCTCATCAGCCGGTACGGCACCCTCACGGGCAAGCACGTGGCCGGCACCCCGGGCGTCTACCAGATCGAGAAGATTATCGAAAAACCGTCCCTCAGCCTGGCCGAACTCGAACTGCAAACGCCGGGCCTGCGCCGGGGCTATTACCTGTGTTTCTTCGGCATGCACGTGCTGACCCCCTCCGTGTTTGCCATTTTGGAAGCCCACGGGACGCAGAACGACCGTACGCTGGCCCTGACGCCGGCCCTGCAACAACTGGCCGAACGGGAAAAGTACCTGGCCCTGGAAGCAAAAGGCAGCCGCTACGACATGGGCAAGAAGTTCGGCTGGCTCCAGGCGCAGGTGGCCCTCGGCCTCGCCGGCCAGGCCCACCACGAAACCCTCTCCACCCTCGTAGAAATGCTGGCGGAAGCAAATCTGAGGCAGGCGGGGAAGTGAGGAGCGAGGAGTGAGAAGCGAGGAGTGAGAAGCGAGGAGTGAGAAGCGAGGAGTGAGAAGACCGTATCCGAACTTTACCGTTCTGTCCGGACAAACTCGTGCCCCGCCTTCTCGCTTCTCACTCCTCGCTTCTCACTTCTATTTTTCCCCTCCCCGGTATCACGAAAAGTCTTTTCTGTTATTTTTACCCCAACGCAACCTACAGAACAACAGCACTATGGGAAAGATGATCCAGTTTGTGGCGAACCACGACGACCTGTCCACCGACAAAGGTTTTCAATTCAAGTTTTACTGCGACAAGTGCCACAACGGGCACATGTCCCGTTTCCAGCCCAATTCGCTCGGCATTGCCGGCAGCATCCTCAACGCCGCCGGGAGCTTGTTCGGCGGGTTTTTCAACCAGGTAGAAGACGCCACGTACCACATGCAACGGGCCGTGGGCGGCAAGGCGCACGACGCGGCGCTGGAAAAAGCGGTGTCGGAGGGCAAAGGGTATTTTAAGCAGTGTACCCGCTGCGGCCACTGGGTGTGCCCCGACGTGTGCTGGAACCACAAGGCGGGCCTCTGCGAAAACTGCGCCCCCGACGAACACGAAGAACTGGCCGCCCAGCAGGCCCAGGCCGCCCAGGAACAGATTTACCAGAGAGCCCGGGAAACGGACTACGTCAAGGACCTGGATTTCAAGAACCGCACCGGTGTGCAGCAGTGCACCAGTTGCAGCGCCAAGCTTACTCCGCAGAATAAGTTTTGCCCCGAATGCGGCACGCCCAACCCCAAGGCGCAGCAGAAGGAAAAGTTTTGCTCCGATTGCGGTACCAAGATGAAAAGCGACCAGCGTTTCTGCTCGGACTGCGGCACCCGGAATGATTAAAAAGCCTCCCCCCGCACGGCCATAAAGCCACCGCGGATGGTCCCGGCGAAGTGTCCGGTTCTCAGCCCGATACCACCCTCTTACGCAAAAGCCTCGCAGGAGCGGTCCGTTCAACAGGACGTCCCTGCGGGGCTTTTGCGTAAGAGGGGGGCTTTTCTAGGAAGTAGGACGCTCCTCCGGAGCCAAGGGCGTTACTTCAACTCCATATTTCCGCGGGTATACTTCACGTTGTACCGGAAGCTGTTGATCCGCCAGCCGCCCGGCGTGCGTTGCAGGCCCAGGTCGTAGCTGCCGACGAACTCACGCGTCTGGCCCTGCGCGGCCGCGGCTTTGTAGTGCGAGGCAATGGCGTAGCAGAATACCGTAGCGGTCTCCCCGTTCGCGGTCACCAGGAAGTTGCCGCTGTGGTGGTGCACGGCGTCGATGCCGGCAAAGCCGCTTTCCCACGCGGCGCAAATCTCCTGTGCCGTCTGGTCCTTCGGCACCCCGGCGCCCAGCGACGACATATCGAAGTGAACAGTCGGCGTAAATACTTCCGTTTGCAGCTTCTGCCACTCCCGGTAATCGGTGTACACGAAGAGCCGGTTGACAATCTCGATGATCTGTTCGCGGGTGGTAAAGGTTTGCATGCGCGGGGTGGTTTAGGGGAGTTTGAAGTGCGAGTTGTGGATGATGCCGAACGGGTTGCCCCACGGGTCTTTGACGGTAGCCACTACGATGCCGCCGCCTACTTCGGTCGGGGCTTCGTGCGCCGTCGCCCCCAGTTGGAGCAGGGTTTGGTAGGTGCTCTGGACGTCCGTAACGCCCCAGTACGTGACCACGCCTATCCCGGCGAGGGCAGCGGCAATGTCGTCGGGCTGCAATCCCAATTCGTAGCCGGCCACGTTGAAGCCCACGTAGAACGGCTCGTCGAAATAAGGTTGGATTTGCAGTACGCGGCTGTACCAGTTTTTGGCTTTTGCCAGGTCAGCGACTTTATAAATGGAGGTGCGTAACCCCAGGAACGGCGTTTGCATCGGCAGTGGGTTTGTATTAATTCGTTGCTGGTTGTTCGTTATTCGTTGTTCGTAAGCGCAGTTTTCTAGGAAAGCGAGTCTTTTCCCTTCGTAATGCGGCCATACAAACGAAAGCCCCCGGCGTTTGCGGTGCCGGGGGCTAAGCTATTAAATAAAGCGGTAAGTATGCCGGCGAAATCAGTTTAAGGCATTATTATTAGTAACCCCTTTACTAAGAATACGCTCACGTTCGAACAACGAATAACCAACAACGAACAACGCCTTAACTACCGGTACATTACGCTGTTTACGGCTTCCAGCGTGCGTTTCACGTTGGGCAGGACGGCTTCGATCAGCGTGGGGGCGTAGGGCAGGGGCACGTCCATACTGTTGATGCGGCGCACCGGGGCGTCGAGGTAGTCGAAAGCGTGGCGCTGCACGTGGTAGGCCAGTTCCGCCGAAATGGCGGCCAGCGGCCAGGCTTCTTCCACAATCACCAGGCGGTTGGTTTTCTTCACCGACTCCACCACGGTGGCGTAGTCAATCGGGCGGACGGTGCAAAGGTCGATCACTTCGGCCGACACGCCTTCTTTTTCCAGTTCCTGGGCGGCACCGAAGGCCACCTTCATCATCTTGCCGAACGACACGATGGTTACGTCGGTGCCTTCGCGCACCACGTAGGCCTTGCCGATGGGAATCAGGTATTCCTCTTCGGGCACCTGGCCCTTGTCCGAATACATCAGTTCCGACTCCATGAAGATCACCGGGTCGTTGTCGCGGATGGACGACTTGAGCAGGCCCTTGGCGTAGTACGGGTTGGAGGGAACCACCACCTTGAGGCCGGGGGTATTGGCGTACCAGTTTTCGAAGTTCTGGGAGTGCTGCGCGCCCAGCATCCCGGCGTTACCCGTGGGGCCGCGGAACACGATGGGGGCTCCGTACTGGCCGGCAGACATGGACAGGGTCTTTGCCGCACTGTTGATGACCTGGTCAATGGCGACCAGCGAAAAGTTGTAGGTCATGAATTCGATGATGGGACGCAGGCCGTTCATGGCGGCGCCCACCCCGATGCCGGCAAAGCCCAGTTCGGCAATGGGCGTGTCGATGACCCGCTCCGGGCCAAACTCGTCGAGCATGCCCTGGCTGACCTTGTAGGCGCCGTTGTACTCGGCTACTTCTTCGCCCATCAGGAACACGGAAGGATCGCGGCGCATCTCTTCAGACATAGCTTCCCGCAGCGCCTCTCTGAATTGTATTTCTCTCATGGATTGAATCTCTGGAAATAGATTGTCGGTCGGTAAAATTATACAGAAGCCGGGGAATTGCAAAACACGGAGACCGGAGAAAGGGAGACCGGAGACTGGAGGAAGGCGTATTTGTGCAACGCGGGAATCGCCACCAATGCGAATTTAATGAGCCAAAAAGAGGGAAAGGAAAAAAGGTGTTTTTGACCTGACTGCGTATTCATCCGGCCTCCCTTTTTCCTTTCTTCCATTGTTTCACCAACCCGTACCGGAGCCCTGCCAAGTATCGTTCCCGATCCTCGTCCGGTCTCCTGTACGAAAGCTTCAGCCTTGCAAACAAAAAAGCCCGTCCTTCCGGATGGGCTTTTTTGTTTGCAAGGCTGAAGCTTTCGTTAGCGGATTGCGTTTTTGAAAGCTTCGGAAGTAGTGTAGGCGCGGAACTCGAGGTCGTCGATGGCCCGGGCACGGAGGTCAGCGTTCTTCTGGATGGCCTGCTGGAGGTTGGTCATTACACCCTGCTCGTTCTTGGCGCGGGCAGCGGCAATGGCCATTAGGTAGAGGGCGTCGCCGTCGTTGGCATCCTTGGAAGTAGCTTCCTGCAGGGTGGTCATGGCGGCGTCGGCCTGGCCGGCCAGAATCTGGGCGAGACCCCGGTTGTACAGTACTACGGAAGTGTCACCGGCTTGCGACAAGGTAGAAACGGCTTCGCTGTACTGGGCGGCGCGGATTTGCTGCACCCCTTTGGCGGCGTTGATCATCTTGGTCACCTGCTCGCCACCGGTCATGCCGGCTGCTTTGGTGAGGGCCTGCATGGCTTGTTCGCGGTCACCCTTCATGGTGTAGGCTACGGCCATGTTGTTGTATACTTCGGCGGTCTCCTGGAGCTTAACGGCCATTTGCAGGTGGTTCAGGGCTTCGTCGGCCAGTTGCGTCTTTTTGGCCGGATCGTTTGCTTTCTTGGCCATTTCCAGTTGCACGGCGGCGTAGTCATTGTGCGGCTTCCAGGATTCTTCACCAAACTGCTTCATCGCAGCCATGTAGATGCCGGCTTTCTCCTCCAGGTCGGGCGTCAGCGTGGCGGCGTGCAGGATTTCCTTCTCGTTGAGCATGTTGGCGCTGTCGGCGCGGCCTTCGGCCATCTGGCGGGCCAGCACGGAGAGTTCAGAGTCCGGCTTCTTGGGGATCAGCGTCAGGACTTCAGTCTGGGCCGTTCTCAGTTTCGGATACACCTGGTTGAGCAGCGTGCGGTAGTAGCTCAGGCGGTGCAGCTGGTCTTCCTGCTCTTCGAACGCGCCGCCGGCGTCGATGATGCCGAGAACTTCAGTCTTCTGCTCATCGGTGAGCAGGGTGGTCGTAGCCAGCGTATCCTTCAGTTGCTGCCAGTCCTGGATCACCGGCTTGAGCACGAATTCTACGGAGTCGGCTGCGTTCTTGTAGTTGTACACCTTCATTTTATTGCGGTAGTACTTCTGGATGGCCTCGGCGCGGTTTTCCGACAGGCGGGAGTTTACGCGTTCGGCACCTTCCGGAGAGTGCGTGCCCGTGATGGTCACGGTTTTGGTCACGTTCTTCTCGGCAATGAAGTTGTCGAAGAACTTGCCGCGCTTGCTGCGGGTTTCGCTGGTCTGCAACTGGGCGCTGCCCTGGGGGAAGAAGAAGGCTACGTTCGTCGGCTCGTACTCGGGCTCGGTGGTGTAGCCGGTTTCGGCGTAAGCCACCAGGTTAGGCTCCTTGTACAACCGCGAAGTCGTGATGATGCCCGGCGCTACGGTTACTTCGGGCGTGGTCTTGGACTTTTTGCCCTTGGCAGCCGTGCCCTGCATCACCAGTTCGCCCTTCCGCATGGCCTCCTGGTAAGCAAAGGAGAAGTCCTTGGTTACTTTGGGCTGTTCCTTCTTGGCGTTGGGGTAGTCGGCGGCGTTGAATACAACCTGGCCTACGTCGTCCCGCTTGTCGCCGTACTTGTAGCCCACGTTACCGGTATAGGTGGTCTTCTTTTTCAACATCTTAACGGGCAGCGTAGCCGCCATGTTGAACTTCACCTGGTCGGCGTGAACTTCAAGCGGGTTGGGCGTTACCGTTAATTCCTGTTTTTTGGCCATCTTGACCATCTTGTTCAGAGTACAACCGCCGGAGAGCACGATCATACCACTGAGCATCATAGCTGAGAGTAAGTTTCCGTTAGGATTCATTGGTTAGAGGGTTGTTTAAGTTGCGAAAATATGATTGTATTGATATTATTACAATTTAGTAAACACTTTTTTGGTTTGCAGCGTAAAAAGCCTTGCGGTAATCTCTACGTTTATTGGTATATTTTTGTTGTTATGATGCAAAAATTCAAGCTATTCCTTGAGAACCATGCGTTCGGGGTGTGCACCCGACTCGGACAAGTAATGGGTATTTCCACCTGTAGCATCCGGCTTTTTTTCATTTACGCGTCGTTCCTGACGTTCGGATCGCCCATTATCGTGTACCTGTCGCTGGCTTTCCTGCTCAATATGCGCAAACACCTGCGCCGCAATAATCATCCTACCGTCTGGAATTTCTGAGCCGGCAGGTCACGGAAGTATCTCTTTTTCAAGACGTAATAGTGCCACACAATGCTTCCCCGGAAGTGCGGCGTCCCGCTTGAGCCACCGCTTATACGTTGGGTGGCCCGTCTTTGTTGCGTCCAAAGCGCAAATCGGCCGTAAAAATCAAAATGCGCCCGGAGTACCGCCCCGAAGTGCGCCGGCCCCGCCGAAAACAGCAGTTGAAAGGCAGCTACGCCGTCGAGCACCAGGCGCACCAGCAGGGTAAACCACAATTGTCCGGACGGCAGGTTTTTGTACAGGAGTAAGATTCCGTTCCGGAAATTGAGAAATGTCTTGCGCGGGTGCACTTTGTGAAGGGTGCCCCCGCCTACGTGGTATACCACACTGCCGCCGCAGTACATTACCCGGTGGCCCATGCTGCGGAAACGCCAGCACAAATCAATTTCCTCCATGTGGGCGAAGAAATGGTCGTCGAGGCCCCCGGCCCGCCAGTAGACCTCCGCCCGTACCACCATGCAGGCCCCGGTGGCCCAGTCCACGGGGCGGTCATCGTCGTACTGCCCCCCGTCCGCTTCGAGCGTGTCGAAGAGGCGGCCGCGGCAGAACGGGTAGCCGTACCGGTCGAGGTAGCCGCCGGCGGCCCCGGCGTATTCAAATTTACTTTTTTGCGCAAAAGACCGGATTTTGGGTTGGCACGCCGCTACGTCGGGCCGGGCGTCCATCAGGCGGACCAGCGGCCCGAGCCAGCCGGGCGTTACTTCCACGTCGGAGTTGAGCAGCACGTAGTACCGGGCCTCTACCTGTCCCAGCGCCAGGTTGTAGCCGCGGCTGAACCCTTCATTGCGGTCCAGTTGGATGAGCTGCACTTCCGGGTGGTGTTGCCGCAGCCACTCTACGGAGCCGTCGGTGGAGTGGTTGTCGGCCACCACCACCTGGGCTTCGGCGCTGCACGCGAGCACCGAAGGCAGAAATTGCCGGAGGTAGGCGATGCCGTTGTAATTGAGGATGACTACTGCCGTACTGCCCATGCACTACAAGCCTAGTCCGCTGAGGTCGAGCCCCGGGATGTTGGGCATGAAGCCCTGGGTAGCTTTTTTGAGTTCTTCCTTGGCTTTGGCGTCGGCCTCCACCAGCGCCTTGTTGACGGCCGCCACCACTAGGTCTTGCAGCATTTCCTTGTCGTCGGGCTTGAGCAGGTCGTTGTCGATTTCCAGTTTGATGATCTGGCGGGCTCCGTTCACGGTGGCCTTTACCAGGCCGGCGCCGGCTTCGGCCGAAGCCTGCACGTGCACCAGGTTGTCCTGGGCTTCTTTGAGCCGGGCCTGCATCTCTTTGATGCGGCCAAACATATTAGACATGTCAAACATAGCTGTAGTGGTGGCTGGGTATGAGCCGGTACGGTAAATCACCGCCGGGAGTTGGGGCACCCGGGGCAGTTCCGGCCTCATTTGCCGGGCAAGTGACATAATTTTTACGAAACCGCCAAAAAGCACGCAAAAAGCACCCTACCGGATCAGCAGTACGCCGCCGCGGTGGGTGGTCCGGCGGCCCGTCTGGTCCACCACGCGGACGAGGCAGACGTACGTGCCGGCCGCGGCCGGCTGCCCGTTCACGGTGCCGTCCCACCCGTTTTCGAGTCGGCCGGCGGTAAACACGGTGCCGCCCCAGCGGTCGTAGATGACCATCTGGAGGCCCGCAATGAACCGGCCTTTCACGGTGTACACGTCGTTGAACCGGTCGCCGTTGGGCGTAAAGGCTTCGGGCAGAAAGACGCGGACGGGGCGCCGTACTTCTACCTCGTTGGAAACGCTTTCGAGCCCCGGGCCGGTGACCCGTACCCGGTAGCGGATGACCTGGTTGACCGTATCCACCGGCTCGGTGGTGGCCGTAGCCAGGCCCACCGCCCGCGACGAAAGGAGGCGCCCGGTGGTGTCAAGTTTTTCCAGGGTGTATTCTCTTACGCCGCCGGCCCATTCCCGGTACGGCGACCAGGTGAGCCGGTCACCGCCCGCGCCCTCTTCCACCTGCAACCGCACGGGGCACGTTTCCCCCGACTCGGCCGACGCGTTGTTGCAGGCGTCGGTGTAACGCACCCGGTAGCAGTAACTGCGGAGGTCGAGCCGGGCATTGACGTCGGTAAAGGCTGCTTCGCCCAGCCGGCCCACCGGTTCGAAAGGACCGCCGTCGGTCGAACGGGTCACCAGGTACTCATTGCGGCCGGGCTCCGCCGTCCACGACACCACGGGCACGCCGCCAAGCACCGTGGCGGTCAGGTTTTGCACGGCCGGCGGCTGGCGGGTAGAAATGGCGTTGACGCACGCGGTACCGGAAACCGAAACCGCCCCGTCGGGGTAAGCGGCCTCCACCCGGTAACAGTAGGATTCGGGGCAGCGCACATTCGCGTCGGTGTAACGCGTCTGGGCGGCGCCCACGGAGGGGAGGGCCGCCTGGTTGACGTACAGGGTATAACCGCCCGGCGCGGCCGTGCCGTCGGCCTGCCAGCTTACCTCGTTGCGGCTCTCGGCGGCCGTTGCCGTCAGCACCACCGTACTCACTTCGCCCGAGGAGACCGAGTTGCCGCACACGTCGAACGCCGTCACACGGAAGACGTAGGGTTGGCCGGCCGTTGCCAGGCCACTCACCGTTTGCGTGAACGGTCCCGGGGCGGGGTTGTCGAGGGTGGCAACCGGCTGGTACTGCCCCGCGGCGTCCTTTTGTTCGACGCGGTACCGGGTGTCGGGCTGCACGGTAAAGACCAGTTCCGCCGTGGCGGCGTCCTGCACGGCCAGCCGGCTGATGGCGGGCTGGGGCAGGGCGGTAATGGGCGTCACGGTGGTATCGTTGGCCGCGCCGCAGACGGCCGGTACGCCGTCGGTGCGGGTCACGGCGTACTGGCCCGTGACCGTAATCGTGCGGGGGGCGAGGTCGGCGTAGGTGCGGTCGGCGGTGCCGTTACGGCCCAGCGTGCGGGTGGTGCCGTCGCCGAAGTCCACCCGGTACGACTCGTACACCGTGTCGGTGATGCGCACCTGGACGTTGCGGCCCGAGCAGGTATTGACCGCAAAAGCGGGTTCGGGCGTAGCCAGTACTTCAATGTAGCTGGCCCTTTGCAGGGAGTCGCCGGTGGGGCCGGAAGACGTCTTTTTCTGACCGTACTCCGTAACCGTGTACCGGCCCGGCCGGGTGTAGGTGTGGGTGATCGACGCGGTGCGAAACTTCTCGGGAGCGGTTTTGTTGGGGTCGAACACCGTACCGTCGCCGTAGTTGAACGACTGCGTGGTGAGGTTGCTGCAAACGGTATCGAGGGTAATGGTCAGCGGAACGCAGCCGCGGGTAACGTCGGCGGTGAAGCAGCCCTGCGACTGGGCAAAGGCGCCGGGGAACGCAAACAGCAGGAGCAGGCCGGCCAGGAGGCTGGTGCATGTAGCACCACCGGGTGGGCAACGCTCTCTGGAAACGGAAAAGGTTCGGCTCGGCGGGCGGGAGAAGATCAATTTCACGTGGCAAAAGCGGTTGCCCATCATGGAAGGCGAAACAGTTAATTGAATGAGTGCTGATTGCTACAACGAAAAGGAAGTCCCTGGTTAGTATCAGCACGGCAAGATATTCCTGGAACCACCCCTACCTACGCACCGCTTTGATAAGATCCTCCAGCCCCAGCGACTGCTGCGTGCCGGCGGTCATGTCTTTGAGGGCCAGCTGGCCGGTAGCCATTTCGTTGGAACCGATGAGCACCACGTACGGAATGCCCTTGGCGTTGGCGTAGTCGAGTTGCTTTTTGAGTTTGGCCGGGTCGGGGTACAACTCGCTGTTGACGCCGGCCTCGCGCAACCGGCGCAGCACCGGCAGGGCGTACCGCTGGGCTTCGGCGTCGAAGGCCACGAGCAGCACCCGGGTGGAAGTGGCGCTTTGGGCCGGGAAAAGCCCGAGTTCTTCCATCACGTCGTAGATGCGGTCCACGCCGAACGAGAAGCCCACGCCCGACACGCCGGGCAGCCCGAAGGCGCCGGTGAGGTTGTCGTACCGGCCGCCGCCGCTGATGCTGCCGATGCTTACGTTGTTAACTTTCACTTCGAAGATGGCCCCGGTGTAGTAGGAGAGGCCCCGGGCCAGCGTGACGTCAAATTCCAGGTGCGGGTTGTCCAGGCCGAAGCCCGCCACGAGGTCGGTCACCCGTTCGAGTTCCGTGAGTCCTTCCCGGCCCACCGCCGAAGTTTCGAAAAGGCCGCGCAGGCGTTCGACTTTTTCGGCAAAGGTGCCCCGCATCGTGAACACCGGGTCGAGCCGGGCGATGGATTCGGCGGAAAAGCCCCGTTCGGCCAGTTCCCCTTCCACCTTTTCGCGGCCGATTTTATCCAGCTTGTCAATGGCGACGCAGAGGGGGCCTTCCTGCCCCGGCGCCCCGGCCATTTCGGCGAGGGCCGTGAGCACCTTGCGGTTGTTGACCTTGATGGTGTAGTCGGTGATGCCCAGGCCGCCGAGCACCTGGTTGATCATGCACACAATTTCGGCTTCGCAGAGCAGGGAGTTGGTGCCCACCACGTCGGCGTCGCACTGGTAAAATTCGCGGTAGCGGCCCCGCTGCGGCCGGTCGGCCCGCCACACGGGCTGAATCTGGTAACGCTTGAAAGGAAAGGCAATGTCGTTGCGGTTCATGACCACGTAGCGGGCAAAAGGTACCGTTAAGTCGTAGCGCAGGCCCTTTTCGGAGATTTTGGGCGTAAGTTTTTTATAACCGGCTTCTGCTTCGCCCGGGGACACTTCGGAGAGGAAATCACCGGAATTGAGGATTTTGAAAAGCAGTTGGTCGCCCTCCTCGCCGTACTTACCGGTCAGTACCGACAGGTTTTCCATCGCCGGGGTTTCGAGCGGCAGGAAGCCGAACTGCTGGAAGGTCTTTTTGATCGTATCGAAGATGAAATTGCGCCGGGCCATCTGCACCGGGCCAAAGTCACGGGTGCCTTTCGGCAGGGTAGGTTTCTGCATGGTCTCAAAGGAAGAACCGCAAAAGTAAGGGTTGTATGGCTATATGGCTACATGGTTGAGGGCTGAATTGCAGCATTGTTGAGTTGTTGAACGGTTGTCAGCGTTTAACCATTCAGCCATACAGCCATACAGCCATACAGCCATACAACTCTTTTCCCTCCTTCCCTTGCACGTCCGTGCGTAAACCCTTAACTTCGCGGTTCATTTTTCGACAAAGCGATTAACTGACTATAACAATGGCCGTCACCAGACTTAAGAGAAAAGAGAAGCGGAACCGCGCAAAGGCAAACAACCGCGTACAGGCGATCAAGCAACTCAGCAAGAAGCCGATCATCAAGAACGTGGACATCGAGGCGATCAAGCAGGAGTTTGCCGCCAAAACCGAAACCAAGGCGTAATCAACCGGCGTTCAGCCGCTTAGGTTGTTCTCCAACAACGAACAACCAGTAACGAACAACGAATTCACCTTATTCAGCCTTGCCTTGTTTACCAGAACCGGGCAAGGCTTTTTGCGTTTCATTCACCCACACCGACTGGATGTTGACGAACTCCCGGATGCCGAAGTGCGACAGTTCGCGGCCGTAACCCGACTTTTTTACCCCACCGAACGGCATCCGCGGGTCTGATTTTACGATTTCGTTCACGAATACCGCCCCCGCCTGGATGCGCCGGGCCATTAGTTCAGCCTTGCGGATGTCCTTGGTCCAGATCGAGGCCGCCAGGCCGTAGCGGTGGTCGTTGGCAATCCGCACGGCGTCGTCCTCGTCCTTGGCCGTGATGATGCAGGCCACCGGGCCGAACAACTCTTCGTCGTAGGCCGGCATGCCGGGACGGACGTTGGTGAGCACCGTCGGGTAGAAAAACGCCCCTTCTCCGGTCGGCCGGTCGCCGCCGAGGGCCACTTTCGCCCCGCTCTCCACCGATTTGCGCACCTGTTCGAGCAACTCGTTGGCCAGGTCTTCGCGGGCCATCGGGCCGTAGTCCACCTCTTCGCTGGCCGGGTTGCCCATTTTCAGGCGTAGCAGGTACTTTTTCATGGCATTCGTAAAGGCCGCGGCTACCGGCTCGAGCACGATGAACCGCTTGGCCGCAATGCAACTCTGTCCCGTGTTGATCATCCGCGCCTTGGCCGCCGCCTGGGCCGTAAACTCAATGTCGGCGTCGCCCAGCACGATGAACGGGTCGCTGCCGCCCAGTTCGAGCACCGTTTTCTTGATGTATTTGCCGGCCAGGGCGGCCACCCTGGAACCGGCGCCTTCACTGCCCGTCAGCGTGACGGCCTGCACGTTTTCGTCGGCAATCACCGCTTCGATCTTGTCGGGGCCGACGAGCAGCGTCTGGAAAACCCCCTGCGGAAAGCCGGCCTTCAGGAAGATTCGTTCAATGGCTAAGGCGCACTGCGGCACGTTGGAGGCGTGTTTGAGCAGGGCCACGTTGCCCGCCATCAGGGCCGGGGCCGCAAAGCGGAACACCTGCCAGAAGGGGAAGTTCCAGGGCATCACGGCCAGCACGGCGCCCAGCGGGTGGTAGCTCACGTAGGAGCGGCCGGCTTCCGTGCTCACGGCTTCGTCGGCCAGGAAGCGGGCGGCGTTGTCGGCGTAGAACCGGCAGGTGGCGGCGCACTTTTTCACCTCGGCCACGGCGTCCTTGACGGGTTTGCCCATTTCCAGCGTCATCAGCCGGGCGTACTCCCCGGCGTTGGCGTCCAGTACGTCGGCCGTGGCCCGCATGAGTTCCTTGCGGTGCTCAAACGTGGTCTCCTTCCAGAAGTCGAAAGTATCCCCGGCCGTCTCCAGCACTTCGTTGATCTTCTCGTCGGAGTCTTCCCCGAAGGTGCGGATGACCTGGTTGTTGTAGGGATTGATGGATTGGATGGGCATACTGAAAAAGTGTTGAAGGCTGAACGTTGAAGGCGCAATGGCGGTGCCTCTCCAGGCTTTAAACGGCTGCAAGGCCGCCAGGTAGCACCACGCGGGCAAATCTTTTACTCGGACCCGGTCCGTTGCTGGTGCGCCCCCGGTCCCGCCGCCCCGCCATCAGGGACATCCGGGCATTATTTCATCAGGGTCCGGATTAGAATATTTGAGGGGTGGTCATAAAAGAAGTAACAAAAAGTCATCCCCCTGCCCCCTTCCCTTACCCACAGGGGCCCCCTTGTGGGTAAGGGAAGGGGGCAGGGGGATGACTTCCTTCTTATCGAACCGGTTTTTCACTCATTCCAATAATGACCACCTCTCAGTTAGAATATTTATAGCCGGTCATTTAAAATTCAAAATTTAAAATTTATCATTGTTATTGTTCTGTCGCTTCTTTTTCGCCTATAACCGCTTCACATAATGTCCTCAGAGAAACAAAAGCCCGCCGAGAAAAAAATGCGGAGCCAGGAATGGTTCGGCAAAACCGATAAAATGGGTTTCATCTACCGGAGCTGGATGAAGAACCAGGGCCACCCGGAAGACATGTTCGACGGCCGCCCCGTGATCGGCATCTGCAACACCTGGTCGGACCTGACACCCTGCAACGCCCACCTGCGCGAGTTTGCCCAGTTCGTCAAACGCGGCGTGTACGAGGCCGGCGGCTTCCCGGTGGAGTTCCCGGTGATGTCGCTGGGCGAAACGCTGCTCAAGCCCACGGCCATGCTCTTCCGAAACCTGGCCAGCATGGACACCGAAGAATCCATCCGCGGCAACCCCATCGACGGGGTGGTGCTGCTTACGGGTTGCGACAAAACCACGCCCTCCACGCTCATGGGCGCCGCCAGCGTAGACCTGCCCACCATTGTAGTGCCCGGCGGCCCGATGCTCAACGGCAAGTTCCGCGGCCAGGACATCGGCTCGGGTACGCACGTGTGGAAGTTTACCGAAGACCTCATCAAAGGCAGCATGACGCCTTCGGATTACGTGTTTGCCGAAAGCTGCATGTCGCGCAGCAACGGCCACTGCATGACGATGGGCACGGCTTCGACCATGGCCTGCATGGTGGAATCGCTGGGCATGTGCCTGCCCGGCGCGGCGGCCATCCCGGCCGTGGATTCGCGTAAAAAGGTGCTGGCCCACCTGTCGGGCCGCCGCATTGTGGAGATGGTGCGCGAAGACCTCAAAATCTCCAAAATCCTCACCCGCGAGGCGTTCGAAAACGCCATCAAGGTCAACGCGGCGGTGGGCGGCTCCACCAACTTCATCATTCACCTGACGGCCATTGCCGGCCGCCTGGGCGTGCCCCTCAACCTGGAGGACTACGACAACCTGGGTAGCCGCATTCCGCTCCTGCTCAACCTGTTGCCCTCAGGCAAGTACCTAATGGAAGACTTTTTCTACGCCGGCGGCCTGCAAGTGGTCATCAACGAGCTGCGCAACCACCTGCACATGGATGCCATTACGGTGAACGGCAGGACGCACGGCGAGAATTCGCGCGACAACTGCAACTGCTACAACCGCGACGTAATTGCCGACATCGAAAAGCCGTTCATCAAGGAAGCCGGCATTGCCGTGCTGAAGGGCAACCTGGCCGAAAACGGGGCGGTGATCAAGCCGTCGGCGGCCACGCCCCGGCTCATGCAGCACCGGGGCCGCGCCGTGGTGTTCGAAACCATTGAAGACTACCACGCCCGGGTGGACGACCCGGACCTGGACATTGACGAAAATTGCGTGATGGTGCTCAAGAACGTGGGGCCGAAGGGCTACCCGGGCATGCCGGAGGTGGGCAACATGACCCTGCCCAAGAAGCTGCTCGAAAAGGGCGTGACCGACATGGTGCGCATCTCCGACGGCCGCATGAGCGGTACGGCGTACGGTACGGTGGTGCTGCACGTGTCGCCCGAGTCGGCCATCGGCGGTACGCTGGCCCTGGTGCGCAACGGCGACATGATCGAACTCGACGTACCCAACCGCCGCATCCACCTCGACGTGCCGCAGGACGAACTCACCCGGCGCCACCTCGAGTGGACGCCGCCGCAACCCCTGGCCGACCGCGGTTACGTGCAGCTCTACATCAACCACGTGCAGCAGTCGCACCTGGGCGCCGATATGGATTTCCTGGTGGGCGGCTCGGGCTCCGAAGTAGCGCGGGATTCGCATTAGGCCGCAACGGGCCTCACGCATTCCCCGGGCAACACAAGCCGCAGGTGCAACACGCATTGTAAGGAGGAAAACGATTTACCAGGGAAGACGGGACAGTTCCGTAGGGACGAGATATAGGTAGAAAACACGCCACGCCTCCTCTTTTTTACAGTCCCGTAGGGACGAGATATGGGTAGAAAAACGGCCTATTTCTTTTTTTAACAGTCCCGTAGGGAAGAAACCCAGTAGTTTACTTCCAACCGAGCCGCTTGCCTTGCCGAAGATCTCGTCCCTACGGGACTTGTTCGCGCCTACCGGATGATTGAATGCCCCAGAGCAGAGCTTGTAAGCAGTATAGAAGGGAACGTAAACGTCGCGGTGGAAGGAGGATACCGGCAACGGGCTCTCCTGCTTCACTGCGGTTACCGTTTCGACTTTTGCAGTAAGTCGTAGAGGAACGGGCCGAAGAAAGACAAATTCTCCAGCACGCAGGTCATGTGGTAAAACGCTTCCGGCCTGACTTCAGGTTCATTGGCCATGTGTTGAACCAGGCCGTCCAGGCCGTCCAGGGTGTCTTTGAACTGGTTGTCGAATTCCTCTTCGGTTAGCTGCATATGCGGGCAAAGGTATTGATTGCACAACCAAAATGAGTGGCATTTAATTTCAATGCACGCGTCGTAAATTCTTGGTTTGATACCGCAAGCACAAAGTGAACAGGGAAGATCAAGCAAAGGCATTCGTACAACTGGCTGACAAACTCCAATCATGGATTGGCAAGAAATTGCTCATCAGTGAATGGATTACGGACTGTGACTTTGACCGGCACGGTACTTGGTCAGTCTATTTTAGCTTGGTACTTGGTCAGGTAAATTGGAGAATAAGTGGTGGCCGATTGATGTTAACTGGAACGGAAGACGAACTGTATGAGATAAGCCCCCTTTTGCTTGAATGCCGAATCGCAATGGGTGAAATAGAAACCGTCGAATCATTGGGCACAAGTATAATCGGCACGCCACTAAAGCGAAAAACAGTAATAACCATAAGATAAATACAGCTATAAACCA
Source organism: uncultured Sphingobacteriales bacterium (assembly GCA_963844325.1). Taxonomy (GTDB): domain Bacteria; phylum Bacteroidota; class Bacteroidia; order Cytophagales; family 172606-1; genus CADCTQ01. The sequence continues at coordinate 1,662,669 of CAWJNV010000002.1, forward strand.
CTATGAACATTGTAATCACCGGCGGGGACGGCACCGGGCTGGCCCAGGTCCAATCCGACGAAATGATAATCAATTCCGTACAAGACGCCCTGGACCTGATGGCAAACTGCGGCTACCAGGGAGCCAACCGGATCATCGTCCACGAACGGAACCTCACGCCGGCTTTCTTCGACTTAAAAACCGGCGTGGCCGGGGAAATCCTGCAAAAGTTCTCCAACTACGGCGTCTCCCTTGCCATCATCGGCGATTTCACCAAATACCCCGGCAAGAGCCTGCGGGATTTCATCTACGAAAGCAACAAAGCGGGCCGGATCAATTTTGTAAGCACGCTGGAAGAGGCCAAGGAGAAACTGGGCAAGCGGTAAGGGACATACGGGTTCAGGCGTGGACGCCTTATGCTGTCCTATGAGTATGCTGGAAAAGGGCATCAGCCCACCCACTCTTCCCGCCAAACGCCGGGTTTGTCATTCTGAGCTTGCGAAGAATCTGGTACAAGAGCCCGTACTGTATGACTAAATGCGGCACGCTGGCGCAGGCGGACGCCTGCGCCAGAACAGTGGGGTTGTTCATACAACACGCGCTTGAGTACCCCAGATGCTTCCTTCCGCCCGCGTGACAATGCCCATCGTTTGGCGCGGACATTTGGGAGAATCCGTACCCATTTCAGTATGAGCCGTTCTTTAAAATACTTGTGGGACAGGATAAGGCGTCCACGCGCCAACCAGTCGCGTCCAGTGTTGTTTTTTAAAGAATGCCTCGTGTATTGCCCGTAAAAAGGATGGAGGGGATAAACCAGTCTTCTGTTTCCCGTCTAACGTCTCCGGTCTCCCCTAAAACCGGCCCAGCAGGTCCTGTTTTTTCTGCGGCGACACGTCCACCACCGACCCGTCGGTCATCATTACCTGGCCGCCCTTGCCCTTGAGGTACTTCTTGACCTGGTGCAGGTTGATGAGGTGCGACTTATGCACCCGCAGAAAGTCGAAGTCCGACAGCACGTCTTCGTAAAACTTCAGCGTGCGGCAGATGAGGATCTTGGAGCCGTCGGCCATGAAGAAGTCCGTGAGGTTGTCGTTGGCCTGGCAGCGGATGATGTCCTTCACCTGGATCACCTCGAAGCCTTCCATCGAGGGCAGCACGATCTTGCGGAGTTGCTTGCCCGTGGCCTGGAGGTTTTCCACCAGGATTTTGGTGTGGAAGGAATGCTGGTATTTTTCCTTGCCCAGCCGGATCTTCTGCACCGCCCCGATCAGCTCGTCGATGTCGATGGGTTTGAGCAGGTAGTAGGCCGCGCTGAAGTTGAGGGCCTTGAGGGCGTAGTGGTCGTAGGCCGTCACGAACACCGTTTCGAACCCGATTTCCCCCGCCTGTTCGAGCAGGTCGAAGGCGTTGCCGTAGGGCATTTCCACGTCGAGGAATACCACGTCGGGCTGGTGCGCCGCAATGGCCGCCAGGCCGGTCTTCACCGAGTCGCCGAAGCCCGCCACCTGCACCTCGGGGCAGTACTTGCCCAGGTAGTTGGCCAGGGCGGCGCGGCTGGCCAGTTCGTCGTCAACGATTACGGCTTTGAGGATCATGCGGGAACGGCTTGGAGGGCGAAAGGAATGTGGATGCTTACCCGGGTGCCGCTGCGGGTGGCCGGGTGCAGGTCTTCGATGGACACCGACAGGCGGGTGCGGTGAATGTCGTTGATGATGCGGAGCCGGCTTTCGATGTTGCGCAGGCCGGTGGAAACGGTTTCTCTCTGGTTGGCGGTTTTGAGGGCCTGCGACCTTTCGCGGCCGATGCCGTTGTCTTCCACCGTCACCACCAGCCCGTCGGTCTTTTGCGTGACGTGCACGCGCAGCAACCCTTTTTCCTCCTTGTAGCGCAGCCCGTGCCACACGGCATTTTCCACGTACGGCTGGATCAGCATGGGCGGCACCTGCACCGATTCGGCGTCCACGGCCGGGTCCACCGTGAAGGAGTAGTCAAACTTTTCGCGGAACCGGAAGTGTTCCAGGCCCAGGTACAGTTCGAGGATGCGGAGTTCGGAGGACAGCGGCACGAAGTCGTGCTGGGAGTTTTCCATCACGGCCCGCATCAGCCGCGAGAATTCCGAAAGGTACTTGTTGGCCGACCGTTCGTCGTTGCCCGCAATGAAGCTGTTGACCGAGTTGAGGGCGTTGAAGATGAAGTGCGGGTTCATCTGGCTCCGGAGCGATTTGAGGGCCAGCAACTGGTTGGCAATGCGCCGTTTGCGGGCACTCTGGTAGAGCAGGTACGAAGCGGCAAACACCCCCGCCAGTCCCAGCCCCAGTCCGTAGATCACCACCAACTGTTTGTTCATGCGTTCCTCCTTGAGCTTCTGTTCCTTGCGCAGCAGTTCGATGGTCTTGGCGTTCAGTTGCCGGTCCTTTTCCAGCGATTCGATCTTTTTTTGCCGGCCGGCCAGTTCTTCGTTGAAGCGCAGCAGCCCCGCCAGTTCTTTTTCCTTGCGCCGGTACAGCGTGTCCATCACCGCCACGTACGACTTGTAGTGTTGCAGCGACGCCCGCAGGTCGCCGGCCAGCCCGTAGGCTTCCGACAGGTGTCGGTACGCTTCGCCCTGCCGGTCGAGGCGGCCCAGTTGTCCTGACAGGGAAAGGCTCTTGCGCAGGTAGGGAATGGCCGCCGCCGCGTTCCGCTGCTCCAGGAACAGCCGGGCCACCTCCAGGTATTCGTCGTTGAGGGCCGACCGGTCGTTGCTTTTCAGGTGCAGGGCAATGGATTGCCGGCGCAGGGCCAGTTCCTGGTCGTACCGCTTTTCGAGCCGGTACACCTTGCCGATCATTTCGTTGGACCGGGAGAGCGTATTGTCGTCCGCCAGTTCTGTGGCCAGGTTCTGCGACTTTTCGTAGTAGTCGAGGGCCTGCCTGGTTTTTTCCTGCTTCAGGTAGAGGTTGCCGATGTTGTTGTTGGCTTCAATCACGCCCTTGTCGTTGCCCCGTTTCTCTTCGAGTTTGAGCACCTCCTGGTAGCCTTTGAGGGCCAGTTCTTCCTTGCCCTGCCTGGCGTGCAGGCGGGCAATGGCCGTTTTGGCCCTTACCACGTCTTCGGACCGGCTGGTGACGGTGGCCTCCTGCTGCACTTCGTTCCACTGTACAATGGCGGCCGGATAGTCGCCGGCGGCCTCCAGGGCGTCGGCCAGGCGTTTTTTGACGGGGTAAGCCAGGTCGGGGTCGCCTAAACGGGCGGCTACCGCCAGCGCCTTGCGGTAGTTTTCAATGGCTTTGGCGTAGAGGGCCTGGTCGTAGTTGATGTCGCCCAGCGTCTGGTAGCTGACGGCTTCGCCCCGCAGGTTGTTGCCGCTGATGCTCAGCGACAGCGCCTCGGCCACGTAGTCGAGGGCCTGATTGGGCGCTTTTGCGCGGGCCTCGTCGGCCAGTTGCAGCAAATGCATCACGCGGGAGGTGGCATCCACTGCTGCCAAAGACCGCATTTTGGGGGAAGCCTTCTTGCGGCTTGGGGCTGCCTCGGCCTCTTTGCCCTGCTGCGCCCGCAGCGGGGCCGCCGCGAGCAGGCAGAGGAGCAGCAACGGGAAGAGGGCCAGGGGTTTCATCCTTTAAAAATACGCATTCGGGTGGTACGCAAAGCGGGCGCGGCGCGGCGGCGACGTAATAAAATTTCCCTCAATGGACGGGGGGCTTCCCTCAGTGGGCCGGCCGGTTCCCTAAGTCTCTCTTTCGCCGTGTTGCGTGGGCGGGTAGTTTGGCGGCATGTCTCACCCTAAACGACATTTCCATGAAGTTTTTTAACGTGCGCACCACCCTTTTGCCCGGCCTCCTGCTGGCGGGCGTGGTCCTGATGAGTTACGCGTTCCGCCCGGCCGGAGCGTCTTCCCCAACGCCCAAGCCAACAACCGGCAACAGGGCCAGCAGCCCCACCAAAAAGATCAAGATTGCCCTGCTGCTCGACACGAGCAACAGCATGGACGGGCTCATCGACCAGGCCCGGGCGCAACTGTGGACCATCGTGGAAGAACTCGCCAAGGCCAAGTGCGACGGCGGCAAACCCCAGGTGCAGATTGCCCTCTACGAGTACGGCAACGACCGCCTGCCGGCTTCGGAAGGCTACATTCGCATGGTAACGCCCCTCACCGACGACCTCGACAAACTCTCGGCGGACCTGTATTCGCTCACTACGCAGGGCGGCAACGAGTTCTGCGGCTACGCCATCCAGACGGCCTGCCGGGAACTCGACTGGTCGGCCGACGGCGACGACTTCCAGGCGATCTTCATTGCGGGCAACGAACCCTTTACGCAGGGCAATGTCTCCTACAAAGAAGCCTGTGCCCTGGCCCGAAGCAAACACATTGTCGTGAACACGATCCACTGCGGCGGGCACGACGAAGGCATTGCCACGTCCTGGAAGGCCGGCGCCGACCTCACGGGCGGCAACTACATGAGCATTGAGCAGGACCGCAAAACGGTGTTCGTTCCCTCTCCCTACGACCCCAGAATTGCCGAACTCAACACCCGCCTCAATGCTACGTACCTTGCGTACGGCACCAGGGGCAAGGAAAAGAAGGCCAACCAGGAGATGCAGGACAACAATGCCGGCCGGTACGGGCAGGAGAACACGGTGAAACGGGCCCTTTCCAAGAGTACGCACATCTACAAAAACTCCACCTGGGACCTGGTGGACGCGGCGGCCGAAAAGGAGTTTGACGTGGAGAAAATAAAAGCGGAGGACCTGCCGGAGCCGATGAAAAACATGGACAAAAGCCAGAAAACGCAGTACATCGCCGCCAAAAAGGCCGAACGCGACCAGATCAAAGCCGAGATCGGCCGCCTGAACGCGCAGCGGGAAGCCTACATCGCCAAGCAGCAGCAAGGCGCCGGCGACGACAAAACGCTGGACAAGGCCATGCTCCAGTCCATCCGCAAACAGGCAGCGACCAAGAAGCTTACTTTTTGAGGTCGGAAGGTTCACGCAAAGACGCAAAGTAGCGCAAAGGACGCAAAGTAGGGGTAGTAGGGGTAGGGTTTAAACCCTACCCTACGGAAAGGCTGCGCCTCCGTTGAGTCAAGCGACTTTTGCGTACGCTTGCACAATGGCAATCACACGCAATATCCATAGGATAGGGTTTAAACCCTATCCTTTTGCGTACGCATGCGCAATATCCATGGGATAGGGTTTAAACCTTATCCCTTCCTCCGGTCTGCTTTTTCTCCGTGCCCTCCGTGTCTCCGTGGTGAATTCTCTTCCGAAAAATTTGACCCATTCAACCAAAAAGTGCTACTTTGATTCCAAAGGGTAGCGGTGCAAAGACGGGAACTGTAGGCGTGGCCCGTCCGTACACACGCAAAAGTTGATTTGATCATCCAACTCGTAATCCCCGCGGCAATTGCTCTACTATCTCTTCGACTACCTCGAACGCCACTTCAACCTGGTGGGCGCCGGCGTGTTCCGGTACATCTCTTTCCGGGCCGGCATGGCCGTCATCTTTTCACTCATCATCGGCACGGTGTACGGCAAGCGGCTCATCAACCTGCTGCGCCGGTTGCAGGTGGGCGAAACCATCCGGGACCTGGGCCTGGAAGGACAGCTCCAGAAAAAAGGGACCCCCACGATGGGCGGCCTCATCATGATCGGGGCCATCCTGGTGCCCACGCTGCTCTTTGCCCGCCTCGACAACGTGTACGTGGTCCTGCTGCTGGTTTCCACCGTGTGGCTCGGCCTGATCGGCTTCCTCGACGACTACATCAAGGTGTTCAAGAAGGACAAGGAAGGGCTGAAAGGCACCTTTAAGGTGATCGGGCAGGTGGGCCTGGGCCTGATCGTGGGGCTCACGCTGTACTTCCACCGCAACGTCGTGATCCGCGAGTTTACCGGCCCCATCAACTACAACCGCCTCGACGAAACGCCCTTCCGCGACATCAAATCCACCATCACCAACGTGCCGTTCCTCAAGGGCAACCAGTTCAACTACCACGACCTGATCCCGTTCCTGCCCGACGAATACACCTGGATCGTGTACGTGCTGGTGGTCACGTTCATCATTACGGCCGTTTCCAACGGGGCCAACATCACCGACGGCATCGACGGGCTGGCGGCCGGTACTTCGGCCATCATCGGCCTCACGCTGGGCCTGTTCGCGTACGTTTCGGGCAACGCCATTTTCTCCAACTACCTCAACATCCTCTACATTCCCGGCTCGGCCGAGATCGTGATTTTCTGCGCCGCCTTTACCGGGGCCTGCATTGGCTTCCTGTGGTACAACGCCTTCCCGGCGCAGGTGTTCATGGGCGACACGGGCAGCCTCACGCTGGGCGGCCTCATCGCGGTACTGGCCCTGACGGTGCGCAAAGAACTGATGCTGCCGCTGCTGTGCGGGATTTTCCTGGTGGAACTGGTGTCGGTGATTGTGCAGGTGTACTACTTCAAATACACCAAGAAGAAGTACGGGGAAGGCCGCCGCTTCTTCAAAATGTCGCCGCTGCACCACCACTATCAGAAGTCCAGCTACCACGAGGCCAAGATCGTCACCCGCTTCTGGATCATCGGCATTATGCTGGCCGTGCTCAGCCTGGCTACCCTGAAGCTGCGGTAATCGTATAAGCAACAGGGGTAAAGCTCCAAAAATTAAAGTACTATTTGCGTATGAATCATCTCACCAAAGGGCAAATCCTTGCATTACTCGCCCAAAACAAGGAACGCCTGGCCCAAAAGTATCCTCTGAAAAGCCTGGCCTTGTTCGGGTCTTACGCCCGCGGCACCCAGGTAAATGGCGTGAGTGACATTGATCTGTTGGTAGACTTTTCAGCACCGGTTGGTATGGAGATCGTAGATTTGGTAATGGATTTGGAAGATATCTTGAAACACCGGGTAGATGTGGTTACTTACAACGCGGTGAAGGACAGACTATTCCACTACATCAAGGAGGATTTGGCGTATGTTTGAAATGAGATTGTCCGAATTGACTAGAAAGGCAACTAGAAGAACTTAACCGCAAGGATCGCAAAGAAAAACCGCAAGGGGCGCAAAGCGATACGCGTACTCCTGGCGGTCTTTGCGTCTCCTTTGCGCCCCTTGCGGTTAAGTTTCTCTCAACCTTCTCACTTTCCCACCCTTCTATATGCCCAAACAAGTAGTGTGCTTCGGGGAAATCATGCTGCGGTTGTCGCCGCTGGCCCCGCACGAACGGCTGGTAAAGACCAACGCCTTGAAGATGGGCTTTGCCGGTGCCGAGTCGAACGTGGCCGTGTCGCTGGCGTTGCTCGGAGAGGAAGCCCATTTCGTGACGGCCCTGCCCCCCAACCCGCTTGGCGACGCCGCCGAAAACGCGCTGCGGGAATTCGGGGTGAATACCCGTTCCATCAAACGCGAAGGGAGTCGCATCGGTGCGTACTTCATCGAGTACGGCGCCTCGTTGCGGGCCACGCAGGTCACCTACGACCGGGCCGGCTCGGCCATTGCTGCCGTACAACCCGGCACTTTTGACTGGGAAGCAATCCTGGCGGGCAAAGCGTGGCTGCACGTCACGGGTATTACGCCGGCCCTGTCGGCCGGCTGCGCCGCCGAGTGCCGCACCGCCATGGAAACGGCCCGGCGGCTGGGCGTACGGGTGAGCTTCGACCCCAACTACCGCCGCACCCTGTGGAGCCGCGCCGACGCCCGACGCGTAATTACCGGCCTGCTGCCCTTCGTGAACGTGCTTTTCGCCAACGCCGGGGCCGCCGCCGACGTGTTCGACATCGACACCGGCAACCCCGATACCTGGGACGGCCACGTACAAGCCGCCCGCCAGGCCGCCGAAGCCCTGGCCCGGCTGGCCGGCTTCGACCTGCTGGCCCTCACTGTCCGCGACCACCCGTCGGCCTCGCTGAACGATTACGCCGGGCTTCTCTACGACGGTTCGCAGTTTTACGGGAGCCGCCCGTACCGCTTCGAAGTGATCGAACGGCTGGGGGGCGGCGACGCCTTTACCGCCGGCGTGCTGCACGGCCTCTGCCAGGGTTGGACGTACGCCGACACGGTGGAGTTCGCCACGGCCGCCTCCGCCCTCAAGCACACCATTCCCGGCGACCTCAACCTGCTCTCTGAAGCCGAAATCCGCGACGTCGCCGCCGGCAACGTAACGGGCAAAGTAAAAAGATAAGGTTATGGCTGGATGGCTATGCTATATGGTTGAATGGTTATATGGCTATATGGCTGAACGGTTGATTGTTGAATGGCTAAATGGTTGGGCTGACGCACGACTACTCCCCAACCATACAGCCATTCAGCCATTCATCCATAATTTGATTTGTCAGTACAGTTGGTCATAACTCCCTAACTCCCAACCCCCTAACTCCCTTGAACCGAATTACAATCCTGAACCAGATCATCCGGGAAGGCATCGTAGCCATTCTGCGGCTGGACGACGAAAAGCAGGTGATGCCGCTGGTGGAAGCCCTGGCGGCGGGGGGCGTCCACGCCATTGAAATCACGATGGGAACGCCCGGCGTACTGCGGCACCTCGAACGGATTGCTACCCACCGGCCCGACGTGCTCATCGGCGTGGGGTCGGTGCTCGATGCCGAAACGGCGCGAATGGCCCTGCACGCCGGGGCTAAGTTCATCGTGACGCCGGTGACCCGGCCGGCCATCACCGAGATGGCGCACCGGTACGACGCCCCGGTGTTTTCGGGCGCCTTTACCCCGGGCGAAATCCTGACGGCATTTGAAGGGGGCGCCGACGTAGTAAAGGTATTTCCCGCGGAGGTGCTGGGCATTCCGTACCTGAAGGCCGTGCTGGCCCCCATGCCCCAGCTGCGGCTGATGCCCACGGGCGGCGTTACGGTAGACAATGCCGCCGACTGGCTGCGGGCCGGGGCCTGTGCCCTGGGCGTCGGCAGTGCCCTGGTGGACAAAAAAGCCCTGGCCGCCGGTGATTTTGCGGCCATCCAGGCCAAAGCGGAAGCCTTCGTCCGGGCCGTTGCGCAGTATAAGGCGGGATAGGGGTTAGCAGGATGGTGGTTGGGGAGGATAGGGTTTAAACCCTATCCTCCCCAACCACCATCCTGCTTTCAAACCTATTCCAATAGTCAGATCCTGCCCCATAAAAAGAGTCATTTTTACACAATCCTGCCCGGAATTTTTCTTTTTTTGAAGATTTTCCCACTCGTATTTTTTCCCCGGAGGAGCCTGAGAAAGTTACCTTTTTGACCCATTACGGACCCGTTTTGCGCTGCTTTTTCCCTTTTCCCACGTGGGGCCGCAAACATTTTTCAAACCTCCGGGTTACGGCCGGCTCACCTGCCCAACCGGGCCGGAGCCTTCCCGGCGACCCGCCGAATCCCTGCTGGGTATCCAGTTCCGGGCCGTAGTGCGTGCCTCCCGGCGGGGCGCTTACGCGTTGGGACTCCGTGAAAAGGGACACAAAGCCGCTAAATGGTACACGCGTAAACCATTCGTCCGAATGCGCGGGCAGAGGGTGGAAGCGGAAAAACCCGGTTTTCGTGGCCGTGCAACGATTGGCGGCAGAATGCATTTTTGTTCCCGCCCGGTTGGGCGATTTTTGCATTTCCGATGATTTTCGAGCCGTTGCCCGTACCCGGGCCGGCATCAGTCCCCAAGCGCATTTTCTTCCATCCAAACAATTCCATTGCCATGTCTGAAGTAAAGACCAAAAAGACCATTGACTTATTCGAAACCAAGCGGTTGAAAAAGGAAATCGACGAGAAGCCCCTCGAATTCAAATCCGTCATCGAAAAAACCGACCTGTGCATCTGCATCACCGACGCGAAGGGCTACTTCGTGGCCGTCAACGACAACTACTGCCGCGTGTACGGCTACAGCCGCTACGAACTGGTGGGCAAACACTTCTCCATCGTAGTGCCCGGCGCCAACGTGGAAGAACTCAAAAAACTGCACGATAAATTCATCCAGGACAAGTACGAAATCCTCCGCAACTGGGAAGTCGTGAACAAAACCGGCAAAAAAATCAAAATCCAGGTGGACGCCGGCTACACCGAGAAGATCGACGGCAAGCCGCACAAGATCACCTTCGTAATGCCGGAGTAATAGTATTGAGTAGTGGGTATTGGGTATTGCCTGAGTGAACTTGTCCGGAATGCATGGGCAGCGCCGTACTCAATACCCAATACTAAAAACAAAAAGTCCCTGCCACTGCCGGCGGGGACTTTTTGTTTTGGCCCCGTTCCTCCCATCCGCCGGGTCTGCCTTCCAAATAATTATGTGGGCCGGTCCCTTGCGGCGGCTCAAACTCCTGCGTAATTTGAAAATCGGCCAAACTACTGCAAACCGGGGGACGCGCCGCATGGCATTCCCGCGTATTTTGCCGGCCATTCCTTAACCGATTCCTAATCACTCAAAGAAGGAGCTAACCTTGAACCGCAGAGATTTTATCCAACTGACCGGCCTGGGTGCGGGAGCATTCATGTTTCCCAACATTCCCGTGATGGGCCGCCCGGTGGCCCCCGAAGCCCTGCTCGACCGGGCCCTCGACGCGGCCGTGAGCAAACGCCTCGCCGACGCCGCCCTCAACGCCGCCAAGTCCAAAGGCGCCTCGTACGCCGACATCCGCATCGGCCGCTACCTCAACCAGTTCGTCACCACCCGCGAGGATAAAGTGCAGAACATCGTCAACACCGAGTCGTACGGCGTGGGCGTGCGGGTGATTGCCGACGGCTGCTGGGGCTTTGCCGCCGTGGTGGATGCCAAGCAGGAGGCCGATACGGCCAAAGCCGCCGAACAAGCCGTTGCCATTGCCAAAGCCAACGCCAAACTCCTCAAGGAGCCCGTGCGGCTGGCCCCCCAGAAGGGCTACGGCGAAGTAAGCTGGAAGGCGCCCATCAAAAAGAACGCCTTCGAAGTGCCCATCAAGGACAAGGTAGACCTGCTGCTGTCGGTGAACGCCCAGGCGATGAAGAACGGGGCCAACTTCGTCAACTCGTTCCTCTTCCTGGTCAACGAACAGAAGTACTTCGCCTCCACCGACGGCTCCTACATCGACCAGGACATTCACCGCATCTGGCCCGTGTTCCAGATCACGGCCATCGACCCCAAGTCGGGCAAGTTCGAAACCCGGCAGTCGCTCTCCTCGCCGATGGGCCTGGGCTACGAATACATGCAGGCCAACCCCGCCGACAAGGTTACCGGCGTGACCACCCGCTACAGCAAGGGCTACGACATGGTGGAAGACGCCACCGCCGCCGCCAAGCAGGCCAAGGAAAAGCTCACCTGCAAGTCGGTAGAAGCCGGCAAGTACGACCTGGTGCTTGACCCGTCGCACCTGTGGCTGACCATTCACGAGTCGGTGGGCCACCCGCTGGAACTCGACCGCGTGCTGGGCTACGAAGCCAACTTCGCCGGCACCTCGTTTGCCACCCTCGACAAGTGGCAGTCCAAAAACTTCAAGTACGGCAGCCCGCAGGTTACGCTGTTTGCCGACAAGTTGCAGGAAGGTTCGCTGGGCGCCGTGGGCTGGGACGACGAAGGGGTAAAAACCAAGCGTTGGGACTTGGTCAAAGACGGCACGCTGGTCAACTACCAGGCCATCCGCGACCAGGCCCACATCATCAATGAACCCGAGTCGCACGGCTGCTGCTACGCCGACAGCTGGAGCAACGTGCAGTTCCAGCGCATGCCCAACGTGTCGCTGGCCGCCGGCAAGACGCCCCTGTCGGTCAGTGACCTCATCAAGGACGTCAAAAAGGGCATCTACATCATTGGCGACGGCTCGTTCTCCATTGACCAGCAGCGGTATAACTTCCAGTTCGGCGGCCAGTTGTTCTACGAGATCAAAGACGGCCAGATTGCCGGCATGCTCAAGGACGTGGCCTACCAGTCCAACACCCAGGAATTCTGGAACTCGTGCGTGCAGGTGTGCGACGAGAAAGACTACCGCCTCGGCGGCTCGTTCTTCGACGGCAAGGGCCAGCCTTCCCAGTCCAGCGCCGTCTCCCACGGCAGCGCCACGGCCCGCTTCAACGGCGTGAACGTAATCAACACGGCCCGGAAAATCTAGTCAGTGGTCAATGGTCATTAGTCAATCGTCAACGGTCATTCGGACCCGATGATTCACGCGTACCCAATGACTAATTAACCAATGACGATTGACCAATAACCGGTACCGAACAACCCTAAACGAACAACCCTTATGTCAGTAATACTATCCGAATCCGAAGCAAAGGCGCTGATGCAGAAAGTGCTGAGCTATTCAAAGGCGGACGAATGCGAAGTGAACCTGAGCGGCGAGGAGCGGGGCAACATCCGCTACGCCCGCAACGCCGTGTCCACGAGCGGTGCGCTCACCAACAAAAACCTGGTCGTGCAATCTTCTTTCGGCAAAAAGTCCGGCGTAGCCACCATCGATGAGTTCGACGACGCTTCCCTGCAAAAAGTCGTGCGTCGCTCGGAGGAACTGGCGCAACTGGCCCCCGAAAACCCCGAATCCATGCCGGTGCTGGGACCGCAGCAGTACGTCAAATCCAGCGGGTTCTTCCAGTCCACGGCCGACCTTACGCCGGCGGCGCGGGCCGAGGCGGTAGCCAAGAGCCTGCAACTGGTCGGCAACCAGAAGCTTACGGCGGCGGGCTTCCTCGACGACCGCCGGGGCTACGCGGCCATGATGAACTCCAAGGGCCTCTTCGCCTACTACCCCAGCACCAACGTCAACTTTTCCCTCACCGTGCGCACCGAAGACGGCACGGGGTCGGGCTACGTAGCCAAGGGCTACAGCGATTTCAACAAACTCGACACGGCCACGGCCACCAAGGTAGCCGTCCAGAAAGCGGCCGGTTCGATCAATGCCAAGGCCCTGGAGCCGGGCAAGTACACCGTAATCCTGGAGCCAACGGCCGCCGCGGTGCTGCTCGAAAACATCTTTTTCAACATGGACGCCCGCAGCGCCGACGAAGGCCGCTCCTTCCTGAGCAAACCGGGGGGCAAAACCCGGCTGGGCGAAAAGCTGGTGGACGAACGGGTCACGTTCTACTCCGACCCCGCGCACCCCGACCTGCCCGCTTCGCCGTGGGCCGGCGACGGCCGGGCGCAGGAGAAGATCAACTGGATCGACAAGGGCACGGTCAAAAACCTGTACTACTCGCGGTACTGGGCGCAGAAACAGGGCGTAAAGGCCATTCCGCAGCCCAACAACATGATCATGGCGGGCGGCACGGCCACCCTCGACGAGATGATCAAGGGCACGCAACGCGGCATCCTGGTCACCAAGCTCTGGTACATCCGCGAGGTGGACCCGCAGACCCTGCTGCTCACGGGCCTCACCCGCGACGGGACGTTCTTCATCGAAAACGGCAAGATCAAACACCCGGTGAAAAATTTCCGCTTCAACGAAAGCCCGGTCATCATGCTCAACAACCTGGAGGCGCTGGGCAAGCCCGAACGGGTACTGAGCACCGAGTCGGACATCAACTACCTGGTGCCGCCGATGAAGATCCGCGACTTTACGTTCACCAGCCTGTCGGACGCCGTATAGGGTGCGCTGGCGCCGCAAACGCGTTTTGGGGCAAGCATACGGAAGGCATCGCTGCCTTCCGTATTTTTTTTACTCCAGCCGGGCGGAATTCACATCCCGTCCCCTAAATTTGCCGCGCTATCCCGCTGACCGGCGCGGTTCACTAAACCAAACGCACCTAAGCCCAATGAAGCAAGTACTCCTGACCCTGGCTGCCGCCGCCCTGGTTTTCGCCTGCAACAAAAAAGAAGATGTTACCCCCGAAGAACCCGAGGCAGCCCCTTCCCTGAGCGCCTATTTCAAGATGGACGGCAACCTGACCGATTCCACCGGTACCCTTACGAGCACTGCCCCCAACGTAACGTTCGGGACCAACACGGCCCTCTTCAACGGCACCACCGCCTACGCCTCGATTCCGGCCGACGGCACCCTGACCATCCCCGACCAGTTTTCCTTTTCTTTCTTCTTCAAAGCCAACTACCCGGACCCCCGGCAGAAACCCCGGCTCTTGCAGATGTTCGACGATCGAGGCAATGCGGTTGACGTGTACATTGACAACAGCCGGGTGGTGATGACCAACTGGGACGAAACGCTGCGCAGAAACGTGGCCGAATTCACCACGACCAACTCGCCCGACATGACCAAATGGCACAAAGTGGTGGGCACCATCGATTTCAAGACCAACGAAATGAAATTGTACGTGGACGACCAGGAAGCGCAAACGGTCCGCAAAGCGGCGCTCATCAAACTGGGCAGGACCAAGCTCATCCTCGGCCGGCACGAACACCTGGGCTCCCACGCAATGGATTACTACAACGGCGAACTCGACAACCTGCGGCTCTACGGGTCGGTCCTCACGCCGGCGTTCTTCCCCCAGATTGCCCGGTAGGAGGGAAGGGATGGGAGATCGTAAGTCCTTCCGGTACGCACCCGTTCACCGCTTTCCGAAGGTTGCCCGGCCCACAGGCCGGGCATTTTTTTGGCCCCGGCCACGCCGGCTGACCGGGTGTTTTGTCGTTTGCTGCGCGTACTGGTGCTGCCAGGTACTCATTCCCAACCTTCTGAGCCCTTTTTTCCCGGTTTCCGGGCCGGTAAAAGTATTGCGTAAAAAAAGCGGTTACCATTTCGTTGCGAGGGAAATCAATAGCGAAAATCAAGAAAACTTACACGCGGCAAGTCCTGCCACAAGTGAAGTAAACACCTTATTTTCAGCACCCGATCGGCCTTTCTGATTCTTTTCACCCACCCAAAAAGATGCAAAAACGATGAAAAAAGTACTCCTTACGTTGGTTGCCGCTGCCATGATTTTCTCCTGCAATAAGAAAGAGGAAGTCGCCCCCGTAGCCCCTAAACTGAACAGCAGTTTCAAAATGGAAGGTGAGTTGAAAGACTCGACCGGCAAGCTGTCCGCCGTTTCGTACGACGTGAACTTTGCCAACAAAACGGCTGCCTTCAACGGAACCAGCTCCTACATTAAAATGCCCGCCGAAGGCACCATTGCCACGCCCAACAAGCTTTCGCTCTCCCTGTCTTTCCGGGCTACCTATAAAGACGCCGCCCAGCGGCCCCGCCTGTTGCAAATGGTCGACGAGAATGGCAATTCCATTGAAATACACATTGAAAACAGCCGGGTAGTGCTCTCCAACTGGAGCGAAGTGGAGCGGAAGCACGTGGCCTTCATCATGATGCCTACCTCCCCCGACCTGCTCAAGTGGCACAAGGTAGTAGCCGACCTTGACTTCGAAGCCAATACGATCAGCCTGTACGTGAACAACCAACTGGTGAAAACGGTAAGCAACGTGGCCCTCTCCAAGCCCAACAACGCAACCGTGATTCTGGGCCGGCGCGAACGGCTGGGCTTCGCCCCCTCCGATTACTACCAGGGCGAAATCGATAACGTGAGCATCAACGAACCGGAACTCAACTAAGGGAGACGGGAGACATTAGACGGGAGACAGGAGACATTAGAGGGGAGACGGGAGACAATGCGCTGATTCAAACTACTTGTTTCCCTTCTGTTCTGACCAATTACCGCTCAATGCAAAAGCCCTTCCAGGTGGAAGGGCTTTCTCGTTTATCTACTGCTTATTATCCATTCCGGGATCAGGTCTCCCGTCTCATATCTAACACCTCATGTCTATTTCTGCGTGGTATCCTGGGGCTGGGCGGAGGGCTTGGGCTTGAGGAACCGGTCGCGGAGCTTGTTCTTCTCGGATTCCAGCTTTTTGCGGGCCTCGTCCTTAGCCCTGGTTTCGGCCTCGCGGGCCTTCTGTTCCAGTTCCTGCTGCTTCTTCTGGGCTTCGGCCTGGAGGCGTTCCTGTTCGGCCCGGGCCTTGGCTTCGGCCTCGGCCTTCAGGCGGTCTCCCTCGGCTCGGGCTTTGGCCTCCGCTTCGGCCTTGGCCTTGTCCACTTCGGCTGTTACTTTTTCCTTCACGGCTTCTTTCACCGTTTCCTGCACCGTGCCGCCGGCGGCGCTGCTGCCGGCCAGGCCGATCTTGGGCTGCTTGCCCGTACCGCCCACGTTCAGGTTGAGCGTAATGGTTTCGGCGTTGGCTACCGGCTTGCCCGTAAGCTGGGCCAGGGCGTTGTTCACCTGAGCGCCAACGGCCCCGGCCGGAATGTCCATCTTCACCTTGTAGTCCAGCGTGCCGTCAATGCCGTTGCTGCCGCCCACGTTCATGGCGTAGTTGCCCAGCTTTACGTCGAACGGCTGGAAGTGAATGCGGCCGTCCTTGATCTCGGCCTGCATCACGATGTCGCGCAGCTGCGCCGGCGAAAGGTTGTTGAGGCGCGTCACTTTCTCCACGGCGTTGAGCACCGGGGCGTTTTCCAGCACGGCCTGCAAAATCTTAATCACGCCGCCGCCCGTGAGGGTGGAGTACACCGGCATCATGTCCTGGGCCAGCTGGCCGCCGATCTTGAAGTCGGTAGACACGTTGCCCTGGATGTACTGGGCCATCGGCATGAGGGCCTTTACGGTATTAAACGTTTTGTACACTTCCTGCACCGACACGTTGGTCATGTCGAGGTCGAAGTCGAAGAGGGGCTTGGCGAGGTTCTGGGCGTTGTAGGTGCCGTTGGTCACGAAGCTGCCGCCGAGGCTGTTGAAGGCCACCTGGTCCATGCGCACGGCGCCGTCCCGCACGATGATCGTGCCCTTCATGTTGTCGAGCGTCATGTTGTCGTAGAGCACCTTATCAATGGCAGACACCAGCGTAAAGTCAATGTTCTTGGGTACTTCCACCACCGTCAGCGGCTCCTCGGCGGTCTGGGCCGCGTTGGGGTCATCCACCATCCACTCGTTCACGTCAAACTTGCGGGAGTTGAAGGCCATGTTGCCGCGGATCGTCTGGTTCTCGCGGAACAGGTAAGCCATGTAGTTGGACAGCGAACCCGTCACCGAAATATCGCTTTTGCCCAGCGTGCCGTCGAACGAGGTGATGTTGATCTCGCGGGGCGTAAAGTTCATATTAGCCTTGGCGATCTTCATGCCCTGCGGCAGGTCGGTGCTGGTGTAGGTAAGGTCTTCCACGCGCATGGTGCCGCTGGTGGTCAGGGCCTCGTACCGTTCGGCTTCCACGTCCGACATTTTGCCCTTGGTGTCGATGTCCATCACCAGGTGGCCGGTCACGGTCATGTCTTCCAGCGGGTAAATTTTGGTCAGCTTGGTCAGGTTGAGGCCGCCCTTCACGGAAGCGTCCCAGGTGTAGTTGTCGAGGTTTTCGATGTAGGCCTTGGCCGCCAGCGGTTCGCCTTCGAGCACCATCCGGAAGTCGGGCACGTTGATCTTGGTATCGGCCATCTGGCCGGAGGCGTTGTTGACGGTGGCGTTGAAGTTCAACCCTTCAATGGGGGCCGGGAAGTCCTTCGACTGCACGAAACCGTTGGCGAGGCTCATCACGGCGTTGATGGCGGGCATTTTCTTCTGCGCGTCGCTGTACACGCCCTTGGCCTTCAGGTTGAGGTTGTAGAGGCCGCGCAGGGTCAGGCCCTCCAGCGGGAACATCTGCGTGAGTTCGCCCAGGTTGAGTTTGGCCTTCACGTCGGCGTCCACGTCGTAGTTGGTAAGGCCCCTCGACACGATGCGGGCATCCACCGGGTTGTTGCCGAAGTCGGCGTGGAACCGCTTGAGGTTCACCAGGATGTTTTCCAGGTCCTTGCCGGCCGGGTTGGTCACGTTCACGTCGAGGTTCACGTTTTTCACCGTAGTGGGCAGGTCGGTGTACTTGATGGTGCCGTCCTTTACCTGCACGTTGAGGCCGAAGCCGGGCATTAGTTTGGCGTTGTAGGTACCCTTGGCGAAGCCGTCGAAGGCCACGTTGCCGTCGGCTTTCAAGTCGTCGAACTGGTGCGTGTACACGCCGGGCACCAGCGAAAGCAGGCTTTTGAAAGTGTTTTCCTTGGCCTTGAAGGTCAGGTCCATGTTGGTGTTGGTGGTGTCGGGCAGGGCCACCCAGCCGTCGATGCCCAGCGAGAAGTCGTTGACGCTGAAGTTATTGTTCTTGAACGTGTACTTCGACTCGGGCAGGTTCATGTTGAGCGTCACGTCGGCGGCCACCTTTTTCTTGTGCAGGTACTCGGTGCCGTCGTAGCGGAAGGTGAGGGCGTCGATGGACGTTTGGGTCGCCAGGTCGAAAATGTCCTGCGTGAAGTCGCCGGAGCCCGAGTGGTTGAGGTTCACGAGCCGGGCGTACATGGGCATGCTCCGGTCGTCGTACACCACGTAGGCGTTGCGGATCGACCACTGGTCCACTTGCAGGGCAAACTGCGACTGGGTGGTATCGGCCGCGTCGGCCGTGGTCGTGGTATCGGGAATGTAAATGTCGTAGTTGGCCTTGCCGTTTTTGAGCACCTTCACCAGGATGCGGGGGCTCTCCAGGTCGAGGGCTTTCACCTTGATCTTTTCGCCGCGGATGACGCTCATCAGGTTCACGCTGACCTTGAACGACTCGGCGGCGGCCAGCGTATCGCCCCGGAACACACCCTTGCCCACCACGCCGAAGTTGTCCAGCGAGGCCGTCAGGTTGGGGAAGTGGCTGAACAGGCTCACGCCGAAGTCGTTGAAGTACACGTTGGCGTCCACCTTCTTGGCAATTTCCTGTTCCACCTTCGCCCGGATCTCGTCTTTGTAGACGATGGGCAGGATGAACGCGGCGCCCAGCAGCACGACCAGCACGCCTAATATGATTAAAACTGCTTTTTTCATCTGACTTTGTGATTTAGGGCCAAAATTGGCTTAAAAATCTTTGTGGTACACCCCGGAAGTAACATAAACCATACCGTTTCCTTACACCCGGTAAAAAACGCCCATAACAAAGGGAGAACGCGGAACGGCGCGGGAAAGTTTGGGGGAGACAGTGAACAGTAATCAGTAAACAGTAATCAGTGAGCAATACGCGAACTTTGCCCGCTGTTTACTGTTCACTGATAACTGTTTACTGATAACTGTTCCCCCATGCACTTCAAACATCCGCTCCTGCTGGCTTCGGGGTCGCCCCGGCGCCGGCAACTGCTGGCCGAGGCCGGTTTTGCTTTCTCGCTGAAAATGAAGTCGGTACCAGAAGATTTTCCCGCGGACATGCCGGCGGCGGAGGTACCGGCCATGCTGGCCCGGCGCAAGGCCGAAGCCCTGCGCGACGAACTGACCGACGAGGTGGTGCTGGCGGCCGATACGGTGGTGGTGGTGGACGGGGACATTCTCAACAAGCCCGCCGACGCGGCCGAAGCTTTTGCCATGCTGAGCCGCCTTTCGGGCAGAATGCACCAGGTTATTACGGGGGTGTGCCTGTTGTCGCGGGAAAAGATGGTTACCTTGTCGGACCTGACGGAAGTGTACTTCCGGCCGCTGTCAGCCGACGAAATCAACTACTACATCCGCCAGTACCGCCCCTACGACAAGGCCGGCGCCTACGGCGTGCAGGAATGGATCGGCATGGTGGGCATCGAAAAAATGACCGGCTCCTATTTCAACGTGATGGGCCTGCCGGTGCACAAGGTGTACCAGGCGCTGAGGGAGTGGTAGGTGGTCATTGGTACATTAGTCAGTAGTCATTGGTCAGTAGTCATTGGTCAGTAGTCAATGACGAATGACGAATGACTAATGTACCAATGACCAATGACCAATGACCAATGACCATTGACCTAGAACTTTATCCCTACTTCCAGCGAGATGAGCTGGTTGCGGATTTTGAGGTCGTTGTTGATCTGGGTGCCGCCGTATTCGAGGCCGCCGAGGGCGTTGACCAGGCCGCGGTTGTAGTTAAGGCCACCGAACACGGCCGTATTTTCGCCCAGAATCATTTCGGCCCCGGCGCCCAGGTAGAGGCCCAGGTCAATAGGCTTGTAGGCGGATTTTTCGTCCTGCGCCTCCGACAAGACGGCCAGCACGTTGTTGTTTTCCTCCTTGGCTTTTTCGGCCAGCTTGGCGTCAAACGTACCGCCAAGTTGGAAGAACACCCGGATGTCGGGGGCCACTTCGTTGGTGTATAGTTTCACGGTGAGGGGAATCTGAATCATTTGCAGGTTGTAGGTAGTCTGGTTGCCGAGCGACGCCCCCGATGCGTCGGTCAGCGTGCCGGCGGGAATCCGGAACGAACCCCGCTTGACCGTGTACCACAACCCGGTGCTGATGGCGTAGTTGTCGGCGAAGAAGAAGTCGGCGATGGGGCCCGCGCTGAAGCGGACCGACGCGCCGTTGGGCTCGGCCGCGTCGAACAGGTCGTCACCAATTACGCTGTTGACGGCCAGGCCGGGCGCCAGCCGGAGGCCCAGCTTTACCTGGGCAAAGCCGGTGACAGACAGGAACATCACCAGAAAGAGTACTGCGCTTTTTTTCATAACTTTGTGAAGTTTTGACTGCTAAAATAGTTGTAACGGCGAAAATGCAACGATTGATTTATATTTTTCTGGTTTTTTGCACGTTATTTTCGTGCTCTCCCGAGGGCCGGAAGGCGCCGGACGTGTCCGGTATTTCGGTCAACGTGCCGGTGGAGCGGCTCGAAGACGAAATGATGGCGTGCCGGTCGGAGGCCGACGTGCGGGCGTTCCTGGCCCGCCACCCCGGTTTCCGGCGGGCGTTCCTGGGGGCCGACTCGGTCGGGAACGACGTGCTGGCCGGCCAGGTGTACCAACTGGTCACCAACGCGGCCATCAAGAACCTCTACAACGAAACCCGCCAGGCCTTCGGCGACTTTTCGGAGGTGCGGGCCGGGTTTGCCGACGCCTTCCGCCACATCAGACACTACTACCCCGACTTTAAAATTCCCAAGGTCCAGACGGCCCTCTCGGGCCTGGGCACTCTTTCCAAGGGCCAGGACCTGCTGGTGACCGACAGCCTGATCGTGGTCAGCCTCGACTTTTACATTGGTCCCAAGGCCTCCTACGTGCCCGACGTGCCGCAGTACGTGCTGCGCCGCTACCGCAAGGAGTTCATCGTGCCCTCCGTGGTGCTGCTCCTTTCGCAGCGTTACAACCGCACCAGCCCCACCGACCAGTCGCTGCTCACCGAAATGGTGTACTACGGCAAGGCGTTTGAATTCGCCAAGGACGTGCAGCCCAACCTGCCCGACAGCCTGGCTACGGTCATCTTTTCCCAGCAGCAACTGGTCGCAACCGACGAGAACCGCGAGGTGGTGTGGGCGCACTTCGTGAACGAAAAGCTGCTCTACGAAACCAGCCACTTTAAAAAGGTCAAGTACATCGGGGAGCGGCCCTACACGGCCGAGATCGGCGCCAAGTGCCCCGGCGCCATTGGCCGCTGGCTGGGTTGGGAAATCGTGAAAAAATACCGCCGCGAACACCCCGGCGTGTCGCTGCCCGAACTGATGAGCGACGCCCGTACGCAACGCATCTTCGAAGAGTCGCAGTACAAGGGGAAGTAGGAGCAGGATTTACAGGATTAAAAGATTACCAGGATGGATCGGGATTTACGGGATTATAGGATTACCAGGATTCTGGTGGTCGAAATCCTGTTAAT
This sequence comes from uncultured Sphingobacteriales bacterium, assembly GCA_963844325.1. Lineage (GTDB taxonomy): Bacteria > Bacteroidota > Bacteroidia > Cytophagales > 172606-1 > CADCTQ01. The sequence continues at coordinate 1,684,085 of CAWJNV010000002.1, forward strand.
CCCTTAATCATGTAAATCCTGCTCCATCCTGCTAATCCTCCAATCCCGTAAATCCCGATCCATCCTGGTAATCTTTTAATCCTGTAAATCCTGCTCCGTTCTGAAAATCCTGATCAAGTGGTTGCGGTTTGGGTACGGCGTGCCGGCCCTGGCAGTGCTGGTGTTCTTTGCCATTAAGGTCATCAATGGCAACGACTTCGACGTGTACCTGCACGCGGCCGGGAAGCTGGCCCGGGGCGGGAACATCTACCAGCCGCCCTTCCTGAAGAACCTGGCGTACATCTACAGTCCCTTTTTCGCGCTGCTGCTGGTGCCGTTTGCCTACCTGCCCCGGTGGGTGGCCGAGTACGCGTGGCTGCTGGCCGACCTGTTTTTCCTCTACCGCATCTGGCGGGTGATCACGTACTACCTCGATGCGCAGCGGCTCACGCCCCGGCACTACCGGGTGCTGGGAATCGCCTCGTTTGCCCTCACGCTGCGGTTCCTGCTCTACAATTTCGACATGGTGCAGTTGACCATCTTCCTGCTGTACGCCAGCCTGGAGGCCGTCTGCCTGATTGACCAGAACCGCAAAGTGGCCGGCGCCGTGCTGCTGGGCGTGGCCATGAACGTTAAAATCCTGCCGCTGGTCGTGCTGCCCTACCTGGTGTACCGCCGCCGGTTCGGGCCCGCCCTGCTGAGCCTGGCCGTGTTTGCGTTGCTGCTGGGGGTGCCGGCCCTGTTCATCGGGTTTGACTTCAACGCCGTGCTGCTCCGGGACTGGTGGGGGGCCATCAACCCGGCCAGCGCCGTCCGTACCGCGGGCGAAGTCGAAAACGGGCCGCACGGCCTGCCGGCGCTGATTCCCACGTTGTTCATGCGTACGGCCGGCCAACTGCCCTACCGCCGGCACCTGCTCGATTTGCCCTACGAAACGGTGTTTTTGATCCTCAACGGCGCGCGGCTCCTGCTGGTCGGCCTTACGCTGTACTTCCTGCGGACGTGGCCCTTCCGGCCGTCGCCCTCCCGGCCGCACACCCTGTACGAAGTGAGTTACCTGCTGCTGGTAACGCCCCTGCTGGCGCCGCAGCAGCAGAAGTACGCGTTTTTCTACCTTTTCCCGGCGGTGGCGTACCTGGTGTACTTCCTGCTGGCGTACCGCGAGGGCCGCACGGCGGAATTCGGGGCCGGCCGCTGCAAGCTGGTGCTGGCGCTGCTGGCAGGCTACTTCCTCCTGACCACGGGCACCTGGGACTTGTTCATCGGCCGCCCCTGGAACGAGGTGACCCAGCACTACCGCCTCATCACCTACGGGACGTTGCTGCTGATCGGGCCCCTCGCCCTGTGCCGGCCCGCGTACCTGGTTCCCGCCGTTCCGGCCCCCGTACCGGAACCCGCCGGGAAAGGAATGCGCTCCTGATGCCACCCCACCGGGGCAAAAAGGGCGCCGGGCAGCGGCCCGGCATGGCTTATCCCCGGATTCTCCTAAGTTTGCGGTAAAATAAGGGGTAAGCCGGTTGGGTTGCCGAAACCCGGCCGGTTTGCAAGTCTCCCGGCAACGGGAGGGGAATGTCCCGCTCATCCATAAAGGTAAGGGTACGTGTATTTTAATAATGACTGGGCTTTGGTCGTGCCGATGGCCAATGAAGAAGCCGACTTTGCACCGTTTGCCGCGTTGTTGCAGCAGGTGCTGGAAAAACTCGAGAGCGGCCGCGTCTATTTCGTAGTGGACAAAGTTTCCAAAGACAACACGTTGCAGCTCTGCCAGGCGCTTTCCGGGCACAACCCCCGGTTCGTGACGGTGTGGGCGCCGCAGACCCGCAACGTGGTGGACGCCTACCTGGCCGGCTACCGGGCGGCCTACGACAACGGGCACGCCCTCATCATCGAAATGGACGCCGGCCTCTCGCACGACCCCCGGGCGTTGCCCATGTTCCTGAGGGTGCTCAACGAAGGCAATGAATGCGCCTTCGGCAGCCGGTTCATCAACGGGGGGAGCACCGCCGACTCGGAATGGCGCCGGTGGTTCCTCTCCAAATTCGGCACGCTGCTGTCCAACTGGATGCTGGGCACCCGCATGAAAGACATGACCTCGGGTTACCAGGGTTTTCACCGGCACGTGGTGGGGCTATTCCTCGACTACCCGCTCCGGTCCACGGCGCACTTTTACCAGACCGAACTGCGGTACCTGCTCCGCAAGAAGCGGTACATGGAAGTGCCCATTCACTACCGGGCCCCGTCGGCCAGCGTGTCGCCCAAGGCCATCCGCAACGCCCGGCAAACCCTGCTGTACTACTTCAGGCGGCGGCTGCTGGGGCAAAAAACCTATCTGTAGTCAATTGTTGCATTGTTCAATTGTTCAAAGGCTGTATGGTTGAATGGTTATATGGCTGGATGGTTGATTCAACAGTTATTTGACCATATAGCCATTCAGCCATTTAACCATGTAGCCATACACCCATACAACCATTCAATCCTTCTAACCGCAACTCCTCATGAAACGTACCATTACCGTGATCGGCGCGGGCATTTCGGGGCTCGCCGCGGCCCGCTTCCTGGCGGGGACGGGAGAGGTGGAGGTGCTCGAAAAAGCCGGTTCCGTGGGCGGGCTGGTGCAGTGCGATGACGTGGGCGGCAACCTGTTCCACAAAGTGGGCGGCCACGTGTTCAACGCCAGGAACCAGGAAATTGCCGACTGGTTCTGGGCGCAGTTCGACGTGGAGGCGGAGTTTTACCGGGTGCGCCGCAACGCCAAAATCCTACTGAACGGCAAGCTGGTGGGCTACCCGCTGGAAAACCACCTCTACCAGCTCGACAAGGAAACCGTGGCCCGGGTGATGGACGACCTGCTGGCCCTCCGCGCACGAATGGCCGGGGAGCCCGTCCGGTACGACAACTTCCGGGATTTCCTGGAGGGCAATTTCGGCAACACCCTGTACCGGCTGTACTTCGAACCCTACAACCGCAAGATCTGGAACACCGACCTGTCGCGCATTCCGCTGGCGTGGCTGCACGGCAAACTGCCCATGCCCGACCTGCGCGAAATCCTGCTCAGCAACGTGCTGCGGGAGGAGGAGTCGGCCATGGTGCACGCCACGTTCTACTACCCGAGGGAGGGCGGCTCGCAGTTCATCGCCAACCGGCTGGCCGAAGGGCTGCGGGTCCGGACGGGGCAGGCCGTACGCAACGTACACCCCCGCGACGGGCGGCTGGTGGTGGACGGCACGCGGGAAAGCGACGTGGTGGTGTACACCGGCGACGTGCGCCAGCTGCCCGGCCTGCTCCACACCGACGATGCCGGCCTGCGCGAAGCCCTGGCGGGCGTACAAGACCTCCGCTCCGAAGCCACCTCCAACCTCTTCTGCGAATGCGACGCCAACGACATTTCGTGGCTGTACCTGCCCGAACCGTCGGTGCGGGCCCACCGCATCATTTACACGGGCAACTTCTCGGCCGCCAACAACCGGGGCTCGGCCCGCCGTACGTGCGTGGTGGAGTTTTCGGGCCGCGTGGACCGGGCCGTGATGGAGGCCGAAATCCGCAAACTGCCCGGCAACCTGGTGCCGCTGGCAGCCAACTACGAACCCAATTCCTACGTGATCCAGGAAAAAGATACGCGCCGTGCAATAAATGCCTTGAAAGAACGCCTGCAAACGTATAATTTCCACCTGCTCGGCCGGTTTGCCGAATGGGAGTATTACAACATGGACAAGGCCATTGAGGCGGCCCGCAACCTGGCCCGACGCCTGGCCGCGGCGGACGGGAAACCCGGGCACTGAGGCAAAACGGCCCGTTTTTCGTGCCGCAATGGGCGGCCCGCCGCCAACTAATCCGGCCGTTCTTTGGTTATACAAGAGTTAGTGAGTCTACAAAAAGTTTAATTCATGGCAAGAGGACGCAAGGACGACATTCCCGAAGAGGACAAAAAACGCAAGATCACCGGGCAGAGCTTCCGGGAGTCACTGAAGATCTTCCGCTTCGTAACGCCCTACCGAGTATACTTCACTGTGGGCCTGGTGTTTCTGGGCCTTTCGGCGCTGACTTCGCTGGCCTTCCCCGTGCTGGCCGGTGAACTCATCAACGCCGCCGTGGGCAAGTCGAAATACACCATCAACCAAGTAGGCCTCGGCCTGCTGGCCAGCCTGTTGTTGCAGGCCCTGTTTTCGTTCTTCCGCGTGGAGTTGTTCGCCCGGGTCAGCGAGAACACGCTGCGCGACATCCGCAGCACGTTGTACGGCAAAATCATTACGCTGCCCACCAAGTACCTGGAAAGTAAGCGGGTGGGTGAACTCATCAGCCGGCTGACGGCCGACGTGAACCAGTTGCAGGACGTGATTTCGTTTTCGCTGGCCGAATTCCTGCGACAGACCATCACGCTGATCGTAGGCATTACCATTGTGGTGATCCGGGCGCCGCAACTGACGCTGTTCATGCTGGGCACGTTCCCCCTCATCATGGGGGCGGCCATGGTGTTCGGCCGCTACATCCGCAAGCTTTCCAAGGCCACGCAGGACCAACTGGCCAAGACCAACGTGATCGTGGAGGAAACCCTGCAAGCGTCGAACGTGGTGAAGGCCTTTACCAACGAAACCTACGAGGTAAGGCGGTACGACAACGCCCTGCAACAGGTAATGGGCACGGCCCTCAAGACGGCCCGCATGCGCGGCGGCTTTACTTCGTTCATCATCATTGCGTTGTTCGGCGGCATTCTCAGCATCCTCTGGTACGGCACTACGCTGCTGGCCTCGGGAGCCATCAAGGAAGGTGAGTTGTTCGAGTTTATCCTGTTTACCCTTTTCATTGGCGGGGCAATGGGCGGCATGGGCGACCTCTACGCGCAGTTGCAGAAAACCATCGGCGCCTCCGAGCGGGTCCGCGACATCCTGACCGAATCGTCGGAGGTACTGCTGGAAGAAGAGGTGAAGCCGGTCCGCATCTACGGCGACGTGGCCTTCCAGAACGTATCCTTCTCCTACCCGGCCCGGCCCGACCTGCCGGTGCTCAAGGGCATCGACTTCCGGATGGAAGCGGGGCAGAAGATTGCCCTGGTGGGCCACAGCGGGGCGGGCAAATCCACCATCGTGCAACTGCTCATGCGGTACCACACCCCCTCGTCGGGCCGGGTGCTGGTCGACGGCCAGGACGTGCAGGCCTACGAGGTGCGGCAGTTGCGCCGCAACATCGGCGTGGTGCCGCAGGACGTGACCCTGTTCGGCGGCAGCATCGGCGAGAACATTGCCTACGGCAAGCCCGGGGCCACCGAAGCCGAAATCCGGGAGGCGGCCCGCAAGGCCAACGCCCTGGAGTTCATCGACTCGTTCCCCGAAGGGCTCGGTACGGTGGTGGGTGAACGGGGCGTAAAACTTTCGGGCGGTCAGCGGCAGCGCATCGCCATTGCCCGGGCCATTCTCAAAGACCCGGCCATCCTGGTGCTCGACGAGGCCACCAGTTCGCTGGACGCCGATTCGGAGAAGCTGGTGCAGGAGGCCCTGGACGAACTCATGAAGGGCCGCACCACGATCATCATTGCCCACCGGCTGGCGACGATCCGCAAGGTGGATTACATCTACGTGATCAGCGAGGGGCGCATCCTCGAAGCCGGCACCCACGAGCAACTCGCCGACCTGGAAAACGGCCTGTACCAGCACTTGCTGAAATTGCAGTTCGAGATGGAGTAGGGAAGGGGCGGTTATTCGTTGTTCGGAAAAGGTTTCCCCACGGAGACGGGTTCTCAAACCTGACTTTGTGGGGAAATGTATTTTTGGGACTGCTCCGCAATGGGAGTAAAATAAGGTGAAAAGTAGTAATTTGGCCCGTAAGACCTGATGCATCATTGGCCAACGATTACGATAGAATACTAAAAGAAAACATTGCCTCTCTACTTTTGCCCCTGACCGAGAAGTACCTGGGCATCAGCATTAAGGACAGCCGTGAGTTGAAGGACAAGCTTCAAACCACTATTGAAAAAGAGCCTGACTTTATCCGAATTGTCCGCACCGATGCAGAAGAGTTTATCCTGCACATTGAATTTCAAACGCAGGATGAAGAAGGGATGGTTTACCGGATGCAGGAGTACTACGGTTTGTTGCGCCGTAAACATGGACTGCCGGTTAAACAATTCGTGATCTACCTGGGAAAGAAAGCCTCCAGGATGCAGACCAAATTGGCGTCTGAGGAGATATTCACCGGTTTTGATCTCAAAAGCCTGCGTGACTATCCGTACGAAAGTTTGCTGGATTCACACATTCCCGAGGAGATTATCCTGGCCGTACTCAGCAATCTGGGGAAACAGAAGCCCGGGGAAGTCATCAGAGAAATACTTCGCAAACTTCAGGAAATCGGAATAGAAGAAATTTCGTTAAGAAAGTATATCAGGCAGTTGTCTGTATTAGCCAGGTTACGAAATTTGACCAAGGAAACGCATAAACAGATTCAGGATATGGGACTTACGTATAATATCACCGAGGATTACCTGTACAAGGAAGGACAAAAAACGAAGGAGAAAGAATTAATTGTCGAAATGCTGAAGGACGGTACGTTGAGTGTGGAGAAGATTGCTGCGCTGGCCAAAGTTCCGGTAGAACGCGTAAAAAAACTGGCTAAGGAGTTGAAGAAATAGGTGTTTGGGATGCCTTACGGCACTGGCGCGAAGCTCGGCTTCGTGCCTTTTTTTTGCAGGCAGGAAAACCCGAAAGGTTTGGTTCGGAAAAGCAAAAAGCCCCGGAAGTTGCCGGGGCTTTTGGTTGGGACCGGGTGAGGGCCGCCCTATTTCTTGCCGTAACGCTTGTTGAATTTCTCTACGCGGCCGGCCGTGTCGAGCATTACGTTCTTGCCGGTGTAGAAGGGGTGCGAAGCAGAGCTTACTTCAACCTTGATGGCCGGGTACGTCTTGCCGTTGTATTCAACGGTGTCGCTGGTCTTGGCCGTGGAGCGGGTCATGAATTTTTCGTCACTGGACAGATCCCAGAAAACCACCTCGCGGTACTCAGGATGGATATCTTTTCTCATTGTATGTAAAATTATAAAGCTTTTCGATCGAAATAGGGCGCAAATATAAGCAATTCTGCCCATAGCCCGGCAAGTCTTTGCCATTTTTTTTCCTTGCGTAAGTCCCCGACCTGTAACCGCCGGCCCGTGCCGGGTGTTCGCCGGAGCAGGACTACTGTTCGTTTCCGGACGCCTGCCCGGGTGGCAAATGGCAAAAATGTGGCTTTCCGGCCCCGGTAAGCCTTTGCGATTGTTTGGCCGATCATTTGCGCGTCCAGACTCCACGGGTAGCTTCCCCGCCCGGGGGCACCGCCGTCCCGTCAACAAGTTTGTCAACCCGTTTTCCCATTCCCCGATATGCTCCGCAACTACCTCAAGATCGCCTTCCGGAATCTGCTCAAACACCAGGGGTACTCCTTCATCAACATTTTCGGCCTGGCCATCGGCATGGGCGTGGCGATGCTCATCGGCCTTTGGATTCACGACGAACTGTCGTACGATAAGTACCACCCCAACTACGACCGCATCGCCCAGGTGATGCAGCACAACCTGTACAACCGGAAAAAGGAGACCCAGGTGGCCAACCCGGCCGTGATGGCTGCCGAAATCCGCCAGCAGCACGGCAGTGATTTCAAATACGTGGTGCAAGCTTCCTGGACGGGCGGCCACATCCTGGGGGTCGGCGACAAACGACTGGTGAAGGAGGGGGCCTACTTCGAGCCGGAGGTTACCGAGATGCTGGGCCTGAAGATGCTGTACGGCACCCGGGGGGCTTTAAAAGACCCGTATTCGATCCTGCTGTCCCGGTCGGTGGCGCAGGCGTTCTTCGGCAAGGGCGATCCGCTGGGAAAAACCATGCGGCTCGACAACAAGCACGACGTGAAAGTGACGGGCGTCTACGAGGACTTGCCCTACAACACGACCTTCAACGGAGTGACTTACATGCTGCCCTGGAAGTTATACCTGGTGAGCAACCCCTGGGTTGAGAAGATGAAAGACCCCTGGGGCAGCAACTTCAGCCGGACCTACGCCCAGATCGCCGAAAACGCCGACATGGAAAAGGTATCGGCCAAAATCAGGAACGTCAAACTGAACCGGGTGGATAAGGACGAGGCCCGGTATAAGCCGGAGGTGTTTCTGCACCCCATGTCGGAGTGGCACCTGTATTCGGATTTCAAAGACGGCTTCAACACCGGCGGACGCGTCCAGTTCGTGTGGCTGTTCGGCCTCATCGGCGTGTTTGTACTCCTGCTGGCCTGCATTAATTTCATGAATTTAGCCACGGCCCGTTCCGAGAAAAGGGCCAAGGAAGTAGGCGTCCGGAAAGCGATGGGTTCGCTCCGCGGTCAGCTCATCAAACAGTTTTTCATGGAATCCATCCTGGTGGTTCTCCTGGCTTTCGGCGTTTCGCTGGCACTGGTGATCCTCAGTTTGCCGTATTTCAACGAGGTGGCCGACAAAAAAACGGCTATTCCCTGGACTAGCCCGGTCTTTTGGGGGCTGGGCATTGCGTTCAGCCTGATCACCGGGCTGCTGGCCGGCAGTTACCCGGCCTTGTACTTATCGGCCTTCAACCCGGTAAAAGTGCTCAAAGGAACGTTCCGGGTGGGACGCCTCGCCAGCCTGCCCCGCAAAGTCATGGTTGTGATCCAGTTCACCGTTTCGATCACCCTGATCATCGGCACCCTCGTGGTGTTCAAGCAGATCGAGCACGCCAAGAACCGCCCCATCGGCTACAACCGCGCCGGTCTGGTCCGCATCGGCTACGAAGAGGAAGTCAATAAATACTACGAAGCGGTGCGGGCCGAGTTGAAAAGCGTATCGGCCATCGAAGAAATGACGGTAGCCCGCAGCCCCCTGACGGGCACCTGGAACTCCAACGGCGGGTTCGACTGGGAAGGCAAAGACCCGAGCCTGGCGGTGGATTTTCCCAACAACGCCGTGTCGCACGAATACGGCCAGACCGTGGGCTGGACCCTCAAAGCGGGCCGCGATTTTTCGAAAGCGTTTGCTACCGACTCTTCGGCCTTTATCATCAACGAGGCGGCAGCCGAATTTTTCGGCTTCTCCGAGCCGGTGGGTAAGATCGTACGGTGGAACGACAAGCCGTACCAGATCATCGGCGTGGTGAAGAACCTGCTGGCAGAATCGCCCTACGAACCCGTGCGGCCCTCTCTTTTTCACATTGCCAACGAACGCGAAAACCTCCTGATCCTGCGCCTGAACGCTAAACTGAGCCCGCAAGACGCACTGGCAAGGGCGGAACGGGTGTTTAAAAAGTACACGCCCAACGTGCCCTTCGAGTACAACTTCGTGGACGAGGAATACGCCCGTAAGTTCAGCAACGAGGAACGCATCGGTAAACTGGCTACTTTTTTTGCCGTGCTGGCCATTTTCATTTCGTGCCTCGGGCTTTTTGGAATGGCCTCGTTCGTAGCCGAGCAGCGTACCAAGGAGATCGGCATCCGCAAAGTGCTGGGGGCCTCCGTGCCCAGCCTGTGGGGCCTGCTCTCGAAGGATTTCCTGGGGCTGGTGCTCCTGTCCTGCATCATTGCCAGCCCCCTGGCCTGGTACGGCATGCGCCAGTGGATCGGCAAGTACGAGTACCGCACCGACATTCCGTGGTGGGTATTCGGGGCGGCGGGTACGGGGGCGTTGCTCATCACGCTGCTCACGGTCAGCTACCAGGCCATCCGCGCCGCCCGGGCCAACCCGGTGAAGTCGCTGCGCAGTGAGTAGAAGGAAGGATGATGGCTATATGGCTGAATGGCTGTATGGTTGGGCTGGCGCACGACTACTTCCCGATCAACAACCATTCAGCCATACAGCCATTCAACCATATCCTTCTAGCTGAAAATACGGTCCACGGAACGCCGTTCGTCCCACTCCTTGGTGGGGGCAAAGAAGCTTTTGTCGCGGGGGTGCAGGTGTTCTTTCACCACGTCCTCGTTGAGTTCGATGCCTAGCCCCGGCGCCGTCAGCGGCACAGTGGCGTAGCCTTTGGTAATCAGTTTGCGGCCGTCGGTGGTTTTGACCAGGCTTTCCCACCAGGGTATGTCCACCGAATGGTGTTCCAGCGACAGGAAGTTCTGGGTTGCCGCCGCACAATGCACGTTGGCCATGAACGAAACCGGCGTGCCGGCCTGGTGCATGGCCATGGCAATCCCATTTTCTTCGGCGTAGTCGCCGATGCGCTTGGTTTCCAGCAGGCCGCCCGAAGTAGCCAGGTCCGGGTGCACAATATCAACCGCCCGGGCGTCGATGAGCGGTTTGAAGTATTTGAGCAGATAAATATCCTCGCCGGTCAGCGTCGGCGTCACCAACGCATCCGAAATGGTTTTCCACTGGTCGGTGTATTCCCACGAAACAATGTCTTCGAGCCACGCCAGGCGGTATTTATCGAGGGCCTTGCCTAGCCGGATGCCGTTATTGAGGTCAAAGTGGCCGTAGTGGTCGGTGGAAAGCGGAATGTCGTACCCGATCATTTTGCGCGTATTCTCGACCACCTGAGCCAGTTCTTCCAGGCCTTTCTCGGTGATCTGGATTTGCGTGAAGGGGTGCAGCGCGTTGGCGTACGACATGGGGTTGGCCTGGTCGCCCCACTGGGCCAGGTTGCCTTTGGTGTCTTCCCACAACTTGGCGTTGACCAGCGTATCGGGTTTGCCCTTCAGTTCCCCGATGGAAACGTCCATTTTGAGCCACGTGTACCCTTGTTCGTTGACCCGGTAGTTGATCAGTTTGTGTTGTTCTTCCGGGGAGCCGGCTTCCGGGGTATCGGCATACAACCGCACCCTGTCGCGGTACCGGCCGCCCAGCAACTGCCAGGCGGGCACGTTGTAGGCTTTGCCGCACAAATCCCACAGGGCCATTTCCACGGCGCACACGCCACCCCCCTGGCGGCTTTGCCCCCCAAACTGCCGGATTTTCTTGAAGATCATTTCCACGTTACACGGGTTATCGCCCAGGATGCGGCTTTTGAGGAACAGCGCGTAGCGCACATCGGCCGCGTCCCTTACTTCGCCCAACCCGTAAATGCCCTGGTTGGTATCGATCCGGATGATGGCTGTACCCCCCATGACACGGGTGAGGGCATAGCGCATGTCGGTGATTTTCAATTCGGAGGGGTTGGAAGCCCGGTTTACCTTCGAAGTGGTGTGGGCGAGGGTATCTTCGAGGGGGGCCGACATCATGCCGCCCAGCGTAATGCCGCCCAGGGCCGTCTTTTTGAGGAAGTTCCGGCGGTTGTCCTTCGTCTGCGGGTTGTCAATTTCCTGCTGGCGGGCAGCCGCTTCGGTTTGTTCCTGTTGCCGGTTCTGGGAGATGATTTGTTGTAAGATGCTTTTCATAATGGTTTAGCGGCGGTGAAATAAAAAAAGCAACGAGAGAAATAGCGTGCGGGGCATTTGCCCTATAGAGACAGGTAAGTCACAAATGCCCTCAAAAAAATCTACTTTTTTCTTGGAGAGTGTCAATAAACAGCCGCTCAGGCAGTTAGGTACGGGGCAACGGGGGCCGGGTACAGAATTTTCTGCCGATTCATCTTGGATAAAACGGCTTTTTTTTGTAACATTAGCAAGCAGTTGCCAGTTTTTGGGGGATTACATCCTTGATTGCCAATTCTTTAAGCGGGCCTGTTTCCGGGTACGAGCATTTCCTTTTCGATTATACGTTTTACAACCCTTTAATCAGCGAAAGCTCCTATGGAAAAGGTGCATCCTTTTTCGGACGATCACCAGTTGTGGCAGGCGTTCAAGGCGGGCAGCGAACCGGCGTTTGACCACCTGTACGAGGCCTATTTTTCGGCCCTCTACGGCTACGGTACGCGCCTGTGCGGCGACCGCGAACTGGTGAAGGATTGCATTCAGACGTTGTTCGTGGAACTCTGGCACCACCGCACGCAGGTGGCCGACGTGCGGTGCATCAAGTACTACCTTTACCGGTGCCTGCGCCGCAAGATCATCCGGGTCAGCAGCCAGGACCGCCGGCTGGTGCGCACGGAAGACTTCCCGGAAAGCTACCCCTTCGAAGTAGCCTTTTCGCACGAACTGCTGCTGGTTACCGACCAGCTCAACCAGGAAAACCAGCGCAAACTGCTGCGGGCGTTCGGCCTGCTCACCCAGCGCCAGAAGGAAGCCGTGTACCTGCGCTTCTACGAAAACGCCTCCTACGAAGAAATCGCCTCCGTGATGTCGCTCAAGGAAGTGAAGTACGCCCGCACCCTCATCTACCGCGGCCTCGACGTACTCCGCGCCAGCATCCGCAACCTGGCTTCCGTCTGAAGAAGAATAAAAAAAGGAGACCGCAGGCGGGATGAAAGGAGACGGGAGGAGGATCGGGAAGGGGGCTTGGGCGAAGCAGGGCAGCAAAGGGTCACATGGCGGGGTCGCCTCGCGGGACAGGGTCGCGTCGCGGCTCCCCTCCTCGGAGGGGCTGGGGGTGGGTTTACTTTCATGCTACGCGTGACACAAGGATCACCGCACCACCGCAATGCCTTCGCTTTACATCTACATAAATAACTCACCGAGTTTAGGAGGATTTCTATCACGGAAACATTCCAATGCGGTGATCCCCAGATCACGCGGGGCATACAAGTAAACCCACCCCCAGCCCCCTCCGAGGAGGGGAGCCGCGACGCGACCCTGTCCCGCGATGCGACCCCGTCCCGCGATGCGACCCCGTCCCGCGATGCGACCCCGTCCCGCGATGCGACCCCGTCCCGCGATGCGACCCCGTCCCGCGATGCGACCCCGTCCCGCGATGCGACCCCGTCCCGCGATGCGACCCCGTCCCGCGATGCGACCCCGTCCCGCGATGCGACCCCGTCCCGCGATGCGACCCCGTCCCGCGATGCGACCCCGTCCCGCGATGCGACCCCGTCCCGCGATGCGACCCCGTCCCGCGATGCGACCCCGTCCCGCGATGCGACCCCGTCCCGCGATGCGACCCTGTCCCGCGACGCGACCCTGTCCCGCGACGCGACCCTGTCCCGCGACGCGACCCTGTCCCGCGACGCGACCCTGTCCCGCGACGCGACCCTGTCCCGCGACGCGACCCTGTCCCGCGATGCGACCCCGCCCCGCGAGGCGACCCCGCCCCGCGAGGCGACCCCGCCCCGCGAGGCGACCCCGCCATGTGACCCTTTGCTGCCCTGCTTCGCCCAAGCCCCCTTCCCGATCCTCCTCCCGTCTCCTTTCATCCCGTCTGCGGTCTCCTTTTTTTATTCTTCCAAGAAATTTTTCAACTTTTTTGAGGGTGTCCGGGCAAGTAGCTGCTCTTAAGGGGAAGTAGTTCCCCTATGCCGGCTATGCGTGACGAAAATGTCCAACTGAACGATTTGGTCAACGACGCCCGATTTATCCGTTGGGTGCAAGCGCCCGACGACGAAACCCGGGCGTACTGGGATGGGTGGCTGCGGGCCAACCCCGACAAGAAAGAACTCGTGGAAGAGGGCCAGCAGCTCGTGGCGTTCCTGCACTTCAAGACGCCCGCCCCTTCGGCGCAGGAGTTCTGGGAGGTACGGGAGCGGATCAAGGCCGAAATCCGCGAGGACGAACTGGCTGAGCCCGAACCCGCCGAAACGCCCCTGCACCCCCCCGCCGACCCCCAGGAGCCCTTTTCGCGCTACTACCAGCTGGCCGCCGTGTGGGTGGGCATCCTGCTGGTGGCGCTGGGCACGTTCCTGTACTTTCAGACCCGGCACGCCGTCTCGTACCGCACCGGCTTCGGCGAAACGCGCGTGGTGTGGCTGCCCGACCAGTCGCAGGTAACCCTCAACGCCAACTCGTCGGTGACCTTCTACCGCAACTGGCCCGCCAACAGCCCCCGCGAGGTGTGGTTGAAGGGCGAGGCCTACCTCGACGTGCGGCCGGCCGGGGCGGCGCAGCCCGCCGGGCCGGTGGTGGTGCACGCCGCCGGGGTGCAGGTGGTGGCCCGGGGCGCCCGGTTCGACGTGCAGCACCGGCGGGGCAAGGTACGCGTGCTCACCGACGGCGGCGAGGCCCGCGTAAGGGTGAAGGAGGGCGCCGGCGCACCGCTGCGGCTCGGTCCCGGCGAGGCGGCCGAGGTGGCCGACCGGGGCAAAACCGTGCGCCGCCTCCGGGTAAAGCCCGAAACGTGCACCGCCTGGCGCAATCACCGGCTGGTGTTCGAAGCGACGCCCCTGCGGGAGATCGCCCACGCCCTCGAAGACTACTTCGGGCTGGCCGTGCAACTCGCCACGCCCGACCTGGCCGAACGCCGCTTTACCGGCGCCCTCTCCACCCGCGACCTGCCGGCCCTGCTTGCCGGGTTGTCGGGGCCGCTGGGCGTGCGCATCAGCCAGCAGCCCGGCCGGATCATCGTGGAAAACATGAACCCGTAAAGGGGCAATGATAAATTTTGAATTTTAAATTCTGGATTATGGACGATGCTTATATAACCAATTGGGCAAGAATAAATTAGCTGATTAATTCAAAATTTAAAATTCATCATTTAAAATCTTCCTGTACTGTACCTCTATTTACTTAACCGATTCAACATGAACCTACTGTTACGCAACTGCAAACACGCCGGACTGGCCCTGGCCTTGGGCGGGCTGTCCCTGGCGGGGTTTTCGCAAAACCTGGCCGCCGGCGCCGGGCCAGGCACGCCGCTGCCCCGCGAAACCGTCGCCCCCTTCCTGCAAATCACCGGCCAGGTCACGTCTGATGAAGGACAGGGCATGCCCGGCGTCAACATCCTGGTGAAAGGAACCTCCACGGGGACCATCACCGACGCCGACGGCAAGTACTCCATCAACGCCGACGCCGACGCCACGCTGCTCTTTTCCTTCATCGGCTTCGTGTCGCAGGAGGTGCCCGTAGGCAACCGTTCGGTCATCAACGTGACGCTGAAGGCCGACGTGAAGCAACTGGGCGAAGTGGTGGTGACGGCCCTGGGCATCAAGAAAGAAGCCAAGAAGCTGGGCTACGCCACCGCTACCGTGGCCCCCGAGCAGATCACCGTGAACCGCACGCCCAACTTCATGAACGCCCTGCAGGGCAAGATGGCCGGCGTGAACATTACTTCGCTGGGCTCGGGCCCGGCCGGCACGAGCAAAGTGCGCATCCGGGGGCAGTCGTCGTTCGGCGGGCAGAACAACCCGCTCATCGTCATCAACGGGGTGCCCGTGGACAACACCAACTACGGCGCCAATCCCGGCCTGCCCACCGGCGACGGCTCCATCGCCAACCGGGGCGGCACGGCGGGGGCATCCGATGGCGGCGACGGCCTGGGCAGCATCAACCCCGACGACATCGAATCCATGACCGTGCTCAAAGGCGCCACCGCCGCCGCCCTGTACGGTTCGCGGGCCAAAGACGGCGTAATCATGATCACCACCCGCACCAAGGGCACCGGCAAAGGCATTGGCGTGGAGTACAACACCAACTTCACGTCCGACCAGCCGCTCGACCTGACCGACTGGCAGTACGAATTCGGCCAGGGCGAATTCAACGTCCGTCCTACGGCCGCCAACCCGACCTCCGGCGTGTGGAGTTTCGGCGAACGGTTCCAGCCGGGCATGACGCAGGTTCTCTTCGACGGGGTGGAGGTACCCTACGAACCCCAGCGCAACCACGTGCGGGAGTTCTACCGCAACGGCAGCACCTGGACCAACACGGTGACCCTGTCGGCGGGCGGCGACAAGGGCGGCTTCAGCCTGTCGCTGGCCAACATGGACAATACCAGCATTGTGCCCAACTCCAACTACAACCGCAAAACCATTAACCTCGGTTTTACCCAGAACCTTTCAAAGAAGCTGACCGTGTCGGGCAGCATCAACTACTCGCGGGAGGACAACAAGAACCCGCCCCAGATCGCCGAGCAGGACCTGAGTACGCCCACCACTATGTACACCCTGGCCAACTCCATGCCCCTCAACCTGCTGGAGGAGAAGCGCCTCAACGCCAGCGGCGATGAGTTCGTGTGGTCCCGTTTCACCAACCGCACCAACCCGTACTTTGCCGCCTACAACCGGTTCAACAACATTCAGCGCGACCGCATTTTTGGCAACCTGACGGCCCGCTACAACTTCACCGACTGGCTGTATGTGCAAGGGCGCATCGGGCAAGATTTCTACGCCCGCGATCAGGACTTTAACTTTCCCACCGGGCTGGCCTTGCTGCCGGCGGCGCCTTCGGGCTTCGTCAACGGCCGGTTCGTGCAGGAGTCCCGCCGCTTCCGCGAACTCAACGCCGACTTCCTGGTGGGCGCCAACCGCACTTTCGGGCGGTTCGGCATCGACCTGACGCTGGGGGGCAACCAGATGTACCGCCGCTTCGACCTCAACAGCGTGGAGGCGACCGACTTCGTGGTGCGTGACCTCTACACGGTGATGAACAGCCGGATCAAGGACCCGCTCTACAGCCTCTCGGAACAGAAGGTGAATTCACTTTACGGGGCGGTCGAATTTTCGTACAACGATTTCCTGTTCGTGAACGTGACGGCCCGCAACGACTGGTTCTCCACGCTGTCGCCGGCCAACCGGAGCATCCTCTACCCCTCGGTAACCGGCAGCTTTGTATTCACGGAGCTCATTCCCACGCTGCCCAACTGGTTTACGTTCGGTAAGCTACGGGCCGCTTACGCCGAAGTGGGCAGTGATACGGACGTAGGGGCATACGCCAACCTGCTGTACTACCGCACCGAAAACAACCTGTTCCCCAACTCCAACAACCAGCCGCAACCGGTAGGCGTCATCAACACGCTTACCGTACCCAACCCCAACCTGAAACCCATGCGCGTGTCGGAGGCGGAATTCGGCCTGGAACTTAAGTTCTTCGACAACCGCGTCAACCTCGACCTGGCCTATTACAACAAGCTCACCAGCGACCAGATCCTGCAGGCCCAGATTTCGGATGCCGCCGGCTACGTCAACCGCCGGATCAACGTGGGGCAAAGCCGCAACAAGGGCGTGGAAATGCTCATTGGCATCACCCCGATCCGTACGGGCACCTTCGAATGGAACGCCAGTTTCAACGGCTCCTACAACGAGTCGGAGGTGCTCAAACTGCTCACGGATGCACCCGGCAGCAGCATTACGATGGCCGAAGGGCTCTTCATCGGCGAACTGCGGCAGGTGGTGGGTCGGCCGCTGGGCCAGTTGTACGGCTGGGGCTACAAGCGCGACGACCAGGGCCGCATCGTGCACGACAATTCGGGCCGCCCGCAGCGTTCGGACGCCCAGCTCAACTTCGGTTCGGCCGTACCCGTGTGGGTGGGCGGCTTCACCAACACCTTCAACTACCGGGGCATCAACCTGTCGTTCCTCATCGACTTCAAACTGGGCCACAACCTCATTTCGGGCACCAACCACAACGCCTGGCGGCACGGCCTGCACAAGGGTACGCTGCCCGGGCGGGACGAGAACGCCGTGGTGGGCGAAGGGGTAAACCAGAACGGGGAAGTGAACACCACGCCGTCTACGTCGGCGCAGGCCTACTACGAAACCGTGCGGGGCCTCCGCCTGGCCGAACCGTTCGTGTACAACGCCGGCTTCTGGAAGCTGCGCCAGGTGACGCTGGGCTACGATTTTACCCGTTTTCTGCCCACCAAGCTGTTCGTGAAGGGGCTGCGGGTGAACGCCATTGCCAACAACGTGTTCATTCTCAAAAAGTGGGTGGACAACCTGGACCCCGAGTCGTTCGGCTTCTCTTCCGACAACCTGGTGGGCCTCGAATCCACCGGGTTGCCCACCACCCGCAGCGTCGGGTTCAACCTGAACGTGCGTTTCTAAGGCGGTACGCCGGCCCTTCACCCAAACCCGGGCATCGACCCACAAATCCTGCTACCCATGAAAAAAATAACCTTCCGTTACATACTTACCGGTACGCTGGTCCTGACGGCGCTGCTGAGCAGCTGCGACCGCGGCTTCGACGAGCTGAACGTGAACAAGACGGCCCCCACGGCCATCAACCCGGCCCACCTGCTTAACCGGGGCATCCTCTGGGCTTCATTCCCCGGCAACGTGCTGGTGTACGAGTCGTCCATCGTGCAGCACACCGTGACGCCCAACTCGGGGGTGCTGGCCGGCGGCAACTTCAACCAGTCGAACCGCGACGTGACCCGCGGCCTGTGGCAACGCTACTACCGCGACGCCATGCGGCACACGGTAGACGCCATCGAGCAGACCCGCGACGTGCCCTCCCGGGCCAACCTGCACCAGATGGCCCGCATCTGGCGGACGTACGTGGGCATGGTCCTGACGGATACCTACGGCGACATTCCCTACTCGGAGGCGGGGCTGGGCTACCTGGATTTCAACCAGGCCCCCGTGTACGACAGCCAGGAGTCCATTTACAACAGCATCCTTACGGACCTGGACGAAGCCGCCACGGCCCTCACCCCGGGTCTTACGGCGGTTGAAGCCGGGGAGGTGCTCTACAGCGGCGACGTAGCCAAGTGGAAGCGCCTGGCTTACTCACTGATGCTGCGGGCCGCCATGCGCCTGGTGAAGGCAGACCCGGCCAAGGCCCAGGCGTACGCGGCCAAAGCCGTGGCCGGCGGCGTGATGCAGTCCAACGCCGACAACGCCGTGGTCCGCCATACCGACCTGTACCCCAACGAAATAGGGAATACGCTGAATGGCACGGAGCGGTCCAACATCTACCTGGCGGCGCCTTTCGTGGATTACCTGAAGGCCAACAACGACCCCCGCCTGGCCGCCTTTGCCGCCCGCACCCCCGCCGCCACCAGCGGCTCCGACCAGAACGATGCCTACGCCGGCACCAAAGGCACCGTAGACCGCACCCCGGCCAACCAGATCGGCATGCCGATGGGCTACGACAACGGTTCCATCGTGGCCGTGGCTAAAACGGCGGGCCTGCCCAGCTTCTACGCGTATTCGCAGATTGACCGCTCCCGCATGGGCGGACGGTTTGCCCCCATGTTCCTGGTGACGGCCGCCCAGACCAAGCTGCTGCTGGCCGAGGCCGTGGTGCGCGGCTGGACGCAGGGCGACGCGGCGGCCCTCTACAAAACTGCCATCGAGGACCACATGAAGGAACTGAGCGCCTACGGAACGGCCACCGTCATTGCCCAGGCCGACATCGACGCCTACACGGCGGCCCAACCCCTCGACCCGGCCCGGGCCCTGGAGCAGATCAATACGCAGTACTGGGTGGTTTCCTTCCTCAACGCCCCGGAGGCGTTTGCCAACTTCCGCCGCAGCGGCTACCCCTCCCTGACGCCCAACCCGTACCCCGGCAAGGAAATCGCGGGGCAGTTCATCCGGCGCCTGCTCTACCCGGATTCCGAGCTTTCCGTCAACGGTGCCAACGTGCAGCAGGCCATCAGCCGGCAGGGCCCCGACAACCTCGACACCCGGGTGTGGTGGGATAAGTAGATTTTTGGGAAAGCCTGCTTTCAGGGTTATGGTTGAATGGTTGTATGGCTGAATGGTTGATTGTTGAATGGCGGTTGGATCAACCATTCAACAATCAGCCATATAACCATTCAGCCATACAGCCCTAATTTTTCTTGTCAACCCACTTACCCATCCGGCGCAATAGCCCCACAAACGAATGCGACACTTTTTTTTATGCATGGCGGTGCTGGTGATCTGTTCACCCCGGCCCGCGTTTGCCCAGCAACTCTCCAAAGAGGAAATGATCTTCCTGACGCCCGAGTGGAAGGGCGAACGGTTCGCCGACGGTCGCCCCAAGGTGCCCGACGACCTGCTCAAACGCATGAAACTGGTGACCCACGAGGAAGCCTGGGCCGTGCTCAAGGGCAGCAACTTCCGCCACCAGTACGAAGACGGCTGGCTGTGCATCAACCCCGACAGCGTGCTGGTGGGCCGCGCCGTCACGGCGCAGTTCCTGCCCGGCCGCCCCGACGTGCACCGGGTCATCGACGAGAAGGGCCACAAGAAGGACGGCCGCATCAAGTCGCAGAATTCGTGGCCCATCGACATGCTCACCCGCGGCGACGTGTACGTGGTGGACCAGTTCGGGGCCCGCGAAGACGGCCCCACCATCGGCGACAACCTAGGCAACTCGATCTACGCCAAAACGGGCAACGGCATCGTGTACGACGGGGCCGTGCGCGACATCAACGGGCTCAGGGAGATCGGCTCGTTCACCTCTTTCGTGCGGAGCTACCACCCCTCGCACCACCTCAACAACCCCGACGGCGACCTCAACACCACCCTGATCGGCATCAACCGCCCCACCCGCATCGGCAGGGCCTTCGTGATGCCCGGCGACGTGGTGCTGGGCCGCGACGGGGCCGTGATGTTCATTCCGCCGCACCTGGCCGAAAAAGTGGTGAAAACCTCCGAGATCGTGCGCCTGCGCGACATGTTCGGCCACCAGCGGCTGCGCGAACAGAAGTACACGCCGGGTCAGATCGACAACCGGTGGTCCGACGAGATTGAACGCGACTTTTCGCAGTGGCTCAACGCCTACATCGACAGACTGCCCGTGCCCAAAGCCCAGATCCAGGAGTACCTGAAGACCAGGACGTGGTAAATTGAATGGTTATATGGCTGAATGGTTGAGTGCCGCACCGTTTCAGTGCCTGCTTATTGCGCTTACCAACGACTCCTTCCTACCGGGCTATCCAGTCGTTCACCCATATAACCATACAACCATTCAGCCATATAACCATTCAACCTTATAATAGACAGCAAGTATTGAACAACATGACCTACAACCGACGCTCTTTTCTGACCAAAAGTGCCATTACCGCCGCCATGGGGGTTTCGTCGATGGCGGCCTTCGGGCAGGGCCTGGAACAAGCTGTCGAACGGACGCCCCAACGGTCGGCGCCGTCCGACCTCAAAATCACCGACGTCAAGTGCGGCTACATCCGCAACGGGCACAGCCTGTTCGTGAAGGTGCACACCAATCAGGGCATCTGGGGCTGCGGGGAAGGCGTAGACGCCACGCCCGGCACGTACCACCTGGTAAAAATGATGGGTGAACGCATCAAGGGCAAAAGTCCGCTCAACGTCAACCGCCTGTTCGAGGACGTCCGCCGGTCGGGCTTCTTCGAGGGGGCCCAGTCGGGCATGTTCATCGCCGTACTTACGGCGGTGGAAACGGCCCTGTGGGACCTGGCCGGCAAAGCCCTCAACCTGCCGGTGTACCAACTGCTGGGCGGTAAATTCCGGGACCGCGTGCGGGTGTACTGCGACACGGGCACCTACCGCGACGACGACAAATCGCCCAAGCACTTTGCCGACAGTGCCAAAGACGCCGTGAAGCGGGGCTTCAACGCCGTGAAGTACGACATCGACGAACGCAACGACCCCGCCAAGTACGACGCCTACAACTGGACGGCCAGCCCCGGGGAACTGGAGCGGATGTACAACCAGATTGCGGCGGTGCGCGAAGCCGTAGGGCCCAAAGTGGACATTTGCGTGGACATGCACGGCCGCTACGACATGACCACCGGGCAGCGGGTCGCCAAAATGATGGAGCCGCTCAACCTGATGTTCCTCGAAGAACCCATCCCGGCCGAAAACGTGGAGGCTTACAAGCTCATTTCCGAATCGACCAGCACCCCCATTTGCGCGGGCGAAAACCACTACCTGGCGCACGGCTTCCGGCGGATGCTGGAGATCGGCGCCGTGGACATCATCATGCCCGACCTGCAAAAAGCCGGCGGGCTGGGGGAGGGGCAGCGCATTGCCAACCTGGCCAACCTCTACTACGTGCCCTTTGCCCCGCACATGGTGGCTTCGTACCTGGGGGCCATGGCTGCCAGCCACGTGTGCGCCTCGGTACCCAACTTCATGATCCTCGAATGGCAGATCTACTTCCACACCGACCCCATGTTCAAGGAGATTGTCACCTTCGAAGGGCCGATGGTGAAGGACGGCTTCATTCCGCTCTCCGAAAAGCCCGGCATCGGCGTGGAGATCAACGAGGAGGGCATGCGCAAGTACGCCACCAAGGACATACCGTTTTTTGTGTAGCTTTTCTAAAGAAGCGAGAAGCCAGGAGTGAGAAGCGAGAAGAATGGGCACCGGCTGTGCCGTTCTCATAAGCAACGCGTCACTCCCTCCTCCTCGCTTCTCGCTTCTGACTTCTCGCTCCTTAATAGTTCTACCCATGCCAAAATCTTCCCCGATGTACAAACTGTTGCTGGCGGCGGCGCTGCTGAGCCTGGTCATTGCCGGCGCGATGCTGGCGATGGGGTACGGCCCGCAAACCGGTCCGCCGCTGTTCCTGTTTTTTGCCCTGCTGGCCCTGGCCGTGCGGGGCTTCCCGGCCGTAAAGGGGTTTGCCTACACCCTCTGGATTTTTGCGGCCGTCACCATTGCCATGTACTACCCGCAGTACTTCGTATCGGTGGGTAGCTTTCAACTGAAAACGCTGATCGTGCCGCTGCTGCAAATCATCATGTTCGGCATGGGCACGGCCATGAGCCTGGGCGACTTTGCGGCGGTGATCAAAACGCCGCGTTACGTCATCATCGGGGTGCTGTGCCAGTTTACCATCATGCCGACGCTGGGTTACGTGCTGGCCAATTCCTTTGCTTTTCCGCCCGAAATCGCCGCCGGGGTGGTGCTGATCGGCTGCGCCCCCAGCGGGCTGGCTTCCAACGTGATGTCGTACCTGGCGAAAGCAAACCTGGCGTTGTCCATCACCATTACGGCCCTGGCTACGCTGTTGTCGCCGTTCGTGACGCCGCTGCTCATGCAGTTGCTGGGCGGGCAATACGTACAGGTGGAAGTGGGAAAAATGATGTGGGAAATTGTGAAGATGGTCATCCTGCCCATCGTGGCCGGGCTCGTGTTCAACAAGCTCACCCGGGGCCGGGCCAAACAGCTCGACGCCGCCATGCCCGTGGTGTCGATGGTGGGCATTGCCTTCATCATCACCATCATTACCGCGGCGGGGCGTGAAAGCCTGCTCTCCATCGGCCTGACGCTGATCCTGGCCGCGCTGCTGCACAACTCGGGCGGTTACCTGCTCGGGTACTGGTCGGCCCGGCTGCTGCGCATGGACGAACGGTCGTGCCGCACGGTAGCCCTGGAAGTGGGCATGCAGAACGGCGGCCTGGCGTCGGCCATTGCCCTGCAAATGGGCAAGGTAGCCACCGTGGGCCTGGCCCCGGCCGTGTTCGGGCCGCTGATGAACATTACCGGCTCCGTGCTGGCTACCTGGTGGGGCAGCCATCCGCCCCCCGAACCCGAACCGGTGACGCCGGAAACGGAAAAAGCGAAAATCACCACGTAAGGGCAGGGAGCGGAGGGCAAAGGGCCAAGCGCCTTAGCCCCGTACGCACCATACCCGCTGCCCCAAGCACCATGCTCCCCACCCCAATACCCAGTACCCACTACCCAACCCAAACGCACCTGATGAAAAGAACAGTTAAACTTTTGCTGTGCGGCGCGTTGTCGCTGCCGTTGTACGTACACGCACAATCCATCAGCCTTTCCAAAGAAGACCTGACCACCTTTTCGGCCCAGTGGAAGGGCGAACGTTACCCCGACGGCCGCCCCAAAGTGTCCGACGACCTGCTCAACCGCATGAAAGCCATCTCCCTGGAAGAAGCCTGGAGCGTGCTGCGCGGCGAAGGGTACCACAACCAGTTTGCCGGCGACTGGCAGATCATCCACCCCGGCCAGGTAATGGTGGGCCGGGCCCTCACCGTGCAGTACATGCCCAAGCGTCCCGACGTGGAAACCAGGATCGTGGAGAAGGGCAAGAAGGAAGGCCGCATCGGCGGCATGAATTCCTGGCCCATCGACATGCTTACGCCCGGCGACCTGTACGTGGCCGACGCTTTCGGCAAGATGGAGTGGGGCACCCTGATCGGCGACAACCTGGGCAACTCCATCTACGCCAAGTCGAAGAACGGCGTGGTGTTCGACGGGTCGGTGCGCGACCTGGAGGGCCTCTCGGAAATCGAGGGCTTCAATGCGTTCGTGCGCGGGTTCCACCCTTCGTACATCCAGGAAATGATGGTGACCGGCATCAACGTGCCCATCCGCATCGGGCCGGCCGTAGTAATGCCCGGCGACGTGGTGCTGGCTAAAAAGGGAGGCGTGCTGTTCGTGCCCGCCCACCTGGCCGAAAAGGTGGTGCAAACGGGCGAAATCGTGGCCCTGCGCGACGACTTCGGCCACCAGCGGCTCAAGGAAGGCAAGTACACGCCCGGCCAGATCGACACCCGCTGGACCAAGGAGATCGAAGACGACTTTACCAAGTGGCTCGACCAGAACCCCAATAAGCTCCGCATGTCCCGCGCCGAGGTAGACCGCCTGCTGAAGACCCGGACGTGGTAATGCCAATGACCAATAGTCAGTAACCAATCCCTGAGTTTGACTTACGGCGCGGCCCCCGGGGCCGCGCTTTTTTTATGTCCATGGTGCGGTGCGGGCTTCCCGGGGACGGGGATGGCGCGGGATTTACTGCCGTTTACCCCACATTTTGGGGGACTGGTCCCGGAACTGCGCCGTTGGGTCTAACTTAATTTTTGTGAATATCTGTTAAAATCGTATAAATATTTCTATTTTTGCCAACCAGTTGTGCTGTAAGGTTCCGCGATAAAAAGATTACGTTTCACCAGCCTTGTCTAACGAGAAGACGCGTTCGTATTACCGGCTCGGGCTCCCGCGGAGTCCGGGTATTCCCTCCCTTTTTTCTTCTCCGGCTGATTGATCCCAGGGGCGCCCACGAAACAATGCTTACTTAATTATAATATATGAACAATAGTTATTCTCCAATGCCACCCCTGGCCGGGCGAACGCTGCGCCGCCCGGGAATGTTCGCAGCAATGTTTGCCCTCTTCAGCCTGCTTACCGGTTCGGCCGCCTGGGCCCAGGGCCGGGTGGTTACGGGCCGGGTTACGGCCCAGGAAGACGGGTCGGCCCTGCCCGGCGTGAGCGTGGTGGTAAAAGGCACGACCACCGGTACGGCCACCGACGGCTCGGGCAACTACTCGCTGACCGTGCCCGGCAACGAAACCACGCTGGTATACTCCTTCATCGGGTACGTGTCGCAGGAAGCGATTGTGGGCACCCGCGCCAGCGTTGACGTGGTGATGGCCCCCGACGTAACGGCCCTGTCCGAAGTAGTGGTAGTAGGGTACGGTACGCAGAAAAAGGAAGACCTGACGGGCGCCGTCACGGCCATTTCCGCCAAAGACTTTAACCCCGGCCAGATCACCACGCCCGACCAGCTCATCACGGGCAAGGTAGCCGGCGTGCAGATCACCTCGGCCGGCGGGGCGCCCGGGGCCGCCAGCCGCATCCGCATCCGCGGCGGCTCTTCGCTCAACGCCAGCAACGACCCGCTGGTGGTGATCGACGGGGTACCCGTGGACAACGCCGAAGTACGGGGCGCCTCCAACGCCCTGTCCATGATCAACCCCAACGACATCGAAACGTTCAACGTCCTCAAAGACGCCTCGGCCACGGCCATTTACGGTTCCCGGGCCTCCAACGGGGTAATCATCATCACCACCAAAAAGGGCAAGGCCGGCGACCGGCTGCGCGTGGATTTTGGTTCGCTGCTCTCGCTGTCCACCATCGGCAAGACCATTGACGTGCTCGACGCCAGCGAGTTCCGCCGGGTGGTGCAGCAGCGGGGCACCGCCGCCCAGCAGGCCCTGCTCGGCAGCGCCAGCACGGACTGGCAGGAGCAGATTTTCCGCAGCGCCGTGGGCACCGACAACAACCTGAGCTTCACCGGTTCTTACAAAACCCTGCCGTACCGCCTTTCCCTCGGTTACCTCAACCAGGGCGGCATTCTCAAGTCTTCCAAATTTGAGCGGACCTCGGGGGCGCTGAGCCTCAACCCGAGCTTCCTCCAGGATCACCTGCGGGTGAACCTGAACCTGAAAGGTTCTCTTGCCAACAGCCGCTTCGCCGAAGCCGGCACCATCGGGGCTGCCGTTGCCATGGACCCCACCCAGCCGGTGTACGCCGACAACGCCCTGGGCGGCTACTACGAGTGGATCGACCCTACGTCCGGCGGACCCAATACGCTGGCGCCCCGCAACCCGCTCAGCACCCTGGAGCAGCGGCGCGACGTGAGCGAGGTACGCAGAAGCATCGGCAACCTCCAGTTCGACTACAAATTCCACTTCCTGCCCGACCTGCGGGCCAACCTGAACCTGGGCTACGACGTATCCGACGGGGAAGGTACCAACGACCAGCCCGCCACCCTGGCGGCCGTCGCCAACGACAACGGCCGGTTGTCGCGGTATTCGCAGAACAAGACCAACAAACTGCTCGACTTCTACCTGAACTACGTGAAGGAACTGCCCGGCATCAGCAGCCGGCTCGACGTAATGGCCGGTTATTCTTACCAGGATTTCAAACGGGACGAGCCGATCTACCCCATCCTTTCTGAAGAAGGCGACACGCTGCCGCAAAACGTGGTGCCCATCCGGACGCAGAATACGCTGATCGGCTTCTTCGGCCGGGTGAATTATGCCTTCAAGGACAAGTACCTGCTCACGGCCAACATCCGCCGTGACGGTTCTTCCCGGTTCCGGCCCGGCAACAAGTGGGGAACTTTCCCCTCGGTGGCCGTGGCCTGGAAGCTCAACGAAGAAGAATTCATGAAGACGCTGGGCGTTTTCTCCGACCTGAAAGTGAGAGCCGGCTACGGCCTGACCGGCCAGCAGGACATTGGCAGTGATTTCCCGTACCTGGCCCGCTACACCAACAGTTCACCCACGGCCCAGTACCAGTTCGGCAACCAGTTCTTCAACTTGCTCCGCCCCGAAGGGTACGACGTCAACATCAAGTGGGAAGAGACGGCCACCTGGAACGTCGGCCTGGATTACGGCTTCTTCAACGGCCGGATCGCCGGTACGCTGGACTATTACTTCAAGCAGACCAAGGACCTGCTGGCCATTATTCCCGCCCCGGCCGGTTCGAACCTGACCAACCAACTGCTCACCAACGTGGGCAACATCGAAAACCGGGGCCTGGAAGTTGCCCTTAACTTCAACGCCATCAATACCGAGCGGCTCCGCTGGGACATCGGCGTGAACGGTACCTACAACACCAGCAAGATCACCAAACTGAGCAAGGTGCAGGAAGAAAACGCGGAAGGCGTGCTGGTAGGCGGCATTTCGGGGGCTACCGGCGCTACGGTGCAGGTGCACACGGTGGGCTACCGGCCCTACTCCTTCTACGTGAACCAGCAGGTGTACAACGAAAACGGCCAGCCGATAGAAGGGCTGTTCGTGGACCTGAACGGCGACGGCGCCGTGGATGACAAGGACCGCTACCGCTACAAAAACCCCGAACCGCAGGTATTCTTCGGCGTCAATTCGCAGGTGTCGTACGACAAGTGGAGCCTGGGCTTCGTGGCCCGCGGCAACCTGGGCAACTACGTGTACAACAACGTGGCTTCCAACGGGGGCGTGTACTCCAACATCAACCAGCCCAACTACCTGACCAACCTCCAGGGCAGCGTGCGGGAAACCAACTTCGTGCAGCGGCAGTTGCTTTCGGACTACTACGTGGAGAATGCTTCCTTCCTGCGGATGGAAAACATCACGCTGGGCTACAACTTCGGCCAGTTGCTGAACGAAAAGCTGTCGGTGCGCCTGTCGGCCAACGTGCAGAATGCGTTCGTGATCACCAAGTACACCGGCCTCGATCCGGAAGTAGTAACCACCGGGGCAACCGGTACGGCCGGCATCGACAACAATTTTTATCCCCGGCCCCGGATCTTTTCTTTCGGCGTGAACGTAGGTTTCTAATTAACTCATCAAGTCCATGACAACGAGATTCATAAAAAATGCCTTCCTGTCGGCAGCTATCGTGCTGGCAAGTGCTTCCTGCGTCAATGACCTGGAGCGGACGCCGCCCCTGGACGTTACCTCGGCCAGCGTATACAACGATTTCAACAATTACAAGAACGTACTGGCCAAACTGTACGCCGGCTACGCCCTCACGGGCCAGCGCGGACCCGACGGCCTGCCCGACGTGGGCGGCATCGACGAGGGGGCTTCCAACTACCTGCGCCAGTACTGGCAGTTGCAGGAGCTGCCCACCGACGAGGCCAAGATCGCCTGGGGCGACGTGGACCTGCCCGTGCTCAATACCTTGCAATGGTCGACGAGCAACGTGTTCGTGCGGGCCATGTATTACCGGGTTTTCTACCAGATCGCCCTGGCCAACGACTTCATCCGGGCCACCACGGAAGACAAGCTGGCCGGCCGCGGCTTTTCGACGGATCAACTCACGCAGGCCCGGCAAATGCACGCCGAAGCCCGTTTCCTGCGCGCCCTGAGCTACTGGCACGCCCTCGACATGTTCGGCAAGGTGCCCTTCGTGACGGAACGCAACGAAGTAGGTGCCTTCTTCCCGGAACAGACCTCGCGGGCCGATCTCTACAACTACGTGGAGTCGGAACTGCTCGACATCGAGAGCCAGCTGGTGGCCGCCCGCCAGAACGAGTACGGCCGCGCCGACCAGGGCGCCGCCTGGACCCTGCTGACCAAGCTCTACCTCAATTCCCAGGTGTACGTGGGCCAGCCCAAGTATACGGAAGCCATTGCGTACGCCAACAAGGTGATCGCGGCGGGCTACGCCCTCGAAGCGGATTACAACCGGCTGTTCCTGACCGACAACAACACGTCCCGCGAGATCATTTTCCCGATCACGTTCGACGGTATCCGGTCGCAGTCGTGGGGTGGCATGACGTTCCTGGTGCACGCCCCCGTCGGCGGCAGCATGAGCGCCGCCAGCTTTGGCGTCAACGGCGGCTGGAATGGCCTGCGCACCACCAAGAACATCGTGGGCCTGTTTCCCGGCACCGACGGCAGCGTGGATGAGCGGGGCGTGTTCCACAGCAACGGCCAGACCCTCGAAATCGACAACCTGAGCACCTTCACCGAGGGCTACCCCATCGTGAAGTTCAAGAATGTAAGCTCCACCGGCGTGGCCGGCAGCGACGCCAGCGGCAACCACGCCGACACCGACTTCCCGATGTTCCGGCTGGCCGACGTGTACCTGATGTACGCCGAAGCCGTGCTGCGGGGCGGCACCGGCGGCACCGCCGCCCAGGCCCTCCAGTACGTGAACCAACTCCGGGAGCGGGCGTACAACAACGCCTCGGGCAACATTCCGGCCGAGCAACTGACCCTGGACTTCATCCTCGACGAAAGGGCCCGGGAACTCAAGTGGGAAGCCCACCGACGCACCGACCTGATCCGCTTCGGCCGCTTCACCAGCGGCACCTACCTGTGGCCCTGGAAGGGTGGCGTGAAGGAAGGCCGGGCCGTAGAAGCCTTCCGCGTGCTCTACCCGATCCCGTCTTCGGACATTACCGCCAACCCCAACTTAACCCAGAACGAAGGTTACTAACCTTTTAAGTTTATGAGTTCATGAGTGTATGAGTTTAAAGTCAGTACGCGTCGTTCTGTAATCGCTTTCTGCTCATGAACTCATACACTTTAAACTCATAAACTTTACTCAGTCTCAATATTCTTTCCGCAATATTCTATGAACATACAATTGAACAGACTGGTTATCCTCTCCCTGGTGGCCTTATCCCTCTTTGCCTGCGAAAAGGACGAAGACCGGGTGGTCGTGCGGCAGGGAACTCCCGCCGCCCTTACCGCTTCTGCTTCCACGCTGGTACTGGACCGGACCAATTCCGGGGCCGACGCCGTTACGTTTACGGCAACGCCGTCGAACTACGGTTTCAACGCGGCCGTGACCTACACGCTGGAACTGGCTAAACAGGGCAGTAATTTCAGCGATTCCGTAGCGGTGGCCCTGGGAAACACCCGGGAGAAAAAGTTTACGGTGGCCGAGTTCAACAACCTGCTGAACCAACTGGAACTGCAGCCCGCCGCCGCCGGGCAGGTGGAAGCCCGCGTAAAATCGCAGGTGGCCCCGTCCATTGCCCCGGTGTATTCCAACGTGGTGACCGTTACCGCCACGCCCTACGTCGACATCCGCGATTATCCTTCCATCTACGTACCGGGCGCGTACCAGGGCTGGACGCCCGACAAGGCGTCCAAGCTGTCGTCGGTGAGCAATAACAAGGTATACGAAGGCTACATCAATTTCCCGGAAGCCAACAGCGAGTTTAAGTTTACGCTGGGCCCCAACTGGGACAACAACCTGGGGGTGGCCGCAACGGCCAAGTCGCTGACGGCAAACGGCGGCAACCTCAAAGTGGCCGAACCCGGTTACTACCTGGTTAAAGCGGACCTGAACGCCATGACCTGGGATGCCGTGAAAACGAACTGGGGCGTGATCGGCAGCGCCACCGCGGGCGCCTGGGCCGCCGACCAGAACATGACCTATGACCCGGCAACGGGCACCTGGAAAGTTACCCTTGACCTGACGGCCGACGAAATCAAATTCAGGGCCAACGACGACTGGGCCATCAACTACGGCGAGAACAAGCCGGCAAACGGTTTCCTCAAGTCTGGCAGTGATGACAACATCAAGGTTCCTGCCGCCGGCCGGTACGACATCACCCTGGACCTGAGCATTCCCGGCAACTACCGGTACACGCTGAAGAAGTTGTAATACCCGGGTGCGATGAATCTCAAAAAGAAAGAGCCGGCTGCAAAGCCGGCTCTTTTCGTTGCTGACGTGCTCAGCGGGCATCACCCGCATAAAGCACTGAATGTCGAAGTACCAGTGACGGATGACTATTTCTGCGCCGACATGCTTTCGGCCAGCTTCACGGCTTCGTAGGCATTGATGATGCCGCCCGACATGCTCAAGTCGCCGAAGGCGATGGTTTCGCCTTTTTCTTCGCCCGGCTTGTTCACCTTCTCGTCGGCATACTTCACCGACGACTTCACCAGGATGTCTTTCACCTGGGCCGCCGTCAGTTGCGGGTAGTACGACATGAGCAGTGCGGCTACGCCCGAGGTTACCGGGGCGGCCATGCTCGTGCCGCTCAGGCTTTCGTACTTGCTGCCCGGCGTGGTCGAAAATACGTCTACGCCCGGGGCGAACACGTCAACCGTCCCTTTGCCGTAGTTGGAGAACTTGCCCACGAAGTTGTCGTTGTCACCCCAGGAGGAAGCGCCGATTTCGAGCCACAAGGCCGTTTCCTGGCCGCCGTTGGCGTACTTACGGGTCGGGAAATTGTTTTCCGTGTCAATGTTCTTGGAGTCGTTGCCGGCCGCGTGCACCAGCAGCACCCCCTTGGAGACGGCGTACCGCACGGCCTCGTCCACGTATTCCTTGTCGGGCGAATAGTCCTTGCCGAAGCTCATGTTGATGATCTGCGCGCCGTTGTCAACGGCGTAGCGGATGGCGTTGGCTACGTCCTTGTCGCGTTCGTCGCCGTTGGGAATGGCCCGGATCGCCATGATC
This sequence comes from uncultured Sphingobacteriales bacterium, assembly GCA_963844325.1. GTDB lineage: Bacteria > Bacteroidota > Bacteroidia > Cytophagales > 172606-1 > CADCTQ01. The sequence goes on from CAWJNV010000002.1 coordinate 1,715,334, forward strand.
TGCACGTTGCCGGCCACGCCCTTGATGCCCACGCTGTTGTCGCGGTTGGCGGCGATGATGCCGGCCACGTGCGAGCCGTGCCGGGCGTCGGGGCCGGTCACGTCGTTGTTGCCGTAGCCCTTTTCGGCCAGGTTGTCGGGGTTGTCGCCCACCACTTTGCGGCCGTCGAAGTCGGGGTTGTAGCCGTAGTTGAGCGACCGGTCAAAGTATTCTTCGGCCTCCGTAAGCTCCTTTTCGTTGATGCCGTTCTCGAAGGCGTACTGGAGGATTTTCTGGGCTTGTCCTACCCGCTGGTCGGTGGGCCGGATGGCATCCACGTCGGCGGCCGTGAGGCTGTCTTTGCCCAGGTACGTTTTGAGGTACGCGGCGGCCGACTTGTACGCCTTGGCAAAACCCAGGTATCCCTCGGCCTGCTGCTTGAGTTCGGCCACTTTGGTTTCAAACTCTTCCTTTACTTTCTGGTACCGTTCGAAGTCCGCCTTTTCGCGGCGGCGCACCTTCTGCTTGCCTTCGAAACGTTTTTTGAGGGCGACGTACTGGCGGGTGAGTTCGTAGGTTTCTTCGTTGACGTTCTTGCCGTCCTTGCCGCCGATGAAGTTCCAGCCGTACACGTCGTCCACGAAGCCGTTCTTGTCGTCGTCCACGCCGTTGCCGGCCGTCTCCTTGGGGTTGGTCCAGAGCTTGCCCTGCAAATCTTCGTGTTTTACGTCAATCCCGCCGTCGATCACGGCCACCACTACGGGGCGGGAGGTTTTGTTGCGGAGCAGTTCGTAGGCTTTTTCGGTGCTCACGCCGGTGACCCGGTCGGTGGCGCGGTCGAGGTTAAACCAGTTGGGGGGCGCCGTGGTTGCGTGGGCGGTGGTATCGGGTCCGGCGGCGGTTTGGGCCTGCTGGGCCCACAGGAGCCCGGGCCCCTGGAGCAGTGCCGCACCCAGCGCAATCGTTTTTAGCTGTGTGAAGTTCATTGATGATCGGGCGGTTTGAAATGAAAATGGAAGCCTTCGGGCGTATGTACAGGGTAACCTGGGTGGTTTTTCGCCAAAAAGGTACCAGGTACGCAAACCGTGAAGTTGCAGATATTTAACTCCATAACGAACAGAACCGTTCGGAAATTTCTATTTTTCCTGTATATCCGCCGGGCCGCCGGCCGGGGATGGAGGCCGGTTAGTGATCTTACACCCGGCGATTTGCCGGCCCGTACCCGAAAAATGGTAATAATTCGTTCCATTTTTTAAACATCCCGGGATGCAACGGGTTATGTAAGGTACGCCTGGGGTGGACGAGTTGGCGGATTCGTGCAAAGATTTGTGGCAGAAGTGACACGAAAGCCCGTAAATTTGAATTTTTAAAACTTTTTTTGGAATTTAAGCCATAGGTCTATATTTGCGTACCATGTTCCGGGGACGGTTTAATACGATCCGTATAAATCCGATTTATTGGTGCAACTTACACCACCTCTGCGCAGTGCACGCAACCTGGTACGAACAGCAAACCTGCTAAACCCCCTCTGCTTATGAACCAAGCCGTACTGCTGCCGGTCCGACTGACCTCCCCGCTTCACTTGCCGGGACCGGCACCCCTGGCCGGCTAGCCCTTTCTGCCCCGTAATTTCTTACTCCACTTTATTCATTTCAAGCAAACCCTGTTTAAAAATGAGCATGAATCTACTACACAACCTCTCTGCCGGTCGTCGGCTGGGGACGCTGGTGATAACGGCCCTGGTCTGGATGGTCTGCCAACAGGCAGCCTGGGCGCAGAGCCGCACCATTACCGGTACGGTAACCGCCCAGGACGATAATTCCCCCTTGCCCGGGGTAACGGTTTTGGTAAAAGGCACTACCAACGGTACGGCTACGGGCGCCGATGGAGGGTTCAGCATTTCTGTCCCCGACAACAACGCAGTGCTGGTATTCAGTTTTATCGGCTTCCAGAGCCAGGAGCTACCGGTGGGCACCCGGTCCACCATTGACGCCAAGCTGGCCTCCGACGTGCAGGCTCTGAGCGAAGTGGTGGTGATCGGCTACGGCGAGCAGCAGAAGAAAGACGTGACCGGGGGCGTGGTGGCGCTTACGCCCAAAGAATTCAACAAAGGGGTGATCGCTTCTCCCGAGCAGTTGCTGCAAGGCCGGGCGGCCGGCGTGCAGGTGACCCCTGCCAGCGGTGAACCCGGCGCGGCCGTCAACATCCGCATCCGGGGTACTACTTCCATCCGGGGCGGCAACAACCCGCTGTTCGTGGTGGACGGGGTTCCGCTCGATGGCGGCAGCAACGAAAGGGGGGCTGATTACGGTGCGGGCGAACAATCGCCCCGCAACCCGCTGACGTTCCTCAACCCGGCCGACATCGAAAACATTACGGTGCTCAAAGACGCCTCGGCGGCGGCCATCTACGGCGCCCGGGGTGCCAACGGCGTGGTGCTCATCACGACCCGGAGGGGCAAGGCGGGTACGCAAAGCCTCAATTTCTCGGCATCGGGCAGTGTGAGTGCGCCCCTGAAGCGCTACGACCTGTTGTCGGCCGGCGAGTACCTGCCGGCGTTGCAGGCGGCGGGCGGCGACCCGACGGCACCCGGCGTAAACGGGGGTGCCAGTACTGATTGGCAGGACGAGATTTTACGCACGGCAGTTACCCAGAACTACTCGGTGGATTTCGGCGGCGGCAACGATGATACCAAGTACTACTTCTCGATGGGATACAACGACCAGCAGGGAATCATCAAAAGATCGGGCTTAAGACGTTTGTCCGGCCGCGTAAACGCGACGCACGAACTGTTCAACGACAAAGTGGTGCTTGAGTTGAACCTGGCCACCAGCGGGGTGCGCGACCAGTACGCGCCGCTGGGCGACAACGCCGGTTTCAAGGGCAACCTGCTGGGCGCGGCGCTGCAAGCAAATCCCACGTATCCCGTGCGCAACCCCGACGGCACGTACTTTACCCCCGGCGGCGGCGACTTCCGTAACCCGGCGGCTACCGTGAACCTGATCGACGACAACGGCAATACCACCCGTACGCTGGCCCGCATCAGCGGTACGTGGCGACTCCTGAAGGGATTGTCCTACAAACTCAACTTTGGCATTGACAACGCTTCGACCGTTCGCCGGTCGAGCATTCCCCGCGGGTTGCCCGGGTTCAACGAAGACGTAAGCGTGGGCCCCAACAACCCCCGCACCGGTACCGGCCTGAACGTTGCCAACGGGTTCGTGAACATCGCCAACCAGTTTGCCAGCACCCAACTGCTGGAGCACACCCTCAACTACTCCGGCAAACTGGGCATCGGCAGCCTCGACGGGTTGGTCGGGTTTGCCTACCAGAAATTTGAAAACCGGGGCAATTACACGATGGCGGCCAACTTCCTGGCCGACGTAGCCCGGTCGGGCCTGCCCCTCTACGACGTGATCGGCGGGGTGAACAACCGCGACAGCCGGTCGTACTACGCCGGTTCGAACCGCGCCCAGAGTGAGTTGCAGTCGTACTTCGGCCGCCTCAACTACAACATCAACGAGAAGTACCTCATCACGGGTACCCTGCGGGTGGATGGTTCCTCCAAGTTCGGTCCCAACAACAAGTACGGCTACTTCCCGTCGCTGGCCTTCGGCTGGCGCCTTTCCGAGGAAGGTTTCATTCCCGAAGCTTTCAGCGACCTCAAACTGCGGTTGAACTGGGGCCTTACCGGCAACCAGGAATACCCGGGCAACACCTCCAAGGTGATCTTTGGTTTTGACCCCAACAACGCGGCCGTTACCCCGCTCAACAACCCCAACGCGAACATCAAGTGGGAGCAGACCCAGCAGTACGGCGCCGGCATCGATTTCGGTTTCCTGGAAGGCCGGCTCACCGGTACCATCGATTATTTCAAGAAGGGCACCAAGGACCTGATCTTCCAGGCCGTACAGTCGCAGCCCTCGGCCACCCAGTTCGTGTGGGTGAACCTGCCGGGTAACGTCAACAACGAAGGTGCGGAATTTACCCTCAGTTACGACATCCTCCGCGAACGGGCCCTCAACTGGAATGCCTCTTTCAACGCTACCTACCTGACCACCAAGGTGACCGGCATCGGCACGATCATCAACACGGGCGACATCAACGGGCAGGGCCTGTCGGGTGCGTACGCCCAGCAGATCCGCGACGGCTACCCCATCGGTTCGTTCTTCATGCGTGAGTTTGCCGGGTACAACGAAAACGGGCTGGGCATATACCCCAACGGTGAACAACTCACCTACGCGGGCAATGCCATTCCCAAGTTCAACTTCGGCTTGAGCAACAGCTTCAACTACGGCAACTGGGACCTGAACGTCTTCTTTACGGCGGCCACCGATTTCTACGTGTACAACAACACGGCCAACGCCCTGTTCGTGAAGGGCAACCTGAGAAACGGCCGCAACGTGACCCGCGACGTAGCCAGCAGCGAGGAAAGCCCCAACAACTTTGCCGAAGCATCCACCCGCTTCCTGGAAAGAGGCGACTTCCTGCGGTTGTCCAACTTGGCGCTGGGCTACAATTTCAAACTGCCCGAAGGCATCTACCTCAAAACGGTCCGCCTGTACGCTACCGGCCAGAACGTGTTCCTGATTACCAACTACACCGGGGTTGATCCGGAAATCAATACGAACAAAGCCCGCGACAACGTGCCTTCCATTGGGATCGACTATACGGCCTTCCCCAGTGCCCGCACGTTTACGGTGGGCCTGAGCGCCGGATTCTGATTCGTTGGACGAAGGCTTGCGTGATGCAGTTGAATCATCTTTCCGCTTACTTTAATTCCCAAAAAAATGAAGTTGACACATAAATCGATTATTTCACTAGGCTTGCTGTTCGTGGGGGCAGTGAGTTGCACGGACCTGGATGACAAGGTGCTGGACCGGATCTCGGCCGAGGACCTGTCGGGCATTTCGAGCCAGGTTGAACCTGCCAGTGCGCTGGCCGGGGTCTATTCCCAGCTCAACCGGTTCCAGAACCAGGAGAACATGTACGCCATGCAGGAACACCCCACCGACGAGATGGCGGGCCCCACCCGGGGTACCGACTGGAGTGATTTCGGCACCTGGCGCCGGCTGCACCAGCATTCCTGGGACGCCCTGCACAACCAGGTCATCAACTCCTGGAACGAGTTGAACATCGGCGTGTTCCGGGCCAACCAAGCCGTTGCCTTCGCCGGCAACGACGCGGCCGGTACGCAGATCAAAGCCGAAGCAAGGTTCCTGCGGGCTTTCTTCCTGTTCCAGCTGATTGACATGTACGGGCAGGTACCCTTCCGCGAGGCTACCGACGATCCCAACTCCCTGCCCCGGGTGCTTACCCGCAGCGAGGCCTTCGACTTTATGATCCAGGACCTGGAGTACGCCCTTACGACGCTCAACCCGGCCAACAGCCCCGGCCGGGCCAACCAGGACGCGGCCCGGGCCCTGCTGGCAAAGGCGTACCTCAACAAAGCCGTCTACAAGCAGGACCCTACCCGCCCGGCCGGCCCCTATACCTTTGACGCGGCCGACATGACCAAGGCCGTTGAGTACACCAACGCCATCATTACTTCGGGCCGGTACCAGTTGCAGCCCAACTACTTCGACAACTTCCACTGGGAGAATACGGAACGTTCGAAAGAGTTGATCTTCGTGATCCAGAACAACCAGGGCAGCCCGGTAGCTACCGTCCAAAACCGGTATTACATGACCTCCCACTACCGGCATCCGCTTAACGGCGGGGGCTGGAACGGGTTTACGACCCTGGCCGACTTCTATAACAGCTTCGAAACCGCCGATACGCGGCGCGGCGGCACGCCGGCCGCGGCGCCCGAAATGTCGAGCCAACTCGGCATGAACGCCGGGTTCCTGGAAGGCCAGCAGTTTTCCGTTGTGGACGGCCAGCGTTACGCCCTCCAGGACCGGGGCGGACGGCCCCTGGTGCTCACGCCCGACATTGATCTGCTTTATTCCAACGAAAGACAAGGCATCCGGGTCATCAAATACCTGGTCAAGCCCATCCCCAACCCGGACGCCAACAACGCGCAAAACCCCACGGCGCCTGACTTCATCAACGACCCCAACCCGGGCAATGACTACATCTTCCTGCGTTACGCCGACGTGGTGCTCATGCAGGCCGAAGCCCTGCTGCGCGGTGGTGCGGGTGGATCAGGAACTGCCCTCAGCCTGGTGAACGAGTTGCGGACCGTGCGGGGCGCTACGCCGCTGACGGCCCTCGACGACAAGGCACTGCTGGCCGAAAGGGGCCGCGAACTGTACTGGGAAGGCTGGCGGCGCAATGACATGATCCGCTTCGGCACGTTCCTGCTGCCCAAGGGCGATACCAAACCCTTTACCTCGCCCGAACACGTAGTGGTATACCCCATTCCGCAGCGGGCCCTGGATACCAACCCGAACCTGAAGCAGAACCCCGGCTACGGCTCGTAGATCCAACCCGATGATTTTACCGGTAAAACAGCAACCTTACTGGGTTGCTGTTTTATTTTTGGGTAAATTCTGGGTTCGATTGCCCGGCAGCTCCTCCTTTTTCAAGGCGCACATGTTGATCAAGAAATTCTGTTACCTGGCTACTGCATTACTGCCCTTGCTGCTTTCGTGCGGGCAAAAACGCGAAACCCTCTTTGAATCGCTGCCGCCGTCGGCCACCGGCATTGCCTTTGCCAACCGGCTCACCGAGACCGAACGCGATAACATCCTTACCTACGAATACTTCTACAACGGCGGGGGCGTGGCCGCCGGCGACTTCAACAACGACGGCCTCACCGACCTGTTCTTTACCGGCAACCAGGTAGCCAACCAACTCTACCTCAACCGCGGTGGCCTCAAATTCGAAGACGTGTCCGGAAAAGCGGGCATCGGCGGCCGGCCGGGCGGCTGGAAAACCGGCGTGAGCCTCGTGGACGTGAACGCCGACGGCTGGCTCGACGTGTACGTGTGCTACTCGGGACCCAACCCGCCCGAAGCGCGGCGCAACCAACTGTTCGTCAACACCACGCCCCGCACCGGGGGCAAAGGGTCCGGGGTGGTCTCCTTTGCCGAAAGCGCCGGGGCCTACGGGCTGGCCGACCCGGGCTACAGCACGCAGGCGGCCTTTTTTGACTTCGACGGCGACGACGACCTCGACTGCTTCCTGATGAACCACAACCTGCGGGGCTACCAGCGGCAGGAGGCCCACGTCATGCGGGCCGCCCGCGACGCATTTGCCGGCGACAAACTGCTGCGCAACGACGGCGGCCGGTTCACCGACGTAACCGAAAAGGCCGGCATCAAGGGCAACCCGCTGGGCTTCGGCCTGGGCCTGGCCGCCGCCGACTTCACCGGCGACGGGCGGCCCGACCTCTACGTGGGCAACGACTACGTGGAAGACGACTACCTGTACGTAAACCGCGGCGACGGTACGTTTGCCGACAGCCTGCGCGAAAAGCTCGACCACACTTCCCGCTTCACGATGGGCCTGGAAGTGGCCGACCTCAACAACGACGCCCTGCCCGACCTGTTCACCCTCGACATGCTGCCCGAGGACAATGCCCGCCAGAAACTGCTCTCTTTCCCCGACAACTGGAACAGCTACCAATCCACGCTGTACAACGGCTTCTGGCACCAGAACATGCGCAACATGCTGCACCTCAACAACGGTGACGGCACCTTCAGCGAAACCGGGCAACTGGCCGGCGTGCACGCCACCGACTGGAGCTGGGCCCCCCTCGCCGCCGACTTTGACAACGACGGCTGGAAGGACCTGTTCGTCACCAACGGCGAACTCCGCGACCTGACCAACTCGGACTTCATCAAGTACGCCGCCGACGAAGAAACCAAAGGGGCTGCCGGCGGCCGGGCCGAAGCCTTCCTCGACCAGATCAAAAAGATGCCCTCTTCCGAGACGCGCAACTACGCGTTTAAAAACCTGGACGGCGCCCGGTTCGGGAACCGCCAGCGGGAGTGGGGCTTCGACGAGGCCACCGTCGCCAACGGGGCCGCCTGCGCCGACCTGGACAACGACGGCGACCTGGACCTGGTGACCAACACCAACAACGGCCCCGCCCGCCTCTACCGGAACCACCAGGTGGAACGGGCCGGCCGGGCCGCAACGCCGGACCCGGCGGGCGGCAACCATTTCCTGGCGGTGAAGCTGGCCGGGCCCGCCGCCAACCCCTTCGGCGTGGGCGCCAAAGTGTGGCTCTACCCGGCGGGCGGCGGCGTGCAGTACCAGGAGTTTGCGCCGGTGCGCGGCTTCCAGTCGTGCGGCTACGCGCCGCTGCACTTCGGCCTGGGCGCCGGCGGGCAACCCGTGCGGCTGCGGGTGGTGTGGCCCGACGGCCGCCAGCAGACCCTGAACGGTGTGACGCCGGACCGGACCATTACCCTCCGCCACGGGGAGGCCGCCGAACGGTACGTGCCCGACACGCCGGCCGCGCCGCTGTACCGCCCCGCCGATACCCTGCCCGGTTACCGGCACCGCGAGAACTACGTCAATGACTTTACCCGGCAACTGCTCTTGCCCTACGCCTACTCGTACACCGGCGCCCGGCTGGCGGTGGGCGACGTCAACGGCGACGGCACGGAGGAGGTGTACGCCGGCGGCGCCCGGAACCAGGCCGGCCGGCTGTACGCGCAACCCCCCGACGGCACGTTTGTTCCCTTCGCGGGACGCGGGAACTCGGGAGCGCTGGCGGCCGACTCGGCGTACGAAGACAAGGACGCCGTGTTTTTCGACGCGGACGGCGACCGCGACCTCGACCTGTACGTGGTGAGCGGCGACTACGGGCTGGCTAAAAATCACCCGCAGCAGCAGGACCGGCTGTACCGCAACGACGGCCGGGGCGGTTTTGCCCGCGACACGGCGGCCCTGCCCCGCGAAACGGCCAACGGTTCGTGCGTAAAAGTACTGGATTACGACCGCGACGGCGACGCCGACCTGTTCGTGGGCGGTACGGTGGTGCCCGGCCTGTACCCGGTGCCCGAACCGAGTTTCCTGCTGCGCAACGACGGCGGCACCTTCCGCCGGGCGGCCGAGTGGATGCCGGGCCTGGTCACCGACGCGGCCGTGGCCGACCTGAACGGCGACGGCTACCCCGACGTGCTGGCCGTGGGCGAATGGATGCTGCCGACCGTATTCTACAACGACAAGGGGACACTGCGCCCCGGCGTCCCGCTGCCGCCGGCAACTGCCCTCCACGGCTGGTGGAACCGCGTGGCCGCCGACGACCTGGACGGGGACGGCGACCCGGACCTGGTGCTGGGCAACCTGGGACTCAACGCCCCCATGAAAGCTTCGCCGGAGGAGCCGGTCACCCTCGCCTTCAGTGATTTCGACGGCAACGGCACCGTGGACCCCATCCTGTCGTACTACGTGGACGGCGTGTCGTACCCGGCTGTGGGCCGCGACGAGGCTTTGGAGCAACTGGCGGGCCTGCGGAAGAAATTCACCAGCTACGAATCGTTCAGCAAGGCGACGATCGGCGACTTCTTCACGCCCGAACAACTGAAGGCGGCCGGGCACCTGCGGATGGATTTTGCCGAAACGGTGGTGCTGGAAAACACCGGGAAGTCGTTTGTCGCGCACCGGCTGCCCGTACAGGCGCAGTACGCCCCGGTGCACGCGATTGCGGTCGGCGACTTCGACGGCGACGGACACAAGGACCTGCTGCTGGCGGGCAACCACTCGACGTTCCGCCTGCGCATCGGCAAGATGGACGCCAACCACGGCGTGCTGCTGGCCGGCGGGGGCAAGTTTGCCTTTCGCTACGTGCCCCAGGCCCAGTCGGGCTTCCGGCTGCGCGGCGACGTAAAGGACGTACGGGTACTGCCCGGCAATACCTTGCTGTTCAGCGTGAACGACGGGCCGGTGCAGGTGTACCGCCGCATGGGAACCCGGGGTGAAGAAGCGGCCTTACTGATGGGTAATTAAATTACATGGCGGGAGAGTGGCGCGTCGCGGGAAGGCGTCGCGTCGAGGTACATGTCCCGTCGCGGGAAGGCATCGCATCGCGGGAAAGCGTCGCGTCGCGGCTCCCCTCCTTGGAGGGGGCTGGGGGTGGGTTTACTTATATGACACGGATAATGTGGGGATCATCTCAGGAGTGACCCGGGCAATCCTTTCTCCTCCTGCAAGTATTTCTTTAAAAGGATTTTCATCACGGAGACATGCTAATGCAATTATCCCCAGGTAACTTGTAGACTATAGGTAAACCCACCCCCAGCCCCCTCCAAGGAGGGGAGCCGCGAGGCGACGCCTTCCCGCGAGGCAACTCCTACTTCAACCGAACCTTCCCACTTTCTAACCCCTTTCTTATCCGACTTTGGCGTAATTTTGGGGTTTGCCGCTGCAACCTGGAGAATACCTATGCGATTGTTTGTCATTTATTCAGCCGTACTGCTGCTCCTGGGGGCGTGCGGGAAGAAAACGGACCGGGAAGCCCCCGCCGGGCCCGTCCTGTTTGCCGACCTGCCGGCCGACAGCACCGGCATCCGCTTCGAGAACCGGGTCGCCGATACCCAGACCTTCAACATTTTCAACTACCGCAATTTCTACAACGGCGGCGGCGTGGCCATCGGCGACGTGAACAACGACGGCCTGCCCGACGTGTATCTTACTTCCAACCAGGCCGAAAACAAGCTTTTCCTTAACGGAGGCAACTTCACCTTCCGGGATGCCACGGCCGAGGCCGGCGTGGCCGGCACCAAAGCCTGGAGCACCGGCGTAACCTTTGCCGACGTGAACGGCGACGGGTGGCTCGATATCTACGTGTGCAACGCCGGCATGGGCAGCAGCACCGGCCGCAAAAATGAACTCTTCATCAACAACGGCAAGGACGCCGGCGGCAAGGTGACCTTTACCGAAAAGGCCGACGCCTACGGGCTGGCCGACATGGGCTTTTCGACGCACGCCGCCTTTTTTGACTACGACCGCGACGGCGACCTGGACGCCTACCTGCTCAACAACAGCTTCGTGCCCGTCGGCAGCCTCCAGGATGTCAACATCCGCGACCAGCGGGATTACGAGGGCGGCGACAAACTCTTCCGCAACGACGGCGACAAGTTTACCGACGTGAGCGAGCCCGGCCGGCATCTACGGCAGCATCATCGGCTTTGGCCTGGGCATCACCATCGGCGACGTGAACAACGACAACTGGCCCGACATGTACATTTCCAACGATTTCTACGAGCGGGATTACCTCTACATCAACAACCGCAACGGCACTTTCCGCGAGGCCAGCCAAAGACTGGATGCGGCCACCAAAGCCTCTCGTCGATGGGCGCCGACATGGCCGACATCAACAACGACGGCAACCTCGACATTTTCGTGACCGACATGCTGCCCGGCGACGACAAGCGGCTCAAGACGCATCACCACCTTCGAGGACTACGACCTGCCAGCAGTTCAACCTGTCGCGCGATTTCCATTACCAGTACATGCAGCAACATGCTGCACCTCAACAACGGCCCGATGCCCGGCGGGGGCGGTTCTTTCAGCGAGGTGGCCGCCCTGGCCGGCGTGCACGCCACCGACTGGAGCTGGGGCGCCCTCCTCTTCGACATGGACAACGACGGCCTGAAGGACATTTTCGTCGCCAACGGCATCAACAAGGACCTCACCGACCAGGACTTTCTCAACAGTTGCAGGGCGAGGAGATGATGCGGCAGATCCAGGCCACTAAAGGCGGCAACTACAAAAACCTGGTGGATCGCCAAGATGAGTCGAACCCGATTCCCAACTACGCCTTCCGCAACGCCGGCGACCTGCGCTTCGAGAACAAAGCCGCCGCCTGGGGGCTGGGCAAACCCGGTTTTTCGAACGGCTCGGCCTACGGCGACCTCGACAACGACGGCGACCTGGACCTGGTGGTCAACAACGTGAATTCGCCCGTGTCGGTGTACCGCAACGGGGCGACGCAGGCACTGGGGCACCACTTTCTGCGCGTGAAGCTTAAGGGGACGGGCAAGAACCCCGACGGCATCGGCGCCAAGGTGTACGTACACCAGCCCGGCCGCACCCTCTACCAGCAGCAGATGCCCAACCGCGGCTTCCAGTCGTCGGTGGACCTGACGCTGGCCTTCGGGCTGGGCACTGCCGCCGCCATTGATTCCGTAACGGTGACCTGGCCCGACGACCAGCGTCAGGTGCTCAGGGGCGTGAAGCCGGACCAAACCCTCACGCTGAATTACACCGACGCCGGGCCCGTCCCCGCCGGCAAAGCGACCCCGGTTCCCCCGCCCTTCCGCGACGTGACCGAACGCGTGAAACTGGCCTACGCGCACAAAGAGAGCAACTTCGTGGACTACTACCGTGACGCCATGCTCAAGCAGATGCTCTCGACGCAGGGCCCGGCCCTGGCCGTGGGCGACGTGAACGGCGACGGCCTCGACGATGCGTACTTAGGCGGCGCGGCCGGCAATCCCAAGAAACTTTTCGTGCAGATAGCCGACGGCACTTTTGCCGACCGCACGCCCCCGGCCTTCTCCGGCGACAACGCCTTCGAGGACGTGGACGCCGTATTCTTCGACGCGGAGGGCGACAAGGACCTGGACCTGTACGTGGTCACCGGCAGCAACGAGTTCCTGGCCGGGGCCCCCGAACTGGCCGACCGGCTGTACCTCAACGACGGCAAGGGCAACTTCACCCGCGACGACCGGCTGCCCAACCTGACCGAAAACGGCTCCTGCGCCGCCGCCGCCGACTTTGACCTCGACGGCGACGTGGACCTGTTCATGGGCGGCCGCATGGTGCCGGCGGCCTACGGCTACGACCCGCCCAGCTACCTGTACCTCAACGACGGCACGGGCCGGTTCAAGAACCTGACCAAACGCTACCTGCCCAAAAACGAACTGGGCATGGTGACCGGCGCCACCTGGAGCGACGTGGACGGGGACCGCTACCCCGAACTGGTGCTGGTGGGCGACTGGATGCCCGTCACCGTGTTCCGCAACGAACGGGGCCGGTCCTTCAAGCCCCTGGCCGACTCAACGCTGGCCGGCACGGCGGGCTGGTGGAACGCCGTAAAGCCCGCCGACCTCGACGGGGACGGCGACACCGACTTCGTGGTGGGCAACCTGGGCCGCAACACCCGCATTCCGGCCGCCAAACACCAGCCGGCCCACCTGTACGTCAACGACTTCGAGAGCAACGGCACCGTGGAACAGGTCATTTCTTGCTACACCGAAGACGGCAAGTCGTACCCGATGGTGCTCAAGCACGACTTGCAGCGGCAGGTGCCCAGCATCAAGAAAACATTCGTGCGCTACGCCGACTACGCCGGCACCACCGTGCAGGACATTTTCCCGGCCGAAGCCCTGCAAAAAGCCGTGGTCAAAAGGGTGACCGAGCCCAACACGGGCATTTTGATTAACGGGGGCAACTTCAAATTTACTTTCAGAGCCCTGCCCCTCGAAACGCAGTTTTCGCCCGTGTTCGGCATCGAAACGCTGGACTACAACGGCGACGGCCGGACCGACCTGCTGCTGGCCGGCAACTTCTACGACCTGACCCCCGAGATGGGGCGCTACGACGCCAACCACGGCCTGCTGCTGGAAGGCGACGGCAAAAACGGGTTCCGGGTGGTGCCCAACAGCCAATCGGGCTTTTTCGTGCGGGGGCAGGTGCGCAAAATGCACAAGCTCACCGGGGCCCGCAACCAAACCTTCTTTCTCCTAGCCAAGAACAATGACCAAGCCCAGCTATTTTCCCTCGTTCCCAAGAAATAACCCGTGGTGGCTGCTGGCGGGATTACTGCTCGTGGCGGCCTGCGGCAAAAAAGGCGGCCCGCCCGAAAATGCCCTCTTCGAGTCCCTCGACTCGGCCCGCACGGGCCTGGGCTTCGTGAACGTGGTGCGCGATTCGGCCGACCTCAACATCCTCGACTACCTCTACTTCTACAACGGCGCCGGGGTGGCGGCCGGCGACGTGAACAACGACGGCTTCACCGACCTGTTCTTCGTGTCGAACCGGGGCAAAAACAAACTCTACCTCAACGGGGGCGCGCCGAAAGCAGCAAAAGGCGGGGAGGGCGACGCCCGGGAAGCGGGCTTTCGGTTTACCGACGTGACGGAAGCGGCCGGCGTGGCGGGCTACGCCGACTGGAAAACGGGCGTCACGATGGCCGACGTGAACGGCGACGGGTGGCTCGACATCTACGTGTGTGCCGTAGCCAACTACAAGGGCCTGGAGGGCGCCAACGAACTCTACCTCAACAACGGCGCCGGTCCCGACGGGCAGGTGACCTTCACCGAAAAGGCGGCCGACTACGGCCTCGACTTCGCGGGCTTCTCCACGCAGGCGGCCTTCTTCGACTACGACCACGACGGCGACCTCGACTGCTACCTGCTCAACCACGCCGTGCACACCTCCCGCAGCTACGACCGGGTGATTGCCCGGCTGCTCCGCGACAACGAGGCCGGCGACTACCTGTTCCGCAACGACGCGCAAGCGGTTTACCGACGTGAGCGAAAAGGCGGGCATATACGGGGCGGCGATGGGCTACGGCCTGGGCGTCTCGGTGGCCGACCTGAACAACGACGGCTGGGAAGATATTTACGTCTCCAATGATTTTCACGAGGACGATTACTACTACCTCAACAACGGCGACGGCACTTTTACCGAAAGCGTCAAAAAAGCCTTTACCGGCACATCAGCAGGTTCTCGATGGGCAACGACATTGCCGACGTGAACAACGACGGCTACCTCGACGTGATGACCCTGGACATGTACCCGGAAGACGAAAGGGTCGAAAAGTCGTCGATGGGCGAAGACCCGTTCGATATCTACGAATACAAATTGCAGTTCGGGTTTTTCAACCAGTACAGCCGCAACTGCTTGCAGATCAACCGGTCGGGCCGCAAGTTTTCGGACATGGCCCCGATGGCGGGCGTAGCGGCCACCGACTGGAGCTGGGCGCCCCTGCTGGCCGACTACGACAACGACGGGATCAAGGACATGTTCGTGACCAACGGCATCGTGCAGCGGCCCAACAACATGGACTACATCAAGTTTGCCACCACCGACTCGATGGTGCACGCCCTGGAAACGTCCAAGTCGCTCGACAGCCGGGCCATTGCCCTCATGCCCGAAGGCAAGGTGCACAACTACCTCTACAGGGGTACGGCCGGCCTGCGCTTCGAGGACAAGTCCCTGGATTGGGGATTCGGCGAGCCGACGCTTTCCAACGGGGCGGCCTACGCCGACCTGGACAACGACGGCGACCTGGACCTGGTGACCAACAACATCAACGGGCCGGCCGGCATGTACCGCAACCGGGCCGATGCGCTGACGGGCAACCACTATGCGAAAGTAAAACTCCGGGGCGAGGGCCGAATGCCTTCGGGGTCGGGGCGAAGGTCACCTGCTGGCCGGCGGAAAGCGGCAGGTGCAGCAACTCATGCCCACGCGGGGATTCCTGTCGGCCGTGGAGCCGGTACTGACCTTCGGCCTGGGCAAAGCCACCAGAATGGATTCGCTGTGTGGTGACCTGGCCGGATGGCAACACCGAAGGTGCGCCAATCTGCCCGCCGACCGGCTGCTCACCTTCGAGGCTAAAAACGCCGGGCCGGGTGCCAACCCCGACCACCAGGACGGCCCCGCCGCTGTTTGCCCAGCTTACCGATACGACGCTGATTGACTACCGGCACCACGAAAACCGGTACTTCGACTTCAACCGCGAGTTGCTGATGCCCTTCAAGGTGTCGAACGAAGGGCCGAAGCTGGCCGTGGGGGACGTGAACGGCGACGGGTGGGACGACTTTTACGCGGGCGGCGCCCGGTTCCAGCCGGGCAAGCTGTACGTGCAGCAGGGAGGCCGGTTCATGTGCACGAACGAAGACCTGTTCCGGGCCGACTCGACGGCCGAAGACGTAGACGCCGCCTTTTTCGACGCCGACAACGACCGCGACCTCGACTTGTACGTGGTGACCGGGGGCAACGAGTACATCGGCAAAATGCCCGAGCAGTTCGACCGCCTCTACCTCAACGACGGGAAGGGCAACTTTACCAAAACCAGTGGCGCCCTGCCCCCCATGTTCGACAACAAAAGCTGCGTGCGGCCGGTTGACTTCGACCGCGACGGCGACCTCGACCTGTTCGTGGGCGGCCGGGTGGTGGGCTACGGCTACGGCAAAACCCCCAACTCCTACCTGCTGGTCAACGACGGCAAGGGCCGTTTTGCGGACCGCACCGACGCCCTGGCCCCGGCCCTGCGCAAGGCGGGCATGGTCACCGACGGCCAGTGGTTCGACTACGACCGCGACGGCGACCCCGACCTGGTGGTGGCCGGCGACTGGATGCCCCTCCGGGTATTCCGGAACGCGAACGGCAAGCTGACCGAAACGGGCGAAGCGGCCGGGCTGGCGGGCACCGGGGGCTTCTGGAGCGCCATAGCGACGGGCGACTTCGACAAGGACGGCGACATGGATTTCGTGGCCGGCAACCTGGGCACCAACACCAAGCTGCGCAAAGGGGAGGGGGGCACGCTGAAAATGCACGTAAAAGACCTGGATGGCAACGGCACGCTGGAACAACTGGTCACGTACCGCCTCAACGGCAAGTGGTACCCGCTGGCTTCGAAGGACGAACTGACCAAGCAGGTTCCCTCGCTGAACAAGCAGTTTCTCAATTACCGCGACTACGCGGGCAAACCGGTGGATGAACTGTTCGGCAAGGAAGTCCTCGACGGCGCGGAGGTGCGGGAGGTGAACCGCTTCGAATCGGTGTACGTGGAGAACCGGGGGGAGGAAGGCTTCCAGGTGCACGCCTTGCCGGCCGAAGCTCAGGTGTCGAAGATTTTCGCCTTCCGGGTGGAGGACGCCGACGGCGACGGCAACCCCGACGTGCTGCTGGGGGGTAACTTCTACGGCGTAAGCACTTACCAGGGCCGCTACGACGCCAGCTACGGCCTGCTGCTGCGCGGGAACGGCAAGGGCGGGTTTACGCCGGTGCTGCCCACCGAAAGCGGCTTCCTGCTCGAAGGCGAGGTGCGCGACATCAAAACCCTCAAAACGCCCCGCGGCCCGCTGTGGGCCGTGGCCCGCAACAACGCTCCCCTCCAGCTTTTCGAAAAGGTTAAAACGCCGGTCCGCAAGGCGGAGAAACTGGCGAACAAATAGGGGGTGCGTCCTTAGTTCCCTGCCTTTGTGCGCCTACTGGGGAGGGGTAAAGGTTTGCTCCATTCCGTACACGGTGTGGGTGCCGTTTTTGGCGTAGGCGCGCACGTAATAACTTTGCCCATATTGAAAATTTTGCTTGACCAATGCTGAAAACCGGCCCGTTCCGGCCTTGACGCCCAGGGACGTCTGCGTGTAGCCATTGCCAACCGATGGTCCCGAGAGGGCAGACCACACAAACCCGTGGTCGGTGATGCCGTCGGCCGTTGCGAAAAATATTTCACCCGTGAAGTTGGCCCCCGCAGCAGTCATCGCCACGGGCAGGGTCCTAACCCGGGGATAGTTGCGGGGCGTTGGGGAGGCCTCCTGCCGGCACGACGTCAGGAGAAGCCACGATAGACTGAGGAAGGAGAAAAGCGCAATGTGTTTGGACATGTTGGTAGATTAAAAGCCGAAACCTGCCTGGAGCGACCAGGTAGTAGTCCGGGAACGGTAATAGGTTAGGGAAGTGGAAGGTTGCGCCAGTCCGTTGCCGTACGAACCGCGTAGTTCGGCGTGGAGCCGGTACCGTTTGGCAAACCGCAGTTCCAACCCCGCGCCGGCCACGCCGCCCACTTCCGAATTGCGCATGGCAAAGGCGGGTTTTTCGATCGTGGTCACCTGCCTGAACAGTTCTCTTTCCTGGATCACGCTGTTGCGGCTCTCAAGGGCAAGATCCAGCCGGAAGCCGGCCTGGGCAAACGGCCGCACCCTTCCTTTGGGGTAGGTGTACCGCAGCAGGGCCGGAAAACGAAAATACCGGCGGTAGGCAGAGACATCTTCCCGGTAAGTAGACTCCCCTTTCGTGAATTCCCGGTAATACCAGTAATCGTCCCGGCTAAGTTGCCCCTCAAACCACAAGGTCAGGCGTTCAGTGACCCAGGGAATGGTGGTTTGCAGGTATAACCCGGCAAACGGAGCCGCCTGGAGGGACAGGGGAGCTTGCGTCAGGTAGCTGTCCTGCGCCTCGCCACCGGTGAAGCGAAGGCGTGACCGGTTGGTTCCCGCCACAAGTCCCGCTTTCAGGGTAACGAATTTCCGCCTGGTCCGTACGGAAGCCGTGGTGTCGGAACACGCGTTGTATTCCTGTACCACCCTGAGTAAATCGTCGAGATCAAGGGGCAACCGGTCTATTTTACGTTTCAGGCGGGGACAATCCAGCGTCATGTACGTAAGGGTGCCTTTGTAAAGCGCATGCACGACCACGTACGGAATGCCGTCCCGCTCAATCCTTTTCTCAACCCGGGTCAGTTCGCGGAGTTCCTCGGGGGGCTTCTCGGCAAAATACCGGTCACCCACCTTGTAGTGGTACAAACTCAGGCGGCCCTTCACGAGCAACTCCACAAAAACAGTCGCCACGGTGACGCTGTCCAACCGGATTCGCCTGGATTCATACATTTTGCCGGTGGTGAATCCGTAACCGTTCAGTTGTTCTGGCCCGTACTGTCGCGGGGCTTCGTCCGGGACGGCTTTGAAGGAACACTCCCGGGCATTCTTCATTTCTGCGCGGTCGTTGACCAGGCCCCGCAGGGTATCACCGGTTGACATTACCACGTAACCGGGCTGGTAATTGGGCTGCGCAACTGCCTCGGGAGCCGCCCACCGCAGCAGGCAGGCCAATAGGGAAAAAAGATGCCGTTTGTAACGGCAGGTAAAGAAGAGGACAAGCATGGGGTCAAGTTGTTCCGTACAATGGGGCCGCGTCCGCAGGAGGGTTACGGGATGAATAAAAAGGTAAATTAAGCAAACGCTGCTAACCCTGGAGAGGGGGAGCTTGTAAGAAAAACGGTTAAAAAGACCCGGTTAAGGGCAGGTGGTAGGTACGCAAAGTCAGCTTTCAGGTAAAAAGCAGAAAGGTGGCTTCCCTGGCCACCTTCCTGCTTTTTGCCAACACCCGTGTTAGCTTCCGTAGCCGCTCCCGGCCATTACTGCTTCACGAAGCGGAGGAGGCACGGGCCGCCGGCCGTAGTGAGGGTCAGCAGGTAAGTGCCGGGCCGCAGGGGGCGTACGTCCACTTCCAGCGTGTGGGCGTCCTTTACCCGGTGGCCGTTCGCCAGGCGCACTACGCCCAGGGCGTCGGTCAGGGCCGTGCCGGTCACCCCTTCGGCCGGTCCGTCGAGCGACACGTACAACTTCTCCCGCACGGGGTTAGGGTACAGCACGGCGCCCGTGGCTTCCCCGCGGCCCGTACCGGCTGCCGCTACCCGGCTCCCCGCAACGGGGATCACCTCCAGGGCGGCTACCCGCGGCTGGTCGGCCAGGCCCCTGGTGAACGCAATGTTCAGGGTGGCATCGGTGACCGTTACCCGGAACGTTTCGCTTACCGCCCGCATGGCGCCCCCCGCCTTGGCGAATATGTCGTAGTTGGTCAACCGGCGGCTGCCCTCGATGTCTACGTTGAACCGGCGGGACCCCGCGCCGCCGGCCGCCAGGTGGCCCCAGTACGTTTCGTTGAAGTGCAGCACTACGTCGTAGGTGCCGCCGGCTACCGGCAGGTTGTAGGAGAACGCACCGTGGCGTCCCGTCTGGTAGAGCGGATCGTCGGTGGTGCCGGCTACGTTGGCCGTCACCAGGGCTGAAAGGGCACCCCCGGCGTAGTAGGTGTCCGCCAGGAAGGTTTTTCCGCTGCCCGTGGTGTAGGCGCCGCCCCCGGCGTTCACCCGCAGGCCGTCACCCACGGGCACGGCTTCAATGGCGGCCACGGCCGGGTTATCGGCCAGGCCCTTGCCGAACGCAATGTTCAGGGTGCCGTCCGCAACGGTGACCCGGAAGGTTTCACTGCGGGCCTTCATGGCGCCGCCCGCCTTGGCGAAAATGTCGTAGTTGGTCAGCTTGCGGCTGCCCTCCAGGTCCACGTTGAACTGCCGGGAGCCCACTCCCCCGGTCGTGCGGTAGCCCCAGTAGGTTTCGTTGAAGTGCAGCGTAACGTCGAAGGTGCCGCTGCCGGTGGGCAGGTTGTAGGCGAAGGCCGTGCCGATGCGCATGTTGCGGTAGAGGTCGTCGCCCGTGGTATTGGCTACTTCCCCGCCGGCAACTGAAGAGACCGTGCCGCCCGAAAAGTACGCATCGGCGGCAAACACGTTGCCTTCGGGCATGGTAAACCCGCCGCCCCCCGCGTTGATCCGGAACTGGCTGCCCCCGTTGATGTTGACCGGTACGGCAACGCGGGCCGATTCGCAGCCGGTGGTACTTGCGTAAACGGCAGCGTAGTAGGTCGTGCGGACCCACAGGCGCGGCGTGGTAAACGTAGCCCCCGTAGCCAGGATGCTGCCGCCGCTGGCCGCGCCGTACCAGCGGTACGTGGTGCCGGCCGGGGCGCCGCCCGCCGTCAGCAGGGCCGCGTCGCCCGGGTTCACGGCAACGGCTGCCACCGTGGGAGTGGCAATGGGTCCGATCACTTCAACGGAAGCTTGTTGGGCCAGGGTCACTTCCACGCAGCCCGATGCCCGCACCGTCAGTACGTAAGCAGCGGGGACCAGCAGGTTCCTGGGAAGTGCAATGGAAATGTCACCCCCGCCCGCGGCGGGTTCGCCCAGGGGCGAGTTGTTGAAGTAAAGCTGGTACGCAACGCCCGGTTGGGAGCCTTTTACCGACACGCTGGCCGGGTTGCCGGCGCAAACGATGCTGCCCGTCACGGTCAATGCGGCATTGGGAGTAACGCACGCGTCGGGAGCATACTTCCAGAGTTCAGCGCCCCGGCTGGTCTGGCCGGCCGAAAAATACAGGGTGCCGTTCACGTCGGTGAGGTGGGCGGGCCAGGAGCTTTCGGGACCCACCTCAATGTCCTTTACCAGCAGCGTGCCGGCGGCTGTACCATCACTGTACCAAAGTTCTCCCCCCGTTTCACCGTAAAGGCCGCTGTTGCCGAACTGGTATGCCGTAAAATACAACTTGTTGCCTGCGGTCATTAAGTTGGACGCATAATTCAAACGGCCGGGGTCGGCAAGGGCAACCGTGCCACCCGCCGTGCCGTCACTCTTCCAGAGTTTATAACCTGACATGCCATCGACCGTTGCATAGGCCGTGAAGTAGAGGGAGCCTTTGAAGTTGGTCAGGAACGAGGGGTTAGAATGCTCCGGACCGGGCATGCCGTCAATCACCCGCACCGTGCCGGCGGCCGTGCCGTCAGTCTTCCACAATTCCTGGCCGCTCACCCCGTCGTCGGCGGTAAAGTACACCGTGCCATTGATGCTGATCATCTTGCGGACATCGTAATAGGAGGAGAATGCGGACCCAGCGCCGGGGTAAATGTCTTTTACCAGCCGGGTGCCGGCGGCTGTACCGTCGCTTCGCCAGAGTTCGATGCCATTGGTTCCGTCGGTGGCCTGTAAGTAAAGGATGCCGTTCTGGTGGATCAACCGGGGGGCGTTGCTGGAGGTATTGTACGGCATAGGCGGGAAAGCAGAGGCTGCTCCCGGGGCAATGTCTTTTATCAGGGTCGTGCCGTCCGCCGTGCCGTTGCTGCGCCAGAGTTCCTGGCCCCCCGCGGCGTCGTAGGCTACGAAGTAGAGGGTGCCGTTCACGTTGGTCAGCATGGCCGGCGACGCGTAGCCGGTTCCCGGGTTGATGTCCTTCACCCGCACGGTGCCGGCTTCGGTGCCGTCACTCTTCCACAATTCCTGGCCGCTCATGCCATCTTCGGCGGCAAAGTATAACGTCCCGCTCATATTGGTGAGCCACGCCGGGGTTGACCCCGCCGGGCCCGGCAAGATGTCTTTCACGCGCGTGGTGGTGATTCCGTCGCTTTTCCAGAGTTCGGTTCCGGTGGTGCCGTCGTAGGCCGTGAAGTACAGCGTCCCGTTCACGTTGGTAAGCCAGTTGGGGTTGGCGCTGATCGCGCCGGGCGCAATGTCTCTGACCGGCAGCGTACCGGCGGCGGTACCGTTGCTCTTCCAGAGTTCGTCGCCGCTGATCCCGTCGTTGGCCGTGAAGTAAGCCGTACCGTTCACGTTGGTCAGGCTGCCGGGGGCCGAGCCGTTGGAGCCCGGCCGGATGTTCTTCACCCGCACGGTGCCGGCTTCGGTGCCGTTGCTCTTCCAGAGTTCCTGCTCAATGCCATCAAAGGCACTCAGGTACAGGGTGTTATTTGCAACGGTCAAAAACTGCACGCCGGAACTGCCCCAACCTGCATTGATATCCTTTAGCGGCACGGTACCGGCGGCCGTGCCATCGGTCTTCCATAATTCCTTGCCGTTTGCTCCGGTATAAGCATCGAAGTACAGCACTCCGCCCATAATCACTCCCACGTAGGGATGCGCGTAGTCCGACCCTGGTGCAATGTCCTTTACCAGCACGGTGCCGATGGCCGTACCGTCGCTTTTCCAGAGTTCATCGCCGCTGACGCCGTCGTTGGCGCGGAAGTACAACGTATTGCCCATGCTGGCCAGCGGCTGGACCCTGGAGCCGCTGGGACCGGGCCAGATGTCTTTTACCAGCGTGGTGCCGGCCACCGTACCGTTGCTCTTCCAGAGTTCGGCGCCGTTGGTGCCGTCGTCGGCCGTCAGGAACAACGTGCCGTTTACGTTCGTCAGGCCGTACACGCCGTATTGAACCGGAAATGTCTTGAGGGGGAGGGTGCCCGCGTCCGTACCATTGCTCCGCCAGAGTACCACGCCGTTGGTGCCATTGTTGGTGATGAAGTACAGGGTGCCGTTCACGCTGGTGAGGTATTCGATCGTTGAAGAACCTTCGCCCGGGTTGATGTCCTTGACCCTCACCGTGCCGTTGGTCGTGCCGTCGCTCTTCCACAACTCCTGGCCGTTCGGGGAGGTGTAGACGTTGAAGTACAACGTCCCGTTTACATTCGTCAGTCTGAACGGATTAGAACCGTACCCGTAACCACCGGTTTCGGGCTGAATGTTTCTTACCATCACCGTGCCGGCTTCGGTGCCGTCACTCTTCCAGAGTTCTCTCCCATTCATGCCGTTATCGGCCGCAAAGAATAACGTTCCGTTTACGTTTGCCATTTCAAAGGGATAGGAATTGCCCGGTCCCGGCCATATGTCCTTGACCATGACCGTACCGGCAGCCGTGCCGTCACTCTTCCAGAGTTCTCTTCCGTTGGCGCCGTTATCCGCCATGAAGAATAACGTTCCGTTTACGTTTGTCAGCGTTTGCGGCGTGGGGCCGCCCTTACCCGGGTAGATGTTTTTCACGAGTACGGTACCCGCGGCAGTGCCGTCCGTTTTCCACAGTTCGGGCCCGTTTACGCCGTCGTTGCTCACGAAAAACAGGGTTCCGTTCACGTTGCACAGTTGTGAAGGGTTGGAATTGCCGCCCTTTTCGGTACGGGTGTTGATGTCCTTCACCAGCACGGGCTGGGCGGACAAATGGAGGGTACACAAAAGCGCCGCGAGCAGCGGCAGGGCAGTCCACGGGGACCATCTGCGCAGGGAGTTGACGTGTGGCATAGAGTGAGGTTGGGTTTAAAAAAAGGGCAACGGAAAGGGCATGCGGGCTCCCGGACGGGGTATGGACCGGCCATGCGGCCACGCACCGGCAGGAAAACGTGGTCAATGCAAAAGCGGCGCACGCGGGGCTGGTCGGCAACGATCAGCGCCGGGCAACGGGCACCTGTAAGAAATTCAGCAGCTGGTTGGAAGGCTCGGGCCGGAACGGGGCCGAACGGGAAAAACGGGCAACGGGAACGGGCAGCAAGGGCCCGGGGGGATTCAGGTGTACAGGTTGGTCATGCGGTTGGGGTTGCGTTTAGGTTGGATCGTATGGGGCCCGGTCAGGGGAATACCGGGCTGCCAATCATAGTGACAAATCGGGCAAGAAGCAAGCACCGCAACTACTAAATTAAATCAAACCAACGCGAAAAAGATCAAAAAAATCAAGTGGAGGCCGGTTCGTTGATAATGAAGTGCGGGTCTGGTATCAAACGCGGGATTCCCGGCTTATATCGCATTGCTTTGAGTCGGCGCAGCCAAGTCCCGTAGGGACGAAATACCAGATAGGCAATCGGGAAAGGGGCGGCCCGGCAGCCTTTGTATTCAACAACCCGCCCGGAAGCAAACGGCGGGGGGCCGCGGCTACTTGAGGTCGAGCTTGTAGAGCCAGGACCTTTTCCCGTAAATGAGGTCCAGTTCGCGGACTTGCTGAAAGCCCAGCCGTTCGTACAACTTCCGGGCCGTGCCCATCACCTCCGAGGAGTGCAGGGCCACCACGGCTTCGCCGAGGGCCCGGGCCTGCGCAATGCAGGCCACGGTGAGCCGTTCGGCCAGGCCCTGCCCCCGGTACGCCGGGTGCACGCCCACCAGGCTCACGTACGCCCAGTGGGCCGGGTAAATGTGGGTAGGGTGGCCGTGGGGCACCAGGAACGCCATGCCGATGAGCAGCGGGCCGTCGAGGCACACGGTGCCCCGGGCTTTGCGGACCAGTTGGGCCAGCCGTTCGGTGTCGTTGAGGTCGTGGTGCATCTTCGCCCAGTTGTCGGGCGTAAGCACCGCCGCGAACTCCCCGTAGGCGCGGTTGCTCAGTTCTAGCAGCGCCGCCAGGTCGCCGGGGCCGGCCTCCCGGAAAATGTAACGCTCTTGCATGGCATGCTCATGTGAATCGGGTTGTCGCTAGTACGGCCACCTACTTCGCCACGTTGCGTACTTCGAAGGTAAACGTACTGCTGCCGGCCAGCCCGTCGTCCGAGAGGCCGTTGACCACGCCCACGAACGTGCCTTCCTGGTCGGAGGTGTAGAATTCGAGGCGGGCCTTGCCCTGCGCGTCGGTGCCTACCCGCGGCGACCAGTAGAGCAGGTGCCGCAGGTCGGGCAGGCGGCTGCCGGTGCGCTTGTCGTCGTCGTAGCGGGGGGCGTAAAATTCGCGCTGCAACTGCAACCCGTCGTACTCCATGATCACCGAACGGGGGTCGAGCCGGAAGCCGGCCAGGTCGCCCTTGTAGGTGGCGTAGCTCAGCACGCCGGGCAGCAGCAGCGGTCCCAGCAGGTAGTTGCGCGCCACCACGTCGAGCCGCTTGATCTTGAGCGGGTCGAAGGCCATGATCTTGTCCACGTCAAACACGGGTACGCCGTCGAGCAGCACCAGCGGGTCGTCGAGCAGCACTTCCATGTTGTGGCCCCGGTCGTACATGGTCAGGTAGTAACTGCCCCGCCGCCGCCGGGCAAAAGCCCCCGTTACGTATTCCCGCAGCACGTCTTCCATTACCGTAAACCGGGTGTACTCGTCGAGGAAGTACCGTTCGTCGGGCGTGCCGTAGAAGGGGAGGCTGTCCACGGCGGGGAAGCGGAACTGGTTCTGCCGGTCGGCAAAGTACACGTTCTGGGTCTGCATCGACAGGCTCCGCTGGCCGAGGGTCTGCTGCACGTTCTCGCCCAGGTTAAACGCCGGCAGGCGCCGGTCGGGGTGGGCCTCCGAATAGGGCGTGCTGATCTCGATGCGGTAGGTGCTGTCGCGCTGGGTGTTGGTCTGGACCACGATTTCGCGGGGGCCGAAGAAGTTTTTCAACTCAAACTGCACCTGGCCGGCGTCGTTGCTGCGGGCCGCGTACATCCGGATGAGCTTGCCTGGTGCGGCCAGGTAGGCCAGGACGCCCGACGCCGGGGCGCCGGTGCGGGTGTCGATCAGTTTGGCCCGCACCACGTGGCCGCCGTATTCGGGCAGGTGGGCGAAGGAGAAGGCCGCCGTGTCGCGCCGCAGCACGTCTTCCCAGCGGAACCGCCGCCAGCCGTGCGTGAGCATCAGGTTGTCGGTGGCTTCGCGCACCTGGTCGTCGGGGCCGTCGAGGTAGTACTCCGGCGACTCCACGGTGCCGCGCAGGTCGGAGGTCAGCCACAGGTAGCTGTAGGGGTCCACGCCCGGGCCCGTCAGCGAGTCGAGCCGGTACACCGACACCGACAGGTCGGCCGCGCGGGGCCGGCCGGCCGCGTCCCCGGCCGATACGTCCAGGCTTACTTTTTCCCGCGCCCCGTACTGGTCCTTGTCGGGTTTGGCCGCCGCCGCCAGCCGCCGCGCGGGCCGCCGGAAGTAGAGGCGTTCGCACACGGGCTTGCGGTCGGCGTCAAAAACCGTCAGGTGCGAAATGCCTTCGCCCAGGGCGTTTTTGTCCACCTCAAAGACCGCCACGTTGTCCTGCAAATAGCGCGTTTCGGCCGCTTTCACGGCCTGGCGGGTGTGGGCCAGCAGGTACAGCGCCGGGGTGGGCCGGGGCGTATCGCGGGTACTCCGCACGGTAACGCGCAGCCGTCCGCCGTCCGCCTCGGTCACCTGCATGGCGTACCCGTTTTCGTGCACGGCGGGCAACGGGGCCGTTACCGTACGGCCGCCCGCCACCGTGAGCACGGCGCGGTAGGTTTGGGTGGTAGGCGTAAAGGTAAAATGGCCGATGCCGAACCGGGCGGGGGCAAACCGGGCCACGGTGTCGTTGGCGGCGCCCAGCAGCACGCCGTCGAAGGCAATGCCCTTGCCCTGCGGGTCTACGGCCCGGAAGGCTACTTTGGCCGGCAGGCCGCTCACCAGGTTGCCGCCTTCGGGGAAAAACTGCACGTCGTACGCCGCCGAGTCGGGGGCGGCAACGGCCGGACCGAGCCGCCGGAAGGGATTGATGATGGTTACCGGTTGCTCGAAGAAGAAGTCGGGACCGGCGTTCTTCATCCAGTTGGTGTAGGCCCGCACCAGGTAGTGGCCCGAGGTGAGGGTGGCCGGCAGGAACAAAGCGCCGCTCCGCTCGTCGTCGGCCAGCGACACTTTGGTTTGCAGCACCGGCTTGCGGTCTTGGTCCAGCAGTTCGAGGTAAGCCACCTGGCTCAGCCGCAGGGGGTGGTGCATCACGCCGTCCACGCAGTAGAGCTTGAACCAGAGGCTTTCGCCGGTGAGGTAAGAGGTACGGTCGAGGTGCACGAAGAGCTTTTCGGGCAGGGCCGCCGTGCGGTACTGGTTGAACTGCCGGTACACGGGGTGCAGCGTATCGGTCTGGGCGGCGGCCGGGCGTACCAGCCCCGCAAGCGATGCGAGGAAAAACAGGCCGCGGACGGCGGATTGGGTAAAGTATTTCATGGGCACCAAATGAGCGTAATACGAACAGTTAATGATGACTATTATCGCCTGCGCGAATGGAATGCGGCTACCAGAATGACGGCCGCCGGTTGACGCCCCCCCTTAGCCGGCAATCCACGCAGTAGAAATCCGTGTAGACATACCCCTCTAGCAAGCCGCTCAGGCTAAATACTTCGGAAACGACGGGAAAGCTGGACGTACGCAGGCGGTTCTCGTTTTCGGGGATGATCAGCAGGGTATCCAACTGACAACTTCCATAACCGCTGATGCGGCGCCAGTCGCGGGGCAGTTCGCCGCGCGTGATGAAGGTGCGCTTTTCCTGCACCGAGTGGGCGCTGAAAAAGCCAATGACAACCTCCTCGGGGTTGTTTACCGAACGGATGTTGCTGCTCACCTGCGACGGCTGGGGATCAAACAAGGTGCCCAGGTTTTCGGTATTGCGCTTCATATTCTGCCAGTAATCGTAGCCTTCCCGGGTAAGGGCGTACTGCTTGACCAGGATGCTGTAGCGGAGCTGGTGCTTATCGGAGCTGGGCGGCACCAGGGTCAGCGGGTACTGGTAGATGAGGTCCTCGCTCAGCCGCGCGGAGCTGCCCAGTACGATGTTGCGCGAATTGGTGGTGGCCCAGCACCTGGTAAGGTCCTCCGTAGCGGGATTTTTGGCGCCGCGCCGGTAGAAATAAAACACGTTATAGGGCGTGCTGTATTCCCAGGTTTCGGCAAACTCCCAGCGGTAGTAGCGGGTGTTGCCCGTGGGGTCGTGCGTGTTGATGTAGAGTTGCAGCCCGTTGCCGTCCGCCTGCCAGTTCACGCTGTCAATGGGCGGCGACACTTTCAGAGGCACGTAGTCCGACAGGTATTCCTGCCCGCCGTTCGTGCGGATGCGGAGGCGGTACTGCCCGTTGCCGGTCAGGGGTATGCCCGTGAGCAGGTAGTTCCCGGCCTGCGCCTCCCGCAGCGAATAAGCAATTCCCCCGTCGCTCTCGATGGTGACCTGGGCCCGCGTTACGGTAGGGGGCACTCCCGGGTCGGTCAGGTTCTGGGTGCGCATCAGGCGGATGGTGGTCGTGTCGCCGCTGGTGTTCAGGTAGCCGTCTACCACCAGGAAGCCCGCCCCGCTGCTGATCTCGGGCGGGTTGAAGGGTTGCAGGCAACTGCTCACGAGCGGCAGGAGCAGCCACAGCAAGTGTTTTTGGGTGAAACAGCGCTTATCCGGAAAATATTTTTTCATTGTAGCTGATACCGGTACGAAACGAAGATTACGGATTCAATTGACGACAACTCATTCATCATCAAACAGGTGCCTCCGGTTCGTATGCTTGATCATGTTCATCCTGGTGCAGGTAGGGAAACATTGGATCTTGGTTGTATGGACAATGCCTACCAGAAGTCCGGCCTTTTGTTGACGCCCCGCCGCCGGCAATCCATGCAGTACAGTTCGGAGATGAGCCAACCTTCCAGCCTGCCGGTCGGGCCGCTGTACTCGCTGACGACGGGAAACACGGCCGTTTTCAGAAACTCCGCGTTGTCGGCGTCGTTCTTGATGGAATCGATCTCGCAACTTTCGTAGCCGGTGATGCGGCGCCAGCCGCTGGGCAACTCGTTGCGGGTAATGAAAATGCGCTTTTGCTGCACGGAGTAGGCGCTGAAAAAGCCCAGCACGGGTTCGTCGGGGTTGCTCACCGAACGGATGTTGCCGCTCACCTGCGAGGGTTGGGGATCAAACAAAGTGCCCAGGTTTTCCGTGTTGCGTTTCAAATTCTGCCAGTAGTCGTAGCCCTGCTGGGTGAGGGCGTACTGCTTGACCAGGATGCTGTAGCGGATCTGGTGCTTCTCCGAACTGGGGGGCAGCAGCGTGAGCGGGTACTGGTAGATGACGTCTTCGCTGAGCCGCGCGGAGGTGCCCAGGATCACGTTGCGCGAATACACGGTATTCCAGCACGTAGAAGTATTCTCCGCGTTGATCTCCTTGTTGCCGGCCCGGTACGTGTAGCTGAAGTAGTAGGGGGTGATAAATTCCCAGGTTTCGGCAAACTCCCAGCGGTAGAAGCGGGTATTGGCCAGCGGGTCATGCGTGTTGATGTACAACTGCACGCCGTCACTGCCTACCTGCCAGTTGACGCTGTCGATGGGAGGGGTGGCTTTTACGGGCACGTATTCCGAGAGGTACTCCTGGCCGCCGGCCGTGCGGACGCGCAGGCGGTACTGCTGGCCCGCGTCGGGCACGGTGTTGAGCAGCAGGTAGCTGCCCCCGGTCCCTTCGGTGAGCCGGTAGGAGGTGCCCCGGTCGCCCTCGATGCTCACCTGGGCCCGTTCTTCGGCGGGTGGGTCTTCTCCTTCGGTCAGGTTCTGAGTCCGCGAGAGGCGGATCAGCGTGGTGTCGCCGCTCAGGTTGAGAAAGCCGTCTATTACCAGGAAGCCCCGGCCCCCGCTGACCTCGGGCGGCTGGAAAGGTTGCAGGCACCCGCCCAGCAGCGGCAACAGCAGCCACAGCAGGTGTTTTTTGGTGAAACAGCGCTTATCGAGAAAATGCTTTGTCATTGTGGTAGGTAGGAAGACATTAAACTTTAGCTGCATTGACAATGCCTACCAGTACGGCGGCGGTTTGTTGGTACCCACCGTCCGGCAATCCGCGCAGAACACGGACGTAGTTACGTAGCCGGGGTCGGTAATCGGGAGTTCGCCAACCACCGGGAAGGTCATGCCCATCAGCCTTTCCTGGGGGTATTCACTGAGCCGGATGGTATCGGGCGGGAAGCAGCTCTCGTAGCCGGTGATGCGGCGCCAGTCGCTGGGCAACTCGTTGCGGGTAATGAAAATGCGCTTTTGCTGCGTGGAGTAGGCGCTGAAGAAGCCCAGCACGGGTTCGTCGGGGTTGCTCACCGAACGGATGTTGCCGCTCACCTGCGAAGGTTGGGGGTCAAACAGGGTGCCCAGGTTTTCCGTGTTTCTTTTCAGGTTCTGCCAGTAGTCGTAGCCCTGCTGGGTGAGGGCGTACTGCTTGACCAGGATGCTGTAGCGAATCCGGTGCTTGGGCGAACTGGGCACCACCAGGGTGACCGGGTACTGGTAGATGATGTCTTCGCTGAGCCGCGCGGAACTGCCCAGGATCACGTTGCGCGAAGACGCGCCCGTCCAGCAGCGGCCGGTGACTTCGCCGGGATATTCCCGGATTCCTTTCCGGTACGTGTACAAAAGGCTGAAGGGCGTGGAAAACTCCCAGGTTTCGGAGAACTCCCAGCGGTAGAAGCGGGTGTTGGCCAGCGGGTCGTGCGTGTTGACGAACACCTGCACGCCCTCGCCGCCCGCCCGCCAGGTGATGCTGTCGATGGGAGGGGTGACCTTCACGGGCACGTATTCCGACAGGTACTCCTGACCCCTCGCCGTGCGGACGCGCAGGCGGTACTGCTGGCCCGCGTCGGGCACAGTGTTGAGCAGCAGGTAGCGTCCTCCCGCCGCTTCGGTGAGCCGGTAGGAAGTACCCCGGTCGCCCTCGATGCTCACCTGGGCCCGTTCTTCGGCGGGTGGGTCTTCTCCTTCGGTCAGGTTCTGGGTCCGCGAGAGGCGGATCAGCGTGGTGTCGCCGCCCAGGTTCAGGAAGCCGTCTACCACCAGCAAGCCCCGGCCCCCGCCGGCCTCGGGCGGCTGGAAGGGTTGCAGGCACCCGCCCAGCAGCGGCAACAGCAGCCCGAAAAGCGCCACTGCCCGGGCCCGGCGGAGGAATGATGTGGTAAAGTATGACATTCAGGCTGCTGGGTCTATTGTCTGAAATCTAACGTCTCCCGTCTAGAATCTGAAGTTGTAGGTAATGGTCGGAATGGGCTGGCCGAAGATGGAAAGTTCGTACCCTTTGATGACGCCGTTTTCCGTCTGGAAGAACACGGAGTAGGGGTTTTTGCGCCCCGTCAGGTTGTACACCGCAAACGTCCACGAACTGTGCGACAGCTTCCGGACGCGGTGGTTGCCCTCCACGTTAAGGGAGAAGTCGGTCCGGTAGTAGTCGCGGATGCGGTACTGGTTGCGTTCGGAGTAGAATACCCGCTTGGCGCCGCCGAGTTCAAACTTGCCCAGCGGCAGCGTAATGGGCCGGCCGGTGCTGTAGGTCATGTTCAGCGAGAAGCTCACCCGTTTGTTGAACCGGTAGTTGCCGATGAACGTGAAGTCGTGCGGTTTGTCGTAGTTGCTGGGGTAAAACTCCCCGTCGTTGATGCGTTCGGTGGACAGCGGGTCCTGCACCCGCAGCAGCGACCGGGAGTAGGTGTAGCTTACCCAGCCGTTCACGCGGCCGGTCAGCTTCTTCACCAGCACCTCCACGCCGTAGGCCCGGCCCTCGGTATTGATGATTTCCCGCTCCACGTTCTGGTTGAGGATCAGGTCGGCCCCGCTCTTGTAGTCGAGTACGTTGTCCATCGTTTTGTAGTACACCTCCACGGAGGTTTCCACGGTGTTGTCTTTCACGTTGCGGTAGTAGCCGAGGGCGTACTGGTCGCCCACCTGCGGCCGGATGTGCAGGTCGCTGAGCTTCCAGATGTCGGTGGGGGCAATGGCCGTGGTGTTGGACAGCATGTGGATGTACTGCCGGGTGCGGTTGTAGCTCAGCTTCACCGACGAGTTGCCGCTGAGGGTGTACCGGGCCGACAGCCGGTATTCGGGGCCGTGGTAGGTTTTGATGTTCTTGCCCCGGCCGTACGAAACGCTGTCCTGCACGTTGCTCTCCTCGCGGGGCAGCCCCCGCGGGTAGGTGTACACGTCTTGCGGACCCAGGTAGTTGAACAGGGAGTAGCGCAGCCCGAGGCTCACCGAGAGCCGCGGCGAAATGTCGTACTTGTCGCCGATGTAGAAGGCGCTTTCCAGGCCCTGCTCGGCCGGCACGATGTCGGGGATGATCTTCGATTCGGCGCCCTTGGGCAGGAAGCTGCCCGGGAACAGCTTGTAGTAGATGGAACTCACGCCGAAATCCACCGTGTGCTTGGGGGCGGGAAACAGGCTGAAGTCGGCCTTCAGGTTGGTCTGGTTGATGTCAAAGTTGAGCTTGTAGGCGTTCACGGGGTTGAGGTCGCTGTCGATGGTGTACTGGTAGCGGCTGTAGCTGCCCGTAAACACGCCGTAGAGTTTGTTGCCGAAGATGTGCTTCCACTTGGCTACCGCGTTCTGGTTTTTGTACCCGTACAGCGTGTCGCTGCGGAGCTGGAACGCGTCGCGGCTGAGGTAAGCCGTCAGGTAAAACGTGTTTTTCTCGTTCATCTGATGGCTTACGTGGGCGTTCACGTCGTAGAACGAGGCGCTGCTCTTGCGGAAGGCCGGGTCGCGGAGTTGCTTGAGCAGCCAGTTGGAATAGGTGGAGCGGCCCGCGATCAGAAACGAGGTTTTGTCCTTGATGATGGGACCTTCCAGGCTCAGGCGGCCGGTCACCAGGCCGAGGCCGCCCGCCCCTTCGAATTTTTTCTTGTTGCCGTCGCGGGTGCTTACTTCCATCACCGACGAGAGCCGGCCGCCGTACCGCGAGGGGATGCCGCTCTTGTAGAGTTCCACGTTTTTGAGCACGTCGGGGTTGAAGGCCGAAAAGAAGCCGAACAGGTGGGTGGGGTTGTACACCACGGCGTCGTTGTAGAGGATCAGGTTCTGGTCGGTGGCGCCGCCGCGCACGTTGAGGCCGTTGCTGCTTTCGCCCACGGTCTTTACGCCGGGCAGGGTTTGCACTACTTTAAAGATGTCGTATTCGCCCAGGGCGGTGGGCACCTGCTTCATCGCCTTGATGTCGAGCCGTTCCAGGCCCATCTGCATGCCCGACACGTTCACGTCTTTTTCGGCCTCGATCACCACCTCGCGCAGGGGAATTACGTCGTCGTACATTTCAACGTTCAGTTTGCCGTCGGCGTAGAGCATGACCTGCCGCTTGGTGTCCTTCATGCCGATGCTCTTGATCTTGAGTTCGTGCCGCCCCTTGGGAATGGTGAGGGAGAAGTAGCCGAACTGGTCGGTGGACACGCCGATGCGCGGGGTTTCGATGTAGATCACCGCCCCGATCACGGCTTCGCCGGAGGCCGCGCTGCGGATGTGCCCGGCCAGGTTGGCGTTGCCGGTGACTTCACCGGCCGGCTTGGTGCCGATCTGGAACAGCTTGTTCTCCTCGGTGAGGCTGAGCTTGGCTTCCTCTTTTTTGCCCAGGTAGCCGGCCACCACTTCCTGGTCCGCCTCGCCGCTTTCGGTCCGTTCGAAGTACCGGGGCGGCAGGCCGGTCATGATCACGCGGTCGTAGGTGATGAACACCCGCTGGGCGTCGTCGATGGCGAAGAAGTAGCTGGTGCCCTTGAAAATTTCAAAGAGCACGTCGCGCAGGGGTTTGGCGTCGGCCTGCACGGTCACTTTCAGGGTATCGGTTTGCCGGGCGTCGTAGAAGAAGCGGTAACGGGTGGACGATTCCACGGCCTGCACGAACTGCGGGAAGGGCGTACCGGCAAAGTTGCCGCTGATCGTCTGCTCCCCGGCCCCCTGGCCGAAAGCCCGGAACGCACCCGCACCGGTGAGGATCAGGAAAAGAAAAAGGCGGGTAAAGCGGGTCATAGGGACTTGGTTAAAGCGTCGTACTGGCGGGCCAACTGCACCATGGCCGATTCGGGGTCACGCTTGTAGCGGATCTTCTGCTCCCGCAGGAATTTTTGCAGCTCTCTTTTCCGGTCGTCAAATACGGAAAGCACGGAGCCTTTGCCCTTTACGGCGTAAAACTGCCCGTCCTTGCGGAGATAGTACCGGTCGCGTTCGTAAAAATCCCGTTCCACCTGGCCGGAGGTGATCTGCTCGTGGATGAGTTTGACCCGTTTGGCCAGCACCTGCACGCGGCCGTCGTACAACTGGTCGTAGAACCCGGTGCGTACCCCCCCCTGCGTCGTCGAGTCGGCCACGATGCGCACGAAGGTGTGCCCGAGCAGGGTGAAGTAGCGTACTTTTTCGGCAACGAGCCGAATGCGCAGGGGGCCGGCCAGGTTCTCGGTGATCACCTGGTCGTACCGCACGTCGTACAGCAGCGGCACCTGGCGGTACAGCGTGCCGTCATAGTGAATGGTGCCATCCTCCCATTCGTCGGACCTGAAGTACTGGTGCCCGTCAATGTAGTTGTCGTAATCCACGTACTCGCTCCCGTTGTAGAGGTGTGAGTGCAGGTGCATGGCCGTCCGGTAGCGGGCGTAGACCTGCTGCACCGACTGCTGCACCAGGGCGCTGTCGGCAGGGACGGACTGGCTGAAGGCGGAAGGGATACTGCCGGAAAGGAAAATCAGGGCAATGAGAAAAACGGTGAGCCGTGTCACTGAATGGGGTATAAGGGTCGTAAAATGGTTGCATAAGTACGGCATTCCGGGGAGGGAATGCCGTCGTAATTACGAATGAAGAAAAGTTTTTGGATAAATCATAGCAACCCAAGAATATTTTACGGGAAGGTGAACATTTTTCGGCTCCGCAACCCCCCGGCGCACTGTTTTTCCGTCGCCGCCCGCCCCCCGTGCCGCCCTCAGGCCCGGATGCTGATCAGGTCGTGGAGGGCCGGGCCGGCCTGGGCAAACTGGAACAGGTAGCCCGCCTGGAGCAGCCGGGCCGGCACTACCCAGCGGCTTTTGAGCACCAGTTCGGCTTCCGTGCCGATCAGCCCCGCCCCGAGTTCCAGCAGCCAGGCCGGCGCGGGCAGCCCCGCCGGCACGCCGTACGCTTCGCGGATGAGCCCCATGAAGGTGGCGTTGGGCACGGGACCGGGCGCCGTGCAGTTGTAGACACCCGTTGCCGACTCGTTGGCCGCCACCCAATCTACGATGCCCGCCACGTCGGCCTCGTGAATCCAGCTGATGTACTGGCGTCCGTTGCCCTGCCGGCCGCCCAGCCCCAGCCGCACCAGGTTGAGCAGCCGCGGAAAGGCGCCGTCGCGCCGGCCGAGTACAATGCCCGCCCGCAGGATCACCTTGCGGGTGTGCGGGGCCGGCTGCGCCCAGAAGGTTTTTTCCCACTGCCGGCACACGTCCACCGAGAACCCGTAACCGATCTCGCCGGCAATTTCGTCCATCGCAAAATCTTCGGCGTGCCGGTAGATGGTGGCCGAGGCAAACTGGACCCACACCCGGGGGGGAACCTGCGCGGCGGCCACGGCCCGGCCCAGCGCCTCGGTAGCCGCCACCCGCGACCGGAGGATTTCCCGCCGGTTGGCTTCGGTGTAGCGGCAGTTCACGTTTTTGCCCGCCAGGTTTACCAGCAGGTCGGCCCCTTCGAGGTGGACCCGCCAGGGACCGTCGCCGGCACCGTCCCACGACACGGCCTGCACGTTGCCCCGTTGCCAGGCCGGCCCGCGGGTCAGGATCACAATGGACTGCGCTTGGTCGGCAAAGTGCCGGGCCAGCAGGGTACCCAGGTAGCCGCTGCCCCCGGCCAGAATAATCTTATTCATAAGACGTGAGATGTAAGACGGGAGACTTGAGACCGGAGCCCTTGCACGGAGGCCGGGCGAAAATTCTACCTGGTCCGGGCGCGTAACCGGTTTACAGGATGACAGCCAGGACGAGCAGCCGGTAGGCTACCCAGCCCGCCGTGGCCGCCGCCGGAATGCCCAGCAGCTTCACCCGCCGGACGTGCTCAAGCAACATCAGGCCGACCACCGCCGTGAACCAGGCGGCGTAGAAGAGCGGCGGCAGGGCCAGTCCGGCCGCTCCCAGGGCCAGGGCCGGCACCAGCAGGAGGGACCCGGCCAGCGAAACGGTCATCATATTGCCCAGGTAGTGCACCAGCCGGTCGCGGCGCAGCAGGCCCACGAGCCCGGCCTGGAAGGCGATCTGGCCGCCGCAGACGAGGAATTCCCGCCCGAACGAAGAGGCCGGCACCAGCGGCACGAGCCGGGCGGCGTAGGCCGTGAGCACCCAGGCCGACACCAGCCAGGCCACGCCGAGGTAGGCCAGCCGCCAGGGGAGGTGAAAGGTGGGCGTGCAGGCGCCTTCCGCTTCGAACACCCGCCCCGGGATCACCACTTTGCGGTTGTAGGAAACGAAGGCGTACGCCGTGCGGGCCAGCCCCTGAAAGAGCCGCAGCCGGAAGAGCGGCCGGAGGGCGGGAAAACGGTGCCCCACCACCTTGAAGATGCTGTCGACGCCGTACACCACGGTGCCCGTGCGCAGGTCCACCAGCGGAATCTCGTTGCGCGACCGCTCCGCGTCGAGCAGCCCGGCCGTTTCGGGACCCAGGCAGGTGTAGGCCTGGCGGCCGTCGGGGTCAAGCATTCCCGTTTTCACGAAGGCGCCGGTGTAGAGGTGGCAGAGCGGACACCCGTCATCGTAGATGATGACGTGTTCTTTTAATGTTCTCATACTTTCAGGAATTATTGAAACATACAAGCAAATAAAAAAGGTTACTTCATGAGTTTGAGCAGGGTGCCGAAAAACCAGCTTTCGTCGGCCCGCAGCAGGGTATCGAACGAACTGTCCATCTTGCCCACGAAGCCGTTGAGCTGAGCCATGCGTTCGGTGAACTCGCGTACTTCGGGGCGGTTGGGGTCGCCTTCCACGGCCTGGAGCCGTTCGAGCACCTGCTTGACGGGTTCGATCTCCCGGCGCTTCCGTTCGCGGGCAATGCGCTTGGCTACTTCCCAGATGTCCTTTTCGGCCACGAAGTACTCCTTGCGGTCGCCGGGCACGAGTTCCTTGTGGACCAGGCTCCAGTCGAGCAGGTCGCGCAGGTTCATGTTGGCATTGCCCCGCGAAATGCTCAGTTCTTCCATTACCTGCTCGGTGCTCAGGGGTTTGGGCGAGATCAGCAGCAGGGCGTGCACCTGCGCCATGGTGCGGTTGATGCCCCACTCGCTGCCGAGCTTGCCCCAGGTCTGGATGAATTGCCGCTTGCCTTCCTCGTACTGCATGGGCCAAAGGTAATACTCTTTTCCTAATTTTCAATAGTTACTGAAAGTTTAGTAAGTTTTTTTGTAAAAGGGTTCACGCAAAGACGCAAAGGAGGAGCGCAAAGGGCGCAAAGAAAAGGGGCGCTTTTGATGCATTAATTCCCTTTGCGGTCTTTGCGCTCCTCCTTTGCGCCTTTGCGTGAACCCTTTTGCGTGAAATAACCGCTTACCGTGACGCGTAGCGGGGAATGACCAGGAGCATGACGGCGCCGGCGATCAGGTGCATGGGTGCGGTGAGGATTGCAAAACCCGCCGGAGCCGGTGAGCCGTCGGGCAGGGTAGGCTGGAAGGGACCGCCCATGCTCAGCAGCGTAAATACCACTACCACAATGGCGAAGATCAACCCGGGCCGCCGGGTGAACCGGGCCAGCAGGTAGTAGAATAGTCCCGCCAGCAGGGCCGGCACCACCGACGAGCCGGTGACCGAACCGACGTGAATCACGTTGGGCGCCGAAATGTCGAGTACCGTGCCGCAAAACAGGTTGTACAGGTTGTTAAGGACAGCAATGACCACGCCAGCGAGGAGGCCGGCTACCAGGGCGTTTTTTACACTGACACGTTTGAGGGCGAGGACTTTTTCCATACTTGTAATGGGTTAGCGTTCAACTTGAGGCCAAGGTAATAAAATATTTGTATATACAATAGATGTCTATACAAATATTTATTCATGCATTTTGCATCCGCTTCGGGCCCACCGTCGTATAACCCGGTAACGTTGTATAACCCACAAAAACAGACAGCTATGCGAAAACTAATGATATTTCTGACTGCCAGCCTGACGGCATCGGCCATGGTGATGTACATGTACAATACGGCTTCGGCCGCCCTGCTGGAAAGTGGTGGCTCGGGGCACGAAGATGTTTCGGGGGAAGAAGCCGGTGAGGCGGCCCCGGCCCAAAGCACGAAGCCGGCCGGGCAGCGGGGCGGCTTGCAGGAGTCGGCCGTCCAGCGGAACCAGGACCCCGACACCCACAGCGCGGCCAAAGTAAAAGAACCCACCGCCACGGATGAGTCCAAAACGGGGAATGTAGATTAAGGGTAGAGACGCGATTCATCGCGTCTTTCCGGTGCGCGATTCATCGCGTCTTTCCGGTGCGCAATCCATTGCGGAATACAAGGGCGCGACGAATCGCAAATCCGGATCAAAGAGGCGCGATTCATCGCGCCTCTGCTGTTTCATCGCTTTCTCCACCCGGAACGTCCGGGCGTAGGGGCCGGGAAGGGTGGCGGGGTGATGGTGCGTTTCCGGGTCTTTCCGGTGCCACTGCGTGCAGGTCACGTACCAGCCGTTGCCCTTGAGGGTATTCCGAAGCGATTGAAAGCAAACCCCGGGAAATGCTATTGAAAAACTAACGCGGGAGGAACCGGCCAGGCAACCGCCCGGGCGGGGAAAGCATTACTACGATGCCGGCGGTTGCACGGAGCAACCGTGCCGGTTCCGTAAAACCCTTCCTCCATGCAACTGATACAACTCATCCCGCCGGCCTTATGGCTCTATCTGGGCACCATGCTACCGGCGTTGGCGCAGAAAAGCACCATAGTTACTCCCGAACCCTACACGGTGGTACGGCTCCGTTCCGATACCGTCAGGGATACCTACTCGGTCTTCATCAGGAAGCCCGCGGGGTACGACCAGGAACCCGGCCGTAAATATTCTACCATTTACCTGTTGGATGCCAACGTTTACTTCGACATCGTGGCGGCCATGGTAGACAAATACCGCGAAATCGGAATAATGGCCCCGGTGATCCTGGTCGGCATTGGTTACAAAGATTTCGGGCAAATGGAGGAACTACGCACCCGTGACTACCTGTACCCGCAGGCATTGCCCGTATACGGGATGAAGAAAAGCGGTGGAGGAAACAAATTCCAGGCTTTCATCCAGAGAGAACTGATTCCCTACGTGGACCGAAATTACCGCACCAAACCGGACAACCGCGTTTTGATGGGCCATTCGTTCGGCGGCTACTTCTGCCTGTACGCCTTCCTGCAAAACATGGCCCGCGGCGACAACGCTTTTCGCGCTTACGTGGCCGCCAGCCCTGCCCTTCACTACAACGACCAATACCTGCTCGGGCTGCTTGAACGGCGGACTGAAGGCTTTTCCGAACCAAAGCTGGTATATACATCCATGGGCGGGGCCGAAGACGAAGAGAACGGCCCGCAAAAGGAGAACAGTAACGCGATGTTTACCGCCTTTAACCGGAAAATGACCGGGAAAGAATTTAAGAACGTGAAGTACAGCGGGGAGGTATATTCCAATTTCAAACACTTTGAAACAGCCGTGGCCGGCTTTGGCAAAGGGCTCTCTTACATATGGGTAGACAACCGGTAAAAACGCCGGCCAGGCACCTGGTTCTGCCGGGCGTCGTTCCTCCGAAGGGGTTTCAGGGCTCAGGGCACCGGCTTTTTAGCCGGGCTTTCCGGTACGCCGGCGGCGGCCATTTGTTTGCTGGTGACCTGGGCGAAGTACTTGCAGAAATGCGTCAGGGCGCATTCGGGGCACTTGGGGTTGCGGGCCACGCACACGTACCGGCCGTGCAGGATGAGCCAGTGGTGCGCCTTCGGAATCACCGCTTCGGGCAGTTCTTTGACCAGTTGCTTCTCGATTTCGAGGGGCGTTTTGGCGCTTTGGGTCGCCAGGCCCAGCCGCTTGGAGACCCGGAACACGTGCGTATCCACGGCCATGGTGGGCTGGTTGTAAATGATGGAGAGGATGACGTGCGCCGTTTTGCGGCCCACGCCGGGCAGCCGCTGGAGTTCGGGGAGCGTGGCCGGCACCTCACCGTTGAATTCTTCGACGAGCAGTTTGGCCATGCCCAGCAGGTGCCGGGTTTTGTTGCCCGGGTACGACACGCTGCGGATGAAGGGAAACAACTCGTCGTAGTGGCTGGCGGCCAGGTGGTGGGGCGTGGGAAAACGCTCGAACAGGGGCGGCGTCACCATATTGATGCGCTTGTCGGTGCACTGGGCGCTCAGGATCACGGCCACCAGCAGTTCGTAGGGGTTGTTGAAGTGCAGTTCCGTCTTCGGTTCGGCAAAATGCACCGAAAAGTACTCCACGAAAAGCCGGAAACGCTCTTTTTTGGTCATGGGAGGAGGGGGGGAGTTTGGGGGTTAGGGAGTTTGAGAGTTCAGGGGTGGGAAACCCCGTCCGGGTTGCAAAAGTAGGAGGATTGGGATAATCAGGAGCGGTTATCCAATGGTGCTGTAAAAACAAAAACACTTACCCGTGCTGCCTTCTGGAAGGACCGGCAGCACGGGTAAGTGTAATTCCTGAGCTCTTAAATTTTCAAACTCTCAAACTCCGTAACTCCCTTACCTCCCCTGGGGAAAGTAGCGGGAGTACGTCATGATTCGG
The DNA here is from genome assembly GCA_963844325.1 of uncultured Sphingobacteriales bacterium. Lineage (GTDB taxonomy): Bacteria > Bacteroidota > Bacteroidia > Cytophagales > 172606-1 > CADCTQ01. The sequence continues at coordinate 1,755,733 of CAWJNV010000002.1, forward strand.
TCGGTGACCTTGTCGGAAGGATGCAGCAGCGTGAGGGGCACCTGGTGCTTGAGCATCAGGGCGTCCTGGTACAGCGTCTGCATCTCCGGGTCGGTGAGCAGGATCTGTTCGATGGTTTCGTTTTCGTCTTCCAGCGTTTCGTGGTACGCGTAGCGGATTACATCATTGGGAGTAAAAGTTTTGATCATGGTTCCAGTTATATTTGAGCATCTGTTTGCGTAAGTTAATTAACGCATAACGCATCCTTCCTAGTGCGGTGTTAATGCTTACGCCAGTTGCATCAGCTATTTCCTGGAAGCTCATCTCCCCGTAATGCCTCATCATGAGAACTTCCCGCTGCTGCTCAGGCAGGCGTTGTATCATCTCCCGCAGACGCGCATGCGACTCGTTTCTAATCTGGATCGACTCGGCGGAATCCTCCGAAAAGTCCAGCGTGTTGAACACGTTGGAGCCGTCTTCCAAGATTATAGTAGGATAACGCTTGTCCCTGCGGAAATAGTCTATGGCGAGGTTGTGCGCGATACGTAAAATCCAAGGTAAAAATTTACCTTCCTCGTTGTAGCGACCCGTCTTGATGGTGGTAATGGCTTTGACGAAGGTATCCTGGAGCAGGTCCTCAGCTAAGTACGTATCCTTGACAATCAGGTAGATGGTTGTGTAAACCCGGGACTTATGGCGTTGAAGGAGTGATTGAAAAGCTTTTTCGTCACCTTTGATGTAGCGCGATACCAAGGTACCGTCGTCTACGAGCACTTTTTCCATGTTGCAGAAAATAATTGAGTTAGTGAGCGTAAAGCTTTATGCCATAGAGTCCATAATTGGGTTTAAATGAGAAAATACGGTATTTACCAAATCTATAGATTTCCCACAAAAGGAGCAAACGAATGTATGAACGGCGTAAGGAAAACGCCAAAAATTCGTTAAGCGGAATTGCCTTATCAAATTACAAAGAAATACAATTAATTACAAGCCCTATTTTTCAATTAGTCATTGGTCAATTGTCATTGGTCATTCGTCACCACCGAATCGTCATTGGGGTTGACCCATAGCCCTTAACCAATGACCAATCAACTAATGACCAATCAACTCCCGCCAAGAAACCCGATCTCCTTATCTTTGCGGGATGAATACGGAACAGGCCACAACAACTTTGCCAAGTGCAAATATAGATGGATTAGATCCAAAAAAATACATCATCATCAAGGGGGCCCGGGTCAACAACCTCAAAAACCTGAGCGTTGCCATTCCGCGCAACAAGCTGGTGGTAATTACCGGATTATCGGGCTCGGGCAAGTCGTCGCTGGCCTTTGATACGCTGTTTGCCGAGGGCCAGCGGATGTACGTGGAGAGCCTGAGCGCCTACGCCCGGCAGTTCCTGGGCCGCATGGAAAAACCGGAAGTGGAGTACATCCGCGGCGTGTCGCCGGCCATTGCCATCGAACAGAAGGTCAGCACGCGCAACCCGCGTTCCACGGTGGGCACCAGCACCGAAATTTACGACTACATGAAGCTGCTCTACGCCCGCATCGGCGTCACCTACTCGCCGGCATCGGGCGGGGTGGTGCGCCGCGATACGGTGACGGATGTAGTCAATTACCTCTACGAATACCCCGACGGCCAGCGTTTCCTGGTGCTGGCCCCGCTGTCGGTGCACCCCGGCCGCACGCTGGAGGAAGAACTCAAAATCCTGCTGCAAAAAGGCTTTACCCGGATCGTGTACGAAGGAACGCTGCTGTTCATCGAAGAAGCCATCGAAAGGCACGTGGAGTGGCACCAGCCGGCCGACGTGCAGATCATGATCGACCGCGGCGCTGTCCAGCACGACGACGAGGACAACCAGTTCCGCATTTCGGACTCCGTGCAGACGGCCTTTTTCGAAGGGGAGGGCGTGTGCACCGTGCACGTGATCGACAAAGAACTGCGGACGTTCTCCGACAAGTTCGAACTCGACGGCATTACGTTCGAGGAGCCGAGCATCAACCTGTTCAGCTTCAACAACCCCTACGGCGCCTGCCGCCGCTGCGAAGGGTTCGGCAAGGTGCTGGGCATCGACGAGGACCTGGTGATTCCCGACAAAACGCTGTCGGTGTACGAAGGAGCCATTGCCCCCTGGCGCAGCGACAAGATGAAGGAAGAGTTCATGAAGCCCCTGCTCAAGAACGGCATCCGCTTCGACTTCCCCATCCACCGGGCCTACCAGGACCTCTCCGACGAAGAGCGGCAACTGCTCTGGGACGGCAACCAATTATTCCGGGGCATCAACCAGTTTTTTGACTACGTCGAATCGCAGACGCACAAAATCCAGTACCGGGTGATGCTGTCGCGGTACCGGGGCCGCACCACCTGCCCCGAATGCCGGGGCAGCCGCCTCCGCAAAGACGCCGCCTACGTGAAGATCGGCGGCAAGTCGATCACCGACCTGGTGCTCATGCCGGTGACCCGGCACCTGCAATTCGTGGAGGGCCTCCAGCTGAGCGAATACGAAGAAAAGGTGTCGGGACGCATCCTGGCCGAAATCCGCAACCGCCTCTCGTACCTCGACAAGGTAGGCCTGGGCTACCTTACGCTCAACCGCCTCACCAACACGCTCTCGGGCGGCGAGTACCAGCGCATCAAACTGTCCACGTCGCTGGGCAGCGCCCTGGTGGGTTCCATGTACATCCTCGACGAGCCGAGCATCGGGCTGCACCCGCGGGATACGCAGAAACTCATCGGCGTGCTCAAAATGCTGCGCGACCTGGGCAACACGGTGATCGTGGTGGAGCACGAAGAGGAAGTGATGCGGACTGCCGACCAGATCATTGACATTGGCCCCGAGGCCGGCTCGCACGGCGGCGAACTGGTGTTCCAGGGCACCATCGACGACATCAACGAGGCCGACACCCACACGACCCGCTTCCTGAACGGCCGCGACCAGATCCGGGTGCCGTCGCCCAAGCGCCGCTGGACCGACTACGTGGAGGTGATCGGGGCCCGCGAAAACAACCTCAAGAACGTAAGCGTGAAGTTTCCGCTGGGCGTGCTCACGGTGGTGACCGGCGTGAGCGGCTCGGGCAAGTCCACGCTGATCAAAAAGGTACTCTTCCCGGCCCTGGCCAAGCACTACGGGCAGTACTCCGACGAGTCGGCCCGCTACGACAAGCTCGAAGGCAGCCTCACGCTGCTCAGCCAGATCGAGTTCGTGGACCAGAACCCCATCGGCAAGTCGTCGCGGTCCAACCCGGTTACCTACATCAAGGCGTACGACCTGATCCGCAACCTGATGATCGAGCAACCGCTGGCGAAAGCCCGGGGCTACACGGCGGGACACTTTTCGTTCAACGTGGACGGCGGCCGCTGCGAGGTGTGCCAGGGCGAAGGGGAGGTGAAGATCGAAATGCAGTTCATGGCCGACATTTACCTCAAGTGCGAAAGCTGCGGCGGCAAACGCTTCAAGGGCGAAATCCTGGAGGTGACCTACAAGGACAAGAACGTGGCCGACATCCTCGAAATGACCGTGGAGGACAGCATCGGCTTCTTCGCGGGCAAAAACAAGATCGTGGACAAGCTCCTGCCGCTCAACGAGGTGGGCCTGGGCTACGTGCGGCTCGGGCAGTCGTCCAACACGCTGTCGGGCGGCGAGGCGCAGCGGGTGAAGCTGGCTTCGTTCCTGGGCAAAAACAACCCCAACCAGGGCAGGACGCTGTTCGTGTTCGACGAGCCGACCACGGGCCTGCACTTCCACGACATCCGCAAACTGCTGCACGCCATCAATGCGCTGGTGGAGCAGGGCGACTCGGTGATCATCATCGAGCACAACGTGGACGTGATCAAGTGCGCCGACTGGGTCATTGACTTAGGGCCCGAGGGCGGCGACGGGGGCGGCTACGTCACCTTTGCCGGCCGGCCCGAGGACCTGATTGCACTGGAGGACAACTACACGGCCCGTTTCCTGAAGGGGAAGATGGGAGGGTAGGAGGGAAAGTGTTCGTTGCATAGCCGGGACGGCTTGGGGTGGGCGCATAGGAACGGTTGCATAGCCGGGACGGCGGCGACGGCTCTAGCGATGAAGGCAGCCGTACAGGGTATTATTAGCGGAATGTAGTGCTGACGGATAAGTGGGGCTAACGCGGGCTGCTGGTCAGGGAGTTCGCGGGGAAGGGAGGGGCATAAACAGGTCTTGCATTTAAAAGGATTACCACGGATACACCGGGTGGAGTGTATTGCTGTGGTAATCCTTTTTTTAATGCAACCTCCCTTGCCGGTTGGTCAACACAAACGGCTTACTTGGTGAGCACCATTTGCTTGGTGTCGATCACTTTGCCGTCCACCAGCAGGCTGTAGAGGTAGAGACCGGCCGGCAGGGTATTGCCGTCGAGTTCCACGCTTTTGCTGCGCTTGCCGGACAGGTCAAACCGCTTGAGCTGTTCGCCTTGCACGTTGTAGATGAACAGGGCGGCCTGTTTGGTGGCTTCGGGCAGTTCGTACTCGATGATGGTCTTCTCGCCGAAAGGGTTGGGCCGGTTCTGGCGCAGCACGGCCGAAGTTTCGGTAGACGAACCGGCACCCAGTGCTCCCAGGCGGGCAGCGGAAGGCGATTTTTCCAGTTGGGCCAGCCGCGCCTCCAGGTCCGACAGGCCCTTTTCCAGTACTTTGATGCGGGCATCCTTTTGTTCAAGCACGCCCTGCTGCTCCTTCACGGCGTTCACCAGGATGTAGGTGAGGGCCCCCGCGTCGTAGTTGAGGTAGTCGGTCTTGGCGCCCTTCTCGTCGGTGTGGGTAAACGAGTCGATGGTGTAGGGGGCAACCTTCTGCATGTCCTGGGCTACGATGCCCACGTAGGTCTTGTTGGTGGGCATGCCGGCTTCCCCGGTGTACTTGAACCATACCGGGTTGATCTTGCGGAGCACTTCGATGCCGTCTTTGAACTCAGTCACATCCTTTTTAAGCCGCTTGTCGGAAGCGATTTTCCAGGTTGAGGTACCGGGCTTGGAGGCATCGTCGAGAGAAAGATGCAACAGGCTTGAAGGGTTGACAAGGCCGATGCCCACTCTGCCGTTGGCCAGGACGGTGAGCTTCTCGGAAAATACCGCCGGGTTGCCCGGGTTATTGGCGCTCGTACCGAAACCCTTGATGAAGCCGATGCGCAGGCGGGTACCCTCGTCGGTTTCCATTGAGGTCTGGTCCTGCCAGGCGATCAGGCCGTCTTTCTTGGCGCCGTTGTCGAGCAGACCGGTAATGAAGTTCTGCTGTGACCAGTTGTTGAAGAGGCCGAAGTAGGCGCCCCCGGTGGGGAAAGCGGTGGGTGGTTGTCCCAGGGCTGACCACTTGCTGCCCGGGTCGCCCAGGCTGCCGCTCGACACCTGCGCCACGTTGCCGCCCTGTACCTGGAACTTGACCAGCGGGTTGTTGGTGCCTACGCCCACGTTGCCCCCGCCCTGAATGGTGAAAATCTCCGTCGAACTCGTCGTGCCGTCGGCCCGGAAGAAGCGGTAGGCCCGGTCGGAACCCGGGATCTGGAAGCGAAATGACTGGGTGCCAATGCCCAGACCGTGAAATTGGTGGTCGTTGTTGGCCGCCTCAAACAGCACGATCTTGCGGTTTTCGGTCGAGTTGTCCAGTTGCAGCAGGCCGTTGGGCGTCGGGTTGTTGATGCCCACTTTGCCCGTACCATCCACGGTGAAAATCTCCGTCGAAGCCGAGCTGTTGTCGGCGCGGTAGAAGCGATAGGCACGGGTAGGACCCGGAATCTGGAAACGAAACACGTCGGGATTGGTGCCTACGCCGTAGTACTCGTGGGCATTGTTGTTCAATTCCCAGAGGACGACCTTGCGGCTCTCGTGGTTGTTGTTGAATTGGAGCCAGCCGTTGGGGGCGGTGTTACCAATGCCCACTTTTCTGACAACAGTGGAATTGTTTGGATCGACGGGATAATTGATACCGACAACAGTGCCTCCACTGTTGGTTACGTTCACCCACTGGGACTGGGCAGACGCGGAGGAAAACACAAGGCAGGCAGCGACGGCTGCCGGAAGCAGTAGTTTTTTCATAATAGCTGAAATGGGTAAAGGTTTATGGAACTGTAAACTGGTAAGCGTAATTGCGGTATGCGCAAGGAATGGCAAAGGCACGGCCACCACGGGTAGTGATGTACTACCGTAAGCAGATAAGTAAAGACACGGTGTTATTTCTACCTGAGGACCAAGGCCCGGCCAGGTATTGCCATGAAGGTAAGCGCAGATAAAGTTAAGCGGAGATATAACCCCGTCAAGCGACGTAGTTATGTCAGGAACATGCCGGCGGCAATGGAATTCAAATGGGAAAGGGAGTCAACGCCCCTCATTGTTGCGCAAGAGGCGCTATCGTGCAGTATTCCACCCGTGATGAAGTGAGGTGCATTTACGGAATGCAGTGGAGAACAGAAGTCATTCTGATGCGTCTTCCGTAAGGTTTTACATACATATGTGGTGGAATAGTTGCAAGATATTATAGCGCAGTACAAATATAAACAAACATCAATTGCTAAATATTACATCAATCATTTGGCGCCGTTATTGTTACATAGTGAACGTTTTGGTCAATAAAACCCGTCGAGGCGCGGTGCGGGAGTACTTCCGGTTTTTAATGCATGCGGCGTTGCAACAGAAATAGTGTTCATTCATTACGAATTATTCGTTCCAAGGCGCTGATCCACAGCGGCATGAATAATTTTGAATTGTATGGGCGAATTTCAATATGTTTTACATTAAAAAAAGCTGTTATTCTCCTTAATTGCCCTCCCGCACAATTATACATTCGAATTATTGTCGATAGAAGTGTTACCTTACATATAAATCCTCTGGAAGCGCCCGGTTGGGAGTTACTTCGCCTGGCGGGTTACTGCCCAACCCAACCGCGGGGCGCATCGGCCCGGTTGCTGATTCCACCCATACGCACTACGATGCGTTATTGCGTAGTGACAAGTACCCTTGCGTACGCCGCCGAGTCCACCACCCGCAACCGGAACCTGGTGCTGCCCGGGCAACCGGGATCAGCAATAAGTGATGTCAAAGCGGCCGTCGGTAATTGAAAAGATTTCTTCGCGGCGGTCGGCGGTGGACCGGGAGGCTTCGATCCTGAGCGTATCCTTGTGGTAACTGGCGGCCAAGTGTTCGCTTTCAGGTCCAAATGGTAGGATCTCCAGGCTTTCCCGGCTACGCAACAGCCGATGTTACCGCCTTCTACGGTAACGGCAGGCAGGGGGCTTTCTTGCAGGCATTGCCCGTCAGGAGCAAGACAAAAAACAGTAATGAGAGAAGGTGATGGGTACGCATGTGAAAGTTGTGGTTTACTTGTCAGGACCTGTAAAACAACTGCTCGTGGAAGGCTTATCCCGTTTTTACCGCAGGAGGCCAAAAAAATTGCCCGACCTTCCGGCCGGGCAACATTCGGAATGACTCATGTTTCTATTTTTTCCTTGCCCTCCCTCTTTGCATCAGTGTGCTCGACCGCTATTGTTTAAGAACCACTAAACGTTTGGTAATTATGCCTGTTGCAGTCTGCAAACTATACAAGTAAATGCCTGCCGGAATTTGAGAAGTATTCAGGCCAACTTTAAAATTACCAACTGGATGGTAGTCTGAATCGGTTAGTGTAGCAATCGTTTTTCCAATAATATTGGTCACCCAGACTTTTACTTTGCCTTCCGATCGGTAGTGCAAAAAACAGGGTGCTGAGGGGGGATAAAACAACGAGGGGTTTAAATTGGGGTCGCCAAACAAAAACCACACATTACCATGTGCGATTCACCAATTCGCTGCCCTCGTTGTCTGAGCACAAACGCACGAGAAATACGGTCTGAATTTCAACCAAAAGAAACAGCAGCACAAGTGCAAGGATTGTAAATACAAGTTTGTCGACAAAGGTCAAGACTGGTTCATCTCCGTAGAAAAGCAGCAGTTGGTCAAGAAACTGTTAGCCGAGCGCATTTCCCTGCGGGGGATCTGCCGGGTGGTAGACATCTCGCTGACTTGGCTGCTTAAGTTTATCAAACAACTCTACCGGCATCTGCCCGATGATCTCAATTGCCACATTGCCATTAAGCAGGTCAAGCAAGGGGACCGGTTTTACGTCAAACTCTTTGACAACGAAGCCGATGAGCTGTGGTCTTTTGTCAGAAAAAGGGACAACGTGTACTACATCTGGTTAGTGATCCACCGGGCCACCAGGCAGGTAATAGCCTTTCATGTGGGAGACCGAAGTCGAGCGTCAGCCCGGGCTTTATGGGCAAAACTACCCGCAGTAGTGCAAAAGTATGGCCTGTTCCACACCGATGACTGGGAGAGTTACAAAACCGTCATCCCACAAGGACAGCATTTGTATTGCAAGCAGAAACAGTATACCAATCACGTAGAACGGTTCAATTGTACCCTCCGCCAGCGGTGCTCCCGACTCGTGAGAGAAACCCTATCGTTTTCTAAGACACTCGACAATCACATTGGAGCCATCAAATTCTTCCTCTGCCAGCATAATTTGAAATTACAAGCTGCAACTACAGCACCCTGATTTGCGCACTACCGGATAAGAAAGTATTCCTACCTTTAATCTCCGCAACGCCGGTGCGCCGCATCCCGTACTTTCCAATTGTCCATCTTCAATTGTCCATTGTTTTGCGCTACTTCATCGAACTGGCTTACCGCGGCACCCGCTACCACGGCTGGCAGGTGCAGCCCAACGCCCCCTCCGTGCAGGGCGAACTCAACCGCGCCCTCCAGACCATCCTGCGCCACCCGGTAGAAACCGTGGGCAGCGGCCGCACCGACGCCGGCGTGCACGCCGCCCGGCAATTTGTGCACCTCGATACCCCAGTGCCCCTGCACCCCGACCGCCACCATTACCCGCTCAACGCCCTGCTGCCGCCCGACATCAGCGTGCAGCGCATCTTCCCGGTCGCTGATTCTACCCATGCGCGCTACGATGCGTTGTCGCGTAGTTACGAGTACCGCATCAGCCGGCGCAAGGACCCTTTCCTCCACGGACTCAGCTACTTCTACCACCGGTTGCCCGACCCGGCCCGCATGAACGAGGCGGCCGCCCGCCTGCCCCTGCACAACGATTTCCAGAGTTTCAGCAAAGTGCAGACCGACGTGAACCACTTCCGCTGCACGCTCCGGGAAGCTTACTGGGCAGAAGCCGGCGACCTGCTCACGTTCCACGTCACGGCCAACCGCTTTCTGCGGGGCATGGTGCGGGCCCTGGTGGGCACGCTGCTCGAAGTAGGGGAGGGCCGGTTGTCGGCCGACGGCTTCGAGGAGGTGATCCGCAGCCGCGACCGCAACCGCGCCGGCCGGGCCGTGCCGCCCGAAGGACTCTTTCTCACCGACGTTGCCTATCCCTTTCCCGTTTAATAACCGTAGTTTTGCCGGGCGAAGAGAAGCGTTTATGAGTTCATGAGTTTATGAGTTCAAAGTCAGTACGCGAACGGCTGGTTACGCGTTCCCACTCATAAACTCATAAACTTTGAACTCATGAACTCATAAATTCCCAACAAACCATTTATGCAGTTAGAAGAAAAAAGCGGCCGGATATTCGACCTGGCCATCCTCAGGCGGCTGTTCGGCTTCATCCGGCCGTACCGGGGACGGTTTTTCGGGCTGGTGTTCCTCATCATCCTGCTGGCCCTGCTGGTGCCGTCCACGCCCCTGCTCATTCAGTACACCATCGACCGGCACGTGATGACGGGCGACTACGGGGGCCTGACCACCATGCTGTTCGTGCTGGTGGGCATCCTGGTGATGCAGGCCGTCATCCAGTTCTGCAACACCTACCTGTCGGGCTGGCTCGGCCAGCACATCATCCGCGACATCCGGGTGCAGCTTTTCCGGCACCTGCTCCAGCTGCGGCTCAAGTTTTACGACCACACCCCCATCGGCCGGCTGGTAACCCGCTCCATCTCCGACATTGAAACGCTGGCCGACGTGTTCACCGAGGGCATTGCCGCCATTGCCGGCGACTTCCTGCAACTGGTCGTGATCCTGGGCATCATGCTCTACACCGACTGGCGGCTCACGCTGGTAAGCCTGGCCCTGCTGCCCCTGCTGCTCATGAGCACCTACATCTTCAAGGAGAAGATCAAAGACTCGTTCAACGAAGTGCGTACGGCCGTCGCCAACCTCAACGCCTTCGTGCAGGAGCACATCACGGGCATGAGCATCGTGCAGATCTTCAACAGCGGGGAGATCGAGTTCCGCAAGTTCGAGGCCATCAACCGCGAACACCGCCGGGCCAACATCAAGTCGGTGTTCTATTACTCGGTGTACTTCCCGGTGGCCGAAGTCATTTCGGCCGGCTGCACGGGCCTGCTGGTGTGGTACGGGGCCCGGGGCGTGCTGGCCGAAGACATTACGCTGGGCGTGCTCATCGCCTTCATCATGTACACCTCCATGTTCTTCCGGCCCATCCGCATGATCGCCGACCGGTTCAACACCCTGCAACTGGGCATCGTGAGCACCGAACGCATCCTCAAACTGCTCGACAGCCAGGAGTACATCCCCAACACCGGCACGCTGGCCCCCGGGAACCTGCGCGGCGAGGTCCGCTTCGAGCACGTGTGGTTCGCCTACAACGACGAGGACTACCGCCTCCGCGACATTACCTTCACGGTGCAGGCCGGCGAAACCCTGGCCCTGGTAGGCGCCACCGGGGCCGGCAAGTCGTCCATCATTAACCTGCTGAGCCGCTTCTACGACATCAACAAGGGCCGCATCCTGGTGGACGGCGTGGACCTGAAGGAGTACGAACTGGGGGCCCTGCGCCGGCAGATCGCCGTGGTGCTGCAAGACGTGTTTCTCTTTTCGGATACCATCTACAACAATATTACGCTCAACAACCCGGCCATCTCCCGCGAGAAGGTGATGGCGGCGGCCGAACTCGTGGGGGCCCACCGTTTCATCGAGCGGCTGCCCGGGAGCTACGATTACAACGTGATGGAACGGGGCGCCACCCTGTCGGTCGGCCAGCGGCAACTCATCTCGTTCGTGCGGGCCATGGTGTACGACCCCAAGATCATCGTGCTCGACGAAGCCACTTCTTCGGTAGACACCGAAACCGAGGAGATGATCCAGGAGGCCATCGGCAAGATGATGAAGAGCCGCACGGCCATCGTGATCGCCCACCGGCTCTCTACCATCCAGAAAGCCAGCCAGATCCTGGTGCTCGACCAGGGCGAGATCAAGGAGCACGGCACCCACGAATCGCTGCTGGCCCGGGAAGGGTATTACGCCCAGTTGCACCGCATGCAGTATAAGGCCGCCGTGTGACAAAAAAAATACGGGCCGTACGCGCGTAAGATTTGCGTGATTTCAGATTTTTCCGTTATAATTGCAAAACCTTTGGGCCGAAGTGGCGGAACTGGTAGACGCACACGTTTCAGGGGCGTGCGGGGGTAACCCTGTACGAGTTCGACTCTCGTCTTCGGCACTTTAAAACCGCTTAATTTCAAAAATTAAGCGGTTTTTGTTTTATCACCCCCATTCTCTTTCACCCCCACGCCTCACCCATCCGGCCCTGACCACGCGCCCCGCCGCCCGGGTGCGGACGGCGATGCATCCGGGCGCCGGCACGCTGATTGTCGGGTCTGGAACACGGCTGCGCAGGCTGTCAAAATGACTTCATGGTTGCGTAGCTGGTTGTTCAGGGTTGTCTGTGAATCAAGGCGTTGCGAACGACGAAAAACCCGCGGCGAATGGGTATAAATCAGTATTTGCATTTTGCGTGGTGCAAGATTTTTACGATTGTCATCCGCTCAAATGGTATAATCATCCTGTTAATGCGAAAAAAGCTTGCGGCGGATCATCCGCTCACATCCTTTCGGCAGTCAGGGATCATGCCTTTCAAACAACTGCCATTCCGTTGAACGCACACCAGGCACCGTAAAAAAATTGTCGGCGCACCTTGCGTTGTAGCCCAACAGTTTATAATATTGTATAAACGAGATTGACGCAGCACCGCTTTCCGGTTTACATTCGTAAACGGTGTAGTGCTCTGCCAGGCTGGGTTTGACCAACACCCAATCGCCCTTTTCACTGAAATAAGCATTTTTGTTAAGGCGCTGGTAATCAGTCACTTAAGCTGGTTTCTTCCGGGGATTGATTCAGCAAACAGAGCCTTTTCTTCACGCGCGGCTGCACGTACAGATGCACTTTGCATTAAGCAGTCGGGCGATCCAAATGATAAAATGAGTTTGAATATCCGCAATACATTGGTTTCTTCGTTTCACATGGTTCATCTATTTCCTTCCTCAGTCAAGCAGCCGGTTAAACCAATAAAAAGTTTTGCGTTGCGAAAAAAGCGAAGACGCCGGATGCCTAAAGTCACGCCAGGTGCGGCCCTATCGGTGTCATCATTAGCTTAAGTACCTGTACGTTAGTTGCTTTCAGTGCGTAACGTGCCGCTTTTTTCAATAACGGGGCCTTTGTGCAACTCAGCCGCCCGCAAGCGGCAAAGCGTTCCGTTTCCAGGAACGGAACCCGGCTTCGCTCCCCGCTCACCGGGCCGGCGCTGACAAGTGCCCTCCCTGTTCACCCTGGTCCGGCGACCCGGCCGGCCATCACCACCCGCCTGATCTCCCAAATTGTCCCCATCTACGTTAATTGCCAATATTTATGGAAACTTACCCTTTGATCTCGTGCCTGTGTGTATCCCACAACAGCATCAAGCAGCTTCAGCACGCCGTCAACTGTTTCGAGGCGCAAACCTATCCCAATAAGGAGTTGATGGTGCTGTACGAGAGTAACAACACGGCCGTGAGACAGTTTGCGGAGCAGTACCCGGGCGGGCAGGTGTACTTCCTGGAAGTGCCCGCCGAGCCGAAACTGACCTTGGGGGAACTTCGCAACATCTCCGTCGACAAGTGCAACGGGGAGTATTTTTGCCAGTGGGACGACGACGACTGGTATGCCAGCAACCGGTTGCAAGTGCAGATGGAAGCCCTCATGCAGAGCTGCAAGCCGGCCTGTATGCTGTTGTACTGGCTCATGTACGACTGCGTCAACAAGGTGGCTTATTTATCTCCCTTCCGCCTGTGGGAAGGCAGTATATTGTGCAAAAAGTCGATCATTACGCCCCTTTGCAACTATGCCAGCCTGGAGAAGGGAGAAGACACCATTCTGCTGGGTCACCTGCTGGACAACAGCATCATCTACCCCATCATCAATCCTACGGTGTACATCTACGTTTTCCACGGCAACAACACCTGGGACCACGGGCACTTTAACGTGTACTACAAGCGGGGCAAGAAACTGTCGGAAGCAGCAAGCCGGCTGGTCGGCGATATAGTGAATGGGCAATACTCCGTTGCCGAAAGCACTGCTTTGCTGAACAAGGCGTCATTCATGCAGGAAATCGACTTCCGGTTCGAACTGGTGGACCGGTACAGCCTGCGCATGGTGTAAACCCCCGCCGTGACAACGTTCGAACAACGAACAACCAATAACTCCTTAACGTACGCATCCTATGTCCGGCCCTTTGGTTTCCGTAATCATTCCCACCTTCAACCGGAGTGCTTTGCTCTCCTACACCTTGCGAAGCATCTACCAGCAAAAGCTGACCGGGGCATCCCTGGAAGTGATCGTGGTGGATGACGGTTCCACCGATGATACGGCGGCCGTCGTGAAGCAGTATGCCGGGCATGGTAATTTACAGTACCACTACCAGGAGAACCAGGGGCGGCGGGTGGCCCGGGCCCGCAACCTGGGCATTGAACACGCCAACGGAAGCATCTGCGTTTTCGTGGATTCGGGCGTACTGCTGGGCACCGGGTGCATTGCCGAACACGTACGGTCACACCTTTCGTGCCCGCGCGCGGCGGCCGTGCTGGGCTACGTATACTGCTTCGACAATGGCAACCAGGAAGGGACCTACCTGCAACAGGTGATCGACCCGCAAAGCCCCGATCAATCCATTGATGCTTTCCGGTTGAGCGGCCGGCACCTGGATTTGCGCGACGGCTTTTACCTCCGTTACCGCGACAACCTGGCGGACCTCCGGTTCCCCTGGGTCTTTTTCTGGACCTGCAACGTATCCGTTCACACGAATGCCCTGCGGGCAGTAGGCGCTTTTGACGTGGCGTATGACCAGAACTGGGGCATGGAAGACATCGACCTGGGGTACCGGTTGCACCAGGCCGGGGTCACCACCCTGCTCAACCGCAACGCCCATTCCATCCACTACCCGCACGACAAAGATGAGGCGGAGAACCTGCGGCAGCAGACCATCAACAAGCAGTTGTTCCACCACAAATACAACACCCCCGAGACGGCGTGGTTTCTCAAATACCTCTGGGAGATGAACGATGTGAGCCTGCCCCGGCATTCCTCCAGACAACCCTTATCCTACCCCACGGCATGAGTACCATTTACGTGATCTGCCCGGACTCCAACATTCCCTACGGGGGCATCAAACAACTCTACCGGCACGTCGACGTGCTCAACAAAGGGGGCATCGCCGCCTGCCTCGTGCACCAGGAGGCGGGTTTCCGGTGTACCTGGTTCGGGAACCGGACCCGGGTGATCAGCCAGGCCGAGATGGAAGCCCGTCTCGGGGAAAGCGACTACCTGGTTTTTCCCGAAATCGACGGCCCGCAACTTACCGAGTACTGGCCCGGCATCCGGAAAGTAGTCTTCAACCAGAACGCCCACTATACCTTCAGCAAGCATCCCGTCCACGACTGCAGCCGGCACACGCCTTACCTGCACCCCGACGTGGTGGCAACCATCGTGGTGTCGGCGCACGACGCCGCGTACCTGCGGCGGGTATTCCCGGGACTGAAGCTGTTGCGGATCCGTTACGGCCTGGATCATACCCTTTTCAACTGCGGCCCGTCGAAGCAGGACCAGATTGCCTTCATGCCGCGGAAACTGCCCGGTGACGTAGTACAGGTCATCAACATGCTCAAGTTCTGGGGGGCGCTTGAGGGCTTTGAACTGGTGGAAATAGAAAACCAGACGGAACAGGAGGTAGCCGCCACCCTGCAAAATGCGCTTTTTTTCCTGTCGTTCAGTGACCGCGAGAGCTTCGGGTTGCCCCCGGCGGAGGCAATGGCCTGCGGTTGCGTGGTGATCGGCTACCACGGCAGCGGCGGCCGGGAATTCCTCAAAGCCCCGTACGGCTATCCCGTGCAGGCGGCCAACCTGCTGCAATTCAGCCAGACGGCAGAACGCGTGATCCGCTTGTACCGGCAGCATCCCGAACGGGTACGGGAGCAGGGACGGCAAGCCTCCGCGTTCATACTGCAACAATACGCCCTGCAGCGCGAAGAAGACAGCATCCTGGCGGCCTGGCGGGCCATCCGGGCAGGGGCGCGGGCGGGCCGCCGGCATGCAGTCGCCTCCGGCGTGGAATTATGCTGAAATGACTTCACGTGGACCGCTTTACCGCCAATGCGCCCGGCGACTACGACGGGTTCCACGACAAGGCCCTGGCGGGCACGCATGACTCCTTATTGCAATCTTCCAACTCCCCATCCAATGAATCATGCAATTTTTCTTGTGTTCGACGATGCCTACTGCCAGCCGGCCATTGCCTGCCTGAAAAGCATCGAGGCCAACTACCCCGGGCACCCGCGCATCCTGGCCTGCTACGACGGCAACGACGACGCCGTGCTCGCCTTCCTGGCGTCGGTGCGCAACCTGGAACGGGTGCCCTACGAGCCCGACGACGCCCGGCTGGAGGGGATTTCGCTGGGGGTGGTCAACTCCCCCAAAGTATTCTACCGGTACCGGCTGTGGAGTGAGCGGTTCGACGCCTACGACGACATCCTGCACCTGGACGTGGATACCCTGGTGCTCAAACCGCTGGATGCGCTTTTCGGGCGGGACGCGTTTTTTGCCGTTTCGGATCACTCCAACCCGGGCTACCGCGTGCTCAGGAGCGAGGCAAGGCACGACCCGCAACTGGTGCAACGGCTGGCCGAAGACCAGCTTTTCTTTCCCGACGGCCAGGACGAGATGATCAACGCGGGCGTGTTCGTGATTCCGAAGCGCTACCGCAACCGGGCCCAGTACGAGAAATTATGGGAGCTGACCCGCCGGTACAACGACTACCTGCTTTTTGCCGACCAGAGCGCCATTTCCCTGTGGTGCCACTACAACCAGATTCCCATCGCCACGGATTACCGCTTTAATTTCCAGGCCTGGTTTTTCTACAGCGACGCTTTCTTCTACGACGGTTTTTTCGGGCCGGGCTTCTCGGTGGACGACATCCACCTGCTGCACTTCAGTTCGTGGAAGCACCACGGCGCGTACTACCAGCATTTTGCGGCACTGGCCGGCGGGTTTCTCCGGCTCGGCGAAAAGGTGGCCGCGTTTTACCCCCAGCCGGGCGGCAAATACGACCTGTCTTCCCTGAGCGTCATCCTGTCGGTGAAGATCGAAACGGCCGACCGGCTGCACAACCTGGGCCTGCTGCTCGACTATTTCGAGGCGTACTTCACCGGCTACGAAATCGTCCTGGTCGAGCAGGGGCCGGTTTCGCGCCTGGACGATTGGCTGGCCGGCCGGCCCAACGTGTTCCACTGCTTGGTGCCTACCGGCAGTTGCCATTACAAAACCCGCAACCTCAACCTGGCCACCCGCCTGAGTACGCGGCCCTACGTGATGATGTGCGATTGCGACGTGTTCTGCAAGCCGGAGGCCATCGTGGCCGCCCTGCAACGCGTCAAGGCCGGCGTTACCTGCGTTTCGCCCTACAACGGCCTGGTGGTGCAGGTGAAAAAGCACCTCTTCGCGGCGGGTCCGGAAATGACCCGCCTGGTAGCCGCCCTCCCGTATTATCCCAAGGACTTCAACCTGCGCCTGCACGAATACGACTACACCGACACGGAGCCCCTCTACGGCAACAGCAACTACGACAACACGGGGGGCTGCCTCGTGTACAACAAGCGGGACGTGGAAATGGCCGGCGGCTGGAATGAGAACTTTGTGTCGTACGGCTTTGAAGACATGGAGTTCCTCTACCGCCTCCGCAAACTGGGGTATTCGTACGAGAAAACAGCCGGGTTCAACCTCTACCACCTGGAACACGAAAGGCTGGTAGACAGCATGTACAACAACTTCTACCGCACCAACGAGGAGGAATGGAACCACGTGGGGAGCATGAGCCCGGAAGCCCTGCAAACGTACGCCCTGAACGGTTTCCGGCACCTCCAGTTTGACCCGGGGCAGTGCATCCAGGTGCGCAACACCCGCGAAGGCTATTCGGTGCAGCAGGTGCACACGGGTAAGCCCGACCTGCCCGACCTGTCGATCATCGTGCCGCTGCTGACGCCTTCGGCCGTGTACGGCCAGCACATTGATGCTTTCCTCAACTACCTGGAGCAGCACAACAACGGCTACGAGGTGATCCTGGTGGAAGCCGGCGCCCGCGATTACAAATACCTCAAGAACCACAAGAACGTCAAGTACTGCTGGTACGGCACCGAAACCACCGACCTGGCAACGCTGGCCGAGAAGGGGGCGCGGGAAACCAACCGGCAGTCGCTGCTGGTGTGCGACCTGACGGTGCCCGTGGACACTACCGCTTTCGAAGCGGCCCTGCAAGGCCAGGGCGGACCGCCGAATCAATATGTGTACCCCTACGTCAAACGCTTCAACGCGCATGAACTTACCTCCCAGCCACAGTTACAGCCTTGATGTCATACTGGTGTCCAACGCCACTACACCGGCGTTGCGCGCCATGAGCCAGCAGGCCATTGATTCGGCCGGTACCCGGGCCCGGGTCATCGTGCTCGAATCCAACCGGTCGGTCAGCTACCACGGCGCCACCACCCTCTACCCGGACGTTCCGTTCGGCTACAACGCCTACCTGAACATCGGGGCCCGGGCGGGCACTGGCGAATACATCTTTTTCGGCAACAACGACCTGCTGTTTACGCCCGGCTGGGACGTGGCGCTGATCGGGGCGATGCGGGAACGGGGCGCCGCCTCCGCCTCGCCTTTGTGCCCCCGGTCGCACGCCCCCTTCGGCTTGCTGGCGCACTCCGGCGTTCGGACCGGCTACCAGGTGTTCGAACGGTTCTGCGGCTGGGCGTTCCTGTGGACCCGGGCTTTGTTCGAACGGGCCGGGGGGCTCGACGAAACCTTCACGTTCTGGTGTTCCGACAACGCCGCCGTCGCGCAGTTGGAAAAGCTCAACCAGGCGCACCTGCTGGTAACGGGCAGCGTGGTACACCACCTGGGCGGCGGCAGCAATACCATCGACGGACTCGATGCCGGTACCACGTACCAGTATACGGTGGAGGAAATCAGGAAGTATAACCAGGTGTACGACCAGGACCTGCGCATTGACCGGAGCTGGCGCCTGCCCGCCAACCTGGCGCTCGACCTGCCCGAAAACCCGTAAGGCCCGACCCCGTTTTTCCGCCCGTAAAACCACTCCGGCCGTGAACAACCCCTACTTCTCTTTGCTCCGGACCGCCTGGCGGTACGCCCGCCAGGAACGTTCCCGTTACGTGCTGGTGTACGCCTTGCTGATCGGGTCGAACCTGGTGGTGGCCCTGCACCCGCTGCTCTACGGGCGGTTCGTGGATGCGCTGCAACGCCGGCAAATGCCGGTGCTCTCGTGTTTCTGGCTCTACGCGGGCTGCTACCTGGCCCTGCGACTGCTGGAATGGTGTTTCCAGGGACCGGCCCGCGTCATGGAGCGGCAACTGGCCTTCACTGTAAGCCGCAACTACCTCGACGAAATGTACCGGCAGGTGCTGCACCTGCCCCTGGAATGGCACCAGCAATACCACAGCGGTGCCACCATCAACCGCCTCCGCAAAGCCTACGCGGCCCTGAAAGAGTTTTTCCAGATCGGCTTTATCTACCTGCACGCCTTTTCCAAATTTTTCTTCTCGCTGGCGGCAATGGTCTACTTCCTGCCCCTGTTCGGATCGGTGGCCGTCGGCATCGGGGCGCTTACGGTATGGGTGATCATTAAATTCGACAAGCCTTTCATCCGTTCGCTGCACGAGGTCAACGAGGGGGAGCACGCCGTCTCGTCCAACCTGTTCGACGGACTTTCCAACATCCGCACCGTCATTACCCTGCGGCTGGAAAAGCGGATGGGCGAGAGCCTGATCGATAAAGTAATGGCCATCCTGCCCGCGTTCCGCCGCAACGTGATCCTCAACGAGTGGAAATGGTTCAGCGCCTACATGCTGGTGGGGCTCATTTACGTGGTAATGCTGATGGGCTACGCTTACCAGCATTACCGGCCCGGGCAAACCTTTTACCTGGGCGGGCTCATTACCCTGATCGGTTTTGTCAACCAGTTCACCAGCGTTTTTCACGACGTGGCCTGGCTCTACACCCAGGCCGTGCAACACAACACCGACGTGGAATCGGCCCGCAGCATTACGGAAGCTTCCACCCGGTGGGGGCAGCCGCTGGCCGCCGAGCCGCTGGCTGACACCTGGCAGTCCATTGACATTGAACGGCTGCACTTCCTGTACGGGGCAAGCGGCGCCGGGCAGCGGCTCTCGCCGGACCGGCCGCCGCCGGGGACGCACGGGTTGCACGGCTTGTCGCTGCGCATCCGGCGGGGACAACGGATTGCCCTCATCGGGGGGAGCGGCAGCGGCAAAAGCACGCTGCTGGCCCTGCTGTGCGGCATCTATTTCCCGCGGGAAGGCGTAGCCCTCACGGTAGACGGCCACGCCATCCCCGACTGGGGCCGGCTGGCCGCCTCGGTAACGCTCATTCCCCAGGAGCCCGAAGTGTTTGAGAACACCATTTTGTACAACATTACGCTGGGACTGCCCTATACCCGGCAGGAAGTGAACCGCGTGTGCCAGCTGGTCTGCTTCGACGAAGTACTGGAACAACTGCCCTTCGGGCTGGATTCAAACATTCAGGAGAAAGGGATGAACCTGTCGGGCGGGCAGAAACAACGCCTGGCCCTGGCCCGGGGCCTGCTGGCCGCCCGCAACAGCAACCTCGTGCTCCTGGACGAACCCACCAGCAACCTCGACCACCGGACCGAAAGGCAGGCGTACGAGAACCTGCTGGCGGCCCTGGCCGGTAAAACGGTCATTGCCGCGCTGCATAACCTGCAACTGCTGAGCCACTTCGACTACGTGTACGTGCTGCAAGGGGGACGCATCACCGAGCAGGGCAGTCCCGCGGATCTGCAACGGCACGGCCAGAACTTCAACAAACTCTGGCAGGTGCATCAGCGTTTGGGACCCTGTTAACGGGTAATGAAAAAGGCAAGAAGCGTAGTATGCAAATGCTGCTTTTCTTGCCTTTTCAGCTAAAGAACGAACCTGCCCCCGCACGGTACTGCTGTCAAAAAATTTTCGAAAGCCTGTAATGAACGGGCGACTCAGTCGTCTTTGCCCATGTATGGACACCCAAGAGTTTAAGCAGCGTGTTTTTCCCAGCAGAGACCGGCTTTACCGCGTGGCCCGCCTGCTGCTGGGCAGCCGCGAGGAGGCCGAGGATGCCTTGCAGGATGTGCTGCTGAGGCTCTGGGACAACCGGCTGCAACTGTCGGC
Organism: uncultured Sphingobacteriales bacterium; assembly: GCA_963844325.1. GTDB lineage: Bacteria > Bacteroidota > Bacteroidia > Cytophagales > 172606-1 > CADCTQ01. The sequence goes on from CAWJNV010000002.1 coordinate 1,776,227, forward strand.
CTACCATAGCCTGGAGGCGCTTGCCGTGCGCATCACCCGCAACCTGTGCCTCGACCGGCTCAAATACCGGCAGCACCGGAAGATGGTCGCCGTGGAACAGCTTGCCGGCACGACCGATCACCGCACCCCCGAGCAACTGGCCGAGCTTTCCGACAGCACCAAACTCGTGCAGCGGCTCTACGCCGAGTTGCCCGAAGCACAACGGGTCGTGCTGCACCTGCGGGAGGTGGAGGAGTACTCCTACCAGGAGATCGAGCAGGTTACCGGCATGAGCGTCAACAACATCCGCGTCATCCTTTCGAGGGCCCGCAAACAGGTGAGGGAGAATTATTTAAAAATCAACGCGTATGAACGTAAGTGAAGTAGAAGCCCTGCTGGACAGGTATTACGAGGGAGAAACGTCCGTGGAAGAAGAGCAGCAACTGCGGGCTTACTTCCGGCAGGCCGGCCAGGTGCCGGCTCACCTGCAAAGCCACGGGGTCACCTTCGGCGCCCCCGAAGCGCTGCGGGCCCAGAAGACGCAGATGGCGGCCTGGGAAGACTGGCTGGTTACCTACGACCGCAACCAGGCCGGGGGAAGCGTGGTGCAGCGGTGGCTGGGCTACCCGGTCGGGTGGCGGGTTGCCGCCGGCATCACCCTGATCCTGCTGGGCTTCGGCGGGGGGGCGTGGTACAACCACTCCCGCGGGCCCGATCAGCCCCCGCCGGCAGCGCAGGCGGCCCCGGACCAGGTGACGGCCGCCCGGCGCGTGCTGGGCTTTGACCAGACGAACCGGACCTCGGCCAGCGAAAGAATACAGGTCGTGCGGCAAACCACGCACCTGCCCGAAGCAGACCGGGAACTGATCCAACTGCTGGTCAATACGCTCAACTTCGACGACAACGTAAACGTACGGCTGGCCGCCTGCCAGGCCCTGTACCACTTCGGGCAAACGCCCGGGGTGCGGGAAGCATTCATTCAGTCACTGCGGGTACAGACCCACCCCAACGTGCAGGTGGCCCTCATCGACGTACTCATCGCCCTGGAAGAAAAGCGGGCCCTGCGCGAGATGCAGCGGCTTACCCAGGACTCCACCGTGCTGGAAATCGTCCGCCTGCGGGCCCAGCAGGGCGTAGGCAAACTCATTTAAACGTACCCGTCCGACCCATGCCCACTCACTCCTTACTGCTACACCATCCCATGAAAAAATGTATGCGGGTCTGCCTGCTGCTCGGCGCCTGTCTGCTGGGTGCATCCCTGGCCCCGGCCCAAACCAAAGAAGACAAAAAAAACAGTTCCAACGGGGAATTCCGGGCCAAACTTGCCAACAACGCATCGCAAAAAGTACTGTTGCTGCTCAAGGGGGGCGGGGTACGCATCGAGGGCTACGACGGGGAGGAAATCATCATCCGCGCCCCGGGCCGGGTGCCGCCGCCCGAAAGGGCCAAAGGACTCAAGCCCCTGTACGACACCGCCGAAGACAATTCCGGCATCGGGTTGTCCATCACCCGGGAGGGCAACACCCTGCGCATCACCACCGCTTCCCGCTACGACGGCGAGTACAGCATCCGCCTGCCCAAAAAGGTCTCCCTGCAATTCGAGCAGGTGAACTGGGGCGGAGGCCGCCTCGAAGCCACCGCCCTGACGGGCGACCTGGAAGTAAAGACCAATGACGGCAGCATCGAGTTGAACAACGTAACCGGCCCCATCGTGGCCAGTTCTACCAGCGGCAGCATTACGGTGACCTACGCCAGCGTGGAACAAAGCAAGCCCAGCGCCATCTCCAACATCAGCGGGGTGATTGACATTACCCTGCCGGCAAGCACCAAAGGGAGCCTGAAACTCTCCTCCATCAGCGGCGAAATCTACAGCGACATGGAAGTGAAAATGGCCCGGGGCCGCGACAACCTGACCCGCCTCGGCGGGGGGAGCAACCACATTGAAGGTACGCTCAACGGCGGAGGCGTGGAAATCAGCCTGAATACCATCAGCAGCGACATTTTCGTGCGCAAGCACAAGTAATCCCTTTCGTCCCCAAACCCGCCTTATCCCCAAACCGCCTCATCCATGAAAAGCCTCTTTACCACTGCCCTGGCCTGCCTGCTGACGCTGCCCGGGCTGGCCCAGAAAATCATCGAAAAGACCTTGCCCTATAATCCCAGGCAAAGGGTGAACCTGCATTTGAAGTTTGCCGATACCATACGGGTGCAAGCCTGGGACAAACCGGAAGTGTACATCAAGACCAGCGTAACGTTGAACCAGGGAAAATTGAACGACGCCCTGCGGCTGAACTTTGTTTCCGGGCCGGAGGAAATCAGCGTAACGGCTGATTTTGACAAGCAACTCGCCAAACAGGGCACGCGGGCCGACTGTACCGAACCCAACGGCAACAATACGAGCATCGACGAAGGAGGGGACCGGTACTACCTGTGTTACGACATCGTTTACGAAGTATACCTGCCGCGGCAGGCCGACCTGCGCCTGGAAACCATCGACGGCAACGTCGAGCTTAAAGAGCTGACGGGGCCGGTGCAGGCCAAATCCATCAGCGGGTTCGTGGACATGAGCTGGGCCAGAAACAAAGGGGCCGACGTGGCCATGAAAACCATTTCGGGCGAAGTATACAGCGACCTCGACATTAACTTTCAGAACAAGCGGGAAAACGCATCCCCGGTGGGGTACCTGCTGCAAGGCAAAATAAAGGAGGGCGGCTCCCGCCTGCAACTTGAGTCGATCAGCGGCAACGTTTACCTGCGGGCCCGCTGACGGGAAAGGCGGGGGGCTCCCTGGGAAAAGGCCCTCCCCGAAAAACCTGCCCCACTTTTCCTTTTTTTACCCGCCGGCCACGCATCCACCGGTGGCGAAACATCCCTCCGCCGCCCCCGGCTCAACCGCCCTGGTCCGGTACGTTGGTTCTCCCGAAAACCGGCCGGGTATCCTCACCCAAGACTCCTTCGAAGTCGGGGCAACGCGGAAAGAGGTTGACCGGTCTCACGTAGCAGGCGGGGACGAAGGCGAATGGCGGGGAGAGGGCAGGAATGGCAAGACCCTGGCGCAGGATGACCCGGCGCCCCAAGAAGTGGGTCACCAGCCCGGCTTAAATGGCGGGGGCTTTTTACGGCGAATGGCCCGGCCACCCGCCGTTCTTCCCCCGGCTTTGCGTACCTTTGCGGTTCAAAACAAACCAGCGACACTATCTGTCCCGGTAACCTCCCCTGCGGACGGGCCGAGTCCCGGGTAGTGGCGTATTTTACGTATGAAGCCCGTCTATTTGCTCATCCGGGCGGCGAAAGTGTTCTCGCTGCTCTTTTTCATCGGTGTACTGCTGTACATCTATTTCTTCTTGCCCGAACAGGTCGGGGTGCACTTCAACGAATGGGGGCACGCCGACAACTACCTGCCCAAAAGCCAGTTTTTCTACGGCGCGGGCTTGTTCATCATCCTGTTCAACGTGGCCGTTTCGCTGCTGGGGCGGTTCCTGACGGCCCTGCCGCCGAAACTGCTGCCGGTGCCCAACCGCGAACTGTGGTCGGCCACCCCCGAAACCCGCAACACGTTCAGCTACCTCCTCCGCAACTGGCTCAATGGGTTCGTCACGATCATCAACGTGCTGCTGGTGGGGATGCTGCTCGTGCTGCTGCAAGTCAACACCGAAATCGGCTCCGACATTGAGGACTACGCCTGGGTGTTCGTGGGAGGCATTGTCGGGGTGCTGGCCTGGGTGGCCTACCTGCCCGTCCGGCTGCTGATGCGACCGGGAACAGTGGTCAGTAATTAGTAAACAGTGAACAGTAATCATTAGCGTACGGCAACTCAAGCGCACCCAATGATCACTGTTCACTGATTACTGTCTTCGTCGCCCAGGATGCGGAGCCGGAGTTCGGCTTGTTGCAGGTAGTCCTGGCTCCGCCGGATGAGGCCGTCGGCTTCTTCGAACAATTGCAGGGACTGGTCGAAGGAAGCCTGCCCGTCCTGGAGGCGCTGCTGGATTTCCTTGATCCGTTCAATGGCCCGTTCGAGGGTAAAATCTTTTTCGGACATGGGTTCGCTGTGGGTTGGAAGGTTGTATGGTTACATGGCTGTATGGTTGAAGGTCGGAAAGTAAGTAGTCGTGCATCAGCCCAACAATCAACCATACAGCCATTCAACCTCGGCTGTTGATTCAAGTATTGGTTGTTGGGTTCATTCCCGCTTCTTCTCCCACCACTACCGACCGGATGCGGCCGTCGGCCAGGATGGTTTCGAGGACGTCGCCGGGCCGGGCGTCGGCGGCCGACCGGACGACTTTGCCGTTGCGCAGGGTCATTGAGAAGCCCTTTTCGAGGAAGAGCCGCGGGTCGTGCTGCCGCAGGGTGGCCGCCAGCAGGTCGAGTTGGTTCTTCTGCCGTTCGATCAGCAGTTTTTTCTGCCAGTTGATCCGGTCACCCAGGTCGTCGAGCTGTTGCAAACCGTTGTAGAGCCGGTACTTGAGGTGCGTGAGCATACCCTGCCGCGTGCCGGCCAGGGCCGCCAGCAGGTCAGCCCGGTCGGGGGCCACCAGTTCGGCGGCGGCCGTGGGCGTAGCCGCCCGCACGTCGGCCACGAAGTCGAGGATGGTAAAGTCCGTTTCGTGCCCGATGGCCGACACCACCGGCAGGGGGCAGGCGTGCACGGCCCGGGCCAGGCTTTCGTCGTTAAAGCACCACAAGTCTTCGGCCGAGCCGCCGCCCCGGGCAATGATGACCAGGTCCACGCCGCCCCGCCGCACCAGCCCCTCCAGGGCCCCCATCACCGAGGCCGGCGCCGCGTCGCCCTGCACCAGCGACGGGGCCAGCAGCACCTGCGCGCAGGGAAAACGCCGTTGCAACGTGCGCAGGATGTCCTGGATGACCGCCCCGGTGGGCGAAGTAATGACGCCAACCGTGCGGGGGTAGGGGGGAAGCGGCTTTTTGCCCGCCGCGTCAAACAACCCTTCGGCCAGCAGCATTTCCTTCCGCCGCAGAAATTCCCGGTACAAATCCCCTTCGCCGTCGGCCCGGAGCCCCGTGACCAGCAACTGGTAGTTGCCCCGCTGCGGGTACACCGTTACGCTGCCCTCGGCCACTACGCGGGTGCCGTGCTTGAAGATGGTCCGGCTGCACGTTTCGGCGTAGCGCCTGAACATCACGCAACTCAACTGCGCGTCTTCGTCCTTCAAGGTGAAATAGGCGTGGCCCGAAGCGTGCAACGTGCAATTGGAGATTTCGCCCCGCACCGTCACGTCCTGCAATTCGGGTTCGTATTCCAGCACTTCTTTGATGCGGTAGGTAAGGTCGCTGACGGTCAGCAGGTCGGTGGGAACGTTGAACACGGGCAAAAAGCTTTGGACCAAATCTACCAAACCCGCGCCACATTATTTTCCCGAAGGCTTGCTTTGTCCCAAACTATGGCGTATGTTTACGTCATACGATATTGTTATGACTTACGCCAAAACGAGCGGCTTCGGGGCACCGGAGCAGGAACTGGCCGAATTTGCCAAAGTCCTTTCGCACCCGGCCCGGGTGGCCATTCTCCGGCTGCTGGCGGCCCGCAAAACGTGCATTTCCGGCGACATTTCCCGGGAGTTGCCCCTGAGCCGGACCACCGTTTCGCAGCACTTGCAGGAACTCAAGAAACTGGGCGTAATCAAGGGGGAGGTGGACGGCCTCAACGTGTGCTACTGCCTGGACACTGACCGGCTGGGCGAGATCAAGGGCAAATTCGTGGCCCTGCTCGACGAAATCACCCGGCCCGACCCGTCCTGCTGCTGAAACCTTTCAACTGGAAGGCGACCTCCCCGCTGCCGTGGTGGACATTGAATGGTTACATGGCTGTATGGCTGAATGGTTTTGCTTACGCCCGCGCCACTTCCCGGCAATCAACCATATAGCCATTTAACCATGCAGCCATACAACCATCCAACCTCCCCTCATCCCTGAGTCCAATCACCCCCCAATCCCATGAAAAAAATACTGGTCCTTTGCACGGGCAACGCCTGCCGCAGCCAGATGGCCGAAGGATACCTGCGGCATTTTGCCGGCGGCCACGCCGAGGTATACAGCGCCGGCATCGAGGCGCACGGGGTCAACCCCCGGGCCGTGGCGGCCATGCGCGAAGACGGCATCGACATTGCCGGGCACACGTCCAACCGGGTAGACGAGTACGCCGGAATGGCGTTTGACTACGTACTGACCGTGTGCGACAATGCCCGCGAACGTTGCCCGTACTTCCCGGCCCGGGTGCAACTGCTGCACCACAACTTTCCCGACCCGGCCAAAGCCACCGGCACGGAAGCCGAGATCGCCGCCCAGTTCCGCCAGGTGCGCGGCATGATCAAGGACTACGCCCGGGATTTCGTGACAACGCACGTGGTCAGGGTTCCCTGACGGCCCCGGTTCCATCCATTCCCAACCCAAAACGTTACCGACCATGCACACCCTGGACCCGGCGTTCGAAATCACCGCCATGCAGCCGTCCGACTGGGAGGCCGTGCGCCGCATCTACGAAGAAGGCATCCGCACGGGAAATGCCACGATGGAAACCACGCCGCCCGGCTGGGAGAAGTGGCACGCGGAACACCTCGAAGCGGGCCGGCTGGTGGCCCGGCGGGGCGATGCGGTACTGGGCTGGGCGGCCCTGGTGCCGGTATCGGGGCGGTGCGTGTTTGCGGGCGTAGCCGAACTGAGCGTGTACGTCGGGCAGGCGTACCGGGGCCAGGGCGTCGGCGCGGCCCTGCTGCGCCAACTGATCGAAGCGGCCGAAAGGGCCGGCATCTGGACGTTGCAGGCGGGCATTCTGCGGGAAAACACGGCCAGCATCGCCCTGCACAAAAAAATAGGTTTCCGGGAAGTGGGCTACCGCGAACGGATCGGCAAACTGAACGGCACCTGGTGCGACGTGGTGCTGCTCGAACGGCGCAGTACGGTCGTGGGCACGGCGTAAGGGGCGTGGGTGGGCCGTTGCCGGCAATGGCTTGTCCACGCGCCACGAAAAAAGCCTGCCCTTTGACGGCAGGCTTCTGGTTGTAAAGCAAGTATGTATGGTTGCGGTTATCCACCCTGTACACCTTCACCCGGGTCCATCAGGATGGGAATGTCGCGGATGAATTCGCCCAGCCGGCGGCTTGAATACGTGCCGTAGGCATCCACCAGAACGCCCTTTTCGCCGCCTTCGCACGCAATGGCGTAGGCTACCGACATGTCGTCGGGGTTCGAAGGGCCTTCGAAGCGGTAGTGTTCCTTAATCACCAACTGACTGGCTTCGTATGATTTTCCCGTCGTATCCGATTGCAGGCGGCACGCCTCCTCATTGTCATCTGCACAGCCCACAATGCGGAAGTCACCGGGATAACCCCGGGCTTTCAGGTCGTTGAGGGCGTCTACCAGTCCCACGTAGTTATAAGCAATAGTTCCCATAGTAAATTCAAAGTGGTTAAGGTAACTGAGATACGGGCCGACGCATCCCGGGGTTACAGCCAGAACGGGAACAGAGCCATTTTTCGCAGCAGATCACAGATCAATGGCTGGATGGTTGAATGGCTGATTGGATGAAAACCGGTTCTTCTTTTGAAGAACCGGTTTTCATCCAATCAGCCATTCAACCATATAGCCATTTAGCCATCCAATCTAAAGCCGTACGCTTAAGACTTCTTCCCGTCGTAGGTGCGGTCGAACTTGTCTTCGGCCTTGTCAAAGGCTTGTTCGAGTTCGTTGGCGGCCTCTTTCACGCCCTGCTTGATGTCCTGCCAGGCGCTGCCCGAGGCGTTTTCGGCCTTGTCGAGTTGCGTGTCGAGCCGCTTGCGTCTGGTTTCCAGTTCCCCCAGTTCTTCCTTCATGCCGGCCCCGGCGTTGTCGCCGGCGCGGTCGATCCTGGCCCGCAGGGCGTCAATTTTCCCGTCGAGGGTACGCAGGGTGCTGCGGGTTTCGGTCACGAATTCATTTCGTTCGTCTTTGGTTTCGGCCCCGGCGCGTTCGGCGCCGCGTTCGATGTCGTTGCCCACCTCTTTGGCGGCGTCTTCGATCTTATCACCGGCTTTTTCGGCTTTGTTGCCGATGTCCTTGGCGGCATCTTTGATTTTGTCACCGGCTTTTTCGGCCGACCGTTCGATGTCCCTGGCGGCTTCGTTGGCGCCTTTGCGCAGTTCAGCGGCCTCTTCTTCTACTTCCTGTTCGGCGGCGGTTTCGCGATTATTGGGGTTGTCGCAGGCGACCAGCCAGCAGGAGAGGGCCAGTACGGCGGCGCCTTTGGCGAAGAATGAAAATCGGTTATGTGCTTTCGCTTTCATGGCTTTTATCCGTGTTTATCGTATGATGAATCGTTGCAGTATAGGTACTTATACGGAGGAGGGGCGGACTGGTTTTGGGTCGGTGCCGGGTACTTGCGCGTTCAATTTCGAATGGGAGGGGCTGGTGAATAATGGACTGGTTATGAAACCAATGGGAGGAGGTGCGGGTTGTATAAAAAAGATGTTTCTCCTATGAACAAATATCTGTTGGTCGTTCTTTTGGGGCTGGCGGCTTTGGCCGGGGCCTGTACCACCGATGCCACGGGCAACGGGTCGGCCGTGCGGTACGCGGCAGATACGCTGGGCGGCAAAATCCGTAAGACGGAAGCCGAGTGGAAGGCGCAGCTTTCCGCCAAGGCGTACGATGTGCTGCGGGAAAAGAGCACCGAGTGGCCTTACACGAGTAAGTGGCTTAAAAACAAAGCCAAAGGTACTTACGTGTGCGCCGGCTGCGGCAACCCGGTGTTTGCGTCGGAAACCAAGTTCGAGTCGGGCACCGGCTGGCCGAGCTTCTACGCACCGTACCGGAAAAACAGCGTGGAGGAGCACGAAGACCGTGGTTTCGCCATGACCCGCACGGAAGTGGTGTGCGCCAGGTGCGGCGGTCACCTCGGGCACGTGTTCGACGACGGCCCCAAGCCCACCGGCCTGCGGTACTGCATGAACGGCGTGGCGCTGGACTTCAAACCGGCCGAAAAAAAATAACAGGCCCGGCGGCCTGTTAGCTGGTAGTACACTGTGAAGAGCCCGTACCGGAGCCACGCCCCAACCTCCTGCGCGATCCTCCTCCCGTCTCCCTTCCTCCGGTCTGCGGTCTCCTTTCAATGGTCATCGTCGTGGCCGTGGTGCTTATGCTTGTGCTTGTGTTTGTGGTGCTTGCAGTCGTCGTCGTGGCCGTGGTGGTGTTCAACCTTGTGGTCCACCAGGACGATCTTGAACGGTTCGTGGAAGACCACCAGGCGCACCAGGGCGAGTTGTTTGCGGGGTAGCACGATCCGCCAGTCGTCCTCCACCAGCACCAGCTTGAGGGTTTCCTTACGCACCTTTTCGCCCACCGTGATCTGCACCTTCAGGTTCACCTGTTCCACCAGCGGCTTTCTTTCCAGGATCACCACCTTGATTTCGGGCTTTTCGCCGTGCTTCTCTTCGTGCCGGCGCGCATCTTTGATCACCACGTCGAGTACCGGCCGGGTCTCGGGGGTTACCAGCGTCTGGGCTTTTTCGAGGTCATTGTCTTCCAGGGCTTCAAAAAATTCTTCGGTGGTTTCTTCGGCATCTTCTACCTGGGCTTCGGTAGCCACTTCGGGCTTTTCGTTTTCCTTCTTCTTGCAGGACACGGCCAGCAGCGCCACCAGCAACAGCGTGAGCAGCCGGACGGACAAAAGGGTCTTTCTCATAGCAGTTTCGTCATAAAATGAAACCGCCAATAAACACCAATCCCCGGTTCCGGCCGGTATTTTTCCGTACCCAGTCCCTCCCGGGTAGTATTTTTTACTTTTTTGTATAATCTTTATCCGTCCACAACAGGTAACAAGCAATACGCAGTACTCAATACTCAATACTCAATACTCAATACTCAATACCCAATACTAAATACCTAATACCTAATACCCAACCCCCATGGCACACTGGAAAAGTGTAATCGGAAAACTGGCCAGCAACACCGACGACCACTTCGATGAATTGTTGAGGCAATACCGGCGCCGGACGGGGCGGGAAAAGCCCGTGCAGATCGTGCCCTACCGGGGCTTCGGCAACGCCGGGGAAATCTACCTGCGGGGCCGGGTGCTGGAAGACCGCAACATCCGCGAAGCCAGCGACAAGGATTCGGTCTGGCGCAACCTGTTGTCGATGTACCAGCGGTTCAACAGCGGGGAGATTCCCGGCGTGCAGGTCCAGTTGCTGCTGGGCTCGAATACACACATTGCCACCACCGACCGGGAAGGGTACTTTGAGTTCCGCCTGCCCGTCACGGAGCCGTTGCCGGCCACCCAGGCCTGGCACCGGGCCCAGGTGAAACTGATCGAACCGTTCGTGACGGGCCAGACCGACGCATCCGCTGACGGGCACATCCTGGTCCCGCCGGTTACCAGCCAGTTCGGCGTCATCTCCGACGTGGACGATACGATCCTGGTGTCGGGCGTAACCAACCTGTTGCGGATGGCCCGGCTGGCGTTTCTCAACAATGCCCGCACCCGGCTGCCCTTCGCGGGGGTGGCCGCCTTTTACCGGGCCCTGCAAAGTGGCCCCGAAAGCACCCTGTTCAACCCGGTGTTCTACGTGTCGAGCAGCCCCTGGAACCTCTACGACCTGCTGGTGGACTTCTGCGCCGTACAAGGCATTCCGAAGGGGCCGTTCATGCTCCGCGACGTGGGCATCGACGAAGACAAGTTCCTGTCGGGCACCCACGCGGGCCACAAGGCCGTGCAGATCGAACACATCCTGCGCATGTGCCCTGACCTGCCCTTCGTGCTCATCGGCGACAGCGGCCAGCACGACCCCGAAATCTACCTCCAGGTGCTCAAAGACTACCCCGACCGCATCCGGGCCATTTACATCCGCGAAGTGACCCGGAAACGGCGGCGCACCCAGATCACCCGGCTGATGGCCGAAGCCCAGGCCCTGAAAGTGCCCATGCTGCTGGTAAAAGACACCGTGGAAGCTGCCGAACACGCCGCCGTCTTCGGCCTCATCGACCCCGACGCCATTCCCGACATCCGCGCCGACAAACGCCACGACGAAGAAGCCCCGACGGACCTGGAACAAATGGTGGGCGAGTAGAGACGCGATTCATCGCGTCTCTCCCCCGATTCACCGCGTCTGCGGCATCACCGAGACGCGATGAATCGCGTTTTCGGCATTATCGAGACGCGATGAATCGCGTTTCCGGCGTTAGCGAGACGCGATGAATCGCGTTTTCGGCATTATCGAGACGCGATGAATCGCGTTTTCGGCATTATCGAGACGCGATGAATCGCGTCTCTACCACCCAATCTCTTCCTTCGCCAAAAACGCCCCGATGCCGCGGCGGCAATCGTCGGTGGCGCGGGCGTGGGCGTTGGTTTCGGCGGCCAGTTTGAGGCTGGCGGAAAGGCTGAGGGCCGGCAGTTGGGCCAGCAGGGCCTTGGTGGCGGCAATTGACTGGCCGGACGTGCCCGTGCAGAGCCCGCGGGCAAAGGCATTTACACGGCTTTCCAAATCGGCTTCTTCCACCAGGTAATTGATGAGGCCGTACGCCTGGGCCCGTTCGGCGGCGATGACCTCGCCCGACAACAGGAGTTCGCGGGCCCGGCCTTCCCCGATCTTGCGCACCAGGAAGGCGCTGACGATGGCCGGCACGAAGCCGATCTTCACCTCGGTATACCCAAACCTGGCGGCGGGCACCGCAAACGAAAAGTCACAGATGGCCGCCAGGCCGCAACCACCCGCCAGCGCATGTCCCTGGATCTGGGCAATAATGGGCTTGGGCAGGGTGTACATCCCTTCGAACAATTCCGCCAGGTGGCCCGAGTCGGCCAGGTTTTCTTCGTAGGTGTTCTGCTGCAACTGTTGCAGCGTTTCCAGGTCGGCCCCGGCGCAGAAGGCCTTGCCGTGGGCCCTGAGCACGATGACTTTTACGCTCGGATCAAGATTCGCCCCTTGCAGGGCTTCTTTCAAGGCGGTCACCAGTGCGGCATTGAGGGCGTTGCGTTTGTCGGGCCGGTTCAGCGTCAGGTAGGCGATCCGTTCGGCGGTGTGGTACTGGAGGGGTTGCATGGGTTGAGAAGCGAGAAGCAGTTAACTTAACCGCAAAGATCGCAAAGAAGACGCAAAGGACGCAAAGAAATACGCGTTCTCCTTGCGTCCTTTGCGTCTTCTTTGCGCCCTTTGCGGTTAAGTTTCCTTAAGTTCTCCCTATTCCTCCCGCACCCACGCCCCGTCTTCGGCCATCCAGTGGCAGGGAATGCCGGCCGCGGTGGCCTGGGCCTTCAGCTTTTTGCCGAGGTAGTACTTGTTGGACGAATCCACGATGAGTTGCCCGACGTGGCCCTCCAGGCCGTCCAGTTTGCGCAGCGCATTGTGTTGCACCACCAGGTAGTCCGTGCGGAGCGCCGCCAGCAGGCCGCGGGGAACGGGCTTATGCAGGAAGACGAATTTTTTGCCCTGCCACACCAACAGCGAATAGCCGTCGAAGTGCCGCCATGCCTGCATTTTCGGATCGACGTTCGAGAAGTGGGCGTACGTGTGCGCCGTCACGCCGCGTCCCCACCAGTCGTTGAGCAGGTGGAAGCGGACCTTGTTTTCATTCGCCAGCAGCGCCGAGTCGGCCACGAACAGGTGCCGTTTGCCCTCGATGAAGTCGCAGGTGGAGAAGCCGTTGACCGCGTAAATGGCCAGGCGCCGTTGCCCCTGGTGGCGGCTTTCGCCCGCCGCATCCAGCAGCACCAGCACGGCCAGCAACCCGGCCGCCGCGCCGAGTTGCCAGGGCCGCTTGTATTGCAGAAAGAGCAGGCCGAACACCAGCAGCCCGCCCAGGGTCGCAAACTCCCCGCGGCTCAGGGAGAAGCCCCCGATAATGGCGTGGGGCAATTGGTGCGTGAAGAAAGCCGTTTGGTTGAGCAGCCAGATGGTTTTGCCCAGCAGCCACCCCACCGCCGGGCCGGCGTACGGCAGCGGCGACACGGCCAGCAGGGCCAGCCCGGCGTACAGGATGCCCGACGACAGCGGAATCACCACCAGGTTTGCCAGCAGGAAGTACAGCGGGAACTGGTGAAAGTAGAACAGGCTGAAAGGCGACACGGCCAGTTGCGCCGCCAGGCACGTGGTGCTCATGCCCCAGATTTTGTCCAGCACGTAATTGTCAGGGGCAAAGAGGCCGTACAGTTTGGGTTGCAGGTACACGATGCCCAGGATGGCGACGTACGAAAGCTGGAACCCCACGTCGAGCAGCAGGTGCGGGTTCCAGCCGAGCAGGAAAAAGGCCGAGGCGGCAATCAGGTTGTAGGTGCTTTTCTCGCGGCCCAGGGCGTCGGCCACCACCACGAAGGAGAACATGACCACCGCCCGCAGCACCGAGGCCGAAAGCCCCGTCACGAACGCGTAGAACCACAGCAGCGCCAGCGAAACGGCCGCAAAGAGCAGGTTGCCGTACCGTACCCGCTTGAGCCGGCCGAGCAGCAGCGTAATGATCCAGAACACGATCACCACGTGGGCGCCCGACACGGCCAGCACGTGCATGGCGCCGGCGCTGGCGTAGGCGTTCCGCAGTTCGTCGTCGAGCACGTCGCGGATGCCCAGCACCAGCCCGGTGGCAATGGCGTACTCCTGGCGGTTGGGCACGTACTGCCGGAACACCCCGTCGGCCCAGGCCCGCACGCGGAGGGAAGCGGCAAACACGGGGTTGGGCGACCCGTGCCCGAGCACCTCGTACCCGCCGGCCTTCACGAAACACTGGTGGTACACCTGCCCGATGGCGAGGTAGGCCCGGTAGTCGAACTCGCCCGGGTTGGCCGGCGGCGGCACCCGGCGGGGCGCGCCCCGGATCAGCAACCGGTCGCCGTAGCGGAGGGGCAGAGGGGTTTTGTCGAGGTACGCCAGCACCTTGCCCGTAGCCGGGCGCCACTGGCCCTGCACCCGGATTGCGGTGACCGACAGTTCGGCCTTGTAGCGGTTGGGCCGCTCCTGCACTTCGGAAACCACCGTACCGGTGAAATACGCCGCGGCGTCCGGCTGGTGCACCAGGTGCCCGAGGTGGTTGGTATCGTTGTGGCCGTGGGTGAGGGCGGCGCCGGCCAGGGCCACGATCCCGCCGGCGAGTCCGCCCAGCGCGGTGCCGAAGCGTTTGCCTCCCGGCAGCCGGCGCCGCAGGGTCCAGCCGGTACCGTACAAAGCGACCAGGGCGGCGAGGCTCCCGCAGGCAAACCCTACGTCGAAGGGCAAACCGGATAGCACCCAGGCAATGCCGGCGACCAGGTACAGGAGCAGCCGCACGAACACGTACGGCGCCCAGGCCGAGGGCCGGGAGTTGTGGCGGTACCAGTTGATTTTCTGGCGATTGTGCGCAGAATCGCGGCGGCGGACGGTAGAGGACATCTCAAAAATTGTTGCGGTTTTCGAAACTATCGTTAACCATTCGGCCATTCCGCGGTTAAATAGGGCAAAACCTACCTGTTCCAGATTTGTCGCTAAAACCCCTGACTGCCGCTATGAACCCCTCAACGCCCAACCGTCTCTGCCTCATTACCGGGGCCAACTCCGGCATTGGCCTGGTAACGGCCCGCGAACTGGCCCGCCAGGGCATGGACATCGTCATGGTGTGCCGCAACGCCGCCAAGGGGGAGCAGGCCCGGCAGGAGGTGCTGGCCGCCAGCCGCACCAAAAAGGTGGACCTGCTGCTCGGCGACCTGGCCGACTTCGCGTCGGTGCGGAAGCTGGCCGCGGAGGTGCACGGCCGGTACGGCCACCTCGACGTGCTGGTCAACAACGCCGGGCTGATGGTGGACCAGCGCACCAGTACACCGCAGGGCATCGAACTGACCTTTGCCACCAACCACCTGGGGCCGTTTTTGCTCACCAACCTGCTGCTCGACCTCTTGCGCAAGGGCCACGAGCCGCGCATTGTGCACGTTTCGTCGGAGGCCCACCGCTTTGCCCGCTTCCAACCGGACGACCTGGTGGCGCCCAAAAAATACAGCAGCATCGTGACCTACGGCAACTCGAAGCTGGCCAACATCTTGTTTTCCAACGAACTGGCCCGGCGGCTGGCTCCCGACGGCATTACCTCCAACAGCCTCCACCCGGGCATTATAAAAACCAACTTCGGCGCCGGTGCCAGCGGCATCATGGGCTTGTTCTCGGGATTGACCCGGCCGTTTCTGCTCACCCCTGAGAAGGGCGCCGAAACGACCCTCTACCTGGCGGCTTCGCCCGAAGTGAAGGGCCGCACCGGGGGCTACTACGACAAGAAAAAGCCCAAAAACCCTTCCGCCGACGCCCGCAGCGACTATTTCGCCCGCGAACTCTGGACGCTGAGCAGCCGGCTGACGGAGGTGGGGAGCTTATGAGTTTATGAGTTTAAAGTTTATGAGTTCATGAGTTCATGAGTCAGCAGGCGATGACAATCAAACGCGTACGGACTTTGAACTCATAAACTTTAAACTCATAAACTCCCTTAACCCTTTCCCCACCTCTCCGTAGAAGACTATCAAAAAACAAATTTTTTCTACATGGACTTTATCATTCACTTACTCATCAACGCCGCCATCATCTTCGTGGTGGCGTATATCATGCCCCAGATCCACATCCGTAGTTACGGACTGGCCATTGTGGTGGCAATCGTGGTAGGGCTGCTCAATGCAACCATCGGATGGCTGCTCCGCCTGCCGCTCAACGTGGTGACGCTGGGGTTCCTGAGCTTCTTCGTGCGCCTGTTCGTCACGGCGGTAATCATTAAACTCGTGGACAAGCTGTTCAAGGGCTTCGAGATCCGGGGCTTCTGGCCGGCGTTGGTGCTGGCCGTGGTGATTGCCCTGGCCGGCTCGTTCCTGGACGGCGTGTTTGTGCACGGCTAGTACGCGACGATTATTCTCCTGTATCTATTTGTTAAAAACCGCGTGGCTTTGTGGCTACGCGGTTTTTGTTTGCCCCAGCAACTACGCAGTGATGAAGGCGTGAGTGGCGTGGGGGAAGCGACACCAACAGGGACATCGCTGGTGCATGAGGTGCAACCTTACGCTGGGAACCGGTCTGGTGGGGGGAATCGGCACCATGGGGTACCGCGTAAGTTCCCTCACGGCTGGCGCGGGACTTAGTCCCGTGCCTTTGGATGGAGGCAAGTGTCTCACTTGCCTTCCCCTGGGGCAACTTGTCCATTTTGCACGAAGGTTGCTTAACTGCGGCAGAGACCGGCTACAGTACCGGCTACCCGGGCAACCAGACGCATCTGCCAAAAGGTTGCCTTGCTGGTGGATAGGAGGGTTGGCCTGCCGGCCGGCAAGTGAAACACTTGCCTTTATCCAAAGGCACGGGACTAAGTCCCGCGCCAGACCGGTTCCCAGCGTAAGGTTGCACCTCATGCACCAGCGATGTCCCTGTTGGTGCTGCATTTCAAACTGTGCCAGCGAAGCTCCCATCGGTGCTGCATTCCTCGCAACACTTGTTCCCTAATGACTGCGTAACTCCTGTTGCCCGTAGAAGTCGTCGAGGGCGGCGTAGAAGGCGGCCGGATTATCGGCCCAGGAAACGTGGCTGGCCCCCGGAACGTGGTAGAAGCGGGCCGCCGGAAAGCGTTGCCGCACCGGCTGCTGGGTGCGTTGGATGAAATCCCGTTCCGCGTACAGCACCCCGACGGGCACCGGCAGCGCCGCCGCCAGGCCGTCGAGCACGCGGGCGGAGGTGTTGAGGATGGAACGCACGGTGCCCGCGGCGGCCTTCCCGCTGATGCCCGCCCGCAACGCCGGGTCCAGGGGCGGGGCCGCCTCCGGGTTCACGAAGTAGTACTTCCACACCGTTTCGTAGAACTGCTGCCAGCCGGCCTCCGAACCGCCCAGCTCGCCCCGCACCCAGCCGGAACTGATGCGCAGCAGGTCGGGCAACCGGAACCGCCGGGCAATGAAAAGGGACTCTTCGGCAATCATGGCGGCCCACTGGCGGCCGGACCCGGGGATGGGGCTGCACAAAAAAAGACTGCGCAGCCGCGCGGCGTGCTGCCGGGCGTACAACTGGGCCAGCAGTCCGCCCCACGAATGCCCGAATAGGTGGAAGGACCCAAGGCCGAAGTGGCCGGCTACCGCATTCACGTCGTCGAAGTAACGGTCCAGGGCGTACGACCCGTCGAGGGCCCGCGACTGCCCGGTACCCCGCTGGTCGAAGGTGATGGCCCGGTAACGGCGGCCCAGGTGCGCCGCCACTTCGTCGAGGTAATCGGGGGTGCCGGGACCGCCGTGCAGCAGCAACACCGCCTCGGGGTGCCCGGCGCCGTGTACCTTGACGTGCAGGGCGGCGTGTAAGGATTGAACGGTAAAAGTCTCCACGGCAGCGGGTTTGTAAAACGGGAAGCAAGCAAAAGCCCGCACAAGGGAAAAACCGGCTTGTGCGGGCTACAATGCGTATTTTGATCTATAGCTATCCCAGGTGGTTACTGGTACGTTGCGTAACTATGTACGCACCCCGCCGGCCCGGGGTTTGCGGCGAAAAAAGAAATCCGTAGCTTGGAGGCGCTATTTTTCCGACGCCACGTTCGGGCGGCTCATGCACCATTTGTCGATGGTGCCGGTATACAAAAAGAAATTTTGCCCCAAATGACAACCCCCGCGTTCCGGCCAGGGCAACCCGCCGGAACCGTTAAAACATAAAGGCTTTCCTCCCCATACCCCCGTTGCGTTTGCGGAAGGCCTTTTTTTAGAGTAGACGTATGTTCGCACCCAACAATAAGCATGATGATTCGGGCGGGTTTTATGAGCAGTTGTTGGCTCACTTGCCGAATGGGGTGGTGGTACTGACGCCCGTGCGGGAGCCCGGCGGCCGGATCACCGACTTCACGTTTGCCTTTACCAACCCGGCGGGCGAACAACTGTCGGGCTACCGCATGGCCGACATCGCCGGCAAAACGCTGCTGGACGTTTTTCCCGACCACGCCGAAAAGGGCATCATCAGCCGGTACGCCCAGGTGGTGGAGTCGGGCCGCAGCCAAAGCCTGGAGTACGAATACGTGGGCGAGAGCCGCCGCCGGCGGTGGTTCCGGGTCAATGCCGTGCGGTTCGGCGCGGGGCTCATCACGACGTTCGAGGACATCAGCGCCCTCAAACGCACCGAACTCGAACTGCGCCAGAACCAGCACTTTGTGCAATCGATTACCGAAGCCACGCCCGAGATCATCTACGTGTACGACCTGCTGAGCGACAGCAACGTGTACGTGAACCGGCGGCTGGAAGACGTGCTGGGCTACCTGGTCCGCGACGCGCAGAACGTGTCGTTCTACCCGCTGGTGCACCCCGACGACCTGGCCGCGATGAAAAACCGGGTGCAACGCTTCCAGGAGGCCTCCGACGCCGACGTGGTCGAAAACGAGTTCCGCATGCAGGCCGCCGACAAAACGTGGCGGTGGCTCTACGTGCGGGCCGTGGTGTTCCGGCGCACCCCCGAAG
Organism: uncultured Sphingobacteriales bacterium; assembly: GCA_963844325.1. Taxonomy (GTDB): domain Bacteria; phylum Bacteroidota; class Bacteroidia; order Cytophagales; family 172606-1; genus CADCTQ01. Next base: position 1,794,612 of record CAWJNV010000002.1, read on the forward strand.
GCAAGGTCTGGCAGATCGTGGGCACGGCCCGCGACATTACCGGCCGCAAACGCATTGAAGAAGAACTCCGCCAGCAGCAGCACCTGCTGGCCACCATTGCCGACGCCACGCCCGACGTCATCCTGCTCGTGGACCTGATTGAAGACCGGGTGGTGTACGCCAACCGGCACGCGGGGCGCGGCCTCGACATCCCCACGACGCAGTTTGTGAACATGAACGAGGTGGAACGCCGCCGCTGGGTGCTGGAAGAAGACCTGCTCAAACGCACGGCTTTCCTGCGGGGCTTCGCCGAAGCGCACGACAACGAGGTGCGGGAGGTGGAATACCGCATCAAGGACGCCCACGGCAAGTGGAAGTGGGTATGGACCCGCGGCAAGGTCTTCCGCCGCCTGCCCGACGGCCGGGTGTGGCAGATCATCATGGTGGGGCAGGACGTGACCGAGAAAAAGGAGAACCAGCGGCAGTTGCGGGCGGCCAACGTCGAACTGAAAGCCCGGCAGGAAAACCTCCGCGACCTCAACAACCAGCTCGAAGAACGGGTGCGCCTCCGCACGCAGGAACTGGAGGAAAGCGTCCGGCGGTTCGAGATGCTGCTGGAAGCCATTCCCCAGATGGCCTGGACGGCCCTGCCCGACGGCCGCGTCAACTACTACAACCAGCAGTGGTACCAGTACGCGGGCACCTCGCCCGAGGAAGCGCCCGACGAAGCCTGGAAGGCCGTAATGCACCCCGACGACCTGGAAGAGACGACCCGGAAATGGCTGCATTCGGTGCGCACGGGCGAACGGTTCGAACAGGAAAACCGCCTCCGCCGCGCCGCCGACGGTACCTGGCGGTGGCACCTCAACCGGGCCATGCCCATCCGCAACTCGGCCGGGGAAATTTCCCTCTGGGCCGGCACCTGGACCGACACGCACGACCAGAAAATGGCCCTGGAAAACCTTTCGGAAGTGAACGCGGCCCTCGACAATTTCGTGCACATGGCCGCCCACGACCTCCGGTCACCGGTCAACAACCTCAAAACGCTGTTCCAACTCCACCACGTGTCGCAAAGCCCGGAAGAAGCCGCCCAACTGTTCGGGGCGATGGAACAATCCGTGCTCCGCCTCGACAACACCGTACACAGCCTCATCGAAGTGCTGGAAGTGCAGAACAGCCAACAGGTTCCGGCGCGGGAAGTGCGTTTGCAGGACGTGGTGGACTACCTGATGAAGGATTACGCGGCGGAACTGGAAAAGGACAACGGCTGCGTAGAGACCGACTTTTCCCGCTGCCCCTCCGTTTTCTACGTGGAAGCTTATCTCTACAGCATCGTCCGCAACCTGCTGTCGAACGCCATCAAGTACCGCAGCCCCCGCCGCAACCTGCTGCTTTCGATCTCCAGCGACCGGCAGGACGACTTCGTGGTGCTGCGGGTCGCCGACAACGGCATCGGCATCAACCTCCAGAAACACGCCAGGGACTTGTTCAATCCCTTCTCCCGGTTCACCTCCCAGGCCTACGGCAAGGGCCTCGGCCTGCACCTGGTCCGCAACATGATCGAAAAGAACGGCGGCAAAATAAGCGTTGAAAGCCAGGTAGACGCCGGCACGACCTTTACCGTGCTGCTCAAGGAATTCGGGGAGAGATGATTACGAATTACGGTTTCTTGAAATCCGCGTAATCTCCGGTAGATGCACGTTTGATAGGTACGGCTGTCGCACGTTTGCAACGTCGAAGCACCGAACAACCAACAACGAATAACGAACCACTCATCTCCCGCTTTTCTTTCGTGCCTTCAGCGTTACGTCCTGGCCGTACTTCTGGTGGCGTTCGATGAGCACGGCCCGCACGGGCACCTCTTCGCCCAGCCGGGCCGGGTGGATGTAGAAGCGGAAGTTGATCTGGCGGCTTTCCTGCGGGGCAATGCCGTTGAGCACGAAGGCCGGCGGGTCGAGTTGCTTGGCGTGGCCGGGCAGGTACAGGTCGAGCCGCGAATCGGCGGCGGGGCCGGCGCCCTGGTTGGCAACGGTCAGCTTCAGCGTGGCCATCACCAGGTCATTGAGCCGGTTGCTGGGGTCCACCTCCAGGCTGTAGGCGGCCACCTGGAGTTTGGGCGGCTGGAACTCGGCCGTGAGCACGTTGACCTCGATCTGGTCGGCTGAGTACTCAAACTCTTCGCGGATTTCGATGGTTACCGTGGCAATGCCCGAGTTGAGTTGCAGGCTGCCCTCCAGCGGGATGGTTACTTCCCGTCCCTTGCCGGGCAGCAGCGAGTCGAGGCGCAGCGGCTGGGCGTACAACAGGCCCTTTACTTCCGCGTCGTTGGCCGTGTACGCCGATACCACCAGGTTCTGCGACGGCCCTTTGCCCAGGTTCCGCACCGAAAACACGATGGATGCTTTTTCCCAGGCCTCCACCGTTTTGTTGTTGTTTTCGTCCCGCAGTTCCACGTCGCCGTACGCCAGGCCCGGCTTGCCCCGGGGGCGTTCCTGGCCCACCGCCAGTTGCAGCGGGGCACTGGTACCACTTACCGTCTGCCCCTGCAGCCCAACCCCGTGCCCGAGCAGAAAAACACCGACAATCACCGCAAATCGCACCATTCGAAATAGACTTTAGACGTGAGACATGAGACGGGAGACAAAAACACCCGTCAAATCCGTAAACCATTCAACCATTCAACCATTCAACCATTCAACCATTCAACCATTCTTACCTGATAATTACCTTTTCACTCATCACCTGGCTGCCCTGCGGGCCGTGCACGGCCAGGCGGCAGATGTAGAGACCCGGGGGCAGGCGCCGGCCGGCATCGTCGCGGCCGTCCCAGGTCAACGCGTGGGAGCCGGCCGGGTAGGTGGCGTGGGCCAATCCCCGAACCCGCTGGCCGCTGAGGTTGTACACCTGCACCTCCACCTGGTAGGCCGAGGGGCTGTCGGCCAGGCCGAAAGTGATCCGCGTCTGGTCGGCAAACGGGTTGGGCGCCACCGGGCCCAGCGAACAGAGGGCCGGCTTGAGCTGCCCCTGCACGTATTCCGGTGAGCCGTAGAGCACCACCACCTTTGCCGTGCCGTCCAGCCAGAGTGGGTACGAAGAAGCCGTCAGCAGGTCCACCGCCTGGTTGCGGGCCGGGTCGTAGAGCACCAGCCGTTTGCGCCGGTCGAAGTCCGCCGACAGGTAGGCCCGCCAGTCAATTTCGAAGGCCTGCGCCGGCAGGTTGGAGGCCAGGGTCAGTTCCCAGCGGTAATTTTCGCGCACCGGCGCCACGTCGCGGGCGAAGCGCGGCGCGAAGTATTCCGGGTGCCCCGTGCTCAGGTCGGCAAAGGAGCCGAAGCGCGGCAGCAGCACCCGGTCGAAGTCGTCGTGGCCCGGCCGGCCGTTGGGGTGCATGCCCACGCCGCTCAGCGCGTAGGCAACGCCGCCGCCCCGCACGCCGAACTGCATTTCCCACAGGGCGTTGTCGGCGAAGGGCTGCGCCTGGGCCGACCGGCGGCCCCCGTGGACGGCCACGTTGCGGGTCACGGGAATGTCGAGGACCATGTCGCTGCCCGCAAACACAAAGGCCCCCTGGAAACGCTTCAGCACGTCACTTTCGCGGTATCCCTCCTCGAAGACGTACAGGTTGCTCAGGCCCGCCGGGTTGCTGTTGTAGTTGCGCACGTCGGCCCACGAAAGGGTGAAGTTGTACGGGTTGCCCACCTGGTTCCAGCCCTTGCGCAACTGCATCCGGTAGGGGTGCTGCTGGTCTACCTGCAACGTGGTGCCCGCCCCGGTGTTGAGTTCGTCGGGCTGATTGCGCACGATCAGCCAGTAGCCTTCCCCGGCGCGGAGCCGCCCGAAAGCCTCCGCGGCGGGGTCGTATTCGGTACCCGTGGTGTCGTCGTAGTGGTAGAGCCGCCAGCGGTTCTTCTTGTATTCGCCCAGGTTGTCTTCGAGCACGGCCGACACTGCGTTGTTTTCCAGGCTCAGCGGGATCGAGAACATCTGGTAATCCTGCGGCCGGGCTCCGAAGCGAAGGTTGGGCACCGGCAGGCCGCCGGCCGGGTAGTAGAGGTACGTGCGGCCGGTGTCGCTGGCTACCTTCCGGTTGTCGGCCAGCGTCAGTTCAAAGTAGTACTCCAGGCCGATCTGGTCAAACTGCGGCCGGTGCAGCGGCGCCTCGATGGTTCGTTCCTGCACCAGCAGGGGCATGCGGGCCCAACCGGTGCCGGCAATGCCGCGGTACACCAGTTCCGCCGTCGTGCCCGCCGGAATTGAGTCGACGGTGAGGTAGGCCGGCACTTCCGAAGCCGAAGCCAGAATGGTTTCGGGGAAGCGTTGCGCCACGATGGCCAGGGCCGGGGCCGCCGACACCGTAAAATCCCAGTCCGCCGACCGGTGGATGCCGCCGAAGGCGTTGCCGGAAAGGTCGGTAATGGTGCCCGCCGGGAAGGTTACCTGCACGGCAGCGCCGTAGGGCAGTTTTTCCCGGGGGGTAATCCGGACGACATTGCCCGAAACGCTCACCGCCTCGCCGGCCGCGTCGTAGGTTTGCGGCTGGCCGTTGACGGTTACGGTAAGCAACCCGGTGCCCTTCAGTACCGGTTCGTCGAAGGAGACCACCAGCGGGCTGCCGGCGGGTACTTCCGTGGCGTCGTCGGCCGGCGAGAGTTCCGCCAGGAACGGGGCGGTTCGGTCGGCGGCGCCCCCCGCCGAGAAGTTCCACTCGGTTTCCGTAACCAGGGCCGGCGCAGGGTTACCGCTGCGGTCTTTGATGAGGCCCGCGGGCAGCGTAACGGACACGGCGGCCCCGGGGGCGAAGTCCGCGCCGGGATTGATGATCAGGAGGTTGTCGCTGACGGTTACGCGGGCGTCGTCCACGGCGAAGGTGGTGGCCGCGCCGTTTGCCGTCACGGTAACCGACCCGGTGCCTTTCACCACGGCCTTGTTGAATTTAACCACCAGGTTGGCGTTGACGGGTACGTTGAGGGCGTCGTCGGCCGGCAGCAGGCCGGTGATGCGCGGCGGCACGTTGTCGTTGGTGCGGAAGCGCCAGGCGCCGCTTTCCAGGCCGGCAAAGCTGTTGCCCGCCGCGTCGGTGAATACGCCCGAAAGCAGGGTGACCGTCACCCGTACCCCCGCCGTGAAGGGAGCCGCCGGCCGGAGGGTCGCGCGGTTGCCCGCCACCACCACCTGCTCCTCGTCGGCTACCGCGATGTGTTCAACCACCCCGCCGGCGTTGATCCGGATGCTGCCGTTGCCCTTGCGCACGTCTTCGCCGAACACCAGCACGAGCGGGGTGTCGGCCGGTACGTCCACGCTGCCGTCCGCCGGGCTTAGTTCGGTCAGGGCCGGGGCCGTCTTGTCGGCGACGTCGGTCACCGAGAAGCGCCAGGCGCCGGGCGTGACAATGCCCGCAAAAGGGTTGTCGGCCAGGTCGGCAAAGGCGCCTGCCGGCACGGTCACCTGCACGGTGCCGCCGCCCGGCAGGTCCCGCGGCGGGTTGATGACCACGATGCTGTCGAGAATGGTCACCTCACTGCCCGTCACCGGGATCACCTGGCGGTAGTCCCCGCCTTCGAGCACAATGTCGCCGCGGCCTTTCCGGACCTTTTTGTTGAACCGGATGCGCAGGCTGGCCGCCACCGGTACGCCCGTGGCGCCGTTTTCGGGCGCCAGGGCCGCCACCGTGGCCGGTTGCCGGTCTTCGGGGGGCGCCACCAGGAAGTTCCACGCCGTAGCGTCGGCAATGCCCGGGAAGGCGTTGCCCGTCAGGTCTTTAAAGGCGCCGGCCGCGATCTGTACCGATACTTCGGCGCCCAGGGGGAAGTTTTCGGGGAGGACAATGGTAACGGTGTTGCCGGCTACCCCCACCCGCTGGTCGTTCACGTCCACCAGCACCAGTTTGCTCCCCTCCGTCAGAATGATCGAGCCCGAGCCCTTCTGGACGGGTTCGTTGAACGTAATGGTGAGGCGGCTGTCGGCGGGTACCCGGATGGCATTGTCGGCGGGCGTAACGGCCAGCACCGCCGGGGCCAGCAGGTCGGGCGGGGCCACGGTCCGGAAGCTCCACTGCCCGGCCTCGGTGATGCCGGCAAAGGCGTTGCCGGCCGCGTCGGTTACCGTTTCGGAGGGGATTTGCACCGAAATCTCGGTGTTGTAGGGGAATTTGTTGGGCGGCGTGATGGTGAGGGTGTTGCCCGAGGCCACCAGGTTGGAGGAGCCTACGGGAATGAACTGGCTGGTCGCCCCCTGGTTGATGAGCACGTAGCCCGAGGTACCCTTGCGCACGGGTTTGTCGAGGGTCAGGGTCAGGGTGGCGTTGATGGGTACTTCGGTGGCCCCGTCGAGGGGGCTGGTGGTGGCAATGGCCGGCGGGGTCACGTCGCTCACGCTGAAGTTCCAGGCGGTGGCCGTGGTGAGGCCCGCAAAGGCGTTGCCCCCGGCGTCGGCAAAGACGCCCCGCGGTACAGTCACGTACACCTGTCCGCCGGAGGGGAAGTCGTTGGCCGGCTTGATGGTGACCGAACTGTCGGCCACGAACACGGCCGGGTCGCTCACGTCGAGCACCTGGTTGGCCGCTCCGGCTCCCTGGTGAATGGTGATCTGGCCGCTGCCCTTGCGGACCGGTTCGCTGAACCGCAGGATGAGGCTGGCGCCGGGGTTCACCCGGACCGCGTTGTCGGCGGGGGAGAGGGCCGTCAGGCGGGGCGGAATGGTGTCGAGGGTGGTAAAGCTCCACGCGTTGCCGTCGCCGATGCCCGTGAAGGGGTTGTCGGTCAGGTCGCGGAAGGCGCCGGCCGGCATCTGCACGTTCAGCGTCACGCCCGAGGGGAACGATTGGGGGTTGATGGTCACTTTTCCTTCGGCCACGGTCACGGCCGCCGCGCCCACGGGGATGACCTGCAAGGGGGTAGTGCCCTGGTAGAGGGTGATGTTGCCCGAGCCCTTCCGCACCGGCTCGCTGAAAGTGAGCTGGAGGTCCCCGCCGAGGGGAACGGCCGTGGCGCCGGGGGCGGGGGAGAAGGTGACAACCGTCGGGGCGCTCTGGTCCACCACGGTAAAGTTCCAGGTGAGGGCGTCGGCAATGCCCGCGAAGGGGTTGCCCGCCAGGTCGGTAAATACGCCGGAGGCCATCTGCACGTTGACCCGCGCACCCGACGGGAAGTTGGCCGGCGGGTCGATGAGCACGGTGTTGCCGGTAATGGTAACCGAGCCGCTGCCCACGGCGATGGGCTGGCTGGTACTGCCGTAGGTGAGGGTGACGAAGCCGGTGCCTTTCTTGACCGGCTTGTTGAAGGTAAGGGCCAGGTTGGCGCCCGGCGATACGCCCGTCGTGCCGCTCGCCGGGAGCAGGTTCGTAACGAGGGGCGCATCCACGTCGGCGACGGTGAAGCGCCAGGTGGCCGCGTCGGAGATGCCGCTGAATGCGTTGCCCGACGCGTCGGTGAACACGCCGGCGAACATCAGCACGCTTACCACGCCGCCCGACGGGAAGTTGGCCGGCGGCACGATGCGTACGGTGTTGTCGTCTACCACCACCGCGCCGCTGCCCACCGGCACGGTCTGCGAGGCGGCGCCCTGGATGAGAATGATGCTGCCGTTGCCCTTGCGGACCGGCTTGTCGAAGGTCATCGCCAGGGTGACGCCCGGCGCTACCGCCACCGCCCCGGCCGCCGGGGAGAGGGACGCGAGGGTGGGCGGGTTGATGTCGGCCACGGCAAAGGTCCAGTCGCCGGAGAGGCCCGGGAAGGCGTTGCCGGCCAGGTCGGCGAAAGCGCCGCTGCTCACGGTAACGCGGAGGGTGGCGGCCGAAGGCAGGTTGCCGGCCGGGTCCACGGTGACCACGTTGCCGCTCACGGTGACGTTGGCGTTCCCCACGTTGATCGTTTGCAGGGGCACGTCATCCTGGAAGATCGTCAGGGAGCCGTCGCCCTTCCGGACGGGTTCGTTGAAAGTCAGCACCAGGTTGGCCGTCGGCAGTACCTGCGTGGCGCCGTCGGCGGGGGAACGGCCGCCCAGCGCCGGGGCTTGGGTGTCGGCTACCGAAAACCGCCACGTGCTCCCGTCGCTGATGCCGGCGTAGGTGTTGTTTTCTAAATCCAGGAAAGCGCCGCTGCCGATCCGCACGTGCAGGTCGGCCCCGGAGGGGAAGGCGTTGGGCGGGGTGATCGTGACGGCGTTGCCGTTCACGGCTACGTACTCGTCGGTCACGGGGATGACTTGCAGAGCGGTAGTGCCCCGGAAGACGGTGATGTTGCCCGAACCTTTCCGGACGGCTTCGTTGAAGGTGATGACCAGTTGCGCACCGGGGGAAACGTCGGTGGCGTTATTGGCCGGCAGCAGGCCCGCCACCGAGGGGGCGTTTACGTCGGCTACGCTGAAGGCCCAGTCGGCCGCGCTGGTAATGCCAGCGAACGGGTTGTTGGACGCGTCGAGGAAGGCGCCGGGGGCCACCTGTACGTTGAGCAACGCTTCGGAGGGGAAGCCGGCCGGGGTAATGGTAACGGTATTGCCGGCCACGGCTACGGCCGTTGAACCGACGGCAATCGTTTGCAGGGGCGTGCCGCCGCGGTACACCACGATGTTGCCGCTGCCCTTTCTGACGGGTTCGCTGAAGTTGAGGATCAGCCTGGCGTTGAAGGCGACCCCGTTGGCGCCGTTGTCGGGAGAAAGGTTGGTGAGTACCGGCGGGATGCGGTCAATCACGGTAAACCGCCAGGCGGTGGTGCCGGAAATACCGGCGAACTCGTTGCCCGACGGGTCGGTAACGGTGCCGGCCGCCAGTTGCACGTGCAGCACGGCGCCGGGCTCGAAGTCGGCGCCGGGGTTGATGGTCACGGCGTTGCCCTGCACGGTGACGGCGTCACTCGTTGCTTCGAGGATTTGTACGATGGTGCCCCCGCGGGAGATCGTGATGTTGCCGCTCCCTTTCTGGACCGGCTCGTTGAACGTGACCACCAGGGAGGCGTTGACAGCCACGTTGGTCGCGTTGTTGGCCGGGGAGAGGGCCGTGACGGCGGGCGGCGCAAGGTCGGCCACGGTAAAAGCCCAGCCCGTGGCGCCCGTGATGCCCGCGAAGGGATTGTTGGAGGCGTCGAGGAAGGTGCCCGCGGGCATTTGCACGTTGATGCTGGCCCCGGAGGGCAGCGCCGCGGGCGGGTCGATGATCACCACCGGCCCGGTCACCGATACGCCCGGGGCCGTCACGGCAAGGGTGTGGAGCACGGTGCCGCCCTGCCGGATTACGATACTGCCGGCGCCTTTTTTCACCGGTTCGTTGAAAGTCAGCACCAGGTTGCCGTTGGGCGACGCTCCGCTGGCCCCGTTGGCCGGCAAGAGGCTGCTCACGGCCGGGGCGGTCACGTCGGCCACCCGGAACGACCAGCTTGACGGGTCGTTGATGCCCGCGAAGGCGTTGTTGGAGGCGTCGGTAAAGGCCCCGCCCGGCACGATCACGAACAGGGCGGCCTCGGAGGGAAAGGGCGCCGGCGGGGTGATGAGGGCGGTGTTGCCGCTCACCGACACCGACGGACCGGTAACGGCCAGGGTCTGCAACGGGCTGCTGCCCTGGTAAATGGTGATCGTGCCGCTTCCCTTGCGGATGGGTTCGTTGAAGGTAATCGAGAGCGGGGTGTTTACACCTACGCCCGCGGCGCCGTTGGCCGGGGAGAGGGCCGTCACGACCGGGGCCGCGGCATCGGTTACGGCAAAGACCCAGCCCGTTTCCCCCGCAATGCCGGCGAAGGGAATGCCCGCCAGGTCCGTAAATACGCCCGCGGGCATCTGCACGTTGAGGTTCGCCCCGGAGGGCAGCGTGCCGGGCCGGATGGTTACGCGGTTGCCGCTTACGGCAACGGCGGGGGCCGTTACGGCGATGGTTTGCAGGGGCGTGGCGTCCCGGTACAGGGTAATGCTGCCGCTGCCCTTCCGCACGGATTCGCTGAAGGTGATGACCAGCTCGGCATTTGCAGCTACGCCCGCCGCGCCGTTGGCCGGGGAGAGGGTACTGATGATTGGAGGGACATCGGTGGCGAAGCGCCAGGGCGAGGTGCCGCCACCCCCGGTGGTGCCCGCAAAGGGGTTGCCGGTTTCGTCGGCGAAGGCCGTGGCCGGGATGGTAACGGCTACCGAGGCGCCGGCCGGGAAGTCGGCCGGGTCGATGGTGACGGTGCTGCTGAGGCCGCCCGGCACGAACACCGAGGCGCCGCCCACGGGAATGCTCTGGCTGGTGCTGCCGTGGGTGATGATGAGGTTGCCGCTGCCCTTCCGGACGGGCTCCGAGAAGGTAAGTACGAGGTCGGTACCGAGGCCTACGCCCGTGGCGCCGTCGGCCGGGGAGAGGGCCGTTGCGACGGGTACGGTGGCGTCGGCCACGGAGAAGGCCCAGGTTACGGCGTCGGCAATGCCCGCGTAGGGAATGTTGGTGAGGTCGGTAAAGGTGCCCGCGGGCATTTGTACCGAAAGGGTGGCGCCCGACGGCAGGCTTACCAGCGGGGTGATGATGACCGTGCTGCCGCTTACGCTGACGGCGCCGCTGTTTACGCCGATGGTCATGACGGCCGTGGTGCCCTCGAAAAGGGTAATGTTGCCCGTGCCGGTGCGGACGGGTTCGGAAAAGGTAAGCTGCAACGCCGAGCCCACGGGCACGTTGCTGCTCCCGTTCAACGGCAGGAATGTGATAACCTCCGGCGCCTGGTTGACGGTGAAGCGCCAGGCGTCGGTGCCGCCAATGCCCGGGAAGGGTTCCGCGGTAGCGTTGACGAACGTACCGGCGTCCACGTTGACGTACACGGTTTCGCCGGGCAGGAGTGCCGCCGGCAGGAGAATGGTAGCTTCCTGGCCCGCTTCCGCCAGGGTTACCGCGTCGGCGCCCACGTCAACGGCGGCGAACCGTTCGGTGCCGTCGGGGCGGTACACGCGGATGAAGCCGGTGCCCTTGGTGACGGGCTGATCGAAGCCGATGCGCAGGGAAGCGTCGGGAGCGACGCCGGTTGCGTTGTTGTCGGGGGAAAGCAGCGTATGGACCGGGGGGGCAAAGGCGGCACGGGCCGGGCCGGGCCGGGCGGCAACGGGCGGGGCGGCGCCGGCCAGCATTCCCCACAGGAGTAAAATCAAGGGCAACAGTCGCATGGTGCTTCGTCGTTTTCTCATCGCTTCAGGTCATCTCTCTAATTCATCTTTTCAGGGTGCTGCGGGTGCCGGTGGCCGGGGCGGGCATGCCGTGGGTGGGACCGGGGTACCAGCGGCTACTTGGGCGGTCCCTGCGCTTCGGGCAACTCTTGCTGGTCTTCGGGTGTGCCGGACTGCCGCGCAGGAATCAGCAGCACCCCCGTGGCGGCGGCCACGCCCAGCGGCACGATCTTGAAGGCCGTCGGAATTTTGCGCTTGATGGTGAAAAAGGGGCTGAAGCGGTAGTTGTCGGGGTCGCCCAGGCTGCTGACCTTCAGGCGGTAGTTGTTCCCGGGCTGCACGTCCACGGGAATTTCCCAGGTGTACTTGCCGGTGTTGAGGGTGCGGGTAATGACGGCGTTGGGCAGCGAGTCGCGGTACAGTTCGAGCTTGAGTTGTTCGTCGGCCAGGCCGCCCGCCCACTGGAAGGCGTAAGTGCGGCCCCGGCGGTACACGGTGCCGGCTTCCCGGGGCGTTTTGAGGGCGAAGGGCGAAAACGTAAGGACGGCCTGTACCTTGAAGGTGAGCTGGCCGGTGAACCGGGAAAGCTCCTTGGCGGCGCCCCATTCGATCTGCCGGCTGCCGGCCGACACGCCTTCCCCCACGTCGCCGCGCACGTACTGGAGGGGTTCCTGCATGTTGTTGTGCGAACTGAACACGCTTACCCGGAACAACTGTCCCGGCAGGGAGCCCTTCAGTTCGTAAGAGATGTACACCAGGTTGCCTTTGGTCTCGGCGCGGACGTTCAGCACCGATTGGGCGATACTGCCGGCTGGTCGCAGCAGGGCCGCCAGCAGGAGGAGGCAGTAATAAATTCGCATAGAAAATTCTTTTAGGGGGCTCGTTCGGGACCGGGCGGGGCCGCTTACCAACGTTGCAATGCCAATGCTTTTGTACATTGGTACGTTTTTGGTAAAAAATGTAAGCAATTTACCCGATAATAAGCGGGCCGGCAACGCGCAGGCGAACCGGGCCGCCGGCCGCCGGGCCAAAAAAAACGCCCCGGAAGCAAGGGCAACCGGGGCGCAAGGGGGTACGGACGGGAAGATAAAAGCGGGAACGGGCCGCGGTGGGCCGGGTCAGGCGTACTGTTGGGTTACCTTCTGCTGCAAGGCTTCGCGGAGGAGGCCCAGGCAGCGGAGCTTGGTGCTTTTGGCAACGTTCTCGTTTTTATAACCCAGCGAAACGCAGATTTCTTTCATGGACAGGCGCCGGAAGTAGTACAACCCGATCAGGTTGCGGCTCTTTTCGGGGAGCAACTGGAGGGTGGTCGAGAGGGCGTCGAGCAGTTCCTGGCGGGCGTCGGCGGGCGACGGCGACAGGGGCAGCACCTGGGCTTCCCGTTCCTGCACTTCCCAGCCGGCCAGGGCCTCCTGCTGGCGCTTCTGCTGGCGCAGTTCCGACAGGATCAGGTACTTGCCGATGGCAAACAGGTACGTTTTGAGGCTGGCCTGCAACCCCTGGAGCTTGCCGTTGCGCGCATTCTCGTAGAGGGCCACGGTGGCGTCCTGGTAGGCGTCCACGGCCCGTTCGTAGTCGAGCCCGAAGTGTTTTTCGGCCCACTTGAGGAAGGGCACCCGGTAGGCGGTGTAGAGTTCGGCGAGCACCCGTTCGTCGCCCTGCTGCAACAGGTGCAACAACTCGGCGTCGGAACGGGTCGCGCGGGCAGGGGCGGCGTTGGCGGGACGGAGCGGGGTGAGTGGCATCTTTTCAGGTCGTTTGCTGTATGGGGGATCAATGGGTACGAATTAGTAAAACCCCGCCGGCAGAACGTAACCGCGCCCCCGCCCCGGTTTGCCGGTTTTTTGCAAAAAAAAAGGCCCGCCCGGGGCAGACCTTTTTACCTCCCTCCGGCCGGAAGCCGGGGTACGTTTTACTGCGCGCCTTCCACGGCTTGCAGGCCGATTACGCCGCAGCCGATGCGTCCGCCGGCGTCACCCGACGGCTGGGTTTTGTAGTCGTCGGCCTTGGCGTGGATGATGATGGCACGGTTGACCACGCTGGTGGTGGTGTCGTTGCCGCCCACGGTCCAGCCTTCGATTTCCGTCTCTACGCGTCCGCGGCCGTCGGCGCCCACCGTAAAGTTGGGCAAGTCGCCCACGTGGTGGGGGCCGTCGCCCTCGCGGTTGCCGTGCGGTTGTTTGGTCGGGTTCCAGTGCGGGCCGGCCGAGGCGGCGTCGGTGGCGCTGCAATCGCCGTTCTGGTGGAGGTGAACGGCGTGTTCGCCCTGCGGGGCCCCGTCGATGTTGAGCACCAGTTTCACCTTATTGTCGCCCGTTTGGGTAAATACGGCCTGGCCCGTAACCGAGCTTCCGCTGGCCGCGTTAATGGTAGCCACGGCCCGCTGGCCGGCCCGGAAGCCGGTGGGAGAGTCGGAGGGTTGCTGGCCCACCACGGTGACCGTGTCGGCGGGCTCGTCGCCCTGGGCCACCACCGTGTCGGTGCCTTCCGCTTTTTGGTCACTGCCGCCCGTACCGCAGGCACTCACCAGGAAGATCACGGCGGCCAGGCAGGCCTGCATCGAAAATTTTTTCATAAGACTGTAGTTGTTGGGTTGTCCGCTAAATACGAAACTTTTCCCGTAACTGTTATGCAAGAAAGACGCCTGTTTGTGGCGCTGCCCCTGCCGCCCGAGATCAGCGCCCAGCTGGCGCCGCTGCCCGCCGCCCTTTTCCGGGAGGGAATCCGGTGGGTGCCGCCCCAGAACTGGCACCTGACCCTGCTGTTTTTGGGCGGGGTGCCCGAAGAAGCCGTGGAAGGGTGCATCGCCGCCCTCCGCGCGGCGGCCCTGCCGGGACCGTTCTCCCTGCAACTCCGGCCCGGCATCACGGCCGTGGACCGGCGGGGCCGCACCGAGATGCTGTGGGCCACTTTCGAGCCGAGCCTGCCGTTTGCGCAGTTGTGCTACCGGGTGGCCGACGCCCTGGGCCGCACGCCCGACAAGGAGCCGCGGCCGCACGTTACCCTGGCCCGTACCCGCAAAGATTTCCGCGGCCGCCTCAATGCCGTCCTCTTCCCGCCCCTGGCCCCGCTCTCCTTCGCGGTGGATGGCTTCGAACTGTGGGAATCCAAACTCACTCCCGCCGGGGCTGTCTACCATTCCCTGGCCCGGTTCCAAATCAATTGAAAATTAAAAATCGGGAAGCCGGACGGGGGCGTTTGGCGGAGTGCATTAACTTTGTCAACCCTTTTTCCAACCCTTTCTTAACCTTCCAACTTTCTAACCTTACAACCTTCTAATTCCAAACTTTATGGCAGGCAGTATGATAACTTTTCCTTCGAATGGTGGCAGTGCACCGGGCTACCTGGCGGTACCGCAATCGGGCAAGGGCCCGGGCGTGGTGGTGATCCAGGAGTGGTGGGGCCTGGTGGACCACATCAAGGACGTGTGCAACCGGTTTGCCGCCGCCGGCTTTACGGCGCTGGCCCCCGACCTCTACGACGGGCAGGCCACCAAGTCGCCCGACGAGGCCGGCAAGATGATGATGGCCCTCAACATCAGCGAGGCCGAGAAAAAGCTGCGCGGCGCCGTGGAGCACCTCATGCGGCTGGAGAACGTTTCTTTGCCCAAGGCCGGCGTGGTGGGCTTCTGCATGGGCGGCCAGCTGGCCCTGTATGCGGCTACCATTGACCGCAACGTGGCCGCCACGGTAGATTTCTACGGCATTCACCCGCACGTAAAGCCCGACTTCAGCAAACTCTCGGGGCCGGTGCTGGGTATCTTCGCCGAAAAGGACAAGTCGGTGCCCCAGGAAGCGATTGTGCAGTTGCAGCAGGAAATCCGGGCGGCCGGCAAGACGTGCGACATTTACGTGTACCCCAACGTGGACCACGCCTTTTTCAACGATACGCGGCCCACGGTGTACAGTGAAATTGCCGCCACTGATGCCTGGGACCGGACGCTGCGCTTCCTCCGGGAGCACCTAGAACCGCAGGCGTAATACTCGTTCGTTATTCGTTGTTCGTAATGGCTTGAATCACAGGTATTGTTGAGCGGCCAAATCCGTAATCATGAAGTCATTTTAATATAAATCCGTTGCGGGTAGTGATCGAGGAAACGGCGCGGATAAAACAAAAAGCACGGCATTGACAGCCGTGCTTTTTTAATTGTACCACTGCTTCAGCAGTTTGTCTTACAGGGCGTCGCAGTGGGGAACACCGCCGATTTTGCCCTCGTTGAAATTGGTCAGCGTGGTCACCAGGGCAGCCGTAGCCGAGGTTTTCAGTGAACCCTTGCCAACCGGAGGTACTACCAGGTTGCCAATCAAGGCATCGGCCTGGCTGATGGCGGTGGCGACGGCGGCGGGAGGGTTGTAGCCCAGGGCTTTGTTCTTGGCCACGTTCAATTTAGCCGCGATCAACTGGTGAGCCAGGGAAATCAGGCCGTTGCCGCTCACGGGCGTCTTGAAGATGGAGAGCAGTTGCTGGGGCGTGTAGGTAACGTTTCCGAGCATGAGGCCGTTGTTCTTGACGGCAGCGGGCCAGGCGTAGGCGTTTTTACCGGTCGGCTGAGGGCCGTGCGTTTTCCAGAATCCCTGGGTATACGTACAGCCACCGGGGGTGGGCGTTTCGTCGCACTTGTCGTAGGTGACCGTGAAGTAGATGCCCGTTTTGGAACCCGTGGTCAGATCTACCTGCTGCGTCTTGGAAGGGGTGATCACGTATGCCGGGTCCGTGGGTTTGGTAAGGGTAACCTGGTACTTGGCCGGCAGCAGGTTCAGGAAGCCAAACGTACAGCCGGTAACCGGGGCAACCGTATTGCCGTCGGCATCCTTCACGGCATTGCCGGCCATATCGGTAAGGGTCATTTCTACCCCGGCGCACACCAGCGGGAATTCTTCCCGGCAATCTTTAATAATTACCTCTCCCTTGGCGCTAAAGCAACCCGGTCCTTCGATTTTGCCTTCGTAGCAGGCATTCCCCGGCTTCACCCAGGTAGGGGTGTTGGGGTTTACGTCTACTACCACATCCAGGGTGAAAGAAAACGTGTGGGGCTGTCCGTCGGAAAGGCCGCTCGGCAGGCCGTCGAACTTGAGGATGTTGGCTCCAACGGCGCCGGTGCAGCCCGTACCCTCTCCCTCGGAATTCTTCAGGTTGTTGAAGGGTTGCC
Organism: uncultured Sphingobacteriales bacterium; assembly: GCA_963844325.1. Classification (GTDB taxonomy): domain Bacteria; phylum Bacteroidota; class Bacteroidia; order Cytophagales; family 172606-1; genus CADCTQ01. The sequence goes on from CAWJNV010000002.1 coordinate 1,810,852, forward strand.
CGTCGATGGTTGCACTTTTCACGTTGCTGAAGGCAACGCACTTGCCAAGCCCGATGATCCAGTGGCTTAACCCGTTGCCCTGTTCGGGGCCTACGCGTTGAATGGTGTACGTCCAGGTAAGGCCGTTGTTGCTTACGCCATTGAAGGTTACGTCATAAGGGCCGCCGCCGATGATTTTGGCCCCGGCTTTGGCATTGCCGCCGTTCTGCGGAAGGGGTTTTACGTCGTTGCTGTTGTTACAACGTACGAGTAACAGGCCTGCCAGGGCGAACAGCGTCAGCAGGAAAGGTCTTAAGTTTTGCATGGGGGGTTTGTTGTTAAAAGAGAGAAGGGGTATGGTTTGTGGTTTGCCGTTTGGTTTGGGAAGGAGGCAGGCAAACGGACACTGCCCGGCACGGACTGGGGACTCTCGCAGTCCGTACCAACTGTCTTACGTGGGGTTGCTCAAGTGGGGGCGGCGTTGAGGCCGCGCCCCGTTACGCATAAAGGGATTGAAGTGGATGATGGTTGAAGTGGATACTGTCAGGTTGCTTCCGGATGCGGCCGGTGCTGCAACGGGCCAGGGTGCTGCTTTTTCAAGGCTGGCGAACCTGGCTTTTCAGCGCCTTCCGGTGATGCAAACGTAGCATCGGTGCCCCTCCGAAAGCAAATTTTGGGGGTATACCAGAAGTGAACAGGGGCAAAAATGGAGGTATACAGGAGGTGAACAAGTTGATTTATATGCTGAAATTCAGCAATTTAACTGCATGGGCCCGTGTTTTGAACGCGTGCGGTTGCTTTCGTACCTTGGGGAAAATCCGGCACCGGTTGCCTATCTTCGCTGCCCCGGCAAGCCCTCCTGGAGAGATTTTCACCAGATTGCGTACCTTACAGGAAAGTGATCTGGCTTTAGGCCGAAGTATCCGGCAGCTAACCATGCTGTCGATGCTGAGGGATTTGCAACCAATCATTCTGGAAAGGGCAGAACGTATGGCATTCACAATCGACATCACACAGGACTTTTTCTACCAACAGGGCGAGAAGCGAGGCGAAAAAAGCAAAGCTCTGGATATCGCCGCCAATATGCTAAACGAAGGATTTAGCATTGAAGCAATCAGCCGGATTACCCAACTCCCCGCCGAAGAAATTGAGGCACTGCGGGAGACGCTGCAAAAGGGAGGCGATAAAAAACAATAGCTACTCCGCCCGGAGGTAGTCCCGTACGCAGCGGCCGATGGACAGGTTTACCCACACCACCCGGGCCACCCCGAATTCTTTCAGCTTGCGGCTCTTTTTCCGGTAGTAATCGGTGGGAGAGGACGGATTTCTGCGCCGAACGAAACAAAAAAACCCGTCCACGAAGGACGGGTTTTTCGTTTGGGCATCCCTGCCGCTTATTGCTTGATCATGATCAGGCGGCTGGACTTGGCTTCGGAGCCCGCCTGCACGCGGTAGATGTAGGCGCCGGGTACGATCCGGTCGTCGGTCTGCAAGGTTACCTGGTAGGCCTTGCCACCCTCGGCCACGCCGTTGAAGAGCGTCTTCACCTTGTCGCCGCGGGTGTTGTACACTTCCAGGGCGGCCGGGCCGGTTTTAGCCACCGTAAACTCGATGGTTGCCACGCCGTAGGCCGGGTTGGGGAAAGCCGACAGCCGGATGGGCTCCAGGGCCACTTCGGTTGCTGCTTCGGACTCAGCCGCTTCGCGACCGGAGGAAGCCACCACCGCATTCGGATTGTCGCATCCGAGGAAGCTGCCCTTCGTCTGACCGTCCACGAAGTTCTCGTTGATGGAACTTACTGCGTCGTTCAACTGGGTGAAGGTGTACACGCTGGCGCAACCGCCGAGCTTCTTGTTCGCTTCGGCCAGCACCTGGCCTACCGTTTTGCCCTTGAAGGGGCCGCTGAGCACGAACAGGTTCTTCAGCAGCGTAGTCGAGGAGCCAAAGTCGCTGAACTTGTTGTCGAACCCGACGGAGAGCGTGAGGGCTACCACCTGGCCGGCAAACACGTTGCTGTAGGATTCTCTGGTGGGGTTGGTCAGGCTCTGCGTCAGGGCCCGGGCCGTGCCGCCGGAGGGCAGGAACGCACTTACAGCCGCCGGAGAAGTCAGCTTCAGGGTGTACTTGTAGCAATTGTCGGTGTAGATATCACCCACCACTACGCCGTTGGGGAAGGCGTGGGCAAAACGGGTCTTGGTCACCCCGCCGACCGTAACGGTTTGCCGCATGTAAGCACCCGGGTTGCTGCCGCTCGGCAGCGTACCCCAGCCGCCCTGCGTCTGCGTGCGGAAGCCGGTGGTTTTCACCTGGCAGGTGCTGGAGGCGGTACAGTAGTTGGCATCCTTCACGGTCACCGTGTAGCTGCCGGCACCCAGGCCGGTGGCCGTTTGGTTGATGGACACTACCGCGCCCTGGCTGTCCTTCCATTCGTAGGTGTACGGACTCACGCCGCCCATTACGCTGGCCGACAGGGAACCGTTGTTGGCGCAGTTGGTCTCGTTGCTCTTCAACACGCAGGATACCACCAGTTTGGCAGGCTGGGTAATGGTCTTGCTCAGCGTTTTCTCGCAGCCGTTGGCATCGGTCACCTTCACCGAGTAGGTACCCGCCGTCAGCCCGGAGATGTCCTGGCTCGTGGCGCCGTTGCTCCACAGGTAGGTGTAGGGATCGTTGCCGCCGCTCACCGAGAGGTTGATGCTGCCGGTAGCCGCGCCGTTGCATTTCACGTTTACCTGCGTGGCCGACAGGACGATGGCCGGGGGCTGGGTGATGGTCTTGCTCAGGGTTTTCTCGCAGCCGTTGGCGTCGGTCACCGTTACCGTGTAGGTACCAGCCGTCAAGCCGCTGATGTCCTGCGTCGTAGCCCCGTTGCTCCACTCATACGTGTAGGGATCATTGCCGCCGCTCACCGACAGGTTGATGCTGCCGGTAGAAGCGCCGTTGCAGAGTACCTGGGTCGCCGTGGCACTCAGGCTCAGGACCGCCGGTTCATTGACGGTCTTGCTCAGGGTCTTTTCGCAGCCGTTGGCGTCGGTCACAGTCACGGTATAGGTACCGTTCTGCAAGCCCGAAATGTCCTGCGTCGTGGCGCCGTTGCTCCACAGGTACGTGTAGGGGTCGTTGCCACCGCTTACCGAGAGGTTGATGCTGCCCGTGCTGGCGCCGTTGCAAAGTACATCCGTTACCGTAGCACTCAGGCTGAGTACGGCCGGCTGGTTGATCGTCTTGCTCAGCGTCTTCTCGCAACCGTTGGCATCGGTTACCGTTACCGTGTAGGTACCGGCCGTTAAGCCGCTGATGTCCTGGCTCGTGGCGCCGTTGCTCCACTCATACGTGTAGGGATCGTTGCCGCCGCTTACGGAAAGGTTAATGCTGCCGGTAGAAGCACCGTTGCAAAGCACGTCGGTCACCGTCGCACTCAAACTCAGGGCCGCGGGTTGGTTGATCGTCTTGGTCAGCGTTTTCTCGCAACCGTTGGCATCGGTCACGGTCACCGTGTAGGTACCAGCCGTTAAGCCGGAGATGTCCTGCGTCGTAGCCCCGTTGCTCCAATCGTAGGTATATGGGTCATTGCCGCCGCTTACGGAAAGATTAATGCTACCCGTGCTGGCGCCGTTGCAGAGCACATCCGTTACGGTGGCGCTCAGGCTGAGTACGGCCGGTTCGTTCACCGTTTTGCTCAGGGTCTTCTCGCAACCGTTGGCATCCGTAACGGTGACCGTGTACGTGCCGTTCTGCAAACCCGAAATGTCCTGGGTAGTGGCGCCGTTGCTCCACAGGTAGGTGTAAGGATCGTTGCCACCACTTACGGAAAGGTTGATGCTGCCCGTGCTGGCGCCGTTGCAGAGTACGTCGGTTACCGTCGCACTTAAGCTCAGCACCGCCGGTTCGGTGACGGTCTTGGTCAGGGTTTTCTCGCAACCGTTGGCATCGGTTACCGTAACGGTGTAGCTGCCGGCCGTGAGCCCGGAGATGTCCTGGGTGGTGGCGCCGTTGCTCCAATCGTAGGTATAGGGGTCGTTGCCGCCACTTACCGAGAGATTGATGCTGCCGGTAGCCGCGCCGTTGCAAAGCACATTCGTTACTGCGCCGCTCAGGCTCAGGGCGGCGGGTTCATTGACCGTCTTGCTCAGGGTCTTCTCGCAGCCGTTGGCGTCCGTAACGGTGACCGTGTACGTACCGTTCTGCAAACCCGAAATGTCCTGAGAAGTAGCGCCGTTGCTCCACAGGTAGGTGTAGGGATCATTGCCGCCGCTCACCGACAAATTAATGCTGCCCGTGCTGGCGCCATTGCAGAGTACGTCGGTCACTGTCGCACTCAGGCTCAGCGCCGCCGGTTCGTTGATCGTCTTGCTCAGGGTTTTCTCGCAGCCATTGGCATCGGTTACCGTTACAGTGTACGTGCCGTTTTGCAGACCCGAAATGTCCTGGCTGGTGGCCCCGTTGCTCCACAGGTACGTATACGGATCGTTGCCACCACTTACGGAAAGGTTGATGCTGCCGGTGCTGGCCCCGTTGCAGAGCACATCCGTTACCGTGGCGCTCAGGCTGAGTACGGCCGGCTCATTCACCGTCTTGCTCAGGGTTTTCTCGCAGCCGTTGGCGTCGGTCACCGTTACCGTGTACGTGCCGTTTTGCAAACCCGAAATGTCCTGGCTCGTAGCGCCGTTGCTCCACAGGTAGGTGTAGGGGTCGTTGCCGCCGCTTACCGAGAGGTTGATACTGCCGGTAGAAGCACCGTTGCAGAGTACGTCGGTCACTGTGGCGCTCAGGCTCAGCACCGCCGGTTCGTTGACCGTCTTGCTCAGGGTTTTCTCGCAGCCCTTGGCGTCGGTCACGGTCACGGTATACGTACCGTTCTCCAGGTTACTGAGGTCCTGACTCGTAGCACCGTTGCTCCACGCGTAGGTGTAGGGGGCGGTACCGCCGTTTACGGAAAGATCAATGCTGCCGGTAGCGGCGCCGTTGCAGAGTACGTTTACGACACTGGCGCTCAGGCTGAGTACCGGGGGTTCGGTAATGGAAATGGACTCGCTGTTGTTGCAGGAGTTGGCGGCCGATACTTCTACCGTGTAGGTGCCGTCGGCCAGGTTCGTGAATACGCCGGTCGTGTTGGTGGCAATCGTCACGTTGTTGAGGGTAAGCACGTACGTGTAGGGGGCGCTGCCGCCGCTGGCTACGGCCGTAATGGTACCGTCGTTGGCCGCGTTGCAATTTACGTTGGTCTTGTTGAGCGTCAGGCCGAGGGCCGGCTTGAGGGTAACGCTGCCGGAAGCAGGATCGGAGGCGCACCCGTTGGCACCCGTAACCACTACCGAATACGTGCCCGTTACAGTAGCCTGGAAGGTGGCAACGTTGCCCGGGTCGGTGGCGCCGGCCGGCACGGTCCAGTCGTAGGAGAGCGGGCCCACGCCGCCCTGCACGGTAGCAGTGACCGTAAAGCCGGAACCGTCGTCGCACTTCTGACCGGAATTAACGGTTACCTTGGGTTTGGTGAAGAAGCTGCCGAGCAGGAAGTCGTCGAGGGTGGCGTTGGATTGCTGCGAAACGCGGGTTCTGATGAGGAAGGTGGTGAAGCAGGGATCAATACTGGCCTGCACGGCGGCAAGGTCGATGCCGCCTTCGAAAAACCCACCCGGCGCAATCTTGTTGGGGGCTACACTGCCGTCTTTGGCCTGGTAAGGCCACGGGGAGTCAATGAGGGCACTGTTGACAATGGCAAAGAGATCGGTGCCGGTAACGCTTAATTCCTGGAGCGGGCTGCCGCCCCCTACCCATTTGTAGGCTTTGATGTTGGCTACCGCACCGCCGTTGGTGAATTCGCTCAGGATGAGCAGGTCGCCTACTTTGTGGGTGCCGTTGAAGTTGCCGTTGGGGTTCAGCGAGATCTGGTTCTGCAACAGCCAGAAACCGATGGATGCCGTGCCGTCCGTGGCAAACCGGTCACCGAAAAAGTAAAGTTTGTCTCCGTACAAGGCCGCGCCGCCGTGCAGCAGGTCGCCTTTGTCGGTCGTGGAGCCGCCCGTCCATTTCCACCCGCTAATGTCCAGGTCGTCTTTAGACCCGCCCCCGAGAAAGATGTTGTCGGTCGGTATGGCGGCGTCGGTGATGATGCCGGTAGTAACGGAGGCGCTGGAAGTGTTGTTTTTGATCCGGTCCCAGTCGTCTACGCTGGTGGTTTTAACGGCGTTGCCATCCAGTTCGAAGCCGCTGGTGATCTGGGCGGAAGCCCCCGCAGTGTAGAGGAACGCCAGGAGCAGAACGACGTATTGCAGCACTTGGGCTGCCACGGTGGATTGTACGAAGGCGAGCCGTTGTTGGCTCCAGCCTGCCGGATGAGGTTGCGCACAGGCACGGGCAATCGGGTTGCCGGCGCCTGCCGGTTGGGGTGGGTAAGGGTTGTACATAGAAGTGGAATGGGTTGCAAACGGGAATACCTGCCCAATCCCGCCGGGGCGGGATTGGGTTTATGAAGGGGCTGGTTGTTGCTGGGTTAGCGCACCGCCGGGCAGGGGCGGAGCGGGGAGGGGCTGGGCCCGCCGGGCACGCAGCCGGGCGGCAAGGTGTAAGTCGTTTTCATGAGTGCTCTGGATGGTTGATCGTGGTGGTTATTGGCAACGGAAAAAGCGGAAGTGCAACGAATCGCCGCATGATGGAAAAAAACGCGGACGGACGGTAAAAACGGCGAAAGACTTGCGAACGATAAAAGAGCGGATGCGCCGCCTTGGGGACGGGTGGTGTACTGCGAAGGGCCACTCAGGGGCCGGCTCGGGCAGGCGTACATCATCGGTTGCTCGTTGGGGGTGTTCCGCGTGAGCGGAAGTACCCTGGTATGGTTTGCTGGGTACCGGCAGCGGTTACCCCTTCGTTGCCTCCCGGGATACACCCCCCGAAGGACGAAATGGCTTTAAATGGTACGCACGTATAATTCTGTTGCGAATTTAAATCCGTTTACATTGTATGTCAAGCCCTTACCCCTGGGCTCCGAAAGGGTCATTCACTGATTTGTGAATTTTCAAACGGCCTTTTTGCCGTCGCCGCCATTGGCCCATTGGCTTTTACCGGGAGGCACGGGCGGCTCCCGGTCCGGGTGCGTTACCGTTTGCACAAACCCCGCGGCTACAATGGCGGTGGCGGCCCTTCCATCGCGGTGCAGCGGCCGGCGCATCAGGTTAATCCAAACCGGGGAGGGCCATACTTCCCCACCATTTTGTTGTAAAACCGCCCCTCGGACGTGTTACCAAACCCGTTCGTTTTACAGCGTCGATGCTGATTCTTGAGAATAACCCTGGCCGTGGAATTGGATTTATCGGGGTCTTTAGGGAAGAAAACAGTTAAAAAAATGTTAATAAAAATATTTTAGCCCAAACCGAAAAATACCTAACAGTAGGTATATGCCATTACGCAAAAAAGACCAGGATTCTCAAGATGAAAGGATTGGCAGGATGTGGGCGGGGATGCGGTAAGCGTACGAGGTAGGATAGGGTTTAAACCCTATCCTACTGATCATGCAGACCAGGATGCCGGATATGACCCGATGAATCGGCGCGGTACTCTCCACAGGATAGGGTTTCAACCCTATCCCTCCATAACCCTATCCCTGCTGCCGCATCCCCGCCCAAATCCTGAGAATCCTGATACTTACGGTGCCATTTCCAGTGTGGCCAGGTGGGCGTTGATGTGCCCGATTTCTTCCGGGCTTAGTTGCACGCTGCCCGCGGCGGCGTTTTCTTCGGCCTGTTTGGGGTTGCGGGCTCCCACCAGGGCGCAGGTAATGCCCGGCTGGCGGATCGTCCAGGCAATCACCAGTTGCGACAGGGTGCAGCCTTTTTCGTCGGCCAGCGGCTTGATGCGGTCCAGGAATCCGGCAGTCCGCCGCAGGTTTTCGTCCTTGAAGTAGGAGAGGCCGGCCCGGTGGTCGCCGGGGGAGAAGGCGTGGCCGGGCTGCATCTTGCCGGTGAGCAGGCCGCGCTGCAAGGGGCTGTAGGCCAGGATGGCCACGTGGTGGGCCAGGCAGTACGGCACCACGTCGGCCTCAATGTCGCGCTTCACCATGCTGTAGGGCACCTGGTTGGAGGCAATGGGCATGGTCCGGCGGGCCTCCGCAGTTGCCCGGCGTTGTAGTTGCTCACGCCGGCCGCCCGGATCTTGCCGTGTCGAGCAGCCGCGACACCGCCTCGAACGTTTCGTCGATGGGCGTGGTGGGGTCGGGCCAGTGGATCTGGAGCAGGTCGATGTAGTCGGTGCCGAGGCGGCGCAGGCTTTCCTCGCACTCCCGGATGACGCTGTCGCGGCCGGCGTACTTGTAAATTTTGGCGGGATTGCCCTCCGCGTCTTCCGTTTCGAAGGCAAACTGGCCCCGGGTGGTGTCCCAGCGCATGCCGAACTTGGTCAGGATTTCCACCCTGTCGCGCGGCAGGCCTTTATGGCCTCCCCCACGATCTGCTCGCTGAGCCCGAACCCGTACACGGGCGCCGTGTCGATGGTGGTTACGCCCAGTTCCACCGACTGGCGGATGGCCGCCACGGCTTCCTTCTGGTCGGTGCCGCCCCACATCCAGCCCCCGGCCGCCCACGCGCCGAAAGCAATGGGTGTAATCTTCAGGGAGGTATCTCCCAATTTGCGGTATTCCATACGCAGTTTGTTTAGTTTTGTGAGTTGAGAAGCATAGATACGGCTCCTACGGGAAAAAAGCGGGAAAGATGTGACAGGAAGCGGGGCAGTTTGGGCGGGCAGCGAGGGAGCCGTTCCGTGCGGGTTGTTAACTTGCGTCACCGTTCCGGTTCATTATAATCCCGTTTCCATGCGTAAAGAGACAGTTCTGGCTTTTTTGGTTTTCTTATCGGCTTCCCTGGCCGGCCGGGCGCAGCAGGGCGCCGCTACCCCCGCCGCCGACTCGACGGCCTCGCCCATCCAACTGGCTTTCCCCGAAGAAGCCGGGTGGAAGGACCTCCGGGAAGGGCATTCCCTCGAATTTGACCTGCACGCCACCGGCGGCACGGGCCAGCAGTACACCTACACCATTGCCTCGGGCCGCCACGACGGCATGGCGTTTGATTCGACCGGCCACTTTGCCTGGACGCCCGGCTACGACTTTGCCGACCGCCTCACGCCCAGCCGCACCGTGGAGGTGACCTTCCGGGTCACCAACGAGAAAAACGAGTCGGGCACCCACACCGTGCCCTTCAAGGTGGCGCACGTGAACCGGCCGCCCCAGGTGGGCGAACTCAAGCCGTTCTACGTGCAGTACAACAAACCCAACGCTTACCAGATCGACCCCAACGCCGTGCGCGACGAGGACGGCGACCCGATTGTGTTCATTCCCATCGTGGACCAGATGCCCGAGGGCGCCAAGCTCTCCTCCGGCGGCGAATTTTCGTGGAAGCCTTCCCTTTCGCAGTTCAACGCGGTGAAGAACAAACCGCTGTACATCGAGTTTTTTGCCGAAGACCAGCCGGCCAAGAGCCGCACCAAGGGCAGGTTCAAGGTGGAAGCCACTTCGCTCGACCTGCCGCCCGCGGTGTCGGTAGTGCCCGGCGGCAGCGCCGTCCGCTACCCCGAAAACGCCACCGTCAACCTCAAGTTCTACCTGGCCGACCCCAACGGCGACGACGACATTGCCAGCTTCGGCTTCGTGTCCGACAACCCCAACGTGCCCAAGACGGCCCTCGTGAAAAATACGTCCACGCAGTACGAATTCATCTGGAACCCGGGCTACGACTTCGTGCGCGACCCGCTCGACTCGGTGGCCTTCAACGTGAGCTTTTTCGTGATCGACAAGGCCCAGAAGCGCGACGAGATCAAAATCCGGTTCGCCATCACCAACACCGTCAACGAGGCCGAGAAGGACCAGCAGCTCTACAGCCAGTACCGCACGGCGCTGGTGCGGGCCTGGGACCTGATCGAACAACTCAAGGAGTCGGAGGAAAAGCTCAAGCGCGACTACCGCCGGGCCCGCCGGGGCAAGAAGGGTCGCTCGGTGCTCAACGCTTCGCTCGGGGCGGTGTCGGGCCTCGCCCCGGTAACCATCCAGACGCCCAACACGGCCAAAATGGTGTCCACCATCGGCGGCACCAGCGTAATGACGCTGGGTACCCTCGAAGCCACCGAGGTGATCGGCAAGTCGACCAAGGACCTGGTGGAGCGGCTCAATTACATCATGGACAAAAAGAATGAACTGCAACTGAAGGGTGACATCTTCGCCCGCAAGTACACCCTCAAGTCGCAGCGCCGCCGCCCCGAATTCATCAAGGAACTCGACGAGTTCGTGGCGCTGATGAACCTGAAAGGCCTGGTGGCCCTGGAACTGAACGCCGGCTGGCAAAACAAAAACAAAGCCACCGACAGCCAGATCCAGCGCGCCTTCAAGGACTTCAACCCGGATGCGGGGTAGGACGGATAAAGGGAGACGGGAGACCGGAGGAAGGGAGACGGGAGGAACTGAACCGCAAAGGGCGCAAAGGAGACGCAAGGACCGCAAGGAGGGATAGGGTTTAAACCCTATCCTATGGATACTGCGCATACGTACGCAGACTTCGCTTCACTCAAACCTAGCGCAGCCTCTCCGTAGGGTAGGGTTTAAACCCTACCCCTAAAACGCGCATTGCTTTGCGCCCTTTGCGTCTCCCTTGCGGTCTTTGCGCTCCTCCTTGGCGCCTTTGCGTGAGACCCGCTTTTGCGTGAAACTTTTCCTCCACAATTTTATCTTGACAATGTATTCAGCTTATATCCTTCGTTATCTGAGGGTTACAGCAAAAAATTTGGCGTAAGCCGGAAATTAATGAAGAAAATACCTAAAAGTAGGTATTTCATCTTGTATCCGGCGGCTGTACTTTTACATCAACATTAGGGCACAACATTCGAGCAACCCAAAACATCCGGATTACAAATTGGGTAATCCACCCGGGGTCACCCCCCATCTCACCTGGCAGACGCATTGCCGCCCGGTGAGTCAGTACCCGCAACGAGAACGCCGCCGGGCGAAAGCAGACAGGATACGCAAGCTACTTGCTTGAAGATCAATCCTCCATTAGCATAAGCATCCGAATCGAAGTAAACCTGACAAGACCCTGCGTGCAAGACGGCCGGCCCGAACGGCGCCTTCCGCTTCACCGTTGGCGTCTCCCGTCTCGCCACATTGTCCGTCCTGTCCGGTCCGAAAGTACCTGGGTGGAATCAGGATGGACATTGCGCCCGGAACCCCCTTGCCTGCCCACAGCGGAATAATGAACAATGAACCAGGATTGCATGCAATATGAGCGGAAGCCGAAAAGCTCTGATTGAGTAGGCGCTGTTATAAACCAAACCATCCGAATGAAGAAAAGCTAATCACCTACCCATCAAGAAAAGAAGCACTGCCCGCCAGTGCCGTCAGAATGTTTGCGTGTGCCCGAATACCTCTCCGTGCTGGCACCCGCCAGATCAACCTTCTGCATTTCAACCCATTCCAACCGGAATAACCCTCATCCTAGTCACCTACCCATTTATCTTTAAAACCATGATCAGATTTAACCGATTCTCCATCGCTACGGCGGTTATCGTACTCTTTTCGTTCCTCCTCGACGCCTGTTCGCCAAAGAATGAAGTCGCCCCGCAAACTGACACCGCCGTTACCGACGCGTCGCAGTACAAGATTTCCGACGAAGTGAAAAACCAGTTCATCAAGCTTGGCTTCGACGTAAGCGACATCAAGATGGTACCCGACGCCAGCGTCGACGGCAAGAAGTCCGGCAAGATGAATTACCTGCTGGAGGGCGACATCCTGATTACGCCCGAAAACCTGCAAGCCATGCTGGCCAGCCCCCTGCACAGCACCGGCGCGGTCAACGAACAGTACCACACCACCAACCTGGTAGCGCCTTCGCCCCGTAACATCCGGGTGCTCGGCTGGAACAGCGGCGTCAACGCCCTGGACGCCAAGATGGTTTCGGCCCTCCAGAATGCCGTCAACAACTACAAGGCGCTCTACGGCCCCACGTTCCAGTTGAACTTTACGCTGGCCTTCGGCACCAATTCCACGGGCTACGACATCGTGGTGTACAAAACCGGTACTTCGGCCGGCGGCGTGGCCGGCTTCCCCTCCGGCGGCGCTCCCTACAAGTGGGTGCAAATCTTCGGCGGCACCAGCGCCTACTCTACCGACGTGGTTGAACACGTAATCACCCACGAAATCGGTCACTGCCTCGGCCTGCGCCACACCGACTACTTCAACCGTTCCCTGTCCTGCGGCGGCAGCGCCGTCAACGAAGGCCCCGGTACGATCGGCGCCCGGCACGTACCCGAAACGCCCACCGGCTACGATGCCAGCTCGGTGATGCGGTCCTGCTTCAACGCCAACGAAAATGGTGAGTTTGGCTACTACGACCGGGTTGCCCTGCGGTCGCTGTACTAACCTGCCCAATCTGGTGTAGTGCAAAGGCCGGCCCCGCCGGCCTTTGCCTTTTTACAACCCATCCAGCCCTGCGCCACCAACCCGCCCCTTTCCTGTGCCTCCTGCTGCTGGTTTGCCAAAAGCGCTGATTGAGTGGGCGTTGTTACAAAACAAACCTTTGGCACCGCCAGACCAACCTTTTGCATGTTCACTTGCATGTAAATTCCATTCCGACCGGAATACCCCCCATCCTAGTCACCTGCCTACCCTTAAAACCATGAACAGATTCAACCGATTCTCCGTCGCTGCGGCGGTGGTAGTACTCTTTTCGTTCCTCCTCGACGCCTGTTCGCCAAAGAATGAAGTGGCCCCGCAGCCCGACACGGCCGCGGCCATTGACCAGGCCCAGTACAAGGTTTCCGACGAAGTGAAAAAGCAGTTCGTCAAACTCGGCTTCGACGTAAGCGACATCCGCATGATCCCCGAAGTGAGCCTCGACGGCAAGAAGTCCGGCAAGATGAATTACCTGCTGGAAGGCGATATTGTGATTACGCCCGAAAACTTCGAAGCCATGAAGAACAGCCCCCTGCACAGCATCGGGGCGGTGAACGAACAGTACCGCGCCAACACCCTGGTGTACCCGTCGCCCCGTAGCATCCGGGTGCTGGGCTGGAACAGCGGCACCAATGCCCTCGATGCCAAGATGCGTACGGCCCTCCAGTACGCCGTGGACAACTACAAGGCGCTGTACGGCCCCACGTTCCAGTTGAGCTTTACGCTGGCCTTCGGCACCAACTCCACCGGCTACGACATTGTGGTGTACAAAACCGGTACCACGGCCGGCGGCTTGTCTGGTCCCCCCTTCGGCGGGGCTCCCTACAAGTGGGTGCAAATCTTCGGCGGCACCAGCGCCTACTCTACCGACGTGGTGGAGCACGTGATCACCCACGAAATCGGGCACTGCCTCGGCCTGCGCCACACTGACTGGTTCAACCCCTCCCTGTCCTGCGGCGGTAGCAGCACCAGCGAAAGCCCCGCGATTCACATCCCCGAAACACCCACCGGCTACGACCCCAACTCGGTGATGCTGAAATGCTTCAAGTCCACCGCGACCGGCGAGTTTGGCTACTACGACCGGGTTGCCCTGCGGGTGCTGTACTAACTACCAAATTTGGTATGGTGCAAAGGCCGGCGGGGCCGGCCTTTGCCTTTCTACAACCCATCAAGCCATGCGCCACCAACCCGCTCCTTTCCTGTGCCTCCTGTTGCTGCTGGTTTGCCACGTGCCCGGCCGGGCCCAGCAACGGGACGTGGACGCCATCCTCCGCAAAATCATCGCGGAGCCGGCCGCCGCCCGCCGGGCCCAATCCCAACCAGCAGCCCCCGGCTGCTACCTGGTAAAACTCAAACCGGGCATTGCGAAAGCGGCCGTGGCGGGCCGCGGCGGGGCCGTGCTGCGGACGATCACCCCGCAGTACCTGATCGTGCGGGGCCCGCTGCCCGGCCCCGCCGGCGCCCCCGGTGCGCAGAACCTGTACGAAGCCACCTGGCCGGTCGGCCACGCGTGGAAGCTCGCCGACGATCTGCTGCTGCGCGGCAGCGAGGCACCGGTCGGCCTCTACACCATCCGGGTCACCGACCCCGCCGTGACTGCCGCCCTGGCCGCACTCCCCGGTACGACGGTGGTGCAGGCCAAGGGGAACGTGCTCACCCTCCGCACGTCGCTGCAAACGGTCATTGACCACGTCATTCCGCGGGAAGAAGTCCTGCACGCGGGCCGCGAAGCGACCCAGCCCCGCCCCGAAAGCCCGGTGCGCGACCTGAACCTGTACGCCAACTCCATCAACCAGATTCACCACCACTTTCCGGACCTCAACGGCGCCGGCGTAACCCTTTCCATCCAGGAACAGCCCTACAACCCCGAAGACCTGGATCTGGCGGGCCGCCACGTGGATTCGCCCCTGGGCGCCGCGGGACGGAGCAACCACGCCACCGAAATCGCCACCATTGCCGCCGGGGCCGGCAACTCGTTCGTCACCGGCAAGGGCGTGGCCTGGGGGGCCCGGATTACCTCGTCGGGCTTCGAAGACCTGCTGCCCGACGACGACGAGGACTACGCTGGCCTGCACGCCTGGGTGCAGAACCACTCGTACGGCACCACCGTGGAGAACTTTTACGGCGCCCGGGCCGAGGCTTTCGACGGCAGCGCCAACCGGAACCCCGGGCTGCTCCACGTGTTTTCGGCCGGCAACAACGGTGCTGCCACCCCGCCCGCCGGCCCGTACGGCGGCGTGGCGGGCTTTGCCAACCTGACCGGCAACTTCAAGATGGCCAAGAACATCCTGACCGTGGGGGCCGTGGACACGGCGGGCCGCCCGATGGACTTTTCTTCGCGGGGGCCGGCCTACGACGGGCGCATCAAACCCGAGGTGGTGGCCTACAGCACCGTGGGCACTTCCAACGCGGCGGCCCTCGTGTCGGGACTGGTTGCCGTGCTGCAACAGGCGTACGGGGCGCAGCAGGACGGTGCGTTGCCCGCCTCGGCCCTGCTCAAGGCGCTGCTCATCAACGCCGCCACCGACGCCGGCCCGCCCGGCCCCGACTACCTGACCGGCTTCGGCAACGTGGACGGCTACCGCACCCTGCTGAACCTGCGGGAGAAACGCTACGTGGCGGGCAGCCTCCGCCCCGGCGAAAGCAAAACGTTTACGCTCCGCATTCCCGCCGACGCCCGCAACCTGAAGGTGACGCTGGTATGGAACGACCCGGCCGCCCGGCCCAACGCCACCCCCGCCCTCGAAAACGACCTCGACCTCCGGCTGGCCGGCCCGGGCGGGACCTGGCTGCCCTGGCAACTGGACCCAGCCGCCGACCCGGCCCGGCTTTCGGCCCCGGCCACCCGCGGCGAAGACCACCTCAACAACGTGGAACAGGTGAGCCTGGCAAAGCCCGCCGCCGGCACCTACGCGGTTTCGGTCAAAGGCTTTGCGGTGGGCGCCGGCTCCCAGGCGTTTTACGTGGCCTACCAGTGGGACGCGGGCAACGGGTTCAGCTGGTCGTTCCCGACCGGGAGCGACAACATGCCCTACAACGGCGAAACGGCTACGCACTTCCGCTGGCAGAGCACCCTGCCGCAAGCTACGGGCCGCCTCGAATACACCCTGGACGAAGGCCGCACCTGGCTGGTGATTGCCGACCCCGTGGACCTGGGGCAGGGGCAGTACCGCTGGGATGTGCCCGATACGACGGCCCGGGCCCGGGCCCGCATGGTGGTGGGTGGCAACCCGTATCCCACCGATGCCTTCACGGTGTCGTGGCCGCTGGCCGTCACGGTGGGCTTCCACTGCGGCGACTCGCTGCTGGTGCACTGGCCCCGCGCCGGCCGCCCGGAACGGTACGCCGTGCGGGTGTTCGGCGACGGGCAACTGGATGAGCTATTGACCACGGCCGATACGTTCGTGGTGCTCAAAAAAACGCAACTGGCCTCGCCGTTCCTCGCCGTGCAGCCGCTGCTGAAGGGCGGCCCCGCCCTCCGGACCCGCACGTTCAGCTACGAATCCTTCAACGCGTCGTGTTTCCTGGAAGCGTTCTACGCGGAGGCCGCCGGGGACGACGGGATTCCGCTGGTGGTCCAACTGGGCACTACCTACGGCGTAGAAGAGGTGCTGGTGGAACGGCAGCAGGGCGGCGTCTTCCGGACCCTCGGGACGGTGCGGCAACCGGGCCACCGGGTGACGTGGCGGGACGCCCGGCCGGTGCAGGGCCTGAACGTGCACCGCGTGCGGGTGCGGCTCCGCAACGGGAGCGAAATCGTATCGGAGCCCGTGCCGAGCTACTTCCTCACCACCACGCCCCTCCTCGTGTTTCCCA
Organism: uncultured Sphingobacteriales bacterium; assembly: GCA_963844325.1. Lineage (GTDB taxonomy): Bacteria > Bacteroidota > Bacteroidia > Cytophagales > 172606-1 > CADCTQ01. The sequence continues at coordinate 1,827,071 of CAWJNV010000002.1, forward strand.
ACCCCGTAGCCGGTGCGGGCAAGCTCCAGGTGTATTCGAAGGAATTCGGGGGCCCGCACGTGCAGTTCCGGTTGTACCGCGCCGACGGTACGCTGGTGCTGACGACCCGGCTCCCTACGGCCCGCGAAACCATCGCCCTGCCCAACCTGCCGCCCGGCCTGTATGGCTACGCGGTGCAGACGGGGGAGGGGTATTTCCGGGGCAAGGTAGTGGTGCGGTGAGCGGGCCGCCGTTTTCGCAACCGGCGCAGAAAAACATTGCGATTATGTGCGCATATGTCTATTATTGTGTACCACGAAGTGCGGTGGTGAACGGGTAAAGCCCCTGACGTTCTGCCCCTTTTCGACTCAACCAGCCTTTTAATCCCATAGGGTCACTTTTATATAAATGCGCGGCTTGCAACGCCCGGGTCCACCGGCAATTGCCAGCCCTGGCCGCGCTTTGTGCTTTTACAACCCCAAATTACCTCCAACCGCTCTACCAGTACACAACCTGATTCCTTATGAGACTAACCATTACCCGTGTAAGCGCGTGGGTACTCCTGTTCGTGGTGTGTTTTTCGGCAACCGCCCAGCGTAACAATGCGCAAGAATCCTATTCTTATTATTTAAAAGGAAAAAAAGTTTACCTGACCCCTGCTTACGATGAGGTTTTTACGATTTACGCAAAAGCGGAGCCGGTAAATCCGGAGAGAGCCCGGTCGTTCACGTCCGAACTGCGAAGAGACGTAAAAGAGATTACCCGCAGTGACGTTTTTACCCCCGTAAATGGCGTACGCCTGAAGGTCAACGCCCACGGGGCCGGCACCCAACGCGTGGCGGCCGAGCTGCTGAAGGCGTTGCGGGGCAAGCCCAACGTGGAGGCGGCGTACCCGGCCTTTGAAGTAGGCAACGAGAGAGTGTACGCCGGCAATACCATAACGTTCGTCGCCAAACCCGGGAATGAAGAGCGGATCGCGGCATTTTTAAGGGTGAACCGCGCCTTCCGCACGGAAGAAATTGATCTGGGCAACCAAAAGCTGGTCGTTGCCCGCGTGGGTAAAGAAAAAAGCGTTTTCGGGGTGGCGAGCAGCTTGTACGAAAGCGGCCTGGTGGAATACGCCGAACCCGAGTTTACCTTTGCCGGCACCAACGACGTCATCCCCAACGATGCTTTTTTCACCGCGCAGTGGTTCCTGGATCAAACTTCGGACGCCGACATTGACGCCCCGGAGGCCTGGAACATTACCAAAGGCGCAAGTTCCGTGGTGGTGGCAGTGATCGACGGCAACGGGTACGACCTGTCGCACCCGGACATTGCCGCCAAGACCGTTGCGCCCTACGACGCAGTGAACGACGACAACGACCCGTCGCCCGAAAACGGGGATGCCAACCACGGTACGCCCTGCGTGGGTTTGATCGCCGGCGCGACCAACAACAGTACCGGCGTGGCGAGTGTAGGCTACAACGTGAAAGCGTTGCCGGTCAGCATGGGCTACAATGCTTCGGGCAACAGTTTTTACACGAGTTCGACCATTCTCGCCCGGGCGGCTGCGCGGGTGGTGGCGACGCCGGGCGTAGTGGCGGTCAGCAACAGTTACTCGTTTTACGGCGGTGATTTTGCCGCCTCGGTAGAAGCAAGTTTCGTGAGCATGAGCCAGAACAGCCGCAATGGGCTGGGGGCAATCATTCTGGCTTCGACGGCCAACGATGGGTTGTACAACCCGGTCCGGTACCCGGCCAGCTACAACGACGTGATCGGCGTAGGCGCATCCGATGCGGATGATAGCCGGGCCCCTTTTTCGAATTACGGCGACCTGGTGGACATCGTGGCTCCCGGCGTCTCTACGTATACCCTCGACCGGACGGGTGCCGACGGGTACAGCAGCGACGGGTACGTGTATTTCAGCGGCACCTCGGCCGCCTGCCCCGTTGCGGCGGGGGTGGTGGGGCTCATTGCTTCCATCAATCCCAAGCTGACGCGGGTGCAGTTGGAGTCGTTGCTGCAAAAGTCGTGCGATAAGGTGGGCGGGTATGCCTATACCGCCGGGTACCCGTTTGGTTCGTGGAACAGCGAAATGGGGTACGGGCGGGTCAACGCCTTCAAGGGCGTGCAGCTTGCCGTGGGCCTCAACAAACCCCCAGTGCTGGCGGCCATCGGCAACAAGACCCTGACGCTCGGGCAGCGCCTCGGGTTTACCGCCTCCGCTACCGATCCGGAGGGGGGCGTGCTCACGTTCAGCCTGGTGGGGGCGCCGGCCGGGGCAAGCATCAACCCGGTGACGGGGGCCTTCGCATGGACGCCCACGGTGGCCGGCTCGTACCCCGTCACGGTGCGGGTGAAGGACAACGCCTACGTCCCGGCCACGGACGAAGAAAAGATCATCGTCACGGTGAATCCGGCCGTTGCCGGCGCCGGGTTCCGGGTCAACACGGGCGGCAGCGCTTTGGCGACCCTGGACGCCCGGAACTTCGCGGCGGACGCCTACTTCTCGGGCGGGGTCGTGTCCAGGGCGACCACGCTGGGCATTGGCGGCACGGCCGATGATTACCTCTACCAGACGGGGCGGCACGGCACCTCGTTCTCCTACAACTTCCCCACCGGCAACGGCGCGTACGACGTGGTGCTGCACTTTGCCGAAACCTACTTCGGCAGCGCGGCGGCGGGAGGGGCGGGTTCCCGGAAATTCCACGTCAACCTGGAAGGCGTGCGCAAGCTGACGGACTACGATGTGTTTGCGCGGGCCGGCGGCGCCCTCAAGGTGGCCCAGGAGACGTTCCGGGTAAGCGTGAACGACGGCACGCTGAACGTGGCTTTCTTGAAAGGTTCGGCCGACAACCCGGCCGTGAAAGCCATCGAGGTGTTGCCGGCCGGCAGCGCCCTGACGATCAACACGGGCGGCGGCGCATTCACCGGCAGCACCGGCAAGAAGTTCTCGGCCGACAGCTACTACGCGGGGGGCAGCCTTTCCAGCATTGCGGGTGGCGAGATTCTCAACACCACTGACGACGCCCTGTACCGCAACGCCCGGGTAGGGGTGTTCTCCTACGGTTTGCCCTCCGGCAACGGAACGTTTGATGTCACCTTGCACTTCGCCGAAACGTACTGGGGCAGCCGCGCGAGCGGCGGGATTGGCTCCCGGCGGTTCAACGTAGACGCGGAAGGCGTGCGGCGGCTGACCAACTACGACATTTTCGCCAAGACGGGCGGCGCGATGCGGGCCGTGAAGGAAACGATCCGGGTAACGGTGAGTGACGGCGTGCTCAACCTGTACTTTGCCAAGGGCACGGCCGACAACCCCCTCGTATCCGCCATTGAGGTGGTGCCGGCGCCGGTTGCTGCCCGGGTGGCTGCGGAGGACGCGAATGCCGAAGACGGGAACGTAAGCCTTTACCCCAACCCGGCGGCCGGCAGGCTGACCGTAACATTGCCCTTCCCGGCGGCTTTGGTCCAGTCTACGGCGGTGCGTGGCGTGGCCGGCAATGCGCTGCTGACGGATGCCCACCGGGTGAGCGGCGAGAATGAAATCAGGATTGAGGTAGGCGCCCTGCGGGGAGGGGTGTATTTGCTGGAGATTGACGCGCCGCACGGCAGAAAGACGGTGAAGTTCGTCAAGAAGTAACGCGTATTGCTCCGCCAGGGAGTAGAGAATGCGTGGAAAGGGGGATGCCTGGCGGTGTCCCCTTTCTTGTTTTTTATAACTTCCTTTACTTTCCCAGCCCGAAATGCACGCGGTCTGCCTCAATCAATTGCGCCAGTTCCTGTTCAGTGGGCAGGTAAAGCCGGTATTTGCTGGCAAACAACCTTTCGTTTTCGGCCAGCACGGAGTATTTTACAATCGTCTCGTCCTTCTCGGTGCACAGGATGATGCCGATGGTAGGGTTGTCGTCTTCGCCTTTCTTCAAATCGTTGTACATCCGCACGTACATATCCATTTGCCCGATGTCGGCGTGGCCCAGTTTGCCGGTTTTCAAGTCAATGAGCACGAAGCACTTGAGGTAGTAGTTGTAAAACACCAGGTCGACGTAAAAATCGGCAGTTTCGGTCACGATGTGCTGCTGGCGGGCCACGAAGGCAAAGCCCTTGCCCAGTTCCATGAGAAACCCTTGCAGGTGGTTGATCAGGGCCGTTTCAAGGTTGTTCTCCGTGAGCCGGGTTTGGGCCGGGATGCCGAGGAATTCAAAGATGTACGGGTCTTTGACCAGGTGCCTAGCCTGCACGGATTCGCTTGGCGTGGGCGGCTCCAGCACCCGGCCCACGTACTGCGTTTTCACGTTGCGCTGCAAGGTACGGGTATCCCAGCCGCCTTCTACTGCGTAGGTGGCAAACGTTTGCCTGAGCTGCCCATCCTCGATCCGGCTCAGGATGCGGTAGTGCGTCCAGCTCAATTCGTGACGCACTGCGTCACGAATTGGAAATGCCAGGTAGAATTGCCGGATGTTTCTAAGGTTACTCTCATCGAAGCCACTTCCGAATTCCAGCGTAAGCTCCCGGGAAAGGTTTTTCAGCACGGCTTTGCCGTACGTGGCTTTGGCGCTGCCGCCTTGTTCATCTTCCACGATCAGGCGGCCAATTTCCCAGTACATGCGCAACAGGATGGCGTTGCTGCTCCGGTATGCCTGCTGCCGGGCCTGGCTTACGATTTCCCGGATTGCGGAGAACAGCGGGTCTTTCTTCTCAATGTCTGACATGGGCTTTGTGTGGTACTGCTTCGGGGGGATAAACGTTTTACGTACTGCGTCGTAGTCGCGCCGCTGCTTTTCGTTTATTTGGGTAAGTTAACAAGAAGAGCACCTTTCCGTACCCTTCATCGTGCCAGCATTACTCTATCTGCCTTTTACTACTGGTAAACGTTTCCGGGTCGGCCACCAGTGCCCGGGTGAGTTCGAGCACGTTCCAGATGTTGTGAGTGACGGCCCGTTCCGGGTCGGATACTTCTTGCAGGAGGGTTACCAATTCGCTGGAGAGGTCCACACAAAACGATAACCTTAAAAAAAGCAGTTACGACTATTTAGAAGGAGTAAGCTCATTCCAAAGTAAGTACGTTAAATTTACTCAAACGATTATCTTTCTATCTGACTCACAGTTTTCTCGCTATACTCATCCAAAGAAGAATGTTCAATAATATTAGTTGGGCCAGGACAAGAGAACAAAACGTCTCGGGCATTATAAAATGAGTCCAGAAGGTGCCTGTTCTTAGGTCTAGCAATCAGAATATCATACGCGTAATTATTTTTTTCTCCCTCCTCAGCCAATAGTGAGAAATACCCAAAATAAGTTGCTGATTTTTGTTGAATACTTTGACCATCTAAAAGATCAAAACTAACTGGTTTTACCAAATGAAGGCGTTTGTTTTGCCAAGCAATGTCAAACTTGACAGCAATGTTTTTTGCTTGCACAGAATAATCCTTCTTCAAGTATCGGTCAATATTTTGATCTCTTGCCAAGAGTTTTGTTCTAAGATCTTTGATTATTTTTTCCTCATTGTACCTTTCCTCGATCAACTTAGAAGTAAGAAAATGGCAAAAATACAGACTAAAATACTCTTCTGCTGTCTTATTTAAGTTTGAATTAAATAATACTGCACTCTTCGCTGGGGAAAATTGCAGTGCTGAACTGTCATTTACTAAAAACTCTCTTTGTATAAAAGAGTCTATATTATTAATAGATAATTCGAACTGTTCAAAATTGGTTTGCCTACTGAGCTTTTTAGCGTGGTTCTCAAAACCACTTAAATGCCCTTTAACTAAACTTTCTGGAAAATTGCTATAAATCCACTTGAGTCGACTTATCTTTTTGGGATACATAAACAAAAACTGACCTTGGGTAATAAATGCAAACAAAATGCCTACATTTATTACCTCATCACCCAATTGAGAATGTCTGTATTTTAACAAACTGTATTGAAAGGTTGAGTTCATGCAATTGCTCCCTTTAACTGCTCAATAAATAATGTCTTATTATTTTTTAACTGGTATAGGTAATGCTTGACAAAATCATAGTCGCCAGTTGGATGATCGAATTCTGACAATTTTCTCGCGTAAATATCCAGGGCGTTAGCATTAAGTAACCTCAAACACTCAAAAAAAGTTTCAAAAAACTTGCGTTTGTTTGAAGCCTTAGCCTTCTTGAGATAGGGGTAGAAAATGTGCTGTTTATATGGGTATATCCACTCGTTATGAAGAAGTCCACTTAGAATAGTTTCATTGACGGGAAGACTCAACTCATGATCGATAAGCAGATACCCGTCATTTAGCAACAAAATATTTGGCCTGAGCATTTTGCGGTCCGGGTTGTAAATTAGGTTATCGAAAGCAAATATGCTTTCTGCATCATATCGGTCGATTACATTCCTATGGAGACGAGGGGAAAAGGTCGAGGCCCCTTCATAGTATTTGCACCCGAACTTTATCCTTCCGTCTTTTACCGACAACTCCTGTTGAAGCTCTTCAGAAAGGGTGCTTACAAAAGTGTCTGTGAAATCAATAAGCGCTGGTTCCGGAACGGCTAGGTCAAGGTCAGTAGCAAGTACACTTGCAAAAACTTCCTTAGCTACGGGCTGATACTGTTGAATTTGTCTAGTCGTAAACAACTTCACAACGTAAGGTTCGATACCCCTTTCAGATAGAACGCTTACTATCCAAGGGTATGTAGACGCCCCTGTGCTTATTCTTTTTACAAAACCAACCGCTTGATATACAGGTAGGGGATGACTTCTCAAATCAGTTAATACTTTAAGTATTTTAGAGGCTTCTGTGAGTTTTGTCGGTTGTTCATAAAATCATCACGGTCACATAGCCTACGTTGTACACTTCTGTTGGTTCGACCAATGAATGCAGAATTCTTTTCAGACTATTGTGTCATAATCAATATACTGTTTTGTGCCTTGATTCACAAATAAAAAAGCCCCGAATCTTGCGAGTTCGGGGCTTCATTGTACCCAGGGCCGGAACAGTACTATTTATACAAGCCTCTGTAATTCAGTATACTAATAAGTAGTACTTCGGTTTGGGGGACAAAAGGGAGACAAAATTTGCGCAATCCCTTATTTACCCCAATACAGCCCCATACCCCTTTATTATCTGTGATGCTACCGGTTCGGCCAGTTTGCTTCTGTTAGCTGATTTCATCCCCCCGAACAAGCGACACCAAAATCCAACGAACATACTCCTCTCTTTGTTTTGTGGCTAATGAAGTATCCCCCTCCGGTAGCTGGTTCACCCTAGTGGTCTTCCAAGGTTAAATTGAGGGCTAGGAAAGCTATAAAGGCCTGGGAAAATGACCTAACGAACCCCTCATATAATCGTTGGAGGACCACTAGTGCTGCTCTTATTGACTGTAGGCATGTGAATGCGTCATTCAAAGGTACACCATAGGTTGTAGACCATTATCTTTATGCCACATGACAGAACTGCCAGAACTACACATTCATCCTATTAGCTAATTATACCATCCCATCTATAGATGTCTTATTCAGGTTGGCATCGAACTTGCCCACGTCTTCAAAGCAGGTAATGGCCGTAATGTTGTTCTGCTCCCGGTCGTACCACACCTCCACGTAGAAACTCCCCACTGCAAACAGGTTGGCCGCGGTCCGCTGGCCCTGGCGTTTCAGCAGTACTGCCCATTCTACCGAACGTGGTGAGCCTGCTCATCGACAGGCAACTGCCCGAACCCTTCCCAATTCATACAACTATAACGCTGGCGGACGGGTATTCATTCCCGGGAGAGGCTGGCCGGGAATGTGCTTGACGGGAGGTTCGTCAACACTGCCAGGGATGGGTTCTCCGAAGAAAGTCCACGGTGGATCGCTGACGGGCAGGTGCCGGACTTGATCTACATCGAGAGTATGCTTGTGATTGATGAGAACGATGCTAGGCTCTGAGCAAAAGCGCTTTTTATATTTTTAGTGTATACAATAAGGGTTACTCTCAGAGTATTATACAATTGATGTAAAAAACTAACAATCATTTACACTTACTCCTATGGAACCACTTTCCGACAAAGCCCACGCAGAGTTATTACTGCTTTACGAAATGTGTCTGGGTGATATTGAACGCGGGAAACGATGGATTTGGGACGCTACTTACCAGACAATTATTGCCCAAGCAGGGCTTTATGCACTTCACGCTGCATTCAGTAAACAACTTCCAGGATATTGGTCAGCTATTATGTTCAGTCTCATCCTTCTTGCGCTCCTTATTTTGAGCGGGAAACAGATAGTTGACTCTCATAGGCTAATTTATAGATCGAGGGAGCGGGTCAAAAGGAGTATTTTTCGCTTTCAGAAGCCCTTCCAAGAAGTTTTTTCTCTCGATAAACCAATCGAAGAGAATAATAATAACATATGGTTAACTCGGCCTTCTATACTTCCTGGTCTTCTTATAGTACTATTCAGCACAATCTTTTTTGGAATACTACTCTGGATAAGCGCATTTTATCCAATGGTGAATACCTCCGCGAAATGAGTTAAGCTGAGTGGTCTAACGCTGTAATTGAGCCATGAAAAAGGGGTACCCAAAGGGTAGCCCTTTTCTGTTCCATTTTGCAAAGATTTTTAACCACTTGATATGGCCCTGTGAGTTGGCCCCCTTCCGGCCGGCGCCCAATCACTGTTGCTGCTCCATCATACAAAGGTAATGATTATGTGTGGGAGAGGAGGCTGATCTGTGTTGCTAGTGGTAAAAGTAGGTTGTTCCGGAGGAGACAGTAACATTTCAGCTATCATGCTGCCCCTGTCTTAGAGGTTGCATTTCTTGCAAGAACTGCAACCGCGCCTGAACATGCCAGTAGTATTAGCCCTAAGCAGAATGCTCCTCCTGCACAAAATAGACAATAGCCGGCAGTAACCATTAAATCTCGCCAATCTTCTTGGGCTTGGGCTCTCCCTGCTGCAACAAAAAGCATTGTCAAGCTTGCTCCTCCAACAATAAAAGCAATTATGAACAAGCTCCATGATGAGAGCAGGAGTATTCTAGGCCAAACCCTAGCGGTTTGGAAGGTGACAATCTTTTCAGAATAAGTGACCGAAAAGACTAAAACGCCTGAAACAAGTGTTAAAAAATGCTTGCAAAGGTCTTTTGTTTCGGGGTATGTGAATTTGATGAATGTTTCTATATCCATTGTGGGGTTGTGAAAAATTTACAAGCCAGCCGAGTGAGTGTGCGCGATGCGTTACGGTTTAGTCATCTTTATAATGCTAACTGTTCTACTCACTTATCCTTTTGTACCGTAGTATAATTAAAAACTTACCTGACAATCATTGGGAAAGCTATAAGGACGACTTTTTATCTAAACCCTTTTCTGAGATTTGCCTATTTACGACTACTCCGATAATATCTTCAAAATTAGAAGTTGATGTTGATAAACATTCCTGACCAATTCTGTCCATTTTTTCTAAAAATAAATTCTTGCATATATCTGAGATAGCTTCCATTACCATTATAGCAAAGTGCTTAAGCTCATCGAAAGATACAATTGAATAGTGTATTACAATAGACAATTCATTGCCCTTTTTGGTAATTACTAGATTATCAATTCTAATTACTTCCTTTGTTCCAGGTGGAAAGGCATGAGTAATTAAATCAATAAATGATCGTTCGTGATTCTGAAAATAGACACTAATTAACTCGTCCATTATCACTCTACCAGATGTAATGTTCTTATTAAATGGTAGACTTACCTTGACTAGGTAGGATGCTACTTTTTGAGATGAATCAATTTTAGTGCTTCTTGGAGTTCTCGAATAAGAATACAATAAGAAAGACAACATTGAAACTATGCCTTTCCCTATAGCTTCATTGCTATTTTCGTATGAGCTAGGATGAGCGTCTAAAGCATTTATTTGGGTAATTCTGTTTATTTCCTTAATATCACCTGCCTCATCAACTGCTATATCACTCAAGGCGCTCCCCCCGTATACCACACCAATGGCTAACAAAATAACTTTTGCTCGCCTAAGGGTATCTTTCAACTGGTTCATAACTTAAGGTTGGGTTAAGTAGGATAAGAAATTGCTATACACGGTAAATCTCGAGGAACAAAGTGCTGGTATTTAACTGGGTGCTAAACAAGCAATTATTTTGTTGGAAACGCAATACCTACTTTTAGGTATTTTGACCTGTTAGGACAGAATATTGATCCAAGTGTGGCGACTTTCTTACCTCCTTAGTCATATCCCACGGTCAGCTTCCATACTTAGCATTAGACACTTTATTACCCTCCTCCTGCTGGCCTACTCCTCGTTGTGCCACGGTCTGTTAACCAAAGACAAAGAGCCTGCCGTTCCCTCCGTTGATACGGTTGCTGCTACTCAGTCTTACTATGCGTCACTGGCTGCTGAAAGAACCGACGTTGCCGTGTACATCTGCGACAGCAAGACGGCTAAGGCATATCACCAGGACGAGGATTGCCGAGGACTGAACCGCTGTACGTATAAGGTGGTGAAGGTCACGAAGAAGGAGTACGGCCGGGTGAAGTGCCAAGTGTGTTATTGAGATTGATGGGAGCAGAAATAAAGAGCCGCCGGATCACACCTGGCGGCTTTATTGTTTCCCGAACAGGGACTACCGATGGATGCTCCCGGCAGCGGCTATTCTTCCCTATGTGGAGGACTCTTTTGTCTTTAGTGCTAAATAATTCTCCATAGTCAAGTCTCTGGAAAGGGCTTGGTAGTACTTGGCCAGAGCTGGAAATTCATTTTTCTCTTTCAGATATTGGTAGTTGTGAACAAGAACACGTTCATAGTTGGAAAGTTGGGTTGCAATAAGCTTCAGGTATTCCTCTTTATCTCCTCTCTTAGCCCAGGAACTGTCAATCAATACCTGGGGTGGTCCCCTTTTGACGGACAGTTCTATTGCAAGTTAAGAGAATGATTTTGGTAATAAAACTTCTCAAAATTGAGAGGGCTGCGGTATCCCAAAGAGGAATGTCTGCGGATGGGATTATAGTACATTTCAATGAATTCAAATATTTCGGTTCGGGCGTCTTCCAGGTTTATAAAGGTTCCGTCTTGAAGTAATTCAGTCTTGAAGCGTGAGAAGAACGATTCGGCAAAGGCGTTATCATAGGCATCATCGGCCCTCGACATACTCTGGAGGCAGTCATGTTGATCGAGCAGCTTTCGGAACTGGTTGCCCACGTACTGGCCGCCCCGATCAGAATGAACAATCAGGCCAGCAGCCGGCTCACGCCACGCTAGTGCTTTGGCTAAAGCCTTGATAATTAACTCTTCTTCCATATTGTCATCTAGTTGCCAGCCCACTATTACTCTAGAGTATAAGTCCATCCAGGTAGCCAGGTAGGCCCACTGCCCGTTGACCAGGGGAATATAGGTAATATCACCCACCCAGATTCGATTGGGTCCCTCTGGTAGGGGCACTTCCAGCAATAGATTAGCCGATACTCGTTTTCCATGCCTACTATCGGTAGTTCTGGGCACGAAACTTCTGGGCTGAATGGCTACTAATCCCTGTATGCTCATGAGTCTTCGTACTTTTTTGCGCCCGATCTCCAGATCCATTTCCTGTAACTCACTCACCAGTCTACGACTGCCGTAGCGCCGCTTGTGGCGCCAGAAAGCCTTTTCAACCTTGGCCAGTTGCTCTTGCTGCTGGCTGGTAGGCTGATGAGTACGACCCGCTTTCCAATCGTAGTACGCACTGCGGCTCACCCGCAAGATGTTGCACAACTGGTTGACGGGAAACTCGGCTTCAACCTGCTCGATGAACTCGTAGAGCATCTTTAAGTCGCTCGGCTGAAAATGGCTAAGGCTTTTTTTAAAATGTCGCGTTCTAGCTCCGTCTGACGGAGTTTTTCCCGCAGTTGGTCCACCTCCTGCCATACATCGGTTAGCTGGCCAGCTTTGCCCTGCTGAGACGACACTTGCCGCTGCTTACTCTTCCAGCGGTAAATGATGTTCTCCCCAATGCCTAGAGCTTGGGAGATTTCCGTGACTGGCTTGCCGGAAGCCACCATTTTTAGTACTTCTGCCTTGAAGTCGGCATCGTACTTGCGGCGCTTGGTGCTACTTGTTTTCTGGGTCATGGTTTTGCTAAGCTAAGCAACTCCACTGTCCGGATTTTGGGGTCCACCTCATTCCAGTTGAGACATGTAGAAGTGCAGCACGTTGTAGTAGTGATTGAACAAAGACTCAAACGTTGCTTTCTCCGTTTGATGACTGCGTTTAAGTTCTTGGAATTTTGCATTGACCAGATGCTCAAAGTACCTAAAACCCTTTTCCTCTCTCTGTTGGTCCTTGTTTTCGTGGGATAGATTATACCGGAAATTGTTCCAGTGTTCGAGCAGTATAAAAAACTTGTTTTCAAAACTCTGTTTTTTCAGGGATTGCAGGGTTTCCTTTAGTTCTTCTCTCTGGGTCAGGTAGCTTAAGTAAACCACAAAAAACCCAAATAAGGAGAGTGCAGTACCAAGTGCCCCTCCAATGAAGTCTCCTATGGTGCCAAGAATTTGCCATGCTTCTTTCACTTCTTCCATGAAAAGACTGATAAATGTGTATTACTCTGAAGCGGTTGCCGTGCGATATGCCCAACGTAGGATAAGAAAGCTGTACCGGATACCAGCAAACAGCAGGAACGCCCCAAACGGGTTTGCACTTCCGCCTGAATAATCATCTTTAGTAAGATGAACAATGAGTATGATCGCTATTACCAAGGCGAAGAGGCCAACATTCCAAAGTATTTCCCGTGCTATTATCTTTTTAGTACTCATATAAAATCAAATGTTTCCATCTAAGCCTTTCCCAAGAGGCCTTTTTTATGCTTGTGCTGCATTTACCTGGAGGCACTCTACCTATAAATTTAAATAAAGGTAGCGGTCATGAGTTTTCAAACGTCAGTTGGAAATTTGTTGTTTTTTTGCCCTTCTTTCCGGCTCCTGTTTTCTCGGCCCGGATGCGTTCCAATAGCATGGAAGCCGGTTCGTCATTAGGGTCTTGGGGAACGAGTTCGCCACGAAAGGCTTTGGCAAGGATAGCTTGAGGCAACTGGTCTAGGTAGGATTTGGAAGTTTGGTAGCGAGCTTCAATGCTATCAGCTAGTTTAAATAGTTCTTCAACTCGACGCACAATCTCTTTTTGTTCTGCTAAAGGAGGCATTGAGACTGGGAGTTTCTTCAAATCTGCAATATTGATGCCTGTGTATGCAATTCCTTTGGCAGCCTTAGTAAGCCAATTTTGTGCTGCTACCGATCCAACGAAAAATTCAACCCATTTCCCATTTATAACTTCAAGAAGAGGAGCCATTGCAACTTCACGGGAAATATTATACCCTGCAAGAGACTTTGGTACCAATGCCACTCCGCCAAGGGTGCCTCTGACGTTTATAAGAAGCTCACCGCCAAATAAGTAAGTTCTGATGTATTCGTCAGCTATTGATTTTGAGATACATTTTACATCATTAGTTACAATTCGCAAATGTTTTACATCGCTTGTTCTAAGACAAGGCACACCACCAGGAGTTTCCTCACCAAGTTTGATCACTCCGTATGTTATTGATCTTACAGGATCACACAGGTTTTCAAGATTCAAAGTGCGCCAAGAATCAGGAGTTTTGACTACGTTAACGGTCTTAAGATCATAGTCCAAATACAAAGTTTGTCTATGCTGCTTAACTTTATCCAGCAACACATCCACACTTTCAACCCTCGGATTCTGCTCCCGCCAGTCAGCGGTGAGGCGGCCGGAAACGGCGGCGGCAAGCACGGCTTGGCGGAAGCGTTTCAGGATTGAGGGTATTTTCTCCAGCCGTTCGCGGGCAGATTGCACCTTTCCCATGAGGGCATCCAACTGAGCTACAATCCGCTGCTGCTCAGCAAGGGGAGGGAGAGGTAACGTTAGTTTTGAAAATCTGGATTTATTTAATATGGGTAATGTTGTTGCTGAAGCATTTTGAATAATGGATTTTTGAAATTCTGGTGCTACACAGGCATAGTATATAAACTCTGGAACCACCGGTTTATGAGGAATAATACTATTAATCTGTTGATTTGAGGCACCAGCCTTTCTAATAAATCCTGTTTTTCCAATAGTAGCACCAATGCATGTAATGAGAATACTCTTCTCGGGAAGGAGCCGAGCCTTTTTAGCCCCATCGACAGATAAATTATCATGGGCTTCATTCGTGTGAAATCCTGCTTCTAAATCAGTAGGCTTGTAAAATGGAACATGATTTCCATAATAAGCGATATTAGATTTTGATGGAGTCCCTCCTGTAATAACTTCACCAATATCTTCAACCTTCACCAACTCCCACCCAAGCGGCAAATTACTTTCCATCATTTGTCTAGCAGCGTTACAATGTCCTTCAGATCATCCATCAGCAGGGTAAGTTCGAGAAGAGCTTCTGAAGCCAGTTCCTGCGGCTCGGGCATATCTTCGTGATTGCCTAGCGAAGGATCAGCAATCAATCCCAAGTCCAGGTTATCGCCTCGCTTGCGGATTTCTTCCCGGCTGATGACTTGCCAGCGGTTGTCCTGCACCTCCTTCCGGTCCTTCGCTCCGTAAGCAGCCGTGAAGCCGGCAAAGTGTTCCCGGGTCAAGGGCGTACGCTTACCGAAGGAAGGCATGTCGATGCGCATGTCGTAATACCAAACCTCCTTCGTATTGCTCTTATCACCCGTGCCACGGGTAAAGAACAGCACGTTGGTCTTTACGCCCTGAGCGTAAAATATACCCGTAGGCAATCGCAGAATCGTATGCAGGTTGCATTTATTCATCAGGTCGGCGCGTATTTTCTGCCCATCCCCATCTTGGAACAATACGTTGTCCGGTAATACCGCGGCGGCCCTTGCCCTGCCGTCCGCCTTTAAGGAACGGTAGATGTGTTGCAGGAAGTTAAGCTGCTTGTTGGCGGTGGGAAAGGTGAAGTCCGTACGGGTAGGCCGTTCGCCGCCTTTCTTGGTGCCAAAGGGCGGATTAGCCAGCACCACGTCGTAGCCTTTCATTCCTTCTCCCAGTTGCGAAAGCGAATCCCCCTGCCATATCTGGCTGTCCAGCCCGTGTAGGGCCGCATTCATCAGAGCCAACCGGTGCGTATCGGCTACCAGTTCGCAGCCGCTCAGGGCCTCCTTTCGCTGAAAGTCCGCGTTCACTCCGGGGGCGTAGTAGTCATCGTACTTTTCGCGCAGGTAGTGGTCTATGGCAATCATGAAGCCGAACGTACCACAGGCCGGGTCATTGCACTTTTCGCCCGGTTTAGGGTCGGTCATCCGTACCAGCACGTCGATCAACGGACGAGGGGTAAAGTATTGCCCGGCACCGGATAGGGTTTCAGAAGCGTTCTTCTCCAGCAGGCCTTCGTACAAATCCCCCAGCCCTTCCACTTTGGCCGAATACCAGTCCAGCCGGTCAATGTACTGGATGATCTTGTACAGGTTGGCGGCATGGGCAATGTTGGTTTGGGCGTTGGCGTAAATCTGTTTGGTCTTGCCCTGTCCTTCGGTGCCCAGCTTCAGCAGCAGCTCCCGATAGAAGTTCCTGAGTTCGGTACCTTCTTTAGCTACGAGTTTATCCCATCGGTAGGCTTCGGGGATTTCGTATTCGGCTCCCGTTTCCTTCGCCATTTTCAGGTACAGGATAAACGTCAGTTCCGTTACGTACTGGTGGTAGGTAATGCCGTCGTCGCGCAGAACATTACACAGGTTCCACAGCTTGGCTACAATTTCTTGGGTATGCATCCGGTAAAATTAGGCTCACGCAGGTTGATTATACAAATTATCCTGAATGGAATCCAATAGCAAATCCAGCTTATTTTCGAAGATTTTATTAACCCGCTGATAGCCACCATCCCCTTTAAAGGGCTCCTGGTTGAAGGCTTCCCGGTCCAGAATGTCCTCCTTAATCAATTGGGCTTCCATGCGGTCAAGCCAGCGGAGTTGTACGGCGTTCCATTGCCTGCCCGTTTTGATCTTGAGGATGGTCCGCTTGATGCGCTCCTCATGGCTAATCAGGGCATCGCCTAGGGCGTGGGTACGGATGTGGGCAATGATGTCAGCGGCAATGTCCTGGTTGGTCAGTTCCCGGTATGCCACGTTGAGGTGGTTCACGTTAAAGCCGGCTTCGTCTAGGGTCAGCTTGAGTTCCTTGAGGGCTTTGCGGGTGAGTTCTTTCGGCCTGGTGCAAACCAGTTGCAGGGCCAGCATCTTATTCTGGTTTTCCTGTACGAACTTGCGGAAGCTGTCCAGGTAATCTTCGGGTTTGTGGGCATTGCCGTAGCCCCGTACCGTAGCCCGGTACTCATCGGCATGGTCCGATACCAGGATCACGGCCGGTACGCCCCGCATCTCATCGAGGAACTTAATCAGACCCTTGCGTTCCCTCAAGTACTGGGCTCCCTGCGTTGAGGGAAGCTGCCGCAACCACTTCAGTACCTCATCGGGTGACTTGCCGCCTGCGTGGTAGGTGAAGTGGTCCAGGCTGGTCCCGTTGAGGTGCCGCTTTTTGCGCTGGAGCTTGGCAATGATTTGTTCCAGTTGCAGGCGCAGTCTTTCCTCGCTGTTGATACTGTCCATTTCAGCTACCAGTTGTGAGAAGGTAGCAGTAGGATTTACCACAATCGGTTTCATCGTGCTTACCTCTTCCAGGGCTTCGTACAGCCGCACGGCATCGTACACGCGGAACGTCTCCTTTCCAATTTCATCTGCCCGGCGCGTGGCCCGGCCCAGCATCTGTTCGTACAGGATGCGGGAACGCACCCTGCGTAAAAACACCAGGTTGCAGATTTGCGGTACGTCTACGCCCGTAGTAAGCAGGTCCACAGTAACCACAATGGAGGGAAGGTTTTCATTCTTGAACCGCTTTACCTTTTCCTGCGGCCGGTCCACCGAGCCGGTAATTTTTTGAATGGCATCATCATCCACCTCAATGCCTACGGCCTCAAACTCTTCCTTCAGGATGCTTACTACCATATCCGCGTGTTCGTCGGTGGCAGCAAAAATTAGGGTCTTGGCTTTGCTTTCAGGATCAAGGTATTGCACGAGTTGCCCCGCCACGGTGCGGTTAAAGGCTTCCGTGACAACTTGTTTATTAAAGTGATCCACTTCAAACTTCATTTCATCCTCCAATTCATCCAGTTCCACTATTTCGCCCGTTGAACGGTCAAAGGCAGTGGGCCGGGCACCCTTTTCCCATTTTACCCCCTCCTGGTTCAACTTGGTTTGGATGATAAAGGGCGGTTCGTGGTCAATCAGGTAGCCATCCAGTACAGCCTGCCGGTAGGTATAGCGGTAGACCGGTTTGCCAAAGATTTCGGTAGTATGGAGGGCAGGGGTCGCCGTAAGCCCGATGCGGAAAGCATCAAAGTACTCCAATACCCTCCGGTACTGGCTTTGAAATTCGCGCTGGTCCTTAAAGTCCAGGTCCTCTTCGGAAAGGTTGCGGTCCAGTGTATAGCCCCGGTGTGCTTCATCCACAATAATGCAGTCGTAGGTATCAACCGGCAATACGTCCCCGTTCTCCTGAGCATAGAAGAGCCGTTTTACCAGGCCCTGCACAGTAGCAAAGTGCATTTTGGTATCCAAGTCCGGCTTTTTATCCACAAGGTCTTTTATGTCGTAAATGTCGGCAAAGGTTTGCAGGTCTTCCACCCGTACGTCGTGGAAGCTGTCGGCTGCCTGCTGGCCCAATATACTACGGTCCACCAGGAAGAGAATGCGCCGGAAGCGTTTGGCTTTGAGCAGCCGGTAACACAGGCCAATTATGGTCCTGGTTTTGCCCGTTCCGGTTGCCATTGCAATCAAGGCCCGGCGGTCCTCATCGCCTTTCAGAACTTTACTTTCTACTGCTTCAATGGCTTCTAACTGGTATTCCCGCAAGCCGAGCCCGGCAGGATCACTCAGGTAATCCTTCGCTTCGCTTTTCAATTTGGTTTCGGCAGCGAATAAATCCTGTTCAAATAACTTTTGCAGTCCTTCCGGTGAATACCACCCCTGTAACGGGTATGGATGGTTCGTGGGCTTTCTGCCGTCGAGTAGCCAAATGCCGGATTTAGTCTTGATTTGTTCCAGGTAAGGCCGGCCGTTGCTGGTGAACAGGAATGGCACCCGGTAGTTACCCCAGGGCTGGCCGGCAAGTAGTTTTGCTCCGTATATTTCTTCTACAAGGCTGACATAGGTCTTAGGTTGTCCCATGTCCGATACTACATCCTTGCTGTGCTTTTTGGCCTCTACAATGCCATACAGTTCCAACCCTATAAAAAGGGCATAGTCAGCCTTGCGGTTTCCTGCCGGCCATTCGGCAATGGCTAGGTTGCGCCCCTTTACGGGCCGGGTACCTTTTGAGAAACGCAGGCTTTGGGTATCAACCTCCCATCCCGCTGCCCGTAGCTGGTTGTCAATTAACCTTCTGGTTTCGGCTTCGGTAAGTTCCAGGGAATTGGCTACCTCTAAGGATACGGCTTTGAGCATTTCGGCTGCTTTCGGTGCCAATACGGGCTGAGCCGTTTGCAATTGTTGCAGTTTAGCCTCCAGTTCCTTGTATTGCTTTTCCAGTTTGGTGAGAGCCCGCCGGGCATCCAGGTTCGGAGGAGGCACAAAGGTGAGTACTGATATGTCCACTGCTGATCCCCCGTGTACCTTTGCCATCCACTGCCCAACGCGGAAGCAGGCCATAAGGGTTTCTTCAGCTTCGGCTACCGTTCCCCGGCTATCGTGTGCGGCTTTATTGCCTTTGTCTTTAATCAGAAACAGCAGGTCCGCTACCTGTAAGGGCAATACCCTTTGGTACTTGAGTTCCTTAAGTTGATTGTGGAATGAGTTATCCGGCAATGGAGCAATGCCGTAGCGGTTCATCAGAAATGCGGCTACCCGTTCCCCAAACTGCCTTTGCTTCACCAGGCTTACGGCGGAGTCACTGTGCAAATAATACTCGGCAGACTCACCCAAATTGAATAATAGGGGAAAATCAGCAGCCAGGAAATGGAAGTTGCTCGTAAAAGCAGGGGTACTCATGAAAACGGGAACAAAAGGGAAGACAATTCACGGGAAGCTGGCTGTAAGCAGGATTACAAGTAAAGTAAATAGTGATTAACGAACAAATTTTTTTACAGGATTAACAGGCCCAAACTCTATTTGATAACTTTATGCCTGTTCACTAAAGCGGTAGTACTACCCTGGTAACCTCCCTTGCCCAATCCTGCTTATGACGTTTTCGCAGCTTATTTCGGCTATAGACCTAATTGAGCGTAATTATCGTCTGAACGAGCGTGGTGTATTCCCCGATCTTGTTCGTCGTCTGATTCTCCGCTCCGATCCAAGTGTGAAATGGGTACACTTTCGTGCATACGAAGGGGTGGCTATTGGCGGATATGATGGCAGCATTGACACAGCAGAGGGGGCTTCTCCCTACGTTCCTTCAGGTCCCTCTCGCTGGGAACTGGGAACTAACTTGAATGCCCCGGACAAAATCAAAAGCGACTTTAGAAAGCGTAATAAAAAAGCAGCTGCACATGATTCTGATGCAACGTTGGTATTTGTGGTTGCCCGTCGTTGGGCCGAAAAAGAAGATTGGGCTCGTGAGCAGACCGGGGCTAGTTTTTGGCGTGAAGTTCGGGTACTTGATGCCGATGACCTGGAGATGTGGATGCAAGCCCATCCGGCGATCCACATATGGTTTTCTAATCAACTTGGTAAATACTCTTCGGGAATAACGGATATCGAGTCTTGGTGGCAAGATTGGGCACACCAGACAGAACCCGTCATGCAGCCATCGATTGTGCTAGCCGGCCGAAATACTACCCAGGAGTACATAGGAAAATGGTTAACCAGCGAAGAGAAAACAGTAAGTGTGTTTGCCAGTACTGCTGATGAAGCGCTTGCCGTTGTGGCTGCTGTAGTGCTGCGACTGCCTGAGGAGCAGCGGGAATCAGTACTAACCCGAATTGTAGTAGTACGCGAACCGGAGGCTTGGAGGCAGCTTGTTCTTGCAAATCCTAGTTTAATCTTAATTCCTGATTTTGCAAATGCTGAAATTAGTATACTTGTCAGCGCCGCTACTAGACAAGGCCATCGTGTTATACTTCCTCGTCCCGCTACACAAGCTCAGAAAGCTAGCTTCATAGTGTCGCCTCTTCAAAGAGAAGCAATTGAGCAGGAATTAAAGGCGGTAGGGCTTCCCGAACTAGAGGCGGCTGAAAAAGCAAAGTTGGCAAGGCACAGCTTCACGGCTTTCCAGCGCAGCTTGCTTGTCGATAAAACATTACAGCAACTTTGGTGGGCGGAGCGTTCGATTGCTCAGCAATTACCGCCCCTGGTCTTGCTTGGGCGGTGGCAGGACGAGCACGTGGGCGACCAGCAAATAGTATCCCAATTAACCGGCCTTCCATACGAAACGATCCGGGAACAACTCGTAGAGTGGACGCAGCGCCCTATGAGTCCCATCTGCCTACTGGCAGGTGAATGGTTCATCATTGATCCGGCAGATGCCTGGGAACAATCGGCCCGTTATCTATCCCCGACCACAAAAGCACGCTTTGAGCAAATTGTGCTGCAAGTACTCGGTGCTCCACATCCCCGCTTTACGCTGCCTCCCAGCGAACGCTTTAAGGCGTCCTTGTATAGCGTAAAACCTGATCATTCACAACCTATTCGAGCAGGGATAGTAAATGCTTTAGGGTTACTTGGAGCAAGTACACTACCAATTCCGCTCAATGGCTCACTAACGACATCAGCATGGGTGAGTTATTTGGTGCGGCAGCTTTTGGAAAAGGCCGCTGCTGATTTATCAGGTTATCTATACGCGTCCCTTGATTCCCTGCTTCCCACCCTCGCAGAAGCTGCACCTGACACGTTCTTGTCCTTCATCCTCGGTGATTTGAGGCGGCCTGAATCCATTTTTGTTACTCTTTTTGAGGAAGAAGATGGGCTGATTCTTCCCCGTTCTTATCATACCGGTTTGCTATGGGCACTGGAAGGCGTAGCCTGGCCTGTTGCTTATCTTTCCGATGCGGCACTTGCTTTGGCTCGTTTGGCTAAGATTGATCCCGGTGGCAAATTGTCGAACCGACCCATTAACTCCTTGCGCGAAATATTCCTGCTTTGGAATCCCCAAACAAGTGCAACAGTTGCCGAAAGACACGCGGTACTGGACCGTTTGCGGCGGGAGGAGGGTCAAGTAGCCTGGGATCTTATGATTTTACTGCTGCCGCAGCAGCATGACATCGGGCACCCAACCCATAAACCAAGTTTCCGCTGGAGGGATTGGATTACCAGAACAAAAAAGTATGTTTCCTACGAGGAATACTTCACAGACTTGTCAGGCATCACGAGAAGGCTACTGAGCGATGCCGGTACACAGCCAGCCCGGTGGCGCCAACTTATTGATAAACTGCCTAAGCTTACTAGAGTAATTCGTGAACCAGAATTGCGTGATCAGATACTTAGTCAAATGCGGTCCATTGGAGATATTGAAATAGACGATTCACAACGCGCCGAACTGAGGCTTGAGGTGGGGAATTTGCTTAGCCAACACCGATCCTTCCCCGATGCAGAGTGGGCGCTTCCTGAATCTGAACTAAAAGCATTCGCTGTACTCTATGACAAACTACAACCTGAGAAATTACAGTATCGACATGCCTGGCTCTTCTCAGATTGGCCGAGACTGCCCAAAGGCAATGACCGTCGCAAGTCCGAGGAGGCACACCTCTTAATTCATCGTATACAGGACGAGGCATTGACAGAAGTACTATCTGCTGAAGGAGTGAACGGATTAGAGGCTATGGTGCCCCTTGTGCCAAACCCTTTTGTACTGGGTCGAACTGCCGGTTTTAGTCACCTCTTGGAAATCGAGAAAGTTAATCTGCTCAAGCGGTATTTATCCGCGCCTGGGGATAGTGATAAGCAATTTGGGATGGGAATGGCAGCAGGTCATATTTATGCACTTGGTGAGAAGGTCGAAGCTTTCATTAGGTCTTACGCCGTTGAGTGGACGTCACAACAAGTGGGGGCATATATGTATTACATGCCGATGACTGCTGAGACTTGGCGGCTTGCAAGAGAATTAGGGAGTGAGGTGGAGAAAGAGTACTGGTACCAAGTTCATGAACACCCTAGATACGATGAGGAGGCGGAGATCGCTGTGCAGCAATTTCTAAAATTTGATCGGCCTATTGCCTCTGCTTCGGTTCTTAGCAATCTTCTCCTGAGGCAAATACCTGTTCAACCTGACCTATTGCTGAGAACTCTGGAGCGTTTAGCTACCGGAGTTGTAGGCAATGATGGCTCGCGTAGATTAGACAGCTATGATTTGGAGACATTGCTGGATGGTCTTGTTCAGGTCCCCGCTTCGGAACGGACCAAAGCCCTCCAACTAGCTTTTGCTTTCAGCCGGGCTATCTCACTAAAGAATCCCAAGATCATTGACCAGGAACTGCAAAGCAATCCTGACTTCTTTGTCGAATTGCTTGGGCTATTGTATAAGCGAGACACCCAAAGTCAGGAAGACGGCACTGAGGAAGGACAAGTAGAGGCGACAACTGATGGTAAGCAGGGTAAGCGGCATAATTTGCTTACAGCCTGGTCCGTTTTTCATAATTGGGATTTGTTGCCCGCTCTACAAACTGATGGAACTTTAAATTCTTCTGCGCTTCAATCCTGGGTTACCCAAGCCCGTCAACTGGCTATTCAAGCAGGTTTACAGAAAGGGTACTACAGCGAGTTAGGCCGTATATTAAGCTACGCGCCTGCTGGTCCTGATGGCATATGGCCTCATCCAGCGGTATGTATATTGCTGGAAGAACAAGCTGGCAATGAGACATTAGAGAACCACTTCAATACAGGTCGGCATAACATCCACGGTGAAGCTCATTTTGTTGATGGAGGAAAACGTGAACAGGCTATTGCTGACAATTACGCTCAATGGGCAGGGTATCTACAAGTGACTTTTCCGAATACCGCCCGACTCCTGAGAATACTAGCCGATCAGTTTTATAGACAGGCTCAGCAGGAGCAGGCGGAAGCGGATCGCGAGGAGCAGTTTTACCGTTAACTGTCGGATTTGTGAAGCTTCTCTAAACTTTGTCAGTTTTGGAATTTATTGGCGTGATACTATTTCCCCAGGCAAGGAACGAACCTTGTATTTTGCCCTTGCTTGGGGCAGTTCTGATAGATCGCATTAAAGGAGAACAGGCAGAGTTAAGGGCTTCCTTAGCCAAGTGTAACTTTATAACACTGGGCAGGTGGGCGTATCTATTGGACCATTCACTACAGGTTAGCAGTGCTAAAGTTATGAGTACATTGCCCGTTCATTACTTATTGCTGGGCTTTTTGGATGCATAATTCTTCAAGCCTTTGATTTTATTCCTTAATTCAGCATTTCTAATGAGGCCCTTAGAATAAGCAGGGTGCTCATCTTTCAATTTGTATAACACCTTGTCTAGATGATCTTTAGCGTTCGTTGATGGTAGTAGTGATACATAGTAAGGCAGCCCCCTAAGATAATCCATTTTAAGGTTAGACTTTTTTATCTTTGAGTGGAACTCAATATACTCCTTGTACTTGTTTGCTTTGCTTGTTTGACTGGGCCCGGCGAAAGTATATATTTCTTTCACCATGTCAACGAATGCATATTGCGCAAAAAGACTGTTTGGATAACGCTTCAGAAAATTTTCGTAGCTATCTTTATGGGAAGCGACATAGTTGTTATTAGCCCAGAAATGGGCATTGCTTGCATAAGCAGATGCTTGGACATACTGCTTAAAAGCCTCCTGCTCCTCCTGTGGTAAAGCTACTACTTTAAAAGAAAAAGTAGCAATCATCTCGCGCTTAACCGGAAGCAGTAAATACTTCATTACTAATTCGTACTCTCCGATAGGCAGTGCAGCCAGACGATAAGATAAATTATTATTGTACGCTACTGCTTGATCCGTTAAAGCCTCGGTGCCAAACTGCTCATTCAATTGTACCGCGTAATGGCCGTACTCATGAGGCTGATATGCCTCATCTGGAGAGGGGGGCTCATTCTGCATACGTGAACGTTCATGTCCACCCATTGACCAGAAAATGAGGTGTGGCTCAACAACCTTGCCGTTAGATTTATTTCTGAGTAAAAAGGTAAGGTTTACACCTGTGCTTGGCTTGTAATATTGTTTAGTATTGTTTGTTACATTACTAAACTCAAAATGCATAATTACCGGCTCTCCATAATAATACGTAATGCTATTTGTTTCAACAGCCGAAATTTCAATACCATCAAAGGTTACTTTGCTTTGAGCGTTTGCCGAGTGGAGGCACATGCAAATCAAAGCTCCAAAAATAATTATGTAATTTTTCATATACTAACGTTTTGCCTTTAATCGATTCATGAAATATTGCTGATGCCATTCACAAAATAACGGATTAGCAAGCTGAGCGTTTATCAATTTAGTAGCGCCTGGCGTATTAAGCACCTCACAAGCGGGTCTAAAAAGGCATAGCTCAGTACTGCCTATACCTCTACAGTAATGAGTATGATTTGTACAATCATCCTCGGTTGCATTCTCACCAGTGAGGTTTGCTGAAATGGCCCATTGATGCCCTAATTCATGCAACATTTTTGCAAGACTAAGTGCACTAATTCTGCTATCATCGGTAATGAAAGCTGATTTAGCCTCTATTTCAACGTTTCTCCTGTATACTAGAGTCCCATTAACATAAGGTTGCATTCCTGTTGTTATCCTCTCTAAAGGTTGGATAGTCGTACTAGCTTGGGCTGTCATTACCTTTTGTGCATATTCTTGAAAACCTGGTATTGACCTGGCCGGCTGCTGATTAAAATCATAAGCCTCAACAAAATATCCTTCGGCCACATACCCGTATTTATTAACCGGATAATTATAACTTGCCCTGTAAAGTCTAATTCTATATCTTGCTAGTGCATCATATACATCAGCTCTTAAAGCATCATTATTACTAAAATCAGAATTACTAAGTTTGAAATTAGCTTTCTCATCAGCCCATCTCGAACCGAGCGCAGTAGTCGTTGCAGGAGCTTTAACTACGCGCATATTGGATTTGCCTTCTCCAAAAACGTGTTGTATTGCAAGGTTGAAACTTTTATTTGCAATAGAATATTGAGAAAGATCAAGGACCTTTGTACCAACTTTAGTTGAATAAATAGTTAAATTATATATTCTATCGGAACTTATAGTAGGATTATCAGTGCTGTAGTCTGTGGCATGAACAACGAAAGATCCTTCATCCAAAAAGGCTACCTGCTGGTCAAGTAATTTCCTGCTGTACATAGCTACTTGATACGTTCCTCGGGTTGCGCCTTTTATATCCATTATTAGTGTACCGTCAACTATACAAGGCGGACCAGCACAGTTGCCACTATTCGTTGAAGAAGCATCTAATCTCCTAATGTGATTGTTTTGGGATGATATAGTACTCTTGCTTATTGTCTTTTTGTCTATCAAGGCTTTGCTTGCTCTTTCAGTTATCTCAAATACATAGTCAAACTCATCCAGATTAAAAGCATTGACCAAGAAGTTAACATATATAGGTCTCGTTTTCGGATCGATTGCCCCCTGTGATCCATCCCTGTAATTGTTATCGTATTCAGCGCAGACCATATCACCTTTAGTGGGCGTACATCCAGCTCCATAATTCGTGATGTAATAAGGTTCTTTAACTATAAGCCCTCCTGTTACCTCAGTTGCTGGCGTTCCTCCCGTTTGAGGACGAGTTCCTCCATATCTGGGATCGCATTGGGAAGCTTTTGTGAATAGATTTACTTGGTTTACCGTTTTATCTAAAGTGTAACAATTACATGGGGGCTCATTGATCTCTGTGCAGTACTGGCCTAAATGGTCATTTTTGTCTCCGGGGATACCGCTGCCCCACTTATAACAGTCTATAGCTTTACCACCATCTTTACCACAGGTTTGCTTGTCTTCGCTGCAACCCAGGGTGAATAAGCTCGAAGCAATCACGATAAGTAGTGCCAATCTTCCGTGTAAACAATTAATTAAATAAGTATACATATTGTTAAGCTCGTATTTTCTTAGTTTTTAATAATCTTTATTGTCTGAAGACTAGCAGTCAAGCTTCTTTGAATTTTCACGTAATAAAGACCGGGCTGTAGAGATTTAACATAAACTGTCCTCGTGTGAGTGCCCTCTGGTAATCTTGTTTCTTTTAAAATGGTTGACACCTTCAAGCCTGTGTTACTAAATAATTCAATTGTATATATGTCTGCTACAACTGATTCGAATTGTATTGTAACCTGATCATTGGCCGGATTGGGATATGCATAAGGTTGCTTACCATGAACATGAGGAACTTCTGAGTTATAGGCTTGGACTGTTTGGAAAGATGTTCCCTTGAGAAAAAATTTCAGGAAAGCTAATTTGTCATCAGTAGCATTAACGTAGTAGTTTACACTGGTTTTTGAACTAGTAGGGTCTGTTATAACTGAAGAATATATCTTATTATATTCTCCTGAATTATAATTAGCAGCGCTGATGCCAGCTCCAGTATAGATATAGGCTGACAGAAGACTCTTGCTTAAGGCTTGATCGAATGAGTAGATGGTATCAGTACGCGAAGGGTACCTACCTAGTGTTAGAGGAGTATTGAAAGACTGAGCTAAACCGGCTAAGTAGTTATAGGTGTTTTTATGATTCCTAAGCTCTCCGCTGATTGTGCCAAGTTTTAAGTGATAAGGATGATAAGAAACCGAATCCGCTACAATGTGCTTTGATATTCTACCTCCACCATTCCCGTCAACTCTTGTTTTACTGTTGGTGCAGGTATAATGCACCTTGTTGTTTTGACCGTATCCATTTTCACTCCTCACAAGGTAAGGGGTGCTTTGGAATGTTATAAGCCCGGTACTAGAGTTGTGAACTGGATCATTTATTATATCAATAAAGGGTAAACCTGCTGAGCCTTGATGTTCCCAGAAATTGCATTGTAAATCAAACTCACTCTCAGCTAACTCCCCTGGTGGGGCCAGGTAAGTAATGTCATACCCATTATTAATAAATAGGTTTTTTCCTTTTCCAGCTAGTAACACGTCCGAGAAGATAATGCCACGAACGTTGTCCTGAAACAAATTATCACTATTCTTTGAAACATCTATTGAACCACTTAAACCAATGATAGCAGCAGAGTTACTTACAAATTCACTACTTTGAATTGCACTGTGTCCACCAAAGGTATAAAGTGCAATCCTATTATTTCTGAAGATCGGCTTAGTTAATTTTAAACTTTTGTAGTTGTTTGAATTATGCCCGATATACACGTCAGCAGCACTTGCATCAACAGCAATGTCATTATTTATAAACTGACCACCCAAAATATCAATACGTGCGTCAGGGTCTAAGGCTACTGCAGAAGCTGTCAACAGAGCGTTGCCGGACAAAGTAGAAAGTGTTGATTCGAAAGTACAGTTGACCACAGTTGCTCTCCCCTCAATCAAGTATAGTGCTTTACCTATATAGCTATCAAACCTGCAGCTTATGAATTCAAGCTTTGAGGAGCCACCACTACCCTTGCCTTTCCCTCCGGTATATTCCCCCTTGCAACTTACCATGTTATAATTTTCCAGGAAGCCATTGAAGTAGCAGTTCTGGAAGGTCTTAAGTGTATCCTTCTGCATATTCACTTCAATGTTAGAACCACAGTGCAACTGAAATTCTTCACGGTCAGCCCTGAATTGTACCCCTTTGGCAATACTCAAAGTACAACCTGGCATAACAATAGTTTTACCATCGCTTAAAGAAAAGCTTCCCTTACCAGAAATAAAGGTGTTCTTATAGATAATCAGTGGATTGTCCGCTTTGTCATGTACAAAAGGAGTATTTAGATCAACTGTTGACAAAGCATGGTAGAATTCGATGCTTTTCTTCCTCTCGTAAGGTACTTTGATGTTGGCAGGGCCAGGAACTGAAGCAGTTAGTTGAACTTCATAGCTATTCCATCCTGGTTTAAGAATACCTTTTATTCCATTGCTTCCCGACTGTTCAGTAAGGAAATTCTCTGCGTACACTCCCGCAAGTAGCGATGAGTTTATTGCTTTGATTATTTGACCATTAAGTTTTATTTGAACGGAAGAAGCGTGGTAGCCTGAAGTAATGGCAAAACGGAAGGAAAGCATACTTTCAGCTAAATCACTTGCTTGAGCAGGTGCTCGTTCAATCACTTCTATATTACCAATATCAGGTTTTGGGAAAAATCTTTTGAACCCTGTCTTTGCTCCCCATGCACTTCCTACTATCATTTCAAGTGCATCACCATTAAATGTATTGGAGGATATTATACTTGGGTAATATAGTTCTTCGCTAGTTTCCCCTTGACCAGGCCTCCCGCCCGATCCTAAGTATTCGCCTATCCCTGAAAATATATGTACCTTACTTTTATAAACATCGGTAACGTTAAAAGTATTGTTGCCTTGGTTGTACCCTATGTTACTCCCAAAAGAGCCTAATGGAAGCTCATGACGGAAGTTCAAATCAAGCTTAGGATTGGAATCCAATCCGCTTGAACTAAATGTATAGACATAACTACCACTCAAAACCATTATAACCGCCTTACCCGTTGCTCCGTTTCGAGGGCTAACAGCAATTTTTCCAACTTCTCCCACCGGTGCAGTTTCTCCAGAATGATTTATAAATAAATCTAGCTTTTTGGATTGTTCCCCGGCTTTTTGAAAGCCTGTCGCTGGATCAATCAATACACGGGTAATAGTTCGATCAGTCGAGTTAGTGATGTATATAACGTTGGCGGTTGGGGTAGCAAAGCCGGCCATGTCGGTGGCATCCTTTAAATCTAATCCTAAGTTGGTAGTTCCTTTAAAATTAACTACTAGTTTATTGTCCTTGTTTAACCCAATATCAAAGACATGGCAAGTATTTGCCTTTCCTTGGTCAAGTACATAAAAGTATTTGCCAATCGCCGCTACTGCCACAGGAAAACTAAATTCTCCCTGCGGGCTAGCGTTACCATAATGGTATTGATCACCTTTACTGCTTAATACTTTCAATCTCTTCCAGCGACTATCCAAAAAAAGACCTACTGGGTAACTAGTCGAGATTCCTTGTGAATTCGGTACATCAAGTACGCCATCTGCATCCGATAAAGATACAAACAGCGAACCCATTTTATTTTCATCCGCATCATCCTGAGAAATAACGTTTCCAGGATAGTAGGTTTGAGTGATATACCGGTCAAATAAGCCATTGCAATTACCAAAGGGATTAGCATCACTACAAGCCTTCCACTTAGGATTTTCATATGTGAACGAGTAACCTTGAAAAGGTTCTTGTCGTAATGCATCAGTTCCATAAAAATCTTCGGGAATTCTCCGGAACGCTACGTTTGGATTCTCACCTAATACCAGTGCCGGTTCTACTTGGCCATTCTGACTGTTTCTGCTACTTAATCTTATGTATGAATGACCGGATGAAGAAGAAGTAACACAGGGGGATTTACTAATGTCAGGAATTTGAATCGGGTTATCTGCTGTTGCGATAGTGCCAGGTAAGTCACCGGTAAAAGTAGCATTCTTGATGAAGTATTGGCGGCCTAATTGATCGTATGCGGTGAAGCAACGCAATAAGACACCTTTCGTGGGATTGTTATATGAACGTACTTCTAATGCTACTAAGTAATTACCCTTACTATTTTTCCTGTTTAATGCCACTGTTGATGTAACGGCAAAAGTAACTGGACTCGATTCAAAGAGACCTCCAGAAATGATGCCACTTTTAGTAACATCCATTTTAAAATAATCAACGAAGATTTGATAGGCTATTTCATCTGAAAATGACTCTTTTGTCATTTGCCATTGCCCAGATTTCAGATTTGTGATTAGTAGTTGTACGGGCCTAACCGCCATCTCTTCTTCACTTACTGGCACAGCCTTGTACACTAAGCCTCCGTTTCCGATTACTTCCACAAATTGTAGAACAGATTGAAAACTGAAGCACAGGAAAATGATAATAATTAAAACAAGGGAACGGAGCAGTACTCTTATTCTCATGGGCTTTATGCTAAGGGTGTAAAAACACTCCTATCGATACTGCAATGCCCAATATTGGTGGTGTATAGCTCTGAATATTTGTTAAAAAGGTAGTGAGAAGTGAGATCTTTCTATGCTTACCTATGATATTGTGTTAAATTGTGTTCGTTAAATTACTTGCGCCATTTGCTGCTACGCTGTTTTAAGACGTAAACCAATGCATTGATAATTAGTTGCTTACAGGCAAGGCTACCTTTCCGACGTATTCAGGATTATGGCTGTCTGTATTGATGTTATGCCTGCATGAGTTATTATTATCCAACATTACATATCATCATTTTAGTACGGAATAGGATATGTTTGAAGGAGGCTTGTAGCGCCATTGGTGAATACTTGATGCAGATGAGCTAACTACGTGGTAGTGTATTCAACAAAGGGCAGCTTTCACCACCCTTTATTGAATGCTTAGTTATTCCGGTAAGGAAGCTAAAAACATATCCAGTGTCTGCTTTACCTGCTGATGCGCCTGTTGCAATGCCCATCGGAATACGTTAGCCTCTACAGGAAGGTAGGCTTCGTAGCCAGGGGAGTTAAACACTTCGGCAGGAGTTCCTATGGAGATGCGGGTATCGAGAGGCAACACGCTAACCTTTATGGCAAGGGTTTCGCTGAAAACGGCTACGAAGTAACTTTCGTACACTTCCCCACGGAAGTAAGCCGGGAATTGAATAGGTACGTGAATCTTCCTCAGTACCTTTTCTTCTTTATACAGGATCATGGATAAGTGCAGGTGAATAGTAAGTAAAAAGCCCGTACTGCAAAGAGCAGCACGGGCTGTAACAGCAAGAATGCCTGTACTCAGGCAAGCTCAATGAGCTTTTTGACCATCAAAGTCTTATGTACCCTGGTGTCCATCGGCTTGTTCTCAATGTCCTCGGTGAAGCAATTGTAGAGGTGCCACAGGGAGAAGTCCTGCCGGTGCTTGCCCCACACGCAATCGGGGTTATTGACGTGCTTCATGGCAGCCAGGAACAGGCCCGTGTCGAAGGGTATCTTGTTCTTAGGCTTGGTAATCTCCTGGCCGATCAGTCCCAGCAGATTGCAGAGCCTTTCTTCCGGCAGCAGCGTGGACTTGAGCCGGTCTACTTCGGCCATCTGCTCCTCGCGCCATTGCTGATGTTTAGGCAGGATGTTCTCCTCCAGGAAGCGGGTTAGGCCCGAAAAACCATTGCGCAGTACGTCCGTCTCGAACTTGTACTTAGCATTGAAGATGGTCATGTTCATGCAGGCATTCACGTAATCCCCGTAGGCGATAATGCCCTTCTGCTGCTTGTCCAAACGGTAGAGCAGGAGGACTTTGCTGGTGAACTCCTCATTGGCGTGTAGAACGCCCCTGAGCAGTACGTGGGAATAAGCGACGTTTTCGCTGCCATCATCATTGACATTCACCGAGCCGGTTACGGTTTGTACTTCCACATTACTGATCGAGTTACCACAAAGGTTCAGGAAGGGTTCCACAGTCTCCTGGGGAGTGGGAAAGGTAACGGTAAGACCGTCTTCGCTTTGCAGGCGGTACGCCTTGGAGGCAAGCAATTGATTGAGTTGCATAAGAAAGGGTTAGTTGAAGTGAGAAATGATTGAATAATTCGCATTAGTTGTACCGGAGGAAGAGAGTGCATCATCCCTCCGGTAGAAAGGGTATCAGATGGCAGCCTGGGCGGCTACCGTGGACTGATCGGCAGAAGCAGTGCGGGGCAAAGCGGTGATCCTGGCTCTCTTCTCCGCGTTGATGTAGCGGATGTAACCAGTAGAAGGGTCGGTATAGATGCGCAGCTTGTATTGCTGCGCACCAGGAACCAGGCGTAGCGTAGCACCTTGCAACAACTCCTCCACCATGCCGGCGCTCACGTACAGCGAACCCCAGCGGCATAACCATATTTTTACCATGTTTTTTTGGCAATACCGCAGGAAAAGAGAAACCCCTTGTGCCTCCGGAGCACAAGGGGTCAAGCGTACACTTCCTCATTCAGTGGCTTTGTTTGCTGGCCCCGAGCAGTGATAATGGGTGCCTTCTCAATGGTCAGTGTGAACCGAAATACAGTATCCCAATATCTATTGACCAAAAAGCAGGAAAAGAGAAGCCTTTTGTAGATAACTGTATGGTATGAGATAAGATATCAGAATTGCATATATAATAAATATGGTATTTGTATGCATATATAATTGTATAATGATAATAGCCTTACTTCTTATTATGATGACAGGAGTTGTATTGCAGGGAAAGGGGAGAGGTACGCAAGGTGACGTTCTGGATTTGAACAGGTACCGGAGGGAAATGGAGTTGGATGCAAGGTGGAAAAATTTGAGCCAGAAGTGTTTCCGGCCACCAATTGCCTTGGCGAAAAAAGTTCTATTTGAGCGAAGTGGAGGGGGGATATGACTGGTGTAGTTGCGTGTATAGCACCCCTAAATAATTTTTCAGTTCGGCACGGTGCAACAAAACGAATAGAACCGACAGAACCGGTCCATAACGGAGGTTCTGTCAGTTCTGTCATGCGTCATATAAGAGAGGTCATTAGAATACGTTGGGATTGATCCGGTAGGTGGGACTGGGCGGCTGTCCACCTTGAAGCTTCACGAGAGAAACGGGATTCTTTCTGATCCAGTGAGCGGCTTCAAGCCTGTCCAATGCATCCTTCGTTTCCTTTGTCCTTTTTACCAGGAAAGCGTTGCTGCGGTAAGCATCCCTTACCGAGAACCCTTCTTGTAAATCCCCTTCCATTATTTTTTGTATAATAATGGATATTATCGACTCCTCCGGTTTTCCAATCAGTGCATATATTCTTCTTGCGTGGCTCTCAAGCACATCGCACCAGGTAGCAGCCATCGTAACACAATGAAGCGGTACCGGCCCTTCGGCTTTGCCATCTGCTACCTCAATCAAGTGAAAGAGTAATGCCAGAGAGGGCAACAGTGAGCGGTACTTAGCCAGATGCTCGACCATCAGCGGTACTTGCTCGTTGGGTAGTTTTTCGTTTTCCAGGTTCAAAAGCCACGCTTTGAAAAACGCCTGTGCCTCTTCGTTGAACCGAAAATAGGGAAAGCGGCTACTCTCATCCTGCCCGGCACCATACTTAAGGAAATCTATTTCTGCCAGACGATGTATAATCCGGTGGCCTCTCTGCTCTGCTTCCAGGTTAGGCTCCTGGTCTACGTACATGAATTGGCCTGCACGACTGGGGTATACCATCAGTTGAAACCGCTGGACCATGCCGTCATTCCCTCCTTTAGCAGTTCTAAGCAGATACTCCCGCAGTTTGTCGGGCTGAATGCTGCCAATAACTGACAGGCAACACACATCTGCTGAAATACTTCCCCTGCTGATTCGCTCAACTTTGAAACTGCCATTGCCATTCCAGGCTTCAAGGTAGAAGGAACGGTCTGTCTCATGTCCGGGTTTATCCCAACTTGCCAGTAATCCCACCAACTCGTCCCGGAAAATAAGCAGCCCCCTTGGGTTCTCGGCAAGCACCTCAATCAACTTCTCAACGGTAGCATCAGTAGTCTGATACCGTTTCCGTACCGGTCTGTCAGGTTTGTGCAGGGCCGTTACCCTTTTTGTGATTTCCTCTGGTGCAAGGGCTTCCCTCCCAGACTGCTTTTTGCATTGCTCTAGGGAGATTTTATATGCCTCATCTTCTCCCAGATACTGTTGCATCTCCTGCCGATACTGCTCATCGGCTTGTTTCTCCAACGGACTAAGCGGCCGGATGGCTGCCTTCATAGTGGGAGTCTTCATCATGGAAGGAGGGCCAACGGCTGCACCGAAGAGATTGGCGACCACTTCCCAGATGTCGTGTTGCTTGGGACGGATTACGCAGCCAGTACCCACAACCGACGAGGTAACAACCATAGTCGTAACTGCCAAGTAATCAAGCGGGCATTGCATTCGATAAGCCAAGTCACTGAGCCAGTCCCGGTACGGCTCAGGCAGCATTTCACGGGTAAACGTTTGAGCTTGTGGCGCTATCCCCTCCAACGGGAGGGGCATAGGCCATCCTTCAGCCTGATTGGCTGTTTTAATGGAATCGTTCATGAATGGTTGTTAATTAATTGGAACTAAGCTGGATAGATGATGAGGGGCCAGCTTGTGGAGCATCGTCCTGATAGGAATAAGCATAAGCATAGGGAGTCCGAAAAGCACAACTGTCGGGATTGACAATTATACCGGTGTCGGAAGGAAAGGGGTCAATACTCCCTGTACTGAAAGCCTTCGGCTCATCACAAACCTCTACTCCGTAAGCGAGTTGGTACTTTTTCTGCCAGTAGTCAGCCAGAAAGTTAATTGCATCCCCACACTGCCACATCTGGTCTACCTCATGCTTGACCAGAACTGATAGGGTGTAATCTTCTGTTTCGAAGACTGCCAATGCAAGGGGGTCATTTGCCATATCCCGCTTTAATTTGGGCAAACCATCCGGATCATCACACTGGCATTTGAGTTGGATGATGTGGGAATACTGCTGCAAAGCGCCACCATTCCAATCAGAACCATTCCAGGCGATGTAGCGCCGGTATTTACCGGAAGAAAGGCAACCATCCTTAACCAAAGTAAGAGCCGTTTCAATGGAGGGATAATACACATCCACTGCTTCATTTGCCACGTTCAGCCTGACTACGGTAACGCGGTTTGTCAGATAATTACTTTGCATTTTTGCCGGCCCTCCTTTGCCCTACTTTTGGGATAGTGGTTGTAACATAGGAGATGGCTTTGGTCTCCGTTTGTTCCGAAGTTGTCTTTGGATTCCGCAATAGCCATGTTTCCAGTTCTTCGCGCTTGAAGTAGATCATCTTGCCCTCAGGGCAGTAGCAGGGAATTCCGCCCGTAGAGGTAAGCTTGTAAAGATTGCTTTCGGAGCGACCGGAGTACATAGCTGCCTCTGGTAAGGTGAGTACGTTTTTCTGCCCTAAATAGACAGAGGTGATGAGGGTTTCCATTCTGGTAAACCACTCATGAGCAGGGGAGGTCTGATGGGACATATTTGCTTTTAAGAGTGAATTGATGAAGCAAATATTCGCCAAAATGACAGGGGGCTTACCATACCATACCATACTTCACTATCATTTTTTCGGTATGGTAAGGCTCTTCACAATCTTAGAAATGCTAGTATATGGTTCTTTATCAGTGTTGGTAATGCCATTTAGGCGACTATTGCTATCTTTCAAATTGGTCTCTTTATACACTCCTCCTTCTGGTTTGAACGCTTTGATAACCCCTTTATAAAATGGTTGAGGCTTAGCAATCAGTAATTCAAATTCGCATTCCTGAAGGAACCAAAGTAGATGAATCTGCTCTGCTAACCAGACAATTGCTACGTTTGCTTTGGGATCGGTCATCACTTTATTAAACAACCGTACATCACATTTTATAAAGCCCTTGGGAAACATATCATGCTTCTTTACTAAGTGTGTATATAACTCATCCAATTGTTCATTTTTGCCGATCCATCTCAAATATTCTGGAGGTCTCTTTGTAGATTTGTGATCAGGATCTGCTTTAACAGTCTTATAATCTTCCAGTTCCGTTAATTTAGCTGCCAGAAATTTAATCTTCTTAGTCTCAATAATCATTTGCCAGAGCAGTATATCAAACTTCTGATAGTTGTTTAAGCCTGGAGCAAACTTAATGGGTAGAATCAAGCCTTCAATGTTTATTGAACCGCTAACTTGTGAGAGTAGCTTCTCCCTATTCTGCACTAAGAAGGTATGAGCCGTTTTGTGATGTATATACAGTGCATCCTTCCATTTCTGGATTTGCTTAATTTTTTCAGAATGGCTTAAAAGCGAAAGTTCTTCCTCACACTCAGCCTCATATCCCGTGTACATTACTTCTGCTTTGTTGTAAGCCGTGTCTACAAGCTTTATTGCATCTTCTTTGCTATACACTTTTTGGAAATGCATTGTTATTGTTAATTACAGGAATTAAAAAATTATTATGATTTGGTGTTGCAATTCGTATTGCCAAATGACGCCATAACTCAGAGCTACAGTTGCTTGGCGTGTAGAACAGATTAATAACCATTGCCCCTATTAAGATGTGGGAGCCAAATCTATTTCCAGTCGGTTCACTGCCTGTTGTTTCATATTGTCAACCGTTCGCAGATACTTTGTCGTATGAGTAAGATCAGAGTGCCCCAAGAGATTACTCACCGTATATAGGTCAGTTTCCTTTAATAAGAGATTGCAGGCAAAGGAATGCCTTGCTACGTGGTATGATAGATGCTTATTAATGCCGGCTCGTTTTGCCCATGTTCTTAAATTCTTATTGGTGCCGTTGGCTGTAGGTAGTACGAATACCGCTGCATCCGGCTCTCCCCGCTCTCCAAGCAAAGCCCGTGCAGTATCATTCAAAGTAATCAGAACTGACATATCTGTCTTACTCTGCTTCACCCTAATTGCTGCATCGTCCACATGCTTCCAGCGTAAACCCACAATGTCAACAAACCGCAACCCGGTCATACAGCTAAATAAGAATGCCCGGCGTACTGTCTCATTGGGGCAGGGAGTCGAAGCCAGCAGTTTGATTTCAGCCAGACTCAAAACGTCTTTACGTACCTGATTCTTATTGGTCTTGTTGGCTACTTCTGCCGCTGGGGATGCCGTGAACAGCTTGTCCCTCACTGCCTGCCGAAGTACCTGCTTGAAGCGGCTAAAATAAGTCTGTGGGGTCTCCCCGGTTAGTTTGGTTTCCAGGTACTCCTTAAAGCCAAAGCACAGGCTTTCGGTCACTTCATTAGGTCGCAGGTAGTCTTTGTTTACATAGGTTTTAAAGTAGCTCAGAGCGCCCTTTACGTTGCTGATGTTCTTCTTTTGGTAACCGGCCACGTACTGCTCGAAGTATTCAATGAAGTTGATCTTCTTCTTTACCGGGCTATCCATGCCGTGTTCGGCGGCATTGGCCTCCAGTTCCCGCTTGCTGCGGATGGATTCGGCCAGTTTGAGCGTCTCCTTGTTTTGCTGCCTTTCGAGTTCGTCTTTTGGACGCTTGAACAGGTAGAGTTTCAGGAACTCCTTTCGGCGGCCCTCCTCTCCGTAGTGGTCGAGGTACAGGCTTTGTCTCCCATCGGAGAGTGGTTTCTTGCGTAACGTAATGCTCATGGTTTTAAGGCGTTAGCCCTTGATTTCCTTTGTTTTACAATTTAATCAAAAAATCATTTCGGGGGACAAACGGGAGACAAAATATGCGCAAACAAGGGCAAACAACGGAAGGCATGAAAATGAAAAACCCCCAAATCTTAGTGATAAGGGGGTTTTTGTTTACTCTTACTTGCGCTTGTTTGCAAGTTCTGTACCCAGGGCCGGGATCGAACCGGCACTCCGTGAAGGAACACGATTTTGAGTCGTGCGCGTCTACCAGTTCCGCCACCTAGGCATGTGGAGTGGGGAGGCAAAATTACATTTTTTCGCCGAACCGCAAAGCCGCCCGCCCCGGATTTTTGCCCTCACCCCCCGGGCACCGGCCGCACCGAAAAAGCCTGCGCCCGGACGGCAAACAGCGGCTTGGTGCGGGCCCACGTACTCCGGAACAACTCCGACTGCCGGTAGGCTGCCAGGGCCGCCTCGCTTTCCCAGTGGCTGTAGGTGCAAAATACGTTCGGGTCGTCGGCGTCGCGCCAGAGTTCCAGGTGCCGGCACCCGGGAAACGCCCGGATGAGCGGCCGGGAGGCCCCAAACAGGTCCAGGAAGGGTTCGACCCCGTCGGGCCGGAAAGTCATGCGCACCACGCGGATCAGCATAGGAGGGAGTGGGGGAGAAAGTACGGACGGAAAGTTGGTTGTGAATGAACAAATCGCTTTTTTTAGACGTTCAACGGGTATGCTCTACGTTCAACGCCGGCAGCGCGGCAAGTTAGCCCGCCGCCCGCCCGCAGCAAACCCCGGTAAACCTATTTTTCAAAACCCTCATTAACGCCGAATCGATTGGTAGAAAAAGTCATCACTTTAGAAAACGTATCCCTCACTGAATTTTTGGGGGTGGAAAACACCAACATCCGCGAGGTGGCCGCTGCCTTTCCGGGCAGCCGCATCATTTCGCGGGGCAACGAGATCCGCATCAAGGGCAGTACGCCCGAAATCGTGCGCATCAACGACATTCTCAACGCTTTGCTTGATCATTACCACAAATACGGGAAAATTACCCAGGAAAACGTGCAGAACTATCTCCAGCAGGACTCCGATGCCGAGGCGGCAGTAGGCATGCCCGAAGCGGGCCCCGACGTGCTGCTCTACGGCACCAAGGGGGCGGCCATCAAGCCGAAGACTGAAAACCAGCGGCGCCTCGTGGAGAGTGCGGCCCGGCACGACCTGGTATTTGCCGTAGGACCCGCCGGTACGGGCAAAACGTACATTTCGGTGGCAATGGCCGTAAAGGCCCTCAAGAACAAGGAAGTCAAGAAGATCGTGATCACCCGCCCGGCCGTGGAAGCCGGCGAGAACCTGGGCTTCCTGCCCGGCGACCTCAAGGAGAAGATCGACCCGTACCTGCGGCCAATCTACGACGCCCTCGACGACATGATTCCGCCGGAAAAGTTGAAGTATTACCTGGATAATCGTATTATTGAGATTGCGCCGCTGGCGTACATGCGCGGACGGACCCTGCACAACGCGTTCATCCTGCTGGACGAGGCCCAGAACACCACGACCATGCAGATGAAGATGTTCCTGACGCGCATGGGCCCGCACTCCAAGGTGATCGTCACCGGTGACCAGTCGCAGATTGACCTGCCCCGCAACCAGAAATCGGGGTTGATCGAATCTTTGCACGTGTTACAAAATGTAAAGGGCATTGACTTCGTTAAATTAGATGCCAAGGACGTGGTCCGCCACCGGCTCGTAAAAGAAATCATTAACGCTTACGCCCAATTAGATGCCGAAAACGGCAAACAACGTTCCGCCCCTTAACCACATTGCCCGCCCGGGACGTCTCCTCGTCCTGGGCGGGTTGCTGCTTTTTTCCTGCCTGTGGTTCCCTTCCCGCGCCTTCGCCCAAACGCCCAAAAACTGCCAGGCCCAAGTGTACGACGCCCAGCTCCGGCGGCAGAACCGCAGCTACGCCGAGGGCCGCGACCTGCTCAACCGGCTGGTGATCGACGGGCAGGCGTCGGCCCGCACGGGGGCCCGCACGACCGCCGAAGAGAAGATCATCATCCCGGTGGTGGTGCACGTGGTGCACAACAACGTCAGCCGGACGGTGGGCGGCCCCCGGAACGCCAACATTACCAATGCCCAGATCCGTTCCCAGATCGAGGTGCTCAACCAGGATTACCAGCGGCAGGAAAACACGCCGGGTTACAATCCCAATACGCCTTACGCGGCGCTGAGCGCCAACGTAAACATTGAGTTCCGGCTGGCCGACCGCAGCCCGCTGGGCGGAACCACCAGCGGCATTACCCGCAACTACAGCCCGCGGGCTACCTTCTCCACCAGCGAAATGGACCTGTTGTCGGAAATCGCCTACTGGCCCAGCGACCGGTACCTCAACATCTGGGTGACCGACCTTTCCGAAGATTTCATCGGCTACGCCCAGTTTCCCGACATGACCGGCCTGGACGGCCTGGCCCCCGAAAACGGCCTGGCTACTACCGACGGCGTGGTCATCGACTACACGGCCTTCGGCGTCATCAACGACCCCAACAACAAGAGCGTCTACAAGCAGGGGCGCACCACCACCCACGAAGTAGGGCACTGGCTCGGCCTGCTGCACACCTGGGGCGACATCCTCTGCGAGGGGGCCGGCTGCTTCTGCGGCGAAGACTTCATCAACGACACGCCGGCGGCCGGCCAGCCCAACCAGTCGGTCGAGTGCCGCGAACTGTTTTCGGCGTGCAGCGGCGTGCGTACCCGCAACATGACCGAAAACTACATGGATTATTCGCCCGACGCCTGCATGAGCATTTTTACCCAGGGGCAAAAGGAACGCATCCGGCAGGTGCTGCAACTGAGCCCACGGCGGAAAGCCCTGGTAGAGTGGGCCAAGCGGCCGGCGCCCGAGAGCAATACGCTTGCCGTCAAAGTATTCCCCAACCCGGCCGATCCCGACGACCGGCTGGTCAACGTGGAAGTGCTGCTCAAAGGCCGCCAGCCCGTTACCATTACGCTGTACAGCAGCACCGGCAGCCTGGTGCACCAGCAGGTGTACCCGTCTACGCCCAGCACCGTTGCCACCCTCTACCTGCACGCGCTGAAGGCCGGCATGTACATCGTCCGCATCAACACCCCCGACGAAACCCAAATCCGCCGCCTCGTCCTGCTGGACTAGGGGCAAAGGAGACGGGACACCGGAGGAAGGGAGACCGGAGGAGGGATCGGGAAGGAAGCTTGGCCGGGGCTCCGGTACGGATTGGTGATAAACCCTCCCCAACTTTCTAACCTTCCAACCCATTATATGATCCAAGTACGGCGCATTACCGATCCGGTAGTTGGACAGGTTGCCTTCGGCATCCGCCGGGAGGTATTTGTGGACGAACAAGGCGTGCCGGCCGAAGCGGAGTACGACCAGCACGAAGCGGTTGCCCGGCACTTCATGGCTTACGCCGGGGGCGAACCGGCCGGGACGGCCCGCTGGCGTTTTACCGACAAGGGCGTTAAGCTCGAACGGTTTGCCGTGCGCAAGCCCTACCGGGGCCGCCAGGTGGGTTCGGCGTTGCTGGAGGCCGTACTCGACGACGTGCGGCAGCACCCCCAGTACCACGGCCAGCCCATCTACCTGCACGCCCAGGTATCGGCCATGCCCCTGTACACCAAGTTCGGCTTCCGCACCGTCGGCGACCGGTTCGTCGAATGCGACATCGAACACTACAAGATGGTCATTGGTCAGTAGTCATTGGTCATTGGTCAGTAGTCATTGGTCATTGGTCAGTGGTTGATTGGTCAGTGGGCACGCGCAAGTGATCGCACCCGATTGACCAATGACCACTGAACAATGACTACTGACCATTACACCGCTTCGCTGTGCTGGGGCATTTCGCGTTTTACGCCTTTGGCTTCCAGGATGAAGTCGGGGCCGAAGGCCGAGGCGGGGGTGTGGTAGCCGGCCGGAATGCGGACCCGGTTGAGGGTTTCGGCGGCCAGCACGGCCGTCATGGCGGTGAGCTGGTAGCCTTCGGGCGTTTGCATCCGGGCCGTCACGACGTCGCCCGCCGCGTTGCGGACTTCCCCCCAGAGGTACGATTTGCCCGTCGCCCGCTGCTCCTCGGTGGGGCCCGTCACGAGGCGGTTGACCCGGCTGCGGAGCTGTCGCTGCACGGGCGGCGCCTTGAGCAGCCACCCCAGGTACCGCGACGTTTTCATGAGTTGCAGGGCTTTTTCGCTCACCACCGAGTACACCCGGATGTTGGGAATGCGGGTGGTGTGCCAGGCCGTGGACACGTCGCCCCAGGGAATGGTAACGGCCAGCTTTTCTTTGCCCGGCGCGAAGGGAATGTAGCGGGTATCGTAGGCGGCCGGGACCTTGCGAATCCGGCCGTTTTCGCGGATGGCGCCGCCCCGGTGAATGTTTTCCAGCGCCGTCAGGGCCGTGCCCCGCGACATGGACTGTACGCCGTAAAACGCCAGTTCGAGGTGCGTGGCGTCGGGCAGCTGGTGCTTGAGGAACGCGGCCAGGCAGTCGGTGGGCACCACGTCGAAGCCCACCCCCGGCAGCAGCACGATGTTGGTTTCGCGGGCTTCGGCGTCTTTGGCGGCAATCCACTCGAACACGCCGATCTCGCCGGTGATGTCGAGGTAGTGCACCTTGTTGTAGAGGCAGGCTTCCACCAGCGGCACGGCGGTTTTGGAGAAGGGCCCCGCGCAGTTAATCACCAGGTCAAACTCACTGAGCACCCGGTTGAGCGTAGCAGTGTCTTCCAGCGGAAACGCCACGTAGTGCAGTTGCAGTTCGTGGGCTAGCTTGCGGAGCTTTTCTTTGTCTCTTCCCCCCAAAAAAGGAAAATGCCCCCTTTTGGCGGCCATCCGGGTAATCAGCTCGCCGGTGTAGCCGTACGCACCGTAAATAAAAAGATTCATAAGCAGCAGGAATGAGGGATGTTTGCGCGGTGATGGACGCAGCAGATGTATACTGCGAATAACTTCCCAATGTTGCCCTTATCGGCCGGCAATTTGCTCGGCCACGTGCCGGCCCGTAAGCATCGACGCGTTGTACGACGGGTACGCCGCGTAGTCGCCGCAGCGGTAGAGGCCCTCGGCCAGTTGGAGGACTTCTTCCGCCGGCTGCCGGGCCGTAAACCGGGGCAGGGCTTCCGGAATGGCGTACGTACGCAGGTGCCGCCAGCCGTGCACGGCCTCCCCGAACCAGCCCGCCAGTTCGCCGCGGATGGCGGCCAGGCGTTCCGGCCCTACCGGTTCGGCGGGCCCCACGAGGTTTACCGATACCAGGCGCTGGCCCGGCGGGGCGTAGCCGGGGGCCACGTCGCTGACCACGGCCAAGTGGTTGACCAGCCCGCCCGGTTCGGCGTTGATCACCAGCATGGGTGAGTCGAGGGGTGAGGCGCCGGCGGCAAAGTAGACGCAGGTGGTTTGGTTAAAGGTTGTCCGGAGGGGTTCGCCCAGCAGGCGGGCCGCCGCCGAAGCGTCGGTAGCCAGCACGACGGCCCGGCCCGTAAGGGTGTCGCCGCCTTCGAGCCGTACGGTACGGCCGCGTACTTCCTGCACGCGTACGCCGGTGCGCAACGCGCCGGCCGGCAGCCGCGCGGCCAGTTGCCGGGCAATGGCCTCGATGCCTTCGGCGGGCAGGGCAGCGTCGCCCTGGTAAAACTTCTGGAACACGAACCGGAAAAAGTGGCTCGACGTGATCAGTTCTTTTTCCAGGAAGATGCCGCCCAGGAAGGGCTGGAAGAAGTTGCGGATCATCTTTTCGCTCCAGCCGAAGCCGCTCAGGTAGGTGAGCGTGCTGGTGGCGGGGCCGCGGAAGATCTCGTCGTCGTCAAGCGGGGCGAGCTGGCTGGTGAGTTGCACCACCTTGAGTTTGTCGGCCAGCGTACCCACCGGCGAGAGCAGGGCCTGCGGCGCCGACAGCGGCTCCCTGAGCGGGTTGAGCAACCGCGTAAACCGGCCGTTCTGCCGGATAATGGCGCCCTGCCGGAAGGTTTTCAAGTCCAGCGCCGCGTAATCGAGCAGCCGTTGGGCCTCCGGGTAGGCCGTCAGGAAAATCTGGAAGCCGCGGTCGAGCCGGAAGCCTTCCACCAGGTCGGTGCGGGCCCGGCCCCCCGGCCGGTCGTCGGCCTCCAGCAGGGTGCACGGAATGCCGGACCGTTGCAGGTA
This sequence comes from uncultured Sphingobacteriales bacterium, assembly GCA_963844325.1. GTDB lineage: Bacteria > Bacteroidota > Bacteroidia > Cytophagales > 172606-1 > CADCTQ01. Next base: position 1,870,316 of record CAWJNV010000002.1, read on the forward strand.
ATTGGCGCAGGTGAGACCGGCAATGCCCGCCCCCACGATGATAACCGGCGCTGTATCGTTCATAGTTGCTTCTTGTAAAGGGTCATTGGTCAGTAGTCATTGGTCATTGGTACAGTGGGCAATGACGAATGACCATTGCACCAATGACCAATGACTACTGACCAATGACCTTTAACCTTTGACTTCCAATCTTTGTTTACCTTTGCCGCCCAACGCATCCGCCTTATTTCTCATGAATTCTAACTTACGCATTGCCATTCAGAAGTCCGGCCGTTTGAGCGAAGACTCCCTTAGCCTGATCAAAGAATGTGGCATCCAATTCAACAGCGGCTCGGGCAAGCTCAAATCCGAGTCATCCAACTTCCCGGCTGAATTGCTCTTTCTGCGCGACGACGACATTCCGGGCTACGTGGCCGACGGGGTGGCCGACGTGGGCATTGTGGGGGAAAACGTGCTGGTGGAAAAAAACCGGCCCGTAACGCTGACCTACCGGCTGGGCTTTTCGAAGTGCCGGCTGTCGGTAGCCATCGAACGGTCGAAGGAGTACCGCGGCATCAGTGACCTGCAAGGCATCAGCATTGCCACCTCGTACCCTCGCCTGCTGTCCAACTACCTCGAAGAGAACGGCCTGCGGGCCGACATCCACGAGATCAGCGGCTCGGTGGAAATTGCGCCCAGCATCGGCCTCTCCGACGCCGTGTGCGACATCGTGAGTTCGGGCAGCACCCTGATGAGCAACGGCCTGAAAGAAGTGGAGGTGATCTTCCGGTCGGAGGCCGTGCTGATTGCCAACCCCGGGCTCGACGCCACCCGGCAGGAGATTCTCGACAAGCTGCTGTTCCGCATCAAGTCCGTGCAGGCGGCCCGCAACAACAAGTACATCCTGCTCAACGCCCCCAACGAGAACATTCCGGCCATTACGCGCATCCTGCCCGGCATGAAAAGCCCGACGGTGGTACCCCTGGCCGAGCCCGGCTGGAGTTCGGTCCATTCGGTGATCAACGAAAACGACTTCTGGAACATCATCGACAACCTCCGGGAGGCCGGCGCCCGGGGGATTTTGGTCGTGCCGATTGAGAAGATGATTCTTTGAAGGAGCGAGGAGTGAGAAGCGAGGAGCGAGAAGGGCGGTGCGGGTTTCAAGAAGGAGTAAGGACTCATATGTATTGATATACTGATTTTGATTTAATTTAAGGGCTAATTGCTTATGGATGAATTAGGTATAGTTAATAACGTGAGGCGTTTGTCTAGTTTTATTGGAGACGCTTACTTAAAAACAGAGGATGAGAAGTTCTTCAGGTTTCAATCTGATTTTACAAGCTTTCATAAGCAAATCGAAGTGGTTTATAATAAGTGGTTTCCAAAAGCAAAAAAATGCACAGATGAAGATATTGTGAATCGAACATATACAAGAGATATTGAAACAAAAGATTTGAAAGTTTGGGTGAAATATTCAATGACTTGCCTGCTTAATAGTAGCCAGCGGGTATATAATAATGTTGCTAGCCATAAAAAACGTGAAGATGCTCATCTGTTTACACGTGAAATTGAACTGTTACAAGAAATAGCATTTGAGGCTGCTATTTTTATGGAAACAGCTTTTGCAATAATGGAAGAGAGAAGAGTTTCCTTTGGACTTGGTAAACGTTTTAAAATACATAGCAGGGAAACATTTAATGCTTCGGAACAGATTTTGCGAAAAACAATTGTCCCTGACACTTTAGGAGAATTTGTTGTTGGACCGACTTCTATCTTCCTTATAAGACAAGCTATTGAGCTTTGGTTAAAAGGAATATTTGGAATTAAATATGCTACCGATAAGCAGGGTAAACTCATTAGATTGCAACCAGAAAAATTGTTTGACTTGATTGATAACAAAGGAGTCTTAGTTTGTTTGCCCGTTTCTAAAAAAGTCATAACTAAGATACACCGATGGTCCCAACCATATATTCATGCAGGATGGCTCACGCATATTTGGGAAATTGAACATGCTCAACACGTTTTAAGCCCTATATACTATCCTGAGCAAGTAAAGATAAGGCAGAGCTATTACAATTCAATTGAGGAGCAATTAAGAAAAGTATTTGTAAGTCCCGACTTAAATCTATGTCGTCTTACTAGACCTGAATCAACTTTAGTAGAGTAATGGCGATGGCTAACACTATATAAATCTCAGCTATACCTACTAAATTCAAAGTTAGCGTGGGGCGTTATGGTGTTATGTTTGATCCGGTAGCTATGCAAATCACATAATCCAGAATAGACATTGTAATTGATTGATCATTAATTATTTATTTATGTGCATTTCAAGTGGTTTGCACATACTCATGTCTTATGGAAAAAACCAAGAGTTTTAAGGAGTTAGTAGTCTGGCAGAAGGCGCACCAGCTTGTTTTAGATATTTACGCAGTCACCAAAGGTTTTCCCAAAGAAGAACTGTTCGGGCTGACTTCCCAGTTGAGGCGAAGCGCCGTATCAGTACCGGCGAATATTTCGGAAGGATACCGGAAAAGAACCAAGCCCGACAAAGCAAAATTTATGAACATTGCCCAAGGCTCACTAGACGAAACGCATTATTATCTTATTCTAGCCAAAGACCTTTCTTACGCTGATACGACTCAACTGCAACGCGACTCCGAAGAAGTGGCCCGGATGCTTGCTGCTTACTTAACGGCCATCGGCGCTTAGCCCTTCTCGCTTCTCACTCCTCGCTTCTCACTCCTCGCTTCTCACTCCTCGCTTCTCGCTCCTATGAAAATTATCCGCTATCCCCAACCCGCCGAATGGCCCCGACTCCTGGCCCGCCCCATGATGGACCTGCGCGAGATTGAAGAACGCGTGGCCCCCATCCTCCAGCAGGTGCGCCAGCGGGGCGATGCCGCCGTAAGGGACTTTACCCTGCAATTCGACAAGGTGCAGCTCGACGACCTGCGCGTGTCACCCGCCGAACGGGCCGAGGCCGAAACGCTGGTCAGCCCCGAACTGAAGGCCGCCATCGGGCTGGCAAAATCCAACATTGAAACCTTCCACCGGGCGCAACTGGGGCAACCCGAGCCGATCACCACCCAGCCGGGGGTCACCTGCTGGCGCAAAAGCGTGGGCATCGAAAAGGTAGGTCTCTACATTCCGGGCGGCTCGGCGCCGCTGTTCTCCACGGTGCTCATGCTGGGCGTGCCCGCCCGGCTGGCCGGCTGCCGCCAGGTCGTGCTCTGCACCCCCGCCAACCGCGCCGGCAAAGTGCACCCGGCCATCCTCTACGCGGCGGCGCAGGTGGGCATCACCGACATTTTCAAGGTGGGCGGCGCCCAGGCCATTGGCGCCATGGCCTACGGCACCGAAAGCATTCCCCGGGCCGACAAAATCTTCGGGCCCGGCAACCAGTACGTAACGGCCGCCAAGCAACTCGTCAACAAGGAAGGCCTCGCCATTGACATGCCGGCCGGTCCCTCCGAAGTGGCCGTGTACGCCGACGACTCGTCGAACCCCGTGTTCGTGGCCGCTGACCTGCTTTCCCAGGCCGAACACGGCCCCGACAGCCAGGTGATCCTGGTGTCAACCAGTGAGCCGGCCATTCAGCAGGCGGCCGAGGAAGTACTGCGGCAACTGGAGGCGTTGCCCCGCAAGGAGATTGCCCGGCAGGCCCTTTCGCACAGCAAGGCATTCCTGGTGCAGCACGAAGACGAGGCCCTGCAACTCCTCAACGCGTACGCGGCCGAACACCTCATCCTGGCCGTGGACCACGCCGCCGCCCTGGCCGAACGAATCACCAACGCCGGCTCGGTGTTCCTGGGCCACTACACCCCCGAAGCGGCCGGTGACTACGCCTCGGGCACCAACCACACGCTGCCCACCAACGGCTTTGCCCGCGCCTACAGCGGCGTTTCGGTGGACAGCTTCGTCAAAAAAATCACCTTTCAGCAGATCACGCCCGAAGGCATCCGCAACATCGGCCCCGCCGTGGAAATCATGGCCGCCGCCGAAGAACTCCAGGCGCACAAAAACGCCGTAACGGTACGGTTGCGGTAGATCGTTGTTGGTTAACAACGAAAAACCAATCACTACTTAATTCGCTACCTTTCGGGGCATGAATACAGCGAAGAAAGAGGTATACAACGGTTTCCTGATTGTACTGGGCATTTTCTCGGCGGGCCTGGGACTGAAAGGGTTTTTGCTTTCGAGCCACTTCATCGACGGCGGCGTGACGGGCGTTTCCATGCTGCTGGCCAACGTGCTGGGGGTGCCGCTGGCCGTGCTGATCCTGGTGATCAACCTGCCCTTCGTGGCCCTGGGCTACCGGCAGATCGGGGGGCGGTTTGCCTTCCGAAGCGCCCTGGCCATCGGCGGGTTGTCGTTGTGCCTGGCCCTGGTCCCGTTTCCCGACGTAACCCCCGACTTGCTGCTGACGTCGATCTTCGGCGGCTTTTTCATCGGGGCGGGCATTGGTCTGGCCATGCGGGGCGGGGCCGTACTCGACGGCACCGAGATTGCCGCCCTGCTCATCAGCCGGCGGTCGCACCTGCTCAAAGTGGGCGACGTGATCCTGCTCCTCAACGTGGTCATCTTTTCGGTGGCGGCCTTCCTGCTGGGCATCAATATCGCCCTGTATTCCATCCTCACCTACATTGCCGCCTCCAAAACCATCGACTTCCTCATTCACGGCCTGGAAGAATACACGGCCGTAATCATTGTGTCGGACCACAACGACGCCATCCGGCAGGCGATCACGCACACCCTCAAACGGGGCGTCACCGTTTACAAAGGCCGCAAAGGCATGTCGGGCGCCGACCAGGAAATCCTGTTTTGCGTGGTCACCCGGCTGGAGATTGGTTCGGTAAAAGTGGCGGCCCTCGAAATTGACCCGGCGGCTTTCATCGTCGTGCACGCCTTGTCGGACGTGGACGGCGGACTAGTCAAGAAAAACAAGTTGCACTGACCGGGTTTCCGCTGGTATTGGGTATTGGGTATTGGGGTATTGGGGATTAGGATATTAGGTATTGGCGGGATGTGGTGACTCACGCATACCCATAATACCCAATCCCCTAATCCCCAATACCTTAATCCCCAATCCCCTATCTCCTGTTATCGTCGCCCTGGAGCATGCTGAGGTAGTTGTGGTAGCGGCTCGGGGCGATTTCGCCGTTTTCGAGGGCCGCCAGCACGGCGCAGCCCGGTTCGTGCACGTGGGTGCAGTTGTGGTAGCGGCATTCGCTCATCCGGTCGCGCATTTCGGGGAAGTAGTGGCTGATCTCCCACTTTTCGGTGTCGGCCAGGCCCAGTTCCTTGATGCCCGGCGTGTCGATGATGAACGTGCCTGCTTCCAGCTCGAACATTTCGGCGAAAGTGGTGGTGTGCTTGCCCTTGTTGGCAAAGGTGGATATTTCGCCCGTGCGCAACTGCAACCCCGGCGACACCCCGTTCACCAGCGACGATTTGCCCACGCCCGAGTGGCCCGACACCAGCGAAATCTTCCCGCGCAGCTTCTCGTGAAATGCTTCCAGGCCCTGCCCGGTCACCATGGACGTAAGCAGGCACGGGTACCCCAGTGATTCGTAGAGTTCGGCCATGTCGCCCTGGTAGGCGAGGGCTTCCCCGTCGAGCAGGTCGGCCTTGTTGAACACCAGCACCGCCGGAATCCGGAACGACTCGGCCGTGACCAGGAAGCGGTCGATAAAGCCCAGCGACGTGCGCGGAAAGGCCAGCGTCACGATGAGGATGGCCTGGTCGATGTTGGCGGCGATGATGTGCCCGAAAGCCGTTTTGTGCACCGACTTGCGGATGATGTAATTGTCGCGGGGCAGAATGTCCTGGATCACGCCGCGGGTCGAGTCCGGTTCGGGTTCGTACACTACCCGGTCGCCCACGGCAATGGGGTTGGTGACCTTGAGGTCCTGCAACTTGATTTTTCCGCGCAGCCGGCACTGCACCAGTTGCCGGTCCGCCGACCGCACGTCGTACCAGGAGCCGGTCGAACGCATCACTAAACCTTCAGGCATGCTCTTCTTCGTGGTTGTTTCCGTAAAGTTAACGGGAAAAGCCGGGGCAGGGATGGGGAGAAATGCACAGGACGGCATGGTTATATGGTTGGATGGCTGGATGGCTATATGGTTATATGGCTGAATGGTTGTATGGTTGAATGGCTGATGGTCGGTAAGCAGTGCGGGCGTAAGCAAAACCATTCAGCCATATAGCCATTCAGCCATGCAATCATTAATCAATCCATGTAAACCATTCTGCACCCGGCACAGTATACGTCGGAAAGTGTTTCACATTTAACATCTATCATGTTATGGCAGCGGCACCGCAGGAATGGACATTGAAGGAGAAAACGCTGGAGGCGCACCGGCGTTTGCAGGAATTTTACGGCGAGATCGAACACAAAGCCCGGCGCGACAACCTGCGGGAGCTGATTTCGACGATGCTTTCGCACCGCACCACGCACAAGGACGAGGAAACCGCCTACCGGCGGATGTTCGAACGCTTCGGCACCTGGGAAGGCATCCGCGACGCCCCCTGGGAGGAACTCGTGGACGCCATTTCCTCGTCGCGTTTTCCCGAGCCCAAAGCAACCAACATCAAAAAAGTGCTGGCCCGCATTTACGAGGAACGCGGAGAGTACAACATCGACTTCCTCAAGGACCTGCCCACCGAAGAAGCCATGACGTGGCTCACGTCGCTGCCGGGGGTGGGCCTGAAAACGGCCACGCTGGTGCTGCTGTTCAACTTTTACAAGCCGGTAATGCCCGTGGATACGCACGTTCACCGGGTGTCGCAACGCGTCGGGCTAATCAGCGAAAAGACCTCGGCCGAAAAAGCCCACACGCTGATTCCCGACATGCTGCCCAAAGAACCCAAGGTGCTCTACAACTTCCACGTCCACTTCCTCTGGCACGGCCAGCGCATCTGCGTGTGGGCCACGCCCCGCTGCTGGGAATGCCCCCTGGCCGATATGTGCGACTGGTACCAGAACAACCGGAAAAAACCGATGTGAGTTGGTCAATGGTCAATGGTCAGTAGTCATTGGGTACGCGTTAATCACGAATAACGCGTACCCAATGACCAATGACCATTGACCATTGACTAATGACTAATGACCTTCCAACCTTTCAGTTTTTCCACACCGTCCAGAATTGTTGCCGTGGCGCCGGTGTGGTCTTGCACGTACTGGCGGGCCGTGCGGGCGGCTTGCCCGTAGCGGGCCGGGTCGGTGTACAGGGGCATGAAGGCGGCCCGTAGTTCTTCCGTGGTGGCAATGCCGAAGGCGCCGCCCAGGCGCACCAGGTCCACAGCCTCCTGGAACTTGCCGTGCCGCGGGCCGAAGAAGACCGGCAAACCAAATGTGGCGGCCTCCAGGATGTTGTGGATGCCCTTGCCGAAGCCCCCGCCCACGTAGGCAAAGTCGCCGTAGGCGTACAGCGACGAGAGCATGCCGATGTTGTCGATCAGCAGCACGTCGTGGGCGGCGGCGGTGGCCTCGGTGGCCCGGGAGTAGCGGATCGTTTTGCGTTGCAGGTCCCGCTCCAAGCCCGCCATCTCGTCTTCGTGCAGTTCGTGCGGGGCGATGATGACCTTGAGCGGCCCGGCAAAGGCGTTGAGAAAGGGCGTGACCACGGCCATGTCCTGCGCCCAACTGCTGCCGATCACCAGCAGGGGCTGCCCGGCTTTAAAGGCCGCCGCCAGCGGAATATCCTTTTTCTGCGCCGCCACCGTCCGCACGCGGTCGAAGCGGGTGTCGCCGGCCACCGTGACCCGGGTGATGCCCACCCCCCGCAGCAGTTGCGCCGACGCTTCGTTTTGCACGTAGAGGTGCGCAAAGCGGCCCAGGATGCGCCGGAAAAAGCCGCCGTAGGGCCGGAAAAAAAGCTGCCCGGGCCGGAAGATGGCCGAAAACGAGACCGCCGGCACGTTTTGACGGTTCAGTTCGTGCAGGTAGTAGTGCCAGAATTCGTACTTGGCGAAAAAGGCAACCGCCGGCCGCACCGCCGCCACGAATTCCCGGGCGTGGCGGGCCGAATCTTCCGGCAGGTAGAACACGTGGTCGGCGCCGGGGTAATTCTTGCGCACTTCGTAGCCGGAAGGGGAGAAGAAGGTCAGCACGATCCGGAACTGCGGGTGCCGCACCCGGAACCCTTCGATCACGGGCCGGGCCTGCTCGAATTCGCCCAGCGACGCCGCGTGAAACCAGGCCACCGGGGCCGTATTACCCGCCAGTTGCGCGGCAATCCGCGGCAGCAGGTTCCGGCGCCCCGCCACGAATTGCTTCGCCTTCGGGTTCCAGCGGGCCGCCACGCGGATGAGCAGGGCGTAAATACGGAGGGCAAGCGTGTAGAGCAACAACATACGGAGCGGGCGGCAAAACGGGTACGCGGGCAAAATTAGACCAAAATGTTATTATTACGTCCCCGCACCCGAACAACCCTTTCCCAATGACTGCCAAAGACCTTCTGCTTGACCAAACCGCGAGTTCGCACCGGTGGATCGAGCAACTGATTGACCACGTGCCCGAAGAGAAATGGGGCATCCTCCCGGCCGGGCTCAACACCAGCCTCAAGTGGCAGGTGGGGCACCTGGTACTCAGCCAGCACTACCACGCGGTGGTGGTCATCGCCGGTCCGCAGAAGGACCTGCTGGCGCAAGTACCCGTGAAAATGTATTCGGAATATTTCGTGTTCGGCGACAAGATCGGCGAGGTGGATGCGCAGTTTACGGCCGAAGGGTTGCGGACGCACCTGCGGCTCGTCCAGGAAAAGAGCCTCTGGGCCATCGGGCAGCTCGCCGACGGGGAACTGGCCGGACCGCTGTTTCCCCGGCCGGTGCCGCATCCCGTGGCAACTACCAGGGTGGAAGCCATTTCCTGGAACGTCAAGCATAATATGTGGCACTGCGGGCAGATGGGCATGCTGGCCCGCGCCGTGGGGCATGCGTTCGATTTCAAGCTGAAAGAACTGACGCGAAAACCGTAAGGCCGGACGCAGGGCGAAAGGCCTGGCCGGTAATTGTACGGAATGAATCCGCGCGCCGGCGTTTCCCAGCCGGAAGCTTCCGCATGGCGGGAAGGGGGCGCATGGCGGTACTCGTTGCATGGCGGGAAGGCGTCGCATTGCGGCTCCCCTCCTCGGAGGGGTTAGGGGGTGGGTTTACCTCCATGCTACGCGTGATCTGGGGATCATCGCATTGCGGTAATCTCCCTGATGCTGGTGCCAAACCTTCCCGGATACTCCCTGATGCCAGAGCTCTATCGGAGTAATGCGCTAATTCTCAGTGCGGTGATCCCTTGATAACTTGAGGCATATAAGTAAACCCACCCCCTAACCCCTCCGAGGAGGGGAGCCGCGACGCGACCCTTTCCCGCAATGCGACGCCTTCCCGCGACGCGGTCCACCCCGCCATGCGACCACTTCCCGCGATGCGACCCTTTCCCGCGATGCGACCCTTTCCCGCGACGCAACCCTTTCCCGCGATGCGACCCTTTCCCGCGATGCGACCCTTTCCCGCGATGCGACCACTTCCCGCGATGCGACCCTTTCCCCTATGCGGAAACTACTTCGTAACGGCGAGTTCCTGCACCGGTGGTGTTACTGCCGGGAAAACTTTTCGCCTCCCATCCCTGGAATAAGTAACCGCCGCCCGCAACGGGGAATGAAACCGGGGCCGTCTTTTTTCCGGCCGAACTGCCCATTCACCTCCGCCAATCCCACAATTTTGCTAAATGCTTACATGATCCGGCCGGCAATAAACCGCCGGCCCGGCAGCCGTCTGGGCGGGAATCAGGAAGATTTTCGGAGATTTGGTGCGTGAATTTCCTGCCGCAGCAGGTTCCCCGTATCGCCGTATTTCCAACACACTGTATGAACGTATTTTACAAGAGCAGCCTCGGTGTTGCATTGATTGCCTTTCTGGGCAGTTGCGAAAAAAAGGTCCAGGAGAACACCCAGCCGCCCGCCGAAGGGGCCAAAATCGTGAAGGTGGACGCCCCCAAGCCCGCCCCCGCCCCTGAGCCCAAGCCCGAACCCGTCCGCCTCGACACGGCCGCCTACAACAAGATGACGGCCCACATGGTCAACGGCGATACCACCGGCCGCTGGCCCGTGAAGCACGAGTACCCCCTGCCCGGCGCCGTGCTGCCCTTCAAGCGGGTAGTGTCGTACTACGGCAACCTGTACTCCAGGCAGATGGGCATCCTGGGTGAGTTGCCCAAGCGGGAAATGCTCAAAAAACTGCAATACGAAACCGAACGGTGGGAGAAGGCCGACCCCGAGACCCCCACGGTGCCCGCCCTGCACTACATTGCCGTAACGGCGCAGCTGCTGCCCGGCAAGGGCGGCAAGTACCGCCTCCGCATGCCCTTCCACCAGATCGACACGGTCATCAGCTGGGCCAAGGAGATCGACGCCCTGGTGTTCATCGACATCCAGGTGGGCCTGGGCAGCCTCCAGGAAGAAATGCCCGAGTTTGAGAAGTTCCTGGCCCTGCCCAACGTGCACTTCGGCATTGACCCCGAGTTCTCGATGAAGACCGGCGCCAAGCCCGGCACGGTGATCGGTACGTTCGACGCGGCCGACATCAACTACGCCACCGGCTACCTGGCCGACGTGGTGAAGAAGTACAACCTGCCCCCCAAAATGCTGGTGGTGCACCGGTTTACCCGCCCGATGGTGACCAACTACAAGCAGATCGAACTGCGTCCCGAGGTGCAGATCATCATGGACATGGATGGCTGGGGACCGCCCGCCAAGAAGGTGAGTACGTACAAGTCGTTCATCTACCCCGAGCCCGTGCAGTTTACCGGCTTCAAAATCTTCTACAAGAACGACACCGAACGCGTCGGCATGAAGGATGCCATGCAGCCCGAAGACGTGCTCAAGCTCCGGCCCCGGCCGATGTACATTCAGTACCAGTAAACAGAAAGTAGTAAACAGTAAGCAGTGATCAGTAAGCAGCCGGCAACGTTCGCGTGTTGCCGACCGCCAACTGTTTACTGCTTATTGCTTACTGATCACTGTTTACTGCTCACTGTTAACTGCTCACTGCTCCTCATGAACAAAGTAAAACTGATTTTCACCGTTGCCCTGCTGGTGGCCTGGCGTACCCTGTTGCCGGCGCAGAACCGGGTCCTTTCCCTCATTCCCGAACCCGTAAGCGTACAGCCCGGGCAGGGTACGTTCGCGCTCTCTGCCGCTACGCCGCTGGTGGTGCCGGCGGGCTCGGCCGAGGCCACGCGCATTGCCGCCTACCTGGCCGATAAGCTCCGGCCGGCCACCGGGTTTGCGCTCAAAACCGCCAACGCCGGCGACAAGGGCATCAACCTGGCCCTCAACGCCCAGCCGGAGGCCCGCCTGGGCGCGGAAGGCTACCGGCTCGAAGCCACGCCCGACCGGGTGACCATCCGGGCCAACGGGCCAGCCGGCCTTTTCTACGGCGTGCAGACGCTGCTGCAACTGCTGCCGGCGCAAATTGAAAGCAAGACCGCCGTGAAGGACGCCCGCTGGGAAGTGCCGGCCGTGACCGTGACCGACTTTCCGCGGTTTGCCTGGCGCGGCCTCATGCTCGACGTGAGCCGCCACTTCTTCCCCAAGGAGTACGTCAAGTCGTACATCGACCAGATGGCCCGCTACAAGTACAACCGCTTCCACTGGCACCTCACCGACGACCAGGGCTGGCGCATCGAGATCAAAAGCCTGCCGCGTCTCACCCAGGCAGGCGCCTGGCGGGTGCCGCGGGTGGGTACTTTCAATTCCAACGAGCCGCCCAGGCCGGGGGAGAAAGCCACCTACGGCGGCTTCTACACGCAGGATGACATCCGGGAAATCGTGCAATATGCCAAAGAACGTTACATTGAAATATTGCCCGAAATTGACGTGCCGGGCCACAGCATGGCCGCCCTTGCCGCTTACCCCGAACTCTCCTGCACCAAGGACCCCAACGTGCAGGTGAACCCGGGTTCCAAGTTCTCCACCTGGCACGGCAACGGCACCTTTACCATGCACATCGACAATACGCTCAACCCGTCGGATGAAAAGGTGTACGGCTTCCTCGACAAAGTATTTACCGAGGTGGCGCAGTTGTTCCCCTTCGAGTACGTGCACATGGGCGGCGATGAGTGTTACAAGGGCTTCTGGGCCAAGGACGCGGGTTGCCAGGCGCTGATGAAAAAGCTCAACCTCAAGAACATGGACCAGCTCCAGGCGCACTTCAACCGGCGGGTGGCGGGCATCCTCAAGGACAAGGGCAAGAAGACCATCGGCTGGGACGAAATCCTGGAGGGCGGCCTGGCTCCCGGCGCGGCCGTCATGAGCTGGCGCGGCATGAAGGGTGGCATTGAAGCGGCCCACCAGAAGGCTCCCGTCGTGATGGCCCCGTCGCCGCACTGCTACATCGACCTCATGCAGGGCGACCCGACCGTGGAAGTGTTCGTCTACAGCACGGTGCGCCTCAAAAGCAGCTACAACTGGGACCCCGTGCCGAAGGGCGTCGATTCGACCTTCATCCTGGGCGGCCAGGGCAACCTCTGGACGGAGCAGATTCCCTCCACGCCCCAGATCGAGTACATGACCTACCCGCGGGCCTTTGCCCTGTCGGAAGTGTACTGGTCGCCCAAAAGCAAGAAGGACTGGAACGGGTTCGTGCGCCGCGTAGAGGACCACTTCGGCCGCTTCGACCACGCGCAGCTCAACTACGCCCGCAGCATGTACGACCCGGTGATTACGGTGAAGAAAAACGCCGAAGGGCTGCTGGTGGTGGACCTGTCCACCGAAGCACCGGGCCTCGACCTGTACTACACGGTTGACAACACGATTCCCAACCAGTACTACCCCAAGTACAACGGGCCGGTGACCATGCCCGAAGGCGCCGATACGTTCCGCGTGATCTCGTACCGGAACGGCCAGCCGATGGGCCGGCTGATCTCCATCAAAACGCCGGATCTGGAGAAGCGGGTGAAGAAGTAAAACCGTGCGACCCGATGTTACCGAAAGCCCCCGAACCGGGGCTTTCGGCGTTTTGGTTCCCGCGGGCCGGAAAGCGGAGCGGTTCTCCTATCTCCTGATAGGTATATACTAGGCGCATTGCCCAAAAATGAATAATCCCCTCCATTTCCCGGGCCGCGCAGCAAGGGTAATTTTGAGCACCCAAGAGTAGTCGTTTCTGCGCGAAACCATTGCTTTTGCCTTTTCAGCACGGCCCAAGGGCCTTATTTATCAACCAATTACCCAATCTGTCATGAAAAAGAAACTATTAGACCTCGCTGCCAACCTGCTTTCCAAAGAGCAGATGAAGAACGTGAAAGGCGGACAGACCTACTGCAACTGCTGCGGAAACCTGGTGTACATGGCGCCTTACAACTATCCCCCCTGCAATACCTTCTGCCTCACGTGGGGAAGCTGCGGCGGGTAGCAAAGGAAGCCGGAACGGGGCGTTGCATAACGCAACGCCCCTTCTTTTTACCTGAATGCCGTGCCGTTTACTTCCGGTCGCCTGATGCCCGGGCTGCCGCCGCCGGGCCGGCATGATCTCTGTCTCCTTAAACCGAACACTCCGTGAAAAAGGCCGTTTTTCTGATGCTCCCTACCCCCAGTCATTACACGCCCTGCTTCGGCCTGGCCCTTGACCTGCAACGGCAGGGGTACGAAGTAATCTTCCTGGGAACTGACGCGGTAAAACCGCTGGTGGCAGCCAACGGTTTTGCCTGCCGTGATTTTCCCTACATGGCCTCGTATTACGTCCGCACGGCCCGGGCGGTGCTCGGCGCCCTGCTCATGAACCTGGCCGATGCGTCGGCCGGGCGCAAACGGTTCCGGGAGTTCACGGCCTCCGTCCGGGCCGCCGTCGACGTGTTCAACGACCTGCAGCCCGACATCATCTGCCTGGACGAACACCTGAGCCACTATTACTTCTACCTGGCCGGCACGGCGCCCCGCCTCTACCTGGTCAACACCAAGCTTTCCACCGGCAAAGCCCCCGGAGTGCCGCCCCTCAACGCGGCATTCGTGGCCCGCAACGCGCCGCTCAGCGCCTGGTACAGCGAATGGCTCTGGGGCAAACTGATGGCCCGGAAATGGTGGCACCGCACCCTCAACCGCATTGCCTTCCTGGGCCGCGACGACGAGTATTTCCAGGAGCGGCTCGTCCGGAAATCCGGGTTACCGGCCCGGATCGTCCGGCAAACGGCCATGCACGACTATCACGGCCTGGAGGGCGTACCGACCATCCAACTGGTTTCCGATGCCTTTGATTATCCCTGGAAGCGGCGCCGCGCCGACCAGGTTACCCTCCACTACTGGAGCCATAGCCGGGAACAGCCCCTGCCCGGGTCACTCCGGCGCCTCGTAGACACTGGCCAGCGCCTGGTATTCTGCGGGCTAGGCACCCTCACATCGGCCAACAGCCGGCAGCACCTCGCGTTCCTGGGCCAGGTGATCGGCGCCTTTGCCGGACGGCCGGACGTCCAACTGATCATTTCGACCGGCAACGATGCCCTTACCGACCGGCTCTCGGCGGTAGCCGGGGCGGCCAATGTGCACCTGGTATCGTACGTGCCGCAGCAAACCCTGCTCTCGCATTGCCACGCCATGATTACCCTCGGCGGGCTAAACTCGGTGAAGGAATGCATCGGGGCCGGAGTGCCCATGCTCGGGGTGCTTAACCCCGCCCATGCCCACACCGACACCCGGGGCAACGTGGCCCGCATCGTCTACCACCGCATCGGCCGCGCCTGTTCCATCGGCGCCCCCGCCGCGGTGATTGCGGCGCACGTAGCGGCGCTGCTGGCCGATCCGGTCTACAAAGCCAACCTTACCGCATTGAAGCACCGGATGGAGCACCAGGCGACCGGCGGGGTCCTGCCTTTGCTGCCCGTCCGGGCCATCCCCGCGGAGGCTTGCCCGTAAAGGACCGCCGCACCGGGCGGCCCCGCCGGCAAGCGCTACCCCGTACCCGCACGCGGTCTTTTTTACACCCTGTTTTTATACCCCGGTGAAACCCGTGCGCACGGCGGGTGCGTCAAAGGGAGGGTGCCTCCCGTGCATTTACGGGAGCCGCCCGGCGGCGTTAAAAAAGGCTGTCCGATATTTCGTCCCCACGATCCCGGTCCTGCCGCCGGAACCCGCTTTCCGCTGCCGTAACCACCCGTTTGCCCGCTTTCAGGCGGTGCCGGCCCGTCAGGTATTTTGTGCAGTCAGTGGACGATAAAGATAAGCAATCGACATGTTTTATAAGATTAACACAATTGTTTGTTTGTAAAACACAATTTTTTGAACGCTGATTCGTATACTTGCCATCAATCGTAAAGGCCATGATTACACCAAAACTAGTCATAGATCCTATGAATTCGCTCCGGGTACCAACCAGCGGTATTATTATCGCTAATCACGACACACTGCTATGTGAAACCCTGAAGGAGTCGCTGCAGGCAAGGCGGCTGTTCATACGGGGATATACAACCGACGGCAAAGAAGCCTTTAAGATGCTGCTGAACCAGCGCCCCGACATCCTCATCCTGGGGGCCGAGATGCCCAGCATGAGTGGCCTGGAGATAGCCCGCTTCGTGTACGAGAACCATTTGCCCACCCGTTGCATCATCTACGCCAAGAGCCGCCGCCCGGAGTACTTCACGGAGGTATTGACCCTGAACGTGAAAGGGTACCTGTTTGCCAATTCGGGTTTTGCCGAATTGTTCTATTGCCTCCAGGAGGTCATCGAAGGCCGCGAGTACGTGACGCCCTGCGCCCAGCAGTTCGGTGACGACGAGTATGCGTCCGTGCCGGCCCAGCCCATCAGCATGAAAGCCATCCAGAAACTGACCGTCCGGGAGCGGGAGATCCTCTGCCTGATCGCCCGGTGTTTTACCAACAACCAGATTGCCGAACGGATTTGCCGGAGCACGGCCACCGTCAACAATCACCGGCACAACATCATGAAAAAGCTTAATCTCCAGGGGCACCACCAACTGCTGTCTTACGCACTTTCGGCCCAGAATGTGCTGGCCTGAGGGTGCCTGACGCTCCGTCGTAAGCCCGCCCTTCCTGAACCTGCTTCCCTAATGCGCCAGCAATTGGCGGATGCCGTAGAAAATCCGTTCCAGCAGGCGTTGGTCCTGGGTGATTACCTCGGCGGTGCCCGCCATTTCGGGCCTGAACCGCAGTTGTTTGCCGTAGCGGCTCCGCAGCCCGCCGGGTAACGCAACCGAGAGGCGGTACTGCCCGTGGGCAGGCGTGAGGGAGATGGCGGTAACCGTGCCTGCCAGGCTGCCGAACTCCTGGTGCGGGAATTCGTCGAGTTTGAGGATGACCCGCTGGCCTTCCCGCACCTTGCCCATGCCGCGGGCCGTAATGGTTACAAAACCCACGTAGGGTTGCGGCTGCGCGCCTCCGTTCAGGGGCAATAGGGCAAAGAGCGTGTCGGCTGCCCGCACGGGTTGGTTGGCTTGCAGGTGCCGGAGGAATACCACCTGCCCGTCGGTCGGGGCCGTCACCAGGTAGGTTTGCCCCCACACCGAAAGGGCGTTTTCGAGGTTGCGCACGTACCGGGCCATGTTGTCGCGCAGGGCCCGCTCCTGGGTAGTACGCTGGTGCTGCAGTTCGGCAAGGCGCTGGCGTTTGTCGGACAGCACCAGCCGGTTTTCGATGAGGGTTTTGCGGTAGTTTTCACGTTCCTTCTGCTTGTGCAGAAAGGCATTCTCCTGGTCAATGAACTCGTGCCGGGCCGACACCTGCTGCTGGTAGAGAAGGGCATTGGCCTGGTACTTCTGCCCGGCATTCCGCAACTCGCGTTCGGTGATTTCCAGTTGCTGCGCGTTCGACCGGATCAACTGGCCGTACGCCCCGATCTGTTCCTGCAACCGGGCAGTCTGCTGCCCGTGATAGGGGTCCGTGCGCAGCCGCTGGTACTCATGGTAGTTCTTCACCAGTTCATTGTAGTCGTCCTGGGCGCTCCCCAGGGCGACGCCTTCGGGCAGCAGGGGCAGGCCGGCGGCGGGCGTATGCAGGAATCGGCGGGCCCGGCCAACCAGCCGGTGCAGGGCCTCCGCGTTGCCGAGCCGGCCGGGGTTCTGGATCTCGGCCAGCCGGTCGCCCCTCCGCACGCGGCCGTTGTCCCTGACCAGCAACGCCGACAACTGGCCGTTTGCCTGCGCCAGCAGTTTCAGGGGGGGCGTTTGGGTCGTGATCACGGCCCGGCCGCGGATCACTTCCGGGTACCGGATGAACCAGGCGCCCAGCAACAGCGACACCAGGATGCCGAAGATTGCGGTAATGCCCCAGCGTACCAGCGAAGCGGGCGGCTGCGAGAGTACTTCGCTCACGGCCTCCGAGGGCAGGTTGCGGTGGATCAGCACCAGCGGCGCCTCCCGGGCGGCCTGGTCCGGCGCGGGCCGGGGTGGAGAGGATACGGGTAGCATGGTTTTCGCGTTAATTGCCCAGTTCCAGCTGGTTTTTGACCAAGTGGTAATAATTGCTCCGCAGGGCCGTCAGCTCGGCATGGGTGCCCTGCTCAATGATCCTCCCTTTTTCCATCACCACGATCTGGCCGGCGTTGCGGACGGTACTGAGCCGGTGCGCCACCACCACCACGGTACGCCCCTGGAAAAAGTCATCCAGGTTTTTGAGGATCACCCGTTCGTTGTTGGCGTCCAGTGCGTTGGTGGCTTCGTCGAAGAACAGGAAATCCGGGTCTTTGTACACGGCCCGGGCGATCAGAATGCGCTGCTTCTGGCCCTGGCTCACGCCATTTCCCTCCGCCCCGATCTTCGTTTCCAGGCCCAGCGGCAGTTCGTCGATGAATTCCTGCAGGTTGGCCAGTTGCAGCGCACGGGCCACCCGGGCGGGGTCGGGCCGCTGGGCGCCCACGGCAATGTTGCGCAGGATCGTGTCGGAAAAGATGTAGCCCTCTTGCATGACCACGCCACACCGGCTGCGCCAGAACTGGTGGCTCACCTGGTTCAGCCGCAGTCCCGGGCCCGCCTCCCCGAGGAGAACTTCGCCCGCGGCCGGGTCGTAGGCTTTCAGCAGCAGTTTCAGCAGCGTGGTTTTGCCGCTCCCGCTGGCGCCCACGATGGCCGTTACCTTGCCATGCGGGATGTGCAGGCTCACGCCCCGCAGCACCGGCTCGTTGCCCGCGTCGGGGTAGCGGTACACCAGGTCGCGCACGGTAATGCCGGGGCGGGCGGGCAGTTTGACAGCCAGTGGTTTTTCCGCCGGCTCTTCGTCGGGCAGCTGGTGGATTTCATTGAGCCGCTCCAGGCTGATCCGGGCGGCCTGCCACGACTGAACGAACTGGATGAGTTGCTCAATGGGGCTGTTGAGTTGACCGATGATGTACTGCACCGACAGCATGGCGCCCAGCGTGAGCCGGCCTTCGATGACGGCCTGCGCCGCCAGGATCGTGATCAGAATGTTTTTGCCTTCGTTGAGGAACAGCGCGCCCGCCTGCTGGTACTGGCTCAGCGACAGTGCCTTGAGTTCCACGCCGAACTGCCGGACCTGGAGCTGCTCCCACTCCCAGCGCTTTTCCCGTTCGCAGTTGTTGTGCTTGATCTCCTGCATGCCCTGGATGAGTTGCACCAGGGCGCTCTGGCTGCGCGCGAGCACGTCGAACCGGCGGTAATCGACCTTGCGGAGCGGCGCCAGGAACAGTCTGACCCACAGCAGGTACAGGAGGCTGCCTCCGGTAAACACGAGGAAGATGGGCAGGTGGTAGAGGCAAAGCACCACGCCGAACACCACCAGATTGAACAGGGAAAACAGCGTGGAGAGCGTCTGCCCGGTAAGGAACTGTTCGATGCGCTGGTGGTCATTGACGCGCTGCATGATGTCGCCGAGCTTTTTCACGTCGAAAAACGCCATCGGCAGCTTCATGAGCTTCACGAAAAAGTCTGAAAGCAACTGGAGGTTGACGCGGGCGCTCACGTGCAGCAGGATACGGCTCCGGATGAATTCAACCGTGGTACGGCCGGTAAAAAGCAGCAGTTGGGCCAGCAGCACCAGGTGCACGAAGGTGATGTGCTGCGTGTTGATGCCGATGTCGACCACCGATTGCATCAGGAACGGGAGAATGAGTTGCAGGCCGCTGGCCACCAGCATGCCCAGCAGCACCTGCACCAGCAGGCCGCGGTATTGCCACAGGTAGCCGTACAGCCGGTTGAAGCCCGTCCGGAGTTCTGCCGGTTCGCCTTCGGCTTCGTACAACGCCGGGGTGGGTTCCAGCAGCAGGGCCACGCCCACGGAGTTGGGGGCCTGGTCACTGCCCACCCATCCTTCCAGGAACTCCGCTTCCGACAGCGTGAGCAGCCCCCGGCTGGGGTCGGCCACCGATACGGTGTGCCCCGGCGGACCGGCGCCGAACCACTTCTTTTTCGCCCGGTACACCACCACGAAGTGATTTTGTTGCCAGTGCACTACGCAAGGCAGGGTGGCCTGGTGCAGCAACTGCTCCAGCGACAACCGCACGCCCAGGGTGCGGAACCCGATGCTTTCGG
This sequence comes from uncultured Sphingobacteriales bacterium, assembly GCA_963844325.1. GTDB lineage: Bacteria > Bacteroidota > Bacteroidia > Cytophagales > 172606-1 > CADCTQ01. The sequence goes on from CAWJNV010000002.1 coordinate 1,889,781, forward strand.
CCGCCTCACTGATGCCCAGCAATGAGACGCCCTCCCGGCTGATGCCGGACCGGTCGCGCAGGGTTTGCAGGGTGAAGGGGCGGCCGTAGTACCTGGCAATCATCCGCAGGCAGGTCGGGCCGCAGTCCATCTGGTCATGCTGCTGATACAATAGAAAGCGCATAGGGGTAACTCCTTACGCCGACGCCGGCAGCGGAAGCGTGCTTTTGTACTGGGAAATGAAGTGCTTGAGGTGTACCAGCAGGTCCTGCGCCTGAAAGGCCTCCGGAATCAGCTGTCCTTCCACGTAGACGGCGGGGGTGTATTCTACCCGGGCCCAGTCGCACCAGTGCAGGTGTTCCTGGTGAATGGCTGCGGCATCCACGGCCGGGTTGGCCGGGTAGCGGACCTGGAGCCCCGGGTAGTCGCGGTGGCGGTACCAGTCGTGTAGGGCCGCGGGCAATTCCGGCTGCCCGGCCAGCGAGATCAGGTGCTGCGCGACCCGGTTCACCTCCGCCCCCGGGTGCAGGCTGTCGCCGGTGAAGCGGAGGTGCACTTTTACGTCGTCAGCGTAGAGCCGGAGCAGTTTTTCGAGGTACGCGTGGGTGTCGGCGCAGGGGGCGCAGAACGGGTTGCTCACCACGGTGACGGTGAGCGGCGCCCCCGGATCGCCCAGCACGAGCTCACCGGCCAGCCGCCCGGTCTGCACGCCTGGCTGGTCCGAGAGCATGAAGCCGAACAACGCCTCGTTGCGCCTGAACCGCCCCAGTTCGCCCCGCAGTTGGCGCAGCCGCTGCGGCAGGGCCAGGTAAGGCTTCAGAAATAACCAGGCAAGGGCGGCAACCGCAAAGGCGGCCAGCGGCCCGGCGGCCCCGGCCGGACTGAGCGCCCCGGCCGACAGGTGCCCACCGCCCAGGTGCACGACAAACGCAATCCAGAGGACGCCCTGCGTCAGCAGGCACAGCGGGCACCAGGTGCGCACCACCGCCGCCTGGAAATACACCGAAAAGAAGGTATAGGGCAGGGCGGCCAGGTTAAGCAGTGCCAGTACCGCCAGGGCCGGACCCTCCGCCGTGGCAGTGGCGGCCAGGCTGCCGGCAAAGTAGACCACCCCGATGTCAGCCATGCTGAGCCAGCCGAACAGTTTACCGCCCGGGGAGCCGATCACCCGGCGGCAACTGGTGGCCTTGCCCAGGCCACACAGTTTCTTGAGGGCGGTAAAAGCGCCCAGGTTGGTTTCCTCCGACCACAGGGCCAGGCAAAGTACCAGCCCGGCGGCGTGCGTCAGCAACAAGGTTGCCGGCGCCCAGGTGCCGGCCTGGCTGAGGGCCCACCCGAACGCGAGAAGCACGGCGGCCGCCAGTACGGGCGGGCGGAGGGCCGCCCGTCGTTCTTCGCGGCGCCGGGCGTCGTAATGCAGTTCTCCCGAGGTTTCGTTTGCTTCCGCCAGCAGGGCCATGCCGGGCCAGCGCCGGGCAAACGCATCAACCGGCTCGGTAACGGTGCCGCGCAGCGGGTGGGCATACGTGACGGTACCGTTGCCGGCGCTTTCCACCACCACGTACTGGTGCTGGGCGTCTGCTTCCAGGCAGGCAATGAAGGGAAAACTGACTTCTTCCAGGTGCAGGGGCGTCAGGTGGACGGCCAGGTTCTCTACCCCCCATTCGTGCAAGGCATCCGAGAGGCACAACAGGCTGGGAAAGTCCGGATGCGCCTCCAGGGTTTGCCGGATGGTGCCCCGGGTAACTGGCACGCCCAATGCCCGCAGCAGCCGGTGGAGGGTGACGACGAGGGGTTGCCGGTCGGGAGTTTCCATGAGTAGTGGTTTAAGGGATTCGCGTGAACAAACCTTTGGTACCGGTATTGCCGGTTCGTACGGGCCGGAAATACCGGATGCGGGACGTGAAAGAACCCTGGCAAAGGTAAACGCGGGGGCACCCCTGCTACAATGGGCGAAACCCTTCAATTTCGGCCGCTCACCTGATAGGCATCTACTACGTGCATCCGCAGGCTGCTCACGCCCCGCTGCCTGATAAGACTATGCAGGCACTTGCCGGGCACAAATAGCCTCGTGCCGCACCGTTCATTCGCAGGCAACACCCTTGCGCTTTCCGCCATTGGGGTTAACTTGGGGCCAATCACAATCAACAACGTAACGCATGGGACTACTGGACGGACTGATGGGACACGCTTCGGAAGTGTCCGTTGAAAAAATTGCGCAGGAATTCGCACCCATCCTCATCGACGGGGAAAAGATCGAAAAGGCCTTCCGGCTCATCCGCGACATGTTCATCTTTACCAACAAACGCCTCATCCTGGTGGAAAAGCAGGGCATGACGGGCTCCAAGGTGGATTACCAAACCATTCCCTATTCGAGCATCAAGAAGTTTTCCAAGGAAAGCGCCGGCCTGCTCGACCTCGACGCCGAACTCAAAATCTGGATCACCGGCGAAACCACGCCCCTCCGGAAGGAATTCCGCAAGGGCGACAGCATCAACGACGTGTACCGCATCCTGAGCCAGTACGTGTTGAAGTGAGGAGCGAGAAGCGAGGAGTGAGGAGCGAGAAGAAGGGGCACGGACTCCTCCGGTGATAACGGCAAAGTACGGGTACAATCTTCTCGCTTCTCACTCCTCGCTCCTCGCTTCTATTTTTTTTCCCCCGTTACGTATTTTTAGCGGCTGGGCTGTCTAGGGAAGGTATTGCAACTTTTTCCACCCTTCCCACGCGCCCCATGAAAACACCTACCCCCCGTTGCCCCGGCCGGACCCTGCCGGTGTTTGCCTTCCTGCTGCTGATGGCCCTGCCGGCCCTCGCCCAGACCCGCATCAGCGAAATCCGCACCGACAAGGCCCGCTACAACCCCGGCTCGGTCGTAAACTTCACCCTTACGCTCAACCAGTCGCAGTCCGGCCTCTCGCTGGAAGTGCGCAACTTTCACCTCAACAACATCGTCGCCCCGCAGACGGTGACCGTGCCCGGCACCGGCACCACCGTCACCTGGTCGTGGACGCCCCCCAACACCGATTACCGGGGCTACCTGGTGAGTGTCCGCCTCAAGAGCGGCACCACGATCCTCGACGAAACCAGCATCGGCGTGGACGTTTCCTCCGACTGGGGCCGGTTTCCCCGCTACGGCTTCCTGTCCAAGTTCGGCTACAAGACCGACTGGGACATGGACGTGATGATCCGCCAGCTGAACCGCTACCACCTCAACGGCATCCAGTTCTACGACTGGATGGACAAGCACCACCGTCCCCTGGCCGGCACGACCGCCGCGCCGTCGGCCACCTGGTACGACCTGGCCAACCGCCTCACGTACTTCGAAACCGTGAAGGGCTACATTGACCGCGGCCACAACCACAACATGAAGGCCATGTTCTACAACCTGGCTTACGGCGCCTACCCCAACGCGTCGGCCGACGGCATCAGCAGCACCTGGGGCCTGTACCGCGACCAGACGCACACCACCCGCTATTCGTACGGCGGCTGGCCCACCACCTGGGAAGTGCCCGTCCTCGACATCCAGGACCCCTCCAGCACCGGCTGGCGCAACTACATTTTTGCCGAACACAACAAGGTGTACAACGCCACCTACCTGAACTTCGACGGCTGGCACGTAGACCAGCTCGGCGACCCGGGCACGGTGTACAACTACAACGGCACCCGCGTGTACCTCGACCAGACCTACGGCCCCTTCCTTACCGCCGCCAAAAATGCCCGCACGGACCGCGAACTGGTGATGAACGCCGTGAACCAGTACGGCCAGGGCGGCACCAACGGCATCGCGCAGGCTCCCGTCAAGTTTCTCTACGCGGAATTGTGGACCGGCAACGAGGAATACTACAACCTGGGCAACCTGGTGCAGCAGAACGAAAGCATCAAGAGCGGTTCGAAGACGGTGTTTGCCGCCTACGTGAACAAGGGCAAGTCGGGCAGCGCCGGCACGTTCAACGACGCTGCGGTGCTGATGGCCGACGCCACGATCTTTGCCTTCGGCGGGGCGCACATCGAACTGGGCGAACACATGCTGGGCAACGAGTATTTTCCCAACAGCAACCTCCAGATGTCGGCGCAGCTCCAGAAGGACATCGTCAAGTACTACGACTTCCTGGTGGCCTACGAAAACGTGCTGCGCGACGGCCGGACGTTCAACAACGTGACGCTGTCGGGGGGCACCAACGTGCGGTACTGGCCGCCGGTGCAGGGCAAGGTGGCGACGGTGGGGGTAAGCTGGAGCGGCAAACAGGTGTTTCACCTGCTCAACTACGCGCAGGCGCAAACCCTCAACTGGCGCGACGACAACCAGGTGCAGCCGGTGCCTTCCACGATCAGCAACCTGGCCCTCAACTTCCCGTTCTCGACGCCCATCAACAAGATCTGGGTGGCCTCGCCGGACTTCAACCACGGCCTGCCGCAGCAGATCACGTTCACGCAGAGCAACGGCACGGTGTCGTTCAGCCTGCCGCAGCTCAAGTACTGGTCGATGGTGGTGGTGGAGCCGGGTACGGCCGCCCGCACGGTAGCCGACGCCGCCGGTGCCGAAGCGGTTTCCTTCGATTTGGCCGCCAACGCGCCCAACCCGTTCGGGGCGCAGACCACGATCCGCTTTTCATTGCCTAGCGAACAAGCCGTGAAACTTTACCTGGCGGGTCCGCAGGGCTTTGCCCGCCGCACGCTCCTCGACAAGACGCTGCCCGCCGGAAAGCACGAAGTATCCCTCTCCGGCACGGGCCTCAAACCCGGCGTCTACGTCTGCCAACTGGTCACCGACGAGGGCGCAAAGAGCCGGAAGCTGGTGAAGATTAAGGAGTGAGAAGCGAGAAGCGAGGAGTGAGAAGAACCACCCCCGGCCCCTCCTTGAAAAAAGGAGGGGAGCCGTACCTGGCGGCCTTGCTGATGGGCATACTTGACGCGCATTTCTCCCCATTGCGCAGCCGTACCCGTCGAGTTCCCCTCCTTTTTTCAAGGAGGGGACAGGGGTGGTTCTTCTCACTTCTCACTTCTACTTTTCCCCCACATTCGTCACGCTGCCGTTGCCCGATTTGACGAGGCTCATGGATTTGGCGTTGAGGTGGATGCTGCCGTTGGCCTGGCTGACGACACTGGCTTCTCTGGCCGTCAGTTCTTCGGCGTGGATGCTGCCGTTGGCCGCACTGACCAGGGCGACGGAATTTACTTTGCCGCGCAGGGTTACGCTGCCATTGCCGCCGTTGGCCAGGGCGAAGTTGTCGCCGCTGAGGCCATTGATGGTAACGTCGCCGTTGGAACTGTTGCCCAGTGCCGTCAGCGTGGGCGTGCGCAGGGTCACCGTTAGGGATGCTTTGCTCGTCCAGGAGCGGTTGCCTTCGGGGTCGCGCAGGGCGAGGGTGAGCTTGCCATCTTCTTCTTCGATGCGCAGGTAGGGCCGCAGGTTGTCGTCGATGCGGATGTCGGCGGTGGAGGCCGTGCCGCCTACTTCCACGATCACCGTGGCCGGGAACTGCTTGATCTCAACGGCATTGAAAGGTTTGAGCGTCCTTTGTTCCTGCACGACCCGGCCGCTGCCGTGCACTTCGTGGGCGGGGTTGTGTTTGTCGTGCTGGGCGTGCAGGGGCGCCGCCAGGCAGCACAGGGCCAGGCCGGCAAGGAGGTTTCGGAAGGATAGAAGCATGGGGAAGGGTAGTTGAGTGGTTTGTCTCTACCGGACGCGTTCAATTACTGTACCACGAGGCAACAATGCCATTTCTAGGTGTTTTAAAGCTCTTTCGTTTGACTCTACTGTTCGAGAACGGACATTTGACGAACAATTGTCGACACTTAAGTTTTGTTAGTGCAGAGAGCGTAATGATTGGTTGTACTTGTATTGTTGTATCATAACTTAGATTAAATTATCTAATCTATATAACAGTTGATTGCAAATCATGACTAAACAAAAAATATATAAAACAATATCATATTTTACATCATTGTTCCCTGTGATATAAAGTCTTGCCTAGTAACTGTTTCATTGCCGTAGAAGACTAAAGAATCTCTATTAGCTCTAAGTGTAGACGCAACAATTATATCTCCAATATCGCCATTTATTACCAACTCATCAATTACAGCTTCATAATAGCTAATCATCTCATTATAGGCATCTAATATTGTGCAATCCCTGGTTAAAAAGGTGTTTATGCAATAGTTCTCGCATTCTATAAATAAATGATGATGACTGTCGTAAATATTTACAATATCTGTATATCCAATAAAAGTTAAACAACCACTGTCATGTAAGAGTCTTCCAAGTTCTAATCCACATGAGCAAGCACTGGTATAAAATAGTGAGTTGTAAAAAATGTGGCAATTGCTTTGACTAACGTATGTTCCGTAATATGATTCAAGCACATCTATGCCACCGTGTGAGAACGCAACGAATAAAAAATTAGTGTCATTTAATTCTGTGATGCGATTCACAATATTGATCTGAGTACATTTGTCGGAAGGAAATCTATTGATAGTAAGCTCCGTCATGTTTTCAGTTGCTTGTAATATGTGATTTGCACAAGCAGTAAAATAATAACCAAGATCCTTGTCCTGATCATCAAATGCAATTAGTAGATTAATCATCAACTTGTTTCTTTCCTCTAGCGAGCAAATCTATTGTTAATAACATTATATTCTTTTGCATTTTCTTTCCGAATTCTGTCTGGTGTCTAATTTCTTTTAAAACATCATTTAGCGTATAGACCTTTCCTTCCTTCGTTGAAAGGTAGGGCTTCTCTCGCTCAGTTGGGCTATGCTTAGAAATCCACTCCTCAATCACACTATCCACTTGAATTTCTAAACTATGGGCCGCTGAATCAATTATGTCGATTGTGCTTGAATAATCTTCAGTATTATCTAAAAAAGCAAACGCATGTAGATTGACTAATTCAGCAAGCTCTTTCGATTTTACTTGCTGGATGTTGGCGGTCATCACAATTACATGCACTAAAGAAGTTTGCTTTCTAATATCACGAATAATTTTGAATCCATCAGGCTCATGTAAGCCCAGATGTATATCAACTAGTACTATTAACTTTTTTTCTAGATTGCCCAGTACAAACTTTAATCCCTCGGATGCTTTTCTAAATACTTTGACGTTATCATACTTCTCCCTAAGTTCAACGACTAAAGGTTCATCTTCGGACATGTTGTCGTCAATAACAATAATATATATGCTTCGCTTACCCATTTGAACTGCTATTATTAAATGGTAAAGTAATTTTAAAGGTAGTTCCGCTAGGTTTAAGTTCACTCTCGACTAATTCTATATCTCCCTTCAATGCTTCAATTCTTGTTTTGACTATAAACAATCCTAATCCTGCCCCTCCTTGCTCCGCAGTAGTGGTAAAGAACATTTCAAAAATCTTGTTCTTGTTTTCTTCAGGGATGCCATATCCATTATCCGAGAAATAGCATACAAATTTGTTAGAGTCTATATATCCAGAACATTTGATTAACTTATCCTTTTTATCTTTAACTGCTTTAATCGAATTCGCAATTAAGTTTACTATGATGTCCTCAAAAAACTTTTTGTTTCCCGTTAGGATAAATGAATCTTTTATTTCGACTAGCCCATCAATGCACTCTGCTTCAAAAACAGGCTGATAAGAACTGTAAAATAGTTCCTCAATAAGCTTTTTAACGTTGAATTCTTCAACATCTGTGTTTGAACTAGCATAGCTAAGCATAAAATCTATAGTTTTATTCAAAGTAATCATCTCATCGTATATTTCATTTGCGTACTGTGAGAAATAACTATCGAATTTCGGATCTGGAAACCTCTTCTTGAAAAACTCAGCCCGTTTTTTTATTTTTCCTAAAGAAGTTCTTACTGCATGTGCTATATGTACTGCATAGTCCTGAAGTGACATTAAGCTTAAATAAATATTTTCTTTTCTTGTGAACTCTTTACGAACTTCTTCAGTTTGTTTTACACTTTTCTTTATTGATGAGGAAAAGTTTTCAACCTTCTGTTGTAAGGCATCGAACTGATCTTTCAAAAAAGGATTAACTTGAACGACATCTTTCGCTACTTGCTTTATAGCTTGAGTTAATTCTTTAGCGTCTGCGCTTGTCTTTTTTAATTCCTCTGTTACTGCATCTTTAACCTTATTCTTTTCATCTTTAAGTAGCTTTTCTAGCTCTTCTAACTGTTGTATTATAAATGTTTTTAATTCCCTGTACTCCTCATTATCAACAAAGTCTTGTCTGTTTGTAGCGTCAACTATTTTGGGATTACCTTCTTTTGTAATGTTTACTATTCCAATTGTGTTTCTAGTGCTAACCTTATCAAATACTCCAGACCATTTTCGTTTATCGATACCTAATATATCTCTTTTCTTATCTTCATTGGCTTCAAATTCAGCAAAGGGAGTAGTTACAATTCCATCTCTGTATATTTTTATTCCATCAATTTTTACTTCATCAAGTTTATATTTATTTTTAAACTTTACTTTTGCTTCTTCATTAAAGTAGTATAGTTTAAATTGTACCCCACCAAAAATCGGAGTTGGCTCTTGTGTTGTAATTAATTTAGACTTGTTTTTGTCAAACCTTAAAATGTCTTGTTGTTTGCTGTCGGCGTGAAATTTTAAAAAGAACTCATGAGATGCAAATTTTATTGCGTCCGTGGCAACCCGCTTATTAGAGAAATACTCAGCATGTTCGTTTGAACTAACGTATATGTCAAATGGAGGATCTAAGGTTTCAAATGGAGAAACTAGCTTAGATAACTCCTTATATGCCCTTTCAATATCATTTCTGGTCCAAATTTCATTAACGCAACTTATAATCAGCTCTGTTCCGTGAAGGCTTGAATCTGCTTCTGTAAAGTAATAACTGTTATCAACTTCAGTGAATAGCGCTGTTTGGTTTCTTTTAGCCAACTCTTCATAAACGTTCCAATTTATTTCAACACATAGTTGCTTGCTGTCTCCTTTCTTCTTTGTCTTCATTAATAGTTTAGTGCCTAATTTATCTACTGCGAATCTTCCAATGCCTTTTTCTCCAATAAATCTTCTTTCAAATGGAGGATCGGAGTGATGTTTAGTTCTTTTACTATTAGTGCCAATCACCATCCATTTGTTTTCGACATCAGCCAGTGTCATTCCAATACCGTTGTCCCTTATAATTATTTTGCTATTTGTTGATTTGCGTTGAACGTCGTAGAACTCTACTTCTACTCTTTCTGCGTTGGCGTCATAACAATTCTTTACTAATTCAAATAGAGCAGTAATCCTATCAGTAATGAGTTCTCGTCCAAGCAATCTAAATGTATTTACGTCGAATTTCCATCTCAACACATCCTGTTCCTTCATTAGCACATCTTATTTACGTGTTTTTTTATACTTTTTGCAATCGCTTTTCCAAGATTAACCGGAACAGCGTTGCCAATATGTCTAGCTATATTTTTTATTACAATAGGGCTATTGTCTTCAATGAATTCATATCCCTCTGGAAAAGATTGGAGAAGAGCAGCCTCCCTTAGAGATATAGCACGGTGTTGCTCTGGATGGCCGAACCTACCATTACTTAGGCCGGTACACCATGTAGTTAAAGTTGGAGAAGGCTCTTCCCATTTCATCCGACCATAAACACTTCCAAATTCTCTTCCACTCTCCTTCTTATGACACTCCAATATTAAGCTTTCATCCCAGTCTTTCCAACTACCTCCTTTAGGTGTTGCCATAATTCTTTTTTTATTAATTTCTGAGAGCTTGCGTGCTCTGTGAAGTTTATCTGTTTGGCATATGTCTCCATCCTGAATTGGCTCTAGGTGGCCTATAGCTTTCGCTACAGTTTCATAATTATCTGTACCGTGGGTTTTAGGAATAATTTGAATTTGACCGATCTTCGAAGCAAATAATACTAATCTTTGTCTTCGTTGAGGAACACCATATTCACAAGCATTAACTGAATAAGCCGTTACTTCATAACCTAAAGCACACAATCCGCTATAAAAGTCTTTGTAAACACTCCCTTTATCATAACTAACTAACTGAGGAACGTTTTCCATAGAAACTACTTCTGGTTCTGTCTCCTCTATTAGGCGTAGAAACGAATAAAGTAACTTCCATTTGTCATCTTTTTTTACATTGCTGCTAGCCATACTCTGTTTTGAAGCATTGGTGTATCTTGAGAAAGGCTGGCATGGAGCGCATCCTACTAAAATCCGTCGTGCGTTTTTTGGATAAAGATTAATTAACTCTTCAGCTGTGACAAGGCTAACGTCCTTGTGAATAAATTGAGATTTGTTATTTTTTTCGAATGCATATCTGCATGTTTCATCTAAATCAATTCCAGCGGCTACAACAAAGCCTTCTTTCAGAAATCCATGTGAAAGGCCACCTACACCACAAAATAGGTCTATTACAGCAAACTGATTTATGTCCATTAGGTTCTTAAAGTGTTTTAGTTAATCTTGTATAGGGAATTATATTGAATTGTATTAGAGTGTCGTCTTTCTCCTAAGATTATTATACTATATAAAAATGTTGGCTTTGTAAATATAGTTCTGAGGTCGAGCAACTAGTATTTAATACAATAAATTGAGTTTATTGTGTTTAACTGATGTAATCAGGAATACTTATACTTTATTGTAACGATGCACGAAGTTTCATAACTGCATATTATAAATATTTATTTTACAGACAGGTTATCTCAATCATCATTACCCAGTCCTGGATCAGTAGTGTTCATTAAAATACTCCACGCCATTAATAAAGGTCCTTCGTAGCTGTCCCCTGAAATGTAGGGTACTCACCACTTGTGATTTTAAGTATGCTTCCTGTTTGCTTGAAGCCAGCAACGTCAGTGTTTCTTCTTCGCGTTCTACAGGCATTCCTGATAAGGGATCGATTCCAGCTTCGCGTACAACAGTTACTTGATAGGCGTTGACATTCTCGGTTGCCCATTTATGACTGCTGCTTATCCAATTTCTCAACTTCATTTCAGAGTAATAGAAGGTTAATATACAATAATACAATAATAGGAAATGATGTTTGTATATTGTTACAAAGATACTTTCTATACGCAAAGTAAAATTTTGCTCAGTATCAATCAACTATTCCTCCCCGCACGCCTCCAGCGCATTGCGCAGCAACTGCAAGTGCCCGTACAGGGTGGCGAACCGGTACGGCTCGTTGCACACGTACTCCTCCTTCATCGTTGCCATCGCTACCATTTCGTCCATGATCTCCTGAAATTGCCGGGCCGCTTCCCGGGGGCCGCCGAACTGCCGCTCAATGTAGGCGTGCAGCGGGGCGAAACGTCCTTCGGGGTGGGCAACTGCCGGCACGGGGGCAGGGGTGGAGGGGTGGGAGCGGCTTTGGTTTTCCATAGGCGTAGGGGCGTGGTTGAGTGGGGTTAATGCGTACAAGGCAATACAAGGCCAGGCGGCGGGGGCAAACCCACGACACGAAAAGCAATGCGCGAAAAAAAGGCTGGTTGTATGAGCGGACTCGTGGAGCAAAGGTACCGTTAATTATTATGCGTTAATAAGTCATTAAAAAATTAAATTTTGCTTTGCTGGCTGAACATATTGAATACATTCTATATGTTCTTACCTTTGTCCGGCAACCCGTCAAGAACCGACCCAACCCGCAAAATATGGAGCAAAACAGCCCGCAAAAGCGTAAAAACGCCACTTTTTACATCAACGAATCGATCATTGAATTAATCGAAAGGGCGGCGTACTGGGACCGGATGGCGAAGGGGGAAGTGGTAGAAGAGGCCGTGAAACAAATGCTGGCGGGAAAGCATTACGACCCCGTGCCGAAGAAGAACCGGTAGTCGTTGCACCTCTTTGCTCCGTCCGTGAAGCGTTTTGCTTCCGGGAAGGACCTTTCCTGCCCATCGAAGAAGCTTTCCGGTGCCTCGACGACACTCCCGCATGCGCCGACGGCACTTGCACCCGCATCGTTGGAGCTTTCCGGAACATCGAAAAGACTTTCATCCCCATCAAAGAAGCTTTCCGGTACATTGACAACCCTTTCACCCGCATCGATGCGCCTTTCCGGTGCATAAACAAGACTTTCACGCCCATCGAAGAAGTTTCCCGGGCTTAGACAAGACTTTCACGCGCATCAATGCACCAAAATGCGGCATCGATGACACGCTCCGTTGCATCGTTGAACCCTTCCGCAGCACCGGGGACGCTTTGATGAACATCGTTTTACCTGCATGAGACACCATTGACGCTCCCGGCCCTACCGTTGGTGCGTTCCGATGCATTGCCGGCCCGGACGGGCAGCAAGTTGCACCGGTTCAACGGGTCATTCCCTTCTCGGCCGTCATCCTGAAAGAAGCAAAGCTCGGCGAAGCCAAACTTCGTAGTGGGAAGCGAAGTATGCCTTTTTCCGACAAAGGTTTGCTGAGTAAGTCAGGCGCCGCACAGCAATTCCCGGTTTACAGTCGGTTTGGATTGTCGTTGGGTAAAGTCCCGGAGGGACGCCCTGTTCCTGGTGGTCTTCCAACATTTGGATGAGGGGTATACCTAGCCCACGGTTTTAACCGTGGGAACCGGCACGGATAGGTACAGAACGGATTCATCCGTTTACCCCCATGTTAGCGGGTTTGAAAATAAATCCAAACAGGTAAACGGTTTAAACCGTTTTGTTGACAAGCGGTGCCGGTTCCCACGGTTAAAACCGTGGGCTAGGGATCTGCCAACAATTTTAGAAGGGGGACAACAAGCCATTTTCCTCAGTCTTTCTGAAAATTATAGCCCTCACTCTAACCTTGGAAGACTACTAAGTACAATCAAGGAAGACTTGACGGATACGTAAATTGAAAAAGGGCAAAGGAACACCAGAAACGGTAACTATCCATTGCTGATAACCCGTCAAAACCTTCTTGATTGTACTTAGTACATGGCGTTACCCCCTCGCGCATGAGCTCCGGAGGAGCGACCTGTTGTTAATGAACAGTACGCCCCTACGGGGCTTGTGTCTAATGGGGTGCGTTTTCTAGGAACAGTACGCCCCTACGGGACTGGTGCATCAGGTGGTGGTCCTTTCCAGGGACAGTGCGCTCCTACGGAACTTCGCCGGGCTTTGCTTCTTTCAGGATGACGGCGGAGAGGGGATGGGCGAATGGGAAGGGGAGGTGGCCAGGGAAAGCAGGCTACCGGCTGCCTCCCGGTTGCCGGGAGAAGCACCCCTTACGTGCTTGCCCGGAAAATGGCCTATTTAATAAGATCGCCGAGGCTACAGATGAACTGCAACAGCATGAACATGGCCGGCCGCTGCTTGTATAATTCAGGACATTCTCTCCGCTGTTTCACAATCCAGGCATTGAACCGGAGAATCAGCACAACCGTAACGGCGGTCAGTAGCAGTTGGAACCACAGCATGATGATACGGATTTACGGGTTGACAATCAGTTGATAATATAACGATAATAACCATACAACCATATAACCATATAACAATCAGCCATTCAGCCTTCCTGTGTTTCGTGCGTAAAAGTGTTCTGCCTGAAAAACACTTTGAACTCCGATCCTTCCGCTTCCGTGCTTTCCACCTCGATGCGGCCCCCGGCGTTGTCCATGATGCGCTTGACGATGTAGAGGCCGATGCCCGTGCCCTCCGTGTGCGAATGGAACCGCTTGAACATCGAAAAGAGCTGCTTCTTGTTCTTCTCATTGAGACCCAGCCCGTTGTCCTTCACCGACAGCAGGATGTAGCCGCCCATGTTCTCGGTCCGCACGTGAATCTGGCAATCCCGGTCCGGCGAACGGTACTTGAAGGCGTTGCTGAGCAGGTTGTACAGAATGCTGCGGAAGTTTTTGCGCGAAAACACCAGCAGGGGCACGGTAAAGTCGGTGGTCAGGCAGCACTTGGCGTCGTTGAACAGGAAGCCCACGTCGGCCAGGATGTCGTCGTACACGGCCTGCACGTTCACCACCTCGCCCTGCGTGTCTTCGGCGATGTTGCGTTGCGTGCGGCTGATCTCGGTGAGGTCCTGGATGGTGGTCTTGAACCGGTTGATCGAGTCCTGGATGTATCCCATGAACTCCCGGAACTCCTCATCGCCCAGGTTTTTCTTGTTGTGCTTGGAGGCCAGCAGCTTCACGAACCCCTCGATGTTGGCGATGGGCGCCTTCAGGTCGTGGGAAGCCGTGTAGATGAAGTTGTCGAGGTCGGCGTTGATGCGCTGCAACTCCTCGTTTTTGCGGGCCAGCCGGTCTTCCCACTCCTTGCGGCCGGTGAGGTCGCCGGTCACCTTGGTAAGCCCGATCAGGTCCCCTTCCTCGGAGTAGATGGCCGTGAGGGTAACCCTGGCCCAGAACAGGGAGCCGTCCTTGCGCAGGCGCCAGTCTTCGTTCTCAAACACCCCGTCGCGCTTGGCCCGGGCCAGCTCGTCTTCGGGTTTGCCTTCCTGGCGGGCCGGTTCGGGAAACAGCATGCCGTAGTACTGGCCGATGATCTCCGACTCCTCGTAGCCCTTGATGCGCTGGGCGCCTTCGTTCCAGGAGGCGACCGTACCATCCGGGTTCATGGCGAAGATGGCGTAGTCCTTCACCTGGTTGATGAAGTGGGTGTAAATGTTTTCTTCCACCGGGGGACGGGGCATAAGGCGTTGGGGGATGAGGTCAAAAGATGCGGCGGCGCGGCCGGCGTTGCCGCCGCCGGTGCCGTCCGGTTCCATGCCATATTACTACGGAAATAATCCCAAAAAGGATCGGCGGGAGCCGCGCTGCGGGCAAATTTTGTGCATTTCCGGCCGGCAGGGGGCCCTTGAAAGTGTATTTCCCCGCGACACTTGCCCACCCACGCCGCACCCGTGCCTACGCCCTTGCATATTAGCTGAATACCCTATATTTACGCCGCCCGACGCGCCGGGCGAAGCCCGGCAATTTTGAATTTTAGATTTTGAATTTTGAATGGAACACCCTACCGGGACAAGATGAGACAATTGTCATTCAGCATTTAAAATTTAAAATTCAAAATATGTGTTATTTAAACGGGCGGCGGGCTTATCGTTCAGCGCTTACTAATCCAAAATTTAACATTCAAAATTCATAATTTCAAAAAGGCATGGCAGCACAATATGATTTACTCGTGATCGGCAGCGGTCCGGGGGGGTACGTAGCGGCTATCCGCGCGGCACAACTGAAGATGAAAGTGGGCGTCGTGGAGATGGCCGAACTCGGCGGCGTGTGCCTCAACTGGGGCTGCATTCCCACCAAGGCCCTGCTCAAAAGCGCCCAGGTGTTCGAATACATCCACCACGCGCAGGACTACGGCATCCAGGTGAGCGACGCCAAGGCCGACTTCGGCAGCATGGTCAAACGCAGCCGCGACGTAGCCAGCGGCATGAACAAGGGCGTGCAGTTCCTTTTCCGCAAAAACAAGATCGACCACATTGCCGGCACGGGCAAGCTGCAAAAGGGCAAAAAGGTGGAAGTGACCGGCGCGGACGGCAAAAAGACCGTCTACGAAGCCAAGCACATCATTATTGCCACCGGCGGCCGGGCCCGCGAACTGCCCAACCTGAAGATCGACAACCAGAAGATCATCGGCTACCGCAAGGCGATGGTGCTCGAAAAACAGCCCGCCTCAATGGTGATCGTGGGTTCGGGGGCCATCGGCGTGGAGTTCGGCTACTTCTACAACTCCATCGGCACCAAGGTGACCATCGTGGAGTTCCTGCCGCGCATCGTGCCCAACGAGGACGAAGAGGTGAGCAAGCAACTCGATAAAGAATACAAAAAGGCCGGCGTCAACATCATGGTCAACTCCTCGGTGGAAGCCGTGGATACGTCGGGCCCGGGCTGCAAGGTCCGCGTAAAGACGCCCACCGGCGAACAGATCCTGGAATGCGACGTGGTCCTCTCGGCCGTGGGGTATTCGCCCAACCTTGAAAACATCGGCCTCGAAGAAACCGGCGTGAAGGTGGAAAAGAACCGCGTGGTGGTGGACGACTATTACCGCACCAGCGTAGAGGGCGTGTACGCCATCGGCGACATCGTGCCCGGCCCGGCCCTGGCCCACGTGGCTTCCGCCGAAGGCATCATCTGCGTGGAAAACATCGCCGGCCTCAAGCCCGAACCGCTCAACTACAACAACATTCCCGGCTGCACGTACTGCCAGCCCGAAATTGCCTCGGTGGGCTTTACCGAAAAGCAGGCCCGCGACGCCGGCTACGAGATCAAGGTAGGCAAGTTTCCCTTTACGGCCTCGGGCAAAGCCAAGGCAGCCGGCGCCAGCGAAGGGTTCGTAAAGGTGATCTTCGACGCCAAGTACGGCGAGTGGCTCGGCGCCCACATGATCGGCGCCAACGTGACCGAAATGATCGGCGAGGTGGTGGTGGCCCGCAAGCTCGAAACCACCGGCCACGAAATCATCAAGGCCGTTCACCCGCACCCCACCATGTCGGAAGCCACGATGGAAGCCACCGCGGCGGCGTATAACGAGGTGATTCACTTGTAGGGGAGAAGCGAGAAGCGAGGAGCGAGGAGCGAGAAGAATGTACCCGTACTTTGCCGTTATCATCGGGTAAGCGCGTGCCCCTTCTTCTCGCTTCTCACTCCTCGCTTCTCGCTCCTTTCCATTTAACAAATAGCCAACCCATGAAAAAAACGGTTATAAGTGACAAGGCGCCGGCGCCCATCGGGCCGTACAGCCAGGCCGTGCAGGCGGGCAACACCCTCTACGTGTCGGGACAGATTGCCATCAACCAGGCTACGGGCCAACTGGTGACGGGCGACATTGAGGCCGAAACCAACCAGGTGATGCAGAACCTCAAGCACATCCTGGCCGAAGCCGGGGGCGGCTTCGCCAACGTGGTCAAGTGCACCATCTTCGTCAAGGACCTGGGTAACTTCGGGCGCATCAACGAGGTGTACGGCAGCTACTTCGACGCCTACCCGCCGGCCCGCGAAACCGTGGAGGTAAGCCGCCTGCCCAAAGACGTAAACGTGGAAATTTCCTGCATTGCCGTGCTGTAAAGGGCCGTGAGTTGTACTGAAAGATGGCTGAATGACTGTATGGTTACATGGTTATATGGTTGAATGGTTGTATGGTTGGGCTGGCGCACGACTCCTTCCCGATCAACAACCATACAGCCATCCAACCATCCCCTTTCTCCCGCCTGCTATACAGACGCCGGTTGCCCGTTGGAAGGGTGCCGGCGTTTTTGTGTATTGTAGGCATCTGTTCCCCTTGGGTTCACGTTGGGCGGGTCGTTGGTGGCGGCCGTGGGCGAAGAATCGGGCGCGTACGTGCTGCCCGGTCCCTTTCACGGGGATGCCGTATTTGCAATTGACACCCGCCGCCTGTACGCGGCGCCTCCCCTGGAAGGGATCGAATTTCGCTACATTCCGGGCATCGGCACGGCCCACCGCATGCACCTGGGCGGCGGCATCAGCGTGCGCGCAGGCTTTGCGTTTCCCGTCCGCACGGCACGGGAGTAGCGAGAAATCCGACCGGCGTCTGCATTCTGTAGGCTTTTTTGGTCATATTTGTCCGGACCACATTCCCTTCAACCAACATGATTATCCAAGCAGCCCGACGGCTGGAGCACCTGAAAGAATACTATTTTTCGGTCAAGCTGAAAGAAGTGAAGGCCCTGCAGGACGCCGGCCACGACGTAATCAACCTCGGCATCGGCAGCCCCGACCTGGCCCCGTCGCCCGAAACGGTGCAAACCCTGGTGGCTGCGGCTGGGCGGCCGGGCAGCCACGGCTACCAGTCCTACAAGGGAACCCCCGCCCTGCGTAAAGCCATTGCCGGCTGGTACGCCCGCACGTACGGCGTCACGCTGGACCCCGAAACCGAAATCCTGCCCCTGATCGGCTCCAAGGAGGGCATCACCCACATCTCCCTGGCCTTCCTCGACGAGGGCGACGGGGTGCTCATTCCCGAACTGGGCTACCCCACGTACCGGTCGGTGAGCGAAATGGTGGGGGCCCGGGTACTGACTTACCCGCTGGTGGAAGCCGGGGGCTATCAACCCGACTGGGATTTCCTGCACGGCGCCGACCTGACCCGCGTGAAGCTCATGTGGGTCAACTACCCGCACATGCCCACCGGGGCGCCGGCCACCCCGGCGTTGTTCGAAAAACTGGTGGCCTTTGCCCGGGAAAAGAAAATCCTGCTCTGCCACGACAACCCGTACAGCCTCGTGCTCAACGAAGAAAAGCCCATCAGCCTCCTGTCGGTGCCCGGGGCCCGCGAGGTGTGCCTTGAACTTAACTCCATGAGCAAGTCGCACAACATGGCCGGCTGGCGCATGGGCTGGGTGAGCGGCGCCAAAGACTACATCGACGCCGTGCTGAAGGTGAAAAGCAACGTGGATTCGGGCATGTTTCTGCCCGTGCAGGAGGCAGCCGTGGCCGCCCTGCAAAACTCCGAAGAATGGCACGCCGGCCGCAACGACGTGTACCGGCGGCGGCGCCAGTTGGTGTACCGGGTGCTCGACCGGCTCGGGTGCAGCTACCGCCGCGACCAGCAGGGCCTGTTCGTGTGGGCCCGGGTGCCCGACGCGGTGGCTTCCGTCGAAAAACTCGTGGACGGGCTGCTCTACGGACCCCACATTTTCATCACCCCCGGCTTCATCTTCGGCGACCGCGGCGACCGGTTCATCCGCCTCTCGCTGTGCACCCCCGAAAGCCGCCTCGAACAAGTACTCGGGCGGCTCGAAAGCGTGCAGATAACTGAACTGGGCCAGGCGTAGGGGCTATATGGCTGAATGGCTGTATGGCTGTATGGTTAAATGGTTAATTGTTTCACCGCTGAGCGTAAGAACGCCTGCTTGCTACCCCACAATCGACCATACAGCCATTCAACCATACAGCCATTCAGCCCCCATTTTATTCATTAAACACCTCCTCTCTCCCAAATAGCATGAAAATTACCATCGTTGGCGTAGGGTTGCTGGGCGGTTCCCTGGCGCTGCAAGCCAAAGAAAAGGGCGTCGCCAAACGCATCATCGGCGTGGATGCCAACCCCGAAAACGCCGACAAGGCGCTGGAGCTGGACCTTGTGGACGAGATTGCCACCCTGGAAGAAGCCATTCCGCTGACCGACCTGGTGGTGCTGGCTACGCCCGTGAACGTGATCAGCAGCCTGCTGCCCCGCATACTCGACGCGTTGCCCGACGGCAAGGTGGTAGTGGACCTGGGTTCTACCAAGGAGATCATCTGCCGGGCCGTCGAAAACCACCCCCGCCGCCGCCAGTACGTGGCCGCCCACCCCATTGCCGGTACCGAAAACTCCGGGCCGGCCGCGGCGTTCAGCGGGCTGCTCAAACGCAAGACCATGATCCTCTGCGACCAGGAAAAGAGCAGCAACGCCGCCCTCAACCTGGTGGTGTCGCTGGCCCAGAGCCTGGAAATGCGCCTGAGCTTCATGAACTCGGTGGAGCACGACCGGCACCTGGCCTACGTGTCGCACCTGAGCCACATCAGTTCGTTTGCGCTGGGCGTGACGGTATTGGAAAAGGAGAAGGACGAAAGCACGATCTTCGACATGGCGGGCAGCGGTTTTTCGTCTACGGTGCGCCTGGCGAAAAGCTCCCCCGACATGTGGGCGCCGATCTTCACCCAGAACACCGAAAACATTTCGCGGGCCCTCGACGCCTACATCAAGCGGCTCCAACGCTTCAAGGAGGTGATCGACGGCCAGGACGAGGCCCGCTCCCGCGAAATCATGCAGCAGGCCAACGAGATCCGCCGCGTGTTGCAGGGCATTGACGTTAAGCTGGGGAGTTTGTAAAAAAGGAGCGGGAAGCGAGAAGCCAGAAGCGAGAAGAAGGGGCACGGCCTCTTCCGGTGACAACGACAAAGTGCGTGTCCATTCTTCTGGCTCCTCGCTTCTGGCTTCTCGCTTCTAAAAAGGAATTCAAACCACGCCAAATTTGTTATTCCGTAAAGGCATTACTCCCCGCCGCCCGCAATTATGTCGTACCTGTACGTGAAGGCCCTGCACATCATTTTTATCGTTACCTGGTTTGCCGGCTTGTTCTACTTCCCGCGCCTGCTGATCTATTTCGCCGAAGCCGAAGCCCGGCCGGACGCGGAACGGAACGTGTTGCAAAAGGAGTTTGCCAAGATGCAGCGCCTGCTCTGGTACGGCATCACCTGGCCGTCGGGGGTGCTTACGCTGGGCTTCGGCACCACGATGGCCTACCTCTACGGCGCCATTCCCGGCTGGCTCTGGATGAAGCTGGGATTCGTATTGCTGTTGTACGGGTACCATTTCTGGTGCCACGTCATTTTTAAGCAGCAGCAGCGGGGCGAAGTCCGGTACAGTTCGCTGCAACTGCGGGTCATCAACGAGATTGCCACGGTGCTCCTGTTTGCCATTGTGTTCCTGGTGGTGCTCAAAAACACCCTGAGCATGGTGTGGGGGCTGGTGGGCCTGGCCGTGTTCATCGTGGTGCTGCTGGTGGCCATCCGCACCTACAAGCGGCTGCGGGAAAAGAAGGAGCCCGCGCAAAAAGTAACCCGTTAAGGCCGCCGGCGCAACCCGTTCGGGGTTCACCCAGTAAAGGACGGTATGGCCATTCCGGTGCGCTTCCAGTTTGCGGGACCTTTGAACGACTTTCTCCGCCGGGAATTCCGCGGCAAATCCTTCGAACATCCTCTTCCTGCCACGGCTACCGCCAAAGACGCCGTGGAAGGCGTGGGCGTGCCGCAGGTGGAAGTGGCCGCCCTCCGCGTGAACGGCAGTTGGGCCCCGTTTGCGCAGCCCCTCCGGGCCGGAGACCGGCTCGAAGTCTTCCCCCGCTGGGAACACCCGCCGCTGCCGCCCGGCTACGCCCTGCACCCGCCGCTGCCCGCCGTCACCGCCTTCATCCTCGACGTGCACCTGGGCAAGCTGGCCCGGCTCCTGCGCATGCTGGGCTTCGACTGCCGCTACGAACGCGACTACGCCGACGACCGGATTGCCGCCATTGCCGCCGCCGAAGGCCGGGCCGTGCTCACCCGCGACATCCCGTTGCTCAAGCGCAAGGTGCTCGACTGGGGCTACTGGCTCCGTTCGCAGCATCCCGAAGAACAACTCGCCGAAGTGCTGCACTATTTCCGGCTGACGGATAAGCTACAACCGTTTACGCGTTGCCTCGTCTGCAACGGCCCGCTGGAAGGGGTGGACAAGCACCTCGTGGCCGACGTACTGGAGCCCGGGACGCGGGCCTGCTTCGAGGAATTCTACCGCTGCACGGTGTGCCGCCGCGTGTACTGGAAGGGTTCGCACTACGAACGCATGGCCGGCCTGGTGGCACGGATCGGGAAGGCGGGATAGGGGTAAATTGCGTATATTCGATGGCGCAAACATTTCGGGTTTCCAAAACCCGAAAGCTTTGCCGCAACAACCCAACTCTTAACCACCGTGGGACACGCCTTACACGCGCAACAAAAGCTCACCTACTCCGAATACGAAACCCTGGAACAGCAGGCGGAGGAGACCCGCTACGAGTTTGCGGATGGGGAAGTAAGGGCTATGTCCGGGGCCAGCATCGCCCACAACCAGATCGTGCAGAACCTGAGCGGGCTGCTCCGGCGCGATTTTCGCCCCAAAGGCTGCCGGGTGTACACCGAAACCGTGAAGCTGCAAGCCGAAGCTTTTCGCCGGTATTTCTACCCCGACGTAATGCTTACCTGCTCGGAGGCCGATCAACAAGCCCGGCAGTTGGTCCGGGAGCCCGTGCTGCTGGTCGAGGTGCTTTCCGGCAGTACCGAAAAGCACGACCTGGGCAAGAAGGTGGATTACTACCAGGCCATTCCCTCGCTGAAAGCCTACCTGATCGTGTCGCAGGAGGAGTACTGGGTGCGGGTGTACGAACGGCCGGGCGACAACTGGCAGCCGCACCGGCTGTACGACCAGCCCGACCAACGGATCGAACTGCCGGCCCTGCCCTGGTCGGTGCGGGTGGCGGACCTGTACGAGGACGTGGTATTTGCCGGGTAGCACACCTCCGGGAATTCGAATCAATCTACTTCGCCAATCGTTTCCCGCCAAGCCTCCTTCCCGATCCTCCTCCGGTCTCCTTTCGTTCCCGTCTCCCTGCCTCCCGCCTGCGGTCTCCTTTCATTCCATTCCGTTGAACCACTCCTTGAACGGGGCGACCCGTTCGCGGCTCACCACGATTTCGCGGTCGAAGTCGAGGTGGAGGCGGATGAGCAGGCGGCTGCTCGAATACACCACCACGTCGGCAATGGCGGCAATGCCCACGATGAAGGTGCGGTTGACGCGGAAAAACCGGGCCGGGTCCAGCAGTTCTTCCAGTTCTTCGAGCTTGTAGTCGATGATGTACTTGCGGCGCTGGCTGGTGAGCAGGAACACGTCGCGGTCCACGGCGTAGAAGAGGGCCACCGCGTCGGTGGTGACCGAGTGGATGTGGTCGCCGAGGCGCACCATGAACCGCGACTTGTAGGCCGGCTTCTGGAGCAGCCGCAGGGCTTCGCCGAGCCGTTCGAGTTGTCCGGGGGCGGACGGCGGGGCGAGGCTGCTCCGGATCATTTCGAGCTTCCGCAGGCTGCCCGACAGGGCCTCGAAGGTAATGGGCTTGAGCAGGTAGTCGATGCCGCTCGACTGGAAGGCCCGCAGGGCGTACTCCCCGAAGGCAGTGGTGAAGATGATGGGCTTTTGGATGGCGACTTCCCCGAACGCCTCGAAGCTGAGCCCGTCGGTCAGTTGCACGTCCATGAACACCAGGTCCACGGCCGACGGCGGGGCCTGGAACCAGGCTTTGACCTTCGCCACGCTGTCGAGCCGCCCCACTACCTGAATGCCGGCGTCGTACCGGCGGATCAGCCGCTCCAGCTGCTCGGCGGCGGGCTGTTCGTCTTCGATGATGAGTACGTGCATTGGGGAAGTAGTGGTTCGTTGCTCGTTGTTGGGGGCAGAGGGCGCGGAGCTAAGGGCGGAGGGCACAGTGCTGAGGGGCAGTGCGTAGGTGAGGGTGGCGCTTAGCCCTCCGCTCCCTGCCCCACGCTCTCTGCCCATGCCACCTGTTCACTGTTTACTGCTGACTGTTCACTGCCTGCGAGGCGGATGAGCGGGAGGTGGATGGTGACGTGGCCCTTGTCGTTGGCGTAGGTGGGAGGCGGGCCGGTAAAAAAGCCGTACGCCTGCGCCAGTTGCCCGACCAGTTCGGGGAGGCCCGCCGGCGGGTTGAGCCGCTGGAAAAGCTGGAAGGAGAGGAGGGCCGTGTCGCGGTCGAGGGAAAGGTGCAGGTGCAGGGGCCGGTCCGGGGTGATGATGGCGTTCTGCACGGCGCAATCGACCAGCCGGGTCAGCGTGCCGGGCAGGACCTGCACGTGGCCGGCGGCGCCGCCCGTGGCCCGGCAGAGCTTCACGTGGCCCCCGTACTGGTAGTTGTACACGGCCACCAGCGCCGCGGCGGCTTCCATTTCGTCGGGCAGCGGCACGAGTTCGCGGCCTTTCTGCGTCAACTGGTAGCGGTACACCGCCGAGAGTTTTTCAATGAAGGTTTCGGCCGCCTCCGCGTCCTGGTGCACGAGGCAGATGAGCGTTTCGAGGGCACTGTAAAGCAACCGGGGGTTAGCCTCCTTTTTGAGCGCCTCCAACTGGAATTCCGTCTTTTGGCGGAGCAGCGTCTCCTCGGCGATGCGGTGCTGGCTGTGCTGGTGCAGGTAGTAGAGGCCCCAGTACATCATGTTGTAAAACCCGCAGCCCAGCCCGAAAAGGGCGTTCAGCGTAACCAGTTCCGCCCGGAAGGTCGTGTAGCCCACCACCCACTTGAAGTACGCGGCCACCCCGGCCGAAATTACCGCCACGGTCAGGAGCAGGTGCACCACCCCTTGCAGCACGACCCGTACGCGGGGGTTGCGGCCCGCCGGGTAGAGGCGGTTGAGCCCCACCACCGACAGCCGCAGCGACTCGTTGAGTACGTAGGCCAGTCCCACGCACAGGAGCACTTCCTGGCTGAAAAAGTGCCGGGTAAGCTGCTCCAGGCTGTCGAAGAACAGCAGCACCAGCACGTACACGACCGTGCCGTACAGCGCCGGGCCCAGCAGCCGGAATATGGGGTGGTGAATGAAAAGTCGAGCCATAATGAATTACCAATGACTAATTACCAATGACAAATGACTGTTACGATTCCGCCAGCAGCGGCAGACGCACGGTAAAGTAGCCTTCCCGGGTGATTTGGATTTTCTGGTTGGTGTGGTACTGGTACCGTTTCCGGATGTTGTCCAGGCCTACCTTCAGGGAATGTTCCCGGGCGTCCGGTCCCGCCTGGCCGATGGTGTTGATCACATTGAGGTGGTTTTCCGAATCGCTGTAAATGCTGATGTGCAGCGGGATTTCCCGGCTCACGGCGTTATGCTTCACGGCGTTTTCCACCAGCATTTGCAGGGTGAGCGGGGGCACGCGGCACCCCAGCAGGTGGGCCGCCACCTCTTCGCGGATCTGGATGGCTCCCTCGAACCGCACGCTGAGCAGGTAGTTGTAGGCCCGCACGAATTCCAGTTCTTCCGCCAGGCTCACCAGCGGCCGGTCGTGGGTGTCGAGTACGTACTGGTAGGTGTGGGCCAGCTTCCGCACGAACTGCTCGGCCTGGCCCGCGTTGCGGTGGGCCAGCGAGGAGATGGTATTCAGGCTGTTGAACAGGTAGTGCGGGCTCAACTGGCTCCGCAGCAACTCCGTCTGGAGGGCCAGCTGGGTTCTTTTGAGGTGTACTGCCTGGAGTTGCATGACGGCGTACTGCTGGTAGGAGAACAGCATGAAGCTGGCCAGTGTGTAGCCAAATACGGCAAAACCCGTCAGGATCAACCACTTCAGGGCTACCTCCGAATGTTCGGCCAGCAGGCCCCGCACGTCGGACCGGCCGTGGGCGACCGCCGAATAACCCACCAGGCAGAGGGCCGGCACGAGCAGCGCCACCAGGGCATTGCCCCCGAAACTGGCCAGCAGCGGCAGCCCCACGTTGCCCTGCCAGCTGAGGCGCCGGTGCAACCAGGCCCCGTACGCGTACAGGCCCGCCCCGGTAAGCACGGCCGCCAGCCAGCTCCACCCGTACAGCGACGAGGCGTACCAGCGGGCCGGCAACGAACCGGTGGCACTGTAGGCGAGGTAGGTGTAAAACAACCCCCCGGCTGCGGTGCTCACCAACAGGAGCAGTCCTATTTTTTTGATCGTTCCGCGCATAACCTTCCCGTAAAGCATTAACTTAAAAACCTTCCATGTAAGATGCCTTACCCGCGTAACCCGTTACGGGTAAAATTTAAAGTAAATACATTAAATTTTAACATGCAACAACACATACAACGATCAACCATTCAACAATCAGCCATTCAACCATCCAATTATTCGATCGCTTCCATGGCGCGGCGGTACTCGTAGTCGGATTCGATGGATTTGACGGCTTTTTTGTAGGCTTCCACCAGGGAGGCATTGCCCTTGGGCATCGTTTTGGCCAGCCTGACCAGCAATTGGCCCTTCTCGTGGTCGGAGTCGAAGGCGGGCAGGGCGGCCAGCACCTGCACGTACTGCTTGTCGGTGGGTTTTGATTTGTCGAGCAATGTCGCCAGTACCCGGCCTTTTTCGTGGTCCGACGAAATGCGGGTCACCAGCCCGAGGATTTCTTCGAAGTGCGCCGCCACCAGGGGCGGGTTGGTAACGGCCAGGTGCGTAACCACGTTGCTCTTTTCGTGGTCGGAGTCGATCTGGTCGACCACGCCGGCCAGCGTCTTGAACTGGGTGCCGGCCAGCGACTGGTTGCCGAACATTTCGCGGAGCACGTTGGCCTTCTCGTGGTCCGAGTCGATGGTGCCGATCACCGTGAGGGCGTGCTGGAGGTTCGCCCCGTTCAGCTTGTTGGCCTGGAGCAGGGCCCTGACCACCTGCGCCTTCTCGTGGTCCGAATCGATGTCGCCCAGCGCCTGGATGAGCGCCGTGGCGTTGGTTTCGTTGAGCCTGGTGTTGCTCAGTACGTGCCGGAGCACGTTGGCCTTCTCGTGGTCCGAATCAATGGACGACACGGCCCGGATGTACGCCTGGCCCGTCTGGTCGTTGCGCAGGTACACGCCGCTTACCCGCCGCAGCAGGTTGGCCTTTTCGTGGTCCGAATCCAGCTTATCCGCGAGCCTTTCGAGTACCAGCCGCAGGTCTTTGTCGGCCAGGTTGGGCTGTTCGAGCAGGTAGCCGTAGTAGATGCTCCCGGCGTGGTCATTGTCCAGGTTGTCAATGGTTTCCAGCACGCCGTTCACGCCCTTTTTAGCGTAGATGCGCCGTACGCGTTCCTCGGCGCCGATGCCCGAGGTGGCAATGATTTCGGGCAGCATGTCGGCCAGCCACTTGCGGCCTTCCGGTTCGTAGGGCTGCTGCTGGCGGTTGGCGTGGTAGGTCCGCGTGAGGGTGCCGTCCGACGAACTCTCGATGAGCACGCTGCGGGTATTGCCGAAGGTGGTTTTGCTGAACTTGAAATAGCCGCCGGGCGAAATGCTTCTGATGTCCCGTTCGTCGTCGGTGAAGGCGACCTTGCCGCGGAAGTTGATTTCGGTGGCGTTGGAGCCGTTCTGCACCACGTGGCTGTACGTGTGCTGGGCTACGCGCCGGTGGCGGCTGGAATCCTGCGGAAAACCGGCGGCCTGCACCCGCAGCGCCGCGGGCTGGGACAGGTAGCCTTCCCGCAGCAGGTCCCCGCCGATGGCCATCACAAACGCACAGGCTACGAGATTAAATGAACTAAACATGGGAGGGTTGGAAAGTTATGAAGTGAGACGGCTGACCAGCCGCGGTCTTAACCGTGGCTGGTCAGAAGGTTTCCTTTTTTTCAAAGTTGGGCGGCGGGGGTGGTTAAAAAAAACGGTTGTACGTGAACGGGGGAATGGGTGCAGTCAACCGTAGAAAATGCGAAGTATCGGGGAGAAGAATGCCATTTATCTTACGTCTGCATACCCCCCTTGTTAATTTAAAAAAGGGTACATTTACAATATGAAGACAATACAAATTCTGCTGGTTGAAGACAATCCGGCCGATATTTATTTAGCGAAAGAAGCCCTCAAGGAATCCGACGTTCCCGTCCAGTTGCACGTCGTGGAAGACGGGATGAAGGCCACCGATTACCTGCTCAAGAAAGGCCCGTACGAGTTCGCCACCACGCCCCACGTGATTCTGCTCGACCTAAAGCTCCCCATCAAGGACGGCCTTGAGGTGCTCGAAGAGCTGCGGCAGCACCCCGGGCTGAAGCGCGTGCCGGTGGTGGTGCTCACCTCGTCGGAACACGAGAAGGACATCAACCGCACTTTTTTGCTGGACGCCACCTGCTACATGACCAAACCCATTGAGCCCGAACAGCTCATCTCCACGATCAAGCTGGTCAACTCCCTCCCCCAACTGACCTAGCAGCGGGTCAGTCGCCAATAGGTCATTGGTCAGTAGTCATTCAACCGCCGGATGACTACTGACCAATGACCTATTTATTATTTTACGCCGGGCGGCGCGAATTGTCAAAACCCCGCCGATTGCATAATATAGCGGATAGCGGCAGTACCGTAACGCCGGCTCCCTCAGGGCCGCGGCGGACGCCTCGTTTTTTCATTTAATTACTTATGACCATGACCAAAAAGTACCAAATGACCCTTTGGCCGGCCTTGCTTCTGTTCCTCGCGGCGGCTTTGCCCAGCCTGGCCCAAAACCTCCGCGGACGGGTGACCGACGCGCAATCGGGAAGCGGCCTGCCGGGCGTGGCCGTTGCCGTGGCGGGTACCACGCAGGGCGTGAGCACCGACAACGCGGGCAACTACACCCTCCCGCTCCGGCCCGGCTCCTACAGCATCCAGTTTTCCTTCATCGGCTTCACCACCCAAACCCGCCAGGTAACCATCGCCAGCGGCGACGAGACGCTCAACATCGCGCTGGCCGAAAACGTGCAGTCGCTCACCGACGTGGTGGTGGTCGGCTCCCGGTCCACGCAAATCCGCTCCAGCGTGGAAACCGTCGCCCCCGTCGACATCATCAGCAGCCGCGAGTTGCAGGCCACGGGCCAGATCGAACCCACGCAGATGATCAACCTGGTAGCGCCTTCCTTCAACTCGGCGCGGCAAACGGTAGCCGACGGCACCGACCACATCGACCCGGCCACCCTCCGCGGCCTGGGCCCCGACCAGGTGCTGGTGCTGCTCAACGGCAAGCGCCGCCACAACCAGGCCCTCATCAACGTGAACGGCACGGTGGGCCGCGGTTCGGTGGGCACCGACCTCAACACCATTCCCACGTCGGCCATCGAACGCATTGAAGTGCTGCGGGAAGGCGCCTCGTCGCAGTACGGCTCCGACGCCATCTCGGGCGTGGTCAACGTGGTGCTCAAGAAAGACACCGGCACCACGGCCACGCTGCACCTGGGGCAGTTTTACGAGGGCGACGGCCGCAATGCGCAACTGGGCCTGTACCACGGCCTCCGGCTGGGCGACCGCGGGGTGGTTGGCGTTGCCGCCGACATTCGTCTCCGGCAGGGCACCAACCGGGCCGGCACCTACACCGGTCCCGTGTACGTGAACTGGAACGTAAACCGGAGGGTGGACGCCGCGGGCCAGCCACTCGAAACGGAAGAGGAGTGGCGGGGCCGCCGCCAGTCGCTCTACGCACAGGACCGCGACCTGATCGACCAGAACGGCTTCAACCTGGAAGACAACATGCAGATCGGCAACTCGGCCGTCAACAATTTCGGCGGCATGATCAACGGCAACTACAAGCTGACGCCCAAGACCGAACTCTATTTTTCGAGTGTGGTCAACTACCGCAAGGGCCAGGCGGCCGGCTTCTACCGTTACCCCTTCCAGACGAGCCAGGTGATTTCCGAATTGTACCCCAACGGCTTTCTGCCCGAGATTCATTCCACCATCTGGGACCGTTCGGTGCTGGTGGGCATCGGCGGTGAACTGGGCGACGGGTGGCGTTGGGACCTCTCCAACGTATTCGGTGGCAACGCGTTCCGCTTTGACGTGGAAAATTCCAACAACGCCTCCCAGTTTCCCGATGGGGCCAACGCCCAGACTGAATTTTACGCCGGCACGGTTAAATTCAACCAGAACACTTCCGACCTCGGCATCTCGAAAGACTTCGGCCCGCAACTCGGGCTGAAATCTTTTAACGTAGCTTCGGGACTTTCTTTCCGCTACGACAATTACCAGATTGAGCCGGGCGAAGACGCCTCCTGGGCGGACTACAATCCCACTGACATTCCGCCAGCACAGCGCCGAGCCACCGGAGCCCAAGTATTTCCCGGATTTCAGCCCGAGAACCGAGTAAACAGCAACCGGAACGTGCTGGGGGCCTACATCGACCTGGAAACCGACCTGACTGACCGCCTGTTGCTCAACGCGGCGGGCCGCTACGAAAACTACAGCGACTTCGGCGGCAACCTGGCCGGTAAACTGAGTGCCCGGTACAAGTTTGCCGACTTCTTCTCGCTGCGCGGCACGATAGCCAACGGCTTCCGGGCGCCTTCCATTCACCAGCGGTACTTCAGTTCCATTGCCACCGTGTTCGTGTCGGTGCCCGGCCAGGGCTTGCAACCGCGCCAGCAGGGTACCTTCCCCAACAACAGCCCGGTGGCGGAGGCCTTCGGCATTCCTTCGCTCACGGCCGAAAAGTCGACCAACTACAGCCTCGGCATTACTTCCCAGCCGCTGTCCAACCTGAGCATTACCGTGGATGCCTACCAGATCGACATCCGGGACCGCATCGTGCTCACCGGGCAGTTCCAGCGGGGCAGTACGCCGGCCGGTCAGCAGGTAACCCAAATCCTCGATGCCGCCGGCCAGACGGAAGTGCAGGCTGCCGTGTTCTTCACCAACGCGGTGAACACCCGCACCCGGGGACTTGACATCGTGGCTTCGAGCGACTACCGTGTTGGCCCGGGCACCCTTACCTTTTCGCTGGCCGGCAACGTGAACGAAACCAGCGTACGGGGTGAACCCAAAGGCTCTACTACGTTGCCCGCGGATGTTTTCGGAACTACCTTGTTCAACCGGCAGGAGAAGGGTCGCCTCGAATGGGCGCAACCCCGCAGCAAGTTTACGCTGGGCGCTCTGTTCCGCGGCGAAAAGTTCGGCGGGAACCTGCGCGTAACCCGGTTCGGCGACGTAAGATCGTTTGACCCGGGCACGGAAGCGCTGGACGAGTCTTTCCGGGCTAAGCTGGTGACCGACCTGAGCCTTAACTACCAGATTAACCGCATCCTGCAAGTGACGGTAGGCGCCAACAACCTGTTCGACGTGTACCCCGACCCGCTGAAGGTGATCGGGTACCCGACGCCCGACAGTCCCACCTCCGTGGATAACTCTTCCTTCGGACGGTTCGTGTACAGCCGCAACGTGACCCAGTTCGGCTTCAACGGGGGGTACTATTTCGTAAGTTTGTCGGCGCGGTTGTAGATCAGGATTCGCAGGATGAAAGGATAACCAGGATGGTCTGAACCATAATGGTTATCCTTTCATCATTCACATCATGGTTCAGACCGCAACTCCGCCAGCACGGCGCTTAGTTTTTTGCGGTCCTTGGCGTAGGGGGCCAGGTCGAAGAGTTGCACTTTGCGGAATTCGATGGGGTGGCTTTCGCTTTGCAGGGCAATGTAGCCTTCCCGCAGGGGCTGGCCGTCCTTTTTGAGCCTGGGGTCGTGGCCGCTCACGTGTTCGCCGCCCACCTGCGGTTTGGTGTAGGTAAGTACCGTGTCGCGGCCGGCGATGTGTTGCACCAGCGAGTCGCCCAGCACGAGGAGTTTGGCCCGCACCCACCCGTCGCCGTGGTAGGTTTTGGACTTCGAATCCACGCAGTGCGGCGTAAACAGCTTCCCGTTCAGCACGACGTGCGTGCCCGGCGTGCAGAGGTTGAGCGTCGTGCGCGGGTCTTTGCCGTTGCCCCCCAGGAACTGCGCTTCAATGGAGATGGGAAAGTCCTGGTTGCGGCCCATGCTGGCGGCCGGCTGCGCGTGAAACATGATGCCGCTGTTGCGCACCGCCCAGCCGGGCCCGCCCTTCACCTGCTGTCCCGTGAACCGGTATTCGACCGCCAGCAGGTAGTACGAGAACTTTTGCCGGTAAAACAGGTGGCCGTACTGGTCGGCAAAGTCCCGGTACCCGCCGTAGCCCACCTTGAGCACGCCGTTTTCCACCCGGAAGGTGTTGCCGTAGTTTTCGTTGAGGGCGTGCTTGGCAATCTTCACGTCCCAGTTTTTGAGGTCTTTGCCGTTGAAAAGGGTAATCCATCCCCCGGCGGGCGGCGCGGCCGGCGACAGGCAGAGGAGGGCAGCAAGCAGGAGCAGTACGGTTGGGGTGTGTTTCATGGGGGGTTAGCGTAAGATTACGGGGCAAAAGGTCCATCCGGAAGCCCGCGGCGGGTGATCAGACGTACGTTTGCCCGGAAAGCCCGGCAACAAACCGGCCGCGCAGGGGAGCCTGCCCGCCGTACGGCAACGGCCCGGCCGTCAAAAAGGCTCATATCCCACTTCGTAAGAAAAGTACGGAAAAAGACCGGCATTTGCCGTTTACTTTTTTCTATTTACCCGTAAAGTTGCCCTACGGGGCCGGGCCCGTAACACCCTTCGCTTCCTGGCCCGGAAACCTTACGCAAAA
Organism: uncultured Sphingobacteriales bacterium; assembly: GCA_963844325.1. Taxonomy (GTDB): domain Bacteria; phylum Bacteroidota; class Bacteroidia; order Cytophagales; family 172606-1; genus CADCTQ01. Next base: position 1,921,312 of record CAWJNV010000002.1, read on the forward strand.
CGCCTTTCGCCGCATGGTTGAATCCATTGGACAGTCTGCCACCCACACTACCCTGTACGCCGTACGGTTGAGAAACCTGGTGTCGTCTTTTCATTACCACGAAACCGCGGCGTTGTTCGGCTACTACCGCACCTTGCAGCAGGCCTACCAGTGCATCATGTGCGGCATGGTGGAGAATGCCCACCCGAAGGGCACCATGGAACTGTTTTATTTCATCGACCTGCTCCTTACCGACAGCAATCCGTTTTCGTACGCCCGCACCGGGGCGGTAACGCAGCGGTCGGTGGACGAAGTGGTACGGGCCGTCATGGATTCAATGGAAAAGCAGTACGGCCTCGGCTTGCCGGCCCGCAACCGGGTGAGCCTCCAGCACCAGTTCGAACTCATCCAGTACGCCCTGCTCAAACTCATGCCGCACCGCCTCGACGACCACCGCCGCGGGGAAGTGTCCGGCCTCATCACCCGCCTCATCGACTGTTTCAACCGGTAGAGGGAGATGGGGATTGGGGTAATAGGGGATTAAGGTATTGGGCGGGGATGCGCATAGGGTAGTGAAAAGGAATTGGGGTAAAGTAAAAGGGAAAAAGGGGAGTTGACGAATAGCTTCATGCGTCGGCTCCCCTTTTTCCCTTTTGAACGAAACAGACTCGCACGGCCATGCCGTCACCGCGTTGTACCGGTACGCCTCCTCCGGTCTCCCGTCTCCTTTTCTCCCGTCTCCGTTAGTTCCGGTCTCCTTTTTTGATTTAGCCGCGGTCGAAGGCGCCGAAGCCGGGGTCGGAACCGCCGCCCGAATGCTTGTGCCGGCCCGCTTCGGGGTGCGGGGGTTCCTCGCCGCGGAAATCCAGGGCGTGGTCGGGGTCGCGGTTTTCGCGGCTTTCATTGTCGGCATCGGCGTCGGTTTTGCCGGTGTAGGTATGGTCTTTGTCCCGCTCCGTTTCCTGGTGTTCGAGCGGGTGCCATTGTTGCTTCTCCTTGATTGACTCCTCGTCGTCGGGTGAAAATGCCGCGTGGGCGCGGGGTGTTCGGTCCTCCCGGGAGTGCGGTCGGTAGTTTGATTCCTGGTGGTTCATAGTGGTGTGGGTCAGGGACTTTAAAAATGATTTTGAATAAAGAATGTTAGATCATGCATGCGGGCGGCAAACAATGGGCCGCGTGCATCATAATCTAACATTAAGAATCCATCATTCAAAATAAACCTAGTAGTCCCAGCCTTTGATTTTTTGCTGCTTGGAAGTATCGGCCGGGGCCGTGCGCTTGGGCGCCGGCGGGGCCGGGCGGTTTGCGTTGGCCGGGGTGTTGGTGGAAGCGCCGTTGCGCACCCCGTTGGTGCTGTTGGCCGGGGCGGTTGCCGCCGGGTTGGTACTGCCGCTGGTGGTGTTGGCTTTGGTATTGCCGGCGGCGGGACGTCTTTCGCCGGTGTTGCCCAGGCTTGGCTGCGCGTTGGTGCCGTTGGTACTGTCGGCCGGGGCCAGCGCGTTGCCGGCGGTGGTATTGGGAGCCGCGGGCTGGTTGCTGGCGTACGGGTCTTCCTTCACCATCGGGGTAGCCGGGGTACCGATGCCCGACGGGTCGGGCTGGCGGAACACCGTGCCGCCGTAATCCCGGTACTGCCGTTGCGTGGGCTTCTGCTTGGGCGTTCGGTCAACTTTGTACGAAGGGGCGCCGATGTATTCGTAGGGGCTCCGTTCGGGGGGCAGCGAATTGCCCGACGGGTCGTACTGCCCGATGCTCGTCGTGCCCCGGTCGTGGATGACGGTGCGGCCCGTAGGCTTGGTGCCTTGCGTGCTCGTATTGTCGAGGGGCGTGTTGCCGTTGGCCGTGCCCACCGTGTCGCCCGCCGAGGTGTTGCGGGTGGTATCGGGGGCCGGGGCGTTATCCTGGTTCTGGGCGCCGGCAAAGCCCATTGCGAACACGGCCAGGAGGGAGGCGCCCAGCATCTTTTTGGTTGTATTGAGGAATGTTTTCATGGTTCGTGGCCTTTAAAAAAAACAGGGTGCAAAAAAAGCGGGGCGATCCTCGATTTACCGGGAACCGGCGTTTCAAAATATGCTTTTTTTGTCAATAAATTTCTGATGCGCGCATTTTTTAGCAATTACCTTCGAATGTGTACGGCGGGGGAAGGGCCGGGGTTGACGAACCGGCCGGGCGTTTTGCCGATTGCCGGAAATATTTTGCCGGTCTGTCCCGGGACCCTGCCACGCAAAAGGCCAGGAACCCTTCCGTCCCTGGCCTTCTTCTGCACCGCATCCATCCTTATGCGCTTCCGGCGCGGGCCGGTTTACCGGTAATCCCGTCCGCTGGTGCCCGAACCGGCGGCCCCGGTGCCCCGGGTGTCGTTGGTCGTGGCCGGGCGGTTTGCGTTGGCCGGGTTGTTGGTGGAGGCGCCGTTGCGCACCCCGTTGGTGTTGCCGTTGGCCGGGGCCGTTGCCGCCGGGTTGGTATTGGGCGTGGCGTCGTAGGCCGGCACCGTGCCGGTATTGCCGTTGTCCAGCGGGCTGGTCAGGGCGGGGTTGCCCCCGCTGTCGTAAGTGCCCGTGGGGTTGGTAATGGTTGTGTTGGAGGGCGGCGAACTGCCCGCCGGAATGGGCTGGCGGCTGCCGGTACCGAAAGGCGTAGCGTTCGTACCCGCCCCCGGCTTCATGGTGCCGGTGTTGCCTGGCGTGCCGAGGCTGCCCGTACCCGTGCCGGTGGTGCCGGTGCCGACTTCCGTACCGGGCGTACCCGTTCCGGTGGTCGTGCCGGCACTGCCGCCACCCGTCTGGGCGCCGGTACCTGCCGCCTGGCCGTAGCCGGGCAAGGCCGCCAGGGCCAGCAGCGCCGCCCCGAACACCGTGCGGGCCACGCGGGCTTTTATGGGCAATGGTTTGTTTTTCATGGTTGTAGCGTTTTAAATGAGTTCATGAGTTTATGAGTTTATGAGTTTAAAGGATGTCCACACTTGATTGGCAACGCTTTTGCCACTCATAAACTTTAAACTCATGAACTCATGAACTTTAAACTCCCTCCTGCAATGCTTTCCTACTGATTTCCCTCTCCCTGCCCCTTTGGTTTTTCCGGGCTGATTTTCTCGTTCTCCGCCTTGTTTTCCTCCTTATCCTGCGTCTTGAATTCCCGGCGCGGCTCGGATGTGCTGGTCGTAGAATCGAGGGCCATGCCCTCGGGGGTGGTGGCGCTGGTATCCATGCTGAAGCCGGCGCCCTCATCGGTGCGGATTTTAAAGGTATCCTGCTGAGAGTTGGCGTCGGCCTCCGTGCTGTCGTTGTCGTTGCCGGTCTTGTCACCGCAGGCGTACAGGGCGGTGCACGCCAGGGCAATCACCAGCACGGCAGCCCGCTTGTATAATGGGTATAGGGTTTCGCTTACTGTTTTCATTGCCTTATATGGATGAATAACTTACATGAATGAACCACGAGTAAAACGCTGATTCTGAAGCCGGTTGTCCTCCTTTCTTGTACAGCTGTTTGTCAGCGGGTCTTGCGTTCACCCGTCCTATACGAAAAAGCCACAACTTTAAACAGGGAAAAACTACGGAATTTTAAAAATGGCGGTAAATACGGAGTTTTTACAGCCAGCCTTTTCGTTTGAACCACGAGTAGATGCCGAGGGTGATGACGGCCATGAAGGCGTACACGCCGGGGTAGCCCCACTTGTGGCGGAGTTCGGGCATGAATTCGAAGTTCATGCCGTAGATGCCCGCCACGAAGGTAAGCGGCATGAAGAACACCGAGAAGATGGTAAGCACCCGGATCACTTCGTTGGTGCGCTGCGACGACAGGGAGAAGTAGATGTTTAACAACTGGTTGGTGTTGTCGGAAAGCGTATCGTAGATGGTTTGCAGGCGCACGAACAGGTCGCGGGTGTCGCGGGTGTTGGGGTTGTTCTCGTTCGGGTCGTCAATGTTTTCGATCACGTCGCGGGTGAGGATGAGCATGCGGCGGACCAGGTCGGTTTTGCGTTTGAGGTAGTACAAGCTCTTGAGTACCGGCGGCATTTTGTCCTTGAGGAAAATGCGGTCTTCGTAGAAGTCCAGTTCGCGGGCAATCTGGTCGGCCGGGGCCTCGTAAGTCAGCAGCGACCCGCGCACCACCCGGTTGAGCAGGTGAAACGCCCCGCGGCACTTGCCCGTGTCGATGAGGTCCTTCTTGAGGTCGTCGATGAACACCAGCGCCTTCCGGTGAATTGTGATCACGAATGCGTCGGTGTAGAAGATGGCGACCTTGTTGGTGAGTTCCTGGATGGTATCGGCCTCCTCCTCGGTGGTGTCGGGCGTGTAGAGCCGCACGATGATGAAGGCCCGGTCGCCGATGAGTTCGTACTTGGGCAGGTGGCCGGGCTGGAGGCAGTCTTTCACCGAGTTGGCGTGCAGCTGGTACTGCACGGCAATGTCCTGGAGTTCCTCGGGCTGCGGGTCTACTATGTCGAGCCACTCAAACCCGAACCGGTTTGCCTCCGCAAGTTTCTGAAGCATACGTTACGCTGTGCAAATGGATGAATGTGCAAATGGGCAAGTTGCCAAAGGGCCAATGCTTGCATGAACCGTTGATTTACAGCAATATGGGTCTGCCGGCCGGCATTGTTCACTAATCGCGGGTACGGATCGGGCACGGAATCAGTGGGTTTGGGGTGAACAACGGGGCGCGGATAACCGCTTGATCCGCCTGCAAGTTATGTAAAATCGGGCGGCCCGGCGGGGTCGGGGAGGGGTTTCGCAAAAACCAGACAGTAACCGACAAAATTCAAAAAAAGTGAAACTTTCTTATGAAAAGAGAGTAAATGGACCATATCTAACTTAATTTTTTTATAACAATGCGATTCATTTCCACGAAGACCCACGGCGTGTTGGATTACTTGACGGGGTTGTTGTTGATCGCCGCTCCCTGGTTGCTTGGATTTGCGGAGGGTGGAGCGGAGACATGGGTTCCAGTGATTTTGGGCGCAGGTGCACTTGTATATAGTCTGATGACGAATTACGAGTTGGGCGCAATGAAAGTTTTTTCAATGCCTATGCACCTGATGTTAGATTTGTTTTCGGGCATTTTCCTGGCCGCATCGCCCTGGATTTTCGGGTTTGCGGACCGTGTGTACCTGCCGCACCTGATTCTGGGTATTTTCGAGATCGGCGCTTCGCTGATGACCGATAAAGTACCCTACAAAGGCACCAGCAGCATGGGGCATGGCATGGGCCACAGCCACAGCGGCCGGATGGCGGATACCCGCTTATAGATAAAGAACTTGGTACGTGAAGTTGGTACGCAGCGTAATGTGCAGTTGGACGAGGCGCAAAGTGTGCAGTTGAGTAGTGGGGTTGTATAAAGGTTGGATGTGCAGTTGGCAGCAGGGTTGGCAGTGCAGTTGGATGGATAAAGGCGGGTTGACCGAACAGTCGGTTTACCCGCCTTTTGCGTTTAATTTGAAGAGAGGTTCATTGGGTGCAACGCTCTTTTTAACTTATGCTACAACTTTCTTTTGACGAATACCAAGCGCTGATCTTCCGGAACGCAAGGCTGGCTGAAGCCGGTAACCAGCCGGAAGGCATCTACCATACCAGTTACAGGGCGCACTTTGATACGCCTGTTTGCGAAGGCAGCGCCACAAACATCACCATTCGGGAAGACATTACGCTCATCAGAAGTGAGATGACCTTTAAAGAAGCTACTACCGTGCAGATGCAGTCTACGCTGCCGCAGGTAGGCTTCTGGCACTGCCTGAAGGGCCAGGTGACCCTATACCGGCAGAATACCGTCCCCCGGCAAGACAGCCAGTTACACTTCCAGATCATGGGCAGAGAAGGCTTTTTTTACGTAACGGCGACCTCCAGGGGGTGGATGCAGTTTGAGCAGGGCCAACCCGTTAAGGTCCTCATCCTGCTGTTTAGCTACCCGGCTTTCAAGCAACTGGTGGGTGAACAGCTGGCCGCCCTGTCGCCCGGGGTAATCAAGGCTTTGGAGGAGGAAAATGGCTATTACATGAAGTCCATGAAACTTTCCTCCCAGGCCATGGCATTGTGCGAAGCGGTATTTGACAACCCCTACGAAGGCAGAAGCCGGCAATTTTACCGGGAAGCCAAAGTGATTGAACTGCTGGCTTACCAGATCGACCAACTCAGCAAGTCTGTTCCGGGGCAAGGCTCTACCGGGCTAAAGCTAACGGCGGAAGAAGAAACCCGGATTGCTTACTGCCGGGAAGTACTGCTGGCATCCCTGGCTAATCCACCCTCCCTGATTGCACTGGCCAAGCAGATCGGCATGAGTGATTACCGGTTGAAGAACGCCTTCCGGCAGAAATACGGCGAGACCCCTTACCGCTTCATTGCTGATCAGCGGATGTTCAAAGCCCGGCAACTGCTGCTGGAACGGCTGTTGAGCGTAAGCGAAGTCGCCGCCGCAGTAGGGTACACTTCACTGGGGACTTTTTCAAACAGTTTCTACGAGAAGTTTGGCATCCGCCCGAGTGAACTGTAGACCGACGCGCCTTGCCGGTCTTGCACACCAAAAAAAATCCATGATAAACCCACTTGCATTGGGAATAACAAATACCCCACCGCACTAAGCTACTTTTGTAGCAATGCTTTGTGTGCGGTTTCGCCTGCCGCAAGTACTGGGAAAGCCAACCCCATGAAGTAGCAATATTGCCTGTCAGGCTTGCATTCGCAGGTGAGCACGGGCATCAGGTCCCCTCTTTTGAGGCGTGCATAAAGTGCATCAGCAATAAAATACGTTTGGATGATTGATTTGACCAAAAACTTTTTATGGGCTGCCTTCCCGACCGTCGCCGCCTACCTTGCTGCCTACCGCACCCGCCGTCACCTTGCGGGCACGCGGGGCAGTTTTCAGTTCGCCTTTGCCCGGCGCCTCTACGGGAAACGTAGCCCGGTAGTGCTTTCCGGGCCCTTCGAGGGCATGCAATACCTCAACAATGTTGTACACGGTTGCATCACGCCCAAATGGTTGGGCTCTTACGAAGCTGAACTCCACCCTGTAGTTGAAGAAATCATCAGTCGTGAATACCATACGGTGATAGACGTGGGCGCTGCCGAAGGCTACTACCTGATCGGCCTCGCCCGGCGCATGCCCGGGTCCACGCTCTACGGCTTTGATACCGACCCTTTGGCCCGCCGCCAGCAAACCCGGCTATGCCGCCTCAACGGCCAGGAGAATGTGCAAATTGGCGGTTACTGCTCCCCGGTATGGCTGAAGGCCAACTGCAAACCGGGTTCGCTGGTAATCTGTGACATCGAAGGGTACGAACTCTACCTGCTCAGCCCCAAGATTGTGCCCATGCTGAAAGAGGCCGACATCCTGGTAGAGCTTCATCCATTTGCCCCGATGAGTTACCCGGAAGTACGACGAACCATTACAGACCGTTTTGAAGCGACGCACGACATCCGGCGCATTGCCGCGCAACAGAAGGATGCGCATTTTTACAACGTGGTAGCCGGCGGCTTGTTCTCGGAGGAGGAAATGAAGGAGGCGCTTAACGAAGGCCGGTTCACCGGTCAGGAATGGCTATGGATGCGCAGAAAGTAAAGCAGGTAGTGGTTAAATAGAAACTGACTGCCACTGCCGAACGAGAAATTTCGAATGGCGAAGTACTGCCGGCTACCGGCCATTGTTACTTCAGCGCCTCGAAGCTGTACCTGGCATCCGTCCAGAACGCATCCAGGGCGATGATGCGGGGCTTGAAAAAGGAGATCAGGGCCGGCCAGTCGTCGGCGTTGAACACGTTGACGGGAGCAATCTCTTTGTGGATGCGGCTGATCATCTGGCCGTTTTCGTCGGTGGTGTGCAGCACCCACGCCCAGGGTTCGCCGAGGGTGGCGTGCAGCAGGCTTTTGAGTTCGGTGAATTGCAGGAAAAACAGTTCCTGGATGCCCGGGTCGGGGTGCGTGAGTTCGATGCCGATGGAACCGGTTTTGTTGTCGGCCCGCATCCGGAAGTACACGTGTTTGAGACCCGTCTTGTAGTTTACCCAGTTCACCTTCAGCCCCTCGGCCGACGGGATGGGGGCCACGTACTGCCCGAAGGCCGTCCAGAAGGCCTGCCGCAACTGCGATGCTTCTCCTTTCTTGTACATACGGCAAAAGTACGGGTTTGCGGGCAGAGGGTTTGAACCGCCGCGGGCGCAGAAGCAGCATTAGCGATAGGGTTTCGTTTCAACCCTGATGTGCTTAACGAGTTGTATGAGGAGCGTCATTGCGTAGAGACGCCATTCATGGCGTCTGCACAAGAAGAGACGCCATGAATGGCAAGAAGAGACGCCATGAATGGCGTCTGTACATCAGGCAAAGCGGGAAGGGCGACGAAGCAATCTCACCTGGTCTCCCCGCCAAATTTCCGGATGGGATTGCTTCGTCAGGCTCACGCTGAAAACCAGCCCTGATGCCTCGCAATGACGCCGCCATACAACCCGCTATTTACATACGATCTTCGCGCCAGTCCGTTATCCTTCCCGCCACCACCGAGTGGCACACCATTATCAATAGGATCGGGTTTCAACCTGATCCCCTTAACCCGATCCCACCCTAAAGAAAAAAGGAAGGCGGGAGCTAAATATTCTCCCGGTCTTCCTTTTTTCTTTTGCTTTTTTCTTACCAACCCGTACCGAAACTTCTACCCGGTCCACTTCCCGATCCTCCTCCGGTCTCCAGTCTCCTATCTCCTGTCCTAATACGCAAACACCAGTTTCACCATCACGTTGCGTTCGTTCTGGGGGATGCGGGCGGCGTAGTAGTTGCCTTCGGCGCTGCGGACGCCCGGGTGGAAGTACTCGGCATTCAGCAGGTTGTTGACGGCTACCTGGGCCGTGAGGCCGGGGAGGAACCGGTACGACACCGCCCCGTTCACCACGAAGTACGCATCGATCTGGTCGTAGGGGTTGGTGTGCACGCTGGTGTTTTTGCCCGTCGGCCGGGCGCCTACCCAGTTGGCCCGCAGGTTCAGATTCAGCTTTTCGAAGTACGTAGCCTCGCCGCCGAACCGCAGGGCGTGGGAAGCAATGTCGCCGATGCGCACCAGGCCCTCGCCTTCCCGGCTGTGCGGATCAGTGAAGGTGTAGTTGGCCCACAGCGAATAGTTGCCCGCCTCGTAGGTAAGCTGACCCGCCAGGCCCGCAATGAGCAGCGAACCCACCGGCTGGTGCTGCGTGGTTTGCACCGCATGGCCGTCGGCGTCGGTGTATTCCACGCTGGCCGTGCCCACCACGTTGCTGTACGACGCCCGGTACCCGATCACCTCCGCGCGGAGGTTTTGGGTGAGGTACTTGCCGGCGCTCAGTTCGAGGTTGCGCACCTTCTCGGGTTCCAGGCCCGGGTTAGACAGCAGGCGGGCCGGCGTGGTGGAGAACTTCGTCCAGTTGTCGGCATCCTTGAACGCTTCGGAGTAGATGGCCTTGAACACCCAGTTGGACGGCGTGTACACGGCCGACAGGCGGGGGTTGAACACCGTGCCGTAGCCGCCCGTGCGGCGGATCGCGTTGTGGTCTACCCGGCCGCCGGCCACCAGGCTCAGGTTGGGCAGGGGCAGGTAGTTGAGCTGGGCGTAGGCGGCGCGGTCCACGTTGAAGTAATGGTTGCCGCCGGGCAGGCCGGTCTTGGCTTTGTCGCGGGGGAAGCCCGTTTCGCTCACGTTCTGCTGGCGGCCCGACACGTATTCGCCCTGGATGTGGCCGTAGCGGTGTTCGGTGCCCACGATCAGGTTGAGCTTGTCGGAGAAGGCGTAGGTGGCCCGCAGTTCGGTGCGGAGCTGGAAGGAAAGTACGCTCCAGTAGGTCACGTCCCAGTACGGGTTGGTGGACTTATTCAGGGCGTCGGCCTTCAGTTCGCCGTTGAGGTAGCCGATGAAGTAGTTCTCCTGCGATTCGTCCGACAACTGGTGCACCTTGAAGCGGGTAAAGCTCAGGATGGAGAGCCGGTCGTTGATCTTGTGGTCGTAGCGGGCGTAGAGGAAGGTGTTTTTGGGCACCCACTTGCCGCCGTGGTCCGGGCCGAGTTCGTAGTCGTCGCGGTACCAGCCGCCGAACCCTTCGCTGCGTTTCCAGGTCTGGAAGCCCAGCGTAAAGTCGCGCACGCGGAGCTTGCCCGAGAGCAGCCAGTCGTTCGTCTGGTTGCTGTAGTGCGGCGCCCGACCGTTGATCTTGCTCACGTCGCCGTAGTAGGCCGTGCTGTCGAGGGTTTTGGCCCGGGCGGCGAGGTAGTTGTCGGCAATGCCCAGTTTCCCCTTGTAGTAGTCGAGGTCGTAGCCCGACAGGTCGTAGTCGTAATCGGCGTACTTGGAGAGGTCCATTTCGTCCGACTGGTACAGCCGGCCGGTGAGGCTCAGCGACACGTCGTCGTGCCCGCCGGCCACGGTCACGTCGGCGTAGCGGGTGTTCCAGGCGCCGTAACCCACCTGGCCCGTCACGCCCACCTTGCGGGAAGTAATGTCTTCGGCGTTCTTGGTAATTACGTTGATCACCCCGAGGAAAGCGTTGGCGCCGTACATGGTGGAAGCCGGGCCGTAGACCACCTCGATGCGCTGGATGTTGCTCAGCGGGTACTGGCGGGAAAGCCACACGTTGCCCTTCCAGAGATCGTTTTCCTCCACGCCGTCGATGAGCAGCAGCGTGCGGTCGGTGTTGTTGGAACGGTAGCCCCGCTGGTAGATGGTGGAATAGTCGGTGCCGTTGCCCCGCGTGATGTCGAAGCCCGGCAGGTCGTGCAGCACCTGCTCCAGGTCCGCGTAGCCGCGGCGGCGGATGTCCTCGGCGGTGATGATCACAAGGGTGGCCGGCGCCTTCAGGTAGTTTTCGGCCACCTTCGACACCGAGGTCACTTCCTTGGAGAGCCCCACGTTCACGGCGTCTTCGAGGCTGAGCTTGTCGAGGTCTTTGTCGGAATAACTTTCAATGCTGTTCTGGCCGTAGAGGCCGGGTGCGAAAGCCAGGCAGGAGAGGAGCACGGCGCAGCACGTGGCCTTCCAGCGCCCGGGCTGGTAAAATAGGGGGTGCATAAAGGTCAGTTAGAGGATGATGGAAAGGCGTTCGATCTCGGAGGAGGCCAGGATGTTGTTTTTTTGCAGCGCCACTTTGTTGAGTTCAAACCGGAGTTTGCCGTCTGCTTTCGTGAAGTTGATGCCGCTGCCCTTTTTGCCCAGCCCTTCCTTGCAGGTGATGAGCAGCGTGTTGGTGCCTTCGAGGCGGGCCAGCACCTCGTCGAACTTGCCGCTTTGCAGCGACGGCACCACCAGCATGTGGCACTTGGTGAGTCCTTCCACCGACTTGAATTCCCGCACCACCACGGGCTTGCCGTCCACGGTGGGCCTGGTTTCGAAGCGTTTGTCGAGTTCGGCCTTCAGGGCCGGGCCGCCCAGCACCCCGATCACGAATTCAGGGTCGGCGTCTTTCTTCCAGCTGAAGTACTTGATGAAGTTGTAGATGAACACCGACTGGATGCGGGGCTCATCCGTTTGCGCCTGGGCGTGGCCGATCCGCAAAAATACCGCGGTCAGCAGGAGCAGTGGTAAAAATCTGTTCATGCAAAGAAAAAGGTTCGTTGAAGGGGAATGGGGATGGAAAAAGCAAAACCAAAAATTGAACATTCTCCCCGTATAAAATGATTAATCATTATCCGAACCTGCTGTAGGTAAGAAAGTGAAGAGAGTTAACAAAATAGCTGTAACGCCCCCATTCAACCAGGCTTCGCAAGCTCAGAATGACAAGCACGGCGTTGGGCGCGGAAACCCTCATTTCGCTTCTTTACCGATCACCACTTCCCCCGAATCTTTCGCTTCCGTCCTGGTCATCCTCTAATCCTGTGAATCCCGATCCGGTCTCCCATTTTTAGTATATTGCAGTAAGTTTCAAATGATAAACGGTTTGTCTGAACAGCAGCAATTCATGCGGGAGGCCATCCGGCTCTCGGTGGAAAACATGCGGGCCGGCAAGGGCGGTCCCTTCGGCGCGGTGATCGTGAAGAACGGGCAGATCATTGCCCGGGGGTACAACCGCGTGCTGGAAACCAACGACCCCACGGCCCACGCCGAGGTGGTTGCCATCCGGGAGGCCACGGCCAAACTGGGCGCGTTCCACCTGGAGGGCTGCGAAATGTACGCCTCCTGCGAACCCTGCCCCATGTGCCTGGGTGCCATCTACTGGGCCCGGCTCGACAAACTGTACTTTGCCAACACCAAGGAAGACGCCGCCGCCATCGGCTTCGACGACCAGTTCATCTACGAAGAAATCGAACGGCCCCTGGAAGCCCGCCGCTGCTTTACCCAGCCCCTGCTCCGCGAAGAAGCCCAGGCCGCCTTCCGCGAATGGGCGCAGCATCCGGATAAAACACTGTATTGAATGGCTATATGGTTGAATGGCTGTATGGTTGATTGTTGGAATGGGGTTGCGTAAGCAAAACAAATAGCCATACAGCCATTCGACCATGTAACCATCCAGCCATCCAACCATATAACAACGAACAACCAAATGGCCCTTTCCGAAACCCGTTCCGCGTACGAGGCCGTGATTGGCCTGGAGGTCCATTGCCAGTTGCTGACGGAGAGCAAGGTGTTCTCTTCGGACGCCAACCGGTACGGCAGCCGCCCCAACACCAACATCAGCGTGATCACGCTGGGGCACCCGGGTACGCTGCCCAAGCTCAACCGGAAAGCCGTGGAGTACGCCATCCGGATGGGGCTGGCCTGCGGCTGCGAAATCTCCCGCTACAACGTATTCGCCCGCAAAAATTACTTCTACCCCGACCTGCCCAAAGGTTACCAGCTCAGCCAGGACAAAACGCCCATCTGCAAGGGGGGTTCCGTAGCCATCCGCACGAAGGACGGCAGTGAACGGCGGGTGGTCATGAACCGCATTCACCTCGAAGAAGACGCCGGCAAATCCATCCACCTGGCCGGCGAACCCGATACGCTGGTGGACCTCAACCGCGCCGGCACGCCGCTGATCGAAATTGTGACCGATCCCGTGATCCGCTCCGCCGAAGAGGCCACCGCCTACCTCACCGAAGTACGGAAGCTGGTGCGCTACCTCGACATCTGCGACGGCAACATGGAAGAAGGTTCCATGCGCTGCGATGCCAACATCTCGGTCATGCCCCGCGGCAGCAAGGTGCTCGGCACGAAGGTGGAGGTGAAGAACATGAACTCCATCCGCAACGTGCAGCGGGCCATCGACCACGAGATCGAACGGCAGATTGCCCTGGTGACGGCCGGCGAAACCATCGTGTCGGAAACGCGCACCTTCAACGCCGACGACGGCCGCACTTACAGCATGCGCACCAAGGAGACCATGAACGACTACCGCTACTTCCCCGAGCCGGACCTGGCCCCGCTGGTGGTGTCGGAAGAGTGGCTGGAACGGGTGCGGGCCGCCATGCCGGTGTTGCCGCAGGAACTCTACGACCGGTTTACGCGGCAGTACGGCCTGCCCGGCTACGACGCCGCCGTACTCACCGACAGCAAAGGGGTGGCCCTCTACTTCGAGGAGGTGTGCCGCCACACGCGCAACTACAAGGCCGCCTCCAACTGGGTGATGACGGCCGTGAAGTCGTACCTCAACGACCGCAACCTCGAAATCGAGGATTTCCCGGTGCCCGCGGCCTCGCTGGCCGGGCTGATCGGGCTGGTGGACAGCGGCAAGGTGAACCACACGCTGGCGTCCCAGCAAATATTTCCGCTCCTGCTCCGGCACCCCGGCCAGTCGGCGGCGCAACTGGCCGAGCAGCACAACCTGGTGCTGCAAAGCGACGGGGGCACGCTGCAAACCCTCATCGACGAGGTGCTGACGGCCAACCCCGAGAAGGTAAAGGAGTTCCGGAAGGGCAAAAAGGCCCTGCTCGGCATGTTTATGGGCGAAGTGATGAAAAAAACCGGCGGCAAGGCCGATCCCAAGCTGACGACGGAGCTACTGAACAAGTCGTTGCGGGAGTAATGGTACACTTGATGGCACACTGATTGATTATGATGATTATGATCTGTTATGATCGAATGATTGAATTAGAGAACAACAGAGTCATGGAGTCATTTTATCGTAATAGATCATAACCATCCTAACCGATCAGTGTACTATTGCCTTACAAATCATTCTTCCCCAGCACTTTTCCGGCGGGCGTAACGTTACCTATGAAAAATTTCACCATCGTGTTCCTTATGAAAAAAGTAGTTTTTTTGTTCCTCCTGGCGGTAACGACCCTGGCCTGCCAGACCAAGGCCGACGACCGTAAGGAGGCAGTGGCCAAGGAAGGCTTTACCGTCACCGGCAAAGTAAAGAATCCGCAGGCCGGCAGCAAGGTAGTGCTCAACGTGCTGGGCAAGCAGGGCTTTCAGCCGGTAGATTCGGCGGCCGTGGGCAAAGACAATACCTTTACCTTCCAGGGCAGCACCGCCGAGCCCAAGTTCTACATGCTCAACTTCTACGACCTCCAGCAGGTGCTGGTGATCCTGCGCAACAACGACAAGATCACCGTGGACGTGGACGGCAACAACCCCAACGGGGCCTTTACCCTGAAGGGTTCCAAGGAAGTGGAGCAACTGGAGAAGGTGCTGAAGGTGCAGCAAAACTTCCAGGCCAAATCCGCGGAGTTGCAGGCCGACTTCCAGAAGGCCGCCATGAAGAAGGACGACAAGGCCAAGGAGAATATTCAGTCCAGGTTTTTCGCCATGCAGAAGGAGCAGAACGAAGAACTCAAGAAGCTCATTACGCAGGGCGGGCCGACGCTGGCCTCGTGGTACGCCACCAACGCCCTGGACCCCGCAGAAGAATACGCCTTCCTGGCGCCGCTGGCCCCGCAGTTTGAGAAAGCCTTCCCCAACTCGGAGTACGTCAAAGACTTTTCGGCCAAGGTGGCTCAGTACAAAAACGCCGTGCAGGTGGGCCAGCCGGCCCCCGAAATCACCCTCAGCAGTCCCGAAGGCAAGCAGGTAAGCCTCTCGTCGCTCCGCGGCAAGTACGTGCTCATCGACTTCTGGGCCTCCTGGTGCGGACCCTGCCGCCAGGAAAACCCCAACGTGGTGAAGATGTACAACAAGTTCAAGGGCAAAAACTTCGAGATTTACGGCGTGTCGCTGGACCGCGAAAAGGAGAAGTGGACGCAGGCCATTGCCCAGGACGGCCTCTCGTGGGTGCACGTGTCGGACCTCAAGTTCTGGGAGTCGGCCGGCGCCCAGGCTTACGGCGTGCGGTCCATCCCGGCCACCTTCCTGCTCGACCCCACCGGCAAAGTGATCGCCAAGAACCTGCGCGGCCAGGCCCTCGAAGCCAAACTGGCGGAGATCCTGGAAGGCAGCAAGTAGATTGTAGACGGGAGATATCAGACAAGAGACAGGAGACCCGGCCCGTTAAACCCGAAAGGTTTTGGAAACCTTTCGGGTTTTTTAATGGGAGAACGTCATAAACCAGGGCCTTCTCCGGACAGGAGGCCGATGACGAGCCCATGTCTTGTGTCTCCTGTTATACTGTGGTACACGACCTCACCCCCGGCCCCTCTCCAAATGGAGAGGGGAGATATAACGGACTGTTGTACAAATACTTGTAGAATACATTCTTCTCCCCTCTCCCCGGGAGCTACAATTAGAACAGATTTTTGGAATGATTTGAGAAGCGGTCCGTGAGACACTGACGGCGGCCCGGAACTAGCCGGGTAAGGAACTGGCGCCGGCCCCCCGCCCATATCTCACTGACGGCTTGAGGAAGGGTTGGCAAACGTAGCATCCACAACCATACGCCTGCTCCACCGGATACGCCCCTTGATGCCAATACATTTGTGTCCTAATCGTAGCTCCCCGGGAGAGGGGTTGGGGGTGAGGTCTCATGCCGTAGTACAGTCTCCTGTCTAACGTCTCCCGTCTTATGTCTCCCCCAGCGGCATTTCCATTTTCACGTACGGCATGCCTTCGTGGGTGAACCGGCCGCCGAATTCGTGCATCCCGAATTTCCCGTAAAAGGGGGCGGCTTCCACCCGGGCGCTGCACCAGATGCGCCGGGCTCCGAGTCCGGCGGCGGCTTCCAGCACGTGCGACAGGAGCCGGGAGCCGTAGCCGCGCCGTTGGTGCGTGGGCAGCGTGGCGAACTTGCGGAAACGCGCATCGGTGCCGTCCACGAACAGGGAGAGCACCGACACCAACCGGTCGTTTTCGAAAAGGCCGTAGTGGGTACCCCGGTCATCGTCGGCCAGTTGTACGTAGGCAAACGGCTTGTCGGGCCACATCACTTCGTGACGCAAAGGCCACGTCTCGGCCGCCGTAATTTCCCGGATTTGTATCGCGGACATGCGTGGGTATTTGTAGTTGAGGGTTGGATGGCTATATGGCTGAATGGTTGAATGGTTGGGCTTACGCACGATTCCTTCCCGATCAACAACCATACAGCCATATAACCATACAGCCATTCAACCCTTATCCGGTAAAGCGAACGCAGCAGCCCAACTGGGTTACTTCAAAAACATTTGTTTCAAACACGTCCACAGCAGGCGTTTTTTGTCGGTGTTGAGCACGAGTTCGTGGAAGCTGTCGGCCAGCAGCATGTTGATTTCTTCCACCCGCTGCACCTGGTAGGCCGTGAGCGGCACGTTGATCTGAAGTTCGCGCAGGTCGATGCCGAAGCTGATGAACTGGTTGAGCGTCTTTTCCTTCAGAATTTCCATGTAGTCCACCCGCTTGATGTTGTTGAGGTTCACCAGTTCGATGTCGCTGAGGGTGAGGCCAACGGCTTTGAGGATGTTGACCAGCAGGGTTTCGTGGGCCGGCTGGAGGTAGGTCGTCGTCTGCTCGTTGTAGAGGATCATCACCTTGCTGCGGCGGCGGGGCGGCGGGGCGGGAGGGGGCGTCGGCGCGGGAATTTTCGGCACGGTCGGGGCGGCCTTCGGAGAAACGGTTGCCGGCGGAACGGCAACGGGCGGAACGACGACCGGCTGCGCGGGTGCCGGAACAACGGCAACCGGGGGCGGCGCCGGCACGGGCGGCGCTTCGGCCTTCGGAGGTGCGGCTGCCGGCGGCACCACGGCAATGGCCTGGACTTCAACTTCCGGCTCGGCTATTGCCACCGGCGGCACTACCGGCGGGTTGGCGGGATCGGCAACGAGGTAAAGTGGCCCGTCGAGCAGGAGGGGCAGGTACGACCAGTCGGAGAGGGTAGGCATAAGCGGCGCGGATGGGCAGGGTAAAATTAGGAATTTTAAATTTTGGATTATGAATTTTGGATTGTTGCCGTACCCTGTCAAGTGCGACTCCGCCCCTCTATCATTCGTAATTTAAAATTCAAAATTCCTCATTCCCCCGCGGAGCTACTTCTTGCTACCTTTGCGGCTCTACACCACTTCCCGTTTTGCGCATGCAGCTACGAAACCTCCTGATTGCGGCCTCCCTCCTGGCTTTTGCCGGGGAAGTACGGGCCCAGCAAATTTCCAAGATAAACTTCAACGTCATCTCCGAAGCGGTAAAGGCCCCCAAGTCGCGCTACCACTACCCCAAGTTGTTTGACCGCTACAAACGCAACGACACCACGCTGTCGAAGATCGACTACAAATACCTGTACTACGGACAGGCGGCCCTGCCCGGCTACCGGCCCTACGGCAAAGACCCCCGCAAGCAGGAACTGAGCAATGCCCTCCAGCAGAACGATTACAAGAAGACAGTGGCCCTCGGCAAGTCCATCCTCGCCGACAAGCCCTTCGACGTGAACACCATTTTCGGCATGGTGGCAGCCCATTCGCAGACCAAAAACGATAAGGAAGCCCGGCTCTGGGATTTTAAGTTCCGGCGCCTCGTGGACGTAATCCTCGAGAGCGGCGACGGCCGCAGCAAGGAAACGGCCTACGTGGTCACCGACGCCGGCGACGAATTCATCGTGACGGGCATCCTCGGCCTCGACGTAGCCAAACAAACGGTGGTGGACAACAAGTACGACTTGCTCGAAATCACCTACCCCAACGAACTCAACATCAAGCAGATCTATTTCAACATCGAAAAACCGCTGGGGGCGATTAGCAAAAAATAGTCATTGGTCAGTAGTCCATGGTTCATTGGGTACACGTAAGTTGTCGCATCCGGTTGACCCCACCCACCGCGTTAACCAATGACTACTGACCAATGACCAATGTACCATTACTCCACCGTTGGCCGGCGGCGGGCCCAGCCAAAGAGGCCGTTGCGGACGTCGTTGGTGGCTTTTTCGGCGACTTGCAGTCCCGAACGAACCCGGTCGGCCCCGGCGCGGCGGGCCGCATCCATGATGCTGCGCACCACCTGCCCCGAACTCTGCCGCACGATCTGGCCCAGCATGGAGGAAGCTTCGCGGTAGGCCGCCAGGCGCACGGTGCGGGCGTCGAAGTGACCCAGCGAAGAGCAGTACCGCTTGGCAATCACCCCCACGCGCAGCGTCAGGAACGCGTTGATCGAGCCTTCCAGCACCGAGTCCATCACCATGCCGCTGATCTGACCCAGGAAGGGCACTGACTTTACCGCCGAGTTTTGCAGCACGCTGCCCATGATGGGTTCGAGGTGGTGCGAAATGTCAATGTCTTCAATCTGCGAGGCCAGGAACGTGGTAGTGCCCACGTTGGCGTACAGGCTGGTAATGTCGCGCAGCGCCGGCCGCTGGTAGTAGATGTGGGCAATCTGCCAGATCATGCGGGTGTGCGTCACCAGCACCGTCAGGGCGTCCAGCTTGCCGTTCTGCGAAATGGCCGTAGTGACAAAGACACTCTTGGCCGTGGCCTGGACGAGGGCATCGGCCCGGGCCTCCAGCACCGACAACGCTTTGGCAATCTCAATTTCCTCCGACCAGTTGTAGGTTTCGCCCCGCAGCAGCTTGTTGCGCGAGAGCCGCTGGCCCAGCGCCTGCACGTACACGGCCCGCGATTCGTCGGTTTCGGGCGGCGTGAGGGGCTTGGGCAGCCGGAAGTACAACACCACCGGTACGGCAAACAGCACCGTGAAGAGTAAAATCAGCGTCCACAACACGGCCAGCCCGAACCCGGGGTGTACGGCCCGCGCCAGCAGGTACACGCCCGAAATCTGGTTTACCACGAACAGCACGAATGCCACCAGCACCAGTACCGCCAGGCATATAAATAAAAAACGAAGTTGCTTTCTCATTGCTCAAAAAATCGATCTGCGTCAAAAAATAACTTTTGTGCACCTTCCGGGGAGACGCCATGAATGGCGTCTCTACAGGCGTTTTTCTAACCTTCCAATCCCCTCAGGGTTTCAACGGCGCCGCGGCGTAAGAGGTTGAGCAGGTGCCCCGTGACGGCGGCGGCGAAGTCGGGTAATTGCGACAGGTCGGCGCCCCAAAGTCCGGTGTCCGAGAGGATGCCCCGTACGAAGGATTCGGCCGTTTCTTCCCGGAAGGTCGGCCATTTTTCGTGAAAATACGGGGCAGACTGGTCGCTGATGGGATAAGGCTGCCCGTTCCGCCGGCCGAAGTACTTGCCGTCTTCCGCCTGCACGGCCCGCATGAAGAGCAGGTACGCCGCGAAGCCCAGCGCAAAGTGAGGCGGCGCCGCGCGGTGCCGCCCGTAGTAATTGAGCAGCGTGGGCACGTTCCGCATTTTCATTTTCGAAGTGTATTGCAGCGTGATGTTGAGGAGCGGGTGCACCAGGTAGGGGTTGCGGAACCGGTCCAGCACCGCTTCGGCAAAGGCCGTGGCACTCTCCTCGTCCACGGGCACGGCCGGCACGATTTCCCGCAGCGCCACGTGCGTGATGAAGCGGCTCATCTGCGGGTGGTTCATGCAGTCGCCCACGGTTTCGAGGCCGCACAGGTAGCCCAGCCCTACGCTGATGGTGTGCGTACCGTTGAGCAGGCGCAGCTTCCGTTCGCGGTACGGCGTAATGTCGGGCGAAATCACCACCCCGGCGTCGGCGGCGGCGAAGGAGAGGGTTTCTTTCACCCGTTCGTCGCCTTCAATGGCCCAGAGGCGGTACACCTCCGAGACGGTGAGCAGGTCGTCGCGGTAGCCGAGGCGGGCGAAGATCTTTTGCGTTTCGGCTTCGCCGGGCTTGCCGGGCACGATGCGGTCCACCAGGGAGTTGCAGAACACGTTGTGGGCCGTCAGCCACTGGGTAAAGGCCGGATTGAGCTGGTGCTGCCGGGCCTGTTCGAGCACGATTTCCCGGAGCAGGCGGCCATTGTCCACGACCAGTTCGCAGGGGATGATTACCAGGCCGCTGCCGGGGGCGCCGCCGAAGGCCTTGAACCGTTCGTAGAGGAAGGCGGTGAGCTTGCCCGGGAACGAGACGGGCGGTGCCCCGAACACGTTGTCCTCCACCAGTTGGATGCCGATTTCGGTGGTGTTGGAGAGCACGATTTTCAGTTCCGGGTTGTGGGCGCACGCGAGCACGGCGGGCCACTCGCTGCGGGCCGAGAGGGTGCGGCTGATGGCGGCGTTTACCACCCATTCTTCCACCGGCTGCCCCCCTTCGATGCCCCGGGTGCAGTGGGTAAACAGATTATCCTGTTCCCCGAACGTATCAACGCCCCCCGCATCGGTGGATTTGACCACGACCACGCGGCCGTTAAAGGCGCCTTGCCGGTTGGCCCGGTCGATGAAGTAGTCTTGCAGGCCGCGCAGCAGCACGCCGGTGCCGAACTGGAGCACTTTTTCGGGCAGGCTGAACACGGCGGGATCAGGCAGGGCAACCGGCTGGCCGGCGGCCCGTTTGTCGGCGAGGAGGGCTTTGCTAAGTTTGGGCGTAGGGGCGGTCATGAAGCAGAAGTATAAATTAGGAATTTCAAATTTTGAATTGTGGATGAAAGAGACTTACGCGTTACAGCGGCATCGGTGAAAGTCCCGGAGGGACGTCCTGTTCCTGGCAGCGCATTACCCCACGCGAATGAGTTCCGTAGGAACGACCTGTTCTGTAAAACAGTACGCCCCTACGGGGCTTGTGTATAATTATGATGCCTTTCCTAGGAACAGTACGCTCCTCCGGAGCTAAGTACCTAACTTTACAATAAGTATTCTGCTTTAGGCATCTACTCACTGCTACCTATTTTTTCAAATGAAACAGATCCTGTCCCTCTCCTTTGCCCTCTTGCTGCCGGTACTGGCGGCTTTTGCGCAGCCCAATAAGGCGTCCAACAAAGCGACGCTGGCCGGCGCGGCCCCTTTCCCGGTGGGGGCCGCCCTCAGCCCGAGGTACCTGCACAAAGACCGGGCGTACACCGAGGCCGCCATCCGTGAATTCAATTCGGTAACGGCCGAAAACATCATGAAGCCCCGGGGCTTGTCGCGGGGCCGCGGGCAGTACCACTGGGCCGCGGCCGACTCCCTGGTGGCGTTCTGCCGGCAGCACAACAAGCAGTTGCACGGCCATGCGCTGGTCTGGCACGAGTCGGTGCCGGCATGGGTCAACACCTTCCCGGGCGACTCGACGGCCTGGGAAGGCATCCTGCAGGAACACATCCGCGACGTGGCTACGCACTTCCGGGGCAAGGTGCGGAGCTGGGACGTGGTCAATGAAGCCCTCTCCGACACGGCCGGCCGGATGCGCAACACGCCCTGGCGCCAGCACCTGGGCGACGACTACGTGGCCCGCTGCTTCCGCTACGCCCGCGAGGCCGATCCCGACGCCAAACTCTTTTACAACGACTACAGCCTCGAATCGGACCCGGTCAAGCTGGCCGCCGCCCTGCGCATGATCGACGACTTCAAGCGCCGCGGCATTCCGCTCGACGGCGTGGGTCTGCAAATGCACATTGCCATCAACACGCCGGAGGCCGGCATCCGCAAGGCAATGCGCGAAATGGCGGGCCGCGGGCTGCTGGTACACCTCTCCGAACTCGACGTGCGCATCAACACCACCAAGGACAGCCTGCTCCAAGAGACGCCCGCCCTGCTGGCCCAGCAGGCCGAAAAAGTGCGGCAGGTGGTGCGGGCCTTCCTCGAAGAGGTGCCGCCGGCCCAGCGGTACGCCATCACCACCTGGGGCGTGGCCGACCCCAACAGCTGGGTAATGAACTGGCGCAAACAGGAAGACTACCCGCTGCTCTTCGACCGCAATTACAAGCCCAAGCCGGCCCACGCGGCATTCATTGAGGCAGCGCGGGGGAAATGAGAGCGGGATTTTCAGGATTAGAGAATTAACAGGATTGGATGGCGAAGGGATGAGGGCGGAAGGCTTGGACGGGGCTGCGGGGTGGGGCGGGTTTTTAAACCCGACCCCCGGATGAGGTTGGTGGGAAGCGTACGGTAGTATCAGTAGGATAGGGTTTCAACCCTATCCACTATCCACCGCCGTAGGCGGAACAAATTGGGGGATAGGGTTTCAACCCTATCCTATTGATACTACCGTACGCTTCTCATCATCCCCGTTCCGAACGGGTCGGGTTTGAGAACCCCACCCCACCCCGGGGCCCCGTCCAAGCCCTCCGCCCCAACCCCCGCCATCCAATCCCGAAAATCCCGATGCGTAAGGAGTAGAAAAATCCGGAATGTGCCTTATTAGGACAAAAACCCAAGCATGCATTTAGAGCAAACCTGGCGTTGGTTTGGCCCCAACGACCCCGTAAGTCTCGCCGACGTGCGTCAGGCCGGCGCCACGGGCATTGTGTCGGCCCTCCACCACGTGCCCAACGGGCAGGTGTGGACGGTGGACGAAATCCAAAAGCGGCAGGCCGAAATTGAAGCCGCGGGCCTGCGGTGGTCGGTGGTCGAAAGCGTACCCCCGCACGAGAACATCAAGACCGGCTCCGGTCGCCGCGACGAATACATCCGCAACTACCAGGAGTCGCTGACCAACCTCGCCCGGTGCGGCATTACCACGGTGTGCTACAACTTCATGCCCGTACTCGACTGGACGCGCACCGACCTCGACCACGTGGTCGAAGACGGTTCCAAAGCGCTGCGGTTCGACGCCAACGAATTTGCCGCCTTTGAGTTGTTCATTCTCAAGCGTCCCGGGGCCGAAAGGCACTACTCCGCCGGGCGGATGAAAAAGGCGCAGGCCTGCTACGAACGGCTGGACGAGGCGCAGGCGGCGCGGCTTACCCGAAACATCATTGCCGGCCTGCCCGGCTCGAACGAAAAATTTACCGTAGCGCAGTTCCAGGAGGCCCTCAATGCCTACCAGTACGTGGGCGAGAAGGAACTGCGGGCCAACCTGGTGTACTTCCTGCAAAAGATAGCCCCGGTAGCCGAGGAGGCCGGCATCAAACTCACCATTCACCCCGACGACCCGCCGTACCCGATCCTGGGGCTGCCCCGCGTGGTAAGCACCGAGGCCGACGCCAGGTGGCTCACCGAAGCCGTAGATGTGCCGGCCAACGGCCTGTGCTTCTGCACGGGCTCCTACGGCGTGCGGCCCGACAATGACCTGCCGGGCATGGTGCGGCGCCTGGCCCCCCGGATTCACTTCGTGCACCTGCGCAGCACGCAACGCGACGCCGACGGCAACTTCTACGAGGCCAACCACCTGGAAGGCGACGTGGATATGTTCGCCGTAATGCGCGAACTGGTGCTCGAACAGCGCCGCCGCGGTCCGGCCCAACCCATCCCGTTCCGCCCCGACCACGGCCACCAGATGCTCGACGACCTGCACAAAAAGACCAACCCCGGCTACTCGGCCATCGGGCGGCTGCGCGGCCTGGCGGAGCTGCGCGGCCTGGAACTGGGCATTGCGCGGATGCTGGAGAGGTAGGGCAGGGGAGCAAGTACGAGGACTATTAACCAAAAAGAGTTTTATGCGGAAATTGCTCGTGGCGACGTTACTCCTGCACGTACTGATGCTTCCGGCGCAATGTCCTGAAGGACTGGTAACAAGCGAACAGAATCTGATTAACAACGGCGATTTTGAAGAAAGCGGGGCGCTTTTCAAAACTGACTACCGCCGGGACAGTATAGCGGATGCCGGAAGGTACCTGGTCGTCACCGACGCCAGGGACTTTTGCCATTGCTTCACCGGCAGGGGCAATGGCCAGTTCCTGGCAGTAGACGGGGCCAACGGGCGTAATAAGATTGTATGGCAACAGGAAGTAGACGTAAAAGAAAATACGACATACTTCTTTTCGGCTTGGGTATCTAACCTGTACACGATAAAGCCGGCCGTATTGCAGTTTTCCATCAACGGGCAACTACTGGGCAAGCCGTTCATGTGCTCCCCCCAAAGAAACGTGTGGAAGCAGTTTTTCGTCAACTGGGATTCGGGGAGCAACACCCGGATCGCGATTACGGTGGTAAGCCAGAACCCTGACTGGCAGGGAAACGATTTCGGGTTGGATCGGATGCGGTTTTATGAATGCACGGCTTCCCCGCTGGCGGCGGCTTTGGGCAAAGCCGGCAAAGAGACCGTAATTCCCCTGCGGAACGTGCTTTTTGAAACCGATAAGTGGGAAATCCTGCCGCCGTCTTACCCGGAACTAGACCTCCTGGTGAAATACCTGATGGACAATCAGGCGGTAACAATCGAAATAGCCGGTCATACGGATGATGTAGGCGACGAAAATCACAACATCCTGCTGTCGCAACGACGCGCCGAGGCCATAGGCAACTATTTGACTGACAGAAAAGTAGATGCAAAACGAGTGGTCACCAACGGGTACGGGATGAAACACCCGGTGGATTCAAACGAGACGTTGGAGGGACGGCAGAAAAACCGCAGAGTAGAATTCAGAATCACTAAACAATAACACTGCGATCACTTGGCTGTGGGGCTTGCAACGCAGCGCAAATGTCTGATTCATGGCAACAATAACCGAAAATAAAGGACGAACCGCCCGGCAAGGCAGCACGCCGGGGAAAACGGCGGCGTCCGGCAAAAAAGCCAGTGAAGTACCCGATGCGTTGATGTATGAGATGGACAACGGCGTGCCCATCTATTACCGGGGCTACAAGGAGGTATTGGCTGGTAAGAAATCTTTTGATGCAGTAACCGGGTTAACCCTTGTGCAGAGCTACGTCATTGCCAAAATATTGAAGTTGCTTTTCCGGCAGTTACCCGATACCCACTACGAAGTGTTGAGCAGCGAATTAGGCTTACAACTTGACTGCGACTCGTGGCGGGTCTGTGACCTGGCCATTTATCCATCCGGCTCATTGGATGAGGCACAGTACAACGACGAATACGCGCCAATTCCACCAAAAGTATTTATTCAAGTGGATACGAAAGCCAATCCCGAAAGCGGGCAGCAGTACTGCCACCGGAAAACGGACCAACTGCTTCGGTTCGGCGTGGAAAAAATCATCTGGATTTACACCCGCGAACCCCGCAAGATCATGATTGCCGCTCCCAACGCCGACTGGCGCATCACCGACTGGACCTCCGAAATCGAACTCCTGCCCGGCACCTCATTCCGCCTCTCCGACCTGATGAAGAAGTAATTCTTCTCATCCCCTTCATCCTGACATCCCGTAAATCCTGATCCCGATCATGCTCACCGATATACCCACTACCCCGAAGCCCTTTCTTTCCGAAGACTTCCTGCTCCAGACCGACACGGCCCGCTACCTATACCACGAACACGCGGCCCGCATGCCCATCATCGACTACCACTGCCACCTGCCCCCCGACCAGATCGCCGCCGACCAAAGGTTTCCCAACCTGACCCGCATCTGGCTCGACGGCGACCACTACAAGTGGCGGGCCATGCGCACCAACGGCGTACCCGAACGCTACATCACCGGCGATGCCGACGACTACGCCCGGTTCGAGAAGTGGGCCGAAACTGTGCCCTACACGATGCGCAACCCCCTCTACCACTGGACGCACCTGGAACTGCGCCGCTACTTCGGCATCACCAAAGTACTCAACGGCGATACGGCCCGCGACATCTACGACGAGGCCACGGCCCTGCTGCAAAGCCCTGATTACTCGGTGCGCGGCCTGCTCCGCCGCATGAACGTACGCGTGATCTGCACCACCGACGACCCCACCGATTCGCTCGAACACCACCGGCAGATCCGGGAGAGCGGCTTCGAAATCCGGGTGCTGCCTACCTTCCGGCCCGACAAGGGCATGGCCCCCGAAGACCCCGTCGCCTTCAACGCCTGGGTTGACAAGCTGGCCGCGGCAACCAATACCGACATCAACAATTTTGCCGCCTACCTCGCGGCCCTGCGCCAGCGCCACGACTTCTTCGCGTCGATGGGTTGCCGCCTGTCGGACCACGGCCTGGAGCAGCTCTACGCCGAGCCGTACGGAGATGGCGAAATCCGGCAGATATTCGAGAAAGTACGCGGCGGGCAGACGCTCAGCCCGCCCGACGTGCTCAAGTTCAAGTCGGCCATGCTGGTGGAGTTTGCCCTGATGGACCACGAAAAGGGCTGGACCCAGCAGTACCACCTGGGCGCCATCCGCAACAACAACTCCCGCATGCTGCGCCAACTCGGTCCCGACACCGGCTGGGATTCGGTCGGCGACTTCGAAATGGCCCGGCCCATGACCAGATTCTTTGACCGGCTCGATTCGGAAAACCGCCTCGCCAAAACGGTCCTCTACAACCTCAACCCCCGCGACAACGAACTGTTTGCCACCATGATCGGCAACTACAACGACGGCAGCGTGCCGGGCAAAATGCAGTTCGGCTCCGGCTGGTGGTTCCTCGACCAGAAGGACGGCATGGAGCGGCAACTGAACGCCCTTTCCAACATGGGCCTGCTGAGCCGGTTCGTGGGCATGCTCACCGACTCCCGTTCGTTCCTCTCGTACCCGCGCCACGAGTACTTCCGGCGCATCCTCTGCAACCTGCTGGGCAACGACGTGGAAAACGGCGAACTGCCCGCCGACCGCGAATGGCTGGGCAAAATGGTGGAAAACATCTGCTACCACAACGCCAACGCGTATTTTGGGTTCGGGGAGGAATAGTACACGGATTGTCCAGGATGGTTATGATTTGTTATGATTTCTTTTAAGATTAGTTCCAATCCTAATCATCCTAAATAATTCAGTGTACCATTACGTCGTTAACCAACCACGGTCCGGATACCCAATACCCAATACCCAATACCCAATACTAATCTATGGCCCTGCTCATTGAAACCCCCGTATCGGCCCCCCACGCCCTGGTCGATTTCATCTCGGCGGAAGAGTACCTGCTCCGGGAGCGGAGCCTGCCCAAAGCGGAAAAACACGAATACCTCAACGGCAAGATTATTAAAATGGGAGGCGCCGGCGAGAACCATAGTTTAATAACCGGAAATGTACTCGGAGAAGTGTACCTGTTCGTCAAAGGCAAGGGATACCAGGCTTATGTCTGTAACATGCGGGTGCATAAACCGCTAACCAACAGCTATTGCTATCCCGATGTGGCGGTGGTGAAAGGCCAGTCGTTGCTTAAAGGCAAGGAGGATGACAACCTGCTCAACCCCACGCTGATCGTAGAAGTACTTTCCGGGAGCACCGAGGCGTACGACCGGGAGGATAAATTCACCGCTTACCAGAGCATTTTATCCTTGCAGGAGTATGTACTGGTATCCAGCGAGGAGGTCCGGGTGGAATACTTCCGCAAGCGCAGCGCCAGCCAGTGGGAAAAGCAACTGTTCACCCAACCGGCCGAAGCCCTGCCCCTGCTGAACGGCGATGCCCCCGTTACACTGGCCGACGTTTACCTGGGCGTAGACCTTTGAACGAACCTTGCCTCGCTGCAACAACGTCCTTT
Organism: uncultured Sphingobacteriales bacterium; assembly: GCA_963844325.1. GTDB lineage: Bacteria > Bacteroidota > Bacteroidia > Cytophagales > 172606-1 > CADCTQ01. The sequence continues at coordinate 1,948,891 of CAWJNV010000002.1, forward strand.
TCAAGTAGATGGAATAGTCCCTAACCAAACGCACCAATGGCTAACAAAACAGATATCGATTATTCTTACTCTACCATGGACCAGGTCTGGCGGTTGAGCGTGGGAGAAATGGCTGATTTTACGGGGGCTAAATACGACGGTGATTTTTCGCTCTCCCTCGAAGAGGCGCAGCGAAAAAAACACGACTTCATTGCCGAGAACCTGCGGATCGGCCCGGGCAGCAAAGTCCTCGACATGGGCTGCGGGTGGGGGCCTTTTCTCAATTACCTGCGCCAGGTGAAGGCAAAAGGCATCGGGCTGGTGCTGTCGGAAGGGCAACACGCCGCCTGCCGGCGCCAGGGCTTTGAGGTCTTCATCCAGGATTGCCGCACGGTCAAGCCGGTGGATTACGGCACTTTCGACGCCGTCGTGTCGGTAGGTGCATTCGAGCATTTCTGCTCCATCGAAGACTATAAGGCCGGCCGACAGGACCAGGTGTACAGTCAGTTCTTCAAAACCGTCAGCGACTTGCTGCCCCCGGGAGGCCGGTGTTTCATCCAGACGATGGTGTTCGACAAAGGCATGATCGAACTGGATGCCATCGACATCAACGCCGACAAAGACTCCAACGAATACCTGATGGCCCTGGTGGTCAATGAGTTTCCCGGTTCCTGGCTCCCCTACGGCAAGGAGCAGATCATTAAAAACGCCGAGCCCTATTTTAAACTCGTAACCCACCACAGTGGCAAGCTGGACTACATCGAAACCATTAAAGTGTGGCGTCAACGCCTCAAGAGCTTTGGTGTGCAGAAATACCTGGCCTACCTGTCGCTCACGCCCCGTTTCCTGATAGATCCCAAGATGCGAAACCGCTTCAAAAACCTGCAAATTGCGCCCATCCGCGTGGCTTTCGAGAAGGGCATCTGGGACCATTTCCGCCTCGTGTTCGAGAAGCGGTAAGGCCAACCATTGGTTCATTAGTCATTGGTACATTGGTCATTGGTATGCGTAAGTTGCCGCACCCGACTGACTACTGACCAATGACCAATGACCAATGACCAATGTACCATTGACCAATGACTTTTGACCAATGACCATTCCTAATTCATGAAGAGAGTAGTGACCTTCGGGGAAATCATGCTGCGGCTCTCCACGCCGGGTTTTTCGCGGTTCGTGCAGGCCGCCTCGTTTGATGTTACCTACGGCGGGGGCGAGGCCAACGTGGCCGTGTCGCTGGCGCAGTTCGGCGTGCCGGCCGAACACGTGACCCGCTTTCCCGACAACGACCTGGGCCACGCCGCCACCGCCCTGCTGCGCAAGTACGGCGTCCGCACCGACCACATCGCGTACGGCGGCGACCGCCTGGGCATCTACTTCCTGGAATTCGGCGCCATCAGCCGGCCGAGCAAAGTGGTCTACGACCGGGCCGGCTCCGCCTTCGCCCACATCGAACCGGGCATGATCGACTGGGAAACCGTGCTCGCCGGCGCCGGCTGGTTCCACTGGACCGGCATTACCCCGGCCATCTCCGACAGCGCCGCCCGCACGCTGCTAGAGGGCATCCAAACCGCCAACCGGCTGGGCGTGCAGGTGTCGGCCGACGTAAACTACCGCAAAAACCTCTGGCAGTACGGCAAGACGCCCCGCCAGGTGATGCCCGAACTGGTGGCCGGCTGCGACCTGATCCTGTGCAGCAAGGGCGACGCCCGCGACCTGTTCGGCCTGGAAGGGGAGAAGGACGCCGAAAACCCCTGGCTGTCGGTGGCCCGGCAGATCATGGGAGCCTACCCGCGGGTGCGCAAGATCGTGAATACGAAGCGGGAGTCGGTCAGCGCTTCGCACAACACGCTGATGGGCATGCTCTGGAACGGGCAGCAGCACCTGACCACCCGCGTACACCCCATCGTGCCCATCATCGACCGCATCGGCGGGGGCGATGCTTTCGTGGCGGGCCTGCTGTACGGCCTCGAAACCTACGACTCCGACCAGCAGGCCCTCGACTTTGCGGTGGCTGCCTCCGTGCTCAAACACTCCGTGGAGGGCGACGCCAACCTGGTGACGGTGGCCGAAGTGGAAACGGTGATGCACGGCGATTCCTCCGGTAAACTTTCGCGCTGATGACCCTCTTTCCTTCGTCCGTCCCTTCGCACAGCCACCTGGACATTACCATCCGGCAGGGAAGCATCGGCGAGGTCGTTGCCCTCTCGCGGCAGGTTCCCGAACTGACCGACCCGTACGGCGAGGCCGTGTACCGCGAAAAGCTGGCCGGCAAGCCGCACCTGATCCTGGTGGCCTGCGAAGGGTTGTTCCCGGTGGGCTTTAAGGTGGGCTACCAGCGGGAAGCCGACGGGTCGTTCTACAGTTGGATGGGCGGCGTGCTGCCCGACTTCCGCCGCCGGCACGCGGCCCGGCTGCTGGCCGAGGCGCAGGAAAAGTGGGCCGCCGCGCAGGGCTACCGGCGCATCACCTGCAAGACCCGCAACCGCCACAAGGCCATGCTCCTGTTTGCCCTCAAAAACGGCTTCCGCATCACCGCCGTGGAGCCCCAACCCGACCCCGACGAGAACCGCATCTGGCTGGAGAAGGCGTTGCAGGAGTAATAGAATAAATTGTATAGGACTTACCCATAAGTTGTCGGGGTTGTCAATACCCACAGTTGCTGGTCACGCAATTACCGCGGTCGGTGGGGGAACCGGCCGGCGAAACATATTCCATATCTATTTGGCGGCCGATACCGTACGCGTTAAAAGATATGGAATATGTTTCGCCAAACCGATGCACCTGGGCAGGTTCTATCCTTAATGCCCGTCGCTGCGTGTTACTGCTTACCAACAACCCCTTTTCCCTTGAATGAAGTAACCGCCCTAAAGAAGATCAGCAAAGGATAGCGGAGTGCCGAATACCCCTCCCCTGGATGCTGAACGACTCTTAACCGGTCACTGCTTAAGAAGGGTTTACCGGATCAAACCACCGCGATGTACAGCCCGTATTTCTTTTGCTTCTATTTGCGGTTTGACGCCGGGCTTTCCCAGCGTACAGACGTTGACCGCATCAAGGATTATCTGAAGCAAGTGGACCAGCTCAGGGAGGTGGACCGCATCACGTACGAAAGCGTTGACACTTTTCCGGGGATTCGGCTGATCCTGCTGCACGCAATCACCTACAGCAGTTGGGCCGGCAACGATTCGATCAACACGTGCAATCTGATTTACATTGAAGGCGCCAAATTTGTAAATTCCGAACCGGAAGCCCTCCCGGCCAGCCACGCCCGGTACGTGGCGTTGCTCAAAAAGATTGCCGATCTGCTGGGGTGGGAGGTAGTTGAAGACGAAACCGAAGACGGGATTGAAGATCTTGTGCGCTACAAGCCGCCCCCTTTGATTCTCTAACCATCAAAGCTTAGGGAACCGTACCCGCCGGCCCGGCAAGTAGAATCCCGCCACGTGCTGCTTTTAGTGAATAAAAAGCGGTTTGGGCATCTCTGACGCGCAAACGCCCCAACTCCTAAACTCCCTGACTCCCTTGTCCCGATTCACCCGCATCCAAGTGTGCCTCAAAATGGCCGAAACCGGCCTGGTGCCCGTGTTCTACCACGCCGACCTGGAGACCTGCAAAGGCGTGCTGGAAGCCTGCTACCGGGGCGGCATCCGCGTGTTTGAGTTTACCAACCGCGGCGACTACGCCCACGAGCTTTTCGGCGAACTCAACCGCTACGCCGCCGGCCGCTTTCCCGAAATGATCCTCGGCGCGGGTACCGTACTCGACGCCGGCACGGCCGCCCTCTACATCCAACTCGGCGCCAGCTTCATCGTGCAGCCCGTGATCAAGGAAGACGTAGCCACCGTGTGCCACCGCCGCAAAATCGCCTGGGTACCTGCCGCCGCCACCCTCAACGAAATTTCCCGCGCCGAAGAACTGGGCGCCGAGATCGTGAAGGTGTTCCCGGGCAACGTGGTAGGGCCGGGGTTCGTGTCGGCCGTAAAGGGCCCCTCGCCCTGGAGCAGCCTGATGGTGACCGGCGGCGTGGAGCCCGAAGAAGAGAGCCTGCGGGCCTGGTTCGCGGCCGGCGTCACCTGCGTAGGCATCGGCTCCCAACTGTTTCCCAAGGACCTGCTGGCCCGCGGCGACTTCGACGGGCTGGCGCAAAAGATCACGGCCGTCACCGCCCTGGTTGAGCGGATCAGAAAAAAAGCGTAGTTTGTTATTCGTTTTACCCCATTCTCCCCCCTTTAAATGCAAACCATTAAGAACCCCACGCCCCCGGTGGTGGGCAGCCCCCCGGCCGACGGCAAAGTAGGCACCTACCGCTGGCGGATCGTGGCCCTGCTGTTTTTCGCCACCACCATCAACTACCTCGACCGCCAGGTGATCAGCCTGCTCAAGGACGACTACCTGGAGCCCCTCTTCGGCTGGACGGAGACGGACTACGCCAACGTGGTGATCGCCTTCCAGATCGCCTACGCGGCCGGGATGCTGGGGGCCGGCTGGCTCATCGACAAGATCGGGACGAAGCTGGGGTACGCCCTGGTGCTGGTGGTGTGGAGCGTGGCCGCCATCCTGCACGCCTTTGCCCGCAGCACGTTCGGCTTCGTGGCGGCCCGGGCCCTGCTGGGGGGCAGCGAGGCGGGCAACTTCCCGGCGGCCATCAAAACCACCGCCGAGTGGTTTCCCAAGAAAGAAAGGGCCCTGGCTACCGGCGTGTTCAACTCCGGCACCAACATCGGGGCGGTGGTGGCGCCGCTGACCGTGCCGGCCCTGGCGGCGGCAATGGGCTGGGAATGGGCGTTCATCATCACGGGGGCCATCGGCTTCTTCTGGCTCATCTTCTGGTTTCTCTACTACGACATCCCCACCCGGCAAAAGCGCCTGGCCCGTCCCGAACTCGAATACATCACCCGCGACGACGCCAAAGAGGAGGCCGAAACGAACACGGACAAGGTGAGCTGGTTCCGCCTGCTGACCTTCCGGCAAACGTGGGCCTTCATCGTGGGCAAGTTCCTGACCGACCCCGTGTGGTGGTTTTACCTCTTCTGGCTGCCCTCTTTCCTCAACAAGGAGTACGGCATGACCAAAACCGACCTGGCCATTCCCATCGCCCTGGTGTACAGCATGACGACCGTCGGCAGTGTGATGGGCGGGTGGCTGTCGGGGTACTTCATCAACAAGGGCTGGCCCGTGTACCGGGCTCGCAAGACGGCCATGCTCACGTACGCCCTGCTGGTGATACCGGTGGTAGCGGCCCAGGCCCTGGGCGCCCTCAGTCCGTGGTACGCGGTGCTCATCATCGGCCTGGCCGCCTCGGCGCACCAGGCCTGGTCGGCCAACATCTTTACGCTGGTGTCGGACATGTTTCCCAAGAAAGCCATTGCTTCGGTAGTCGGCCTGGGCGGCATGGCCGGGGCCATCGGCGGCATCCTCATTGCCAAGGCGGCCGGCGTGCTGCTCGACCACTACAAGGCCCAGGGCAGCATCGAAACCGGCTACTACATCATGTTCTTCATCTGCGGCTCGGCCTACCTGCTGGCCTGGGCCATCATGCACCTGCTGGCCCCCCGCCAGCAACAAGTCAGGGTATAATGCAAGCAAACCGCATACCGGAGGAAGGAGACGGGAGGAGGATCGGGAAGGAAGCTGGGGCGGAGGTGCGGTAAAGAACCCGTAAGGAAATACGAAAGGGAAAAAGGGAGGTCGGATCAACAACTGATTCGGTTTCCCTTTTTCCCTTTCTTCCTTTTGGCCCAACCCATTCGTCCCGCCAACCAATCACCGCGTTGCCTGGGCACGCCTCCTCCGGTCTCCCTTCCTCCGGTCTCCAGTCTCCTTTTTTTACCAAACCTGCCGCCCGTGGGGTAATGGTCGTTTTTGCGTGGTTACCCGGGTGGGGATGCGGTAGCTTTGGCTTTCCCCGGCGACCCGTTCCGATGTGTTGCTCCCGCGCAGGCGCCCCGGTTTCAGCCGTTTATCCCTGATCGCTTTTCCGGCTGCCCGTACGGGGGGCCATTTAAAAAGGTAAACGGCCGGCAGTGGAATCCCGGGACAACCCGCGTGGGAATATTGCGTAAGTGTGTTAACATTGTGAAAATTATGAGAAAATTTTGCACGATTCTGCTGGCGGTGCTGGTGCATTGGGCTGCCTTTGCCGGCGAGGAAGGATGGTACCGGGGCGAGGTGGTCTTCAACAGCGAAGCCACCCTGCACGGCGAGGTCCGCTACGATTGGCGGGCCGGCGTCGTACAGTACCGCCGCGACGGCCGGGTGCAGGCTTTCGGTCCCCACCTGTTGCAGTCTTTCGCCTTTTTCGACGTCCAGCTCAATACCATCCGCCGTTTCCAGGCCCTGGCGTCCGGTGCGGGAGGCAGGCAGCCGGCCAAAACGTTTTTCGAAGTCGTGCTCGACGGTCCCCTCAAACTGGTGCGCCGCGCCAGCCCGGCGATTGGCTACGGCGTACCGGCCGGCTTGTTGCCCGCCGAAGACGCCGACCTGGCCTTTCAACTCTCGGGGTATTCGTATTTCGTGCACACGGACGGCCGTTTCGTGCCCATCAGCCGCTTTCGCCGGGAACTGTGGCCGGCAATGGCCGCCAGGTTCGGACCCGAACTGGAGCAGTTCATGACGCGGTACGGCGTGAGCCGCCGCACCCTGCCCGGCAAACTGCGCCTCATCAACCAGTACAACGTACTCCAGGGCGCAACCGAACTAACGGCCCGGAAGTAATACGCATTCGTTGTTGGTTATTCGTTGTTCGTACTTTCCTGTTTGACCGGTCATTGCGAACAACCAAATGCATGGCCATAAAGTCATTTTAGCGTAACGTAAAAATGGCTTGAAGCACAAAAAGGGACGCCGGGTTTTCAAACCCGGCGTCCCTTTTTTATAATCCCGTTCATCGGGCCAATCCCATTAATCCTGATCCTGCTTTTCGTTTCTGATCTTCTTGAGGCGGCCGTACTTGTTGTAGTACTCGGTTTTGCTCAGCGTACCATCGGTGTCGAAGTACTGCCACTCGTTGACCTTGTTGTCGCCGTGGAAGTACCCGCGGTGGTGCAACTCGCCGGTGATGTAGTATTGTTCCTGGTGCAGCACGTTCTTGCCCGGGTCGAGGAACTGCTGCGACTTGGACAGGTGGCCGTTGGCGTAGTATTCGCGGTAGGGCCCGGTTTTGATGCCCCCGGTCAGCGTTCCTTCGCAGAAGCGCTGCCCGAAGTGGAAAAACCCGAGGAACGGCCCGTTTTTCTGGTCGTCCTCGTAGGTGTGCACGAAGAACAGGTTGCCCGGCGGGAACGAGGGGAAGGTACCGTTCATCCTGCCCTTGTGGATGGTGCCGGCAAAGGTGCACAGCGTGTCGGTTTCCACCCAGGTCGAATACTGGCTCCGCTCCTGGTTGAGGGCGTACTGCACGACGCGGTTCACGGTAATGAAGCCCGCCACCCGTTCCCGGTTGTTGTGGAAGTAGTGCACCACCGTGTGGTTGCGCACCAACTGGCCGGCCTCGTAGCCATTGTGCAGCACCACCGTTCTATGCACGCGCTGGGCGGCCAGCGGGCCGGGCAGCAGGCAGAGCAGGCAGGAAATGGCGAGAAAGGCACGCATGACTGCTGGGGGTTAGGTAAAACGTAGCGTTCCAAAATTTACCTAACCTACGGGAAGAATGCCAGCGTTGGGCGTAAAAATTTTATGAATAAAAGTTTGAATCTCAACCGGATGGTAGAAGATTCACCCCGGAAGCCGGGTGCCCGGCCCTCCCGGGCGGCCCATTTCCCGCAGAATGGGGGAGGGGTTAGTAATTACGAATTACGAATTAACAGTGATTGAATGCGTGCCTCCGTGGTTAGCCTTTTGACAAACATCCACGGTAAACCGGAAAGACACGCCTCAGTCATTGGTAATTCGTAATTCGTAATTGCTAGTTACCCCTCCCAGCAGTTCCTGCAATTCGCGGCGGTAGGCCTGGGCCTCGGCGTGCGGCCACTGGAGGTGGGCCTGCATGTACACCCACACCGGCTCGGCGTACTGCCGCACCCAGTGCACGTTGAAGTACAGGGCCCCCGTGCGCCGGATAAAGAAGTCGGCGGGGCGGGCCACCATCTCGGCGTCGATGCCGTACTGCAACTGCGCCAGCAGCGTGGGCGGCAGGCCGTACACGTGCGAATCCTTGGAGACGGCCGGCAGGTAAGCGTACACCTTTTCTACGTTGGCCCCGTACAGGCGGCTCAGCCGCTGGGCTTCCGCCGCGGGGAGGCCCAGCAGTTCGCCCTGCCGCGTTTTTTCCCGCACGAAGCCTTCCAGCGTGTCGCCGCCCAGGTCGCCGCCCGAGAGCCGGAGCCGCGCCGTGATGCAGGGACCGGAAGACTTGCCCGTGGCTTTGTGCAGCCGTCCGGCCACCAGGTCCACGATGCGTTCGGCCATTTTGCGGTAGCCGGTCAGCTTGCCGCCGGCAATGGTGATGAGGCCCGAGTCGTAGCGGAAAATCTCGTCCTTGCGGGAGATCTCGCCGGGGCCTTTGCCCTTCTGGCGGATGAGGGGCCGCAGTCCGGCCCACGACGACTCCACGTCGGCGGGTTGCAGGTGCACGCCGGGAAACGTCCGGTTCACGGCGCCCAGCAGGTAAGTTACGTCATCGGCCGTCACGTCGGGGTGGGCGGTGTTGCCCGCGTAGGGCGTATCGGTGGTGCCCACGTAGGTTTTGCCCTCGCGGGGAATGGCAAATACCATGCGGCCGTCGGTCGTGTCGAAGTAGGCGGCCTGGCGCACGGGCAGCCGGTCGCCGTCCACCACCAGGTGCACGCCCTTGGTAAGAAACAGCTTTTCGCCTTCGGCGGGGTCGTTGAGCGTATCCACGGCATCGACCCAGGGGCCGGCGGCGTTCACCACCTGCCGGGCCCGCACCGGGAAGCTTTCCCCCGTGAGTTGGTCGGTGATGGTGGCGCCGCTGATCTTGCCGTTCTCGTAGAGGAAGCCCGTTGCTTTGGCGTAGTTGAGGGCCAGGGCGCCGCGGTGCACGGCTTCTTTAAGGATTTCCAGGGTGAGGCGGGCGTCGTCAGTGCGGTATTCGTAGTACAGGGCGCCGCCCAGGAGGCCGTCGGGGTCCAGGAGGGGCTCCTGCTTGCGGGTGGCGGCGGCCGACAGCATGCGGCGGCGTTCGGCGGGCTTTACCCCGGCCAGGAAGTCGTACACCGACAGGGCCAGGGCCGCCTCCCACCGGCGCAGCGAGCCGCCCCGGGTGAGGGGCAGCAGCATGGGCACGGGGTGCGTCACGTGGGGGGCGTTGGCGTGCACAATGGCCCGTTCGCGGCCCACTTCGGCCACCAGCTTGAGTTCAAACTGCTTGAGGTAACGCAGGCCGCCGTGCACCAGCTTGGTGGAGCGGCTGGAGGTGCCGGCGGCGAAATCCTGCATTTCCACCAGCCCCACGTGCAGGCCCCGGCTACGGGCGTCGAGGGCAATGCCCGCGCCGGTAATGCCGCCGCCGATCACGAGCAGGTCGAGGGGCGTTTGCTGGAACATCTGGATGTAGGCCGGGCGCCGGCGGGCGGAGAAGGAGGGATTCATGGGGTAGGGGGGCAAAGGATGGTCTTCGGATGATCTTCGAAGCAGGCTGCGTAATTTAAACAAGACTGCCGTACAAAACATTCCGGCGCACCCTCCCCGCGAATCTTTTTCGGAATTCGCGCCGAATGGGTGCGCCGGAACGGGTTAGTTTCTGATGTACCGGATGCTGGAGGCGAAGGATTCGCAACTGTAGCCCATCGAATAGATGCCGCCGCAGGTGCTGGTGTAGCACGGGAACACGTTGCCGGAGGTCGATTTATAGTAGGCGTATTCGCGGAAGCTGGAAAACCGGTTGTCGACTATGCTGTACATGCCGGCCTGCACGCCGTGGAAGCCATTGGTTTCCAAACCGGTAAGGTTGTTCTGCTTGAGGTAGTCCTCCAGGATTTTCCATTCCGGTGCGCTGGGCAGGCGCCAGCCCGCGGGCGCATTGTCCATGGCCGACGAGCAGGTGTAGAAGCGGCCGTACCGTTTTTCGCTTCCCGCCGGCACCGACGGGTGCCGCCAGGAGTTGGGTGTCTCGTAGTTAAAGTTTTCGGTCATCCACACCTGGTTGCCAAACTGCATGGTCTTGTACGTCTGCCCGTCGCGGGGGTCGGTCCAGGGGTCGCCGGGCTGCCAGGGCGCGGTGCCTTCGGAAGTGATTGCCAGTTCCTTCTGCACGGGCGTCTCGTTCACCAGCAGGGTCAGCGGCTTCACGCTGCCGCTGCCGACGGTATCGTTGACGGTGATCTTGTAGTACTCTTTGGGCGCCGGGTTGGCAATGGTGCCCCGCAGAATGCGCTTGCGCGTGGTGCCGTCGGGGTTGGGATAGGTGAGGGTCGATTCAACGTACAGGGGGGCGGCTTTGAAGTAGCCGGCCCGGGTTTCGGTCTTGCCGAAGGAGAGGGCGGCGCTGTCGGTCTTCACCACCGTGGCGTAGTCGGTGCAGGTGGTCCGGATGGCGTCGCTGTAGGCAACGGTGATTTTCACGTTGGCCAGTTCGCAGGCAACGCCCACGGCCCGGACGGAATCTTTGACGACTTGAATGGGGGCCGTTTTGCCCGCGTAGTACGGGTTGTCGAAGGCCGCCGGCACCAGGTTGTTGGAGTGGGCCTCCACCACGTATTCGCCCACGGGCAACACGATTTCGGCCGGCACCAGCGAATACTTTTCGTAGGCCTGCACCTGCCTGCCATTGCCGTTGTAGATAATTACCTTGAAGTTTTCCGTCGGTACGGCCGCGCCCCGGCCGTTGGGGTCGGTTTTTTGAATGTCCAGGCCGTCGAGCCGCAGGGAAAGCTTGCCCGTGGCGGCCTCGGCCGGCGGAACGGAAGGCTCTTTGTGGCAAGCGGTAAACGCAAGGAGCAGCGCCGGGAGGACCCATGCGCCGGGGAAATGTTTGTTGTACATAGGGTAGGAAAAATTAAAATACCCACTGAATCCGCGGGAGGGCGGGAACGTGACCAGCCGCCCGGACGGGGGGGCCAACACCCGTGTAGCATTTGGGAGGGGCCGCGCCGGAAAGGGAAAAACGAGCCGCGAAAAAACCGGCGCCGGGCGCCCCGGGACGCCCTCTTCTGGCATATACATTGCGGCCAGGTGAAACCAACCGGCAACGCCGTTTGCCTTTGTCCCGCACCCCGGGGCCGTAAGAAAAAACAACACATTCCGGCAATTCTTTCCCTGACTCCCCATGAAGCTACCCCTACGAGCTGCTTTACTGCTACTGCTGGGCACTATTGCCTGGAAAGCACCCGCGCAACGGATACAAAACCCTTCTTTCGAAGGAACCCCCCAATGGAATGTCGCGCCCCAACCCTGGTTTCCCTGCAAAACGTTCAGTACGCCCGACACCCAGCCGGGTTCTTTCGAAGTAACCAGACCCGCTTCGCAGGGCGCTACTTACCTGGGCATGGTGACAAGGGGCAACCTGGGGCCTTACGCCAACACCACCGAAGCGGTGCAAATCAAACTGGCCCGGCCGCTGGTCACCGGTAAAAGCTACGACCTGGGCATCGACCTGGCTTATTCCGACACGCACGGGCATCACGTGGACTGGGATTTTTTGTCCTACGCCAACCCGGTCATCCTCAAGGTGTGGGGCGCGGCTGACAGTTGCGCCACCACCGAATTGCTGTGGCAGTCGCCGGCCGTCAACCACCCCGACTGGCGAACGTATAACCTGACCCTTACGCCCCAGCTTCAGGATGCCCGTTACCTGGTCCTGGAGGTGGATTACGCGGCGCTTCCCGCGTATTTCGGGAACATGCTCATTGATAACCTCGTGGAGAAAGACCTGCCGGACCCCTCGGCGAACCGCTACAACCTGGAATCCTTCAATGTGTTTACGCCCAACGGGGATGGCAGCAACGACCTGTTCCTGTTCCGGCCCGTTTCCAACCTGGCCCGGTTTACCTTCAAAGTGTGCAACCGGTGGGGCGCCGTACTGTTTCAAACCTCCAGCCTGGCCGAAGGATGGGACGGTACCCACCACGGCACGCCCTGCCCCACCGGCGTCTATTTCTGGTACACCGAATTCATGTGCATCGAGGACAACCAGCTTTTTGACAACAAAATGAAAGGCTGCGTGACGCTGATCCGGTAAGTTTGGCGTTTATAAATTCATATACGCTCCTTGCCGCGATATGACCACGCAAAACACCCCCGAAGTAACGGCCGCCTACGACCGGGTGGCCCGTACCTACGCCGACAAGTACCAGGACGAAATCCTGCGCAAACCGAAGGTGCAGCAATTCCTGGCCGACTTCGTGGCGGCAGTGCCCGCCGACGGGATCATCGCCGACGTGGGCTGCGGCCCCGGACAGGTGGCCCGGTACGTGCACCATCACCTGGGCCGCCGGACCGCGGGCATTGACCTGTCGCCCGAAATGGTGCGCATGGCGGCGGAACTGAACCCGACGATTCCGTTCCGGGTGGCCGACGTGCTGCAAATGACCGAAACGGAGGTGTACGACGCCCTCATCGGGTTGTATTTCATCGTCAACTTCCCGGTGGAGGTGCTGGACAAGCTGTTCGCCAGACTGCACCAGTTGCTCAAACCCGGGGGACAACTGTTGCTTTCCTTTCACCTTGGCGAGGACGCCCGAGTGCGGGTGGAAGACTTCCTGGGCAGCGACAAATCACTTGATTTTTACTTCTTCCGCGTGGAGACGGTCGGGGAGAAACTGCGGCAGAATGGCTTCACGGTGAAGGAAGTGCGCCTCCGCGACCCGTACGTGGGCGTGGAATACGAAAGCCGGCGGGCCTACGTGTTTGCGGAAAAACACTGGGGCACGTAGCGGCTGCCTTCAAAGTGGATACCAGCCGGTTCGTGCCGGCCGGGCACGCCGTCTGGAGAAACCTGCGGGGGCGCTAAAAAGGTTTTGCCCGCGGCCAGCAGGCCGGGGAATTTTCGTCAAAAGAATTTAATTTCGCCCCCTGCCAGAACTTTCCGCATGACTGCACCCAACGGCCTGGGCGACGCCACGGTGGGCACCCTGTTTTTCAGGTATTACGTACCGGCGCTGACCAGCATCCTGTCGGCCACGCTCCACCAGGTGATCAACGGCGTGATCCTGGGGCAGCAGGTGGGCAAGGAAGGCGTGGCCGTGGTGGGCCTGTACGCCCCGGTGGTGATCGGGCTGGTGGCGCTGGCCCTGCCCGTAATGATCGGGAGCGGCATTCTGCTGGGCAAAAGCATCGGTGCGGGCGACTACGGCAATGCCCAGCGCATTTTTGCGTTTGCCACCACGCTGGCCCTGCTGCTGGGGGGAACGGTTGCGCTGAGTGCGCCGCTGGTGGCAAAGCCGCTGGCCGTTTTCCTGGCCGGCGCCGGCAATGCATCGATGGCAAACAACCTGGCCGCCTACCTGCACTGGCAACTGGTGGGCATGCCGGTGTTTTTCCTCAACCTGTTCTGGTCGGGTCTGCTGCGCAACGACGGCAACCCGGGCGTGTCGCGGAATGCGTCGCTGGTGGCCGTGGGCCTCAACCTCGCGCTGGATTTGCTGCTGGTCGTGGGCCTGCACCTGGGCGTGGAAGGGGCTTCCGTGGCAACGGTCCTGGGCAGCGCCGCCGCGACCGGGTACCTGGCGTTTCACCTGCAACGGGGCCGGAACCACTTTGGCTTCCGGGGCTTCCGGTTCACGCTCCGGCTGGCCGAGTGGCGGGAGTTGCTGAAACTGGGGCTGCCGTCGTTTGCCTCGGAGGTGTCTTTTTCGACGGGCCTGCTGCTCATCAGCCGCGCCGTAGTGCCGTACGGACCGGGGGCGGTGGCGGCCTTCGGGCTGGTCAACTACCTGAGTTTCATTTTCATCCGGCCTTTTACTTCCGCCATGATCGCCGCGCTGCCCATCATGTCGTTCAACCTCGGGGCCAGGCTGCCGGGCCGGGTGCTGGCGACAGCGCGTTTCGCGGCGGGCTTTACCCTCGGGCTGGGGCTGGGGGTGACGCTCCTCGGCGTGGCCGCCCCGGGGTTGCTGATTGCGCTGTTCGCCGGCGACGAAACGGCCGCGTTCCGGCAGGTGGCGGGCGGGGCCCTGGCGTGGCACTTCCTGCTCTTCCTGGCGGCCGGCCCCAACTACATCCTGGGCGCCTACTTGCAGAGCACCGGCAAGCCGGGAGTCGCTACGGCGGTGCACGTGCTCAAAGGGCTGGTGCTGGTGGCCGGGCTGCTGGCGGTGCTGCCCGGCGCGTTCGGGCTGGGGCTGCGCGGCGTGTGGCTGTCGCGTTCGCTGGCCGAAATCCTGACGCTGGTGCTGGTGGGCGGCTATACCTGGGCGTACCGGGAGAAGTACTACGGCGAAAAGGGAATTCTGGCCGGTAAATAGGGGGCAACGGGTTTACGTACCAAAAGCCGCCCGGGGACTTCAAAATGCGGGCAGGCGTGCAACCGGTGGGCCGAAGTAAAAAGTCCGCCCCGTACTTGGATGCATGGCCAGAATACTGTTATCTTATCCAGACATGAAGGCGTGGTTGGTTCTCCCCGTGATTTACGAGGAATCCTTTACGGAAGGAATTGCTGCTATCCGTAGGTATGGCTCCGGTACGTGGGTTGCAAATAGAAAAGGAGAAAATCAATGAAACAAGTACTAATACTTTTGATGTTGCTGACGGTCATACCGGTGAAGGGGCAAAGTCGTAACAAACATCGTATGGAAGGAAAACTGAGCTTCTGTTATTTGCCGGAGCAAGACCAAAAGCAGTACAATTACCACAATGCCACTGTGAGGGCTACCGGGTTGGAAGGCCAGGGATTGTATTACCCCAAACGGGTAGATGATCAGGCTACTGTTTATCGATTTGAGCAACTTCCCGCCGGCCGGTACGAAGTGGTCGTGGCTTGCCTGGGTGCGGCACACGATACTGTGATTGAGTTGCAAAGTGATATTGCAGGATTGAACTTTTGTCTTGATGATGTCTACCGGCCCGTGGAGAATACGCTTTTGGCGGCGTACCAAGCAAAGGCGATGGCAGATATTGGCAAAGGAGAAGCCAAAATCATTTAATTGATGGCCGGCTCGGCTCCCAGAAGCAATACACTTGAGCGGCAGAACAGACAATTGAAGCGGAAATATGGGTTTACTTATGAACTGTACAGTTGCCACAACTTGGTTGACCCAAGGGAGGATTTTGTATACCGAAGCCAAATCGCTGCTTACAATCAAACAATAATGGCTTACTTAGACGAAAAGTTTGGCAGCAGGTGGAGAAGAAAGCTCAGACCGGACGCCGAAGCGTTTTTCGCTGCGTTACATGCGATTGAACCAAAATAAACACCTTAACCAGAAGTAAATGAAGTACTTACCGCAATTTCAAAAAGGGACGCTGTATTAGGTTTTCACCTAATCAACGTTTCAAATGAAGAAAGAATGGCTTTACAAACGCGTATTTGGCGTGAACGAATGGGGCATGGCGGATTACCCCGTTAAAATTTCCGGCATTCGGGTAGCGAGGATCATCCACGGCAACGCGATGGGTTGCGCCCATTGCTTTCCCCACGGCTACGAAACAATCAATTCAACCATTGACAAACGGCAAAGGAGCTGGATGAAGTTTCGACGGACCCGGTGGAAACCGGGTGCAGCGGAGTGAGAGCTGCCTGCAACACCGGCCACCCCGGTAACCGGGCCGCCAACCCTGGACCCTAATCGCCAATGTGCCCTTGTCCCTGATTCAAAATCCGCCAACCTGGTCTTTCCGGATTACTAATACTTTGTAAATTCAATAAGTTGATAGGATTGTTGTTGGTGAAAACACCAACAACGGCGCATTCAGAGTGCTTGTTAACAGTTGGAAAAGAGGCATTTATCGTTCGCGCCGTTGTTGGTGTTTTCACCAACAACTTTTTCTTAACTTACTTCCTTTACAATGTACGCATCCATTAAGAAAATATTTTTCATCAGTTGCCTGCTCCTTGGGTTGGTAGAATGGCGAATCGTCAAGCGCAACAACCCCTGACAAAAAGAACAAACCATGCCCGACCCTTGGATCAAACATCCGACCACGTTGACCGGGGAAAACGTAGCCCTGATCCCGTTGGAAAAAACCCATTTTGAAGAACTCGCCGGGCTGGCCCGGGACCAAAGAATCTGGGAATTCTACGCGGTGGACGGGACCGATCCGGCAAAATTGAAAAACGCCTACGCAACGGCCCTGACCGAACGGGAGCAGGGCAACCAATACCCGTTCGTGATTTTCCACAAACCAGCCAATAAGCTCATCGGCAGCACGAGGTACCTCGACATTCAGCCGGCGCACCGGAAGCTGGAGATCGGCTGGACCTGGTTGCACCCGGATTACTGGGCGACGGCGGTGAACCTGGAATGCAAATTACTGCTGCTCACCCACTGTTTTGAAACGCTGCAAGCGTCCCGCGTCCAGCTGAAAACCGACGAGAACAATGTCCGCTCCAGAAATGCCATTCAAAAGATCGGGGGACAGTTTGAAGGCGTGCTCAGGAATGACATGATCCGCGATAATTTGACCAAAAGAAACTCGGCGTATTACGGCCTGATCGAAGAGGAATGGCCGGATACCAAGCCCAAATTGACGGCCTTGTACGAGGCGAAGAAGAAAGCCCCCCGTTAACCCCAGCCACTGCCGGCAACTAAGCCGCCCTTTTCAGGTCGTCGCGTTCCCAGGCAACGGTTTTCGGGCGGCGGGCCCGGGCCTGCCAGCTTTTTGCCAGCCGGGTAAAAAACAAGAGGCCGCCCGGAATCAGTACGACGGCGCTCGACAGGGCGGCGACCCGCCCGAACGTGGCCCCGGGCGTACGCACCAGCAACTCGGCCACCAGCGCAATGTAGAGTTCCAGCACCGACAGGTACATGAAGCCGTAGTGCCACCGCAGCCAGTGGCGGACCCGTTTTTTCCAGAAGACCGGGAGCATGCGCGCCAGCAGGGTCAGGCCCGTCAGGAGGGCCGCCACGTGAAATATCCCGAAGCCGCCGTACTGCCGGTAGATGCCGAAAGCGGTAGTGATCATCAGGGCCATGCCCGCGAGGTACGCGTAGCCGGCCGGCTTGTGAAAGGGGTTTTGCTTGGGAACCAGGAGTACGGCCGTTCCCAACACCAGGGAGGAAGTAGCAGCCAGCAGGTGAATAGCACCCCAGGTACTGTAAATGAGTGTTTGCATGCCAGTCGGTGGAAAGCTGATAGAGCTTTCCCGACGCTGAAACGCAGGAAGGCGGAACCGGGTTTACGCCATCCGGTAGCGCAACCGGCCGGCCGGGCCTCCCTCCGTGCCCGACCGTCCGGTTGCCCCACCGCGGCGCGGGTGGCGTGCCTACTCGACGACGAGCAGGTTGGTGACGGTCCGGGCGGCAACGTGGTCCTCCCAACTCCAGACCAGGTTGTTGTGGGCGTCGAATTCCACCGCGTGCGGACCCGTGCCAATGTTGCCGTCGCCGAGCCAGTTGGCGATGATGACGTTGCCGTTGGGAACCACGCTGTAGCCCGAGAATTTCCGCAGCCTCGCATCCGGGTGCTCGACCATGCCGCCCCAGAACTTGACGACGGCCCCGGTCGGGCTGAGTTGCAGCAGCTTGTTGTCATCCTTACCCGGCTCATACAAGGCGCCGATGGGACCAATTGTAGCCTGCGTATCGCCGTTGGGGAGGCGGTTGGCAACGTAGCCCCTGGCACCGTACAGCAACTGCTGCCACACGATGGCGCCGGCCGCATTGACCTCGAACACTTTGAATACCAGGTCGTTGTTGGTGTCGCCGGTAAACAGCGTGTTGCCGTTCGGGAGCCGGCGGGCGAGGCGCAACGTCGTGAGGTTGTTGAGCGTCAGCCGCGACACTTCCGTGCCGGCGTTGTTGACTTCCGAGAACATCAATCTGGCGGGCACGCCCTCCGCGGCCGGCGCAGACCAGCCGAGCAAGGTGTTGCCGTTGGCCAGGCGCCGGGCCGTGGAAACGCCCGCGTAGGTGCTCACCGACCAGCCCCTGGCGCCGGTGGTGCGGTCGTACTCAGCCGCGCCGTTGCCGTGGCTCACCAGGATCTTGTTGTCGGCGACGAGTTGCAGGTCGCGCGAGCCGGCCGGAATCGGGATGCTCCAGCTTTTGGACGGGTCCTTCTGGTTGAGGAAGACGAGCCGGTTGAGGCCATTGTCAACCAGGTAGAGCACGTGCCTGGTGCTGCCGCTGCCGTAGGAGAGGTTGTCAATGTTGGGCCCGTTGGCGCCGATGCTGGTCAGGCGGACTTTGTTGGGCCCCGTTATTAAATTGACCGTTGCGGAGGAAACGGACCAGGTGGTCCAACTGCCCGTTGGGGCAAACGCGAGGCTGGCCGCCACGACCGTTTCATTTACCCGCAGTTGCAAAGGCCGGTTGGTACTGCCGCCGTTGGCGTACCGGAATTGCAATGAGAACGAACCGGGCGTCGCCGCATTCACGGTCCATTCGATGTAGTCGCCGGTTGCGTTCACGTAATCGGCAAACCCGGTCCCGGTGTAGCCGGCCTGGTTGGTGGTCACTACGGGGCCACTCAGTACCGCTCCTTCCGCCTGGAGCGTTCCCGATTGCGAGGCCGTGGCATCCAGCTGGAGGTGATCGACGTTGGGTCCGCCGGAGCCAGTGGCGGCCAGGCGGATTTTGTTGGCGCCGGCAGTCAGGTAAGCCGTTGCGGAGGAAAGCGACCAGGTGGCCCAACCGCCTGTGGGTGAAAACGCGAGGCTGGCCGCGACGGCAGTGCCGTTTACCTTCAGTTGCAAGGGGCGGTTGGTACTGCCGCCGTTGGCGTACCGGAATTGCAGGGAGAACGAACCGGCCGCCGCCGCATTCACGGTCCATTCGATGTAATCCCCGGTTGCGTTTCGGTAATCGGCAAACCCGGTTCCGGTGTAGCCGGTTTGGTTGGTAGCCACTACTGCACCGCTTAGCACGGCCTGTTCGGCTTCGTACGTAGCGGTTGTTCTGGCCGAAGCGTTAGGGTGGGTGGTACTTTCCGGCTGGAGAGGAGCCGGCTCCGGTCTTTGGCAGGCACACAGGAATGCCGTGGCTACTACCAGCCACAGCAGGAGGCGCAGGTACACTTTTCTCATGTCAGTAACGGATTAAAAGTAGGTTAAAAAGGATTACAGGTGAGCTTTGAACCAACTGCGGAGGGAGAAAAGCACAAAGTCGGGATAGTTTATTTAAAAAGAAATACCTACCGTTAGGTATTTTGCCGATGCTCCGGGCCGTACCCACGGGGTGCCGCAGGATAAGCTGAATACCCAGCCAAAGAACTGATTATCAGCTAACTTATATGTGATGTAAAGAATAATTACGAATGCCGGTTTATGCGCGTATATTGGGGTAAAAAATAATCTTTGGTAGCGTTGCCTGTAAAAGAGGCAGCGGCGCGGATTTGCATTCCATCGCAACGGAAAAGGTAGATTTCGCTGCGTACTAGCACGACCGGGAGTCCGGGCCATTTTATACAATTGATGGCAGGCTGGTTCATAAAAATGCTGCCGGGATCACACCGTTAATCAATCCGCGTAATTGGAGGTTTTACGCAATTTTTTCTACCCGGCTGGTTCAGTTTTAATACGATTGAAAACGAAATGAAGAAATATAAATCGTACAGATGAAGCACGCAACCCTAACCACCGCCTGAATGGAAGATATGAAGAACAAAATTATTGCGGCGTATGAGGAGATGGCCGAGGCTTATCATCGTTTGATCGATCATAAACCCCACAACGCCTATTACGACCGGCCCAACACGTTGAGCCTGATTCCGGAACCAGGCGGAAAAGCCATCCTGGATGCGGCTTGCGGACCCGGTAAATACGCCGAAATCCTGCGGTCCCGGGGCGCCGACGTGACGGGGTTTGACGTGAGTCCCCGCATGGTGGCATTCGCCAAAGAACGAAATAAGGGTGCGGGCACATTCTTCGTGCACGATCTGGCCGATCCGCTTGGCATGCTGGCCGACGGCTCATTCGACGTGGTACTTTGCGCACTGGCCCTGCATTACCTGCCCGACTGGACGCCGGCGATCCGGGAGTTTGGGCGGGTTTTAAAACCGGGCGGGCACCTGGTCATTTCCATCGAACACCCCTTCTTCGAATTCAATTACTTCAAATCCACGCAGTATTTCGAGGTGGAACCCGTAAAGTGTACCTGGAACGGTTTTGGCAAGCCGGTGGAAGTGAACAGTTACCGAAGGCCGCTCCAGGATTGCATTGCACCTTTGGTCAACAATGGCTTTTACATTGATGCCTTGCTTGAACCCAGGCCGGTGGCGGAATTCGAAAAATTGGACCCGAAGCATTTTAAAGAATTGAACGCGTTCCCGGCTTTCCTGTGCATCCGGGCCGTTCGGAAAAAATAACTTTAGTAAAGGAGAAATAACGAACCGGCAACCGGACCTCAGCCTGGGGTGATTCTAAATAGTGACAACTGCCGGGAGCACCCGTACGTTGTGCCGGTAACGAACACGACAAATGGATTTTTTCAAAAGATTATTCAACAACCGGAAGCCGCTCACCCTCTCTTCACTGGCGTTTGACGCCCCGGGCTGGCAGGTGCAGGAAACCAATCCCAGAAAGCAAGTTTGGGAACATCCGGGCCATTCTGCCATTCTCTCGCTGCACTTTTTTGACGTCCCGCCCGATATACCCGTCCGCCTGGAAGACCAAACGGGCCTGCGGGGTCATTACCGGCGCTTGATCAACGCGCATCAGGGGGGCCTGGTGGAAGTAGCCGTCGGCGTGCTTGCCAATACCCGCATCAATGTCGTAAAAACGATTTTCAAAGTGCCCCGTGAGCCCCGGGGCATGGGATACATCGGTTCGCTGACGGTGCCCTTCAAGCATTGCAGCTACGTGGTGAAAATCCAGGCCGAGGAAGCGGGCATGACCGGGATGCGGGAGGCCGTGATTGCCGACAAGCTGATCCGGGAAGGAAAAATCACCCCCGGGGAACACGACATCCCGGGCTGGTCGGCCGACCCCTACGACCGGACCTGGAAGAAGGGGGCGCTGATGAACCTGGCCGAGCGGGAAGAATACGACCCTTTGTTTCCCGGGCATCCCCTGACGATTGTCCGGGACGGGTTAAAAGCCGTGGCGGGGAGCATGAGGCCGGGCAAAGAACTGCTGCGGGCGGAACGGTTTTAGCCGGGAGGGATCAAACCATTTCCATGCACGGGGAAAGCCTTGTATTCTTGGACTACGTACACCGCATGAAAACCAGGATCAGGGGGCTTCCTGCCAGGGAGTGAGTGTATTGTACACTAAATCAATGAATATTTCGGAACCGCTTCCCCTCGCTGTCATTCCCGGAGGGAATCTTCGTGGTGACAGGCATTATCTGACGATCATTAAAAAGATTGGCTTCGCCGAGCTTTGCTTCCCTCCGGGAATGACAGCGAGATGGAGTTAACTCGAAATACCCATTTATTTGCCTAACAGCCTAGTACAGCTCCAATTTAATTAATAGGGATATCACTATTGCCCGGATTGACCTTTTGGTATCTACTTGCCAAGGTTACTCTGGCCGTCTTGACGGTAAAACTCCAGTGAATCTTGACTGCATCCTTGTTACGCTGTTCACTCCAAGCTTGTACTTCTCTTTGTAGAGTAGGGATGTCTTTGATTCTGCGGTCGAGACATTGGCGGGCTAAAGCCGAGAACTCGATTTCAGCCATGTTCAACCAAGAACCGTGCTTGGGAGTGAAGTGGAACTGCATCTTTTGGGCTAACTCACCGGCCCTCTCAAGGGGTAAGTGCTCATAAAAAGAGCTCATTGAGTGAGTGTTCAAATTATCCTGCACCAGGTGTATTTTCTGAGCCTTGGGATAGTGCTCCTTGACTAACCAGTCCATAAATTCAGCGTAGTCCTTTTTGGTCCGCCTTTCTCTTATCTGCGCATAGCGTTGGCCTTTGTCCAAGTCGTAAGCCAAAAGCACGCAAGCCGTTCCCTTGCGCTCATATTCGTAATCCTGCCGCAGGGGCTTGCTCGGCTTGAGGGGTAAAGGGGCTAATACTTCATCGAGTAACTGGCAGGGACGTTCATCAAAACAAAGCCGCACGACGGCTAGCTCTCCTGCGGCTGGCTCTCCTGCGGTTGATTGCTCTTGGGGTGTAAGTGAGATGGGCGCTTGCTCAGTAGGCGCCTGCTCATAAACCCTGAGCACATCCTCCATCTTATAAAGGTACTCGGCGTCTAGCTGCCCGATACACCACTGCCTTTTGAGCCAAGGCTTAAGTTTACTTTTTTTAAAACCAGTCTTACTGATTCGTCATCTACCTGATAGCCCAACTCCACCAACCGGCCGTTGATTAAGTTTACCGTCCAGCGGCTTCTGCCTTCGGGAGCCTTACTGCAAGCGATGCGGCTTACGTGGGCCTCTAAGCGTGGCGTTACTTTAACCGGCTGTCCAGGGCGTGGCCTTTCTTCCAAAGCTTGAGAGAGCTTACCCGGCTCATAACGGTGGTAGACGTTGTAGACAGTCGCCTCGCTTACGCCTACTTGATGGGCTATGGCTGGTACTTTCTGTCCCTCTGCCAGTAGCAGTAGTATGTGGGCTCGCTTCACTTTGCGCACCGAATGCTTGCCTTTACGTAGTAGCAGTTCTAGCTCTTGTCGATCCTTTTCACTGACAATAGGGGCATCTAATCGTTTTTGCATCTTTCCTTCCTGTTTGTACTCGAATAGGAAAGTTAAAAAGAGAATCCCTATTAATTAAATTGGAGCTGTACTAGTGAGCCGAAAACAACCCAAATCTGGTTAACTTGAAGCGTTGCAAATTAAATACGGAAGCCTGCGTATGGACAGCACAAAGACCGGAGAATTTATTCCGCCCATACGGCGTGGCGCCAATTCCTACAAACCCGAAGACATCCGTCGTTGGGGCATCGAACGCTTCATGAAGGAGGTAGCGCCGAAGGAGCCCTTTGTGTATGACGTTTTTGTTCTTATTAACATCAATTATCCATATTATATTTAGCTTACAATATATTTGATCGTATTTTTAATAATCTAACTGAAATTATGGCTGAAGTAGATAAAGTCCAAGAATTACTAGCGGCAAACTTAATCCTGCCAATCATAAAGGACTTAGTAGCACCTAAAATTATTAAAGTTGTTCAAAAGCTTACTTCTAGAAAGGTTGATGCACTTAAATTGGAAAATAGTTTTGAAGAGTACTTGAGACAACGATATCTTAAGTTTATGATTATTGATACTCTAGTTTTTCCAAACATGCAAACATCATTTGATTTATTGTATGAGCCGCTTACTTTACAAACTCATGAGGCAAGCAGAAAATTTAAAGTTAAAATTAATGACTATCCAGAGTCTTTTTTGCCTGGATATTGCCGTGTTATTATTGAAGATACTGCCGGTATGGGAAAATCCACAGTTGCTAAAAAACTGTTTAAATCCGCTATTGAGCAAAAATCAGGAGTGCCAATTCTAATTGAACTAAGGCATTTAAATCATGATAATTCTATAATGCAGGAAATAAAGAAACAATTGTCACCTATTGGTAAAAGCGTTCCGCTTTCGCTTATAGTAAAAATAATTAATGAAGGAGGATTTATATTCTTGTTCGACGGCTATGATGAGATTGCTAATGCTAATAGAGATGCTGTTATTAAAGACTTGCATAACTTTATTGAAAAATCAGACAATAATTCTTTCTTGATAACTTCTCGTTATGAAGCTTCGTTGGCCTCATTTGGAGATTTTCAAAAATTTAACATAGAACCATTGACGCGAAAAGAAGCATACAGTTTAATTCGCAGGTATGATAGATATAGTTACAAAAA
The DNA here is from genome assembly GCA_963844325.1 of uncultured Sphingobacteriales bacterium. Lineage (GTDB taxonomy): Bacteria > Bacteroidota > Bacteroidia > Cytophagales > 172606-1 > CADCTQ01. Next base: position 1,972,670 of record CAWJNV010000002.1, read on the forward strand.
AATAGCATCAAATTTAATTCAAGAATTAAAGAAAAATACGGATGAGGCAATAGCTGAATTTCTTGAAAATCCTCTTCTTGTTTCACTTTTATTTAAGTCTTATGAGTATAAAAAAGATATCCCTTTAAAGAAGACTCAATTCTATCAGCAAGTTTTTAGTGCACTTTTTGAATCCCATGATCTTTCAAAAGAAGGATATTTTAAGAGGGAAAAGTATACTAAACTTCACATAGATGATTTTGAAAGGGTGTTAAGACATGTAGGTTATTTTACTGCAATACAAAACAAGGTTGAATACGAATTGAATGATATTCAAAATACTATTGAACTTGTTAAGAAATACGTTTCGGATCTGAATTTTAAATCAAGTGATTTTGTGAAAGATCTACTTGAAACGGTTCCTTTATTTAAAAGAGAGGCTAATCAGGTTAAATGGGCCCATAAATCTTTGCAAGATTATTTTGCTGCTAAATTTATATGGATGGATGCTAAGGAAAATAGAGATAAGGTATTGGAAAAAATTTATAAAGATGATGGTAATTCGCGTTTCTATAATATTATTGAATTATTTTACGAACTAGATGTCCAAGCCTTTGAATCTACGCTACTGTACTGGTTTCTAGATGATTTTAGGCGATACGCGAGGGAAAGTTATAGTGGTGTTAATGTATCCGAGAGGTTGATAAAAAAACGAATTGAGAATACTTTTCATAAGAGCTGCTATATTCAAATTATCGATGAGGAAGGTAGTTTTGGTTCTGTAAAATCTACTATACAGGGTCGGAGTGATGAACCTGATGAGCCATTATTGCCAACGTTTAATTTTCAGGAATTAAAAATTATATTGCAGGGCAATAATGGAAAATCAGTTTCTCTTGAACGCGCTGAAGGATACTATAGGTATGTTTATATAGATAAGCAAGAGCTAATTATGTCGGTAGCTGTCTTTTATAAAAGCAATATAAACACAATGTTGCGATTTGTGCTTCGTAAGGAGCCAAACTTAGTACGAATAAACAGCCCGTTTAAAATTGCCGATGAGTTGACCTTCTTGAAAAAGAATAGTTTTTATGCAACTGACGAATCAAAGGACAATATTTTGAATGAAGAAGCTGTATTTGAGAAGGTAACAAATTTGATGAGTATGGGGGTGGCCATAAATTCTGGTGAGGCATTAGCCAGATTAGAAAGAATTGAAACAAGCAATTTAAGCAAAACTCAAGAAGAACTTTTGAACTGGTAATTGATGCTATGGACTTCTATTCGATATCTGTTGATTGAATTGTTTAGCACTTGTATAGATAAAGAGGCTAATCGCCAAATGGATTTTATGAAAGGTGTTAGCTTGTTTGAACTATTACTCCGAAAACCTTAATCTGGCGGTCAAATTTCACCTAATCCTTAACTGCTCTTGGTATAGCAAATAGCAAGCTTTTCGGTACACCAGCCACAAAAAGAGGCAAAGCAAGTCGAATCTAACCTGACCAAATTAAGGTTTTCGAAATACTATGAAACAGAATTAGTTTTTAATATACATATAGTTCTCACACCTTAAATGCCATCGCTGCCTGTACGGCCGTCTGCCAGCCACGGTAGAGCTTGGCCGCCTCCGGGGCGGGCATGGCCGGCTCGAAGGTTCGTTCGATGCCCCAGCGGTCGGTGATCTCGCGGCGGTCTTTCCAGAAGCCCACCGCCAGGCCGGCCAGGTACGCCGCCCCCAGCGCCGTGGTTTCGTTCACCACCGGCCGCTGCACGGGCACGCCCAGCACGTCGGCCTGGAACTGCATCAGGAAATTGTTGGCTACCGCCCCGCCGTCCACCCGGAGGCTTTGCAGGGTAATGCCCGCGTCTTCCTGCATCGCGTTGAGCACGTCCTTGGTCTGGTAGGCCATTGATTCGAGCGTAGCCCGGATGAAGTGTTCCTTCTGCGTACCCCGCGTGAGGCCAAACACCGCCCCGCGCACCGTGCTGTCCCAGTAAGGCGTGCCCAGGCCCACGAAGGCCGGCACCACGTACACCCCTTCCGTCGAGGCCACCCGCGACGCGTACGTTTCGCTTTCCTTCGATTCGCGCAGCATCCGCAGGCCGTCGCGGAGCCACTGCACCGCCGAACCCGCCACGAAAATGCTGCCCTCCAGGGCGTACTCCACTTTGCCGTCGAAGCCCCAGGCAATGGTCGTGAGCAGGCCGTGCTGCGACAGGACCGCCTTTTCGCCGGTTTGCATGAGCATGAAACAGCCCGTGCCGTAGGTATTTTTGGCCATGCCCGGCGTAAAGCACGCCTGCCCGAACAGGGCCGCCTGCTGGTCGCCGGCGATGCCCGCCACCGGGATGCGCCGCCCGCCGAACAGCCCCGCCGTGTGGCCGTACACCTCCGACGACGCCTTTACCTCCGGCAGCATGGCCCGGGGCACGTCCAGGATGTCGAGCAGTTCGTCGTCCCACTTGCGTTCGAAGATGTTGTAGAGCAGCGTCCGCGAGGCGTTGGAGTAGTCGGTGACGTGGATGGCGCCGCCGGTGAGCTTCCACACGAGCCACGTATCCACCGTGCCGAACAGCAGGTCGCCCCGTTGGGCTTTTTCGCGGGCTCCCGGCACGTGGTCAAGAATCCATTTTACCTTGGTGCCCGAAAAATAGGCGTCTACCAGCAGGCCCGTCTTCCGCCGGAAGGTATTTTCGTAGCCCCGCGCCTTGAGGTCCTCGCAGATGTCCACCGTCTGCCGCGACTGCCACACAATGGCCCAGTACACGGGCTGGCCGGTATTTTTGTCCCACACGATGGCCGTTTCCCGCTGGTTGGTAATGCCCACGGCCTCAATCTCGGCGGCGGGCACCTTCGAGAGCATTTCGCCGATCACCGACCCCACCGACGCCCAAATCTCGTCGGCGTCGTGTTCCACCCAGCCGGGCTGCGGGAAGTACTGCGTAAATTCCTTCTGGGCAATGTAGCGGATGGTGCCGGCCTGGTCGAACAAAATGGCCCGCGTGCTGGTGGTACCCTGGTCAATGGCGAGAATGTAGGACATATTTTAATTACGAATGACGAATGACGAATGACGAATGACGAATGACGAATTATGTTGACAAGAAAGGTTATGGCTGAATGGTTAGATGGCTGTATGGTTTTTTTCGAGATTCATTCTTCCCGCAGGCAACCATACAGCCATCTAACCATTCAGCCATTCAACCATAACTCTTTCTGTCAGTACAGCTAATGACTAATTCTTCTCCGGTTGTCCCGGGCCTTCGGGGCGGGAGCGGTTTTCGGTGAATACGGCCACCAGGATGACGCCCAGGGCCAGGGCGGCGAATACCCAGAGCAGCGGGTTGACCGTATCGGTGAACAGGGCTTTGTACACCAACGCCCCCAGCACGCCGCCCAGGCACGGGCCCACCACCGGAATCCAGGCGTAAGCCCAGTCGGAGGAACCCTTGCCGACGATGGGCAGCACCGCGTGGGCCAGCCGCGGACCCAGGTCGCGGGCCGGGTTGATGGCGTAGCCCGTGGTGGCCCCCAGCGACAAGCCGATGGACACGATCAAAAAGCCCACGATCAGCGGGTTGAGCCCTTCGGTAAAGCGGTGCGCCCCAATGGCCTGCAAGCCGAACAGCAGCACGGCCGTGCCCAGCATTTCGCTCACCAGGTTCGACCATGTTTTGCGCACGGCCGGGCCCGTGGCGAACACGGCCAGCTTGGTGCCCGCGTCCAGGGTTTCTTTCCAGTGCGGCAGGTAGTACACCCACACGAACGTAGCCCCCAGGAAAGCCCCCAGCAACTGGGCCGCCACGTAGGCCGGCACCTGTGCCCAGGGAAAATCACCGGCCACGGCCAGGCCCAGGGTAACCGCCGGGTTGAGGTGGGCGCCGCTGATGCCGCCCACGGCGTACACTGGGAACGCCACGGCGAAGCCCCAGCCCAGGGTAATCACGATCCAGCCCGAACCGGAGGCCTTTGTCTTGCTGAGGATCGTACCCGCCACGACGCCGCCGCCGAGCACGAATACGAACATGGTGCCGACCAGCTCGGCTGCGAATGGGGTCATGGGGGAGGGAGGGAGTTAGGGAGTTTGGGAGTTTGGGCGTCAAGGCGTTGGGATTATACTTTGAGGATGATGTTGCGGCGGTACATCCACCAGACCAGGGCCAGGAAAAGCAGCACGTAGGAGAGGGCCCAGGCCAGGGAGGCGTTGTGGGGGGAGAGCAGCGGCGTGTAAATCGTTTGGTACAGGTAGCCTTGCAGGCCCGTTTCCTTGCCGCCCGCGCCGGTCAGTTTCACCATATTGAGGAGGCGGGGCAGCAGGCCGGCAATGAAAAAAGCCGTGATGGCGTTGACCCCGAAGGCCACGAAGGGTTTGGTCCAGCCGCGGTAGCCCTTTACGTCCACCAGCCAGTAGCACAGCGCCAGCCCGTTGAGGGCCAGCCCCGACGTGTAGAGCACGTACGAACTCGTCCACAGCGACTTGTTGATCGGGAAGGCATAGTTCCAGGCCAGGCCGGCCACCAGGGCGGCGTTGGCGAATACGAACATCCACACTACCTTTTCGGCCGGCGCCTCCTCGCGGCGGATCCAGTGGCCGGTGAGTACGCCCGAAAGGCCGGTGGCAATGGCGGGCAGGGTGCTCAGCAGGCCCTCCGGGTCCCACACCTTGCTGGTCCGCCACAGGTGACCGGCCAGCAGCTTGTAATCCACCCAGGCGGCCAGGTTGGTGGTGGGTTGCAGGTTGGCGAAGCCCACGCCGGGTACGGGTACAAAGCACATGAGCAGGTAGTACACCCCCAGCAATCCGCCCATCAGCCACGCCTGGGTGCGCCAGTTCGTCTTGAGAAAGATGATGCCGCACACCAGGAACACCACCGCAATCCGCTGCAACACGCCGGGGATGCGCACAGTACTGAAGTCAAACGAGGGGAAAAGGGCCAGCAGCAAACCCAGGCCGAACAGGATGAGGCTCCGCTTGAAGATGCGGCCGATGGTCGCCGCGTGGGCCTCGGGCCGGGACCGGACGGAACTCAGGGCGTACGTAACGGCCACGCCCACGATGAACAGGAAAAACGGGAACACCAGGTCGGTGGGCGTGCAGCCGTGCCACTCGGCGTGCCGCAGGGGGGCGTACACGTGGCTCCAACTGCCCGGGTTGTTCACCAGGATCATGGCGGCCACGGTAATGCCGCGAAATACGTCCAGCGACAACAGCCGCGGACGGGCCGCGCCGGCCGCCGGAACAATGAGGGGTTGGGGGCTTTGTTCGATCATCGGGGAGGAGTGTATGCTTATATGGCTGAATGGTTATATGGCTGATTGTTATATGGTTATATGGCTGCATGGTCAATTCAACAACCATTCAACCATATAGCCATGCAACCATTTAACCATCCAGCCATTCCGCCAAAGTTGCAATCCGTTCTCAAAATAAGCATACAATCGGGGATTATCAAACGCCGCCCCCAATCCGGTTCTTTCAGGTGGTTTGGAGCAGGGCTTTGAGGCAGTCTTCGAGCTGGGCGTGCACCTGCCCGAGCTTCTCGTGCAGGTCGTCCATTTCCCGGCGCAGCCGGTACAGGTCGGGTCCGGCGGCGGTGGCCGGCTGCACGTACCGCTTGGGCGCCAGGTTGTAGTCGTGCGGGGCCCCTTGCAGGGCGCAGACGGGCAGCCGGGCGGCCACGCCGGCCACCGGCACGAAGTTGCGGTGCACCGCCGCGAGGGCATCCACGTGTTGCGGACGCATCCGGTTGCGGCGGCGGTCGGGCTCGAAGTGCGCCGACGCATCCACGAAGAGGACGTCGCGGTGCGGCCGGGCCTTGTCGAGTACCAGCAGGGCCACGTTGGTTTTGCAACTGTAGAAAATGTTGGGCGGCAGGTCCACCACGGCGTCGATGAGGTTGTGGTCCACGAGCAGCTTACGCACCTGGTACGTGCTGCCCATCTTGAACAGCACCCCGTGGGGCACGATCACGGCCGCCCGGCCCGTGGCCGCCATCGAACGGAGCAGCAGCGACAGGAAATCTTCCTCCGGGGCGGGGCGCGCCTTGCCGTTTTTGGCCGGGGCCGCGCCGTTGAACAGGAAGGGCAGTCCTTCCGGCTGCGCGGGCAGCAATGGCAGGTCGCCGAAGGGCGGGTGCAGCAATACGCAGTCGTAGGTTTCGGCGGGGCGGCGCGACTTGCGGGCTTCGGCCAGGGTGTCTTTGCCCGATACCTGCGCCCCGGAAAGGCCGCTGAAAAACAGGTTGAAGTGCGCCAGTCCGCGGTAGTTGTCGTCGGGTTCGGCCCCGTAGAGGGCACCGGCCGGCACGGCGGTTGCCCGGGCCGCCTGCACCAGCAGGTTGCCCAGCCCGCAGGCCGGGTCGTACACGGTGTGGCCCGCCGACGGGTTCACCAGCCGCACCATCAGCGTGGCCAGGCTCTTGGGCGTGTAGAGGAAGCCGTGCTTGTGGAAGTTTTCTTCGGCGAACTTCTCCAGCAGGTACCCCACGGCCTGGCCGTTGCGGGCAATCTCCGCCGCGTCGGCGCCGAAGGAGAACAAGCCCAGTTCCGATACCAGACCCGCCAGGCGGGCCGGCCGCTGGGGATCGTCTTTGCCCGCCCACCGCGCAAAAGACACTTCGGCGAAGATGTTTTTGACCGCCGGGTGTCCGGCCAGTTGCCCCACGAGGCCGTCGAGCACCGGCGCTGCCGGGGCCGGCGGCGTATGCCTGAACAGCGGAGCCAGTTCCCGGGGCAGGTCCGGCGGCGCCACCGGGGCGTTGGGCAACCCCTTCGCGTCGTGCAGGTACCGGAGGGCCAGGGCCGCCAGGAAGTGCCGGAACGTAACTACGGAGCGGTCTTTGTCCTTGAACTTCCGGTACAACCCCGTAACAATAACCACAAACTCCTTATCCATAGGTAAAAGGTAAAAATTGAAATGGTACACTGATTTTGAGGGTACACTGATTGGTATGGTACACTGATTGATTATGATGGTTATGATTGATTATGATTCTTTTGGATCAGTCCTGGTCATAATCATCATAATCAATCCGTGTACTATTCGATCAATCCGTGTACTATTCGGCGAGGACGCGCTGGAGCAGCACTTCGCGGATGTATTCGTCCCTTTTCTCCTCCAGGGCCTGCTGCGTCTGCTTTTCCTCCCGGCGCACCCGCACCACCTCCAGCACTTGTTGCTGCACATCCAGGGAGGGCAGGGGCACTTCGAGGTTTTTGAGTACGCTCATGGGCAGCGAGAACATGCTGGTGCCCGAGGCGTGCGCCCGGAAATACCCTTCGGCCTGGGGGAGGTTGAGGTACCACTGCAAGTACGCCGGCCGCACCTGCGCGGGCGATTTTACCTTGAGCGAGAAAAATGCCGAAGAGATGACCTGCTTGCGGCCGGCACTGCCGATGAGGCAGGCCCGGGTGGCCTTGCCCTTCGCCAGCAGAATGATCTGGTCCGGTTGCAGCAGGTGTTTGGGTTTGACCAGGTCGGCGCTGATGCGCATGAGGCGGTCGGAGATCACGCACTGGGCGTCTACGTCTTTCATCTGGATTACCTCAACTTCTCCGTTCAGGTTGTCGAGCAGGCGGTTGCGAAAGGTAATGCCGGTTTTAATGTCCACTAACTCTAGTAGTTTTACGATCATTCGGGTCAAAAAAAAGCTGAGTAATAATGCCCATCGCAGCCGTACCCCGGGCCCCCAAGTACCCCGGTGGGCGCTTCCTTGCGTGGCCCCGGACGGTAACGACGATAATTATATTTTTTCTCACAAAAATGCAGAAAAACGGAAACACTTTACGCCCCTGCCGGGGGAAGAAATACGGCTTTTTTGCGAATTTATCTAGGTAAAAAGTACTATCTCCGTTCCCGGACGCGGTTTTGCCGCCCGCATCCCGGAAAGAGGCGATCCGGGCGGCAAAACCGGGTAAACCGGAGGATAAAAAGACGAAAAGTAACGTTGCCCTGTACGGCGGCGGCCGCAATTGGTTGCAGCACCCGGGGCTTCGGACGGGGTAAAAATTTTGGCGGCAACCCCAAAAAACCGCCCCGGGGGCGAACTATCGGGGTGCGTTTTTTGTAATGTTGCAGAGCCGTTTGAAATAAGAAGCTTCTTCTTAACAGTCCGGTCGTTTGTTCTATTTCTAACTTATTCAAACACCCTGTTCTAAAATGAACAAAGATCAGAACCCAAGAAAAAGAGAACTGTTGCAGGCTACCATTGAGCACATCGACATCAAAGCGCATAACGTAGTACCGATGGTGGACGCAATGGGCAACATGGCGTTTCAGGCCCGCAACTTATCCCGGGGCGCCCGGATTTTCAACATGATGCAGGAGGATAAGGACTGCGCCGTGTTCCTGACGCTGGCCGGCTCCCTCATTTCGGCCGGGCTCAAGCACGTGATCGTGGACATGATCAAGCACAACATGGTGGACGCCATCGTGTCTACCGGTGCCAACATCGTGGACCAGGATTTCTTTGAAGCACTTGGTTTCAAGCACTACGTCGGCACGCAGTTCGGCATCGACGACCAGGAACTGCGCGAACTGATGATCGACCGGATCTACGATACTTTCATTGACGAAGAAGACCTGCGCATCTGCGACGATACCATTGCCCAGCTCTGCAACGAACTGCCCAAGGTGCCGCACTCTTCCCGCGAATTCATCCGGGAAATGGGCCGCTACCTCGACGAAAACGAACGGTACGCTGCCTTCCGCGAAGATTCCATCGTGTGGAACTGCTACAAGAAGGGCATTCCCATCTTCGTTCCCGCTTTCTCCGACTGTTCGGCCGGTTTTGGCCTGGTCCACCACCAGTGGCACAACCCCGACAGCCACCTGTCCATCGACTCGGCCAAGGACTTCCTGGAAATCACCAAGGTAAAACTGGCCAACCCTGATTCGGGGCTGTTCATGATCGGCGGCGGCGTGCCCAAGAACTTCGTGCAGGACATCGTAGTCGCCTGCGACATTCTGGAGAAGGAGGCGCCCATGCACAAGTACGCCATCCAGATCACGGTGGCCGACGAACGGGACGGCGCCCTGTCGGGCTCTACCCTGAAGGAAGCCTGCTCCTGGGGCAAGGTGGATACCGTGTACGAGCAGATGATCTGGGCCGAGGCTACCATTGCCATGCCCCTCATCGCCGGCTACGCGTACCACAAGCACTCCTGGAAAGGCCGCCCCGAACGCCGCTTCAACGACATCCTCGACAAGAGCAAGAAGCTGGTAGAAGCGTAACGAAAAGGAGACCGGAGGAAGGGAGACCGGAGACCGGAGGACTGTAACGATACAAGCTGATAGAATTGCAAAGCCCGTAGATGAAAACGTCTACGGGCTTTTTGTTGCTACGCCCCGGAATTCTCCGCAAGATTGCCAAATGTCTACTGGTTGACTTCATTCAGCCATTCCCGGTTTGGCATTTTAAGTGCGAACGGGGTGTACCTTCTGGGAAAAGAAAGGATGCCCTTGGTGGAAGTGACGCCTTTGAGGTGAGTAGCAGGCCAAGAAAACCATCGTCTTCCAGGAACAGGGCGTCCCTCCGGGCCTTTACCCGACTCCAACCTGAACCGGGAATCACAATAGAACGACTTCACCTCCTCCAGTCTCCCTTCCTCCTTTCGTCCGGCCTGCGTTCGTTCCGGTCTCCCTGCCTCCCTTCCTCCTGTCTCCTTTATGCTATTTTTTCGATTCGTCGAAAATCGCTTTTAGTTCCGCGGCGTCGTGGGGTTTCATGCGGCCGGCCAGGATGAGGCGGAGCTGGCGGCGGCGGAGGGCACTGTCGAACTGGGCTTTTTCGTCGGGGGTGCCCGGCACCACTTCGGGCACCCGGGTGGGCTTGCCTTCCCGGTTGAGGGCCACGAACGTAAAGTAAGCCTTGTTGGTGCTGAATTTTATCTGGTTGGGAATGTCTTCGGCCCAGGCCTCGATGAACACTTCCATTGACGTGCTGAAGGCCCGGGTGACCTGGGCCCGCAGGGTGAGTACGTTGCCCAGCCCGATGGGCTCGGAGAAGGAAATATTGTCGACGGAGGCCGTGACCACGAGGCGGTTGGAGTGTTTCTGCGCGGCGATGGCCGACACAATGTCCATCCAGTACATGAGCCGTCCGCCCATCAGGTTGTTGAGGCCGTTGGTATCGTTGGGCAATACCAGTTCGGTCATGGTGGTAAGCGAGTCGGCGGCGTTTTTGGAAGTAATCATAAGCAATGAGAAGGGAGACACGGGACTTCAGGTATGAGACACAAGACGTGAGACAGGAGATATAAGACTATTGTTTCCAGTCTCATATCTCCTGTCTCACGTCTTGTGTCTCCGTAATTGTTCTTAGCGTTTCCGGCGGCCACCGCGGGAGCCACCGGAGCTTCCGCTGGAGAAACGGGGGCGGCGGAACTTGATGTTCTGGCGGCGCACCTTTACCAGCGGGTTGAGCGTGTATTCGAGCTTGGCTGCCAGCACAATGTAACCGTCTTTCTTGTCGGGGTTGCCGCGTTTGTGGCCCGCATTCCAGTGGATGCCGTCCTGCGAGTCGTAGCCGGGCCGGCTGATCTCGCTGGTGCGGTCGGCCAGTTCGGCGGCAATCGGGTCGCGGGCCCGGAGGGCGGCGTTGTCGGTGTACACGGTGCTAACGTCGTCGAGGTAATCCGAGAAGGTTTTGCGGTAACTGGCTTCCAGGTTGAGGTCCAGGATCGGGTTGAGCGGAATCTGGACGCCGATCCCCATTGGGATTACGGGTACGAACTGGCTGTAGTTGACGCCTTCGGTGTCATACTTGGGCAGCGTGTACCACTCGTTGCCGAGCCGGGCGCGGGGCGCAATGTAGGCCATGCCCACGCCCACGAAGGTGTACGGGCTGAACAGGGGGCGCTGCGCGAAGAATTTGTTGTAGGTGAATAGTTCAAAGATGCCGGTGATCCCGACTTCCGCGTTGCCCGACCGGAAAGAGAGGTTGCGGCGCAGGTTCTTGCCCCCGAAGTCCTGGTTGGCCAGGCGGAAATACGCCATCTCGCCCCGTACCTGCACCCGGCCCCCGAAGCGGTAGTTGAAGCCCAGGTTCACGTAAGGCCGCGCGTTGAGACAGTCGCCCGTTTCGCACAAGTCGCCGAAGTACGTGGAGGTGCCCGAGCCGGCGGCCAGTTTCATGATGCCGTAGTTGCTGTACCCCCGGTAGAGCCGTGAATTGCGCAGGGGGCCGCCGCGGCGGGGCTGCTGGGCGTACGCCAGCATCGGAAAGAGGATGACCACAATCCAAAGCACTACCCAAGAACGCGGTGATGGTTTTACCATAAATAGAAGAAGGTATATATCAGCCCTGTAACGTGCAAAAATAATTAGGTTGTCAATAAATTAAAACTACTTCCAGCCGTCCTGGCCCAAAAGGGGCACAAAACTGAACCGGTCTAACTTTTCTTCGCGGAGTTTGCCGTCCGGCAGGCGCGTAATGCGCAGCATTTCCTGGCTCTTGGCGTTGCCCACCGGGATCACCAGCACGCCGCCCGGCGACAACTGTTCGGTGAGGGCCGAAGGTACGGCCGGCGCCCCCGCCGTCACCAGAATGCGGTCGTAAGGCGCGTAGCCGGGCAACCCCCGCGAACCATCCCCATAGAAAACGTTAATCGGGTACCTAAGTTGCATGAGCAGGTTCTTCGTGCGGTGAAACAGCAGGTTGTTGAACTCGATGGAAAACACCTTGGCCCCCAACTCGGTCAGCACGGCGGCCTGGTAGCCCGAACCCGTACCGACCTCCAGCACTTTGTGGCCCTTCTGCACCCCCAGCGCCTGCGTCTGGTAGGCCACGGTGTAGGGCTGCGAGATGGTCTGGCCTTCGCCGATGGGAAAGGCTTTGTCCTCGTAGGCCTGCTCCAGGAAAACGGCTTCCAGGAAAAGATGCCGGGGTACGTTTTCGATGGCGCCCAGTACGGCCTCGTCGCGGATGCCCTTGCCGGCAATTTGCCTGACCAGTGCCCGGCGCATGCCTTTGTGCCGGAAGGAATCTTGCAAAAGGGAGGATGGATAATGCAACATAGGTTCGCCAAGATAAAAAAAATATCCTACTTTTTTAGGGCCAGGGGCGTTACCCGCGCGAAGACTTTTCGCACCACCCGTTCCGGCCGGCTGCCTTCTTTGGCGGCCCCTGGCCTGTGGGGCGAACCAGGCCCTACGAACCCGTTGCGCCACAGCCCGTTGCAACCGGTACTTCCCGCCGGTACGCCATCCCGTAAAAATAAAATCCTTCCCGCGCAGGCAGGAAGGACGCATCACAACTGACTGTACTGGTAAGGAAGAGTGTGGCTGGATGGCTGTATGGTTAAATGGTTGTATGGCTGTATGGTTGATGCGATAACCATATAGCCATCCAGCCATTTAACCATACATTCATTCCGGTCAATACACGCAACTACCCCCGTTTACTCCTCCCGCTGCACCGAGCCGGCACTCGAGGAACTGACGCGGGCATTGGCATCGCCCCGGTAGCGGATGCGGCCGGCGCTGCTGGCTTCGGCTTCCAGCGTACGGTTGGCCTGCACGTTGGCTTCGCCCGCGCCGCTGGCATTCACGACGGCCTCCTCGGCGGCCAGGTCAAAGGCGTCGAGTTGGGAGGCGCCGCTTACTTCCGCCTGCAAACGGTTGGTGCGGCCGTTGAGGATCAGCCGCGAAGCCCCGGCCAGGTCGGCCTCGATGCGGTTGACGGCCAGTTCGACGGTAGCCGTGGAGGCGCCGGTCAGTTGCACGTCCATGTCGTCAAAGTCGCCGAAGCCCCGCACGGTGGCGTTGGCGGCCCCGCTCAGGTCCAGTGCGCGCAGGGGCGCAGGCATGGTGACGCTGATCCTGATGCGGTCGCGGTCGCCGAACCCGTCCGGAAATTCGTCGTTGCGGTAGCGGATGCGGAGCCGTTCGCCCTCCACCTCCACCTCAATGTCATCCCGTTGGTCGTTGTCGGCCTGCACGTTCACGCCGTACTCGCTGCCGCCTTCCACCGTGACCACGAAGGGGCCGTTTACCTCCATCCGCTGGAAGTTGCGGAGGTCGGAGCGGGAACCGTACCCGGAAAATTCGTTTTCGTCTTCGGACTCCGTTTCGGGCGGGCAGTTGAGGCATTCGAGTCCCTTGCCGACCGTGAACACCCAGCGGCGGTCGTCGGCCAGGCCGTGCACCTGGTCGTCGCGCAGGATGCGGCCCAGGCTTTCGTCCATGCCGAACTGCTGTCCGTAGGGGATGTAGAGCGTCAGGTCCAGCGCCTGGTCGCGGAACTTGGCCCCGGGCTTGAAGTCGAAGTTCTGGTCAAACAAGAGCACCGTATCGTTGTGCTGCACGTTGTAGGACACCATGGACGCGTTTGCCCGGGCTTCCTCGCGGTTGCGGCCGTCGGCCTGGAACCGTTTTACCAGCTTGAGCCCGTTGCCGTCGTAGCCTTCCAGGTAGAGGTGCGTCCGGTGGTAGGTTTCGTGGCCGGCTTCCCGGGCGTCGAGGTACAGCGCTCCGTTGGTCACCGGAAACTGCTGGGTTTCTTCGAAGGAAGATTCGGTGCGGGAGTTGGCGAAGGCCGCCGGCACGGTAACGCTCAGCGCCACTACGCTCAGCAGCCACAGGGCAAACAACGTCCAACCTACCGGCGCCCGCATGATCGTGCGTTTGGTGAGCAGAATAAGGCCCAGGTGGCCCACGAAAATGACGGGGATCAGCGCGAAGAAGAACCCGGCGATGATGACGGCCGCCGGCACGCTCTCCCGCAGCATTTCTACCGGGAAGTGGCCGATGTGTACGTACCCGTAGTAGCCCGTGACCCAGCCCAGCCCCGCGCCGAGCAGGGTGAGCAGCCCGAAGAACATCGAAACGGCGATGACCAGCAGCAGCAGGCCGGCCGCCACCCGGATGGCTTCGAGCAGGAAAAGGGCAATCGGGGCCAGGGCCCGGGTAATGGCCGAAAAGATGGCGGCAATCACGCGGAAGGGAAACAGCAGGATGCGGACCAGCAGGCCTTCTTCGCGGCTGTCGTCCTCGCGCAGCCCTCTTTTGATGTTGTACTCAATGTTGGAAAGCGTGACGGGTTCGCCCTGCATCCGCATGCGTTCGGTAAGGGTACGGGCCTCGGGCGTGATGGCCCAGAGGATGAAGTACAGCAGCACTCCCGTGCCGAAGAAGAAGATGCTGAGCACGAACAGCAGCCGTACCACCGTAGCGTCGATGCCGAAAAAGGCGGCAATGCCGGCCGATACCCCGCCGATGACGCGGGTGTCGGGGTCGCGGTACAGCTTTTTCACCTTCTGGTCCTCTTCGGGCGAAACGTACGTGCCCGGCACCACGAGCCAGAGAATGACGTAGGCGATGAAGGTAGGACCCGACAGCGAACCGGGCAGGGCGAACAGGTCCAGCAGCGTAGCCAGGAAGAGCAGGCGAATCCAGAGCGGATCGACCCGGAAATAGTTGGCGATGCCCGAGGCCACGCCGCCCACCAGCTTGCGGTTGAGGTCGCGGAACAACTTGCGGGGCGCCGTGGTGACGGGAGGGGGCAGGGTAGCCGTGGCGGTGGCCGTAGCGCCGCCCGACCGGGCTGCGTACCGCGAACGGCCGTAGAGCGACTCTTCTGCTTCGACGGCCTCAAAATCGGAAGTGGTGCCCATCGTGACAATGAGGGTGTCCACGTCTTCCACGGTGATTACCTGCTTGCCCGCGCTGACTTTGCCCAGGAAGATCTCGGCGATGCGGGCTTCAATGTCGGCGATGATCTCCTGGCTGTCTTCGTAGGTGGCAAAGTACCGCCCGATGCCCGAGAGGTAATTCTTGAGCTTCTCGTAACCGTCTTCCTCAATGTGGAAAATAATGCCGCTTATGTTGATGCTGATCGTCTTTTTCATGCTTGTGGCTGTGTAGTCTTAAAGGAAAATGAGTCGTAAGTTGACGGTCGTAAGTGCTTCGCCGGTAACTTGTTCCGTTTATGGTGGGAGATTCCTTTCGTAACCATTCTTTTCCGTTGCCGGTGAGAAATTTCCGTCCCGATCCCCTTACGACCGGCGACTTACGACTGACGACTCATCAGGCGCTGGCCCGGCCGTTGCCGCTGGCGCTCTGCTTGACGATGATCTGGTTGGTGGAATTGACCAGCTCTTCCCAGGTTTGCTGGAGGTTGTTGAGAAACAGCCGGCCCGCCGCGGTGAGGGTATAGTACTTGCGGGGTGGCCCCGACGTGGATTCTACCCATTTGTACTCCACCAGTCCCGCGTTTTTGAGGCGGGTCAGGAGGGGGTACAACGTGCCCTCCACCACCATGATGCGGGCGGCAGTCAGTTCCTCAAGCATGTCCGAGGCGTATACCTCCCCGCGGGAGATGATGTGGAGGATGCAGAACTCCAGAATTCCTTTCCGCATCTGCACCTGCGTGTTTTCTACATTCATAGCAAAGCCATTACATGGGATCGGTGTTGAACAAATGTAAGGGAAGGTACTATGCGAAACAAGGTACTTGTAGAAAAAATTACGAGTGGTTGGGGAGGGGGATGGCTGGCGGGTGACTGGGATTGTTATGCCTGGAATTACGGTCTATTTACCGCAGTTCCCTACAGGAAGAAACTGCAACAGAGTTTTGTTATGAATTAATTATTTTATGTTAAGTAGCGTGTTCTGCTTGCGCAATAGTATTATCGATAGGGAAGGGGGCATTCCAACAACTACGTCTTGATGCGGAAGGTGTCCGGGTAAATTTCGAGGCTTTCGTCGTAGGTTCTCATCGCTCCGGGGCTTACACAAAGCTTGCTAAAGGTCCTCAATTTGTTTTTTGGAAAGACCAGTGATTCGGGAGATCTTTTCGACTGAATCTCCTTCTTTCTTCATCTCCCGGGCTATTTCGATGTCCCGCTTCCTCTTGCCTTCCTGCAAACCTTCCTCTCGGCCTTCCTCTCTTCCTTGCTCTCTTCCCTCGTGCTTGGCCGTTTCAATGACGCTGTAGTTGTCCCAGTAAATCTTGAGGCTTTCGTCGTAGGTTCTCATCTCCTCAGGGTTTAGTTTGGCTACTTCTGCCTGGTTGAATAATTTTTTGAATATCTTCTCCTGCAACTTTTTGGGTATCTCTTGCAACTTGTGCAAATGCTTGAGTACGTAGAGCCACTTGTCGAAGTGGGTCAGGAGTTCTTCCTCGCTTTTCCTAAAGCGGGGCATTTCAAGATATATAAACGTTAATTTATCGAAAAAGACTTCATAGGTGTGCTTGTCGAGCAACTGCACTTCCCGCAAGTACCGTTCCTGCCCGCTGGTGTCGGGAAAAGAGAAGTTCAAGATACAAATGGTATAGACGGCTTTCAACTGGTAATCCCACTGCCCGCCTTTCTCGGCTTGTTCCCGCAGGGGAAAAGTGGCGTAGTAGATGCTGCGGTCCTTGAAGTAGAGGTGAGAAGCATTCTGCACCTCGATGATGAACTTCTCGCCCTTCTCGTTTTGGCAGTACAGGTCATAGACGGCTTTGCGGTCGGTTTCGGTTCGGCCCTGCTGCTCGGTGTTCAAATACGTCAGATCCTTGATCTGCTCCCGGTCGCCCAGCACCTGGTTGAGGAAGTCGATGAGCAGATCTTTGTTGAACTCGGTCCCAAACAGCCGCTTGAAGCCAAAATCAGTAAAAGGATTAATGTATTTCTCTTTGCCAATCATCCGGTAAA
Source organism: uncultured Sphingobacteriales bacterium (assembly GCA_963844325.1). Taxonomy (GTDB): domain Bacteria; phylum Bacteroidota; class Bacteroidia; order Cytophagales; family 172606-1; genus CADCTQ01. The sequence continues at coordinate 1,989,291 of CAWJNV010000002.1, forward strand.
AATAGACGTTCTGTTCCATTTATACCATTTTTTCTTTCCTTCAATCCATGCTCTTTGTCTTCCTATCCTGCTAATCCTTCAATCCTGAGAATCCCGATCCGTCTCCTTTCAACCTTCGATCACCACCACCAGGTACTTGGATACGCTCCAGAAACGGTTGGCGTCAGTGATCTTGAGGTAGGTCCGGCCGTCGGTTTTCACGAAGTAGAACGAGTCGGGGGGGTGAATGGTGAGTGCCTTCTGCTTGCGGGTGACGCCAATGTCGATTTCCTGCACTTTCTTGATGTCGACGGGGGAGAAGAGGCCCGGGTCGAGTTGGCTGGTCAGCTTTACGTTTTTGCCCAGCAGGCCGCCTTCCGATTGCAGCACGCCTCGGTCGAACAGGTTTTGCCGGTCGCCGAACAGGATGTAGCCGGTGTTGAGGGTGGTTTGTTTCTCCTGGATGGTTTTTTCCTGGTTGGTCAGCTTGGCTTCCTGCTCGGAGATGATGGCGTCTTTGGCCGCCACGGTGGTGGTAAACTCTTCCCTGAGCTTGGCCATCGATTGGGTGAGTTCTTCGATCTGGGCTTCCTTTTCCATGATGGCCTGTTTCTGCATGGCTACCAGCCGCCGCAACCCCTGGTTGACGTGCCGCGACTTGGCGAGTTGCTTGTCGAGCTTCCCGATAAGGGCCTTGTTCTCCTCCATGTACGCATCCATTTCGGCCAGGATGAGGAAGATGCGATCCCCCTGGCTGCGCTTGGGCCCCGATTCGTCGCGGATGTCCTCGATCTGCATTTCGTCGTGGCGCAGCTTCACCAGGTTCCGCTCGATCTGGTTCATCGACACGGTCACCTCGTCTACTTCCTGCTGCATCCGGTGCATGGAGTCCTGCAGGGACGCGTGAGCCGTCACCAGGCTCCGGTACTCTTCGGAATTCTTCGGGTCCTGGCAGGCCACGCAGCAGCCGAGCAGGAAAGACAGGGCGGAGAAGGTCCGTAGCAGTTTCATACGTGGGAGAGGGGGATGGCCGCGGCTAGTTGTTGCCGCTGGCAGCCGTTGCCTCCGTTAATACGTTGATCTCTATCTCATTGGTTTCAAAGATTCCGTCTTCCCGCACCTCAATGGTCACCACGGCGGTGCTGGAGGGCAGTTCGGCGGCGGTTTTTACGGGCAGGCGCACCTCGTGGCTCTTGCCGGGCGGCAGCGGTTCGAGCGACAACGTTTCGGGCAGGGTAAGCCCCGGCACGGCCTCGGGCAGGTAAGCCCGTACCCGCAGGCCCCGGGTGGCCGTCTTGCCCGCATTCTTGATCACAAACCGGATCACGGCCTGTTCGTACGCTTCCAGGGTGCGGTTGCGATTGGCGTCGTCGAGGCCCACGTTGCTGAAGCCGAGGTTGGCCCGGGGCACTTTATCCTCGTCCACCGCCAGTTGAATGGCGTTGCTGCGGCCCTTGACCGTCTGGGCGTACGCACCCGAAAGCGCAACGAAAAAGTATATAAAGAAGGCGGTCCGCCGCATGGTCAGGCTGGTTATCGGAGAATCAGTTTCTGCGTGAATTCTTTCCGGACACCCGGAGCAATTACTTCGAGCCGGCTCACGTACATGCCGGAAGGCACCCGCCGTCCGCCCGCATCGGCGCCATCCCAGGTAAAGTAATGCACGCCGGGGGCTAAAGATACCTGCTCAACGGTATTAATTAACGCACCCTGGGCAGAAAAGATTTGGAGGCGCACAGTGTAGGCGTCACTTTCCTGCGGCAACGACACCGGAATCTGCACCCGGTCCACGAACGGGTTGGGGAACGCCAGCCCTGCCCGCACCTCGCGGATGGGCAGGTGCTCGCGGATGTACGACTCGGGACCGTACACCACCCGGAACGTGGCGGCGCTGTCGAGGCCGAAGGCGTAGCTGCCCTGGCGGAGCATGTCTACGGCCGTGCCGTTCTTTTCGTCGTACAGGTAGAGCTGGTGGCCCGACGGAATTTTGTCGAACAAACCTTCCCAATCCATCCGGACGCCCTGGCGGGCCGTGCCCGCGGCCACCGTGAACGTCCAGGTGTGGGCGGGGGCGTCGGGTACCACGTCGCGGGTAAACCGGCGGGCAAAGTATTCGGGGTGGTCGAAGTTCATTTCGAGAAACCCGCTGAAGCGCGGCGGGGTCAGGTCGTCGAAGGCGTCTTTGCCGGTGCTGGCCTGCCGGTGCATGCCCACCCCGCCGAGGCGGTACGAAATGTGTTCACCGTAGAGATCAAAGTTCACCAGCCACGCCAGGTCCCGGTCGTCGCGTTCAGCCTGGGTGATGCGGCTGGTGCCCCGGCGCTGGGCAATGCGGCCGTTGGCGGCCTTGTTCTTAAGCACGGGTATGCTGATCATCATGTCGGTTTCGGCAAACACAAAGGCGCCCCGGAACTTCTTGAGGGTATCGGTATTCTGGAAGCCCCGGTCGAAGACCCGCAGGCCGCCCAGCCCGGGCGGGTTGCGGTTGAAGGACTTCACGTCGCCCCACACCACGTTGAAGTTGTAGGGGTTGCCGATCTGGTTCCAGCCCTTCTGCAGGCGGATCACGTAGGGGCTCTCCTGGTACACCCGGTGGGTGGAACCTTCGCCGGTGGCCACGGTGCGCTGGTCCTTCATAATGAGCCAGTAGCCCTGGTTGGGGTCTATGGTGGTGAAACCCTGCTCGTTCTCCTGCAATACGCCGTTGCGGTAGGCAAACAGCCGCCACTTGCGCGGGTTGTAGTCGCCCAGGTTGTCTGCCAGGGTGGTGGCAACGGACGGGTCCCTGAGCATCAGCGGCACGGAGATGATCTGGTAGTCGGCGGCCGTGGTGCCCGACCGCAGGTCGGGAATCGTCTGGCCGTCGGCGATGTAGTTGCGGTAGGTGTAGCCCCGGTCGCTGACAATGCGGAACGCAGTGAACACGGTGATCTCAAAGTAGTATTCGAGGCCGATCTCGTCGAACCACGCCTGCGGCAGGACCGCCGAGATGCGTTTGTTCGCTCGGTCCACGTTGGCCGGCACGCGGCTCCAGTTGGCCTCAGCAATGCCCCGGTACACGAGTTGGGCAGTGGTGGCCGTCGGGTCGTCTTCGGTTGGCACAGCGTTCACCAGCACCGAAGCTTCCGTGCTGGCGGCGTTGTTGTTGATCACATCCGGGAAGTCGGTAGACAAGATCTGGAGCACGGCAAGTCCGTCGGCCGGGCTGTATACGCGGAAGTTCCAGGTGCTGGGGTTGTTGATGCCCGGGAAGGGATTGCCCTGCCTGTCCACGAACGTTCCGGCCGGCATCTGCACGTTCACGGCGGCGCCCACCGGGAAGTCGCCCGGCGGGTCAATGGTGACGATGCTGTCGGCAGCCACCGTTACGGCCGGGCTGTTCACGTCCACGGTCAACTGGGTGCCCGGGTAGCTGATCAGGATGATGCCCTGGCCCCTGGTGATTTTCTCGCTGAAGGTCATCACCAGGTTGGTATTGTTGGGCACGCCGGTGGTGTTATCGCGCGGCGACACCCGCGCCACCACGGGCGGTGCGTTGTCGTCGGGGAGCGGCGTAGCCGGAGGCGGCGTCGACGGTGCCCTGGTGTTGAAGGCCCACGTTTCGGCGCTGGCAATGCCGGCAAACTCGTTGCCCGACGCGTCGGCAAACACGCCCTTGGGCATCTGCACGGTAATGCGGGTGCCGGCGGGGAGGTCAACGGGCGGATCGATGGTAACGGTATTGCCGGCCACGGTCACGGCGGGGCTGGTCACGTTGATGCTCTGGCTGTTGCGGCCCTGCCCGATGGTAATGAAGCCGGTGCCCTTCTTCACTTCCTCCGAGAAGGTGAGAATGAGGCTGCTGTTCAGGGCCACGTCCCGGGCGTTGAGGGCCGGGTTGTAGGCCGTGACCTCGGGGGCCGTGTTGTCGGTGCGGGTGGCCGTGCTGGCTACCGAGAAGGTCCACGCGGCACCGCTGAGGCCCGCGTACGCGTTGCCCTTCAGGTCGCGGAAGGCGCCGGCCGGCATCTGCACGTTCACGTCCGCGCCCCGGGGCAGCGGGCTGGCCGGGGTAATGGTCACCGTTTTGCCCGAGATGGTAACGTCGCTGCCGCCCACGCCGATGGTCTGGCTGCTGCCGCCCTGGCTCAGGGTAATGAGGCCGCTGCCCGCCTGCACTTCTTCGTTGAAGGTCATTACGAGCTTCACGTCGGGCGCTACGTTCTTGGCGTTGCGGACCGGCGAGAAGGCCGTCACCAGGGGCGGTTCCTTGTCGTCGGGCGCCGGCGGGGCCGAGGTGGTAAAGTTCCACGCGGTGGCGTCGGTGATGCCGGCAAAGTCGTTGCCCGACTGGTCCTCAAACGCGCCGGGCGACACGGTGACCGATACGGCGGTCTGGTAGGGGAAGGGCACGGGCAGGGTCACCGTCACGCGGTTGCCGGTTACCCGCACGGCGACGGAGTTCAGATCGAGCACGTAGTTTTCGTCGCCGTGCCGGATGGCGAGGCCGCCGTTGCCCTTTTTCACCGGCTCGCTGAACGTCATCTGGAGGGTAGTGCCCACGGCGATCCCGGTGGCATTGTCGGTCGGGGAGAGGGCCGTGATCGTCGGGGCCTCCACGTCGGTGGCGGGCGGCGCGCCGGCCACGGTAAAGCGCCAGTCGGCCGGGTCGGTCAGGCCGGCAAAGTTGTTGCCCTGCACGTCGCGGAAGGCGCCGGCCGGAATCTGCACGCTCACGGTAGCGCCGGCCGGGAAGGAAGCCGGGGGTTTGATGAAGGCGCGGTTGCCGGTGATGGTGAGGGCCGTGCCCGTAACGGGGAAGCTCTGCTGGCTGTTGCCCTGCGTGAGAATGATGGTGCCGCTCCCGCGGCGTACCGTTTCGTTGAACTCGATTTCCAGGCGGGCGTCTTCGGCCACGGCCGTGGCGCCGGCGGCGGGCGTGAGGCGCACGACGGCCGGACCGGCTTTGTCCTCGGCGCCGGCGGTGGTAAAGTTCCATAGGGTAGCGCCGGCGATGCCCGCGAAGGGGTTGCCCGATTCATCCTCAAACGCACCGGCCGTCACCTGTACGTACACGGCCGTACCGGCGGGCAAGTTGGCCGTGGGATCAATGGTGACGCGGTTGTTGCCCAGGCGCACGGCGCTGCTGGTCACGTCGATGACCTGGCTGTTGGTGCCGTAGTTGATCGTAATGAACCCGTTGGCCTTGCGGATGCGTTCGCTGAATTCAATCGTCAGCTCGGCGTCGGGGGCAACGTCGGTGGCGTCGTCGGCCGGGGAGAGGGCCGTAATGACCGGTGGCGCGGCGTCGGTGGGCTGGTCGGCGGCTCTGATCGTGAAGTTCCAGCCGGTGGCCCCGGCAATGCCGGCAAAGGGAAGGTTGGCCCGGTCGCGGAAGGCGCCGGCCGGAACGAGCACGTGCACGGCGGCCCCTTCGGGGAAGTTGCCCTTCGGGTCGATGGTGGCGGTGTTGCCCCGCACGGTTACGTCGCCGCCCGCCGCGTTGATGGTGCGGGAGGCGTCGCCAACGGTGACGGTGATGTTGCCGGTGCCCTTGAGGATGTTTTCCGAGAAGGTCAGGACCAGCTTGGCGTTGGGGGCCACGTCGGTGGCGTCGTCGGCCGGGGACAGGTTGGTGACGACCGGCGGCTCGTTGTCAACGGGCGTCGGGGCCGGGGCGGTGGTAAAACGCCACGTTTCGGCCGTAATGCCGGCGAAGGGGTTGCCGCTTGCGTCGCGGAAGGCGCCGGCCGGGATGGTTACCGAAACGTCAGCGGCGGGCGGGAAGTCGGCGGACGGGTTGATGGTGACCTGCTTGCCGGCTACTGCCACTGCGGCATCGTCGAGGTTGATTACCTGGGTGGCGGTGCCCTGGTTGAGGGTAATGGTGCCCGCGCCTTTTTCCACGTTTTCGTCGAAGGTGATCACCAGGTTGGCGTTCACCGGAATGTCGGTGGCGTTGTGGGCCGGTTCCAGCAAAGCAACCACGGGCGACACGTCGTCAACCGGAACCGGGGCCGGGGTGACGGTAAAGTTCCAACTGCCGGCAGTAAGGCCGGCAAAGTCGTTGCCGGCGATGTCGGCGAAGGCACCCGCCGGAACGGTTAGCGATACTTCCGCGCCGGCCGGGAAGTTGGCGGCATCAATGGTAACTTTTTCTTTGTTGATCTTGACGGCGTTGGTGGTAACGTCTACCGTCTGGGGCGTGCCGTTGACGGTGATGGTAATGTTGCCGTTCCCGGCTTGTACTTCTTCGCTGAAGGTGATTTCCAGGGTTGCGTTCCCGGCTACCTGGGTTGCGTCGTCAGCCGGAGAAAGAACGGAAACAACGGGAGCCGTTACGTCGGTGGGCGCCGGGGCGTCGGCAGTGGTAAATGTCCAGGCAGCGGCGGCAAGGCCGGCAAAGTCATTGCCCGTCCCGTCTTCGAATGCGCCGGCTGGTACGGCTACGGAAAGGGCAGTGGCCGCGGGAAGGGTTCGGGCAAGGTCAATGGTGGCTTTCCGGCCGGCAATTTTAACCGCATTGGTGGTCACGTCTACCGTTTGGGTAAAGCCCGTGCCGGTGATGGTAATGCTGCCGGTGCCTTTGTTGATGTTCTCGTCAAAGGTGATTTCGAGGCGATTGGTGCTGACGGCAACGTTGGCAGCCCCGTTGGCCGGGGTAAGCCCGGCGACCACCGGCGGCGTGTTGTCACCCGGAGTGGGGGCCGGTTTCACCGTGAAGTTCCAACTGTCGGCAGCAAGGCCGGCAAAGTCGTTGCCCGCCGCGTCTTGGAAGCCACCCGCCGGAATTTGTACCGATACTTCCGCGCCGGCCGGGAAGTTGGCGGCATCAATGGTAACTTTTTCTTTGTTGATCTTGACGGCGTTGGTGGTCACGTCTACGGTTTGCGGCGTGCCGTTGACGGTGATGGTGATGTTTCCATTCCCGGCTTGTACCTCTTCGCTGAAGGTGATCTCTAACTTCGCGTTTTCAGCTACTCCCGAGGCGTCATCATCGGGAGAAAGACCCGCAACGGCAGGCGGCGTATTGTCGGTAGGTGCTGGGGTGTCGGCAGTGGTAAACGTCCAGGCGGAGGCGGCCAGGCCGGCAAAGTCGTTACCGGCCTGGTCTTCGAACGCCCCTGCCGGTACGGTTACCGAAATGGCAGTAGCGAAGGGAAGGGCTTGCGTCAAATCAATGGTGGCTTTGCGGCCGCTCACTTTCGTTGCACTTGCCGCTACCGTTTGGGTAAAACCGGTGCCCGTGACGGTGATGTTGCCGGTGCCTTTGTTGATGTTCTCGTCAAAGGTGATTTCGAGGCGATTGGTGCTGACGGCAACGTTGGCAGCCCCGTTGGCCGGGAAAGATCAGCCACGACCGGAGCCGTGTTGTCAGCAGGCGTAGGAGCGGGCTCAACGGTGAAGTTCCAACTGCCGGCCGCAAGACCGGCAAAGTCGTTGCCCGCCGCGTCTTCGAATGCGCCGGCCGGTACTACTACCGATACGGTTGCCCCTTCCGGGAAGTTGGCGGCATCAATGGTGACTTTTTCTTTGTTGATCTTGACGGCGTTGGTGGTTACGTCTACCGTCTGGGGCGTGCCGTTGATGGTGATGGTAATGTTTCCGTTCCCGGCCTGTACTTCTTCGCTGAAGGTGATTTCCAGTTTTGCGTTTTCGGCTACCTGGGTTGACTCGTCAGCCGGGGAGAGGCCGGAAACAACGGGAGCCGTTACGTCGGTGGGCGCCAGGGCGTCAGCGGTGGTAAACCGCCATGCCGAAGCAGCAAGGCCAGCAAAGTCGTTACCGGCCTGGTCTTCGAACGCCCCTGCTGGTACGGCTACGGAAATGGCAGTGGCAAAAGGAAGGGTTTGGGTAACGTCAATGGTGGCTTTCTTACCCGCGATTCTGACGGCATTGGTGGTTACGTCTACCGTTTGGGTAAAGCCCGTGCCGGTGATGGTAATGCTGCCCGTGCCCTTGTTGATGTTCTCGTCAAAGGTGATTTCCAGGCTGGAGGTAACGGCGGCAACATTGGTAGCGCCGTTGGCCGGAGAAAGATCAGCCACCACCGGAGCGGTGTTGTCAGCAGGCGTAGGAGCCGGCTCAACGGTAAAGTTCCAGTTCCCGGCCGCAAGACCGGCAAAGTCGTTGCCCGCCGCGTCTTCGAATGCGCCGGCCGGTACTACTACCGATACCGTTGCGCCGGCCGGGAAGTTGGCAGCATCAATGGTAACTTTCTCTTTGTTGATTTTAACGGCGTTGGTGGTTACGTCTACCGTCTGGGGCGTGCCGTTGACGGTGATGGTAATGTTACCGGTTCCGGCTTGTACTTCTTCGCCGAAGGTGATCTCCAGCTTTGCGTTCTTTGCTACCTGGGTTGCCTCATCAGCCGGGGAAAGATTTGCAACGGCAGGAGCCGCCTCGTCGGCCGCTTCGGCGGTTCGGAAAGTCCAGTCGTTGCTGCCGGCAAAAGGATTGCCCTGTTCATCCTGGAATACCCCGGCGGCAATGGCAACGGTAACCGGGGAGTTGTAAGCGAAGTCTTTGGCCGGGGCAATGGTAGCTCTACTGCCGGCAATGCTCACCTGTTGGCTGTTGACACTGATGTTTTCGCTGTTGCCCGCCTGGCTCAGGGTGATGTTGCCTTGTCCTTTCCGGACCTTCTCGTTGAAGTCGATGACGAGCCTGGTGTTAACGGCGATGTCATCGGCATCGTTGTCCGGCTCCCGGGCAGTAATGACGGGCGGCTTGTCGTCAACCGGAGTGGAAGCAGGCTTGACGGTGAAGTTCCAGTTCCCGGCAGCAAGGCCGGCAAAGTCATTGCCCGCGGCGTCTTGGAATGCGCCGGCCGGTACTACTACCGATACGGTTGCCCCTTCCGGGAAATTAGCCGCCGCGTCAATGGTAACTTTCTCTTTATTGATCTTGACGGCGTTGGTGGTCACGTCTACGGTTTGCGGCGTGCCGTTGATGGTGATGGTAATGTTTCCGTTCCCGGCCTGTACTTCTTCGCTGAAGGTGATTTCCAGTTTTGCGTTTTCGGCTACCTGGGTTGCCTCATCGGCTGGAGAGAGGCCGGAAACAACGGGAGCCGTTACGTCGGTGGGCGCCGGGGCGTCAACGGTGGTAAACCGCCAGGCTGAAGCAGCAATACCGGCAAAATCGTTGCCCGTCTCGTCTTCGAAAGCGCCGGCTGGTACGGTTACCGAAATGGCAGTAGCGAAGGGAAGGGCTTGCGTCAAATCAATGGTGGCTTTCCTGCCGGCAACTTTGACGGCATTGGTGCCTACCGCAATGATTTGATTCACCCCTTCACCCGTGAGGGTAATGTTGCCGGTGCCCTTGTTGATGTTCTCGTCGAAAGTGATTTCGAGGCTGTTGGTGCTGACCGCAACATTGGTAGCCCCGTTGTCCGGAGAAAGATCGGCCACTACCGGAGCCGTGTTGTCGGTAGGCGTAGGAGCGGGCTTCACCGTGAAGTTCCAACTACCAGCAGCAATACCGGCAAAGTCGTTACCGGCGGCGTCCTCGAAGGCACCCGCCGGAACTACTACTGATACCGTTGCCCCTTCCGGGAAATTAGCCGCCGCGTCAATGGTAACTTTCTCTTTATTGATCTTAACGGCGTTGGTGGTTACGTCTACCGTCTGGGGCGTGCCGTTGACGGTGATGGTAATGTCACCCGTGCCGGCTTGTACTTCTTCGCTAAAGGTAATCTCCAATTTTGCGTTTTCGGCTACCTCGGTTGCGTTATCATCGGGAGAAAGACCGGCAACGGTAGGAGCCGTCACGTCGTTGGGAGTTGGATCATCAACGGTGGTAAACGTCCAAGCAGAGGCAGCAATACCGGCAAAGTCGTTACCCGTCTCATCTTCGAACGCGCCTTGGGGTACGGTTACCGCAAGGGCAGTGGCGTAGGGAAGGACTTGGGAGAGGTCAATGGTGGCTTTCTTACCCGCGATTTGAACAGCATTGGTGGTCACGTCTACCGTCTGGGTAAAGCCCGTGCCGGTGATGGTGATGTTGCCGCTGCCCTTGGTAATGTTCTCGTCAAAGGTGATTTCGAGGCTGTTCGTACTAATGGCAACGCCCGTGGCGTCATCATCGGGAGAAAGATCGGCCACTACCGGAGCCGTGTTGTCGGTAGGCGTAGGAGCGGGCTTCACCGTGAAGTTCCAACTACCAGCAGCAATACCGGCAAAGTCGTTACCGGCGGCGTCTTCGAATGCGCCGGCCGGTACTACCACCGATACGGTTGCACCTTCCGGGAAATTAGCCGCCGCGTCAATGGTAACTTTCTCTTTATTGATCTTGACGGCGTTGGTGGTTACGTCTACCGTCTGGGGCGTGCCGTTGACGGTGATGGTAATGTCACCCGTGCCGGCTTGTACTTCTTCGCTAAAGGTGACTTCTAACTTAGCGTTTTCGGCTACTTCTGTAGCGTTATCGTCGGGCGAAAGGGTAGCAAGCGTGGGAGCCGTCTCGTCAGCCGCTTCGGCGGTTCTGAACGTCCAGTCGTTGATGCCGGCAAAGGGATTGCCTACCTCGTCCTGGAAAGCCCCCTGCGGAATCCGTACCGTGATGCTCGATCCGGGGGAGAAGTCTTTGGGGTGAGAAATGGTAACCTTGCTGCCGTTAACACTTACCTGCTCGCTGCTGATGTCGATGTTCTGGGAGTTGTCTGCTTGGGAAAGTACAATCTGGCCTTGCCCCTTCTTGACCTTCTCGTCGAAGTCGATCACCAGCCGGGCATTGACGGCAACGTCCTTGTCATTGTTGGCCGGCTCCCGGGCAGTAATCACGGGGGGGGTATTGTCTGCCGGAGGCTTGACGGTAAAGTTCCAACTACCAGCAGCAATACCGGTAAAGTCGTTGCCTGCGGCGTCCTCGAAGGCACCCGCCGGAACTACTACTGATACCGTTGCCCCTTCCGGGAAGTTGGCCCCCGCGTCAATGGTGACTTTCTCCTTATTGATCCTAACGGCGTTGGTGGTTACGTCTACGGTTTGCGGCGTGCCGTTGATGGTGATGGTGATGTCGCCGGTTCCGGCTTGTACTTCTTCGCTAAAGGTGATCTCTAACTTCGCGTTTTCGGTTACTTCCGTGGCGTCATCATCGGGAGAGAGACCCGCAACGGTAGGAGCCGTCTGGTCGATAGGCGCCGGGGCGTCAACGGTGGTAAACGTCCAGCCACCAGCGGCAATACCGGCAAAATCATTGCCCGTCTCGTCTTCGAATGCGCCTGCCGGTACGGTTACCGCAAGGGCAGTGGCGTAGGGAAGGGCTTGGGAGAGGTCAATGGTGGCTTTCTTGCCGTTCACCTTAACGGCGTTGGTGGTCACGTCTACCGTCTGGGTAAAGCCCGTGCCGGTGATGGTGATGTTGCCGCTGCCCTTGTTGATGTTCTCGTCAAAGGTGATTTCCAGGCTGTTCGTCCTAATGGCAACGCCCGTGGCGTCATCATCGGGAGAAAGATCGGCCACTACCGGAGCCGTGTTGTCGGTAGGCGTAGGAGCAGGCTTCACCGTGAAGTTCCAACTACCAGCGGCAATACCGGCAAAGTCGTTGCCTGCCGCGTCTTCAAAGGCACCTGCCGGTACTACTACTGATACGGTTGCCCCTGCCGGGAAGTTGGCGACATCAATGGTGACTTTTTCCTTGTTGATCTTGACGGCATTTGTCGTTACGTCTACCGTCTGGGGCGTGCCGTTGACGGTGATGGTAATGTCACCCGTTCCGGCTTGTACTTCTTCGCTAAAGGTGACTTCTAACTTAGCGTTTTCGGCTACTTCCGTGGCCTCATCGTCCGGAGAAAGAGTAGCAACGGTAGGAGCCGTCTGGTCGGTGGGAGCCGGGGCGTCAACGGTGGTAAACGTCCAAGCAGCGGCGGCAATACCGGCAAAATCATTGCCCGTCTCGTCTTCGAACGCGCCTTGGGGTACGGTTACCGAAATGGCAGTGGCGTAGGGAAGGGCTTGCGTCAAATCAATGGTGGCTTTCTTACCGTTCACTTTAACGGCATTGGTGGCAACGTCTACCGTTTGGGTAAAGCCCGTGCCCGTAAGGGTGATGTTGCCGCTGCCCTTGTTGATGTTCTCGTCAAAGGTGATTTTCAGGCTGTTCGTATTGATGGCAACGCCCGTGGCGTCGTCATCGGGAGAAAGACCAGCCACCGTAGGGGCCGTGTTGTCGACGGGAGGCTTCACCGTGAAGTTCCAGCTACCGGCCGCAACACCGGCAAAGTCATTGCCTGCCGCGTCCTCGAAGGCACCGGCTGGTACTACTACCGATACGGCTGCCCCTGCCGGGAAGTCAGCCGCAGCCTCAATGGTAACCTTGTCTTTATTGATCTTGACGGCAGCAGTTCTTACGCCGACTGTTTGCGGCGTGCCGTTCACCGTAATGGTAATGTCACCCGTGCCGGCTTGTACTTCTTCGCTGAAGGTAATCTCTAACTTAGCGTTTTCGGCTACTTCCGTAGCGTTATCATCGGGAGAAAGGGCAGTGACCGTAGGAGCCGTTTCGTCAGCCGCTTCGGCGGTTCTGAACGTCCAGTCGTTGATGCCGGCAAAGGGATTGCCTACCTCGTCCTGGAAAGCCCCTTGGGGAATCTGTACCGTGATGCTCGATCCGGGGGAGAAGTCTTTGGAGTGAGAAATGGTAACCTTGCTGCCGTTAACACTTACCTGCTCGCTGCTGATGTCGATGTTCTGGGTGTTGTCTGCTTGGGAAAGCACAATCTGGCCTTGCCCTTTCTTGACCTTCTCGTCGAAGTCGATCACCAGCCGGGCGTTGACGGCAACGTCCTTGTCATTGTTGGCCGGCTCCCGGGCAGTAATTGCGGGAGGCTTGTTGTCGACGGGAGGCTTCACCGTAAAGTTCCAGTCGTTGGCCGCAACACCGGCAAAGTCGTTGCCCGCGGCGTCCTCGAAGGCACCCGCCGGTACTACTACTGATACCGTTGCCCCTGCCGGGAAGTTGGCCGCAACCTCAATGGTAACCTTGTCTTTATTGATCTTGACGGCATTTGTCGTTACGTCTACCGTCTGGGGCGTGCCGTTGACGGTGATGGTAATGTCACCCGTTCCGGCTTGTACTTCTTCGCTAAAGGTGACTTCTAACTTAGCGTTTTCGGCTACTTCCGTGGCCTCATCGTCCGGAGAAAGAGTAGCAACGGTAGGAGCCGTCTGGTCGGTGGGAGCCGGGGCGTCAACGGTGGTAAACGTCCAAGCAGCGGCGGCAATACCGGCAAAATCATTGCCCGTCTCGTCTTCGAACGCGCCTTGGGGTACGGTTACCGAAATGGCAGTGGCGTAGGGAAGGGCTTGGGAGAGGTCAATGGTGGCTTTCTTGCCGTTCACCTTAACGGCGTTGGTGGCAACGTCTACCGTCTGGGTAAAGCCCGTGCCGGTGATGGTGATGTTGCCGCTGCCCTTGGTAATGTTCTCGTCAAAGGTGATTTCGAGGCTGTTCGTACTAATGGCAACGCCCGTGGCGTCATCATCGGGAGAAAGATCGGCCACTACCGGAGCCGTGTTGTCGGTAGGCGTAGGAGCGGGCTTCACCGTGAAGTTCCAACTACCAGCAGCAATACCGGCAAAGTCGTTACCGGCGGCGTCTTCGAATGCGCCGGCCGGTACTACTACCGATACGGTTGCCCCTGCCGGGAAGTTGGCCGCAGCCTCAATGGTAACCTTCTCTTTATTGATCTTGACGGCGTTTGTCGTTACGTCTACCGTCTGGGGCGTGCCGTTGACGGTGATGGTGATGTCACCCGTTCCGGCTTGTACTTCTTCGCTAAAGGTGACTTCTAACTTAGCGTTTTCGGCTACTTCCGTAGCGTTATCGTCGGGCGAAAGGGTAGCGACCGTAGGAGCCGTCTCGTCAGCCGCTTCGGCGGTTCTGAACGTCCAGTCGTTGATGCCGGCAAAGGGATTGCCTACCTCGTCCTGGAAAGCCCCTTGCGGAATCCGTACCGTGATGCTCGATCCGGGGGAGAAGTCTTTGGAGTGAGAAATGGTAACCTTGCTGCCGTTTACACTTACCTGTTCGCTGCTGATGTCGATGTTCTGGGAGTTGTCTGCTTGGGAAAGTACAATCTGGCCTTGCCCCTTCTTGACCTTCTCGTCGAAGTCGATCACCAGCCGGGCATTGACGGCAACGTCCTTGTCATTGTTGGCCGGCTCCCGGGCAGTAATCACGGGGGGGGTATTGTCGACGGGAGGCTTCACCGTAAAGTTCCAGTTCCCGGCCGCAATACCGGTAAAGTCGTTGCCTGCGGCGTCTTCGAATGCGCCGGCCGGTACTGCTACCGATACCGTTGCCCCTGCCGGGAAGTTGGCCGCAGCGTCAATGGTGACTTTCTCCTTATTGATCCTAACGGCGTTGGTGGTTACGTCTACGGTTTGCGGCGTGCCGTTCACCGTGATGGTAATGTCACCGGTTCCGGCTTGTACCTCTTCGCTAAAGGTGACTTCTAACTTAGCGTTTTCGGCTACTTCCGTAGCGTTGTCATCGGGCGAAAGGGTAGCGACCGTAGGGGCTGTCTCGTCGATGGGAGCCGGAGCGTCAACGGTGGTGAACGTCCAAGCAGAGGCAGCAAGGCCGGCAAAGTCATTACCCGTTTCATCTTCGAATGCGCCTGCCGGTACGGTTACCGTAATGGCAGTGGCGTAGGGAAGGGCTTGCGTCAAATCAATGGTGGCTTTCTTACCGTTCACCTTAACGGCGTTGGTGGCAACGTCTACCGTTTGGGTAAAGCCCGTGCCCGTCAGGGTGATGTTGCCGCTGCCCTTGTTGATGTTCTCGTCAAAGGTGATTTCCAGGCTGTTCGTATTGATGGCAACGCCCGTGGCGTCGTCATCGGGAGAAAGACCAGCCACCGTAGGGGCCGTGTTGTCGACGGGAGGCTTCACCGTGAAGTTCCAGCTACCAGCGGCAAGGCCGGCAAAGTCGTTGCCCGCTGTGTCTTCGAATGCACCTGCGGGTACTACCACCGATACGGCTGCCCCTGCCGGGAAGTCAGCCGCAGCCTCAATGGTAACTTTCTCCTTGTTGATCTTGACGGCAGCAGTTCTTACGCCGACTGTTTGCGAAGTGCCGTTGACGGTGATGGTAATGTCACCCGTACCGGCTTGTACTTCTTCGCTGAAAGTAATCTCCAGCTTCGCATTCTCAGCTACTTCCGTAGCGTTATCGTCGGGAGAAAGGGTAGTGACAGTAGGAGCCGTCTCGTCAGCCGCTTCGGCGGTTCTGAAGGTCCAGTCGTTAACACCGGGAAAAGGGTTGCCTACCTCGTCCTGGAAAGCCCCTTGGGGAATCTGTACCGTGATGCTCGATCCGGGGGAGAAGTCTTTGGAGTGAGAAATGGTAACCTTGCTGCCGTTAACACTTACCTGCTCGCTGCTGATGTCGATGTTCTGGGTGTTGTCTGCTTGGGAAAGCACAATCTGGCCTTGCCCTTTCTTGACCTTCTCGTCGAAGTCGATCACCAGCCGGGCGTTGACGGCAACGTCCTTGTCATTGTTGGCCGGCTCCCGGGCAGTAATTGCGGGAGGCTTGTTGTCGACGGGAGGCTTCACCGTAAAGTTCCAGTCGTTGGCCGCAACACCGGCAAAGTCGTTGCCCGCGGCGTCCTCGAAGGCACCCGCCGGTACTACTACTGATACCGTTGCCCCTGCCGGGAAGTTGGCCGCAACCTCAATGGTGACTTTCTCCTTGTTGATCCTAACGGCGTTGGTGGTTACGTCTACGGTTTGCGGCGTGCCGTTCACCGTGATGGTAATGTCACCGGTTCCGGCTTGTACTTCTTCGCTAAAGGTGAGTTCCAACTTCGCGTTTTCGGCTACTTCCGTGGCGTCATCATCGGGAGAAAGAGTAGCAACGGTAGGAGCCGTCTGGTCGGTGGGAGCCGGGGCGTCAACGGTGGTAAACGTCCAAGCAGAGGCGGCAATACCGGCAAAATCATTGCCCGTCTCGTCTTCGAACGCGCCTGCCGGTACGGTTACCGCAAGGGCAGTGGCGTAGGGAAGGGCTTGGGAGAGGTCAATGGTGGCTTTCTTACCGTTCACCTTAACGGCGTTGGTGGCAACGCTGATGCTCTGATCCACCTCTTCACCCGTAACGGTAATGTTGCCGCTGCCCTTGGTAATGTTCTCGTCAAAGGTGATTTCCAGGCTGTTCGTACTGATGGCAACATCGGCAGTTCCATTGGCCGGAGAAAGACCCGCCACCACGGGAGGCGCCTCGTCGGCCGCAGGCGTCACGGTAAAGTCCCAGCCACCGGCCGCAATACCGGCAAAGTCATTGCCCGCGGCGTCTTCGAATGCGCCTGCCGGTACTACCACCGATACCTCCGCCCCTGCCGGGAAGTCGCCCGCAGGATCAATGGTGATTTTCTCTTTATTGATATTAACAACATTGGTTCTTACCCCTACCGTCTGGGGAGTGCCGTTGATGGTGATGGTGATGTCACCCGTGCCTGCTACTACTGCTTCGCTAAAGGTGAGTTCCAGGTTGGTGCTTTCAACGATCTGCTTGGTGTCGTCAGACGGGGACATACCGGCAACAACGGGAGGTGTGTTGTCGACGGCAGGCTTGACGGTGAAGTTCCAGTTCGCGGCAGTAAGGCCGGCAAAGTCGTTGCCCGCGGCGTCTTCAAAGGCACCCGCCGGTACTACTACTGATACCGTTGCGCCTTCCGGGAAGTTGGCCGCAGCGTTAATGGTGACTTTCTCCTTGTTGATCCTAACGGTGTTGGTGGTTACGTCTACCGTTTGCGCAGTGCCATTGACGGTGATGGTGATGTCACCGTTGCCGGCTTGTACCTCTTCGCTGAAGGTGATTTCCAGCTTCGCATTCTCGGCTACTTCCGTGGCGTCATCGTCCGGAGAAAGAGTAGCAACGGTAGGAGCCGTCTGGTCAATAGGCGCCGGGGCGTCAACGGTGGTGAACGTCCAGGCAGCGGCGGCAAGGCCGGCAAAGTCGTTACCCGTCTCGTCTTCAAATGCGCCTGCCGGCACGGTTACCGCAAGGGCAGTGGCGTAGGGAAGGGCTTGCGAGAGGTCAATGGTGGCTTTCTTGCCGTTCACCTTAACGGCGTTGGTGGCAACGTCTACCGTCTGGGTAAAGCCCGTGCCCGTCAGGGTGATGTTGCCGCTGCCTTTATTAATGTTCTCGTCAAAGGTGATTTCCAGGCTGTTCGTACTGATGGCAACGCCCGTGGCGTCATCATCGGGAGAAAGGCCAGCCACCGTAGGGGCCGTGTTGTCTACCGGAGGCTTCACCGTGAAGTTCCAGCTACCAGCGGCAAGGCCGGCAAAGTCATTGCCTGCCGCGTCTTCGAAGGCCCCCGCCGGTACTACTACCGATACGGCTGCCCCTGCCGGGAAGTCAGCCGCAGCCTCAATGGTAACCTTGTCTTTATTGATCTTGACGGCAGCAGTTCTTACGCCGACTGTTTGCGGCGTGCCGTTCACCGTGATGGTGATGTTACCGGTTCCGGCTTGTACCTCTTCGCTGAAAGTAATCTCCAGCTTCGCATTCTCAGCTACTTCCGTAGCGTTATCATCGGGCGAAAGGGTAGTGACAGTAGGAGCCGTCTCGTCAGCCGCTTCGGCGGTTCTGAAGGTCCAGTCGTTGATGCCGGCAAAGGGATTGCCTACCTCGTCCTGGAAGGCCCCCTGCGGAATCCGTACCGTGATGCTCGATCCGGGGGAGAAGTCTTTGGGGTGAGAAATGGTAACCTTGCTGCCGTTAACACTTACCTGCTCGCTGCTGATGTCGATGTTCTGGGAGTTGTCTGCTTGGGAAAGCACAATCTGGCCTTGCCCCTTGTTGACCTTTTCGTCGAAGTCGAGCACCAGCCGGGCATTGACGGCAACGTCCTTGTCATTGTTGGCCGGCTGGCGATCCGTAATCGCGGGAGGTTTGTTGTCTGCCGGAGGCTTGACGGTAAAGTTCCAGCCCGTAGCAGCAATACCGGCAAAGTCGTTACCGGCGGCGTCTTCGAATGCGCCGGCCGGAACTACTACTGATACCGTTGCCCCTGCCGGGAAGTTGGCGGCATCAATGGTAACCTTTTCTTTATTGATCTTGACGGCAGCAGTTCTCGCGCCTACCGTTTGCGGCGTGCCATTGACGGTGATGGTGATGTCGCCGTTCCCGGCTTGTACCTCTTCGCTAAAGGTGATTTCCAACTTCTCATTCTCAGCTACTTCCGTGGCCTCATCGTCCGGAGAAAGACCCGCCACTACGGGAGGCGCCTCGTCGGCCGCAGGCTTCACCGTGAAGTTCCAGCTACCGGCAGCAGTACCGGCAAAGTCGTTGCCTACCATGTCTTCAAAAGTGCCTGCCGGTACTACTACCGATACGGCTGCACCCGCCGGAAAGTCAGCCGGGGGATCAATGGTAACCTTCTCCTTGTTGATCTGAACGGCACTCGTTCTGGAGCCCACCAGTTGAGCCGTGCCATTGACGGTAATGATAATGTCTTTGCTGCCCGCTACGACCTCTTCGCTGAAGGTGATCTCCAGCTTCGCGTTTTGGGCTACTTCCGTGGCGTCATCACCCGGAGAAAGACCCGCCACCACGGGAGGCGCGTTGTCGGTAGGAGCCGGAGCGCCAAGGGTGGTAAAATTCCACTCCCCGGCGGCAAAGCCGGCAAAGGCGTTGCCCGCCTTATCTACAAACGCCCCTTCCGGTACGACTACCGATACTGTTGCCCCGGCCGGGAAGTCGCCAACCTCAATAGTGACTTTCTCCTTGTTGATCTTGACGGCAGCAGTCCTTACGCCTACCGTTTGCGCAGTGCCGTTGACCGTGATGGTAATGTCACCCGTCCCGGCCTGTACTTCCTCACTGAAGCCTATTTCCGGCTTCGAACTTGGCTCCACTTCCGTATCGTCAGCAGGAGAGAGATTAACCCATACCGGGGCCGTGTCGTCAGCCGGCGCTGCCTGCATCGTAAAGTTCCAGTCACCGGCGGCAAGGCCGGCAAAGTCATTGCCCGCCAGGTCTTCAAAGCCGCCCTGGGGAACCTGTATGCTCACCACGGCGCCCTCGGGAAGTTCACCCCCCAGGTCAATGGTCACTTTGTTCTGATCGATCCTGACGGCATTGCTGCCTACCGCAAGGGTCTGCGTATTCCCGTTAGTGGCAATGCTGATTTGTCCGGTCCCGGCCCTTACCTCTTCGCTGAAAGTGATTTCGAGCTTCGCGTTCCGCGGTACTTCCGTGGTCCCATCCGCCGGGGAGAGCCCCGCAACGGTCGGCGCGGTCTCATCGGCAGGCGCGTCCTTGCCGGCAATGG
Source organism: uncultured Sphingobacteriales bacterium (assembly GCA_963844325.1). Taxonomy (GTDB): domain Bacteria; phylum Bacteroidota; class Bacteroidia; order Cytophagales; family 172606-1; genus CADCTQ01. The sequence continues at coordinate 2,008,540 of CAWJNV010000002.1, forward strand.
TGAAGCGCCACTCCCCGGCCGCAATGCCGGCGAATGCGTTGCCCGTCTCGTCCTTGAAGGCGCCCGCCGGTACCAGTACGCTGACCTGGGCGCCGTCCGGGAAATTACCCGGGAGGTTAAGGGTAACTTTATCCTTATTGATTTTTACGTCCTTGCTGTTGGCGGCCAGGGTTTGCGCCGTCCCATCTACGGTAATGGTAATGTCGCCTTCGCCCGCTACCACCTCCTCGGTGAAGGTAATCTCCAGTTTGGCGCTTGCTTTTACGTCCGCCGCCTCATGCGCGGGGGAAAGGCCGGCAACCACCGGGGCTGCTTCATCGGCGGAGGTACCGGCGGCGGGGAAAAGGGGGGCAATCGTTCGGGAAAGGCCATTGCCGGGCACGGCTCCGGAGGCGCCGGCGGGGACTGCGCCCGCGAACACCCCCGCCGCGGGCAACAGCAGGGCAAAGAGCAGGGAACGTACGGGTATCCAAAAAATCATATTGTATGGTTGCTGGTGGTTTATGAGCAAAGCGGGTATGGTTCGGGCAATATCACTAAAGACCTTCCAGGTCCGGGGGAGGCAGAATCGGCTCTTCGGTACCGGGATCGCGCAGTTGGCCCGCGGCCCAGAAGCCCACCGCCCCGACCAGGATGCCCGCCGGGATGAACTTGGCAATCAAAGGAATGCGCCGTTTGATGGCAAAAAGGTCGCTGGTCTTGGTGTTGAGTATGTTGTTGGACTGGGCCGTGATCTTGAGGCGGTAGTTCTCGGCAATGGGGGTTTCCTCGGCCACCCGCCACGTATAGTTGCCGGTGTTGGGGATGTTGTCGATCACCTGGTTGGGGAAGCCGTCGCGGATCAGTTCGAGGCGCAGCTTCTCGCCGGCCAGCCCGCCCTTCCACTGGAGCTTGTAGGCGTGGCCCCGCCGGAATACGGATTCCAGTTCGGGGTGCTGGATGGCAATGGGGGAGAAGGTAAGGTTGGCCCGCACCTCAAAGGTGACGTCGCCGGAATAGCGGGTCAGTTCTTTCTGGGCGCCCCACTCGATGGCCTTCTCGCGACCCGGCGTAATGTCGGGCCCCACCGCCCCGCGCACCTGCTTGAGCGGTTGGGTAAATTCGTTGTGCGAACTGTACAGGGCTACTTCAAAGACCTGCCCGGGCACTTCGCCCGCCAGGTCGTACTGGATGGACACGTAATCGCCTACCACCTGGGCCTGCACGTTGGTGATGCGCTGCGCCCGCACGGGTATGACGAGGAGGACCAGCAAGAGGCTGATGTAGAGGTAGTGCATGTGGTTAGGGTAAATGGTCTGTCTTTTTGCAAACGTCGGTAACCCGCCCCTTCGTATCTTCTAAAATTGGACTGCTTATCTAACGAAGTGCCCGCGCGGCAAGTTTCGGGACGGGATTGGCCCGGAAGGCGTAAATGAACCCGTCACCGGCAAAGGGCCTCTGGGACCTCCGGTGACGGGTTTTGGAACAAAAAAAGAAGAAAATTTTTGCGCAATCCGGCGCCGGCCGGGGTGGACTGCACCAATTTCTTCCAAAAAGGCCGCTGGCGGTCTCCCGGGCGGCTTTTTGCCGTTATTGCTGTGCTTGCTGCACCGAGAACCGGTACACGGTGGCGGTCCGGTAGGTCTCGCCGGGGCGCAGCACCACCGACGGGAACTTGGGTTGGTTGGGCGAATCGGGGAAATGCTGGGTTTCCAGGCAGAAGCCGTAGTTCTTCACGTAGCTCTGTCCGCCGTGGCCCTTGAAAGTGGCGTTGAGGAAGTTGCCGGTGTAAAACTGGACGCCCGGCTGGTCGGTGAGTACTTCCATCACCCGGCCGGTGGACGGGGCCACCACCCGGGCGCCCAGGAACAGGTCGCCATCCCCGCCGCCCGCGTTGCCGCCTTTGCCGCTGAACACCCACGTGTGGTCGTAGCCGCCTTCAACCTGCCCGATCCGTTCGCCGATGGGGTGGGGCGTGGTAAAGTCAAACGGCGTGCCCTTCACCGGCTTCAGTTCCCCGGTGGGAATGAGGGTCGGGTCCACGGCCACGAAGCGGTCGGCGTTGAGGGTCACCTGGTGGTTGAGTACGTTAGGGTCGGTGCCCTGCGCCAGGTTGAAGTAACTGTGGTTGGTCACGTTCACCACGGTGGTCTTGTCGGTACTCGCCTGGTACTCGATGCGCAGTTCGTTGTTGTTGGTCAGCGTGTAGGTGACCGACACTTGCAGGTTGCCGGGGTAGCCTTCTTCGCCGTCCTTGCTCAGGTACGTCAGATGCAGCTTGGTAATGGTGTCGCTGTCGAGCGGCCTGGCCTGCCACACCCGCTTGTCGAAGCCCTTCAGGCCGCCGTGCAGGTGGTTAGGGCCGTTGTTGACGGCCAGCGTGTATTGCTTGCCTTCCAGCGAGAATTTGCCCTTGGCAATGCGGTTGCCGTAGCGGCCCACCACTGCCCCGAAGTACGGACCGGTAGCCAGGTACTCCTTGCTCAGGTAGTCCTGCACCTGGTCGAAGCCCAGCACGATCTCTCCCGGCTTGCCGGTTCGGTCGGGCATTTCGATGGAAGTGACGATGGCCCCGTAATTGGTGATCTTCACGGTGGCCCCGTTGGTATTGCGGAGGGTGTACAACTCGACTTCCGTGCTGTCGGCCAATCGGCCGAGCGACTCTTTACTGATATTGTTGTTCATACCTACAGTAGGCTGGTTGGTGGCAGCGGTAGTGTCCCCGGTTTCGCCGGTTTCCTGTTGCTCTTTGGGCTGGCAGGCCGAAAGTCCGAGTGCGAAGGCCAGGACGGCCGCCGCGGTGTTGAGGCAGTTTTTCATGTTTCTGGTTGAGTGGCGGGCTAAATTGGGCAAGTTTAAGCAAGTTACAAACTTTATCAGTGAACAGTGAACAGTGAACAGTGAACAGTGAACAGTGAACAGTGAACAGTGAACAGTGAACAGTGAACAGTAAACAATCGAATACGGTAACTTACGCGCACCCACTGCTTACTGTTCACTGCTTACTGCTACCACACCTTGATCCGCTCCGCCTCCGGCTTGTACATTTTATCGCCGGGCTGCACGTTGAAGGCTTTGTAGAACGCGTCGAGGTTGCTTACGGGGCCGTTGCAGCGGTACATGCCCGGGGAGTGCGGGTCTACCAGGATGAGCTGGGCCTGCCGCTCGGGCATGATGTTGGACCGCCACACCTGTGCCCACGAGAGGAAGAACCGCTGGTCGGGCGTAAAGCCGTCGATCTGGGTGGCCGACTTGCCCTGCGGGGTCAGCCTGAAGGCGTCGTAGGCAATGGCCAGGCCACCCAGGTCGGCCAGGTTCTCGCCCAGCGTCAACTGGCCGTTCACCGCCAGCGTATCGAGCACCTTGTAGCCGGCGTACTGGGCCACCACCTTGTCGGCCCGCTGCTTGAAGGCGTCGGCGTCCGATTTGGTCCACCAGTCGCGCAGGGAACCGTCGGCGTCGTACTGCCGGCCCTGGTCGTCGAAGCCGTGGGTGATTTCGTGCCCGATCACCGCCCCGATGCCGCCGTAGTTCACCGCGTCGTCGGCGTCGGCGTCGAAGAAGGGGAATTGCAGGATGCCGGCCGGGAAGGCGATTTCGTTGTTGACGGGGTTGTAGTATGCGTTGACGGTGGGCGGCGTCATGCCCCACTCCATCTTGTCGACGGGCTTGCCGAGCCGGCCCACCATGTCCTGGTACGCCCACTGGGCGCCCTGCTTCACGTTGCCGTAGAAGTCATCCTTGCGGATGGTGACGCCCTCGTAAATTTTCCATTTTTCGGGGTAGCCGATTTTGCGCTTAAAGGCTTTGAGTTTCACCTGGGCCTTTTTCTTGGTGTCGGGGCTCATCCAGTCGAGGCCCTTGATGTGCGATTCGAAGGAAGTCTGGAGGTTGTCCACCAGTTTCACCATGCGCTGCTTGGCGACGGGCTTGAAGTACGTAGCCACGTAGAGCTGTCCCAGTTGTTCGCCCAGTTGCTCGTCGATGAGCGTACTCACGCGCTGCCAGCGGGGAGTAAGTTCCTTCTGGCCGGTAAGGGCCTGCTGAAGTTTGAAGTTTTCCTGCACGAAGGCGTGGCTCAGGTACGGGGCCGCCTCGTGGAGCAGGTGCCAGCGCAGGTACGTCCGTACCTGTTCAATGGGCGTAGCGGCCAGCAGGCTGTCGGCCGAACGGAAGAAGGCCGGCGTCGCCACGATGAGCGTATCCTGTCCCTTGGCGCCCATCTTGATCAGCAGGGAAGCCCAGTTCAGCCTGGGCGTGGTTTTGGAAAATTCGGCGACGGTAAACTTGTTGTACGTCTTGTACGGGTCGCGCAGGTCCACGCGGGGCAGCTGGGCCTTGGCCAGGGCGGTTTCCAGCTTCAGCACCGTCTGGGCGTCGGCGGCAGCCTGCCCGGGCGTCTCCCCGATGAGGGTAAACATTTTGTTGAGGTGTTCGCCGTAAGCCTGCCGTACCTTCTCAAAACGCGGGTTGTTCTGGAGGTAGTAGTCGCGGTCGGGCAGCGTAGTGCCGCTCTGGAAGAGGTGCGGCATGTACTTGTTGGGGTTCTTGTCGTCCTGGCCCACGTAGAACGCGAACAGCAGCGACGTGCCCTGCCGGCGGTGGCGCACCATTTCGTCGAGGGCGCCGTTGAGGTCCTTGATGCCGGCGAGGCGGTCGAGGTCTTCGCGGATGGGCTGGTAACCTTTCTTTTCGACGGCGAGGCTGTCCATGCCGCTGGTGTAGTAGTCGCCCACCAGTTGGTACATGCGGCCCTTGCCGGTCTGTTTGGCCGCGTCTTCGAGCAGTTGGCGCAGGGCCATCGAGCTTTTCTCGCGCAGCTCGTCGAAGGCGCCCCAGCGGGTCTTTGAGGCGGGGACGGGATTGTTTTTCAGCCAGTTGCCGTTGGCGTACAGGTAGAAATTGTCGCCGGGCTTCACGGACGTGTCCAGGTTGGCCGGGTCAATGAATTTGATGCGGTCGGGCGGGGTCAGGGCCATGAGCAGGGCCGCCGAGGCCGCCAGCGCAAGACGGAATTTACGTTGCATAAGATTGGTTTTGTTCTATCGGACCCCAAAATTACACAGAATTTACCGGTGTAACAGCCCCGCGGGGCAACCGTGCCGCCCCCGGCCGCCCCGTAAAAAAAAGCCCCCGGCAGGCGTACGGGCTTGCCGGGGACTCCGCGCGGAGGCAGTAAAAAGGATTACTTCGTGAGGATCATCCGTTTGCTGTCGAGTTCCTTGCCGTCGGCGACCAGGGCGTAAATGTACATGCCCGCCCGGAGGGAGCCGCCTTTGAGGGTCAGGCTGCCGGAGCCTTTCGGCAGGGAAAATTTCTCCAGTTGTTCACCCTGCATGTTATACAGGTAGAGCTGGGCGGCGTTCGCCTCGTCGGGAAGCCGGTACCGGATGACAGTATTGTCGGAAAACGGGTTGGGCTGGTTCTGGAACAGCTCGGCCCGCTGGCCCAGGCCGGCAGCAACCGGGCCGTTCAGGTCTTCCTTTCTGGCACCGTTGCCCCGGGCTTTGAGGGCTTCAATCTCCTGCTGCTGCTCCTGGATGGCAGCAATCAGGTAAGGAACCAGCTTTACGTAATCCACGGCCAGGAACAGGTCGCCGTCCCGGACTTTTTTGCCCTTTTCGTCGTACGCATCCGGAAACTTGTTTTCCGTAACCAGTTCGGGAAGCACCGCCTGGATGTCCTGGGCGATCAGACCGGCTTCTTTGCCCTTGCCGAGTTGCATGTAATTATACTCTTTTTTAAAGTTGTATACCTTGGGCTTCAACTGGTTGACGATGCGCAGGCCGTTGCCGAGCGGAAGAATTCCTTCTTTCAGCTTGACATCCGAAGCTTTGTAGGTACTGCCCGTATACACCAGGTCGCCCGAACTCCACACGGCTACGCTCCTGACGCCGGCGCAGCAGGCGCTGCCGGATATCCCGTAGCTGTACGAACCGCCGTTGGCGCTGCCTTCCACGCCGATGGTCGAACCGGAGGTGGTGGTGGTTTTATAGGCCGCGCCCAGCACACCGTAAGGCGTACTGACCGTTAAGTTGTTGCCGTTGTAGCCACGAATTGCGTAGGTTTTGTTGTTGAGGTCCACGTTCCAGCCCGCGGTGGTGGTGGTAGACTGCCCGACAGCAGAGGCGGACAACAATGAAGCAAAAAGCGCAGTGAATAATTCTTTTCTCATAGTGGTAGGGGTTTTGGGTGATTTTTAAAAATGTTTCATCATAATATGTAATTTTAAAATGTTACACAACCTATTTAATGTGAGTTAAGCCCCGGTTCACGCCCTTTTTTTTAGTGAACGCACGAACAAATGCCCGAACCCAATACGGACATTGCCCTCAACTCCTTCCCGCCGCTTTCCGTAAGCATCCCCGTACCTATCGTTCACATTTAATTCTTTTCAATTGTCAATTTTAGATTGCCAATTGACTTTAAGCCTATGGAACCACGTCAATTGAGTGAAGAGCTGCGCAACGGCAGCACCCCCGACCTGAACCGGCGCCGCTGGATCATCGGCCTTTCCGTGTTAGGGTCCGCAGTGGCCCAGATCGTGAGCCTGTACCAGACGGGCATCATCAAGAAACTACCCGATCCGCCCATTCCCATTTTCGACTCCGACAAGGTGGATGCGTCGGATTACGCCTACAAGCGGATGAACTCCCCCGACGGACCCGGCATGATTGCCAGCTACGCCGTCACGACCATGCTGGCCTCGGCCGGGGGCAAAGACCGGGCCCGCCAGAGTCCCTTCCTGCCCATTGCGATGGGCGCAAAAATACTCGGTGATTCGGCCGTAGCCCTCAAACTGGCCCAGGAAGAGTGGCAGGAAAACAAGAAGTTGTGCGCCTACTGCCAGGTGGCTACGCTGGCCTCGCTGGCATCCATTGCCCTGGCCGCTCCCGAAGTGATCAGCGCCGTGAAAAACTTGTTGGGCAGGAAGGAGTCGCCGCAACTGGCGTATTGAGGGTAATGGCTACCGGGCGGGCTATAAGCTGTTACTTGCCCGCACGGCCCCCTGGAATGGCTTGCCATGATAAGAAAGCCCGCTTCCCATCACCGGGCAAGCGGGCTTTTCATTATGGAAACGCGCCTGATAATCAAACCATTGCTGCTGCTTTTCTGCCCGCGTACAGCGCCGCCAGTTGCTCGGCGCACCGTTCGCCATCCATCGCCGCCGACACAATGCCGCCGGCGTAACCGGCTCCTTCGGCGCAGGGAAACAGCCGCTTCGTCTGCGGGTGTTCCAGCGTCTCGCGGTCCCGCGGAATGCGCACCGGCGATAAGGTGCGGCTCTCAATCCCGATCAGTTGGGCCTCATCGGTGAGATACCCCCGCATCTTGCTCCCGAAAGCCTTGAATCCTTCGCGCAGCCGCACCGCAATGGGGGCGGGCAGCACCCCGTGCATATCCAGCGACACCAGACCCGGCTGGTAGGAGGTAGGCAGCAGCGACGGGGAAACCTTGCCCTTCACGAAGTCGGTCATGCGCTGGGCCGGGGCCGCCTGCGTGCCTCCGGCCATTCCAAAGGCCTTTTGCTCCAGGTCCTGCTGCATCCGCAAGGCCGCCAGTGGTCCGTGCGCCTTGTAAGCCTGCCAGTCGGGTTCGTTGATGGCGACCACCATGCCCGAGTTGGCGTATTTGGAGTCGCGGCGGGAGGGCGACATGCCGTTGACCACGATTTCGCCGGGGGCCGTAGCCGCCGGCACGATGTAGCCGCCGGGGCACATGCAGAACGAAAACACGCCCCGTTCCTCGCCGTTGTACTTTACCTGGGCGGCCAGGGCGTACGACGAAGCCGGCAGGTAGTCGCCCCGGTCGGCGCCGTGGTACTGGATGCGGTCGATGAGGGCCTGCTGGTGCTCGATGCGGACACCCATTGCAAACGGCTTGGCCTCGATGTAGACGTTTTCCCGGTGCAAGAGTTCAAACACATCCCGCGCCGAGTGGCCCGTCGCCAGGATCACGCCGAGGCCGCGGTATTCGTGGCTGTCTTCGGTGCGGACGCCCTCCACCTGGCCGTCTTTCAGCAAAAAGCCCGTCACCTTTTTACTGAACAGGAATTCGCCCCCGGCCGCCAGGATGCTTTCGCGCAGGGCCGTCACGATGTTGGGCAGCTTGTTGGTGCCGATATGCGGGTGGGCGTCCACCAGGATTTCTTCGGTAGCGCCGTGGGCCACCAGGATTTCGAGGATGCGCCGCACGTCGCCGCGTTTGTTGGAACGGGTGTAGAGCTTGCCGTCCGAGTAGGTGCCGGCGCCGCCCTCCCCGAAGCAGTAGTTGGAGTCGGGATTGACCACGTGGTCTTTGGTGATGGCGGCCAGGTCACGGCGGCGGGCCCGTACGTCCTTGCCCCGTTCGAGCACCACCGGCTTGATGCCCAGTTCGATCAGGCGCAGGGCGGCAAACATCCCGGCCGGGCCGGCCCCTACCACCACGGCCTGCGGGGCGCGGCTCACGTCGGGAAGGTCTTTGGAATACGAGAGGCGGGCAGCGAGCGGTTCGTTCACGTACACCGCCGTGGTCACGTTCACTTTTACCTGCCGGCCCCGGGCGTCGATGGAGCGGCGGAGCGGACGGACGGCCACCGGCCCGGCGTTCGACAGGCGCAGCGTTTGGATGACGTGTTCCCGGAAACGGGTTTCGTCGAAGGCCACCTCGGGCGGAAGGGCCAGGTCAATGATTTTTGGCATGTTGAAGTAAGGTATTTATCCTTAAAGTGGGCGCCCCGGGCGAGAATGGGCCGCGGGGGCAAATATACTTCTCCCTAACATTTTTGCGGCCCGCCGGGTTTCTCTGCCAGGGCCTTTGTAGCGGGAATTTTACGGCTTCCCCGCCCGAATTTCGCCCCGGTACGTATTTTCCGAAAACGATCAGGCGTTTCGTTGCGTATGTATCGGCGCCTGCGCTAAGGTAAGTTCCGGAGTCATTTCATCCGGCATTTACCGGTTACCTTTCAGCCTTCCCCTTCCGGGCGGGGGTTAAAAAGGTTAACTTTACCTTAGTGGCCCGATCAATGCACCGGGGGCCTCGCAAGATGATCCCGGTGAAAAATGGATGTTTGACAAATTGCCTTCGTACCGCATGATTCTTGACTTGCTGCTGCAAATACCCGCCTCAATGCCCGACGGGGGCGTGATTTACGCCGAAACCCGGCCCGAACGTTTCATTGTGGAACCCTGGAACGCGTATTCGTCGCTGGCATTCCTGGTGCCGGTCATCTACTGGGCCATCCGGCTGCGGGGCGAGTACCGCCAGAATACGTTCCTGACCGTGTGCATGCCCCTGCTGGCGCTGGGCGGCATCGGCAGCACCGTGTACCACGCCTTCCGGAGTTCCCGCTGGCTGCTGATGATGGACGTGCTGCCAATTGCGGTGCTGACGCTGGCCGTGAGCCTCTACTTCTGGTGGCGGGTGCTGCCGCACTGGGGTTACGTGTTCATGGTGGCGGCGGCTTCGCTGCTCATGCGGTTTACGGTCCTGGATACGTTTCACGGGCAGACGGCCATCAACCTGGCTTACCTCATCAACGGCACGACGCTTTTCCTGCCGGCGCTGCTGCTGCTGTCAAAAACGCAGTTCCGCGGCTGGATTGACATTGTGGTGGCGACCACGTTCTTCATCCTGGCGCTGGTGTTCCGCAAAGTGGACGACCGCTTCGAGTGGATGACGATGGGCACGCACTGGCTCTGGCACATCTGCACCGCCACCGGCGTGTTCTTCCTGGCCGAGTACCTCTACCTGATCAACCACCTGCTGCCGGTGCGCAAGCGGAAGGAAGAAATGGCATAAGTAGAGACGCCATTCATGGCGTCTCCGCTACACCGCCATTCATGGCGTCTCCCCTACAACGGTACCACGGCGTCTCCCCTATACCGGTATAAAAAAGCCAGGTACACATAATGCACCCCACGTAACTCCCCAACTCCCGCACAATAGCACAATATAAAAGGAGAAGCCCTTCGTCGTTGCTGGCGAAGGGCTTCTCCTTTTGTTTGCGTACCGGTTATTCGGCCGTGAGGGCAACCGGGGTCAGCGTGGTCACGTTGCCCAGCGTTACGCTTACGTCCTTGGCGGTGTGGACCTGGTAGCCTTCTTTGGGCTGGATCACCACCTGGTAAGTACCGGGCTTCACGCCGCGCAGCAGGAAGGTACCCGTGGCATCGGCATAGGCGGTGCTCACGGTGTCGCTGCCGGAGATGGCGTACACGGCGGGGGCGGCCAGGGCGGGCGTAACCGAACCTTTGATGGCGCCGCTCTGGGCCTCTGCAACCGAACGGATCACCGGTTTGAGGTTAAAGCCGCCCGAGTTGCCGGCCGAAACCACTGAACGGGCGGCGTCGAAGTCGAGCAGGATGGTGTAGGTAACGCCTTCGGTGAGGGTCGTGTTCAGCTTCAGTTTGAGGCCCGACTGCATGGCGCTGGGCGTCTTGAGGGCGTACACCTGGTCGCCGGTTTTTACCGTGTTGTTTTCGCCCAGGATCAGGCGGATTTGCGAAATGCGGCCGGCCGGTAATTCTTCGGCAGCCAGCAGCGTATCGAGGCCGCCGGTGAGTTTGAGCAGGTCGTACACGCCGGGATGTACATTTTTGAGGGCAACCCAACCCGTTTCGCCGTCGCCGCTGTTGATCTCAATCCCTTTGATGTCCACGTGCACGGCCTGGTAGTCGCCGGGGGCGTCGGTGAGGCGTACTTGCAGGCGGGCCGTGCCTTCATTGTCCTTTTTGCAGGACGTGAGGGAAAGGGCGGCAAAAGCGGCCAGGGCGAAAAATAGGTTTTTCTTCATAGCTTAAATGAAAATTAAGGTGTGCCCCTGTATTCAACTCCCCACCGGTCCGTAACCGGAGGGGGGTAAATTGGCACGTAAGAATATCCGTTTTCGTGAACGCGTTTTTGTAGTTTTGCCGCGCCCCGCGCCGCTTTACCGGCCTGCGGGCCTTTTCATCACAGCTAAGTTATTCCCGGGAAATGAATAGAGAAGTAAGAGTCCGGTTCGCCCCCAGCCCTACGGGGGCCCTGCACATCGGGGGCGTACGGACGGCCCTGTACAATTACCTGCTGGCCCGCCAGCTGGGCGGTAAAATGCTCCTGCGCATCGAAGACACCGACCAGACCCGCTTCGTGCCCGGCGCCGAACAGTACATTTTCGACTCCCTCGACTGGCTGGGCATCAAAATCGACGAAGGGGTGCGGGAAGGCGGGCCGCACGCCCCCTACCGGCAGTCGGAACGCAAGGGCATGTACCGGCAGTACGCCGACCGGCTGGTGAACGAGGGCAACGCCTACTACGCCTTCGACACGCCCGAAGAACTGGAAGCCATGCGCCAGCGCCTGGTGGCGGCCAACGTGCCTAACCAGCAGTACAACGCCGTGACCCGCATGCAGATGCGCAACTCACTGACGCTTTCCCCGGCGGAAACGCAGGAACTGATCGACGCCGGGGCGCCGTACGTGGTCCGCTTGAAAGTGCCCCGCAAGGAAGAAATCCGGCTCCACGACCTGATCCGCGGCTGGGTGATGGTGCACTCCTCCACGGTGGACGACAAAGTGCTGCTCAAATCGGACGGCATGCCCACCTACCACCTGGCCAACGTGGTGGACGACCACCTGATGGAGATCACGCACGTGATCCGCGGCGAAGAGTGGCTGCCCTCGGCGCCGCTGCACGTGCTGCTGTACCGGTTCCTGGGCTGGGAGGAAACCATGCCGCAGTTTGTTCACCTGCCGCTGCTGCTCAACCCCGACGGCAACGGCAAACTCAGCAAGCGGTACGCCGACAAGTACGGCTTCCCGGTGTTTCCGCTCAACTGGAGCGGCATCGACTCCGAAACGGGAGAGCCGACCACCATCAAGGGCTTCCGCGAGTGGGGCTACCTGCCCGAAGCGGTCATCAACTTCCTGGCGCTGCTCGGCTGGAACCCGGGCACCGAACAGGAACTCTTCACGATGGACGAACTCATCGGGGCGTTTTCCATCGAACGGGTGGGCAAGGCGGGCACTAAATTCGACATTGACAAGGCCAAGTGGTTCAACCAGCAGTACCTCCGCACCCGGCCCGACGCCGAACTGGCCGGGCAGGTGGTGGCCGAACTGACGGCCAGGGGCATTGCCTGCACGCCCGAAAAGGCCGAAAAAATCGTGCGGGTGATGAAGGAACGGGCCACTTTCCCCAGCGAACTGTGGTCGGAAGCCACCTATTTCTTCGAAGCCCCCGCCACCTACGAGGAGGCCGTGGTGCAGAGCAAGTGGAACGCCGAAGCCGCCCGCCTCATCGCCGCCTTCAACGAAGCCCTGGCATCCGTCGAGCCGTTCACGGCCGACACCATCAAGGCGACGCTCAACGAGGTGCTGCAAAAGCACGGCGTCAAGATCGGCAAGGTGTTGCAGGCGCTGCGCCTCACGGTGACCGGCGTGGGCCACGGCCCCGACCTGATGCAAATCATGGAAGTGCTGGGCAAAGAAGAAACAACCAACCGCATTGCCCGGGCGTTGAACACGTTGGGGAGTTAAGGAGTTTATGAGTTCATGAGTTCAAAGTCAGTACGCGTTTGACCAGCACCGCTTTTTTACTCATGAACTCATAAACTCATGAACTCATAAACTATACCCTCATGGCTAAGAAGAAAGAAACCAAAGGCAGCGCCAAGACCGAAAAACCGCGGGTGAACAAGGAATTGGACGGGTTTGACATCCAGGTGAATTCCTTCGGGGAAATCATTACCAACTATGACCTGGACAAGATCAACGAATTCCTCAACCGGAACGTGGACGACAAGAAACTGCGGGACCGCGAGGACCTCGAAAGCCTCAAGCGGGGCGGCCGGAGCCCGGAAGAGGAAGAAAAAGACGTGCTAGGGCCGGTGGGGGACGATGAGGAAATCGAGTAATTGATAATTTTACGCCACTTCAACCCCAACCCCTTCCCGTTATGCGTTCACACGAAATAGACTACAAGATCATCGGTGAGGACATTCAGATCGTGGAGATCGAACTGGACCCCAACGAAACGGTGATTGCCGAGGCGGGCACCATGCTCTACATGGAAGATGGCATTCAGTTCGAAACCAAGATGGGCGACGGTTCGCAGCCCACCGGCGGTTTCCTGGGCAAACTCATGCAGGTGGGCTCCCGCCTGGTCACGGGCGAATCGCTGTTCATGACCCACTTCACCAACCGCGGCTATACGCGCAGCAAGGTGGCCTTCGCGGCGCCGTATCCCGGCACGGTCATTCCCATCGACCTGGCCCAACTGCCCGGCAACGCCCTCATTGCCCAGCGCGACAGCTTCCTGTGCGCGGCCCTGGGCACGGGCATCTCCATGCACTTCAACCGCAACCTGGGCTCGGGCTTCTTCGGCGGCGAAGGGTTCATCCTGCAAAAATTGCAGGGCGACGGCCTGGCTTTCGTGCACGCGGGCGGCACGGTGATCGAGAAAACGCTGCGCAACGAAACCCTGCGGGTGGATACCGGCTGCGTGGTCGCCTTCGAGCCCAGCGTTCACTTCGACGTGCAGCGGGCCGGTGGCCTGCGGTCCATGATCTTCGGCGGCGAGGGCATCTTCTTGGCTACGCTGCAAGGCTCCGGCCGCGTGTGGATTCAGTCGATGCCGATCTCCAAACTGGTACAGGCCCTGGCGCCGTACGGCGGCAACAAGTCCAAGGAAAGCGGTTCGCTGCTGGGCGGCTTGCTGGAAGACTAGCGGGGAACGGACAGACCCTTCACATGAATTAAAACGAATGCATCAAAAAGCAAAGAGACCGCTGGTGGGCGGTCTCTTTGCTTTTTGATGGGGTTTAAGTTGCTCGCACCGGCAATACACTCCGGTATTACCGCACTTCGTTCAAGTTCTCCTTGCTGGCGGTCAGTCCGCGCACCAGGAAAATCCACGTAAGGGCTGCTGATAACACGATAAGCGTATGCATGATTCTGATTTTTTAAGTATGGTCTGATTAGGCTGATCTGTTCTTTAGTAACAGCCCGGCGGAGAAATGTAACCGGTCACCCCTAAAAAAACCGCTCCGTAATAAATTTTATTTCCGTTCGGAAATGGGCGTTACCTTCGCCCGATATTTGATTGAGCAACCTTACAAAACCGACAACAATCCATGAAAAAGCTCCTTTGGGTGGCCCTACTGGCCGTCCTGCCGCTTGGCGCCGCCGCGCAGACCCAGGCTCCCGAATTTTTGCAGGTCACTACCATTGAATCGTTGGTGGCCGGTGGCCTGGGCCGCTCCCGGATGATTACCACCGACAGCCAGGGAAAAATGCAGGAAGTGCCCCTGACCAACTTCTACAGCCTCACCGGCATCAACTTCGAAAACGTCCGCGAGAACGACCGGACCATTACCCAGAAGGTCAACGACCTGGCCAGGGAAGGCTGGGAACTGCTGCACGTAACGTCGGCGGCCGAAAGTTCGGACAAGACGACGGGCATCTTTATCACCCGCTACATCTTCAAACGCAACGCCCCCGTCAAATGAGACGTAAGACAGGAGACGGGAGGGTACGCGTTCCGGTCTAATGTCTCCTGTCTCCTGTCTTACGTCTCCTTACTGTGCGAGGGTGTTGGGGTTATACGTTTCGGGCGTATGGGTGCTTTCGGAGGCCGGCGCCTCGCTTTTGCTGTGCTCTTCGAAGAACTTGCGTTGCAGCAGCAGGATCAGGAACACGCCCACGAAGATGGAAGCGTCGGCCACGTTGAAGATGGGCCACAGCGAGTAAAATTCCCCGCCGATGAAGGGTATCCATTCGGGCACGAAGCCTTCCCACAGGTCGAGGTAAAACATGTCGATGACCTGGCCGTGGAACCAGGCGATGGGCGACCCTTCGGGGGCGTTGTTGAGGAATACCCCGTAGAACGTACTGTCGATCACGTTGCCGATGGCCCCGCCCAGGATGAGGGCCGTGCACCAGAGCAACCCTTCGTGCACGCCTTTGCGGGCCAGCACCCTCAGGTACAGGGCAATGCCTACCATGGCGGCCAGCCGGAAGAGGCTCAGGGCCAGCTTGCCGTACTCGGAACCGATCTGCAGGCCGAAGGCCATGCCCGGGTTGAGGGTGTAGTGCAGCTTGAACCAGTCGCCGAACACGTGGATTTGCCCGGCCGAGCCCAGCTCCATGTTGAAATGAACCAGCATTTTGACGGCCTGGTCGAGCAGGATGACGGCAAGGCTGAGCAGATAAAATTTGTACGTCTTCATGGGGACGGAAATGGTACGCAAAAAGCTGAAGGGACGCCGAAAGCCCGTTACGGCGGAAGGATACGGCCATCCCTGCATCAACAATACCCTTCAAAAATAGGCAATTCGTGGTGAGATACCGAAGGATGCCCCCAAAAAACCCGTTCTATTTCCCCGAAGGCGGATTTGTGCCGAAAGTTTGCTTTCCGGAGGAGGCCCGTTCGCCGGGTAAATCTTTCTTCGTACCTTCACGAAGCGACTTCTGGAGCGATAATTACCGGCATTTTTTACCGCCTCAGCCTTTAATTTTTTATTTTTGTCCTTTGCTGAACTAATCATCAGAACTAGTGACCTTAATTAAATCCATATCAGGTATTCGCGGCACCATTGGCGGGCGTAGCGGCGATGCGCTTACGCCGCTGGACGTAGTAAAATTCACGGCTGCCTACGGGGCGTGGCTCAAATCCAACAACGGACCCAACAAGGTAGCCATTGGCCGCGATGCCCGGCCCTCCGGCGAACTCATCAACCGGATGGTGACTTCCACCCTGCAGGGCATGGGCATTGACGTGATTGACCTCGGGCTGACGACCACCCCCACCGTGGAAATGGCCGTGATCGCCGAAAAGGCCGGCGGGGGCATCATCATCACCGCCAGCCACAACCCCATCCAGTGGAACGCCCTCAAACTGCTCAACCGCCACGGGGAGTTTATTTCGGCTGAAGACGGGGCCAAAGTACTGCAACTGGCCGAAAGCGAAGATTTTGAATTTTCGGAAGTCAAGAAGATCGGCCGCTACCGTTACGACAACTCGTACCTGCAACGCCACATCGAGGCCATCGTGGCCCTGCCGCTGGTAGACAAGGAAGCCATTACGGCCCGCAACTTTTCGGTGGTGGTAGACGCGGTCAACTCCTGCGGCGGCTTCGCCGTGCCCATGCTGCTCGAAGAACTGGGCGTCAAGAAGATCACCCAACTCAACTGCGAACCGACCGGCCTGTTTGTGCACAACCCCGAGCCCCTGCCCGAACACCTCACGCAGATCTCCAACGAAATTGAAAAAGGCCGTTACGACCTGGGCATCGTGGTGGACCCCGACGTGGACCGCCTGGCCCTGGTGTGCGAAGACGGCCGCATGTTCGGCGAAGAGTACACGCTGGTGGCCGTGGCCGACTACGTGCTCAAGCACAAGCCCGGCAACACGGTGTCGAACCTCTCTTCGACCCGGGCCCTGCGCGACGTGACCGAGAAGGCCGGCGGCAAGTACTTCGCCTCCGCCGTGGGCGAGGTCAACGTGGTCAACGCCATGAAGGAAAACAAGGCCGTGATCGGCGGCGAAGGCAACGGCGGCATCATCTACCCCGAATTGCACTACGGCCGCGACGCCCTGGTGGGCATTGCCCTGTTCCTCACGCACCTGGCCCAGGCCGGCGTACCCGTGTCGCGCCTCCGCAAGACGTACCCCGACTACCACATCTCCAAAAACAAGATCGAACTGACACCCGGGCTGGACGTGGACGAAATCCTCGACAACATCCGGCGCAAGTACGAGAAGAACCCGATCAACACCGCCGACGGCGTGAAAATTGAGTTCGGCAAGGAGTGGGTGCACCTGCGCAAGTCCAACACCGAGCCCATCATCCGCATTTACTCCGAGTCCGACACCCAGGCTACCGCCGACTACCTCGCCAACAAGATCATCAGCGACATCAAGGAAGTGGTTTCCCGGAAGATCCGGGCGTAACCGGGACCAGGAAAGCGAAACAACAATCCCCGGCGGTGTAAACTGGCCGGGGATTCGTATTTTTGCGGCTTCATTTGTATTCTGTCATTGGGTATTTAAAATTCTCTGTTCATGCGGGTGTATTTAGACAATGCGGCGACCACGGCCCTTGATCCGGAAGTACTCGACGCCATGATTCCGTTCATGCGCGACCACTTCGGTAACCCTTCTTCCATTCATACGCACGGCCGGGAGGTGCGGTCCGCGGTGGAGAAGGCCCGCAAAAGCGTGGCGGCCCTGCTCAACACGTCGCCGGCCGAGCTGTTTTTTACCTCCGGCGGCACGGAAGCCGACAACACGGCCCTGCGTTGCAGCATCGAAGCGTTCGGCATCGGGCACGCCATCACCTCGCCGCTTGAGCACCACGCCGTGCTGCACACGCTGGAAGACCTGGAAAAAAAGGGCAGGATCAAGTTGAGCCGGGTGCACGTGGACGAGAAAGGTTACGTGAGCCTGGACCACCTGCGGGAACTGCTGCAAACTCACCCCAGGTCGCTGGTGTCACTCATGCACGCCAACAACGAAATCGGCAACCTGACCGACATTGCGGCCGTGGGGGAACTGTGCCGGGAGTACGGCGCCCTCTTTCACTCGGATACCGTGCAGACGATGGGCCACTACCGGCACGACCTGCAAAAGCTAAAGATCAACTTCATGGTGGGGGCGGCCCATAAGTTCCACGGGCCCAAGGGCGTAGGCTTCCTGTACGTCAACAATGACAACCGGATCAGCCCCTTCATCTACGGCGGCTCGCAGGAACGCAACATGCGGGGCGGCACCGAAAATGTGTACGGCATCATTGGCCTGGCGAAAGCGCTGGAAATTGCCTGCCGCGATCTGGAAGCGCACCACCGGCACGTGCAAGGGCTCAAAGACCGGATGATTGCCCGGCTGAAGGAGGGAATTGAAGACGTGCGGTTCAACGGCGACCCCGAAAACGCCGAAAAGTCGCTGTACACGGTGCTCAACGTGAGCCTGCCCCCGTCGGACCTGGGCGACATGCTGCTGTTCAACCTCGACATTCACAAGATTTCGGCTTCGGGCGGCAGCGCCTGTTCGAGCGGCTCCGACATCGGTTCGCACGTACTCCGGGCCCTGCACGCCGAGCCCGAACGGCCCTCGGTCCGGTTCTCGTTCAGCAAGTTCAACACGGCCGAAGAAGTAGACTACGCCGCCGGCGTACTGGCAGGCATGCACAAGAAGGAGAATGTGAGATTGTGATAGTTGAATGGTTATATGGTTACATGGCTATATGGTTGATTGCCGGGAAGTAGTGTGGGCGTAAGCAAAACCATTCAGCCATATAACCATACAACCATTCAACTATCAGCCATTAAACCTTGGCCGTGCGGGTCATGACCAGGTCCGCCAGCGTTTCAACCCAGAGGGGGTGGTTGTTGAGGCTTTCCACCAGTTGCCAGTGGTGGCCGCCGTGCTTTTCGAACACCTCGCGGTACTCTACGCCGATCTCAATGGTGGTTTCCAGGCAGTCGGCCACGAACGACGGGGAGAAGGCCAGCACGTTTTTTACGCCTTTCTTAGCCAGGTCAATAATCACTTCCTCGGTATAGGGCTGAATCCAGGGCGTTTTGCCCAGCCGCGACTGGAAGCACACCGTGTATTTTTCCTTCGGAATGCCCAGCCGGGCGGTCAGCAGCCGGGTGGTTTCGAAACACTGCGCCCGGTAACAGTGCTGGTTGTGGGCGTGCAGCGTGGCGCAGCATTCATTGCTGAGCTTGCAGGTGTTGCCCGTGTAGTCGCCCTTGTGAATCTGCCGCTCGGGCAGGCCGTGGTACGAAAACAGGAAGTGGTCGTACGGGTGTTCGGCCATGTACTTGCGGCCCAGCAGCGTAAAGGCTTCCAGGAACTTGGGGTGTTCCAGGAACCGGTTCACGAAGCGCATTTCGGGGATGATTTGCCAGTCCTTCACGATGCGCATCACCTTCTCGTACACCGAGCCCGTGGTGGCCGAGGCGTACTGCGGAAACAGCGGAATGACCACGATGCTTTCGAGCCCCCGGGTCCGGAGTTGTTCGAGGGCGCCTTCCAGGCTCGGGTTCTGGTAACGCATGCCCAACACCACGAAGTACTCGTCGCCGAGCCGCTTTTGCAGCATTGCGGTCACGTCGTCGCTGTAGAACCGCAGGGGCGAACCCCGTTCGGTCCACACCTCCTTATACACCTTGGCCGACTTGGGGGCGCGGAACGGCGCAATGATGCCGTTGACGAGCAGCGTGCGCTGGGCCGCCGGAATGTCGATCACCCGGCCGTCCATGAGAAACTCACGGAGGTACTTGCGTACGTCGGGCACGGAGGGGCTGTCGGGGGTGCCGAGTTGCACCAGCAGGACGCCCACGCGGGGCTGGGCTTTGGCAGTGGCACCCGGCCGGTTGGTCTGTTGGGTTACGGAAGGAGTTGCTTCGATCATGTGCGGGTAAGTGCTAAGTCGGGGTTACGCGTTGAGCAGTTGCGCCACGTCCCAGACCAGTCCCGGCAGCACGCGGCTTTCGAAAGAACCGGTTTGGCGCGTAAAAGTTTCGTATTCCCCTTCCTTTAAACAATCAATGACCACCTCGCCGTTCACCATGTCGATAAAATACAGTTCCCGCACCTCGTATTGCCGGTAGAACTGCCGCTTGTCCACCAGGTCGATCCGCCGGGTGGAAGGCGAAAGAATCTCGATTACCAGGTCGGGCACGCCTACAATCCGGTCCGGTTCCACCTTGGCCGGGTTGTCCTTGGCGAGAAAGAGAATGTCGGGCATGGGATGGTAACGCGGGCCAAAATCAACGGAGGTACGGGAGCCGAGAACGGTTCCCAGAGATTGCGCCTCCGCAAAGTTGTATAACTTATTGGCGGCACGCATGAATATTCTTTCGTGCGAGATGCTGGCAGCCATGTAGAGATAAATGAGTCCTTCAATAAAATCTGCTTTTACCTCCCCAAGACGGTAAAACTCTTCCAGGGTACCCGGCACCGTCACAAAGGCGTCGGCCTTACGCAACGTCTGTGCCAGTACGTCTTCCGGGGAGACGGCAGTTTGTTCGGTCACGGCCATAATGGTAGAGTTGAGTTAGGTAGATAAGCGAATTTAATGGAAAAATGTTCTCTGGAGAGGCAGGTGAAACCCCCTTGCAAAAGCAAAAAATCCACAACGCTGCCGGGTTCAATGCCGGCGGCGTTGTGGATGAGCTTCCGGGCAGGATGATTTACCTCCGGTTGGCGAACTGGACCGGTAACGCGTACCGGACCGCTACCGTTTGCCCGTCCTGCACCCCCGGTTTCCACGCGGGCATGGCCATCACCACCCGCTGTACCTCCTCGTCGCACCCGTACCCGATTCCTTTCAGCACCCGGGCGTCCGTGATCTGGCCGTTCCGGTCCACTATGAACCCGACGAACACGGTCCCGGTCACCTTGGCCCGCCGGGCGGCACGGGGATATTTCAGGTTCGCATGCAGGTACTTCTGCAAGCCCTTGAGTCCGCCGGGGAATTCGGGCATCTGTTCAACCTCTTTGAAAACCACCCCTGCGGTGGTATCGGACGGGAAGGAATAGGTTTGTGCCGCCGCGGCGTGGGCAAACAGGATGAAAAAGAAGATCAGGAGCAAATAGGTACGCATGGGGGGAGAGGAAATAAAATACCCCGGTTAATACCAGGGGTACAACCGGGGTAAGCAACGGGCAACCGTTTTGCGGAAAAATTTTCTACACGTATTCGGCGCCCCGGTTCTTGGCGTCGGCCACGAAGTCGCGGACGCGTTGCTCCTCGTCCTTCTTGCAGATGAGCAGCACGTTGTCGTACTCGGCCACGATGTAGCCTTCCAGGCCGTAGGTCACCACGAGGCGGTCCTTGGGCGTTTTGACGATGCAGTCGCGGGTTTCGTAGGTCATCGTGTTGCCGTCGAGCACGTTGCCGTTTTCATCCTTGGGCGAAATGTCGTAGAGCGACTTCCACGTCCCCAGGTCCGACCAGCCGAAATCACTCAGCACCACGTACACCTCGTCGGCCTTTTCCATGATGCCGTAGTCGATGGAAATGTTCTTGCACAGCGAATACACTTTTTTGATAAAAGCTTCTTCGCCTTCCCGGTAGAACTGGTTTTTGCCGTCGTCGAACAGCTCGGCCACGTCGGGCATGTGCTGGCCGAAATTTTTCAGGATGGACTTTACGCTCCACACGAAGATGCCGGCGTTCCACACGTAGTCGCCGCTTTCGAGGAACTTCTGGGCCAGTTCGAGGTAAGGCTTTTCGGTGAAGGTCTTCACCTTTTTGATGCTTTTCTTGCTGGGGATGTACTGGATGTACCCGTAGCCCGTGTCGGGGCGGCTCGGCTTGATGCCCAGCGTCACCAGGATGTCTTCCTTGTGGGTGGCGGCCAGGGCCGTTTCGATGGTGCGCACGAACTCTTCCTCCTTCAGAATGATGTGGTCGGCGGGGGCCACCACCAGGTTGGCTTCGGGGTTGCGCAAGCCGATCTTGTAGCAGGCGTAGGCAATGCAGGGGGCCGTGTTGCGCCGGACGGGTTCCAGCAGGATCTGTTGCGGCGTCAGTTGCGGAAGCTGCGCCTGCACGACGTCACGGTACTCGGTGCTGGTGACCACGTAAATGTTTTCGGACGGACAAACTTTCGCGAAGCGGTCGGCCGTCTGTTGCAGCAGGGTGCGCCCCGTGCCCAGCACGTCGTGGAATTGCTTGGGGTAGTTGGAGCGGCTGAAGGGCCAGAAGCGGGTGCCGGCGCCGCCCGCCATGATGATCACATAATTGTTTTTATTCATTAGCAGCAGGGTATAAGAAATAGACAGTAGATTTTAGACGTAAGACAGGAGATGCGTACGGAAGCGTCGGCTTTGGGCAAGGTGTAAGTTTTAGGGTTGAACGTGAGCGTACCTGAATTCCGGGACGGTGCCGGGAAGTGACTCGCAAAGATTGCTATTTTTAGGGAAACCCCTAATGGCGACCCGCCCGGGGGCCGCCGGCGGGCAAAGGCCCTTTCGCCGGCCGGCGACACACTGGATTTGCGCTACTATTTCTTGGAATCGTTTTATTCTGCGGGCCGCTTCCGTTCCATCGTTCAACGTACTTTTGTTTTCTTCGTTGCGGCGGGACGCGGGGCGCCGGGAAAGGGCCGGAACGGGGCCCCATTCCCCTTTTGCGCACCTGACGGCGGCAGGAGCCGTTTTTCCGCCGGGAACAGATTATTTTCGGTTGGATGGAAAAAATGAGCGAATACCTTTCGTTTTTTTAGTATCTTCAATTTTCATACACCGAATTTGATTCAGACCACATCAAATTTTTCGCAGACCCAGAAAAATGATAACGGAACAGGAACAGGACACCCGCCTAAAAGAAAAACTCAAAGAAGTTTTTGGATACAGCCAGTTCAGGGGAAACCAGGAAGCCATCATCAATAGCATTTTAGCCGAGCACAACACCTTTGTCATCATGCCCACGGGGGCCGGCAAGTCCTGTGCTACCAGCTCCCCGCCGTGATCAAACCCGGCACGGCCATCGTCATCTCCCCCCTCATCGCCCTGATGAAAAACCAGGTGGATCAACTCAACGCCTTCGGCGTAAAGGCCCAGTTTCTCAACTCCACCCTACCAAGGCGGAGATGAACCGAAGGTGAAAAAGGACGTGCTCAGCGGCGAAGTCCAAGCTGCTCTACGTGGCCCCCGAATCGCTCACCAAGGACGAGACCGTGGCGTTCCTCCAGAAAGCCAACATTTCGCTTTGTGGCCATCGACGAGGCCCACTGCATTTCGGAGTGGGGCCACGACTTCCGGCCCGAGTACCGCAAGATCGAGAGCATCATCGACAGCCTCGGCAACCTGCCCATCATCGCCCTCACGGCCACGGCCACGCCCAAGGTGCAGCTGGACATCCAGCAGAACCTGCAGATGGACGAAGCGGCCCGTGTTCAAATCGTCCTTCAACCGCACAAACCTCTACTACGAGGTGCGGCCAAAGCACGACACCAAGAAGCAGCTGATCAGTACGTCAAGCAGCACAAGGGCAAGGCGGGCATCGTGTACTGCCTGAGCCGCAAGAAGGTGGAGGAGATTGCCGAGCTGCTGGCGCGTGAACGACGTGAAGGCCCTGCCGCTACCACGCCGGCCTCGACCCGCACGTGCGCATGGACAACCAGGACGCCTTCCTCAACGAAGACGTGCGACGTGATCGTGGCCACCATCGCCTTCGGCATGGGCATCGACAAGCCCGACGTGCGCTTCGTGATCCACTACGATACGCCCAAGTCGCATCGAAGGCTACTACCAGGAAACCGGCCGCGGCGGCCGCGACGGCCTGGAAGGCAACTGCCTGATGTTCTACAGCTACGACGACATCCTGAAGCTGGAGAAGTTCAACAAGGACAAGCCGGTGACCGAGCGCGACAACGCCAAGCACCTGCTGCCAGGAAATGACCTCCTACGCCGAGTCGTCGGTGTGCCGCCGCCGGCAGCTGCTGCACTACTTCGGCGAACAGATGCACAAGGACTGCGGCTTCTGCGACAACTGCCTCAAGCCCCGCGAGAGCGGTTCGAGGCGCAGGAAGACGTCATGCTGGCCCTGCAGGCCGTGGTCCAGACCAAGCCAGCGCTTCGACATCACGCACATCTCGGACGTGCTGCTGGGCCTCGAACAACCCGTACATGATGAGCTACGGCCACAACCGGCTGCCCATGTACGGCAAAGGCGCCCACCGCGAAGGCCCCTTCTGGAGTACGCTCTGCGCCAGATCCTGCTCTACGACTTCCTCGAAAAGGACATCGAGAACTTCGGCGTGCTGCGCATGACGGAAAAGGGCATCCACTTCATGGAAAACCCCTACCCGGTTACGCTCACGAAGGACCACGACTTCTCCAATGCCGATGCCGACGACGAGGAGGAGCGACGGGTCGGCAGCCTTCCCACGCCAAGGCCTGCGACCCGGTGCTCTTCGAAATGCTCAAATCGTTGCAGCAGCAAGGTGGCCAAGGAGAAAAACCTGCCGCCCTACGCCGTGTTCCAGGACCCGTCCCTCGAAGGAGATGGCGACTACCTATCCCACCAACAAAGCCGACCTGGCCCACATCAACGGCGTGGGCATGGGCAAGGTGGAAAAGTTCGGCCGCCCCTTCATCGAACTCATCACCAAGTACGTCAAGGACAACGACATTGAGACGGCGGCCGACGTGGTGGTAAAGTCTACGGCCAACAAGTCGAAAGTCAAAATCTACATCATCCAGCAGATCGACACGAAGATGGACCTGGAAGACATTGCCGAGGCCAAGGACCTGAACATGAGTGACCTGATCGAGGAGATCGAGCACATCTGCTACTCCGGCACCCGCCTCAACCTCGACTACTACATCGAGGGCCTGATGGACGAGGAACGGCAGGACGAGATTTACGACTACTTTATGACCGCCGAAACGGACAACATCCAAACCGCCCTCCGCGTACTCGGCGACGACTACTCCGAAGAAGAACTCCGCCTCATGCGCATCAAATTCTTGTCGGAAGTAGCGAATTAGAAGCGAGAAGCGAGGAGTAAGAAGCGAGAAGGAGGGGCACGGACTCCTCCGGTGATCACGGCAACGTGCGTGTACAGTCTTCTCGCTTCTGACTCCTCGCTCCTCGCTTCTTACTCCTTTACACCTATGAACATTCTCATCCTGGGGGCCGGGGGGCGCGAACACGCATTTGCCTGGAAAATACGCCAGAGCCCCCGCTGCGGTCAACTCTACGTGGCGCCCGGCAATGCCGGCACCGCCGCAATCGCCACCAACGAACCGATTGCCGTTACGGATTTCGACGCCATTTCGGCACTCGTGCTGGAGCGGCGCATCGACCTGGTGCTCGTAGGCCCCGAAGAACCCCTCGTGCGGGGCATCCGTGATCACTTCCGTTCCCGACCCGACCTGGCGCACGTGCTCCTGGTGGGGCCCGACGCGTCCGGGGCCCGGCTCGAAGGCAGCAAGGACTGGGCAAAGGCGTTCATGCGCAAAAACGACATTCCCACGGCCGGGGCGGCCACTTTCACCGCCGAAACCCTCAGCGAAGGGCTCGGATACCTGCGGACGCACCCGCTGCCGGTGGTACTCAAGGCCGACGGCCTGGCCGCCGGCAAGGGCGTGGTTATTGCCCCGAGCCACGAGGAGGCTGAAGCCACGCTGCGCGACATGCTCGGCGGCCAGTTCGGCGAAGCCAGCCGCAAGGTGGTGGTGGAGGAGTTCCTGGCCGGCATCGAACTGTCGGTGTTCGTGCTCACCGACGGCCGCGACTACGTGCTGCTGCCCGAGGCCAAAGACTACAAGCGGGTGGGGGAGGCCGATACCGGGCCCAACACGGGCGGTATGGGCGCCGTATCGCCGGTGCCGTTTGCCGACGTGGATTTCCTGGCCAGGGTAGACGAACGGATCGTGAAGCCCACCGTGGCCGGCCTGCAAAGCGCCGGGATGGACTACGTCGGGTTTCTGTTCATCGGCCTGATGAACGTGGGCGGCGACCCCTACGTGATCGAATACAACGTGCGCATGGGCGACCCCGAAACGGAAGTGGTGCTGCCCCGCCTGCGGTCGGACCTGGTGACGCTGCTGGAAGCCGCCGCCCGCAAGGAACTGGCCGGCGTGCAGCCGGAGGTAGACCCGCACACGGCCGTTACGGTCATGCTGGTGTCGGGCGGCTACCCCGGCCCTTACGCCAAGGGCAAGCCCATGACGAGCCTGGAGGGGACCGAAGGCGTTATTTCTTTCCACGCCGGAACAAAGCTTGCCGACAATGGCGTTGTTACGGACGGAGGAAGGGTAATGGCCCTGACGGCCCTGGGCGCAACGATTGAGGAAGCGGCCGGCAAGGCCCGGGCTGCCGCCGAAAAAGTGGATTTTGAAGGGAAATACTTCCGGCGGGACATCGGGATGGACCTGCTGGCTTACCTGTAGTGGATTTTTTTTCTAGGAATTGTGAATTACCTCCGTTATTTTGTGGATTGCTGAGATCATTTTTCGCAATCAGGTAGTGGGAGCGCGTATAATACGAGCAGTGAAATAATCGAAGTAATTATTTACCACGTAGGCTTCGGCCGATTTAAATATAAGTGAAAGGCTATGGCATGCAATACATGTACGTCCGGGGGCGGATGCGCCACCGGTGAATTTGAAAAAATGGCAGTGTTCGATTGGCTCAGCGACATGGATGTTCCCGCGAACAATCGTTTCAATACGGTGGAAGTCCGTTTCAAGGGCGGCCGCAAAGAGTTTTACCGCAACATCAATGGCCTGGACCTCTACACCGGCGACCCCGTGATCGTGGAAGTGCAGAACGGCCACCACCTCGGTTTCGTGTCCATGCAGGGCGACCTGGTGCGCCTCCAGATGCGCAAGAAGGGCGTGCAGGAGTCCGACGACATGAAGGTGGTCTACCGCATTGCTTCCCCCAAGGACAAGGACAAGTACGAACAGTCCAAGGCCCGCGAAATGCCCACCTTGTTCCGCACCCGCCAGATCATCAGCGAACTGAAGCTGGAAATGAAACTGTCGGACGTGGAATACCAGGCCGACAACACCAAGGCTACCTTCTACTACTCGGCCGACGAACGGGTCGACTTCCGCGAACTCATCAAACTGCTGGCCGCCGAGTTCAAGATCCGCGTGGAAATGAAACAGATCAGCCTGCGGCAGGAAGCCGGGCGGCTGGGCGGCCTGGGCTCCTGCGGCCGCGAACTGTGCTGCTCCACCTGGCTCACCGACTTTAAAAGCGTTTCTACCGGCGCGGCCCGTTACCAGAACCTCTCCCTTAACCCCACCAAGCTCTCCGGCCAGTGCGGACGCCTCAAGTGCTGCCTTAACTACGAACTGGAGACGTACATGGAATCCCTCAAGGACATTCCGTCGGTAGACGGCCCGCTGTTTACCCAGAAAGGCCCGGCGTACCTGCAAAAAACGGACATCTTCAAGCGGATTCTCTGGTTTGGCTACCACGACGAAACTTCCTGGCACCCCGTATCGGTGGAACGGGTGAACGAAATCATTTCGCTCAACAAGAAAGGCCACAAACCGGCTTCGCTCGAAATCGACGAAATGGAAATCTCCCTGGCCCCGGCCCCGCTTAACAGCGACCTGGCCCAGCTCGACAAAAAGTTTACCAAGCAGGACAAGGCCAAGAAATTCAAGAAGAAAAAGAAAAAGCCCGCGTCTCCGGCGGCCCCCGCCGCGTCCACGCCCAAGCAGTAGCGCACCATATTCCTCCCGAGGGCAGGCACCACGCCTGCCCTTTTTATTTTGCACTGCCGGCGGATGTGTTACTTTTGCCGAACAACCAACAACTATTCACCCTTTCCCCTGCCCATGAGAATACTCCTGCCGCTGTTGCTGATTGGTGCCCTGTTTGCGTGTGACCCGGCCCGCCTGTACGAAAAAAACCAGGACCTGGAAGAATACCAGTGGTACATCGACACCATTCCCGCGTTCCAGTTTGAGGTGAAAGACGTAAGCACGCCCTACAACATTTACTACAACATCCGCAACGCGGCGGGCTACCCGTACTACAACCTGTACATCACGTATTACCTGTCCGACAACACCGGCAAAATTCTCACTTCGCGCCTCCAGGAGCTGACGCTGATGGACCCGCAGACCGGCAAGCCGCTGGGCGACGGCATGGGCGACATTTTCGACCACCGCATCCTGTCAGTGGGCAACTACCGGTTTCCGCGCCCGGGCACGTATACCTTCAAGGTGAAGCAGTACATGCGCAAGGACCCGCTGCCGGGCATCATGAGCGTAGGGGTGCGGGTGGAGAAAGCAGGAGCCAAAACCGAGTAGCACGGCCGCCTGCGCCCTTTTTCGGGCGGACCGGTACCTTCCGCCGGTATTTTACGTAAAAGTCTTTGCTGTCGTAACTTTCCGTTCAGACCAAAAGCCAGCCGCAGCCGGAATGTCCGGCATCCGGTCGGGCGGATCAATCCCCGTTGTTATGTCGTTCTACCTGCCCTTGTTTCCCCTCAACCTGGTGGCCTTTCCCAACGAAAAGGTCAACCTGCACATTTTCGAGCCCCGCTACCGGCAACTGATCAACGAATGCCTCGAAGAACGGAAAACTTTCGGCATCCCGTCGTTCATCGGGGACCGGGTGCAGAAGGTGGGCACCGAAATGCGGGTAAAAGCCCTCAACCGCCGCTACGACGACGGCCGCATGGACGTTGAAACGGAAGGCGTACGGGTGTTCCGGCTGCTGCAATTCCAGAAGCTGGCCCCGGGCAAGCTCTACCCCGGCGGGGAAATCGAGTACGCCGACGAAGACGAAACCTTCGGTGACGACGTGCGCAACGAACTTATGGTCCAGGTTAAGCGCCTGTACACGCTGCTCAAGATGCCCATCGAGGTGGACCTGCGCCGCTCCAACTGCATCTCCTACGAACTGGCCCACAAACTGGGCCTCTCGGTGGAGCAGGAATACGAACTGCTCACGATCCGCTCAGAGGGCCAGCGGCAGGCTTTCCTGCTCCGCCACCTCGAACGCGCCATTCCCGTGGTGGCCGAAATGGAACGCACCAAGGAACGTATCAAGCTCAACGGCCACTTCAAGCACTTCGACCCGCTGACGTTTTAGGGAGTTGGAGGGTTTGGGAGTGTAAGAGTTAGGGAATGGGAACGGGAGGCACGGAGCATGATTTTACGGAATTCAGGCGCTGTCATTTCGGCAAAGCCGGCATACAATGGGAGCGGCAGGCAGGAACAATTCCCTGGCTTCGGAACCGGTGACTACGCATAACTACGTTCGGTACGTTCGGCTCGCGCCTCCGTACCCTTGCGGGCAGGTTGCAACAATGTACTTACCGTAAACAACCACGAAGGATGTTACCCTTTCCAGAAAAGCCTCCTTTACAATGGTTATCCGTTCCCTGGATGCAGTCAAACAGTTCGTTCCGCATGAGTTTTTAGACTAATCCTGACCGCATGACCCTGTTTCCAATGCGTCAGCAGCCTTTGCGCCTCGTTCTAACGTCTTCGCGGCACAATCAGCAGTCTTTACGAGGCCGTTCATGCCAATTTCGCCCCGTTCCAATGCCTTCGCGGCACAGTTAGCGGGCGTTGCGAAGCCGTTCATTGCAATTTCGCCCCGAAAATGGCCTTCGCGTGGCGTGCAGCGGCTTCCGCGTCCTCAATTGCACCCATTTCGCCGCCGTTCAAGCCGTTTTCGCCCCGATTCATGCCCGCTGCGTTCCGTTTTTAGGCTCCGCTTCCTCATGAGCGGGTTCCGCGAACCCGTATCCAGGCTCCGCTTGGCATTCGTGCTTCGCTGCGCTGGTCCAAAAAGAAAAAGGGAGGCCGGAGCCTCCCTTTTTCGCGTTCAAAAGTTTACTACGGCTAGTTCTTCACCAGCTTGCGGGTCAGCACCTGGCCGCCCGTGGTGAGCCGGTACAGGTACACGCCGGCGCCGAGTCCTTGGGTCTCCATCGTTACGCTGTGCGCACCTTTGGCGTATTCACCCTCGGCCAGCACGGATACCTGCTTGCCGAATACGTCGTACACTTTAAGGGCCACCTGCTGCGCGGCGGGCAGCGAGAACGAAATGGTCGTCTTGCCGTTGGCCGGGTTGGGCCGGTTCTGGCCCAGCGTCACCCCATCCGCCTTGCCGTTCCGTTGGCCGTCGGCAGCGAGGCGGGCCGCGGGTTTCTGGTCCGTCCAGGCGCCGTTGGCGTACCAGCCGTCGCCGCACCGCGACAAGTCAGTCGTTTGCGGGAACGTGTTGTTGTTGAACACAATGTTCAGGCAGCTAATGCCGGCCAGCGTGTAGCTGTACCAGCCTTCCCCGTCGTCCTTCATGGGCACGCCCGGCCAGTTGGTTCCCGGGAGAGTGCCCGCCGGGGTTACGTTCCAGAAGTGCATGAAGGCCGTGTTCCAGCCGTCGGGCAATTTGAAGTGGATGGTCAGGTCGTTGGGTTTCTGGTCGAACCAGCCGCCGT
The DNA here is from genome assembly GCA_963844325.1 of uncultured Sphingobacteriales bacterium. Classification (GTDB taxonomy): domain Bacteria; phylum Bacteroidota; class Bacteroidia; order Cytophagales; family 172606-1; genus CADCTQ01. The sequence goes on from CAWJNV010000002.1 coordinate 2,038,423, forward strand.
CGGCAAACCAGCCCGAGCCGCTGCGGGTCAGGTCGCCTGTCTGGTTCTGGCCGCCGTCGTTGAAGATCATGTTGGCGCCGGTGGCCCCCACGATCCGGAAGCTGAACCAGCCGTTGCCGTCGTCCTGCATGGCTGCGCCCGGCCACTGCGCGTCGGGAGCGATGCCCGCCGGCGTGACGTTCCAGTAGTAGATGTTGGCCTTGGCCCAGTACCAGGGCTTCTTGAAGCGAATCACCAGTTCGGCGGGTTTCTGATCGTACCACTGGCCGTCGCGGTACCAGCCGTCCTTGTTGCGCGACAGATCACCGGTCTGGCCGTTGCCGTTGTTATTGAAGATCAGGTTGGTACTCGTCACGTTGGGGAACTCGAACTTGTACCAGTTGTCGCCCTGGTCGGGGGCCGCCGTCATGGCCGGGCCGGGCCAGCCGGTGCCGGGCATTGCGCCGGCGGGCTGGGCGTCCCAGTAGTACACGTTGGCTGAATTCCAGTCGGCGGGTTTGTAGAAGTACACCGTAAAGCCGGCGCCCACCGTTGCCGTAGCCTCGTTGGAATTGAGGCTCTGGGCCGCATCGGCACCCACGGCCCGCACCCGGTAGAAATACGTGCCCGCGGGAACGTTGTCGTCGGTGTAGGCCGTCGCGTTGGCGGGCAGCGAAACGATCTGGGCGAAGCCATTGCCCGGCGTCACGGACCACTCCACCACGTAGGCCGTTTCGGCGCTGGCGTTGTCGAGCCACTTGAGGCTCACCTGCACGCCGGCCGCCGCGGCCGTCAGGCCACTCGGCGCCGCCAGCGGGGGCAGCGTAACGTCGAGGAACAGGTCACTGAAGGCCGGACCCTTGCCCGTGTTGGTGCCGGAGGCGTCGCGGAAGACCATCGCCAGGCGGAACACCTGCTGGGCGTTGCTCAGCTTGTAGTAATCAATGGGTTTGAGGGTGATCTGCCACTTGTCGTTGCCGACCGGCGTCATCTCGCCCACGCCGTCGTCCTGGCCCCAGTTGCCCACCGTGTTGTTGAATTCGGTGCCGTCGGGGCCGCTCAGGACCACGCCGCTGTGCATGTACACTTTCTGGGCGCCGACCAGGTTGCCGCTGGCCTGCCGGGCGTCGAAGGTAATCGTGATCTCGTCGTTGGGCGTAAACTGCGCCGGCGTGGCCGTTACAATGTTGGCGGGTTTGAAGCCTGCCGGCATGGGCAGCTTCTTGTCGGTGAGCAGCATCCACTCGCCGGGGGCCAGCGTCATGTCGCCGCCGGTGTACACGTAATCCACGCCCTTGAAGTAGTTGTACCAGCGGCCCGTGTGCGGGAAACTGGGCTTGAAGGTTTTCGCCTGCACGTCGAAGTTGCCCACGATCACCACGTTCATGCTTTCGTGCTTGATGTTGATCCAGCGGGTTTCGCTGTCGGTCTTCCAGGTGAAGGTGCCCTGCGTGAAGGCCGGTTCGTTCTGCCGCAGGTTGAGCAGGGCGGCAAAGGTCCGGTAGGTATCCACCCGGCGCGGGTCGCGCATGTATTCGCTCCAGACGAGGGGCTTGTTGCCCACCCGGCCGTTGTAGTCGATGGAGTAGTCGTAGCCCTGTTCGCCGAACATCCAGATCATCTTGGGGCCGGGCACGGTGTAGAGGAAGGCGGCGCCCATTTCGAGCCGGTCGAGGGCAACGGTGGTGTCCCGCACGTTGTGCGACGGCTGGGTGTCGTTGCCGAATTTGAGGTTCTGGATCATGATGCGTTCCTCGTCGTGGCTTTCCATGTAGGCGATGCGGCTGTCGGAACGGGCCTGCTCGAACGAACGGTTCAGTTGCCAGCCGGCGATCACTTCCTTGTAGTCGGGGTCCACGCGGCGCCAGAGCAGCATGCCGGCCTCGGCCAGCTTGTCTTCTTCCGACTTTTCGGTGAGGTGTTCGAGGATCACGTAGGCGTTGGGGTTCACCGACCAGATGGTACCGGCCATGCGGTTGAGCACGTCCACCCGCTGCTGGTCGTATTTGGAGCCGCAGTCGGCCACGTCGTTGTTGGTAAAGCCTTTGGTGAAGTCGAAGCGGAAGCCGTCCACCTTGTACTCGGAGAGCCAGTACGAGTTCACGCGGTCCACGAACGCCTTGGTGTAGGGACTCTCGTGGTTGAAGTCGTTGCCCCAGAAGAAGCAGGTGTTGGGCGCCACGGGGTTGAACCACGGGTTATCGGCGGCGGGGCGGTTGTTGGCTTCGTCCCAGTACATGCGGGCCATCACGTTCTGACCAAAGGCGTGGTTGAGCACCATGTCAATGATTACGGCCAGGCCGTTCTGGTGGGCCACGTCGATGAGTTCTTTCAGCTTGTCCTTGTGACCGTAGTACTTGTCGGGGGCGAAGAAGAAGGAGGGGTTGTAGCCCCAGCTTTCGTTGCCCTCGAATTCGTTGACGGGCATCAGCTCAATGGCGTTGATGCCCAGCTTCTTGAGGTACTGAATGGAGTCGATGACGGCCTGGTAGCTGTGGGCGGCGGTAAAGTCGCGGATGAGCAGTTCGTAGGCGACCAGCTTTTCTTTGGCAACGCCCTTGAACGCGGGCACTTTCCACTTATAGGGCTGCTGGGCGGTTTGCAGCACGCTGGCAATGCCGTACGCGGTGTTGGAGTAGGCGGGGAGGCCGGGGTACGTCTCGGCGGGGATGGAGGCGTCGTTCCAGGGGTCGGCCACCTTGTCGGTGTAGGGGTCGGCGATGCGCAGGTTGCCGTTCACCAGGTACTGGAATACGTATTCCTTCTGCGGCACCAGGTTATCCAGTTGCAGCCAGAACCGTTCGCCGTCGGGCGTTTTCTTCATCTGGTAGGCCGGGTCTACTTTCCAGCCGTTGAAGTCGCCGGTCACGAACACGAAGTCTTTGCGGGGGGCCAGCAGCGACAGGATCACCGTCTTGTCGTTGATGTAGTTGATGCCGTCCTGCACGCCCGCCGGCAGGGCCGCCACGGGGCTCTTGTTGACGACCGTCAGCGTGATCTCCTTTTCAATGGTCTGCACGTCGCCGGCGCTGCTCGTGATGATGCGAATGTTCTGCACGCCGGGCTTGGTGAACGTGACGGTGTGGCTGATGGTGGTGGCTTTTTTGGCCGTTTTCACCACGTCTTTGCCGATGAAGATCTTCATGCTGGCCGGGGCCGAGGCCGTGGCGCTGATGGTAAAGGGCTTGTCGGTGACCGTGAAGGGGTCGTTGCCCGAGGGGGAGGTCACCAGCACGTAGAAGCCGGGGTCCACGTTCACGTAAAAGTCACCGTTGTCGGCGGTTTTGCCGGCCAGCGTCCCGTTGGGGTTGCGGAACACCATGCTCAGGCGGAACACGTTCTGGGAGGCCGTGATGCCGTAGTACGTGCGGGGCGTGATGGTCGTCTGCCACTTGTTGTCGCCGATGGAGGTCATCTTGCCGATGCCGTCGTCCTGGCCCCAGTTGCCGACGGTGTTGCTCCAGGCGGTGCCGGTGGGGCCGGTAAGCACCACGCCGCTGTGCATGTACACCGAGGAGGCACCCACCAGGGCGCCGTTGCCCGCCGAGGCGTCGTAGGTAATGGTGACCGGCTGGTCAATGGTTGGATAGGAAGGAGAGAGGGTGACCTGGGCTTTGCCGACCAGGCTCACGCCGATCAACACCACCCAGAGAAAGGCGGTAAGCAATCTTCTCATAATGAAGAGAGTAGGTTAAAGGGAGGATTGGTTATTAAATATAGAAAGCTAGGCAATAAATCGGACATTCCCCCTTTTTAGACAAAAAAAAGTTGAAATATTACTTGGGATGGGTGCTGAATGGATTGGGAGAGGGGGCATTGGGCAATGGGGAGAATTACCACGGAGACACGGAGGGCACGGAGTTTCACGGAGAGCGTATTGGGTATTGAGAATCAAGAGAACATAACCGCAAAAGGCGCAAAGGAGACGCAAAGACCGCCAGGCGTACGCGTTCACCAGTCAGTACCGTACTGGCGCAGGCGTCGGCTGGTGACTGTCTGTACCGGAAGCCTCCCGTCACTGGCGCAGGCGTCCGCCTGTGCCCTTCCGGACCGGAAGCGTCCGCTTCCAGCCGTCAGGCTAACGCGTTTTGAGGAGCGGCTCGACATGCAGGACCCCACCAATGGGCAGGGAGCTTCCGAAGAGATGGACCCGCATTGAAAGTGATCCTGATGATTGGAAGATAAATGATTGGAAGACGAGTAAGCCTGACGGCTGGAAGCGGACGCTTCCGGTCCGGAAGGGCACAGGCGGACGCCTGCGCCAGTGACGGGAGGCTTCCGGTACAGACAGTCACCAGCCGACGCCTGCGCCAGTACGGTACTGACTGGTGAACGCGTACGCCTGGCGGTCTTTGCGTCTCCTTTGCGCCTTTTGCGGTTATGTTCTCTTGATTCTCAATACCCAATACGCTCTCCGTGAAACTCCGTGCCCTCCGTGTCTCCGTAGTAATTTTTATTCCTCCTTACTGGCAGTGTCCGTAAATCTACTTCCCCTTCCGTTCCACCAAATACATTTTGCCCTGCTCGTTGGTGATGAGGAAGTCGGTGTCGTTGACGAAGGCAATGGCTTCGGCCTGGTTGCGGTACACCTTGATGCACAGGTACGGGTCTTTGAGCAGCCGCCCGTTGTCGGTGAGCTTGAACAGGAGCACCTTGCCGTAGGTAAGCACCGCAAACAGGTTATGGCCCGGGTTCACGTCGGCGGCCGTCACCATCGACTTGATGAACACTTCGCCGCGCACCTGGGCCACGTGGTCGCCGGGGCGGGCGGGCAGCACGTACATCTTCACGTTTTTGCGGCCGCGGTTCTTGGAAAAAAGGTACAGGCTGTCGGCGTGCCAGAAAAAGGCTTCGCAGTCGAAGTTCCGTTCGCGTTCCCGGGGCGGAAAGGCCGTCTGGTCGGCGTAGCGGAACGTGATGCTGTCGAGCTGCCCCGGCCGGTCGGGGTGGAGGCGGTAGATTTTGAGGTTGCGCCGGGCGTTGTTGTTGTTGCCGAAGTCGCCGATGTAGAGGTTTCCCGCCGCGTCGCGGGCCAGGTCCTCCCAGTCGCGGTTGCGCAAGCCGGGCAGGTCGAGGGTGCGCAGCAGTTGCCCCCGGGCGTCCACTTCGTAGAGGGCAGGCTTGCTGCCGCCGTCGTTGTGGGTCCAGTACGACTTGCCGGGCACGGCCACGGCCAGGCCGGAGCTTTCGTTCACCTCGTTGGGCAGGGTGGCGATCTGCCGGATTTTGTAGGCGCCGCCGATCACTTCGAAGTCGCTGCGGCGCTTTTCGGGGCCGCAGCAGGTGAAGAGGGCAATCTTCACGGAAAACAAAAAGTAGAGTACCTTGTAGGGAAGCATGTCGTTTTTTTGCGAAATTCCGGAACCCATTTTCCGTGTGGGCCGCCGGTATCGTACGGGTAGATGGAGCATGCGGAACGAGGGCGGGCCGACGGAAGCAAATGGCGCCATCCGGGCCGGGCGGAACGAAAAGGATTAACTTGTTGGGCTTTGCGCCGTTTAAACAATTATTCTCCCGCCGCGCGGGAAGTTTCGTTTTTAATTTCTACATGGAAAAATACGTAAAATTTGAACAGCCCCTCTACGTAAAGGTGGCAATGGTGCTCATCAGCCTGGCGCTGCTGCTGTGGGGCCTCGACTTAGGGGCCGGCCTGCTGGTGCCGCTGAGCTTTTCTTTCCTGTTTGCGTTGCTGCTGCACCCGCTGTCGGCCCGGCTCGAAAGCTGGAAAGTGCCCCGCGTGCTGGCCATCTTCATCTGCCTCATTGTGATCATCGCGGCCCTGGTGGGCATCATGTACTTCATCATCTCGCAACTGATGAACTTCGGCGACGACCTGCCCGAGTTGCAGGCCCGGTTCAACCAGTTGCTGGCCGAAATCCAGGGCTTCATTGCCGAGCGGTTCGGGGTGAACGAGACGCGGCAACTCGACTGGCTCCGCAAACAGGCGTCGGGGGCCGTGGCTTCGAGCGGCGCCCTGCTGAGCGGTACGCTAGGGGCCACCACCAGCACGTTTGCCGACTTGAGCCTGGTGCCAATCTTCATTTTCTTCTTCCTGTATTACCGCAACTTCTTCATGGATTTTCTCAACCGGGTATTTGCCTCCACGCCCAACGAGAGCATCATGGACGTGGGCTATAAAGTCCAGGCGGTGGTCAAAAACCACATCATGGGCCTGTTCCTGGTGATCGTGATCCTGGCGGCGCTCAACACGGTGGGCCTGCTGCTGCTGGGCATCAAGTACGCGTTCTTTTTCGGCGCCCTGGCGGCCTTCCTCAACATCATCCCGTACCTGGGCATCCTGATCGGCTCGATCCTGCCCATCACCATGGCGCTGCTCACCAAAGATTCGGTCTGGTACGCGGTGGGGGTAGCGGCCGTGTTTGCGTTCGTGCAGTTCCTGGAAGGCAACTTCATCACGCCCAACATTGTCGGTTCCAAGGTGGGCGTCAACCCGCTGGCGGCCATCGTGGCGTTGATCCTGGGCGGCATGATCTGGGGCGTCGCCGGCATGATCCTCTCGATTCCGTTCACGGCCATCCTGAAGGTGATCTTCGACCACGTGCCGGGCCTGGAGCCCTTGGGTTTCCTGCTGGGCGAGCCGCCCAAGGAGCAGGTCAAGCCCAACAAGGACGTGATCGACGAGGTAAAACAAACCGCCAAGGAGGCCGTGCGGACGGTCGCCAAGTAGGGCGCCGGCTTTGTGCCGCCAAGCCAAAAGCCGTATATTGACCAACTCCCGCGGGTTGGTCTTTTTTTTGGTACGGCCCGCACGGAATACGGCGCCCCATTGCTTTTACTATGATCAACTTATATACCCGCAACCAGCGGAGTGTACTGCAACTCACCATCCTGCTGGTCCTGGCGTTTTTTATCCTCTTCGGACTCTACGCGTACGTGCCGGCCATCATCGGCAGCGGCATCATCTACGTGATCTTCCAGAAACCCTTCAACCGGTACGTGCACGAGCAGGGACGCAACCGCTACCTGGTCACGGGCCTCATCCTGGTGGGCTCTTTCCTGATCATCATCCTGCCCTTCCTGGTGCTCAGCCTCATGCTGGCCGACAAGGTGGCCTACTACACCCGCCACATCGAGGAACTCATGCCCATCATCAAGAAGGTGGAGGAACTGACGGGCCTCCAGCTCTCCAACGGTCAGCTCATGCGCACCCTCACCGCCAAGGGCGGCGACTTCCTGCCCGCACTGTTCCCGTCGGTGTTCTCGGGCACGGTGGATATACTGGTGTCCGTCGGCCTGATGTACTTCATCCTGTACTACATGTTCGCCAACCAGGAGCGGTTCCTCGAAAGCCTCTACAAATACCTGCCCTTCCAGGACGAAACCATTGACCTGCTGGGCGCCGAACTCCAGAACGTGGTGAATACCAATGTGATCGGGCAGACGGTGATTTCACTCATCCAGGGGGCCTGCATGGGCCTGGGCTTCTGGATCTTCCAACTCGACGACCCGCTTTTCTGGGGCGTGGTGAGTTTTTTCCTCTCGTTCGTGCCGGTGCTGGGTACGCCGCTGGTCTGGGTTCCGGCCGGCGTGATCCTGATTGCGCAGGAACAGATGGGCAAGGGCATCGGCATCCTCCTGTTCGGGGCCATCCTGGTGGTAAACATTGACAACGTGCTTCGCTTTGCCTTAGCCAAAAAGCTCGGCGACATTCACCCGCTGCTTACCATCGTGGGCATCGTGCTGGGCGTGCCGGTGTTCGGCATCGTGGGCATTTTCATCGGCCCGCTGATCATCGTGTACTTCATGCTGCTGGTACAGGTCTACCTCAAGGAGTACGGTTCGGGCACGGCCCGCCGCCAGGAAGTCGCCCCCATTTCGGCCGAGGTGCCTGCGGAGAAGGAGCAGGTGGAGGATGAAAAGGGGTAGAGACGCCTTTTTTAGTGTCCCTTTTTTGCAAGGTTCACCACGGAGCCACGGCGGGAAAGAGGGGTAGGGTTTAAACCCTACCCTACGGAAAGGCTGCGCCTGGTTTGATTCGAGCGAAATCAGCGTACGTATGCGCGATATCCATAGGATAGGGTTTAAACCCTGTCCCCGTCTCCCGCATCGCTTTTCTCCGTGTCTCCGTGGCGAACCTTCTGATCCATCATTCCACCGCCTTTACCAATTTTCCCCGCACTTCCCCGAATCCCACGCGAATGCCGGCCTTCTGACCAAAGCCGCGCATGATCACCGTGTCGTTGTCTTCCAGGAACCGCCGTTCGGCGCCGCCGGCCAGCTTGACCGGGTTTTTGCCGCCCCAGCTCAGTTCGAGCAGAGAGCCGTAGGAGCCGGCGGCCGGACCGCTGATCGTGCCCGAGGCCATCAGGTCGCCCACGTTCACGTTGCAGCCGTTGACCGTGTGGTGCGCCAGTTGCTGGCACACGTTCCAGTACAGGTGCTTGAAGTTGGAATGGCAAATCACGGTTTCCTCCCCGTTCTGGGGTTGTAAGGCTACTTCCAGGGCGATGTCAAAGCTGTGGTGACCCTTGTACTTGAGGTAGGACAGCACCTCGGGGTACTGGGCGCGGCCCGGCACCCGGAACGGCTCCAGGGCCTCCAGCGGAACCACCCAGGGCGAAACCGACGAAGCGAAGTTTTTGCCCAGGAACGGCCCCAGCGGCTGGTACTCCCACTGCTGAATGTCGCGGGCCGACCAGTCGTTGAACAGCAGGAAACCGAAAATGTGGTCTTCGGCCGCCTCGGTGGTAATGGTCTGTCCCATCTGCGTGGGCTTGCCGATCACGAAGGCCACTTCGAGTTCAAAATCCATTCGCCGCGACGGGCCAAACGTGGGCGCCGGGGCGTCGGGGGCTTTCATCTGGCCCTTCGGCCGCACAATGTCGGTGCCCGACACTACGATGGACGACGCCCGGCCGTGGTAGGCCACCGGCAGGCTTTTCCAGTTGGGCAGCAGGGCGTTGTCGGCGCCGCGGAACATCTTGCCCACGTTGGTGGCGTGTTCCTCGCTGGAGTAAAAGTCGGTGTAGTCGCCCACCTGCACGGGCAGCAGCAGCTCCACGGCGTTGCGGGGCACGAGCACCGCGTCGGCGTGAGCCGCCAGTTCGGTGTTGCCCTCAGTGAGCAGTTCGATGAGGCGGCGGCGCACGGCGGACCCCACGGGCTTGCCCAGGGCCATGAAGTCGTTGAGGTAGCGGCGCGAAAAGACGGCCGGGTCGGGAACGATGCCCTCCAGGAACCCTTCCCGGGTGAGCAGGGCCAGGTCAAGCACGTAGTCCCCAATGGCTACGCCGGCCCGCGGGGTGCGGTCGGGGGTGCGAAAAATGCCGTAGGGGAGGTTATGAATGGTAAAATCACTGTGATCCGGCACCCGGACCCAACTCTGCGGGGAATTGCCTGCCATAAAAAAAGTGTAAGCGGTTAGAAGGGCAAAGTAATAAAAGAAAGTCGTAAGTCCAGCGGCATACGTAGAGACGCGATTCATCGCGTCTCAATCCAACGCATCACCACGTCTCAATCCAACGCGTCACCGCGTCTCAACCCATCACGTCTCACGGTCTCAATTCACCGCATCTCCGTGCATCCGGCAACGTAAGCGTTCAGGGAGAGGTCTTTTTCACGTGCGACTGACAAGCTCCGTTGGAAAAGGACTTTTCAGAGGCCGGCGAAAACGAGGCTGGCCCGATCCAATTACGACGCGGGTTCACCGAGATGCGATAACGCGAGGGATGGAGACGCGATAACGCGAGGGATGGAGACGCGATTCATCGCGTCTCTACAAGGTTCCCCGCAACTCCTGTTCCCGCTCAATGGCTTCGAAGAGGGCTTTGAAGTTGCCTTTGCCGAAAGACTTGGCGCCTTTGCGCTGGATGATCTCGAAGAATACCGTCGGGCGGGACTCCACGGGCTTGGTGAAAATCTGGAGCAGGTAGCCTTCCTCGTCGCGGTCTACCAGGATGCCCAGGTCGCGCAGCGGCTGGAGGTCTTCGTCGATGTGGCCCACCCGGTCGAGCAGGTCGTCGTAATAGGTGATGGGCACGGTCAGGAACTCCACGCCGCGGCTCTTGAGGGCCGACACCGTTTCCACGATGTTGTCGGTGGCTACGGCAATGTGCTGGATGCCCGGTCCGCCGTAAAAGTCGAGATACTCTTCGATCTGCGACTTCTTTTTGCCCTCGGCCGGTTCGTTGATGGGGAATTTGATGCGGCCGTTGCCGTTGCTCATCACCTTGCTCATCAGGGCGGTGTAGTCGGTGGAAATGTCCTTGTCATCGAAGGAGATGAGCTGGGCGAACCCCAGGATTCTGGCGTAGAAGTTGACCCACTGGTTCATTTCACCCCAGCCCACGTTGGCGACCATGTGGTCTACGTACTTGAGGCCGGCCGGCGCGGGGTTGTAGTCGGTTTTCCATTCCACGAAGCCGGGCAGGAACACGCCGTTGTACTGGCTGCGCTCCACGAACAGGTGCACCGTGTCGCCGTAGGCCCGGATGCCGGAACGCTTGACTTCACCGTGCGCATCTTTTTCCGTCTGCGGTTCCAGGTAGGGCTCGGCGCCGCGCTTCACGGTTTCGCGGAACGACTTTTCGGCGTCGTCCACCCAGAGGGCCACGGCTTTTACGCCGTCGCCGTGCTGGTCGACGTGGCGGCCGATCTCGGTGCCGCCGTGCAGGGGCGAAGTGAGCACCAGGCGGATTTTGCCCTGCTGCACCACGTACGATTCGCGGTCTTTCAGGCCGGTAGCCGGGCCGGCGTAGGCCAGCGACTGGAAGCCAAAGGCAGTTTTGTAGAAGTGGGCGGACTGCTTGGCGTTGCCCACGTAAAATTCAACGTAGTCGGTACCGTTCAGCGGCAGAAAGTCTTCGGCCTCGGGAATGATTTTTTCTACGGTTGGGGCAGTTTGTGGATTCATTGGTTTGTTCAGGTTAAGATTGGGTTTGGGTTCACGCAAAGGCGCAAAGGAGGAGCGCAAAGGGCGCAAAGAAATTATGCAATTATAGGTTGTGGACGACGCGGTGGATGTTATCTTTTAGTTTGGCACAATTAAAGTTGATGAGTAGACCAAGTTTGAGATTAGTTACTTTAAGGTAAGTTAAGGTTTGGGCGAAGTGAACGGGGGCCAAGGTTTCTACTGATTTTAGCTCGATTAATACTTTATTCTCAACAATGATGTCAGCACGAAATCCTGCTTCCATTCTGATCTCTTTGTAGACGACCGGCAAAGCTACCTGGGTATTTACCAAAAACCCAGCTTCCCGTAAATCATATGCAAGGGCCTGTTCATACACCGATTCTAACAATCCGGGTCCCAATGTCCTATGCAGTTCTAGACAAATCCCTATTACCTTATACGAAATCTCATTCTCCGTCATTTCTTTACTCTTTTTATTTTTTCTTTGCGCCCTTTGCGCTCCTCCTTTGCGTCTTTGCGAGAAACAGAACGTCTAGTTGATCCGTTCGTCATTGCTCAGCCACGACTGGTAATACTTGCCGTCGTCGAGCTTCAGCGCCTCTTCGGTGATCATCAGCGGCTTGAAAGTGTCCACCATTACGGCGTATTCCTCGGTTTTGGTTTTGCCCAGGCTGCGTTCCATCGCGCCGGGGTGCGGGCCGTGCGGGATGCCGCCCGGGTGCAGCGTAATGTGCCCCTGCGCAATGTCGTTGCGGCTCATGAAGTCGCCGTCCACGTAGTAAAGCACCTCGTCGGAGTCGATGTTGCTGTGGTTGTAGGGTGCCGGCACGGCCTGCGGGTGGTAGTCGTAGAGGCGGGGGCAGAACGAACACACCACGAACGACTCCGTGCCGAAGGTCTGGTGCACGGGCGGCGGCTGGTGCACGCGGCCCGTGATAGGTTCGAAGTCCTTGATGTTGAGGCCCCAGGCGTAGTTGTAGCCGTCCCAGCCCACCACGTCGAACGGGTGGTAGGCGTACACGAGTTGGTGCAGCACGCCGCCCTTGCGGATCTTGAGCAGGAATTCGCCCTTCTCGTCGTGCGTTTCCAGGTCCTGCGGCAGCTTGTAGTCCCGTTCGCAGTAGGGCGAACTTTCGAGCAGTTGCCCGAACCAGTTGCGGTACCGCTTGGGCGTGTAGATGGCCTGGCGCGACTCCAGGTACAGCAGCCGGTTGTCTTCCCCGTCGAACTCGACCTGGTAGATCATGCCGCGCGGGATCACCAGGTAGTCGCCGTATTCGAAGGGAATGGCGCCCAGCATGGTTTTGAGCCGGCCCGTGCCGCGGTGCACGAAGAGCAGTTCGTCGGCGTCGGCATTCTTGTAGAAGTAGCTTTCCGACGATTTGCGCGGGGCGGCCAGGCCCAGGATCACGTCGTTGTTGACCAGCAGGGGCGTGCGGCTTTCGAGGAAGTCGTTCTTAGGCGCCACGTTGAAGCCCACCAGCTTGCGGGAGTGAATATTCTTGGCTACGGCGATTTTGGGGGCCACGTCCACCGTCTCCAGGATTTGCTTTACCTGCGTGGGCCGGTGCACGTGGTACATCAGCGACGACATGCCGTCGAAGCCGACCGTGCCGAAGAGCTGTTCGTAGTAATACCCGCCGCCCGGCTTCTCAAAAACCGTGTGCCGCTTGTGGGGCATCGTTCCTAACTTGTGGTATACAGGCATGGCGATTGGGATTGGTTTAGTGACTGAGGAGCAATACTATGACCCTTTTCTTACAAAAAATAACGCAAAAAGTACAAAATGGATTACAGCTTAATCCACAATAGTCAAAAAACTGTCTCTCCTATTGATCCATACTTTCTTGCCGCACCCATAAAATACAAAAGCCGGGTGTTAGCCCGGCCCGGTTGCCCATCTTCGTCCCACATTGTCAAACATCCATGCCCCTGCTGCGCAGGTATCTGCGAAAATGCTCCAGCACTACTTTGGCATTTTTGTACTCCTTCTCCCGTAAGGCCATCCACGTAGCCCGGTCCGGTGCAATGCCCTTATAGCGGGAACTATTGCTGTAGGTATTGAGCGTGTTGTAGTCTCTATACGCGTCAGCCTTCATAATGTGTTTATTTTCACGGTAGTAGGCACGGATCTCCGCATGAGACTCCGGCTCCTTGAATCCGTGTTTACTGATGAGAAAAGCCTTCATCCAGTGCAAGGCTATATAAAAGATGAAGGTCGTTTTCCAATCAAACCTTGTGGTGGGAAAGTGTTGTTCATCATCCGCCAAGGTTCGTTCATTTTCCCTGGCCTGGTCCAGAAACTGTTACATTTACGTAAGCAGGCGTGAAGCGGTCAATCAGGGCGAGCGGAACAAACTGAATGTGGATGTTAACCGTATCGCCCAAGTCGTAAGCTACTTCATCGGCGTCATAATATATCCTGCTTTCAACCTCTAAATTTTCCGGGTCATGCATGGCAATCACGTAATTGATCGTGTTCGACTCGTCCGGACGATCCGTTATGATCGTATGAAGGGCGGCCTGGTACTTTGTCAGTACGTCCGTCATTCGCCCAACAGCTATATTAACATTGGCCTGAAGTGCATTCGCATCGGTAGCGAGGACCGGTTCAGGAGTAGACTTTTCTGCCTTGGTTTTCTTGTTCATACGCATGGGTGTTTTCTCAGCTGCAATTCCCGCCGTTGCCAGAAAAGAGACACGCTTTGTACTTTCTTCCGTCCCCGGACGTATGGCATATTTTACCGGGCACATGCACAAATTAGCTACGTTTTAGGTGCCGGACAAGTTTCACGGGTTGCCCCGGCCGTTCCAATACGTTTTCATCACGGTATTATTTCATAAACATCTTTCAATTTATCCCTTTGATCGGGTTTATCACGGTATTATTTTATACCAATTCCTAACTTAGCCGCCGGCAAACCGTAACATACTAAGCGCCTGATCTTTCCGTTAATCTATCGTTGACCAGCCGGTTCACGCCACGCCGGTTCCGCAAACCACCTGATTCCAACCATGATCGCCTTCCAGTTCAACCACAATGGGCAAACGTACGACGCCGAGTTCGTGCGGGGACAAATTGAGTACGACCGCGGCACCGTAGCCGCTTACCTGGGCCTCGACCCCGGGCAACTCCCCGACCGGGTATCGGCCGCCCGGGCCCCGGTGGTGATACCCCCCGAAAAGCTGAACCAGTTCCGGCAGTGGCACGCCGCCGCCCAGGAAACGGTGTTTACCCTCATCAAAGCCGACAACGAATACGATTAAACCGTGTTGATGAACCCATGGCGCCCCTCGACGACCTGAAAGCGCAACTGCGCGCCTGGAAAGCGGGCGCCGCCGACCTGCCCGAAGGGATGCGGCTCGTGGCCGCGTACCAGTATCCCGACCTGACTCCTAAAAAATGGCAGGCCCGCCTGGCTAAGCTGTACCGGGAGGTTGCGGCCGCTTACACCCCGGCAGACGACCCCCACGCGCAGATCAAACGGCTCAACGACGTGTTTTTCGGGCAGATGGGCTTCCGCGCCAATACGCTGCACTTCCACGCCGCCGAAAACAGTTTCCTGAACGTGGTGCTGGACACCAAACGCGGCAACCCTATTTCGCTGTGCGTGCTCTACCTGCTGGCGGGCAGCCACCTGGGCCTGCCGCTCTACGGCGTGAACCTGCCCAACCTGTTCATCCTCACCTACAAGACGCCCGAAACGCAGTTCTACATCAACGTATTCAACCAGGGCGTCATCTTCTCCCGGGCGGACATTGACAACTACATCGGGCAGTTGAACCTGCCGCCCGCGGACGTGTTCTACCAGCCCTGCCTGCCCCCCGACGTCGTGGCCCGCGTGCTGCGCAACCTCGCCCTCGCCTACGACCGCCTCGGCGAAGCCCCCAAAAGAGACGATGCGGAAGCCCTCCTCGCCGCACTGGAAGCGTAGGGCAATAGTCAGTAGTCATTGGTCAGTAGTCATTGGGTATGCGTAAGTTATCGCATCCGGATCACCGTTGACTACTGACCAATGACTAATTAACTATTGACCAATGACTACTGACCAATGACTATTGACCAATGACTACTTCGCCAGCAGGTTCGCAAACAGCCGGTACGCACCGGGCACGCCGGCGGGCAACTGGCGGAAAAAGGCGTAGCCCGTGTACACGAACTTGCCCTGGCCGTAGGGAGCCACCAGCAGGCCGCCGTCCTGGGGTTTTTCGCCCGGGTCGGTGCTCGACAGCAGGGCCAGGTACTTGGGGTCCCACTTCTGGGCGAAGTACAGGCCGCGTTCCTGCACCCAGCCCTCAAAGTCCCTGGGCGTGATCTGGTTGGGGCGGGTAAATACCTGGTGGCCCGGCTCCTTGAACGTCACCGGTGCTTCTTCCACCGTCACCCGGTCGCGGGAAATCTCGAAGGGGTAGGGGCCGATCTGTTCGGTCACCAGCGGGCGGCTTACGGCGTATTGCACCACCACCACGCCGCCGTTCTCTGCGTACTTAAACAAGGCCTGGTTGTAGAACCGCAGGTAATTGCGGGTGTTGAAGGCCCGCACGCCCAGCACAATGGCGTCGAACTTGCTCAGCAGCACCGGTTCGCCCTTCAAGTCTTCTTCTTCCAGCATGGTCACCGAATAGCCGATCTGGCGCAGGGCGGCAGGCACCTCGTCGCCGGCCCCCATCAGGTAGGCAATGTTCTTGCCCCCGGTCTTCACGTCGAGGCGGACGGCCCGCACCTCGGCGGCGGGAAAGAGGGTCTGGCGGGGAATATGGTCGTGGCCGATGGTGAGCAGGCCGCGGCCCAGGGTGTTGCCGTCGGTGGTTTTCACCACGGCCTTGATGACGGCCTCCGAGGCGTTGCCGGGAGGCGTTACTCTGAACAGGACGCGTTTTTCTTCCTCCGCTTTCGCCAGGCTGAACGGCACCGAAGCCGGCTCGGACTTCCAGCCCTTGGGCAGTTGCAGCGATACTTCGCCCCGGGCGTTGTCGGCGCCGGCCTTCAGCAGCACGGGCACGTCCTTGCCCTCCCCCGTGGAAAACATGTACACCTTTTCGGTCATGTTCACCATCACCGCGGGGCGTACCTCAAAGGGGCGGTAGAGTTCGCCGGCCACCTGGTCTACCCACTTGTACTGCACCGGGCTCCGCAGCACGAAGGGCGTCCCGCCGATGCGGAAGCGGAACTCGGCCGTCAGCTGCGGCTCCTTTTCGGGCTTGCCGATCAGCTGGAGGTCGTCCACGCGGTACATGCCTTTGCTCGGGGCGTTCACCAGCCAGTAGGGCTGCGTCACGTCGAGGGAGGCCGGCAGGGCCACCGTCACGGGCAGGTTGAGCAGTTCGTTGGGCTTGAGTTCGAGCCGGACCGTGGTGTCCTTGGCCGTGTTGAGCACCCTGATGTCGTCGAGTTGCACCGGGAAATCCGACCGTTTCACCACGTTGGCGAAGGTTTTGACGGTGCTGCCCGGCGTGGCCGCGTAGCCCGTGGCGTTGATCTCGTACCACAGCCCGGCGCAGGCCACGATCACGTCGGTAAGTTCCTTTTTTTTCACCGGCACGTTGGGGTCGTCGCCGAGCTTTTCCATCTGGGCGTACGCCTGGAGCAGCAGCGGCAGGCTGGCGGCCGGGTTTTCGGGGTTGAACCCATTGTAGGCTTCGTGCAACGTCATTGACAGGGCTTCGGCGCCCTTCACGCGTTTCCAGGTCAGGTCCACGTCGTCGAACAGGTCGTTGCGGGCCGGTTCGCCCACCGTGTGCTTGAGGTAGTCGGTGCGCAGGCCGCGGGCCCGGCCCGAGCCGAACCCCTGGCTTTTGTGCATGCTGCGGCTTTCGCCGGCAATTTCGGTGTACGACTTACCCAGCAGCGGGCTGTAGCCGCCGATCTGCACGGGCAGCACGTTGGGGCCTTCGGGCGGGGTGTTGGTGAAGCCGGGGTTGTAGGCGTTCCACACCACCCGCTTTACCTGCCAGGGCTGCACGTATTTGAGTTGTTCGGGAAAACGCTTGGGGTCGGCAGCCGCCGCGTAGGCTTCTTCAGCCAGCACCGCCGAGGCGCTGTGGTGGCCGTGCCCGGCGCGGGCGTCCGGGGGAAAGCGGGTGATGATCACGTCGGGCCGCAGGTTGCGGATGGTCCACACGGCGTCGCCGAGCACCTTTTCGTGTTCCCACACTTTGAGGGCTTCTTCAGTGGTTTTGGAAAAGCCAAAGTCATTGGCCCGGGTAAAGAATTGTTCGGCCCCGTCGAGGCGGCGGGCCTGCAGGAGTTCCTGCGTGCGGATGAGGCCCAGCAGTTCGGCCTGCTCGGAGCCGATCAGGTTCTGGCCGCCGTCGCCGCGGGTCACCGACAGGTAAGCCGCCCGCACGAGGCGGTCTTTGGCCAGGTAGGCCAGCATGGCGGTGTTTTCGTCGTCGGGGTGGGCGGCCATGTAGAGGGCCGTGCCCACCACATTGAGCTTTTTGAGGGCCAGCTTCAGGTCCCCCGCGGGGTAGGTGCGGAGCGGCTGGGCGGAGAGGGGCAGGAAGGAAATGAGCACGCAAAGCAGCAGCAGTGGTCTGCAATTCAATGGCTTCATAGGCTTGTACGGGAAGCCCGCAAGGTAATCAATCTGCGCGGAAAATCGATGCCTCGTCAAGGGTCATTGGTTCAATGGTCATTGGTTGATCGGTCAATGGTCAGTAGTCAATGGTCATTCAGATGCGACAACTTACGCGCACCCAATGACCAATGACTACTGACTACTAACCAATGACGAAAGATTTATTCATGCAACAAATCTCCGCCGTTCGAGTATAGGGTTTTACCCTAAAACACTCTAGAAAAACAGAAAGTGAGGCTTGTATGCAAGAGGCTATAGATAAAACGGCAGTCGCGGAAGCTTTCTACCGCGAGGTACTGCAATTACTCAACGAAAGCAAAATTCCCTTTATGCTCGGGGGCGGTTTCGCCCTGCGGCACTATACGGGCATTCACCGCGACATCAAAGACCTGGACCTGTTCTGCAAGGGCGGCGATTACACCCGCATCCTGATGTTCTTTGCCGAACACGGCTTCCAGACCGAACTCACCGACGTGCGGTGGCTCGCCAAAATCGTGAAGGGCGACCACTTCGTGGACCTGATCTTCAACACGGTCAACAACATCTGCACGGTGGACGACGTGTGGTTTGAACACTCCGTGGAAAGCGAACTGTTCGGCATGCCCGTGCGGCTCATTCCCGTGGAGGAAATGATCTGGTGCAAAATCTACGTGCAGAACCGCGAACGCTACGACGGCTCGGACGTGAACCACGCCATTCTCATGCAAGGCCGCACCCTGGACTGGAAACGCCTGTGGGCCCGCATCGAACAGCACTGGCACCTGCTGTTTGCCCAGGTGCTGAGCTTCCAGTTCGTGTACCCCACCGAACGCGACATCATTCCCATGTGGCTTTACGACCAACTGCTCGATCTGGCCAAGGGGCAGTATAACCTGCCTACGCCGGTGGAAAAAGTGTGTCTCGGCCCCATCATCGACCAGACGCAGTACGGCGTGGACGTGAAGGAGTGGGGTTACAAGGTGACTACCATGCGGACCGTGTAATACGGAGATTTTGAATGATGAATTTTAAATTTTGAATTAAAGCGAGGGATACCTGCCCTCGTTTAAAATTCGAAATCCAAAATTTATAATTTCCTTCAGAATGGGCGAGAAAAGCGACAAAGAAAAAGGCGAGAAAAAGCGGAAGAAAACCCGCATCGCGGCCGTAGGCGACATCCACGTGCGCGAGTCGGACCGGGGCAAGTGGAAGGATTACTTCCGCACGGTGTCCGAAAAGGCCGACGTGCTGCTGCTCTGCGGCGACCTCACCGACACGGGGCACGCCCGGGAAGCGGTGGTGCTGGCCGAAGAACTCACCGCCTGCACCATTCCCGTGATCGGCGTGCTGGGCAACCACGACTACGAAGCCGACGAACACGTCGCCATCCGCGAGGCGCTGGTGGGCGAAAACGTTCACATCCTCGACGGCGAGTCGGTGGTGGTCAGGGACGTGGGCTTTGCCGGGGTCAAGGGCTTCGGCGGGGGCTTCGACCGCTACATGATGCCGATGTTCGGCGAACCGATGTTCAAGCAGTTCGTGCAGGAATGCGTGGACGAAGCCCTGCGCCTCGACCGGGCCCTGGCGCGGCTTGACAACGAGAACGCCGAAATGAAAAAGATCGTGTTGCTGCACTATTCGCCCATCAAGGCCACCGTGGAGGGCGAACCGGAGGCCATCATGCCTTTCCTGGGCTCCTCGCGGCTGGTAGAACCGATCAACCGCCGACAGGTGGTGGCGGCTTTCCACGGCCACGCCCACTACGGCACGCTGGAAGGCGAAACCTCGGCCGGCGTCAAAATCTTCAACGTCTCCAAACCCATCCTCCAGCGCGCCGGCTACGAAACGCCTTTCTATTTACTCGAAGTGTAAATAGTCAGTGGTCATTAGTTAACGGGTCATTAGGTGTGCGTAAGTGATCGCATCCGAATGACCAATCAACCAATGACCACTGACCATTGTACTAATGACTACTGACCATTGACTTTTTTCTAATACAGCATGCGGAATTTGATCGTGTACTCGATGTTTTTGAGGTCTTTGATCACTTCCTTGTTGTATTCCTTTTCCACGTCGGTAATCACGTAGCCCAGCCGTTCGTTGGTCTTCAGGTACTGCCCGAGGATGTTGATGTCGTGGCGCGAGAGGATGCTGTTGATCTGGGCCAGCACGCCGGGCACGTTGCGGTGGATGTGGATGAAGCGGTGCGCCTCGGTGAATTCGGGCAGTTGCAGATTCGGGAAGTTGACGCTGCCGAACGTGTTGCCCTTGTTGATGAACTCGTTGAGTTTGTCGGGCACGTACTGGGCAATGTTCCGCTGGGCCTCCTCGGTGCTGCCGCCGATGTGGGGCGTCAGGATCACGTTGGGCAGGCCGCGCAGTTCGTTCACGAACTCCTCCTGGTTGGTTTTGGGCTCGTGGGGGAACACGTCGATGCCGGCGCCCACCACCTTTTTGCCCTTGATGGCCGCCACCAGCGCGGCAATGTCCACGATGTGGCCGCGGCTCAGGTTGAGGAAGATGGTGCCCTTTTTCATCAGTGCAAACTCATTGGCCCCGATCAGGTTCTTGTTTTCCGGGCGGCCGTCCACGTGCAGCGTCACGATGTCGGCGATTTGCAGGAGTTCGGGCAGCGTGCGGCACCGTTTGGCGTTGCCCAGGGCCAGCTTTTCGACGCGGTCGTAGTAGTACACCTCCATGCCCAGCGCCTCGGCCAGCACCGAGAGTTGCGTGCCGATGTTGCCGTAGCCCACAATGCCCAGCTTCTTGCCGCGGATTTCGAAGCTGTTCTTGGCCGACTTGTCCCACTTGCCCCCGTGCATGCCGTAGCTCTTGTCGGGAATGTTGCGGATGAGCATGATGATCTCGCCGATGGCCAGTTCCACCACCGAACGGGTGTTGCTGTAGGGGGCGTTGAACACGGCAATGCCCCGCTCCTGGCAGGCCGCCAGGTCGATCTGGTTGGTGCCGATGCAGAAGGCCCCGATGCACATGAGTTTGTTGGCGTTTTCGAGCACCCGGCGGGTCACCTGCGTTTTGGAGCGGATGCCCAGCACGCTTACATCGCGGATGCGTTCGACGAGTTCGTCTTCGTCGAGGCCGCCGGCCACCACGTCCACCTTAAAGCCCTCCTCACGGAACAGTTCGACGGCCCGCGGGTGCACGTTTTCGAGCAGCAGTACGCTGATGCGGTTTTTGGGGTAGGAGAGGGTCATGCCGGCAACTTGTTGATGAACAGGAATTCGTCGAAGGCTCGGGGTCACGTCGTCGGCCTTGTCCACCACGCGTTCCCGTTCCACGTTTTCGGTAAAGGCGTAGAACTTGTTGGCGTAGCCGGCCTCCTTGATCTCGTAGTCGGTGTAGCCGTCGCCGATCACGTACACGTCGCCGTGCAGGTTGAGCTGCTTGATGCAAATGGGTTTGCCCTTGTTGGCTGACAGCGGGTTGGCGCGGTCGAAGCCCACGATGTTGCCCTGGCTGTCGAACTCGAAGGTGTTGGCAATCACGTTTTCCTCTTTCACGCCGTAGGCCGTCACGATGGGCACGATGAACTCGCGGAAGCCGTTGGAGATGATGTACACCTGGTCGGCAAACTCGCGGAAGAAGGCCCGGTTGCGTTCGATGGACGCCGACACCCGGGTGCGCAGGTGCTCCACGAGCGGTTCCAGGTGGCTCCGGTTGGCGTGCAGCAGGGCAATGCGGCGTTCGAGCGACTCGGTGAAGGAGATTTCCCCGTTCATGCCCAGGTCGGTGATCTGCTTGATTTCGGCCACGATTTCCTGGCGGCGCGGGTTGCCCTGCAGGGCAATGTCGGCCAGTTCTTCCATCGCCTCTACCTTGGTAAAAGTACTGTCGAAGTCAATGATGAAGTAACGGGCTTCCTTGGTCGGCGTAAGTTCCATTAGGGGAGGGAGAAAAGTTTATGAGTTTATGAGTTCAAAGTTTATGAGTAAAAACAGGAGCAGGAGAGTTACGGGAGCAAGTACGGAAGAATATACCGGCAAAGCAGTACCGCATGCAAAATTATAAAGATTTGAAGGTGTGGCAAAAAGCACACGCCCTGACGCTAATCGTGTACAAGATTACCAGATGCTTTCCAAAAGAGGAAACATTTGGCATAACAAGTCAGATGAGAAGGGCTTCGGTATCAGTACCTGCCAATATTGCGGAGGGGTGTGGAAGGATTACCCGGCCGGATATTGCCAATTTTTTTCAGATTGCCCTGGGCTCCCTCCATGAACTCGAATACTATGCATTGCTTGCGCACGATCTGCACTATGTACATGCAACTGAGTTCAAGGAAATGGACTCTCTACTGAAAGAAACCAAAGCGATGCTTGTTTCACTCATCAAAAAGACACGCTCCGCGGGAAGCTGAGTTTATGAGTTCAAAGTATGTACGCGTTGATTCACGAGCGTAAGCTACTCATAAACTCATGAACTTTAAACTCATAAACTCTAAAGCCCTTCTTTCCGACCAGGCCGGGCCGTTGAGGTCGGGGCCGGCAAAGCCGCAGTGGCCGCCTTCGGCCGGCACTTCGAGGTACACGTTTTCCAGCCCTTCCACCAGCCTGGGGTCGTAGCATTCCGGCGACAGGAAGGGGTCATTCCTGGCATTCACGATCAGCGTCGGAATGGCAATGTCGTTGAGGAACGACTTGGCGCTGCACGCCGCGTAGTAGGCCTCCGCGTTTTCGAAGCCGTGCAGGGGCGCCGTGTAGAGGTCGTCGAAAGCTTTGATGGAGCGGACCGTGCGCGGGGCGCCCAGCACCGTGTGGTCCGGCATGAGGACCGACTTGGATTGCACCTTGCGGTGCAGGCTGTTGAGGAACCGCCGGCTGTAGAGGTAGTTGCCCGGCCGGGCAATGGCGTCGCAACTGGTCGACAGGCACAGGGGCACCGAAAACACCACCGCCTTGCGGACGGCCGGGGCCAAGCTGCGGCCCTTCTCGCCCAGGTACTTGAGCGTGAGGTTGCCGCCCAGGCTGAAGCCGATCAGGGCCACCGACTCGTAGCAGTCGCAGTGGAGGGCGTACTGCACCACCGTATCCAGGTCGTCGGTGGCGCCCGAGTGGTAGAAGCGGGCCTGGCGGTTCATCTCGCCGCTGCACCCCCGGAAGTTCCAGGCCAGCGCATCCCACTTGTGGGCATTGAGCATGCGCACCATGCCCTTGATGTAGGGCCGTCCCGAGTCGCCCTCCAGCCCGTGCGAGAGGATGGCCAGGTTGGCAAACCCCTGCCGCGACCAGTCCAGGTCCAGGAAGTCGTCGTCGGGCGTAGTGATGCGTTCACGGCGGAACTTTACGCCCTCCACCTTCCGGAACACACTCGGCACGATGGTTTGCAGGTGCCGGTTGAACAGGTACGGCGGCGAGGCGTAATCAGAATGGGTAATCAGGGGCATAAGCAAAATTAATGACTAATTACCAATGACCGGGCGAAGCATGGGGTAGTCGTTGCGTTGACAAGGAAGGGTATGGCTGGATGGCTGGATGGCTATATGGCTGATCCAATAACCCTGTAGCCATCTAACCATATAGCCATTCAACCATTCAACCATACAACCATTCAACCATAACTTCATTTGTCAGTACAGGTAACCGCTTCCAACTCAATTAATTCATGCAAAAAATGTCATATGTACAACTTTTCGATAAAATAAATTGCGATTCCGCGAGGGGTTCCTTAAATTAAGCCTAAAATCTATCTTTAACGCGTATGGTCCCGAATGAAGCTCCCCTGCTTGTTGTGAAAAAAGCCGTCGTAAACGCCGTTTTACTGGTGGCCATTTCTGCCTTCTTTGTGTTTCTTACCACCGCCATGAGTGGTAACGACGTGGGTTCCTCCTCCCTGATCGTCGGGGTGGTACTGCTGGCGGCCCTGGTGTTTGACGTGTACATCTTCGCTTTAAAAAACCCGACGCGGCAGATCACGGTGCGGTTCAACGACCCCCGCGCCGAAGAACGCCTCCACGCCATTCTCGACGTGGTGGGTTACCGGCTCAAGGAGAGCCAGGGGAATACGCGCCTCTACAAACCCTCCTTCTGGATCGGGGGCCTCAACGGCAAAGTACGGATGGAATATGCCAAGGACCGCGTGGTCATCACCGGCCCGCTGTTCGTGATCGGCCGCCTCGAAGAACGGCTGTGGCTGTTCTCCTATCCTGGCATCCTCAGCTGGACCCAGACCGACGGCCGCCCGCAGCCCCACTTCGCCGAGGCCGGCTTCGACTACACCCACACCGAACCGGTGGCTCCCTACGGCGCCAACGCCGGCTACGAACCCGGGGTAGGCACTGTCGCCAGCGGACGATAGCTGTTAGACATATGACGGGAGATTTGAGACACTAGACGGAAGTCGCCGCACGCAAAATGCAAAAATTTCGGGGAGGACTGGAACACCAACCAGTCCTCCTTTTTCATTGCCCGCCTGCCGCAAACGCCAAAAACAGAAAGCCGGAAGAATCCCATTCTTCCGGCTTTCTGTTTTGATTGACATTCCCCGTCCGCTGTCCCGGGTCTAACGTCTTATGTCTAATATCTCCCGTCCCCCTACGCGGGCACGTTGCGGCCCAGGGCCTTGAGCATCGTTTCGCCGATGAGGGCGGGCGAATCCACCACGTGGATGCCGCACTCCCGCATGATGCGCATTTTGGCCGCGGCCGTGTCGTCGGCCCCGCCGATGATGGCGCCGGCGTGGCCCATGCGGCGGCCCTTGGGCGCCGTCTGGCCGGCAATGAAGCCCACCACGGGTTTGTTGCCGTTGGCTTTGATCCAGTGCGCCGCTTCGGCTTCCATGCCGCCGCCGATCTCACCGATCATCACGATGCCTTCCGTTTCGGGGTCGTTCATGAGCAGTTCAACGGCTTCCTTGGTGGTGGTGCCGATGATGGGGTCGCCGCCGATGCCGATGGCCGTGGTCTGGCCCAGGCCGGCCTTGGTGAGCTGGTCCACGGCTTCGTAGGTGAGCGTACCCGACTTGGATACCAGCCCGATGGTGCCTTTCTTGAAGATGAAGCCGGGCATGATGCCCACCTTGCACTCTTCGGCGGTGATTACGCCGGGGCAGTTGGGGCCGATGAGCCGCACGCCTTTGCTTTTGATGAATTCCTTGGCGTAGATCATGTCCCGCGTGGGGATGCCTTCGGTAATGGCAATCACCACTTTGATGCCGGCGGAAGCCGCTTCCATGATGGCGTCGGCGGCAAAGGCCGGGGGCACGAAGATGATGGAAACGTCGGCGCCGGTTTCCCGTACGGCGGCTTCCACCGTGTTGAATACCGGCCGGTCGAGGTGCTTGGAGCCGCCTTTGCCCGGGGTTACCCCGCCCACCACGTTGGTGCCGTATTCAATCATCTGGCCGGCGTGGAAGGAACCTTCGGAACCGGTGAAGCCCTGCACGATGACGCGGGAGTTTTTATTGACTAATACGCTCATTAGAATTCAGTTAAGGTTTCGGCAAAAATAGGGTTAAAATGCAGAAACCAAAACCGAAAACCGGCCGCCCCAAGGGCTAAATTGCTATATTGCCCGAAGGCCCCCTTCGCCTGCGGGGCCCTGATTCCAATCCCTATGGTGATTTACAACAACAAAGAGTGGTTCAACGCGCTTGTCAATTTCTACCGCAGCTACGTGATGCAGCGGCTCGTGCGGTTCACGGTGTGGGCCGGAGTGATTACGGCCGCGCTGTGCGTGGTCATCCTCGAAGTATGGCACGTCGACATCCGGTTTCACTCGGGCACGTTTTCGC
Source organism: uncultured Sphingobacteriales bacterium (assembly GCA_963844325.1). GTDB lineage: Bacteria > Bacteroidota > Bacteroidia > Cytophagales > 172606-1 > CADCTQ01. The sequence goes on from CAWJNV010000002.1 coordinate 2,063,584, forward strand.
TGCTGGGCATCGTGCTCAGCATCCTGCTCGTGTTCCGTACCAACACCGCCTACGACCGCTGGTGGGAAGGCCGCCGGCAGTGGGGCAGCCTCGTCAACACCAGCCGCAACATTGCCCTGTCGGTGCACGGCCTGCTGCCCCGCACCGACCTGGTCAACCGGAGCTTCTACGCCAAGCACGTGGCCAATTTCGCCCTGGCCCTCAAGGAACACCTGCGGACCGGCGTGAAGCTCGACGAACTGACGGACCTCACCGATGCCGAACGGGGCGTGTACGCCGAGCGGCAGCACCTGCCCAACTTCCTCATCGGCCTGCTCTACGAACGCACCCAGGAACTCTACCGGGCCGAGGTGATGAGCGGCTTCGACCTGACGGTCCTCAAAACGCACATCGGCGCCCTGGCCGACATCCTGGGGGCCTGCGAACGGATCAAAAAGACGCCCATCCCGTTTTCGTACAGCGTTTATATCAAGACGCTCATCCTGGCCTACGCCCTGCTGCTGCCCTTCGGCCTCATCGAGGAGTTCGGCTACTTCACCATTCCGGTGGTCATGCTCATTGTCTTCGCCTTCCTGGGCATCGAAATGCTGGCCCAGGAAATCGAAGACCCTTTCGGGTTGGATTGCAACGACTTGCCCACGGGCAACATTGCCCAAACCATCAAGAACAACGTGTACGAGGTGGTGTGCCTGTTCGGCAAAGTGCAGCAGGAGGCCCAGCCGCAGGAATTCCAGAAGGTGTTCTAACCTCCCCGGCCCGTGCGGAAAAACCAGGCGTTGCGTAAGTTTGCCGTTTTTCCCAACAAAAATCCGCAAACAAAACGCCGGCAGGTTTGTTAACAAAGACGGTGGCGCCGGGCCATGCCGGCAGAGACCTCTTTGCGGGCAAGGGGGGTACCCGCCCCACCGGCCTGTTGCCGTCCGACGGGTGGCGGTCAGAAAGACCAGCAACGCATTTTTACGGGGTCAAGGGCAGTCTGCCCGGTACGCTTTACAGAACCTGCTTTATATGAAAGACGGCTCTTTTGACGATCAGTTGCTGCGCTGCCTGATTGGATCGCCCACCTATTACGTGATCCGGACGGACCTGGAAGGCCGGTACACCTACGTGAACCCGCTCTTTCAGCAGCGGTTTTCCTACCTGTCCAGCGATTTCAGGGGCATGCCTTTCCAGGAAACCATTCACCCGGGCGACGTGGAAACCTGCAACCAGGCGGCCATTGGCTGCATTACCCGGCCGGGGCAACCCATTAAACTTGCCATCCGCAAGAGCGGCCCTACGGGGGATTTTTACTGGACCTCCTGGGAGTTTACGGGAATTACCGACGCGGCCGGGAACATCGCCGAAATCCTGTGCATCGGCCACGACATCACGGAAGGGGTAACGGCCGAAATCAAGTACGCGAAGACTTCGCACCGAATGGACGCCATCCTGGATACGATCACGGATGGCTTTTTTGTGGTGGACCGCAACTGGCGGATCGTGCAGGCCAACCGGGCCTTCGAAACGCTTCTCCAGGCCCGGCGCGGGGAACCGGTGGGGCAGTACCTGTGGGATTTGTACCCCGACCCGTCCAACCTGCGGTTCTACGCGGAAGCCCACCGGGCGGTGCAGGAGCAGCAGGTGGTGCACCTGGAGGAGTTTTACCCCGCCTTCAACACCTGGCTGGCGGTAGCCGCCTACCCCTCCGAAGAAGGGCTCACGGTGTACTTCCGCGACGTGACCGAACGCAAACACCAGGAAAACGAACTGCGCGACTCCCTCTACAAGCTCCGGGCGGTCCTCAACAGCACCACCGACGCTAACTTTTTCACCGATGCGCAGCATACCATCCTGTCGTTCAACCGGCGGGCCGCCGAAAATGCCCGGCTGCTCTTCGGGCGGGAACTGAAGGCCGGCCAGCGCATCGACGAGTACCTGCCGGCGGACGACAAACCCCGGTTCGAAACGCTGTTCAACCGGGCCCTGGCCGGGGAAACCGTGGAAATCGAGTACCAGATGCGTTACCCGCGGGGCGGGGCCCGCTGGCTGCGGGTCGATTTTCACCCCGTGCGCGACGACGAAAACAAACTCATCGGGGTGGCCCTCAACGTGGTGGACATCAACGACCGGAAGCAGGCCGAAATCCAGATTCGCCACCAGAACGAACGGCTGCTCGAAATTACCCGGGTGCAGTCGCACGAACTGCGGCGCCCGGTAGCCAACATGCTCGGGCTGGTCTACCTGTTCAACTACGAAAACCCGTCCGACGAATTCAACCAGACGCTCCTGCGCAGCATGAAACTCACGGTCAACGAACTCGACAAGATCATCCACCGCATCGTCGCCATGACGCAGGAGTTGTAGGGAAGAAGCGAGGAGCGAGAAGGGGGGCTGGTTTAGCAGCGCAATGTTTACTTATAAAGTTTTCTGACGAACTTTAAAGCGTTTCATTTTTTATTCTCCTGTCCATGTACGCGAACAAAGGTCAACCTGAAACCGCCAGAGACGGCCCTCTCCTCACTCCTCGCTCCTCGCGCCAGCCCTTCTCACTTCTCGCTCCTCACTCCTCGCTCCTCACTCCTAAAATTTCCCCATGATCTGGTTCCTCGTCCTTGTGCTGCTGCTGGTGGCCGGCATGGTTGCCCTGGGCTACCGGCTTTCGGCGCCCCGGTACGCCGGTCCGCGCAGCGACCACTTCGACGGCCGCCGGTTCCGCAACGTGGGGGGCGCCGAGGCCCGGGGCTTTGCCGCCGTGTTCCGGTGGATGCTGGGCCGGCGCCGGGGCCCGTGGCCGGTGGGGGAGGCGCCCCCGCCCGGACCGCCGCCGCCCGAACGGGTACTGGGCGACGAACTGCGCATCACGTTCATCAACCACACCACCTTTCTCATCCAGACCGAGGGCCTCAACATCCTCACCGACCCGGTGTGGAGTGAACGCGTCAGCCCGTTCTCCTTCGCCGGGCCCAGGCGGCTGCGGCCACCCGGCCTCCGCTTCCGCGACCTGCCGCCCATCGACATGGTGCTACTGAGCCACAACCACTACGATCACCTCGACGTGTCTACGCTGCGGCGGCTGGCCTACACGCACCGGCCGCGCATTGCCACGCCGCTCGGCGTCCGCCAGTTCCTCGAAGAAAAGGGCATTTCGGGGGCTACCGACATGGATTGGGGCAAGGTGCTGCCGCTGCACGAACGCCTCCGGATCGCCTGCGTGCCGGCGCAACACTTTTCGGGCCGGGGCATGTTTGACCGCGACGCCACGCTGTGGTGCGGCTACGTGCTCCTGCACCCCAAAGGCAACATCTATTTTGCCGGCGACACGGGGTACGGCCCCCTCTTTACGCCCATCGGCGCGCAGTTCGGCCCCATGCGGCTGGCGATCCTGCCCATCGGCGCCTACAAGCCCGAGTGGTTCATGTCGCCCATCCACGTCTCGCCGGCCCAGGCCGTGCAGATCCACCTCGACGTGCGGGCCGCCCGGAGCATTGCGAGCCACTTCGGGACCTTCCAACTGGCCGACGACGGCAAAAACGAACCGGCCGAAGACCTCCGCCGTGCCCTCCGCGAAAAGAACCTGCCCGACGACGCCTTCATTGTGCCGGAGGAAGGAAGGGGAATAGATGTCTGATACTAATTCGTTGTTGGTTGTTCGTTATTCGTTGTTCGCAATAGCCTGATTAACAGGCGATATCGAACGGAAAAATACGTAATCATGAAGTCATTTTAGTATAATTACTTGCTTACTGAGATACTTCCCTTGCGCGGTCTGCGCCCGGATGGTGTAGATGCCGGCCGGCAGGTGATTCACCGGAACTGTCACTTGCGTATCCCGCAGTTGCGTTTGCACATGGCATACCACGCCTAAACTGCTGAGTAATTGGACACTTACCAGTTCCTGCTCACTCACCAGCGTCATCGCGCGCCGGGCAGGGTTGGGATACACCCGTAAAGGATTGCTTTCCGGGATAGCCTCATGACCGGCGTTCTCTTGTCCCGCCAGCCGGCCGGCAGCAGGGGTTACGGGGCTTACACTGAGCAGGTCGAGATTCGGTCCGCCGGAACCAATGGAGGTTAACCTGACCGTGTTGGTGCCGGCAACCAAAGACGCCCTCACCCCGGCAGACGACCAGAGGTGCCAACCGCCGGTAGCGGCAAAGGCCAGTGACGACGCCACTACTGCCCCGTTTACTTCTACCCGCAGCGACAGGCCCCCGCTGGCTAAAGCATAGCGGAAGTCCAGCTGGTAAGAACCGGCCGCAGCGGCCGCAATCTGCCAGGTGGTCGCCTCCTTGCGGGCATCGACGTAATCAACAAAACCAATGCCTGAATAACCCGGGAAATTGGCAGCCACTTTGGTTCCTCCCGACAACAGTGCTTCTTCGGCTTCGTACACCAGCGCCGGCGTAATGACTAACTGAGGTTGGTTGAAGGCCGCTTCCCGGGAATGGATTAGAACGGTCGTGCTGGAGGTGGTGGCATTTTTTAAGCCAAAACTTACCGTATTCCTGCCGGCATTCTTTTCCGCTTTTACGTAAGCGGTCACGTCTACTTCCACCCACGCCCCCGAATGCCCTCCCGCAACGGTAAAGCTGCCCAAGGTTTGACCCAAGGCGGGTTGGTTGGCCCAGCTGATGCCACTTTCCGCCCAGGCAGTATTGGCTACTGCGTGAACATTGGTGGAGAGAACCGGGAAGGAAGCGGTAGCACTACCCCCCTGACTAACGTAGAAACGTAGCCGGGCGGCGGCAATCGAAGCGTAACCAGTCAGATTGAAGCGCAGAAAAGCGTTGCGGTTATACCCATCATTAGGCACCGAAGAAGTCTTCAAATCCAGGGTAGACGCTCCCCCGAAATTCTGGCCGGCAGTGGCTCCATCCCTTACGTAGCTGTCGGCTTCAGCACTCACCCGGTTGCGGAAGTGATAATCGGCAAAGTCAACGAACCGCAGCCAATCCTCCGTTAGCATGTCATGCTCTCCACTGCGAAGGTGATAGCCCAGGAATGATTTCGTAACGGTTGTACCAACCGGCGGTAAGGAGGAACTGGAAAATTGCGCGGGCATGCCGATGCCGTAGAGCCCATAAGCCGGCTGGGCATTTTTTATTCCAAAAAACTCCCCTTGCGGATCGGACCATTCATCCCCGGCCGCACTGGCTACGTACACAGGACGGGGCGCCATCAAACCAATTAATGCGTGCTGGTCCACCGGCAAAGTGCCAATGTTGAGGTTCGTATAGGTTGTATTGAAATACGCATTGAACCAATGAGGAAAATTTCTTTTGATCAGATCAACCGGTTCACTATCGTCATAACTATCATTGGGATCATTAGGGTCATTAGGGTCTCCGTCCCGGAATAACGCGGCGCCACCACGCCCTGACTCATTGGATATGGTTACCGCGAAACGCTTATCCTGGGCTCCGCACCATAAAGCCGCTTTCCCTCCCCGGGAATGCCCTACCAGGGCTACCTTTGAGAAATCAATATCCGGATCAGTGCGCAGGTAGTCCATTACCCGGCTGGCACCCCAACCCCAGGCACCGAGGGCTTTCATCCCATTGGTTAGTTGCTGTTGCTCAGGGTACAATTTACTGATCACCTCGTCGGCGTAGTAGGCAGCCGCATCAGGCGCAACCTCCCCGACTTGAAAAGCAGCCATTGCATAGCCTTTCTCAACGACGGTCTTGAAGGGCCAGAATGGACTTTCCGTGGTTCGGAAAGGATCAATATTACTTGCATTCCGATGGTTGATTAACAGGAAAACCCCGGGCCGCCTGACTTTATTGGGAATGACCAGTTTTAAATGGATGGTTACGAATTTGCCCCCGCGAAAGACCTGAATACCCACTTGTTTTATCGTGGCCGCCCCCTGGAGGGCATTCGGTTCTTGGGTGGTCGTGAATTTGATGACATCGTACTGCTGCGGAACTTGTCCGTAAATATGGTCCTCGAACAGTTTCAGAAGCTCTCCTCTTCGCTGCGTTTCCCATTGTTTGGCGGTGGTTACAACGGTGCCACTATTGGTTTTCCGCAGGTCAGGCAGTGCGTACGTCTGGGCCTGGGCCGGAGAGGCGCCCGCCCGCCAGGCCAGCAAAAGCGCCAGCAGGGAAATCGAGTAAAAAGTGCTCATAAGCGTAAGGGGGAAAGTAGTTGTGGGTGACCTACCCGGTTGGGGTCAGCAGTTGTTAAATCCACGCGGCTACCGGGCAGCGGGAACAAATCGCAACCCCAGGGTTTCAACAAATCGGGCAATTGAAGGTCCGGAATGGCTGGCTCAAAAAAATACGGACCCTTTCACTGGATACCGGCGCAGGCTGGTTGCGCCGGCCGGTCAAAAATTTTCAATCAACTGCATGGTATGCTGCTGGAATTGCCTCATTCGAACGACGATCAGCTGGCTGGCGAGCCGGTCGGGAATCGGTCACTCGTGGCGCGGATCGAAAAGTCATTCACGGCTCACCCGGAAAAGGGAGTGCACCGCACGTACCAGGAACTTAAAATAACTGATCGTCCCGTCAAAAGCAAGCGTATATTAAAATTAATTTATAGATTTTAAATTATGGATTTTAGATTGCAAACCACTGATGATCAGTGGCTACATCAGTTAATTCATAATCCAAAATCCATAATTTAAAATCAGACTTCTACTTATTGCAGTGCCGTATACACCAGCCAGGCCGATCCGTAGGCCAGGGCGGTCATGTAGAAGAACTGGATGGCGGGCCAGGTCCAGCCGCGGGTTTCGCGGTGCACCACGGCCAGGGTGCTCATGCACATCATGGCAAAGGCGTAGAAGATGAGCAGGGAAAAGGCCGTGGCCGGCGTGTACATCGGGCCGCCGGTACGCGGGTTGGTTTCCTGTTGCAACCGCTCCCGGATGGTATCGGCATCGTCGTCGCTGCTGCCGATGCTGTAGATCGTGGAGAGGGTGCCCACGAACACCTCGCGGGCCGCAAACGAACTGAGCAGCGCAATGCCGATCTTCCAGTCGTAGCCCAGCGGGCGGATGGCCGGCTCGATGAACTTGCCGAAGTGCCCGGCGTACGAAGCTTCCAGGCGGGCCGAGGCCACGCGGTTCTCCCGGGTGTTTTCGTCGGCCGTGGCGTAGGTGCGGGCGGCCTGCCGGGCGGCGTCTTGCATCTGGTTGCCGGGGCCGTAGGAGGAGAGCACCCACAGGATGATGGAAATGGCAATGATGACTTTGCCCGCTTCGAGCACGAAAGCCTTTACTTTTTCGAGGATGGTGATGCCCACGTTGCCCCACCGCGGCATCCGGTAGTCGGGCAGTTCCATGATGAGGAAGCTCCGGTCTTTGGTTTTCATCACCCACTTCATCACCACCGCCGACAACAGGGCGGCCGCGAAGCCCAGCAGGTACAGGGCCATCAGGGCCACGCCTTGCAGGTTGAGCACGCCCAGCAGCGTTACCTCGGGCACCACCAGGCCGATCAGGATCGTGTAGATGGGAATGCGGGCCGAACAGCTCATCAGCGGCGTCACCAGGATGGTGATGAGGCGTTCCTTGCGGTTGTCGATGGTGCGGGTAGCCATGATGGCCGGCACGGCGCAGGCCACGCCCGAAATGAGCGGCACCACGCTGCGGCCGTTGAGCCCGAAGGTGCGCATGAGGCGGTCCATCAGGAACACGACGCGGGCCATGTAGCCCGACTCTTCGAGGATGGCAATGAAGGCAAACAGCACGGCGATCTGCGGAATGAAGATCAGGATGCCGCCCAGGCCGGCCACCAGGCCGTCGGCCAGCAGGTCCACGAGTTGGCTCTGCGGCAGCGTCTCGTGCATCCACCCGGTGAGGCCGGCAATGGCGCCGTCGATGAGGTCGGCCGGCACCTGCGCCCAGGCAAAGATGGCCTGGAAGATCAAGAAAAGGATGGCCATGAACACGGCCACGCCCCAGTAGCGGTGCAACAGGATTTTGTCGAGCCGGGCCGAAAACGTCTCGGTGTGTTCGTGCGCGGGGCGGCTTTGCACGGCCTCGTCCACGATGCGGCGGATGGTTTCGTAGCGGGCCACGGTTTCGCGGGCCTGCAAGGATTTGTCTTCGAAGCCCAGTTCTGCGCGCCAGCGGCCCAGTTGCTGCCGGTCGTCGCTCCTGAGGAAGGCGGCGGCTTCGCCCTGGTGGGCGTACTGGTAGGCGGCGTAGTCGTTGTGGATGCCGAACCGGCCGCGGATGCGTTCTACCAGTTCGGGGGCGTACCCGGCCGCCGCCACGAAGTGGAACGGTTCGGAGGATTCGTCCGGCCCCGGCTCCCCCGCAGCCGTGCCTTCGGCGACGGCTTGCGCGGCCAGCGTCCGGGCCAGTTGGCCTTTGAGCAGGTCGATGCCCTTGCCGGTGCGGGCGTTGATGCCCACTACCGGGGCGTGGAGCTTGCGGCTGAGGGTTACCTGGTTGATGCGCAGGCCCTGGGCCTCGGCCATGTCGAGCATGTTGAGGACCAGCACCACGGGCAGGCCCAGGTCCTTCACTTCCGTGTAGAGCAGCAGGTTGCGTTTGAGGTTGGCCGCGTCTACCACCACCACCACCACGTCGGGGCGCAGCGGGCCGTTGGGGTTGAGCAACACGTCGGTCACCACCCGTTCGTCGGGCGACTTGGGGTAGAGGCTGTAGGTGCCGGGCAGGTCAATGATTTCGGCCGTAAGGGCATCGCCCAGCCGGCAGAGGCCGGTCTTTTTGTCTACCGTTACCCCCGGAAAGTTACCCACCTTCTGCTTCAAACCGGTAAGCTGGTTGAAGAGGGAGGATTTCCCGGAGTTGGGGTTGCCCACCAGGGCAATGTGCGGCAGGTTATTCAATGGAAAATGGCGGTCAATTGTCAATTAATAACGTTGCGGCTTCGGCTTTGCGGAGCGAAAGCAGGTACCCGGCCACACGTACGCACAGGGGGTCGCCGAAGGGAGCCACGTGCCGGACTTCCACTTCCGCGCCGGGCAGGCAGCCCATTTCCATCAGCTTGAGGGTCAGCTCGTCGGGTTTCAACCCGGTAATTACGCCCTTCTGTCCTGGTCTCAGGTCGGCTACGCTCCTGGGCATCGTGTGCGGGTTCCTTTATTTAGAATAATTTTAAACAGTGCAAATTAGTTCAAAATCGGGGATCCACAAAGACAGTAATCAGTGAACAGTAATCAGTGTGCGTGAGTGGTCGCACCTGGCTCATCATTGAGTTTCACTTACTGTTCACTGATTACTGTTTACTGTTCACTGTCTAAAGCGTTTCAAGCGTACGGCGGGTGAGGTCCGAAACCTGGTCGCCGGTATTGAGCGTGCCGGCGGGTTCAAACAGCATTACGTGCACTTCCTCATCGGCCACGGGGCGGTGCTCCGTGCCCTTGGGAATAATGATGAAGTCACCGGCGGCCAGCGAAACAGTCTTGTCGCGCAGTTCCATGCGGAAGGCGCCGCGCACCACCAGGAACATTTCGTCTTCGTGGTCGTGCTACACGAATTCGCCCTGGAACTTGGCAAGTTTCACGTGCTGGCCGTTCAGTTCCCCCACGATGCGGGGGTTCCAGTGGTCGGCAAACTGCCCCAGCTTTTCGGCGATATTCACTTTCTCGGGCGTCATGGGAAGAGGTTAGGGGTGGAAGGGATGGAAGGGATGGAAACTACCGGAACAGCTTGGCGTCGGCCCAGAAGGTGCCGAAGGGAACCACCGAAGCCAGCAGGGCCAGCCCCATTTTTCTGAACGACCAGCCGTACTCAATCTTCACCTGGACCACCAGCAGCACGTACAGCACGAACAGCAGGCCGTGCGCCATGCCCACCACCCGCACCGTTTCGGGCAGGCCGAAGAAGTACTTGAGCGGCATGGCAATGCCCAGCAGGATCAGGAACGAAAGGCCTTCCGCGAAACCAATGATCCGCAGGCGGCCGAGTTGGGTTTTTACTAAATCAAACATGACGGAGCGTAGATGACTTTTGATCGGGCCGGCAGGCGCCGGCCGCCAAAAGTATAACAGAAACGGCCGGCAAAAGAATCGCCGGCCGGGAAATTTTAGCACGCGAAAGTCACCTGGTGCCCTACGGCCCCGGATGGACCCTCCGTCACCAGCTTCACGCCGGCACGGCCCGGCGGCGTCTCAGTTGCATAAACGGCTGTTCAATGAACCGGTAAGAAGCCCACGCGACCCCGAAACACACCAGGAGGTTGACCGGGAAAAGGCCCGTCCAGGTGTGGTTGAGCGGCGTGAGGAACAACTGCTGCCACAGGTACAGGCTGTACGACAGTACCCCGATGGTCACCAGCACCGGCTGGTTTAGGAGCCGGCCCACGCGGGTTGCCGGGTTGCGGATGGCCCACAGCAGAAAGAGGGCGATGCACACCGAGTCCAGCGTACTGCCCAGCGGCAGGTAATACGCCCCCTGGAAATGCCCGTTGAGGAAGGGCGAAACCAGCAGGACAAACAGGGCGGCGACGGCAGCCACCCAGTGCCGGAGCAGGTACCCCATTGCCGTTTCGAAACGCCCGTTGCCCTCCAGCAGGGCCACCAGGCTGCCCAGCATCAGCGGGTCGGCGTTGGTGTGGAGCATGATGGTAATGAAGGGGCGGGCATCCGGCCACAGGAAGTAGGTGAGCACCCGGATGGCGGGCGACACCAGGAAGAGCACCAGCGCAATGCGGGCCCCCCGCCGGCGCCCGGCCAGCAGGAAAGTAGCCGGCCAGACCAGGTAAAACTGCTCTTCGAGGGAAAGCGTCCAGAAATGCCCCAGGAACCAGGTGCCGCTGCTGGCGTTCTCCACGAACAGGTGCACGTAATTCCACGCGAACAGGAAGGCCGACAGCAGGTTGGTGCCCGACAGTTGAATCGCCCCTACGGCTGCCAGCAGGGTAACCACCAGGATGTACGCGTAAAAGGCCGGAAAGATGCGGTAAAGCCGGCGTACGTAGAAGCCCCGCAGGTCGATCCGGCCTTCGCGATGCCATTCTTTGCGCAACAGGTGCGTGATCAGGTAGCCGCTGATGACGAAAAAGGTCATTACGCCCAGGCGGGCATTGCCCAGCACCGTGAGGGCGCCGCCCGGCAGCGCATCCCGGTACGGAATGGTGGCGGCCGCGTGCCCGGTCAGGACGAGCAGAATGGAAATGGCACGCAAGCCGTCGAGGCTGGCAATGCGTTTAGCGGTTGATTGCATCTTTTTAAGAGGGTTTGTTTCTTGCGGATGCACTCAAGGTAGGGCGGAAGGAGGGGCAAAACCGGGAAAATGAGCAGTAGGGCCGGAATACTGAGCCCTGTGCGGAAACTACTGAGCCGGAGCATTTGGAGGCCCGCAATTAGAAAAAAGAAAGCCGGGCGTACACCCGGCTTTCGTTCATTTTCAGCCAATCCTTTCGCGTTCCGTTCTACCCGCACAGCCGCCGCCGGTACTCATCGAGTATCTTTTGAACGCCCTTTTCGATGGCAGAAAGGTTGGTTTCGGTCAGGTAGCGTTCATCGGCGCCGCTCAGCACTTTGGCTACCGTGGTGCGGTTGCGCGGCGGCTCCGAAAAGTCGGTGATCTTCTGAATGTCGATGCCAAAGGCTTCTTTCAGTTCCCGTACGGCCGCCAGCCGCTTTTTCAAGTCCGTTTCCATTGCTTTTACAACTCGGTTTCCGGCAAAGTAACAGCTATAAGTGGTACCACAAAAAAAAGGTATCCGCTACTAGAAGATTTGTTTTTACCATAAAATAGTGGTATCATTGCTTTGTGCTTATTGCACATATTTTTGGCTAAATTATACCACTATTTAATGGTATTGCTTGATGCATTAAACCCGAACGCTTATGACACCTACTTTACAGCAAACCGAAGAAAATAGAATTCAAGCAGACGCTGCCATCCATCACCAGTTTGCTAACTTCTTACAGAGATACCCGGACTATGACTTCGCCCCGCTGCTGGACCTGATTACCTGCAACACGACGGACGGATACGAAGACTTTTTCAATCAACTAGCAGAATTGATAAGCTGGCATTTGCAGGATGACAAATGGGATAACAAGTACTTGATGCTGGTTATGCACGAACTATTCCGGTTCCGTGACGCCTTCCGAAGCATGAGAAGCGGCGCGGTTTGGAAAGAAGGGTAAGCATGTACGCACCCAAAAAAGAAAGCCGGGCGTACACCCGGCTTTCGTCTATTTTCAACATTACGCGGTGCAGGAGCAACCGCTACTGCTTCACGAACTTCACCACGCGGTGACCGTTTTCGGTGTCGAGCCGCAGCAGGTACAAGCCTTTCGGAAGGCCGGCGGCGCGGAGTTCCAATCCGTTGGGGCCGCTGGGGGTATGGGCGTTGCGCAGGTGTACCGTGCCCGTAGCGTCGGTGACGGCCGTGCCGCGTACCTGATCCGCCGGGAAGGGCAGGGCTACGGAAAGCTTGTCCTGCACCGGGTTGGGGAACAGCGTTACCTGCCAGCCTTCGGCACCGGCTTCCGGCGTCGCTTCGCGGGCGGCAACCGCGGCGCGCGTCAGTTCAATGGCCGAAACGAGGGGATTGTCGGCCAGGCCCTTGGAAAAGTACAGGTTGAGCACGCCGTCACTGACCGTTACCCGGATGGTCTCTTTGACCGCCCGCATGGCCCCGCCCGCTTTGGCGAACACGTCGTAGTTGGTGAGGCGTCGTACCCCTTCCACGTCTACGTTGAACCGGCGCGAACCAACTCCCCCGGCGGCCCGGCTGCCGAAGTAGGTTTCGGCAAAGTGCAGGGTCACGTCGAAGGTGCCGTTGCCCGAAGGCAGGCCGTAGGAGAAGGCAGCTCCCACCCGGGCGTTGCGGTACAGGCCGTCATCGGTGGTACCCGCAATCTCCCCGCTGGCAATGCTCGACACGCCTCCCGAGGCGTAGTACACGTCGGCCGAGAACTTCTTGCCGGTGCTGCTGGTGAACGCACTGCCCCCCGCGTTGATGGTCAGGCCGCTGCCGGCGGGCAGCACTTCGATGGCCTTGATGGCCGGGTTGTCGGCCGAGCCTTTGAGGAACGCCACGTTCAGCGTGCCGTCGCTCACGGTTACCCGGAAGGTTTCCTGGGCTACGCGCAGGGCGCCGCCGGCCCGGGCAAACACGTCGTAATCGGTCAGCTTCCGTGATCCTTCCATGTTCACGTGGAACTTGCGGGAGCCAATCCCGCCCGTTACGGCGTTGCCGTAGTAGGTTTCGGCAAAGTGCAGCACTACGTCGTAGCTACCGTTGCCGGTGGGGAAGTTGTACGAGAAGGAACTGCCGTGCCGGCCCGTCTGGTAGAGGTAATCATCGGCCGTACCAGCGATGCCCAGGGCCGTCGTGCCCGATACCGTGCCGCCCGAGAAGTAGGCATCCGCCGTGAAACTGCGGGCGTCAATCGTCGGAAACCCATTCCCCCCGGCGTTGACCCGGAAGGTGCCGGCCACGCTGCCCGTCACGGTGACGGTCACTTTCCGGCGGGGACCTTCGCAGTCCCCGAGGACTGCCGCCACGTAGTACGAAGTGGTGGCCGTGAGGGCCGGCGTGATGAAGTAACTGTCGGTAAAGAGGGGCGTGCCGCCGGTGGCCGTTGCGTACCAGCGGTAAGTGCCCCCGGAGAGGGCGCCGTCGGCGACCAGGGTAGCCTTCTGCCCGCTGATGATCGTCTTGCCCTCGGCCGTAGGAGCCACCTGCGGCGGTACCAGGAACAAGAGTGCGTTGATCGATGCGGACCGGCCGCAACCACTCACCCCTACCTCGAAGAGGTGCGCGGAGGGTAAAACGACACTGGCGGGGAAGTTGATCGTAAATACCAGGTCTCCCCCCGTCCCCGGCTTCGGGTCGAAGTACCGGTCGGGCATGGAGCCGCTCGTCAGGTGGTAGTAGGCCCCAAGCTCAGTATTCTTCACCGTAAGCGTGCCGGTCACGCCCGAACCGTTGTTCACGGCGTTGCACACCGAACTGTTGTCAAACGTAAAGTCACCCCGCGGCGCCACGCAGATTTCAACTTCCTGCTCATCGCGGAACGCCGGGTTGCCGTTGTCGGTCACGCGGACGATCACCGTGCGGGTACCGGCCGAAGAGGGCGTCCAGGAAAACAGGCCGTTGGTCGGGTTGATGGTCGCCCCGCTGGGAAGCGGACTGCTTTCAGACACCGGGTGGATGCTGTAGGTAAGGGCGTTCCCGTCGGGGTCGGTGGCCCTGGCTTCAAACGTAAGGTTTACGCCGTTGACCGTGGTTTGCGCCCTGATGTCGGCCAGCACGGGAGCCCGGTTCACGGGCGCCACCGGGATCACTTCGATGGCCGAAACCTTGGGTACGTCGGCGGAGCCTTTGAGGAAGGCGATGTTCAGCGTGCCGTCCGATACGTTTACCGTGAACGTCTCCTGGATGGCCCGCAGGGCGCCGCCGGTCTTGGCGAAAATGTCGTACTCGGTGAGTTTACGGACGCCCTCCATATTAACGTTGAACTTGCGGGAGCCCGCGCCGCCCGCCTTGGTGTTGCCCCAGTAGAGTTCGGCAAAGTGCAGGATCACCCGGTAACGGCCCTGGGGCGCGGGAATGGCGTAGCTGAACGTGCCGGCCCGTTCGGAGAGGTAGATTTTGGGGTCCTCGGCGTTCTGGATGTCGACAGTGCCGATCTCGCCGGGCAGCGCCGAAGTGGTGCCGCCCGTAAAGTACGCATCGGCCCGGAAAAAGGTCGTCGAGTTGTACCCGTGGTAAGCTTCGTACTCCTGAATGAAATGGTCCGGGCCGCCCGCGTTGAGGCGCAGGTCCGACGGCGGCGGGGTGTTGAGGTTGTACTTCCACAGGGCGTTGGTGCCGGTGCCGTAGGCCGACCGGAAATACAGCACGTTGCCGATGCTGAACAAGCCGGAGGGGTTCGTACCGCCCGGGCCCGGGTTCAGTTCGGCCAGTTTTTCAATGCCGCCCGCGTTGTTCACCCAAAGCTCCCGGCCGCTCATGCCGTCGTCGGCCACGAAGTACAGCGCCCCGTTCACGGGGGTGAGTTCGCTCACCTCGTTGTCTTGCTGCGAAAAGCTGCGGAAGCCGTTGAAGCCGTAGAAGTTCACCACCGACCCTACGCCGGCGGCGTACGAATAGGTGGCGTAGCAATACACGTTGTTGGCTACGGCCCAGGACGTAATGATGGCCGGAGCGTACTCCTTGGCCGGCGTCGCGCCGCCGATGTCAACGGTGCCCGGCCCGGTGCCGTCGCTGGCGTACACCCGTTCCACGCCTTGCACACTGGCGTTGCCCATGAACACCAGTTTGTTGTCCAATACGCGGAAGTTGCGCGGCACCCCCGACAAGGGCTCATCGGGAATGTAGGGTTCCACCAGCAGGTCTTTCACCAGCACCGTACCCGCCGCGGTGCCGTCGGTGCGCCACAACTCGGTGCCGTACACGGGAGCCGTAGCGGCGAAGTACACCTTGCCGTTGTACGCGATCAGCTCCTTGGGGGAACTACTGGCGGGTACCGGCTCGTACGGGGAGTACGGGCTGGGCGCGGTGCCGGTGTAAATGTTTTTCACCAGCACGGTGCCCGCGGCCGTACCGTTGCTCTTCCAGAGTTCTTCGCCCAGCGTGCCGTTGTTGGCCGCAAAGTACACCGTGCCGTTGAGGGCGGCCAGGTGCCTGGGATCGGAGGACCCGCTGCCCGGGTTGATGTCTTTCACCAGCACGGTGCCGGCCGCGGTGCCGTTGCTCTTCCAGAGTTCGACGCCGCTGGTGCTGCTGTTGGCCGCGAAATAGAGGGTTCCGTTCACGTTGGTAAGCCACTCGGGCGGACCGCCCAGCGTTTTTACCAGCACCGTGCCGGTGGCCGTGCCGTCGCTTTTGTACAGGCCCCTGCCCACGCTGAAGTAGAGGGTGCCGTTGGCGTTGACCAGCCCGACCGGGCCGGTGCCGTTCACGCCGGCCGTAATGTCCTTTACCAGTTGCATGTTCAGACCCGACAGGTCGCTGCGGTACAATTCCATGCCGCTGCCGGCCGCGAAGGCGGCAAAGTACAGCTTGCCGTTGAGGGCCACGGCGGGGTGGGGCGCCGGAAAAATGTCTTTCACCACCGAAGGCTGGGCCAGGGCCAGCGGGGCGGCCAGCAGCAGCCAGCACAAGAACCAGACGGAAGGACGTTGCCAGGCGCCCCCGCTAAAGTAAGCATGTAACATAGAATTGGTGGTCAAAGGTTTGCAAATGGTTTACGTCAGATAAGATAGGGCGCTGCCAACCGCAAAACCGGGAAAATGAGCAGCACCCGTAAACCAATGAGCCACCTGCCCCAACGGCCGAGCCACGAAAAAAAGGAGGCTGCAGACCGGACCAACAGGAGACCGCAGACCGGAGGAAGGGAGATCGGAGGAAGGATCGGGAAGGAAGCTTACGAGGGGCTCCGGTGAGGCCGGTAATGAAACGGTCCGTTCGTCCTGCCACCCATTCTCCGCCATGCATGGGCACGCCTCCTCCGGTCTCCTTTCCTCCGGTCTGCGGTCTCCTTTTTTCCCTGGGTTGTAACCTTCTGGCCGATTGGCGGTAATAAAGACCATGAATCCTCTCCGCGCTGATCTTCCGACTTTACCCGCCCGGTTACGGGCCGTATTCACGTCCACCCCGTTGCCCCTGGCAATCCTGCTGGTCGCCCTCCTGGCGGCCTGCGGCGGTTCGGGCGGCGGTACTTCGGCCGGCGGCGCCAAGCGGCTGCGCCTCGAAGTCGGCAAGATCAAAGAGGTGGACTTCCGCATGGGGCCCGACACCTCGCTGCACCTCTACAGTTCGTCGGATAATAAGGAGATCGTGGACGTATCACGCGCCGAATCGTCGCCCGATGACGTGGCCGCGCGGCCGGCTAAGGGTGCCGACCGGGCCGTATTCTACATCAAAGGCGTTTCGCCCGGCCGGGCTTCGGTCGTCTTCTCCGAGAAAAAAGAGGGCCAGGAAGGCCCGGGCCGCACCTTGGGCACCTACGCGGTGGAGGTGGTGAGTAACTAGCCCACGGTTTCAACCGTGGGTGCTAACGGTTTTACCAAGCAACATGCAACGCGAACCTACCCATAGCCGCCGGGATTTCATCAAAAATGCCGCTGCACTCGCCGCCGGCGTCGGGCTGGCCGGTCCCGCAGTACTGGCGGCCCCGCCCGCCAAAGCCGGCAACAAACTGCCCCGCTGGAAGGGCTTCAACTTCCTCGACTTTTTCTCGCCCGACCCCACGGTCAACCGCAACCCCACCACCGAGGACTACTTCCGCTGGATGGCCGACTGGGGCTTTGACTTCGTGCGCCTGCCGATGGCCTACCCGCACTACCTCAGGATCGACCGCACCCGCAACATCACGCCCGAGGAGGTGTACCACATTGACCCGCAGGCCGTCGATAAGATCGACGCCCTCGTGGACCTGGCCCACAAGCACAAACTGCACGTGAGCCTCAACCTGCACCGGGCCCCCGGCTACTGCGTGAACGCGGGTTTCCACGAACCCTACAACCTGTGGACCGACCAGGCCGCCCTCGACGCGTTCTGCTTCCACTGGAACATGTGGGCCAAACGGTACAAGAACGTGTCGTCGAAAAAGATCAGCTTCGACCTGGTCAATGAGCCGGGCATGCGCGAGGACATGAACGACCAGCATTCCAAACGCAGTTCGGTGCCCGGCGCGGCCTACCGGAAGGTAGCCAAAGCCGCCGCCGAAGCCATCCGCCGCGAAAACCCCCGGCACCTGGTCATCGCCGACGGCAACGACACGGGCAGCACGGTAATCCCCGAGATCACCGACCTCGACATTGCCCAGAGCTGCCGGGGCTACAACCCGGGCATCATCTCGCACTACAAAGCCCCCTGGGCCTTCAAGGAGCCCGACAGCCTGCCCGAACCCAAGTGGCCCGGGCAGGTGGGCGACAAATACCTGAGCCGCCAGCTGCTCGAAGACTTCTACAAACCCTGGATCGGGCTGGTGAAAAGCGGGGTGGGCGTCCACTGCGGAGAGTGCGGCGGCTGGAACAAAACGCCCCACGACGTGTTCCTGGCCTGGTTCGGCGACGTGCTCGACATCCTCTCCACCCACGGCATCGGGTTCGCCCTCTGGGAGTTCAGGGGCTCCTTCGGCATCCTCGACTCGGGCCGCGCCGACGTGGCCTACGAAGACTGGCACGGCCACAAACTCGACCGCAAGCTGCTCGACCTCATGCGCAAAGCGTGACGCGAGGGATGGGAGGAAGCGCCCTTTGGCGCAGGGGCTGGCTTCCCCCTTAGTTTGACTGCCCGATCAGTTTGAGGGCAAAGGCCAGTTGCGGGTCCCGCAGGGCGAGTACATCGGCGATGGTGCCCGGAACCGGGTGATCGGGGAGGGTGCCCCGGCCCGCAAGCCTGGTATTCCCGCTGTTCATAACGTACCTGGCCAGGGGAATGAGCACGTCAATCCGGGAATGGGGCAGGGTGAGGGTCGCAAAATCGCCGCCGTTGCCGCCGTGGTAAGCGCCGCCCGACTCTTCCCCGATAAAGGTGGCCAGGCCGTGGAAGTGGGTTGCCGCGGTGAACTCGGCCGTGGTCGATGCACTCCGGCCGTCCATGAGTACGTACACCTTGCCGGTGAAGGCGTTCGGCGGGGGCTGCTGCACCCGCAGCCCTTCATTGACGGAGGGTTGGGTACCCCACCGGCCGCCGGGCAGCGAGTCAAGCAGGGGCCGGGTGTCGGTCCACCAGGCCGAATCTTTGTCGGTGTGCCGGAGCAGAAAGGGGATGTCGGCCGTGGCGTACAGGGAATCAAAGTAGGGGGCCGGTTGCCGGAGCAGGTGCGTAAACAGAAACTGGCCGTTGATGTCGGAGCCGCCCCCGTTGCCGCGGACGTCAATGATCAGGTGCCCGATTCCCCACCGCTTCACCTGCGCAAAAGCACCGGCCACCTTTTCGGTAAAATTTTCCGCGTCGAGAGTGCTCACGGTCAGCAGGCCGACGCGTCCGGCCGGGAACGAGAGGCGTACGGGTTCGGCCCGTTTCTTTTCCTCCCGGGTCTCGTAGTGGCGGATGAACCGCTGGAGGGCCGTATCTTTCCTGGCGCTGAATTTTTTGTAGTGCTGCTGCCATTCGCCCAAGGTGACCGCCCGGTAGGATTGAACCCGTTTCCCGCCATCGGGCATTTGCAGCACCACCTCAAACGTTTCGGGCTGGCCAATCAGCACGTAGTACCAGAACTGGAATTCAATGTCGTGTTGCAGCCGGCTGTGCTTGTTGGTAAGAATCCCGCCGTCGGAGGAAAAATAGGGAATCAACGTGCGGTAAATGTCTTGCATGGACTGCCCGTTGATGCGCACGATCCGGGTGCCGGGCGGCAGGTTGGCGCGGGAAGAAAAATCGAAAGTGGAGTAGGCGCCCACCGGGGCGAATTCCCAAAAGACTTTGAGCGGAAAAAACCGCCCTTCCCGCAGAATGCGTTCCAGCACGGCTCCGTTTGGAGCGGCTACGGTATGCTGGCACCTGACCTGGGCTACCACGCGCGACACGGCCCGGAAAAATTCCTGGTAGCGCATTGGCCCATCTGCCGCGGCCGATAAGGCGTCAAACAGGGAATCCATTTCCCGCCGGGGCGTGTACCGGTACAGGGCGGGGTGTAACTTTTCGAGTCCCTGCCGCAAGTGCCGGGCGTCTTCCCGCAATTGGGTGGCCGTAAACGTTTGCCCGAACAGGGACGCTGGAAAAGAAGGGGTGGGCTGTCTGAATCCCGCCAGGAGGGATACTGCCAGCAGCAGGCTCATGCGCTTGAACATAGGAATGGGTGTTTTTGCCCGAAAGAAGGGCCTCAACACGCCGGCAGTCTGCTCAAAACGTGTTTTGAGCAGTATTATTTCCTGCCCGTAATGCAGGATGGGCCGGTCCGCCCTCTACGACACGGTCTGCCGGTGCCGGTACTCTTTCGGCGACACGCCGGTGAGCTGCTTGAAGGTCCGCTGAAAGGTAGCCTGGGAGTTGAACCCGCACTCGAAGGCAATGCCCGTCAGGGTCAGCGGGAGATCAGCCGGGTCGCGCAGGCGGTCCTGGACGGCTTCGATGCGGTATTCGTTGACGAACCGGTTGAAGCTTTTCCCGAGATGCCCGTTGATCACGGAAGAAACCGTCCGGGTGGGTAATTCGAGGTGTCTGGCTACTTTCTCAACGGTCAACTCCGGGTCCAGGTACAACTTGTCTTCGCGCATGGCCGTCCGCAGCCGGTCAACCACCCCGTTGGCAACCTCTTCCGGCAGGGTGGCGCTGCTTTTGCGAACCGTTGGCACGGACGGCTTACGCGTTTGGAAGTAGCCCTTCAACCCGATCCAGTAAATAAGCACGGCGATGGGGATGTAAATCGGGTACCAGCCGAAGGTACTTTCCAGCACGGGCCGGGTAGCGGGAATGATGTAAGGCACCAGGTGCAGGAGCCATACCAGCAGGAATCCCACGAACGCGGCCAGGAATTGGCGCAGCCACCGGGCATTTTGCCGCTGGCCCTCCTCCGCCAGGGGCTGTTTGTGCAACCACCGCCAGGTAGCGGCTACGTAGAGGGCCAGCGACAGCCAGCGGGGAATGTCGGCGTACACGTTGTAGGTATCCATCACTTGCCCCCACGCCGGACCCTCCGATTCGGGGAGCAGCCCCAGCAACAGGCCCGCCACGAAGGTCCAGCCGATTAGTTGGGGAATCCAGTCGAGCACGACCGGGTAGAAGTGACGCCACTGAGCGCGGCCTAACCGGAAAGACGGGTCCAGTAAGGACCGGGTGTAAAAAAGCACCAGCGGTCCCAGGGGCATGGCGTTCACCAGTGGCGCCAGGTCCAGGGCAATGCCCACGTAGTCGTTCGGCACGGGCAAGCCCAGGGCCAGGCTCATCAGGGCCAGCAGCAAGACCAGGCCGGCCAGCAACCGGTTCGACCGGCGGTCCCCCTGGGCGGTAAACCACAACAAGGGAGCCAGGATGAACCCTTGCAAGGTGCCCAGCAGCAACAGCAAATCCAGCGGGGGAACGGTCATCCGGTTAAGCTAGCAAAACCAGGGGAATTGGACAATGATCAATGACCAATTACCAATGGCTGGCACGGCGCTTTCGGGTTCTCCGGACCAGTTGCGGTTCGCTCATTCGTAATTCGTCATGGGTAATTCGTCATTAGCTCACGCTTTGCGCTTGAAAAGGTCGCCCAGGGATTTGTAGGTGACGGCATCGAGCAGTACCACCGAGGCGATCAGAACGATAAAAGGGATGATGATTTCCATGTGATTATATTGTTAGGGGACTTGCGGGCAAAAGGCCGCCGGTCCCGTGGGTGATAGATTGGTTTTAAATATTGCGGTGGTCGCCGGGCCACCATTGCAGCGCACCCGGTGACCCGGTGAAGTTAAACAGGGGCATGCGGGCGTCGCGGCGCGTGATTTCGTCCGCGGAGACTGCCTCCCCCGGCCAGGCCAGGGCTTTTTTCCACTGCCGCCCGATGGCTTTATACCGGGCGTATACCGTCCGCAGCGCGAAGAGGGCCGGCAAACTCATGCCAACGCCCTGTGCCTGACCTTTGTCGCTCAGCCACCCGGCAATGCCCCCGGCCGGGGCCGGAGTCGAATTTCCTTTTTGCTTTCTCATACAAGGTCGTTTTGGGTTTGACTACGTTGTGAAACACTGCAAAGATACGAGGTCCTATGGGAAAAGTATAATTGGGCCAGAGGCGTCCGGCTGTAACGTATCGCACCCATTTATAAAAATCATCTGGAATAGTGCAAGCCTATTATCGGGATAGTGATAAAATTGGTGACACTGCCGGTGCCGTATGTATTGTATTTTTGCTTGAAAAACAAATAATTATTGAGAGACACAGGGATGGACTTGTTCCGGGTGCATAGGTATTGTGTTATTGGTAAAATGCGGAATTATCACCAAAAAGTAAAAATGCCCGGCAGCGTTATATGATTATGCTAATAATAGCGTATGAGAAAAGTGATAAAAGCTATTATGGCTGCATTCCCGAACAGCGCCGGAGCCGTAGGCCGTGCGTGGTCCGCAGGCCGCGGGCCGTCGGTGGCCGGCAGGTCCTGCCCGGGCCGGCAATTCAGCTGAAAAATGGATGTAAGTTTTAGTAGTAAAAAGTAATAAAACGGGTGTTTTTGCCTTCATGTTTTCGCCCGGCTACGCGAAAATTGCCCGGCGGGAGGTTAAAAAAACGGCTCTGCGTACGACTTGTTCCCTAAAAAGGCAGCTTGCCGCGGCAGGAATACGCATCGCAAGGTATGTAATTAAAATGAAGCATTAGGTCTTGCCTCGCGTGCTATTTTTATTAAAGTACCCTGGCGTCCGGTTGCGGCCCGCCCCGGCTATTGTCCGGCAACCCTTGATCGGCCCGCCCGCGGACCCGCGCCGTATCTAAGCGCGTACTCAATCCCCAGGAGTACACTCACGGCGCCCACGATCAGTACGTACGAAGCGGGAACCGCCTGCACCCCCGCGGAAAAAGCCCGTACCAGGCCCCGCAGGGCCTCCGACCAGAACGTCGCTTCCCGGGGCGGCCCGGCGGCGCTGCCCGAAGCCATTGCCCACGCCACCAGCCCGGCCAGCACGGCCGCAACCCCGTACCAGGCCCGCACCGGAATGATGGGCGCCCCGCCCGGCGTGGCCGGACGGGCGGCCGCTACCCCTTCCATGACCGCCCGGGTGAAGTAGGCAGGCGGCGTTTCCAGCCCGTTCCGGCGCAGCAATGCGCCCAGGGCCGGTTCCGGGGCCGTTTCCGGCCCGGCCACGGCCCGTACGTCGTCCATGACCCGCGCCGTAAATTCCGGTGCCGGCGCCTCGGGCGGCACGGCCCGGATCAGTTTTTTCAGCCTTTCTTCTTTGCGGCCAGCCATATCTTCTTCCGTATGGTTTCTAATGTTAACTAATAAATGAGGGGATCGCTATATGGCTGGATGGTTGATTGTTATATGGTTGTATGGCTGAATGGTTTTGCTTACGCCCGCACCACTTCCCGACAATCAACCATACAGCCATCCCCTTCTCAATACATCTCCCGTCTGCCGACACCTCCCCGCTTACAGCAAAAACGCCAGGTCCTTCTCCAGCCGTTTACGGGCCCTGAACAGTTTTATCTTGATGTTGGCCAGCGACATGCCGGTGATCTCGCTGATTTCCCGCGTGGCGTTTTCGTCCAGGTAATACAGCGTAACCAGCAAAGCCTCCGTCGGGGGGAGCCGGTCAATGGCTTCTTTCACGTACTGCTGCTCCTGCCTGGCCTGCAACTGCTCATGAGGAGGCGTGGTGTGGGCTGCCGGTTGCCGGTCTCCCTGCGGGTCGAGGGAAAAGGGGTGGTTCCGGTTTTTCTGGCGGTGGTTCAAGGCCGTCCGGTACACGATGGTGTAGAGCCAGGTAGAAAACCTGGACCGGCCGGCAAAGGCGCCTATCTGCTGGTACGCCTTCACGAACCCCTCCTGGGCCACGTCCTCGGCCTCCTCGCGGTTGCCGGTTACTTTCAGGGCAATGGTAAAAGCCATGTTCTTGTACTTATCCACCAGGAAGGTGTAGGCAAGCGAATCTCCCGCTTTCACCCGATCCACGTACACTTGGTCTTCCGATGGTTCCATTGCCGGTATGAGAGCAGCGCCGGCGCCGTTTGGTTACACACCCGGCCGGCTTTTTTTGCAAATCTTTTTTTCCGCAAAAAGTTGTAACCAACCCGCGGGCCCCCTTGTCTCACCCGCAAAATACGCTTCAAAAACCCTTTGCCAACCCCCGATAACGCATTACCCAGTACTCAATACCTAATCACCCACAGCATGGATGCCTTGATTCAGGAAGTAATTCTCACCATTGTTATTTTCGCGGCCCTCTTCGGCATTGCGTACGTATTCCTGATGACGCGCCACCGCGAACGCATGACCATGATGGAAAAGGGCGTGGACGCTTCGGTATTTGCAACCCCGAAGCAATCTTTCTCCCTCACCCTCAAGTTTGGAATGCTCTTCCTGGGCATCGCCCTGGGCATCCTGGCGGGCTACGGGCTGCACCAGCACTACGGCCTGGCCGAAGAGGTGGCTTTCCTGTCGATGGTGTTCCTGCTGGGCGGCCTCGCACTGATCGCCAACTTCCTCATCGAACGCAAATTAAAGGGTTGAATGGCTGATTGTTGAATGGCTGAATGGCTATATGGCTGAATGGCTATATGGCTGGATGGCTGTATGGTGATCCGGGTTCACCACGTCATCCTTCATCCATCAGAGCTTCCCTCAATCACCGCATAAGCAATCACCCAACCATTCAGCCATTCAACAATCAGCCATCCAACCATACCACCATGCTGACAAACTACCTCAAAGTAGCCCTGCGCACGATGCGCCGCTACAAAGCCTTCACTTTTATCAACGTGTTCGGACTGGCCGTTGCCATGTCGGTGTGCCTGCTGGTCATGCTCATGCTGGCCGAACAGCAAAGCTACGACCGGTTCCACTCCCGCAAGGACCGCCTGTACCGCATTCTCGGCGATGCGAACCACGCCAAGGCGCCCTCCGCCGCCACGCCTTTCCCGCTGGCCGGCGCCCTGCGGACGGACTACGCCGGCTTCGACGGGGTGACCCAACTGGTCCGCGGCGTGGGCGGCGAGGCCGTGTACGGGGGCAAAACGGCCCGGCTGCGCGGCTACTTCGCCGATACTTCCTTCCTGCAACTCTTCGACTACCCGCTGGCCCGCGGCGACCGGCGCACCGCCCTGGCGGCTCCCAACAGCATGATCCTCAGCAGTGCGCAGGCCCGGCAATTGTTCGGCAGCGAAGACCCCCTCGGCAAGACGGTCCGGTTCGTGGACCGGGATCTGCCGCTGCTCGGGGAGGGCACGGGCGGCAAGCCGACCGATTGGGGGATGTATACCGTGACGGGCGTGGTCGCCGCCACCGGTCACAAGACCCACCTGCCCTTCGAAGTGCTGCTCTCGGCGGCCTCGCTGCCCGCCCTGGTGCGGGAAGGCAAGCGCGAAGACGGGTCCGGACGCTGGGGCAACAACGCCTGCTACACCTACGTGCTGCTCCGCCCCGGCCAGACGGACGCCGACCTCGCGGCCGCCCTGCGCGACCTGGTGGCGCGCCGCCAGGAAGCGCTCAGGGACCGGAAAGATTTCGCGCTGCTCGGGCAACCGCTCACCGAAATCACGCCGGGCGTGCTGGTACGCAACGAACCGAGCCACAGCCTGCCGCGGGTGGCCTATTACTTCCTGGCCGCCCTGGGCCTGGTGATCATGCTGTCGGCCTGCCTCAACTACACCAACCTGTCGGTGGCCCGCGCCCTCACCCGGGCCAAAGAAATCGGGGTGCGCAAGGTGGCCGGCGCCCGGCGCAAAGACGTGGTGTACCAGTTCCTGGCCGAATCCACGCTGACGTCGCTGTTCGCGCTGGGGCTGGCCATGGGATTGCTCCTCGTGCTCAAGCCGGCCTTTAAGGGCCTGTGGCTCAACGGGTACCTGGACTTCCAACTGGGCGGCAACGTGGGGGTGTACGCCGCCTTCGTGGGGTTTGCCGTGCTTACCGGCCTGCTGGCGGGATTGTACCCGGCCGTGCGGCTGTCGGCCTTCCAGCCCCTGCGGGCGCTGAAGCACGCCGATGGGGGCCGCCCGGGCCGGATCGGGCTGCGCAAGGCGCTGAACGTGGGCCAACTCGTGGTGTCCCTGTTTTTCATTACCACGGCCACGCTGGTTTACCGCCAGTTCCGGCACTTCATGTCGTTTGCGTACGGCTTCCGCACCGAACACATCGTCAACGTACCCTTGCAGGGCAACGATTACCGGAAGGTGGCCGCGGCGCTGAGGGGCGTGCCCGGCGTGGCATCGGTGTCGGCCTGCGAGTACCTGCCGGCCACCAACGTGCAAAACGGAATGTCGGTAAAGCCCTCCGGCAGCCGCGGCGAATACCGGCCCGTGACGGTCATCGGCGCCGACGAACACTTCGCCGCCACGTTCGGCCTCAAACTGCTGGCCGGCAACCCGCTGCCGCCCGGCAAGGATTCGGCCAACCGCTTCGTGCTGGTGAACCGGGCCGCCGCAAAGGCGCTGGGCTACGCTCACCCGGCCGGGCTGGTCGGGCAGGTACTGCGGGTGGAAGGGAGCGCCGCCGAACTGGAAGTGGTCGGCGTGGTGGCCGATTTCACGTTCCGTACGCCCTTCGGCGGCACCAACGAAGTGGGCCCGCTCGTGCTGCGCAATGAGCCCGCCGGTTTCGCTTACGTGAACGTCCAACTCGCCCCCGGAAACCCCGGGGAGGCCCTGGCCCGGCTGGCCCGGGCGTGGCAGGCGGTAGACCCGCTGCACCCCTTCGCCGGCGCCTTCTACGATGCGCAACTGGCCGCCACCAACCAGGCGCTGTTCGACCTGGCGGCGGTGCTGGGGCTGCTGGCGTTCCTGGCCGTTACGGTGGCCCTGCTGGGCATGCTGGGCATGGCGGCCTACACCGTGGAACGCAAAACCCGCGAAGTGGGCATCCGCAAGGTGCTGGGGGCGACCGACTGGGGCATTGCCCGGTTGCTCTCGGGCGGGTTCCTGCGGGTGCTGGCCGTGTCGGTGGGGGTGGGCGCCCCGCTGAGCTACACGGCGAACGGGCTGTGGCTCGAACACTTTCCCAACCGGGTAGCTTTTGGCCTCACGGACCTGCTGCCCGGCGCCGGCCTGCTGCTCCTGCTGGGCGTGCTCACCATCGGTTCGCAGACCTGGAAGGGGGCCCGCACCCGGCCGGTGGATGCCATCCGCAACGAGTAGGCGAAGCGCAGGTTGGTTCGGGGGCGGGGCGTCGTCGTGATCCGGCAGCGCCCCGTGATTTTACACGAGTGGTTTGGCAGTGTACCCAAAGGGCACTAGCTTAGCGGCCGATTCTATCCTCCTAACCGGCTGCCGGCGGTTTGTTTTCATCCAACCGCTGCCCTTTTTCCCCTTAATGCTTTTTGGAATACAATTCCTGGCGGACGCGTTGGCGCCCGGCAATTTGTATTTTCTATGCCGTACTACGAACCACAACCTGAAAAGAAACATGAATCACTTACCCTCCGCGGGGGGGCGTGTGCCGGTGCGCCCTGACCCCGTTTCGCCGCCCGCCTTACCCGCCGCTCCGCTGCACCTGAAGTACCTGGATGGCCTGCGCGCCCTGGCCGCTCTCTACGTGCTGGTCCACCATTCATTCTTACAGGTATACCCCCGGTACCAGCCCATTGCCGGCAACTTTACGCAGTGGGGAGACCTGTTTTACTACGGCGGGTACGCCGTGGCCGTGTTCATCGTGCTGTCGGGATTCTGCCTGGCGCTGCCCGTGGTGCGGGGAGACGGCACGCTGAAACACGGCGTCCCGGGCTTTTTGCGGGGCCGGGCCCTGCGAATACTGCCGCCCTATTTCCTGGCCGTGGGCGCCTCGTTGCTGCTCATCGGGTTGTGCATCGGCCGGGAAACCGGCACGCACTGGGACGTGAGCATTCCCGTGTCGGGCAAAAGCATTGTGACGCACCTGCTGCTCATCCACGACCTGGCCGGCGACTTTGCCTCCATCAACCACAGTTTCTGGTCCGTTGCCGTGGAGTGGCGCATTTATTTGCTGTTCCCGCTGCTGGTGGTCGCCTGGCGGGTTGCCGGGCCGCTGGTGAGCACCGGGCTGGTGCTGGTGGCGTCTTACCTGGCCTTCCGCGGGTTTTTGCTCCTCGACCACCGGGCCTTTCACGTCCATTTCCTGGGCTTGTTCACCCTGGGCATGCTGGCGGCAACGGTTGCGTATTCCCCGGCGCCCTTCTACGCCCGCCTCCGCCAAGCACCCTGGGCGCTGCTGGCCCTGGCCGGCCTGGCAAGTGTGGTCGTGGTGTCGAAAGTGCCTTTGCGGAACGGCGAACTCTTGCAACGCTACCAGTGTGATTACGTGGTGGGCTTTTGGGCGAGTGCCCTGCTGGTGTACCTGGCTACCCGCCCGCAAAGCGCCCTGCACCGGCTGCTGAGCCGGCAACCGCTGGTGTGGCTGGGGGGCTTTGCCTACAGCATTTACCTGATGCACGCGCCTTTCATCCAGGTGGTGTGGCAGTACCTGCTGTTTCCCTTCCGGCCCGACGACACCGCCATGTTCCTGGGCCTCGTGCTGGCCGGCACTCCCATCATTGTCATCAACTGCTACCTCTTCTACGTGTTCTGCGAAAAGCCTTTCGTCAGGCTGAAAAACAAACCCAACCGGCCGGCACCCGCTACCTTCTGACTTCTCGCTCCTCGCTTCTCACTCCTCACTGCTTCAGATACACCCGGAACGTCGTACCCACGCCCACCTGGCTTTCCACCTCGATGCGGCCCCCGGCGTTTTCGATCATGCGCTTGACGATGTAGAGGCCGATGCCGGTGCCTTCCACGTGGGCGTGGAGGCGTTTGAAGAGGGCGAAGATCTTGTGTTCCTGGCGCATGTCCATGCCCAGCCCGTTGTCGGCCACGGTGAGCACCTGGTACTTGCCTTCAACCCGGCAGGTGATGCGTACGTGCGGCGGCCGGTCGGGGGAATGGTACTTGACGGCGTTGCTCAGCAGGTTGTAGAGGATGCTTTTGAGGTTTTTGCGCGAGAATTGCAGCGGCGGCCCGTCCAGCGAAACGTCCAGCGTGGCCCCCGCTTCGGCGATCTGCGGCGCCAGGTCCTGCCGCACCTCGTCGAGCACCGTGCCGATGGTGAGGCTGGCTACGTCTTCGGAACTCTCCTTGCCGATGCGGGCCACCTCGGTAAGGTCGGCGATGGTCGCCTTGAAGCGGTGTACCGAGCCGTAGAGCATGCGGTAGAGTTCCCGCACGGTTTCCTTCTGCCGGAGGTCGGCGGCCAGTTGCCGTTCCAGCGCATTGAGCAGTCCTTCCACGTTCAGGATGGGGGCTTTCAGGTCGTGGGAAGCCGTGTACACGAAGTTGTCCAGGTCGGTGTTGGTGCGTTTGAGCTGTTCATTGGCCAGCACCAGTTCGGCGTTGGCGGCGGCCAGCTTGCCGGCCAGGGCCTGCGCTTCCTGTTCCCGCTGCTCCACCTGCTGGCGGGCCTCCACCTGGTCGGTCACGTCGCTCACCAGGGCGTAGAAGCCCACGGTCTGGCCGGCCTGCACGTCGGGCACGTAGCTGGTGCGGATGTACTTGGCAAAATCCTCCCGGTAGGGCATGCGGGCTTCGAAGTCCATGAACTCGCCGCGCAACGCCTGGGCCACGTGTTCTCGAACCGACGCGTAGGCCTTTTCGCCCAGCACTTCCCGCAGGGTGCGGCCCAGCAGTTCTTCGGGCTTGTAGCCGAACCACGGCTCGTAGGCCCGGTTGGCGAAGCGGTACTTTTCTTCCTTGTCCACGTACCCGATCAGTACGGGCAGGGCGTCGGTGATGAGCCGGAGCTGCCGGGCGTTGGCCTCGATGGCCCGCCGGGCGTTTACCTGGTCGCTCACCTCGTAGGCAAACACCAGGATGCCGTCCACCTGTCCCTGCCCGTTGCGCCGGGCCTGGTAGGTAAAGGTAAAGTAGATGTCTTCGAGCGGGTTGCCGGCCAGGCGGGCCAGCCGCAGCGGCCGTTCCCGCGCCACGAAGGTTTCGCCCGTCTCGTACACCTGGCGGATGATGTCGTAAATGTCGGTTCCTGCCACTTCGGGCAGCGCCGCCAGCAGGGGTTTGTCCAGCAACACGCGCTTGGGAAAAATGCGCTGGTAGGCCGGGTTCACCAGTTCAAACACCAGCTCGGGCCCCTCAAGGATCACGATGGGGGCGGGGGCTTCCATGAACAGGGCGTGCAACTGCCGCCGGCCGGCCTCGGCTTCGGCGCGGGCCGCTTCGAGCTGGGCCGTGCGGCGCTCCACGCGGGCTTCCAGGTCGGTATTTAGCCGCTGCAACGTCCGCTGCGTGCGCACGAGTTCGGTGTTGGCGCCGCGGAGTTCATGGTTGGCGGCGGCCAGTTGTTCATTGAGTTGCTGCAAGGCTCTTTCACTCGCTTCCACCTGCTGGCGGGCTTCCACCAGCACGGTTACCTCGTAGGCGAACACGAAAATGCCGTCAATCTCCCCGGCGGGGTTGCGGATGGCCTGGTAGATGAAATTGTAGTAGTTGTGCCCCAGTTCGCCCTGGTTGTGGTGGTCGAGCTGCACCTTCATCTCGTGGGCGTAAAACGTTTCGCCCGTGCGGTACACCCCGTCGAGCAGGTCGAAGATGGGCTGGCCGGCCAGTTCGGGCATGGCCTCGGCAATGGGCAGGCCCAGCAGCGGCCGCTCACCGACGAGCTGCTGGTAGGGCGGGTTCACGAACCCGAATACGTGCCGGGGGCCTTCGAAAATGCAGATCAGCGCGGGGGCCTGCATGAAGATGCTGTGGAGCCGCTGCCGCTCCAGGTCGGCCTCGGCCCGGGCGTGCTGCATTTCGGCGGTACGGCGGGCCACCTCGGCCTCCAGTTCCTGGTTGAGGGCTTGCAGGGCTTTTTCGCTCTCTTCGACCCGCTGGCGGGAACGCACCTGCTCGGTAACGTCGTAGGCGAACACGAGCAGCCCGTCGGTTTCACCCCGGGCGTCGCGCCGCGCCTGGTAGGTTACGTTCCAGTACCGGTCTTCGGGCGGGGCGTCGGCGTGCAGGGCGATGGGCACCAGCACTTCGTTGCCCTGGTAGGCCTGGTCCGAGCGGTACACCTGCTGCATCAGTTCCCACAGCGGCTGGTACTGCGCTTCCGGAAGCGCTTCCCGCATGGGTTTGCCGAGCAGTTCGCGGCCCGGGAACAGGGCCTGGTAGGCGGGGTTGACCAGTTCGTACACCAGGTCGGGGCCTTTAAAAATGCAGATCACGGCCGGGGCCTGCATGAACAGCAGGTGCAGCCGGTCGCGTTCGGCCCGGGCTTCCTGCTGGGCCAGGTGCAGTTCGCGGGTGCGGCGGGCCACCCGTTCTTCGAGCCCCACGTTGAGTTCCCGCAGGGCTTCCTGCACCCGGAACAGTTCGTCGTTGCTGGCCTTGATCTCTTCGTTGGCGGCCCGCAGTTCGGCGTTGGCGGCGGCCAGTTCGGCGGCGCTCTGCTGCAACTGCAACTGGAAGCGCTTCCCTTCCTGTTCGGCGCGTTTCTGCTCGGTAATGTCCTGGACCATGCCATTCAAGCGGGTGACCTTGCCCCCCTCGTCGGCGAAGGATTCGACGTAGCGGCGGATGTAGCGCACTTCCCCGTCGGGCCGCACCAGCCGGTGGGTAAAGCTGGCCCGGCCGGCCTGCTGCTGCGCCTGCCGGATCTTTTCGATCACCCAGCTCTTGTCTTCGGGGTGGATGAAGGAGACGACCCGTTGCAGGTCCATGCGTTCGCGCTGGGGTTCCAGCCCGTGGATGCGGTACATCTCATCGGACCAGTAAGTGGCGTCGTCGCCCGGCGACCACTCAAAGCTGCCGATGTGCCCGATGGCCTGGGCCTGTTTGAGCCGGCGGTGTTCCTGCTCCAGTTGCTGCCGGGCGGCCGGCCCGGCTGCCGGAGTCACTCTGTGGAGAATGTACTGGAGGCGGCCCTCCCCGTCGGGTACCGGGCTGTTGAGCACCTGGCCGTAGCCGGCGGGTCCGCCCGAACCAAGCGGCTGGTAGGGGCCGGCGGGCCACGCATCGGGCTGCCGGCTCCCCTGGAGCTGTCCGGCGGAACGTTGCATGGCCGCGGCCACTGGGTGCGGGGCCGGCCCGCCGTCCTCCCCGAACAGTTCCCCGAAGGGCCGGCCCACCAGGGCTTCCCGCCGGAGGCCGAAGGTTTGCAGGTAGCATTCGTTGGCCAGCACGATCCGCAGGTCGGGCGCAAGCACCAGGTACGCCTCGGGCGCCGCGTTGAAAATGGCCAGCAGGTGGCGGGGTTCCGGCTCGGGGACTCTCATAAGGCTAGACGGGAGATGTTACACGGGAGACTAGGTGAAATCTGGGCGCGGTGCTGCATCATTCAGGGCAAAAAATAACGAAAAAGCGGGTCCTTTCCGGCGCGTACGCGTTCCCGCCCCTTTCCGTTGCACCGTTTGGTGTGGTTCACGCAAAAGGCGGGGTTCAAGAATCGTTTCACGCAAAGGAGGAGCGCAAAGACCGCAAAGAAAAAAGACCACCCCGGTCCCCTCCTTGATGGAGGAGGGGAACCCGAAGGGCACTGCTGCAAGGCAAGGAGGAACGTACGTCATGGCCTTTTTTCGTTGTCAGCGGGGCCGATGGGTACGGCTCCCCTCCTTTTTGCAAGGAGGGGCCGGGGGTGGTCCCTTTTTCTCCGTGCCCGCTGCGGTTACGTTTTCCACGCAAGCCTCCTTCCCGATCCTCCGGTCTCCCGTCTAAAGTGCATTTTCCACCTTGAACACATAGGCGTAGCGGCAGGGCAGCGCGGCGGCGGAGAGGGTCGGGGGCGTAATGGTGAGTTTGCCCTTCTCGGTTTTCCACTTTACCGCGCCGGGCACGCCCAGGCAGGTGACTTTGATGGTGCTGCGGGTGGTGAGCGGCGCCACGGTGAAGGGAGCGGCGGGCCATTCCGGCCGGATCACGTAGAGGGTGTTACCCTTGGTGGTGTAGTAAGCCCGGTCGGGGTCCGCCGCCGGCACCGTACCCACGGCCCCGGCCGTTTTTACCCGGCGGCGTTTGGAGGCCGTGACGGGAGCGGCCGGCTTGGGGGCATTGGTCCAGGGCTGGGTGCCGTAAATAGCTTCGCCATTGAGGGAAAGCCATTTGCCGATGTCGAGCAGCCGTTCCTGCATGAGCACGGGGATGGTGCCGTCGGAGGCGGGCCCCACGTTGAGCAGCAGGTTACCGCCCCGGCTCACCCGGTCGATGAGCAGGTGCACGAGTTGGGCCGAGGTCTTGTAGTCTTCCGGTTTTTCGGCCCGGTTGAAGCCGTACGAGCCGCCGATGCCCTGGTTTTCTTCCCAGGGGTGGCCCGTGCCCATGGTTTTGTCGGCGCTGGCGTATTCGCTGGTGTAGTAGTCGCCGTGTTTCTCGTGGGCGTCCTTGCCCCAGCGGTCATTTACCACCACCTCGTCCTTGTTGGGGGCGTTGTTGTAGAGCCAGGCCAGGAAGCCCGGGCTTTGCCAGTAGTCACTGGGTTCGTCCCAGGCCCCGTCGGCGAAGATCACGGCGGGCTGGTAGTTGGTCACCAGTTCCTTGAGTTGCGGCACCACGTGTTCGCCGATGTACTGGTCGGTGGGGATGCGGTATTTTTCGAGGAGGGGAGAGGGCAGGTAAGGCTTTTCGAGGCGGGAAGGCGTGGGCGTTTCCCATTCGAGCAGCGAGTAGTAGAGGCCCATGCGGAGGCCCTCGGCCCGCACGGCCTGGGTCACTTCGCCCACCAGGTCGCGGCCCGGCCCCGACTCCACGCTGTTCCAGCCCATGTTGTAGCGGCTCCTGGTGGGCCACAGGCAGAAGCCGTCGTGGTGCTTGGCCGTGAGGACCACGTAGCGGGCCCCGGCCTGCTTGAACAGCGCGGCCCACTCTGCCGGGTTGAAGAGTTCGGCCCGGAACATGGGGGCAAAGTCGCGGTAGGTGAAGTCCGGGCCGTAGGCGCGTTCGTGAAACTCGCGGCCGGGCCCCGGCTTGTGCATCACTTCGACTTCGTACCATTCGGCGTAGGAGGCGTAGCGTTCCTTGCCCACGGGCCGGAAGGCGGGCACCGAGTACACGCCCCAGTGGATGAAGATGCCGAACTTGTCGTTATTGAACCACGCCGGCACGGGCCGTTTGTCGAGTGATTCCCAGGTGGGCTGGTAGGCCTGGCCGGAAGTGTGGGAAATACAAAGCAGCAAAAAGAGCAATGCGGCAAAAGCTTTTTTCATCGGTTGTCAGCGGATGGGCAAAGGTAGCCCTTTCCCGGGGAATCGAATAAAGGAACTTGACCGCAAGACTTATACTCATTCGTTGTTGGTTGTTCGTTATTCGTTGTTCGTAACAACCTGACTCACAGGTAATCTTGAACAGCCAGATATGTAATCCTGAAGTCATTTTAGTATTAACCGCAAGGATCGCAAAGAAAAACTGCAAAGGGCGCAAAGGGGATACGTACGCCTTGCGATCTTTGCGGTTGGGTAGGGGGAGTAGGGGTAGGGTTTAAACCCTACCCTACGGAAGGCTGCGCTTGGTTTGACTGGAGCGAAGTCTGCGTACGTATGCGCAATGGCAATCACACGCAATAGCCATAGGATCGGGTTTAAACCCGATCCCTCCTGGCGGTCTTTGCGTCTCCTTTGCGCCCTTTGCGGTCCTGTCTTTCCGTCTCCTTTTCTCCGGTCTCCTTTCCTACGGGTACACGTAGTAGTTGATGAGGATTTCGGCCCGCAGGGGGTTGCGGGCGTTGCCGCCGGCGTCGGGCTGCGGCTTCAGCCGGCCAGCGGCCACCACGGTGTATATCTTGCCGGGGTCTAACTGAATGTTGTTGAGGGCCAACGCATTGGTAGCCGTACCGGCGGGGCGCACGTCGAGGTTGTACGCACCGGCGTTCACTTCCACGAAGGGCGTGACCTGCCGGAACGACTGGTTGTTGAACAGCACCGGCCCGTTGCGCACGACCACGTCAACGGCCGGGGCGTCGGGCGAAAGATGGGCGAACCGGACTTTGGCCTTGCCGCTGGCCGGGTCGGGCGGCGTAAGG
Source organism: uncultured Sphingobacteriales bacterium (assembly GCA_963844325.1). Taxonomy (GTDB): domain Bacteria; phylum Bacteroidota; class Bacteroidia; order Cytophagales; family 172606-1; genus CADCTQ01. Next base: position 2,098,055 of record CAWJNV010000002.1, read on the forward strand.
TCGTCTTCCACCAGCACGGTTTCGATGCTTTCCAGGGTGTCGGCCACGAACAGCGTGTAGAACCGGTCGGGGGCCAGGTCAACGGGGGCGTTGAGCACGGGGGCCGACGGCTTGGGCGTGGCCCGCGAGGCGTCGAACAGCGTGTCGGCCCGGAAGGTGCGGGTGCCGGGCTCCACGGGGAAGTAGCCGGTGTAGTTGTTGTAGCCCAGCGGGGCCGCAAACGTCTTCACCCCGTCAAGGTAAAGTTGCAGGGGCAGGCCGTTGGTCACCGTTACCGGGCGGCCGTCGGCGTTGGTGCCCTGGTACACGTAGAAGCTGGGCATCACGTTGCAGATCATGAGTTTGGCCTTGCCGGGGTCGCCGTCAAATGCATCCACGCCCGTGGGGTTGCAGCCGGGAAACAGCAGGCTGACCAACGTCCCGGCAACGGCCAGGAGGAAGCAGAATTTATTTTTGGTTAAAAACATATCGTTGTGGATTGATGAGAGGCTGGACAAAATCAAATGCGGGAAAGATTGCGTCAAATTCATGCGCGGGAAGGAACCACCCCCGGCCCCTCCTTGCGAAAAGGAGGGAACAGGGGTAGTCTTTCATTCGTATCATCGGTTCAATACCCAATACCCAATACCCTAATTATACCCCACATTCTGCTCCAGCAGTTCGTTCTTGACCCGTTCGCTGGCGGGAATGGGGAAGAGCAGTTTGTTCTGGCTGATGTTGTTGCGGCCCTGCGCCAGCATCACCTCGATGGCCCGGCCCGTGCGCACCAGGTCAAACCAGCGGTGCCCTTCAAAAGCCAGTTCCACCCGCCGCTCCCGGTAGACCCGCTCCCGGAACTCGGCCTGGGTGAGTCCTGCCGGCAGGTCACGGTCCGAAGCGGCGTTGAGGGGCAGGCCGAACGCCCGGCGGCGGACCTGGTTCACGGCTTCGTACGCTTGCGGCGTGGGACCGCCCCCCTCGTTGACGGCTTCGGCGTACATGAGCAGCACGTCCGAGTAACGGATGACGGGGTAGTTGGCGCCGCTCCGGCGGAAAATGTCCACCGTGTTGAAGTATTTGTTGGCCAGGAACCGGTTCACCTTGCCGCCGTAATTGCTGATGGAAACCGCCTTGCGCAGGTCGCCCTCTTCGTAGGCCTGCACCAGTCCGCCGCCGTTGATGGCCCGGGTGTCGGGCGGATTGGTGTTGTCGGTGGGGTAGTTGTTGCCGTAGCCCTGCGAGGTGATGGCCCCCGTGGCCGGCACGGTCATGTAGCTGGTCGTGTAGGCGGCCACGGCCTCGCTGGCGTTGCTGAACTGGATTTCGAACACCGATTCATCAATGTTTTCGCGTCCCTGCCCGGCCGTGAAGTTGTCGGCGTAGTTGGTCGCCAGGCTGTAGTGCCCGCTGTTGATCACTTCCTGGGCGTACTGCGCCGCCCGGGCCCAATCCCGCCGCGTGAGGTACACCCGGGCCAGCAACGCCTGGGCCGATCCCCGGCTGGCCCGCCCGAGTTCGTAGCCGGTGCCGCCCGCCCGGTAGCGGGTCACCGGGTCGAGCCCGGCAATGGCATCGAGCAGGTCCTGCTCGATCTGCGCGTAGATCGCCTCGGCCGACGACCGCGGCACGGCGGCTTCGGACGGGGCGGTGATGCTCTGCGTGATCAGCGGCACGCCCCCGTAGATGCGCACGAGGTTGAAGTAGAGCAGCCCCCGCAGGAATTTGGCTTCCCCGGTCAGCCGCTCGGCCGGCACCGGGTCGGTGACCGTGAAGGGGATCTGGGGAATGCGCGCAATCAGGTAGTTGCACCGGTAAATGCCCTGGTAGTGGGTGTTCCAGATGTTGGAGACGATGCCCGAGTTTTCGTCGTAGGTAAAGTCTTCCAGCTGGCCGTCGCCCCCGTCGGTGTCGTCGCTGGTGATGTCGCCGATCCGCCAGAGGGCTTCCTTGTAGGCGCCGGCCTGCAACAGGGTGCTGTACGCCCCGTTCACGCCGGCCAGGGCGCCGCGGCCGTCGGAGAAGTACACGTCGGCGGCCAGCAGTCCTTCGGGCTGGGGTTCAATGAGTTTCTGGCAGCCCACCGCCAAAGCGAGTACAAGCGCCAGCAGGAATTTATGGTGTGGTTTCATAGTAAGACAGGAGACAGGAGATGTGAGACAGGAGACGTCGAATATTGAATGTTAAGCGTACTGACAGGTGAAGGTATGGCTGGATGGCTATATGGCTGAATGGTCGTATGGCCGTTACATCAACCCTTTAACCATATAGCCATGTAACCATTCAACCATAATCTTCCTTGTCAATACAGTTAGGTGTTCCATTTCCTAGAAGTTGGCCGAAACGCCGAGGGTAAACACCCGGGGCAGCGGGTAGCCGATCAGGTCTACGCCCTGGTTCTGGGGGCTGCCCGCCAGGCTGTTCACTTCGGGGTCGTAGCCCGTGTAGCGGGTAAAGGTCAGCGCGTTGGTGGCACTCACGTACACCCGGGCCGTTTGCAGCAGGAGCCGTTTGGACAACCCTTCCGGCAGGTTGTAGGACAGGCTGATGTTGCGGATGCGCAGGAACGAGCCGTCTTCGAGGAAACGCGTGGAGGGACGGTTGTTGCGGTCCTGAGAGCCTCCGCCGGCCAGGCGCGGCACGTCGGTACCGGTGTTGTCGGGCCGCCAGGCGTTCATGAAGGCGTTGTCCATGTTCCAGTAGGCATCCCGCGAAATGTACACCCGGCCCCCGTTGTAAATTTTGTTACCCGAAGCGAAGCTGGCAAACACGTTCAGCGAAAAACCCTTGTACTCGAAGGTGTTGTTGAGGCCGCCAAACAGGTTGGGGAACGGCGAACCGGCGAAAATGCGGTCCTTGTCGTCGAGGATGCCGTTGCCGTCCTGGTCCTTGTAGCGGATGTCGCCCGGCTGCGCGCCGTTCTGGAAGGTGGTGCCCTCCCGGTTCATGGCCGCAATTTCTTCGAAGTTCTGGTAGATGCCGTCGGCCTCAAACACCCAGAAGGCGCTGATGGGCCGTCCTTCCACGGTTTTGCTCACCCGGTCGAGCTGGAAGAAGTTGTTGCCCAGGTACTCGTTGCGGCCGCCCCCGGGGTTGGTGCCCAGGCTGGTGATCTTGTTTTCGAGCGTCGAAATGTTGAAGTCGGTGCTCCAGCGGAAGTCCCCGGTGAGGTTCTGCGTGCGCACGTCGAATTCGAAGCCCCGGTTCTGCACTTCGCCCAGGTTGAAGAGGAAGGTGGGCGACGCCCCGGCCGTGCCCGGCAGTTCCACGTTGAGCAGCAACTGGTCGGAGGTTTTGACGTAGTAATCGGCCGTCACGCTGACGCGTCCGCCCAGCAGCGAAAAGTCCACGCCGGCGTCAAACTGCTTCTGGGCTTCCCACTGCAAATTCTGATTCTGGAAGCTCGACGGCGCCACGCCCGGGGCCACCGAGTTGCCGAACACGTAATCGCGGGATTCGGCCCGCACGATGTACTGAAAATCACTGATGTCCTGGTTGCCGGTAAGCCCGTAGCTCACGCGGAGTTTGAGGTCCTGGATGGCGTTGACGTTCTGCATGAAGGGCTCCCGCGAAAGGCGCCAGCCCAGCGAGGCCGAGGGGAACGTACCCCACTTGCGGCCGGGGCCGAACCGCGAGGAGCCGTCGGTCCGGATGGTGGCCGTGAGCAGGTACTTGTCGTCGAAGCCGTAGAAGGCCCGGGCAAAGTACGACACCAGGCCCGCCCGGTTCACGTCGCCGCCGAACGACTGGTTGAGCGTGTTGTTGGAGTACGTGGTCAGGGAGTTGTTGGTGGCCCCGCGGGCGTCGCCGAAAATGCCCGAACTGGTAAAGCTCTGCGCCGAAAAGCCGAGCAGGGCGTTGAGGTTGTGCCGCTGCCCGAACGTACGGTTGTAAGTCAGCAGTTGCTCGGCGTTGTAATTGATGTAGTCGGTGTTGTTGCTCCGGATGCGCACCGTCGGGTTCTGCTGCCCGCCGAACAACTGGAAGATCGGCTCCCGGAACTGCTGCTTGGTGTACATGATGTCGCCCCCGAACGTGGAGCGGAACGTGAGGCCCGGCAACAGGGTAATTTCGCCGTACAGGTTGCCGATGGTGCGGAAGCGCCGCAGGTCGTTGACGTCGCGGTAGAACTCGGCCACCACGTTGCGGGTCTCGCCGTAGTCGGCGTTGGGCGGCGGGCCGGCGTAGGTGACCCCGTCGGGACCGTACACGGGCAGGGTAGGCTGCGCCCGCAGCGCTCCCAGCAGCCGGCCCCCGAACACGTTGTCGGTGTTGAGGATGTTGCCGTACTGGTAGCTGGGCGCCAGGCTGATGCCCACCCGCAGGCGGTCGCTGGCCTGGTGGTCGATGTTGGCCCGCGCCGAAATGCGTTCAAAGCCGGTGTTGATGATGATGCCCTGCTGGTTGAAGTAGTCGCCGGAGATGGCAAACTGCGTTTTTTCGGTGCCCCCCGTGATGGACCCGTTGTAGTTCTGCATGGGGGCCACCCGGAACACTTCCTGCTGCCAGTCGGTGCCCCGGCCGAACGCGTAGGGGTTGGCGTAGATCGCGTTGATGCGGTCGCCGTTCACGTTGTTGAGCCGGGCTTCGTTCTGCATGCGGGCAAACTGGTAGCCGTTGGCCAGGGGCAGCAGCCGGCGCACTTGCTGGAGGCCGTAGTACCCGTTGAAGGTGATGTTGGTGCGGCCGGCCTTGCCCCGCTTGGTGGTGATGATCACCACGCCGTTGGCCCCCCGCGAACCGTAGATGGCCGTGGCGGAGGCGTCCTTGAGGATTTCGATGGATTCAATGTCGTTGGGGTTGATGGAGGCCAGCACGCTGCCGCCGGGGTTGGTGCCCTGGCCCGAACCCTGCTGCCCGGCAATGGGGCGGGCGTTGTTGAAGTCGTTGCCGTACAGCGGAATGCCGTCCACCACGTAGAGTGGTTCGCTGTTCTGGGTGATGGAGCCTACGCCGCGCACCCGGATCTGCACGCCGCCGCCCGGCGCCCCGTTGCTCTGCTGCACCTGCACGCCGGCCACGCGCCCCTGCAGGGCCTGCTGGAAGGTGTTGACGGGCACGGCCTTGATCTCCTTTTCGGCGATGGAGCCGATGGCGCCGGTCACGTCGCGGCGCTGCTGGGTACCGTAGCCCACCACCACCACTTCGTTGAGGGCCGCCACGTCGGCGGCCAGCGTGACGTTGATCGTGGTGCGGTTGCCGATGGGCACTTCCTGCGTGCGGAAGCCGATGTAGGAGAACACCAGCGTGCCGTTCGCATTGTCGTCGGGAATCGAGAGCGAATACCGCCCGTCGGCGTCGGCGGTGGTGCCGGTGGTGGTGCCCTTCAGCACCACGTTTACGCCGGGCAGCGTGCCGCCCTGCTCATCGGTGATGGCGCCGCTGATCGTAAACACGGGCACGCTGGCCCCGCCCGCGGGGGCAAGCGGCCGTACCGCTCCGGTGCTTTCGACGGGCAACGACGTTTGCACGGGGGTAGGGCCTTTGGCTTTCAGGGGGGCAATGTCGCGCACAATGGCGTAGTGGGTGGCGTCGATCTGCTGGTAGGAGAGGCCGAGCGGCTTGAGCAGGGCCGCCAGCCGGTCGGGCAGCGTGCCGCCGGGCGGGTTGGGGGCGGTTACGTACTTTTCGGCCACGGCGTCGAGGCGGTACAGGAACCGGACGTCAAACTTCCGTTCCAGCGCTTTGAGTACCTGCGGCAGCGCCAGGCGGGTGCCCGGGGCGCCGTCCTGGCGGTTGGCGGCCAGCTTGTCGCCGGGGCCCGCCCAGGCTACCTCCTGCGCCGGCACGGACACGTGGGCGCACACCAGCAGCAAACCGGCCCACAGGGCAGTTGTCAGGGGGCATATCTGCACTTTTTTCATGGGAGTGAGTAAGTAAGGGTTTGGAGATTGACGGGAGACAGGAGACGGGAGGGTACGCGTTCCGGTCTAATGTCTAATTGAATTGACAAGGAGGGTTGTATGGCTGTATGGTTGATTGTTGGGCTTACGCAGGTCTACTTACAATCTGACTGCCAACCATATAGCCATTCAGCCATACAACCATACCGCCATACAACCTTCCTTGTCAATTCATCTAATGTCTTTCAAAGATGACTTGCTTGTCGTTGTAGGTGACGTTCAGTTGGGCGGCCAGGGCGAGGGCCCGCAGCAGCATGTCCATGTCGTTGAGGGGGTAGGTGCCGCTCAGCTTGAGTTGCGCCAGGCCGGCCTCGCGGAAAACCACCTTGCGGCCGTAGGTTTCTTCGATCACTTTGGCGACGTCGGCCAGGGTCTTGCCGTCGAGCACGAGCTGGCCCTGCTTCCAGGTGCTGAACCGGGCGGGGTCGGGTACGCGGTGCGGCACCAGCCGGCCGCCGCCGAAGTCCACTTGTTCGCCGGGGCGCATCCGCAGGCCGCCCAGACGGGTGTCGCGGGGCCGCAACTGGATGCTGCCCGACTCCAGCGTGACGGTGGTGCGCTGCGACCGCTGTTTTACGTTGAACGCGGTGCCGAGCACTTCCACGTCGAGGTCGCGGGTGTGGACCACGAACTTGACGGGGCCGTCCGGGGCGGCTTTTTCGGTGACGGCAAAAAAGGCTTCGCCTTCCAGCCATACTTCCCGGGTCTGGTCGCCCGCCCAGCGCCGGGACGCCTCCAGCCGGGAGTGGGCGTTGAGCGTCACCCGCGACCCGTCGGGCAGGGTTACGGTCTGCTTTTGCCCGTAGGCAGTGGCGTACGTGACCGGGCGGAAGGCCAGGTACCAGGTGGCGCCCAGGGCCGTGAGCAGCAGGACCACGGCCGCCGCCACCCGGTACAGCCGGGCGTACAGGGGCCGGACCGGGGCCGCCTGGGTTTGCAGGGCCGCCCGCAGCCGCTCCCAGTCTTCCTCCGTTTTGGCGCGGTCGGGAGGGGGCTTGTCGAAGTGCAGCCCGCGGATGATGTCGGCGGCCTGCCGGGCCAGGGCGACCTGCTCGGGATGTTCCCGCAGCCAGTCGTCCCAGGAGGCCGCGTGCAGGGCGTCGGTACGATCAACCCAGTGCCGGAAGGTCTCATCTCCAATGAAATCTTCCAGCCGGTAGTCTTGGTGAGGCACGGTTGGGGGCGTTTTTATCCCTATGATCCCCGCCGGCCCGGTTACTACTGTATTTTTTTCACGAAAAAATAAATTTTGCCGGGATGAACCGGAGTGGATTGATGGAATGGAGGCTATCTGTTTGATTATCAATAGATGAGCTGTCTACGACGGAATGACCACCCCCAAATCCACTCATTTTCAAGAAGAAACAGATTATTGTCGTTGGATAAAGCCCGCAGGACGACCTGTTCCTGGCAGGAGGCACCCCTCGCGCATGAGTTTCGCAGGAACGCCCTGTTTGTACTAAACAGGACGCTCCTACGGAGCTTTCGACGAGGCTTCCACGAAGGGTATTTCTCCTTTTCTCAAAACGCACACCCGGTTCCCACTCCCAATGCCAAACCGGGAATGGCTGTGCGTACTCTCTAATGCAGGTCAGGATGATTTACTGCGCTACGGCGGCCAAAAAAATCCGTACGGCAGGGGTTGCCGTACGGATTGCTTGCCGGTTCCCGCCCGGGTGGCGGGCCCATCGGGGTTAGTGCCGGATCACGATCTGCTTTACTTCCTGCCGGCCGTCGCGGGAGACGTGAAAAGTACTTAACCGCAAAGGGCGCAAGGAGAACGCGTATTGCTTTGCGTCTCTATTGCGCTCCTTGCGGTGCAGTTTCTGCGAGGGGAGGGCGGGCAGCAAAAAGACGGAACGGGGATTAGCTCACCAGGTAGGCCAGCAGCGGCAGGCTCAGGTCCACGGCCCGGCGGAGCGTGGCATTGCCGCGCAGCTTGCGGAAGGCCACGTGCAGGCAGTTGAGTACCGACTGGTAGTGAATGGACATGATACCGGCAATCTCGCGGTATTCCAGGTTTTCGTAGTAGTGCAGGTATACTACTTCCCGTTCCCGCTTCGAAAGGGCGTTGAGGGCTTCGGCCAGGGCCTCGCGTTTCATCTGAAAGGCTTCCGCCTGGGTAACCAGTTCTTCGCTCGAAAACACGACGTCCGCTTCGGCGGCCGTGTACGCGCTGTAGAGGCTGCTGGTCCGCCGGCCCTGTTCCTGCCGCTTGAGCACCTCGTTGCGCAGGGACCGGAACAGGTACGGCCGCACCTGGGTAACGGCGGGGAGCTTTTCCCGCCGGGCCCACAAGTTCATGAATACCACCTGGATGCAGTCGCGGGTCAGTTCTTCGTTCCAGGTCAGCCGGTAGCCGTACCGGTACAAAAAGGGGTGAAACGTACGGAACAGGGCGGCAAAGGCAGTCTCATCGCCCTGCGTAAAGCGAATCCATTGTTCGGCTGATTCCTGCGGGTGGTTTCTCATCGGATTTGCCATCCTTCTCCATAATAATCAATAATAGGATATAAATGTTATTAAATGAAGAAATATTGTTAAAATCCGGGTGGTTCCCGCGATCCGGGCGGAGAATGCGAAGTGGTACACGGATGGTACACTGATTGGTTATGATGATTATGATGGGTTATGATACAATTGGGTCGAAACCCACGTAAGGACCCGCTCATAAGCCCCGAATCACAACCGATCATAATCATCCTAACCAATCAGTGTACCATTACCCCCCTGGTACCTATCCAAGCCGTTGTTGGCTTATTCCGGCATTATGGAAATGTGATGCAAAAATGACGCAATCATTACATTACTTTTACGGGGAACTCCGGGGGATGTCCTCCCGGCAACCGAAAAGCTATACTTCTACCCGATGAACCAAAAAATTCTACTCTTCTTGCTGTCAGGCTTTTTGCTGTTGGGTGGTGTGCACCGCCTGCACGCCCAGGGCGTTACGACCTCGGCCATGCGGGGCGTGGTGCTCGACGCCAAGGGGCTGCCGCTGCCTGGCGCCTCGGTGGTGGCTACCCACCTGCCCTCCGGTACGCAGTACGGCGCCTCCACCCGCGAAAACGGGCAGTACGACCTGCTGAACATGCGCATCGGCGGTCCCTACGAACTCAAAGTCTCCTTCGTGGGCTTTCAAGCCTTCACGCAGAGCGACATTCAACTGGTGCTGGGCAAAACCTACGACAGCCGCATCACCCTCACCGAAGAGGGCCTGGCGCTGGACGAAATCGTGGTGCGCGGCAACAGCGGCGTGATCAACAACGACCGCACCGGCGCTTCCACCAACATCAACAACAACGCCATCCGCACGCTGCCCACCATCAGCCGTTCCACCGAAGACTTTACCCGCCTCACGCCCCAGTCGAGCGGCCTGAGCTTCGGGGGACGCAATACGCTCTACAACAACTTCTCCCTCGACGGGTCCATCTTCAACAACTCTTTCGGCCTCGACGCCCCCACGCCGGGCGGCCAGACCAACAGCCAGCCCGTGTCGCTCGACGCCATTGAGCAGATCGAAGTGTCGCTGGCCCCGTACGACGTGCGGCAGGGCGGCTTTACCGGCGCCGGCGTGAACGCCGTGACCAAGAGCGGCACCAACGACTTCAAAGGCACCGCCTACCACTATTTCCGCAACGAAAACCTGATCGGCAACCGGGTGGGCGACGTGGAAATCACCAACCCCAACCTCAACTTCAACCAGTCGGGCGTGGCGCTGGGCGGCCCCATCCTGCGCAACCGGCTCTTTTTCTTCGTGAACGCCGAAATCACCCGCCGCGATGACCCGGGCCAGACCTTCCGGCCGGCCCGCAGCGCCGAGGAAGCCCAGGCAGCCCTCAACGGTCAGGCCCCCGGGGTAAGCCGGGTGCTCGAAAACGACCTGATCACCATCCGCCAGCGGCTGCTCAACGCGTACGGCTACGACGTGGGCGCCTACCAGGACTTCATCTTCCAGACCTACAGCGACAAGTTCCTGGCCAAGCTCGACCTGAACCTGGGCAAGACCAACACGTTTTCGATCCGCTACAACTACCTCAAAAGCTGGCGCGAACAGGGGCCGCACCCCATTGCCATTGCGCCCTCCTCGCGGGTGCCCTCGGTGAACACGCTGCAATTCGCCAACTCGGGCTACACCATCAACAACAACCTCCACTCGGTGGTGGCCGAACTCAACAGCAACTTCGCCCAGAAGATCAGCAATAAGTTGCAGGTGAGCTACTCAACCTTCCGCGACTTCCGCGAACTGCCCACGGGCCAGCGGCTCCCCATGATCGACATTACGCGGGGTGGCACCACGTACGCCTCGGTGGGCACCGAGCAGTTTTCGGCCGAAAACCGGCTCGACCAGAACATCCTCCAGGTGACCAACAACCTGAGCTACTTCGCCAACGCGCACATCCTCACGGGCGGCTTTACCTACGAAGGGTTCGGCTTCGTGAACGACTTCAACCTGCAACGCTTCGGCTACCCGTTCTTCGGCGGCCTCGACTACGACGTGTTCCTGCAGATCACCGACCCGGCTAGCCCCTTCTACAAAAAGAATCCCTTCACGCTGGACGCCAACGGGAATCCGACCGAAGACCTGGACCTGAACGCGGTGGCGCAGGCCGGCGGCGAACGGCCAGTGAAATCGGTGAAGGTGAACGTGGCGCAACTGGGCCTGTACGCGCAGGACGAATGGCAGCTGCGCCCCGACTTCAAACTGACCCTCGGGCTGCGGGCCGACCTGCCCATCTATATGACCGACGTGGCCCAGAACCCGCAGGTGGCGGCGGCCAACTTCCTGGACCCCGACGGCAACCCGGCCCGGGTAGACGTGACCAACTTCCCGAAGTCCTCGCCGCTGTGGTCGCCGCGGGTGGGCTTTAACTACTCGCGCAGCGGCGGAGCATACACCACGCAGGTCCGCGGCGGGACGGGCATCTTCACCGGCCGCATCCCCTTCGTGTGGGTCGGCAACCAGGCCTCCAACGCCGGCTTCGACAACTTCTACACCTTCCAGGTAAACGCCACGGCGGACAACTTCCGCTTCCCGCAGGTGTGGCGTTCCAACCTGGCCGTGGACCAGGAACTGCCGGGCGGCATTACGGCCACGGTCGAAGCCATCTACACCAAGGACCTCAACGCGGCCATCCACCGCAACTACAACCAGGTGGTGCCCACCGAACGGGCGGCCGGTGCCGACGACCGGTTCATCTACCCGGCCGCCGGCCCGCGGCTGAACACCAACTTTACCGGCCCCAACGGGATTCCGACGTTCCTCGACGCCGGGGTGATCGTGCTCGAAAACACGCGGCAGGGCTACCAGTACAGCCTCACGGGCCAGTTGCAGAAAAACTTCAGCACGGGCCTCTACCTGATGGGCGCCTACACGTTTTCGCGGGCCAAGGACGTAACCTCCAACCCCGGCGAGATTGCCGCTGATGCCTTCCAGCGCAACCCGGTGGCCGGCAACTCGAACACGCCGGCCCTGGGCTTCAGCGACTTCGGCCTCCAGCACCGCGTCATTGCCGCCGCCGGCAAGCGGTTTGAGTACGCCAAGTTTATGGCCACCACGATCAGCTTCTTCTTCGAAGCCGGGCAGGGGGGCCGCTTCTCGTACACCTACGCCGGCGACATGAACCGCGACGGCATCTTCGGCAACGACCTGATCTTCGTGCCGGGCAGCGCCGACCAGATCCGCTTGGTGGATTATACCGATGCCCGGGGCAACCTGGTAACGGCCGCCCAGCAGTGGGGGCAACTGAATGCCTACATCGCCCAGGACAAGTACCTTTCCTCGCGGCGCGGACAGTACGCCGAACGCAACGGCGCCATCAGCCCCTGGTTCACGCAACTGGACGTGAAGCTGTTGCAGGACTTCTTCGTGAACACGGGCAAGAAGCGGCATACCTTCCAGCTCAGCTTCGACATTCAGAACGTGGGCAACCTGGTGAACCCGAACTGGGGCGAACGGCAGATTTTTGCCAACAACCGCCCCATTGAATTCGCGGGCTACCAGGACAATACGCCCACCTTCCGCTTCAGCGGCGGCGACCGTACGTTCCTCGACGACACCGGCATCAACAGCCGCTGGCGGGCCCAGCTCGGCCTGCGCTACCTCTTCGAATAGCGGCGTATTTTGCCCCTCTGAAAAACGAGAAGCCCGGAACTGCGTGTTCCGGGCTTTGTTTTTTACTGGGTAAGTAAGGATCGAAGAAATAAGTAAGGATTGAAGAAAAGAACTGAACCGCAAGGGGCGCAAGGAAGATGCAAAGGGCGCAAAGGGGTACGCGTTTTAGGGGTAGGGTTAAAACCCTACCCTACGGAAAGGCTGCGCCTCAGTTGAGTCAAGCGACTTTTGCGTACGCTTGCGCAGTATCCATAGGATAGGGTTTAAACCCTATCCCTCCTTGCGGTCTTTGCGCTCCTCCTTTGCGTCTTTGCGTGAAACTCCGCCGTTAAAACCCTTTTTTCACGAATTTGATGACTTGTTCTCCCGCCTCCGATTGCAGGTGCAGCAGGTAAAGCCCCGGTGTAAGCGCCGACACGTCGATTTGCAGTTGATTGTCCCCGGCCGGCCGGTGCCCGTCCAGTTGCACACGTCTCCCGGCGGCATCGCTGACCGAGGTTGCTTTGACGGCACCCGCCGGGAAAGAAAGCCGGACGTTCAGTTGATCGGTCGCCGGATTCGGATAAAGCCCCACGATGGGCGCCTCCTGCGGGGCCGCGTCAGCCGCCTCGCGGGCCGGGGCCGTAACGGGAAGAACCTCAATGGCTTTGACGGAAGCAAGGTCCACGGAACCCTTCGAGAAGTACAGGTTCAGGACGCCGTCTTTCACGGTTACCCGGAAGGTTTCCTGCACCTTCGTCATGGCCTTCCCGGTTTTGGCGAAGATGTCGTACTCCGTGAGCTTCCGTACGCCTTCGATGGACACGTTGAACTGCCGGGAGCCGGCGCCGCCCGGTACTAAATTTCCCCACCAGGTTTCGGCAAAATGCAGCACCACGTCGTACGCCCCGTTGCCGACCGGAATGTTGTAACGGAAGGACGCGCCGTGCCGGCCGTTCTGGTACAGGTAATCATTCCCGGTGCCGGCTACCTCTCCCGTTGCCTCTTTGGAAACGACGCCGCCCTCAAAGTACGCGTCGGCCTGGTAACGTTGACCCGCCTCCGTCTGGTAGGCTCCGCCGCCCGCATTGATGCGGAGAGCCGTGGGGGCGGGGGCTTCACCCGGAACGTGCTTCCAGAGTTCCGGGCCGTGGGCCGGGCTGTCGGCCGCGAAAAAAAGCGTGCCGTTGCCATTCGTCAAGTACGCACCGGTGGCAGCACCAAAAGCACTGCCCGGGCCCGGGTGGATGTCCTTCACCAGCTTCGTGCCCGTGGGGGTGCCGTCACTCTGCCAAAGCTCAGCGCCGTGTTCACTGCGCGCCGTAAAGAAAAGCTTGCCCTGTACGGCCGTCAGGTTGCCGGGCGGCAGGTCGGGGGAGCCCGGATGAAAATCTTTTTTCAGCAGCACCGTACCCGCCGTGGTGCCGTCACTCTTCCAGAGTTCGGTGTCACCATCCCGGTTATAAGTCGTAAAGAAAAGCGTGCCGTTCACGTTCGTCAGGTCCGTAGCGTACCCGGGCCGGACCATTCCCGTACCCGCGCTGGTGCCGTCACTCTTCCAGAGCCCGAAGGAGGTGGTAAAGAAAAGCGTGCCGTTCACGTCCGTCAGATCACCCGGGTAAGCGCCGCCGGGGCCGGGAATAATGTCCCTGACGAGCACCGTACCCCCGGCAGTACCATTGCTCTTCCAGAGTTCGGGGCCGGTCATGCCGTCGTCGGCGGCCAGGAAAACCCGTCCATTCACGCCGGCCAGGTACCCGGGCAGCGAACCTTCGTAGCCCGGAAAAACTTCTTTGACCAGTACGGTGCCCGCCCGGGTGCCGTCACTTTTCCAGAGTGAGCGGCCGCGGGTGCCGTCATCGGCCCGGAAGAAAAGCGTGCCGTTGACCTCCGTCAGTTCACCGGGAAAAGAACCGCCGGTGCCGGGAAAAATATCCCTGACCATCACCGTACCCGCGGTGGTGCCGTCACTCTTCCAGAGTTCGACGCCACCCGTGCCGTTGTCCCCCCGGAAGAAAAGCGCGCCGTTGACGCCCGTCAGTTCGAAATCCGGGAAACCGTCGCCGGCCGGGGCGCCGGAATAAATGTTCCGGACCTTGACCGTACCCGTGCCGGTGCCGTCACTCTTCCAGAGCGCCGCGCCACCCGTACCATCGGAAGCAACGAAGAAAAGCGTACCATTGACGCCCGTCAGTTGGGCGGGAAAAGAACGGGCGGAACCCGGGGCCATGTCTTTCACCCGTACCGTGCCGGCAGCGGTGCCGTCGCTCTTCCAGAGTTCATCGCCGGTGGCGGCGGTCGTGGTGGTAAAGAAAAGCGTGCCGTTAACGTGGGTTAAGTGAGCCGGGGCGGAACCTTCCGAACCCGGCAGGATGTCCTTGACCAGGACGGGTTGGGCCAGCAGGGCCGGGCCGAGCAGCGAGCCGGTCAGGAGGGAGGCGGTAAGCAACCGGGACGGGGCCTGAAATGCGTGAGCCAGCCGTTTACGGGTAACGAGCGAAAAAGTAGGGTGCATGCGGAGCATTGGTTAATAGTGGTCTTACAGGGTTGTCGTGAAGGGGAAAGGGCGCTGGCGAACCACTTTCTGAGCAGCTTAAGGTGAAGGAACCTGCTCACATAATCAATACACCTTTTCGGGTATTTTTAGTAGAAATGGCCCCTTCTTACTTATACGCCTGCATACTGCGCTATGGTCATAGAAGTTACTTGTTTATTAAAAAATGTTTATCATTTTGAGCGCCCTGCCGGGAAGCCGGTTTATTGGATATTTTTGAAGCTGTTTCCTGACTCAACATTTCCCGGAACAATCCCCGTCGGGGCCCGGCCCAATCCCCCTTGCGCGTGAAAAGATACTCCTTACTCCTCCTGCTTACGGTGCTGCCCTGCCTGCTCCGGGGCCAGTCGATCAGCGGGCTGGCTGCCGACGGGCAACCCGTGCCGCACGTCCGGATCACCCTCGAAAACACACCGTTCGGCACCGTGACGGGCCCCGACGGCCGGTTCCGGCTCGACAAACTGCGCCCCGGCGACTACCAGTTGCGGGCCGAAGCGGCGGGCTACGTGGGTGGCCGGTTCCCCGTCACGGTCGCGCCCGGCCAGCATACGGACCTCACCATTGCCATGGAGCCGGCCACCATCCAGCTCAACGCGGGGGCCGTGGTGACGGCGCAACGCTTCGAAACGGACGTGTTCAACCGCCCGGAAGCCGTGACCGTGGTGGGGGAGGAGGCGCTGAAACAACGCGTGCCCCGCAGCGTGCCCGAAGCCCTGTTGGGCGCCACCGGCGTGTTCCTGCAAAAGACCAACCACGGCGGCGGCTCGCCCTTCGTGCGGGGCCTCACGGGCCAGCAAACCCTGCTCCTCGTGGATGGCATCCGGGTCAACAACGCCACCTTCCGGTCGGGGCCCAACCAGTACCTCAACACCTTCGACCCGCAGCAACTCGGGCGCATCGAGGTGCTGCGCGGGGCGGGGTCGGTGCAGTACGGCAGCGACGCCCTGGGCGGCGTGGTGCACCTGCTCACGCGCACGCCCTCCTTCGCGGAAGGCTTCCGGGTGGGCGGGAGCGGCCTGGTGAAGTACGGGTCGTCGGGCATGGAACGCACGGCCCGGGCCGAGATACACCTGGGCAGCCCCCGGTTCGCCCTGCTGGGCGGCGCGGGCGTCCGGCGCTTCGGCGACATCCGGGCGGGCGGCGGCCTGGGCTTCCTGCGGCCCACGGGCTACGACCAGCTCTCGGGCGACGTAAAAGCCCGCTTCCGGGTGTCGGAGCGGCTGCTGCTCACGGCGGCCTACCAGCACCTGCGCCAGGAACGCGTGCCGCTCTACCACCGCGTGCAACTGGAAAACTACCAGTACGCCCTTTTTCACCCGCAGGCCCGCCAACTGGGCTACGTGCGGCTCGAAGGGTTTTACGCGGGCCGGTGGGTGCGGCAGGTGCAGCTCACGGGTTCGTACCAGCGGTTCCTGGAAGGCCGCCAGAGCCGCCGCAACGAAGCCCCCACGATCACCGACGAACGGGACGATACCGGCACCTGGGGTACCACGCTGACGGTGCACTCCGAGCCGGTCCGCGGGTGGCACGCGCAGAGCGGCGCCGAACTCTACCTCGACCGGGTGGGCAGCACGCGCCGCGACGTGACCGCCGCCACGGGCGAAGCTACGCCCAAACGCGGCCTCTACCCCGACGGCGCCACGGCGGCAAACGCCGCCTTGTATTCCCTCCACAGCCTGGCGTGGCGCAAATTCACCTTCACGGCCGGCGGCCGCTACAACGCCTACCGGATTGCCGTGCCCGAAAGCACCCTCGGGGAAGCCGTGATCCGGCCGGACGCCCTGGTGGGCAACGCCGGCGTGTCGTACGCGCTGCACCCCCTCCACCGCCTGACGGCCTCGGTGCAGTCGGCCTTCCGCGCCCCCAACGTGGACGACCTGGGTACGCTGGGCATCGTGGACTTCCGCTACGAACTGCCCAACGCGGACCTGTCGCCCGAAAAGTCGCTGGGCTACGAGGTGGGCTGGAAGGCCCGTACGGACTGGTTTTCGGCCTCGGTGGCCGCCTACTACAACCGCCTTACCAACATCATCGGCCGGGTGCGGGCCGGCAGCGACTCGATCCAGGGCTACCCGGTGTACCTAAAGAAAAACGTGGCGGCAGCGTTCATCCGGGGCTTCGAAGCGGAGGCCGAGGTGCAACTGGCGCGCCGCCTGTCGGCGTACGGGGGGCTTACCTACACCTACGGGCAGAACCGGACGGCGGGGGAACCTTTCCGCCGGATTCCGCCGCTCAACGGACGGGCGGGCTTCACCGGCGGATACAGCCGTACCCGGCACAATGGCTGGGTACGGGCCGAAACCCTCTTTGCCGGCCGCCAGGACCGCCTGGCGCAGGGCGACATCGACGACAACCGCATTGGTCCGGGCGGCACGCCGGGCTGGTGGATCATCAACCTGCACGCCGGCTACGCGTACCGGGGGCTGGGCGTGGCTTTGGAAGGGCACAACCTCCTGGACCGTGCCTACAAAACCCACGGCTCGGGCGTCTACAACCCCGGCCGCAGCCTCTGGGTGACGGTGACGGCGGAGTTGGGGAAGCAATAAGAGGGAGCAGGTTGGAAGGTTGAGGGAGGGTTTGGGGAAAGGGTTGGTACGTACCGATTGGGGTGGTATGGCGTGCTAACGGCGAAACGTGCCGGATGGAGATGGGAACGGGCATTCGTACATTGGGCGACCTTCCAGGTCCACTCCCAGGAGGACTGCAATGGACCCCGGTGAACGGAGATCAGGAGAATTTTCGGAAGAATGAGGGCGGTGGAGACTATTTTTTAGTTTTTAATTGAATTAAATTTTTTTGCTCAAAAATATTTGCCTTGTGTGGGGTTAATGTATACATTGCTCAAACAAAGTAGTTCTGATCAATACAGGAACTTTCTCCCTCCAAGCTTCTACGAGCAACATGAAAAAAAATGTATCGTTCTATCCGACTTTAGGCCATTTCGTGCCTTTAGAAAATCTCCTTACTTTTCAACCTGCCTTCAGACCGCTGCGTGCTTTTACCTAAGCACATTTTCTTCACAACAGTTGCCCGGGGCAGGATTCACTGCTTCTCCTTCCTGCGGCACAAAGCATAAGCAACCCTCGCGGCCAGCGTTTGGGGGTGGCCGGATTGCAAGCACCATGCAAGTTTACTTATTGCACAAAAGCAAGGCTCTTTCTTTAGCTTGAAAAAAGGGAGTAGTCTGCGTGCTCACTGCCCGCGGGTGAGGCATTGGCTGTAAGCCGGAGGCGTGCAGGAAGACTTGGGGCCGTGTCGCTGCAAACCCCGGCAGAAGTTTACCCGTTGTAAATCATAGGCGTTTCGTTATGAATGGCACTCCACTGCCGGCTAGGGGCTCATCGGGAGACCGCCGGTAGGATGAGAAGCCGGGGGTTGCACTGCCCAAACCGGCAGGACGCTTACGCATGCGGGGGCCGTTGGCGACTCCGTTTGCCGCTACCGGATCAAACGTACGTCTAAACATTTATCAGCGGGCCTCTTTTGCCGGCAGCGCCCCGGCCTTGGGTGTCTTTTGTACTTTTCCTGACCACGCTTGCTCTCTTTACGCGTCCTCTCTTCACCAGATGCCCGGTCGGGCCCGGGCATCCTTACCCATACCTCAATGCAACCTGGCATGTAGCATAATATATTACTTTACGCAGCCCAGCGTTAGAAAACAGAAAACGCCTGCACATCCGGAGGTGTAAGGGGCTTTCTTTTGTCTCAAACAAAAAATTAATTATTTTCTTAAACCCTTAATCCCTTTAAACTAGTATGAGAAGAATTTATTCCTGCTTGTTGCTGGCAGCAGTGGCATCCTTTTCGGCATGTCGAAAAGATTTAGTTGAAGAGAAAAAATTGGCGCCTGCCACTACTTCGCAAGAAACACAAACGACTCTTGAACAGGCATTCCCCGGCCAAAGCGGAATCGTGAAAAAAGGGTACCTCAATGGTACTCCCATTGAGTACGAGGAAATCAATGGACAGGCCGTTTTTCAGGGTGACATCATTTTAACCGACAAGCAGTTGTCCCACACGCCTCCGGCTACTTCGGGCCGGGTTGATGGAGCCGGACGACGTAACGAAGCCAGCCGCTGGTTTGGTAAGGTTGTTTATTACACCATTGACAATGAGGTGGTTCGTCCCCGGGTAGAGGCAGCAATTGCGCACTGGCAAGCCAATACTTCAATGCGATTCATTGAACGCAACAGTGAGCCTGATTTCGTTGCATTCGTTGCTGTTAACGGGGGTTGCAGCTCCAATGCACTCGGAAGGCTGGGAGGAAGACAAGTGATTGCGTTGGGACCGGAGTGTGGCACCGGAAATACGATCCACGAAATTGGTCATGCCATTGGTTTGTATCACGAACAATCGAGGGCTGACCGGGATACCCACGTTGAGATCCTCTGGCAAAACATCATCCCAGGCAATGAATTCCAGTTTCAGACCTACGTGGAGAGAGGACAGGATGGAATCGATCTGGGATCATTTGACTTTGGCTCCATTATGATGTATCCTCAAAATGCCTTTGGCATCAACCAATCTCGCACCATTAGAAGAGTGGGTGGAGGCGATTACACAGCACAAAGAAACGGGCTTTCTGCCGGTGACATTGCCGCCGTGAATGCCATGTATCCCAACATCAATCTGAGTTTCGACCTGTTTGGCATTATGAAAAGTGCTACCCCCTCGGGAACCGTGGAAATGCACAAGGCCATCGGTTCCGGCGGCCTGCAACAATGGGGGCTTCATACCGGATCTGCCTTTGCCCCCGCCGCAACCGGTTGGGAATTTGAAGCGGCCGATTACGACCGGGACGGCACGTTGGACATCGTAGGCATCAAGAAGGCCAATACCGGCACGGGCAAAACGGAAATCCACGTGGCACGGGCTTCCAACAGTTACGGTTCGATCACGGATTCAAGGGGCACTGTTTTCCCGTTGACCAATGGCGACTGGGACTTCAAAATGGCGGATTGGGACCGGGATAACAAGCTTGACCTGATTGGCATCAAGAAGTACAATACAACGTACGGAGGGGTGGAAATTCACGTGGCTTCCGGTGCTTCCAACTATAGCCAGTACATCTACCAGGTATCCTCTGCGTTTGGGCAAGTTGCTTCCGGCTGGGAATTCAAAATTGCCGACTTTGATTTTGACACCAAACTGGACCTGGTAGGCTTCAAGAAGGCCAATACCGGGACGGGCTCAACCGAAATTCACGTAGCCAGGGCTTCCAACAATTTTGGTTCGATCACGGATTCAAGAGGGTCCGCCTTCCCGCTGGCTACCAACAACTGGCAGTTCGAAGTGTACGATTATAACAATGACCGGGTCATGGATATCGTCGGCATCCTGAAGACGAATACGGGCTCGGGCCGGACGGAAGTACACCTGGCCAATGGTGCGTCGAATTACAACGCCCTGATTCACTCGAGAGGTACCAGTTACGGTTTAACCAACGACAATTGGGAATTTACCGTTGCCCGGTAAATTGAATACCGGTGGTTATAAAAGAAAGGCGGGTAAAAATAAGGTTTCCCTATCGGCAACTTTATTTTTGCCCGCCTTTCGGTTGTTGACAGTAGAGGGGAATGCATCCGGTGAGGGTGGAAGCATCGGATCACCCCTGCGCCGACAGCAGGTAGATGCCCAGCAGGGACGCCGGTTCGGTGGTGCGGTTGACGGGCACGTGCGGAATCTGGCCGTTGAAAAACAGCGAGTCGCCCGTTTGCAGGAGCACGGTGTCGTCGCCGAGGCGGTATTCCACTTCGCCCTTCAGCACGTACTTGAACTCGTACCCGTCGGTGGTGACCGGCTCCCGCTGCGAGCCGGGTTGCAGCGTGAGGATGGAGGCTTCCAGGGCCACGTTGAGGATGTTCTGGTTGAGGATGTGTTCGTGGAGGAACCCGGCCGCGGCTTCCTTGCCGAAGGGGGCGTACTCGAACGCCTTGCGGTGCACGTACGGTGCGGGCGGCGCCACGTCGATGCCCTCAAAAAATGCATCCATCGGCACCTTCAGGGCCTGGATGAGGGAGAGCAGCACCGGCAGCGAGGGAACCGCACGGCCGTTCTCGATCCGCGACAGCAAGCCCTTGCTGATCCCGGCCGACCCGGCCACCTCCTGAAGTTTCAGCTGCTGGCGCATCCGGGTTTCCCGGATCTTCCGCCCAATCCGGACAATTAACTGACCACCCATGCAATCGTTGTGTAATCAACCGGGCAACGGCGGCCCGCCGGCCTGTTCCTGGTGACTTTACACCAATAGTAAACAGATGTTCCTTGATTGTAAACCCGGCCCCCGCCCAAAACGGAGATTTAACAAAGACTTAAAATAGGGGAAAAGTGAGGAGCGAGAAGCGAGGAGTGAGAAGAAGGGGCACGGCCTGATGCGGTAATCACGGCAAAGGGCGTATACAGCCTTCTCGCTCCTCGCTTCTCACTCCTCGCTCCTTAGAAAAACCTACCTCCCCCGTGTCCGCGAGAGCCGTTCGTGCAGCAGGGTTTCCAGGTTCTGCTTTTCGTGGGGGGAGAGGTTTTCGGTGGGTTGGATGTCGAAGTCGCCGTGCGAGGTTTGCAGGTGCAGCGTGTAGTCACCGCCCTCGTCGCTCAACTGGTAGCTGTACAGCGTAACGGTGGTCAGAAAGACGGGGATGGCTTTGCCGGGTAGTAGAACTTCCATGAACGCAGGGGTATGGGATAAAAAACCAGGATTTAGGGCGAAGCAAACGTACGGCCCGCACCCACACAGAATAGCCGGGAGCCGCGGTTGGAACGAACGCCGGGAGAGGCGCACCAGCGAGAAAACGCCACTTGCCTTAAAAATGTTACAAAAAAGGCTCAACTTGGCTTTCCGGCCGACCCGTGCGGGGAGGACCCAAGCCATTGACTTACAGTAGTATTAGGGGGTGGGTTTAGTATTGGTAAACTTCATTTAACAATTTGGTAATGCCGGGCTCCTGCTGCTACCTTTACATAGTGCAACTTCTGTTTCACCGACCACTGCCATGCCAGTACCATCCCGCAAAGAATTAGCCGCCCGGCTCGCCCAAGCAACCGCAACAGGCTAACCTGCCAAACCCGTTATGATCCTGCCCGTCGCCGGGTTGCTGCCGGCCTTTTCCGAAAAGTACATTCCCCGGTTTATGCTTCCCCATCTTCCCCCGAACGCCGCGCCGGGCGCCGAAACGCCGCCCCCGTCGGTCAAGACGTTCGAACTCAGCCAGCATTACTGCTCCTTCTGCCAGCGGACGGTGCTGCACTCGGTCCTCGAAAAGGTAACTACCCCGGAAAGAGCCAACCCCGGGGCCGTGTCGCTGCTGCTTCAGTGCAAAGGCTGCGGGGCGTTCTCGCTGCAATAGGAGTTTGGCAAGTAGGGAAGTAGGAGTTAGGAGTTAAGGAGTTAAGGAGTTAGAGAGTTGGATTTGCGTCCGTTGGTTGCCTTGAAAGGTCCTCATCGTTAATCACTCCCAAATTCTCAAACTCCCTAACTCCTACTTCCCTACTTCCTCAACAAAAAACCCTGCTACAGAGCAGCAGGGTTTTCTGGTCCTAATCTCAAATCCTAACGAATAGTGCAGCAAAGTGTTGGTAGGACTCCTCCGGTAACACATGCAACTGCTACTAGCTTCCCCTAAAAATACTGCAATAGGCCGTAAAACCATCAGGACGGGGGCTATCCTGGAACGTATTGGTTAATTTAGCTCAAAAAAATCACTCTGAGTGCATCGTGCGCAAAGCTTCACAATTCGTTAACCTGCGCACCCCCCTTATCCCTTTTTCCAACCCGGCTTAACGCTCTCCGAGCCCTTCCGCCAAACGCTTCCCCAATCTTCCAAACCGCCAACTTTCCAACCTTCCGCCCATCTTCCACATCCCCGGGCGGCTTCGTCCGTACAATGGATACAAAGGGCTCATGGTAAAGACAACGGTATGAAAATGCGCAGTGGAAATACGGGTTATTCCTTTACCCTCCAGTTTTTGACCGACACGGGAGAATACCCGGCCAACGCGACCAAGGTGGTAGCGGGGGCTTACGCCGAACTGGGACGCGACAAGGAATGCGCCGTGCGGTTCGGGGAGGATGCGCCCACGGTGAGCCGCAAACACGCCGCCCTCGAACGGAAGGGGCAAAAGGTGTACATCTATAACCTGTCGGCGACCAACCAGACGCTGGTGAACGGCCGGCCGGTGCACAAAGAATGGCTCCTGCACGACGGCGACGAAATCCAACTCTCGGCCGATGGCCCCCGGATGCGCTTTCTCCTGCCGGCCGACAGCGCCGCCCCGCGGTTTACCAGCCGGATCAAGCTGTTTGCCGAACAGGCCGTGCGGCCCTACCGGCTCGTGCTGCTCGCGTTGCTGGGCATCTTCCTGGTGGGCGCCGCCGCCGTGGGCGTCCAGTTTACCAAGGTCCGGAGCGGGCAGGCCAAGCTGGTGGCCGTAGCCAAGTCGGTGACCCAGCAGGTGGAGGAGCAGCAGAAGGCCCTGGCCGCGGGCAACTCGGTGCTGGTGGCCGAACAAACCCGGCGGGCCGAAGCCCTGGCGGCGGTCAACCGGCAGAACCTCGAATTCCAGGAATCGCTCACGCGGCAGGGCAAAATCATCCGGGCGCTGGTCAAGAATGCCACGGCCGAGCCGCCCCGCCGGGCGCGCCGGCCCGAACCCGCCCGCAAACCGGACCCCGAAGCCTTGGTCGTGGGCAATACGCAGGGGCAGGTGTACGCCGTCCGCATGTACCTCACCGTGCGCGGCAACACGGGCCAGCCCCTCGACCTTACCGACGGCAACCGGAAATCGGTGCGGCTCAAGGATTATTTCCTCGGCACGGGAACGGGCTTCGTGCTGGAAGACGGCCGGTTCGTGACTGCGCGGCGCTGGGTAAAGCCGTGGGCGTACCCGGAAGGGGAGAAGGACTTGCTGGCCCTCTTTACCAACTTTGTGCACCACAACGGGGGCCGGGCCAGCATAAAGCTGATTGCCACCGCCCCCGGGGGACCGGAACTTACCCTTTCGGACGCCCAGTTCGCCGCCGACAGCACGCACGACCAAACGGTGACGGGCAACTTCGGCTTTGGTGAAGGAAAAATCGTGGTGGCCGGCCCCGACCACGCCCAGGACTGGGCCGTTGCCAGGGTTCCCGTTACGGGATTGCCCGTGGGCGAGGCCGGCACGCTGCCCACGGCCAGCAACGCCGTTCACCTGCTGGGCTACGAAATTCCGGCCGGCGTGCAGGAAGGCCCGGTCGGGTCGCCCACCTACACCCGGCGCACGGTGGCCCCCGACGCACCGGCAAAGGGCACGCTGGCCGTCCGCGGCGCCCCCTTCGAGATGAGCACCTACGGCGGTCCCGCCTACCTCGTACAAGGCAACAAGCCCCGGGTGGTGGGCCTGCTCACGGGCGGCAAAGACGGCAAGGGCTACATCATCCCGATCCAGCGCCTGGCGCATTAAAACTTTCTTTACCCCCATGCAAAACACCCCCGCGCCGTTGGTCTTGCCGGTAACCTATTCCCTGGTTTCCGCCCGGGCCCTGCAGCAGGAACTCCTTCCGCGGTACGGCCTGACCAGAGAGGCAACGGTATCACTGCTGGCCCAGGGCATGCACGATACGTACCTGGTTGCGGAGCCCGCCACGAAATACATTTTGCGGATGTACCGGGCCGGCTGGAAAACATTTGCCCAGGTAGAAGCGGAACTGCGGGTGCTGTGGCTGCTGCAAGCGCAGGGATTGCCCGTAGCTTACCCGGTTTCCGACGCGCAGGGTACGTCCATCCACCGGCTCTCCAGCCCGGAAGGGGAACGCTACGCCGTCCTGTTCGCTTACGCGGCCGGCGAAAAGGCTGACGTGCTTGCCCCCGCCCAGGCCGCGCTGTTCGGCCGGTACGTGGGGCAAATGCACGCCATTACCGAAGGACGGCAAGACGACTCCCTGCAACGGGACTACTCACCAGAGCTAATTTTTGAAGCAACCCACCGGGCCATCCGGGCCGTGCTCCCAACGCACCGCGAAGCGCACCAGCAACTGGAACGGATTTACGAACGGATCAACGGGCAACTGACGCCGGACGTGCGAAAAACCCTGAAAGGGGGCATTTGCCACGGCGACCCTCACCACGAGAACCTGTTCATCGAACCGGCGACCGGTAAGGTAACTATGTTTGACTTTGACTTCAGCGGGAACGGCTACCTGTTGTACGACCTGGGCTGTTTCTGCTTCTACGAACGGCACCGGCAACCCAACGTGGAGGCCTTCCTGGACGGGTACGCCCGGGCAATGCCGTTGACGCAGACCGAACGCCAACGGGTGCCCTGCTTTACGGTGCTGATGCGGCTGTTCCACCTGGGTGCCCGGAGCCGGAATGCCGACGGCATCAAAAATCCCCTGTGGCCGCCGGCCGAAATTGCCGCCAAAATCGACGACATCGAAAAAGAGGCGCAGCGGCTAATGGACTGACCCTTTGATGTGCTCCGCGCACGTTGCCGCACCAAAGGCTTACCCCTGGCGCAAGCGTCCGCCTTATGTTATCCCGTACGTATTTCAAAAAGGCGGTTCATGCCTGGTTTGGTACGGATTGTTTCCAATTTCTACGCCAAACGCCGTGTTTGTCATTCTGAGCTTGCGAAGAATCTGGACAATGACTCGTGTACTGATGTGGTTATCCGAGCAATACAGGCTTTTGTTCCAGATGCTTCCTTACGTCAGCATGACAAAGCCGGCGTTTGGCGTGGAAACCCGAATTAGTAGAATCAGAAAAAATGCTGTGAATTAGCAGGGGGATGACTCCCTTTTTATTGAAGCCAAGCGGTTTTTGCGCTCATCTCAATAATGACCGCCCCTCAATCAATTGTTCGAACTGTCCTGGGGCTGCATGCGGATGGGGCGTTCGGGGTCGTATTCCTTGGTGAGCAGTTGCTGGAGGGCGGGTTGGAGCTTTTCCAGGGGGGCCAGCGCCTCGTCGATGCCGCCCTTGCCCCGGTAGTCGCCTTTGATCAGGTTTTCCATCAGCAGGGGGTTGGGGTCGTAGAGCAGTTCCAGTTCCGCGTTGCGGAAGTTCTTGGTGATGCGCATCAGTTCGGTGGCGTAGTTCTTGAGCTGGTTGCGCAACTCGTTGGACATGAGCACGTCGGGGTTGTCTTCCACGGTTTTGTTGGCCGACACGAAAAAGTCGATGTGCTTGTTGAGTTTGCTGCTCACGGTGGGCAGTTGCGCCACGAGGGCCTTGTACTGTTTGGCTTTTTTCCGGACCCGGATGGCAACCGGGGCCACGTGGTTTTTGTAATTGCGTTCCTGGTACTGCGGCGGGGGCTGGCGGAAAAGTTTCTGGTAATCCTGCTCAAACGTGAGTTCGCGGTAGTACTGGTCGAGCACCGATTTCCAGTCGAGGCCCGAGATGGCACCCCAGGCGCTGTCCCGTTCCAGGCTCCCTTCGCGGTAGAGCTGCACCTGCCAGAAGGCCGCCTCCGCCCGGGTTGGGTCTTCGGCGACCCGCCCGAAATCCTCGGCGCTGAAGGCCCTGCCGTCGTCGATGTAGTAGTGCGTCACCCGGGGCGGTACCTGCTGCGCCAGCACGGGGGCCGTACCCGCCGCCAGGCACACTAGGAACAGGCATACAATCAGTTTATTCATTCAGTGGTTTGAAAGTTAGAAGGTTATAAAGTGGAATGGTTGTTTACAAAGGTTAATAAATTTAAATGAATATTATCTCCGGACCACCGGCACCACCGCGTCCTTCCTCCGGTTTCCCTTCCTCCCGTCTGCGGTCTCCTTTCCCCCCGTCTCCCCTTTCATTCCCAGGTGGGCTTTCACCCGTTCGAGGTCCTGGCGGAGGTTTTCGGTGTGTTGCTGCTGGACCGAGAGTTCCGCCTGTAACTTTTCGTTTTGGGCTTGCTGTGCATTAAACCGTTCGAGCAGGGCTTCCAGTTCCCGGGTCTTCGCTTCCAGTTGCGCATCCTTCCGGCGCAACTGCTCGGTGCGTTCCACCAGCGCCTGGATAGCGGCAAAATTGATGCCATCAAAATCCGTGGACGTAATGGTGGTATCCGTGCCGATCACGCCCACGCCGTCGTTGCCGAAGGCGGCGAAGAAATCCTGGGCCATGGGGCCGTAGTGCCGGTACTGCTTGGGGTCCTGGCCCTTGTAGTTCCAGGTGTGCAGGCGGAACCCACCGATCTTCCGGAGCATGGCTTCGCCGTCCAGCGGTTTGAAGTTCTCCTTTTTGCGCACGTCGGAGGAGGAGCCGATGCCGTTCTGGCCCGGCTCAAAAAAGATGCCCGGGGCACCGGCGCCGGTATTGGCCGAGGTAAAAAAGCGGTACCCGCCCGCAAAGCGGGCCGTGAACTGGTTGTCGTCGCTGGCGAACAGGAACCGGCTCGCGTTTTCGGGGCCGCCCGGCAGGCCCCCGCCGTCACCGCCCAGGCCATCGGTGATGAGGAAACTGCCCCGGTACCCGTTGTCGCTGCTCAGTTCTGCCACCTGGAGGCGGTCCACCGACCGGTTGCGGGTGGTGGCGGCGTACGTACCGATGATCACCGAGTGTTCGCCGACGGCGTACACGTGCGTGCCCATTGCCGAGGCCCCGTTGCCGGTGGCAATGGAGGCCCATCCGAGGGCCGTGGCGCCGTTGCCGCGGGCAAACGCACTGTTGCCGAGGGCCGTAGCCCCTTGCTGCTGCGCCCGGTTGTTGCGGCCGATGGCTACCGAACCCTCCCCGGAGGCCAGCGTGTTTTCGCCCATCGCCACCGAGCTTTCCCCGATGTTGTTGGCGTTCCACTGGTCGCCGGTGACGAAGCCCACCCGGAAGGCGTTGCGGTCCGGAATCCACATGAGGCGGCGGGCGTTGGCGTTGACCAGGCTGAAGTCGTAGGTGCTGCTGCCCTGCACGAGCAGGCCGTTCCCCGTGTTCACGATGGTGGAGTTCTGGAGGGTGGTCGCGCCGTTGGCTACGGTGAAGCGCGGCACGGTCAGGTTGGTGCCCGTAAAGGCCGGCCCGCCGCCCGTCGAGTTGATGGTGAAATTGGGGTACGTGCCCGTGACGGTGGTGCCCCCCGTGCCCGTAAGGGTGATGGGCCGGTCAGGAGCGGTGTTGTTGATCGTGTTGCTGGCGTCAATGTCGATGCCCGTCCCCTCCTTGTAGGTGGGGCCGCCCCCCGCCGTTGACTCAATGACGAAGCTGGGGTACGTACCCGTGACCGTAGTGGCGCCCCGGCCGGTGAGGCTGATGGGCCGGTCGGGCGCGGTGTTGTTGATGCGGTTGCCGGTGATTGAAATGTTGTCCCCCGCCACGTACGTTGCACCCCCTCCCGGCTGACCCGGAGGGCCTTGCGGACCGGGAGGGCCGGCCGGGCCCGTCGCTCCGGTCGCTCCCGGAGGTCCGGCCGGTCCCGCCTGACCCGTGGGCCCCGCAGGCCCCGCCGGACCTACTGAACCCGGGGTGCCTGCGGGACCGGCCGGGCCCGCGGGGCCGGTGAGTCCCCGGGGACCGGCCGGTCCCGCAGGACCGGAATCACCCTTATCGCCCTTCAGGCCCGCCACACCGGCGGGGCCCGCGGGACCGGGATCACCTTTGTCACCCTTCGGGCCCGTCGCACCGGGAGGACCGGCGGGACCCGGATCACCCTTATCGCCCTTCAGGCCCGGCGTACCGGGAGGACCGGGAGGGCCCGGAGGACCCGGCATGCCGCCGCCCCCGCCCAGGGCCGTGTTGGTGATGGTCACGATGGTGCTGTCGTTGACGCGGCGCGTGGTGACGCGGATGCCCGTACCCCCTTCCACCTGGACGTTGCCCGACGCGTTGCCGGCCCGTTCGGCGTAGAGGGCGTAGGGCACCGACAGCAGTTGCACGCGGCCCAGCAATTCAAACTGCGAGCCGCCCGCGGGGTCGGCCTCCACCTGCAAAAACTTCTGACCCGTGGCCCAGTTGACGTTGCGGAAGTCGTTGCCCGTGCCGATGGCCAGCGTAAACAGCCCGAACGGGTTGTTCAACTCCACGGTTTGCGTTTCGGTGTACACGGCCGGGCCGTTGTCGGATCCTTCCCGGATGGTAAGCCGGACGGTCACGCTGCCCCGGGTGATGGGGTTGCCGTCTTTGTCGCGGATGACGCCCTGGTAGTTGAACCGCTGGGGCGCCTGGGCAAGCGCCGGGGCCTGCCCCAGCAGGAGCAACAGCAGGGGCAAAAGGATGCGGCCGGTGATGGGTTGGACTCGTTTCATGGCTGGTTACTGCTTAATGATGAAGAACTTATGCAAGAGTTTGCCCTTGCCGAAGGCGTTGACCAGGTACACCGCCCCGCTCAGCACGGACAGGTTCAGCGGCTTGCCGGCGTAGGGGGCCGTGAGCACGAGCCGGCCCGCCGCGTCGTAAAACTTCACCTGGTCTACCCGCCGGGCGTTGACCAGGAACAAGTCCTGCACCACCGGGTTGGGGTAATAGTCGAAAGGACCTTCCTCGGGCAGGAGGTAGGGTTGCAGGTAGCCCTGGGTCAGGTACCCGTCCGGGCCGGCCAGGGTGGTGGTGGCAATTTCGCCGATGGAAAAGGAGTGGGAGTACGCCCCGTTGCTGATCGTCGTACCAGCCGCGTTCACGACGGCCTGGGCCCGGGCCCCGCCCGCCGCCCAACCGATGCATGCCAGTAAAAAGAGTAGTCTGTAGGTCATCCCGAAAAGTGAGTATTGAGACGTTGGACGTTAGACTTTAGACAGGAGATATCAGACATGAGACGAAGTGCTTGTATTCAGTAAATGCTTATCTGGTCGAAAATCAGTATGCGGTCTCCTGTCTCCTGTCTTATGTCCCAAATGGTTAGCGCCCGAATTGCCGGAGCGTACGCCGCGTTCTGCGTTCCCGTTTTTTTTGCCCTTGCTTCAGCTTGCGGTAGTTCAGCGAGGTGCTTTTCTTCCCGAACAGCCCCGCGAGGCCTTCGGTGCCGCTGCGGGTGTAGGGATAGCGCCGTTTCTTGCCGTAGGCGGCCCGGGTGCCGCCCGCCTTGTTCCGCCCACCGCCCGGGTAGGAACCCCGGAACCGGTCCCGCTGGCCGCCGCCCCGCGGCCGGTTGTACACCAGGGGGTTGCGCGCCGCGCCGGCCTCGGGCGTGATCGAAAGCGTAAGGCGCACCGTTTCCGCCAGCGGGTGGTTTTGTTGCTGGGGCACCAGGTAGGCCAGGTCCATGCCCATGCCGCGGTAGCGGAGGCCCGCCCCGGCCGTGAAGTACTTGCGGTCGCCCTCCGTCACCGACTCGCGGAAGTAGCCGCCCCGGAAGGTAAAGTACTGGCCCGTCCGCACTTCCACGCCGGTGGCTACGATGACTTCGCGCCACTCGCCGGCCAGGCCGTCGGGAGCGTCGGTGAAGGAGCCGAATACGCTGCTGAAGTAGTTGCGGTCGGGGTTGCGGCCGCCCGTCATGATCCACGCGTTGCCGTCGGCCGACAGTTCGTACCGGGGCGGGGAAGGCACCATCAGTTTCTGGGCGTCAAGTACCCAGGTGAACCGGCCGTGTTCGCCGAAGCGGTAGGTGATGCCCGCACCCAGCCGCAGCGTGGTGGGCATGAAGTACCGGCCGGCGCCGTAGTTCATCTTGGTACCCAGGTTGGAAAGGGAAGCGCCCAGCGCCAGGTTGAACGGGCGGTTGCGGTACGTTTCGGGGTCGGTCTGGAAGAAGGCGCCCACGTCGCCGGCCACGCCGTGGCCCGGGTCGCCGGTGAGCCCGTACTCCATCGGCTCCAAACAGGTTGGAGTACACGTAGCGGAGGTTGGCCGCCAGGGAGAACCGTTCGCTCAGCCGCCGCGAATACGTGGTGGTAAAGGCCACTTCGCGGGGCGAGAAACTGCCGGCCCCCTGGCCCGTATTGTCTTTAAGGTAAATGGTGCCCTGGTTGAAGTACACCAGCGAGGCCCCCAGCGACTGCTGCCCGTCGGGCAGGGTGAAAAAGCCCGTCACTTGGGAAATCCACATGTTGGGGGCTATCTTCTGGAGCCAGGGCGAATACGAAAACGAGACGCCCTTGCCCTCGGGCGCGAACACGAGCTTGGCCGGGTTCCAGTAGATTGAATGCACGTCGGCGGGCGAGGCTACCCCGGCGTCGCCCATGCCGGCGCCGCGGGCGTCGGGGGAGATGCGCAGGAAGGGCACGGCCGTAGTCACGCGGGGCTGCGCGCCGTGCTGGGCCACAACGACCATTCCCCCGGCGGGAACGGCCACCAGGGCCAGGCAGGTTAAAAAACGGGCGTAAACGTTTTGCATCGCAGGTTTCCGGGGGAGCCGGTACCATATACGATGGGAGGCGGGCGTTGGGTTGGGGCGTTGCGTGCTTTATGCGGATGGTCCGCCTGCCACCCGGACCGTTACGAGCAACTGGCCCACGTGGCGCTGGGTGTGCTCGGCGGCGTGAAAAAGCAGCCCCAGCACCGTGGAGGGCAGTTTGGCCCGGCCTACTTCCCGCGGTTCGGTGAGCGTTTTTTCTTCCGTCATGCGCAATTGTGCGAGGGATTTTTCTACCTGACGCCCAAAAAGTTGCACCAGCGCGGCGGGTTCACCGGGCAGGCCCGTGGGTTTGCCTTCGGCGGCCAGGGCTGCCAGTTGCGTGGCCGTGAGCCCTTCGCCGCGGGCGTAGGTAAAGAGCCGGTCGAGCACGCCGGCCAGGTGTTGCAGGTGAAAGCCCACTGAGGCCACGCCCGCCGGCCGGTCCCAGAGCCGGTCGCCGGGGAAGTCGCGCAGGGAGGTTTCCACTTCTTCGCGGGCTTGGAGCAGGGCGTGGGCCACGGGTTGCAGCAGGGCCGGCACGTCGGGCAGCGGGCCGCGCAGCCATACTTCGGGAAGGGTAGGGGTTGCCATGTGGGAGTAAGGGTTTGGGGTGCAATGGGTAGTACCGGAAGGGGTAAAGTTGGGGAAAAACGCTGGGTAAAAATCCAAATTGCCTCCCGGAAAACCAACCCGGATTTTGCCACTTCTGAAGCGTAACCAACCAATCGGTTTCTGAGTAGTGGTGACGCGCTCTATACGGGTTGCGCTGGCAATCAGGGGAAGTGGCAGGAGTACGGGGAACCTACGCCGGTAACGCCCATGCTGCCGCTAAGAGATGCATTTGTGCAAATAGCAATCTATATGTTAAGTACGCGTTAGACGCTGCCAGGCTTCCCCTTCTGCTGGCGCAGGTCAGTCGCAACGCCTAACCAATCAATGCAAAACCTTCGGAACCGAAACAGCCGATGCATTCGGTTTTTTCCCGGTGCTTGTTTAGGAAGTGCCAAAAGTGCATTTTGTAAGGAGCGACCGGCTATCCACCTAAGTTAACAAGCAGACCAGTGAAGTACAATGAAAGAGAAGGTCCCCGGATGAATCCAACTCATTACAGGATAGGCTAAATTGCCCGGCCAGATGGCTTAAAAAAAGAATGAAAACGCTTTTGTTGGTTTTGCTGTTGGTCTTACCGGGCCTTGATTCCTTTGCCATGGGCTGGGGAGATTGGCAAAGAGATACGCCCTACGGAAACTACATGTACGACGCGGGAGGGGGAACAAGGTTTGTGTTCCGGAAAACGCGCCGGGAAGTAGGCATTGCTGCCTGGTATTTCTACAAAGGCTGTACAATTGGACAACTTGGGAAAGATAAGTACTTCATTGCCGACGAACGAACGGCGACGCTCAAAGAATTTGCCAGCCGGCAAGACTGGGAAACCGCCCGCGGCCGGCTCGGCCTGAAGCCCGCCTGGACGAGGTGGTACCGCGACGACTGGTGTTTTCTGGACGATTTACTGCTGATTATGGTACTGGCTTTTTACATTTCGGTTCCCGTCCTGATTGTCCTGGGGGTAATTGCGTACCGGGCAGTCGTCCGGGAGCGGTTACATCCGGGCAAGCCTTGTACCTTGATCACGACCGGCGTTGCGTTGCTCTTTCTCGTTCGGTACTACCTGGAAACCCACCCGGCAAGCGTATAAGCCGGAAAGATAACCATGAAAACAACCACGCTGCTGACCAGCCTGTTCCTCTGGGGACTCATCCTCCCGGCCAGCGGCCAGGCTGCCCGTCCGCTTTCCGAACGCCATTCCCGGGCCGGGCTTCCCGGTCCGGTCCCGGTTGTCCCTATGCCGGGCATTCGGGATCATTTTGCTCCGGATACGATCAACGCGGAGCCTTATCCCGCCGGGGGATTTGCCGGGCTGAGAAAGTACCTGGAGGTGCACCTGATGGCCGGACAGGACACCACCGGGAAAAAATACCGCACCTTCGTCTGGAACATCCGGCTGTGGGTGGATGAAACGGGAAAGTAGATTCGGCCGCGTACGTCAAGTACCGCGACCCGCTCCACGCCGAAATCATCCGTTTGGTGAGGCAGGTGGACTGGGTGCCCGGTACCGACCACCAGGGAAAGCCGGTACGCAAGCAAATCGACTTGAACACGGATGCCGAGCCGCGGGTGACGAAAAAAGTTTTAAAAAATAGAACATGAAACCACTTGCCCTTGCCTTTTGCCTGCTGCTTGCCCGGCTGGCCCTGGCGCAGCACCAGGTGCCCGACGCGTATTTTCAACTGACCAAACGGGCCGACTCCCTGTACCGGGCCAAGGCCTACCAGGCGGCCACCGACGTGTACACGCAGGCGTTCAAGGCCAACCGCTGGATGGGGTTCGTGCCCGACCTGTACGGCGCCGCCCGGGCCTGGGCCCTGATTGGCAACGCTGACAGTGCGTTCCGGAAGATCGACCGGGTGATGACCTACGGCACCTACGAGGACAAGCAGAAAGTGCCCGCTGAACCGGCGTTTGCGGCCCTGCGCAAAGACCCGCGGTGGAATACCCTGGTGACCGCCCGGACCGTTGAAGCCGGGCGGCTCCAGGGCTCGTACCAACCCCTCCGGGCCCGGCTCGACTCCATCTACCGCGAAGACCAGAAATACCGGCAGATGGTGGACAGCGTGGGCAAAAAGCACGGGTTTGAATCGGAGCAGGTAAAGCACCTGTGGGCGAAAATGGCGGCTGTGGACTCGGTAAACACCATCAAGGTAAAAGCCATCCTTGACCGGTACGGCTGGCTGGGCGTGCCGGAGATAGGCTGGCAGGGCAACAACACGCTGTTCCTGGTCATTCAGCACGCCGACTCGGCCACGCAGGTGCAGTACCTGCCGGTGATGCGCGAGGCCGTCAAAAAGGGAAAAGCCGAGGGGAGCCAACTGGCCCTGCTCGAAGACCGGGTGGCCCTCAAGCAGGGCCGCAAACAAATCTACGGCAGCCAGGTCTCCCAAAACCCGCAGACCGGCCAGTACACCGTGTTGCCGCTGGAAGATCCCGACAACGTGGACAAACGCCGGGCCGCCGTGGGCCTGGGGCCCCTGGCCGAATACGTAAAGCACTGGGGCATGACCTGGAACGTGGAAGAATACAAAAAACAGCAGGCAAAATGACTTGAGTGCGAGGCTATTACCCTAAACTTGCTTGCCTGCGTAGCGCCAAGCGGCTTACTGCATTGTAAAGCAAGTTCGAAACAGGTCAGCATTTACCTTGATCACTATGAAAAGACTACTGGCAACTTTTGGTTTGGCTTTTTTGACAACGTTCATTTTTGGGCAGACGAACAAAACCAGGCCGCAAAAAAATACCAAACCATTCGTGCTGGGTGAAATTGAGGAGATCCAGTCGAAAGTGCTGGCCGAAAAAAGAATATTGAACGTCTACCTGCCCGAAGGATACGCTGAAAATGATACGGTGCGCTATCCCGTGATCTACCTGCTCGACGGCTCGGCGGACGAAGATTTTATTCACATTGTGGGCCTGGTCCAATTCAGCAGTTTTGACTGGGTCCAGCAACTCCCCAAATCCATTGTGGTAGGCATCGCAACGGTGGACCGAAGGCGGGACTTTACCTTTCCGACGACCATTGCGGAGGATCGCAAAAAGTATCCCACCGCGGGTCACTCCGATAAGTTCATTGCTTTTTTGGAAACGGAACTCCAGCCCTTCGTAGAAAAAACGTACAAAACGAGCGGCTCTAAAACCCTCATCGGGCAATCCCTGGGCGGCCTGCTGGCAACCGAAATTCTATTCAAAAAGCCCGCTTTGTTCACCAAATACATTATCGTCAGCCCCAGTTTGTGGTGGGATAACGGTTCGTTGCTGGACCAAACCCCTTTCATTTTAAAAGACAATTTCAGTCAGCCGACCGATATTTACATTGGGGTTGGTAAAGAAGGACTTACGCCGACTGCAACGCCGCGGGTCATGGAGGTGGATGCCAACGTGCTGGCCGACAAACTCAAATCGACGAGGAGCAAAACGGTACAGGTTGTGTTCGACTATTTGCCGGACGAAGACCACGCCACCATCATGCACCAGGCAGTTTCCAATGCGTTCAGGCTGATTTATGCAACCGCCGGCAAGAAATAAAAAAACCACGGACCGGTAACCGGACCCGTACGGGCATCCGCTGCGTAGACCGGGCCTGACGTGGAGAAAGAATGAACAAGAAATGGCTGTTTGCCTGCGGGGTCTACTTTTTGGCATTCATCCTCTTAGAGTTGCCTCTGTACAACAAACACTTCGGCTGGGGCAATTCACACGGACATTCCTTCTGGTACGGCTTGCACTTCCACTGAAAAAACGCCATTTTCTCCAACGAAAGCGCGTAATTGGGTTCACCCGCCCGCCGGGCAACCAGTTCAGGCGCCTCAAGCCTTATGCGGCTCCATCGTATTCGGTAAAGGTCACCGGCAGATCGACCCTTTTCCGAATACGATGGGGCCGCATAAGGCATCTTAACCTTGAGCTACCCGCTCCCGCCTCCTGCCTGATCCCTATCCCTGCGGCTTGCGCTTCACGCCGCGCACGGCCTCGGCCGTCCAGGGGTCTTCGGGCCAGGAATGTTTGGGGTACCGCACGCGCAGTTCCTTGCGCACCACCTGGTAGGTGTTTTCCCAGAAACTCTTCAGGTCCTGCGTCACCTGCACCGGCCGGTAGCCCGGCGACAACAGGTGCAGCAGCACCCTTGTACGCCCCTCGTTGACGGTCGGCGTGTGCAGCAGTCCGAACATCTCCTGGAGCCGCACGGCCAGCACCGGGTCACTGCCTTCGGGGAAGTACTGCAACCGGATCTGCGAACCGCTCGGCACCTTGATCGAGGCCGGGGCCAGTTCGTCGAGGCGGCCGGCCAGCGGCCAGGGCAGCAGGCCCGGCAGGATGCTCCCCAGGTTCAGCTTACCGAAATCGTCGCGGCGACGGATGGCCGAGTCGAGGTACGGGCCGAGCCAGTCGGCCACTGTCGCCAGGAGGTGTTCATTGGACACGTCGGGCCAGGGCTCGTCGGGGCGCCAGGTGCGCAGGCTGAGTACCCGCGCCTGCCATTCGGCCGTTCCTTCCGTCCAGGGCAACACCCTGAGTCCTTCCGCGCGCACGGCCCGGCAGAGCACCGCCCGGCGCAGGTCGTCGTCCACCCGGGCCAGTGGCGTGCTTTCCACCAGGATGTCGCCCAGGCGCGTTTCGGTGCGGGCCACCAGCACCCCCTTGGCCGCGTCCCAGTCCACCACCTCGTGCCGGTCCATGCGGTCGCGCAGGTCGTCGGGGTTGAGCGGGGCGGCCAGGTAGATTTTCCCCTCGTTGGTGCCCGCGTCGAGGTGGGCCACCGCCAGCCAGGTTTCGTGCGCGAGCGGGTCGTGTTCGGGCAGGCGCACGGGCCGGCCGTTGGCGAGGCGGTACTGCAAGGCGTTTCCTTCCCGTTTGCGGGCCACCCGTTCGGGGTAGGCCGCCGCCAGCAGCCGGCCCACCTGCGTGGGCGCCGGGTGCGCATTGTCGGTACGCAGTTCGAGCATCCGGCGCCAGGCCGAGGCCAGCCGTTCCGTGCGTTCGAGCGAGGCCCGGTCGCCGGCGCCGCGGCCACCTTCCCGCCAGTTGCGCAGGGCTTCCACGCGCAGGGTCAGGTCGGCGCCCGCCTCGCGGGGCAGCGGGTCGCGTTCTTCGAGCAGGGCGGCCAGGTCAGCGGCCAGGGCGGCCAGCTTCATCTGCCGGCCTTCGAGCAGCAGGTGGGCCAGGCGCGGGTGGGTGGGCAGGCGCAGCATGGCCTTGCCCCGGTCGGTAATGCGGTCGCCGTCCAGCGCCCCGAGTTGCCCGAGCAGTTCGCGGGCCTGGGCCACGGCCCCGGCGGGCGGCGGGGTGAGCCAGGCCAG
The DNA here is from genome assembly GCA_963844325.1 of uncultured Sphingobacteriales bacterium. Classification (GTDB taxonomy): domain Bacteria; phylum Bacteroidota; class Bacteroidia; order Cytophagales; family 172606-1; genus CADCTQ01. The sequence continues at coordinate 2,134,712 of CAWJNV010000002.1, forward strand.
GCTCCGCAGGTCCTTCACGCCCCACTGGGCCAGTTCGAGCACGGTGGGGGCCAGGTCGGCTTCCAGGATTTCGGGGGTGCGGTGCGGCACTAGGTGCGCCTGCGCCCCTTCGCGCCACAGCCGGTAGCACACGCCCGGCCCGAGTCGTCCGGCGCGGCCGGCCCGCTGGTCGGCGGCGTCCCCGGTCACTTGCAGGGTTTCGAGGCGGGTGAGGCCGGTGCGCGGGTCGAAGCGCGGCGACCGGGCAAAGCCGCTGTCGACCACCACGCGGATGCCCTCGATGGTGAGGCTGGTTTCGGCAATGGACGTAGCCAGCACCACCTTGCGCACGCCGGGCGGTCCGGGCAGGATGGCTTCCTGCTGCTGGCGGGGCGGCAGGTCGCCGTACAGCGGGTGAATGCGGACATTGCCGGAAACTTCTTCCAATAGCTGCTGGGTCCGCCCGATTTCCCCGGCGCCGGGCAGGAAGGCCAGCACGTCGCCCTCCTGCTCGGCCAGCGCCTTGCGGATGGCACGGGCCACCCGCTGCGGAATGGGCGTGTCCCCTTCCTGGGGCAGGTACTGGAACCGGATGGGGTACTGGCGGCCCTTGCTGGTGAGCACCGGCGCCCCGCCCAGCAGCGGGGCCAGCTTTTCGCCGTCCAGCGTAGCCGACATCACCAGGATGCGCAGGTCGTCGCGCAGCACCTGTTGCACCTCGCGGCACAGGGCCAGGGCCAGGTCGGCGTGCAGGCTGCGTTCGTGAAACTCGTCGAAGATCACCATTCCGATGCCTTCCAATGTGTTGTCGCCCTGCAACAGCCGGGTGAGAATGCCTTCAGTGAGTACTTCAATGCGGGTTTTGCTGCTCACTTCCCGTTCGAAGCGCACCCGGTAGCCGGCCGTGGCCCCGAGGGGTTCGCCCAGCAGCGTCGCCAGGCGCGACGCCACGGCCCGGGCCGCCAGCCGCCGGGGTTGCAGCATGAGGATTTTGCGGCCGGCCAGCCAGGGTTCTTCAAGCAGGTGGATCGGGAGCACGGTACTCTTGCCGGCGCCGGGCGGGGCCTGCAAAATGACGGTGTTCTGCCGCCGCAGGGCGTCTTTCACGTCTTCCAGAATTTCCAGGATGGGAAGCGACATTTTAATTTGAAATTGACAATGGAAAATGGATAATGGGGCGGTGCCGGCCGGGTAGGGTGGTTTGGAGTGGACGGGTGTTTGCGTTTGTCGGCCCTTGCCGGGCGAGGGGCAAAGGTACCAATTCGGGCAGTATGCGGGGAGGGGCCGGGGGCGAAGTGCAGGGGGCGAATGGAGGCAAGAAACTGCGCCGTTGCCGCGGAAGGGGTCGCGTCGCGGCTCCCCTCCTCGGAGGGGGCTGGGGGTGGGTTTACCCAAATGCCACGCGAAATGTAAGGATCACCGCACGGAAATTAATCGCAAGGAAGAATCAATCGCCGGAAAGAATCCGTAAAAGTTTAATAGGGAGCTATTTTTACCCAACCGTGATCCCTCGATAACTTGTCTCATTAAAGTAAACCCACCCCCTAACCCCTCCGAGGAGGGGAGCCGCGACGCGACCTTTTCCCGCGACGCGTAACACCATGCGACCTTTTCCCGCGACGCGTAACACCATGCGACCTTTTCCCGCAATGTCAGCAAAAGAAGGGGCCGGATGCTTCTTTTTTGTGGAATCAGGGATTCCGCGGCATCCATTGGAATTATTGCTTTTGGCGGTGAGCCCGAACGTACCCAAGCCACTTTTTTAACCACCTTGCCCTATGCTGAAACACACGCTACTGCTCATTTACCGGAACTTCCGGCGGTACCGGAGTACGTTTTTCATCAACCTGGCCGGGCTGGCGTCGGGCCTGGCCTGCACGCTGCTCATCTACCTCTGGGTGCACGACGAACTGCACGTGGACAAATTCCACGAAAAGGAGGGGCGGCTCTACCAGGTGATGGAGAACTGGCAGGAGGGGGACGGCCTCACCACCAAAGGCGACACGCCGCACCAACTGGCCGGGGCGCTGGCGGCCGAAATGCCCGAAGTGGAATACGCCGTACCGATGACCCCGCCCCACTTTTTCCCGAAGATGACGCTCACGTACCGGGGCAATAACATCCGGGCGACCGGCCGGTTTGCCGGCAAGGACTACTTTCACGTATTCTCCTTTCCGCTCACGCAGGGGCACAAAGACCAGGTGCTGGCCGACCGCGGCGGCATCGTGCTGTCGGAAGAACTGGCCGTCCGGCTGTTTAAAACCACCCAAAATGCCATCGGCAAGCCGCTGACGTGCGAAGCGATGGGGGTAACCATGCAGGCAACCGTATCGGGGATTTTTGAAGGCGTACCCGCCAATTCGTCGGAGGCGTTTGACTTCCTGCTGCCCTTCGACAAATTCATCCAGGATGTCATGCACATGGAGGTGGACTGGGGCCGCCCGGAGCCGTTTCATACCTACGCGGCCCTCAAGCCGGGTACCGACGCCGATGCCTTCAACCGCCGGCTGGCCGGTTTCCTCCGCCACCGGAGCCCAAAAGCCGCGCACCGCACGTTGTTTGCCACGCCGTATTCGGACCAGTACCTGTACGGCAAGTTTGAAAACGGGCAGCCCGTGGGCACCCGCATCGTGTACGTGAAGCTGTTTGCGGCCATTGCCCTGTTCATCCTGCTCATTGCCTGCATCAACTTTACCAACCTGTCCACGGCCCGGGCGTCGCGGCGCCTCAAGGAAGTGGGCATCAAAAAGGTGGTGGGCGCCGGGCGGCACACGCTGGTGGCGCAGTACCTGGGCGAATCCATGCTGATGGCTTTCCTGTCGCTGGGGCTGGCCGTGGGGGGGGTGGCATTGCTGTTGCCGCAGTTCAACCAGGTGACCGGTAAAATGCTGACCCTGGACGTGCCCGCGGACGTGGTGCTGGCTTTTGGGGGCATTACGGCCCTCACCGGACTGGTGGCGGGCAGCTACCCGGCCCTCTACCTGTCGGGCTTCAACCCGGCGCTGGTGCTCAAGGGCAAGCTGGGCAGCGCCCCCGGCGAACTGTGGGCCCGGAAGGGGCTGGTAGTGTTCCAGTTTACCCTGTCGGTGGTGTTTACGGTGCTGGTGCTGGTGGTGTACCGGCAGATTACGTTCGTGCAGCACAAAAACCTGGGCTATGACAAGGACCACCTCATCGCTTTCGAGACCGAAGGCCGGGTGACCGAACGCACGGAGACGTTCCTGGCGGAAGTCAAAAAAATACCCGGGGTGGTGAGTGCCTCCAGCAAGCTGGGCGATTTCCTGGGCAATTCCGGCCAGATGGGCACCTGGACTTTGGAAGAAAAGCAGGTGCTGATCCACAACATGCGGGTGAACTACGACATGATCGAAACGTTGGGCGTGCCCATCAAGGCCGGCCGGTCTTTCTCCCGACAGTTTAGTACTGACCCCGGAAAAAGCATTGTCAACGAAGCTTTTGTGAAGGCCCTGGGCCTGCAAGACCCGGTGGGCAAGACCGTCGATCTGGGCAATACAAAAGAAGGCGGGACGGGGTTGCGCCTTGAAATCATCGGCGTGGTGGGGGATTTCCATTACCGTTCGTTGCACGAGGTCATCCAACCCCTCGTGTTCACCCTGGAGCCCAACACGCCGACGACGGTGCTGGTCCGGCTGCAAGCGGGCAAAGAGCGGGAAACGCTGCAACGGCTGGGGCAGTTCTACAAGGCATTCAACCCGGGCTTTGCGTTCAGCTACGGGTTTCTCGACCAGGCTTACCAGGCGCAGTACGTAGCCGAGGGGCGGGTATCGGTACTGTCGGGGTACGCGGCCGTACTGGCGGTACTCATTTCCTGCCTGGGGCTGCTGGGCCTGGCGGCCTTTTCGGCCGAACGGCGGCGCAAGGAGATCGGCGTCCGCAAAGTACTGGGCGCCACGGAGTCGGGCATCGTGGCCTTGCTGTCGGGTGAATTTGCCCGGCTCGTGGGCATTGCCGTAGTGATTGGTTTGCCGGTCGGGTACCTGGTTGCCCGCGAGTGGCTGGCCGGCTTCGCCTACCGCATCGACCTGGACGCCTGGTACTTCGTGCTGGCGGGCGGCGTGGCCCTGCTCACCGCCCTGCTTACCGTGGGCACCCAGGCCCTGCGCGCCGCCCGGCTCAACCCGGTCCACTGCCTGAAGGAAGAGTAGGAGGGGTACTGGGGTATTAGAGTATTGGGGGATTAGGGGCCGGGAGTGATCCCTTTTTTTCTCCTGCTTTTTTTCTCCGTGTCCTCCGCGCCCTCTACGGTTCAATACTCCCGCTCCACGCCTCAAACATTTTTTCCTAAATTCCCCTCCAGACCCATTTCCCGATTCGGTTTAAAATATTTATTTCGATACTTCTCACTTCTCACTTCTCACTTCTCACTTCTCACTTCTATTTTTCCATGACTTCCCCTGCCGTAGTAAACTATGCGCCCCGGAAAGGCTGCGTTGAAATCCGCGAGGTGCCCCGGCCCGTCATTGGCGAGGACGACGTGCTGCTCGAAGTCGCCAACGTCGGCGTGTGCGGCAGCGACCTGCACCAGTGGTCGGCCGACCACAGTTGGCCCGTCAACTACCCCGTGGTGCTCGGCCACGAGTTTGGCGGCCACGTGGTGGAAGTGGGGCGGCGCGCAGCCGGCTGGCGGGAGGGCGACCGGGTGGTGAGCGAAACGGCCGCCGTCATCGACCCCGACAACCCCATGAGCCGCCGCGGCCTCTACAACCTCGACCCTACCCGCAAGGGCTTCGGCTACGGCGTGGACGGGGCCATGACCCGTTTCGTGCGCGTACCGGCCCGCTGCCTCCACCGGGTGCCCGACGGGTTGCCCTTCGAACAGGCCTGCCTTACCGAGCCGTGCAGCGTAGCCTACAACGCCGTGGTCGAAAACACCCGCCTCCGCCCCGGCGACCGCGTACTGGTGATCGGGCCCGGCACCATCGGCATCCTCTGCGCGGCCATGGCGAAGCTGTGCGGTGCCGAGGTGGCCGTGGCCGGTAAACCGGGGCACGGGCGGCGCCTCGCAGTTGCCCGCGCCTACGGCTGTGAAACCATTGAAGGCGACGCTACCGCCTGGGCCCTGCAACGCGACGGCCTGGGCGCCGACTGCGTGATCGACGCGGCCGGCGTGAGCAACACCCTGCAAACGGCCCTGCAACTGGTGCGCCCCAACGGCATCATCACCAAGGTAGGCTGGGGCCGCCAGCCCCTCGGCTTTTCCCTCGACTCCCTGGTGCACCGGAACATCACCCTCCAGGGTAGCTTCAGTCACAACTGGCCCGTGTGGGAACGCGTACTGGCCCTCCTTGCCAGCGGCCAACTGGACGTCAAATCCCTCATCGGCGGCGTGTGGCCCGTCACCGAATGGCAGACGGCCTTCGAAAAGATGCGCACCGGCGAAACCGTGAAAAGCGTACTGCGGCCGTGATGGTACACTGATCTATTATGATGATTGGAACTGATTAAAAAAATCATAATAAATCATAACCATCATAATAGATCAGTGTACCATCTCAGTGTACCATTCAAGGAAAATATGGTAATTTACCGGTGAAGCAAACCCAGGTCCTATGTTCAGGTACGTCATTTACGGTTGCGCCCTCCTGGCGGCGCTGTCCGGCCTACCGGGCTGCGTCCCCAACCCCGGGCGGGAGCCGGACCAGGGGCCCTCGCCGGCCCGCAAGCCGGTCGAAGAACGGGCTTCCTTCCGCCTCCAGCCCGGCCTCCAGATCCAGCTCGTGGCCGCCGAACCGATGGTGCAGGACCCCGTGGTGATCACCTTCGACCCCGACGGCCGGCTGTGGGTGGTGGAGATGCGCGGCTTCATGACCGACATTGAGGGAAAAGACGAAAAGGAGCCCTCCGGACGCATCTCGGTGCTCGAAGACACCGACGGCGACGGCCGGATGGACGCCAGCACCGTGTACCTCGACAGCCTGGTGATGCCCCGGGCCCTGGCCTTGGTGCCCGGCGGCGCCCTGGTGGCCCACAACGGCGCCCTCTGGCTCACCCAGGACCGTGACGGCGACCTCCGGGCCGACACCAAAACCCTCATCGACTCTACCTACGCCGGCTCGGCGCTGCCCGAACACGCCGGCAACGGCCTCTGGCGCGGCCTCGACAACTGGTACTACAACGCCAAGTCGCGCCTCCGCTACCGCCTCACCGGTGGGGAGTGGAGACGCGACAGCACCGAGTTCCGGGGCCAGTGGGGCATCAGCCACGACGACGAGGGCCGGCTGGTCTACAACTACAACTGGTCGCAGCTCCACGCCGACCTGGTGCCGCCCAACTACCTTTCCCGCAATAAAAACCACACGCCCACCTCGGGCATCGACCACGGCCTCACCGTGGACCGGCGCATCTACCCCATCCGGTCCAACCCCGCCGTGAACCGCGGCTACATTCCCGGCACCCTCGATTCGGCGGGCCGCCTGCTGGAGTTTACCGCTGCCTGTTCGCCGCTCAGCTACCGGGGCACGGCCCTGCCCAAGGAATACTACGGCAACGTGTTCGTGTGCGAACCCTCGGGCAACCTGGTCAAGCGCAACGTGGTGCAGGAAGACGGCCTGCTGCTCGCGGCCCGCGACCCGCATCCCGGCACGGAATTCCTGGCCTCTACCGACGAACGGTTCCGGCCGGTGCACCTGGCTTCGGGGCCGGACGGGGCCTTGTACGTGGCCGACATGTACCGCGGACTCGTGCAGCACGGGGCCTACATCACCCCGTACCTGCGCGAACAAACCCTTAACCGCAAACTGGTACTGCCCGTCCACCGTGGCCGCATCTGGCGCATTGTGCCCGAGGGCTGGAAACCGGCCAAGCCCAAAAAACTTTCCGGCGCCCCTTCGGCCGAACTCGTCGGCTACCTGTCGCACCCCGACGGCTGGTACCGCGACGTGGCCCAGCGGCTCCTGGTGGAACGCAACGACCCCGCCACCGTGCCGGCCCTGCGCGGGGTAGCGGCCACCGGAACCTTCAGCCTGGGCCGGCTCCACGCCCTGTGGACGCTGGAAGGCGTAAAGGGATTGAGCCCGGACCTGCTTTTCAGCCTGGTAGCGGACCGTGACCCGACCGTGCGGACGGCCGCCCTGCGGCTGCTGGAACCCTTCGCGGCGGCCGACGAAAAGGTGCGGACCCATCTGGCCTGGGTGCTTTTGCGCGAATGCGAGGAGGCTCCCCCGGAACAAATCCTGCAAATGGCACTTTCGGCCGCGGTGCTGGAGCCAGTGAGGGCCCACCGGTTGCTCAACATCATTGCCAAAAACCACGGCAGTTCTCCGCTGGTGCGCGACGCCATCCTGAGCAGCCTGGGGGGCGGGGAGTTTGCTTTCCTGCAAAGCCTGTGGCACGCGCCGGACTGGCAAACCCACGACCCGTCCCGGGAAATCCTGCTGGAAATGCTGGCCATGTCCATCGTACGCAAGGGTGACCCCACTGAACTTTCCGCCCTGCTGGCCCTGCTCGACCCGGGCGACGACCAACTGAACTGGCGGCAGCAAGCCGTACTCACCGGCCTTTCCACCGCGGGCGGCAGCCGGCCTCCCATCCGCCTTCCCGCGGCCCCGGCCGTCCTGAGCCGTGCCCATGGCAAGGCAGACGCGTCGCGGATGGCTGCCGTAGCCTCCCTGTTCGAGTGGCCGGGTCACCACGTTGCCCTGAGCAGCGCCCCTAAGCAGTACGCGCTGAACGAAGCCGACCAGAAGCGGTTTGCCCTCGGCCGCCAGCACTACCTGACCACCTGCGCCGGTTGCCACGGCACCGATGGTACGGGCGTGGCCCGGTTTGCCCCGCCGCTGGCGGGCTCCGACTGGGTGCTGGGCGACGAGAAGCGGCTGGCCCTGATCTTGCTGCACGGCATGGAAGGCCCCGTGCAGGTGGGCGGCAAAAAGTACGACGCCCCCGAAATCCTGCCCGTCATGCCGGCCCATTCCACGATGGACGACGCGGCCATCACGGCCATTCTTACCTACATCCGCAATGCCTGGGGCAACGACGCCGGCCCGGTTGCGCCGCGCACCGTGGGCATGACCCGCGTTACCTCGCAGGGCCGCGTGGTGCCCTGGAAAGCCGACGAACTCAACAACTACGTGACGCAGGGGAAATAGTACACTGATCTATTATGATGATTATGATTTATTATGATCTTTCAGAGAATCATTTCCAGATCAGTCCCAATCATAATCATCATAACCGATCAGTGTACCATAGATCAGTGTACCATAGATCAGTGTACCATAGATCAGTGTACCATAGATCAGTGTACCATCCCACCCCATCAACCCGAACTTCCCCATGAACCGACGAACCTTTGTGCAACGGGCTTCCGCGGGGGCAATGGCCCTGTCGTTGCCGGCGATGCCCGCATTTTTTAAGGACCTGCGCATGGGCGTGGTGGTGCATTCGTACGCCGCCCGCTGGAACCCCAAGGCCGAAAGCCGGCAGTACCCGGGCTTTGCCCACGCCGTGGACCTGATCGAACACTGCGGGCGCATCGGGGCGGGCGGCGTGCAGGTAGGCGTCAAGGACTGGACGGCCGATTTTGCCCGCAAGGTCCGCGACCGGCGCGAGAAACTGGGACTGTACCTGGAGGGGTCCATTGCCCTGCCCGACAAGGCCGAAGCGGTGCCGGCCTTCGAGGCGGAAGTGAAAAACGCCCGGGAAGCCGGGGCGCAAATCCTCCGGACGGTGTGCGCAAGCGGCCGTCGCTACGAAACGTTCAAGTCGGCGGCGGAATTCGAGGCGTTCAAGGCGCAGGCCCGGGCCACGCTGCAACGGGCCGAACCGGTGCTGCGCAAGCACAAAGTAAAGCTGGCGGTGGAAAACCACAAAGACTGGCGGGCACCCGAACTGGCCGCGGTCCTCAAGGAGTTGAGCAGCGAATGGATCGGCGTCACCCTCGACTTCGGCAACAGCATCGCCCTGCTCGAAGACCCGATGGAGGTGGTGCGGACGCTGGTGCCGTTCGTGCTGAGCACGCACGTGAAAGACATGGCCGTGGAGGAGTACCCCGAGGGCTTCCGGCTGTCGGAGGTGCCGCTGGGCCAGGGCATTCTCGACCTGCCGCAGATGGTGGCGCTGTGCCGCAAGCACAACCCCAACGTGGCCCTCAGCCTCGAAATGATCACCCGCGACCCGCTCGAAATTCCCTGCCTGAAGCCCGACTACTGGGCTACCTTCGGCGACGTGCCCGGCACTGAACTGGCCCGCACCCTGCGCCTGGTGCGGGAACGCAAATTCGGCGCCGGCCTGCCCCGCGTCTCGCACCTCCCGCCCGACGAACGCCTCGCCGCCGAAGAGGCCAACATCCGCGCCTGCCTGGAATGGGGGAAGCGAATGACCAATGGCTAATTGTATTGATAAGGTTATGGCTGCATGGTTGTATGGCTGTATGGCTGTATGGCTGATTGATGGGTAGTAGTGCGGGTGTAAGCAAAACCATATAGCCATTTAACCATATAACCATGTAGCCATACAGCCATTTAACCATAACTCCATCCGTAAGTACACCCAATTACTAATGACCAATAACGAACCAATGACCCAAGAACCACTTCCGGGAATCAAGCAGTTTGACCTGAGCGGCCGGGCCGCCATCATTACCGGAGGCTCCAAGGGCCTGGGGCTGGCCATGGCCGCGGGCCTGGCGTCGGCCGGCGCAGACGTAATGCTGGTGAACCGCACGGCCGGAGAAGGGGCCAGCGCCGCCCGGGAAATCAGCCAGGCGTTTGGCCGCAAGGCCGTCTCCTTCCCCGCCGACATTACCAGCCAGGCCCAGACCGAAGCGGTGGCACAGGCGGCAATGGACACCTTCGGCCGCATCGACATTCTCATCAACAGCGCCGGCATCAACATTCGCGGCCCCATCGACGAGGTGAGCCCGGAGGACTTCAACAAAGTGCTGAACGTGAACGTGAACGGTACCTGGCTCTGCTGCCGCGCCGTAACGCCCTTCATGAAAAAGAGCGGCCGGGGCAGCATCATCAACCTGGCAAGCACGCTGGGGCTGGTGGGGCTGGCCAACCGTACCCCCTACACGGCCAGCAAGGGCGCCGTGGTGCAGATGACCCGCGCCCTGGCCCTCGAACTGGCGCCCTTCCACATCAACGTGAACGCCATTTGCCCGGGCCCTTTCCTCACGGAGATGAACCTGCCCATCGCCCACACCGAGGAGGCGAAAAACTTCGTGGTGGGCGCCACGGCCCTGGGCCGCTGGGGCGAACTGCGGGAAATCCAGGGCGCCGCCATCTTCCTGGCCAGCGACGCGGCCACCTACATGGTAGGCGCCATGCTCACCGTCGATGGCGGCTGGACGGCGAAGTGAGGGGTTGGGTAGCTGGATGGTTCGGGCCGCCTGCTGGCGCGACTGGTACCTGACCTCCAGTTCCTGCGTATTGCGCAGCACCGACTCGTTGACCAGCCGCCGCTCCACCGAATCGCGCTGCTGGTCCATTTTCCTGAAGGCCGCCATGTCTCCGTCCAGCAATTCCAGCGCCGACTGCAATTTGTACACGTAGAGAAGCTTTTGCTGCAACTGGTGCGCCTCCCCGATGCGGCGGGCCTCGGCCAGGTAGTGTTTTGCCGTCGGAAACTCCTGGCGTAGGCAATGGCCTGCTGGTAATCCGACTTGGCCGCATAGGCGACACCCAGGCTCACGTAAGCCATTCCCAGCAACGCCTCCAGCCGGTGCTGCCGGGCGCACCCCACGGCCCGGTTGCCCAGGGCAATCATGGTGTCGGGTTTGCCCTGCGTCCGCAGGAGCCGTGCCGCTTCGAGCCACGCCCGGATGCTCCCCTCGGGGTAGTTGAGTTGCCGGCTGAGTACTTCGGCCCGGCGGTAGTAGCAGGCGGCACTGTCGGGGTGGCCCTGCCCGTACGACCGGCCCAGGCGCAGGTACCGGGCCACGGGGATGCGGGTGCGGGTAGGGATGGGGGTAGGGTTTAAACCCTACCCTACGGATAGGCTGCGCTTGGTTCGAATGGAGCGAAATCTGCGTACGCATGCGCAATATCCATAGGATAGGGTTTAAACCCTATCCTTCTAAAACCCAATCCCTCTAAAACCCTGGCCTGCTAAACCGGTTTCCCGCCCCAGTTTCCTTCCCGATCCTCCGGTCTCCCTTTCTCCCGCCTCCGGTCTCCTTTTCCCAGGCACTAAACCAACCGGTGTTGCGTTATAAAAAAATCACGTACTGGCCCGGCTTTTGCGGGCTACTTCCGGATGCGGAGGGCGGTGGAAGGAAGTAATTTTTATTGCGGCCCGACCCCCGAAACCGGGGGCCGGGCGAAACCAATTGGGGGGGCGCCAGTGTTGCCTTTGTACGAGAGATGAAATTAGCTGATTTTTTAAGGGACCTGCTGGAGAGAGGGAAGGTCACGGTGGCCGGGCGGATCGGTTCCTTCGGGGACGATGACCTGCGGGCTGCCGAAACATTGCTCCTCCACTACTACCAAGCAGACGTCCTGGAGATGCCCGGTACGGCACCGGCCTTCCTGCCGGAGGCTGCCCTGTGGGGCGCCCGGTACTTTTACCACGCCGTGCAACTGGCCGTGCTCCGCGACCTGGGCGAAGAGGTGGTGCGCCATTACCTGCAAGACTACGCCGGGCCGCGCACCCCGGAAGCCGTGTATTCCGCGGACCTCACGCTGCGGTACCTGCCCGACCTGCTGCGGCTGGCCAAGGGCCTGGCGCCCGGCGACGTGCTGGTGGCGGCCCTGCAACGGGCGGCCCTCGACTGGCCCTTCTCCTCGGTGGGCAGCGGTGCCGCCGGCGAGGCGGCCCCCGGCGTGATCCTGGCCCACCCTTCCCTGCGCGCGGCCTACGTGGACCGCATCATCCGCGAAAAGGACGCCAACCGCCTCACCGGCCCCGAAGTGCCCGAACACGTGCGGGCGGCCCTCGGGCAATACGCCGCCGGCTGGTGGCCCGAATTCGAAAGTCTTACCGAAGCCCGATAAATCCGCCAAAGCGGTGATCTGAAAATTTTTACTTTCATAACCCGCTGGTAGTAAATATATTACCTAAAAAATTAGTTGTTAATTGTTGCACTGATGGAAACCACGACAATCAAAGAATATACCCTGGTCGATAAGCTCAACGGCGTGCTGCACCACCTCAAGGGCACCTTCGTGGGCAAAGACGACATCATCGACCTGATGGGCATCTGCCTGGTGGGCCGCGAAAACCTGTTCCTGATGGGCCCGCCGGGCACGGCCAAAAGTGCCATGGTGCGGCAACTGGCCCGGGCCCTGCAAGGCAATACCTTCGAATACCTGCTTACCCGGTTTACCGAACCCAACGAACTCTTCGGCCCCTTCGACATCCGCAAGCTGCGGGAGGGCGACCTGGTGACCAACACCGAGGGCATGCTGCCGGAAGCCAACCTGGTGTTCCTCGACGAATTGCTCAACGCCAACAGCGCCATCCTCAACAGTTTGCTGATGGTGCTCAACGAAAGAGTGTTCCGCCGCGGCCGGGAAACCCGGGCCCTGCCCGCCCTGCTCATCGTGGGGGCCAGCAACCACCTGCCCGAAGACGAGTCGCTGCAAGCCCTCTTTGACCGCTTCCTGGTGCGGGTGCGCTGCGAAAACGTGGACCCGGCCCTGCTGGGCGGTGTACTCGAAGCCGGCTGGTCGCTCGAACGGCGGGCCGAAGCCGACCGCCCCGCCATCGCCGCCGACGAGATCAAAGTCCTGCAATCGGCCATTGCCGCCGTGGACCTGGGCGGCATCCGCCCGGCCTACATCGAACTCATCGGCCAGTTGCGCAACGCCGGCGTGCAGGTTTCCGACCGCCGCGCCGTGAAGCTGCAACGCCTGGTGGCGGCCAGCGCCCTCCTCTGCAAACGCACCCGGGCGGTGCCCTCCGACCTGTGGGTGCTGCGCTACATCTGGGACACCCAGGAGCAGGAGGAGATCATTGCCGGCATCGTGAACGCGGTGGTGGCTACCGACCGGGAAGGCCAGCCGCAGCATCCCCGGGCCTCGGCCAGTTCCGCCCCCGACGCCGACGAGATCTACAAGGAGGTAATGGCGATGGCTGAAAAGTGGTCCCAGCCCGGCCTGCCGATGGCCGAACGGACCCTCATCAAGGACCGCCTCCGCTACCTCGACGGCCGTTGCGAATGGATCAGCAACGAGGTGCAGCGCCGCTACGTGCAGGCGCCCATCGACCAGCTCTGGCAGAAAATCCTTCAAACCGCGTGAGAGTACACTGGTCAATGGTGCATTAGTCAATGGTCAGTAGTCATTCGGCATGATGGTTTCATGCGGGAACGGTTCAATATGAATGAACCAATGACTATTGACCACTGACCAATGACCATTGACTAATGCACCACTGACCACTGACCAATGACCCATAAAGAACTCATCTTCGTACTGGCCGCCAAGGACCGGGAGGCGCTGGGGGCGGTGCGTTGCCTGCCCGGCCTGCGCGTAGCCGAGGCGGAAGGCCAGCTTTGGCTGCGCGGCATCGAAACAGACGCCACGCCCGACCTCCGGCTCCGTCAACTGCCCGCCGTGCGGACCTACCTGCTCGACGAAGGGGACGCGCTCTTCCCGGTGGGTGGCCTTACGCCGGTCGGCAAGCTGCCCGAGGGGCGCTGGACGCCCCTGGCCGCGTACATCCGCCCCGAACTGCCCACCTCGGCCCTGCCCGGGAAGGCCGACGGCCGGTACCCCGTCCGGCTGGTGCCCTCGGACCGGTCCGAGGCGGGCGGCGCCCTGGTGACCGACCTCGCCGTGTGGCAGCAGTACGCGGCCACGGCCCCTGAAGTCCGCTTGCAGGGGCTGCACTTCGCCGCTTCCGCAGACGGCCAGGTGCTGGTGCTGGGCACGCCCCTGCCGCCGGTACCCGGCAAGGAATACTGGCTGACGCAAAATATACTGGTGCCGGGTGGTTTTGATTTTGAATTGCCCCTGGCGGCCGGGCTGCTGGCCGCCAAACTCAACCCCCGCAACGACGCCGTGCTGCGGTTTCGGCCCGACGGCAGCTGGGAAAAAATACCGAGGGAGGCGCTGGTGCCCGCCAGCCGGAGCGCCGCGCGCCTCACGAAGGGAAAGGGAAACAAATGACTGACGCCGTAAAAAAGACGATAGACTACTTACAACCCCCGGCGGGCTACTTCTGGCGCTGGGCCGAAAAGGGCGAAGTGATCGAGTGGCAGACCGGCGCCACGATCTGCTACCGCGAGGAACTGGTGGCCATCCTGCGCGCGCTGGCGCCGGGCGGACTGCCCCCGCTGGGTACTCTGCTGCTGACCCTGGCCGCCTGCCAGCCCGACTGGAAGCAGGCGAGCGGCGGCGTGGGCCTGCTGCACGGCCTGTTGTGGGAAATGCCCGAGGAAACCGGCGGCCCCGACGACGTGATGGAGTATTACATCGGGCAGACCGAACGCTTCCTCGACGTGGTAGGGGCGCTGCCCCGCGAACTGCGCACGGGCGAACGCAAGATTCACCTGCTGCACGACCTTTTCCGCAATACCCCCCGCGCCGTGCCGGCGGGTGCCGCCCGCGCCGTGGTAGAGGAGTGGGGGAGCGGCCGCATCGACCGGCTCCTGCTGCGGCCCGGCGGCGAAACCACCCGCGACGGCCTCAAAGCTGACCTGGAACCCCTGGAGGAAGCCCTGCGGCAGTACCCCAACGCCACCGTGCTCGAACTGCTCCTGCGCGTGGGCGTGGCCCAACTGCCCGTGCCCGCCGAAGTGTCCCTGCCCGAGCCGCAGCCCCGGCCCCTCGACCTGCTCGACCAACTGGCCGAGGACCCCAAAACGGCCGGCATTGCCCGGCTCACCCGGCGGCTGGTGGCGGCCCTGCACATTCCCATGCACGCCCGGGGCAGCAGCGACCAGCCCTACGGCGGCGTGTCGGACATTACCAACCGGGGCAACTTCGACCGGCTCCTCCTGAGCGAACTGGCCCAGGACGATGCCGTGCTGACGGCCCGCCTGGTGAACCACGAGGCCATGTTCCTGCGCCGCGAAGAGCCGCCCGACCACCTCGACCGCCGGCGGACCCTCCTGGTGGACACCACCCTCAAGATGTGGGGGCTGCCCCGCGTGTTTGCCGTTTCGGCGGCCCTGGCCTGCACCCGCAACGCCCGGGCCGGGGTGGCAACGGATGCCTACGCCCTCGGCGGCACGGGCTACGGCGAAATGGATCTGACGAGCAAGGCCGGCGTCACCGAAGGCCTCGAACGGCTCGACCCGGCCCTGCACTGCGGCCCCGCCCTGGCGGCGTTCATGGGGCAGGCCCCCCGGGGCGACCACACCGAGTACATCCTGGTCACCGGCGCGGCGGCCCTGCACGACCCGGCGTTCGGCACCCTGCTGGCCGGCCTCAAAGGTTCGCTCCACTTCCTGGTGGCGGTGAGCCGCACGGGGGAACTGGCCTTTTACCAGTACCAGCACGGCCGCCGCAGCCTGCTGAGCACGGCCCGCTTCGACCTGGCCGACCTGCTGCTGGCGCCGGCCGCCCCCGCCCGGCAGGCCATGAAGCGGGAAAACGTGCCGGCCTTCCTCAACTGCCAGCCCGCGCCGCTGTTCTACCCGACCACCGGCATGCGGCTCTCGGAGGGCAACACGTTTTACGACCCGGCCGTGGGCGTGGTGGGCATCACTGAGGTGCAGCGGCTGCTCTACTGGCCCGCCCGCGATACCGGCGCCGAAGAACTGCTGCCCTACATTGAGCCGGGCAACTACTGGTTCGGCTACGACGGCGACGCCACGCTTTACATCCTGGTGAGCAACCGTCCCCTCGACCTGCACCGGCTGTACACGGTGCACCTCCGCGACGGGGTGGCCGAAGGGGTGGAACTGCCCCGCGAGATGGGCCAGGTGCTGGAGGCGGCCTTCTGGGAAAACCTGTTCTTCGTGAAAACCCACCGCGGACGGGTGGTACTCGACTGCGTGGAGGGCAAAGTGGATCTGCACCAGGACCCCTCGGCCATTGAGTCGCAACTGGGCAAGCTCCGCCACGGCGGCCTGGACCTCAACCCGGTGAAGAAGCACATCAACAACGGCTACACGGTGTTGCAACGGGTGCAGCATCTGTACCTCAGCCGGGCCGGGGAACTGATACTGGACCACCACTGCATTTCGCTGGTCAACAACGCCGTGCTCAAGCTAGTCTCCGGCCGGGAAACACTTTGCGAGAAGACCCCCGAGGAGCCCGCCCCGTTTACGCTGCTGCCCAACAAGGGCGTGAAGTTCCGCAAGACGGCCTGGGCCGACGGCAGCGAGGCCATTGTCGATTCGCGGGGGCTGCTGCACCTGCGCAGCGCCGACGCCGCCCTGCCCGAAGTGACCCTGGTGCTGGTGATCGGCAAGGCCATGGCCGGCTGGGCGTCCGACGGCACGGTATTCGGATCGTATTATTTTACCGGGGAGGAACCCGGCGACAGCCTGTCCGCCCCCGACTTTTATTCCACGTATATTCAGCCGTTCATCGACCGGCTTCCATCCCATGCTACTACGACTGCACTATAAAGAACGTCCCGTCCAGGCGGCCTGCGCGGCTTTCCTGCGGGGCGGTTCCCCCGGGGACTGGCTGCGGGAGATCAGCCGGTGGGGCGTCGAGGCCCGCCCACTCGAATGCTACGCCGTGCCCGAGTCCATCCACTCGGTGCGCCCGGCGGGCCTGCTGGTCATTTTCCGCGGGCCCAACCCGGCCGTGCCCGCCGGCCTGCGCCACCCGTACGGCTGCCTGGGCGGCCGGCTCTACCTGCCGGTGCACGCCACGCTGTACCCCGAGGTGGACCCCGCCGAACTCAAAGACCTGCTGCTCTGGGAACGCCAGCTTTTTCACCCGACGGTTGGCCTGGTGGGCTTTTCGGCCGCCGACCGCCTCGACCTGGCCGACCTGCTGGCCTGGCCCGAACCGACTCGTACCGACTGGAGCCGGGCCCACCCCGGCCTGCCCGCCAAGCCGCCCCTGGGCGAGATTGAGGTGCAACAACCCACGCTGGAAGAGGTAATGGCCTCGTTCAAGGAACTGGTGGACCCCAAAGACATCCAGGACATCCTGGACGGGGAGGAGGAGAAGTCGTCGCTGGTGCGCGACCTGTTCACCAACCTGAACGGCGGCCTGCTCAACGGAGCCCTGTCGGTGCTCCAGAAGATCAAGGACGTATGGCCCACCGGCAACGGCAACCCCGGCGACAACCAGAATGCGACGGGCAACGACGGGCCGGGTCCCTTCGACCGGCTCGAAAACTGGCTCCGCGAGAACCTCGAAGAAATCCAGCGGAAGCGCAACAACGAAATCCAGCGCCTGCTCAACCTGTTCGACCAGGATACCGACGAGGCCCTCAAGTACGCCATTCCCCTCGATTCGCCCTACCAGAACCGGGGCACGTCGGCGCCCACCTCGCGCCTGAACCAGCACCCCACCGACTTTGACCTGGGCAAGCTGGGCGGGGGCGGCGCCACCGACACCTGGACCCTCGACGCCCGGTACTACGAACTACGCCGCAAGTACCAGGAGGCGGCCCGCCGGGAAATTGAGGCGGGCAACCACAAAAAGGCGGCCTACATCTACGCGCACCTGCTGGGCGACTACTACGCGGCGGCCCGGGTGCTGGAAGGCGGCAAGCACTACCGCGAGGCGGCGGCCCTCTACAAAGACCACCTCCGCAACGTGTCGGCGGCGGCCGAATGCCTGGAGCGGGGCGGCTTGCTGCTGGAAGCCATTCCCCTCTACGAACAGGCCCATAAGCACGAACGGGCCGGTGACCTCTACCAGGCCGTGGGGCAGGCCGGCCCGGCCGCCGAGGCCTACGAAAAGAGCCTGGCTACCACCCTCCGCAACGGCGACTACCTCGACGCCTCGCGCCTGCTGACCGACAAGCTGGCGCAGCCCGGGCGGGCCCGCCAGACGCTGCTGGAAGGCTGGAAAATCCTGAACCAGGCGGAGCCCTGCCTCAAACGCTACTTCGAACTGGTGGCCGAAGACGACGCCGGGCAACTGGGCCCGCAGGTCCGCGAACTCTTCGCGCAGCCGATGGCGGGGTCCAAAAAGGCGCAGTTCCTCAACGCGCTGGTGCACGTCCACGAAGGGCACCCGCACCCTGACCTGACCGAAACGGCGACGGAAGTGGCTTACCAGGTGGTGAGCGAACAGTTGCAGGAGGGCAACCTGTCGCAACTGCCGGTGCTCCGCAAGTTCGTGCCCGACGACTACCTGCTCCCCTCCGACGTGAGCCGGTTTACGAGCCTGCGGCGCACGGCGCCCCGGCAGGCGGCCGGCGCCCCGGCGCTGCAACTCGACAAGACGATCCGCTGGGTGAGCACGGTGGCCCACCGCAACCAGTTCCTGGCGCTGGGCGTGCGCGACGGCCGCCTGCACCTGGCCCGCGGCGATTGGTACGGCAACTTCGAATACTACGCCTGGCCCCAGCCGGTGACCGGCAACAGTGGCTGGACGCTGGTGGCCGACCCGTACTACAGCAACCGCGTGACGGTGCTGGCCGTCCACGACGTGGCCCTGGAAGAAAAGCGGCTGCCCCGCAACAAGTACTTCGACGAGGAACTGGTGGTGAACGGGGCGTACGGCCTCACCAAAGGGTTGGTTGGGCTTACGGCCAACGGCGAGGGCGGCGTGTCGATGCTCAAGGCGCACAACTACGCCCTTACGCTCTACCACTACCAGCCCGACGGTTCGTTGCAGGGTTCGACGGATTGCCGCTTCGCCGGCGACCGGCCCTTCCGGCCCACCGCGATGATGACGCCGGCGCCGTCCCCCACGGGCATGCTCTACCGCAACGGCAACTACTACGCCTACCGGGGCAGTGCGCTGCTGAAGATCGGGGAGGATGGCGCGGCGGAAGGCATCGACGTGGGCAGCATGATCGGGCAGGTAGCGGCCACCACGCACCACGCCCGGCTGCGGCTGGCCCTGCTGACCGAAAACGGGTGCCTGTTGCTGCGCCACCTGCAAGGGCACCTGCGGGCGGGCAGCGACTTTTTCGCCCAGGACCTGGCCCCGTCCCGGCTCGGGTTCGTATCGGCCAGTCACCTGGTGGTTGCCGGCAAAACCAAGGCGCAGGTGTTCCTGGTGGGCGAGGACGGCATCCAGTCGAAGGGCGTCTACCAGACCCGTTCGCCCATTGTTGCCGCCCTCACCACCGCCGACCGTCACCAGTGGGCGTTGCTCGAAGAGACCGGCCGCCTTACGGTGTGGCCGGTGGAGGAATGATTGCGGGGAATGGTAAAAGAGGAGAAACGGTTATTCCGGTGGTTTGTTGGGGCGGGCCCGGAACCGGTTGGCGTTCACCTTGCGGCGCTTCAGGTTAACGGGTTTGCCCGCCTGGGCGTCCGGCGCCGGACCTGCCGGCTTGGTTGAATGGTCGGTGACCAGGATTGCTTTCGGGGCTGAACCCACCGGGGGAACGGCGGTGTCGCTGCCCGATGAGTCGGCGGGTGGCCCGTAGGCGTGCCGGTACGAATGGGCAGCCGCGACCTGCGAGGCCAGCAACGGCAGTTCCGCCCCCAGCAGGGTAGGAGCGGCCACGGCGGGTTGCGCGGAGAGCTTCCGGGCCAGGTTGGCTATCATGTCGGCTGAGCCGGGGGCGGCGCTTGCACCGGCCGGTGGGTTGTCGTGCGCGGGAAGGGCCGGGTAGGGCAGTACTGGTTCGTGATCGGGTTGCATCATGCCGGTAAGCGGGTTTGCGTGAAGAGACGGCTTCGTTTCCGATGATACGGATTTTTGCCGGAATGGGATGGGAGGACGAGGGGCCATACAAACAACTTAACCGCAAAGGGCGCAAGAGAGACGCAAAGACCGCCAGGAGGGATAGGGTTTAAACCCTATCCTATGGATATTGCGCAAGCGTACGCAAAAGTCGCTTGACTCAACTGAGGCGCAGCCTTTCCGTAAGGTAGGGGTTTAACCCTACCCCTACTCAACCGCAAAGACCGCAAGGAGAACGCGTATTGCTTCGCGCCCTTTGCGTCTCCTTTGCGATCCTGGCGGTTCAATTATTCCCTTTGCGGCCTTTGCGCTCCTCCTTTGCGCCTTTGCGTGAAATCCGCCTTTGCGTGAAACTTTTCCTCCCTGGTGATCCACCTTAGACCGACTTTGAACGAAGAACAGGAAGGAGTCCGGCTATTCTTACCCCAGCACTTACAGCCCATCCCGAGAAAATACCAGTGCCCGGGCGACCACTTATCAAGTAATGCGAAAGACAAATCCTCCTTTTATCGCCGCTGAGCGGTAATTTACCGTGGCTGCGCGTCCTTTGGTCAAAAATCGGACAGGGGTTTGGGAAGGTAAAAGTACATTTGTCTTTACTGTTCTTCCCAAACCATGCACAACCCCCATCAGGAAAAGAAATCAATCCGCAATGCCCCCGCAATGGCGGGCCCCTGGAAACGGCTGCTCGGGGCCCTTGCCCTAGGCGCGGCCCTGGCCGGCTGCAGCGCCCCCGCCGAAGAAAATGCCGCCGGTACGGAAGTGCCCACCCTGCCCGTACTCACCATCCGGGAGCAACCCGCCACCACCCAGCAGGAGTTTGCCGGCAAGCTCGAAGGCCGCGTCAACGTGGAAATCCGGCCGCAGGTGGAAGGCTACCTGGAAAAGATTTTCGTGGAGGAAGGCGCCTTCGTGCGGGCCGGGCAACCCCTGTTCAAGGTCAACGACCGGCCCTACCGCGAGCAGCTGGGCAACGCCAGCGCCAGCCTCGACGCCGCCAGGGCCGCCCTGCTCAAAGCCCAGGTCGATGTGGACCGGCTCGCGCCGCTCGTGCAGAACAACGTAGTGTCGGACGTGCAGCTGCGCACGGCCAAGTCGAACCAACTGGCCGCGCAGGCCGGGGTGGCGCAGGCGGAAGCCACGCGGCAATCGGCCCGCATCAACCTCGGTTACACCACCATCGTTGCCCCCGTGAGCGGCTACATCGGCCGCATTCCCCGCAAGATCGGCAGCCTGGTGGGCAAAACCGACGCCGAAGCCCTCACGCTGCTCTCCGACATCCGCCAGGTGTACGCCTACTTCTCGATGGGCGAAACCGACTTTCTGGCCTTTACCCGCCAGTCGCCGGGCAACAACATCGAGGAGAAGCTCAAGAACCTGCCGCCCGTGACCCTCATCCTGGCCGACAACAGCGAGTACCCCGAAAAGGGCCGCATCGACGCCGTGGAGGGCCAGTTTGACAAAACCACCGGCGCCATCACCTTCCGGGCCGTGTTTCCCAACGCCAACGGGCTCATCCGGTCGGGCAACACCGGCCGCGTGCGGCTCGAACAGCGCCGCGCCGAAGCCATCCTGGTGCCGCAGGAATCGACCTACGAGTTGCAGGAAAAGATTTTCGTGTACACCCTGGCCGACAGCAACAAGGTAAAGAGCACGGCCATCACGGTGACCGGCCGGAGCGGCGCCAGCTACCTGGTGAAAGACGGCGTGAAGCCCGGCGACAAGATCGTGTTCACGGGCATCAGCAGCCTGCGCGACGGCATGACCATCACGCCCCAGCCCGTGCCCGACGACAGCCTGCGCCTCGGCCAAGCCTTTTAGAGACGGGAGATTTCAGACAGGAGATTTTAGACCGGAGATTCCACCCCCATTCCGCAACCATCCATGTTCCGTATATTCATTCAAAGACCCGTACTGGCCACGGTCGTATCCATCCTGCTGGTGCTGCTCGGCGGGCTGGGCCTGGCTACCCTGCCGGTCACGCAGTTTCCCGACATTGCCCCGCCCAGCGTGTCGGTGGTGGCCGTGTACCCCGGCGCCAGCGCCGAAGTGGTGGCCCGTTCGGTCGCCACGCCCCTCGAAGAAGCCATCAACGGCGTGGAGAACATGACCTACATGACCTCCACCTCCAGCAACGACGGCTCGATGAGCATCAACGTGTACTTCCGCCTCGGCACCGACCCCGACCAGGCCGCCGTGAACGTGCAGAACCGCGTGGCCGCCGCCAACGGGCAACTGCCCCAGGAAGTGCTCCAGACCGGCGTATCGACCTTCAAGCAGCAGAACAGCATGATCATGGTGCTCGACCTGTACAGCGCCGACAACGCCTACAACGAGACGTTTTTGCAGAACTACGCCAAGATCAACCTGTTGCCCGAGATCAAGCGGGTGCCCGGCGTGGGCCAGGCCATGGTGTTCGGCAACAAGGACTACGCCATGCGCGTGTGGCTCGACCCCGCCAAGCTGGCCGGCTACAACCTGGTGCCGCAGGAAGTAATGGCCGCCATCCGCGACCAGAACCTGGAAGCCGCCCCCGGCAAGTTCGGGGAGGGCAGCGTGGAGGCCTTTGAGTACGTGCTCAAGTACAAGGGCAAGCTCAGCGAAACCGGCCAGTACGAAAACATCGTGATCCGGGCCGACGACGACGGCTCGGTGCTGCGCCTCAAGGACGTGGCCCGCATCGAGTTCGGGTCGTTCACCTACGCGGGCAACACCCGTTCCGACGGCAAGGAAGGCATCGTGATGGGCGTCCGCTTCCAGACGGCCGGCTCCAACGCCAACGAAATCAGCGAAAACATCAAAACCCGGTATGGCCCGGGCTTCGAAGGAACTCTTCCCGCCGGGCGTCCAGAGCTACGCACCATCTACAGCATCAAGACGCTTCCTCGACGCCTCGATTCACGAGGTGATACATACGCTGATCGAAGCCTTTATGCTGGTGTTTTTGGTTGTATTCATCTTCTTGCAGGACTTCCGTTCGACGCTCATCCCGGCCATTGCCGTGCCGGTGGCAATCATCGGCACGTTCTTCTTCATGGGCTGTTGGGCTTTTCGATCAACCTGCTCACCCTGTTTGCCCTGGTGCTGGCCATCGGCATCGTGGTGGACGACGCCATTGTGGTGGTGGAGGCCGTGCACACCAAGATGCACGCGGACCGGCCTGTCGGCCCGGAAAGCCACCGTTTCGGCCATGAGCGAAATCACGGGAGCCATCATTTCCATTACGCTGGTGATGTCGGCGGTGTTCCTGCCGGTCGGCGTTTATGCAGGGACCGGTGGGCGTGTTCTACCGGCAGATTCGCCTTCACGATGGCCATTGCCATCGTCATTTCGGCCGTCAACGCCCTCACGCTGAGCCCGGCCCTGTGCGCCCTGTTCCTCAAGCCCGGGCACGGGGAACCCACGGGCCCGGCCGGCCGCCGGGGTTTCGTGGGCCGGTTCTTCAACGGCTTCAACGCCGGCTTCGACGCCGTCACGCGCAAGTACGTGCGGAGCCTGCAATTCCTGGTGCGCCGCAAGTGGGTGGCCCTCGGTTCGCTGGCCGTCGTGACGGGCGCCACCTTCTGGCTGATGCAGACCACGCCCACGGGCTTCATTCCCAACGAAGACCAGAGCTTCGTGGTGTATTCGCTGGGCATGCCGCCCGGCGCCTCGCTGGCCCGCACGCAGGCCGCCCTCGACAAGGCCGACAACCTGCTTCGCACCGTGCCGGCCGTCCGGAACGTGATCCGGATTTCGGGCCTCAACCTGCTGAGCAATTCTTCCAGCCCGTCGTTCGGGGTGGGCTTCATCAACCTCAAACCCATCGGGGAGCGGGGCGAGGTGAAGGAAATCGGGGAGGTGATGAACCAGATCAGCGGGAAGCTGGCGGCGGTGAAGGAGGGAGGCATATTCGTATTTACGATGCCCACCGTGCCCGGCTTCGGCAACATCGACGGCCTCGAAATGGTACTTCAGGACCGCACCGGCGGCTCCATCGACAAGTTCAGCGGCACGGCCAATGCCTTCGTGGCCGAACTGCTCAAGCGCAAGGAGATCGGCACCGCTTTCACCACCTTCAACTCGGGCTACCCGCAGTACCAGTTCGAGGTGAACGAGGTGAAAAGCAAGCAACTGGGCGTAAACGTGAGTGACATCCTGCAAACGATGCAGGCGTACTACGGTTCGATGATGGCCTCCGACTTCAACCGCTTCGGCAAGTACTACCGGGTGATCGTGCAGGCCGAGGCCGCCAACCGGGCCGAACCGGCGTCGCTGGGCAGCATCTTCGTGAAAAACCGCGGGGGCGAAATGGTGCCGCTCAATACGCTGGTGAGCCTCAAGCGGGTGTACGGCCCCGAGTCGATCAACCACTTCAACCTGTTCAACTCGATCACGGTCAACGCGTTGCCCAAAAAGGGCTTCAGCACCGGCGATGCGATCAAGGCGGTGGAAGAGGTTGCCAGCAATAGCTTGCCGCGGGGCTACACGTACGAGTGGACGGGCATGACCAAGGAGGAGATCGCTTCGGGCGGGCAGTCCACGATCATCTTCCTGCTGTGCCTGGTGTTCGTGTACTTCCTGCTGGCGGCCCAGTACGAGAGTTACATCCTGCCGCTGTCGGTGATCCTGTCGATTCCGCTGGGCATTTTCGGGGTGTTCGTGTTCATCAACCTGTTCGGCATCGACAACAACATTTACGTGCAGGTGGGCCTGATCATGCTCATCGGCCTTTTGGCCAAAAACGCCATCCTGATCGTGGAGTACGCCCTGCAACGGCGCAGGGCCGGGGCCAGTTTGCTCTCGTCGGCCTTGCAGGCGGCCCAGTTGCGCCTCCGTCCCGTGCTGATGACGTCGCTGGCTTTCATTGCGGGCATCGTGCCGCTGATGTCGGCCACCGGCGCTTCGGCCCTCGGCAACCGGTCCATCAGTACCGGCGCCGCGGGCGGCATGCTGATCGGGGTGGTGCTGGGGGTGCTCATCATCCCGGTGCTGTTCGTGATCTTCCAGCACTTGCAGGAACGCATTACGGGCCGGCCCCAGCCGGCGGTGCACGTGGAGGACGAAACGCCGGAGCCGGTGGTGGCGGGAAGGTAGAATGAGGTTGAGTAGAATAGAAAGGGTTGGGAAGGACAGGGGTTTTAGGCTAGGATAGGGTTTTAGGATAGGGTTTAAACCCTATCCTACGGATATTCCGGCATCGCTAACCCGGCCGCGTATTGATACCAAGCGTAGCAATATCCATAGGATAGGGTTTAAACCCTATCCTATCCTTCCCCGCCCCTATCCTAAAACCCTATCCTCTCAAACCCCTACTCTCCCAAACGCTTATCCTCCCAAGCCAACCCTATAAAAACCCGATCCCGCCTAACCCGATCCTCCCCGATTCACGCTTTGCACGACTACAACAAGCCATAACAAACTACGAAAGCCGCTCCCCATGCGGCCCGCACTTGCAACATGAAAAAGAATTTCCAATCATACTTCTTCCTGATGGGCCTGCTGCTGGCCGGGCTGCCCGCCTGCCGGGTGGGACGCGACTACGCCCGGCCCGAGACGCCCCTGCCGGCCCAGTTCAACGGCGTAGCCACCGGCGACACCGCCAGCATTGCCACGCAGTCCTGGCAAAGCTTTTTCCCCGACCCGGTGCTGCGTTCCCTCATCGACAGCACGCTGGTCCGCAACTTCGACCTGCTGGTGGCCCGGCAGAACGTGGCGTACGCCCGGGCCGCTTCCCGGCAGGCGGGGGCGGCCTGGCTGCCCAACGTGTTTGCGCAGGTGACGGCCTCTACCACCACGCCTTCCAAAAACAGCCTCAACGGCCGGAGCCTGGAGACGTTCCTGGGGACCACCCACCTGGAAGACTACACGGCCAGCCTGGGCGTGTCGTGGGAAATTGACGTGTGGGGCAAGATCCGCCGGCAGAAGGAAGCCGCCCTGGCTGCGTATTTGCAGAGCCAGGAGGCCGCCCGGGCGGTGCAGACGGCCCTGGTGGCCGAAACGGCGCAGGGCTACTACAACCTGCTCATGCTCGACCGGCAACTGGCCGCGGCCCGCCGCAACCTGGCCCTGGGCGACAGCACCGTGCGCATCATCGGGTTGCAGAAGGACGCCGGCGAGGTGACGCAACTGGCCGTGCAGCAGGCCGAAGCGCAACGGCAGACGGCGGCCCTGCTCGTGCCCCAGCTCGAAGCGGCCATTGCGGTGCAGGAAAACGGGCTGCGGCTGCTGGCGGGAACCCTGCCCGGACCGGTCGGGCGGACGGCCCGCCTGGAAGACCTCGCCGTGCCGGGTTCGCTGCCCACGGGTTTCCCGGCTACCCTGGTGAGTCGCCGCCCCGACGTGCGGGCCGCCGAACTGGCCCTGGTGGCGGCCAATGCCCGGGTGGGCGTGGCGCAGGCGGGTCTGTACCCGGCGCTGTCGATTTCCGCCAGCCGCGGCCTCAACGCCTTTAAGGTGAGCAACTGGTTCAGCATTCCCAACTCGCTGTTCGGCATGGCGGCAGGCAGCCTCACGCAACCCATCTTCCAGCGGCGGGCCCTCAAGACGGGGGTAGAACTGGCCCGCATCGAACGGGAGCAGGCGGTGATCCGCTTCCGGCAGTCGGTGCTGACGGCCGTGGGCGAGGTGTCGAATGCCCTGGTGAACGTGGAGAAGCTGGGGGCCGGCCGCGAAATTGCCGCGGCCCGCGTGGATACGCTGCGCGGCGCCATTCAAAACGCCCGGCTGCTGTTCAACAGCGGCATGGCCAACTACCTGGAAGTAATCACGGCCCAAAGCAACGCCCTGCAAAGTGAACTGGAACTGGCCGAACTGGAACGGCAGCGGCTGGGGGCGGTGGTGGAACTGTACCGGGCGTTGGGCGGGGGCTGGCAGTAGGCAGACACTAGATATAAGACACTAGATATAAGACACAAGACACGAGACCGGGCTCCGTTACTGCTTGGTTCCCTTGAAAATGCCGGCGTTCAGTTCGCTGCCGTCCGACCCGGGGAGCGGGGTGAGGTAGTCCCGGGGCACGCCTTTGAAATCAACCTCGCGCAGCTGCACGTTGCCCGTTTTTTTGATTCCCACCTCTTTGTGGGCGTTCCTGGGCGCTTCTACCGGCCCTTTGCGCGTATACAGGCCCATGTAGTGCCCGTTGTTGGCAATGAGGGAGTTGCTGAACGAGTAGGCCGGCGCGGTGTCTTCGGGCCGGAGCCAGAAGAAACGGCACCCGGTCACGATGTTGTTGCGGAAGGTGAACTGCGGGTCGTTGTCGGGCCCGTACCACACGGCCGCTTCGTAGGCGCCGTGGATGATGGAGTGGGTAAGGGAGAAATCCCGGATGGCCTTGATGAGCACGAAAGCATTTTTACAGCCGTAGAATACCGAATGGTCCACGTGGGTACCCGCGCCGTGCGCCCAGATGGCGGCCTGGATCGGGGCCGAATTCTTTTCCCCGACGAACATACACTGCGACACGGTCAACCCCCGGTACGACTCATTTTCCCGCGTGATGGGGTAGTAGTACGCTACCTCCGGGTGGGCGTTGCCCAGGAACTTGAGCCCCCGGAAGCGGACGTTGGGACGCGCCACCAGGAACCCGACGGCGTGGACAAACTGCACCTCCGAATTGTTGGGGGAGACCGACTGGATCACCGGCATTTTGCCCGGCTGCCACGCGGAATCGTCGGGCATTACGGCGGCTTCGAGGGTGTAGGGCAACGTATCGTCCGACTGCCGGGCGGTCCGGAGGACGGCCTGCTGCCGGAGTACGTACAGGCCGGGGTGGATTTTGATGGTGACGGGTGCGTTGCCGGTGAAGCTGCCGGCCAGGGCCACGGCTTTTTCGAGGCTCGCCAGCGGATCGGTGGCCGTGCCTTTGGCTTCTTCCCGGCCCTTCGCGGCGTCGACGTACACGACCTGGGCGGACAGCCGGCCGGCGGCAAATAACAAGAGTACGGTGTAAAAAAAGGTCAGCTTGTTCAAGAGATGCATTGGAGGGGCGGGTTTGGTGGGGTGCGTTTGCAATGGGTTTGCCGGCGGAAAGGAAAAGGCGGCGAACCGCCGGCGGAAGACCTGCGCGCCAGTGCCAAAATGGAATTACTTTGCTTACCTTGAAGCATCAAAACGCCGTCAAAGTGCGGTCAAACCGGGCGCAAAGGCGGCTGAAGTACCCGTGAGCCGATGAACACAATGGAAGACAAAGATTTGGTAAGGTGCTGCGTGGAGGAACTGAGCCGGCAGATGGGGTACGCCGATGCCGGGGCGTTGTCGCAACGGGATTACGAGCACCTGTGCGAAACCATTGCCGAAAAGACCGGTATTCTTATCAGCCTGTCCACCCTCAAAAGGATTTTTGCCGGCAAGTTCGAACGGCTGCCCCAGGGGGCTACCCTCAATGCCCTGACCCGCTTCCTGGGCTACGCGGGCTGGCAGGATTTTAAAACCCGCAAGCGGCTCGAACCACGCCACCGGCCGCTGCCCCCCGCCGAACCGCCTCACCAGCCGCTGCTCCCCGCCGAACGGCCCCTCACCGAATCGCTGCCGCTGCCCCCGCAGGCCGTTGCCCGGCCGGACCGGCACCAGCGGGTGGCGCCTTTCCTCAAAGCCACGGCCCTGCTGCTCGTGGTCAGCCTGGGCGTACTCGTTTTTTTCCTGGCTACCAAGCAGAAAGAGCAGCCCGGCGCCCCGGCCGGGGAAGTCGTGTTTGCGGCCCGCAAAGCCGTTGCCGCCGGCGTGCCCAACAGCGTGGTGTTCAGCTACAACGTTGACCACGTGGCCGCCGACAGCTTTTTCATCCAGCAGTCGTGGGACCCGTCGCGGCGGGTAGCCGTCGGGAAAAAGAATTACACCCAAACCGATATTTACTACGAACCGGGGTACCACAAGGCCAAGCTGATCGGGAACGGTAAGGTGTTGAAGGAAATTCCCGTCAGCATTCCCTCGGCGGGCTGGATGGCCTACAGCCGAGCCGGGTCCGGGCTGTTGCCCCAGTACGTCAACGGCCCGGTGGTGCACGACGGCCGGTTGGGGGTGACCCTCCAGGACCTGCGGGCCAGCGGCATTGATCCGCAGGAAGACCGGTACTACCTCTACGCGTTTTTCCCGCCGGTCCTCGGGGCCGACGGCGACCATTTTACCCTGAAGGTGCGGCTGCGGGTGCGGCCCGTAAAGCCTACCCGCTGCCCCGGGATGCTGCTGGGGGCGTACGGCGAAAACGGCCTCTATTACTTCAAAAACACCATTCCGGGCTGCATCAGCGAAATCGACGCCGCGTTCGGCGACGTGTACCTGAGCGGGAAAAAGAATGACCTTTCGGGTTTCGGGCAGGACGTGCTGAACTGGCACGAGATGGAAATGCGGGTATCCGGGAAGCGGGTGAAAATCCTAGCCGACGGCAAGCCGGTGTTCGAAACGGCCTACGGGCAGCCGGTTGGCGGGCTCAAAGGAATCAACCTGGTCTCCAACGGGCTGTGCGAAGTGGACTGGGTCACCATCGAGGACGCAGCCGGCAAGGCGTTGTACCGCAACGATTTTGACGCCTCCTAGCGGACACGCCCCGTCCGCAATCGTACACCGGCGTTCCCGGCAATGCCCGAAAACGGCCTCCCGTTTCGCCTGCGCCCCTCCGGGGAGGTCTGGCCGGTATTTTGCGGGCAGGAAGCACCGGGCGCGGCGCACTGCGTGACGGGCGGCATTCCCCCGTGCGCCATGCCCTTGCCCCCCGATCCCATGATCCCTGCCCCATGCTGTACAACTACCTCAGGATTGCCCTCCGTACCCTGGCCCGGCACAAAGTGTATGCGGCCATCAACCTCGTTGGCCTGGCAACCGGCATGGCCGTGGCAATGCTCATCGGGCTGTGGCTGCACAGCGAATGGACGTTCGACCGGTACCACGCCAACTACGCCCGCATTGCGCGGGTCATGCAGCACCAAACCGAGAACGGCGCCGTCAACACCGGCAACATCATGCCCTTCGCCACGGGCAGTGAGTTGAAAGAGCGGTACGGCAGCGACTTCAGATACGTGGTCATGGCGACTTCCCTCCGGAGCCGTCCGCTGGCGTCGGGCAACCGGGTACTGATGAAAGAGGGCATTTTTATGGAACCAGCGGCTCCCCGGATGCTCAGCCTGAACATGCGCAGCGGCACCCCCGACGGCCTCAGGGACCCAAATGCGGTGTTGCTCTCCGCCTCCGCGGCCGAAGCCTTTTTCGGGGATGCCGATCCGCTGGGCAAGCCCATGCAGATTGATAACAAACGCGACGTGGTGGTGACGGGGGTGTACGAGGATTTGCCCGCCAACACCACCTTCCGCGACGTGGCCTTCATTGCCCCGTTTGCGTTGTTTGTGCAGGGCGAAAGCTGGGTGCGCGATACCGACCCCTGGCAGATCAACGCGTACGGGGTGTACGTGCAACTGGCCGACCACGCGGACCTGGACAAAGTGTCGGCAAAACTCAAAAACATGCGGCGCAACCGGCTGCCCAAGGCGTTCGGCGACCAGGCCAGGCCGGAAGTTTTCCTGCACCCGATGGCAAAGTGGTACCTGTACCCGGACTTTAAGAACGGGATCAACACCGGCGGACCCATCGGGTTTCTCCGGCTGTTCGGCCTCATCGGGGCGTTTGTGCTCCTGCTGGCCTGCATCAACTTCATGAACCTTTCGACGGCCCGTTCGACCTTACGGGCCAAAGAAGTGGGCATCCGCAAGGTGATCGGCTCCCGGCGGGGGCAGCTCATCGGCCAGTTTTACGGCGAATCGCTGGGCATGGTGGCCCTCTCTTTCGGGCTTTGCCTGTTGCTGGTGCAAGGGGCGCTGCCCTTTTTCAACCAGATCGCCGGGAAGCAAATGGCAATCTTGTGGACCAACCCGTATTTCTGGCTCTCGGGCATTGGTTTCAGCCTGCTCACCGCCGGGGTCGCGGGCAGTTACCCCGCCCTCTACTTATCCGGGTTCTCGCCGGTCAGCGTCCTGAAGGGTCCGTTCCGGGCGGGGCGGCGGGCGGCCCTGCCGCGCAAAGCGCTGGTCGTGGTGCAATTTACCGTGTCGGTGAGCCTGATCATCGGCACGCTCATCGTCTTTCGCCAGATTGAGCACGCCAAAAGCCGGTCCGTGGGCTACGACCAGCGGGGGCTGCTCGTGCTGCCCATGACCACCAAGGCCCTCCACGCGCACTTTGAAGCCTTCCGGGAGGAAGTAAAGGCATCGGGGGTCGTGGCGGAGGTGGCCGAATCCAACAGTCCGCTCACCCAATCGTGGATCACCACCGGGAACATGAGCTGGCCGGGAAAAGACCCGCAATCCGTCATTGAGTTCATCGCCATCGGCGTCTCGCCGGGGTACGCCGAAACGCTGGGCTGGCAGTTGCAGGCAGGACGGGGGTTTTCGCCGGACCGCCCCTCCGACTACGGGGCTTTCATCCTGAACGAGGCCGCCGCAAAGTTCATCGGCCTGGAAAACCCCGTCGGACAGACCATCAAGTGGTGGGACAACCCGTACCAGGTGATCGGCGTCATCAAGGACGTGGTCATCGAGTCGCCCTACGCCCCGGTCAGGCCGGCCGTTTTTTATCTGGCCGGCCCGGCCCACGCCGATACGTACCTCATGCATTTCTTCTACCTCAAACTCCGGCCCGGGGTAAGTGCCGCCCGGGCGTTGCCGGTCATTGAGAAGACCTTCAAGAAATACAGCCCGGCCACGCCGTTCGACTACAAGTTCGTGGACGAAGAATACGCCAAAAAATTCAGCACTGAAGAACGGGTGGGCAAACTGGCCCGGGTTTTCGCCGGCCTGGCTATTTTCATCAGTTGCCTGGGGTTGTTCGGCCTGGCCGCCTTCACGGCCGAGCAGCGCACCAAGGAAATCGGCATCCGCAAAGTGCTGGGGGCGTCGGTATTCAACCTGTGGGGCCTGCTGTCCCGCGACTTTGTGGGGCTGGTTGCCATTGCCTTCGGGCTGGCCGCGCCGCTGACGTATTACGTGCTGTCGGGCTGGCTCGAACAGTACGCGTACCGCACGGGCCTACCGGCGTGGATCTTTGCCGCTTCGGGGGCCGGGGCTTTGCTGGTTACCCTGCTGACGGTAAGTTTTCAAGCCATCCGGGCGGCCCTGGCAAACCCGACCAGAAGCCTGCGCAACGAATAAACCCCGACCCCATGCTGTACAACTACTTCAAGATTGCCCTCCGGCACCTGACCAGACACCGGGGCTATTCGGCCCTCAACATCACCGGGCTGGCAACCGGCATGGCCGTGGCCGTGCTCATCGGCCTGTGGCTGCACGACGAATGGTCCTTTGACAAGTACCACGCAAACTACGGCCGCATTGCCCAACTCATGCAGCACGAAACCATGAACGGGGTCGTCACTACCCAGTTCCAGATGCCCTACCCGATGCGGGCGGGGCTCCTGGAGAGTTACGGCAGCGACTTCAAATACGTGGTTACGACGACTTCCGTGCGGGGCCGCATGCTGACCGCCGGGGATAAGGCGTTGCTCAAAGAAGGCGCCTACATGGGACCGGACGCCCCTTACCTGTTCAGCCTCAGGATGCTCCGGGGCACCCGGGCCGGCCTGCAAGACCCGCATTCGGTGCTGCTTTCGGCATCGGTGGCCGAAGCCTTTTTCGGCGCGGCCGATCCGCTGGGCAAGCCCATGAAGATCGACAACAAACAGGACGTGGTTGTAACGGGGGTGTACGAAGACCTGCCCCCCAGCACGACGTTCAGCAACCTGTCGTTCGTGGCGCCGCTGGCCCTGTTCGTCAGCACCGAAACCTGGGTGAAGCAGGTCGAAAATTCGTGGGACAGCCGCGCCTTCGGGATGTTTGTGCAACTGGCCGACCACGCCGGCGCGGAACAGGTGTCGGCGAAAATAAAGCACATCCGGCGGGCAAAAATGGACCCGGCCCAGGCGCCAATTGCCAAACCGGAAGTGTTTCTGCACCCCATGTCGCGGTGGCACCTCTATTCGGAGTTCAAGGACGGCGTCAATACGGGCGGGGCCATCTCGTTCGTCCGGCTGTTTGCCCTCATCGGCGCGTTTGTGCTCCTGTTGGCCTGCATCAACTTCATGAACCTTTCGACGGCCCGTTCGGCCATGCGGGCCCGGGAAGTGGGCATCCGCAAGGTCGCCGGTTCGGGACGGTGGCAACTGGTCGGGCAGTTCTACGGCGAGTCGCTGCTGCTGGTGGCCCTCTCTTTCGGCCTGTGCCTGGTGCTGGTAAGCGCGGCGCTGCCGTTTTTCAACGAACTGGCCGGCAAAAAGATGGCAATCCCGTGGGGCAACCCGTACTTCTGGCTCTCGTCGATGGGCTTTTGCCTGCTGACCGCCGGGGTGGCCGGCAGCTACCCCGCCCTGTACCTGTCTTCGTTCCGGCCGGTCAGCGTCCTGAAAGGCACCTTCCGGGCGGGCCGGCTGGCGGCCCTGCCGCGCAAAGTGCTGGTGGTGGTGCAGTTTGCCGTTTCCATTGCCCTCATCATCGGTACCCTGGTCGTGTTCCGCCAGATCGAGTACGCCAGGGCCCGCCCCGCCGGGTACAGCCGGGCGGGGCTGCTGGGGCTGCCCATGACCACCAAAGCCATTCACGCGCACTTCGAGGCGTTCCGGGACGAGCTGAAAAAGACCGGCGCCGTGGCCGAAGTGGCCGAATCCAATTCGCCGCTCTCCCAGGTCTGGAACACCACGGCGTACATTGGCTGGAAAGGAAAAGACCCGAGCCAGGCCGCCGACGTACAAACCGTCGGCGTGAGCGGGGAATACGCCCAGACCCTCGGCTGGGAACTGAAAGCCGGGCGGTTTTTCGTGAAAACGCGCCGCACGGACTACAACGCTTTCGTGCTCAACGAAGCCGCCGCAAAGCTTGCCGGCATGAAAAACCCCGTGGGCGAAACCCTCAAGTGGGGGGAGAAAGACTACACCGTGATCGGGGTGATCCGCGACGTGATCGTGGAGTCGCCCTTTGCCCCCGTGCGGCCCGCCGTCTTTTTCCTGTCCAGCCAGCAGGACGCGGACGCGTACCCGATGCATTTCTTCTTCCTCAAAATCAACCCGGCCGTAAGTCCCGCCCGGGCGTTGCCGGTCATCGAACGGGTGTTCAAAAAATATAGCCCGGCCACGCCGTTCGACTACAAATTCATGGACGAGGAGTACGGCAAGAAGTTCAGCGCCGAAGAACGGGTGGGCAAGCTGGCCCGGGTGTTTGCCGGCCTGGCTATTTTCATCAGTTGCCTGGGGCTGTTCGGGCTGGCTTCGTTCGTGGCCGAGCAGCGCACCCGGGAGATCGGCATCCGCAAGGTGCTGGGCGCCTCGGTATTCAACCTGTGGGGCCTGCTGTCGCGGGACTTCGTGGGGCTGGTGGTGGTTGCGTTCGGCGTCGCCGCACCTTTGGCTTACTATTTCCTGTCGGGCTGGCTCGGGCAGTACGCGTACCGCACGGGCATTCCGGGGTGGATCTTCGTCGCCTCGGGCACGGGGGCTTTGGGGGTTACGCTGCTGACGGTCAGCTTCCAGGCCATCCGGGCGGCGCTGGCAAACCCGGTAAAGTCGCTGCGGGCGGAATAAGGATCGGGATTTACGGGATTAGCGGATTAGCAGGATGGATCGGGATGAACAGGATTAGAGGATTACCAGGATTAGGGGATTAGCAGGATGGAAAAAGGATTGCCAGGATGAAAAAAAGGGGGACGGGGGAAGGCGAATTTGCGGATGGGGGGCGTTTGCACGGAACTTGAACGGGTTTGCGCGGAACTTGAACGCGTTTGGACGGGCAAATGCCGCCGACAATGCCTTTATTCGCCGGCAAGTACGATTTCCGGCTCACCCGGAGCGACATCTTTAACCACTTCATTATTATCCATTCTTATGAAAAGCGCAAGACTGCTTTTGCTGTTCGTGCTGGCCGCCACGGCCGCCTTTGCCCAGAAGGGTAAATCCATCAAAGTGCCGCTCACGGCCGACAAGTGGACCTTTACGCCCGATAAGGTGCAGTTCGTGCAGGAGAAAGGCGTGCCGGTGATGAAAATTCTGCCGGGCGCCGGCATGGTCACCGCCAAGGACCTGGACTTTGCCAACGGCACCATCGAGTTCGACTACCAGCCCACGCACCCGGTATTCGCCTTTTTCTACTTCCGCTACAAGGACGCCGCCGAGTCGGAGTGCTTCTACTTCCGCACGGGCTACGCGGGCAACCCCACCGCCGGCGACGCCGTGCAGTACATGCCCATCATCGGCGGCGTGAGCTTCTGGGACATGCTGGGCCACTACCAGACCAACGCCACGTTTACCCGCGACGGCTGGAACCACGTGAAGCTGGTGATGAATGGTGCGCAACTGCGCGTGTACGTCAACAGCCCGACCCGCCCCACGCTGGAGGTGGAACGGATGGAAGGCAATACCACCAGCGGCACGTTTGTATTCAACGGGGATGCCCTGGTGTCGAACCTGGTGGTGAAGCCGGGCGAAACCGAAGGACTGCTGCCGACGCCCGGCCCCGACCCGACGGCCTACGACCCGCGGTACATCCGGAGCTGGGCGGTGAGCGAACCGATCCCGACGCCGGCAAAGGTGGATTTCAGCTACGATTTCCTGCCCACGCCCACGACCAACTGGCAGGTGGTGGAGGCCGAGCGCCGCGGCCTGGTAAACCTCACGCGCAGTTTCGGCAAGGGCAACGGCCGCCGGTTTGCCTGGCTGAAGGTCAAGATCAAGTCGGCGACGGCGCAGAAGAAAAAGATCGACCTGGGCTTCAGCGACGAGGTGTGGGTGTTCGTGAACGGCCAGCTGGCGTACCTCGACAAGAACCTGTACGCGCAACCCACGATGAAGGAGCCCCACGGCCGCATCTCGACCGAAAACACGTCGTGCGTGCTGCCCCTGAAGGAGGACGACAACGAGGTGCTGGTGGGCCTGGCGAACGACTTTTACGGCTGGGGCCTGATTGCCCGGCTCGAAAACCTGGAGGGTCTGCAAATCGCCCCCGACCCCACGTTCGATTCGCGCATGGTGAAGCTCTCCGACCAGGTTCTCGACATCTACGTGGGCAAGTACGTGCTGCCGGACGGCAAAAACGTTACCGTGACGCGGGAGCCCAACGCCATCAAGCTTACGGGGGAAGGCAGGCCGACGCAAATCCTTTACCCGCTGGCGGAAAACCGGTTCTTCGTGAAGGAATTTGACTTGCAGATGGAGTTCGTCAAGGACGCGGCCGACAAGGTGACTAACCTCGTGGTGTACCAGAATGGCAAGCAGGTAGGGGATATGAAGCGGATGAATTAGGGGAGAAGCGGCACTCCGGCCCGTCGTTACGGGAAGTTCCCGTATTTTAGAGGGCTTACCCGGCCGCGGGCGGATCACTTACCCTTTATCACCCGTTTACCCCCGCCGGCCCCTATGACATGGAAGAACTCATCAATTCGATCAACGGCATTGTGTGGAGCAACGCGTTGATCCTGCTGTGCCTCGGCGCCGGCATCTATTTTTCAATTGTTACCCGCTTTTTGCAGGTCCGCTACCTGCGGGAAATGATTCGGCTGCTCTTCAACGGGCAGGCGTCCGACAAAGGCGTAAGCTCCTTTCAGGCCTTTACCATCGCCATTGCCGGGCGGGTGGGCACGGGCAACATCGCCGGGGTCGCCACGGCCATTGCCATGGGCGGTCCCGGCGCCGTGTTCTGGATGTGGGTAATTGCCTTCCTGGGCAGCGCCTCGGCGTTCATTGAAGCTACGCTGGGTCAGATCTACAAGGAGGTGAAGGACGGGCAGTACCGGGGCGGACCGGCGTTTTACATCGAAAAGGGCCTGGGCGTGAAGTGGTACGCGGTGGTGTTTGCCGTCGCCACGGTGCTCAGCACGGCGTTCCTGCTGCCCGGCGTGCAGAGCAACAACATTGCCCTGGGGATGCAGAATGCGTTTGCGGTGCCGACCGCGGTGACGGGCGGCGTCGTGACGGCCCTGCTGGGCCTGATCATCATCGGCGGCGTGAAGCGCATCGGGCGGGTGGCCGAAATCGTGGTTCCCTTCATGGCCGGCGCCTACATCCTGATGGCCGTGGTCATCATTCTCCTCAACATCGGGCAGATTCCCGCGGTGATGGGCCTGATCCTGCGGTCGGCCTTTGACCTGGAGCCGGCGTTTGCGGGCATCTTCGGCATGGCCGTATCCTGGGGCGTGAAGCGAGGCATTTATTCCAACGAAGCCGGTCAGGGCACGGCCCCGCACGCGGCGGCGGCGGCCGAAATCAGTCACCCGGCGAAGCAGGGGCTGGTGCAGGCCTTTTCGGTGTACGTGGACACGCTTTTCGTGTGTACCGCCACGGCCTTCATGATCCTGTTCACGGGCCAGTACAACGTGATCAACCCCGCGGGCGGCTTCCTGGTGGAATACCTGCCGGGCGTAGCGGTGGGTTCGGAGTACACGCACCTGGCCGTGAACGTGCATTTTCCCCGGCTGGGGGGCGGCTTCGTGGCGGTGGCCCTGTTTTTCTTCGCCTTCACTACCATCATGGCGTATTACTACATTGCCGAAACGAACCTGAGTTACCTGAACGCGAAGGGCGGCAACCGGTGGCTGGTGTGGGCCCTGCGGGTGCTCATCCTGGTGGCTACGTTCTACGGCTCGGTGAAAACGGCCGAGTCGGCCTGGACGCTGGGCGACATCGGCGTGGGCGTGATGGCCTGGCTGAACGTGATTGCGATCCTGCTGCTGCGCAAGCCGGCGCTGCGGGCCCTGCACGACTACCAGGCGCAGCGGAAAGCGGGCATTGACCCGGTGTTCAGCGCCAGGCGGCTGGGCATCAAGGGCGCCGACGAATGGGACCGGCAGGAGGCGGCCCGGGAGAAAGTACCCGCTGCGTAGGCTTCCCGGAAGCGAAAAGAAGGCATCGGGCAACGGGGGCAATGGTCTTGCCGCCGTTGCCCTTTTTTACGTCCGGGCCGGGAGAAACTTACAAAGAGGTAGGGGAGAAGCGATTACAGGTCAATGGGTTTTCTCAGTTTGGACAGCACGCCAATGTCATCCTTCACCACGTTTACGAGCCGCGCAATGAACTCACTGACGGAAAAGTCCGTCTTCTCGGCCAGCGTTTCGATGAGCTTCTTGTCTTCTTCCGTCAGTCGTATTGCCAGGGTCTTGGTTTTCGCCATACGGGTTTTGCTATGTATTGCTTTGTGCTGCAAAGGTAGAGGAAATGGTGCGAGGAGAACTGGTCTTTGAACAGGAACGGATAAAGCTCACAGTTCTTGCAAAAAAATATTTGCCAAAAGTAGTTGGCAAATATTTTTTTGCCAACTACTTTTGGCAAAAAAAATATTTGCAAGATGAAACCGATCATTGGAAATGCGGCCCGGAAGGAACAGTTCTTTCCGAGGCCGGATGTACGAGCCAAAATCTTCGATGCCATCAACTCGAATGAAAACCTGCTGATTTCCTCCCCGCGCCGGGTAGGGAAGACGTCCATCCTGCTGAACCTGATTGATGAGCCGGATGAGAACTACTACGCGGTATTCGTCAACACGGAATCGTGCCTTTCCGCGGAACGGTTTTTCGAGCAAATTCTGAAGACAATCCTCGACACCGACAACCTGGAAGGCTTCGGCAAGTTCAGCAAGGATGTACGGGCCACTTTCAAGAAGTGGGGTGAGAAGATTGCGGGCATCAACCTGGGCGGGATCGTGGAGGTGAACCTGAACCCGGGCGAAAAACCGACGTATTACGACCAACTGCAAAAGTTCCTGAAGGAAGTCAATTTGAACGGCAAGAAGATTCTGCTGTTGCTCGATGAGTTTCCCGTGACGCTGGAGCACATTTTGAAGAACGCCGGGGTGGAAATGGCTACCTTCTTCCTCAACCAGAACCGGGAACTGCGGCAAAACCCGGAGTTTGGGCAGAAGATCCGGTTCGTGTACACCGGTTCGGTCGGGCTGCTCAACGTCGCGAGAAAGATGCACGCCACCGACCGGGTGAATGACTTGAACGAGATCAAAGTAGGTCCGCTCAAAAAAGCCGATGCCCGGCGGTTGGCGGCGGCTTTGTTCGAATCCCGGTTTGGCCAGGAAGCACCCCCCGAAACGATAGAGTACATGCTCAAAAAGATTGACCTGTTGCTGCCGTTCTACATCCAACTAATTGTAAAGGAACTGTACGAACTGGTGGACAGCGAAGAGATTGGGGTAAACGAAGAGGCGGTAGACGCCGCCTTCCACAACCTGATCCGGAACGGCAACATTCACCTGCAACATTATAAGAGCCGG
The DNA here is from genome assembly GCA_963844325.1 of uncultured Sphingobacteriales bacterium. Taxonomy (GTDB): domain Bacteria; phylum Bacteroidota; class Bacteroidia; order Cytophagales; family 172606-1; genus CADCTQ01. The sequence continues at coordinate 2,173,593 of CAWJNV010000002.1, forward strand.
CTGGGCAAAATCTTTTCCGCCGAGGAGCAGGCCGTAGTGAATGCCATTCTGACTGCCATCAAGAAGAACGAGACGGGGCTGAGCCACGACGAAATTTTGAACTTAGCCGTGGGCAAAAACCTCCAGGACGAACTGGGTGAAATCCTGGAAACCCTGCTGCACGACGGTTACCTGCTGGAAAAAGACAATCGCTACTACTTCTATTCGATTATCCTTAAACACTGGTGGAAATGAGCAGTTCCAAGCCTTTACTCTACAATCCCGACCAGAAGTCGAAGCAGCAACTCATTGCCGAATTCGTGATCCGGCGCAAGGAGTTTGACAACCTGATGAAGGGCCTCGAAACTGCTACGCCCCGCACTTCGCCGCAGCATTACCTGGTGGTGGGCCAGCGCGGCATGGGCAAGACGACGCTGTTGCTCAGGGTCAAATACGCCGTGGAGGACCATCCGCAACTGAACAAATGGCTGATACCGATCCGGTTCAGCGAGGAGCAGTACCAGATTGCGCGGCTAGACCGGTTCTGGGAAGAAATTGCGGACCACCTTTCCATTGCCGACGCTGCGTTTGACGGCCTGCTCGGGGAAATGGAGGAACACGAGGATACCGACGACTACGAACGCATTGCGCTAGACCTGCTGATCCGGGCGTTGAAGAACCACAAGAAGCGGGTTTTGGTGATGGTGGACAACCTGGGCGACCTGTTCAATAAATTCAACGACGAAGAGACCCACCGGCTCCGTGAGGTGCTCCTTTCCAAAACCGAAATCCAGTTGATGGGCGCTTCGTCCGTAATGCTGGAACATACGTTCAGTTATGACAAGCCATTTTACGAGTTCTTCCAGCAAATCACGCTGGAGCCCATAGACCGGGAACATGCCATAGAATTATTAAGAACCCTTGGGAAGCAGTACGGGCAGGAAGAAGATGCTGAACAGTTCATTAAGGAAAACCCGACCAGGATCGAAGTACTGCGAAGACTCACGGGGGGCGTACCCCGGACAATGGCGTTGCTCTTCGGAATCTTCATTGACCACCAACAAGGAACTACTTTCGAAGACCTCCAACTCCTGCTCGATCAGGTGAATTCCCTCTACAAGCACCGCATGGACGAGATGAAACCCCAGCAACAGCGCATCGTGGACGCCATTGCTCGGGCCTGGGACCCGATCTCAGCCAACGAAGTATTGCAAAGGAGCAAGTTGAATCGGGAAGGGATTGCTACCAATCAGATTTCGGCCCAATTGAAAGTATTGGCTGAGAACCAAGTGGTAGAATCTGTTCCCGGCCCTGGTAAGAACAAAACGTACCGAGTCAGGGAGCGATTTTTCAATATATGGTATCTAATGCGGTACGGAAAGAAGCAGCACAAAGAAGAAGTACTCTGGTTGGTTCGATTTTTAGAGACATGGTGTACAAAGAAGGAACTGCGAATACAAGCGGAAGAGCAAATGAAAGCTTTAAAGCTTGGAAGCTATTCCAGACAGGCTGCCTACCTAAAAACAATGGCTTTGTACCATGCAGAAGGAATTGATTCAGCACAAAAGCTTCAACTGCTGGAACATGCTGAAGCTTATTTCAAAGTTTCTTATGAAGAAGCTAGCGCTAGGACTATCGGAAAAGCAAAAAGGAGTGAGCTAAATAAATGTATAAGCATAATAATAGAAAAAGCACAGTCAGGAGATGAAGTTTTGGCTGATGATGTGCCGAATATAGCAAAAGAGTCTAAAATGTATATAGTAACTGCTGTCGTAAGTAGAATGCTACAAATGGATGTGTCTTTAACCAAAATAGAAAAATTGTTGCAAATAGGAGTTGAATTAGGTAATTTGACTTGCATGATTATAATAGGAATTATTTATCGTTACATAGATGCAAGTATATCGGAGAAATATTTTAAAATGGCTAGTGAAAAAGGTGATCCAGATGCAATGTTTTTTCTAGCCTTGCTTTACAAGAATGAAAATAAGGATTGCGAGTTAGCTGAGAAATATTATCTGATGGCTATTGAAAAAGGTCACATTAACTCCATGTTCAGCTTAGCATTGTTGTACAAAAATGAGAAAAAGAATCATGAATTAGCCGAGAAATACTACCTGATAGCTGCTGAAAAAGATCACACGGATGCAATGTTTAACTTAGCCTTGCTTTATGAGAATGAGAAGAAGGATTTTGAGCTAATCGAGAAGTTCTACTTGATGGCTGTTGAAAAAGGGCACATCGGGGCGATGAATAACTTAGCATTGTTATATACATATGAGAAGAAGGATTTAGATTTGGCCGAAAAGTACTACCTGATGGCTGTTGAAAAGGATTACGCAGATGCAATGTTTAACTTAGCGTTGTTGTACAAATATGAAAAGAAGTATTTAGGTTTGGCCGAGAAGTACTACCTGATGGCTGTTGAAAAAGAGCACATCGAGGCGATGAACAACTTAGCATTGTTGTATACAAATGAGAAGAAGGATTTAAAGTTAGCCGAGAAGTACTACTTGATGGCTGTTGAAAAAGGGGATGTTGGAGCAATGAGCGGTTTAGCTTTGCTTTATGAGAATGAGAAGAAGGATTTAGATTTGGCCGAAAAGTACTACCTGATGGCTGTTGAAAAAGATCACGCGGATGCAATGTTTAGCTTAGCTTTACTTTATGAGAATGAGAAGAAGGATTTAGGTTTGGCCGAGAAGTACTACTTGATGGCTGTTGAAAAAGGGCACAGTGGGGCGATGAACGGTTTAGCTTTGCTTTATTATGAGTTAGGAAGAGGACATGAAAAAGTTGAGCAGTACCTACGCTTATCGCATTCTGTGAGTGATGTAACAGCATCTATAAATTTGGTTGTATTCTATTCACTTACTCGCAGGATAGAGGAGATGATGCAAATATTTTCGCAAATCATTACTCGTAAGGAAGTGCTTGAGAACGAAAAAAACGTGGTAAAGTTAATATCCCTTGTTTTACTCAAGAAGCAGTATTACTTCCTCTTGCAACAGTTTAAGAATCCTGAGTTGCAGCTTATTAAATATGCCCGGCCATTTTACTATGTCCTTGCATGGTTTATGCGTGACGAGTTGCCCGGAGAGTACGAAAAGGTTGGACCAGAGATTAAGGAAACGGTAGACGAGATAATCCAAACCATTCAAAAGGAATACGATAAAAGTGAAGTCTTGGAAACCGAAATGAAAAATAACTGATTGTTTTAGAAGATGCTTCAATGGTGTTCCCGCCACAACCGGTGCAACTGGTCCACGAATGCATCATCCATCTCACCCGTGGTAAACCGCCGGCCGGTATCCACGCACACAAGGGTTTCTACGTCCATTTCGAAGGTCTCCTGCTTGAATGGGACCGTCTGGCGTTCAATCACGGACCGCACTTCACCGCCGGTAAAAGGACTTTTTATTGACTTATGCTTCATGGGAACAGAAGTCTGAGTAATCACTGTACGCTTTCCCCACGGTCATCCTGCAACGAACTTCGTAGTGAAAAGCAATCATTGCTCTGTACGACGAAGATCCTTCCAGGATGACCGCGGGAGGAGAAAAGTTCGAAATACGACAAAATACGACGAATACAAAGCAAAGAGCCCGGAAGTATCCCGGGCTTTTTGCGTGAATAAATGGTGCGACGGCGGGCCGCTTAGAAAGTACACTTGAGCCGTTCCAGGCCGCGCAGGGCGAAGTTGGGGCGGCGCTGCACGTTTTCTTCGGCCAGGGCCAGCTTCGGGAACCCCGCTAGCAGGGCCATAAACGCCACGTGGGCCCCCATGCGGGCCAGGGCCGCGCCCAGGTAGAAGTGCGGGCCGCGAAAGGTGCACCTTTTGCGCCGGTTTTTAACCATTCCCGGCAGCATGACCGGGGCCGGTCAGACCACCCATTTAGGGAACCAGTGGCCTCGCATCATAAAGTTACTTTTGGGGCGTTTTGGGGAATGTAGGTTGTTTATTTCCCGCATTTTCTTACAGCCGCCCCCTGATTCAACCCGGGCAAAAAAAAGACTTCTCCCCGTACCCATCCCGTTGCGTATGCCCAAACGATTCCTTATCATCGGCCACCTGCTGGCAGGTGACCCGCTGGCATTCGGCCAGCCCGTACCATCCCATCCCGACGCCCTGTTTGGTCCTGTCCATTCGCTGCCGGCCGGTGGCAAGTCCGAGGAGATCATTGGCCTGCACCCGGGCGGGTATTACTCCCTGGTAAAGGGCAAGGATCAATTCACCCTCGAATCCCTGGATGCTTCCCTGAAGAAAGTGAAGGAAAGCCGGTTTACCCTCGGCGAAAAGGACGCCCCGCGGGCGTACGAATACGCCGTGCAAATGCAGGGAAACGTCTACCTGTTTTCCAGCCTTACCGGTGGGGACAAAAAGAAAAACACCCTTTACGCCCAGGTGCTTAACCGGGAAACGCTGCTCCCGGAGCCAACTTCGGTGAAGGTGGGCGAAATGGACGCCGAACAGGAAAAAGACGGCGGATCTTACCTGTTCCGGTTATCACCCGATTCGACCAGGCTCCTGGTGTATGCCCTCGGGGCGGACCGGAAACGCCAGTCCGAACGCATCTCCTTCCGGGTGCTGGACCCGCAACTGAATGTCCTTTGGGCCAAGGACGCTTTCCTGCCGTACGACGACGAACTCTTCGTGGCCGGTATGGTGGTGGTAGACAACCAGGGCCGGGTAGCCGTAACGGCCACCGAATTCAAGGACAAGCCTAAACCCATGGTGAAGGACAAGCCCAACTACCGCCACCACGTACTTTGCTACAACCCGGGGATGGAAAACCCCTACGACTACCTGGTGGAAGCAACCGACAAGTTCATCGCCGACCTCCGGATTGCCCCGGCCCGTGACGGAAAACTGGTATGCAGCGGCTTTTACTCCGACACGAGCCCAACCGACCTGAAGGGCATTGTTTACCAGACCCTGGCGACCGACGGGAAAGCAGCTTCAAAAATGCACTTTCAGGCATTAGACCCGGCCTTCATTGCCGAAACAATCTTCCGGAAGAAGGTGAGGGAAGCCGACGAAATTTATCATTGCCGCCTGGACCACCTGCTGGTGCCGGAATTGGGGGGAGCCATTCTGGTGGGAGAAGTACGTGTAGGGGTCGGGGCAAACTACTCAGCGTTGACGGGTGCCATGTTGTCACCCGGCGGTAACCTCTACGCGAACATCGTCGCCATCCGTCTGAATGCCGATGGCACGATTGCCTGGTGCCGGTCCATTCCCAAGCACCAGGAGAGCATGCCGGTTCCTGACTTCCACTCGTACTTTCTGGCCGCCGGTGGCAAGCACGTGTATTTTCTGTTCACCGACAACCGTCAGAATGCCAACCCGGAGCCGGGACAGACGCCGGCCATGGTCACCGGGATCACCGTCAAGGTTGTGGTAAGGCTGGTAACCCTCGACGGACAGGGAAACGTGAGCCGGAGCGTGTTGGTCGGCGAGGACGACAACCGGCCGTTCACCTTCGTCGGGTTGTCGAGGCAGCCTTCCCGTGGGGAAGTGATCATGGCGGGCAAGCTTTTCGGAGCGCACCGGTACTGCCGTTTTACCCTGCGGGAGTAAAGTACGGGTGTCCCCCGGGCCGCAGCGGCAACGCTTCTCCATCGTTTTCCTTCCAAAACGCCGGGTGGCTGCCTGGAACAAGAACGATGAGGGGGCTGCTACTGCCCGGCTTCCAGTTGCTGCCTGAGTTGGGTAACGCGTTCGGCGGGGAGCCGGGTGATGCGTACCACTACCTCCTCCGGAAAGCCCTCCCTCAGCATGTTCAAGGCCGTCTCCTCCTTTTCTTCGAGTTTGCCCTTTTGCAACCCCTCCTCTTTTCCCTTTTGCAAGCCTTCCTCCTGACCAATCTGGTAGAGGGCGTCTTCTTTGATGTCGACGTGAATAGCCATTTTCTGCGCGGCGTTGTATACGGTTTTACCTAAGTTCACGGCACCTCACGGGATATCTTGTCGTAATCCTGCGCCATGTCGTAAACCCCTGCGCGTGTTCTTTACTTGCTCCGGACCTGGCCGTCGCCCTGAACGATCCACTTGTAGCTGGTCAGTTCCTCCAGCGCCATTGGCCCCCGGGCGTGCAGTTTCTGCGTGCTGATGCCGATCTCGGCCCCGAGCCCGAACTGGGCGCCGTCGGTAAAGGCCGTGGACGCGTTTACGTACACCGCTGCTGCATCCACGGCTTTGGTGAATTTGCCGGCAGTAGCGGCATTTTCGGCAATGATGGCCTCGCTGTGCCGGGAACTGTAGATGGCAATGTGGTCAATGGCTTCGCCGAGCGAACCCACCGTGCGGACGGCCATTTGGAGCGACAGAAATTCGGTGCCGAAATGCTCGGGCCGCGCTCTTTCGAGCAGGCCGGCGGGGTAGGTTTCGCGCAGCACCCGGTAGGCGGCCTCGTCGGCAAACAGGCGCACCTCCGCTCCGGCGAGGGGAGCCACCAGGGCCGGCAGGTCGGCCAGCCGCCGCCCGTGCACCAGCAGGCAGTCGAGGGCGTTGCACACGCTTACCCGGCGGGTCTTGGCGTTGTGGATAATAGCCATGCCCTTTTCCAGGTCGCCGCTCTCGTCGAAGTACGTGTGCACGATGCCCGCGCCGGTTTCGATCACGGGCACGCGGGAGTGGTTGCGCACGTAGTCAATCAGCGACTGCCCGCCCCGGGGAATGATCACGTCCACGTACCCGACGGCTCCGAGCAGCGCTTCGGTGGCGGCCCGGTCGGGGGGCAGCAGGTGCACAATGTCCGCGTCGAGGCCGTGCCGGCCCACCACCCGCCGGATGACCGACACAATGGCGGCGTTGGAATGGGCGGCGTCGCTCCCGCCCTTGAGAATGCACGCGTTGGCCGACTTGAGGCACAACGAGAACACGTCGAAGGTGACGTTGGGGCGGGCTTCGTACACGATGCCGATCACCCCGAGCGGCACGCTTACTTTAGACATGAACAGGCCGTTGGGCAGCGTCCGCGACGTGAGCGTTTTCCCTACCGGGTAGTCGAGTTGCGCCACGTTGCGGATGTCGCCGGCAATGGCGCGGATGCGGTCGGGGGTCAGCATGAGCCGGTCGTACTTGGGATCGGCGGGGTCCATGCGGGCCAGGTCCTTGCGGTTCTCGGCGATCAGGAAATCAATTTCGCGGACCGCCTCACCGGCCAGGTCAGTCAATACTTCGTCGAGCACGGCCGCTTCGAGCAGGGGCAGGCTGCGGCTGGCTTTACGGACGGCGGCAAATACTTCGTTCATTTCGAGACGGAAGAGATGAGACATCAGACATGAGACAACAGGCGGAGGGAAATTATAAATTATAAATTTTGAATTATGGATTTTGGATTAACTGTAAATTCGCTGTGTCTTACTCATTTATAATCTAAAATTCATAATTCAAAATTTATAATTTCCCTCCGCGGTGTCGGCGGTGTCGAACAGGAACAGGTAATCGTAGTGAATGAGCGGCTTTTTGTTCTTTTCGCCGGCGTACGCCTGGGCCAGGGCGGCGTTGTACTGCGCCATGCCCAACCCGATCACTTCCCCGTCTTCGGCGGCAATCTTGATGATGTCGCCCTTCTGAAAGTTGCCTTCGAGGCGGGTAATGCCCACGGGGAGCAGGCTGATGGCCTTGCGGCTGTGCAGCAGCCGGTCGCGGGCCCCGGCGTTGATGTACACGAAGCCTTTGGCGTAGCTTTCCGAATTGGCTACCCACCGTTTGAGCTTCGATTGGTTGGCCTGCGGCACGAAGACCGTGCCCACCGGCGCGCCGGCCAGGATGGACGAGAGGATGCCCGGCGTTTTGCCGTTGGCAATGTGTACTTTGATGCCCACCAAGGCGAGTTTCTGGGCAATGCTGCACTTGGTGATCATGCCGCCCCGGCCGAAATTCGATTTTTCGGCGGAGATGAAACTCGAAAAGTCGGTCCGTACCGAGTCGATCACCGGGATCAGGGCGGCGCCGGGCTCCCGGGGCGGCCGGTCGTAGATGCCGTCCACGTTGGTCAGGATCAGCAGGGCGTCGGCACCCAGCAGCGAGGCGATCAGCCCGGCCAGTTCGTCGTTGTCGGTAAACATGAGTTCGGTGACCGACACCACGTCGTTCTCGTTGATGATGGGAATGATGTTGTTCTGGAGCAGCGTGCCCATGCACCTTTTCATGTTGAGGTAGTGCATGCGGTCCCGGAAATCCTCCTTGGTGACCAGGATCTGCGCGCACAGCAGGCCGTGGGGTTGCAGCAACCCGGCGTAGGTGTTGATTAGTTTTACCTGCCCGATGGAGGCCAGCAGTTGCCGCCGGGCAATGGGATCGGCCTTTTCGGACACGGGCACGAGGCTGCGGCCGGAGGCCACGGCCCCCGATGATACCAGCACCACGTCGATACCCCGCTTTTTGGCGGCGGCGATCTGTTCCACGAGCCGGCCCATTACGGCCACGTCGGGCAGCCCGTCTTCGCCGGCAATCACGTTGGAGCCTACCTTTACGACTACTTTCCTGTGAGCCGGGGCCTGCATGGAAGAATAATTTTGAATTTTAGATTTTGAATTCTGGATTTGTGCATAACCCAACGGGTGCAAATTAATTCATAATTCATCATTTGAAATTCAAAATTTTCCGCACACTACGCGGTTTTAACGTTTACTGCGCCGGGGCCTTTGGGGCCGTTCTTGATTTCAAAGGTTACTTTGTCTCTTTCTTTCACGGGTTGCAGCAGCCCGGTCACGTGCACGAAGATGCTCTGCTGGGTCTGCTGGTCGCGGATGAAGCCGTAGCCTTTGGAATCGTTGAAGAAGGTGACCACGCCCCGGTGGATGTTGTCGGCCGGGTCGGCAGGAGCCTGCTTGGGCACCCCAATGGCAATGCTGTCCTGTTCGATCACCGTCTTTTTGCGGATGTCGGGCGGGGTGGAGGTAATGTTGCCGTTCTCGTCCACGTAAGCCAGCATTTCATCCAGGTTTTTGGCCTTGCCGCCGTGGGCTTTCCGGTCTTCTTTCTTTTGCTCTTTCTCCTGGCGTTTGCGGAGACGTTGCTTTTCTTTTTCTTCCTTGTTAAACGTTTGTTGTGATTTTGCCATGGGTAATCGGGGTGCCTTTGATTCTTATTTGTATATCGATATGGGTGTTGGTTCGGAGAAAATCAGGCCCGGCCACGGGCGTCTTCCGGACGGGGTTGGCCGGGAACAGCAGACTGGAAAAACGGTTGGGTGAACGAGAAGTGACGCATCTACCACGCAGCTGGATGATGGATGGAACATGCCCCGCCGGGGTAGCCTGCGGGCCGGTACGTACAGCAGATACGGGCCGTTCCCCCGTACGGATTACGACAGTTCATGCAATCGGGTGAGATACGTTTAAACAGAATAAAGGTAAGGATTTAGCCGATAAGTTGGATTCAAAACGTAAATTATTTAGAAGGGAGGCGCCTGCTAAGTATCCCGGGCCGCCCCGCTGCGTATAAGGATTGCAAGGTCCGGAAAAATGCCGGCCCGGGAATAACAATAAGCCCATGAATGCTGCCGCCGCGGGTGCTCCCGAAGATTTTTTTGATTTTTTAGCCCGGGCTGCCAACCAGGTGGTGTTTGCTTACCACTTGCCCGGCAGTCGGTTTCTCTACCTGCACGGGGCCTTTGAGCAACTCTGGCCGCAAAGCCGCCAGCAGGTACTGAGCACCCCCCATTCGCTGCTGGGGGCAGTGCATCCGGAAGACCGGGACTACGTCCGGCAGGCTTTCGGCGCCCTGCTCACCGGCCAGGAACAACGCGGCGTGGAATTCCGGCTGCCCTTGTCGGAACGGACCGAACGCTGGGTAAGCGTAAGCGCCTACCTGCGCCGGTACGATGATACGCTGGTGGGCTTCGCCCAGGACATTTCGCTCCGCAAGGAGCACGAAGACAATGAACGCAAATTTGCCTCCCGCAAGAATGCGCTGCTGGAGGTGCTGTCGCACGACCTGTCGGCCCCCCTGGTCAACATCCAGGGGTTTGCTTCGCTGCTGAACGTGCACCTCAAATACCGGGAAAACGACCAGTTGCAGGAAGCCGTACAGATGCTCGAAGAAGTAGCCCGGCGGAACGTGCAACTGATCCGGGCCTTCGTGGACCAGGAGGCGCTGGAGACGGCCCGGGTGGCGCTGCTCAAGGAACGGGTCGACGTGGTGCAAAAAACGGCTTACTCGGTGGAGCAACTGAAGGCTTCGGAGACGGCCCTGCGCAAGGTGTTCCGGCTGGAAAGCACCCACCCTTCGGTCTTTTTGTACCTGGATGAAGCCAAGTTCGTCCAGGTAGTCAGCAACCTGCTCTCCAACGCCATCAAGTTCACCCGCGACGGCGGGGAGATCACGATCCGCATCGAGGAGCACCCCGGGCGGGTGTTGCTGTCGGTCAGCGACAATGGCATCGGCATCCCGGACCGCCTCCAGGACAAGGTGTTCCACGCGTTTACCCGCGCCAAACGGTCGGGGCTGCGGGGCGAAGAACCCACCGGGCTGGGTTTGTCGGTGGTCAAAAGCATCGTGGAACTGCACGAGGGCCGGATCTGGCTGGAGAGCGAAGAAGACAAGGGGACCACGTTTTACGTGGAATTTCCCCAACCGTGAACGGCCACCGGTACGACAGCATTCCTGCCTGGGGTGGCTCAACCCATAAGGGTCGGGATATGGCATCGCTCCGGGATCGTAGGTGATGAGTAGGGATTCGTTTCCCATTCCCGTACCATTTATCGAAAAAAACGGCCAATTCATCCGGAAGCACCCGCCCGGACCATCCCCGGCGCGGCCCGTTTATTCACTTTTTCCGGAATGAAACAGCCATAATTCCCCCGAACCGCGGTTTTGCTTCCCCAGTGGCTGGCAGTTTACCTTCCGGGGCCGGCTGGTATATAGGATTGTAACACATGTAACATTCGAGTCTCTTTTTACACAACTCCTAAACATTTCTTCCCATGGCTAGCCAATCCGTACAAGCCCTTAAAGCAATCCGCAATCAGATCAACGACCTTTCCGCCGGTGAGCAAGACCAGGTGCTGGAGCAGTTGCTGGAACAGTCCATGGCGTTGCTGGATGGATTCGAGAACCCCGGCCACGCCTTCTTCGAGAACCGCAAAAAGGTAGCCCTCGAAGGGTTGTCGGAGGAATTGCAGCGGTACCAGCAAGTGTGCCGGGGGGAATGCGAGAAGGTAGAAAAGATCAGCCGCTTCAGCCTGGCCCGCCAGGAAGCCCACCACCTGCTGGGCAAGGTACTGTCGGCCTGCTAAGCTTTCGCGCCCAACTGCCCATGCCGGGGCCCGTGCGGGCCCGGTCTACTCCTTCACGCCCCTCTTCCCATGCAAGAAACCGGAAAAAAACTCTACCAACTGCGCGGACAGTTGAAGGACCTGCAAGTTTCGGACGCCCACGCCGTCCTCGCCGAGAAGCTGATCCGGGAAGCCGTCGGGGTGCTCCGCGACGACAAGCAGTTGGAACCGGTGACCGTCCAGAAACTAACTACCGAACTTCAGTACGAAATTACCCGCTACCTAAAGGGGGAATACGTATCGGCTCCCACCAGAGCCGCCCGGACTGCGGCCTTTAACCGGGCCAAGGAAAACGCCGTGCGGTGGCTCACCCGGGCCCTTGACCAGTTGCAATAGCGGTAAGCCCCTTTCCCGTCATTTCAGCATTGCCCGCAGCCCCTCCCGCCGGTTCGTCCGGGGAGGGGCTGCGGCATTTTTCCGGCTTTCGTTGCCACGGGGTTATTACGCGGGTAAGGCCCGGCCATTATTCCTTTTTTCTTCCCGATTGCTCCCTGCATTTTTAACAATTCTTGTTTTCCCTTTTTCCCGCGGGGTGGGGCAGGAACTGTTTGAATTTTTTTGCAAAGTCTTAACAAATCAGAAGCCCATGCGCAGGCCGTCCGGTCCAAATGCCGCGGAAACAGGGTTACCTACCCCTCGGATTTCCACTAAGCAGTACCCAACCGCCGGTGCCCTGCCCGCCGCTTCTCCGTACGTATTCGTTCGTTTTCAATTTTAAATTGTCCATTGTCAATTTACTATGTGGTCTTCCTTGCTACAACGATTGTTAAACATCAGCAAAGCAAAAGCAAATGATGCCCTCGACCGGGCCGAAGACCCGGTGCAGATGATCAAACTGGCTACCGTGGAATTGGAGCAAGCCATTGCGCAGGCCACCAAGGCGTTGTCGGTGGCAATGGCCAACCAGAAGAAGCTGGAAAGGGACCACGAGCAGTTCCGGCTCGAAAGCCTGGGCTGGTACCAGAAAGCCGCCGCCGCCATGCAGAACGGCAACGAAGCCCTGGCCGAAAAAGCCCTGGCGCAGAAAGCCTTATCCGACAAGAAGGAGACCGAATACCGGCTGCTGGCCGAACGGGCCGGCGCGGCCGTGAACCAACTCCAGGAACAACTCGACGACTACAAGGCCAAGCTCCAGGAAATAAAAACCAAGCAGTCGATCTACATCGCCAAGGCCGAAAGCGCCAAGGCGCACAAGCAGATTGCCGAGACGCTGAGCGGCCTCAACGGTTCGGCCCTGGCCAACATGGAAAAGTACGAGAACTCGATCAACCAGATGGAGGCGGAAGCCGAAAGCCTCACGCAGATCAACAGCGACAAAAGCAAGCTGGACAAGGAATTCCGGCAGTTGGAAACCTCCGTCAGCGTGCAGTCGGACCTGGAAAAGCTGCGCCTCGACGTGGCCCGGCAGAAACAACTGAAGGAACAACAGCGGATGGCCGACCTCAACCGCAAGTTTGAGGAACTCAACCAGGGGACCCAGACGCGTGACCTCAAGCCGCTGCCCCCGGCCACGCCCGAACCCAAAGCCCTGCCGCCCAGCCCCGCCGAGGAGCTGAAGAAAAAAATGGACGACTTCTTCAAGTAACCCCAATCCCTAGTCCCCCAATACCCCAGTACCCATTTCCAACACACCCACCTCAAACAACACGCACCATGTCAATCAATCTCAAAAAAGGGGGTTCCATCAACCTCACCAAACAGATGCCCAAGCTCAACAAGGTAATGGTCGGGCTGGGCTGGGAAATGTCGTCGTTCACCGTCGACCTGGACGCCTCGGTGTTCATGCTCGGCGCCAACAACCGGCTGCTTTCCGACGAGTATTTCGTGTTCTACAACAACCTCAAGTCGCCCGACGGGTCGGTGCAGCACCTGGGCGACAACCGCTCCGGGTCTACCGAAGACGACGATGAGGTGATCCTGGCGAACCTGGTCAACATCAACCCGGCCGCCCAGGACCTGGTGATCTGCGTGTCGATCCACGACGCCAACGTGCGCCGCCACAACTTCGGCCTGCTCCGCGATGCCTACATCCGCATCGTGGACGTGGACAACCAGAAGGAAGTGGCCCGCTACGACCTCGACGCCTCCCACGCCACCGAAAACGCGGTGGTCTTCGGCCGCCTCCGCAAGACGGGTTCCGAGTGGCACTTCCAGGCCGCCTCGCAAGGCACCGGCCAGGAGCTTCAGGGCCTGCTCGACATGTTCGTCTGAAACAGACGGGAGACACGAGACCGGAGACGGGAGACTGAATCCGTGTCTCCGATATCAGGTCTAATGTCTCCCGTCTCCGGTCTAACGTCTCATATCTAATGTCTACTCAATGATTAATCTGAAGAAAAATTCGAGCATTTCCCTGGAGAAGAACGGGGAAGATTTCAAGAACGTGTGCATTGGCCTCGACTGGGGCGTGATCAAGAAAAAGGCCTTTTTCGGGCTGCTGCGCGAAAACGAAGCCGTGGACCTGGACGGGTCGGTGACGCTGTTCGACGCGCAGAAAAAGGAAAAGGACACGGTGTACTACCGCAAACTGGTTTCCAACGACAAGGCCATCCGCCACAGCGGCGACGACCGCACCGGCGACAGCTCGGCCGACAACAAGGACAACGAGGTGATTTACATCAACCTGGAAAAGGTAGCCAGGGACGTGGAAACGATTGTGTTCTACCTCAACTCCTTCAAGCAGCAGGACTTCTCGACCATTCCTTACTCCAAGATCCGGATCATTGAGGGCGAACACCACAACCCCAGCAAGGTGTTTGCCACCTACGACCTGTCCGGCGATTCGTCCTTCAAAGGCTCTACCTCGATGGTAATGGCCAAGATGAATCGCGTGGCCGGCAACCGGTGGACGTTCACTGCCATTGGCGAGGCCGTGGCCGCCCAGGACATTGCCGGTACCGTGAGGGTGATCAGGGAGAAGTATTTGTAAAAGCGCAACGTCCCGTGGGAACGGGTCCATTGTAATCCCAGGAGCCCGGCTAACGCACAGCCGGGCTCTTTTCTTTGGTCTCATGGGTTGCGCCGGTTCAGGCGCCCAGGGCCCGCGGGCAGCGGTCTTCCTCCGCAAATGCTTCGATCAGGGCCCGCAACTGGCGGGTGGCCTCGGTGAGCCGGCTCAACTGGTCCACCTCCAGTTGTTCAAGCCGGTGGTTGTGCACCACCCCGCAAATAAACTGTAAATCTTTTTTTGCCATCCAGGTTAAATCGTCTTTTTCCCGGTTTTCTTCAATCTGCTTCATGAACCAATCCATTAATTTTTGGAAACGGCGTCCGGAAACCACGGGCTCCGTAAGCGGTACGGGATGCCGCTGGTCTCCAACAGCCAGAAAAACAGTTCCCGGTATTCTTCAATGGGTTTGAGCGAATATTCATCCCCCACCAGTCGCGTTTGCCAGGAAAAACCCAGCAACTCCGGCTTTGCCTCCTCCTGCCGGTCCAATTCGTGCTTACGTATAACTACTTGCATAATGGTCGGGCTACGGGTGATTCTCCTGCATTTACGCTACGAACCGAACATTGTTTTGCCGTATTGGAAAATTTAAAATCTTATTGAAGTTCATGGGTTTAAAGTTTAGAGTTCATGAGTTTATGAGTTTATGAGTAGAAAGCGATTGGCAGTTAACGCGTTATAACTTTAAACTCATGAACTCATGAACTCATAAACTCATAAACTCATAAACTCATAAACTCACTTAACCGACACTTTATACACCGTCGTGGACCGGAACGTCTGGCCGGGGCGGAGGGTGGTGGTGGGGAAGTCGGGGTGGTTGGGGGAATCGGGAAAGTGCTGGGTTTCGAGGCACAGCCCGAAGCGGCGGGTGTAGGCCACGCCTTCCCGGCCGCGCAGCTTGCCGTTGAGGTGGTTGCCGGTGTAGAGCTGCACCCCCGGCTCGGTGGTGGACACTTCGAGCAGCCGGCCGCTTTCGGGTTCGTACACGGTGGCCGCGGCACGCAACGGGCCCGGCGCATCGGTCAGTACCCAGCAGTGGTCGTAGCCCATGCCGTAGCGGATTTGGGTGTCGGTGGTGTCGTTGATGCGGGCACCAATGGGCGTGGGTTGGGTGAAGTCGAACGGGGTGCCGGCCACGGGTTGCCGTTCCCCGGTGGGCAGTTGGGCTTTGTCGGTGGGCAGAAACCGGTCGGCGGGGAGGGTGAGTACGTGGCCGAGGACGTCGCGTTTCAGGCCGCTCAGGTTGAAGTAGGCGTGGTTGGTCAGGTTTACGACGGTGGGCCGGTCGGTGGTGGCCCGGTAATCGATGCGCAGGGCGTTGTCGCGTTGCAACGTGTAGGTTACTTCCACGGCCAGCGTGCCGGGGTAGCCTTCTTCGCCGTCGGGCGAGGTGTAGGCCAGTGTGAGGGCCGGTGCGGCGCCGTCGAGGGGCGTGGCCGTCCACAACTTTTTGTCGAAGCCCTCCTTGCCGCCGTGCATGTGGTTGCCGCTGCCGTTGGTGGCGAGTTGGTAGGGCTTGCCGTCCAGCGTGAAGGTGCCGCCGGCAATGCGGTTGGCGTACCGGCCAATGACCGGGCCAAGCGCCGGGGTGCCCTTCAGGTAATCGGCAAACGCGGGCAAGCCGAGGGTAATGTTTTCGAACTTGCCCCGGCGGTCGGGGGCCGTCCACGACACGAGGTAGCCGCCGTAGTTGGTTACCTGCACGGCCATGCCGGTGCCGTTGCGCAGGGTGAACAGGTATACCTCCCGTCCGTCGGGCATCGTCCCGAAGGTTTCCCGCGTAATGCCCGCGGCCTGCTCCCGGCCCTGGCCCACGGCCCGGAAGGACGCAAAAAGGATCAGCAGGCTGGCGAGGAACCGGAGTGGGAGGGAGGTTGTCATGGGTATGGGCGCTTGTTGTGGATGCTTCCTCCTTCAATATTCGATATTCCTTGTTCATTATTCATCATTAAAAAAGAATTTTGAATGTCGAACAAAGAATATCGAATGTTGAAGTGACGGATGGTCGGAAAATAAAATTCGCAATTTCTGCTTTTCCTGCTGACATAGGGTTGTCACGGGTACCCCTTTCCTTTGTGGCATCACCAAACCAGACACCCATGATGACCACCACCCAAACGCAGTTGACGCAGCTGTTGCACAAGGAAATGGAGCAGGAGGCGCGGACCACCCGCAAAATGCTCGAACGGGTACCCGAAGACAAGTACGACTGGCGGCCGCACCCCAAAAGCATGACGATGCTGCAACTGGCTACGCACATTGCCGAGCTGCCCGGCTGGGTGAGCATGACCCTGCATACCGACGGCCTCGACTTTGCCACCTCGCCTTACAAACCTACCCCCATTGCCAGCAACGGCGAACTGCTGGCCTTCTTCGAACGGTCCCTGGCCGGTGCCAGGAACGACCTGGCCCATGCCTCCGACGAAGACCTGCTGCCCACCTGGACGCTGCGCGACGGCGACCACATTTTAAGCGCCACCTCGAAGGGCGAAATGGTGCGCATGAGCTTCAGCCAGATCGTCCACCACCGGGCCCAGCTCGGCGTGTACCTGCGGCTGCTCGACATTCCCATTCCCGGCAGCTACGGCCCCAGCGCGGATGATCCGGGCAAGTAAAAAGGAGACCGGAGACGGGAGAAAGGGAGACCGGAGACGGGATCGGGAAGGGAGCTTGAGCGAAAGGTTGGGCAAGGATAAGGGTTGATGCCGGAAGGGGAAAGGAAGTGGGAGCAACGGGGTGGCTACTGCCTTGAAAACCAGAAGGGTGCTGCGTGAGCAGCACCCTTTCAAATGTCTTTTGGTTGGATCTATGTTCGTACCGGCCTCACGTTTCTTTCGTAAGCATATGTACGGTCCGTGCTGCGCCGGGTTGCGGTTTTCCGCAGGAATAATTACGGGCCGGTCGGAAGAAACTACGCAGGCCGGAACGCGTCTGAAAGATCATGCCCACCACCGAGAACTGCCCGTCCCCGCTGACCTGGCGGGACGTGGTCTACTACGCCAAATACGCCAACCCCGAGCCGTACCGCCGGGTGGAAAAGACCGACGACGCGTGGCGGCAACTGCTCACGCCGGCGCAGTACCACGTCACCCGGGAGCGGGGCACCGAGCCGCCGTACCGCAACGCCTACTGCCGTTCGTACGAGCCGGGGGTGTACGTGTGCGTCGGTTGCGGCAGCCCGCTGTTCAATGCCACCGGGAAGTACCACGCCATTTCGGGCTGGCCCGCCTTTGCGCAGCCGGTTGCCAGGGGCGCCGTCAAGTACGCCTTCGACGATAGCCACGGCATGCACCGCCTGGAAGCCCTGTGCAACGCCTGCGACGCCCACCTCGGCCACGTTTTCCCCGACGGCCCCCAACCGGGCGGATTGCGGTACTGCATCAACTCGGAGAGTTTGCGGCGGGTGGCGGAGGAAAGCAGGTAGTCTTAATACTTCCGTCTGAAGATCTCCGTCAGGATGAACGCTTCGCGGGCTGACTGCGGGTTGCGCAGGAGCCGGGCGTAGGGGTTGAGGCGTTTCCGTTCGGTCTCGAAAGGTTCGAAGCGGGGCTGGCGGGAGTCGAGGCCGGCGTAGGCGGCGCGTTTGGGGTCTTCGTAGTCCACGTCGCCGGCTTCATTGGTGTACCGCGGCACCCGTTCGAGGCGCGGGGCCAGTTCGTCGGCCGAGGGCGCCTGTTCGTAGCTTACGTCCGACTGCTCCAGTTGCTCGTAGTTGACTTCCGGCTGCTCCAGCCGTTCGTAGCTGGGCCGGCGTTCGAAGGTGTGGTTCTGGGCAGTGGTAAACGGCTCGGGCGTGGAGGACGGCGACGGCGGGGCCGGCGACTGGGTTGGAACCGGTATCGGCGGCGGTGGATTGGTCCGGGGACGGGCCTGGTCGGGCACGCGGCGGACGGTGCCCTTGGCGCGTTCCCGGGCGTCTTTGGCGCGTTCCCCGGCGGCGGTTTTGGGTTTCTCCTCCTTGCGGCCCAGGCCCCGCAGCAGGTCCTCCAGCGAAGGAATGTCTTCCTGGGGCAGCACGGGCGTTTCCCCGGCGGCCGGCGGACCGGTTTTGCCTTTTTTACGCTCCTTCAAGGTGCTGTATATCAAATAAATGATACCAGCTATCGCAAAAATTATGTTCTGTAACTCGTCCATCTTCCCAAAGATAGCTTTTTCCTTATTAGATTTGATTTCTTAAGGAGCGAGAAGCGAGGAGTGAGAAGCGAGAAGATTGTACACGTACTTTGTCTTGATCACCGGGCGAGTCCGTGTCCCTCCTTCTCGCTTCTCACTCCTCGCTTCTCGCTCCTCAATTACCGCTCCCCACTTCCAACTTATGCAGTTACACAAGCTTGAGATCAAGGGCTTTAAGAGCTTCGCCGATAAAATTACCATTCACTTCGACCAGGGCATTACGGGCATCGTAGGGCCCAACGGCTGCGGCAAGTCCAACGTCGTCGATGCCATCCGCTGGGTGCTCGGGGAACAGAAGACCCGGGCGTTGCGGTCCGACAAGATGGACAACGTGATCTTCAACGGCACCAAAACCCGCAAGCCGCTTCAGTTCGCGGAAGTGTCGCTGACCTTCAACAACTCCCGCAACCTGTTGCCCACCGAGTATTCGCACGTGACCGTTACGCGGCGCTACTACCGCACCGGCGAAAGCGAATACCTGCTCAACAACGTCAACTGCCGCCTCCGCGACATCACCAACCTGTTCCTCGACACGGGCATCGGCCCCGACAGCTACGCCATCATCGAACTCAAGATGGTGGACGACATTCTCAACGACAAGGACAACTCCCGCCGCGGACTCTTCGAGGAAGCCGCCGGCATTTCCAAGTTCAAAATCCGCAAGAAGGAAACCCTCCGCAAGCTCGAAGACACCGACGCCGACCTGGCCCGGGTGGAAGACCTGCTGCACGAGATCAGCAAGAACCTCAAAAACCTCGAACGGCAGGCCCGGCAGGCCGAACAGTACTTCAGGCTCAAGGAGGAATACAAGCACTGGAGCATCGAACTGGCCCGCCGCACCGTGGCCCGCCAACGCGACCTGTTCCTGTCGATGACCGGCCGCCTGGACGACGAGACCGAACGCAAAACGCAGCTCCAGGCCAAACTCGCCGCCCACGAAACGGCCCTCGAAGGGGAGAAGGAAGCCCTGCTCGGCAAGGAAAAGCGGATGGCCTCCCGCCAGAAAAGCCTCAACGAAAGCATCAACGCCATCCGCCAGTACGAAAGCGAACGGCGCATCAAGAACGAACGGCTGCGCCTGCTCGACGACAAGGTCAATTCCCTCAAAACGCAGATCGCCACCGACGAGGCGCAGCAGGAAAGCGCCGCGGCCCGCATCGAACGCATCAGCGAGGAACGGGAAGCCGCCCGTACGGGGCTGGAAGAACTGCGCGAAAGCCTGGCCGCCCGGCAGGAAGCCTACGCCGAACAGAAGGAAGCCGCCGGCGAACTCCAACGGGAGATCAACCGCCTCAACGCCGCCCACCGCGAGGGACAGAACGAGGTGTTCGGCCTGCGCAAAACGCTGGAAATAAAGCAGGTCCAGCTTTCGACCCTGAAGCAGGAACTCGAAAAGGCCGCCTCCGCCGACGCCGCCCAGCAGGCCAGCCTGGGCATGTTCGGCGAGAACGTGGCCGACCTTTCGGCCCAACTCTCCGAAAAAAGCGGGGAACTCACCGACCTGCGGGAAGAACTCGCCGGCGTGCAGGACCGGCTCGAAGAGGTAGAAAGCGACGCCGAACGCACGGGCGGGGAAGTGGCCGCCCTGGGCCGCCGGCTCGACGCCCGCCAGAACGAGTACAACCTCACCAAGTCGCTGGTAGACAACCTGGAAGGCTTTCCCGAGGCCATTCAATTCCTCCGCAAGGGCGGCCGGTGGCCTGCCCCGGCGCCGCTGGTGTCCGACATCCTCACGTGTCCCGATGAGTACCGGGTGGCCCTCGAAAACTACCTGGAGCCGGTGATGAACTACCACGTGGTGCAAACCGAAGCCCAGGCGTACGAGGCCATCAACCTGCTGTGCGAGGCGGGCAAAGGCAAGGCCCACTTCTTCGTGCTCGACAAGCTGGACGCCTTCGGGGCCACGCCGCCCGCCATTGCCCCGGGGGCCGACACCGTAGCCGCCGTGGCCGTGGCCGAATTCGAACCGCAGTACCAGAACCTGGTGGCCCACCTGCTCGACAACGTGTACGTGCTCCGCCACAACCCCGACCCCTTGCCCGTGGCTCCCGGCGCCGTGTTCCTGAGCCAGGACGGCCGCTGCATCGGCCGGCCTTTCAGCCTCTCGGGCGGCTCGGTGGGCCACTTCGAGGGCAAGCGCATCGGCCGGGCCATGAACCTCGAAAACCTCCGCCGGGAGATCGGCCGCCTGGAAACTTCCCTGGCCGAGTGGCAGGGGCGGCAGCGGGAAACCCGGTTGCTGCGCGAAGAACTGCTCACCCGGCGCAATGCCCTCAACGTCCGGATCAACCAGGCCCAGCAGGAGGCCGACGTGC
Organism: uncultured Sphingobacteriales bacterium; assembly: GCA_963844325.1. Taxonomy (GTDB): domain Bacteria; phylum Bacteroidota; class Bacteroidia; order Cytophagales; family 172606-1; genus CADCTQ01. The sequence continues at coordinate 2,194,301 of CAWJNV010000002.1, forward strand.
TGAGCCGCGAACTGGTGACGCTGCGGGCCCGGCAGGAACAACTCGTCCTGACCGTGCAGAACCAGTCGCTGCGCCGCGAAGACCTGCTGGCCCAACTCGAAGATTTGGAGGAAACGCTGGCCGAAGTACGCCCCGAGGCCGAAGCCAGAGCCGCCGCCCTCGGGCGCCTGGAATCCGAACTGGCCGGCCTGCACGGAGGACTGGAGACGCAGAACGAGATGGTCAGCGTCAGTTCCAACGCCTACAACGCCGAAAACATCCGCTTCCACCAGGCCCAGAACCGCCTCGCCAGCCTCGAACAGGAACTTTCATTCCAGCGCAATACGCTGGAAAAGACGACCGAACGGCTCACGCGCAACACCGAAGAACTGGCCCGCGCCGAAGCCGACATTGCCCACCTCACCGAGACGGCCGAGACCGGCGACGACCAGCTGGCCGACCTCTACCGCGAAAAAGAATCGGTGGCCGCCGGGCTCGACGAGGCCGAAAAGGACTACTACGCCGCCCGGGGCCGCATCGATCGGCTCGAAAAGGAGGCCCGCGACCTGCACCGCCAACGCGAACTGACCGACGCCCTGCTGCTCGAACTGCAAACCAAGCTCAACGAAACGCGCCTGCAACTGAGTTCGGTGAAAGAACGCCTTTCCGTGCAGTTCAACGTGGACCTGGACGAAATCATGGAAGGGGAGACCGGAGGAAGGGAGACCGGAGACCGGAAAGACGGAAACGGGAGACCGGAGGAAGGGAGACCGGAAGGCGTGGCCGCTGGCAGTGAAGGGCCGGGGCAGGCGGAGAAGGGTCCGTTGGAGAAAGGACCTTTGGAGAAGGGGCAGGCCGTGTTTGACGCCGACGGGCAGGGAACGTTCCTGTTCGGGGCGGTGGCCGTAAAAAAGATCAAGGGGGCGGCCAAGGCTGTTGCCGAGGCGCCGCCGGTGCCGGAACACCTCACCGAAGCGGAAATCCAGGAAAAGGTGCGCGACCTGAAGGCCCGCCTCGACAAGATCGGCCCCGTGAACCCGATGGCCCTCGAAGCCTACCAGGAAATCAAGGGCCGCTACGACTTCATCAACGGCCAGAAAAACGACCTGTTCAACGCCAAGCAGTCGCTGCTCAACACGATTGCTGAGATTGACGCGGTGGCGCGGGAAACGTTCATGAACGCCTTCAGCCAGATTCGCCAGAACTTCATCAAAGTGTTCCGTTCGCTGTTTTCGGAAGAAGACAGTTGCGACCTCAAGCTGGTCAACCCCGACAACCCGCTGGAGTCGGCCATTGAGATCATGGCCAAGCCGAAGGGCAAACGGCCGCTGACGATCAACCAGCTTTCGGGCGGGGAAAAAACGCTGACGGCCACCTCGCTGCTGTTTGCGATTTACCTGCTCAAGCCGGCCCCGTTCTGCATCTTCGACGAGGTAGACGCCCCGCTCGACGACGCCAACATCGACAAGTTCAACCACATCGTCCGCAAGTTTTCCGACGAATCGCAGTTCATCATTGTTACGCACAACAAACGCACGATGGCCGCCACCGACATCATCTACGGCATCACCCAAACCGAAGGCGACATCGGCGTCTCCAAGGTCGTGCCGGTGGATTTGCGGGAGTTAAGTGAGAACTGAGTGAAGGGGAGACCGCAGCCTGGAGAAAAGGAGACGGGAGACCGGAGGAGGATCGGGAAGGGTGTTTGGGCAGGGATGATTCCCCAGAGCCGGAAGGTGCCGCACGGCGAAGGACTGCATCGCGAGAAGGTGTCGCATGGCGGGAAGGCGTCGCGTCGCGGCTCCCCTCCTCGGAGGGGTTAGGGGGTGGGTTTACCTCCATGCTACGCGTGATGCAGGGATCATTGCAGGGTAAAAATACCTTCGTGGAAAACTTCAGATTCTCTTTGCGCCGGATTCTTCGGGCGGTGATCTCCCGGTAACTTGAAGCATACCGGTAAACCCACCCCCAACCCCCTCCGAGGAGGGGAGCCGCGACGCTTTCCCGCCATGCGGCACTTGCCGCGTACGGGTACTTCCCGCACGCGATACCGTTTCTCAGGCAAGGAGCAAAACGGGATGGTTCCTGCTCCTGAGCTAATTTTTCTATGTGTCAAAAGGTCGTTCCCGATCCTTCGGTCTCCCTGCCTCCGGTCTGCGGTTTCCCTTTTTTATTTCTTCCTAAACACCGTATTGATCGGCACCCCTTCGAAGTCGAAGTTTTTGCGAATCTGGTTTTCCAGGTACCGTTCGTAAGGCTCCTTGATGTACTGCGGCAGGTTGCAGAAAAACGCGAAGGTCGGCGTCTTGGTCGGTAGCTGCGTGATGTACTTGATCTTCACGTACTTGCCCTTCAGGGAGGGCGGCGGGTAGTGTTCGATGGCCGGCAGGAGGGCGTCATTGAGGGCCGACGTGGGGATGCGCTGCGACCGGTTCTTGTACACCTTCACCGCCGCTTCAATCGTCTGGTAGATGCGCTGCTTGTCGGGGATCGACGTGAACAGCACCGGCACGTAGTCGATGGGGGCGATGCGCTTGAGGATTTCCTCCTTGAACTGCTTGGCCGTGTTGGTTTCCTTTTCGATCAGATCCCACTTGTTGACCATGACCACGATGCCCTTGCGGCGGCGTTCGGCCAGCGCAATGATGTTGACGTCCTGCGCCTCGATGCCCCGCGTGGCGTCGAGCATCACAATGCACACGTCCGACTCTTCCAGGGTGCGGATCGTGCGCAGGATGGAGTAGAATTCAATGTCGTCCTTGATTTTGGCCTTGCGGCGCACCCCGGCCGTGTCGGTGATGATGAAGTCCTGGCCGAAGAGCTTGTAGCGGCTGTTGATGGCGTCGCGGGTGGTGCCGGCAATGTCGGTCACGATGCTCCGTTCTTCGCCCAGCAGCACGTTGAGGAACGACGACTTGCCCACGTTGGGCCGTCCCAGGATCGAAATGCGCGGCACGCCGGCATCGGGGTCATCGGGGTCCTCCTCCTTGAAGTGTTTAATCACCTCGTCGAGCAGGTCGCCGGTGCCCGAGCCGGTTTGCGACGAGATGGGGTAGGGGTCGCCCATGCCAAGTTCGTAGAACTCCGAGGCCATCTGGATGCGTTCGGTGTTGTCGGCCTTGTTGGCGACCAGGTACACGGGCTTCTTGCTGCGGCGGAGCACGTTGGCGAAGTCCTTGTCGAGGTCGGTGACGCCCATTTCACAGTCTACCATGAACAGCAGCACGTCCGACTCCTGGATGGCGAGTTCCACCTGGCGGCGGATGGATTCTTCGAAGATGTCATCCGAGCCCACCACGTAGCCCCCCGTATCGATCACGGTAAAGTTTTTGCTGAGCCACTCGGCGTAGCCGTAGTGACGGTCGCGGGTGACGCCGCTCACGTTGTCCATGATCGCCTTGCGCTGCTCGATGAGGCGGTTAAAAAATGTCGATTTGCCAACGTTCGGCCGGCCTACGATTGCTACGATATTTGCCATGTCTTTTTGGTTAGAAGCGAGGAGCGAGAAGCGAGGAGTTAGAAGAAAAAAAGAAGGTGCCCGGATTTTACCGTTTGGCGCATCATATGGGTGTACCCCCTTCTCGCTTCTCGCTCCTCGCTTCTCACTCCTACGAATTGTACCCGAACTGGTCGAGTTTTTGTTTTTTGGAACGCCAGTCGGGTTCCACTTTTACGAACTGCTCCAGGAACACCTTTTTGCCGAAGAACTTTTCGAGGTCCTGGCGGGCCTGGATGCCGACCCGCTTGATGGATTCGCCCTTGTGGCCGAGCAGGATGGCCCGCTGGCTGACGCGTTCCACCAGGATTTCCGACTGGATCACGAGGATGTCGGGCTTGTCCTTGAAGCTCAGGATCACCACTTCGCAACTGTAGGGGATTTCCTCCTGGTAGTTCAGAAAGATCTTTTCCCGGATGATTTCCGAAGCAAAGAAACGCTCCGGCTTGTCGGTTAGTTCATCCTTGGGGAAATAAGGCGGGTGCTCGGGCAGGGCCGCCACGATGGAATCGAACACGCTGCGCACGTTGAAGCCCGTGAGGGCCGACACCGGGATGATTTCCTTCGGGCTGAGCTGGGTTTGCCAGTAGTTTATTTTTTCCTTCACTTCCGCTTCGTCGGCCAGGTCGATCTTGTTGAGGACCACGAACACGGGCACTTCCACCCGGCGGACGCGGGCCATCACGGCTTCGTCGGGTTCCTTTTCGAGGGCTTCGGTCACGAGCAGCACCACGTCGGCGTCTTCGAGCGAAGTGCTCACGAAGCGCATCATGGAGCGGTGCAGTTCGTAGCGGGGCTCGATGATGCCGGGCGTGTCGGAGTACACGATCTGGAAGTCGGGGCCGTTGAGGATGCCCATGATGCGGTGGCGGGTGGTCTGGGCCTTGAAGGTGGCAATGGAGAGTTGTTCGCCCACCAGGGCGTTCATGAGGGTGGATTTGCCCACGTTGGGTTTGCCCACGATGCTGACGAAGCCGGCCTTGTGGTGGGGTGGGAAATCGGGTTGTAAGTTTGTGGTCATGATCGGCAAATTTTCCGGGGCCTAACCGCCTCGCCCGTTGTACTTTATCGGGCAAAACGGGCTACGGGGTTGCGGGCGGCCCGAAAATTTTTTGCAAAGGTACTTGTTTAATTCCGGAAGGCCACGTATGTTTGCATACCAAATCATACCGCGGGATGGAGCAGTTGGTAGCTCGTTGGGCTCATAACCCAAAGGTCGCAGGTTCGAGTCCTGCTCCCGCTACGAAGTAAACCACTGATTACGAGGCCCTTGACAAAGCAATGTCAAGGGCCTTTCTCTTTTGGTCCAAAACAGGTACAAGAGGGCGATTGGTTGCAAGAAGCGGAACGGGTGGATACCGACTTTACAGGTGGCCGCAACCAATTTTATCCCGATAAGGATAACCTGCCAATGGTTCACCAAATCGACTTCAATATCCACCGCACCATTTTTCTTGCGCCTTTTGAAAAGCGGGAACCGGAGGCAGAGCGCAGAAGATTACTCCCTGCTGACAGCCTCATCACCAGCGGGCTGACCCGCTTTGATGGCTTTGAAGTCGCCGCTGTGAAAATGTTCCGCAACTGGGAAAGCGAAGCAGAGAGCTTCATCCGCGAACCCTGCCCGGAGGAATTTGATGCAGACGCGACCTTCCGGACGGTGTACGGACACCCTGAGGGCATTGGCTGCCTGGACGCTTTGATTGAATTCTTTGAAAGAGCATCGGTTAAACTTACTTCAACCTGATTAACCATTGCCCTGGCCGTGTCGCGTGCTGTCACCCGCTGAAAACCGACCAATCAACTACGTGGTCGCCCATTCATATCAGGATAAGGACATCAGTATAAGGCCAATACTTACCCAAAATATTTGACACAGGTGGTAGCGGCCGTTGATTCTGTAAAATAGAAGTGTTATCCAATATTTCGGAAAGTTCTTGACATGCATAAATCTTTTGCATATGTTTGGTCTGTAAGATTATGGTGTTTTCTATTAGACACCTGTTCGAAAATCTGTTAAGTAAAAATTCGAAAACCTGGGGAGGATGGCAACTTCAACGGACCGCGAGCCCGAAGTCGGGTTTGCCGGAGGACTTACCGTTGGATGAACCGCCGTTGAAGCATGCTCATCCAACGGGAAAAGAAAGTGAACGATTGCTTAGCCTTTCTCCGTTTAGCTCGTGCCCATATCGGGTGGAGGAATCCTACGCATGCAGATCCTTTCCACATTTGCGGATAGAATCTGAACAGGTTATCAGCCCGGTGCGTGAGTGCGTAAACGACATACCTGCTGATTCCCGCATCCGTCTTTCGCGTCAGAAGTTGCTGATGTAAGCTTAATCCTATAGCTATAAGCTTTTCAATGAGGCCATTGCGTGCAATTGTCACGATCCGCCTTTACTTGTTTATTGAGAAATTTCCAGCCAGGTACCGCAGTACACGTACCAATTCCGGACCAGTGTAGAAAGCTTTCCCTGGTAAATAGTTACCCCTCACCAAATACTGTTTTGCAAAATCACGCATGGGGCCGAGAGAGGCGAAGCCATGTCCCGTTTACTCGTCAATGCTACGCGGAAATAGTAGCTTCCAGGGTAAAAGAGGACGCATGTAAACGGTGGCCGGGGCATGTGTCATGACCGTCTGAGTTGCATGCGCCGGGATGCGTCCCGTCTTCAAAATAGGGAATGGCTACTCACCCGCCGCTCTGATACATTCCACCGCCGGAAGCAATGCGCCAAAGGCGTCAGCTTCCACTCCCTGCGCTATCACATAAATTCACTTCAAATACCCGTTGCCTGCCCGTTTATGGATAAGACCATGCCCGGGCAGACAAAAAGACGGACAGGATGCTCCGCAGAATTATGCATGACATGTGTTAATTTTTTCCAACAAAAATATTAAGCATCTATGAATGAGCAGCTTAACTGGTATGTACTGTACACGCGTCCCAACAATGAAAAGAAAGTATTCAACGAATTGAACAAACGGGATATAACGACCTTTCTGCCAACCAAAAAAGTAACACGCAAGTGGAGTGACAGAGAGAAAAAGATTGAAGTTCCCCTGTTTCCCAATTACCTGTTTGTGAAGGTACCCACCCGGCAAATGTGGCTGGCGCTGACTGTGAACGGAGTGTTGCAGTATATTACTTTTGATGGAACGCCGGTGGTAGTTAAGGAGACAGATGTGGCTATGGTGAAGAAATTGCTTACGGGGGGGAGTGCAATACGCAATGAAGAGTGCTGCGTGAAAGGAGATAAAGTGAAAGTCAGCAATGGACCGCTGGCGGGGCTTTACGGCATGGTGACTGAAAAAAAGGGACTAACCCGGCTTTACGTAGAACTGGAAGCGATTCAACGGGTGATATCCGTTGATATCGACGCCGGCCTGCTGGAAAAAGTAAAGTAAGCGGCACGCGGGTTGACCTGCCCCGCTTCAAGGCAACCCACCCGGGGCTGCTGGCACTTGCCCCGGCCGCTGGCATGGTACGCTTTGCTTCAGGTATGCGCTTAGGGCAAGGCATTGTTATTGATTTTTTTCGATTCACTTCACCGGCTGCGCGGGCAGGCAATCCGTACGTTTTACGATTCGAACCAGAAGACAAGCGCCGGGCAACGGACGCCGTGCGGACCGGCATTTTCATTATCCAATACAATCTTCTTAACCGGTTGTATCATGCAGTGCATCACCCTTCAGCAGGTACTGGAAAAAAGAAAAAGTTCAGAAAATACTGGCATTACTTTTATTGCAAAAAGTAACAGTGAGCATTTTCTTTCCTACCGCGAACTCTACGAAAGAGCCTTGCGGGGATTGTATTTTCTGCAATCGCAGGGGGTCCGGCCTGGCAGTGAACTGGTATTCCAGACGGATGACAACGAGACTTTCATTATCAGTTTCTGGGCCTGCATGCTGGGAGGAATTATTCCCGTACCGTTGTCGGTTGGGCAGAGTGAGGAGCATAAGCGAAAGGTGCTCCGGGTATGGCAGGTGCTGCACAACCCTTACCTGCTGGCTGCGGAAGACAAACTGGACCGTTTGCGCACCCTGGCCGGGCAGGAGGGAATGAACCACGTATTCTTACGGATCAAGGACAAGCACATTGAGGAGGCCGGTCTGGCGAATGCGGAGGGCAAGGGGCAGGTGCATGAGGTCAAAGAGAACGATATTGCTTTTATTCAATTTTCTTCGGGGTCTACGGGCTACCCTAAGGGAGTGGTGCTTACGCACCGGAACCTGCTCACCAATGTAAAGGCCATCAGCGAGGCGGCTGCCTACACGGCCCACGATTCCATGTTGAGCTGGATGCCGCTTACCCACGACATGGGCCTGATCGGTTTTCACCTCAACCCCCTGTGGAGCGGCATGCACCAGTACCTGATGCCCACGCAGTTGTTTATCCGCCGGCCGGGACTGTGGCTGGATAAAGCAAGCGAACACGGCGTAACGATCCTCTGTTCGCCCAACTTCGGTTATAAATACCTGCTCAAACACTGCCCGGCCGATGGCGCGTACCACTGGGATTTGTCCCGGGTACGGTTGCTCTACAACGGGGCCGAACCCATATCGGAAGAATTGTGCCGTCATTTTTCGGGCCGTCTGGCCGGCTACGGGCTCCACGCCCATGCCATGTGCCCGGTGTACGGCCTGGCTGAAGCCAGCCTGGCGGTTTCGGTTTCCGGGCCCGGTACGCCGGTAGGGGTGCTGCACCTGGACCGCGGCCGCCTGAGCCCGGGCAATAAGATCCTGCCGGCAGCGCCGGGGCCCGGGACCGTTTCATTCGTGGGCGTGGGCCGGCCGGTCCGCAACTGTGCAATCCGCATTGCGGGGGATCATGACCGGCCGGTGGCAGCGGAGACGGTTGGCCGCCTCCAGATCAGGGGCGACAATGTCACGCGGGGCTATTACAACGATGAGGAAGCAACCCGGAGCGTCCTCCGGCAGAACAACTGGCTGGATACGGGTGATCTGGGCTTTGTCCAGGAGGGCATTCTGTACATTACCGGCCGGACCAAGGACATCATTTTCATTAACGGGCAGAATTACTACCCGCACGACATTGAACGGGTCGCCGAAGCGGTAGATGGCATTGAATTGAATAAAATTGCCGTTGCCAGCTTTTTCAATGACCGCAACGGACAGGAAGAAGCCGTTGCCTTTGTTTTTCACCGGGGCAGCCTGGCCGATTTTGTCCCTCTCGCCCAGGCGGTAAAGGCGGTCGTAAACCGCGAAACCGGTCTTTCCCTGGAACGGGTCATCCCGGTAAAAGACATTCCCAGAACCACCAGCGGGAAGTTACAGCGGTTCAGCCTGCTTGAACAGTTGCGCAATGGGCGTTTCGCGCAGCTTGAATCGGAACTGGCCCGTCTGATGCCTGACCCGGCGGCAGTTCCTCCCGAAAACGAAGCGGAACGCCGGCTGCTCGGGGTGTGGCAGCACGTGCTGGGCAACGACCAGATCGGGGTGACGCATGGTTTTTTCGAAGCCGGCGGCAACTCGCTCAGCGCGGCCGAGCACACCATGCACGTGCTGGCGGAATTCGGCGTCGAACTGCCGCTGGAGGTCCTGTACGAAAAGCAAACCGTCAGGCAACTGGTGCGCGAAATCGCCACCCTGCCCCGGCAAGCGTACCGGCCCATCCCCGCCGCCGCCCCGGACGCGTATTATCCCGCATCACCGGCCCAGAGACGGCTGTACTACGCCTGGGAAACGGACAAAGCATCCGTTGCCTACAACCTCCCGGTTGCTTTCAGGGTGCAGGGGGACGTCGATGTGAACCGGCTGGAGCACTGCATCCGGCAACTCATCCGGCGGCACGACTCCCTGCGAATGATTTTCCGGCTGGGCGCCGACCCCGAATTCAGCATCAGCGGGCCGACCGGCTTTGCCCTGCGTTGTACCCCGTGCCACCCCGGCCGGCGGAACGCGCAACTGCGGGAGTTGGTTCAGCCCTTTGACCTGGCGGCGGGTTCGCTGTTCCGGGCCGAACTGCTCACCTCCGGCCCGGATGAAAACCTGCTGTTCCTGGATTTTCACCACATCATTGCCGACGGAATCTCGGTGCATCATTTCATGGCTGAACTCGCCGGCCTCTGCGCCGGCAAGTCATTGCCGCCCTTGCCTGCCGGGTACCGCGATTACGCCTGCTGGGAAAAAGCACGCCGGCAGTCCCCGAAGGTAAAAGCCCAGGGCGCGTACTGGCGGGATCTGCTGGGGGGAGAATTGCCGGTGCTGCAACTGCCAACCGACTTCAACCGCCCGCCAGCCTTCCATACGGAAGGAGAAAAACTGGCGTTCAGCCTGAGCGGCGAAACCACCCGGGGGCTGAGGCAGCTTGCCCGCCAGAACCAGTGCACCCTGCACACGGTGCTGCTGGCGGTTTACCGGGTGCTGCTGTGGAAGTATACGGCCCAGGAAGACGCGGTGGTGGGCATCCCGGTGGCCAACCGGCCGCATGCCGACCTGCAGCGGGTGCAGGGCATGTTTGTCAACAACCTGGCCCTGCGGGGCACGGTAGACGCGCAGGCGTCTTTTAACCGGTTTTTGCAAACGGAAAAACGCCGGCTGGTCGGGGCGTTGAGCAACCAGGAGTACCCCTTCGAAGAACTGCTCGGGGATACCGGCCGGAAACGGGATGTGAGCCGGAACCCCTTGTTTGATACCATGTTCGTGTACCAGCACCTGGAAAAGGCGGAATTCGGAAATAGCGGCCTCACGTTTTCCCGGCACTTTTTCGACCCGGGCTTCGCCAAATTCGACCTGACCCTGGAAGTACTGGAGGAGGCGGGTGAAGTACACTACGCGGTTGAATACGCAACCCGGTTATTCCGGCGCGACACGATCACCCGGTTTGCCGGGCATTACCGCCAACTGATTGCCGCGGTGCTGGAAGATTCCGGACGGGCGCTCTGGGAATTGTCCGTCTTGCCGGCCCGGGAATACGACGCCTGCATCCGGCAGTTCAACGCGTCGGCAACCCCTTACCCCCGCGAGAAAACCGTGCACCGGCTTTTTGAAGAACGGGTGCGGCAAAGCCCCGGCGCAATTGCCGTTGAATACGGGGGCCACCTGCTTACCTACCAGCAGCTCGACGACCAGGCCCGCGGGCTGGCCCGCCGGTTAAGCGCAAAGGGCGTTGGGCCCAACGATGTAGTGGCCGTACTGCTTCCCCGGTCGCCCGGCCTGATCATTAGCCTGCTTGGCATCCTGAAAGCGGGAGGGGCGTTTCTGCCCGTTGACGCTGACCTGCCGGCCGAACGCATCGGGTATATTCTCTCCGACAGCCGTTGCAAAGTGCTCATCACCGGGCCGGCGCACCTGGCAGCCCTGCCCCCGACGGCCGGCACACCGCAAATCGCCTGTCTGTACGAGGAAGGACCGGGCGAAGAACTGCCCGGGCCGGCACCTTCCGCCGCGGCCGCCCGGCCCGGCGACCTGGCCTACGTGATGTACACCTCCGGCACCACGGGCCGGCCCAAGGGCGTAATGATCGAACACCGCTCCCTGGTCAACTACACCTGGTGGGCGGCGCAACAGTACATAAAGGGGGAGGCAGTTGCTTTTCCCCTCTACACGTCCATCTCTTTCGATTTAACGATCACTTCCATTTTTACGCCTCTGCTTACCGGCAATTCCATCGTGATTTACGGGGAAGAACGGGAGTCGTCCCTGCTGGAACAGGTCGTCGGCGACAACAAGGTGGACGTAATCAAGCTAACCCCTTCCCACCTGAGGGTGCTCCGGGAGATTACCCTGCCGCCCGGGGGAAGCCGGATCAAAAGATTCATCGTGGGGGGCGAAGAACTGGAAACCCGGCTGGCCCGGGAAATCCACCACCGGTTCGGGCCGGAGACGGAAATCTACAATGAGTACGGGCCCACCGAGGCTACGGTGGGCTGCATGATCCATCGCTTCGCGCCGGGCGACGATGCACCCGGCGTACCCATCGGAGTACCGGCCGCCAACACCCAGGTGTATCTGCTGGACCGGTTTTTGAAGCCGGTGCCGGCAGGCGTATACGGCGAAGTGTACCTGTCGGGTGACGGCATCGCCCGGGGCTATTTGTTCAGAGACGAGCTGACCGCGCAACGGTTCCTGCCCAATCCTTTCGCCGGGGGGCAGCGCATGTACAAAACCGGGGACCTGGCGCGCCAACTGCCGCACGGGGTGATGGCGTACGCGGGCCGCATCGATGAGCAGGTGAAGCTCAACGGGTACCGCATTGAGCCGGCCGAGATCGCCCAGCAGCTGATGACGCACGAGGGAATCACCGGGGCCCTGGTTACCATCCGTAGCCCCGAAAACCAGCCGATGCACCTGTGCGCCTACTACACTACCCAGGCGTCCCCGACGGACCCTCCCGCTGAACCGGTGCTCCGGCACTACCTGGCCGCCCGGCTGCCCCATTATATGATCCCGGTCCATTTTGTCCGCCTCGCGCAGATACCGCTCACGCGCAACGGCAAAGTGGATTACGCCGCCCTGCCGGACCCGGCGTCTGACCCGGCGCCGGCGGAAAACGCCTCTCCGGCCGGTGAAACAGAAACCACCTCCCTGCGGGTGTGGGCGGAAATACTCGGCCGCAACAATCTCCGGGTAACCGATAACTTCTTCGAAATGGGCGGCGATTCCATCAAAGCGGTGCAGATCGTATCGCGGCTGCGCGGCTTAGGGATCGACCTCCAGCCGAAACACATCCTTACCTATCAATCCGTCAGGCAAACCAGTCTGCACGCGGCAACGGCCCGTCCCCCCATTTACGAACAAGGGACGGTGAGTGGCAAAAAAGGCCTGACACCCATTGAGGCGTGGTTCTTCGGCTGGAATTTCCGCAACCCCGGCTTCTACAACCAGTCCGTACTGCTGCGGCTTAAAGAAAAAGCCGACGTGAGGCTTCTGGCAAAAGCTTTCCGCACACTGATCGAACACCACGACGGCCTGCGGATCAATTACGATCCCGGGAAAGGAGAACTCTTCTATAACAACGCCCATCTGGCAACGGATTTTACCGTGGAGCAACTCATAATGGAGCCGGTTGCCGGGGGGGAGGCGCCAACGCAAACCGCCGGGCGTTCCCCGGGGGGACCCGGGCCCTATGCCGCGTTGAAATCCGGTTTTGACCTCACGAAGAGTTTACTCATCCGGGCTGCCGTCGGCAAAGCCCCCGGCAGTGCGGAGTGGTTGTTCATCACTGTCCATCACCTGTGTACCGACGGGCTTTCGTGGCGGATTCTGCTGGAAGACCTGCGGACCACTTACCGCGCCCTGGCGCAGGGAGAGGCCGTAAGGCTGCCCGCTAAAACGGCAACCCTGGTGGATTGGGAAAGGAAATGGAACGAATACGCGGCCTCCGGGGCCGTGAGCCGGGAAGCCGACTACTGGGAAGCAACCGAAAAGGTGCCGTTTGCCCTCCGCCTGGACGTTGAGACGGATGACTGGCAGGTAAGTAACCTGGCGCAGCAATCCGGCGGCCTGGACCCGGACAAGACCCGGTTTTTACTGACCCAGGCCCACGCGGCCTATACAACGGATGTGCCCATCCTGCTCAATACGGCCCTTGCCCTTGCCCTCCGGGAATGGACCGGGCTGCACCAGTTCGTAGTCGAACAGGAAAACCACGGCCGCCACCTCGAAGGGATTGATGCCTCGCAGACAGTGGGCTGGTTTACGGCCCTGTACCCGGTGGTGCTGGAATTGCCCGGCGATGCGGCCGGACCCGCGATAAAAGCCGTTAAAGAACAGCTCAGGCGGGTGCCCAACCACGGGCTGGGCTACGGTTTGCGCCACTACGGCCGGCGCAACGGCAGCCGGCTTGCCGAAGTTCGTTTCAATTACCTGGGGCAGTTCGGTCCCGAATTGGACAATGAGCTTTTCTCCTACACCCGGCAGTCCACCGGCTGGGAGGCCGATCCCGGAAATACAATGACTGCCCGGCTGGAACTGAATGCAATGGTGACCGGCGGCGCCCTGCACCTGGCGGTGAATTATAACCGGAAGGCCCACGCGGCGGCAACCATCCGACGGTTCACCGATTCCTTTTTCCTCCACCTGGGTGGCATCCTGGAACACGTCAAAAACGAGCAGAACGTGCATTTTACGCCTTCCGACTTTAATGCCGTCGAATTGAATCAGGAGGAACTGGACGCTTTGTTCTGAATTGAGCCGGCGGCGCCCAGCAACCCATCGAAAACTTACGACCCGTGAAAGAAAAAATAGAGCGTTCGAACGTCCAGGAAATCCTGGAACTCAGCATGGTGCAGAAGGGCATGTTGTTCCATTACCTGAAGGAGGACAAGGAGAATCTATACAACGTGCAGTTGTCGTTCGACGTGGAGGGGGCGTTGAACCCCGACCTCCTGAGGGAAGCATTCGGCGTCGTGCAGGCGAATAATGATGCGCTCCGGTCGGTGTTCCGCTGGGAAGAAGCCAGCAAACCTTTGCAGATCATTCTCCGGCAATGTACCGTTCCTTTTACCTGCCTCAACGTTTCGGAAGACGAAGAACAGGGGGCTCTCCAACGGGTGCAGCAATACCTGGAACAGGATCAGTGCGCCCGGTTCGACCTGACCCGGGGCGGATTGCGGCTGGCCGTCATCCGGACGGGGCCCGAATCGTTTGTGCTCATCGTCACCCATCACCACATTCTCTACGACGGCTGGAGCAGCGGCATTGTCCTGCGGGAGCTTTTTGAGTGCTACGCCCGGCTCGACCGCGGGCAACCGCCGACACAACCGGTCAAACCCGGCTACAAGGAGGTCCGGCAAAGCCCCGGGCTGCACGTTGACCCGGAGAAAAACGCCCTTTACTGGAAACAGTACCTGGATGCGTACGAAGTGGCCCCCCTGTTCGAAGGTAGCCCCGGTGAATCGGTGATCGGCGAAAAGATGCACAAGATCCGGCAGGTCGTGCCGGGTGGCGGGCTCGAAGCGTTTGCCGGTACGCACAAAGTCACCAAAGCAGCGGTGATCTACGCGGCCTATGGCGTCCTTATGCAGCAGTACTGCAACACGCCGGACGTCGTGTTCGGCACCACTGTGTCCGACCGCAACCTTGCCGCAGCGGGCAGCGACCAAACCGTCGGGAATTTCATCAACACCCTTCCGCTGCGGGTGCGGGAGCCGGGCGACGCCACGCGCCTCCAGCTGGTGAGCCGGGTGCACTGCCAGCTGACCGACCGCAGTGAATTTAACCACACTTCCTACTATGAAATCAAGCAACTGCTTGGGCTGTCATCGCAGGAACAGTTGTTTGACTCGGTGGTGGTGGTTGAAAATTACCCGTTCGATGAAAAATTGCTCAACTGCTGCGAAGGACTTTCCGTCCGGTTCCGATCCGTTGCCGAAAACGCAAGTTTTCCGCTGGCCCTGACCGTTTTTCCCGGGGAGCAACTGGCGCTGGAACTGCTCTACAAGACAGGCTTCGTCAGTGATGCATTCGCCGCCGCCATGGTGGAACACTTTGCGGCAGCCCTCCAGGCAATCCTGACTGCCCCCGGCGAAAAGATCAGCACGATCAGCCTCCTCTCAGATCGGGAGAAACACCAGTTGTTACACGAATTCAATGATACGCAGGTGGCGTACAGTCCCGCAGAGACGGTTACCTCGTTGTTTGAAAGGCAGGCGGCCGCCAACCCGCACCAGGTTGCGCTGGTATCAGGCACGGAGCAGATTACCTACGGGCAACTGGACCGGCAGGCGGAAGCGGTTGCCCGGCAAATCAAATTGCGGGCCTCCGGGGGCAATCCGACCATCGGCCTGCTTTTCGGGACCTCCCCCGAAATGGTCGTTGCCATCCTGGCCGTGCTGAAGGCGGGCGGTGCCTACGTACCCTTGTCGCCCGATGCACCCGCCCAACGAAACAAATACGTATTGTCCGACAGCCGGGCCAGTATGCTGCTGGTGCAGCAACAACTGAGCGACGCTGCGTACAGCAATGGCCTGCTGCCCGAAAAAGAACAGATCATGGTAGTCGGGGAAGCCGGGCCGTTCCCGGAAGCGGCCGGCGCCACCCCGCCTGCCGTTTCACCCGGCGACATCGCCAACGTGATTTATACATCCGGCACGACGGGGCAACCCAAAGGGGTAGAAGTGACGCATGGAGGCCTGCTCAACTACATCCGCTGGCGGATTACAGCTTACGGGCTCACGGCCGGTGACGTTGCCTTGCAGTTGCTGTCCTATTCCTTTGATGCCTTTGGAGCCAACTTGTTCGCCCCATTGCTTAGCGGAGGCACAGTGATCCTGCTGGACGACGAAACGCGGCTGAACCTGGCGGTGGTGGCCGACGTCATCCGGAATGGCAAAGTGACCCACCTGGCCCTGGTGCCTACGGCTTACAAAGTTGTGCTCGATGAACTGGCCAGGGAGCCGGACCGCGGCTGCCTGCGCCTGGTCGTACTGGGCGGGGAGAAGGCTAGCGTTGACTTGTTACGGGAAAGTGAACGGGTCTTACCGGGCACCCTCCTGTGCAACGAGTACGGCCCGACCGAAACTTCCATCGGGGCGACCTGCTACCTCGGCCTCAATAGCCGTACCCCTTCCTTGATCGGCAAACCGATTGCCAATACGAGGGCATACGTGTTGGGTCGGCAGCTGGAACTCCTGCCCATCGGGGTAGGGGGCCAGTTGTGCATCGGGGGGGCGGGCCTGGCCCGGGGCTACCTGGGCCAGCCGCAGTTGAGCCAGCAGAAGTTCGTGCCCAACCCCTACCGGCCCGGGGAGCGGCTCTACTGCACGGGCGACCTGGCCCGCTGGCAACCCGACGGCAACCTGGCGTACCTGGGCCGTATGGACGAGCAGGTCAAGCTCAGGGGCTACAGAATCGAGTTGGGCGAGATCGAGAGCCGGCTGGGCCACTACCCGGGCGTGGAGCAGGTGCGGGTGCTGGTGATCAACCAGCCGGGCGAGGCCCAGCAGGAGCAGGCCAGCCTGGTGGCCTACTACCAGAGCCGCTTGCCGCTGGGGGCGCCGGCCTTGCGGGCTTACCTGGGCGCTTACCTGCCCGAGTACATGGTACCGGCCTTTTTTGTGCACCTGGTGCAACTGCCGGTGACGGCCAACGGCAAGGTGGACAAGCGGGCCCTGCCGGCCCCGCAAGCCGTCGGGGAGGCGGCCTTTGTGGCCCCGCGCACGGCCAGCCAGCAACGCCTGGCCCAACTCTGGGCCCAGGTGCTGGGCCAGGAGCGGGTGGGCCTGGAAGACAACTTTTTCGCCCTGGGGGGCGACTCCATCAAGTCCATCCAGATCACGGCCCGCCTGCGCAGTGCCGGCTGGCGGCTCTCGGTCAAGGACCAGTTTGTCTACCAGAGCCTGCGGGCGGCCGCCGCCCGGCTTGAGCCGCTCCACCAGCACGTGAGCCAGCAGGCGGTGGTGGGCCGGGCCGCGCTCTCGCCGATTCAGCAGTGGTTTTTCAGCCAGCCCCTGCCCGGGCCCCACCACTTCAACCAGTCGGTGCTGCTGGGCTTTGGCGGAGCCATCAGCCGGCAAACGGTCAGCAGCGTGTTTGCCCGCCTGCTGGAGCACCACGACGCCCTGCGCATGGTCTTCCCCCTGCCCCACCCGCAGGAGGCCCACCAGCAGGAGCAGTACAACCAGCCCCCGGGCGGGGCCTTGTCGCTGGCCTGCTACGATTTGCGCCAGGAGCCCCACCCGCTGCAACGCCAGCAGCAGTTGAGCGCCCGCTTGCAGGCCAGCTTTTCTTTGAACCAGGGGCCGCTGGTGAAGCTGGCCCTCTTCGAGCAGGCCCACCAGAGCCAGTTGCTCATCGTGATCCACCACCTGGTCGTCGATGCGGTGAGCTGGCGCATCCTGCTGGAAGACCTGGGCCGGCTCCTGAGCCAGCACCGCCAGGGCCAGCCGCTGGAACTGGCCCCCAAGACGCATCCGTTCCTGGACTGGCCGGCCCACCTGCACAGCTATTGCCAGAGCAAGGCTTTTGCCCGGGCGCGGGCCTACTGGCAGGAGCAGTTGCAGCGGGCCCGCAGCCAGGGGGTGGCCCTGCCGGTGCGCGACCACCCGCAGGGGACCCACTGCTACGGCGAGTCAGTGAGCGAGGGGCTCTCGTTGAGTGCGTCCTACAGCCGTCAACTGCTGGCAGAGGCCCCGGCCGCTTTCGCCGCCGGGCCCCAGGAGTTGCTGCTCTCGGCGCTGGTGGTGAGCTTGCAGCACCACTACCCGGTGCAGGGCCACGACCCGGGGGCGGGCGGCCCATCCCTGCAAGTAGACCTGGAGGGCCACGGCCGCCAGGAGGTAGGCCCGGGCTTTGAGGTAAGCCGGACGGTGGGCTGGTTTACCAGCCTCTACCCGGTGCTGCTGCCGGCCCCGCAGGCGGACTGGGGCCGGCTGGTGGTCGCCCTCAAGCAGGCGTTGCGATCGGTGCCCAACCAGGGGCTGGACTACCTGTTGAGCGTGGGCCAGGGCCAGCCGCCGCTGGAGCAGGGGCCCCGCTCGCGCATCTGCTTCAACTACCTGGGTCAGTTGGAGGGCCGCCAGCCGGAGGCGCCTTTCTGGCTGCTGGCCCACCCCAAAGGACCCGAAGTCGATCCCACTGCGCCCATTCCTTACGACTGGATCATTACCGGCCAGGTTGTGGACGGCCGTCTGGAGATGGAGCTGCGCTACAGCCGCGGGCAGTACGAGGCCGACACCATCCGGGCTTTCGTGCAGACCTACCGCCAGAACCTGTGCCGGCTCATCGACTACTGCTGCCGCCAGCAGCAGGTGCGCCTGAGCCCCTGCGACCTGACGGGAAAGGGCCTCTCACTCGACCAACTCGACGCCCTCCAGGACCGCTACGCCCTCCGGGACGTCTACCCCTTGTCGCCCATGCAGGAGGGCATGCTCTTCCACGCCCTGCTCGACCCCCAATCGCCCCACTACTTCGAGCAGAGAACCCTGGAGATCAACGGCAGCCTGGACGCCGCGTGCCTCGAGAAAAGCTTGAACGATCTGATTGCCCGTTACGACGTGCTGCGGACGGTGTTCCTGCCGGAAGGCTACGAGCGGCCCCTGCAAGTAGTGCTCAAGGAACGGAAAGCCGCGTTTGCTTACCAGGACCTGCGCCAGCAGTGCGGTCTCACCCCGGCTGAGGAATTAGTGCGGACCTGGCAGGAAAACGACAAAGCACGCGGGTTCCGGTTGGGTACGGAGGCTTTGTTACGCGTAGCCCTGTTGCAAACGGCAGCCGACGCGTACACCCTCATCTGGAGCCAGCACCATATCGTAATGGACGGCTGGTGTTCAGAGATCATCTGGGATGACCTGATGATATGCTACCAGGGCAACCAGTCCGGTACCGAACCGGTGCTGAACACCGTAAACAATTACGCCTGCTACATCAGTTGGCTGGAAGAAAGAGATTCCGCGGCCTCACTGGCCTACTGGAAAAACCACCTGGCCGGCTACAATACGCTGGCTGGCTTACCCCAGGTTGAACCCCTGCCCCTGGGCAAGAATCGGGGTCCGCTGGCCCATGAATCGCTGTACATTGACCAGGAGCAGACAAAACGCCTGCACAAGCTCTCCGAGCAACACGGCATAACCCTGAGTACCATCATCCACGCCGCCTGGGGCATCCTGCTGTCCCGGTACAACCATACCAACGACGTGGTGTTCGGCTCGGTGGTGTCGGGCCGGCCGGCGGAAATCGACGGAATTGAAGCAATGGTCGGATTGTTTATCAACACCATTCCCGTACGGGTGCGCTACGACGGGGAGGATACGGTGGCTACCCTCCTGCGCCGCCTGCAAGCCGACGCCCTGGCCGCCGAACCCCACCAGTATGAATCGCTGGCACAGGTGCAGGGGGGGAGCGAATTAGGGCGCGACCTGCTTAACCATGTCGTGATATTTGAAAACTTTCCCGCTACGGGCCAATTGAAGGGAGTGGCGCCGGGCCGTGACGGGCAGGAGGGGTTCAGGGTAAGCCGCGTGGAGGTATTTGAGCAAACGAGTTACGACCTGGCGGTCGTGGTAGTGCCGGGGCAAGAACTGCACGTACGCATTGATTACAATACGGCTCTCCACGGGGAAGAAACGCTCCGGGGGGTAGCCCGGCACCTGGAACGTATCCTGGAAGCAATTGCTGCCGCTCCGGGGTCAAAAGTTCACCAGATCGGCATGCTCACGGCCGGCGAGCAGCAGCAGTTGCTGGAGGGCTTCAACGACACGGAGCAACCCTACGACCGGCAAGTGACGCTGGTAGATCTCTTCGAGCAGCAGGTCAGGCGCACCCCTGACCGGCCGGCCGTCCGCTTCGGCTCCCAGCAGTTGTCCTACGGCCAGTTGCTTGAGCAGGTAGACGGTTTTGCCGGCTACCTCATCGGGCAGGCCGGCTTGCAGGCGGGCCAGTTGGTGGGCCTGCTGCTGGAGCGGGAGGCCTGCCTGATGGGCAGCCTGTTTGCCATCCTCAAGGCCGGGGCCGTCTACGTACCCCTCGACCCGTCGCATCCGCCGGCCCGCCTGCAGGCGCTGGTGGCCGATGCTGAGCCGGCCCTGGTGCTCACCCGCCAGCACCTGGTGCACCTGCTGGCCGAAGACACCCGGGTAGTGACCCTGGAAGCACTGCTGCAAGCCACCCGGCCCGGGCAGGGAGCGACATCCGGCCTGCAAGCGACGTCCGGCCTGCAAGTGGCACCGGCTGCACAAGCCAGCCCCCCGACGAGCCGGCTGGAGAGCCGGGCCAGGGGCCCCGAGCTGGCCTACGTGCTCTACACCTCCGGCTCAACGGGCAAGCCCAAGGGGGTAATGGTCGAGCACCACTCGGTGGTCAACCGCTTGCAGTGGATGCAAAAGCAGTACCCCCTGGGGGAGCACGACGTGCTGCTGCAAAAGACGCCGCTGGTCTTTGACGTGTCGGTGTGGGAGTTGTTCTGGTGGAGTTTTACCGGCGCCAGCCTGGTCGTGCTCGAAGCGGGGGCCGAGAAAGACCCCCAGCGCCTGCTGGAGGTGATGGCCCGGGAAGGGGTAACGCGGGTACACTTCGTGCCGGCCATGCTGAGCGCGTTCCTGTCGGGGCTGGATGCGAGCCGGTGGGGGCAGCTGAGCCGGCTGGCGCAGGTGTTTGTCAGCGGGGAAGCCTTGCAGGTGGGGCAGGCGGCGGCCTTCGGGGCCAGCCTGCACGCGGGCTGCGCCAGCCAACTGGTCAACCTCTACGGCCCTACCGAAGCCACCGTGGACGTGTCTTACTACCCGGTGGGCTTTCCCCTGCGGACGGCCGGCATTCCCATCGGCAAGCCCATCGACAACCACCAGCTCTACGTGTTGGGCCGGCAGCTGGAACTCCTGCCCATCGGGGTAGGGGGCCAGTTGTGCATCGGGGGGGCGGGCCTGGCCCGGGGCTACCTGGGCCAGCCGCAGTTGAGCCAGCAGAAGTTCGTGCCCAACCCCTACCGGCCCGGGGAGCGGCTCTACTGCACGGGCGACCTGGCCCGCTGGCAACCCGACGGCAACCTGGCGTACCTGGGCCGTATGGACGAGCAGGTCAAGCTCAGGGGCTACAGAATCGAGTTGGGCGAGATCGAGAGCCGGCTGGGCCACTACCCGGGCGTGGAGCAGGTGCGGGTGCTGGTGATCAACCAGCCGGGCGAGGCCCAGCAGGAGCAGGCCAGCCTGGTGGCCTACTACCAGAGCCGCTTGCCGCTGGGGGCGCCGGCCTTGCGGACTTACCTGGGCGCTTACCTGCCCGAGTACATGGTACCGGCCTTTTTTGTGCACCTGGTGCAACTGCCGGTGACGGCCAACGGCAAGGTGGACAAGCGGGCCCTGCCGGCCCCGCAAGCCGTCGGGGAGGCGGCCTTTGTGGCCCCGCGCACGGCCAGCCAGCAACGCCTGGCCCAACTCTGGGCCCAGGTACTCAACGCCGACCCGGCAACCCTCAGTACTGAGAAGAGTTTCTTCTTTTCGGGGGGCGATTCCATCAAAGCCATCCGGTTACTGGGCCTCATCCACGAAAAGCTGGGCGTTAAGCTCCGGCTGATTACCCTGTTCGAGCGGCCGACCATCCAGGCGCTGGCCGCCTGCCTGGAGCACCCGGAGGAGTACGCCGCCTTCACGGCTGCGGCCGAACAAATTACCGGTGAGCTGTCGGCGCTCAGGGAGCGGTTGCTGCCCCTCGTGCCGGGCAACGAAAACGTGGAGACAGTGTACCCGATGAGTGACATTGAGCGGGGCATGTTTTTTCACGCCTTTCTGAACCCGGAGGCCGCCGTTTACCATGACCAGTTTCTGTACCAGGTTTCGTTTCCGCACTTTCACCTGGACGTGCTGCAAAAGGCACTTGCGTTGCTGGTGGCAAAACACGCCATCCTGCGCACGGGGCTGAGCCTGTACGGCTACGAAGTTCCCCTGAGCATCGTTTACCGCCAGTTGCCTGTCGCCATTGCCTACGCCGACATCTCGGACGAGGACAAGGCCGGGCAGGAGGCCGCAGTGGCAGGCTTGATGGCGGCCGACCGGAAGAATCCCTTCCGGGACGGGGAGTCGCCCCTTTGGCGAATGAAGATCTTTAAAACTGCCGCCACCGACTACTGCCTGGTCTGGATATTCCACCACGCCATCCTCGATGGTTGGAGCGTCGCCTCGCTGATGACAGAACTCAGCAACCTGTACCGGGAACTGCTGTCCAATCCCGGTTTCAGACCGGTGCCCCTTTCCCTGACCTACGAAGCGTACGTGGTTGAAGAACTGGTCGCCAGGCAGAACCAGGCAGCCCGGGAATACTGGAAAACCCAGTTCAGCGAGGTGTCCAAACCCGAGTTGCGGGATTTCGATCCCGGCTACTCGGGTGGCGAGGGCAATGGTCGCCTGCAAAAGCGTTTTCCGCAGGCGTTCTACGGGCGGCTCATTGCCCGTTCCGAAAGCGCCAACGCGGAAATCCGGGAAATCTGCCTGGCCGCGTTCCTGTTCACGCTCAAGCTGGCCGCGCACGGAGAGGAGGTTGTAACCGGGCTCGTGTTGAACAACCGGCCCGTCCGCGAAGGAGGTGACAAACTGCTGGGCTGTTTCCTCAATACCGTGCCCTTCAAGGTATCGGTTCCCGACGCCGTAAGCGGCGCCGACTTAGTTGAACGGGTAAACAGCACCATGCTGGAGGTAAGGAAGTACCAGCAACTGTCGTTTCTGGAAATCCAAAGCCTGCTCGGAAAAGCGGGCTACGCCGGCAATCCACTGTTCGACACCCTGTTCAGCTACGTGGATTTTCACATCCTCCGGGAAATCGGGGAGGAAATCCTCCCGGGAGGGCAGCACACACCTGCTTTGGTGGTGGAGCCGCACGAAAAGACCAATACGTCCCTGGACTTTACCGTCAGCACCTTCGGCGGATCGCTCCTGGTGAGTGCTTCCTACGACAAGGCCCGGTTCAGCGAGGCTTACGTACAAAGGTTCCTGGACTTCTTCGCCAGGGTGCTCGACACCCTCGTCGAGACGCCGGATGCCCTGCTGAGCGGGAACGCGGTGATGACCAGCGAGGAAAGGCATCACCTGCTGCACGGGTTGAACGATACGGGCTCAGCCTACGAAAAGGAGCAAACGGTGATTGAGGTATTTGAAAGCCGGGTGCGGGAAGCCCCCGGCCAGGTCGCCCTCAAGGCCGGGCCGCACCGCCTGACTTACCACGAACTCGACGCGGCGGCGGGCCGGATGGCGGCTTACCTGGTGGAGGTGGCCGGCGTGCAGCCCGGCGACCGGGTAGGGCTGCTGCTGGGCCGCGACGAGCAACTCGTGCCGGCCATGCTCGGGGTGCTCAAGGCCGGTTGCACGTACGTACCCATCGACCCCGCGTATCCCGCCGAACGCATCACGGCCACCGTTGCCGACACCGGGTTGCGCGTACTCATTACCCGCGGCGAACACCTGCGCAATGCCCTCAACAGCGGGAGCTACGTGCTGAACCTCGACCAGGAACTGGCGGCGGTCAACGCGCGTGAACCCCGGTCGTGGCCCGCGCCGGCGGGGAGCGCCGGCGCGGCCTACGTGATGTACACTTCGGGCTCTACCGGCCGGCCGAAAGGCGCCCTTATCCCCCACTACAGCATCACCCGGGTGGTCCGCTGTACCAACTACATCGAGATCACGCCGGAAGACAAGCTGTTGCAGCTTTCCAACCCGGCGTTCGACGGGTCGGTGTTCGACATCTACGGCGCCCTCCTCAACGGAGCGCAACTGGTGACGGTTCCGGCCGAAGCGGTGACTGACCCGGTGCGGCTGGGCCGGCTCATCCGGGAAGAAGGCATTTCGGTGATGTTTATCACCTCCGCGCTATTCAACGCGCTGGTGGAATACGGCCTGGAGTACCTGACTGCCATCCGCAAGCTGGTGGTCGGGGGCGAAAGGGTATCGGTGCCCCACGTCCGCAAAGCACTGGCGTTGCTGGGGCCCGGCAAACTCATCAACGGCTACGGGCCCACCGAATCGACCGTGTTTGCCACCTGCTACCCCATCAATGGCCTCAACGACCTGCTGGGCAACGTGCCCATCGGCCGCCCCCTGTCCAATACGGCCGTCTACATCCTCGACCGGTACCTGCAGCCCGTGCCCATCGGCGTGATGGGAGAACTGTTCATCGCCGGCGACGGACTGGCCCTGGGATACCTGAACCGGGAAGCGCTGACCCGGGAGAAGTTCCTGGACAACCCCTTCGGACCGGGCGGGCGCATGTACCGCACCGGCGACCTGGCCCGCTGGCTGGCCGACGGCAACGTGGAGTTCCTCGGCCGCGCCGACCAGCAGGTCAAGATCAGGGGATTCCGGATCGAGCCGGGCGAAATCGAAAGCTGCCTGTCGGGCCATCCCCTCGTCAGGGAAAACCGGGTCCTGGCGCTTGAACACGAAGCGGGCCGGTACCTGGCGGCGTACTACGCAGCCGACCGGGAAATAGAGCCGGCCGCCCTCCGGGAGTACCTGGCCGGGCACCTGCCCGCGTACATGATCCCCGCATACTTTCTGCACCTGCAAAGCCTGCCCCTCAACGCCAACGGGAAGCTGGACCGTGACGCCCTGCCTCTGCCCGACCTCCGCGCCGACCAAGATTACGTGGCCCCCTCCGGCCAGGTCGAACAGGAACTGATCACAATCTGGGCCGGAGTGCTCAAGGTTGATCCGGAAAAGATCGGCGTGCGGGACAACTTCTTCGAAGTGGGGGGCAATTCCATCAACATCATCAGGCTGAACAAGCAGATCAATGAACATTTCGGGTGCAGCATCACCGTGGCCCAGATGTTCAGGCTGCCCACGGTTGCGGCCATCGCCCAATACCTGGCCGAAGGCGACCAGGGGCTCCGCGAGATGGCCGGCAGCATTGACCAGGCCGTGCTCGAAGCGGAAGATAACCTCAACCTCATCAATCAACTGAACGGGTAATACCGGGCTTGCCGGGCCGGCCCCGGCGCAGTCGTAAATCATTCGGCATGAAAAAGTACACTGGATTAGAAGTGGCCGTGATCGGCATGGCCGGCCGGTTTCCGGGGGCCCTGAACGTGTCCAAATTCTGGGATAATCTCAAAAACGGGGTAGAGTCCGTCCGGTTTTTCGACGATGAGGAACTGGCACGGGCCGGCGAACCGGCCAGCCTGGTCAATGACCCGGCCTACGTAAAAGCCAACGCCTTCCTGGACGACAAAGAGAATTTTGATTCGGCATTTTTCAACTTCAGGCCGGCCGAAGCGCGGTTGCTCGATCCCCAGATGCGACTGTTCCACCAGTGCGTATGGGAAGCATTGGAAGACGCCGGGATTCGTCCCGACGAGGCAAACCACAAAATCGGGCTTTTTGCCGGGGCTTCTACCAACATCAACTGGGAACTCTACGCGCGGCTCACCAACGGCGAAGGCGGAGTTGACGCCTTCACGGCCTCCCAACTGAGCAATGCGCGGTTCGTAGCCACCCGGCTGGCTTATTTTCTCAACCTCCGCGGCCCGGCCGTGTTCATGGACACGGCCTGCTCCACTTCGCTGGTAGCCATTCACCAGGCTTGCGAAAGCTTGCTGCTGGCCAATTGCAACGTAGCCATTGCGGGTGGGGTCAGCGTTACAAACAAGTCCCGGAAGGGGTACCTGCACGCCGAAGGCATGATCTATTCCCGCGACGGCCATTGCCGCGCCTTCGATGCCGGGGCCAGCGGTACGGTGGGGGGAGAAGGCGCCGCAGCAGTGGTGCTTAAGACGCTCAAGAATGCCCTGACCGACGGGGACCACATCTGGGCCGTGATCAAGGGCAGCGGGATTAACAACGATGGGAACGGCAAAGTAGGCTACTCGGCCCCCTCCGTCGACGGGCAAACAGAAGCAATTCTGCGGGCCCAGAAGTGGGCCAAGGTCGAGCCCCGCAGCATCACCTACGTGGAAGCGCACGGCACGGGCACTACCCTGGGAGATCCGGTTGAGGTAGAGGCCCTGAACCGGGCCTTCGGCAAAAGCCCGGAGAAGTACTGCGCCTTAGGCTCGGTAAAAACCAACATCGGGCACCTGGATGCCGCCGCCGGCGTGGCCGGGCTGATCAAAACGGTGCTTGCCCTCAAACACCGGCAGATTCCCCCCAGCCTCCATTTCCAGTCTCCCAATCCCGCCATCAATTTTGAAGATTCGCCTTTCTTCGTCAACACCACGCTCCGGGAATGGCAGCCCGGTGATTACCCGCGCCGCGCCGCCGTCAGTGCGTTTGGCATCGGGGGCACCAACGCCCACGTGATTCTGGAGGAGGCTCCCGAGGCCGAACCAACCCCGGCAGGCTCCGAGGGCCGGTTGTTGGTTTTTTCGGCCAAAACCCCGGCCGCCCTGCAACGAAACCTGGACAACTTCCGGGAGTACCTGCTGGCCGGCGACCCTCCCGATCTGGCCGACGTAGCCTATACCCTGCAACTGGGCCGGGTGGCCTTTCCCTACCGGCAGGTGATGGTGGCCCGCAACCCGGGTGATGCCGCCGAACAGTTGTCGGCCCTGCGCGGAGGCAGCCCGCCCTTACCGGCAAACAGCAAGACTGGCGGCCCAATCGTATTTATGTTTACAGGGGCCGGGGCGCAGTACGTCAACATGTACCGTGACTTGTACGATAAGGTGGCGTTTTTCCGGGCGGAGGCTGATGCCTGTTTTGCCGTTGCCGGCAAGCTGTCGGGCCGCGACCTGAAGGCGGTGATCTACCCCGGGGACGGCCCGGAAAGTACCGACCGGATCAACCGCATCGAAAATACCCAGCCGGCCCTGTTCATCATGGAGTACGTACTGGCCCGCCTGCTGATGCGGTGGGGCATCCGGCCTCAGACCGTGATCGGGCACAGCTTCGGGGAGTACGCCGCTGCCTGCATCAGTGGGGTATTCTCCCTCGAAGATGCGCTGGGATTGATCTTCAAGAGGGGAGAGGTCATGGGCAAGACGCCCCGGGGTACGATGCTCAGCGTTTCCGTCACCGGCGACCAGTTGAATCACCTGCTGGCCCAACACCCCGACGTGTCGCTGGCGGCCGTCAACAGTTCGGAACTGTACGTTGTGTCGGGGGAAGAGGCGGCCATTACCCGCTTCCGGGAAACGGCCGGGGCCGCCGGGTACAAGTGCCGGGCCTTGCGGGTGGCCGTGGCGGGCCACTCGCACCTGATGGACGGCATCCTCGCCGAATTTGAGCAGGCCGTCGGGCGGACGACCATCCACCCGCAGCAGATACCCCTTATTTCGAATCTTACCGGTGCCCCGGCCTCCGACGAGGCCATTGCTTCGCCCCGGTACTGGGCCAGCCACCTGCGGGAAGCCGTGCGGTTTGCCGAAGGCGTCGAAACGGTACTGGCCGGCCCGCAGGCGGTGTTCATCGAGGTCGGGCCGTCCAACATGCTCAGTACTTTCGTGCGTTCGCACCGGCGCAGAACCGCCGCGCACCAGGTGGTAAGCCTGGTGAGGCATCCCGATGAAGAGGCCGACGACCTGGTGCACCTGCTGGCGGGCATCGGCCAGCTGTGGGCCGGCGGCATTACCCCCGACTGGAAATGCCTGTACGAAAATGAGGTCCGCCGGAAAGTGTCCCTGCCCACCTATTCTTTCGACCGCAAAAAATACCCCGTCGACGTAGACGCCCGGCAACTGCTGGCCGGGTTCACCCCGGGTCCGGGGGGCGAATCGTGGCTGCCCGCGCCCGAGGCGGACGAACTGGTGGGGGAGGCAGCGGAGGCAAGCCCCGGGGCTACCGAACAAATCATCCTGCGTCTCTGGCAGCAATTCTTCGGCAAGCCCGGCATCTGCCGCGACGACAACTTCTTTGAAATCGGGGGCGATTCGCTGAAGGCCCTGACCATGACCGGACACCTGCGGAAAGCGTTCGGGGTGGAAATACCGCTCAAGGAATTTTTCCGCTGCCCCACCGTCCGCCGGATGAGCGAATACGTGACCACCCACCTGGCGGAAGCCGGAGCCGCCGGGGCCGGAGAATCCATCCCGAAAGCGCCGCCTCAGGCAGGCTACCGGCTGAGCTCCGGGCAGAAACGCTTGTATTTCCTGCACGCCTTTGACCCCGCCGCACTGGGCTATAACGTAAGCAAGATTGTGAGAATAACGGGCGACCTGTGCCTGGAGACCCTGCGCAGCGCCTTCGACAAACTGGTCGTGCGCCACGAGAGCCTGCGCACCTCGTTTGCGGTGGCGGACCAGGAACCCGTGCAGCAGATCGCCGCGACGGCCGGGTTCAGCCTCGAATTCCGGCAGGCCGGCGATGCCGACGCGAAGGCCGTCATCCGGGATTTTATCCGGCCCTTCGACCTGGCCCGGTGCCCGCTCATGCGGGCCGGCCTGGTCCAGACCGCTCCCCGGGAGTACCTGCTCGTGCTGGACATGCACCACATCATCATGGACGGGATTTCGGAAGGCATTCTCATCAAAGACCTGCTGGCCCTCTACAATCAGGCCGAACTGCCCGAACCGGGCGTATCCTACAAAGACTACGCCGAGTGGCAGTACAGCGATTCGCAGCAACGGGTGAAGGAGGCGCAAAAGGCGTTCTGGCTGCAAACGTTCTCCCGGGAGCCGGGCGTGGTTGACTTGCCGGCCGACTACCCGCGCCCGGCGGTCAGAAGCCATGAGGGGGGGCGGGTGAGCTTCGGGATGGACGGGGCCGCAACGGACCGGCTCAAACGGCTGGCGGAGGCCGAGGGTGCCACCCTGTTCATGGTGCTGCTGGCCGTGTACAATGTGCTGCTGGGCAAACTGGTCAACCAGGAGGACGTCGTGGTGGGCACGCCCGTGGGAGGACGCAACCACGCGGAGGTGGAAAACACGGTGGGCCTGTTCATCAACACGCTGCCCCTGCGCAACTACCCCTCGGGAACGCAAACCTTCCGGGAATTTCTCGCCGCCCTGAAAGCCAACACCCTGGCCTGCTTCGACAACCAGCGTTACCCCTACGAGGAACTGGTGGAGGAGTTGAAAGTAGCCCGGGAACCCAGCCGCAACCCTTTGTTCGACGTACTGTTCATCTTCCAGAACTTCGAGGAACCGGCCCTCCGCATTCCCGGCCTCACGCTGGAGCCCTACGAGGCGGCGCTGGCCGTGGCCCAGATGGACCTTACGCTGGCCGTCATCCGCAGGGGCGACGGCTTCCTGTTCAACTTCGAGTACGCCACCCGGTTGTTCAAACCCGAAACAGTGGAAAGGTTTGCGGCTTATTTCCGGAAAATAACGGCCGCCGTGGTCGCCGATCCCGACGTGCGGCTCTCGGCAGTTGATATCCTGCCGGGCGAGGAGAAACACCAGTTACTGAATGCCTTCAACCACACGACCGGGCCCTATCCCCGGGAAGAAACGGTCGTATCCCTTTTTGCCCGGCAGGTGGAACGCACCCCCGACCAGACGGCCGTGGTGTACGAAAACCGGCGGCTCACCTACCGGCAACTCGATGAGCAGTCGAACCGGCTCGCGCGTTACCTCCGCGAACGGCACCAGGTACAACCCGGCCGCATCGTCGGCCTGATGGCCGACCGGTCGGAACAAATGATGGTGGGGCTGCTGGGCATTCTCAAAGCCGGCGGGGCGTACGTGCCCGTTGACGCAACTTATCCCGAAGAGCGAATTGCCTGCATCCTGGAAGACTGCAAGGCCGACGTACTGCTGGTGAGTCATCCGCCCGGCGAATCGCTTGCGTACGCGGGTCCGGTGGTGCCCCTCCACCTGGCCGGTCAGGCCGGGTACGACGGCGACGGCCCGGCCTACCTGGTTACGCCCCGCGACTTGTGCTACCTGATCTACACGTCGGGGTCGAGCGGCACCCCCAAGGGCGTGATGGTTTCGCACTACAACGTGGTCAACTTCTTTGCCGGGATCAGCCGGCAGTTGCCCGTGGGCCGCGATGAGGCCCTGCTGGCCCTCACCAGCACCTCTTTCGACATTTCGGTGCTCGAACTCTTCTGGACCTTGTGCAACGGCATTGAGGTGGTGATTCACCCGGGCGACGTGGCACTGACTGCCCTCGACCGGTACCTGCCCGGCGAGTCGCAGGCCGTCGATTTCAGCCTTTTTTTCTTTTCGAGCTACCGCAACGACGCGGCCGACAAGTACCGGCTGCTGCGGGAGGCGGTAAAATACGCCGATGAGGAGGGCTTCAGGGCTGCCTGGACCCCCGAAAGGCATTTCCACGAATTCGGGGGCCTCTACCCCAACCCGTCGCTGACCAGCGCCGCCCTGGCGATGATCACCCGGCAGATCGAACTCCGGAGCGGCAGCGTGGTCTCACCCCTGCACGACCCGGTCCGGATCGCCGAAGAGTGGTCGGTGGTGGACAACCTCTCGGGCGGACGGGCCGGCATTTCGTTTGCGTCGGGCTGGAACCCCAACGATTTTGCCCTGGCCCCGGCCAACTTTGCCGACCGCCAGCGGCTCTTGTTCGAGCAGATCGAAACGGTGCGCAAGCTCTGGCGGGGCGAAAGCATCCGCCGGCCCAACGGCCTGGGCCGGGAGACCGACCTGCGCATTTTTCCGACCCCGGTGCAGCCGGAATTGCCGGTCTGGGTAACCTCCGGCGGCAATGCCGAAACGTTCAGGAGCGCCGGGGCCGCCGGTGCCAACCTCATTACGCACTTCCTGGGGCAGGACATCAGCACACTGGCCGAGAACATCCGGCTCTACCGCGCCACGCGGGTACTGCACGGGCACGGAGCCGCCGGCAAAGTAGCCGTCATGCTGCACACCTACGTGGGCGATAGTACCGACGCCGTGGAAGCCCTCGTGGAAAAACCTTTCGTGGCCTACCTGGAAAGCTCGGTCGGGCTGCTCCGGCTCCTGGACGAGGAGGGGGCGACAACTCCGGACGCCGTTTCGGAGGAAGACAAGGCAAAAATTCTCCGGAGCGCCTTCCTGCGGTACTATAAAACCGGCTCCCTGATCGGTACCAAAAGCACGTGCAGCCGCATGGTGCAGCAACTCTCGGCGATTGGCGTCGATGAAATTGCCTGCCTGGTGGACTTCGGCGTGGAGGAGGAAAAGGTGCTCGAAGGGCTCCGTCGCCTCAAGGAACTCAAAGACCTGTTTTCGCCCGGGGGCGGCCGGGCCCACAAACCCATCACCATGATGCAGTCTACGCCTTCCTTCGTGCAGATGGCGGAAGAAAGCGCCGGGTCGCAAAAGCTGCTGGCTTCGCTCAGGACCCTGCTGCTCGGGGGAGAAGCCGTTCCGCTTTCGCTGGTGCGGGAACTGGGCGGCAAGTACCCGGCGGCCCTCTACAACATGTACGGCCCCACCGAGACGACCATCTGGTCGTGCATGCACCCGCTGGACCCCACCAGCGGCAAGGTGAGCATTGGCAAGCCCCTGCTCAACCAGCAGGTCTACATTCTCGACCGGTACCTCCAACTGCTGCCCCGGGGGGTGGCCGGCGACTTGTACATCGGGGGCGAAGGGGTGGCCCGGGGCTACTGGAACCGCCCCGAACTCACGGCCGAAAAATTCATTCCCAGCCCTTTCCGCGAGGGGGAAAGGCTCTACATGACCGGCGACGTGGCCCGGTGGCTGCCCGACGGGACCCTGCAACTGGTCGGCCGGCAGGACCACCAGGTGAAGATCAGGGGGTACCGCATCGAACTGGGCGAGATCGAAAATACCCTGCTCAGCTACCCCGGCGTCAAAGAGGCGGTGGTGGTGGCAAAAGCCGAAGAAGCGACCGGGAGCAAGTACCTGGTTGCCTACGTGGTAGCCGGAGAAGCCGTGCCGCCCGCCGGGCTGCGCAGCCACCTGGGCCGGGTACTGCCCGACTACATGGTGCCGGCCTTCTTCGTGCAACTGGCGCAACTGCCCCTTACCCCTAACGGCAAGGTGGACCGCAAGGCCCTGCCCGGGCCGTCGGTAGGCCGGCAGGATGACTTCCGGGCCCCGTCCAACGCGGTGGAACGGGAAATGGCGGTTCTCTGGGCGGAGGTATTGCAGTTAGACAAGGATGAAATAAGCGTCAGCCGCAGCTTCTTCGAACTCGGGGGCCACTCCCTGAAGGCCGCCGTGCTGGTGAACAAAATCAGCAAACATTTCGGCGTGGAAGTTCCCCTGAAGGAAGTGTTCAACAAGCAAAGCATTGAGAGACAGGCCGACTACCTGATCACCTTGAAGCAAATCGAAACTGAAATCATTGACGACGGCGAAATCATCGAGATGAACATATGAGCATAGATGAGTACATTACCGGCCTCAGGAAAAACAACCGGATCATTCTTTCGCTGGTCGACGACGAACTGAAGATCAAGGCGGCCAGGACCGTCCTGACGCAGGAAGTAGTGGCAGAGATAAAGTCGAAAAAAGCGGAAATCCTGGCGTTTTTCCGTACGGCAGCCCTGCAGCACCAACCCCGCGTGATGCACCGGGCCGAACAGAAAGACTGGTACCCGCTTTCTTCGGCCCAGAAGCGCCTGTACTTCCTGCACGCATTCGACAATGCATCGCTGGCCTACAACGTGCCCCAGGTGATTACCCTCAAGGGTACACTGGACAAAGCCCGGCTGCAGCACGCCTTTGGGCAACTCATTGACCGGCAGGAGAGCCTGAGAACGGCCTTCCGCCTGGTAGATGAGCAGCCCGTGCAGCAGATAGAGGCGCAGGTCAGTTTTGCCGTTGAACATTTCCGCGCGGGCCGGCAGGAAGCCGGGGCCGTAATGGAGCGGTTCATCCGGCCCTTCGACCTCAACACCGCCCCCCTGCTGCGGGTAGGCCTGATCGAGGTGGCGCCCGACGAGCACATCCTGATTGCCGACATGCACCACATCGTCAACGACGGGGTGTCACGCAGCATTCTCATCCGGGAGTTTATGGCGCTGTACGCGCAAGAGCCCTTGCCGCCCCTGCCGCTGCGATACCGGGATTACGTGGAATGGCAGCTCAGCGACGAACGGCGCGCCGAAAGGGCCCGGCAGAAAAGTTTCTGGCTCAACGAATTTGCCGAAGCGCCGCCCGTAGCCGGGCTGCCGGCCGACTTTGACCGACCCGCCGTCAAAAGCCTGGAAGGCAGTGCCCTGGATTTTGAACTGACCCCCGGTGAAACGGCCGGGTTAAAGGCAATTGCCGATGAGGAAGGTGCTTCTCTGTTTATGGTGCTGCTGGCCGTGTACAATGTCCTGCTGGCCCGGCTCACTGGCCAGGAAGACGTTGTGGTGGGTACCAATACGGCCGGCCGGCCACATGCCGACGTGCAGCAGATCATCGGCATGTTCGTTAATACGGTCCCGCTTCGAAACTACCCGGCCGGCGAACTTCCCTTCCGGGCGTTTCTGGCTTCGGTGAAAGCAAGGGTGCTGGCGTGTCTCGACAACCAGGACTACCCCTACGAAGCGTTGATTGACGACCTGAAGCTGGAACGAAACGCGAGCCACAACCCCCTGTTCGACGTAATGTTTGTGTTCCAGAATTTTGAGAGCGCCGAACTCAAACTTCCCGGCCTTACGCTCAAGCCCGTGGATACGGCCCAGGCGATGGCCAAGTTCGACATCACGCTCACGGCGATGGACCAGGGTGACCGGGTCCGGTTGAACATCGAGTACGCAACCAGCCTGTTCCGGCCGGAAACCATCGACAGATTCATCACTTACTTCCGCAATATCGTCGCAACGGTAGTTGCCGTCCCGGGGGTAAAGGTTCACCAGATCGGCATGCTCACGGCCGGCGAGCAGCAGCAGTTGCTGGAGGGCTTCAACGACACGGAGCAACCCTACGACCGGCAAGTGACGCTGGTAGATCTCTTCGAGCAGCAGGTCAGGCGCACCCCTGACCGGCCGGCCGTCCGCTTCGGCTCCCAGCAGTTGTCCTACGGCCAGTTGCTTGAGCAGGTAGACGGTTTTGCCGGCTACCTCATCGGGCAGGCCGGCTTGCAGGCGGGCCAGTTGGTGGGCCTGCTGCTGGAGCGGGAGGCCTGCCTGATGGGCAGCCTGTTTGCCATCCTCAAGGCCGGGGCCGTCTACGTACCCCTCGACCCGTCGCATCCGCCGGCCCGCCTGCAGGCGCTGGTGGCCGATGCTGAGCCGGCCCTGGTGCTCACCCGCCAGCACCTGGTGCACCTGCTGGCCGAAGACACCCGGGTAGTGACCCTGGAAGCACTGCTGCAAGCCACCCGGCCCGGGCAGGGAGCGACATCCGGCCTGCAAGCGACGTCCGGCCTGCAAGTGGCACCGGCTGCACAAGCCAGCCCCCCGACGAGCCGGCTGGAGAGCCGGGCCAGGGGCCCCGAGCTGGCCTACGTGCTCTACACCTCCGGCTCAACGGGCAAGCCCAAGGGGGTAATGGTCGAGCACCACTCGGTGGTCAACCGCTTGCAGTGGATGCAAAAGCAGTACCCCCTGGGGGAGCACGACGTGCTGCTGCAAAAGACGCCGCTGGTCTTTGACGTGTCGGTGTGGGAGTTGTTCTGGTGGAGTTTTACCGGCGCCAGCCTGGTCGTGCTCGAAGCGGGGGCCGAGAAAGACCCCCAGCGCCTGCTGGAGGTGATGGCCCGGGAAGGGGTAACGCGGGTACACTTCGTGCCGGCCATGCTGAGCGCGTTCCTGTCGGGGCTGGATGCGAGCCGGTGGGGGCAGCTGAGCCGGCTGGCGCAGGTGTTTGTCAGCGGGGAAGCCTTGCAGGTGGGGCAGGCGGCGGCCTTCGGGGCCAGCCTGCACGCGGGCTGCGCCAGCCAGCTGGTCAACCTCTACGGTCCTACCGAAGCCACCGTGGACGTGTCTTACTACCCGGTGGGCTTTCCCCTGCGGACGGCCGGCATTCCCATCGGCAAGCCCATCGACAACCACCAACTCTACGTGTTGGGCCGGCAGCTGGAACTCCTGCCCATCGGGGTAGGGGGCCAGTTGTGCATCGGGGGGGCGGGCCTGGCCCGGGGCTACCTGGGCCAGCCGGCCTTGAGCCGGCAGAAGTTCGTGTCCAACCCCTACCGGCCCGGGGAGCGGCTCTACTGCACGGGCGACCTGGCCCGCTGGCAACCCGACGGCAACCTGGCGTACCTGGGCCGTATGGACGAGCAGGTCAAGCTCAGGGGCTACAGAATCGAGTTGGGCGAGATCGAGAGCCGGCTGGGCCACTACCCGGGCGTGGAGCAGGTACGGGTGCTGGTGATCAACCAGCCGGGCGAGGCCCAGGCGGGGCAAGGCAGCCTGGTGGCCTACTACCAGAGCCGCTTGCCGCTGGGGGCGCCGGCCTTGCGGGCTTACCTGGGCGCTTACCTGCCCGAGTACATGGTACCGGCCTTTTTTGTGCACCTGGTGCAACTGCCGGTGACGGCCAACGGCAAGGTGGACAAGCGGGCCCTGCCGGCCCCGCAAGCCGTCGGGGAGGCGGCCTTTGTGGCCCCGCGCACGGACAACCAGCAACGCCTGGCCCAACTCTGGGCCCAGGTGCTGGGCCAGGAGCGGGTGGGCCTGGAAGACAACTTTTTCGCCCTGGGGGGCGATTCCATCAAGTCCATCCAGATCACGGCCCGCCTGCGCAGTGCCGGCTGGCGGCTCTCGGTCAAGGACCAGTTTGTCTACCAGAGCCTGCGGGCGGCCGCCGCCCGGCTTGAGCCGCTCCACCAGCACGTGAGCCAGCAGGCGGTGGTGGGCCGGGCCGCGCTCTCGCCGATTCAGCAGTGGTTTTTCAGCCAGCCCCTGCCCGGGCCCCACCACTTCAACCAGTCGGTGCTGCTGGGCTTTGGCGGAGGCATCAGCCGGCACACGGTGAGCAGCGTGTTTGCCCGCCTGCTGGAGCACCACGACGCCCTGCGCATGGTCTTCCCCCTGCCCCACCAGCAGGAGGCCCACCAGCAGGAGGCTCACCAGCAGCAGCAGTACAACCAGCCCCCGGGCGGGGCCTTGTCGCTGGCCTGCTACGACCTGCGCCAGGAGCCCCACCCGCTGCAACGCCAGCAGCAGTTGAGCGCCCGCTTGCAGGCCAGCTTTTCTTTGAGCCAGGGGCCGCTGGTGAAGCTGGCCCTCTTCGAGCAGGCCCACCAGAGCCAGTTGCTCATCGTGATCCACCACCTGGTCGTCGATGCGGTGAGCTGGCGCATCCTGCTGGAAGACCTGGGCCGGCTCCTGAGCCAGCACCGCCAGGGCCAGCCGCTGGAACTGGCCCCCAAGACGCATCCGTTCCTGGGCTGGCCGGCCCACCTGCACAGCTATTGCCAGAGCAAGGCTTTTGCCCGGGCGCGGGCCTACTGGCAGGAGCAGTTGCAGCGGGCCGGCAGCCAGGGGGTGGCCCTGCCGGTACGCGACCACCCGCAGGGGACCCACTGCTACGGCGAGTCAGTGAGCGAGGGGCTCTCGTTGAGTGCGTCCTACAGCCGCCAGCTGCTGGCAGAGGCCCCGGCCGCTTTCGCCGCCGGGCCCCAGGAGTTGCTGCTCTCGGCGCTGGTGGTGAGCTTGCAGCACCACTACCCGGTGCAGGGCCACGACCCGGGGGCGGGCGGCCCATCCCTGCAAGTAGACCTGGAGGGCCACGGCCGCCAGGAGGTAGGCCCGGGCTTTGAGGTAAGCCGGACGGTGGGCTGGTTTACCAGCCTCTACCCGGTGGTGCTGCCGGCCCCGCAGGCGGACTGGGGCCGGCTGGTGGTCGCCCTCAAGCAGGCGTTGCGATCGGTGCCCAACCAGGGGCTGGACTACCTGTTGAGCGTGGGCCAGGGCCAGCCGCCGCTGGAGCAGGGGCCCCGTTCGCGCATCTGTTTCAA
The DNA here is from genome assembly GCA_963844325.1 of uncultured Sphingobacteriales bacterium. Classification (GTDB taxonomy): domain Bacteria; phylum Bacteroidota; class Bacteroidia; order Cytophagales; family 172606-1; genus CADCTQ01. Next base: position 2,230,898 of record CAWJNV010000002.1, read on the forward strand.
CTACCTGGGTCAGTTGGAGGGCCGCCAGCCGGAGGCGCCTTTCTGGCTGCTGGCTCACCCCAAAGGACCCGAAGTCGATCCCACTGCGCCCCATCCATACGATTGGGAGATTGTTGGAATTGTCATTGACGGCCGTCTGGAGATGGAGCTGCGCTACAGCCGCGGGCAGTACGAGGCGGACACCATCCGGGCTTTCGTGCAGACCTACCGCCAAAACCTGTGCCAGCTCATCGATTACTGCTGCCGCCAGCAGCAGGTGCGCCTGAGCCCCTGCGACCTGACGGGAAAGGGCCTCTCACTCGACCAACTCGACGCCCTCCAGGACCGCTACGCCCTCCGGGACGTCTACCCCTTGTCGCCCATGCAGGAGGGCATGCTCTTCCACGCCCTGCTCGACCCCCAATCGCCCCACTACTTCGAGCAGATGACGCTCCAGGTAAAGGGAGAAATGGATACGCAGGCAATTGAAGAGAGCCTGAACGATCTGGTCGCCCGTTACGACGTGCTGCGGACGGTGTTCCTGCCGGAAGGCTACGAGCGGCCCCTGCAAGTGGTGCTCAAGGAACGGAAAGCCGCCTTTGCTTACCAGGACCTGCGCCAGCAGTGCGGTCTCACCCCGGCTGAAGAATTAGTGCGGACCTGGCAGGAAAGCGACAAAGCAAAGAAGTTCAACCTGAGCACCGACGTACTCATGCGGTTGTCGGTACTCAGGCTATCGGACGATGAATACGTGTTCATCTGGAGTTACCATCACATCCTGATGGACGGCTGGTGCATGGAAATCCTCGTCAGGGAGTTCCGGGCGCTTTATGCCGGCCGGCGGACCGGCGACGGCGTATCGCTACCCCCGGCCGAGCCCTATTCCAAATACATCGACTGGCTTGCGCAACGGGAAAAGGAAGAGTCGGCCGACTACTGGAGCCGTTACCTGGCCTCGTACGGCAGCCTGGCCTCGCTTCCCCGGAAAGACCTGGCCCCGGGGGAGGGCGAAAGCCAGGGGGTGCAGGAACTCGTGATGACCCAGACCCAGGTGGACGCGCTGAACCTGGTTTGCCGGGAGTGCGGGGTCACTTTCAATACCATTCTGCAGGTGGCCTGGGGCATCCTGCTGGCAAAGTACAACCACACGGACGACGTGGTGTTCGGCGCGGTGGTATCGGGCCGGCCGGCCGACATAGAAGGCGCCGAAACGATGGTGGGCCTGTTCATCAACACGATTCCCGTGCGGGTGCGGTACCGGGACGGGCAAACCATCGGCGAACTGCTGCGCGAGGTGCAGGACGCTGCCCTGGCCAGCGAACCGCACAGCTATTATTCCCTGGCGGAAATACAGGCGCTGAGCGAACTGGGCCGCGGACTGCTCGACCACATCATCGCCTTCGAGAACTACCCGATCACCAGTAAAATAGCGTCCGGCGGCGGGCAGGACGAGTTCAGGGTTACCGGCGCCCAGGTGTTCGAGCGGCCCAACTATGACCTGTGGATCATTGTAGTGCCCGGCGCGGAAATGCGGGTGAAGCTAGGCTACAACGCCGGCGTGTACGACCCGGCCGTGATTGCCCGGGCGGCGGGCCACCTGGGCCGCATTCTCGAACAGATCGCGGCCGGCACCGCAGTGCCTGTACCGACCCTTACCTTGCTGACGGAAGCCGAAGAAAAAACCATTCTTTACGGGTTCAACGACACGCAGCGGCCCTACGCATCCCACCGCCTGATGCACCACTTGTTCGAGGAGCAGGCCGAACGGACGCCGGCGGCAACGGCAGTGTTTTCGGGGAGCCGGGCGTTCTCCTACGCGTGGCTCAACCAGCAGGCCAACCGGCTGGCCGGACTGTTGCGGGAAAAGGGAGTAACCCGCGATACTTCGGTGGCCGTAATCATGAACCGCCGGGTTGATCTGGTGGTGGCCCTGCTGGCCATCCTGAAGGCGGGCGGCAAATACGTACCGGTGGAGCCTTACCTGCCGGAGGGCCGCAAAAAGGCCATTCTCCAATCCGTCGGCGCCGAATGCATTATTACCAACCGCACGTACGAGCCGCAGGTGCTGGCGCTGAAGGCCGATGCCGACTCCGTGCGTACGCTCATCGGGCTGGACCAGGACGGCGACACCCTGGCCTTATGCCAGCTCACCGGCGGGGAAGCGGTCCCGGTCCGGGCGGCCGACTATTCCGGGAGTAACCCGGCAAGCATCAACACCAGCGACGACCTGGCCTACGTGATTTTCACTTCAGGGTCGAGCGGGCAGCCCAAAGGAGTGGCCGTGCAGCACCGGCCCGTCATCAATCTGATCGAGTGGGTCAACCGTACCTACGCGGTAAGCCCGGCCGATAAAATCTTGCTGGTGAGTTCCATCAGCTTCGATTTGTCGGTGTACGACATTTTCGGCGGCCTGGCGGCCGGGGCTTCCCTGCGGATCGCCGCAGAAGCCGAACTCGAAGACCCCGAGGCCCTGGCCCGCATCGTCATCGAAGAAGGAATCACCTTCTGGGATTCGGCCCCGGCTCTGCTGCAGCAAGTAATTCCATTCCTCGAAAGCCAGCGGCAACAAGTCCGGGAAACGGCCAGGCTACGCCTCTCTTTTGCAAGCGGCGACTGGATTCCGCTCACCATGCCGGCCCAGATGCAGGCCCTTTTCACCGGCTACCGCTTCATTGCCCTCGGCGGCGCCACCGAAGCGACCGTATGGTCCAACTACTTCGAAGTGCAGCAGGTGGACCCGGCGTGGAAAAGCATTCCCTACGGAAAGCCCATCCAGAACGCCAGGTACCTCGTGCTGGACAAAGACCGCAACCTCTGCCCCGTGGGCGTTGCCGGCGACCTGTACATCGGCGGGGAGTGCCTGGCAAAAGCTTACATCAATGACCGCGAACTCAGCGACCGGAAATTCATCCCCAGCCCCTTTTACCCCGGCCAGATGCTCTACAATACCGGCGACCAGGCCAGGTGGTTTCCCGACGGCAACCTGGAGTTTCTGGGCCGGAAAGATTCGCAGGTCAAAATCCGGGGCTACCGGATCGAACTGGGCGAGATCGAGAGCCGGTTGTTGCGGTACGACGGCATTGAACAGGTGCTGGTGCAGGTGTTCGCCCGCAGCAAGTACGACAAGTTTTTGTGCGCGTATTACCTGTCGGCCGGGGCGCTGCCCGAAAAAGACCTGCGCGAATTCATGGGCCGGGAACTGCCCGCGTACATGATTCCGCAGTATTTTGTGCGGCTGGAGGCCATTCCCGTTACCAAGAACGGCAAAGTGGACCGGAGCCGGCTCCCCGAACCGCAGGCAACGGGTGGCGGGCCGGACAACGTACCCCGCACGGAAGCCGAACAAAGGCTCGTACGCGTCTGGGCGGCACTGCTGCGGATGGACGCGGGCAAACTGGGCACTGAGGCCGATTTCTTTGCGCTCGGCGGGCATTCCATTCTGGCCGTTCACCTGATCAACGCCGTCCGGCAGGAGTTTGGCGTTACCATCAAGCTGCGGGAAGTGTTCGAGAACGCCGTTCTCGGGAAAATGGCGCGCCGCCTGGAGGGCCGCCGGACGGCCGAAGCGGTCATCCCCCCGGCCGGGCAACTGCCGTATTACCCGGCCTCGCCCGCGCAGGAAAGGTTGTATTACGAACAATTCCTCGATACCAACAACCTGGCCTACAACGTTTCGGGCGTATTTGAAATTGCCGGGGAGGTAAATCCCGGGCAGTTGCGGCGGGCTTTTCAGGCGCTGCTCGACCACCACGAGGCCCTGCGCACCAGCTTCTTCCTCCGCGACGGCCGGGTGGTGCAGCGCATCAACGAAGGAGTGAACTTTCAACTCATCCTTCCCGACCCGGACGCATACGGGGGGGTGGAAGAGGCATTCGCGGCGTTTGTGCGCCCCTTCGACCTGGAAGCTGACTCGCTGCTGCGCTGCGCCCTGTTCAAAGACCAGGACAACCGCAACGTGCTGCTGGTGGACATCCACCACATCATCTGCGACGGCATTTCCCTCAACATCCTGATGAACGATTTCCGGCAGGTGTACCAGGGCAAGCCGCTGCCGCCGCCGGGCCTGCGCTACGTCGATTACGCCGCCTGGCAGAACAGCCGCAACGACCAGCTCCAGGGGCAAAAGGCGTACTGGTCGGCAAAATTGTCGGGCCGCGTGCCCGTGCTCGACCTGGCCGTTGCCCAAAGCCGGGCGGCGGCCGACCGGAACCGGGCCGCTGCCCGGGTGCTGGTGATCGACGGGGAACTTTACGCCCGGACCAAGCAGGCGGCTGCGGCGGCCAACGTTTCCGTGTTCATGTTCCTGCTTTCGGTGTACTACCTGCTGCTGGCCAAAGTTACCGGCAACCGCGACATCATCATTGCCACCGATGCCGTGGGCAGAACCCAGCCGGTGCTCAAAGACATCGTGGGCACCTTTATCAACCTGTTGCCCCTGCGGATGCAGGTCCGCGATGAAGATTCGTTCGGCGCGTTTCTGCAAGAGGTCAAGGGCTGCCTCCTCGAAGCGTTCGACAACCAGGACTTCCCCTTCGACCAGATGATTCCCCTGCTCAATGCGGGCACCGGCCAGTTCCGCAACCCCGTGCAGGTGCATTTCGCCTTTGTCAACTTCTTCGACCAGGCGCCCGACCCGGCCGGGCCGGTGGTGGTGCCCTACCCGGTGGGGGGGCATACGACTACCCAGTACGAGTTCAAACTGGAAGCAATTGATACGGGGCGCCAGTTCGACGTGGCGTTCATCTACCGCACTGCTTTGTACGAGGACGAGGCCATCAGCATCCTGACGGCGTATTACCGCAACCTGCTGGCGGCGGTGCTCGACGACGGCAGCCGCTCCGTCGGGCAGCTTGAAATGGAAAATTTTCTGGGCGCCCCTGCCGCGTACGGCGGGTAGACGGTCCCCCGGCCGGCATCGCAACTGTTGCACCTTTATTAACAAAAGCTTATGTGCGGAATATGTGGTTTTGTGAAAACGGGTCGCCGGGTCACGGCCGGGGACGGCGAGTACCTGCGGAAAATGACGGGCAAGCTGCTGCACCGCGGACCTGACGCCCAGGACGTGCTGCTGACCGACAATGTCGGATTCGGCTTCACCCGGTTGAGCATCATCGGCGTCAGCAACGGGATGCAGCCCCTGTTCAACGAGGACGAATCGGTGTTGCTGGTCTGCAACGGGGAGATATTCAACTACATCGAACTCCGGGAGTTCCTCAAAAAGAAGGGCCACGTGTTCAGGACCAGCTCCGACGTGGAAGTGATTCTCCACCTTTACGAGGAGTACGGCGTGGATTTTCTCAACAAATTGAACGGGCAGTTTGCCTTTGCCCTCTACGACCGGAAGAAAAAGTACCTGTTCTGCGCGCGCGACCACTTCGGCGTCATTCCTTTCTTCTACACCCAGGTGAACGATACGTTCGTCTTCGGTTCGGAGATCAAGGCCCTCCTGGAGCACCCCGGCGTTACGCGGGAGGTAGACCTGGTAGGGCTCGACCAGGTGTTTACCTTCCCGGGCCTGATCAGCCCGCGCACCATGTTCCGCAACATCAACAGCCTGGAGAACGGGCACCTGCTGACCCTCGACGACGACGGGCGGCTGCAGATCCGCGAGTACTGGGACCTGGTTTTTCCGGAGGACGGCGAGCGGCCCTCCGGCCACACCGAGCGGGAGTACGTGCGGCAGCTGGAAGAACTGCTCGACGCCTCCATCGGCTTCCGGCTGCGCAGCGACGTGCCCTACGGCATCTACCTGAGCGGCGGCCTCGACTCTTCGCTGATCGCCATGAAGGTGAACCAGTTGAGCCCGGGCCCCCGGCGGGAAGCTTTTTCAATCGATTTTGTGGATTCGCAGCACTCGGAATCCGTGTACCAGGAACTGGTGGCCGAGCGGAGCGACTTCAACCTCAACAAGAAAACGTTTTTCTTCAGCGACATCACGCAGCGGCTGCGGCACTCGGTGTACCACAGCGAATGCCCCATCAAAGAAACCTACAATACGGCTTCGCTGGCCCTCTCGGCGGCGGTGCGGGCCAAAGGCATCAAAGTGATCCTCTCGGGCGAAGGCGCCGACGAATTCTTTGCCGGCTACGTGGGCTACCGGTTCGACAAGCTGAGGGCCATGCAGGGGATGGAGCGGTCGGCTGAGCGGGCCGAGCGCCGCTTGCGGGCGGAACTGTGGGGGGACGAAAGCTTTTATTACGAAAAAGACTTTCTCGATTTTGACCTCACCAAAAGGGACCTCTACTCCCGGGCCGTCAATGCGGCTTTCGACGAGGTTAATTGCCTCAACCACTTCGTCATCAACCAGAGCCGGCTCAGGAACCGGCACGTGCTCAACCAGCGGTCGTACGTCGATTACAAGGTCCGGCTGGTCGACCACCTCGTGTCGGACCACGGCGACCGGATGGCCATGGCCAACTCGGTGGAAGTGCGCTACCCCTTCCTGGACAGAAACGTGGTGGAGTTTGCCGCAGCCCTGCCCGTCGATCTGAAACTCAATGACTTCACCGAAAAGTACCTGCTGCGGCAGATCGCCGCCAGCCTGGTGCCCCGGCCCGTGCTGGAGCGGGAAAAATTTCACTTCATCGCCCCCGGCAGCCCTTACCTGCTGCAAAAAAACATCGAGTACATCAACGACCTGCTGTCGTACGGGCTGATCCGCAGGCAGGGGTATTTCAATCCCGACGCCGTGGAGGGGCTGCGGAAGAAATACGCCCAGCCCGGCTTTACGGTCAATGCGCCCTACGAAAGCGACTTGCTCATCACCGTGATCACTTTCGGCATTCTGCTGGACGTCTTTTTCAACTGACCCCTCGCGTAGCTACTTACTTAACCAGGACCAACCATGCTTTTTCAGAAAGAATTGATCAGAAGTTTGAGAGATAACGGCGAGAGGACGGCCATTGAAAGCGAGGGCAACACGTTGTCCTACGCCCGGGTGCTGGCCCTGGCCGACCGGGTCACCCGGTTCCTGCTCGGGCAGCACCTGGGTCCGCAGGCGTTCGTAGGGGTGCAGCTGGCAAACCGGGAAGACCTCATCTGCGCCATGATCGGCGTAATGAATGCGCGTTGCATTTTCGTGCCCATCGATGCTTCCCTGCCCCCCGGGCGGCGGGCCGCCGTGCTGGCGGAACTCGACCTGGCCTGCCTCGTTGTGCCGGCCGGCGCCCCCGGCGACGGCCAGGCGCCCGCCCTGCCCCGGTATTGTTTCGAAGACCTGACCGCCGAACCCGGCGCCGGCAACCTGGCCGATGGCGACTACCCCGCCTGGGACGCCGACGACAGCCTGTACGTGTACTTTACTTCGGGCACCACCGGCCGGCCCAAGGGAATCGTGGGCCGGAACGAAAGCCTGCTCCAGTTTTTACAGTGGGAGCTGGACGCTTTCGGGATTGATGCTTCCTTCCGGTGCAGCCAGTTCGTCAGCCCGTACTTCGACGCGTTCCTGCGGGATGTGTTCGTGCCCCTGCTGGCCGGGGCCACCCTCTGCATTCCCCCCGCCGCGGAAGATTTTTTCACCCCCGGCCAAATGACCCCCTGGCTGGACCAGGTCCGCATCCACCTCGTCCACTGCGTACCCAGCCTGTTCCGGGTCATGAACCACCCCGCCGTTACGGCCGGCAATTACCCGGCGCTGCGCTACGTGCTGCTTTCGGGCGAAAGAATTGTGCCCGCCGCACTGGTAAACTGGTACGACGTGTTCGGGGAGCGCGTGCAACTGGTAAACCTGTACGGTTCCACCGAAACCACCATGATCCGGTTCTGCTACCGCATTCGTCCGGCCGATACCCAACGGCTCCGGATTCCGGTAGGGGCTCCCATTGCCGGTACCGAGTTCCTGGTGGCCGCCCAGGGCATGAAACCCTGCGGCAAGCTGGTGACCGGCGACCTGTACGTGATTTCCCGGTACGTATCGAAGGGCTACCTGAACGACCCTGACCTCAACGCCCGCCTGTTCTTCCCGGTCACGACACCCGGCCTGGGCCCGGTCACTGCCTTCCGCACGGGCGACAAAGCGCGCATCCTGGCCGACGGGCTGCTCGACCTGGTCGGCCGCGAAGACCGCCAGGTCAAGCGGCAAGGGGTACGCATTGAACTCGACGAGATCGAAAGCATTCTCGGCCAGTCGGACCACATTGCGCGGGCTGTCGTCATTACCCAGCCCGTCGAGGGAGGCGACGACGTCCTGCTGGCTTTCATCCAGCCGGCGGGCCGGGCCGCCACCGGCCAGGATGCCGGGGACGCAATCCGGCAGTTCGCCGCCGATCACCTGCCCCGGTACATGGTTCCCGCCCGCCTCATCGAAGTGGACCAGTACCCGCTGCTGCCCAACGGAAAAATGGATTACCAGGCCTTGCTCCAGGCCGCGGCCGCGCCCACCGCTCCCCCGCCCGGCGCCCCGGGCGACGAAGTGGAGCAACGCCTGCTGGGCATCTGGAAAGAGATTCTGGGGGATAAGCCCATTGCGCTTACCGACAGCTTTCACAGCCTGGGGGGCAACTCGCTGGGCCTGATGCGCCTGGTGGGCCGGATTTACAGTGAATACAGCATCCGGATTCCCCTCAACGAGTTGTTCCGCAACCTGACCATCCGCACGCAGGCCGTGCTGGTGAGAAAACTCAACAAGGACAAAAGCCTGCTCATCAAGCCGGCGTCCGTCAAGCCGGCGTACGTACTTTCCTCGGCCCAGGAAAGAATCTATTTCAACTACCAGGTCAACCGGGGCAGCACGGCTTTCAACATTCCGATGGCCTGGCAGATCGAGGGCAATGCCGACGACGACCGGCTGGAACAAGTCCTGCAACGGCTCATCGAACGGCACGAAGGACTCCGCACCCGGTTCGAATACGCCGGCGCCCGGGTCGTGCAGGTACCGCTCGACCGGGTCGATTTTACCCTGGAAAGGATCAGCGCCGGCGGGAGGAGCCTGGAGGCAGTGATCGCGGGCTTTGTCCGGCCCTTCGACCTGGGCCAGGCCCCACTCATCCGGGGGGCGGTGGTGGAGGCCGGCGACGGGCGGAAGCTGCTGCTGGTGGACGTACACCACATCGCGTGCGACGGCATTTCCCAGGCAAACCTGTTCTCGGATTTTCTGCGCCTGTACAGCGGTGAGCCGCTGGCGGCGTTGAAGGTCCAGTACAAAGATTACGCGGAATGGGAAGACACCTTCCGCAAGACGGATGAATACATTGCCCTCCGCAGCTTCTGGCTGGCCGGTTTCGAGGACGAACTGCCCCGGCTCGCCCTGCCTTCCCTCAATGCGGCCCGCAACCCCTCGTCCCACGCCGGGGGCAACGTCAAATTCATGATCCCCAAAGAGCGGTTCGCCCCCGTGCTGAGCCGGCTGGCGAAGGACCAGGTGTCGGTGTATGCGGGCATGTTTTCGCTCTTTTTTGCTTTCCTGTCAAAAATTACCGGGCAGGATGACATCGTAGTCGGCACCAATACGGCGGGCCGGGTGCAGGCCGAACTCGACAAGGTGGTCGGTATGTTCGTCAAAACCCTCCCCATCCGGTACCGGCTCGACCTCCGCGTTCCGTTCCCCCAATTCGCCCGCAGCCTGCACGACTACCTGGTGGAAGCCATGAGCAAACAGGCCTATGACTACGCCGACATGGTGAGCGAACTGAACCGCAACCGGGAAGCGCCCGTGGGCAACCTCTTCGAGGCCATGTTCGTGTTCCGCAATTTTGATTTTGACCGGGTGCCTACCCAGGGTGTAACGTTCACGGCGTATCATTTCGAGAATGAGACTGCCAAATACCCCATTACCCTGTTTGCCGACGAAGACGATGCCACGTTCAACTTCCGGTTCGAATACGCCGCCTCGTGCTTTACCCCGGCTGACGTCGAATGGCTCATCGGGCAGTACCGGGCGCTGGTGGACGCTGTGGCCGGAAACCCCGACGGCCGGTTGCTGGACCTGCTGGCCGGCACCCCGGGGCCTGCCGAAGAGATCGAAGAAAACATCAGCTTCAACTTATGACCATCCGCCGCATACTACCCCTGGCGTGGGTCCGCCACTGCCTGCTGGGCATAATCGTGCCGGTGCTGGTCACCGGCCCGGCCGCTTTCGCGCAGCAACCCGCTGGCGGGCTGCTTTCCCCGGCGCTGGAGAACACCATCCGGGCGCTGATGGACGAGGGAGACATTCCGGGCATGAGCGTGGTCGTGGTCGGGCCCGACCGGGAAGTGCTCAGCTGCTACGGCTACGCGGACCTGGCAACCAAAGCGCCGGTAACGCCCCGTACGTTGTTTGAACTCGGCTCGTGCAGCAAGGCCTTTACCGCGCTGGCGGTGGCTACCCTCGAGCAGCAGGGCAAGCTTCGGCTGGACGACGCCGTGACCGCCTACCTTCCCTGGTTCCGGGTAATTTACCAGGACCGGCCGGCCCCCGTTACGGTACGGCACCTGCTCAACCATACCAGCGGCATTCCCTGGAACACCCTGGCCGGTATCCCCCAGACCCGCGGACCGCAGGCCCTCCGGCAAACGGTGGAAGGGCTGAAGGGCCAGGTGCTGAGCAACGCGCCGGGAAAATCCTTCGAGTACGCCACCATCAACTACGACGTGCTGGCGCTGATCATCCAGCAGGTTGCCGGCCGGCCGTTTGAGGACTACGTGCAGGAAAACGTACTGGACCGGCTGGGGCTTGCGGCCACGGCAGTAGGCCGGGCGGTTGACCCCGCGGCAATGGCTACCGGCTACAAAATCGGCTTTTTTGAACCCCGTCCCTACGCCGCTCCCGTATTCGGGGGCAACAATGCGGCCGGTTACGTCATCTCCAACGCCGGCGACGTGGCCCGGTGGCTCAAATTCCAGCTGGGGCTCGGTGCGCCCGAACTCTACCCGCTGGCGGTCTCCACCCACCAGCGCGATGAATCGGTGCCCGTACACAACCAATCTTTCTACGCCCGGGGCTGGAACGTGATGCTCAACGGGACCGGGGAGATAAACCACGCCGGGATGAATCCCAATTTTACGGCCTACGTAGCCTTCCGGCCCGGCACCAGGACGGGGGTGGCCGTGCTGGCCAATTCAAACAGCGCCTACACGGCCCTCATCGGGGACCGGATCATGCGGGAACTGGCCGGCGAGGAGGTGGAGAAAAAGGTGGCGCCGCCCGACGGCAACGACAAGATCTACTCCATCCTGTCGGGAGCCCTTGCCGCGTACGTGCTCACCGTGCTCTTTTTCATGGTGCTGGTTGCCGCCGACGTGAAAAAGGGGAGAAGAACCTATGCCCCCCTTACCGCCCGCCAGTTGGGCAAGTTCGGCGTTTCGCTCGCGGCGGGGCTCCCTTTTTTGTACGGGCTTTACTTGTTGCCCAAGGCCCTGGCCGGCTTTACCTGGCAAGCCACCTTGGTATGGAGCCCGGTAAGTTTTGCCGCCCTGGTGGGGCTGCTGCTCGCGGCGATGGGGGGCACCTACGCGGCCCAACTGGCCGGCATGTGTTTCCCGGCCAGGAACAAGTTCAAAAACCTGCTGCCCCGGGTCACCCTGGTCGGCGTCCTGTCGGGACTTGCCAACGCGGCCATTATCATCCTGGTGACGGCGGCCCTCAATGCCGACGCCGAAGCCGGCTACCTGTTGTTCTACTACGCACTGGCCCTGTGCGTGTACCTGCTCGGGCGTCGGTTCGTGCAGGTAAGCATTATCCGGTATACCAGGGAGCTGGTCTGCGAAATGCGGATCAGCCTGGTTGAAAAGATGTTTGCCACCTCCTACCAGCAATTCGAGAAAATTGACCGGGGGCGCGTCTACACGGCGCTCAACGACGACGTAAATACCATCGGCGACTCCACCAGCGTGGTCGTCATGATGATTACCAGCCTGATTACCGTGGTGGGCGCTTTCGCATACCTGGCCTTCATCGCTTTCTGGGCCACCCTCGTCACCGTGCTGCTGATCCTGAGCATCGCCGGCATCTATTACATTGCGGCCAGCAGCAACAACGCATACCTTGAGCAGGCCCGCGATGCGAGCAACGGATTTATGACCCTGCTCAACGGCATGATCGACGGCTTTAAGGAGATCAGCCTGCGGCAGAACCGTAAGCGGGCCTACCGGGAAGACATCTCGGCCAGCGCCAGCGAATACCGTAACAAGCTGACAACCTCCGACATCCGGTTCGTCAATGCGTTCCTGTTCGTGGAAAGCCTGCTCATCGTGCTGCTCGGGGTCGTTTCTTTTGCCATTCCCAGGCTGTTCCCCGACATCGCGTTTTACACCCTCATGAGCTTCGTGGTCATCGTGTTGTACTCCATCGGCCCGATCAATGGGACGCTGGGCTCGATACCGAGCCTGATGCGCCTGAAAGTAGCCTGGAGCCGGGTCAACCAGTTCCTCGAAGAAATTCCCCCCGGCGCGGGCCTGCCCCTGCCCCCTCCGGTGGTGCCCTCCCGCGTCAGCAGTTTCAGGGCGCAGGGCCTCCGGTTCCACTACAAAGACGGCAACGAGAAGCACGCATTCGGGGTCGGTCCCATCGACCTGGAAGCCAAATCGGGCGAAATCCTGTTTATCATCGGCGGGAACGGGAGCGGCAAAACCACCCTGGCCAAACTCATCACCGGCCTCTACGAACCCCAGGCCGGCGAACTGTTCATCGACGGGCAGCCCGTTCGGGGCGCCCAGCTCGGGGAATTCTTCTCGGCCGTTTTCAACCCGGTATACCTGTTTGAAAAGCTCTACGACATTGACGCCGACGGCCAGCCGGAGGAAGTGCGCCAATACCTGAGCTTGCTGCAACTGGAGCAGAAAGTCCGGATTGCCGGCAACCGGTACAGCACAATCGACCTGTCGGCCGGGCAACGCAAAAGGCTGGCGCTGCTGCAATGCTACCTCGAAAAGTCACCCATTTTCCTGCTCGACGAATGGGGGGCCGACCAGGACCCTGAATACCGGAAGTTTTTCTACCGCACCTTGCTTCCGCGGATGCGGGACATGGGCAAAATCGTAATTGCCATCACCCACGACGACCACTACTTCGACGTGGCCGACCAGGTGCTGAAGATGAATGAGGGCAAACTGGAGGCCTACCGGATGCCAGTCCCGGCATTGCCCTGAAGCCACCCTGCCCCTCAACACGCACTGCCAACGCCTAATCCACGATCATGAACAACCTGCTTTCTTCCGGGACCCCTTTCCGCCGGCTGACGGGCACCATTTGCCTGCTCTGGCTGGCCATGCAACCCGTTGCTGCCGCCTACGGACAGCCGGCTCCGCCGCCCGGCGCCTTTTTCCTCAACGGGAAAACCATTCGCGTGGATACCTTTAACCACCAGGTCCACCGCATGCTGGCAGAAACGGGAATTCCCGGGCTGGCAGTGGCCCTGATCGACCAAAACCGGGTGGTTTTTTCGGAGGTGTACGGGTACCGGGAAAGCGGCAAGGGGAAAAAAGCAAACCGCCGCACGGTTTTCGAGGCGGCTTCCCTGACCAAGAGCTTCCTGGTGTACGTAGCCCACCGGCTGGCCGACGCGGGCAAACTGGACCTGGACAAGCCCCTCTGCCAGTACATGCCCTACCCGCCGCTGGCGCATGACTCCCGCTACCAATCCATCACGGCCCGCATGGTGCTCAACCATTCTTCGGGCATCGAAAACTGGCAGCGGCTCAACCAGCCCGATACGCTTGAGATCGTGAGCCAGCCCGGCCGGCAATTCGTCTACTCGGGGGAAGGGTTCCAGTACCTGGCCAAGGTGGTGGAGTCCATTCTGCACCAGCCCTACGAAACCTACGTGCGGGAGGAGGTCATCAAACCCCTGCACCTGCGAAGAACCTACCTCAAACATACCTGGGGGGGGCGGTTGCCCGCCAACTACGCCACGGGCCACGACTTTTTCGGGAAAACCCTCGAAAAGTGGAAAAACCCGTATCCCGTGCCCGCCTCAGCCACCGACCTGACGGCCGAAGACTACGCCAGGCTCATTGTCGCCACCTTTGACGGAGCGCACTTGTCGGCCGCCCGCATCAAGGACCTCACGGCTACCGGCGTGACAATCGGCGGGGAACCGCCCCGCGCCCTCTGGATGGGCGCCGGGTACATGGTGCTCGGCAGCGAACGCGATACAGTAGTCTCGTTCACCGGCAGCAACCCCGGCTACAAGACGTGGGTGAGCTACTCGACGGTGCGCAAAAGCGGCATCGTGTTCCTGACCAACAGCGACGCGGGACTGGCGCTGCTTGGGGAACTGAACCGGCTCACGGCCGACCTCGATATCGGCATCCTGCTCGACCTGATGGACTTCCCGCAGTACCCGGGCGACGTGGTGGGGCTCATGAAGGTGTACGGCGAAAAAGGAGCCCCGGCATTGTTTGCCCGCATCGACGAACTCAACGCCCGGCCCGCCGGACCGGTTGCCTTCAAGGACCTCAACACGCTGGGCTGGATTCTCTTTGAGCACGACCGCGGCGTGGGCAAAAGCCTGATGGAAGTGAATCTGAAAAGGCACCCCGGGAATGCCGAAGCGTACTACAACCTGGGCCAGGTGAACATGCGGCTCGATGAGTACCGGCTCGCTTACGAAAACCTGGTCAAATGCCGCGAGCTGAACTACGCGAACGGAAACCTGGACGACGAAATCAAAAAGTGCGAAGAAAAGATCAACCGCCCCTGACCGGGAGCGGCGGGCCGGGGATGCACGGCCCGGCTCCTGCTTGCGGGCATTCATTCCTGACTGTAAACCCATCCCCACCGATGAGCGCGATCCATGAAAAGACCCTGACGGCGTTGCCGGCCGTAATTTCCCTTGACGGCGCGGACGCCGATGCTTTCATTGCCTATTACCGGGGGCATGAGCCCGAAATCAACGACCTGCTGCGGCGCAACGGGGCGGTAAAGTTCCGGGGCGTGCGGGTGGAAACGCTGCCAACGTTTGAGAAAATCGTCCACGGCATCTCCGGCAAGTTCCTCAACTACATCGACGGCAACTCGCCCCGCACCAAATTGTCGGGCAACGTGTATACCTCCACTGAGTACGACCCGTCGCAAAAAATCACCATGCACAACGAACTGTCTTATTCGGCCAAGTGGCCCAACAAGCTGTTTTTCAGTTGCCTCCAGGTAGCCGAGACGGGGGGCGAAACACTCCTTGCCGACAGCCGGGAAATGCTGCGGCGCATGGACAAAGCCATCGTGGCGCGCATCGAGGCCAAAGGCATCACCTACATCCGCAATCTGCACGGCGGCCTGGGCATGGGCCCTTCGTGGCAGGAAACGTTTGAAACCCACGACAAAAACACCGTCGGGGAATACTGCAAAGCCTACGGAATCGACTTTGAATGGCGGGACAACGACGGCCTGCGGCTCAAACAGCGGCGGCGGGGCATCATTGAACACCGCGAAAGCCGCGAACGCGTATGGTTCAACCAGATCGATCAGTTTCACCCGCTGCAGTTGGGCGAGGAACTGTACCAGACCATGCTGGCATTTTACGAGTCGCCCGAAGAATTTCCCACCTACGTCCGGTTCGGGGACGGGGAACCCGTCAGCGAGGACATGGTCAGAGAAATACTGGAAACCATCGGCGGCCTCACGCTTGCCCCGCCCTGGCAGCCCCACGAACTGCTCATGCTCGACAATGAACTGGTGAGCCACGGACGCAATCCATTCACCGGCAGCCGGAAAGTCCTGGTAGCCATGTCGGAATAGGCCGGGGGGCCGGTCAGCCCACGTCAGGTTTTTGCTACAAACAAATCACACAGGTATGCTGTCAACGGAATCAATGCTGGACAAGCAGGCATTGGAAGTAAACAACAACGTCAAAGCCCGCGATCACTGGAATAACCGGTTGAAGGACTTTGCCTTTGGCGAATATTTCAACGATTACCGGCCGGGCCAGGCACTGCCGGGAGAGCCGGCGTACGCCGCCTGCCGCAGGGAAGGGAGCGGCCCGCTGGACGAGGCGCTGACCGCCCTGGCCGGGTCGCCCAAGGCAAAACACCTGGTGCTGCTCGCCGCCCTTGCCGTGCTGGCCCAGAAGTACGCCGCCGTGCGGGACGTGGTCATTTTCAGCCCCGCCTACCGCAGCCAGCCCGGCGGCCGCCCGGACCCGTTGCTGCCCGTGCGCCTGCACGTTGACCCCGAGATCACCTTTGCCGGCCTCCTGATGCGCGCGAAAACCGGCTTCGTGGAGGACCTCAAACACCGGAATTACCCGCTGGAAAAAATGTTCAACGTGCCGGCCGGGGCGCTCCGTGAACTGCCGTGCGTGGCGATGGTGGTGGCCGAAGTGCAGGATGCACCGGCGCCCGGGCCGGTTGCCCCTGACCTCCTGTTCTCTTTCCGCGTGGAAGGCGGCCTCCGGTTAACCATTGACTACCAGCCGGGTAAATTCGGGGCGGGGTACGCAGGCCAGGTCGCTGACCTGTACCTGGCGTTGCTGGGGCAACTGCTGGCAAACCGGGATGCCGCACTGAGCGGCTTCGGGCTGGCTTCCGGAGCGGAACAGCACCGGATTCTGCGCGGCTTCAACCGCACGGAAGCCCCCTTTCCGGCCGGCCAGACGATTATCGACCTGTTTCTGCAACAGGTGCAGCGTACGCCTGGCCACGTTGCCGTGCAATTCCGGGGGCAAGGACTGACCTATCGCCAACTCGACGCGCGTTCCAACCAGGTAGCCGCTTTCCTGCGCGAGAGGGCCGGGGGCGCACCCGCCGTCGTCGGCGTGCAACTGGAC
Source organism: uncultured Sphingobacteriales bacterium (assembly GCA_963844325.1). Classification (GTDB taxonomy): domain Bacteria; phylum Bacteroidota; class Bacteroidia; order Cytophagales; family 172606-1; genus CADCTQ01. The sequence goes on from CAWJNV010000002.1 coordinate 2,247,556, forward strand.
CGTTCCCCTGAACTGATCGTGGCCGTTTTCGGCATTCTCCGGGCGGGCTGCGTGTACATGCCCGTCACCCGCCACCACCCGGTGGAAAGAATCCGGTACGCCCTCCGCAACGCCGGGGCGGGCCTGCTGTTCACCGAAGCGAACCACGCCGGCCCGTTCGAAGCCGAATTTACCTGCGTGGATATTACGCAGTTGCCCGAGCGCACCGCCCCCTGCATTAACCTGGCCCAACCCGGCCAGCCCGCCTACATCATTTACACGTCCGGGTCTACCGGCAAGCCCAAAGGCGCGTGCATCCGCCACCGTTCGGTCGTAAACCGCCTGTGGTGGATGCAACAGGAATACGGGCTGGCGGAAACCGACGTAATTCTGCAGAAAACACCCATCGTGTTCGACGTTTCGGTCTGGGAATTGTTCTGGTGGTCGTTCGTGGGCGCCAGGCTGGTGCTGGCCGAACCCGGGGCCGAGAAAGACCCCGGTGCGCTTTGCCGGACCATTGATACGGAAGGCATTACCATACTGCATTTTGTGCCTTCCATGCTCAACACCCTGCTGGGCTACCTGGCCGGGACGGCGCCGGGCCATTCGCTGGGCAGCATCCGGCACTTATTTGCGAGTGGCGAAGAACTCACCGCCGCCGACGCCCAGGCATTCCTCAACGCCTGTCCGGGGGCCCGGCTGCACAACCTCTACGGCCCCACCGAAGCCACCGTTGACGTTTCGTACTACGAGGTGCGCCGGTCGGACGGGGCAGCCCGGGTGCCCATCGGCAAGCCCATCAGCAACACGCAGTTGCTCATTTTTAGTCCCGAAGGGCATTTGCAGCCCGTGGGCGTGCCCGGAGAACTGTTCATCGGGGGAGAGAACCTGGCAACCGGCTACGTCAACCAGGAGGAACTCACGCGGGAAAAATTCGTGCAAAGCCCCCTGGACCCCGGCACCTTGCTGTACCGCACGGGCGACCTGGCCCGCTGGCGCCCCGACGGCAACATTGAGTTCCTGGGCCGGATTGACCACCAGGTAAAAATACGGGGCAACCGGATCGAAACGGCGGAAATCGAACGCGTCATCGAATCGTCCGGGGGCGTAACCCGGGCGGTTGTCCTGCCCAAAGCGGGCAAAGCGGGCTTGTACCTGGTGGGATACCTGGTCACGACCGGCGAATACTCCGAAGCCGCCCTGGTGGAGGGGCTGGCCGCGCAACTGCCCGACTACATGGTGCCCGCCTATTTTATCCCGGTGGAGAAAGTGCCCCTCACCGTGAACGGCAAGGTAGACCGTCAAAAGCTCCTGGCGCTGCCGCGGCCGGCCCGGCAGCAGTACGTGGCCCCGGCCTCCGACCTGGAAAAAGCCTTGGTTGCCATCTGGCAGGAAGTGCTGGGGGAGAAGAAGATCGGAGTCGAAGACAACTTTTTCCAGATCGGGGGAGACTCGATTCTGGGCATACGCCTGCTGAGTGCCATCAATGCGGGTTTTGCCATCCAACTCCCGCTGGCCGACATCTACGCCCACGCTACGGTACGTCAACTCGCCCCCCGGGTGGCGGAACTGGCCGGCCGGGCAGCGGAACCGGCCGCCGGGGATGAAGCCGAACTGACCCCCTTTGTCGCGGGGAGGCTGCCCGGGTTCGACCGGTCCAACGTGGAAGACGTCTTCCCGATGTCCGACATTCAGAAAGGCATGATCTACCATTACCTCAACGAAACGGAAGACGTACTGTACTTTGAGCGGAACGTGATCGACATCTTCGACCCGGCGTTTGATCCGCGCCGGTTCCGGCATGCCGTGCAGTTGCTCGTCGATAAGCACGCCACCTTGCGGACGGCCTTCGAACTGGAGTCATTTCTGAACGTGGTACACCACAACACCGAGCCGGTCATCCACGAGGCCGACCTCAGCGGGCTGGAGCCGGCCGCGCAGCAGGCGTGGATCGCGCAGTACCTGGAAAACAGCAAGCGCCAGCCCTTTGACCTGGCGCTGGCGCCACTTTGGCGGATGCACCTGCTCCGGGCTGCGACCGGGCACCGCATTCTGGTGATCGAAATCTGCCACGCCATCCTAGACGGCTGGAGCTACGTGTCGATGGTGACCGAGCTGGGCAGCATCTACGGCCAACTGATCCAGAACGTGAACTTCCGCCCGGCGCGCCTGGCCCTCTCCTACAAGGATTTCGTGCGGGAGGAGTTCAAAAGCAAGCAGGACGCGGCCCTGCAGGCGTATTGGAAAAGCGAGTTGCTTGATTACCGGAAGTTTGCGCTGCCCCCCGTCAAAGCCGGTCCCGAACCCCGGTACTTAGTCGAAAGCATGGTGTATGACCGGGAAAAAATAAAGCGTCTGACCGATCTGGCGGCGAGCCACAATACCAACCTGAAGCACTTGTTTTTCAGCGCATTTGCTTACGCCCTGGGCATGCTCACCGACCAATCCGACGTAATGATCGGGCTGGTTTCGTTTAACCGGCCCATCCGTAAGGACAGCGAGAAAGTGCTGGGGTGCTTCATCAACATGGTGCCCGTACGCCTGCTGCTGCCCCGCCAGGCCACCTGGGCCGGCTACCTCGGCACGGTAGAAAAGAAGCTGACCGAACTGAAACGGTACGACAAGGTAACGCTGCTCGAAATCCTCCGGATCAACCACCGGCAGGGGGCGCCCGACCCTTTATTCGAAGTGCAGTTCAACTTCACCAATTTCCAGCGCCTCAACGCGTTTGGCTCCAAAGTGATTGAAAGTGCCCGGGAAAGCGGCCTGGGCGTGAAAAGATACCTGCGGGAAGACACGCTGCTCGACTTTACGGTTGAAGTCGGCGAAAACCGGTGTACGTTTGACTCCGAGTACTCAACCAGCTACATCAGTACAGCGGACGTAAAGCGGCTGCATGACTACTTTGACCGGGTCATTGCCAACCTGAGTGAATCGCCCGGAGAAATGGCCGACACCCGGGCCGTACTGCCGCCGGCGCCGGGAGGACTGCCGCTGCCGGCCCCGCTGCCGGCCGGCACCCTGGCCGCGCTGCTGGCGGCACAACTGGGCGGCGACCCGTGCCGGGTTGCCCTGCGGCAGGGCGACCGGCAGGTGAGCTACGGCGAACTGCGGGCGAAGACCAACCGGCTGGCCCGCCGGTTGCGCGGGCTGGGCGCCGGACCCGACGTGGTGGTAGGCATCTGGTGCGAACGTTCGCCCGAAATGATTGTGGCCGTGCTGGCCGTGGTCACCGCCGGGGCGGCTTACCTGCCCCTGGGAACCGGCATGCCCGAAGGCCGGCTGGCGTACGTGCTCGAAAACAGCAAAGCCCGCCTGCTGCTCTACGCCGGCACCTGCCCCGCCGCTACCCCCGGCGTTGCCGCCCGGCTCGACCTGAACGATGCGGGCAGTTACGCCGCCGATGATTCGGACCTGCCGCCGGTCAACGCCCCGCACGATCTGGCGTACATCATGTACACGTCGGGTTCCACGGGACGGCCTAAAGGCGTGATGATTGAGCAGCGCTCCCTGGTCAACCGCCTGGCGTGGATGCAGAAACAGTATCCGCTCGGGGCCGGCGACCGGTTGTTGCAGAAAACGCCCTTCGAGTTCGACGTGTCGGCCGGGGAAATCTTCGGCGCGTTGCTCCAGGGATGTCCCCTCAGCCTGCTGGAACCCGGCCAGGAGCGCTACCCGGAAAAAGTGGCCGCTGCCATTGCCGCCGACGGCATTACCGTGGTTCACTTCGTGCCTTCGATGCTGAACGTTTTTTTGGCCTGCCTCCAGGTGCAGGGCGGCGCGGCGGACCTGCGCACCCTGCGGCACGTTTTCGTGAGCGGCGAGGTGCTCAGCCCCCTTGCGGTGCAGCGTTTTTACGCGGCGTTTCCGGGCCGCACCTGCCGGCTCACCAATCTGTACGGGCCCACCGAAGCGAGCATTGAGGTAACTTTCCACGACTGCCTGCCCGGGCCCCAGCCCGATCGCATTCCCATTGGCCGGCCCATCGACAACACCCGCATCTACGTAATGAACGACCGGCAGCAGGTGCAGGGGCCGGGCGTACCCGGCGAACTCTGCATTGCGGGGGTCTGCCTGGCGCGGGGCTACGCCGGGGAAACGGCGCTCACGCAGGCGGCGTTCGTAGATGATCCGTGCACACCCGGCCGCAAGATGTACCGGACCGGCGACGTGGGCCGCTGGCTGGAAGACGGCACGCTGGAGTACCTGGGCCGCAAGGACGACCAGGTAAAAATACGCGGTTACCGGATCGAACCCGGTGAGATTGAGAGCCTGCTTAACGCGCATGCCCAGGTGCGCGAATCGGTCGTGACGGCGGGCGACGACGGCCTGTGCGCCTACGTGGTACCGGCCGGCACCGTTGCGGTGGAGGCCCTCCGCGACTACCTGGCCCGGTACCTGCCGCCGTACATGATTCCCGGTTGCTTCGTTGCCCTCGACCGGCTGCCGCTCACCCCGAGCGGGAAGGCCGACCGGAAGGCGCTGCCGCCGGCAAAGGCCGCCGCCGGTCCCGGTCACGCGGCCGGGGAACCCGACGACGCCCTGGCAGTCCTCTGGTGCGAAACGCTGGCGCTGGAAAGCGGCGCACTGCGGAAGGACACCCACTTTTTCGATGCCGGCGGGCATTCGATCAACGCCATTGCGCTGGTAACGAAGGTGAACCGGCACTACGGCCTCTCCATGCAGGTGAAGCAACTGTACCATTACCCGGTGTACGAAGCGTTTGCGGCGTTCGTGGCGCAAGAAGCAGCCGACACCGTTACCGTTATCATTTAAATGAACGACTACCTATGCAACCGCACCAACCCGAAGCACTCACCCGGCACACCCTCGACCAGGTGCTGCAACGTTTCCGGAACGCTGCCCGGCGGCTGATCCTGCTGGATTACGACGGGACCCTGGTTCCCTTCACCAACCACCCCAGGGGGGCCTCACCCGACGCGGCACTGCTGGCCGTCCTGGGGAAGCTCACCGAAGACCCCGCCAGCCGGGTTGTCATTGTGAGCGGCCGCGACAAAGAAACCCTCTACGAATGGCTGGGCCACTTTGCCCTGGATTTTGCCTGCGAACACGGGGCGTGGCTGAAGGAAGACCGGGCGGAGTGGTTCTCGCCGGTAGCTGGCGGCAACCAATGGAAAAAGCCCGTCCGCGCACTCTTCGAAACTTTTACCGGGCGGGTAGCTGGGGCCGTGATCGAAGAAAAGGACTACTCGCTGGTGTGGCACTACCGCAACGTGCCCGGGGCGGCCGGTGCCCGCTGGGCGGCCGACCTGCTCGACCGGCTGGCCCCCGTGGTGGCCCACGAGCCGGTGGAAGTATTTGAGAACGACATGGCCCTGGAGGTGAAGAACGCCAACGCCAACAAGGGAACGGCCGCCCGGCGGTGGCTTGACCAGTACCGGCCGGATTTCGTGCTGGCCATCGGCGACGACCGCACCGACGAAGACACCTTCCGGGCCGTGCCGGCGGAGGCCGTTACCATCAAGGTCCGGCCCGGGATGTCGCACGCCCGGTTTTCCCTGCCCTCGCACCGGGAAGTGCTCGACCTGCTGGCCGACCTGCACCCGGCCCCAGCTCCGCCCGCGCCCTGAAGCCGGCGCCCGGCGCCTTATACCCTGTTCCCAACCCCCAATGTTCCCGTACTGATCCATGGAAACCAGAGAATTATACGAGCGGGTAAGAAAAGAAAAAGTCAGCGTCAGCGTGGTTGACGGAAACCTGCACCTGACCGGGCCGTCGCGGGCCATTACCCCCGGCCTGATTGCGGAGGTGCGGGCCGCCAAAAGTGAATTCATTGCGTTTCTGCTCGGGCCGGGCGAGGCGGCGGCCGACCCGGTGCCGCTGCCGGAAAGCGCGCTTTACCCCATGCAGTTCATCCAGCGGGGCCGGTACGCCATGTACAAGCTCATGCCCAAGTGCCTCAACCCGTACATCAGCAAGGAGGTAGATACGTTCAACATCAACAATTCGTACGTCTACAGCGGGCTTGACGCAGCGTGTTTTTACCGCGCCTTTTCGGCCCTGGTGGCCCGTTACGAGATCCTGCGAACCACCTTTCTGACCGTGAACGGACAGCCTGCCCAACAGGTCCATCCCTTTGACCCGGTTAAAAATTACGTGGACAGCCTTGATTTGCGGGCGCACGAAAGCCCGGCCGCCGAACTCGACCGCATCCGGCGGAGCCACAAGCAGCACGGGTTCGACTTCGAAGCCGGCCCGTTGTTTCTGGCCACGCTGGTGCAGACCACCGGTACGGATTTTGTTTTTCTGTTTACCCTCAACCACATCATCAGCGATGCCTTTGCCGTGGGGTTCATGGAAACCGAGTTCATGGTGCTTTACGGAGATCTCGTCCGGGGCAAGGAACCTGCGCTGCCCCCGGTGGGGTTGCAGCCGAAAGACTTTGCCGCCTGGGAGGACGCCATCCTGCGGAGTGAGAAGGGACAAAAGATCAGGCGGTACTGGAAAACCGAGTTGGCCGGCCTGGGTAACTTCTACCCGTTGCGCCGCTGGTACGCCCCGTCGGTGCCGGCCGACCTGCCCGCCGTTTCGTACCGGCAAGACTTCCGGGCGGCGCTGGAAGCAAATTTTGCCGGCACCACCGAAGGCGACTACCGCAGCACCGTGGGACGTTACCACCGGGCCCGGTCCCGGCCGGGCAACCTCATCCGGGTAGTCATCGGCGAAGCCGTGTACCAGGACCTGAAAGCACTGAGCGTGGCCGGGAACGCTTCCATGTCGTCGCTGGCCGTGGCAACGCTCAACCTGTTGCAGTACCGGCTGTCTTCCCTGGCCGAAACGGTGGTGGGGCTGCACCTGACCAACCGGCTTGCGCACCCCCGGCTGGCTAAAATATCGGGGTGCATGTCCAACACGATCCTGGTCAGAAGCATGGTGGACCCGGCCGTGCCCGTGGTGGACTACGTGCGGACGGTTCAGCAAAAGATCAGCGGCGCCTACGACTGCATGATCTACCCCTTCGAGTGCGTGCTCAGCGACCTTGACCTTTCGCTGGACGCCATCGGCAGCATCTACCTCAATTACATTGACCGGAACCTCATCCACGGTGACAGCATCCACGACTTCTCCACCTGGTACGCGGAAGACTGGGGAATCTCTTTTTTTGAGCTTGATTTCAATATCGTGGAATTCCGGAACGGCTTTGAGCTGACGTGCCGGTACCGCAAAGACCTGTTCGGGTTTGCGACTGCCCGGGACATCGTGCATCTTTTCGAATCCCTCCTGCAAGGCATGGCGGCCGCCCCGGGCAGCGACCTGAGAACGGTACTGGCCGCGGCCGGGCCGGCCCTTTGATTCTGTTTTTTTCATCATCCCTAACCAACCCTGAAGATGCGCATCTGCGGATTAAAATTAACGCACGACAGTGCCGTAGCGGTTATTGAAAACGACACTTTGTTATTCAGTACCGAACTCGAAAAGTTGAACAACAGCCCCCGCTACTCGGCGATGGATGACACGTCGGTCATCCGGAAGATTCTGGCCGACGAAGGGCTGACGCCCGGCAACATTGACCTTTTCGTGGTGGATGGCTGGGGGGGATTCGATGAATGGGGCTGGAGCCGGCAGGACCAACTGATTCTGGGCGAACAGATGCACAGCCTGGCCCTGAAGAACGAAGGGAAGAAGTACCGCATCAACGTAGACCGTTACCATGAGCGGGACGAGGACGAAAATGTGCTGGTGGCCCGCAAAGGGCGTGGCCTGCAGATTGGCCGCGAAACGTTTGACTACCATAGCTACTCCCACGTGACCGGGCACATCACCAGCGCCTACTGCACGAGTCCCTTTGCCGCCCGGCAGGAAGACGCCTTCGTGCTGGTGTGGGACGGGGGGATGGACCCGCGGCTGTATTACGTGAACGCCGCTGCCCGTACCGTCAACAATTGCGGGCCCATCTTCCGGATGATCGGGAACATTTACACCATGTTTGCGCAGCATTTCGAACCTTACAAACCCAAGGGCGACTACGTGGCCGATGATTCTTCCCTTGCCGGCAAGGTAATGGCCTACATTGCCCGGGGCAGGCACCGTGAGGAGTTGAGTCAGCAGATGCGGGAGATTTTTGAACGGGTGAGCGGGGAGCCCCAGGGGCTATACCTGCGGATGGTGCAGGAACTCAAGGCCCGGACTGGCAGCCGCTACCCCGACGCTGACATTCTCCGCTCGTTCCACCATTTCCTGGAAGCGCTCCTGGTCGAGAAGCTCACCGGGCGGGTGGAAGCCCTCGGCAAGCCCGGTGCCAACCTCTGCCTGACGGGCGGCTGCGCCCTCAACATCAAGTGGAACAGCGCCCTCCGCAACACCGGCTTCTTCGGGGATATCTACGTGCCGCCGTTCCCCAACGACGCCGGCAGTGCCATTGGGATGGCGGCGGCGGCCATGCTCGCCACCCAGGGGAAGGCTACCCTGCACTGGAGCGTTTACCAGGGCCCCGCCATTATTTGCAACGAACCCTGCCCGGGGTGGCGGTCGCAGGACTGCCCGATCAGTGAACTGGCCCAACTCTTATACCAGACCCGGGAGCCCGTCGTATTCCTGAACGGCCGTGCCGAATTAGGTCCCCGCGCCCTGGGCAACCGCAGCATCATTGCCTGCCCGCAGTCGCCGGGCATGAAAGACGTACTCAACCAGGTGAAGAAAAGGGAAGGGTACCGGCCGGTTTCGCCCATGTGCAGGGAAGAAAGGGCTCCCGAATTCTTTGAGCCCGGCATCCGCGATCCCTACATGCTCTTCGACCACCGTCTGAAGGAGGCGTGGGAGAATACAATCCCGGCCATCCGCCACCTCGACGGCTCGGCCCGGCTGCAAACCATTTCCGCGGCTGACAACCCGGTGGTGTACGAACTGCTGGGCGAATTTGAAAAACGGAGCGGGGTGCCCATTTTGTGTAATACCAGCGCCAACCTGAACGGGTCCGGCTTTTTTCCCGACTTGTATTCGGCCACCCAATGGAACGGCGTAAACTACGTCTGGTGCGCCGGCAAACTGTTCGTCAGGGAAGTTCCCGTCACCTTCAACGGGCAGGGAGCATGAAAAGCCGCATTCAACGGGTCGGCATCATTTCCATGCACACTTCCCCGCTCGCCGCGCCGGGCATGGAAAACACGGGCGGGATGAACGTGTACCTCAGGGAGATCACCCGTGTGTTCGGGGAGATGGGCGTGCACTGCGACCTCTACACGCACGCAGCCTCGCCCGACCAGCCGCTGGTAACGCCGCTCCCGGGACCGTGCCGGGTGCTGAACGTGCAAACCAGCCGGGGAAACATTGCCGACAAGCACGGCCTGCACCGGTACTGCGACGAGTTTGCCGGCCACGTTGCCGCAACAAGCCAGGCGTATGACCTGTTCTTCAGCCACTACTGGTTGTCGGGGCTGGTAGCCATCGAGGTGAACCGGCGGCTGGGCATTCCGTTCGTCCACATGTTCCACACGCTGGCCCTGCCCAAAGATGAAGTGGCCGCCCAACACCAGGCCCGCGAGCTGCCCATCCGGCAAAGCAGCGAAAAGCAGATCATGCAACGGGCCGACCGGCTGGTGGCCGCTACCCTCCTGGAGAAAAGGGAGATGGTGGAACGCTACGGCGCTCCGGCCGGCAAGATCGCCGTGGTGCCGCCCGGCGTCAACACGGGCACGTTCACCGCGGGGCCGCCGGCCCCGCCCGGGCGGGCCGGCTCCGAAAAAATAGTCCTTTTCGTGGGCCGCATCCAGCACCTGAAGGGGATCGACGTGCTGCTGGAAGCCATTGCCCTGGTGGCCCGGGACCCCGCCCTGGCCGTGCCCAAAGTACTCATTGTGGGGGGGGAGCCGCCCGCAGGCGACGCCTGCATGAGCCACCTGCGGGCCCTGATCGCGCAGTTTGGCCTGGAGAAGACGGTGGTGTTTACCGGGGCCAAAGGTCAGGACGAACTGGTACAGTACTACCGGGCGGCCGATCTGCTGGTGCTGCCGTCGCGATACGAATCCTTCGGCATGGTGGCCCTCGAAGCCATGGCCTGTGGCCGCCCCGTGGTAGTGACCAGCGCGTGCGGCGTGGCTACCCTCATTGAAGACGGCGAAGACGGGGTAGTGGTACCTCCCTGCGACGCCCGGCTGCTGGCCGCCCGGATTACTGCCCTGCTGAGCAGTCCCGGGGGGCAGCGCCGCATGGGAGCGGCCGCCCGGGCCAAAGCCTCCGGCTACGGCTGGCCCGCCATCGGCCTGCAACTGCTGCACCTGTTCGGGGAGGTTGCGGCCCAACCCATTGCCCTATGAACCACATCATTTCACCCCACATCGACGACGCGTTTATCTGCCTGGGCGGCTTTTTCCTGAACCACTACCGGCAGGAGCCTTTCCGGGTGCACCACGTGTTTACCCGCACGAACGCCACCACCCGCAACAACATTTCGGGAACCACCTACGAGAAGGACGTGGAACTGGTGACGGCCCTGCGAAAAAATGAAGAACGCAGCATTGCGGCCATACTGGGGCACTGGTACGCCTGCTGGGATTTTCCCGACCGGCCGCTCCGGACCGAGTACTCCGACGACGATACGCGGCGCCTGGAGCGGGAAATTGCCGGCAAAATCGCCGGTACGATAGGCCGGCACGATACGGCGTATTTTCCCCTGGGCATCATGCACTCCGATCACCTCCTGGTCAGCCGGATTGGGGTACGGTTGCGGGAAGAAGGCTACCGGGTCCGGTTCTACGAAGACATGCCTTACCTGGTGTGGAACGCGGTAGACATGCCGGCCCAGTTCGAAGCCCTCCGGGCCGCCGGGCTCAACCCCGTGTGCGAACGGGTGGATATGGAAGGCAAGATCAGCCTGCTGAAGCACTACGGTTCGCAGGTCCGCCAGGACTGGTTAGACTGCCTCCGGGCGTACGCCTACAATCCCACCGACAACGCGTACGTGGAACGGTACTGGCAATGAAAGCAATCCAATTACGCATCATTCACTTTAACTTTAACTAACCTGACCATCAGATGGAAACAAAGATCAGAATAGGCATCATCGGCGTAGGCAATTGCTGCAGTTCGCTCATCCAGGGCATTCATTATTACAAGCACGCCAACCCGGCGGAAGCAATCGGGCTTATGCATTGGCAGATCGGGAATTATGAGCCGGGCGACATCGAAGTGGCAGCGGCGTTTGACGTTGACCGGCGCAAAGTGGGCAAAGACCTCAGCGAGGCCATCTTTGCCGAGCCCAATTGCACCACTGTGTTCTGCCGCGACATTCCCCTTTCGGGGGTGGAGGTAAAAATGGGGAACGTACTGGACGGGTATTCGAGGCACATGGACCACTACCCCGACAGCCAGAGCTTCCGGCTGTCGAACGAAACCGAGGCCACCAAAGAAGAGGTAGTACACGAATTGATCCGTTCGGGTACGGAAATCCTGATCAATTACCTGCCGGTGGGTTCGGAAAAGGCCGCCAAGTTTTACGCCGAGTGCGCCCTGGAAGCGGGCGTAGCCTTTATCAACTGCGTCCCCGTATTCATTGCCAGCGACCCGTACTGGGCCGAACAGTTCAAACAACGCAACCTGCCTATCATCGGCGATGACATCAAGTCGCAGCTCGGGGCCACCATCGCCCACCGGATTCTGACGGACCTGTTCGTCAAGCGAGGGGTTAAGCTGGAACGGACCTACCAGCTCAACACAGGGGGCAATACCGATTTTCTGAACATGAAGAATGCCGAGCGGCTCAAGTCCAAGAAGGAGTCAAAGACGGAAGCCGTGCAGGCGGTGACGGCCACCCGGCTGGAGGATGAAAACATCCACGTGGGGCCGAGCGATTACGTGCCCTGGCAAAAGGACAACAAGGTTTGCTTCATCCGCATGGAGGGGAGGCTTTTCGGCAACATTCCCATGCACCTTGAAATGCGGCTTTCGGTGGAGGATTCACCTAATTCAGCCGGTGTAGTGATCGACGCCATCCGGTTCTGCAAGCAGGCCCTCAACAGCGGCGTGGGGGGCGTGCTGATCCCACCTTGCGCCTATTTTATGAAGCATCCGCCGGTTCAGTTCACCGACGATGAGGCCTACGACCTGCTCCAGAAGTTCAGGATGGAACTGGAACTCATGCCGGGCGTCAACATCCTGACCGAGTAGCGACCCCCCGGCCTTTCCCGGTGGACCGCGGGAGCGCGGTGCCCCATTGCCGCCTGGCTTCCCGGCCGGCGGCACGGGCAACCGGCCGCCTCCACTGGTTTTCTCCTTCTTCCCTTAACCTTCCGCACGAACCAAGACCCCGCTACCCTTATGTTGGCAAATGACGACGAGGCCAAAATATTTTGTATTTCCGTGCAAAGAACCGGCACTACTTCGGTAGGCGCCTTTTTCAAACACTACGACTACCGGGTTGCCGGCTGGCCGGTATCCGGCGCCAACGCCTGGGGCTACCACTGGTACAACGGTGACTTTGAATCCATTTTCTCCTCGGGTGATTTTCGGCTCCACCAGGTGTTTGAGGATGACCCCTGGTGGCTGCCCGACTTTTACAAAGTGGTATACCACCGCTTCCCGAACGCAAAATTCATTTTGTTCACCCGCGACAGTGACAGTTGGTTCGCGTCGATGATGAAGCATTCGGGCGGCAGAACCATCGGTAACACCCGGCTGCACTGTAAAATGTACCGCCGCGAAAAGGAGTTTTACCACCGGCTGGACTACGACGTGAACTTCAAACCCCACGAAAGGGACGAAGAAAAGCTGATGTGGCTGACCGGCATGGGCAGCCACTACAAGGCCATTTACGAACTCCACAACCGGGAGGTGGTACAGTTCTTCAACCGGGTGAGCCCGGGGTCGCTCTTTGTCGGCCGCCTGGAAGACCCTGACAAATGGCGGAAGTTAGGCGAATTCGTGGGCATTGACGTGCACGCAATCGTTGATGTGCACGTCAACAAATCAGTCTGAGCGGACGGCTACCCGGGGGTTTGCCGCCCGGGCGGCCCGCACCAAACCTACCCTTTACCTGCCTGCCCATGAAAATCGTTCAAAGCTTCTGGTCCAAGCCGTTTTTACAAGCCGACGCCTTGTTGACCAACACCTTGTTTGGCGGCGGCTGGCCGCACCGCACGTTCAATTACTACAGTTGCGCGTTAAGTTGCCTGCTGCTGCGCAAGTTTTACGACAACGTAGAACTGGTAACCGACCGGTTGGGCAAAGAAATCCTGATCGACCGCATGGAACTGCCCTACACCCGCGTGGTGGTGGCCCTCGATGCGCTCGAATACCCCCCGGGATTGTGGGCCATGGGCAAGGTGCACACCTACGGCATGCAAACCGAACCCTTTCTGCACATTGACAATGATGTTTTTCTGGGAAAGCCGTTTGAGGCGGACATTCTCGCCGCGCCGCTGGCGGCGCAGAACCTGGAAGCCAGATCGCGCGGTTGCACGATCATGTTTAAAAAAGTGTTCGATACTTTCTCCCGCGTGCCGGCGTACCTGCGGCCAACCCGCGAACTCGAATTTACCCCTTCGGCCAACGCCGGCCTGCTGGGAGGCAATGATCTGGCTTTCTTCCGGTACTACGCCCGCGAAGTGGCCTCGTTCATCGGCGACAACGAGCCGGGCATCCTCCGGATGATGGAAACCGACAAGGGTATGCTCAACGTAGTACTCGAACAAGTGTTTTTTTACGCCCTGGCGCAGCACCGCAAAACGGATATTACCTACCTGCTGCCCGTTGCCGACACCAACCCCGCTCAAATCGGCTATTTCCACGGAGCGGAGCAAAACAAGCATTTTGTGCACTTTCTTGGCCAGTACAAAAGAGACAATCTGGCGTACCCGTTCCTCGAATCCAACCTGAAAAAGCAGTACCCCGGATATTATCACCGGATCAACCATCTCATTGCCGAATCTGAAATATAGCCGCATGCACACGTTACAACCGCGAATCGTCGAAAAATTGATGCAGGGATACTACCAGGCCAGCCCCAAAGCCGGCAACCCGTTGCTTGCCGGGAGCAGCCCAAACGGAAAGGACCTGCCCAAACCGGACAGCATTGGGTACGGCAGCCTGGGCCGTTACTTTTTTGCCCTGGAACTCTGCAAACACACGGGGGACAACGGCCTGCGGGACGAATTGCGGGCGTATCTGCACGCTTTGAACGCGTACATGCACCGGCACCCGTCAAACAACTACAGCCTTTTCGAGGGCCGGGCCGGGGCGGCCTGGCTGAACCTGGCGTTTTACAAATGCACGCAGGAAGAAGAATTCCTGGCCGGGGCGGCGGGGATCACGCGCACCTACTGGGACGGGCGCCTTAAATTCTTCGACAAGAGCGGCCTCGTTGACGGAACCGCCGGCACGCTGCTGCTCCACCTGTGGCTGCACGCGGAGACCAAACAGCAGTGGCTGGCCGAACGCGCCGGGCAGTGCATCCTGAACCTGATCAGCAGGGCCCACCTGGCCGAGTCGGGCGCGTACTGGTCGCGCAAACCCCTCGACAACGGAGCCGTTGGCTCGTGGCCCTCGGGGAACGCGGGTGTCGCCTTCGCGCTGCTGGAAGCGGGGCGGTATTTTGGGAACGACGCGTTGACCGCCCTGGCTGCCCGCGCCCTTGCCTGGGAAGACGAACTGCCGGGGCCGCCCGCCGATGAGACGGCCGGGAGAAACCTGGCGGGACTTTACGCCACGGCCGGCACCGGAAACGCCCGCTACCGGGATGCCTGGAACCGGCTGGCGGCTGACGCCCACGCGGTGGGGGGCGCCTCCGACCGCATCGGTGACGGTACGGCGGGCTGGGGACTGGCCTTCAGGGAAGCGTATGGCCTTACCGGCGAAACCGCCTGCCTGGCGGCGGCGCACCGGATCGCCGAAACCCTGTCTGAAAAACTAAGTGACGGGACGCTGCAAGCCGACGGCGACCTGCACTTTTTCCGGGGCCTCGCCGGGGTTGGGTACGCGATGTTGAAAATGGCTGATCCCGACCCGTCCCCTTCGCTGCTGCTGCCCCGCCTGCCGGCCGGGACCGCCGGGGCTTCCCCCGCGGCCGACCTCCCGGTAAACCTCCTTTCCATAACCGGGCCGTCCATTCACGAATTGCTCATCAAGTCGAATTTCAAGGGTACCTGTGCTTTGCTGAAACGGTGGTTCCCGCAGCACCTGCCGCGTTTTCTGGCTACGGACCCGTACGCCGGCTTCTCCGACGCGGTGGGGTGGGTCCATGAACTGAAACGGAAAGAAACGCCCGGCAGCCCCGACCAGATCGCGGAGGAGGCGGACGGCCTGGCCGACATGCTCCACAACGAGACCCTGTACCGGCAGATCAACCGGAACGCGGCCGCTTACCGGGCCGCCGACACGGCTGCTTTTGCCGAACGGACGGCTGAAATGCTGCAACTGACGGATGCCGATCTGCTGTCGCTGACGCTGGTGGCTTCCGACCGGTATTTCTACATCCGTCGCGAAGCCCGGGTTGACTTTTCGCAACCCCTTACGCCGCAGCTGTTGCAGGAAATCCTGACCACTTATGGCAGCCGCTCTTACCTGGCCTACCTGAATGGGTTCGATGAGGTGGAGAGCGAAAAGTTGTTCATCAACCGGTTCTACCTGGATTTGTTCGGGCAGCCGGCCCACGTAAACCGGCTCACGACCGAAATAATCGCCTTTCTCGAACAACAGGAGCAAGGGCTGTACCTGCTGTTGCGGCAGGCTTTCGGGGCCGCCGACGAAAACCACCTCCGGCAGATGCTGGTCGCCATCATCCTCCGGTCCGTCCGGTGGCTGTTGCTGAAGGGAGCCCTTGAGGTGGCCGGTGCGCCCCGCCACTGACGGCAGGGCTACTCCCCGAAAACGGCCGGACGACCCGCACCGGACAGACGACCCGCACCGGCGGGCCGGGTGAAAAAAAGGATGGGCGGGCCGAAAAAATACTTTGCGTTCATTACACTTCTTTTTTTTATTGCGCCAGGTGTAACCCACTGCCAAATCCCGGCATCAAAAGAACGCCTGGGATTTTACACCCGGCACCAGACCACACGCTTATGATCAGAAATTACCTCAAAGTAGCCTTGCGCCACCTGTCTAAAAACAAAGGATACGTGCTTATCAACACCTTCGGGATGGGCATTGCATTGACGTGCTGCCTGGCGGCTTATCTGCTGGTGGCATATGATCTGGAGTTTGATGATTATTTCCCGGAGAGCAAGGTGCGTTCGGTTACCAAGGTGATGCACCGCCTCCGGCAGCCCGACGGAGAGGAGTACCAGCAACTGGTAGCCCCGGTCGTGATGGCGCCGCTGGCGGCCCAGCAGATTGCGGGGATCAAACAGTTCACCCGGTACTGCAGCGAAAGGGGGTACATGAGTTATGGCGGGGAGGCCTTTGCCGAAAATATCTTTTTCGCCGATTCAGCCTTCTTCGACATGTTCGAACTGGGTTTGAAGAGCGGTTCGGCCCGCAACTTCCGGAACATCAATTCCATTTTCATCAGCGAACGGCTGGCCCTTAAATACTTCGGGGAAGCTGACCCGGTGGGCAGGAGCATGGATATTGAGATGAGAAACAAAAAACACACCGTTCAGGTGGGAGGGGTGCTGGAAAAACTGCCTTTGAATACTTCCTTCAACCACGACGCCCTCATGCGGATGGAGAATTACCAGCAGTTGTACGAGATCACGGCCGACAACTGGGGGCAGGAGCAGGATGTTTCGATCCTGTTCGAACTGGCCGACATCAGTCAACTCCCTGCCATCAACCGGCAACTCAACCGGTACGTGCCCATCCGCAACCAGGCCCGGACGGACGCCAAATCCATTGCATTCGAAGCGGTTCCCTTCACTGCCGCCTATTCTCCCAACGAAGTGCGGCAGTCGTACCTGCACCTGCGCATTCCCTTCAAGGCACTGGTGATCTTCATTGCCCTCGGGTTCATCATTTTGCTCATCGCCTGTTTCAACCTGACCAATACCACGCTGGCCCTGACGGTAAAAAGACTGAAGGAAATCGGCGTCCGGAAAGTGGCCGGTTCAACCCGCTGGCAGATCGTGAGCCAGTTCCTGCTGGAGATGGTCATTACCGTGGTGCTGGCCGTCATCACCGGCTTCGTAATGGCGCAGGTGGTGGTACCCCAATTTGCCGCCATGTGGGGATTGCACTACGGCATGCGCGACCTGAACGGGCTCAACC
Source organism: uncultured Sphingobacteriales bacterium (assembly GCA_963844325.1). GTDB lineage: Bacteria > Bacteroidota > Bacteroidia > Cytophagales > 172606-1 > CADCTQ01. The sequence continues at coordinate 2,264,689 of CAWJNV010000002.1, forward strand.
TGCTGCTGATCCTGATCCTGTTGCTGTTTATATCGGCCCTGCTGGCGGGAAGTTACCCGGCCCTGCACAACAGCCGGTTCAACCCGGTGGTGCTGCTGAAGGGGGCCACGCGGCGCAAAGGCACCAATCCCCTCACCCGGGTTTTGCTGGTGATCCAGTTTTCGCTCTCGGTGATCGTACTCATTGCCGGCATTATCTTTACGCTCAATGCCAGTTACCAGCGCAAAATCAGTTTCGGGTACGACAAGGAGAAGATCGTAGTGGTATCCATTCAGGGAATGCAGGAGTACGAGCGGCTTAAAAACGCCGTGCAGACCAATGCTGCCGTGGAACGCGTGGCCGTGACCAACAACCACCTGGGGTATTCCAACAGCTTTGCGCATGTGATCAAAATCAACGGCGAAGAATTCAACTCCAACATTTACGAAGTGGGAGCGGGCTATTTCAAAACAATGGGCCTGGACCAGGTGGCCGGCCGGGATTTCCGGGAAAGCAGCCAGGCGGATGTCGAAGCCGCAGCCATTGTGGATGAGAACTTCGTGAGGAAGTACCGCCTGACCCGGCCCCTGGGTACGGTCATTGCCTACGAAGGAAAGGCTTACCAGGTCATCGGGGTGGTAAAAAACCACCTGAGCAGTTTTTTTGACAAGGGCAGCCCCGGCAAGGACCATTTTTACCGGATGGCAAAACCCAACCAGTACCAGGTAATGGTAGTACGCACGGATGCCGGCAAGATCGTCGAAACGCAGAAATACCTGGAGCAGCAGTGGAAGAAGAACTTCCAGGGGCAACCCTTCCAGAGCGACCTGCAGGAACAGATTGTTTTCAAGGGAGCCGATGAATACAACAAAAATCTCAAACAGGTATTCCTGTTTCTGACCGTTCTGAGTTGTATACTTTCCACTTCGGGCATCTATTCCCTGGCGCGGCTGAACGTGCAGCGGCGGACCAAGGAAATCGGAGTCAGAAAGGTGCTCGGGGCCAGCCTCCGTGACATTGTGCAACTGGTGAACCGGGAGTTTGTCGTAATCCTTGCCCTATCGGTGTTACTGGGCGGGGCCGGCGGCTTTATGCTTACCAAAAGCATGCTCAGCGATTTGTACGTGCAACACATCCCGGTGGGCCTGGTGCCCGTTGTGCTGTGCAGCCTGCTGGTCTTCCTGATCGGCCTCTCAACGACGAGCCTCATCATCATGAAGGCGGCCCGGATCAGTCCTGTCCTTACCCTGAAGGTGCAGTAGGGGCAAAGGCTTTTTTCCGCTGCACAGCACCAACCTTTTCTCCGGTCAACTCGGCAATGGCTACTCAATCCGTCAAACCTCAGATCGGCGTCATCGGCGGGACGGGGCCGTACGCCGGGCTGGACCTGGTTAAGAAGATATTTGACCATACCGCTGCCCGCTCCGACCAGGACCACCTGCCCGTTGCCCTGCTATCGCTGCCGGCGGCAATCCCCGACCGAACCCAATACCTGCTTGGGCGTGGCGACACCAACCCGGGAGCCGGCATTGCGGAAGTGGCCCTGCAACTGGAACGCATGGGCGTCCGGGTAGCTGCCATCCCCTGCAGCACTGCGCATGCCGAGAATATTTTTGAACCCGTGCTGCGTACCCTCCGGGAGGCGCACTGCGAGTTGAAAATGCTGCATTTGATCGGAGAAACGGTCCGGTTCCTGCAAATGGAATACTCCCTGCAGCAGCGCATCGGAGTGTTGTCTACCACGGGTACTTTCCGGACGCGGCTCTACGCCCGCCCGCTGGAAGAAGCCGGCTACCGGGTCGTAGTGCCTACCTCCCAGATCCAGGAAGACATCTTGCATCCGGCCATTTACCACCCTGAAGTTGGCATCAAGGCGCAATCCAGCCCCGTAACGCGCCAGGCCCGTCAATGGGTGGAAGAAGCGATCGGGAGCCTGATAACCGGAGGGGCCGACGTCATTGTGCTGGGATGCTCGGAGTTGCCGCTGGCCATTCCAGGGACTGCATTCTACGGCGTGCCATTGGTTGACCCCACTACCGTGCTGGCCCGGGCACTTATCCGGGAGGTGTCGCCGCACAAACTGAAACCCTGGTGCTGATGCGTTGTTGGCAATCCCGGCTTTTACCCCATACGAATTGCCCGATTGCCGTCAGATCCTGCTGCCAATGGTACGATAATGTCAGGCGTCTTTCTGCTAGCAAAGAAAAGCCCCTTAGATTCAGTTCTAAGGGGCTTTTTGCGTTTTGGGGTAGATTAACTACTCAAATGGACATTCAAATCTGGCGTAATTTCGTCAAGGGTGCCCAATACTTATACCGAAATGACTTCATGATTACGTATTTGGCTGTTCAAGATTACTTGTGAATCAGGGTGTTACGAACAACGAATAACGAACAACGGATTAGTATTATAGAAGTCCTCCGTGCTGAAAACTTTTTCCGGTGGAAGCGATAGCTGACCTTAACCTTACGATGGAGCAGGTTCCTGCCGATTACTCGGGTGCTCACCGGTAAAATATGTATCTGTTGCCCCTAACAAAAAAGGCGCACCGTAAGTTGAGTATAAAGATTCAACAATAAATTTCTTGGCTCATGAGCCCATTACTGATTCGGTTCTGTACCGCCTACGGCATCGCTGACATAGCTACTTTTGATAGACTATACGAAGTGGAGGAAATTGCGCTCTTCTTGCCGGCTGAACCAACGGAAGCAGAAAAGGAAGCTTTGCAGGGACTAATTGGCCTTGAAGGGGTTACCTATGGGTACATGGACTACGTAAAGTCAAACAACACTTTTGAGCTTATCATGCAGTGGAAGGAAAAACTCGCCTGCTGCTGATTTAAAGGAGAAGCCTGAATGCATGGTAAAGCGGCTCCCGGTAAGCCACCCGCCGCGCTTATTCCTTGTGGATGCCCCAATTGGCCTTGCACTCCTCCGACCAAAGCTCGGGGAAGAAAATAATCTTCTGGTTTTTGGGCATCAGGTATTTCTTCCAGGAAGTGTTGCCCGTAGCGGTAAGCGGTTCGTTGTCTTTGACCAGGTGCCGGGTGGCGTTTCGGTAATGAGCCAGCGGCCAGTGCACATTGGCGGCCTGATCAAACTTCTTGAGGTTATCCACGATGGCCCCTGTCTGGTCCGTGTGGCGGTAATACCGGTCAAACAGTTGCCAGAGATTTTTGTGTTTCATCTGCCGGGCTTTTTTGATCAGAAGCTTGTTGTACTTCTCCTCGAAATGAATCAGGGTCAGGTTTTTACGCCCCGTGACCGGATCGATGCCGCCCTGCTTCCAGTACAGTTTCTCGATTGTGGTTTTGGTACTTTCTTTCGCCGGGATCTCGTCCCGCTGGCCGACGGCCACCAGGTTGCGCAGATCGGTCGCCCCGATTTCGATGAGCCGGTACTGCACCGACTGAAAACCGCTGGCCGGGAACAGGGAGGTCCGGAATTTCTGGAACTGGGCCGGGCTGATGCATTCCGTCGAAATCTCGGAAGAGGCGATCAGGACGTTGTAGTACCGGTTGATGCGCTTGAGCTTGTCGAGGAAAACGTCGCTCCCGACCGGCTCGGCGTCCATTACCTGCTCAAATTCCAGGAGGATCAACCGGAAGTACAATTCGGCAATCTGGTGGTAGATGATGAACACTTTCTCGTCGGGCAGCGTGGTTCGGGGCAGCGTCAGGCCGAGCAGTACGTCCAGCTGAATATAATCCCAATACTTGAGGTATTGCTCGTAGTGCAGCTTTTCGAGGTAGTTGGCTAAGTTCTGCCCGTGCTGGGCGTACTCTTCCTGCAAAGTACTCACCTGGTGCAGCACGGAAGGACTGATTTCTGTCTGGTTCATAAAATTTGGTACTGAAGGATAGAAAAATTAAGCAGCGGCGCAAAGGCCGGTTAAACAGGCAGCATTGATTCAACCCGGCCGGTATGCCGCCGGGACGCCCACTTGCAAACCGGTCAACAGGCTTTTGTAGTCGAGGCATTCCCAATCCTGCGCGATGTTTTCCAGTTGCATCAAGTGGTTCAGCACTTTCTCCTGCTGGCTGCTGATCGAGAGGGCTTCGGTGAGCGGCAGGTTGGTAAAGGCCACCATGGCGTACAGCGGCGTCCAGGCATCGGGACAGGTGCGGGCAATGTGCATTTCGATCTGCTTGCGCAATGCAAAGCCGGCGTCTCCCGCTTTGCTTCGCATCTCCACGAAGTTCTGCTGCGAAAGCCAGTCAATGGCATCGGCGTTGGGCTTCCGTAACTGCTGGTATTCGGCAAACAGACCGTCCCAGTCACGGCCGTGTTTTTCCAGGAGTTCGTCAAACACAAGGCAGTCTTCAAATCCGAAGTTCATGCCCTGCCCGTAGAACGGCAGGATCGTGTGGGCCGCGTCGCCAATGAGGCCGGCCTTGCCGCCGTACGACCAGGGGTAGCAACTGGCAATCCGCAGCGCCGAAGGGCGTGACCGGCCGTACGCCGCGGCCAGCCCGGGCATGAAGGGGAAAACGTCGCCAAAATGGCTCCGGAAGAATTCCTCCGCTTGCACCGGCCCCTGGAGGGCGGCAAACGAAACCTCACCCTCCAGCGGCATAAAAAGAGTACCCGTGAAGGTGCCATCGGGGTTGGGCAAGGCCATGAACATGAACGTTTCGCGGGGCCACAGGTGGAGAACGTCCGGGGCCAGCGGCCAGCCTCCCCCGGGCAGGGCCGGAATGGTCAACTCCTTGTAACCGTAGCCCAGGCGTTGCTCACTACAGCGGAACTGGTCGCTGTACTGCGATTGCATGCCCTGTCGTACCGGGGAGAAAGCCCCGTCGGCACCGATGAGCACGTCGGCCGTGTCGGTGTACTCTTCCCGGGTAAGCAAGTTACGCAGCCGCAGGGCCGGCCTGGCAACGTCAGCCGCAAGGCATTGGTGGTTAAAACGAAAGGTAACGTTGCTTTCCCGCCGGGCCGCCTCCGCCAGCACCGCGAGCAGGTGCCCGCGGCTGACCGAGTAAATGCATTCCTCCCGGGCGCCGTACGGCTGGAATGCCTGCCTGCCGTCGCGGCCGTGGACCATGCGGCCACGCATGGGCAGGGCAACCCGCTCAACCGCACCGGCCAAACCGAGCCGGCGCAGGGCCGCCCAGCCCCTTTCACTCAGCGCCAGGTTAATGGTGCGGCCACTTTTGGCCGGAAGAAGCCCCTCCGGCGGCCTTTTTTCGTAAACGGTCACCTGCAAACCCCGCCGGGCCAGGAAAATCGAGAGGAGGGTGCCTACCAAACCCGCTCCCAGAATGATGCCTCTGTTCATAAGCGCAAAAGAATTTTAGCGGGCTTTGGCAAGGGTGAAGTGGTAGATCTCGCCCTGGGTCGGGTACAGCCGGTGCAGCAGGGCGTCAACGGTACCCGGTTCCCGGCCGGCCCCTGCCCCCGCCGCCCCCGTGACGGGCCACACCAGCCGGAGGGTATTGATGCCGTCCCGGAGGCATTCCGCGCCGATCCGGAACGGGTACGACGCCCAGGTTTTGCCGGCCGGCAGGCTTGCCACCGGGGTGCCGTTTACCGTCAGGACGACCGGTTGGTCGGCGCCCGCCGGGGACCGCAGGGTGATGTTGCCGGTAAGGGCAGCCCTGCCGCCAGCCACAAAGGTGAAATCCGAAGCCGTATTGCGGGTCTGAAAGCAACCCCGCGGTGCGGCCGCACCCGCAAATTCGTAGCTGGAGTTCAGGTGATAGCAGGAACGGAGTAAATCCGTTTTTTCGTACGTCACCCCGTGCTCCTCCTGCCGCAACTGTTCGATCTGCTCCCGGATGGCGATTCCCGCCGCGTGCAGCGCCTCAATGATGGCCTCCGCCAGCGCAAAGTCCATGGGCTTGCGGTTACGGGGATGGGTGAGCAACGTGTTGTGAAACTGCACGTTGTGGTCGCTGGTGATAAGCGCCTCGTGGGTGGCGCAGAGCACGGTTACCGACCGCCGGGTGACAAAGTCGGCTACTTGCCCCATTGCCTCGGCAACGGTGGGCGAAGCTTCCAGGGCCCGGCGGCAATGGTGGTAGAGGATGTCGTAGGGCTGGCCCGCGTGTGAATTGTGAATGGCAGCGGTAAAGTGGGCAAAGGCAACTACTTCGGCGTCGGGCAGCACTGCGCCGCTGGCCAGGGTCTCGGCCGGCAGCGTGCGGCCGGTCAGGGATTTGATGAGCCCCTGGGCGGCATGTCCCATCGCCAGCGTAATGCCCTGTGCCGTCAGGTGGCAATAATCCAGGAACAGTTCCCGGCCGGGCAGGGCGCCGCCCGTGTGCACGGCCAGCAACCGGGGCAAGTCTACCAGGTGGAGGTTGAGGCGGTTTGCTTCTTGCCGGATCACCCGGGTAATCACGTCCAGGCACCGGGGTTTGCAGGTAGACCGGAGAAAGAGTGCCGTGTCGCGGGCCGTTTCCAGAAGCGCCCGCGCTTCCTGGTACTGTCCCTGCCGGTGCAGGCAGTCGGCCAGCAGTTCGTACCCCAGGGGGTGGGACGGGTCCAGCCGGATCATTTCGGCAGCGTGCCCCCGGAGCCCTTCCCGGTCTTCCCCGGCGGCGGCCTTTTCGGCCCTCGTCCGGGCGGCGCCCCACGCGGCGGTCCCGTTGCCCGGCAGCACGGTCGGAATGTGTTCGGTAGTGCTGCTCCGCCAATCCAGCAGGTTGAATTCCGGCAGCACCAGCACCACCGGGATGCCCCGCGCCGCGGCCAGGCCGGCCAGGTCGGTCAGGTACTGCCGCACCAACTGTTCCATGCGGGCTTCGAGCATCTTTTTGAGGCCGGCCACCCCCTCCCGCGCAATGGTTTCCGCCATCTCCGGGTAGTCGTCGTCAGTGATGGACCTCCGCAGGTCGAATAGCCAGTTGTTGCCCGCAAATACGACCAGGGCGTCTGGTTCCAGGGCCTGACATTCAACCGTGATTTCTCCCAACTGGTCCAGTTCCAGGTTGGTCCGGGCCAGGTCAACCACTTCGGAACGGGTATCCATGTAGGCCTGGAGAATGGACTCCAGGGCCGCGGCCACTGAATAATGTGGATCGTAGAAGTACCCCCGTGCCACCGACTCGCCCAGCAGCACGACCCGTTTACCGCTGCCCTTAGGCGGAATCAAGTGCGTGTCGGCCCAAAGGGGCCACTCCTGCCGGCGCGCTACGTCTCGTTCGTAGCAGGTTTTGCCACCCGCCACGGTCCGTTGCCAGAGGCCGACCTTGCCGGTGCCGGCCGTTGCCGGCTTACGGCCGGGCTGGAACACGCGCCGGGCGCCGGGCGGGGGAAGCGGCAGATTCAATTGGTGCATGAGGGCCAGGGCCTGGGCCTGGTCACCGTTCCCGGCGTTGAGGAGTGCCGCCAGTTCCCTGGAAGCTGATTTTAGGTGTTCGGCAGGTCTTTGGGCCATTGGCGTAGGCTGTTGGTTTAGTGCTGATTCAGATGAACGTGTACACGTCGAACGTAGTGCCGAAAACGGACTGCTCTACCTGCAGTATCCATTCGAGCCCCTCCAGCGAATTACGGTCGCGTTCTACCAGGTAGTCGCCCAGCACGAGGCAGTCAATGTTGCTGCTGATGAAGCACTTGAGGGCGTCTTCGGGGGAGCACACAATCGGCTCTCCCTTCACGTTGAAAGAAGTATTGAGCAGAATGGGGCACCCCGTAAGCCCGTTGAACGTTTCGAGCAGCGCCGCCAGACGGGGGTTGGTGGCTGCCGACACCGTCTGCACGCGGGCCGAGCCGTCAACGTGGGTAATGGCCGGCAGGTCGAGCGGGGAGATTACCCGGCAGGTTTCGAGCATGAAAGGCGAGGGGTGGTTCAGGTCGAAGTGGAGCGGCGCCTCGGCCTCCAGCACGACCGGGGCGAACGGCCGGAACCCTTCCCGCTTCTTCACCATGGAGTTGATCCGGTCCCGCATGCCGGGGTCGCGCGGGTCGGCCAGGATGGAACGGCTCCCCAGGGCCCGGGGGCCAAACTCCATGCGGCCCTGGAACCAGCCGATCACCTTGCCTGCGGCCAACTGCCGCGCCGTTTCGGCCAGCAGTTCGCCGGTGCGCCCGGTGTAGTCGTGCGCTTCCAGCGAAGTGGCCCGCAGCAACTGGCCGATCTCGCCGGCCGGATACTCGGGGCCCAGGTACACGTGCTTCAGTTTTTCCCGCACGGGGGCCTCCCCGGTGAGCTGCACGTGGGCCAGGGCCGCCGCGCCCACCGCACCGCCCGCGTCGTTGGCGGCCGGCTGCACGAACAACTGCTCGAAGGGGCCGTTCCGCAGCAGGTTGCCGTTGGCTACGCAATTGAGGGCCACGCCGCCCGCCATGCACAGGTTGCGGCTGCCGGTCTGCTCGTAGAGGTAGCGGGCCTTGTTGAGCAGCACCTCCTCCAATACTACCTGGAGGCTGCGCGCCAGGTCAACGTGCTGCTGCTCGATTTTCCCGGCCGGCAGGCGGGGCGGCATCCCGAGCAGGTCGGCCAGCCGGTCGGCGTACATGCGCTTGCCCTGCAGGAACTCGAAGTACTGCATGTCGAGCCGGTACTGCCCCGCCGGCTCCAGGCGAATGAGCCGCCAAAGCTTGTCGGTGCAGGTAGGCTTGCCGTAGGGCGCCAGCCCCATTACCTTGTACTCGCCGTCGTTGACCCCGAACCCCAGAAAACTGGTGATGGTGCTGTACAACAACCCCAGCGAATCCGGGAAATGCACTTCTTCGAACAGGTCGATCCGGCTGCCGCGGCCCCGCCCGTAGGTGGTGGTAGCCCACTCCCCCACACCGTCTACCGTAAAGAGCGCCGACTCGGAGAACCCCGAGAAAAAGAAGCTGCTGGCGGCGTGGGAAAGGTGGTGGTCAAAAAACAGAATCTGCCCTTCGTACCCCAGCATTTCCCGCATGACTTCCTCCGCCCGCGCGGCATTGAGCGAAACCCGCCAGTCGGGCAGGTGGGGGGCAATGCCGCTCCAGAGCTGCCGGTCCAGCTTCTTCTCCGGCATCTCGTAATAGGCCACGCAATCCACCTCCGGCAGGGTAATGTTCCCGGCTTCGAGGCAGTATTTGAGCGCCTCCTGCGGCATGTCCTTGTCGGCCTTGATGCGCGTAAAGCGTTCTTCCTCGGCAGCGGCCACCAGCACGCCGTCGCGCATCAGGCAACAAGCCGAATTATGGTAAAGGGCTGAAACTCCAATGATGTTCATGAGGTTGGGTAAGTTGAAAGTCATTTGACCAGGGGACCGTTGCGGCGGGAAAAGCCCCCGCAATCCCCGTCACCCCCCACGTCCGGCTCCCGGTGCCGGTGGGACTTGCCCTGGAAGGTGAGATGGGATGGATGAAATAAAGACAAGGACAGCCGCTGGGGCTGGCCAGTGTTGCGTGGCGCCCCGGGAAGAGAAAGGCAACCCGCGGGACGATGGAACCGGCTCTTTCCGCTGTTGCGATATTCTTACATATGTAGTTATTTTTATATTGCAAAACAAGCAATGCTTTTATTTTTTTTACGCATTTAAAACTTTTGAAAATGCTTGCGCCTCACCTGGCTGCGTTCATGGTTGCTCCCGGAAACAACTGTTCCGGGGCAAAGCAAAGACGGACCCGGTCCGCCAGGAATCCCGCCCGCGCGACAAGAGGCATCCGTGGCGTTTGCTTAGTGGAATAAGTGCTCACATACAGCGTCTTACCTGGAAAGTGGGGCCACCGCATGCGTCTTTTTCCGGCCGGTGCTTACGCCTTTCCCGCCGCACCGGCAACCTTTGCCGGCGCGGCGGGAAACCAGAGGGCAAGGCTGTTTTTTTCTACATTTCTGTTGCTGATTTTTCTGTTGCAAGCGCGTAGTGTTCCTCCAGAACTGCGGCCAGGTCCGCCACGGTGGGATGCGTGAATATCAGTTTTATTTCTACTTTGATCCCTAACTCTTTTTTAACCCGCGAAATGATTTTCAGGGCCTTCAGGGAATGTCCGCCCAGTTGGAAGAAATTGCCGTGAACGTCGAGGTCCGGGTTTTGCAGCACCTCCTTCCAGATGCCGAGCAGTTTCTCTTCGAGCAGGCTGGCGGGGGCGGACGGCTCCTGGGGCGGCGGCGGCAGCGGTTCGGGCAGCAGCAGCAGGGCCGGCCGGTCTACCTTCCCGCCGGGCGTGAACGGCAGGGCGTCCAGCAGCGTAAAGTGAGCAGGCACGGCATACGCCGGCAGGTGGCGGCTCAGGTAGGCAGACAGTTCCGCCCCGGAAACCACCTCCCGGGCCGTCAGGAAAGCCGCCAGGAAAGCGGCCCCGTCCGGGTCGCTTTTCACCAGCACCACCGCTTCTTTCACCAGCCGGTGCCGCAGCAGGTTTTTTTCTACGTCTTCCAGTTCCACCCGGTACCCGCGCACCTTCACCTGGTTGTCTTTCCGGCCCGCAAACAGGACCCGGCCGTCGGGCAGCAGCCGGCCCAGGTCGCCGGTGAGGTACAGCCGGGTACCGGGCTGGAAGGGGTTGGGGACAAACCGCCGGGCGGTGAGTTCGGAGTCGTTGGTGTAACCCCGGGCCAGCCCCGCCCCCGCAATGGCAATCTCGCCGGTTACGCCTGCCGGCACCAGTTGCCCGCTCTCGTCGAGCAGGTAAAGGTGGCGGTTGGCGATGGGGCGGCCGATGATTTCCGATTCGCCCGGTACGCGCACCTCGCCGTACGTAGCGCATACGGTCGATTCGGTGGGGCCGTAGGTGTTGTACAAGGGCAGCTTTCCGGCCAGCCGGCTCACCTGCGCCGCCCGCAGCACGTCGCCGCCGCTGATGAGCAGCCGCAAGCTGCCAAGCCGGTCGGCCTGCCCGTTGAGTTCGTTCACCACCCAGGGCGAAGTGCTCAGCACGGTTGCCTGCTGGTGCTCGATCAGCGACAGCAGGGCCTCAATGTCCCGGCCGCCGGCCTCGGCGATGGCCAGCTTGCCGCCCGCGCACAGGACCGGGAAGATTTCCTCTACCGCCGTGTCAAACCCCACGGAAGCCTGCTGCACTACCGTGTCAGCGGCCGAAAGCCCGAAGTGCTCGGTGAACGTGCTCACGTAGTCGGTCAGGGCGCCGTGTTCGATCATTACACCCTTGGGCGTGCCCGTGGAGCCCGACGTGTAGATGACGTACGCCAGGTGCTGCGGCCCGTGCACGGGGAGCGGCGCCGTCACCGGGTAGTCGGGCAGCACGGCCGCCAGGGATTCCTGCGTTACCAGGACCGCGGGGGTGAACCCGTCGGGCAGCCCGGCGAAGGCGCGTTCGCTGCCCAGCACTACTTTGCAGCCGCTGTCGGCCAGCATGAGCCTCACGCGTTCGGCCGGCAGGTCGGGATCAACCGGCAGGTACGCCGCCCCCGACTTGAGCACGCCCAGCAGGGCCATCACCAGGCTTTCGTCGCGGGGCATCCAGACGGCCACGGGGCCATCGGGTTGTACGGCGTGCTGCTCCCGCAGGTAGTGGGCCAGTTGGTTGGCCTTTTCGTGCAGCGCCTCATAGGTCGTTTCTCTGCCCCCGCAGTACAGTGCCACCCGGCCGGCCGGCTCCTGCACCAACAGGTCCGTGATGGTGCGGTCCGCCGGGCGGAGGGCGGCGGGCCCGGCCAGCCGCCCGGTCAATTCCGCTTCTTCGCCGGCCGCAAACAGCCGGTAGCTGCCGATGGTCTGCCCCGGCGACGACACGATGGCCGTCGTCAACTGCACCAGGTGACGCCCCAGCGCGGCAATCCACGCGTCGTCGAACAGGTCCGTGTTGAACCGCAGCGAGCAGTACAGGCCGTTGGGCAACTCGGTAAAGGAAAACTCCAGGTCCACCAGGCTGTTGTTCTGCTCCAGGTGCAGCGGGTCCAGGGTCAGGCCGTTCTCATCGGCATCCCCGCCATCCCCGCCGGGCATTTCGAGTTCCCGGTCCTGGAAGTTCTGGAGAATCACCAGCACGTCGAACAGCGGGTTGCGGCTCGGGTCGCGCTCCCAGTCCAGGTCGTCAATCAACTGGTCGTACGGGTAGAGCTGATGTTGGTACGCGTTGAGCGTGTTGTCCCGCACGCGGTCGAAGAAGTCCGTGAACCGTTCGTCGGGCGCCAGCCGGTTCCGCAGCACCAGCGCATCGAGGAAAAACCCGATGCTGTTCTCCAGGTCCTGGTGCGTGCGGCCCGCCGTGTCGGTTCCCACCAGCAGGTCCGACTGGCCGGTGTACTTGTAGAGCAGCACATTGACCACGGCCACCAGCGACATGAACAGCGAGGCGCCGTGCTCCTGGCTCAGTTGCTGCAACTGCCGGGCGACCGGCCCGGGAATGGTAACGCCGGTGGTGTGGCCCCGGAAGGTTTGCAACCCGGGCCGGGTCCCCCGGACGGGCAGGGCGAGTACGGGCAGTTCGCCGCTCAGCAGGTCGAGCCAGTACCGGCGGTGCCGTTCGCCGGCCTCCCCGGCCAGTTGCGCCTTGTGCCAGGCCACGTAGTCGCGGTACTGCACCGCCAGCGGGGGCAGAGGAGACTTGCCGCCCCGGCCGAACCCGTTGTACAGGGCCGTCATCTCGTGCAGCAGCACGTTGAGCGACCAGCCGTCCGACACGATGTGGTGGACCGTAAGCACCAGGATGAATTTCCGCTCGGCCAGCCGGATCAGCGTAACCCGGAACAGGGGGCCGGTGGCCAGGTCGAATACGGTGTTGGCTTCCTCGGTGACCAGCTTCCGGATGTCGGCCTCGCTGTAGGTGTCCTCCCAGGCGTCAACCAGGGCTACGCCGAAGCCGCACTGCTCGAAGGACAGCACCTGCTGTTGCAGCACGTCGTCCACCATCACGAAGCGGGTGCGCAGGCTTTCGTGCCGCCGCACGATGGCCTCGAACGTCCACGCGAAGGCCGCCAGGTCCACCGGCTCCTCAATCACGTACGCCACGGGCTGGTTGTAGGCCGTCAGGTTGGGTTGCAGGTGGTGGAGCGTCCAGAGTCGTTTCTGGGAGAAGGAGGCTTCGTAGTAAGGGCTTTCGGGGAGCACCGGGATGGACTCGTGCCGGTTCTGCCCGTTGCGGTTGATGTAGGCCGCCAGGTCGCGGAGCACCGGGTGGGCGAACACGTCCTTCAACTCGATCTTCACGTTCAGACGGGTGTGCACGCGCGACACCACCTGAATGCCTTTGAGGGAGTGACCGCCCAGGTCGAAGAAGTGGGCCCGGGCGCCCACCCGTTCCTGCTGCAACACGTGCGCCCATATTTCGGCCAGCAGTTCTTCGGTCCGGCCCACGGGGGCCTCGTAGGCGCCGGTTGCCGGGTCGGGACCGCTTACGGCGGGCAGCGCCCCGTAGTCGAGCTTGCCGTTGGCCGTTACCGGGAAAGCATCCACCTGCACGTAGCGGGTCGGCACCATGTACTCGGGCAGAAAGCGCCGCAGGTGTTCCCGGAGTTCCGACGGCTGCAACCCGCCCCCGGCCTGGTAGTAGGCCACCAGCGCCGGGCTGCCGGCCGCGTCGGTCCGGAGGGCTGCCACGGCCCGCCCGATGCCCGGGTACCCGGCCAGCCCGGCTTCCACTTCGGCAATTTCAACCCGGTGGCCGCGTATTTTCACCTGGCTGTCGCACCGGCCCAGGTACTGGAGTTCGCCGTCGGGCAGCCACCGCCCCAGGTCGCCGGTGCGGTACATCCGGCCGCCCCCGAACGGGTCGGGCACGAACGCTGCTTCCGTAAGGGCTGAATTCTCCCAATACCCCCTCGCCAGGCACGCGCCGGCAAGGTAGAGTTCACCCGGCACGCCGACTGGTACGGGCAGGCCCTGCCGGTCAAGCACGTACACGCGGGCGTTGGCGATGGGCTTGCCGATGGTGATGGCACCGGGGTCGGTTATTTCTTTCACCGTGCAGCCGATCGTCGCTTCCGTGGGCCCGTACTCGTTGTACACGCGCAGGTGGGGGTTGAGGCGCTTGAGCAGCGCGGCCTGGGCCGGCAGCAGGGCTTCTCCGCCCACGATGACGCAGGCAATCTGGGTACGGGTCAGGTTCAGGTGCGCCAGAATGTCCACGTGGGAGGGCGTCAGCTTTACGGTGTTGGCGGGCGGGTTCCCGCCGAAGAGGTCGGCCAACTGGCGGGCAACCTCGCCGGGGCTGCAAACGCAGAGGGCGTCGCCACGGAGCAGGGTGGTGAAAATGCTCGTGAGCGTGAGGTCAAACGACAGGGAGCCGAAGAAGGCGAAGGGATAGCCCGTGCTGCCGTGGAAGTAGTACCCGTTGGCCCACTGCACGTAGTTGAGCAGGCTGCGCTGTTCCACCACCACGCCCTTGGGGCGGCCGCTCGAACCCGAGGTGTAGATCACGTAGGCGGGCAGGGCGTCGGTTCCGGGCCCGACCGGGTTCGTGTCGCTTTCGGCCAGGTCGGGAAGCTGCACGTCAAGGGCGAACACGGGGCCGGTGTAGCCCCCCGCCAGGGCCAGCCAGGCGTCGGTATCGGTCATGAGCAGTTTGGGGCGGGCGGCCTGGAGAATGTGCAGGTTTCGTTCCACCGGGTTGTGGGTGTCCATCGGTACGAAGGCGGCCCCGGCTTTGAGAATGGCGAGGAGGGCAATGATGGTACGCTCCGTGTTGGGCACCAGCAGACCCACCTGGTCGCCGGGGCCTACGCCGTGTTCGCGCCGCACAAAGTGGGCCAGTTGGTTGGCCTGCCGGTTCAGTTCCCGGTAGCTGAGCGAAAGGTCGCCGTACCGCAAGGCTTCCGCGTCGGGCTGCCGGGCCGCCTGGGCTTCGAAAAGGCCGGCTACCGAAACGGCCGCCGGGAACGTCTGCCCCGTGGCGTTTACGCCGCGCAGGAGGAAATCCTTTTCGGACGCCGGGAGGTAGTCGAGTTGCGCTACGGGGGTCTGGCTTTCCCGCGTCAGCAGGTGCAGCAGCCGCTGGTAATGTCCGGCCATGCGGGCAATGGTGTCCGGGGCGAACAGGTGCGGGTTGTACTCCAGCGTAACGCTCAGCCCGTTGTCCCGCTGGGTGAAACGGAAGGTCAGGTCGTATTTGCTGGCCCGGTAACCGGTTGAATAAAATTCCAGGTCAACCCCCTCCAGGCCCCCGGCGCCGCCCGTCGGCAGGTCCACGTCGCCCTGTTCCACCAGCACGTCAAACAGGGGCGAACGGCCGGGGCTGCGGACGGGTTGCAGGTCATCCACCAGCTGGTTGAACGGGTACTGCTGGTGCCCGTACGCCCCGGCCATGCATTCTTTCACCGTTTGCAGGAGCGTTTCGAATCCTTCGCCGCCCGTCAGTTGCGTCCGCAGTACGAGGACGTTCACGTAAAAGCCCAGTTGGTTTTCCAGCGACGGGTGGTCCCGGTTGGCGGTGGTGGTGCCCACCAGCAGGTCCGTCTGGCCGGTGTAGCGGTACAGCAGCACGTTCACCGTAGCGACCAGGGTCATAAACAGGCTCGCCCCGTGCCGGTCGCTCAGTTGCCCGAGGGTCGCCGTGGTTTCGGGGTCCAGCACCAGGGCCAGGCCCGCCCCCGCGAAAGTCTGCCGCTCGGGCCGCGGGTAGTCGGTGGGCAGCGCCAGTACGGGCAGCGGGCCGGCCAGCGCCTCCCGCCAGTAAGCTTGCAGGGCGGCCAGGTGGTTGCCGCTCAGTTGCGCGTGCTGCCAGGCCGAATAGTCCTTGTATTGAATGGACAGCGGCAGCAGCGGATTGTCGGCTCCGCGCCGGTAGGCGTCGTAGAGGGTGAATACTTCCCGCCCCAGCAGGTTCATGGACCACCCGTCGGAAATGATGTGGTGCACGGTGAAGAGGAAAAGCGACCGTTCGGCTGCCAGTTGCACCAGCATGGCCCGTACCAGCGGCCCTCGTCCCAGGTCGAACGGATCGAATGCGACCCACCCGGCCAGGGCGTCGGCCTGCGCCTCCCGGTCCGGTGAGTCGCTCAGGTCAAGCACATCCATGGTGAAGTGCCATTTGTCGGGGGGGTGAACCCGCTGGCGCGGCTCACCGTCCACCACGGGGAAGGTGGTTCGCAGGATTTCGTGCCGTTCCACGAGGGCAGCAAAGGCCCGTTGCAGGGCCGGGACCGCCACCGGGCCGTTGAGGATGAACGCCGAGGGCATGTTGAAAGCAAACCCCTGGGTGTCGAGCTGTTGCTGCACCCACACCCGCTGCTGGGCGTGCGACAGCGGGTAGTGGGCCTGCGGGGCCGCCGGTACAATGGGTTCGTACGGGGCCGGGGCCGATTCGCCCACCACCCGCGCCAGTTCCCGCACGGTCGGGTGGGCAAACAAGTCGCGCAGGCTCAGCCGCACGTCCAGTTCCTGGTAGAGGCGGCTGATCAGCTGGACGCCCTTCAGCGAGTTGCCGCCCAGTTTGAAGAAGGACTCCGTAACGCCGGCAACCGGCCGGCCCAGCAACTGCTCCCAGAGGGCGGCAATTTTCTTTTCGGCCGGGGTGGCGGGGGCCACGCCGCTGCCCTGCCGGCTGGCGGCCCTTTCGAGCAACTGTTGCCGGTCTACCTTGCCGTTGGCCGTGAGCGGAAAACGCTCCACCTGCACCAGTTCGGCGGGAATCATGTAGTCGGGCAGCCACTGCCGCAGGTGCGCAAACACCGGTCCGGCGTCAAATGAACCTTCGGCCCGCACGCAGGCGACCAGGACCGGCGGTTCCTCCGTTGCACTGAGCAGCACCACTGCCTCCTGCACCGCCGGGTGCAGCAGCAGTACTTTTTCGATTTCGCCCAGTTCCACCCGGGCCCCCTGGATTTTCACCTGGCTGTCGGCCCGCCCGAGCAGTTCCAGGTTGCCGTCGGCCCGCCACCGCCCGATGTCGCCCGACCGGTACACGCGCCGGTCGGGGGCGAGGGGCAGGGGAACGAACTTTTCGGCCGTCAGGCCGGCCAGGTTGCGGTAACCGGCAGCCAGACAAAGACCCCCAATGCACAGTTCCCCGTACACGCCCGTGGGCTGGGGGGTCAGGGCTTCGTCCAGCACGTACACCTGCGCGTTGGCGATGGGCGTGCCGATCAGGATGTGGGGCTCGTCTTCGATCTGCTTGACCACGCAGCCGATGGTGGCCTCGGTCGGGCCGTATTCGTTGTACACGGCCATTGCCGGGTTCAGCCGCCGCAGGAGCTGGACCTGTTTGGGGGAGAGGGCCTCGCCCCCGACGATTGCGTGCGCCACGGTGGTTTCGCCCACGGGCAGGAACTCCAGCAGGCTGATGTGGGCCGGGGTCAGTTTGACCGCCCGGACGGCCGCTGCCGGGCTGAACACGGCCCGCAGCACGGCGTCCGCCCCGTCTTCGCCGATCACGTGCAGCCGGTCCCCGCGCAGCAGGGTGGTGAAAATACCCGTGAAGGTAAGGTCGAAGGAGAGGGCCGTGCAGAGGCCGAAGGGGTAGCCGGCGGCGTTCTGGTAGTAGTACCCGTTGGCCCACTGCACGTAGTTGAGCAGGCTTTCCCAGCCCACCTCCACGCCCTTGGGCCTGCCCGTCGAGCCGGAGGTGTAGATCAGGTACGCCAGCCCGGTTGCTGCCGGCGGGGGGGGCATGGTGGCCTCCCCCCGGCTGATTTCGGCCCACTGGTCGCTTAGGAAGAGTACCGGGTGTTCGCCCCAGGCGGGGGCCGGTTTGGCTGCCGTGTCCGACAGGATCAGCGCTACGGAAGCGTCCCGCAGGGTGTACGCCAGCCGTTCGGCGGGGGCCTTCGGGTCGAGGGGCACGAAGGTTTTGCCCGCCCCGATCGTGCCCAGCAGCCCGATGATCATCCAGTCGGACCGGTCCATGAGCAGCGCCACGGCGTCGCCCGGCGCGTCTCCCAGGCGGTTGCGCAGGTGCCCGGCCACCCGGGCGGCGGCATCCCACAGTTCCTGGTACGTGCGCGTACGGTCGCCGTACGAGAGGGCTGCCGCTCCCGGCGTTTTCCGGACCTGCTCCTCCAGCATTTGCAGGAAGGAACGGCCGGGGAGCGCCGCACCGGTCGCCGGGGCCGGCGCCCCGAGCACCCGTTGCCGCTCCTGCGGGGTGAGCAGGGAGTAGTGGGACAGGGGGGCGCCGGGCTGGTCGGCAATGGCTTCGAGGAGGGCGTACAGGTGCTCCACCAGCAGCGACACTTCCGGGTGACTCCGGGTGTTTTCGTTGAAGGCCAGGCTGCCCGTCAGCGACGCGCCGTCCTCCCCGATCAGGAGGCTGAGGTCGTGTTCGCCCCAGCCCAGGTTCGTTTCGAGGGCGGCAATGCGCAGGTTGTCCCCTGCCACCGCCACGGCCGGTTGCGCCTCGTAATGGAACGCAAGGTTGCACCCGCTGCCGCCTTCCTGCCCGAGGGCGTCCAGCAGTACCTGGTGGGGCAGGTGCTGGTGCTGCCGGGCCCGGGCTACGGTCTTGCTGACGCCCCGGGCCACGTCGGTAAAACGCGCCGCCGGCGACAAGGCGCTTTTGAGGGTCTGTACGTTGGCTACGGGGCCGAAAAGCTGGGACAGGCCCGGCTGGTCGCGGTTGGGTGCCGTTACGTCCACGGCAATCTCAGCCTGGCCGGTGTATTTGAACAGCAGGGTTTTGAAAGCCGCCAGCAACAGGTCGGCCACGGGGATGCCCGTTTCCCGGCTTACCCGCCTGATTCCCCCGGCTACGCTTTCGGGCACGCGGACGGGCCGGAAAGCGCCCCGGAACGCGGCTGTTTCGCGCGGGTCCCACCCGAACCGGAGGGGCGGCGGGAGCAGCCCGTCGGGCAACTGCTTGCGCCAGTAAAATAACCCTGGCTCCCACGTCGAAGGGGGCAAGGCCTGTTGCCACTGCCCAAAGTCGGCGTAGCGGAGGGCCGGCGGGCCGGGATGGTACGGCTGCCCGCCCTGCGTGGCGCAGTACCGGTCCAGCAGTTCACGGCCCAGCAGCCGGGCGGTTTGCCGGTCGGCGGCGGCGTGGTGAAGTACGACCACGAGCAGGTGGCGGGCCGGCGCCAGGTGCAGCACCGCCGCCCGGATGGGCAAACTACCGGGGGCAAACGGCTCCCGGGCCCGGGCAAGCGCCCAGTCGAGCGGCGAAGCGTCGGGGTGCCCGATCTCCCACGCGGCTTCTTCCAGGCGAAACGGCATCCCGGCCGCGGTGGTTTCCGCCGCTCCGTCGGGCAGCGCCCGGAGCACGTCGTGCTGCCCGATGGTGGCCTGGATGCAACGGTCCAGCGCGGCGGCGTCGAGCGACCCCGACCACTCGAAGAGCAGGGGAATGTGGAAGCAGGAGGGAGAATGACTGAACCTGGCCAGGTAACGTTGCTCGGTTTGCAGGATGCTTTGCTGTTGGTACGTTGAAATCAGGGGCATGGGAGGGATCGGTTAGGCTGAATGACGGTTATTGAATGACTTCGGGGTTTGGAGCAGCCATCAGGGGGTAGATGAGGGGCAGGGTGGGCAGGGCCTCCTGGCAGATGTCCTCGATGCTTTGCCGGGGATCTTCCCCGATGCGCCCGAGGATTTGGCGGAAGTGCGCCGCCAGGCGTTCGATGGTGGCCGGTGCGAAGATGTCGGTGCAGTACTCAAGCGCCAGGTGGATCGTGTCGCCGTCCCGGAAGCAGTACAGCGTCAGGTCGAACCGGCTGTACGACTGTTGCACGTCGCGGTGGTGGATGGTGACATCTGCCAGCGACGGGTGGGCGTCTGCCCCCGTGGCGGCGTTGAAATCGGAGGTATCCATCACCACGTCGAACAGCGGGTGCCGGTTGGGACTCCGCGCCGCGTCCAGCTTTTCGACCAGCAGATCGAAGGGATAGGCCTGGTACTGGTGGTTTTTGGTGAGCACCTGCCGGGTTTGTTGCAGCAGGTCCACGAAAGCCGCTTCGGGGTCGAACCGGACGCGCAGGGCGTTCAGGTTCAGGTAAAAGCCGATCTGGTCTTCCAGGTCGGGGTGGTCCCGCCCCGCCGACGGGTAGCCGACGGTAAGGTCCGACTGGCCCGTGCAGTAGTACAGCCAGGCGTTGTAGGCCGCCAGCAGCGTGGCAAAGAGGGTGCAGTCGTAGCGGGTACCCAGTTGGAGGAGTTGCGCCGACAAGGCCGGGTCCAGGGGCAGGTGCAGTTGCCGGCCCGCCCGGTTGCGGACGGCTGGCCGCGGGGCGTCGAGGGGCAGGTGCAGCGCCGGCGCGCCGGCAAACTGGCTCAACCAGTACTGTTCGCTTTCCCGCAGCTTTTCTCCCGCCAGCCGGTCGTTCTGCCAGGCCACCCAGTCCTTGAACTGAACCCGCAGCGGCGGGAGCGGGTTGGGCCGGCCCTCGCGCAAGGCGTTGTAGAGGGCCGCCAGGTCGCGGATCATGATGCCCGTGGACCAGCCGTCGGAGATGATGTGGTGCAGCGTGCAGACCAGCACGTACTTGCGGTCTTCCAGCCGCAGGACGGTGGCCCGGAGCAGGGGGGCGCCTTCCTTGCCGAAGGGCGTTCCGGCGTCGCGGCCGATGAACGCTTCGACGAACTGCGCCTGCCGCGGCTCGTTCCGCCGGTCCTGGTAGGCGAGCCGGAAGTCGGCATCCTCCGGCGTCAATACCTGCTGGCGGGGCAGGCCGTCCACGGTAATGAGCCGGGTGCGCAGGATTTCGTGCCGTTCGACCAACGCCCGGAAGGCTGCTTCGAAGGCGGCCACGTCGAAGGCCCCTTCCAGCGTGTGCACCTTCGGTTCGTTGTAAGCCACCCATTCTTCGGTCAGCTGGCTCAGCACCCACAGCCGCTGCTGCCCGCGCGACAGGGGATAGTGCGGCTGCGGCGGTACCCGCGCAATCTCCGGCAGGAGCCCGGCCGCGGGTACCGGTTGCCGGAGGCTGTCGATGCGGCCGGCCAGGTCCTTGATGGTGCCGTACTCGAACAAATCGTCCATTTCAAGGGCTACGCCGAAGTTTTTTTCTACCCGCCGGAGGATCGAAAAGCCGGTAAGCGACTGACCACCCAGGTCGAAGAAGTCGTCGTGCCGCGAGAACTGTTCGCGTTTGAGCACCTCGGCCCATATGCCCGCCAGTTGTTTTTCAGTACCGGTCGCCTCTTGTTCCAGCCCGTGGTCGGGCGTTGCCGTCACCGGCGGGGGGGCAGATTCGGATAAGGATTGCGCCGGGCCGGCGGCCGGCAGCGCGGCAAATGCCTCGTGCACGGCAAAGAACGGGTTGCCCCGCAGGTGTTCAAGGTCGGCGGGCGTGGCCGCCCGGGTGTTGCCGAAGGGCGTAACGGCCACGTAGCCGGCCGCCAGGCAGCGTTCGAACACCGCCACCCCTTCGGCATTTTTCAAGTGCAGGAAGGCCCGCCGCGACGCGTACGCCGCCTGGTCTTCGCTGGTGCGCCACGACATGCCGGTTTCCTGCCAGTCGCACCAGTGAATGACCTGCAAGCCGGGAATGCTGCGGGCGTGCTTGCGTACGTAGGCGTCGGTCATTGCGCAGCCGGCCGCGTAGTCGGCCTTGCGGGGCGTGACGGGGAGCAGGCAGGAAATGGACGAAAAGAGGACCACGAAGTCGGCCGGATCGCGCCGCGCCGCTTCGGCCAGGGAGACGGCCGCCTGCACCCGGCTGTAGAAGACGCGCCGGAATTCGGCGGGGGTGTTGTGCTCAATGCGCCGGGCGCCGGGCAGGGCCGCCGAATGAACGACGCCGCGGATCTTGCCGTGCGCCGCCGTTACCTGGGCGTACAGGGCGGCCATTGCACCGGGTGCGGCGGTGTCGGCCGGGTAGTAGTGCACCTGCGAGCCGGACCCGGCCAGCACCGAAAGCCGCTCCAGTTTCTCCCGCACCGATGGGTCGGTTGGGGGGTGACCCGCCGCGCCGCCCGGCCCGTACGGCAGGGAGGTCCGGCCCGCCACCACCAGGCAGATCCGCTGCCGCGCCACCAGGTACTGGCAGATTTCGTACCCGATGCCGCCCGTACCGCCCGTGACCAGGTACACGCCGTCGCGGACCAGTTCGGGAATCGGAACGGATGCCCCCGGGGCTCCCAGGCGCCGCAACGACTGCACGTACCGCTGTTCCCCGCGGTAGGCGGCCACCAGCAGGTCATTTTCCAGGTGCATTTCCCGCCAGATGCCCGCGGCGGCCGCAGCAACGCCGCCCGACCCGGTCAGGGAGATGTCGATGCACTTGCCGGCCACTTTGTCGTACTCGGCAAGTACGCCCCGGAAAAACCCGAAAGCGGCGGCCCTTTCCGGGTGTTCGGCGGCATCCTCGTCGCCAACGCGCCAGGCGTTGGCCGAAACCAGCACGAGCCGGGTGTTCCTCCGGGAAAGCAACGGGCTGAATGCTTTGACGAGCAGAAACTGTCCGAACACGCCCCCGGACAGGGCTTCGTCGGGTCCGACGGCGGCCGGGTCGCTGGCCGGGGAACAGTTGCCCAGGTGGATGATTCCGTCCGGGAGGGCGCCGGCGGCGCGCAGGGCGTCGTGCAACTGCGCGTAGTCCCCCTCGGCCGCCACCGCGATTTCGTAACGGTCCGGGTTGATTTGCCGGAAGGCCTTTCCCGGGTAGACGCGGATGACCCGGTTCTGCCCTTGGGCCAGGCAGGCCGACAGCGCCTCGCCCAGCCCCGCCTCGTCCATCAGCAGCAGCCACGTCTGTTGCCGCAAGGACGACGGGCCGGACGAGGAAGGCGCGTAGGGAACCCAGGTGGTGTCGAAAAGCCACTCCTGCACGTCGGGCGCCGCGGCGCCCGGGGAGCGGTGCCAGCACCGGATCTTTTCGAACGGATACGTGGGGGCTTCCACCCGGCGGCGCGGCTGCCCGGCGTAGGCGGCCGGCCAGTCAACGGCGACGCCCTGCCGGTAGAGGGCCGCGACCACTTCCAGCGGCCAGTGGGGCGTCGCGGCGGCGGGCAGCGGTACGGCGACCACGCCCGGCAGCCCGGCCGCCAACCGGCCCAGCTGGCTTTCCCCGCCCAGTTCCAGCACCAGGGGCTGCGTAAGCTGCGAGAAGTAGGCCGACAGTTTGGCGGGATCGGGGCTTTCGGGCGGGGGAGCAACGGCGGCCCGGGCCAGGCCCTCGGCCAGCGACAGTTGCCCGCCGACCACGGAAATGACCAGGTTGCCGGCGCCGTTGCCCACCAGGTAGCGCGTGTCCACGCCCAGCGATTGCAGCAGCCGGTAGGCGGCGTACTGGAAGGCGAATGTGCGCGCCCGGCCCCCCGGGGTGGCGCCCAGCAGTCGGCAGCAGGCTTCCCAGGGACCCTTGAAAGCCGGGTACGCCAGCAGGGGTTCCGCCGGTGGCCCGGCCTGGGAAACGTCGCCCGGGAAAAGCACCACCAGCGGGCAGTTTGTCTTTCGCTCCCGGGGGGGCGTGGCCGGGTCGCCGTGGAGCAGGCGGATGGCTTCGGCGACATCCCCGAATACGTAGGCGGCCCGGTAGGCGTAGTCGTCGCGTCCGCAGTTGAGCGTGTAGCAGAAATCGGCCGGGGCCGTTGGGGTACGGAGCAGGTGCGCGCGGAGGTCGGCGTGGTACTGGGCGAGGGCGGCGGGCGTTTTGGCGGAAACTTTCAGCAGGTAACCCGGCGGTACGGGCGGGGATACGGGCGGGGGGGCGGGGGCTTCTTCCAGCACTACGTGGGTGTTCGTGCCGGTGAGCCCGAAGGCACTCACGCCGGCCCGGCGGGGCGCACCGGCGGGGGGCGTCCAGTCCCGGAGGCGGTCGTTGACGCGCAGGGCCGTGCCCGACAGGTCGATGAGCGGATTGGGCGTGCGGTAATGCAGGGAGGCGAACAGCTGGCCGTATTTGAGCGACAGCACCGCCTTGAGGAGTCCGGCGATGCCGGCGGCGGCATCCAGGTGGCCGATGTTGGTTTTGAGGGAGCCTACGGCGCAGAACTGCCGGAGGCCGGTGTGCCGGGCAAAGGCGTCGCTGAGGGCCCGCAATTCGATCGGGTCACCGAGCTTGGTGCCGGTTCCGTGCGCTTCCACGTACGAAACGGTTTCCGGCCCGATGCCCGCCTGCCGCCAGGCTTCCACCAGCAGTTCGGTTTGCGCCAGGGGACTGGGGGCCGTCAGGCCCACCGCCCGGTTGCCGTCCTGGTTGCTGGCGAATCCGCTGATCACCGCGTGGATGACGTCGCCGTCGCGCAGGGCCTCGGCCAGCCGTTTGAGCACCACCACGCCGCCCCCTTCGCCGCCCACGATGCCGTTGGCCGACCCGTCGAACGCTTTGCATTTTTCGTCGGGGGCCTCCACTTCCTGCAGGCCGGCCTCCGCGTTGCGCACCGGGAAAAACGTGTTGATGTTGATGCCTCCCGCAATGGCGTAGTCAACCCAGCCGGAGAGCAGGTTCTTGCACGCTTCGATGGTGGCCGCCAGCGAGGAAGAACAGGCCGTATCAATCATCAGGGCCGGTCCCTGGAGGTTGAGCAGGTAAGCGATCCGGCCGGCAATGGCCGCATTCAGGTTACCGATCACGGCGTTGGCCCCGGTGGTATCCATCAGCTTGTCGTACGTGGGGTGGGTGGCCGACAGGAACACCCCCGTGCGCGTCCCCGACAGTTGGCTGAGCCGGTACCCACCGTTTTCAATCGCCCCGCAGGCCAGTTGGAGCAACAGGCGCTGCTGCGGGTCCATCACGTCGGCCTCGGCCTTGGGCACGTTGAAGAAGGGGTGATCAAACCAATCCACGCGTTCCAGGCTGCCCATCCGGCGGTAGTTGAGGGAAGGGTCCAGGCACGAGTAGCGCATCCGGCCGGCGGAAAGCGCGCGCACCGAATCGCGTCCGTCCCGGAGGTTGGCGTAGAACTGGGCCAGGTTGTCGGCTTCGGGAAAAAGGCCGTCCATTCCAATGATGGCAATGCGGGAATCGGGAGTCATACACGTGCAGGCTTGAGTGAAAGGTTGGAATAGGGTTTGGGGACGGCCGGGGCTATAGTTGCAGGCTGCTCAGTTCGGGCAGGGCCGGGGCGCGCCGCGTCTCGACCAGGCCGGCCAGCAGTTCAACCGTGGGCGCCTTGAACAGGTCGGTTACTTCGTTGATTTCGGCGAACCGGGGCCGGAGCCGGTTAAAGGCGCGAATGATCTTGAGGGAATCCATGCCCATCGCGAAGAAACTCTCGCGGAGGCCTACCCGGGTGTCGCCCAGTATTTCCCCGAACACGGCCGCGATTTCCCGTTCCAGCGGGGTGCCCGGGGCCAGGTACGACGCCGGGGCGGCGGCCGGAGCCTCCGGCGCGGGCAATGCCGAACGGTCTATTTTGCCGTTGGTGGTGAACCGGAAGCCGGGTACGGGCGTGAGCACGGCCGGCAGCATGAACACCGGCAGCCGTTCCGCCAGGAAGTTCCGCAGGGCGTCGGGCGGCAGCCCCGCCTCCGACACGTAGTACCCGCAGAGACACTTCTCGCCCTGAAGGTCGGGCCGCACGGTTACCACGGCGCCCTGGACGGCCTCGTGTTGCAGCATCGCGTTTTCAACCTCCCCGGGCTCCACCCGGTTGCCCCGGATTTTTACCTGGTCGTCGCGCCGCCCGAGGTAAACGAGGTTGCCGTCGGGCAGCCACTTGCCCAAGTCGCCGGTGAGGTACAGCCGGGCGCCGGGCCGGAAGGGGTGCGCCACGAACCGTTCCGCCGAAAGTTCCGGCCGGTTGAGGTAGCCCCGGGCCAGGCCCACGCCGGCAATGCCGATTTCACCCGTCACGCCCACGGGCACCGGCTGGCGGTACTTGTCCAGCACCAGCAACTCGATGTTGCTGATCGGGCGGCCGATGGGCACCAGGGTGTCGGAAGGACCGGTCTGGTACGCACTTACGTCTACGGCTGCCTCCGTGGGGCCGTACAGGTTGTGCAAGGGCACGCTGAACCACTGGTAGTACCGGTGTACCGTTTCGGGGGGCAGCGCCTCGCCGCTTGCCATGACGTGGCGCAGGCTAGTCATCCGCGCCACGGCGGCCTGGCTGCACGCCTCCAGGAATACCGACAGCATGCCGGGCACGAAGTGCAGGGTGGTCACGCCGTAACCGGCTACGTGCCCTACCAGCCGCAGCGGGTCGAGGGCCACCTCCCGCGGGCAGATCACCAGCCGGGCGCCGTAACAGAGGGGCATGAAAATCTCCCACACCGACACGTCGAACACGTTCGGCGTCTTTTGCAGGATCACGTCCCGGCGGGTGAACCCGTACCAACGCCACATCCAGTCGATGCGGTTTACCACGGCCCGGTGGGTGATCATGACGCCCTTCGGGCGGCCCGTGGAGCCGGAGGTGTAGATCACGTACGCCAGGTGGTCGGGGTTGCCCGGGCCCGTGGGCGGCGGGGTGAAACCGGTACGGACGGCCGGTTCGCCGGCGACCAGCAGCGTGAACGACCCGGCCAGCCAGGCCAGGTTTTCGTCGGTCCGCTGGTCGGGGTCTACCACTACGGTCCGCACCCCGGCGTCGCCGAGGATGAATTGCAGGCGGTCTTTGGGGTAGGTAGGGTCGAGGGGCAGGTACGCCGCCCCGGCTTTGAGGGCAGCCAGCAGCCCGGCAATCATCCAGCCCGAACGGTTGCACAGGACGGCTACCCGTTCTTCGGGCTGCACCCCGCAGTCGTCGCGCAGGCGGACCGCCAGGGCGGCGGCACGTTCGTCGAGTTGCCGGTAGGTCCACTCACCCGCCGGGCCGGCTACCGCTACGGCTTCCGGGGCGCGGCGCACCTGTTCGGCAAACAGGCCCGTGAGGGTGGCCCCGTCGGGATAGTCGGCGGCCGTTTCGTTGAAGCCCGCCAGTTGCGCTTTTTCGGCGGCCGGCAGGTAGTCGAGGGCGCGTACCGGTTGCCGGCAATCGGCGACGGCAGCCTCCAGCAACTGTTCGTAGTGCACCAGCATCCGGTGGGCGTCGGCTTCGGCGAAAAGGTCGGTATTGTATTCCAGGAACACCAGGATGCCCTCGGACGTCTCGTTGAAGTTGAACGTCAGGTCAAACTTGCTGCTGCCTGATCCGGCCGAATGGTCTTCCACGGCGAAGTCGCCGGGGTCCGCGGGCGGTGCCACGGCGGCGGCCGCGTTGTGCAGCGCCACCATCACGTCGAAGAGGGGGGAGCGGGCCGGGTCTTTGGGCAGGTCGAGTTCCTCCACCAGCCGGTCCAGGGGGTAGTCCTGGTGTTCGTACGCCCGGAGCAGGCTGGCCTTTACGCCTTGCAGGAGCGTCCCGAAGCTTTCCCGGCCGTCCAGCCGGGTGCGCAATGCCAGCGTATTGACGAAGATGCCCACCTGGTTTTCCAGGCCCGGGTGGTTGCGGCCGGCCACGGGCAGGCCCACCACCAAGTCTTCCTGTTCGGTGTACCGGTAGAGCAGCGCCTTCACGCCGGCCACCAGCACCATGAACAACGTAGTGCCCGTCTGCTGCTGCACCCGTTTCACCCCTTCGGCCAGCCCGGGCCGGGTGGCGAAGCGGAGGGTGTGGCCGTTGTACGTCTTTACGACGGGGCGAGGTTTGCCGAACGGCAGGTCAAGTACCGGCAGCGGACCGGCGAGTTGGGTGAGCCAGTAACCGCGGGCCGGGTCTGCCTGCGGGGTATCCAGGTAGGCCTTTTGCCACGCCGAAAAGTCCTTGTACTGGAGGGTAAGCGGCGCCAGGACGGGCTGCCCGCCCCGGGCGTAGGCCCCGTAGTACGCGACCAGGTCGTGGAGCAGAATGCCCAGGGACCAGCCGTCGGAGATGATGTGGTGCATGGTGAGCAGGAAAGCGTACTCCGCCCCGGCCAGCCGGACCAGCTTCATCCGGACCAGCGGCCCGCCGGCAAGGTCGAAGGGCAGGCCGTTGTCGCGGACCAGTCCGTCCAGGAGGCTTTCCTGCCCGGCCATGCCGGCCAAGTCGGCGTACGTGAACACCTGCTCCACCGGCAGGTGGTCGTGCACCCGTTGCCGGGGGGCGTCATCCACCGACAGGAAGGTGGTGCGGAGGCTTTCGTGGCGCGCCAGCAGGGACTCCACGGCACGGCCGAACGCGGCCGCGTCGAGGCTTCCCCGGAACTGGTACGCCCCCTGGATGTGGTACGCGGCGTGTACCTGCCGGAAGTGGTGCAGGATCCAGAGCCGCTGCTGCGCGTGTGACACCTCGTAGTGCGGGCCGGGCGCGACCGGTTCGATTTCGCGGAGGGGGGCCGGGGCATTTTCCTGCAACCGCTCCTCGATGTACCGGGCCAGTGCGTTCACCGTAGCGTGGTCGAACATCACGTCGAATTCGATCTCCAGCCCGAACGCCTGCTCAATGCGGTTGAGGACCTGGCTGCCGTTGAGCGAGTGGCCGCCGATTTCAAAAAAGTCATCCTCGGGGTCAATGCGGTCGGCTTTGAGCACTTCGGCCCAGATCGCCGCTATTTTCGCCTGGGTACTGAGCGCCCCGGCGGGCGCAGCGGCGGCCGGTACGCAGGCCGTTTCCCGGGGTTCCGGCCCGGGTGCCGGAGCGGGGGCTGTCCCCGACGATTCGGCCGGCGAAGGCAGCCGGAAAAAAGGATTGACCTTAAAACCGTTGAGCGGGGTGTTGATTACGGCCACGTTGGAGCGGGTCAACTGCATCGCCTGCACCAGCGCCAGCAAACCTTCCTCGTTGGTCACGGCCGGCAAGCCGCTCTCCCCGGGCGCCCCGCCGGCGGGGACGGCAGTGTCGCGGCGGGCGCCCGACCAGCCGGGCCAGTTGACGGCAAGGGCTTTTTGCCCCGCCATTGCCAGCCGCACGGCGTAGGCATCCTCAAATGCGTTGGCCGCCGCGTAGTCGAGGGTGTGGCGGAGGGGAACCAGGGCGTTGAGGGAGGAGAAAAAGACGAAGAAATCCGGGTTGAAGTCCCGGCTGGCTTCGGCAAGTACCACCGTGCCGGCCACCTTGGGCGCCAGCGTATCGGCCACCTCTCCGGGTGAAATCGCCGTCACGGGAATGCGTTTGAGGCCAACCCCGGCCGCGTGCAGCAGGCCGTCCAGCCGCCCGTACCGCTGCCGGATGTCGGCAAATACCGGCGCCACTTCGCCGGGACGGGATACATCGGCCGCCGCGTAGGTGACGTCGGCCCCCAGCCGCTCCAGTTCCAGCAGCGCCCGGCAGCGCCGGCCGGCGTGGTCGTCCTGCCCGGCGCGGGCAGCCCACTGGTCCTTGGGGGGCAGGGGCGTCTTGCCCAGGATCACGAGGCAGCAGCGGACCTGGC
Source organism: uncultured Sphingobacteriales bacterium (assembly GCA_963844325.1). Lineage (GTDB taxonomy): Bacteria > Bacteroidota > Bacteroidia > Cytophagales > 172606-1 > CADCTQ01. Next base: position 2,293,644 of record CAWJNV010000002.1, read on the forward strand.
CGGCAATCATCCGGGCCGCTTCCCAACCAATTCCGCTCGCCCCGCCGGTAACTACGTACACGCCGTTTTCGCGGAAGGGCGGGTACGGGGTGGCGGGCAGTTCGGCGGGCGGCAGCTTTACCAGGGTGGGTACGAACCGCTGCCCCTCCCGGTACGCCACGAAGCGAACCGTCCCGGGTTGGGCCATTTCCGCCGTAAACCGTTCGGCCAGCAACGCCGCCGGGCCGGCGCCGTAGGCCGCATCCACGGCGGTCACCCGCAGGGTGGGGTAGTCGGCCAGCAGCGACTTGAGCAGGGCGTTGGTCATGGCGTGCGCCGGCACCAGCCGGGTGTCCCCACCGCCCACCTTTTCGGCGTGGGCCGTCAGGCAGGCGAAGTAAAATTCGCGGCGGCCCAGTTCGTCGGCAAAGGCTTTGGCCAGGAACAGCGGGGCGTACAGGCCGTAGCAAACGTCGGCCGGCAGGTGTTCGGGGCCGCCCGGTCCCGGTTGCCGGTAGGCACCCAGGTACAGAATGCCGTCGGGCCGGGTGTCCCGTTCCCGCAGTTGCCCGGCCAGCCGTACGTAATCTTCGGCCCGGCCGGCATCCAGGCGGAAGTGTTCGGGGGACAGGGCTTCGAATGCCGTTCCGAGGGTTACCCGGATGCACCGGTTTCCCAGCGCGGCCAGTTGCCCGGCCAGGGCTTCCACCAGCGGGTCCTGCCCGGCGTACACCAGCAGGAGGTTTTTACCACTTACCCCTCCCCCGGGCAGGGCTCCGGCATCGGGCATCCACTCGACGGCGTGGAACCAGTCGGTCTGCCAGTCGGCGGAGACGGGTTCTTTGAGCCAGCAGCGGAGGGGTTCGAACGGATACGTGGGCAGTTCGGTCCGCCGCCCTTGCCACCCGAGTGTTGCGGGCTGCAGCGTAATGTCGCAGTTGTGCCGGTACAGTTCACCCAGATAACCGAGTACGGGGTCGGCCTGCTCCGAAGCCAGGCGCACGACCCGGTGCGGGTGGTCAGGATGCCGGAGGTGCAACAGCGCCTGGCCGATTTCGCCACCGGGGACCATTTCGGCAAAAACCACCTGTTCCCCCGCCATTTTTCCGATCAGCGCCAGGCACTTGGTTTCCACCTGCCCGGCCGGGGGCGGTGCGGCGGCCAGCACTTCGGCAATGCCCTCCGCCAGGGAGAGGTGCCCCCGGACCACGTCGACGGCCACCTGGCCGGTGCCGTGGCCGAGCAGCACGGGGCTTGCCGCGCCCAGGTACTGCAACAGCTGGTAGAAACTGTACTGGAAGGCAAACGTTTTCACCCGGTCGCCGGGTGCGTGGGCGGCGGCCAGGCGCAGGCACTGGCCGTAGGCTTCCGCGAAGACGGGGTAGCGCCCGCAGAGCTGCGCCGGCCACGCGTCGTCGCACCCGGTGCCGTGCGAGAAAATGTGCACCAGTTGGGGGGGCTTTTTGCCCGCCCCCGGCAGGAGCGCCGGCAGCGCCCCGTCCCGGGCCGCGAGGGCTTCGAGCAGGGCTTCGTGGTCCCGTACCACCGCCGCGAAGCGGTGCGGGTAGTGTTTACGCCCGGCGCCGAGGGTAAACTGCACGTCGGCCATCGGCAGCGGCGTGCGCGCACGGAGAAAGGCGTGCAGCTGCTTCAGGTTTTTTTCCAGCGCCCGGGCCGTTTTTCCCGACACCACCACCAGGTAGGCCGGCGCAACGGCCGGGGGTTCGGCCGGCGGCGGGGCTTCTTCGAGCACGGCGTGGCAGTTGGTCCCCATCAGGCCGAAGGAACTTACGCCGGCGCGGCGCGGGGCGTCGCCGGCCACCGTCCAGGGGGTGAGGGTATGGTTTACGTACACGGCCGACCGGGAGAAGTCGATCAGCGGGTTGGGCTGCCGGTAGTGCAGCGAGGGAAACAGTTCGCGGTGTTTGAGCGACAGGATGACTTTGAACAGGCCCGCCAGCCCGGCGGCGCTGTCGGTGTGGCCGATGTTGCTCTTGACGGAGGAAATGGCGCAGAACCCGTTGGCGTCGGTGTGGCCGGCAAAAGCCAGGTTCATGCCCTGCACTTCGATGGGGTCGCCCAGCCTGGTGCCCGTGCCGTGCGCCTCCACGTAGGCGATGGTGCGCGGGTCTACGCCGGCCTTCCGCCAGGCTTTCCGGATCACGTCGGCCTGGGCCTTGCTGCTCGGGGCAGTCAGGCTGGCGGCCTGGGCGGCGTCCTGGTTCACGGCGCTGCCCTTGAGCACCGCGTGGATGACGTTGCCCTCCCGCAAGGCGTCGCCCAGGGGCCGCAGCAGCAGGCAGCCGACCATTTCGCCGTTGCCCGTGCCGTCGGCCTCGGCCGAGAAGGGCTTGGCTTTGCCGTCGGCCGCGTTGATGCCCAGTTCAAAGGGGTTGCGGGCCGGCACCGGCACCAGGTCGAGGTTGACGCCGCACACCAGCGCAAAGGCCGATTCGCCCAGGACCAGTTCATTGGCCGCCAGGTGCAGCGCCACCAGCCCCGAGGAGCAGGTCGTGTCCACCAGCAGCGCCTTGCCGCGCAGGTCAAAGAACCGGGCAATGCGGCCGGCCGCCATGCCGTTGCGGTTGCCCGTCATCAGCATCGGGTCAAACCGCTCGGCCTGCAAATCATAATCCAGGTGGACGTCGCCCATGAATAAGGCCGTATCCGAACCGCGGAAGTCGTCTACGTTGTAACCGGCGTTTTCAAACGTTTCGTAGGCCGTTTCGAGCAACAGCCGCTGGCGGGGGTCCATGCACTGGGCTTCCGCCTTCGAAATGTCGAAAAAGGGATAGTCGAACTTATCCACGTGATCGAGGAAGCCGACCACGCGGTATTCGGTTTTGGGGCAAACCACCGTTTCGCGCAGCCGCGCCAGGGAAGGCTTGCGGACACTGTCGCGGCCCGCCCGCAGGTTCTGGTAGAATTCTTCCGCGTTGCGTGCTTCCGGAAAACGCCCGGCCATCCCGATGATTGCAATGTCCATGTTGGTGGTTGGTTTAGTAGTACTGGTACTGGCCTGGGTTGCCGGTGGCCGGCCGGCGGGGTGCAAACTGCCTAGAAGTCGAGCACCTGGTGGACCGGGAGCGGGGCCCGTACGGCGCCCTGCCGGCCCAGGATCAGTTCGGCCTGCTGCGCCACGCTGGGGTGGTCAAACAGCTCGGCCACCGTGCGCAGCTCGGGGAAGTGTTCCCGGGCCTGGTTAAAGGCCTGGATGATTTTGAGCGAGTTGGCGCCCAGCTCCAGCAGGTTGTCGTACGGCCCCACGCGGCTGCGTTCCAGCACCGACTGCCAGAGGGCCGTCAACTGGGCTGCCACGGCGCTGCCGGCAAACGCTGCCGGACTTTCGTTGCCCAGCGCCGCGGTTTCCGGGTCGGGCAGGGCTTTCAGGTCCGCTTTCCCGTTGGGCGTCAGGGGCACCCGGTCGAGCGGCACGAACCACGACGGAACCAGGTGGGCGGGCAGCAGCGCGTGCAAGTGGCGCAGCAGGGGTGGCAGCGTGAGGGGCGTCTCGCTGCGCAGGTACGCCGCCAGTTGGACCGTTCCGTCGCGGCCGGTGCGGGGGACCACCAGGGCCTGCCGGATGGGAGCGTAGCCCAGCAAGGCCGCTTCTACTTCGCCCGGCTCAACCCGGTGGCCGCGGATCTTCACCTGGTGGTCTACCCGGCCCGCCACCTGCAAGTCGCCCGAGGGCAGCCAGTAGCCCACGTCGCCGGTGCGGTAGAGCCGCGCCCCCGGTTGGGCAGCCCACGGGTCGGGCACGAACTTCTCGGCCGTCAGCGCCGGGGCGTCCAGGTAGCCCATCGCCACGCCGGGGCCGCCGATGCAGATTTCGCCGGCCACGCCGTCAGGCACCGGGTTGCCGGAGGCGTCGAGCACGTAGAGGCGGGTGTTGGCAATGGGGCGCCCCACCGATACCTCCTCGCCGGGCAGGATCTCCCGGCAGGCAGACCAGATGGTGGTTTCAGTGGGCCCGTACATGTTGTAGAGGCGGGCGTTGGTTTTCCGGCGCAGTTCCCCCGCGAGTTCGGGGGGGAGTTTTTCGCCCCCCGCCAGAATGTACTTCAAGGCGGCCAGCAGGGGGGCCGAGGCGGCGTTCTGCAAGAGTACCTTCAGCAGGGAGGGCGTGGTTTGCAGCACCGTGGGACGGCCCAGGTCCGGGGCGCCGGCCAGGTGGTATACGTCCTTCACCAGCGTGACCGGAATGCCCCGGGAGAGCGTCCAGAGGAGTTCGAGGATGGAAATGTCGAAGGAGGCGGGCGTAACGGCCAGCAGGTGGTCGGAGGCGTCCAGGGGCAGCGCCAGGTCCATGCCCAGGCAGAAACTGGCCAGGTTGCCGTGGGATACTTTGACGCCCTTGGGCTGGCCGGTTGACCCCGAGGTGTACATCAGGTAAGCCATTGCATCCAAGTCTCCCGTCCCGGCCGGGTCTGCGGCCGCCCCGGCTTCCGCGGCGGCAAACGAATCTTCGGGCAGCACCACGGGGAGCGGCGAGCCGGTCTCGAGCAGGCCCAGGTAGGCAGGTACGGTCAGCACGGCCTTGCAACCGCTGTTGGTCAGCATGTACTGCAACCGGCCGGCGGGGTAACTCGGGTCGAGGGGCAGGTAGGCGGCCCCCGTCTTCAGCACGCCCCACAGGCCCATGACCAGGCCCTCGGTGCGGGGGAGCAACACCGCCACGACGTCGTTGGGCGAAAGGGAACAGCATTCCCGCAGCCGCCCGGCGACGCGGTCGCTGCCGGCGTGCAGGGCGGCGAAGTCCAGCACCCGGTCGCCGGCGTGCAGGGCCGGGCGGTCGGGGGTGAGCCGGGCCTGCCGGGCCAGCGCTTCGGTAATGGTTACCAGCGGCAAGCCGGTTGCCGTATCGTTGCGCTCGGTGAGCAGCTGGTGCTTTTCGGATGCCGTGAGTACCGAAAGGGCCGGCAGGGGCTCGTCGGGGCGGAAGAGTACGTTGCCGAGGGCTTCCAGGAAATGCCCGCCCATCCGTTCAACGGCGCCGGGTGCGTAAGCCGCCGGTTGGTACCGGACCTCCAACTGCCGCCGGTCCCCCTCGCCCCGCACCAGCAGGCACAGGCCGAACCGGTCCAGGACTTCCGGGTCGAGGGCGGTGCATCCTTGCAGGGCCAACCCCAGTTCGCGGAGGCCGGGAACCTGTTCGGGCTGTCGCAGGGCGAGCGACTGCCGGAGCCGCCTGAAGTCGTACTGCTGGTAGCCGGCAACCTCTCTGACCTGCCCCACCACGGTCCGGACCAGCTCCCGCAGGTTGGCCGGGGCGGGCGCAAAGTGGTGGGTGAAAAAGAGCAGGTTCCCCGCGGGATTGGGCGCAAAGCCGGGACTTGCTACCAGTACGTGGGTAAGGCCGTATTTGTGGAGCAGGTGGAAGCAGCCCGCCGTCAGCAGGGCGTACGCGTTGGCCGCGCTGCCGCGGGCCACCTCCGACAACTTGCGGGCCAGCGGCCCGGAAAAATCAAAAGTGGCAGCGTGCACCTGGCCCTCCCCGGCCGCTGCGGTGGCGAAAGGAATGCGTTCGAAGGAGGTACGCCCCAGCTTGGCTGAAAAATAGTCTTCGGCAAGGTAGGCACGGTAGTCGGCATCGGTCGTCATGGTCATAAGTTCATCTCCAGGGATAGGTCAACATTCTGCGCGTCGGGCGCCGCCTCGGGCCAGGCCAGCAGTTCGGCCACGGTGGCGCCGGGGTCCCGGGCAATCTTTTCCAGCAGGGTTACCAGGCACTGGTTGAGGAAGGCCGCCCGCGGGGCGCTGAACAGGTCGCGGTTGTAGCGGAGCACCACCAGCAGGCCCCCGTCCTGGTGCAGGAAATCGAACGACACGTCGAAGTGCACCACGTCGGAGGGCGGCCCGAACCGGGTTACGGCAATCTCCTGCATGGCCTCCTGGGCCGGCGGCGGGTTGTGCAGCACCATCCACACGTCAAACAATGGGTTCCGGCTGGCGTCGCGGGGGTACGAAAGGCCGTCCACCAGTTGGTCGAACGGGTACAACTGGTTTGCGTAGGCAGCCAGCGTGTGCTGCCGCACCTGGCGGAGGGCGTCGCTGAACGGCTGGCCGGGCAAAAACCGGTTGCGGATCGCCAGGGTGTTCACGTAGAACCCCACCTGGTCTTCCAGGTCAAGGTGCGTACGGCCGCCGGCGGGCGTGCCTACTGTCACGGGTTCCCCCTCGGCGTAGCGGTGCAGCAGCACGTTCACCGCCGAGAGCAGCAGCATGAAGAGGCTCGCCTGGTGCTGCTGGCCCAGCGTGAGCAGTTCCCCGAGCAGGGCGGGCGGCAGGAAACGTTCCACGTACCCCCCGCCGTAGGTTTTCACGGCCGGGCGCGGGTAGTCGGCCGGCAGCGGCAGCGGGCGTAACGTGCCGGCAAAGTGTTCCAGCCAGTACGCCCGGAGCTTTGGCATCCGGGCGGCGAGTTGCTGCCCCTGCCAGGCCACGTAGTCCTTGTACTGCACGCCGGGTTCCGCCGGCGGGCCGGCGTGCCCCTGGCAATGGGCATTGTAGGACTCCGACAGCTGGCGGAAGATCACCTCCAGCGACCACTCGTCGGTGACCAGGTGGTGCATGGTAAGCAGGAAAACGTGCCGGTGCGGGGCCAGCCGCAGCAGTTTTGCCCGCACCAGCGGCCCTTCGGACAAGTCGAAGGCATGGCCCGCCTCCTGCCCGGCAATGGCCCCGGCAGCCGCTTCGCCGTCGGCGTGGCCTGTCAGGTCTATCATGGGCAGCGGGTACCAGTCGGGGCCGGGGGCGTGGATGCATTGTTTGGGCTCCCCGCCGGCGGTGACGAACGTGGTACGCAGGATCTCGTGCCGTTCCACCAGCACCCGGAAGGCATGCTGCAGGGCGGGCACGCGGAGGGGGCCGTCGAGTTGGTAGGCCACCGGCAGGTTGTAGGCCGTCAGGCCGCCCTGCAACTGGTGCAGAATCCACAGCCGTTTCTGGGCCGGCGACACGTCATAAAAGGGCTGCGCCGCCACGCGGGGAATGGCTGTGCCTTCGGCCGGGGTGCCGCGTCCGGCATCCACCTGGGCGGCCAGGCCCCTGATGGTCGGGTGGGCGAAGAGGGTTTTCAGGTCGAAGCCCGCCTGCCACTCCCGCTCCATCCGCGAAAGCACCTGGATCGCCTTCAGGGAATGCCCGCCCAGGTCGAAGAAGTTGTCGTCGCGGGTGAGACCGGTCCTGCCCAGCACCGCCTCCCAGATGGCAGCCAGCTTCCGTTCCGCCTCCGTAGCCGGAAGTTGCCCCGCGGTCCGGGGGGCTGCCTCGGCCAGCCACGCTTCCCGCAGGGCCGCGTAGTCGGTTTTGCCGTTCGGCGTCAGCGGAATGGTGGCTACCTGCACCAGTGCGTCGGGCACCATGAACGCAGGCAGCCGGCTTTTGAGGGCTTCCCGCACCAGGGGCAGGTCCAGGGGTTGGCCGGCGACCAGGAAGGCCAGCAGGTGTTCCTGCCCGTCGGGACCGGCGTATTTGTGTACCACTGCCTGCGCAACCGGCAGCGCGAGGAGGTGGTGTTCTATTTCGGCTCCTTCCACCCGGTGCCCGCGGACTTTGAGCTGCGCGTCGCGGCGGCCCAGGTACAGCAGGTTGCCGTCGGGCAGCCACTGGCCCAGGTCGCCCGTGCCGTAGAGGCGTTCCCCGGCCACGAACGGGCTGGGGATGAACGTCCGGGCTGTCAGTTCGTCCTGGTGCAGGTAGCCCCGCACCACGCCGGCGCCGGCTACCCATATTTCGCCTGCCACGCCGGGCGGAACGGGCCGCCCCAGGTGGTCGAGCACGTACACCTTTACGTTGGCGATCGGCCGGCCGATGGGTATGCTTACGCGCCCCGCGTCGCCCGGGCTCACCTCGTACATGGTCGCGCAGACGGTGCACTCGGTGGGGCCGTAGGCGTTGAGCACCCGCACTGAGGCGCTCAGCGCCGCCGTGAGCCGTACGTCGGCCGCTTCCCCGGCCGTGAGGATCACCCGCAGGAAACTCAGTTCTTCGGCGGCAAACAGGCGCATGAAGGCGGGCGGCAGCGTAATTACCGTCGTGCCCGTTTCGCGCAGGTGGGCCAGAAACGGCTGCTTGTCCCGGATGGTTTCTTCCCCGGAGATTACCAGCGCGGCACCGGCGCACAGGGCCATGAAGATTTCCGAAACGGAAGCGTCGAACGAAAGCGAGGCGAACTGGTAAACGCGGTCGTCGGCCCGGATGCCGGCTCTTTCGCACTGGGCCAGCGCCAGGTTGGCCACCCCGCCGTGCGGCACGCATACGCCTTTGGGCAAGCCCGTGGAGCCGGAAGTGTACATGACGTAGGCCAGGTCGCCGGGCGCACAACCGGGCGACGGATCGCCGGCGCTGCCGGTCAGGTCGGGCAGTTGGGCGTCGATGGCGAACAGCTCGCCGCCGAAGTACTCGATTGCGTCGAACACCAGGCCCGACTCGGTGAGCAGCAGCCCAACCCCGGCGTCGGACAGGCAGTAGCCGATGCGTTCGCGCGGATAGGCGGGGTCCACGGGCAGGTAGGCGCCGCCGGCCTTCAGCACGCCCAGGATGGCAATGGGCACGTATTCCGACCGGTTGAGCAGCAGCCCCACCGTTTTTCCCGGACCCACGCCGTACGCCTCCCGCAGGTGGTGCGCCAGGCGGTTGGCGGCCGCGTTGAGGGCGCCGTAGGTGAGGCACCGCGGGCCGCAACGGACGGCAATTGCCTCGGGCTGCCCGGCCGCCCGGCGTTCAAAGAGGCTGCACACGGTGGTGCCCGCGGGTATGGGCACCGCCGTCCGGTTGAACCCGTCGAGTACCTGCGCCCTTTCCGGCCCGGCCAGGAAATCGATTTCCCGGAGGCGGACCGTCTCCGGGGCGGCTACCTGTTCGATGAGCCGCCGCAGGCGTTCCCGCAGCGTCGCTACCTCGCCGCGCACCCCTTCGCCTTCCCGGAAGTCGAACCGGAATTGCAGCGCCGCGCCGCGCAGCGACACGAGCAGGGTGAAAGGATAATTGTTGTCGTCAAACTCCTCGGGGTCCGTCATGGGCGGCAGGGCTTCGGCCGGACCGCTGCCGGCCAGCAACTGGTCCGGGTCGGGGTAGTTCTCGAAAATCACCAGGTGGTTAAACAGGGCGGTTCCCCACGCACTGACCGCCTGGATGTCGGACAGCGGGTAGTACTGGTGCGGCTCACTCCGCAGGGCCTCGTCCTGCACTTGCTGCAGCAACTCCCCGAAGGAGGCGTCGGCTTCGTAACGGATGCGCACCGGGAGGGTGTTGATCAACAGGCCGACCATCGTTTCGATGCCGGGGATGGCCGAGGGCCGGCCCGCCGACAGGCTCCCGAACACGACGTCGCGGCGGTCGTTGTACCAGGCCAGCAGCACGCCCCACAGCGTGTTCACCAGCGTGTTGAGCGTAACCGAGTGGCGCAGGGCCACCGCTTGCAGGCGGCGCGTCGTTTCCGGGTCGAGGAGCAGCGTTTCCTGGCCCTTCGCCGGGCCGGGTGCGGACACGGGCAGCCGGGCTGGTTCCGGGTAGCCCCGCAGGTAATCCTGCCAGTACGCCCGCGACGCCTCGCGGTCCCGTTCCCGCAGCCAGCCGAAGTACCGCGCGTAAGGGGCGGGGGTGGGGAGCCGTAAGGAGCGGTGCTGCCGGAGGTGGCCGTAGAGGGCCGCAAATTCGGTCGTCAGGATGCTCATGCTCCAGCCCGTCAAGCACGATGTGGTGGTTGCTCCACACAAACTCGTAGGCCGCCTCACCGGTCCGGAACAGTGCCACGCGCAGCAGGGCGTCGGCGTCCAGCCGGAACGACCGGGCCACGTCGCGGGACCGGTACTGCCGCAGGTACTGGGCCCGGGCGGCCGGGTCCGGCAGGTGCCGCAGGTCTTCGTACCGGAAGTCGGCGGACTGCCGCTTGCGGATGACTTGCAGGGGCTGGTCCCAGCCGTCGTGCACGAACGCGGCCCGCAGGGCGCCGTGCCGCTCAAAAAGAACGTCCAGGGCCCGTTGCACCAGCGCCGGGTCCCAGGCGGCCCGGCTTTGGTAGGAAAGCTGCTGAAAATACACGGGCGAGGTTTCGTCGAGCAGTTTCTGAAACAACATGCCTTCCTGCGTGGCCGTGAGGGGCAGCACGTCTTCCACGGCGTACCGGGCCGCCAGGCTTTGCACCACCGGGAGGGGCAGGCCGCCGAGGGTGAGGTCGGCGGGCGTTACCTGACCCGCGGGCGCGGCCACGCAAAGGGCGATCAACTGCCGCAGGGCGGCTTCGCAGGCACGGCACAACTGCCCGGCCCGGGCGGGGTCGGTAAGGGCGGGGTGGTAGGTGACCGAAAGGGTAAGCCCCGAGGCGTCCTCCAGGCCGGAGATCTCCAGCGGGTATTCCACGGGTTGCCCCGGGTCGCGTTGTTGGCCCACGCTTTCCTCGGCGAAGGAGAACGGAGCGTTCCCCTGCTCATTGCGGAAACTGCCCAGGTAGTTGAAGCGGATGGGGGGCTTGCGGCGGAAAATGGCGTCACCCGGGGCTGCCGGGGCGGGCAGGGCCTGGAGCAGGCGGTAGTGGACGCCGCCGGCCGGCACTTGCCGCAGGGCCTCTTTGCAGGCCACGAGTTCCGCCAGCGGGTCGGCCGGCGTTTCGGCCGGCCACAGCACGGGGAATTCACTGGTGAACCAGCCCACCGTCCGGCTGATGTTGAGGTCGGGAAGCGTCGTTTCGCGGCCGTGTCCTTCCACCGTCACGAAGGGATGGCTGACCCCGAACGTTTCGCGGAGGGCCGTGCCGAGCGCGGCCAGCAGCAGGTCCTGGGTGTTGGTCGAAAAGGCCGCGTTGGCCCGGGGAAGTAACTGCGCCTGCCCCGGGTCGAGGGTGAAGGCAACCGTTTGCAGACCGCCGGGCGGGCATTCCGCGCCCGGGGAGCCGGCGAATGAGGTGTCCGGCAGGGATTGACCCAGGGCCAGCCAGTACGGCCGCTCGGCCAGCACCGAAGGGCTGCCGGCGTGGGCGGCCATTCGCTCCGCCCAGTAGAGGTACGCGTCGGTTTTGGGAGGCAGGGGCAACCCCTGCAACAGGCCGGCCAGATCTTCCAGCAGAATCCGCCACGATACGCCATCCATGACCAGGTGGTGCGCCACGATCAACAGCCGTTCTCCTTCCGGCAGGTGGATGAGGGCCGGCTTCACCAGCGGCCCGGTTTCCAGGGTGAAGGAGGCTTGCAGGGCAGTAGCCCGCCGGGCCAGGGTGGCGGCGGGATCGGCTTCCCCGCGCAGGTCCCACACGGCCAGCGAAACGGGTTCGCCCGGGGGCCGGCACGCCTGGCGGATGGGTTCCCCTGCCTCACGGCGGAAGACGGTACGGAGGGCATCGTGGTGTTGCAGCAGCGCCGCAAAAGCCGCCTGCACGCGTTCTTCCGGCAGGTCGTCGGCGCGCAGCAGGACCGACTGGTTGTAGTGGTGGGGGGCCACGCGCACCGTCCCGAAAAAGGCTGCCTGCGCGGGGGCCAGGGCCACCGGCCCGGTAACCAGGGGTCGGACCGCCCGGTCGTTATCCTGCCGCACGAGCAGCGCCAGTTCTTTGATGCGGGGGGAACGCAGGATTTCCTTTACCTCCACTTTCAGCCCGGCCTTGTGCAGCCGCGAAGCAATCTGGATGGCCTTGATCGAGTCAATGCCCAGGTCGTAGAAGCTCTCGCCGATGCCCGGCCGGTCGTGGTGCAGTACGGCGCCGATCACTTCCGCCAATTGCGCTTCCAGCGGGTTGCGGGGTGCCTCGTAGGCGTCGGCCGCGGCCCGGACCAGGCGAGGGTCGGGCAGGGCCCGGGCGTCTACTTTGCCGTTCACGGTGTAGGGCAGGGCGTCGAGGCGCACCAGGCAGGCCGGTACCAGGTGCCCGGGCAGGTGACGTTCCAGGTGCTCCCGCAGGGAGGCGTCGGGGGTTCCGCCGCCCACCCAGTAAGCGGCCAGGTAGGGCGCGCCGTCTTCGTCGTGCCGGACGGTCACCGTTGCCGCCGTCACGCCGGGGAAACCGAGCACGGCCCGTTCGATTTCTTCCGGTTCCACGCGAAAGCCTTTGATCTTGATCTGGTTGTCGTTGCGGCCCAGGTACTGGAGTTCGCCGTTGGGCAGCCAGCGGCCCAGGTCGCCGGAACGGTACATGGTTCCCGTTTCGCCCAGGGGGGTGGGGTAGGGGACGAATTTTTCGTGCGTCTGTTCGGGGCGGTTCCGGTAACCGCGGGCCACGCCCGCGCCGCCGATGCAGATTTCACCGGCCACGCCCACGGGCTGAAGCGTACCGGCCTCCGCCAGTACGAAAATCCGGGCGTTGCCGGCCGGCGTGCCGATGGTAACGCGTTCGGCATCGCCGCCGATCTGCTTCACGGTGCAGCCTACCGTGGTTTCGGTGGGACCGTATTCGTTGTAGATCGCCACGCCGGGGTTTAGCTGCCGCAGCGTCCGGACGTGCTCGGGCAGCAGCGCCTCTCCTCCCACCACCACGCACCGGACGGGGGTTTTGCCCAGCGGCAGGTGGCGCAGCAGCGAAATGTGCGAAGGGGTCATTTTGACGGCCCGCACGGGGCTGTTTTCCCCGAAGACCTCCGTAAGCGTCTCGTTAATGGCCCCGTGTCCGTACAGCAGCACCGTGTCGCCGCGGAGCAGGGGACCAAACAGGCCCGTAACTGACAGGTCGAAGGACAGGGACGTAAACAGGCCGACGGGGGCGCCGGGCTCGTTGCCGAAGTAATGGGCGTTGGCCCACTCCAGGTAATTCATCAGGCTGCCCATCCGGATTTCCACGCCCTTGGGCACGCCGGTGGAGCCGGAGGTGTACATGACGTACGCCAGGTCCGCCGCCGCGTGGGGCGGGGTGGGGCAGGGGCCGGCGTAGGCGGCTACCGCCGGCCATTGTTCGCGCAGCGGAATGGCTTCCGGGCCGGCCATCCCGTGGCGGGCCAGGAGGGCCTCGTCTTCGGCCAGGAGCGCCTGGGGAGCGCTTTCCCGCAGCAGCAGGCTGGTACGCGCTGCCGGGTAGTCAGGGTCGAGGGGCACGTACGCCGCTCCGGTTTTAAGCACGGCCAGCAGCGCCACCACCGCCCACTCCGACCGGTAGGTCATCACCCCTACCAGGTCGCCCGGTTTCACGGCGCGGGTGCCCGCCAGGAAGGCGGCCAGCCGGTCAGACCGTTCGTCCAGCGCCTGGTAGGTGAGCGAAGCCGTAGCCGTCCGGACGGCGGGGTGGTCGGGGTGCCGGGCGGCCCGTGCCCGGAATGCCTCCGGCAGGGAGCGCCCCGACGGCAGGGCGACGGGGTTGGCCGACAAGCGCCGGATGTGGTCGGCGGCGACGGGACTCAGCAGGTTCATGGCGGCCACCCGTTCGGGCTGCCGGGTGAGGGCGTGTCCGAGTACGGTCAGCAACTGGTCGCCGATTGCGGCAAGGGCAGCACCGGAAACCGCGCGGGGATCGCCGTAGAGGTCCAGTTGCAGGCCCGTACTGCCGTGCAGCACGCACAGGCGGACGTCAAAAAGGTCGGGGGTGCCGGCAAAGTCGGCGTACTGGCAGGCAAAGCCGGGCGGCACGGCTACGTCCAGGGTCGCATCTACCCATTCGAAGCCGCAGGAGAAACGGGGCAGGCGGCCTTCCGGCGCGTGGACGCCGGGCAGGTGGTCCCACGAAAAGCATTCCTGCCACCCCGCCGCCCGGTCGGCCTCCGCCCCGAGTTGCCGCACCAGTTCCGGAAAGGTGGTTTGGGGGGTGATTACCGAAGCGACCGGTACGGTGTTGGCGACCAGCCCGACCAGCGATTGCAGTTCGTCGTAGGCCCGGTGGTTGAGCAACAGCCCGGTGACGTTGCGTTCGGCCGCCGCGTGCCGCTGGATGACCACGTGCCAGTAGGCCAGCAGCAGCACCGGCAGCGGGGCGCCCAACGCGCCGGCGTAGCCGTGCAGCGCCGCGGCAAGCGGGGCGGGCAGGGGCTGGCGGAAGCGGATGGGGTTGCCGTTGGCCGGGGCGTGCGGCGTTTCGGAGGCCCAGCCGAACGGGTTGGGCGGGGCAGGCACCAGGCTGTACTGCTGCCAGTCGCGCCGGGCCGCCGGGTCGGGGTCGGCGCCCAGGTCGTTGACCCACTCCGAAAACTGGCAGTATTGCAGCGGGTCTTCCGCCGGACCGGCTCCCCAGTACGCCCGCAGCACTTCGGCAAACAGCACGCGCAGCGAAGCGGCGTCGGCGGCCAGGGCGGGCAGGCACAGCAGGAAGCGGTGGCGCAGCGGCGAGAGCGTCACGAGCACGGCCGACACGACCGGGCTTTCTTCCCGGGAAACATCCGCGGGGAGCAGGGCTTGCCAGCACGCGTCAAGCGCCGCGGCCTGCTCACCCGGCTCCCGGCCGGACGTGTCTCGGGTGTCAAAGGCAAGGGTTCCCCGCCCGGCAATTACCTGCCAGGGGTACGAAAAGGCCTGCGGGGTGTGGTAGTGCGTACGCAGGATCTCGTGCCGGTCCACGACGGCTTGCAAGGCTTCCCGCAGGCGGCTCGCCTCCACGGGGCCTTCGAGTGCGAGCATCCCCTTCACCGCGAGGGTGTGCCCTTCCTGTTGCAAAGACCAAATTCTTTTCTGGAGAAAGGCGAGGGGATATCCTTGTTGCGTCTGATTCATGGAATGGGGAGTTGGACCGGTTACTAACTGTTTTCCTGGCTGCGGGGCTGAAACATGGCAACGGCGATTTTGCGGGGGGCCACGTACGGGTTGCGGCCGTGCGCCATGAGCATGTTGTCGAGCAGCAGCAGGTCGCCCCGCTGCCAGGGGAACACCACCTTGGCCGCCTCGAAAGCCTGGGCCACTTCCGCCAGCACTTCGGTTTCAATGGGCGTACCGTCGCCGTAGAAGGTGTTGAAGGGCAGTTCGTCTTCGGTCAGCGTCTGGTTGACCAGCGGGTCGAGGGCGAAGCGGTTGAAAAACAGGCCGTGGTTGAACCAGACCTGCTGGCCGGTAACCGGGTGCGGCACCACGGCCGGCTTGGTCCAGGTCAGTTCGAGCCGGTCGCCTTCTTTCCATTCGTAGGTCATCCGGTTGTGGCGGCACGCTTCCTCGGCTTCCGCCCGGCTGCCGGTCTGGAACACTTCCTGCCAGGGCAGCCCGGTAGTCCCGTTGAGGTTGCGCCGGTAGCGGATGCCGCGGGCCGCGAACTTCTCCCGGGTGGCCGCCGACAGGGCGCTGCACACGCGGCGGCTGTCGGCGATGGGCGTTTCCCCGCCGGCCGCCGCCGGCGTTGCGCAGAAGAACATGATCTTCATGGGCCAGGCGGGAGCGTACGAGAGTTCGTTGTGCATGTGGATGGACTGGTCGGCGGGATGGTCGGTGGAGGTGTAGACGTTGCCTCCCAGGGCCGTACGGGGCGAGGACCGCTGCTGGTAACTCATCGAACTTTCCCAGAAGCCGTCGGTCACGGACCGGAAGGCGTTCAGGCCGTCGGCCCCTTCCTCCCGGACAAAGTCGCGGAAGAGGATGCCGCCGTACTGGTGCAGGCTGGCTTCGACGAGGGGCCGGTTCCGGGCCATCCACCCGGCCAGTGAGAGGTCGGCCAGGCCCGGCCGCAATACCACCGGGGCAGTGGTGCCGGGCAGAAACCCGGTAATTACCTCGTTTTGGGTGAAGCAGACGGGCTGGGGCTTTTGGATGCGTAACCCTTCCAGTTTATTTTTAGCGGGCAGCGTGGTCATAAGCAGGGAAACATTAAATTTTTAGACAGGAGACAAAATTTGCCGGTACTTATCCTTTGCGGGCGGCCAGGGCACCTTGCAGGCTGGCGCGCCGGGTATCCCGGGCTTGTTGCCGCCGCCGGGTTTCCCGGTGCTCCCGCTCCTGGTTCACGCATTCGGTCAGTTGCGCCAGGGGGATGCCGGGCTCCCGGCCCACGTACCCGCACACCAGGCGGAGGCCGGCGGCGAAGTCGTCCAGGTACGGAGCGTCGTAGAGGTCGGTGTTGTACTCGATGTTGAGCACGATGCCGCCGTCTTCTTCGTGGCCGTTCAGCCAGATGTCGCACTTCACGGATTTGAAGCCGGTGTCGAGGGGCGTGGCCCGGAGGGCGGATGCTGCCGGCCCGGCGGAACCCGTCGGCCAGGCCGGCTGGTTGTTGAAAGTAAAGCCCACGTCGAAGAGGGGGTTGCGGCTCCGGTCCCGTCCGGCGTTCAAGTCACTCACCAGGTTCTCGAAGGGGTACAACTGGTGGCGGTACGCCGACAGGGTCGTGGCATTCACGTGCGCCAGCAGGTCGGCAAACGCCCCCTGGCCGTCGAACCGGGTGCGCAGCGCCAGGGTGTTGAGGTAACAGCCTACCTGGTTTTCCAGCTCCAGGCGCTCACGGCCCGACACGGCCGAGCCTACGGTCAGGTCCGCCTGGCCGGTCTGGGTGTGCAGGAAGGCCTTCAGCGCCGCGAGCAGGGTGATGAACAGGCTCGTTCCCGACTGCCGGCCCAGGTGCTTCAGGGCGTCGCTGGTGGCGGCGTCCAGCACCAGGGGGTACACGCCGGCCGTGTACGTCTGCACGGGCGGGCGCGGGTAGGGGGCGGGCAGGGCCAGCACGGGCCGTTCATCCCCCAACTGGCCGTGCCAGTAGCGGCGGGCCGCGTGCGCCTCTTCCCCGGCCAACCGGTCGAGCAACCACCCGGTGTAATCCTTGTACTGGACCGGCAGCGGCGCCAGCGGGTCGGGTCGTTCCTCCGCAAAGGCGGTGTAGCGTTCGAGCAACTCCCGGATCAGGATCTGCACCGACCAGCCGTCGCACACACTATGGTGCAGCAGCAACAGGAAAGCGTATTTTTCGTCCCCCAGCCGGATGAGCCGCATCCGGCAGAGCGGGCCGTTTTCCAGGTCGAACACGCCGGCCGACGAGGCGGCAAAAAGCGCCGCGACGCGTTCATCCCCGTCGGGCAGGTGGCGCCAGTCTTCGTACGCCGGGGCGAAAGTGCCCGCAACGAAGGGCCGCACCCATTGCCGGGGCTCCCCCTGGTGGGTGACGAATACCGTCCGCAGCACCTCGTGCCGGCTCAACAGGGCCTGGCAGGCCCGGTCGAAGGCGTCGAGGTGCAGCGGGCCCTCGATCACGTACGCCACGGGCACGTTGTAGGCCCGCAGGCCGGGGTCGTGCTGGTGCGCCAGCCAGAGCCGCTGCTGGGCCGGGGATACCCGGAAGTGCGGCCCCCCGGGCACGGGAACCACCGGGGCGAGGGCCGCCCCTTGGTTGTTTTGCAACCCTTCGGCCAGGCCGGCAATGGTGGGGGACTGGAAGAAGCGCTTGAGGTCGGTCCGCAGGCCAAGCTCCTGGCCGATGCGTGAGATGACCTGGATGGCCTTCAGCGAGTTGCCGTCGATTTCGAAGAAGTTCTGGTGGATGCCCACGGCCGGCAGGGCCAGCACTTCCCGCCAGATGGCCTCCAGCGTACGCTCCAGCGCGTTGCGGGGGGCGCCGCCCGCGACGGGGACGGAGGGGCCGGCTTCGGGCAGGGCCCGCCGGTCTACTTTCCCGTTGGCCGTGCGGGGCAAGGCTTCCAGCCACACCCACTGCCCGGGAATCATGCTGGGCGGGAGCATCCCCTGCAGGTACGCCTTCAGGCGGGGCGTGAGGCCGGTTTCCCCGCCGTGGCGCGGCACCAGGTACGCCGTCAGCGAGGTGGCCCGCAGGGCGTCGCCCCCGGCCGTAACCCAGGCTTCTTTCACCGATTCGTGCCGCTCCAGGGCGGCGCTTATTTCGCCCGGTTCCACCCGGATGCCGCGGATCTGCACCTGGTCGTCGGAGCGGCCCAGGAACTGGAGGGTGCCCGATTCGTCCCACTTGCCCGTGTCGCCGGTGCGGTACATGCGGGCCGTGTCGGGGGTGCGGCCGAAAGGATTGGGCACGAACTTCTCGGCCGTCAGGGCGGCGTTGTTGAGGTATCCTTTGGAAAGGCCGATGCCCGAAACCCATAGCTCGCCGGGTACGCCGGCGGGGAGCAACTGCTGGTTGCCGTCCAGCACGTACACGAACGTGTTGGCGAACGGCCGGCCGATGGGCACGCTGCCCTGCCGGCGGTACGGGCCGGCCTGCCCGGGGTCCACCTTGCAGAAGGACGCCCCCACGCACGTTTCGGTGGGTCCGTATCCGTTGAAAAAGTCCAGTTGCCGGGCGTAGTGCAGGGCGTCTTCGAGCACGGCGGCCTCGCCCGTGGAGATGATCTTGCGCAGCGTAGGCATGGGCTGCCGGTTGATGATCTTCAGGTAGGCGGGCGGAAAAATCGCCGTCGTCACCCGGTGTTCGCTCAGCAGGGGCAGCAGCAGTTGCAGGTTGCTGCGGAGGGCCGCGTTGGTGAGCACCAGCCGGCCGCCGGCCACCAGCGCCATCCCGATCTCCACCAGCGACGCGTCAAAGGCAACCGAAGCAAACTGCAGCACCGCATCGGTGTCATCCACCGGCAGGTACTGGTTGTGGTAAAGGAGCCGGTCGGCGAGGCTGCGGTGCGCAATGGGCACGCCCTTGGGCCTGCCCGTGGAGCCCGACGTGTAGATGATGTAGGCCGTGTCCTGGGGGCCGCTCAGCGGGGGCAGGTTGCCCGACGGGCCGGTGCCGTCGGTTCCCTTGCCGGCGTACGGCGGGCAGACGGGCACCAACGACGGGTCGTCGGTTTTGTCGCCCAGCAGTACTTTGGCCCCGCTGTCGGTGAGCATGTGGGCGGCCCGGTCGGCGGGGTAGTCGGGAGCGATGGGCAAATAGACGCCCCCGGCTTTCCAGACGGCCAGCAGGCCAACCACCAGGTCTTCGGCGTTCACCAGGCGTACTCCCACCACCTCGTCCCGGCCCACGCCGTACTGCTGCTGCAGGCAGCGGGCCAGCCGGTTCGCCCGCCGGTTCAGTTCCCCGTAGGTGATCTCGCCGCCGGGCGAAACCAGCGCCACCCGGTCAGGGTGGAGGGTTGCCTGTTCTTCAATGAGCCCGTGCACGGTGCGCTCCGGCGAATACCCGAACGGCACGTGGTTAAATCCGGTCAGGAGCTGCTCCTGTTCGCCGGCCGACAGGTACCCGAGGTGGGAGAGGGCCGGCGATGGGTCGGTGAGTACGGCGTCGAGCAGCGCCCGGAAATGGTTGCCCGCCCGCTCCATCCGGCCGCGGGTAAACAGGGCCGTGTCGAAATCGAGGTGCACGGTTACCCCGGCGGCCGTCTGCACGAAGTTGAAGGTCAAGTCGAACCGGCTCACGGGGCTGGGCAGGGGCAGCTCCTCGATCCGGATGCCCGCCGGGGCCGCCTCGCCGGGCAGGAGCCCGAGGTGCTGCATGACCACCATCACGTCGAATACGGGCGAACGGCTCGGGTCGCGTTCCGCGCGCAGGTCGTCCACGAGTACGTCGAAGGGATACACCTGGTGGGCCAGCAGTTCCAGCATTCCGTCTTTTACCCGGTCCAGGACCTGCCCGAAATGCTCCTCCCCGCGCACCGGCGTCCGCAGGGGCAGTACGTTCACGTAGCAGCCCACCTGGTTTTCCAGGTCGGCGTGGTCCCGGCCGCCGGTGGGCACGCCCAGGATCACGTCCTGCTGCCCGGTATACCGGTACAGCAGGGCCTTGACGGCGGTGGTAAGCACCATGAAGAGGCTGGCGCCCCGCTGCTGCCCGAATTCTTCGAGGGCGGTGCAGGTGGCCGGGGCCAGGGCGAAGCGTACCGTGTCGCCCACGAAATTCTTTTCGGCCGGCCGCGGGTAGTCGGCGGGCAAATCCAGCCGGGGCAGTTCGCCGGCCAGCCGGTCGAGCCAGTAGTCACGGTGCACGGAGCGGGCCGCGGCAAGCTGTTGGTTCTGCCAGGCCGCGTACTCTTTGTACTGCACGCGGAGCGGCGGCAGGGACGCGGCCTGGTTGCCGCGCCGGGCGTTGTAGAGCACCGTCAGTTCCCGGGTGAGTACCTCTACCGACTGGTTGTCGGAGATGATGTGGTGGATGGTGAACAGGAAAACGAATTCATCCGCCCCTACCCGCAACAGGTGCGTCCGCAGCAGGGGGGGCGTCTCCAGGTCGAAGGGGGTGTCCCTTTCCCGGGCAATGGCGTCGGCTACGCAGGCGCCCGGGTCGGCTTCCCCCGTACAGTCGCGGTACCGGAGGCAACCGGCCGGCAGGGCCGCGTGAATCCGCTGGCGGGGCTGCCCGTCGGCGGCGCGGAAACCCGTACGCAGGCTTTCGTGCCGCGCCACCAACCCGTCCAGGGCCGCCCCGAAGGCCGCCACGTCGAGGTCGCCCCGGATCGTAAAGGCGGCCGTCATGTGGTAGGCCTGCGCCTGCCCTTCAAACTGTTGCAGAATCCAGAGCCGCCGCTGGGCCGGGGATACTTCGTAGTCGGGCCGGGCGGGCAGTGGTTCGATGGACAGGGCCGTGCCGGGTTGCAGCCGGCTGATTTCCAGGGCCAGCTTTTCGACCGTCAACGCCGCAAACAAGTGCTTTAGTTCGACGCCCACCGAGAGTTGCTTGCCGATCCGGGCGACAATCTGCACGGCGTTGAGCGAATGCCCGCCGATCTCGAAGAAGTTGTCGGTGACCCCGATGCCGCTCCGTCCCAGTACGCTTTGCCAGATGTCCGTCAGCGTCTGCTCCAGCGCGTTGCGGGGCGGCGTGCCGGTGCCTTCGGCCGGCGCTTCGGCCTGGGCCGCGTCGGGCAGGCGCCGGTAGTCGATCTTGCCGTGCGCCGTCAGCGGAATTTCGCCGACGCGGACCAACTGCGCCGGCCAGGCGTGCGCCGGCAGCCGCCGGCGGATAAACGCCCACAGGTCGCTTACTGCCGCCCCTTCCGGGCCGACCACGTACGCCACCAGTTGGGGAATGCCCTGGGCGTCGGGCCGGGCGTCCACCTCAGCGTGTTGCACGGCCGGGTGTTCGGCCAGAATGCTCTTCACTTCGCCCAGTTCGATCCGGTACCCGTGGATTTTGACCTGGTTGTCCCCCCGGCCCGCGTATTCGAGTTCGCCGGCAGCGTTCCACCGGCCCCGGTCCCCGGTGCGGTAGAGGCGGCCGCCGGCCGCGAAGGGGTCCGTTACGAACCGGGCGGCGGTAGCGGCCGGGTTGTGGTGGTAGCCCAGCGCCACCCCCGCGCCGGCCACGCAGATTTCACCGGTTACGCCCTCGGGCAGCAGCCCCAGCCCTTCGTCAAGTACGTACACGCGGGTGTTGGCAATGGGCCGGCCAATGGTAACGGGGGTGTCGGTGCCGGTCACCTCCTTGACGGTACAGCCTACGGTGGTTTCGGTGGGGCCGTATTCGTTGTAAATCCGCACGTTGGGGTTGAGGGCCCGGAGGGTACGTACGTGCTCGGCCAGCAGGGCTTCTCCGCCCACGATCACCTTGCCCACGGCGGTAGTCTTCACGGGCAACTGCCCGAGCAGGTAGATGTGCGAGGGGGTTAGTTTGGCGGCCTGCACGCCGCTGGCCGGGTCGAACACCTGGGCCAGGGCCCGGGCGGGGTCGGTCTCCGGGAAGATGCAAATGGCGTCGCCGCGCAGGAGGGGGGAAAAAAGGCTCGTCAGCGTCAGGTCGAAGGAGATGGCGGTAAACAGGGCGAAATCGGCCCCGGCCCGGTCGTCGAAGTAGTAGCGGTTCGCCCAGGTCACGTAGTTGAGCAGGTTCCGGTGCGAAACCACCACGCCCTTGGGCCGGCCCGTCGAACCCGACGTGTAGATCAGGTAGGCGGGTGCTTCCGGGGCCGGGGCGGGGCTTGGGGAAACCGCGCCGGTTTCCGCGCCGGGCAGTTGCACGTCGGCGGCCAGCAGCGGCACGGCCGATTCGCCCAGGTCGGCCAGGCGCCACGCGTCCACCACCAGGGCTTTTACGGCTCCGTCGTCGCACAGGTAGCGGCGGCGTTCTTCGGGATACGCCGGGTCGATGGGGAGAAAGGCGGCGCCGGCTTTGAGCACGCCCAGCAGGGCGATGACCAGCCATTCGGAGCGATCCATCTGGAGGGCGACGCAGTCGCCCGGCTGCACCTGGTAGTCGGTGCGCAGCAGGGCCGCCATGGCGTCGGCGGCCTCGTTGAGCGCCGCGTAGGTCAGGGTCTTGCCGGCCAGCCGGAGGGCCGGCGCGGCCGGCGAAGCGGCGGCTTGGCGCTCAAAAAGGGTTACCACGGAGCAGGTGTCCGCCAGGGGCGTTTGGGTGGCGTTGTACCCCGCGCGCAGCCGGTGTTGCTCGGCCGGTTCCAGCAGGGAGGCGGGCGTAAATACGCCCTCGCCGGCCGCCAGCCACCCGACCAGCCGCAGGAAGTACGCCGCCAGCCTTTCCAGGTCGGCGGGGGCGTAGAGGCCGCTTTCGTAGTTGACCGTAAGCAGGGTGCTGCCGCCGGTGCCGTCGAGCAGGAAGTCAAAGGCCGTGTTGCTGGCCGCGTGACCCACGGCAAAGGTGGGGGTCGCGCGGGTGAGGGCGTGCCGCTGCCCGATGACGTGAAAATCCACGTAGTGGAAAACCACGTCGAACAGGGGGTTCTGCCCGCCGGCCTTTTCGCCGGTGGCTTCGGCGATCCGGGCCAGCGAGAGTTTGTCGAACGCCTTCATCCGGTTGCCCTGCCGGCTCACTTCCCGCAGCAGGTCGCCGGCGGCAACGGCCCCCGGCAGGCGCAGGCGGAACGGCACCGTGTTGAGGAAACAACCCAGGACCTTGTCGCCATCTTCTCCTTCGGGACGGCCCGAGGTGACCACCCCGATGGTGAGGTCGGGCTGGTTGGCCGTGGCCCGGAGCAGGAGGGCAAAGGCGCCCAGAAACACGTCCCGGACGCTGATTCCGAGGCGCCGCGACAGGGCCTGCACCGATTGGGTGGCCGCCGCGGGCAAGGCGTAGCGGAACGTACTTTTCCCGGCCGCACCCGACGGGTGGGGGGCCCGGTTGAAGGGCAGGGCCGTCCGTTCGTATCCGGCCAGTTGCTCCTGCCAGTAGGCGACGGTGGCCGCCCCCCGCTGCACGCGGAGCTGGTCGGCCACGTAGTCTTTGTAGGCGGCTTTGAGGGGCGTTAACCGGTGGGCCGGGTTTTCCTGCAGGTGGTAATACGCATTACTTAAGTCCGTCAGCAGGGAAGCGTAGCTCCAGCCGTCGATGATGGCGTGGTGGCAGATGAACAGAAAGCCGTACGCATCGTCGGTGAGCCGGAACAGGCGTACCCGCCACAGCCCGGGCGTTTCGGCGGACAGCGGCCGGCTGCGGTCGTCGCGCAGGTAGTCGGCCAGGTACGCTTCCCGTTCGGCTTCGGCCAGGTGACGCAGGTCGTGGACGGCAAACCGGTCCGCATCCGGCGTCCAGCGGTGCACCACCTGCACGGGGGTGCTGAACGATAACAGGTTGAAGCTCGTGCGCAGGATGGCCTGCTGACCGGTCAGCAGGCTGAACGCTTGCCGGAAGAGGTCGGCGCGGAAGCCGGCTTCGGTGAACTGCGTGTACAACTGGTCGTGGTAGGTGCCCGATCCGGGGTGCAGCAGGCTGTGGTACAACATCCCTTTCTGGATGTCGCTCATGGGGTAGAAATCCTCCCAGTCGGAGGGCAACTGCGCGGCCAGTGCGGGGTCCCCCAGGACGGCCTCCCGCAGGGCGTCCAGTTCCGGTTCCGCCCCGCCTTCGGCCGCTTTGGGGCAGTCCGGCTGGGCCGCCAGGAAGGCAGCCAGCCCGGCCGCATCCTGGTAGATGAACAGGTCTTTGACTTCCAGCAGCTTGTTCGTCGTTTTTTGCAGCACGCCCACCACGCGGATGGCTTTGATCGAATCCCCCCCGAGGGAGAAGAAGTTGTCGGACATGCCCACCCCGGGCACGCCGAGCACTTCCCGCCAGGCGTCGGCAACCAGAGATTCCCACGCATCCCGCGGCGGGATGAGGGTTTGGGCCGCCGGCCCCGGGGCGGAGGGATCGGGCAGGGCGGCAAAATCCACTTTACCGTTCCGGTTGACGGGGATGGCCGGCACGGATACCAGCCGGGCAGGAATCATGTAACCGGGCAGGTGGCGGCCCAGGTGTTCGCGCAGGTCGTCGCCGGGTAGCCCTTCGGCGCCCGTGTAGTAGGCCACCAGGCAGGATTCGCCGGCCTCGTCCGTGCGCAGGGTCACCACGGCGGCTCCCACGCCCGGCACCCGGCAGAGGGCCTGCTCGATTTCGCCCGGCTCAATGCGGTAGCCCTTCAGCTTGAGCTGCTGGTCCTGCCGGCCGCCGTATTCGAGTTCGCCGGCGGCGTTCCACCGGCCCCGGTCCCCGGTGCGGTAGAGGCGGCCGCCGGCCGCGAAGGGGTGGGGAACGAATTTCCCGGCGGTAAGCCCGGGCTGTCCCAGGTATTCCTTCGCCAGGCAATCGCCGCCGATGTAGAGTTCGCCGGGCATCCCGGTCCCTTGCAGGCCCCGCTGCGCCGTGAGCACGTACACCTCGGCGTTGTCAATGGGCCGGCCAATGGTAACGGGGGTGTCGGTACCGATCACCTCCTTGACGGTACAGCCAACGGTGGCCTCGGTGGGGCCGTATTCGTTGTAAATCCGCAGGGCCGGGTTGAGCCGCCGCAGGTGCGCCACCTGCCCGGGCAAGAGGGCCTCACCCCCAGGATGACGGCCGTAAGGGGAGTGGCGTCGAGGGGCAGCAGGGCCAGCAGGTTGACGTGAGAAGGCGTTATTTTCGCGGCGCGCAGCGGAGTGCCGGGGCCGAACACTTCCAGCAGCATCGCCCCCGGCTCGCGTTCCCCGTACACGTGCAGGGTGTCGCCCCGGAGCAACGGCGAGAACAGGCTGGTGAGGGTCAGGTCGAACGCAATGGAGGTAAAGAGCCCCATCGGTACGCCGGCCTGGTCGTCGAAATAGTAGCGGTTCGCCCACCGCAGGTAGTTGACGAGGCTGCCCATCGTGACGGCTACCCCCTTGGGATTCCCCGTGGAGCCCGACGTGAAGAGCACGTACGCCACGTCGCCCGGGGCGTGCGGCACGCAGGGGCCTGGCCCGGCTTCCGGCAGCAGCGGCAGCTGGATGTCCAGCGCGAACAGTTCGCCGGTAAAATGCGCGGCCTTGGGGAGATGGGCCGCGTCGGCCAGAAGCACCCTTACCCCGGCGCCGTCCAGCAGGAGCCGGCACCTTTCGGCCGGGGAGCCGGCATCAATGGGCACAAAGGCGGCGCCGGCCTTCAGAATGCCCAGCAGGGCGATCACCAGCCGCTCGGACCGGTCGGCCAGCACGGCCACGGGCTCTCCCGGCTGCACGCCGCAGTCCGTCCGTAAATACGCCGCCAGGCGGCTTGCCGCCCCGTCGAGCTGGGCGTACGAAAGGCTTTCGCCGGCGCACACCACGGCCGTCGCCCCCGGGCAGCGGGCGGCCTGCGCCTCGAAGAGGGCCACCAGCGACTGCGCCGCCGGGCGCGTTTTTTTCCCGGCCGCGCGGGCCAGCATTCCCGTTCTTTCGGCGCCGGTGAGGAAATCGAGCCGCCCGACGGGGGCCTCGTCGCCGGCCAGCACTTTTTGCAGCAGCGTCCCCAGGTGGCCCAGCAGGGCTTCAATCCGGGCCGCCCCGAACAGGTCGGTGTTGTACTCCACCCACAGGCGTACCCGGCCGCCGGTGGTACTGAACTTGAACGTCAGGTCGTATTTGCTGAAGGGATAAGGCACGGGGTACTCCGCCACGCGCAGCGCCGTACCGGAGGCGCCGGGCAGGTACACGTCCATGCCCACGTCTTCCACCAGCACGTCGAACAGCGGGGAGCGGCTCGGGTCGCGGCGGAGCCTGAGTTCCTCCACGAGCTGGTCGAAGGGATAGGCCTGGTGTTCGTACGCTTCCAGCAGTACCTGCTGTACCTGCCCGAGCAGGGCCGGGAAGTTTTCGTCGCCGGTCAGCCGGGTCCGCAGGGCCAGGGTGTTCACGTAGAAGCCTACCTGGTTTTCCACGTCGAGGTGCCCGCGGCCGGCTACGGTAGTGCCTACCACCAGGTCGTGCCCGCCGGTGTAGCGGTGTAGCAGCGTTTGCACGGCCGACAGCAGCACGGCAAAGTAGCCCGCCCCGTGGGTGACGCTGAACGCCTGGAGGGCGTCGTACAGGGCCCCGTCCCACGCGGCGGCCACGGTGGCGCCGGCAAACGTCTTCGCGGCCGGACGGGGCCGGTCGGTGGGCAGGTCCAGCACCGGTATTTCGCCGCCCAGTTGCGTCGTCCAGTACTGGCGGTGCGCCTCCAGCCGGTCGCCGGTGAGCTGCGCCAGTTGCCAGGCGGCGTAGTCGCGGTACTGCACCCGCAGCGGGGCCAGCGGGTTGGGCCCGCCCGCCACGCGCGCCGCGTACAGTTGCAGCACTTCCTGCATCATGATCCGTACCGACCAGCCGTCGGAAACGATGTGGTGGGCCGTGAAGAGGAGAACGTGTTTTTCGGGCGCCAGCCGGAGCAGTTTGATGCGTACCAGGGGGCCATTTTCGAGGTCGAACTGGGTGGTGGCTTCGGCGCGGGCCAGGGCCGGCACGGCGCGGCCCGGGTCGGTTTCCGGCCGCAGATCCACCACCTCCAGCGGGGGAAGCGCCGCGTCGCCCACCCGCTGCCGGAGTTCCCCGCCGGCCACCAGAAAAGTGGTGCGGAGGCTTTCGTGCCGGCGCACCAGGTCCCCCAGGGCGCCTTCAAAGGCCGCCGGTTGCAGCGGTCCGTCCAGCGCGTAGGCGCCGGGCATGTTGTACACGGCGTGGGCGGCTTCCAGTTGCCGGAGCACCCACAGCCGCCGCTGGGCGGGCGACACGTCGTAATGCGCACCGTCCCCGATGTGGGGAATGGGCTCCCGTCCGGCAGCAGCGGCGGGTGCTTCTGCTGCCAGTTGGCCGGCCAGTGCCCTTACGGTCTGTAGTTTGAAGATGTCCGCCAGTCGTACGTTGCCGCCCGTTTCGTGCTCCACCCGGTGGGCAATCTGTACCGCTTTGAGCGAATTGCCGCCGAGCGTAAAGAAGTTATCGAGCACGCCCACCCGTTCCCGGCCCAGCACCTGCGCCCAGATGGCGGCGAGCTTTTCTTCCGTGCCGTTGGCGGGGGCCGCGTACCCGGCGTCTTCCCCGGCGTGCTGCGCCGGGTCGGGTAATTGCGCGTAGTCCACCTTGCCGTTGACCGTGAGCGGGATGCGGGGAAGTTGCACGAAGTAGGCGGGAATCAGGTAGGCCGGCAGGCGGTCGGCCAGGAAGGACCGCAACGGGGCCGCGCCCAGCGGCGATGGCGACACGAAGTAGGCCGCCAGGCAGGTGCGCTGGTCGTCCCCTTGCCGGGCCGCCACGACGGCCCCGGCCACGCCTTCGTGGGCCAGCAGGTGCCGTTCTATTTCCCCGGGTTCCACGCGGTAGCCGTCTATCTTCACCTGGCTGTCGTTGCGGCCCAGGTATTCGATTTCCCCGTCGGGGTGCCAGCGGCCCAGGTCGCCGGTCCGGTAAAGGCGCTGGCCCGGGCAGAAGGGGTCGGGGCGGAACTTACCGGCCGTCAGGGCGGGCTGGTTGAGGTAGGCCCGGGCCAGGCCGGCCCCCGCCAGGGCCAGTTCGCCGGTCACGCCGATGGGCGCCAGTTCACCCGCCGGGTCGAGAATGTACACGCGGGTATTATGGATGGGCCGGCCGATCCGGACGGGCCGCTCCCGGCAATCAATCTGCTTGACGATGCAGCCTACCGTGGCTTCGGTGGGGCCGTACTCGTTGTACACGTCCACGGGGCCGAGCGTGGCCAGTACGTCCAGGTGCCGGGGCAGCAGTTCTTCGCCGCCCACGATGATCTTGCGGACCCGGCTGCGGCGCACGTCGGCGTACGCGAGCAGGGCGATGTGGGAGGGGGTAAGCTTCACACTGTCCACGGTTTCCTGTCCCCCGAACACGTCCGCCAGCACGGTTGCAATGTCGGTGTGGGCGTCGTATACGTAGACTTCACCGCCGTTCACCAGCGGGCAAAAAATGCAGGTAACGGTAAAGTCGAAGGCCAGCGAAGTGAACAGGCCGAAGCGGGCCGGGCCGCCGTCCCCGAAGTAGTACGCATTGGCCCAGTTGACGTAGTTGCAGAGGCTGTGCTGCTCGATCTGGCAGCCCTTGGCGGCGCCGGTGGAGCCCGAGGTGTAGATCACGTACGCCAGGTCATGGCCCGCGCCGGGAACGGCCGGCGGCGTGACGGGGGTATCGAGCAGGTCGATCTGGAGGTCGAGGGCAAACAGTTCCCCGTCGAATTGGGGCAGCGCGCCCAGGAACGCTGATTCGGTGAGCAGGGCGGCGGGGCGGGCGTCGCGTAGAATGTGCGCCACCCGGGCGGCGGGGTAGGCCGGGTCAATGGGAACGTAGGCGGCCCCGGCCTTGTGCACGGCCAGCACCCCGATGATGGCGGCGGCAGACCGTTCGGCCAGCAGGGCAACCAGCTGTCCGGGTTGCACGCCGGCGGTGTCGAGCAGGTAATGGGCCAGCTGGTTGCTGCGTTCGTCGAGTTGCCGGTACGTAAGCAGGCCTCCCGGCCAGCGCAGGGCGGGACGGTCGGGCGTGAGGGCGGCCTGGCGGCCGAACTGGTCCACCACCCGTTCGCCGGGAATTCCGGGGACCGGGGACGGGTTGAACCGGGTGAGTATGCGCGTTTTTTCGTCGGCCGGCAGGGCGTTGATCCGGGCCAGTTTTGTCCGCGGCCGGGCCAGCAGTTCTTCCAGCAGGGCCAGGTATTGTCCCGCCAGGATTTCGATGGCGTCGGGCCGGAAGCAGGCCGGATCGTAGTAGCAGGCGAGTTGCAACTGCTCCTCGTCCTGCCACCCGAACAGCTTGACCGGGAAGGGCTCCGCGTGGCTGAACTGGTCCAGGAAGGTGTACCGGCCCGCGTCGTCCGACGACTCTTCCCCCGTGAAGGCAACGAACTGGAAGCCCGCCGGGAAGGCGGTACGGGCATCGCAATGCAGCACTTCCTGCCAGCCCAGCAGGTCCTCCCGCACGTTCCGGAGCCGCTCCAGCAGGTCCTCCGCCGTGTCTTCGCCCGTTACGTCGAGGTGCAGCGGAATTACTTTGGCAACCGGGCCGACGGTGGCGCGCAGGTCTTCGTAGGGCCGGTTGAGCACCACCTCGCCGATCCCGATGCGCGGCGCCTGGCTGTGCTTGTGCAGCAGGGCCACCCAGGTTACCAGCAGGAACGCCGCTGCCTCCGTTTCCGGCGGCAGTGACCGGAGGCGCCCCCGCAGGGCGGCGCTTACGGGCAGCGGGCACAGTTGCAGGCCGGCGCCGGGCTGGAGGGCCGCCGGGCTCCGGAAGGGCAGTGCCAGCGGCGGAACGGGGTTGCGCAGGTACGCGTCGCGGAAGGCCGTGGCTTCTGCTTCGGGCGCGGCCAGTACGTCGTGTTGCCAGGCCGCGTACCGGGCGTACCCGATGGGAGCAGTGCCCGACAGCCCCGTTGCCCGGTAGTAGTATTGCGCGCAGGCTTCGGCCACGACCCGGCGCAGCGAAAGACAATCGGCCAGGTGGGCGTGCACGCACACGACCAGCCAGTGCCGCTCGGGCGAAACACCGATCAGTTGCACCAGCACCGGGGCCGGGTGCCCGTCACCCGGCGCCCGGGAGGCGTTGCCCGCCCACACCTCCGGCAGGAAACTGCCGGAGGGGACGGTGCTTTCGGACGCCTGCCACTTTTCCACCCGCAGCGGGGTGGGAGCCCCCGGAGCGGACAATTCCGGCAGCAGGCCGTGCCGGGAAAGCACTTCTTCGAGGCAGGTTACCAGCCGGTCGGCTTCCAACCAGTTGGACAACTGCACGGCGCATTGTTCCCGCAACGGGTGACCCGCTGCCTGCCAGTACCGGATTCTGGTTTGCTGGGGAGACCAATTGAGCGACAAATTATCCTTCTGATCGAGTTCCATGGGAGGTAAATGGTAACGGGTTGAAAAACTGGCAAGGGCAACGGTACCGGCTTCGCGCCGGGAAGGGCGTGGCGAACGGGTGCCTTACGGGCTCTTCGGTTCGGCGTAACCCATCAGTTTGCTGTAGTTGCGGGCCAGGAAATCACGTTTCTGCTGCTGCTGCTGCGCCTGTTGCTGCCGGGTGAGCGACTCGGCCACCCCGGCCAGCGGAAGGTGCGGCTGTTCGGCGCCCCACCCGATGAGTTCCCGCAGCCCGCCTGCCATCTCGGCCACCAGCGAGGCGTCGAACAGGCCCGGGTGGTAGGTGATCTGAACGTGCAGGCCGCCGGCTGCTTCGCGGAAGGAAAAGGTGAGCGGGTGGCGGCTCACCACCTGCCTGGCAGGCAGCACGCCCAACCGGAGGCCCGCCGCTGCCGGCAGGGGCCCGGTGTCGGGTTTTTGCAGGTCCACCATCACGGCAAACAGGGGAGGGCGGTTGCCCGCAACGAGCCGGTTCAGGTTTTCCTGCACCAGGTCCAGCGGGTAGAACTTGTGCGCAAACCCGCCCAGCGTCGTCGCTTTTACCCGCTCCAGCAGGGCGAAAAAGTCGTCCCCGGCCTCGAACTGCACGCGCAGCGCCAGTTGGTTCAGGTACAGGCCCACCTGCTTTTCCAGGTCGGGATGCTCCCGTTCGGCCACTGAACTGCCCAGCGTGAAGTCGGTGCGGCCCGTGTAACGGAACAGCAGCGCATGGACGGTCGCCAGCAGGGCCATGAACGGCGTACAGTCGCGGGCGGCGCCCGTCTGCTGGAGGGCTTGCCAGCGAGCCGCTTCCACGGCCAGCGACAACGACGCCCCCGCGTGGGCCGGTCCGGAAGCCTGCTTTCCGGTCCACGAGAAGTCCAGGGGCGGCGCCTCATCGGCGAATTGGGCAAGCCAGTACTGCCGGGCGGCTTCGCCGGCCGCGCCGCGCAGTTGGTCTTTCTGCCAGGCGGCGTAGTCCTTGTACTGCACGCGCAGGGCCGGCAAAGGGCTGGGGCGGCCTGCCAGGGTGGCTGCGTACAACCGGCAGAATTCGTCGAGCAGTACCGCCATGGACCATTCGTCGCAGATGATGTGGTGCCCCACGGACAGCAGCACGCTGGCCGCTTCCTCCACCCGTACCAGGCAGAAGCGCATCAGCGGACCCGCCTGGAGGTCAAACGGACGCAGCGTTTCGCGTTCCACCAGGGCCTCCAGCCGGGCCTCGCGGCCGGGTTCTCCCCGCCAGTCGTACGCCAGCAGCGACAGCCATTCGGGCCCGGGGGGGTGCACTTGCTGCACAACGGCCCCCTCCCGGAGCAGGAAGGTGGTGCGCAGGCTTTCGTGGCGGTCGGTGAGGGCCCGCAGGACGGCCCGCAGGGCTTCGGGCGAAAGGTCTCCGTGCAGCGTGAACAGGGCGTTCAGGTTGTAGGCTACCCCGTCCGCTTCCGCGTGGTGCAGCGTCCAGAGCCGCTGCTGGGCGTGCGACGCCGCGTAAAGGGGCATTGAGGCAAGGGCCGGAATGGCCGGTGATTCGCCGGCGCGACTCCGCCGGAGCAGGTGCGCCTGCTGCCGGATCGTGGGGTGCTCGAAAAAGTCCTTCAGCGTCAGTTCGATCAGGAAGGCGCGTTGGATGCGCACGAGCACCCGAATGGCCCAGATGGAGTTGCCCCCGAGGGCAAAAAAGTCGTCCAGCACGCCAACCCCTTCCCGGTGCAGCACCTCTTCCCACAGGCGCAACAGGATCTCTTCGTACGGATCGGCAGGAGCCGCCCGGCCCGGCCCGGATGGCAGCCCGTCGGGCCGGACGGCCCGTGTTTCCAGGCCCGCCGCGTCGGCACATTGCAATACCCGGTAGAAGGCCCGGTGGAGCGGGGAAAGTGCTTCGGGGGCCACGGGCAGCGGAAACGGCGTACTGTCCTGCGGTTCCCCGGCCCGGTCCGGCAGCACGAAGCCGGGGGCATAAGCAGCCTCCGCGGCGGCGCGGGCAGCGTCCGGCGCGTCGCCGGACGGGAGGATCAGCTGGTAGCTGAACGGGGGCGGGGCGGGGGCAATCCCTGGTGAACCCGTGGCCGGTGCCTGCGCCCTGACCCGGAGCGGGGGGTGCGCCGGGTGGGCCAGCGGCAGGGCGGCCGGGGCAGCGTCCTCCCCGGAACCGGCTTCCCAATAGCCCAGGCTCCGGAAGAACCGCACGGCCGGCTCGATGTCGGGCACGGTCAGTTGGAGCCCGGCGGCCGGTACGCCGGGTTCGGGCAGGGCAACGGCGCCGGGCGCCCCTGCCAGCAGTTCAATGATGCCGACGCCCTGCACTTCGAGGAACATTACCGGGGAACCGTCGAACAACGGGGCGGGCTTGGCCGGGCTTACCACCGAAAAGTCGATTCCCCGGTTGGTGAACCATTGCAGGGCTTCGTCGAAACCCTCCACCCGGTAGCATAGGTGGTAAGGCACGTCGCCGTTCCGCCGGAGCAGGGCATTGAGCGTCGAACGTTCGTCCTGGGGGGCGATCAGTTCTACCGGCAGCCGCAACGGGTGCCGGCACATCACCAGGAAAGCTTCCTGCAACGGGTCGTGAACGACCGGGCCGCACGCGTAGCCGAGGCCCGTCCAGTAGCGCACGGCGGGTTCCAATGCCCGCACGGCGATGCCCAGGTGGTCAAAACCGAACCCGGCGCCGGGGGCCGTCCGGGCGTTCTCCCCGCGGGCCGGTTTTTCCGAACCAGGCGGCGGTTCGTTTTCGGCCGCTTCCGGGAGGGCCTGTTCCTCGGCCTGGCAGGGCACGGGCGAGGTGGCGATGGCGGCTACGGCCAGTTCGTACCGGAGGGCGTCGCCGGTTTGCCCCGTGAGGCACCAGCCGCCCGCCCGCAGCGCATCGGCCGCCGGCTGGTTGCGGGACGTGGGACGGAAGTGGAGTACCAGGTGGGTCAGTCCCCGGTTGGCGCACCATTGCCCGAGGCCGCTCAGGACGGCCCCTTCCACACCGCGCCCCAACACCCGGCAACTCAGCAGGAAGGTGTCGAGGTACAACCCGTCGCCCCGTTCGGTAGCCAGCACGGCGCCCGAGATGCCGTACCGGCCGAACCGGTCGTCTACCTGCACGGCCCAGCAGTGGTTGCCGGCGGCCGTCGCAAAGGCGGCAATCTCCCGCGCGTCCCGCCGGATGGTACTCGTGTTGAACTGGTTGGTCCGGTAGGTAAGCTGGGCAATGCGCGCGTAGTGCGTGCCGTCGCAGGGGTGGAGGCTTACGCGGATGCGCAGCGTCCGTAAAAAGGCTTCGGGGGGAAGGCTTTCTCCTTCCAGCAGGGCCTGGCGTTGTTTTTCCGCCCGGTACAGGTCATTCCGCTGCGCGTCTTCCCGGGTCACTTCAAACTTGTCCAGTGCCCACAAGTGAGCCAGGTAGTGCGGAATCTGCCGGGGGTCGGCGGGGAGTTGCAGGGCCAGCACCCCGGGGCAGTGGGCAGCCACCTCGCAGCATTCCACCGGGCTGTCGTCGAGGAAGACGAAGGCATCCGGGTCCAGGTTCAGTTCCCGCGCCAGCGACCGGATGGCCTCCGACTTGGGACCCCAGCCGATGCGCCAGGCCGCCAGGTGTTCGCGTCGCAGTAGCATGTCCGGGTGCGCCCCGAAGACCTCCCACACGTCGGCTTCGTTGTTTTTGCTGCACAGCGCCAGCAAAAAACCCTCGGCCCGCTTTTGCAGGAAGAATCGTTGCAGGAAGGCGTACGGTTCGTCCACCCGCACGCTGAGCGGCTCGCCCTCCCCGCACACCCCACCCCACAGGGTGTTGTCGGCGTCCAGCACGATTACCTTCATGGGCGGCTGTTTCCAGGCCCGGAGCTTGCGGGCGACGGCAGTGCCCAGGGCCGCGTAAAACGCCTCCGTAAAGGGCAGGTGGCCCAGCCGGTCCTGCTCAGGTTCGTACACCCGGGGCAGCCGGTACGCCTGTTGCAGCCCCGAGAAGTCAAGGCATGGGACGCGCAGGGTTGCCAGGCGTTCCCGCCACGTTTCCCGGATGCGTTGCAGCCGGTTGCGCACCGAGTCGGGGAACCCGGGCAGCGGGGCGGGCGGGAACAAGCCGGCCAGGTACTGGGTGCGGGCGGAGTGGCCCCCCGAAAACACGGCGGGCAGCAGTTGCTCGTAGCCGTCCAGGGCGTCGTGGGCCATGGGTTCGTCTTCCGGGGGCACCGCCCGCAGCCAGTCTTCGAAGCGGATCAGCACCAGGTGCACGTCGGGGGGCGCAACTGGTGACGCGGGCAGGAACTGCTGCACGACCTGGTTGTAGGGCGAAAATTCCGGAACGAACCGCAGCCCGAAGGTTTCTCCCCAGGCCTGCAACGCACCGGCCATTGGTTCGGCGGTAAACGTGGCGCTGATCTTCACGCGGAGGGGCGGCGCGGGGGGCGGCCCGGCTTCGGGCAGCGACAGGTGCCCGATCACCGTTTCGGGGTCGCGGGCGAATGTCTCCAGCAGGTGCCGGAACTGGCCGACGATCCGGGCGGCGGTTTCCGCGCGCAGCAGGGCCGTATTGTACTCAAAATAGCCCAGTAGTTCACCCGTACCGGGGTGCTCGGCCAGGTCGAGCTTACAGTCCAGTTTGGCGGTATTGCGCTTTACGGGCAGCGGGGTCATGCACAACCCGCTGCCCGCCAGTTGCTCGTCGAGCGTCCGGTCGGTAAGGGCCTCTTCGTTGTGAAAAATGAGCATGGTGTTGTAGAGGGCGCGGTGAGCGACGTTCAACTCCTCCATGAGCGCTTCGAGCGGGTAGGCCTGGTGGGCGTACACTTCGGTAAGTTCACGTTGGGTGGCGCGCACGTGGCCGGCCAGGGTGGCCTGGGGCGCTACCTCGCAGCAGACGGGGAGAAAGTTGGCAAACATGCCCACCGTCTGCTCCACTTCGGGGTGTTCGCGGCCGGCGGCCAGGGTGCCGACGATGAAGTGGTGCTGCCCGCTCAGCTTGTGGAGCAGCACGGCGTAGAGGGCGAAGAGCGTGCCGTTGAGGGTCAGCCCGTGGGTTTGGCCGTACGCCTTCAGTGGCCCGGTGAGGTGCGGCGGGCAGGTAAATGCCAGGGTATTGCCCCGGAAAGCCGGCGGGCCGGCGGGCACCACGTCGAACGGAAAATGCAGGACGGGAATGCCGGCGCGGAAACGCGAAAGCCAGAATTCTTTCTGGGCGGCTGCCGCGGAACCGCGCGTAGTGTCGTTCGCCCAGGCGGCAAAATCACGGTACCGCAGGCGTACGGGGGGAAGGCCGGGCTCCCGGCCCGATTGATAGGCCGCGTAAAGCGCCAGAAATTCGCGGGTAAGAATTCCCGTGGACCACCCGTCGGCGGCAATGTGGTGGATGTCAAAGAGCAGGAGCCGCTCGTCGCCGGGCAGCCGGGCGATCCTGGTCCGGAACACGGGACCGGCTTCCAGGTCGAAGGGCGTCAGCAGCGCCGCTTCAATCAGCTCTGCGGCCCGCCGGGCGGGGTCCCCGGCGTCCCGCAGGTCGAGGTACTCCACGTGCGGCGCCGCCTCCGAGACGATGCGCTGGCGGGGCTCCCCGTTTACGAAGGCAAACGTGGTGCGCAGGCTTTCGTGCCGTTGCACCAGGGCGGCCAGGGCCGCGTGGAACGCGTGCCCGTCGAAGGCACCCGTGAGCCGGAACGCCTGGAGCATGTTGTAAGCGACCGACGCCTGGGGCAACTGGCTGATGAGCCATATCCGGCGCTGGGCCGGAGAAACATCGTACCAGGGGCGGTCGGCGAGGGCCGGGATGGACGCGCAGGCGGTCCGGCCGGATCGGGCCACCACGCCCGCCAGGGCGCCGACGGTCGGGTGGGCGAACAATTCGCGCAGGTCGAGCTTTACTTCCAACTCCCGGAACACCCGGGCAATGATCCGGGCGCCTTTCAGCGAGTGGCCGCCCAACTCGAAAAAGTTGTCGAGCAGGCCCACGGGTTCCCGTTCCAGCACCTCGGCCCAGATGCGGCACAGGACGCGTTCCAACGGCGTGCCGGGCGGCAGGTACGGCCGGTCCGACGAACCGGGGTCGGGCAGGGCTTTCCGGTTGAGTTTGCCGCTGGGCGTGAGCGGCAGCCCCGGCAGTTCCACCAGGTGGGTGGGCACCATGTACGCCGGCAGCCGTTCGGTGAGGTATTGCCGCAGGACGTCGCGGCTGAGCGGGGACAGGCCCACCCAGTAGCCCACCAGTTGTTTTTCGCCCCCCGGGTCGGTCCAGGGCGTCACAACGGCCCCGGCTACGGCGGGGTGCGTCAGCAGGACTTTTTCCACTTCCGCCGTCTCGATCCGGTAGCCCCGGATCTTGACCTGGTGGTCGGTCCGGCCCAGGAATTCGAGGGTGCCGGCCTCCGTCCACCGGCCCAGGTCGCCGGTGCGGTACACTTTATCCCCCGGCCGGCAGGGGTGCGGCACGAATTTTTCCGCCGTCAGCCCGGCATTGTGCAGGTAGCCCCGGGCCAGGCCCGTTCCCCCGATGCAGATTTCGCCGGGTACGCCGGCGGGCAGCCAGCCCAGGCCGTCCGGGGCGAGGACGAACAGTTCCCGGTTGGGGAAAGGCCGGCCGATCAGGGTTACTTCTTCGGGGCGCTCCACCCGGTGGTAGGTGGCGCACACGGTCGATTCGGTGGGGCCGTAGGTGTTGTAGAGGGGCACGTTGCCCACGAGGCGGTCTACGTAGGCGGGCTGTAGTGCATCGCCGCCGCTGATGAGCAGGCGCAATGACTTCAGCCGGCCGGGCTGGCGGTTGAGTTCGCTGATTACCAGGGGCGTGGTGCTGAGCACGGTGGCCCCTTCCCCGGCCACTGCGTCGAGGAGGGCTTCCACGTCGCCGCCACCCCCCGGCACTACCACCAACCGGCCCCCGGCGCTCCACACCGGAAAAATCTCTTCGATGGCCGTGTCGAAAGACAGGGAGGCCTGCTGGATGACCCGGTCGGCGGCCGTAAGGGCAAAGCACCGGGCAAACGTCTGGGCGTAGTCGGCCGCCGACCGGTGTTCGATCATGACGCCCTTGGGCGCGCCGGTAGAGCCGGACGTGTACAGCACGTAGGCCAGGTCAGCGGGGCCGGTTACCGGGGCCGGGTTGCCCGACGGGTAGCCGGCCAGTTGACCGCTCAGCCTTTCGGGCATCACTACCACGGCAGTCGTGCTTTCCGCAGCAAACGCGCAGGTGCCGTCCGTCACGATTGCCTGCACGGCCCCGCTGCCGATCCGCACCCGGGCCTGTTCGGCGGGGAGTGCGGGGTCAACGGGCAGGAAAGCCCCGCCCGCTTTCAGGATGGCGAGCAAGCTCACCAGCAGTTGTTCGTTCCGGGCGGCGGCCAGCCCCACCAGGTGGCCGGGCTGCACGCCGGCGGTTTCCCGCAGGTAGTGGGCGAGTTGGTTGGCCCGGCCGTTCAGTTCGGCGTAGGTGAGGCCGCGGCCCCCGCACCGCAGGGCGACGGCCCCGGGCGTGGCGGCGGCCTGGGTTTCGAAGAGGGCCACCAATGTTGTCTCCGCGTTTGACGACGGGCCGGGCGCGTGGCCCAGCGCCAGCAGTTGCTCCTTTTCGCCCGGAGCAAGCAGGTCCAGCTTCCGCAGCGGAACGAAGGCGTGGCCGGTAATGACTTCCAGCAGTCGTACGAAGTGCCGGCCCAGCCTTTCCACGAAAGACGGGGCGAACAGGGCCGTGTTGTAGAGCAGGTTAAGGGTCAGGCCGTCCCCCGCCTCCACGAACTCCCACTGCATATCCACCAGGCTGATCTCCGGGTCTACGGGCATCATTTCGGCCGACAGGCCGGGGGCAAAGTCTTCGAAAAGGGCTCCCTGGTCGAAATTCTGGTACAGCACCAGCATATCGAACAGGGGCGTCCGGCTCATGTCGCGGGTGAGCCGCAAGTCTTCCACCAGGTTGTCGGACTCGTACAACTGGTGGTCGAAGGCAGCCAGGGTGGCCGTTTTTACGGTTGCCAGCAGTTCGGCGAAAGAGGCGTCGCCGGTGAACCGGGTGCGCAGGGGCAAGGTGTTGATGTACAGCCCGATCTGTTGTTCAAACTCGGTGCGTACCCGGCCCGCGGCGTCGGTGCCCAACACGATGTCGGTCTGCCCGGTGTACTGGTACAGCAGGGCGTTCACGGCGGCAAACAGCGTCTGGAAGGGGGAGGCACTGAGCCGCCGGCCCAGGCTGCGCAGCGAAGCCGCCACCGCGGGCGGCACGTCGAAACGGACCGTCCGTCCTGCAAACGCCGGCAGCGCCGGCCGCTGCCGGCCCCGTACCCATTCGAAGGCGGTCAGTTCGCCCGAGAGCGCATCCGTCCAGTAGGCGCGGTGCCCTTCGCCGCCCGCCCCGGCCTGCCGGTCCCGCCACGCCAGGTACTCCTTGAACTGGACCGGCAGCGGAGGGAGCGGAGCCGGGGTGCCCTCCCGGCGGGCCCGGTAAAAAGCCCCCAGTTCCCGGGTGAGTACGTGCACCGACCAGCCGTCGGCCACCAGGTGGTGCATGCTCAGCACGAGCCCCCATTCCGCCGCCCCGGTCCGGACGAGGGTGAGCCGGGCCAGGGGCGGGCTTTGCAGGTTGAACGGGCGGCGGGCTTCCCGGCCGAGCAGGGCAGAGAGCGCCCCTTCCGGGTCGGTTTCGTTCCGCCAGTCGGCGTAGTGGAAGGGGGCCGTTGCGGTCCCGGCGGCGCGGATGGCCTGGCGGGGTTCTTCACCGGTTTGCGCGAAGGCCGTGCGCAGGCTTTCGTGGCGGTCCACCAGGCATTGCCAGGCTTCGGCCAGGGCGCCGGGGTGTACCTCCCCGCGGAGCCGCGCGGCCACGGTGATGTTGCATACGCCTACCCCGGGGTCCGGCCGGTACCCTTCGATGAGCCAGAACCGTTTCTGCATCTTCGAGAGCGGGTAGTCGGGTTGCGGTGCAACGGGCGTTACGGGGCAGTGGGTGCCGTCCGGCCGGGCATCAAGCAGCTTGCCCAGCGCCCCCACCGTCGGGTTTTCGAAGAGGTCGCGCAGGGTCAGTTCCACCCCGCACAGGTCAGTGATCCTGGCCCGGAAGCGGGCGGCGCGCAGGCTGTTCATGCCTTCGGCAAAAAGCCCGGCCTCGTCGCCGGCGAGCCGCTCGCCCGTGATGCCGTACCAGATCAGTTGCAGCTTTTCGGAGCCCGAAAGGCGTTTGAAATCAGCGGCGAAGGGAGCCTCCGGCGCGTTCAGCGATTCCACCCGGCCGATCGTTTCGTCGAACGCCCCGGCCAGGTACTGCTCCACCAGGTGGAAGTGCTGGATCTTGCCGCTGGTGGTCTTGGGAATCTGGCGCACGGGGATCACGTGGTCTACGGCCAGCCCCAGTTGCCGGTAAACGGCTTCCCGCACGCACTGCGCCAACGACTCGAATTCGGGCAGGGGCTTTTTCCAGAGGATGAACACCAGGACCTGGTCCGTCCGCCCGTCTTTGCGGGCGCTGCACGCCACGATTTTGCCCGGTTCTACCCCCGGTAGCCCCAACGCGGCCCGTTCAATGTCATGGGGGTAGTAGTTCTGGCCGTTGATGATGATCAGGTTCTTGGCCCGGCCCACGATCACCAGGTTGCCGTTCCGGAAAAAGCCCAGGTCCTGGGTATGCAGCCAGCCGTCGGCCGTAAACGCCTCCCGGGTGGCGGCGGCGTTTCCCAGGTAGCCCGAGGTGACGTTGTTGCCGCGCACCTGCACGTTCCCAACCACGTCCGAAGGCAATACCGCACCGGCCCCGTCGCAGATCCTTACCTCGCACTCCGGCACGGGGTGTCCTACTTCAACAAACCCAATTGACTTTGGTATTTCACTCTTTTCCACGTCCCGGACGGTCTTTCCGACGGCGAGGTGGTTGCGGTCGAGCCAGTGCTGCACCACGCCCCGGCCCGCCGCCGGCAGGGTAACGGCCACCGACGCCTCGGCCAGGCCGTAGCCCGGGTACATGGCGGCGGGGGAGAGTCCGTAGGGCCGCAGGGTGTCGGTGAAGTGCTGGCACACCTGGGCGGAAATCAGTTCGGCGCCGTTGTAGATGAGCCGGACGCGGCTCAGGTCCCACCCGGCTGCGTCGGCGGGGCTGAGGGCCGCCAAAAAATACTGGAACCCGAAGTTGGGGGAATACAGGTGCGTGATGCCGTGCCGGCTGGCTTGTTCGAGCCACAGTACGGGTCGCCGGATGAACAGCGCCGTGGGCATGATGTACTGGGGGATGCCGGCCAGCAGGCTCGAAAGGTGGAAACAGATCAGGCCCATGTCGTGGGTGAGCGGCATCCAGCTCAGGGCGGCGTCGCGGCCGGTAATTCCGCTCCGGTTGCGGATGGCCCCGGTGTTACTGAGCAGGTTCCGGTGCGTGAGCACCACCCCCTTAGGCGCCCCGGTTGACCCGGAAGAGTACTGCACGTAGGCAATGTCATCCGGTTGCACGTCGTGCGGTTGGCCCGGTCCCTCCTGCACCAGTACATCGCGGAGCAGCAGGCTGCGGCCGTCTGCCGGCAAGGGGTCGCCGTACTGCGCCGCCGCCGCCCGCACCCGCTGGGCGTTCACTTCGTCGCTGAGCAGGTAGGCGTCGGGCAGGTCGTGCCAGAGCTTGAGCAGCTTCCGTTTCTGAGCGGCCTGCTGCCCGATGGAGAGGGGCACCGGCAGGATGCCGCCCAGCAGGCAGGCCCAGAAGACCCGCAGGAACGGCTCGTTGTGTTCGATCTGAAAGAGTACCTGACTGCCCGCCTTCAAGCCCCGCCGCTGCAACTGGTGCAGCGTACCCAGCGCCTGTTCGTAGAGGTGCGCGTAGGAGAGGAACGTTTCTTGCCGGGCACCTTCGATAAAAGTAATACCCGCCTTCCCGCCGGAAGCGATTCTTTTTAACTGGGCAGGTAACGTATTCATGAAGTGGTTGCAGATTAGGTACGGGAGGTTGGCAGTAGCTGGCTGAGGGTAAGCAAAGGAAATCCGGGCAACCGGTTACCGGTTTTAAGCAACTTCACTGCTCGGCGCGCGTCTTCACGTCGAGCAGCTGCACGATCAACCCGCAGCAGTCGTTCATCACGATTAAGTGTCCTTTGTCGTATAGCTCGCCCAGCTTCGTCTCCTGGTACTTTACCCACACGTCCTGCCCGTCGCGCCGGTAATTGGCCGGCAGGTTGTCACCGATGCAGATGGGGTTGGAAATCGTTTCAACCTGAAGCACAAAGTCCTGGCAGCTCGGAATGTTTTCACCCTTGTTGGTGAGGGCCGTCCGGACGGTGGCCCGTACGTACCCTTTGCGCAGGTAGTCGGCGGCGGCCTTCAGGGCGGGGGCGTTGATGGCGCGGGCCCGGTCCAGGTTCCGCTGCACCGAGTCGGCCTGGCCCCGGACCCGGTACACTTCGCTGAGCCCCGCGTAGGATCGCCACGACGCCGGGAAGAGCCGGGCACCGAGCCGGAAAAATTCGGCGGCCTCATCCAGTGCCTCCTCCTGCAAGTACCCGTAGCCCGTGGTGACCAGCAGTTCATCGTCCCGGTAGTACTTGGTCAGTACCGGGGTAGCGCCCTTCACCAGTACGGTACTGCGGACATCCGACGTTACCTGCAACGCATCGGTCACCTGTACGCGGGCCTGGGAACCGACCTGCACCTTCAGCCTGGCTGACCGGCACTCGAACCCAAATGCATCCAGCCGGCTGCCTTCGTAGAGGTCAACCCACTGGGAGGCCGCCCGGCCCGTCGCCTGCACGTTGCCGCCGTAGGAGGCCCGTATGTTCGCCTGGTTGGCCTCCAGCGTCAACTGAACCGACCCGCCATCTTTCGCCTCCAGGGAGAGCGTATCCACCCGGGCCTGCAGGCTGATGCGGCTTTCTTCGGGAACAAACACCGCCAGGGCTGCTTCTGCCAGGCCGTCGGTTGTTACGTTCACGCGTCCCTTGAGGCGCAGGTGCCTTACCTGCCGGACGGTCAGGTAGAGTTTGAGGTCGGCCGGGTCGCCGTAATCCACCGAATCCTCGTAGAGCAGCAGGTTGTTTTTCCGGTAGCGCACGGCCAGTTTATTGGCCCGGGCCGCACTGCCCTCAATGCGCAACTCGTCCCGGTCGCCGCCGGACAAAAAAACGGTAAAAGCACCGGTCATTTCGATTTGATCGAACGGCTTGAGCGGGAGGCTTTGCGGGTGGGCGGGGCCGGCAAAAAACAAACCGGCGGCAAGGCATGCCAATGCCCGGAACAGCGGATGAAAGCAGACGATAGGCAGCATTTTCATGGGACAGGCTGTAAAGTAATACCAGGACGGAGATGAGGAAAGGGATGAGCGGATGGACCTTGAAGAAGGGGTGAAGAAGATAATTGGAGGATACTATTTTTTAATATTTTAATCATCAAAACTTGTATCAAATCAAATGCGGAATCTCCAACCGGTTAAGTATCCAGGCGAAATCAATTTGAGGTATCGTTATTGTTAACAGTTTGACTGGAAGTACATTAACGTTGTAAAAAACTAATCCTCAACAAATATTCATCAGTATTCAGTATGAGGTGAAAGGCAATCGGCCGGACCGGTCGCGGACCAGTGCTTGGTTGCCGGGCGGTGCGTTCATTCGTAGCGCAGGGATTGTACCGGTTTTATTTTTGACTTGCGGACGGCCTGGTAGCCGATGGTGAGCAGGGCGATCAGCAGTACGAGCAGGGAGGGGGCCACAAACAGCCACGCGCTGACCGGGATGCGGAAGGCGAAGTTTTCCAGCCACCGGGAGACGGCCAGGTAGGCAATCGGTACCGACATGAGCACGGACAGCAGCACCAGCCCGAGAAACTCCCGGGAGAGCAGGTAGAAGATGTCGTTGGAGGAGGCGCCGAAAGCCTTGCGGATGCCGATCTCCTTGGTACGCTGTCCCGCGCTGAGCAAGGCCAGCCCGAACAGCCCGAAGCAGGCCACCGCAATGGCCAGTACCGAAAACAACCCGAAGATTTTGCCGAGCAGCAGGTCGGCCTGGTACTGCTGGTTGAAGAATTCGTTGAGGAAGAAATAGTCGAACGGGTTGCCGGGGAACATCTGTTCCCACTGCTCCTCGATCAGGGCGATGCTTTTGCCCGGCTGGTCGGCTTTCAGCTTGAAGGAGAACGTCATGCCGAACGAAGAGGCCGGCGAATACTGGATCACGATGGGCTCGATGCGCTCCTTGAGGGACTGCTGGTTGTAGTTGGCGACCACCCCGATCACCGGGGTTTTGCGCGGGCCGGGCACGGCGAATATGCCCTGGTCAATGGCCTCCCGGGCGCTGCGGAACCCCAGCGCCCGCACGGCGGCTTCGTTGAGGATGGCGCCCCGGTTGTTGGGGTCTCCTTCGAAGGACAGGGTGGAGAAGTTGCGGCCGGCTACCAGCTTGAGCCCGTAGGTGGGCAGGAAGTCTTCGTCGGTGAAGAAGAAACCGATGTTGTTCTGTTCGTTGGGGCTGCTCTCCACGCGCCGGAATATACCGGTGTTGGTGCGTACCGGCTGGCCGGGAATGTTGAGCGAACTGGTGATCCCGCCGATGGAGGGGTACTGCAGGAGCCGGGCCTTGAAGGTCTTGATCTTGCCGGCGAACACCGAATCGTTGCCGATGCCAATGGTAGGCGAGGGCAGCACCAGGACCTGGTCAATGTTCATGCCCAGGTCCTGGCTCCGCATGTAGGAAAGCTGCCGGTAGACGGCAAACGTAAATACGATCAGGGTCAGCGAAATGGCGAACTGAAAAACGACCAGTCCCTTTTTCAGCCGGGCCTGCTGGCGGGCCGAAAACGAGTCGGTGCCGGTCACCTGGTTGCGCAGCAGGTTGGCGGGCTTGAGCACCGAGAGCACAAAGGCCGGGTAGAGGCCGGCCAGCACGGCGCCCACCGCGAACGACAGCAGCAGCAGCCCCCCGAACGCGGGATCGTTCCACCAGTGCAGCGTAAGCGGTTTGCCGATCAACTGGTTGAAGAAGGGCAGGGCCATTTGCGACAGCACCACGGCCAGCACCGCCGCAATGGCGTTGAGCAGCAGCGATTCGAAGAGGAACTGGAACATGAGCTGGTACTGGGCGCCGCCCACGGCTTTGCGCACGCCCACTTCGCGGCTGCGCCGCAGGGCCACCGCGTTGGACAGGTTTACGTAGTTGATCCAGGCAATCACCAGGATGAAGGCGGCGATCAGGATGAGGAAGTAGATGGTTTTCTCGTTGCCGTTGGTGTTGACTTCGCCCGACAGGTCGGAGTACAGGTGAATCTTGGTGACGGGCTGCAGCAGGAAGCGGAACTCCTTGCGGTCGGTTTTTTGGTATTTCTCCACCAGCTTTTGCTCCAGGGCGTCGGCGCGGGCGCCCGGCGTGAGCCGCAGGTACGTAAACACCGGGTATTCGCTCATG
Source organism: uncultured Sphingobacteriales bacterium (assembly GCA_963844325.1). Lineage (GTDB taxonomy): Bacteria > Bacteroidota > Bacteroidia > Cytophagales > 172606-1 > CADCTQ01. The sequence goes on from CAWJNV010000002.1 coordinate 2,337,748, forward strand.
TAGTTGGGGCCCCACCTGGCGGTATTGTTGATGCTCTTGAAGGAGCCGATAAAGTCGGTCCGCAGGTGGGTGTTCTGGGGTATGTCGGCGTACACGCCGGTAATGCGCAGGAAGGGAGAACTCATTTCGGAGTCGTACTGGCTGTTCACCCGGAACACCTTGCCCACCGGGTTGGCGTCCTTGAAGTACTTGCGGGCGGCCGACGCCGAGAGCACGGCCGTATTGGGCTCACCGAGTGCCGTCCGGGCGTCGCCGTGGATCATCCTGAAGCCAAAAAAGGAGAGGAAGTTTTCGTCGGCAACGGCAAACTGTTCGGTGAAGGGCTGGTTGTCGAAGGCGAGCACCACCGGCCCGTGGCCCGTCCAGATGCGGGTGTAGGCTTCCACCTGCGGGAAGGCCGTTTTCAGTTCGGCGCCCATCGCCCCGAAGGTGACGGCCCGGCGGTCTACCTGCATGCCGCCGTTCGACCGTTCGGCAATCACCCGGTGCATCCGCTCCACCTGGGGAAGGTGCCGGTCGTAGCTCATTTCAAACCGGACGTACTGGAGGATGATGATGAATGAAGCCATTCCGACGGCCAGGCCGGCTACGTTGATGAAGGTGACCAGTTTTTCGCGCCCGAAGCTTCGCAGCGCTACTTTGAGGTAATTCTTAAACATAACGGATGACGGGTTAGGGAGTGGTTCGTGCTTTTACCATTGGTTCGTCTACTGAATTGTGAACAAGGACGTGATGCATACGCATGCTGTTCAAATGAACCTGATGGAATACCCGAACTTGTACTTGAAGAAGATGCGGCCGGCCTCCCGAATGGCCGGTAGCGCCGGCTGAACGAGGCAGCACCCAATGGCCGCCCAACCCATTGCAAAACCAAAAACGGCTCGAAGTTTCATGCGCGGAAACGGTGTAAGTTCATTACGAAGGCATCAGGGCACCAGGGCCCGGCAGCTTTTTTCCGGGCAGCACCCGGCTGCCCGCCCCGGCGGTGCAACCCGCCAGCCCGGGCACGATCAGGCAAAGCGCCGGGGGCCTGCGCAAAGCGTAGGGCCACCTCCTTTTGGCGCGGAAATGCCGGGCCAAAACGGGCTTCACCGGTCGTACGGGCTTCGGGTACTACGGTTCGGCTATGATTAGGAAAGCAGGTATACGGGCAGTGAGTGTATGGTTCGAACGCCTTTGGCGGTAACGCAATGGAGTGCCCCGCGAACTTTCAGGCAGACGCACCGGATGAGCGGTAAGCTTCGTCAGGGCCATCCGGCCGGATGCCGCACTAAGCCTGACAATGCCTCTCCTGGTGCGCCCGTCTTTCTTGCACTTCAACAAGTTTTCTCTCCAGTGAAGTAGCTGGCGGGTGGCTCTGTTGTTAAAGAACCCAGCGGCCAAACTAGATATAATGTTTTAATTTTCAAAAGCATTTAAAATTTTTCTCGAATATTTTTTTTGTTCAGATAATTGCGTTATTTGCCCTTCACATTCATGTCTGCTTCCTTAACGAATGGTTGATCGGTAGCGCTGGTTTTGCACAAAACGGGCGTATGTCAGGTGAAACCTTGAGAAAGTTAAACAGGCACACTCTTCGTTAAAAAGGCCCTCCTGTGGCCGCTGAAGGCAATTGTTAAATCTTCGCTCTATATAATACCCGCAAAGTGGCGGTATTTTCCGACCGTTCTGTTCAATCAATTCCTTAACTGTCATAAACGTACCGCTGCTTCTGGAACCAACCTGGAAGTTGTATGTATTACGAAACGTCAAGGCCGCTTTTCTGAAGACTCCGGTTTAACAAACGCGACGAAAATAAACAAAAAGGTAAAGAAATCTTTTCTGCTGCGAAGCCTTGCAATCACCCGGAGTAAAGAATTCCGGGCAGCGGGAGCCGCACGTACCGGACCCTTGGGGCAGGCCGCCAGCGACCGCCCCGCGTACCGGATGACCCGTACCGGGTTACCGGCACGGATTTTACCGGGCCGGTAACCCGGTACGGGTCATCCGGTACGCCGGCCGCTGCTGCCCCGCGCACGCGTGGCCGCCGGCCGGCGGGGCCATTGCGCCATCGCCCCGTGGAAGTGTGTCCATTGTCAACCATTTACTCTTGCCCGATTATGCGAATCCGAGTCCTCCGATCCCTATTGTTGATCCTTGCATGCACCGGGTTGCACCCGTGCGTGGCTGCTGCGGAAAAGCCCCCCAAAAACAACCCTTATACGAGTCGTTACAAGCAGAAAGACCACTGGACGAAAGAAGTAAGGTGGAAACAGGTGACCGACGCCGCCGGCGTGCCCGGCTTGCTGGGCCCGGATCAGGCCGTGGACTCGCTGGTGCTGCACCGTACCCTGGCGGGCATTGCCGCAAATGGCGGCGGCGTGTTGTACTTCCCGGCCGGCACGTACACGTTCGGCTTCCACGTGCAATTGCCGGGAGGGGTAGTGCTGCGCGGCGCCGAGCCGGCCGGTGACGGGGATGCCCGCAATGCCGGCTACGCGCCGCCTACCCGCTTCGAGTTTCCCCGTTACCGGCCCGTGTTCACCGGCAAGGGCACGCCCAACGGGTCGGCCTTCAAATGCATCATGGCCGGCCCCGGGGCGGGCCGCAATTTCGGGCTGGTGAACCTGGACATCAACCGGGCCGTGATCGCCTTCGACCCTTCCGTTCCGGCTACCCCGCGGCCCGACAGCACCGCCGCCGGACACGGCAACGTAATCATCATGGGGGTGCGGCAAAACAACGCTGCCGTCCCCGACCCGGGCATTCCCACCCGCGGGCAATTCGACGACAAACACGGCTGGCAACGCTGGCCGGCGCTTTCGACCGGCAACATCAACGTATCGGTGCAGCGCAACCTGGCCATTGTCAACAACCGGCTCAACGACAACGTAACCGACGATTTTGCGCAGCCCGACTACCTGACCGACGACGGGTACCTCTTCGAGGGCGAACGGGTGATGTTCTCTTACCGCAGCCACTACGGCATCCGGGTCAGCGTGGCCGCCGGCGGGCCGGCCGGCGAATTGCAGGTTGCCGGCAACTACATCCGGGTGGAAAGGAACGAAAAAGCGATCTGGGGCGGGGTCGCCCTGCAGACGGCCAACAACGCCGTGGAACTGGAAACCCCGCCGCCGCCGCTGGTGCACGAAGGACGCACGGCGTACGCCAATCAGTGGCAGCCCTTTGCCGATAACCCCCAGCCGTTCAGCCAGGAACTGTACCACTACTTGCCCGGCGATTCGCTGAATTACCGCTTCATGAAGCCCGCCGCCACGCAGCCCGGCCAGAAATACCCGCTCGTGCTGTTTTTTCACGAGGCAGGGGCAGCGGGCAGTGACAACCGGCGCCAACTGGCGCATTTCATCACGCTGTTTGCCAGCGAGGCCAACCGGCAGGCCTACCCCTGCTTCGTGCTGGCCCCGCAGCACCCCGACAGCACGAGTTTTACCACCTGGAGCCGCAACAACGTGCCTTCGTGGCGGGTGCAGGCTTCGGTAAAACTGGTAGACAGCCTGGCCCGAATCTACCCCATTGACCCCGACCGGCTTTACGTGACGGGGCTTATCTCGGGGGCCAACTCGGCCATCGACGCCATGATCCGCTTTCCCGGCCGCTTCGGGGCGGCCGTGCTCATGAGCCCCTACTGGACCCTCGATAAGGAGCAGTCCAAACTGCTCAGCGACGTGCCGATATGGGTGACCTGGGGCGCGCAGGACCGGTTCATTCCCCCCATTTCCAACCGCGTTTTTCTGAGCGCGCTGCGGAGCGGCGGCGGGGCCCCGCGGTTCACGGAATTTCCCAAGACCGGCATCAACAGTTGGGCACCCCTCATCCAGCAGGAAGAAACCCTGCTGCCCTGGCTGTTTACGCAGAAAAGAAAAAACAAATCCCTGACGCACGCCGGGCAATGATACCACTCCTGAAAATACTTGCCCAACGCTCAAAATGGTTCTTCGCGTGGCTCATCCTGTTCGGGGCAATGAACAGCGCCGCCTACAGCGTACTCCTCTACATCATCAATTCGTACGTTACCCAGCGGCCCCAGCTGCACCTGCTGTCGGCGGCAAGCGCCGGCTACCTGGCGGTGGTGGCGGTGGCCCTGGTCAGCGGGCAGGTGTTCCAGGCCTACATGATCCGGCTCACCAACGAACTGCTGACGGAGTTTGAACTCGACATCCTGCAGAAGCTGCGGTCGGCTTCCTTCGAAACCTTCGATAAACTGGGCAACGAGCGGGCCTACACGGCCATTGCCGATGCCCGCACGCTCAGCACCGTGCCCGCCCACTTCATCGGCGCCTTCAACGCGGTCATCATCATCGTGTGCAGCCTGGGGTACATCATGTACATCTCGCCGGTGGGCGGGGCCAGCATTCTGCTCGTGATGGCGCTGCTGATGGCCTACTACCTGCACAAGAACAACAAAGTGGAGAAGGACCTCAATGAACTGCGGACGATGCAGAACAGCTACTTCCGCTACCTGGCCGACCTGATGTACGGGTTCAAGGAGCTGAAAATGAGCATTGCCGCCAACGAGAACCTGTTCCACCACTACCTCCGCCGCAACCGCATGGCCGCCAAAAGCCTGAGCATCAAAACTTCGGTAAGCTACGCCCGCAACGAACTGGTAGGTGGTTTCAGCTGGTACTTCGTGATCTTCGTCATCCTGTTCGGCCTGGCCGGCGTGCTCGACACCCCGCAGCGCGTGGGCCTGGTGGTGATCATCCTCTACATCATCGGCCCGGTGGGCGCCGTGATCACGTTCCTGCCCTTCTACACCAATGCCAAAATCGCCCTGGAGCGGATCGAGCAGTTCGGGCGCGACATTGACCAGCAACTGGTGCCCGAACTGCCGGCTGAGGAGGCACTGCCGGCGGGCTTCGACAGCCTCGTGTTCGAGCAGGTGACCTACCAGTACACCGACAAAAACGGCAACCCCCAGTTCACGTTCGGGCCGCTGGACCTGGAAATCAGGCGGGGGGAGCGGATCTTCCTCACGGGCGGCAATGGCAGCGGCAAGAGCACCTTCATCAACCTGCTGGTGGGCCTCTGCAAGCCCACCACCGGGACCATCTACCTCAACGGCCGCCGCCTGCCCGACGACCAGTACCCCGGGTACCGCAACCGCATCTCGGTCATTTTCACCAACCACTACCTGTTCGAGGAAAACTACGAAGCCTTCGATCTGAGCGCCGCCAACCGCAAGCTGACCGCCTACATTGAGTTGCTCAAGATGGAGGAAATCATCCGGCTGGAGCACGGGGAACGCGTGCTTTCCAAGGATTTGTCGAAGGGGCAGCAAAAGCGGCTGGGGCTCATCCGCAGCCTGCTCGAAGGGCGGCACCTGCTGGTGCTCGACGAGTGGGCGGCCGAACAGGACCCCGAATTCCGGAAATACTTCTACGAAGAACTCATGCAGGAACTGACCCTGATGGGCAAAACGCTGATTGCCGCCACCCACGACGACCGGTACTTTGGCTGCGCCGACCGGGTGCTCAAGTTTGAACGCGGCAAGCTGGTGGCCGACCTGGTGCCCGACCTGGTGCCCGACCCCTTTGCAAAGCTGGAACCTGAAGCGACCCGGGGAGAGTAGGTACCCGGTACCGGCTCCCCACTACAAACCGTGCCTGGAAAAAAAACTACGAACTGAAATCTTTACCCTATGCAAGCCGAACCTGTATTTCTGAAGCCCAACGTGGTGATTGAACCGCTCATTGACCGTTGGTACGCGTGGCCTCACCTCATTTCGCCGGCCACTGCCGCCATGAACCTGTGGGGCCGGCACCTGAAGATCATGAACTCCTACATCCAGGCCCCGCACATTCACGCGGCGGCCGTGAAAAACGCCAAGATGCTGGGCGGGCCGTTCATGGATTACGGCCGCAACCGGGTGCCTGAGATCAGGCAGTTGCTCAACGACACGCTGGAAAAGGAGGCGCCGCTGCTGCAATTCGCGGGGGCCGTCCGGGAACTCGACAAACTGCTCAAGCAACACGCCAGGGGCTACGGCCTGGAGGCTTTGTACGCCCAGGTGCCCGACCTGCTGAAGGGCTACGTGGAACTGGTCTATGACCTCAACAACAACCCTTCCTTCCGGTTCTTCGAGGCGCTGCTCTACAAGAGCCCGTTCTACAACCCGGCGGCCCAGAGCGTGGCGCTGTGGCTGACCAACAACGACCAGCGGCCGTTCGTGCTCAGCACGCCCCGGCTCGACGAGCCCGACGCGCTGCACCTGCCGCTCCGGTTTGCCGACCCGGTGATCGACGCCCTGAGCGCCATGAAGCGTACGCCCGCCCTGCTGGGCCCCATCGAGCGGCAACTGAACCTGACGGAAGCGGAAGCCGAACGCTTCCGTACTTTTTTCACCCACGAGCCCCCGCCCCGCTACCAGGCCTACACGGGCGACAAAATCCGGATGCGCTACTTCGGCCACGCCTGCATCCTGCTGGAAACCAGCGAGGTAAGCATCCTGGTGGACCCGCTCATCAGCTATTACGGGTACCCGTCGGAGGTACATCATTTCTCGGATGCCGACGTGCCCGACTTCGTGGATTACCTGCTCATTACGCACAACCACCAAGACCACGTGCTGCTGGAAACCCTGCTGCCCCTGCGCCACAAGATCGGCAAGATCCTGGTGCCCCGTAGCGGCGGGGGCAGCCTCCAGGACCCCAGCCTCAAGCTCATGTTCCAGCGCATCGGCTTCGACAACGTAGTGGAGATCGACGACATGGAAAGCATTCGGTTTAAAGACTGCACCATCACGGGCATCCCCTTCCTGGGCGAACACAGCGACCTGAACATCCAGTGCAAATCGTGTTACCACGTCCACATTGCGCCGTTTTCCATTCTCTTCATGGCCGACTCCTGCAACATCGAGCCCTCGCTGTACCGGCACGTGCAGCGGGAAACGGGCGACGTGGACGTGATCTTCCTGGGCATGGAGTGCGACGGGGCGCCGCTGAGCTGGCTCTACGGCCCGCTGCTCACCGACGAACTGGCGCGCGACAAAGACAACTCCCGCCGGCTGGCCGGGTCGAACTACGAGAAAGGAAAGGCCCTGGTGGACGTGTTCCATCCCAAGGAGGTGTACGTGTACGCGATGGGGCAGGAGCCCTGGCTGGAATTCATCAGCAGCATCCGCTACACCGAGGAGTCGAACCCCATTGTGGCCTCCAACCGGCTCATCGAGGAATGCCGCAGCCGGGACCTGGTGGCCGAACGGTTGTACGGGGAAAAGGAACTCTTCTACGAAAGGCTTGCCGTGGGCAGCCCGGTCCTCCCCTGAACCGGGCGCCCCCGGTGGTCCGGCTTTACGCCTCAACCGCCCGAAAACCAACAAATGCAATGGAACAGTTACCCTTAGTCCTGCCCGACGCCGCTTTGCCGGCGGCCAAACACGCTGCCGCCTACCGGTTGGATACCTATTACAGCCACTTCTACTCCCCCCTGATATGTCAGCCCGCGTATTCTTTCCCTCTCCCTTCATCCCCACGGCCATCGTTGCCTGGTTGCTGATTGTGGCCGGAGCGTACCGTTCGCCGGACCGGCCGGGGGACGAACTGCCGGCGACTCCGGAGCAATTGGGCGAAAAACTTTTTTTTGACCCGATCCTCTCCGGGGACCGCACGGTGAGCTGCGCCTCCTGCCACAAGCCTGAGTTTGCTTTTGCCGACAACCAGCCGTTGAGCCTCGGCGTGAAGGCTACCCCTTCGGAACGCAATACCCCCACGGCCACGTACATGGTCAAGCGGGGCGTCTTTTTCTGGGATGGACGGGCCGCTACGCTCGAAGAACAGGCGTTGATGCCCATTGCCGACCCCCGGGAGATGAACCTGAGTATTGACGAAGCGGTCGGGCGGCTGAACGGGGACCCCTACTACGCGGCTGCCTTCCAGAAGGTTTTCCAGGCCAGGCCCGATAAAAGCAGCCTTGCCACGGCACTGGCCCGTTTCCAGCTTACGCTCTCTGCCTACAACTCACCCTTCGACCGCTACATGAAGGGGGACGAGAAGGCAATGTCGGCCGCTGCCATCCGCGGGTTGGAACTGTTTGTGGGCAAGGCCCGGTGCGACAAGTGCCACCGGGGAAACGACTTCTCCGACGACGGGTTCAGAGACATTGGCCTGCGGGAGATTACCCCCAAAACGCTTTCCTCCCTCAACGCCGAGCAATTGGGCCGGTTCTCCATCAGCAAGGACAGCGCCGACATCGGGAAATTTAAAACGCCGCACTTGCGCAACATCGCGGTAACGGCGCCCTACATGCACGACGGCTCCATCAAAACCCTGAAGGAGGTGATCCGGTTCTACAACGTCACCAAAGGCAAAATACACTTAAGCCTGAACCTGGACGTGCAGATGCGCGATACGGTGCAACTGAACGAGCAGGAGGAGCGGGATCTGGAACTGTTCCTGAATGCGCTGACCGACGATCAGTTCCGGCGTCAGGCCGGAGGGCGATAAAATATCTCTCCCGAAAAAAGGTCCTTCCCACCCCCCATTGCCGGTGCGTAAGCAGCCATCCCCCTAAAACCAGCACGCGTGTAAAGGGCTCCCCCTCGGGGGAGCCCTTTACACGCGTGCTGGTCCGGGTAATCAACCTATTCCTCAGGGGGTTGCCCGGCGTACGTCTTCCCGTGCCCGGCTACCGCCGCTGGCTGAAAAGCCAGGGCAGAAATTCCTTATCCGTGTACAGGGGCACCCAACTGAAGTGGCCCACGTCGGCGTACTCTTTGTAGGTTACTGCCACGGCCGCTTTGCTGAGCCGCCCCGCCAGCATGCGTACGTACTGAACGGGCACGTACTGGTCCTGGGCGCCGGCGGCAATGTAAATGGACATCTTGCGAAGGGGCGGCATTTGATTTTGTTCCACGTTATAGAGGGCGGCCATCGGCACGCCGGCCGCAAAGCGCTTGGGGTAGCGCAACATGACCTCCCAGGTGGCTTTCCCGCCCGCCGATATGCCCGACACGTAAAGGCGTTTGCGGTCAATGCTGTACTGCTTCTGCAACTCGGCCATCAGGCTGAGCGACGCCTGCATCGGCTGGCTGGGCGGGTCGTTCAGGCGGCGGCTGACCCATTCGCCCTTTTTCGGTAGTTCGGGAACGACCACAAAGCAGGGATGGTTTTCCAGGGCTTCCGGCTGGGCGAAAAGCTGCACGAAGTGCCCGGTATTGTCTACTTCTTCCCCCCGTTCCCCGCCGCCGTGAAAAAAGAGCATGAGCGGGTATTTGACCCGGGGATCGTAGTTTTTGGGTTTCAAAATCCGGTACCGCAGCACTTCCCCGGCGGGAGTGAGGTACTGCTGTTTCTCAAACAGGGCGGTGATCTGCATTTGCAGCGCCGTGGCCGTCATGGTGGCCAGGTTGACGAGGGCGAACTCTTTTTCATCGGGCGTATCGGCCAGCGTGTTGTTTTCGTTCCGCACGGTCCGCTCCGGGACGTTTATTTTCGGGAAGTGCCGCGTCGACCGGATGTAGTTATCGGTAATGCGGGTTTCGTTCTGCTTTGCCTTCACGTAAAGGGTGACGGCCTGGTGGTAGGTGTAACTGAAGTTGATGGTGTCCGACCGGAACACGTAGCCGTCGTCGGTCATGAATCCGGCCTGCCTGAAGTCGTCGGTTACCTCATCGTTGAGCCGGCAGTTGGCAACGATGCAGCGGCTTTCGGCGCAAACCACGATGTTTTCTTTGTACCACGCCGGCCAGCGCTGCCAGCCGTGCTTCTCGTCGGCCTGGATTTTGGAAGGAACCTTCGGGTCGGGAGTGGCCGCGTTGTTCTGCCGGATGCCGAACACGATGACGTTGTCGTGGGCAGCGGCCGGCCAGTCCGAATAGAAATCAATGGAAGCCCGGTTGAGGTCCAGGTGTACCAGCCCGAAGTTCTTTTCCCCCTTGGGGGCGGCGGAAAACCGCTTGAAGGCCGTCCCGTTGGGGGTGCCCGCCCCCTCAGCCGCCGGTTCGTACCGGGGGAACTCGAACCGGGTGGGAAACTTCGACGCGTGGAGCGGGGCGCCCGGGGGGGTTACCGGCTCCGCCCCCCGGATCACGGTGTTGCTGTAGAGGCGTACGTCGAAGTCGAAGTAGTACGTGCCCGCCGGAAAATAGAGCACTCCGCCTTTTTCCGAAAGGGCCTCCAGTTGCTGGTGCAACCGCGCGGAATCAACCCTGCCGTTTTCGCCCACCACGCCGCCGGCCCTGGTAACGTCGGTTACCCTTTTCCACGGGATCTCATCCGTCCAGTCCTTCTCGATCCGGTAGTGGGTGGTGTAAGGATTATTGGCAGGGATTTGGGCGAATGCAGCAGTCGATAAGGGGGCGGTCAGCATGAGCACTGTGCACCGGAACCGCAATCTGATGTTGGCAAACATACACTTTCGAAGGTTATGGGGAGGTTCGTTACCGGTGGCCCGCCATGCGTGGCATCCTGCGCGTAAAGTAGTTTTCCGGATGACACGGACGGATAAAAATTTTTTTCAATCTCACGCGACCGGGGTGGTTTTTCTGAGGTAACTGGACGTTTGCTCCTTAGGGTTGCGCAGTACTTTTTCCAGCAGTTCAAGGTACTGGTCCACGATGCGCCCGATGGCCCCGGGCGTAAACAGGGCCGGCCGGTAGTCGCACACCAGTTTCACGCCGTCGGCGTATTCGGTGAACGTGAAATTGATGTCGAACGTGGGCGTGCCGTGCCCGCGGTGGCCGGTGCCTTCAAAAGCCGTCGTGGCCCGGCCCGGGCCGTCGGTGCTGATGTAATTGAGAAACACCGTGTCCACGTACGCCGGGGATAATTCCAGGTCTTCCAGCAGTTTTTCGAAGGGGTACATGCGGTACTTGAGAAATTCCCACAGCACCTCGCCGGTCTGTTTGAGCCAGTCGAGAAACGGCTGGTCGGGGCGGGTGTGGATGTAGAGCAGGTTGGTGGACAGGAACCAACCCATCATGGCCTCGCAGGCTTTGTCGTTGCGCAGCGAAACCGGGGCGCCGAACACCAGGTCGCACCGGCCCGTGATCTGGTGGTGCAGCAGGGCCAGCACTGCGGAGGTGAGCATGAACGGGGTGATCCGTTCCTGCCGGCTGAAAAGCTTCAGTTCGTTGAGCAATGGGGTATCAATAAACGCAACGTAGGAGGCTCCCACGAGCGGCTTGGCAATGCCCGCCACCGCGTACACCTCGTTGACGTTGCCCGCCACCCAGGGGTGAAAATTTTGCTCCAGGTCGGCTTGCAGCGCTTCCCGGTAGCCCAGGGGTTTTTCGGTGAGCAGGCCCGAAAAAGAAGCCGGATGGTGCGGCCCGGTCACCGCCGGCACCACGGTGGTACGCCACAGTTTCAGGAGTTCTTCCCGGTGCAGCTTCATTTCCAGGGTCCGCCAGGCCGCGAAATCCTTGTAATGGATTCTGAGCGGCTCGAACTGGGGCTCCTCGTTCTCCTTCAGGCGCTGGTAAATGTGCATAAGCTCCCACTTCAACACATCTAGGCTGACGGCGTCGGAAATGATGTGATGAATGACCAGGAGGGTGTAAAAATGGTTTTCGTCGTATTTTACGGTCAGCGTTCTGAACAGGGGCGCCTCATCGAGCGCGAAGGGCTTGCTGCCAACGGGCCCGAAGAGTTCGGCTGCCCGGGCGCGCGGGTCGGGCTCCCCCGAGCAGTCGGCGAACTGGTGGTTCAGCACCAGGGTTTCCGGGTCGTGCACCCGCACCCTGATGTCGCCTTCCCGCAGGAAGAAACCCGACCGGAGGGCTTCGTGCCGCCGCAGCAACACTCTGAAGGTCTTGCGGAACGTAGCTTCCTCGTAATCAGGCGTCTCGTACATCTGCGACATGTGGAAGGGGAACGGCTCCGTCCAGTACTTGCTCCTGATCCACCACCCCTGCTGTTCGAGCAGGGGGCGGTAATCCTCCTGCTCTTCGATGGGGGCCGGCTCGGATACCGGGGCCTGTTTTCCGCCCAGGCTCCTGGTGAGCAGGAGGTGGCCGGTGATCTGGGCGGGCGTAGCCAGGTCGAGCAGGTCGCCGACCCCCAGCTGAACGCCGTACGCGTCGTGGAGGGCGTTGACGAGTTGGGCCCCCGTGAGGGAGTTGCCGCCCAGGTCAAAAAAGTCCGACTCTTCCGTAAGCGCTTCCGGCTTGAGAATCTTCCGGAACAGGGCCATCACGCCGGCCAGCACGTCGGTCTGCCGCCCGGGTTGCGCCGTTTCCGGCGGCCGGGCGTCTTCCCCGGCCGGCACGAACCGCGCCCCGCCCACGGCAAAAAAGGGATTTGCTTCTACATCCTGCAAGTCCACGTCGGCCACGATCACGTTGGGGCGGTCCGCCCGCAGGCAGAACCCCAGGGCCGCCATGCCGTCTTCGGGCGTGATGTTGCGCAACGCATTGAAGTTCTGCCCGTCGGGGGAGGTCTTGTCTTCCAGCAGCCAGCCGGGCCAGTTGATGGAAACGTACCGGCACGCGGCGCTTCTGCGGTTCCAGGCAAAGGCATCCTCAAACGCATCGGCCAGCGCGTACTCGGCGTGCTCCGGATGCGGCACCAGGGCGTTGATGGAAGAAATGCACACGAACAGGCGGGGCCGGAACGGCTGCACGGCCTGGTCGAGGTACAGGCTCCCGTACACCTTGGGCCCGAACACTACGTCGAAATCCGACACTTTCTTGAGCCGGGTGGGGTGCCCCTTGCCGGCAATGCCCGCGGCATGGTACACCTGGTCAATCCGGTCGTGTTCCCGTCCAATCTGCCGGAACGTCTTTTTCAACTGCTCCTGATCGCCAATGTCCACGGAATGGTACCGCACCGAGGCGCCCAGTGCCCGCAGTTGGGCCACGCCCCTGGCGGCCCGCGTCCCCGGCGTGGCGGCCTCCTGCCCCTCCACCCGGGTACGGCCCAGGATGATCAGCCGGCAGCCCGGGTACTGCCTGGCCAGGTGTTTGGCAATCACCAGCCCGACCCCGCTGGCGCCGCCGGTCACCAGAAAGGGGCCCGGCGACCCTGAAGGGCCCGGACTTTCCGGCGCGGCACCCCCCTGCAAAGGGACCAGTTGCTGCACGTACCGCTTATGGTTCCGGTAGGCAACGAACCGGAGGTGGGAAGCCGAAAATAACTCGGCCAGCAGCATCCGGCCCAGCGGTACCGGATCGTGCAGGTCTACGTCAATGAGCCTGGCCTCAATGGCCGGGTACTCCGAAAGGAGCGACTTGAGGAACGTGCCGGCCAGGCAGTTGATGAAGTCGACCCCGGCCCGGCCGGCGTTCTGGCCCCGGTTGGTCACGTAGACCATCGCAAAAGCCCCGCCGGCCAGCAACGGTTCAAAGGCCTTCACGACGTGAAGCTTCACGGCCAGGGAAGCCAGCACCTCCTCGCGGAGCGATGCCGGCTGCGGCGCCGGGTACGCACAACTGCTCAGGTCCACCACGCCGTCGATGGGCCGGCGCAGGTGCTGCGCCAGCATCTTGAAGTGAAATTCGTTCTGGTAGTCCAACGTGAAAGTGTCCTCATCCACCTGGCGGAACGTTTTGCCGTGGCTCACCCGGACCAGGCGCACGTTGTGGCCGGCACACTCCCCGAACAACTCCGGCGCCAGCCCGGCCGCGTCGGCCCCGAGCAGCAAAAACCGTTTCTCCGGACCGGCCGGCCCGCGGGCCGGGGCTTCCTCAAGGGGCACCCATTCGAGGGTGTACAGCCACTCGTCCACGTGCTTGCCCGGCGGCTGAAAAAAAACCCCTGCTTCCGGAAACATACCGGCCGTGCCTGCAGTTGCAATATCCATAGGGTGTGATAGGGTAGTCAGTTAGAGGGCAGGGCCGTTAAATGAAATCACCCAACGGGACAACGCCCACCGAACGGACGGGCCGCCGGGCGCCGTCCGGGTGCATTCATTTCCTGTACGTAAATACGCGCCGATGACGGCACTACTGGCGCCTTCATTAGCGTGTATCCCATGCCAGGGGAGCCCGGGTTTTCGGGTTTCCCGATTTATTTTACATCCACTACGACTGAACTCGATTGGCGGAGCACGAGCTGCTCACAAAGGGTAGCAACGGTTGCTTTCACGATCCGGGCCATGAACTCATAGTTGACCAGGTCAATGTGGTCGGCTTTGGTATTGAGCGCCATGTTTCTCGTCTCGCCGCCGTCGCCGATGTGCAACGCCTTGTAGCCGAGCAGCCAGAAGGGGGTGTGGTCGCTCTGGGCCAGGTTGTTGGTGTATTCGCCGTTGTTGTACGCCTCAAGCGAGACAACTTTCAGGCCGGAAGCGTGCCGCCCGGCATTGCGGACAAACTGCTCGGAGACATCCCGGGATTGTTGGTTGGATGTGTTTACCACAAAATTTCCCTTCCGGCCGTCTTTAATGATGCCTTCCACCACGGCTGGGAAAACCGCCTCAAACCCCTCGGGGATAAGTTGGGAATTCTCCTTGTCGGAATACATGCCGATCATGTCGAAATTGATGACTGCCCCGATGGAATCGCCGCGCTGCCGGGCCTTGAGGGCGTAGAACCAACTGCCCAGGAGGCCTTCTTCTTCCAGGTCCAGGCCGATGAAGCGTACGGTGTTGGCGAACTTCAGCTTGCTCATCACCCTGGCTGCTTCGAGGAGTCCGGCAATGCCCGAGGCGTTGTCGTCGGCCCCGGGGCTGTCCTGGGCCGCATCGTAGTGGGCGCACAGGATGTAGCTCGGGCCGCCGGGGGTGTCGCCGGGTTTTTCACCGATCAGGTTTTTGAGGTCATAGGTGGGGTTTTTCCGGACCAGCTCCCGGGGCATTTTCCAGCCCATGGCCTGGGAAATGCCTTGGAAAGCACCCCGCCGCGACACCACGGTATCGTTTAAATGAAAGGACTGGGTGTACTGGCCAAGCTTCTTACCGATGAAATTACGCACTTCCTCCACGTGCTCTTTCCCCTTTTTCGACTGGTCACGCACCCCCTCCACCCGTTGGAGGAAATACCGCAGCGAATCCACGCTGACGTTTTTGACGATCTCCTCCACGTCGATCCGGGAGCGGTCGTCGGCAACCAGTTCGATCTGCCGGATGTCGGCGGGCTGAAGGGTGCCCAGGAGCAGTCTGCGCTGCTTGCCCGGGGCCACGGGGAAGCCCACGTCTCCCTGGCAGAGGCGGGTCATGGCAATCCAGTTTCCCTTGCTGTCCCTTACTTTGACGGAAACGTTCAGGTTGGCATCCTCGTCGTCAGACAGGTCGTAAGTCACGGTTACTTCCCGCACCCCCCGCACGACCTGTACGTTGGTGATCTGGGGGGCATTGTTGGCCAGGCCGGCAGCGCAGGCGCTGAGCGTAACGCCAAGCGCACCAAGTAAGTTAGGAAACAATCTCATAGGGTTGGATTTGTGGCGGCGTTAATGAATTTCGTTGAGCACCTCGTTGCATGCAGGGTTAAACTTTTTCTTCCACTCGGCCTGTTTCCCGTCCAGCAATCCGGGAGCGGTTGGTTCGTAGAGCAGTACTTTGAGTTTGATTGAAAGCATAAAGCGCTTGAAACAATCGTGGTCCGCGGGGGCGGCCTGGTTTGGGTCAAAAAGCCCTGCTACCGTTTCCCGCAGATTGAGGGTGCTGCCCACGTAACGGGGGTTGGCCGGTTGGCCGTTTACCCGGCCGGTGACCACAAAAACCGCCGGCTCCTCCGGCAGTTCGTGCGTGATGCCGGCCTGGTCGGGGGGATTGGTTTTGTGGCGGATGTCAACGACCCTGATGGATGACGGCTGGTCGACGGTAACGTAATGGTGCTCCACAATTTGCTGGGTAGTAAAGGGTTTGTTGTAACCGGGGTCGGACTAGTACGCAGCGGGGACTTGCTTCCCGAGAAAAGCAACCGGAACGTCCACGGCCAAAGTCTTGTTAATCACACTCAACTCGACGATGAACCGGTCCCTGCCCTTGATGTTCAATACCTCTCCTTCCAATCCGGCAAAAGGTCCCTGCATCACCTGCACCATTTCCCCGGAACCGAAGGGATCGCGGTCAATCACTTCGCCCTTGCCCTCAGTTAACTTTTTTATTAATTCTATTTCCGAGTTCTTCACCACGACCGGGATTCCGTTGCACGCGATGAACCTGACTACCCCGCTTATGGTGAGGACCGGCCAGCATTTGTTATGGGGTACTTTAACAAATACGTAATTGGGGAACATGGGAAGCTCTACTTTTTTTTTCTTCGTCCTCCACTCGCGGGTTACTTTCTGTAGCGGCAGGAGCGCCGGGATCGCACGCTTTACCAGTTCACTGTAAACTTTCTTCTCGTTTTTAGGAATCGTGTAAACCACAAACCAGGAGCTATCCTGGTCAAACTGGTGTTCCAGGTGTACTGCCATATCATCAGGTAAAAGGGTTTCTTGTATTTTGAATGCACGTCAGCTTGCGCTGCTCCTGCGAATGCTGGTTTTTTCTTCCCTGGAATGCTTGGTGGGGCACTCCTGCGCGGCCGGTCAGACATGCGGCAGCAACCACTGACCGGGCCTGGTACCGGGACAAGGCTTCGCCTTGCTTGAGGTCCTTTTTAGTTACCCCGGATGAAAAAAAACCTTAGAAGCTGTTGTGAAATTTAACCGGACCGCTTTTGTAACCTGGAAACAGGGCCCGATAAGATATGCGTTCACGGTGCCAATGTGCGGTTATGCCATCGCGCTGAAGGCATAAAATCGTTAATTCATTTTTTGCAATTAATTGTTTTACTTCGTTATGCAGTCATTTACGGAAGTTAATAATTGTTACCGCTAGACACTAAATAAACGCAAACGGATCAAACATGCAAGCAACCCCTTGGGGCTTTACGGTGAATCCGGGATAATTTATACGCAACCCCCCTAAGACGGTAAAATTTCTTTATTAATTGCAATCCAAGCCATTTATTACATGGATTGTGAATTCTTTATAATTAAAAATTCCGTAAACGACACACGGTGCCTTGCAAAGCCCTGATCGTACCCGTCGACATACTACGCTGTTCGTGTTCAAGCACTTACGGGCGCAACGGTTGGGGGGCTGCCGGTGAAAAGGCCGCGGCCATCACGTCATACGCAGGTACCGGCCAATACACCCCAAGGTATTTTAAATAGTATTTTAAATAATTACAGGGTTCATCAGGTAATTATCGGATTAATCTTTCTTGTCCGTACAGGCAGTGGCTGACCTTGTGCCGGGGAGGAAGCCGGCAACCGGGAAACGCGGCCCCGGCCGGGTTACAACGGCTGGCGTTGTACGTATACCTGCTGCAATTCATTGAACACCCGGCCGTGCCGTCGCAGCGCCTCGGGACTGCCCTGCTCAACAATCCGGCCGCCCTGGAGTACGTACACGTAGTCGAAATGCCCGAGCAGTTGCAGGTTGTGCAGGGAGGCAATCACGGTTTTGCCGGTCCAGGCCGCCAGCAGGTTCTCGTACACCTGCGCTTCGGTCTGGTGGTCGAGGCTGCTGGTGGGTTCGTCCAGCAGTACAAGGCTGCTGCCCTGCGCGGCCAGAATGCCGCGGGCCAGCGCCAGCCGCTGCTTCTGCCCGCCCGACAGGTTCGCCCCCTTCTCCCGGATGACTGATTCCAGGCCCAGGGGCAGCTGGGCCAGTACTTCGCCCAAGCAGGCCAGCTGGCACACGCGGTTCGCTTCCTGCCGGGTACAGGGCAGCCCCAGCGTGATGTTGTACAAAATGGTGTTCTCAAACACTTCGGGCTCCTGCGGAAAAAGCGTAGCCGTGCTTGCCAGCCGCCCCCAGTCGGCCGCGGGGCGGCCGTCTACCCGCAGGGCTCCTTCCTGGGGCAGGTACAAGCCGCGCAGCAGGGCCAGCAGGGTGCTTTTGCCGCTGCCGCTCCTGCCGACCAGCGCAATCCGTTGCCCGCGGCGGATGTGCAGGGCCGCGTCGTGCAGGCCCGCCGGTTGCCCGTGGAGCGGCCGCGGCGTCCTGCCGTTGCCCGCCGCGTACGAAAAGCCCAGCCCTTCAATGTCGATGGTCTGCCAGGTGTCGGCCAGCGGCTCGGCGGCCCGCGGCTGCCCCCACAGCGCGGAGGCAGCCGTAATGCTGCGGGCCGCATCCACGTCGGTATTGTGTTGCACGGCCTGGGTGTAGAGCCAGGCCACGTCGTGAAAAACGCTGGTGAACTGGTTGACAAAACCGATCAGGGTAACCAGCCCGCCCAAATAAAAGGTTTGCCCGGGCTGGTAATGCTGGTAAGCGTAGCCCATCAGCATTACCACGTAAATGAGCCCCACCAGCATGTAGGCGCTGAACCATTTCCACTCGTTGAGGATCACGTTGCGGCGGAATGCGGGCAGAATGGCCATTACTTTATCCATCAGGCTGGCGCCCATCCGCCCTTCGAGCCGCAGGGTAATGACGGTGCGGATGTTGGAAAGTCCGTCGAACAGGTTGGACGAGACGGCGTGCTCCCCCTCATTGACCTCGTGCAGCGAACGGACGAAAGGCTTGTCGAATTTAATGATCACCCATACCGTAAGCGCCCCGATGCCGACGGCCACCGATCCGAACAGGGGCAGGAAGTAGACCATTGCCGCCAGCGAGAAGAAAAATTTGGAAAAGGCGTGCAGGTAGATAAAGCCGATCTGGAAAAACTCTTTCAGGGCCGCGTAGGCCTTGCGGAGGCGGTTGATGGTGGAACCGCTGTGGTATTGCTGGTGCCATTCCAGGGGCAGGTGCAGCACCTGCCGGTACATTTCGTCGAGGTAGTTGCGGCTTACAGTGAAGGCCAGTTGCCGCTCCATGACGCGGGCGGGGCCCTGGAAACACCATTCCAGCAGGCGCAGGGCCAGGTAGCAGCCCGCGTAGAGCCAGAAACACGAGAGCACCGGCATTTGCCGGCGTTGCAGCGCATCCACGAACCGCCCGTAGAGCAGCGGGT
This sequence comes from uncultured Sphingobacteriales bacterium, assembly GCA_963844325.1. Classification (GTDB taxonomy): domain Bacteria; phylum Bacteroidota; class Bacteroidia; order Cytophagales; family 172606-1; genus CADCTQ01. Next base: position 2,356,580 of record CAWJNV010000002.1, read on the forward strand.
GCAGGGCCACCACCAGGTTCGACCCGATCAGCAAGGCGTACACCAGCACGTAACGGGAACGTTCCTGGCGGGCGTACCGCCAGGCGGTCCGGAGTAACGAAAAGTAAGGGTTGCGCACGGCCGAGTTGTTTGTGGTGGGTAAAAATATGCTTGCGGACGCCGGGGCAGCCGGCCCCGCCCCCCGGACCGGAACCGGGTCTCACTGGCCTGGCAGCCGGTCGGGCGACAGATTCCGGGGCAGTTGCCAGCTCTCGCCGATCCGCAGGGGTTGGGCGTACACCTGGTTGTACTTCCCGATTTCTGCTGCCGTGTACCGGTACGTGGTATCGGCATCGAGGCCGTTGATGGTGTTGCTGCCGCCGCCCAGGTGGTGCACCACGCTGTCCGTTACCAGCAGATGCGGCTGGTCAAGCTTTTCCAACTGCGCTGCGGCGGCGTTGTCGGAACACCAGAACGTGAAGGTTTCGTCGAGCCCCCCGGCCCGTTCGAACAGGGCGCGGGTCCACAGGAACGCCCACCCGCAGAACCGTTCGAACACCTGGTAGCCTTCCCGTACGCCCGAGTGCTCCCGCAGGCCGAAAGCCGCGTGCGACCGGGGGCACAGCGGCGAAGCCGAAGCCGCACCCCGCTGCTGCAGGGCGTTCACCAGGGCCGTTTCCCACCCGGGGGTAAACAACAGGTCGTTGTTGCCGAAAAAGATGTATTCCCCGGTGCCCGCCCGGGCCCCCGTGTTCAGGTAGGCGTTGTAGCCGAACGGCCCGTCGGGGTAGAGCGTGCGGGCGTGGGCGTAAGTGACGGCCCGGTTGGATTCCACTACGATCACCGAGGCCCGCGCCCCGGCCGAATCAATGGCCTGCTGGGTGATGGCCCGCAGCTCCGGCGTAAGGGCATTGGATACCAGTATGACATCAAGGCTGTAACTGTGGCTGGAAGGTAGGTTCATGCGCGTTGGGGCGTTTGACGTAGGGGGTACACGTATTGATTCGGCGGTCCGCCCTGGCCTTGCAGGGCCGCTTCGAAAGCGGTAATGTTCACGGGCACCGTCAGGTCGCACACCAGCAGCGTTTGCCGCCGGGTTTCGCCGGCTCCGCGGCTGGCCAGCGTATCCACGTCGGCGGTTTCGGTGCCGTACCAGCAGTACTTGACGTTCTTGTGGTTTTTGAGGTATTTGTAATCGCGGGCGCCGGCCTCCACCAGGATCACTTCGTAGCCGTTGTTGTGCTGCTCCAGGTAGTTGAGGAAAGCATCAATGTGCTGGCCGTACACGGCCGAAGGCGTCAGCAGCGGCACGATGATCGACAGGTCGGGCAGGTCGGGCTTTTCGGTCTCCACCATGTGCAGGGCGTACGCCTCGCGGGTGTTGCGCACCGACAAGCACCGCCGCGGGTCGAACTCGATGTGACGGAAACCGTTCAGGGCGTACGTTTGCAGGGCTTCCGGGCTCATGCCGCCCACGTGGTGCCATTCTTCCTCGTTGGTACGGTAGAAGTTGTTGTACATGCTGTCTACCAGCCTTTCGTGTTCGAGGTGGTAGAGGTTGAAGCCGGTGATTTTCTCGTGCGTGTGGCCCAGCTTGCCGAGGCGGTAGAGAAACTCCATGTCCTCGAAGCCGTACGAAACGAAGTTTTCGTTCCAGCCCCCGGCCCGGGTTACGGCCTGCTTGTTGTACACCAGGCAGCCGCCGGTATTGTCGTAATTGCTGTTGCCGTACAGGGGCTCGGTGTCGGTGTAGTCGTATTCGTGCAGCCGCAGGTCGAAGTCTTTGGGGTAATACGGGAGCCCTTCCACCAGGGCGGCCACGTCGGCCCCTTCGCGGAAAAGGTGCTTCTTTACCTGCACCACCAGGCCGTTGTAGGGCGAAACGCAGGTAACGCCGGCCTTGACGCGTTGCAGCGCGGCCACAATGGCCTCCGGCTTGCAGAACACGTCGCAATCGCACATCATCACGTAGGGCCGCGTACTCAGGCGGGTGGCCAGGTTGAGGTTGCGGGTTTTGTAATGGCAACTGCCGGTAGGCACCAAGCAGTGGTACACGTTTTTGCGGCCCGCCAGCCAATCGTCCAGCCGGGAAGACGCTCCCTGCTCGACCAGGACGATTTCGTAATCGGTAAAGTAGGCTTCGAAATAGTCGAGCAGCAGCGAGAGGTTGTGCAGCCGGTCGGCCGATTCGATCTTCACCGACAAGATGACGCTCAGGGAAGACAGGTCGTATTTGCCGCCCGGCGGGGGGTAAAACGCGGCCACCTTTTCGCCGAGCCGGAGAAACCCGCCGGCCAGTGCCGCAAAATGCTGGTAGTACGCGCCGTGGTGCTTCCACGAACTGAAGTGCAGCAGGTGGATGTCGTCCACCGAGAAGCCCGGCCCGAAGAAGCCGTCGTAGAAGAAAGCGTCGCTGTAGAAAAACCAGGCCTGGAAATTAAAGCGGTAATCCGTGGCGATGGGAATGCGGTTGTAGTGGCACCACAGGGAAATGGCGCTCTGGTCGGCAAAAAGCAGGTAGTCGTTGTACCGGCGGGTCAGCTCCCATAATTTCTCGTACTGGGCCCGGTTGCGGTAGCGCTTCGGAATCACGAACACGCCCGCGTTGATCATCTCGTCCTGGCCGTCGGGAAAGCGAAGGCGGTCTTCGGCCAGCCGTTGCACCAGCTGCGGGTCGTGCTTTGCCTCGCTCCTGAGCACGCGGTAGCCCGGGTTGGAGTGATCCGAAACGGCAAAAAACGCGTCCCGCCCGAAAAGCGCATCCAGCGGTTTGAGCACCAGCGTGTCCGCGTCCAGGTGCAGGATGTCGTCGTAGGCGTCGAACCGCTCACTCCACAGCCGGTACCTCTGGAATACTTTGGGGGAGTTGACCACCCCCAGGGAAATCCCCTCCAGCCGGGCGTCGTCGGGCTCGTAGGGCACGCGTTGCAGGTCCCGGACGGATTCGAGGAACCCGAGCACGGCGGGGTCGTTGCCGTCGTAGCAGGCCAGGAGGCGCGGGTGCCCCGGGTAGTTGGCCTCAATGCTTTTCAGGCAGGCCACCGCCTGCCGGCTGTAGGCATCGTCAAACACAAGAAAAATCGCGTGATTCATCAAGTCAGTAGTTATAAGGGTACGGATGACTGGGCAGCCGCCAGGGCGTGGCCGTCAAACCAGTCCTGGCCGGCCGGGCCATGCGCGGTTCCCTGGCGCGGGCGGCGCCTGCCTGGATCACGTAAATGGTGGGCATGGGCAGGATGGAAATGGAATCAGGTGGATTGCAGGGGAGCGTACTGCGGCACGCACCGGTCGTTCATCTCCCAGAGGTGCTCCAGGAACAGTTCGGTGTCGCGGGTATTGTACTTGCGGTGAAACAGTTGCCGGTTGACGGCCTGCTGGCGCATGTTTTCGGCCTCGTCCTTCTGGTGGGGGAAGTGAATGGAAGGGGCCTCGCGGTTGAGCAGGGTGGTGACGCCGGCCTGGTGCAGCCGGTACCCCAGGTCAATGTCTTCCATGCCCCAGTTGAGGTCGTACGCCGTATCGAAAGCACCTGCTTCCCGCAGCGCCTTTGTCTGCACCGAAACGTTGCAGGTCCAGAAAAAGACCCAGGGATACTTCAGGTCGGCCAGGTTGTCCTTGTAACGGCGGTAAAAGCCGTCGCGCAGGTCCAGGTACTCGCTCCGCGACCGGAAGCCATCAATCGACCGGTCGGGGTCGGCCGGGTTGATGACCCGTTGCAGGTACTGGCCTTCCTGGTTGCCGTTGTCGAAGCAGTACACGTAACCCAGCACCGCCGCCGGCCCCGGGCATGAGCGGTGCGACTGTACGTGCCCGTCAACGCACCCGGTTCCCAGCAGCACGCCCGAGTCGACGAAAAGGCAGATGCTGCCGGTTGCGTGGGCAATGCCCACGTTGCGGGCCCGCGCCACCCGCCGGCCCTGGTTCTCCTGGTAGTGGTACTGTAAATTACCATGCCCGGCATAATGCTGCACGACGGCCCGCGTATCATCGGTGGAGCCGTCGTCTACTACGATCACTTCCAGCGGTACGGTCGTTTGCTGCCGGTAAATACTTTCCAACGTGTAAGCAAGCAGTGTGCTTCGGTTGAAGGTGGGGATAATGACGGAAACCAGGGGGAGGGGCATAGGCTTCTTCTTTGGAATGGGGGATGGGATAACGAAGGCCAGCCGGGGCGGCCGGCCTTTGGGCCGGTTCACACCATGCGGAGGCTGTACCGGTCTACGAGTTCAAACCGGAAATCAATTTCCTCCAGGAAAGCAACGTGGTTGAGCAGGCCCGTGCTCTCCTCCACCGAGTACTGCCCCCCGAGGATTTCGCCGATCAGCTGGCTGGCCCGGCCCGACAATTTTTTGCCCCGTTTGTAGAATATGTTGAAGTGATCGTGGTCCCAGGTGTTGTTGCCGTGGAACACGTAAATGTACAAAGCGGGATTGATGATGGGAAAGATGCTGTTGTTGCTCAGCAGGTTGCCCAGCAGAATGGTGTCTTCGCCCTTCACCAGGCTGGCGTAGTTGCACGCGGGCGTAATGATCGATTTTTTGCACAGGATGCTTCCTTCCCACAACCGGAAAGGCGACAGATAAGCCGTCTGGTCGACGCAGTCGTACATGAGCCAGTAGAGCAGCATGCTGGCCGGCTTGCAGCTCTGCCGGATGGCGTCCATCTGCACCTGCAACCGGTTGGCGGCGTACCAGTCATCGTCGTCCCACTGGCAAAAATATTCCCCGTTGCACTGTTCCACGGCAATGTTCCTGAGTTCGCCCAGGGTGAGCTTGGGCGCGGCCGGAACCTCGACGAAGTACACCCCGGGGGGTTGCGGCCGCGCGGCAAATTGCTTAACGGACGCGTTGTCGCTCTCGTACAGGACCATGAGTTCCTTGTTGGGATAGGTTTGCGCTTCGTAACAATCGATTGCCCGCTGGAGTTGGCTTACGCTGTTGTGCGTCACGCAGAGGCAGGAGATCAGGGGATGCGTTTCCATAAGTTGTAGACGTTAGAAGTGATGTATGACAAACTGCATTGTGGTGAAGGCACGGATTTCGAGTGACGGACGGGCATTCCAATGGCATACCGGACCGGGAGGTCCAGGCCGGGAATCAGGCGGTACAAAGGCCACGGTGTCTTGCCTGCTTCGCTCAGGATGCCTGCGCTACCTTTGCATGGGTTGCGGGTACTTGGCGGGTAAGAAGGGGATGACCAACAGATCCTGATAAATCCTGTTGTGCGCTATTATTTTATAGGCGAAAGCCGCGTGTACAATAAGGATGGGTATTGTATATCGAATCAAGGGCGAAAGCCCCGTGTACAATAGTGATGGGTATTGTATATCGAATCAAGGGTGAAAGCCGCGTGTACAATAGTAATGATTATTGTATATCGAATCAAGGGCGATGTAAATTTTATTCTCATAAAGTAAAGGGTGGCAGCACAACGTAAAGGGGTAATGACGCCAGTCCCCGGCCGGGCCCCCGGGAGGGTAGTGGGCACCCACCGGTCCCGTCGGGCAGGCGCGGGACCCTAAATCCTAACCTTCTCTTGTACAGTCCGTTTTACAATTCCGTCAAGTGCATTCCGTTGCGGGTAGCAAAGACGAGGAGTGTCATTGGTTTTCATTGGTTCCAACCCTAAGCAAGCGTAACCCAACCCACATGAAAGCATCCATCTACTACGCGTGCAGCACGCTGCTGCTGTTGTACGGGTTGGTCGCGTGCCGGCAAGAGCCGGGGAGCCTCCCCCGTCAGCCCGCCCCGCCCGGTAAGCCCGCGCCGGTCAGCGAAAGGGTTTATTACGAAAAGGCGCTGGTGCTGGCCGATTCGGCCCTTTTCGACAGCGCAAACCACTGCCTGGAAAAAGCCGCCGTGCAGTACCAGGCGAAACAAAACTGGCACCATTACCTGAAGTGCTTGCATGAGATCAGTGCCAACCTGCAACAGCAAGGGAAACTGGAGCGGGCCCGCGAACAGTTAGACCGGGCTTTACGGGTTGGTGCAACGCAGTTGGGGGACACTTCCGCGGCGGTAGCCCAAACCCAAACGCACCTGGGGGAATTGCTCATCACGCAGGGGCAGTACTCCGCCGCTGACTCTTTGCTGCGCCTGGCACTGCGCTACCACCAAAAGCGGTTTGGCCGCAACCACCCGGCCACGGCACAAAGCGTGCGGGCCATAGGCCAGTTGCATTACGTGCACGGCGAGTACAAGCAGGCCCTGGCAAACCTGGCGCAGAGCGTGGAGGTTTACCGGCGGCTTTTTGGCGAAGTAAACAAAGAGGTTGCCGTGTGTTATAAGATCATGGGCAACATCTACTTCCAGCAGCAGAAAATAGACGACGCCTACCGCATGTATACCAAGAGCCTGGCGATAACTACCAAAAGCAGGGGGCGGAACCATCCGGAGAGAGGAAAACTTTACGCCAATCTGGGCATGGTTTACAATATACTGGAAAGCAGTGCTACTGCACTTACTTACTACCGGAGCGCTTTGAAAATTTACGAAGGTGTATCGGGAGAAAAAAGCGTTCCAATGGCCAATGTCTACAACAATATCGGTAATATCTACGAAGACATGGGTGATTATGAGAGAGCCATCTCTTATTATACAAACGCCAGTTCTATTTTTTTGGAAAAGTTTGGGAATCGCTATTCTTTATTATCGGTCATCTACGAAAATATGGGTGTCTGTTTCCATAATCTGGGCGAAATTGACCGGGCAATCGAAAGCTATCAAAAAGCGCTTGCGATCATTAATGAAGAGATTCAGTCGAGCGAAGCCGCTTCGATCTATAACAATCTAGGACGTGCTTTCGGGATCAAAAGGGATTTTGGCAAGGCATTGTTTTACTGCAACCGGGCCCTCGAACTGTACGTGTCAAACCGTACTGATGAGGAAGGTTTTCAATTGGGAATAGCCTCCTGTTACAGCACCATTGCCGAGATTTATACGATTCAAAAGGACTTTGGCCGGGTTATATTCTATTACAAAAAGGCGGTCGACGCTTATGCGCAAATCGCCGGGCGTGACCACCCGCACATCGCCGAAATGCACATGCAGATAGGGAATGTGTGGCTTGAGAAGAACCACGCGGACAGTGCGCATTTTTATTACGATTGTGCCCTGGAAGCGCTGCTGCCCCGTTATACATCCGGCTCTCTCCCACACCCGGCGGACTTGCAGGGAGTACCCGCAAAAAGTCAGCTATCGGGTGTACTGGCCGCAAAAGCCGGTGCGTACAAAAAGAAATATGATGAAAACACTTTGGACATTACTCCGCTGAAGCTTTCCCTGGATTACTTTGAACTGGCAACGCAGGTAACAGACCTGCTCAGGCATACCTATAAAGGGGAAGAAGCCAAACTATTTCTCAGCACCAGGACTGACCTGATCTATCAGCAGGCTTTAGAAACGGCCGCTATGCTCTACCAGCGGACCGGCAATCCAGCGTATATGAATAAGGCTTTTGCCTTTTCCGAACAAAACAAAGCCAGGGTACTGCTGGAGGTGACCAGGCAGATCGGCGCAGAGTACACCGTCGGGATTCCCGATTCGGTATCCGCCAAAGAGAGTTCCTTCCGTTCCGCAATTGCTTTGTATGAGCAACAAATGGCAGATGCCGGGCGGGATTCTCTCACCAGCGGTCCCGGCATCCAGCAACTGCAAGCAAAAATAGCGGAGTCTAAACGCCACTATTCAGAATTTATAGAACGCATTGAAGAAACCTACCCGGATTATTACCGGCTCAAATACAGCAATACCATTGCTTCCATGCAGGAGGTACAAAAACAATTGCTGCCGGAGCAAGCGTTGGTTGAATATACACTCACTGACGGTTTGGTGTATATCTTCACCGTTACCCCCGCGCATTATGCGCTTGCAAGGGTGAAAAATGACTCTTTGGCGCAACGCGTCCAATCACTTAGGGTAGCTTTAAAGGTAGGGGATAAGCAGGCCTATGCCAGAGAAGCAAATGCGCTGTATTCTGTACTGGTTGCACCCATCCGGGAACAGCTAAAGGGAATCAAGAAATTAACAATTGTTCCGGATGGAGAGTTAAGCTACGTGCCTTTCGAAATACTGCTGAAGGAGAAGCCGGAACGGGAGCTGGTAGATTATTCGCGTCTTGCCTACCTGGTAAGAGAGTATCAGATGAGTTATCACTACTCGGCTACGTTGCTCCTGGAGAACAAGAACAAACCTAACCGGAAAGCGCCCAAGCCATTTCTGGGATTAGCCCCCAGCTTTAAAGATTTTCCTCCTTTGCCCGGAGCCAGGGAAGAGGTGATTAAAATTGCCGGCAAGTTTGGCGGGGAGTATTACCTGGACACTGCCGCTACCAAAGCCCGATTCAAAACGCTGGCCCCCCAATATAACATTATCCTCATGGCGACCCATGCCCTTATCGATGACGAGCATCCGAACCTTTCAAAATTAGTTTTCTTCTCTAACGATTCGTTGCAGGAAGACCGTTTTTTGTACGCTTACGAACTGTACAACCTGAAACTAAACGCGGAACTGGTTACGCTGAGTGCCTGCAATACCGGCGTTGGCAAATTGCAAAGGGGAGAAGGGGTAATCAGTTTGGCCCGGGGATTTGGCTACGCCGGCTGCCCAACCCTCCTGGTGAGTTTGTGGCCGGCCTCCGATAAGCCTACCTCCCGCATCATGGAGTACTTCTACGAAGGGTTAAAGAAAGGGCTTGGCAAAGATGATGCCTTGTACCAGGCCAAACTTCACTATTTGGATTCGGTTGACGAATACCAGGCCAACCCCACCCTGTGGGGCAGCTTTGTGTTAATTGGCAATGCCGAACCCATAAGCCCCACGGGTTTTGCGACAACGCGGCTTCTTTTTGTGGGTGCTGGTGTGTGTGTATTGCTGCTGCTGGGGGCAGGAGTGGCTCGCCTGAAACGATACGCAAACAAATAATGGCAGTAACCGGCAGTTCTTCGGACCTGAGCAAGTAAAAAATGCAGAGAGAACCAGGCAAACCTAATAAGGGCAAAAGGAGAAATTACCACTGCGCAATCCTCCTTTTGCAGTAATTTACTTAAAGCTGATCAAGTTATTAAAATAAGGTGACTACGAAACTAGTAGGTATAGTCCGTGTGTGAGGATGTTTTATTCCTATAGGATCCTTATCTTCTTCAGACTGTTGTGTTTGGCACATCTTCTTGTGTTCATCAAGCATGTCTTTTATCTCGCGTTCCAGCCGGTTCTCATCGATATCTACCTCATAGGTTAACTTTTCATTGGGATATTTTGGATGTTTGTAATCCTTGAGTGGTTCTCTCTTCCTGGTTTCAGTGCTTGTGGAAGATTGTTCTCCGGTACTATTATCATCTTTTTTGCCAACCGTCACACTGGCTGCAACATCGGCTGTAGGTATAGGTCGCGTGTGAGGATGGAGGAAAGGAGGATTTCCCATGTAGACTCCCAGCTTTTCTACATCAATGATAATCTCAAAAGTTAATTCTTGGTCGAGAAAGTCCGGGTGTCTATACTTTTTATACTGCAATATTAATTTGCCTGCTTCGTAACTCTGCTCCATGTCAATTTCTCCGGATTCCATAGTAATAAAGTTTAGAGGTTGTAAGTTTATTTTAATGTAAGCCTGCCCTTAGTACCTGTATTTTCAAAAGGTAATCACCAGTTACAATTCTTTTAGCAATTCGGTCGCTTTTTTTCCGTAGAACCCGCCCTGGCCTTGCAGTTCCCGCAGGAGCGGTTCGGCTTTCCCGGGCTGATCGTCTTTGAGGTAAGCCAGTGCCAGGTACCAGCGGGCCCGGCCGGCGTAGTCGTTGGGAGGGAGGGTTACTACTTGCAACAGATGCCGTTCGGCCTCGGGCAGGCGGCTTAATGCAAGGGACGAGAGGCCGGCGAAAAAAAGGCATTCCGCGTCCGGGGAGGGGGCACCGGCGCAGGAACTGAGCAGCGTTGCGGCCCGTTCGTACGCCCCGTTCTCGTAGGCTTGCAGGGCCTGCGCTTTGGCGTCCGTGGCGGTCCCGCCCCGTTCGGTTGCCGCGGCCATGTACGGCTGGTAGTACGCAGCAAAAAGCTTGTCGTGCTTGTCGCCGGTGAGCAGGTACACCCCGGCGCCCAGCACCAGGCTGGCGGCAATGCCGGTGAGCCAGAGCGGCACCACGGCCCGGTTGCGCCGGGCGGCCTGCTGCTCCAGGCGGGCGTAATGCGCCTTTCGTTCCCGGTCTACTTCACTTTCCCGGTCCACGTCCCGCCGGATGGCCCTTCTGAACCCGGTGAGCATGTCGCGGTGCAACGCCACCGCTTCGGCCAGTTGCGGATCGGCCCGGAGTTGCTGCTCGAAAACCGCCTGCGCCTCCGCCGGCAGGTTGCCGCTTACGTAGTCGTCAATTTGCTCGAATTTTTCTTCTTCCGTCATGGCAGGTGTGGTTGGCGTAAAACCGCCCGCGAGGTGCGGCCCGTTCAAAAGCGGTCAGGCTTGCCGGTTGGGCATGGTCGAAAGCATTTCCCGGGCCATTTTCAGGCAGCGGGCCTTTTGGTTCTTGGCTACGTCTTCGCTCTTGTAGCCCATTTGCCGGGCAATCTCCCGCATGGAAAGTTCCTCGTAGTAATAGAGCCGGATGATGGATTTGCAGGGTTCGGTCAGTTGGGCGTACAGGTGCATGGCCAGCAACTGCCGTTCGTTCAGGTCAGCCGCGTCGTCGGATTCCCACTCCTGCTGGGCTTCCGCCCCGGCGGCTCCTTCCCGGGTTCGCTTCTCCAGGCGTTTTAAGGTAATGTTTTTGCCGATGCCGAAAAGGTACACCTTCAGGGAAGCTCCGTTTTCGTCGAGCTTGTTGGCCTCCAGGTTCCGGTGCAGCACCATGAATGCATCCTGGTACGCATCCTTGGCTTCGTCCCCCGAAAGCCCGTATTCCCTGGCAATCCACTTCAGGAATGCTTCCCGGTGCTTGAGGTAGAACTTGTCCAGGGGTTTGGTATTGCCCTTTCGGAAGGCTTCGATCAGCGCAATGTCTTCCTGCGGGCGAATGAGTGCCATGAGTACCGGAGATGGATAAAAGGTAAGCGGTGCGTGAAAGATAAATACCCGTTAAAGATTTTCCAACACGCTGATTACCTTTTTATCCAGGCTGGTACATAGGTCACTTTTAATGCTTTAATACCCCTTACGCCATGAAAAATGCCCTTAATCCACCCCCGCAGCCCGGCGGCGCCGATGCTTTGGAAGAACTCATCCGCCTGTGGCAAAGCCAGCCCTACGTGAGCGGTCCGGAGGCCGACGCCCTGCCGGAACTGCTGCAAACGCATCGTGCCCTGACGGAAGTGCTCAACCTGGGGCCTCACCTGTGCTGGGTGCTTGACGTGCGGACGGGCGGGTACTGCTTCATGAGCAGCCACGCCGGGCTGCTGCTCGGTGAATCGCCCCGGCGTTTCACGGAGGGAGGCCTGGCCTACACCAACGGGCTGCTCCACCCCGACGACGCCCGTGGCGCCTGGCAGCTGATGCAGGCCGTCTGGCAGTTTCTGCTGGCCCGGCCGGCCGCGCAACGGGCCGCGTACGGGTTCAGCTGCGACTACCGCATCCGCCGGGCCGACGGTACGTACCTGCGCCTGCTCGAACAAAACCAGGTGCTGCAAACCGACCGCCACGGCAACGTTACGCACTTGCTGGGTACGGGCACCGACATTACCCACTGGAAGGAAAGCGTGACGCTGGTGGCTTCGGTAACGTCGGCCGCCGACGGCACCCGCCTGGTGTGCACCTCCGACGACCAGGTGCTCAAGCCCCAGGCGCGCATCAGCAAACGGGAAAAGGAAGTGATGCAACTGATTGCCAATGGTTACAGCAGCAAGCAGATTGCCGACCGCCTCTACCTGAGCCTGCACACGGTGAATACGCACCGGCGCAACATCAGCGGGAAGACGCACTACCGGAACCCGGGCGACCTGCTCCGGTTCGCCGTCCGCAACGGAATTATTTAGCACCCTGCCGCTTGCCCGGCTTGAGGGGAACCGCTGGCGTAGCTACGCGATTGGTTGACTTGCCAGGGGCAGGGTCGGGTTTGAGAACCCGCCTGCCCCACGGGGATACGGGGCTAAGTCTACTTCAATGACCCTGCCACAACGATACGCCCCTGATGCCCATTTTGTTTGTGTCTTAATCGTAGCTCCCGGGGAGAGGGGAGAAGAATGTCTTTTTCAAATATTTGTACAGCAGCCGGTTACGCCTCCCCTCTCTAAAGTACGTGATTAGCGGTCCCTGGTAAGGGCGGTGAGGTTTTGTACCGTAGTAATCATATTGGCGAACCAATGTTTCGCTCATAATAACTTTAGGAACTGGAGTGAATCATAATCAGCGGGGGGGTGAAGAAGCAGGATCGGGAAGTCGTATCTTTAGTAAAGCCCTCCGCAGTAAGACCTATATATACACTGAACATTAAGTTCATGCCGTAGTATGGTTCTGTGGTTCCTTTAAGTTTCAGATTGGGCGCGAGGAGCCCGTATAGAAGAGTAATTTATTTGAACCGCAGGCAGGGGCTTTTCTGTAATTACACGTTTAAACAGATGAAAAAAGCAAAAGCCCCCAAGAGCCAGGTCAGTCTACCGCTGGTTAACCCCAATGCTGCCGGCATCGATGTCGGTGACACAATTCATGCAGTAGCCGTCCCCCAAGGCCGGGATGAGCATCAAGTACGTTGTTTTGGTACAATGACTTGTGATTTACAAGCCATTGTGGACTGGTTGACTCAGTGCGGTATTGACACGGTGGCAATGGAAAGTACGGGTGTCTACTGGAAGCCTTTGTTTGGGGTATTGGTGCAGGCAGGCTTTGAAGTCTACCTGGTCAACTCTAAACAAGTGCGCAATGTAAGCGGACGAAAGACCGATGAGCAGGACGCCTGCTGGATTCAAAAGCTCCACAGTTGTGGCTTACTCAAAAGCAGTTATTTGCCTGGTGATCAGCAGGAGGGTTTGCGTACCCTGGTACGCTACCGCAGAAGTCTTATCCTGGATAGCAATCGCTTCATCTTACGCATGCAGAAGGCCCTGGAGATGATGAACATCAAATTGCACACAGTCATCAGGGATATTACCGGTAAAACCGGCCTTAAGATTGTAGAAGCCATTATTGCAGGGGAAAGAGAGCCGCACAACTTTCTAGTGCATGTAGAACCTGGCATCAGAGCCGATCATCAAACCATCCTCAAATCCCTGCAGGGCAACTGGCGTAGCGAACACCTGTTTATTGTGGCTGAGTGCTATCAGAGTTACTGCTACTATAAAGACCGCATTGCTGCTTGTGACCAGCAGATTGAGCGGCAGTTGCAGCTCTTTGAGCCACAAGTAACCCCTGAGAGCAAACCCGATGGGAGTACTACTACTAAAAAGCAAGCCGCTAAAAACAAACCACAATTCAATACGGGCCAGTACTTGAAAACAATTCTTGGGGTAGATGTACTGGCTATTTACGGTATCAGTGATATATCCGGTCTAGAAATCCGCTCGGAAACGGGTACCGACATGAGTAAGTGGGCTACTGAGAAACACTTCGTTTCCTGGTTGAACCTGTGTCCTAACAACAAGATCTCCGGCGGCAAAATGATTAGCAGCATGCTGCTCAAAAAGAAGCCTAGTGCAGCTAGCCAAGCCTTTCGCAACGCGGCTAACGCCGTTCAAAGAAGTGACAACTGGCTAGGTGATTACTTTCGGCGCATGAAAGCCAAAGGGGGAAACAAGTATGCCATAGTGGCTACTGCTCGTAAGATTGCCACCATTTACTACAAGATGGTACGCGGTAAGCAGGAGTTCAAGCCCTTGGATTTAAACCATTATCAGCAAAAGTACAAGCTAGCCAAGATTGCCTACTTGGAAAAGAGACTCACTCAACTCAAGCAACAAGCTGCTTGAGCAACTGAGTTATATAGAAGCATACCCTACCGCTCATCCCGCGCGGACCGGAGCCCATGTCGCTGTACGTCTTCGGCCGTCAGGCCAAAGAGGGGAGGCGTTGCTACGCCCAGCATACCCAGGTACACGTAGAGTTGCCCCCGGTGGTGGATTTCGTGTTCGATCAGCGCCCTCAGCCATTTCCACAAAGTAATTTCCGCCCCCGACGGGGTTGTGCATTTGTGCCGCAACTGGTCGTCGGTAAGCCCGGAAAAAACCGCCATGGACTCTTCGCGCAGACGGCCGTAAAAAGCCATCACCGCCTCGTAGCCGTCCGCCAGTTCGCGGCCGCAGCCGGGATAAGCCCCCCGGCGGCCGGCGGCCGTTTCGGCGTACAGGTACCGTTCAATGGCGGCCACGTGGCGAATCGTGTCGCCAATCGAAAATTTGCCGGGACGGTACGCCCATTCGAGTTGGTCGGGCGGCACCAGCGCCACGACCCGGTCGGTCCGTTGGCGGATTTTGCCGTAGTAGTCCACAAAAGCGTCAATCGTTCGGATTTCCATTCGCGTCGGAGGGTAGGTGAAAGACAAAATACGCAAGCAGGGAGTCATTTTACGACAAATGCCGCCTTTTTTGACGCAGGTCAATGGTTTGGGCGGTTCCGCTCCGCATTTTTGTGCCGACGGATGCGGGCCCTTCGCCGCCCATACGCCATCCGCGCACCGCTTTATGCACGAAAGTCTCAAAAAACTGCTGGGTGAGAAAATACGGGTAACGGACGCGGAACTGCACCTGATCCTTTCCCTGTTCAAGCCCCGCACCGCCCGCAAAAACGAATGGTTGCTGGAAAAGGGCACGGTGTGCAACCACCTGTATTTCATCAGCAAAGGATGCCTCCGGCTCTACTACGCGCAGGAAGGCCAGGGCGAAGCCACCCGCTTCATGGCGTTCGAAGACACCTTTCTGACCTCGCTGGTCAGTTTTATTTCCCGGCAGCCCGCCACGGAGTACATCGAAGCGGTGGAAGCCTCTTTGCTGCTGGCAATCTCGTGGCAGGACTTCACTGCGCTCCGGGAGCGGATTCCGGCCTGGGACCAGTTTTACATCTACCTGCTTGAATACGGGATTCTGGTGAACACCAACCGGCTCAGCAGCATGCTGACCCAGAACGCCACCGAACGGTACCGGCAACTGCTCAGGAACAACCCCGACCTGGTCCAGCGGCTGTCCAACAGCAACCTGGCGGCTTACCTGAATGTCTCCCCCGAAACGCTCAGCCGGCTCAAGTCGCACGCGTGAGGCGCGGCCGGGGAGACCGCAACGCATCCCCACCCATTCTATTCCCTACCTGAATTGAAAGAATCAGGAATTACGCATCAGCAATGATGGGTTATCTAATGACCGCGTTGGGTTGGGGAACCCGCTGGCGCAACATATGCCATATCTATTTGGCAGCCGATTGCCTGCGCGTTAAAAGATATGGCATATGTTGCGCCAAACCGCTGCACCTGGGCAAGTTCTCTCCCGGTACGCGCTGGGCAATTGTGTAAGTCCTGAGAATGTTGTATGGCCGTATGGTTGATGGTTGAGCTTACGCAGCACTACTTACCAACTGCACATCAACCATATAGCCATTCAACCATATAGCCATTCAGCCATTCAGCCATCCAGCCATATAACCTTCTTCGTCAATTCACCCACCCATTCCCGATGACTGCACAGCTCAACAAGTATTCCCGGGTGCTCACGCAGGACCCGACCCAACCGGCGGCCCGGGCCATGTTCTACGGCATCGGGTTCAACGCCGAAGATTTTGCCAAAGCCCAGGTCGGCATTGCCAGCATGGGCTTCGACGGCAACCCCTGCAACGCCCACCTGGACGGGCTGGCGCAGCAGGTCAAAGAAAGCGTGTGGCGCAGCGGACTGGTCGGCCTGGGCTTCAACACCATCGGCGTGAGCGACGGCATGAGCAACGGCACCGACGGCATGCGCTATTCGCTGGTGAGCCGCGAGGTGATCGCCGACTCCATCGAGACGATCTGCGGCGCCCAGCACTACGACGGACTGGTTGCCATTCCGGGCTGCGATAAAAACATGCCCGGCGCACTGATGGCGATGGGGCGGCTCAATCGGCCTTCGCTGATGGTGTACGGCGGTACGGTGGCCCCGGGCCGCTACAAGGGCGAGCCGCTGACGCTGGTTTCCGCCTTCGAGGCGCTGGGGCAAAAGCTGGCCGGCACGTTGCCCGAAGCGGATTTTGAGGGCATTGTCCGCCACGCCTGCCCGGGAGCCGGTGCCTGCGGGGGCATGTACACGGCCAACACGATGGCCGCCGCCATTGAAGCGCTGGGCATGAGCTTGCCGTATTCGTCCTCGGCGCCGGCCCTGAGCCCCCAGAAGCAGGAAGAGTGCCGCCGGGCCGGCAGCGCCATCCGGCTCCTGCTCGAAAAAGACATCAGGCCGTCGGACATCATGACGCGGGTGGCTTTCGAAAATGCGATGGTCGTGGTGATGGTGCTGGGCGGCAGCACCAACGCGGTCCTGCACCTGGTTGCAATGGCGAACAGCGTGGGCGTTGCGTTATCCCCCGACGACTTCCAGCGGGTGAGTGACCGGGTGCCGGTGCTGGCCGATTTCAAACCCAGCGGCCGCTACCTCATGCAGGATTTACACGACCACGGGGGCATCCCGGCGGTGATGCAATACCTGCTGCGGCAGGGACTCCTGCAAGGCGACTGTCTGACCGTGACGGGGCGTACGCAGGCCGAAAACCTGGGCGAAGTACCCGGGCTGGATTTTGGGACGCAGCGCATCATCCACCCGGTGGAACGGCCGTTGAAAGCAACGGGCCACTTGCAGGTGCTGTACGGCAACCTGGCCCCGCAGGGGTGCGTAGCCAAGATATCGGGCAAGGAAGGGGAATACTTTGCGGGACCGGCCCGCGTGTTCGACACCGAAAACGACCTGGTGAACGGCCTCCGCGACGGCAGGGTGAACGCCGGCGACGTGGTAGTGATCCGGTACGTGGGGCCCCGGGGCGGTCCGGGCATGCCGGAAATGCTCAAGCCCACGGCCGCCCTGATGGGGGCGGGGCTGGGAAACCGGGTGGCCCTGATCACCGACGGCCGGTTCAGCGGGGGCTCCCACGGGTTCGTGGTCGGACACATCACCCCGGAAGCGTACAAGGGCGGCCCCATTGCCCTGGTCCGGGACAATGACCGGATTGAAATAGACGCCGGGCAAAACACGATTGCCCTGCAAGTGGACGAGGGGGAACTGGCGGTCCGGCGGGCGGCCTGGAAACAGCCGGCCTTACAGGTAATCAAAGGGGTTTTGTTCAAGTACGCCCAAACGGTTACCCCGGCCCCCCAGGGATGCGTTACGGATGGACCCGGGTAGTGGGGTAACTACGAAGCAAGCGCAGGGTCACCAAACATGATTCTGGCAACCCTCCGCTTACCGTACTTATACCGGCTCTTACCCTGTACGAACTGCCTAATTGCTTACAAATCCTGCTGCCGGTGGTTCGATAATATGGGCCTTCGCTCTACTGGAAAAGAGAAGCCCTTATAAACATCAGATTTACAAGGGCTTCTCTTTTCCAGTATAAGTTAGCTGAAAAATTCTTAAAATTGAGTGGTAAGTGTTTGCTGATTTTGAACTTTCCAGGATTATGTTGAAAAGGATAGATAAGGTGTTTGATTTAGAGAGTACTGTATCTCTTCTTAAGAAGCTGACTCATCCCAAATACTATAAGATTACTTCTCCTATTTTTCCTGAAGATAGACAAATACTTATCGAAAAGAAGGAAAGAGAGTTTGGTTATACATTTGGGAATGAGGCAGACGGTTTTGATGTAAAAGATTGGCCGTGTGAGGAAGTCATACTCGAAGGTGAGGACATCACTTTAGTAACATCCCCTAGGCATTTTGACTTTAAGAAGCGGATGCTTGGGAAGTCAACTGGCGAAATAAGAGATCTGCGAACGTCCACTTTCCGAAAAGAGGAACCATTATACCATAGACTAGTTATACCTGTTCAAAACAAGTTAAACTTTCTATTCTCTATTGAAAGCGTAAGTTTAATATATAGCTATCTGGAGCGGATAAGTACTATTAATGCTTCTCAAATTGTAATAGATGAGAATACATTTATATTGTTTGAAATTACTGATAAAGTTTTCGGACCTCTAGAGAGATATTTAGTTATAGATTGTGATAAACAAACCTGCTTTGAAATTTTCAACAAGTACTGCTATTCTATTCTCATAGGCTTTGGATTTACAACCGGACTTTTTGTTCAAAACGAAGGCTTCTTTTTTCAATACGCAGATTCACATAAGCAAATTCCATTAGACTTATATTACTCCTCGTTTAGGAAGTCTGTTAAATGTCATTTTATACCAGTTTACAGTAACCCTTATGGATATATACACGATCATAGCATAGCAGCTCGATATAGGGATAAGACTAAAGTCATTGCTCTAGATGAATTATCGACGTTATGCACTAAAATTCATAAGGACGATGACTTTAAGTATGCTGTTCTCCTTTTTTTAGAAGCAAACGTTCAATCGCTTGTATCAAGTCCAGGACTTCTTTCTATAGCTTTAGAAGCCTTGGCGAGGATTGTATGTCAAGAAAACGAAGATTCAGTTTTGCCAATTGGAAATAAACTCGTTGCAAAAAAGATTAGAGCTAGTTTGATAAGTACATTACTTGAGTATAAAGATCAAATAGGTGCTCAGGCAATGGATATAATCAGAGCTAAGATAGATCAGATTAATCAGCCTACCAATAGGGAGAAACTGCTCATTCCATTCAGACTTTTAGAAATACCAATCAACGATGATGATAAGCAGGCAATTGAACAGCGTAATAAGTTTCTTCACGGTGACGTACCAATGCTAAAAAACAAAAAACCTGACAATATAAAAGAGGCTGATGAATTTAGGTACTATTTGTTTTTAAAATTGCATTTTCTTGTTTCGTCTATAATCTTGAAGTATGTTGGCTATGATGGATTGATTGTAAATTTTACAAAGATTTATAGCAGTTCGACAGGAACCGAATTGAATGAAGAGTATTACCGACCTTTAAAAATGAACACTGCTTTAGACCTTTAAGTGCCTATCCGAAAAGCCAAAATAGCCTTCTGATAATAAGCCATTTCGTACCATTAATGGTATTCTCGCCAACGCCAAGACTTGCGTTTAATGTCTTGCCTGAACGATTTGTGAACAGTGTGTGCGGAGTGACTTGAGGCGTCCCGTCTTAAACCCGCCTAAATACGAGTAATGATATATCACCATACTGTCATTCTTATTGCCTGCAAATTTAAATATGTAATACCTTTAAGAAGGAATATTTTGAGGTGGTCTGGTGGTTTCCGGAGGTCTAGTCGTTTGAGACGTACTAGAAGACGAACTTGAACTTGTATAAGTTGGAATCAAAGTTAATGGAACATTGGGCAAGACTAAGGCATTAACACTTTTCTCATCTGTTTCCGCGATAAAATCAAGCCTTTCATTGATTCTTCTTATTAATTCTACATCGTTTTGATTAATTTTATGTCTAATCACTTCAATTGCATGTTTTGCCTTTTTAGTTAGCACATCGACATTTAAATTTATTTCTTTAGGTTTGAAACTATAGAATAGGTCATTTTGAGGAATAGAATCATGGGTTGGCTTACCTATGCCAAATTTTTTAGAAAAATACTGATGAACAATTCCGTGTCGGTATATACTTATCAGTGTTGCTATCTCTTCTTCTGTAATATTGATAAAATAGTCTCTATCTCTAAGAAATAGTTCAATTGTTCTACTGTTGTCTTTTAGTAATTTTTCGAGAGTTAAATTTTTTCCTTCTTTATTCGTTGTGTCACTCCTAACTAGATAGCCAAACAGGTCGAGCAGGGAAAAAACTATTAATGCCTGAGCGATAGTACATCCTCCCTCACCGTTTGTATCCGGGCGAATCAAAGAAAGCTTTTCTATGTCAGCTAAAGCGTATTTGTCATAATAATCGATAAAATAATCTAATGCGCGTTTCCGAAGGGCCAGTATTTCAAGATTCATGATCATGTAGCGTTTTGCATTTTTTGGTATACATTCACGCAACTATTGATGTTTTCATCAACAACAAGACTTTTAGTTCAACGTATTATCTAAGTGATTTGTGAACGGTATGTACGCGCGGGCTTGATTCATCTTAGTATTTCAACGAATGAGACCGGCCTAAATACAAGCTCACAACTAATGATGCCTTATTACCTTTTTAACCGTTGTGACTCTGACAGCGGTTTTTTCTTAGTATGGGGGTGATTCCTATTGCTCACAGCCTTACTTGGTATGGACGAGGGTTGAGCGGGTTCTGTTTTTGCTTGACTCACGAAATGCCAACTCAAACGGCTACTACCCCTAAGCATAGCCCTTGGCCGTGCAAAGGGGGTATCACGCAGTGCAGCCTTTAAATCTTCCAGTGAAATGTCGGCTTCCTGGGTATTAAGATAGTCTGCTACAAACTCCCGGACTTTGCTGGAGGATAATGCTTTATTAGGGGGGCGTTCGCCAAAAATAGCATTGATCGCATTTTTCAATTGCTCAATTGTAATCATAATAGTAATGGCATAGCGAACAAATGAGGTTGTAAGACCTTCAATGTTGGGGTGCTTGTACTAGTTTGTATTACAAATATGGCAATTATATCTCTAAGCGGTTTGCTTGGGTGCAAACTGATGAGGTAGCCCGACATATACGCACGAGCCGATAACTGACCCTGCATGATCGTTTTTGAATACAAATGAAAACTGAACTTTTATCGAATACAGCTCTTTAGCCACTCTAGTTCAAGAGTTACCAAACCGGGCCTAACCGAAAGTGACTAAGTTAGTGACCAAGTTAGCGACCAAGTTAAGGACCAAGTTATCGGCATCCGGCAAAGCGGCATTATTCTCAATAAGTACCAACATGCATACCATAGAAGCAACCAGTTCAACCCGGTTAATGTCACGGCTCCTATGATACGAGCCCATGGTGAGCCAATTGTACAGCGCTTTATTTGAGAAAATAAAGCCTTTGTGCCTTAAATACGCATTTTACCATTGCCCAATAAGATTAGTAGTGAGCCCATTGTGAGCCCTCTGGCAACGCCCGTTCTCACGCCGTTGTCGGTGTTTTCAACAACAGCGGCGTAAACGCCATTAGTCATAGCATGAATAATTTTAGTCCTTATACGAATACTTTTAGTCATATAAGTAGTTGGTAATCATTTGTATAAGAAGGTAATTTGCTGAACAAGTTGCACGGCCTACGGTGTACAATGGGAAGGCTTCCCAGCACCATTAGCGCCGCCCGCAAAGCTTTTGATTCACAAGTTAACCACGTTTCAAACCACGCTTTATGAACCCTACCACCCCCACCAACCCCTGTCCCAAGTCCGCCTTTCTCGCCTCCGAGCCCATGCAGTACCTCATGCAGCACCGCAAGGGCGAATCCCTGGAGGCGCTGGCCGATAAGCTCGACCAAGCCATGCTGTGGCTGGTGTTTAACCACGAATTCGTCTCCAGCCAGGAACGCGAATTTGCCGACCTCTACGCCGAACTGCGCGAGGCCCGCAATTTCTTCCGCCTGCTGGGCCAGTACCTCCACGAGCCCCGCCCGTAATCCGCCCCGAACTACCCTTCACGCCCTCCGGGTACGCAGCAACGCCGTCTGGGTACCCGGAAGCCGCCTTAGCCGTCCCGAAACGTCCCTTCGCCGCCTCAAAAATTTTGACAGAATACCCCCAAAGTTTGTCTGAACAGATGAAAAGTTTGTCAGATGAGGCAAAAAGTTTGACAGGTAAGGTAAAAAGTTTGTCTGATGGTTCAAAAAGTCTGTTCACTAAGGTAAAAAGACCGCCGGCCCCGGTAAAAGGGGAGTTTTTGTTTTTCGCAAAGCCCGCCACGTCCTGCTTTTTCGCCCGGGGGCCCGCCCGGCGTACCCGCGCATTGAACAGGCTGCCAAATGGCTTTAACCGGCTTCCGTTTGCCCTCACTCACCGAAAGTTAGCCCACCCCCGCCCCGCCAGGGGTTATTTTTGAGCATCCGATAAGCAGCCGCCTTTTCCCGGCGCCCCCGCTTTTTCGCCCCACCGACCAACCTGCTAACCTCCTTGTATGGCCCAGACCTTTACCCACTTTTTGTTCCGCGCCCAATTTCCGCTCACCAGGCTGCGCGCCCTGGCCCTTCCCTGCAAAGGTCCTTTCCTGCTCCTGCTCGGCACGCTGGGAGTACTCCTTGCCGTTTCGGCCGCTTTTACGTTCCGGCGGGCCACCCCGGAAGAAATTACCCAGCGGTTGCAGCAATCACTGGAAGACCAGGCCGTTGCGGCTTACTTCGGGGATCACGCGCAACGTGCCGGCCTGTCGGCTGCTTTCCGTGACGTATACCGCCTGCACAATTACCAGCCGCTCTGGATTGAAAACGGCCAGGATGCGCCGCAACTGGACGCGTTGCTACGGGCTTTGCGGCAGGCGGACCAGGAAGGCCTGGCGCCGGCGGCGTATCACCTCGCGGAACTGGAAAGCGCCCTGGCCGCAATGGCTTTTCCCGACGCCGAAAAAGTGGCCGCACTCGATCAGTGGGCTACGGCTTCCTACCTCTTGTACGCGTCCCATCTTTTCAACGGCCGCATCAGCCCCGGTACCCTGGATTCAAACTGGCACGTGCAACCCAAAAACCTGCCCTTCGCCCAGTATCTGACCGATGCATTGGCGGGTGCCAACGTAGCCCAATCCCTGGCCGACCTCCTGCCGCGGGGCGACAGCAGCTACGCGCTGCTGAAGCGGGAATTACAACGGCTGAAGTCGGTTGCCCGGGCGGGGGGCTGGCCCGCCTTGGCGACTACCCGCATCCTGCAAAAAAATGATTCGGGCCAGGCCGTAAGCGTACTCGGGCACATCCTGCGCGCGACGGGCGACCTCGACCGCATGCAAGACAATCCTGCCCTTTTTGAGGCCGGCCTCCTGGCGGGCCTGCTCAAGTTTCAGCAGCGGCACGGCCTGCCCCAAACCGGTAAGGTAGACAAAGCCACCCTTCGGGCGCTCAACGTCCCCGTGGAAGACAGAATACGGCAAGTAACCCTCAACCTGGAACGCCTGCGCTGGCTCCCGCGGCCGGGGGGCGACCGGTACATTTGGGTGAACATCCCCGATTTCAAATTGCGCGTCATCGACAACCACCGCGCGACCCTGGAGGCCAACGTAGTAGTGGGCAAAAAGGCGCACGAAACCCCCATTTTCGGGGATACCCTCGAATACATCGTGTTCAGCCCCGAATGGAACGTGCCCAACCAGATTGCCACCCGGGAAATACTGCCGCTGGTGCAACGCAATCCCTATTACCTGCAAAAGAACAACTTCCAGGTGTACGATTCCTGGAATGCCAACGCCAGGCCCATCAACCCCTGGTCGGTAAACTGGGGGCGGGTAACGCCGGATCATTTCAAATACCGCATCGTGCAGAAAGCAAATGCTAAAAACGCCCTGGGCGCCGTCAAGTTCATGCTGCCCAACCCGCTCAACATCTACCTGCACGATACCCCGGCCAAACACCTGTTCAAAGAGAACCGGCGCGCCTTTAGTCACGGGTGCGTAAGAATTGAACACCCGGAAAGGCTGGCGGCTTTCCTGCTCAAAAATACGGATGAGTGGACCACCGATAAAATTGGGACCAGGTTGCACCAGCCGGAGCCGGTTAAAGTACCCCTTGCCCAGCCGGTAAAGGTGGAAATCACGTACCTGACGGCCTTCATGCAGGATGGGGCGTTGCAGTTCCGCGATGACGTGTATGGCTACGACCCGCAACAACTGGCAATGCTTTTTCCCTGAGGCAACCCGCCTCTTTCCCCCGCAAACCCCCTTACGTATGGATCTTTCTTTACCTTCAATTGTCATTTCACCCATGAAGCACCGTGGCGTTTCCCGAATCAAATTCCTGTTTAGCTGCGCATTGTTGATAAGTTTGTCCCTCTCCGGCCGGGCCCAGGATACGGCATCGAGCGGCAATAAGCGTGCTTTCCCCGAAGCGGAATCGTGGCTCCTGCCCCCCATGCGCCAGGCGCAGCAAAGACTGGACGTGTTCCGGGCGTCTTTTCAAAACACCCGCCGGGACAGCACGTATTCTTTTTCCGCCCTGGTCTTTTTCCGCCCAACCGCGGAGCGGATGTGGGTCGAGATCAGGGAGATTGCCGGTGACACGTATACCGGCTATGCCAGCGACGGGTACGAGAACAGTACCAACCTTGCCGCCGAGCCGCTGCTGCGGTTTACGCAGGACCAAATCGAGGACTGGCGCATATACGACCGGGCTAAAGACGTTACCCGCGGCAACTTTGTGCTCTCTTTCCAGGTAGAGAAAGCCTTAGAGGAACGGCAAAGTCTTCGCTTGAATGCGGAGCAGGTGCCCTTTGCGCTCCGCAGTTTAATTCCGCAAGCCGAATTCTGGGGCATTCAGGATGACCTGGTGCGGGCCGCGCAACTGGAAAAAGCTACCCCCGGCCGGAAAGCGGAATTGGTGAAGCAATTGCACGGCAAAGAAAGTGCGATCAGCAACTGGTTGGGCAACTACACCAGCCGGTTTACCCACTCGGCGGAGGAAAACAGTTTTTATTACCTCCTGGTGGCAAGCAGGGAGCTATCCGAAGAAGCCAGGTAAATCCTTTCCCGAACAACCAACAACCATCAACCAATCAGCATTACTTCAGCGGTCCGAGTCCGTCGATCCGGAACACGTACGCGTACTGAGCCGGTACTTCGGCCGGCGTGAGCACCGGGGGCGTCAGGTACAGGCCGTCTTTCCGGTTCTCAAAAGCCACCGGTTTGGTAGTGCCCAGCAGGCTCACTTTCACCCCGTTGCCTCCCTTCAGGCCCGCCACGCCCAGGCCCTGCCTGGGCCATTCGGTGGTGAGCACGTACAGGGCGTCTCCCTTGCGGGTGTAAAAAACGGTACGGGCCGACCGCGTAGAAGCCGCTTCGGCCGCTGATTTTTCCTTTTTCTCACCCGCCGCTGCTGCTGCGGTCTTTTTGACCTCCGCCGGGTTGTTCCAGGTGCGGGTGCCGTAGATGGCCTCGCCGTTCACTTTCAGCCACGCGCCGATGTCGAGCAGCCGCTGCTGCATGATCACCGGGATGGTGCCGTCGGCGGCGGGACCCACGTTCAGGCAGAGGTTGCCGCCCCGGCCCACGGTGTTGACCAGCAGGTGCACCAGCTCCTCGGAGGTGCGGTAATCGGCGATGTCCTCGTTGCGGTTGTACCCGAAGGAATACCCCATGCCCTGGATTTCTTCCCAGGGGTGTTCTTCGCCCACTTCCTCCGTGTCGGCGTACTCGCGGGAATAGTAGCCGCCGTGTTTGCCGCGCACCTGCCCCCAGCGGTCGTTGACGGCAACCTCCTCCTTGTTGGGGGCATTGTTGTAGAGCCAGGACAGGAAGTCCAGGCTTTGCAGCCGGTTGTAATCCTCGTCCCAGTCGCCGTCGGGGTACAGGATGGAGGGCTGGTATTTGGTCACCAGTTCCTTCATCTGGGGAATGATGTGACCGGAAATCATCTTGTCGGCGGGAATCTTGTACTTGTCCACCACCGCGGCGGGCAGGTAGTACCCGTTGTGGTTGCCCGCCCGCTGGGTCGGCGTGCTTTCCCACTCGATGAGCGAGAAGTACAAGCCCATTTTGAGTCCCTGGTTCCGGACGGCCTTGGTGAGGTCGCCCACCAGGTCGCGCTTCGGGCCGACTTCCATTGCGTTCCAGCCTTTGGAATACGGGCTCGACGAAGGCCAGAGGGCGTACCCGTCGTGGTGTTTGGAGGTCAGGATCACGTACTTCGCCCCGGCATCCTTGAACAGCCGCGCCCACCCGTCGGGGTTCCAGAGTTCAGCCCGGAACTGGGGGGCAAAGTCGCGGTAGGCGAAGTCTTTGCCGTACACCCGGTCGTGGAACTGGCGGCTGGGCCCGGGCTTGGACATGGCCAGCACCTCGTACCATTCGGCGTAACAGTCGTACACGGAGCCTTCGCGGTTGATGTGGATGTAGGAGGGAACTGAGTATACGCCCCAGTGAATGAATACGCCGAACTTGGCATCCTGAAACCATTGCGGCACGGGGCGGCTGTCAATGGATTCCCAGGTGGGTTCGTACTTTTTCTGGGCGTGCAACGGGGACAGGCAGGCCAGCAACAGGGCCACGGCCGGGCCAAGGAGTAGAAGTCGGGTCATTTTTGGGTGGCTGAATTTTGGGTAGTTGGTAAAAGGGGTGGATGCGGGCAGGGGCTTGAAAAACAGCGTGGACAAAGTTATAAAAATGTCCCTGTTGCCCGCGTACGAACAGCATACTTGGGTGCATTTGAGAACCAGCAAGTGATGGAAGGAACCACCCCCGGCCCCTCCTTGCAAAAAGGAGGGGAGCCGTACCCATGCGCCTCGCTGAAAGTAAAGAGATCTGTAACGTACGCTCCTCCTTGTCGTGCAGCCATACCCGTAGCGTTCCCCTCCTCCATCGAGGAGGGGACAGGGGTGGCCGGCCCTTATAAACAGCTATTTGTATTGATAATCAGACACAAATAAGTCTACTAACTGAGGGGTGGCCATTCATGAGGGAACAAAAAGTCATCCCCCTGCCCCCTTCGGCCATCGCACAAATCTTCCCACAAGGGTACGGAGGCGCGAGCCGAACGTACCGAACGTAGTTCTGCGTACCTGGCGGCGGCTCCACAAGGCAGCGATCCGGACCCATTCGACCCCGGCAATTGCCTTGCGTCGGCACCGGTGAGTAAGGAGTCCCCCTTGTGGATTTGCCCGTGGGCAAGGGAAGGGGGTAGGGGGATGACTTTCGTCCCAATCCCGTCAAGCCCCTACCAGTACAGGTTGATCGTCGCGCCTACCGAAAGCGGGTGGACCGTTTCGCCCTGGTCGGCCGTGTTCACGAAGCCCCGGACGGCCAGCGTGTAGATCTTTCCCGGTTCAAAGTTCATGGTAAACTCCGTCAGGGCCGTACCCGCGGGCACGAACGTCGGCACCACCTGGTTGGTTTGGGTAAAGGTAGACAAGGCCGTTTCACCCCCCGCCGGCCGGACCTGCAACCGGTAGAAACCGGCATCCACCGGGGTGAAATCGGTGACCTGCTTGTACGACCGGTTGCCGATCAGCACGGGCGGCGTACCGCCGGTGCCCACCAGGGTGCCGGCCAGGTCTACGGCCGGGGCGTCGGGCGACAGGTGTACCACCCGCACGTGGGCTTTGCCCGCCGCCGGGCGGGCTAGGTTGTCTTCCAGGACCACCACCTCCGGCGCCCGCATGGTGCCCGTGACGAAGACGGAATAGTACCCGTCCGGTGCCACGGCCAGGACCGGGTTGAGCACCGTGGCGGCGGGAAACAGGGCGTTGGGGCCCGTACGGGTGGTGTCGATCTTGAGGCTGCGCTCCCCCGGCTCCACCAGCACGTAGCCGGTGGTCTTGTTGGTGATCAGCGCCGTGGTGAACAGCGGCCGTTCGTCGATGTAGAGGTACATGCCTACCGGCTGCGCCGCGCGGTACGGCGAAGCCACGTTCATGATGGCTACCTTAGCCTGGTCCGGCGCCGTTCCCAGCCCGATCCGCTCCTCGTCCTGGCAGCCGCCGAGGGCCAGGGCCGCCAGGGCGGCAATGCGTATGAATAATTCCCGGAATGTGCTCATCGTGGTCATGCAAAGGGTTGATAATGCGTGTATGATGGATGGACGGGCCGTCAGTACCCCGGATTTTGGGTGAAGAGCCGGTTCTTGTCCATTTCGCCCTGCGGAATGGGCAGCAGGCCGGCGGTGTTCGCTTTTACCGGCCGGCCGTGGGCCGCCATCACCGGTTCCAGCACGCCCCAGCGGATAAGGTCAAACCACCGTTTGCCTTCCTGGTTGGATTCCAACCGGCGTTCGGCCCGGATGGCGTCGCGCAGGGCGTCGCCCGTCAGTTCCGCCAGCGGACCCAGCCCGGCGCGGGTCCTTACCTGGTTTACGAGACCCCGGGCTTCGGCGTCTTTGCCCCCGTTTTGCAGGGCTTCGGCCAGCAGCAGCAGTACGTCGGCGTAGCGGTACACGCCCCAGTTCACGCCCCCCAGGTTGGCGGCGCCCGGCACGTAGTACTTGGCGTTGATGGTGCGGGGATTTTGAACGCTGTACTTCACCGACCCGTTCTTGCGGGCATCGTCCGCCCCGAACGCCTGCACCAGCGTATTGCTCAACTGCGCAGCATCGGGCAGCGTGTTGTCGGTGGGCCGGTTGCGGTTGAGGCTCTGTCCCTCCTCGGCCGGCCCGAACTGGAACGAATAAGAATTCGCCAGGCCCACCTGGTTGAGGTACTGCACTTCAAACACCGATTCGGCGTTGTTTTTCGTGCCGCCGCCCCCGAAGTTGCTGGCGTAGGAGGCTTCCAGCGCGTACACCCGGCTGTTGACCACTTCCCTGAGCAACGCTTCCGCTTCGGCGTTTTTGCCTTGCACCAGGTACAGGTTCGCCAGCAGGGTGCGGGCGGCCCCGGCCGTGGCCCGTCCGGCCTCGCGGCCCCCGGCAATGTTGACCACCGGCTGCACGAGGGCCGGGTTGGGGTGCCGGGGTGGCAGCAGGGAAATGGCCGCCAGCGCATCGGCTTCAATCTGCGCGTGCACTTCGGCCACCGGGGAACGGGGAATGGTCAGGCGGTTGGTGTTGGTGATTTCCGTAGTGAGCAGCGGCACCTCGCCGAACAGGCGCACCAGGTTGAAGTAATGCAGGGCCCGCAGAAAATGCACTTCCCCCGTGAACTGGTCGCGGAGAACCGCCTGGTTCCCGATCAGGGGAATGGCCGGGGCCCGTTCCAGGAACACGTTGGCCCGCATGATGCCGTTGTACGACCGGTTCCAGACCGAATCGACGGCGGGGTTGTTGGGCATGATGCTCAGTTCTTCGTGGTCGGCAAACGCCTGGTCGCCGCCCGGCCCCGACTGGGTGTCGTCGCTCATCACGTCCACCAGCCAGAAGTGCCGGTACACGCCCTGGAGGGAACCATACACCCCGTTTACGCCCTGCAACGCCCCGTTGTAGTCGGTGTAAAACACGTCCGTTGCGGTCTGCCCCGCGTCGGCGGGATTGGGCTCCAGCAGGTTGTTGCAGGCCAAAGCCACGAAAGCCAGTCCGGCGGCGATAAGTTTCTTTTTCATGTCGGTGGGGAGATTAAAAGCCAAGGTTGATGCCTGCCACGAAGGAACGCGCCACCGGGTAGCCGCCCAGGTCGGTGCCGGCCGACAGCACGTTGCTGCCCGCACTGTTGACCTCGGGGTCCCAGCCGGTGTAGCGGGTAAAGGTCAGCGCATTGTTGACGCTTGCGTACACCCGCACCGACTGCATGCGGGCCTTGCCGGCCAGCGCCGCGGGCAGGCTGTAGGCCAGCGTCACGTTGCGGATGCGCAGGAAGGAGCCGTCTTCGATCCAGCGGTCGGAGATGTTGCGGTTGTAGCCCGCCGCGTTGCCGAGCACCATCCGGGGGTACGCGTTGCCGGGGTTTTCGGCCGTCCACCGCCGGAGCTGGTTTACGCTGCCCGCCTGGTCGCCGAAATCTTCGAGCATCATGCGGGCGTGGTTGAAGACCTTGTTGCCCGACACGAAGTTGGCGAACACATTGAGGCTGAAGTTGCGGTAGCTGAACTCGTTGGTGATGCCCCCGAAAAACTTGGGGAAGGGCGATCCCAGGTTGACGCGGTCGTCCTTGTCGCCGGCCGTGAAGTTGATTTCCCCGTCGCCGTTGGTATCCACGTACTTCACGTCGCCGGGCACCAGCACCACCCCCGTTTGCGTGGGGTGGCTCAGGCCCTCTTCGTAGGTCTGCACGATGCCGTCGGTGCGCAGCCCGTAAAAGGAGCCGATGGGGTCGCCTTCCCGGGTGCGGTTGTGCGGCGCGTTGGACGTGAAGGACGTGAAGCCGAAGAATTCGTTGACGCCGCCGGCCGCGTTCACGCCCAGGTCCACCACGCGGTTTTCCAGCGTGGAGAAGTTGAGGCTGGTATTCCACTTGAAGGCGCCGGTCAGGTTCTGCGCGTTGAGGCTGAATTCCCAGCCCTGGTTGCGGACCTTGCCCAGGTTGACCACCTGGGAGGTGAAGCCGGAATAGCCGGGAACGGGAATGCCGACGAGCAGGTCGTTGGCGTTTTTGACGTAGTAGTCCACCGTAACCCCGAAACGTCCGCCCAGCAGACCCAGGTCCAGCCCCACGTCCGTCTGTTCGTTGGCCTCCCACCGGAGGGCCTCGTTGGCGAGGTTGCTCGGAAAACCACCGCCGACCCCCGTGGTGCCGAAGACGTAGTTGGCGCTCGATACCCGGGACACGTACCCGAAGTTGCCGATCTCCTGGTTGCCCGTCAGGCCCCAGCTGGCGCGGAGTTTCAGGTCACTGACCACGCCGGCGTTGCGCAGGAAGGATTCTTCCGACACCCGCCAGCCGGCCGAAACGGAAGGAAACACGCCGTAGCGGTTGGTCGGCCCGAACCGCGAGGAACCATCCCGCCGGACCGTGCCGGTGAGCAGGTAGCGGTCCATGAGGCTGTAGTTAATCCGGGCAAACTGCGACACCAGTCCGGCCTGAGTGTAGCCTTCCCCGCCGTACACGTTCTGGCCGTTGTTGACCAGCAGTTGCAGCGCCGGGTTGAGCGACCCGTCGCCGCCGGAAGCGTAGTTGCGCGTGGTAAAGCTCTGCGCACTGAAGCCGGCCAGCGCGGTAAGCTGGTGAATCCGGGCGAAGGTGGCTGAGTAGGTAAGGGTCTGGTCGGCCACCCAGTTGAGCGTGTTGGCGTTGTAGAGGCGCACCCGCATCGTGTTGTTCGCGCCCAGGTCGGGACCGGCGATGGTGAAGGCAGGGCCCCGCGGAATGGCCGGGTTCACGAATTTCTGGTCGATGGTGGTGTAATCGACCCCGAACGAACTGCGGAAAGTCAGGCCCTTGACCAGTTCGTACGCGCCGAACACGTTGCCCGTGTAGCGGTTTCGCCGCAGGTTAAGGGTAAACTCTCTGGCCTCGAACACCGGATTGCGCCCGTCCCACACCCCCGACGGCTGGTTGAGCGGCCCCCAGTAGGAGCCGTCGGCGTTGTAGGCGGGCTGGTAGGGGCTGGTCAGCAGGGCACCGATCACGTTGCCCTGGAACGGGTTGGCATCCCGCACGGTGTTGCCCCACTGCCCCGAAACGGCCGACCGCAGGCCAAACGTCAGCTTGTCGGTGGCGTCCACGTCGAGGTTGACCCGGGTGCCCAGGCGCTTCATGGCGGAATTGATGAAAATGCCTTGCTGGTCGAAGTAGTTGCCGCTGGCCGCGTACCGGACCCGTTCGGTGCCGCCCGTCGCCGACAGGTTGAAGTCCTGGATGGGGGCCGTCCGGAAGAGTTCCCGCTGCCAGTTCACGTTCCCGAAGTCGGGGCTGTCGCCCAGGGAGTACGGGTTGAACATTTCGGCGGGGATGTTGCGGGTAAAGTCGCTGCGGGTGTTGAGCAGGGCTTCCTTGCGGAGCATCATGCCCTCCGTGCCGTTGATCAGGTCCAGTTCCCGGGGCAGCGCCTGCACGCCGTAGTAGTAGTCGGCATTGAACCGCGGTTTGCCCGCCTTGCCGGTTTTGGTCGTGATCACCACCACGCCGTTGGCGGCCCGGGCGCCGTAAATGGCCGCCGCCGACGCATCCTTCAGGATCTGGATGGATTCGATGTCGTTGGGGTTGAGGTTGGCAATGGGGCTGCCGGTGTTGTTCTGGGGCGAGCCGTTGCTGCCGGCCGAGGGGGCTTGCTGCTGGTTGTCGTCGTAGAGCGGTACGCCGTCGAGTACGTACAGCGGCTGGTTGGCCGTGCCCGAACCGGTGCTGTTGACGCCCCGGATCTGCACCTGCACGGCCCCGCCCGGGGCGCCGTTGGACTGCATCACCTGCACGCCGGCCGCGCGGCCTTGCAGGGCCTGGTCGAGGCTGATCACGGGCACCTGCCGGATCTGCTCGGCTTTTACGGTGGCAATCGAACCCGTCAGGTCCTTGCGTTGCTGGGTGCCGTAGCCCACCACCACCACTTCACCCAGGGCCTTGGTGTCGGGGGCCAGCCCGATGTCGAGGCGGGTACGGCTGCCGACCACCACTTCTTCGCTCACGTAGCCGATGAAGCTGAACACGAGGGTGGCGTTTTCGTCGGGCACCGTCAGGCTGAACTGCCCCTCGCCGTCGGTGGCCGTGCCCTGGGTAGTGCCTTTGATGGTCACGTTCACCCCCGGTAGGGGTTGGCCGGTAGCCAGGTCGGTGACGGCGCCCGACACCCGGACCACCGCCACGGCCGGGCGGGTGGAAGCGTTGAGCGTGCCGAACGTACCGGGGGCAATCACCACCGACCCTTCGGGCGGCGCGTGGCGGCGGGACGTGTCGAGTTCGCGCACCGGCACCGGCCGGGTCCGGGCCGGGCGGATCACGTACACGGCGGGGCTCACTTTCTCGTAGGTCAGCTTGAGCGGCGCCAGCAACTGGGTCACGGCCTCTTCGAGGTTATCGAGGGTGTGCCACCGCCCTTTTTTCACCACCTGGTTCTCCACCAGGCTGCTCTCGTAGCCGAACACCACTTTGAACCGGCTTTCCAGTTGGGCAATGGCTTCCTTGAGCGACATCTGGTCCTGCTGCATTTCCTGCCGCAGCCCGGCCGCCAGGGACCCGGTGCGGGCAAACGGCGGGCCCCCGGAAAGCAGGAGCACGGGCAATAAGAATCCGGCAAGGCGGCGGCCTCCTTTGGGTAAAAGGTTCATCTGCATAGAGGTAGGGACTTGAAGTATGGAAGGCAGTATTTAACTGTGCTGACAAGAAAGGGTATGGTTGAATGGCTGGATGGCTATATGGCTGTATGGTTGGGCTTGCGCACAACTACTTCCCGATCAGCAACCATTCAGCCATATAGCCATCCAGCCATATAGCCATACAATCATCATGGCGCGTCCACCGGTCCGGACCCGATCAGGATGCGGTTCTGCTCGCGGGTGATTGTCAGGTCGAGTGACTTGGACATGGTTTTGAGCAACAGTTCCAGGTCGTTGTCGGGCATCCGGAAGGTAAACCGGCGGTGCATCAGCGCCGTGTCGGCAAAGGCGACCGTCAGGCCGTAGCGGTTCTGGAGCAGGGCGGCAATTTCGGCCACCGGCGTGTTGTCGAACACAAAGCGGCTGTCTTTCCAGGCGGTGTAGACCTCCGGGTTCACCAGCCGCTGCGACACCGAGGCGTCCCGGGCCGAAACCCGCACCAGGTCGCCCGGCTTCATGAGCAGCCGCTGGTTGTCGTTTTTGAGCGACAGTTCGATCTTCCCGGTGGAAAGCACCACCTGTGTCTGCCCGTTGTGTTCCAGCACGTTGAACTGCGTTCCCAGCACCTGCACGTCCACGGCCGGGGTGTGCACCGTAAATTTGGCGCTGCCGTTGGCCGGGCGGTGTCTGACGTCGAAGTACGCTTCGCCTTCCAGCCAGACCTCCCGCGGCTGGTCGCCGGTCCACGCCCGCGATACGCGTACCGACGAATGGGCGTTGAGGTGCACGACCGACTGGTCGGGCAATTCGATCTGCGACTTTTCACCGGCCCCCGTCTGGTAGGTGATCCAGTCGCCGGGCCGTTGCTGCCACCAGCGGCCGGCCCCGGCCAGCAGTACCAGCACCCCTGCCACCACGGCCGCGTACCGGTACCAGGCGCGGGCCGCCGGACGCCGGGGCCGGGAGGCCGGCCGGGCCGGGTGGCTCGCCAGGAAGGCTTCGAAACGGGCCTCCTCGGCGGCGTATTCGCCGGCGGGCAGGTCTTTTTCAGGCAGGTGCAGCGATTGGATCATCATCACGGCCTGGCCCGCTTCTTCGGCCCGTTCGGGGTGGCGTTGCAGCCACGCCTCCCAGTAGGCAGTGTCCTCCGGCGTGGAATGCAGCACGTACCGCTGAAATGATTCATCCGAGAAAAAATCCTCGGCCGACCGGTAATTCTTATTCATTGCCGTAGATGTGAGGGGTATGGTTAACGCCCCGATGGGTGTTTAACAAGAGTGCCGGGGGAGGGCCTTCTGTACTGAACATTTTTGCAATACTTTTTAAGGAGTTGCTGGTTATCCGTTGTTCGCCCGGGCGTTTAGAAAAAGCCTTGCAGCAACAGGATGATGACAGTGAAATCGAAGGTAATGCATTCGCGCAGCACCTTTACCGCTTCGTGCACCAGGTTGCGCGCCGACTGGTACTTGAGCGACATCACCTCGGCGATCTGTTCGTAGCTCAGGTCGTTGTAGAACCGCAGGTAGATCACCTCCTGCTGCCGCCGCGACAGTTTCCGGAGGGTCGCCGCCAGCTTTTCGCGCCGCTCCCGGTCGGTCTGCTCGTGCACCAGCAGGCTTTCGTACGAAAATTCGAGTTCGGCGTCGGAAACCGGCCTTTTCTCGAAATCCACGAGCCGCCGGTCTTTCTGCACCTTTTTGCCCAACTGCCAGCGCAGCGACTTGAGCAGGTAGGCCCGGATGTGGTTCACTTGCGTATTCTTCTCCCGGTGGAGCCACAGGTGCGTAAACAGGTCGTGGATGCAATCTTTCGCCAGGGCCTGGTCGCCGCAGAGCTTCACCCCGTAGCGGTACAGCGGCTGGTAGTGCTGCCGGTACAGGAAGATGAGGGCTTTCTCGTTGCCGGATTTGAAGGCGCACCAAAGCTGCACGTCATCCAGTTGGCTGAAGTACTGGTTTTCGAACGGGGAAAGATTGCTCATGTAGACCTGGACCTCCGGAAAATTGTACAATAATTTATTTAAATTATATCATAATCCCTCGCATAAGCAACGCCCGCACCCGGAAATAATGTCCATAGCCCTTTTTAAGGGGCAGACGTGAGTGAATTGTTGCGAAGACCTCACCCCCGGCCCCTCTCCGGGAGAGAGGGGCCGGGGGTGAGGTCTTCTACCCTAGTATAGGCGGTTAGCGGACAATGATCACTTTGCGCACCAGGTCGAGCTTTTCGCCCTGCACGTGCAGGAAATACACCCCTGCCTTCAACTGCGAGACGTTCAGGTCCAGGTGGTTCTCCCCGGCCACGGCGGCCTGGTCCGTGCGGAGCAGGGGCGCCGACAGGGCGTTGCGCAACCGGATTTGCACCGGCCCGCCGGCCTCCGACCGGTAGCGCACGTGCAACTGCCCGCCCGCCGGGTTGGGGTACGCCTTCAGCAACGCGTCGGCACTTTCGGCGCCGGAAGAAAGCGTAGCCGTCCGGGCCGCGCCGGCCCGTACTTCGAGGTAATCGAAGTTGCCCCCGCTGGAGCCCTTGGCCGTGGTGCGGATTTTGTTGCTGCCCGCCGCCAGGGTGACGGTCGTGCTCACGGTGCCCCAGGTGCTCCAGGCGCCGGTGGCCGGGAAGCTCAGGTTGGCGTTGGCGACCGTCCCGTTCACCCGCAGTTCGAGCGGCCGGTCGCCGGAGAGCAGCGCGTAGCGGAAGGTCAGGGTGTACGAACCCGCGGTGGCGGCGCTGTACGTCCATTCAATGTAATCGGTGGCGGCGTTGGCGTAATCCAGGAACCCGGTCCCGGAGTAGCCCGCCTGATTGGTGGCGAGCACCGGCCCGACGTACGCCGCATTTTCCGCTTCCAGCCGCGTGGTCGGGGTAACGACCGTCGTGGGTTCGGTGCCGCCCACCCGAACGGTGCCGGCGTACACGGGAAGGTTGGGCAGCAGCGCCGTCGTGGCGATCAGGCCATTGTACGAATGGTCGTTGGCCGGGTCCCAGGCGCCCGAAGAGGCAACCGTAAATTCCACGTCTTTCAGCGAGAAGTTGGTGAGCGGCGACGCCCAGTCGAGCCGGCCGGGAAAAATGTCCTGCCCGGTGAAGTCCGCCTTCACGTAGGCCTGGTTGCCGCCGGCCGCCACCACGCTGAACGTTGCGCCGCCGCTCACGTGGGGCGTAACGGTAAGGTTGGCGGCGCTTACCCCGCTTTCCAGGGTCACGTAGTAGCGGAACGACAGGTTGTTGCCGTTGCGGGCGGGCCAGCGGCTGCGGTTGTGAATGGTAGCTTTTACGCGCAGGGCGTTGGTGGTGCCGCTCACCCGGTTGGCCGTCACGAAAAATTCGCGGTCGGTGTAGTTGACGTCCAGGTTTTCGTTGCGGGTTTCGCGGGCCGGGAAACCCGGCAGGACGCCGCCCGTGCCCCGGTTGTTGGTTACCATCCAGGCCAGCATGGCGTCGAAGGGGGAATTGACGCACAGCAGCGGCTCGGACCGGAATACCCGGTTGAGCAACACCGATTCGTCGTTGTTTACTTCGGGCGACTCTTCCCAGCGGTCGAGGTAGTCGGGGCCGGCCACCAGCCCGCCGTACAGGATGTGGCGGGCCCGGGCGAAGTACACGGGCTGCACTTTCTCTTTATTGAGGTTGCCGGCCCAGGCGCCGTGGGCCGTCCGGTGGTGCAGTACCTGCACGTACGAAGGCACGTTCATGGAGGCATTGGTGTAGCCGGCCACGTAACTCCGGTTTTTGGGATTGGACCCCAGCGCGTAGTCGATCATCTGGACGCCCTTGGCGCGGTAGGCGGCCTGCTGCTGCAGGAGGGTGTACCCCGGGATGTAGCTCTGCGGGGCCGACGTCACCAGGTCGCTGTAGAAGAGGGTGATCAGCGCCGCGTTCATGCCGGCCTGGAACAGAAACCCGGTCCGCTGGTTCATCCGGTAGATGATGCCCCCGGCCGACTCGTCGTAGTCAATGCCTTTGTTGACCAGCAGGCTGAACCGGGCGGCCAGTTGCTGCAACTCGCGGTGAAAGATCGGGTCGGTGGAACCGCACTTGAGCATCTGCACGGCGGCCTGCTTGAACCAGGAAGGGTAGTCGTAATTGCGGTACCACCAGATGTGGTCTTCGGCGTTGAAAGCCGGGTCGGCCAGCACCTGGTTGGCCCGGGTGAACCAGCTTCCGCCGTACGACGCATTTTTTGCCAGGCTGGCCCGGTGCATCCAGGCGGCCGCCAGCAGCAGTTTGTCCATCGTAAACCCGCGGTAGTCGGAGCCGGTCACGGTGCTGGCCGCGCCGTTCAGGTAGCGGATCACCAGCTTCGAGGTGGTAGACGCGTCGGTGTCCAGGTTGCGGTTCTGGTTGGCGAAGTTGAACAGCTTTTCGGCGTAGGTCATGAGTTGGTCGCTGTAGGCCGCGCCGTTGAAACCGCCGAAGCCGGGCCTGGCGGCCAGCAGGCTGCCGTGCCGCCGGAACAGGATGGAAGAGGAGGCCATCGCCGCCGCCATGCCCGACACCACGTCGGAGGCCGGCAGGGTTGCCTTGGAAATGAGCACGCTCCGCTGGATGCCCTTGGCTTTCAACAGGTCTTCCACCACGGCGCTGGCCCAGTAGGCGTGGTTGTCGGGGTTGTCCACCACCGCGTCGGCGACGGCAATGGCGACGATCAGGTCGTTGGGGTTGGTCACGCCCGGGTTGATGACGCACCGCTTGAAGTATTCGTTGACGTGCCAGAGGTTTTCCAGCAGTTCGTCCATCTGGTTGGTGCCGGTGTAGGCCGTGCCGTAATCGACGCCCGCCCAGGCCAGGTTGGTGGCGGCAAACGCCATGGTGAGATTCGTTTTCCAGGTGTCCCCGGCGTCGTGCCAGCCGCCCGACAAGTCGGTCGTCGGGGTGTAGTCCTGGCCGTCCTTCAGGTTGTTGTCGTCCGTCCATTCCACCCGGTTGTTGGGGCTCAGGCGCCCCGACTGTTGCACTTCGTAGAAGAACAGGCCCTTTTGCAGGGCTTCCCGGTAGTTGTGCTGGGCCCGGACCGGCCGGGGCAGGGCCGCCAGCAGCAGGGCCAGCAGGAGGGGGAGCCGGGCCGCAACGGCCCGGGGGTACGTGGTTTTTCGGGTTGACATGGTCAGAAGCTGGTTTAAAGGTGTAAAAAGAAGGATCGGGTAGGGCAAAAGGGTGGGGGAAGGCGCGGAAGTTTCTTCCGCGCCGACGGGCAAGGGGCAGGACGACCGGGGGCCGGGCCGTTAGCGGACAATCATTACTTTGCGGGCCAGGTTAAGCTTTTCGCCCTCCACGTGGAGGAAGTACACGCCTTCCTTCAGCCGCGAAACGTCCAGTTCGAGGCGGTTGGCGCCGGCCGCGGCGGCCTGGTCCGTGCCCAGCACGGGCGCCGACAGGGCGTTGCGCAACCGGACTTTCACCGGCCCGCCGGCCGCCGACCAGTAGCTGACGCGCAGCCGCTCACCCGCCGGGTTGGGGTACACGGTGAGCAGATCAGCGGACTCCCCGTACGCGGCGGTGCGGGCACTTCTGGCGGGCGGCTCGACGCCGAACACCAGTTTTCCGTTGCTGTAGACGGGGACCTGCACGGTTTTAGCCACCCAGTTGGTCACCAGCGGTTCCACGCCGTGGAGGGACCAGTCGTTGCCGTTGTCCCAGCCGGCGGGGCCCGACAGCGTGAAGTTCGCCTCGCGCAGCCAGTGCACGTTCAGGGTGTCGTTGGTGGTCTTCACCAGGCCGCCCGGGAAAATCTTCCAGCCGGTAAAATCAATGTTCACGTAGTACACGTTGGCCGCGTACCGGTACGGCCCGGTGACCCGGCCGCCTTCGGTGTTCGTGTTGGCAACGGGGGCTTCCACGTCGAGTTGCACGGCTTTGAGGGGCACGCCCGGGTCGAGCGTGAAATAGTAGCGGCAGGACAGCGAATCCATGACCCGGGCCGGCCAGGCCGAACGGTTGTTGAGCTGCACTTTCACGCTTACCCGGCCGGCGGCGGGGTTCGCCCCGGCTTCCACGAACACCTCGTCCTCCACTTTTTCGTTGGCCGGAAACTTCGCCACGATACCCCCGTTGCCCGGGTATTTCTGTTGCAAACGCGCCATGACCCCGATCATGCCGGCGTTGAAGTCCAGCGCCACTTCGTTGGTCACCGAATTGGTCACGTTGTTGACGGCCGGGTTGAAGCCGTCGCCCGGGTAGCCGCCGATCACGCTCTGGGGGCCGCCCAGCAGGCCGCCGTACAGGATGTGCTTGGGTTCGAGTACGTTGTACTGCCGCTTGCCCGGGATGAAGTGTTCGAAGCCCGCCCAGGGGCCGTACGCCGCCCGGTGGTGCGGCTGGTTGTAGTACTTGCCCCCGAAACCGACCAGGTAACTCGTCCCGTTGGGGTTGTTGCCCAGGGCGTATTCCACCTGGCGCTGCGCGAAGGAATGGTACAACGTTTTGCGGTCCACGGCTTCCAGGGCCGGCGATGCGTTGGGGGCGGCCGGTCCGTCCACGCCTTCCCCGCCGGTCAGCCAGTCGCTGTAGATGCCGGCCAGCATGGCCTGGTTGGTGCTGTAGCGGAGGGGAGCGTAGGCGTACAGTTTAGAGGCCATGCCGCCCGGGGAATAGGGCACCTTGTCGGAGTACCCGATGGTCCACCAGTCGAGCCAGTTTTCCACGCGGCGCCGGAACGTCTTCTGGGTTTCGCCGGTGGTGTGCTGGGCCAGGAGCAGGAACGCGCCTTTGGCGAGGTCGCCGTAGAAGAATTCGCGGAAGTGGGCGAAGCGGTTGTCGGGGTTGGCCGTGGCCTGGTACAACCCGATGGCCGTCTGCCGGTAGGTGTCGGCGGCGGTTGGGTTGCCGGCTTCCGTTTCGGCCAGGTAGAGCCACATGGCGGCCCACATCATTTCGTCTTCCACCTGGTCGCTGCGGTAGAAGTACTGGCCGGCATCGGTCTTGGGTTGAATCACCCCGTCCTTGTTTTTCTGCCCGTCGTTGCCGTAGTACTGGTAGCCGAACGTGAACATGCTCCGGGCTTTGCCCAGCAGCAGGTCGGCGTAGGCGCGGTTGCCGGCCTTGCGGAACACCACCGACGAAGAGGCGAAGGTAGCCGCCGCCTGGCCGGCCGCGTCGGAGCCCCGGCAGGTCACATCCACGTAGAAGGAGGGGTTGACGCCCACGTACCTGGTGAGTTCGTCGAGCACCTCGGGGGCGGCCCAGAACCCGTGCGCCAGGGCTTTGTGGGTCACCTGGGTGTAGTACTTGTACTGCCCCGGCTGGTCGTTGACGAAGCACTTGAGCAGGTAGTCGTTCACCCACTTGAGGTTGTCGAGCAGGTAGGGCATCTGGCCGGTTTCGGTCAGGGCTTTCCCGTATTCCACGCCGCTCCAGGCCATCAGCGTAGCCGCGTAGGCCATCGTGTTGTTGGTCTTGAAGCTGTCGCCGGCGTCGTACCAGCCCCCGGTCAGGTCCACGCCCGCGTCGGAGCCGTCGGTGAGCAGGGAATTGCCGCGCCATTCCACCCGGTTCTTGCCGGGCTTGTTGCCGCGTTCGGGCAGTACGCCGCTCCGCTGGCAGTCAAAGAAATAGATGACTTTTTGCAGGGCTTCGGCGTAATTGTAGGGTTTGGATTCCCAGGGCGTGGGCTGGAGGGTTCTCAACAGCACGTTGCTGCCGCTTTCGGCGTCGAACACCCGGAACGAAAGGGTCCGCACGTCACCCGTGGCGTAGTAGCCGGGCAACTGGAAGTAGTTCACCTGCCGGAGCAGCGCCTGGTATTCTTCGAGGCTGGCCAGTCCTTCGAGGGTAAGGGTCCCCGACTGCGCGTTCCAGGTCACCTGGATGCGGTCGGTTTGCTGGGCGTTGAGCACGTCCTGGCCGTTGCGGTAGCCCGCACTGATCCACACGGTTGCTTTCGAGAGCGACAAGTTATCCACGTCCGACGCCGTGAGGTCCCCCGTGAGGACGATCCCGGAACTGCCTTCGCGGTGCGTCAACCCGCCGCTTTCGAGCCCGGCCAGTTGCGGCGCGTCGTTGACGGGGGTGACGTGCAGGGTTCGCTTGGCCGGGTTGCTCAGGTAGGTGCCGTCGGTGGCCCGGATGGTGAGGGTACGTACCGCCGTATTGGGGTTGTGGCTGGTGTTGCGGTACGTTACGCTTTGCAGGGCTTGCCGGTAGTCGGCCAGCGAGGCCGTTCCGCTCAGGGCCAGCGTGCCGGTTTCGGGGTTCCAGGCGGCCGTGATGGGGCCCGGGCCGGAAAATGCGAGTACGTCTTCCCCGGGGGCGTAGTTGTCGCCCAGGGTTACGGTAACGCCGGCGAGTTCGGTGCTGTTGGGGTCGGCAATGGCGAGGGTGGCGGTGAGGGCAACGGGGGGCTGGTCTTCGGTAAACACCAGGGGGGCCGTTTCCAGGTTCGTGATCAGCGGCCCGTCCACCGAATAGGTAATGATGACCACGCGGCTGGCTGACTGGTAGCTGGCGCCGTCGTCCACGGTAAAGGTAAACGTGCGGTTTTCGTAGGTGGCGTTTTCGCCCTTCGTGTTCACGTACCGCACCGACCGCAGGGCTTGTTGGTACACGGCCAGCGGGGCCGTGCCGGCCAGGGTAAGCGTACCGCCCCCGGTGGCGGCCGGGGCCCAGGCGCCGGTAATGCCGTCCTGCGGCTCAAATTCGAGCAAATCTTCCCCGGGCAGGTAGCCGCCCGAGATGCGCACGAAAGCCCGCACCAGCGTTTCGCCGTCGGCGTCGCTCACGGCCAGTTGCGGGTCTACGGCCAGCCGGTTGCCCAGTTCGGTGTAGAGCAGGGCCGGCGCGGCGGCTACCCCGAGCACCGGCGCGGCGTTGGCGGCGGGCAACCCGAAGGTTTGTACGGCGCCCGGGAGGACGTATTCGCCGGCGAGGCCGTAAAAAGCCGTCGCCCGGTAGTAGTAGGTTTTGCCGGCTTCGAGCCCCCCGGTGACTTCCAGGGTGGTCTGCCCGTTGCCGCTCAGCACCACGGTGTCGGAACGCAGCGCCATATCGGGGGTGGTGCCGTACGCGAAGAAGAGGCGCACGGGATTGCTGCCCACCGCGACACTGCCCGACAGCAGCACGCTGTTGAGCCGGACGTCGCCCGCGTTGCCGGTGGTGACGGAGGGGGCCAGCCCGTTCCATTCAAAGGCCCCGATGTCTGCCGGCCCGGAACGCGAGAAACCCCGCTGGTCGAAAGGGGAGGAGAACCCGTCCCGCGGCGCCGGGTTGACGGCAAAGCTCCCGGCCACCAGGGCGTGGGTGGGCACCGTGCCCCCATTGGGCGCCAGCACCGGGTCAATGATGCTGACGAGGTCGAGGTTTTGCGCGTTGTTGCCTTCCAGGACCGATCCGGCCGCCCAGGAACCGTAGGGCGAACTGCCGGCGGTACCGATCAGGTTGCGGCCCGTGGTGGAAGAACGGTTGCCGTCCAGGTCGCGGCCCCGCACGTCGGTGCGGGCCGGGTTGTTGCCGATGAGGAGACAGTAGTTGAGTTCGGTGAGGCCC
The DNA here is from genome assembly GCA_963844325.1 of uncultured Sphingobacteriales bacterium. Classification (GTDB taxonomy): domain Bacteria; phylum Bacteroidota; class Bacteroidia; order Cytophagales; family 172606-1; genus CADCTQ01. Next base: position 2,398,691 of record CAWJNV010000002.1, read on the forward strand.
GAAAAGATGCGGACGCCGCCCCCGTTGCCGGCGCTGCTGTTGCCCGCGACGGTACAACCGGTCATCACGCCGTTGCCGTTGGTGGCGACCCCGCCGCCCTGGCCCGACAACGACACGTTGCCGCTCACGGTGCAGCGGATCATCTGGTACTTGGGCGGGGTGGTGTTGCCGTAGAAGTGCACGCCGCCGCCGTTGCTCACGGCCGTGTCGCCGCTGATGGTGCAGCCCGACAGGACCAGGTTGATCTCGGGCCGTCCTTCGTTGCCGATGCCGCCGCCCCGGGCCCGGCAGTAGTTGCCGCTGATGTGCGAATTGAGCACGGTGAGCACCCCGAAGTTGTTGATGCCGCCGCCGTTGTTCTCCGTGCTGTTGTTGCGGATGACGGAGTTGACGATTTTGCTGCCGGGGATGAACGTGTTGAAGTTGTTCTGGGCGATGCCGCCGCCGCTGCCCCGGGCCCGGTTGTGTTCGATGGTGCAGTTGATTACCGTGAGCACGGCGTTGTTGCGGTTGATGATGGCGCCGCCGTCGGAGGTGGCCACGTTGTTGCGGAGCCGGCAATCCGACAGGTAGAGTCGGCCTTCGTTCCAGATGGCGCCGCCCGCGCCGGCCGCCGTGTTGTTGCTCACTTCGCAACCGTACAGCGACAGGTTGCCTTTGTTGAAAATGCCCCCGCCAAAACTGGCCGGGCTGCCTTTGCGGATCACCAGGTTGTAGAGGTTCACCTGCCAGCCCGCCGATACCTCGTCGAACACGCGGAAGGGCCCGGTGGCTTCCAGGGTGATCGGCTGCGCGGGCCCGGCAATGGTGAGGTTGGCCTGCACCGGGGGCAGGGCGGCCGCCAGGAGAATGATGCCCGCACTGCTTACTTCCGGGGCGAAACGAATGGTGTGGGGCCCGGCGCCGGCCTGGGCGTTGGCATCGAGGATGGCCTGCCGGAGCGACCCGGGACCGGTACCCGCGGCGCTGGTGACCAGGAAGTCAGTAGCCCGCACGGCGGGAACCACGGCCAGGAAAAACAGCAGTACGCCCGCCAGCCGGAGACTGCCGGCCAGCCGGGAACGTACGGGGGCCGGGGCTGCTTTTTCCGGCATTTTTCCCGTGGCACGGGCCGGGGACATGGTTTGGGGGCCGGGAACGGAAGTCCGGCGCGCGGAGTGGTAGTGTTTGGGCATACGGTATTTGTTTGCGGGTGGCGGAGCCGGTGAGGCTACTTATACCGTAGTGCCCAGGCACAAGACTTTGTACTGCCGATTTGAAGAAAAAAAGAAAAATTTATCTCAAATCAAGATGGGCCGCTCCCCGCACCGGCCACCCCCGCGGGCCCGTTACCGCCCCGGTGGGCTTGCCAGCCGCTCCAGGAAAGCGTGCGCCACCGGATTGTACCGCACCCGGTCGGCGAGTTGTACCTGGCAAATGCGAAACACGCCGGTCCCCACCTTTTTCTCGCAGGCGGCGCTGCTCCAACTGCTGTTGGGCGTCCAGCTGGTGGTGCCGGTCCGCAGGAGCTGTTCCCAGCCGGGGGCGTCCACCATCGCCGGCAGCAAGGGTTGGATCATCGCCTTGCCGCCGTGGTACCAGAGGCGGAAATCCGTGGGCGCAAAGTCCTTCACCAGGGCGTGGCCCGTGGCCGGGGAGGCAAAGTAATACTGACCCATCACGGTAGCAGACACCTGCACCGGGCCGCCGGCCACCTGGTGTTCACCGGCGGGCAGTCCGAGCAGCACGGCCGTTTTGCCGGCCGTCACGCACCGGTCAATGCGTTCCCGGGCTTGGAGGTACAGGGGCAGGCTGTCGATCAGGAAGGCGTCGGCCTGGTCAGGGTCAGTGGTAATCGTCCAGCCCATTTCCCGGCAGAGCCGCGCGGCCCCGGCGCCGCCCGCCCATACCGTCCGGGCAGCGGCGGCCGGCCGGGGAAAGGCGGTCAGTTCGATGTCAGTTTCGTGCAGGGGCCGGTCCTGCTGGTCCCACAGGGCCAGCCGGAGGGTGAACCCGGTGCGTACTTGTACTTCCGGCACCGGCAGGTTGAGGAACCCCTGGAACCGGCTGTCGCTGGGGCCGATGTCGGCAGCGGCCCGGCCGGCAAACACGACTTTGCCGTCTTTTTCGAGCTGGTACCGGAGTTGCGCCCCGGGCGGCACCTGGTTGCGGTCGTTCACCACCCAAGCCTCCAAAGGCATCGTTTCGCCGCCGAAAAAGTGGTAGCGGTCCGTGCGGAGCTGCACGGCCAGGGGCGTCAGCGCGTGCCGGTACGCGAACCAGGCTTTTTTCGGCCGGCGGTCCACGTCCATGATCGTTTTCATCCAGCCGGCGGGCCAGGCGTCGATGAACAGGTGGATGGCAAAGCTCACCATGCGGGAGTCGCGCCGGAAGGCTTCGGTGGCGAAACGGGTGGCCCACGCCTGGTGGTCCTGGCTGGCTTCGATCCAGCCCCGGGCGGTGGCGGGCGTGTTGTACCACATGCGGTGGAAGCGGAACGTCTGGTTCATGGCGATTTTCTCGGGCGACCAGGGGGCGTTCTCGCCGGCCGGGCGCCAGTCGGGCGGGTAGTAGCACTGCATGGTGGCGTACGCGTCGAGGGCCTCCGAGCCGAATTCGCCGCAGGCGTAGTACCAGCCGGGCTTGACGGGCACCCAGTAGCCTTTGTGCATTTCGCCCAGCCCCAGCCCGTGGCCGTTGTACCAGCCGTTGTAGACGTGGTTGTCGGGCAGGCCGGGGGAAGGCGGATCATAGTCGCCGTCCCCGGCCTTGATCACCCGGTCGGGATTGTTCATGAGGATGGCCTGGTCGGCCGCCCGGAAAAACTTTTCGTAGTCGGCGTAGCTGTCCAGGTGGCGCTGCGGGTTGCCTTCCCCGTTGGGAAACCGTTCGTTGATGTAGGTGACCAGCACGTTGCAGGGGTGGCGCCGCACGAGCCGTTCCATCTCCCCGGCCTGCCGCACGGCCTCCATCCACTGGTTGCGCCGGAGCACGCCGAACAGGGGCAGGTCGGTCTGGGTGAGCAGGCCCAGCTTGTCGCAGTATTCGTACACTTCCGGCTGCACCGGCAGCTGGGTCATGCGGATGAAGTTCATGTGGGTCAGCTTCGCCAGCAGGATATCGTCCACGAGCCGCCCCCAGTCTTTCTTGATGACGCTTTGCTGGAACGCCCCCATCGTGTTGGCGCCCCGCAGGCGGATGGGCTGGCCGTTCAGGTACATCATGCCTTTGGGCACGCTGAGGGTGTCCATCCGGAAAGCACGCATCCCGAAGTGCTGCCGCCGGGTGTCGGTCACGCGGCCCGCCTCGTCGAGCAACGCCAGCTGGAGCTGGTAGAGCCACGGGTGGTTGGGGTGCCAGCGACGGGCCCCCGGAATGCGGACGGTAAACCGCAGGAAGTTAACCCCGTGGCCCATCCTGAGCACGGTGCGCTGGTTGTCGGTGGGTTTGGCAAGGTCGCCCACGCCGGGTACGTGCACCGAAACGGGGTGGTACACGGCGTTTTCGTACACGGTTTCTTTGAAGTTTTGCCCGTACACTGCGTGCCGGACGCTTACCACCTGGTCTTCGCGCCCCGTGTTGTTCACTTCGAGCCACACTTCGGCGCTGTCGCCCTCGCCCAGCGGACGCACGAATACGTCGCTCAGGTGCAGGGGGCGCCGCGCCTCCACGGTTACGGCCTGGTAAATGCCCATGCCGGGCGGGGAGTGGTGCCAGCCGAGCAGCGGTTCGTCGTAGCCGGGGCCGGTGGCGGCGTAGATCTTGTCGCCGTTGAACTTACGGCCGTCGTCGCCCACGTGGCCGCCCATCGGGTAGTCGTTCTCCACCTGGATGAGCAGGGTGTTGTCGCCCCGTTTGACCAGGCGGGTCACGTCAAATTCGAACGGGGCGAAGATGCCCTCGTGCGAACCGGTGTAGTAGCCGTTCACGAACACGTGGGCCTTGTAATCCACGCCTTTGCACCGGACGAACACGGCGCCCAGCCCGAGCATCCCTTCACTCACCGGGAACGTGGTGCGGTAGTACGTAACGGCCTTTCCCAGCGGCGGGCCGTAGTGCGGCAACTGCACCTCCTCCCAGGCCCCTTCCCCGGCGAGGACGCCCGTAAAGTTCCGGCGGTCTTCCCCGGTTTCCTTGCGCCAACCAAAGGCAGTCAGTTCCTGTACGAGCCGTTCCGGGGCGAGGTTGGGGGCCAGGTCCTGCAGGAAGGGCTGGTGCTTTTCCCGCATGGTTGACAGTTCCCGCGCCAGTTCTTCGGGCGTGTCGAGGCGGTTCATGGGCCGGAAAGCGGCCTTGGGCTGGTGGTTTACCGGCAGGCGTTTGTCGGGCAGGGCAGGGGGCTGGGGCGTGTAGAGCAGGTGCAGGCGCACGGCGGAGGCTTTGGTGCCGATTTCGGCCATCCGGTCGGGTTGCTGCGCCATTACGCCCCCGGAACGCAATAAGCATATAACAACCGCCGCAGTTTTTATACAAAGGGGTATCTTCATTGATTAAGGTTTGCATTATTCAGCGCAACTTTTACTTTTTTCCGGGGGGTGATCAAGCTCTCGTACAACTGCCACATGCCCAGTCCTGCTACAATCGCCAGTCCCGCAATAAACTCCTGACGCGTTCCCCCCGCCGGGAAGTCGCTCTTTGTTACCCGGGGTAGATAGGTCAGCAGGAAAATCAACCACAGTACGCCCGTAGTAAGGCGTCTCAAGCGTTCAATGCTCCGCTGGGAAACGGACGCGAACAGGCTTACCAGCGGTGTTAATAGGGCTAAGCCATAGCCAGTTATTCCGCCCAGCATTCGAACGTTCACGTGCAGTCCACCTTTCAGCGAGTTATAATAAAGCAGGAAAAACAGGTGAATGATGTGCGAAAGGGCAAATGCCCCAAAAAACCAGTTTTCTTCCCTGAAAGAGGTCAACTTTTTTAACCGGTTAATAAATAGCAGAATGAATATGAGCAGGGAAATACGCGCCGTAAAACGAGTACTCGCCTGCCAGAAAGCCAAGTCCGAGTAGACAGACATCGCATACAGCACTACGGCCATGTTGCCGGCCAGGGCCAGGTATATGCTGGCTTGCGGAAGAAATCGTTTCATCTGATCGAAAATAACAAGTAGTTAACTGAATTGACAAAGAAGGTTATATCGCCACAAGGTTATATGGTTATATGGCTGAATGGCTATATGGCTAATGTCCAGACAGTAAGTAGTGGTGCGTAAGCCCAACAATCAACCATACAGCCATATAACCTTCTTTGTCAATTCAGCTAATCTATAAAAGTATTCATCAGGCGTCGCAGTTGGAGTCTCAGGGGAAGGGTTTGCCGACGAGCAGGATTTGCGCCGGCATCCACCAGGCCGGTTCGTATTCCGGCCCCAGCGGCGTTCCCGGCGGCTTTTCCAGGATGGCCGCCTTGTCGGGCCGTCCGGCGTCCACGGTGAACGTGACCGTATGCGCCCCGTCGGGCAACTCATCGAGCAGGAAGTAGTGCAGCCGGTAGAACGTGCAGTATTTGTCGAAGCGCAGCAGCGGTTTCACCGGCTGGTCGTCTACCTGCACCAGAATGCGGCCGGTCGGGGGGCCGACCAGGTCGTAGATGCCGATGCGCGTGCCGCGGAACCGCACGGTCAGCGCGGCCCCGGCCCCGCCCGAACGCCACACCACCGGCATCCGGGCGGCGTGTTTGCGGACCAGCGAATCGGTGTCCGGGGTCAGCCGCGCCCAATCCCCGCTCAGGGCAGGCTGCGCAATGGAGAGGGTTTGGGCGTTTTCCCAGTTGTTGGCGTGCAGCGGACGCGGCAGTTTGCGCGGCGCACGACTGTTCCGCAGCAGGTCCGGGAAACGACGCGCCACCACTTCCGCGTACACGGCGTGTCCTTCCTTCAGCGGGTGCACGCCGTCTTCGGTAAAGAGCAGCTTCCCGGCTTCCGTTTCGGCGGGTTTCCCCTGGAACACCAGCTTGCCTTCCCGTTCCAGGGCCCACACGGCGGGGCCGAAGTGGAGGCTGGGGATGCCGTAGTGGGCCGCCACTTTTTCCATGGCGGCGATCACCGGCGAACGTTCCCCCCGTTCCACGAACGGCTTGGAGGCGAGGTGCACCGTGTACACGAAGCAGAGGTCGGCGCCGGGGACCGTACTGCGGGTTTGCCGGACGATGCCTTCCATCGATTGCTCGACCTCCGCCGGGTTGCGCTTGAAATCGTTGACGGCGAACTCGACAAAAACCAGGTTAGGGCGCCCTTGCAACACGTCGCCGGCCAGCCGGAACGCGCCCAGGTCGGAGCCGGTGCCGCCCACCCCGGCGTTGACGTGCGTCACCGGGTTGCGTGGATGAAGGCCGGCAATCGCCGCCACGCTTTGTTCCCGCCAGCCTCCGGCGGCCTGGGTGATGCTGCCGCCCAGGTAGGCAATGCGCAGCGTGTCGCCGGGACGGGCCAGCCGCGCCGCCGTGCCGGACAGCCCGTCGCGGGGTTGACACTCGGACACCGCCGGGCCGGCCTGCGCCAAGACGGGATGTGTGCGTATTGCCAGCAGCAACAGGGCGGAGAGTATACCCGCGGCTACGGTGGATTTTGGGGACGGCATGGGGTTTATCTCTGTTTGGTCAAAAAGTTCGTATTTGTTTGATAATTAAAGGGATGCCATGTTTATGCAGATTGGAAACTCTTTCTTCTTGAAGGATGGCTACCATTGGGACCCATCCAGAGGCGTTTATCATAAACGCGTTTTAAAGCCTTGAATGAGGCATGCGCTTATCGAAGTGGACTTGTTCGCGTATCCCCGTGGGGCGGGCGTATCCCTTCGTGGCGTAGGCGTATCCCGTGATGGGGTCATTAAACTGAATTCAGTTCCGTATCCCCGTGGGGTCGGGTTCTCAAACCCGACCGAGCCCTTAGCCGATTCACTCCATTTTACCCAGGTCATCTGTTTACCCTCATTGGTACCCGGCTGGCTATGGCTGGCATCTGCTACGGCTTGTTACTCGTCTGGCACCGGCAGGGTCGGGTTTGAGAACCCGACCCCACAAGGATACGGGAACAAGTCCAGTGTGATGACGCCAGCCAACCATGACGACCTTCGCATACCCTTTTGACAAAGACTTGTATCTGTTTGATTTTTAAAGCGATGTGCGTTTCCTGAGAGAACCACCCTGTCCCCTCCTCCATCAAAGAGGTTACAGGGGTGGTTTTTTTCGGTCAACCGATTCATTATTAAAACAAACATGCTTGAAAAATGCGTCTACTAAGTCCGGTGGGAAATTACTGGAAGACCACCCGCGATTCGAAGGGTTCCAGGTGGACCGTTCCGGGGAGCGGTTTCCCGTCCAGGTCCAGGCCTTCCGCCGGCACTTCACAGTCCTTGTCCGAATCGTTGACCAGCAACCTGGCCGTGCGGGTCCGGGCCCAGTCGGTGGCGGCCGAAATGGCGCGGCTGCCGGCATCCTGCCCGGTCAGTTTTTGCCACTGGGGCAGGGGCAGGAGCAGCTTGCCGTTTTGGGGCACCTGTTTGGTTTCGTAAAAAAACAGCGTGGTAGTCGTCAGGTTCACGTAGGTATTGCGGTCAAACGTGCCGGCCTCCAGCGTCGGGCCGATGAAGTTGCGCAGGCTCACGGCGTGCTGGGCCGGGCGGGTGCCCACGAACACGTTTTCCTCCACCACGTTGTCGCGGATTTTGCCCAGGTTGGCCCATTCGGCAAAGCCCAGCCCGGCGGCGCAGCCGAACACCGTGTTTTTGCGGAATGTATTGCGGAACGAAGCGTCGTTGTTGACCATGCCGCTGGAAGAAATACCCGTCACCGTATTTTCCTCCACCCGCACGTCGTGCGAGTTGTTGTCGAGGTAGATGCCGAACACCAGGATGTCGTTGGCCGGCGTCGCCAGGTTGTCGCCCACGCCGTAGCGGATGATGTTGCGCCGGAACACGGAGTGGTGCGTGACGCCCGGCGCCTGCGCGTAGCAGTAGAGGTTGGCCCCGTCGTTGAGCGTCAGGCCGCAGTGTTCGATCAGGTTGTACGCCACCAGGTTGTGGTGCCCGTCCACGCGGATGCCGTTGTAGCCGACGCTGTCCACGCGGTTCCACTGCACGGTATTGTGGTGGGCGTACGTGGTGTCGGTTTGTTTCTTGCGCTCCACGTTGTGGATCAGGATGGCCGTGGCCCCGTTGACGCCCGACCAGCCCTGCCCGCGTTCGAGCCCGACCCGGCGCAGGTCGTTGTGCGACACTTCCAGGCGCACCGGTTCGAGGGCGGCAATGCCCCGGCCCAGCACGTCGGCGAGGCGGTTGTGGCGCACGAAACAGTCCGTCGCGGCGCTGTCCAGCAGCACGCCCACCCCGTGGACCTGCCGGATAACGTTGTGGGCCACGCCGACGTCCACCAGGCCGTGGCCGCCGCCGACGGCCGCCTTTTCGTATTTTTCGAATTGCAGGTGCTCGATCCGCACGTGGCGGGTGCCGGGCGCCAGCCACAGGCCGTAGGGGTGCAGCGACGCTTCCACGCGGGCGGTTTGCGGATCGGTTCCCGCGGGGAACTGCACCCGCAGGCGGCCCCGTTCCCAGTGCCATTCGCCCGCCGAATCGAGCATCTGGGGCAGTCCTTCCAGGTAAAAGCCGTATCCCTTGCGAAAGTCATACACCCCGGTGCGCCCCTGCCGGGTCCGCTCCCCGAAGCTTTTTTCAATCTCGTAGCGTTCCTGCCGGGCCTGCACCAGCAGTCCCCGCGTGTACTGCCCCACCGTGCGGGTTTCGTAGGCCCAGTCAATGGTGCGCAGGCGCAGCGTGGCCCCGTTCCAGTGGCCGTCGGGCTGGGTCAGGGCGGCGCTCCGGATGGAATCCTTGCCGAATCCCTGGTCGATGGTGAGGAAGCCGGCGTTGGGGTAGCGGGCCGGGGTAAAGCGCCGGCCGTTCACGAACAGTTCGTACACCCGTCCTGCCACCGCCGCCTCGTAGCGGTTGGGACCGGCTGCTTTCCAGCCGCTTACCGGCACGGCCCCGGTCAGCAGGGGAGGGGCGCCTTCGCCGTAGGCCGTAAACACAATCGGGGCCGCCGCCGTGCCCGAATGCCGGAGGTTCACCGAACCCGGAAACGCATCGCCGCGCCGGAAGAAAACCGTGTCGCCGGGCCGGAGGGTGGCTTTGGCGAGCCGGGCGAGGCTTTTCCAGGCGGCCCGGGGACTGGTACCGCGTGCCTGGTCGCTGCCGCTGCCCGACAAGTAGTAGTTGCGGCCGTAGCTAGTGCCGGCACCAGCCAGCGCAACCACGAGCAGCACCACGGCACCGCACCGGGTGAGCCGGCGGGCGTCGCGGGCGGCAATTGCTTTTTGTAAAGAAAACATCGGAACGGGAGTAGCTGGATGGTTCGAATGGGGAGCCGTACATAGCGGCCCCGCTGATGGGCGTACATGACGTGCATTTCTCCTTGCCGCCCAGCCGCATCCGTAGCGTTCTCCTCCTTATGTTCAAGGAGGGGACAGGGGGGCGCTTCCGGAAAAAGCGCATCTTCCCGCGAACCAGGCAGTTGCAGGGCCGGGGCAAGGAGGAATCACTGCCGTTGCGGATGGGCTCAGGCCACCTCCAGCAACGGCGCTTCGGCCCGGATCTCATTCCCGGTGACCTCCTGGAGCAGCCGGCGATGGATGATTTCCAGTTGCTCCAGTTCCCAGGGTTGGAAAGGGACCGTGCCCCGCAACCGGTCTTGCAGCCGCCGCGTATGGAGCCGGCTGCCGCCGCCGTACAACTGCCCGGCTACGGCATTCAGATTGACGTAAGGACTCATTAACCAGTTCATAATGATCGCGTTTAGATCGTTTCAGAAAATGGCTTACACTTTCCCGGCCGGCCCATCAGCAGACCGGGACGGGTTTCTTAACCGGTGTTACCGGGCCGCCGCCAGCCGGTACGTTTTCCCGGCGGCAACGGCAAACGCCACGACTCCCTCCCCGGCGGCGCGGCTTTCCACCACCTTGCCGTTCAGCGTCACCCGTACCGGCCCGTCGGCGCGTACCCGGCAGGTGCCGTTTCCGGCGGCGTGAATGTCCGCCTGCGCCAGCCGGCCGTCCCCCCATTGCAGGTCTACCGTGTAGCCGCCCCGGGCCCGGAGCCCCTGCACCCGGCCATTCGCCCATTGCGCGGGCAGTGCCGGCAGCAGGGAGAGGGCATCTTCGTGGCTTTGCAGCAGCATTTCGGCAACCCCGGCGGCCCCGCTGAAGTTGGCGTCGATCTGGAAGGGCGGGTGGTCGCCGAACAGGTTGGGCAGCATGAAATTTGCCAGCAGCGCCTGGTGGTGCTTGTAGGCTTCCTGCCGGTCGCCGAGCCGGGCGTAGAACAACGTGAGCCACGACCGGCTCCAGCCGGTGCCGCCGCCGCTGCTGAAGCCGATCCCGCCGGTGTTGAGCCGGGCTTCCAGCGACTTGCGGGCGGCCTGGACGAGTTCCGGCGTGCCGCGGGGCGTGATCTGGTTGGCCGGGTACAGGCCGTACAGGTGCGACATGTGCCGGTGGCCCGGTTCGGGTTCGGCGTAGTCTTCCATCCACTCCTGGATGCGGCCCGTGTTGGGGCTGACCTGCACCGGGGCCAGCCGCGCGAGGGCTTTTTCCAGTTCTCCCTTGAAGGCCCGGTCAAACGGCTGGTCTTTGCCCAGCACCTCGATGGCGGCCAGGCAGTGGGTAAACAGTTCGCGGGTGATCTGCAAATCCATGGTGGCCCCGTAGGTGAACATGGATTCGGTGCCGTCGGCCTTGCGGAACCGGTTTTCGGGGGAGTGGGACGGGTTGGTGACCAGCTTGCCGGCCATCGGCAGGCCGGGCGGCACTTCCACCAGGAAGTCAAGCATGAATTCGGCGGCTCCTTTCATGAGCGGATAGCCCCGCTCCCGGAGGAATTTCGCGTCGCGGCTGTAGAGGTAATGTTCCCAGGGGTGGCGGGCCAGCCAGGCTCCCCCCACCGGCCACACGCCGTGCACCCCGTCGGCGGGCGGCGTGTACCAGAACAGGTCTGTGAGGTGGTGCACCACCCAGCCCCGGGCGCCGTAGTGGACTTTGGCGGTTCGGGCCCCGTGCACGGCCAGCGAATCCATCAGCGCAAACAGCGGCAGGTGGCATTCGGGCAGGCTGGCCACCTCGGCGGGCCAGTAGTTCATTTGCAGGTTGATGTTGGTATGGTAATCCGACTGCCAGGGCGCCACCATCAGGTCGTTCCAGACCCCTTGCAGGTTGGCCGGCAGGTCGCCGGGCCGGGAGGAGGCAATGAGCAGGTAACGGCCGTACTGGAAATGCAGCGCGGAAAGATACAGGTCACTGCCCCCGGCCCGCACTTTTTCGAGCCGCTCGGCGGTGGAGAGGGCGAAGGGGTCGGCGGCTTCGCCCAGTTGCAGCGATACGCGGCCGAACAGCGCCTGGTGGTCGCGGATGTGCGCCTGCCGGAGGGCCTGGTAACTCTTGGCGACGGCCCGGTCCAGGCGTTCCAGGCTCGTCCGTTCGGGGTCTTTGCCGCTGTAGCTGGTGGCGGCACTGACCAGCAGCAGCACCTCGTCGGCGCCGGTCACCGTAATGAAGCCGTCCTGGTTGCCTACGCGGCCCCCTTTCGCCACGGCTTGCACGTGCCCCGTAAAGCGGATGCCGGTTTTGCGGCCGGATGGGTCGGTCGCCGGGGTCTGGCCTTGCAGCCGCAGGCGGTTGGTCGCTTTTAAACTGCCGGCCGTATGGTCTTTGCCTTCGCGGGTGAGCGAAATGCGGGCCGTAATGCTGCCGGGCTTGTCGGCCGCCAGCCGCACCACGATCACGCCGTCGGGATGGGACGCGAACACTTCGCGGCTGTACCCGATACCGCCCGCCCGGAACCGCACCCGGGCCAGGGCCGAATCCAGGCTCAGATCGCGGGCGTACCCCGACACGTTTTCGGGCAAACCCGGGAACTCGATGAACAGGTCGCCCAGGGGCTGGTAGGACTTCACCCGGCTGGTGGGGACGCCCATCAGCGATTTACCCGCCAGTTGGGTGGCTTCTTCGTTTTTGCCCGCAAAAATGAGCCGCCGGACTTCCGGCAGGGCTTTCAAGGCTTCGGGGTTGTTGCGGTCGGATTGATAGCCGTCCCACACGCTTTCTTCGTTGAGTTGAATGCGTTCCCGGCGGGTGTCGCCAAACACCATGGCCCCCATCCGGCCGTTGCCGACGGGCAGGGCTTCCACCCAGCCCTGGCGCGGCCCCGGCGGTTTCCGGCCGTAGGGCACGCCCTCCGGTTGCCACGCCGGCTGCCGGTACCAGAGTACCTGGGGAACGGGTTTGGTTTGGTTGGGTTGGAAGCCGTGCGCCGGCAGTGCACATGCCCCCAGCAGGAGCGCAACGAAAAGGGTCAATCGGTTCTTCATTTACGGTTTTTTTGAACGGTTGCTTTCGACGGGCCCACGACGCCGGCCTCGTACAGCGCCGGCAGTCCCAGCAAGCCGCCCCAGTGGTAAAAAGAGTCGCTGCGGTTGAGCGGGTCGCCGGCGTCGATGCCGTTGCCGGTAACGGCGTTGTAGTTCTCGTGCACCATGCCCGTCCGGCGGAACGTCTTCAGCAGCAGGGCGTTCCCGTTGCCGGCGAGGTGTTTGCGGACTTCCGGCAGGTCGTAGTTGCGCAGGCCCAGGTACACCAGGAAGTGGAGCGGCCCCCAGATCCGGCCCCGCCAGTAGTTTTGTTCCTGGTAAGCCGGGTCGTTGCGCGGGGCCGAAGGCAGCACCCATTCCCCGCCAAATTCATTCGGGTTGAAATAATGCTCCTTCATCATGCGGGCGGCCTGCGCCGGCGTGGCTACCCCGGCCAGCAGCGGGTAGAAGTTGGTGGGGGAGATGCGGGGGTTGGACGCTCCCGTATCGGTGCGGCGGTTGAGGAAGATGCCCGCTTTTTCGTCCCACAAGCCCTTCAGGGCCGCGGCGTACCGGGCACCCCGCTCCTTTAGTTCGGCGGCTTCCCTGGGCCGGCCCAGCACCGCGGCCAGGTCGGCCAGGGCGTTGCAGTCGGCCACGTACAGGCTGGTGAGGCCCACGTCGGCCTGCTCCATCAGGTGGGTCTTCTTGTTGAACGGCACTTTGTCGAACATGGGCGAATTGTCCAGGCCGGACTCGTAGGCGGCCCCCTGCCAGTCGTTGGCCGCGTCGTCGTCGTAGGGCGGCGGCAGCGAATCCGAACCCCAGTGGAGCAGGTCGTTCTGGCTCCGGTGCGCCGGCCACCACCGGTTCCAGGTCAGCAGGTCGTCGAAGAGCAGTTCGGGCAGCCACTTTTCGCCGTATTTGCGGTACAGCTCCCGCACCACCAGGCTGCCCACGGGCGGCTGCGAACGGTCCGGCGAGCCCAGGCCGGCGTCGCCCACGTAGTTGGGCACCATGCCGAACTGCCGCACGGCCCGGGTCACTTCCACGGCGTTGGCGTAGGCCAGGTCCTTACTGTCCACGGCGGCCAGCAGGGCGCCGAAGTAGGTATCCCAGCAGAACAGCACCGAGTTGCCCCCGAAAAAGGTGTTCCAGAAGCGGCTCACCGGCGTAATGACCTTGCCGCGCACGGGGTCGTAAATGGTGTTCCAGGCGATGACGCCCCCGATGGCGCGGTACGTGTCGGAGAGGTCGCCGTAGGGGAGGGACCGCTTTTCGTGCGCCTCCCGCCCCCGCGCGATGATCCGGCCGATGTCTTCCAGGCTCCGGGCGGTGCCGGTGTAGAGGCCCGCCGGCCCGTCGAGGCGAAAACTCAGGTACGGGGCCGATGCAGCCACGGGTTCGTCGACCACGGGCCCGGTGCCCCCGACGGTAACGGTTCGGGCGCCCAGGGTGGCCGCCAGGGTGGCACCCCGCCGTTCGATGCGGCCGGGCCGGTTCCAGAGCATCCCGCTTTCGAGCACCAGGTGGGGCGCCCGGCCGGGCATTTTCAGGGGCGTAACCAGCAGCACCAGGTCGTCGCCGTCGGTGGCGCTTTCCACGCGCAGTTCGCTGCCGTTCCATTGCAGGGTGAGCGACGTGTAGCTGCCGTCCGGAGCGTGCGGGCCGGGCGTGATGGTCTCGGGCCGCTTTTCCTTCTGCGAAATGTAGGCGTCGCGCAGGTACCGTTCACCGGTGATGCGGGTGTCCCGCAGGGTGAGGTTGAGGGCAAAACCTTCGGGGAGCCACACGTGGGAGAGGACGCTGGCCGTGTTCCAGGTGTTCCAGCCGCGGGCCAGCCGGGCTTGCAGCGAATCGTACCGGGCCTGGGCCGGCTGGCCGAAACCGGCCGGTGGCAACCCGAGAAGGGCAATGAGCAGCGGAAAAACGCGCAGAAAAAAGGACATGTTCGGAGAAAATGGTTTTATGGGCAGTACGCGGCGCGGGGGGCGTTGATCGTCATTGGTCATTGGTTGTTGGTCATTGGTCATTGGTCATTGGTCATTCGTCATTCGTCATTGCGTATTCGGTCTTTCACAATTACCCGTAAAGCAGCGCAAGTACGAGCAACCAATGACGAATGACCAATGACGAATGACCAATGACCATTACAACACTTTCAAGCGTACTTGTAGCCGGCCCACGCTGCCGAAACCTTGGTGCCACTGGGGCTCTTCCTTTTCGGGGTTGTTGCCGTCGAAAGCCGTGGCGTAAATGGTGTAGAGGCCATTGCCTTCGTCGATCAGGCACAGCGGGGTGCGGAGGTACTTGAGCCAGGCGGGCGCATTTTTAAGCTTGATGAGTTGTTCTTTGCCCCAGTGGATGCCGTCGCGGGAACACGAATAGCCGATCTCATCGCTCTTGCCGCCGTCGTAGAGGTTGATGTACAGATTGGGCGCTACCTGGGTCACCACGGAGTTTTCGATGAACACCGGGTTGATGGGCAGCGGGTTGAGCTGACGCTGGCGCACCCATTTGTCCGTAATGCCGCCTTCGGACTTGGCCAGCCCGGAGTAGAATACGTTTTTGACGTTGGGGTCGCCGCTGCCGTCGGAGTTGACGTGCTGGGGCACGTTGTTGGAACCGTAAATGGCCCACCATTCGCCGCCGACCCGGTAGGGGTAGAAGGAGAGCAACTGGCCGGGGCCTTCCCACCAGTCGGGGGGCGCGTCCAGTTGCACCCAGCCGCCTTCCTGGTACGGGCCGAGAATCCCTTTTTTGCCTTTTACTCTGGAATCGTAGCGGAAGATTTTGCCGGACATGTTGAACACGGTGGTGGCATTGGGCTTGCGGCGGTAGCCCACGTGAAACACGCTCCAGCGGTCGCGGTCAGGGTCGTACACGGCCATCGGCGACCACGGCGACATGCGGTGGGTCGTGTCGTTCCAGTCGCGGTTGGTTTCCACAATGGCCCCGTGCCGTTTGAAGTCCAGGCCGTTTTTGCTGGTCCACATCCCCAGGCGGGTGGCGGCGGTTTTGGGAACGTCAAAAATTTCGGTGGTGAACAGGTAATACACCCCTTCCAGTTTTACGCAGGTGCCGCCTTCAAAGCCGAACTTGTTGTCTTCGGCGCCTTTGTAGCCTTTCCCGATCACCGGCTTGGGGCTGATGGAAACCAGTTCCAGTTCGGCCAGCGGTTGCTGGGCGTACAACGCGCAGGAACCCGCGACGAGGAGCAGGCTTAGTAAATAGGTATGGCTCTTTTTCATGGGTACGGTTAAGTTGCTCAGTGAACGGGCAGGGTGTGCTTCAGGATAAAATCCGTGATGGGGGCCGGGTCGGTGAGTCCGTGCTTGTGGTCCACGCCGGGCTTGACAATCACCTGGATGCTGCCCCCCAGCTTTTTGTATTGCTTCTCCACCATGGCCGTGTTTTCTGCCAGGGGCACAATGTCGTCGGCGTCACCCGTCACGTGCAGCAGCGGAATCCGGGCTTTGGCCAGGCCCGCCAGGTTGTCAATGGGGTTGTGGCGGTAGTTGAACGCCTCCAGGTCGGTCGAAAAACCGTACGCCAGCCGGCACTTCTGCCACTCGGCGGGGTCGCCCTTGCCCTTGCCGAATCCGCCGGGCCAGCTTTTAAAGTCGCACACGGGGGCGTCGGCGTAAATGCAGGTAACGCGGTCCGGGTGGGCCGCCGCCCAGTTGTAGGCGTACAGCCCGCCCCGGCTGATTCCTTCCAGGGCCACTTTAGGGCTCAGCCCGTACGTGCGGGTGAGGTGCCCGTAGAAGCGGTCCCAGACCGCCACGGCCTCCGGGGAGCCGAAACGGTCCACGGCGCCCAGGTACACCACGTGCAGGCCCCGGGCCAGCAGCGTAGAGTCTACGTTGGTTTTGTGGCCGAAGAACATGGCGTTCCAGAGCCACGGCCGGCCTTTGGCGGGTCTTTTGGGCACTACCACCGTAGCGGGCATCCCTTCGAAGGTAAAATCGAAGCGGTCAAAGCCGCACCAGCTTTTCTGCTCGCCTGCGTAGGGCTGCGCCGCGGCCGGCAGTCCGCCCAGCAGCAGGATCAGTCCGGCGGTACTCAGGATGCGTATGGTCATGGAAGCGTAAATGGGGAAAGGGCAATAAGTACCGGCAGGTACCAGGACCTGCCGGCCTCTTTCCATAGCGGCATTGTTATCTTAGGATGCAGGATGCCCCAGAGAACCCTAACGGTCAGGACACATTTATTTTTCGAGGGGTGACCCTTTGAAACGCATTCGGAGCCGGCCGAGAGACACTGAGTACGTGATTGGCGCATGTGGGAATTTGAGGGGGATGGGGTTGTGAGGGGTTGGTTGTGAAGGGTTAGTTATGGTGGGTTGGTGAATGGTTTATGATGCGTAAGTGGTCTTTGTTCTTTTTGGCATTGCCCCAAAAAGAACCAAAAAGGGCTAGGCCCAATGATGCTTCCCCCCGCCAATCAACCCGCCCCTCGCCATTGGGCCGGGCCTGCCCGCCGCGATACCATCAGTGTCGCAACAACGATATAAACACGTTGGGAAGGGTGCCTGCCCATCCCAACTCTGCCAGACTGATACAGACAAGTAAGCAACGGTGATTAGCGCCCTGCCTTTTGGATACGCAGTGTGTAGCTACGCAGTGAGCGGGCACCCATCCTTACGTGCCCGTTTCGTTCTCCCGGAACCGATGGTATCAATGCCAAAAAGAACAAAGACCACTTACGCATCATAAACCATTCACCAACCCTTCACCAACCCTTCACAACCAACCCCTCACAACTCCATCCCCCTCAAATTCCCACATGCGCCAATCACGTACTCAGTGTCTCTCGGCCGGCTTTTCACGGTTGCCCCCGGAGGGGCGCTGACAGCCAAGAGGTAAAAACAAAGCCCTGATGAACCCACCAGGGCTTTGAGAGGCACCCGTCACTGCACCAGCGGATTGCTCCACCGGTTGGCGTGGTAGCGGATGTTGAAAGCGTGAAAGGGGAGGGTGATGCCCGTTGAGGGCAACGTCACGAAGCCGGCCGTCCAGATCGAGTAGCAGCTGTTGGGCTCAATGAGAATGTCTCCGCGGCTGCCGCCGGCACCGCCGACGCGGGTAGTCGTACCGGCAGCCCGCACTTCCATGGTGTACCGGCCCGGATCAATCTCAAAAAACTCCTTCACGCCCTTGTACCCGAGGTTGGTGGCAAGGGTGACCGGCGAGGGGGCACCCCCGGTGATCACCAGGTCTACCGGACCGGCATCCGGCGCAAAGTTCATGATGCGCACCTTGGCCTTGCCGGGCGTGGGCAGCGAAAGGTCATCGGTGAGCACCACGGCTTCTGTGTTCTGCACCGTACCGATGGCGTACACGGAGTAATAGACGTCAGCCTGGGTTTCGAAGGTGGCCTGGGCCACGGTCGCATTGGGGCCGGGCGGGTCGTTGCCGATGGAGCGGGCCGTATCCAGGCGGACGGTCATCGTGCCGGGCTTAAAAGCCTTGTAGCCGTTAGACCACGGAAACTTGATCGGGAAATTGTTGAAGGTCACGTCGTTGTAAAAAGGATAGATGGCAATCTCCCGCCGGGCAAGCGCCGGGTCCGCCGCTCCGTTGGGGGCGGCGTTTACGAAGATGATTTTTGCCTTGTCGGGTTCGGAGCCGAGGCCCTTGGGTGTGTCTTCCTGGCAGGCCGTCAGGGCAATCAGGCTGGCCGTCACAAAAGCCAGGTATGCAGGGAGGAGTCGTTTCATGAACGTGTCTGTTTAAGGAATGATAACCGTACTTTAGCGACCCTCATACCCCGGGTTCTGCTCCAGCCTGGGGTTGTTGATCAGTTCGATGCGGGCAATGGGCAGCAGCAGTTTCTCGGGCGTGAAATTCTCGCGTCCCTGGTTTACCTTCAGCGCCTGGGTAGCGTAATCGGCACCGTAACGCTGCAAATCAAACCAACGTTTGTTTTCCATGGCCAGCTCCTTGCGGCGCTCCGACCGGATGATGTCACGGTACTGCGCCTGGCTCAGAGCGCCGGGGATGTCGCGTTCACCCGCAGTGGTCAGCGGCAGGCCGAAGGCGCGCCGGCGCAGTTGGTTGAGGTAGTCAAGGCCGGTGGGGTCCAGTACGCCCAGTTCATTGGAAGCTTCTGCGTAGACCAGGTACATTTCGGCCAGCCGGTAGATCGGGAAGTTGGCCTGGCCGGTGGCCCCGGTCCCCAGCACGTGGTGCTTCCAGGTCAGCCAGCGCTGCTGGGTGTTGCTGCCCAGGGTACGCTGAAAGGTGACCTCCCTGCGCAGATCGCCGGCTTCGTATTCCTGAATGAGACCGCCCGTAAAACCGGGTTCGTTGTCCGGACTTTCATTGTCGGTGGGCCGGTAACCGGCAAGGCTGCCACTGCCGCCGCCGTTCGTTTCGCTGGCGCCGCCCATGATAAAGGCGTACGGGTTGCCCAGGGCCGCCGTACCGGTCGTCCGGCCTTCGTTGGAAAATTGCACTTCAAACAAAGATTCGGGAGAGTTTTCGATCCCACCCCGGCCGGCAAAGTTGGCTACGTAGGTGGCGTTCAGCCGCTTGCCGCTCCCGGTAATGACCTCCTGGGCCGTATTGCGGGCATTCTCGTACTGCCTGAGCGTCAGGTATACGTCGGCAAGCATGGCTTTCGCCGACCCGCTGATGGGTCGGCCGGCTTCGTTGCCGACACCGGTGCCCGTCTGAAACCTGGGCAGCAGGGCGGCGGCCTGGGTGAGGTCGGCAATGATCTGGGCGTACACCTCACCCGCCGGGGTGCGCGGAATGTTCACCTGGCTGGGGCTGGTGATCGGAACCAGGTGCATGGGAACGTCCCCGAAGAGCCGTACCAGGTTGAAATAGGCGAAGGCCCGCATGAAGTGGGCTTCACCCAGGAACTGATCCTTGAAGGGCTGGTTGGCCGAGTTGAGTGCCTGCCCGGCGGCCAGCGTAAGCGAAGGAACCCGTTCAACAATGACGTTGGCCCGGTAAATGATGCGGTACAGGCCGTCCCAGATGTCGAAAGACTGCTGGTTGTCGGCCGAAAGCTCAAAGTAATCCAGCAGGTTGTAATTGCTGGAGGTAAGCCGGGTGTCGGTGCCCAGCACGTCGTCACTGGCGTAGTCCACAAACAGCAGGGCCGTGCGGCCCCGGTACAGGTCACTGCCCGAAAGCTGGTTGTACAGGCCGTTTACGGCGTTGAGCGTGCCCCCGAAGTCGGTAAAGGTGGCATCAATGGTTTGCTGGCCGTAAGGCGTAGGCTCCAGCATTTTGTTGCAGGCAGGCAGGGTCAGGCTGATCGCCGCGGCCAGACCCAGAATGCGGTGTATATTTTTCATATCTGAGCAGTAGAATGGAGGTAAAGCCGGTAAGAGGAGATTAAAGACCCAGATTGATGCCAACCGTCACGGTTTTCGGGATCGGGTACGCCCCGATGTCCACGCCGTTGGTCACTACGTTGGAGCCGAAGCTGTTCACCTCCGGGTCCCAGCCGCTGTATTTGGTAAACGTGAGGAAGTTGTTGGCCTGCACGTACACCCGGGCCCGGCTCAGTTTGACTTTGGAAATCAGGCCGGCCGGCAGCTCGTAGCCCAGGGTGATGGTCCGGATCCGCAGGAAGGACGCGTCTTCCAGGAAGCGGTCGGAAACCAGCAGCGGGTTGTTGTTACGCGGTACGGGCACGCTGGTCTCGACGCCGGGCCGGTCGGGCAGCCAGCGGTTCTCGTAGTGCTCACGCCACACGGCCCCCTCAAACGTTTCCGAATTCAGCCGGGGCTGGTTCCAGAGCAGGTTGCCGTACTGGTAGCTGCCTACCACGTCGAGGCTCAGGCCGCGGTAGGAAAGCGTGGTACCGAAGCCGCCGAAGAAGTCGGGAAACGGGGAGCCGACCCAGACGCGGTCCTCATCGTTGATCACGCCGTCGCCGTTCTGATCAACCGGCTTAAAGTCACCGGGCGCAAAATAAGGCTGGGTGCTGCCGATCGCAATCCGGGGTGCCGTAAGGGCTTCTTCCCAATCCTGGTACTGGCCCCGTTCCTGGATTACCCAGAAGCCGCCGATCGGGTGGCCTACTTCCGTGCGGTTGATGTTGCTGCCGATCCGGTTGATGTTGGCGCCGTTGATGAACGGCAGGCCGAGCTGTTCCACCTTGTTCTGGTTGGTGGCAATGTTGAAGTTGGCCGACCACCGCAGGCGGTTGCGGTCAATGATTACCGCGTTGGTGGCAAACTCAAAACCGCGGTTGCTGATGCTGCCCAGGTTGGTGGTAAAGGTATTGCCAACCCCGGAAATGACCGACAGCGGCGCATCGCCGAGCAGGCCCTTGGTGCGCTTGTCGTAGTAGTCGGCCGTCAGCGACAGGCGCCCGTTGAAGAGGGTAAGGTCAATGCCGGCGTCAAACTGATTGTTGCGCTCCCACTGAATGTCGCGGTTTTCAAAGCGGGTGGGGGCCGAGCCATTGACCACGGTGTTGCCCCACACGGTATTGGCGCTGGTCATCAGCGGCAGGTACAGGAAGTTACCGATGTTCTGGTTGCCGGTGGAGCCGTAGCTGACGCGCAGCTTCAGTTCGGGGATCTGGACCAGGTTTTTGATGAACGGCTCTTCCGAAATGCGCCAGCCGATCGAAGCCGACGGGAAGTAGCCGTACTGGTAGTTGGAGCCGAAGCGCGATGACCCGTCCCGGCGCACGGTGGCCGTGAGCAGGTAGCGGTCCAGCAGACCGTAGTTCGCCCGCACAAACTGCGACACCAGCGCGTTATCCGTCCGTCCGCCGGTAGGCGTACTCACGTACGTGGGCTGGTTGCCCAGCTGATCCAGCGCATTGCTCGGCGAACCTTGGGCGGTAACGGAAAAGGTATGTTCAATAAACTGCTGCGCCGAGAAGCCGGCCACTACGTCTACGCTGTGCACGCCGAAGGTCCGCTTGTAAAACAGCAATTGCTCGGCCAGCCAGTTGAAGGTTCGCGGCTGGCTTACGTCCAGCACCTGGTTGGTGTTGATGTCAATGCCCCGGCTCCAGATCGGGTCGCGTCTCCGCAGGTCGTTGAAAAGCAGGTCGGTCCCGAACATGGATTTGAAAGTCAAGCCTTTGAAAAGATCCAGCTCGGCGTACAGGCTGGACAGGAAGCGGTAACGGTCCGAGCGGCGTTCGCGCTCCAGCAGGTTGGCTATCGCGTTGCCCCCGCCGTCGTGGGCCAGGTCGCCGCTGATCAGGTTATTGGGCCGGCCCGTATAGTTGCCGTCGGCGTCCCGCAGCGGGCTCCCGGTCGTCAGGGGGTAAGAGAGCCCCCGGAAGAACTCATCGGTCTCCACGCGGTTGTCGGTGGTATAACTGAGCGCCGTGCGGGTACCGAACCTGAGCCGGTCCGTTGCTTTGATATCGAGGTTGGCCCGGCCCGAGAATCGCTTGGCATAGGTGTTGATCACAATGCCCTGCTGGTCCATGATTTCGGCACTGGTCGCGAAGGTAATCTTATCGGAACCGCCGGTGGCCGAAAGGCTGTAGTTTTGCATGACCGCCTGCCGGAACAACGCGTCCTGCCCGCCGTTGCCGTCGTAGTTGTACAGGTAGGGGTTTACGGCGAAGATGTCGCGGGCATCACCGCCGCGGGTGCCCGCGTTGCGGCGGTGTTCGAAAATCACCGACATCCGCTCCCGGGCGTTGGTCGTGGGGATCTCCTTCCGCAGGGACTGGATGCCGTAATAGGCATCGAAATTGATCTGGGTGCGGCCGGATTTGCCCGAACGGGTCGTGATCAGTACGACGCCGTTGGCGGCCCGGGCGCCGTAAATAGCCGTTGAGGAAGCGTCTTTCAACACTTCAATGCTCTCAATGTCATTGGGATTGATACCCGCCAGCGGGCTGGAACCATTGGAGGCAACCCCACCGGTACTGCCTTCATTGCCCGCACCCAGGGAGTTGGCCGTCTCATTCCACACCAGCGGTACCCCATCCACCACGTACAGCGGCTGGTTGGCGCCTTCTTTGCCCGTGGAGTTAACCCCCCGGATGCGGATCTGCACGGCTCCGCCCGGGGCGCCGCTGGTCTGCTGTACCTGCACGCCCGATACCCGCCCCTGAAGGGCCTGGTCGGGGGTGAGTACTGGTACCTGCCGGATGTCGGCGGCCGATACGCTGGCAACCGCGCCGGTCACGTCGCGCTTTTTCTGGGTGCCGTACCCGACCACCACTACTTCGCTGAGGGCTTTGATGTCGGCCACCAGGACTACGTCAATCGCCGATCGGTTGCCAATCGCTACTTCTTCGGTAACGTAGCCGATAAAGGAAAAAACCAGCGTGCCGTTGGCGCTTTCATCGGGTACCGACAGGGTGTAGCTCCCGTCGGTGCCGGTAATGGTGCCGTTGCTGGTGCCTTTCAGGACCACGTTCACGCCGGGAATGCCCTCGTTGTTGTCGCTGGCCGTCACCTTGCCGGTAATGGTCAGGGCCGCGGCCACGGTGGGGTCATCGGTGGTTTCGGGCAAAGCCGAGGTGTTGGTTTCCGGCTTGCGGGCCGGTACTTTTTTGAGCAGCACCTGGTTGCCGAGCAGTTCGTAGTGGATCTGGAGGGGCTTGAACATCTTCTCCAGCACCCGCGAGAGCCGGTCGTTCTTGGCGTTCACCGATACTTTCTGGTCCAGTTGCACAAAGTCCTGGCTGTAGCTGAACGTAAGGGCGGTGCGCTGCTCGAAGGTTTGCAGGGCCTCGCGGAGGGTTACGTTGTTGAGCCGCAAGCTGATGGTGGAATTAAGCAGGTCCTGGGAGTATCCCTCGCCGGCATAGGCAAAGCCGGTGAGCAACAGAATCACCCCCAGGTGTGAAATAGTAATCCGCATAAGTTTACCTACGTCTGGATACGTACCAAAGAAATTTTTCATACATTTAGCATTGCTTTGTTTATTGAGAAAGAGACAAAGAGGTGCCCCGCTGCCACTTGTGATGGCAGTAAGTTCCCCGGGGGGCGGGTTTATAAACCGGAATGCTGGCACATTCCGGTTTATTCTTTAAAAGGGAGGCTGTGCGTCAGATTCTAAGTCATAGGCTGCTCGTGGGATTGGTTTAAGGGGAAACGGGGCACGGAAAGCGCCGCCCGCCTGGCAACGGGCGAAACTGCTATTGGTTGGTTTCATGGGGCGGGCCGGCTTCTTTGCGCGGGCAGCCTTCACCGGTCAGGGTGATGGTGTCGCCGGCCTTGTGGTATTCGGCGTTGATGAGCTGGCAAAGAATCTGCAGGGCAGTATCCAGGTCACGGCCGCTCAGGTCTACTTTCACGGTGCAGTGGTTAAGCGATTCGTTTTCGGCGGCAATGCCGGCGCCGAACCGCCCGTTCAGCTCGGCAATCACCTCGCCCACCGTCGCGTTGCTGAACACCAGGGCCGTTTCTTTCCAGGCGGCCGGGATTTCCGCGTCGGGCAAGGGGGCCGTCTCAAACACGTCGCGCGCCCCGGCCGCGCCGGGTTCCCCGTTGAACACGACTTTCTGGTTGGCCAGCAGGATCACGTTCCTTTTCCCGTTGCCGGCGGCCGGGCTTTGGACGGTTGACCAGGCGGCCGGGTCAGTACCGGGGCGGGCTTCCTGCACGGATACCTTGCCCTCGGTCACCGATACTTCCACCCGCCGGCCGGTGGCGTACGTCTTCACGTTGAAGCTCGTGCCCAGCACGCGGGCAACCACCGGCCCGGTGTGCACGGCAAACGGCTTGCGCGGATTTTTAGCCACCTTGAAAAAGGCTTCGCCCTTCAGAAAAACCGTTCTTTCGGTTCCGTTAAAACCTTCGGCCAGGGTCAGTTCGGCGCGGCTGCTCAGCCACACGATGCTGCCGTCGGGCAGGGTCTGCCGGAGCGGCTGGGCCAGCTGGTTCTGGAACACCACCCGGGCGGGCGTTGAAGTCCGGCCGCCGTACCACTGCGCCAGCACCGCCAGCCCGGCCGTCAGGGCCAGCACCGCGGCGGCGCGGGCCCAGGTCCGGGTCCAGAGGGGGCGCACCGGGGCCCCGGCTTCGGCGGGAACCGCTGGTGTTTCGTCCTGCCCGATGGCCGTGTGAATGTTGCGCAGCATCCGCTCTTTGGTGTCATCCAGGTCCCCGGCATCCGCGTCCGCTCCCTCCGTACCGGCAGGGTCGTTTTGCTGCCACTCCGACAAAGCTTTTTTTTCTTCGTCCGAATAGCTTCCGCTCAGAAAGGGGCCGGCGGCATCCTTGAATTTTTTTCGGGACTTCATTCGGGGGCACTGGTTTGGGAGAACGTTCTATTTTGTATAGTCCATCTGCGGGGGCGTATCCCCTACGCGGCCCGCAAAAAAATTTATAATTCTTTCTTGAAAGGGTAATAGCGTACAAGTATAGTACACTGATGAATGATGATGGTTATGATCTGTTATGAATAATTGACTTAAACCGGGAATGCATCGGTGCAGTTACCCGATCATGTAGTTCTGCAAGCATGTAGTCATTTAATCAATTAATCATAAAAAATCATAATCATCCTAACCGATCCGTGTACCATTCACCCCAGGAAGAACAGCAGGAGGACGGACGTAATGAAGTCCTTGAGGCCGAGGCGCAGGAGCCGGAGGGCTTTGCCGATGTGGTTTTCGACGGTCTTTTCCGACACGTGCAGCTTGAGGGAAATTTCCTTCTGGCTCAGGTGGTCGTGGCGGCTCAGCTGGAAAACCTCGCGGCACTTCTCGGGCAACTTATTGATTTCCTGCTCGATGACTTCCTGCAAGTCCTGGAAGAAAACCTCGTCTTCGGTGGTGTTGGCGTAGGCGGGTTCGAGGGCGGCCGTTTGCTGGTACTGGTGGTGCACCCGTTCCTTCTGGAAGAACTTGATGACCATGTAGCGTACGGCCATTCCCAGGTAGGCGCCCACCGAGGAAGTGATCTGCAAACTTTCCCGCTTCGTCCACAAGCTGATGAAAAGATCCTGCACCAGTTCCTCGGCGAGTTCCCGGCTGCGCAGCTTCTGGTAGGCCAGCAGGTACAGCTTGCGCCAGTACCGCCCGTACAGGGCGTCAAACGCCTTTTTGTCCCCCTGCTGGAGGAGCTGGACTAATTCCTGGTCGGTGAGGTAGGTAAAGTGCAAGGGAGAAAGTTTGAGGGCCGGCCTAAATCTGCACGTAATAGTACCAATTTAAATTAAAAAATAACAACTATCCAACTGTGTCAGCCACTCTAACCCGCCGGAAGCAGAAAATGTTTCGCAACGACGGCCCGGCCGCAACCTCACTTGACGTATTTTTTGCGGTAAGCCAGCGGCGTCATCCCGGCCATGCGGTTGAACTGCCGGTTGAAGTTGGAATAGTTGTTATACCCGCACTCCAGGGCCACCTGGCTCACACTCAACGCATTCTCAATAAGGAGTTTACAGGCCCGCCCGATCCGGAGTTCGAGCAGGAACTGGGTGTAGGTTTTGCCCGTTTTGGTCTTAAAATAGCGGCAAAACGCCAGGCGGCTCATGCTCACCAGTGCGGCCACCTCCTGCAACTGGATTTCGCGCTGGTAATGGGTAAGCGTAAAGGTATAAATCAGGTTGAGCCGGTGGTGATCGGTTTTGTCGAACGTGGTTTTGAAGTCGGCCAGCGAGAGGGGCACCAGCTCGGCGTCGGGCGCGGAGGCGACCCGGTGCAGCACGGCAATCAGGTGGGCGATGCGCGGCGCGCCCTGCAACCGGAGCAATTCTTCCAGCTGCTGCGTCACCTCCCGCCCGGTACGGCCCGCAATGCGGATGCCCCGCGCGGCGCGCCGCAGCAGTTCCTTCACCGCCAGCAGTTCCGGCAGTTCCAGGAAGCCCGGGCCCCAGAAGTCGGGCAGAAAGTGCACTACGATGGCTTCGGCCCGCAGGTCGGCCAGCCCCTGGTGGTAGGCTTCTTCGCAGCGCCACAGGTGCGGCAGGCCGGCGCCCACCAGCAGTACGTCGCCCTCGCGGAAGTGCGAGATGTGGTCGCCGATGAACTGCGTGCCGCGCCCCTGCCGGATGCAGATCAGTTCAATTTCGGGGTGGTAGTGCCAGTAATTGTAGAAGTAGGGCACCGAATCAAGCCGCACGCTGAAGGATTGCTGGTGCTGCGCGGGAACTTTGAGCAGTTGGGGTTTCATGTACTTGATGCCGGGGTGAATGCGCTTTGGGAACGCAATCAGGCAAACATAGTACATAAACTGGCAAATCCGCTCAACAACCGGGACGGCGGGAGCAAATATTTTTGTGATAAATAGCCAACGCCAACCCTGAATAGTTCTATTCCCCGAATTGCCTATGCCCGCTCACCCGTCCCGACCCTCCTACACGGTTCCTTTTGTGCTCATCACCACGCTGTTCTTCCTGTGGGGGCTGGCCCATAACCTCAACCCCATTTTGATTCCGCACCTCAAAAAAGCCTGCCGCCTCAGCGACCTGCAATCGGCCCTGGTGGATTCGGCTTTCTTCGTGGGCTACTTCGTGATGGCCTTGCCCGCCGGGCTGTACATGAAAAAGCACGGCTACAAAGGGGGCATCCTGGTCGGGCTGCTGCTTTTCGCCGGCGGCGCGCTGCTCTTCTACCCGGCGGCGGCTACCCGCACCTACGAACTGTTCCTGCTGGCGCTTTTCATCATCGCCGGCGGCCTCACGTTCCTGGAAACGGCCGCCAACCCCTACGTAACCGTGCTGGGCGACCCGGCCGGCGCCACCCAGCGGCTCAACCTGTCGCAATCCTTCAACGGGCTGGCCGCCGCCATTGCCCCGCTGGTGGGCGGTTTGTTCATTCTGTCGGGCGACGGGCTGCCGGACGACCAGCTGGCCGCCCTCTCGCCGGCGGCCCTGGATGCGTACCTGACCCACGAAGCCGAAAGCGTGCAGATTCCCTACCTGGTGATCGGCGGGGTGGTACTGGCCGTGGCGTGGGTCATCCGCCGCACGCCCCTGCCGGAAATTGCCGGGGAAGCGGAAACAAGTGATGCGGGCGCATCCGGTACGCCGGGTTCGTGGCGGCGCAACCTGGCGCTGGGGGTAGCGGCCCAGTTCTTCTACGTGGGGGCGCAGGTGTGCATCTCCAGCTTTTTCATCCGTTTCCTGGGCAAAACGGCCGGCATCGACGAAAAAACCGCGGCCTACTACCTGTCGGCGGCGCTGCTCGGCTTCATGCTCGGCCGCTTTGCGGGCACCTTCCTGATGCGGTACGTGGCCCCGCACCGCCTGCTGGCCCTCTACAGCGTGCTTTGCATGGCGTTGCTGGGCGTGGCGATCTGGGCGGGCGGTACGCTTTCGATCTACGCCCTCATCGGCGTGCAGTTTTTCATGTCCATCATGTTTCCCACCATTTTCTCGCTGAGCATCCAGGGGCTGGGCAGCCGGGCCAAAGTAGGCTCGTCGCTGCTCATCATGGCCATTGCCGGCGGGGCGGTGTTCCCGGTGGTGATGGGCTACCTATCGGACATCAGCGACATCCGCACGGCCTACATCGTGCCGGCGTTGTGCTTCCTGGTGGTGCTGGCCTTCGCCGTACAGGCGAAGTCAACGGCCGGCACCGCGGTAGCCGCCGGCCACGCCCACCCGCCGGCAAAGGTCCCGGCCGGCCACTGATACCGGGATGAACATGAGTAAACAGGTAAATCGGAGAATATTTATCTGGTAATGATTAAGTTGGCTCAAACGACAACCATGAACGAAAAGCAACTTTTCCTGCAGATTCACCCGGCCGACAACCTGCTGGTGGCCCTTACCGACCTGCCCAAAGGCAAGGTGATTTCCTTCGGCGGCGAATTCATCGAATTGCAGGACGACATCCGGGCCAAGCATAAGTTTACCACCCAGGCGCTGCCCGAAAGGGGAGAGGCCATCATGTACGGCGTGCTGGTGGGCAAGGCCAAAGGGTACATTCCCAAGGGCGGCCTGGTGCACACCTTCAACCTCAAACACGCCGCCCAGCCCTTTGTGGGCAAGCAGCACGAATACACCTGGACGGCGCCCGACGCGTCGGCGTGGCAACACCGCACCTTCGAGGGCTACCACCGGGCCGACGGGCAGGTGGGTACGCGCAACTACTGGCTGGTGATTCCGCTGGTGTTCTGCGAAAACCGCAACGTGGCGCTGCTCAAGGAAATTTTCCTCAAGGAACTCGGCTACGCGCAGCCGTCGCTCTACCAGGACCAGTTGCGCAGCCTGCTCGAACTCCACCGCAACGGCGCCGGCGAAGCCGAGATTGCGGCCCATTCCTTTACGCAGCGCAAATCGGACTACGCGCAGGAACGGCCTTTCCGGCAGGTGGACGGGGTCAAGTTCGTTACCCACGACGGCGGCTGCGGCGAAAGCAACGAAGATTCCGACAACCTGGCCCGCCTGCTGGCCGGCTACTGCCTCAATGCCAACGTGGGCGGCGTTACGATCCTGAGCCTGGGCTGCCAGAAAACGCAGGTGGAAGGGGTCAAAAAATACATCTACGAACAGGTGCCCGCCTTCGACAAGCCGCTGTACTACTTTGAACAGCAGCAGGATGCGGGCAGTGGCGAATCGGCCATGCTCGCCGAAGCCATCCGCCAGACGCTGCTCGGCATCATCCGCATCAACCGGCTGGAACGACGCCCCGCCCCGCTGAGCAAGCTGAAGGTGGGAGTAAAGTGCGGCGGCTCCGACGGCTTTTCGGGCATTTCGGCCAACCCGGCCGTGGGTCATACGGCCGACCTGCTGGTGGCGCTGGGGGCTCAGGTGCTCATGGCGGAATTTCCCGAGCTGTGCGGGGTGGAGCAAGATTTACAGAACCGCGCCGTGTCGGCGGAAGTCGCCGACCGTTTCGGTTTCCTGATGACGGAGTACGCCCGGCGGGCGGCGGCCGTCGGCGCGGGCTTCGACATGAATCCCTCGGCGGGCAACATCAAGGATGGCCTCATCACCGATGCCATCAAGTCGGCGGGGGCGACCCGCAAAGGGGGTACTTCGCCGGTAACCGATGCCCTGGGCTACGGGCAGTTTGCCACCCGGCCGGGCCTCAACCTGGTGTGCACGCCGGGCAACGACGTGCTGGCGACCACGGGCATGGCCGCCGCCGGGGCCACGCTGCAACTGTTCACCACGGGCCTGGGCACTCCCACGGGCAACCCGGTGAGCCCGATGGTCAAAATCGCCACCAACACCACCCTGGCCGCTAAACTCCCCGAAATCATTGACCTGGACTGCGGCCCCATCATCACGGGCGAAAAAACCGTGGCCGGGCAGGGGGAAGAAATGCTGGAATATATCATCGGGCTGGCCTCGGGCGCGTACCGGACCCGGGCCGAAGGGCTGGGCCAGGACGACTTCCTGTTCTGGCGCCGCGGCATTTCTCTCTGATACTGATTCGTTGTTCGTACTTTACTGTTTTACAAGGCGCTACGTGAATTGACAAAG
Organism: uncultured Sphingobacteriales bacterium; assembly: GCA_963844325.1. Taxonomy (GTDB): domain Bacteria; phylum Bacteroidota; class Bacteroidia; order Cytophagales; family 172606-1; genus CADCTQ01. The sequence continues at coordinate 2,428,336 of CAWJNV010000002.1, forward strand.
AAGGTTGTATGGCTGAATGGTTATATGGTTGACTTGTTTTTACCTTGAAAGACCGGTTTCTATCCAATCAACCCTGTGACCATTCAGCCATATAACCATGTAACCTTCCTTGTCAGTACAACTACGAACAACGAATAACCAACAACGGACAACGAACTAACGAACCCCAATCCCATTCACCTTATGGATCTGCAACTGAAAGAAAAAATCATCATCGTAACGGGCGGGGCCAAAGGCATCGGGGAAGGCATTTGCCGCGTACTGGCCGCCGAAGGGGCCATTCCCGTCATTGTCGGCCGCGGCGAAGCCGACAACCTGGCTACCCTCCGCAAGATTGAATCGGAAGGCGGCCGGGCGGCCCAGGTGGTGGCCGAACTCAACGACCCCCAAGCCTCGGAAGCCGCCGTAAAGAAGGTACTCGCCGACTTCGGCCGCATCGACGGGCTGGTCAACAACGCCGGCGCCAACGACGGGATCGGGCTGGAAAACGGCAGCTACGAAGGCTTTATGGCCTCGCTGCACCGAAACCTGATCCACTATTACCTGATGGCGCACCACGCCCTGCCGGCCCTGAAAGAAAGCCGGGGCAGCATCGTCAACATCGGTTCCAAAACGGCCGAAACGGGCCAGGGCGGCACTTCGGCCTACGCGGCGGCCAACGGCGGACGCAATGCCCTGACCCGGGAGTGGGCGGTGGAACTGCTCAAGTACGGCATCCGGGTCAACGCCATCATCGTGGCCGAGTGCTGGACGCCCCTCTACGAACGGTGGCTCAATACCCTGCCCGACCCCGGCAAGCAACTGGAGGAGATCAACAGCCGCATTCCGCTGGGCAACCGCATGACCACCGCCGAAGAAATCGCCAACACGGTGGCTTTCCTGCTGTCGGAACGGTCGAGCCACACCACCGGCCAGCTTATTCACGTGGACGGCGGCTACGTGCACCTGGACCGCGCCCTGATTCAACGTTCTTAACGTCCCTTTTCCATGAGCACCCGCAGAGACTTCCTCAAAACCACCACCCTGTCGGCGGCCGGCCTGCTGGTGGCCGACCCGTTCGTGCACCGGGTGCTGGCCGGTGACCAACCGGCCGGCACGGGTCTCCGGTTCCGGCAGATTCACCTCGACTACCACACCAGCGGCCTGATCGAAGACGTCGCCACGCAGTTTGACCCCACCGAGTTTGCCGCGGCCCTCAAGAAAGCCTCGGTCAATTCGGTGACCTGCTTCGGGCGGTGCCACCACGGCATGATTTACCACGATACGGACAAGTTTCCCGAGCGGCGGCACCCCTTCCTCAAGCGCAACCTGCTCAAAGAACAGATTGAAGCCTGCCACAAGCAGGACATCCGGGTGCCGGTGTACGTGACCGTGCAGTGGGACCAGTACACCACCGAAAGGCATCCCGAGTGGCTCATGCGCGACGAGCAGGGCAAGCCCTTTACCAGCCGGCAGGGGAGCTTTGCGCCCGGCTTCTACGACCACCTCGACATTGAATCGCCCTACCGCGATTTCCTGAAGGCGTACCTGGCCGAACTCTTCGAGAAGGTGCCCGTGGACGGCCTGTTTCTCGACATTCACCACGTGTACCCCAACGCCACGCCGGCCAGCATTGCCGCCATTACCAAAAAGGGCCTCAACGCTTCCAGGCCCGAACACCGCCAGGCCCACTACCGCGAAGTGATGCGGGAGTACAAAAGCGACCTGACCGCTTTCGTGCGCAAGCTCGACCCCAAGTCGGCGGTTTTCTTCAACGGCGGCCACGTGGGCCCGCACATCCGGCCGGAACTGCCTTCGTTCAGCCACCTGGAACTCGAATCGCTGCCCTCCGGCGGCTGGGGGTACCTGCACTTTCCGCTCACGGCCCGCTACGCCCGCAACCTGGGCAAAGACGTGATGGGGATGACGGGCAAATTCCACACCTCGTGGGGTGATTTCCATTCGCTCAAAAACCCGGCGGCCCTGCAATTTGAGTGCTTTACCATGCTGGCCCTCAACGCCAAGTGCTCGGTGGGCGACCAGCTGCACCCCAAAGGCCGGCTCGATGCGGCCACTTACGACCTGATCGGTTCGGTGTACGGGGAAGTGGCCCGCAAGGAACCCTGGTGCGTGGGCGCCACGGCCCGCACCGACATTGGGGTGTTCAGCGCCGAAGAGTTTACCGCCAATAACCTCGAATCGCGCACCCCCGAGCAGATGATGGGCGCCGTACGCATGCTCCAGGAGGGCAAGCACCAGTTCGACGTGGTAGACTCGCAGTCGGACCTGTCGGCCTACAAGGTGCTCATCCTGCCCGACGTGATCCCGGTGGATGTCGCTTTGCAGAACAAACTGGACGCATTCCTGGGCAGGGGCGGCGCGCTGATCGCCAGCTACCGGTCCGGGCTCACCCCCGACGGGAAGGGGTTTGCCGGCAATGCCTTCGGCGTCGAACTGGTGGGCGAGGCGCCGTACAGCCCCGACTTCATTGTCGTCAACGGCAAGGGCATCGGCAAAGACCTGCCCGACACCGAACTGGTGATGTACCTGAAGGGCATGCAGGTAAAGCCCACTTCCGGCAAGGTGCTGGCCCAAACGAACGTACCTTATTTCAACCGCACCTGGGAGCACTACAACTCGCACAAGCACACGCCTTCGGCGGGCAAGGCGGGCTACCCCGGCGTGGTGCAGAACGGCCGCGTGATCTATTTCATGCACCCGGTGTTTACCCAGTACGCCCGCAACGCGCCCCGCTGGTGCCGTCAACTGTTGCTCAACGCGCTGGACCTGCTCCTGCCCGAGCCGCTGGTGCGCACGCCGGGCGCCCCGACTGCCCTGCTGGCGGCGCTCAACGAACAGAAAACCGCCAACCGGCAGGTGCTGCACCTGCTCTGCTACGTACCCGAGCGGCGGGGCAATGACTTCGACGTGGTGGAAGACGTGGTGCCGCTGGCCGATACCCGTCTTTCGGTCCGCACCGACAAGAAGCCCGCCCGCGTGACCCTGGTGCCCGAAGGCAAAACACTGGCCTTCACCTACCAGGGCAACCGCACCGAATGCACGCTGCCCGTACTCAAAGGGCACCAGATGATTGAGCTAAGCTTTTAAGCGGGCCACCCGGATGCCCAATGAGGGGGATGACTGCTGAAATTTCAAGCCGATTTCATCTATGCAAAAGGCCCGGTAGACAGCGCATTGCTGCTCACCGGGCCTTTTGTACGGGACTCCCTTTACTTTTCGGTCGAATAGAGTTCGAGTTCTACCCGGCGGTGATAAGGGTTTTGCCTGGCATTCGTGGCCTGCGCCTGCCCGAAGTAGTTGACAATCACCCGTTCGGGCGCCACCCCCAGCGAACTCACCAGGTACTGGCGGATCTGCTCGGCTCTTTTCCGGGAGAGCGACAGGTTGTAGGCGGCGTTGCCGGTCTGGTCGGCAAAGCCCTTCACCTGCACCACCGCCGACGAATCAGTGCCCAGCCGGCGTGCCAGGACGGCCAGCCGTTGTTTGTCGGCGGGGCTGATTGCCACTGAATTGACCGGGTAATAGACCACCAGCGGCCCGTACGGAAGCCGTCTTTTGGGGGTGGGTGCGGCGTTGGCGGCCACGAGCTGTTCCTGCAACTGGTCAACCGACCGGCGCAGCGCCGCCAGCTGATCCTGCACCGCGTGCAGCGCGGTGTCGCTGGCCGCGGCGGCCCCGGGCTCCGGGGTTTGCGTACGGTTCAGGGTGTCGCGGTCCGGGTTGCCGTTACCGGCCGCGGTACTGTCAGGGGCAGCGATGCCTTGCTTTCCGGGGGCCGTGGGGCCGGCGGCCCGGACCGTATCAAGCTGGCTGCTCAGGGCAGTAACCTGCGCGAGCAGTGAATCCAGCTTCTGCTGCGAGGACCGGTCCGCCATCAGCTGGCTTTGTCCGGCTTTCAAAGTGTTCAGCTGGGCCGTGATGGCGCTCAGTTCGCCGGCCGTCTGCCCGCGGTCCAGGTTCCGGTTGCTGCGGCCCGGGACGATCACGTAGGAACGCGTGTCCCGTTGCCGCGTTTCCCGAATGGGGCGGTTGCGGTCATTCCCTTCGTTGGCGGTCCGCGCGGCCTCGGGGACGTTTTCTTGGTCCAGGCGGCCGGCCGGTTGCGGCTGGTTGCGGAGGACTTGCAGTTGCCGGTTCAGGTCCGCTACCTGCGCTTCGAGCCGCTGCACCCGGGCTTCGTTCGCCCCGGCGTCGGCTTCAGCCCTTCTGTTGCCGTAAGCCGTACTGCCGGCAACGTAGCGGTCGGCGCGGCGCGGCGCGTCGGCGGCCGGTTGCACTGCGTTCCGGCCGGCGTCCGGACTTTTATTCCCGGCAATGGCCTCGGTTGCATCCGTTGCTTCCGCCTCGTTCGGGTCCGTTGCTTCGGCCTCGTTCACGTCCGTCTCTTCCGCCGCTGCGCCGCCGGGGTCGGTCCGGTAGGCCGGCGCGTTTGCCGGTTTGGGGGTCGGTTGTACAGCCACGGGGTTTGCCCGCGTTGCGGTATCCGCGCTGCTCAGGCGGTTGCGCGTTGAAAGCGTGTCCCAGGGGGCGGGCCGGACGGTCCGCCCGGCGGGAGCGAAGGGATCAGGGGTCGTTTTCGGCTGCACGCGCTGTTGCCCCCGCACAAAGTCATCGGGCAGGTTGGTCGCCGCGCTGGATGGGGGTAAGGCCGACGCCGGGGCAGCATCCATCCGGCGAATGGCGGCCGGGGCGGCGGGGTTGGCTGAGGTAGCCACCGCGGCGGCTGGCGGCGAATCACTCCCTACGTACACGAGGGGCGCCCGGAACTTGTCGCCGCCCAGTTCGAAGTGGTATTGCAGGGAAATGCCGGTGGTGTAATACACGTCGCGGCCCTTGCCGGCTTTCACGTTGTCGAGGTAATCGCTGAAGGCGTAGCTGGCCCCGGCCCGGATGTCGGCACTGAGGCGTTCGGAAATGCGCCACCGGAGGCCCGCCCCGAAAGGCACCGTGAGTACGCTGGTCGGGTAGCTGGCGCCCCGCTCCCGGGTGGAGAGCCTGGTATCAAAATTACCCTCATTCTGCAAGTCCCCGTACACGGCAAAGTCGGTAATGCCGCCGCCGGCAAACAGGTACGGGCCAAACCGGGCGTACTGGCTCAGCCAGTAACCGTTGTCCAGCTTATACTGGAGCAGCAGGGCGGCCGTGCGGTAGCGGGTCTCGAAATTGAGGCCGCGGTCCAGGTTGGGATTGTCCGTGCGCAGGTTGCCCCGCCAGTCGTTGGCCTGGTCGCTGGCCGAAAACCGGCCCCAGGCGGCGTTCAGTTCGACGTCCAGGGAAGGGCCGAGGGAACGGCCCAGCACCACCTGGTAGGTGGGCCAGGAGACCTTGGTCGTGTTGAGCCGGTAACTCAGATCGCCGGAATACGCCGCCCCGGCCACGCCGGCGCCCAGGCGCCAGCCGTAGTAAGGCTGCGCCGTCAGGGCGGTACCCGCCAGCAGAAAGACCAGCAGCAGGCCAATGTTTCGTTTTTTCATGGTGCTTTCTCCTTTCCGCTATTTGCTGTCCATTCTGCTTTTGCTGCCGATGCCCAGCCACAGGTTCAGGTCCACCGACAACCCGACGTAGGGACGGATTTGCACGGATTGCAGGCTGATGCCGTCCGGTGCCGTGCTGGTGTTTTGCAGCACGGCGGCCCCGGCCGTTACGCGCAGGAAATCAATGAGCGAATAGCCCAGCCCGGCGTAGATGGGCAGCCCGACCACGGGCCCCGACAGGGTCTGGCCGTCGCCGTTCTTAAAGTTGTTGAGGAAGACGCCCGCCGAAAAGGTGGTTTTGGTGAAGAACCGGGAGGGAAAGATGCGGCTGCCCAGGGGAAAAGAAACCCCGGCCGTAAAGCCCGAGCCGTACGAAATGTCATTGACTCCCCCCTTGAGGTACACGGCTCCGTAGCCCGCGTTCAGCGTGAGGATGTTGGTCACCTTCTCGGTGCGGTAGCTGTGAATGGTTTTGCTGTCGTAGAGGCCGGCCAGGTCGGTATTGAGCACGGCGGCTACTTCGCTGTGCACCAGTTCTTTGAGGGCATTGATCTGGTCAGCGGCGTAGTTGTATTTACGTCCCTGCTTGCTGGCCGCCGAATCGGGCTCAACGTACTTGCCGGGCGTAATATCCTTGTTGCGGAGGTTGCGGAGCGAAGAAGCCACCAGGTCCGAAAACCCCGGAAACTCGATGGCCGACCGGTTGTCGTAGTAGGAAATGCCGCGTTTGACCACTTGGTTGAGCTGTTTGACCATTTTGCCGACGGGGGTATTGAGCCGGATCTTGTTTTTCTCCACGACCACTGCCTGGTCCACGTAAGCGTCCAGGAACCCGAACAACTGCTCCTTCAACTGCGCCCGGCCGGTGTCGGTCGTCGTTTTGTAGTACACGATCCGGATGTCGTATTCATTGTCTGACTTGAGCTTCTGCGTGATGGGCACCTGAAAACTGTTGCCCTGGCTGAACTCGGTGCGCTTCCACTGGCCCTGGTAGAGCAGTTGGTCGGAGGACGCCGGGTAGATGAACACCTTTACGATCTCCACTTCCGGAATCACCGGGCCCTGCATCAACAGGTAGCTGCCGGCCGGCAAAGGCTGCCCTTCGTTGAAGGAAGCTTTCTCGTAATCAAAGACCACCGTCTTGTATTGGTTCTGCCCGGCGGCGGAAAATATGATTGCGCTGAGCAGGATACTGGTAAACCACTTTTTCATATTTTTTCAAATTAGGGTACAATAAAATTGCGTCTGTAAGTACGCTTGATGTTACTTTTTAGTTGGGTTTTATCTTTTTATTCCCTTCCGTGGTTTGGCTTTGCTCAATGAACTTCCCGGCAATGCATCAAAAAGCCCCCAGAAAGTGTCAGGGGGCTTTTTGATGCGGCACAATGATTGAAATTGTGGAGGCGGGGTGGCTTATCTTCTACTGGCGGTTGCCTTTTTGAGCATACGACGGCAGGTATGGGTGTTACCGGTTGCGTTGCTGGCGATCCTGCCGGATGCCTCAGCAAAGAATAACGCAAGGGTAGAAAAACTACGCTCCCGGTTGGTCTTTCTGTTTTTTAAGCGTGGTGTTGACCCGCCCGGCAATTCCGTTGCTGGTTTTATGGAATTTACCGGCCGGCTGCATCTGGTACCAAAAAATCAGGTATGAAGGATCAATTTACGCTGTCGGTAGCCAAACCCTGCCACGAAAAGTGGGCGCATTTTACCCCTACTGCCTCGGGCGGGTTCTGCAACGCTTGCCACAAGAACGTGGTCGATTTCACCCGCATGAGCGACGAACAAATCGTGGCTTTTTTCCGGGCGGCGCCGGCGCAAAGCTGCGGCCGGTTTCGGGCCGGTCAATTGCGGGAGTACGCCACGAAAACGACTGCCGCGCCCCGTTTCAACCGGCCCTTCCTGCAAGCGGGTTTTGCCGGGTTGTTGCTGTTGCTGGCGAGCAAACCGGGTTATGCCCAACGCACCGCCGAAAGAGCGGCTACCCATTTTGTGCAAGGAGAGGAAAATACGCCCGAAGCGGGTACCGGTACGCCCGGGAAAATAGTGAAAGGGACCGTAAAAGGGGAAGACAAACTGCCCCTTCCCGGCGTGAGCGTATACCTGAAAGGCGCCGCCGTGGGAACGGCTACCGATGCCGACGGAAATTTTACCTTCCCCCGGGAACTACAGGCCGGCGACGTACTGGTCTTTTCTTTCATCGGCTACGAAACCCGGGAATACGTGGTGGGCAAGCAGGATACGGATGCCGCCGTTGAAATGGTCCTGCTCAACCTGTGCGTGCAATGGATGGGAGAGGTGGCCGTCGAGCGGCCCTATTCGGCCGCACCCACCGGCATCGGCAAATGGTGGCGGCAAGTAAAGTCTTTGTTCTGATGCGTACTGCCAACGGCCGCCCGGGAAGGACTTTCGCAATTGGGCTGTGTTTTTTACTCGGTTTTTCGCTCCGGCTCCCGGCCCAACTGCCCGCGTTCGGGGCGCGTGATTTTCGCCGGGCCGACAGCGTGGCGGCCTTGTATCCGGAACATTCGCTGGCGGACCTCAAAAGCCTGTCCGACAAACTCACCCAGCCCTTCGCCGCCGATGTGGACAAGTTCAGGGCCATTTACCGCTGGGTGTGCGACAACATCGAGAATGATTACGGGCTGTACGCCAGGAACAAAGCCGCGCGGGAAAAGCTCCGCGACAAACCCGAAGCCCTCGGGCAGTGGAACCAAAAGCTGAATCCGCAGTTTTTCCAAAAACTACTGCGTGAACGCAAAACCGTGTGCACCGGGTACGCCTACCTGGTGAAAGAACTGGCTTTTCATGCCGGCCTCTCCTGTAAGATCATTGACGGCTACGGGCGAACGGTTGGCTCGAACGTCGGTGGCCCCGGGATTGCCAACCATTCCTGGAATGCCGTTCAGTTGGATCACCAGTGGTACCTGTGCGATGCGACCTGGTCGAGCGGGGCGGTTGATCCGGTGCAGGGGAAGTTTATCAAACAATTCAGCGAGGCCTATTTCCTGCCCCCGCCGGCCCTGTTTGCGCGCAACCATTACCCCCTGGATACGGCCTGGCTACTCGTGGCGGATAAGCCCATCTTGCCCGAATTTTTAAATGGACCCCTGGTCTACAAAAGCTCACTGACTTACCGGGTTTTGCCCGTCTCTCCCGCGACGTTCCGGGTGCAAGCGGTCAAAGGGGCAACCCTTACGTTTCGCCTGGACCAGCAAAGCAACCCCGGCGTAGAAAAAGTAGCACTTCGCATTGAGCAGGGAACGGCCGCCACGACCGCCCACCCGGCAACGTACCGGGACGCGAACGGATTGACCAGCATCGACTACGTGTTTACCCGCAAAGGCACGTTCATCGTCCACCTGCTCATCAATGATGCGTACGCGCTGACCTATTCGGTAAGGGTTTCAAACTGACTACTTTTCGAGGTACGCAAACGCCAAAGCCGACGCGCCTGTATGCTTTGGGCGTATTTCGGTTGGCATTGCGCCTTTTCGGGCGGGCCCTTCCTGCCTTTGCCCGCAATCACCAGAAGAATCGTACGTGCCGGGTTTGCTTCCGTCATTGCCTTTCCGGCCCGCTTAGGCCGGGCCGGTTTGCCGGCAACGGCCGGTTGGGTTGCTCCGGCCAGCGTGCTTTTTTTCCGGGAAGGCAACATTCCGGTGGCAATCCAAAACAACGGCCGCCCCGGCAATAACCGGGTCCTGGGGTTGACAATTGCTGTTATCACCCAAATGGCTTTCTACCAGCAAATTAAGGGAGAGTTTGCGGGGCAATCGCAAAGAATCATTTCAAATGCGGTAACACATTACATGCGTACTTTTACGTAAAAAATGATATCCAGCCCGGGAGAGCCCGTTTAGTAGCTTTAGCCCGTTAAATTACGCGTTCCCAGGCGGCCGTCGCCTAATCTCTCTCCTAACTTACTTCACGCAACAGTATGAGCAACCAAACCCCAAACTTGATTTGGGAAGGCAAGCGTTTGCAGGATGCGACGCTCGACCTTACCCGGCCCTCAAAATTACCCTTGAACGAAAAGGGTTTGTACGACAAGGCACCCGCCCATTACCCCACCTTCCACATCCGGAACATGCGCCGGGAGGACATTGCGGCCGCGGCCAGCATCTTTTACCACGCTTTCAACGCGTTCAATGCTTCGGTCGGGCTGCCCCGGGAATGGGATTCCGTTGAGCAAGCCCATTTCCTGGTGAACGCACTGTATGAACACCCCAACTACCTGGCCTGGGTGGCCGAGGAAAACGGCACCGGCCGCGTGATCGGCTCCAACTTCCTCGACGTGAGCGACGAGGTAAACGCCCCCGGCCCGATGAGCATTGCCCCGGATGCGCAGAATGCCAAAGTAGGCCGGGCCTTCATGCATTTTTTCAAGGAATACTGCCTCGAAATCGGCAAACCCGAGATTCGCTTCGTGCAGGTGGGCAACAATGCCAAGTCGTTTGCCCTGTACAGTTCACTCGGGTACATCCCCCGCGACACGCTGACGATGATGAAAGGAAGGGTTTCCCCGGAAATGGCCGGCCGTTACAGCGACCGGTACCTGGTTCGCCGGATGGAGCCCGCCGATGTAGCGACTTGCAGTAAGTTGTATTTCAATTCGGTAGGCGTGGACCGGTACCACGACATCAACAATTCGCTGGCACCCGGGTCCCCTTACGACGCCTGGGTATTGCTCGACAAAACGCAGGCCGGTCGCATCGTTGCCTATACAACCGGCTATTTTCTGCTCGGGCACGGCATTTATGCCAGCGAGGAGGCCTTCCAGGCGTTGTTCAGCCTGGTTTCGGTGCAGGCTGCGCAGGAGTCGGTCTTCCACCTGATGGCCCAGCGTTATCCGGGCGTGCTCTTGTGGGCAGTCCGCGACGCGAAGATCAAGGTAGTCCGCCAGCAAATCCTGATGAGCCACGGCAAGTACCGGAACCCCGAGGGCGCCCTGTACTTTCCGGGCATGGGATACTGATTCGTTGTTGGTTGTTCGTTGTTCGTGATGCGCTGATCCACAGATAGTACTGAACGACCAAATACGGGATCAGGAAGTCATTTCAGTATGATTGAACGCGCAGGAAAACCAAAAGCCTCCGGAGGAAATACTCCGGAGGCTTTCGGGCAAGCGTAACTTTGGGGGGGCTACTTAAGCAGCCACTCGGTACACAGGTTTGCGTTGCCGAACACTTGTACCTGCAGGCCTACCTTGGCATTTACGTTGCCCACGGAAGCTTGCGCAAAGAGGTCCTCGGAAAGCAGTACGCCCACTTTCTTCATGCCAACCCTTTCGATGGCGGGGAACAATTCCCCCATCAGGTACTGCTGCACTTCCGTGCTGAGTACCTTCAGTTCGGTCTGGTCATTGAGGTTAAGGGTAATCCGGTTTTTAGCGACGTACTCCAGCAAAAACTTGCCGGCTTTTTTAACGTCTTCCAAACGCAAAAACCCAATCCACTTTACGTAGAGGATGTTGGTTTTGGTGTCGTGGGAAATGTGGACAAATTTTTCCTTCATCAGGGATTTCGCCTGGGTAGGAATAGAGGAGTCAACCAGCATAGGGGAATGATAAGAATAGGTGAATGTTACTTGAGGCTCCAAAAGTAAATCGCTTTCCACGGCCGGGCATTGCGAAAACGTTGACAAAGGCATAAAGGTATGATCTACAGCCGGTTCAGCGGGAAGGCCCGGGTGCAACGGGCCGTGCCATTAACGCAACCCGGTGACCCTTCATTTAACGGTGTCTGAATAAACGTAATATATTGAGTAAATCGTGCAGGTGTACCGCGTTCGTTGTGTCGTAGCGCCCCGGCATAAAAAATGACTGACGCCGATTGCTACCCAAGCAGGCTTCCGGGGCAGGTGTATCCCACCCGCCGGCAGGCTTGCGGGTAACCTCCCTTCAGACTGATTTATCGGACGCGTCATCCCTTTTGCACTCCGCTTCCACCGCGGCCAGCTGGTCGGCATTGATCCATTTCATGCCCTGGGCGTGGCGGGCTGCCGAAAGCGTTTCGCCCAGCAGCAGCATCTCGGTGCCCTTCTTTTTTACTTCTTCGGTGATGCGGGTTACTTCCGCGTCGCGGCTCTCTTCGGATACGTCGCGGATGTAAACACCCAGGATGCGGCCGGGGTACTGCTCGACGAGCTGCCGGTAGATTTCCGGGTCGTGCTGGCCGCTGTCGCCGATGCAGATGAACTTCAGGCGGGGAAACGTGTCGAGGATGCGACCTATCTGTTTGTGCTTGAATTCCTGCGTGCTGGGGGCCGCATCGGGCTTGTCGAAGCGCGTGCCTTTGTCGCGCAGCAAAAGCGGCCCTTCGGGGATGTCGTGGTAGCGGAAGAAGTTGACCAGCAGGTCGAACAGGTTCCACTCACTGCCCGAGACGTAGAAAAGCGGGTTGGAAACCCGGTCGTCGCAGCCGGCGCACAGGGCCCGCAGGAAGGCCGCAATCCCCGGAAAGGGGCTGCGCTCGGTGGCGTCCTTGAGCAGCATCAGCTTCAGCTTCGCGAGCAGGTGGGTCATGTTGGATACCAGCACCGTGTCGTCGATGTCGGAGATGATGCCGAACTCGGCGCCCGGGCGCGGCACAAAAATGGTCCCCTCCGTGGCGACCTCGTCACCGGCGGTTTTGGTTTCGAGCAGGCGCAACTGCACCTTGTCGCCCGTCTGCTGGTAGTCGATCGGCTGGTCGAACCGGAATTCGGCCTCGAAAAAACCTTCGTCGTCGGTTTGCAATTCCAGCGCCTGGCCGCCGTAACTGGCCCGCAGCCGGATGCCGGGGATCTCGTCGGACTCGTAGCGCCGGTAGGTGTTTTTCAAGTGGCGCAGGGTGCTGGCTCCTTCTTTTTTCTCCTTTATCTTTTCCTTTTCAATTACCCGTCCTTTCAGGTACACGCACGTGTCGTTGCCGTACCCGTAGTAAGGCATGATCATGACCGGGTCCAGCATGTGGAGCTTTTCTTTGACCGTGTGCTTGGCCTGGATAAAGCCGTGCTCCAGGTAGGCCGCTGCCTGTAACAACTTTTCTTTTACCTCCGATTTACCGATTGCCATCTTTGCGCGTGGTTAAGCCTGCTGAAAAACGTATGTATACGGCAGCGGCCGATGTTTCGCCGTCCTGGGGTTTTCCCCGCACCACGAACCCCAAGAAAGGGGTAATACGAAAATGACCTCATGAGTACGCATTCAGTTGTTCACCACGGGCTGCGAATCAAGGCGCTACGAACAACCAACAACGAACAACGAACGGGTACGTCAGCCGCGCCTACTGCGGTTTTCGCTGGCGAAACTCGGAAGGGTTGAGCCCCGTCCACCTTTTGAACGCCTTGGTAAAGACGCCCGGTTCGGCGTAGCCCAGCAGGTAGCCGATCTCGGCAATGGTCAGGGTGCTTTCCCGCAAATGTTCAATTGGGACGCCACCTGCCCGATGCCCACGTACCCCCGTTGCAGGAGCCCGGTGATGACGCGCCTCACCTGCCCGGCAAAGGAGTGTTCTTGCCCGTCGGCGTGCAGCCGGGCGGCCTCCTGGTCAAGGAGTTGGTAGAGACCCGCGTTATAGCTGAGTACGGGGGCCCGGAGGTCCGGCGCCGCGAACAAAAGCTCATTTTCGTTCTCCCCGAAAGCCAGCGGGCTGCCGAATGCCGCTTCGTACTGCGGCTGGTGGTTGCGCGCCGGCGCCGGAAACGCGAAGCGGGCCACCCGCGGCGTGATGCGTTTGCCGCTCAGTTTGCGGACGGCACTGGCCGCAAACGCCATGCTTGATTCCACTGCCTGCCGGGCGGCCTGCGGGTACGTATGCCCGAACACCGGCAGAGGGCTGAACCGCGCGGAAACCGTTTCGCCCTGCCCGTGCAGGACGATGGTCAGCAGGCTGCTGTAGAGGTTCTGGTAGTGGGCCGCCCGTTCCAGGGCCGTGTATAGCGTAGGGCTGTTCTGCATGGTAAACCCGACAATCCCGATTGCTTCAAAATGCACCTGCCCGCCCACGTGCAGGCCCAGCAGCGGGTTGCCCGTTTCGGCCACGGCCGCCTGCCACACGGCGTTCACCTGCCAGAGTTCACAGGTGCCGGCTTCCCCCAACGCCTCCGCGGAGAGGGAAGCCGCCTCGCAGATCCGGTGCAGGCTGGCCCCGGCCTGTACCGCACTGTACACAATGTCACGGATGATGCTGAGGGCTACTTGCATAAGGACGACGGAAGGGGTGGCGCCAAACACCAAGACGATGGCACGAATCGTCAAGCGGAAGCCCGGGCGGAGGGGCTTCCTTTGCAGTGTTCAACAAAGTACACACATCCGCCATGAAAACCCAATCTTCCCTCCGTGCCGCGGGCGGCCTCCTGATCGCCGCCGGCCTGCTCACCGGCATTTGCTTCGAATTGCTCCGGCAACACTTCCAGTACCCCGACATCCTGCGGATGCCCACCGGCTACGTGCTCAGGCAGTACCAGGCGGCCGGGGCCGGCTTACAAGTGCTTTGGTACGGCATGACCCTGGGCGCCCTGCTGCTCATCCCGGCCAGCCTGCTGCTGCACCAGGGCCTGTCGGACCGGCGGGTGGGCCACGCCACGCTCATCACCGGCCTGGGCGTAGGCGCCGGCCTGTTCAATACGCTGGGTTTTATCCGCTGGGTGTTTATGGTACCGGCGCTGGCCGCCACCTACACCCACCCGGCGTCCGGCCCCGCCACGCGGGAGGCGGCGCGGGTGGTATTCGAGGCGTTTCACCTGTACCTGGGCTTCTCGGTGGGCGAACACCTGGGCTTCCTGTTCCTGGCGGGCTGGAGCGGCACCCTGGCATTCGCGTTGCGGGCCTTGCCGGCAATCCCGCGGTGGTTTTCGGCGGTGGGCCTGCTGGCGGCAGCGGGCACCCTGGCCGGCACGCTCGAAGGGGCCGGCTGGTCCGGGGCCACCGGCGTGGTGGCCGTCAGTTCATCGGTGCTGCTCCTGTGGATGGTGGGGCTGGGCGTATTCCTGCTGGCCGCCGGCGGTCACCGGCCCGGGGTGCCCGCCCGGAAGACCCTCGCCGCACTGGCCCTGGTTGCGGTTGCGTCCGCCGCCCAAGCCCAATCCGGGGGCGTTGCCGCGGCGCCGCCGGCCACCCGCCAGGCCCTCGCCGGGCGGGAGATCAGCATCAACGGGTTTCGTAATCCCTCGGTGGGGGTGGAATACCGCCGCAACCAATTCTCGGTGCACGCGGGCTACTATCCCACCATTCTGCGCGACCAGGCCCGGACCGAAAGCGGGGCCGGTAACAATACGACCTCTTTCGTCCGGGCGGGCGTCAGCTACTGGTTCCTACCCCACTACAGCCGGCGCAGCAACCTCCCTTCGGCGGGCTACGCGTCGCTGTCGTACGTGCGGGGCCTCGATTACGAATACCGGGGCAAAAACGGGGTCATGGGCGAAATGGGCTTCCGCTGGGTGGTGTGGAAAGGGTTGCAACTGCGCCTGGGCGCGGCCGTGCTCAAAGCCCCCGGAACCCGCTGGCAGTTCAACCCCACGCCCGGCATCTCCTACGGCATCGCCCTGCGGTGACGACGGACGGGCGGAAGGGCGGGTACCCGCCGCTTTATCGTCCTGGCTGGTCGCCGTTGGGCAGGGCTCCGGCGGCGCTTTTCCCGTCGCCGGGACCGCCCGGTACGGTCAGCACCAACTTCCCCACCGTGTGCCCGGTTTCGAGTTGGAGGTGGGCTTCGCGGATGCGGTCCAGGGGCAGGGTTTGCGCCACGCATGGCCGCAACGCGCCCTCTTCGATGAGCCGGGCCAGTTGGGCCAGGTCGTCGCGCCGCGACTTCACCAGCACGGTCCGGTGGCGCGGACCCGGCAACAGCCGCGAGGTGAGGTCGCGCAGCAGGGAGGCCGGGGCCGGGTTCAGCGTCAGAAACGTACCGCCCGGCGCCAGCACCTTGCGGGCCAGCGGGTACTGGCTGCCGCTCAGCACGTGCACCTGCAAGAACACGTCGCAGGGTTGGGTCAGCGCCCCGGCCACGTCCCCCTGGTCGTACGCTACCGCCGCGTGGGCGCCCTGGCCGAGGCAGTAAGCGGTGTTGCGCCGGCTGCATACCGCCGTGACGTGCGCCCCCCGGTGGCGGGCAACCTGGATGGCGGCCGTTCCCACCCCGCCCGAAGCGCCGTAGATGAGCACCCGCTGCCCCGGCCGTAAACCCGCCATTTGCACCAGCGCCTGCCAGGCCGTCAGGTAGGCGCAGGGAACGGCGGCCATGGCCGCGTGGCCGGCCGCGGCGGGCTTGCGGGCCAGCCACTCCTGGCGCACGGCCAGGTACTCGGCTGCGGCTCCGCCCTGGAGGTCCTCCAGGTAGCCGAATACTTCGTCGCCCGGCTGAATGCCGGTCACCGCCGGGCCGGTCCGCGCCACGACCCCCGAAAAGTCGAACCCGGTGCCTTTGGGAAACGTGCGGCCCGAGATCAGCCGGAGCGTCCCCGACCGGATGGCAACGTCTTTGGGGTTGAGCCCCACAGCCGCTACCCGGACCAGCACCTGGCCGTTTCCCAAGGCCGGCACGGGCAGTTGGGCCGTTTCCAGCACGTCCGGCCCGCCGTACTGCCGGTAAATGATGGCTTGCATTGTCTTTTGATCTGGCATTTGCATGGCTATGTGTTGCGTTGATATGTACTTACGCTTCGGGGCTGTTGCGCAATGACCGGGCCGGGTAGAGGGCATAGGCCATAAAATCCGCGTAGATCGGTACCCAGATGCCGAAGGCAAAATCAGCCGGCAAGGTAAGATTGTCGGCGTCCCCGCCGTCCGCCACTTCGCTCACGGATTTGAGCGCAGTAAGCCCCGCGTTGATCACGTAAATGCCCGCCAGGCTGACCAGCGTACCCAGTACCACCAACCCTTGCCGGAACAAATCCCTTTTCATGCCTTTATATGTTTGTCTAGGTAATTACTACGTAAACATAATAGTATGGTTCGTATTAGTCAAGTAAAAAGAGGTGTTTTCCTAAAATATTATTATGTTTACATATTATATTAGCGAATATGGATGCCCACAAGTACGGATTGCTGGAACAGCTGCTGCCGATGCTGGCGGCTTACGAAGCGGAAAACGGGGCGGGACCGGTTTCTCCGTTGCAGTTCGGGCAGTGGCTGGTGAGCCGGTTGGCAGGACAGCCGGAAACGGGGCCGGCGGCAGTCCCCGAACCGCCGCCGTACCTGGAAGGGGAGATTGCCCAGTACCTTTCGGGCCTGTACCGGTACGCCCGGTTTTACGCCAAAAAAGCCTTGCGCCACACCGAACTCGAATCGCTGGACGAATTTGGCTACCTGATCACGTTGCGCCAAGAGGGGGCCACGCCGAAAGCAGCCCTCATTACCAAAAACATCCAGGAGATTCCCTCCGGCACCGAAGTGATCAAGCGGCTGCTGCGCAAGGGGTGGATCGACGAGCAGCCTGACCCGCAGGACCGCCGCAGCGTACGGGTGTCGCTCAACGAAAAGGGCGAAGCGGCCCTTGCCGGTTCCTTCGCCGAAATTGCCCGCATTGCCCGCATGGTGTCGGGCAACCTGAGCCTGCGGGAAAGGATGGACCTGCTCCGGTTGCTCCGGAAACTGAACGCGTTCCACTACCCCATCTTCACGGGGCACCGCAACGAGGAACTGGAGGCCATCCTGGAAGCGTACAAGCTTTACATAACTTAATCACAAGGGGAACGCAAGGAGAACGCGTATCTCTGCCACGGGTTGAGGCCTGGACGCCTTATGTTGTCGCACGGGTAGTGTTACGGGCAGGGTCGGGTTTGAGAACCCGACCCCACGGGGATACGGGGCTAAGTCCACTTTGATGACTCCACCACAACCATACGCCTACTCCACCGGAGACGTCCCTTGATGCGACGTTTGCCAACCGTTCCAGACGCCGTCAGTGAGACACGGACGGGCGGGCGGCCGGCGCCACCTCCTTACCCGGGTAGTTCCGGGCCGCGGTCAAGGTCGGCTTTGCCGCAGTCAGTGTCTCACTGACCGCTTTTCAAGCAGGCTTAAAAATGTGTCCTAATCGTAGCCTCCATCAAGGAGGGGCCGGGGGGGCTTTTCGTAACCTGCTGGTAAGATGCGGTTAATCCACTGCGGCGGACGGGCTGCTGCCGGGTTCGTCGATAAATGTTGCCCGACGGCCGGGGTTTCTGCTTTTTTGGCAAGGTATTTATTCCTTTCTACGGCGGCGGGCCAACCGGTGTACGGTATGGGCTTACCGCCTCAATACTAGCAGCATACCCGTATGAAAACGACTCGGACAATTCCTTTTTGGGGCCTCCTGGCCTTTTTTGCGATCCTCTTGCATACTGCACCATATGCCGCCGCCCAACCGGGCCAAAGCATTTCTTTCCGGACCTTTTACGAAGAGTTGTCCCCCTACGGCGGGTGGATTACGCACCCAGCCTACGGCAGCGTGTGGGTACCGGATGCCGGCCGCGATTTTCAGCCCTACGGCACCAATGGCTACTGGGTGATGACCGAGTACGGCAACACCTGGGTATCGGATTACCCGTGGGGCTGGGCGCCTTTCCACTACGGCCGCTGGTTTTACGATGACTACTACGGCTGGGCCTGGGTGCCCGGGCCCGAATGGGGACCCGCGTGGGTGGCCTGGCGGTCGGGGGGCGGGTACTACGGCTGGGCGCCGCTCGGGCCCGGGGTCAACATCGAGGTGAACATCGTCATTCCGGCCCGCCACTGGGTGTTCGTGCCGCAACGGTACATTACCTACCACCAGCCGTACCGGTATTGCGCACCCCGCCACCAGGTGGTAAACATCTACCACAACAGCGTGCACATTCACAATACCTACCGCACCGACAACCAGGTGTACGTATCGGGGCCGCACCGCGACGACATTGCGCGGGCCACGCGCCGGGAGGTACCCGTGTACCGGGTGGAGGAAGCACGCCGGCCCGGCCGCACGGCGGCCCGCGACGGGGCCGTGGAGGTGTACCGTCCGCGGGTGACGCCCGAGGCGCCGGCCCACTCCCGTGCGGGCCGGGGCGAAACCTACGCCAACGACCGGGGAGGCCGCCCCTACGGGGAACCGGCGCAGCGGCCTTCGCGCGGCAGCGCAACGCCTTACGAAACGGACCGGTCGGGGCGCAGCGTGCCCGCCCAGCCCGCGCCGTACGGGGGCAGGACGGCGGAAGAAGGCTACCGGGAAAGCAGAAGTTACCCGGGGGAAACCGCCCGGCCGCAACGGGCACCGCAGGAAATGCGGGCACCGGAGGAAAGGGGAACTGAGTACCCAGGCCGTTCACCCCGGGAGACCGGTGGGTACGGGCCGGGAGGCGAAAGGGGGCGTGTCCGGCAGCAAACCCCACCGGACCAGCCCGCCCGGGGTGGGCGGCAAACGCAACCGGAACCATCGACCCGCAGCAGCCAGCAAGCCCAGCCGGAACCTTCAAGCCGCGGCCGGCAGCAAGCCCAACCCGAACCCTCGACCCGTGGCGGGCAGCAACGTTCATCCCGGCAACCGGCCTCCCCGGGTGAATCCTCCGGCCCGGAATCCGGCGGCTACACCCGGCCCCGGAGAAATTAGGCCCGGCCGGGTCGTTTTGGCTCAGTAGCACAGGGTTTAATTGGATGAATGAAACGGGCAAGCACCCTCAGGGCTGGGGGTAGTCTTCGGACTACCCCCTTTTTTCGTACCATTGGTTTTGCCTCCCTTGTATCATCAGGGCCCTGCTTACGATCAGCTACCCGCCGGGGGCAATGCATCGAGGAAGGCTTCTGCCGCCCCCTGGTCGGTAAACTGGCGGAGGGGCATACTGCTTTTTTGGACAGGGTGTTGGTCTGGTACTCCACCATGCTGCTGGCACATACCTCGGCCGTTTGGGACAACCCCCGGGTCAGCAGCAACTGCTGGGCCTCCAGGTGCAAGGGTTGTACGGAAGCCGGGTAGGCTTTCATTTGGGTGAGGTCCGTGAGCAGGGTGAAGCCGGGCGCCAGTTGCACCAGTGCCCGGTCGAGGTCCTGCACGTACGGGCCCACTTCTTCGGGGCTGCGCCAGAAGCCGATGATGGTGATATAAGCCCGGTTCTTGCCGGGGTCCATTCCTATTTCATAATGCTTGTTCCGGGCGACTACCTGTTTCATCATGCGCAATGTCGGTTTTCCAGCCCGCGGCCGGTTTTTTCCCCGCGTATACTCCGGGGCATCCCAAAAAGTTATTCCTGCGTAATATCCCTTCCGGGCCGGTTTTCGCTTATTTTTCTGAGAATCAAAGACCAATACCTATCATAAGCAGGAATATATTTGCAAACTAACTTTGGCCGGCCGCCTGGTTACGCCGGCGCCGCTTCGGCGGGAGACCGTGCCGGCCCGGCTTTTTTGGACCAAACCTGATTTTTTTCAACCTGACCCACTCCATGAACCAACCCGCTACGCCCAACCGATTCCTGACTGCTTTGATTGCCGCCGCGCTGCTCACCGGCGCCTGCCAGAACCGCAAAGCCGAAAACCAGACTGAGACTGCCCAAACCGCAACTTCCGGAACGGCGGCCCAGGACTCAACCCCTGGGGGCGCCCAGCCCCTTGCGCAGCCCCTGGTGACCGACATTTACACGGCCGACCCCTCGGCCCACGTGTTCAACGGCCGGATCTACATTTACCCGTCCCACGACATTGAGGCCGGCATTCCTTCCAACGACAACGGCGACCACTTCGCCATGCGCGACTACCACGTGCTTTCCCTCGACAGCATCGGCGGCAAGGTGACCGACCACGGCGTGGCCTTCGACATCAAGGACATTCCCTGGGCGGGCCGGCAACTGTGGGCACCCGACGCCACCTTTGCCAACAACCAGTACTACCTGTACTTTCCCGTGAAGGACAAAAAAGACGTGTTCCGGATCGGGGTTGCCACCAGTGCCTCGCCCACGGGTCCGTTCAAGGCCCAGCCCAAACCCATTGAGGGCAGCTACAGCATCGACCCGGCCGTGTTCGGCGACGCGGACGGGAATTTTTACCTGTACTTCGGCGGCATCTGGGGCGGCCAGTTGCAACGCTGGCAAACCGGCAGGTACGATTCCACGGCGGCCCCCGAACGGAGCGGCAACGGCCCGGCCATCGGTCCGCGGGTGGCGCGGCTGAGCAAGAACATGCTGGGCTTTGCCGAGCCGGTGCGGGAAATCCAGATCGTCGATTCGACGGGCAAACCCATCCCCGCCGATGACCACAACCGGCGCTTCTTCGAGGCTGCCTGGCTGCACAAGCACAACGGCAAGTACTACTTTTCGTACTCCACCGGCGATACGCACTTCATTGCCTACGCCACCGGCGACAGCCCGTACGGGCCCTTTACCTACCGGGGCGTGGTGCTCAACCCCGTGGAGGGCTGGACCAACCACCACTCCATCGTGGAAGTCAAAGGCAACTGGTATTTGTTCTACCACGACACGCAACGCTCCGGCCAGACCCACCTGCGCGACGTGAAGGTCACCCGGCTCACGCACCGCCCCGACGGCACCATCGAGACGGTTACGGCTTACAAAGGGCAGTAGTCATTGATACATTGGTCAGTAGTCATTGGTCAATGGTCAATGGTTAATCGCACGCGACAACCCACGCACACCCAATGACCAATGACTACTGACCAATGACATTACTTTAAAAACATCCGCATGAGAATCACCATTCCGCTTTTACTTTTCGTTTTCTTCGCCGGGGCGGCCGTGCGGGCGCAGCCCCGCGACCCGTGGCGGGGCAAGCAGTGCGCCGTGGTGCTTACCTACGACGACGCCCTCAACGTGCACCTCGACCAGGCCATTCCCGTCCTGGATTCGCTCGGCCTGAAGGCTACCTTTTACCTGTCGGGCTTTTTTCCCGGCTTCGGGCAGCGGGTGGGTGACTGGAAAGCCGCCGCTGCCGGGGGGCACGAACTGGCGAACCACACCCTGTTCCACCCCTGTACGGGCAACACGCCGGGCCGGGAGTGGGTCAAGCCGGACTATGACCTGAGCAAGTACACCCCCAAGCGCATGGCCGATGAGATCCGCATGACCAACACTTTGCTCCAGGCCCTCGACGGGAAAACCCAGCGCACCTTTGCCTACCCCTGCGGCGATACCCAGATCGGGGGCGTCCCGTACTTTGCGCCGGTGGCCGGCGATTTCGTGGCCGCCCGGGGCGTGCACACCGAATTTTTACCCATCGGGCGGATCAACCTCGACAACGTGGGCTCGGTGGTGGTGAACGGCCAAACCGGGGCGCAACTGATCGCGCTGGTGCAGAAAGCGATGCAAACCCATTCCATGCTGGTGTTCCTCTTCCACGGGGTGGGCGGCGAACACAACCTGGACGTTTCCCTGCCGGCCCACCGCCAACTGCTCGGGTTCCTGCACCAGCACCGGCAGCAACTCTGGGTGGCCCCCTTCCTGGAAGTAGCGCAGCACGTGAAGGATTACCAACAGGCAACAAAAGCCGCCAAACCCGCTTCGCCCCGGTAGGGGGTATGCGTTTGGGGAATGGATGGATGGCTAAATGTTTGGATGGCTATATGGTTGAATGGTTGCTGAATCGACCATGCAGCCATATAACCATACAACCATCAGCCATTTGATCTATTTTGTCCCGTCTTTTGTTACGCTGGCATGTGAGTAGTCATCGGTTGATGGTACACTGATCGATTATGATGATTATGATTGGGACTGATTAAAAAGGATTCCGAAAAAATCATAATAAATCATAATCATCATAACCAATCAGTGTACTATTGACCAACCCGTTTATTCTATGGAAAGAGCCACCTTGCACGTTAAGAACATGGTTTGCAGCCGCTGCCAGAAAGTGGTGCGCCAGGAACTCGAAAGCCTCGGGCTGCACCCGCTGACGGTGGGCCTGGGCGAAGTGACCCTGCGGGAGCCGGTCTCGCAAGTGGACCAGGAGGCGGTGGGGGCGGCCCTGGCCCGGCACGGATTTGCGTTGCTCGACGACCGGAAAGCCCAGACGGTCCAGAAGATAAAGAGCACCGTAATCGAAGCCATCCACCACCGCCAGGAGCCGCACCCCCACTTATCGGCCCGCATTGCCCGGGAGGTGGGCCTCGACTACGCCTACCTGAGTTCCCTCTTCTCGGCATCGGAAGGCATCACCCTCGAAAAGTACATCATCCTGCAACGCATTGAACGGGCCAAGGAACTGCTGGTGTACGATGAGTTGTCGCTGAGCCAGATCGCCGACCAACTGGGGTACAGCAGCGTGCAGCACCTCTCGGGGCAGTTCAAGAAAGTCACCGACCTGACGCCCTCTTACTACAAAAAACTCCAGGAGCACAAGCGCCGCCCGCTGGACGAAATTTAAGTAGTGCGGAGTGGATGAATTCAAAGTTTATGAGTTTAAAGTTTATGAGTTTATGAGTAGAAAGGCGCTGTCCGTTAAACGCGTATTTACTCATGAACTCATGAACTCATAAACTCAATTGCCCGTATGGAAAATCACATGCGCATCAAGGGAATGGTTTGCCGCCGGTGCATTGCCACGGTAAAGGATATTTTCATGGCCGAGGGCTTCCGGATCGACGCCATCGAACTGGGCGAAGTGCAGTACACGCCCGGCAGTCCGGAGGCTTCCCTGGAAAAAGTGAAGGCGCAACTGGCCGCCGAGGGTTTCCAGCCGCTCGACGACAGGCAGTCGCGCATCATTGCGCGGGTAAAGGAACTGGTGGAAGAACACCTCTCGGGGCCCGGGCACCACAACCATAATTTTTCGGAGATGGTCACCGAAGCCCTATACATGGACTACCACGCCGTAAGCACCCTCTTTACGGCCACGGAAGGCATCACGCTGGAGCGGTACCTGATCGGGCGGCGCACCGAAAAGGCCAAGGCGCTGATGCAAAACCCGGCTCTTTCCTTCACCGACATTGCCTTTCAACTCGGTTACAGCAGCGTCCACCACTTCTCGAACCAGTTCAAAAGCCTCACCGGCCTTTCTCCTTCAGCGTACCGGGGGATGATGGGGAAGTTGGATGGTTAGAAGACTGATTATTGAATGGCTGTATGGCTGTATGGCTGTATGGTTATATGGTTATATGGTTATATGGTTATATGGTTATATGGTTATATGGTTGATCCAATAACCATTCAGCCATATAGCCATTCAACCATTCAACCATCCCTTTCCAAAAATCCTGTAACTCTCTCCCCCAATTGTGTAAAACGCCGGAACGGCGCCGGGGGTATCTTTGCCGTGTACCCAATGGAAAAATCAAACCATTTACGACCATGAATACCGATGCAGCAACTCCCGCAAAAAATACAACCCGTGGCAAGGAGGCCGCGGCCGGCGTCCGCAAAGTGACCCTGCCCGTCACCGACATGAGCTGCGCGGCCTGCGCCGTCAGCGTAGAATCCATGCTCAAGGCGCAGCCCGGCGTGGAAGACGCCGCGGTGAACTTCGCCAACCAGACCGCCTCGGTGGCCTACCACCCCGCCCAAATCACCCTGCCGCAGATGCGCCAGGCCATCCAGTCGGTGGGCTACGACCTGATCATCGACGAGGAAAACGCCGCCGAAAAGCAGGCCGAAGCCCAACAACAGCACTATGGGGAACTGAAAACCAAAACCACCTGGGCCGGCGTGCTGTCGTTGCCCCTCGTGGTAATCGGCATGTTCTTCATGGATATGCCCTACGCCAACTACATCATGCTGGCCCTGGCGCTGCCCGTGCTGTGGCTGGGACGGCATTTCTACGTGAACGCCTGGAAGCAGGCCCGGCACGGCAAAGCCAACATGGATACGCTGGTGGCCCTGAGCACGGCCACGGCCTTCCTGTTCAGCACCTTCAACACCTTCTACCCGGAGTTCTGGCACCGCCGGGGCATTCACCCGCACGTGTACTTCGAGGCGGCGGCCGTGATTATCACCTTTATCCTGCTGGGCAAACTGCTCGAAGAACGGGCCAAGTCCAGCACCTCGTCGGCCCTCAAAAAGCTGATGGGCCTCCAGCCCAAAACGGTACGCATCGTGGAAGGGGAGGCCGAACGGGAAATCCCGGTGGCGCAGGTCGGCGTGGGCACGGTGGTGGTGGTACGGCCCGGCGAGAAAATCCCCGTGGACGGCGCCGTGACGGCGGGCTCCTCGTACGTGGACGAAAGCATGATCTCGGGGGAACCTGTACCCGTAGCCAAGGGGCCCGGCGACCAGGTATTTGCCGGCACGGTCAACCAGAAGGGCAGTTTCCGTTTCGCGGCCGAAAAGGTGGGCGGCGATACCGTGCTGGCGCAGATCATCCGCATGGTGCAGCAGGCCCAGGGCAGCAAGGCCCCCGTGCAGCAACTGGTTGACAAGGTGGCCGGCATCTTCGTGCCCGTGGTCATCGGCATTGCCCTGCTGAGCTTTGCGGCGTGGCTGGTGCTGGGCGGTGAAAATGGCCTGACGCAGGGCCTGCTGGCCTTCGTGACGGTGCTGGTGATTGCCTGCCCCTGCGCCCTGGGCCTGGCTACGCCCACGGCCATCATGGTTGGGGTAGGAAAGGGAGCCGAAAACAACATCCTCATCAAAGACGCCGAAAGCCTGGAACGGGCCCACCGGGTGGACGCGGTGGTACTCGACAAAACCGGCACCCTCACCGAAGGCAAACCGGAAGTAACGGACCTGGTGTGGCTCGCGGAGCCGCCGCAACGGGATGCGTACGCCGCCGTCCTGCTGGCGATGGAAACGCGTTCGGAACACCCGCTGGCCGAAGCCGTGGTGCGGAAACTGGGCGGGGAGGTCACGGGCGTACCTTTAGACGAATTCGAAAGCATTACGGGCAAAGGCGTACGGGCGACGTACCGGAACGGCCCGTACCTGGTGGGCAACCGGGCGTTGCTGGACGAAGCCGGCGTCCCCGTGGCCCCCGCCGTGGAAGCGCAGGTGCGGGCCTTGCAGGAAGCAGCCAAAACGGTGGTCTACTTCGCCGGCGGGGCCGGGGTGCTGGCCGTCATCGCCATTGCCGACCGCATCAAGGCCACCTCCCGGCAGGCCGTCGAAACCCTGCAGGCACGGGGCATCGAGGTGTACATGCTCACCGGCGACAACGCCCAGACGGCCAAAGCGGTAGCCCAGCAGGTGGGTCTGCGGCACTACCGGGCCGAAGTGATGCCGGCCGGCAAAGCGGCGTTCGTGAAGCAACTGCAAGCCGAAGGCAAGGTGGTGGCGATGGTCGGCGACGGCATCAACGATTCGCACGCCCTGGCCCAGGCCGACGTGAGCATTGCCATGGGCAAAGGCTCCGACATTGCCATGGACGTAGCCAAGATGACGCTCATCACCTCCGACCTGAACGTGATCCCGAAGGCGCTGAACCTGTCGCGGCGCACCGTGCAGACCATCCGGCAGAACCTGTTCTGGGCCTTCATCTACAACCTGATCGGCATTCCGGTTGCCGCCGGGCTGCTCTACCCGGTCAACGGCTTCCTGCTCAACCCGATGATTGCCGGCGCCGCCATGGCCCTCAGTTCCGTATCGGTGGTTACCAACAGCCTGCGCCTGCGGGGAGAAAGGGTTTAGGGGGTAGGGAAGGGTTAAGGGGAGTAACGGAGGAAAAAGGAGCGAGAAGCGAGGAGTGAGAAGCGAGAAGAACCCAACCGCAAGGGGCGCAAAGGAGACGCAAAAGCCGCAAGGAGAATGCGTATTTCTTTGCGCTTCTTTGCGTGACCCCGTCTTTGCGTGAAACCCTCTTTGCCATCCTTGCGGCCTTTGCGTCGCCACGGCGTGCCTGGCGCCATCGTCGGCTGGTGCTTGTCGGGCCTGGACTCCTTGCGTTATCCTCGCGTTGCTGGCGCAGGCGGAGCCCTGGCCGGTACGTGAGTGTACGGCTTTCTCCGCGACAAGCTGCCGCACTAGCGGGAGTTGGGCCACCCGTTCTGTACCATCAGCTCACTTCGCCGGCCCCTGTAAGTATGGCCGGGTCCAGGCGAAGTGTTCGTTGAAGATAGCGTCTTTGTGCTCCCGCACCAGGGCGAGAAAGGCCAGCGCCGCCGGCGAAAGCCGTTTGCCTTGCCAACTGCGCTACTGTGTTGCGGCACACCGCTACTTTACTGCAGCCGTCTTAATTTTTTGTAACTTTCCCTATTGTTATCCAAGAACTCCAACCTATTGCTTTAAATGCCTCAAGAATCTGCCCGTAAAGGAATCTTCATTGTTTACAACCGTGCTGACAAGAAATGGCTGGAACGCCTTAAAGTACATTTGAAGCCATTAGAACAACGTGAAAAGAATATAATCCATTGGGAAACTAAATTAAATAACGATAACAAGTGGCACACGAGGGTCAATAAAGCGCTTGCTTCGTCTAAAGTAGCCATTCTATTAGTGAGTGCCGATTTCTTGGCTTCTGACATCATTCATAATGATGAAATGCCTTTTTTACTGAAGAATGCCAGTACAAAAGGGCTTATCATTCTCCCGATTATTGTAGGTTACTGCGCTTTTTCATTCAGCCAACTTAGACAATATCAGGCAGTTAATGATCCTGGTAGCCCTCTCAATGCAATTTCTGAAGGGCAAGCAGATGAAATACTCTTCACTCTCTTCCAATATCTTAACAGTATATTCAGCAGGAGTTTTGTACCAATGAAAAGAAACTTGGCTTTGAAAGCACTGCGGGTCGAAAACTTCAAGGGGATTAGGAAAATAGAAATTGATAATCTTTCTCCATCTGCCAGGTGGATTGTATTAACGGGAGAAAATGGGTACGGTAAAACGTCCGTTTTGCAAGCTGTTGCCGCCGGGTTGTACGGCAACCATTATTATGATGAAAGCGGCCTCACACTGCAGTTGGTCCCCGGTTTGGCTTATGTAGAGGTAGAATATTATTCGGTAGGAGAAATTATAAAGAATAATTCTAAAGCTCCCCGCGAATTATCAGCTTTAGCTGAATTGGACCGTGAATTAGCTACGTACGGATCATCTCGCCTTCGAATCAGCGCTAATGTAACAACCGAGACAATTGAACGGCAAATTCCCTCTTTTTACTCTTTATTCAATACTGATGGGGTGTTACTAAATATTGAACAGAGACTTAAAGATGCCTTTACTGATGAGGTATTATCGAAAGATGAGCAAAGGATCAATGATAATTCACTCTCCGAGCAGGTTGTAGAGGTTTTCCGGGAACTTATGCCTCAACTAAAAAATATTAAAATTCAGGAAGTTAATCAGTTCGTTGAGGTCCGCTACATTGAGCAGGATGAGAACGGCAATGCTTTGAGTGATGGGGTGCCTTTTACCCAATTAGCGGCTGGTCTCAAAAACGTTATTGCGCTGGTAGGAGACATGATTTATCGTTTGTCGACCCGGCAGGAAGTAGACCGATTATCAGATCTTCAAGGTGTTGTAATCATTGATGAGTTCGAGCTTCACCTGCATCCCAAGTACCAGAAGTGGCTGCCTGAAAAACTTTCGGAACTGTTTCCCTACATCCAATTTATCATCTCCACGCATAGTCCCATTCCCTTGCTGGGAGTACCGGCTGATACGGTGATTCTGCACGTGACCCGTGATGTAGAAAAAGGAATTCAGGTGAAACGACTGGACGTAGATTTTACTACCCTTACTCCCAATGCCATTCTAACCTCTCCCATCTTCGGCTTCGATGACATCATTCCTCACGCAAATACAAAACTTGCGGATGTAGCCACTGAAGATACTTATGATGAAGCACAACGCACTAAGCGTCTCAAGGAGAAATTAAAAGTGCTCAAAGCAAAGCTTAATGATGATTGAGGTGCCATGCGAAAAGTAAAAAAAGACTTTAGCAATGTGCCCCCGGTGCTGAAAAATGCTACTTGTGATGCATTGATAGCAGAGGCCTTGATTCTCAAAGGCAAGCACGCGTTTAAAACGGAGGTATACGGGCACGAAGAGGTGCGGTGGGCGTTGGACGGCATCTACAACGGCAAGTGTGCATTTTGTGAAACCGATACCTCTGCGGGGGCCACCATGCAGGTGGAACATTACCGCCCGAAAGCCAAAGTGACCGGCGCCGCGTATGTGATTAGCGTTCAACAAGAAGGAGAGAAAACACGTAAAAAAGTGCATGGAGAAGCCACAAGTCATATTGCCCCACAAGCTAAGTGAGCTAAGTGAGTTGGATAAATCGGCTCTTATCGAGTTGCTTATCCGGCAAAACGAGCAATTGCAGGAGTTGTGGCGGCAGAATGAGGCCTTGCGCAAACAGGTCGAGGAGTTGGAGAAAGCCTCCAAAAGGCCGGTAGCCCCCTTTCGCATTGAAGACAAGGAGCGCAAAGGGCACAAGAAGCGCTCAGGTGCCCCTGCCGGTCACCCGGGCCACTACCGAACCGTGAGTGGTCCCATTGATGAACGGGTTGAAGTGCCCTTAGCAGCTTGTCCTCATTGTCAAGGGCCGGTAAGTGGAGTAAAGCCCCTCCACCAAGTGGTGGAAGAGTTGGTGGTTCGTCCCTTTAGAGTGAGCTTGACTACTCATCAGGGCCATTGCCAGCGCTGCGGCCGGGTCAGGTCTACTCACCCTTATCAAACCACGCTTGCCAGTGGCAGTGCCGGTTGTCAGTTGGGCATCCATGCCGCTACGACGGCCGTCTTGCTCAATCACCGCTACGGGATGAGCAAGCGCAAGGTGAGTGAGTTATTTAATGACTACTTCAAGTTGCCTTTGAGCATTGGTGGGCTCATTGATCTCCAGCACCGGCTGGCTGCAGGGCTCCAACAAGACTACCAACATTTACAAGAGCAGGCCCGCCAGTCAAGTGTGCTCTACAGTGACGAGACGAGTTGGTATTTGGGAGAACCAAAGGGCTGGCTGTGGACCTTTACCAATGCCGATTTTACCCTTTATCAAGTCGATGAGAGCCGGGCAAGAGAGGTAATTGAAGGAGTGATCGGTAAAAACTACCAGGGCGTGCTGGTGAGCGACTGCCTGGTGGTGTATGAGAATTTGTGCCAAAGGCAGCAAAAGTGTTACGCGCATCACTTGAAGGCCATCAAAAAGGCCCTTCAACTAGAGCCCCACAGCCAGTATCTGCTCGACTGGCAAGCCTTACTGCTTTCGGCCATCGAGCATAAAAAGCAACACGGCCGTCTCTCTCAAGAAGACTACCAAGAGGGCATGGTCAACCTCTCGGCCAAGGCCGCTAAGCTACTCCAGCCCCAGTGGGCTTATCCGCAGCGGGCTTCACCCACTGAAGAGCAGATTCTCAAGCGCCTTTCCAAACAAGCCCGCCATTTGTTTACTTTTCTGCTCCATCCTCAGGTAGAAGCTACTAACAACCGGGCTGAAAGAAGTTTGAGACCGGCCGTGATCCAGCGCAAGATTGCTTGTGGCAACAAAACCAGGAAAGGAGCCGACTCCTGGCAAGTAATCGCTTCGGTAGTGGTCACTGCCCAACAGAACCAACAGGATTTCTCCCAAAAAGTCAGAGCCGTTTATCAGCAACGGCTCTGACCCAGATTCCTTTTGTCTAACGCTAATCACATACGGCGCCGCTGCTCACCCGGGCTACTACTGGCTTGGGTACGAATGGAGCAATCTGCTGCTGGCCTGCTCCCGTTGCAACAACCGGAAGCGCAACCGCTTTCCAGTAGCAGCCGCGCGCATAAAAACTGCTCCACTTACAGATGGCAATACTTTGGATCGCCAACGATGCCATGTATTATCGGCAGACTTGGAGTCAGAACAGCCCCAACTGGTTAACCCGGAAACTGACCCAGACCCAATGCGGCATTTTCGGTTTCAGGCGGATGGTCGAATAGAATACCGGACTACAATGGGGCAAATTTCAATAGATACGTGTAATCTTAATCGAGGTGCATTAGTAATCAATCGTAGAAAAACGGTTTACGACCGCATTTTTAACAAAATACTTAAACACTTTGGACGATTTAAGGAAAGCAAAATACATGAACAAAGGCTCCACGTTTTGCTTAGTGATGCAATTGAAGACTTGATTGACTTGATTAACCATAGTAATCAGTACTCTGAATTTGCAAAAACGTGCTGGCACGAATTCGATAACTTCTTCATCGCACGCTTTCAGTCTCCGGAGCAGGAACGAATACAAGCGGCATACAGTGAAATTAAGCAACTTTACGACGATTCCCGTTAAGAATGCTTAGTCCGGCATATTCTTCCGGATCGCGTCGTACAAACACTTTAAGACCTTCAACCCATTGCCTCAAATGCCCGCTAAACCGGTACGCAACGGAATCTTCATCAGCTACAGCCACACGGACAAGAAGTGGGTGGAGCGACTGAAAATACATTTAAAACCGCTCGAACGTGACCACAACGTTGTGGTGTGGAATGACACCAAACTGCGGAGTGGGGACAAGTGGCGTACGGAAATTAGTAAGGCGCTTGCCTCAGCCAAAGTAGCTATTTTGCTGGTCAGCGCCGACTTCCTGGCCTCTGATTTCATTCAAAGCAATGAATTGCCTCCTTTATTGAAAGCATCAAATAATGAAGGGCTCTCCATTTTGCCGGTTATTGTCGGCCCTTGTGCTTTCTCATTCAGTCCGCTCAGCCAGTACCAAACAGTGAATGACCCGAGCCGCCCCCTCAAAGCAATTTCGGAAGGGCAAGTAGATGAAGAATTTTTTAAACTTTTTCAAAGGGTACACGGAATTTTTGTGAAGCCCACTCCTCAACGCAACCCGGCCAAAACAGCAGCGGGCAAAGCCACAAAAACAGCCAAACTACTTTCAAGCGCTGCTACAAAGCCTGCTGCTACAAAGCCTGCTGCTGCAAAGCCTGCTGCTGCAAAGCCTGCTGCTGCACAGGTGAAAGCAACGACCCTAGCCATAACTAAGAGGCCAAAGATTACTAAGGCCGCAGCTATGCCAAAGAAACCGACTGAGCCCCTTAAAAGCCGGTCTTACAGTGCGTTACTGGTAAAGCAGAACGGAGATTGGGGCGTCCTGCCCGTAAGTCAGTCGGAAATTGGGCGCGTGCTTAGCCTGACGTTACATTCGACCACGCCGGCACAACGCTCTTTTCTGATCTCACTCCGCCAATACGAAAACTTATCCAGCATTGTGTTCCGGGATCAAACATATCCTTGTACCTTAAAATCGCTCCAATCAAAAACGGAGGGCATTCAAGAAACCTGGCATCTGGATGCTACCATTGGGCAACTTAATCCCCGTACGGAATACACGCTCAATCGCATTACCCCCGAAATGCAGGCCCAGATCCGGGCAAGGGTGTTGCTGCTTGACGAGGCAAGTTCTAATGATCGTGCGCTATTCATGGGCATAGGAAGTTACCTTGAAATCAAGGAATCGCCTTTCCCGGTGCTTTACCAACTGCTGGGTAAACAACCCGCCGCTTTTAATAGAGCCGCCAAACTTATTGCTACCTGGTATTTGCAGATGAGCGACACGGTAGAGCACATCGTAAAACTGAATCTATCCCTCAAAGGCCAGTCGATGAGTGTTGTTTTTGAGGGCAAACGCCGGGCAGGGCATGACGAGCCACCGGCCGTCATCCGCGTAGAAGGCACTTGCGATCTCTCCCGTCCCGTCGCCACCCGTACCTTGCGGCTTGGTCCCCTGAACCGGTACTGACGCAGCAGGAGCAGGCGCATCTTCGGTATCGATTATTTGTACCAGTGATCTACGGAAGTGTGCTCGCAACTGCGCCTCGTCACCCCTTCGGAATGTACTGCCGGGTCCAGGCGAAGTGTTCGTTGAAGATGGCGTCTTTGTGCTCCCGCACCAGGGCGAGAAAGGCCAGCGCCGCCGGCGAAAGCCGTTTGCCCTTCAGCCAGATGAGTTGCCAGTGGGCGTACAGCGGAAAGCCCCGCACCGGCAGGAGCCGCACCGCGCCGGTTTGCAACTCGGTGCGCAGGCTGTGGATAGACAGGATCGAAGCCCCCAGCCCGGCCAGTACCGCCTGCTTGATGGCTTCGCTCGAAGTCAGTTCCAGCTTCACCCGCGGCATGATCTGCACCTGGCGGGTGTACGCCTCCATCATGATGCGCGTGCCCGATCCCTCCTCCCGGTAGATGATCGGAATTTCCTTCAGGATGGAAATGTCGTACTCCGGCCTTTCGGGCAGGGCCAGACTGCTGCCGGCCACCAGCCACAGGGCGTTGGGCATCAGGCTTTCCTGCTCCAGTTCGAGCCCTTCGGGCCGCACCGATACCAGCGCAAAATCCGTCTTGTTGGCGCGCAGGCTTTCGATCACCAGGCTGCGGTTGGTTACGTCCATGAGCAGTTCCACGTTGGGGTACTTTTTGTAGAACGACGACAGGTAGTAGGGCATGATGTACTTGCCCGTGGACACGATGGCAAACCGCACCTTGCCCGCCAGCAGCCCCTTCCGCGCCAGCATCCGTTGCTCGATCTCCTCGGTGCCCGCCAGGATGGCGTCGGCTGCCGCCGCCAGTTCCAGCCCGAAGTCGGTGATGTGAATCCGCCGGCCGATCACTTCGGTGAGGGCTAAGTCAAACTGGTCCTGCAAATTCCGGAGCTGGATGGAGACGGCCGGCTGCGTCATGTGCAGTTGTTCGGCGGCGCGGGTGATGCTGCGGAGCTTTACTACGGTGGAGAAAACCTTGAGCTGATGAAGCGTATAATGCATAAGCGTTTGTTTATGATAAACATAAGAAGGATAAATAATAATATATCGGTTACCTCGCGTAGTTTTGAAAAAAATTAACCGCGACCCCATGGACTTCCACCTCCTGTTAGGTAACCTGACCAACCCCGCCCTGATGTTTTTCGGACTGGGCGTGCTGGCAAAAGTGTGCAAAAGCGACCTCGAAATTCCGGCGCCCATCAGCAAGTTCATCGCTCTCTACCTGCTGTTTTCCATCGGCTTCAAGGGCGGGCGGGAGTTATCGCACGGCGACTTTACGGCCGAAATGGGGTATGCCATCGGGTTCGGCCTGCTCATCGCTTCGGTGATTCCCCTCTACACCTTTTTCATTCTCAAAAGAAAGCTGGGCATTGCCGACGCGGGAGCCATTGCCTCGGCCTACGGCTCGGTCAGCGCCGTTACCTTCATTACGGCCTCCTCGTTCCTGGAGAGCAACCAGCAGACCTTCGGCGGGCACATGGTGGCGGTGATGGCCTTCATGGAGGCGCCGGCCATCGTGATCGGGGTGTTCCTGATGATGCGCTACGACAAGGAGAACTTCGCCGGGCTCAGCTTCCGCAAGTTGCTGGCGCATTCGGTCACCAACGGCAGCGTATTCCTCATCCTGGGCAGCCTGCTCATCGGGTTCCTGGCCGACCCCAGGCAGGCCGAAGGGCTCAAGCCGTTTGCGGTGGATCTGTTCAAGGGTTTCCTGGCGATATTCCTGCTGGAGATGGGCATGGTAACGGCCCAGCGCATGCGTTCCTTTACCAACCACGGCTGGTACCTGCCCACGTTCGGCATCCTGATCCCGGCGTTCAACGGCTGCCTGGTGGCCGTAGCCAGCGGCCTGGTCACGCCCGATCCGGGCACGCGGTTCATGTTCGCCATCCTGGCCGCCGGGGCTTCCTACATTGCCGTGCCCGCCGCCATGCGCCTGGCCGCCCCCAAGGCCGACCCGGGCCTCTACATCCCGATGGCCCTCGGCGTCACCTTTCCCTTCAACATCTCGCTGGGCATGGTGCTGTACTGGGCGGTAATTCAGTTGAGTTAGCCCGTACTGAAAATACGGGTCAGGAACAAAGTGGCCGCAAAACAGTTATGGGAGCACACCTAACCGAGTACCCCATGACCGCAGACAACGCCACGCTTCCCGGGGGAGCAACCATCATTCTGGCCGGGGCTACCGGCGACCTGGGCGGCCGCATTGCCCACGCCCTCCGGCAACGCGGCGCCCGGGTAAAGGCCCTGGTGCGTCCCGGCTCCGCCGGACCCCGGGTAGCGGCCCTGCAAGGGGGAGGCGTAGAAACGGTGGAAGTGGATTTTGGCAACGCCCGGGCACTCACGCAGGCCTGCGAAGGCGGCAGTTGCCTGGTGTCGGCTTTGTCGGGGCTGCGGGAAACCATCGTCGACGCGCAAACGGCGCTGCTGGAAGCGGCCCTGGCCGCCGGGGTACCTCGTTTCATTCCCTCCGACTACGCCATCGACTTCACCAAACTTACTCCGGGCGCCAACCGCAACCTCGACCTGCGCCGGGCATTCGCCGAGCGGCTCGACCGGGCGCCCCTGGCGGCGACCTCGGTGCTCTGCGGCATGTTTGCGGACCTGCTCATCGGGCCGGCACCCGTCGTGCTGTTTCCGCTGCGGCGGGTCGTGTACTGGTGCGACGCCGACCAGCCGCTCGATTTCACCACCATCGACAATACGGCGGCTTTCACCGCGGCGGCGGCCCTCGACCCCACCACGCCCCGGTACCTGCGCATTGCCGGTGAAGAGGTCAATGCCCGTGGGTTAGCCCGGGCGGCGAAGGAGGCCACCGGCAAAGAGTTCGGCCTGCTGCGCGCCGGGGGCCTCGGGCGGCTCAATACCCTCATCAAGATGACGCGTACCCTGGCGCCGGGCCGCCGGGAGGTGTTTCCGCCCTGGCAGGGCATGCAGTACCTGCGGGACATGTTCAGCGGGCTCCCCAAACTGGCGCCGCTCGACAACGACCGCTACCCGGGCATCCGGTGGACGCCCGTGCGGGAGGTGCTGGCGCGGAAGGAGGAGAAATAGCGGTAGACGTTGAGCAGGACCAGGTTGTGTGCGCAATAATCCTTTTCGCATACTTCGTAGTGCTTTTCGCATATCCGGACGGGGGCCGGGGGGCCGTTACTTTGCGGCATCCTCTGAAACCGTACCACAACCCATCTCCCGGCGAACCATGCGAAACCTGAAAATTCTACTGCTCAACATCCTGTTGAACGCCCTCCCGGACGTGCTGCTGCTGCTAGCGCTGACCCTCATCCTAAGCCGGTGCACCGGCCCGTGACGCCGGGGGTGCCGGTTTTGGGGGGCTCCGCCGCCGGTTGTCAACCCGTTCCCGCCGCCGGTGATTCCGGGGTTTCCGGCCCGGCGGCCGCGGCCTACTTTTGTTGCACCACTGAGCCAGTGCCCCGGCGTTCGGTTCAGATTGACTTGAGTAGGTTGTAATAATGCATGTAACCAGACAATCCTTCCCCGTCCGCGGCCGATGCCGGCGGACCCCGCTGGGGAAGGATTGTCTTTTGTTTTTTTCGTTACAGCCACGCCGCTACCTGTCCGTCGGTGAGGTTGCCCCCGCACACGATGGTAGCCACGGTTTGGCCGGCAAATGCCTCCCGGTTTTCGAGGATGGCCGCAATGCCGACGGCCCCCGAGGGTTCGGCCACCAGCCCCGCGTGCCGGTGGATGAGTTTCATGGCTTGCAGAATGGCCTGGTCTTCCACCAGGATGCCTTCGGTGGCAAGGTCCTGCATGTCGCGCAGGGCCTCGGGAACCGGCAAACGCACGGCAATGCCGTCGGCAATGGTTGCCGCCCGCGGGTGGGCCACCAACTGGCCTTGCCGCAAGGATTCGATCATGGCAGGGGCGCCGGTGGCTCCTACGGCAATCACCCGGGTAGCCGGGCTTAGCGCCTTGAAAACGGTGGCTACGCCGTTGAACAAAGCGCCGTTGCCCAGGGGCACCAGCAGCACGTCGATCGGGTCGGGATACCGGAGCAGTTCCAGCCCGATGGTGCCCGCGCCTTCCACCGTTTCTACATCCAGGCTGTCTTCCACGAACCGGATGCCCTCCTCCCGGGCAACAACCCGGGCCCGTTCCTTGGCTGCGTCAAAATCTTCCCCGTACAACACCACTTCGGCGCCCAGGGCCCGCATGCGTTCTACTTTCAGCGGGTTGGCGTGCAGACTCGCGTACACGGCCAGCGGGATTGCTTTTTTGCGGCAGGCGTAGGCCAGGGCCTGGCCGAAGTTGCCCGCACTGGCGCAGATGAGCCGCTCCCGGCCCGGCAGTTGCGACACGAGCCAGTCGCAGCCCCGTCCCTTGAAGCTGCGGATCGGGTTTTGCGTTTCGACCTTGAGCACCAGGTGGTTGCCCAGGTGGTCGCCCAGCGGTTCGTTCCGGTACTGGGGCGAATGGAGAAACACCGGGTCGATGGCCTGGTGCGCCTGGCGGATGCGGTGGAGGTGCAGGCGGCCGGAAGTATTGTTCATCATGTCGTTTTCGAAGGGAATGGCGGTAGGAGGGCCCCCGGCCCATCACCCGGG
Source organism: uncultured Sphingobacteriales bacterium (assembly GCA_963844325.1). GTDB lineage: Bacteria > Bacteroidota > Bacteroidia > Cytophagales > 172606-1 > CADCTQ01. The sequence continues at coordinate 2,464,923 of CAWJNV010000002.1, forward strand.
CCGGGACGGGTAAAAGTAAAAAATTGCGCCCAAAAAAAACGCCCCACCTTCCGGCCGGGCAATTTTCGGGATCATTCCTGTTTTCGTCTTTTACGACCACTTACACGCCGCGCTCCCAACCCTGCTTTGCAACCATCGAAAATTGCGGCATGACTGCCGTTGCGAAGCGTTCCATGCTGCGCAGGACCTGGTCGTGGGGGACGGCGCCCACGAGGTTGAACCAGCCGATGAAGCGGCGCACGCCCAGCGTTTCGGCCAGGTGTTGCAGGCGGTCCGCGCAGGCATCGGCCGTGCCGAACACGCCCATGTTGCCGTTCATCGAGTCGTAAGTGGTTTGGCCGAACCTTTCGCACAGGGCCTGCATGGACTGGCGTTCGGCCGGGGTAGCCATGCGGGGGACGGCGGTCGCCAGCAGCGACGTAGTCAGGTGCACAAAGCGCCCGATGGCCGGCGTCATGGCCCGCCGTACGGCCGCTTCCCCTTCGCCCACGAACAGCGGCAGGAGCAGCGAGATGCCGTCGTGCGGCGGATGACCGGCTTCCCGCCGCGCGTCCTCGTACAGGCGCACCAGTTCGCGGGCCTTGGGCAGCGGGCTGACGTGCAGGGCAATCACGATGGGGTAGCCTTCACGGGCGGCCAGCAACGCCGTTTCGGGGCTGTTGACGGCAACCGTTACGGGTGGGCCGGGCTGCTGCACGGGTTTGGGCGCCAGGCAGAGGTCCTCGCCCGGGAAAAAGCGTCCTCCGAACGAGAATTTTTCGCCCGAAAAGGCCAGCCGCAAGTACGCCAGCGACTCCGTCATCCGCTCCCGGCTTTCGGCCATGGGCACGTTGAAGCCCGCAAAATGGACCGGGTTGCCGCCGCGGCCCACGCCAAACTCCACCCGGCCGCCGCTCAGCACGTCGAGCGTGGCAATTTCTTCGGCCACCCGCATGGGGTGGTGCACCCCCAGTTGCGCAATGCCGGTACCCAGGCGCAAGGTTTGGGTGCGGGCCGCGATGGCCGCCAGCAGCAGGGTGGGGCAGGGGAGGGCCGACAGTTCCTGGTTGAAATGCTGCTCTACCGGCCACACCGACTCAAACCCTAAGGCTTCGGCGGCTACGGCCTGCTCGATGGTATCCTGGTAGCGCCGGGCCGGCTGTTGGTCGGGGGCGCAGGATAATAAATAATGGGTTCCGAATTGCATGGGCGGGTCTGGTATGGGTTGAGCCCAAAGGTCGTCTGGCCCCTGCCCCCGGGCACGCACCAATGCACCGCCGGCCGCGATGGGTTGACAAGTGGGGGAGGTTGGATGGCTGAATGGTTATATGGTTACATGGCTGTATGGCTGTATGTCGGAAAGTGGTGTGGGCGTAAGCAAAACCATTCAGCCATATAGCCATGTAACCATATAACCATCCAACCCCTAAAACTTGTAACTGTACCCCAGCCGGAGGATTTGCGTTTCGTAGAGGTCGATGCTGACGAGGCGGACGCCGTCGGCGGTGATTTCGCGTTCGATGCGCAGCGTGTTGAACAGGTCGGCGGCGTTGAAGAACAGTTCGCCCTTGCCGTGCTGCACGGCTTTTTTGGCCCCCAGGTCCACCGAGTAGCGGGAGGCCGTGCGGCCCTGCGGCACCACGTCGGGGGCCAGGTACACTCCCGTGGCCTGCACTTCGAGTCCGCCGCCGAAGCGGAACAGGGCGTTGAGCTTCAGGTTGCCCGTGTAGTTCTGCAACCGGTCGCCGGTGTAGGTAACGGGCACCGGGTACAAGTTCTCCACCGTAAAGGCCGCAATGCGGTTGTCGTACGCGTTCAAGTTCACGTTCACCGACAGCCACCGGGCCAGTTCCTGGCTGAGTACCACTTCGAGGCCCGTGCTGGTGCCCGCCCCGGCGTTCTGCAACACCGAATACAGCAGCGTACCCCCCGGGGCCCGCGTCAGGATGCGCGTAAGCAGGTTGTTGAACTGCCGGTGGTAGAGGGCCGCGTAGAAGTAGCCCCCGGCCCAGTTGGTTTTGTAGCCCAGTTCCAGGCTCTGGGTGAACTGCGGCCGCAGCGCCGGGTTGCCCACCTTGAGCACTTCCGGGTCGTCGTACTTGGGGAAAATCCGCACGTCGCCCTCGTCGGGACGGTCCACGCGGCGGTTGTAGAAGAGCGACACCCGGTTGCGGTCGTCCAGCAGCCAGGCTAGGCGCAGGCTCGGAAAGGGCTGCGTGTAGTCGTAGCCGTCGCTGCGGTAGGTGTTGTGGCCCGGCTCCACCCGGTAGCGCAGCCGCACGTACTCCACCCGCAGGCCCGCCTCCACCTCCACGTGCTTGCTTTCGTAGACGTAGTTGCCGTACAGCGCCGGAATCAGTTCGTTGTACTCGGCCCGGCCGTCGGCGTCAATGTCCATCGGGGAATTGACGCCCGGGAAGAACTGCATGTTGGTGGGAATGTGCCGCCACCGGAACTTGGCGCCGGCCTCGATGCGGCCGTGCCGCAGGGGGCGCAGGTAGTCGAGGTTCACGTCGGTCACGTACTGGTCGGCGATGAGCTTGAAGGAGTCCTGCCCGGCGGCGGCCGGCGTGGTGTTGGTGATGAAGTACTTTTCGTCCTCGCGGTGGAAGGTGTAGTTGACGCCCAGGTTGAGGGCGTGGCCGGGCTGGGCAAACTTGCGGGCGTAGGTGGCCGAAGCCGTCACGGCGGTGTTCACTTCGTCTTCGTAGAACTGCCACAGGCGCCGTCGCCCGCCGCTCTCCACGTGGAAATAGGGCAAATCGCCGCGGTCGATGTGTCCCTCGCGGCTGTAGTAGCCCGCCAAGGTGAGGGAATGGCGCGGGTCGGGGGTCCAGTCGAAGCCGCTCTTGAGGGTAATGGCCGTCTGCGTGCGGTTTTCCTGGTACTGCTGCCGGATGTGTTCGCCGCCGTCGTAGTACCGGTCGGTAAACTCGTTCTTGTTGAGCCGCTTCTGCGAAAGCAGGTCGCCCTGGAAAAACAGGTTCACGGCCCGGGTGCGGTAGTTGAGCGAGGCGCTGGGGTTGATCTTGGGGGCGTTGGTGTACTGCGGACGGATCGTGGGCAGGTTTTCGCGCTTTTCGCCCAGCGTGCCGATGCCGGCCACCAGCCCGACCTTGCCGTTGAAGCCTTCCTGCTTTTCCTTCTTGAGCACAATGTTGACGATGCCCGCCATGCCGTTGGCCTCGTAGCGGGCCGACGGGTTGTTGATGATCTCAATTTTCTCCACGGCCGAGGCCGGAATGTTGTCGAGGCCGGCCTGGTTGCCGAAGCCGGTGAGGGCCGTCTGCTTGCCGTCGATGAGCACCGTCACGCGGGAGCTGCCCCGGAGCTGCAACTGCCCCTCCTGGGTGATGGTGACGCCCGGCAGGTTCTGCACCGCCTGGAGCAGCGAGCCGCCCGCCTGGCTGAGGTTGTCGGCAATGCCGAAGGTTTTCTTGTCGAGGGCCCCCGCCACGGCGTCCTGCTGGCCGGTGACGGTCACTTCCCGCAGGTGCTGCACGTCCTGGTCAAGGTCAATGGCGCCGAGGTCGAGGTAGGGGCTCAGGTGGCCCACCCGCACGGCCTGAGACCGCGGGGCGTAGCCCATGAACGAGACGGAAAGGCGGTAGTCGGCCGGCCGTACGTCCTTGAGCACGAAGCGGCCCCCCTCGTCGGTAACGGTGCCGGCCACGAACGTACTGTCGGCCGGTCCGGTCAGCACCACATTCACGTAGGGCAGGCCCTTTTTGTCGGCACTCCCGCGGACGGTGCCCGACAGGGTAACCGTCGGGAGGGCAGACGGGGTTTGCGCCGCTACCACCCAGGGCAGCAGGCTGGTAAAGACGAACAGGACGCGTTGCAGAAACTTCATAGCGGTGAAAAAAAGGAGGGCGGCGCGGCCCGTACTTCCCAACGTGGAATATACGGAATATTGCGTTGCGGCCTGAAGGAGGGGTAGGTAGGGGTAGGGTTGAAACCCTACCCTACGGAAAGGCTGCGCTTGGTTTGATTAGCACAGCGTCTGCGTACGCATGCGCAATATCAACATGCGCAATATCCATAGGATAGGGTTTAAACCCTATCCCTTTCCCGCGTCTCCGGTCTCCTTTTATCCTGGCAATCCTTCCATCCTGAAAATCCTGATCCGTCTCCATCTCTACGCCTTCACCGGGGCCGGGGCATTTTTGAAGTGCTTGTACTTGCCCAGCAGCCGCCCCACGTGGTAAGTGACGGGCATAATGGCCTTTTTCACGAAGCTTGGGATTTCCGGCAGGTCGTACTCGGAGGCGTAGCGGGTCATCAGGTAGGCGCCGTCGAAGGGCTCGGGCCGGGCCGAACCGGTCTTGTTCTGCGCCGCGTAAATGGAGGAGAGGAAGAATACCAGCGTGTTGGCCGGCTTTACCCAGCCCTGGCACCGGAGCACTTCCCGGCCGTCGGCGTTCCAGAAGCGGTGCGGCACTCCGCGTTCGAACAGGACGGTTTCGCCCACTCCCGCGAATTGCTCCGGCTGGCCCGCAACCTGGTAGCCCATCCGGCCCTGCACCACCGTCAGGGATTCGTCCTGCAACCAGTGCGTGTGCATGAGGGGGCCGCGGCCGGGCGCTACGGCGTTGGAGACGATCAGCCGGTCGCCGTCCGGTTCGGGCTGCACTTTTTCGAAGATCAGTTTTTCGCCGAGGCAATTCTCGATCACGTGCGGATAAGAGAAGTTCATGGTTCTGTAAGGTTTTGTAAATGGACAATGGAAAACGGGCCGGTGCGCGGCGGGCAAACGAGGCACGCACCGGCAACTGACGGGACAAAGGTCGGACGGAAAGGGGCGCGGAAATTGGATTACTCGGACGCGTTTTGCGTGGAGAACAGGTGCCCCGGCAAGTCGCTCATCTGCTGGCGGTACTGCTTGGGGGTGATGCCGGTAAAAGCCTTGAACTCGCGGATGAAGTGCGACTGGTCGTAAAACCCGCTGGCGTAGGCCAACTCGGTGAGGGAAACGGAGGGGTCGTGCAGGCCGGCCAGCGAAGCCAGGTACTTGCGGTAGCCGATGAACGCTTCGGCTTTCACGCCCAGGAACTCGTTGCAGAGCCGGGCCAGGTGCCGTTCGCTGACGTTGTAGTACGCGCTGAGCGATTTAACGGATTGGTGCTCCAGGTCCGGCGACTGGTGCAGGTTGAAGATCCCGCTCCGGTCCAGCTGGGTGCTGCGGATCCTGATCTTTTGCCCCAGCCACTTAAGGATGAGGGGCACCCGGTCTTTGAATTGATCCGCCAGGGACAATTCTTCGTGCAGCACGCGCAACGAATCGCACACGTCGAAACCGTTCACCACCCGGTCGGTGAATTCCGTCGAGGGAATGCCGAACAGGAACTTGAGCGCAAAGGGGTGCAACTGAATGCCCACGAAGGTCTGGGTGTTGCTTTTCACCAGGTTGAACGGGGCCGTATTGAGCCCGTTGATGCCGCAGCCGTAAAAATTGGCGGCCGTCTTTTCGGAATCGCGGAAGTAAAGGGTTTGGGGCGACAGGTTGAAGATGATTTCAGCCGTACCCTTCGGCAGAATGGTTTCCTTCTCAAACCCGCACCCTACCTTGGTGACCTGCCACACGGACCGGACCAGCCCGTTCTCGGGAGCCGTACGGGGAAAGTATATGTCCGTTGACGTTTGCATGGCCGCGTAAACCGAGCCGGAATATAACGGATTGAATCATAGAATCATAGCAGAATTGAAGGAAGCGCCGCCCCGGGCATTGCGTCCTGCGGTCATTCCTGCGGCAATGGGGTCCTTCGCAGGCTTGCCGCGAGCACGGCGTAACCCAGCAGGCCGGCCAGCACCGACGCGGCGAGTACGGCGATCTTGGCGTTTAGCACCAGGTCACCGGCCGGGAAGGCCAGCAGGGTGATGAAAATGGACATGGTAAAGCCAATGCCCGCCAGCAGGCCGGCCCCCAGCAGCGTGGTTTTGGAGATGTCGGCGGGCAGCGTGTAGAAGCCCAGCGCCACGCCCAACAGCGAAAAGGCAACGATGCCGGCCGGCTTGCCCAGCAGCAACCCCAGCCCGATGCCCAGGCTGTTTTCCGACAACAACCCCGCCGCCCAGGCGCCGGCAAGGACGACGCCCGTATTCGCCAGCGCAAACAGGGGCAGGATCACGAAGGCCACCGGCTTGTGGAGCAGGTGCTGCAAGCCGTAGGAGGGGGAACGTTCGTCGCCGTTGCCGAACGGAATGGCAAACGCCAGCAGGACGCCCGTAATGGTGGCGTGTACCCCCGAGCGGAGCATGAAAAACCACATGAGCACCCCCAGCGCCAGGTACAGCGGCACGAAGTGGACTTTCAGCCGGTTCAGCACGAGCATCACCGCAAACAGGAGCATGGCCAGGCCGAAGTAGGTCAGCGAAAAACCCTTGGCGTAAAACAGGGCGATTACCAGGATGGCCCCCAGGTCGTCGATGATGGCCAGAGCCGTCAGGAATACCTTGAGCGACGCCGGCACCCGGCTGCCCAGCAGCGACAGCACGCCCAGCGAAAAGGCAATGTCGGTCGCCATCGGGATGCCCGCCCCGCCCTGGGTAGGCGTGCCGTAGTTGAGGGCCAGGTGAATGCCCGCGGGCAGCAACATGCCGCCCAGCGCGGCAAAGACGGGGAGCAGGGCGTTGCGCACCACCGAAAGTTCGCCGATGTACACCTCCCGTTCGATTTCCAGGCCCACCAGCAGGAAGAACACCGTCATCAGCCCGTCGTTGATCCAGAATTCCACCGGCCGGCCCAGCAGGTCGTAGTGCCAAAGGTGCAGGTAGCCCTCACCCAGCGGGGAGTTGGCCAGCAGCAGTGAGGCGGCCGTACACGCCATCAGCACCAGCCCGCCGGCCTTTTCACTTTCGAAGAATTCGGAAAACAATCGGGTTAATTTCATCGAGTTTAAAGTTTATGAGTTCATGAGTTTAAAGTTCATGCGTTCATGAGTTAAAAGTGAATACGCGTTGAGCAGTAGGCGCCTTTTCACTCATAAACTTTAAACTCATAAACTCATGAACTCCCTTCAAAGTACAACTGCTGGCACTTGTCGCAGTAGTAGCAGGAACGGCCCGACGGACCGAGCTTTTCGGCCCGCAGGGGAATGTGGTCGCGGGGACACTGTTTTTGCCGGTACACCCGCCAGGACTCCCCGGCGCCCTCCCGTTTCCAGCGCAAATATTCGGAACTAAACCCGACGCACGCAAGCACCAAGCCCTTCAGCACGACCCGGGGCACGGCCCCCGCCTGGCTCTGCGGGTGCACGCGGCTCCGAAACAAGCTTTCGTTCCTGATGCCGTTGCCCACCCCGGCCAGGATGTTCTGGTCGAGCAGCCCTTCACAGATGAGCCGTTCGGGCCGGGCCGCCAGCTTCGCCACGGCGGCGTCGGGGTCGAACGACGGGTGCATTACGTCGGTGCGCCAGTCGTACAACTGCGACAGCGGCTCGCGGAGGAGGCGGCAACCGCAGGCGTAAAAGTTTATGGAGCCGCCCGGGAAGGTGAGGCCCAGCGCCAGTTCCCGGTTCAACGCGCCGTTGAGGGCGTACTTGCCGAAAAGCATCAGGTGCACCCGCAGGGCGAAGCCCGGGAAGCAGAACAGGAGTTCCTTGCCGAACGTTTCTACGGCCGTGAGTACCTGCCCCGTCACCTCGTCGAAAGGAATGCCGGCCGCCCGGCCTTCGGCTTTCAGCACGGGTTGGTTGACGAACGGGGCGAGCTGCTCCTTGAGAAAAACCACCTGGGGACCTTCTGGCATCGGGAAAGGGGTGGATTCGGTTACCGGCGGTCCGGGGCATAGGGGCCCACGGCCAGCTTCACGGCGGGGGCTACCACCGTACCCAGCAGTTCGATGGCCCGCATCACCTGCGCGTGGGGCAGCGTACCCACGCTGATGTGCAGCAGGAAACGGGTGTTGCCGAACAACTCGTAGTTGAACAAAATTTTATCAATCACCTGCTGCGGGCTGCCCACCACCAGCGACCCCCGCGTGTCCCGCATCATTTCGTAGTGTTCGCGGTTCATCGGCGACCAGCCCCGCTCCCGGCCGAGGTTGCTCATCACGTGGGCGTACGGGCCGTAAAATTCGTCGGCGGCCCGCTGCGAATCGTCGGCAATGTACCCGTGCGAGTTGATGCCCAGTTGGAGCCGGGCCGGGTCGTGGCCGTGTTTGCGGTAGGTTTCTTTGTAGAGGTCGGTGTAGGGCACGAACCGCTCCGGCATGCCGCCGATGATGGCCAGGGCCATCGGCAGCCCCTTGCCGGCCGCCCGCACCACCGATTCGGGCGTGCCGCCGATGGCAACCCAGATGGGCAGTTCGGCCTGGTGCGGCCGGGGGTACACGCCCAGGTTGTCGAGGGGCGGCCGGTGTTTGCCCTTCCAGGTCACCTTTTCGCTCTTGTTCAGGCGGATGAGCAGATCGAGCTTTTCGGAGAACAGCGCATCGTAGTCCCGCAAGTCGTTGCCGAACAGCGGGAACGATTCGATGAACGAACCGCGGCCCGCCATGATCTCGGCCCGGCCCTTCGAGAGCAGGTCTACGTGGGCAAAGTCCTGGAATACGCGCACCGGGTCGTCGGAACTGAGCACGGTAACGGCGCTGGAAAGGCGGATGGTTTTGGTCCGCACGGCCGCCGCGGCCAGCACCACCGCCGGCGACGACACGATGAAGTCGGGCCGGTGGTGCTCCCCGACGGCGAACACGTCGAGCCCCAACTGGTCGGAGAGTTCGATCTCTTCCAGCAGGTTCATCATCCGTTCGTGCGGGCTGCGCAGCTTGCCGGTGGCCGGGTCGGGCGTATTTTCTACGAAAGTGGTGATGCCGATTTCCATATCCCTGAACTTTACGGGCTCATAATTCATTTTACCAGCGTACCGGCGGATGCACCCACGGCACCCCGGCGAGCCAAACTTAACCGATAAAATCATTTCCCCCGCATGAAAGTAGAAATCTGGTCCGACGTCGTTTGCCCGTTCTGTTACATCGGCAAGCGCAATTTTGAAAAAGCCCTGGCTACCTTTCCCGCCAGCCGGCAGGTAGAGGTGGTGTGGCGCAGTTACCAGTTGGACCCTGACCTTAAAACCACGCCGGGACAATCCCTCCACGAGTACCTGGCCGACCGCAAAGGCTTTACCACCGGCCACGCCCGGCAAATGAACCACCACGTGACCGGGGCGGCCCGGGAGGCCGGCCTCACCTTCCGCCTCGACGAGGCCGTGGTCGCCAATACGCACGATGCGCACCGGCTCATCCACCTGGCCGCCGCCCGCGGCCTTCAGGACCAGGCCGAAGAACGTTTGTTTGCCGCCTATTTTACCGAAGGCCGCGACGTGGCCGACCACGACACGCTGGTGCAACTGGGCACCGACATCGGCCTGGATGCCCAGGAGGTGAAGCAGGTCCTGCAAAGCAACGCGTACGCCGCCGAGGTGCAGGCCGACCACGACGAAGCGGCGCAGGTCGGCGCCCGCGGCGTGCCCTTCTTCGTGTTCGGGGAGAAATACGCCCTGTCCGGCGCCCAGCCCAGCGAAGTGTTCCTGGGCGCCCTCCAACAAACCTGGGAGGAAATCCAGGCCGAATCCGGCGGCGACTTCTGCACGACGGACGGGGTGTGCAAGTAGTACACTGATTGGTTATGATGATTATGATCTGTTAGATTTTTTAAATCAGTCCTGATCATAATCATCATAACCAATCAGCGTACCATTCACCCATTTTCAACTTTCAAACTCATTCCTATGGAATCATTAGCAGGAAAAGTGGCCCTGGTGACGGGTGCCGGCAAGGGCATCGGCAAAGCCATTGCGGTGGCTTTGGCGAAGGAAGGTGTCCACGTGGGGCTGGTGGCCCGCACCGAAAAAGACATCCAGGCCGTGGCCGCAGAACTCGCGGCGCTGGGCGTAAAGGCGGCCGTAGCCACCGCCGACGTGGCTGACCGGGCCCAGGTAGAAGCCGCCGTGGCCGCCGTGCAGGGCCAGCTCGGTCCCGTGGACATCCTCATCAACAACGCGGGCACGGCCACTTTCGGCAAGTTCCTCGAACTCGAACCCGAGGTGTGGGAAAGGCAAATCCGGGTGAACGTGTTCGGCGTGTACTACGCCACGCGGGCCGTGCTGCCGGGCATGATCGAACGCAAGACCGGCGACATTGTCAACATTTCATCCACGGCCGGCAAGTCGGGCAGCCCGGTCACCAGCGCCTACAGTGCCTCCAAGTTTGCCGTATTCGGCCTCAGCGAAAGTCTCATGCAGGAGGTCCGTAAACACAACATCCGCGTAACGGCCCTGGCGCCCAGCACCGTAGTGACCGACCTGGCCAACAGCGCCAACCTCATTACCGGCGACCCCGAGCGGGTGATGCACCCCGAAGACTTCGCCGAACTGGTGGTGTCCCAACTCAAACTCAACCGCCGCGTGTTCGTCAAGGAAGCCAGCATCTTCTCCACCAATCCGTAGCAGACCAAAAAAACAAGCACACCCGCCTGAACAGGTGTGCTTGCCGAGAAACGAACAACGATCAACCTAAAACCCGTACCGTACGCCCAGCTGGATCTGGTAGGGGTTGCCGGTGGGGGTGATTACGCCCGCGTTGGCGTTTACGCCGTAGTTGTACGTGGTGGTCACCGGGTCGAAGCCCGTCAGGTTGTAGAGGTTCTGCTGGCCCAGCGTCTTGGTCGTTCCCCACTTCTTGTTGAGCAGGTTGGCTGCGTTGAAAATGTCGCCCGACAGTTCCAGGTACTGCGTGCCGAAGGTTTTGAAACGTTTGCCCACGCGCAGGTCCCACACGCCGAAGAAACCGTTTTCGCCCCCGTTCCGTTCGGCCACCGTGCCCGTGCTGCGGCGCAGGTATTCCTTCAGGCCGGCGTCCACGTCCGGGTTATTGAGCAGGCCGGTCATGGCCTCGCCGTACTTCTCGTCGGCCGGGTCAAACACGTAGGCCAGGTCGTTGGAGTTGACAAAGTCGCCGTTCACGTTGCCGTTGACCCGCAGCGAGTACCGCGTACCGCCGATGCCCGAGTAGCGTAGCCCCACGCTGACCCCGTAGAAGGTGGGCAGGGTGCCGTAGAACACCACCTTGTTGCGGAAGTGGTTGTCGGAGTACGTCATCCGGCTCAGGTCCCGCGGGTCGTCCTTCACCAGCAGGGCCAGCGTGGCCGTGTTGGCAACGTTGCCGTTGTAGGAAGTATTGTCGCGGATGTCGTTCCAGGTGTAGCTGACCGTGATTTCGCCGTCGCGGAAGTAGCGGAACGTACCGTCCACCACGGCCGCGAAGTGGTTTACCTTGCCTTCGCTCACCAGTTCGAGCACCCGGCCCACGCGTTCGGTCTTGCGGCCCGCCAGCCAGTTGGTCACCCCGCTGGCCGGAATGGAGGCGGCCGGCACGAACACCCCGCGGTCGCCTTCGTTGGACAGCGTGAAGTAGGGCTCATCGGCCATGTTGCGGTCCACGTACATGTAGTTGTTGCGGCCCAGGCTGGCAAACAGGCTCACGCCCACCCGGAATCGGTCGCTGATGATGCGGTTGTACGACGCGTTGGCCTTGTAGACCACGGGCACCTTGGCATTGGCCCCGTTCATGTTGATGGTCGCCAGGCGGGGTACGCCCGGCAGGTCGTACAGTTCGGCCCCGGGCGCCGCGTCGGGATTGTTGCGGTAGGCGGGAAAGTCGGGCGCCGGCACGTTGTTGGGGTTCTGCGGCGTGGGCGCCTGGGGGCGCAGAATGTCCACGAACAGCAGTTTGGTCCCGTCGAACGTCAGGTTGTTGATCATCGCGTAGTTGTTGATGTCCGAGCCGAAGATGCCCCCGCCGATGCGCACAAAGTCCCGCTGCCGTTCGTTCACGTCCCAGGTAAACTGCACCCGCGGCTGCAACTGAAAGGTAGCCAGGCCGTTGTCGGTACGCAGGCCCAGGTCTTCGAATACGGCCTGATTGAACTCCGGCCGGTTCATGTAGCTGGCGTAGTCGGCCCGGATGCCCAGCAACATGTCCAGGCCCCGGGCCAGGCCCGTCTGCATCTGGGCGTAGAGGGCCGTGTTGAGGATGTTCTGCCGGATGCTGTGGTCGTCCACGATGGGAATTTCGCGGAAGTAGCGGTAGGGCGACAGGTTGTCGAAGTTGTCGAGGCCCAGGAAGTGGAAGCGGCCGTTTACCTCGCTGCCGTACAGCGAGTTGAGGCGGGTGTACATCAGGTCCACGCCGAACGTGTAGTTCACCTTGTTGGTGTTGAAGTACACGTTGTCGGTGAGTTGCACCACGTTGTTGTAGAAGTGTTCGGGCGTGTACCGCTGGCCGCCGAGCTGGATGTTGGTCAGCACGTTCCGCTCATCCACCGTCGAAGCCACGCGTTCCACGATAGCGCGGGGAATGTTCTGCGAAGGCAGTTGGTCGCCGGGGATGGATTGTTCCCGCGTGTGCAGGTGCTGCACTTTGATTTCGTTGGTGATCCGCGGGTTTACCGAGGTACGCAGCGTCGCCAGCAGGCTGTTGTCGAGGGAACGGGTGTGGCCGTACACCTCGTACAGGTTGATGGCCGTGTTGTCGTCGTTGCCCAGCTGGTTGCGGTCGTACACGAAGTTGTTGCGCACCGTGAGCAGGTTGTTTTTGTTCAGCTGCCAGTCCACGCGGGCAAACAGGGCATCGGTGCCCCGCCGCTTGTCGAACGACCCGAACTGCGGCGATTCGGCCACGCCGTACTTGCCCCGGGCAATTTCCAGGTAGCGGTCCAGCGAGGTTTGCGTCACGTTGAGGCGCCGCTCGTCGGCTACCGATTGGATGTCGGCGATCTGGAGCGGACGGGCGTCGGCCTGGTGGTCCCACACCACGAAAAAGTGGGCTTTGTCCTTCACGATGGGGCCGCCGAGCGAAAAGCCGTACTGGTAGGTCGAAAAGTCCACGTCGCGGCGGTTGCCCCGGATGTCGTAGGGGCTCGACAGCCAGTTGGCCCGGGCAAAGGTAAAGGCGCTGCCCGAAAAGGTGTTGGTGCCCGACTTGGTCACCGTGCTGATGGTGCCCCCGCCGCTGCGGCCGAAGGTCACGTCGTACTGGTTGGTCACCACGTTGAATTCCCGCACGGCTTCCATGGAGATGGCATACGGACCGCCGTTGCGGTTGGTGGGGCCGCCCGAAGTGGGGTTTTTGGCCGTCATCCCGTCAATGGTAAAGTTGGTGGACGAGGCCAGTTGCCCGGCAATGTTGGTGCCCCGGCTCAGCGGCGAGAGGTCGATGAGGCTGGTGAAGTTGCGGCCGTTGACGGGCAGCTTGGCAATGTCGCGGGCCGTCACCGAGGTGGCCGCGCCGAAGTTGTTCACCTGGTTTTGCAGGGCCGAAGCATTTACCACCACCGCGTCGAGGGTTTGTTCCGACACCTTCAGCGGCACGTCTACCCGCAGCACGTCGCCCTGGTTGAGGGCGTAGCCGGTGCGTTTTTCGGTGCCGAAGCCAATGGAAGAGACGGTCACCGAGTAGGGGTTGCCGAGCGGCAGTTGGTTGAAGATGAATTCGCCCTTGGCGTTGGTGGCCGTGCCGGTGGTAAAGCCGGTGGATTCATTGCGCACCATTACCGTGGCGCCCGGCAGCGGGCTGCGCGATTCGTCAGTAATGAGGCCGGTAATGGTCGCCTGGGTGGTCTGGGCCGGGGCGACGGCGGCGGGCAATAGGCAAAAAAACAGAAAAAGGAATTGCAGGTAGGTTTTTCTCATGGTTCAGTGGTAGGCAGTTGAAGCCGCGAAATTAGAGCTGCCACATTACCACAGAATTAGGAACGGGTTATGATTCATTTACCAAAACGGGGGCGGGAAAGAATTTCTGGTAATACTCGCGCAACGCGGCGGAAGGGCGCAGGCAAGCCCGCAGCAGCCCTTCCGGGGCGAAAAAGCGCCTGCGGAGTGGCTTTCGGGCAGGCAGTCCGGCCGCGCCGGTACCGGATGCAAAATTTGTTCACTATAGATTATGGAGTAGGAAAATTTTGTGCGGAACGCTTTCATTTCTTATACGCAGGAATATGAAACATTCCAACGGAGCCTGCTTTATCTAATTGTTAAAATTATGAGCATTCGAAAGTGCAATGGCCGCAAAAAGAGGCCACGGCACGGGTGGAGATTCGCCACGGAGCGCACCGGGGAAAATGAATCGTAAAGAGAAACCTCATTGTTGCCGCGCCGGGTGCCGTTCGGCGCCACGTGTTCCCTCGCGGGCAGGCATCGCGTCGCGGGCAGGCGTCGCGTCGCGGGCAGGCGTCGCGTCGCGGCTCCCCTCCTCGGAGGGGTTAGGGGGTGGGTTTACCTACAGGCTATGGGTTACACCGGAATAACCACACTGGGAAATCTGACCAAGAGGACACTGCGAAAACTTTTGCAAGGGAGCATTTTTACTGGTGGTGATCCCCAGATCACGCGTTGCATGGAAGTAAACCCACCCCCAGCCCCCTCCGAGGAGGGGAGCCGCGACGCGACCCTTTCCCGCCATGCGACACTTTCCCCGACGCGACACTTCTGCTATGCCAAGAAGATGTTTGTACAACCTGCGCAAGCGCGTACTATTCAATCACCCTTACTTCTCCGCTTTCCCTTCCCCTTTCGAAGCCCGGTACAGCCCCAGTTCTACCAGCACCGGCGTGCCGAACGAGTCGCGGATGGTGAGCCGCACCTGGCTGGCCTTCACGGGTTTGAAGCGCAGCAGCCGCTTGTAGCCAATCGTGGTGCCTTCGGCCAGGGGCTGCCACTTGCCCTTTACCATTGCCTCCAGCGTGAAAGCCTTTACCTTTTGCCCGAACCGGACCGCCTCGCTCAGCGAGGCCCGGTCGAAGGTCACGTTGCCGCCCAGGTCCACCGTCACGGCCGGCCGCGTGGCCGTATCCTCCGGCGACCAGTACGAATTATCCCGGCCATCCACCAGGTTCTGGGCGTTGAAGAACGAACTGCCCGTCAGCGTGCTGGTGGCCGTTGCCTTTTTGCCCGCCGCCAGGTCGGTGCCGAACGTTTCGTCGAGCACGGCCTTCAAGCCGGTCAGCCGCGCCACGTCCGTTTCGTGCAGCAGCCCCCGCCGGTCGGGCGGCACGTTGAGCAGCAGCGTGCCGTTGCGGCCCACCGACTTGTAGTAAATGTCCACCAGTTCGGGCACCGTTTTCACTTTGCTGTCTTCGGCGGCGTGGTAAAACCAGCCCGGCCGGATGGACACGTCGCATTCCCCCGGCACCCAATCCTTGCCCGCCGGGTCGCCCGCGTTGAGGTAGGCGGGGTCCGCCTTGCCGATGGTCACCTTGTCCTTGTCCATCGTGGACCAGCAGGTTTCGCCCGCGAAGCCCTTTTCGTTGCCGATCCAGCGCACGTCGGGGCCGGCGTCGGAAAACATCACCGCGTCGGGCTGCAACTCCCGCACCAGGGCCCGCCACGCCTCGAAGTCGTATTCCATGTCCTTGGCGTTTTGGCCCTTGGCCCCGTCCATCCACACCTCGGCAATGGGACCGTAGTTGGTGAGCAGTTCTCGCAACTGGTTGAGGTAGTACGCGTTGTAGTCGGCCGTACCGTAGCTGGGCTCGTGGCGGTCCCAGGGCGAAAGGTAGATGCCGAACCGGACCCCGGCGCGGCGGCAGGCTTCGGCCACTTCGCCCACCATGTCGCCCTTGCCGCCCTTCCACGGGCTGTTTTTCACCGAATGCTCCGTGTAGCGGCTGGGCCACAGGCAAAAGCCGTCGTGGTGTTTGGCCGTGAGGATCAGCGTGCGGAGGCCCGCCTGCTTGAAGGTTTGGGCCCACTGGTCGGCGCTGAAGGCCGTCGGGTTGAAGATTTGGGGACTTTCGGTGCCGTCGCCCCATTCCTTGTCGGTAAACGTATTGACCGTAAAGTGCACGAAGCCAATGGTTTCCTGCTGCTGGTACACCAGTTGCCGCGGCGCCGGCACCACCGGTTTGCGTTGATTGGCCGGCCCGGAGCCGGCGGTCTGGGCAATGCCGGTTTCCGCCGCCAGCAGGGAGAAGAGGAAGAGAAAAAAGGTATGTTTCATCCGCATGGTTAATCGTAAAATGGCCTGACCGCTAAGGTACCTCATTCCCGGAAGCTACCTCATTCTTTGCGTCCTTTGCGTTCTTTCTTTGCGCCTTTGCGTGAAACCCGCGAAGTAAGGACCCAGCTTCTCCCAGGGAATGAAGAAAATGTACGTAGCCACCCAGCCGTTGAAGTACCACCCCACACCGAGCAGCAGGTAAGTGCCCACGTGGAACAGGACGCCCGCGGGCAGGAACACCCACCTCCAGGCGGGCCGGAACACTACCATGAGGAAGCCCAGTTCGAAGCCCAGCACCAGCGCCGGCAACAGCGCGCACAGCACCTCCGACCCGGCCACCCACAACCCCAGCGGCGCCTGGTGCAGGTAGAGGTAATTGCGGAACGTTTCCGGGTGCAGCCATTCCAGCCCCCCGATGAGCAGCTTTTCCAGCCCCGTTTGCAGGTACACCAGCCCGATCACGAGTTGAATGAGCCGCAGCGGCCAGGCGGCCTGGAATGGTTGTCCTTCGCGCCGGGCCCGTTGCCGGCCGGCCAGCAGGAAAGGCATGGGCAGGGCCGCGTAGGTGAGCAGGGCGAAGGTGTGGTCCATCTTTTCGAAGCTGTACAGCCAGGCTTGCAGCAGCACGAACAGCCCCGCCGCCAGCCCCGCCGCGCCCACGGGCCACACGTTCAGCATTGCCAGCCCGCCGGCCGCCCACAGCAACCCGCAGAGCACGGCCAGCACCGGGGGCGGCGGAAAGCCCAGTTGCAGCAGGCGCAGCAGGGGGAGGGGCTTGTAAAAGACGGCCGCCCCGTACCGGGCCGAGAGGTCAAAGTACCACTCGTGGCTGAAAAACAGGAGGGCGGCGTAGAACAAAATCCGCAGCACCCGCACCCGCTCCACGGGCACCGGGCGGTTCCAGAAGGCGTGCACGGACACCCACCACGCCGGCCGTCGCCCGAGCAGGTACCGGCCCGTTACCAGCAGCCCGGCCACCAGCGCAAACCGCAGCACTACCTGGTCGGCCTTGCGCAGAAAAAAGGCGGCCTCGAAGCGGTGTTTCTCCACGGCCAGGCGCGGGTACGCGGCATTCACCAGCCCCTGGAACCACTCCGGCGCCGTACCCGCCACGGCCGCCCCGGCCAGCGTACGCCCCCACCCCGCGTAGCCCGCCACCAGGCCCGCCAGCAGGAGCAGGGATACAATCAGCGTTTTAGTCCGCAAGGGGAGGGGGCGTTGTAAGTAGGAACGGATTTATCGTGTTCTGGCAAGTCATGAGGCGTAAGTCGTCATAGGGAATTGGTTGAATTAACAAAAAAGGAAGTAGTGGGGAAAAAGTAGCCGCGGAACACACAAAGAAATAAATACCGGGAAAAAAGCAGCATCCATATCGACAGGGTTGTCTTTCTTACCAGTGGGCCGGATGGATACGCCGGAAATGTCGCGATGCGACAACTTCCCGCGATGCGGTCCTTGCCGCGATGCGGGAAGTTGTCGCATCGCGGCTCCCCTCCTCGGAGGAGGCTGGGGGTGGGTTTATCCCCATACTGCAACTCATAGGGGGATCATCGCAAAAGAGCCCCGTGCAACAAGGTATTTTCATCAAGGAGTATCTACAGAAAGTTGAAGACCCTTATAAGCAAAATCACCGTGATGTGGTGATCCGACAAGTTGCCGTCGCCGGCGCAAAAGCTCCTCGTTATAAGCAAAATCACCGTGATGTGGTGATCCCTCGATAACTTGTCTCACGGAGGTAAACCCACCCCCTGACCCCTCCGAGGAGGGGAGCCGCGATGCGACAACTTCCCGCGACGCGGCCCTTTCCCGCCATGCAATGCCTCCCCGCGTATCCGTCCTGCCCACTGGTAAGATTCCCATTACACCCTTTCTTGTCAGTTCAATTAATCATTAGTCCCTGGTCATTGTTTTCCATGATCCTGCTACCAATGTATCCGGCCGGTAGACGCGGGTGGGGGTAGTGATGCGCAGCAGTTGCCACTCGGCGGCCTCGGCGCGGCGGGGGTGCAGCCCGTGCAGGCGTTGCAGGAGCCGGTCGGTTTCGCCGCGGTAATGGTAGTTGCGCAGCAGGTACACCAGTTCGCCCAGGCCCACCTCCGCCGGGGCCACCCCGTGGGGCCGCCCCGAGGCGTCGAGGTAGCGGACCACGAACCGCTCCGTCTGCACCGCCCGGCGCACCGGCTCGGCAAACATGCCAAAGCGAAAAAACGGGTACACGTCCGTGAGCAGCACGAACGGCACCGCAACGCCCAGCAGCATGATCGAAATGACGGTTCGTTTCATTTTGGTCAGTGGTCAATGGTCAGTGGTCAATGGTCAGTGGTCAATGGTCATTGGTCATTGGTTCTTAGGCATTCGATGGTCAAATTTTGAATAATGATGCATGTTGAACAAGGACCACTGCTCAACCAACGACCAATGACCAATGACTATTGACCACTGACCAACCACTTTTCTACTCCGACCGTAGCGACTTTACCGGGTTCGCCAGCGCCGCGCGGATGGCCTGGAAGCTGACCGTCAGCAGGGCGATGCCCAGGGCAACGGCGCCGGCCTGGGCGAACACCGGCCAGCCCAGGGGCACACGGTAGGCAAAATCTTCGAGCCAGCGCCCCATCACGTAGGCCGCTACCGGCACGGCCACCCCAAAGGCAATGCCGACCAGCTTGAGGAAGTCGCGGGTGAGCAGGCCCACCAGGCTGCCCACCGTGGCCCCGAGCACCTTGCGGATGCCGATCTCCTTGGTGCGCTGGCGGGCCGTGAAGGCGGCCAGGCCGAACAAACCGAGGCACGCAATCAAAATGCAGAGGCCCGAAAACACGTTCACCAGCCGGCCCGTCAGCTTTTCCTTTTCGTAAAAACGGGCAATCTGCTCGTCGAGGAACTGGTAAGCGAACACCGCGCCGGGGAACGACCGGCGCCACTGCGCCTCCACCTGCCGCAGCGTGCCCGCCAGCGACCCCGCTTGCAGCTTGATGCCCACCTGCCCCATGCGGGCCGGGAGGTAAAAGATGGCGCAGGGCTCGATGGCCGCGTGCAGCGACTGCTGGTGAAAGTCCCGCACCACGCCTACGATCACGCCTTTGGTGCCGCTCGTGCCGTCTTCGATGGCCTTGCCCAGCACCTCCCCGGGGTTGCGCAGGCCCAGCTTGCGCACGAGGGTTTCGTTGACCACCACCTCGGGCAGCGAGTCGCGTTCGATGAAGTTGCGGCCGGCCACCAGCTTGAGGCCGTAGGTTTTTAAGTACTGGGCGTCGGCGTACCGGTCGCGGATGGCAAACTGCTCCCAGTCGGCCCGGTTGTCGTACCGCACCGAGCCGCCCATGTAGGAGTCGGAGGCCGGCGGACGGTACTGGAACGTGACGCCTTCCACCCCCGGCAGGGCCTGGAGTTGCGCGCGAAGGGCCTCCCGGCCGGTAATGGCGGGAGCGGGCAGGGGCACGGTCACAAGGGCGGCCCGGTCGAAGCCCATGTCGGCCCGCCCGAACAGCCGGAGCTGGCGGGTGACGACCAACGTGCTGATGATCAGTACCAGGGCAATGGCAAACTGGGCCACCACCAGCACTTTGCGCAGCGTGGCGCCCTTCGCGCCGGGCGTGTACCGGCCCGCTTTGAGCGTGAGGGCCGGCCGCAGGCCCGACAGGAGCCACGCCGGGTAACCGCCCGCCACCCCGGTAACGGCGCCTGCGAGGGCCAGCCAGAAACCCCAGAAGGTTGCCGTGCCGAACATTCCCGCCGCGATGGCCGTCCCGAACCACCCGTTGAGGAGCGGACGCACCAGGTAGGCCAGCCCGGCCGCCACGACGCCGGCAGCCAGGACCACCACGGCCGTTTCGGTCATGAACTGCCCGAACACCTGCCCCCGGGAGGACCCGAGCACCTGCCGCACGCCTACTTCCTTGGCCCGCAGAAACGCCTGCACGGTAGCCAGGTTGATGAAATTGATGCAGGCAATTCCCGCCAGGAAAAGCCCGATCAGGGCTAGCGTGCCCAGCAGGGTGCGGCTCGTGGTGCCGCCGTAGCGGGGGTCAAAGTGAACGTCGGCCAGCGGTTGCAGCCCGAACCGGAACGCGGGGGCGGCACTCCCGAAGTATTTTTTGGAAAACGCCGGCAGTTGCGCGGCCAGGTCCTTCGCCGAAGCCCCTTCGGCCAGGACGAGGAACAACTGGTGCCGGCTGCTGATCCAGGAAAAGTCGTTCGGGTCCAGGTCCGGGTCAATGCGCCGGAGGGAGGGGAGCGACACGAACACCTGTTTTTTAAGGTCGGTTGCGGGCGGCGGGTCGGCCACCACGCCCGTCACCCGGAGCGGCGTGCCGTTGAGGGAGAGGGTCCGGCCGGTGGCGTTCGGGGTGCCAAAATACTTGCGGGCATGTCTTTCGGTAAGCACCACCGTCCCCGGTTCGTCGAGGGCCGTGGCCGGGTTGCCCTGGTGCCAGTCGTAGGTAAACGTACCGAAGTAATCCTCGTTGGCAAAGGCCACGGCCCCTTCCTCCATGAACCCCCTGGCGACGCCGCCGGCCGGCGCCGCCACGGTAACGGCCGGCGTGATGATCTCCTTGAGGAAAGCAACCTTCTCGACCGACGGGTAGTCGCGCCGGAACGCCTCCACCATCGGCAGGGAGGTGCCCGCACTGGGTTCCACGGTGCCTTCATCAAAGTGCAGGTCGAGCACTACGCGGTGGATGCGGGAGGCCAGGACGTGGTGGCGGTCAGTCTGCCGGTGGAAATGGATGAACAGAAACAGCACCAGGGTGCCGGCCATGCCCAGGGTTAGTCCCAATCCGTTGAGCAGCGGGTAACCGGGGCGTTGCCTGAAGTTGCGCAGGGCGAAACGAAGGGAGTTACGCAGCATAATGAGCGGGGGTAAGCGGGGAAAAAGGCAAGATAATAGAAATGGATAATTTGCTGCACCTTTCGGCTTTCCAAAACCGGAAAGGTGTTTGTTGCAAACCCCCGGAGATGCCTGCTATCGCATGACGACTGACCGCAAACCTGCCACCCCGGCCACCTGGCTGCTGCGCACGGGCCTGCTGGTGCTGACGGCCCTGCCGGGCGCCGCGGCCCTGTACGCGGGGTGGGCCGGCTACGAAAGCGTTACGGCGCAACTCGCTGAAGCGTACGGCTACGGCAGCGACCCGGGAAAACTGCGTACGCTGCTCACACCGGCCCGTTTCGCGGGGCTGCGGGCCGTGCTTGCCGGCGCGGCGGGGGCAATGGCCGGCCTTACGGGGTTCGCCTGGAACCGGGGCCCGCGGGCCGTCCGTGCCCTCCGGCAACTCGCGCAAGCCGGCCGGCGCCTGGCCGACGATGCCTGGTCGTGCTGGCGCGGCATCCCGCGGGCCGAAAAGGCGGCGGTGGCCGCGCTGTGGCTGGGCCTCTGGGCGACGCAGGCGTACGTGGCCTTCCGGCTGCCCTTTCACGTGGACGAACGGTTTACCTACCTGTACTTCGTGCAGCCGGGCTGGCTGGTGTCGCTGGCCTACTACCCCGGCCCCAACAACCACATCCTGTTCACCCTCCTCTGCAACGGGACCGCCCTGCTGCTCGACGACCCGTTCCGGATCATGAAGGGCACGGCGCTGGCGGTGGGCGGGCTGTTGCCCGTCGTTTTCTGGGCCGTCGTCCGCCGGCATTTCGGCGCGGCCCCGGCCTGGCTGGCTGCCGCCGCCTGCCTGGCCTCCGACAAGGTGTTTTACTACGCCACGCAGGGGCGGGGCTACGGCCTGCTCACCCTTTGGGTAACCCTGGCCGCGTACGCCGCCGTGCAGATCGGCCGGGGCGGACCGGACCGGCGGCGCCCTTACGGAATGCTGGGCGTGAGTTGCGCGCTGGGATTCTACACGGTGCCGGTGTTCCTGTACCCGTTCGCGGGCCTGGCCCTGTACCTGGTGGTCACGCTGGTACGGCGCCGCGCGTACGGACCCGCCCGGCGGCTGCTGGTCACGGGCGTTGGGGCAGGGGCGGCTACGGGGCTGCTCTACCTGCCCGTGCTGCTGGTCAACGGCTGGGGCGCCCTTACCGGCAATGCCTGGGTGATGCGGCTGCCCGGGCCGGCGTTCCGCGACGGGTTCCCGGGGCACCTGCAAAGCGTGGCGGCCGGCCTCTGGTACGGCGACGGGCCCGGGCTGGCCGGGCTCACGGCCGGGGTGCTGGCCCTGGCCCTGGGGATGGGCCTCACCCGGGGGGTGCCCGTAGCGGTGCGGCACTGGGCGTGGCTGGCCCTGGTACAGGCGGGGGTAGTGGTACTCCTGCCGGCCCTGCAGGGCGTGTTGCCACCCGAACGGACGTTCACCTACCTGGCCGTGTTCATTTTCCCGGTGGCGGCCTGGGGCGTGGTACGGGCCGTGGCGGCGCTGCCCCTGCCCCTGCCCCGGTGGGGGAGGGGAGCCGTGGTAGCGGCAATTGGGGTGCTGCTCTGCGCGTCCACCGCGGTCCGCTTCGTGCGGGCGGCCCGTGACCCTTCTTTCGGCCTTTACGACAGCCTCGACCGGGTGGCGGCGCTGCTCTACCAAAGGCAGGCCCGGTCAGTGTTTACCCGCAACTACGAGTACAACCTGTGCATCCGGTTCGCGTTCGGGACCCGCGGCAAGGCCATCCGCGTGGACACCGGTACGCCCCAACCCGGTTTCCGGTACGAGTACGTAGTGGTGCCCCGGGGGGAAACTTTTCCTGCCGCCCTGTCCCCGTCCGCCTACCGCCCCCTCTACCGGGACCCCGAAGCGGCAGTGTTTATCGGGGAATAAAGGGGCATCAATTTTTATTGACGTAGGGGCCGGGCGAATCCCGCAAAATGGGGGATTACGGGGGGAGGGTGTTTCGAGTAACTTGCCGCGCGCTGAAGCCCTTGCCGTAACCCCCACTGCCCCTATGAACAGCCCGATCATCCGGATTGTAATCATTGAAGACGACAAGCTGATCCGGGAAGGATTTACGCTGCTGATCTCCTCGACGTACGGCTACCGGGTGGTAGGGGCCTACGGTTCTTGCGAAGAAGCCCTGCGCCACCTCTCGGAAGACGAACCGGAAGTGGTGCTCATGGACCTGGAACTGCCCGGCATGAGCGGCATCGAGGGCATCGAGAAAATCAAGAAGCAACGCCCCAAAACCAACGTGATCGTGGTCTCGGTCTACGACCAGCCCGAACGCGTTTTCCAGGCCCTGTGCGCGGGTGCGGGGGGCTATCTGACCAAGAACATGCAGCCGGCCCGTCTCTTGGAAGCCATCCGCGACATCCAGGAGGGAGGCGCCCCCATGAGCACTTCCATTGCCCGCATGGTCGTGTCGAGCTTCCAGAAGAACCGCAACTCGCCGCTGACGGCCCGCGAAACCGAGGTGCTTGAGCGGCTGGCCAAGGGCAAGAGCTATTCCTCGATTGCCGAAGAACTCTTCATCGACAAGGAGACCGTGCGCACCCACATCAAGAACATCTACTGGAAGCTGGAAGTCCACTCCAAAGCCGAAGCCATCGAAAAGGCCCTCAAAGACAAGCTTATCTAGGAGCGAGGAGCGAGAAGCGAGGAGCGAGGAGGGTAGAAGACGGGCAGAAATATCACCCTTGTCCGCATTTATCCTGTCATTTTCCGGTCCCATAAATCCCGCAGTTTGCGGGATTTATCTTTTAGGGGCGATACTCATTTTTGTAGCTAACGGTATACTGGCCTCATTGCGGGCAGGAGGATGTTGGCTCCCAGGAGACAGGTGAGTGCACTTTTACTGCTTTCCGTGCGGCCCGTTCCGGGCGTATTACTTAACCAACAACCTATTTCTGGTATGAAGAAACACTTACTGCTCGTCTTGCTGAGCATTTTTGGGGCTTTGCAGTACACATGGGCGCAGGATCAAACAGTCACCGGAAGGGTGACTTCGGAAGGTGACGGCACGGCCCTCCCCGGCGTAAACGTACTGGTCAAAGGCAGTTCCTCGGGTACCACTTCCGATGCGAACGGCAACTACAGCATTGCGGCACCGGCCAATGCTACCCTGGTATTCAGTTTTATCGGTTTTACCACCCGCGAAGAAGCCGTGGGCAACCGTACCGTGATCAACGTAACGCTGGCTACCGACGTCAAGCAACTTTCGGAAGTAGTGGTGACGGCCGTCGGCATCGAACGTTCACAGAAGGCCCTGGGCTATTCGGTCGAAAAGGTAGAGGCCGAAAAACTCCAGCAGATTTCGGAGCCCGACGTACTGCGGGGCCTCCAGGGCAAGGTGCCCGGGGTCAACATCGTGGGTTCCAGCGGCACGCCCGGCAGCGCCACGCGCCTCACCATCCGGGGCAACCGGTCGTTCTTCGGCAACAACCAACCCCTGTTCGTGGTGGACGGCGTGCCCTACAACAACGACGTGAACGGCCCCAACTCCGGCGCTAATTCGCAGCTCTCGGGCGGCGGGGCCTACAGCAGCCGCATCGCCGACCTTGACCCCAACAACATTGAGTCGGTAACCGTGCTCAAAGGGGGCGCCGCCGCGGCCCTGTACGGCATCCGGGCGGCCAACGGCGTGGTGCTCATTACCACCAAAACGGGCAGCACGCGTACTTCCCGCAAGGGCCTGGAAGTGGCCCTGTCCAGTTCCTATTCCCTCGAAAACATCGCCAACCTGCCCGACTACCAGAACAGCTACGGCACGGGCAGCGGCTTTAACTACGCCCAGGTGAACGGCTCGTGGGGGGCTCCCTTCAGCGGCGCCGTGCCTTACCCCACCATCGACTCCATTCCCATCTGGTCGTCGGTGGCCGCCGCCTTCCCCAACCTGGCCGGCACCCAGGTGCCCTACCGGGCGTATCCCAACAACGTGAAGGACTTCTTCAAAACGGGCACCGTGTTCGAAAACTCCGTGACCGTGTCGGGCGGCACCGGCACCACCAGCCTGGTGGCTACCGTGTCGCGCCTCGACCAGGACGGCTACGTGCCCAACTCGGCCTTTGAACGCACCAACCTGAGCCTCGGCGGCAATACGGTGCTCGAAAACAAGCTCACCATCGGGGGCAACTTCGCCTACACCAACTCGAAGCAGAACGGCCCGGCGGGCGGCGCCAACAACGCCATCGGCAACGCCACCGCCTTCGGCCGGACGATGTTCATGGGCCGCAACTGGGATTTGCAGGGGCAACCCTTCGAGAACCCGGCCACCCGCGGCAACGTGTTTTTCGTAGCCACCGGGCAGGCCAACAACCCCTTGTGGAGCACCAAGTACGACGGCTTCACCAGCGACATCGACCGCTTCGTGTCGGGCCTCAACGCCAGCTACGACCTGCTCAACTGGCTCACCTTGTCTTACAAGATCGGTCTCAACAACTACTCCCAGCGGGACCTGGAATGGTTCCGGCCCGGTTCGCGCGGGGCCAGCGGCATTGGGCGGATCTTCGAAAACAACACCCGCTTCACCGAAATCGAATCGAACCTGCTGCTCTCGGGCGCCCGCGACCTGAGCGAAGACCTCAACCTGCGCGTGATCCTGGGCCACAACGTCAACCAGCGGACTACCCTGGTGCAGGGCGTACGGGGTGACAACATGGTAGACTTCGACATTCTCGACATCGACAACACCAGCAACGTGATTCCCTTCGGCGGCGACTACGAACGCCGGCGCCTGTACGGGGTATTCGCCGACGCTACCCTCAGCTTCCGCGACTACGCCTTCCTCACGCTGACGGGCCGCAACGACTGGTCTTCCACGCTGCCCCGGGCCAACCGGAGCTTCTTCTACCCGGCCGTGAGCGGTTCGTTCGTGTTCAGCGACGCCTTTAACCTGAATTCCACGTTCCTGTCGCTGGGCAAGGTGCGGGCCAGCTGGGCCACGGTGGGCAACGACGCGCCGCCCTACTCGCTGGCGCCTACCTATTCGCTCAACCTGGGCGCCAGCCAGAACCTGATCGGCGGCCTGCCCGACAACGACTTCCCGTTCCGCGGCCTGCCGTCGGCTACCCTGTCCAACACCGAATTCAACCCCAACCTGAAGCCGGAATTTACCCGGTCGATTGAACTGGGTACGGAATTGCAGTTTTTCAACAACCGCATCGGGCTGGACCTGACCCTGTACGACACCCGGACTTCCGAGCAGATCGGCCGCCTGTCGCTGCCCACCTCTTCGGGCTACAGCTTCTACTTCACCAACTTCGGGGTGATGGACAACCGGGGCATCGAGATCGGCCTGAACCTGCAACCCTTTGCGTTTGCCAATGGTTTCAACTGGAACATCTACGGCACCTTTACCCGCAACAAAAACATCGTGAAGGAACTCGCCCCCGGCCTGGAGGAAATTGAAATCCAGGGACTCTTCGGCGGCGGCGTGGTGCCCGTACTCCGTCCCGGCCAGCCCTACGGCGTGATCCGCGGCAGCGTGTCGGCCCGTGACGACGAAGGCAACCTGCTCATCGACCCCTCCAACGGCCAGATGATTACGGCCCCCGAGCCGGCCATCATCGGCGATCCCAACCCGGAGTTCCTGGCCGGCCTCACCAACACCTTCTCCTTCAAGGGCTTTACGCTCAGTGCGGTGGTGGATTACCGCCACGGCGGCGACCTGTACTCGGTGACCAACACCGAAATGCTGGGCCGGGGTGTGACCAAGGACAGCGAAAACCGCGAAATGAACTGGGTGATTCCCGGCGTGCTGGCCAACCCCAACACGTTTGAGCCCCTGATCAGCCCCGAGACCGGCGGCAAGATCCCGAACAACATCATGGTGGAAACCAACGACCTGTACTTCGGCAACTCTTTCGCCACCAACAGCAACGACGAATGGGGCGTGTGGGACGCCACCACCATCCGCCTGCGGGAAATAAGCCTGGGCTACGACGTGCCCAAAGGCTGGCTGGGCAAAACGCCCTTCGGCACGGCCCGCCTCTCGCTGACCGGCCGCAACCTGTGGTACAACGCCCCCAACTTCCCCAAGGCCTCCAACTTCGACCCCGAAACGAGCACCTTCGGCAACCAGAATTTCCAGGGTTTCGAGTACTCGACGGCTCCCTCGGTGCGCCGCTACGGCATCAACCTGCGGCTTACGTTCTAACCATTCCCCTCAAATCACCTAACCGGATGAGAAAGATATTTTATTCAATACAATGGCTGGCGGCGGCTTTTTCCCTGCTGCTGGTTGCCGGCTGCGGCAAAGATTTCCTCGACATCAACACGGACCCCAACAACCCGCGGACCGTGCCGCTGACGCAGATTCTGCCCTACGCCCAACTCAACATGACCAACAGCCTCGGCTTCGGCTCCTCGGGACTGTCGTGGCCGACCTCGGGCTTTGCGCACCAGACCGTGACGCGCGACAACTTCAACGCGTACTTTGCCGTGGGCAATGACTTTTCCATCAACCAGGCCTGGGACAACCTCTACGCCGGGGCCCTGACCGACTACCAGCAGATCATCGACCTGGGCACGCAGCAGAACAACTGGCACTTCGTGGGCATTGCGCAAATCCTCAAGGCGTACGCCTTCAGCGAGATGGTGGACCTGTGGGGCGACATTCCCTTTGCGCAGGCCAACCTGGGGGCGCGCAACCCGTACCCGACCTTTGAGCCGGGCCAGCAAATCTACCCGCAGCTCTTTACGCTCATCGACGAAGGCGTTGCCAACCTGGCCAAAACCACCGTGGTCAAGCCCGGGGGGGCTGACCTGATCTACGGCGGTGACCTTGCCAAGTGGCGCCGGTTTGCCAAAACGCTCAAGCTGAAGCTCTACAACAACGTGCGGCTCACCAACCTGTACGACGCGGCGGCCGTAACGGCCCTGATCGCCGAGGGCGACCTGATGAACGCCGGCAATACGGATTTTGAGTTGCGGTACGGCAATACGCTGGCGCCCGACAACCGCCACCCGGCTTTTATCGCCGAGTACACGCAGGGCAGTCCCGGCTACTACATCAGCCCGTACTTCTACCAGATCATGCAGGGCAACAGCACCCTCAACCCGATCCTCAACGGCCTGGCCGACCCGCGCATCCCGTACTATTTCTACAACCAGATTGGTCCCGACGACGCGGCCCAGAACCCTACCTCGTACCGCGACGAGGGCTTTATATCCATCTGGTTCGGCTCGGCCAACGTAGACCCCAACGAAGGCTTCGACCAGAACACGTCTCAGACGGTGATCGGGCTTTACCCGGCCGGCGGCCAGTTCGACGGCGGCCAGGGCGCCCCCGTGGGTACCACCAGCGGCCTGCAAGGGGCCGGCGTGCAGCGGTTGTTCACGTACTTTTCGAGCCTCTACGTGCGGGCCGAACTGGCGCTGACCAAGGCCACGGGCGAAAACCCGGCTACGTTGTTTGAGGCCGCCGTGCGCGAATCGTTCGCCGAAGTGAACCGCGAAGCCACGCTGGCCGGGGTGCCGCTGATCGCCACCGATGCCATCGACGCCTACGTGGCCGACGTAATGGGCCGGTTCAATACGGGTGATGCCACCCGCAAGCTCGAACTGATCCTGACCGAGAAGTGGATCGCCAACTTCGGGTTTGCCGTCGACAGCTACACCGACATCCGGCGGACGGGCTTCCCGCGGCCGTTCGACCCGCGCACCGACAACAACCCGTTCACGGTGCTTACCCGCGAGTACATTCTCTCGTTCCCCTACCCGGTTTCCGACCTGCAACTCAATCCGAATGCGCCCGGACCGCGCAACATCGCCACCGACCGCGTTTTCTGGGACCAAAACTAATTCTGCACCACACCATGAAAAAATCCCTGATCTATAGTTTCGTAGTGCTGTTGACCCTGCTGGCCTCCTCGTGCCGCGATGACGACGCGGTGCGGATGCCCAAATTGCAGGAAGCCGTAAACATGCGGGTGATCGTCGATCCCCAGAAGAGCTACCTGAACTTCCAGAACCTCGGCACGGCCAGCTTTGAATTTGACGCCTACTCGGTGAACCGCAACCTGCAACAGGTGGATTTCTACGGTACCTACATTTCCCTGGCGGGTGACACCCTCGACCGGAAAGTGGTGAAGTCGGTCAGCCAGGCCGATTTCGTCAAC
This sequence comes from uncultured Sphingobacteriales bacterium, assembly GCA_963844325.1. Classification (GTDB taxonomy): domain Bacteria; phylum Bacteroidota; class Bacteroidia; order Cytophagales; family 172606-1; genus CADCTQ01. Next base: position 2,493,866 of record CAWJNV010000002.1, read on the forward strand.
GGCAAGGCCCGCGTGGTGATTACACCCACCGACGTAGCCAACGCCTTCGGCATTACCGGTGGAGTAGCCGGGCTGGCCGGCGGTGACGTGCTGAACTTCGAAACCGTAGCCACCCTCACCGATGGCCGTACCTTCAGCGCGGAAAACGCGGCGCCCAGCATCACGGGCGGCAACAATGCCAGCTTTACGACCGCCTTCACCACGTTCATCGGCTGCCCGTCCGACCTGCCCATCACCGGAACGTACACCTCCAGTGCCACGGGTACTTCCACCGATCCGGGAGCCGTTCCCGCCACGGTGACCAACCTGGCCAGCGAAGTGACCATTTCCCAGGCGGGACCGACCTCTTACACCATTTCCGACATTTTCGGCGGGCTGTACGAGGCCTGGTACGGGGCTCCCTACGAATTTGAGGGCGACACGCCGGCGGCCCTCATTGATATCTGCGGGGCCGTAAGCATCCCCACTTTTGAAGAACCGTACGGTTCGCCGCTGGTGAGTACCTACAGCCGCAACGCTACCACCGGGGTGATCACGATTACCTGGGAGAACGGCTACGGCGACACGGGCACCGTGGTGCTCACGCCCAAGTAGTAGCTGATGCCTGACCAGGGCTGTAAACAGACGGGGAAGCCACCAGGCTTCCCCTTTTTTTATCACCCTTATTTTATCACTGTGATCTTTATAACACTACCATGCGTACACTGTTGAACAAGCAATTCTGGCGCCTTCTGGTCGCCGGGGCCGGCGCCTGGGTGCTGCACGGCACGGCCTGCGCCCAATTCCAGAACAAGCAGAACATGCTCGACGAGGGCGGTACCAATCCCGGGATGGTCCTCAACGAACTGCGGCTGCCCGCCCCCGGGGTCGTGGGCTCATTCTACCTGGCCGACAACTGGAACATGGGAGACGTGTACCTGGCCCAGAACCGCGTGCTGAAGGGCTTCCCGCTCAAGTACGACCTGGAGCACAACCTGCTGGAAATCAAAGCCGACAGCCAGGTGCGGGTGTGCCCGGCCGGGCAACTCGAAAAATTCGAATGGACCGACGGGGCGACGGGCAACCGGCGGGTGTTCCTCAATAGTGTCCCGTATACCTACCCGGACGGGCAATGGGCCACCGGCGTGCTCGAACTGCTCACCGACGGCCCCCTGCAACTGCTGGTCCAGGCCCGGGCCGACGTACAGCCGCCCACCTACACGCCGGCCGTGGACATGGGGCGCCGCGAAGCCCGGATTGCCATCAAGGAAAAATTGTGGGTGGCAACCCGGCAAGCCCTGCGGGAGTGGCCCACTAGGGGCGATAAAAATGCCGGACTCTTCGGGGCCCACGCCGAAAAGGTGATGGCGTTCGTGAAAACCAACCGGCTTAAATTCAACCGGCGGGACGACGCCGCCCGCATCGTGGCCTACTACAATTCGCTGGCCGGCGGGTAATAAAAAAAACTCCGCCGTGTACCGAAGTAACAACAGGCGGAGCTTTAAAATATATTCTATCCTTAACCTTTTATTTCCTTTTTGTTTATTTCGTTTTTTTACGCATACCGATGTGAAGTGAAGCGTACGTATCTGATGGAAAACAACTATTTGATCAGGAACGGGATATCGTCAAACGATCCTGTTCATCCCCGGATTATTCCTTGGTAGTGGCTTTGGCGTCTTTCTCCAGCTCGATGTTGTAGGCTTTCGGGTCAAATCTCTTGGCGGCACCGGTCAGCAGGTCAACGGCCCAGCCCAGCGGGTTGGTGAAGTTGAGAATGCTCACTACGTTGAAGCTTGATTGCAGCGGGAACGTCTTGGTTTCGTAACCTTCTGCCTTGATGGTCACCATTTTATCGTTGAGGGAGCGTTTCACCTGGAAAGTAGAGCCGGTAGTGCCCTGGTCAATGCCGTCGATCTGCACCTTGGCGCCCTTTACGTTGGAGTTGATTACGATGGAGTCGCGGGTACCGGTAAACAGCGTAGCGCAGCTTTGGGTCATCAGCATGGTACCGCAGAGGAGGGCAGCGAACAATTTCGTTTTCATAGTTTTGTTTGATTTTGAAGTGGATGTTGGGGTTTGATTAATTTGATGATTCAAAATTAGTCTCCCCGGGGCCCTTTTCATTGTAAAAATCCGACGTCTTAAAAAAAAGAATGAAAAAAAAGAAACCCACCCGGTTGGCGCGTCGTCACGCCCGCCGGGTGGGTTTCTTTTTTTCTGAATCTGAGGGAGGGGCCAGCCGTTGCCGCGGCCTACTCGGACCGGAGTGATTGTACCGGGTTGCGCAGCGCCGCCTTGATGCTTTGGTAACTCACCGTCAACAGGGTGATGCCCACGGCGCCGATGCCCACGGCGGCAAACACCCACCACGCCAGGTCGGTGCGGTAGTTGTACCCGGCCAGCCAGTTTTCCAGGAAGTACCAGGCCGTGGGCGTGGCAATCACAAAGGCAATGAGCACCAGCCCCACGAAGTCTTTGGAGAGCAACCCCCAGATGCTCATGACGCTGGCGCCGAGTACTTTCCGGACGCCGATTTCCTTGGTCCGCTGCTCGGCCATGTAGGCGGCCAGCCCGAACAACCCCAGCGAACTGATGAAGATGGCGAGGCCGGCAAATATTCCCGACAGTTTTCCAATGAGCACTTCCAGGTTGAACTTGGCCGCGTAACGCTCGTCGGCAAATGCGTAGTCGTAGGGGTAGGCGGGGTTGTACCGGTTGAACAGGGCGGTCAGGCGGGAGAGGGCCTCCTGGGTGGAGATGCGCGGGGAAAGCCGGTAGAGCATCATACTCTGCGGCTCGGGCGTGCAGGTAAACATGGTGGGTTCGGCGGAGCCGAAGGGATTTTGCATCAGGGCGTCTTTGGTTACCCCCACGATGGTGTAGTCCGTTCCGTTCCAGGTTACCTGCTGGCCGAGGGGACTTTTGAGCCGCAACAGCTTTACGGCCGCCTCGTTGAGAATGGCGCTGGAAGTATCGTGTTCGTGGCGGAAATTCCGGCCGGCCGCCAGGGGCATGCCCAGCGTCTGGAAGTAGTCCCGGCCCGCCCGGATAAAGCCCATTTCAGCGTTTTCGTCCCCCTGCCGCCCCGGCCACCGACTCAGTCCGCCGTGCCACCAAATTTCCGTGGCCGGGCTGGAGGATTGGGTTACGCTTTCGGCAATGCTATTGCGGAGCAGTTCGTCTTTGAGAATGGCGTAATTCCCGGCCAGCTCATCATTCATGGGGGTGACCAGCAGCCGGTTGAGGTCGTACCCCGTGGGCCGGCTGCGGGCGTGTTCAATCTGCCGGTAAATGACCACGGCGCCCATGATCAGGCCAATCGAACAGGTGAACTGGGTGATGACCAAGAGCTTGCGGGGCCAGGCCGCCGCCGGGCCCGTCCGCACGGCGCCTTTGAGGACTTTTACCGGCTCGAACGAAGAAAGGTATAACGCCGGCGGGCTGCCCGCCAGCAGGGCCGTAACGGACACGCCCGCCAGCAGGACCAGCCAGAACGTACCACTGCCGTACGGGACCACCAGGGGGATGCCAAGCAAGGCGTTGAACGCCGGAAGCAGCCCCCACACGAGCAGCAGGGCCAGCGCGAAGGCGGCCCCCGTCATCAGGAAGGATTCGGTCAGGAATTGAGCGATGAGCTGGCCCCGGCGCGAACCGATGGATTTGCGGATGCCCACTTCCCGGGCCCGCTGCGCCGAGCGGGCCGTGGTCAGGTTCACAAAGTTGATGGAAGCGATCAGCACCACCAGCACGCCGATGAGGGTGAACAGGCGCACGTACGTAAGGAGGCCGGCCGTTTCATGGCCGTTGACGTAGTTGGAGTACAGGTGCCAGTTGCGAAGCGGTTGCAGGATCACCCACGAGTTCATGGCATTGCTGTTGTCGGTTTCCGTGTGCTGGATCGGGCCGATTTTAGCGGCTACCTGCCCGTAGGAAACGCCCGGCTTGAGTTTGACGAACACGTTGTACGCATTCTGCGCGAAATTATCGCTGCGGGCCATTTTTACGTACGGATTGACCGCTTCCAGGTGGCTGAAGGGCACCAGGAAGCTGAATTGCAGGCTGGAATTGGAAGGCAGGTCCCGGAGGATGCCGCTGACCCTGAGGTCACTTTTGTTATCGAACCGGACCGTTTTGCCCACCGGGTTTTCGTCGCCGAAAAAGGCTTTGGCCGTTGACTCGGTAAGGACAATCGAGTAGGGGTCCTGCAGGACGTTTTGGGCGTTTCCCTGGCGCAACGGGTAGCGAAACATTTTCAGGAAATCACCCCCGACGTGGGCGCCCCGGATGAAGAATTTCTTGTCGCCGATCCGGACGCCGGTATTGTGGAAATGACTGGCTTCGGCCACGGATTCGATTTCGGGAACCTGGTTGCGCAGGGCATCGGCCAGTTTAAGGGAGGAAGAGGTGAAGTTGAGCGTGTCGCCGTTGTTGTTGAAGTTGCGCCGCACCTGGTACAACTGCCCGCCGTCGGGCAAAAAAGCGTCGTAGGAATACTCATGGTGCACCCACAGGCCGATGAGCAGGGCTACGGCCAGGCCCACCGAAAGACCGCCGATGTTGATGAGCGAATAGCCTTTGTAGCGCAGCAGGGTGCGCCAGGCGATGAGCAGGTAGTTGGAGAGCATGGCAAAGGGGATAAGTGGTTGGGGATAGGGTTGGTACGTTTTCCGTTGGGCGAAGGGCCGGAGCAGCCCGAGCAACGTGAGCAGGTAGCGGCGGCGGGCTTTGCGCTCCCCGAGGGCGTGGGCCCACTGGGCGTAGAACTCCAGCAAATCGCCTTGTACTTCTTCGAGCGTGGCGGGGTCGCCCCACCGGGCGAGCAGGCGCTGGGCCCACCGGGGAGGCGCAGGCGTACCGGGCGCCTCGGGTTTCTGGTTGGACGTATGCATGAGGGGCTTGTTCGGGAAGGCTTGGGCAAAAGGAATGGGGTCAGGGAGTCATCAGTTGCAGCGTTTTGGCGGGCACGGCCTCCCACAACTGCGTGCGCATTTGTTTTACTTCCCACAGGGCCTTTCTGCCGGCCGCCGTCAGCGAGAAGTAGCGTTTCCGGCGACCGCCCCGTTCGGCCGTAGCCCCGCCCATCACCGAAGCCAGGAAGCCTTTGCCTTCGAGCCGTTGCAGGGTGGTGTGCACCGAGTTAAAGCCGACTGCCCGGCCCGTGCGTTGTTCGATTTCCTGCGTGATGGGCACGCCGTAGGCCCCTTCGTCGAGGATGGCTACGGCCAGCAGGACCACTTCTTCAAATTCGCCTAAAAAAGCTCTTTTCATCGTGCGGGTTGGGTAGGAGCCGGGTCACTGCCATGCCACGCAAATGCCCGGGGTGATTATATCTGATAATGTCGATCAAATCGGGTGCCAAAAAGGGCAACGGCCTTCCGGTGCGTTGCAGGGCGGTTTTTTCCGGAATAGACGTGGGCCCACTGCACGATACCGGACAACATTGTCCGCCAGGGGGACACTAGGGGCCGGGCAAGCGGACGGTTAAATTTTTTATCCACCCGGAGTAGAAAAAGTATAAAACGCGAAAAGGGAAGGCGAAGCCCTCCCGTGCCGTGCGGGTCGATAAAACCCGGTTCTTAATACCCAATACTTAATACCCAATACGCCCCTACGCCGCCATGCAGTGGAGGCTGGCCAGCCAGGCGGAGGCCCGCTGGAGGAAGAATTCGCCGATGTGCCCCTGGATTCGTTCGCGGAGGGACGGGTCGGGCACGGCCTTCAGCAGGGTCGTGAAGTCGTAGCCCAGCGACTGTCTTTCCAGGTAGGCTACCTGGTCGAGCAGTACCGGCCGCACCTGCGGAAACCGGTCGGCCAGTTCCAGCATGAACGCCTTGCGGACGCTGGCCTTTACTTTGGGAATGCGGGCAAACTGTTCGGGGTTCTCCCGCATCTCACCCACGGCCCGCAGGCCCTTCGTCCATTCCGCGTCGGGCCGGGGCGCCAGCAGGCCGTCTTGCCGCGACGACAGCCAGTGGTGGAAAAAGTGCACCGCCACCACTTCCCAGCGGTACAGGTCCAGGTAGTAATCCTCGGCGATCTGGTTTACGTGCTGCTGCATGCATTGGGCCACGTCGGCAACCAATACGGGGAAAACGGTGATGTTCATAGTTTTATATGGTTGATTAACTGGAAAGCAATCGAATTACAAATTACCTGATACTCAATACCCAATACTCCCTACTCCCTACCGTCCCTGGAAAATGAGGGCCAGGTTCGATTTGCGGGAGAAGAACTGCGTGGGCGTTTCGCCGGCCAGGTTCTTGAAGTCGCGGATGAAGTGCGCCTGGTCGAAGTAGCCGCAGGTATAGATTACGTCGAGCCACGAGAACTGCGGGTGCTGCTTGAGCAGTTTAAACACGTGGTTGATCCGGGCGATGCGGGCCAGCAGTTTGGGCGTTACGCCTACTCTTTCCAGGAACTTCCGCTCCATCTGCCGTTCGCTCACGCCGAACTCGTCGGTAAGTTCGCCCACCGATACGCTGCCGCCGCTGCCCATGATCTTGTTGACGGCCTTGGGAATGTAGGGCAGGGGGTTGGGCTTGCTGGGTACCCGCTGCATGAGGAAGCCTTCTACCAGGGCAATCCGCGAGAGGGCCGAATCAGCCGCCATGATCTGCCCGGTCAGCGTTACGGCGCTTTCCCCGAGTACCTCCGTCAGAATCAGGCTGCGGTTGGTAAAGGCAGTCATGGGCAGTTGCAGCAATTGGTACAGGCCATCGGGCTTGAACTTCACGCCCAGGGCGCCGGTGGTGCCGGTGGTCTCCAGGTTGATGAATTTGTCGAGCTGGCCCACGATGAAATTGCGCGGCATCCGGCGGGGCGCATCATCGCCGAAGGATGCTTTAAAGGTGTTGCCGTACACGAACACCATTTCGGGGTGGGCGTGGGGCAGTACTTTTTCCCGCACGGGCTGGTTGGTGGGCTGGGGTTCGCCCTCCAGCAGCCAGTAGCAATCCACGAAGGGTTGCAGCGCCGCGTTGGGAACAAATTCGCGGTACGTTAAGCCATTCCCCGCCTTTACGGCAGCAGAAGTAGAGGTGGTTGAAGTGATCATAGTTTTGTAGGGTTTGATGGGAACAAAACTATGCGGAAAGATTACCGATTGTCTAACACAGGCATTGCAAAGGCTAACACATTCGTACCAGGCCAAAAAAGACGAAATAATGGTATAGCAGCGATCTTGCAAAAGCTACCACAATCCTTGCAAAATGGGCTGAAATATTGGTATAGTGCAAGGCGTGGTTAAAAAAGTCATAAAAACCGGCCCTCCTGCGTTTTGCCCCGAAAGCACCGTTGTGGGATTAAAAAAAGACCAAAAAGTTTTTTTCGTAGTCCGCAAGCTCCCTGCCGGCGCCGGGAGGAGCGGCAACGTGCAACTTTTTCTTCAAAAGATGCCGGCCGCAACGCAGTACTGCGTACGGTGGAGCGGCTGCAAGTTTTGAGCTAACATTCAAAACCGCTGTTCACCACGGAAATTACACCACGGAAATGTGGAGGACACGGCGGTACACGGACGTTGCGGGAAAGGACCGCATGGCGGTAGGTGTCGCATGGCGAGATGGACCGCATGGCGGGAAAGGGTCGCGTCGCGGGAAAGGGTCGCGTCGCGGCTCCCCTCCTCGGAGGGGGCTGGGGGTGGGTTTACTTGCATGCGACAAGTTACCAGGGGATCACCGCATTGCGGTAATCTCCCTGATGCTGGTGCCAAACTTTCCCGGATACTTCCTGATGCCAGAGCCCTATTGGAGTAATGCGCTAATTATCAGTGCGGTGATCCCTTGATAACTTGTCTCATATCAGTAAACCCACCCCCAGCCCCCTCCGAGGAGGGGAGCCGCGACGCGACGCTTTCCCGCGACGCGACGCTTTCCCGCGACGCGACGCTTTCCCGCGACGCGACGCTTTCCCGCGACGCGACGCTTTCCCGCGACGCGACGCTTTCCCGCCATGCGGTCCACCTCGCGAGGCGACACCTACCGCCATGCGGTTCTCTCACCCGGGGCGGTTCTTTCGCTCCGCAAGGAAGCGTACCGGGCCCTTCCTCTCCTTTTTCTTTGCGCCCTTTGCGGTCTTCCTTTGCGCCTTTGCGTGAAACCCGCCTGAGAAACCCGCCTTTGCGTAAAACCAACGCACGAAACCCAACCCCCAACCCTGCCCAAAAACAAAATCGCCGGTACGTACATACCGGCGGTCCTGCATTTACAGAAGAGTCTGGCTATTACTGTACGACCACCTTCTTGTAGGCGATCTTCTCGCCAACCGTGAGGCGCAGGTAGTACATCCCGGCGGGCAGGCCGGCCGTATCCAGCGTCAGGCCCGATTCCAGCGCCTGGGGTTGTACCTGCTGGTGGTGCAGCACCGCCCCGGCGGCATTCATCAGTTCCACCGTGGCTGCCTTGTGGGCGTACTCGTCGAGGCGCACCCGGAAGGGGCCGGCCGTCGGGTTGGGGAACACCGTCAGCTTGCCGCTGATGTTGTTTTTGTCCTCCACGGCGGTGCTTACGGCCTTGGTCACGGTTACCGTGTAGTTTTTGGTGGTGCCGTCCTGGGCCGTCACCGTGTACGTGACGGGGCTGCTGAAGTCATTTTTCGTGGCGCCGCTCACCTGGTCCCGGGCGCCTACCTTCACGGTCGATTCGGCCGAATGCGTGAACGTGGCGATCAGCGTTTTCAAGTCGGTGGCGGGCGGTACGGTCACGGCGATGGCCGTGCCGTTGATGGTACCTACGGCAGCCGGGGTAACGCCCCCGAACCGGAAGCTGGTCAGGTCCTTGGCGCTGCTGAGCACCTTCCGTTCGCCCTGCACGTACCACACGGCCCACTTGCCTTCCGTCACGATGGTGGCCGGCGCGGCCGTGGTGGCGCTGATCTTGTCGGCCTTCAGCGTCAGCACGTTGATTACCGTGTCGCCCGCTGCCGAGATGGTGGTGTAGGCCATCTTGTCGTCGCCCTTCGAGTAGGAGGGGTACCCGAGGGTTTTGATGTTGGTGGCAATGGTGCCCACGCGTCCTTTTTCCAGGTCGGCCCCGATGAGGGAATACTCGTTCTTGGCCGCGTCGAACCGGTCAAAGGCCACGATGAAGGGCGAATTTTTGGAGAACGAAGGGTTGCCGACGCTCACGTTTTCGGGCAGGCCCGCAAAGATCTTCTCCACCGTGCCGTCGCCGAACTTGTTGGTTTTGTTGTCCCACACCCTGATCAGGCCCACGTCCCAGTAATCAATGGCATCGCTGGTTCCGCCCTTCGGGATCGTATTGTAGGCGTCGTAGAGCAGGTACTGGCCGGTGTAATCCCATTCCAGGGCGTCGGCAAACTGCACGTCGCCGCTCGAAACGCCTTCGGTGTTGGTGGGGTTGTAGAGCACGAACTTGGCCCATTTTTCACTGTCAAAGTCGTAAACGTAGATGGACGTGTCGGCATCGATGGACACGGCGGCCAGGCGGTTGCCGTCCTTGGAGATGGCCACGTTGTCCCAGATCGGCTGGTTGTGCACGACCGATTCGGTGGCCGTACCCGTCAGGCTCACGGCCCGGAGCTTGTGGTCGGCCGTTACGTAGTAGGCAAAGTCACCCTTGTCGGTTACGCTGGGCTTGTTGATGCCCGTGGTCTTGGAGCGGGGCACCAGGTTGGTGCCGGCCGTGTTGATCACGTACCAGGTGTTGGGGTCGCTGTCGTTGGCGCTGGCGTCGTGCAGCAGGATGTAGTCCTGGCCGGGGTTGGTAGGCAGTTCGGAGGGGTCTTCCTGCTGGCCGCCGCCATCTTCGTAGATGCCTACCGCGTCGAAGGCTGCCTTGGCCGCGTTCACTTCGGCCGAGTTGGCGCCGTGAATGTCGGTAGCGGCCTGTACCACGGCCAGGCGCAGGTCGATGAACTGCGATTTGGGCGACAGGTACGAGGAAATGGCCTTGTAGTACACTTTCTGGGCCTTGCCGGTGCCGATGGCCGTGGCGAACTTGTAGTACGCCCAGTTGGGAATGCCGCTGTTGATGTGCACGCCGCCGTTGTCTTCACTGCCGGTGTACATCTCGGCCATCGTGCGGGGCTGGTAGCCGCGGTCGTCGAGGCTGCTGCCGCCGTTGTGCGGGTCGGAGAGGTCACGCAGGGCGCCGGAGGGGAACACGCTGGTTTTCACCACGTCTTCGCCGATCTTCCAGTCTTCCAGGTCGTTCATGGCGCCGAAGATGTCGGCAAACGATTCGTCCATGGCGCCCGACTGGCCCTGGTATTCGAGGTTGGCCGTTTTGTCGTTCAAGCCGTGCGACATTTCGTGGCCGGCCACGTCCATGCTGCCCGCCAGGGGCTTGAAACCTACGTTGCCGTTGCCGTAGAACATGGCTTTGCCGTTCCAGTAGGCGTTGTCCATGCCGCCGCCGTCTTCGTCGGCTACGTTGACGAAGGAGATGATGTTGCCGCCCTGGCCGTCAATGGCATTGCGGCCGTGCACGGTCCGGAAGTATTCGTAGGTTTTGCCGGCATTCACGTGGGCCGACACGGCCGCCGGGTTGTTCCACACGTTGTTGGTGGTGGCAATGTGGTAGGCCGTAAAGTTCTTGGAACTCGTATTCCTGGCGTCCATCGTCCACACGACGCCCTGGGGCTCTTCGGGGAACTTGGACTGGGCCGCGTTGAACATGGGCCGGGAGGCGTCCGTGAAGTAGTAGCCGTCACCGGACTGGTAGGTATGGATCGTCTGGTTCACACCGTTGAGGTCTTTGGCGGTAGCTGTGCGGGCGCCGTCAATGGCGCAGGTGTGGTTGTACTGGTGCAGCACCGCCCCGGTATTGGCGTCAACGAAGTATTCCCACAGGTCGATGAAGTTAGGACGCAACGTCACGTGCCAGGTGAGCCGGGCGTTGCTGGGATCGTCGTTCACGTGGTAGATGACCAGCTTGGATGCCGGCTTTTCGTAGTCCAGCAGCCTTTTCTGTTCGGCCGAGAGGACGGCAAAGGCGGCTTTGCCCCGCAGGTTGCCGGTGGCGGCGGCCACGGCCTGGTCGGCCGAGAGGGCGGGCTTCACGTCGGCCAGCTGGGGCGTGGGGAAGTAGCGGCCGTTGAGCGACCCGATCACGTTGCTGCTGGCGTGCAGGATGATTTCGCTGCCGTACACGTCCACGCCCCGGTACGACTGCTTCATGCGGATGTGCACCTGGCCCGGGTTGTCGATCTCGGTGTGGCGCACGCTGAACTCAGCTTCCGGCTGCCTGATGCGGAGTACGTCTTTGACCCCGTCCAGGTAGGAGACGGCGGCTTTTTGCAGGTCTACGCGGCCATTGGCGCTGCTCAGGCGGGCTTCCCCGACGGCACCGCTGATGAAGATGGGCAGGTCGGTGCGGGCCGACCGCTTCACCCGGAGGCCGGGAATGTCGTTCTGGAGCTTCAGCCGGCCGGCGGGCAGGTTGGTGGCGAAGGGGGCAGCCACCTTGCGGCCGGCTTTGTCGCTGAGGGCGTTCGGGTTCTCACCGCCGCGGATCACGCTGGCCTGGGGGGCCCGGGCGGCTACGGAAGTGCGTTGGCGGTCGGCTTTGTGGGCCATGGGGTGGCTGCCTTCCTGTGCCAGCGAGGGTTGCAAAAAGCACAGGGAGCCCAGCCAAAGGAGTCCGGCGACTCTTTGGGTATTCGTTTTCATCGTTTTGTAGGTTGATTGGGTTTGATTAATGCGTTACTTCGGTATGCTGCATGAGTTCCTGGTAGAAGGCTTCCAGGCCGGCCGGGGCCGGGTAGTTGGCGGCGCCCCAGGTGGCGGATTTTTGCGCGTCGCCGGCGCCCAGCTTCACGAAGAAGTACTGGTTGCCGGGGTGGGCGAAGGTGCCGGTGCGGGAGAGCACGTCTTCGGCCTTTTTAAAGAACCCGGCCGTCAGCTTCCGGTCCAGCTTGGCGATGAGTTCCGGTTGGTCGGCAAAGGTTTTGGCGCGGTGCAGGTGGCCGTCGCCGTGCAGGGTGTAGGTGGTGACGGCCCCCGTGAAGCCGCCGCCGCTGCCGAAAGTCAACACCTGGGGGGGAGTGGTGCCCCCGTTGGCGGGGGCGTCCTTTTTTCCCGTCCGGCAAGCCACCATCAGGTAGCCCGCCAGCAGCAGTAGGTACAGTACGCGGTGCATGAGGGGACTACTGCTTGAGTTTGAAAACGACTTTCTCTTCGCCGGTTTTGCCGGTGGCCGCGTTGGTGTACTCCAGGTCCAGCTTGGTGCTGGTGAGGGAGAGGATGACCGCTACTCTTTCGCTGGAGGTGCCTTTGCTGAGCAGAATCTGCTGCCCGGCGCTGTTGAGTTCCCAGGCGCCCGAGCCCGTGTAGGTGCCGGCGTTGATGCTGTAGGTGTTGTCGTTCTTGAAGGTAAAGGTGTAGCTGCTGTAATCTACGCCCTGCGCGGGGCTGTTGTTGACCAGCATGGACTCTACCTTCCATGCCTTGCTGATCTGCTCTTTTTTAGAGGCGCCCGGCGTACCGGGGCCGGGGTTGTTGGGGTCGGGAGGGGTGGGACCGGGTGCGGGGTTCTTTTCGCAGGAGGCTGCCATCACCAGCACTGCGGCCAGTAAAAGCAATAGGTTGCTCGTAATTCTTTTCATGGTTCAGCTCGTAGGTTTGATTAGTGGAAAGAGGGGTAATCGGGCAATCGGGTATTAGTAATCGGTCATTCGTAATTTGTAATTCGTCATTCGTAATTCCTCAAACGGGTGCCGGCCGACACGATACAAAAGTAGGGTGGAAGGGAGGTGCGAGTCTAACACGCGTATTTCAAATCGTGACAAAATCATTACAAACCGGATTTTTTCCCCATGGGCCGGCCGGTAACGGCAAGCAGCTACCCGTTACCCCGGCAAAAAATGTCCAAAACCCCCTGTTTTACGCGCATTCAAATGATCTCCGGCCCCGGATTTTCCGCCGCAATGCCCGGCCAAGCGGCCCGCCCCGTTCCGGCTACCACAAATATGACACGCCCAAAAACCCCTCAAAAACGCTGAAAACGCGGTATCACTACCCTTGCACGCAAGATTTGTGGTACTAAATGCAAGAATTGTGGTAGGAGAAAGCGGCTGGTGATTGGTGGTATTGACAAAAGGGGTTGCGGGGAGACAAGCGACCGCACCCGTACCGGGAGAAAAAAGCAGGAGCCCTTTCAATACGGTTCGCTTCCTTACCAGGGGTAGGATGGGTGCTGGTGGGAAAGTATGACATGGCGGGCAAAGACCGCATCGCGGGAAAGTGTCGCATCGTGGTACGTGTCGCATGGCGGGAGAGGTCGCATCGTGGGAAGGGGTCGCGTCGCGGGAAAGCGTCGCGTCGCGGCTCCCCTCCTCGGAGGGGTTGGGGGTGGGTTTACTTCAATGAAGCAAGTTATATGGGGATCATCGCATCACTGCCCTGAGCAACCTCCCGGATCGGATCAGGCGTGGACGCTTGATTCAGCAGCCCAGGCGTACGTGTGGATACGTTAACGGTCAGGAGTAGGGGTCAGGCGTGGACGCCTGAACCAGCTGGCAGCCTTATTGCAATGATGCGGTGATCCCTGTATAACTCGTCTTATGCAGGTAAACCCACCCCCAGCCCCCTCCGAGGAGTAGGGTTGTTTAGTTTTGGTGTAAGTAGTTGTTAGCAAGTATATTTGCAAGAAATATAAATGAGTATGGCTGCTAACTTGTTATCTTTTCTGTCCAAAGTACCTGATCCTCGCTGTAAAAAGGGTAGTCGCCACCCCTTGCCCTCGCTACTGGCAATGATAGTCATAGGCAACTTAAGTGGCTACTACGGCTATCGGGAACTGGCCCGCTTCATGCAACGTCACGCCTGGGCGTTTGTACGCTTGTTTGGTTTTAAGCACGGCGTACCGGGTCATGTTACCATCGGCGAGGTGTTGGGAAGGCTCGACTTTGAGGCCTTCAAGCAGCAGTTCCAGGCTTGGCTCGGTCAACTACAAGCTCAACCCCTAGAACAAGCTCAACCCCTAGAACAAGCTCAGCCAGCCTACAGCTTAGACGGCAAGAGTTTGAAGTCTACCCTTTCTGACTACCCAGAAAGCTACCAGGACTTTGTGGCTATGGTACAGGTGTTTTCTCACCAAAGCCAGTTGGTAGTAGGCTTACAAGCCTTTCACAATGGCCAGCAGGGTGAGGCCCAAGTCGTGCGCGATTTGATTGAAAAACTCGATCTAAAAGGCGCTATGCTCACGCTGGATGCCTTGCACAGCCAAAAAAAACGCTAGAAGCTATTGTTGATTCGGGTAATGACTACTGCTTGCAAGTGAAGGCCAATCAGGTCAAACTCCTGGCCCGCCTCCAACAAGAGGCCCGCTCGCAAAAGCCCCTCAGTGAGCAGCAGTACCGAGAGAAGAACCGGGGTCGCCTGGAACACCGCCACTGCCAGCTCTTTGCCGCCCCTCAAGACTGGCAAAACTACTACAAAGGCATTGTCTGCTTTGTAGTACTCAGGCGCTGGGGCTATCGCAAAGGCAAGCGCTTCCAGAAAGCTAAGCCTTATGAGAAGACCCACTACTACATCTTGAGCCGCAAGATGGAATCGGCCCAACAAGCCGCTACTCTGATTCGCAATCATTGGGGCATTGAGAACCGCTTGCATTGGGTCAAAGACGTCCACATGAAGGAAGACAAAAACCGCATCCGACACCATCAGGCCGCCAAAAACGTTTCCCTTATCAAGAACATGGTCTTGAATTTAACCAGAGCCAAAGGCTTCTCCTCTCTGAAAGCAACTACTGAACGCTATGCGCACAATATCAAAGAGCTATATTCCTGGCTTTTATAACTTAAACTGTACAGCCCTACTCCGAGGAGGGGAGCCGCGACGCGACCACTTCCCACCATGCGACACTTTCCCGCCATGCGACACTTTCCCGCGACGCGACCCCTTCCCGCCATGCGACCCCTTCCCGACCCTCCTCCGGTCTCCCTTCCTCCCGTCTCCGGTCTCCTTTAGCCTCCGTTCTCCGTCAATTCCCTTTGGCTGCGTACTCCGACGGGGATACGCCGTACTGTTCGCGGAAGCACTTGGAGAAGTAGGAAAGGCTGTTGAATCCCGCCGCGTAGGCGATCTCGGCCACCGTGCCGGCCCGGGCGTCGAGGCGGCCGGCGGCCTGCCGGAGCCGGTAGGCCCGCACGAATTCATTCGGCGACTGCCCGGTGAGGGCTTTCAGCTTGCGGTACAGTTGCATCTTGCCCATCGCCATTTCATCCTCGAAGGTTTCGCTCCGGAAGTCGGGGTCGGCAAAGTGCCGCGCCACCACGGCGTAGGCCCGTTCCAGGAAAGCCTCGTCGGGCGGCGACAAGGGAGCGTCGCCGGGGTCGAAGGGTTGCCGCTGCCGCACCCGTTCCTGCCACTTCTGCCGGTTGTCGAGCAGGTTCTTCACCCGCAGGCGCAGTTCACTCACGTGGAAAGGCTTGGTCAGGTAGTCGTCGGCGCCGGTGGAGAGGCCGTCGAGGCGGCTGTCGGTATCGGCGCGGCCCGTGAGCAGGATCACCGGGATGTGGCTGGTGGCGGGTTCATGCTTCAGGCGCCGGCACAGTTCAAGGCCGTCCAGGCCGGGCATCATCACGTCGGAAATCACCAGGTCGGGCACCGTCCGCACCGCCTGCCGGAAGCCTTCTTCGCCGTCCGGGCATTCGGTGATCCGGTACTCCCGTCCCAGGCTCTCCCGTACGTATTGCCGCACCTCTTCGTGGTCTTCCACCAGGAGCAGCAGCGGGAAGGGAGCCGCCGGTTCCTCTGCCGGTTCGGCCGGGGCCACCGGAGCCCCCTCGGCGGCTACCGCCACCGGCACCGACGCCGTTGCGGCTGGCTGCTCGCCCAGCAGGGTGACTTCCGGCGGCAGCCCTTCGAGGGTAAGGGGCAGGCGCACGGTAAAAGTGGCGCCGGCCCCCGGCTCGCTTTCCACCGTCAGTTCGCCCCGGTACACGGTCACCAGTTCGCGGGTCAGGGCCAGGCCGATGCCCGTGCCCGAGTACTGCCGGGTATGGGAGCCGTCTACCTGGTAGAAGCGGTCGAAAATGTGGGGCAGTTGCTCCCGCGGAATGCCCACGCCGGTATCGGCCACGGCAATGCGCACGAAAGCCGCTTCGGGACCCGCGGCCGGCGCCGGGATGGGCTGCTCCCCGGCGTCGAGCCACTGCACCGTAACCCGCACGCTGCCGCCCCGGGGCGTGAACTTAAAGGCGTTGGAAAGCAGGTTGGACAGGATCTTTTCCACCTTGTCGCGGTCAAAGTACGCCCAGCCCGGGCTCCGGGGCGCCGTGTAGGCCAGGTGGAGGCCCCGGCCTTGGGCCAATGAAGCGAACGAATGCACCAGCGTATCGAGGTAGGCCAGCAGGTCGCCCCGGGCCACTTCCAGGTGCATGCCCCCCGCCTCCAGCTTCGACACGTCGAGCAACTGGTTAACCAGTTGCAGGAGCCGGTTGGCGTTGCGGTGCATCATCCGGAAGGTACGCGTGTCGGCGTGGTCGGGCGGGGTAGCGGCCAGCTTGTCTTCGAGCGGCCCCAGGATCAGCGTGAGCGGCGTGCGGAACTCGTGCGATACGTTGGTGAAAAAGGTGGTTTTGAGGGCGTTGATCTCCTGCAATTTTTCGGATTCCACCTTTTTGAGTTCCACCAAGTTGCGCAGCCGCTCCCGGTCGAGCAGGTACTTCACCAGCCCGAAGGCCAGGGCCGCGGCGCCCACTGCGTACAGGGCGTACGCCCACCAGGTGCGCCACCAGGGCGGCGTAATGGTCATGCGCAGCGCGGTGGCCGCCCCGCCGCCGGCCAGTTTTACCCGGAACGTGTAGGTACCGGGTTCGAGGTTGGCGTAGGTTACGCTGCGGCGGGTGCCGGCGTGGACCCAGTCCTGGTCCACGCCGCCCAGTTGGTAGAGGTACTGGTGCTGACCGGGCAACAGGTAGTCGAGGGCCGCGTACCGGAGGGTCACTACGTGGTAGCGGTAAGGGAGGGTAATGCTTTCGGTCCGGGAGAGGGCCTGGTCCAGCGCCGGTACGCCGGGGTCGGTGCCCGGCCGGCGCACCGGTACCGGTTCGTTGAAGAGTTGCAAGTCGGTGAGTACCACCGGGGGCGCGGTTTCGCGGGCCCGTACGCTGTCGGGGTGAAAGGCGTTGAAGCCCCGGGCGCCGCCGAAGAACAGTTCGCCCTGGTCGTTGCGCCCGCTGACCGCGTGGAATTCATTGTCCTGCAAGCCTGCCCGTACGTCGTAGTTGCGGAAGGTCTGCCGCGCCGGATCGAGCCGCGACAGCCCGTAGCTGGTAGCCAGCCAGAGGTGATGCCGCCCGTCTTCCTGAATGGCGTACACGCTGTTGTTGGGCAAGCCGTCTTTGTGCAGGTAAGTGGTAAACGTGCCCCGCTCCGGGTCGAAGCGGTTGAGGCCGCCCATGTACGTACCCACCCACACCTGGCCCGCGTGGTCTTCGAATACCGACGCCACCTCGTCGCCGCTGAGGCTTTTCGGGTTGCCCGGCTGGTGCCGGTAGCGGCTGAACCGCCCGGTGGCCGGGTCAAGCCGGTTGAGGCCGCCGCCCCAGGTGCCGACCCACAGCCGGCCGTCGCGGCCTTCGTACAGGGCATGCACCTGGTCTTTGCCCAGGCTGGTGGCGTCGGTGGGGTCATGCCGGTAGACGGTAAAGTTGCGGCGGGCCGGGTCGAGGCACACCAGGCCGCCGCCGATGGAGCCCACCCACAGGTTGCCCCGCCGGTCTTCGAGCAGCGTAAGGATTTCCTTGTAGGGCTTTTCGGCCGGGTCCAGCGACGGGTGGCGGTACCGGGTGGCGGCCCCGGTAGCCGGGTTGATGGCAAACAGGCCGTCGAACGTGCCCACCCAGACGGTGCCGGCGCGGTCCTGCAAAACGGTGCATATGGGGTTGGGTACGCCCTCGGGCAGGTGGCGCCGGCTGGTGCGAAACACGGTGCGGGATGCGCCGGTGCGCCGGTTGTACAACAGCAGTTCAGTTTCGGTGCCTACCCACACCTGCCCGTCGCCCCCATCGTACAAACCATACACCCCCGCGTTGGAAACGGCGCCGGCCTGCCGGCTTTGGGGCTGGTACCAGGCAAACTTCCGGCGGCGGGGGTGGTACACGGTGGCGCCGTCCTGGTAGGCACTGGCCCAAATGCTGCCGGCGCGGTCGCGGTAGAGGTCCAGCACGTTGTCACCCTTGAACGCCTCGCCGGCCACGCGTTCTACGTCGCCCGTCGGGCCGTCGCGGTGGTAGAGGCCGCCGCCGGTGGTCCCGATCCAGAGTTCCCCGGGTGCTTCGCCGGGCAGCAGGCAGGGAACCTGCGCGCCGGGGGACTGTCCCGCCGGGAAAACGGGCGTCCACTGGTTGGCGGCGGGGTCTACCCGGTACACCTGCCCGCTGATGAGCCCCGCCCAGAGGTCACCCCCCGGTCCGGTAGCAACCGACAGCACGTTCCGAAACGATTCCGGGGCGCCGGCGGCGGCGCCCGGGGTGAGGACGGCCGAACGGCCCGTGGCGGGATCGAACCGGACCAGCCCGCCGCCCGTGGTGCCCAGCCACAGGATGCCGTCCGCGTCTTCGGCAACCGAGTTGATCTTCCGGGCGCCGCCGGGCGCGAGGGGGTAGCGCCGGAACCGGTGAGTCGTGCGTTCGCCCCGTTGTGGCTCGGTGAGGAGGTGGAGGTCGGGGTGCGCGGTACCCACCCAGATGCGGCCTTTGCGGTCCTGCGTGAGGGCCAGTACCTGGTTGCTGGCCAGGCTGAAGGAGTCGCCGGGGATGTGGGTGAGGTGCGTAAAGGTTTCGGTGCGGGTGTCGAACACGTCGATGCCGCCGCCCAGCGTGCCCGACCAGAGGCGGCCGGCCCGGTCGCCGAGCAGGGCCATGCTGGAGTGAGGGGTGGGGGAATTGGTGTCGTAGGGGTCGTGGTCGTAGGGTTTGTATTCGTAGCCGTCGTAGCGCACCAGCCCGTTCTGCGTGCCGAACCACAGGAAGCCCTGGGCGTCCTGGCAACTGGTGCTTACGTTGCGCTGCCCGGTGCTGCTCTCCAGGTCGATGCGTTCAAAGTGCACCGCCGGCGCCTGGGCCCACGCCACGCCCCCCGTGCCCGCCATCACCAGGAGCAGGCAACCGGCCCACCGGGCCAAACGGGGAACAAAACCAACGATCCGCGGCATGATTCAGAGAAGGGGTAAGTGGTGAATGGTCATTGGTCAGTAGTCATTGGTCAATGGTCATTGGGTGTGCGTGAGTTGTCGTAAGCGAATGACCAATGACTACTGACCAATGACTACTGACCAATGACTACCATACTGTTTTTTAAAGTGGTCGGAAATATACAATGAACGACGGGCAGGGCAGGGATAGTTTTGTCCCAACTTTTAAAACCTACTTCGTCATGCGATCAAACCTATTAAGAAAAAATTTCTTCAGCTACTTAACGCTGCTCTCTTCCCTGATCTGGCTCACAAGCTGTCCCAAGGACCCCGAGCCCGATAAACCCAATCCGAAGGGCGAAGTAACCGCCAACGCCGGCGCCGACCAGTCGGTGCAGATCGGCCAGACGGTAACCCTCGACGGCAGCGCCTCCAAAGA
Organism: uncultured Sphingobacteriales bacterium; assembly: GCA_963844325.1. Lineage (GTDB taxonomy): Bacteria > Bacteroidota > Bacteroidia > Cytophagales > 172606-1 > CADCTQ01. The sequence continues at coordinate 2,513,384 of CAWJNV010000002.1, forward strand.
CAGCAAGGGCACGGCCCTTACCTATAGCTGGTCGTTTACGAGCCGCCCCGCCGGCAGCGCCGCCGCCCTCACCGATGCCGCCAAGGAAAAACCGACTTTCGTGGCCGACGTGGCCGGTGACTACGAAGTGGAACTGACCGTTACCAACGCCAACGGCACGGCCAAAGACAAAGTAAAAGTAACGGCTACCGGCGGCGCGACGAACGCCGTGGTGCTGGAAGCTGAAATCAACGCCGACCGCGTACTGGCCAACATCGTGGCCGACCCCAACCTGCCCGACTACCTGGCCAACACCGACGTACGCGTTGCCGCCAGGCTGACCGTGCAACCCGGCGTCGTGATTGCATTTGCCGCCGACAAAGGGATGTACATCAACAACCCGCAGGGTGTCCTGATTGCCAAAGGTACGGCTGGTCAGAAAATCACGTTCACCGGCAAAGAAAAAACCAAAGGCTTCTGGAAGGGCCTCATGGTCCTCTCGTCCAGCATCCAGAATGAGATCGACTACATCGAAGTAGCGTACGCCGGCAGCAGCCCGCTGACGGGCGTAGGGGTAAAATCCAACCTGGTCCTCTACGGCAACAGCTCCACGCCGGCCAATGCCAAGGTAACCAACTCCACCTTTGCCAACGGTGCCGGTTACGGCCTCTACGTCGAGCAGGGCGCGGTACTGGCGGCTTTCGCCAACAACGCGGCCAGCAACAACACGGGTACGGCGGCTTACGTGCACGCCGAACAACTGGGCAAGCTCGACGGGGCCTCTAAGTTCAACGGCAGCAACGGCTACAACGGCGTGCAGACGGAAGGCGAAACGGAAGGTGAATCGGCCGAAGCAACCTGGCCGTCCTTCACCGACGGCTCCAAGTACCTGGTGACCAACGACCTGACCATTAGCTCGGGCGTAAAAATCGCCCCCGGTGCCACGTTCGAGTTTGCCATCGACGAAGGCATGTACGTACGGGCCGGCGGCGGCTACCTGATCGCCAAAGGGACGGCTGGTCAGAAGATCACCTTCACCGGCAAAGACAAGACCAAAGGTTTCTGGAAGGGCATCATGGTTACTTCGCCCAGCATTCAGAACGAGATTGACTACATCGAAGTCGCGTACGCCGGCAGCAGCCCGCTGATCGGGGTGAACGTAAAGTCCAACCTGGTGCTCTACGGCAACAGTTCCACCCCGTCACAGGTTAAACTGACCAACTCCACCTTCACCAACGGTGCCGGTTACGGCCTCTACGCCGAAAATGGCGCGGTGTTGCTGGCTTTCGCCAACAACGCGGCCAGCAACAACGCCGGTACGGCCGCCTACGTGTACGCCGACCAACTGGGCAAGCTCGACGCGGCTTCCAAGTTCAACAGTGGCAACGGCTACAACGGCGTGCAGACGGAAGGCGAAACGGTAGATGAATCGGCTGAAGTAACCTGGCCGTCTTTCACCGACGGTTCCAAGTACCTGGTCACCAACGACCTGGATATCGAGTCCGGTGTAATCATCGCTCCCGGCGCTACGTTTGAATTTGGAAGTGAGAAAGGCATGTACGTACGGGCCGGCGGCGGCTACCTGGTTGCCAAGGGTACGGCTGGTCAGAAAATCACCTTCACCGGCAAAGACAAGACCAAAGGTTTCTGGAGGGGCATCATGGTTACCTCGCCCGACCAGCGCAACGAGTTTGAATACACGGAAGTAGCCAACGCCGGCAGCACGCCCCTCATCGGCGTGACCAGACTGGCGAACCTGGTACTCTACGGCAACAGCTCCACGCCGGCCAACGCCAGGATCACCAACTGTGCCTTCACCAACGGCAAGGGGGTCGGCCTCTACGTGGAGCGCGGCGCCAACGTCAACGCCGACGCCGCTACGGCCAACACCTACACCAACAACACCGACGGCGGGTTTGCCCGCTAGGAACGGGAAATCCGTCAACCCGTCGAGCCCGTGGGAAGTCAACCGTACTTCCCGCGGGCTTTTCCGTTGAAGGGTACACTGATTGGATGGTACACGAACCCTTAACCCCCAAGCACTTTGGACCTGATCGCAGAATTGTTTGCCCAACGGGAAATTACGGCCGCCTCCGTGGCCCTGCGCCTGCTGATGAGCCTGGCGCTGGGGGGCCTCATCGGGCTCGAACGCGAAAGCCGCCACCAGCCGGCCGGGCTCCGCACGCACATCCTGATCACGCTGGGCAGCACGCTGATCATGCTGGTTTCCATCTACATTCCGCAAACCTTCCAGAATTTCCAGAACGGCGACCCGGGCCGGCTGGCCGCGCAGGTGGTGTCGGGCATCGGCTTCCTGGGGGCCGGGGCCATCTTCCGGCTGGGCGCCAACGTGCGGGGACTCACCACGGCGGCGACCATCTGGGTGTCGGCGGCGGTGGGCCTGGCGGTGGGGGCGGGGCTCTACGCGGGGGCGGTCATTGCGGCCTCGGCCATCCTGTTCGTGCTCATCGTGCTCAGCCGGGTGGAAAAAAGGTTTTTTCCTGACATCACCAACAAGGTGCTGCGGGTGCACTTCAACACGGCCGAGTTCGACGCCGACCAGGTGCGGGCCATCCTGCGCCGGCACAAGGTCCGCTACATCTCCCTCAGCGCCAAGCAGATGCTCGACGCGGGCCGGAGCCAGGTGAAGTTTTACATCAAGATTCCCAACGACCTGCCGCTAAAGCCCTTCTTCCAGGACATCAGCCGCCTGGAGAACGTCTCGGAAGTGTACCTGGGGCAGGATGCGTAGTGGTGCATTGGTTAGGATGATCACATGGCTATATGGTTATATGGCTGAATGGCTGATTATTGAATGGTTAAGTTCTGTGATTCAACCATATAACCATTCAGCCATTCAGCCATAAAAAATCAGGGTGCCATTCCGGAAATGAGCCGCTCCGTGAGGAAGGGTTCGTAGTCGAGGTGTTGCCAGTTGCGTTCGATGTCGGGGAGGGCCATGATGCGGTCCATGATGGCGTCCTGCCGGCGGCCCACGGCCTGGGCCTCGGCGTAGGGCGTATTGGTAAAGGCAATCATGGTGTAGAGGGGCGTCCACAGGCCGGGGTACTGCCGGTGAATATGGGCTTCGATCTTCTTGCGCAGCAGAAATTCCGGGTCGGCCACCTTGTCGCGCATTTCCACGAAGTTTTGCAGGGCCAGCTCGGCAACGGCGTCGGCGTTGGGCTTGCGGCTCCGCTGGTAGGCATCCAGCAGGCCCGGCCAGTCGCCGCCGGGTTCGGCCAGCAGGCCGTCGAGCACCACGCAGTCTTCGAAGCCCGCATTCATGCCCTGCCCGTAGAACGGCACCACCGCGTGGGCCGCGTCGCCGATGAGAATGGCCTTGTGCTGGTACACCCAGGGCCAGCAGCGCACCGTCACCAGGGAGGCGTTAGGGTTGCGGAAGTACTCTTCGCCCAGGTCGGGCATGAGCGGCAGCACGTCGGGAAACATTTTTTCGAAAAACCGCATCAGCTCGTCCTGCGTGCAGATGGAGCCGAAGGACGGTTCGCCCTCGAAGGGAAAAAACAGGGTGCAGGTAAACGTGCCGTCGGGGTTGGGCAGCGCAATGAGCATGAAGTGGCCGCGGGGCCAGATGTGCAGGGCGTGCTTCTCGAGGGCCCAGGTGCCGTCGGGCCGCGCCGGAATGGTGAGTTCCTTGTAGCCGTGTTCGATGAAGTGCTGCTCGTAGTTAAAACGGTTCTGGCGCATCATGGCCGTGCGGACGGCCGAAAACGCCCCGTCGGAGCCGAACAGGAAGTCAGCCTGCACGGTACTGGCCGTCCCGGTGCGCAGGTTGGTCACCTGCACGGCCGCGTTGGGCAGGTCCACGCCGGTGCATTCCTGCTCGAAGTGCAGGTCCACGCCGCCTTCTTCTTCAGCCAGGTTCATCAGCAGGCGGTTGAGCAGGCTGCGCGATACCGAGTAAATGCACTCCCCGTTGGTGCCGTACGGCTGAAAGGTGAGGTTGCCGGCCAGGTCGTGCATCATCCGGCCGCGCATGGGAATGGCAAACTCCTTGGCCGCCGCTTCGAGCCCTACCAGGCGCAGGGCCCGCCAGCCGCGTTCACTCATGGCCAGGTTGATGGTGCGGCCGTCTTCCCACTTCGACACGCGCAGGTCGGGACGCTTTTCGTACAGGCTTACCTGGTGTCCGCGCCGGGCCAGCAGGATGGACAGCAGCGACCCGACGAGGCCCGCACCCAATACCGTAATCTTCTTAGGAGTCTGATTCAAAATCAATTGGTAATTGAAAATAGATGATTGAAATGAACAGTCATCAGTAAACAGTAATCAGTGAACACGGGTGCATCGGATGGGCTCACTTAAGCGCACCCACTGATTACTGTTTACTGTTCATTGATTACTGTGTTCAGGATCTGCCCGCAGCGGTACACGTCTTCGAAGGAGTTGTAGAGCGGCACGGGGGCCAGGCGGATCACGTCGGGTTCGCGCCAATCGGCAATGACACCTTCCCGGCCCAGGCTTTCAAACACGGCTTTGCCGATTTCGGGCAGGCATAAGGAAAGCTGGCAGCCCCGCCAGTCGGGGTCGGCCGGCGTAATGAGCTGCACGTGCCGGCTCAGCACCGGGTCGGTGCGCAGGATGAATTCCAGGTACCCCGTCAGCAGGCGGCTTTTGCGGCGCAGGGCGTCCATGCCCGCCTCGGCAAACACCTCGAGGGCGGCCTTGTGGGCGGCCAGCAGCAATACCGGCGCGTTGGCCAGTTGCCAGCCGTCGGCGCCGTACATCGGCTTGAATCCTTTCTCCATCCGGAAGCGGGTCTCTTCCTGGTAGCCCCACCAGCCCGCCAGGCGCGGCAGGTCGCTGCCGGCGTGTTTTTCGTGCACAAACGCCCCGGCAATGCCGCCCGGTCCCGAGTTGAGGTATTTGTAGGAGCACCACACGGCAAAGTCGGCGCCCCAGTCGTGCAGGCGCAGGGGCACGTTGCCGATGGCGTGGGCCAGGTCGAAGCCCACGCGGGCCCCGGCGCGGTGGCCGGCCCGGGCAATGGCTTCCAGGTCGTACACCTGGCCGGTGTAGTAGTTGATGCCCCCAAACAGCACCAGGGCCAGTTCGTCGCCGTGCGCCTCGATCTGGCGCACGATGTCTTCCGTGCGGAGCGTGTACGCGCCGGGCCGCGGCTCCACCTCCACGATGGCCGCATCGGGCGAAAAGCCGTGCAGCCTTACCTGGCTCTCCACGGCGTACTGGTCGGAGGGAAAGGCGTTGCCCTCCATGAGCACCTTGTAGCGTCCCGCCGCGGGCCGGTAGAAGGAAGTAAGCATCAGGTGCAGGTTGGTGGTCAGGTTGTTCATCACCACCGTTTCGTGGGGCAGGGCGCCCACCAGCCCGCCGAGGGGCTCCTTGAACTGCTTGTAGTAGGTATACCAGGGCTGCCGGCCCGCGAAGTGCCCTTCCACGGCCAGCTTTTCCCACTGGAGCATTTCCCGTTCCACGACCTCGCGGACGGTTTTGGGTTGCAGCCCCAGCGAGTTGCCGCAAAAGTAAATGGCCTCCCGGCCGGCAACCACCGGGATGTGGAAGCGGCTGCGGTAGTGCCGCAGGGGGTCTTCCGCGTCGAGCCGCCGGGCAAACCCGAGGCTGTTGTCAAACGTTATGCCCGGCCGGGCATGGGTCAATGGGGTCAAAGGTGAAATGGTTTGATGGAGGAAATTATGGATTATAGATTATGGATTTTGGATTACCGGCAACGCGTGACTCAACAGTTGGTCAATTCATAATTCAAAATTTAAAATCCAAAATCTACCTTGCGTTGCTACTGGGGGGCAGGTTTTTCCATGACCGTGCCGCAGCGTTTGCAGGTGCGCTTTTCGAGTGAATCGAAGAAGTTGTTCATCACCACGGGCAGTTGCTGCACGATGTCGGATACCGGTACGAACTCTTCGTGGAGCTTGTTGCCGCAGTTTTCGCAGTACCACACGAAGCCGTCCTTTTCATCGGGTTTGCGGTAGCGTTCCACCACCAGCCCGATGGAGCCGGCCGACCGGCGCGGGGAGTGCGGCACCCCGGGCGGCAGCAGGAACAGGTCACCGGCCTTCAGGGGAATGTCCACGATCCGGCCGTCCTCCACGATCTTCACCACGATTTCACCCTCCAGCTGGTAGAAAAGCTCCTCGCCGTCGTCGATGTGGAAGTCCTTGCGGGAGTTGGGGCCGCCCACCACCATTACAATGAAGTCGTCGTTGCCCTTGTATACCTGCTGGTTGCCTACCGGCGGCTTGAGCAGGTGCCGGTTTTGGTCAATCCAGCCCTGCAGATTAAAAGGTCGCTGTACAGCCATATTTTTCAAATTCTGAATGTTGAATTTTGAATTTTAAATGACTCCGTTCGACACGGATGCATCCAACATTTAAAATCCAAAATTTAAAATTTCCCCCGCGAGGGGGCCAAAGGTAATCAAATAATCCAGTACCGTGTAAAACTTACAATAAGGCAATAAGGTTCAGAAAAAGCGGCGGATTCGGTGGGGGCGGAACGGCCGGGAAGGGGTGGCCGGGCAGGCGGGGGCATAAAACAAAAGCGCCGCCTTCGTGGGCAGCGCCTTTGCAGTAACACTCACTCTGTAAATTGTTAAAGGGGGGTTAACCCCGGCTCCGACGGTTCTCTACCATAAATGAATCGGGGAGCCACCTCTTTTAACATCAACCAAATTAAGCAGAAAAGGTTTAGGGCAAAACGGTGATTAATAATTTTATATTAATGTTTTCGCTTTTTTCAATCTCCAAGTTCTTTTATTGATTTCATTTCATATTTACAGCCGTTTTTAATAGTTAATAGCAATGCAACCGTGGGCGCCCGGTAGGCGGCGGGAAGGAGGGGGATTTAACTTTTTGACCCCGGTTGCGTACAATAGGAGGCAATTACCAATCATATGAACGCCACACAAGCACAAGGACAATCACAGCAGAACCAGATCGGGCTCGACAGTGCAAAACTGGAAACCACGGCCAACGCCCTCAACGAGGTACTGGCAGCCTACCACGTACTCTACCAGAACCTGCGTGGTTTTCACTGGAACGTGAAAGGACACCGCTTCTTCGAACTGCACCAGAAATACGAGGAGTTGTACGAACAGGCCAAGGACTACATCGACCAGATTGCCGAACGCATCCTGACGCTGGGCTACACGCCCTACCACACCATGACTGACTTCCTGACCATCTCGGGCATGCAGGAGGTGAAAAATGTGTTCCAGGACGTGGAAATCGTGCGGTTGACGGTGCGTGATTACGGGCAGATGATCAACAAACTGCGCCGGGCCTGGGAGACGGCCGACAGCAACGAGGACGTGGGTACCACCAGCATGCTGGAAGAATTCATCGGCAGCCACGAAAAAACCATCTGGATGCTCAACTCGTGGCTCAATAAATTCACGACGGACATATAGGTAGTTCAAAGTTTATGAGTTCATGAGTTCAAAGTCGCTGAGCGGCCTTTTACCAACCGGTTCAAACTCATGAACTCATGAACTTTGAACTCATAAACTTTGAACTCATGAACTCCCTTATAAAGCAAAACCCCGGGCTCTGTGAGTACCGGGTTTTTGTTTAAGCCTGGCCGTCAACGGCGAGGGTAAGGTCTTTCTTCTTGATTTTCGGCGCTTTTTCTCCGGGAGCGGCCGGGGCTTTGGCCTTTTTGGCGGCTTTGGCGACCAGGCTTTTGGCCAGCTTCCGGGCTTTCTTGGCGTCGGCCTGGTTGCCGGATTCGGCCCGCCTGGCTTTCTTCTTCGCCTTCTTCAGGTTCATGCCGAACTTGCGGGCAATTTTGCGGGCGGCACTCTCGGCCGACTTCCTCGATTTTTTCGCGGCGCCGGCGTCCATTTCGTTCAGCGTCTCCTGGATCTTGTCTGCCAGCCGGGCGGCAAGTTCTTTCCGGGATACTTTTAAGGAACTCATCAGCAAGGGTCGTTTGGGAGTTGAATGAATGAAACGAAGATAGCGAAGAGAAACAGTATGATCCAAATATTACCGCCGTATGACCAAAACTTAACGCCAGGATCACGTCAGGGGGCCGCACGCAATGCGTTTAGTTTAATTATTACTTCCCATAGTACAATTCCGACGCTTACCGACACGTTGAGCGAATGTTTGGTGCCGAACTGGGGAATTTCCAGGCACGCATCGCAGGCCGCAATCAGTTCATCACGGACGCCGAACACCTCGTTGCCGAAGATGAAGCAGTACTTGCCGCCGGGGGCTGCTTCGAACGCCTGGAGGGGCACGCTGCCTTCGGCCTGTTCGACGGCAATGAGCCGGTACCCGGCGTGTTTGAGCGCCTGCGCGGCCTGCGTGGCGTCGGCGGCGTACTCCCAGGCCACCGACTCGTCGGCGCCCAGGGCGGTCTTGGTGATTTCACGGTGGGGCGGCGTGCCGGTAATGCCGCACAGGAAGAGTTTTTCGATCCGGAAGGCATCGGCCGTCCGGAAGGCTGAGCCCACGTTGTGGGCGCTGCGCACGTCGTCGAGCAGCAGCACCACCGGGTGTTTGCCGGCCTGCCGGTAGGCTTCCACCGAAAGCCGGTCAAGTTCATCTACGGATAATTTTCGCATGCGATAAAATCTTTTGCTATTCTTACGAATTCCCGGAGCCCCTTCGTTATCCAGGATAAATCCACGCAAACGTCCCCGGTGGTTTGTCGGTCTGCGGGGCCCCTCCCGGCGTGCCGGTGCGGCGCGAACGGAAATAAATTTTCTGCTTAAATTACGAAAATCAGTATTTTGTCAGGCTATAGCCATTCTCAGCTTGCATGAATAAACTTTTATCACTCATAATCCTGTTGGTTGCACTGACGGGCTTACAACCCCACGTCCTCCTGGCGCAGAGCCGCACGGTGAGCGGCACGATTACCCAATCCGGGGACAACGCTCCCCTGCCCGGCGTGAACGTAGTCGTGAAGGGGACCACCACCGGGGTGATCTCCGACGCGGACGGCAACTATTCCATTGCGGCTGAACCCGGCGCTACGCTCCAGTTTTCCTTCATCGGCTACTCCACCCGGGAGGTGGTGGTAGGCAACCAGGCTATCCTCAACGTGCAGCTGGAGTCACAGGTTACGGAACTGAACCAGGTGGTGGTAACGGGCTACAACACCCAGCAACGCCGCGACGTGATCGGGTCCATCGCCTCGGTTTCGGCCGAAAAATTCAAGGACATTCCCGTCGTGGGCATCGACCAGGCTTTGCAGGGGCAGGCGGCCGGCGTGCAGGTCACCCAGTCGTCGGGCACGCCCGGCGGGGGTATTACCGTGCGGGTGCGGGGCAGCACTTCCATTTCGGCCTCCAACCGCCCGCTGTTCATCGTGGACGGCGTACCCGTGGAGGACGGCCAGCTTGCCATCCGGTCATTCGGCGGGCAGAACGACAACGCCCTGGCCCTGCTCAACCCCCGGGACATTGAGTCGATTGAAGTGTTAAAAGACGCCAACGCCAAGGCCGTGTACGGCTCCCGCGGTGCCAACGGCGTGGTGCTGGTAACGACCAAACGCGGCAAGAGCGGCCGTACGGCCCTCAGCGCCAACGTAGAACGGGGCGTCATCGACCCGGTTGGCAGACTTGACCTGCTCAACGCGACCGAACTGCTGGAACTCCAGCGCGAAGCCGTGACCAACGCGGGCGGCGACCCCAACAAGCAGGGGCTCATTCCCGGGGTCACCGATGCCGTAAACACCGACTGGCTCGACGCCGTACTGCGGCGCGGCATCTACCAGCAGTACCAGCTGTCGGCCGCGGGCGGCAACGAACGCACCAAGTTCTACCTCAGCGGCAACTTCCGCGACGAGGAAGGCGTGCAGTTGAACAACCGCTTCCTGCGCGTGAGCGGAACGGCCAACATCGACCACCAGGCAACTGCCAAGCTGACTTTCGGAAACAACCTGACCATTTCCCGTTCCCGCAACGACCGCGTGAAGGGCGACAACTTCCTGGACGGCGTTTACTCGGGGGCCATAAAAAGCCTGCCGTACTATACTCCCTACAACGAACAGGGCGAACTGATCGGGCCCAATACGCCGGGTTACGCCGCATTCCCCAACTTCAACCCCGTTGCGCAGGCCCTGCTGCCCCGGTTCCAGACGTTTGCCACCAAGATCCTGGGTGGTTTTTACGCCACCTACCAGATCACCCCCGGCCTGCGGGTGCGTTCCCAGGTCAGCGCCGACTACAACGAGGTTGACGAAGACCAGTTCGAGCCCTCGGCTACGGCCATCGGCGGTTACCTGCCCAGCGTGGGCGGAAGGGGTTTAGGGGTGTACAGCACCGGTCTGTACACGACCATCATCAACACCAACACGCTGTCGTTTTCGCGTACCATTCGCGAAAAGAACGTGTTCAGCGGCGTGGTGGGCACCGAAGTGCTGCAAGGCTCCGTGCGATCTTCCAGCGTGCAGGGCCGGTTGTTCCCCAGCGATGACTTTACCTACATCACTTCGGCCGGCATCGTGGATGCGGGCTCATCGGTCATTGTCCGCAACGGGTTGTTTTCGGTATTCGGCGACCTCAATTACAGCCGCGACGACAAGTACCTGGCCCGGATCACGGCCCGGTACGACGGGTCTTCGCGGTTCGGCGCCGGCCGCCGTTTCGGGCTGTTTCCCTCCATCTCATTCGGGTGGCGCCTCTCTTCGGAGCCCTTCATGGAACGGTTCAACACCTTCCTGGATGATCTGAAACTGCGCGCCAGCTTCGGCTACAGCGGCAACGAACGGATCGGCAACTACCGCTTCCTGGGCACTTTCGCGGCAGCCACCTACAACGGGGCGTCGGGTACCGGCCCCCTGCGCCTGGGTAACCCGGAATTGCAGTGGGAGAGTACCCGGGAAACGAACCTCGGCGTTGACGTCTCGTTCTGGAACGGCCGCCTGAGCGTTACGGCGGATGCCTACCAGAACTACACCAGCAAACTGCTCTACAACCTGCCCATTCCGCAGACCACCGGTTTTGCCAGCCAGCAGGGCAACATCGGCAACGTGCTCAACCGCGGGGCGGAATTGACGGTAAACACGGTAAACCTCGACCGGGCCGTGAAATGGACGACCAGCCTGAACTTTTCGCGCAACGTGAACGAAGTGGTGGCGCTGGCCGGGGAAGACGACCGGGAAGAGGCCGGTTACACGGCCAACGGGGGAGGAAGCACCCACGTGATCCTCGTAGGCCAGCCGATCGGCACCTTCTACGGGCTTCGCTTCCTGGGCGTAGACCCGGGTACGGGCGACGCCATTTACAGCGACGAAACCGGGGACGGCCAGATCAATGAGGATGATTTCGTGCCCATCGGCAATGCCCAGCCCGACCTGATCGGCGGCGTCACCAACAAACTGTCCTGGAAAGGGTTTGACCTGAGCGGCTTCTTCCAGTTTTCCTACGGCAACGAAATGCTCAATTACAGCAACACTTCCCTGTTGAACGCCGGGGAGGACCTGGCCAGCAACCAGTCCCGCGAAGCCCTCAAACGGTGGCGCAAACCCGGCGACATCACCAGCGTACCGCGCTACGTGTCGGGCAACACCTACAACAACCAGCAAAGCAGCCGGTTCGTGGAGGATGGCTCCTACCTTCGCCTCAAAAACCTGACGGTCGGGTACAACCTGCCCGCTACCCTGGCGAGCCGCTTCAAAGTGAGCAACGTGCGGGTGTACGCTTCGGCAACGAACCTGTGGACGCTCACGCCCTACTCGGGCCCCGATCCCGAAGTAAGTACCGATCCCGAATCAACGAACAACGACAGCGGCACCACCGCCCAGGGAATGGACTTTTTTACCCTGCCCCAGGTCCGGACCATCATCGTGGGCCTCAGTGTAGACCTTTAATTGCAATTGCCCCAAACCATGAGAAGAATTCGCCTGATCATACTGATTGTACTGGTGGCTACTTCCTGCCGCCAGGTGCTGGAGCCCGAATCCGTGGACCTGCTGATAAACGAACTGGCCCTCAACGAGCCTGCCGACGTGGAAAACGTGCAGATCGGCCTGTACGGCGCCCTGCGGGGCATGACCGGCCCGGTGGTCGTAGCCGGCGACTTTACGGCTGACCTGGTTATCCACCAGGGTACCTTCACGCAGTTCCGCGAACTGGTGACCAAGCAGATCCGGTCGTCCAACGGGGCCGTTTCGGCCCTGTGGGGCGGCATTTACAACGTGGCTTATTCGGCCAACTTCATCCTCGAACGCCTGCCCGACGTATCGGGCGTACCCGCCCGGCAGCGCCGCGAAGTAACGGCCACGGCCCGGTTCCTGCGGGGCTACGCCTACTTCATCGGGGCCTACACCTACGGCGGCATTCCCATCGTAACCACCACCGACCTGGCTACCAACCGCAACGTGCCCCGCAGTACGCGGGAAGAAGTGCTGGCCTTCGTGCTGGAAGACTACCAGGCGGCCCTGGCCGACCTGCCCGACGAACCGTCGGGGCCCGGGTTTGCCGGCAAAAATGCCGTGCGGGCCGCCCTGGCCCGGTACTTCCTCTACGCCGGCGACTGGGCCCAGGCCGAACAGTACGCCACCGAAGTAATCAACTCGGGCAAGTACACGCTGGATGAGAATTACGAAGACATCGTGCTGAAGGACTTTCCCCGCGAGTCGATCCTGGAGGTGGGATACACCCTTGCCGACGACCCGGGCACGAATACGTTCGGGTTGAACAACCTGTTCGTGGGCCGGCGCGAGGTGATTCCGTCCAACCAGGCCGTACTGGCCCTCGTCGCGGCCGAGTCGGGGGAGCGCATCCGGACGCTGGGCTTTGACCCGGCCCGGTTGGGCGGCGTAGACAACGGCTGGTCGGTGCGCAAGTACGGCACGGCCGATGAGGACAACAACAACATTTACATATTCCGCCTGGCCGAAATGTACCTGATCCGGGCGGAAGCCCGCGCCAACCGCAACAACGTGGCCGGCACCGGCAGCGCCACCGACGACCTGAACGTGCTCCGGGCCCGGGCCAAAGCCCCGCTGGTGAACGGCGTGAGCGGACAGGCGGCCATGCTGCGGCTGGTGGAGCAGGAGCGGCTTTACGAACTGGCCTACGAGGGGCACCGCTGGTACGACCTGGTGCGCACCAACCGCGCCCAGCCCGTGCTGTCGGCCTTCTCGCCCAACTGGCAGAGCACCTACGAGATATGGCCCATTCCGCTGGGCGAAACGCAGCGCAACCCGGCCCTCAAAAACAATCAGAACCCGGGGTATTGATGGTACACTGATCGAATATGATGGTTATGATCTATTATGATTACATGATTGCAGGACTACATGATCAGGTGACTGCATCCTTGAATTACCAGGTTAAATCCTTTAATCATGCTGTCATCCAATCATATTAAATCATAATCATCATAACCCATCAGTGTACCCTTATCAGGAGTACCTTACTTTAAAGAAAGAACTGCAATGCGTACTATTTACCAGGCTGCCCGGTACGCCGCGGCGCTGCTGACTTTGCTCCTGCTGGCGTGGGCCTGCGAGAAAAAGGAGACTATTTTTGAAGGACCGTACCACGTGCGCTTTACCCGTTCGGATACCTCGGTGCGGGAGAGCTACGTCCAGACGCTGCGCCTGCCGGTACACTACGCCGGCCCGCAACTCACTAGCCCCATCCGCATCAGCTACCTGGTGGGCGGCAGTGCCCGCGAAGGCATTGATTACCGGTTCATAAGCGAGAAGGGCCGGGTCGTCATTCCCGCCAACCAGAGCTTCGGGTACATCCAACTGCAACTGATTAACAACGCCAACAACATCCTGGAAACGCAGGACATCCGCCTGACGCTGGTGGAAGTAGAGCCGGCCAACGTACGCATCGGCTTCGGCTCCGGGGAGATCGGCAAGACGATGCGGTTTACCATCGTGGATGAGTGTTTCCTGAGCGGCTCCTACGCGGGCAACAACACCCTGGCCGAGGAGCCCCGCCAGTACCGGGGCATCGACATCACCAGCACCGACTGCAAGGAGTACACCCTCACCAACTGGAACCTGGGGCTGTTTGGCCTCAACGCCGTGCGCACCGACCTCACCTTCATCGACAACGGCGACAATTCCATTACCATTCCGGCGCAGGTGGAGTCGGAACTTTCGGCCCCGCGCGACACCATTTCGGGGAGCGGCTTCTACAACCCCCTCGACCAGAGCATTACTTTCAACGTGCAACTGAAAATACTCACCCAGGACGAGCAGCGGGATTCGACGATAGTGCTTAACTTGAAGTACACGCCGGAAAGGTGAGTGTATGAGTTCAAAGTTCATGAGTTTATGAGTTTATGAGTTCAAAGTACGTACGCGTTGATCAGTAAGCGCCTTTTTACTCATAAACTCATGAACTCATGAACTCATGAACTCATGAACTCATAAACTTAAAATAAAACGCTTAACAACAGCCATACAGCATGCGCAGTATAACCAAACATATCGGATTCCTGGCCGCGGCGGCGGGCCTGCTGCTGGGGAGCGGCGGGTGCAGCGAGGAGGTAAAACCCACGCCGGTGACCTACTCCCAACTCCTGTCGGGCAAGGAAAGCAAGGCGTGGCGCCTGACCAACATCCGCGTCATCGATGACGGCGAAGACTCCGGGCCCATCAACGTGCAGGGGGCGTTCGACCCGTGCGTGGCCGACGACCTGTATACCTTCTACGCCAACGACGTCAAAACCTTCGAGGTGCGTGAGGGGGCCAGCAAGTGCAGCGCCGGCGACCCCGACGTGTACGTGGAAAACACCTGGTCGATGGTGAACGCCACGGCCACGCTCAGCTTCGTGATGCCCCTGCTCACCACCGAATTTCCGCTGCCCTTTACGGTAAAAAGCCTGACGGAAAACGCCCTGACCGTTGAGTTTTATTTTGAGGACATTGACCTAAGCTACCGGTTTACCTTTGCCGCGCAGACCGGCCGTTAACCATTACCCGAGGAGATCAACCCATGAGAAAAACAGTACCCCTTTATACCTTACTCTTGCTGGCCGCCGGGTGGCTGGGCTGGCAGCCCGCCGCCGCCCAGTCGCCCAAGCCGGTGGAGCAGTGCGCCACCATGGAAGAGGACAGCATCCGCCGGCGCAAGTACCCCGCACTGGGCGGGCTCGACAACCTCGAAAAAGCCATCCAGGACCGGATGGTGGAAATGGAAATGCGCAAACGGTCGGGCCGCACCACCGCCACCGTACTCACCATTCCCATCATCGTGCACGTGGTGCACAACGGCGAACCGGTGGGCTCGGGCCGCAACCTGAGCCTGGCCCAGGTGCAGGCGCAGATCGACGTGCTCAACGAAGACTTCCGGCGCAACAACCCGGACCGCGACCGCACCGCCCCGGCCTTTGCCAGCGTAGCCGCCGACATTGAAATCGGCTTCTGCCTGGCCGCCGTGGACCGTTCGGGCAACCCGCTGCCCGAACGGGGCATTCACCGCGTGCGGGGCAACCGGGCCTCCTGGACCCGCGACCAGATCGAGGGCGAACTCAAACCCAACACCATCTGGGACCCCAACCGGTACTACAACATCTGGGTGCTCGACTTTGCCGCCGCCGACGACCAGCTGGTCGGCTACGCCCAGTTTCCCGACAACTCCAACCTGCCCGGCATGCCCACCAACTCGGGTTCGGCCAGCACCGACGGCGTGGTGCTCCGCTACACCAGTTTCGGGTCGGCGGCCAAGGGCAACTTCCCGGTGTTGCAGGCGCCCTACAACCAGGGCCGCACCCTCACCCACGAAACCGGCCACTGGCTGGGCCTGCGCCACATCTGGGGCGACGGCCCGTGCAGCAACGACTTTTGCGGCGACACCCCGTCCCAGGAATCCGAAAGCCGCGGGTGTTCGGTGGGCCGCGTCTCGTGCGGAGGCACCAACATGGTGCAGAACTACATGGACTACTCCGACGACGCGTGCATGAACCTGTTTACCCTGTGCCAGAAGAACCGGATGCGGGCCGTGATGGAAATCAGCCCGCGGCGTCGCGAACTGGTCAACTCCGCCGCGTGCGGTACGCAGGTCGTATCGGTGCCCGTCCCCGACTTCCGGGCCGACCGCCTGGTGGTGCTGCGGGGGGCTACCGTCCGCTTCACCGACCTGTCGCGTAATTTCCCCACGAACTGGCAGTGGACTTTCGAAGGCGGAATTCCCAGCACGTCTACCGCCCAGAACCCCGAGGTACGGTACGACAACCCCGGCAAGTTTGCCGTGACCCTGGTGGTGAGCAACCGCGTGGGTGCCTCGGCCCCGCTGGTCCGCACCGAGTACATCGAAGTGGTGGACGCCGGCCTGTGCGGCACGCTTGCCAACTTCAACGGCACGCCTTCCGTGCTGCGGTTGCCGCCGCCGGCGCAGGGTTTTGCGGCCGGGCACAACAGCCTCCGGCACCGGGCCAAGTCCGAGTATTTCGAAAATCCGCTGGGCTACACCAACCTGAGCGGCGCTTCCATCCGGTTCGGCGCGGCCTACGCCCGGGGCGGCACCACCACCGAATCCACCGTGACGGTGCTCGTGTGGGGCGCCCGGGGGTTCCAGGGGGCGCCGGCGCCGGTGCTCGAACGCAAGGAAGTACCGCTGCGCACGATCCTCCAGGACGTAGCCAACGGCGTGCCCACCGAAGTCACCTTTGACCGGAACGTACCCACGGGCGGTTCAGGGTTCCACGTGGGGGTAGAACTGGAGTACGAAGGCGACTCGGTAGCCATTGTGACCACCCGCGACGGGGAGTGGACGCTGGGCAC
The DNA here is from genome assembly GCA_963844325.1 of uncultured Sphingobacteriales bacterium. Classification (GTDB taxonomy): domain Bacteria; phylum Bacteroidota; class Bacteroidia; order Cytophagales; family 172606-1; genus CADCTQ01. The sequence continues at coordinate 2,530,067 of CAWJNV010000002.1, forward strand.
GGCCTGGGAGCAGGACTCCACGGGACGCTGGGAACGCTACACCATTTCCCGGGGCCAGAACGTGGCCCACGCCATCTTCCCGGTGGTGGGCATGAAGTCGTCGGTGCAGGTGGCTACCTCGTCGGTGGTGGTGGATGCGGGCCAGAGCGTAACCCTCAATGCCCGCGGGTCGAGCATCTTCACGTGGCAGTCGCCCAGCAACGACCTCAACGCCACGCTGGGGCCGCAGGTGATTGCGCAGCCTACCCAGACCACCACCTACACGGTAACCGGCGGCGGCGACCTCTGCAACGCCTCGGCCCGCGTGACGGTGTACGTGCGCAACCCCACGGCCATTTCGCCCGAAGTGCTCGACAAGCAACTCTCCGTTTACCCCAATCCCGGCCAGGGCCACTTCGTGCTCGACGTAGCCAACAACCTGACCGGGGCCGTGGAAATCGGGGTGTACAACGCCGTGGGCCGGCAACTCTCGCGGACGCGGGAGGTCAAAACGGGCGAAGCTTTCCGCAAAACCCTGGACCTCTCAACGTTGCCCGGCGGCGTGTACTTCGTGGAGTTTACGCTGGGCGAACTGAAGGTGCGCAAGAAAGTGGTGAAATTATAGGAATACTTTCGTTGTAAAAAAATACCTGAGTCCCAGAATAACACTCTTGTGGCTCAGGTATTTATATTTTACGCCATTTAAAGATGAAACGGACTGCAAAAAAAGGTTGAAAAGGATTGCGTTGTAATGTAAAATTCACCTATTTGTAATAATTTATGTCTCGCAAATCGACTTAACTGCATTCTAGGCAAACCACCTGCCTTTGTTCCGGCGCTGCTTAAGTCAATCCATAACGGTAATTCCGGTCTTCTTTATGTACTCACTACTGGTTATGCTGCAAGCAGAACACAAACCTAGTATTGTCATTGCCATGCCCACTCCGTTCGTTGGACAGATGGTGTACCGGACGCTGCTGGCCGAAGTAACGGACCGGCTCATCATTGCTTCTTCCGTTGCGGAAGCCAAAGAGTACATTGTCAACAACCGGCCCGACATTGCTTTGCTGGATGCCAGTTCAGAGAAGGGGAGTGGGATAGAGATCAGCCGCAGCCTCCGCAAATTGGGAGTAGCTACGCGGAGCATTTTGTACTGTGCCGACCGCTACGCGGATTGTGTACCTCATTTACTGGCAAAGGAAATCAACGGGCTCATCTGCCAGCAGTGCAGTTCGTCCGATTTGTTCAACTGCATCCGGGAGGTACGACTGGGCCGGTTCTACATTACGCCTTACCTGGCGTTTTACCTCGAAGAAATGAACCGGCCGGTTGCAACGGGGGCTACCAAACTGAAACTGCTTACCAGGCGTGAACGCGAAGTGCTTGTTTACATCGCCAAAGGGTATACCAACGACCAGATTGCCGCCCGGCTGCACGTGAGCTACCGTACCGTGGTCAATCATAAAAGCAACATTGTAGAAAAACTGGCCATGAACGGGGCGCACGAGTTACTACCGTTCGCAATAACAGTTTGCCATCTGCTTTAAAAGCAATGGATTAGAAAAAAAGAGAGGCGTAGCACCGACTATGCCTCTCTTTTTTTTACACATAAAGTAGTAAACATTTACTACCCGGCCGGGCAACAGAATCGGTAAAACTTTCCCATTGTGGCGGGTAAGCCCCATTGCTACCTTGAGCACAAGTAACGTTACCATTTGCCGGTGCCGCACCGGCGATTTGAATGATTGCTTTTGCCCCCCTTCTACAAGTAAATTTTCACTACTTAACCTTACTTTTCATGAAAACCATTTCATTGCGACTCATTGCAATGGCTTTTGCCATTGGCATTTTTGCGAGTTCCTGCCGCAACCAGGACGAAGCTAATAATCTTACCCCGGCGAAACCAACCTATGCGGCTGACTACGCCAGACTTGAAGAAAACAGGGTGGCGTTTGCAAAAGTACTTGCCCGGGCCATAGAGAACGAAGCCGTACGGAGCCTCCTTAAAAGGGAAGCGGAGAAACAATTTGACCAGGATACCGAAGTTCTTTTTCACCTGATCAAGGATGAGCCCATTGACCAGCAAACCACCTTGTTCGACTACTTAGCTGCCTTGCACGGGTCGAAGACCGAATTCAAAAGCATTACCAACAGCCTGCCCTTGCTGACCATTCTGGTGCCTCACCTGGTGCATTTTACGGCGGAGAAATGGGACGTACGTAACCATGTGCCTATCGTTGCTGCCTTGGCTAGCAATAACCCTAATGGCGAAAAGATCACGGTTCTGCCGGCTTTTAATGCATCAGGAAAGGAACAATCCCTACAAAAAAATGTGCTGCCTACCTTTCCCGTACTGGTGGTGAAGGACAACGAAAGACTATACGTGCAGGAGAAGAATACGGGGGCGAAGACCACGAAAAGCAGCAAAGTGGCTTATGTGAGTGGCGACTTCTCGTATATCTTTACCGACGAGTCTTTCGATGCGCGCCAGCAGAAGAGAGGGCGGTTGGGTCGTTACGACTTAACGTTTGACCAACGGGTAAGATTTGCCTACGAGAATAATCTTCAGTACCATAGAGATTACGTATATTATGGAATTGCACCCGAATTAGGCATCCCTACTGGCTCTCTGAATCAGAATTACGGGGAATTTATCACCGCAATAAAATTCAACAATACAACTTCATTTTCTAATGTGTACGATGATCCCAGTACTGATTGGTCGGATGGAAATTTTGAATTTACAATCAATGTGTATTTTGTCGACGACAAGACCAAACTAGGCAGTTTATCGAAAGGATTCAGTGCTACAATCGAGGATTTGTACTCCTACACCAATAATGCAGACGGTTCCAGGACCATTACAGGGGTTAGAGAGTACACACTACCTGGCAAGGGCGTTTTTATCCAAGTGTGGGACATGCAGAAATACGGAGACACCTGGAAGTTCTCTTGTTTTGAACAGGATCAGCAAGTCAACCAAACTTATTCGGCAACCACATCAGTAACTTCAAGTTTTGGGAGTAATTATACCAATGGAGTGAAGGATGGCGCAAACTTCGGCGGTACGTCTACTGCGGGGGCTACATATTCACAAACTTACAGTATTTCGATAACGGGAGGACCTGACCAGTTGTATGACGGAATATTAAGGTGGCAAGATAAAGTCATATTGAATAAATCGAATTGGACTCTTCCCCCCTTTGGTACGATTCCAATGGCTAACTCCTACGCAATGGATACCGGCGTAATTCAATTGTCAGTTGAACCCAGGTATCGCTATTAGAATCAGTTTGTAATGGTAAAGGGAAAAGCTGGAATTCATTGATGAATCAGTTCATAAACAATTCTTGGATCGTTAGGAATCATAGTGGATCTTTTGAAAGCGGTACAAATCTATCTGTGAAGCCTCTTGATGCATACGTATTGTTACAAACTCATTCCCTGCCTGCTGAAAAAAATGCCCGACCAACAGGCCGGGCATTTTTTTTAGGATCGCTCACAAGAGCAAAAAAAGGGGATAGGGACGGCTATTTGCCGTGTTCGGATTAGTCTGCCTTTTCAAAAATAAGGGTTACCTGGCCGCTAACTTGTCTGGTTGTGCTGTCGGCGAGTTGGATGGTAGTCGTCCTGTTCAGCGGCTGACCGGTCAAAATTCCGCGAACCGGATCATAAGTATACCTTGCTTCATCACCAGTATCATCTTTTAAAATAAGCTCATTGTTTGTCAGTGTCCAAGTGCCTTCGGTTACGTCTACAAACGCGCCATCCCGGGCATTCCGGTAGAATCGGTTGCTGCCGCCCCGCACGTCGAGTTGAATGAAACCATAATCAAGGATGCCAAGCTCCAGAAGCACTGCCGGTTCAAGCGCGGCTCCGTTCACTTGGGTTAAGGGAGCTGCCCAGTTGGACATGACTACCCGATCCAGGTTCCAACGTCCCACCACGGGGGGAGGCGCGGGGTCGTCGTCTTTGTTACAGGAGGAAACGGCGAAGGCAAATGCGAAGAGCAAAAGGAGGAGTAACGGGTTTTTTTTCATGCGTGAAGCTAGAGTTAGGGCAATGGGTATAATACAATTACGTAACCCCAATGTATCCATAATATAATTCATCAGAAAGAAAACCCCCAAAAAAAGCTTTTATTACCTGGCCGGCCCCGTGCTTCCTTCGTCCCGGCCAGCCGCCCGGCGTCAATGCCCGGGGCAACCGGCCCCCTGCCAACCCGCTGAACGGATAACAGCGACCGGTTTGGGGATGGGTAATTTTTTCGGTGCATTTCGCCACCCGGCGAATAATATCCGGCTTAAAAGTCTAAACAAAGAATAATTTTTGCAGTTATCATTGCTGTATTCAGTCCCCCTTCCATAATTTTGTCCCTTTCCATTCTTAAACCAACCTTACCATTAACAAGTACCGTATGAAGAGGATTTTACACTTGTTGTCTGTTCTGGGGTTAATCGCGGGGGTAAATCTTACCCTGCTTGCCCAGGACAGAACCGTGACCGGAAGGGTCACGGCCAGTGAAGACGGTTCCCCCATTCCGGGCGTGAACGTCGTAGTAAAGGGTACCAGCACGGGCAACGTGACCGGCTCCGACGGCCGCTACAGCATCGGCGTGCCCGACAACGCCACGCTGGTATTCAGCTTTATCGGCCTGGTGACCCAGGAGATTGCCGTGGGCAACCGCAGCACCATCGACGTACAGATGGCCTCCGACGTGAAGGCCCTCCAGGAAATCGTGGTAACGGCCCAGGGCATTGAGCGCGACCAGCGCACGCTGGGTTACGCCGTGCAGAGCGTGAAAGGCGAGGCGCTTTCCCAGCGTTCGACGCCCGACGTGCTCAGCGCCCTCCAGGGCAAAGTGGCCGGCGTGAACATCGTGGGGGCCAGCGGCGCGCCCGGGGCTTCCACCAACATCAACATCCGGGGCGTGACCTCCTTCGGCGGCAGCAACCAGCCGCTGATCGTGGTGGACGGCATCATTTTCAGCAACGACCTCAACAACACGCAGAACACCCTTTTCGGCTCGCAGCCCGGCAACCGCCTGGCCGACATCAACCCCGAAAGCATTGAGTCGGTCAACATCCTCAAAGGACCCGCCGCCGCCGTACTGTACGGCTCCCGGGCCTCGGCCGGCGCCATTGTGATCACGACCAAGTCGGGCAAGGGCCTGCAAAACAAAACCGAAGTAACGGTAAACTCCTCCGTCAACTTCCAGAACGTGTACGGCCTGCCGCCCTTCCAGAACGAATACGGCCAGGGCGCCAACAACGACTTCGTGCCCAACAGCACCAACTCGTGGGGTCCCCGCTTCGGCGACCTCGAAACGGTGGTAAACCTCCAGGGCGAAACGGTGCCCTACCAGGCTTACCCCAACAACGTGCGGGATTTCTACGAGACGGGCAACATCATCCAGAACTCGGTGAACATTGCTTCGGGCAAGGAAAACGCCAACTTCGGCCTCTCGGCCGGCAGCGCCGTGCAGCAAGGGATCATCCCCAACACCGACTTCAAGCGCCACAACGTGCAGTTGACGGGCAACACCAAGCTCAACAACGGCCTCTCGCTGGGCGGTTCGCTCAGCTACGTGAAAACCCAGCAGACGGGCATTCCCCAGGGCAACGGCGGCAGCGCCTTCGGCCAGCTGACCCGCATTCCGCGGAGCTTCGACCTGGTGGGCCGGCCCTACCAGGATGACCTGGGCCGGAGCATTTACTACACCACTACCCAGAACCACCCGCTGTGGAGCACCGAGTACGAACAACTCCGGGGCAACGTAGACCGGGCCTTCGGTTACTTCTCGCTGGGCTTCGACGTGTTCAAGTGGCTCAACGTGTCTTACCGCGTGACTGGTGATACGTACTTCGACCGCCGCAACCTGAAACTCGAAATCGGTTCGGCCCGGGCGCCGCTCGGCCAGACGATCATCGACAACTTCTTCCGCTCCGAATTCAACGGCGACCTGCTCATCACGGCCAAGCAGGAAAACCTGTTCTTCGAAGACTTCGACGCCACGCTGTTGCTCGGCCAGAACATCAACCAGCGGTTCAACCAGAACTCCACCGTGTACGGCGAGTCGCTCGGCATTCCGTTCTTCGACAACCCCGTGGGCGCCTCCGTGTTTTCGCAGAGCGCCGAAACCAGCACCAAGCGGCGGCTGCTCGGCTACTACGGCCAGTTGAGCCTGGGCTTCCGCGACTACGCTTTCCTCGAACTCTCGGGCCGGGCCGACCAGTCTTCGACGCTGCCCAGGGCCAACAACACGTACTTCTACCCGTCGGTCGCCGTGAGCTTCGTGCCCACCGACGCCTTCGGCATCAAGTCGGAAATCTTCTCGTACGCCAAGGTGCGGGCCAGCATTGCCCGGGTGGGCCGCGACGCCGACCCCTACCTGCTCACGCCCATCCTCTACGAAAGGGGCTTGTACGGCAACAACCTGGCCCAGATCACTTTCCCCATTACCACCGTGAACGGCCCGATTGCCGGTTTCTCGCCCGACGAGAACCTGGGCAACCCGAACCTGAAGCCTGAGTTCGTGACCTCCTACGAAGCCGGCGTGAACATCGGCCTCTTCGAGAACCGCTTCGGCGTGGACCTGACGTACTTCAACCAGGTGAGTACGAACCAGATCTTCAACGTGGCCCTGTCCAACGCCTCGGGCTTCGACACCCGCACCACCAACGTGGGCAAGATGACCAACCAGGGCATTGAACTGCTCCTGACGGCGACGCCCGTGCAGGTGAGCGGCTTCAAGTGGGACGTAGCCTTGAACTTCACCCGCATCCGCAACATCGTCAACGAGATTGCGCCCGGCGTCGACAACGCCCCCATTGAAGGCAACGCCTTTATCGGCATCAACCCCTCCATCAAGGTAGGCCAGCCCTACGGCGTGATCATCGGTACGGCCAACGCCCGCAACGATGCCGGCGAACTGCTGGTCAACCCCGTGACCGGCCAGTTCGTGCCCGGCATTGCCGGCCAGGTGATCTCCACCCCGCAGCCCAACTACATTGCCGGCCTTACCAACACGCTGAGCTACAAGGGCCTCAACCTGTCGGTGCTCGTGGATACCCGCCAGGGCGGCCAGCTCTATTCCTTCGGCGCGGTGGACGTGCGGTCGAACGGCGGCCTCGAGATTACGGCCCTGGACCGCGACCAGCCCCGCATCCTGCCCGGCGTGATCGCCAACGGCGACGGTACCTTCCGGCCCAACAACATCCAGCTCAGCGCCCAGGCTTACTGGGCCGCCCTGGGCGGCCTGGCTTCCGAAAGCGCCGTGTTCGACGCCACCGTGTACCGCCTGCGCGAAGCGTCGCTCAGCTACACGCTGCCGGCCAAGTGGTTCACCAAACTGCCCTTCGGCTCGGTAACCCTCGGCGTGAGCGGCCGCAACCTGTTGTTCTACGCCCCCGGCTACTTTGCCGATCCTGAGGTAAACACCCAGGGCGCCGGCAACATCCAGGGCCTCGACCTCAACGGTGCGCCGAACACCCGCAACTACGGCTTCAATCTCCGGTTTACCCTCTAATGTTTTGTTTTCCCATTCCCATGAAAATCAAGCGAATTCTTCAATATACCCTGGCCGCAACGCTGCTCGGCGGCGTTTACGGCTGTAAAGATTACCTGGACGTGAACGTATCGCCGAACCTGCCCGACCAGGTGAGCCCGCAGTCCCTGCTGGCTTCGGGCATCGCCGGCGCGGCCTTTGCCAACGGCAACGAACTGACCCGCTTCTCTTCCGTAATCATGAACTACCTGTCCGGCGCCGCCGGCAGCCCGGCTACGTACGACATCTACAACACCAACGGCGCCGACTTCGGCAACCAGTGGCGGTTTGAAATCTACGGCGGGGCGCTGATCACCAACCAGAAAATGATCGAAACGGCCGACGCCGCCGGGGCGAAAGCCTACTCGGGCGTCGGCAAGATCATGAACGCCTACACCTTCGGGCTCGCTACCGACGTGTGGGGCGATGTGCCCTACTCGGAAGCCCTCAAGGGCGACGCCGTTCCCCAGCCCCGCGTGGACAGCCAGGAGGACATCTACAAAGGCAACGCCGCGCTGGGCATCCAGAGCCTCTTCGACCTGATCCGGGAAGGCGTTGCCGACCTGGATGCCCCGACGACCCTGCGGCCCGGCTCCGAGGACATCGTGTACGGGGGACAGGGCCTGACGCCCGCGCAGCAGACTGAGTACTGGAAGCGGGCCGGCAACACGCTGATGATGAAGCACGCCCTGCAGATGAGCCGCCGCGACCCCCAACTGGCCGCCACCATCATCAACGAGGCGCTGACCAAGCCCTACATCATCAGCAATGCGCAGAACCTCTCGGTGAAGTTCGGCCCGGTAGTAAACAGCCAGAGCCCCATCTACTACTACACCTACGTGAGTTCGTTCCGCGACGAGCTGATCGTGAGCACCCGGTACATCAACCGGCTCCGGGCGTCGAATGATCCCCGCCTGCGCCGGTTCGTGACGTTCCCGCTCGACAAGGTGGACCCGGTAAACGTGCCCGACAGCGTCCGTTCCATTGACAACGGTTTCCGGGGCACGCTGCCCCAGCCGACCGGTAACTGGTCGCGGTGGAGCGAAACCCTGCTGGGCGCCAACGGCGTGGGTCCCGTACGTCTGCTGACCAACGCCCAGCGGGCCTTCATCCTGGCCGAGGCCGCCCTTACCCTCCCCGGCCTCAGCATCCCGGCCAGCCAGGCCCAGGCCCTGTACGCAGAAGGCATCCAGGCTTCCATGCAGGAGGCCGGCGTTCCGTCGTCCGAAATCACGGCCTACTTCGCGGCCAACCCCACGGTGGTAACCCTGGCGGGCACTACCGAACAACAGGTGGAGCAGATCATCAACCAGAAGTACATTGCCCTTACCGGCAACTCGCTGGAAGCCTGGAACGACTGGCGCCGGACGGGCTTCCCCCGCCTGGACGAAAACCTGAACGCGGTGGGCATCAACGGCACCCGGCCCGTGCGGGCGCAGTACATCGACCAGGAAGTGGCCCGCAACCCCAACTTCGTGGTGAAGCAGCCCAACGAAAGAGTGTGGTGGGATGTTGACTAGTGCCCGTAACCGTTCTATTACCCTTAATCACGAGACATTACTTCATGAAAACGATAAAAAGCATTCTTCTGCTGTTGCTGCTCGCCGTGGGCACGTTTGCCTGCAAAGACGAGTTTGAGGACGACCTGGTGCGCGACAACCGCCCGGAAGTACCGGTGACCTACCCCGGGGCCACCACCTACGGTTTCAACCCGTACTATACCTTGCCGCTGAGCGGCAGCCGCCAGATTCAGATCCAGATCGCCATTCCCGAGAATTCTCCCGTGAACATCCAGGAGATTACGAAAATCGTAGCCGGGGGCACGGCCGTCAACGCCGGTACCCTCAACACGGGGCGGTCGCTGATTGCGGCGCCCATCCCGGTGAACGGCAAAACGGCAACCTTCACCACCGACGTGGCGCAGTACAACGCGCTGGTGACCGGCGCGGCCAACCAGATTCCGGCCACGGTGACGGCCGGCACCTTCGTGGAGCGAGCCTTCATGTTCTCGCTGCTGATGGACGACGGTTCGGTGGTCATTCCGACGCAGCTGCGCATCCGGATTACGCCCTAACGGGCACCTGCCGCCCGTACTGAAGAAGCCCGCCTTTCCGGCGGGCTTTTTTTATTGGCAGTGCAGCGGATGCCGGGAGAGCGGCGGCAGAAACCGGCCCATAACGTTCAATTGACCCGTTGAACGGCCAAAAACCGTAAAAAAAGTAACGCAAAAGCGAATTTTATCGGCTCCAACGCCGGCTGCCCCAGTTTTTATCGGGGCTACGCCGCCCGTTAAACAATCCTATTTGGCGAAATGCCGTTCGAGCAAAATTTTTTTCACAGGTATCTTGTTTTGATCCCCCAAGTTGGGTTAGTTTTGGAGTCATTTTTCAACCAAAATCTTAACCTAAAGGCAAAAAGGTACGTATGAAGAAAATTTTATTGCTTTCCTTCTTTTTAATGCTCCTGGCTGGCCTCGATGCCACGCTGCTGGCGCAGAACCGGACCGTGTCCGGCACCGTTACGGCGGCCGACGACGGGGCAGCCATTCCCGGCGTGAACGTAGTGGTAAAAGGCACGACCACCGGCGCCACCACCGATGCGGGTGGCAAGTACAGCATCAGCGTGCCCGACAACGCCACGCTGGTATTCAGTTTCATCGGCCTCACCACCCAGGAAGTGGCCGTGGGCAGCCGCACGGCGGTAGACGTGCGGATGGTAGCCGACGTGAAAACCCTCCAGGAAATCGTGGTAACCGGGGTAGCCGAAGGGACCTCCACCAAAAAGCTGGGCTTTGCGGTGGGGAAAGTAGGCGAAGAGGTCATCAAACAGGTGCCCGCCGTAGACGCGGCCAATGCGTTGCGCGGCAAGATCGCCGGCGTGCAGATCGTGCAACCCTCGGGCATTCCGGGCACCGCGCCCACCATCCGGCTGCGCGGCGCCACGGCCATCCAGGGCAATTCCGATCCGCTTATCATCGTCGATGGCATCATTACGCCTCCCGGCACCACGCTGGCCGACATCAACATGAACGACGTGGCCTCCATTGAAGTAATCAAAGGGGCGGCCGGCGCTTCGCTGTACGGTTCGCAGGCGGGCAACGGGGTAATCCAGATCATCACCAAACGCGGCGCCGACGCCGAAGGGCAAACCCGCGTAACGGTGCGCAATGAGTACGGCATCTCCGACCTGCAACGGGAGTTTCCGCTCACCAACAACCACCGCTGGCAGCTCAACGACGACGGCAGCTTCCTGCTCAGCGGCGGCAACCGGGTGTCGGAAGCCGACCAGTACGTGGACAATGCTTTTCCCGACGCCAAAAACCAGCAGCGCGAACTCTTCAAGTCGCAGTCTTTCAACACCAACTACGTGTCGGTGGGTTCTTCCCAGAAGACCACCAACTTCTTTACCTCCTTCGAGAACCTGGTGCAGAACGGGGTCGTGGAGGGGGTGCCGGCCTTTAAACGCCGCAACGTCCGCCTCAACGTAGACCACCGGCTGAACGACAAGTTCAAGGTAACCACGTCGATGCTCTACGTGAACTCGCAGGGCCCCGATGCTACCCAGCGGGCCCAGGGCGGACCCTTTTACGCCGTGCTGCTGGCCGAGCCCAGCGCCGACCTCAATGCCCCCAACCCCGATGGCACGCCGTACCTGGCCTACCCCAACCCCGGCAACAACGCCATCAACCCCCTGTACAGCCTGTCTACCACCAGCTTCTCGGTGAACCGCAACCGCTTCCTGGGCAACGCCTCGCTGAGCTACCAGATCTTCGACTGGTGGCGGGTGGAGGGACAAACGTCCTACGACCGCGGGAGTGAAGCCTACCGGATCGTGACCCGCAAGAGCACCTACAGCGGCCCCAACTACATCTACTCGGGCGGCGGCATGACCAGCATCGACGATTATTCTACGGCGTTCATCAACACGGCCACCTCTTACTTCAACAAGCGCGTGAGTGATTTCACCCTCGGGTTGACCCTGCGCTACCAGTACGAAAAATACACGGCAGGTTTCAACCGGACCGCCGGGCTCCGCTTCGCCGTGGAGGACGTGCCCCAGGTCCAGAACCTGGACCGCTCTACCGTCACTAATTTTTCGGCCAACACCGACGTACGGGCCGAAAACATTTTTGCCAACGCCAAAATTGATTTCCGCGACAAATACATCCTCGACGCCCTCATCCGGCGCGATGGTTCTTCCCTGTTCGGGGCCGACGAACGGTACCAGTACTTCTACCGGTTGTCGGGCGCCTACCGGGTGAGCGAAGACGTGAAGATTCCGGGCATTGATGAATTCCGCCTGCGGGCTTCCTACGGTACTTCCGGCCAGCGGCCTCCCTTCATCGGGCAGTACGAAACGTTCAACATCGTGAACGGCGTGGCCGTGAAGAGCCTGCTGGGCAACAACCTGCTCAAACCCGCCCGGGTCGGGGAACTGGAACTGGGCACGAACATCAACTTCCTGAGCCGGTTCAACTTCGAATTCACGTACGCCAGATCGGTAGCCAGCGACCAGATTCTGCGGGTGCCCCTTTCGGCGGCGGCGGGTTTCTCCGAGCAGTACCGCAATGCCGGCACGCTGGAGAACCGGACGGTGGAATTTGCCCTGGGCGCCGACATTCTGCGCCAGAAAAACTTTAGCTGGAGCGTCAACGTAGTGGGCAGCCGTACCCGTTCCGAAATTACGGAACTGGGCATTCCGCCCTACGCCAGCAACGGCAGCGACGGGGTGTTTGCCGGCGGCGGCGCCGTAGAAGGCATCGCGGCCGGGGGCGGCGGCCTGGCCAGCGCCATGTTCCGGGTAGAGGCGGGGCAACCTTTCGGGGTCATGTACGGCAACGTGTTTGCCACCTCCGTGGACCAGCTTACCACCAATGAAAACGGATTCGTAAACAACCTGGTCGGGGTGACCAACCTGCGTCCCGAAGACTTCACCGTCAATTCGGACGGCTACGTGATCCGCGCCGCGGCGGCCGATGGATCTCCCATTGAAGGAACCATCAACGAACGCGCCTTCCTGCTGCTTGACCCGGCCACCAACCAGGGGCTGGTGACCAAGATCGGCGATTCCAACCCCGACTTCGTGCTGGGCTTGAGCACCAACGTGACCTGGAAAAACTTCTCACTGTACGGCTTGATGGATACGCAGATCGGCGGCAACGTGTACAACGCCACCCGTCAGCTGCTGTATTTTAACGAACGGTCGGCCGACCTGGACCAGTCGGGCAAAGGCGAAGGACAGAAAAAAGCCCTGGCCTACTACACCGGCAGCTTGTACAACGGCAACAACCCGGTGAGTCATTTCGTGGAAAAGGGCGGCTTCGTGGCCCTGCGCGAGATCAACCTGTCGTACAACCTCACCCGGGAAGTGTTCAGCAAGCTGGGTTTCGTGGGCAAGGTATTCCACGACGCCCGCATCTCGGTGATCGGGCGCAACCTGCTCATGCTGACCGACTACTCGGGCTACAACCCCGAGGTGGCCTTTGCCGGCAACTCCACGAGCTTCCGCATCGACCAGTTTGCCTACCCGGTATTCCGTACCTACACCGCCGCTTTACAATTCCGGTTCTAAGTCGTATTTCAAAAAAAAGTCATTTCAAGTAGAATCATGAGAAACAGAATATATACAGTGATCCTGTGCGGGCTGCTGGTCATGGGCAATGGCTGCGCCGACCTGGAAGTACCCAATCCCAATAACCCCGAAACCGAACGCGTGCTGGCTACGCCCGACGACCTGAAAGGCGTGATATCGGGGGCTTTCGTGAGCATGTACAGCATTTTCGGGGACGCCAGCAACGCCTATTACGCCAACACCAACCTGGAGTGGACGGCCGACTACATCACCATGACCAACAACGTACGGGCCTGGTGGTCGCAGTTCAAGATCGAGCCCCGGGTGCAGTTCAACAACACGCTGGCCTTTACCGACCTCGACGTGGTGGGCCGGCCCTTCAAGCAGTTGCACGCGGCCATTTCGAGTACCAACGACGTGATCCGGGCCATTGAGAACGAGGGGGTGCAGGTAGGCGCCGACGGGGCCGAAACCCAGATGGTGCTGGCATCGGCGTACTTCTGCAAGGCCATGGCGCAGGGGTACCTGGCCAACACGTTTGACCGGGCCTACATCGTAAACCCCACTGACGATCCGCTCTCCGTGCCCCTGTCTCCCTACCAGGACGTAATGAAGGCCTCGCTGGCCAACTTCGACAAGGTAATCGAACTTTCCGCGGCCAGTGCGTTCAAACTGCCCGACAACTTCATCAATACGGTGGGAGGCGGGTACACCAACGTGCAACTGGCGAAGCTGGCCCGCACGTACGCGGCCAACTTCATGGTGCAGAATGCGCGCAACCGCGCCGAAAACGCCCAGACCAACTGGGACAAGGTGCTCGAATACACCAGCAACGGCATCACCCAGGATTACGTGATCAACCTGGACGGCGCCAACTGGCAGAATGGCATCCAGAACATTGCCGGCCTGAACTGGTACTGGCGCGCCGACCACCGGATCATCCGGCTGATGGACCCCGCGTACCCCAAGCGTTTCCCGGCGGCGGCCAACACCTTCCCCAAGGCCGTTTCCGCCGACAAGCGCCTGGACCTGTACTTCTTCTACGAGCCCAGCCTCGGCTTCTTCCGCACCGACCGCGGCCCGCAACTGCGCAGCCACTACCGCTTCAAGCGGTACGACCAGCTCTACGCCGACGCCGGCGTTGGTCCCTCGCCGTTCCTGTACGCCTACACCAACGACCTGCTGCGGGCCGAAGCCCTGGCCATGAAGAACGACCTGCCCGGCGCTACCGCCATCCTGAACGCCGGCAAGCGGGCAACCGTGGGTGAACTGCCCCCCTTTGCCGGCGCTACGCAGGCGGAGGTGCTGGCTACTGTGTTTGCCGAACGCGACATTGAACTGCAACTCACCGATTACGCCATCCATTTCAAGGACATGCGCCGGCGCGACGCCCTGCAGCGGGGAACCATTCTGCACTTCCCGGTGCCGGCCAACGAACTGGCCGTGATCGGGGAACAGTTCTACTCGTACGGCGGCGTGAGCAATGCCGACGGGAAGAATACGGCCGACGGCAGTAACTCCTGGCTGAACAACTAACTGCGTTTGGTACCGGTACAACGGACCGGGCACGACGGGAAGCTTCCAAAGGGAAGCTTCCCGTTTTTTTTTCGGTTTCCGCATCCTGCCAATTACCACGCCAAGCGCCGCCGCCGGCGCTACCGTTTTCCCGGAGCCGGCCCGGCGGCGAGGCGGCGCTGCTCCGGCGGCGTGTACCTTTCGCGGCTTTTTCTTGCCGGGGCATAGGGAGGGCAAATGGCTCCCCGGGCTTGCGGTTAATAGAGCCGTATTATTGGAAAAGTTATATTTGTGTGAACAGGATTGCGTTTTTGGCGTAACGTTGGCGGGAAAGGCAGTTTGGACGATTTTACGTGATCCGGTCTGGTAAAAGGGTATTTTTGCCGCGCAAAATAATTTTTTGCGGAAATATGCTTTAGCAGAATATTTTTCAGTTTACTAGAAAAAGTATAATTTTTATCTCCGCATTTTTGGTTAGATGCCCCTTCGTGCCATAGCTTTGTTAGGAATGCTTAACTCAATCTTAACTTAACTGTAACATGTGATTATGAAGAGGATTTTACAATTGTTTTTGGCAGCCGTATTGGTGCTCGCAGGGGCGCCGCTGCGAGCCCAGGACCGCACCGTGTCGGGGCGGGTGACGGGCAATGAAGACGGCAACCCCATCCCGGGGGTGAACGTACTGGTGAAAGGCTCCACCAACGGCACCACCACCGACGCGGAGGGGCGTTATTCGATCAGCGTACCGGCAAGCGCAACGCTGGTGTACAGTTTCATCGGCCTGATCGCCCAGGAAATTGCCGTTGGCAACCGCACGACGATCGATGTGCAGATGCGGTCGGACGTGCAGGCGCTGGGCGAAGTGATCGTAACGGCCGTCGGGATCGAAAGGCAGACGCGGGAGATCGGTTACGCCGTGCAGCAGGTGAAGGGCGAACAACTCGTGCAGAAGTCGGAGCCCAACGTGATCAACGCCCTCCAGGGCAAACTGTCGGGGGTAGAGATCATCTCCTCCAGCGGGGCGCCGGGCGCCTCCACCCAGATTTTCATCCGGGGCCTCTCGTCCATTACGGGCAACAACCAGGCCCTGTTTGTGGTGGACGGCGTGCCGGTCGACAACTCGACCATCTTTACGTCTAACCCGACCACCGGCGGGGCGGCGTACTCCAACCGGGCCCTCGACCTGAACCCCAACGACATTGAATCCATCAACGTGCTCAAAGGACCCGCGGCGGCCGTGCTCTACGGTTCCCGGGCGGGCAACGGGGCGGTGATCGTGACCACCAAGAAGGGGCGGACCACCGGCGACAAAAAGTTTGAAGTAGCTGTGGCTTCTTCCCTCAACTTCCAGAACGTGTACGGCCTGCCCCAGTTCCAGAACGACTACGGCCAGGGCCTGAACTTCCGCTATAATGGCGGGGTGACCGACAGCTGGGGTCCGCGGTTCGGCACGCCGGGCATCACCAGCGTGCCCACAGTGGCCGGCAGCCCCATCGAAACCCTGCAATACCAGGCTTACCCCGACAACGTGAAGGACTTCTTCAAGACGGGCCGCATTTTCGACAACGGCGTGTCGCTGAGCGGCGGGGGCGAGCAGGCCACCTACATGTTCAGCGCCAACAGCACCAACCAGGAGGGCGTATTTCCCAACACGGCGCTTGACCGCCTCACGCTGCGCGCCGCCGGTACGGCCAAGCTCGGCTACGGCCTCTCGCTGGAATCGTCCATCATGTACGCCAACACGCGGCAGGAAGGCATTCCCCAGGGCAACTCGGGTTCGAGCCCCTGGTTTACGCTGCCCTTCATGCCGCGCAGCTTCGACCTGAAAAACTACCCCTACAAGTCGGAGCCGGGCGTGCAGGTGCCTTCGCTGTTCAGTTCCGTCAACCGCGACAACCCGCTGTGGACGGCCAACGAAAACTTCTACACCAGCAACGTAAACCGGACCATCACCATCGGGCAGCTCAATTACCAGCCCACGTTCCTCAAGGGGCTTACGTTCACCTACCGGCTGGGCCTGGACCAGTACAGCGACAACCGCCTGGAAGCCGTTGCCTTCGGGTCCATCAACTCCAACGGGAGCACGGCCGCCAACCGCCGCGGCTCGCAGGTGTACGACAACATCCTCTACCAGCAGTTCAACCAGGACCTCTTCGCCGTGTATACCCGCGACCTGGGCGCCGACCTGAACCTGCGCGTGACGGTGGGCAACCAGGTGAACCAGATCAAGACCAACCAGGTGACCAACAACGCCCAGGACCTGATCACGCCCGAGTTCTACAACCTGGCCAACCACACCAGCACGACGATCACCTCCACCAACACCGACACCAAACGGAGGCTGATCGGGTTGTACGGGCAGTTGACGTTCGGCTTCCGCAACTGGCTGTTCCTCGAAGTGGCCGGCCGCAACGACTGGTCTTCGACGCTGCCGCAGGCCAAGAACAGCTACTTCTACCCGGCCGTGAGCCTGGGCTGGGTGTTTACCGACGCCCTCAACCTCAAGGGCGACGTGTTCTCGTACGGCAAGCTGCGGGGCAACTACGCCCTGGTGGGCCAGGACGCGGCGGTATTCCTGACCAATACCGTGTTTAACACGGCTGCCTACGGCAACAACGTGGCCGGGATCGCCTTTCCCTTTGGCGGCCAGACGGCCGCCGTCACGCGCAGCAACCGGCGGGGCAACCTGGAACTGGAACCTGAGTTTAAAACCAGCTACGAGATCGGGACCGAACTGGGCTTCCTCAACGGCAAGATCAACCTGGACCTGAACTACTTCAACAACACGACTACCAACCAGATCTTCAACATCACGGTGCCGGCTTCCACCGGCTTCCAGACCTTTACCCAGAACGGGGGCAAGATCGAGAACAAGGGGGTAGAGGCGGCCGTAACGGTGACCCCGATCCTTTCCAACGGGTTCCGGTGGGACGTGAATGCCAACTTTACCAGCATCCGCAGCAAAGTGATCGAACTGGCGCCGGGCCTGACGCAGTTCAGCCTCCTGACCGGTGGCGTGCAGGCCGGTGCGGGTACGGGCGCCGGGGGCGCCGGCTTTAGTGGCATTGGCCCCGTGTTGCAGCCCGGCGAGGCGTTCGGCGTACTCCAGGGCAACCGATTCCTCCGCAACGAACAGGGCCAGTTCGTGATCGACGGGACGACGGGCCTGCCCATCCTCGACCAGAACGTACAGGTGGTCGGCGATCCGAACGCCAACTGGTGGGGCAGCTTGGGCAATACGTTCAGCTACAAAGGCTTGGCCCTGAACGTGTTGCTTCAGTACGTACACGGCGGCGACTTCTACTCCCGCCAGACCCAGGTTGCCCGCCTGCGGGGCGTGTTGCAGGAGCAGACCGACCGCGAAAGGCCCTACATGTTTGAGGGCGTGCTGGCCGGCCCCGACGGGCAGCCCACGGATCAGCCCAACAACGTAGCCATTTCGGCCGCCGACTACTGGATCGCCCTCAACAACGCCTCCGAGTTTGCCGTGTTCGACGCCAGCGTGTTCCGCCTCCGCGAAGTGTCGCTGTCGTACGACCTGCCCAAGTCGCTGCTCGGCAAAACGCCGTTTGGCTCCGCCCGGGTTTCGCTGTCGGGCCGCAACCTGTTCTTCTATGCCCCCAACCTGCCGCACGCCGACCCCGAGTCGAACCAACTGGGCGGCAACACCCGGGGCTTTGAGTTCAACTCGCCCCCCAGCGTGCGCAACTACGGCGTCAACCTACGATTTACCTTCTAATTCACCCAAGCAGAACCATCCATGAAAAGATCAATTATAAAAGTGCTGGTCGTTGCCTGCAGCCTCCTTTCGGTGAGTGCCTGCAAGGACTACCTGGACGTAAATACCGACCCCAACAACCTGCCCGACGCGGCGATTGCCAACGTGCTGCCCGGCGCGCAGATCGGCATCGGCTTTAACCTGGGCAATACCGTACAGATCGTATCCTCGCTGTGGGTCCAGCACATGGCGGGCACCGGCACGCAAACCCAGCCGTACGACATCTACAACGTAACCCCGAATGACTTTCAGAATGACTGGAACTCCCTCTACTCGGTAGTGCTCGATGACCTTAACTTCATCATTGAGAAGGGCAAAACCGAGGGCAACAACGTGCACGCGGGCATGGCCGAAGTACTGCTGGCCTATACGTACGCCGTGATCACCGACATGTGGGGAGACGTACCGCAGACGCAGGCCCTCAACCTGCAGGAGTTTCCCCAGCCGGTGTACGACCCGCAGCAGGACGTGTACGGCAACCTGATCGCCCTCATCGATCAGGGCATTGCCGACCTGCAATCTACCAACGTGATTCCCACGTCCAGCGGCGACTTGATGTACGCGGGCAACGTAGACCGCTGGGTAAGGGCGGCCAACTCGCTGAAATTGAAGCTCTACGTGCAGTCCCGCCTCAAGAACCCGACCGCCGCCGCGGCAGGCATCAACGCCCTGGTCGCCGAAAACAAGTTCATCGAGAACAATGCCGGCAACTTTGTGGTCAACTTCGCTACTACCGCTAACGCGCAGAACCCGATTTACCAGTACACGCACCTGACCCGCCAGAACGACATGATCGCCAGCAGCCGGTATTACGATTCGCTGCGCGTGCTGGCCGACCCGCGCATTCCGTACTTCTTTACCAGCGTGGGCGCCAACAACTACGCTAGCTACGACAATGGCCTCCAGCAAAGTACACCTTACCCGGGCGCCGGCACGCCGGCCAACATCAGCAACCGGTCGCGGTGGGGCGTGTACGTGGTGGGCAACGGGGCGCAGGTAGCCAACGGCTCTATCACCGGGGGCGGCGCGGCTCCCATACGGCTCATTACCCGTTCGATGGTCAATTTCTGGCTGGCCGAAGCCGCCCTGACGCTGGGCACTGCCGGCGATCCGGCGGCGCTCTTCGGGCAGGCCATCCGGGATAATATGGAAGACATCCGCACCTTCGTAAGCGCCCCGGCATCCTTTACGACGGCTGCCGACGCGTACATTGCCGAACGGCTGGCCGCCTTCGCCGCCGCCCCGGCCACCACGGCGCCGGGCGGTAAGCTCAATGTGCTCATCCGCGACAAGTGGGCTTCCTCAGCGGGCAATGCGTACGAAGCCTACAACGACTACCGCCGCACGGGCTTCCCCAACCTGGCCCGGGCCACCAATGGCCAGCCCACCGTGACGCGGATTCCGGTACGGCTGCCCTACGTGCAGTCCGAAATTCAATCAAACGCGGAGAACGTACCCCTCAAGGTCTACCCCGCCGGCCTCCTGGTGCCGGTTTGGTGGATGCCCCAGTAACTTATTTCCCGTTTTCCAAACGATCTTAACCCATGAAAAAAACAATCCTTCAAATAACCCTCTTCCTGGTGGCCGGCGTGCTGGCGCTGACCGGCTGCAAGGACGACGCCTACGACGGGCTGCAGGACACTGATCCGGTACCCGCCAATGCCGTCACGTTCCCCGATGCCACGCAGAATGGCTTCACCTACATGGATGATAACGCCTTCATCATCTTTCAAAACTCCGCGGCCAGCGGCCGGGTAGACGTGCGCATCAAAGGGCCGGACAATAAAAACATCACCGGACTGGAAGTGAAGGCGCAGCGGTTCCGCGCCCCCATTGCCGCGCCCAACATCAGCCCCACGGTGCCGGCGGGTACTGCCGGTCTCCCGGCGCGGGCGCCGGGGACGTTTAGCCGCACTACCGCCACGCTCGAAAAGGTGAACGTAACGCCGGCCTCGGAAGTAACCTACTCCCTTAACCTGAACAGCCTGCCGGCGGCGCTGACCAAGCCGACGCTGGGCACGGTGCAGGCTCCCGGCGGAGCACCCCCGCAGTACGACGTGTTCCGGTTCTTCTTCGTGGTCACCTACGACGACGGGTCTACGATGGTCTCCAACGAAGTGCGGGTAGTGGTGGAGGGATAACCCCTGGGGTTTCGTCAAAAAAGAAAGGCTTCCGCGTGGAAGCCTTTCTTTTTTTGTACCGGGCAACGAACCCGGCCAACGCTTTACCCTACGGGAACCGGACGCCGGGGTAATTGTTCACGTCGACCTGCGGGATGGTGGAACCATATTTGGCGTTGATGGCCTTGATGAACTCGTTGGCCGTAATGGCGTAGCCCCGCGGGGTCAGGTGCACCCCGTCCAGCGAGAAGAGGCCGCCGCTGATGAAGGCCGCGTTCACGCCCACGCCGTTGTAGAGAATTCCCGTCTGGAATTGCCGCAGCAGGGCGTTGGCGTCCACCAGGGCCAGGCCCCGGGCGTTGGCAACGCTGCCGATGATCGTGTTGTAGGCCTGCACCGCCGCGTTGGCATTGCTTACTTCCTGCGCATCCAGGATCAGCGAAGTCGGCAGCGGGTTGCGCGGCGAACCGCCGAACACCTGGGTCGTGTCGAGGTTATAGCTGGCTACCACGGCGGATACTTCAAGGCCCCGCGACCGGGCGAAGTCGCGCCAGTACCGTCCGCCGGCCCGGCCCACCAGTGGCAGGTAGGGGCTGGCCGTCAGCGGAATGAGCACCGTGCCGCCGGCCCGGCTGTAAATGCTGGACGTAAGAATGGTATCCACGACCGGACTCGTCGCCGGGCCCGTCTGGATGATCAGGGCGGGTACCCCCAGTTGCGTAAGCGTGCTCTTTGCCTGTTCGCTCAACGTAGTCAGGAAGGGGATGGTGGTTACGTCGCTGATGTTGGCAAGGGCCCCGCCGGCGCCGTTCTGCGTGAGGCCCGCAATCAGTTCGGTGTAGAGCGAATTAAAGGCGGCGGGCGGGGTAATGGGCACCTGTCCGCCCGACACGGCGTACAGCAGCACGTCGTTGTTGCCCATCCAGCAGGTGAAAAACGTGGGGTTGCTTTCCCGTACTTTGGTCAGGTACGTCTTGCTGCCCACTTCGGCGTCCGCGAGGATGCGTTCGTAGTAGGGGTTGCGGGCAAACTGCGGATCGTTGAGGTCGGCCACGCGGATGTTGGGAATCCCGTAGTTGTCAATCGGTTCGTTGTACTTGGTGAGCAGCACGCCGGGCGGGTTGTGCAACGGGTCGGGGGTGGTGCCGCCCCGGATGGCCTGCGGGGGCACCGACGCCAGGGTGGGCACGCCGTTGGTGAGGCCCGTCAGCGTGAGGTAGCCCGTGCCGCTGGCCTGGTTTTCGGGAAACAGCGGCTGCCGGAATTCGGCCGCGCCGCCGGCCAGCCGCAGTTGCCCGGCGATGATGCTCGGGTACGAGTTGAGTTGCCCCGCCCGGTAGAGGCCGTTGTCGGCGTAGCCCGCCGTGAGGGAGTTGCCCACGGCTACGTAACGGCTGAAATCCACCGTGCCCGGGGTTGGGGCAGGGGCGTCGAGTTGGGGTTTGCAGCCCAGCAGGGCCGCGCCGGCCAGCCCGAGCGCCGCCAGGGTTTTGGTAACTTGTATGGGGTTCATAGGAATAGGCTTTTGGTTGGCAGGTGGGATGGTTAGAAAGTTAGAAGATTTACCACGGAGATACGGAGGCCACGGAGTTTCACGGAGCAGAGGGAGTATCAGGTATTTAGTATTGAGGAAACTGAACCGCAAAGGGCGCAAAGGAGACGCAAGGACCGCAAGGAGAACGCGTATTTCTTTGCGCCCTTTGCGTCTCTATTGCGATCCTTGCGGTTGAGTTCCTTTTATCTCCGTGAAGCTCCGTGCCCTCCGTGTCTCCGTGGGAAATCTTATCTACTTGAACAGGTACGTGAGCGAAAGGCCCGGGATCAGGGCTTTGATCTGATAAGTGCCCGCAAGGCGGGTTTCCAGGTTGGTATCGGTGCGCCGGGCCGTCTGGAGGTAGAGCAGCGAAGCATCCACCACGAAATTTTCGCCGAACTGATGACCCAGGCCCACCGAGAGCCCGATGCGGTCGGCATCCGGTGTTTCGGGCGTGAGGTAGCCGGCGGATACGGGCGTAAGGGCGTAGTAGACGCCGGCCCGCAGGGCCAGGGCGTTGGTAGCCGCCAGTTGGCCGCCCAAGCGGAAAATGAAGGCGTTCTCGTACTGCCGCGCCGACCGGGTGTCGGCCAGCACGGGGGTGTTCTGCGCGTAGTCAAAGGAGAGCGAATCGTAGGCGCTCCAGCCCGAGTAATCCACCTGCGCACTCAGCGTCAGTTTTTCGCCCGGGTAGAGGCCCAGGCCCAGGCTGATTACCTGCGGCAGGGGCAGCTCCGCGTCGAACGTGTTGCCGGTCGGGAAGTTGGTTTGCAGCGAAGGGGGCACCGTAAACGTGGCGTCGCCGCCCTCGATCTTCATGTTTATCCGCGAACGGAATGAAAGCCCTACCGAAAGCACGTCGGCGGGTTGGAAGAAGATGCCCGCGTTGAAGCCGATGCCGCTGGCGTTGCCGTCGAGTTCGGCCTCTCCCTGGTTGGTGGTGGCGCCGGCCAGCGGAATGGCCCGTTGCAGGTTGACGCCGCCTATGGCGTACACGAAGCCGGCGCCGATGCCCAGGTTGTCGCCCAGCCGGAAACTGACGGTGGGCTGGATGAAGACTGTACGCAGGGTAATTTCTTCGAGGGCGAAGCGTCCTTCCCAGGTGTCGCCCCACTTCACGCCGCTGCCGAAGGGCGTGTACACCCCCAGCCCGGCCTTGAACCGGCTTTCGCCCGGCCCCCACACGCCGTACAGCGTAAAGGGCGTGCTCACCGGGTTGTCGGTTCGGAAGGTCTGGCCGGTGGTGCCCGACCGGAACGCAATGTTGGCAAAAACGGGACTGATGCCCGCACTGACTGAGTTGCGTTCGAGCATGGATACGGCCCCCGGGTTGAAAAATACGCTGGCCGCGTCCAGCTTCAGGGCCGTGCCGGCGTGGCCCATGGCAACCTGTTTCTGCCCCTGCAAGTTAAGCTGGTACCCTTGCCCCAGGGCCAGCAACGGACACAGGGCCGCAATGGTAAAAATGATATTCTTCATAAGGTCAAGGTGGTTTAACGGGGCAAAATAAGGGTTTTTAGCCGACTGGAACGGAATTGGTAAAACCAATAGTGGTAAAATGCAATTGTTGCGGATGTTAACGGAAGTTAACAGGCTGAAAAGGAGGCGCTAACAAGTATGCATGCATACTTTATTTTCACGAAATTTTTTCCGGGGCCGTCCCCCTTTTCGACCTCCGCGCCGTTCGTCGCCCGTACGGGCCGCTCATCCGGGCCGGATTCACCCTTATCAAAAAATCCGGGATACTTGCACATTAGTTTACAAAATCAACTGTTGTAGGTAAAACTAATTTGCCTTTTTTTGGTTTATAGAAAGGAAGAAGTGAGGAGCGAGAAGCGAGGAGTGAGAAGGGGGGCAGTAAACAGTGTGTACGCGTGCGTTTCAGTACTCAGCGGATTACTGATTACTGACTGCCGACTGCGCATTGCCGACTGCCGATTGTTTAGCGCCAAGTGTCGATTGCCGGCCTTCCGGCTCCCTGCTCCTCACTTCTGGCTTCGTAAAAAGAGGTATCTATGTTCGAGAAAAAGATTACGTACGACCGCGAAGTGCCGCTGACTTTTCCCCTGAGCCTGCTCACCAAGCAGTACGTCGGGGTGATGTTCCGGAAGCTGGCGCACGTGGGCATTGAGAAGTATTACACAGCAATGATCCTCATTGAGAAGGCGGGGGGCAAGCTCAACCAGCAGAACCTGGCCGACGAAATGCGCATCGACAAAGCCTCGGTGGTGCGCATGGTAGACTACCTGGTGGACAAGGGCTTCGTGGTACGGCAGCAGAACCCCACCGACCGGCGGGAGTACTTCCTGGTACTGACCCCGGAGGCGAACCAGGCCATGACGGAGATTCGCCAGACGATCAGCCAACTGAACGAACTGGTGTTTGCCAGTTTTACCGAAGCGGAGAAAAAGCAGTTCTGGAAGGCCCTGAGCAAGATCAACGATACGTTGTCGTCGCTGCCCGCCGAGGAAGTCTTGTTCGAATACGATCCCAAGACCCACCCGGCCCGCAGGTCCAACGGCAAGAAAAACCCGAAAACCCCCGAATAACCCCGTTAAGCGTCAAACCAAACCATGAGTAAGCCCGTCAAAAGAACGTTAATCATTGCCATTGTGCTGGTGGTGGCCGCCCTGATCATATTGCCCCGGCTGGGCGCCAGCAAAGCCGACAACCCGAAAGCCGGGGCGGCCGGCGGCGCCCCCGGTGGGGGAGGAGGTCCCGGCGGACCGGGCGGACCCGTTGCCGTGAACGTGGTGGTGGTGCAGCCGCAGCCGCTCAACAACATCATCCAGTCCAACGGTACGGTGCTGGCCAACGAAGAGGTAGAGGTGCGGAGCGAAATCTCCGGCATCATCAAAAAAATTCACTTCAAAGAGGGCCAGCAGGTGCAGAAAGGGCAGTTGCTGGCGACCCTCAACGACGACGAACTCCAGGCGCAGGCCGAACGGCTCGCCTTCACCGTCAAGCTCAACGAGCAGGTAGAATACCGCCAGAAGCAACTCCTGGAACGCGAAGCCATCAGCCGCCAGGAGTACGACATTGCCCTGGCCGACGTAAACACCGTGAAGGCCGACCTCCAGCGGGTGCGGGCCCAGATTGCCCGCTACTACATCCGGGCGCCGTTCAGCGGGGAGATCGGCCTGCGCTACGTGAGCGAAGGCAGCTACGTATCGCCCACCACGCAGATTGCTTCCATGCAGGACATTGACCAGGTGAAGATCGATTTTACCGTGCCCGAGAAGTACAGCGATCTGGTGCAGCGGGGCGACAGCGTTTCGTTTACGGTGGGCGGCGCCGACAAGAAGTACGGTGCATTGGTGTACGCCGTGGAGTCGAAGATTGACCTCAACACCCGTTCGCTGCGCGTGCGGGCCCTGGCCAACAACCGCAAACACACGCTCATTCCGGGGTCGTTCGCCAAGATCGAACTCACCCTCGAACGCATTCCCAACGCCATCATGATTCCGACCGAGGCGCTGATTCCCGAATTGCAGGGGCAGAAAGTGTACCTGCTCAAGGGCGGCAAGGCCATTCCCTCGCAGGTAAAAACCGGCATCCGGATGTCGCGCCAGATCCAGGTGACCGAAGGCGTGGGTGACCAGGACAGCGTGATTGTGACGGGCCTGCTGCAAGTCAAAGACAGCGCCGCCGTAAAAGTGCGCGACGTCAAAACCACCCAAACCTATAAACCGTTGGCAACGGAAGAATAAACAATGAACAGTAGTCAGTAAACAATGATCAGTACACAGGGATCATCGGTTGTGAAAGTTGCCGCGTACGACTGATTACTGTTCACTGATAACTGTTTACTGACAATAAGCCACTTAACCTTATGAACATTTCTTCTTTAAGCATCAATCGGCCGGTGATGGCCACGGTGTTTTCCATCGTGATCGTGCTGTTTGGGGTGATCG
Organism: uncultured Sphingobacteriales bacterium; assembly: GCA_963844325.1. GTDB lineage: Bacteria > Bacteroidota > Bacteroidia > Cytophagales > 172606-1 > CADCTQ01. The sequence goes on from CAWJNV010000002.1 coordinate 2,556,024, forward strand.
GGTTCCGGTCGCTGGGCGTGCGGGAGTACCCCAGCGTGGACCCGCCGGTGATCACGGTGTCCACCAACTACACGGGGGCCAACGCCGACGTGATGGAATCGCAGATCACCGAGCCTCTCGAAGAATCCATCAACGGGATTGCCGGCATCCGGTCCATCTCGTCGGTAAGCTCCGACGGGCGCAGCAACATTACGGTAGAATTTAACCTGGGCACCGACCTGGAAGACGCCGCCAACGACGTGCGCGACCGGGTGTCGAGGGCCGTGCGCAACCTGCCGCCCGACGCCGACCCGCCCGTGACCACCAAGTCGGACGCCGACGCCAACCCCATCCTGTCGCTGACCGTGCAGAGCGATTCGCGCAACCTGCTCGAACTCACCGACGTAGCCACCAACATTTTCAAGGAACGCCTCCAGACCATTCCCGGGGTGAGCGAAATCCGCATCTGGGGCGAAAAGCGGTACGCCATGCGCCTGCTGCTCGACCCCGACCGGCTGGCCGCCTACCAGCTCACGCCGCTCGACGTGCGCGACGCCCTCAACCGCCAGAACGTGGAACTGCCCTCCGGCCGCATTGAAGGCTACGGCACCGAACTCACCGTGCGGACGCTGGGCCGCCTGCGCACCGAGACCGACTTCAACGACATGATCATCAAGGAGACGGAAGGCTCCATTGTGCGCTTCAAGGACGTGGGCGAGGCGCAACTGGCCCCCGAGAACGAACGGACCATCCTGCGCGGCAACGGCCTGGTGCCGATGGTGGGCGTAGCCATTACGCCGCAGCCGGGCTCCAACTACGTAGCCATTGCCGACGAGTTCTACAAACGCGTGGAGAAGATCAAGGCCGAACTGCCCAAGGATCTTAAACTGGGCATGGCCCTCGATACGACCGTGAACATCCGCAAGGCCATCACCGAGGTGGAAGAAACGATCTTCATCGCCTTTGCGCTGGTGGTGCTGGTGATCTTCGTGTTCCTGCGCGACTGGCGCACCACGCTGATTCCGGTACTCGCCATCCCGATCTCGCTGATCGGTACGTTTTTCATCATGTACCTGTTCGGCTTCTCGATCAACATCCTCACGCTGCTGGGCATCGTGCTGGCGACGGGGCTGGTGGTGGACGACGCCATTGTGGTGCTCGAAAACATTTACGTAAAGATTGAAGAGGGCAAGGACCCCATCGAGGCGGGCCACGAAGGGGCCCAGGAAATCTACTTCGCCATCATTTCCACCACCATTACCCTGGCGGCGGTGTTCCTGCCGATCATCTTCCTGCAAGGCTTGACGGGCCGGTTGTTCCGCGAGTTCGGCGTGGTGGTGGCCGGCTCGGTGCTCATTTCGGCCTTCGTGTCGCTCACGCTCACGCCGATGATGAGTGCCCGCTTCCTGAAGAAGAAAAAGAAGCAGAGCAAGTTCTTCGCCGCCACCGAGCGGATGTTCGAACGGATGACTTCGGGCTACAACCGCGGCCTGACCTGGTTCGTGCGGCACCGCGGCATTGCCGTGGGCGTGATGGCGGCGTCGATGGGCCTGATCTTCCTGGTGGGTTCGCAGCTCAAGTCGGAACTGGCCCCGCTCGAAGACAAGGGCCGCCTCCAGATTGCCGCCACGGCGCCGGAAGGCACGTCGTACGAAATGATGGACGCCTACATCAAACAGGTGGGGCAGATCGTGGATTCGCTCAAAGGCAAAGAATCCATGATGGCCATTACGGCGCCCGGCTTCGGGGCTTCGGCTTCGGCCAACAGCGGTTTCGTGCGCGTCACCCTGGTAGACCCCTCCGAACGCGACTTCACGCAGCAGGAACTGGCCGACAAGATGTCGGGCGTGCTCAAGAACTACAACTTCGCCCGGTCGTTCGTGATCCAGGAGCAGACCATCGGCGGGGGCCGCGGGGGCGGACTGCCGGTGCAGTACGTGATCCAGGCGCCGAGCTTCGAAAAACTCAAGGAGGTGATTCCCAAGTTCATGGACAAGGCCCAGGCCAACCCCGCCTTCCAGGTGGTGGACCTGAACCTGAAGTTCAACAAGCCCGAACTGCAAATCAACATTGACCGCGAACGGGCCCGCGTGCTGGGCGTATCGGTGATCGACATTGCCCAGACGCTGCAACTCTACTTCAGCGGGCAGCGCTTTGGCTACTTCATCCTCGAAGGCAAGCAGTACCAGGTGATCGGGCAGGCCAACCGGACCAACCGCGACGAGCCGCTCGACCTGAGTTCGGTGAACGTGAAAAACGACCGGGGCGAACTCATTTCCCTCGACAACGTGGTGCGCCTGAGCGGCGAGGCCAGTCCGCCCCAACTGTACCGCTACAACCGTTACGTGGCCGCCACCGTGTCGGCTTCCCCGGCGCCGGGCGTGACCCTCGGCCAGGGCATCGAAGCGATGGACAACATTGCCCGCGAGACGCTCGACGAAAGCTTCTCCACCGACCTCGCCGGCACGTCGAAGGAGTTCAAGGAGAGTTCGGGCAGTTTGCTCTTCGCGTTCCTGTTTGCGCTGGTGCTTATCTACCTGATCTTGTCGGCGCAGTTCGAGAGCTTCACCGACCCGCTGATCATCATGTTTACGGTGCCCCTGGCCCTGGCCGGCGCGGTGCTGTCGCTGTGGCTCACCGGGCAGACGCTCAACATCTTCAGCCAGATCGGCATCATTGTACTCATCGGGATCGTGACCAAAAACGGAATTCTGATCGTGGAATTTGCCAACCAGCGCAAGGAAGAAGGGCTCTCGAAAGTAGAAGCCGTGATTGACGCGGCCACCCAGCGCCTGCGGCCGATCCTGATGACGAGCCTGGCGTCGGGCCTGGGGGCTTTGCCCATTGCCCTGGCCCTGGGCGCCGCCGCCAAGAGCCGTTCGCCCATCGGCATCGTGATCATCGGCGGGCTGCTCTTCTCGCTGGTGCTGACGTTGTTCGTGATCCCGGCCCTGTACACGTACCTGTCGCGGGAACGCAAGGCCGAGGAACAGAAGGCTCCGCAGCAGGCGCCGCAACTGGCGAATGCGTAGGAAGGCAGAAGCGAGGAGTGAGAAGCGAGGAGCGAGAAGGGGGTACACGTACTTTGTGGTGCCAACCCAAGACGCTCTTGCGCAGCCTTCTCGCTTCTCACTCCTCGCTTCTGGCTCCTTTATTTGTAAATTTGAATGTCCCTGCAACCCCTACATTAACCGTACATAAGACGATAATGCGCAAAAAGCTTTTTCTGGTATTCGTCCTGCTGCCCCTCTGGGCGTCGGCCCAGGATACCCTGAACCTGGAGTCGGTGATCCGGATTGCCCTCGAAAAGAATTACGCCATCAAGATTGCCCAGCGCAACAAGCAGCTTGTGGCCAACGAAGTAACGCTGGGCAACGCCGGCTTCCTGCCCATCGTGACGGCGCAGCTCAACCGGCAGAACAGTTACTTCCCCCGCTTCCAACAAACCCGCCAGACCACCATTCCCGGGGATACGGTCGCCGGGACTCCGGCCCGGACCGAGGACGTGACCCAGGATTTCAGCAACCGGACCAACAAAATATTCAACTACGGGGCTACCGTCAACTGGACGATCTTCGACGGGATGGGCATGTTCATCGCCCTGGACCGCCTCGAAGAATTGCAGGCGGCGGGCAACGACCAGGCGCAGGCCACCATTGAAATCACCGTGGCCGACGTGAGCATCGCCTATTACAACGTCATCCAGTTGCAGGAGCGGGTGGTGGCTTTCCGCGACGCCCTCGACATTTCGGCGCAGCGGCTCGACCTGGCCAAAGCCCAGTACGAGGTGGGCAGCGGCTCCAAGCTCAACTTCCTGGCCGCCCAGGTGGACTTCAACACCGACAAGTCGGCGCTGATCGGGCAGGAGCAACTGCTGAGCAACGCCAAGACGACGCTCAACCAACTGCTTGGCCGCACACCGTCGGCCGAATTTACGGTCAATGATTCGATCATCGTTAACGACCGGCTGGACTTTGAGGCCCTGCGGGGCCAGGCCCTGAGCCAGAACCCCGACCTGCTGGTGGCCCAGCGCAACAAAACCATTTCGGCGCTGGACCGCCGCCTGATCCAGTCGCAGCGGCTGCCGCAGGTGAACCTGTTTACGGGCTACACCCACAACAACCAGCAGAACCGGGCCGGGCTTTTTCCCAACACCAACCTGTCGGACGTGGTCAACTACGGCGTGTCGGCAACCCTCACCATCTTCGACGGCAACAACCTGAACCGGCGCATCCAGAACCAGCGCATCACCGAAGACATCCGGAACCTGCAACTGGAGGACCTCCATATCCGGGTGGAGGCCGACCTGCAACGCACCTTTACCGATTACCGCAACGCCCTCAACCTGCTCCAGCTCGAACAGGAAAACCTCAAGATTGCCCAGCAAAACGTGGAGATCGCCCTGGAGCGGTACCGCCTGGGGGTGGCTACGCCGCTCGAACTGCGGGAAGTACAACGCAATGCCATCGCCACGGCCAGCCGCCTCATCGACGCCTCCTACAACGCCAAACTCGCCGAAATCGAACTGCAGCGCCTCAGCAGCAGCATCGTGCAATAAGAGTTTATGAGTTTATGAGTTCAAAGTGATTACGCGTTTCATTGTCAGCGCTTTCTTACTCATGAACTCATAAACTCATAAACTCATAAACTCATAAACTCCCCAACTCTCCCTATGACCACCACTGACGACAAACTGCGGCAACGACGGCGGCGGCGGAATGCGGGCCTGTTCCTGCTGGGGCTGTTCGTGGTTTCGTTCGGGGGCTACGTGCTGCTGGGCGGGTTCAAGCAGCCGGAACTGTCGGAGACGAGGATTCCGGGCTACCTGCTGGCCGGCAAGGAGTACCGCGGCCCCTCCAACGGAAGTGAACTGGGCACCCTGTACGAACAGGCCAAGCAGCTCCACACCTCGGGCCAACTGCCGGGCACGCTGGCGGCCATTTTTTACAAGACCAAAGACGCCGAAAAAGGCAACGTCCACACGTTTGCCGGCGTGATCGTAAAGGACTCGGCGGCCCGGCTGCCGGCCGGGTTCGTGTACCGGGCGGTGCCGCCGGGCCGGGCCGTGCGGGCCGAAGTACTGGCGCATTACCTGGTGGCGCCGGCCCCCGGCAGGGTACAGGAAGACCTGGCCGCGTTTGCCAGTCAGAACGGCCTGAAGGCCGATACGCTGGTGGTGGAGAAGTATTACGGCACGAGCAACATTGTGCTGGAGATTCCGGTAAAGTAGAGCCGCGATTTATCGCGGCTGGTCAGTCGTAAACAGCGCCGCGATTCATCGCGGCTGATCGACAACAACAGAGCCGCGATGAATCGCGGCTAACCGGCAACGACAGAGCCGCGATGAATCGCGGCTCTACATACGACTTTTTCAACTAACAACTTACAACGGGCCGCCAACCACTATTTTCTTCCTAATTTTGCAAGAGATTGAATCACATGGAAAACATCCGCAATTTTTGCATTATTGCCCATATTGACCACGGGAAGAGTACGTTGGCCGACCGCCTGCTTGAATTCACCAACACGGTGGGAAAGCGGGACATGCAGGCCCAACTGCTCGACGACATGGACCTGGAACGCGAACGGGGCATCACCATCAAGAGCCACGCCATCCAGATGGATTACATATACAAGGGCAAACCTTACGTGCTCAACCTGATCGATACGCCCGGCCACGTTGACTTTTCGTACGAGGTGTCCCGCTCCATTGCCGCCTGCGAAGGGGCGCTGCTGGTGGTTGACGCTTCGCAGGGCATTGAGGCGCAGACCATCTCCAACCTGTACCTGGCGATGGGCAGCGACCTGGAAATCATTCCCGTGCTCAACAAGATCGACCTGCCCGGCGCCATGCCCGAAGAGGTGAAAGACCAGATCGTGGACCTGGTGGGCTGCAAGCGGGAAGAGATCATTCACGCCAGCGGCAAGGAAGGCATCGGCATCGAAGACATTCTCAACGCCGTGGTGGACCGCATCCCGGCCCCGAAAGGAAAGGCCCAGGGTGAGTTGCAGGCCCTCATTTTTGACTCCGCGTACAACTCCTACCGCGGCATCGAGGTTATCTTCCGCGTGCTCAACGGCTCCATCCGCAAGGGCGACAAAGTCAAGTTCGTGGCGACCGGCAAAACCTACAACGCCGACGAGGTAGGCGTGCTGCGCCTCGACAAGGAGCCCCGCGAATTCGTGGGCGCCGGCGACGTAGGCTACCTGATCTCCGGCATCAAGAATGCCCGCGAGGTAAAAGTAGGCGATACCATTACCCACGTGGACCGGCCCACCAAAGAAGCCATCACCGGGTTCGAGGACGTGAAGCCGATGGTTTTTGCCGGCATTTACCCCGTAGAAACCAGTGAGTTCGAGGAACTGCGCGACGCCATCGAAAAGTTGCAGCTCAACGACGCCTCGCTGGTGTGGGAGCCCGAAACGTCGGCGGCCCTCGGCTTCGGCTTCCGCTGCGGCTTCCTGGGGATGCTGCACATGGAAATCGTGCAGGAACGGCTGGAACGGGAGTTTAACATGACGGTGATCACCACGGTGCCTTCCGTACAGTTTACCTGTTTCACCACCAAAGGGGACTCGTTTCCCGTGAGCGCCCCTTCCGAAATGCCGGAGGCCAACTACATCGAACACATCGAGGAGCCTTTCATCAAGGCGCAGATCATTACCAAGGCCGAGTACGTGGGGCCGGTGATTGCGCTTTGCATGGACAAGCGGGGCATCATCAAGAACCAGAGCTACCTCACCACCGACCGCGTGGAACTGATCTTTGAACTGCCCCTCTCGGAAATCGTATTCGACTTCTTCGACAAGCTCAAAACCATTTCCCGCGGGTACGCCTCGCTCGACTACGAACTGATCGGCTTCCGCACCTCGCACCTGGTGAAGCTCGACATCATGCTCAACGGCGAGAAGGTAGACGCCCTCTCGGCCATCGTGCACCGCGACAAGGCCTACGACTGGGGCAAGCGCCTCTGCGAAAAGCTCCGCGAACTGCTGCCCCGCCAGATGTTCGAAATCGCCGTGCAGGCGGCCATCGGCCAGAAGATCATTGCCCGCGAAACCGTGAAGGCCATCCGCAAGGACGTACTCGCCAAGTGTTACGGCGGTGACATTTCGCGGAAGCGCAAACTGCTCGAAAAGCAGAAGAAAGGGAAAAAGCGCATGCGCCAGGTCGGCAACGTGGAGATTCCGCAGGAAGCCTTCATGGCCGTACTCAAGCTGGATTGAGTCGTTTGGGACTGTTATAAATATTCGTGGCGCCGGGTTCTCAAACCCGGCGCCACTGTTTTTAAAATGCTAACCCTTTCCGGCTTCTGAAGGAAGACTTACTTTTGCGCCACACCCAAACCAACCGCATGCAACTGATAGACGGTAAACAAATCGCCCAGGACATCCGCAACGAAATTGCCCGGCAGGTACAAACCCTCACGGCCGCAGGGGGCCGGGCGCCGCACCTGGCCGCCGTGCTGGTGGGCAACGACGGGGGCAGCGAAACCTACGTAAGCCACAAGGTAAAAGCCTGCGGGGAAGTGGGCTTCCAGTCGTCGCTGTTCCGCTACCCCGACACCATCTCCGAAGCCGAACTCCTGCAAGTCGTCGAAGACATCAACCGCAACCCCGACATTGACGGCCTCATCGTGCAGTTGCCGCTGCCCCGGCACATTTCACCCGACAAGGTGACCGAGAAGATCCGGCCCGAAAAGGACGTGGACGGCTTTCACCCGGCTAACCTGGGCCGGATGGTGAAAGGCTGGCCCTGCTACCTGCCGGCCACGCCCAACGGCATCGTGGAACTCCTCAGGCGCAGCGGCATTGCTACCGCCGGCAAACACTGCGTGGTGCTGGGCCGGAGCCAGATCGTAGGACTGCCCATGAGCATCCTGATGGGCCGGGCCGCTGAGCCGGGCAACTGCACCGTGACCATGTGCCACAGCCGCACCACCGACATTCCGGCCATCACCCGCCAGGCCGACATCCTGATCGCGGCCATCGGCAAGCCGGGCTTCGTGCGGGCCGACATGGTGAAGGAAGGCGCCGTGGTGATCGACGTGGGTACCACCCGCGTGGCCGACCCCACCAAAAAGTCGGGCTTTTCGCTGAAGGGCGACGTGCTGTTCGAGGAGGTAGCCCCCAGGTGCAGCCACATTACGCCGGTTCCGGGCGGGGTAGGGCCGATGACCATTGCTTCTTTGCTCCAGAATACGCTGCTGGCGGCGCGCAAAGCCATTTATGGGTAGGCGGAAATGGTTGTTGCATTAAATGACGAATGTCGAACCAGGAATGACGAATTTCGAAGGATAGTACGCGGCCCTTTTACTTCGTCATTCGATATTCCTGGTTCGACATTCGTCATTTCCATACAAAAACAAAACCGGATGGCCCATGACAGCCACCCGGTTGATCCTCCTCCTTCTCCTTCCTAAGCTTTTTTTCCGGACGAACCTGTCCGGGCCGGCGCAAGACATTACCGGACGCGGTAGAGACCCTTTACCTGGGCCGAACGCATCTTTTCGAGGGTATCCAGCTTCGCTTCGTAGTAACGGATGTTTTCGATCAGTTCCTGGTTTCGACGCAACAGCATCTGTAATCTTTCTTCCTCTCGCTTCTGAATGTCACTTTGTAAATGGGGCGTTGCACATGCTCCCAGCAATAGCCCAACGATAACTACACAACGCATAACACTTCAACGGGGTCTGTTTTACTTGATTGAACGACTGCCAAGTGCCGGATGTTTAGGATTTTTTGAGGGAAAAAGTTGAAAAGAAGGGGAAAGTGTTGAATTATACCGCTATGCGGGATGGAAAGGCATAACTGCTTTTTACGCATTCACCGGGACCGGAGTTCCGGTAGTGAAAAGAATGCGCCACTCCTGACGGAATTTTTCATTAAGCAACAGGCAGTTGAACCGGCACGGAGGGAGCAAAAAAAAGGGATAGTTTGAAGACTACCCCTGGCCGTAACAATGCGGAGCCATTTGCGTGGTACTGTCAACCCCGCCAGACGCCCTAATCCCCTACGCGGTGAACTTCCCGAGGGTGGTGTCCAACTGGTTGTAGATCTGGTCGCAGGAAACGAAGAAGTTCTTTTCCAACACCTCTACGTTGAGGGTTTCAGTGGCCTCGTCGTAGGCGTACTGCATGACGATGCCGAAAGGCCCGCGGATGGTTCCGCTGGTGCCGGGCACGCTGAATCCGTTTTTCTCCAATTCTCCTTTCATGGAGTTGAATATGTTGGCGGTGACGCCGCTGTAGGATACCGGTTGACAAGCCATAGTAGTGTTTTTTGGTGTGGTAAAACTAAACAAACCTACGCAATTCCCCGGCTTTGGTTCATTGGTCATTGGTCAGTAGTCATTGGTTGCGCGATACGTGGATTAACCGGATGCGATCACTTACGCGTACCCAATGACTACTGACCAATGACTAATGACCAATCAACCCCCGATCAACGCCCCGGCAATGGTAGCCGTCATAAGCGTAGTAAGGGTGCCGCCTACCAGGGCCAGCATGCCCAGCCGCGAGAGGTTGTGCTGCTGGTTAGGCGCCATGATGGTGATGCCCCCGATCTGGATGGCGATGGAACTGAAGTTGGCAAAGCCGCACAGGGCGTAAGTGGCAATGACCACCGACCGCGGCGTAAGCGTACCGGCCGCCTGCATGTTCGAAAGGCTCAGGTAAGCCACGAATTCGTTGATCACCGTCTTCTGGCCCAGCAGGCTGCCCACCTGCAAGGAATCTTTCCACTCCACCCCGATGATCCAGGCCAGCACCCGGAACCCCTGACCGAGGATGTACTCCAGCGAAAAGCCCCGGAACGTGTTGTTGGTCGTCTGCTGCACCCAGGCGTTGAGGCCCGTCCATTCGCCCACCATGTCGGTGAGGAAGTAGTTGAGCATGGCAATCACCGCGATGAAGGCCAGCAGCATGCCAGCAATGTTAAGGGCCAGCTTGAGCCCGTCGGAGGCGCCCACGGCCATGGCGTCGATCAGGTTCACGCCCAGGTCTTCCTTATTGACTTTCAGTTGCGTATCAATCTTTTCGGGTTCGGTTTCCGGCAGCAGCATCTTCGCCATCACGATGCCCGCCGGGGCGCTCATGATCGAAGCCGTGAGCAGGTGCGCGGCAAACTGCGCCCGGGAGGCCGGGTCGTCGCCGCCGAGGAAGGAAACGAAGGCTCCCAGCACGCTGCCCGCAATGTTGGCCATGCCGCCCACCATCAGGCAGAAGAGTTCCGACTTGGTCATGCCCGGGATGAACGGCCGCACCAGCAGGGGCGCCTCCGTCTGCCCCAGAAAGATGTTGCCCGCCGCCGCGAAGCTTTCGGCCCCCGACAGCCGCATCGTCCGCGACATCACCCAGGCGATGCCGTACACGATCTTTTGCAACACGCCCAGGTAGTAGAGCCCCGCCGTAATGGTGGAGAAGAAGATCACCACGGGCAGAATCTGGAAGGCGAAAATCACCCCCAGCCGGTGCGGCGGATTGTCGGCGTTGGAGGGGTAGCTGACGGCCAGGTCGCCGAAGAGGAACCGGGCGCCGGCTTCCGAAAAGCCCAGGAACCGGACGAAGCCGTTGCCGATGGATTCGAAGAGGGTGGCCACCGCGTCGATGCGCAGCACGAGCAGCGCGAAGATGATTTGCAGCAGGATGCCGGTGCCGACCAGCTTCCAGCTAATCGCTTTGCGGTCTTTGGAAAAGGCATAGGCAATCCCGACCAGGACGACGAGGCCCAGCAACCCTCTGAGGTATTCCATGTGGTAAAGAATGGGGAGAAATAAAGCAGATCAGACGCGGTACAGAATAAGGACCGCCAAAATTACGGGGATTTGGGGGAGGAACAAAAAGGCGGTTGGGGGGACTAAAAATGCGGGGCAGTTTTGGAAACCTCTCCGTACTTCTGCATCTTACAAGATTGAAACCAACAGTTCTTATGGCCAACGGCACTACTACGGCCGCCCCGCAAAAGGCGCTTACCCTGCTCGACTCTTCCATGCTCATCATGGGTTCCATGATCGGTTCGGGCATTTTTATCGTATCGGCGGGCATGGCCCGTGACCTCCAGTCGCCGGGGCTGCTGCTGCTGGCGTGGCTGGTGACGGGCCTCATCACGGTGTTCGGGGCGTTGAGCTACGGCGAACTGGCGGCGGCCATGCCCCAGGCCGGCGGCCAGTACGTGTACCTGAAGGAAGCCTACAACCCGATGGTGGCCTTTTCGTACGGCTGGACGCTGTTTGCCGTGATCCAGACGGGTACCATTGCCGCCGTGGGCGTGGCCTTTGCCAAATTTACCGGCGTGTTCGTGGAAAGCATTTCGGCCCAGAACCTCCTGTTCCAGATCGGCACCTTCAGCGTTTCCACGCAGCAGTTGCTGGCCATTGTGTGCATCGTGGCCCTCTCCCTGCTCAACTTCCGGAGCGTAAAAACGGGGGCCCTGGTGCAAAACCTGCTCACCTTCACCAAGATCGGCGCCCTGGCGGTGATGATCGGCCTGGGCCTCTTTGCCATGCTGACCCGCACCGAACCCCTGCCCGTAAGTGCCTCCGGGGGCGACAGCAGCCTGTCCGACTTTTCCCCGCTGGTATTCCTGGGTTTGTTCTTCTCGGCCATGGTGGGGTCGCTGTTCTCTTCCGACGCCTGGAACAACATCACTTTTACGGCCGGCGAGGTGCAGAACCCGCAGCGCAACCTGCCGCTGTCGCTCATCATCGGCACGGGCTCGGTAACGCTCATCTACCTGCTGGCCAACCTGGTGTACGTGTACAACCTGCCCCTGGAAAGCATCCAGACGGCGCCCGAAGACCGCGTCGCCACGCTGCTCATGCAAAGCATCCTGGGCCCGTCGGGGTCGTACTTCATGGCCGCGATGGTGATGGTGTCTACGTTCGGCTGCCTCAACGGCATCATCCTGGCCGGAGCCCGGGTGTACTACGCGATGGCTAAGGACAACCTGTTTTTCAAGCCGGCCGCCCGGCTCAACGGCAACGGCGTGCCGGCCAACGCCCTGCTGTTCCAGTGCGTGTGGGCCTGCCTGCTGGCCCTCAGCGGCTCGTACGGCGACCTGCTCGACTACGTGATGTTCGCCGTGATCCTGTTCTACATCCTCACCATTGCGGGCATCTTCATCCTGCGCCGTACGCGTCCCGCCATGCCCCGGCCCTACAAGGCGCTGGGGTACCCGGTGATCCCGGCGCTGTACATCCTGCTGGCTACCGGCTTCTGCGTGAGCCTGCTGGTGTACCGGGGCCGGTTCGCGTTCTGGGGCCTGGTGATCGTGCTGCTGGGCGTGCCGCTGTACTACTTGGCCCGCAAGGGCTTTGCCGGGAAAAGCGGTAAATTTGTTTAGTACCCTGGTGTAAAATCAATCTCCTATGGAAACCATTTCGCTGCATCTGCTCCCAAAGCTGCAACTGGATGACGACGAGTTTTACCTGTTCTGTCAGATCAATCCCAAGCTTAAGTTGGAGAAAACAAAAGACGGAGAAATTCTGATTATGGCGCTTACCGGGGGTAAAACAGGCATAAAAAATAGTGAAATCATTGCGGAGTTGATCATTTGGAACCGCCAGGCCAAAGCTGGGAATGTATTCGATTCATCGACCGGCTTCCGTCTGCCCAACGCGGCGATTCGTTCACCCGATGCCGCCTGGATCACGAAGGAACGCTGGGAAGCGTTGAGCGAAGCGCAGCAGGAGAAGTTTCCGCCCCTCTGTCCTGATTTTGTAGTGGAACTGAAATCAGACTCCGACCCACTGAAGGCCGCGCAGGAGAAGATGGGGGAGTGGCTCGAAAACGGCTGCCGGCTGGGCTGGCTGCTCGACCCGCAAGAACACAAAGCCTACGTGTACCGGCCCGGCCGGCCCGTTGCCGGATGGGAAGGGTTTACGCAACAACTCTCCGGCGAAGACGTCCTGCCGGGCTTTACCCTGGACCTCGCGTTGCTCAAGTAGATTGGTCATTGGTCAGTAGTCATTGGTTGATCGGATGCGATCACTTACGCGTATCCAATGACCAATGACCAATGACTACTGACCAATGACGAACTATTTTCCTATATCGCTTCTCATTTTTTGCCAGTACCTTTGCCGTCTGTTTGTAAACCACTTAATTACGCATAGTATGTCAAAAGCCGAAATGCACACCGACAAAGGGGTGATGAAGATCGAATTCTACGATCAGGATGCGCCCAAAACGGTTAAAAACTTCCTTACCCTGGCCCAGAAAGGCTTCTACGACGGCACCACTTTTCACCGGGTGCTCCCCAACTTCGTGATCCAGGGCGGCGACCCTACGGGCACCGGCCGCGGCGGTCCCGGCTACAAGATTGACTGCGAACTGACGGGCGGCAACCAGTACCACACCCGCGGCGTGCTGTCGATGGCCCACGCCGGCCGCAACACGGGCGGCTCGCAATTCTTCATCTGCCACAGCCGCGACAACACGGCCCACCTCGACCGCAACCACACCTGCTTCGGCAAAGTGGTGGAAGGCCTCGAAGTGATCGACCAGATCCGGCAGGGCGACAAGATCAACAAATTGGTAGTGACCCAGGATGATACAGTTGCCAAGGCTTAAAACCTTGTAGAGTAAGGCGTTAACTGAAACGCCGGCGTTTTCCCCAGGGAGGCGCCGGCGTTTTTTTTGCTACGCCCTCCCGCTGCTAGCGCACCTCCCGGAGCCCCTTGAAAATACCTGGAAGTAAGTATTGACTTCAATGGAGCAGCCGCGTATCTTTAATAAACTTCCGGTGCGTGAAGTACCGGCAGCCAGCCAGCACACCAGCCATTCCCACCAGGGAACTTTCCGAGTGGTCTGATCAGCGCCACTTCAACAGCAGGACAATTTTTGTCCGTTGCCCCAAATCACTTACCGGACTTCGCAACTGGTCGGGCGGTATCCCGTTGCCGTGACCAGGCGCAAGCGCAGACAACCTATCCCTTAACAAACCACGTAACCTATGAAGTCACTTCAATCCACCGCGTACCGCCAGGCTGGCCACGCGGTAGCTGCCCTCTTCCACCAGTTGCCCTTCGATCACATCGCCCTCGACGCGGAGAATTGCCTGGGCGTATGCCTTCTCGAACAGTATACCCAGGCCGGCTGGGAAAAACAACCCAAAGAACAGCAGGAAATTGCGCTCATCGTAATGCTGGCCGGGGAGATGGCCGAAAAGAAAGCAGCGGGCAGAGCCGGCCGGAGGATGGGGCCCGAAGGGAGCTGGGTCGTAGACCTGCTGGGCACCCTCGAAGGGTCCGAAGCAATTGCCCGGGCGTACTACCGCTACCTCGCCCTGAAAACGAAAGCCCTGCTTGACCATCCGTACGTGTGGGAAACGGCCGAGAAAGTAGCCGGCCGGTTGCTCCACGCCCACACGTTGGACTTTACCCAGCTCAAATGCCTCTGGCACAAGGTAGACGCCGAAACCGGGAAGTTCCTCATCGGTGAACCGAACGGGCATTATGCCCCCGTATGCAACTGACGGCCTCCTTGCTGTTCGCCGGGTGGGGATTGTTCCTGGCAGCCCGCCCGGCGCCGTGCGGCGAGGAGCGTTTCGCGGCCTACCCGAACCGCAGCATTCAACTTGCGCAGATCCGGCCGGGCAATCAGCTGGTCTTCGAGTACGTATGCCAGACGAAAGGCTTCCAGGCGACCATTGCCCGGGGCGTGGGCGTCCGGCACGCGGTGACGTTTGAAGCAGACCCCGAAAGCCACGCGTTCTACCTGAAAGACGAACAGTTGGAACGGGCCAAGGTGATGCTCTCCCGTCAATGCCGCTGCAAACCCCTGGTTTACGACCACCTGAAGGGAACCCTCGAAGGCCGCCGGACGGCATCCGGCCCGTGGGAAATCACGCTCCGTCTTGCCGCCGTTGATGCGCAGGGGAAGGAAGTGGTGAAGTTCAGCAGTACGGGAACCTACCGGCTGCGCTAGCGGACAGAGGGCGAAGCGCAGAGGGCAAGTTGCACGTCATACCATGTGCTGTACCCTCCGCTCTCTGCGCTTCGCCCTCTGCCTGCCGCCCGCCGTTCACGGGTCCTGCACGAAGCGGATGTTGCGCCTGAGCCCTTCGAGCTTGGTGCGCTTCACGGCGGAGTTCTTGAACACCCGGTTGAACACTTCGGCCGTAATTTCCTCCCAGTCAGCCTTTTTCATTTCCAGCAAACCCGGGTTGGGGTTGAACTGCGGCTCCTGGTGGGGTTTGGAGAAGCGGTTCCAGGGGCACACGTCCTGGCAGATGTCGCAGCCGAAGATCCAGTTGCCGAACTTGCCTTTGACCTCGTCGGGAATCTGCTCCTTGAGTTCGATGGTGAAGTAGGAGATGCATTTGCTGCCGTCCACCACGTAGGGTTCGGTGATGGCGCCGGTGGGGCAGGCGTCGAGGCAGCGGGTGCAGGTGCCGCAGTAATCCTTCACGGGGCCGTCGTAGTCCAGTTCCAGGTCCACGATCAGTTCGGCGAGGAAGAAGAAACTGCCCGTCTCGCGGTTGATCAGGTTGCTGTGCTTGCCCACCCAGCCCAGGCCACCCTTTTTGGCCCAGACTTTGTCGAGCACCGGCGCCGAATCTACGAAAGCCCGGCCGTTGACTTCGCCGATCTCCTCGCCCATGAACCCGAGCAGTTCCTTGAGCTTATCCTTGATAACAAAATGGTAGTCGGTGCCGTAGGCGTACTTGGAAATCTGGTAGCCGCCGGGTTCGGTTTCAATCTCCTGCCCGGGGTAGTAGTTGAGCAGCAGGGAGATCACTGACTTGGCCCCGTCCACCAGCAGGCGCGGGTCGAGGCGTTTGTCGAAGTGGTTGGCCATGTAAGCCATTTGCCCGTGCATGCCCTGGTTGAGCCACTTTTCGAGCCGGGGGGCTTCTTCCTCAAGGAATTCCGCCCGGGACACGCCGCAGTAGCCGAAGCCCAGTTCGCGGGCTTTTTGTTTGATGAGTTGCGTGTAGTGGCTTTTGGCAGTGGGTAGCATCGGGTACAAGGGCGGTCCGGTAGGGTAATGCAGAAGGGGCGGCGTTGGTTCCCAAAGGCAGTAAACAGTGAACAGTAAACAGTAAACAGTAATCACCCGGATGCGGTAACTTACGCGCACCCAATGACTACTAACCAGTGATTACTGATTACTGATTACTGATTACTGATCACTGATTACTGATCACTGATTACTGTTCATTGTTCACTGTCTACGTCTCCCAATATGAAAGCAGTAGTGATTACGGCGCCCGGGGAACCGGGCGTGCTGCAAGTGCAGGAAAGACCGGTACCCGCAGTGGGGCCGGGCCAGGTGCTCATCCGGGTGGCGGCAGCGGGCGTCAACCGTCCCGACGTGGCCCAGCGGAAAGGCAAATACCCGCCGCCTCCCGGCGTGCCGGCCGACGTGCCCGGCCTGGAGGTGGCCGGGGTGGTGGAAGCCTGCGGGGAAGGCACGGCACGGTGGCGGCCCGGCGACCGGGTGTGCGCCCTGCTGGCCGGGGCCGGCTACGCCGAATACGCCGTGGCCGACGGGGGGCATTGCCTGCCCGTGCCCGAGGGCTGGTCGTTTGAAGAAGCCGCCTCGCTGCCCGAAACGGTGTTTACGGTCTGGCACAACGTGTTCCAGCGCGGAGGGCTCAAGCCCAAGGAAGATTTCCTGGTGCACGGGGGCAGCAGCGGCATCGGCATTACGGCCATTCAACTGGCGGCGGCCTGGGGCGCCCGGGTGTTTGCCACGGCCGGCACCGAAGACAAATGCCTTGCCTGTGAGGCACTTGGCGCCCATAAGTGTATCAATTATAGACTATTCGACTTCGAAGAATCACTCCGGAAAGTCGGCCTCGACGTAATCCTCGACATGGTGGGCGGCGACTACATTGCCAAGAACATCCGCCTGCTGCGCATGGACGGACGGCTCGTGTTCATCAACGCCATGCACGGCGGCAAGGGAGAGTTCGACGCCCTTGACCTGATGCGGCGGCGGCTGACGATCACCGGCAGCACCCTGCGGCCCCGCAGCCCGGCCTTCAAGGCAGCCCTGGCGGCCGACGTGGAAGGGCACGTGTGGCCCCTCATCGCGGCGGGTAAGTTCAAGCCGGTACTCTACCGGGTGTTTGACCTGGCCGATGCCGCCGTGGCCCACGCCGTCATGGAAAGCAGCGAACACACGGGGAAGCTGGTGTTGAAAATGGAGTAGGGGGAGTTGGGGAGTTAGAGAGTTTAGGAGTTGGGGAGGGTAGGAGTTGGGGCGTCAGGTCGTTGCAAAGCAGGTAATGTCCGATAAGTTCCTGATCCATTCTTCCACGGCAAAGCAATGAATTCCCCAATTCCCTAACTCCCAAACTCCCGCTAATCCACCTTCGGCAGTTGCCAGTCGTTGAGGACGCTTTTTTCGGACATCAGCTTCTCGATGTCCTCGGCTTTGCGGGGCGCCCCGATGGAAAGGTTCTCGGGGTCGCCCGGCGTGATGAGAATGTCATCTTCAATGCGGACGGCAATCCCCCACCACTTTTTGTCGCACGGGCTGCCCTCGGGAATGTAGATGCCCGGTTCCACCGTGATCACCGTGTTGGCCTTCAGCGGACCGTACGTACCCCGGTCGTGCACGTCGAGGCCCAGGTAGTGGGAAGTGCCGTGCGGGAAGTATAAGTGCTTCTCGTTCACGTTTTTGATAATGCCCAGTTCCACCAGCCCTTTATTGATGATGGTTGCCGCCGCTTTGTGCGGGTCGTTGAAATCCTTGCCTTCCCGGCAGGCGGCAATGGCGGCTTCCTGCGCCCGGTACACCAGGTCGTAGATGGCCCGTTGCGCGGGGCTGAACTTCCCGTTGGCCGGCACCGTGCGGGTCACGTCGGCGGTGTAGCCGTGGTACTCGGCGCCCACGTCCATCAGCACCAGGTCGTTGTCCACCTTGGGGCGGTTGTTTTCCACGTAGTGCAGCACGCAGCCGTTGTTGCCGGCGCCCACGATGCTCGGGTAGCCCTCGAACGCCGAGCCGTAGCGGCGGTACACGAACTCGTGGATGCCCTGGATTTCCCGTTCCGACATGCCCGGGTGCATGGCCTTCATCACCTCCCGCTGGGCCACGGCCGAGATGCTGGCGGCCTTCCGCAGCAGCTTCATTTCTTCGTCGGTCTTGGTTTCGCGCAGCCGGTTCATCAGTTCGGGCAGGGTATAGCCGTCGAGGTTGCTTTTGGGAAGGCGGGCCACTACCTGGGCCCGCGCCTTGGCGTCGGGGGCCTGCACGAACTCCCGGAGGAGCGGGTCATTTTGCAGGCTGGGGTAGTAGCTCTGGTAGTTGCTCACGGTCTGCGCGGCGTTGACCCCTTCGCCGGCCCCCGACCGCCGCAGCAAGTCGTAGAGGGCGTACCGCTGGGGGTCGTAGTCGGCCGGGTAGCCCACCTTCTGCCGGAACTGCCGGATCAGGTCGTAGAGGTCGGCGGGAACGTCCTTGTCGTCGCGCACGTCGTCGTGAAAGTCGGGGAAGAGGACTTTGCCGAAGCCCTTCGGGTCGAGGGGCAGCGAGTCGAAGGCGGTGTTGTCGGCCACCCGGTCGAAGCCCAGCGTTTGCCGGGCCCGGTCGGCGCCCAGGCGGCGGCCGGTCCACTGTTCGGCCTTCGGGTCGCGGGGCTGCACGTAGAGCAGTTCGTTGTACGTGTTGCCCTGCGCATCCTTTTGCGGCGAGGCAAACAGCAACAGCACGGCGTGCGGTTCTCCGTAACCCGTCAGGTAGTAAAAGTCAGGGTTCTGGTGGTACGCGAAGTCCACGTCGTTGGCCCGGTTGCGCACCGGGGCGGCAAAGACCACGGCTACCGAGTTGGGTGGCAGCAACCGGCGCAGGGCTTCGCGCCGCTCCTTGTGGAAGGTGGCCGGCAGGCGGTCTCCGGGGTCTCCCGGGTCTTCGGAATGGGCGGCAAAGGCACCAAGGCCCACCAGGGCCAGCGTAAGTAGGGTGAGGCGACGCAGCACGGGAAATAAATTGAAAATGGACAATGGACTACGGGTAGAACAAGTTACGAAAAAAAAGAAAACGGTTAGCGGGTGGTAGCCGTGGCGGCGGCCAGCCGACGGGCCAGTTTCTCAATGTCGTTGCGGCGGACGAGGCCGTCGAGCCATTCCCGGGGAATGCCCGCCGTCCCGTGGAGCAGCCCGGCCAGGCCGCCCGTAACGGCCCCGGTCGTATCCGTGTCGCCACCCAGGTTCACCGCCTTGAGCACCGCAGCGGCGTACGTATTTTCCGTGAGGAGGCACCAGAGACTGGCTTCCAGCGTGTGCAGCACGTAGCCGCTCGACTGGATTTCCGCTTCGGTCTTTTCCGGCAAAGAACCGTTCAGGATGCGGGTAAACTTTTGTATTTCAGACGGGTTGAAGGGCCGGTCTTCCAGGAAAGCGTTAACTTCTCTGGTGGTGTTTTCGTAGGCCCGGTGCTTGTCGTTCCCGGCCAGCAGTTGCCGGGCGAATTCGAGGTAGATGAAGCAGGCCAGTACCGACCGCAGGTGTCCGTGGGTCATGGAGGAGACTTCGGACGTGCCTCCAAACCGTTCTTCAACTGGTTTGTCGTGCACGTGGAACAGCAGCGGCAGAATGCGCATGAGGGAGCCGTTGCCGTTGTCTTCCTCCCCAAATCCGCCGGCCAGCACCGGTGATTTCCCTTCCAGGAGCCGGTCGATGGCTGCCCGGGTGGTAAAGCCGATGTCAAACACTTTCCCGTGGGGCGTCCAGTGGCCATATTTGTACCACTTGATGAAGTGTTTGGCGTCGTCGTCGAGGTCGTACTTTTTGCACAGGCTGTCGGCCAGGCAGAAGGCCAGCGAACTGTCGTCCGACCACGTGCCGGGCGGCTGGTTGTGGGTGCCGTAACCCAGCAGGCCGGTAACGGGCCGGTGGCGCAAGAAGTCGCGGCTTTTAAACTCCACGGGTACGCCCAGGGCGTCGCCTGCGGCCAGGCCCAGCAGGGCCGCTTCAACTTTGTCGGAATAGGACATGGGACAATGGATGTGTTTGGGATGAGGTTTCGCGCCGGGCGATCACTTTTCGAGCAGTCTGGTCACTTCCGGCAGTACCGTTTCGGCCCAGCGGCGGTGCTGCTTGCCCGAGTAGTGCAGGCCGTCGGAGGCAAACTGCGCCGGGTCGTTTTGCACCTGGCGGGTGAGGGACGTAATGTCGAAAAAATGCACGCCGGCTTTTTGGGCCTCTTCACGGCACGCGGCGTTGAAGGCGTCGATCTCGGCGGCAATGTTGGCCTGGTCGCGGTCCTGGGCGAAGGGCGTGACGCCCCAGTCGGGAATGGAAAGCACGATCACGCGGCCCGGCTTGCCCTTCGCAAAGCCGATTGCCGTTGCCAGCAGCCCCTGCAATTCGGCCCGGTAGCGGTCCAGCGGCTGGCCCCGGTACTGGTTGTTGACCCCGATGAGCAGCGAAACCAGGTCGTAGTTGCCGGGCATGTCGCTGTTGTGGATGGCCTCGGCCAGTTCGGCGGTGGTCCAGCCGGTGCGGGCAATGATGTCGGGCGGCGCAACGTCCACGCCCTTTTCGCGGAGCATGGCGGCCAGTTGCACGCTCCAGCGGTCCTGTTCTGCTACGCTTTCCCCAATCGTGTACGAGTCGCCCAGTGACAGGAAGGTGTATTTATGGGCGGTGGCATTAGGAATATTGGGCTGACTCATAGCACGTTAGGTGACGTTATTTAAACAAGCGGTTGTAGTTAAAAAGACAGTAAAGATTACCAGTTGTCTGAAGTAAAGCATGGGGACGAACTACGGAGCGTGTAAGAAGAATAATATCGAATATCGAACAAGAAATGTTGAACGTCGAAGTACCACTGCCCATTTACCCAAAGTACTTCCGCGTGAACACGATGGGCAGCATTGCCAGCAGGGAAGGCACGTTTGCCATCAGGATGTTGAAGTAGCCGCCGTACCACAGGCACATGCCCGTGTCAAGCACGAACCACGCGGAAAAGGCCGTGAGGATGGCCCCGTACGCCCACTTCTCGCGGCGGGCAAAGGCGTAGCGGGCAATGCAGTACTGCAAAATGAAGTACCCCGCCGAGGTGGCCCCGAACGGCCCCAGGATGAACCGGAAAGCCGTACGGGCGTCGGGTGGCAAGGTGTCGCTTCCCCAGAACGTGCGGGCAAAGTAGTGGTCGTACACGCCCAGCGGGTCGAAGGAGCCGACTACGGCCCACAACACGCCCATGCCGGCGAAAAACAGGCTGATGCCTTCCAGGTACCGGACCCAGAAGCGGAAGGCCCGGTCGGTGGCGGGAGGAGCAGTGACTTGGTTCATAATGTAAAATAAGAAATTAGGCCCGTCATTGCTGGTTGAAAACCACCAGCTTTCGTATTTTCCGGTTCAAGTGTCCCATTGACCCAAACCGGGACAGCAACCCCAAAAGATATGAACTTTACCGGACAGGCCAAGGCGCAGCAAACCTACGATGCCATCGTGATCGGCTCGGGCATCAGCGGCGGCTGGGCGGCCAAGGAACTCTGCGAAAAGGGCCTCAAAACGCTGGTGCTCGAACGCGGCCGGGACGTGGCCCACGTCACCGATTACCCCACGGCCACCAAAAACCCGTGGGACTTCCCGCACCGCGGCCGGTTTGCCCTCGGCGTGGAGGCCGACAACCCGGTGGTGGGCCGCTGCTACGCCTTCGAGGAGGCCACCGAACACTTTTTCGTGAAGGACAAGGAACACCCCTACGTGCAGGAAAAGCCCTTCGACTGGATTCGCGGCTACCAGGTGGGCGGCAAATCCCTCATCTGGGCCCGGCAGACGCAGCGCTGGAGCAACTACGAGTTCGAGGCCCCGGCCCGCGACGGGTTCGCCGTCGACTGGCCCATCCGCTACCCGGACCTGGCCCCCTGGTACAGTTACGTGGAACGCTTCGCCGGCATCTCGGGCAACCGGGACAACATTGCACATTTGCCTGACGGCGAGTTTCTTCCGCCATTCGAACTAAACTGCCTGGAGAAGCACATCGGGCAGCAGGTAGCCCGGCATTACCCCGACCGGCAGGTCATCATCGGCCGCTGCGCCCACCTCACGCAGCCCCGGGAGGTACACACCGCCGCGGGCCGCGCCACCTGCCAGGCCCGGCACCTCTGCTACCGGGGCTGCCCGTACGGCGCCTATTTCAGCTCCAACTCGTCTACGCTGCCGGCCGCGGACAAGACGGGCAACATGACGCTCCGCCCGCATTCGGTGGTGCATTCCATCATTTACGATGAGGCCAAAGGCCGGGCCAGCGGGGTGCGGGTGGTGGATACAAATACCAAAGAGACGACCGAGTTTTACGCCAGGATCATCTTCGTGAACGCCGCTGCCCTGAACACCAACCTGATCCTGCTTAACTCCACTTCCAGCCGTTTCCCCAACGGCCTGGGCAACGACAGCGGGCTGCTGGGCAAGTACGTGGCCTTTCACAATTACCGGGGCAGCATGACGGGCACCTACGACGGTTTCAAGGATAGTTACTACTACGGCCGGCGGCCCACCAGTGCGTTCATGCCGTCGTTCCGCAACGTGTACAAGCAGGAGACCGATTTCCTGCGCGGCTACATGGTGGCCTTCAGCGCCAGCCGGGGCGGGTGGCAACGGGGCCTGGGCCAGCCCGGCCTGGGCGGCGACTTCAAGGACGGCCTCAGCGACCCGGGCGGCTGGGGCGTGTACATGATGATGCAGGGCGAAACGGTGCCCAAGGCCGAAAACCACGTGCGGCTGAGCAAAGACCGGAAAGACGCCTGGGGGGTCCCCCAACTGGTTACTTCCGTCGGCTACGACGCCAACGACGAAAAAGTGCTGGCCGACTTCCTGGTGCAGGGCGCCGAAATGCTCGAAAAGGCGGGTTGTAAAAACATCAGCGTGGGTGACTCCAAGCAGGCCCCCGGCCTCGACATCCACGAAATGGGCGGCGTGCGCATGGGCCGCGACCCCAAAACGTC
The DNA here is from genome assembly GCA_963844325.1 of uncultured Sphingobacteriales bacterium. Taxonomy (GTDB): domain Bacteria; phylum Bacteroidota; class Bacteroidia; order Cytophagales; family 172606-1; genus CADCTQ01. The sequence goes on from CAWJNV010000002.1 coordinate 2,578,911, forward strand.
CCTGCTCAACGGGGCGAACCAACTGCACGCCTGCCGCAACGTGTACGTGACCGACGGCGCCTGCATGACCTCGGTGGGCAACCAGAACCCTTCCCTCACCTTCATGGCTCTCACGGCCCGCGCCGCCCACCACGCCGTGGAGGCGTTGAAAAAACGGAATGTGTAAAGGGTTTTTCGTTGCTCGTTGTTGGTTGTTCGGGAGGCAATTGTGCGTAGGGCGAAGCTCAATGCTGCTGCACCCGGCATGACTTTCCGAACAACGAACAACCAACAACGAGCAACGATTAATTATTCGCCACGCCTTGCATCTGGTCGTCGAGGCGCTGGCTGTCGCGGATGCGGCGGTCAAGCACGTAGATGTACTGGCGGGCCAGCTTGTTGCCGTAGGTGGCGTAGGCTTTCTGGCACCACGACCGGGCTTCCTCCAGGTGGCCGAGCACCTCGTGGGCAATGGCAAGGTTGTAGGCGGCCTTGCCGGCCGTCTTGCCGCGGTTATTCTTTATGATCTGTTCCCACAACCCGGCGGCGCCTTCCCAGTCGTTCACGTACGCCATGCGGTAGGCCTGCTTCATGGCCGGGTCGCCGCCCTTGCGGTAGTACTCCCGTTCCACCGTGATCCAGGTCGGGGTAATGCGCGAGGCGTACAGTTCGCCGATCACGTAGCTCACCCGGTCGGTGGCGGCCCGCTTGTCGAGCAGGGTAGCCGCGGCCGCCTGGGGAGAAAGGCCCACGCCGGTCCAACCCAACGAATGCGTAAAGAGGAATTCGTCGCGGATGCTCTTGGTCTGCAAATCGTACAGCCGGAAGCCGACCTTGACCTGGGCGCGGAGGTTGGCCGTAAACTCGGTCCGCTTGCGAACCACCTTGCCTTCCCCGTCCTTTTCGTCCACCACGCGTACGCTGGGCAGCACCTGCGTATCCGTATCAAAGGTTTCCACCACGCACAGGGCATCGGCTCCGTACGCGTCGCAAATCTTATTTACCTCGTTCCAGGGCAGCGGCGCCGGAAACACGTTGCCGGCCCCCGTACCCACCAGGAGCAGGTTCGTTTGCTTGATCTGGTACCGGGGCGAATCGTGCAGGGCGGAGTTAAGGCCGTTGAAGGCACTGGCTACGCCGCTTTTGTCCTGGTACAGCCCTTCGCCGGTAAGCACGGCTTCCACCACGTTGGCCTTGGGGTTCTGCGGCTTGGTCCGGTTGACCAGGGCAATGGTTTTTATGTGTTCACCCACGTTGATGTGGGCCGGCTGGAGCACCTTGATGTACAGGTTGCTGGTGCAGGAGGCCGAAAGAAAGGGAAGGATCAGGCCAAGGAGCAACCAGGCGCGGTTGATCCCGGCCCCGGCGGGTCGGTTTTTCATGGGCGATGGGGAAGAAAACAGGAAACAGACTTCAAAGAATTGAATTTCCCGGGCCCGGCGCAATTTCACTAAGATAGAAACCATGCATGGGTACGCAAAAAGGAAAATAACTTGACCCGCAAGGAGTTACCTCGGCCAACAACGCAATGCGCGCGGTTCCGGCAACCCGATTGCCGCCCCCGCGTTTAGGCTGGCAACACCAACCATACCCCAATCCGATGAGCTATTTTCATTCGATGGTTGAGCGGATGCTTAGCCAGGCGGGCAAAGAAGTTTCCCGTAAAAATTTTCTGCACCTGGCCGGCAAAGGGCTGGCGGCCGGAACCTTGTCGGGGCTGGCAACGGCCTGCCAGGTGGGACGTCGGTACCCGGCCGATCCAGCCACTACGTACACGTCCGGCGACGGCGTAAAAGTGCCTTCTTCAGCGCCTTATTCGCCGCCGGCTAAAGTGCCGGACAAACCCGGCGAAGCCGTTGAGCTGGAACCCTGGAAGTCGAAAGCTGACCGCGAATCGGCCCCGGCCACGCTGCCTCTGCCGCCCGACCAGCGGGTGGGTTACGCCCTGGTGGGGCTCGGCCACCTGACTTTAGAGGAACTGCTGCCCGCTTTCGGGGAATGCAAGAAGTCGAAGCCGGTGGCCCTGGTGAGCGGCAGCCCCGAGAAAATGCAGTACGTGGCCCGGCAGTACGGCATCAAACCCGAGAATTGCTACAGCTACGAGAACTACGACCGGCTCAAGGACAACCCGGAGGTGCAGGCCATTTACATTGTGCTGCCCAACTCCATGCACGCCGAGTACACGATCCGGGGCGCCCAGGCGGGCAAGCACATTCTCTGCGAAAAGCCGATGGCCAACTCCGTTGCCGAGTGCCAGGCGATGATCGATGCCTGCAAGAAGGCGGACTGCAAGCTGATGGTGGCCTACCGGATTCAGTACGAACCCAACAACCGCTTCATCCGCGACCTGATCCGGTCGGAGGAGTACGGCAAGGTGAAGTTCATCGAAGCTTTCAACGCGCAGAGTTCGGCCAACCCCAAACACTGGCGCCACATCAAGGCCCTGGCCGGCGGCGGGGCGTTGCCCGACATCGGCATCTACTGTCTCAATACGATACGGTTCCTGCTGGGCGAGGAACCTACGGAGGTGTTTGGTTACCAGTACAGTACGCCCGGAAACCCGCTGTTCGCGGAAGTGGAGGAAGTGATGTCGTGGCAGATGCGTTTTCCGGGCGGCGTGATTGCCAACTGCGGTACCCATTACCAGGTGCACGAGTCGCGGCGGTACCGGGTGCTGGCCGACAAAGCCTGGCTGGGCATGGAGTGGGCATTTGCCTACCGGGGCCAGCAGATCGAGGTGTCGCGGGCCGACGGCAAGCTGGAACGGACGGAGACGCCGAAAGTGGCCGAGAAGAACCAGTTCGCCACGGAGATGGATCATTTTTCGGCCTGCATTCTCGAAAACAAAGCCCCGTTCACCCCCGGCGAAGAAGGTTTGCAGGACCAGCGCATCATGGAAGCCATTTACCAGTCGGCCCGCGAAGGACGGCCCGTGCAATTGACTGCCGTCGCCGCCCGCGATGCCTTCCGGGGCCCCGAGCCGAAGGAGTCGTAGCCGGGAAGTTGGGAGGGGACAGGGGTGGTTAGCCCTCCCTAAGATTGTATCTGCTTGACTTTCAACCAGAAGAAATATAAAACAAAAAGCCCTTGTCCGGGTGGGACAGGGGCTTTTTAATTGGCTTTACGGAACGTTTCCGGTCAGTGCAGGAACGCCAGGGCGGGTTGCATGATCACGCCGTATTCCGCCAGTGTGCGCACGAAGTGATTCACGGCTTCCTGCGGGGGCGGGCCCTGGGGCACCGGCAGGGGCTTGCCGTCCGGGGCCGGGGCGCTGTTCGCCCAGAACCACTCGTCGAGGGTGGCCGGCGATATCCACATCAGCAGCCGGGCCGATTCGGAAAGCACGTGGAACTGGTGCGTGACGCCCTTGGGCAGGTACACGTAATCCCCGGCGTTGGCCACGAACTCCATCTCGCCGGCGTAGTACCGGACGCTGCCCGCCAGCACGTAGTACGACTCATCTTCCCGCTGGTGCCCGTGGGCCGGTGGCTCGGCGCCCCGCTGCACTTCGATCTGGATGAGGGAAAAGGACCCGCCCGTCTGCTCACCGCGGACGAGGAAGTGGAAGACGGCGCCCGGAATGGCACGGGTGTTCGCGGGAGCAGGGGTGCTCTTGAAAGGTTGCATCGTTTTGTTGGTTTGATAGGTGGAAGAAAATTAGTCAGGTTGACTGACGACAAATGTCAGGCAACCTGACTATATTTGCAAGAAAAAGTTTAAAATTTTTTCCATGACCCTTCACATCAACACGGGCTTCTACCTGAAGGCCCTTTCCGACGACCTGGTGGGCAACCTGCACCGGCAACTGACCGAGCGGGGCTACGGGGAGATCCGGCCTTCGCACGGCATGGTTTTCCAGTACATGCAGGAGGAGGGTTCGCGCATCACCGACCTGGCCGCCCGGGTGAAGATCACCAAGCAGTCGATGAGCACCTTAGTGTACCAACTGGAGGAGTGGGGCTACCTCGAACGCCGGCCCGACCCGACCGACAAGCGGGCCGTGCTGTTCGTATTTACCGAAAAGGGCAGGGAAGTACGCAAGCTGGGCCGCGCCCTCAACTACGAATTCGAGCAGAAGTGGGCGGGCAAACTGGGGGCCGAGGACTTCGGCCGGTTCCGCACCTTTTTGCAACAACTTTGGGAATAGGGCATCTGGCAACCAGGGCGATGCGAAGAAGAAGGAAGTCGTAGCGGCCCGGCTTGGTTCACTGCCAAGCGACCAGGTCACCTGGCGGGAAGGCGTCACCTGGCGGGAAAGCGTCGCATGGCGGGAAGGCGTCGCATGGCGGGAAGGCGTCGCATTGCGCTACTCGTTGCATCGCGGGAAGGCGTCGCGTCGCGGCTCCCCTCCTCGGAGGGGGCTGGGGGTGGGTTTACTTACATGCGACAATTTACCGGGGGATCACCGCCCGAAGAATGCAATGCAAAGAGAATCTAAAGTTTTACCCGAGTCTATTTTTTCCTGACAGTGATCCCCTGGTAACTTGTCGCATGTAAGTAAACCCACCCCCAGCCCCCTCCGAGGAGGGGAGCCGCGACGCGACCCCATCCCGCCATGCGACGCCTTCCCGCGATGCAACGAGTAGCGCAATGCGACCCCTTCCCGCCATGCGACGCTTTCCCGCAACGCGACGCCTTCCCGCCAGGTGACCTGGTCGCTATGAAACGATAAGCGATGATTCAGTTGCTAAAGCTTGTTTAGTAATGTATTAACGTCTACTGGTTCATCAATCAGTCGAAGGTCCAGCAGGGTTTGCATCACGTGTTGCAGCACGTTTACGGTCAGGTCGTCGCCCGTAAGGCCGGCCCAGCGGGTGTGAGCGAACCAGGCGGCCACGTCTTCGGGTTTGATGCCGTAGCGGTCCGACACCAGCCGGATGGCGTCGGGGTTCTGCTTGAACGCCCGGGCCGCCCGGCCAATGACGGCCAGCATTTGTTGCAAGTCGTCGCGCCGGCTTTCGAGGGTTTCGCGGCGGACCGCAATCACGAAAGAGGGCCAGGGCGTGGGACATTCGCCCACCCGCCGGAACTCACCCTTGTCCACCAGGGGCTGGGTCATGGCCTTTTCCCACATAAAGGCGTCGGCGGCTCCCTGGCGGAAGGCTTCCCGGGCGCCGTTCAAGTCGCCCACCAGCACCAGTTCCAGCGCCTCGGGGTGCCAGCCCAGTTGCTGCGCGTGCACGAACGCCATCAGGTGTGAACCCGAGCCGTACCGGCTGATGGCAAAGCGTTTGCCCTCCAGTTCGGCCACGGTCTGAAAGCCCGAATGCGCCGGCACGTGAATGCCCCAGATGAGCGGCGACACCACGTACGGGGCAATGATGACGCTGGGGTTGCCCTTACAGATGTCGGCCACGATGCCTTCGGTGAGCAGCACGGCCACGTCGAGGGTTCCCGACCGCAGGTCCCGGTTCAGGGCCCCGGTACCGCCGGGATAGTCCTGCCAGCGGAGGTCGAGGCCCCGTTCGGAAAAGGCGCCTCCCTCCCGGGCCAGGTGCCAGGGGAGGTTAAAGTGTTCGGGCACGCCGCCCACGTTGAGTGTTCTGAGTTGGGACATGGGGAATAGTACGGGGAGCGGGGAGAATGGGTTGAGGTCCGGGTTGGAGGGAATGGTCAGGGACAAACGAACCGGGGCAAGCGTCCACGCTTGCCCCGGTTCGTTGATCTGGCGCTTAACCCGCCACTCAATTGCTGCCCACCAGGAATACGGCGTTGCCGAACAGGAGTTTGCCGCTCTGCCAGAAGGCCCGGAAGAGGGGACTGCTGTTGATGTAGACCACCTGCCCGCGGCCGAGTTCCTGCACGCCGAGCACAAAGGTGTCTTTGAGCTTTTCCTTGGCCTTGCTGCCGGCAAAGCCGCTCACGTAGCTGTCCTTCTTGAGGTAGCCCACGTTCCAGCCCTTCGCCAGGAACTCGAAGTCGATCGGGCTGCGGAGCAGCGTGTAGTAAGCGTTGCCGTAGCCGAACGAGAGGGGGTGCGTTTCGTCCATCGTGACGCGGTACACGGCGCCGGGCACTTCTTCCTTGAGGCTCTCCCGTTCGCGGTTGGCGTACGTCTGGATTGTGTCATAACGGGACGCTGCCGCGGGCTTATCTGCCTTTTTCTCAGGCTTTTTGCGCTTTACTTCAAAGTCGGGTTTGTCGGCAAAAAAGTTGACGGCGTTTTCCAGGGCAATCAGCTTGCCACCGGCCCGGACCCAGTCCTTGAGCGAAGCCAGCGTACGGTCGTTGAACACCGTGCCGTAGCTGCCCGAGGGCAGGATGAGCACGTCGAAGGCCGACAGCGGCACGTACGACAGGTAGTTGGGGTCGAGGATCGTGACGGGGTAGCCGACCTGCTGTTCGAAGTAGTGCCACACTTCGCCGAAGGCCAGCGACGACACCGTGCTGCCGCCCATCAGGGCCACGCGGGGCGCCTTTACGTAGTGCACCCGGTCGGAGCCGAAGTCGGAGCCGGTGGTCACGAAGCCGGAGGCTACCGGCGTAAGGGCAATTTTCAGCGAGTCGGCCGCGCGGCTTACGAGGTTGTCGAACGCCGCGCCGAGGGGTTCGTTGCCGGTGCGGGTGATGATGAGCGTGCCGCGCGGGTACTGCTGCCCGCCGGTTTCGAAGGGCGCCTCGGCGTAGCGGACTTTCACCTTCTGCCGCAGCAGCGCCGCCAGGAACTGGAGGTCGGGCAGGCCCTTCCACTGGGCCAGGTAGGCGTAGGGTTTGGCGTTGGCCGCCGGGGCCGGCGCCGTCGTGGCCGCGGCGGCCTTCGCTGCCGGTTTGGCCCCCGGCGTCAGGCGGGTTTTGGTGGCGTAGGCGTCCAGGCCGAAGGAGTAGGGGAGCGCCCAGGAGGTAATGTCGTACGTAACCGAATCTTCGAGCGGCGGGTTGGGCTCCATGAGCACTTTCAGGAGCACGGCCTTGGGCTGGAAGGCGCTGACCACGAGGTCATTTTCTTCGAGCTTGGCCGACTCGGTTTTGCCCGTCTGGTAGCGGTAGCCGCTCACGCTGCCCCCGCCGTTGGCGTAACCGTAGCGGATGCCCTGGCGGTCGAGGTAGGTGGTGAAGGCGGCAATGCGGCTTTCGGCGCCCTTGGCCTTAAACACGTACGACCGGTACTCGCCGGGCGGCGTGGCGGCGGTGTTCTTGAAGTAGTTGACAAACTCCCGGGTGATCTCCTCGCGGTTGCTCGAAACGGCCTCCACCGTGGCAAGGCTGGCCGTGTGGTGGTGGGCGATGCGGTCTTTGAGCGTCAGCGTGTCGCCCTCTTCGCGCAGCAGGCCCAGGCCGGCGCGGCCCGAACCGCCCTGTTCGTAGGTCATGCCGATGGCCCCGTTGAAGGTAGGCCAGGTGTCGCCGTAGCTGGGGTAGAACAGGTCGAACCGTTCGCGGGTAAAGTACAGCCAGCCGTTGGCGTCGAAGTACTTGCGGTTGTAGTCGCCGATCACGTTCTGGAACTTGCGCTGGAAGGGCGTGATTTCCTGGTGGAACGGCTTGGCGGCGGGGGAGAAGTAGTACGGGTTTTCGGGCGCCTGTTCGTGGAAGTCGGCGTGCAGGTGGGGCATCCACTGGTTGTAGAGGGCAATGCGCTGCTGCGATTCTTTCTGCGTCATCCAGGCCCAGTCGCGGTTGAGGTCGAACAGGTAGTGGTTGGCCCGGCCGCCCGGCCAGGGTTCGAAGTGTTCGCGGGCGTAGGGCGAAATGTCAAAAGGCTTGGCCGACACCTGGTTGTACCACTGCACGTACCGTTCGCGGCCGTCGGGGTTGATGCAGGGGTCGAGCAGCACCACCGTATTGTCCAGGTAGCCCTGGGTTTTCGCGTTTTTGGGGTCGAGCAGGTCGTGGATCACCTGCATCACGGCTTCGGAGGATACCGATTCGTTGCCGTGCACGTTGTAGCTCATCCAGGCAATGGCGGTGGGGTTGCTGGCAGCTTGTCCTTCGGCGAGGCCGATGCTTTTGAGGTGGTTCGTGCGGATTTCCTCCAGGCGGCCCAGGTTGGCTGCCGAAGCCACCACCAGTACCACCAGGGGACGGCCCTCGTAGGTGGTGCCGTAGGGAACCAGTTTGGCCCGGCCGGGGGAGGCAGCTACGGCGTGTTCCACGTAGCGGATGATCTTGTCGTGCGGGGTAAACTGTTCGCCCAGCGGGTAACCGAGAAACTGGGACGGAGTTTGGAGGGTGTTCTGCGCCAGGGCGGGCAGCGTAAGCAGGAGCAACAGCAGGCGTAAACCGGTTTTTCTCATAAAGGCAGTAAGGAGGTTCTGGAGGGTTTTGACCTTCCAAAATGCCCAATAAAATCGGCTTCCCCAAATAAGCCGGCCCGGGTGTCGCCAAGCCGGATCAGCATGGTAGGAGGGGTTGGGATGGGGAAGGGAGAATTTTCACGGAGACACAGCGGGCACGGAAAAAGACGGAAGTGAGACTTACCAAAACAGAGGCTCACCGTTGCCTTGGTGTTAGGTGTCGCAGGACGGGAAGGCGACGCCTTCTGCGAGGCGACGCCTTCCTCCGGACACGCCTGCCGCTTGCCGGTACCTTCACTGCATAAGGAAGCCTGCCGTGCCCATACCACTTCCTGTTCTTTACACTCCTTTGCGTAGGGCGTGAAACCTTCTCCCCGTGGTAAATCTTCTTTCCTTCGTGTATATTCGTGCCCCACGGATGTTGAATCACGCCTCATGCTAAAATCCAACGTCTGAAACCCCCATTCCCGCTGCATGGCTGCCTACCTGATGTATTACCCTTCGCCCATTGGCTTGCTGGAAATCACCAGCACGGAAGAAGCCATTACCTCGGTGCTGTTCGTGGAGGGTAAAACCAAGCCCGAGTCGGCCCTCAACCCGGCGTGCCTGCGCAACTGCCGCGCCCAATTGGAGGACTATTTCCGGGGAACCCTCAAGACCTTTGACGTGCCGCTGCGCTTCGAGGGCACGGGGTTCCAGATGCAGATCTGGACCGAACTGTCGAACATTCCGTACGGAAAGGTAACGTCGTACTTCTCGCTGGCCCGCAAGGTGGGCAACCCCAACTCGGTGCGGGCCGTGAGCAACACCAATGCCCGCAACAAACTCTGCCTGCTGCTGCCCTGCCACCGCGTGATCGGCAACGACGGCAAGCTGACGGGCTACGCCGGCGGCCTCTGGCGCAAACAATGGCTCCTCGACCACGAACAAGGCCACTGCGGGTTTCGGCAACTGAAGTTGTTTTAACAGTTAACAGTTATCAGTAAACAGTAAACAGTAAGCAATAGGCGTTGGTTAGGTACTGCCTACTGCTCAACTGCCAATTGATTACTGATTACTGTTCACTGTTTACTGTAGAGCAGTCCCCGCTGGTAATACAGGTTGTTTTGGGGTTTTTCGGTTTTTGCCAGTTCGAGCACGGCTTCCTTCCAGGACATTTCACCGCAGCGGGTGCAGCGCACCATCGGGAGGCTTTCGCTGAGCACCACGTTGCCGCAGTCGCCGCAGGCAAAGTGACCGGACACGGCCATTTCCTGCACCAATTCCCGGTCGCGGTCGGGCAGCAGGGGCAGGCCCGGCCTGGCGTGCCCCGTGCAGTACAGGCTGAACTTGCCGTTGACTTCCAGGTACAGCCGCCGCACCTGGCCCAGGTGTTCCACGCCTTTGGTGCGCAGGTAGGTAAACACGTCGGCGGTGGCAATGCCCTGCCGCTTCAGGGTTTCGAACATCAGCCGGCCGTCTTCCACCAGGGCGGTCACTTTCTCGGGAACGTCCGCTTTCGGCGCGGCTTTCCGGTTGCCAGGCAAGGCCCACTGGAACAGGAGCAGCACCAGCAGCACCCCGGCCAGCGGGGCAATGCCGACCGCCGGTACGAACAGGGCGCCGCCGAACGCGGCCCCGATGGCGGCTGCACCCGCCAGCCGGGCCGGCCGCAACGCACCACCGGAGCCCCTTCCCGCCAGGCGGGCGGCCAGGTACACCACCAGCAGCCCGATGACCAGGCGGACGCCCAGTTGCACCAGGAACGCCAATGAAGTGTTGCCCAGCAGCAGGCTTTGCCAATCAAGTTTTGCGATTTCTTCGAGGATCATACGGATAGGGTCTATGCGATGAATGGATGAACGGACACCGGCAAAAGAGCAATACGGGCAATCGGAACGAAAACAGGCAACTAGCTGATATTCAAGGAAAGGAGCAAGAAAAGTGTTTTAACCGGGAACACCCTGCCGCCAGTGTACGCGGGATGGCCGGTAAGCCAGGGTAATTAAATTCTCCCGGATGCTTGCCCCTCCTTATACGGATGAAAGTTGTAAGGGGTTAGTTGCACTGACAAGGAAGGCTATGGCTGAATGGTTGAATGGCTATATGGTTGTATGGCTATATGGCTGATTGTCGGGAAGTAGTGCGGCGTAAGCAAAACCATTCAGCCATTCAGCCATTCAGCCATTCAGCCATTCAACCATTCAACCATTCAGCCATTCAACCATTCAACCATAACCTTCCCTTGTCAGTACAAGTAGCGGTCAAACTATTCCCTGCCCGGCGCGTTCAAAAGCACAGGTGCCACGACTTCCTGAAAACCCCTCACCCATGACTGTTCAACCCCAATCCACGCCCGAACGCCAGCCCAACCGCCTCGCCGGCGAGTCGAGCCCGTACCTGCTGCAACACGCCCACAACCCGGTGGACTGGTACCCGTGGGGCGAGGAGGCGCTGCAAAAGGCCCGCACCGAAGACAAACCCATCATCGTCAGCATTGGCTACTCGGCCTGCCACTGGTGCCACGTGATGGAACGGGAGTGTTTTGAAAACGAAGCCCTAGCCCGCCTGATGAACGAACATTTCGTCTGCATCAAGGTGGACCGCGAGGAACGCCCTGACGTGGACGCCATCTACATGGACGCCATCCAGGCGATGGGCATCCGCGGGGGCTGGCCGCTCAACGTATTCCTCACGTCCGACACCAAGCCCTTTTACGGCGGCACGTACTTTCCGCCCCAGGACTGGGCAAACGTGCTTACGGGCATTGCCGAACACTACCGCACCAGCTACCGGGAAAAAATCCAGGAGACGGCCGATCAGTTTGCCCGGCACATCGCCGTGAGCGACAGCCATAAGTACGGCCTTACGCCCGGCACTGAAACCTACGCGGCCGCCGAACTGGACGGCCTCTACGAAAAGCTGGCCGCCAGGTTTGACCGGGACCACGGCGGCACGGGCGGCGCCCCCAAGTTTGCCATGCCCGGCGTGTGGTCTTTCCTGCTGCGGTACTACCAGATCACCCAGCGGGTAGACGTGTTCGAACAACTGAAACTAACCCTCGACCGGATGGCCTTCGGCGGCATTTACGACCAGGTGGGCGGCGGCTTTGCCCGCTACTCGGTGGACGCCGGGTGGTTTGCGCCCCACTTCGAAAAGATGCTCTACGACAACGGCCAACTCATCAGCCTCTACAGCGAAGCCTACGCCGCCCTCAAGGACGACCTCTACCGCGAAATCGCGTTCCAGACGGTGGAGTTCGTGCGCCGCGAAATGACCAGCCCGGAAGGGGCGTTCTACTCGGCCCTCGACGCCGACAGCGAGGGCATCGAAGGCCGCTTTTACGTGTGGACCGAGGAAGAGTGGCGCCGCACCACCACCAACATGTCGCTGGCCGAGGGCATGACCACCGAACTCTTCGAGGAGTACTACAACCTGCTGCCCGGCGGCAACTGGGAACACGGCTACAACATCCTGCACCGCACGCTGCGCGAAGAGGAGTTTGCCCGCCTCAACGGCCTCGACCCGCTGTCCTTCAAAGTGTCCCTCCAGGCATTCAACCAGGAACTCCTCGCCCGGCGCAACGAACGCATCCGGCCCGGCCTCGACGACAAAATCCTCTGCTCGTGGAACGGGCTCATGCTCAAGGGGCTCGTGGACGCCTTCCGGACCTTCGGAGAAATGTCCATCCTGGACCTGGCCCTGCAAAACGCGGTGTTCCTGCGCGACAAGATGCGCAACGGGCCGCAGTTGTACCACGTTTACAAGAACGGCCGGGCTACCCTCACGGGCTTCCTCGACGACTACGCCTTCGTAATCGACGCCTACGTGGCCCTCTACGAAGCAACTTTTGCCGAAGAATGGCTGGAAGAAGCCCGGGTGCTGACCCGGTACGCGCTGGAGAACTTTTTCGACGAAACGGAAAACCTGTTCTTTTTCACCGACCGCAACGCCGAAAAGCTCATTGCCCGCAAAAAGGAACTGTTCGACAACGTGATCCCGGCCTCCAACTCGGCCATGGCCCTCAACCTGCACCGGCTGGGCCTGCTGCTCGACAAGCCCGAGTGGTCGGAACTGTCGGATAAGATGCTGTCGCAGATGAAGAAGCTGGTGGTAGCCGAGCCGCAGTTTCTCTCCAACTGGGCCTGCCTGTTTGCGTACCGCACCACGCCGACGGCCGAAATTGCCATCGTCGGCCCCGATGCGCAGGCATTCCGCAAGGAGATCGACCAGATGTACTACCCCAACAAGGTGCTGGCCGGCACCGCGTTCGAAAGCGACCTGCCGCTGCTCCGGGACCGCGAGGCGCTGGACGACAAAACCACCCTGTACGTGTGCTACAACCGATCCTGCCAGTTGCCGGTATTTACGGTAAACGAAGCCATGGCCCAGGTAATGGGGGTGGGATGATTACTCCTTTTTAAAAACCAATGGCCGAACTAACCGACTTCATCCGCTCCCAGGTAACCATTGCTGATGAAGACCTGCACCAGATTGTGTCGGGTTTCGAGTCCCGCCTGGTGAAGAAGAACAAACACCTGCTGCGGCAGGGCCAGGTGGCTTCCGAGTACATTTTTGTCCGGGAGGGCGGGCTGCGGATTTACGCCCCGTTGGGCGACCGCGAAATCACCGGCTGGATTGCCCTGGAAGGCGAGTTTTTCGGGGAACTGGACAGCCTCAAAACGCAGGAGCCCACCCGGTTCAGCATCCAGGCGATGGAAGACACCCACATCCAGTGCATCAACCACCTGGCAATGGAAAAGTTGTACAAAGCCTACCCCGCCTGGCAGGAGTTCGGGCGAAAAGTGTGGGAAACCGCTTTCCGCAGGGTCGTGGAAGGCATCATCGCGCACCAGACGCTGACGGCCGAAGAACGGTACGCGCAACTGCTGACCCGGTCGGACCTGGTGCAGCGGGTGCCGCTGAAGCACCTGGCTTCCTTCCTGGGCGTAACGCCTACTTCCCTGAGCCGGCTGCGGGGCAAGCGGCGGTAAACGCGTACTTGTCATTTGGCAAGTTTAGCCGTTCAACCGGCCGGTACTTTTGCCGAAAAGACAACCATGAAAAAGAGAAACGTCTTATGGCTGCTGGCCCTGGCCGGGTTGGCGCAGTGGTTTTTCGGCAACCTCTATGAACAGATCGTGCTGGCACCCAACAATTTAGTGGATACTTACGCCCAGCTGAAGCGCTGGCACGGGTATTTCACCGTAACGAACCCCATTTACTACTACGTCCCGTTTACCCAGCTTGCCGTGGGCGCCGTATGGTACCTGTACTTCACGCAAAAGAGCCCGGAAATCAAAAAGCGGCTGTTCCGGGCGAGCCTCTGCGGTTTACTGGCCCTGGGCCTCACCGCCGTAATCATCACGCAGTTGAACCTGAAGGTGTTCTTCGGGGACATCGACCCGATCAAAGACCAGCTTTACGGCCTGTCGCTGACCTGGATGATTGCCAACGGCGTCCGGCTGGTGCTGGTGGGGGCCACGCTGGGGTATACCTTCAAAAGCTACCTGCTGGTGCAAGGCGAGAAGGGGTAAAGCGCAGAAAGGGCACCCGTCCACCGGATGCCCTTCCCTTGTCTACTATCTCGTGTCTCCCATCTACTTGAAGAAGCCGCCCAGCATGTCGCCGAGGCCGCCCTGCTGGTTGCCTTTCTGATCGCCTTTCGGGTTGCCGCCCAGGCCGCCGAGGTTGCCCAGGCCGCCGAGGCCCGACAAGCCCCCGCCGCCCATCAGGCCGCCGATCATGCTGCCGATGTCGAGGCCACCCTTCTGGGCCTGGTTCACCTGGCCGTTCATCATGTTCATAATCACCGGGATGGCTACTGCGGCCAGCGTACGGGCCGTGCCTTCCGAGATGCCCAGCCGCCCGGCCAGCTTGGCCGCAATGACCGGGATCATGCCGCTCACCAACGGGCTGGTAGCGGTGGTTTGCTGGCCCGAAAGCATTTCCAGAATGCCCCCCGTGTTGCCCGTTTGCGCCTGGCCCACCAGGTCTTCGAGCACCGTCTTGCCGGTGATGCGGGCCGTCTCCTGCGGGTCGCGGTTCTGTAATTCGGGCTGGTTGTTCACCACGCCGCTCAGGTGATCTTTGGCAAGGTCAATCAGACTGTCGAGCATACGATTGGTTGGTTTAAGTAAAGTCAATGTGGTTTCAGACCTTCAGCAGGTTTTCGAGCAGGCCGGCAATCCGGTCTTGCTGGCCGTGCCGGGAGCCCAGCGCGGGCAGGTTCCCGGTGGCCTCGATCAACTGGCTGATCAGGTGGGATACGTCGGTGCCCCGCTGGCGGGCCCGGGCAATTTTGCCGTTCAAGGTGTTGAGCACCAGGGGAATGGACAGCCTGGACAGGTTGCGGGCCTCGTCGATGGAGATGCCCAGGTGCGGCGCCAGGTAGCTGGCTACGGCCGGCAACAGGGCACCCACCGCCGGGCTGCTGGGCTGCGTGTCCTGGCCCGACAAGAGTTCGTGTACGCCCGAAGCGTCGCCGGAGAGCATTTGCTTGGTGAGGGCACCAGTCACTCCTTCCACCATGATGCGGACGGTCTGGTGCAGGTTCCGCTTTTGCAGCCAGGGCTCTTGGGCCAGTTCTTTTTCCAGCTTTTCGCGGGCCGGTAGTGACAGGGGGTCCAGCATGGCGTATTTGGTTAATGGGGAGAAGTATTCCTTCTACGTCAAACGCACCGGTACAGTTTTCACTAAAGACGATTAAGTATCCGGGCGAAATTAGTTTAGGGTATGATTATTAGTAACATCTTGATCAGGAATACGCCAACGTCCGAACAACGAATAAGCAACAACCACTTATCCGCGCATGTCTTTCATCAGTTCCTGGAGCACGTGCACCACCTTCTCGGTATGGGCCCGGTCGGGCGTGGTGTCCCAGTTGCCCACGATGCTGTTGCCGCCCAGGTAAATGCCGTCTTTGCGGGCAATGGCGTAGGCCCCCGGCGTGCTGAGCCGGTAGGTTACTTCGGGCTGCGGAATGAGGCAGGCGAGCTGGCCCGAAACGGGGGTCAGTTCTTCATCGTTGAAAACGGCCTTGGCGCCCAGCCCCATGCAGTTGATGACGCACTTTTCGGGCAGGGCGTCAATGTCTTCGAGCCGCTTGATTTCCCGCACCTGTACCTTGCCGCCGAAGAGCAGAAAGTCGCCCAGTTGCTTGTGCAGGTAGGTGGGGATGTTGAACATCATGCTGGTCATCCGCGAGACGTACCGGCCCCGGAAGGGGTGTTCCCGGCGGCCCAGTTCGACCCTTGCGGGCAGCAGTCCGCTGATCTCCAGCGGTTCGGGGCCGCCCGGGGGGCCGGGTGGTTCGTGGCGCACGTGGTACTCGTCCACCCAGCTCACCACGTCGTTGAAGCCCAGCAGGTTCTGGAACGTACGGAAAGAGAACCGGCAGGCCCGTTCCCAGCAGGCCCGGAATTCGGGCGTGATTTTTTCGGGATCGCACACCCAGTAGGACGGCGACCAGGTGCCCGTGGCCAGGAAAGAAGTCACGTGCGGCGGCATTTCCTTGGTGTAAATGGTCACCTCGTACCCTTTTTCCTGCAACAGCCGGGCCGTAGCCAGGCCCACCGTACCGCAGCCCAGCACGGCAAATTTCTTTTCACCGGTGGCTTCGGCCTTTTCGCGGGCAATGCTGCCGGTGCCCCACGACAGCGACCAGCCGCTGCCGCCGTGCCCGTAGTTATGCACAATGGTTTTGCGATCGAGCAGTTGCACGTCCAGCCGCGGCCCCGACGCCCGGAAAGGCCGCAATCCCACGGTTTCCTTCACCACCCGGTCGAGGGAGACGCGCAGTTTGGGAATGGGCAGCGTACCCCGCCGGATGTAAAAGGGGCTGGCGGTGTAACTCCGGGGAGCGGGCAGGCAACCGTTCACGCCGGCCAGGGTAGCCAGGCTGCCCGCCATCCCGGCCGATGTGAGAAAGGTACGTCTGTTCATAAAAACGGGAGAGGAAGGAACCTGGGTTTGGACCGTAATCTACTGTGCAAGGGAATTAAATCAAAATACCGTTTCGCAACATCTTTATGAATTGATATATTAATCGGTATAAGTGAAAACGGCGCAATTATATGTATACTGGTTAAAACAAAAGCAGCGCACAACCCGGGTGCGCTGCTTTCGGAACGGAGAAGCTTTTTACCGCTTACCGGAGAATGTACAACTTGCCGTACTCGTGCCGGAAGGCTTTGTCGCCGGCCGTGGCCCGGTGCTCCACCGATTGCCCGTTGATCTTGGTGATGACGCGGTAGAGGTACACGCCGTTGGCCAGCTTGTCGCCGAACTCGTCGGTGCCTTCCCAGGCGTACGAACTCACGTTGTTGCCGATCCGGATCGGCCCGAGTTCATCCTGGGTGATTTCCCGCACCACTTTGCCGCTCACCGTCATGATCTGGATTTTGACCTGGTCGGGCACGTGGGCTCCCGTCAGCGTGAACACGAACCGGGTGTTGCTGGAGAAGGGGTTGGGGTAGGGGTAGAAGTGGGTGATGCGCGACTCGTTCACCACTTCGAAGCTAATCTGGTACGGTTCGGTGCCCGACGCGTTGCCGCTCACATCGCCGCCCTGCACGCGCAGGGTGTAGGTGCCATCGGGCAGGTTTTTGGGGTTGTACTCCAGCAGGAAGTTGTTTTCAGGACCGGCCGGCGCCCAGCGGACGTCGGCGCTGCCCAGGCTGATGCGTTCGAAGGCGCACGCCTGGCAGGGTTTCTTCAGGTACAACTCCAGCCCCACCGTGTCGCGCCGGATCTGGATGCGGTTCTCATCCTTCAGGCTCACGGCAACCAGCGGGCTCGGCGACACGATGTCGCCGTCCATGATGCGCACCCCGTCGAACGTAACGTCGAGCACCGGGTGGATGCGGTCGCGGCTCACCCGGAAGGGCACTTCGAAAATGTTGTTGGCGTAGTTCTGCTCCGGCTGCAACCGGGGGTTCACGAACACCTGGAGGCGGTTGTTGCCCGCAAACCCCAGCGTCCGGACCGGCACCGTGAAGCGGGCCGACGCCCCGGCCGCCAGCGGGGCAATTTTAAAGCTGGTCACCTCCTGGCGCCGCGACTCGGGATTGATTACCGTGCACTGCACCGTGAGGGAATCCTTGAAGGCCCGCGCCGAAATGTTCTGGAACACGAAGGGCAGCGTAAATTCCTGTCCCTCGGCCTGCTCGGGCACCTGGTAGTGCTGGGTGAGTCCTTCGGGGTTGATGAGTCCTTCGGGCACGCCGGCGTAGATCACCTGCCAGCGTTTGAGCCGGGCGGGGGTCAGGTACGTCGAGTCCTGCGTCCGCAGGCGCAGTTTCAGGTAGGGGTACTGCCCGGCGTCAATCGGTTCGGCCAGCGACAGGCCGTCCGTCCTGACTGCATCGATCACCACCGTTTCGTTGCCCCGCAGGTCGATGCCCAGCACCTGCAACTGCACGCTGTCGGAGGCTTCGGCGCGGCCGAAGGCGTGGTAGAGGGTGCCCCACTGGCTGGCCGGCCCCACGATGGACGAGGTGACCGAGCCGCTCACGTGGCGCCCTTGCAGGGTGGCCTCCAGGGAGAGGGCCTGCGCGAGGGGATTGGTGCCGTCGGCCACCAGGATTTCGGTGGCCGTACCCGCCGCGGCCCCTTTCCGGCCCAGGATGATGTACGGATGCCCGTTCTGGAGGCCGGCAATTTTGGCCGGGTCCGCCCCGATCTTGAGCAGCGACTGGAATTTGGCCGCCTGGGTATTGAAGTAGACGGTGCCGGTGGTAAACAGCAGGACGTAGTCGCCCGCGGGCACTTTGTCGAGGTAGGCGTCGAGCCCGTCGGTCTGGATGAAACTGTAATCGAGGGCCGTGCTCACCCGCGGGTCGCCGCCGCAGAACCGGCTGGGAATGACTGCGTACGGCTGGGTGGTGGCTTTGTTGAAGGCAACCGCGATCAGGTTGTTGGTGTTGCACCGGCCGTCGAACACGATCAGGTGGTCGTTGAGGCTGAAGGTCACCTTTTTGAAAGCATCAGCCTGGTTTTCGGGGCCGTACGTAGCCACGTTGATGCGGGAGGTCACCGGCGCAAATTCCCACCCTTCGGTAGCCGTGTTGCGCACGATGCCGCCCAGGCCCGCCTTCGAGAATTGCGGGAAACGGCTCTGCGACCAGCCTTCGGGGCTGTTGTTGATGTAGATGAAAGAACTCTCCGCCCAGGTGTTGTCGGGGCCTTCCGGCAGGTCGGCGTACCGGATGCGCCAGTAGTAGACCGTGCTGTCGTGGGCGGCCGCGGTGCTCAGCAGGGGGGTGGTCCAGGTGGGCAGCAGGCCGGCCCGTACCGTGGTGGTGCGTTTGCCCGGGCTGTTGAACGTGTGCGCCGTGTCCAGTTCAATCACGTACTCCCGTTCGCGCACCGAGGAAGCCGTGGCGTGCGCCGTAAACGTAACGGGCTGCCCGCTCACGATGCTGTATTCCCGCGGCAGGAGCGGCACGGCCCCCACGGCCGGCATCACGTACTCGAGTACCCCCACGTTGTTCTGCTCGTTGAGTTCGTCGACCCCATTGCCGGCGTCGAGGAACACCTCGAAGCGTTGGGAGCCGCCGGCCGTCACGCCGCCCGTGCGGATGGTGAAGTAGAGCGTATCCCGGTAGGCGACGGGGTCGTAGTATAAGGTGTCAAAGGCTTGCGTGGTGCCGTCGCCGAGGATGCGGCGGACCGTGACGGGAAACTGCCCGCGGCTGATGCGCCCGTAGTTGGAAACGACTACGCCCAGCCGGAAGGAATCGGTCACGGCGGTGATCACGTTGTTGTCGAACGGTTGCAGGAACACCTGGTCGCCGCTCGTGGCGTAGTCGGGCTTGGTGATCGGGGCCAGGCTCACGGCAGGGTCGCCTTGCAGGGTGATGAGTTCAGTGTGCGTCAGGTGCAGGTCTTCCTCGGGGGCTTCGGCCGCAAAGTGCCTGATGCTTTCCTTCTGGAGCAGGCCCACGGGCTTGCCGATGGACAGGCTGTCGCGGAAGGCTTTTTCGTAGAACCAGTGCGAGTACCTTTGCAGGGGCAACGAATACCCCACGCCGCTGTGGGCCATGAACAGGATGGCGCCCCGGTCGGGGGTGAAGAGCCAGTCTTCGCCCACGGTTGCTTCGGTGGTGAAGATGTCGCCGGCCTGGCAGCCGTTCACCAGGAGCATGGGGTACTTGCCCTTGTTGCGGTAGCCGTACACGTCGTTGGAAACCTTCCCGATCTCGATGTCGGTGATGCCCCGGCTCGAATGGCCGAAGAACGTAACCAGCGACACGCCGCGGTTCACCTGTTCGGAGATGTTGATGAGTTCAACGGTGTTGTCGGTTTTCTTGGAGAGCGTAGCCACCTGTCCCCCCAGGTATTCTCCTTCGGCCATCTGCTTGTAGCCGTCCACGAACATCCGGAAAAGCTGGATTTCGACCTGGGTCCGGCCGCCGCTCAGGTGCAGCAGGTCTTTGCGCCACAGGGCCTCGGCCGGCGCGGCTTCGTGTTCTTTTACTTTGTTGAGGTACGTGATGATCTGTTCGGGACGGGTTACGCTCAGGCGCCCGGTCGAAATGCCCGGCACGTGCGGCAGCCCTTCCAGGCCTACCGTCAGGGCGATGTCGGAGCCGGGGTAGCCGCCCGTGGGCACCAGGTCGCGGGTGTAGCGGTCGGCCGCTTTGCGCATGGTCTGGGGGTAGTACGACTTGCCCATCAGCAGCAGGTGCTGGGGCTTGCCGTTCTTGAGCAGGAAGCCGATCAGGCGCCGGAAAGCTACCGGCGTGAGTTCGCCGTAGCTGAACTGGTTGTAGAGCAGGTCCACGTCGGCCACGAGGGTATCGTAGCCGCCGCCCGCCGCCGAGGCCCGGTAGGCCGCGTACGCCCGGGCCGCGTCGCTGTAACCGCCGGCGGGCTTCATCAGGCTCGGGTGGGTGATAACCACGTAGTTGACGGCAGCGGGACTGATGTTGCGGAACCGGACGCGGCGCACGGCGGGGAGGGCGAGGGGCTGCGCCGTCAGCAGCAGGGTGCGGCCGTTGGCGGCGCCGTCTACTACGGCGGCCAGGCGGCCGTTGTCAAGACTGCTGCTGATGCGGCGCACGGCGTTGGCATCCGTCACGTCGTACAACGCAGCGCCGGGGGCCGGGCTGCTCACCTGGAGGAAGGCTTTGCCGCCGGGCACGGGACGCAGGCGCAGGAACTGCTGCGGGGCGCCGGTGGCGGTGACGGCCCGGGGGTAGCGCAGGCGGATCAGGGAAACGGAGGCGCCGCCCGTCGCGCTGATGACCCGCATCCGCACCACGGCGCTGCCGGTGGTTCCCAGGTCGGCCCACTCCAGTTCCGCCGTAAACGTGCGGGTGGCGTAGTAATTGAATTGAAGGGTACCCACTGAGCGGAGGTTGTCGGCCGAAGGACCGGCGAGGATTTCAATGCGTTGCCCGAACACGTTGGCGCGGCCCGCCACCACGACTTCGAGCGTCGGCCTGGGGCCGGTGGTTACGGCGTTGCTGATCCCGGTCAGGGAATAGTCTTTGCTCGAAAACGGCGCCACGACGGCGTCCGTCCACCCTTCCCCCGTGTCGTAGTGCCCGTATTCGCCCTCATTGATGCTGCTGCCCACATCGTACCGCTGGCCGGCCGAGTACTCATTGGTCAGTACCGTAAGGTTTTCTTCCAGGCAGTAGGGTTCGGCCGCCAGCGTACCGGGGGCTTCGTAGAAACTGGCCATCCTTTTGCCGAAGCCGTTGTCGAGCCGCCAGGTGAGGAAGTAGGCCGTGGTATCGGAGTACAGGTTGTAGTGGGGGTGGGGCAGGGCCAAAGCGGGCTGGTACAGTTCGGCGTCCAGCGTACCGTCGTTGCGCTGCCCGTAAAACTGGATGAAGTCCCCCTCGTCGAACACCGCGTTGCCTTCCCCGCTGATGAAGAGGGCCTGTTCCTGCCCGCGGTGAAACAGTTGGATGCGCCGCGGGTCCACGGCGGACACCGGGAAGCCCGCCGCCAGCAGGTCACTGCGCGAGATCTGGTAAATGCCCGTCTCGGTGGTCGGAATTTTCCAGTACTGCTGGTTAAAGTTGATCCATTCGTGGCCGAAAGCCTGTCCCCACACCCGTTGCCCCAGGGGCAGCGTGCAGAGCAGGGCGAAGAGGGCGTACGGGAGAACTAGCCGTATTTTCATACTATTCAAGTTGCTGCGTATAGCTTTTGTCAATCCTTAAGTGAACAAGTGGTAGTTTATGAGTTCAAAGTTTATGAGTTCATGAGTATAAAAAGCTTCTCCAGTGGAACGCGTTCAGACTTTGAACTCATAAACTTTAAACTCATGAACTCTTTTTTACCTCAAAATCCTGCCTTGAGCGAGAACACGTGCGAGTAGGGTGACTCCGACTGGTCGCCGATGTCGGTGAGGGCGTAGTCAATGACAAACTTGCCCAGGCGAAAGCCCACGCCGAAGTTGGGCTGAAAAACCGTGGAGGTGCCGCCGTCGAAATCCTTGAGCCGCTGCACTTCGCCGGCCCCCAGGCGCAGGAAGGCCAGTTTGCGGTAGTCGGCCTCCAGGCCCACGTGCGGGTCCACCGACACGGCCGACGAACGGATGAGTACGTTCCGCTTGCCGTCGAAGGTAAAGTCGGCGTCGGCCGTCGCCAGCAGCCCCACCGACCGGGTGATGGCAAAGGCGCGGGCCACGCCGGCCGAAAGCTTCGGCAGGGTGATTTCAATGGAATTGGCCGTGAGCCGGTTGTTGGTCTGGGCGTAGGCGCTTTGCAGCAGGGACGTGTTGATGGACCAGGCGTTGAAGGTGCTAGTGACGTCGCGGGCCATGAGGCCGGCCCGCCACCCTTTCCGCTTCAGGAGCAGGCCCACGTCGAAGCCGAAGCCCCAGGCGTTGGCGAAGTTGCCCACGTTGCGGTGGATCACTTTTACGTTGGCCCCGGCCTGGAGGCCGCCCAGCCAGCGCAGCCGCCGGGCGTACGACACCAGGAAGGCGTAGTCGGCCGCCGAGAAGAAGGTAACGTTGTTGTAATTGATGGCGCCGCTGGCGTCGAACAGGAAGCGGGTATCGGGAATGTCGTCCACGCCGAAACGTATGGCTGACACGGCCAGGTGGCTTACCGAGTCGATGGGCGTGGCAAAACCGGCGTAATCATACTTGGCAATGCCGGCAAAATACTCGGCGTGCATGAGGGCGGCCTCGTACTTGGTGGGGATGTCGAGCAGGCCCGCCGGGTTCCAGTAGCCCGCCGTTACGTCGTTGACCACGGCCGTCTGGGTGCGGCCCATGCCCAGGGCCCGGGCGCCAATGCCGATGGAAAGAAACTCATTGCTGTATTTGGGGGCGGTAGCCTGCCCGAACAGCAGGCCGGGCGTAAGGAGCAACAACAGGAGGGGCAGCAGCTTCATGCGGGGGGCGGGGCTGGTGTGAAAGAGTTCAAGTTACGGACAAAATGAACCCCTCACCAAGCCAAGGCCGCCGCCCGCCGGGTGTACGTAAGAAAACAGATTCTTTTGATGGGTTACCTTCGGAAGAAGGACCGCAGTTGCGCCTGCACCACGGCCTGGTGCTCCGTGCCGGCGTTGATGATGACCAGGTACGAGGCCAGGCCGCTCAGGCGAAGGTCGCGCTGGAGGGCCTGGCCGTTGTCGCGGAACACCTGCCGGAAGTGCACCGGCACGGCAAAGCCGGCTTGTTCGCACACCTGCATAGCCCGGTCGAGGGCGGCCGACAGGTCGTCGAGGCTCTCGCAGTGCAGCATCTGGGCTACTTCGGTGGCGTAGTGACAGTCCCCGGCCAGGGGTTCGGGTTCGGGCCCGGAGCGGTCCCAGTCCCGGAACGGATCATACGGAATAAGCATGGCTTTGGCTGTTTAGGGTAGCGAGCTGCCGGAATAACTCCATTTCCTTTTCCGAAATACGGGCGGGCAGGTGCAGTGCTACCGCCACGTACAGGTTGCCGTATTCGCCCGGCCGGTCGTAGACGGGCATGCCCAGGCCCTTCAGGCGCAGGGTTTTGCCGTTGTCGGTCCGGGCCGGGATGTCTACCTTGATTTCACCTTTGAGCGTCTGCACCGGTACTTTGCCGCCGAGCACGGCCGTGTACACGTCCACCGGCACGGTCACGTACAGGTCGTCGCCCTTGCGGACGAACTGTGGGTGTTCGGCCACCTGGATGGTGATGAGCACGTCGCCGTTGGGCCCGCCAAAGGCGCCGGGGCCGCCCTTTTCGCGCAGGCGGATGGATTGCTGGTCGGCAATGCCCGGCTTGAGCCGAATGCGCAGTTGCTGGCCGTTGACGTTGAGGAGCCGCTCGGTGCCCGCGTAGGCTTCTTCCAGCGTGATGGGCATTTCGGCCCCGTAGTCCTGGCCCTTGCGGGGGCCGCGGCCCCGTCCCGCCTGCTGGCCGAAGAGGCTTTCGAAGAAGTCGGAGAAGTTGCCGCCGCTGCCGAACATGTCGGCAAACTCGCCGGGAGCACCCGGCCGGTAGCCGCCCGGCCCGCCGAAGCCATTGAAGCCGCCGGCGCCGCCGTTGGCCTGGGCGTATTTCCAGTTCTCACCGAAGGCGTCGTACTGCTTGCGCTTCTCGGGGTCGCCCAGCACCTCGTTGGCCTCGTTGATCTCCTTGAAGCGTTCTTCGGCTTTCTTGTCGTCCTTGTTCTTGTCGGGGTGGTACTTGACGGCCAGTTTCCGGTAGGCCTTCTTGATGTCCTCCGGGGAGGCGTTCTTGTCGACGCCCAGTATCTTATAATAGTCTTTGTATTCCATTGTTTTTTTGCTCGTCTGGTTTAAAATGGTTCCACCCCCAAAACAAAAATCATGGCTTGCAAATTCCCGGGCGGGCAGCCTGCCGGCGGACGTACGCTATTGTACGCAAGCCGTGCGGGAATGGCTTCTCCCGGGGCGGGAAAAATAAAAAAACCGCTTTTGGGTGGCCCCAAAGCGGCCCAAAACGGCATTTGCAAGATGCGTGTCAAAAATTGAAACCTGCCTGTTAACCGCATTTGGGGGGCGTGCCTACATTTGCATCACCGCTCAGCGCTTGCAAGCCGCCCGGGGAACAGCAATCAAACCAACCCAGTTACACGAGAATCTAAAAAAAACCATCCACCCATCCTAATCAAAACCATCTACAAACCATGAAAAAGACTTTCGCATTCCTCTTTACGCTGGCCGTAGCCTGCCTGTCCTCTTTCTCCGCCCAGGCCCAGTACGCCAAAGGCGACATTACTGCTAACGTTGGCATTTCCTTGGGTCTGATCGGCTACGGCGGATACGGCTATTACAACGGCGGCGTCACCGGATTTTTACCGCTTTCTGCCAGTGTGGAATACAGCGTAAACGATCAATTTGCACTGGGCGGGTACTTGGGGTACTACGGCCGTTCCTATAAATATAATTATGGAAACGGTGCCTACCGGGACCGCTGGTCTATTACTTCCTTTGGCGTCCGCGGTTCGTACCACGCCACGCCCCTGCTCAATGACGTGCTCGGCGCCAATATGGACGAAGAGAAGTGGGACATTTACGCCAGTGTGCTGCTGGGCTACGAGGTATATTCCTGGAAATATGGGTATGAAGGTGCCGGGTTCATTCGTGACAATGCTAGCAGCGGCGGTTTGGACTTCGGAACCATCGTAGGTGCGCGTTATTTCTTCAATCCCAAGTTCGGGGCTTTCGCTGAACTGGGCCGCGGTTCGTACGGGTTGATCACCCTGGGCGTTACGGGCAAGTTCTAATCCAATCCCCACATACACGATACCCCGAGGCTACGGTTCAACGACCGTAGCCTTACTGGTTTGCGGTCAGGGCATTGTGCCATAATATATTACGTGGTCCGGACGTTTTTTGGAATAAGTGGTAAATTGCTCTCTTTGTCGTCTGGCAGTGTCACCCGGAATCATGTCCAAACGTTTCTTTGCCCTCTGCCGCTGGCTGCTCTTCCTGGCGGCGGGCGGCGGCCCCGCCTTTGCCCAACCCAAACCCGCCGACGTGCAGGCGTTCAGCCTGTCGAACGGCATGAAGTTCCTGGTCCTCGAAGACCATTCCATTCCCAACGCCAACATGTACCTGTTCTGGAAGGTTGGCTCCCGGAACGAATACCCCGGCATTACGGGCCTGTCGCACTTTTTCGAACACATGATGTTCAACGGGGCCCGCAAGTACGGCCCCAAGCAGTTTGACCAGGTGATGGAAAACAGCGGCGGGAGCAACAACGCCTACACCACCGAAGACGTGACCGTGTACACCGACTGGTTTCCCAGCACGGCCCTCGAAACGATGTTCGACCTGGAAGCGGACCGGGTGCGCGACCTCAACTTCGACGACAAGATGATCGAAAGCGAACGGGGCGTGGTGCATTCGGAATGGCGCACCGGGCTGGAAAACAGCAACTTCCGCGCCCTGCACCAGCAGCTGCTTTCGGTGGCCTTCTTCGCCCACCCGTACAGCTGGCCGGTGATCGGCTACGAGTCGGACATTAAGAACTGGCGGAAGGAAGACTTGCAGCAGTACTTCCGCACCTACTACGCCCCCAACAACTGCGTGGCCGTGGTGGTGGGCGACGTGCGCACCGAACGCGTGCAGCAACTGGCCCGGCAGTACTTCGAACCCATTGCGGCCCACACGCCGCCCCGGCCCGTGCACACGCAGGAGCCGCCCCAAACCGGAGAAAAGCGGTTTGCCGTGCAGAAGGACGTATCGGCCCCCAACCTGATGATCGGCTGGCACGTACCGGCGGCCACCTCGCCCGACTACTACGCCCTGAGCCTGCTGAGCGCCATCCTGTCGGAAGGCAAATCGTCGCGGCTGTACCGGTCGGTGGTGGACCAGAAGCAACTCGCCACGGGGGTGGAAACCTCCATGCCCGCCAGCCTCGACCCGTACCTGTTCACGGTGTTTGCCACGGCCAACGCCGGCGTGACGGCCGACCGGCTCGAACGGGCCATCCTCGACGAGATCGACGCCCTCATCAAGGAAGGGGTGACGGAAAAGGAACTGCAAAAGGTCAAGAACCAGCAACGGGTGCGGCTGTACCGCCAGCTGGAAACGATCAACGGCAAGGCCGACAACCTGGGCAGCTACGAGGTGTTCTTCGGGGATTACCAGAAACTGTTTGCCGCCCCCGCGCAATTCGAGCAGGTAAGCGCCGACGATGTCCGCCGGGTGGCGGCCCAGTACTTTACGAAAACCAACCGGACCGTGGGTGTTTTGCAGGCGAAAGCAGAATAACGATGAAAAATACGAGAACGCTCCCTTTTGCCCTCCTGGCCCTGCTGGCCCTGTTGCCGGGGCCCGCCGTAAGCCAGGAAACAACCTTCAGCCTGCCCCGCTACGAGAAGGTGAAGCTCAAGAACGGCCTTACCGTGTACCTGATGGAGCAGCACGAGGTGCCGCTGGTGTACGTGACGGCAGTGTTCCCGGCCGGGGCGGTCCACGACGGCAACCAGGCCGGCCTGGCATTCCTCACGGCCGAGTCGCTGACTTTCGGCACCAGGAAGCTGACCAAGGACCAGATCGAGGAGCAGGTTGATTTCCTGGGGGCCCGCCTGGGAGCCTACGCTTCCACCGAGGCGGCCTACGTTACCAGTTCTTTTGCCGCTGCCGACACCGACCAGATGCTGCCGCTGCTGGAACAGGTGATTACAGCCCCGGTGTTCGACCCCAAAGAAATCGCCAAGCGGCGGACCCGGCTGCTGGCCGAACTCAAGCAGGCCAAGGAAAAACCCCGCGACGTGATCGGGGCGTACTTCGCCAAAGCCCTCTTCAACGACCACCCTTACGGCAACCCGGTGATGGGCACGCGGGAAGCGGTAACGGCCCTGCAAGCCACCGACGTGCAGCGGTTCTACGCCGCGCACTACCACCCCGAAGAGGCGGCCCTGGCCGTGGTGGGCGACTTCGACGTGCGCAAGATGCGCAACAAGATCAGGAAACTGTTCGGGAACTGGCAGTCACCGGGCCCGGAAGCCGTGGCGGCGGCGGCTACTTTCAGCCGCGACGTGGCCCTGCCCAGCCAGACGAAGGTGCTGCTCATCAACAAACCCGACGCCACCGAAACGACTTTCCAGATCGGCGGCCTGGGCATTGCCCGCAACAACGAAGATTACGTGGCCGTGCAGGTGGTCAACACGATCCTGGGCGGCCGGTTTACCTCGTGGCTCAACGACGAACTGCGGGTGAACGCGGGCCTGACGTACGGCGCCGGGAGTTCCTTTACCACGCACCGGCAGGCGGGCTCCTTTGCCATCAGCACCTTTACGCAAACGGCCACCACCGGCCAAGCCGTGGATTTGGCCCTGAAGGTGTACCAGCGCCTGCTCAACGAGGGGCCCGACGGGGCTACGCTCTCCTCGGCGAAGAATTACATCAAGGGGCAGTTCCCGCCGCGTTACGAGACGTCGGGCCAACTGGCGACGCTGCTGGCCGAAATGTTCCTCTACAATTTCGACGAGTCGTTCATCAACGCGTTCAACCAGCAGGTAGATGCCCTGTCGCCCGAACGGGTGAAGGAAGTGACCCGCAAGTATTTCCCCCGCGAAAACCTGGTGTTCGTGCTCATCGGCAAGGCCGACGACATCCGCGACACGGTGAAGGGGTACGGCGAGATCACCGAGAAGCAGATCAAGGAAGAAGGGTTTTAGGGCACGGGGCGCGGGGCAGAGGGCGTTGTTGGCTACCACCCATGCCAAGTCTGTCTTTATCGTGCTTGCTGTCGCCAGCGTGCGCTGGTACCAGTCGGGCCGGGACTCCTTGCGTTATCCTCGCGTAGCTGGCGCAGGCGTCATCCTCACGCGTGATTCTCGTGCTCACGCATTCTGGCGCAGGCGTCATCCTCACGCGTGATTTTCGTCCTCCCGCGTACTGGCGCAGGCGTCCGCCTGTGCCTTTCCGGACGGGAAGCGTCCGCTTCCAGCCGGCAGGCTAACTCCGACAAGTAAGTGAAAAGTCAATAAGAACCAGCATCCATGAGAAGGGTGGTGCTTCAAAACAAACCGGTAAGTACTACGCGTTAGCCTGACGGCTGGAAGCGGACGCTTCCCGTCCCGAAGGGCACAGGCGGACGCTTGCGCCTGAATGCGTGAGCACGAGAATCACGCGTGCGGATGACGCCTGCGCCAGCAACGCGAAGATGCCAAAAGGGGCAGGAGAACCGTTCTCCTGCCCCTTTTGGCGTTTTGTAAAGCTACACTGGCTGACTAACCCGCCTGGAGGCGGAAACCTACCTGCGGACGGGTGTTGCGGTCGTTGTGCTCCTGGAAGGCGTTCACGTCTTCGAGGGACACGCTGTTGATCACTTCCGGCGTCCGTTCGGTGGCCGAGAGCAGGGCCATGCGCAGGTGCTGCTTGCGGACGGCTGCCTGTACGATCTTGCGCACGGAACGGGCGTTGCCGAAGAACTTGTCGCGGCGGTCGTGCAGGTCGTGGAGGTGCTCGCGGAGGTACTTTTCGGCCGACTCGTCGGGCTCCAGGCCTTCGCCTTTGAGCATCGACTTGGCTACTTCGTAGAGTTCGTCGGCGTTGAGGTCCTCAAAGTGCAGGGCCTTGTCGAAACGGGACTTGAGGCCGGGGTTGGCTTCCAGGAAGCGGCTCATGTTGTCGGGGTACCCGGCCACAACCACGGCAAACTGGCCGCGGCGGTCTTCCATCTGCTTGAGCAGCGTTTCAATGGCTTCCTTGCCGAAATCGTTTTCGCTGCCGCTGCTGAGCGTGTAAGCTTCGTCGATGAAGAGCACGCCGCCGATGGATTTTTCGATGGTGCTGGCCGTCTTGATGGCCGTCTGGCCGATGTAGCCGGCCACCAGCGTCTGCCGGTCGCATTCCACCAGGTGGCCGCGTTCGAGCAGGCCGAGGGCTTTGAACAACTTGGCAATGATGCGGGCCACGGTCGTTTTGCCCGTGCCGGGGTTGCCGGTGAACACGGTGTGCAGGGAGAACTTGTGCAGCACGTCCTTGCCCGACTCGCGGTAGAACTTCACCAGCTTCACCAGTTCAAGCAGTTCGGTTTTGATCGTCGTCAGGCCGATGAGCCCGTTCATTTCTTCGAGGGCTTCGTTGAGCAGCTCGTCGTCGATGTGGATCTGCGGCAGCGAATGCTGGCGGTTCTTGAACATCGCCTTGATGTCGTCCACGGCGATCTCCTTCAGTTGCGTCTGCGTGAGGGAGTTGAGGTCGGTGGAGCGGACGATGCGCAGGCCCATGTTCATCTTGGCTTCTTCCACCCAGGCATTCACCAGGCGGGCGTTGCCGAAGGAGCGGTCGCGGTTCCGGTACGCTTCCACGAGTTTTTCCTGCATGAAGGAGCGGGCGTCGGGAGTGAAGTGCACCTGCTTCTGCTCGGCCTTCAGGTCGGCAATCTGCATGAGTTCCTGCGGCAGGTAGTCGGGGAAATGGTAGTACAGGTTAAAGCGCGACTTGAGGCCCGGGTTCGAATCGAGGAACACCTGCATCTGCTGCGGATAGCCGGCCACCAGGATGGCCAGGTCGCCGGGGCCGTCGGACATTTCCTTAATGAGGATTTCGACCACCTCGCGGCCGAAGTCCTGCTCGTCGTTTTCGCTGCGCACCAGGGCGTAGGCTTCGTCGATGAACAGGATGCCGCCGCGGGCCTTGTCGATCACTTCTTTCACCTTGGGGGCCGTCTGGCCGATGTACTTGCCCACCAGTTCGGCGCGGCCTACTTCCATGACGACGCCCTTGCTGAGCAGGCCCATCTTGTGGTAGATCTTGCCGAGCATCTGGGCCACGGTGGTCTTGCCCGTGCCGGGGTTGCCCGTAAACACTGTGTGCAGGCTGAGCTTCTGAGACTCTTCGAAGCCCTGCTCCTGGCGCAGTTTGAGGAACTTCAGGTACGAGATGTAGTCGGCGATCTTGTTCTTGATGTCGGTGAGGCCGATCATGCCCTGGAGTTGCTCCATGACGTTGTCGAGCGTCTCTTCTTCGGGGCGGGGGGCGGCAATGGCCTTGTTGGGCGGGGTGAGGAAGTGGCCGCCGCCGGCGTACACCTGCGGAATGCCCTGCACCCACTCTTCGCCTACCTCGAAGGGCAGCACGGCAATGGGCGTATCCATGAAAATCACTTCCAGCGTGTAGCGGTCCTTGAACCAGGTGCGCTTTTCGGAGGCGCCCCAGCCGGTGGTCACGCACACGAGGCTGTTGACCCCGTCCGGATCGGGTTCGATCAGGCGCTGGTAGGTGGTGCTGCCTTTGAGCTGGCCGGTGTCGTTGTAGAAGTTGAACAGCAGCTCGCAGTTCCAGCCGCGCGGCATGAGGTTGATGAAGTTGAACTCGGCGAAGATGTAGCGGGTTTCCTTGCTCTGGAACTGGGTCACGTACACGCGCTGCTCCTTGACCACGCCTTCGTAGCCGCCCTCGTACATCTTCACGGAATCGACCACGAAGTACGGGTTGATCTCGTCGGCCACCAGGCCGGCGTCTTCCACGTGGAAAACCTTCTGGCCTACCTTCGTGCCGTCGATGAACGCCTCCCACTGGTAGCTGCCCTTTTTCCAGAACGCCCCCGGCTCGGCCATGCCCCAGCTGTGGCGGGCCATCACGATGTTTTCATCCTTGGAGACGTGCCGGTCGATGGTGAGGTGGCAGAGTTCGTTCTGCTGGCCTTCGGCACCCAGGGCGTAGCATTTAAACTCCAGTTGCGCATCCCAGTCTTCCTCGTCAAACCGCTTGTTGAAAAAGGAGAGTTCGCAGTAGATATACGTCGTTTCCAGGTTTTCGAACACACTCCGGTACTTCTTGGAGTCGCCTTCAAACGTCTCCGTGGAAGCGTACGTCTTAAGGTCTCGGAACTTATAGTGAACAGCCAATTTTTTAAGAATTTAAGAGTTTAATCCTGTTTAAGTACTCAGTATCCTAGTTACAATTGCTAAGTCATTTTTACCGGCGGCAGGAATAATATAGTTATTTTTGCCGTCCCCGCCAAACGTCATCCGGCGCCGGGTCCCTTCTGAAAAATCCAATCAAAACGCACTTTTCTCCGCCGGATTGCATTGTTGCCCAAATAATCCAGCTTTTTCAGCAACAACACAGGCAAGTTAACCCAATCGCCAGGGAATTCCCTTGTAAATTAATCCCGGAACCTCACATGCGAATGGGATATTCGGATTTTGAACAATATGCCCTTTGGCCCCATTTTGGGTAGCATACGCAGGAGTTAATATTTTGGTAATGTGCCCTCTAAAAAAAGATGGTTGCAAAAAGCGCGGCCGGGCGGGGTGGGTAACTACGAAAAAAAGGGAAATATAAAAAAAAACGCTTCGCAAAATTGATTCAATAATTCGAAAAACTTACAACATCTTTGGCCGGAATTGACAGTGTTAAGGTTACCACCACGAGGTAACCCCCGCCGCCGGGCTTACTCCCCGGTCAGATTCCGCAGCGTGTCCTGGGTGGGCACGTCTTTTCCGTTTACGCGGACGTGCAGGTCGCGCTGGGGGAACGGGATGGTGATGCCGTTGGCCCGGAACGCCTTGAAAATGCCGAAACGGATTTCGCTTTTGAGGTTTTCGATGCGCCACACGTTGTAGGTCCAGAACAGGAGTTCGAACCGGATGCCGTTCTCGGCGAAGTCCTGGAACCGCACGAAGGGGCTGGGCTTTTCGACCACGTCGCGGTTGCCCCGCACGCATTCGAGCAGGATTTTTTTTACGCGGTCGGGGTCGCAGTCGTAGGACACCGAAAGGGCAATGTTAAAGCGCGTCAGCTTCTTGTTGTGGCTCCAGTTGATCACGTTGTCTTCCAGCAGCCGCGAGTTGGGCACGATGAACGTGATGGCGTCGCGCGATTCGATCTTGGAGGTGCGCAGGCCGATGGCCGTGACCCGGCCGATCAGGGCGTTGACCTCGATGATGTCGCCCACCGTTACGTTGCCCTCGAAGAGCAGGATGAGGCCCGACACCAAGTCCTTGAAGGTCTGCTGAAGGCCCAGGCCGATGCCTACCAGCAGCGCCGCCGAGCCGGCCAGCAGCAGCGACAGTTGCACGCCCACCGCCTGCAACGCCAGCAGCGTGGCAATGATGTAGACGAAGTACTTGATGAGCTGGAGCAGGGTGAACTGCCGGCCCTCGTCGATGGTGCTGCGCCGGAAGATGTTGCGCTTGAGAAACTTCTGCGCCGACCACACCAGCAGGCGGCTGAAAGTAAAGATCAGCACCACCAGCACGATGTCAAAAAGGGTGAGTTCGAAGTCTTTGATCTTCAGCAGCGGCAGTTCGAGAAATTTCCTGATTTGCTCCGTCATACGTTTGTGGTACCCAGCCTTATTATACAACAAAAACTTATTTTCCGTTGCCCGGTTTTTGCGTCAGCCGGCCCGTACCCGCCGGCGGACCCGGTTTTTGCACTTTCCGGAGCCAGGGGAGGCACCGCGCGGGAACTAAAAGAGAGAAAGCGACCTTTTTCAACAACGGGCGCCGGGAGGGCGCCGTTCAAGTGCTAGCGAACGGGGTTTCCGGTAGTCAAGAATAAAAAGCGCGTATGACCCATTTGTTCAGAAGGATCGGCAAAGTGTTGCAGCGGCTCGCCATCAAGCTCGACCGGTCGAGGTACATTCTTAAAAAGCGGTTTGGCTGGCTCCGCAGCCCGATCATCCTGCCGTACCGGGGCTTCGGCAACCGGCACGAGATCTACCTCAAGGGCCGCGTGCTCGAAGACAACGGCCTGGCCAAGCCGGCCGAACGCAACAGCATCTGGCACAACATCGTAGCCATGTACAAGCGGTACGTGAGCAACGAAATTCCCAACGTACGGGTGAAGGCCACCTTCAACGGCCAGGAGCAGGTGGTGACCACC
This sequence comes from uncultured Sphingobacteriales bacterium, assembly GCA_963844325.1. GTDB lineage: Bacteria > Bacteroidota > Bacteroidia > Cytophagales > 172606-1 > CADCTQ01. The sequence goes on from CAWJNV010000002.1 coordinate 2,611,862, forward strand.
AACGAAATCGGCTTTTTCGAGGTGCGTTTCCGCTTCCCGACGCCCCTGCCCGCCCAGAAGGATTGGGTGGAGGTACAACTCGAACTGCTCGACCAGGTGGTGCCCAACCAGAAGCAGGTCCGGGCCGGCGGGCCGGTGATGCTTGCGCAGGAGCACCACCAGTTCGGCATCATTTCCGACGTGGACGACACAATCCTGGTGTCCAACGCCACCAACTTCTACAAGAAGATCAAGCTGATGCTCTTTAAGAATGCCCGTTCCCGGCTGCCGTTCGAGGGCGTGGCTTCTTTTTACAGCGCCCTCCAGAAAGGCCGCGACGGCGGCGCGTTCAACCCGGTGTTCTACGTGTCGAGTTCTTCGTGGAACCTCTACGACCTGCTGGTGGACTTCTGCAACTACCAGGGCATTCCGCGGGGACCGCTTATGCTGCGCGGCTCGCGGCTCGACCAGTTCACCTTTTTTGCTTCCATCCATAAGGAGCACAAAATGGCCAAGATCCGCCAGATCCTCACCGCCTTCAACGACCTGCGCTTCATCCTTATCGGCGACAGCGGCCAGAAGGACGCCGAAATCTACAGCCAGGTGGTGCGGGAGTTTCCCGGCCGCATCCTGGCCGTGTACATCCGCGACGTGAGCAACCAGGAACGCGACGCGGCCGTGCGGTCCATTGCCGGTACGGTACACCAGTCGGGGGTAGAAATGCTGCTGGTGCAGGACACGGCCGAAGCCGCCCGCCACGCCGAAACCCGCGGTTTCATCGCCCCCGAAAAAGTGCCCGAAGTGGCAGCCGAAAAAGCCAAAGACGAACAGGCCCCCGCCGACATCTCCCAGATGCTGGCAACCAAAACAGCGTAATTACGGAGACCGCAGACCGGAGGAAGGGAGACCGGAGGAGGATCGGGAAGGAAGCTTGGGCGGGGCTTCGGTACGGATAGGTGACATAAAAGGAGAAAGGGAAAAAGGAAGACTGGAAACACGCGTAGTTCCGGCCTTCCTTTTTCCCTTTTTCTTTTGGCCCAATCCAACCGCACTGCCCACCATCTTCCGCCTTGCACGGGCACGCCTCCTCCGGTTTCCCTTCCTCCGGTCTGCGGTCTCCTTTCCCGAAGGGTACCGTTCACCCGTCCGTACTGCCACTCAACCCCGCCCCGGCGCATCCCTGGAAATCACGCAAATCGGGGGATTTGCGGCGGATTACCCCTGTCTATTTTTGACAACAACACACACACACTATCACTTAATCTTTGGTTATGAACCTGCAAAACATCCGCAAAGCCGGTCGGGGGACCGGTACTGCCCTGGCCGGAGCGGCCCTGCTCACCCTGCTGACCGTCGGTGGCGCCGCCGCCCAGTCCCACGCCTACGCCCACAACTTCGAAAAGCCGGTGCCCACGGAAATTTACAAGCCCCATTCTCTGAGAGTCGCTGTGTACCAGGTGGAAAGCACCCCCAAGTTCAAGGTACACTTTGAGAATTACGACAATTCGCCGGTGGTGCTGCGCATCCGCAATGCCGCCAACAAGGTCCTCCACGAGGAGGTGGTGCGCGAGGGGAAGTACGTCCGCAAGTTTGACCTGGCCAACATGGCCGACGGCGACTACACGTTCGAAATCGCTAACGGCAAGGAAAACATTACGAAGGGCATTCAATTGCAAACCCTTTCGGCCCGTACGCTGCAAATCGACGAGTAACACCGGGGCAGGAAGCCGGGCCGGCCGTAGATCATTCGCCCGGTTTCCCCTTCCCTCGATAAGAATTCGGCAAAATGTCCGCCGTGGCGATAAAATCACCCTAAAGGGGGGAGACGGCGAAATAAAATGTACAGTAACTTCATTGCCAGATTAGCCGAAGTCTTTTTTCAACTGATTCTCATTTCAACCTGCACCGCAGCTTATGGAAGCCACCATTCCCCGTCTCGATAAAGTAGATCACCAACTGCTCAATTTACTGCAAACCAATGCCAAAGTAACCAATGCCTACCTTTCCCAGCAGATCGGTCTGTCGCAAGCGGCCGTGTTTGAACGCGTCCGCAAGCTGGAAAACGCCGGGTTCATCAAGAATTACTACGCCCAGGTGGATTCGGCCAAGGCCGGCCTGAAGATGACCTTCTTCGTGCAGATCGCCCTGGCTTCCAGCCGCAAAAGCAGCGTGGACGAATTCCTCGACAAGGTAGCCAGCCTCGACGAAGTCGTCGAATGCCACCACATTACCGGCTCGGGCAACTTCCTGCTCAAGGTGGTTACCCGCGACCTGGCAACGTTCCAGCGCCTCATCATGGACGGCATGAGCAGCCTCCAGGAAATCACCAACCTGGAATCAATGGTGGTGCTGTCGTGCGTGAAAGACAGCAAGGTAATGCCCATCCCCGTGGATTGAGCACACCACTGCGGCGACGCACCCCAACGGGTGATCCCGGAGAAAACCGTATTTAAAGAGGAGCCTAACCGACCGCAGCCGCAAGGTTGCGGTTTTTTTTATTGCCTCGCCATAAAGCATTAAAAATCAGTGCGTAAGTTGCGGCTGACGGGACCAGAATGTTTCGTTTTGACGCACGGCCGGTAGGGGCAGTTGAGCAAATGGGTTTTATTTGCTAGCTTATATTCCAATGAACATTTCCTTCTTCGAAGTCCTTTTTCTGCTCGGCTGCCTGCAAGGCGCCATCATGGCGGGCCTGCTGTGGACCAGCCGCAAGGGAACGCGCCTGAGCAACCGGCTGCTGGCAACGCTCATGGCCCTGATGGCCTCGGCTTGCCTGGCCGTGGGCATCCCCGTGGCGAACCAGTGGATTGCTTTGCTGCTGGACTTGTTTCCGCTGGTCACGGTAATGCCCTTCGGACCCATCATCTACTTTTACACCCGTTCTTTGCTCACGCCCGGTTTCCGCCTGGGCAAGCAGGAAAAACTGCACTTCCTGCCGGTACTGCTGGATTGGGGATCGAAAATCATCGGCTGGATTTACGTCGGCGGACTGCTGCTCGGGGTGTTCCGGCAGGAGGACGGGCCGGCGTGGGGCCACGTGATGGATCAGTACAACACGTACGTGGACATACCGCACTGGATTTCCATTACAGTTTACCTGTGGCTGTCGCACCGGCTGCTCTCGCGGCACGCGCCGCCGGGTGAGGCCGGCGCGGAAGCTACGCACCGCTGGCTTGCCACCCTGCACCGGGCCGTGGCCGGCATCCAGGTCGTCTACCTGCTGTTCCTGGTGCCGTACGTAATTCCCGCCTTCCACAACGCGGTGCTTGACTTCGCCGGGTACGCCCCCATCTACATTCCGATGGTAGCCATCATCTACTGGATCGGCATGAAAGGCTACCTGCACGCCCAACGGACGGCCGAACCGGCGGTGCCCAAAAAGACCGGTACGGCACCGCCCGCCGACGTAGCCTCCGCCGTGATGGAAGCCCTCCGCCAAGCCATGGAGGAAGACCAGTTGTACCTTGACCCGGAACTGACGGTGGAAAAAGTAGGCCGGCACCTGCAAAAGCCGCCCAAAACCGTATCGTCGGTGCTCAACGGCCACGCCGGCAAAAGCTTCAACCAGTACGTGAACGAATACCGGGTGGAGGCCGTCAAACGCCGGATGCTGGACCCGGCGCAACCGCCGCTCACGCTGGTCGGGCTGGCGTTTGAATGCGGGTTCAACTCGCAGGCAACTTTCCAGCGGGCTTTCCGCACTGCCACGGGCCAGTCGCCGGGCGAATACCTGGCCAGCCAGCGACAAGCCTTGAATTGTTAGCGGTCAAAGCCGGATTTGCGCCGTTTTTCCGCGCAAAAAGGACGCTCAAAACCGGATTTGAGTCGCCGGGGGGCAAAAAGAATGCTTGCTTTGCCTTATGCAATCGATTACCCAACTCCTGATGCGGGCCTGCCTGGTGGTCCTGGTACCGGCCCTTTGTTTCGCCCAGGGCGGCATTGATACCCTGAACGCCAAAATCCTCCAGCCCCCGGCCATGCAGGCCGACTTCACCTACCTGCGCAAGGCACTGGAAGAAACCCACCCGGGACTGTACCGCTACGTGCCCAAAGCCGACATGACGCGCAAGATGGACAGCCTCTACGCCCGGCTCGGCCAGCCCATGCCGTACTGGTCGTACTACGCAATGCTTTCTTCCCTGATCGGGGAGATTCGCTGCGCCCACACCTTCATGGTACCCACCGAAAACACGAACGGCTTTTTGAACCAGGCCCGGGTAATCCCTTTAAACATCCGGTTTTTTACCGCTGGCAGAGCGTGCGTGGTCCTGAACCGTTCCGGGGATACCACCCTTCGCCCCGGCTACGAGTTGTTGTCCATCAACGGGGAATCCATTCTGTCGATCAAAGAACGCCTCTGGCCGCACGCCTGGGCCGACGGACACATTGAGTCGGCCCGCCGGCACCGGATGAGCGGCGATATGTTCATGTTCCTGTATTATATGCTCATCGGCCGGCCCGAAAAGTTTGTCGTAGAAGCGTTGGATGCGCAGGGAAAACCCATCCGGGCGGAAGTGCCGGCCCTGGTGTACGCCAATACGGGGAAACTGCTGATGAAAAACCCCGTGAACCAGCAGTTGCTGTCGAGAGAAAAAAAGGGGCGGCAGCAGCCCTGGCAATTCGAAATCCTCAAAGACGTGCCGGCCGCCGTGCTCACCATCAACAGCTTCGGCGGGAAGAGCGGACCCGACTTTCAGAAGCGGTTCGGCCGTTTCCTGGAGGAGTCTTTCCGGGAACTGAAAAAGAAAAACGTGCCCAACCTGGTCATTAATCTGCTCAACAATGGCGGCGGGTACGACGCGGGCGGCGTGGCTTTGTTCTCCTACCTGATCAGCAAACCGACCCGCTACTACGGGCGGCAACACACAGTGACCGACGGCTCCTCCACCTACTTGCGGTTTGCGGATGTAAGCGCCGAAGACATTGCCAACGAAAAGAAGGGAATGGTGCGGGAGGAGGACGGCACGTATACCCTCAAGCGGGACTTCGACCAGGGCGTGACGCCGAACCCGGACCATTATACCGGCAAGGTGTACTTCCTGGTGAACGGTCTGAGCGGGTCCACCACGGCCGAATTTACCGCGGTGGCGCACTACAACAAGCTGGGTACCTTCATTGGTGAGGAAACGGGCGGAGCTTACTGCGGGGGCAACGGCAGTTCGTTCATCCACCTCACCCTGCCGCACAGCAAAATCTACGTCAACATTCCCCTGGTGTACTACCAGATGGCCGTGGAGGGGGATTGTGCGGCCGGTCGCGGCACGTTGCCCGACTACCCGGTTACATTCAATCCCAAGGTATTTTATGATTTTAAAGATCCCTTTTCGGAGGTGGTGAAGGGCCTCATCAAGGGGCAGGATGTACGGGAGTAGGGGACGACCAGGATTAAAAAAGAAAGCGCCGGGGGGCCGTACCCGGCGCTTTTCGTTTGGCGTATCCGTGGTGAACGGCTTAGGAATCCTTGTCTTCCTTTTTGGGTTCGGGCACTTTGGCGCCGTGCTCCCGGGCCTCGTTGAGCCCGATGGCAATGGCCTGCTTGGGGTTGGTCACCGGCTGTCCGTTGCTTGATTTGAGCTTGCCTTCCTTCATTTCGTGCATGGCCTCTTCCACGTATTCCTGGGCCTCTTTGCTGTACTTTGCCATAAGAATGAAAAATTGGTTACCCGTGAATGTACGTAACGGCGGGGCTGGCGGTTACCGGTGGGAACCAATAACCAATTGGGTTGAATGGCTATATGGCTGAATGGCTGTATGGTTGGGCTGGCGCACGATTCCTTCCCGATCAACAACCATCCAGCCATATAGCCATACAACCATAACTTCAGTTGTCAGTACAACCAATGACCAATGACCAATGACCAATGACCAATGACCGGATAGGGCAGGACAGCGGGACTGTGGCTTTCCCGTTACTTTACGGGCTTTGGCAAAAGAATCAGCATCACCACAAATGAGAGTGTCCACGAAGCGCGGGCTTTTCCGCTTTTCCCTGTTCCTCCTGCTTACCGGCCTGTACGCCTCCGCTGCCCGGGGCCAGGCCGTTGACACCCTGCAACTCTGGCCGGAAGGCGCCCCGGGAGCGATGGGCACCGGTCCCCTCGACGTGCCGCGCATCAGCGTGAACCTGCCGCCGAAAGACAAGGCCACCGGCGCCGCCGTGGTGATCTGTCCCGGTGGCGGCTACGTAACCCTGGCCGCCGACCACGAGGGCAAACAGGTGGCCGAATGGTTTAACAACCTGGGCATTGCGGCCTTCGTGCTCCGGTACCGCGTGAACACCTGGGACCACCGCAAGTACGGCTATCCGCACGCCTTCAACGACGCCACCCGGGCCATGCGCCTCGTCCGGAGCCGCGCCACCGGGTGGGGCATCGACCCGGGCAAGATCGGCATCCTGGGCTTTTCGGCCGGCGGCCACCTGGCCTCTACCGTGGGCACGCACTTCGACCGGGGCAACGCCAAGGCCAAAGACCCCGTGGAACGGGCTGCTTCCCGTCCCAACTTCCTGGTGCTCATCTACCCGGTCGTCTCGTTTACCACCGAGTACACCCACCGCTTTTCCCGTGAAATGCAACTGGGCCGCACCCTCGATTCCACGCTGGCCGAGTACCTGTCCAACGAAAAACACGTGACCACCCTTACGCCGCCTACCTTCCTGATGCACACCGACGACGACGGGGTGGAGCCGGAGAACAGCGTCTTGTTTTACCTCGCCCTGCGCAAGGCCCGCGTACCGGCCGAAATGCACATCTACCAGAAGGGCGGGCACGGCTACGGCTTCTATCCCAAAGACAACCCCGCCCTGGCCTCCTGGCCCGACCGCCTGCGGGACTGGCTGAAGGGACAGGGTATGACGAAGTAATGTTCAGTTGTTGAATGGTTGTATGGCTATGTGGTCGAACTGTGGAATGACGGGTTACAATAGAATACTCAAACGGGGGGCGTTGCTGCTGCTGCTGCTGCCCGTTGCGGACCGGGCGCAACCAGGATGGTTCCCATTCGCGCCGGGGCAGGGGCGGGGCCAGAGTGTGTTCGACATGCGGGGCTGGCTCGACGCCCCGGCCGGCAAGCACGGCTTCATCCGGGGCGACGGGAATGATTTTGTGGGCGAAGATGGGACAAAAATCAAGTTCTGGGGCGTAAACATTGCCAGCAACCGGCCCTTCATTCCGCAAAATGAGGTGGGACAATGGGTAGACTTCCTGGCAAAATACGGCATCAACGGCGTGCGGTTCCACAAATTCACCTGGCACGCCTGCCACGGCGACTCGTCCACCCGCCTCGACCCCGCCAGGTGGGAACGGTTCGACTACTTCCAATCGAAACTCCGCGCGGCGGGCATCTACTACGGCTGGTCGCACATCTACGGCCACAAGCCGCTGCCCGCCGACCGGGGCCGCCTGCTGGCCTACGACGAGATCATCAACGTAAAACTGCCCTGGGCGCACCTGGATGCGACCACGGCCTCGCTGGTCAACTTCGCCGAAGACTTGCAGGACCTCAACATCGAACTGACCGTGCACATGCTCAACCACCGCAACCCGCACACCGGCCTGCGCTACGCCGACGACCCGGCCCTGAGCTTCGTGGAGTTGCAGAACGAGGACAACATTTTCTGGAGCGCCATCGAAAAAACCCTCGAACAGACGCCCACCTACCACGCCCTGCTCTGCCGGAAGTTTTCGGGGTGGCTGGCCCGCAAGTACCGCACCGAAGCGGCGCTGCGGGCGGCCTGGGGCAACGACGGCCTGGCGGAAGGGGAAAGCCTGCTAAAGGAAAACATTTACCCAAAACCCAATCACAGCTGGTTTTCAAGCGAGTATGAAAGCGCCCGGCGCGAGAACCGACCCGTCCGCCCGCACTACCTCGACCGGGCGCAGTTTCTCTACGAGGAACAGGTGACCTTCTACAACCGCTTCGTGGCGGCCATCCGCCGGACGGGCTACCGGGGACCGGTGGTGGGCTCCTGCTGGCAGGCGGGCACCGGCCTTACGCACCTCTACAACCTGCACGCCGACTACACCGCCGGCATCATCGACCGCCACAATTATTCGGGCGGGGAAACGGGTCACCACCTGGTGCCGGGCAAGGTGGATAATGCTGCGATGGTTGGGCGGCCGGGCGCGGGGCTGCTGGGTACGGGCCTGCAACAGACCGAAGGCCGGCCCTTTGTGCTGTCGGAGTGGATGAGCCTGATTCCCAATGAATGGACGGCCGAAGCCTCGCCGGTGGTGGCCGCCTATGGCATGGGCTTGCAAGGGTGGGACGGCTCGTACGCGTTTGCCCTCGACTACCCGCATTTCACGAAGACGCTCCATACGCCGGGTGTGTACAACGTCACTTCGCCCACGCAACTGGCCCTGTACCCGGCCCTGGCGGCCATGCTCTACCGCAACGACGTGCAGGAGGGCACGGCCACTATCCGCCGCGGCGTGAGCCTTAAGGACCTGGCGGCCGGCAAAACGGACTTTGCCGAAAAGGTAGAACAGGATCACGACCGCAAGCAATTCTCGGGAGGACTTCCCGGGGAAGCATTGGCCGTGGGACCGGTCAGAATTGACTTCAATGCCGCTGCGGGGGCGAAAAATGTCCCAGACTGGGACAAATACTGGGACAAAACCAAGAAGGTGGTCCGCTCTAGCACCGGGCAGCTCGAATGGCATTACGGGGGCAAGGGCTATTTTACGATCAACACGCCGGGCACCCAGGGGGTGGTGGGTTTTGCCGGCGGCAAGGCGCAGCGCCTCGGCGACTTCTCTTTGCAAACGGATAACCTTTTCGCGGTGGTGCTGGTGAGCAGCCTCGAAAAGGACCGGTCGTTGGGGGACTGCCGGCGGATGCTGGTCACGACGGTGGCCCGGGCCCGTAACACGGGCATGGCGTACAATGCCGACACCACGCAACTGCTCCAGCCCGGGGAGGCGCCCATCCTGCTGGAACCGGTCCGGCTCACGCTGGGATTTGCCCGGCAGGGCCGGCCCGTGGTGCACGTACTCGACCACGACGGGGTACGGACGGGCCGTACGGTGCCGGTGAAAGCGGGAAGTGTACAGTTGGAGGGAGCTCGGACGAAGACGATGTATTACGAGGTGGAGTGGCGGTAAGGAGGGTTTGCCGGGGATTGGACCAAGAAATAAACTACCCCAACCCGTGCGAAACCGGCACCCAATGTTTATATTTTACCTCGCTACGAATCTCCGTAAATCCCTTTCTTCCCGCCCGTATGTTCACAAGAAGGCCCACCCAAACGATGCCCCATAAAATGCTCCTTTGCCTCGTTTTACTGCTGCTGGTTCCCCTGCTTGCCCCCGCCCAGCGCCTCCGCGTGAGTGACAACGGCCATTACCTGGTCACCACCGACGGCAAGCCCTTCTTCTACCTGGGCGATACCGCCTGGGAACTCATCCACCGCCTGAACCGCGAGGAAGCCGCCCGGTACCTGGAAAACCGCGCCAAAAAAGGCTTTACCGTGATCCAGGCCGTGGCCCTGGCCGAAGTGGGCGGCCTCGATACCCCCAACGCCTACGGCGACCTGCCCCTGGTGAACAAAGACCCCGTCAAACCCGCCGTCACCGGTGGCGCCGACCCGGCCGACACGGCCCAGTACGACTACTGGGACCACCTCGACTTCATCGTGCGGACGGCCGCCGACAAGGGCCTCTACATCGGCCTGCTGCCCTCCTGGGGCGAATGGGTGCTGCCCCGGTTTGGCCCCCAGTACTTCACCGACGAACGGCAGGCCTACGCCTACGGGCACTTCATCGGCGACCGGTACAAAAGTTTCGACAACATCATCTGGATCATGGGCGGCGACCGGCACCCCGACGAAAAACCCGACGGCTTCGTGATCTGGCGGGCCCTGGCCGAAGGCGTGGCCGACGGCACCAACGGCGTCAAGCAACTCGATTCCCTGGCCGACTACGCGTCCACGTGCATGACCTACCATTCCTTCCCCACCTCGTCGAAATTTTTCCACGCCGACGACTGGATCGACTTCCACATGTGGGGGTCGTACCACATGGCAAAAAACGACTCCACCGCCTACCGCGTCGCCTGGGCCGACTGGAACCTGCCGGATCACAAACCCACCCTCAACGGGGAGCCGGCCTACGAAGACCACCCCATCAACTGGGAGCCCGAAAAAGGCTGGTTCGACGATTTCGACGTGCGGCAGATTGCCTACTGGTCGGTGTTTGCCGGGGCGCACGGCCACACCTACGGCTGCCACCCGATCTGGCAGTTCTACACCAAAAAAAGCCCCTACGTATCGCCCACGCGGCGCACCTGGCAGGAAGTGCTCGACTTGCCCGGTTCCTTCCAGGTGCAACACCTCAAGCACCTCATCCTGTCGCGGCCCGTGCTCGAACGCGTGCCCGACCAAAGTTTGATTGCGGGGGAGGCCGGGAGGGGGGAACAACACCTGCAAGCCACCCGGGGGGCCGATTACGCTTTCGTGTACCTGCCAACGGGCAACCCCGTGCCGGTGCAACTGGGAAAGATCAGCGGCGGCAAGGTAAAAGCCTGGTGGTTCAACCCGCGCACGGGCACGGCGGCCGCAATCGGCGTGTTTCCCAACCGGGGCACGCGGACCTTCAAGCCCAAAGGCGCCACCGGACCCGGCAACGACTGGGTGCTGGTGCTCGACGATGCCGATAAAAAGTACGGGATGCCCGGCAAGCAGTAAGGTTATGACCTTATGGCTGGATGGTTATATGGTTGATCTTTAGCCATACAGCCATTCAACCATATGACCACAACTTTTATTGTCAATTTAGTTAGGGGCTACGGCCCGCATCATGAGGGCGCAGAGGTACGCCCCGTAGGTGCCCACCGCGTAACCCAGGATGGCCAGCAGCACGCCCACCGGCGCCAGCGACGGGTGAAACGCCGACGCCACCACCGGCGCCGAGGCCGGTCCGCCGATGAGCGACTGGCTGCTGACGGCCATGAAAAAGAAGGGAGCCCGGATGAGGCGGGCCGTCACCAGCATCACCACCGCGTGGATGCCCAGCCAGATGGCACCCACCACCAGCAGGCCGGGCTGGTCGGCAATGGCAAACAGGTCCATGCGCATGCCGATGACCACGATCATCATGTAGAGCAGCAGCGTGCCCAGCCGGGAGGCGCCCACGCCTTCGAGCTTTTTGGCCCGGGTAAACGAAAACACCAACCCGAAGGTCGTGGTGATGATCACGATCCAGAACTGCCGGGAGGTCATGCTGAACTGGGCCAGTACGGGGGCGTTGGCTTCAATCCAGGGCACGATGCCGTCGGCGCACAGGTGGGCGATGGCCGTGGGAATGAAGGCAATGGCGATCAGCCGCACCCAGTCGAGGAAGTTGGGAATGCGGGCAATGCTGGCCTGGTAGTTTTCGATCTTCCGGCGCACGTCGTCAAGGGCGGAGGTATCGGCCCCCATCCGTTTGTCGAGCTGGCCGACGATGCTGGCGCCGTAGAGCAGCAGCGCCATCCAGAGGTACGCCAGGATCACGTCCACGGCAATCACGGCCGAAAACAGCCGGTCGGAGGGCTCGAAGATTTCTTTCATGGCCACCTGGTTGGCGCCCCCGCCGATCCAACTGCCGGCCACCGTTGCCAGCCCTTTCCACACGGCGTCGGGTCCGTTGCCGCCCACCACTTCCGGCGAGATCATCGACATCACCCACACCCCGATGGGGCCGCCGACCATGATGCTGATGGCGCCGACCGTAAACATGATCAGCGCCTTGGGACCCAGTTGGCGGATGGTTTTGAAGTCGATGTTGAGGGTAAGGAGCACGAGGCTGGCGGGGAGCAGGTACCCGGTCGCCACGCTGTAGAGCCCGGACGTAGTGCCCGAAATGAGGCCGAATGAATTGAAAACGGCCGGGATGAAGTAACAGAGCAGGAGCGGGGGCAGGTAGCGGTAAAACTTCTCCCAGAAGCCCGTGGTCCGGCTCGACGTTTCCATCACGAAATACAGCACCGCGATGAGCAGCCCCAGTACCACGGCGTCGTTGGTGATGAGGGCCGTGGGCGGCACCACCGGGACGGCGGGCGCCGCCGACACCTGGCACAACGGAAAAGCGGCAAGCAAAGCGGATGTGCGGGTGGCGGCTGGGTGCATCGGGGAGGGGGGTGACGCGCAAAAATATACAATGCCGCCGACAGGTAACCGCCTTTCCTCGGGATAAACCGGTAACTTCATACACGCAACCGAAACTCCCTCTCTATGCGCGTCATCGCCGACATTCCGCACCCGGAACTCAAAATCACCCTCTTTTCCTGGAACAACAAATACCTCATCAAGCTCGAAAGGGGCATGCTGGAACAAACCTATAAAGTAAGTGAACTCGACGTGACCGGCGTGGACGACGTCCGGCGGCTGCTCGACGATGACTTCCTGGCCGGCGTGCTGCGGCGGTTCGACGAAATGAACGACGCTTTCCACCAGGCGTTTGGCCGCATTTGAGCCCACTAAAAATTAGTGGGGGGTTAAAAAATCCGCTCTTTCGAACATTACGTAATAAAAGTCGGTATATGAATGGACATTTGAATCCGAAAGAATAGACTTTTGTAAAAAATCGACGAAAGGCGGCCTGTAGCTGCCAGCAATTATTATGGCTTACGCAGAAGATATTCTCAGTCAGCTTTTCCCTGCCGAACTTTCTCCCAACCAACCCCTCTTCCAGGAGCCGTTGCGGCGTACCCGCAACGAACGGGCCGACTACCGCCTGTGGAAAAAGGCGAGGAGCTACCGGCCCCTCAGCAAACTCTTCCGCGGGGCGTGCTGGTTGAAGAAGATCGGCATCCGCTGCTCGGTGAACGTACACCTCTTTGAGTCTCAGGCTGCCTGCGCCTTCTCCATCTCGTGCAGCGACTTCATCGACCACAAGAACTTCCAGCACTACTTCGACTACCTCCGCGAACGCATCCTGACGCTGGGCTACCGGCCTCACCGCTCCGAACGCGAACTGCTCGACCGGGTTCTGTACGTGGAAACCGTTGAAAGACACTCCTTCCGCCTGCCCGACGCCGCCAACGACCAGGGCAAACTGGTTCAACTCTACGGCCACGTGTACCTCGAACTCATCCGCGTGAACGACCGCCCGAGCTACCTGCGCCTCATGGTCACCAAAGTAGTGGATTCCCGCTTTGCCGCCCCCCTGCCCTTCGACGACCTGATGAACCGGGTAATGGTGTAGAGACGCGATTCATCGCGTCTCTGGCAGTAAAAACGCGATTCATCGCGTCTCTGACAGCAAAAACGCGATTCATCGCGTCTCTGGCAGCAAAAACATAAATGAAAAAGCCCGGATGCGAGTCCGGGCTTTTTCATTTGGGACAGGTCGTTTTTAATCTGAATCAACCGGGACGCGATTAGGGAGACGCAATGAATCGTGTTTTTACAACAGACGCAATGAATCGTGTTTCTACAACAGACGCGATGAATCGCGTCTCTACAAACGGATCACCTCATATTTTCAACCATTTCCGCAGCAGGGCTTCCTGTTCGGGGGTGGCGTTGCTGGATCGTTCGAGGCGGTAGCTGATGTTGGGATTTTTGCCCAGCACCACTTCCAGCGGTTGGAGCAGGCCGGCCCGGTTCACCAGGAGGGTTACTTTGTCGCCCGGTTTGTGGCCCGCAATGAACCGGTTCAGGTCGCCCTCCAGGCGCTGGCCGTTCACGGCAATGATCTCGTCGTTTACGTTGAGGCCGTACTGGTAGGCCGCCGCGCCGCGCTGCACGGCCGTTACGTTGTAGCGGCCCCCGGCGGTGGAGGTAGTGGCGCCGAGGAAGGCTTCGCTGCGGGCCGTCTCGGTGAGGCGCAGGCCCACGTAGCTGAAGTACCGGTTGTAGTCGATCTGTTTGGTGCCGAACACGTAGTCGCGGAAGAACTCCTCCATGCCGTGGCCGGCCACTTTCTCGACGGCCTGCTGAAATTCAGCGTCCGTAAAGCCCCGCTTCTGCTTTTTGTAGTATTCCTCGTAGAGGTAGCGCATTACGTCGTCGAGGTTTTTCTGCCCCTTCGTGCTGTGCATGATGTCCAGGTCGAGCAGGGCCCCGAGCACGGCGCCCTTCGTGTAGTAGGAGACGGTCGTGTTGTTGGAGTTCTCGTTGGGCCGGTAGAACTTGATCCAGGCGTCCCAGCTCGACGCGGCCACCGACTGCACCTCGTTGCCCGGGGCGTTTTCGATGGTGCCGATGTTGTTGGTGACCAGCGTCAGGTACTGCTCGGGCGAGTAGAAGCCGGCCCGGCGCGTAATCAGGTCGTCGTAGTAAGCCGTGAGCCCTTCGGAAACCCACAGCAGGTTGGTGTAATTTTCGTTGTCGTAATCGAAGGGACCCAGGGCTTTGGGGCGAATGCGCTTCACGTTCCACAGGTGGAAGTATTCGTGGGCCGCCAGGCTCAGGAAGCCCGTATAGTTGGTTTCGTAGCCCGTGCGGGTGGTTTGCAGCGTGGTGGAGTTGAGGTGTTCCAGGCCGCCCCCGCCGCTGTGGAGGTTGTGCACGATGAACGTGTAGTCCTTGTTGGGGTTTTCGCCCACCACCTTGCCGGCCTCTTCCACGATGGTCTTCATGTCGCGGACGAGGGTTTCGGGGTTGTAGTTGCCGGGGCCGTACAGGGCCACGTAGTGCGGAATGCCCAGGGCGTTGAACGTGAGGATTTCCTGGTTGCCGATCTCGATGGGCGAGTCCACGAGGATGTCGAAGTTGGGCACGGCCAGCGTCCACTTGTCCTTGCCGGCGGGGGAGAGGCCGGTGGAAATTTCTTTCCAGTCCTTGTAGGGCTTTACGGTAAGCGTAGCGGGCTGGTCCTGGTACTTGTCGAGGGCCATGAACACAGCGGCCGGCTGCACGTACCCGTGCGTGGCGTCGAGGAAGGGGGTGCGGACGCTGATCTCGAAGGCGTACACGCGGTACTGCACCGTCACGCCGTCGGTCCCTTTGCTGTTCACCCGCCAGGTGTTCTTGTTGATCTTTTCGGCATTGAGCGGCTTGTTGGCGCCGCCCGTAGCGGAGAAGCCCTCCACGTGGCGGGCGTATTCCCGGATGAGGTACGAGCCGGGTGTCCAGGCGGGCATCTTGAAATCGAGGTAATCCTGCCGGATGCCGCTCACGGTCATGCGCACGTCGAAGTAGTGCGTGTGCGGCTCATCCATCGACAGGAAATATTCAATCTTGGGGGCCTTCGGGGCGGCAAGTGCCGCCGCACTCATGAGCAGTACAAAAAACGCAAGCAGCAGCCGGCGGGCTCGGAAACGAATCATTGGCATTTGGAAAAAGGGAAGGGTAAATGGGACAAAAACACGGTATTCTGCAATGATAAGCAAAGAAAAGGGAGACCGAAGACCGGAGAAAGGGAGACGGGAGGAGGGATCGGGGAGGAAGCTAATTGGGAATACCCCTCGGTGCCGCGGGAGGGGATAAGGTTTAAACCCTATCCTATTGATATTGAGCGTAAGTACGCGAACTTCACTCCAACCAGGTTGGGCTCCGCTTTTCCGTAGGGTAGGGTTGAAACCCTACCCCCACCCGCTGCGGTCTTCCTTAATTCCAATCTTAATTACCCCTACTCCCGTATACCCCAAACAATGCCCGGGCGGGAGGTGGTTAACCGTTTAGACGGCCTCTGCTCATTTTTTCTGCTCGTACCCTATTTGGAACTGCCTGCTCCGGCCAACGACTGGAAGGGCGCCGTTTTCGCGTGTACCTATGAAAAAGAAAAAATACCAGCCCATCGGCAACTACGGCATCATCGGCAACCTGCATACGGTCGCCCTGGTGTCCAGCGAAGCGTCCATCGACTTCATGTGCTTTACCCGGTTCGATTCGCCCACGATTTTCGCCGCCCTGCTCGACGCGCAGAAGGGCGGGTTTTTCGAAATCCGGCCGGAACTGGAGGCAATGGACTTCAAGCAACTCTACCTGCCCGACACCACCGTGCTGCTCACCCGTTTCCTCTCCGAGCAGGGTGTGGCCGAAGTGACCGACTTCATGCCCGTCAAGAGCGAAGAGAAGAACTGCGTGCTGGTGCGGAGCGTGGTGGCGCCCCGCGGCGAAATTCCCCTGCGGATGCGCTGCCAGCCCCGCTTCGACTACGCCCGGGCCGAACACACGGTGACGGGCAGCCCCTTCGAGGTCACCTTCCGGAGCCTCGGCCCCGACGGCACGGCGTTCCGGCTGATGAGCAACGTGCCCATGACCATCGAGGGGCCCGACGTGTACGCCCACTTCCGGCTCGGGCCGAAGCAGGAGGCGCATTTCGTGCTCGAAGCCCTGGCGGCGGAAGAGGCCCCGCAGGATTCGGCGGAGGCCCTGCAACGTTACACCACCACCAGCTTCAACGCCACGGTGAATTACTGGAAGGGCTGGATCGGCAAATCGAAGTACACCGGGCACTGGCTCGAAATGATCAACCGGTCGGCCCTCACGCTCAAGCTGCTCACTTCGCACCAGTTCGGCTCGGCGGTGGCGGCGGCGACCTTCGGCTTGCCTTCGGTGATCGGCGGCATCCGCAACTGGGATTACCGCTACACCTGGATCCGCGACGCCGCCTTTACCATGTACGCTTTCCTGCGGCTCGGCCTGATGGAAGAAGCGGCCGGCTTCATGAAGTGGATCGAAGGTGAACTGGGCGAAATCACCGAACACGGGGAGACGCTGCGGCTCATGTACCGGGTAGACGGCAGCCCGGACCTCGAAGAAACCACGCTGCCGCACCTGGAAGGCTACGAGAAGTCTTTCCCCGTACGGTTGGGCAACGCCGCCTCCGACCAGTTCCAGCTCGACATCTACGGCGAACTCATCGACTCCATCTACCTCTACAACAAGTACGGCGGGCCGGTCACCTACGCCTTCTGGCAAAAGATCGAACAGCAGGTGGAGTACGTGAGCAACAACTGGAAAAAGCCCGACCACGGCATCTGGGAGGTGCGCAACGAAAAGCAGGAATTTTTGCAGTCGCGGGTGATGTGCTGGGTGGCCCTCGACCGGGCCATCCGGGTGGCCGAGAACCGTTCTTTTCCCTCACCCATTGACCGCTGGCGGCTGGTGCGCGACGAAATCTACAAGGACGTGTACCACAACTTCTGGAACGAGGAGAAAAAGGCGTTCGTGCAGTACAAAGGATCGGACGTGCTCGACGCGGCGGCCCTGCTCATGCCCCTGGTGCGCTTCATCAACCCCTACGAACCCCGCTGGCTCTCCACGCTGGAAGCCATTGAACGCGAACTGGTAAGCGACACCCTGGTGTACCGCTACCGCACCGACCGCGGTGCGGCCGACGGGCTGGTGGGGGAGGAGGGCACTTTTTCGATGTGCAGCTTCTGGTACGTGGAATGCCTCTCGCGGTCGGGCTTCGTGGAAAAGGCCCGCCTGTACTTCGAAAAGATGCTGGGCTACGCCAACCACCTGGGCCTGTTTGCCGAACAGATCGGCCACCGGGGCCAGCACCTGGGCAACTTTCCGCAGGCCTTCACCCACCTGGGCCTCATCAGCGCCGCCTTCGAACTCAACCGCAAGCTGGAAAGGAAAGGGTAGAAAAGTTGCCAGGCCGGCACGTCAGCAGGGTGGAAGGTGAGGGGAGGTTAAGGAAGAATTTGGGTATCTTATTAATTGAAATTTCGAATGTTGAACAAGGAATTTCCAATGTCGAAGTACGAAGCATCGAACCACTGACAACGAGCAACGAACAACCAACAACGAAGCATGTCCGCATTTACTGATAAAGTAGTCTGGATTACGGGGGCGTCGTCGGGCATCGGGGAGGCCTTGGCGGTGGCTTTTGCCCGGGAAGGAGCCCGGCTGGTGCTGTCGTCGCGGCGGGAGCCGGACCTGCAACGGGTGGCGGCGCTGACGGGCTTGCCGGCCGACCGGGTGCTGGTGCTCCCCATCGACATGCGCCAGGGCGAAACGTTTTCCTACAAGGTGGTGCAGGTGCGCAAGTACTTCGGCCGCATCGACATTATGGTGCACAACGCGGGCATCAGCCAGCGGTCATTCGCCCGCGATACGCTGGTGGACGTGGACCGCAAGCTCATGGAGGTGAACTACTTCGGGCCGGTGGCGCTGACCAAGGCCCTGCTGCCGCTCATGCTGGCGCAGGGCGGCGGGCACCTGGTGGTGGTAAGCAGCCTGGTGGGGTATTTCGGCACGCCCATGCGGTCGGCGTACGCGGCTTCCAAACACGCCCTGCACGGCTTTTTCGAAGCCCTGCGGGCCGAGGAGAGCGGCCACAACATCCGCGTCACGATGGTCTGCCCGGGCTACATCCGCACCAACATTTCGGTAAACGCCCTCAACGAACGGGGCGAAAAGCACAACCAGATGGACGACAACCAGGCCAACGGCATTCCGCCGGAAGAATGCGCCCAGAAAATCATCCGGGCCGTGGCCGCCAACAAGCAGGAAGTCCTCATCGGCGGCAAGGAAGTGATGGGCGTCTACCTCAAGCGGTTCGTGCCCGGCCTCTTCTCCAAAATGCTCAACGGGTACAACAGTAAGAGTTCATGAGTTCATGAGTTTAAAGTCAGTACGCGTTTAATGGGCAGCGCCTTTTTACTCATAAACTCATAAACTTTGAACTCATAAACTCAATTCACCACCACACTCCGTTGCAGCAGGAAGTTTTTGAGCGGCAGGTAATCGTTGGCCAGCGGCAGCGACAGCTTTTCGCGGTGCAGGCAATTGCCCAGTTGCGGCGGTACGGGCGGTACCTGCCCGGTGGCGCCTTGCACGGCGTCGGCAAACTTGGCCGGGTGCGCCGTGGCGAGTACCACCAGGTGGGCATCCGGGTGCGTTTTGCGGTAGTCGGCGGCGGCCAGGTAGCCCACCGCCCCGTGCGGGTCGATGAGGTAGCCGTAGGTGTCGTACACTTCGCGGATGCCCCGGGCCGTCTGGGCGTCGGTGAAGCTGTAGCCCTTGATGCGCCGCTGCATGTCCTCCCACGAGTCGCCGAAGAGGCGCTGCATGCGGGCAAAGTTGCTCGGGTCGCCCACGTCCATGGCGTTGGACAGCGTAGCCACCGACGGGCGGGGCCGGAAGGTCCGGGTGGTGAGGTATTCGGGCACGGTGTCGTTGGCGTTGCTGGCCGCCAGGAAGGCCGCGCCGGGCAGGCCCATCTTTTCGGCCAGGAGCCCCGCCGTGAGGTTGCCGTAGTTGCCGCTGGGCACCGAAAACACCACTTCGGGGTTCGGCACTTTCGCCGCCAGCTGGCCGTAGGCGTAGAAGTAGTAGAAGCTCTGGGGCAGCAGCCGGGCGAAGTTGATCGAGTTGGCCGAGGTCAGGTAAAGTTCTTCCCGCAGCGCCGCGTCGGCAAAAGCCATCTTGACGAGCCGCTGGCAGTCGTCGAACGTGCCTTCGATTTCGAGGGCCGTCACGTTGTGGCCCAGCGTGGCAAACTGCGCTTCCTGCACCCGGCTCACCTTGCCCGACGGGTAGAGAATGATCACTTCAATGCCCGGCACGTTGTAGAAACCCTGGGCCACGGCGCTGCCCGTATCACCGGAAGTCGCCACCAGCACGTACACTTTCTTATCGACGCCGCGCAGGAAGTGGGCCATCACCCGCGACATGAACCGGGCCCCCACGTCCTTGAAGGCCAGCGTCGGCCCGTGAAACAACTCCAGCACGTGCAGGTGGCTGCTCAGGCTTACGAGGGGAATGGGGAAGTTCAGCGCCTCTGCGGCGATCTGCCCGAGGACGGCTTCCGGAATTTCGTTTTCAATGAAGGGGCGGGCTACCTGCCGGGCAATGTCGACGAGGGAAAGCGCGGAAAGGCCGGCAAAAAAGGCAGCCGGCAGGGCGGGTACCGCTTCGGGCATGAACAGGCCTTTGTCCTTGGCCAATCCGTCAATGACGGCCTGCTCGAAGGTGGTCGGCGGAACCTGCCGGTTGGTGCTGTGGTATTGCATAAAAGGGGGAGTAGAAGGAAGACGTTAGATTTCAGATATGAGACAGGAGACAGGCGCTTGGCGATCAGTTGAATGCATACTGCTCATTTTACGTTTCTTTTTGTACGCCTGCTTGCGTACCGGTATAGAATGAACCACGAAATGGTAAGTATTTATCGGTTTGAATATCAGTAGTCACTCTCATGTCTCATGTCTAAAATCCAGCGTCTCCCTTCGTACTCATTTTACCTGAGTCCCGGCCCGATTTCCCGCTTGGGCGGTTCGGGTTTGGGACCTTGTTTTTTGGAGGCGGCCCGGCGCTTGTCGCGGTGCTTCTTTTTGCGCATGTCGTAGAGGATGCGGCTGCGGATGGCTTCCCCGAACAGGGCCAGGCCCGAATTGAACGTGACCAGGCTGATGATGCCCGCCACGAACCACCGCAGGAAAGGCGCCCCCGAATGCATCAGGTGGTTGGCCGTGCCGAACAGGCAAAGCCCCATGCCGGTCAGGATTAAGCTGGTCGGGGCGAATATCTGCCACCGCTTGTAGAGTGACCACTTGGTTTTTACGGGCGGTATCGGCGGCGGCTGACCATTCATAATCCATCTGATAATGAGCAGAAAAAATGATTCCGCAAGTATAAGCCCTCTCCGCAAACCCCGCAATACAATCGGGACGGGCGGCCTTTAAAAAAACGAGGGTCGCGCCGGGCGGCTAACCTACGCGCCGCACTCCGCGTAAGAGTAACCAGTCTATCACTAGTTACGGCGGTGCGGACCGTTTTGCGGCACCGGCTGCCAACGTCTATTTGTATGCGAATCGAAAGTGTGTTGAGTTACGAGTTCGTAACCGTGCTGATTTTTAGCGTGTTCCTGCTGTCCTCCCTGTTCCTGTTCGTCTACGGACTCATGCAGGCGCACCTGGTGTACCAGTATTTAAAAGCCAAACGAAAAGGGAGCCAGAATCTTGCCCCGCCGGCCGGTCTCCTCACCGAATATCCCCGCGTGACCGTGCAGTTGCCCGTTTACAACGAACAGTACGTGATGGAACGGCTCATCGACGCGGTGGCGCGGCTGCGTTATCCCAAAGACCGCCTCGAAGTGCAGGTGCTCGACGACTCCACCGACGAGTCGGTCGCCATTACGGCCCGCAAGGTGGCTGAGTGGCAGCGGACCGGCCTCGACATCAAGCAGGTGCGGCGCCCGCAACGCAAGGGCTACAAGGCCGGGGCCCTCGAAGAAGCGTTGCCAGGCGCCAAGGGGGAGTTCATCGCCATCTTCGACGCCGACTTCGTGCCGGAGCCCGACTTCCTCGAAAAGACGCTGCCGGCGTTCACCGGCCCGGAGGTGGGCATGGTGCAAACCCGCTGGGACCACCTCAACAAAGGCTATTCGCTGCTTACGCACATCCAGTCGTTCCTCATCGACGCCCATTTCTCAGTTGAACAAGTGGGCCGCAACGCCTGCGGCTACTTCATCAACTTTTCGGGCACGGGCGGCGTGTGGCGCAAGGCCTGCATCATCGACGCCGGCGGCTGGAACAGCGATACGCTTACCGAAGACTTCGACCTGAGCTACCGGGCCCAACTGAAGGGCTGGAAGTTTCGCTACCTGGAGCACGTGGGGGCGCCGGCCGAGCTGCCGCCCGTGATGAGTGCCCTCAAAACGCAGCAGTTCCGCTGGATCAAGGGCATTGCCGAAACGTCCAAGAAGCACCTGGGCAACGTGCTGACGGCCGACGTGAGCCTGCCCGTCAAGATTCACGCGGCGTTGCACCTGTCGGTGGGCGTGGTGTTCGTGAGTGCCTTCCTGTGTTCGTTCCTGAGCATTCCGCTGCTGCTGCTCAAGCACCAGGTGCCGCACATGGAGTACCTGTACGCGTACACCTCGTTCTCGATGCTCAACCCGTTCTTCCTGGTGCTGTTCCACTACGTAGCCACGCTGCACACGCAAAGCTGCCCGGCCGACAACCGGCGGGCGTACTTCTGGCGCAAGTTTCCGTTCTACGTCTCGTTTTCGATGGGCATTGCCCTGCACAACGCGGTGGCCGTGCTCGAAGGCTGGTCGGGTAAAAAAACGTCGTTTGCCCGTACGCCCAAGTTCAACGTCGTCAACCCGGGCGAGGCGGTGCTGTCCAACGTGTACCGCAAGGTGCGGCTCAGCCCGCTGAACTACCTGGAGGGGCTGATGGTGGTCTATTACCTGACGGGGGCCCTGCTGGCGTTCGTGCTGAATGACTTTTCGATGTTCCCCTACCACCTGATGCTGGCGTTCGGCTTCGGGCTGGTGTGCTGGTTTTCGTGGCAGGAGATGAAAGGGACGAGCAGAAGCAAGAAAAGCGTGCTGCGTACGGGCCGCCGTTCTTTTACCGTTGCCGCCCCGGGCATGCGGTAGGGAGGCCGGAAATGGTTTTTTTATTCACCAGCAAGACACGGAGGGAAAGGTGTTGCCGCGGAAGTCGTCGCCTCGCGGGAAGGGGTCGCGTCGCGGCTCCCCTCCTCGGAGGGGGCTGGGGGTGGGTTTACTTACATTCGACAACTCACATGGGGATCACCGCACTGTGGTGATTACCCTTACGCCAATATTTACTTTTTGCCGATAATTCTCCTGAGGATATCAGATTGCGGTGAACCCTACATGAAGCGTAACATGTAAATAAACCCACCCCCTAACCCCTCCGAGGAGGGGAGCCGCGACGCGACCCCTTCCCGCCATGCGACACGTACCGCGACGCGACGCCCGCCATGCGACACGTACCGCGAGGCGACGCTTTCCCGCCAAGCGGTACTTTCCCACCATATGGCCGCTTCCCGCGTATCCATCTCGCGCTACGCAAAAGAGACCAACGTGCCCACACGGTTCCTCTTTTTTTTTCCTGAACCGCCGGGCCCTCAGGGTCGTTGTGGTTGCGCTTTCTTGTCAATACACCATACGGCTCCAACTGCTATTTCCTCTCCCCGGACCGGACGCCCTAAAAAAGCCCTTCCCAAATCCCCCTACATTCTAAAATCCTGCTAAACTTTGCCAACCTTCTAACCTTTCAACCTTCCCATGCACCAGATTGCCATTTTCGCCTCGGGTTCGGGCAGCAATGCGCAACGGATCGCCGAGTACTTCGCCGGGCACCCCCAGATCCAGGTGGGGCTGATCCTGACCAACAACCCCAGAGCGGGCGTCATTGACCGGGCCCGGCAGCTCGGCATTCCGGTGATCGTGTTCACGCGGGAGCAGTTTTACGGGTCCGACGACGTGGTGGCGCAGTTGCGGTTTTTCAACGTCGACTTCGTGGTGCTGGCCGGCTTCCTGTGGCTGGTGCCCGAACACCTGATTGCCGCCTACCCCCACCGGATCGTCAACATCCACCCGGCGCTGCTGCCGGCCTACGGGGGCAAGGGCATGTACGGCATGAAGGTGCACGAGGCCGTGGTGGCCGCCCGCGAAAAGGCCTCCGGCATCACCATTCACCTGATCGACAACGAGTACGACCGGGGCCGGATCGTGTTCCAGGCGCAGTGCCCGGTAGCCCCCGAAGATACTCCGGCCGACGTAGCCCGCAAGGTACAAGCCCTCGAACACGAACACTTTCCGGCCGTCATCGAACGGCTCGTGCTGGAAAGTTGACCAAGACCATAAGACCGGATGGTTATATGGCTGAATGGTTGAATGGCTACATGGCTGTATGATTGATCTGGTCAATTGCCCTCTAGCCCTCTATCCATTTAGCCATACAGCCATATAGCCACCTGAAAATCAACTCACTTCCCATACATTCATTTCCCATGTCCACGCAAAAAATCACTTCTGCCCTCCTTTCGGTGTACCACAAAGACGGCCTGGCGTCCATTGTCCAGCTCCTGCACGGGCAGGGTGTGCACCTCTACTCCACGGGGGGCACGCAGGCTTTCATCGCCAGCCTCGGCATCCCGGTGACGGCCGTTGAAACCCTTACGGGCTACCCCTCCATCCTCGGCGGCCGGGTCAAAACGCTGCATCCCAAGGTGTTCGGCGGCATTCTTTCGCGGCGGGGCGACGCCGGCGACCGGCAGCAGGTGCTCGATTACCAGATTCCCTCCATCGATCTGGTGCTGGTGGACCTGTACCCCTTCGAAGCCACCGTGGCCTCGGGGGCACCCGAAGAAGACATCATTGAGAAGATCGACATCGGCGGCATCTCCCTCATCCGGGCGGCGGCCAAAAACTACCAGGACGTGGTGGTGGTGGCCTCGCAGGAACAGTACGCCACGCTGGAAGGGTTGCTGCGCGAAAAAGACGGCTGCACCGATCTGGCCGACCGCAAACGGCTGGCCGCCCACGCCTTCCGGGTCACTTCGGCCTACGATTCGGCCATCTTCAATTACTTTAACGCCGACCAGGCGGTGGATGCCTTCGCGCTGAACCTGTCGGGGAGCCGCAAGCTGCGCTACGGCGAAAACCCGCACCAGCAGGGCTGGTTCTACGGCGACCTCGACGCCATGTTCGAACAACTCAACGGCAAGGAACTGTCCTACAACAACCTGGTGGACGTGGACGCGGCGGTGATGCTGGTGGATGAGTTCCGGGGCGACACGGCGTTTGCCATCATCAAGCACACCAACGCCTGCGGCGTAGCCACCGGCGGGGATGCGAAAGAAGCGTACCTGAAAGCCCTGGCCGCCGACCCGGTGTCGGCCTTCGGCGGGGTGATTGCCACCAACGTGCCGGTAGACCTGGCCGTGGCCGAAGAACTCAACAAACTGTTTTTTGAAGTGCTCATCGCCCCCGCCTTCCAGCCCGAAGCCCAGCAACTGCTGGCGGGCCGCAAAAACCGCATCCTGCTCAAACGCAAGGAGGTACCCCTGCCCGGCCACCTGGTGAAGACGCTGCTCAACGGGGTGATCATGCAGGACAAGGACAACCGCACCGAAACCGAGGCCGACCTGCGCACGGTGACCGAAAAAGCGC
Source organism: uncultured Sphingobacteriales bacterium (assembly GCA_963844325.1). GTDB lineage: Bacteria > Bacteroidota > Bacteroidia > Cytophagales > 172606-1 > CADCTQ01. The sequence continues at coordinate 2,636,656 of CAWJNV010000002.1, forward strand.
CGACCGACGCCGAAAAGCGGGCCCTGGTGTTTGCCGCCAAGATTGCCAAGCACACCAAGTCCAACACCATTGTGCTGGCGCGCGAAGGGCAGTTGCTGGCCAACGGCGTGGGCCAGACTTCCCGCGTGGACGCCCTCAGGCAGGCCATCGAAAAGGCCCGTTCGTTCGGCTTCGACCTGCAGGGCGCCGTGATGGCCTCCGACGCCTTTTTCCCGTTTGCCGACTCAGTGGAAATTGCCCACCAGGCCGGCATTGCCGCCGTGGTGCAGCCGGGCGGTTCGGTGAAGGACCAGGACTCGGTCAACTACTGCAACGCCCACGGCGTAGCGATGGTCTTTACGGGCGTACGCCATTTCAAGCATTAAAAATTAATCATTGGTCAGTAGTTATTAGTCAGTAGTCATTGGTCAGTAGTCATCGGGATGCGTGACTTGTGGCTGCCAATAACCAATCAACTCATGACTACTGACCAATGACTACTGACCACTGACTATTTACCAACCGCCCCCTGTTTTCCCCCCTTCGTGCAAATCCCTTTTATTTTTGGGAAATGTGAGAAATCCGTCCGAAACAACCCTTTTTTGTCCCTCCGGCCGGCCGGCCGGTCGTTGGCCGGTGCGCCGCCGGTACCCTAAAGCGCCTGATCGTGAGGCATTTCCGGCGCTGATTTACCCCGTGGCCCGGTGAATATTTTTTGAAAAAGTAAACGCCTTACCACTCCCCGTTCGGGCCCGAAAGTGTAAGTTATCGAGGTATTGTAAAGGGAATAAATTATTTCTTCCCAATTACGCAGGGGAATTTTCTGTCCGTACATTTGCGCAAAAAAATAACCGTAATAAAGTAGTAATTTCGGGAACCGAACAATCCTTCAACTGAGCGCACCGCCTCTAATATCCCATGGGAGTATTTAACTTTTTGACCAGCGACATAGCTATTGATTTGGGTACTGCCAATACCCTCATCAGCCACAAAGACAAAATTGTAGTGGACGAACCGTCTATCATTGCGATTGACAAAACCTCCGGACGCGTGCTGGCCATTGGCAAGGAAGCCATGCAAATGCACGAAAAGACCCACGAAAACATCAAGACGATCCGGCCGCTCAAAGACGGGGTTATCGCCGACTTTACGGCCGCCGAACAGATGATCCGGGGGATGATCAAGATGATCGAGACGGGCAGCAAGCTCTTCACGCCGTCGCACCGCATGGTCATTTGCATTCCTTCGGGCATCACGGAAGTGGAAAAGCGGGCCGTAAAGGACTCGGCCGAACACGCCGGCGCCAAAGAGGTGTACATGATTTACGAACCCATCGCCGCGGCCATCGGCATCGGCATTGACATTGAGCAGCCCGTGGGCTCGATGATCGTCGACATCGGCGGGGGCACCACCGAAATTGCGGTGATTGCGCTTTCGGGCATCGTGTGCGACCAGTCGATCCGGGTGGCCGGCGACGTGTTCACCAAAGACATTCTCGACTACATGCGCCGCCAGCACAACCTGCTGATCGGCGAACGTTCGGCCGAAAAAGTAAAGATCGAAGTGGGTTCCGCCCTCACCGAACTCGACGCGCCGCCCGCCGACTACGAAATCCGCGGCCGCGACCTGATGACGGGCATCCCCAAGACCATCAAGGTCTCCTATTCCGAAATTGCCTACGCCCTCGACAAATCCGTTTCCAAGATTGAGGAAGCCGTACTGAAGGCCCTGGAAATGTCGCCGCCCGAACTGTCGGCCGACATTTACACCAATGGCATTCACCTGACGGGCGGCGGCGCCCTGCTGCGCGGCCTCGACAAGCGGCTGGCCGCCAAAACCAAGCTGGCCATCCACGTTGCCGAAGACCCGCTGCGCGCCGTAGTAAGAGGTACCGGCATGGCGCTTAAGAACATTAAGTCCTTCCGGGCTGTGTTGATGAGCTAAAGAAGTTCAGGAGTTTATGAGTGCATGAGTTCATGAGTGAGGGAGTCTTCCGGATTCCTTTGCTCCGGTTTCCCCTACTTTCTGTTGCTGTTCCCGCTCACTGATTTTGAACTCCTCCTCTCATAAACTCATAAACTCATAAACTCTTTCACTCCTACTTGCTCCGTGTTTCATGCAAGGCTTATTTCAATTCATTTACAACTACCGGGCGTTCCTGCTTTTTGTGCTGCTGGAGGTACTGTGCGGGTGGCTGATCGTCCGGAACAATACGTACCAGGGGGCGGCCTTCTTTAACTCCTCCAACCATTACGCGGCCAAGGTGATGCAGGCCAACCGCGACGTGACCGATTACCTGTACCTGAAAGAACACAACGGGCAACTGGCGGCCGAAAATGCCCGGCTGCTGGCCCTTTACTCCAAACTAAGCCTGAGCAAGCAGCAGGCACCGGCCGGCTACACGCTTGACTCGGCGCTGGCGGCGCAGTTCCGCTTCGTTGCGGCCCGCGTGGTCAACAACACCACCCGCTACGCCCACAACCACCTCACCATCGACAAGGGCAGCCTCGACGGCATCAAGCCAGGCATGGGCGTGATCTCCCCGCAGGGGGTGATCGGGAAGGTAAAATCGTGTTCCGACCATTACGCCACGCTTACCTCGCTGCTGCACACCGACACGCAGGTGTCGGCCCAGCTCAAGAAGAACGGCCAGATCGGCTCGGTGAAGTGGGATGGCGGCAACGCCGGCGAAATCAGCCTCCAGTACATTCCGCGCCACGTGCCCGTGCAGAAGGGCGACACGGTGGTCACCTCCAGCTACAACTCCATCTTCCCGCAGGGCGTCATGCTGGGCACCATCAAGGAAGCCCGCAACCAGGGCGCCGAAACTTTTTACGACATTACGCTGAACCTCTCGGTGAATTTCAACCGGCTCTCTTACGTATACGTAATTGAAAACTTCTTCAAGACCGAACAGGATTCCCTAGAAAAAGCCACCATCCCGGTACAATACGATGAGCAGTAGAGATATTATCATCCAGGTTCTGAACTTCTTTCTTTTCGTGACGGCCCAGATCCTGCTGGTGCGCAACTTCGTGTTGTTCGATACTGCTTTTTGCTTCATCTACGTATCGTTCATCCTGCTGCTGCCCCTGGAGATCGGCCCGGCGCTGATCCTGTTCCTGTCCTTCGGCACGGGGCTGCTGGTGGACCTTTTTTACGACACCCTCGGCATCCACGCCGCGGCTTCCGTGCTGATGGCGTTCCTGCGTCCGCAGGTAGCCAAAGTGATCACGCCCCGGGGCGGCTACGAGGCCAGCATGAGCGTTTCGGCCAAAAGCATGGGGCTCGACTGGTTCCTGCCCTACGCGTTCAGCCTCATTTTCATTCACCACGCCACGCTGTTTTTCATCGAGGCCAGCAACTGGGACCTGTTCTGGCCCACGCTGATCAAGGCCCTGTGCAGCACTTTGTTCACGGGAACTTTGTTGCTGATATTGCAGTACTTTAAGAAGTAACTTACGCTTATATTTACTGAGCACGCCGGGGGTTGGTTGTCGCAAAAAACCGCCGGGCCGGCGCCGAGTCCTAACCTTTCGACCGCATTTGCTCCATGCAAGAGGAAAGAAAATTTGTTGTTCAGGGTATCTTTCTTGCCATCGGCGTGATCTTCCTGCTCCGTCTGTTCTACTTGCAGGTGATTGACGACCAGTACAAGTACGCTGCCGACAACAACGTGATCAAGAAAGTGATCGAATACCCGCACCGGGGCCAGGTGTTTGACCGCAACGGCAAACTCGTGGTCATCAACGGTCCGGTGTTCGACATTTCGTTCGTTCCCAAAAAGACCAAAATCCAGGATACGGCCCGGTTCTGCCGCGACATGGGCATTACCCGGGGCTACTTCGATACGCTGGTGGCCGCCTACCGCAAAGACTGGCGCGAAGGCCGGGCCGGCCCGATGAAACCGTATACCTTGTTCAAGCAGGTGTCTACGGTGGATTTTGCCCGCATCCAGGACCGCCTCATCGACTACCCGGGCTTTTCGTACACCTCCCGTACCATCCGTTCGTACCCGCACCGCTCGTTTGCCAACGCGCTGGGCTACATCGGCGAGATCGGCAAGAAGCAGCTCGAAAGCCAGGAAGAGCCCTACTACCAGCAGGGCGACTACATCGGCGTGAGCGGCCTGGAGAAGCACTACGAAAAGGAACTGCGCGGCCAGCGGGGCGTGAAATTCGTGCTCGAAAACGTGAAGGGCGTGGTGAAAGGCTCCTTCAAGGAAGGTGAATACGATACGCTGTCGGTGCCCGGCCAGACGCTCATTTCGTCCATCGACCTGGACTTGCAGAAGTACGCCGAATGGCTGATGGAGAACAAGATCGGCAGCATCGTCGCCATTGACCCCTCCACGGGCGAAATCCTCTGCATGGTGTCGAACCCCTCCTACGATCCCAACCTGCTCACGGGCCGCGACCTGATGAAGAACTTCGTGCCGCTGTCCAAGGACCCCTACATCCCGCTGTACAACCGTCCCATCCAGGCCGTGTACCGCCCGGGTTCGATCTTCAAGCTGGTGCAGTCGCTGGTGGGTTTGCAACAAGGTTCGATCACGCCCAACGAACGGCTGCCCGACGTGGGGCCGATGGGTTGCCACCACCACTCGGGCAACCACAACGGCCTGCACAACGCCATCCAGTACTCCTGCAACGTGTATTTCTACCAGGCGTTCCGGCAGTACATTTACCACAAGGAAACCGGCAATACCTTCAAAGACTCCGAAAGGGGCCTCATGCGCTGGCGGGAAGCCATCAACAAGTTCGGCTTCGGCCGCCGGCTGGGCATTGACCTGCCCAACGAGAAACGCGGCTTCGTGCCCGATACGTCGTTCTTCAACCGGGTGTACGGCCGGGGCAGCTGGAAATTCTCCAACTGGTACTCGATGGCCATCGGCGAAGGGGAACTGGGCGTGGTGCCGCTGCAAATGGCGAACCTGGCGGCCATCATTGCCAACCGGGGCCACTACTACACCCCGCACCTGGTCAAGAGCATCGGCAAAGACGGCAAGCCGGCCCCCGAGTACACGGCGCCCAACTACGTGGGCGTGGACAGCAGCCATTTCTCGACGGTGATCGACGGCATGGAAGACGTGGTGAAAGCCGGTACGGCCCGTCTGGCCATCATGAAAGACTACATCGTGTGCGGCAAGACGGGTACTTCCGAAAACAAGAAAGGCAAAGACCACTCGGTGTTCATTGCGTTTGCCCCCAAGCACAATCCCAGGATTGCCATTGCCTGCTACGTAGAAAACGCCGGTTTCGGCGGGGTGGTCGCCGCCCCGATTGCCTCCCTCATCATGGAGAAGTACATCTCCCCCGGCGTGCCGCAGCGTCCGCAACTGGAGAAGTTTGAGAAGTACATCCACGACCAGAACTTCATGCCGAAGCGGGAACTGCTGGAAGAAGAGAAAAAGGGTGACGCCAAGGCCGACGACAAGAAGGCCAAGGAAGGCGACAAGAAGCCCGAAGACAAGACGAAGAAGGACAACCAGGCGCCCGACAACAAAGAAAAGGCTGATTCCACCCGTCGCCCCGTCGAAGCCGAACCCATCGTCCGGCGGGTCAGAAACGACAAAACCCGGTAACGGTGAGAAGCCGGTAAAATAATACAAAAAGGGTCTGCAAACGCAGACCCTTTTTTATTTGTACAGTATTTGTACATCAGAGAGGAGAGTCATCCCCCTGCCCCCTTCCCTTACCCGCCATCAGCCGCACAAGGGGGATGACTCTCCTCTCCTGCTTTCTTCATGATTTGTTGCTCAACGCCCAGATCCACCGGGGGCTGCTGGTGCGGACGCGGGCCTGCAACTGGTTGAGCATGGCGTAGAGGCCGTAGTAGGTGCGGTTGATGTAGAGGGCGTCTTTCGAGCCCCGGGCCACCTTCGATTCGCGCAGTTCCTTCATCTTCGTAAGTCGGTCGGCGTACTCGAACACCCCGTCGAAGTAGGCCTGGTCGCCGAAGTCGAACACCTCCTCGTGGAAGGGCTTGCCCAGCAGTACGATCATTTCGCGGAACAGGTCCACGTAGAACCGCCGTTCGGCCGCCGAGTCGCTTTCGTGCAGGAATTCGAGCCCGAAAAAGGTCTTTTCCGTGAGCCCTTCGTCGGAGAGAATGTCGGGGTTGATGAGGGTAAAGTAGTTGACGTAGTAGTTTTCGGGAATTTCCTTCACGCACCCGAAGTCAATGACGCCCAGCGAGCCGTCGGGCTGCATGAGGAAGTTGCCGGGGTGCGGGTCGGCGTGCACCGTGCGCAGCGTATGCACCTGGTAGTCGTAGAAGTCCCACAGTGCCTGCCCGATCTTGTCGCGTACTTCCTGCGAGGGGTTCGTCTTGAGGAACTCATCGAGGTGCTTGCCCTCCATCCAGTCCATCGTGAGCACCCGTTCGGAAGAGTATTCGGGGTAATAGTGCGCAAACCGGAGGCCCGTCAGGTGGGCGCAGGCTTCGGAAATTTCGCGGGAGCGGCGCAGTTCGAGCCGGTAGTCGGTTTCTTCGATGAGCTTGGTTTCCACCTCGTCCATGTACTTGTCGATGTCCCGTTCGTTGAGGTTCATGAGCCGCACGGCGAAGGGCTTCACCATCTTGAGGTCGGCGCGTACGCTGTCGGCCACGCCGGGGTACTGGATTTTGACGGCCAGCTTTTTGCCGTCCTTGGTGGCCTGGTGCACCTGCCCGATGGAGGCGGCATTGACGGCGTTCATGCCGAACGTGTCGAACATCTGCTGGGGCGTCTTGCCGAAGTAGTTGGTAAACGTTTTCACCACGAGCGGCCCCGAGAGCGGCGGGGCGCTGTACTGGGCCATGGCAAACCGTTCGGTGTAGGCGCGGGGCAGCAGGTTGCGGTCCATGCTCATCATCTGGGCCACCTTGAGGGCGCTGCCTTTGAGTTCGCTCAGGGCCGAGTAAATGTCGGCGGCGTTCTCCTCGTGCAGGTCCTCGCGGGTCACGCTGGAGTCGAAAGCTTTCTTGGCGTAATGCTTGATGTAGTTGCCGCCCACCTTGATGCCGGTCTGCACGAACTTCGTAGCCCGTTCCACCTTGGTGGCCGGTATGTTATTCTGGTACTTCATGGAAGCGTTGTCTAAAGTTTGTATGGTTGGGCAGTAGTCATTCGTCATTGGTCAATTGTCATTGGTAAGTACGCGTACGGGAACCACCGCGTACGAACGAATGACCATTGACGAATGCACCAATGACCACGCGCTAATTTCTCGTCGCAATGAGGAACTTGGCAAAATCGAGTACGGAGTCGATGGCGGAGGGGCCTACCAGGTCGAAGGACGTGTTGACGGCTTTTTCGATGGCGGCGTCGGTTTGTTCGAAGCCCCGGCTCTGGTCCCTTACGAAAAAGTTGAGCACGAACACGGCCTGCACGAAGAAGCCGTCGGCGTAGCGGTCCATCACCAGCGGCCGGTTGGCAATTTCGCCGCTGCTGCGCCCCTCGCGGAGCAGTTCGCCCACGTAGTCTTTAAACGCCGGGCGGAACCGCCGGAGTTGGGCGTTGGCCGAAGGGTTGTCGGGACGGGCGCCGCGGGTGGCAAACAGCACGAAGCTGCGGTTGCGCTTGAGCACTTCAATCCAGATGAAGTAGAACGAAAGCAGCTTTTCGCGGACCGAGTACCCCTCGTACACCTCCTGGCTTTCCGTCTTTTGCCGCGCCTCCTCGAAGAAGCCCAGCCACAGGTCGGCCTCAATGGCTTCGAGGGAGTTGAATTCGGCGTAAAAATCGGCCTCGGTGATGCCCAGCAACTGGGTGATCTGGTAGGGGGAGCCGGGTTGGCGGCCCTGCGTGAGTACGTACTCCACGTACGTCTTCTTGATCCTTTGACGAATATCAGGCAATTGCGTATCCATACTGGGATAACCAGAAAAGCGGAGAGAGAGTTTATGAGTTTATGAGTTTAAAGTTTATGAGTTCAGAGTCCGTGCGTTCACGCGTTGGGCGAATGGTTGAAAAGCCAAGTATACAATGAGAGCTTCCCAGGAATCACCGCGCATGACTCATAAACTTTAAACTCATGAACTCATAAACTCCCTAACTCTTCATGTTCACAAACTGCAACGGCAGGCCCAGGTCGGCGCCGCGGAGGAGGGCGATGACGGACTGGAGGTCGTCAATCTTCTTGCCGGTGACGCGGACCTGGTCGTCCATGATGGCGGCCTGCACCTTCAGGTTGGCATCCTTGATGAGTTTAACGATCTTTTTGGCAATTTCCTTGTCGATGCCTTCCCGCACCTTGATGTCCTTTTTCACCATGTTGCCCGAGGCGTACTCCTCCTCGCCCATGTCGAGGGCCTTGGCGTCGAGGCCCTGCTTGGCCATGCGGGTGATGATGGCGTCCTGGATGGCCCGGATGCGCATGTCGTTCTCGGTGACGATGTGAATGACGGAAGTCTTTTTGTCGAGGTCGATGGTGGACTTGGAATCCCGGAAGTCGTACCGGTTCAGGATGTCCTTTTTGGCGGTGTTGATGGCATTGTCCAGCGTTTGCGCATCCACTTTGTTGACGATGTCAAAAGAAGGCATAGGCGTAGCATTTGGGGGTTCGTTGGCGGCAGTAAGGTAACCAAAAAACAAATTCCCGGCCATGCCAGTTAAACGCCGTGTACCAACAACCCCACACTTCCCTGCTTCGAAATTCGACATTCCTTGTTCGACATTCGAAATTCTTTTTTAATGATGAATAATAAACAAGGAATGTCGAATGATGAAGTTGGGAAGCACCGCACCAACATGCTTAAAATTGCCTGGTCGCCCATTTACGCCCACCCCTTGCCGGCCGGGCACCGGTTCCCGATGGAGAAGTACACGCTGCTGCCCGAGCAACTGCTCTACGAAGGCACCGTGACGGAGGAGAACTTTTTCGCCCCGCCGCCCCTGGAAACGCACTACATCACCAACACCCACACGCCCGGGTACTGGCGGCGCCTCAGCACCCTGCAACTGACGCCCTACGAGGTGCGCCGGACCGGCTTCCCGCTGTCGGAAGGCCTGGTGCACCGCGAAATCGTGATTGCCCACGGCACCGTGCTGGCGGCCCATTACGCCCTCGAACACGGCGTCGCCATGAACATTGCCGGGGGCACGCACCACGCCTTTACCGGGCACGGAGAGGGCTTCTGCCTGCTCAACGACATCGCCATCGGGGCCAACTACCTGCTCGAAAAGGGGCTGGTGCGCAAGGTGCTGGTGGTAGACCTCGACGTGCACCAGGGCAACGGCACGGCCGAAATCTTCCGCCACGAGCCGCGGGTGTTCACCTTCAGCATGCACGGGGCCAAAAACTACCCGCTGCACAAAGAACCCTCGGACCTCGACATTCCGCTGCCCGACGGCACCGACGACCAGACCTACCTCGGCATCCTGCGCGAAACCCTCCCCCGCCTGCTCGACGAGCAGCAACCCGAGTTCGTTTTCTTCCAGTCGGGTGTGGACGTGCTGGCCAGCGACAAACTGGGCCGCCTCTCGATGAGCATTGCCGGGTGCCGGGAACGGGACCGCGTGGTGCTGGGCCTGTGCCGGCAGCACAAGCTGCCCGTGGTCGTCAGCATGGGCGGCGGCTACTCCGAACGGGTGGCCGACATCGTGGAAGCCCACGCCAACACGTACCGGCTGGCCCAGGAAATATTTTTTTAGTAATTTTTTGGAAAACCACCTACCCTACTCACTTGTATGAGCCTTAAACGCATTCTTTTCGTTTCGGAGAACGTAGCCCTGGGCCAGGTCGTGCGGCTGCTGGAGCTGGCTAAATCACTCCACCCGCAGCATTTTGAAGTGCACTTCGCCTGTTCCTCCTTTTCGCCGCTGGTGTTCGAAGGCACTTCATTCAATCAACATACAATTTATACCCTTGAGGTTGAGAAAATCAACAAGGCCCTTAACTCGGGCAGCCGCCTGTACGAAGAAGACACGCTGAGCCGGTACGTGGAGGAAGACATTGTCCTCTTCCGCAAGGTACAGCCCGACCTGGTGGTGTCGGATTTGCGCCTTTCCACGAGCATCAGCGCCCCGTACTGCGGCATTCCGCTGGCAACGCTCACCAATGCCTACTGGAGCCCGTACCGCCACCTGGAAAAGTTTCCCGTGCCCGACCACGCCACCGTCAACCTCTTCGGGGAACAGAAGGCGGCCTATTTTTTCAATATGTTCCGGGCGCAGATCTTTTCGCACTTCACCGAACCCATCAACCGGCTGCGCAAGAAGTACGGCCTCAAGCCCGTCGGCAGCCTCCTCGACGTGACCACCTACGGCGATTACGTGCTCCTGTGCGACGTGCCCGGCCTGGCCCCGCTGCAAGGCGCCCCGTCGCACTACGTGTACCTGGGACCGGTGCTGTGGTCGCCCAACGTGGCACTGCCCGCGTGGTGGGGGCAGATTCCCGACGACCGGCCGCTGGTGTACGTGACGCTGGGCTCCTCGGGGAGCATCAAGAAACTGCCCCTTCTCCTGAAGGCTCTGGGGCAGTTGCCGGTATACGCGATGGTTTCCACGGCGGGTCGGGTAGCCACCGAAGCGCCGGCCGGCAACGTGTTCATGGCTGACTTCCTGCCCGGCGACCAGGCGGCGGCGCGGTCGGCGCTGGTGGTTTCCAACGGCGGCAGCACCACGGGCTACCAGGCCCTGCGGGAAGGCCGGCCCCTGGTGGGCGTAGCCTCCAACCTCGACCAGTACCTCTCGATGGGCGCCATCCAGGAGGCGGGGGCCGGCGTGCTGCTCCGCGCGGGGCTGCTCACCGCGGAGGCCGTGCAGGAAGGCGTGCGGCGCGTACTCGACGACCCGTCGTACGGCGAAGCGGCCCGGCGCATCCAGGCGGAATTCATGCAATTCCCGGCGGGAGAACGCTTCCGGTCGTTCGTGTATGAAGCCACGGCCCAGAACGCAGCGGCCAGTGCTTAGGTGGATTGACAAAAATGGTTGTATGGCTATAGGGTTGTATGGTTGTATGGCTGAATGGTTGTTGATCGGGAAGTAATCGTGCGCCAGCCCAACCATATAGCCATACAACCATATAGCCATTCATCCATACAACCATCCAGCCTTTACGTAATTTTGAGTACCACCGGGAACATACCGGCGCCGAAGTGGTTATAATAGTAGATACATGAATTCTCCCGCGAAACATACCGGCCTGTACATTGCCGCCGCCATCATCGGGGCGTGGGCCGTCACGCTGGGCCTGCTCCTGTTTGCGTACCAATTGGATGTGTGGTCGCCGGTGACCTACCTGCTGGTGCTGCTGCAAACCCACTTGTACACGGGCCTGTTCATTACCGCCCACGATGCCATGCACGGGGTAGTGGCGCCGGGCCGCAAGCGGCTCAACACCTGGATCGGCCGGCTCTGCACGACGCTGTTCGTGTACAATTCCTACGACCGGCTCTTTCCCAAGCACCACCTGCACCACCGCCACGCCGTCAGCGGCCAGGACCCCGACTACCACGACGGGCCGTTCCTGCGCTGGTACTTCAGCTTTATGTTCCAGTACGTGACCGTCTGGCAGATCGTGCTGGCGGCCGTTACCTACAACCTGCTCATCCTGGTGGCGCCGGCCGAAAACGTGATTGCCTTCTGGATAATCCCTTCGCTGCTCTCCACGTTCCAGTTGTTCTACTTCGGTACGTACCTGCCCCACCGCGGGGAGCACGCCACCGACAACCCGCACCGCTCCCGCAGCCAGAAACAAAACCACCTGCTGGCCTTCCTGAGCTGCTACTTTTTCGGCTACCACTACGAACACCACCAGTGGCCCGGCACGCCCTGGTGGCAACTCCACAAGCGCAAAGAGGCGAGCCAATTGAAAACGGACAATTAGTAGCAGAGACGGCGTTTTTCGCGTCTTCCTGTCCGGAGATTCACCACCGAGACACGGAAGGCACGGAGTTACACGGCGAAAAGAGAGAAATACGATGGACCGCAGGGTACACAGAAAATGAATTTTTAGCGCCGAAAGGCTGAGACGGAGCCGCTTCACCATCCCCGTTGCACGCGTCGCATAAGGAAAAGATCCCATCGCGGTAGGCGTCGCTTCGCGGTAGGCGTCGCTTCGCGGTAGGCGACGCATGGCGGGAAAGGGTCGCGTCGCGGTACTCGTCGCGTCGCGGCTCCCCTCCTCGGAGGGGGCTGGGGGTGGGTTTACCTACACGCTGCAACTGATAGGGGGATCACAGCGTTGCGGTAGGTCTCCCTGACGCTGGTACCTGACTTTCCTGGGATACTCCCTGACGCCAGTGCCTTCTTTAAGTAATGCGTTAATTCTCAGTGCGGTGATCCCGAAATATTCAAAGCATGTAAGTAAACCCACCCCCTAACCCCTCCAAGGAGGGGAGCCGCGACGCGACCCCTTCCCGCCATGCAACGAGTACCGCCATGCGACACGTACCGCGACAAGTACCGCGAGGCGGGCCTTTCCCACCATATGGCCTCTTCCCGCGTATCCATACTTGCGCTACGCAAGAGAGACTAACTTAGCGGGGTAGCAGAGGCAAGGGAAAAGCAGGCGCGTAGTAGATGGGAAGGGATGAGGCCGGTGAGAAGAGCGGGCAGCATTGACAATCTCGAAATTTAGGGGCGAAAAAAGGAAGTTGTATTAAAAAATTTGCGCGTGTAAGACGTAATGTTTATTTTAATTGTAAAGTTTAACCTTTTTATATATAAAATTTGTAAAAACGGGCACCTTTCTTTAGTTTTGTATCGTTCAAGTAAGTAATCGTTGCACGTCACTTGAATACCACATTGTAGGGTGATGAAATTGGCAGCCATGCCCTCCTGTCTCGGGGGTGGGGAGTTCGAAATAAATCCAGCGTAAGGTCTGTTTTTTGAACAGGCGGGGGTTGACCACCAACATTTTGCGCTACGACTAATCGCCCCGTGAAGGTTCGAGCCCTTCTCCTACAGCTTAGTGTTAAGATTGGTTTAGGAATTTAAAATGCACCTGCAACTGCGGGTGCATTTTTTGTTTGGTCAACCCACGGTTGAAACCGTAGGCTATGCACCAGCCGGTTAGCTTTCCAACCCTTTTCCCGCCCTTTCGAGCAGCGCCTTGGTTTTCTTGATGCCTTCTGCTTCGGAAAGTTTGCTGCCCTCGTACTCAATGCCGATGTAGCCCTTGAAGCCGGCGTCCTTCACGATCTTGAGCATTCTGGCGTAATCCGTGTGCGTTTCGTTGCCGTTCTCGTCGAAGTCGTGGCTCTTGGCGCTTACGCCCTTGGCAAACGGCATCAATTCCCGGGTGCCTTTGTAACGGTCGTACTCTTCCAGGCACCGGGTTTTGGCCCAGCCCTCCGGGGTGTTCGATTCGGGCTTGGTGCGGTTGACGCAGAAGTTGCCGAAATCGGGCAGGGTGCCGCAGTTTTTGAGGCCCACGCCCTTCATCACCGACGCCAGCCACTGGCCGTTGGAAGAGTACCCGCCGTGGTTCTCCACGATCACGTTGATGTTCTGCCTGGCGGCAAACTCCGACAGCGTACGCAGCCCGTCGATGGCGGCTTTCTGCACCTCCGCGGCCGGTCCTTCCCCGGCGGCGTTCACCCGGATGGTGCGGCAGCCCAGGTACTTGGCGGCGTCTACCCATTGGTAGTGGTTTTCGACGGCCTGCTTGCGTTTGGCCTTGTCGGTGTTGCCCAGGTCGCCTTCCCCGTCAATCATGATCAGGTGACTCTTCACGCCGTTGTCGTCGCAGCGCTTCATGAGTTCCTTCAGGTAGGCCGTGTCGCGGGCTTTGTCCTTGAAAAACTGGTTGACGTACTCCACCACGCTGATGCCGAATTCCTGTTTGGCCTTTACGGGAAAGTCGAGGTTGGTCATCTTGCCGGCAAACAGGGTCTTGTGCAGCGACCATTCGGCCAGGGAAATTTCGAAGAACATCTTTTTGCCCGATTGCGCCGCGACGGGGGCGGCGGGCAGGGCGGCGTACAAGCCAAGGCCGGCCGATACCTGGCCGAGGTGTTTGAGAAAATCGCGTCTGGAAGCGTGCATGAGCGTGCGTTTAAGAATGAGTGTTGAAAGAGTGAAAAGAATGAACCCCGACCGGCAAGCAACCGGGGCCGCGCCGAGGGGTTTTGCAATAACCTGACCAATAATTTGAAAATCAGGTGAAAAAGTAGGAAAAAAGCGGGATGGCGGCAAATGGGAGCCGGCAATTTTGCGTAACCCGCACCCCGGGGCGCCGTACAACGGGGTGTATGGACCAAGTGATGGGGATTGTATTATGAAATTACGGCATATTGGCTACGCGTGCATCAACGTACAGATTGACCTGACCACCAACCGCACGTTCCGGCTGGCGAAACTATCCGAAGACCAGGCCCGGCAAACTGCCGCCGTAAACTTTGCGGCGTTGCAGGAGATTCTCAAGTGGAACGTCCGGCACGGCATCCGGCTGTTCCGGATCGGGTCGTCCATCATCCCGTTCGCCTCGCACGAGCAGTTCACCCTCGACTGGGCGTCGGCCTTTGCCGGCGAAATTGCGGCCATCCGGCAGTACGTGAAGGACAACGGGCTGCGGCTGTCGATGCACCCGGGGCAGTACACGGTGCTCAACTCACCCAACCCCAAAACGCTGGCCGACTCGGTGCGCGAACTCGAATGGCAAACCCGGCTGGTGAGCGAACTCGACCCCGAACAGGGCGTAGCCGTGCTGCACATCGGCGGGGCGTACGGCGACAAGGTAAAGGCCATTGACCGCTTCGCCGATCACTTCTACAGCTACCTGAGCGACACCGCCCGGAGCCGGCTGGTGGTCGAAAACGACGACGTGACCTTCAACCTCGACGACGTGCTGTCGCTGCACGACATGACGGGTTCTCCCATCATCTTCGACATCCTGCACCATAAGGCCAACCACGTGGGCGACGACTGGACCGAACGCCTGTTGCCCAAACTCGAACGGGTGGTGGCTTCGTGGCGGGGCAAAGCGCCCAAGGTGCACCTTTCGTCGCCCAAGGCCGGCTCCAAAACCACCCACGCCGACTACATCGAGCAACCCGACTTCGAAGAACTGCTCTACTGGATGGACCAACTGAGCAACCCGGGACCGTTCGACGTGATGATCGAAGCCAAGCTCAAAGACAAAGCCGTGCAGGCCCTCTCCTGCGAACTCTTCACCCCGCCCGTGATGGTGGCCTCAGCCGGAGGCGGCGCTTAAAAAAGTGAAGGGCGTGGAGCGGAGGGCAAAGGGCTGAGGGCAAAGAAAAACGCGGCCCTTCACACTCCGCTCCGTGCTTTCCGCTCCACGCCCTCGGCTCTCTGCCCTCCGCTTTTCTGCGTAAATTTGCCCCATGAAGATTCTGGTGGTGGAAGACGAGCTGAAGCTGGCGGCGTTCATCAAAACGGGATTGGAAGCGCAGGCGTGCGGGGTGGAAGTAGCCTACGATGGCATCCTGGGCCGGCAGTTGGCGCTGCACCACGCCTACGACGTGATCGTGCTGGACGTGAACCTGCCGGGCCTCAACGGTTTTGCGCTTACCCAGGCGCTGCGGCAGGAGGGGAACAAAACGCCAGTACTGATGCTCACCGCGCTGGGCTCGGTGGACGACAAACTGGCGGGCTTTGAAGCCGGCGCCGACGACTACCTGGTGAAGCCCTTTGAGTTCCGCGAACTGATGGCCCGGTTGCGGGCCCTGCACAAGCGGAGCGGCGAAAACGGGGCGACCCTGCCCGTGCTCCGGGCCGCCGACCTGGAACTGCACCTCAACGACAAGACGGCCCGCCGGGGCGGCCGCAAGATCGAACTGACGGCCAAGGAGTTTTCCCTGCTCGAATACCTGATGCGCAACCGCAACCGGGTGGTGTCGCGGGTAGACATTGCCGAAAAAGTCTGGGACATTCACTTCGACACGGGCACCAACACCATCGACGTGTACGTCAACTTCCTGCGCAAAAAGATCGACAAAGATTTTGACCGCAAACTCATTCATACTGTCATCGGTATGGGATACAGCCTCAAGGACGAATGACCATCCGCACAACCCTCACCATCCACTTTTCCGTGCTGGTGGCCTCCATCCTGCTCGTCTTTTCGCTGGCCATCTATTTCTTCTACGCCCAGTACCGCGAACAGGAGTTTTACGACCGGCTCCGCGAAAAAGCCCTGACCACCGTGCACCTGCTCGAAGACGTGAGCGGCATCAACGTGGAACTCCTCCGCAGCATCGACCGCAACGACCTGACGGCCCTCTACAAGGAGGAAGTGACCATTTACGACGCCGCCAACCAGATCGTCTACGACAGCGGCAACGAACCCTACCCGGTTACCCCGGCCTTCCTGCGGCAAGTGCAGGAAGGGGAGGAGATGCACCTGCGCCGGGGGCTGGTGGAAGTGCTGGCCATCCGCTACCGCGACAAGCGAAGCCAGGTGCTTACCATTGTGGCCTACGCCATTGACCGCTACGGCTTGAACAAGCTCGAACGCCTGGGCTACATCCTGGCCGGGGGCTGGTTGAGCAGCGTGCTCATGACCTTGCTGGCGGGGCGTTACTTTGCCGGCAAGGCCCTGCGGCCCGTGTCGAGCATTGTGCGGCAGGTAAAGGGCATTTCGGCTTCCAACATCAACAACCGGCTCCGGACCCGCAACAACCACGACGAACTCGCCCAACTGGCCCAGACTTTCAACGACATGCTGGCGCGGCTCGAAGAAGCGTTCATGCTGCAAAAGAGCTTCGTGGCCCAGGCCTCGCACGAACTCCGCACGCCCCTGGCCGTGATCACCAGCCAGATCGAGGTGGCCCGCCTGCACGACCGCAGCCCGGCCGAGTACCAGGCCATCCTCGACTCGGTGCTCGAAGAGGTGAAGGGCATGAACGAACTGAGCAACGGGCTGCTCGAAATGGCCCGCGTCAACGCCGACGCCGCCACCATTCCCCTGGAGGCCGTCCGCGCCGACGAACTGCTGTGGCAGGCCCGCTCCGAACTGCTCCGGAAGCAACCCGACTACGGCATTGACATTGATTTTGAAGAACTCCCGGAAGGGGAAGAAGACCTCGTGGTGCGCGGCAACGCCCTGCTGCTCAAACGGGCCTTTCTCAACGTGATGGAGAACGGCTGCAAATACTCGCGGGAGCGGCGCGTGGCCGTCAGCATCCACGCCCGGGGCCCTTTCCTGGCCGTGAGCTTCCGCGACCGGGGCACCGGCATTGCCCCCGAAGACCTGCCCCACGTGTTCGAACCGTTCTACCGCTCGGGCCACAACGGCCACATTGCCGGCCACGGCATCGGCCTGCCGCTTACCTTCCGCATCGTGCAACTGCACCAGGGCGACCTCCGCATTGACTCCACCGTGGGGCAGGGCACTACCGTGCGCATTACCCTGCCCCTGCTTATAGAAGCCGCCCAGCCCGCGTAATCCGGGGTGGCAAACGGGGCTTTTCCCCGGCATTTACCCGGTTGCGGTAACATGCCTAATTGACTTCCAAACAGATTTTTCTTTTCTTTCTCTGCGCCCCGGGCTGCCAAGGCTTTTTTTTCGTGTCCGGCGGGCAAGAGTTAAACCCTTTTGCGACGCCTGCGTTAAAAAATTGTTAACCCGGGGTGCGCATTGCGTTACCAAAAACGTCCGTCTGGCAATCCTGCGTGAAGAATTTTTTACTGAAGCGGCAGGATTGGTAACAATGGGTTCACCCCAGGCAAGGCAGCATCAGCGACGCCCCCGGCTACGCAGGATTTTTTTGGCTACCACTTCCACTTTTTCGCTTTGTTATGAACAAATCACTTGTACGCATCGAGTTGACCACCCGGCAACTTACCGTGCTGCTGGGCACCCTGTTGCTGTTAAACCTTTTTATGCTGGCCGGAACCTGGGCCGCGGCCCGGTACTTCAACGAACACGGCTGGGGGGGCAATCCTTCTTTGTTGAAAAACGTCCTGTTTCAACTAGACCTGGCCCTGGAAAACGTAGCGGCCACCTGGTATTCGTCGATGCTGCTGCTCACCACGGCGGCAATGGCGGGGATTTGTTTCCTGGCCGACCGGCAGGAAGGGGCCGGGCGGCGCCAGTTGTTTTTCAGCTACGGCTGGCTGGTGTTCTGCGGGGTCTTCGCCCTCCTCTCCTTCGACGAAATGGGCTCTATGCACGAGTACTTCGGCAAAGACGCATACAATGAACAGGCGGATGATTTTACCCGTTACGCGGGCCTGGTGGTGTTGTACAGCGGCATTGCCCTGGTGGCCGGGTTCATGATGGCGTTCGGGCTGGTGCACCTGCGGCGGGTACCTTTGTCCTTCTTGCTGGTCGGGGCCGGAGTACTGCTATTCATCAGCAACCCGTTCCAGGAGCACTTCGAATGGGGTTTTTACCGGCGGGGGGCCACCCGGCCGGTGCTCTTGCTGCTGCTCGAAGAAGGCTCGGAACTGTTTGGTACGCTGTGCTTCCTGACTGCCACCGTGGCGTATGCCGCCCACGTGACCCGCAGAAAACCCGGCGGGGCGGGCCTGCCCGCCATCAGCGTAATGGCAACCGTGAACCAGAAGCCCTTCCAGACCGGGGTGCCGGCAATGCTCGGGGCAATGGCGGTGCTGCTGGTCGGGCTGCAACTGGTCTTCGGAAAGGTGGACAATATGCAGTCGGGCATTCCCCAGAACTGGCCGCCCAGTGCCATCGCCTTCGCAGTAGCCCTGCTGAGCCTCTACCTTTTCGCCAGCCTGCCGCGCAACGCCGTGAAGGGCGTCCCGTTTTTCGGACTGCTGGCCGGGGTGGCGCTGGCCTTGTCGGCGTATTACGGCAGCAACCTGTACGCCACCAAGGGCGTAGTCATGGGCACGGCCCTCGCCGCCTTCCTGCTGATGATGCTCCTCGGGGTGAGCAGCGGACTGTTGGTGACCACCAAAGACGCCCGGACCCGGCTTGGCCTCGCGGCGTGGACCGTATTTACCGGCCTGGCCCTGACGGCCGGCAGAAAATATTCGGCGGAGCTGGCCTTTACCGGTTTTGCCTGCCTGCTGGCGTCCCTGCTGGCGCACGTGCTCCGGCAGCACCTGCTGGCCGGCGCCGCTGCCGCCCGCAGCGCCTTTGCCTCCGCGTCGCCACGCGCCGAATTGGGGTCCGTGGTGTAGCCCGTCCGCCCGGCCCGTATTGTTACCCGGCCTTCCCCGTGCACCCATGCTGCTGACCGTGGGGGCACTTTTTTTGTCCGTTGCGTTACGCGAAGAAAGTCACCGCTGCTGGCCGGGGACCAGTCACTATTTTGAAAAGTCGGGTATTTATTACAACGCTATTGTTTGTTAACCTTGCGTTAACCTTACGCCGTTCACTCAACCTTTCGTTGTACCGATCAACTGCCATGCCCGACAATCTTCCCCATTCCCAGAACGCATTATCCCTCAACGTGAACCCCCAAAAGGTTGCCCGGCGGCTGATGACCATCGTAGGCATCCTGTTGCTGGTCAACGTGGCCGGCGTTTACCTCAATATTGTGCGCAAGGTTGAGTCAGCAACCGTAAAAAAATTGTTCAACTTCTTCGATTTGAATACGGAAGCCAACGTGCCCACTTTTTTCAACACCTTTCTGCTGCTTTTTGCCGGACTGTTGCTGTTCGTAGTGGCCCGGCAGGACAGCCAGCGTCCGTCGGTCGCCTACCGGGCGAAGTACTGGCGGTTCCTGGGCGCCTGTTTCCTGGTGCTGTCGGTGGACGAAGCCGTTGAGTTTCACGAATGGGTGGGCATCATGATGAAGATCGTGTTTGCGTACAATTTCCCCGGCATCTTTTATTACGCCTGGATCATCCCGTACGCCCTGTTGCTGCTGGGCGGCTTGTTATTCATCAAAAACTTTTTGTTCGGCCTGCCGGCTCCCGTCCGGAACCGGTTCATGCTGGCCGGCGTGCTGTTCGTGGGCGGCGCCATCGGGCTGGAGATGCTGGAAGCGCAGCACGCCGATGCGACCGGTTCACTCACCACCCCCCAAACGTTGTATTTTGCGGCGCTCTACAGTCTTGAGGAAGTACTGGAGATGTCGGCGGTGATTCTGTTCATTCATACCCTGCTGGGGTACCTGGCCGCTGCCCAGGATCAACTGGTAGTGAGGATCAAAAACGCCCGTTAACGGCCCGGGGCGGTTGCCAACATCTTATTTCGTTTCTTTTCCGTTTGAGTAGCCAGGGATCAACTATTTTGAGAAACATGGAAAAGAAACTGTGCATAGCCGGGCTCATCTGCCTGGCAACCTTGCTGGGGTGCGAAAAACGACAAGATGCGGCCACCGACCTGGAGGCGCCCGCGTTTGCGGGAAATGCCGTGGAAGAAACGCCGATGGCCGACGTGAAGGAAAAACGCCGGCCGTCCCACGCCGATTTTCAGCAAGGATTCAACCTGTACGGACAGAAGAAATACGACGAGGCGGCCGAGTTCATCCGGCAGGGCAACGCTTCGCTCAAGGGCGAACTGAGCAACGTGCAGGGTGACCTCAAGCAGGACGCCGTGCAGGCCGTGCGGGAGATTACGCTGCTGGTGGGGAAAGTCAAAGACGGCAAGCTGGAATCGCCGCAGGTCCTGCAGGAGCCCCTGAGCCGCGCCCAGCGGGTGGTGGCCCGCAACTACTTCGCCCACGTGCAGGAAAACGCGAAAACCCAGCCCGCCGACGAGATGGCCTACCAGGTGAACCTCGGCTTGCAGGCGCTGGAAAACAGCTTCGCTTACGGCAACAACCAGGCCCAGGCGGACATGCAGCCCCTCATCCAGGAAACGCGCCAACTGGTGCAGGACCCCAAGTCGCTCAACCGCGACCAGGTTGCCGCCCAGTTGCAGAAGCTGACGGCCGGCTTGCCGCAGTAACCGGCGCCCAGGCGACGGACCCGGGCGACAGCCCCCGGCAGAGACGGGGCAAACCCGTCTCTGCGTTGCGTTGCAACCCGCTTTCCCCTCGGTTTCGACCCCGCCCGGCCCCCACCCATCACTGCCGCTTACCCCCCGGCCGGAAAAACGAAACAATCTGCCCCCGGACCGAGTAGTGCAGGAGGAAAGACCGCGGAAAAAACGACTGACCTGTTGACCTTCTGCGCCCAACCAACGTACTTTAGCCACAACCGTAACGACTGGACCTTATCCCCTTACCACCCATGCAAAAAAAGATACTCCCGCTCCTGGCCGGTTGCCTCCTGGCAGTGCTTTGTTTCTCCCGGCCCGCCCTGGCTCAACTCGGCGCCAATGAGTACACCATTACCCGCAACGCCGAGCTAAGCCTGCTGGGCGATACCAAAACGTACGGCTACACCGTCGATCAGATGGAGGGCCGGTTCAACCGGAAGCTGAGCCGGTTCGAGTTCCGGCTGCCCCTGGGGTCGGTGCGTCCCGTGCGCAACGCCGCCGACCTGCTGGTGTTCAAGTCGGTGTTTCTCAACAACCCCGAGGTGGCCTTTGGGCCGGCCGACCTGGTGCAGTTGTGGGTGTACATGCCCGAAAGTACCCGCAACTTCGACAACTACCGCAACGCCCGCACGGTTACCCTCGAAGCCGACTTCATCGTGAACGGCAACATGTACCGCACGCCGGTAGCCATGAACCTGTTCTACAGCGCCGGCATCCTCAAGTACGGCCTCGACATGAGCATGAACCCCGCCTTTGCCGCTACTACTTCCGGCACGGGCTTCTCGGCCAGCCCCCTGCGTAAACTGCAAATGCTGGTCCGCGAATCGGAAATGAACGTGGCATTCAACGAATAGATTTACCACGGAAAATAAGAGAGAAACTTAACCGCAAGGATCGCAAAGGAAAACCGCAAAGGGTGCCAAGAGATCACCCGTTCTCTAATGACAAAATTTGACAATTCTTGTTATTCTACTACCTTAGAGATTGTATCGACAGGACTATTATGAACGTATCACTGACCCCGGATTTGGAAAAGTTCATCCAAGCCAAAGTAAATAGCGGCCGTTATCAGTCATCCAGTGAAGTCGTAAGGGAAGCGCTACGCCTGCTGGAAGAGAAGGACCAGGAAAAACAGCAGCGACTTGAGGCCCTGCGGGCTGAGATTCAGCATGCTCTCAATAGTGGAGACCCAACTCCACTAACTCACGAAGATTATGAGGACGTAAAGCGGCGGGGCAGAGAGCGTTTGAAAAAAGGGTAGCTGCATGGCCAGAGTAGAAAAACTACCGCAGTACCGGACAAACCTTGATGATATTTGGTTTTTCATCGCGCAAGACAGCGTGGCGAATGCAGACCGTTTTATTGACCGAATCGAAGAAACGGTCAGCCGTATTGCCCAAAATCCCATGATGGGACGTAGCGCCGAATCCTTGGGAGCAGGCCTGCGCCAGTTCCCCATCGGGAAATACCTTTTCTTTTACCGCCCCTTATCGGATGGGATACAGGCCGTTGCTATTGTCAGCGGCTACCGAGACCTGGAACATCTTTTTGATGATGACTGATTAATATTCGTCCCCTCCTTGGCTGACTGTTGGCACTCCAGTGATTAAGCCGTGGACCCCAGTACTTCGCGCATGGCTTTGGCCTTGAGGAGGCATTCTTCGTATTCGGATTCGCCCCGGGCGTCGTAGGTAATGGCGCTGCCGGCCTGGCAGGACAGGTAGCGGGCCGAACGGTTGTAGAGGATGCTGCGGATCACCACGTTGAAGTCGAAGTCGCCGCCGGGCGTGAAGAAGCCGGCCGTGCCCGAATAGAGGCCGCGCCGCGCCGATTCGTACCCGTCAATCAGTTCCATCGCCTTGATTTTGGGGGCGCCGGTCATGCTGCCCATCGGGAAAGCATTCCGGAGGGCTTCCGCCGGCGGCACTTCCGGCCGCAGTTCGGCCGACACCGTGGAAATCATCTGGTGGAGTTGGGCGAACGTGTACACGCCGAACATTTCCTCCACCCGCACTGTGCCCGTCCGGGCGCTGCGGGCCAGGTCGTTGCGCACCAGGTCCACGATCATCATGTTTTCGGCCCGTTCCTTCTCGTCACGTTGCAGGGCCCGTTTGAGCCGTTCGTCCTCGGCGGGCGTAGGGCCCCGGCGGGCCGTGCCCTTGATGGGCTGGGAGAGGAGCCGGGTGCCCGTTTTCTTCAGGAACCGTTCGGGCGAGGCGCACAGCAGGTACCGGTCGTCGGTTTTGCTGAACACCGAAAAGGGCATGGGCGAACGGGCATTGAGGGCCTCGTACGCCGCCAGCGGGTCGATTTCAACGCCTTCGGCAAAAAACTCCAGGCAGTAGTTCAGTTCGTACACGTCGCCGTCGAGGATGTGTTCGCGGATGCGTTCCACGTGGGCCAGGTACGTTTCCCGCGGCGTGCGCGGCCGCAGGGCGACGGCCGGCGCCGGCCGGGGCTCGGGCACGCTGGTAGCCGTGATCTGCCCGTACACCGCCCCGGGGCTTTCGAAGGAACGGATCGTAACCCCGCCGCCGGGTTCAAAAAAGAGGAGGGTTTGCGGCACGTAGAAGAAAGCGGGCGGCATCGCCAGGGGGTCGGGGTGGCGGCTCGTGAGGGCTTCGATTTCGTTTTTGAGGTCGTAGGTGAAATGCCCGACCAGCCAGTCGCGGCGGGCCTCGGAGAAGCGACCCACGCTGCCGAAGGTGTCGCCGGGGGTAATCGGGCACACTTCGGCCGCGCCGGCGGCCAGCAGGTGGGGAAAGCCGCCGTGGGGGTAGGGGACGTTGTTGTCAGTAAAATAGTGGCAATGCGCGTGCAAGGTGGCCCAGTGCAGCGCCTGGCGGCGAAAGGCGGCCGGGTTGGCGGGCCGGAACGTCCGGGCTTGTCGGGTGCGCATGGGGCAAAGGTAAGTCCTTTTGCCGGGCCCGGCCTTTCGCGTAACTTGGGGGCATGAAAAAAGTATTGTTTATTGACCGCGACGGCACCATCCTCATCGAGCCGCCGACGGATTTTCAGATTGACTCCCTGGACAAGTTTCAGTTTCTGCCCGGCGCCATCTCCAACCTGGCCCGCATTGCCCGCGAGCTCGACTACGAGCTGGTGCTGGTGAGCAACCAGGATGGCCTGGGCACGACGCAGCTTTCCCGAGGAAACATTCTGGCCGGCGCACCGGAATATCATGCTCGACATTCTGCGGGGAGAAGGAGTGCAGTTCGCCGCGCGAGCACATCGACCGCAGCTTTCCCCACGAAAACCTGCCCACCCGCAAGCCCGGCATCGGCATGCTCGCGGCCAGTACCTCGACGGCAGATAGCAACTACGACCTGGCCAACTCTTACGTCATCGGCGACCGGCTCACCGACGTAGAGCTGGCCCAGAACCTGGGCTGCCAATGCCATTCATCGATCATCGCCCGAGCGAAGCCGACGAGCGCGCTGCGCCTGTCACCACCCAAAGCTGGGACGATATCTACCGGTTCCTGCGCTTGCCCGCCCGCACGGCCCTCGTGCAGCGCGACACGAACGAAACCAGAATCCGCGTCGAGCTAAACCTCGACGGGCAAGGCCGCCCCGACATGCACACCGGCCTGGGCTTCTTCGACCACATGCTCGACCAGCTTAGCAAGCACTCGGGCGTGGACATGAAAATTCGAAGTGCAAGGCGACTTGCACATCGACGAGCACCACACTATCGAAGACACGGCGCTGGCCCTCGGCGAAGCATTCGCCCAAGCCCTCGGCGACAAGCGCGGCCTGGCTCGCTACGGTTTTTTACTGCCCATGGACGATGCGTTGGCACAAGCCGCTATAGACTTTTCGGGTCGGCCGTGGCTGGTGTGGGACGCCGAGTTTAAGCGCGAGCGGGTAGGCGATATGCCCACCGAAATGTTTTACCACTTCTTCAAAAGCTTCTCCGACGGCGCCCGCTGCAACCTCAATATTCAGTGCGCCGGCGACAACGAACACCATAAAATCGAAGCCATTTTCAAGGCCGTAGCCAAAGCTATGAAGATGGCTTTGGTGCGTGATGCTGGTAAGATGGAGAATACCCAGCACGAAAGGAGTTTTGTAAGAAAAAAGACGTTAGACAGGAGACGTAAGACTTGAGACCCTTACGCGATGTTCACATCCGGGTGAATTGTTCCCGCTTACGACTTACGACGCCGGACTTACGACTAACCACTTATCGCTTACTACTATGTTTACGGGCATCATTGAAGCAGCCGGCCAGGTGCTGCACATTCAGCCGGAAGGCACCAACCTGACCTTTACCATCCGCTCGGGCGTTTCGGCCGAACTGAAGGTGGACCAGAGCCTTTCGCACAACGGCGTGTGCCTCACCGTAACGGGGATAGATGGCGATACCCACCGGGTAACGGCCATCCGGGAGACGCTCGAGAAGACCAACCTGGGGCGGCTGCGCGTGGGCGACCGGGTGAACCTGGAGCGGTGCATGCAACTCAACGGCCGCTTCGACGGGCACATCGTGCAGGGCCACGTGGACCAGACTGGCACGTGCACCGCCGTGACCGACCAGGACGGCAGCTGGCTGTTCGATTTCGCCTACGATCCCGCGCCGGGGCACATCACCGTCGAGAAGGGGTCCATCTGCGTGAACGGAGTAAGCCTGACCTGCTTCCGGTCGGGCGAAGGCAGCTTCCGGGTGGCAATCATTCCCTACACCTACGAACACACTAATTTCGGGCAGTTGCGGGAAGGTGACGTGGTAAATCTGGAATTTGACATCATCGGTAAGTATTTGATGAAAATTATACCACAAAAATACCGGTGAGGCCCTAACTTTCGGTAATTTTAAATCAGGCAAACAGCTTTTTACGTTGGTTTTATGTAACCTTCGTTGCCCCTGCCGCTACCGAAATCAAGAACCCGCTATGAATTGTATTATTGTTGACGACGAGGAAATGTCAAGGGCTATCATCAAACATTTCGTCGAACAAACTCAGTTCCTCAACCTGGTCGGCGTGTGCCCCGACGCCATTACGGCCTCCAACGTGCTCCGCGACGAGCCGGTAGAGTTGCTGTTTCTCGACATCGAGATGCCGCAGATGTCGGGCATGGAACTGGTGCGCAGCCTGACCGTAAAGCCCCAGGTCATTTTTATTACTTCCCGCACCGACTACGCCGTGGAGGCCTTTGAATACCAGGTGGCCGACTACCTGGTGAAGCCGGTGACCTACGCCCGGTTCCTCAAAGCCGTGGAAAAAGTACGCGACAACATGGACCTGCACACCCTGTCGCAGCAGAACCCGAAGGACATTTACGTAAAGACCGACGCCAAGATCGTAAAGGTAAACCTCAACGACCTGCTCTACGTGGAGGCCCTGGCCGACTACGTGATCCTGCACACGGCGGGGGGCCGGCACATCGTGCATTCGACGATGAAAGGCATCGAAAAGAAACTCAACACGGGTGACTTTGCCCGGGTACACCGCTCCTTCATCATCAACGTGGAGAAGATCGAGGCCATTGAAGACCTTTCCATCCTCATCAACAAAAAATACATTCCCATCGGCGCTTCTTACAAAGACGCCTTCTACAAGCGCCTGAACGTACTGTAAAGGCTTATTTGCGTATTACCGGTTTCCGGCCCACGAAAAGAGTAGTTTTATCGCTTCGATGAAGCCCTTCATGACCATTTCGAGGAGGACGTATACGATGGCGCTGAGAATTTCTTCCATATCGATTTGGGTGGGTTTATGGTTTGGTGTTCTCCGTTGTTACAGGATGCCAATCATCTAATTCAATCTATCTTACGTTCTTCTTGGGGGTATAGTTAACGCCTCATAGCGTACCCGTTATGCGTGAATATCTAATAGGTATTCCCGATTGAATCCGGTATTTTTTTCGTCTATGTATCCGTGTGGATTACAGATTACTTTGGTATTTCCAATGCTGTATTCACAGCTTTGGTGAATATGCCCGTGAACCCAATACGCAGGCTGATACTGCCAAATCAGTGCTTCCAGATTGGAAGCATACGCCGCTGATACGGCATCGGATTTATATTCTTCCGGAATAGATTGCGGACTCGGAGCATGATGCGTAATGACCAGGTTCTGCTTTGTGTTGGAGGCAGCCAGGCTAGCTGCCAACCACCGGACCGAAGCACCATGAATGGTATAGGTGTCCAGGGAGCGCAATTTAGCGTAGGAAGGATCGCGGCGAATACGCTTGTAGTCATTCATTTTTTCCTGACAAATACTGCCATAGATTCTAGGGTCACCAAACAATTCGAAGTTGGTCCAAAGCGTAGCCCCGTGGAAAGTAATTCCGTCAATTTCCACTGATTTATTCTCCAGTACATGCACGTTGGTCCCTTCGGCAGCAGCCTTTATTTTATGCAAGGTTTTCGGATAGCTGCCTTTGTAGTATTCATGATTGCCCAGAATATAGATAACCGGCACCAACTTCACTACAGATTTTACCCATTCTATTCCTTTGATTCCAATATTGGTATCACCGGCCAAGACCACTAAGTCCGCTTGGTGGAAGCTTAAGTGAGTATAGCCAAATTCTTGGTGCAAATCACTCACAATCTGTATTTTCATCCCTTTTCTTTGCGGGCCGGTAACGGTCACTGCCCAACTGACTGACTTAACGTTAAAGTACCAGGTACTGAATCAATCATTCCTCCTGTTTTTCCCGCGGCAGGGGCTGAATCCGGTAACGCATGCGCCCCGTAGCGAGGCGAAACAGCAGGTGCACCAGCAAGGCGATCAGGAAGCCGGCAAAGGCGCCGACCGCCAGGTCAACGGGGTAGTGGACGCCCACATAAATGCGGCTGTACGATACCAGGGCGGCCCAGACGAACATGAGCCACACGTACCGGAACGTGCCCCGCAGGAAGAGCCAGAGGCTCGACGCCAGGGCAAACGTGGTGGAGGCGTGGGAAGAGGCAAACCCGTACTGCCCGCCGCACCCCCGCACCACGTGCACCACGTCCTGGATCTCGGGGTTGTAGCAGGGCCGGAGCCGGCCGAAGTACGGCTTCATGAAACTGGAAGTAAACTGGTCGGCCAGCGACACCGACAGGCCCACCGCCAGCAGCAGCCAGAACCCCGGCAGGCCGTAATGCTTGTACACCACCAGAATGATCACCAGGTAAAAAGGGACCCAGAACAGGCGGTCCGTAATCCAGTACATGGCTCCGTCGAGGGGTGGGGTATGCAGGCCATTGAGGTACAGAAACAACTGGGTATCCCAGTCTTTGATTCTTTCGAGCATAATTTGCAAAATGTTCCCTGTTAAACGGCAAATGCGCACGGATCGGATGCGTCAGGCGGTGCGTGGCACCAACATTCGGCATTGCGCATCTGGCATTGAACATTTACGAAGTCCACGCAATCCCTTTGCGGAGCAGCCGCAACGTGTGGTCTTCGCGACTGTCGGGCTCCACGGCGTAGTTGTAATGCCACTGCGCCTGGGGCGGCAGGCTCATCAGGATGGACTCGGTGCGGCCGTCGGTGTCGAGCCCGAACTTGGTGCCCTTGTCGTACACCAGGTTGAATTCCACGTAGCGGCCCCGGCGCACCATTTGCCACTCCTTCTCCCGTTCGCCGTAGGGCAAAGGGCTGTTTTTCCGCATGAAGTGCGTGTAGAGCGGCGCAAACGATTCGCCCACCGCCTGCACGAAGCGGAACCGGTCGTCGGCCGTAAAGCCATCCGTGGCCATGAGGCGGTCGAAGAAGATGCCGCCGATGCCCCGGGTTTCGTCCCGGTGCTTGATGTAGAAGTAGTCATCGGCCCAGGCCTTGAACTGCGGGTAGTACGTGGGGTGGTGCCCGTCGCAGGCGGCCTTGAGGCGGCCGTGAAAATGCCGGGCGTCGGCTTCGTCCACGTAGTGCGGCGTAAGGTCAATGCCCCCGCCGAACCAGCTCACACCGTTGCTCATCTCGAAGTAGCGGACGTTCATGTGGATGATAGGCACCATCGGGTTGTGGGGGTGCATCACAATCGAGACGCCCGTGGCGTAGAAGTCCGCTTCGTCGAGGCCGAGGGCCGCCAGGATTTTGGCCGGCGTCTTGCCGTACACGGCCGAAAAGCCCACGCCGCCCTTCTCCAGGATGTTGCCGTGCCCGGTGATGCGCGTCCGGCCGCCGCCGCCGCCCGGGCGGTGCCAGGCGTCTTCGAGGAACGTAGCCTTGCCGTCGGTTTCTTCCAGGGCGCCGCAAATGCGGTCCTGCAAGCCTTTGAACCATTCGGTTACGGTCGTCTTAAAATCCGTTTCAACCATGTAGCAGTCGTGTAGAGACGCGATTCATCGCGTCTGAATTCATCGCGTCCAAATCGCGTCTAGTATGTATCCTGTCTCCCGTCCGATGTCTCAAGTCCCCAGCTAACCCACGGGGTCAGCCAGCGAAAAGCGGTCTTCGGCTTCGTCGGGGTTGATTTTGAGTACGCTGGCCAGCACGAGCAGCACCAGCGTCCGCGAGGCCAGTTGCCGCGGAATGCCGGCCAGGGCCGCAAACTGGGCCACGGTCACGTACGGGTGGTCGGCCAGGTACTGCATGAGCATCTTCTCCTTTTCGCCGTAGCCGAACCGCACGCTACGGCCTTTGCGCTCCCCCTTGAGCACCTCCCGCACCTCCCGGCTGGCCTGCACGCTGCGGTCTTTTACGCGTACGTACGCTTTGCCGGCCGGTTGCGCCGGGTCGTCCACCACGTAGTGCGGCCGGTCGGGGCTCGGCCCGATGGACAGGGCCAGCACGTCCCGTTCGTCGGTCACGGCAATCTTCTGGTAAGTGTAGGAGATGGCCGGGTGGCAGTACTTGGTAATGGCGCGGGTAAGAATGTACTCGTCCTCATCGGCAAACTTCACCCCGGGAATGGATTTGTCGTCGCCCACGCCCACCAGCAGCACGCCGCCCTGCGCGTTGGCAAAGGCCACGATTTCCCGCACGATCTTCTCGGGGTGGGCTGCCTTCAGTTTAAATTCCAGGTGCATGCCTTCGCCCTGCCGCACGAGGGCCTTGAGGGCTTTGTAGTCGGCCGGCAGCGCCAGCGGCGACGGGGCGGGAGGATTCGGGCCGGTCGGGGACGAAGCGGGGTGGTCAGCTCTGGTTCTTAACATGGAAGGCAATAGTCACTAATACCATAACTTTTTCCGGCCCTGAATCATTCCAAAAAGAGTGGTCAGTGGTACATTGGTCATTGGTCAGTAGTCATTGGTAAGTACGCGGCAGGCAACTTACGCGCACTGACCACTGACCAATGTACCACTGACTACTGACCACTCAATTGTTCTTCTGACTCGCGCGGAAGAGCTTTTGTTTTTCTTCTTTGGTAAGGCTTTCGTATCCGGACCGGGAGATTTTATCGAGGATGGCGTCGATCTCGTCCTGGTTGGGAATGGCATGGGGGGCGGAGGTCGCCTGGCCGTTGCGCGCGGGGCTCCGGTGCGTTACCTTGAGCTTGGGCTTGGGCTGGAAGAGCCGCTTGAGCCATTCGGCCACGCCCGTAAGCGGCTTGCCGATGTCGGTGCCCTGCTTGAGTTGGCTGATGAACACGAAGCCCAGCAGGGCGCCGCCCAGGTGGGCAATGTTGCCGCCGGGGTTGGCATCGCGGGACAGGTCCACGAACGAGAGCACGATGAAGAAAGCCGCGATGTACTTGATGCGTACCGGTCCGAGCAGCAGCATGAAAAAAGTGTAATTGGGCATCAGCGTGGCCGCCCCCACGACTACGGCGTACACGGCGCCCGACGCCCCCAGCAGCGGCGCCCCGATCGACGGCCGGAAGTAGGGGACCAGGTTGTAGAGGAGCAGGTACGCCACCCCCGCGGCCAGGCCGCCCAGCAGGTACAGGTTGATCAGGCGGCGGTTGCCCAGGTACTCATCGATCAGTTTCCCGAACCAGTAGAGAAAGAGCATGTTCCACAGGATGTGAAAGATGCCTTCGTGCGAGAAAAAGTAAGTAAGCAGCGTCCAGGGTTTAACCAGAAAAGTAGGAATGTAGGAAGACAGAAACAGGTTGTCCACCACGTACCGGTAATTGTCACTGCCGATTGCCCAGTTGAACACGAGCCGCAGCACGTTGATCAGCAGGAAAATGATGATGTTGATTAATATAATTTGGATCAACCCATTGTTGGGTTTGCGAAAAGCATTTTTAAAATCATCCAGAATCCCGTTCATTCTCTAGTAAAATTTATCGCGCTGGCTACCCCAGAACTTAATCAATATAAACGCAAAAAACATCCCGCCGAGGTGCGCAAAGTGAGCCACGCTGTCACCTGGTGCCTGCTGGATACCGCCTACCAGTTCGTATATCCCGTACATGCCCACAAAATACTTGGCCTTAATGGGAAACGGAAAGAAGAGCAAAAATAGTTCGGTATTGGGAAAAAGCAAGCCAAACGCCATCAGTATCCCGAAGACGGCCCCGGAAGCTCCCACCGTTGGTACATTCTGCCGACTCTGGTAATAGTCTGATACGATACTTTGGCTTTGCTGGATGTACGACGGGTTCTCGGGGTTTTCGTCGTACTGACTGGTAAATTCGTACAGTTGGTTGTAGTACGCCTTGGCGTGGTCGTTCATGTACCGGGTAAACCCTTCCGAAGACGGATTCTGCACGTACGCGTACGTATCGGCCTGGAGCCGGTTGAGCTCGTAGTAGGTGACGCCCGTGTGGAGCACCCCGGCGCCGATGCCCGTAAACAGGTAGAAGAACAGGAAGCGTTGCGGCCCCCAGAACCGCTCCAGCTGGGGCCCGAAGATGAGCAGCGCAAACATGTTGCTAAAGATGTGCCCGATCCCGGCGTGCAGAAACAGATAGCTGACAAACTGCCAGGGCTGAAAATTTGGCGAGAAACCGGGGGTGTACAAAGCGCCCAGGTCCGAAAGCCCGGGTGTGAGCTGCTGCACGATGAATACGCCCACGTTGAGCAGGAGCAGCATGCGCACCATCGGGGTTAACGAAAATCCCATGCTATGGAAAACTTAAGGTTAGGTTGCGGGTGGTTAGGTCAAACTTACGGTAAAACGGTGGAAATGGTCGTTAACCCCTCCTGCAAATCATCCTTTCATCCTTTTTATTTGGAAAAAAGGCTGCCAATCTTTTCGAGGGTCAGCATCACCAGGGTAGGCGTGCCGTCCGGCGAGTAGTTGGGGTTGGAGGACGCAAACAACTGGTCGATCAGCGTGGTCATTTCGGGCAGCGACAACCGCACGCCCGGCTTGAGGGCCGACCGCCGGGCCAGCGAACGGGCAATGTTTTCCTTGCGGCCCAGGTTGAGTTCGGCCTGGTGCCACTTGAACTGCTCGATGAGGCCTTCCAGGGTTGCTTTTTCGTCGCCGGCCGGTACCCCCGCCGGTACGGCCCGCATCACCACGGTGTTGGCCTCCGTTACGTCGAAGGCAAAGCCAAGGTTGGTGATTTCGCCGGCAATTTCGGTGAGCAACTGGAAGTCGGCCCCGTTGAGCGTGAGCGTCTGGGGGAAAAGCATCTGCTGGGCCACCCCGTTGCCCTGCTGGAGCGAGGCCAGGTACTTTTCGTAGAGAATGCGTTCGTGGGCCGCGGCCTGGTCGATCACCACCATGCCGCTGCGCACCTGCGTAACGATGTAGCGGTTGTGCAACTGGAACGTAGCCGGCTCTCCTTCCGGGCGGAGCTGCCGGGGCGCCGTCTTTTCGGCCGGCACGGCGTTTCCGGCAGGCACGGCGTTCGGGGCCGGCGCCACATTTGAAGCCGGCACCGCGTTGATCTTGCTGTCGAAGGTAAGCTCGCTGAGCGCCGGGTCGGGCACGGCGGCAATCTGCTCCTTGGGGAATTTCTTCTGGAAGTCTTCGTACAGCGCGGCCCAGTTGCGTTGGTTCGACTTTTCGCGCCCCGACTTGTCGATCACCGGGCTTTCGGGCGCGGGCGGCGGCTTGGGCGGGGCAGCAGGGGCGGGGGGCGGAGCGGCCGGGCTCTTGCGTTCGTAGGGCAGGCCCCAGTGGTTGGTGTCGGTATTGAAGTCGATGGAGGGCGACAGGTTATGCAGGCTCAGGGCCCGCTTCACGGCCGCCTGCACCACCGCGTACACGGTGCGTTCGTCGTCAAACTTGATCTCCGTCTTGGTGGGGTGCACGTTGATGTCGATGTGCACCGGGTCCATCTCGATGTAGAGGGCGTAGAAGGGATAGCTCTCCTCGGGCAGCAGCCCTTCGTAGGCCGCGATCACCGCGTGGTGCAGGTACTGGTGGCGCACGAAGCGGTTGTTGACGAAGAAAAACTGTTCGCCCCGCGTCTTGCGCGAAAATTCGGGCTTGCCGATGTAGCCGCTCACCTTCACCAGTTCGGTTTCCTCCGCGCACGGCGAAAGCTGGTCGCGGCAGTTTTTGCCGAACATGCCCATGATGCGCTGCAGCAGCTTGCCGGCCGGCAGGTTGTAGGTTTCCTGGTCGTTCTGGTACAGCGCCAGGCCCACCTCGGGGTGCGCCAGGGCCACCCGCTGGAATTCGTCGAGGATGTGGCGCATCTCCACGGCGTTGGACCGCAGGAAGTTGCGCCGGGCCGGCACGTTGTAGAACAGGTTCTTGACGCAGAAGTTGGTGCCCGGCAGGCAGGCCACCGCCTCCTGGGTTTTGATCTCCGACCCTTCGATGCGGATGAGCACGCCCAGTTCGTCGGCCTGGCGGCGGGTGCGGAGTTCCACCTGGGCCACGGCCGCAATGGAGGCCAGCGCCTCGCCCCGGAAGCCCAGCGTGCGGATCGAGAACAGGTCTTCCGACTTGCGGATCTTCGAAGTGGCGTGCCGCTCGAAGCACATCCGGGCGTCCATCTCCGACATGCCCATGCCGTCGTCGATTACCTGCACGAGCATTTTGCCGGCCTCGCGCACGATGAGTTGCACGTTTTTGGCCCGGGCGTCGATGGCGTTCTCCAGCAATTCCTTCACCACGGAGGCGGGGCGTTGTACCACCTCGCCGGCGGCAATCTGGTTGGCAATCGAATCGGGGAGTAATTGGATAATATCTTGCATGCGATAGGGCGGCCCCGGGGCCCCCGGGCGACAGGCAAAGTTCGGCAATTTG
The DNA here is from genome assembly GCA_963844325.1 of uncultured Sphingobacteriales bacterium. Lineage (GTDB taxonomy): Bacteria > Bacteroidota > Bacteroidia > Cytophagales > 172606-1 > CADCTQ01. The sequence continues at coordinate 2,670,469 of CAWJNV010000002.1, forward strand.
CGCCACTTTATCGGTCCGGGAACCGTTTCACCCCGCGGGGCCTCCATTCCGGAGGCGGTTACCTTTCTTTGCGAAATAATATTATTCAAAAGGGCAGTGCCGCGCGCATTTTTGCCCTAAAATTGCACTATTGGAGTGCAGGAACGGACATTTACCTGGTCTTTGCCGTCTAATCGGCGTGGGAGGGCCGGTTCCGCTTTCCGGGGCCGGAAGAGGTGGTTCGCAAAATGGACGTTTACATTACATACGGGCATTCCTTACATCTTCAATAATTTCTATTCCTCGAAAAATAGGTATTTTCACTTTCCGAAATAGACCCGCACCGCTATGCTGAAAAAGTTCTTCCTGATGTCTCTGCTGCCTCTTTTCATTCTGCTCTCCGTAGCAACGGAAAAGAACGGGCCGGACCGGGACCGGGCCCTATTTGCCGCCCGGCAAAAACATTGGGTGGACAGCGTCTACAACGGCCTCACGCCCGACGAGCGGATCGGCCAGTTGTTCATGGTCGCGGCCTATTCGGACGCCAATGCCGCGCAGGTGGGCGGCGTGGAAGCGCTCATCGGCAAGTACCACGTGGGCGGGCTCATCTTCTTCCAGGGCAGCCCCGCGCGGCAGGCCCACCTCACCAACCACTACCAGTCGCTGGCCCGCGTACCGCTCATGATCGGCATGGACGCCGAGTGGGGCCTGGGCATGCGCCTCGACAGTACGATCAACTTCCCCCGCCAGATGACGCTGGGGGCTATCCAGAACAACGAATCCATCTACCGCATGGGCACCGAAGTGGCCCGGCAGTGCGCCCGGCTGGGCGTGCACCTCAACTTCGCCCCGGTGGTTGACATCAACAGCAACCCCACCAACCCGGTGATCGGTGCGCGGTCGTTCGGCGAAGACAAGGAAAACGTGGCCCTCAAGGGCGTGGCCTACATGCGCGGCCTCCAGGACCACGGCGTGCTGGCCAGCGCCAAGCACTTCCCCGGCCACGGCGATACCGATGCCGACTCGCACGCCACCCTGCCGCAGGTGGGGCACAACAAGAACCGCCTCGAAGAAACCGAACTGTATCCCTTCCGCAAGCTGTTTGCCGACAGCCTGCAAAGCGTGCTGGTGGCCCACCTTTCGGTGCCGGCCTACGAAAAGAACAAAAACCTGCCCTCCACGCTTTCCAAAAACATCGTGACCGACCTGCTCCAGAAGCAGATGGGTTTCGGCGGCCTGGTGTTTACTGACGCCCTCAACATGAAGGGCGTGACCAAGTCGTACAAGCCCGGCGAGATTGAAGTAATGGCCCTGCAGGCCGGCAACGACGTGCTGCTGTTCCCCGAAGACGTGCCCGAGGCCGTGGCCCGCATCAAAAAAGCCCTCAAGGGCCGGCAACTCGACGGCGACGACCTCGAACGGAAGGTCAGGAAAATCCTGGCGGCCAAGTTCCGGGCCGGGCTGCATACCCCCCGCCCCGTGCAGCTGGCCGGCCTCACCGACGACCTCAACCACCCCAAGGCCCAGACGCTCAACTACGAACTCTACGAACAGGCCATCACGGTGGTGCGCAACGAGGACAAACTGCTGCCCTTCCTGAACCTCGATACGCTCACGTTTGCCTCGGTGTCCATCGGCCTGCCGGGGCAGAACCCGTTCCAGGAAATGCTCAGCAAGTACGCGGCCTTCCGCCACTTCGAAATTGCCGACAAAGACACTTCCGAAGCGGCCTTCAACGCAATGGTGGACAAGCTCAAGCACTACAAGACGGTGGTGGTGAGCCTGCACGGCCTGTCGGGCAGCGCCACCAAAAACTACGGCATCAGCGCCTCGTCGCGGACCTTCATTGAGCGGCTGCGCACGCGTACCAAGGTGGTGCTGGCCGTGTTCGGCTCCCCGTACGCCCTCAAGTACTTCGACCAGCTCGACCACCTGGTGTGCGCCTACGAAGACAACGCCATTACCCAACGGCTCGTGCCCCAGGCCCTGTTCGGGGCGTTTGCCACCAACGGCCGCCTGCCCGTGACGGTAAGCCCCCGCCTGAAGGTGGGCGCCGGCCTGCCCACCAACTCCCTGCGCCGCCTGGCCTACTCGCTGCCCGAACGCGTGGGCCTCAACTCGGCTACGCTCACGGCCATCGACCGCATCGTGACGGGCTGCCTCAAGGAACGCGTAATGCCCGGCTGCCAGGTGCTGGTGGCCCGCAACGGCGCGGTGGTGTTCGAGAAGGCCTACGGCCACATGACCTACGACAACACCGAACCCGTCACCCCGCACACCATCTACGACATTGCTTCGGTCACGAAAGTGGCCGCCACCCTGCAGGCCATCATGTTCCTGCACGAGCGGGGCGTACTCGATGTGAACCACCGGGTGTCGGAGTACCTGCCCGAACTGAGGGGCACCAACAAGGAAAGCATGCTGGTGCGCGACGTACTCATGCACCAGGCCGGTCTCATTGCCTTCCAGGACCACTGGACCAAGACCCGCACCCGGGCCGGCCTGAGCCCGGCCTACTACAGCACCACCCGCGACGCGGCGCACCCCATCGAGGTGGCCCCCGGCATGTACGCCATCTCTTCCCTGCGCGATTCGCTCTGGAACTGGACCGTGCAGTCGCGGCTGCTGCGCAAGCCGGCTCACCAGGACAAGCACAGCTTCGAGTACAGCGACCTGAGTTTCTACATCCTCAAGCAACTCGCCGAGCGGCTGCTCAACCAGCCGATGGAAGGCTTCCTGGCCCAGAACATTTACGAGCCGCTGGGGCTGGACGAACTGATGTTCAACCCGCTGTGCAAGTTTGCGGAGAACTGCATCGCACCGACCGAAAAAGACAACTACTTCCGCAACACGCTGGTGCGCGGCACCGTGCACGACCAGGGGGCGGCCCTGATGGGCGGCGTGGCGGGCCACGCGGGGCTGTTCGGCACGGCCAACGACCTGGCCGTGCTCATGCAGATGAACCTCCAGAAGGGCTACTACGGCGGCCGGCGCTACTTCCAGGAAAGCACCCTGCCCACGTTTATCCGTTCTTACAACAAAGGCAACCGCCGGGGCCTGGGCTGGGACCGTCCGCGGCCGGAAGGCGGGGGCCACGTGTCGGACTTCGCCTCGCGCAACTCCTTCGGCCACACGGGCTTTACGGGCACCTGCGTGTGGGTGGACCCCGACGAGAACATCGTGTACGTGTTCCTCTCCAACCGCGTGTACCCCAGCGCCGGCAACACCAAACTGGCCGACTACCAGGTGCGCCGCAAAATCCACGACGTGATCTACAAGTCGATCATCAACTTCCAGACCCTCAACGCGAGCATCAAGCAGTAAAAAGGGAGACCGGAGGAACTGAACCGCAAAGGGCGCAAAGGAGACGCAAAGACCGCAAGGGGAACGCGTACCCCTTTGCGCCCCTTGCGTCTCTATTGCGCCCTTTGCGGTTCAGTTTATTTTTTTTCGTCCTCTCCGTACCCTCCGTGGTAAACGCTTTTCTAAACCTTTGACGGGCTGACTGAGTTGAGGGAAAGGGACGTTTTTGCAAGTAGGGCATAAAGACGTACCTTCAACCCGCATTTACCACTTACCCATGAAAATTGGCATTGTCTGTTACCCTACCTTCGGCGGTAGCGGTGTGGTGGCAACCGAACTCGGGAAGGCGCTGGCCAAGGAAGGGCACCAGGTTCACTTCATTACCTATTCACAACCGGCCCGCCTCGACTTCTTCAGCGAAAATCTCTACTACCACGAAGTATCACTTGCCAGCTACCCGCTGTTCGAGTACCCGCCCTATGAACTGGCCCTGGCCAGCAAGATGGTGAACGTGGTCAAGTACGAAAAGCTCGATATCCTGCACGTCCACTACGCCATTCCGCACGCCTCGGCGGCCTACATGGCCAAGCAGATCCTGGCGACCCAAGGCATTCACATTCCCGTAGTAACTACCCTGCACGGCACCGACATTACGCTGGTGGGCAAAGACGCCTCCTACGAGCCGGTGGTCACGTTCAGCATCAACCAGTCGGACGGCGTGACGGCCGTGTCGGATGACCTGCGCAAAGACACCTACGCCCATTTCGACATCCGGCGGGAAATCGTGGTCATTCCCAACTTTATTGACCTGAGCCGCTTCAAGAAGCAGAGCAAGGAGCATTTCCGCAGGGCCATTGCCCCGCACGGCGAGAAACTGCTGGTGCACACGTCCAACTTCCGCAAGGTAAAGCGCATGGAGGACGTGATGCGGGTGTTCAACGAAGTGCGCAAAGTAATTCCCAGCAAACTGCTGCTGGTGGGCGACGGCCCCGAACGGGCCCGCATCGAAGGGCTCTGCCGGCAACTGAACACTTGCGACGACGTGCGGTTCCTGGGCAAGCAGGAGGCCGTGGAGGAAGTGCTGTCGGTGTGCGACCTGTTCCTGATGCCTTCCGAGAAGGAAAGCTTCGGGTTGGCGGCGCTGGAGGCCATGGCCTGCGAAGTGCCCGTAATCACCTCCGACGCCGGGGGCCTGCCCGAACTCAACGTGCACGGCAAAACCGGCTTCATCAGCCCCGTGGGCGACGTGGACGACATGGTTAAACACGCCCTGTTCATTCTGAAGGACGAAAACCTGCCCACCTTCAAGAAAAACGCCCTGGACCGGGCCCGGGAGTTTGACGTGACGGCCATCCTGCCCAAGTACGAGGCCTACTACCGGCAGGTACTCGACCAATCGCGGGAAAAGCATCTGCTCAAGCAGGAGCACGGATCGCTATGAGAAGGGAGACACAAGATTTCAGACCTGTGACGTGAGATAACCTGCCCGTAGCGGGATTAAGATGCGTCCTTTGCCTTTCATTTGTCGGGTTAGTTCATTTTTGAATCCCGGCGGATTCGTATAATTTAGCGGAGCAGGGGAAAGCAATTTTAAATTTTAATTTTCAAATGAGGAATCAGCGTCTCCGGGTGCGTATATTCACTCGGAATTAGATTCGTCAGATTCCCGCGGGGCACTCATGCGGAAGGAAAAAATTTTTAAAACAGAAAAATACGTAAACCGCTGCGCACCTAAAGTTAAGTTTCGCCAATCTTTCATTTTCAATTTTTACCTTTCAACTTACCCAACAGCCATTTAACCACCCGATTTATGGAACAGACATCCCAGGCGGTACGACCTAAACATATGGGCCAGAAAAAGTTGTTCGACAACCCAATCCTCGAACGGCTTACGCATACGCACATTGCCGTGCCCATTACCATGTTCGTGGTTTTCTCCATTGGGCTGCTCATCTACGCCTTCACGTACGCCCGGCTGCCCTACTACCAGATTGGGCTGCTGTTCACGACGGGGTTGCTGCTCTTCACGCTGGTGGAATACCTGGTGCACCGCTACGTGTTCCACATGCCGGCCAGCACGCCCAAGAAAGCCAAGTTGCAGTACACGATTCACGGCGTGCACCACGAGTATCCCAAAGACAAAACCCGCCTGGCCATGCCCCCGATTATGAGTGCCGTGATTGCCCTGGCGCTGCTCTGGGTCACTACTTCGCTGATGGGCGATTACGCGTACGCCTTCCTGCCGGGCTTCGTGCTGGGCTACTCGGGCTACCTGTTCGTGCACTACATTACCCACGCCTACCCGCCGCCCGCCAACGCCTTTAAAATTCTCTGGGTCAACCACAGCGTCCACCACTACAAATCCCAGCACAAAGCCTTCGGCGTATCCTCGCCCCTGTGGGACTACGTGTTCGGCACGCTGCCGTAGGGAGTCAGGGAGTTTGAGCGTCTGGGAGTTTGGGAGTTATAAGGCCCCGAGTGGATGCATGGAAAAGAATTTCCGGATGCCGGGCCGCAGAAAGAATGCAAAAAAAAGAAGAGTCAACTACGCGTTGGCTCTTCTTTTTTGTTTTCGTAAGAAATGACCGGATGGGAATAGGGGTGATCCGGCTCTGCCACTCCTTTTTCCTTCTTCCCCATTGATTCAACCCGGAGAATCGCCAGATGGGGTACCCCTCTTCCCGTCTCCTTTCCTCCCGTCTCCGGTCCCCCTTATTTAACTTCCTTACGGTTTCATGCCCTTGATCTTGTCAAGGTCCAGTTCTTCGCGGAGCTTGTTGTCCTCGTCGGAGCGGAAGTAGGGCTGGCTCACCTGGTACGATCCTTCGTACTGCTGGTGCGAGCTGGTTTCCTCGTTGTTGCGGTAGGCGGGCTGGTGCGTATCGCTGGGCTGCGACTGGAAAGCCGCGTCTTCCACGGTAGTAGCCAGGGGCGTTTCCCACGACGGCGTGATGCCGAAGTGCTTGAAGGCTTCTTTTACCTTGTGGCTTTCGCGGGCGTCTTCGGCCGTCATCTCGGGGGCACTGTCCACCTGCCGGCGGTCAATGTTGAGTTGGAAGTTGCCCGAGTTGGGCAGGAACGTAAACGCTTCCCAGGGCACCAGGCGGGTGGTGTCGCCCACGCCGAGTACGCCGCCCCAGCCGAGCACTACCATTGCAATGCGGCCCGTATCGGGGTCGAACAGGAACTCTTTGATACCGCCCATCGGCTCCCCGAGCTGGTCGGTGACCCGGCCGGAACTCATATCTTTGGTTGAGAACAATCCTAAATGATTCATACGATTATATAGTGTTTCACTTGTGTATACGGGCAAAGAGGAGAAGGGGTTGAAAAGGGACACGGATCAGGATTTACAGGATTAGCGGATTAACCGGATGGAAAGGGGAGGAACTTGGGCGTGGATACGGGAAGGGCGGGAGACGGGGAAAAAGGAGGGGCAAGAAACACAACAGCCCCGGATGGTTCCGGGGCTGCTGCAAAGAGAAAATTCAGTCTGAACACCGGGTGCCGATCCCGAACAATGAACAACCGATAAGGAACAACTACTTCCGGAACCGGCGTTTGCTGTTGAAGTCTTCGTCGTCGTCATCGTCGCCGAAGGAGCCGGGATTGGGGAAGATGCTGCCCAGCAGGTCTTTGAACTGGAGGCCGGCCGTCAGTTGGTTCTTGCTCAGCATGGAGTACTCGGCCAGGCCGTGCAGGGCGAATTCCATCAGGAAGAGGCGCGTGGTTTCGTCGCCCCCCTTGTGGTACTCGCCCACCAGTTCCTTGAGCCCCCGTACGTTCTGGAGGCCGGTGCGGTACTCCTGGTTCGACATGTTGTTGAGCAGGTCCACGGTGTGTCCCTCCCCGAACCATTCGGTGATCACCTTGTAGGGGTTTTTGTCCTTCTGCTGCTTTTTGAGCTTTTCGGGGTCGGGGAAATACTTGAGGAACTGCGCCCGGATGGCCTTGCCGATCAGGTTCTGAGCCACGATGGCCGCGCCTTCCTGTTCGCCTTCGTATACCAGTTCCACCTTGCCCGTAATGGCGGGCACCACGCCCCACAGGTCGCCCACCCGCACGTTGGTTTGCTTTTCGCCGTTGAGCAGGGCCCGCCGTTCGGCCGAGCTGAGCAGGTTTTCGTAGGCCGCAATGGTAAGGCGGGCCGACACGCCGCTCTTGGCGTCCACGTATTCGTTGCTGCGGGCCTCCACGGCGATCTGCTCGATGAGGTCGGCGATGATCTCGTTGGCCTGCACCTTCTGGGCCTGCTCTTCCTTCACCACGGCCTCCTGGCGGGTGATCTTCTTGCCGATTTCGATGCTCTTGGGATAGTGCGTGATGATCTGGCTGTCGATGCGGTCCTTGAGCGGCGTGACGATGCTGCCCCGGTTGGTGTAGTCTTCGGGGTTGGCCGTAAACACAAACTGGATGTCGAGCGGCAGGCGGATCTTGAAGCCCCGGATCTGGATGTCGCCCTCCTGGAGAATGTTGAACAGGGCCACCTGGATGCGGGCCTGAAGGTCAGGCAATTCGTTGATGACGAAGATGCAGCGGTGCGAACGGGGGATGAGGCCGTAGTGGATCACCCGTTCGTCGGAGTAGGGCAGCTTGAGCGTAGCCGCCTTGATGGGGTCGGCATCGCCGATCAGGTCGGCCACCGACACGTCGGGCGTAGCCAGCTTTTCGGTGTAGCGTTCCGAGCGGTGCAGCCAGGTAATCGGCGTGCGGTCACCGTGTTCAGCAATCAGGTCGCGGGAGTGGCGGGAGAGGGGCTGCAACGGGTCGTCGTTGAGTTCGGAGCCCTCCACCACGGGAATATATTCGTCGAGCAGGTTCACCATCATGCGGGCCAGCCGCGTCTTGGCCTGGCCGCGCAGGCCCAGCAGGTTGATGTGGTGCATTGACAGGATGGCCCGTTCCAGATCGGGAATGACCGTTTCTTCGTAACCCCAGATGCCCGAGAATACTTCCTCCTTGTTCTTGAGCTTGCCGATCAGGTTTTCGCGCAACTCCTGCTTAATGGAACGGGGCCGGTAGCCGGCCGCTTTCAGTTCGCCCAGCGTCTTGATCCTGAGCAGGTCTTTGGTGGCAATGGTGTGATAACTCATATATGCGTTGTGTGTCGTAAGCCGGTTATGGTGAAAAGGTTAAATATTCTGTTTGGTTGCGTCCGGGTACAAGTCGATCATCCACTGAAACACCCCCAGGATTTGGTCCACTTCATTGAGGTAGAACGCCCGGGAGTGCATCACTACTTCGGTCCCCCGGTACTGGAGGAAGAGCCATTCGGAACCAATGGTCACGCAGCCGAACAGGACGTCCCGGTACAGCCCGGCCTCTTCATTGAGCCGCCGCGCGGCAATCATCTCGGCCACGCACTGGGGAATGCCCGAAGCCAAGTCCTGCTGCTTGGCCTCTACCACCACGATGAACGGCGCTTCGGGCACCAGCGAGACGGGATTGGCCGTCACGATGAAATCGCAGTAGCCGCTCAGGTCCTGGTGCGTCAGCATTTCCCCCGAGAACACGCTGATGCGCTGCCGGTTGCGGTCGCGGACCGCCAGCATGACCGGCGCAATGGTCTGCTCGGAAATGGCTTTTTCCGACTTAAAGGCCGATGGAATGTCGGCCGACAGTTCCAGGTACGTCTTCAGCCAGTCCGGCACCGGCAGGGGAGGCACCCCGGCCAGAAACGCCCCTCTCACGAAGGACACGCCGTAGCGGGCCTCCAACTGGGATAACGTGAACTTGCTGTACGGAATGGCGGTCATAAGGTGCGGATCATTTTCGGTTATCCGGTTTCAATGGTTTAGTTGCCAACTAAACTCAAAACGTTTTCCGGCGGTTGCGCTGGTAGTCTTCGAAGATGTAGTTGCCCAGGCCCTTGAGGCTGCTGTAGTAGGCCCGGCCCTGGTTCACCTCCGTAAACTCCCGCACGAACTGTTGCAGGTACGGGTCGGAGGCGATCATGAAGGTGGTGATGGGCACTTTGATCTTGCGGCACTGGGCGGCCAGCGTCAGCGTTTTGTTGAGGATCTTACGGTCCAGGCCGAAGCTGTTCTTGTAGTACCGGATGCCCTCCTTCAGGCAGGTAGGCTTGCCGTCGGTGATCATGAAGATCTGCTTGTTCTTATTTTTGCGGCGCCGCAGCAGGTCCATCGCCAGTTCGAGCCCGGCCACCGTGTTGGTGTGGTAAGGTCCCACTTGCAGGTAGGGCAGGTCCTTGATCTGGATTTGCCAGGCGTCGTTGCCGAACACAATGATGTCGAGGGTGTCTTTGGGGTACTTGGTGGTGATGAGTTCGGCCAGGGCCATGGCTGACCTTCTTGGCCGGCGTGATGCGGTCTTCGCCGTAGAGGATCATCGAATGCGAGATGTCGATCATCAGTACGGTGGAAGTCTGCGTCTTGAACTCCTTTTCGACGATCTCCAGGTCGTTTTCCATCAGCGTAAAGTCCCCGATGCCGTGGTTGATCTGGGCGTTGCGGATGGATTCGGTCATGGAAATCTGTTCGAGCGTATCGCCGAACTGGAAGTCGCGGCGGTCGCTGCTCAACTCGTCGCCGGTGCCGGGCACGGGCGTGTGGTGGTTGCCCGACTGCGTCTTTTTGAGTTTGCCGAAAATCTCTTCGAGGGCGCTTTGCCGGATGGTGCGTTCACTCTTGGCCGTGACCGAGAGGGCGCCGCCGGGGGTTTCCTCGGAAATGTATCCCTTGTCTTTAAGGTCCTGGATAAAGTCGCCCATGCCGTATTCGTCGGAAGTCATGCCGTACTGGCGGTCGAGGTTATTGAGCCATTCGAGGGCCTCCTGCACGTCGCCCGACGTAATGGTGAGCAACTGCATAAATACCTTCAGCAGGTTTTCGAAGGGGGTTTTTCCGTCGTTAGGCTGGGGCTTGAACTGGGAGAAACGGTAGCCTAGCATAGTGGTTGGTCTCGGGTTAAGTAGAAAGTGGCTTCAGGTAAATAACGAAAAGGGGCCTGCTTATTCAAGTTAAGCAAACTCCCTGCGTTGTGCAACCCAAACGGGGATTTGTGCGCTGTCCCTCTCTAACCCGATACAGTGGGGAAAAGTTTAGGAACGGACGGGGATTCCTGATTCCTACACTGAACAAGGAAATGAGACTGGAGAAAAAGAAGCGAGAAGCGAGGAGTGAGAAGCGAGAAGATTGTACACGCACTTTGCCGTTTTACCGGACAAACCCGTGCCCCGCCTTCTCGCTTCTCACTCCTCGCTTCTCGCTTCTTTTTCTCCTAATAATTCCTTCCCAGCACTTCCGTACGGTGGGCGTCGATCTTGATGAAGATGAACAGCAGGATGGTGAATGACCACAGCGAGGAACCACCGTAGCTGAAGAAAGGCAGGGGAATCCCGATCACGGGCAACAGGCCCACGGTCATGCCGATGTTGATGAAGAAGTGGAAAAAGATGATGGAAGCCACCGAGTAGCCGTAAATGCGGGCGAAGCGGTCCTTTTGTCGTTCGGCCAGGAAGACGACGCGGCACGTAAGGGCCATAAACAGGGTGATGACCAGCAAACTGCCCAGCCAGCCGTGTTCCTCGCCGATGGTGCAGAAGATAAAGTCGGTGCTCTGCTCGGGCACGTAGTCGAACTTGGTCTGGGTGCCTTGCAGGAAGCCCTTGCCCGTGAGGCCGCCCGAGCCGATGGCGATCTTGGACTGCAACACCTGCCAGCCCACGCCCTTTTTGTCGACCTTGTCGTCGAGCAGCACCATGATGCGGTCGCGCTGGTGCTTCTGCAACACTTTGTGGATGAAAGTGTCAACGCCCAGGATCATGAGTACAACCAACAAGCCGCCGCCCACCACCACGGCAATGTTCTGTAAGTTCTTGCGCCGCATCCGGAAGATGATGAAGGCAACGATGGCGGCAATGCAGCCGAAGAGGATGAACATGTCGACGATGAGCGTGAGGATGAGCACGGCGGCGGCCACCAGGCCCAGCACCAGCACCCAGGAGGGCAGCCCTTCGCGGTAGAGCACCAGCAGGAACGAGGCAAACACCATCGTGGAGCCCGTATCGTTCTGGAGCAGGATGAGGATGGCCGGCACGCCCAGGATCACGCCGCAGATGAGCTTGGTGCGCAGCTGGTCGAACTTGACCCCCGCCGTGCCCATGAATTTGGCCAGCGCCAGGGCCGTGCCGAACTTGGCGAATTCGGAAGGCTGCACCCGGATGCTGCCGATCTCAAACCACGACTTGGCCCCGTTCACGTCGCGGGCCAGGAAGATCACTCCCACCAGCGCAATCAGGAAAATGACCCACAGCACGTACGCAAACGCCTCGTAGAACTTGAAGTCGATCACCATGATGATGATGACCAGCACCAGCGAAGAACCGATCCAGATGAGCTGCTTGCCCGCGTTGAGCGAAAAGTCAAACAGGCTCTGGTTGGCCTCCGGGTCGTACACGGCGGCAAAAATGTTGAGCCAGCCCAACAGCACGCAGGCGGCGTAAATGCCCACGGTGAGCCAGTCGATGCGGGACGAGGGAATTTCGGATTTGTTGCTGCGGCCGTACATGAAGGGTGATTTCCGGTTTGAAATTTCGGGGGGACGGGCGGGAGAAAAAGCCTTACCTGCAAAACAAAAAAACGAGCAAAAAGAGTCATTTGCCGGGTGCGATAATACGCATTTTAGCCCGCTCCTTCAAACGGAAGGTAACCCCGTTAAGTGGAGGCCGGGAACCCGAATGTAAGATTTCCGGAGGTTTAACCCGTACCGCAAGAAAAACCGCTGGTTTGGTTGGCCGTGTGGTTTCACGAACCGTTAAATAATTACGGAATGCCCAGCGTTTTCGCGCGGAATTAAGTAAATTAGGATTAAACTACACGGCGCATTACATTGAAAAAGCTACTACTTTTCCTACTCATACTCGCCGCTCCCGGTCCGCTGCTGCCCGCCTGGGCGCAGCTCGACCAGATGCTGCGGCTGGAGATTGACCCGCCCAAGGGGACTGACAACCTCATCTACGACGTGACGCCCATCGGCGACAAGGGACTGCTCGTATCCACCCAACCCCGCTACACCACCTACGGCAACGACAACTACTGGACCATCGCCCGGTACGACACCTCGCTCACGCAGGTTTGGGAAAAGCGGTTTGACATTGACAAGGGCATGCAACCCTCGCAGGTGTACCAGGACAGCGCCTTTCTGTACGTGCTCCTCACCCGCGACGAATCCCTCAAGTTCAAGATTTTCCGGATGGACTACCTCACCGGCGAGCACGAGATGATCGAAGGCAGCTCCCTCACGTACGTGTACGTGACCGACTTCAAGGTGCTCGGCAACACGGCGTACCTGGGCGGCGCGGTCAACTTCCGGCCGGTGGTCATCGCCTTCAACTTCCTCGACAAGCGTTCCCGCGTGCTGCCGGCCCTCTACGAACCCCGTTCCGAACTGGTAGGCATCGAGATCGACAACACCCACCGGGTAGCCAACATCGTGGTGTTCAACGCCGAGCGGCGCCAGAGCAAGCTGTACCTCAAATCGTTCGACTTCATGGGCAAGATCACCAAGAACCTGCCCCTCGAGAGCCAGAAGGACAAGACCCTGCACACGGCCAAAATCACTTCGCTCAACGAAAGCGAACAGTTCGTGCTGGGCAACTACACCATCAAAAATTCGCCCTATTCCCAGGGCATTTACCTGGCCAAGCTCAGCAACAACCAGCAGGAGTACATCAAGTACTTCCGGTTCAACGATTTCCGGAGCTTTTTCGACTACATGAAGCCCCGCCGCCGCGAACGGGTCAAAAACCGCATTTCGCGCCTCCGCGAAAAGGGCCGCGAAATGCAACTCCACTACCGGTTCCTCATGCACGACCTGATCGAAACCAAAGACCAGTACATCGTGGTGGCCGAAGCGTACTTTCCGCAGTACCGCTCCAATTCAGTGTACGGATTCTACCCCGTGGGCATGCGCGGCAACAGCTACTACGACCGCATTTTCGACGGCTACCGCTACACCCACGCCGTGGTGTGCGGCTTCGACAAATCGGGCAACCTGCTGTGGGACAACTGCTTCGAAATCCTCGATTATAAAAACTACCAACTCCGCGAAATTGTGGAAGTAGCCGTGGAAGAAGATAAAATCGTGCTGGCCTACCCCGAAGAAGGCACCGTACACACCAAGGTGATCCGCGGCAACGACGTACTCAAGTCGAAGGAAAAATACACCATTAAAACCAATTTTGAGAACGACCGGGTCACCAACGCCGAAGACGCGAGCATCGACCACTGGTACGGCCCCTACTTTATTTCGTGGGGCTTCCAGGAGATTTACAACGGCAAGGACACCGGCGTAAAACCCAACCGGGAAGTGTTCTACCTCAACAAGTTAACCTACCATTCGGAAGCCTCCACGCTGCTGCCCGAACAGAAGTAGGAGCGGAGGTAAAGGTTAGAAATTTGTCACCCGCAGAGACGCCATTCATGGCGTCTCTCTCATTTTATGTCGTTATCGCGTCTCCATCATTTCATAGCGTCTCCACCCATCCTGTGGTTTTACCCGTGGGGTTAGAAAAAAGCCCGGATGTGCAACATCCGGGCTTTTTTTTGTGTTCGCAAAACTCTCGGGTTTTGCAAACCCGAAAAGTTTTTACGCGTTTGCTTCGGCGTCTACTTTTTCCAAAAATTCATCTTTCGGCGTGCCGTCCTCGTTGAACCACTCCCGCATACCGTAGTAGCGGCCCTTTTTACCGGGAATCTGGTAGCCATTTACCTGCTGATTTACTTTCTGGAGACGGTTGAGGCCGTTGTAAATGGCCTGTTCCGTGCCTTTATGTTGCTCCTCAGGAATGTCGTACTGGGCCAGGGCTTCGTCGATAATGGAGCCTACCCGCACCAGGCGGGCCTGGGAATTAAGGAATTCTAGGATAAATTCACCCCATTTTGGCTTCTTAAGGAGTTTTTTTGATTTTTTTTTTCTACCGGGCTTGTTGGAGTTGGAAGCGTCTTCTGCCTGTGAGGCAGCTTCTTTGGCGACCGGGGCGGCAGCAGCTTGATTTCCCGCGGCTTCTCCCATGGAGACGCCGAGCTTGGACAAAGTATTTCTCAAATCCTGAACGCGCTGTTCGGCTTGTTCGAGTTGCTGTGAATAAAACTTCTGTAGGTCTACGAGCTCTGCATCGCTGATCTGTATGCTTCTGGCCATTGTGAAGAGAGGGTTTATGGTTTTTTTTGCTAAGTAAAAGAATTTAAAAAACAATAAAAAAATAAACGGTGAAAAAAGTTGAAAAAAAGTTGTTTTTCTTGATTTACAGGAACGGCCGGTGCTAAAAACAGGTTGCCGCAAGATACATTAAGGGGGCCCGAAAATCTCTTCCGGTGGCAACGGCACAGCCCGGCTAAGGCAAAAATCGCCTTTTTTCTCCAATAATTCTCGCGCCGGGCCCCGCCAACCGGCCGGGCTAAGGCAATTTGGCGGGGAATGCTATATTTGCGGGCACCAACCGCCTTATGCAAAAACGACTCCTGTTTAACAGCCAGTCGCTGGACATCACCATCGACCGGCTCTGCCAGCAGCTCATCGAAAACCACGACGCGTTCGAGGGGTCAGTGATCCTGGGCATGCAGCCGCGGGGCGTTTTCCTGGCCGACCGCATCGGCCAGAAGCTCAGGCACCTGACCGGGCGCCAGGTACCGGCGGGCCGCCTCGACACCACGTTCTTCCGCGACGACTTCCGCCGCCGCGAGTCGCCGCTCACGCCCAATACCACCCACGTGCCGTTTATCATCGAGGAAAAGAAAGTGGTGCTCATCGACGACGTGCTCTTTACGGGCCGTACCGTGCGGGCCGCCCTCGACGCCATGATTGCCTTTGGACGCCCCAAAAAAGTGGAATTGCTCGTCCTCGTCGACCGCAAGTACAGCCGCGAGTTGCCCATCGAGCCCTTTTACGTGGGCCGGCAGGTCAATACCATTCTCTCGCAGCGCGTACTGGTAGAATGGAAGGAGCAAGGCGCCGCCGAAGACGCCATCTGGCTGATCCATTAGGCGTTTATGAGTAAAAAGTTTATGCGTTTATGAGTGTGTAACGCGAACCGGGTGAAGCCGAAACTAACCTTAAACTTGAAAAACTGCTCCTTCATGTACCGCTTGATAACTTCTGAACTACCCAGTACCCGGACGATCCAACTCATAAACTCATAAACTTTTTACTCATAAACTTTAGAAGATGTCTCAACTGAGCGTAAAGCACCTGCTGGGTATCAAGAACCTCACCAATGCCGACATTGAGCTTATTTTGCAAACGGCAGATACGTTTAAGGAAGTGCTGAACCGCCCGATCAAGAAAGTGCCTTCGCTGCGCGACGTGACCATCGCCAACGTTTTCTTCGAAAATTCGACCCGTACCCGCCTCTCTTTCGAGCTGGCCCAGAAGCGCCTCTCGGCCGACGTCATCAACTTCTCTTCTTCCTCCAGTTCGGTCAAAAAGGGCGAAACACTGCTCGACACGGTCAACAACATCCTGGCCATGAAGGTAGACATGATCGTGATGCGCCACGCCAGCCCCGGGGCGCCCCACTTCCTGGCCCGGCACATCAAGGCCAACATCGTCAACGCCGGCGACGGCACCCACGAACACCCCACGCAGGCCCTGCTCGACAGCTTTTCCATCCGCGAGAAGTTCGGCGAGGTGCGCGGCCGGCGGGTAGCCATCATCGGCGACATCCTGCATTCGCGGGTGGCGCTGTCCAACATTTTTGCCCTCCAGAAGCAGGGCGCCGAGGTGATGGTGTGCGGCCCCGTGACGCTGCTGCCGCGCTACATCCGCGACCTGGGCGTGCGGGTGGAACTCGACGTGCGCCGGGCCCTGCGCTGGTGCGACGTGGCCAACGTGCTGCGCATTCAACTGGAGCGGCAACAGATCAAGTACTTTCCTTCCCTGCGCGAGTATTCGCTCTACTACGGCATCAACAAGGCCATGCTCGACGAACTCGACAAGGAAATCCTGCTCATGCACCCGGGACCCATCAACCGCGGCGTCGAACTCACCAGCGACGCGGCCGACTCCCACCATTCGGTGATCCTCAGCCAGGTGGAAAACGGCGTGGCCGTCCGGATGGCCGTGCTGTACCTGCTGGCCCAGACCGCCGTGTAAAGCGCCGCTGGTACTTCTCCGGGAAATCGCTTTTGCAAAGGGTTGATCCTATGAACGTTGCCCGTCTGGTTGTTGCAACCTGGGGCCGCCGGGTGAGGTCTTATCTTTGTTAATTAATGTTAAAGAAAGGGCGTTCACAAAGAGAAAAGGTGTATCTTCGCGCCCATACCAAAAAGTGTTCAAATAATTCTGATCTCAATGAAGTTATCCCGATTATTGCTGGCAGGTGCCGGCTTCGGCCTCGTTGCCCTTTCTGCCTGCGACAAAATTCCCGGTTCCCAGCCCAAACTTACCACTGCCAAAGACTCTTTAAGCTACGCCATTGGGGTGAGCATCGGCCGCGGCATGAAGTCGCAGGGCGTCGACACCCTGGTGAGCGCCGACATGCTGCAACAAACGGTCGCCTCCGCCATCAAAGGCGACAGCATGCAGATGACCGACGCCCAGGCCAACCAGTTCATTCAGCAATACTTCACCACCCTGCAAACCAAGAAGGTATCGGCCAACCTGGAAGCGGGCAAGAGATTCCTGGAAGCCAACAAGAAGAAGCCCGGCATACGGACCACCAGCAGCGGCCTCCAGTACGAGGTGCTCAGGGAAGGTACCGGCCCCCAGCCCAAAGCCACCGACTCCGTAACGGTACACTACGTGGGCACCCTCACCAACGGCAAGGAATTCGACAGTTCCGTAAGGCGGGGTGAACCGGCCACGGTCCTGCTCAACATGATGATTGCAGGCTGGGCGGAAGGCATCCTACTGATGAAGGAAGGCGGCAAGAGCCGTATCTTCGTGCCCTCCGAACTGGGTTACGGCCCGCAGGGCAACCCGCCCGTGATCGAACCCAACTCCGTGCTGGTGTTCGAACTGGAACTGATCAAAGTAGGAAAGGGCGGCGCGGCCACTCCTCCCGCTCCGGCAAACGCCGGCGGCCGCTAGTTCTTCCCATCGTCTCTATCCACGCCGTCGGGGTAACACCCGGCGGTATTTTTGTTTAGTACCCAACCCACTCGATAGCCTCCCCCTCGTGATGAATAGAAAATGCGCCCTCTTGCTGCTGCCCCTGCTGGCAGCCTGCGCCAAACAACCCGCCAAGACGCCCACCGCGGCCACGGTCCCGACGGTGGCCCAGCCGCCGGGCCGGCTGCTCAACAACCAGATGGACTCGCTGAGCTACGCCATCGGCGTCAACATCGGCTCGGCCATGAAGAGCCAGGGGCTTGATTCGATCAACGTCAATACCCTGGGCAAGGCCATCCAGTCGGCCCTGGGGGGCGACAGCCTGCTCCTCAACGACCAGGTGGCCAATATGTTCCTGTCGGAGTATTTCCAGAACCGCCAGCTACGGGCCGCCGCCGAGAACAAGAAGGCCGGTGAGCAGTTCCTGGCCGAAAACAAAACCAGGGAAGGGATAATCACCACCGCCAGCGGCATCCAGTACCAGGTGCTTCGGGCAGGCACCGGTCCCAAGCCCGGCCCCAACGACCGCGTCACGGTGCACTACACAGGCACTACCCTCAAGGGCGATAAGTTTGACAGTTCCCACGACCGCGGCACTCCTTCCACGTTCAGCATGGACAACGTGATTCCCGGCTGGGTCGAAGCCCTGCAACTCATGCAGGCGGGCTCCAAGTATAAATTCTTCATCCCGGCCGAACTGGCCTACGGCGAAAGCGGCAACGGCCCCGCCATCGGCCCCAACAGCGTACTCGTGTTCGAAATGGAACTGATCTCGGTGGAGAAGGGGAAGTAGGTACTGGTCAGTGGGAGTGATACAAAAAAGGCCCCGGTAGTGTGTAACTGCCGGGGCTTCTGTTTTTACGCGCTTTACCGTAAAAGAATGGAATGAGCTGGGGCAAAAGGGGCATTTGGTACACCGACCAGAGCCTACCCCTGATTTTCCGCGCTGCCCTTGGCTACGTCGGCGCCGGGGCCGTTGTTTTTCTTCTTGTTGTTGAAACGCTTTTTCTTTTTCTTGTTGGGGTTGGGCGAGCCGCCCGGCTGGCCGTTGGCCGCATTCGGCTGACCATTGGCGGCGTTTGGCTGGCCCTCGGGTACCGGTTGGGCGGCCGGTGCCTGCTGGCGTCCCTCGGGGCGGGGCTGGCCGGAGCCTTGTGACCGGCCATCGGAACGACGCCCATCGGAGCGGCGGCCATCCGGACGGCGACCGTCAGAACGGCCCCCGCCACCGCCGCCGTGGCGACCCTCCGACCGGTTGCGGCCCTCGGACCGGTCGCCGGGCGAACGGGGTACTTTTTTGTTGGGGTCGTAGACAGGCCCTTCGCCCAGTTCTTCGGGCATGGGCACCTTGGTCACCTCGTAGCCGATCAGCTTCTCGATGCGGGCAAACTTGCGCTGCTCCTTGTCGTTGATGAACGTGATGGCCCGGCCCTTGGAGGCCGCCCGGGCCGTGCGGCCCACCCGGTGCACGTAGTCTTCGGCGTCCACCGGCACGTCGAAGTTGAGTACCAGGCTGATGTTTTCAATGTCGATGCCCCGCGAGAGTACGTCGGTGGCCACGATGATGCGCGTTTCGCGGTTGCGGAAGTCGAGCAGCACCTTTTCCCGTTCCGACTGTTCGAGGTCCGAATGGATGCTGCGGGCCGAAAACTTGAGGCGGCGCAGCGTTTCGTCCAGCGCCTTTACGTTGCGCTTGGTGGACGAGAAGATGATCACGCTGGGGTACTCTTCCTGCGAAAGTACGTGTTTCACCAGGTTGATCTTCTGCCCGTCGTACACCAGGTAGGCTTCCTGCGTGATGCCTTCGGCCGGCTTGGAGATGGCAATGTTCACCTGCTCGGGCTCCTTCATGATGCTGCGCGTCATCTCGCGGATGCGGGGCGGCATGGTAGCCGAGAACATGAGGGTCTGGCGGTCAGTGTTGCAGGTCCGTACGATCTTCATGATGTCGTCGTAGAAGCCCATGTCGAGCATGCGGTCGGCCTCGTCGAGCACCAGGTGCTTGAGCTTGCTCAGGTCCACGTAGCCCAGGTTCATGTGCTGGATGAGCCGGCCCGGGGTGGCGATCAGGATGTCGGCCCCTTGCAGGATGCCCGACTTCTGCTGTTCCCAGGTGGAGCCGTCGCTGCCGCCGTACACCGGGATGGAACTCACCGACAGGAAGTAGGAGAAGCCGGTGAGCTGCTGGTCGATTTGCAGGGCCAGTTCGCGGGTGGGCACGATCACCAGCGTGTTGATGTAGTTGCCCTGTTCGCCCTCAACGATCTTCTGGAGGATGGGCAGCAGGTAAGCCGCCGTTTTGCCGGTACCCGTCTGGGCGCAGGCGATCAGGTCTTTGCCGGCCAGTACCGTAGGGATGGCTAATTCCTGTACGGGCGTAGCCTGGCGGAAATTCATCGCCGAGATGCTTTCGAGGATCTGCTCATGCAGGCCTAATTCGTCGAAGTTCAAGATTGACAGAAAGTTATATTTTGATTGGATTCCCGGCAAAGGTACACACTTTAAAAAATAACATTCGGATTTTCCGGGCTCCGGCAGCTTGTTGTGGGTGGAACTTTTGATTACCTTTACTATTTAAGTATTCCTTATTGCCTCGTTAAACTTTTCAAATGGCATCCACGCAAACATCCTCGCCGGCCAAACGCCGGTTCACCTTCGGGGGACCTAAAAAAGACACGCCTCGCAAACCCAAAAGCGCCCTCCGGGAATGGATCGACTCAATTCTTTTCGCGGTCATTGTGGCCTCGCTGGTGCACTGGCTGGTGATGCAGCCCTACACCATCCCCACCTCGTCCATGGAAAAGTCGCTGCTGGTGGGCGATTACCTGTTTGTGAGCAAATTCCACTACGGCTCGCGGGTGCCGCGTACGCTGCTGCAAGTACCCCTCACGCACCAGACCATCTGGGGCACCAACATCCCCTCGTACCTCGACTGGATCTACCTGCCGTACATGCGCCTGCCGGGCATTTCGCGCATCAAGAACAACGACGTGGTGGTGTTCAACTACCCCACTGAGCTGCAATTCCCCTCCGACCTGAAAACCAACTACATCAAGCGCTGCGTGGGCATTGCCGGCAACACGCTCGAAATCCGCAACAAGCAGGTGTACATCGACGGCAAGCTCCTCGAAAACCCCGGCCGGATGCAGACGAGCTACTTCCTGCAAACCTCCGAGAGCATCTCCGAACGGGTGTTTCTGCGCTACGACATCACCGACGTGGTGCAGTTGCCCAACGGCTACATCGTGCAGACGGGGGCCGAAACGGCCGCCAAACTCAAGGAACTCACCTTCATCAGCAAGATCATGGAGGTGACCGATGCCACCCGCGGCTCACTCAACCTGATGCGCGACCCCACTTTCCCCAACAACCCCAACTACAACTGGAGCACCGACAACTTCGGGCCGCTCTACATCCCGCGGGAAGGCGACAAGGTGAAGCTCGACGAAAAGACCCTGCCCCTCTACCAGTCCGCCATCATCAACTACGAGGACAACGAAAACGCCAAAGTGGAAAACGGCAAGCTGTTCATCGACGGCAAGGAAGTGCCCGAATACACCTTCAAGCAGAACTACTACTTCATGATGGGCGACAACCGCCACAATTCCCTCGATTCCCGCTTCTGGGGCTTCGTGCCCGAAGACCACATCGTGGGCAAGGCGTTGTTCGTATGGTGGTCGGTCGACCAGAACGCCAGCTGGCTCGAAATCACCGACAAGATCCGCTGGAACCGGCTGTTCCGGGGCATCAACTGATTGCCCAGGCCCACTCCACGCCTGATGGTCGCCCGGCCATCAGGCTTTTTTTTGCCCAAGGCCCAAAAAATAAAAAAAATGCTGGCGTATGTGCCGGCTTTTGTTTTCTTTAGGGAAAAATTCGTCCCGTACACCATCCGTTTCCTTTTCGGGCCACCCCGACGCCCCATTCGCACCATCATCCTCCACGCTAAACCCCACAATGCAGGTACATTCCAATCCGGGCCCGGAGGCGCTTTACGCGCAGGGCACGGCCGCTTCAGCCCTTGGCAACCACGGGCAGGCTTGCCAGCTTTTCAGCTGCGCCCTCGAACTTGATCCCCATAACGCGTTGTACTGGCTCGAAAGAGGCACCGCCCTCGACGAACTCGGCCGCCAGGACGACGCCCTCCGTGACTTTGACCGTACGCTGGCCCTCGACCCCAGCCTGGCCCGGGCGTACTACTACCGGGGCATCATTTACTACAAAGACTACCGCAACACCCAAAAGGCCGTTGACGACTACACTAGGGCCCTTTCGCTGGAGCCCGGCCTGAGCAAGGCGTACTACTGGCGCGCCCTGGCCCACCTCTCCGACGGCCGCATTCCCCAGGCCATGGCCGATGCCGCCGAGGTGATCCGGCGCGACCCGCAGTTTGACGGGGGCTACTTCGTGCGCGGACAGGCCTACCTCCAGAGCCGACAGTACTTCCTGGCGGTGGCCGACCTGGACCGTTACCTGGCCGCCCGGCCGGACGACGGCGACGCGTACTACTTCCGGGGCAAAGCCTGGGCGGGCAGCGGCAACGCCCAGAAGGCAATGGCCGACTTTACCCAATCGGCCAAACTGCAACCCAAGGGCTACCGGGCCTTCTACGCCCGCGGGGTGGCCTTCTTCGAGGCAAAAGCGTACCCGGAGGCCTCCGTGGATTTTACGGCGGCGCTCCACCGCAACCCCGACCTGGTCACGGCCTGGTACTACCGGGCGTTCTGCCACTACAAAGCCGGCGACTCGACCCGCAGCCTGTCGGACTACGACCGCTACGTAAGCCTGGCCCCCGACGACGCCGACGGCTACTACTGGCGCGGCTACGTGAAGCTGCGCATCGGCGAGGCGGAAGCCGCCCACGCCGATTTTCAGAAAGTACTCCGGCTCACCACCGACCACCGGCTCCGCGAACAGGTGCAGGACCTGCTGCAACCCGCCTAAAACATAACCGGCCCGCACCCGTACACGTATCGCAAAGCATTAGCACGGTGCTACTGCATTACGAAATTCGTGTACATCATGGACAATCAGCATAACCCCTCCATCAACCAGCGGTACGGCTCCCTGCAACGGGTGGCCCCCGGCGTACTGGGGCTGCCCACCTTAATCGTGAACGTGTACCTGGTCGGCGACCCGCACAACTGGGTACTCGTAGACGCGGGCATCGCCGGGTTTGCCGGCAACATCCGCAAGGCGGCCGAGCAGATTTACGGCCCCGGGGCCAAACCCAAAGCCATTGTGCTCACGCACGGCCACTTCGACCACGTGGGTTCGCTCGAATCTTTGCTGAAAGTGTGGGACGTGCCCGTGTACGCCCACAAGCTGGAAGTTCCGTACCTGACGGGCATGTCGAGCTACCCGCCGCCCGACCCGACGGTGGGAGGAGGGGCCATGGCTTCCCTGTCCAGGGTGTTTCCCACCAGGCCGCTCCACCTCGGCAGCCGCGTACGGCCCTTCCCGCTCATTGGTGAACTGCCCGAAATGCCGGGCTGGGAGATCATTCATACGCCCGGCCACGCCCCGGGCCACGTGTCGTTCTTCCGCCGGCACGACGGCGTGCTCATCGCCGGCGACGCTTTCGTGACCACCAACCAGGAGTCGTTCTGGTCGGTGGTGAGCCGCAAACGCGAAATTCACCGGCCCCCGGCCTACTTTACCCAGGACTGGACCGCGGCCCAGCGTTCAGTGCAACACCTGGCCAACCTGGAACCCTCGGTGGTGGCTACCGGCCACGGCCTGCCCATGCGCGGCGAACCCATGCGGGCGGCGCTGCACCACTTGGCCCGGAACTTTCAGCAGGAAGCCGTGCCCTCGAAGGGACGTTACGTGGCGCACCCGGCCCTGTTCAACGAAGCGGGCGTCGACTACGTGCCGCCGGCCGCCCCCGATCCGCTGCCCAAAATCCTGGCCGGCGTCGGCATTGCGGCCCTGGCCGGCGTGGTGGCGTACGCCCTCATCAGCCGCAACCGCAAGCACAACGAACTCAGGCCGATGGGTACCCGCACGGTGTACCCCGAGCCGCCCCATTACCGCACCGAGGAGAAGTCCTCCACGCACATTCCGCGGGTACGGCGCATTACGCGACCGGAGTATTGAGGGAGGTTGGGAGTTCATGAGTTTATAAGTTTATGAGTAGCAGGCGCATACCAATCAATGCGTTACAAACTCTGAACTCATGAACTCATGAACTCTTTCTAAAGCGAAGCCGGAACCGCATCCTCCTCGGCCTCCGACGAATCTTTGCGGCGGAAAGAGAGCCGGTACAGGCCGGTGACCCCCACCACGAAGGCCGTTTCGGGGTACTTCACGTTCCGTTCCTTCTCCACCCGGAAAAAAGTGTCGAGGGTGAATTTTTTGCCGATGCGCGTTTCCAGGCCCAGCGTGTGACGGTTCAGTTGGTTTTCGTTGCGGCCGTCCAGGCGGTAGAAAAACTCGGTGGACACGTAGGGCTGCACCCGTTTGGTCAGGTTGTAGGTGAGTTGCAGGCGGTTGCGCACGTAGGTCTTGGCTTCCCCGTCGGCCTCACCCGACGTGCGGGCCTGCTGGTAGCGGACCCGGTGGGCAAAAATCCACTGCGTATCACCGCTGCCAATCGTGTAGAACCCGTCGGCTGACCACCGTTGCCGGTCGTTGTCGTCGGCCCGTTCGCTGCCCGACCGGTCGGTGAACCGGTAGGAGAGGGCCCCGCCCAGGTGCTCCCACGGCCGCAGGCGCAGGGAAGCCTCCGTCACCGTACTCTTGTAAGCCCCAATCGTTTCGGCAAAACGCACCTGCTGCTCCACCTGCACGCTGATTAGCTTGTTCACCTTGGCCCGCAGGGTAAGGCCCGTCCAGAATTCCTGCGCCCGACACGGAACCGAGCCGCCGATGCCCAGCATTGCCACCACGGCGAACAGGACCACTGGCCGTACGGCGGGAACATTCAGGTTGGAAAAGGGCATACGTAAATGGAAAATTAAAAATGTAAAATGAGTAAAACGCCCGTTTTATGCCATCAGGCTTTGGTCTCCCGTCTCCCATCTCACCGGACCAGGTTGATTTTCTGGGTGAAAAACAGTTTGCCGTACTGCACCCGCACCAGGTACAGGCCGGCCGGCAGCGCCGACACGTCCACCGGAACCCCGTTGCCCCTTACCCGGTGCGTAGCCCGCAAACTGCCCCTCGTATCGAAAAAGGTCAGGTTAACGGGCAGATCACCGGAGGCCCGCACGAAGAGTTGCCGGGCGGCCGGGTTGGGGTACAGCAGTGCGGGTGCGGGCAGGAATTCCTGCAACTGGCGGAGCATTTCCGGCGGCCGTTGCGCAGCGAACCGTTCGATTTCAGTCACCGACGCCAGCCACTCGTCCACGGAAGCCGGCCGGCGCCAGCGGGCCACGTGTTCGGCCACCATCGGGGCGTAGGCGGCCTTGAATTCGCCGATGGTGCGGATCACGCGGCCCGGCTCGAAGGTCGTGCTCAGGTGGTAGTAGAACCGCGAAACGAACTGGTTGCGGAAGTCGGCGTTGCGGAGCAACTGGCTCAGCAGGAAACGCGCCGGGTCGTCGGGCTGGGTGTCGGGCACGTACCGGGCCAGTTCGGGGTAGGAGAACTTGCTCAGGCAGGCGTCGCAGTCGAAGAACAGCCACCGCCACTTGCCCCCCGGGGTCCGGGGCCGCCAGTACCGCACGTTGTTGCGCGGCCAGTCGAAGTTAGCCAGGTAGAGGTGGGCGATCTGGTACTCGATGAAATTGTTAATGTCTACCTGCGTGCGGACGTAGTCGTAGTGCTGCGGCTGCGCCACGTCGTTTTCGCGCATGTACTGGAGCAGGTCCTGGTACCCCTGGCCGTCGCCCTCAATCTCTTCGTCGTAGCCCAGGTCGTAGCCGAGCAAGTCCAAGGCGTCGGGTGAGATGCCGTAGTGGCTGGCCAGGTAGTACCGGTCCTGCCGTTCGCGCAGGTTGTGGATGCCCCAGTATTCGCCGTTGAGGAACAGGATCACGGGCTGTACCGCCTGCAAGTCGAGGTCCAGGCCCCGCAGCAGCGTGTGCACCAGTTCGTCCCGGAACAGGCTGCCCCAGAAGTCCGCGTCCACGGAGCGTAGCAGGAGCCGTTTGAACGACGGGATGGGGATTTCCCGGAAGAACGGGTAGGTGATCAGGTCGTTGCCGTAGCTGCTTTTGGCGTACAGGCGGATGGATTTTTGCGGGTTGCCCCGGGAGCCCCGGCCGTGCATCCGGGCGCCGAGGGTTTGGCTCAGCCGCTGCTGCCCGTCGGTAAAGTATTCCAGGTGCACTTCCCTTTCCCAGGCGCTGCCGCTCATGTAGTAGTTGGGCACGCCGTCGGGGTTTTTGCCCGGTACGTAAATGCCGTCGGTATTGCTGAAAAAGTCGCCGCGGTCCACCGAGAGGGACACCAGCGGAAACGCGTACCGGCTGCTGAACGTGGGGCCCACGAAGTAGGTATGGGTAATGATCGGGCTCACCGGGCAGCCGTCCTGGTAGGCCACCGCCCGCACCACCGTGGCTTTGTTGACCGGGCCCTGCGGCGGCAGCCAGAGCGGCGAGGTCTCCTCGTCCGACACGTCGTTTGCGGCCCCGGCCCGGCCCGTTACCAGCAGCGGCCCTTCGTACACCGGCGAAGTATCGTCGGGCGGCGTGCCGTCGAGGGTGTAGTGCAGGCGCGTGGCCGGCAACCCCGCCGACAAGCTGATCCGGACCGGCTCGGCGTACACGCCGCCCGGTTGCGAGAAGCGCACCGTGTCGCGCGCCACCGTGATCGTAAACCGGCTCCCGGCGTCGTTGGGCCCGCCGGGCGTGGGCCGGGCGAAGTGAAACGAACCGGCTTCCGCCGCGGCGAGCCGCCCGAAAGAGGCGTCGGTGGGGATGCAGCGGGCCGGCAGCGCACTGACCGGCTGCCCGGCCGGGTTGTACAGCCACACGCCTTCGCGGCCGGCGCCCAGCCGGAAACCGGCGTGCAGGGCCGGGCCTTCCCGCCGGTTCTTGCCCGAGGCAAATACCACCAGGTACCCGTCGGGCGGCAGGGCTACGGACGGAAACGGCCACTTGGTGGTTTCGAGCGAATCATCGGTCAGGTGCCAGCCCGCCAGGTTTACCGGTGCCGCGCCGGCGTTGCGGAGTTCCACCCAGTCGGGCGTATCGCCGTCCTCGTCGCGCAGGGCCTGCCGGTTGGCCGACATCATTTCGTTGACCACCACCTGGGCCCCGGCGGGCCGGCCGGCTGCCAGCAGGGTAAAGGCCAGTAAGAGGAGAAATACGGGTTTTGTGCGCATGGTTACAGCAGAATGCCTACCCGGAAAGAGATCAGGTCGTAGTTGAGCGGGGCGCGGTAGCGGAAGCCGTCGTAGGTGCGGTACTCGGCCTGCGCAAACTGGTGCTTGTAGTACACACCCAGCAGGCCCGAAAGTTTGCCTCCGGCCAAAAACCGGTAGCCGATCCCGGGGCTGAACAGGACGCCCCCGCGGAAGTCGTACCCCTCGAACCCGGCGTAGTTGCGGTGGGTGCCGAAGGCGTAGCCAAACTGGGCCGCCAGGAACGGCGTGTTGTCTTTCTTGCGGAGCATGCCCCGGAAGCTGGCAAACAGGGGGAAGAACGTTTCTTCCCGGAACTTGTCCATGCCCAGCCCGGCGCCGTAGTACACCCGGGAACTGAACGCCACCTCGGCGGCGTAGGTAAGGCTGATGCCCGACCGGTAGACGAACACCTCGTTGCTGAGCTGCCCGCCGATGGCAAGTCCGCCTTCCAGCGAGTGGTGCACGGCAAGGTTGGATTTTTCCCCTTCGTCGTCTTCGTCTTTGTCCTTTTTTTGCGCCAGCAGCGGCAAGGCGCCCAGCAGCAGGAAGAGAACCAGGCCGGTAAGACGGACCGACGCGGGCCGGTGCCTGGCTTTGGGAAACGTCGGTGGGTTGCGTAAGGATAATTTCATGGGTAAAGTGAAGGCTTTAAGAAGAGGTTCCACGCCCGGGGTTCGGGCGGTGATGGTTCGTAAGGTGCAATATTATCGAACTGCGCGGGAGTTAACGGACATTTATTCGTTAAACGATCCGAAGGGGGCGATTCTTCACCGCCGGGTGCAATTTTATCCCCGGTCGTCCGTCAGCCTGAGCAGTAGGAAGTCCGAAGCATCGTTTAGCCGAACAAATCCCGTCGCGATGCGGTTAAGAGAGCATCCATGACCCGCAAAGAACGCATTCAATCGCTCCTGGAACGCCTGCAACGGGGCGTTTACGAAAAAGAAGAAGCCATCCGCCTGGCGCTGCTGGCGGCCCTGGCCGGCGAAAGCATTTTTCTGCTCGGCCCGCCCGGCGTTGCCAAGAGCCTCATTGCCCGCAAGCTCAAATTTGCCTTCCGTGACGGCCGCTCTTTCGAATACCTGATGAACCGGTTCAGCACGCCCGACGAAATTTTCGGGCCGGTGTCCATCAAAAAGCTCAAGGACGAAGACCGCTACGAACGGCTCACCGACAAGTACCTGCCCGGCGCCAACGTGGTGTTCCTCGACGAAATCTGGAAGGCGGGGCCGGCCATTCAGAACGCCCTGCTCACGGTGGTCAACGAAAAGGTGTACCGCAACGGCGAACAGGAAGTGCCCGTGAAGATCAAGGCCATCGTGTCGGCCTCCAACGAACTGCCGCCGGAAGGGGAGGGACTGGGCGCCCTGTGGGACCGCTTCCTGGTGCGGTACGTGATCACCGAAATCCGCCAGAGCGCCGCCTTCGTGGGCATGATCACCGATACGGTCAACGTGTACGAAGACAACCTGGAAGAAGACCTTAAACTGCCGGAAAGCGAACTCGACGAATGGGACGCCCGGATTGACCGCGTGGAAGTGCCGGCCGAAGTGCTCAACGTGATCCAGGTCGTCAAGTACCGCCTGGAAGAATACGACGCCGATCACCCCGACAGCCCCTTCCGCATTTTCGACCGCCGCTGGAAAAAGATCATCCGCCTGCTGCGCACGTCGGCCTTCCTCAACGACCGCACCCGGGTTGACCTGATGGACTGCTTCCTGCTGCCGCACTGCCTTTGGAACCGGCCCGAACAACTGGAACCGGCCCGGGAGATTGTGGCCGAAACGATCCGCAAGCACGGCTACACCATTGCCCTCAACCTCACGCCGCTCCGGCAGGAACTGCGCGACTTCGAGGAGGAAGTGAAGGCCGAAACCCGCATTCCGAACGTGGTGCTCACCGACGCCCCCCGCCCCGTGGACCGCGAATACTACGAACTCCAGAACATCGAGCAGTACTTCGACGGCAACCGCGTCAAACGCGGCGACTACGACCGGCTGGCCATCGACGAGGAAGGGACCATCAACCTGTACGACAAAAACGGCAACCTGACCAACCGCCTGAAGGCCCGCAAGTCGGAAGACAAGGCCAACGCCCTCATCATCAATTCCAACGCCCGGCTGTACACGTTTCCGCTGACCACCGACAAGGTGGAAAAGACTGAGTACCTCTACAAAAAGCCGCACCCGCTGGTGCACGGGTTCTGGAACGACCGCCTCCGCCAACTGGCCGCCTACATCGCCGAACAGAAGGACAAGCTCCGGACCAACCAGCCCGAAGAACTGCGCCACCTGCGCACCAACCTGTTCGTGGCCCCCGAGCAGGCCGCCGTGGTGGAAGCCAACCTCCTCGAAACCGCCAACGCCCTCGATTCCCTGGCCCTCCAGGTCGACAAAATCCGGTTCATGTACGAAAAAATCAGTGGTTAGTCATTGTTCATTGGTTGATTAGTCATTGGTCAGTGGTCATTGGTCATTGGTACATTGGTCATTCGGATGCGATAACTTTCATACACCCAATGACCAATGTCTACTGACCAATGACCAATAAAAAGCCCTTTACATAGGGTTCAGTTGGGCGGAAATGCTTTATTTCGCGCCACGTTGTTACCACCGCGACCTAGGTTTTATGGATTTTTCAAATTTGCAGGAGTTCTTCCGGTTTCTGCTCGACTCCGAAGACATCATCCGGTACGGGGGCCTCGCCCTGGTGACCCTGATCGTTTTCGCGGAAAACGGCTTGTTCTTTGCTTTTTTCCTGCCGGGCGACTACCTGCTCTTCCTGGCCGGCCTGTTTACCAGCAGCCGCCAACTCGACTGGCCGATCACGGTGGTGATGGGCTGCATCATACTGGCGGCCGTGCTGGGGAGCCTGGTGGGCTACTACTTCGGCAAGGCCCTCGGCCACAACCTCGAAAACCGCAAGGAATCGTTTTTCTTCAAACGCAAAAACCTCGAACAGTCCCGGGCGTTCTTCAGCAAGTACGGCGGCCGGGCCTTGATCCTGGCCCGCTTCATGCCGGTGGTCCGCACGTTTTCGCCCATCATTGCCGGCACCATCCGCATGCCGTTCCGCTCCTTTATGCTCTACAACATCCTGGGCGCCGTGCTCTGGGGCGTTTCCCTGCCGCTGGCCGGCTTCTACCTGGGCCAAACCTTCCCGCAGATCATCAACTACGTGGAGTGGATCATCGTGTTCTTCCTGGCCATCACCAGCTTCGCGCTGGTCCGCACCATCATCAAGGTGCGCCGCAACCGGGAGGAACCGGCGGAGTAATGGTTGAATGGTTGAATGGTTATATGGCTATATGGCTGTATGGTTGGGCTGGCGCACGACTACTTCCCGATCAACAACCATTCAACCATATAGCCATTCAACCATTCCTGTCAATACCCCCCTGCTGATCATTAACTATTCCTCCACCCGCGCCGCCGCCGGGTTGATCGTTTTGCCGAAGAAGACGGCGTTCATGAACAGGCGGTTGGTGCCGTACCAGAACGCCCGGAAGTTGGGATTGTCCGTCAGCAGGATTACCTTGCCCGCCCCGATGGCGTTGACGACCACGGCGGCCGAGCCGGCCAGTTGCTTGAGGTTGCGTTTGGTGACGTAGCCGCTCAGCAGCGGGTTGGGCGTAAACACCCCGGGAGCGGCGTACGGGTTGCGGGGCTTCTCCAGGAAAAGCGTGTGGTCGCGGAAGGTGGGAATCAGTTCGTCCTTGTAGCCGTAGGCCAGCGGGTGCGTACGGTCCAGCCTCATCTGGAAAATGGCCCCCACGATGTCCTGCGCCCGGGTGTTTTCTTCGAGCAACGCGTACGGCCGGGCCGCCGTCGAATCTACCGGGTTCTTTTTCGTCTTTACGTTCGCCAGTCCGCGGGCAACCGCCCAGCCCACCGCGTCGGTCATCGTAATCAGCGTGCCGCCGTCCTCAATCCAGCGTTTCAGGTTATCCACGGTGCTGTTGTTGAGCGTGCCGTAGTTGCCGCTGCCCATTACGATCACGTTGTACTTCCAGAAGTCCGTGCGGCCGGCCTGGCCCACGTCCACCAGCACCGGGGGCATCTGGTACCGCTGGTCGAGCAGGTGCCACACTTCCCCGGCGTCGTTGGGGTTGACGCCCTGTCCCACCAGCAGCATTACCTTGGGCTGGGTGAGCGGGGCGAAGTTGCTGCTGCCCAGGTCGATGCCCGTGCCCGTGGCGCCGGTGCCCAGGGCGTACACCCGGAGCCCGTCGCGGCGGGCCAGTTCGGGCACCAGCTTGGGCAACTGCCCCTGGCCTCCTTCCTGGATGCCCGCCGGCACGAGGATGGTGCCGTAGTCGAAGTTGACGGTTTGCCCGGCAATGGCGGCCGTGAAGGGCTTGGTGGCTACGCGCACCTTGTAGCCGCGGGCGAGCAGTTCGTGCACGGCCCGCGGCGCGTAGTAGCCGTCCCAGGGAAACAGGTACGCGTACGCCGTGGCCGTGTCGCCGGTGACCGTGCCCGCGGGAAACGCCGGCGTTCCGACCTTTTCGCCCAGGCTGGGCACCGACTTGAGTTCGGCGTGGGGCATGTTGAAGGCCAGCGGCAGCGAGAAGGCCGAAATGTCGTAGAAAAGGCTGTCCTGAAAGGTGGTGCGCCGCTCGAACATGGCGTTGATGAGGCGGTGCTGCGGCTGGTTGGCCGGCACCACGTAGGCCCAGTCGGGCTCGTAGGTGCGACCGCCGGCGTTCACGTTGGCGCCGGCTTTGTACACGTCTACCTGCTGCTGGCGCAGGATGCGGAGCATTTCGTAGGTGCGGGCCGCGTCATCCTTGCTGCCGAACACGAATGCCTTGGTGGCGGCGCCTTTCCCTTCCCGGGCGGCGTCGCGGTAGAAGTCGCGCTGGAAGCTCAGCAGGTCGGTGCGCAGGGCCCGGGCCGCGGCCAGCGTGGAAAGCATCGTTACGAACTGGTTGCGGATGGTGAAGGGGAACCTGAGTACGCCGTTGCTGGTCTCCTGGGCGTGGCCCCGCGAACTGGCCTGTTCGAAGAGGATGCCCACGCTGCCCTGCACGTCGGGGTAAGTAGAGCCCTTGCCGTAGTAAAAGTCGTCGTAGTTCTCTTCCGTAAAGTACAGCGAGCCGATCTTGTCGAGGGCCTTGGCGTGGAAGGTGCCCATGCGGGCGGTAAGTTCCTGGTTTTTCTTCGGCGTGAGCGGGTGCACGCGGGAAGGCACGCCGGGCTGGAAGAAAAACGTGGCGTTGCTGCCCTGCTCGTGGTGGTCGGTGAGGATGTTGGGCTTCCACTCGTGGAACTTGGCGATGCGGCCCTGGCTTTCGGGGTGCTGCACGTAGAGCCAGTCGCGGTTGAGGTCGAACCAGTAGTGGTTGGTACGGCCGGGGGGCCAGGTTTCGTTGAGTTCGCGGCTGGCGGGGTCGGCCACGGGGGTTTTGCTCTTGTGCATGTTTACCCAACTGGCGAAGCGGTTGAGGCCGTCGGGGTTAAAGGCCGGGTCGAGCAGGATCACCGTCTCGTCGAGCAGCGAATCGATGGCCGGGCCCTGGGCGGCGGCCAGGTAGTAGGCCAGCAGGAGGGAGGCGTTGGAGCCGCTGGGTTCGTTGCCGTGCACGCTGCACCCTACCCACACCACGGCGGGCATCCGGCCCACGTCGAGGGCGCCCGATTTGCCGGGGTCGGTCAGGCTGCGGTGGTCTTCCTTGATCCTGGGCAGGTCGGCCCGGTTGCGCGGCGAGGTGACGGTAAGCAGCAGGAGGGGGCGGCCCTCGTAGGAGCGGGCGTAGGGTTCGATCTCAATGCGGTCCGATACGCGGTCGAGTTCCCGCAGGTAGCTCACCAGCAGGTCGTGCGACACGTGCCATTCGCCCACCTGCCAGCCCAGGAACGCGAGGGGCGTGGGCACGGCGGCGTTGTACTGCACGTTTTGGGGCAGGTAGTACGACGGGTCAACGGGCTGGGCGGGGAGCAGGGAAAGAGAGAGCAGGCAGGCAACCAGGCAGTGGAACGTTTTTTTCATTGGGTGGTCGGGGAAATGGGAGCGGCGGGCAGGGAATACGCCTCCCGGGCAATATACTAAAAAAGGGAAACGACTGGCCCCGGAATGCGTGGAAGTAACTTCCAGGCCCGGCAACGGGGTTTCGTTGGGAGAGAACGGACCTTCCTGACCCGGAGAACTCCCTTCGCAGTCCGCGAAAACGTTTTCGCAGCGTGCGCATTTCTTTCCGAAGTCCCGGAAATCTTTTCTAAGTTCGGGAAGCCCGCTTCGAAGGGCCGGAAAACGGCTTCGGGGCCCGCGAAAAGGAATTCGAAGTTTGGGGAGACCTTTCCGAAAGTGCGGGTGATTTTTCAAAGTCCGCGAGAATGATATCGAAGGTTCTGGTACCGCCTTCGAGGTGCAGAAAAGGGTTTTCGGGGCGCGGGAAAATACTTTCGGGATCGGAGAAAAGAGCTTTGACGAACCGGGGCGTACTTTCAAGCGGGAGTACCCTTATCCTGCCTCGTAAATATTGTGAAAAGCCGAAGCACCGCTACATGGGCACAGATTATCCCAAACATCCCCGCCAGACGATGGGCACTGTCATGCGGGCGGAAGGAAGCATCTGGGGTACTAAAGTGTGTGATGTATGAACACTTCCAATCTTCTGGCGCAGGCGTCCGCCTGTGCCTTTCCGGACCGGAAGCGTCCGCTTCCAGCCGTCAGGCTTACTCGTTTTGAGGAGCGGCACAGCAACGAGAATCAGCACGAATGGAAAAGACGGTGCGGCCATAGAAACCGGTAAGTACTACCCGTTAGCCTGACGGCTGGAAGCGGACGCTTCCGGTCCGGAAAGGCACAGGCGGACGCCTGCGCCAGAACAGTGGGATTGTTCATACATTCCTGACTTCATGCGCCCCAGATGCTTCCTTCCGCCCGCATGACAGAGCCCAGCATCTGGCGGGGAAACGGGAAAGGGGTTGTCTTCCAATGCCCTTTTCCAAATACTGATGGGACAAGGTAAGGGGAGTACCTGGTGCCAATGCCAGACGGCTATTGCCCTGCCGGCTGAGAACTGAATAAGTATGGATTATTGCAATAATTCGGCAATGTCTTCACTGCCGGGAAACCGTTCCGAAAGCTGCACTAGCTGCCGGTAGTAACGTTCAGCGGTGGTGGAATCTCTTCTCTTTTCAAATTCATTTTTTAGGAAGAAGGCAACTTTTGCCTGCTCGGTAGCAATGGTTTCACTAGTAGGAAACTTTTCAGCAAGCTGTTGTATATGCTGGTAGTAGTCTTCAACCTTTTCTCGTTCCCCTTTCTTTCCAAAGTCAATGGTCAGGTTTACCGCAGCTTTTGCTTGTATAATAGCAATATTTTCACTAATAGGAAACCGCCCTACAAGCTGTTGTATCTGCTGATAGCAGCTTTGTGCTGTTTCTAGTTTCCCTTTCTCTCCAAAGCAATTAGTCAGGTTCACCGCAACTTTTGCTTGTAGAGTAGCAATGGTTTCACTAGTGGGGAACTGCTCCACAAGCTGTTTTATCTGCTGGTAGTAGTTTTCTGCTGTTTCTAGTTTCCCTTCCTTGCCAAAGTAAACGGTCAGGTTTACCGCAGCCTTTGCTTGCTGAGCAGCAATGGTTTCACTAGTGGGGAACCGCTTCACAAGCTGTTGTATCTGCTGGTAGTAGCTTTTGGCTGTATCTAGCTTCCCTTCCTTGCCAAAGTAGATGGTCAGGTTGAAGGCAGCTTTTGCTTGCTGAGTAGCAATGGTTTCACTAGTGGGGAACCGCTTCACAAGCTGTTGTATCTGTTGGTAGTATCCTTCTGCTGTTTCTAGTTCCCCTTTCTCTCCAAAGTCAATAGTCAGGTTGAAGGCAGCTTGCGCTTGCCGGGTAGCAAATAACTCCGCAATGTTTTCACTAATAGGAAACCGTTCTACAAGCTGTTGTATCTGCTGGTAGTAGCTTTCAGCCGTTTCTAATTCCCCTTTATCTCCAAAGTAACCAATCAGGTTTACCGCAGCTTTTGCTTGCTGGGCAGCAATGGTCTCATTTATAGGAAACCGTTCTACAAGCTGTTGTATTTGCTGGTAGTAGCTTTCTGCTGTTTCTAATTTCCCATCCTTTCCAAAGTCAATGGTCAGGTTTACCGCAGCTTGTGCTTGTGCTAAAGCAATCGTTTCGCTACCAAGAAACTTCCCGGCAAGCTGTGCTAACTGCTGGTAGTAGCTTTGGGCTGTTTCTAGTTTCCCTTCCTTGTCAAAGTAACCGATCAGGTTTACTGCAGCCTGTGCTTGTATAATAGCAATAGTTTCACTGGTAGGGAACCGGTCCACAAGCTGTTCTAACTGCTGGTAGTAGCTTTCTGCTGTTTCTAGTTTCTCTTTCTCCCCAAAGTAATTGGTCAGGTTGAAGGCAGCTTGTGCTTGCCGGGTAGCAAGTAACGCCGCAGTGGTTTCTTCGGTTGGTTGTGCAGCTTCTTGCTTTAATATCTCGTAGTGCTTCACCCCGGAAGACCACTCACCCGCCGAAGCTAATGGACGGTAGGCTCTGTACACGTGCAGCCATCCCCATTCACTCCAAGCCTCTCTTGGCGCCCTGTATGACGGACAGGTTCGGATGAGCAGGCGATAAGTATCTGTTCCGGAAAACGCTTCATAATCCTTGAGGGTTTTTGTAATAAAATCCCTGGTTGCGGCCGGCCTGATCTCCCAGGCGGATTGGATGAAAGCAACGACGGCTTTTTTACCCTTCACTACGTTTTCCTGCATCCATTCCCCCAAACGGGTAATCAAAAAGTATTCTCCCAACAGATCGGGCTGCAAACCTTCCCAAATGGTAATCCCTGTCTCCGGGTCGGTGGTAATTCCCGCCATTCGTTTGTACAAGTCAAGACTGGGTTCTTCGGGCAGCCATTTGCCTTCACCGGCTATTCGTTCGCAGAGAGTGATTACGTCTTCCTGCAATAAACCCTGCGTCAGCGTTGCCAACGCCAGAAGGTTTTCGTGCGGCTTCGGTTCCCTGCGTTCGTACGCTTCGTGCTGCTCCCAAAACTGTTCTTTCTCTCTCTTCAGCAAGTTGTCCAGTAGATCGTGAACATTCCACCCGCGTAAGTTTTGGCGCGGGTCGTCGGCCAGGGCGCTGCCGACAAAGAAGGCAAACAGGGGCCGCTCCCCAGGGTCAATGCGGTGCAGTTCTGTTAAGATTTCCACTTTCCGGCGGTCATCCAGGTGGGTGCCGGTTCTTTTGTAGTACACTTGCCGGATAATAGCCCACTGGTCATTGGGATCGAATCCTTGCAGGGGCAAGATGTACCCGGGGCTGTTGTCCGAGCGGAAGCCGCAAGACATTACCTCGTCCCTGTTTTCAAATTCTTTCCACCAGGCGCCGTTCGTATCGCGTTCGAGCAGCAACACACGGACGGGGTACTTTAACTCATAGCCCACTTCCGACTTGCGGCGGTGCAACTTGATGATGCAATCGCTTACTTTCTCGGCGTGCGTGGCTATGTAGTCTATGACTACCAGGGTTGCCTCCTGTGGCTCATACTTTTGCAAATCCGGGAGGTGATCCACGTGCAGGAAACCTGCGTGGCATCCGGCCGCCCGGAGCTTATGGCATAGTTCCAGGGCCAGGCGGCTTTTTCCCGCGCCACCCGGTCCGGTTACCAGCATCCAACGAAATTTAACGTCGTGGTAATCGCTCCAGAAGAAGGTTTCCAACTGTTCCATTTCCTTTTCCCGGCCAATGAAGGTGGTATACCGTGCTCGAAACCCAAATAAGTGCTGTTGGAGCCGCGGGTCGCTTTCGGGCAAGGAGAGGGGCAGTTTCGGCGCCGCTTTTTGCGCAAGCGCATCGAGCTTGCTTTCGATTCGTTTTACGTCGTAGCCAATCTGCCGCAACTTGTCGTACGCCGCCTGCTGGACCCGCAGGGCTTCAGCCTGTAAATCCGTGCCCAGGCGTTGGGCCTTCGCCACCTGGCCCAGCAGGAGGGTTACTGCTGCGAGTTCTTCCCCATTGGCTTTTGCCAATCTGAGTGTCTCTTTTGAAAGGTAGATGGTGAAGGAAACGCGGGCCCGCTCGTGCTCCGGTTCCTTCAGTTGGGCCAGAAAAGCGTGCTCCAGTGCGGCCGGAAATTCCTTTACCAGGAAATCAAGCAAGGACGCCTCGATACTGAATGGTTCAACCTCCAACACTTCCCCCAAGACACCCGAAAAAATTTCTTTGTTGTGGATGTATGCATCCAGCAATGAGTGCATCGAGACTTCATCGGTGTTGTCTGAAATATGCGCGTAGTCTTGCAAGCTCTCAAAAAAGGCGTTGACCTGTTGGTGGTTAGCGTCCCGGTACTCCCGTTGGTACTTGTCGCTTAGTTCGTTGAAAGCAAGCCTAAGGGCGTCATTGTACGCCTTTTGCAGGTCGCCGTTAAAGCCGTAATCCTTCCGGCGGAGAACGTCTTTAAAAAAGTCGGAAGCCCGGTTGCCAAAAATGGCTGCTGCCGTTTGCGACAGTGCAGCAACCGCCGTAGCACCAATGATTACCGTAGGATCAGTCGGTTGCGCAGCAGCAACAGCAGCCGTAACCGCAACGGACTGGGCGGCCAGCGCAGTTGTTCCGGCTGATATTGCACCGGCTCCCAGCAATTGTCTAACGAACGGAGCCAACTGCTTTAGTTTGTCGTAAGTCTTCATGGGAAGTAAGGGTATGAAAACGTTGCGCTGGCTTCCTGATAAAAATAGCGCTTTCGTGAATAGGAAAGAGCTAAATATAATAGACTTGTTTGTTTTTGAGTAAAAACAAGTTTACAAAAAGAACCACCCCTGTCCCCTCCTTGAAAAAAGGAGGGGAACTCAAAGGGCACTGCTGCACTGACTGGAGGATTGAAAGATACAGACGTTTTTGCCTTCCAGTGCGGCCGAAAGGCACGGTTCCCCTCCTTTTTTCAAGGAGGGGGCAGGGGTGGTTCTGTTGTAGAAATAACAAAAAAAGGCAGTCCGGAGACTGCCCTTGCCGTAAGGAGATACGTGCGTTGGCGAAATAGTACGACGGTTGCCGAAGAAGAGAACGATGCCCGTCCGTTGGCGGAGAGAAACGTACCCTTTACCCAACCGGAACCGGGGAACCGGCCGCGGGTGCCGACGTGCGGGCGTAGCCGTTCATGTTGCGGACCAGGAGACTGAACGCGAATTTTTCCTTGACCTGCGGCGTACCCGAAAAAATGCGGCTGCAAATCCGGCAAATGGACATGGCCTGTTCGTAGATGGCGTTGAACTCGACGGTGCCGGCTTCGGTCACGTCTTTGCTGCTCACCTTGAGCGTTTCCTGCGCAATGCTGGCCTGCTTGAGCGTGTCGGCGTACCCGGCAATCCGTTCGAGCAGGGCTTTGTCGGTGCCTTTGGCCGTGACTTCGGCCTTGATGGCCTTCGACAAGCCGGTCCGGTACTGGTACAGCAGTTGAATGAGCGCCTGGTGATCTTTGCTGCGGGCCTCCTTCCAGTAGGAAATAAACCCGAGGGTGTCGAGCAAGGTGTTGCGGCGGGTTTTGTCGGCGGAAAAATCTTCTTCCACCTGCACCTTTAGGAGCGAAAGATCCTTGAGGGCGGCTTCCTGGAGCCCGGTCACCACCTGCGTGGCGGTTTTCTGGTCCTTTTTGGCATCCAGGCCCAAATACTGTTCGGTGGCCGCCTTGATGCGGGCCTCAAAGCCGGCAATGAACGGATCGGCCCAGGTGGCCCGCTGGGCGATGATTGCGGCTTTGTGCGCTTTGAAACTTTCGGCTACCATCTGGCAGGCCAGGAGCATGTCCACGTCTTTGTAAGAGTAACTGCGGGGAGTTGGCATGGCATTAAAAATTAAAAATGATTTGCCGAAAATACGGCCGGGCCGGGGAGCAAAAGGAGGCTTTAGGCCGTAAAAAATGGCCCAAGTGCGTTTTGGTGCGCAAAAGCATCCCCCGGACCGGACGGCAAACTGATAACCATAGTAGACGCTACGCGGCGGCCGATCAGCCAAACCGTAGGTATTGCCCAAGAGGAGGAGCCGGGTCTGCAACTGTATGGCCCGTTAAAAAAATACGTAAAAATATTTTTGGGTAACCAGCCCTTTTGCTTACTTGTACAAAGGCAACGGACCCGTGCCCGGGTGGCCGGTTACTATCCCGCGCGATGATTCCTCCTGCTTTGTAACCATACAATCGTCACCAGATCATCCTGATCCCGATTCTTACCAGGAGATGCCTTTGACACCCGGCCATCAAACTGCTCCGGCCAGGAAGTGTTAATAGAACATTGTCTGCTTTCTGCCTGAGCCCGTTGCGTTGACCCTTTCCGGTTGTGTACCTGTCGCTAACCAGTCACGTTTCCATGAAAACTTTGCTCCTCCTGCTGCTCCTGTGGTTGCCGCTGGCCGCCGCCGCCCAGAACGAAGCCGTCTCAGCCCCGAAAAAAGAGCCTTACGTGCCCGGTAAGTGGTACGTGGGTATCAAGCGGGAAGTGCTGCCTTTCGAGGTGGCTTACGGGCACAGCCGCGACCGGTGGGGGGGTATGGCAGGGTTCAACCTGCTGCCCCGCCTTGCGATGCAGACAGGCATTACGCTTACGCGTTGGAAGCGCCATGCTTATTATTTACCCTCAACCTTTTCAACGCCGAATGATCCGTATACGGGAGACCTGAGTGCGTCAACGTATAGCATCGGCCTATACGTTCCTGTACTGTTCCGGTATTCGTTCTTGAAGCCCTTCCGGCGCGTGCAGCCCTACGCCCTTGCGGGAATGCATCTTTACTACGCCCGCCGTCAGAATGTACTGGGTACCTACGAGAATGGGCAGTTGACCTCTACGCAAACCTTTCCCCGGAGAAGCTTTTCGGGCATCGGGGCCGGCGCCGGCCTGGGATTGCGGGTGCGGATCGTAAACCGGTTCTCGGTATTTGGTGACTTTACCCTCGGGCGGGTCATCCAGAAAAACGTTCTCCAGGACATCGATCCGGCCACTTCAATGGAGAGTCTTGCCGACAACCGGGTGTACGCCGCTACGGTTGCGTTGGGCTGGGTCTACGATTTCAAGTAAGCCGCCGGCATGGGATCACTTATTCCCGTACACCTCGTACTCCCGGAAGTACCGCGACTTGCTGCTCCGGCGGGGGAGCAGCGGGGCGAAAGCCTGCGTCACCTCGGCGGGCCGGTCGGTGGAGAGCACGTCGGCGCCGCGCCGGACCAGGTCCCGGTACACTTCTTCGTCCCGGGCTTCGGCCATCCTGTCGAGGTTGCCCATCGTGCCCAGCGAGGTGTAAATGCCCTTTTCGTGCAACAGCCCGTACAGCGACGAATCCGGCTCGGATACGCCCACGAAGGCCAGCATCCGGTTCGCCGGCAAGCCCAGGCTGTCGAGCCGCCGCAGGTCGGCGGCTTGCCTGACGCTGACCGACAGCATCAGGCCGGGGTTCAAGTGGTGGTAGCGGGCCGCCTGGTCGGCCGTGTAGGTAATCACCACCGTGTAGGCTTCGGCCTCCGCCTCCCGGATGGCGGCCACGACCCGCTCGGGGGGCACGCCCCGTTTGGGGTCGAGGGTGAGGACCGTTTTGCCCTTCGCCCACCAGAGCACTTCCGACAGGGTAGGAATGCCGTAGGGAGTGAGGGTGCCCTCATTGTCTTCCAGGCGCAGCTTGCGCAACTGGCCGTAGGAGTGGTCCTTCACCGGGCCCGTGCCGTTGGTGGTGCGGTCGAGCCGGTCGTCGTGCATCACCACCAGGGAGTCGTCTTTCGAGAGCTGCACGTCAAACTCGATGAGGGCGTATCCCTGGCCCAGCGTACGCTGGAACGTAGGAATGCAGTTTTCGGGGAACCGGGGCGCCGGACCGCCGCGGTGGGCGCTGATGAGGGGAACCCGGTCGGGCGTGCGGCGGAAAAAGTCGTAAAGTTCTTCGACCGTGCCGGTCTGGATGTAATGAGAGGGCGACTGGCGGGGCACGAAACCGCCCAGCAGGGCCACGAGGCAAAAGCCGGTGAGTAAGTTCTTTTTCATACCGTCAAACCGGCTGCTCCTTCCGGAAGGAACTGGCAGCCTTTAGGTTATGGGTGATTTGCGGGTTAATGATAGCGGAATTTCCCCACAGTGCATAAAAAAACCTGCCCGGCGGGGGCCGGGCAGGTTCGGGTAGGGTATCGTCGGGCAAAAATTACTCTTCCATACCGAAGGCGTAGTAGTACTTGCGGTTGTTGTCGGGGTACACGCCGGCAATCATCACGCCGCCTTCCTGGTCTTCGAGCATCTTGATGAGCTGCTCCTTGCTCTTCACGGGGGTTTTGTTCACCTCGGTGATGATGAAGCCGCTGCGCATTTCGGTTTCGGACCGCAGGATGCCGGAGCCAATGTTTTTGACCCGCACGCCGTGCTTGAGGTTGAGCTTCGACAGGTCCCTGGCCGCCAGGGTCTCGAAGTCGGCGCCCAGGGCCCGGGTTACTTCGGGGCGCACGTCCTTCACGATGGCCGTGGTGCCTTCGCGGTTGCGCAGGGGCACGTTGAGTACCTGCTCGGAGCCTTTGCGAATCAGCGTCACGGTTACTTTGTCGCCGGGGCGGTGCCGGGCAATCTGCTCCTGGAGTTCAGCCACCGAGTTCACGGGGCGGTCGTCCACCTTGGTGATCACGTCGCCCACCTGGATGCCGGCGGCCTTGGCGGAACCTTCGGCCACGACGCTATCCACGTAGATGCCGCTGAACACTTTCAGGTTTTTCTCTTCGGCCAGCGTACCGTTGACGTCGCGGATGGTGACGCCGAGGAAAGCCCGCTGCACGTTGCCGTACTTGATGAGGTCTTCCACTACTTTGCTGGCAATGTTGGAAGGCACGGCGAAGGAATAACCCTGGTAGGAACCGGTGTTGGATGCAATGGCGGTGTTGATGCCGATCAGTTCCCCGTTGAGGTTCACCAGGGCGCCGCCCGAGTTGCCCGGGTTCACGGCCGCGTCGGTCTGGATGAATGATTCAATGGCGGCACGGTCGCGGTCCCGGTCCAGGATGCCGATGTTGCGGCCCTTGGCGCTGACGATGCCCGCCGTCACGGTGGATTCGAGGTTGAAGGGATTGCCCACGGCCAGTACCCACTGTCCTACTTTCACGATGTCGGAGTTGCCGAACACCGTCTTGGGCAGGCCTTTCTCCTCGATCTTGATGAGGGCCAGGTCGGTGGAGGGGTCCGTGCCGATCACCTTGGCCTTGAAGGTACGCTTGTCGTAGAGGGATACTTCCAGTTCGCTGGAGTTTTCCACCACGTGGTTGTTGGTCACAATGTAGCCGTCCTCGCTGATGATCACGCCCGAACCGGAAGCCAGGCCGGGGCCGCGCTGCGGACCTTCGAACGGGTTGAACTCGTCGCCGAAGAAATCGCGGAAAGGGGAGGGCAATGCCTGAGGCCGGCGGCCGGCGAGGTTTTCGCCGCCCATCTTGGCCCGGATGTGCACCACCGTGGGGTTGGCCAGTTCGGCCGCGTAGGAGAAGTCAGGGTTGTTGGCCGCATTGGGCCCGGCGTTGGGGCTGGCATCACTTACGTTGGCCGCCATGCGGGTATAATTTTCGGGAGCCCGTTCAATTACTACTTTCTGGTCGTCATCGAAAGCTTTGAAGGCTCCGAACGTAAGCCCGCTGCCGAGGAAGGCGGCAAAGAGGGTTTTGGCGAAGTCTGGACCGATTATTCTGCTCATGGTGTGGTAGCGTTAATTTTTGCTCTTATGACGAAATAACACAAAAGGGGCGACAAGGATTACGCAGCCGGGGCGTTTTTAACTTTATTTAACTTCTTTTCAAAGTCTTTAACTAAAACGGAAGGAGATTGCGCTACGTACCCTTTTTTCCAACTATAATCCGGGTAGAATGCGCAAATGGATGATGCTACTTTAGTAACATCATCCATTGCGGCAGGGTTTCAGAAATGCCCGATTTTATTGGAACGGATTAGCTGATCTGAATGGTGCGGGGTTTGATTTCTTCCCGCTTCGGTACGAGCACGTACAGGATGCCGTTTTCGTACCGGGCTTCAATGCCTTCCACGTTTACCCGTTTGGGCAGCCGGAAAGTACGCTTGAAGGTGCCGTAGCCAAACTCCCGGCGGTTGTACTTGAGGCCTTCCGTTTCGGTGGCGGGTTGTTCGCTGGAGATCGACAGCACCTCGTCTTCCACGTGGATCTTGAAGGCTTCTTTGGTCAGGCCGGGGGCCGCTACTTCGAGGCGGTAGGCTTCGGCCGTTTCGGCTACGTTTACGGCCGGGCTGTTGCGGCGTACGTCGCCGCCGTTTACCGTGCCCAGGTCGGTCAGAAATTCATCCAGCAGGTTGCCATAAGGAAATACGGCAGAAGGGGTTCCGTTGAATCTTACGAGTGTCATGGCTTTAGTGCGTTTAGAGGTTTGATGCGTATTTGGTTACGCTGATCCCTTACGCAAGCCGGATGCCAACCCCGAAAACCCGCGTTTTGCTGTCCGCTCTGCGACAAATTGTACGGTCTATAATGTCATTATGGCTGAATCCTTCGCAACCGGGGCGACGATCCAGCCATAATGGCGCTTTCTGCTGCTAAGTTTTGGGGGTTACTCGTGTACCTGGCTATTTTGCCACGGATTCATTGGTGGGCTGATCCACTTTCTGGAGGGCCCGCACGAACGCATCGGTTTTGGTTGTCATCAGTTGGATGATGTGCAGGAGGATGTCGGGGGCGTAGCCGCCGCTGCCCTGGTTGCGTTGACCGCCGTTTCCGTGGGCGTACGCCTCGTCGGCCAGCCGGCGGTGCGGCATCCGGAAACTTTTCAGGCGGGTAATGATGGATAGGGCGTCCCGGAGGGCGGTCACGGGCTGCGGGCAGGTACCGGATTCCAGTTCGTGCTGCAACTGCGTAAGCAGGCTGGGCTGCCCGGCGTAGGCTTCGTACACGAGCCGCCACACCGGCCGCACGTAGGGAAGGTACCCCTGCTTAAAGCCCTGGTACTCGGCATCGGTGCAATCGGAACTCCACAGCAGGTGGTCGAACACGAATACGGGCATCTCCACGGCGCCCGGCCCCAGGTACGAGGCCCCGTTGAGCTGGATGGGATCGTAATACAGGCGCATTTCGTGGGCAAAATACGCCGTTGACACGTTGCGCCGGGCGTACACCACCCCCGCGATAAGGCCCTCCAGGTTGTCGGCCACGGTTTTGGCCAGCAAGGGAAAGTCTTTGCCGTGCGCCGGGTCGAGGAGTTGCATGAGGTGGTGCAGGGCGGCTTCCAGGGGCGGAATGGCCATTTGCACGCTCCGGATCAGGTTCTTTTCGTCTTCCGTGCCCGTGTAGGTCCGCATCCGGTCGTCGGCCGGGTTCCAGATGGTGTAGTGCAGCAAGGTATCGCGGGGCGGAAAGTTGGTGATCATGCCCAGCACCGGTAGCACTGCCCGCAGCGCCGGTACGGCTTCTTCCGGTTCGATGCCGTGCTTTTTCAATGAGCCCAGCAGGATGCCCAGGTCGCGCATGGCCGCGCAGGCGGCTTCCACGGACAGGGCCCGGGCGGCGGCGGGAGAGGGTAACAACTGGCGCAGCAGGGCCAGCAGCGACTCCGTATCGTGGTCCGCGTTGAAGGCGGGCAGGCTCCGGAGGGGCTCGTCGGCCCGCAAGGGGTCAAGGCGGGCAATGTCCTGGTCGTTCTGCCAGAGCAATGTCAGCCATTCCCCGCGAATGAGGTGGTGGGGTACGGGATTCATATGGGATTGAGGTATTGG
This sequence comes from uncultured Sphingobacteriales bacterium, assembly GCA_963844325.1. GTDB lineage: Bacteria > Bacteroidota > Bacteroidia > Cytophagales > 172606-1 > CADCTQ01. Next base: position 2,714,799 of record CAWJNV010000002.1, read on the forward strand.
TTGATGGCAAGCATGGAAAAGGGGCCGGAATAGCAGGCATGCGGACGGGTCGTTGGGAATGGATGCGTGCAGATAAAAAAATATCCCTTAATAATTTGATTCATTAAGGGATTTGAAAACGGACGGTTGAATGAAGCATGCAGGCTGCCACCCTTGGGTTACGCCAGCAGCCACTCCAGCGCCTTGTGGGCCGACCCGAACGAGTTGACCTGAAGCTTACCCGAACTGCCCTTGGTGTTTACGTTGGCAACCGTAGCCTGGGCAAAGATGTCTTCGGAGAGCTGCACGGCCAGTTTGCGCAGGCCCGCCTGTTCCGCTTCCGGGAAGAAGTCGTTGACCAGGTACGCCTGAACGTCTTTGGAAAGAACCTTCAGTTCCGTTTGTTCGCTCAGGTGCAGGGAGATCCGGTTTTGCCGGATAAAATCCATCAGCACCCGGCAGGCGCGTTTGGTATCATCAATTTTCAAAAAGCCGATCCACTTGACGTAGACGATCCGGTTTTGGGCGTCGAAGGAGATGTGCACAAAAGATTCTTTGAGCACCGTTTGGGTTTTGCCCGGCGTAATGACCTGTGACATAGCGTGACTTGATTAACTGGATGAAGAGAGGGGATTTAATTGTAAAAATATTTTACAAGGATCAAAAATACTTTCATTATTTAGAGATTCTGTTCACTTTTTTTGGCAAAAAGCAGCCATGTAAGGAAGCATTATAGATGTGGGTTAACGAATCTTTCGCTGGCGGGCTTTCACCGGGAGAACGCACGAAAAAAGCCCCGCGAACGGACTTGTTTTTCCCGGAGCGGACCGCGCGCCGCAAAAAAGGGATGCCGTATGAAAAAGATTGAATCTGATAATCCCGTTTTTCAATAAAAAAATTACATGTCCGAACATTGCGCACATTTATGGGTTGCGGGCCGGGTTGTACACCTCCTTTTCCGGTAACAATTGTTTGCCGGTAATGCACTTTGACCAACCATAATGCCTATTTTTGTTTCTATAGTTGCCCTCCAACCTCTTGCTTCCGATTCATGAAAAGAGCCCTACTCACGCTGGCGCTGGCTTTTTGCCTGTTGCCGGGCGTTGCGCAGAAGATTACCATTGAGCACCTGGAACCCGCCAACTGGTGGACCGGGATGAAGAACCCCGACGTGCAGTTGCTGGTGCACGGGCCGGCCATTGGGGCGGCTACCGTTACGCTCGACTACCCCGGGGTGGTACTCAGGGAGGTTGCCAAAGCCGAAAGCCCCAATTACCTTTTTGTCACACTCTCCATTGCCCCCGACGCCCCGGCCGGCCGGGTGCCCCTCCTGTTCCGGCGGGGCAAGGCCCGGCTCACGCATGCCTACGAACTGCGGCCGCGGTCCACGGACACCACGCGCATCCGGGGCTTCAGCGCCGCCGACCTGATCTACCTGATCATGCCCGACCGGTTTGCCAACGGCGACCCGCAGAACGACCGGGTGGCCGGCATGAGGGAAGGCGCCGACCGCAAAGACCCGATGGGCCGGCACGGCGGCGACCTGAAGGGCATTGCCGAACGCCTCGACTACGTGAAAGACCTGGGCGCCACGGCTTTATGGCTCAACCCGGTGCAGTCCAACGACCAGGAAAAAGCTTCTTACCACGGGTACGCCATCACCGACTTCTACCGGATCGATCCGCGCTTCGGCACCAACGAGGCCTACAAATCGCTGGTGGAAGGGAGCCACGCCAAGGGCCTGAAAGTAATCATGGACCTGGTGCACAACCACTGCGGCAGCGGCCACTGGTGGATGCAGGACCTGCCCGTCCGCGACTGGATTCACCAGCCCGACAGCGCCTGGCCGTCGCACCGGTCCAACTTCCGGTCCTCGGTCATCAGCGACCCGTACGCCTCCGACTACGACCGCCGGCGGATGAACAACGGCTGGTTCGACAGCCACATGCCCGACCTCAACCAGCAAAACCCGCTGCTGGCAACCTACCTGATTCAGAACAGCCTCTGGTGGATTGAGTACGCGGGCATCGACGGCATCCGGATGGACACGTATCCGTATCCCGACCCGGCATTCATGGCCCGCTGGTGCGCGGCGGTGCTGGCCGAGTACCCGCAATTCGGCCTCGTGGGCGAAGTCTGGGTGGACAGCCCGTCCACGACGGGCTACTGGCTGGCGGGCACGCCCAACCGCGACGGGTACGCATCAACGCTGCCCAGCGTGACCGACTTCCCGGTGTACTTTACCGTGTCGAAGGCCCTCAACGAACCGGCCGGCTGGGACACGGGCCTGGCCCGGCTCTACAACACCCTGGCCCAGGACTTTGCGTACCGCAACCCGGCCGGGCACGTGATCTTCCTCGACAACCACGACTTGAGCCGCTTCTACTACGAGGTGGGCAAGGACCCGGGCAAGTTTAAGCTGGGCGTGGCTTTCCTGCTCACCACCCGGGGCGTGCCCCAGTTGTACTACGGCACCGAAATCCTCTTCGACCGGTCCGGCAGTTCGCACCCCGACGTGCGGCTCGACTTCCCGGGCGGCTGGCCCGGCGACTCGGTCAACGCCTTTACGGCCGCCGGCCGCAACGCCGACCAGAACGCGGCGTTCGACTACATCCGCACGCTGGCCAACTGGCGCAAGGGCAAAAAGGTGATTCACCAGGGCAAGCTCATGCAGTTCGTGCCGGAAGACAACGTGTACGTCTACTTCCGCTACGACGACCGGGAGGCCGTGATGGTGGTGATGAACGGCAACGCCGGGGCAAAAACCATTGATACGCGGCGGTACGCCGAACGGCTGAAGGGCTACCGCCGCGCCAAAGACGTAACGACCGGCACGACCCTCCCCCAATTAGACAAAATCAGCATCCCCGCCCGCACGGCGCTGGTGCTGGAACTGGAACAGTAGACAGTGAGCAGTAATCAGTGAACAGTAATCAATGGTCTTTGAGCCGCTTATGGTTACGCACACCCACTGTTTACTGATTACTGTTTACTGTTCACTGCTAAAACCCGATCGCTTGGCTTTCGAGCAGTTCGTTGCCGAGGCCACGTACCTGTAGCTGCAACTGGCGGCTGTTCCAGTCGATCTGGATGAGGCCGAAGTTGAGGACGTTGACCAGTTTGCCCACCCGGTAGCGGTTGGGTTCGCCGGTGTTGTTCGTGGAAGAGTGGGTGAGGCCGCTGGCCGTGATCTCGTACACCGGGTAGCGGACGCCGTCGGGCTGGTGCTTCATGATTTCGGCAATGTGCCGGTCGCCGCTGAGCAGGACCACCCCGCGGGCCCCCGTGGCGGCCAGCAGGTTGAAGAGGCGCTGCCGTTCCCGCGGAAAGTTGGCCCATTTCTCGTACGGGTGTTCGTCGGGCAGGATCTGGATGCCGCTGCCGATCAGGTGCACGTCGGCCGGGCTGCCCCGGAGTTCCTTTTCGAGCCACTGCCACTGCGCCTCGCCGAGTATTTTTCCTTCGGGGTCGGGTATGTTGGCTTTGCCCTCCTTTTTGAGCGGGTCGCGGAAGTAGCGGGCGTCGAGCAGGATCACCTTCACCCGCTTGCCGGCCGGGCCGTAGGTGTACGAGGCGTACGCCCCGGCCTGTTTGCGGCGCGGGCTGTTTTTGGGTTCGCCCAGGAAGTCGAGCATCAGCTGCTGCGACTGCTTCTTTCTGGGGTACTCCCGGCCCCCGTCGTTGACGCCGTAATCGTGGTCATCCCAGATGCCGATGACGGGGACCGATACGGCCAGCAACTGGTAGCCCGGATTGCTCCGCTGCCGGTAGTACTTGGCTTGCAGGGTGTCCATGTCCTCGGTGTCGCCGTAGATGTTGTCGCCCAGCCAGATCCAGAGCTGGGGGCGGTTGCCGACGATCACCGGCCACAAGGGCTGCTCTTTGTTTTCGCGGTTGCAGGAGCCGAAGGCAATGGTGGTGAGCGGTGCGGCCTTCGTGGTGTCGGCGGGCGTGGCGGCCGACTGCGGGTTCCGTTTGCAACCGGCCCAGAAGGACGTGCCGGCGGCAGCCAGGAACAGGAGGAGGAGGGGTGCTTTCATGCGGGTGCGGGGCGGGTTTTGCCCGGGAAGTAGTAAATTACGCGATCATACCACTTTTTCATGAAAACCTGCCTCTCCCTGTTCATCACGTTGTGGTGGTGCCTGCCGTCCCTGGCGCAGGGGCCCGACTGGGAAAATCCCGCCGTCATCAGCAAAAACACCGAAAAGCCCCACGCCACGCTGGTGCCCTACTCCACCGAACACCAGTCGCGGCGCTACGAACGGGCCTCGTCGCCGTTCTACCAGAGCCTGGACGGCACCTGGAAGTTCAAGTGGGTGCCGCGGCCCGACCGGGTGCCGGCGGATTTTTTCGCCCCCGGTACCGACGTAAGCGGCTGGGACGACCTGCCCGTGCCGTCGAACTGGCAGGTGTACGGCAACCGGCACCGCCGCCCGTACGACCCGCCCATCTTCACCAACATCAAGCACCCCTTCAAGGCCGCGCCGCCGCGCATCCCTGCCGACACCAACGCCGTGGGCCTGCACCGCACTACGTTTACCGTGCCCGGGCACTGGGACGGCCGGCAGGTATTCCTGCACTTTGCCGGGGTGCAGTCAGCCATGTACGTGTGGGTAAACGGCCGCGAGGTCGGCTACCACGAAGACGGCATGACCCCCGCCGAGTTCAACGTGACGCCTTACCTCAAGCCCGGCGAAAACGTGCTGGCCGTACAGGTCATCAACTGGTCGGACGGCAGCTACCTGGAAGACCAGGACTACTGGCGGCTGGCGGGGATCTACCGCGACGTGTTCCTGTTTGCCACGCCGGCCCTGCACCTGCGCGACTACCACGCCGTGACCGACCTCGACAACAACTACCGCGACGCCGCCCTCAAACTCACCCTGCGCCTGCGCAACTACGCGGCGCGGACGGCCGGGCCGCAACGGCTCGTCACCACGTTGTACGACGCCGAAGGCCGGCAGATTTTTACCCAGTCGCAGGACGTACCGGTCGTAACGGGTGGGGGTGAGGTGAAACTGGATCTGGTGCGCAACGTGACCAATACCCGCAAGTGGAGCGCCGAAGACCCGTACCTGTACGTCCTTACCTTCCAGCTTTCCGACGCCAAGGGCGAGGTGACCGAAGCCATCAGCGGCCGGATCGGCTTCCGGGAAGTGGAAAAAGTACCCGGGCAAATCCTGGTGAACGGCAAGCCCGTCACGTTCAAGGGCGTGAACCGCCACGAATTCAACCCCCTGACCGGGCGGGTCATCAACGAAGGCGACATGGTGAAAGACATTCTGCTCATGAAACGGCACAATATCAACGCCGTGCGCACCTCGCATTACCCCAACGACCCCGCCTGGTACGACCTCTGCGACCAGTACGGCCTGTACGTGATGGACGAGGCCAACATCGAAAGCCACGAACTCTGGCAGAAGGGCGTGATCCTGGCCGACCAGCCGGCGTGGCAAGGGGCCTTCGTGGAGCGGGGCCGGGCCATGGTGGAACGCGACAAGAACCACCCGAGCATCATCTTCTGGTCGCTGGGCAACGAGGCCGGCCTGGGCCGCAACTTCTTCGTGATGGCCGACACCATGCGCCGCCTCGACCCCACGCGTCCCATCCACTATGAGGGGCAGTACCCCCGCTACGGCCAGGACCTCAATGCTTTCGACATCATTTCAACCATGTACCCCTCCGTGCAGAAGATCATTGACTGGATGGAGAAAGACCCGTCCCGGCCCGTGATCGTGTGCGAATACGCCCACGCGATGGGCAACAGCGTGGGCAACCTCAAAGACTACTGGGACGCTATTTACCGGTACCCCCGCCTCCAGGGCGGCTTCATCTGGGACTGGGTGGACCAGGGGCTGCGTTCGGTGGACGCCAACGGCAAGGAGTACTGGAACCACGTCAACTACATTGACGGGGCCAACGCCGGCGACGGCCTGGTGAACGGCGACCGCGTGCCCCAGCCCGAGATCAACGAGGTGAAGTACCAGTACCAGCCGGTGAAATTCACCCTGGGCGGCCCGGCCGGCGGGAAGCTGGACGTGGACATTACCAACCGCTACGACTTCAGCACCCTTGACCACCTGCTGGTGTTTTACCAACTCACCGCCAACGGGCAGGAAGTGCACAAGGGCACCCTGGAGGTGCAGGGCCTGCAACCGGGCGTAACGGGCAAATTGTCGGTAAACCCGGCCACCGTGCCCTTCGAGGCGGGCAAGGAGTACTTCCTGAACCTGAGTGCCCGGCTGATCGACAGCACGGCGTGGGCCCCGGCGGGACACGAAGTGGCCTGGGCGCAGTTCCCGGTCGCCGTGCCGGCCACGGCCGCCGCCCCCCCGGTTGCGGCGGGTGCCCCGGCGGCACCCCTGCAAATCAGCCGGTTCGAGAAGCGCATCCAGGTGCGGGGCGACAAGTTTGCGGTAGATTTTGAAAAGCAGACCGGCACCCTGTCGTATTTGCAGTACAACGGCAAAGAAGTGCTGGTGAAGGGCATGATGCCCAGCTTCTGGCGGGTGCCCACCGACAACGACGAGGGCGGCGGCAAGGCGAGTTACGCGGCCCGCTGGCGGGCGGCCGGCCTCGACAAGCTCAAAGTGACGCCGGTGAGCCTGAACGTGGAGCAGCCCCGGCCGGGCCGGGTGGTGGTGACCATTACCAACCGCCTGGGGGGCACGGGCGGCGGCTTTACGCAACACACCCAATACACCGTGTCGGGTGACGGCGACATCCTGGTCGAAAACCAGTTCGTGCCCAACGGCACGCTGCCGCCCCTGGCCCGGGTGGGGATGCAGTTCCGGTTGCTGCCCGAGTACGACCGGTTGCAGTGGTTCGGGCCGGGCCCCTACGAAACCTACGCCGACCGCAAGGACGGCGCCCGGGTGGGCCTCTACGGGGGCAGGGTCACTGACCAGTATTTTCCCTACACCATGCCGCAGGAAAACGGCAACAAGACCGACGTGCGGTGGGTAACGGTGACCAACGCGGCCGGGCAGGGCATCATCGCCATTGGCGAACCCTTGCTGAACGTGAACGTGCGGGATTACTCGGACGAAGCCCTGCTGCGGGCGAAGCAAACGCAGGAACTGCCCCGCACCCGCACCACCGTGGTGAACCTGGACCTGGCGCAGATGGGCCTCGGCGGCGACGACAGCTGGACGCCGCGGGTGCACCCCGAGTTTCAACTGCCGGGCAACCGGACCTATTCCTATCGCTTCCGCATCCGGCCGGTGGACCTCAGGCAGCCCAACTGGCAGCAGGGCCTCAAAGCCGCCGCGCCGGCCGGCAAGTAAGGGCGGACGGAGCTACAATGGCACGGAAGGCCGGACGAGTTTGACGCGGGTAATGGTGGGCGGACCCGGATGCTGCCAGGGGTAGTCGCCCCGGTGGAGCTGGCTCACCAGCCGGCCGAACACTTCGTGCGCCGTGCTGCCTTCCACGCTGACCTCGGGCAGCTGGTCGATGTAGGCCACCCAAATAGTTGCCTCTACCATTACCAGCACCGCGGTAACCGATTGGGCGATCTGATCTTCCTGTCTCATGCTGTCGTAAGTGGGCGTGGCCATTGTGGCGTGAAGGTAACCGGACCAATTAACCCCGCGCCTCCGTCGAAATACCCAAATGGGCCGCTACGCGTTTTCCGGAGGAGACGGGAGAAATACCCACTGGGCGGGGATGGCACTTGAAAAGGGGGAGGAAAAAACCGGCCCTTAAACCTTTCGGATTTTCCGAACCCGGAAGGTTTCTCCGGGAGGACAGGACGTCATGTACCGCATAAAACAAAAAAGCCGGCCCGGTACGGGTCGGCTTTTTATGAGGAAGTGAGTGTTACTTCTTGGTCGTTTTAGCAGGAGCGGCTTTCGGCTTGGCGGCCGGCTCAGATTTTTTAACTTCAGTTTTCTTTACCGGAGCAACTGCATTCTTTACATTCACGTGTGCCATGATTTTTTGTGTTTTTAAGTGAAACAACCTGTTTAAAATTGGATACCCTATATGCCGGAGGTACCCGCGGAGGTGAACGGTTTTTGGCGGGAAATAACCGCGAAAAACTTACCCGCGGCCACCGGTTGGGTCACTGCCGGTCATTTGGCCCGGGGGTTAAAAAAAAGGGCCTTATTTTTGCAACGCCCGGGAAAAGTCTCTTTCAGTACCCCTTTATTTACCACCCATGAAAAGAAATCTTGCATTGACCCGCATATTGCCGTTGCTGCTGCTGGTGCTGCCGCTTACCAATTGCCGCCAGATCCGCGAATTGTCCGCCTTCAGCAAGTGCGAATTCCGGCTGGCTTCGGTCCAGAATACCACCCTGGCCGGCGTGAACGTCCAGAACGTCCGGTCGCTCAACGACCTGAACTTGTTGCAGGCCGGCAAAATCACCGCTGCCTACGCCGGCGGCTCGCTGCCGCTCAACCTGATGCTCAACATCGACGTGCGCAACCCCAACCCTTCGGCGGCGGCCCTCAACAGCCTCGAGTGGATTCTCCAGATTGAAGGCAAAGACATTGTGGACGGCACCGTGAACGACCGGGTTTCCATTGCGCCCAACGGCGGCATTACCACCCTGCCCATCCGCATCAGCGCCGACCTGCGCAAGATCATGGACAAAAACACCGCCGAGCAGAACATCAACCTGGGCCTCGGCCTGGCCGGGCAGGGCAACCAGCCTTCCCCCAAGATGACCCTCCGGGTAAAGCCCTCCCTGCTGATCGGCGGCGCCACCGTCCGCTACCCCGGCTACATCAACGTGAACACGAATTTCGGGGCGGGACAATAAGTCACAGAAAAGTCGTAAGTCCAGAGTCGTAAGTGGAATCGGGACTTACGACTGTTTGAGGGCAGGAGGGGTGATAAATCACTGGCGTGATTCAACTGACTTGTCTCCCCGGGTTCTGCCCGTTTCCCCGGCCCAACGGGTTTTTATTTTTTCAGGGTGAGCGCAGACCCACCCGTTCATTATACCTAAAAGTAGGTATTGACAACCGACACTGCCAGAATTACCTTTGTTTGAGCAGCGAGGTACTATTCGTACTGCCTACGTGAACCGGCAAGCGGTTATTTTCAGCGCGTAAGGCGTCATCACCAAATACCTGCCGGGTACGCGGAGGAGGCACCTCTTTTGTCCCCGCCCGGCTGCTGTGAACAACCGTGTACGATTGCCGCGTACTTTCCGGAAGTACCCGGCCATAACCCACACTGCCCCACGGCAGGCAAACTTCGCATCGTAATGCGTCCCGGGTGCAGCCCGTTCCCGCTGCCACTTACTTCCCATCCCATTTCCACGGAAGGGCAATTGCCGTTCGGGGTGCTTTTTCACGCCCCGAAAAGACCGGTTTTGCGGGCAGATCACCCGCTTTGGTTCGTTTGATGCTTCGCCACGCGATTCAACCCGTTCACTTCTAACCGATTCACCCCATGCAACATATTTCCCCGCCACGGCTTCCCGGCCGTGCCGCCAGCCCTATCCCAGTCCGGGGCATGAGACTTCGCGCGTGTTTTGCCGCCAGGAGCGCCGCCCTGCTCCTGGTAGGATTGCTGGCAAGCCAGTGGCTTTGCCCCGCGGCATTTGCCGGCGATGGCCGCATTGTACCCGCCCCGGCCAATGGCTTCGGCATCCGCGGCCTGATGAATTTTACCATCAACTACCGCTACGTACCCACGCCCGACGACTTGCAACGGCTCCGGACCGCCATTGACGGGGCCAACGACATCCTCTGTGACGCCACCGACGGGCAGATCGTCTTTGGAACGGTTACCATCACGGCCGGCAACGTCAACGAAGACCGGGCCGACGTGTGGATTTTGCCCCAGGGCGGCCGCTCGGGAGTAAGCTTTTACCCCGATGGCAGCGGATTCGGCAGGTTGGGGGTGCACATCAACTTGCTCCAGGACGGGGTCAGTGGCCCGGTACTGGCCCACGAGTTAGGCCACCTGGCCTTCGGGTTGGGCGACGAGTACGACGAGCAGTGCCGTTTTGGGGGGGCGTGCGGCATTGGGCAGGCCTTTGACGCCGCAATGACCCCGCAGAACAATACGGTGATGCAGGACGAGAACCAATCCGAACTGACGGTAGCGGCCAACCACGACCTGCTGCGGGGCAACGCAACGGTTTGTCCCACGCCCAGCGGTTGCCCGGGTGACACGACCCGGTGCCAGGATGGGGTATCTTGCACGGCCTTCAACAATACCACTGGCCGGTACGAGTCTACCCAGCACACCCTGATGCACGGCGGCAATTCGGAGTGGCAGATTCTGGCCAACAATTACGCCGCCCTGGGGTTGGCAGTGCCCGCCCTGCCCGTGGCGGCGCAGCCGGGCAACTGCCGGGCTTTTCTGACGGTCAACCCAACGGTGAACGCTACCAACCTGGTGTGCCTGGTAATGGACCGTTCGGGGAGCATGCGGGTGGAGGACGCCGGCGACACCACCCGCCTGGAGTTTGCCAAAGCCGCCGCCCGGGCCTTCGTGGACGTGTCGCTCGGATTGGGGGATGACTTCCAACTCGGGTTGGTTTCCTTTAACCAGGCGGCCACCGTCGACCAGCCGGTGCAACTCCTTACGCCGGCCTACGCCACTACCGTAAAAACGGCGATCAACAACCTGGTGGCGGACGGCAACACCGCCATCGGCGACGGGTTGTTCACCGGTGCCCTGGAACTGTTCCGGGTGATGGGGGCCAATCCCACGCTTTTCCTGCTGTCGGACGGACAAAACAACGCTGGCACCAATCCCGTAGACGTGACCAACCTGCTGCAGGCCCGGGGCGTCCGTACCTATACCATCCCCACGGGCAACGGTGCCGACCGGCCGCTGTTGTCGGACATTGCCAGCATTACCGGCGGGCGGATGCTCGATGCCCCCACCAGCGACGACCTGCCGCCCGTGTACGTAGAACTGGCCGCCATCCACGGCGGGCACGGCCTGGTGTTGCCGCGGACGGAGTTTGCCGTGAAGGGCGATGAAATCATCATCGGGCGGACCGCGCAAGACTTGCCCGAGGGGCAGGACTACACCGTTTCGGTGGAAACCAATGCCAGGTCGCTCATCGTGTTCCTGTCGAACCGCAACCCCAACGTGCGCACCTGGTTTCCTACCTTTACCATTTCGGGCCCCGGCGGGGAGGTGGTTACGCCGGCCAACCAGCCCTTCATCGGCATCGACCAGTACTACCAGATCATCCGGGTACCCAATCCGGCGCCGGGCTCCTGGAAAATCCGGGTAGAGTCGGCTGCGAGCAGCGACACGTACGGGCACATCCTGTCGTTCGTGGAGAACCCGGCGCCTGACCTGCTGGTGGACGCGTATCCCAAGGTAGTAAGCCCGGCCGATACGGTAACCATCTCGGCGGTGGCCGCTTACGTATCCACCCTCGACAGTGCCGTCCAGTACGCAGGTACTGTAAAGCAGCCCGACGGTACGGTAGTGCCCCTTGCCTTTACCCGCGACCCGCTCACCCGCCAGGTAAGCGCCAGTTTCAGCAGCTACAACGGGCGGGGCATCTACCAGGCTACCGTCCGGGCCGTAGTGCCCACCACGGCGCGGGTGCTGGCCGGCGAGATCATCTTCGACGGGCCGGCCGATCCGGGCATCATCGTGCAGCCCTTTGAACGCGTGGCAACGGCCGCCTTTTTCCTCAACAGCCCCAATTTCCCGCCCGATGACAGCGGGGACGCGGACGGGGACGGCATTCTCGACGAGAAGGAGGAACAGTACCCGCCAGATGTGGACAACGACGGCATTCCCAACCCCCGCGACGAGGATTCGGACGGCGATGACATTCCCGATTCGGAGGAACAGCTGAACGACCTGGACCAGGACAATATTCCCGACTTTGTGGACCCCAAAAATCCGCCTGCGTGCGGTGACCAGGCCGGCATCCAGATCCGCCAGGATTCGGTGGCAGCCCCGGGTTGTGCCCGCACCAACGGCCTCATCCGGATCACGCCCACCGGCGGCACCGGAAATTTCACCTACCGCTGGAGCCACGACCCCAACCTGAACGGCCCCGTGGCGGCCGGCCTGGGCGACGGGTTGTACAGTGTGCAGGTGACCGATGACAAAGGGTGCACGGCGTCCGCCGTTTTCAACCTGGCGGCCGATTGCACGGAAAAGGTAGTGGTCGGCAACAACTGCACGGCCGCCGTGGTGGAGGGTTGCAAGTGGCGCTTCCGGCTGAAGGCCGACGTGACCAGGTCGGCGGCTCCCAACGACCGCCTGGGCAGTTTTACGGGCAAACTCACCTGGGACCCCGCGCAGTTGACCCCGGCCGGTTCGCCCGCCCTGCTGAACGGGTACAACGGGTTCTTCAACCTCGACGAGGCGGTCGGCACGTTGCACTTCAACGGCATCAATGCCAACGGCCTGGCCGGAATCGTGGACATCCTGACCGCGGATTTTACCGTGAAGGCAACGGCCGGCACGAAAATCAGCCTCAAGGTTGAGTTCTCCGTGATGGCTGCCGCGCACACGTTCGCCGACCTGCGGCCCAACCTGCTGGTGGAAATCTGCGAACCCACTGTGCTCAGGGGCGGCCTGCTGGGCGACGTCAATGAAGACGGCGCCGTGAACTCGACGGATGGTCTGATCGTGTTGTCGTACGACGCGGGCAAACCCGTTTCGCCGGCCGTACAAGGCAGGATCACCCGCGGGTTCGGCGACGTGAACGCCGACCGGGCCACCAACTCGGTGGATGCCCTGATCATTCTGTCGTACGAACTGGGCTTCCCCGTACCCTACCCGGTGGGTAAAACCTTCTGCCCGGTTGACGGCGCCGGTGCCCACCGCATCGCCAAAGGTTCGCAAGGAAGCGGGGAAGTCAAGGTAGCCGCCATTGGTACCGGCCACCCCGACGACGAATCCCTGATTGACGTACCCATCGTGGTAGACATGGCGCGGGCCGGTCAGGCGCTGGGCAGTTTCACCGCCGCCATCGGGTGGAATCCCAAAAAGCTGGAACTGGTCCGTTTCGACGGGGGCCAGTCCCTGGGATTCGGACAACCCGTGGTCAACAACAGCCTCGTGGCCTCGGGCCGGCTCACCGTGGCCGGGGCCAATCCGACCGGCAGCCGGGGGGCCGTCAACGTGTTCAACCTGCGCTTCCGCAAGCTGGGAACGCTGGATCAGAACGACTTTACGGTAGACTTCCGCAGCCTGGCGGCGGCCCGTACCTTCGCGGAACTGACCCCGTCGGCGCAGACCCACGTAAGCCTGCGTGAACAAGACCTGGAGAACGAACTGACCGTTGCGCCCAACCCCTTCGCGGGGACAACCACCGTGCAATACCAGTTGAAAGCATCGGCGCGGGTGGAAATCAGCGTGTACAATGCGCTGGGGGTAAAGGTGGCAACCCTGTTGAAAGGAGAAGCCAGAGCCGGCCGCCATTCGTTTACCTGGCACACGGGCGGCGGGTTGTCGCCCGGTATGTACACCCTGAAACTGCGGACCGGAACCTTTGGCCGGGAAAGAAAGGTAGTTGTAGTGAAGTAAAAGCTAAAATATGCTCCGGTTGGTTATCCTAAAGCCTGCCCGTAAGCAGGCTTTAGGATATACTGCCGTTCCGAACCGTACGTTGGGTCAGAGGCACCGGGACCATTTATTCGTATGCCGCTTCAGGGAGTGGGCAGTGGTTCAATTATTGATGGGTTGTTGGTCAGGACGTTACAAACAAATGCGCCCTACGTTGATTTTAACCGGATGCTCATGAAAAGTTACTTTCTGGCAATGGCATTGTGGCTGGGCCCGCCCGTCTTTGATCAACCTCCCTGCTGGTGTCCCTTCCGGGTGCCTTCCGCCAACAAGCAGTTTGTGGCGCACGTGAAGAAGGCCGACGCGGATTCGGCCCGGCAACGTTGGGAGGCGACGTGGGAACTCTCCGTATTCCGCAAAAAGAGTGTCGGCGACAGTACGCTGCTCTGGAAAAGCCGCTACGCCTACGACGGGTACCCCGAAGGAATACTTTCGGATGACGGCAGGACTTTCGCGTACGTCAATTACTGGTACCGCGAAAACGCCGAAGTGGTTGCCATTTACCAGGAGGGCAGACGCACGGGAAGCCTGCCGGGCAAAGCATTCGGGTTGGCGCCGCAAAAGCTGGCCCAAACGGCGTCGCACCGGCGGTGGCTCAGCCAAGCCGGCCGGGCCTACGAATTCACCCCCGCCACGCCGTACCTGCTCAAAGTAGTGACCATCGACGAAAGGCCACACCTGATTGATTGCACGACGGGGCAGTTGAAGTAATTAGTTGTAAGTCGCTTCAGCGACTTACAACTTTCTGCTTACCACTCAATTTCCGGCAACCCCTGCCCGGCCAGGTAGGCGTTGGCTTTGCTGAAGTGCTTGCAGCCGAAGAATCCCTTGTCGGCAGCGAAAGGGGAGGGGTGCGCGGCCTTGAGCACCAGGTGCTTGCCGGCGTCGATGATGGCGCCTTTCTTCTGCGCGTAGGCGCCCCAGAGCATAAACACCACGTTCTGTTTTTCGTCCGACACGGCCTTGATGGCGGCGTCGGTAAACTCTTCCCAGCCCTTCTTCTGGTGCGACCCCGGGGTGTTGGCCCGCACGGTAAGCGTGGCATTGAGCAGCAGTACGCCCTGTTCGGCCCAGCGCATCAGGTTCCCCGATTTAGGCACCGGCTTGCCCAGGTCGTTTTTGATTTCCTTGAAGATGTTGACCAGGGAAGGCGGAGACGTCACCCCTTCGTTGACCGAGAAAGCCAGCCCGTGGGCCTGTCCCGGGCCGTGGTAGGGGTCCTGGCCGAGCAGCACTACTTTTACATTGTCGAAGGGACACGCATCGAAAGCGTTGAAAATCTTGCTGCCCGGCGGGTAAACCGTTTGCGTAGCGTATTCCTCCTTGACAAACCGGATCAGGCTCTCAAAATAGGGTTTTTCAAATTCGGGTTGCAGCCGTGCCTTCCAGGAGGGCGCCATTTTGATCTCCATATAGTGGTTTTTTTGGTGTAATTATGTGATATATCGTTCCGGCAAATAAAAGGTTTTCTAAAAACTATTGGCTATATTTAACCGTTAAGTCACCCATAGCAGCAGTTTGTACGCATCATGACTACTGAGATTACGGAAGGTGTGAAAGTAACCGTGTTGACGGAGTTTCAACCGGAATATTCGAGTCCGGCGCAGGCCCATTACGTATTCACTTACAAGATCAGCATTGAGAATTGCAGTGAATACACCGTGCAGCTGCTCCGCCGGCACTGGTTCATCTACGATGCCAACGGCAGCCTCCGCGAAGTGGAAGGAGAAGGCGTGGTCGGGCAGCAACCCGTGCTGGAGCCGGGCGAAACCCACGAGTACATCTCCGGCTGCAACCTCAAAACGGGCATCGGTAAAATGAAAGGCACCTACCTGATGGAACGCGTCGTGGACGCCAAGCAGTTCAGGGTCCGCATTCCCGAATTCACGATGATCGTGCCGTACCGCCTCAATTAAGGAGGGGTTGGTTAACTTGCGTCCCGGAGTCCGGCCCGCCGCGGCAGGACGCCCCGCAACCCAACCGCCACGCCCTTGCAGCTATTTCTCCGCTACCTCACTTTCTGGTTCCGTTCGGGCAACGCCCACTCCATCCATTCTCCCTTCGTTTTCAACCTGTATACCCGCGTCATCCGCCCGGCGACGCACCAGCCCGTTTTCGGCCCCATTGAAAAAATCCGCGCCGCGCTGCTCACCCGTACGGAAGAAATTGACACCGTTGACTTCGGGGCCGGCTCCCGCGTATCCCGTTCGCCCCGCCGCCGCGTCAGAGATGTGGCCCGGTACGCCCAGAAAGACGCCCGCACCGGGCAACTGCTCTTCCGGCTGGTAAGCCACTTTGCGCCCCAAACGATTTTCGACCTGGGTACTTCCCTGGGCGTCACTACGTTGTACCTGGCCGCGCCCAATCCCCGGGCTGCTTTGTACACCTTCGAGGGCTGCCCCCAAACCCTGGCCATTGCCCGGCAACACTTCGCCCAAATGGGGTTCCGCCACATCCGCCCGGTGCCGGGCAACCTCGACGAAACCCTGCCGGCCGCGCTGAAGGAAGTAGCTTCGCTCGATTTTGCTTTTTTCGACGCCAACCACCGGCGGGAACCCACCCTGCGGTATTTTACGGCCTGCCTCGCCAAAGCCCACGAAGACAGCGTGTTCGTACTGGATGATATTTACTGGTCGGCGGAAATGAGGACGGCCTGGGAGGAGATCAAAAGCCACCCCGCCGTGACGCTCACGGTTGACCTGTTCCACGTCGGCCTCGTGTTCTTCCGCCGCAAGCAACCCAAGCAGCACTTCCGGCTCCGCCTGTGAATGAGACGGGAGACAGGAGATGTTAGACGGGAAACCATGGCGCGATGCTTTATACCTTGGAATCTCCGGGGAGCCCGCAGTCATCTATTACCGCAACCGGCAGCGCGGTGGTCACAAGTCTAGTGTCTCCAATCTCACGTCTTATGGGGCCGGGGATGCTATAGTTCCATGATGTCTTCGTTCCAGAGTTCGGGCTTTTCCCGGATGAACGCCTCCATCATGTCCACGCATTCGGGCAGGTCGAGGTCTACTACCTCCACCCCGTGCGACTCCATGAAGGCCCGGGCGCCGGGGAACGTCCGCGACTCCCCCACAATCACTTTCGGGATTTTGAACTGTACGATGGTGCCGGCGCACATGTAGCAGGGCATCAGCGTGGAGTAGATGGTCGTGTTGCGGTAGCTGCCAATGCGCCCCGCGTTGAGCAGGCAATCCATTTCTCCGTGCAGGATCGGGTTGTTCTCCTGCACCCGCTTGTTGTGCCCGGCCGCCACCACGGCGCCGTCGCGCACCAGCACCGAGCCAATCGGGATGCCGCCTTCCCGGAGTCCCTGGCGGGCTTCCTCCAGGGCCATTTGCATAAAAGGGTCCATTGCTGCCATAGGGGTAGGATGGAAGGAAATAGGATAATTCGCCGCTAAGATACCAAATCCGGGCAGTTCGCCGGTAAAAACTACATGCGCCGCCGGGGGCCTCCGGGGTGGTTCACCAGGGGCCGGTGCGGAGAGGGGGGCGACCAAAAGGGCTAAATACCGGACGTACGGGGCAAAAATAAGGTCCAAAATAAAAAAGGAAAGAACCCCGGCAAAAAGTTTGGAATGTTTAGAAATAGTAATATTTTGCATTAAATATTACACGCGTGCCCAATCGTAGAAAACCGACCATGACTACTGCTATTCAGTCTTTCAACAAGCTGGCCATGTCCAAGCAACTTGAAATGATTAATACTCAGGCCATCTTCCTTTGTGAAAGGTACTTTTTAAGCCGCCGGGTTAGTCTTTTTTTCCTCCATGGGTTCTACGTGGAAGTATGGATGGACACGTACCGCAACGAAATCCGCAAAATCCTGCCTTTCACCACCACGCTTTGCCTGACGGCCTACCTGGACCTCATCAACATTGATGACGCCTTCGACTACGCTTCCTGATTTGTACCGCTGAGGCCGGTTCTGCCCGCATCCCGTTTTATTCCCGCCAAAGGTCCCTGCGTCCCGTTGGGCGACATTGTTGCTCATTTGCCTTCCGGCAAGCCTCTCCGCCGATCCGTGCCCGTCCTGGCCGGTGATGCTCCGCAATCATTTTGAATTCCAACCCCTTCCGTGAACGGCAATGGAAACCCGAGGCGCTGAGGACCGGATTACCCTGCGTGATGCCACCCCGGCCGACGCGCCGCTGCTCCGGCACTGGGACGACCAGCCGCACGTCATTGCCTCTGACCCCAACGACGACTGGCACTGGGAAACCGAACTGGCCTACGAACCCGGCTGGCGGGAGCAACTGGTGGCTGAACTGGACGGCCGGCCCATCGGCTTCCTCCAAATCATTGACCCGGCCCGGGAGGAATCCCACTATTGGGGCGACGTGCCGGCCGACCTCCGCGCCATCGACATCTGGATTGGCGAAGCCCGGGACCTGGGCAAAGGCTACGGCACGGTCATGATGCGCCTGGCCCTCGGGCGCTGTTTTGCCGACCCCGCCGTAACGGCCGTACTCATCGATCCGCTCGAAACCAACCGCCGGGCCCACACTTTTTATGAGCGGATGGGCTTCCGGTTCGTCGAGAAGCGCACTTTCAATGAAGACGCCTGCTTCGTGTTCCGCCTCGACCGTACCGATTGGGAAGCAAGTGCAGGCAGACGGACCCACTGAAGAAACTTTTTTACCCCGCCAAACGCCCCCGGTGCATCCGAAAGGGGCCGCATTCCCGTACACTACTCCGGGGAAATCCTTAGATTGGCCCCCTTTCCGGACCTAAACCCCCGCCAAGCATCGGATATGAACATTGCCAGGCAAATTCACGCGCTTTACACTTCCCAATTCGGTACCGAACCCCTCGTCGTCCGTTCTCCCGGCCGGGTGAACCTGATCGGCGAACACACCGACTACAACGAAGGATTTGTGCTGCCGGCCGCCATCGACAAGGCCGCCTACGTAGCCGTGGGCCGCAGTGCCGACGCGTATTGTCACTGGGTTGCCGCCGACCTCAACGACACCTTCGACGTACGCCCCGACGAACTGACCCATTCGGCCAAGGGCTGGCCCAACTACCTGATGGGCGTGGTGGAACAATTCCGCAAGGCCGGCTACCCGGTAGAAGCCTTCAACTGCATCATCAGCTCCGACGTGCCGGTCGGCGCGGGCATGTCGTCGTCGGCCGCCCTCGAATGCGCCGTGGCCTACGGGCTCAGCCAGTTGTACAGCCTCAACATTCCCCGGCTCGAACTGGTGAAGATGGCCCAGCGGGCCGAAAACGAATTCGTGGGCGTGAAGTCGGGCATCATGGACCAGTTTGCCAGCGTGTTCGGCAAGAAGAACCACGTGGTGCGCCTCGACTGCCGGTCGCTGGAGTACGCGTATTTTCCCTTCCTGATCGAAGGCATCCGGTTGGTGCTGTTCGATACGGGCGTCAAACACTCGCTGGCCGACTCCGAATACAACGACCGGCGCGCCCAGTGCGAAGCCGGCGTGCGCCTGCTGCAAAAGCATGACCCCGCCATCCGCAGCCTGCGCGACGCCGACCGCGAACTGCTGCTGAAGCACCAGCGGGAGTTTGACCCGATGATCTTCAACCGCTGCATGTACGTGGTGGAAGAGAACGCGCGCCTGATGTCGGCCACCGACGACCTGCAACGGGGCGACATGCTCTCGTTCGGCCAGCGCATGTACGGCTCCCACAACGGCCTCCGCGACATGTACGAAGTGAGTTGCCCCGAACTCGACTACCTGGTGGCCTTCACCGTCACCGAAGAAGCGGTGCTCGGCGCCCGGATGATGGGCGGCGGCTTCGGCGGCTGCACCATCAACCTGGTGCGGGAAGAAGCCGTCGCCGACCTGTTTGAACGCATGAAAAAAGCCTACCGGATCGCCATGAACCGGGAACTCAAGATGTACAGCGGCGTCATTGAAGACGGCACCACCGTCATTGAAAATGCGGTTGGTTAGCGGGCCGGTGGTAACAGTTGGTTGTTAAAAGACCCGGGGCCTGCGGCGTGTTTCCGGTCTCACTACGCATTACTCACGTTTCCCTACTCGAAATGGTTTTTGATCCCAACGAACATTCGCATACCCGGTACAACGCCCTCAACGGGGATTGGGTGCTGGTGTCCCCCCACCGTTCCAAACGTCCCTGGCAGGGCAAGATCGAAGACGTACCCCCGGCGCACCGGCCGGCCTACGACCCCACCTGTTACCTGTGCCCCGGCAATAGCCGCGTGGGCGGGGAGCAGAACCCGGACTACAACAGTACCTTCGTATTCACCAACGACTTTTCGGCCCTGCAGGCCAATACGCCCGAAGGCGAAACCAACGAAGGCGACCTGATCCGGTCCCGCAGCGAGTCGGGCATTTGCCGGGTAATCTGCTTTTCGCCGTTTCACGACCTTACCCTGCCCGAAATGGACGTGGCCGCCATCCGCAAGGTGGTGGACCTGTGGGTAGACGAGTACGTTGCACTCGGCGACCGGCCCGACATCCGGTACGTGCAGATTTTCGAGAACCGCGGCGAGATGATGGGCAGTTCGAACCCGCACCCGCACGGGCAAATCTGGGCGCAGCGTTCGCTGCCGCTGGAAATTGTGAAGGAAAGCGCCCGGCAGGAAGCCTACTACGGGCAGCACAAGCGCAGCCTGCTGGCCGACTACCTGGAGCTCGAACTGGGGCACGGCACCCGCATCGTGCTGGAGAACGAACACTTCGTGGCCCTGGTGCCCTACTGGGCCGTGTGGCCCTTCGAGACGATGATCATCAGCCGCCGCCACGTGCAGCGGATCACGGGGCTGAGCAGTACGGAAAAAGACGCCTTTGCCGACGTGATCCGCCGCCTCACGATCCGCTACGACAACCTGTTCAACATCTCCTTCCCGTACTCGGCCGGCATTCACCAGGCGCCGACCGACGGCGAGGAGCACCCCGAATGGCACCTGCACATGCACTTTTACCCGCCGCTGCTCCGGTCGGCCACCATCCGCAAATTCATGGTGGGCTACGAACTGCTGGGAAACCCGCAGCGCGACATTACGCCCGAGTGGGCCGCCGAACGCCTCCGGAGCCTGCCGGAAGTGCATTACAAGGCCGCGCAACCGCCCCGGGCGCAATAAAGGCAGCCGGGTCCTTTGCCAATTGTGGAGGACCTCGCGTGACTGGACGTTGAAGACTGTTTCAGTTCACCGTGCCAACTGACCCCAACTGTAGCCGATTTTCAGGTTCACCGGCAGCGTGAAAACGCCGACGTTGAACCGACGGGTATAGGGCTCGATGGGCTGGCCCCACTGGGTATAGGGGTAGGGGTACCGCCGCACATCCAGCAACTTGCCGAAACGTTGTCCCCCGCCGAAGCCCAGGGAAGCCTCGGTAGAAAAGGCTGATTTGCCGCCCCTCAGGTAGAAGTGGCGCCTTACGCCCAGCAGCACCCGGACTGTGATCTCGTGTTTGCGAAGTGAGAATTGCTGTCCGAAGGTATCCTCGTCCTTCGGGTGCCCTTCCTTATAGTCCTTGTCATCAAAAAAATTATACCGGTACAGCATGCCCGGCGAGACGAACGGGATGAAGCCCCGGCGTTTTGCCGGCATAAGTGACCCTTTCCAATGCACCCCGACACCAAGTGAATTTTCGTAGGACAGCGTATACACCCGTTCATCGTAGCCCGGCAGCGCGAACATCATGCCGAACGACCTGCTGTCAAGTTGCTCGGCGACGGGAATCCGGCCGCTAAGCACCACTTCTAAGCCGGAGCCGGGGCCCAGGGCCCGTTCGTACGAAAGTTGCACTTCCCGCTCGGTGCCCGGCATCAGGTTGAGGTGCAGTGTATTGCGAATAAAGCGCAGTGAATCAGGGCTTTGGGCGAGGCCGGTACCACTGAAAAGGAACAGGATCGACAGGATGCGAAGCCAGCGGGGTGATGTTGGGAGCATGTACAGCGAAATAGAAAGGTGAGTTGTAGAAAAATGACAGTACGCGGTGAAATGCCACGACTGCATGAATGGGTCTACCCGCCCCAACTGTAACCGATTTTTACGTTGACCGGCATCGTAAAAACGCCGACGTTGAAACGCACCGTTCCGGAGTCTTCCGTCCGGCCGGCCCAAGGCGTGTAAAAGGGAAAAACGCCGGGGCCCGCCTGCCGCCGGTAATTCAAGAAACGGCCGAACCGTTTGCCGGCACCCACGCCCCAGGAAGCCTCGGCCGTGAACGCCGACCGGCCCTTGCCCACGTAAAACTGCCGCCGGATACCGAACAGGACCCGTACCGTTGCCTCGTGCTTGCGGAGGGAAAATTGCTGGGTGAAAGAGGACAAGTGCAACGGGTCTTCCTCCGCGTACGCCTTGTCATCGAAGGAGTTGTACCGGTACAGCACGCCCGGCGAAACGAAGGGAACAAGACCCAAGTCCGGGTAGAAGAACTGTTTCCACTGTACCCCCGCCGCGTACGATTTCTCGTAGGGCAGCATGAACACCCGGTCTTCGTACCCGCCGTGCGAAAACGGGCTGATGGCCCTGACGACCCGGTCCTTGGCGGAAGGCATGCGCATTCCGGCCGTTACTTCCAGGCTGGAGGTCCCAAACAGGGCCCGTTCGTAGGAAAGCTGCACTTCCCGGTTAACGGCCGGGGCGAGGTTGAAACTGATCGTGTGCAAACCGATGGGGGATGCTTCGGGAAACTGGGCGCGGCACGGCGTACCGGTAAACAACAGCGCCGCAAATACGGAGAGCAGCGGAAGGCGTAACGTTGGCGTCATAAGCGGGTTGGTGTAGCATAAAAACAGGCGAGCCGCAATAATTGCGCCGTTCCGCCCTCCGGAAAACCAACTTTTGGCGCACCCGGGCCAACCATTCCGCAAAGGACGGCCGGTTTGCGTAATATTGGGAAAACCCTTTTCATGCGTCCCGTGCAACCCCCATTCCGCCGGTCGGCAGGATGCCTCCTGCTGCTGCTGTCTCTCGCTTTCCTCTCACAGCCTATGTCCGCCCAAACGACTTTTGATTGGCAGGGCCACCGCGGCGCCCGGGGCCTGCTGCCCGAAAATACCATTCCCGCGTTCCGCAAGGCCCTCGACCTGGGCGTAACCACCCTCGAACTCGACGTGGTGGTGAGCAAGGACAAGCAGGTGGTGGTGTCGCACGAACCCTTCTTCTCGGCCGACATCTGCACCGACCCGGCGGGCACGCCCATCGCCAAGGGCGACGAGAAGCGCCGGAACCTGTACACCTACACCTACGCCGAAATCCAGGCGTTCGACTGCGGCTCGCGGGGCAACCCGCGTTTCCCGGAGCAGCAGAAGCAGAAAGTGCACAAACCCCTGCTGCGCGAGGTGATCCGCAGCATGGAGGCCTACCGGCAGGAAAAAAAGCTGCCGCCCTTCGGCTACAACATCGAGATCAAAAGCACGCTGGCCGGTGACAACGTGTACCACCCGGGCGTGGCCGAGTTCTCCGACCTGGTGTACCGGGTGGTCACCGAACAACTCTCCCCCGACCGCTTTACGCTGCAATGCTTCGACTTCCGGGTGCTCCGGTACTGGCACGAAAAATACCCCGCCGTGACCCTGGTGGCCCTCGTGGAAAACCTGCGCGGCGTGGAGAAGAACCTGGCCGACCTGGGCTTTACCCCGGCCGTATACAGTCCTTACTACCAATTGCTCACGGGCAAAGCCGCCGTGGAAGACATCCGCCGGCTGAACATGAAAGTGATTCCCTGGACGGTAAACGACCCCGACGACATGCGCCGCCTCAAGGCCTGGGGCGTAGACGGCATCATCACCGACTACCCCGACCGGATCAAAGGGCTGTAACGTCCCCAACGAAAAAAGCCACCTGCTATGGGTGGCTTTTCTTGCATTGCTTGTATCGTTTGCGTCGTCGGTCTTGTGTCTGACGTCTCCCGTCTATTGCTCTACCGGCGGGCTTTTTCAACCACTACCGGGTCGTCAACGTCGGCGAGGATGCGGCCGCAGTGTTCGCACACGATGATTTTTTTCTTTTCCCGGATTTCAGCCTGCCGCTGGGGCGGGATGGAGTTGAAGCAGCCGCCGCAGGCGCCGCGCCGTACCATCACCACGGCCAGGCCGTTGATGGCGTTGCTGCGGATCTTGTTGTAAGACTTGAGCAGCCGGTCTTCGATGTGGGTGGAAGCCCGGTCGCGTTCTCCCATGAGTTCGTCTTCCTCGTTCTGGCTTTCCTTGGTGAGCTGGTCGAGTTCGTTCTTCTTGTTCTGGAGGTCCTTCTTGCGGTCGTCCATCACCGAACGTACCCCGTCGATCTCTTCGTTTTTCCGGCTGATCTTTACGTTGGCCTCGTTGGACTTCTTGTCGGCCAGTTCCATTTCCAGCGTTTGCAGTTCGATCTCCTTGCTGATGGCGTCGTATTCGCGGTTGTTGCGCACGTTCATCTGCTGGTCTTTGTACTTGGCAATCAGCTTTTCGGAATCCTTCTTGGCCTGCTTGTTCCGGCTGATCTCTTCTTCGAGCGTGGAAATCTCTTTGCTGAATTTGCTGATCCGGGTTTCGTACCCGGCAATTTCGTCTTCTAAATCTCTAACTTCTTCCGGAAGGTCGCCCCTGACTTTTTTTATTTCATCCAGTTTAGAATCAATTTGTTGGAGTTTTAAAAGGGCTTCGAGCTTTTGCGCGATGGTAATTTCCATTGAGTTCAGAGATAATTTACGGGATTGGTAGCCACTTCCGATAAATGGATTGCAATATTAGAAAATTTTTCCGACAAATGGGTATGAATCAATTCTTTTGTGAAAACTTCGCTCTCGTAATGGCCGATGTCGGCGATCACAATTTTGCCGTCGGCATCGAAAAATTCGTGGTATTTCACGTCGGCCGTCACGAACACGTCGGCCCCCGCCCGGATGGCGTCGCCCGTCAGGAAGCTGCCCGTGCCGCCGCACACGGCTACCTTTTGTACCATTTTTTCCCGCAGCGGCGTGTAGCGCACGCAGCCGGCGCCCATCCGCTCCTTGAGCAGGGTTAAGAACTGCATTTCGGGTACCGGCACGGGCAACGTACCCACGGCGCCGGCGCCCACTTCCTGGTTTTCGTTTTCGAGGGCTGTCAGGTAGTAAGCCACTTCTTCGTAGGGGTGCGCCCGGCGGAGGGCGGCCAGCACCTGGGCCGACCGGTGGGCCGGGAAAATTACTTCCACCCGGTCTTCGGACACCTCCTCCTGCTTGCCGGCCGCGCCGATGTGCGGGTTGGCGGCGGCACCCGGCTTGAACGTACCCGTACCCGGCGTGCGGAACGAACAGTTAATGTAGTTGCCGATCTGGCCGGCTCCCGCCGCGTAGAGGGCGTCGAGCACGGCGAGGGTGTTTTCGGCCGGCACAAAGGCGACCAGCTTCTGGAGCACCTGCTTTTTGGGCGCCAGGATGCGTACGCCTTCGAGGCCCAGCCGGGCGGCAATGTGGAAATTGACGCCGCCCTGCACGTTGTCGAGGTTGGTGTGGGCGGCGTACAGCGCCACGTCGTGCTTCACGGCCGCCACCACCGCGCGGCCCACGTAACTGCCGGTATTGATCTTTTTGAGTCCCTTGAACACAACCGGGTGGTGGGCCACCACCAGGTTGCAGCCCCGCCGCCCGGCTTCGGCCACCACCGCCTCGGTGGCATCGAGGCAGATGAGTATGCCCGTAAGGGGCGTCTGCGGGTCGCCCACAATCAGGCCGGCATTGTCGTACGATTCCTGGTAGGCGGGCGGCGCCCAGCTTTCCAGGGCAGCGGTAATGTCTTGAATGCGAGCCATAAGTGAGACGTTAGACGGGAGATAGGAGACGTTAGACATTAGATGAATTGACAAGGAGGGCTGTATGGCTGTATGGTTGATTGTTGGGCTTACGCAGGTCTACTTACAATCTGACTGCCAACCATATAGCCATTCAGCCATACAACCATACCGCCATATAACCTTCCTTGTCAATTCAATTAGACGTTAGACGGCAATGCAAGGTCTCACGTCTAATATCTCCCGTCTCCTTTAGGCAATTTTACCTACAATATTTTAACGAGGGTACTTTTTCTGTTTGCTGCTTCTCCTTAGATTGTGCTTTTCGCCGGTAACTGCCTAATTTTTAACCCTTAGCCCGCCGACGCTCCAGGCTGCAACGCAACACACTGCCTATGGATCACACATCTACCCAAGAAGAATACCAGCGGGAAATGGCCCGGCTCGTCGAGGAAAACAACCGGCTCCGCGCCGAACGCGGCCAGTTGCAGTGGTACGCCCGGCTGGGGCGCATCCTGGGCGAACAAACCGTGCTGGACCTCACCGACGATGCCGGCCGGCCCGCCCCGGGCGGAGCCAATGGCCCCGACCGCCCGCCCGGGGCGGTGTCGGTGGGGGAGTTGTACCGGCAACTGGGACAACGCCCCGCCGAAGAGGCCGTAAGCCAAAGCCACTCCGGCACCGCTACGGTGGAAGCCGCCGGCACGTTCCGGTTCCCGGTCGGGCAGCAGGGAGGCAGCCCGTTGTACGCCACGGTGCGCTGGGACGAAGCGGTGCGCCGGGAAAACACGGTCCGGATGGTGGACCTGCTGCGCGAGGTGGCCGAAACCAACGAGGAACTGCACGCCGGGGAGGAAGAACTGCGGCAGACGCTCCAGTACGTGCTCGATACCAACCGCAAACTTGCCGAAAGCGAAACCCGGTACAAAGTGCTTTCCGAAAGCAGCCGCGACCTGATCTCGCTGCACGGGCCCGACGGCACGTTCCTGTACGTGTCGCCCTCGGTGCGCAACCTGCTCGGCTACGAACCCGAAGAACTCGTCGGGCAGGACCCCTTCAGCTTTTACCACCCCGACAGCCGGGAGAAGATCCGTACCGAACTCAACCGCCGCGTGGCCCTCGGGCAGCCGGGCACCCTCCTCCAGTACCGGTTCCGGTGCAAGAACGGCGAATACACGTGGCTGGAAACGCTGAGCCAGCCGGTACTCGACGAAAGCGGACGGGTGACGCAAATCCACGCCTCCTCGCGCGACATTGCCGACCGCAAAAAGGCCGAACGGGAAAGGGATCATTTTTTCAACCATTCCCTCGACCTGATGGTGATGATGGACGGCGAAGGCCGCATCCTGCGGGTGAACCGCCGCTGGCAGGATGCCCTGGGCTGGCGGCCGGCCCAACTGGAGGGCAGCCCCCTCTTCAGCTACCTGCATCCCGACGACCTGGCCGCCACCCGGGCCACGGTGATGAGCCAGCTCCGCGGCGGCGCGTCCGCCATCACGTTCGAAAACCGGTTCCGCGGTCAGAACGGGTCGTACCGCTGGCTGTCGTGGTTTGCCGTGATGATGAAGGACGAAAAGGTGAGCTACGGCTTTGCCCAGGACATTACGCTGTACCGGCAGTCGGAGGAGAAGCTGCGCGAAACGCTCCGCGAACTGCAAACCCGCAACCACGAACTGGATCACTACGTCTACAAGGTGTCGCACGACCTGCGGGCCCCGCTCTGCTCGATCAAGGGCCTGGTGTCGCTGCTGCGCGAGGAAACCGACCCGGCCGTCATCCGGCACTACGTCAACCTCATCGACAAGCGGGTCGACAAGTCGGACCGGTTCATCCAGTCGGTGCTCGACCACTCCCGCATGCTCAACACGCAGGTGCAACGCTCGGTCATTGACTTCGATGCCCTCATCGGCGAATGTTTCGACGAACTCCGGTACATGGAGGGCGCCGACCGGCTCACGCTGCGGGTGAACGTGGTGAACCAGGTGCCGTTCCACAGCGACGCCTTCCGGCTGCGCATCGTCTTCAAAAACCTGATTTCCAACGCCATCAAGTACATGAACCTGCGGCGGCCCGACAACTTCATCTGGTTTTCGATTGCCACCGACGCCAACGCCCTGCGCCTGAAGGTCCAGGACAACGGCATCGGCATCGAAGGGGCCTACGTGGACCGGATTTTCGGCATGTTCTTCCGGGCCACCGAACGGTCGGAAGGATCAGGGCTGGGATTGTACATTGTAAAGCAGACCGTGCAGCGCCTGGGCGGCACCATCAGCCTGCAAAGCACCCTCGACGAAGGCACCCAATTCAGTATTTTCCTCCCCAATTCGCCCCCGGCCGTATAAATCCCCGGGCCGGGGGAAAAATAACGATATTTCCGGCCGGTATTGCAAGTGTGTCAAGAAGTCCCTTGTTTTGGACTTATCCCCGCTTCCCTTGAATGGATTTTTGAAAGAGGCTGCTTATGTCTGACAACACTTTTCTGGAACGCCTTCACCCTGTACTGGTGCAGCGGCACGGGGCCATCTACTACGACCCCGACCACCACGCGGTGGTGCTTCAGGCGCAGCGTACGTACCTGCCCTACGAACACTTTCTGCATTTCCTGCAAACGATTGAGCAACTGGCTGAACGGCAGCCGGTGGAGGTGATGATCTTTGACAAAAGCTCCCTGAGGATTTTTCACCAGCCTTCCATGGAATGGTACCACGTGGTGTGGAAGGAAACCATGTACCACAAAGGACTGCGCACGTACCGCAAAATTCTGCCCGCCGACCCGCTGTTCAAGGAAAGCGTCCGGATCGGCCGCGAACGGATCGAACGCGAAAACCCGAATTTTCAGCCGGGCAAGTTCAACATCCGCTACGCTGATTCTCTGCAAGCGGCCTGGGCCGAAATAACGGCCCGCAGCCCCAACAGCAGCAACCCGATGTAAGGCGCCGGGGAGAAATGGTACGCTGATCGGTTATGATGATTATGATTTGTTATGATCTTTTTTAGGCTCTTTTTCAATCAGTTTCAATCATAATCATCATAACCGATCAGCGTACCTCCCTTCTTCCGCTACAAATGCACCAAGTACCGTTCCCGGATAATGCCCAGGTGGTGCTTTTCGTGGCCGGTGAGCACGTAGAGCATGGCCCGGGCCGAAATGGCGTAGCCGTTGGCATTGCCCACCTGGCGGAGCATGGGTTCGGTAAGGCTTCGGAACAGCAGCAGGTTGGCCCCGCGCACCAGCCGGTACTCGGCCAGCACGTCGGCGAAGGGCCGGTTGCCGTACCCGGCGTGTTGGGCGTAGGCGTTTTCGTCGAAGCCGGGAAGGGGTTGTTTTTCGCCCCGGGCAATGCACAGCACCCGGTACGCCATGATCCGCTCGGTATCTACCATGTGGCCCAGCAGTTCTTTGAGTGACCACTTGCCCTCCGCGTAGCGGAAGCCGCTCCGGGGCTCATCCAACGCGCCGAAAATCTGCTCCATCTCACCAAATTGCCGTGTCAGCACTTCCAGCACGGGTTCCTCACCCACCTGTTCAATGTACCGGCTTACGTAGGGACTTTGGGCGTATTCGCCCGGCTCAGGTTTATGCATAATTAATTACGGATTACGAATTACCAATGACTATATGGCTGTATGGTTGGGCTGGCGCACGACTACTTCCCGATCAACAACCATTCAGCCATACAGCCATTCAACCATATAACCATCCAGCCATACCCTTTCCTATCAATTCAACCAATGTACCAATAACCTGCCCGCGGCTGTGCCGGCAATATATGCTCCCGTTCCCGATTATAAAATGCGGTACCGACAACTTTGGCGCCGCTCATCCTATTTTACTTATTGTAAAAAATACACTAACTTGCCGGGCAAGCAACTATTCTTTTTATGACCCACCGCAATGCTTTTCTCATTATTGACGCCCAGTACGACTTTTGCCACCCGGATGGGGCGCTTTTCGTGCCGGGAGCGGTAGAAGACATGCAACGCCTGAGCCGGCTCATCACCGGGCAGGCGGCCCGCATCGACCACATCGTCGTCACGCTGGATACGCACCCGATCAACGACATTTCGCACCCGTCCTACTGGCAGGATGCGCAAGGTAACTTTCCGCCGCCTTTTACGCCCATCTCCGCCGACGACATTCGCAGCGGGAAGTGGACGCCCCGCTTCGAACCCCAGCAAGCCCTTGCGTACGTGGAAAACCTGGAACGGCAGGGTGAATTCGGGCACTTTATCTGGCCGGAGCACTGCCTGTGGGGCTCCCGCGGCGCGGCCCTCGACGATACGCTGCTTACGGCGCTGCGCACCTGGACGCGCCGGGGCCGCGACTACCAGGCCGTCATCAAGGGCACGAACCCGCAAACGGAACACTTCGGCATTTTCAAGGCGCAGATTCCCATTCCCGGGGCACCCGAAACGCAGCTCAACCAGTCGCTCATCGACCAACTGGCCGCCTACGACCGGGTGTACCTGGCGGGAGAAGCCAAGTCGCACTGCGTTGCCACCAGCCTCAGGCAGGCCCTCGACTTCGCGCCCCACCTGGCGGCCAAGCTGATCGTGGTCGAAGACGCGGCCTCCGACGTAACCGGCCTCGGCCACCTGGGCCACCCCATTTACGCCCGGGCCCGTCGCCAGGGCGTGCAGTTCGCCCGCACGACTGATCTGGACCTGTAGGTAATTACAATGAAAGAGTAGGCAACAAAATGAATCACGGAGGGCACGGTGATTTCACGCAAAGGTGCAAAGAAGAGGAAAGGAAAAGCGAGTAGTATAAGTACGGCAGGTTGGCTTGCTGAGGGGAAGTCTCCATACGCGGTAGGCGCCGCATGGTGGGAAAGGACCGCATCGCGGGAAATGGCCGCATCGCGATACGCGTCGCGTCGCGGCTCCCCTCCTTGGAGGGGGCTGGGGGTGGGTTTACCTGTATGCTACTACTTACATCAGGATCACCATTAGGAAAAAACACTCCGGTACTAAACCTTTCGTAAATCCACCTTGTAATGGGTTGTTCATGCGGTGATCCCCCGATAACCCGTCTCATGGAGGTAAACCCACCCCCAGCCCCCTCCAAGGAGGGGAGCCGGCATGCGGCCATTTTCCGCCATGCGGCGCCTACCGCGTACGGAGACTTCCCCTCAGCAAGCCAACCTGCCGTACTTATACTACTCGCTTTTCCTCTTGTCTTCTTTGCGCCCCTTGCGGTTCAGTTTCTCCTCCTTCTTTCTCTGGGTTCTCTGCGCCCTCTGCGGTTCATTATTTTAAAGGGAACACCATTTTAATCTCTTCCAGGGAGACGCCCAGGACGCGAATGGCTACCGAGTTGAGGGCCGCTTCGGGGCCTTGCAGGTGAAACGTCTGGTGAATGTGCCGGAGGCTTTCCCCGGGCTGCAGCGCGGCGGCCGGCGAGGAAGATTCCAGTTCGTAGAACGGACCCATCGGCCTGGCGCCGGGTGCGGGCGGCCCGTCGTTGTAGGAGTTGACTGCATCGCCCCGGTAGGGTTCTTTTTGCGTTTCCCAGGCCGAATTCACGTAATCCTGCCGGCCGGGCGGTAGCGTGAACAGCACCAGCGTAAGCACCCGGCGCTGCGCGTCGTAGCTGCCCATCACCTCTTTGGCCCGGGCCGGCGAGAGGCCGATCTTGCTGCGGTACTGCCCGTCGCCGCGGAAGAAGAGGAGGCTGGAAGTGACCTTCAGCCGGTCGGCCGGCACCTTGCCGAAATACGCGTCGTTGACCACCCGGCCCGCCGCGGAGTCGTTGTATGGAATGACAATGGTGGTGGCCGGAGAGGGCGTGAACATCCCGAGAATCCAGACCGAAAGCAGGCCCGTGGCGGGTGCCCAGGCACGCTCTCCCGTGTTGGTGAGGCGGTTGTCGGAAAAGAAGCTGACGAACTGCACGCTGTCGGGGATGGGCATGCCCAGGGCACTGTCGGCCATGATCCGGGAAACCAGGCTTACCTTCCGGTCCACCCGCACGTCGAAGGGCGTGCCGCTGTGGTTTTCGAGCCGGAACGCCTTGCGGAACGACACGGCGCTGGGCGTCCGGGCAACCACCTCGAACGGCTCCGTGTCGAGGGGCGCCGGCGTCTGCCAGTGGGCCAGGTCGAAGGGGTCGCCCTTCTTGAAGTAGAGGCCGTACTGCCCGCCTTCCGGCCCGAGCCAGAACCGGTCTTCGCCCCCGAAGGCGTTCATGTGCGGCACCGTCTTTCCCGAGGCGATCAGTTGGTAGTTGATCCAGCCGTAGCTGTCGCCGGCGGCGCCGCTGGCCGTGCTGGTCATCACGCGGCCCTGGTAGGCGGGGCTCACGAGTACCTGCGCCCGGGTGTCGGGTGAGGAGAGTACCACCACGGGGCCGTGCTTCCGCAGGAACCCGAGGTCGTAGCCGAAGGTACCCCGCGCGGCCGAGTCGGTCCCGGCGGCAGCTTCCTTGCTGGTTTGCCCGTCCGAATCACCCCGGTTGCAGGCGCCCAGGGCCAACCCCAGGCCCAGCAGCGCGGCGATCAGTTGCCCTTTTGCCATTTCTTTTCCAGCATTTTGATGAAGTAGCCGCCCACCACGGAACGGGCCCGGAAGCCCACTGCCTTGCCGTCGGTGGTTTCGTGCCAGTCGCTGACGGGTACGCGGGAGGGCGTTTCGTTGACGAAGCGGTACACCGGCCCCACCAGCTTGCGGAAGTCGTCGGGGCTGTCGGCAATGGTGGCCGTCCAGATGATCCAGTCAGACTTGGTGTAGGTGCGGCGGCTGTCGAGGGGCAGGCCGTAGGGCTGTTGCTTGGTGAGGTAGTAGGCAATTTCCTTGCGGGCCACCTCCGGCGGGAAAATGTCCAGCTTCAGGAGTTTGTCCCACACGAGGTTGTACTTCTGGCTCCAGGTGCCTTTGCCTTCGAAGGTAAGGCTGTAATGGTCGCCGTCGTCGGACAGTTGCATCCACCGCCGGGCCATGTCGCGGGCCAGGGTCTGGTACTTGGTGGCGGTCTGGGCGTCGCCCAACTGCCCGGCCAGCTTGCCGTAGCAGGCCAGCCCCAGGATGGCTTTTACCGAAAGGTTGGCGTTGCGGGCCAGGTGCCCGGCAAAGTCGTCGGTGCTGAGCTGGTTGGCCGGGTCGAAGCCCTCTTTTTCCAGGTAGCCGGCCCACGTGGTGAGCGTCGGCCAGTGCTGGCGGGCGTAGTCGGGTTTGCCCTCGGCCTGGGTTATGGCCGCCGTGAGGATGAGCATGTTGCCGCTCTCTTCCACGGGCATGTCTTCCGAGTACGTCTGCCCGTTGGCCTGCGGGTAGGTGCCCACGTCGTGCGCCGCGAAGGGCTTGGTCCACTTGCCGCTTTCGCTGTAGTAGAAAATGGGTTCGAGCATGCCGCGCAGCAGCACGGGGTTGTAGCGCAGGAACAGCGGCGCCGACGGGTAGGTCACGTCCACCGTGCCGATGGAGCCGTTGCTGAAGTTTTCCTTCGAGAAGAACAGGGGCACGCCGCCCGGGCCGGCCACCAGCTTGTGCGCCGCAATGGCCTGCCGGTACGCCAGCGCACACAGTTGGGCGTACGCGGCGCCGCCGGCCTGCTGGGCTTCCGCGTGCAGCGCCTCGTCAAACTGACGGCAGGTTTGCCCGAGGGCGGCGTAGTCTTTTTCGGCGGCCTGCAACGCCTCGTTCATCGTCGCCTTGCCGTCTTTGCGCCACCACGCCGGCAGGTTCTGCCCGAAGTACTGCACCGACGAGAGGTCGTCGTAGCCGATGAGCAGGTGCTGGGAGACGGCGTTCGGCCCGACCCGGCCCGGCGTGAGCACGGTAGCCAGTTCCACCATCTGTTCGTTGGCGGGGCGGGGCATCCGGGGGTCGTCGGGCAGGGCCAGCTTGCCGGTCTGGGAGAACTGGCGGCGGGCGGCGGTTGCCTCGGCGACGGCCATCTGGCTGCCGGCGGACCGGGGGGCGCCCAGGTAGAAGTAGCCCCAGTCGATGCGCACGTCGTCGCCGCGGCGGACGAGTACCTGCTGGCTTTCGGTGCCGGTGCGCATCCACTGCACGTCGCCGGCCTCGCCGCGGCTCCAGGTCACGGGCTGGAAGTGGGAATGCACGGCCCACTCGGGCGTGGCACCGAAGTACACCTGCACGTCGTGCGGCTTGCCGTCGCCCGACTGCGTGTCGAGGGTGAGGTAGGATACCGGGCGGGAAAGCGTTTCCAGGTTGTCCATGAGCAGGGGCGAGGTGAAGGTGGCCGTGAGCCGTACGCCGCCCGCGGCAAAGGTGTAGGCGCTGCGGGTGGCCGTTACCCGCACCGATTCCTGCGTGGCGGCAGGCACCGTCGCTGGTTTCCCTTCGTCCATCAGGCCGGCGTCCACGAAGCCGGGGCCGCCGGTGTTTTTGCAGTGCAGGGCCAGCACGTTCTTGCCCTTTTTGAGGGTTTGCCGGGCGGCGGCCGGCACGGGAACCCATTTGTAGGACGACGACACGCAGAGGGCGCAACTGTACACGGGCACGCCGTTGAGGTACACGTCCACGTCGTCGTCGTGCCGCACTTGCAGGAGCAGGTTGTTGAAGGAAGGGTCTTTGAGTTCGAATTCACGGCGCACCCAGATTTCGGGCGTTTCCCAGCGGGTTTTATGTTCGGGCTGGCTGCCGTAGTCGCCGGCGCCGGTTTGCCAGGCGGCATCGGCAAAGGCGGGCTGCATCCAGTTGGCGGCCGGGGCCTGGGTGATGTAGCGGGCGGCGTAGGCGGTTTTTTCGGCCGTGGGCGCCAGCACGTTCACGGGCGGCGGGGTTTTGCCCAGGAACTGGTAGGTCTTGCCGTCAACCCGGAGGAGGCCGGTTAGCTGCTGCGGCCGCCCGGTCCAGTGCCGCGTGGGGTCGGCGTGGAGCTGGTCGGCGAAGGACCAGACGCTGGTGTAGGGGTCAATGGTGACGAGGGGCACGGCCGGTGGCCGGAATTCCTGCGCCGCGCCGGGCAAGGGCCGGAACGCGAGCAGGGCCAGCAGCCAAAAAGGTATCTTTCGCATGGGGGTGAGGCTGAGATTTGTGCAGATATTCCCCAAAATAAGTAAAAAGGTGGTGATGTGGGGTGAGAATTAGTGCTAAGCGTTTCACGCAAAAAAGTTTCACGTAAAGGCGCAAAGGAGGAGCGCAAAGGGCGCAAAGAAAAGTACTTAACTGCAAGGATTGTAAAAGAGACGCAGAGGGCGCAAAGGGGATGCGTACGCCTTGCGGTCTTTGCGGTTGGGTAGGGGTAGTAGGGGTAGGGTTTAAACCCTACCCCACGGAAAGGCTGCGCTTGGTTTGACTGGAGCGAAGTCTGCGTACGCATGCACAATGGCAATCACACGCAATATCCATAGGATCGGGTTTAAACCCTATCCCTCCTGGCGGTCTTTGCGTCTCCTTTGCGCCCTTTGCGGTTCAGTTAAAGCCAGGTCAATGGAGTGGGGGAGGGGCCCGATGCGCTTTACCCTTACGATTGGGTTGATCTTCTCCAAAAATGGAACAATAGATGCGGGTAAGTTATTGACAAATAGCAGTTTGACCTATTTGAATAAGCGTTGCTTGAAGCTTTGGCTAATAAGTGTTTGACTATTAATTATTTATTTGCCTTACGTTAAAGCGAAGATTCACGGAGTGTAATGCTAAATTTCGAAGTTGAAGCCGTGCGACTTGAGTTCTTCGTAGCGTGGGCGGTCGAAGCGGTAGAGGCGGGCGGCGCGGTGGGGCACGCCGGCCTGCCATTCTTCGAGTTCCACCAGCAGGTCCATTTTCAAGATTTTCTTCCGGAAGTTACGCTTGTCGAGGGGGGCACCCAGCACCACTTCGTAGAGGTGCTGCAGTTCCGACAGCGCGAATTTTTCGGGCAGCAGCTCGAAACCGATGGGCTGGTAGCGGACCTTGCCCTTGAGCCGGTCGAGGGCCGTTTGCAGGATTTTGGCGTGGTCGAAGGCCAGGTCGGGCACCTCCGAGATGTTGAACCACTGGGCGTGGCTGGCGTCGGAGCCGGGCTGCACCTTGTAGTCGGCCAGCTTGAGCAGGGCGTAGTAGGCCACCGAGATGGTCCGCCCGCGGGGGTCGCGGCCCATGTCGCCGAAGGTGTAGAGCTGTTCCATGAACACGTTGGTAAGCCCCGTTTCTTCTTCG
Organism: uncultured Sphingobacteriales bacterium; assembly: GCA_963844325.1. Lineage (GTDB taxonomy): Bacteria > Bacteroidota > Bacteroidia > Cytophagales > 172606-1 > CADCTQ01. Next base: position 2,750,103 of record CAWJNV010000002.1, read on the forward strand.
AGTTCCCGTTTGGCGGCCACCTCAATGCTCGGGTCGGTGTCCACGTCGAGGAAGCCGCCCGGAAACGCCCACAAGCCTTTGAAGGGTTCGCCGCCGCGCCGGATGAGCAGCACCTTCAGGTCGCCCTCATCGAAGCCGAAGAGGATGCAGTCGACGGTGAGGGAGGGGCGGGGGTATTCGTAGGTGTAGGGCATCGGGGTGAAGGGGTTTTGGGTCGGGGTTCTTTACGGGCCGGTCCAAAAATGGATGGGCCGCCGCAAATAAAAAAATCCGGCGCGTAAAACTATGTACGCGCCGGATAATAATTGGAGGAGGCTCCCTCACTCCGCCGTTTGCCCGGTTTTGGCCTTGCCACCTTCCGAGAGGGCGCCGAACTTGCGCGTCATGGTCTTGATGTAAGCTACTTTGCGGAACCGCATGGCCGTCCAGTCTTCGTCGATGGCGACCTGCCGCACGCCTTCCAGGCCGTAGGGGCCAAGCACCTGCCAGCCGGTGTCGCGGTTGAAGTTGCAGGTGTAGCGTTTGGAGGTGCCCTTGGGGTAGCAGAACCACAGCGCGGCGTCGCCCTTCAGCCGGGGGGCTATTTGCGGTACCAGCCCGTCGATCTCTTCCTGCCGGGTCACGAAGGCAATCAGGAACTCGATTCCGGCCACCGCCTCCGGGTCGGTAACCACCCGGGCTTCGCCGGCAATGCTATCCAGATTCGCCCCAAACGATGTGGGGGCATTCAGGCAAACCACTACGGGCTGCCCCTTGTAGTTGAGTTTTTTGAAAACGGCGTCCATGGGTAGGATGACTTTTTATAAACTCATCATTTCCTTGAACCGGATGGCCTGCCGGCGCGAAATTTCGATTTTTTCGCCGCCCTTCAGCGTGACTTGCAGGCCGCCGCTGAACCAGGGTTCGATCTTTTCGATGCACTGGAGGTTGATGATGTGCTTGCGGTTGGCCCGGAAAAAGGCGTGCGGGTCCAGTTTCTCGTCGAGGGCGTTGAGCGATTTGAGGATCAGCGGCTTCTGGTCGTCGAAGTGGAGGCGCACGTAGTTGCCCATCGATTCGAACAGCCGGATTTTGCCCAGCTTCACGAACCAGCACTTTTCGCCGTCCTTCACGAACACCTGGTCTTCGGTGGTGAGCAGCTTGACGTTCTCCTTGCGTTTGATCTCGTGCTGCTGGTAATCTTCCACCTTGTTGATGGCTTCGGCGAGCCGGGCGGGCTCAATGGGCTTGAGCAGGTAGTCGAGGGCGTTGAACTCGAAGGCTTTGAGGGCGTACTCGTCGTAGGCCGTGGTGAAGATGACGTCGGGCACGTTGCCTTCAATGGAAGAAAGCAGTTCAAAGCCGTTTTTGCCCGGCATCTGGATGTCGAGGAACAGGAGTTCGGGGCCGAGTTGGTCGATTTTTTCGAGGGCTTCTTCCGAGTTGGCGGCTTCCCCTACGATCTCGATCCGGGGAAAAGCTTCGAGCAAGCGCCGCAATTCGTTCCGGGCCAGCCGTTCGTCGTCAACGATTAGTGTCTTCATGGTTGAAGTGCAGAAAGTGCGTTAGGTAAAAAGATAGGGGGGAGCCGTCAGGCGGCGTTACCGCTATAAAAATAAGACAATAACCGGATTGTGCAAGGGCGGTGGTTACAGAACGGGCAGTTTTACCTCGGCGCGCACCACTTCCGCCGATTCCTGGGTAATGCGGAAAGAGGCCGCCGGCCCGTAGATGAGGGTCAGGCGCTGGGCCGTGTTGAGCAGGCCGAAGCCGCCCGAGTCGGTGTTGCCCAGCACGCCCGTGTTGCGGATGGCCAGGTTGAGGCAGTTGCCTTCGAGCCGCGATTCAATGGAGATGAAGCCGCCCTTGAGGGGTTTGGAAATGCCGTGCTTGACGGCGTTTTCCACCAGCGTCTGCACCATCATGGGGGGCACCTGCACCGAGAGGGTGTCGGGGTTTACGTGGGTCTGCACGTTGAGGCGGTCTTCGTAGCGGATCTTTTCGAGGGAGAGGTAATCCTGCACGGTTTTGAGTTCTTCGCTCAGCGTCACGGTGCGCTGGCGGTCGGCCACCAGGCAGTTGCGCAGCAGGTTCGACAGCCGGGTCACCGATACCTGAGCCTTTTCGGGGTTTTCGAGCACCAGGGCCCGGATGCTGTTGAGGGAGTTGAACATGAAGTGCGGGTTGAGCTGCGCCCGGAGCATTTTGGCCTCGAAATCCTTCACCGAAGCTTCCAGCTTGAGGCGTTCCACCTCGTTGTTTTTGGACCGTTCGAAGTACTGGAACACGTGGTAGAGCAGCGACCACAGCAGGATGTGCTTGCTCCAGCTGAGCAGCCCGCCCAGCACTAAATACACCGGCACGCCGCCTTTTTCGAGGATCATCTCGCGGAACCGGGGCACGGTCAGGTAGTCGGCGGGCAGGTTGACCAGCACCATGATAATGCCCATTACGGTTACCGACAGGAGAATGCGCGGGAGGAGTTCGCCCAGTGGCAGATCCAGCCAGGAGAGTTTCTTGATGAGGAGCCGGTAGACGTGGGTGATGAAGATCCCGAACACGATCACGATGGAGGAGTTGATGATCAGGCCGTGGTTGTACCCGTAAAACGCGCTGTACCGCCACATGTCCGAAATCATGTAGGCCGTCCAGCCCACTACCTGGCACGTCCAGTACAACTGTTTTCTGCTCATAATCGCCGCCTGTGATTTGCCGGCAGTGATTGTGGAGGTAGAAGCTAGATTGGCAATCATGTTATGAATCAATACATTAATCAGGCGTTTCAGCCCGTCCAATGCCGAATACGGGTAAATACTATTCCGAAGATAACCCCTTTTCCCCAAACCCCTCCCCGGAAATCCATCAGAGGGAGAATACGGGGATGAAAGGAATGGGCAGTGAGCAGTGAGCAGTAATCAGTGAGCAGTAATCAGCGTTCGCGTATTGATTACTGCTTACTGCTCACTGCTCACTGCTCACTGCTCACTGATTACTGCTTCCAGGTGGCTTACGTCGTTGAAGCGGTTCACCGTGAACAGGGTGCCGGTGTAGGTGAGTTGGTAGAGGCAAAGGTTCTGGTGCTCGAAGATGTCCATGCAGTGCAGGGGGTAATGGAGCATCAGGCAGAGAAACATGCGCATGGCCCGGCCGTGCATGCAGATGAGCACCTTCTCCTCCTCGGGCCGCGACAGGATCACGTCGAGGACCGGTTGCTGGCGCCGGGCCACGTCCTGGGGGCTTTCGCCGCCTTCGAGCCGCAGGTCAATCTGTCCCTCGTTCCAGCGGCGGAGGGTTTCGTAGTAGTAAGCGTCTTCCTCGGGGGTGATGCGGGTGCCTTCCCGCACGCCCCAGCTCATTTCGTTGAGGCCGGCGTGCCGTTCCCAGGGCGTACCCCGGTCAATGAACCCCTGCACCGACTGAATGGCCCGTTTCAGCGTGGAGGTGTACACTTTGTCGAAGGCAATGTGCCCGTACGCCCGATAGAACGCCTCCGCCTGCCGGCGGCCCTGGTCGTTGAGGTCCGTATCCACGCCGCCGCCCTGCACGATGCCCAGCAGGTTGTACTGGGTTTGTCCGTGGCGGATCAGGTAAATTTCTTTGGTTTTCAAGATAATTGCGGTAGGTTGTTGGTACGCCGTAAAGCGGCGCAAAAATAAGTGATTCTCGGCTAATTCCGCTTATTCCCCTTACTCTCTATGACGTTCAACCCCGGCATTACCCTTGACCAGCTCAACCAGATGAACAGAGGCAATATGGTCGGCTTCCTGGGCATCGAATTCACCGAACTAGGGCCCGACTACGTGTGCGCCAAAATGCCCGTGGACGAACGCACCCGCCAGCCGATGGGCCTCTTGCACGGCGGGGCCTCGGTGGCCCTGGCCGAAACGCTGGGCAGCATCGCGGCCTACTGCACCATTGACCCCGGCAAACAGTACTGCGTGGGGCTCGACATCAACGCCAACCACGTCCGGGGGGTGTCAGGCGGCTTCGTGTACGGCAAGGCGTCGCCGCTGCACGTGGGCCGCACCACGCAGGTATGGGAAATCCGCATCACCGACGAGGCCGGCAAACTCGTGTGCATCAGCCGCATTACCATGGCCGTGCTCGACCGCAAACTTTAAGGCCCGATTTTTGGTTCATTGAGTAAAGTTCATGAGTTCATGAGTAGAAAGCGTTGTCAGTAAAGCGGGTTCTGTCTTTGAACTCATGAACTCATAAACTAATTTCCCTCATTCGCTGTGCTTACGATTCGCGCGCATATTCATTCCCCGGCCACCTTGCAGGGCAGCCTCTGGCGGGCCGCCCAGGCGCTGGGGCTCCCGGTGGCCGTCTGGCGGCTGCCCCGCACCGAGACGGTTCACGTGCTGGTGGACCTGTCGGGCGGTCCCACCCACACCCCCCTCGACCTGGAGGAACTCTCCCGGGGGTTCGCCTTCTGTCCGTTCGAGGGACCGCCCGGCGAAAATGCACTGTTCCTCAAAGCCCATTTGCACTATATTTTCCGCCCCGGTGGTTGGGAAGAAGACGGGCACCCGGTACCGGCCGAACTGGGCGGCATTCAGTCCCGTTTTGAAACACTCGTGGAGCAGTACGCAACTGAGGATGAGCCATATAAGGTAGAAGAATCCGTGGCGGCCGACGGCTACGCGCGGTGCGGCGACGAAGAACGGCGCTTCAAGGCTTCGGTGACCGAGGCCGTGCGGGCCATCGACCGGGGCCGCTTCCAGAAGGTAGTGCTCTCGCGGCAAAAAAGGATTGCCCTGCCGGCGGGCCTCGACCGGGTGCGCACGTACCTGCGCCTGTGCCGCTACTACCCTCAGGCTTTCGTGTCGCTGGTGAGCGTGCCCGGCAAGGGCACCTGGATGGGCGCCTCACCCGAAGTCCTCATCAGCCTCGACAAGCACCAGGTGTTTCGCACGATGGCGCTGGCCGGCACGCAGCCCTACCGGCCCGAAGTGCCGCTGTCGGACGTGTCGTGGACGCAGAAAGAAATTGAAGAACAGGCGCTTGTGAGCCGTTACATCATTAATTGCTTCAAGCAGATCCGCCTGCGCGAATTTGAGGAAGACGGTCCCAAAACGGTGGTGGCCGGCAACCTGCTGCACCTGCGCACCGACTTCCGGGTGGACATGCGGGCCACGGGTTTCCCGCAACTGGGCACGGTGATGCTGCGCCTGCTGCACCCCACGTCGGCCGTGTGCGGCATGCCCAAGGAGCCGGCCCTGCAATTCATCCGGGAACAAGAGGGCTACGACCGCGGCTTTTACAGCGGCTTCCTCGGGCCGGTGAACATCGGGGCCGAAACCCACCTGTACGTAAACCTGCGGTGCACGCAACTGCTCGAAGGGGGGGCCGTCCTGTACGCCGGCGCCGGCATTACGGCCAACTCGGTGCCCGAAAAGGAATGGCGGGAAACCGAACTCAAGTGCCAGACGATGTACCGCGTGCTGGGCGCCGCCGATTAGCTGAAATTATGAATTTTGAATTATGAATTTTAAATTATAGCGGAAGTTGTTCAAGGCAAGCATCCGGATCAATCCAAAATTTATAATTTAAATTCTAACATTATTTTCCCGTCTTCCTTTCTATGTCTGAGCCAACCTTTGTTGCCCGTCTGTACCAGTCGCACGCCTCGCACGGCAACCTGCCGCAGAAGCCGGCCGTGCACCGCTTCGCCGACCGGGTGCTGGAAGTCCTCTTCCCGCACTTTGCCGATGAAACGACGTTTCCTTCGGAAGACGCCGTCAGCGCCCAGCTTTTCCAACTCAACAAGGATTTGCGCAAGGTGCTCCACCCGCTCAAGGACAACCTGCCAACCCCGCCCTCCGTACTCGCCGACCGCTTCTTCGAACAACTGCCCGGCATCTACGAAGGGCTCTGCAAAGACGCGCAGGCCATCGTGATCGAAGACCCCGCCGCCTCCGACGAAAACGAGGTGATCCTGACCTACCCGGGCTTTTACGCCATTGCCATCTACCGCATCGCCCACCAGCTCTGCGGCCTGGGCGTGCCGCTGGTGCCGCGCCTGCTCACCGAGTACGCCCACCGGCAGACCGGCATCGACATTCACCCCGGCGCCACCATCGGCCAGTACTTCTGCATTGACCACGGCACGGGCATCGTGATCGGGCAAACCACCGTGATCGGCAACCACGTGAAGCTCTACCAGGGCGTGACCCTCGGAGCGGTAAGCGTGGAAAAAGGCCTTGCCAACACCAAGCGGCACCCGACCATCGAAGACCACGTGGTGATCTACGCCGGCGCCACCATCCTGGGCGGCCAGGTCACCATCGGCCACCACAGCGTGATCGGCGGCAACGTGTGGCTCACCGAAACCGTGCCGCCGTACTCCAAAGTGTACCACAAAAGCCAGATCAAGGTGAGCAGCAGCCGCCAACGCGAAGAATACCTGGAATACTATATCTGATTGAAGTGATTCCTTTGTAATTTTCCATTTCCCCAAACCGCTACTTACGCTAACCGATATGAAGGCCAACAACATTTTGCAAACCATTGGCAATACGCCGCACATCCGGATCAACCGCCTGTTTGCGCACCGCAAGGTGGAAGTCTGGATGAAGATGGAAAGAGCCAACCCGGGCGGCAGCATCAAGGACCGCATCGCCCTTTCGATGATCGAAGACGCCGAACGGCGGGGCATCCTCAAGCCCGACAGCGTGATCGTGGAACCCACTTCGGGCAATACGGGCGTGGGACTGGCCATGGTGGCGGCCGTGAAGGGCTACAAACTGGTGCTGGTGATGCCCGAATCCATGTCCATCGAACGGCGGCGGCTGATGTCGGCCTACGGGGCTACGTTTGAACTCACGCCCCGCGAAAAAGGCATGAAGGGCGCCATCGAACGGGCCCAGGAAATGGTGGATACCAACCCCAAAGCCTGGATGCCCAGCCAGTTCGACAACGAAGCCAACATCCTCATCCACCGCGATACCACCGCCCAGGAAATCCTCCGCGACTTTCCCGAAGGCCTTGACTACATGATTACCGGCGTGGGTACGGGCGGCCACATTACGGCCTGCGACATGGTGCTCAAGGAGAAGTTTCCCAAGATGCAGTCCTGGGCCGTGGAGCCGGCCCTTTCACCGGTCATCAGCGGCGGACAGCCCAGCCCGCACCCCATTCAAGGCATCGGGGCCGGTTTCATTCCCCGCAACCTGCACAAAGACCGCCTCGACGGCGTGATCCAGGTGACCAAGGAAGAGTCGTTCAGCTACGCCGTGCGGGCGGCCCGCGAAGAAGGCATTTTCGTCGGCATCTCCTCGGGGGCGTCGCTGGCGGCCGTAGCCAAGAAGCTGCCCGACATCAAAGACGGTTCCCGCGTCCTCACCTTCTGTTACGACACCGGCGAACGGTACCTTTCGATTGAAGGACTGTTTTCTTAAAGAAGCGAGAAGCGAGGAGTGAGAAGCGGGAAGGAGGTGCACGGGCTTGTCCGCTGACAACGGCAAAGTGCGGGTACAATCTTCTCGCTTCTCACTCCTCGCTTCTCGCTTCTAACCCATTTATTTCCCCGCTGCCTCGATATAGGCCAGCACGGACTTGATTTCGTCGTCGGAGAAGGCGTAGGGGGGCATCTGGGTTTTGTTGTAGGCGTTGTAGAGGTCCACGGCGTACTTGTCGCCGCTCTCAATGACCTTCTGCGAGTTGCGGATCCAGGAGATGAGCCAGGCTTCGGGGCGGCGCTTGGTAACGTCTTTGAGGCCGGGACCGATCAGCTTGTCGGCGCCCACCGAGTGGCACACCTGGCAGTTGTCGGTAAAAATCTTCTTGCCCTGCTCGGCAGCCGCGGTGATGGTAGCAGGTGGCACCGGTTCGGGCTGCGGGTCAGTTTCCTTCTCGCGTTTTTTGGGATTGTCTACCACCTCGGCTGGTCTGCTGGAAGTGTAAAACAAGGCGCCACCGGCCACGATGAGCAGCACCAGGGCGGTGAGCAGAATCGTCAGGGCCAGTTGTAATTGACGAATGTGTTGCATGAACGTGCGGTTTTTTGCGGCAAAGTTAGGGTAAAAAAGGCAGGGGGCCGAGGGCAAAGGGCATAGAGTGAACGGCCCGGTTGCGCACAGCCCCATGCTCTCCGCTCCCTGCTACTTGGTATTCACGGGGGCGCCGCGGATTTGTTTCCCCGTTTTTACCAGCACGGGCGACCCGGCCGCCAGGAACACCGACACGGGGGCGGCCGCGAGGGGTTCGGCAAAGGCCGGGCCGTACAACGCGGCGGTGCTGCACCGGATGTCGAAGTCGCGTACCGGGTGAATGTCCCACCGGGGGTGCGCCACTTCGTACTCCGACGTGACCCGGTCGCCCAGCCGGGTGTACCCCCAGAAGTGTTCGGTAATGTATTCGGCCTCGCTGCCCGCCACCAGGGGCTGGCCCGCGGCGTCGGCCGTCACCCGGATGTGGTCCCACTGGTCTTTTACGCGCCAGGCGTACGCCACGCGGAGGGTGCCGTCGCCGGGCGTTTCCCACTGGTGGCGCATGGGCAGGGTTACGTAATGCTCTTTGTACAAAGCGTTGGCTACCCAGGTGATGAGGGGCTTGGGCACGATTTCCTTCACGAACACCACGCCGCGCTTCCAGGCGTTGCCGTCGTGGTGGCGGACGTAGAACCGCAGGTTGAACTCCTCGAAGCTGCCGTGCCCGGGAAAGCCGATGCCCAGCACTTTGGTCCGCAGGAACAGGAAGCCCACCAGGCTCACGTAGTGGGTGCCGTTCCACGCGTCGAGTTCGGTGTGGGCCGGGAGGTAGGGCCGGAGCAGGGCCGGGTCAACGGCGTAGTTGGCCATCACGAGCTGGCGCCATTCGGCCGTAAGAAAGGTACTTGCCATGCGGGGAAAATGGGGATTATCAATAACGAACAACCAACAACGAATGGGCATCAGCCGTCCGCCCGGCCGGTACGGGCCGAATCCCCGGTGCGGGTCGAATCCCCTTCCAGGCGCCGCTCGATGCGGTCCTTCAGTTGTCCCTTGCGGCCCGGCCGGGTGGTGCGGGACAGCATGTCAACGGTAAAGTAGATCATCACCAGCACGAACAGGATGGAGGCCCCCTGGAAGATGCGCTTTTGCGTTTTCGGATTCGCCATACGGAGGGAATATAGAGTTTATGAGTTCAAAGTTTATGAGTTTAAAGTTAGAACGCGACAAAGGCCAAGCGCGGACGACTCATAAACTTTAAACTCATAAACTCATAAACTCAAATGCAGCGGAATATCATTTTACCCGGCCGGGCACAAAAATGCACCGGCGGCTCGGTCTTACCTAAAAAAATAGTTAAATTACTGGTATTCCCGCGGACGAAAAAAATTCACTGATATGCGAATTCCCTTGGCGTGTGTAATGATTGCAGGGGCCCTGTTTACGGCCGCTGCCCAGCAACCCATGATGCTCGGGGCTACCTTCGGCGGCAAACCCGCACCCGGCAGCATTACCACGCTGGACGAGGCCCGGGCCACCACCCGGCCCGACACCGTGAAGGAAGTGGACCTTACCGGGCAGCAGCTCACGGCCGTACCCGCGGAGGTGTTCCGGTTCCGCAACCTCGAAAAGCTGATCCTGAGCAACAACCGCATTACCCGCCTGCCCGGCCGCGTTACCCGGCTGAAGCACCTGCGGGTACTCAGCCTTTCGGGCAACCGGCTCGACCCGCGCCGCACCCGGTTCCGGCGCAACCGGCACCTGCAAATCCTCAACCTCCAGTACAACCAACTGGCCTCGCTGCCCCGCGGCATTGCCCGCAACAAGGCGCTGACCCAACTGGTGATCGGCAACAACAAGCTCACCCAACTGAAGGGGAGCCAGGTAAAACGGTGGCGGAACCTCCGGGAAATCAACCTGTACAACAACAAGCTTACGGCATTGCCCGGGGAAATCGGCAGCCTGCGCCACCTCACCACCCTCGACCTGTACCGCAACGACCTGACGGCGCTGCCCGCCTCGGTGACGCAGTTGCACAACCTTTCGGTGCTGGCCGTGGCCTACAACCGGCTCGACCAACTGCCCGCCGACCTGGGGCAACTGAGCGGCCTCCGGTCGTTGTACTGCCACCACAACCAACTGCACCGCCTGCCCGAAAGCACGGCCAGCCTGCAACACCTGACCGTCCTCGACATGGGCTACAACTGGTTCGACGCGGTGCCCGCCCCCGTACTCGCCCTGCGGCAGCTCGAAGACCTGGACATCAGCTACAACAACATCGGCCACCTGCCCGACGAACTGGCCTCGCTGCCCGGCCTCCGGCGCGTGGTGCTCAGCGGCAACCCCTTCCTGGCGCCCGACGAAACCCGCCCCAAGTACGAAAAGCTCATCACCTTGCTCACCAAACAGGCGCAGGTGGTGGATTGACTGTAAAAAAAACCGTCATCAACGGAATGAATCAATTGCTACCCCACCTTTTACCCGTTTCCGGGCGGTCAGCCCTGCGCCTGCTGCTGATGGGCGTGTGCCTGACGGCCGCCGTTCCGACCCTTGCCGCGCCGCCCACCGACCCGCCGGGGCGGTACGAGGCCGCGGGCACCGGGGGCCGCGGGGATGTGCCGAAGGCAACCGGGCTGCACGTGGAGTTTTACCGGGGCATCAACTTTGAGTACATTGAACACGTCCGCAAGGAGGAGCAGGTGGATTACCAGTGGGCACACCCCATCTACGCGCAGGGCCTGGAAGGGCTTGAGTTCTCGGCCCGCTGGACCGGCCGCCTCCGGGCGCCGGTAGACGGCATGTACCGGCTCTGCCTCAAGGTGGATGACGGGGCCCGCCTCTGGCTGGCCGGCAAACTGCTCATCGACCAGTGGTACAAAATCTCCAACAACTCCATCACCCTGCGGGTAAAGCCGGTGACCTTCACGGCCGAGGTACACCTTAAACGCGGCCAGTACTACGACCTCAAGATCGAATACTTCAACTACCTGGGGCCGGGCGTCATCAAGCTCTACTGGGAATCGCCGCAGACGGAGACCGAACACTTCTTCGGGCTGATTACCCAACGCAAGCGGGAACTGGTGCCGGCCAAGTTTCTGTCGGGGCCGCCCGAAAAGCCCGCCGCCCAACCGGCGCCCCCGGAGCCGGTTGCCCGAAAAGACCGGAAGGCGCCGGTGACTGCCAAGCCGGCCCTGGCCCGGCGGGAACCGGTAGCTGACAAACTCGCAGCTACAAAGCCCGCCGGCCGCGCGGAAGTACCGGCCACCGGAAACCGCCGGGAGCCGGCCGCCCCGCGGGAACCCGCCGTGTTCGACCGCCTCGAAGCGGGCAAGGCCGTGGTGCTCGACCACGTGCTGTTTGAGCAGAGCAAGTACGTGCTGCTGCCCGGCTCCTACGCCGAACTCGACAAGCTGGTCAATACCCTCAAGAAGTACCCTGCCATGCACATCCTGGTGGCTGGGCACACCGAAAACGTGGGCGACCCGCGGCTTAACCAGGCGTTGTCCGAAAACCGGGCAATGGTCGTGACCAACTACCTGATCCGCAACGGGATTGCCGAAAGCCGCATCGAAACCCGGGGCTACGGGGGCACCCGGCCGGTAGCCGGCAACGCCACCGAAACCGACCGGGTCCGCAACCGGAGGGTCGAATTCACGGTCAAGAACCAGTAAGCCCGTTCATAAACAGGCCCGCCCGGCGTGAGCAAGTCGTCACGCCGGGCGGGCACGCATTTTTCAACCATACAGCCATTCAACCATGACCTTCCTGGTCAGTACAATCAATCATACCGAAATGACTTCATGATTACGTATTTGGCTGTTCAACATTACTTGTGAATCAGGGTGTTACGAACAACGAATAACGAACAACCAACAACGGATTAGTATCATTCGTAATTTCCCCAAGGGGGTCGTTTTTTTACAAGCGCGGAAAGGGGCGTATGGGCATCTTTGTGAAAAGCATCCGTTGCATACCCCCATTCGAGTCACTTAAAAAGATGAAAGCCCAGATAATCAAACCCAGCCCCGGCCTGAGCGGCGTGATTGACAACTACATGCTGGTAGACATTGACTGGCAACGGCTGGCCGCCGAAGGCGCCGCCGCAATGGCTTCCGTGTGGCGGCTCATTCCCTACGGCAAAGTTTCGATGCTGTTCGTGTACGGCGACGCCCACCAGTACAGCCTGCACGGCGCCGGCGATGCCCTGCACAAAACCCGGCAGGCTTTCCTGGTCGGGCAACTCACCAAACCCATCTGGCTCAAGTTTGCCGGCCATACCCGCCTGATTAAGATTCAGTTCAAGGCCGGCGGCCTCTCGCAACTGCTGCCCATGAACCTCGACGAGTTTACCAACGTGCCCAGCCTTGACCTGGAAGCCGTGTGGGGACGCGCCGTCAATGACCTGGTGCAACAACTGCACGAGGCCGGCACCGACGCCCACCGCATCGGTCTGCTCAATGCCTTCTTCGAAAGACGCCTTCAGCCGCGCAAAGACGTGATCGACTACGTGGAGTACACCTTGTCGCAGTTGCACCAGACCGGGGGCAAGCTGGTCATCAGCGGGTTGGAAGACAAACTGGGCATCAGCAGCCGGCAACTCGAACGCCTGTTTCTTGCGAAAGTAGGACTGTCGGCCAAGCAGATGGGCAAGATCATCCGGCTCAACGGCGCCTTTGCGCAACTGGAGGCGCAGCCCGCCCTCTCGATGACTGCGCTTTCCTACGAACTGGGTTACCACGACCAGGCCCACTTCTGCCACGACTTCAAAGCCATTGCCGGGGTATCGCCCTCCAAACTGCTCTCGCAAACGGGCGGCGAACTCTTCGTTACGCACGGGCAGTGCTTCCTTAAGCAAAAGCCGCCGGTGCCGGCCCTCCGGCAAACCCAACCGGCCGCCTGACGCACCGGCATTCCCCGCATCAATAGCCATCCGCAGCCAATACCCGGTCCGCAGCGCTTCGCAAGTGCCGCGCCCGGATTGGTTTTGCCATACTCGTTCCCATTAGAAGTAGAAAAAAACAGGCGTCATGTCGTTTTATTACAATTTACAATTTGAGTTGTCTGCTACCTTTGTAACACCTTAAACAGCCGATCAAACCTTACTAAAACCAATGCTCATGCAAAAGCTTGAAGACCTCGTCAACAGTGTTGCGGAAGGCGGTTACCGGCAGTACCACGCCGGCTTTTTCAAAGTACTCCTCTCGGCGGAGCAGACGGGCGGGGCAATGGCCCTGATGGACACGACTTTGCCGAAGGGCGCCGAGCCGCCGCCCCACCTGCACACCCGGGAAGACGAAATGTTCTACCTGCTGGAAGGGAACATGCAGTTCCGCGTCGGCAATACCGTGGTTGACGGGGTACCCGGGGCGGCGGTTTTCGCACCGCGGCAGGTGCCCCACCAGATCACCATTACCACGCCCACCGCCCGGTTCCTCACGCTGATTACGCCCGGCGATTTCCTGGCGTATTTCGTGGAGACCAGCTTGGAAACCGACGCGCCGAAGATTGTGCCGCCGCAGGGCCCGCCCCCGGCGGAGGTGATTGCGCAAATGACGATCCGGCTGCGGGAAAAGTACGGCGTGCTGTTGACGTAACTCCCCATGCATTCCCCCCGAGAACCAAACAACATGGCCAAGCCCGTCATCCTCTTCAAAGCCCCGGTGCTTTCCGTGCAGGCGGCAAGGGAGGCTGACGGGTACCCCTGGCCGCCGGGAACGATCCTGCTGGTGGCCGGTGACGCAATCCCGCTGGAAGCAGACGCAGCAGAACTGATGGTGGGTTATTTACGGGTGGCAAGGGCCTACTTCTCCCCGCTGCCCGGTTCGAAGCAGTTGATTGCCGGTTTTTACGCAGGGCTGGTCCGCCAACTGGAAGCTTCCCTGGTGCAGTCGGGCCGCCGGGTCGCGGCCTACCAGGACATTGCCGACCTGATCCAGCAAACCGGCTGCATCACCGACTGGCAGCAACAATACCCGCCCGCCGGCTGATTATCCCCCCGTTCGCGCCCCGCCGGGCCGGCCGCCGGATGTCGGTTTTATCCTATCACTTCCGGGGGTGGCTCCTACCTTTGTGCCCGTTAACCCACTCCATACAACTAAATGCAACAAACCATGCAAACGACAATTGAACCAATTCAAGCCACCACGGCTACCGACTACCGGCAGTACATGGGTGGTTTTTTCCAAGTACTCCTTTCGCCCGAGCAGACCGGGGGCGCCGTAGCCATCATGGATATGACCGTACCGAGAGGCGCCGAGCCGCCGCCTCACCTGCATACCCGGGAGGACGAAATGTTTTACGTGCTGGAAGGTGAAGTTGACTTCCACATCGGCGGCAGCCTGACCAGGACGACGGCTGGTGCATCGGTTTTCGCCCCGCGTCAGGTGCCCCATCAGTTCAGTATCCAAACCCCCACGGCCCGCCTCCTTGTGGTCATCACGCCGGGCCAGTTCCTGTCCTACTTCCTGGATTTCAGCCTGCCCACCACCGAGCCGGCAGTAGTACCCCCGCAGGGACCGCCCCCGGCCGAGTTCATCGAACGCATGGTGACGCAACTGGGGCAGCAGCACGGGGTTCTGTTTCTGTAAAAAGCACGTTGAATGACAGGAGCCAATAGTGATTGGTCAGTAGTCATTGGTCAGTAGTGATTGGTCAGTAGTGATTGGTCAGTAGTCATTGGTCAGTAGTCATTGGTCAGTAGTCATTGGTCAGTAGTCATTGGTCAGTAGTCATTGGTCAATAGTCATTGGTCATTGGTCAGTAGTCATGTGGATACGACAACTTACGCACCAACCAATGACTACTGACCAATCACTATTTAACTATTTAGACTATTTAACTACTTACTTTCCCAGTTCCAGCGACCGGCGGTAGGCGTTGTGGAGGCCGGCCACGATGCCGGGTTCGAGGTTTTTCTCGTCGAATACGCGGAAGGCGGCTTCGGTGGTGCCGCCCTTGGAGGCCACCCGGCGCATGAGGTCTTCGCAGGAGAGGTTGTTGCGGTTTTGCAGGTGCACCGAGCCCATGAACGTCTGGTTGACCAGCAGTTCGGCCTGGGCCGGGGTAAAGCCGAGTTCCACGCCGGCTTTGATCATCGCGTTCATGAAGTAGTACACGTAGGCCGGGCCGCTGCCCGATACGGCCGTGGCCGAATCAATGAGCTTTTCGTTGTCTACGTACAGGGCCTTGCCCGTGGTGTTGAGCAGGTTCTGGATGATAAACAACTCCTTGCGGTCGAGGTCGGGGCTGCAACTGAACACCGTCATGCCCATGCCGATCTGGGAAGGCAGGTTGGGCATGGCCCGCACCAGCTTGGGCACGCCCAGGCTTTCCTGGAGGGCCGGCAGGCTTACCCCGGCCATGATGGAGATGATGATTTGTTCGGGGTGGAGGTACGGCCGGAGCATTGGCGCCAGGGCCGCAAAGTCCTGGGGTTTCACGGACACGATCACGATGTCGGCCTGTCCCATGAAGGCGGCGGGGCGGCGGTGCACGTTGGCCTCGGGAATTTCCGGCAGGCGGTCGCGGCTGGCTTCGCTGCGGATCAGCAGGGTCATTTCGTCGGGGGTGGCAAAGTGCGAAGCCAGCAGGCTCCGGGCGTACGTAGTGCCCATGTTGCCGGCACCGATGATGAGGATATTCATGGGGTTGTAGAATTGGCTAAAACCCCAAGATGGCAAAAAAGTTGGTTTGCCCGTCACAATTTTTGAAGAAGCCGGCCCTGTACATGCTAAACGTTGAATGCTTCACGGGCAGTGGACGTTTGCCGCGTACCACTGCCCATGAAGCATTCAACATTCAGGGTCCGGGAGTTACCCGTTTATTGTTGTTCCTCGCGGCCCGTATTGGCTACCGGTTCGTCGGGCAGGGGCGCCGGCTGGGTCACTTTGCGGGCCGGCTGTTGCTGGCGCTTGTAGTTGTCCTTCGAATCGAGCGGGTTGTTGGTCCGTTCTACCGTCCGGCCGGGCAGGATGAGCACGGCGTCGGTGCGCTTCTGGTTGCGGTCCTGAACCTTATAGTTGCGGCGCGTAGCCACCGGGTTGGACACTTGTTCTGCCCCCGCAACGGTAGACGCACTCAGCGTCTGGGTGTCTTCGGCCCGGGCGGCGGCTGCCTTCTGCGGGTGCTTGTAGTTGTGGCGGGAGTAGGTGGGGTCAGATGCCTGCCGCGAAGGGGCAGATTGGGCATTGGCCGTCAGGGCGCCTAACCCAAGCAAACCGGCCGTAAGTATTGCAAATGCTCTCATGACTAGGAATAGTTATAGTGGTGACGGAAGGGCCGTTTATAGCCGGCTTCCAATTTTTGCGTTCAAGAGTGTCCTTAAACTTACAATTTAACGCAGCGATTTCAGCAAATGTTCACAAAATTCCCGTAAAACAAGAGGCCTTGCGCAAAATCTAACGTGTTTCTAATCTGGGCGCCAAACGGGAGATTACAGGGGAATTGCGGAGTTTGTTGGTAAAGTTCAAAAAATGTTTGCCGTGAAATTGCAGGGTCAATATTTTTAAAAAAGAGCCCTGACGGTAAAAAGTACCTCCAGCCAATAGGGCAAATCGGGAAAAAAAGTGGGAAAAGCGAAAAATGCCTCCAGATTGGGGGATGGTTTGCCGGAAAACGCTATTTTTCATTCCCCGCCGGGTGGATCGTTTTTAGGGAAACCTTCAATATGCACCGGCCGCCGGATCGGGGAGTCAGGTCGGCGCGGCATGGTCCCGGAGGGACGAAATATTGGTAGAAAAGGCATCTAGACGTTAGTGCAACAGTCCTGTAGGGACGAAATATTGGTCAGGCAATCATTCCTGAACCTAACCGCCCTTAAACTGAACCACAAGGACCGCAAAGGAGACACAAAGACCGCAAAGCAGACACAAAGACCGCAAAGCAGACACAAAGACCGCAAGGAGAACGCGTGCCTCTTCGCGCCGCAATCCTGCTGATCCTTTGATCCTGTAAATCCTGATCTCTTCCCCCTACAACTCCAGGAAGTTACCGAGGATTCTTGCCCCGGCCTCGCCGCTGATTTCGGTGTGGAACTGGGCGGCGTAGAAATTGTCGCGGTGCAGCATGGCGCTGAAGGGCACCAGGTACTCAGTCCGGGCCACCGTGTAAGGGCTCAGTTCGGCGTAGTAGCTGTGTACGTAGTACACGTAGGCATTATCCGGCAGGCCGTGCGTGAGGGGCGTCTGGTACCCGAAGATCGTGTTCCAGCCCACGTGGGGCACCTTGAAGCCGGGCCGGGCCGGAAGCCGCTTCACGGCAATGTCAAAAATGCCCATGCAGTCGGTGTTGCCCTCTTCGGAGTGGCGGCACATGAGTTGCAGGCCCACGCAGGTGCCCAGGAACGGTTGTTTCAGCGTGGGAATCACCCGGTCGAGGCCGGTTTGCCGCAGCGAATCCATGGTGCTGCCCGCTGCGCCGACCCCGGGCAGGATCACCTTGTCGGCCGACCGGATTTCTTCCTCCGAATCCGTAAGCACGTACGACACGCCCAGGCGTTCGAGGGCGTAGAAAACCGATTGCACGTTGCCGGCGTTGTACTTGATGAGGGCTACCTTCATAACGCACAAATCTAGCAATAATATTATTTTCCGTCCATTCCCGCCGGAGCGTCAGGCTTTCAGCGGAATACCTCGTATTTTTGCGGACATTTTAACCAGACCACGTTTTATACCCCTTATTACATACATGCTTACGGTATCCAATTTATCCCTGCGCTTCGGCAAACGCATCTTGTTCGAGGACGTGAACATCAAATTCACGCCGGGCAACTGCTATGGCCTCATCGGAGCCAACGGCGCGGGAAAATCCACGTTTCTCAAAATTCTGTCCGGTGAAATCGACCCGACCAGCGGCTCGGTGGAGATCACGCCGGGCGAACGCGCATGGCGGTGTTGAAGCAGAACCAGTTCGGCCTACGACGAGTACCCCGTGCTGCAAACGGTGATCATGGGCCACGAACGGCTCTACAAGATCATGCAGGAGAAGGACGCCATCTACGCCAAAGCCCGACTTTTCGGAAGCCGACGGCGTGCGGGCCTCCGAACTGGAAGCCGAATTTGCCGACCTCAACGGCTGGGACGCCGAGTACGGAAGCGGCCGAACTGCTGAGCGGCCTGGGCGTGAAGGAAGACCTGCACTACCAGCTCATGAGGGACATTGCGGCCAACGACAAGGTGCGGGTGCTGCTCGCCCAGGCCCTGTTCGGCAACCCCGAAGTGCTGCTGCTCGACGAACCGACCAACAACCTCGACATTGAATCGGTGCTCTGGCTCGAAAACTTCCTCGGCCAACTTTAAAAATACGGTGATCGTGGTTTCCCACGACCGCCACTTCCTCGACCGGTGTGTACGCACGTCGCCGACCTCGACTTCAGCAAGATCACCCTCTACACGGGCAACTACACCTTCTGGTACGAGTCGAGCCAGCTGGCCCTCCGCCAGCGGCAGGAATCCAACAAGAAGACCGAGGAAAAACGCAAGGAACTCCAGGAATTCATCCAGCGGTTCAGCGCCAACGTGGCAAAATCCAAGCAGGCCACCTCGCGCCAGAAACTGCTCGAAAAGCTGACGCTGGAAGACATCAAGCCGTCGTCGCGCAAGTACCCCTACATTGCCTTCAAGCCCGAACGCGAAGTGGGCGACCAGATTCTTTCGGTGGAAAACCTGGCGGCGTCCTTCGAAGGGGCGGCGCTGTTCAAGAACGTGAGCTTTACGCTCAACAAGGGCGATAAGGTAGCCATCCTGGGCCGCGACAGCGTGGCCGTATCGGCCTTCTACCAGATCCTGATGGGCGAACGCAAGGCCGACAAGGGCTCCTTCAAGTGGGGGGTGACTACCACGCAGGGCTACCTGCCCAACGACAACACAACTTTCTTCCAGAGCGACCTCAACCTGGTGGACTGGCTGCGGCAGTATTCGAAGGAAAAAGACGAAAGCTTCATCCGCGGCTTCCTCGGCCGGATGCTGTTTTCGGGCGAAGAAGCCCTCAAGAAGGCCAACGTGCTGTCGGGAGGGGAGAAGATGCGCTGCATGATCTCGCGGATGATGCTGCTGGGCGCCAACGTGCTGCTGCTCGACGAGCCCACCAACCACCTCGACCTCGAATCCATCACGGCCTTCAACAACGGCCTCAAGGATTTCAAGGGCAACGTGCTCTTTACCTCGCATGACCACCAGTTCGTGCAGACGGTCGCCAACCGCATCATCGAACTCACGCCCAACGGCATCATCGACAAGATGACCGAGTACGACGACTACATCACCGACCCAACCGTGAAAGCCCAGCGCGAAACCCTGTACGGCGGCGTACTGGTGTAATAAGGAGACGGGAACGTAAAGGAGACCGGAGGAGGCGTGCTCATGCAGCGCGAAGCATGATGGGCAACGCGGATTGACTAGAAAAAGGAAAAAAGGGAAAGGCGTCCGGATGAATACGCGTATTCGTCCGAACGCCTTTCCCTTTTGTACGGTTGCTGTTTCGTTCCCGGTTCGGACCGCCTCTCCGCCTCAGTATCCTTCCCGATCCTCCTTCTCGCTCCTCGCTTCTCGCTCCTTTATTTTGCTGGTACGTACTCCACCTCCTTGTCATCGTCCAGCAGCGGGTGATTGCCCACGAGTCCCTCGGGAGTGATTGTCAGCCGCATGTCCCGGAATTCTACTTCAACGATGTGCGGGTCGATGGTAAACTCGAAATAGTTGTGCGAGGGGTCAGCCACCATAAAGTCGGAGTACCGTTCGGGAAAGTAGGCGTGGATCAGGGCAATGGACTGCACCGCCGAAGCTTTAAAGGTGATGCGGCCCTTTTCATCGCTTTGGGCCTGCCGGGGGCCGTCGGGCGTTTGAATTTCGCAGTAAATGTTTCTGAGGACCACCGGGTTGGGATTTGTTACCTGGATGACGATCTGCTTGCCCGCCGTTTTTTTCGATTGGGAGAGCACAAAATCTTTTTCTGTACTGCGGGGGCCGTTGAGAATCAATGTGTCGCCTTCTTGTGCCCAGGTGCCTTTTCCCATGCGGTCAAGGGCGCCGTACGAAAAGAAGAAGCCAAAGGTGTGGTCGGCGTTGAACTGGAAGCCGGACGCGACTTCCATCATGCCTTCGAGGTAGTATTCTCCGGGTTGCATGGTTTGTGGGGTTTGCGCAAGCGATGCCTGCGGGTGAATGAAGGGTAGGAAAAGACAAAGGGCCAGCAGGAAGGATGGCTTGGTTCTCATAAGTGTTGACGGTTGCGTAAGGGTAATCCGGTCCCGGCGGCCGGGGGACCGCTTCGGGGAACGATGCAAAGTACCGGCGCCGCCCCCCGAAAACCTAAATCCGCAGGTGAACAAAAGGTGAACAACCCACCCGGCGGGGGTGAGCACGAAGTGAACTTTAAAGGAGACCGCAGACCGGAGGAAAGGAGACCGGAGGAGGCGTGCCCATGCAGTGCGGAGCAGCGTTTCGTTCCGGGCTTGTAGCACCTCCCCGCCTCAGCTTCCTCCCCGATCCTCCTCCCGTCTCCCTTCCTCCGGTCTGCGGTCTCCTTTTAAGGCCAAATATTGCCCATCGTACAATACCTGCGCCCTCCATCACAAGCGGGCTTGCTTTTCGGGGTTGGCGCCCTAGTTTAGAGACCACAAGCCACTTACGAACTATCTTTTTACTCTTCATACTTACCACCGGATAACCTGCTCCACCTGGGGGCAGGTTATTTTTTTGGGCGTTTTGGCTTTTGGGGAAAGAATGTGTTTTTTTGGCAGACCCGACTTACAACCAGCATGCCCCCGATAAAAAAAGAATTTCCGTGTGTACTGTTATGGCTGGCCCTTCTGTGGCTGCATCCGCCCGCGCCGGCAGCCGGCCAGAGCAAAGCTGAAGCCAAAGCCCTGGCCAAAAAAGGCGTGCGGCACTTCCGCCGCGAGAACTACCCCCAGGCCCTCGACCACTTCAACCGGGCCCTGGCCGCCGACTCGGCCAACGTGCGGGCCCTGTACTACGGCGGCATTACCAACCAACTGCTTTTCAGCAACCAGGCGGCCATCGACTACCTGCTCCGGTCGTACGCCCTCAAACCCAGGTTCGACAAGCATTACAACTACTGGCTGGGCCGGGCCTACCACGTCAACCTACAGTTTGACCGGGCCATTGAGGCGTACCGCAGTTACCTGGAAACCATCAGCCCCCGCGACAGCCGCCAGAACAGCGTGAAGGTGCTCATCCTCCAGGCCACCGTGGGCAAGACGTACCTGGTGAACCCCACCGACCACTACGCCGAACCCCTCGGCGAACCCCTCAACAGCCCCTTTACCGAACACACCCCCGTGTTTACCAGCGACCGGCAGACGCTGTACTTCACCTCCCGCCGGCCCGCCGGCGACAAAGACCTGACCTATCGCGGCGACGGGTGGGAACGCATCTACGTGTCGTCGCTGCAGAACGGGCAGTGGAGTGACCCCGAGCCTCTGCCCGGCAACGTCAACCAAGACAACGAACACACCTCCAACGTGCAGCTCTACGACCGCGACGACCGCATGATCGTCTACCGGTCGGTGAAGTTCGGGTCGCTGTTCGTGACCGAGAAGCAGGGCGGCGCCTGGTCGGACCTCAGGGAACTGGCAGACTTTACCAACACGGCCCGCTTTGAACCCAACGGCTTTTTGCTCCGGGGCGGCAACCTGGTGTACTTCGCCTCGGGCCGGGGCAACAAAAACGGCAACCTCGACCTGTTCGTGGCCCGGCGCCGCCCCGACGGCCGGTGGACCGAACCGCAACGCCTGCCCGACATCATCAACACCGACGCCGACGAAGACGCCCCTTTCCTCACCGAAGACGGCAACACGCTGTACTTCAGCTCCCGCGGGCACGACAGCATGGGCGGCTACGACGTGTACAAGTCCATCTACGAACCGCTGTCGAAGACCTGGACGCGGCCCATGAACATGGGTTATCCCATCAATACGCCCGGCGACGATGTGTACTTCGTGACCGACAGCCTCAACAAGATCAGCTACGTGGCCTCCAACCGCAAGGGCACCTCGGGCCAGGAAGACCTGTTCCGGGTCAAGATGTTCGAGGACGTGCTGGTGAAGGGCATCGTGACGATCAAGGGCACCGACCGGCCCCTGCCCAACTACGCCCTGCTGTTCGACTCGCAGCGCCGGGTCACCGTCAAGGGTTCTTCTTTCACCTCGGCCACGGGTACTTACGGCCTCCAGCTGCGTTCGGGGCACACCTACACCGTCGCCATCCGCGGGCCCAACGGCGAAACCGTGCACATCGACCAGGTCGAAATTCCCATTGTGCGGGTGGAGAACTCCGAAATCGTCAAGCACTTCCAGGTGGACATTCCCGACACGCTTTCGGCCGGGGCGGCGGACCGCATGGTGGTCAAGAACCTCAACCTGGTGAAGCTCCGCTACCAGGAGCAGGATTCGCTCATCATCAACGGGGAGGTGGTGGACAACGCCGGGGTGATCGAAGGCGCCTCCGTGCGCCTCCGCGAAGAAAATTCCCGCAACTTCCTCTCGCAGGCCGTCACCGACGTAGACGGCACGTACCGCTTCAGCTTCGTGCCGGGCAAAAAGACGGATTACGTGGTGGAAATCGACAAGCCGGGCTACCTGCTCTACAGCGTGGCCGTGCTGCACAACGAGACGCCCAACCGGTTCACCAAAGAAGAGGAGATCAACGCCACCCGCTTCAACCGCATCGACGTGCGGTCGGTGCTGACGGGCTTCCTGGGCAACAGCTTGGGAGTGGGGGCTACGGCGGTGCTGGGCGGGGTGTACTTCGAGTTCAACAGCGCCAACCTGCTGCCCGAAAGCAACGTGGTGCTCGACAAGCTGTTCGACTTCCTGCGCAGCAACCCCCGCGTGGTGATGGAGATCGGCGGCCACACCGACAACGTGGGCCCGGCGTACGTCAACAAGTTTCTCTCCCAGAAGCGGGCCCAGGCCGTGGTCAACTACCTGTTGGGCAAAGGCATCCCGAAGGCCCGCCTCACGGCAATGGGCTACGGCGAAACCCGTCCCATCACCACCAACGACCTCGAACTCAACGGCCGCGACGTGAACCGGCGCGTGGAAGTGAAGATTTTAAAGCGGTAAGCAGATCATTCGTAAGTTCAGCGTCGTAAGTAGAGACGCGATTCATCGCGTCTCGGTCATTATTCCAATGGACAAGTAGGATTGTTAATAGGAATAAAATTTACCCCGGAGACAAGGTAAAAACCGATTGAGGCCAGCAGTGCTATCGGTAGATCTTCTTTTACTCTGTTTTGGCTGACGGACTAATAATTCAATGCTTCCGATGTGCTTTCTGCTGCTTCTCCCGGCGTTGGTTATCCATGATGATAAAACGTTATTGAGGTTAAACGAAAAAATTCTCTTCCCGATTCCCTTCCGACTGGCGACTGTTAGCCGCGATGAATCGCGGCTCTGCTTACGACTGTTCCGACTCTAACAACTGGCTCAGCACGCCTTCTTTCAACGCGTAGCCCGACACCCGGATGCGGTGCAGGTCGTACTTGCGCAGCACGAAGTCGAGCAGGCAACCGGCTACTACGATCATGTCTACCCGCATCGGCAGCATGCCCGGGATAGCCAGCCGCCCGGCCCGGTCATTGGTAAGCAGTTGTTGCAGGATCGTCTGGAAGGACGCCAGTTCCAGCGTGCCCTCCACCAGCGTCCCCACGTCGGGTGATTCGCCCCGTTTTTCGGCGTCAATGGCGCACAGCGTTTTGAAGGCGCCCGAGGCGCCGACCAGGGCCACGGGCTGGTACTGGTGCACGGCGTTGGTAAGCGGAATGAGCGTTTCTTCCAGGTACTCGTGCAGCCGCCGCACGGCGGTAGGCGAAATGGGGTCGGTGGTCAGGTAGCGGTCCAGCAGCCGCTGCGCCCCGATCTCGAAGCTCCGTTTCCAGTAGATTTTCCCGGCGTTGGCAAGGATGAATTCCACGCTGCCGCCCCCGATGTCCATCACCAGCGCCGGGGCCGTTCCCAGCGCCACGGCGCTGCGCACGCCGTAGTAGATGTATTCGGCTTCCTGGTCGCCCGAGATCACGCGTACGGTAATGCCGGTTTGCCGGGCAATGGCTTCCACGAGGGCCGCCCCGTTGCGGGCGTTGCGAATGGCGCTGGTAGCCGTGGCAAACACGCTTTCGGGCGGCACGCCGAACCCATCAATGCGCCGGCGGAAGCCTTCGAGGGCGGAGAGCGTGCGGGCAAACGCTTCGTCGGTGAGGATGCCCTGGCTGATGCCGCTTTGCCCGATCTTGGCTACGAACGTCTCGCGGTGCAGCACGGCGGGCTTTCCACCCGGCTGGCCTTCGGCAATGAGCAAATGGAACGTATTGGTGCCTAAGTCGATGACGGCTACGCGCATGGGAGGGAAGGAGTGAGAAGCGAGAAGTGAGGAGCGAGAAGGTTGGAATGGGGCGTATGCGGTTCAAAGTTACAAAACCAAAAGTAAAAAGTCCCTTTCGCGTTTTCTTCTTCTCGCTCCTCGCTTCTCACTCCTCGCTTCTTACTTCTTACTTCTCCCTCCACTTTTCGTAACTTGACGCGTTATTTCAAACCCTTACCAACCACATGATACAGGAGAGCCAATCTGCCCACGCCCTCAAATTCGCCGAACTCGAACGCAAGAACCAGGAAGCCCTGCTCGGTGGGGGCCAGCCCCGCATTGACGCCCAGCACAAAAAGGGCAAGCTCACCGCCCGCGAACGTCTCCAGCTGCTGCTCGATGAAGGCTCCTTCGAAGAGATCGGCAAGTTCGTGACGCACCGCGCCAAGGACTTCGGCCTCGACAAGGAGCATTACCTGGGCGACGGCGTGGTGACGGGCTATGGCACGGTGAACGGCCGGCTCGTGTACGTGTTTGCGCAGGACTTTACGGTGTTCGGCGGCGCCCTCTCCGAAACCCACGCCGAGAAGATTTGCAAGATCATGGACCTTGCCGTGCAGAACGGCGCCCCCGTGATCGGGCTCAACGACTCGGGCGGGGCCCGCATCCAGGAAGGCGTGGTGTCGCTGGCCGGCTACGCCGACATTTTTTACCGCAACACGCGGGCCTCGGGCGTCGTGCCCCAGATTTCGGCCGTCATGGGTCCGTGCGCCGGCGGGGCCGTGTATTCGCCCGCCATCACCGACTTCATCCTGATGGTCGAAAACACCTCGTACATGTTCGTGACCGGTCCCAACGTGGTCAAGACCGTGACGCACGAAAACGTGACCGCCGAAGAGTTGGGCGGGGCCAGCACGCACAGCACCAAGAGCGGCGTCACGCATTTTGCCTGCGCCAACGAGGCCGAATGCATCCTTTCCATCAAGAAACTGCTGAGCTACATTCCCCAGAACTGCGAAGACGAGGCGCCGCGGCTGCCTTACCAGTCGCCGGGCAGCGAACTGCGCCCGGCCCTCAATGCCATCGTGCCCGAAACGCCCAACCAGCCCTACGACATGCGCGAGGTGATCGAAGGCGTGGTGGATACGGATTCCTTTTTCGAGGTGCACCGCAACTTTGCCGAAAACATCGTGGTGGGCTTTGCCCGCATTGGCGGCCGGAGCATCGGCGTGGTGGGCAACCAGCCGGCCGTGCTGGCCGGCGTGCTCGACATCGACGCCAGCACCAAGGCGGCCCGCTTCGTGCGGTTCTGCGACTCGTTCAACGTGCCCCTGCTGGTACTCGAAGACGTGCCCGGCTTCCTGCCCGGCACCGACCAGGAGTGGAACGGCATCATCACCAACGGCGCCAAGCTGCTCTACGCCTTCTGCGAGGCCACCGTGCCCCGCGTGACGGTGATTACCCGCAAGGCTTACGGCGGCGCCTACGACGTGATGAACTCCAAGCACATCGGCGCCGACCTCAACTACGCCTGGCCCACCGCCGAGATTGCCGTGATGGGCGCCAAGGGAGCCGCCGAGATCATCTTCAAACGCGAAATTGCCGAGGCCGAAAATCCCGAGGCCAAGTTGCAGGAGAAGGTAGACGAGTACACGCGCAAGTTTGCCAACCCGTACCGGGCCGCCCAGCGCGGCTACATCGACGAGGTGATCCGCCCCGAGGAGACCCGCCAGAAACTCATCCGCGCCTTCACCATGCTCGAAAACAAGGTAGCGACGCTGCCCAAAAAGAAGCACGGGAACATTCCGTTGTAAACGATTTGATGTTTATAGCCGCACACTACCAGTGGGAAAGAAGGTAACTGTTTTATTCTGGAACATCTACGAGAAGGATCTGAAGGAGCCAATTGCTAGACTGGCAGCATTGCACGAAGTGGATATTCTGTTGCTGGCGGAGTGTTCGATGAGCGTTTCGGAGGTACTTCTAGCTTTGAACGGCGAGCGAAATGACTACTTCTTTTCATTTGGCCTATGCGAAAAAATAAGAGTGTTTACCCGTTTTGCCCCTGAGTTTTCCAGACCAATCCATGAAGGGGAGCGTTTAACGATAAGGAAATTGACTTTGCCCTTAGTGGATGAAGTACTTTTAGCCGCTTTACACTTTCCAAGCAAGAAAGAGTGGTCAGATGAAGATCAGATGTTTGAATGCACTGACTTTATTGACTCAATATATACGGCTGAAAGTAGTGTGGGGCACCGGAGAACAGTATTAGTTGGAGACTTCAACATGAACCCCTTTGAAAAAGGAATGGTATCCGCTCGGGGCTTTCATAGTGTGATGGACAAAAATGTGGCAAAAAAAGGGACTAGAGTGGTACAAGGGAAGATATATCCGCTATTCTATAACCCAATGTGGAGCTTCTTGGGAGACTCGAGTAGGGGCAAGGTATCGGGCACGCATTATTACGACGCTTCTGGGAAACATATCAATTATCATTGGAACATATTTGACCAAGTTTTGGTCAGGCCGGAATTGATTGATAAATTCAACTTTGATGAGTTAGACATACTTACCAGCGATGGTCAGTTGTCGTTTATCAAGGAAAATGGACGTTTAGATAAGTCTATTTCGGATCATTTACCTCTAAAGTTTAGTATTCACTTATAATATACCTATATGGAGAGCTCTAAGAATCTATGGCCTGAATTTGGAAACGAAAGTGTTATTACTCCTGCTTATATCTTGAAAGAGCAAGCGGCCAAATTAGGAGAGAGGACGGGTAATATTGTGCTAGCTAGAGTTTCTACTAAACCTTTTGACTTTAGTAGACAAAGCCAGGTTCCATTAAAGAGAGACGGCTTTAAACATGATTTCTATATTGTAGCACCGGTGCTAGGTGATTATTCTTACCGACTGTTTTCCGCTTATCATGAATTAATTGATGTTTTTCCAGTGTACATTAATAGTCACAAAGAAAAACCTGTTGAAGTACTTTATCTTTCTGATTACGTTGAAGCGAATAATCAGCAGGAGTTTATTGCAGAATTGAAGAATATCTTTGCAGACCCTAAAACAGTTAAGATAATACAGACATTGCTAGCACAAAGTAAGTGACTTTTACAATATATGCTGCGAGAGATCAAAATAGAGAACTATAAGTCTATCCTTGACGATACCATTGAATTGGGAAGGACAAACGTATTCATTGGGGCGAATGGATCGGGAAAGACGAATATCCTGGAAGCGTTGGCAATGGTGGCGGCTTCTAAAGATTATGACTTAAATGTTGAAGGACTTTATAATAGAGGTGTCAGGATTACCAAACCAAGCTTAACCTTTAGTTCTTTTATTGGGAATAAGGCAAAAGATAGGATAAAAATTCTCTTGAATGTGGAAATGCAGGAAGATCAAGGAGAGAAAAGTGAAGGCGTGAATAAACAAAGGGTTATAATGCCACTTGCTTCTGAATTCTTTACTAACAACAAAAACGACATCTATTCGAAATGGAACGATAAGGATAGAATTGAGTTTGAGAGCAAAATTAGTGGCCCTACTTTTGATGATTTGATTAAAACTGCTATGTCCGATGCATCTATTATAAGACTCGTAAGTAACCTTCTGGGTGAATCTGAAGAAAATGAGAATCAACTGGAGGAAGATCGAAAGAAGCATGCAGAGGAGCTAACCAGAATAGTCAACTCTATTCTTCCAAAGATGAAATCTGATATAGTTCCTATAGTTAACGCAGAAACAAGAAGTAGATGGTACAGGAATGTGTATGACTATCAGATATATACTTTGAGCACCCAAGCTTTAAGAGGAATCATTAGCGAAAGTAAAAAGCAACCGCTAGGCATAAATGGGGAAGGATTGGACATTCTGCTTGCAAACTTTGATGAAGCTGAGTCGGAAAGGATACAACAATACAATTATCTAATCTCATGGCTTGATGAACTAATGCTTGATAAGAAAGACGTATTAAAGTATAAAGGGCATAAGCTTGGAAGGAGCAATTCAGTGTTGTACTTCAAAGACAAGTTTATGCGGAAGAACAATAATCTTTTTTCCGCGGAGAATGCGAATGAAGGGGCTTTACACATCCTGTTCTACCTGGCTTTGTTTATCAGCAAAAAGACGCCCCAACTCTTTGCCATTGATAACATTGAAACGGCCTTGAATCCCCGGGTATGCCGTACGCTGGTCAAAGAACTGGCCCAACTCGCCAGGGAGAACAACAAGCAGGCCCTCATTACTACGCACAACCCCGCCATCCTCGACGGCTTGAACCTGAACGATGACGAGCAGCGGCTTTTCGTAGTGTACCGCACGGATGAAGGCCACACCAAAACCAAACGAATCAAGCTCAAACCCGAAACTAAGGAAGGCAACTTGAAACTGTCCGAGTTGTGGATGCGGGGCCACCTGGGCGGATTACCAAATGATTTTTAAACATGCAGGTGGGAGTGATTGCCGAGGGCAAAAGTGACCATGCCGTCATTGCCAATATCCTGAAGGGAAAATTAGGCATTGAGCGGGCTTTAATCACTTTTATTCAACCCGAGCTTGATTTCGACGAGACGGATTTGCAAAGCAGCGGCTACCAGCAAATGTCTGCCAAGGAGTTCGGTGGCTGGGTGCTGGTCAGGGACTGTTGCCTGGAAAAGAGCAGAATTGCGGATTTTATGAATGCTTCAAATGAAACCCGCTTTGTCATTATTCAAGTTGACACTGCCGAGACGCACCTGACCGGGTATGAGGTCGAAAAGCCGGATAAATCTGGTGATACCTACTCAAGCGTGCTTAGGGAAAATGTGATTACTAGAATCAATGGTTGGCTGGATGGACAGTTTGCGGAACACGTATATTACGCAGTAACAATTGAAGAAATCGAAGCCTGGCTATTGCCCATATTTGGAGAAAGGGCAACCGAAACGGCCAAATTCAATGACCCAAAGGAGAAGCTTCAGAAATTATTAAGCACCAAGCTTACCGATAAGGAGAGAAAGAAGCTTTTTCAGGAGCAGCCATTTGATCGGTACGCCAAGCTAAGCAAGGAGTTCAGAAATAAGAAATCACTCGAAAAACACTGCCGGCAGAATGAGAGCCTGTTACTCTTTTGCCGGTCACTGGAGAAAGTAGCTGTTTCGGAAATTTGACCCTTCTTCTCAATTCTTCACCCAAAAATCCTATGCAATAAAAGGACAAATAATCATTCGGCAGAAGGGGAGACCGCGCGTAATTTCCGGTTTGTACCAACGCTATCCAATGATTGTCTTTTCATGAGAGCAACCTTTACTTTTCTGGTGTGTTTGCTTGCCTCCGCGTACGCCGCCGCGCAGGACGTGCTGGTAAAACGAAACGGCGAGGAGATCAACGCCAAAGTGCTCACGATCACTCCCGGCGAGATTACGTACCTTTTGCCCAACGATCCGCAGGATACGCTGGCCGCCCCGGCACAAGAGCAGACGCTGGCACTACGGGAAGTGTTCATGATCAAGTACGGGAACGGCACCCGGGAGGTGTTTGAGGACGAACAAACTCCCCCAATCAAAACCGTCGCCTACGAACCCCCCGGCAACCCCATTGCCGTCCCCAAAACCAAGGCTGATGCCTTCGAGCAGGGCAGGGCCGATGCCACGAACTACTACCACGGCTACTCGGGCGCCGCCACGGGAACCCTCGTCGTGAGCCTGTTGTCACCCATCGCCGGCCTCATCCCCGCCATTGCCTGCTCGTCCACCCCGCCGGGTGAATTCAGCATGCGCTACCCGGGGAATGACCTTTACAAGGACCGCGGCTACCGGATGGGCTACCGCAGGCAGGCCCACCGCATCAAGGCCGGCCGCGTGTGGCGCAGTTGGGGCATCGGGCTGGGCGTCAACCTGGCCCTGGTCGTCCTGCTGGCGCGATAACCCCCCCGGCCCGGCACCGGCCACCGGGCCAGTCTACGCGTTTCGTACGCATTTCATCCCCCGATTACCCGAGCATCCGGAGGCAGCCCCTCCGGATGTTTTGTTTGGAACCCGTCCGGGCGGCACCGCGGCCGGGCCGGGAAAGAAACGGGCGGTACTTTCTTGGGTTGCACCGGGCAAGGTTTGGCAACGGGCAGCCAAAAACGCGTATTGCCGGGACTAAATGCAGTTGGCAACGGCGGAAACAACGTTTGCCCCCGGCAGATGCTTATGGGCACTGCCCAAAACAAAGTGTCGGGTGATGCAAACACAATGATTACTCCCATACACGCTGTTTGTGACACCCTAAACTCAGTTTGTGCTGTTCGAAACGCACTTTTTGCTTCCGCAAACTCGGTTTCTGCTTCCCCGCACGAAGATGATGGGTGCGAAAACACATTTTGCGCGTCGCAAAACTTAGTTTCAAGTACTTAAAACGGAGTTCTCTCTGCCCGGAAGTGCGTGCCCGGGTTTGCAAACGGAGTGCCGGCCCGTGGCGGACCGGTAGGGGCCGGGGAAATCGTACGAGGCGCACTTCTTTATTTTCCGGCGCTTACCTTACGCGGCATTGCGCTTCCGGGTCCATCAGCCGGCGGTTACCTTACCGGCAGCCCGCCCATCCAGGAACGGATTGCCCGGGTAATCCGAACGAACCTTTTTCATTTACTTTTATTTCTATGTCCCGCGCAAAGAAAACTTCCCAGATTCTGGAGATTGCCAACACCCGCCTCGCCGGCGTGAAGTCCATTGATGCCCAACTTGATCTCGGCAACGGCCTTTCGGTGGCCGAGTACCAGGCCGCCATCGAAGCCGTACGCGTTGCCCTGGAAGCCTACAACACCGTGCTTTCCCTGGTGGACGAGAAGCAGAACGAAGTGGTTGCCAAAGAAAAGCGGCTCCGCGACCTGCACGAACGCATGCTGATGGGCGTGGCCGCCCGCCACGGCAAAGACAGCATTGAGTACGAAAAGGCCGGTGGTACCCGCAAAAGTGAAAGAAGGAAGAAAGCCAAAACTACCGCCAGGCCCGCCACGGCAACTGCCTAAGCCGGGTTAAGAACCGTTCCCGTTGCGGGTACCCCACCGCGGGCGTACCCGCAACGGGAAAGTTACTATACCGGGGCGCGGGCATCCGCAAGTTGTTTAACTACTCCATCATGCGATTTTTACTCTTATTACTGGCAGTCCTGCTGGTTCATTTCCCGTCAGTGGGCCAAAGCATCGACTACGCCCTTCCGAAGGGATACGAAAAGGAAATTGATAAAAAAGATTACCGCAAGCTCGTTGATGCCGCCGTGGCGGCCGTGTCGGGGCGGTACCAGATTGACTTCGTCCGGAAAGGGACCATTCACCTGAAGAGCGGCCAGGACATGCAGGGATTCAACCTGGACAACCTGATTCTCAAATGCGCGGGCACTCCTGACAAAAGCCAGTGGGAAAGCGTGGTTGCGCAACACTTCGAGAACCTGTTTGCGGCCATGGATGCGCATAAAAAGATCAATCCCGCCGACTTCGAAACCATCAGGCAGTACCTGAGCCTGCGCATTTACGCCCAGGCTTTTCTGCGGCAGCACGGCGGCACGGGCAACTTCGTGGTCCGCGACGACCTGGAAGGCACGAACACGGTGCTGATGCTCGACCTGCCGGGTGCTTTCGTGCCGGTTGAAAAGGCGGTGTTCGACGGCTGGCAAAAGGCGCAAAGCGAGGTGTTTGGCATTGCCCAACGCAACGTCAACGGGCAGCAGGTGGAAAAAATCACCAAAACGTTCGAGGTTGACCAGGCCGCGATTGAAGTCACGTTCCTGGGCAACGAAGACTACGCGGCGAGTTACGCCCTGGATTTAGCCAACAATTCGCCCGAGTTGGTGGGCGAGTGGGGGGCAGTGGTGGCAATGCCCAACAAGGGACTGGTGAACGTCTGCAAGGTTTCCCCGGCCCATCCGGTGGCGTTCGTGAAGTTCATTCAGTACACCAAGTCCGCCGTGGAGCGGTTCCACGGGCAACACCCGCAACCCATTTCCGACCAGTACTTCTGGTATTACGGGGGCCGGTTTACCCGGATCAACGTCCTTAGCGACGCCGACGGAAACATCAACGTGATTGCCCCGATGGGATTAGCGGAACTGATGTCCGAAAAGAAGTAATACGAATTCGTTGTTGGTTGTTCGTTATTCGTTGTTCGTAATGCGCTGATTTACATTCTGTACTGAACAACCAAGCACATAATCATGAAATCATTTTAGGATAAGACGATGACGGGGAGACGCGATGAAAGGGCCGGGGGCCGGCACTGCCCGGGCCATACGCCGTTGTGGCTGTTTCCGTTCGCCTGGCTGCTGTGCATCAGCCAGAGCATGGCTAACATTTCGGCGCCGCCCGAACCCAACCCGGGCCACGTTACCGGCAACAGCCCGATGGGGCAGCTCACCGTGCTGCACGAGGAGCTGACGCTCGACTTGTCGGGAGTGGCCCGCGGGGAAAGGGTAAAAGTAACGGCCAACTACCGGTTGCAAAGCCCGGCGACAGTCCACGCGCTGGAATTGATCTTTGTGGCAAATAACTTATCGGGGAACAAATACCGCGTGGCACTGGACGGCCGGCTCCTGGCGGGCCACCTGCGCCAGTTCGATACCATTCCGGCGGGCTGGCTGCCGCCCGACTCCATCCGGGGCGTTGCCGGAACGATACCGTTCGCGTACACCCACGAGGGCCTGATTGCCTTTCGCATCGACCGGATCACGCCCGGTACGCACACCCTCCACGTGGCCTACGAGGCGGATGCCGGCGAATGGTTCGGAGAGGATGATCTGGTCGTCACGCGGACTTTCGTGTACATTCTGAAGCCTTCCACGGGCTGGAAACAATTCAAAAGCCTGCGGGCCAACATCATCGTTCCCGACGGGTGGGATTATACTTCGAACCTGCCCCTTGCCGAGCGTGAATCGGGTGATTACCGCGGCGACTGGACCACCCTGCCGGCGCACCACTTCGCCATTGCGATGCGTAAGTCTACGGGGGCAGCCCGGGCGGGTACCGTACTTTTTCTGGTCATTGCCGGGATTGCCTGGTATGCCCTGGGGACGTTGGCCGGGCGTTGGATGAAAAAAGTGGCCCGCTACCGCATCCGGCGCAACGACAGCCGGATTCTTCAACTCATCAACGACCTCTTTATTTCGTTGCCCCACGCCGTGTGTTTTTACGTGGTTTACTTCCTGTACTTCGAGGTGCTGGAACGCTTCCTGGGTGGGCAGCTAAACCCCTGGATGACGCGTGGGATAGGGTATTCGGTGTTGCTCTTCCCGCTGGTCTGGATCGTAGTCTTGGGGTTGACAATTGGCGTGGATTACCGGCTGACGCAGCGCGTCAAAAAGGAATTGGTTGCTGTTCCCGGATGTGAGTAACTTCGGCGGCACGAACCGCCACCATTCACCGCAATGCCCCGCCTGACGAAAGCCACCTTACAGAAGCACCTCAATCACCTGGAGAAAGAAGAACTCGTTGAACAACTCCTGACGCTTTTTAGCAAGTTCAAGGGCGTGAATGAGCACTTCCAGATGGAGTACGGCGAAACGACGCAGGGCGTGGTGGATGCCTACAAAGCCAAAATGCGCAAGGCGTTTTTCGGTCCGCGGGTGCGGCGCCCCCGGCTGTCGGCGGCCAAGAAGATCCTCAGTGAATTCCGGAAAGTAGCCCTCTTCGACTACGACGTGGTGGACCTGATGCTGTACCGGGTGGAAAACAGCATCGAGTTCGTCAACAACCAGTACTATCCCTTCGAAACGTTCTATCGTTCCATTGAAAGCGGCTTTGCCGACGCCCTGAAGCTGATCGTGGCCCACCGCCTGCACGGGGAGTTCCGCGAACGGTGCGAGAAGATCGTGTGGTTTGCCGGGCACAACAAATACTTCGGCCTGCACCGCAACATCTGGGAGATGCACCGCGACGTATTCGGGGAAAACAAAGGAACGAATGATTGAATGAACGGAAGGATTAACGGGGAACCCCAGCACAACCCGGTTCCCCTTCTCCTAACATACGAAAGAAACTTACCGGAGCCCCGCCAAAGATCGTTCCCCTCCTCCCGTCTCCTTTCCTCCGGTCTCCTTTTTTTACACTTCTACCGCGGAGTGCGGCACGTTACGCAGGACGACCACTTCGGTTTCGTAGCCGTCGAGCATGTGGGGAATGCGGTCGCAGTCAGCCACCAGCAGGTCATCGAGCGGGCGGAATACGCACACCTGGACCACGGGACGACCCTTCCGGTTGCCGACCCGCACTTCCGATACGTAAGGCAGGTGCAGCAGGTACGGCCGGTACAAGTCCACTACGGCATCAACGTTTACTTGTCTCATAGCTAAACAAAAAATGGGTTTTGGTCAGGATTGGTGTTGCAGGACGCCCCGGCAAATGGGCCCGCAAACTTACAAACATTACAAAGGAAGGTAAAAGTTGCAATCCTATCAATATTCTAATAATAAATATTATTATTTAGCCGCTCCCTGGTTCCTTTGAACTTTTCCCCCCGCTTCGTAGCTTCACTATAGTAGGTCAATAGTCATTGGTGCATTGGTACATCAGTCAATGGTCAGTAGTCAATGTTCAATCGGTTGTGATAACTTACGCACACCCAATGACCAATGACCAATGACTAATGCACCACTGACCAATGACCATTGACCGTTACGAAGCTATTCTTCCAAACCCATCCGCTGTTTTGTACGCCGTTGTTGACATTGAAACCACCGGCAGTCGCCCCGGCGACGACCGGATCACCGAGATTGCCATTGTCGTGCACGACGGTGAGCAGGTCGTCGATTCCTATACCACCCTCATTAACCCGGAGCGGGCCATTCCCTTCCAGATT
The DNA here is from genome assembly GCA_963844325.1 of uncultured Sphingobacteriales bacterium. Classification (GTDB taxonomy): domain Bacteria; phylum Bacteroidota; class Bacteroidia; order Cytophagales; family 172606-1; genus CADCTQ01. Next base: position 2,785,149 of record CAWJNV010000002.1, read on the forward strand.
TCGCAGCTTACCGGCATCACCGACGAGATGGTGCGCGACGCCCCCCGCTTCCCGGAGGTTGCCCGGCGCATCGTGGAAATGACCGACGGCAAGGTATTCGTGGCCCACAACGTGCGGTTCGACTATTCGTTCCTCAAAGCCGAATTCGGCAGCCTGGGCTACAACTACCAGCGCAAAACCCTCTGCACGGTACGGCTGAGCCGCAAACTGATTCCGGGCCTGCCTTCCTACAGCCTGGGCAAGCTCTGCGAAAGCATCAAAATCCCGATCCACAACCGCCACCGGGCGTACGGCGACGCCGAGGCCACAGCCAAACTGCTCGACCGGATGCTCAAACTGGACCAGTCGCCCGAAATCGGGTTGTACATTGAGGGCGAGATCAAGGCGCAGACGCTGCCGCCGCGCATTTCCCGCGACCAGGTGCTGGCCCTGCCCGAAGCGGTGGGCGTGTACTACTTCCTCGACGAACGGGGGCACATCCTCTACGTAGGCAAGAGCGTCAACATCCGGAGCCGCATCATCCAGCACTTCGCCATGGACTACAAAAGCCGCAAGTCCATCGAGTTCAAGGAACGCATCGCCGACATTGCCTACGAACTGACGGGCAGCGAACTGGTGGCCCTGCTGCTGGAGTCCGACGAGATCAAACGCATCAAGCCGCCCTTCAACACGGCCCAGAAACGCACCGGCGGCGCCTTCTGGGGCATCTATGAGGGAGAAGACAAAACCGGCTACCGTACCCTGCGCGTGGACCGCGTCACCAGCAAGGAAGAACCGCTGACCACGCTGGAAAACATGCAGAAGGCCCAGAACTTCCTCTACCGGAAGATCGAGCAGTTTGGCCTCTGCCTCCAGAAGTGCGGCCTGCACAAGACGGGCGGCCCCTGCTTCAACTACCACATCCGCAAGTGCAACGGCGCCTGCCTGGGCAAGGAGGGGGCCGACCCCTACAACGAACGGGTGGCGACGGCCATCCAGAGCTTCAGCTTTTCGGAGGAAAACTTCATGATCGTGGGGACGGGCCGGCACCGCGACGAAAAGTCGGTGGTGTGCGTGGAGGGCGGCATCTACAAGGGCTTCGGCTACTTCGACCCCGAAGCGATGGGGGATGACCTGGCCGGGCTGCGGGGCTGCGTGAAGTTCTACGCCCACAACCGCGACATCCAGAAGATCATCTGCGGGCACCTGCGCAAAAACCAGAAAGACCGGCTGGTCCGCTACCAACTCGACGGCGAGGAAATGGCGCCGCTGGCGTGAGGGGGAGTAGTGGGTAGTTGGTATTGCGTAACGGCACTCACTGGTCTACATGCCAAACGATGGGTCCTGTCATGCTGACGTAAGGAAGCATCTGGAGCATGAATGGACTACTTATGTGGTGATCCAGGCAATACGGGTTTTTGTACCAGATGCTTCCTTACGTCAGCATGACAGGACCCATCGTTTGGCGGGGATACCTGAAAGGGTCGATCTGCCAATGACCTTTTTTCCACGCTCCAAATAGGTCTCCGTATAATCTACCTTATCCCGCCACTTAATCGTATTTTTAGGCTGTAATCACTTACTGCAACGCCTTATGATCCAGCAAATTCGCATCCAAAACTTTCGGAGCCTCAAAGATGTCACCCTGGATTTGCAGCAGGTGAACCTGCTGATCGGGCCAAACAACTCGGGAAAGACGAATGTATTGAAGGCGTTGGTGTTTTTTGGTGAAATTATCAACTCACGTGTAACGGAAAGCGACTTCGAGAGAAACTTATCGAAGAGAAACTTAAACTCTGTTTTCGATTTTAGTCTACTCGTGGATCACTTTCCAATTCAGTTCTCTGTAAATTATGAGGATGTAAATGATGATTTATCAAGTACTTTTATCTTTTGGGAAATTCTGATCAAGAGTCAAAACCAATATAAGGGAATAATAGGCTTTAGAAGGAGCCAGGAACCCATCGCTAAGGTAGGCTTACATTCTTATGATAAAAAAGAAGAACTAAACAAACAATTTTTTTATTACTATACTTTTGATAAGTCTGACGATGACCTGGAGGACGACTATGACCGTAATGCTTATGCTGAATTAAAGACTTCACGTGTCTTCTTAAAAAAAATATTTGGCAACCTTTCTATAAACAAACCTAATCCCGAGACGTTTTCGTCCTCATCTGATATAAAATCTGTATCTCGGATGGATGCGGATGGTTCCAACATTGTGCCTTTTCTTTTTGGCTTAAGTCAGAATTACAAGAAGAAGTTTAAGCAATTGGAGGAAGATCTGAAACGTTGCGTTGGAGATATTGTCAGTGTCGCAACCCCACCTGATCCGGCCGAGAATGGCAAATTAAAACTGAAATTCTTTGATGCTTACGATAATGACTACTGGGCTGACGAAGTGTCAGAAGGTGTGTTATATTTCCTGGCTATACTTTGCATCATCCATCAACCTGATCCACCTAAACTATTACTGCTTGAAGAGCCTGAAAAGGGTATTCACCCCCGGCGTATTCGCGAAGTGATGGACTTTATCTTCAACTTGGCACAGGAGAAGGGTATCCAAGTAATCATGACTACGCACGATACGTATGTAGTAGATCAGTTCGCCGATATACCTGAAGCCGTCTTTGTGTTCGACAAGAAAGATGGAGCCACTGAAGTTAAAAATCTTCAAAAAGATGTCATAGAGCCAGCGGACAAACTCAGCGAAGAGAATGGTCTTCCTCCGACAAACTACACGAGAGGATTGGGTGAACACTGGGCGGCGGGATTCCTGGGGGGGGTGCCGAGATGAGACAGATTACCTATGGCTTTTACGGTGAAGATGTTGCGCAGAAGCTTTTTCTGGGCAAATACCTTTTTCTGTTGCCGGAATATATGAACAAGACGCAGGATGTTGTGCTTCAACCCAACAAGGATTTTCATGACAGGTTTGGCTTGGAGAACAAAGCCCGTATTGATAATCAGTTCGTGGAAGTAGGTATAAGGGGGTTCTTGGATCATAGGCTTGATCTCTACTTCGTGGGCCGCGATTGCGACGAAAATAGTGAATTGCGATGTGAAAAGAGGCGTGAGGAAATGGGATCATTGATAGAATCCCGGATAAATGCGAAATGGCGGGGCAAAACAATTGTCTTCGTTCCCATGCAATGCATAGAGCACTGGCTTTTGTACGTAAAGAGACTACAGGATTACCCGGGTTCTACCAAGAATGACCCATTAGAGCATGTACCCAACGCAGACGCCAAGTATGCACTTTACGGCAAAAAAAAAGTTACTTTAAAATATAGTGAACCAATTGTCAGAGGTCTTATCGAAAGCATGGATATAAAACGACTGGAAAGTATGTGCCCAAGCTTTCTCGCCTTTCACAAGAAAACCGAGTCCTGCGTAAAGCAACTCCTTATCTGACGCCCTTCAACCCATCCCTATGATCAAAAAAAGCCGCAAGCAGGAAGTACGGGACGACGAAAAGGACCTGGGCTTCGGCACCAGGCTGACTGATCCCCACACCCGGTTGCTCAACCGCGACGGCTCCTTCAACGTGCGGCGCCGCGGCCTCTCGTTCTGGCGTACCTTCGACCTGTACCAGTACCTGCTCCGGTTGTCGTGGCCGCGCTTCATCGGCGTGATCCTGCTCACGTACACGCTTGAAAACCTCGTGTTTGCCACCGTCTACGTGACCATCGGCGTGGAGAACCTGGACGGCGTGGTGGGCAAAACGCCCCTGGAACAGTTTGCCGAAGCCTTCTTTTTCAGTTCGCAGACCATCACCACCCTCGGCTACGGCCGCATCAGTCCGCTCGGCTTCTGGGCCAGTGCGGCGGCCGCCCTCGAATCCATGCTGGGCATCATGGGGTTTGCCCTCATCACCGGTTTGCTCTACGGCCGGTTTTCCCGTCCCGCGGCCAAGCTTATGTACAGCGAAAAGTCGCTCATCAGCCCGTACCAGGCCGGGGCCGCCTGGATGTTCCGGATGGCAAACGTCCGCAGCAACCACCTCATTGAAGTGGAGGTGGAGGTAACGTATTCGCGCATCGAGCAGCTGGAAAACGGCAAGAAGGCCCGGCGGTTCTACGGCCTCAGGCTGGAACGCAGCAAAGTCAACTTCCTGGCCCTGAGCTGGACCATCGTACACCCGATCGACGCCGAAAGTCCCCTGCACGGCATCACCCCCGCGGATTTGCGTGACTCCGACAGCGAATTCATCATCCTCATCAAAGCCTTCGACGATACCTATTCGCAGACCGTGCACACCCGCAGCTCGTACCGCTACGACGAGATCACGTGGGGCGCCCGATTTCTGCCCATGTTCGAAGAAGCCGACCACGATCACAATGTACACCTCAACCTCAACCACATCTCCAACTGCGAACGGGCCGAACTGCCCGCCCAAATGGCCCGGCTCGTGCATTAGAAATAACGGAGACGGGAGGTTAAAGGAGACCGGAAACGGGAGGAAGGGAGACGGGAGGAGGCGTGCCCATACTATGCGGGGATGCGGTAAGCGTATGAGTGGGATAGGGTTTGGGAAGGATAGGGTTTAAACCCTATCCTATGGATAAGGGCGGCAAAGATGTTCAATTTGGCCCGGCGAATGGGCGGCATCATATCCGTAGGATAGGGTTTAAACCCCATCCTTCCCGATCCTCATCCGGTCTCCTTTCCTCCCGTCTCCGGTCTCCTTTAACCTCCGGTCTCCCTGACTTTATTTACTTTTGTCCATTCATTAAACCAGCATTACGCGAATGGACAACATCGAATTTCTCACCCGTTACCTCAATAATGCTTCCCCTACCGGCTTTGAGTCGTCGGGCCAGCAAATCTGGCTCGACTACCTGAAGCCCTACGTGGATACGTACACGGTGGATACCTACGGCTCGGTGGTGGGCATCATCAACCCGGATGCGCCTTACAAAGTAGTGATCGAGGCGCACGCCGACGAAATTTCCTGGTTCGTCAACCACATTACGGAAGACGGCTACATCTACGTGCGGCGCAACGGCGGTTCCGACGCCGTCATTGCCCCCTCCATGCGCGTCAACATTCACACCGACAAGGGGATCGTGAAGGGGGTATTCGGCTGGCCGGCCATCCACGTACGCAACGTGGACAAGGACGAAATGCCCACGCTCAAAAACATCTTCATCGACTGCGGCGCCAAGAACAAGGAAGAACTGCTCAACATGGGCGTCCACGTGGGCTGCGTGGTGACCTTCGCCGACGAGTTTACCACGCTCAACAAGGACAAGTACTACGTGGGCCGCGCCCTCGACAACCGCATCGGCGGCTACATGATCGCCCAGGTGGCCCGGCAGCTCCGCGAAAACAAGAAGAACCTCGAATACGGCCTGTACGTGGTCAACGCCGTGCAGGAAGAAATCGGCCTGCGCGGCGCCGAAATGATCTCCCGGCGCCTCAAGCCCGACGTAGCCATCATTACCGACGTGTGCCACGATACGCAGTCGCCGATGTACAAAAAGGCCGAGCAGGGCGACCTCGCCTGCGGCAGAGGCCCCGTGCTCACGTTTGGCCCGGCCGTGCAGAACAACGTGCTCCGGATGCTGCGCGACGTTGCCAAGGCCCGGGAAATTCCCGTGCAGCTTGCCGCCGTGTCCCGGTCCACCGGCACCGACACCGATTCGTTCGCCTACTCCAACGAAGGCGTGGCCTCGGCCCTGATCTCACTGCCCCTCAAGTACATGCACACCACCGTGGAAATGGTGCAGCGCGAAGACGTTGAAAACGTCATCCGCCTCATGTACGAGTTTCTGCTGCAACTCAAGCCCGGTCACGATTTCCGATATTTCAAGTAATTTACCAGGCAGGGCAGTATGAAACGGGCCGGAACGCTTTTTTCATACTGCCTCGTTTCAACTTTCACCGATCAATCACCACCGCGCTATGAGCACGCATTCCGACATCAAACGCATTACCACCCACATTTTGCAGGAAATGAAGGGGCGGGGGGAGAAGATTTCGATGCTGACCGCCTACGATTACTCCATGGCCCGGATGGTGGACGCCGCCGGCATGGACGTGATCCTGGTGGGCGACTCGGCGTCCAACGTGATGGCGGGGCACGAAACCACGCTGCCCATTACCCTCGACCAGATGATCTACCACGCCTCTTCGGTGGTGCGGGGCGTGAAGCGGGCTTTGGTGGTGGTAGACCTGCCCTTCGGCTCCTACCAGGGCAACTCGTCGGAGGCGCTGCGGTCGGCCATCCGGATCATGAAGGAATCGGGGGCCCACGCCGTGAAGATGGAGGGCGGCAGCGAGATCAAAGAATCCGTGGTGCGCATCCTCAGCGCCGGCGTGCCGGTGATGGGCCACCTCGGCCTCACGCCGCAGTCGATCTACAAGTTCGGCACCTACGCCGTGCGGGCCCGCGAAGAGGCCGAAGCGCAGAAGCTGATGGACGACGCCAAACTGCTCGAAGCACTTGGTTGCTTTGCGGTGGTGCTGGAAAAAATTCCGGCCAAACTCGCCAGGCAGGTGGCCGAGCAGGTGAGCATTCCGATGATCGGCATCGGCGCCGGGCCGCACGTGGACGGCCAGGTGCTGGTGGTGCACGACATGCTGGGCATTAACAAGGAGTTCAGCCCCAAGTTCCTCCGCCGCTACGCCGACCTCAACACGATCATCCAGGACGCCATCGGCAACTACATCCGCGACGTCAAAAACCGCGACTTCCCCAACGACAAAGAAGCGTATTAGATCGGTTCATTGGTCATTGGTTGTACTGATCATATAGGTTGTGGTCAAATGGCTGAATGGCTGAATGGCTGTTGAATCAACCATTTAGCCACTCAGCAATCAACCATATAGCCATACAACCATTCAGCCATAACCTGCCTTGTCCGTACAATCAATCATTCAAATTTTATAATTATTTCTCTTGTCTTTCACGGTTCTTTACGAGGATAACCACCTGATTGTGGTGAGCAAACGGGCCGGCGTGCTGGTGCAGGGCGACCAGACGGGCGACGTGCCCCTGCTTGACCTGGTAAAGGACTACATCGGGAAGAAGTACGACAAGCCCGGCGACGTGTTCCTGGGCACGGTGCACCGCCTCGACCGGCCCGTGAGCGGCCTGGTGCTCTTTGCCCGCACCTCCAAGGCGCTGGAACGCATGAACGAACTGTTCCGCACCCGGAACGTGCAGAAGACCTACTGGGCCGCCGTGGGCAAACGGCCACCCGCCGAGAAAGGCACTCTGAAACACTGGCTCCTGAAAAACGAAGCCACCAATACCGTAAAGGCGTTCTCCCGCGAAACGCCGGGCAGCCAGCACGCCGAACTCGACTACACGCTGGCGGGCCGCTACGACGACCTCTACCTGCTCGAAGTAAACCCGCTGACCGGCCGGCCCCACCAGATCCGGGTGCAACTCGCCGGCATGGGCTGCCCCATCGCCGGCGACGTGAAGTACGGCTTCCCGAGGGGCAACGCCGACGGCAGCATCCTCCTCCATTCCCGGGCACTCTCTTTTATCCACCCGGTGAAGAAAGAACCCCTCCGCATCGAGGCGCCGCTGCCGGATACGCCGTACTGGCGGCCGTTCCGGGGGTAATTTGGCTGGTTTATTCTTCCAGGGGCATTGGTCATTGGCCATTAGTTATTAGTTGGTGCACGGCGGGCAGGCGTCGCGTTGCGGGAAAGGGTCGCATCGTGTTACATATCGTATTGCGGGAAAGGGTCGCATGGCGGTACTCGTCGCGTTGCGGGAAAGGGTCGCGTCGCGGCTCCCCTCCTTGGAGGGGTTAGGGGGTGGGTTTACCTGTATGTTGCGCGTTATGGAGGGATCACCACATCACCGCAATGTTTGCTCTTTACGCAAATGCTTTTTTAAAAGGATTTTCATCACGGAAATATTCTGATGCGGTGATCCTTGTATAATTCGTAGCATGGAGGTAAACCCACCCCCTAACCCCTCCGAGGAGGGGAGCCGCGACGCGACGAGTACCGCGACGCGACGAGTACCGCCATGCGACCCTTTCCCGCAATACGATATGTAACACGATGCGACCCTTTCCCGCAACGCGACGCCTGCCCGCCGTGCACCAACTAATGACCAATGACCAATGCCCCTGGAAGAATAAACCAGCCAAACTATATGTTTACCCGCTTGCCCGAAGCGGCCGACTTGTAGATGGCCTCGACGATGCGGATGTCGCGCAGGCCTTCTTCGCCCGGCACCAGCACCGGTTGGTTGCCCATGATGGCCTGGGCGTCGTCGTCCATCTGCTTGGCCTGCTGCCAGGGCACCTGGTAGGGGTGGTTGATCTCGCCCAGCGGACTGCTGCCCTTTACGCCGGCGTAGCCCTGGTAAGGTGCCACTTTGATCTCGCCCTTCTGGCAGGTGATGTTGAGGTAGTTGATGCTTTCGGCGAAGCTGGTTTTGATGTCGGCCGTTACGTCGCCGGGAAACGCCAGCGTCGCCACCACCGTTTCGTCGAGGCCGTTCTTGTACACCTTCGGGCGGGTGGTTGACGTCTTGGCCGACAGGATGGCAATCGGTTCCAGGCCCGTGCCCAGGCGGGCCCCCTGGATGGCGTACACGCCCATGTCGAGCAGCACGCCGCCGCCCAGGGCTTTGTTCTGCTTCCAGTGGTCGGTGCGGCTTTCGGGGTAGCCCGCGCCGCAACTCACCTTTTGCACGTCGCCCAGGGCTTTTTCTTTCACTATGCGGCGGTATTCCTGCGTATTGGGTTCGTGCTGGAGGCGGTAGCCGATCGCCAGCGACTTATTGTTTTTACGGCAGGCGTCAATCATGGCCTGGCACTCGGCGGCGGTCACGGCCATTGGTTTTTCGCACCACACGTGCTTGCCGGCGTTGGCGGCCCGCACCACGTACTCCCGGTGCATCGACGGCGGCAGCACCACGTACACCACGTCGATGTCGGGGTTGTCGGCGATCTGGTCGAAGTTCTGGTAGTTGTAAATGTTCTTGTCGGGAATGTTGTACTTGGCTTTCCAGGTTTCGGCCTTCGAGGGCGTACCCGTTACGATGCCGGCCAGGTAGCAATGCTTGGTTTGTTGCAGGGCCGGGGCCAGCAGGTCGGTGCTGTAGTAGCCCAGGCCCACCAGGGCCACGCCGAGCCGGTCTTTCTGCGGCAGGGTAGCCGAAAGCAGGGTGTGGGGCGAAAACAGGGTGGCGGCCCCGCCCAGGGCGAGGCTTTTGAGGATATTGCGGCGGGAAGTAGATAGCATGGGGGTAAGGGTTGGTGGTTCACGACGGTCTTGCACAAATATAAAATTTGGCCGCTACTTCCAAACCGCTTTCGTCCAATCAATCCGCCTTACCCGGCCCGCACCGGCGAGGTTTAATGATCCGTTACGGGCAGTCGATACCCGTCAACGTTGATGCCGTTGACGGCTTCCACGTTCACATCCAGCCGCTCCGCCCGCACGGGAAGTGCAACCCGGTACACTTCCTGGCCGTCGATTTTTTTGATGTTCACGTCCACCATTTCGGCCTTTACGGGCAACTTGTTGTCGGCAATTGGGTAGCCACTCACCTGGTGCAGATTCACGTTCATCGTTTCCGAGCCGGCCACGACCCGCACGTCGATGGAACCGTCGGCATTGGTGGGCACCAGGGCGTAGTCAACCGTACGGTTGCTTACCGGGAGGGCACCCAAGCCGGCCCGCGAATACCCTTCTGCCGACACTCTTTCCCTTTTCAATTCCTCGATCAGCAGTTGGTTCTGAATGAGAATCCCGATCAGGCAAACCGCCAGGACGGTAAGCAGGACGTTGAGATACAGATGATTGGTTTTCATACGAATGCGTTGGTCCCGATGACCGAGCAAAAACAAGGCCAGGGATGCGCACGCCGCTTACTTCCGTTTGAGCCGGGCAATGAGTTTGCGCAACGCCTCGCGGTTTTTGGCAAGTTGCATGAACCGGGGCAGCTTCTCCACCATGCTCAGGTGGGGGGCGGTCTTGCGTTCCCGCAGGCCGGCGCCGATGTACCCTTCCAGGTAGTGGAGGTGGTCGTAGTTGTAGGCCCAGAACAGGTGTTCGCCCAGCGAATCGCGGTACCACAGGGGGAGGCCCAGGAAGGGGTCGGTGCCTGCGGGGGTGCCGCCGAAGCCCCGGTAGGCGCGGTATTCGGGCGGGTAGGCGGCCACCGTGCGGCAGGCCGGGCACTTTACCCGGATGGCCTGCCTGGGCACCTTCACGTCGGGCTTATGCACCACGATTGGGTGCCCGCAGGCGTTGCAGTACGTGCGCAGGTTCAACTCGGTCCGCGTGTTGTCGGAAGTGCGGTGGTGGTGGCAGTCGGGGCAGTGGAAGGTGGTATGGTACGTAGTGAGGTCGGTGCGGACCTCCGCCCGGCCGGCGCATTGAGGGCACATGACCGTTACGCGGTCCTGAAAGTGGTGCAGCGACCGGTTCTGGTCCCTGAATCTGGCGGGGCCCGGGGTGGTTTCTTCCGTATTCATGGGTAATTTATTTTTGCTGTTCCCGGGAGCCTGAATGGCAGGCGTTCAACGCGGAAAGCCCAACAACAAGAAAGTGGATGTTGTTAAGACCTGCTTTTTTTTGTAGAGGTTAAACGCCCATACCGTCAGCAATCCATAATAACCCGAGGCAACCAACAACCCCAACAGGAAAAGAGAGCCTGCCATTTCTCCCCCATGCCGGGACACATTACCTATGAACTTTATCCAGGTCAGTGCCCCGAACAGGCCCAAAAGGCAGAAATAACCTAGCAGTGCCAGTGCCAGTATTCGTAGTGCTGCCATCATTTTTCATTACCGGTAACAATTGCGCACCGATAATTTACAAAAACATCCTTGCATGTCGCGTGTTCGTACCTTTTTGGACCTTCACACCATACTGGAAATCTACACAATGCCGGGGCAGGCCATTTCCCGGGCGGCGTCCTACAGCAGCTTCACTTCGAGGGTCGTGCGGTTAAACGCGGCAAACACGCCCAGCCCGCCTTCCACGTTGGCGTAGAGCAGCACCGGCTCGGCAAACGGGTTGCCGTCGGTGTTGGCCCGCAACGTGCGGTGGTACTCGAAATAGGCGCGGTCGGTGTGGAGCAGGTAGGCGTACAGGGTGATTGCGTTGTGGTAGTCGCGGACCACCGGAAAGGTGGTTTCCGGCGAAGAGAATTGCGCCCCGTCCAGCCGGGCGTCGCTGAAAGTCGTGGATTTGCCGTCTTTCCAGTAGATCTGCCGCCAGTCATCCCAGACCGTGCCCTGGTTGTCCACCCGGACGTAATTGATGTCAGCGTCGACCCGGTAAAAGTTTTCTTCCCCCGCGGGGTCCTGCCAATGCAGCGCCCCGGTGTATTCGCGGTAGTTGGGCGCGCCGCTCGCCGAGGTGTCCACCGGCAGATTGAACCGCATCTCGGGCAGGGGCGGGGCGGCCGGCACTGTGCACTGCGCCGTCACCTGGCGGCCGTCGGGCGTACTCACCCGCAGCGAGTAGGTTTTGCCCGCTTCGATGGGAAAGTCGCGGGCCATCACGTGGTAATTGCGGCTGCTGGCTATTGGAACGTTGCCGGGCAGGGTGAGGGCAACGGTCTTTTTTCCGTCCGAAAGCGTCACGGTGGCGTCCCGGATGAGGTCCGTGGCCCCGCCGGGCCGGTCGGTGAATACGGGCTTTGATTCGTACACCGTCACCTCCACCACCGTGTCCTGCGGCGAAATAAACCCGTTGACCACCAGTTGGGATTCGAGTGCGGGCAGGTGAAGGGAGGTGACTTCTTTTTCGCAGGCGGCCAGCAGGCAAACCAGTGCCAGCAGCAAACCACTTTTTAGCCTTTTCATTAGAATTTAAAGTTATAGCTGACCGAAGGAATGATGGGGAACAAAGAAACTTGTTTGAGCCGGTTCCGGTCGGGCAGGTTGTTGCCCCGGGGTTCGGAAGCGATGTAGTAGAAGAAAGGATTCTGGCGGCTGTAGGCGTTGTACAAGCCCAGTTCCCAGGTGCGTTCGAAGCGCTGCTTCTGCTTGCGGAACTGGATGGCCGCGTCGAGCCGGTGGTACGCCGCCATGCGGAAGCTGTTTTTCTCGCCGTACGTGTTGGCACGGTAGGTAACAGAGCCGCCCCGCCGCGATACCCGGTGTTCAGCCGCCGCGAACTGGGCCAGCGGCAGGGTAATGGCGTTGCCCGTACCGTACACCCACGTGGCCGACAGGGTGATGCGCGGGCTCAGCTCGTAGATGCCCACCAGCGACAGGTCGTGGCGCCGGTCGTGGCGGGCCAGGAACTTCTTGCCGAAGTTGAGTTCGTCAAACTGCAACTGCGTCCAGGAAAGCGTGTAGGCGGCCCAGCCCGAGAGCCGGCCGGTCTTCTTTTGCAGCAGCACTTCCGCGCCGTACGACCAGCCCTGGCCCGAGGTGACGTTGTCCTGCCAGCGTACCTGGTTGGCGCCCTCCGCGCCGTCGCTGATGAGCAGGAAGCTGGCGCCTTCGCGGTAGCCGATCACGTTGTCCATCTTTTTGTAGTACCCTTCCAGGGTGAGGGCCAGGCCCCGTTCGGAGAAATCTTTGGCCACCCCGGCCGCCACCTGCCGCGACTGCTGCGGGGCCACTTCCCGGGTGGCCGGCACCCACAGGTCGGTGGGCAGGCCGATGCCCGTGTTGGACAGCAGGTGTACGTACTGGTTCATGTGGGCGTACGACGCTTTGAGGGCCAGTTCGTTGCCCAGCCGGTAGGCCACCGCCAAGCGCGGCTCGGGACGCAGGTACGCCGTATCCTTGGCCGCAAAGTGGCTCAGCCGCATCCCCGCGTTGATCTTCAGGCGGGGGAAGGGCTGGTAGGTATCTTCCAGGTACAATCCCGATTCCACGACTTCCATCGTTTCGGCTTCCCGCCGCTGCTGGCGCAAGGTATCCTGGGTTTCCTTGAGCACCAGGGCGCTGGGCGTAAAGCGGTGGTAGGTGCTGATTAGCCCGAACCGTACTGAATGCGCCGGGGTGGGGAAGAAGTCGTAGTCGTGCTTGAGGGTCACGTCGCGGATGCCCGAATTGTAGCGCAGGCTGTAGTCGCCCGCCGGCACCCGCGTCGTTTCGTAGACCTTGAAATGATAATCCGTAAAAATGAGGGAGGTGTTGGTAAAGAGCTTTTGGGAGAACAGGTGGTTCCAGCGCAGCGTGCCGGTGGCGTTGCCCCAGTCGAAGCCGGTGCGGAAAAGGCTGTTGTTGTCGCCCCGGTCGCGGGAGAAGAAGCGGTCGCGGCCGAAGTAGCCGCTCAGGTAAAGCTTGTTCTTGCGGCCGAAATCGTAATTCACCTTGGCGTTCAGGTCGTAGAAGTAATACCCCCGGTCGCCGTTGGGGATGAAAGGCCGGACCAGGGCGTCGGCGTAGGTGCGGCGGCCCGAAAGCAGGAAGGACGCCTTGTCTTTCCGCAGCGGCCCTTCCAGGGTCAGGCGCGAGGCGATCAGGCCGATGCCGCCTTCCCCGTGCAGTTTCTCCTTGCTGCCCTCCTTCATGGTCATCTCCAGCACCGACGACAGCCGGCCGCCGTACCGGGCCGGGAAGCCGCCCTTGGTGAGTTCCACGCTTTTGAGGGCGTCGCCGTTGAAGAGGGAGAACAAAACCAAACAGGTGCGTGGCGTTGTACACCACGGCGTCGTCGAGGATGATCAGGTTCTGGTCGGGACCGCCGCCCCGCATGTAGAGGCCGCTGTTGCCTTCACTGCCCTTCTGCACGCCGGGCATCAGTTGGAGCACTTTGAGCACGTCTTTTTCGCCCAGCAGCGCCGGCACTTTTTTGAGCTGGGCCACGGGCAGTTCGATCTGGCTCATCTGCACCGACTGGCTCACCCGGTCGGGCTGGTCTCCGCGTACTTCGACCGCTTCGAGCACGGTGCCGCCCCGCAGTTCTACGTTCAGTTCCCGGGCCTGCCGGAGCGCCACGGTGCGCGTTTCGGCCCCGTAGCCCACGAAGGAAAACGTCAGCGTGAGGGAGTCGGCTTCCGGCAGGGTGAGCGAGTAAAAGCCGTATGGGTTGGTACTCGTGCCGGTGGTGGTGCCGGCGATGTACACGTTTACGCCCGGCAGCAGTTCACGGCTGCCCGCTTCGCGTACGTAGCCGCTCACGGTGTAACGGGTTTGGGAAAAAACGGGCAGGAGGGTCGTGAGCAGAAAGAAAAACAGGAAGAAAAAGCGTTGCATTCGAGGGGAGAAGTACGGGTATGGCAATAAAGCGGACTGTTAAACGAAACGAAAAAAGGGGTAATCCTCAAAAGTAGGAAGGGTTGGGCGAAAGGAAGGATAACCCCGTCCGTAAAAGGAAAGGAGCCGTGTAATAAACCGGTGGATTTACGGTTGGCCTGCCGCCCGGCTTTGGCGGCGTACCGGCGCATCCGTTGTTTACACCGGTCCCGCCGGGGCGTGTACTGGCCGGGGCATGTAAGAAATAAAAAAGTTTTGCCATGTTCCGGCGTACTTTTCCCTCCCGCACCGGGAGGGGATGGAGGTTCCTTTAACCCACGTCCCGACATTTGCCCGGCTTTACTGCGCAACCCGAAACCACGACTATCACTGGGGTGGATGCTCCTGCCGTAGAAAAGCGATGTGTCAGCGTTGCCAGGTTCGTTGTGCAACGGGAAAGCCAGTTTCGTCGACTTCTATTCCGTACTTTGTCCGGTATTTTACCCGTTCGGTATAGGCTGATTCAACTTCTGCCCTTAGTTCTGCCATGTCAAACGGACTCAAGTGTTCCGGGGCTACCCCAAGGTTACACAGCATTTGCAGTAAGTTGTCTTGATACTGACCAGTCCTTTGAGAATAGGTCACTTGCTGAGCAGACCGGACACCAACCGACGTCCTGAAATAGAGGTTGGCATTCCACAGAAAAGGAAGGTTGACAAAGTATCCCCGGTGGACCAATGGCTTGTACACAAACCGGTTCTTGAAATCAGCGAGGCTGGCGACCTGCATATAAACCGTATTTACGAAGGTCCATAAGTGCAAACAGTCGTGCGGAGCCAATACTTTCAAGAAGATGTCAAAATGAGCCTGAGCAGCGTGATCGGCGTACTTTGGTCCTTTTCTGACCCAGTGGTGCTGAATGAAGGATCTCGGGTCACTGGCATCGAAGAACCGGACGGGTTTCAAATGGATCAGTTCCCGGACGGCAAGCTCAAGCAGCGTAAGAAGGATCACCTCCTTTCCCGTATACCGGGTAGGAAAACGCAGAAACAACTGCTCGGTGTAGGTCAGTTCTTTCATTCTTTTTCGATAATCCCTAACGGAGTACTGCCTGCCGACGGCGGGGCCTCCGGTGGAGGTTTGCGGTGAGACGGGCCCGTTGCCGTTTCGGCAGGAAGTTACGGGCTGTTATTCTGCTTTCGTTGCCAGGCTGGGCTGGTCTTCCTGCATCATATCAATGATTCGTTCTGCTTTTCCTCTCTCGTCAAAACCGGAGATGAATACTTCTTTGCCGGCGGCTTTGGCCCATAAAGCGTGGGAAGTATTGCCTTCCTCATCAGTTTGGGAATGAACCCATACTTGTAAGCCATCCGGGAACGCCACCAGCTTCGTTTTTCCGTAGTAATGATTCCATAACCGCCTCCTGAAGATAAGATTTCTGGTATCAAAATCAAATACCACCTCCTTCCAGTTGAATGTCACGTAAAAGGCCAGCAGGATCATGGGGATGGAAACCATCAAAACCTTCAAATCGGGTATTTTGATGGAAATAAAAGTAAAGAAAACGCCTAAAATGCCAAGCAGGAAAGCCATGCTTACGATCCCGTAACCAGCTCTCTCTTCAAGAATATAGCTATTCCCTTCAATGCTGAAATACTTACCTTCTTCGATTTCCATGCAGTAATTCCAAACTTCTTCTGTAGCCCATACCATTCGGACCTCCACAATTCTTTCTGGCCGGTGGTGTATCCCGCCTGATTTGGAAATACACAATGCTGGAAAAGATACGCATTTGAGCTGTAAAGCCTTGCAAGCCGGTGCCTAAAAATCTACCCCGAGTAAAACACCCGCTTCACCCGGTCACTGATACCCGTCATGATTTCGTAAGGAATCGTGCCGCACTGCCGGGCCAGTTCGGTCACGGGCAGGGCCGCTCCGAACACCACTGCCTCGTCGCCCTCCTGCGCCGGAATGCCGGTGATGTCCACCATTGTCATGTCCATGCATACGCTGCCGATGGTCGGAGCCAGGTAACCGTTGATCCACACGCGGCCGTTGCCCCCGCCCAGGCGGCGGTCGAAGCCGTCGGCGTAGCCAATCGCCAGCGTGGCAATGGCGCTGTCGCGTTCGATCCGGCCGCGGCGGCCGTAGCCCACCGTCTGCCCCGGCACCAGGTGCTTGATCTGCGAAATCGTCGTTTTGAGCGTGCCCACCGTTTCGAGTTGCGCCTGCTCGGTGGGGTTTACGCCCACGCCGTAGAGGCCGATGCCCAGCCGGACCAGGTCAAACTGCGCATCCGTGTAGTGCGACACGCCCGCCGAGTTGAGGATGTGCCGGATGGGCCGGTAGCCCAGCGTTTCGGTGAGCCGGTCCGACATCTCGCGGAACCGCCCGATCTGCTCCCGCGTAAAGTCCTGCCACTGCGGGTCGTCGGAGGCCGCCAGGTGGCTGAACAGGGCCGCCACGCGCACCTCGGGATGCTCGCGGAGGGTTTGCGCCAGCCCCGGCAGGTCGGCCGCGTCGAAGCCCAGGCGGTGCATGCCCGTTTCGAGCTTCAGGTGGATGAGGGCCGTGCCGCCCGTGCGCCGCAGGTTGTCGAGCAGTTCGCCCAGAATCTTGAAGCTGTAGATTTCCGGTTCGAGCCCCGCCCCCAGCAACTGCCCGAACGACTCGGCCGACGGGTTCATCACCATGATGGGCAGCGTAATGCCTTTTTCGCGCAGCGCCGCCCCCTCGTCGGCGTAGGCCACGGCCAGGTAGTCCACGCGGTGGAACTGGAGCACGCCGGCAATTTCGGCGCCGCCGCTGCCGTAGGCAAACGCCTTGACCATCGCCATCACCTTCGTGTGCGGCCGCAGCTTGCGGCGGAAGTAGTGCAGGTTATGGGCCAGGGCGTCGAGGTTGATTTCGAGCACGGTGCCGTGCGTTTTGCGTTGCAGCCGGCCCACCACCCGCTCGAAGCGGAAGGCCCGGGCTCCCTTCACCAGGATCAGCTCGTCGCGGAAGGCGGGCAGGTCGGCCAGCAGCGCCTCGGTGGACGGGAAAAACGCGGCCCCGGGCCCGAACAGGGCACGGTGGCGGGAAATCACTTCGCCCACGCCCACCAGCCGCCCGATGCCCTTGTCGCGCAGCAGCCGGGCAATGCGGCCGTAGAGTTCGGGCTCGGGCAGGCCCGATTCGAGCACGTCCGAGAGGATAATCGTCTTGGGCCGGCGGATGCCCTGCCCGCTGAGGAAGTCAAGGGCAATCGAGAGGCCCGCCAGGTCGTTGCTGTACGAGTCGTCGATGAGCGAACAGCCGTCCACGCCTTCTTTCCACGCCAGGCGCATCGAGAGGGGTTGCAGCAGGGCCACGCCCGGCACGATTGCCTCCGGCGCCAGGCCCAGGTGCAGCAGGGTCGTGACGGCGTGCATCACGTTTTCCACCGACGCCTCGTCGGCAAACGGCACGGGCAGGGTAAAGGCCGCGCCGCCGAATTCCACGTCGAGGTCGCTTTCCCGACCCCGTTTGCGCACCTGCCGCAGCCGCACGGGCGACGCACCCGTCCGCGACCAGGTAAAAATCTGCACCCCGGCGGGCAGGGTTTCGCGCAGCGTCGCGTACACGGCCTCGTGGTCGCGGCAGCAGATCACCGTCGCGCAGCCCGTAAAGAGCAGCGCCTTTTCGCGGACCTTCTGGGCGCGGTCGGTAAACCCTTCGTCGTGGGCCGGGCCGATGTTGGTGAAAATGCCGATCGTAGGCCCGATGACCCGGGCCAGGTTTGCCATTTCGCCCGGCCGGGAGATGCCCGCTTCAAACAGGCCCAACGTGTGGCTGCCGTTCATCTCCCACACCGACAGCGGCACGCCCACCTGCGAGTTGTAGCTTTTGGGACTTTTCACCACCCGGTAATGCCCTTCAAGCAGGCCCGCCAGCCATTCCTTCACGATGGTTTTGCCGTTGCTGCCCGTAATGCCGATCACCGGTATCGTGAACTGCCGCCGGTGGTGCGCGGCTACGGACTGGAGGGCGGCCACGGCGCTCTCCACGCGGAGTACGCCGGCTTCGGGCAATGCCGCCCAGGCCACGGCTTCCGGGTCTTCGACCACGAATTGCCGCACGCCCTTGCCGTAAAGTTCGGCCACGAACCGGTGCCCGTCGTGGCGTTCGCCGCGGATGGCAAAAAACACGGTGCCGACCGGCGCGGCGGGTTTGCGGCTGTCGAGCAGCAGGTGCTCCACCGGGGCGTCCGGCGCCAAAGCCAGGAGTTGTCCCCCCGTGAGGGCGGGAAGGTCACGGAACGATAACATCGGGCAAAGGTAGGAGAAGCGGGCCAGAATGCGCCGGTTTCCGTACTTTTGCCCGTTCGAACCGCTTTTGCGCCTACGCAGGATATGACCACTTTTCACAGCCTGAAGCTGAAAAAATACGTCCTCAACAATACCTTTCCCGACATCGTGGCCCGCGGCCGCAAGATGCTGAGCGAGAAACTGTGCACCCTCGACTCCCTTGACCCCGGCGGGCCGGGCAAGGCCGCCTTCAAGGTGCGCAGCGATTCGGAGGACAAAATCTACCGCGTCGAAATCTCCGGCTTCCTGTCGGGCACGCTCAAGTCGTCGTGCACCTGCCCCTACGACTGGGGCGGCATCTGCAAGCACCGGGTGGCGGCCATTCACCTGCTCGACGGCAAGTTGCAGCAGGAAGAAAACGCCCCGCCCAAAGTCATTTTCCAGATGCTCGACTCGGTGGCTTTCCTGCCCGCCCTGGGCGACGCCGCCCTGCGGGTCAACTGCCGCGACGACGACTGGAAGGCCGCCGCCAAACTGCCCGAACGGGTGGTGGTGAAACAGGCCCTCAACGGCCGGGCGGAGTGCGAACTGACCTACAAAAAAACGCCCTACACGATTCACCTCACCGGCAAGGAGAAGGACATCGTGCACACCTCCTGCTCCTGCAACGAAAGCCTGCTCTACCCGCTGTGCCTGCACAAGGTGGCCGCCCTGCTCAAAATCCGCGAACAGTTCGGCATCAAGGCTTTCCTGATGATGCGCGACTGGACCGACGACAAGCGGCGCCTGCTGGCCGAGTACGGCTACACCCCCGACGATGACCTGAAGGGCAAGTTTGATTTCCGCGTCAACGACCGCAAGGGCGAACTCGAACTGGTGCTCAAAGACGCCTCGCTGCACAAGCTGAATGCCGACTGGCAGGGCCTGGGCCAGTCGCTGCTGGGCCGGGCCCCCGGCGCGGCCACCGCGCCGCCGGTGGTGCCGAAGGCCGAAGAAACGCTCCACCTCATCTACGCCCTCGAATGCGCCGGTCCGCTGGGCATGCCGGGCCTGAAGGTGACGCCGCTCACCTGCAAGATCAACCCCAAAACGGGCAAGATGACCCACGTGCGGCAACTGAACCAGTTGCAGGGGGGCGGCCTGCCCGTGGTGAGCCCCGAAGATACGCGCAACATCCGGCTGGGCGGCCTGCTCACGGTGGAAGGGCTCATCAAGCACTTGCAGGAGGCGGGGCAGGTGCCCCAGTACGGCTGGTACGGCTACGATTTCGAAGCCAAGCTTTCCGAGGAAGCCCGCGCCGTCGCCCGCCGCTACGAAGGGGTGCTGCTCGAAGAACTTTTCCTCGGCATGGCCGGCAAACGGACGTACGAACAGGCCCGGAGCACCTACAACTATTCGGCCGAAACGCTTTCCCCGGTGACGCTCTCCCCGGTGCGCATCCGGCCGGAGTTCGTGGTGAAGGAGGAAACAGACCTGGTGTCGGTGGAAATGTTCATCCGCCTCGACGACGGGCCGGTGCCCTTCTCCCGCTTCGGCTACCGGAGCTTCTGGACCGTATTCTTCGCCGGCACGTTCTACAAATTTGCCGGGTTCGCCGAGGCCAACCTGTTCCGCTACTTTTCCGAGCACGGCGCCGTGCGGGTGAAAAAAGACCGCCTGCCCGAATTCCTGTCGGGCTTCGTGCTGCCGCTGGCCGAAACGTGCGACCTCGACCTCAAACTGGCCCAGCCCCTGCGGGAAGCGGACCTCGGATTTACCGGCCACCGGGTGTACCTGAAGGAAGACGAGGACAACCTGCTGCTGGCCCCGGCCACGGCCTACGGGGCGGACGGCGAGGCTGTGGAATGCGTGCCCGACGGCCGCCCCTACCGGTTCACGGAAACCGGCGGCCAGATTACCCGCTGGCGCCGCGACGCCGCCCGGGAAGGGGAGGGGTACGCCCTGGTGAAATCGCTGCACCCGGACTTCGCGGCGCAGGACGGCCGCCCGGCGTTTGCCGTTCCCTTCGCCGACGTGCTCCGGGAGGGCTGGCTGTTCAAAACCGTCGAAAGGTTGCAGGCGCAGGGGGTGGAGGTGCTGGGCCAGAGCACGCTCAAAAAGATCCGCTACAACCTCAACCGGCCCACTCTCCAGATGCGCACGAGTTCGGGCATTGACTGGTTCGACGTAAAGGTGGAAATCCGCTTCGGCGACCAGCTGGCGTCGCTGGCCGACGTGCGCAAGGCGCTGCTCAAAAAGGAAAACTACGTGACGCTGGGCGACGGTACGCTGGGCATGCTGCCCGAAGAATGGCTGCAAAAGTACGCCTGGCATGCTGCGGGTGGGCGAGGTGGACGGCGACACGGTGAAGGTCTCCAAACTGCACTTCTCGGTGATCGACGCCCTCTACAACGAGATCGACAACCTGGAGGTGCAGCGGGAACTCTACGAAAAGCGGCAGAAGCTGCTCAACTTCAAGGAGATTGCCGAGGTGCCGCTGCCCCCCAACGTGCGGGCGCAGCTCCGCGACTACCAGCGGGAAGGCTTCAAGTGGCTGCACTTCCTCGACGAGTTCGGCTGGGGCGGCTGCCTGGCCGACGACATGGGCCTGGGCAAAACCTTGCAGGTGCTTACCTTCCTCCAGGAGAGGCAGAACCGGACGCCCGGCGCCACCAACCTGGTGGTGGTGCCCACGTCGCTGCTTTCCAACTGGGAGTCGGAGGCGGCCAAGTTCTGCCCCGACCTCAAAACGCAGGTGTACCGGGGCGCCTCCCGCCAGTGGAACACCGACCTGTTCGACGAGTTCGACCTGGTGATCACGACGTACGGCACCATGCGCAGCGACATCGAAAAACTGCGGCAGTACCGGTTCCACTACGTGGTGCTCGACGAGTCGCAGGCCATCAAAAACCCGGGTTCGCAGGTAGCCAAGGCCGTCAAACTCCTGCGCGCCGACAACCGCATCGTGATGACGGGCACGCCGGTCGAAAACAATACCTTCGACCTCTACTCGCAGATGGATTTTCTCAACCCGGGCCTGCTGGGCAGCGAGGCGTTTTTCCGGATGGAGTACGCCACGCCCATCGACAAGCACCGCAACGAGGAGAAGGCCCGCGAACTGCGCCAGCTCATCTACCCGTTCATGCTCAAACGCACCAAGGAGGAGGTCGCCAAGGACCTGCCCGACAAGACCGAAATCGTGCTGCACTGCGAGATGGGCAAGGCGCAGCGCAAGGTGTACGAGAAGTTCCGCGAAACCTACCGCCAGAAGATCTCCGACAAGATGAGCCGCGACGGCAAGGAACAGGCCAGCTTCCTCATCCTCGAAGGGCTCCTCAAACTCCGCCAGATCTGCGACTCGCCGGCCCTGCTCAGCGACGGGGAAGACTACGGCCACGACTCGGCCAAGCTCGACGAACTCACGCGGGAAATCCACGAAAACGCGGGCCACCACAAGATCCTGGTGTTTTCGCAGTTCCTCAAAATGCTCGACCTGGTGCGCCAGAAGCTCGAAATCATGCACATTCCCTACGAATACCTCGACGGGTCCACCGAAGACCGGGCCGAACGGGTGCGGTCGTTCCAGGAAAACGAGCAGTGCCGGGTGTTTCTCATCAGCCTGAAGGCGGGCGGCGTGGGCCTCAACCTCACCAGCGCCGACTACGTGTACCTGATTGACCCCTGGTGGAACCCGGCCGTGGAACAGCAGGCCATTGACCGCACGCACCGCATCGGCCAGACGCAGAAGGTGTTCGCCTACAAGATGATCTGCAAGGACACGGTGGAGGAGAAGATCCTGGCGTTGCAGGAAAAGAAAAAGGAAGTCGCCAACGATTTGATCAGCACCGAGTCGGGCTTCATCAAGAAGCTCACGCAGGACGACATTGTGGGGCTGTTCAGTTAGGGTTTGAGTGCAATAGCCCCGTAGGGGCGAGATATGGGTAGAACACGCACCAATACGTCGGGGCTTTAGTCCCGTAGGGACGCAATATTGGTAGAAAACGCACCGCCTCCTTTTTTACAGTCCCGTAGGGACGAAATACGAGAAAGGCAATTACCCCAACCGCACAAGTACCCGGTGGCAAAAAACTACACTGTTTCGTCCGTAGGGACTACCAATATTGCGTCCCTACGGGACTAAAAAAGGAGGTTTGGCGTAGTTGCTACCAATATTTCGTCCCTACGGGACTAAAAAAAGGGGAACGGTGCGTTTTCTACCAATATTGCGTCCCTACGGGACTAAAGCCCCGACGTATTGGTGCGTGTTCTACCCATATCTCGCCCCTACGGGACTTGTCTGCCCCAACTCGCCTGACCCCGCTTGCCGGGCCGGATCATTTTTGGCAATGAATCAATTGAAGTATCCGTGAATCCGGATTTCGGTTCTGTCTCCTGCTTTCTGAGAGTAAAATCCCTCAAATATCCGGTTCGTTACGGTAATGTCCGGGGCGGCAGCCGAATACCGTTTCACGCCGGGGCCTGTACGTTTTACCTCAGTACGCTCAACCAACTTTTATAAACTACCCCATTGCTGCTGAAATAGTAATAGTACATCCCACCGGAGAGGGAATCGGCGTTCCAGTCATTGTTATATTTTTTCGTGGTGAATACGATTTCTCCCCAGCGATTACAAATGGTCAAGTGACGCAAGCCCGGGAACGTTCCCGGATCAAACGTTAAAAAATCATTCAACCCGTCCTGGTTTGGCGTAATTACGTTTGGCAGATAGGTTTTATCTGCCGGCGAAATCTCCGGCAAAGGTGCCGGGGTTGGCACTGGCAGGGGTTCCGTAATGGTCACCGGATCAATGCAATCCCCGGCAATTTCCTCCGTGGTTAAAGCCCGGTTAAATACACAAAAGTTATCCAGTTTGCCATTTAAATTCTGGTTCGCCTCAAAACACCCGCCAACGCAATCCTGTTCCTGACCCAAGACAAGCCCGGCAGTCCCAAAATGCAAGGGTTGATTGTCGATTACCAGCTCATTGGAAGCTTTCACACCATCAATGTATAAGCTAAAGGTGTTGTTCGTCCTGGTAAACATCAGGCAGTACCAACGTTTGGCCTGAGGAATGGCGGCCCGAAAGGTATAGTTCATATTTTGATAACTAAAACCCCATTCTCCTTGCCGCCAAACGTAATACAGGGTGAAATAATTGGCACTGGCCGGAGTGGCCCCGCTGAAAAGCAAGTTAAGATCGGAGTTAATGGTCAGAAACTTGAACTTACAGTAAATGGTAAAATCGCCCAGCCCATTGAATGCCTGGGCTGGAAGCGTTACGAATGAATCATAATCGTTGGGAACCGCCAGCGTATCATTGAAAGTAACCAGTCCTCTTCCTACCCCGTGGTAATGGTTTGGCCCCTTGTCATTGGCATTCTGGGAGAATGTGTAGGCAGCTACCAGACCTGCCGGATAGGTCACTTGCGCGTACGAGTATTCAACTGCCACAAGGAATACAAGTAAAAATCGTAGCAAAGAAGATAAGGTCACTTACGCTTTATTCAATTGTTATTAAAAAATGGGATGCCTGGAGAATCAATACCAAAACCAAAGTGCCCATGCGTGCTCTCCTTTAATATTCCAGATCAAATGCTAATCCTTCATCAACCG
The DNA here is from genome assembly GCA_963844325.1 of uncultured Sphingobacteriales bacterium. Classification (GTDB taxonomy): domain Bacteria; phylum Bacteroidota; class Bacteroidia; order Cytophagales; family 172606-1; genus CADCTQ01. The sequence continues at coordinate 2,809,117 of CAWJNV010000002.1, forward strand.
CTAACTTCACTCTTTGGGCCTGGAATTCTTCGTAGGTAAAAGGGCCTTTCAACGCCTGCTGCACCTGTGCCAGAGAAGCGCCGTTGGGGATGGGTTGGATGTAGTACCGGTGATGCTTGTCTTGTACAATGACGTGCGCATCGTTCCAGCCGATTTGCGCAATTGGACCCAGATACCCGTCCGCAATCCGGTACCCCCCGTCTTCGATGGTACCCAGATACGTTTTCCGGGTCCCGTATTCCCGGTGCAGGAAGAAGTATTCATTCACCGCTTTCTCGTCGGAGTCGGCGCCTACGAAACAGGAGGAGAGGGTGAAAAGCATGCCGGTTGCGAGTAGCATTTCTTTAATCTTCATGGCGATAGTGCGGAAAAAGGCCGGTGAAATTCATAAAGGCTTACTTCACGGTGTATTGAAGCTCCGTCCAATAGTCCTGTAACGCCTGTTCGTATTCCGCCGGGGTGGTTGCATCAAACCAACCACTCTGCCGGTTCAGCTCAAACAACGCATCGAGGGGATAGGTAGCCATCAAAAATTGCCACCCCTTCTCCCATATGGTTGCTTCCAGGATTTGACAATAGTCGAACAGCTCTTTCACCACCAAAGGGTCGGCTAAGTCTTCCTGGTAATAATTTCTCCCGGCAGGTTCCGGATATTTCCGCCAGGCCAGTATTTCTTTCTCCATTGTACTTGCGTGGCTGGTGTTGGCACCCATTATTCTGCTTTTCGTTTTAATTTGATTGTGTCACCCGCTTCATAGTGAATACTATCCCCGTAGGTCCAATGTTTATACTCCATTTTTAACACCAGCTCCTCATATCCGGGTTTATAGAACTTCAACTCAATAGGTGGGCACCCCCAAAGCCCACCCGAAACAGCATACATGGTAAAAGATCCATCTGCCTGGGTGCGGTCCAACTCGTCAGGAATTTGTCCGGCTTTGTTGAACACAACGCTATCCAGTGGCTGTAAGCTTTTTTCGTCCACAACCACACCATACGTTTGTTGAACACAATCACAGGATTGTAAACTGATGAAGCACAAGACGGTGGCTATATTTCTTTTCATGCAATGTGGGTTAACGAAGGAATAACAACGGCACCGCCGTAATGAACAAGGGAAGGAGCAGGGTAAAAATCAGATTCATCCTCTTTTTGCTGAATACGTCATGGAACGGGGCTACACCCGGCAACGGGAACACCCCCGCCGTACGGGGCGATGATCGCGGCTCATTCGTTGGTTAAGTACTGGTCGGTGATGTATTCGTATCCCCAAAGCCCCTTCTTCACGTGACTTTGAACAACATGGTCCGGGGCGCATCGTTGGTAAACGTACGGTTTGTTCACAGCACCAGGCATACAAGGGCCCAGATGCCCAACGACCCCCCTATCATGAATAGAACCCAAAAGAGGGTATTGATTGTAGATGGTTTCAAGGGAAAAGGCATAATCCGGGGAGGCCGACGGGTTACTGGTCCGTTTTCACGTCAAAGCGCCCTTCGCGGATGATGATTGAGTCTTGTTTGTTTACGTCGTCGTAGAGAATTCCCTCAAACCGGCCCGCAATGATGTTTGCGACGGTATCAATGGTAGTGACGTGCAAGGTGAAGGGGGTTTTCGTGGAGTCAACCCCGTAATAATCGGATTCTTGCCGCAATGCATCCCGGAAATACAGATCGGCGTTGAGGCGGGTGCCGTCAATCAGGTACACGCCCGGGCCTTTGATGGTGTCAAGGGTGATGCTCAGGTACTGCAATACCGCAGGTTTTTGATCCCGCCGGCTGGCTTGTAAAGCCTGCAAAGAAAAAGTCCTGCCGCCTCCGTGTGGATAAGAACTGCTTTCCAGGCTTTCCCGGCAGCCACTGGAAAATGAACAGTCCCTGCCTTGGTTCACCCATACCTTGCCGTTCAGTAAAAACCCGATGGTATTCTTTCCTTCCCGGGTTTCGGCCGGCAAAGTCAGCGCCACTTCGGGGTCGTCGGGCCGGCAGCCGGGCAGCAACAGGAGCAGCAACAAGAACAAACCAATTTCTTTCCTCATTTTTTTCAAGGGTTACTCGCCGGGCAATCCGGGCAATTACCGTGCCTTTTACCGGGTTTGGTGCACCGGAAAATGTACCGAAATAGCTGCAATTTGAAACGGGGTACCCCGTTGCTGCGCGGGCCCGAAAACACGCAGCCCCGGGGTACGAAGCACCCGACCTTACTGCGCGTCGGACGTGACGGGGGCGGTGGGGGCGGGTTCCTTGACAGTGGGCTTGCCCTCGGTGGAGTAGAGCACGTAGTCGCGGTAGCGGGCCTGGTCTTTGTCCTGCCAGATGGCCTTGCCGGCTTCGGCGAGTTCCACGGTAAAGGCGTAGAGTTCGTTGGCAACGCGGATGCGGTCGTTGGTGGCCGTGCCGCGCTCCGACATCACTTTGCCCTGCGCCAGGATGGCCTCATCGAACGAGTGGCGGGCATGGGTAAGGTCGTCGACCAGGGCCTGGGTTACGCCGCGCACAGCCAGTTCGGCGAGGAGGGCGGTGGCAACGTCGGCCACCCGCTTGCCGCACAGCGACAGGTCGGCGTCCTTCATGTTGTCGAGGCCCTTGGTGCCGAAGCGCTTGAACTTGGGCGACTCTTCACCCAGCAGCAGGCGGGCCCGGTTGGTGATCTCCTTGATGCAGCCTTTGAGGAAGGCTTCCTTGGCGAGTTTGAACTGCGTGGCTTCGGCCTGCACCTGCTCAAACACGAGGTCGGTGGGCACGGCTTCGAAGGCGGCCAGGCGCGTCTTGAGGAGTTTGGCGGCTTCTTTGGTGTAGCCGTAGGCGGCAAACTCCCTGGCATCCCGCACCACGTACTGCCCCAGGTGGCGGGCTACGGCAAGCAGTTCGGCATCCGAAAAAGCAAATTCACGAACATTTTTTTTAATGGGCATAAAAGTATTATTTTGTGTCGAAGGTATTGCTTTATTCTACACGGCTCAATGGAGGTGGTTTTTCGAGCGCCATTGCCGACGTGGGGAGGGGTAATAAAATGGCGACAGATGTTGTGGCGGGAGTCATTGCGTGACGACGGAGCGTAAAGTCATACGGCAAATTTTTACGAGAGGGTAAAAAGTGGGGCTGGTAAGATTGGAAGGGTGTTTGTAAGGGCAAAAAGGCCGTCTGTGATTGTGGGAAAGCTTTTTGAAGGATTAAAAAGCTTGTTAGTGGGCACGAAAAGTTTGTTTGTGAACGTAAAAGGTCTGTTAGTGGAGGTAAAAGGTTTGTTAGTGAGGGTAAAAAGAGTTTGTTTCATGCACGCGGTAGATGGACATTCATTGAGAGAGATATGTATGTATTTGCATCTATTACGATATGTTACTTGTTGCAGAACCAGAACGTTTAAAAAAATAATCTACTCGGCTAAATTTTTTGTAATTTAACATAGCGGTTAGTTTGCAATTTTTCAAAATAAAACATATAAATTTATTTACACAGAAATCATGGCAAAAACGAATCGTAATACACGAGGTCAAGATGAAAATACTCAAGACTCAGAAAATTTGATCCACGATGTCTCCAATGCATCAATTCCGCAAGCTGACTTAGCTCCAGAAAATAGGAATGCAACACCTCAAAAAGTAACTATAGGAGATTTAATCCAAAGTATATTTACCGGTTACGGAGACAATGCGAATGATCAAACAAAAGCTGCATGTAATCTTACTATATCTAAGTACCTTTTTCAAGTAACGAGCTCCTATCCCTGTTTTAATGATTACAATATTGTTGCACTTTATGATGAAGGGTCTTTAGTAAAACAGGATGCAGACAGAATTTATAATTCTGTTACTAAGTTTTCTGACAAGAAGCCTTTACTACTAGTTCTGTATTCAAGAGGCGGCTCTGCTGGATCAGCATATCTTATCGGAAAATTATGCAGAGAATATTCTGAAGGCAACTTTGTAGTAACTGTTCCACGTATGGCAAAGTCAGCTGCAACTCTTATATGTTGTGCTGCAAATGCAATCCACATGGGGAGCTTAAGCGAATTGGGCCCGATCGATCCGCAAATAAATGACTTGCCAGCTTTAGGGTTAAAATATTCTGTTGAACACATTGCAGAACTTGTGAAGAGATACCCTGCTTCAAATGAGATGTTTGCAAAATACCTAAATATGTCTTTAGAGCTTATTAACCTGGGTTATTACGAAAGGGTCGCTGAATCCGCGATGCAATACGCAGAGAAACTTTTGTCTACTCATTCAATTACTCTTCCAAGAAGTCCTAAAGAAATTGCTTTTGATTTAGTTTACCGCTACAAAGATCACGGATTTGTCATTGACAAGGCAGAGGCTGTAGAAATATTTGGTGAAGATACAATCAAAAATAATACCCAAGAATACGAGTTAGGTAATTCTTTGTATCGTGCATTTGATTTTATCGGAAGTGTTGCTGCTGTTGTCGAGCATAATTTTTATTTTATAGGCTCCCTTGAATCTAATGGGGTTTTCACAAGAAGGGGTCAAAACATTTAAAAATTGAAAGTCTTGCTGTGGGTTTTTAACCAATAGCAAGACTTTCAATGTAATAGCCTATCCGAACTGTTGTATTTTCTCAAGAACATGCAGCTTTTGTTAGTGCTACCACCAACAACGGTGCATGTAACATGGGCACGGCAAAAATGTGCATAAAAATCATTTGGGAGCTACTTCTGTACAACGACTTGAAGATTATCCTGCGGTACACGCACGTGAGTAACGTGACGATTGAAAAAGTGAAAAGCCTGTTTGATCAGCTGACTCTGAAACTAGAAAAATAGTAGTTGCTTTTTAGTAAGATGATGCATACATTGGGTTCATGCCTGCGTGACGACAATACAAAAAGCACGACCGGAAAAGTGCCACATCTCATTGAAGAATACTAAACAACTCTCAAAAATGCGCAAAATGTTTTGCTTTTTGAGAGTTGGTGTTGATTTAAAGAATTTTATAAATAAACCTTATTATTTTATTTACATTAGACAATTTAAATTGCTTTTATGAAAGCACTTCTTGTATTAGTATTATTATTGACCATCTCACAAGGGTCTTCATTTGGGCAAGGCAATCCGTATGGCTGTAGGGCAAATATTGGTGCTAAACCAAGTGACGACTTCAATATGACTGAATTTTCTGGAAATCCACAATTGGATAATTTTCTCAATAGGGAAGTAAATATTTTAAGACGATTTTTTGAAGTAAACCCAAGTGTTTACTATTATCAAGATGAACCTGGAGCAGAAAATGCGCAGGCAATGTTGAAAGTTGAAAACTCTAATTATCCATCCGGAACCGTGATTCTTGGATTTAATATGGTGATGAAGGAGTTTGGATATTCTACAAGTGGTACAACAATACCATTTGTTCTAGCTCACGAATTTGCTCATATTGTAGATTTTAATAAAAATATAACCACTGACTATGAAACAAAAGTCGGTGAACTTTTGGCTGACTTTCAAGCTGGTTGTTTTCTATATTTCAGAAGTTTTTTTACTTATACTGATATTCGAGCCGCTTTACAATCATTTTATTTGAAAGGTGATTATGAGTTTAATAATCCAGATCATCATGGCACAAATGAAGAGAGGTTGAATGCAGTGCTAGCTGGTTATAACTGGTTGAAAGGAAAAGCTAGACCGGGTGTTTACATTGGCGTTAATGATGCAACTGAAGCAGCAAAGGAATATTTGGGCATTGTCACGCCGTCCTCACCAATTAATCAACCGGGAAATCATGATAGATATTCCTCATCAGATATAAAGGCAATCACGAGTTGTACCTCATCTTTTTGTGCTTCTTTAAAAGAGGTTATTTTAGGTCTGGGCAACGATTTTAGAACTTTAAGAGGAGAAAAATCAGAAGAACGTTTATATGATTCTAATATCCGATTCCCAGGTGAACAAAGTAACACGATAAGCATAGGGGAGAATTCTTCGTATTCCTACTATTATGTCACATTTTATCGAGGAGATGACATTGATAAGTCAAGGGAAGTATACGAGAATTTGAAATTACATTTTGAGTCGCTTGGAATTGCATTAGAAGAAAAAAATAGTTCTCTGACTAAGGACGATGGTGTGACAGAGATAAAAAGAATTCGAATAGATTTAGGTGATGACAGAATTATCAATTTGAATTGGTTATATCGTATTAATGAAAATAAGGCATCAGTAGCAATGAAAGTAGGACACAAATGATACGTATAAGTTTTTTCTCATAAGGGGCCTTTTACTCCGTTGTTTGGTGTTTTCACTAATAACGGGACTTTTAATGTAACGGCCCTTCTGACTTGTCATCCTTCCCCAAGGTCATGCCGCTTGTGGTGGGTGGAGAACACCAACAACGGCGTGAGGCTGACTTATGACTAATATTACTTACATTCATGACATGGCGCAGCGGTACTATTTTGACACATCAATTTTCGGCGGTGTATTTGATACTGAGTTTGAGGAGGAGACACTGCAACTGTTTGAAAAAGTAAAACTCGGAGAAATCATCTGCGTTTACTCTGACCTGACGGAAAGGGAATTGAGCAACGCACCGCAAAGGGTGCAGGACTATTTCAATCAGCTTGACCGTAGATACATGGAAAGAATCGAAGTGTCTGAGGAAGGTTTTACCCTTGGACGAACTTATGTCGAGGAAAAGGTAGTGGGACCGACCAGTTTTGATGATTGCGTTCACATTGCCACCGCCACGTTGGCAAAGGTTGATATCTTGGTGAGTTGGAACTTTAAACACATTGTAAACATTTTTAGAATCAGAGGTTACAACTCGGTCAACTTACGTCTCGGACATCCCACACTTGAAATCCGTTCACCAAAAGATGTTGTAGGTTATGAAAATGAAGGATAAAAAGAATAAGGAGTTTGACACTGTCAATACTTTCCGGGAAATCAAAGAAAAGATTTCCAAGGATATCTATGGCATGACCTTCGAGCAGTTCAAAGCATATTTGGTAGACAAAAAGGGGAAGCCTCAAAACGAATAGCCTGCGTGCAACAGCGGTTTGGCCTGTCCAACTTGTCATACTTCCCCAAGGTCATGCTGCTTGTCGTGGGTGGAAAACACCAACAACGGCGTACATTGTTGCCTTTCGTGGAATAGATCAAAGAGGTACCTCACAAGCTGCTCGCGGCTAAAACATAGAGCAAGTTTCGTACACTAGCCTGGCAACCGAACCTAAACAACCATTGGGCAAGCGTCCACGCTTGCGTAAACATACCGCTGCACTTACTGCGGTTCCCCCGGATGGGTTCAAGCGTGGTGATTTCGTAAATTTGCACTGTGACAAAACGAGAGCAAACCGCTTTGGACTTTGAGGTAGATAAACTCACTAACTCCATTGAAAACGTTCTGACGGGAGATAATTTTTCCACCCGGGTTACGCTGGTGTCTGCCGCAGACCTTAAAACGGTTACTAAAAAGAAAGGCTGGCAGTTCGACTGGAAGCGTGAGGTGAAACAGTCTAACCGGGAAGTATATAAATTAACCATTGTGGGCAGTAACGCGGCAACCATCCAGGGATTGGTCAGCCTGGAAACAAAGGTGGATCACGTGTTTATGCACTTGCTGGAGAGTGCGCCGTTCAACAAAGGACAGACAAAGGTGTACGCCGGTGTTCCGGGCAATCTAGTTGCTTTTGCCTGTCGGCTTTCTTTCCATAAGGGTTTTGAAGGCAACGTATCCTTTGTCTCCAAAACGCAGTTAATTGATCATTATACAAAGACCTTGGGTGCAATCCACATCGGTGGACGTATCATGATTATTGGGACTAGGGCCGCGACCACCCTGATTGACAAATATTTTAAAGACGATGCAGATGAAAAGAAATAAACCGGAACTTGACGTTGACTTTATTGGCGGCGAAGGCCCATTGACGAAAGAGGAAGAAAAAGCAATATCGGCGTTTCTGCAATCAAGAAAGCAAAAGCCCCCAGCCAGGAAGCGTAGTACCCGACCCGAAAACGGTAAAAGCGCAGCCGAGAAAACAAAAGCCGGCCAGTAGACGGCTCGTTTAACTCCTCATACTTCCCCAAGGTCATGCTGCTTGTTGTTGGTGCAAACACCAGCAACGGCGTGATATTAATTCCCTGCACATGAACCTGTTGGACAAGATTGATTTCAGCAAGCCGGAAGAAATTGCGCTGACCCGGCAGAACACCTTGCGAATAGTGGTAGGGTTGCTGGGCATCGCCTTACCCGTACTCCTGTGCTTCGGCCTGTGGCTGGACACCGGTTACGCCAGGCCGCTCGAATCCATCAGTCACTATTACTTTACCCGGGTGGGCGGCATCTTCGTAATCGTGGTTAGCCTGCTTGCCATCTTCCTGATGATTTACAAAGGCAACAACAAGTTGGATTTTATCCTCTCAACCTTCGCCGGAGTATGCGCCCTGCTGCTGGTGCTCTTTCCCACCAGCAATATTGATTTGCTTTCCCCGAGTTGCCCGGTATCGGTAACCACGCTGAAAGAAAGTGATTTCCGGGTGGGCCTCCATTACTTTTCTGCCGCCATCTTCCTGTTGTCGCTGGCCGCCCTGTCCATCTTTGTGTTTACCCAACCCGATGACCCCAACCATCCCCAAGTGCTGCCCACCCCGCAGAAGCGCATCCGGAACGTGTTCTTCGTGGGCTGCGGCATCGTAATGGTCAGCGCATTGGTCATTGCATTCCTGGAAGGGTACCTGGAAGTGATTGAGCTGCGGGTTTTCGGGGAAAGTACCACTTTCTGGATGGAAACGGTTGCCGTGGTAAGCTTCGGCTTTTCGTGGCTGATCAAAGCCCAGGTGTTTTTTAAGGATAAGCCTGAAATATCGTCACTGGCTCCGGCCCAAATATGACCCGGCCGGCAAATACCAGGTTGACAACATGGTGCCTTGCTGCTATTTCTGCAACAATGACAAGAGCGACATCTTTCACGGTGGCCAGTACAAACTTTGGTAGTGGTAAAATTGGAACTGGTCACCTAACATGACCCCTTTGCGCAAAACTGGTAGACAAGCTATGATTGCAGTTAGAAGCGTCTCATTGAGCTACCAGGATTTGACGGGCGTCATCGACATCGCTTTCGACGAGGGTAAATTGAAGGCGATGCAACAAGATAGAATTCATTATCTTGAAACAAAAACAGTTGCCTCGTTTATTCATCATATCCGGTTGCAATGGTGCCGGTAAGACCACTGCATCCTATACCGTCCTGCCGGAATTACTGGACGTAAAAGAGTTTGTGAATGCAGATGAGATTGCCCGCGGACTCTCGCCCTTCCAACCCGAGAAAGTTGCCGTTGAAGCAGGTAAAATCATGCTGCGCAGACTACAGGATCTGCTTGCCCGGCACGAGGATTTTGCTTTTGAAACAACCCTTTCCAGCAAAAGCTTCGTGGGACTTATTGATAAGGCACGGCAAGGCGGCTACTCGGTCAACCTGATATATTACTGGCTCGACAGCGTGGAACTGGCAATCGAACGGGTAAAGTCGCGGGTTTTGGAAGGAGGCCACAACATTCCCACTGATACCATCATCCGCCGGTACCAGGCGGGTCTGAGGAACTTTCTAACTTTATACTGCGACAAGGTCGACTACTGGCTACTGCGACTACTGGCTACTGATCGATAATTCGGGAGCGGAGCCGGAAGTAATTGCGGAAGGCCAGGGCAACGGGCAGTGCCTGGTTCATCAAGAGAACAAATGGAAAATCATCAACAATATTGCTGCAAATGACGAACGCTGAAATGAAGGACAGAATCCTCGAAGGGGGCAAATTAGCCATCAAGCGCCTCATTGACCGAAAGCGCAAAGATGACGCATACCTTGTCTTTTCGCAAAACGGGAAAGTGGTGAAATTGAAGGCAAATGAATTTAATTGACGGCACCTTCCACGAGAAAGACGCAACCCTCCCGTCTTACCGCGACTTCTGGAATTGGTTCAGCAAACACGAAAAATCCTTCCACAAGGTAGTAAAGGGAAAAGGCGACGTGGAAGGCAGGTTTTTCAGCAAGCTTTCCCCAAAACTCGACCAGCTTAAAGCGGGCTTTAGCTTCCAGACCGGCATGTACGACGACCATACCGTTGAACTCGTCATTACGGCCGACGGAGTGATCGGGGACATTGTTTTCGCGGAAGAACTGGTAGCGGCTGCGCCCCGGGTGGAGGGATGGAAGTTCACCGCCCTCAAACCCGCAACCGACATCAGAAACATGGTGATCAAAATGTCGGGCCATTCGTTCAGCGCCGACAACCTGGGCTTCTACGCGAATGATGATCCCAAGTACCCCGACGAGATTGACATCACCGTCGTGCACGACGATCTGAACGCGGAAAACAAATCCATCATCACCACCGGCACGCACATTTTCCTTGACAACTACCTGGGTGAGCTGGACTTTGCCGCCAACATCGACCTGCTGACCATCACTTCAAAAGCCGAAGCACAACAAGAACTCATTCCCATCGCCAAGCTGAAAGACTTCCTGACCTGGCGGCAGAAAGAATTCGTTGAGAAATACGAAGGCGTAAGGCACAACACGGACAACGATACCTATTCGGCATTTGAAGCCGCATTGGAGAATGGCAAACCCCTGTTGGCGGTGATCAACACGGACTTGCTGGAATGGGACCGCAAAGCTTCTCACCCCTGGCTGCTGACGGTGGAAATAAAGTACGATGGCGAAGACCACAACGGCATGCCCGACGAGGAAACGTACCAACTGCTTGACCAGGCAGAAGACAGTATGCTGGCCGAACTCAAAGATTTTGAAGGGTACCTGAACATTGGCCGGCAAACGGCAGACAGTGTCCGGGAAATTTACTTTGCGTGCCGGGATTTCCGCAAACCCTCGAAGGTGCTTTACCGCGTGAGCAACGCGTATTCAGACCGCATCGAAATCTCCTACGAGATTTATAAAGACAAGTACTGGCATTCATTCAAGCGTTTCCAACCCGCATTTTAACCAACCCACCCGGTGCCGGCCAATATTCAATACGTAAAAGAGGACGCCACCCACCGCGACGTTCCGGGCAACAAGAGCATTGCGCACCTGTGCAACATTTAACCAGAAACCATGCGACGAAGACTGCCAGGGATACTAAAAAAGACGGCGCTGGCACTGCTTACGCTGGTAGCCCTGCTGGGGGCCGTGACATTTCTCTATATGCGAAAAGCAACATTCGGCAAGGCGCCGGCCGGCAAGCGGCTGGCAACCATTAAGCAATCCCCCCATTTCCGGGACGGGCAATTCCAGAACCTGAGCCCTACCCCGGACCTGGTGGAGGGATACAGCATGCTCGGCGTCACCTACAACCAGTTTTTCCGGCAAGCGCCGCGGCGCAGCCCCGTGGACCCAATCCCCTCGGTGAAAACCGACCTGCTGCACCTGCCGCCCGACGCCGACGTGCTGGTCTGGTTCGGGCATTCTTCCTATTTCATCCAGCTCGACGGCAAACGCTTCCTGGTGGACCCCGTTTTCAGCGGCAATGCCTCGCCGGTGCCGGGCACGGTAAAGTCGTTTAAAGGAACCGACGTGTACACCGCCGCCGACCTGCCCGCCATTGACTACCTGTTTATCTCGCACGACCACTACGACCACGTAGACCACCAAACCCTGCTTGCCCTGAAAGACAAAATCGGGAAGGTGATCTGCGGCCTGGGCGTGGGGGCGCATTTTGAACACTGGGGGTACCCCGCCGAAAAGATCATTGAAAGAGACTGGAACGAGAACATTGACCTGGGTGGCGGCTTCGTGGCGCACACGACGCCGGCGCGGCACTTTTCGGGCCGGGGTTTTGCTAAAAACAATACCCTTTGGCTGTCTTACGTACTGCAAAGCCCAACCTTAAAAATATACATCGGCGGCGACGGCGGCTACGACACCCATTTTGCCGACATCGGCCGCCGGTTTGGCCCCATCGACCTGGCCATTCTGGACAACGGGCAATACGACGCAGCCTGGCGGTACATTCACACGTTACCCGAGGAGGTACTGAAAGCGGCGCGGGACCTGAAAGCCAAACGGCTGTTCCCGGTGCATTCTTCCAAGTTCGTGCTGGCAAACCATCCCTGGGACGAGCCGCTGGCGAAAATCACCGAACTCAACCAAGCGTACCACTTCCCGCTGGTGACGCCGATGATCGGCGAAATCGTAAAGCTGGATGAGGTCAACCAGCCGTTCAGGCAGTGGTGGGTTGGCGTGAAGTAACCCGCCCGGCGTTCCCGTGGGCCGGCTACGAAACCGAAGTTCGCTGCCGGCGCCGGCGGAGCAGCAGGAAGCCGGCAAGCAGCAGCAAAAAGCCGCCCGCGGCCGCATAGGGCCACAGCCGCCGGACGGCCTTCCGGAGCGGCGATTCGGTTTGCGTCTCCATTTGGTATTCCTGGTACTTCACATTGGGGTCGCGCGGCCCCTGGTACACCAGCTTCAGCCCCCAGTCCGTATCCGACGGCAGTTTGGGCAACTGGATGAACCCGATGTTGTTGGCAACCACGCGGCCGTCGCCGACGTCGAGCCAGGTGCCGTTGCGCGGATCGAACCACTGGGCCGCGTACACCCCGCTCAGGTGCGTGCCGCGGATCTGCGCCTGCGGACAGCCTTTTTCGAAGTAGGCCAGGAAGAGGTTTTTGTCGGGCGTGCGGGCGCAGTAGGCCCAGCCGTTGTAGCCCAGGATTTCGTGGTTCTTGTTGGGCGACACCAGGTCGGCGTTGGGCACGAGGTCCTGGTAGCGGTTGCCGATGGAGAACGCGAAGGTGCGCAGGTGTTTCATCTCGGCGCCCGACTTCCAAAGGAAAGCGTCCCACATGTGCGTGGGGGCTTCCGGTTCGATGTCGCCGCCCCAGATGCCTTCGGCCCCGTAGTTGTGCCCGGCCAGCCCGCCCGAGAGGAAGCTGCCGTACATGCCCGAGTGGACGATCTCACTGTCGCGGTCGGTGCCCCCGTCGGCGCCGCGGGAGTAGTTGACGCCGATGCCGCCGCCCCGCGCATCCTTGTAGCCGGCGTAGTACGGCTCCCCGTTGAGGGCCGGCTTAGGGTTTTTGAGCTCAAAAATCTCGGTGAGGTACCAGTAGTAGTTGTGTTCCCGCTTGTTGCCGGTCTGGTGCATCGTCACCCAGGAGTCTTCCCCCCAGTTTTCGAGCGTCGAGGGGTTGGCGTTGGCCGAAAGCAGGTTTTCGAAGGGCAGCGGCCCGTACTTTTGTTCGCAGTCTTTGATGGCCGCCACGTAGTCGTCGGGGCTCACCGTGGCCGAGATGATGTCGAGGTGCACGGGGCTGAGCACGGTGTTGTAGGCTCCGTAGCGGGCGTAGAAGTACTGCAAGTACCGCGAATACGAATCGGGCCATTGATGGTACTGGTACCAGAGCAGGCTGGCGTCGCGCCGCGACGCTTCCAGGAAGGGCACGAACCCGTGTTCGTTGAGGTAGGCGATTTTGCGGTCGATGTACCGGAAATAGTCCGGGTTGAGGCGGTCCATGTCGGGGAAGTAGTTTTCGTAGCCCGGCACCTTGCCGGGGAAGAAGAACGGCCGGCCACCCTCGTTGTCCATGTTCTTGGCGCTGTTCTTGCCGAATTCCAGCCAGGCCGACCGCAGGGTGGTGCGGGCCGAGTCGTAGAGCCGCACGTGGTGCGAACTGTCGTCGGTCTTCCAGTTGGGATAGGCCGCAATCACGTTGATCCAGTTGTAGCCCTGCGCCTTGCGCAAGCGGACGTAGTCTTTAAAGCCCGCCTTGGGACCGATGGGCCGCCGGATCGTATCGTCGTACCACTTGAAGCGGTTGGCGCCCATCGAAAACCAGGTGTCGCCGATGGCGAAGAAGGGCGTGCCGTCGGCGTGGTTGAGGGCGTGGCCGTTGGGCGAGGCCCGGAGAAAGCCGCGCCGCAAGGGGTTTGCGTGCTTCTCCGCTTCCGTCCAGTCGATGGCCGTAAAGGCGCCGGACTTGCCCGCGAGGCCCGGGTCTTCGGGGCTGGAGCCGCTTTTCCAGCGCCACGCGCCGGGTTGCATCGCCACGAGCCGCACCCGGAACGTGTTGCCGCCGTCCCAGAACCCGTACACCCGTTTGTTGAACCCCGGACCAGTCAGGTCCACCCACACGGTGACGTCGGTGTAGGCGTTTTGGTAGGGGTTGGCGGCGGTAAAAGTAAGCTCCTGCGTTTCCCACACGTGCACGGGCGGCGCGGCGGCTATCCCGGTCAGGGCCAGGCAGGTACACAGCAGCGTAAAAAGGAATCGTTTCGGAAAACCCATTTCTTGGTAAGTTGATTGCTCAACCCGAAAGAAAGCGAAAAACGGAAGGAAACCAAAGAAAAAAGTCCTCCCTTCGACGAACTACCCTCACCGGGAGGTGAACAGTGAACAGTGGCCCTACCTTGGATGTTGCATTCATGGATGCGGGTGCTGACGGACCGGCCACCCGCGCATGTCGGTGCACGACGGGGGCTTTTAGCCGGCAGCGCTGCGGCATTGCGCTATCAGCCCGGCTGGCATCGGAGGTGGTATCTGCAGTCGCTTTACGTTTGGTTAAGTTGCTTCAAAACGGGTCCAATGCCGGATTGGAAGTCAGGGTACGCAGGCTGCCATTTCAATACGTTTTTTGCCTTCTCATTAAGCACCCTGAAAGAACAGGTGAGCGATTTTACCAAGGCCGGACCAATGAGTAAACCAATCAGCCAGGCCGGTACCGTGCCTACCCTTTTTACCCCCTGGCTTTCGGTAATTGCATTGACCAAATTGCGTAAGGTGAGCGGCTGGTCATCCACAATGTTAAAATTCTCCCCGAAGTGCTGCCCTTCGGCCACCAACGCGTAAGCCCGTGCCAGGTCGTCTACGTGGACCGGACTCCAGTAATTAGCTCCCTGCCCAAAAACGCTTAGCTGCCCTTTTTTTAACGTGTCGTAAAAGGAAGATTTGAACAAACCGCCGGGGCCATAGACAAATCCTGCCGTGATGACGGCAACCTTTAATTGATGATCACGGTGTTTTTTCATTAAATATTCCACCATGGCGTGGTGTCCTTCGCCCAGCGGGGATGGATTGGCCGGCGTATCCTCCGTAATCCATGCATCGCCGTGGTTTCCGTAGTTGAAACATCCACTCGTGTATATGAAAGCCTTTTCGTACCGTAAGCATTCCTGCGCGAGTGCTTCCGTCATAATCCGGTCTGCGGTATTGATGCGCTGCTTGCTTTTTTGGGTATACCTGCCCTTCACGGTGAGCTGCGCGCAATGGATGACGGTATCATTTTTTCTTATTTCCGGCGCATACGTTTCCGGATCAAGCATATCGCCCACTACCAATGTAACGCCCGACTCGGCCAGGTTCCGGGCTTTTTCGGGGCTCCTCACGAGTGCCGTTACCTGGTGCCCCCGGGCGATCAATTCTCTGGCAATTGCGCTGCCAACAAAGCCCGTACCCGCTGTCACAAATATCTTCATGGCTGATTGTTCCTTTCGTTGCGTTTGGTAATGCCGACGGCCGAAACATAACTGATGCACTCTGCGGGTTGTTTTACTTTTTTAATCATTCCTGATTTTAAGGTGGACATTGTAGCGGCCTGAAGAAACCGGTTGTTTCCAGGTAATGGTTTCTTCGAAATGCTTGCTGATGCTATCGGTCTGGTGGGTAATGGACAAGCTGGTGATTTCCCAGTGAATGCTATCAGTGCTGGATACTTCGGCTTTCGAGGTGTATTCTTTGTTCCCGTTGTTTAAGGTCAGGTCGTAGGAGGCCGTTATTTTTCTGTATTCCAACTCGGAACTATTAGGCTTGAGTTGCTGATGTTCCCAAATAGTATAATCATCAATATCGATACTGCGGATGTGATATCTTTCGAGTCTTTTTTCAGCCTGTACAAAGCTTTCGACCTTATGGAATGCAGGATGTTCCGATGCGTCAAACTCATTACAACCGTTTAGCGCAATCATTATAAAAAAACCTTTAAGGAAAATTTTCATGTTATTTTTTGTTTGACCCCGCACGGGAATAATCAGCAACCATCTCCTTCTATTCCCCCAGCGGGAAGCACACCGTAAACTCGGTGCGCCCCGGCTCCGACTTTACGCTGATGACGGCCTGGTGGTTTTGCAGGAGGCGGTTCACCACGTCGAGGCCCAGGCCGGTGCCCTTGCCCACGGGCTTGGTGGTGAAGAACGGGTCGTAGATTTTGGGCAGGATGTCGGCCGGAATGCCCGTGCCGTTGTCGGTGATGCGGACCATGAAGAAGTTGCCCGACTGTTCGGTCTTGATGCGCAGCGTACCCCCGTCGGGCATGGCGTCCACGGCGTTGTCGATCAGGTTGGTCCACACCTGGTTGAGTTCCGACACGTAGGCCAGCAGCAGGGGCGGGTCGGGCATGAATTCGGTTTCCACGCGTACGTGCTTTTCGCTCAGCTTGTGGCCCAGCACCGTCAGCGTACTCCCGATGCCCTGGTGCGGGTTGACGGGCTGCTTGTCGGCGGCCTGGTCCATGTGCGTGTAGATTTTCACGCTTTCCACCAGGTCCGAGATCCGGCGCGAGGCCGCTTCGATCTCGGCCACCAGCCGGGCCGTCACCAGCGTACTCTCGATCCAGCCCAGCAGGGTGGGCAGGGCCGAAGGCGGTACTTGGGCCGCCAGGGCTTCGAGGTCTTCCACCCCGAAGCCGCCCCGCACCAGCGACTCGGCCAGGATGTAGCTGTCTTCGACCTGCCGGTCGTCCATCCAGCCGGTCAGCGTCTCCTCCAGGTCGCTTTGCTGGAGGGAGGAAAACGACCGCGTGCCCTGGGCCGCCTTTTCCTGCAGGGTCGCTGTGATGGCCTCGATCTGCCGGGGCGTGATCTGGCGTTTGATCAGTTCGTGCATCTGTTCGGGCAGGCGGTCTACCCGCTTTTTGAGTTCGGCGGTGGTGCGGGCAATGGCCGCCACCGGGTTGTTGAACTCGTGCGCCAGGCCCGCCGACAACTTGCCCAGCGAGAGGAGTTTATCGCGTTGCTCCTGCGCCTTGGTGAATTCGCGGATGCGCGAAGTCATCACCATCACCAGCCGCCGCACCAGTTCGGGGCATTCGCGTTCCATCTCGCGGAAGTCGCGGCGGTGCACGGCCAGCACGACGGTACGCTGGAGGGCAATGCCCGAGCCGGCGGCGGTCTTGAGCTGTGAGAAGGGGAGCAGGCCCGTAATGCTGCCGGGCGTGAGCAGGGTTATTGGAATCTGCTGGCCGTTCTGTTCGATGATGATCTGCACCTTGCCCTCCAGGAATACCCACATGTGGTCGGCCGGTTCGCCCTTGCGGAACAGGTAGTCGTCGGCCTCCAGCTCCCGGATAAAGGCGTGCCGGAGCAGCCAGTCGAATTCGGGGCCGGGCAGGTCTTTGAAAGTAGGAATCTGCGAGAGGGCTTCCTGGTAGCCGGCGGTGGAGGAGGGCTGGGGGGCGGACATAGGGGAGTTTATGAGTTCAAAGTTTATGAGTTCAAAGTTTATGAGTTCGTGAGTTTATGAGTTTATGAGTTTATGAGTAGAAAGCGTTTGCGAGTCAACGCGTTATCAACTTTGAACTCATAAACTCATGAACTCATAAACTCATAAACTCACGAACTCAGGCGAATGGGCAGGTACACGGTAAACTTGGTGTTGCCGGGCACGGATTCTACTTCGATGAGGCCTTTGTGCTGGCCCACCACGATGCGGTTCGAAATTTCGAGCCCGATGCCCGTGCCTTTGCCGGGTTCTTTGGTGGTGAAGAAGGGCTCGAAAATGCGGTTTTGAATCGCCTGGGGAATGCCGCTGCCGTTGTCGCGGATTTCGACGGCCACGGTGGGCACACTCTTGCAGTAGTCGTCCACGTACGTACGGATGGAAATTTTGCCGCCCTTGTCGGGCACGGCGTCAATGGCGTTGTCGAGCAGGTTGGTCCACACCTGGTTGAGTTCGCCGCCGTAAGCATCGATGAGGGGCACGTCGCGGCCGTACTCCTTCGCGAACTGGATGCTTTTGTGTTTCGACTTGTGGTTGAGCACCAGCAGCGTATTGTCGAGGCTCTTGTGCAGGTCTACCGGCTGCGCGTGCGACCCCTGGTCCATGTACGAATACTCCTTTACGGCCGTCACCAGCGTTTGCAGGCGCGAGGTGCTTTCCTGGAGGTCGTTGGCCAGGCGCAGCATTTCCATTTCCTTGTGTACCCACTGGAGGAAGTTGTTGACCTGTTCGGGCAGCAGCTTTTCGGAGAAGCCCGCCAGCAGCGGTTTGTCATAACCCACTTCCACGAAAGTAGAGGCCATTTCGTACGGGTCGTCGAAGCCCCGTGCTTCGAGCCATTCGGCCAGTTCGTCTTCCTGGTCGGCGCGGGTAAGGGCGTCGGTGCTGGTGCCCTCCAGTTGCCGGCGGTCGAGGATGGGCTGGAACGGGTAGCCCGAAATGTCCACCTCCGGCTTGAAAATGCAGGCTTTGAGCATGCTCGAAGAGTGCTGGTCGAAGGCGTCGAGGGTGTCGCGGAGGCGCTGCGAAGCCCGCCGGGCCGCCGAGGCGGGGTTGTTGAGTTCGTGGGCCAGGCCGGCGGCCATCGTGCCGAGGGAAATGAGTTTTTCGCGCTGGTACGACAACTGGTTGATTTCCAGGAGGCGTTCGGCCATGTCTTTGAGGATTTTGCGGCGCACGGCCTCGCAGTCGGCCAGCAGTTGCCAGAAATTCTGTTCGCTGATCTGGTACACCGTAACGTCGGTAATGGCCCGGGCGTTGCCGGGGTGGGGCGTACCGGCCAGCAGCGGCATTTCGCCCCCCGACATGCCCTTCTTGAACATGCTGATGTGCAGCTTTTCGCCCTTGATGATCCGGTAAATCTCGAATTCACCGTCCAGCACCAGCATGAACACCTTGGCCGGGTCACCCTCCCGCCACATGATTTCGCCGGCGGGGTAGTGCACGGTTTCGCCTTCAATCTGGCAAGCCAGTTCGCCTTCATCCAAATCGGCAAACAGCGCAATTTCACCTAAGTCTTGCAGGGTCATGGAGGGGGAAGGTTAAAGGTTGAATGGTTAAATGGCTGGATGGCTATATGGTTAAATGGCTAGAGGGCAATTGACTGGATCAATCATACAGCCATATAACCATTCAACCATCCAGCCATTTAACCATCCAGCCACTTGCCTTAGTTCCCCGCCTTTCCGGCCAGGCTCAGCTTGGCGGCCATGTCGGCCGAGAGGGTGTCGGCGTAGGGGCCGTAGGCGTTGACGAGTACGCCCTTCACGCCGGCGTCGGAGGAGATGGCGTACAGGATGTCGTTGTCATCGGGGTCGCTCATGCCCTCGAAGCGGTACTGCTCGTTGATGGTGAAGTGCTCGGGGTGGAGGCGCAGGTCGAGTTCGGGGCAGTGCAGGGCGTCGGGCTCCAGGTTGAAATTTTGGGTAAAGCCGCGGCCCCGCAGGTCTTGCAGGGCATCGGTTAAGGTTTCGTAAGTGGTCATGGGGATAGGGCGGTTAGGAGAGGTGGTCAGGCAGCCCGGTTGCCGGGCAATTGAATCTGAATGTCAAAGTCCTTCAGCGGGTTTCCCAACTGCGGCAAGTAGTCGTTTACAACAAACTTTCCACCGGGGTTGTCGGCAGGGCCGGCCGTACCTTCAGGTTGATCTGGGAGGCGGCGTACTTGCAGATCTGGTCGATGCCCGAATCGTCCTGGATGGCGGGGGTGTGCTCACTCACCAGGCCGGTTTTTACGTCGTACACCCAGCCGTGCAGGAAGGGCCGGCCGGTGGCCTGCCAGGCGTTGCGGATGATGTTGGTTTTGCCCAGGTTGTAGACCTGCTCCACCACGTTCAGTTCCACGATGCGGTTTTCGCGGGCCGTTTCGTCGAGGTCCTTCACCAGTTCCCAGTAGAAGTTGATGGTATCCTTGATCTGCCGGAGCCAGTTGTCGATCAGGCCGTACTGGTGCGTGCCCAGGGCCGCCCTTACGCCGCCGCAGCCGTAGTGGCCGCACACGATCACGTGTTCCACCTTGAGCACCTCCACCGAGTATTGCAGCACACTGAGCAGGTTCATGTCCGTCTGCACCACCAGGTTGGCAATGTTGCGGTGCACGAAAATTTCGCCCGGGTTGGTTTTGGTAAGCTGATCGGGGGGTACCCGGCTGTCGGAGCAGCCGATCCACAGGATTTTGGGGTGCTGCCCGTCGGCGGTCCGGTTGAAGTAATCCGGGTCCACGGCGAGTTTTTCCTGCACCCATTCGCGGTTGTTGTCCAGGAGTTGTTGGATAAGCTGTGACATGGTGTAGTGGTTGGGGGTTAAGGTTGGGTGTTAGGGATTGGGGTATTGGGTATTGGGTATTAATGCCGGTGTTCACTAAATATAGCAACTAACGCCGGAAAGTCGCAAGCCGGGGCGGTGTAAGTCATCCCTGTAATGAACGCACGCCGCGGACGAATTTCCCGGCGGCGCAAAAGAAAATGCCGGTCGAATTCACTCCGCCCGGCACGCTCCCCGTTTTTCGATTTTATGGGTAATCTCCTTTTCTCTCTTTTCCCATCCTGCTGATTCTGGCATCCGTTAAAGTTCCCTTCCCGATCCTCCTCCCGTCTCCCTTTCTCCGGTCTGCGGTCTCCTTTCGTTATCCTTCCAGCACCGACGCCGATACCTTCGTGTGCCGGCGCAGGAACGACCCGATGCGGCGCAGGCCTTCGGCGAGTTCGGCTTCGGTGGGCAGGAACACCACCCGGAAATGGTCGGGCGTGGGATGGTTGAAGCCCGAGCCCTGCACCACCAGCACCTTTTCCTCGGTGAGCAGGTTAATCACAAATTCGGTATCGTTTTGAAAGTCAAACCGTTCCAGGTCCATTTTGGCAAACAGGTAAAAGGCGCCTTTGGGCACCGTGCAGCTCAGCCCCGGCGTTTCGCGGATCATGCGCACGGCCAGGTCGCGCTGACTGCGGAGGCGGCCGGCCGGCAGCACGAGGTCGTCGATGCACTGGTAGCCCTCCAGGGCCGTCTTGATGGCCTGCTGGGCAATGGCGTTGCTGCACACCCGCATGTTGGCCAGCAGGGTCAGCCCTTCCACGTACGAGGCCGTGTCGCGGGGGGGGCCGCTCACCACCAGCCAGCCGGCCCGGAAACCGGCCGCGCGGTAGTTTTTGGTCAGGCCGCTCATGGTCACGCACACCACGTCGGGGGCCAGGGCCGCCGTGGGCGTATGCGTCAGGCCATCGTACAGAATCTTGTCGTAAATCTCGTCGGAGAAGATCAACAGGCTGTGTTCGCGGGCAATGTCGAGAATGTCCATCAGCAACTCGTTGCTGTACACGGCCCCGGTGGGGTTGTTGGGATTGATGAGCACAATGGCCCGGGTGCGGGGGGTAATCTGCCGCCGGATGTCGGCCGGGTCGGGGTACCAGTCGGCCTCCTCGTCGCAGCGGTAGTGCACCGGCCGTCCCCCGTGCAAGCGCACGGCCGACGTCCACAGGGGGTAGTCGGGGGTGGGCAGCAGCACTTCGTCGCCCGGCTCCAGCAGCCCCTGCAAGCCCATCAGGATGAGGTCGCTCACGCCGTTGCCCACGAAAATGTTTTCGGTGTGCACCCCCGCCACGCCCTTGCCGAGGTAGTACTGCCGGATGGCTTCGCGGGCTTCAAGGGTGCCTTTGGATTCGGCGTATCCCTGCGCTTTGTCTAAATTTGCCACAATTGCCTGGCGGATGGGCTCGGGGGTGTCAAACCCGAACGGGGCCGGGTTGCCGATGTGGAGCCGGATGATGGAATGGCCTTCCTTTTCCAGGGCCAAAGCCCGGTCGTACACGGGGCCTCTGATTTCGTAATTCACCCCGTCGAGCCGGGAACTGCGCCGTACCATATGTTTATTGCTGGGTAAAAAAAATGCCCAAAGGCATCCCGAAAAATAGGGAATCCCGCCAAGGAATCAAAAGGTAAAGTAAAAAGGTTTGCGCCGGGAACCCCTGACGGGCGGTTTGGCGTACAGAGTATGGCTTTGTAACGTTTACTAAAAGCGGGGCCTTTCCCCAAAACGCCGCGACGCGCATTTTTTGGGCAAGACCCCGTTACCTGATTGTGAAAGAATTGACGAATCCTGACAGGGCGGCCAAGGGCCAGCGCAGCACGCTCATCGGCGTGCTGGCCAACATCCTGCTGGTCGCCGCCAAGGGAACGGCCGGCTGGCTGGGCAATTCGTACGCCCTCATCGCCGATGCCATCGAGTCGGCCACCGACGTGTTTACTTCCATCGTGGTGTGGCTCGGGCTGCGCACGGCCGCCAAGGCGCCCGACCAGGACCATCCCTACGGCCACGGCAAGGCCGAACCGCTGGCGGCCATCGTGGTGTCGGTGTCGCTCATTGCGGCAGCCATCCTCATTGCCGTCCAGAGCGTGGAAAACATCGTGACGCCCCACACCACGCCGGCGCCGTTCACGCTGCTGGTGCTGGTGGGCGTGGTGGTGGTGAAGGAGCTACTGTTCCGCTTCGTGGAAAAGGTGGCCGACGAGGTGGAAAGCAACGCCGTGAAGGCCGACGCCTGGCACCACCGCAGCGATGCCATTACGTCGCTCACGGCCTTTATCGGCATTTCCATTGCCCTGCTCGGCGGCGAAGGCTACGAAAGCGCCGACGATTGGGCCGCCCTCATCGCGTCGGTGGTCATCGTGATCAACGCCTACCGCATCTTCCGGCCTTCTTTTGCCGAAATCATGGACGAAGCCCCGCAGGGCAACTGGGTGGAAGAGATTGAAGCCATCTCCCTGACGGTGGCCGGCGTGGAAGCCATCGAAAAGTGCTTCGTCCGCAAAATGGGCTTCGAGTACTTTGTGGACCTGCACGTGATCGTGGACGGTGAAATGAGCGTACGCCAGGGCCACGACATTGCCCACGGGGTCAAAAACGCCATTCTCCGGACCAAACCCGCCATCCACGACGTCCTCGTGCACGTCGAACCCGCCGACCCGGAACGGCAATTACGCATTACCAATGACCAGTTGCGGAAGGGCGGATAAAGGGGAAAATGGCTATATGGTTGAATGGCTGTATGGTTGAATGGCTATATGGCTGCGTGGCTGTTAAATTAACCCTATGGTCATTCAACAATCAACCATTTAGCCATACAACCATTCAACCATATAGCCATTCTTACTACCCTTCCGCCTTCCGCCAGATCGAGTCGGTAAACCAACGCTGCGGGTCGAAGAGGTGCTTTTCGACGGTGAAGCCCGCGGCAGCGGCCAGGGATTCAATTTCGTTGAGGCCGTACTTGCGGGAGTTTTCGGTGTGAATGGCTTCCCAGGCCCGGAAATGGAACGACCGGTCGAAGGTGTCGATGCGCACGTGCTGCTCCATTTTGCTGGTGAGAAAGCTGCGCACGAAACCCGAAACGGGGTCGTAGTGGGCGTGGAAATCGAACGTGCCGGGGTCGAAGTGGCCGCCCAACGCGGCGTTGATGCGCAACAGCAAATTTTTGTTGAACGCCTCCGTCACCCCGGCGGCGTCGTTGTAGGCCCGGTGGATCACGTGCCCTTCTTTCCGCAGGTCGAAGCCTACCAGCAGCCGGTCGCCGGCGCCCATCGTGCGGTGGATGTGTTGCAGAAAGCGGATCGTCTCCGCTTCGGTGAAGTTGCCGATGTTGGACCCCAGGAAAAGCACCAGCTTGCGGCCTTCCAGGTGACGCCCCATCCACCCGATGGCGTGCTGGTAGTCGCCGGGCACGCCCCGCACGCGCAGGTCGGGGTACTGGGCGCGGAGGCGGGCCGTCAGGTCGTCGAGGGCGTAAGGCGAAATGTCGGCCGGCACGTATTCAAAGTCCAGGCCCTCCCGGTAAAAGCAGTCGATCAGGATGCGCGTCTTGGCCGCATCCCCGGCGCCCAGGTCTACCAGGTGCCAGTGGTGGCCCCGCAGGGCTTCCCGCAGGGCGTCTTTGTGGGTTTCGAGGATGAGTGCTTCCGTGCGGGTGGGGTAGTACTCGGGCAACTCCATGATCTGTTCAAAGAGCCGGCTCCCCCGGTCGTCGTAGAAGTATTTGGAATGCAGCGTTTTGGGGTTGCCCGAAAGCCCGGCCAGTACGTCGGCCGCGAACGTACCGGTTTGCCGGTCGGAGAGGGGAGGGAGCATGGAAAGTGGTCAATGGTTAAGTGGTCAGTAGAGACGCGATTTATCGCGTCTGGAGAAGTCGTAAGCGGGTAGCGCCGCACCCATTGTCAATTATCAATTATTCTCCCAGCCGGATGCCGGTGAATTGCCAGCGGGTGGATGCCGGGAAGAAGTTGCGGTAGGTGGGGCGGCTGTGGCCGGCGGGCGTGGCGCACGAACTGCCGCGCAGCACCATCTGGTTCATCATGAACTTGCCGTTGTATTCGCCCAGGGCCCCTTCGGCCACCCGGAAGCCGGGGTAGGGCAGGTAGGCACTGTTGGTCCACTGCCACCCCTCCCCGAACAGTTGCCGGCATTCGGGGCCCGGTGCTTCGGCCGCGGGCAAGGGGTGAAGAATGCCGCGGTCCAGCGAGTTGCCGGCCGTGGCCGACGGGTTGAACTGGCGGGCGGCTGCTTCCCACTCAAATTCGGTAAGCAGGCGTTTGCCGGCCCAACTGGCAAACGCGGCGGCTTCAAACAGGCTTACGTGCGTGACCGGGGCCAGCGGGTCTACCGGGCGGCGGCCCAGCAGCGTCCACTCGAACCACTGCCCGTCTTCGGCTTCCCAGTACAGCGGGGCTTCCCAGCCTTCGGCGTTCACGGTGGCCCAGCCCTCCGACAGCCAGTGCCGGAAGTCGCGGTAGCCGCCGTCCTGCATGAATTCGAGGTATTCACCGCTCGTCACGAGGGTATTGCGGATCGAGAAGCCGTCGAGGAACACCCGGTGCGGGCCCAGTTCGTTGTCGAAGCAAAACCCGTCCCCGGCAAAGCCGATGGGGTAAATGCCTTCTGCCACCGGCAGGTAGCGGGGCGCCACGGCATTGGCCGCGGGCAGGGCGGGCTGGTGGTACACGGGCCGGAGTACGTTGCCCGCCAGGATGTACTTGATGTCGGTGACCAGCAGTTCCTGGTGCTGCTGTTCGTGCTGGCACCCGATTTCGAGCAGGGGCAGTACCTGGGCCGTGTTGGCGGCCGGCAGTTCGTCGGCCAGCCGCTGCACGTGCGCATCCACGTGGCGGCGGTAGGCCAGCACTTCCTGCACGGTGGGCCGCGTCATGAAGCCCCGCCGGTCGCGGGGCACCCGGTCGCCGGCGGCGTTGTAGTAGGAGTTGAACAGGTGGCCGAACTGCGGGTGGAAGGGCCGGTAGCCGGGCAGGTAGGGGCCCAGGATGAAGGTTTCGAAGAACCAGGTGGTGTGGGCCAGGTGCCACTTGGGCGGACTCACGTCCACGACGGGCTGGGGCACGTAATCTTCCGTAGCCAGCGGCTCGCAGATGCGTACGCTGGTTCGGCGGACGCGGTTAAACTTTTGCACGGCCCCTTGTAGGGCGGAAAAAACCCCGGCGGGGACAATGTCATCTTGGATCATGGCAGCAGGGGAAATAACCCGGAGCGGGGTGGATTTTTTGCGAAAACTACCTTTTATACTCGCATTGGGCAGCAATTGTTTAAAGGAGTTTGGGAGTTGGGGAATTAGGGAGTTAAGGAATTTGAGAGTTAGAGAGTTAGAGCGTGAGCGGATGCCACCATCCACAAAGTAGTACCGTACTCCCAAACTCTCTAACTTTCAAATTCCCTAACTCCCTAATTCCTTACCCTGCCGCTGCCGGCGTAGTTTTTCTCGAAGTAGGGACTGTTGAGGGATTCGACGATGACGCCCCGGGAGGTGGAGGCGTGGGCGAACAGGTTGTTGCGCAGGTAGATGCCCACGTGCGAAATGCCGTCCCCGCTGGTGTTGAAGAACACGAGGTCCCCTTCACGCAGGTCGTCTTTGGCGATGGTCCGCACGTCTTCCTCGTACATGGCCCGGGAGTTCCGGTTGAGTTCGATGCCGTAGGCTTCCTGGTACACGCTCTGCACGAAGTAGGAGCAGTCGGTGCCGTGCTTGGAGGTGCCGCCGTCGCGGTGCGGGGTGCCCAGCCAACCGTAAATGCTGGTGATAAGGGCCGTATTGCCGGTTTTTTCGGAAGCGTCTTCGGTGAACACCGCGTAGCGTGCCGGGGGCATATCGGCGGCTTCGGCGGAAGCAATTTCGGCTTCGTACACCACTGCCTCATTAGCCGGGGGGCCCTGCAAATGGTCATAGAGCCGCCAGCCGGCCCAGGCCACCGACAAGGTCATCACGAGGATGGGCGTATATTTATACTGGACGATCTGCACGCGGTGGCGGTACACGTACCCGGCACCGGCGGCCAGCAGCCGCCAC
Source organism: uncultured Sphingobacteriales bacterium (assembly GCA_963844325.1). GTDB lineage: Bacteria > Bacteroidota > Bacteroidia > Cytophagales > 172606-1 > CADCTQ01. Next base: position 2,835,395 of record CAWJNV010000002.1, read on the forward strand.
GCACTACGCGTCACGAACCACAACAACCGGGCAACGGCAAGGAGAACAATGCGCAATTGGTGGGTTATCTGTTTCATAAGCAGAATGGTTACAGACCGGTATAACACCGGCACCGGCAAAATAATTTCATCCGCCCCGGCGGCCGCCCGGGAGCGACCCGGCCGGGCAATGCCGGTTTATCCGTTTTGCCACCGTTCCAGTAACTGCCGCGCCGCCACCAGGGCGGACGTTTCGCCCCCCTCAACGGCCTTTTCCACGCCCGGAAGCAGGCTTTTGATGCCGGGGTTGGCGTAGAAAGAATCTTCCAGCGCCTGCCGGATCGTGTCGTGCATCCAGCCCAGGTTTTGCGCCTGCCGGTTGCGAAAAAAGTAGCCGTTCCGGGTGGTCAGTTGCCGGTACCGCCCGAGCAGGTCCCAGGTTTCGGGCAGGCCCTGGCCCGTCACGGCCGAGCAGGGCAGCACCTCCGGCGTCCAGCCCGACGGGGTGGGCGGAAACAGGTGCAGGGCGTTGCGGTAGTCGGCCTGGGCCCGGCGGGTGGCGGCCGCATTGTCGCCGTCGGCCTTGGTGATCAGGATGGCGTCGGCCATTTCCATGATGCCCCGCTTGATGCCCTGGAGTTCGTCGCCGGCCCCGGCCAGCATGAGCAGCAGGAAAAAGTCGGTCATGCCCCGCACGGCCGTTTCCGACTGGCCCACGCCCACGGTTTCCACCAGGATGAGGTCGAAGCCGGCCGCCTCGCAGAGCAGGATGGCCTGCCGGGTGCTGGCCGTAACGCCTCCCAGCGAACTGCCGGTGGGCGAAGGACGTACGTACGCCAGCGGGTGCAGGGAAAGTTTTTCCATGCGGGTTTTGTCGCCCAGGATGCTGCCGCCCGACCGCTGGCTGGTGGGGTCTACGGCCAGCACGGCGAGTTGGTGGCCGCGGTCGGTAAGGTACGAGCCGAACGCCTCGATGAACGTACTTTTGCCCACGCCGGGCACGCCGGTAATGCCGACCCGCAGGGAGTTGCCGGCGCGGGGCAGCACGGCCTGCAACACGGCGGCGGCCAGTTCGGCATCGGAGGGCAGGCGGCTTTCGGTAAGCGTAATGGCCCGGCTGAGCAGGAGCCGGTCGCCGGCAAGAATGCCTTGGATGTAGGTTTCGGCGGGGAGGCGCTTGGGCATGGGTGGCGGGGGCGGAGTGAGGGAGTTTGGGAGTTAGGAAGGTTATATGGTTATATGGTTGTATGGCTGAATGGTTATTGGATTGATTGGATAAAAACTGGTCCTTCAACATACAAACAAGTTAACCATTCAGCCATTCAGCCATACAACCTTCTCTATCAATATAACTATTCCTTAAACGTATTTCCGTGGAAAGAGGACGATCCTACATGCCGGTGCTGCGTTTTGGCCCGCTCACGCCGGCCTACGACGGGCTGGTGCGCCTGCTGCTGCCGGAGCGGCGGTTCCGGGCGGCGCTGCTGGCCGGGGCAGGTTTGCGGCCGGGCGAAAGGGTGCTGGACTTCGGCTGCGGCACGGGTACGCTGCTCGGCATGGCCGTGGCCGCGCAACCTTTGGCAGGGTACGTGGGCCTCGACCCGGACCCGGTGGTGCTGGCCATTGCCGGGCGGAAGCTGGGGCGGTCCGGAGCGGCAGCGGCCGTGCAACTGGTGGCCTACGACGGGGGGCGCATTCCTTTCCCCGATGAATATTTCGACAAGGTGTTGTGCAGCCTGGTGTTCTGCAACCTGGCGCCGGCCGGGAAGGCGGCGGCCCTGCGGGAGTTGCGCCGGGTACTGCGGCCGGGCGGGGCGTTGCACGTGGTGGAGTGGGGACCGCCAGCGGTCTCCTGGGTGCGGCCGGGCTTCTGGCTGTTGCGGGCGGTAGGCGGCTTCGTCACGACCGGCGACCTGGCGGCGGGGAAACTGCCGGGGTACTTGCGGGAGGCAGGTTTTCGGGAGGTGGGGGAGGAATGGCTGACGGATACGTGGTTCGGGACGTTGTACCGGTACGGGGGCAAGGTTTAAATGGTGTATAATCGTTGAGGCAAGTGTGGACGCTTGGGGGATTTAAAAGTCCGTACATCAATGCTTTACCCTTCCGCCAGGCAGGCCAGTAGCTTTTCGGCGGTCAGGGGCTTTTCCAAAAAATGCACGCCGCACTGCGCGGCCCGCTGCCGGTGGATGGGATCGATGGAACTGGTGAGGAGGATGACGCGGGTGAGGCCCGTAGGCAAGTAGCCGTTGGCCCGGCACGCTTCCAGGAAGGCAAAGCCCGACAGGCCCGGCATTTTTTCATCCAGCAGGATAATGCTCGGGTAGTCGCTCAGCCCGGCGCAATTCCGTAAATGGCGTAGCGCCGTGGTGCCGCGGTTGGTCGCTTTGATCGTGCGGGCAATGCGGCACAACTCAATGACCCGCCGGCTGATGAACAAGTCCGTCAGGTCATCGTCTACCAACAAAATGCGGTGCCAGCGGGGGGAAGCCTCCATACGGGCGGGTTTAACTTTTTCCGCCATTAATGCCCGTCCGAAGCAGGAAGTGGGGGTTATTCGATCAAACGGAATACCGGGCGGACGAACTGCGGGTACGGATTAGCGAGGACGGCACCCATCCGGGACACGCGTGGATGAAAAACCCGCCGCAAACCGCTAATACGGATACGTTTGCACGGTTACATATTTCCCCGCTTCAATGTCGTATTTTTTCCGGATCAGGGCAGGTTAAATTGGTCAAATTCGCCCAATCCAACCTCCCCGATACGCCTTTCGAGTACATAAGGAATCAAATCTTTTTTGATCCGGATGATGTGCGCACCGGGATAGGTAAAGTTGGCACCTACCACAAAATGATCGAGCCGGCCGCCCGGCACGGCACTGGTGGTGTGGGGCTCCCACTGGTCGGGGTCCAGTTGGAAGGCATAATACAGCGGGTTTGAAACAAAAAGCAGCAACGCAACGGACGAAATGAGAAGGCTCAACTGTCCGGTTCTGACCAGGAAAGTACCCCATTTTTTCCCTTGTCTTCTCACGTGCAAGCCGTACGCAAAGGGCGCCACGAGGGTAGCCAGGAGGACGGTAAAGTCAACACTCCACCCGTAAAAACTGACCGGGCTAAAGAGGATGACGGCGCTTGCCAAAGCCAGGACCAGCATCGCCCGGCGGAAGGCGCCGTCCCCGATTACCGCCGTCAACCGCAATTTAAAAAAGATCCAGGCAATGGGGTAGAATAGCAGCAGCAATGGTAATTTCATACAGTCATCTGTACGCGTACGGTAATTCCGTCCGCCTTAAATCAGCCCCCGCGCCTTCAACTCCAGGTATTTGTTGATCGTGTTGACCGTCAGGTTTTGCGGCGACGTGAGCACGGCGTGGATGCCGGCGCGGCCCAGTTCCTTCACGATCTGCTTTTTTTCGAAGGCAAACTTCTGCGCCACCGTTTGCAGGTAGACCTGCTCGGTGGTGCGGGCCGGCGTCTCCAGCAATTCCTTTAATTCCGTGTTTTCGAAGAAGATCACCACCAGCAGGTGGTGTTTGGCCAGGCGCTGGAGGTAGGGCATCTGGCGTTCGAGGCCGGCCAGCGTCTCGAAGTTGGTGTAGAGCAGCAGCAGGCTCCGCTGGTTGACGCTGCGCCGGACGCGGGCGTAGAGCAGTTCGAAGTCCGACTCCTTGAAGTTGGTCCGCTGGTTGTAGAGCACCTCCAGGATGCTGCGCATCTGGCCGTTGGTCTTGGCGGCCGGCAGCACCGTGCCGATCTTGTGGCTGAAGGTGATGATGCCGGCCTTGTCTTCCTTGCGGATGGCGATGTTGGAGATCACCAGGGCCGCGTTGATGGCGTAGTCCACCAGGCTCATGCCTTCGAAGGGCATCTTCATCACCCGCCCCTTGTCGATCACGCTGTACACGGCCTGCGACTTTTCGTCCTGGTAGTGGTTCACCATCAGGTCGTTGCGCCGGGCCGTGGCCTTCCAGTTGATCGTGCGGATGTCGTCGCCGGATACGTATTCCTTTACCTGCTCAAACTCCCGGTTCTGCCCGATGCGGCGGATCTTCTTGATGCCCAGTTCGGTGAGGCGGTCCGAGATGGCCATCAGCTCGTACTTGCGCATCTGGAGGTAGGAGGGGTACACGGGTACGGTTTTCGCTTCGGCCAGCCGGTAGCGCCGGCTCACCAGGTTGAGCACGCCGGAGGCAAACACGTTGAGGGTGCCGAACTGGTATTCGCCCCGCTTCACGGGCCGCAGCTGGTAGGTAACGTCCCTGGCCGCGTGCCGGTCGAGGCCCACGCGCAGGTCCATGTTGCGGAGCTGGAACTGGAAGGGCACCTCGTCGATGATGCGCAGGCGAACGGGGAAAGGATAATTGTTCTGCAACCGGAGCAGCACGGGGTTGTCGTCGCCGTTGGAGAGCTTGTCGGTCAGCACCCGGTCGCCGGTAATGCCCTTTTGGGTGCGGTAGAGCAGCAGCAGGTCGGCGGCCAGCAGCACCAGGCACACCAGCAGGGCCACCCGGCCTACGGCAAAGGCCACCGGCACGGCAAAGCCCAGCACGCACAGGAAGATGACCACGCCGGCGGCAACGAAAAAGCGGTTATTGAGGTAGAGGGACCGGATCATGAGCGTCGGTAAAAAGAACAGGGGTTGCCCGGGAAAAGAAGCCGGTAAGTCCGGAAAAATAAACACTTTCGGGCAACCACGGAATGCACAAGGCAAAGACCTGCAAGATAGCTCCCGGGCCGGCAAAACGCGTAAGGGCAGTAGTGCCCCGGCCCACATCCCCGGCGTGCTGCCACGTCAGCTTTTCACGCAATGAAGAAAATTTGGTCCAAAAAGGGCCGGAATGCCACTTTTTGCCCATTCTCTTTGTTATCAGACAGGCGCCGGCCGGGTATTTTTTGAAACCGGAGGCGAATCCTCCGGGGCCTTCCGGCCGCAGAAAACGGGACGGACCGCGGAGAACCACCGGAAATCTTACTAATTTTGAAAAAGAACCATCTTGCATGGTTCCCATTCCCAACACATCCATGTATTACAATTCGATTATTGAAACCATCGGCAATACGCCCCTGGTGAAGCTGAACCGGGTGACCAAAGGCGTTAAGGGCACCATCCTGGGCAAGGTGGAATACTTTAACCCCGGCAACTCGGTGAAGGACCGCATTGCCCTGCGCATGATCGAAGACGCCGAGAAGGCGGGCAAGCTCAAGCCGGGCGGCACCATCATCGAGGGTACTTCGGGCAATACGGGCATGGGCCTGGCCCTGGCGGCCGTCGCCAAAGGCTACAAGTGCATCTTCACGATGGCCGACAAGCAGTCGAAGGAAAAAATGGACATCCTCCGGGCCGTGGGCGCCGAAATCGTGGTGTGCCCCACCAACGTGGAGCCCGAAGACCCGCGTTCCTACTACTCGGTGGCCCGGCGGCTCAACCAGGAAATTCCCAACTCGTTTTATCCCAACCAGTACGATAACCTCTCCAACACGGCGGCCCACTACGAGGCCACCGGCCCCGAAATCTGGGCGCAGACGGAGGGCAAAATCACCCACTACGTGAGCACGGTGGGCACCGGCGGCACCATGTGCGGCACGGCCAGGTACCTCAAGGAACAAAACCCCGGCATTGTGACCGTGGGCATTGATACCTACGGCTCGGTGTTCAAGAAATACAAGGAAACCGGCGTGTTCGACCGCAACGAAATCTACCCGTACCTGACGGAAGGCTTCGGCGAGGACATCCTGCCCAAAAACGTGGACTTCGACCTCATCGACCACTTCATCAAAGTGACCGACAAGGACGGGGCCATCATGACCCGGCGGCTTTCGCGCGAGGAAGGCTTGTTCGTGGGCTGGTCGTGCGGCTCGGCCGTGTTTGGCGCCCTCGAATACGCCCGCCAGCACCTCCGGGAAGGCGACCTGATGGTGGTGGTGCTGCCCGACCACGGCACCCGCTACCTGGCCAAAATCTACAACGATTCGTGGATGAAGGACCACGGCTTCCTGGAGTCGCGCGAATTTGCCACGGCCCGCGACATCATCCACACCAAGAACGGCACCGACCGCCTGGTGACTATCGACCGCCGCACGAAGGTGGGCGAGGCCGTGCGCCAGCTCACCAAGGAAGGCATTTCGCAGATTCCCGTCACCGACGGCGAAAACATCGTGGGCAGCCTCGTGGATTCGAAGCTGCTGAGCCACCTGATCGAAAACCCCGAGGTGAAGGAACAGGCCGTGGGCGAAGTGATGGACAAGCCCTTTAAGTTCGTGGCCCTCGACAGCACGCTGGATACCCTTTCGTCGCTCATCGACAAGGACAACAAGGCCCTGCTCGTGCGCGACGAACACAACGGCGTCCACATCATTACGCAGGCCGACCTGCTGCTGGCCATGACTACGTAAGGGGGTGTTGGTTATTCGTTGTTCGTGGTTCGGTGCCGGTTCCCGGACGCAGACACCGAATCTTGGGCGCCGGAATTTTGAAATACCCAAAAAAGTTGTAGATATGGCGACTAAGTCTTAATTTTGCGCTTCTAAAAAAGTAGAGGCTCATTTAACGTTATACAGAAATGGCAAAGAAAGGCAACCGGGTGCAGGTGATTCTGGAGTGCACCGAACAAAAGACTACCGACGTTCCTGGCACCTCCCGGTACATTACCACCAAAAACCGTAAGAACACCACCAGCCGCATCGAGCTGAAGAAGTACAATCCGAACCTCAAGAAGGTAACGGTTCATAAAGAAATCAAGTAAGTGGGGTATTGGGTGATTGAGGTATCGGGCGTGCCCGGCTTTTTTACTCATAAACTCGTGAACTTATAAACTCATAAACTCAACTTCGTCATGGCAAAGAAAGTAGTTGCAACGCTGAAAAAAGAAGGCGGCAAGGGATTCGCCAAGATCATCAAGGCGATAAAGTCGGACAAGACCGGCGCCTACACGTTCAAGGAGGAAATTGTACCCGTTGACCAGGTACAGGCTACCCTGAAAGGCTGATGCTTTTGCAATAGCGCCCCTTGTGAAGTCCCTGCGTGGGACTTTTTTCGTTATATTGACCTCAAACCACTACATCCGCATGGGATTATTTGACTTCTTCACCAAGAAAACCAAAGAGCAGGTTCAGGAGCAGGAAGAATCTTTGGACAAAGGGCTGGAAAAGACCAAAGACCAACTTTTTCGACCAGCTCGGCAAGGCCATGGTCGGGAAAGCACCGTGGACGAAGAAGTGCTCGACGACCTCGAAGAAATCCTGATCGCACGCCGACGTGGGCATCACACCACGCTCAAGATCATCAAGCGCATCGAGGCCCGCGTGGCCCGCGACAAGTACATGAGCACCGGCGAGCTCGACCGCATCCTGCAGCGAAGAAATCGCCGAACTGCTCTCGGAGAACAACTCCGGCAGCGACATCCGCGACTACAATATGCCCGACTCGGTGCGCCCCTACGTGATCATGGTGGTGGGCGTCAACGGCGTGGGCAAAACCACCACCATCGGCAAGCTGGCCGCACCGCTTCCACTCGGCGGGCAAGAAGGTGGTGCTCGGCGCGGCCGATACCTTCCGCGCCGCCGCCGTGGACCAGCTCATCATCTGGGGCCAGCGGGTGGGCGTGCCCGTCATTTCGCACGGCATGAACACGGACCCGGCTTCCGTGGCCTACGATGCCGTGAAGCAAGGGCGTGGAGATGGGCGCCGACGTGGTAATCATCGACACGGCCGGCCGCCTGCACAACAAGGTGAACCTGATGAACGAGCTGAGCAAAATCAAGCGCGTGATGCAGAAGGTGATTCCCGACGGCCCCGCACGAAGTGCTGCTGGTGCTCGACGGCAGCACCGGCCAGAATGCGTTTCATGCAGGCCAAGGAGTTTACCAAGGCCACCGAAGTAACGGCCCTGGCCATCACCAAGCTCGACGGCACGGCCAAGGGCGGCGTGGTAATCGGCATCTCGGACCAGTTCAACATCCCGGTGACGCTACATCGGGGTGGGGGAGAAGATCGACGCGACCTGCAACTGTTCGACAAGACAAAGTTCGTGGATACGTTGTTTAAGAGATAAGTCAACGGCTCTCCGCGGTTCTAAACTGCTATTCTTTTACTGCCATGAAAGGACTAGATCAGCCCAAACGCGTCTCCGTGGAAGAGTACCTTGCCAACGAGGCACGGGCCGAATACAAGAGCGAATACCACAACGGCATCGTGGTGCCGGTGCACCGTACAGTGAACGAGCAGGGCGAAATTGTGGCAATGGCCGGGGCGCAACCGGCGCATAACTTGCTGGTAGCCCGATTGGGCGGTTTGCTGAACTTATGTCTGGATCATACCGACTGCCTCGTATTCGCTTCAGACCAGCTTGTATCTACCCCGGAATGTGAAAAATACCACTACCCTGACCTATCCATTGTTTGTAAAAAACCCGAGTTTGAAAAACACGCGAATGGATTAGATGCTTTGCTGAACCCTTCCGTCATCATTGAGGTTCTATCCGCAAGTACGGAAGGCTACGACCGGGGCGAAAAGTTCAGGTGCTTCCGGACCCTGCCCAGCCTGGAGCAATACGTGCTGGTAAGCTCGACGGAAAAAGGCATTGAAACCTTCACCAAGCAGGACGAAAAGCACTGGCTCATGACGTCTGCCCGGGAATCCGACGACAAAGTACAAATTGGAAGCTGTGAGTTCACGGTGGGAGAGATATACCGGAAAGTATTTTTGGAATAGAATTGCATGAAAACCAAAGGATTAAAGAAAAATAAAGTAAACATTGTCACGCTGGGTTGCTCCAAAAACCTGGTAGACTCCGAACAGATTTACACCCAGCTCAAGGCCAACCGCTTCGAGGTGTCGCACGAGTCGGAACGCGACGACGCCAGCATCGTCATCATCAACACCTGCGGCTTCATCGACAACGCCAAGCAGGAGTCGGTGGACGCCATCCTGCGCTACGCCGACGCCAAGGACAACGGCCTCATCGACAAGCTCTACGTCACCGGCTGCCTCTCGCACCGCTACAAGGACGACCTGTCGAAGGAAATCCCCGAAGTAGACTCCTGGTTCGGCACCAACGAACTGCCCCGCCTGCTCAAAACCCTCAAGGCCGACTACAAACGCGAACTGGTCGGCGAACGGCTCATTACCACGCCTTCGCATTACGCCTACCTCAAGATTGCCGAGGGCTGCGACCGGCCGTGCTCGTTCTGCGCCATCCCGCTCATGCGCGGCAAGCACGAATCGCAGCCGCTCGAACTGCTCGTGCAAAGCGCCCAGAGTTTAGCCAGACGCGGCACCAAAGAACTCATCCTCATTGCCCAGGACCTGACCTACTACGGCCTGGACCTCTACCGGAAGCGGAACCTCGCCGAACTGCTGGCCCGCCTCGCCGACGTGGAAGGCATCGAGTGGATCCGGTTGCAGTACGCCTACCCGTCGGGCTTCCCCATGGACGTGCTCGACGTGATGCGCCAGCGCCCCAACGTGTGCAACTACCTCGACATGCCCCTCCAGCACGGCTCCTCCGAAATGCTCAAACGGATGCGCCGCGGCATCACCCGCGAAAAGACGGAACAACTCATCGAAACGATCCGCGAAAAGGTGCCGGGCATTGCCCTGCGCACCACGCTGATTGCCGGCCACCCCGGCGAAACGGAAGCGGAGTTTGAGGAAATGTACGGGTTCGTGGAGAAGATGCGCTTCGAGCGGCTGGGCATTTTCACCTACTCGCACGAAGACCAGACCCATTCGTACGCGATGCCCGACGACGTACCCGCCGACGTGAAGCAGGACCGCGCCGACGACATCATGGCCCTCCAGGAAGGCATCTCCGCCGAACTCAACGAACAAAAGGTCGGCCGCACGTACAAGGTGCTCTTCGACCGGCAGGAAGGCGGCTACTTTATCGGCCGCACCGAATTTGACTCCCCGGAAGTGGACAACGAAGTACTGGTAGACGCCACCCGGCACACCGTCAAACTGGGCGACTTCAGCCAGGTACGCATCACCAGCGCCGCCGAGTTTGATCTGTACGGGGAAGTGGTGAGCGGGTAGGAGGTCGGAAAGTTAGAAGCCACGAAGAGGAAAAAAGAGAAGGAGGCGTACCCGTACTGTTATTTTCCTGGCGTAGCAGAAGGAGCGTTACGCGATAGGCGTCGCATGGCGGGAAGGGAGCGCATCAAGGTAGGCGTCGCGGTACTCTTCGCGTCGCGGGAAGGGGTCGCGTCGCGGCTCCCCTCCTCGGAGGGGGCTGGGGGTGGGTTTACCTACATGAGACAAGTTATCAAGGGATCATCGCATTGCAATAATCTCCCTTACGCCAGTGCAAAACTTTCTGCGGGTAACGCTCCTGACAGTAATCCTCTTGCCGATGCTTCCCTGCGGTGATCCCCATGGTAGTTGTAGCATTTAAGTAAACCCACCCCCAGCCCCCTCCGAGGAGGGGAGCCGCGACGCGACCCCTTCCCGCGACGCGAAGAGTACCGCGACGCGACGCCTGCCCGCGACGCGAAGAGTACCGCGACGCCTACCTTGATGCGCTCCCTTCCCGCCATGCGACGCCTATCGCGTAACGGTTCTTCTGCTACGCCAGGAAAATTACGGTGAGCACCATGCTGCAATGACTTCCTGATTAGGCATTTGGTTGTAAAACAAGGAAGTCCGAACAACGAATAGCGAACAACCAACAACGAATCAGTCTTGCTTTTTCAACGTCAACCGGGCCAGGTACTGGTCGTTGTCGTCGCTGGCTACGATTTCGCAGGCGTACCCGTGGGCCTCGGCATGGTCGGCCAGGATTTCGGGGGCCACGAACAGCCACCCGAACGGCGACCCCGTTACCCCTTCGTATTCCATCTGGTACGTGACCTCGCCGTAGTAGTCGCCGTTGAGGTCAATCCACACCGAGCCGTCGTCTTCCTGGAACATATAGAGAATGTCGGTGGAGTCGCACAGCAGCTGGCCGCCCGGGTTGAGCAGCGTTTTGGCGTGTTCGAGCAGGCGGTCGAGGCCCGCCAGCGTGCCTGCCAGGCCGATGCCGTTCATCAGCAGGAGCAAGGTATCGTAGCCGCCTTCCCGGAAGTCGAAGAGGTCCACGAGCCGGGCGTCGGCTACGCCGCGTTCGTGCATGAGGGCCACAGCCTCCGGCGAGAGGTCGAGGGCGGTCACCGGCAGGCCCCGCTGCTGCAACAGCAGGGCGTGGCTGCCCGCCCCGGCCCCGGCGTCGAGCACCCGGCCCCGGCAGCTGTCGAGGGCAATCTCTTCCAGGTCGGGCAACGTGGTGGCGTCGCGGAACAGGTAGGCGGCCGGAATGAATTCCTCCTCGGTGATGCTGCTGTGCACGGTGATGCGGGCGTCGGCCTTGCCGTTCCAGTAGTCGCGCAGGGCGCGTCCGAGCGGATCAGGCGTGGTTGCGGGTAGATCGGGCATAAGGGAGAAAAGGAGTTTATGCATTTAAAGTTCATGCGTTTATGAATAAAAAAGCGCCACCGCAGACCTCCGGCGAGGAGCGCATTTTTCACGAACAAAGGTTGGTGATGGGATTTTTCGAATGGAAGAAGGCAAGTTAATGACTAATGACCAATTGCAAATGACCGCTGACCAATGCCCCGGGCCCGGACACGAAGCAGGGAAACCGCATCGGAATTAAACGTTTTTTTGATATTTTGCGTAACTCCTGGTTATGCGCCTGAGCGATCAGGGTTGAAAATATTCAATCAAGCGATCTGCATCTGAAACCCCAACCCCCATGCAAACCTTTACCGGAATCGACGTCGGTGGCAGCAACGTGAAATTTGGCCTCGTAGACCCCACGGGGCGGCTCCTCGAAAAGCAGAAAGTGGCTACCAAAACGCTGCGGGCAAGCGGCAGCGCCGGCGACGGACTGGTAGCGGCCATCGGCGACTGGCTCCGCAAGTACCCGCAGGTGCAGCACGTGGGCATCGGCCTGCCCGGCATGCTCTCGGCCGACCGCCGCACGCTGGTAGAAATGGTCAATATTCCCGAACTCAACAACCTCAACCTAGTAGACCGCCTGGAAGCCCGCCACCCCAACGTGGCCTTTCACCTCGAAAACGACGCCAACGCCGCCGCCCTGGGTGAATTTTACTTTTCGGGCCGGCCCATGCCCGACAACTTCCTGCTCGTCACGCTGGGCACGGGCATCGGCAGCGGGGCGGTTATCAACCGGCGCATCCTCACCGGCGGCGACGGCAACGCCCTCGAACTGGGCCACATCGTGTCGGGCAACGGCCGCTCGGTGGAGCAGACCATCGGCAAGGCGGGCCTCATTAAAATGGCTAAGGACCTGCTGGCCGGGCACAACGGGCACTCCGCGCTGCGCCACGCCGCCAAACTCGACGACGACGCCATCATCGACGCGGCCAACGCCGGCGACCCCGTGGCCCGGCGCGTACTCGACGAATACGGCCGGGTGCTGGGCCAGGCCCTGGTGTCGGCCATCTTCCTGCTCGACATCAAAAACATCTACATCGGCGGGGGCGTAGCCAAGGGCTTTGCCCATATGGAAAAGGGCGTGCACGAGTCGCTCAACAAGTTTCTCACGCCGTACTACCTCTCCAAGCTCAACATCAACCCGGCCAAACTGGGCAACAACGCGGGCATCCTAGGCGCGGCGGCGCTGTGCTTCATGCCTAAAGGGTAGGGGAAGAAAGCAGGGTATAGGATATATGTCGTTTGTACAGATGTTAGGGACAACCTTGAACAGCGATACAGTAAAAATCAAACCGTATAGGGTATCAAGATGATGAAATTGAACAACACCTTGGACGATAGGCAGGCTGCCACTAACAGCAGCTTTGCACAAGTAAGGGTTTAGTGCTTCGTATGTCTGCGGTAGCTGTAAGCCGTTAGATGAGCGTAAAGAAGGATAGCGGAAAAGCGATAACCGGTCCTAAAAAATAAGAATCAATTGGCGCACGAATACGACAAGATCCTCAAAGAGAATATAACCGCCTTGCTGCTCCCGCTGGCGGGGAAATACCTGGGCATTAAGATCAAAGACAGCCGGGAACTGAAAGACAAATTGCAAACCACTATTGAGAAAGAGCCCGATTTCATCCGGATTGTCAAAACTGATACGGAGCAGGAGTTTATCCTGCACATTGAGTTTCAGACGCAGGATGAAGAAGGGATGATTTACCGGTTGCAGGAATACTACGGCTTGCTGCGCCGCAAGCATCAATTACCCGTCAGGCAGTTTGTGATCTACCTGGGGCACAAACCCTCGAAGATGCAGGTGCAGTTACCCCCAGCGGAGGTATTTACCGGCTTTACCTTGAAGAGTATGAGGGATTACCCGTATGAAAGCCTGCTGGATTCGCAGATTCCCGAAGAGATTATCCTGGCCATTCTCAGTGACTTCAACAAGCACAAACCCGTAGAAGTCATCCGGCAGATACTAAGTAAGCTGAAAGGAATCGGAGTTGACGAAATTACGTTACGAAGGTATATCCGGCAACTCTCCATACTGGCCCGGTTACGGAATCTGACCAAAGAAACGCATAAACAAATACAAAATATGGGACTCACCTATAACATCACCGAAGATTATCTGTACCAGGAAGGTATAACCAGAGGCAGAGAGGAAGAAAAAAGAGGCCTTATCATAGAAATGCTAAATGACGGAACGCTGACAATTGAGAAAATCGCTGCATTAGCGAAAGTGCCAGTAGAACACGTTAAACAAATAGAGAAAGAGTTGAAAGAGAAGGCAGGCGACAACTAAATTCTCCATACACCCCTTCCCCGAAATCGAAACGGCGCGGCTGCGGCTCACCGAGTTACAAGTGGCTGACATTCCTCGCATCGTGCAACTGGCGGCGAACCCGCGCATTTCGGACTACACCCTCAACCTGCCGTTTCCCTACGCCGAAAAAGACGCCGTCTACTGGCTCAACCTGGCCCACCAGGGCTGTGCAAACGGCACGCACTTTATTTTCGCCATCCGGCTCAAGGCCGAAAATGCATTCATCGGCGGCATCGGGCTCACCATTGAACCACGGTTCAACCGGGCCGAGGTCGGCTACTGGCTCGGAGAACCCTACTGGAACAGAGGCTACACCACGGAAGCAACGGAGGCAATCATCCGGTTTGGCTTCGGTACGCTGGGCCTCAACAAGATTACTTCCTCGTATCTTGCGCAAAACCCGGCTTCGGGAAGGGTGATGCAAAAGAGCGGCATGACCCGGGAAGGCGAACTGAAAGAACACGTTCGCAAAGGCAATGCCTATCATACGCTGATCCTGTACGGCTTGACCAGAAGCGATTACGAGAAGAACAACGGCCTGTAGCGCCCATTGACCGAATGAAAAATACCCCATTGTTGCTGCTGCCGTTCCTGCTGGCGGCGGTGCTGACCAGTTGTACCGGCGCCGCGAAACTGGCCGCCTACCAGAAGAAGCCTTTGCCCAAACTGGGGTACCCCTTGCAGGTAGAGGAGGTCGTGATCCTCGACCAGCGGGCAAACGCCTCGGCCGGGGAGATCAAACTACCCTTCGTTTCCTCGCCGGGTACGCACATCAAACACGTGCCGGCCCTGACGGCGGCGCACCGCGACGTGCTCGAAACCACCATCCGGGAGCACACCACCAACCGCGGCCGGAGCGTCAAGGGCGTCATTACGGTAGAGGAGGCGTACAAAGAATTTTCGTCTACCTGGTCCGTCCAAAGGGAACGCGGCTTTGCCCAGTTGAAAATCGCTTTCTACAGCCTGGAAGGCGACCAACTGCTCGCGGAACGGACCAGCAGCGGCGATTTCCTGGTGCAGTCCGCCAATGCAAACCACCAGAAGATGGAGGAAGTATACCGGCTGGCCCTGCGCAACGTGCTGTACGAATGCCTGAAAAACCTGGACGGCTCATCGATGAAATAAACCGGAGCAACCCCAAAGGGACACCCTGCACCGTCCCATCCACCAATGAAGCAACCGCTATGGCTTACTGCGATTTTACTTCAGTAGACCTGATCCGCCGGTTTGGAATCAGGTTTCGGGCCGAAAACCTGTTCCGGCAAGTGGCGGAAATACCGCCGTCGCCGTGGCTCACGGAGGCGCTCAAGAAAGGCCGCGAATTGGGCTTTGGCAGCCAAAAGTCAAGGTCAGAACGATTGGTTACGCCCATCCTGCTGGAACTCAGCGACTGCAACAACCACAGCTTCTCGGTGTATTCGGGCATGAACCTGGACGTGGACGAGGCCGCCGGGCTCAAGGGGGAATGCGATTTCATCTTTTCCTTCAGCCGCATCCAGGATTTCGTGGCTGCGCCAATATTTTGCATCACGGAGGCCAAAAAGCAGGACCTCGAACAAGGTACCGTGCAGGCATCGGCCCAACTGATCGGCGCCAAAAGGCTGAACGAAGTAGAAGGCAACCCCATCGGGGCGTTATACGGCTGTTGCACGACCGGCATCGAGTGGCGCTTCCTCCGGTACCAGGAAGAAGAGATCATCATTGACGAAGAGCGGTACCTGCTTACGGACCTGCCCAAACTGCTCGGCGTACTCCAGTGGATCATTGACCGCTCCCGGGAGGAAGCCCACAAGGGTAAAAGCGATACATAAGTGGTAAGACCATGAGAACATTCCTGCTGCTGCTGCTCCTGGGAACGTTGCCTTTTGAGGGCCAACGCATTGCGTCGGGCAAGTACGAGACGCTGCACCTGGCCTACAACCCGGCTACCCGCAAAATAACCGGGTACTTCGAACAAATGGGCGGGTACGACGAAAACACCAAAGCTCCCCTGTTTTCCTGCGCGTTTTACCTGGAAGGAGAGGTAAAAAGCAATGCCGTGTCCATCCGGACCTACTACCCGGCCGCCCGGCCCGAAGACGTGATCGGCGGTACGCTCCGGGTGATTACCGGTTCGGAAGTTTCGGTGAAGCTGCCGCGGGAACACGGCGGCTGCTGGAACGTGCAGCACTTTGCCGACGAGCCGGTGCCGTTCGGGCTCACCGAGAAAACCGACTGGCTGGAAATCCGGTACGTCACCGCTGCCAAGGCGTACTTCCACGCCGACACGCTGGAGAGCACCCGGCGAAAAGCCTACGTCGTGACCGGCAACCTCGTGTACCTCGACCAGCGCCGGGGCGGATGGGCCCACGGGCGGTACTACGGCAAGTCCGTCACGGCCGGCTGGATCAAACTCGACCAACTCAACAAACTGTAAGGGTCCATCCCGCAGGTTTCACGCAAAGGCGCAAAGGAGCGCAAAGGACGCAAAGAAAAGGGATGTCACACTTCATTTCTCTTTGCGGTCTTTGCGCTCCTTTGCGCCTTTGCGTGAAATCTCCTCCGCTTTACCAGCGCAGTATGTTGCAATAAATTACAATATGTTAATCAGTGGCTGATCCCGTGTTCCTGCTTGTACCGGGTGAGCACCTCGAAGTCGGCCGGCGTCGCATCCACCAGGGCGTACGTGGTGGCACCCGTAATGGTCATCTCGTCGAGCACGTCCACCAGGTTCTGGTACCGCGACGCGTCGAGGGCCTTGATGATGAAGATCGGCTCTTTGGGCTGCGTACGGCGCTGATGGGCAAGCACCTGCCGGATGCCGGTCGCCGAAAAGTTCGTTTGGGCCACCTGCGGGTCCATGATGCCCGTGTAATAGAAAATGCGGTCGTGCTCGTCGAGCAGGATGGTGGTGGTTCTCGACCCGGCCACCGGTTGCGTATCGCCTTTGTCGGGCATGTTGAGCAGCATCACGTTGGGCTTGCTGAAGGTAGTGGTGAGCATGAAGAAGGTGATCAGCAGGAATGCCAGGTCCACCATCGGGGTCATGTCGATGCGCGTGGAGATGCGGTGGGCGCCCCGCTTGCGGCTGCCGGCGGAGGTAGTTACTTCGGCCATTGGGAGTAGGGCGTTGGGTTCTGCCCAATGGATGCCGGCACTGCCGTTTTTCCACAGCGGAAATAGAAGAGACATCAGACGGGAGACTTTGCGTGACTGTGCATCTCGCGTTCCCCGTCTAATGTCTCCCGTCTACATCCAGTATCTCCCGTCTAAACAAAAAAAGCATTACAATAGCCTTCAAAAGTTACCTCCTTTTGGCTTATTGTAATGCTCTTACAACTACGGGTTACCTTTTAAACAGTTCGCCGAAGTTGCTTACAGGGATAGGTACGGGCACGCCGCGGGTAAGGTTACAACCTGTTCAAAAAAAACGAGAAAAATTTTCGAAAGCCTGCCCGCCGCGTCCGGGGATTGTCCGCTACCGAACAGTTTCCCGGCGGGGTACCGGCCAACGGCTCAAAATGAGGGCATTTTATCAGATTGGCACTTAGATTGCATGCAAGGAACTTGGTAATGCATAGTTGTCCCGTACCCGACCAAAGCCCCGCAAGATGCTCTATAACTACCTGAAAGTAGGAATCCGGAACCTCCTCAAGTACAAAGTGTTCTCGTTCATCAACGTGTTCGGGCTGGCCGCGGCCATGTCGGTGTGCCTGCTCATCATCCTCATGCTGGCCGACCAGCGGCGCTACGACCAGTTCCACGTCCACCGCGACCGCATCTACCGCGTGCTGGCCGAACCCCGCCACGCGCGGCAGGCCTACGCGACCACGCCTTTTCCGCTGGCCGGGGCCCTGCGAGCCGATTACCCCGTCGTGGAGGAAGCCACCCACCTGCGGTCGGGCGTGGGCGGCGACGCCACGTACGGCGGCCGGCTGGCCGAACTGCGGGGCTTCTTCGCCGACGACGCCTTCCTGCGGGTGCTCAGCTATCCGCTCGAAAAGGGCGACCCGGCTACGGCCCTGCGGCATCCCAACGCCATGATTCTAAGTGCGGCCGCGGCCGGGCGGCTGTTTGGGGCCGAAAACCCGGTGGGCAAAACCGTGCGGTTCACCAGCCGCGGCCTGCACTACCTGCACCCCGACGACAATTCGGCGCCGGTGGACTGGGGCAACTACACCGTGACGGGGGTGCTGGCCGACCGGGGCTACAAGTCGCACCTGGCATTCGACGTGCTCGTGTCGGCCGCCTCGCTGCCGGTGCTGGCCAAAGACCAAAAGATCGAAGACCGCACCGGCAACTGGGAAACCCTTTCGGGCTGCTGGACCTACGTGCGGCTGACACCCGGCGGGGACGCCCGCGACCTGGCGGTGGCCCTGCACTTGCTGGCCCGGCGCCGGTACACCGGCATTGCCAACAAGGAACTGGAAGGCATGGCCCTGCTGCCGCAGCCCCTGCACGAGGTGAGCCTCGACCTGCTCAACAACGAGCCGAGCTACCGGCTGCCGCGGATGGTGTACTACTTCCTGGCGGCCCTGGCCGCAGTAATCATGCTGTCGGCGGGCCTCAACTACACCAACCTGTCGGTGGCGCGGGCCGTTACCCGGGCCCGGGAGATCGGGGTGCGCAAGGTGAACGGCGCCAGCCGGCAACAACTGGTGGGGCAGTTCCTGGGCGAATCGGTGGGGACGGCGCTGCTGGCCCTGGTCCTGGCCGTGCTGCTGCTGCTCGGGATCAGGCCGGCCTTCCGGAGCTTGTGGGTAAACCAGTACCTGCGCTTCGAACTGGACGGCGCCCCGTGGGCGTACCTGGTGTTTGCCGCGCTGGCGGTAGGCATCGGCCTGCTGGCCGGGGCGTACCCGGCACTGCACCTGTCGGGGTTCCAGCCCATCAAGGTGCTCAAGGGCAACGACGTGCCCCGCCGGGGCCGGCTGGGCCTGCGGAAAGTGCTGGGCGTGACGCAACTGGTCATTTCTGCCTTCTTCATCACCACGTCCATCCTGCTCTACAACCAGTTCCGGCACTACCTGTCGTTCGAGTACGGGTTCGAGGCCGCCCGCATCGTGAACGTACCCCTGCAAAGCAACGACTACCGGAAGGTGAAAAGCGAACTGGCCGCCGTGCCGGGCGTGACCGCCGTGTCGGGCTGCGACGTCATTCCGGCCACGGGACGTTCCAACGGCATTACGCTCCGCAAGGCGGGCAGTAAGGCCGAATTCACGGGGGCCGCGCTCCTGCAGGCCGACGAACAGTTTGCGGGCAACCTCGGCCTTAAATTGCTGGCCGGCCAGAACCTGCCCCCGGCGGACACGGCCGCGGGCCGGTTTATCCTGGTGAACCGGTCCGCCGTGCGGGCGTTTGGTTACACGCACCCGGCCGAAATCATCGGGCAGGAACTGGAGGTGGAGTGGAACAAGGAAGCCCTGCGGGTGGTGGGCGTGGTGGAGGATTTCCGCTACCGCCTGCTCTTTACCCACGACGAGGTGGGGCCGCTCGTGCTGCGCAACCACCCCGCGGACTTCCGGTACGTGAACGTGCAGCTAGCCCCCGCCGACCCCCGCGGCACGGTGGCCCGGCTGGCCCGGGCGTGGAAGGCCCTTGACCCGGTGCACCCGTTCCGGTACGAATTTTTCGACCAGGAGCTGGCCGCCACCAACCAGGGCATTCTCGACGTGGTGTCGGTGCTGGGGTTTCTGGCCTTCCTGGCCGTTACGATCTCCTGCCTGGGCCTGCTGGGCATGGCTACCTACGTCACCGAACGGCGGCGCAAGGAGGTGGCCCTCCGCAAGGTGCTGGGCGCCGCCGACGCGGGCATTGCCCTGCTGCTTTCCCGGGAATTCTTGAAAATGCTGGCCCTGGCCGTGGCCCTCGGGGTGCCGCTCACGTACGGCATCAACACGTTGTGGTTGCAGAACTTCCCCAACCGGGTGCCGTTCGGGGCGGGTACGCTCGGGCTGGGCTCGGGCATCCTGCTGGTGCTGGGCCTGCTTACCATTGCCTCGCAAACCCTGCGGGCCGCCCGCAGCAAGCCGGTGGATGCGCTGCGCACGGAGTAGTCCGAAGGGCAGCATGGTACGAAAGGGCGTCCGGTCAGCGGCGGCCGGACGCCCTTTCTTCATTGGGCCGGGCGGACCGGTTTTAAGTCCAGTGCTGGCTGCCCGGATTGTCCGCGTATTGTGCATCAGAAGGCTTCACCCATTGCACGACCTGGTAGGTTACGGCATTTGGGTCTGCTACCTGGAACAAGCGTTCTCCCCACGGGTCTTCCTGAAGCGGGAGGGTAATGGTGACGCCGTTGCTCCTGAGCCGCCTTTCCTCCGCTTCCACATCGTCCACCACAAAGGCTACGATGAGGCCCTGCGCCTTATGGGTTTGCATGTGCCCGGGTAACACGGCCATGCCGGTCCGCAGCAACACAATGTCCATACCGGCATCCGGGTGCACCAGGTACGCAAAGCCGTCCGCGCTGAACTTTTCTGCAAAACCCAGGTGCTCCCGCAGGAATTTACCCGACAGATTCACGTCGGCAACGGCCAGGGAGATGGCGGAAGATTTGATTCTCATACGATTTTCAGTTTTGGTGGTCATTCCTTTTTTGGTAAAAGTAGGAATGCCGCCGGGCCGGAAATTGTACGAGAACGACGTTTTGAATGGCTACGTTGAAGCAGGCGCGTGCAGGGCAAAGTACTGGTGCGGGGTCAGCCCGGTAAACAGCTTGAAATCACGGTTGAAATGGGCCTGATCGTAATACCCGCACGCCAACGCAAATTCCGTCAGGCTTCGCTCTGTACCCGTGAAACCACCAATGGCATGCTCGAAACGGACGATTCTCAGGTAGGTTTGGGCCGAAAAACCGGTGAACGCTTTAAAATTTCGTTCAAATTGCCTCGCCGAAAGGCAGGATAATTTTACCAGGGACTTCACTTCAACTTGCCCTTTCACCCGGTGAATACAGTCTACTGCGTACCCGGTCCCCCGGAACTTGTTTTTCGGCTCCGCGAGCCGGTTTTCAAAAAATGAGGCAGCGACCCGGGCCTTTTCTTCACTCGTGCTGGCCGCAAGAATTTTTTCTGCCAATTCGGTGCTTTTACAACCTAAAACATCAGCCAGCGCAACCGATGTATTGGTTAACTCACTGGCCGGCATGGAGAACAGCGCAGGAATCGCCAGGGGGGAGAGTTTAATGCCAAATATTCCCGCTTTTTTTGAGTACGAAGCGTACTGCTGATGCTGCACGGTGGGGCCGTAAAACGCCGCCACCGGTGCCTTGTTGGCCCTATCTCCCAAGGTTGATGCCTCGAATTCGCCTTCGTAATGAATCAGAATCTCGGCACTGCTTTGCGCCACGGCAACGTGCGTAAAGCTACGGCCGGGGGCATTGGTTACTTCCCCAACCCAGCAATGCCGGATCAGGTTTTGGAGCCTGGGCGTGGTTCCTATCTGCTTGAACAGGACATCGGTCATACGGTGGATCAACTCCCTACAACGACACCCGCCGCAGGTCGAACTGGTAGTTGCGCGCCACTTCCTCGCCGTTCACGGCCATGGCCGCACCTAAGGATGAGCCGAGGGGAGAGGGCGACACCACCAGTTCGGCGCCGGGGAAGTCTTTGCGCAGGAGGTTGATGAACAGGTCGCTCTGCGAAAAGCCGCCGTCCACGAACAGCTTGCGCACCGGCGCCGCCCCCGCTACGAGCCCGATGGCCTCCTTTTGCAGCCGCATCAGTTCGATCATCAGCCGGTGGAAAGCGTCTTCCACGGTGTCGAACCGGTCCCAGCGGGTTTCGGGCGCCGAGGCAATGCTGCCGTCGGGGTATTGCAGGGTTTCGAAGTGAAAGTACGGCGCGGGGTCGGCCGACCACTTGCGGTACAGCGCCTCGTCGAAGGTGATGGTGTAGTGGTAGTTGCCCTCGGTTTTGCCGAACCTTTCGCCCATCAGCCGCGTCTGCCGGTTAAATTCATTGCCGAAAAACAGCCGGGAAGCCTTTACCGGCGCCCCGTCCACGCGCATGAAGTTGAGGCAGTCTTTGCCCAGTTCGGCCGGGGTGAGGGGGGCGCGGCTGAAGGGATTAAAAGTAATGTTCCAGGTGCCGGTGGAGAGCAGCAGGAAGGGCTCGGGCGAACTGAGCAGGTAGGGCAGCAGGGCCGCCGAACTGTCGTGAATGCCCGCCCCCACTTCCAGGGACTGGCCGTTGACCAGGGCCGTGGTACGCTGCGTGGCCGGCACGGTGGCGGGAAACAGCCCCGCAAGGCCGGTTTTTTCGACCCAGTCGTGGTACCGGCCGGTGGTAAAGTCCCACAGCCCCGTGTGGCAGCCAATGCTGGTGAATTCGCTCTGGGGCACGCCCGAAAACAGGTAGGCGGCGTACTGCGGGAAGTGCAGCGAATGCCTGACGTTGGCAAATACGCTTGGCCGCTCCTCCTTGAGCCAGTACCCTTGCAGGCCCGAGTTGAGCATGCCCAGCCAGGGCGAGGCCGTGCGGACGCAGAAGTCTTCCTTGCCCCCGGCCAACGCGCAGAACTTGGTTTCGAGCCGTTCGGGAAACGGCTTGAGGTAGTTGTAGAGGGGCGTCGCCGGGTTCCCCTCCGCATCGAGGTGCACCATACTGGCGCCGTAGGTGGAGCAGTTGAGCCTGCTCACCCGGAACCCGCCCGGGGTCATGGCCTTGCGCAGCGTGTCGCGCATCCAGCCGGTCAGCAGGGGCAGGTCCTCGGTGGGAAAGCCGTCCTCGTCGGTCGTTTCGGGCAGGGTGGTGTACTCCCGGTGAATCTCCGACAGGTTTTCGTCAAAGACGGAGAATTTTTTGTTGGTCTTGCCAATGTCAAAAACGGCGGTATGCATGCAGGGAAAGGTCAGTGAGCAGTAAACAGTAAACAGTAAATAGTAAACAGTAAACAGTAAACCGGGGCAATGGGATTCGGTAACGCACGCGCACCCACTGATCACTGTTCACTGATTACTGTTTACTGACCATTAAAGTCCCGTTGCCACGGCAAACCGGCCGCGTTCGGCGATGAGTTGCTGGCGCAGGTTTTCCGAGCGGAACAGGCCGATGGGGTCCAGGGCGCCGCCGGCCCTCCGGGTGGCTTCGGCCACCAGCGGACGCACGTCGGTAAAGAAGGCGTCGCGCAGGGTTTCTTCGGCCAGCACGGCGTCGTTGTCCCCTTGGGCCTGGGCCAGTTTGGTGCGGTCCACCAGCAGGGCCCGGGCGTAGGTCGAAAGGATGTTGGCGCAGGATTGCAGCAGGTCCTCGATGGGGTCTTTGGTGTTGTGGCTCGCGTCGATCATCCAGGCGATGTTGGGGTTGTGCAAGGCCGGGTCCTGCATGCCGCTCACCAGTTCGGAGAAGATCAGAAACAGTTGGAAGGGCTTGGTGGCGCCGGTGGTCAGGTCGTCGTCGCCGTACATGGAGCCGTTGAAGTGGAAGCCGCCCAGCCGGCCGAAGTGCAGCAGGCGGGCCACGATCTGTTCGATGTTGGTGTTGGGCAGGTGGTGGCCCAGGTCTACCAGCACGTGGGCATTCTGGCCCACGGCCTGGCAGAGGGCGTAGGAGGTGCCCCAGTCGGGAATCACCATCGAGTAAAAGTTGGGTTCGTAGGGCTTGTATTCCACCAGCATCGTCCAGTCGGAGGGCATGGCCTCGTAGATTTCGATGAGCGACTGCTGGGTGCGGTCGTAGGCCCGGCGGAAGTCGTGCTGGCCGGGGAAGTTGGAGCCGTCGGCCAGCCAGACGGTAAGGGTTCTGGCGTCGAGCTGCTTGCCGTACGCCACGCATTCGATGTTGTGGGCTACGGCCTGCCGGCGTACCTCCTCCTGGGTGTGGCACAGGGAGCCGAACTTGTAGCTGAGGGGCTGGTTTTTCTGGTCCTGGAACGTGTTGGAGTTGACCGAGTCGATGGTGAGGCCGTGGCCCCTGAGGCGCTGCTGAATGGCGGCCAGGTCGCCCGGGATGTCCC
The DNA here is from genome assembly GCA_963844325.1 of uncultured Sphingobacteriales bacterium. Taxonomy (GTDB): domain Bacteria; phylum Bacteroidota; class Bacteroidia; order Cytophagales; family 172606-1; genus CADCTQ01. The sequence goes on from CAWJNV010000002.1 coordinate 2,859,056, forward strand.
AGGGAATGTGCAGGGAGATGGAATTGGCCGAACGGTTGAGGGCGTGGATGAGGCCCACGTCGTCAATTTTTTCGTCCAGGTTACGCGGTTCGCCGCCCGCCGGGAAGCGGCCGAAGCGGGTGCCGCCCGTGCCCAGGGCCCAGCTGGGAATGGCAATCTGGAAGGCGGCGATTTTATCGAGGAGGGCTTGGGCGTCCAAGCCTTTTTCGGCGAGGGTATCGGCCAGGAACCGGAACTGACGCTGGTGCGCCGCGGCCAGCCGTTCGTTGTGGCCGGCAATGGCGGAAGGAGATACGTTCATAAGGCGTAAGGGTATAAAAAGCTCAATGCCGGACAAATTACATTTTTGACCCGAATCCTCCTATACGGTGCCTACAAAATCTCAATGCTTTATCCTTCGACATTCATCATTTCTTGTTAAATATTTAATATTTTTAATGATGAATGTCGAAGGAAGGCCACGGAGATTTATTTAATAATCCAGCTTCATCAAATACGCGTAGTCGTAGGTAATGCTTTCGAGGGCCGTGTTGGCGTACTCTTCCTGTTCCACGAAAAAGTACTTCATGCCCGACTTTTTGGCGTTCTGGAGCATCTTCTTGATGTCGATCTGCCCTTTGCCGAATTCGGTGCTGCGGGGTTCGCCCTTGGCCATGTCCTTGAGGTGCCACAGCGGGAAGCGGCCGGGGTACTTGTTGAAATACTTCACCGGGTCGTTGCCCGTCACGATCACCCAGCCCAGGTCCAGTTCCATCGTCACCAGCTTGGGGTCGGTGCGGTCGAGCAGGATGTCGTAGAGCACCTTGCCGCCGGCCTTTTCGAACTCGTATTCGTGGTTGTGGTAGCCAAAAACCAGGCCCGCCTTTTTGCAGTCTTCGGCGGCCTTGTTGAACGTGTCGGCCACCTTCTGGTAGTTGGCTACCGTCTGGCCCTCGGAGGGCAGCGACGAACACACCAGGTAGCTCTGACCGGCTTCGGCGGCTTCGTCGACGGCCCGCTGCCAGTCTTTGTCTACGTGCACGTGGCCGCTGCGCAGCCTCATGCCCAGGTCCTTGCAGATTTTCTGGATCTCCTTGGGTTTGAGGCCGTAGTAGTGGCCCTTGGCGCTGCGGGCCGATTCGAGTTCCTTGTAGCCGATCTTCGCCAGTTGCTTGAGGGTGCCCACGGCGTCGGCCAGCATTTCCTCGCGCACCGAGTAGAGTTGCAGGCCCACGTTGGTTACCTTGGCGGCCCGGGCCAGGGAGGGCAGCAGCAGGGGAGCCGCCGCCAGGGAAGCGGTATGCTGAAGAAATTGTCGTCTGGTGGTCATGAAACGGGATTTAAGGGAGCAATGGAGCCAAATATAAATAATTCACGGCATCCTCAACCGGCCCGGCTTTTGACGTAGTGTTCGACGATGGGCACGTCGGCCGGCGCCCAGTCCAGCCCGGGCAGTTCGGCCGGCGCCAGCCACCGGACCTGCTCGTGCTCCTTGAGCGCAAAGGCGTGGCTCAGCAGGCGGCAGCGGAACGGCACCAGGCGGATCACCTTGCCGTTGCCGTAATCGTGGACGTTGTCGGGCAGCCTTTCCCCCACGGCAACCGCCACCCCCAGTTCTTCGGCGATTTCCCGGGCAATGCACGCAGCCAGCGATTCGCCCGGCTCCACCTTGCCGCCCGGAAACTCCCACCGCAGGGGCTGCGACATGGCCGCACCCCGCCGGGCCGCCAGCACTTTCCCTTCGTGTTCAATAATGGCGCAGGTAACGGTAATCATAGGGTTAGGAGTGAGAAGCGAGGAGTGAGAAGGTAGTACGCGGTACATGACATTGTCGATTGCCTTCTCACTCCTCGCTTCTCGCTCCTCGCTCCTCGCTTCTCACTTCTCTCCGCATCAGCCAATCCTGCGCCACCTCGTTGCCGTGGTAGAACGGGTAGGAGCCGGTCACGGCGAAGCCCCACCGCTGGTAGAACTTCACGGCGCGGGTATTTTCGGGCCACACGGCCAGCCACACGGTGGCAAAGCCCTGCTGGCGGGCCACCGCGAGGCAGTGTTCCATGAGGTGGTCGCCGAGGCCGCGGCCGTAGTGGGCCGACAGCAGGTAGAACCGCTGGATCTGCACGGCCGCTGCCCCGTCGAGGTCGGGCGGGTTGTGGCCGCGGCGCAGTTTGGCGTAGCCGGCCGGCTGGCCGTCCCGGCTGAGCAGGATGAAGGTTGCGTTGGGGTCGGCCAGTTCCGCGCGGATTTGCTGGGGCGTAAAAGCCCGGCTGATGTAGTCACCCAAGCCGGGTTCTTCCCACACCGCCTGGTACGCCTCCCGGAACGAACGGGCCGACAACGCCGCCAGCATCGGGGTATCTTCCGGCGTAGCCACCCGGAAGGTGATCGCTTCCGCATTCATGGATTCCATTCGCTAGTGAGCGGTTTTGTGTTGGTAAATGAGGTTAGATGGTTATATGGCTATATGATTGATTGTTGGATGGTTAAATGACTCATTGAATCAACCATACAGCCATTTAACCATATAGCCATTCAACAATCAGCCATATAGCTACTTTTTCAACAAATCCATTACCGCGGCGCTCATCGTGCGGATGCCGGCCCGGATGGCGGGTTCGGGCAGCGGCGCAAACTGGGAAGAGTGGAGGGAAGGCAGGCCCGTACCGGCCCGGACGCTTTCCTCGGCTTTTTTAGGGTCTACGGCCCCGAGCCAGTACATGCAGATGGGCACGTCGGGCGCCTCGCGGCCGAAGCGGGAGAAGTCTTCGCCCACGGTGGAGGGCGGCGTAGCCACCACGTTTTCCTTGCCCAGCACCCGCGTAAACACGCCGGTCAGCCGCCGCGTGAGCGGCACGTCGTTTACCGTTGAAGGCGTGTAGGGCTCGCGGATCTTGATGGTCGGGAGGCGGTCCTGCGGCACGCCGGCGGCCTCGGCCGTGCCCTTGATGATGCGTTTGATGGCCTCGATGGTGCTGTTGCGCACGGCGTCGGTGTAGGAGCGGAGGGTAAGCTTGAGTTCTACCTGGTCGGGAATGATGTTGAACTGCGTGCCCCCGTGGATGGAGCCGACCGTCACCACGCAGGGGTCGAACGGCGAGGTCTGGCGGCTCACCACCGTTTGCAGGGCCAGCACGATCTGGGAGGCCAGCACGATGGGGTCTTTGGTGGTATGGGGCAGGGCGCCGTGGCCGCCCACGCCCCGCACGGTAATGTCGACGGCGTCCACGTTGGCCATGACGGGGCCTTCGGTGTAGCCGACCTTGCCGGCGGGCAGGGTGGCGTTGGTGTGCAGGGCCAGGGCGTAGTTGGGGCGGGGAAACTTGGTGTAGAGGCCTTCCTGGAGCATGGCAATGGCGCCGCCGCTGCGTTCCTCGGCCGGCTGCCCGATCATCACCACGGTACCCTTCCAGTCGCCCTTGAACTGCGTGAGGGTGCGGGCCACGCCGGTAAACACGGTCATGTGCAAGTCGTGGCCGCAGGCGTGCATCACGGGCACCTCGTTGCCGGCGTCGTCGGGCATGCGCACCTTGCTGGCGTAGGGCAGGCCGGTCTGCTCGGACACGGGCAGGGCGTCGAGGTCGGTGCGTACGAGCACCGTGGGCCCTTCACCGTTTTTGAGCACGCCCACCACGCCGTGGCCGCCCAGGTTTTCGGTCACCGTGAAGCCGAGCCCGCGGAGTTGCGCGGCAATCTTGGCGGCCGTGTTTTTCTCCATGAACGAGACTTCCGGGTTGGTGTGCAGGTCTTTGTAAAACGTGACCAGTTCGGGCAGAGCGCCGTCCACGAAGCCGGCGATTTTCTGGTCCGCGGCCGGCGGTTGGGCAACGAGGGAAAAGCTCAGCAGCAGCGCCGGCAGGGCAGGGGCGTAACGGAACATAGGCGAGTGGCGAAACAGTAATCAGTGAACAGTAAACAGTGAACAGTAATCAGTAAACAGTGAACAGTGAACAGTAGTCACCGGTGCATGGACTGCGCTAATTTACGCGAACCCTCTGATTACTGTTCACTGTTTACTGATTAGTGTCCCTGCATCCCGTCGAGCAGGTGGTCGCGGCTGGGCTTGGTGGGGCTTACCTCGTAGGGAATGCCTTCCAGGTCGGCGAAATCCATGAAGTCCTTGTACTTCTCCGGCACCACGTCGAACACGCACAGGTTTTCGTAGGGTTCATTGAACACTTCCACCTCGGTGAGGGCCGCCAGTTTTTGCAGCCGCTGGTACTGCTGGTTCCTGAGCACCTGCTGCTTAATGATAAAATACCACATAGGAGAAATTTTGAATTTTGGATTATGAATTTTGAATTAAGGATGCAATTTCTCCAGCCCGTACCGGTTAGGACTACTCATTCAAAATTCAAAATTTATAATCCAAAATTTATTTATTCATTGCCCGCATATACGCAATTATGGCCAAACGGATGTCGTTGCGAAGGTCAGTTTTGTCGGTGGAGTCGGGTGCGTACACGCGGCCCAGGCCGGCCTTGCCCGGTTGGAGGAATTCCAGGTTTTTTTCTTCGCCCGCGAGCAGGAAGGCGGGCAGCACCACCCGGTACTGCTTTTTCGGGTTCAGCGGCTTGCCGCCCAACGTCCAGCGTTTGGTGGTTTCGTCGTACGCGGCCCGGTCCACCAGGAGGTAGCCGCCGCTGCCCTTGTTGTTGCGGCCGATGGTAAGCACCGAGTCGAGCAGGTGTCCCGTCAGTTCGGCCTCCACCAGTTTGCCGCCGAAGGGCAGCGTCCGCAGCACGTCGTACTGCGTGATGGGGCCCGTGAGCTGGTCGTCCACGCGGATGGAGCCGCTGTTGAAGATGGTAAGTTCCGACCGGGGGGCCGTGGCCGTTACGGCCGACGTAACCAGCCGGGTGAGGTTGGTGGACCCGTTGCGGATCGAACTTTCCCGGCCGTCGAGGGATTCGGCGGTGGTCATCAGCACCTGGTCGGGGTCAAAGCCCATTCCCCGGAAGCTGCGGGCGGCAATGCCGGTCCATTTGCGCACCACCGAGTCGGTTCGGGGCTCGAAGGCCAGCGTGGAGTCTACCGGCACCAGCGTCGACTGGATGTCCACCTGGCGGGTGTTTTTGTCGAAGCGGAGCCGGTGCACGTACACCGTTTTGGCGTTGGCGTCGGCCTTGGCAATGTAAGTGTTGCCCACCTGGTGGTACATGTGGTCGTGTTCGTGGCCGCCCATGATGAGTTTGAGACCCGGCACGCGGCGGCTGATCTCCTTGTCCTCGTCGATGGAAACGTGGGTGAGGCCGATCACGCAGTCAGTCATACGCTCCAGGGACTTGTAGCCCGTTTCGGCCGCCCGGTAGATGTCGCTGTACCGCACGTAGGGTTTCTTCGTGGAGGGCAGCGTGACGGCCGTGACGCCGATCCGGAGGCGGGTGCCGTCGGTGTCGGCAAAGTCGAAGATCCAGGTGGGCGACACCGAATCGCCGTCGGGGCCGCTGGGGAAACGCCGCAGGCTGTCGCCCCGCCAGTGCCCGGCGTTCGACGATACCCAGCCGAACCGCGATTCGCGCAGCCGTTCGAGCAACTCCGCTTCCTTCAAGTCGAATTCGTGGTTGCCGAAGGTCGCCAGGTCGAGGCCCATCGCGTTGAGCACCTCCACCATCTGCCGGCCGGCAATGTTTTTGCCCTCGTACTTGAGCGTACCCAGCACCGACGGGTTGAGAAAGTCGCCGGCCATCACCGTGAGGGTGTTGTGGTTCTCCTGCCGCAGCTTTTCGCGGAGGGTAGCCACCCGGGCCAGGCCGCCCACCTTGCCGCCTTCGAGCGGGGCGATTTCGTACACGTCGTTGAGTTGCAGGAACACGATTTCAATCTTGCCATCGTCAACGGGCAGGGGTGCCGGGCGGGGCGTCCGGCAGGCGAAGGGGAGGGCCAGCAGCAACAGGGCGGGAAGTAGCTTTTTCATGGGCGTAGGTTGTCGGCAACAAATTAATGAAAGGATTGCATGACTTAAGTAATCATGCAATCATTTTCCCCAATCCGGCGGGGGCACGTTTTCGTCGAAGAGTTCGTCGAGGTAATACGGGCGGCGGTAGCGGCGGTCGCAGTCGTTGGCGCCGCCGATATCGTACACGCAACGCGCATAGAGGCCGGTGCCGGTCCCGTGCATGAGGCTGGCGTAGTCGCCATTGGGCAGGCGGTCGTTGCGGTGGGCAATGCGCCCGAGCACGCAGTGGCCCAGTTCGTGAAATACCAGTTCTTCGCGGTCCTCCGGGGTAAGCTCCTGCCAGCAGTACGGGTCGTTGCTCAGCACGATGCGGACCTGCCCGTTGGGGTCTTGGGAGCCCGGCAGGCACGCGCCGCACACGTCGCTGGAAGCGGTAGGGCCGAAGGTTACAATCAGGTTGGTAATGACCATTTCCTTCCCGCGGAGGCGGGCCTCCGCGATAAATTGCTGGATGTACGGCTCCACTGCTTCGGGCACCTGGTATACGGGTTCCGTCGCCTCTTTGCCCGAACAGGCAGCCAGCAGGATCAGCAGGCGGATGCACCATTGCCGGACGGCCGACGGGTAAGTTGGGATCATGGGAGGCGGAATTTGGGTACGGGTGGCGGGTAATTTACGGAGCTTGCGACAGAAATGCTATCTTGGGCAACAAACCGACTTCCATCTTTCGCCTCCGCTTTCCCATGAAAAAGATGCTCCTGGCTGCCGCCTTCCTGCTGGCCGCCCTGACTCCCGCCGCCGCCCAAAACAAACCCTCCGCCGAAGCCGCCCCCGTCCAGCAGGCCATTACGGGCGTGTTCGACGGCTTTTCGGCCATGAGCCTGGAAAAAATCATGCGCCACTGTACCCCCGACCTGATTCTCCTGGAGGACGGCGTGGTCTGGAATGCCGATTCCATTGCCGCGGCCATCAACCGCATGAAGGGCGTTGACTTCAAACGGGTCAATTCCTTCGACTTCCTGCAAACCGAAGTGCGTGGCAATACCGCCTGGACCAGCTACTTCAACCAGGCCGACATGCAGATCAACGGTACGCCGCGGCAGGTGCGGTGGCTCGAAAGCGCCGTGCTGGTGAAGGAAGCCGGCGGCTGGAAGGTCAAAGTGCTGCACTCCACGGTGATCCGGCCGAAGAAGTGAGGAGAAGGATGGCAAAGTGGGGTGAAAGCTGACGTCTGCTCCGGGCGCTGTTTACCCCGGAAGGTGATCCGCCTGGTGAAAAAATAAAGCGGGTGGCTTTCGGGCAAGGCTGCCGCAATTGGCCCGGCGTTTGTCAGGTACAGCAATGACTTTTAACCCCCATACTTCCCCTTTTTATGAAAAACGCCTACCTTTTTCTGTTCGCTTTCCTGACCAGTGCCGTGCTGCTCGGGCAAGACCGCAAGAATAACTTTTTCGTCCGCGCCGAAGTCGGACGCGCCTTTACGGGCTCGGGTGACCTGCCGGGCCAGGTGTTCGCCCTGGAAGGCGGCAAGTATTTTACCAGGCACTTCAAGGTGGGCCTGGGCGTGAACCACGGCCGCCTGGGCCGCACCAACACCAGTTGGGTCAACACCAAAACCCGGGCCACCGGCGTAGACCTGACCCTGTACGCCGACCTGCTGCGGGTCGGTTTTTTCAACCTTGAACTGGGCGCCGGCGGCGTCTACCGCAACTGGCACTGGGCGTACGAAACGGGTCCCAACCAGAACTTCTACACCGACAAACTCCGGCTCGGGCCTGCTTCCCGCGGCTCGTTCAGCGAAGGGGGCGTGGGCTACACGGCGTCCGTGGGCATGAACTTCCGGATTTCGCCCCGCGTCGGTGCCAGCGTGCGTACCACCTACCAGAACGACACCAACGGCAACAACTTCATTACGCTGCGCCCCGGCATCATCTTCAGCCTGTAAGCAGTTTCCCCAAAATCAGCAGCCCGTGCCCCGTCCTTCCCGGCGGGGTATCTATGCTGTTGCATACCTCACTTTTTATTCGTCCGCCGGCAACTCTTTTTCCCCGTTTTGGTGTTATCTTAAGCTACCGTGCCACAAGCCAAACCCACGGAGCACCCGCCCATGTCTTTCAAGATTACTTCCGAGTACCAGCCCACGGGAGACCAGCCCAAAGCCATTGAGCAACTGGTTGAAGGCATCCAGAACGGCGAACCGGCCCAGACCCTGCTGGGCGTAACCGGTTCGGGCAAGACCTTTACGGTGGCCAACGTGATCCAGCAGGTGCAGAAGCCGACGCTGGTACTCAGCCACAACAAAACGCTGGCCGCCCAGCTCTACGGGGAATTCAAGCAGTTTTTCCCCGAAAACGCCGTCGAGTACTTTATCTCGTACTACGACTACTACCAGCCCGAGGCGTACATCGCCACCACCAACACGTTCATCGAAAAAGACCTCGCCATCAACGAGGAGATCGAAAAGCTGCGCCTCAGCGCCACTTCGGCGCTGCTCAGCGGGCGGCGCGACGTGATCGTGGTGGCCTCCGTGTCGTGCATCTACGGCATCGGCAACCCCGAAGAGTTCGGCAAGAACGTGATCGGCCTCAAGATCGGCGACCGCATCAGCCGCAACCGCTTCCTGTTCTCGCTGGTAGACATTCTCTACAGCCGCACCGAAATGGAGTTCAAGCGCGGCAACTTCCGCGTAAAGGGCGACACGGTGGACATCTTCGTGGCCTACGCCGACTTCGCCTACCGGATCATCTTCTTCGGCGACGAGATCGAAGCCATCCAGCGCATTGACCCGGCCACGGGCAAGAAATTCTCCGACGAGAAGGCCATCAACATCTACCCGGCCAACCTGTTTGTGACCGACCGCAACACGCAGAACCAGGCCATCTACGAAATCCAGAAGGACCTCGTGGCGCAGATCCAGTTGTTTGAGGACGAGCACCGCGAGGTGGAAGCGCAGCGCATCAAGGAACGCACCGAGTTTGACCTGGAAATGATCCGCGAACTGGGCTACTGCTCGGGCATCGAGAACTACTCGCGGTACTTCGACCGCCGCCGGCCCGGGCAGCGGCCCTTCTGCCTGCTCGACTACTTCCCCGACGACTTCCTGCTGGTGGTGGACGAAAGCCACGTGACCCTGCCGCAGATCAAGGCCATGTGGGGCGGTGACCGTTCGCGCAAGACGGCCCTGGTGGACTTTGGCTTCCGCCTGCCCTCGGCAATGGACAACCGGCCGCTGACGTTCAATGAGTTCGAGGAGGTGGTGAACCAGACGATCTTCGTGAGCGCCACGCCGGGCGACTACGAACTGCGCAAGTCGGAAGGCGTGATCGTGGAGCAGATCATCCGGCCCACCGGCCTGATCGACCCGCAGATCGAAGTGCGCCCCAGCCTCAACCAGATCGACGACCTGCTCGACGAAATCGAAGAACGGGTCAAGGTTTCGGAACGCGTGCTGGTGACTACGCTCACCAAGCGCATGGCCGAAGAACTCACCAAGTACATGGAAAAGCTGGGCATCAAGTGCCGCTACATTCACTCGGAGATCAAGACGCTCGACCGCGTGGAAATCCTGCGCGAACTGCGCCTGGGCGCCATCGACGTGCTGGTGGGCGTGAACCTGCTCCGCGAGGGGCTCGATTTGCCGGAAGTGTCGCTGGTGGCGATCATGGACGCCGACAAGGAGGGCTTCCTGCGCGACGTGCGTTCGCTCATCCAGACCATCGGCCGGGCCGCCCGCAACGAACGCGGCAAGGTGATCATGTACGCCGACCGGGTGACGGGCTCCATGCGCGAGGCCATTGACGAGACGGACCGCCGCCGTGCCATCCAGCTGGAATACAACGTGGAGCACGGCATCACGCCCAAGACGGTGTTCAAGTCCCGCGAGGCGATCATGCAGCAGACCAAAGTGGCCGACTCCCGCCGCGAGGCCAAGCCGTACTACGTGGAAGACGATGCGCAGACGCTGGCCGCCGACCCCGTGGTGGCGTACATGACCCGCGAAGAACTGGAGAAGCAGATCAGCCTCACCCAGAAATCCATGGAAAAAGCCGCCAAGGACCTCGACTTCATGCAGGCCGCCCGCCTCCGCGACGAACTGGCCGACCTCAAGCGCATGCTGCGGGAAAGGTAGGGGCAGTAAACAGTGAACAGTAAACAGTGATCAGTGTACCGGCTTTGCTGCTGGTCCGCGCATTACTGTTTACTGTTCACTGTTCACTGATGCAGCTTTTTGGGTAGTATTGGCGTAGAAGTCCGTGAATACGGCAGTTGTATTCCAATTCCCCGTTTACGCCATGAAAACCATTGTAACCCTCACGCTGAACCCGGCCATTGACAAAAGCACCACCGTAGACCGCATTTACCCCGAACAGAAACTGCGCTGCGACATGCCCCGCTTCGACGCGGGCGGCGGCGGCATCAACGTGTCCAGAGCCATCAGGCGGCTGGGCGGCCACTCGGTTGCCGTGTTCCCGGTGGGCGGCCCCTCGGGGCAGGTGCTCCGCGACCTGGTGCAGAAAGAGGGCATCGACTGCCGCACCGTGGAGACGAAAAACTGGACGCGGGAAAACTTTACCGTGGTCGAAAGCTCCACCAACGGGCAGTACCGCTTCGGCATGCCGGGCCCCGAGATGAGCGAGACGGAAGGGGAGCAGTGCCTCGACATCATCAGCACGATGAGCCCCAAGCCCGACTTCATCGTGGCCAGCGGCAGCCTGCCGCCCGGCCTGCCCCCCGACTACTACGCCCGGGTGGCCCGCCTGGCGAAACGGCTCGACGCCCGGCTGGTGCTCGATACTTCCGGGGAGCCGCTCCGGCTGGCGGCCAACGAAGGGGTGTTTCTGCTCAAACCCAACGTGGGCGAACTGAGCAAGCTGGCCGGCGTGGAAGAACTGGAAATGAACATGGTGGACGACGCCGCCGCCGAAATCATCAAGAAGGGCAATTGCGAAGTGGTGGTGGTGTCGCTGGGACCGTCCGGCGCCCTGCTGGTGACGGCCGAGGGGTACCAGCACGTACCCGCCCCCACGGTGCCCAAGAAGAGTACGGTCGGCGCCGGCGACAGCATGGTGGGCGGCATGACCTACGTGCTGGCGCAGGGCCGGTCGTTGCCCGAAATGGTGCAGCACGGCGTGGCCTGCGGCACGGCGGCCACCATGAACGTAGGCACGGAGCTTTTCCACAAGCACGACGTAGATAAACTCTACGAGTGGCTCGTGCAGTACGCCAAGCGGTATTCGCTCAACTTCGAAAACTCCTGACCCGCCGTTTCATCAGCCCCCGGTTGCAGCCGTGGAATCGTGGGCTAAAAATTGCCCCGGCCTATACCTGATAAGCGGCAAAGACCGTTTATTAGCATGAAAGCGACCCGCTCTCTTTACAACCGCCCAGCATGAAAAAAACACCCTGCACGAACCCTTCGGGGTTGCCGTTTGCCGCAATCCTGCCGTTGACCCTGTTGCTCCTGCTCACCCTGCCGCTGCCGGGCCGGGCCCAGTCGGGCAAGAATTCCCGCAACCAGCGTAACACGGTGTACCGGAACCTGGGCAGCCTCGGCAGTTCCGACCATTCCCTCAAAATTACGGCCGGCATCGGCGCGGCGTCGTACCAGGGCGAATTGGGCAACGTGGGGCAGACCATCCGGCCGATGTTCGGCGGGGGCATCCTCTACAAAGTTGCGCCGCACCTGAGCTTCAAGGGCGAAATGAACTTCTTCCGGCTGGGCGGCGACGACGCCAACGGGAGCAACCCGGCCCGCAACCTCTCCTTCGAGTCGCGCAACCTGGAGGCTTACGCCGGAGTGATGTACGAACTCTTCGACGTGGACATGTACAGCCGCGGGCAGGGCCTCATCGTGAACCCGTACGCCTTTGCCGGCCTGGGATTCGTGACCATCAACCCCACCGCCGAACTCAACGGCCGCGACTACAACCTGCGCCGGTTCCGGACGGAAGACGTGACCTACCCCGGGGCTTCGCTCATGGCGCCGGTAGGGGCGGGGGTGCGCTTTGAACTGACCCGCCGCGTGGGCCTGGCCCTGGAAGCCGGCTACCGGTTTACCTTCTCCGACTACCTCGACGACGTGAGCACCACGTACCCCGTCGCCCCCATCGACCCGTTGCGGGCGGCCCTCATGGACCGCGGACCCGAGGTGGGCACGGCCCCCGCCGAACCCGGCGCCCTGCGCGGCAACCCCAACAACAAAGACGGTTACCTGAGCCTCAACCTCAAAGTCGAATACCTGCTCTTCCCCATCCACAACGAATCCAAACCCAAGTGCCCCGCCGCCCTGCAACGCAAGCCGCCGAAGGTGAAGAAAAAGTAGCCATTGGTCAGCAGGGATCGGTACGCATCGGATTGCAGAAAATAAAAAAAGCCCTGGCAGTAAGCAAGCTGCCAGGGCTTTTGCATTGGATACGTCCGATCCGGACGAACCGGCTCTTAAAAGCTGATCTTATACTGATTCGTTGTTGGTTATTCGTTGTTCGTAATGCATTGATACACAAGTATATTGAACAGCCAAATACGTAATCATGAAGTCATTTCAGTAGTATTCTGAATTTTGTCCTTTACAAGTACAAAAAACAAGCATTAAGAACTAAGTATATCCGTGCGCATACTTCATCATTTTTATTTTTTTTGACATCAGGTAATTTCAGCAAACATACGCTGAGAGAGGCTCCAGATTGCCCTAGCATCCGCCTTGCAAAGGGCCATCCCTGGTAAAAAATATAAATTTTCGTCCATCAAAAAAGTAGAGCCCATTTCTGCCGCCAACCCACAGGCGGCCTTTTTTGTCTTCAAAAATCGATTGAACCGCGTGGATGGGAAGGCCTTTGTCTTTTCCAAAATGGGATAACCCATTGTCGTTATAACGATACATGCCATACCCCTCGGAGCTGAACCAGATAGTACCGGCGCTGTCTTCGTGCATGGTCCACACCTCGTTATTGCCCATGTCGCCGTTTTCCGCCGTAAAGTTGGTAAAGCGTTGACCGGCGGCCGTGGCGGCGGAAGGAGTATACCGGCTCAAGCCGCCAAACCTGGAACTGAACCACAGGTTGCCCGCCCGGTCTTCAATCATGCAGACGATGCTGTTGTCGCAAAGACCATCCTGCATGGTGATGTGGGTGAACTGTTTTGCACCGGTTTTTTTAGCGGCAGGATCATACCTGCATACGCCCACCCCATCGGTACCAAACCATAAATTTCCCCTTTTGTCTTCCAGGATGGACGAAACCAATTGGGTAGAAAACCGTGGTCTCGGATTGGGGACATCCGCTTGCGGCAGGGCAAATGCGGTGAATTTTTCTCCTTCTTCAGGGTTGTAGGTGCACAAGCCATTTACCGTACCGGCCCAAATGGTTCCGCTGCGATCTTCATGGATGCTCCAGACCGCATTGCTGCTAAGGCCGTCCTTTTCGGTAAAGCTGGTAAATCGCTTGCCATCGTACCTGGAGACACCCCCGTAGGTAGAAAACCACATATTGCCCCGCCGGTCTTCCAGGATGCCCGTTACCAGATGGCCGCTTAAACCTTCGTCGGTAGAAAAAAATACGAGTGTATCGCCATCGTACCGGCAGACCCCCGCTGCGCCAGTGCCAAACCACAGGTTTCCCCGGCTATCCTCAAATATGCGGCGCACGTATTCCGCGATTGGCTTGGGCTGATCGGATTGGCGCGCATAAGTAGTGCGGTACACATTCAAAAAATTCAAAAACCGGAGTGGCATGAAGGGGCTCGATGCGCTCCTGGTGACGGCAGGTGTTGCTCGTGCCGGTTCAGTCTTGCCATGGGTGACGGCACGGGTTATTTGGGCCAGTTCGGTTTGGCCCAGCTCTTCGCACGAAGTAATCAGTACGAATGAGAGGAAGCATACAGTAATGATGATGAACTGCTTCATAGGTGATGTTTTTGAATTGCTGCCGGGATTAAACTTGTACGGAAGGTAGCATAAAGCACAGCAAAGGGTAATTAAGCAATGTAAATTAGTGTAAAAGCAGGGGTAAATCATTGCAAATGGAGCTGTTACCGGGTAAATTGGAAGATGATGCTTAATCACTTCAAGACCATTCTATTCACTTTCGTGACCATCGTTGGGTTCGTAACCCATGGCTTTACGCAAACGACTGCGGGTGAGGGACACATTTTGGTGGCATTGCGGATGATCGGGCATCGGGTGCTGTTGCAGTCTGGAGATAGTACCTCGCGCATCTTACCGGTAGAAAAGGAGGGCAAGCGGTATAAGCTTCAGTTTACCTCCGACTTGCAGTTTGAGCCGTACGCGCTGGTATCTCTGGTGAATCGTGTAGTGGAAAAATCGCAAGTAGCCGAAAGTTACCTGGTGGAAATGGAAAACTGCCTGACGAAGCAGGTAGTCTATAGTTACGAAATTAAAACTTTGAACGAGCAGGATTTGGTGCCTTGCGGGGGAAGAATACAACCTAAGGGGTGTTACATCCTTTTCTTTACCATTTTGGATGTTGACCGACTGGCGCCTCTGCAAAGTAATTTATCTTTAAAAGCTGCTGTATCTGATCTTAGCGTCCAAAAAGGAATGGGTTCTGCCGCCGTGGTGATTGCCGGGTTAGCGGTTTTATTGCTGACCGGGATTTGGGTTTATTTCAGGAAGCGGAGCGCGCCAACCGGAGAGCACGTAACCTTTATCTGTTTGGGTGAATATCAGTTTGACCCCCGCAACATGGCGCTCCGGCATAAGGATGAGGTGGTGAAACTGACCAGCAAAGAAACGGATTTACTATTGCTGTTGCACACCTCGGCCAATAGCACCTTGGAACGCGAGCTTATTCTGAAAGCCGTGTGGGGCAATGAGGCTGACTACGTAGGACGCACCCTGGACGTATTTATTTCGAAGCTGCGCAAAAAATTAGAGGCAGATTCCAGCCTGAAAATTGTCAATGTCCGCGGCGTGGGGTATAAACTTATCCTGAATGGACAATAGATTTTAGACAGGAGACAGGAGACAAAAGCTTTGATAATAAAGGTTTTGTCCTGTATTAAAGTCTTCCTGCTCATTTCTTCACGATCACGAATTCCACCCGCCGGTTCTTCTTGCGGTTGTCTTCGGAGTGGTTGCTGGTGACGGGCCGGGTGCTGCCGTAGCCCTTGTAGTGGATGCGGGCCCCGTCAACGCCCTGCTGCACGAGGTAGTCGCGCACGGCCATCACGCGGTTGCGCGACAGTTCGACGTTGAGCATGAAGTCGCCCTGGTTGTCGGTGTGGCCTTCGAGCTGGATTTCCATCGTGGGGTTGGCCTTGAGGAGCGTCGCCACGCGGTCGAGTTCGGGAAAGGATTCTTCGAGCAGGTCGAATTTACTCTGTTCGAAGAAAATGTTGTTGAGCAGCACCTTCTGGCCCACCTCCATCTTCACCAGGTAGAGGTCCTTGCGGATTTCGCGGTAGGCCGTATCCTTGCTCAGGTCAATGGACTCTTCGGCAGTGGAGAAGCCCGACGCGTTGGCCGAAAGCTGGTACACTTTGCGCAGCGGCAGCACCACCTTGTAGCCGCCGTTGGAAGGAATGGCCGACGCCTTGCCGCTTTCCCGGTCGCCGCCGCCCTGCGTTTTGGCGACCGTTTCCCGCACCTTGTATTCGATTTCGGCCTCCAGGGCTTCCTTCGTCTGCGCGTCGTACACGTTACCGTACACCAGGGCCACGGGTTCGGGCTGGGCCTCCTTCGAGAGCCGGGCCCGGAAAATGTCATTTTCGCCGAATGAGTTTTTGGTGGACACGAAGTAGGCGTATTCGCCCGAGGCCGGGATGGTAAAGTAGGCGTCCCAGCCGTCGGTGTTGAGGCCCGGGCCCATGTTCTGCGGTTCGCTCCAGTTGAGCCAGCTGTCGTCGAGGCGGCGGCTCACGTAGATGTCGTTGCTGCCAAAGCCGCTCAGGCCGGCCGTGGAGTAGTAGAGGCTCACCCCGTCGGAGGCGATGAAGGGCGAAGTTTCGGCGTCGGCCGTGTTCACCATCGGGCCCATGTTGCGGGGTTCGCTCCAGGAGCCGTCGCCCTGCAGGAACGACACGTAGAGGTCCTTGGAGCCGTACGACTCGGTGCGCTGGGCCGTCATGATGAGCACCTTGCCGTTCTGGGCCAGCGAAAATTCGGCGTAGTCGTTGTCGTTGTAGTAGTTGCTGATCACCACCTTGTCGGGGAAACCCCAGCCGTTCTGCACGCGGCGCGTCATCGAGAGGCCCTTCGACATGCCGCCTTCGCGCTTGTAGACGTTGTTGAGCAGCATCATGTTGCCGTCGGGGGTGATGGAGAACGACGAGTTGTGCAGCGGCGTGTTCACGGGCGGACCCATGTTCCTGGCCGTGCCGAAGGTGCCGTCCGTGCCGATCTCGGCGTACCACACGTCCTGGTTGTCGGGCCGTTCGGCGCGGGTGAAGTACAGCGTTTTGCCGTCGGGCGAAATCACCGGGCAAATCTCGTCGAAGGGACCGTTGACCGTGCGGCCCAGGTTTTCTTTCTTGGCCTGGATGGGGCCGTCCTTAATGAGGTTGATGACCGGCCGGATGGGGTCCATCGTGGTGCCGATGCCCACGGCGTCGAGCTGGTTGTAGCCGGCAATGCGGCTGGTGTTGAGCACGATCTTGAGGGCGGCCACCTTGTAGGGCGTTTCCTTGAGGTAGATGTTGAGCATCCGGCCGTTGGCGTGCGTGGTGTCCTTCTGGTTGGTATACACCAGGTACTCCTTGTCCTGCGGGTCGTAGGCAAATATCTTGGTAATGGCCCCGGCGTTGTAGTTTTCGGCCACCCCGATTTGTTTGATCTTCACCGGGTTGCGGTAGCCCACCTTGATCCATTCCTCCGCCGGCGAGGCTTCGGAGGCCGGCGACCAGGCGCACGGGCTGTTGCCGGTAACGGGCAGCTTGTTGGGTTTGCCCAGGATTTGCTGGGAACCGTACTGGCGGGGCGTCTTCAGGCTGGTCAGTTCCGACGAAAACCCGATTACCCGGGAGGCCCACTGCACCGTTTGGGCGCGGAGCCCGGAAACGGCCGGAAAAAAGAGCAGCAGGCAGGCAATCCATTTCTTCATAGCAAGTGGCAAAGCGTGGCGTGGTTATGGCAGTTCGGGCGGCCGGGCAGGATTAAATGATGGATTTTAAATTTTGGATTATGAATTGTAACTGATACGGATAGGACCGGGTCCGCAGGCAATCCAAAATTCAAAATCCATCATTTAAAATTCCTTCCTGCCTTACGGCACAAAGGTGTACTTCTCCGCCTTGGGTTCAATGCCCGTAATGTAGAAGTTCTTGGCGGCGTTGAAATACAAACGGTCGTAGATCACCGGCAGCACGTCGAATCCGCCGGTATCGGACAAACCTAATTTACCGTTTCTGCCCAACAATACAAAGCCGTTGGCGTGGTCGGACACAAAGTCGTAGCGGGGGGCGAACAATTCGCGGCCTTTGTCGCTCACCAGGCCCTTGCGGCCGTCTTTCCAGACCAGGTAACGGCCCGTGGGCAGCACCTGCACGGAGTCGTACACGGGCCGGGCGGTTTCCTTGCCCGACTTGTCCACGAAGCCCCAGTGGGAGCGTTTGACCCGGGCCACGCCGCCGCGGAAGGGCATCGCCGCGGTGTAGAAGGGCTGCACGCGCAGGTTTTCGTCCTTGTCGATGAAGCCCCAGCTCCCCCGGATCTTCACGGCCGCGTAACTTTCGGCGAAGGAGCCCACGCCCTCGTAGCGGTTGGCAATGCGCAGGCGGCCGCGGTCGTCCACGAAGCCGTACTTGTTCTTGATCTTCACGCCCACCCGCTGGTCGGTCATCACCAGCAGTTCCTGGTAGAGGGCGTCGGGGGCCAGGATGGGGCGGCCGTTGATGCTCATGAGTCCCTTTTTCTTGCCCTGCACCACCGTAATGATGCTGTCCTGCGAAAAGTCGGATACGTAGTCGTACACCACCGGCAGCACTTCCTGGCCGCGGGCGTTGTAGAGGCCCTGCTTGCCCTTTACGATCACCCGGAAGTAGTTGTGCACGGGCTCAATGCTGTCGACTTCGAGGATTTGCTGCTGCGTGTGCAGGTTGCTGATGGCCTTGATGCCCTCCGACTGGTGCAGCACCAGGAAGTCGCTGATGATGCGGAGGCTGTCGAAGCGGGGCTCCATCGTCCAGCCGCCCTTCAGGTTCACCAGGCCGGTTTTGCCCCCGGTGCGGGCCACGGCGTGCAGGAACTGGAAGTCATCGACGGCCTCGAAGGTATGGGTGCCCACGGGCTGGCCCTGGGCGTCGAGCAGTTGCCACCCGTTGCCCGTGCGGGCCGTAAACATGCCGTAGGTCTGCATGCGCACTTCGTCGTACTGCACCGGCACCACCACCTTGGCGGCCTTGTTGAGCACGCCCCACCGGCCGTTTTCCTGCACCTTCAGCAGCGCCGTGGCGCTGTCGATGCGCACGGCCTGGTACTTGACGGGCAGCAGGGCCGCGCCCTTGGGGTTGATGAGGCCGTACGCGCCGGCCCGCTCCACCACGGCCATGTCTTTCACGAACGGAAATATTTCGTCGAACTGTGCCTCGGTGATGGGGTCGCCCTTCTCGTTGAGCAGCCCTTTTTTGCCTTCGATCTGGTAGCTGTAGAGCACCGGCGACACGGGCTGCACGTCTTCGTATTCCATCGAAAGCACCACGTCTTTCTGCTGGTTGATCACTTTCCACTGCGTAAAGCCGGATAGTTCGTACTGGTGCCGGGTGCGCTTGACGATGCTGCGGTAGTTGGGCTTTACCACCATCTTGCCGCTGTAGTGCAGGATGCCCCAGCGGCCGTCTTTCTTCACGGTAGCCAGTTCTTCGTCAAAATCCTTGATGTCGGTGTAGGTGCCGTCGAACACCCGCGCGCCGGCCGCGTTGTAGGCCTGCCACTTGCCGGCTTCCGACTTCACGGCAAACACCTTGAACTGGTGTTCGCGCACGGCCGTAAACCCGACGGGTACCACTACTTTGCCTTCGTGGTTCAGCACGCCGAACTCGATCTTGCGGCCCGCCTTGTCGTCGCCTTCCCGGCCGGCAATGAACACGGCGTGGTTGGGCTCGGGCGTCAGGTAGGGGTACTCGGGTTTTACCACCTCCTGGCCCTTTTGGTTGACCAGCCCGTAAAGGGCGCCGCGGCTGGCGGCTTCCTGCCGGCTCACCAGGGCCACGCCGTTGCGGAAGTCACCAATGTCGTGGTAGCCGCTGCGGGTGAGCTGCTTGCCCTTGCCGTTGATGAGAATCCACGCGTCGCCCTGCTTTACGCGGGCCACCCCGTTCTGGAAGGGAAACGCCTTTTCGTAGCGCGGCTCGATCACGAACCGGCCCTTCTCGTCCACGTAGCCGAACAGGCCCGACTGGCCTTTCGTGGGCGCCGGGTAGGTATCGGCCGAAAGGTAACCGGGCTGGAGCAGGAGGCAGAAGGAAAACAGGTAGCAAATCAGGGAAGACATGGTCAGGAATCCGGGATTTCGCGGTAAAAAGTTGCTAATTTTCAAAATTACGCATTTTCGAAAAAGGGGCGAAGCCGCCGGGCCCTTATGTAAGGTAATGCCTAAGAGCGCGTTGGGAAGGGGATGGGCGGGGGCCCGGCGCCATTGTGCCCGTTCCCGGGTTGGTGTAAGAGTTGGGGCCAGGTTACACCGTAAATCCTGGCTATTTCTTCGTTACTTGCGCTGATTTTCCATTCACCACTCCCCAATACTACCTATGACCAAAAACATTCTGTTCGTTTTCGCCTTCCTGCTGCTGAGTGCTTTTTCCGCCACCGCCCAAACGGACCGGGGCCGGGTAATGGCCGGGGGAAGCGTTAACTTTAGACTCCCCACGGGCGACGGCGACAACGTCCGGCAGTCTACCCTTTCGGCCACGCCGAGCATTGGCTTTTTCGTGGCCGACAACGTGGCGCTGGGTTTCGGACTGCCCATTACCTTAGACCGTTACGAGGACGACGGCCGGCGCTACACCCGGCGCAGCTCCTCCTTTGCTTTCGCGCCGTTCGGACGGTACTACTTCGGGGCGGCCAACATCAAGCCTTTCCTGGAAGCCCGCTTCGGCATCCAGCGTTTCAAAACCAGTGAAACCGGCCGGGCCGACGTTACCGACAACGCCCTGTTCGTGGGCATGGGCGGCGGCATCGCTTTCTTCCTCAACGAACACGTGGCCCTCGAACCCAAGCTGACTTACGACGCCTACAGCCGCAACAACACCAGTTCGTCCTTCAATTTCAACCTGGGCTTCCAGGTATACTTCTGATCCATTCCATGAAAAGGCTTCTGCTCCTGCTTCCGGTCCTGCTGGCCGCGTGCGACACCCGCGAAATTGCCGTTGACCCGGCCCGGGCGGGCTACGATTATTTCCCGTTGCGGGCCGGCCAGCGCGCCGTGTACGCGGTGGAAAGCATCCAGTACCGCACCGGCCGCCCGGCCGATACCACCCGCTACCAGGTACGCGAAGTGGTGCAGGCGCCGGTGACGGACCTGTCGGGGGAAGAGGCCTTCGTGATCCACCGGTACTACCGGCCGCCCGGCAGCACTACCTGGAAAGCCGACCCCGACTCGGTGTGGACGGCCAAACGCAACCCGCACCTGGCTACGCGCACTGAAAACAACGTGACCTTCGTTAAACTCTCGTTTCCGCTGGCGAAAGACCTGGCCTGGAACGGCAATGCCTTCAACGACCGGGGCGACGACCGCTACCGGGTGACGGCCTGGAACCAGCCCTACGAGGCCGGCACGGCGGCCTACGAAAACACGCTGACGGTGGAGCAGCACAACGAAGCCGACGAATGCGTGAAGAAAAACGTGCAGTACGAGGTGTACGCCCGGGGCGTGGGCCTGGTGCGGAAGGAAATTACGGAGGTGTACTACCTGCAACCCGACGGGGCCTGTGACCTTACGCAGACCATCAGCTACGGCCGCCGCCTCAGCCAGCGGCTCATCGAATTCACGGAGTAGCGGCCGGTACAGTCAGACAAAACAGTAACGCCGGGTCGGAGCACCCGGCGTTACTGTTTTAAGGGATGTGCATCATGGCACCGGGAGACAACCGACCAATCACCCCTGAGTAGGACGCCTGCAAAGGCGCGGCTTTTTTCGAAGCTTTTGCGTTACTTTGGCGGGTGCTTCCCGCAAGCCCTTTTCTAATCCGCAAGCCACCATGCAAACCCTAACCTTTGAACAATTCCGGGCTTCGATGCAGGAGCCCGCGCCGCCGCCCGGCCTGCCGCCGCTGGTCGAGGCCCTCTGGTACGACGGCAAGGGCGACTGGGAAAAGGCCCACGACATTGCCCAGACCAGAAACACGCCGCCCTACTGCCAGTTGCACGCCTACCTCCACCGCAAGGAAGGTGACCCCTCCAATGCCCGCTACTGGTACAGCCGCGCCGGCAAATCCATGCCCGGCGTACCCCTCGCCGAAGAGTGGGAGAATTTGGTGAGGGAGTGGTTGTGAGGGGTTTGGTTGTTCGTTGCTGGTTGTGCGTTGTTCGGTAAAACGCAAGAGCCCACGGTGTCCCGCGGGCTCTTTTATATGAATCACTTTACGTTGAATTATTCAATGCCGCACAAGTCCGAACAACGAAAAACCAACAACCCACTACTTCGTTCCCACGAACGCGTACTTGGCTTTGACCTCCTCCACGGCGCGGCGTTTTTGTTCTACGTCCTGGGCGGCGGCCTGCTGTTCGCGTTTGTTGGTCTCCACGTCCTTCACCAGTTGTTCGGCTTCCTGCTTGTTTTCCTGGAGCTTGCGTTCGAGGCTGGCCTTTTCGTTGCGGTTGCGTTCCTGGGACCGCACGAGGCCTTCGCCTTCATTGGTGCGCTTTTCCTGGCCCCGCACGGCTTCGGCCAGGGCTTTTTCGGCCAGCCGCAGCTTTTCGTCGCGTTCGGCCTCGTACACCTGCCGGATGAATTGCTGCATGAAGCTTTCGGCGGCGGCGTACCCGCTGCTCCCGCTGGTCACGTAGGCCGAACCCAGGTCGAAAGCGCAGAAGATGGTGCAGGTGCCCTTGTTTTCCTCCACCGTGCTGATCACGCGGACGGGCTTGTCGGAGAGGGCCGGAATTTTGGCGTTTTCCATCGTGTACACGCGTTTGGAAGATTCCACCCGGCCGAACTTTTTGAGGTAGCTTTCCCAGGTATCGTTCACCAGGCTTTCGTCCATCTGGATGGTCGTCTGAAGGCCCCGGCGCGGCGTTTTCTGAACGGTTTTTTCGGCGGGCTGAATGGGGTGCTGCTGGGCCACTGCGGGGGCAACGAGGCCGGCGCAGAGTAAAAAGACACAAACGTAGCGTTTCATTCTTTCCATAACTTTTGGGGAGGGGCTGGTTTAAAAAAGCGTTTCCCGGTGTATGGAAAGCCCTCCGGGAAGGTAACCGGGCGGGCCCGGCGCCCCGGGTAAGTTTTGGCGGGAAAAGAAATGGGCAGCGGCGGGTATTTTGATTTCTGCGGCGCCTCCGTAACTTGTCGGCAAATCTCCTTTACATGCTCATTGAGGGTAACTTTAAAGTAGGCAGCCGCAACTTCTCCGTCTGGTTCAACCACTTCCGCGAGAAATACACCGAAATCTTCCCGCACCCGCTCGAAGCCCGCAGCTTCATCAACGTGATCCGGCGGGTGGAAACCCTCACGGGCAAGCCGGCCATCACGGTCAACGAATTCATCGGCCACTTTGCCATCATCTACAACGAAACGGGGGGCACCTTCAGGCCCGTTACCGAAAAGGGACCCAACTGGGCCGACCCCGACGACTTCCGCAACGACGCCTACTTCTTCATGGCCATTGCGGGCAAAAAGCGCAGCTACAACCAGGGCCCGCAAAACATGCCCGCCGGCGACCTGCTCCGCGACTGGGGGGTGATCTCCCGCGACGAGGACGTGGAAGCCTGGAACAGCACCACCGAGTACCCCATCAACCAGCCCGAAGACGTGCGCCGCCGGGCCCGCGACTGTGACTTCTACAAGTTCCGGGGCCGGGGCCTCAACCAGATCACCTGGCGGACGGGCTACACGCACTTCGTAGACCCGGTCGTAGCACCCATGACCACGGGCCAGATGACCAACGCGCAGCTCGACAAGGCGTTCACCGACCCGGCCGTGTACTGCGGGGTGTTCCGCAACTACATCAGCGACCCGTTCTGGGCCGGCAAGGCCATCGGCCCCCTCATCGCCGGCGACTTCACGCAGTACCCGCTCTACGTGGCCGGCAAAACCGCCACCGAATACCAGAAACGCTTCGTCAAACGCTGCCAAACCCTGAAGCTGGCGCTGCGGGGTGGGGGAGTGGAGTAGAATAGTTGTTGGTTGTTCGTTGTTAGCAGTATGCGATTACTTGTGTACTCCGAACAACGAACAACGAATTAGGCTGGAAGGGGAGGCGGTACGGGCCATTGCGCAGAGGGGGAGGTAGCCTGACGGGTGGCCGGCACGTTATCGGCGGAAGTTAGCCGAAATTTGCGCCGGGGTATTTTCAAATTCGCGGAAATCCGCTAGTTTTGCCCCATCCTTACGTATGCAATGGTCTTATGGTGTAATGGATAACATTTCAGATTCCGGTTCTGACGATTGGGGTTCGAGTCCCTATAAGACCACAAATACCATATATAAGCCCTTGTAACTGAGTAGTTGCAAGGGCTTTTTAGTGGCAATCACAAATTGAAGGAATGGCCGAGTCGTCTCTCCTTCAGATCAGCTTCGCCGGGAAGTCAGGTGCCAGGTGCCAACCACTACGAGCAGAACGCATCTCGGTAGTGGTAAAGATCAAACTGATTTAGAGAGGTTGTAGCGGACAATGAAAAGTCGAATGACAAGTTCATTGAAGAAATCAGACTTAGAGAAAGAAAGAGTCTTACGGGTGAGTCTTCCTAGCCATTGGCGAATGGTGTTATTCCAGCGTTCCATGTGATTAGTTTGTCCTGAATCTTTGCCTACTTTCTGATGCTGCCCCGTCTGCTGGTAGATAAAATTGTAGGCTTCCCAGAAGTCGGAGAAACTGGTCTGGTAGCGAAATCTTTCAGGGACCCTTTGCCAAAGCATCTTACAACTCTCCATACTATGATCACCGATGTAGAAGGCAATGATTTTCCTGGCCTTTCTGCTAATTACTGTCCAGAGCCAGCGCTTTTGGCTTTTTTTTGCACAAAGTGCTGCAACTCATCGTACTCAACTACATCCTCTTGGGCCGTAACATCGCTCAGAGTAGGCTCCAAGTCTGGATGCTTGTTGCCTTGTTCTTTGAGCCAACCGGCAAGGGTTTGTCTAGCTACTCCGAACGTGCGGGCAATGCCTCTCATGGAGGGACGTTCAAAGTAGGCTTTCAATATTTCTTCTTTACGCTCCTCACTATATCGGGGGGCAGCATCTAGCGTACCGTACTTATCACAGTTTTTACAATGATATTTCTGCTTCCCATTCTTTACTTGATGACCGTTACTGACCAGCTCAGTACTGCCACAGCTAGGGCACGTTTTGACAATGGCAATCATGGCTTCTTTACTGATTTTACCCTAAGTTAAATCCCTAAGCGTTCAGTTACAACTTTGCCACTACCGACGTGCGAACTCCAAACGCCTGAGAGAAAGAAACATGCCCGCTCGTCTCCGCCTCCTTGGAAAGCGTACTGGAGCGGGACATGGCTCTGCTTACAGCGTCCTTCCAGAAGGGTAAAAGCATTAATGACGGGTAAGTGGTTTAATTGCCGCCGCTACTGGATTTACCTTCTCCGGCATTGTTGCCCAATACTTTGCGGGCATAGATAACCCCTAGCCCGTACGTCCCGCCGTGCTGCATGACAATTTGGTTCACCCCTTCGTAGGTGCCCTTGCGGGCCCAGTCGCGCTGCCATTCAAGCATCACCTGCAACCAGTTCACCGGTATGGTGCCCCCCTGTACCATGCGCTGCACGGAGGTGTCGTGGATTTCCCGGCTCACGTCCCCGGAGGCGTCGGTTACAAAATAGACTTCGTAGCCTTCATCAATGGCCGACAGGGCCACGAAAGCCCCACAGACTTGCGTCCACAATCCGGCCAGGACAATCTTCTTGCGGCCTGTTTTCTTAATGGCCTCCACGATCCGGGGATCTTCCCAGGAGTTCATCGTGGTGCGCTCAATGATGGGCTGGTTGGGGAACACGCTTTTGATCTCGGGCCAGATGGCACCGGCAAAGTTTTCGGCAACGGTGGTGAGCACGACGGGCACTTTGAACAACTGGGTAGCCTTCGAGAGGCCGGCCAGGTTATTGCGCAGCAGGGTCATTTCAATGCTTTTGGTGCCGAATCCCATCTGCGGCTGGTGGTCAATGAGCAGCACCACGCAGTTGTCGGGGGTAAGTAACCTGGGGCTCGGTTTCTGGGCCCGGGCCGGCAGTGCTACAGCAAATGCGGCGGTGAATAGCAGGAACGCTAACTTTTTCATAAACAGGAACAGTTTGGTGGATGATGAGATAAAGTGTAATTGTTTTGTGAATTGATATCCTGATGCTCATCTACCTGCCAAGCCCCGTGCCATGAGCGGGCAAAAATCGATTCAAAGCCACAAACAGGCCATTACGTGCAAAAATTGAGGCTTTCTGAGCCGTAAACCGATTCAAATCAGACCCAGGGGCAACGGCTTAATGTCCGCCTGCGCGGACTTATGGACTTTATTGCTATGGGTTCGGAGTTTGACGGACGGCATCTTGCCGTCACTGATAACATCTTTAAACAGCTTTTGATCACCGCCGGCTGAGGAATGAAAGGGGAAGGCCATGCTAGTGAAGCAGCGCTTCCAGGGAGACGTCCTCGGCATAATAGACCTCTACCAGTTCCACGGGCAGGGGATAGATGCCCATGAACCGGCCGTTGTACCTCTCGCGGCACAACTCCACGAAGAATGAATGCAATGAAAAGAGCTGATAGGTGAATTCGCCGATGGAGTGTTCGGTGACGTAAGTTCCTCTGAGATGCAGATACTTGATCTGTTGGGAGGTAGTGAGGAAAGTGAAGCTGAATGGCGTATGCATAAGGTAGTTATATGAGGAGAAGATGCTCCCGGCGGCTGTATCGGGCCATCTTGAAAGCCAACTCTCATGCCAACTTTTTGGGGACCTGCGCAAGTGATTTGAGTCACCGGCAAATGGTTTATCTTCCTGTTTTTCAGACGGAAAGCTTACCAGTGGCAGGGCGGGTCCGGCGCCGTGGAGGGCGTCGGGGAAATTACGGCGGCTCGGAGGGGGCCGCTCCATCGTACATGGAGGAGCGTTTTTGATTAATAGGTTGGTGGATTGATAGTTACAATAGGGTTGCGCTCCTTTTTATCTACCCCCGACCGGGCTGGCACCCGGTTTGACAACCCCATTGTTTTAGTGCCCCAGGGAGAAGTGCCCGTTTTAGCCCAACAGCGGGTGCTCCGCAAAGCATTCACTTTGTGGGGGTGTTCAAACAGGGGTACCGTAAGGGCAAAGCCCGGCAGTGCCCTTATGGTTCGCATTCCGGTTATACAACGTTCCATTCCCAACCCCTGCCATGACGACCTCAATCAAACACATCCTGGTGCCGACGGACTTTTCACCACTTGCCGCCTGTTGCTTCCGTTTTGCACTCCGGCTGGCCGCCTACAAAGGCGTTTCCGTTCATTTACTGCACGTAGCGGAAGGAGGCAGCCATTTTACGCTCAACAGCACCGGCAAGGTGCCGGGCGACCCGCTTGAGGATGAGCTTGAGGATGAACTTACTCTCAAAACGCTGGAAAAGTACCGCGATCAACTAGCGGAGATGGCCGGGAAGGAATCGACGGGCTCCGTTCCGGTGCATTACCAAGTGCAGGTGGGCGACCCGGAGAAGATTATTCTAAAGACAATCCTGGACAACGCAATCGACTTGGTAGTGATGGGAGCTTCGGGGGGCAATTGGCTGGAACGGCTGTTCGTGGGCTCCACCACCGAACGGGTGGTGCAGCGGGCGGTCTGCCCGGTCATTACCCTCAAACGTAACATTGATGAACTTTCGCAGTTGCGTAACATTGTCATTGCCTTTGAGCCGGCCGAGAACCAATCAGACGTACTCAAAGAAATCAAGAAGTTTCAGCAACTGATCGGAGCCCATTTGCACCTGCTGCTGGTCAATATGTCCCGTGCGACTGAAAGCAGCGAGGTGTCGGTAGACCGGTTGCATCATTTCGTAAAATTTCACGGCTTAGAGAATTACACCATCCATATGTACGATGACGCCAAGGTGGAAGAGGGCTTATTCGGATTTGCCCAGGAGATTGGGGCGGACCTGCTGGCCTTTGCTACCCACCACCAATCAAGACTCCTGGGGGTACTTTCTCCGCACAGTGGGCAAAACATGATCTTGCACGCAACCACGCCCGTCTGGACGTATAATCCGAAGGTATCCGCCGCTAAATCAACGTCGGAAGAGGACAATTACAGCTGCCTGCTCTAAGACGAACACATTAATGCCGCACCTGCCATCAACTGGTTGGCTGGCAGGTGCGGCGCTGTGACAAAGGCTCTCCGCTGACACAGGGAGTATCTATAACCTGCCAAACTTAGAATATTTCCTTAATGAGGTAAGTACGGTTGACAACCGTGAAAGCATCACCCCGGATCATCCCCTGCGCCAGGTGAAGAAAGGGAGATTGCGTGGACACGCCCAGGTATTCCTCCTCGGCTACCCGGAACGGGGGTTGGCTGACGGCCACCAGGAAGTTCGTGTAATCCGTCTTCACAATGGCGCCCAGTTGCACTTGCCGGTACACCTTATTGGCGCGCAAGCTTTCGAGCAGTTCAATTTCCCTAACCAGGGCATCGAGGTGCACACTGCCGTTGAGCACCTCTTCGTACAAGGCCTCCCGGCCTGATTCGGATTGGCTCTGCCGGTCAAGTTCCTGGGGTTCGCCCAAATCTATCACGGCCTGCTTACGGTCCGACCGGAGTTCCTGGTAGCGGCGTACTTTCTGCGCTAAACACGTTTCGATGATCTGGCGCTTCTGCTCCAGCTTTTTTCGATATTGGGATGGGGTCATGGGACGAGTTATAAATGATGAATAAAGGAAACTAGAAGGTGGTCATTGATTTCCACCCGCAAAGTATGGTGTGGGAACCGGCCGGTACGTACCCTGCGCCAGGAAGGCGGCCACTTCGGTTAGGCGCGTAGCAAAGCCCCATTCGTTGTCGTACCAGGCG
The DNA here is from genome assembly GCA_963844325.1 of uncultured Sphingobacteriales bacterium. GTDB lineage: Bacteria > Bacteroidota > Bacteroidia > Cytophagales > 172606-1 > CADCTQ01. The sequence continues at coordinate 2,887,083 of CAWJNV010000002.1, forward strand.
GCTACCGAAAGCAACTCCCCCTGGAGGACCGTGAGCGGCAGGTCGACCACGCAGGAGTGGGAGTCACCAATTACCCAGGCTGAGGGCCAGGCTTCCTCCAGCACGCCCAATACGCCCCGGAGAGGACCTTCGGCGGCCATCCGGCGGAAGACGTCATTGACCTCGGCCACCGTACAAGGTTGTTCGGTGACCAGGCTCAACTCGGCAATGCTGCCGGTACGGGTGGGTACGCGGTAGGCCTTGCCGGTGATTTGCAAATCGGGCCAGATGAAGCCCAGGGCTCTTGCCGCGCCCGAAGAAGCAGGAATGATGTTTTCGGCGGCCGACCAGGAATCACGCCGGTCCCCCTTGGGCTGGTCGGTAAGGGATTGGCTGGCCGTGTAGGAATGTACCGTGGAGAACAGGCCATACCGGATGCCGAAGTGCTCCCGCATCACCTTCACCACCGGGGCCAGGGCATTGGTGGTACAAGAGCCCGTGCTGATGATGCGGTGCGTTTGGGGGTTGAAATCTTCTAAATTGATGCCTTTTAGCAGCACGGCATCACAGTCGGCCAGGCTTTTGGGCGGAGCACTGATGAGTACCCGTTTGGCGCCCCGGTCCAGGTGGAGCTGCGCCGCGGCCCGGGTGGTGGACCGGCCGCTGCAATCCACAACGAGGTCAATGCCCAACGCCCGCCAGTCGGGAATCTCCCGGGCCGAATTGTAGTAGGGAATGTTATTTCTCCCGATAGTAAGCCCGCCGGGCTTGCCTTGTACCCGTTCGCCCCAGCGGCCGTAGATAGTATCCACGGCAAACAGGGCGGCCAGCGTCTCCTCGTCCTTTACGTCGGCCAGTGCCGCCGGCACGAACAAGCCGTTTTGGAGGGCTACTTTCAGGCACTGCCGCCCGATGCGGCCAAACCCGTAGATGGCAATTTTTTCCATAGTTGTAAGGGGTAAATGGTAAAGATTCCTTCCTGATTCTACCCGTGAGGTGTTTTGTTGGATTCATTCGGGTGGACAGGCGACTTTGGTCGTGGTCCGGCAGGAGTACTGGAAAAAGAATGCCAAACCTCCCTATGTCCGTTGTAAGTGAATCGGGAAAGCGTTAACACCTTGGAGAATAAGTGGTTGGTGTTGGGCGCAGTCTCGCCCGGCCAGTGAGTCGGCCCCTGGCTTAACTCCGGCTGCCCGGAGACTTTGAGGTTAGCCTCTGAGGAGATGGAGCGGCTCGGTGGGAGGAAAAAGTCTGAGAGTGAGTAAAATAAGTCCAGACAAGGCCTGAAGAATCTTCCAGAAGCGTTAAACCTCAAAACGAGTACACGGATTTATCCAATGCGTACTTTCTGCTGGCGGATGTAGGTCTTTATAGTAAGAATTTTAACAAAGCGCTGTTATATTATTTTGAAGTAGTAGAAGAGGCCGAGCGGTGGAGGTTAAACGAGGAACTGGCTTATCCCTATTTATGGCTGGGGAACGTCTACTTTGAATTGGGTCAGTTCGGCAAGAGCCTCCAGTACTATCAAAAGTCTTTGGACGTGAGTCGCCGGAAAGGGGAGGTAGTGGTCATTCCGATGCTGATCAGGCGAATGGCGGAGGTGATGATTAAAGAAGGAAAAGCTAGGGAAGCCTTGCAAATGCCAGAGGACATGATGCGCCAGCACCTGCCTTCCAGCTACAATAATAAAGTTACGATTGCTTTAAGCTTCGGCAACTGCTACAGTGCTCTCAAGCAGTATCACCAGGCCGAAAAGTATTACCTGGAGGCAGTCGCCTGGAGTAAACCAACCTTTGATCCCTATGCGCAAATCTTTGCCATGTATCACGCGGGTCAATTTTACGTGACCACGGGCCAGTATGCGAAGGCTGCTCCCTTGCTCAAACAGGTACTGGTTTATTCTGCCGGCAAAGAACGGGCTTATGATGTTTGACAAACCCCCTTACTGCAATTCAAGGTTGACTCGGCCCTGGGCAGGCCGTGCCATTAGGGCTCATCATCAACGAAGTCATCACCAACGCCTTCAAATACGCCTTTCCGGAGGGCCGTTTCGGAACGCTAACCTTACACCTGCACCGGTTAGCGGAAACTACTTGCCAGCTTACCATTGCTGACGACGGGGTGGGCTTGCCCGAAAACTACAATCCTGCGCAGAGCCGTTCGCTGGGCATGACGCTCCTGCAGGGCTTCAGTGAGCAGCTCGGCGGGAAGTTGACCATCACCAGCAGACAGGGCCTTACCATTTGCCTTGTGTTTGAAGAAGAGCAGTTGAGTCAGGTCGATGCCGCCTCGTACGCGTAGTAAGGGGCGTAACCCTGGCCTCGTTCATCTTGTGCTTGCGCTTACCGGATTTGGTGCTTCGTCAGAAACTGGTCAATCAGCATCGCCACTGCCCGGTGTTGCACTTCCAGCAAGAAATGGCCGCCATCCAGTACGTGCAGTTGGGCCTCCGGGAGGTCTTTCAGATAAGCCTCGGCACCCGGCACGATGAATACTGGGTCGTGTTTTCCCCACATAACGAGGGCAGGGGGCTGGTGCTTCCGGAAGTAGGCGTGCCAGTGGTCGTACTGCGGGAAGTTGGCCTTGTAGTTTCCCAGCAGGGTAGCCTGAATTTCCCGCGCGCCCGGTCGTTCCATGAAATAGTGATCAAGCAGGTACGCATCGGGGCTCACGCTTTCTGCCATTTCGGCGTGATGAATGTAGTTCTCCTTGATGCCTTCCAGGGTGAGCATGTGGTCGACGATGGACTGCATGGCCGCGGCACCTCCCGAAGCTTCCAGTTGCCACATCTGCTGCACGGCCGGGCTCAGGCCCTCCTGGTACGCATTGGCGTTCTGTATCAGCAGTGCCTGGACCCGTTCGGGCCTGCGGCTGGCCAGGCGAAAGCCCACGGGACCGCCGTAGTCTTGTACGTAGAGGCTGTACCGGGCCAGGCCCAGGGCATCTACGAACTTTTCCATTACCCCGGCCAGGTGATCGAAGGTATAGTCAAATTCGTTTGGGGAAGGGCAACTGCTCAATCCGAAACCCGGGTAATCCGGTGCAATGACCCGGTACTTGCCACCCAGGTGTTCAATCAGGTGGCGGAACATGTGCGAGGAAGTGGGAAAGCCGTGAAGCAGCAGAATGACGGGAGCATCCTCCGGCCCGGCTTCGCGGTAGAAGATGGTCAGCTCATCGAGCCGGACGTGCTTGAAACGGGTGTGATGAACGGCGGCTGGTGTTGGGGTGGTCATGAGGGAAGTCGGTTTTGGAGGAAGCGGGGTACTGGCGGGGGCGTCTAAATTACACAAAACAAAAAAGAGCAGACCAAAAGCTATGCTACGCCTTTGGGGGCTACTGAGGGGTAGAGATAGGCCTGCTTTTTTGACCTTTATTTCACACCACTGGGATACAGATTTCATTGGGATGATGAGAATAGGTTGGATTAGTAGCCTACCGTGAATCGTTGCCGGGGGAACTGCTCCCGCTCCACCTCATCCAGCAGCGCCACGGCCAGGTCTTCTACGGCGATCCGGCTTTCGCCCAGCGCGTTGTACACGGGTTGGTCGCTGCCCAGCCGGTACTGCCCCGTCCGGATGCCGGAGGTGCCGGGATGCATCAGGATGGGTGGGCTCAGGAAAGTCCAGTCCAGATCGGTCTCCTGCCGCAACACGTTCAGGAAGTCGCGGGCCGCCGAGGCGCCCGGTTTGTAATCGGCGGGAAAACCGGGCGTATCTACCAGCTGGACGCCCGGAGCCACTTCCAGGCTCCCGGCCCCGCCCACCACCAACAGCCGCCTGATGCCCGCTTTTTTCGCGGCATCCCGGATGGAACGCGAACCGGCCAGGTATTCCTCGTAGAGATTCGGGTTGTTCCAGCCCGCATTGTAGGCACTCAGCACCACTGCGTGACCCGACAGCAGCCCGGCCAGTTCTGCGGTCTGCAACACGTCTCCCTGCTTAATCAGCAGATTTGGGTGCGCCGGCGGCGTCCTGGCCGCATCACGCACAATGGCAGTGACTTGGTAGCCCCGCTGCAAGGCTTCCGCCAGCAGATGGGAACCTACAAAACCGGTTGCTCCGACAATGGCTATTTTCATGGGATGGGTAATGAGTGTTGGTATGTAGTGGATGGTAGACAGGAACGCGGTTTCGCAGCTCAGTCAGTGAATCAACCAAAATAATCGAAATAGTTGAAGCCTTCGGTCATGGACGGGTGCGTGTAGATCCGTTCATGCAACTGGGTAAAGGTAAGGCCCGCGTCCATAGCCAACCCAACGAGGTTGATGATTTCCTGGGCTTCGATGCAAAACAACGTAAAGCCGAGAATCTGGTCCGTCTCCGCGTGGATGATGGCTTTGAGCACCCCTTCGGTTTGCCCGGCAATGAGGGGCCGCGACACGATGCCGGCCGGAATCCTGGCGATTCTTACGGAGTGGCCCGCCGCCACGGCTTCCTTTTCGCGCAGGCCCACGTGCGCCAGGGGTGGGGAGATGAACACGCAGAACGGGACGTTTTTGCGGTCGGCCGTCGTGCGGCCCGGGCCGCCCAGCCACTGGTTGCGCACGATGCGGTAGTCGTCGAGGGAGATGTAGGTGAACTGCGGGCCGCCATTGATGTCGCCGAGGGCCCAGATGTGCGGCTGGTTGGTCTGCAACCGTTCGTTGACCGGAATGAACCCCTTTTCGTTGGTGATTACGCCCGCCGCGGCCAGGTTTAGCCCTTCCGTGTACGCCTGCCGGCCGGTGGCTACCAAGATGGCATCGGCTTCTACCTCGCGCCGTTCCCCGTCCCGCTCGAACACCACCCAATCGGTATCGGCACCGGGCACGACCCGTTGCACCTGCACGCCGGCAAAGACATCGATCCCCCTGGCCGTCAGCACTTTTTTTACTTCGTCGGCGATGTCTTCGTCTTCGCGCGGGAGAAACGACGGCATGCTCTCCAAAATAGTGACTCTGGCCCCGTAGCGGGCGTACATGGAGGCGTATTCGAGGCTGATGTAGCCGCCCCCGATAATGACCAGCTTTTGGGGCAGCACCTGCTGTTCCATCAGCGTGGTGCTGTCGAACAGCCGCGTAGACTGCGACAAGCCGCCAATGTTGGGAACGACCGGCCTCGTGCCCGTATTGATGCAGATGCGTTGCGCCCGGATGGTTACGTCGGCGGCGCCCGGCCGGGTGACCTGTACCTCGTGGGGGCTTACGAAAGCGGCCTTGCCGTCGAGCACCGTCACCGACTCGAAGCCGGCCACGGCCTCGTAGTTTTTCGCCCGCATCAAAGCCCGCAGTTCGTTTTTGGCGGCAATGGCCGCCGGGTAGGGCGTGCCCCGCTCGGCGTGTTCCACCAGCACCTTGGTGGGAATGCAGCCAGTGTTGATGCACGTGCCGCCGTACATCTTATCGGACTGTTCCACCAGAATGGTCTGGATGCCCATTTTGCCCATGTGGCGCGCCAGAATCTTGCCCCCCTGGCCGAAGCCGATGACCAGGACATCCGTATTTAGTCTTTCCATGAAGAGAACCGGTTAAAAAAGAATGATGAGGAATTGCAGTAGAAAAAAAGTATTGGAAAAAGGATGAAGGCTCCCGGGCGGCACTTCTATTCATCCAGTTCCAGGGTGGCATTCATGATCCGGATGGGTTCGGTAGGCAGCCGGCGGTCACGCAACTGCACGGGTATGAAGCTCACCGAAATGGGCCTTTTGCTGCGCACCATTCCGGCGATTTCCGGCCCCACTTCCATTTGCATCGTAACTACCTTTTCAAGACCCTTCTCCGGGCTGCCTACGGGCAGGATGGTGAAGGTGCCCACAAAGCTGGCATCTGACGGTTCGGCGCGGGCATCGCCGTCGGGGTGATTGAGAAACACCCGGATGGTAAGGGGAATGGCCGTTAGTTGCAGCCGGTCGTAGCGGAGTATGACTCGCTTTCTGCCCGTAGCCAGGGCATCGGCCATTTCCATGCGGGTAGATTCCCGGACCTTCAATGGTGTAGTGGCTACCGGCTTTCTGCGCGAGACGGCTAAGTCGGTACGCTTAGGCATCTCTGATGGGGTGGTCTGGGTAAAATCGAGGGTATCGAAGCGGTAGCCCAGCGACTCAGTGTCCAGCGTATCTTTCACGGCAATCCGGGTCAGGTTGCCCCTGGCGTCGTAAAAGCCAAACTCATAGTTGAGCCACAGGAGGTCGGTGGGGTTCTGGTGCGCCGGATTCTCAGCCAGCCACGCCGCCCACATGCGGTCGAGGTTACCGTGGTGACCGCTGAACATCGGGTCGAGCGACGCCGTGGGAAAGGCGCCCATGTTGCCGCCGATCCAGTTGTGGATGTTGTTGTGAAAGCTCTGTTCGGTAATGCCTTCCACCTGCGGCACGCCCGGGTCGCTCTTATCGAAGCCCCCGAAGGCGCTGAATTTGGGAGCCCGCAGGGCCGGCCCCACGTCAATGAAGTCGGCCGGAATTTCGTCTTCGGCCAGCGATTCCCGGGTGACGTCGTTGAGCGGGTTGTCTTTTCCAAAATAGTGGGCCGGCATCCGGCGCGTCTTGGTCCAATCCCAGTAGGGCAGGGCAAAGCCGGGCTCGTTGATGGCCGCCTGCATTTGTTTTTCGAGGAAGGAGAGGAAGGCCCGGTGCCAGGGAAAGAATAGCCAGTTGTAGTGTATCTGGGTGGCGTAGTTGCTCGTGGCGCAATAGAGGGAATGCACGGTACCGTTCATCAGCCAGCCCGTCGGATCGAGCTGATTGGCGTCGGAGCGTTTTTTCATCACGCGTACCGCTTCCCGGAACATGCGCAGATTCGGGTCGTCGGGAGCCATGGCGGCGATGTTGCGGCGGGTTACGACCGGACTGTTGCCTCCAGTGGCCGGCTTTTTCACCGGGGCGTCTTTCGCGTTGCAGGAAAGGAGACCACTGCCGGCAGCGAGGAACCCCGCCGAGAGGAGCGCCGCCTGGTGGAGGAAATCCCGGCGGGTAGCGGCCTGTGGTACGGGTGCCTGGTGTTCGGGGCGTACGTTGCTAAACTTTTTCATGGTAAGGTGAGCCAGGGGCTGGCTGCTTAGGTTTTCAGGGTGAAAGGGCGGCGCAGGGAGTCTGACCAAGCCCCGTCCAGTGAGTATTTGCCGGGACCCAGCAGCAGGATGAGCCCAAACATGATCGAGTACACCAGGGGTACATCCTTGCCGTGCCAGGGATCGTTGAAGTGGACAAACAGCAAACCTACCAGCACCGTCGCCAGGATGGCGAGGGAAGCCAGGCGGGTAAACAGGCCCAGCATCACCAGCAGGGCGCAGAACACGTCCGAGAAGATGGCAATAATTACGTTTACCTCTCCACCCAGCCCGAACGGGTCGGGAATCAAACGCACTTCTTCTTCATAGTGGGCAATTTTTTCCCAGCCGTGCACCCGCAGGAGGGCAAAACCGGCCAGCAGCCGGAACAGCAGTAAACCCTGGTCCACCAGCCGTTGCGAGGGACTGGGATCAATGATTTGTTTCAATAGTTTCATGGAATGGGTGATTTGGAATGCTTTGCTGCTATTGCCCTTTTTTTGCGCCTCCCCAGCCGGTGTACACGGCGGCCGGCGACCAGGCCGGGCTCACGGGCAGGGCCGGCGGGGCCAGTTTCTCGTACGCGCCTTTCCCGTACACTACTTGCCCGCCCAGCAGGGTAAGTACTGACTCGATTTGAGGAATTTCGTCTTCGGGCACGGCCAGGTAATCGGCTGTGAGAATAGCCAGGTCGGCTAGTTGGCCGGCTTTGATGGCGCCTTTCACGTTCCCTTCACCGGTCAGTCCGGCGCTGCCCAGCGTGTAGAGCCGGAGAGCCTGCGTACGGTCGAGCAGGTTTTCCTTGGGGTAGAGGGCCGTGCCGCCCAGCGTTTTGCCCGTTACCAGCCAGTGCAGGCCCACCCAGGGGTTGTAGCTCGATACCCGCGTGGCGTCGCTCCCCATCGCCACCGGAACGCCCATTTCGATCATCTTGCGGAAGGGAGGGGTGGCTTGTGCGGCTTGGCGGCCGTAGCGGCTGATGAAGGATTCGCCCTGGAATGACATGCGGTTCTGGATGGCAATGCCCCCGCCCAGGGCCTTTACCCGCCGCAGGTTTTTCTCCGAAATCGTTTCGGCGTGGTCAAAGTACCAGCGCAGGCCATTGAAAGGGGTCTGGGCGTGGACCGCTTCCATCACGTCCAGGAAGCGGGTGATGGATTCGTCGTAGGTGGCGTGGAGGCGGAAGGGCCAGCGGTTCTTGACCAGCAGACCGACTACCGCTTCCAGTTGCCCTTCCATGGCGGGTGTGAGTTGCGGCCGCGCCTCGCGGAAATTCTCGAAGTCGGCTCCGGCAGCGACCAGGTTTTCGCCCCCGCCCTCCAGCGCGTAGCCCTGCTCCAGTAGTTTTTCGTCCTGGTGATCCAGGTCCACCAGGGAGATCCACTTGCCGTAATCCTGCATTTCCTGGCCGCCTTTCTGGGCAAACAGGTAGTAAGGGATGCGCAGGGTGAGCTGTCCCCTCCGGGCCAGCGTATCGGTAGTGGCGTAGTCGTCGGGGTAGTTCTGGAAGCCGCCGCCCGCGTCTACGGCACTCGTGAGGCCGAAGCGGTTGAGTTCGCTCATAAACTGGCGCGTGGAGTTAAGTTGGTCGTCGAAGGAGAGCACGGGCCCCTTGGCCAGCGTGGAGTAGAGGATAAAAGCGTTGGGCTCGGCCAGCAGCAGCCCGGTGGGCTCCCCGTTTTCGTCCTTTTCGATGAGGCCGCCGGGCGGGTTGGGCGTGTCGCGGGTGATGCCGGCCGCCGCCAGCCCTGCTTTGTTGAGAAAGGCTTTGCCGTAGAGGCACAGCACGAATACGGGCGTATTGGGGGCGGCTTCGTTAATCTCCTGGAGGGTGGGCAGGCGCCGCTCGGCAAACTGATACTCCGACCAGCCGCCCACCACGCGCACCCACTGCCCGGCCGGGGTACGCTTAGCCTGCTCACGGATCATGTCCAGGCCGGCTTTGAGGCTTTTGACGCCGTCCCAGCGGAGTTCGAGGTTGTAGAACCGTCCCCCACGGATGACGTGAATGTGGGAGTCGTTCAATCCCGGCACAATCCGGTGGCCGCTGGCGTCAATCACCCGGGTTTGCGGCCCTTTGTGGGCCATTACTTCTGCATCCGTTCCGACCCGCAAGAACTTGCCGTCCCGTACGGCTACGGCCGAGGCATCCGGCCGCCCCTCGTCCAGGGTCAGGATTTTCCCGTTGCGGATGATGAGGTCGGCTTTTGCCCCTCGAACCGATTGAGCCTGAGCGGCGGCGGTAGCCAGGAGCAGGATGAATACCATACCCGCGCCTGGCGTTCCGCCGAAAGCTGCACGCAGGAGGGTAGGGACAACAAAGATCACGTGTGGTTTCATGATGCGAGGAGTGAGTGAATGAACGGGTGGGATACCTCTTCAGTCATTTGTCATATGGCGGGAGCCTTGGAAAAAGGATGCCAAAACACCCGTTTGCCGCCGGGATGGATCAAAAAAGGCATCAGGACAAGAAACAAAGGCTTTTTTATTGAGGGCATTCTGATTGGGCCGGTATGCCGCACCGGGCAAAAACTCCGACCCCTCGGAAGCTCCGAAGTACGTCTCCTGACAGGTGGAGGAGAAATGGAGCGTTGCAACCATCAGAAAGGTTTATAGGCAACGATGCACAGCGCTTGAAACGCCTGGGCTAGCCCGCCGGAGGACGGGGAGGAGCAGACCATACAGGAAAATAACTTGGCCGCTCACTGGGTAATTCTTGCCAAAAGAACCTTAACTTCAAACAGTAACGCTTTAGTAGGCAGCTTCATACCTGGCACACGGTAAGCCTATGCCTGCGCCGGCTGGCGGAAGCGGCTTGCCAGCTTACCATTGCTGACGACGGGGTAGGCCTGCCTAATGACTACAACCCTTCGCAGAGCCGTTCGCTGGGCATGACCTTGCTGCGCGGCTTTAGCGGACAACTGGGCGGCGAGTTAACCCTCACCAGCCCGCCCGGCTTGACCATCAACCTGATCTTTACAGAGGAACAATTCAGCCTGAGTTTTGCCAATACCGACTATGCTCAATAGTTGATTGGTCGAGGGGGCCGCATGCAGCAAGCCGGTAAGCCGCTGACCGGGTTAAACTTGCTCCTCTCTAACCTGATCAATGGGTGAGACTCACGATCAGAAAGCAGGTCAGTACCAAGGAAATGTCCCGGTACTGACCTGCATTGGCGTAGGGGTAAGTGGTTCGGCGGTGCGGCCGGTTACCGGCGGTCGGCGTTTCCGAATTCGACCATCCAACCCGGGTACTCGGGCACCAGCCGGCTCACCTCGTCGAGTTGTTTGAGTTCATCAGCGGTAAAGGCAATGCCGGTGGCACCCAGGTTGTCGGCCAGTTGCCCGGCATGGTTGGCCCCCACGATCACGGTGCTCACGGCGGGCTGGTGCAACAGCCAGGCCAGGGAGAGTTGCGCTACGGTAGCCCCTTTGGTTTCCGCCATCGGACGCAGCACGTCCAGGACGGCAAAAGCCTTGTCCATATTTACCAGCGGGAATGGAACCTTGTCGCGCCGCCCGCCGGCCCTGCCTGCATTGTCGCGGGTGTACTTGCCGCTCAGCAGCCCGGCGGCCAGGGGGCTCCACACCATCAGGCCGACTTTCTGGTCGAGCAACAGGGGCACGATTTCCCGTTCCAATTCGCGGCTCGCCAGGCTGTAATACGCCTGAAGCGAAGCCAATCGTTCCAGCTTGTTATATAAAGCCACGTCCAGCGCTTTCATCAGTTCCCACGCCGGCACGTTGCTGGCGCCGATGTAGCGCACCCTGCCGCTGCGCACCAGGTCATCCAGCACGCGCAAGGTTTCTTCGATGGGCGTCAAGGGGTCCGAAGCGTGAATCTGGTACAAGTCAATGTAGTCGGTCTGCAACCGGTCCAGGCTGGCCTCTACCTCCTGGAGGATGTGCTTCCGGCTCAAACCCACCTCGTTGGGACCACTGCCCATGGCGGCCCTGACTTTGGTAGCCAGCACCAGCGAATCACGAGGCACATCCAGGTTGCGGATGGCCTGTCCCAGGAGTTCTTCCGAACGCCCGGACGAATACATGTTGGCCGTGTCAATGAAATTAACCCCGGCTCCCACGGCCTGCCCGACCAGGGCATCGGCCTCGGATTGTCCCAAGGTCCCCACGTCCCTGAAGATGCCTTCTCCCCCGAACGTCATCGTACCCAGGCAAATCTCTGATACCTTGAGCCCGGTATTTCCCAACAAATTGTATTTCATGTTTCTCCTATTTTAAGTGAGACGATGCCGCACCCGGCGCTACAAATGGCACGCGAAGCAGGGAGCCCGGGCCCTCAACGCGTTCGTGACCCGGGCACTGGTCAGGCCGTTTATGCGTGCAGGGCAGGAGCGGCCGGGAAGTCAATTTCGAACGCCGACACCGAGTACAGGTAGTTGGTAACAACTTTATCGGCAATCACCAGAATGATGTCCACCAGGTTGCCGGGCGTGTAGCCGGCGGCAAACAGGTTCTCCAGGAGTTGCGGGTCGGGGTGTCCGTAGTGTACGGCGGCACTTTTGACGAAGCGGGCCAGGGCGTCGAGTTTGGGGTCGAAGGGGGCCCGGCCCTGGCGAATCTCCAGCATCTGCTCGTCGGTAAGGCCACTCAGTTTACCCAGGGCCGTATGGGCCGCCAGGCAGTAGTCGCACGTGTTCACCTGGCTTACCACCAGGTTGATCACCTCTTTTTCTTTCGCCCGAAGCGAAGTTTTGGCCGTCGTGAAAGCAAAATACGTAGCCAGGCCGTGTTCCGAATGAGCCATGGCGGCCCACAGGTTGGGCACCCGGCCGATGCGCTGTGTGATGGTGTCGAACAGGGCCTGGTTGGCGGGACTTACTTGGTCGCGGGTCGGGGCGGTGAGCTTGGTCATGGGAATCATGGATAAGGGTGAATGAAGTGTTTTCCGGGTAAAGCCACGGACAGCGGAAAAAAGATGCCAGACTGCTCCGCTGCTGGGGATACGGGCTAAAAAGGGGGCGGAATGGTAAAAAACGGCCTTTCGTCTCATCCCATAGCGTGGGCCCGGTTTGGAAAAAAGTTACGCCACATCCGATAGCCCGGAGTTCGGGGCAGACCAACTCCGTGAAGGCGGAGGAGCGGTGCAGGCCCGCAAAATAAGTGAGGTCATAAGAGAACAAGTTCAGCCGGCAGCAGCTTATCTTTAGAAGATAATTTTCTAATGCCCTCATTCAGAGTGAGGTTTCATTCTTTTTTCTTCCAGCCATGCGATTCTTTCTATGCGATACATCTCCGCCTCGCTGTTCCGGCTCAGGCTGTTGGTAGCCGGCCTGCCGGGGCTGCTCCTGTTGGCCCTGCTGCCGGGCGGGGTCAGGGCCCAGTCCATCACCGTTGCCCGGGCGGATAGCCTCAAAGGACTACTCCGGGAGGGCAAGCCCGACACCAGCCGGGTGCAAGCGCTGTTCAAACTGAGCGACCATTACCTGCGCCGGACCCTGGATGCGGAGCAGAACCGCGACAGCGCCCTGGTACTGGCCAGGCGGGCCGGGGAACTGAGTAAGCAACTCTCGTACCCGGAAGGGCAGGAAGAAGCCATTTTCCTGGCGGGTAAAATTTACGTCAGGCAAGGGGAGTACGGCCTGGTGAGGCAACTGCTGGCAAGGGTAAGCGAAGTGAACCGCATTCGCCTGCTACTGGAACTGGGCAAGCAGCAAATGCGGTCCACCAACACGCAAAAAGCCAGCCGGGACAGTGCCCTCGTGTTTTTCCGGCGGGCGGAAAAGCGCAGTGCGCGCATCCGTAACCAGCCCTGGCGGGAAGAAAGCCAGGCGCTGATGGGGGTGGCTTACCTGCTGGAAGGAGACCGGGTACAGAGCAAGGCGTACTTCAACAAGGCGATTGAAGCACGCCAAAAAGCCGGCGACAAAGCCGGCGAACTCAATCTCTGGCTAAGGATCGCCACCACTACCAGATGTGATGACTGCCGGGAAGAATCAAGTGCCTGGGCCAGGGCCCTTGACCTTGCCCGCCAGACGGGGGACAAGGCCCGGGAAGCAGTCAGCCTGATTGGGCTGGGAAATATTTCTTTTATCGAAGGAGACCTCGGGCGGGCTGAACAATTGGATCACCAGGCATTGGAGATTCAGAGAGTGATCGGCTATCCGGCGGTCAACCGGGTCGTCCACGCGCTGGCGGCAGAAAGCGTGTACAACCCGCAAAGCCTGTACACGAATTTTTCCAATGCTTACTTCGGGCTGATTGATGTAAGCCTGGATCGTAAAAACTTCAACCAGGCGCTGCTTTACCTTTTTGCAGTAATCAAAGACATCGAGCGCAACGCATTGCCGGAAGAGTTGGCTTATCCTTATTTCGGGCTGGGAAACGTTTACTTTGATTTGGGCCAGTTCGACAAGAGCCTCCGCTACTACCAGAAGTCGCTGGCCGCGAGTCACCAAAAGGGGGAGGCAGTCGTCAACCTGATGGTGATCAGACGAATGACGGAGTTGATGGTTAAAGCAGGAAAAGCAAAGGAAGCCCTGGAAATGCTTGAGGACCTGATGGGCCAGCACCTGCCACTTACCGACGGGAACAAAGTGACGGTTGCCGTGAGCTTCGGCAACTGCTACAGTGCCCTCAGGCAGTATCACCAGGCCGAGAAGTATTACCTGGAGGCAATCGCCTGGAGTAAACAATCAGCTTATTACTTCGGGCAAATCTTTGCCATGTATCACGCGGGGCAATTCTACGTGACCACGGGCCAGTACCCCAAGGCCCGCCCCTTGCTGAAGGAGATACTGGCTTACTATGCGGGTAAAGAACTGGCCCATGAAGTTTGGCAGGCTCCCTTGTTACAGTTTAAGATAGATTCGGCAATGGGCAACTACTCAGCGGCCATCAGGCACTACCAGCAATATATCGCCCTGAAGGACTCGATTTTCAACGAGACCAAAAGCCAGCAGATCGAACAACTGGGGGTTCAGTACGAGACTGAGAAAAAAGAACAGGACCTCAGGCTCAAAGAGCAAAGCATTGCCCTGCTCCGGGAGCAGAACAAAGCGCAGCAGAACCAGCGCAACGCCCTGATCGGCGGAACGGCCCTGCTGCTGGCCTTGCTGGGGCTGGGCTATAACCGCTACCGGCTCAAGCAACACAGCAACCGGCTGCTCCACACCCAACAGCAGGTTTTGCAAGCCCAGCAAGGCGAACTCCATGCCCAGCAGCAGCAGATCAGCCAGAAAAACCAGGACTTGCTGAAGCTGCTGGAAGAAAAAGAACGTTTGCTCAAAGAGATTCACCACCGGGTGAAGAACAACCTCCAGATCGTGATGAGTTTGCTCAACTCGCAGGCTGACTCCTTGCAGGACCAGGCGGCCCTGTCGGCCATTCAGGAGAGCCAGCACCGGGTGCAGGCCATGGCCCTCATCCACCAGAAGCTCTACCAGAATGAAGGCGTAGCCCGCATTCCCATGCGCGACTACATCGAAGAGGTAGTGGCCTACCTGCACGAATCGTATTGCCTCTCGCTGCCGGTGCATTTCTGCCTGGAAGTGGAAGAAATCGAACTCGACATCGCGCTGGCCGTACCCTTGGGCCTGATCATCAACGAGACCATCACCAACGCCTTTAAGTACGCCTTTCCCGGGAGCCGTCCCGGCAGGATCAGCCTCGCACTGCACCGGCTGGCGACGGCCAGGTATGAGCTTACCGTTGCCGATGACGGAGTAGGCCTGCCGGAGGGCTATGATCCCTCCCGGAGCCGTTCGCTGGGCATGACCCTCTTGCACGGGTTCAGTGCCCAACTGGGCGGGAAGTTGGTCATTACCAACCGGCAGGGCCTCACCATTCGCCTGGTCTTCGAAGAAGAGCAATTCAGCCCAAGCTACGCCCGTGCGGCCCATGTACCCTAGTACTGGTGCTACAGGTACATGCCCCCCAGTTGAAAAAAGAGCAGGTTGAGCCCAAACTGCCCCAGGTAAGCCAGTCCCATCGCCGTAATTGTACCCGCCAGGCCGGTAAGGGTGCGGACCCGGCAGAACTGCACGTATACCCACAGATTGTAGCCCAGCGTAATGGAAATGTACAGGCCCAGCGACCAGTGGACCGGCAGGGGGACCAGGCGGGTGAAGGGAAGCCACGCAATGAACAGCAGCAATTGCTGCGAGGTGATGTAAGTGTTGAGCACCAGGTGCTCGGCGTAGTTATAGCCGCTCCGGCGGAAGAGCAGGTAGGAAAACAGGGCGAACACGGGAATGGCAATCACGTTGGTCAGCGTGACGTACGTATCGGCGTACAGAAAAAAGTTGGTCAACAATGCGTAGGTGCTCCCGGCAGATGAGCCGACCGACATATACTCTTCCGAAAAGGAGTGGTAGCGACTGGTGAGGAAGCTGGTAATGGCACCGATGAAAAACAGGTACTTGTGCGGTGCGTAATAAACTACCCGCTGTCCGCCCAGGTAGTCGCTGATGGCTTTTCCGGGCCGGCGACACAATTCTTTGACCGTAAAAAAAAATCCCCGGTCTACCTGCACCACGGAAAAGACGGCATCCTTGAGGATTTCCCGGGTCATGATCCGACGGGTACCCGCCGACTGGCCGCAGTTGTGGCAGTATGGGCCGGTAACGCATTGGGCGCAGTTTTTACAAGTCATGCCGGAGCCGTCTTCCGGTTGCTGCTCACGTTCTGTTGGGTGCGCCATTTGTGTATGAGCCATTTGCTGAAGGGTTACCAGTGGGAAATGAGGTGGGGAAACATATTAGAGACCGGTAAGTCTGGCTGTTCATGCAGAACGTTCCGCCAGTGTCCCCGGGAAACCACTGTCAGGCACCGGCCCCAGGAGCAAACTGGGATACTGAAAAAAGGGTGCCAGTGCACCGGGAAGCTGGCAGCGCGGGCCGAAGAAGAGGTAAAGGGGCGTAAAACGAGTACTTTGATTAGGCTGTGCCTGGTGGCGGCGCATCACCGGCATGGGGCAAAAGCTCCGACCGGGCGGAGTATCTACGTGCCCTCCTCCGAGGAGATAGAGGAACCGGGGCGAAGGCATCGTACCCGCTGGCTGGGCAGCGACCCTAATAAAGCCAATCCGAGGGCCTTTGCTGCTTTTATGAGATTGCGGGGACAATGCACACCCAATGGCCCAGTTTTGGCGCACCCTCCGTAAAGTCATTCACCAGTGGCTTTGCCAAGGGTATTTGTTCCACCTCTATTCACGCCAACATATGCCAGAATCATTCTTCAACAAAGGCTTCCGGGGCAAGCGGCACGCGGCCCCACCGGACCGCGTGCCCCCCGGCCAGTACCTGACCGAGGGCTTTCCCGTACTGAGCGCCGGACCTACCCCGCAGATTCATCTGCCCGCCTGGCGCTTTACCATCGAAGGGTTAGTCGCTTCGCCCCTTACGCTCAACTGGGAGGAATTTAACGCCCTGCCCAGGCAGTCGTTCATCCGTGACATCCACTGCGTGACCAAGTGGTCTAAACTCGATGCCCGTTGGGAAGGCGTGAGCATTGATACCCTGCTGGAGCAGGTAACCGTGCTGCCGGAAGCCCGCTACGTGATGGCCTACTGCTACGGGGGCTACACCACCAACGTGCCCCTGGCCGATTTGCAGAATGGCAAAGGATTCATCGGCCTCCACATTGAAGGGATGCCCCTGACGCCCGAGCACGGCGGCCCGGCCCGCCTGGTCGTGCCGCACCTGTATTTCTGGAAAAGCGCCAAGTGGATCAAAGGGCTACGCCTGATGGGGGAGAACGAGGCGGGCTTCTGGGAGCAGTACGGCTACAGCATGCACGCCGACCCCTGGAAGGAGCAACGTTACCGGACCGACGATTAACCCCTTACACTCAAGACGCTATGCAATGGCAAATGGGGGAAGTAACCAACATTGTTCGGGAAACCCGCCGGGTAAAAACCTTTACCGTCCGGTTACCCGAATGGAAGGCGCACCTGCCGGGTCAGCACTATGACCTCCGGCTGACGGCCGAGGACGGCTACCAGGTGCAGCGCAGCTACTCGGTGGCCTCCCCGCCGGGCCAGCAGGGCTCCATTGACCTTACCGTCGACTGGATCGAAGACGGAGAGGTATCGCCCTACCTGGTGGAAGGGGTAGGGGTGGGGGATGCCCTCGAACTGCGGGGACCCATCGGGGGCTACTTCGTCTGGCGGCCGGCCGAGCAGCAACGGCCCCTGCTGCTGGTAGGGGGAGGTTCGGGCATTGTTCCGCTGATGGCCATGCTACGGCACCGCAAAAGCGCCGGCATCGGCAACCCCGTGCAGTTGCTCTTCAGCATCCGGTCCCCGGAAGACGTGATCTACGGGCAGGAACTGGCCCGCATGGCCGCCGAGGATGCCCGCTTCCAATTGCACCTGACTTTCACCCGCAAAGCGCCCGAGGGCTGGACCGGCTACCAGCGGCGCGTGGATGAGCCGCTGCTGCGGGAACTGCTGGGCACCTTCGTTCAGCCCCCGCTGGGTTTCATTTGTGGGCCAACGCTGCTGGTAGAAGCGGCGGCCGGTGCGCTGTCCAACGCAGGACTGCTACCCGAAGCCATCCGGACGGAACACTTCGGCCCTACGGGGCGCTAAGTCGTTGATAAATGAAAGGATATTTGCTGACAATGGACCGAAATGGGTTGGCTTGGGATAGTCATCCAATGCGGGATCGCCAATCCTTTTCTACCGATCCTGCTTCACCTGCTGATGTACTCCCTCCGATAATCCCTCCGCCGACGTAGAGAAACTCCGCACGCACGGAGCGCATCAGAACCCGGGACGGGGCCGGTAACCGGGAGACGCACCGTCAGGAAGTGCCTTTTTTTACGCCTGATCCCCCTTTTCGGGCAAAATAGTAAGCCCGGCACGCCGGCGGTACGATCAGGTACGGCATTTGGATAAGCCTTACCGGACAATGGCGGATTCGGGTGGAAAGGGTTACTACCCTGCCTACCGGGTGTTCCACTGCCGCATGCCGGCCTCACCCCTTATTTCCCAAGTCATGACAACAACGGTAAAATCTATGTCGCTCCATGCCCTCCAGGACTTTACGCAGATAGACCAAGCCCTGGCGGGTAACCAGCGGGCTTACCGGACTTTGTTTAAACGCTACTGGAAGCAGCTGTTATTTACTGTCCACAAAATCGTCCCCGACCCGGAGGAAGCCCGCGACGTTACCATGGAGGCCTTCTCAAAAGCATTCGACAACCTGCACCGGTTCAGAAAAGACTATGGCTTCAACACCTGGCTCTACCGCGTGGCCATCAACCACAGTCTTGACCACCTCCGCAGAAAGCGTTTGCCCACTACGCCCCTGAGTACCTTTGAGTTGGAAAACGACTCCGCCTTTTTTCTCTGGGGCAACGAACAGGATCGCGACAACAAAACTCCCGAAGAGCAAATCATTCAGTGGCAGAAGTTGAGTGCCATCCACGGGCAGTTGCACGCCTTGCCGCTCCCGCTGCGCGAGATTGCCCGGATGCGTTTTGTGGAAGACTACTCGTACGCAGAGATCGCCACTGCGCTCAACATCCCGGTGGGCACGGTAAAGGCCGGCATCCACCGGGCCCGGCAACTGTTGCGGCAGGCGCTGGCGGCCTGGCACCAGGACACTTGACCCCCAGGTGCCGTTACACCGGCCACCGTTTCCTTTCAGCGCCCTTAACCCAAATTTCATGAAAACGCTGCTACGCCTGATCCTGTTCGCAATGGTGTGCCTGGGGGCGCAAGCGCAGGAATTGCCCCCGTTCAAAGCCCTGCGCTACGAGGAAGACTACGCTTTTCTGCAAACGGATTCCGGCCGGAACTGGTACGAAAAGATGAAGTATTCGCCCCTGTCGAAGGGAGGGCCGGCGCACGTTTCCCTGGGGGGCGAAGTGCGCTACCAGTACTTCCTGTTCCGCAACGAAGACTGGGGGGAACTGCCCCGGGATACCGACGGGTTCGTGCTGACCCGCTTCCTGGGGCACGCAGATGTGCGAATGAGCCGCTACCTAAGGGCATTTGTGCAGTTGCAGGGCAGCCAGGCCAATGGCAGGGCGTCGGCAACCAGCCCGGTGGAGGAAAACCCGCTTGATCTGCACCAGGCTTTCGTGGAAGTGAGTCCACTGGCCGGACAGGGCAGCCGGCTCACCCTGCGGCTCGGGCGCCAGGAGTTCCGGTACGGTTCGCAGCGACTGGTTTCAGTACGCGAACTGCCCAACAACCGGCAGGCATTCGACGCGGTGAAAGCTGTGTTGGCCGGCAGCCGTTACAGCGCGGATGCTTTTTACAGCCACTACGTGCGGGCCAGGAAAGGCATCTTCGATGACAAGGTGAGCCGGGCAGTCCGTTTCTGGGGACTGTACGGGGTAGGCAAAAAGGTGCCATTGCTGGGGAATCTGGACCTGTATTACCTGGGCCTTTATAAAAAAAGAACGGCTTTTGATGACGGCGCGGGGGAAGAACTGCGTCATTCGGTGGGCAGCCGGGTCTGGGGCGGTGATACCCGCTGGCAGTACGACCTGGAAGGGGTATACCAGTTCGGCTCGTTTGCGGGCCGGCCCATCCGCGCCTGGACCCTTTCGGCTGATTGCAGGTACCGGTCTCCGGTGTTGCCCTTGCGCCCCGAACTGGGCCTCAAGACCGAACTCATCAGCGGCGATGCCCGGCGGGAAGACAACCGCCTGCAAACGTTCAATCCCCTTTTCCCCCGGGGGGCATACTTTGGCCTGGCTGCGTTTATCGGCCCGTCCAACCTGTGGGACGTACATCCCTCGCTGGCGTTGGAGCTGTTGCCCGAGAAACTGGTTTGCGTGCTGGATCACGATGCATTCTGGCGGTACAGCCTGAACGACGGGATTTACAACCAGTCGGTTAACGTGGTGTATTCAGGCGAAGGGACTGCCGGCCGCTTCATCGGCCACCAGTCGGCCGTGGAGCTTACCTATACTCCCAACCGGCACCTCCTCCTGCGGGCGGAAGGTACCTGGTTCAGCGCCGGGGAGTTTTTGCGGGAGGCCGGCCCGGGCAGGGATGTGCTGTTCGGAGGCTTTACCGCGCAGTTCAAATTTTAGCAGAACAATACCAATGAATTCACTCAATAAACACGCTACCCATGATCACTACCCAACAGACGACAATGAGCAAGTGGACGGTTGACCCGGCCCACAGCGAGATTCAGTTCAAAGTAAGACACCTTGCCATTACCACAGTAACCGGTTATTTTACCCGGTTTAACCTGGAGGTGGAAACGGAGGAAACTGATTTTACCAAAGCATCGCTGATCCTGTTTACGGCCGACATTGACTCGATCAGCACCAACAACGCCCAACGGGATGCCCACCTGAAGTCGCCCGACTTTTTCGACGCGGCCACCCATGCCCAGCTTACCTTCGTGGGCCGGAAGCTGGAAAAAGCCGGCGACGCCTACCGCCTGCACGGCGACCTCACGATCCGCAGCGTCACCCGGCCCGTGACGGTGAAGGTGGATTACGCCGGGACGGTAGTTGACCCGTACGGGAATACCAAAGCGGGTTTTACCATCGAGGGCAAGATCAGCCGCCGGGAGTTTGGCCTCACCTGGGATGCGGTGACCGAGGCCGGCAGTGTGGTGGTGAGCGACGAAATCAGGCTGCACGGCGAAGTACAACTCGTGAAATCGATGTAAGAGCGCTGTCAGCTTATTGTACCCACTGTCCTTTCATTGCAAAGCGAACCTGTTTGTTTTCACTCTTTATCTTCTAACGCGCATGGCACCATTGTTCAACCAAGGATTCACCAGCAGTGAATCCAATCCAAGCGAAGGCGTACTTGGTCAACCGGAAGGGTATGACGAACTCGCCTACGCGTCTGCCCACGAGTTGGCAGCGCGCATCCGCCGGAGGGACCTCTCCCCGGTTGAGGTTATTGAGGCTTTTATCGCCCGCATCGAGGCCCGCAACCCGAGCCTCAACGCCCTGGTCTACCTGGGCTTCGACGACGCCCGCCGCGCGGCCAGGGCCGCCGAGGATGCCGTGATGCGCGGGGCTGAACTGGGCCCGCTGCACGGCGTACCGACCGCCATCAAAGACCTGTTCGACTTCAAACCCGGCTGGCCGGCTTCGCTCGGCGGCATCCGTGCCCTCAAAAACAACATCGTCAATGCCTACTGCGCCTACGCGGAGCGCATGGAGCGCGGCGGGGCGATCCTGTTGGGTAAGACCAACAGCTCACTCATGGGCTTCCGCGGCACCTGCGACAACTACCTCTTCGGGCCGACCCGCAACCCGTTCGACCGCTCGAAGAACGCCGGTGGCTCTTCGGGCGGCAGTGCGGCCGCCGTGGCCGACGGCCTGCTGCCCCTGGCCGAGGGTACCGATGCCGGGGGTTCGATCCGCATTCCGGCCTCGTGGTGCGGCGTGTACGGGTACAAGGCCTCCTTCGGACGGGTACCGTTCCTGGTGGGTCCCGATGCCTTCGGCAACGATTCGCCATTCCTGTTCGAGGGGCCGATCACCCGCACGGTAGAGGACGCCGCCCTTGCGCTGAACGTACTGGCCGGTTACGACCCGCGCGACCCCTTCAGCCTCAACGAGCCGGCCGTGGACTTTACCGCCGCTACGCGCCGTTCCATCCGCGGCTTGCGGATTGCGTACAGTCCCGACTTCGACGTGTTCCCGGTAGACGGTCGCGTAGCAGCGGTGGTTAGCCGGGCGGTGCGGGCGTTTGAAGAAGCCGGGGCCCACGTCGAGGAGGTCAAGCTGGGCATCACCCGCCCGCACCTGGCGTACAGCGATGTCTGGAACCGGCTTTACATGCTGCTCAACCTGCACGCCTTTGAGGACTTCAAGCGCAAAGGGATGGACCTGCTCAAGGACCACCGCGACGACTTCCCGCCCGAGTACCTGTACTGGGTCGAGGAGGGCCGGCGCATGTCGGCACTTGATTACTACCGCGACCAGGATGTCCGGACCGAGGTCTACCACGCCATCCAGGGCGTGCTGAACGACTACGACCTGTTGATCACGCCGACAACGGCGTGCCTGCCGGTGGACAACGCCGCCGACGGCAATACCGTGGGGCCAAGCTTGATCAACGGCCAGAAAGTAGACCCGCTGATCGGCTGGTGCCTCACCTACTTCGTCAACTTCTCGGGCCACCCGGCGGCATCGATTCCGGCGGGATTTGCGGAAGAGGGCCTTCCCGTGGGCATGCAGATCATCGGCCGGCGCAACGCCGACGTGGACGTGCTGGCGGCAAGTGCCGCTTTCGAGCGGTTGCGGCCGTGGCGCGAGGGTTACCAGGTGTGCCGGGAGCGGCCGCTCGGGGCCTGAGACGATCAGGCCGCTTCTTAACGCAGTGTATTCGTGTTCCGCAGTACCCGACGCCGTCAACGCGGGTACTGCGGAGCCATCAAAACTCAAAAAGCAGAGAACTATGCAAACCCAGGAAACAACTCCCGTGATTGGAAACGGCAACCTCAATGCAGGATTAGAAACAGTGACCTTCGCCGCCGGCTGCTTCTGGTGCGTCGAAGCCGTATTTCAACGATTGAAAGGCGTAGAAACCGTGGTCTCCGGCTATACTGGTGGCAAGGTGGCAAATCCGACCTACGGACAGGTGTCGGGCGGCAATACCGGGCACGCCGAAGCCGTTCAGCTTACGTATGACCCGCGGGTAATCAACTACCCGGAACTGCTGGAAGTATTCTGGAAGACGCACGACCCCACGACGCTCAACCGCCAGGGCGCCGACGTGGGCACGCAGTACCGTTCGGCCATCTTCTACCATACGCCCGAACAGCAAACGCTGGCCGAACATTACAAGCGGGAACTTGACGCTTCGGGAGCTTTCGCCAGGCCGATTGTTACGGAAATAGTGCCCATGGGTACGTTTTATGAGGCGGAGGATTACCACCAGAGCTATTTCGATCAGAACGGCACGCAGCCTTACTGCTCCTGCGTGATCGCCCCTAAGGTAGAGAAGTTGAAAAAAGCATTCGGGGATAAAATGAAAGCCGGTAAGTAAACGGAAGTAGCGCAGCATAAAAGTCCCTCACCGGCTGGTGAAGGACTTTTTCATTTACGCCTGGAGCGGAACAAGGGAAGCGATCAGGCCCAACTCCACGAGACGTTTACGGGTGGTCGCTTCCTGGGTATGGTGGAGACAGTGCATGCCCAGGCTCCGGGCTACTTCCACGAACAGTTGACGGTCGTCGATGTAGACGACCTGCCCGGCGGGTACCTGGGCCACGTCGAGGGCCAGGCGGAAAATGTCGGCGTCGGGCTTGCGCAAATGCACGTAGCAGGACGAAATAAAAGCGTCAAAGAGATCAACCAGGCCAAACTGCCTGATGCGGAAATCGTTGAGTTCCCGGCCTTCGTTGTTGACGGCTACCAGTTTGAGCCCGTACCGCCGTTTGAGTTCGCGCACCAGCCCGATCATGCCGGGGTAGGGCTCCGACTGGGCCATCATAAACGCACGGAATACGCAACGGGAAAAGGACCGGGCATCGTAAAAAACGATCCGGTCGAGGTACGCATCGAGGGTGAGTTTGCCCGACTCGTAGGCGTCGAAGGTCAGGTGGTGGCGTTCGTTGAGGTCGTCGGGGTCGAGGCCGAACTGCCGGGCGGCCCGGGCCCGGGCTTTGCGGTCCCAGCCGTTGGTGAGCAGCACGCCGCCGATGTCGAGAAACAGGGCTTTGATAGGCAAAGAAGAGGTCATAAGGGAGTCGTGGTTTTGGGATTGAGTAAGGCTGTATTACCCTACCGGTTGCGTAACGTGCAAGAAGAAAGCCGACACCTGTTTCAAGAGTTGCTCGTCCAGGGCAAGACCCACTGCCCGGCCGGTTTTCCAGGTTTTGAGCAGACCACTTTCCGCCAGTATTTTGATGTGGTGGGAAAAAGCAGGTTGGGACAGCACCGTTAGCGCAGCCATTTCTTTGTAAAGGATCGTGCCTCGTCTGGCAACTTCCAGGAAGATGGTGATGCGGTGGCCATCCGACAAAGCAGTAGCAACTTTCTGAATCCGGTGGGCATCCATCATTGAATTGAAAAGGGGTAGGAAAAAGGAATCAATTGATGCAAGGCAAACCGGGCTAATGAAGCAACGCTTCCAGGGAGACGTCGTCGGTATAAAATGCTTCTACCAGGTCCAGGGGCAGGGGATATACGCCGAGTAACCGGTTGTTGTCCTTTTCGCAGCACAACTCCACAAAGAAGGAATGCAATGAAAAAAGCTGGTGGTCGAATTCCCCCAGGGAGCGTCTGGAGGCGTACGTTCCCCACTGGTACAGATACCTGACCTGCTGTGATTTGGTGAGGAAGGCAAAGCTGAATGGCGTGTGCATAAGCAGGATACGTAAAGAGAGGATGCCTCCGGCGACGGTCGCCGGACTATCGGAAAGGCCAACTCTCATGCCAACTCTCCCGTCACCACGCGCGAAAAGAGTATTTCCGCTTCCAGAAGCAGGGTTGTTGCTGTAAAATGCATTAAAAAGGCATTGTTAAGCCTCAAATGCTTCGTTACCGTGCTGACCCGCGGGGCAGCATGGCCGCCAGGAACGCACGCCGGCAGGAAGCGCCTCCGGGCCGATGGGCTTTTTTGCGGATGAACTCCGCTACCCCGTGCTTTATTCGGAGCCAAATGAAAGACAACTCGTGGCCTCCATGGAATGCCTTGGTTTTGCAGTGGGAGAATGACCAACACTCCGTGTGGTCGGAGTCTACGCGTATATACTCCGACCACGCGGAGTGTTGGCTGGCTGGAAAATGGCGGCAGAGACGCCGTCCGAAAAAAACAGAGATTTTTTAAAGCGTTATCGGCAACCAAGTTTATTGAGATGAGATGCGTATTACACCGCCAGGCATTCAATACCAGTATATTATGCTTCCAGTGGGAGTGCATGAGCCGTTTTTAGAGGAAGTGGTAGTTGGTGGAAGGGTGCGGTTGGTCCGCGGGGCCGCTAGGGGCAACATATTGGTCCTCAAGTTGCTTATTGATCCTGCTACGCGTCAGTTGCTTTACGTTTTCTGTTGCACGTCCTGCTTCTGCGGATCAGGTTTTCAGCATTCGGGCAAGCGCAATTGAGTCCGACCAGTGCCTACACCAGTTATGTCTGATTATTATGCCAACCCTTATCGCACCTGCACAGCCGTCGAGGCTCCCGGTTTCCAAAAAGGTCTTGATTGTGGAGGACGAATTTCCCGTGGCCAACGACCTCCGTCGAATTCTCGAGAAGATCGGCTACCGGATCAGCGGCATTGCTTTCTCAGTGGAAAAAGCCCTCGAAATCAACGAGCAGCAACGGCCCGACCTGGTGCTGCTGGATATTCACCTGAAGGGACCCCAGACCGGCATTGACTTAGCCCGCAAGCTTACCCAAGACGACATTCCATTCGTATACGTGTCGGCCAATACCAATACCAGCATTCTTGAAGAGGTCAAGACCACTCAACCTTACGGATTCATCGTCAAGCCCTTCCGGGAAAAAGACGTACAGGTTGCCCTTGAGATTGCCCACTACCGGCATGCGCATCGCCTCGAAGTACGCCTCCGCCAGGAGCACGCCCTGCAGATTGCACTCACGGATGCGCTTTCGCGGGACGGAGAATGGGAAAGAAAGCTGCTTAAGGTTGCCCGGCTTTTCCAACCCCACATTCCGTTCGACTACCTGATCGTGGGCCTGGAGAACGATACCGACCTGGATACTTTTCGCTCCATTAGCTTCTACCGGACGGGGCACGACGAATACCAGGTCATTGGCACCGAGCAGTTTCTGCAAATGACGGGGCTGACTCCCCAAAAGTACCAACAGATACGGGTACAGGTTTCCTATGACCAGGCGGCCCTTTCCACCAGCGAGGAATTCGTGGCGATGTGCCGGAAAAATCCTTTAAAGGCGCTCATTGCCAATACCTTTCGCCTGCAATCCAATGTAATAATGCCCCTCGGAACGACCAGGAACGGAACCTGTTTGCTCTCCTTCTACAGCCGCCGGCCGGATGCCTACAGCCCTGATCACCTGCAATTGCTGCAAAGGCTGAGTCCTTCGCTCACGCTTGCCATCGACCGGCTGCTGGCATTTGATTACATCGAACGGCTCAGTGAGCGGCTTCGCCAGGAGGTAACCTACTTACAGGAGGAAGTGAAAACGGGAGCCAACTTCGAGGAAATCATCGGCAGCAGCCCCCAACTGCTGGAAGTTTTCTGCAGCATTGACCAGGTGGCCCCCACCGACTACACGGTGCTCGTGCTGGGCGAAACGGGCACGGGCAAGGAACTCATCGCCCGGGCCGTGCATAACCGGTCCTCCCGCAAGAACAAGGCGCTCATCAAAGTAAACTGCGCCGCCCTGCCGCCCCAACTCATCGAAAGCGAACTGTTCGGCCACGAAAAGGGAAGCTTTACGGGCGCCACCGAAAAGCGGATCGGCAAGTTTGAACTGGCCCACGGGGGCACGATCTTCCTCGACGAAATTGGGGAGATGCCCCTGGAATTGCAACCCAAACTGCTGCGCGTGTTGCAGGAAAAGGAAATTGAACGGGTAGGGGGAAGGGGACCCATTCCCTGCGACGTGCGCATTATCGCCGCCACCAACCGCAACCTGCAAGCCGAAGTCACGGCGGGCCGCTTCCGGCCTGATCTCTTCTACCGGCTCAATGTGTTTCCGGTGCGATTGCCGGCGCTGCGGGAGCGCAAGGAGGATTTGCTGCCCCTAACCGCCTTTTTTCTGCAAAAAATAGCCAAGAAGCTGGGCAAGAAGCTCACGGGCCTCTCCGAAGCCTCTTTGCAGCAGATGCAAGGGTACCATTGGCCGGGCAACATCCGCGAACTGGAACACCTGCTGGAGCGAGCGGCCATCAAAGCAACTACCCCCGCGGTCTCGCTGGTGGAGCCCCTTGATACCAGCCCGCAACCCGCGTCGGCAGCCGGCGGGGCCGCAACGGCTGAGCCTTGCGAAGCGGGGCCTCCCGGCGCAGCCAAGTCCTACGAGCAAGCCGAGCGGGACAATATCATCGCGGCTCTCAAGCAGGCCAACTATCGCATCCGCGGCAGGGGTGGGGCGGCCGGAATCCTGGACATGAAACCCACTACGCTTGAATCCAAAATCGCCCGGATGGGCATCAAACGCAACCGGTAAGGGCCTTGCGTAAAGCGGATGACGGAACGAGGCCTGACAAGCAGTGTCCCACGTTGGAAACGTTACGGTCCTACCCTTGCCTTTTATACCGCCATGCGATATATTTTTTTTTATTTTCTGCTTTTGTTGCCAGCCCTGCTGATGCCCCCGGTAAGGGCGCAGGACACTACATGGGCCCGGGCTGACAGCCTGCGGCAGTTGCTGGGGAAGGGAAAACAGGATCACAGCAGGGTGGGCGTGCTGCTCCGGCTGGGTGAATTTTACCTGCGTAAAACGCTGGACCCCGAGCGTAGCCTGGACAGTGCCATGGTGCTGGCGCACCAAGCCAAGGAATTGAGCGGACGGCTCCATAACCAGCCCTGTGCAGAAGAAGCGGATTTTCTGAAGGGCCGTATTTACGTAAAGACGCGTGATGCAGACGACGTATTGGTCTTGCTGGCAGGGATGAGCGAATTGAACCGCATCCGGTTGCTATTAGAACTGGGCAAGGAAAAATTGCGTCCTACCTACGTACAGGATGCGAGTCCGGACAGTGCCTTGCTCTTTTTTAATCGGGCAGAAAGGCTTAGTGCCCAGATGGGTAATCACGATTGGCGTGAGAAAAGTAAGCTGCTGCAGGGCATGGCCCTCATGCAAAAGGGTGACTCCTCCCGTGGCATAGCCGCTTTCCGGGAGTTGATTGATGCACGCCAACGGGCCGGCGACAAAGCCGGAGAAATGGAGCTTTGGCTGCGGCTGGCAACCTCGGCGTACTGCAACGATTGCCGGGAGCATATGGGCGCACTCAACAAGGCGTTGTCCCTCGCCCACCAACTCGGAGACCAGCCCAAGGAGGCCATTTTTTTGCTTGAGCTGGGCTACCAACACTTAAACGCCCGAAACCCCAAGCAGGCGGAATCTGAGGCACTAAATGCATTGGCGATTCAAAAAAGGGTGGGTTACCCTGCCTTGTGCCGTGCTTATCACGAACTGGCCAGCGAGAGCGTGTACAACCTGCCCGTTGATTGGGTGTATTTATCCAATGCCTACTACCTGCTGGCGGACGCAAACCTGGAACGGGGCGCATTGGACCAGATGCTGTACTACATTCTGCAAGCCGTCAAAAGTGTAGAGGCAAGCGGCATTACCGATGAATTGGATTACGCGTACTACCGGCTGGGCAATGCTTACTACGACCTGGGCCGGTTCGACAAAAGCATTGAATACTACCAGAAGTCTCTGGGCATCAGTCACCGGAAAGGAGAGGTGTTCATTCACATCGGACTGCCCCGGCGCATGGTAGTCGCATTGCTCAAAGGCGGAAAAGCCGATCAGGCCCTGCGGCTCCTGCAGGACATTACGCGCCGGGATTTACCGCTGACTTACGAAAAGAAAATGATCCTTGCCCAGAGTATGGGTTCCTGTTACAGTGCCCTTAACCAGCACAAACTGGCCGAGCAGTATTACCTGAAGGGCGTTGCGTGGAGCAAACGTTCTTCTTTGCAAATGCAATATGCCGCCTGGCAACGGATCAGCCAGTTCTACGTGGAGAACGGGCGGTACGACGAAGCCGACGCCTACTTGAAGCGGTTGGTGCGGGCCGCCAGGGGGCAGATCATTCCGAGTCACCGGCTGGAAGTATACCTGATGCGTTTCAAGGTGGATTCCGCCCTGGGAAATTACCCCGCGGCCATTAGGCACCACCAGCAGTACACATCCCTCAAAGACTCTCTCTTCAATGAGATCAAAAGCAAACAGCTAGCCCACCTGAGTCTTCAGTACGATATGGACAAAAAGGAGCAGGCCTTGAAACTCAGGGAGAAAAACATTGCCCTGCTCTCTCAGCAAAGCAAAGCCCAACAAACCCAGCGGAACGCCCTGATGGGGGGGACCGCTTTGCTGATGGCGCTGCTGGGACTGGGCTACAATCGCTTCCGCCTCAAGCAGCGCAGCAACCGGCAACTTCAGTCTCAGCAACGGCAACTTCAGTCTCAGCACGAAGCACTGCAAGTCCACCAGCAGGTGCTGCAAACCCAGCAAAGTGAGATCCATCGAAAGAACGAACACCTCTCGGCGCTGCTCCACGAGAAAGACACCCTGCTGGGGGAGAAAGAGGGGCTGCTCCGGCAGAAAGATTCCCTGCTCACCGAAAAGGAGCGGCTGTTGAAAGAGATTCATCACCGGGTGAAAAATAATCTCCAGATCGTGATGAGCTTGCTTAACTCGCAAGCCGACTTCTTACAGGACAAAGCGGCCCTGTCAGCCATCCAGGAGAGCCAGCACCGGGTGCAGGCCATGGCCCTCATCCACCAGAAGCTCTACCAGAGTGAAGGGGTGGCCCGCATCCCCATGCGCGAGTACATCGAAGAGGTAGTCGCCTACCTGGGCGACTCCTACTGCCTCCATCAGTTGGTGCATTTCTGCCTGGAGGTGGACCCCGTTGAGATGGACGTTACCCAGGCCGTGCCTCTGGGACTGATCATCAACGAGGCCATCACCAACGCCTACAAGTACGCCTTTCCGGAGGGTCGTCCGGGTACGGTCTGCCTTTCGCTGCGGCAGGTGGCCGGGTACGGGTATGCCCTCACCATTGCCGACGACGGGGTCGGGCTGCCGGAAGACGTAGACCCGGCCCAGAGCCGTTCGCTGGGCATGACCCTCCTGCACGGCTTTAGTGCCCAACTGGGCGGAGCGTTGACCATCACCAGCCGGCAGGGGCTATGCATCCGGCTTTTGTTCTCGGAGGAGCAGTTCGAGCAGGCATTGTGCGCAAGCTAATCTACCCGCATGGCTTTACCATCCGCCAGGCTGGTCACAACGGCCAGCAGGGGGCGCTGCCAGCAGCAGGCCGGTTGACTTGTGGTACATGAGGGTAGGGGTTAAGTGAAATGTTTTTGAGATGAGTTGAGTTTTACAGGTTTGCCCGGTCAGCCTTCGCTGCCAGGAGCCCGGCGATGAAGCCGGCGCACCTTTCCTCGGCCTGGTAGGAGGCAAATTCACCGGCCAGCCGGGAAATATTTTCCCGGTAGTCACCGTTCGCAAGCACGGCTTCCACGGCGTCGCGGATGGCTTCCGGGGTTGGGGTTTCGGTGCCCAGGTCAATGCCGATCCGGAAATAACCGATCCGGGCGCACACCTCATTTTTGCCCTCGTGCACGCCGGCCGTCACGAGGGGCAACCGGTTTTTGATGCTCAGCAAGGTACCGCCGTACCCGCCGTTGGTCACGAATACGCCTGCGTAAGGCATCACCTGGTCAAAAGGAATGAAGTCTTCGATGATCACATTTCCGGCTCCGTAGGTTGATCGCAGTTGGCTCGTGCCGCTTCCCCCGGTGGAAGCGACCACCAGCACGTCCGTGTCCCGGAAAGCCGTCAGGGTGGGTTCCAGGATTTTCCGCGTGTCTTTTTCTACCGTCCCCTGCGTGACCAGCACGACTTTGCGGTACTGCCGCAGGCGTTCGTCAAACCAGGCCGGCTTCCCGGCGGCGGAAGCGTAAGGCAGCAGCGCCCCCACGAACCGGACATTGTCGCCCAGGTCCGTGCGTGGGTACTCGAAGCCCGGCGTACCGATCTGCAGGTACAGGTCGGCTTCTTTGATGAGCAGGTTGAAAGGAGCCGACTTAGGAATCACCATTCCGTACTTGTTCAGCGTGGCATCAAACGCCTCAATACTGGGCTTGAACAGTACGTTCTGGGCAAAATCCCGCAGCATTGCATATTCAGCCCGTTGGGCGTCATCAGCGGCGGGGGGCCGTGCCATGCCGTAGGGTGCCAGGTCGGTTGACGTTTCGGCCAGGGGTACCACCCCTACCGCCACGACCGGAACGCGCATCATGGCCCTGACGAAGGGAATGGCCGGAAACAGGCTGTCGGCGACTACCAGGTCAAACGGGAAAGATTGGTAAATCTCCTGAATGTCGGCGTAATACTCCGGGGAGCGGTCCACCAGCCCGTTAATCATGTCGAGATTCAGCTTTTCCACCGGGTCGACTACCGATTTCCTGTCGGGAAAGAGTTCATCCAGCTGCTGCGCGTTGGTATCCAGCGCTTTGTGAAAGGAGTAATGAGGAATGCCAAGCTTTTTGAGTTGGCTCCCGAACAGCGGGGAAGTATACCAGCGGACGTCACCGCCGGCCGCTTGCAGGTACTTGGCTAGGCCGGTGAGCGGATTGAAATGCCCGTCGGCAGGAAGCGTCGTAAACAGGATTTTTTTGCCTTTCAGGGTTTCGTTCATGACAATGGGGTTGAAGTAGTAAAATCGAATGTGTCACCGTATGGATGTTGTTGGGCCCCAGCCTAATGCGGGCACGCCGGATCACTGCTGTGCATTCTGCCCTAGTTCTACCCGATAAGCTTTTTTCTCAGCTTGTTTCAGGTGACGGGACCGCTTTTGCCAACGGGGCAGCGGCATGACGGGTGGAACCAAGACGTTTGTGCATAAGCGGTTGTGGTAAGGCAGGGGTATCGGAAAAAGAATGCCAAACTGCCCGGTTGCCACCCTGCCGAATCAAAACGGGCACCTATATTCCCAAAAAGCGATTTTTCCTGGTACCCACTTCATATGGCCGGCATGGCGGAACCCGCAAACGCTCCGCCGGCGCGGAGGCGCTACGAATTGGCCTCCGAGGAAACGGAGGAGCAGCGTGAGGCCGGCGGCTGATGCAAACATTACGGGATTGCCTCCCGGCAACTTGCGCAAAGGGTCCGTTGGCTTCATAAAAGCCTGATTCTACGGAAAATAAGTACGGCCGGGAACTGGTACATCTGCCCGTAATCGGTTAACTTTAGCGGGTACCACTCTCAAGGGACCGTCCTGCAACTGGTTTGGGGACTTCACAAGGAAGGTTTAGGCAATAAACAAACTTTCAATAAGCAACTGGTCGGCTGACAGGTCAGGGGCCTTCCCCGGCGGGGCTGCTAACGATAAGTTTACCGTGCGAAATACGCTTTCAGATGCACAGCACCTGTACTGTTCGGGTGCACGTAGCCCGGCCTGCACTCCGGTATTTGAATTGCCGTCTGGTCCTTCTACCCCTTAAACAATCCTATGCAATACGTTAACGCTTCCCGTTCCCTGCCCGGGTTGCTTTTGAGTGCTTTGACCATCCTGGTAATTGAAGCACAGCCCCTCCCGCGTTCCGGAGTTGAAACATGGCCCGGGAAGTTACCGTCTGACCAACCCGTTGCCAGCCCGGTGAAGGTGTGGCTGCGGCTAGAGGAATACCAGGTGTACAAACCGGGCGAGTCCCAAGTACCGGGCGAGTCGGCCCGTAATCTGCTGCTGGCCCCGCCCAGTGGCGACCAAGGCGAGGCCGAGGCGGCCCGTACGCAAATTCAAAGTGCCATTGACCGTTACGCCCGGAACGGGTACGCCTACCAGGCCGGGGAAGCCTGCCTGGCTTTGGCAAATACGTATGACGCCCCCCCCGGAGCGAACCCTGACCGGAAGATCCGGCACTACCGCCAGGCCGTGCAATGGTTTGAGCGGGCGGGGGACCGGAAAAAACAGGCGGACGTATTGAAGGATCTGGGTGAACGGTATCAGCTACAAGGCAATCATGCCCAGTCACTGATCGAATTGCGCAAAGCCCTTGCCCTGTACCGCGCCATCCGTTACCCGCAGCTTCAGGGGGTATACGACCTGCTGGCAGTGGTCTACTCCAGCATGGGTGATTACCAGGAGGCCCTGAGGCATGCCTTATCAGCCCTCCAAACGGCTGAAAGCTTACAAGATACTACCCTGCAGATGTGCGCCATCTACAACCGGGCTGGACTTACCTACATGTCGTTTAAACAATACGACAAGGGACTTTTTTACTACCGGAAAGCACTGGCCGTTGCCCGAAAGCATGATGACCGGTCCTGGGTCATGCTGTTGACCGGCAATATTTCTGATGTGCTGCTGATCCTTAACAAACCGGATCAGTCATTTGAATTGCTCAAAGAGACCGCCCGGCACTACCCGCCCGGCACCCTGGACGACAGCATTACCAACAATGCCCGTTTTCTCAAAACCTGCACGTATCTAAAGGAGTATGCCCTTGCGCAGCAATACTGCGTTCAATTGCTCTCCCTCTACCGTAAACTGGGAGAAAATGATACCCAGCATCAACACACGTACTGCTACGCCATCCCGTTTTTCCTGGCCACCGGGCAGCATGCACAGACCCGCAAGTACCTGGCTAAATTTGAGCGGTATTGCACGCAAAAAAGTGACCTCCGCGGAGCCGCCGTGACGCACAAATGGTGGTTCAAACTTGATTCGATGGAGGGCAACTACCCTTCAGCCATCAAGCACTACCAACTGCACAAACAATTGCACGACTCGTTGCTGAATGAAACCAAAACCCGGCAGCTTGCCGCCCTGGAAGTGGAGTACCAAACCGAGGAAAGAGAAAAAGCCCTGCTGCGCCAGCGCCAGAATATAGGGGCGCTTACCCGCGAAAGGCGCTTGCAAGACCGGCAGATGGAGCAGGATTTACTCGTTCGCAACGTCATCACGGGTGGGGCGGTTTTGTTGCTCTTACTGTTGGGCGTAATCTATAACCGGTACCGGCTCAAAAGGCGCAGCAACCAGTTGCTCGAAGCCCAGCAGCAAGAGATTCACCAGAAGAACCAGTACCTGTCCCAACTGCTCACCGAGAAGGATTCCCTGCTGGGGGAAAAAGACCATCTGCTCGCGGGGCAGAAGCAACTGCTGGAAGAAAAAGAACGGCTGCTGAAGGAAATTCACCACCGGGTGAAGAATAACTTGCAGGTCGTGATGAGTCTGCTCAACCTGCAGGCTGCTTCGTTGCAGGATCAGTCAGCCCTATCTGCCATTCAAGAGAGCCAGCACCGGGTACAGGCCATGGCCCTCATCCACCAGAAGCTTTACCAGTCGGAAGGCGTAGCCCGCATCTCCATGCCCAGTTACATTGAGGAAGTGGGTACCTACTTAATGGACTCCTTCAGCTTTTCGCGGCCCATTTACCTTTCCCTGGACGTCGACCCCATCGAACTGGATGTAACCCTGGCCGTGCCCGTAGGACTCATCATCAGCGAGGCAATTACCAATGCTTTTAAGTACGCTTTTCCCGGAGGCCGCACCGGTACGGTCAGCCTCTCGCTGCACCGGCCGTCGGTAACTACGTATGAACTTACCATTGCCGATGACGGGATAGGTTTGCCGGCAAATTTTGACCCTTCCCAAAGCAGTTCGTTGGGCATGACGCTGCTGCACGGCTTCAGTGCGCAGCTCGGCGGGGAGTTAACCATCACCAGTGAGCAGGGACTTACGATTACCCTTGTCTTCGGGGAAGAGCAACTCAGCCCAAGCTACGCCTCAACTGACTACGTGCAATAGGACGGAAAGTGCCTCCGATCCTGCGGAGGGGCTGCTCCGATTCTCTTTGAGCACGGAGGTAAATTCCCGGTCGGTATCAGACTGGATATCCGGAGAGGTGCCTTGATTGAGTTAAAAGCCGGTTTGTACGCATTATTTAGACTATAGTTCCGGGTTGGCATAGGGTTGGCACAAGCTGGCATCAGACGGGCAAGCCCGCCAGGAAGAAGGGTCATCCGGGCAACCCTGAAAAAAGCTTCACCAAACGTTTTCTGCTATGTTCTATTCCAACCGGTTCGTGCTCGGCGCGCTGGCTGCTTCACCGCTGACGTTGTCTACCGTTCATCCACTCCAGGCCCAGGCTACCGTGGTGGAGGCTAAAATGGACCTGGGTCACTGCCTCCGGTATTTCCTCATTGCCTGCTCGGTAGCAGGAATGGCCTTCAGCGACCCGGCTCAAACCACGGCCCGCGAGGTACGGGGGGCGGCCCCCGTGGTACCACTCACCGTGGAACCACCGGCTAAACTGGTGGTAGACCCTCCACTGCCCGAGTCACTGGCCCAGGGCCGGGTGATTATTCAATACCACACGGAAAACCTGCGGATCATGCCCGTGTTCGGACCGGCGGCCCTGGATGTTCCCCCGCGCATCGGGCACCTGCACATTACCGTAGACGATTTGCGCTGGCTTGACGCGGGCAATGAACCAATCATCGTCAACAAATTGCCACCCGGTCCGCACCACATCTTGATTGAATTGGTTGACCCAATGCACAAGGTAATTGAAGGCAAGACGATCCGCTTCACCGTCCCGGAACAAAAATGAGCAGGCGCACCCCGCTACCTACTCACCCATGCAAGCTTTTCACCAAACCTTCTATATCGTTTATGTTCCATTCCAACCCACCCGTGCTCAGCGTACTGACTGCTTTACTGCTGGCATTCTCCTTTTCCGGCCCGTCCCGGGCCCAGTCCCCGCCCGCGGGAGTAAATAATGTGGTACTGGTCCACGGCGCCTTTGCCGACGGCTCAAGCTGGGCGAAGATCATCCCGGCACTGCAAGCCAGGGGACTCCGGGTGATTGCCGTACAAAACCCGCTTACTTCGCTGGGCGACGACGTGGCAGCGGCCAAAAGGGCCATCGCGTCCATGGATGGTCCGGTACTGCTCGTCGGCCACTCCTGGGGAGGCATGGTCATTACCGAGGCGGGCAATGACCCAAAGGTAGCCGGTCTCCTCTACGTAGCCGCCCTGGTTCCTGACGATAACCAGTCGGTAGTAGATGCGGTGCAGGGCTTCCCCCCAGCGCCGGGCAATGCCGAATACCGCGTAGATGCTGCCGGTTTTCAATCCCTGACTGCCAAGGGAATCGACCAGTTTTTTGCCCAGGACGTGCCCGCCGCGGAACGCAAAGTCATGTTTGTTACCCAGGGTTCCTGGGCCAAAAAAGCTACGACCGAAAAGGTTTCCAAGGCGGCCTGGAAAACCAGGCCCTCCTGGAGCATCATCGCCGCCGAAGACCGGATGATCAACCCGGAGTTGCAACGGGCCAAGGCCAAGATGATGAAGGCCACTATGCTTGAGCTCAAAACGGGACACGTACCCATGGTGTCGCAGCCCGACCAGGTTGCTGCCTTCGTCCTCAAAGCCGCCCGGCAGGTGCCTGCCAAACCAAAAGCCGTAACTGCCGGAAAGTAACCCGGCACTTTGATTCTTCAGCTCCTTCCAACCTCCCTCCTCATGTCATCAGCCACCACCGGGCAAAACGATACCGTTGCCCAAATCCAGGACTATGCCACCGATCCCCGCCTGAGCCGGGAAACGAAGGCATTTTTAAAAGTGCTCAATTCAGGCGGTACGCCCCTCGAATCGCTGACGCCAGCAGAAGCAAAACAGGTACTCGTGAACGCGCAGGCATCGGTAGAAGTGGACCTGTCAGGAATTGAAGTATCCGAAAAAACCATTACCCACGGGAAGTATACCGTTCCCCTGCACGTTGTCCGGCCCGTTGGCGTGCAGGGAGACCTGCCCGTGTTTCTGTTCATTCACGGCGGCGGCTGGGTACTCGGCGACTGGGTCACGCACGAGCGGATGGTGCGCGACCTGGTCGTGTTGTCGGGCTGTGCGGCCGTGTTTGTCAATTACACCCGCACGCCGGAAGCCGGGTTTCCGCAGGCCATCAACGAGATTTACGCCGTTGCCCAATGGGTAAGGTACCACTGCCGGGAGATTGGCGTAGATCACCGCCGCATGGCCATTGTGGGCAACAGCGTGGGCGGCAATATGGCGACGGTAACCACCCTGATGGCCAAAGAAAAGAAGAGCCCCGATTTTAAATTGCAGATTTTGTTCTGGCCCATTGTAGATGCTGATTTTGAGACTGGCTCCTATCAACAGTTTGGCAAGGATCGCTTTTTGACTACGCCGCTGATGAAATGGATGTATCACATGTACATTCCCGATCCGGGCAAACGCAAAGACGTGTATACCTCTCCTTTGCGGGCTACCGTGGATCAACTCAAAGGATTGCCGCCGGCCCTGATCATGGTAGCGGAAAACGACATTCTGCGGGATGAGGCGGAAGCCTACGGCCGGAAGCTGGACGAAGCCGGGGTGCCCGTTGCCACGATCCGTTACAACGGCATGATCCATGACTTTGGCCTGCTCAATGCCCTGGCCTACCTCCCCCAGACCCGTTCATTGTTTGTGCATGCTGCTGCCGAGCTTAAAAAATACTTATGTGCGGCGCCTACAGCCGGTGAAAGTTAGCCCATATTGATTAAACAAAACCATGAACAACATCCTGCACGCCGGTGAGGGCGAACACCTGTTTGTACTTACCGATCTGGTAACCATTAAAATATCGGCGAAGGATACGGCAAACCAATACGCCGTATTCCAGGAAACCGTGCCGCCGCAAGCCGGGCCACCGCCTCATGAACACGCCGAAGTGGAGATATTCTTCGTGATGGAAGGGACATTCGAGTTTCTGCTGGAGGATTTGCACAATCCCGTCCGGGTAGAGGCTGGCGGAGTAGTACACGTGCCGGCCCACGCCGTGCATACCTTCCGGAACGTAGGCACGGCGGCCGGCAAACTGCTGGTCACGCTCCTGCCCGGCAACTTTGAACAATTCTTCCGGGCGGTTGGTACGCCCTTAACCGACGCGGCCTTACCCGATCTGAACGAGCCGCCCGACCCGGCTTCGGTTGACGTGCCGGCTCTGCTTGCAGCGGCTCCTGCCTACGGACTCCGGTTTGTTCTCCCGGCATAAGGCACATTTGCCCAGCTACTCAAATACCCGTCTACAGCCATCAACTGACAGTGTTCTTGGCCTTGGCGACCGGGGTAGTGTTAGAAAACAAAACAATGAGCAGCAGCCCGGGCAATATCACCACGGTTAGCCCGAAAGGTTTGGCAGTTACCGCCCCCAGCAGACACCCCACCAGGAACCCCGCCATCAGCACGGCTTGTTTTTTCAGGCTTTCTCGTTTGGACTCATCAGTGAACCGGGCGGTTACGTTGGTCAATAAATCCAGGGCAGCCTGGGTGACTGTTCCCGTCATTACGGTGGTAGGACCAAAGGTTTCCTTGCCATAAAGCCGGCTGAACGTGTTCTGCAGACCCATTGCAAACACGATCAGCAACGTAACCAGGAGCATGGGTGCCGCGGGAGCGGAATTACCGGGCATGGTCATCCAGGTCAGTACTCCGGTCAGGAGCAGCAGCCATCCTTCTAACAGTAGCAGCAGGCGCTCCCGGGCCGATTTCAGGGCGATTCAGCCACCCGTCATTACAGCCGCCACGAATACGGGAAAAGTGAGCAACTTCGTCCAGGTCTCGCCATTCGAACGGTACACCAAGTCGTAGGCCAGCACAATGAAGTTGCCCGTTACATGCGCCGAGAAAACCTCATTGGCGGCAATGAAGGTGACTGTATCGCAGTAGCCGGCCACGAAAGTGAGCAGCAGACTGATGTTGCGGATGCGGGTGTCGGGCGTCATTCCGAATGATTTTTTGAGGTGACCCTTTCACATCCAGGCCATCTTTTCGTGGGGCTTCATTAGTGAAGTAATGAAATCGCTTGTGTCAGTACCTTAACTCTTCAGCAAAAAGCGTGATGCGTTCACGAGGTGAATGATTACGCTTTCATGGTCATCTTGGATTATGGGCAACCACGCCGGTCAGCGGTTGGGCACTGAGAGGGCCTTCAAGGGTACGCAATACGTCCTTGACCGCCTCTATATAATTCGTTAACAGCATAAAAACTGTGTTACTAGCTAAATAAGTGGGCATTTCGGACAAGTATCCTCTCGCTGTCATTCCCGGAGGGAATCTTTGTTGAATAAGGCAAAGATGGACGTGCACTGCAAAAATTTCCTCCGGGAATGACAGCGAGAGGGGGCGTTGTCAGAATAGCTTCAAACTTTCCTGACAGTATAATAATCCTTACGCCCAAAAACAAAGGGTTGTTGCCCAAATTTACGCGGAAGGGAAACACCTGATTTCGGAAACTGCCCATGTACACTTCTTCCGCCAACGTTCAGCCACGAGAGCAGCCTGCGATTGAACGCATAAACCCGAAAATGCTTTCGCACCGGCACATCCGGTCCGCATGGCTGCACTCCATACATTTTTAGGTCCCTGATCAATTGCCAGAGGTCCGGTTTGTTGCGGAACGGCCTTCATGACAATCAATGTTGATTCAATTTTTTGCATTGCAAGACCACAACCAGTTGACACGAGGGTGATTTATGCTTTTTGCCACCTGACGGGCCACCCAAATTACCATGCGCATCAAGCTGTGATGCTGTATCAAAAATACCCGAAATTAGGTATTGTTACTTACTCCCGCCTGCGCTAATTTGGGTTTTGATGGACTCACTGCAAAATGACCTGTCGTAAGGCAGCCGTTTCTATTTTTTAGTGGCATATTTTTTTCTAATCCATAATACAGCGAGTCGTTTTTTTTCGTGCTCATGCATCAGCCTTTCCGCGCTGGTTATCAGAATCCCATTCTACTGCAAGTACAACACGCATCATAACAAGCTGAGCAGAAGTTATGAAAAGAATTCACATCGTCGGATGCAGCCCGCGCAGCGGAACCACTTTGATGGCTTCCATCATGAGTTCGTGTTTTGAAATTGATCACTACATCGATCACGAAGAAAGAATTTTCGTGCGCCCGCCTGCCAGGGGAACCATTTTTCTTACCAAGTGCCCCAAGGACATTCTGGTGGTGGGCCCCCTGCTGTCGGTCAATCCTGGTCTCTACGTGATATACATGCTGCGTGACCCCAGGGATATCATCTGTAGCAAGCACGGCATGGACCCTAACCGGTACTGGGCCAGCCTGCGCTACTGGAAAGCGTATACGCCTTACGGGCGTAAACTGCAAAACCACGAAAGGTTCATTACCGTCCGGTACGAGGATTTGGTTGCCAACCCCGATGGCATGCAGGACAAGTTGATGGAGCGGATGCCGTTCCTGGTAAAAAAAGCGCGGTTTACTGAGTATCACCGGATTGCCCAACCTTCCAGCAGCTACCTGGAGGCATTGCACGGCGTGCGCCCCATCGCCTCGGTGAGTACGGGCAATTGGCGGAATCACCTGCCGCGGGTGGCCGGGCAACTTCAGCTTCACGGCCCGATTGCGCCCGATCTCATTGAATACGGCTACGAAAAGGACGACGCCTGGTTAAAAGCATTGGAAGGCGTTGCGCCCGACGTCAGTGCAAGCCATTGGCCCGAATATTTTGACCGGAGAACCATCGTGAACATGCGGCGCGGCATCTACAAAGAGATTGTGAAGACGTTGATGCGCCGCGTAGGGATCAATCCTCCGGTTCTGCATTGGAAGTTTAAAAACAAACAAAATCCCAACTTCACTTGATTGAACCAACCCACCCATTGGAAAATGAAAAAGGCTTCTCTCACTACGCTCGCCCGACTGAGTCGCTCCCTGTTTCTTCGCAGCAGGAAATTTCTTACCGGTAATGGCTTGAGTCTGCAAGCACAGCCAAAGCCCAAGGTCTGGTTTGGTACTTTGACCGTCGACCGGGAGAGTACCCAGGCCCGGTTTGAAGTGTACAGTGAAATGTACAGCAACCGTGGGAGAAAAACGATCCTGTACGCCCCCTACGGGATGATGCCCGTTCCCCTGGAGAATGTGCAGGAGGAGGACAAGCATTTACGTTTCTGGTTTCCCTACAAAGAGCTTCCCTACACCTGCCGGCTGCAAAAGCAGGAGCGGTTGGAATACAAAGGAACCTGCACGTGTCCGAACAGCCCCCCGTTGGAAATAACCATCCGGGCGTTTGCCGAAGCAGATGCAATACTGCAAGGCAAACGGCTGGAGGCCAGCCCCATAGATGTAGCAATCATTGAACGGGCCCAGATGCTGCTCAATCGGGGCAAAAACTGGAATCCCCTGGACAACCGCATTTGTGATACGAGTGACTACCCTTACCGGTGGAGCTTGTTTTGTGCCCTGCACCAGGCTTCCATCGATGTAGACGGAGCGTACCGCCACTTACGGCCCGCGCTTGAAGCCGTGCGACAAGCCATCGGCGAAGCAACCAAAGGGAAAAAGTACGCCCACATGCTGCGGGATTTCAACAATGAAGCCGAAAGCTTCGATGCGATTGCGCTGGTGTTGAACCGGGGCAAAGAGATCATTGCCGCAAAGCTGGTAAGCAGATCTGCTCAGTAACTGTACTGGCCAGGAAGGATGTGGTTGAATGGTCAAACCACCCGCAACAACATTCGTGAAAAAAAGCGCGAAAATGTTGTGTAGCTAAATGGCTACGCGTATATTTGTAGCCATATAGCTACACGATGAATTTAAGACGAGACGTATTTCAAGCCATTGCAGACCCCACGAGAAGGGCTATTCTGATGTTGGTGGCTTCACAATCCATGACGGCCGGTGCAATTGCCTCAAACTTCGACACCGCCAGGCCGACCGTTTCCAAACACTTGCACATACTCACCGAGTGCGAGTTGCTGAAACAAGAGCAAAACGGCCGGGAAATTTACTATCACTTAAATCCCCAGAAGATGAAAGAAATCGCGGATTTTATTGAGCCGTTCCGCAAAATGTGGGACGACCGGTTTGATAAACTGGAAGACATCATGAAAAAATACAAACCAGATAAATAGAACGGCATGGAACGAAAAACAAAAATAGATGCCGAAGACGGCAAACAGGAATTAGTGATTACCAGGGAATTTAACTTGCCCCTGGAATTACTTTTTAAAGCGTACGTAGAGCCCGGCATTGTCGAGCAATGGATGGGAACGAAAGTGCTGAAGCTTGAAAATAAAAGGCACGGCAGCTGGCAGTTTGAAACAACGGATGCCCAGGGAAAGGTGGTACTCAGGTCGAATGGCGTGATCCACGAGTTCAGCCCCAACCGGAAAATCACCCGGACCTTTGAAATGGAGAATACGCCTTTTGCCGTCCAGCTTGAATTCCTGGAATTTGAGAAACTCACCGACAGCACCAGCAAACTCACGATGCACGTGGTTTACAAATCCGTCGCCCTCAGAAACCAGATGCTCCAGATGCCCTTTGCGAAAGGCATAAACATGGCCCATAACCGGTTGCAAGACGTCGTAAGCAAATTAAAATAACCTACCATGACGAAGCGAAATAAAATCATCTATTGGATTGCTACCCTATGGCTGGCCTTGGGAATGCTCTCAAGTGGAATCGTGCAATTGTTCAAAGTGCAAACGGAAGGCGATTTCATTGCCGGTTTGGGCTATCCCGTCTATTTTCTGACGATACTCGGTACGTGGAAAATGCTGGGAGTTGTCGCGCTGCTTATTCCTAAATTTCCTTTGCTGAAGGAGTGGGCTTACGCGGGCTTTTTCTTTGTGATGTCCGGAGCGGCATTTTCACACGTGGTATCGGGGGCGGCCGTGAATGAAATATTCCCTTCGTTGTTACTGCTGGTCCTGGTGGTGATATCGTGGTATTTCCGACCCGCGGACAGAAAAATCGACGCCCTGATTCAACCGAGATAACATAAAAGTATGAACAACGTGAACAGCAGCGAAAAGGAATTGTCGCCGGAGCAACGGGAAGAACTGCTCGGCGCCCTGAAGGCCCGTTTTGAGAAAAACGTGAACCGCCACCAGGGCCTCCAATGGGCCGATGTACAGGCAAAGCTGGAAGCCAACCCCCAAAAACTATGGTCGCTCCACCAGATGGAGAGAACGGGCGGCGAACCCGATGTGGTTGGGCACGACCAGAAGACGGGCGAATACATTTTTTATGATTGTTCGGCGGAAAGTCCCAAAGGCCGCCGAAGTGTTTGTTACGACCGGGAAGGGCTGGAGTCGAGGAAAGAAAATAAACCGGAGAACAACGCCATTGATATGGCTGCCGCCATGGGCATTGAACTTCTGACGGAACAGCAATACCGGGAGCTGCAGCAACTCGGAAGTTTCGATGCGAAAACCTCAAGCTGGGTCAAAACGCCGGCTGACATCCGAAAACTCGGCGGTGCCCTCTTCTGTGATCGCCGCTACAACCAGGTCTTCGTGTATCACAACGGGGCGGAATCCTACTACGGCGCCCGGGCGTTCCGTGGTTCGCTAAGGGTCTGAATTACCCTCAACTTACCTGGGCTACCGGGTAGATTTACAATCAGAAAGAATTACTTTCGAATCCAGGCAGGGGAGGGCAACCGTCGATTGACC
Organism: uncultured Sphingobacteriales bacterium; assembly: GCA_963844325.1. Taxonomy (GTDB): domain Bacteria; phylum Bacteroidota; class Bacteroidia; order Cytophagales; family 172606-1; genus CADCTQ01. Next base: position 2,930,158 of record CAWJNV010000002.1, read on the forward strand.
GTAAATGCTTGATTGGACTTCTACATCTCTACCACCTGCAACGTCAGGTCCAGTTGCCGGAGCAGGCGGTCGAGTTCCTGCACCATGCCTTTGCGGAGGTGTTTGTACTGGCGGGCCATCAGCGACGCTTCCCCGTCGGAGGCTGACCACTGCCTGATCTGCTCATTGGTGCTGGCAATCAGGCTCAGTTGGTGGTGGATGGCGTCCAGCAGCGGATTGGGGGTAGGGGGTGTTTGCATCGTCAGGAGAAGGTTATTTCTAAAAACCCTTTTGCGTAAAACGTATTGTCTTCACTCCACTTTGTGTGTTGGTACAGACTCAGCCAGAGTGCCTTGTCATTGCGTGTTGTCATCAAAGACCAACTGCATTTGCCAAAGATAAGCCAATATGCACATTACTGCTGCGCTCATCAATCTGTTTCACGCATAGGGGGTGTTTCCGCGTATGTAAATACTCCCGTCCCGTAAACCTTTTACCCTGCCGGCGCCTACTCTTCGTCTGCTCCCCCGACCTGCACGGCCAGCAGGTTGTGGGCTCCCTTGACCACCACCTGGCCCGATGCCGCCGGGAGGTCTTCGGATTGCACTTCCACCATTTCTCCCTGCCGCACGCCGGTGGTTACCGCGACGCGCCGGAAGTGATAATTGCCCCCGTCCACGAAAACGTACGCTTTCCCCTCGTACTGCACCACGGCCGTTTCCGGCAGCGCCAGCACCGGCTGGCTCTCCGTCTGAACGGTGGCCGTCACGAACATGCCCGGCAGCAGTTCGGGATCGTTCACTTCCGGGTGGGCGTGCACGGGAATCACTTTGTCGGCTTCCACGCTTCGTCCCACCAGGATGATGCGGGCCTTCCGGGCCGTGGAGTCACTGGCGAGGCGGAACGTTACCGGCTGGCCCGCATCGAGCCGGTGCACGTCCTTCTCGAAAGCGTTCAGCTTCACGTGCAGGTCGTCGGTGTTGACCAGCTCAAACAACACGTCGCTGGCACTCACCATTTTGCCCACGTTGGCCTGGACGCTCTTCACGAAGCCGTTGATGGGCGAAGTCAGGCGGATCGTGCGACTGATCCCGCCGTCGCGCAATTTAGCCGGGTCGATGTGGAGCATGAGCAGCTTTTCGCGCAGGGCCGCCTGGTTGTGCAGCAGCAGTTGTACTTCCGCCTCCGCCTGCTGGAGCGTCTTGAGGGCGTTTACCTTTTCGGCGGCCAGTTCCCGCTGGCGGTCGTATTCGAGCCGGGCCAGTGTGAGCCTGGTTTCCGTGTCGAGGTAATCCTGCTGCAACTGCACGTAATCGGGGTGTTCGAGCAGGGCCAGGAGCTGGCCTTTGCGCACCGGCTGGCCGGGCAGCAGGTTGGTCTGCCGGAGAAATCCGCCGTAGGGCACCGAAATGTTGACCAGGCCCGCCGGCGGCAGGTCGATTTCCCCCGACAGTTGCAGGGCGACGCCCATCTGCTGCCGGGTCGGGTTGCCCAACCGGATGCCCAACTGCTCGAATTGCGCCCGGGTCAGGACAACCTCTGCCGGGGCGGCATTCCCCGACGCCTGCTCAGGGGCCGGGGCCGGTTTGGCTTTGTCCGGCGAACAGGCCGGGAGCAGCAGGCAACCCGCAGTGAGGTACAGAAAGATGAGGTATTGAAAAAGGGTGACTTTCATGGTTACTGACCGCTTAAGTAATTGAGTTGATACACGTTTAACTGGTAGTCGAGCAGCAGTTGCAAGTAGTGCTGCTGCACGCGGAGCCCCGCGTCGGTGGCTTGCAGGTAATGGAGGTAGCCCACCTCGCCACCCCGGTAGGCTTTGTCGGCTTGCGAGACGGTCAGCCGGGCGTTGGGCAGCACTTTTTCCCGGTACAGGGCCAGGCTGTTGCGCAGCCGCTGGTGATGTTCCACGGTGGCCTGCCATTCGCCCCGGAGCCGCTTTTGTTCGTTCCGCCATTCGGCCAGCGCCATCTCCTTGCGAATGCCGGCCGCTTTGATGCGGGCGGCCTGCGGACCGAACCAGAGGGGCAGGGCGATGCCCGCTTCAACGCCCTGGAACCGGTTGCCCCGGCCGTAGGTGCTTTCCTGCCCGTCCAGCACGTAGCTGCCGCTGAGGGATTGGTTGAAATAGCCGACCGAAAAGTCGGGCAGCAGCCTTTTTTTCTCCAGCACCTGCGACTGTTCGGCCAGGGCGACCTCCTGCCCGTACGGGGCCAGCAGGGGATGATCCGCCGGTGGGGGCGACAGGTCCACGGCGGCATCGGCGTGCAGGGGCTCGGGAATGAATGCCAGCGGCTCGGGGGTTTGTACCAGGGCGTTCAGTTGCGCGAGGGTTGCCTTCGTTTCGGCCCCGTGCTGCGCGAGGCGGTCGAGCAGTTCGAGGCGCTGGGTCTGGGCGGTGGTGAGTTCGAGCAGGCCGCTTTCGCCGGTCCGCACTTTGGCTTCGGCCGCTTTTTCAAAGGCCCCGTACAGGCTGTCCTGGCGCTGCAACAGCGTTCCCAGCCCGTGCAGGTACGCCAGCCGGCTGTACACCTGCCGGATTTGCCACGCCAGTTCCCGCTGCCCGGCCACGAGTTGCTTTTCGCTCAGCGCCTGCTGGCCCGCGAGCAGCCGGCGCTGGGCCGTCCAGGTGCCCGGGAACGAAAAACCCTGCGTAACGCCGATCCGGTTGTCGGGCAGTGGGCTGTTGAGTTCGCCGTGGGCGAAGTTGAACCCGGTTTTGGGCAGGTCCACGGCGGTTTTTTTGAGCGTGCCTTGCAGGTCTACCGCGAGCCGGTCCCGCTTAAGTTGCTCGTTGTGTTCGTGGGCCAGGCGCAACACCTGCTCGACGCCCATCGGTTGGGGCGCCTGGGCGTAGCCGGCCACGGGCAGCCCCAGCAGGAGCAGCGCCGGGAGGACTTTGCCGGGCCGCAGCCCGCGTTCGGAGAAGTAGTAGATCACCGGCAGCACCACCAGCGTCAGCAGCGTGGCCGATACCAACCCGCCGATCACCACGGTTGCCAGCGGTTTTTGCACCTCCGCGCCGGCTGAGGAAGAGAGGGCCATCGGCAAAAAGCCCAGCGAGGCCACCGTAGCCGTCATTACGATGGGACGGAGGCGGGCCGCCGTGCCCTTCCGGATGATGTCCTCAATGTTGGTCAGGCCGCTCTCTTTCAACTGGTTGAAGTAGCCGATGAGCACGATGCCGTTGAGCACGGCCACGCCGAAGAGGGCAATAAAGCCCACCCCGGCCGAGATGCTGAACGGCATGCCGCGCAGCAGCAGGGCGAATACGCCCCCGATGGCCGACAGGGGAATGGCCGTGAAGATGAGCACCGATTGTTTGACCGACCGGAAGGCAAAAAACAGCAGGATGAAGATCAGCAGCAGGGCCAGGGGCACGGCCACCGACAGGCGGCTTTTGGCTTCGACCAGGTTCTGGAACTGCCCGCCGTAGGTGATCGAGTAGCCCGGCGGCAGCGGCAGCGAGGCGGCTACTTTCCCCCGGATCTCGTCCACGATGCGCTCTACGTCGCGGTTGCGCACGTTGAAGCCCACCGAGATGCGCCGTTGGGCCGCGTCGCGCTGGATCTGGTTGGGGCCCTCCCGCATTTCCACCCGGGCCAGCTGGTCGAGCGGCACCTGCAAGCCGGCCGCGTTGCTCACGAAGAGGTTGCGCACGTCGGCGATGTCGCTCCGGTTCTGCTCGTCCATGCGCACCACGAGGCCGAAGCGTTTTTCGCCTTCGTACACCTGCCCGGCTTCCTCACCGGCAAAGGCCGCCGTGATCGTCCGGTTCACGTGGTGCACGCTCAGGCCGTAGCGGGCCAGGTTGTCGCGGTTGTACTGGACCATGATCTGGGGCAGGCCGGTCATCTTCTCCACGTACAGGTCCTGGGCCCCCGCCACCGGCCCGATCAGCTTGCCCAGCCGTTCGGCGTAGGCCGCCAGCGTATCCAGGTCTTCACCGTAAATTTTGACCACCACGTCCTGCCGGGCGCCGGTCATGAGTTCGTTGAACCGCATCTGGATGGGCTGCTGCACGCCGAACGAGGCCTGGGGCAAGTAGGCATGGAGGGTGTCGGAAATTTTGGTGGCGAGTTCCTCGCGGGAGCCGGCGCTGGTCCACGCGTCGCGGTCTTTGAGCACCACGATCATGTCGCCCAGTTCCACCGGGTTGGGTTCGGTGGGCACCTCGGCCGAGCCGATCTTGGTCACTACTTCCTCCACTTCCGGGAAGCGCCCCTTGAGAATCGCGGAGGCTTTCTGCACGACGTCGATCGTTTCTTGCAGCGAACTGCCCGTGAGCACCCGGGTTTCGATGGCAAAATCCCCTTCGTCGAGCTGCGGGATGAATTCGCCGCCCATCCGGGTGAACAGCAGCAACGCCACGGCAAAGAGCCCGGCGGCAACCCCCAGCACCACAACCTTTCCCCGCAGGGCCAGGCCGAGCAGCGGCTGGTAGGCCCGGTTGATGGCATTCATGATGCGGTCGGAGAAGGTCACCTGGTGGGTGGTTTTGCGGCTCAGGAACAGGGACGCCATCATCGGCACGTAGGTCAGCGAGAGGAGGAAGGCCCCCAGAATGGCAAAGGCGACTGTCTGGGCCATCGGCTTGAACATCTTGCCTTCGATGCCCGTCAGCGCCAGGATGGGCAGGTACACGATCAGGATGATGATCTGCCCGAACGAGGCGAAGCCCATCATCCGCCGGGCCGAATCGTACACCTCCGCGTCCATCTGTTCGCGGCTCAATTTGGACACGCCCACGGGGTGGGGTTTGCGCCCGTGGATGCGGTGAATGACGCTTTCCACGATGATTACCGCGCCGTCCACGATCAGCCCGAAGTCGAGGGCGCCCAGGCTCATCAGGTTGCCCGACACGCCGAACAGGTTCATGAGCGAAATGGCGAAGAGCATCGAGAGCGGGATCACCGAGGCCACCAGCAGGCCGGCCCGCAGGTTGCCCAGCAGCAGCACCAGCACGAACACCACGATCAGCGCCCCTTCGGCCAGGTTCGTCTCCACCGTGCGGATGGCCCGGTCCACGAGCTTGGTGCGGTCGAGGAAGGGTTCCAGTTCGACGCCTTCCGGCAGCGTCCGGCGGATCTGCGCTACCTTATCCTTCACCCGCCGGATCACCTGGGAGGAATTTTCGCCTTTGAGCATCATCACGATGCCCCCGGCCACTTCGCCCGCATCGGCTTTCACCATCGCGCCGTAGCGGATGGCCGCCCCTTCGCGCACCCGGGCCACGTCGCGGACCAGCACGGGTACGCCCGCGGCGGCATCCTTCACGACAATGCTTTCGATGTCGCCCGCATTTTTCACCAGTCCCTCGGTGCGGATGAAGTAGGCATTGGGATTTTTTTCGATGTACGCCCCGCCGGCGTTGGCGTTGTTGTCTTCCAGCGCCCGGAAGATTTCGGTGATGGTCACGTTCATGGCCCGCAGTTTGGCCGGGCTCACGGCCACTTCGTACTGCTTGAGGTTGCCCCCGAAGCTGTTGACTTCGGCCACGCCCGGCGTGCCCAGCAGCTGGCGGCGCACGATCCAGTCCTGGATGGTCCGCAGGTCGGTGGCCGAATACCGGTCCTCGTACCCCCGGGCCGGGTGCAGTTCGTACTGGTAGATTTCGCCGAGGCCCGTCGTGACCGGCGCCAGCGCAGGCGTGCCGAGGCCGGGCGGAATCTGCCCGGCGGCTTCGGCCAGCTTTTCGGAAACCTGCTGGCGGGCCCAGTAGATGTCGCGGTCTTCGTCAAACACAATCGTGACCAGCGACAACCCGAACCGCGAAAAGGACCGGATTTCGAGGATGCCGGGCACGCTGGCTACGGCTTGTTCAACGGGGAAGGAAATAAGCCGCTCGACTTCCTGCGTGCCCAGGGAAGGCGACACGGTGATGACCTGCACCTGGTTGTTGGTAATGTCGGGCACGGCGTCGATGGGCAGGATGGTCACGTTGTACACGCCCCAGCCGGCCAGGGCCAGGGTCATCAGGCCGAAGAGTAACTTGTTATGAATGGAAAAGTGGATGATCTTGTCTAGCATGCAAAGGAGGGGTAAAAACCTGCTTGGGGGAGAAAACCGGAAATGGGAGGGAGGTACGCCCCGGAAGGGAACGTACCGGCAAGGCGGCCTGGAAGCTGTTTTAAAACCTCACCCCCAGCCCCTCTCCCAAAGAGAGGGGTGCCGAAAGGGGGTGTTGCAGGAAGTGGTTTATCGAAGGACAATGGCCAAAAGCCGGCTTTATCTTGAGCATACCACTGTTACACTTTTGGTACACCTTTACAACTCCCCTCTCCCCTTGGAGAGGGGCTGGGGGAGAGGTTTAAAACAGCTTCCTGGAAAAGCGGCCGGCCGGCGGACGGCAGCAGGGATTAAGCGGGCTGGGGCGGTTGCAGCAGCGAGAAGGAAAACAGGTACGCGTAGGTATTCCGGTAGGGGGCCACCCGGGGCGCCGGCAGCGACACGGCCCGCAGGAGGCTAAAAACCACCGGCAGGGTCACGATGAAGACCAGGCCCGGCAGGAGGTGGTTGTACATGGGAATCTTCACGCCCTGGTGCGGCGTTTTGGCGTGCTCCGAATCGGGGCTGTAGTGTAGCACCAGGAAATCCCAGAAGCCCAGATCAGCCCCGGCGGCGGCTTTGTGCTGCTGGTAGTGGGCAATCAGGTGGGGGATTTTGTACACTTCTTCCACGTCCGTGTGGGGAAAGAGGCTCCCCAGGAACAGCAGCAGGCTCAGCAGAAGTGCAACGATGGTCCTCATGAATGACAAAACTAACAAATTAATCGCGGAGCCGTGGCCGTACAACGCGGGGTAGTCCGGTGTTTATCCGAAATATCAGGCTTGTTCTTTTATGGGAATGAACTGGTTAACGAAAGAACCACCCCTGTCCCTTCCTCCATCAAGGAGGGGACAGGGGTGGTTAGCCCTGATGAACAGCGGCAGAATGCAGCTACTTACTACATGGGTGAGGTTGCGCTCCAATTGCCGCCCGCCGCCCGCGGTGCGGGTCGCCCGTTCCCGATGGAGTGCTAAAATCGTTATCCTGTACCGTTCCGCTGCACGCCGGCAATCAGCAGCCCGGCGTAAGGAATTGGCCGGTATAACCATCCTTGTCGGCCCGGGGCTCCGGCGACCACAACAAAATAATGCAATCCTTACGGCGCCGTTTGCCCGTGCCTTGATGCATCCGCCCAAAGAAGGTTACCTTGGAGGGTGTAGCAGTAGGGTTGCAAGCATCCCCGGTTAAACATGAAAAAAGTACTCAAGTGGGCAGGTGTCCTTGCCGCGTTGCAGTGGTCGGCCTGTACCTACGACGTGGTAGAGGTGAATCCGTGCGATAACCTGCCGGTGAACCGGGTCATCTCCTACGAAACGGACATTGCGCCCATCACCGCCACCACCTGCGCCCTGCCGGGTTGCCACGTGACCGGGTTCAGCCGGGGCGATTTTACGGGCTACCCCGACCTGAAGAAAAAGGCCGACAGCGGCATCCTCGCGCACAAAGTGACCAGCGGCGAAATGCCGCACCCCTACACGAAAGGACCGAAATCACTGACGGCGTGCCAGATCGAAACCATTACGAAGTGGATCAGCCAGGGTGCTCCCAACAACTAAGTTTTTTTAACCCATGCACTACTTTTTACTCATTCTCTTCGCGCTCTTCACCGCCCCGGCGGGTGCCCAGGTGTACAACGGGAAAAACGGGTCGGTGAAGCTGATCGGCAAGGCGCCCCAGGAAACCGTCACGGCCGAGAGCCGCGCCCTGATCGGCAAAATAGACGTTGCTACGAAAAGCTTCATTTTCAGGCAGAACCTCACGCAGTTCCGGTTTTCGCAGGGCGACCTGCAAAAAAAAGACGCCGAAGAAATCTACTGGGAAACCGACAAGTACCCCAGCGCCAGCTTCACGGGCAAGATCATCAACGACGTGGACCTGAAGGTGGACGGGGTGTACAAGGTCCAGGCCGTGGGCGTGTTTTCGATGCACGGTGTGGAGAAAGAAATGAAAATACCCGCTACGGTTACCGTCAGCAACGGCGCCATGACCGTCTCGTCGCAGTTCAAACTCTTCCTGTCCGATTTTAAAATCAAGGTGCCCCGCCTCGTGGTGATGAAGGTATCCGAAGAATTTCAGGCAGACATCGCACTGGCACTTACTAAAAAATAGGATCAGGATGAACGGGATTAGCAGGATGAACGGGATTAACAGGATGAACGGGATTGGCAGGATGAACGGGATGGGCAGGATGAACGGGATGGGCAGGATGAACAGAATAAGTAACTCATTTATAGCGGTATGCGCATGAAGCCTTTCGTCCTGTTGTGGTTACTCGGTGCGCTGGGTATCCAGCCGGCCCTCTCCCAAGTGGATTCCACGCTGACCTTAGACGAGGAAACCGCCGAAGTAAAGACGTTGGTGACCCATGCCTTCAACAGTTCGTACGTCGTGAACGGGCATTCCACCAATACCCTGAGCGCCGGCCGGCTCAATTTTTTTATTGCCCACCGCTTCGGCACGTTCGACCAGGGCCCGTTCAACCTGTTCGGGCTCGACGACTCCTCGATCCGCTTCGGCTTCGAATACGGCATTACGGGTCGCCTGACCGTGGGGCTGGGCCGCAGCTCGGCCGGCAAGCACTACGACGGGTTTGTCAAGTACAAGCTGCTCACCCAATCGCACGGCGGGGGCGCGGCCATGCCGGTTTCCGTGGTGTGGTTTTCCAGCACGGCCCTCTCTTCGGTGGATTGGCGGAGCAAAACGCTCGACGACGGCCGGTACCGGTTCTCCGACTACCTCGTGTACACGCACCAGGCGCTGGTCAGCCGGCGGTTTTCCTCCCGGCTCTCCCTGCAACTTTCGCCTACGCTGGTGCACCGCAACAAAACCAAAACCAACGGCGAGGCGCACGACGTGTACGCCCTCGGCGTCGGCGGACGGCTCCGGCTCACCCGCAAAATGCACCTGACGGCCGATTATTTCTACACCTTCCGCAACGCGCCCGGCGTCTACAACCCCGCCGCCGTGGGCATCGACCTGGTCACGGGCGGACACGTGTTCCAGGTGTACCTCAACAACGCCAAGGGAATCATTGAAAAAGAATTTCTGACCAATACGCACGGCAACGCGGGGAAAGGGCAGGTGGGCTTTGGCTTCACGGTGATGCGGTCTTTCGTGCTCCGGCCGGAAGTAAAAGGCGGAAAAATGCACTGATACCCCTCCTTCAACGAACCCCATGAAAAGTACTTATCTGAGAAATGCCGCCATCCTGGCAAGCGGCCTGGCGCTTACCGTTGCCATCTACGCCTGCAAATGGCTCAATACCATTGGGAATGCGCAGACGTACTACGACAATTACCAGGAAGCCCTGGCCAATGCCTCGCGGGTGGAAACGCTCATTTTACGGAACCAGGCCCTCGCATCCCTGCCTGCGGACATCGGCCGCATGGGCAACCTGAAGGTGCTCAACCTGGGCCACAACGCGCTGACCGCGTTGCCCGACCAGATCGGCCAACTCGAGAACCTGGAAGAACTGATCCTGGAAGGCAACCAGTTGAACCGGTTGCCCGACGCCCTGTTCCGCCTGCCCCGGCTGAGAGTCCTCAACCTGAACGGCAACCGGTTTGCCCATTTCCCGGAGGGCCTGTGCGGGCTGCCGGCGTTGCAGGCGCTTTACCTGTCGGGCAACCAACTGGGCGCGCTGCCCGCCCGGATCGGCAACCTGACGGGCCTGGAAGTACTCGACCTGGCCGGGAACCATCTGGAAGCCCTGCCCGATGCACTTGCCCGGCTGGTGCACCTGAAAAAACTGGACGTGTACAACAACCGGCTGACCCGGGTGCCCGAGCCGGTGTTTCACCTGGCGCACTTGCAGGAACTGATCCTGGAAGGCAACCCGCTCTCGGCCCCCGCGAAAGCCGCACTGGTAAAATTCAACAAGCCCCCCGGTGCGCAGTAGCCGGCGGGCTACGTATCTGGTTGTTTACAGCTATCTGTAAAACAGTGAATTACGAACAACGAATCACGAACAACCAACAACGAATAGGTATAAGTCCTCTTTCCGATGCAAGTCAATCATCAATCCATCAAGGCAAAAGTATTCCTGGCTTTTCTCGTACTGATCCTGTTCACGGTCATTGCGGAATTCTACGCGTTCCTGCAAGTCAACAAGCTGAGCGAAGGCGTGCTGAAGGAAGACTTCAAGATGCTCCAGGAAGAGGTCAACAACCTGAAAAGCACCTCCTACGAGTTCATTCTGAAGGACCGCAACAACGTGGAATTCTTCAAAACCAACACCAGCGCCCCGCTCCGGCAGTACCGGGAGGCTTACCAGTCTTTCCACCAGATCCTCCGGAAAACCCAGCATTCGTTGTACAGCTCGGGGGCCGGCCAGAACGAAGAACTGGCGCAGCTGAGCCGCGAAGTAGACGCGTACGATGCCCTCTTCGGGCAGATGCGAAGCAAAATCTACGAAAGGGGGTACGCCCAGTACGGCATCATCGGCGAATTCGACAAATCCATTACCGAAATCAGCCAGTTCAACTTCGGCACCGACAACGAGGCGCTGCTGCGGTTAAAATTGTTCGTGAAGGAGTACCAGCTCACGGGCGACCCCCGGATCATCGAACGGGCTTCCTCGGAAACCTACCAGTTCTCCCGCATCCTCGAAAAGCACATTTCGGACGCCGAGGTCGACCAGGTGCTCAAAGCCCTGGCCCATTACGAGGAGGGCTTCCGCAAACTCGTGACCATTGACACCACGCTGGGGATTTACACCGGGCAGGGCCTGCAAAAAGCCTTGTTCAACAAGATGGCCGTCATTGACCGGGAAGCCAGCCTGCACCGCACCCAGCAGAAGATCACCGACGCGTACAACGACATTCAGCACAGCATCTTCATCAGTTTGTTTGCCATCCTGCTGTCAACGGTGCTGCTGGCGACGGTGATTTCGGTCGTGCTGTACCGCGGCATCATCCGCCCGATCAACCGCATCGGGCAGGTGGTGCGGCAAATGGGGGAGGGCGACATTCCCGAAATCCCGGCCTTCCGGACTACCGAGGTGGACGAAATGGCGCAGTCGGTCCGCAAGCTGGCGAAGGGATTGCAGGACACGACGGCCTTTGCCCAAAGCATCGGAGGAGGCGACTTTGCGGCTTCCTTCACGACCCTGAGCGACAAAGACATCCTGGGCAACGCATTGATCGCCATGCGCGACAACCTGCAAAAAGTGGCCCGCCAGGAAGAAGAAAGAAAATGGGCCAATGAAGGCTACACGACGTTCATCGACATCCTCCGCAACCACGTGGATTCGCTGGCGGAACTGGGCACCAGACTGCTGGCCTCGGTGGTCAAATACCTCAAAGTAAACCAGGGCGGGTTGTTCATTCTCAACGAGGAGGCGCCCGAAGACGTGCACCTCGAACTGGTGGCCTGCTACGCCTGGGGCAAGCGGAAGTTCGTGCAAAAGCAGATCCGGCGGGGCGAAGGACTGGTGGGACAGGCCTGGATCGAAGGGGACAAAATCTACCTCACGGAAGTCCCGCCCGATTACGTGAAAATTACCTCCGGGCTGGGCGAATCCACCCCCAGTGCCGTGTTGATCCTGCCGCTCAGGTTCAACGAGCAGATTTACGGCGTGATCGAACTGGCGTCGTTTACGCCGCTCGAACCGCACCAGGTGGCCCTGCTCGAAAAGATGGCCGAAAGCGTAGCTTCTTCGGTGGCGACCCTCAAGATCAACCAGAAAACGCAACTGCTGCTGCAACAGTCCCGGGAGCAGTCGGACCGGATGCAGGCCCAGGAAGAAATGATGCGGCAGAACCTGGAAGAAATCCAGGCGACGGCCGAAGCGTCGTTCCGCAAAGAACAGGAATACCTCGCCCGGATCACGCAACTCGAAGCAGAACTAGCGGCCCATAGTACCCACCCGCAACGCATCCGGGAGTAACCGGTGTGAAATTTTCACATAATGCTTAATTTTTACTTCAAAGCAACTCCCATTTCGAGATAAATATTGTATCTTGTGTGAAATTTTCACAAAATGCTTATCCGTTTTCTTGTAAAGAACCTGTTTTCATTTGAAGATCTCACGGAGTTTAATATGCTCCCAGGAAGGTTTAACCGACTTGCTCATCACGTAATAAAAGCTGACAAGATTAGCCTATTGAAACTGAATGCAGTTTATGGTGCTAATGGAGCTGGTAAAAGTAATCTGGTAAATGCTCTTTCATTGTTGAAAAATTTTCTCACTGATGGCGAAATGCCGATTGAGTTTATTTCTGGCACATTCAAATTCGATAAAGAAAGCAAAGTAAAAGATGTTTATCTAGGTGTTGAATTTATCAAGGAGGAAATTCCATATTACTATGGTCTCACGATTAACCAGGGCGTTATTATAGAAGAAGAGTTGTTGATCAGCGGATTGGATGAAGTAAGTGATAAATTGCTTTTCAGTAGGACTGATAACGCTGATGAAAAAAATTTGAATGTTGTTTTTTCTAAAGAAGTGGAAGAAGATCCGGAAGCTTCATTATTTCCGACTTTTCTTAAGAACGAAATTATTGAGAGAAACAAGCCCGTATTGTTCTATATGAAAAATAGGAAGAACAAAGTTTTCAAACCATTCAAGGATGCACTTGAATGGTTTGAAAAAGGGTTTGAAGTGATTATGCCCCATTCCAAACCAAGAGGTCTGGTTCTCTATCTCGAAAAAAACAAATCTCTTCACGAGTTTGCTGTCGATATAATGAGAACATTTAACACGGGTATTTACAATATTCATCTTGAAACAATTCCTGCTGAGGATTTTTTTGGTGAAGATGATGAAAAAGAAGTAAATAGACTAGTTGCTGCTCTAAAAGCAAATCCTGATAAAGTGCAGATTCTTAGTGCCCAGTCTGAGGAAGTGGCTTTTATGTTGGAGGACAACAAACCTGTGGCAAAGAGAATTGTACTTTCTCATAGCGAGGATAATGGAGAAGCAAAATTTAAATTTTCAGATGAATCTGATGGTACAAGAAGGCTATTGGAGTATATTCCTGCAATCTTTGAGGCTGTCAATAAATGTAAGACTTATTTTATTGATGAAATTGAAAGAAGTATTCATCCATTGCTTATAAAAGAGTTGATCAAAAAATTTTCACATGATAAAAAAACAAAGGGTCAGTTGATTTTTTCTACACACGAGTCAAATTTGCTCGACCAAGACATATTTCGTCCGGATGAAATATGGTTCGCAGAAAAAAATAAGAAAGGTGCAACAGAGGTATACGCTCTTAGTGAATTCAAAGAGCATCATACAATTGACATTAGAAAAGGGTATTTGAATGGCAGGTATGGTGGCATCCCGTTCTTAGGTCATCTAAAAGACTTAAACTGGGAGAAATATGCCAAAGCCAATTAACTTCAGTTACGAAAAAAAGATTGCTTTTAGAGATGCTTTCTATTTTATCATTGTTTGCGAAGGGCAGAGCAGGGAGCCGGACTACTTCAAATTTTTTGATGGTATTTCTTCGCGAGTAAAAATTGTTCCGGTGGAGAGCACAGCAGGTAGTGCTCCCAGTAAACTAATCCAGAGAGCCGTCGAAAAAGAAAAAGAATTAGGTGCACGTTCAAAAACAGACCGCGTTTGGTTTGTAATAGACACTGACAGATGGAGAGAGCAATTGCATGGAATCAGACAAGAGTGTGGGGCACATTCACACTGGAGAGTGGCTCAAAGTAATCCATGCTTCGAAGTGTGGTTATACTTTCATGCAAAAGTTAATTTGCCAGACATGCAAAATATAGGTCATTGCAATAATTGGAAAGTTCTTCTGCCAAACGTTATACAAGGAGGTTTTAATTCAGACTTTCACCCGATAGCTATTGAGACCGCTGTAAATAACTCCAAAAATCTGTATGCGGAGAACGGCTATTTACCTGAACCAGGCAGTACTCAGGTTTGGCAGTTAGGAGAAGAGTTGTTGCAAATAATAAAAAAAGACTTAGATGCTTTAAAGAACAGATTTCCTCCACCTACTGTAATTAGTTAAGGAGCAAAAGGCTGGAGAATGAAAAGGTAACTATAGGTCTTTCTGGCAAAATATAAACGCCGCATTCCATTGCCAAACCGAACGGCCGGTGACCGGAAACGAACAAACGGGAGGGCCCGCCTGCCCGCAAACGCCCCAATCCGTCCGTTTGGCGCCGTTTGGGTATCTTGGCAGACGGTTTGTTTTACAAAATCAGAATTATCGCTTTCTACGGCGTCTGCGCAACCTCATGCATCCCATCCGTTTACTTGCCCCCCTTTTGCCGCTCTTCTTTGCCCTTTCCGCCCTCGGCAGCCCGGCCGACTCCACCGTGGTACCGAAAACGAAAAAATACCACACCAAATCCCTCGCCGGCACCATCACCCTCGACGGCATTCCCGACGAGGCCGCCTGGAACGCCGTGGCCTGGGGCGGTGATTTTACGCAGTGGCAGCCCCACGGCGGCCAAGCCCCCGCCCAGCAGACGGACTTCAAAATCCTCTACGACGAAAAATTCCTATACATCGCTTACCGTTGCCACGACCAGGCCCCCGACTCCATCGTGCGGCGCATGGGCCGCCGCGACGAGTTTCCCGGCGACTGGGTCGAAATCAACATCGACAGCTACCACGACCTGCGCTCGGCCTTTTCTTTTACCCTGTCCGTGTCGGGCGTGCGCAGCGACGAATTCGTGTCCAACAACGGCACCAACTGGGACGCCAGCTGGAACCCCATCTGGTTTGCCAAAACCCACGTAGACGACCAGGGCTGGACCGGCGAGGTCAAAATTCCGTTCAGCCAGCTCCGCTACGGCAACGAACCCGAAAAGGTGTGGGGCTTCCAGATCACCCGGCGGCTGTTTCGCCGCGAAGAACGTTCCTGCTGGCAGTACATTCCCCAGAACGCCGGGGTGTGGGTGAGTGCCTTCGGCCAATTGCACGGCATTAAAAACATCCCCATGCACCGGCAGGTGGAGCTGGCCCCGTACGTGACGGCCCAGGCCGACAAATACCGGCGCGAACCGGGCAACCCGTTTGCCACCGGCACCGACACCCGCCTGGGCGCCGGCCTCGACGGCAAGTTTGCCATCACCAACGACCTCATCCTCGACTTTACCGTCAACCCCGACTTCGGGCAGGTGGAGGCCGACCCCTCGCAGGTCCGCATCGACGGCTTCCAGAACTTTTTCGAGGAACGCCGGCCGTTTTTCATCGAAAGCCGCAACATCTTCGACTACCAGCTCACCGGCTCGGAGGCGGGCGGCGACTACGACAGCGACCTGCTGTTCTACTCGCGCCGCATCGGCAGTTCGCCGCACAAATCCCCCGACCTGGGAGACGATGAATACGCCCGGTTGCCCCAGCGGGCGACCATCCTGGGGGCGGCCAAGTTCAGCGGCAAAACCAGGAAAGGCCTCAGCATCGGCATCCTCGAAAGCATTACCCGGCGCGAAATGGCAACCATCGACCGGGGCGGGGAACGGCGCAACGAAATGGTGGAACCGCTTACCAACTACTTCGTGGGGCGGGTGCAGCAGGACTTCAAGGAAGGCAATACCATCATCGGGGGCATCGTTACGGGCGTGAACCGGGAAGGGGGCCTGCACGACCTGCTGCACCGGGGGGCCTTCTCGGGCGGCCTCGACTTCGTGCACTACTGGAAAGACCGGACCTGGTACGTGCGGGGCAACCTGATCTTCAGCCACGTGCAGGGCACCCGCCAGGCCATCCTGCGCACGCAGACGGCTTTCGAGCACCTCTTCCAGCGGCCGGGCGCCCCGGAAGTATCCCTCGACAGCAACCGTACGGCGCTGGGCGGCACGGGCGGCACGTTCCGCTTCGGCAAGATCGGCGGCAAGCCGCGCCGGCTGGGCCAGGTATTCATGTTCGAAACCGGCGTTACGCTGCGTTCGCCGGGCCTGGAGCTGAACGACATCGGCTTCATGCTTACGGCCAACGAAATCAACCACTTCACCTGGTCCGGCCTCCACTTCCAGAAACCGGTTGCCATTTTCCGCACGGCCCGCCTCAACTACAACCACTGGTCGCGGTGGGACTACGGCGGCCAGTTCCTCTACCAGGCGTTCAACTTCAATTCGCACGCCACCTTCACCAACTTCTGGCAGGCGGGCACGGGCCTCACCTGGAACCCGTACGACGTGTCCAACAACGCGTTGCGGGGAGGAGCGGCCCTGCGCCGTCCGCCCGGCATGGCCCACAACGTGTACCTGACCAGCGACACCCGCAAGCCGGTTTACGTGAACCTGAACACGTTCAATTTCTGGGGGTTCGGCAATACCGTGAAAGGCAACGACGTGGGCGTGTCGCTGATCGCCCAGCCGTTCAACGCCCTGCGCGTCTCGCTGAGCGGCAACTATTCGTACAACTGGCGCCGGCAGGACCAGTACGTAAATACGGTCGAGGCGCCGCAGGGCACGCGCACCATCGTGGGCCAGGTGAGCCAGAACACGCTGCGTTTTACCGGCCGGCTCACCTTCAACGTGACCCCTGACCTCACGGTGCAGTACTACGGGCAGCCCTTCATCACGCGGCCCGTCTACCGCAACTTCGCCTACGTCACCAACCCCCAGGCCCGCCGCTACGACGACCGCTTCCGCGCGTTCGGCCCCGGCCAGCTCACCCTGGTCGGCGATTCGTACGAAGTGGATGAGGATGCCGACGGCAACGCCGAGTACCAGTTCAGCCGGCCCGACTTCAACTTTGTCCAGTTCCGTTCCAACTTCGTGGTACGCTGGGAGTACAAAGCCGGTTCGGAACTGTACCTGGTGTGGGCGCAGGGCAGCACGGCCGAGGCCGCCGGGGAACTCGATACGCCGCTGGCGGGCAGCCTGTGGGACAATGCGTTTGCCGAAGGCTCCCGCAACAGCTTCCTCATCAAATGGACCTACCGGTTTTTGAAGTGAGGCGGGAGACAGTAGACGTTAGACGGGAGACGGTGGGCCGGGTCCGGCTATTGTACCGGGGCGGGTTGCATTTGAGGGCAAGTATGCCTAATTTAAGGGGCTGGTGACCAGTAGCATCGCGGCCACTTCCCTTTGCCCGCAGCGCCGTTCTCTCCGCATCCTTCACTCCCATCCCATTCTATCCCTATGAAGCTTTTACACATTATTGCGTCGCCCCGCAGCGACCGGTCCCGCACCCTTGCCCTGGCCGCCGGGTTTCTCACCACGTTGCAAAGCCGGCACCCCGGCCTGGAGATCGAAGAGCTGGACCTGTTCGGGGCGAACCTGCCGGAAGTAACCGGCGGGGCAGTAGATGCCAAGTACCTGCTGCTGCAAGGCGGCGACCTCAATGCCGAATACCAGGTTCGCTGGAATGAGATCAAAAGCTACGCGAACCACTTCCTGTCGGCCGACCTCTACCTGATTTCGGCGCCCATGTGGAATTTTTCCGTGCCCTACAAGCTCAAGCAGTACATTGACATCATCATGCAGCCGGGCCTGCTGTTCCGCGTGGGGCCGGTTGGCCTGGAGGGCCTGGCCAAAAACAAAAAAATGTTTTGCATCACCACCCGCGGCAGCGATTACAGTGCGGGCAACTTCATGCAACAGTTTGATTTCCTGGAGCCTTACCTGCGCTCCATCTTCGGCCTTGCCGGCATTACGGATGTGTCTTTCATCAACGCCCAGCCGCTCGACTACGACCGGAAACTTACGGAAGTGGTTCTGCAAAAAGCCGCCGAAGCAGCCAACGCCCTGGCCCTGGGTTGCGAGTTGGCCGTAACCGAAGCTCCCTAACGAATATGGTTGAATGGTTAAATGGTTGTATGGTTATATGGCTGAATGGTTGTTGATCGGGAAGTAGTCGTGCGCAAGCCCAGCCATACAGCCATACAGCCATACAGCCATCCAACCATATAGCCATATAACCATCCAGCCATATAACCATTCAACCATCCAGCCATTCAACCCTTTACTTCTTTCCCCAACTTTGCAACGGCCCGACCGGCTTGCCGGCGGCGGCTTCAGTGCCGGCGGGCAGGAGCAGCACGGTGATTTCCCGCTTCGATTGCCCGGGCACGGTGACTTCGAAACCTACCAGGGTAGTACCGGGGTTGGGCGCGTCGTAGTCGCGGGGCGGCGCCGTTGACCAGGTTTTGAGGGTTACCCCGGCCGGCTGTTGTACGTGCAGCACCAGCTTCTTGCCGTCTTTGGTCAGCTCAACGCGGTCCGGGCCCGCAATGCGTACGTTGGCCGGCGTGAGCATCGCCCAACGGACCGTACGGGCTTCCCCGGCGGTTTCCACTTCGTCGCGCACCACCACGTACTTGCCCTCCGCAATGGCTACGCCGCGCTGCGCTTTGGCGAGTTGCCCGGCGTACACGGCCGACAGGTCGGTGGTGGCGCAGGCAAACGCGGCCTTATCGGAATGCGCGGCAATGGCGGCGTACCCGTCTACGCGCTGCAACTGCCCGTCAACCGCCAGGGTATTGTGCGAGAGGTTGTGGTAGCGGAATATTTCCCACCGCTGGCCGTTCTGCTCCCGGTTCCACAGCTTCACCCCCTTCGATTCCAGCGACTCATAATTCTGCATGCCGAAGTCCATGGCCCACCGCACGCCGTTGGCCTCCATCACGAACGAACCCACGTCCATGTGCCCGTGGTTGACGCCGGGAGAGCCGGCCTTCAGCCCGACGAACACCGCGTTGGGGTCGCGCCACGACGTGCGCAGCAACGCCACGGGGTTCTTGCCGCCGCCCACCCACGCGGTACCGGCCGGCGCCGGGATGGTTTCCAGCCGCGTGCCCCGGCCCCACACCAGGGCTGCCGGCAGCAGCCGCTCGGAGGTGTGCACCCGGGCATCGTTTTCCAGCAGGCGTTTGCGTTCAGTCCACAGCAGGGAAGGGTCGCGGAGCCGGGCGGCAAACCAGAACATGGCTGGTTGCAGTTCGCCCCCGGCGTGGGCGTCGGAGTAGTTGAAGTTATCGCCCGTGGGCCCGGTCATGTGCAGCAGGTAGCCGGCCGTCTTGTAAAACCCATCGTTTTCGGGCAACCCCGCTTTGGCGCCGGGCAGCTTTTCGAGGGCGCCGTTGAACAGCACGTGGAAGCTGGTGCCGTAGCCCCAGTAGCTGTATCCTTCGGGGTAGGCGCCGTCGGGCTGGTAGTCGGCCAGGGGCAGGGCAATGGTCCGGAGGCTGCGTTCGAGGATCTGCCGGGCCAGGGCGGGCTGGTCTTCGTACACGGCCAGGGCGCCGTAGGCCATGCCGGCGTTGCACACCTGGTTCCAGTTGTGCGATGCTTTCAGCCAGCCGTTGTAGCGTTCGTCGAGGGAAGGTTCAAGGCCCTTCTTGAGGATGGCCTCCCGGATGCGGACTTTGGCCGTGTCCGACAGGCCGGCGTGCAGCCAGTCGTACCCGATGGCCATGCCCATCGTCATTTCGGCCACGTCGAGGAAGTGCGAGGGGTTCCAGTCGGCGAAGGCGGCTACGGCCAGCATTTCCCGTTCGGCCCGCTTCAGGTAGCTGGCCTCGCCGGTCACGCGGTAGGCGTACGACAGGTAAAAGACCCGGCGCAGGCATTCCCGCGACTTGGCCAGCAGCCGCCGCCCCACCTGCACCCGTTCGATGGGCGGCCGGCCGTTCAGCGTATCGCATTCGGCCAGGATGGCCCGGTGCAGCTTTTGCCAGGCGCCGGCGGGGGCTACCATTTCCCGGATGGCGGCTTCCTCGCCGGCAAGCAGCAGGATTCGGGGGTGGCCGGGCAGGGATGAAAAAGCGGGGCCGGACGCCGTCTGGGCGGTGGCGCGCAGGTTAACAAGCAGCAGGGCAAGGAGCACCGGCAGGAACCGGAAGGCTTTGGTGGGATGCGGAAATGACATGGCCGGAAGCGGTTAGGGTAAAAACAAAAGCAGGAGAGCATGGTTTTTTACTGCTTTTCCTACTGGTGGCAGCCTATGCCTTCCAAAAGCACTTAACCGCAAGGATCGCAAAGAAATACGCGTTTTAGGGGTAGGGTTTAAACCCTACCCTACGGAAAGGCTGCGCTTGGTTTGACTGGAGCGAAGTCTACGTACGTATGCACAATGGCAATTACACTCAATATCCATAGGATAGGGTTTAAACCCTATCCTTTTGCGTACGCTTGCGCAACATCCATAGGATCGGGTTTAAACCCTATCCCACCAAAATCCGATCCCCATCACGGAGCCCCGCCTAAGCTACTTTCCCGATCCTCCTTCTCGCTCCTCGCTTCCCCCTTTTTCTCCGTGTCACTCCGTGCCCTCCGTGTCTCCGTGGTACTTTTTTGTAAACGACCTTCCGCTTAGTAGTTCAGCTTGTAAGCCACCACTTTGTTCTTCAGGAACGTAGGCACCAGCACCAGCTTCTCGGCCGGAATGTAGTCGATGTCGGCGGTGTTGGAGGAGTCGGCCTTGGTGTCGAGCAGCAGGTGCTCCTTGCCGTTTTTGACCAGGTAGATTTCGCCCTGCCAGCGGCTGGCAATGTACGTGCTGTCGTCAATGATCACCAGGCCGTCGCCGCCGGTCACCACCTCGTTGACGAACTGCGAAGTTTTGTCGGCCGGGTTGTACTTGCGCAGGCCCTTGCCGTCGAGGATGAACAACTGGTCTTTGTCGTCGAAGCCCAGCCCGTTGATGCCCGCAAAGCCCTCGGCGAAGGTAGACACCTTGCCTTCGGCCAGCCGGTGCACCTTGCCCGTCTCCGAATCCGAAAAATAGACGTTCAGCCCGTCGGTGGCCGCGTCGTTGAGGAACTTGGCGCCGGCGACCGGGTAGCGTTTGGCGATTTTCCCGCCGGCCACGTTGATCTCCACCAGTTCGTCGATGTCGGTCACGAACAGCTTGCCGTTGAGCAGGGCCATGCCCTTGGGGGCGTTCAGGCCGGTCACCCACTTGAGCTGGGTAACGGAGCCGTCGGGTTTCATCTTGGTAATGGAGCCCTTTTTGTCCTTTTTGGAATGGTGTCCCTCGATGTTGCTCGCGTAAATTACCCCCGCGGCCGGGTCGAACAGCGTCGATTCTACGGTAGTCAGCAGGGTGTCGGTTTCCCAGGCTTTCTGGAGCGACGGGGTAGGGGAGGCGGCCGATGCGGCGGTGGTCGTACTGTCACCGGCGGCCGTGCTGTCACCGGCGGTTGCCGTATCGCCTTTTTGCCCGTCGGAACAAGCTTGCAAAGCGGCCGCAAGCACGGCCATTGCCACGATTTTTCTCATATTAGATATTGGTTATGGGTTGTTGGTTATATGGTCAAATGGTTGAATGGCTATATGGCTGTATGGCTGATTGTTGAATGGCTGAATGACTTAATGGTTAGATGACATCAGATTAACCATATAGCCATTCAACAATCAGCCATACAGCCATTCAACCATCCGGCCCAGCCTTGCTAGAAATCTCCCTCCGTGGCCGGCTTTTCCTTTTTCTTGGCCTGGCGGAGGCGGTAGTTGAGCGTCAGGTTGATTTGCCGCAGCCGTCCCTGCGCGTTGCCGACGGTGTAGAAATTGTCGCCCTCGGTGATGGAGCGGAAGCGGCGGGAGTTGAACACGTCCAGCACGTTGAGCGTCAGGGTGGCGTTGTTTTTCAGGAAATCCTTGCTGAAGGCCGCGTCGAGGGTGGCAATGGCCAGCCGGCGGCCCTGCGGGGTTTGCTGCGGCGCCTCGTAGTTGCCCCGCAGTTGAAAGTCGGACCCCCGCCAGAAGCTGAACCGCGAAACCAGCCGGGTAAACCAACTGTAGGTGTCGCTTTGGAAATTGTCGTCCAGGTTGCCGCCGTTGGTGATGGCCCGGAAGAAGTTGAGGCTGCCGTCGAGCTTCCACCAGGGGTAGGGCTGGTAGGAACCCGTGAATTCGGCCCCGAAAGCGTCTTCCACGGCCAGGTTTTCGGGCAGGGTGTACGCCAGGCCACGTTCGTTGACGCGCCGGATGCGCAGGATCTTGCCGGTGGTGTGGCGGTAATACACCGAGGAGGTGAACGTGCCGGCGTCGAACTCCTTGACGTGGCCCGCCTCGTAGGCGTCCGAAAACTCGGGGTTCAGGTCGGGGTTGCCGCTGAAGTAGTTGCGCGGATCGCTGAAGGTCATGAAGGGGCTCAGGTCGTTGTACTGCGGGCGGCGCACCCGGCGGCTGTAGCTCACCTGCAGGGCGTGCCCGCGGGGCAGGGCGTAGGTGAGGTGCACGCTGGGAAACAGGTTGGCGTACTGCCGCGGGTTCACTTCGTTGGTCTTCCGCAGGGTGGTCGTCACGTCGGTCCACTCGGCGCGGAGCCCCACCTGGTAGGAGATTTTGCGCACCTTGTTGCCCAGGATGCCGTAGGCGGCGTGGATGTTTTCTTCGTAGAGGAAGTTGTTGGTGAGGCTGTCGATGGGTTGCCAGGTTTCGGCTTCAATGTTTTCGGTCACCGAGAAGTTGTTGGTCATGTCGCGGGAACTGCTCCGCAGGCCGGCCTCCAGCTTGCCTTCCTTCCCGAAGGGGTGCACGTAGTCGATTTGCCCCAGCAGTTGCTTTTCGGTTTCGTCGTTCACCGACCGTTGCAGCAGGTCGCGGGTTCCCGCCGGGCTGCCGTCGGGCGCGAAAGCTTTTTGGGTAAAATACTGGTCGGATTGTTCCCAGTTGTCGATGAAGCGCAGGTCGGCGGTCAGTTCGTGGCCCTTGCGGGTGAAGGAACGTTTGTAGGTCAGGGCGTACTCCGAGTTGGGTTCGGTTTCGGTTTCGTCCTGGGTGCGGTCCACGAGGCGCACGGGGTTGTCGGTGCTGAACAGGTAGTCGCGGTACCGGATGTCGGAAAACCGCTTGCCCTTGCTGATGCGCCAGGTGTAGGCCCCCGTCAGCACGTTTTTGTCGTTGAAGAAATAGTCGATGCCCGCCCGGGCGTTGTTGTTCATTCCCCGGAGCTGGTTGGTCCAGTGCTGGTCGTAGATGAACGTGGTATCCAGGCCGGCCCCGGTGCTGTCTTTTTGGTAAAACTCCTGGTAGAGCGTGCTGCGGCCCGGCGTGTTGCGGTACGCGGCCGTGTAGTTGACGAAGAAGTTGAGGTTTTTGCGCCGGTAGTTCACGTTGGCAGCGGCCCCGAAGTTGTCGGGGTGCCCGGCAATGAGGTCAAACGAGCCGTTGAAGCCTTCCTTGCGTTCTTTCTTGAGCACAATGTTGATGATGCCGGCCATGCCTTCGGCCTCGTAGCGGGCCGAGGGGTTGGTGATGACCTCAATGCGTTCGATGGCGCTGCCCTGCAACTGCTGGAGGCCGCCCCCGCCCCGGATGCCCACCAGCCCCGAGGGTTTGCCGTCGATGAGGATGCGCACGTTGCCGCTGCCGCGCAGGCTCACGTTGCCTTCCACGTCTACCGACACGGCGGGCACGTTGCTGAGGATGTCCACGGCGGTGCCGCCCCGGTTGGCCAGGTCCTGGCCCACGTTGAACACCTTTTTGTCCAGCGACAACTCCATGCTGCTGCGCTGGCCCTGCACCACTACCTCTTCGAGCACGGCCGTGCTGGCTTCCATCTTCAGTACGCCCACCTGCACGTCGCCGTCCGTTACGCGCACGTTGGGCAGGGTCCGTTCCCGGAACGACAGCATGGAGAGCCTCAGGTGGTACTGCCCGGGCCTGGACGAGAGTTCGAACTTGCCGGCATTGTCGGATACGGCCCCGGTCACCAGCGCCGAGTCGGCCGTGCGGTAGAGGGCCACCGTTACGAAGGGAATGGGCTGCTGCCCCGCATCCACGACCGTGCCCCGGATGGCAAACGCGGTGCCGGGACTGTTTTGCGCCGCCGCCCAGCCGGGCAACAGCAGGAAAAGCAAGGGAATGAACCTGGGTAAAAAGTGTTTCATGGAAAAGGTTGACTTGCCAGCATCCCCGTGCTGCACCGGCCGCGGGGACTTCTTGCAGTAAAGCGCCGGGTACGCGGATTCTACTCGTACCCAATGGCTCTCCGCAAAATATCGGCAACTTATGCGTGGCCTTCCGGTGGGCACAATAAAAGCGTAGCGTTGAGCTACGCTTCCCTCAAGGGTGGTCTTTCCGGCGCAAGCCAGCCCGTCTGGTGGCTATGTCATCAGCCGCATCCGTAGTTGCTGTAACTATAGAAAATAGTATAGAAAGCAATGAACCCCAGCATGGAGAGGATGAACCACGCAATCCATGCAATTGTCGTGGACCGGTTTTTGGCTACAAGTTTCATGGCGAATGGAATGGGTTGGGCTAATAAAAATAAAGTTTCCGCCGTGCATTTACAAGGAAGATTCTTGCCAGATGGTGTTCCTCATTCAGCAACGCGTAAAACTGGTATTCCCCCGTAAGAGTGGAGGAGCGGAAAAGCATAACTTTAGCGACCCAAACCACTCGTACCACCAAACCAGTCGTATCATGAGTATCAGGAAGAATTATTCGAAGGAGTTTAAAGAGGAGGCCATCCGGTTGGCTCACCAGCACGGTAACCAAAGTCAGACGGCGCGTGATCTGGGTGTGCCCAGTAGCGTGCTGGGCCGGTGGATGAAAGAACTCAAGGAGGACCCCGAAAAGGCCTTTCCCGGTAAGGGGCACAGCAAAGAGGAAGAACTACGCCAGTTGCAGCGGGAGAATCAACGCTTGAAGGAAACCGTTGAGATCCTAAAAAAGGCAGTAGGTATCTTCAGCAAGAACTCCCAGTGAGATACCTCTTCATCCGGGAGCACACTCAGCAGCACGTGGTGGAACGCTTGTGTAGGGCCATGGAAGTATTAGTGAGTGGCTACTACGCTTGGCTAAAAAGACCCGAGAGTACTAGAAAACAGGCCAATAAACAGCTTTTGGAACAAATCAAGCACGTTCATCAGCAGAGCCGGCAGACCTACGGGAGTCCCCGCGTGTACGTGGACTTGAAGAAACGGGGCGTGGCCTGTTCAGAAAATCGCGTAGCCCGCCTTATGCAGGTGAACCAGATGGCCGCCCGTCGAAAGAAGAAGTATATAGTCACTACCAATTCCAAACACGGCTTGCCCGTAGCCGAAAACACACTCAATCAGGACTTTAAGGCCACAAAGCCCAATGAGAAGTGGGTCACCGACATGACTTACATCTGGACCACAGAGGGCTGGCTGTACCTGGCCGTGGTGCTGGACTTGTATTCTAGGAAAGTAGTCGGCTGGGCAATGGACGACAACATGGAGAAAGAATTAGTAATCAAAGCCTTAAAGATGGCCTTACTCAACAGAAAACCGCCACAAGGACTGCTTCACCACTCTGACCGAGGAAGCCAGTATGCCAGTAACGATTACCAACAATTACTCAAGGACTATCGCATCACCTGCTCGATGAGCCGAAAAGGCAACTGTTATGATAACGCCGTCATGGAGAGCTTCTTTGCCACTCTCAAGCAGGAACTCGTTTACCGGCTGCCCTACCAGAGCCACCAGCAGACCAAGCAGGACATCTTCGAGTACATCCAAGTATTCTACAACCGCAGGCGAATCCATTCTTCGCTGGGCTACTTTAGCCCACTGGAATTCGAAAATGATGGGCGCCATTCAATGGCCGCTTAATCTTTTTCTCTCCTCCACCCTTTTGGGGGAAACCCAAACAGTAAGGCAGTTGACCACGGAGGCACGAAGTACGCGTAGATGCGAGGCGTATGAGGCGTATGAATTTTTTATAGCAAAAAGATCGTAGCGGAGGCGCTTCACCCTTGTTGTGGTATGTATCGTCTCGCAGTACGCATCACATCGCGGTACGCGTCGCATGGCGGGAAAGGGTCGCATAGCGGGAAGGGGTCGCCTCGCGGGAAAGGGTCGCCTCGCGGTACTCGTCGCGTTGCGGGAAAGGGTCGCGTCGCGGCTCCCCTCCTTGGAGGGGTTAGGGGGTGGGTTTACCTATATGACACGGATAATCAGGGGATCAGTGCATTGCGGCAGCAATATCCCTTACATTAATGCCCAACTTTACTACCGATTTTTGTTCGTGCACGTACCCCTTGCAATGGTGCACTGATCCCCACATAACTTGTAGCATACAAGTAAACCCACCCCCTAACCCCTCCGAGGAGGGGAGCCGCGACGCGACGCCTTCCGCGAGGCGACAACTGCCTCCGGACACGCCTTCCCGCCACGCGATGCTTCCCGCCACGCGATGCTTCCCGCCACGCGATGCTTCCCGCCATGCGACCCTTTCCCGCCATGCGATGCTTCCCGCCATGCGACCCTTTCCCGCCATGCGATGCTTCCCGCCATGCGACCCTTTCCCGCCATGCGATGCTTCCCGCCATGCGACCCTTTCCCGCCATGCGATGCGTACTGCGAGACGATACATACCGCCATGCAACACATACGGCGATACGACTACCCCCGGCAGTTCATCCAAGCATTACAAGCATTATTTATACGGAATCAGCTTCTTGTCTTTGACCAGGAACGACTTGTCGGCCTTGTCGAGAATGTCTTCCTTGCTGTCGGAATAGGCTTCCACGATGCGGTAGGGCCTGCTTCCGTAGTGCTGGGCAATGCGCCGGAGTTTTTCGCCGGCCTTGCAGGCGTCGCCTTCCACCAGGTACGTGTGGCCGTCGTACCGTACGCGGGTGCCGGCAAAACCATGCACGGGATAGAGCTTGAAGAGGGGTTTGACGTACAGTTCCAGGCCGCCGGTGGCGCAGAACAATTCCACGCCCTGCTGCTTCAGCCGTTCGAGGCGCTCCTTTAGTTCGGCGTTGAAGTGTTCCGGGTATTCTTCCCGCCAGAATTCCTCGGCGTAGGCCGTTACCTGCGGCGGCGGAATGTCGTCGAGGTAGTTGAAAAAGTTTTCCTTGAATTCCGTTTGACTGATCTTGTGCATCTTTCCCAGCACCTGGTAATACGCCATCTGGAAAATGGCGCCGATCTTCTTCGGCTTCTTTTTGACGATGAACTTGTAGAATTCATCCTTCGACTTCTCGTTGTACAATGTTCCGTTCAAATCAAAAACGGCTACTTTCACTTCGTTCTTTGCTCCGGCCATGTCTTGCGCATCTGTTTCCCGCCTGTACTCAATCGGCGTGAAAATGTTGCCGGGAAAATAATTACGAATGACGAATGACGAATGACGGGGGCGTGGACTTGAGCGGGGATGCGGGTTCCTCTTCAATGGGATAGGGTTTAAACCCTATCCTACGGATAAGCCAAAGCAGGCCCGACTTAAGACATTTCTTGTTCAATATCAATGGGATAGGGTTTGAACCCTATCCCACTGGCGGAGCCACGCCTCAGCCTCCTTCCCGATCTCTCCTCCGGTCTCCCTTCCTCCGGTTTCCCGTCTCCCTTTTATTGCTGCAAGCCCCACTGCTCGACGATCTTGCCGCCGCTCAGGCGGAATACGTCGTAGTACACCACCGGCTTTTTCCCCGCCCGGCCCTCGGCCTGGATGACTACGAAGTTGCCTTCGCCGACGACCCGGAGTACCCGCGTACCCGCCCCGTAACCGGCCCGGCGGTGCAGGTGTTCCCGCAGGCCGTCGATGCCGTCGGCGATGCGGGGGTTGTGTTGCATCAGGTCCGGGGCTACGAATTCGGGCAGCGCGGCCAGCTCCCCGCCGACCCAGGCGCGGCGGTAGAAAGCTTCCGCCACCGCTTTGTTTGCTTCCGTCAGGTGCAGGTCTTCGGGGGCGGCCGGGCCGTCCATCACCGGGCGGCCGCTGGGCGTGACGGCGGGCTGGTCTTCGATGGCGTCCCAGTGTTCTGCCAGTTTGCCGTCGCGGAACCGGAAGAGGTCGATCACCGCTTTCTGACTGCCCGCCCATTCGAAGGCCAGGTTGGTCACCACGAAGTCGCCTTCTTCGATCAACCGCAGGAAAGGCTTGGGCGGATTGGCCGGCTTGGGCAATTGCCCCATGTACCGGACGGCTTCCAGGAGTCCCGCCTTGCCCGGGAGAGCCATTGTACGGTGGTTCACGTAGTCGTCGGCCACGAACTGCTCGACAAAGGCGGTGTCGCCGGCGCCCAGGGCCCGGCGGTAAAAGTCACGAATCACGGATTTATGAAAAGAAAGCGCTTGCATAGGAAAAGAATTGGAATGGAGAATGGATCTACAAAGCATCGTTCCGGCGGGAGCGGCCGCGGGAGTGGGTGGGCAAATGCCCGAACCGGGTGGTGGCAAGGGAACGACAAGGCAGTCGCCGCCTACCGCCCGCGGGCAGGGGTTTTGGGACGAATGCCGCGATATGTAGAAGGTGGGATGAGCAGTGCGACAAAGGTATAAAGTCTTCCCAAAAATTAAAATCGCGCCGCCCGTCACGAAAAAAAAACCCATTGGGTCAATCTTTGGTTTATATTGGCGCACCGTTTGGCGCATCCCCGCGGGGCCGTGACAGCGGTACGCATCCTTTTCCCGGTTTGTAAACTTTAAAACCCAACAACCCTTTTATGAAAACTGTCGCAAAAAGAAGCCTGTTCGGTGCCCTGTGGATGGTGCTGGTGCTGCTGTCAGCCACCGGCTTTGCCCAGGACGACAAGTCGAAGCGCCCGAGTCCGCCCGCCAAGGCGACCGGCAAAGTAGGCAACACTACCATCAACATTGACTACAGCCGTCCGTCGGTCAAAGGCAGAAAAGTGTGGTCGGAACTGGCTCCGTACGGCAAAGTGTGGCGCACCGGCGCCAATGAAGCCACCACGTTCGAAGTAAACAACGACGTGATGGTGGAAGGCAAAGCCCTGCCGGCCGGTAAGTACTCCCTCTTTACCATCCCCGGCCAGAGCAAGTGGACGCTCATCTTCAACAAGGAGCCTGAGCAGTGGGGTGCCTTCAAGTACGACGAGAGCAAAGACGCCCTGCGGGTAACGGTAAAGCCCAAGAAGGCGCCTAAGATGACTGAGCAGTTCACCATCAACGTGGACAACAAGGGCATGGTCGCCATGCTGTGGGAAAATGCGCAGGTAGATTTCAAGGTGGCCCCCTCGGCCGGCGGCTCCCAGTAAACGGGCCGGCCCGGCAACCCCTTGCCGTCCGGTACCCCGAAGGTCTTCCTCCCAACAGCGGGGGAAGACCTTCGCTTTTTACTCCGCAGGGAGCCACGGAAGTACGCCGGCAAGGTACGCTCCGCGGGTTTACCGGGCTTCGCTGCGCGGGAGACGGGGGCAGCCACGGGTTGCAGGATGGCCGGTACGCGTGGCAAGCGCCTTTGCATTCGTATGCAAGGGCATGGTACCGCGGGAATGATTGCCCTGCAAGGTTGCCGAACGCCCGGTTCACCGGGATCGGAACGTTGTAAAAGGTTACAGGCATCCGGTTCCGCGGGATTGGAACGTTATAAAAGGTTGCAAGCATCCGGTTCCGCGGGATTGGGTCGTTGTAAAAGGTTGCAATGGCCCGGTACAAGCGGATCAGATCATTGTAAACGTTTACAACAACCCGGTACGCGTGTAATGCATACTTGCGAGGGTTATGGAAGAGAACCTAAAAAGCGCTGGTATTCACCTTAAACTACCCGCACGATGCACGTACTCGTCACCGGCTCCTCGGGCCAACTGGGGAGGGAAATCGTCAGGCAACTGCGCCAGGCGGCCCACTACGTCGTGGGCGTAGACGTACTCCCGGCCCCCACCACCGACCAACAGCTCGACATCCGCGACAAAACGAAAGTGCTGGCCGCCACGCGGGGCATGGATGCGGTCATTCACACGGCCGCCGTGCACGGCAAGCAATACGCGCTGGGCTACCCCCGCGGGGCGTTCACGGGCACCAACATCGACGGCACGCTGCACCTGCTCGAAGCCTGCGTGGCCCACGGCATCCGCAAGTTCCTCTACACCAGCACCACCTCGATCTACGGCCACGCAATGGCCCACCACCGGCAGGCCGTGTGGGTAGACGAAGCCCTGCCCCCCGACCCCCGCGACATCTACGACATCACCAAGCTGACGGCCGAACTGCTCTGCCGCGATTTCTTCGAAAAAGAAGGCGTGCAGGCCACCGTCCTGCGCGTATCGCGTTTCCTGCCCGAACCCGAAAATACCGTTGCCATCCACCGGCTGTACCGCGGCCTCGACGAACGGGACGGCGCCAAGGCCCACCTGCTGGCCCTGGAGAAAGACTTCGACCGTTTCGAGGTATTCAACGTCTCGGCCAGGAGCCCCTTCGGCAAAGCCGACCTGGCAGGGTTAAAGACCGACCCGCAGGAGGTGATCAAAAAGTATTACCCGGACGTTGAGCGGGTTTTCGCCGCCCGGCAATGGGTGTTTCCGCAATCCATCGACCGGGTGTACGCAGTAGGCAAGGCAGAACAACTATTAGGCTACGCGCCGCAGTACAACTTCCGGGAGTACCTGGATGGAGTCAGTGAATGAGGGGCGGGCAGTATTGAAAACAGGGAAGGGGGCAGGGGAATGAAAAGAAGTCATCCCCCTGCCCCCTTCCCTTACCCTCAGGCAAACGCACAAGGGTGACTGCGTACCCATCGGACGCGAATAAGTCTTGCTACAGCACCGATGGGTACGCAGTCCCCCTTGCGGGGAGGTTTGTGTGGTAGCCGAAGGGGGTAGGGGGATGACTTTTTGTTCCCTCATTGATGACCATCTATCAAATCTATTAATCAGTGAATGAAGCTGCGCAGTGGCTGTGAATGGGCGAAGCCTTTGTGCCCCTTCGTGCCGTGGTGCCTTTGTGGCAACAAAAGCAATACCCGAATCACATTAAATTTGGGGTTTAAAATGCCCGATGCAAGCCAGCAACCCTTTCACAATCAGTAATGTAGTCCGCTCATCCAACATTCAACATTCACAATTCCGCATTCCCCCGCCACTTCAGTCTTTTTCTCCCGTATACCTTCCCGTAATTCACTTTTTAACTGGTAAGTAGTTATGGAAAGAGACAGAAAGATCACCAATCAGGGCACGGGCAAGGACGAAAACCGCGTGGACAACATCATGCCCGACACCGGGGCGGCCGCCCTGCCGCAGGACGCCGCCAATGCCGGCGTTTCCCCCGACCTGCAAGGCGCCGACCTGAACGCCGGCAACGAGGTGACCGCCGACATTCCCGCCGACCGGGGCGCCATCAACGATGACAACAAAAGCAAAACCGACCGGCTGCACAACAACAATACCACCAACGACTACCTCAACGAGGTGGACGTGAACATGGGCGGCGTGCCGCTCGACAAATCACCCGGGGCCACCAATGAGGGCGACAACCCCAGCAACCCCGAAACCGCCGCGGCCCGCATGAACACCTCCAATGACCTCACCGACGACCGGGAAGCCATTGCCCGCAGCGTAGCAGCGGACGCCGAAAAGCAAACCGGCCCCCCCACGGGAGCCATCTACGGCACCGACGGCGACATCATCTCCGTCCAGGACCCCGGCAGCAGCCCCGACAACGCGTAAGGCGGACTGCACGGTGCTTCATCCAAAGGCCGTTTCCCGCAAAGGCAGGGTTCACGCAAAGACGCCAAGGAGGAGCGCCAAGGAAAAGAAGCGGGGTAGGGTACGGTAGGTTGCCTTGCCTGGCGTATGTACCCTTACGCAGCAAGCGCCGCATTGCGGGAAGGCGTCGCGTCGCGGCTCCCCTCCTCGGAGGGGGCTGGGGGTGGGTTTACCTCCATGCGACAAGTTACCGGGGGATCACCACAATGGATGATCCGAATCAAGGAGTATCCGCAAAAGTGCAGATACTTGCGTTTGTAGGTACTCGCGTTAAGAGAAAGCACTACAGTAATGCGGTGATCCCCCTATAACTTGTCGCATGGAGGTAAACCCACCCCCAGCCCCCTCCGAGGAGGGGAGCCGCGACGCGACGCCTTCCCGCTATGCGGCGCTTGCTGCGTAAGGGTACGTACGCCAGGCAAGGCAACTTACCGTACCCTACCCCGCTTTTTCTCCCTGGCGCCCTTTGCGCTCCTTCTTGGCGTCTTTGCATGAACCTCCTTTTTCCCACCAACCTCCCCCGCATCCCCGCCAAAGTTCGTATCCCTCCGGTCTCCCTTCCTCCGGTCTCCGGTCTGCTTTTTTTCCGTATTTTGTGGCTGGAATTCCTTTTTTGATCCCATTTGTTCCTCTTTTCCGTCCACAACACTCCACGTACTGCCCCATGAGAAGCATTCCCCTTTTTCTTTTGCTGGTCCTGGCCGGCCTGCTGACCTCCTGCCAGTCCGGCAAACTGCTTTTCCCCCAAACCCCCGGCGTGCAGGCCTACACCTACCGCAACAGTTTCAAGAACGGTGTGGAAGCCACCCTCGACACCATCCGTTCGCTGGGCTTCACCGAAATTGAGTGCGGCACCGATCCCCAGGGACTCACCCCCGAAGCGTTCCGCAAACTGCTCGACGCCCGCGGCATGAAAGCGCCGTCCGTAGGGGCCGGCTACGAAACCCTCGTGAAGGACCCGCAGGAAGTAGCCCGCAAGGCCAAGGTGCTCGGCGCCTCCTACGTGATGGTCGCCTGGATTCCCCACCAGGGCGACTTTACCCTCCAGGACGCCCAAAAGGCCGCCGCCGACTTCAACCGTGCGGGCAAAGTGCTCAAGGAGAACGGCCTCACGTTCTGCTACCACAACCACGGCTACGAGTTCCAGCCGTACGAAGACGGCACCCTGTTCGACTACCTCGTCAAGAATACCGACCCGCAGTACGTGTCGTTCGAGATGGACGTGATGTGGACGGTACACCCCGGCCAGGACCCGGTGAAACTGCTCAACAAGTACGGCAACCGCTGGAAGCTCATGCACTTGAAGGACCTCAAGAAGGGCGTGAAAGGTGACCTGTCGGGCGGTACGCCGGAAGAAAACGACGTGGCCCTCGGCACCGGCCAGGTAGACGTGCCGGCCGTACTTAAGGCCGCCAGAAAAGCGGGCGTCAAACACTACTTCATCGAAGACGAAAGCCCCAGCATCGGCACCCAGGTACCCCAGTCGCTGGCCTACCTCAAAAGCCTGAAGGAGTAGGGGAGAGGTGAGATATACCGACCCATGAGGGTATGGTTAAATGGCTATATGGTTGAATGGCTGTATGGCTATCAGATCAACCATTCAGCCATGTAGCCATTTAACCATACCCTTCAGTACATTAAACCACTGACTTTCCCGATGAAGCCCGTCATCCTCGCCATTCTGCTCGTGCTGATCCCTTTCCTGATCTCCGAGTCTTTCGCCCGGACCCTGCCCACCCTGACCCGGGTACGGGTGCAGGGCAACCGGTTCGTTACCACCGACGGCAAGCTGATGGTATTCCGCGGCCTCAACGCCAGCGACCCCGACAAGCTCGAAAAGAGCGACCACTGGGAAAAAGACTACCTGGCCGAGATGAAACGTTGGGGCGCCAACCTCGTCCGCTTTCCCGTGCACCCCTCCGCCTGGCGGGAACGGGGCGCCGAAGCTTACCTGGCCCTGCTCGACCAGGGCGTGGCCTGGGCCGGCGAACTCGGCCTGTACGTGATCATCGACTGGCACAGCATCGGCAACCTCAAAACCGAAATGTACCAGGACCCCATGTACCACACCACCCGCCAGGAAACCTACGCCTTCTGGCGGACCGTGGCGGCGCGTTACAAGGACAACCCCACGGTGGCTTTCTTCGAACTCTTCAACGAGCCCACCGTGATGGGCGGCAAGCTGGGCGACTGCACCTGGCCCGAATGGAAGGCCATGAACGAGGAGATGATCGCCATCATCCGGGCCACCGGCGCCGAAACCATTCCGCTGGTGGCCGGCTTCGACTGGGCCTACGACCTGACGGAAGTTGCCACGCAGCCCGTGAATGCCGAAGGCATTGCCTACGTGAGCCACCCGTACCCGATGAAACGCCAGAAGCCCTGGGAAGCCAGGTGGACCGCCGACTGGGGTTTCGTGGCGAAAACATACCCCGTGGTCCTTACCGAGATCGGCTTCTGCGGCCCCGACGACAAAGGCGCCCACGTGCCCGTCATCAGCGACGAGTCCTACGGCGACGCCATTACGGCCTACGCCGACGCCAACGGCATCTCGTACGTGGTGTGGGTGTTCGACCCGCAATGGGCCCCCATGTTGTTCAGCGACTGGAACTACACGCCCACCCGCCAGGGCCGCTATTTCAAAAAGGCGCTGTCCAAGTAAAATTGGTCAATGGTCAGTAGTCATTGGTCATTGGGTGTGCGTGCGTCGTCGCACCCGAATGACTACTGACCAATGACCAATGACTACTGACCATTGACCAATCTACCAATGCCCTTCGTCCTGCTCCTGCTGGTCCTGCTGACGGCCGGTTGCGCCGTACCCCGCGTAACGCCCTTGCCCCACGCCCACGCCCACAACGACTACCTGCATCCCCGGCCCCTGCTCGACGCCCTGAGCCACGGCTTCGCCAGCGTGGAGGCCGACGTGCACCTGGTGAACGGCGAGTTGTACGTCTCGCACGATGCCCCCGATACGGCGCGGGCCGGCACGCTGCGCGAACTCTACCTCGAACCGCTGCGCCAACGCGTGGCCCGGCACCGCGGCGCCGTGTACCCGGGCTCCCGCGAACCGCTGCTGCTGCTCGTGGACCTCAAGACGGAGGCCGAAGCCACTTACGCCGTGCTCCGCGCGCAACTGTTGCCTTACCGTGACCTGCTGGTGCGCACCGAAGGAGACGCCGTGCAGACCGGGCCGGTGCGCGTGGTGCTTTCGGGCAACCGCCCCACGGCTACGGTGCGCGGCGAGGCTACGCGGCTCGTGGGCATCGACGGCCGCCCCGCCGACCTCGACAGCGCGGCGCCTGCCTCCCTGATGCCGCTGATCAGCTACAACTACACGCACCTGGTGAAATGGAACGGGGTGGGGGAGATGCCCGCCGCCGAACGCGAAACGCTGCAAACGCTGGCGCAACGCACCCACGCGCAGGGCAAAAAGCTGCGCCTGTGGGCCACGCCGGAAGACGAACGGGTGTGGCAGGCGCTGCGGGAAGCCGGCGTCGATTACCTCAACACCGACCAGCTCGAACGGCTGCGGCGCTTCCTGCAAGGGGATCAATTCAAGTAAATAAACCCGCTACCCAGTACCACTGCCCCAAGGCTTATGTACACGAAAAGATATTTTGCTTACCAGATCATGTATTTCATCACCTGGCGGATGATCCTGTGGTCGGTTTTTACCAGTTTGCTGGCTTTGGGTTCTTACCATTATATGGGTTGGAAGTGGGTGGCGATTCCCTGGTTGCCCGTTTCGCTGATCGGTACGGCGGTTGCCTTCTACGTGGGCTTCAAAAACAACCAATCGTATGACCGCAGCTGGGAAGCACGAACGACCTGGGGCGGGATTGTAAACCTCAGCCGGTCTTTTGCCGCGACCGCCGGCGCTTACCTGCGGACCGATATTGCCGGGAATCCCGGTCACGAAGAGGCGTTGCGGTTGGAATTAAGATCGCTGGTCTACCGGCACCTGGCCTGGCTGTACGCGTTGAAACACGCCATGTGGCAGCGCACTTCCTGGGAGCACCAGGACATGGCCAGCACCCGGCAACGGAAATACTTTCAGAAAAAGCTGGAGTTTCCTTCTTTCGAGGAAGAAGCCCGCAAGGTGTTGGACGATCACGAATGGGAGTGGGTGCAGCACAAAAAGAACCCGGCGGCCCAACTGCTGGAAAGGCAATCGCGGCACCTGGCGGAACTCAAGACCAAGGGTTGGCTGAACCTGTTTCACCACGTGGAACTGCAAAAGCTGATCGTTGAAATGTACAATGAGCAGGGAAAAACGGAAAGGATCAAAAACACGCCGTTGCCCCGGCAGTATGCTACTTCCAGCGCCCTGTTCATCCTCATCTTTACTTTCCTGCTTCCCTTTGGAATGCTGCACGAATTTGATAAGTTCGGCAACAACCTGATCTGGCTGCTGCTGCCGTTCAACATCGTGGTTTCCTGGGTCTTTTCCCTGATGGAATACACGGGAGATTACAGCGAAAATCCCTTCGAAGGGCTCATGAATGACGTGCCGATTCACCAGATTGTCCGCAACATTGAAATCGACCTGCGTGACATGCTGGGGGAAAAGGAGTTGCCGAAGAAAATTGAACCGCACCTGGGCGTAACGTTTTAACCGGGCCGTCCCTAAACAAAAACCTCATGCAACCGATCCGCGCAATGATTACCGGGGCCACCGGGATGGTAGGAAAAGGCGTACTGCTGGAATGCCTGCAAAACCCGGCGGTATCCGACGTGCTGGTTCTCAACCGCCGCCCGCTGGGGATGCAGCACCCCAAACTCAAGGAGATCGTTCACGCCAACTTCTACGACCTTTCGGCGGTGGAAGCCGGCTTGCGGGGGTACAACGCCTGTTACTTCTGCCTCGGCACCAGCGCCTTCCGCATGAAGGAGGAGGATTACCGCCGCGTGACCTACGACCTCACGCTGCACGTCGCCAACACCTTGTTGCGGCTCAACCCGGGCATGACGTTTTGCTACGTGTCCGGCCAGGGCACCGACGGCACCGGGCAGGGCCGGACGATGTGGGCCCGCGTGAAGGGACAAACCGAGAATGCCTTGCTGGCCCTGCCCTTCGGGGGCGCGTACATGTTCCGGCCCGGCTTCATCCAGCCGCTCGACGGCATCAAGTCGAGCACGCCCCTCTACAACACGATCTACAAAGTGGTCAACCCCCTGTTTCCGCTGCTCAAAGCCGCTTTCCCGTCGGGCGTAACGACTACGAGGGCCGTGGGCAAAGCGATGATTGCCGCCGTGCGCAACGGGTCGCCCAAACGCGTGCTCGAAACGGCCGACATCAACCGTCTCGCGGAGCAGGCATCCGGTTAACCATTGCACCCGCACCGCTCCCGCCGCCAAGCCTCACACCTTATCCTTGCCCCTGCGCATTTGATTTGGAAAAGGACTCCGGGAATCAATCTGCTTACGCAACCCTTTTCAGGGATCAGCGCCAAACGCCGTTTTTGTCATTCTGAGCCCAGCGAAGAATCTGCTACAAAAGCGCGTACTGTATGAATAACCCCGGCACGCAGGCGCAGGCGTCATCCTCACGGGTGATTCTCGTCCTCCCGCGTACTGGCGCAGGCGTCCGCCTGTGCCTTTCCGGACCGGAAGCGTCCGCTTCCAGCCGTCAGGCTAACTTGTATTCCAGGTGCCGAACTGACTTGTCATGCTGGCCCATCTTTTCAAAGCCGCCCTGCCCATTTGAGCCGGTTCTGCCTATTGTTCCGCTCCTCAAAACGCGTAAGCCTGACGGCTGGAAGCGGACGCTTCCGGTCCGGAAAGGCACAGGCGGACGCCTGCGCCAGTACGCGGGAGGACGAGAATCACCCGTGAGGATGACGCCTGCGCCTGCGTGCCGGGGTTATTCATACAGTACGCGCTTTTGTAGCAGATTCTTCGCTGGGCTCAGAATGACAAAAACGGCGTTTGGCGCTGATTCCTGAGGAGAATGGGCAGGGGCTGGGTTGACGGCAATTCCTTCCGCAGCCCTCCGGGCCGAACAAAATTTATTCTACGATCAACGGATCGGATGATTTTTTTACGCCTGCTTGTGCCACCTTGCAATCGTAAAACGGCAACATCCTGCGGGCCACGCGCCCAACTTGAACCGGCTGCCGGCAGGCTTCCGTACCGATCACCCGAAACAATAACAACATGACGACCGACTACAACCTGTCCGACCTCAACGCACTGCTTGACCAACTTGACGACGCCGACCGGGTCGTCGTGATAACCTTGCTTGACATGACCACCACGCTCATTGGCCACTACGGCGACCTGCCCCGCGACAAAAGCACCTGGAACGACAAGTACTGCCTCATTTACCTGCTGCACAACACCATGATGGCCCTTTTGCGGAAAGAAATACGACCGTTGGCCTTTGGAATGGCCGAAAAGCTCGGGCATTGCTAGGTTTCGAGACAGGAAAAGGGGAATCAGTGGGCTCCAAACGCGGTTGTAGAGCCCTGTTTCTTTGATTGCATGCGTGGGAACTGGGTAAAGGGAGGAGCAGACTAATTATAAGTAGGTAGGTAAAAAGGCTATTTATTGTGGCAAAAGTGTGTTTTTATAGATAAAAATTCACTTAGTAATGATAAAAGTGATATTTCGTACATAAGGAACTGAGTTTTAATATTGGTTATTTAATGGATATATTATAAACATGGATAGATTTAAAATTGTCTAAAGTAGTTGGAGTAGTAGCAGACTAATTTTCTATTTTAAAAAGATCTATATGTCTTCAAAAATATATTTTGCAAAGTTGAATTCTTTAGCTATATCACGTGTAATCTTGGATAGAACTCGTTTCCCCATTTGCTCTGGCATTAAATAGTTGCCTAAAGCAATACGCATAACTTCTTCATTAGAGGTAAAAAGTTTGCCGTCTCCGATCTCATTATTCAATTCATCTAGCCTAGTTTTATTGTACCATTGTGTTTTTTTTATTATTTCACCTATGTAATCCTTGTGATTATTGTAAAGGAAAGAAAGATGAAATACTTTAGCATTTCGGATTGCTTTTTTAATTTGTTTTGGAAGGGCGGACTTCACTTTAGCAATTTCTATGGTAAAGTCTTCTTCTCCACCTAATGAGTAAGTAGCCCCAGAGATTCCCGTCTCAAAATTTAATACACCTTCAAATCCTTCAATAAAAGGATGCAAATACTTCTCCGTACTAAAAACTTTCTGACCTTTGAAGTTACTATTGCAAACATAGCAGCTAGGTACAAGGTTATAAAAAGACAAACTAAGCCACGGGAACGCACTTTTTTTGAAGAAATGATCAAAGTGAGGGCGGGTTTTTCCGGAAGGTTTGTGCATAGTGAACGTATATTGCATATTACAGTACAAACAAACGTTAGCATTTAAATTGTGTGCTAATTGATAAGAAGCTGTTTTAAAACCGGAAGGGGGGTAAAAAAGGAAGTACTCAAAGTGGATAAGTTTGTAGCGCGAACAAACAGACAAATCCCCAATGAGTACTACTCAAAAGAACCCAAAAAGGAGGAAATATCCAAGCGACATCAGCGAGAATGGCTGGCAGAAGTTGAAACCGCATCTGCCTGAGTCAAAGTCGGGCCCAGGCAAGGCAGGTCGCCAAAGCGTAGCATTAAGAGGAGTCATCAACGGGATCATGTATGTAGTCAAAACGGGTTGTAGCTGGCGAAGTATGCCCCATGACTTGCCCCACTGGTCGACTGTATACGGCTACTTCAATAAGTGGAGTAAAAGCGGTTTATGGCAAATGATTCATGTGTTGTTAGTCAAGAAAGTGCGCCGGCAGATGAAAAGAGCGCCTCTCCCAAGCGCTGCTTGTCTGGATTCCCAAAGTGTGAAGACGACTGCTTGCGGGGGAGAGCACCGCGGTTTTGATGCCGGTAAGCGCATTAAGGGCAGAAAACGTTTTATTCTCACTGACTCGCAAGGGCTACTGCTAGCTGTTTGGATTTGCGCCGCCAGTATATCCGAAAAGAAGGGCGCCATGCAACTACTGCGTTATATCAAGTACAACCTGCATCTAAGCCAACTCTGTGAGCAGATTAAGTTAGTATGGGTAGACGGAGGCTACCGGGGAGATGACTTGCTCAAGTACGTCAAAAAGTTATGGAACTGGACTTGGCAGGTCGTCTTGCGAAACGATGAGCAGAAGGGCTTTGTGCTACTGCCCCGAAGATGGGTCGTTGAACGCACTTTCGCTTGGCTGCTTAACGCTAGACGCTTGAACAAAGACTACGAAAAGAACCGAAGAAATAGCCAGTCGATGGTTTACCTGGCTATGATTCCGATTTTACTAAACCGCCTCAACTAAATTTAAAACAGCTTCTAAGCGTATTTTCCGTGTTGTGTACTTGAAAATTGAGAGTAGTTGAATACTAATTGAATTTTTATGTCAAGCCTTTTTTTTATTTCTTTTAAGCTATCTATTGATGATTTTGCGTGTTTTTTTAAAATATGCTTGTATTGAGTTGTGATTTCTCTATTTATCTTTTCCAACCTTGAAGGTTGGGCAGTTATTATTTCTGGAAAATACTTTTCTAAGTAATAGAAGAAAGCAGATTCGATAGGGTCTGTCGATGCTATAGCTTTGATAATTTTCTCTTTAATCATAAATGGATCTCCTTGGAGTATGCTTAAATGCCATGTGGCAAGCTTGTCAAGTTCTATTAGTGTTTTATTGATTTGTATCACGGCTTCTGTCCTGATATAGTTGCTGAAGTTTTTTTCTTATCACAGGTTCTCCAATATGGGAAATTATATACCTTACACCATCTTCATCTATTTGTGTTATTTCTTCTTTGTGTTTAAAAACTGTTCCCGGTACTTCGGATTTAAGCCAACTAATTACTTTATTGATTTTTTCTTTGGCAAATTCGCCCATAAGTCCTTTTTGTAAGAAGAATGCTTCTGTGTAAAGGCTGTGAATATTCGCTCCAAACGTTTCTTCTTTGTTTAGTCTGTCAGAAACACAATATCCGCTTTCATCTTTACCCAAGAAGATGATATTATTCGCTGGGAGATCGGAGGCAATTATTGGTGAGTGAGTAGTAATGATAATTTGTATATTAAATTCATCGAATACAATTGGCAGTTGTCGTATCAACGTGTGTAAATACTCTTTTTGCCACTGAGGGTGAAATCCTGCCTCACCTTCATCAATTAATAAATATATAAAATTAATCTTTTCTAATTTTGTTTTATTTTTATTTTGTGCGTCAAGAATGGCTTTTGAAGAATTAAATTTTGCGAACAAGTCTAAAAATCTTATCTCTCCAGAACTTAAGTTGTGGGTAAATACTTTTTCGTCGTTTAAAGGGTTGTGTGAATATTCACTTATAAATACCCAGTTAAAATTTAAGAAATAGGCTTCTGAAAAATTTAACACAAAATCTAAATAGGGTTGTCTTATTTGATTGAAGAGGATAGATTCGATGACAAAACTATCCTCTGTAAAATGATTGTCTTGTAGACTGATAGCTATCATCTTAAGTCCATTATCTAGCAAGGAATTTGCAATTCGATGGAAGCTAGATGGGAATAATTCTTTATTTCGTAATAATATTCTGATTTTGTTAATGAATGATTGATCTTTATGTTGTGTTATAAAAAAATCTGCTTGGTGCGATGTCCAATCCGCTTGATTGTTGTTAGAGTGTAATATAATTTGAAATATAGCCCAGGTGAAGTTATTTCTCAGCTTTTGATAAGTATAATAAGTTGCATCCTGATCTTTATTATTTTGTTTTTCTGATAGTGCGCTATTGTTTTCCTCCCATTCTGCATTTAATAATGCGTATATCCTATTATTATTAACGTCAGAAGATGTGATATTGAACTGTATATTAATTCTAATGTATTTAGGAATTGGAAAGGGCATGTCAAATTTGTATGGGCCGGTTACAAAGTCTACCTGTCGGCCTACTTGTTTAAATCTAAGTAAGTCAAGTAGAGTGCCCGTGTGATTGCCCATTTCAGTTACATCTTGTTCGAGAAGCTGATCGGAAGATAAATTAATCTCCCTGTCCAGAGAGGAAGGATGTTGTCTGAAATCACTTAAAGTAGAAATATAAATGAGAGCCGAATTATTAATGACCCTATTGGGAATATGCAAATCGAGATTAAAGAGTGGTTCAAGATCAGGTAAGTTAATTTTCCATCTTTCAAAACCTGTGAACTTAACCATATCCGCGTTAAAGGAATGAAAAGCATTCAGAGTGTCAGAGTTCTCTCTAAATAAAATTAAGAATTTAAGTTTTCCCTCAATAGCATCATTTAAGATAATGCGAAGCAAGTCGATAAGATTACTTTTTCCCGCACCATTGCGACCAATAATCGCCGTCACATTAGCTATTTTATTGTTGAAAAAACCTTTGGGTTGTTCGTCATACTTGATAACATGCAATTGATTAGGGTCCCCTAAAATTAAGTGTAACTGAAAGTCTGGGGAAAAATTAAACTCTTGATTTTTGATGTTTCGGTAACGTTCTACCCACAAATACAATAATTCCATAATTATCTGAATACATTTATATTTTTAACGATCGCAATAGAATGCAAGTCGTAAATTTAAATTAATTTCTGATATTATTGATTGTCGTGAATCAATTATACAGTCTGCCGCCTTATGTGAAATAGTGTTGAATACTCTTCTTGAATACATTGAAATTTGTTGCTTCTGTATAAAGCGTTATAACTTGTCGAAAAGGATTTTTCCATAAGGACAGGACGTCAACTCACAAATCTCCCTTCCGCAGCTCCCGTACCGCGTGATCCGCGGCGCGGGCGGTGAGGGCCATGTAGGTCAGTGACGGGTTTTGGGTGGCCGTGGAAGTCATGCAGGCGCCGTCGGTGACGAACACGTTGGGGCAGGCGTGCAGTTGGTTGAAGCTGTTGAGCAGCGAAGTGTTGGGGTCGCGGCCCATGCGCACGCCGCCCATCTCGTGAATGTCGGCGCCGGGGGCGTGCCCGCTGTCGGTGG
Organism: uncultured Sphingobacteriales bacterium; assembly: GCA_963844325.1. GTDB lineage: Bacteria > Bacteroidota > Bacteroidia > Cytophagales > 172606-1 > CADCTQ01. The sequence continues at coordinate 2,972,451 of CAWJNV010000002.1, forward strand.
TCTTGATGTCCGTAAAGCCCGCCCGCGTAAACATCTCCGTAAACTGTTCCTGGTAATCCTTCACCATCCGGTCGTCGTTCTCCGACCAGTCGGCTGATACGCGCAGTTGTGGAATGCCGTAGGGGTCTTTGAGTACCGGGTCGAGGCGCACGTGGTTGCTTTCCCGCGGAATCGTTTCGCCCATCATCCACGAACTCACGCGCCAGTTGCCCGGTGCCTGGTTCAGCAGGTTCGCTTTCAGCGTTTCACCGATGCCCTCCTGCGAGGACTGCGTACCCCGTCCGCCGCCGAAGCCCGCCGCGTAGCCCCGCAGAAAGTCCGTTTCCTGTTTGAACACGTTGCGGAAGCGCGGAAAGTAGGCGTGGTTGGGCGTGCGGCCATCCGTGGTTTTGTCGGGGAAGCCGTCGTACCCGGCCGACATCCGGCCCCGGTAGTTGTGCCAGGCAATGTACTTGCCCAGCAGCCCGTTGTCGTTGCCCAGGCCGCCCGGGAAACGCCCCGACGTGGAATGGAGCAGGATCAGGTTGGAGTTGAGGGCCGAGGCATTCACGAAAATGATGCGGGCGTAAAACTCCGTCATCGCTTTGGTATGGGCATCCACCACCCGCACGCCCGTAGCCCGGCCTTTGGCCTCGTCGTAGAGGATCGAATGCACGACCGAATGCGGGCGGAGCGTCATTTTGCCCGTCCTGGCCGCCCAGGGCAGCGTAGAGGCGTTGGAACTGAAGTAGCCGCCCAGCGGGCAGCCCCGCGCACAAAGCGTGCGGTGCATGCACTTGCTGCGGCCCTGCTGGAGGTGTACCGGCTGCGGGTCCGTGATGTGCGCGCACCGGCCCTGGATGAGCGGACGGTCCGGGAAATGTTTGGCGAGCACGGCCTGGAAGTGCGTTTCCACGCAGTTGAGTTCCGTGGCCGGCAGGAACTCCCCGTCGGGCAGTTGCGGCAGGCCGTCGCGGTTGCCCGAGATGCCGGCAAACGTTTCCACGTAGCTGTACCACGGCGCCAGGTCGCGGTAGCGGAGGGGCCAGTCCACGGCGTACCCGTCGCGGGCGGGGCCTTCGAAGTCGTAGTCGCTCCACCGCTGCGTCTGGCGGGCCCACAGCAGCGACTTGCCGCCCACCTGGTAGCCGCGCGTCCAGTCGAAGGGTTTTTCGGCCACGAAAGGCTGCTCGGCGTCCTTGATCACAAAGTGCATGGTGGCCTCGTTGAAAAGCCCCTTTTTCCGGCTGGCAACCGGGTTCTGCTGGCGGATGTCGAGCGGCACGTCGCCCCGGTGGGCAAACTCCCAGGGGTGCAGGTTGGCCGTGGGGTAGTCGGTGCCGTGTTTCACGTCGCGGCCGCGTTCGAGCACCAGCGTCCGGAGCCCTTTGCCGGTGAGTTCTTTGGCCGCCCAGCCGCCGCTGATGCCCGAGCCAATTACAATAGCGTCGTAGGTAGCCGCCTTCCGCGCGTCGATTGCAAAGTTTGCCATGACCGTTTAGACCAGTTGGAGAAACGAAGGGTAACGCTTATGAATGTACGCATAAAATTTCGTTCCCGGGATACCGGCCGTGCAACGGTCATAACCCTCGTCCTCAATCCGTCGCCCATCGAAGGACGCGCAACGGACAACGGACAACCTTCGCTTAAGCGCAGGTTTGGAACGGTCCTTGTAATTACCCTGCCGAAGCCGCCGCCCGCCGGGCGGGGCAACGTTTTTAACCCTTATAACTTTCCAGTACCATGTCTATCCTGCGTTTGAGAACCATTCATTTTTTGCTGTCCCTGTTCGTGCTTGGCACCATCCTCTCCAGTTGCGCCGGCCGCTCCAACCGGGTGCGGGCCGTATCCGTCCGCAAGAACGACAAGCACATCGTCATTTCGCTGCCCCGGCCGTGGTAAGCAGCATACCGGGCCGCAATCAGCTTGTTCAGTGGGAACCGGGGCGTACAACCGCCCCGGTCCTGGTTTTACTGGGGGCGTTACGTGGTACGTCTGCGCTTCCGCACTTTTCCGTATATTGGAAAAGAACAACTTTCATTACCCGTTTACCTAACCCGCCGGAACCATGCGCCTGGTTATTGAACTGAAAAACGAAGAAGAAATGCGGTTTGTGCAGGAGTTGCTGGCCCGGCTGCGAATTGGAACCGTACCGGCCGAACCGGCAACCAACGGCAATCATCCCGTGAACATTCTCGAAGCAATTGCCGCCCGGGGAACGATTGGCAATGCCATCGAAAACCCTGCGGCCTGGCAACAGGAAATGCGGCAGGACCGGGCTCTACCCTTCCGTGATTAACCAATGGAAAAGCGCTTAGTAGACAGCATCATTATTATCTACGCAATCAAGCCGCAGCATGCCGCATTGCGGAGCTTTTTGTTGCAATACGATCACGAGTGATTTTGCCAGTATTGCCGGGATACAAGTGATCGATCCGTTTACCATTTAGGTCCCCATCATTCTTCTGTTGTCCGTAAAAACCGGATCGCAGAAGTGACCTCTTCCGTGTCGGGTTTGAGAACCTGGCTTCCTCCGAATGACTCTCTATTTCCCCGCCGCCTTCCGTTCGTACACCACCTTGCCTTCGGCAATCGTGAAGTCCACCGGCACGGTGTGAATTTCCAGGGCGGGGATTTTGAACAGGTTCTTTTCCAGCACCACCAGGTCGGCCCGTTTGCCGGTTTCCACCGAACCCCGGTCCTTTTCCAGAAACAGGGCGTAGGCCGCGCCCAGCGTGTAGGCGGCAATGGCCTGCTCCAGCGAGAGGCATTCCTGCGGAATCCAGGCGGTGTCGGGCTTGCCCTCCGGGTCGCGGCCCCCGTTGTAGCGGCGCGTAACGGCCGTTTCGAGACCTTCGAGCGGTACCAGCGTGGTCACCGGCCAGTCGGTGCCCCAGGCGAGGCGTCCGCCCGCGGCGAGGATGGAGCGGTGCGGGTAGAGCCACCGGGCCCGTTCCGGTCCCAGGCGCGGCTCGGCAAAGGTCCGGTTGAGGTCGTCGCCGCGGCTCCAGGCGGGCGTCATGGAGGCAATCACCCCCAGCCGGGGCAGCCGGCCCATGTCGGCCGGGTCGATGAGCTGCACGTGCGAAATGATGTGCCGGCTGTCGCGGACGCCGTTGGTTTGCCGGGCCGCTTCCAGGGCGTCGAGGGCCGCCCGTACTGCCCCGTCGCCGATGGTGTGGAAGTGCAACTGGAAGCCCAGCCGGTCGAGGTCGCCCACCAGCTGGTTGAGCCGCGCCGGTTCCACGAAAAGCGGTCCCCGGAAGTCGGGCCGGTCGAGGTAGGGCGCCAGGAGCCGCCCCGTGTACTGCTCAATGATGCCGTCGAGCATGATCTTCACCGCCGTGGGCCGCGGGTTGCCCGGGCCCGCCTGCGCGCGGCGTTCCACGAAGCGGGCCACCTGGAGGCTGTCGTTCCCGTCGGGGTCGTACCGCTGGCAGATCACCATCTGGGCCGTGAGTTCGCCGGCGCGGGCCAGGGCGGCAAAGGCCGAATCCGTACCCGCGTCGGCGCCGGCGTCCATGATGCCCGTAATGCCCGCTTCGCGCAGGGCTTGCAGAAAGAGCCGGTTCCCTCGCAGCCGGTCGGCGGGGGTGGGCCGGGGAATGTGGCGGGCCAGCAGGTCGATGGCCGATTCGTAGAGCACCCCGTTGGGTTCGCCCGCCGCGTCCTTGCCGATGATGCCGTTGGCCGGGTCGGGCGTGGTGCGGGTAATGCCGGCCAGGGCCAGGGCCTTCGAGTTGGCCCAGCCCGTGTGCCCGTCGGAGGCCGACAGGAAGGCCGGGCGGCCGGGCACCAGCGAATCGAGCAGGTGGCGGTCGGGAATGCCCGCGGGCTTGAAGGCGCCGGCCTCCCAGCCCCGGCCCAGCACCCAGGGCGCCTGTGGGTGGGCCCCGGCGTACGCACCTATCCGCCGGGCCACTTCCTGCCGGTTAAACACCTGTTCCAACTTTACCTGCGAAAGACTCAGGCCGCCCGACGGGTGCAGGTGCGAGTCGATGAAGCCCGGCAGCACCATGCGGCCCTTCAGGTTGATGACCCGCGTATCGGGGCCGGTGTAGGGCCGGGCTCCTTTGTTGCTGCCCACGTACACGATGCGGCCATCCCGCACGGCCACGGCGGTAGCCCAGGGCTGGCCGGGATTGACCGTGTACACGGCGCCACCGGTGAGCACCAGGTCGGCCTTTTCGGCGGCAGGCACGGCGGCGCGGGGCCGTACGGCCGGGCCGGGGGCGGGTTGGGCAAACGTGCGGAGGAAGAGGAGGGTGAACAGGAGGCAGGTGGTAATGGTTTTGGTCATGGAATGGGGGAGGGGCGGGTCCGGAAGCCGGGTGAAGATAGCGGATAAGTCGTCGATTTGTCGTTAATTTGGGGAAAGTTACCCGCGCACCCAAACCGTTACCAGCCATGAACGCCAAGCAGACTGCCGCCCGCAAAGCCGTTGAATTCGTCCAGGAGGGCATGGTGGTGGGCCTCGGGACCGGCTCCACTGCCTACTGGGCCATCCAGCGGCTCGGCCAGCGGGTAAAGGACGGCCTCCGCATCCGGGCCATTGCCACCTCGCTGCGCTCCGAAACGCTGGCCCGCGAACTCGACATTCCCATCATCTCCTTCGCCGACGTGCAATCCATCGACCTCACCATTGACGGGGCCGATGAGGTAGACCCGGCCAACAACCTCGTGAAGGGCGGCGGCGGGTCGCTGCTGCGCGAAAAGATCGTGGCTGCCGCGAGCCGTACGTTCATCGTCGTGGTGGACGAAAGCAAACTGGTGCCGCAACTCGGCGCGTTTCCGCTGCCCGTGGAAGTGGTGCCGTTCGGCTGGGAGGTGACGGCCAAAGCCTGCGCCGGTCTGGGCTGCACGCCCACCTTACGCATGGCTGAGCACCAGCCCTTCGTGTCCGACAACGGCAACTACATCCTCGACTGCGCCTTCGGCACCCTGGCCGAACCGGCTGCCCTGGCCGCGCGGCTCAACGCCATTCCCGGGGTGGTCGAAAACGGCCTCTTCCTCGGCATGGTGGGCAAACTGGTGATCGGCCGGCCCGACGGCACCTGCACCCTGCGCTAAACCCGCCGGCGGCGTCCCGCGTACACGCTTACCCATGCGACTTTTTTTCATTCCGGGCTTCGGCGAAACCCCTGCCATCTTCGACCAGATTGCACCGCACCTGCCGGGCGAAAAGGTGTTCGTGGACAACTGGCAACTGGTCGGCGACCGGCCCCGGCCCGACCTGACGGCCCTCTCGTACGCCCGCGAACTGACCGGACGCTTCGGCATCACCGCCGGCGACGTAACCATCGGCCACTCGATGGGCGGTTGGATCGGCCTGCACGTGAAGCACCTGACCGGCTGCGCCGTGGTGCAGATCGGTTCGTGGTCGGCGCCGGCCAAGGTGGTCCGGCCCGTGTCGAACCTGAAGCTGGTGTACTGGGCCGTGCGGCGCGGCCTGTACTTCAACCGGCTGGTGCGGCGCCTGCTGCTCGGCTACAATTACCGCGGCAAGCCTTCGGCCGGGGTCTTCGGCGAGGTGTTCGGCAACCTCATCCGGGGCGACAAGCACAACGTGATCAACCAGTTGCGGATCATTTACAGCCCCGTACCCGAGGGGTTTGCGGCCCAGCCCGACCTGCGCATCCACGCCCGGGCCGACACCATCATCCGCTACCCCGACGAGCCGGCCCTCGAAGTGCCCGGCGACCACTTCAGCCTCCATACCCACCCCGAAGCGGTATACCAGCCCATCCGGGCCTTCCTGACGGCACTCGACTCTGCCTCGAAATTCGTCATTGGTAATTCGTAATTGGTCATTATTTTGGCGCATGGAACATGATGCCAAAGACGTACGATACCCCGTGGGCAAAGTGGTGTTGCCCGAGGGGCCGCTGACGGCCGCCGAAAGGGCCGCGTTGATCGAAGAAGTGGCGGCGCTGCCGGCCCGGCTCACGGCGGCGGCCCGCAAGGTGGGCGGCCAGGGGCTGCAACGGTCGTACCGGCCCGGGGGCTGGACGGGCCGGCAGGTGCTGCACCACGTGGCCGACGTGCACCTGAACTTCTACCTGCGCTTCCACCTGGCCCTCACCGACGACAACCCCACCGTGCCGCGCGTGAACCCGGATGCCTGGGCCGCCCTGCCCGACGTGGAAGCCACCCCGGTAACCGTGTCGCTGGCGCTGCTGGAGGCGCTGCATACCCGCCTGACGCTGCTCCTGTGGGCGTTGACGGAAGCGCAGTGGCAGCGCACCTTTTTCCACCCCGCCTACGGGCGTACCTACACCCTCGACCAAGCCCTGGCCCAGTGCGCCTGGCACGGCCGTCATCATTTGGCGCATATCGAAAGTATTGGGTAGTGAACAGTAATCAGTAAACAGTCGGCAGTAAGCAGTCAGCAATAGGCAATACGGAGTCGGCAACGTTGCATTCAGCTTGCTGTTTACTGATTACTGTTCACTGGAAACGGCAGGATGGTCCAGGATGGACCAGGGAAATAAAGTGCCCAACTTCCCGCCGACCGGCTAATCAGCCATCCAGCCATCCAGCCATACAACAATCAACCATATAACCATTCAACCTCATTTCTCCACCCATGCTTTTGACCGAACGCACCACCAACGCCCGGATTCTGGAAAACGTGGCGGAACTGGCCGAAGGGTTCTCGCGGCAGCGCCCCGAACGGCAGCGGCGGCGCCACCTCGACCCGGCCGACTTTGAACGCATCCGGGAGACGGGCTACCTGCTCACCTGCGTGCCCGAAGCGTACGGCGGCACCTGGCAAAGCGTGGAACAGTCGCTGCGCCCGGTGTGCGAAATGCTGCGTACCCTGGCCCAGGGCGACTCGTCGGTGGCGCTGGTATCGGCGATGCACCCTGCCGTGCTGGGCAACTGGCTGTGCCCTTCGCCGGTGCCCGCCGACCGGCAGGCGGCCTGGCAGGCGCAGTGCGACGAGGTTTTCAAGGGGGTACAAGCCGGGGCGCAGTGGGGCACCATCACTTCGGAGCCGGGCAGCGGCGGCGACATTGGCAAAACGGCCGCCGGGGCAACCCCCGACGCCCACGGCAACTACCGGCTCTCGGGCAAGAAACACTTCGGCAGCGGCTCGGGGGTGCTCACGTACATGCTCACCACGGCCATTCCCGCGGGGGAGCCGGCGCCCGACATGTTCTACCTGGACTACAAGGGGCACCCCTGGGACGGCTCCACCGGCGTGCACCTGGTGGCCGAATGGGAAGCCCACGGCATGGCTGCCACGCAGAGCCACAGCCTGGAATTCACGGCATTTCCCGCCCGGCGCATTGCCTGGTCGGGCCCCTTCGACCCCACCAAACTCAGCCACGTGATCGGGCCGTGCACGTTCATGGCCGTGATTACCGGCATTGTGGAGGTGGCCCACCGGACGGCCCGGGAGCAACTGGCCCGCCGCCCGTCCCTGCGGTCGTTCGAAAAGGTGGAGTTCAGCCGGGCGGCGCACGAAGCATGGCTGCTCGGGAAGGCGTACGGGGGCATCCTCGCCGACGTGGAAGCCGGCCATACCCACACGGTGCATTACGCCAAAGCGTCTGTTGCCGAACTCGCCGAGTCGATCCTGACGCGGTTGTGCCGGGTGATCGGGGGCAGCACCCTTTCCCGCCATTCGCCCTACGGCTACTGGGCGCAGGACGTCAAGGCCCTCGGGTTCCTGCGGCCGCCCTGGGCCCTGGCCTACGACGTGCTGCACGAAGAGGCGCTGGGAAGAAAAGAGTTTATGAGTTCATGAGTTTATGAGTTCAAAGTCAGTACGCGCCGGTTGGTAAGTGCTTTCTACTCATAAACTCATGAACTCTAAACTCATACACTTTAAACTCATAAACTCCCCACCCATGCACCTCTTCCGCGACCGATATGGTTTGCTGCTGACCACTCCTTCCGAAGCGGCTGCCGGGCATTACCGGCAAGGCATGGATTGCGCCCTGGCAGCCAATGCCGGGTCGGTGCCGCACCTGGAGGCCGCCGTTGCCGCTGACGAAAGTTTTGCCCTGGCCCACGCGGCGCTGGCCGGGCTGTACGCCATGCGGGGCGACAAAGCCCGCCGTGAGGAAGCCCTGCAACGGGCGGCCCGTTTTGCCCCGCACGCCACGTTCCGGGAACGGCAGCACGTGGAGATCATCACCCGCATCCAGCGGGGCGACAAAGGCGCCTACGAATTGCTGCGGGACCACCTGCGGGCGTACCCGACGGATGCCTACATCCTCGCCCAGGTGACGGGGGCCTACAGCATCCTGGCCTTCAGCGGCCGGCGCGACTTCGACCACGAACGCCTCGGCCTGCTCGAATCGCTGGCCGGCCACTACGGGGAGGACTGGTGGTTTACGGGCATGCACGCCTTTTCGCTGGCCGAACTGTTCCGCCACCGCGAGGCGCGCGAAAAGGCCGAAAAGTCGCTGGCCCGGTTCTACCACAACGGCCACGCCGCCCACAGCTACGCCCACGTGCTCTACGAGTCGGGCTGCCCCGACGAAGGCACCCAGTTCCTGGCGGCCTGGACGCCGGGCTACGACGACCGTTCGCCCATTGCGGGACACCTGTTCTGGCACCAGGCGTTGTTTGAGGCGCAGCGCGGCAACGGGGTGGCGGCGCTCGACATCTACTGCACGCGGCTACGGCCGGCCGTAGCCACTTCGCCCGATTACGGCAAAGGCATCGACGCGGCTTCGGCGCTGTGGCGGCTGGGGTTGCGCGGGGTGCCCGTGCCGCGCGAATGTTGGGAAGAGTTGGCGGCCGCTTCGCACCTGTACGCGTTGCCGGCCGCGGACCCGTTCCTGGACGTGCACGCGGCGCTTCTGCGGGCAGCCAGTGACCCCGATTCCGCCGAAGGCTGGCGGGAAGGGTTGCGCCGCAAGTACTGCCAGGCGGATCACCCGCTGACGGGCTTAGTGGGCGACCTGGCGGAAAGCTTTGCGGCTTTCACGGCCGGGGCGTACGGCCGGTCGGCGGCCCTGCTGGAATCCGTCATGGAGGACTTGCCGCGGCTCGGCGGCAGCCACGCCCAGCGGGGCCTCGTGGAAGAAACCCTCCGCGAGGCACGGCGGCGGAGCGGTAAGGCGTAGTTGTTGGTGTGCCGGCAAAACCTCCCGTCCGGAGATGCGTAGTAGCATCACACACCAACGACCAGGAATCATGAAAGGGGTAATTGTAGTCGACAAGAAAGCTTTGCTGGCCCAGCCCGAGTTGAAGATCCAACTCGCCCTGATGGCCGGGCAACTCTGCGAAGTCAACGAAACCTACCAGTTTCTGCCTTCGGGGGAGTACGACGGGGCCTTCACCAAGGCCCTTGACGACCACCACGTACCCTACCGGATGATGATGGGGGAAGAAATGGGGAATGAATAAGTAGTGGTATTGACAAATGGTTGGCGAATAGCAGCACTATTCATCAGCCGCTGCCTGCGCTACCTGCAAGGCAGGGGCGGCGGTGAAGTAGAGGTGGAAGGTGGTGCCCACGCCGGGTTTGCTTTCTACCCAGATGCGGCCGCCGTAATTTTCCACGATGCGCTTTACCATGTACAGCCCCACGCCGGTACCCTCCACGTGCGTGTGCAACCGCTTGAACATGAAGAAAAGCTTGCTCACCTGGTTTTCATTGAGTCCCAGGCCATTGTCGCTCACGGTCAGGTGCATGCCGTCGTCCTGGGAGCGGGTCGTGATGGTAATCACCGGTTTGCGCGACGGGCAGCGGTACTTGAGGGCGTTGGAGAGCAGGTTGTAGAGGATGCTGCGCAGGTGCTTGGCCGGGTAGTGGATCGTTTCCACGTGCATGTCGAGCACCACCTGCGCCGACGACTCGCTGATGAGGGCCGCAATGTCCTGGCTCACCTCCCGGAGCACCTGCCGGATGCCCAGTTCTTCGCGCGGCTGCTGGCTCTCCTTCTGAATCCTGGCGATTTCGGAAAGCTCCTTGATGGCCTTTTTGAGACGGCCCACCGACTGTTCCATCAGCGCCATCATTTCCTGTTCGCTGGGTTCCAGCTTGTGTTCCAGGCGTTTTTTGAGCACCAGCAGCAGCCCTTCCAGGTTAGCAATCGGGGAACGCAGGTCGTGGGAGGCCGTGTACACGAAGTTGTCCAGGTCCACGTTCAGCCGGGTCAGTTCCTCCAGGGTACGCTGCTTTTCCTGTTCGGCCTGTTTGCGGTCGGTGATGTCGATGCAGGAGCCCACGTAGCCGGCAAATTCACCGGTGCCCGTGTAGCGGGGCGCCCCTTCGGCAATGCACCAGCGGACCCGGCCGTTGCCGTGCCGGATGCGGAAGTCAGCCTGGTAGTAGCGGCCGTTGGCGAAGTCTTCCAGGTACTTTTGCACGGCCCCTTCGCGGTCCTCTTCCACGATGAATTGACTCCAGCCCGTGCCCAGTTGTTCGGCGAGCGGCCGGCCCGTCCAGTCGAGCCAGGTCTGGTTCACGTAGCTGATGCCGCCCGTTTCGTCCGACATCCACAGCGTGACCGGGGAAGCCGAGGCCAGCGTATGGAGCATGTCTTCGCTCTCCTGCAGGGCCCGGTCCACCATCTTCTGTTCGTGAATCTCGGTGCACGAGCCGTACCAGCGCAGGATGGTGCCCGCCTCGTCGCGGTGCGGCAGGGCCGTTCCCAGGAACCACCGGAACGTGCCGTCGTCCTTGCGGAGGCGGTACTCGATGCGGTAGGGGTTGCCCGTCCGGAGGGCTTCCTGCCACACCACCAGGGTGCGTTCAAGGTCGTCGGGGTGCAGCACCTGTCCCCAGCCGTCGTGGAGGGCTTCGGCGGGCGTTTGGCCGGTGTATTCGTACCACCGCCCGTTGAAGTACTCCACCTGGCCCGCGGGACTGGCGCGCCACACCAGTTGGGGAATGAATTCGGTCAGAAAGGCAAATTCGAGTTGCCCCCGGTGCAGTTCCCCGTTGGCCGTTTGCAGTTCGAGGGTCCGGAGCTGCACCCGCTGCTCCAGTTCGTTGGTCAGGGCCAGCAGCCGCGACTGGTGTTCTTCCAGGGATTCGTTCAGCGCCCCCAGTTCCTCGTTGCCCGACAGTACCTCCTCGTTGCTGGCGGCCAGTTCTTCATTGCTCGCCGCGAGTTCTTCGTTGCTGGCGGCCAGTTCCTCGTTGAGGGCGGCCAGTTCGCCGTTTTTGTCCCGCAGGGCCTGCTCGTAGTTTTCCTTCTGGCGCAGTTGCCCCCGGAGCAGCACGAACAACAGCAGGGCGAACAGGAAAGCCAGTCCCAGCACGGCCAGGCCCGCCGACCGCGCCTGGCCGACGGCCGACGACAGTTTCTGCGTGCGCAAGGAGAGCAGCCGGTTTTCCTCGCCGATGACGGCCCCGAATACTTCCCGCAGTTGGTCCATGCGGACTTTGCCCTGTTGCATGGCAAAATGCCCCGAGAGGGCCGCCCCGCTGCCCACACTGTGCAGCCGGATGGTACCGGCCAGCAGCGCCATGTGCGTCCGGATCATGCTTTTCAAAGTATCAATGCGCACCTGCTGGGCGGGGTTGTCGCCCGTGAGGCGCTGCAACTGGTTTACCTGGTGGGCAACCGAGTCGTGCGCCAGCCGGTAAGGCGCCAGGTACGTGCCGTCGCCGGTGATGAGGTAGCCCCGCTGGCCGGTCTCAGCGTCCTTCAGCAGCGAAATGGCTTTTTCGGCATGGTAGATCACCTGCCGGGTATGGTCCACCCATTGGTCTTTTTCCAGCAGGGACTGGAAACTGCCGTACCCGGCTCCCGCCAGCACCAGCAGGGCGGCGGCGCACAGCAGGTAGGTGAAATAGATGAGCCGTTTGATTCGCTGAAGCTGAGACATAGGCAGTATCGGCCGGGAGTACCCGGAAGCATGCGTATAAAGTTGGGAAATGCATCGGAATGGGGGATAGCCCATGCCTGCCCGCCGTACAGGGACGGGGTCAGGTACGAATTCTTTCGGGAGAAGTGGTTAGGCAGTCAGAAAAATGTGGTAATCGCCTGATTCTGAAAGGTACCGATAAATGCGCTGACGTGCAAGCCGAACTTTTTCCGTCCGAGCAACCGGCTGCTCACCGGCCCGGACGGGTGGTTTGGCCGGCCCTTTTGAAGCGGTAGAGGTAGGGCGCCTTGTGGGCCCCGCCGGTCCATTTTTTGTCGAGCCGTTCCAGGATGTCGAGGCCCAGCATCCGGCGCTGGAAGCTGGTCCGGTTGAGCCGTTCGCCGAGGATGGTTTCGTAGAGGCTTTGCAGGTCGTTCATCGTAAAGGTGCCGGGCAGCAGGTTAAAGCCGATCAGGCGCCGGTCGAGGTTGGCCCGCAGCGTGTCGAGGGCCTTCCCGACCATGGCCGCGTGGTCGAGCATGAGCGGCGGCAGGGCCGACAGGTCGTACCAGTCGCAACGGTCGGCCAGGGGGTCGGGGCGGGGCACGGCCCGGGTAAAATCAACCAGGGCGTAAAACCCGACGGAAACAAACCGTCTGAGCAGCCAGTGGTCGTCGGGGGCGGTGATGCCCTTGCCGGCCATGATGGCCCGCAGGGGAGCCGGGTCGTGGCGCGACCGGTCGCCGAACACGTAAAACTGTTCCAGGTAGATGTCGGGCAGCCCCGTGCGTTCAGCCAGGGCCCGCCGGGCGGCGTCGTTCACGTTTTCGTCCGTGCCGATAAAGCCCGCCGGCAGGGCAAACAGGTTCGTGTTTTCGTATTCGAGCAGCAGGATTTTCAGCTGGTTTTCGTGAAAGCCGAAGATCACCAGGTCGGTGGCCAGGCCCGGCAGGTACCCCGCCCCGTCGGGTTGGGTAACGGGTTGCGGATCGGGTCTGGCGGCCGGGTGGTGCATACGCAGGGGGGAAGGAGAGGGGCAAGTTAATGAATGTCGCAAAGGCGAACATTGGCTTTGGAAGTTCCGCGGATGTTTTTTATCATTGTTTCCTGGTGCGACAATAACGTTTTTTTTTCTAAATGCACCCGGTTTAAGTCCCATACTTGTTAACTTCTCCCTTTCTCATCTCCTTGCCCCTGCTCCCATGAAAAAAATCGTTGTACTCCTGATTGCCGCCGTGGCCCTGGTGCGGGTGGCGGCTGCCCAGCCCGGAAAAGCCGCTGCCGGCGGGGCCAACCGCGTAAAAACGGCCAACGGCGTTGTGGAAGGCGTTGCCGAAAAGAGCGGCGTGCGGTCCTTCAAAGGCATTCCGTTTGCCGCCCCGCCCGTGGGCGACCTGCGCTGGAAGGAACCCCAGCCGGCCAAGAACTGGACCGGCATCCGCAAGGCCGACAAGTTCGGTCCCCGGGCCATGCAGCGCCCCATCTTCGGCGACATGAATTTCCGCTCGAACGGCGTGAGCGAAGACTGCCTCTACCTCAACGTGTGGACGCCGGCCAAAACGGGCACCGAAGGCCTGCCGGTGCTGGTGTACTTCTACGGCGGCGGGTTCGTGGCCGGCGACGGTTCGGAGCCCCGCTACGACGGCGAAAGCATGGCCCGGAAGGGCATCGTAACCCTTACGGTCAACTACCGGCTGGGCCTGTTCGGCTTCCTGGCGCACCCCGAACTCTCCAGGGAATCGGGCAAGAACGCCTCGGGCAACTACGGCCTGATGGACCAGCGGGCGGCCCTCCAGTGGGTGCAGCAGAACATTGCCGCCTTCGGGGGCGATCCCAAAAAGGTGACCATCGCCGGGGAATCGGCCGGCTCATTCTCGGTGAGCGCCCAGATGGCCTCGCCGCAGGCCAGAAACCTGATTGCCGGCGCCATCGGCGAGAGTGGTTCGCTGCTCTCCCTGCAACCCACCATGCCCCTCGCCAAGGGCGAAGAGGGCGGGGTAAAGTTTGCCGCGGAGGTTGGGGCGAGTTCCCTGGCCGCCCTGCGCGCCATGCCGGCCGAGAAACTGCTGGAAGCCACGGCCAAGCCCGGCGTGGCCTGGTTCTGGCCCGTGGTTGACGGCTACTTCTTCCCCAAGTCGCCCAGCGAAATTTTCGAGGCCGGCGAACAGGCCCGCGTGCCGCTGATGGCCGGCTGGAACTCCGAGGAAATGAACTACCGGGCCCTGCTCGGCCAGGACCCGCCCACCCCCGAGAACTACGCCAAGGCGGTGCAGAAAGTGTTCGGCGACAAGGCCCCGGAGGTGATGCAGGCGTACCCGGCCACCACGGAAGAAGAGGTGATGCAGGCGGCTACCGACCTGGCCGGCGACCGGTTCATCGGCTACAGCACCTGGAAACTCCTCGACGTGCACGCCCGCACGAGCGGCCAGCCCGTGTACCGCTACTACTACGAACGGCCCCGGCCGCCCATGACGCCCGAGATGGGCGATGCGGCGCCGGGCCTGGCGGGTGGCGTGGTGCGCGGCAAGGATGCCCAGGCCATGAAAGTGCCGCCGGCCCGCGGCGCCGTGCATTCGGCCGAGATCGAATACGCCATGGGCAACCTGGGTACCAACAAGGTGTACGCCTGGACGCCCGACGACTACAAGGTGTCGGAAACGATGCAGCAGTACTTCGCCAACTTCATCAAGACGGGCAACCCCAGCGGCGCGGGCCTGCCCCAGTGGCCGGCCACCACCGCCAACGGCCCCGCGCAGGTGATGCACCTCGACGTAACCTCGGCCGCTAAGCCCGAGCAGCACCGGGAACGCTACCTGCTGCTGGAAAAAGCAAGCAAGTCGATCAATAATTGATGGCTGAATGGCTATATGGCTATATGGTTGAATGGTTGATCGTCGCATTCAACCATTCAGCCATATAGCCATTCAACCATAACCTTCCTTTTCGATACAACTCCCCAATAATACTACAATGCTGCTCCGTACCTGCCTGCTGGCCCTGCTGCTGGGCCAACCGATCCTCGCCCTGGCGGCGCGGGTAGACACCCTGGAGGTGACCAGTGCCGCCATGCGCAAAAACATCCGGGTGGCCGTGGTGCTGCCCGATGGGTACCGCAAGGGCAAAGGCGCTTACCCGGTGCTGTACCTGCTGCACGGCGGCACGGGCAGCTTCCGCGACTGGCTCACCAAAACGCCCGACAAAACCCTCCTGCACGCCCTGGCCGACCGCTACCGCCTCATCATCGTCACGCCCGACGGCGGCCCCACCAGCTACTACTTCGACAGTCCCCTCGACCCGGCCAGCCAGTACGACACTTTCATCAGCCGGGAACTGGTTGAAAAGATTGACGGGAGCTACCGCACCGTGCGCGACCGCAAGGGCCGCGTGATCGCCGGGCTGTCGATGGGCGGGCACGGGGCCGTGTACCTGGCCAGCCGCCACCCGGAGCAGTACTGCGCCGCCGGCAGCATGAGCGGCGTAATGAACATCAACACGGCTACCTGGAAGGTGGCGCCGGATTTTGCCCGGCTGCGCGCCCAGAACTTTGCCCGGCTGCTGGGACCGCCCACCGACAGCCTCGCCCCGTACCCCGCGTACACCGCCGTGGGCCGCACCAACGAGATCAAGGCGGCGGGCCTCCACCTGATCCTCGACTGCGGCGTGGACGACTTCCTGATCGAAACCAACCGCGACCTGCACTACCGGTTGACCGAAAACCAGGTTCCGCACGACTACACCGAGCGGCCCGGCGGCCATACCTGGGCGTACTGGCAGAACGCCCTGCCTTACCAGGTCCTGTTTTTCGACAACGTGCTGCGGGCCAACGGCGTGGCAGTACCGTAGGGAGGGACGGGAGGAGGATGACGCTACCTCATGTAAAAGCAAACACGACCCTTGATGCACGTACCTAAACCTTTGTTTACGCTGGCCCTGCTGCTGTGGGCCGGCCTCGTTTCCTGCACGCCGCGCCCCACGACCGACCCCGTGAAAACGGCCGCCGGACGCGTGGCCGGTACCACCAACGCCGGCGGGGACGTTCGGGTCTTCAAGGGCATTCCGTTTGCGGCGCCCCCGGTCGGTGCGTTGCGCTGGAAGGCGCCCCAGCCGGCAAAGCCCTGGACCGGCGTCCGCAACTGTACGGCGTTCGGCCCGAGCCCCGTGCAGAACGACCCGGCCCCGTTCAGCATGTGGACGGAAGAGTACCTGATCCCCAAGGCACCCATTGACGAAGACTGCCTGTACCTGAACGTGTGGACCGGCGCCCGGTCAGCGGCCGAGAAGCGGCCCGTGCTGGTGTGGGTCTACGGCGGTGGGTTCGTGAGCGGCGGCAGCGCCGTACCCATCTACGACGGCGAGGCAATGGCCCGGAAAGGAATCGTGTTCGTGAGCATCAACTACCGCGTGGGCATATTCGGCTTTTTCGCCCACCCAGAACTGACCCGGGAGTCGGGCCGCGGGGCGTCGGGCAACTACGGCCTGATGGACCAGGTGGCCGCCCTGCAATGGGTGCAGCAAAACATTGCCGCCTTCGGGGGCGACCCCCGCAACGTGACGGTTGCCGGGCAGTCGGCCGGTGCCATGAGCGTCAACTGCCTGGTGGCCTCGCCGCTGGCGAAGGGCCTGTTCGGCAAAGCCATTGCCCACAGCGGGGCCAGCTTCGGACGCAACATCCTCACCCTCCGGGAAGCCGAAGCGGAGGGGGAAAGCGTAGCCCGGTCTCTGGGCGCGGCTTCGCTGGCCGGCCTGCGGAACATGCCCGCCGCCACCCTGCTGGAAAAGGCCAAGGGCACGCGGCGGCCCATTGTGGATGGGTACGTGCTGCCCGAAGCGGTCCCGGCGGTTTTTGCGGCGGGCCGCCAGAACCACGTGGCCCTGCTCACGGGGTGGAACGAGGACGAAGGGTTGTCGAGTGGTCCCGTCAAAAGCGCCGCCGACTTCCGGAAGTGGGCGGACGAACAGTACGGCGCCGATGCCCGGACTTTCCTGCAACTCTACCCGGCCGCTACGGATGCGGAGGCGGCCGTCTCCCAGGCGAAGCTTTCGCGGGACCTGATTTTCGGGGCGCAGAACTACGCCTGGGCCAACGCGCAGCACGAGGCGGGAAAGGCCCCGGTGTACGTGTACCGGTTCACCCGCAAGGTGCCCGCCACGGGCGAATACGTCAAGTACGGCGCTTTCCATACGGGGGAGGTCCCGTACGCCTACGACAATTTAAAATTTGTGAACCGGCCCTGGGAGCCCGTGGACCACGCCCTGGCCGCCGCGATGTCGGCGTACTGGGCCAGCTTTGCCCGGTCGGGGGCGCCGGGCGGCAGCGGCTTGCCCGAATGGCCGGCCTACACCCCGCAAGACAAGCAGATCATGGTGCTGGGCGAAAAGCCGGCCGCTGCGCCCCTGCCGGATGCCGTGGCCCTGGAATTTCTGCGGGCCCGGATGCGAGGCAATTGAGAAGAACATTTCGGGCAGTTCTACGAAGGGTTTCACGCAAAGGCGCAAAGAAGCGCAAAGATCGCAAAGGGAAACCAACCTTTTCTTTGCGTCCTTTGCGCTTCTTTGCGCCTTTGCGTGAAACCTTGCTAACCGGGTATTAGCCCAGTGCTACGGCGGCGTCTACGCTTTCGAGCCAGGCTTTGGCTTTTGCCTGGTTGTCGAAGTAGCGGATTTGCACCGCGTCGTCGGCCTTCGACTTGAAATTGTCCACCGAGATTTTGGTGAAGGCGCTGGCGGGAATGATGAAGGCCATGTACTTGAGGCCAAGCTGCACCAGCAGGGGCGTTACCTGGGTGGCTACCCAATCGGTGTCTTCCTTTTTCACGACGGCAAAGTCTTTCGTGTTGCTGATGATCTTGTTGGACCGCGTCTGCCGGAACGCTTCCACCGACTGTTGAATGCCCTCCCGGAATTCTTCGGACTTGGCGAATCCTTTCCAGTGCTGGGTGATGCAGGCCAGGTCGGCGTTGTGCTCAATCGTCAGGTAAGGCTTGGTAAAGAGGATCATGGTCAACTTGTGTTTAAAGGTGAAGAATAGGATTTGAAATGGAGTTTATGAGTGCAGAGTTTATGAGTTCATGAGTTCATGAGTTTATGAGTAGAAAGCGTTTATGAGTTAACGCGTTGTAAACTTTAAACTCATGAACTCATAAACTCATGAACTTTACACTCAGGACCGGGCAGCGGTAAGCATGGCTACCATCGGTACGCCTTCAAACTCGGTGGTGGTGTACCGGCGGTGCGGGTCCTGCAACAGCCGCAGGCGGTCCTGGGTTTTGGCCGGTTTGCGTCCGGGCGACGGGGCCACGGGTTGCAGCCGGAAGCCGGCGTCCTGGAGGCGGCCGGCCCACACGTCGGCCCGTTCGTGCTTTTCGGACCGCTTTTCTTCCCGGAGGCTGAGGATGTCCTGGATTTCCCGGCCGAAGAACGTGTACTTGATGGCCTGGGCTTCGGCGGGGTTCAGTTCGTTCTGGTCAACCTGCCGGAAGATGCCGTCGAAGAGTTGGAAACAGTTGGTGAGCCGCGCCGGCAGGTGTTCGGTGAAGTGGTCCGCATCGGGTTCCAGCAGCACGAACAGTTCAGGGTTGCAGGCGGCTACCTGCCGGATGACGGCGCTGCGCTTTTCGGCCGTCGGGATGTGGTGCAGGGTAAAGGCCGAGAGGACACCCAGCAGGTCGGTGTTGTGCCCGGCGATGCTTTTCCAGATGGAGGCGTCAACGGCTTCGGCAAAGGCGCAGACCGGCACGTATTCTACCTGCGTAGTGGCCGGGAACAGCCGCCCGGCCGTGGCCCGGATCTCGCGGCCGGCTTCACCCAGGGAGTGCACGTCCACGTCGATGCCGACAATGCGGATCAGGCGGGGGCGTTGCGTTGCTTCGGCGGCCAGGGCTTCGAGCAGTTTTACTTCGAACCGGCCCTTGCCGATGCCGATGTTGAGGTGCGTGAAGGAGTCGAGGCCCCGGTAGAGTTCGAGCATCCGCACCAGCGCCTGCCGGCTTACCTGTTCCACGGGCGGTACCGACCGCAGCACCAGGTCAAATACGTTGATCTGCTTGTCTTCGGCCTGCGGCGTAGCCACGTAGAGCGGCGCCGTAAGGTGATGCTGCCCCCGCAGCGACTGCACGCAGATGCGGGTAATGTCATCGGCGGGTTCGAGGGCGTCGAGCAGGGCCGACGCTTCCTCTTTCTTGTTGTCGGCAATCAGGTAAGAAGCCAGCAGTAACGTTTGCAGGGAAGGCGGGTACGCGTTTTTCATAGGGTACTGAATAAAAAAGAAGCTCGTATTTGAATGATTTGAAGATTGCATCGTCATGCCGCGGGCCCGTTTTCCAGGCATTCCAGGGTAGGTGCCACGGGGTTGACAGGCATGTATACCAAACGTAGAAAAGAGGTGGCCGGACGGCGATTGCCGCGGGAAGCTTAGCAAGGTAAGTTTTCTGGAGCGTTTTAACGCCGTTACGACGGGGACCGCATTAAGGTCCAAAAAAGTGTGTTCCTCGCGTAAAAGGCTCATTTTTTGAAAAATAGCTTCGTGTGGTGCCTCCTGGTGCTGTTACCGGCCGGGTGCAACGTTCCGAGGAGAGGGCCCGGGCGACGGCGTAAGGTTTGTAAAGCAATTAGCGCCTTTGGAACGCAGCCTTACCGTTCCGGACGCCCTTTTCGACACGTAATATTTACGGGGTACGGCTCATTTTCCGGTTGTACCTCCCCGGTTGCCGGCAAAATTTCCACCGGTCTATGCTTTAGACACCCACCCGGACGGCTCTTTACAAATTTTTTGGCATGCCTGACCACACTTCCCTTTCCGGTACAACCGGCGTTACCGCTGCGCAGCCCGGTGCCCCCGGCCGCCTGAACATCACCAACTACGACAATGAAGAGGACCCGTTCACATTCAAACGGTACCTGACTGTCAGCGGATCGTGGAACAGTACGGGAGACGCATCTGGGTGGAGTCCGAGTCAGGCAAAGGCACCACGTTTCATTTTACCCTGGCCCGGCCGCAATGACCCGGGAACGGATGAGGTGGGCGATGGCCAGTGAAAAAGAGGTAACGCATTGACCTGCTTGGTATTGGAAAAATGCAAGTGCGCAGGGAAAAATGCGGCCGGGGGCCGGCGGCATTTTTTTGCTTTCGCGGAACCGGCTGAGTAAGAGAACGGTAGAGTAAGCGTACGCGGAGAGAGGCCGGAGGTAACCGGCGAATGAATAAAATTCTGATTTATTTTCTTACAACGTTTTGGTAATTGCCGAAATACTCCTACATTTGCATCCGTTATTCGCAGAGGCACTAAGAAAGAAG